>NZ_OZ409832.1:5280000-6199200 GCF_979258075.1 Pseudomonas sp. AC193 | reverse complement strand
CTGCCGTCAACCTCTTTTTCATTCTTTCTGCCTAACCCTGTTTGTACCTATATATAAGCAGCGTTTCACCCCTCTTACCCAGCGCTTGCCTTACGGGTCGCAGCGGTGCTAAATCCCGTCATCAACAACACCTCTGTTTTTACCCGTATCCCCTTTACCGGCTGGATGTCGGTATTGAGCCTTACGGGAATCCATGGAATGGCCCTTCACATCCCGACCCTGCTAGTAGTCTCGGTCTTCGTATTTTCTCTGGCGGGTCTGTTGACCCTCCACGCCTGGTTTCGCGAAACCCGTGAGCGGCCGCTGGCTTGGCTCGGCTGCATGATGCTGTTGGCCGCACTGGGTGTTGTGCTGATCAGTTGGCGTGATCGCGGGGTCGACTTCATTCCGATTCTGTTTGGCAATGTCGCGCTTTTGATCAGCGCCGCACTCAACTGGACAGCCATGCGCACCCTGGTCGGTCGCAAACCCTGCATACCCGGGATTCTTTTCGGCTCGATTGTCTGGCTGTTGCTGTGCCTGATACCTGCCTTCTACCAATCGATGTCATATCGCGTGCTGGCCTACTCACTTCTCGCGTTTGGTTATTGCGTCGTGACGACACTGGAGTTCTGGCGCAGCCGCCACACATTAGATGTCGCCTTCATGCCAGCACTGGTACTGACGGCGCTGCACACTGTTTTCTATGCCGTGCGCAGCGTTATGAATGAAGGTTTGCCAGTCACCGAGGCATTACTGGGGAGCGGTGAAGGTGTGCCGTTCTTCTCATTCATGCTGTTCGAGTCGATGCTCTATGTAATCGGTATCGCTTACATCACTCTGGCGATGGTCAAAGAGCGCGCAGAACTTAAACTCAAAGCGGCTGCTTTCAGCGATCCGCTGACAGGCATCGGTAATCGCCGCGCTTTCATGCTCAATGCGGGGCAACTGCTGGCTGATAGCAAACACCGAGACGAACCGGCCGCGCTTTTGCTCTGCGATCTGGATAACTTCAAACGCCTGAACGACACCTATGGCCATCCCGTCGGCGATCAGGCGTTGATCGCGTTCGCCCGTATCGTCGATGAAAGTTTGCGCAAAGAAGATGTATCCGGACGCATCGGCGGAGAAGAGTTCGCCTGCTTGCTCGGCTCATGCAATGAACAGACTGCGCTGGAAATCGCTGAGCGAATCCGCCGTTCGTTCGCCCAGCTGTCGATCCTTGAGCCGGGACTGCTCAGCGTCAGTATCGGCGTGGTGACCACGCGCGAATCCGGTTATGACCTGTCGCGCCTGCTTTCGGAGGCCGATCAGGCCCTGTACGGCGCGAAGGATCTAGGGCGTAACCGTGTGCAAACGTTGCGATCGCTGTACCTGAGCCTCACGGATAGCTAAACGACTTAACCAGCGTCAACTCTCCCACCGCGCGCATCGGGATAAGGAACGTCTCCATCTTCTCGCTCGGTGTTCCCTCTTCGGTGATCACCGTTACTTGCGCCGTGGTTAACGGCTGTACCGCGTCATCCCCTCCCTCTTCATCTCCACGATAGCCACCGCCGTAATAATTCACGTAAACCAGATACTGACCCTTGATCGGTGCCGGCATGGCGAAGATTTCCGGGCCGTAACCAGTAGTGACGTCGACATCCAGAGCTGCACCGTTTGGCGCGACGCGATTGCCGTACCAGATGTGCGCGCCATCGGGCGTGACGAGGTGCAGGTCGAGGTCGGTACCGTCGCTGTCCCATGCCAATAAAACGCGAAGCTTGGCCGGGGTCGCGCCGCCGCTGGTGTTGAGAAACTGCGTGCGGTGTCGATGCTGACCGTCGGGGCTGCGCACTTCGACACTGTTGCTGCCATTGGGAAAGGAGAACGGTCGGTCAAAGCGTCCGGATTCGTCGATCTTCAACGGCATGCTCACACCGTTGACGATCAATCGGCCGGGCTCGTTGCTCTTCGGCGTGGCTTTGATCTCGCCACTGATGCGCGCGGTCTTGGCCTGGCCAACCGGCGTGTTCACTGACGAGGCCGGGTAGTTGACGGCCTGACGAAAACTTTCGCCCTCGCCTTCGGGCGCGCCGCTGCGCCAGCCACCGACCGGCGTGTCGAGTTTGACGCTGTCGGCAGCCATGGCCACGGGCAGCACATTAAAGGCACAGAGCAGCAGCAAGACCTGTGGATAACGGAGTGTCATGGTCTATTCCAGCAAAAGGTGACGGGCGAGCCCTTCGATGTAGGTTTCATCCTGGCCATTGGGATGTGCTTCAAAGGCCAGGTGCAGATATTCGTGAGTCAGATCGAGGCGATCCTGCAAGGTCAGCACGCCGCGCACATAAATGCGCTGGCGTTCGCGGTCGACGTAAGGTCGTCCGAACGCGAGTTTGCACACGGCAAATGTGCTGACTTCGTTGTAGCCGGTTTCGCTGTCCAGTTTTGGCCGCCAGCCACGACGCTGTTTTTGCAGCCAGTCCTGTGCGGCGGGCAATGCTTGGCAAGAAGCAATCGGGTTATCCCAACGGCTGAGGCTGGCGCGCGGATAGGCGTGTAGCAAAATCGCGTCATATCGTTGCCCCGCATTCGCCTGCTCGACAGCCTGCTGCCAAGAGAGTTTGTCCGGGCCGGGCTGATCCGAATGATAAGTGACCGTACTGCCGGCCAACACCAAATCGGCTGTCCACGCGGCAATGTTGCGCGATTCGACAGAGGCCGGACGCGGCGCAACTCGCTGTCGATTGCTGCTGTCATCAATACTCAGGCAATCGCCATTGCGCGTCGCGTTCTGCAATAGATAGGTGCGAATGGCGACGGCAAGTGCTTTGGCAGCTTCGGCGGGGTCGGCTTTGGCTTCGCGCTCGAGGACTCGGGCGACGTATTCTTCGCGATCCACGCGGGCGACGAGTTTGTCGTTGAGCAGAAACAGTTCGCCGTCGCTGTGGATATCCAACGCGTTGCCGTTGGCGAACTCGACACGGTAGTCGCCCTTTAATGAACCCGATGCCGCGATACGCTTCCCCGCCAAAACCCTCGAAACCGGATATTTCGAAAACAGGCCGACTTCTACACAGCGCCCCGCTTCCGCCGGCCATGTAATTGGCAACACCGTCGACAGCGCTTGCGCGTAATGACGCAAGACCATCTGACTGGTGCCGCGCCCGCCCGCCCAGATCGGCGAGCCGTCAGCCGTCCACCCCGCGAACCCGCCCTGCCGTGACTGTGGATCCTGATCGCCGAGCCAACTCCAGGTTTTCACCCGTAGACGTCCGCCCAGTTCACCGACGACATTGCCGTCCGCTGCATTAAGCAGCACATCGAGCAGTACCCGCCGCGCATGATCCTGCGCCGGCAAAGTCGCCAACACGTTTAGCAACTCAATTACAGAAACTCGTTGAGCGGGCTGCACCGATGGCAAATCCAGCAACCACGACGGCGCCTGCCGCGCCTGCCAATAAGCACGCCAATCCCCAGCCGCGATCCCCAACCGCGAAGTCTCGAAATACAACCCGCAAGATTTCACCAACGCCTGATCACGTTCGATCTTGCCGCCCGCCGTGCAGCAATAAACCTCTTCCTTCGACTGCCCGCGACATTCATATGCCGGTTCCTGCGCGCCGGCATCTACCAGCCACGCATAGACGAACAACTTCCACAGACTGCCCAATGGCGTGTCCAGCGTCGGTGGCAACGGTTCGCGAGCAATCAACTGCGTGTGATTCAGCGACAACAACTCGCCTTTATAAGCCAGACGCAGCGGCTCATCCTGCGCCGTCGCCAGCGCAGGCATCACACACAACATCAGCCACAGCAGCGACCGGATCATGTCAGTTGACCGTGACCTGACCGAGCGCGGCTTTCGCTTCCTGGGCCTGATGCTGCGGCGCGTACACCTGAGTGAAACGCACCGGCGGCAGGTTGAACTGGCCTTTCTGCGAGAAACGCACCAGATGACGCAGACGCAACTCGCCGCTCAGCGCATCCACCGGCACCGCGTAAGCCAACTGTCCCGGCTCGAAGCGCGCCTTCTCCAGTGCGGTCGGTTCGGTGCCTTCCTTGCCCTGCAACTTGATCCCCCACGTTGTGCGCTCAACATCGGCACCCGGCGGCAACGGCACTTCGAGCATGCCGTAACGCAGCGGCTTCGGCGCTTTGCTGGTGAGGATCACTTCGTCCAGGTACAAGCTGTCGCTGGACAGCGGTTTAATGCCGACCGGCTCCAGTTTGAAGGTGAAAGCTTCGTCGCCCGGCACCAGTCGCGACAGACGACGAGTGATGGTCACGGCCATCGGATCGACTGCCGGCTGCTGAGTCTGGAAGCTCAGCGCCGCGCGCAATGGACGCTCCTGAGTACCGGAAACCGTCAACACGCTTGGCACCGGCGTCGCGCCCTGCCACGTCCAGTACATCTCACCAGATGCACCGTAGTTTTTCTTCCAGCCTTCACCCGGCGTCAGCGCGATGGTCGGCGAGGCTTGAGCGATGCTGCGTTGTAGCCAGGTCAGCGCCAGCGCTCGTTCCAGGGTCGATTGCTGCGGTAACAGGCGTTGCAACAAAGCCTGCGCGCGCGCCTGATCAAACGGTTGCAGCGACACATTCAGCGCTTCGGCAAATGGCTGCGAACTCACCGACAGACGCTGTTGCGCAGCGCCCACCTGACGATTGAAGGCTTCCGGCAAGGTCACTTTCGACTGCGCAGCCAACGCTGCGGTCAACACCCGCGCCGCCGCCAGACCGAGCGCTGAATCCGGATCGCTCATCACCAAACTGTTTTGGCCATCGTCGAGCATGGTTTCGGCATTGCCTTCACCAGCCTTGGCCAGATCCTCCATCAACCCTGTCAGCAACGAATTCACCGGCAGATGCATCTGTTTGGCGAACGACAGAATCAACGCGCGCTGCAGCAACGGCGTGTTCGGCGCTTGTTTAGCGTAAACCTCCAACACGCGCAGCCAGTGCTCCGGCGGCAAGGTCAGTTCCAGCACTTGGCTGGCGTTGAAGTCGGCGTAATAGGCGTAAGCGGTGAGGAACGCATCCGGCTCACCGTCGTAGCCCCACCACGTAAAGCTCGCCGATGGCCCGGCCATTTGCACCAGACGCAGACGGCTGTTTTGCATGATCAGGCGCAAGCGATCGCGGATCTGCGGGTTCGACACCAGCGATGGATAAGCGATGCTCAACGGCAGCAAGCGGCTGGCCGTTTGTTCGACGCCGCCGTACGGATAGCTGAGCAGATCATCAAGCGTCGAGCGGAACAGCGCTTGCGGACTGTCGTCCAGACGCAAGCGAATATCGGTGGCATCCACTGGCAGGCTTAACGGCGTATCGCCGCTGGCGACGTCGAGACTTTGCGTCTGCGTCGCTTGCCAGCCATCACCCGTCGCGCTGAGGCGTACAGCCAAGGCATCAGCAGTTTTACCGTCCTGCACCAGTTCCGCAGTCCATTCGCCGGAAGCCAATGCGAACCCTGGCAGTGGCAGGTAATTGATGCCGTTGTTCAAAGTCACCGGCAGACGCTGTTCGGTGCCAGCGTAGTGAGTGACCAATTCAGCCTTCACCGGTTTCTCGGCCTGACTGAACGCGAACACACCAAGCTGTGGCTGATCACCTTTGCGGAATTTGCTCGGGCCGCTCCACTTCAGGTACAGCGGTTTTTCCGAACGCACGAACTGCTTCTTCTGCCCGACCTGACCGTCGTCGGCGATCGCTCGGGCAGTGATGCGCCAGCGGGTCAGCGAGTCTGGCATCTTGAAGGTGAAGCGGGTTTTGCCATCGGCGCCGGTCAACAACTCCGGTTGCCAAGCGGCGGTGTCAACGTCTTCACGGCGCGGACGCTCCAGCACTTTCACCCCGCGCTCACTGCGGTTGGCTTTGCCCGGCGCCCCCGGACTGCCCGGCAGCGCGACGTCATAACTGATGAACGACAGGCTGGCGCTGGTGCGCACGTTGTTGCGGCGCGGGTGATAGAAGAACTGGTCGATGGTCGGCGCGACTTCCGGTTGCAGCGCGTAAACCATTTCGTCGACGACGCTGACGGTCAGATGCGCCGGCACCGCTTTGCCGGCGAACTGCGTGGTGAGGTCAACCGTGACAGTGTCGCCCGGCAGATAAACCTGTTTGTCAGTGCTGATCGCCACGTCGATTTGCGGCGCGACCACTTTGATCCCGGCGTTCTGGAAACTGTACTGACCACCCTTGGTGTAGAGCACGGAGAAGGTCAGGTTCGGCGCGAAGTTGTCTTTCACCGGGATGCGCGCGCGGTATTGGGTGTCGCTGAGTTTTTCCAGTTTCAGCCAGTCGCCGCCCTTGGCCAGCAGCGCGGTGGCTTCGACTTTGTCGCGTTCCAGCGACAGCAAGGCATCGCTGACCGGCTCCGGGAACGTGATCAGCGCCAGCGCTTCATCGCCTGCCTTGTACTCAGGTTTGTCGAGGACGATTTCCACGGTGCCTGGCACTGCTTTGACGCCATCGCCGGTGACCGAATGCCCGGTGGCACCGAGCACGCGACCGTGTTGGTCTTTCAACGTCAGGTTGTAAGTGCCGGGACGATCAAACGCCAGACTGAAGCCCTTGTCCGTCGCCGCGAGTTTGCCTTCGCCCGTGCTCTGGTCTTCCAGACGCACCCAGCCATAAGTGCTCGGCGTCACCGCTTTGCTCTGCTCGCTGCCGCCCTCGTTGGCGTAGCTGAACGCAACCTTGTCGCCGACCGCACTGAAGCGTTGCGGCGCGCTCAAGCGGAAGCTTGCGGCGCCACGGTCAATCAGGATTTCCTTGGTGGTCTTGACCCGATACGCCGCGCCATCGCTGGCAAACACGGTGAGCATGTAGCGGCTCGGTTTGTCGGCGGCCGGCAGGTCGAGGGTCGCGTTGCCCTTGCTGTCGGTGGTCAGTTCGGTGCTGGTCAGTTCCACGGGGAATTGCCCGAGGTATTGCAGTTCGTTGTCGACCATCGACAGTTGTTGCGCGCGCAGACTCAGAGTGAGTTTGGCGTTGGCCACCGGTTTGCCGTCCGGGTACAGCAGCACCAGACTGCCCTTCACCGGTTCGCCGGTGCGGTAATCCTGTTTGGCCAGGTTCAGCGAAATCTCGAAGTGCGGCTTGATGTACTCGGCTACACGGAAAGCGCTGCTGTAGGCCTGATCCTTGTAGTTGAAACGAATCTCGTAACCGCCCGCCACCGCGTTATCCGGCAACTGGAAGCGGCCCTGAGTGCCGGCCTTCGAATCGAGTTTCAAATCGAGGTGCTGCAACTCGGTGCCCGTCGCATCCAGCACCGCGACGCTGACATCTGCCGCACCCGGCAGCACCGAATCCCGCGCATTCTTGAACTCTCGACCAACGATCTTCAACGACACCCAATCACCCGGGCGATACAGCGGCCGGTCGGTGAAGGCATACAGTTTGGTGTCGTAGATTTCGCTGTCGTAATAGAAGTTTTCGGAGACGAACACCCCGCCCTCTTCGTCCTCGCCGATGACGAACGAGCGCTCAGGGCTGACGTGTTTCAGGCGCAGCAAACCATCGGCATCGGTTGCGCCGCTGCTCATCACGCCGAGGCCGTCAGTCCACAGCACATTGACCTTCGGCACCGAGCTGCCTTCGTGTTTGCGTGCGGCCCAGACCAGCAATTCATCGCCAGCAATCTTGCTCACCGCGACGGTGTTGGAGACGAACACCATGGTGGTCGCGCGGTACTTGCCGATCAGCGCTTCGACCAGATACAGACCCGGCTTCAGATTGCCCAACGGGATGTAAACGTTGCCCGGTGCGACGCTGACGAAATCACTGGAAGACCCCGCCAGATTCACACCTTCTGGTGGCTGAATCGGCTTGGCCTGCCACAACGGATAGCGAAACTGGCTGACCACCGGCAGACCCGGAATCAACGCAAATTGCGGCTGCGCGTCGTACGGCGTCGGTGCGGCGATGGCGTTGCCCATCTTCAGTTCCGGTACTTCTTCGGTGACCTGTTTGCGCGACTCATAAGAGAACGCGCGCTGCATCACCCGACGGGATTTGCGGTACCAGTTATCCCACAGGTACGCGAGGGTGTTGGACAAGCCTTCGCCCTTGAACTGGCCATCGCTGACCACGCGGTGCAGGTTCTTCTGACGCTTGAGGAAGTCCAGCGGTTTGTCGATGCGGTACACACGAATGTCGGCGCCGCCATACGGTTCCATACGGAATCGACGGTAATCGCGGCCCGGCGCTTCGAGGCGAACCATTGCCTGTTCATCACTGGCGAAACTGCTGTCGGCGAGCAGGAAAAAGCTCTCACCGGACACCGGCGTATAGCCGCTCGGCTCGACGGTATCTTCGGCATTCACCGCCGAAAAAGGCAGGGCTAATACCAACAGTAGGGGCAGAAAACGCAACATGCGGGCACCGGTCATTGGGAGAGAAAGTTCAGTCGATAGACGCCGATGAAGTTGGGGTTGGCTGCGTCGGGTATCCATCGGGTGTCCTTCCATGTCATGAGTTGCTGCAGGCTTGCCGAACGCATGCCGTTGTCAGTCGGGGTGGTGGTGCCGGTGTGATAGGCGATGTAGCGGCCCATCCAGATCATCAGATGCTGGTCGTCGCCCTGATCGAAAAACATCAAGTCACCCGGCCGCGCCTGTGACACGTCGCGGCTGACCAGATGGCTGTTGAACTGAATCAGTTTGATCGCGTTGACGTACGGCCCGACCTTGCCGCCACCCTGCTGCCATTGCTGGGCGAGCTTGCGCTGGTCATCGGTCAGCGACAGCTCCGGCGGCAGATAACGATTGGACAGGCCATTGCTGCGCAGCCATTTGTCGTCGTGGACTTTCAGCGCTTCGTTGGCGGCGAAACGCACCAGCCCGGCGCAATCCTGTTGATACCAGCGCGGGCTCGGGCCTTGGCTCAGTTGCTCTTGAGCGATGCGCACGAACCAGGCGCGAAACACCTGGGACTGTGCCGGATCAAGCGCCGGCGCTTCGACGGCTCGGGCTCCCGCACTGAGTAACAGTGCAAGCAAGCCGAGACTGCGCATCAGTGCCGTCACAGTGCTTTCCACTCCAGCGGCAGCCATTGCCAGTGGCCGTCAGGCTCGCTGCCTTCGGGCAAGGTCAACGCGTATTTGCCGTAACCGCCGAGGGTGCGCAGTTTCGGGATCAGGTAGGTTTGCGCGGCGTTGTAAAACACCGGTTCCATGTCCTGCGGCAGGCTGTCGAGGGTTTCCTGCTGCATCAGTTGCGCCATCGAATCCGGGCCGAAGTAGATCGGCATCAGCACGTCTTTGGGCAGCACGTCGGCCATCGGCGGGAAGCGTTTGTCGAGGGTGCCGAGGGCCTTGTCGACGAGTTTGTCATCGAGGGAGAAGAGCAGCGTCGAACCGTGTCGCGCGAGGCTGACCTTCATGAAGGCCTTGCCGGAAATAGCGTCCGGGTTTTCGGCATCTTTGGCTGCGTAAGGGCCGAAGTTGGAGCTGACCTGACGCTGCCAGACGTGGTTCTGGCCTTCCTGTTTCTCGACCACCGGAAACACGTTTTCTTCAACATTGGACTCAAACGCGCCGACCATCGAGCCGAACAATTTGCCGAGGTCGCCGTCGAGTTTGCCGCTGTCTTCATCTTTCAGACTGGCAACCAACAGCGGCGTGTACAAACGCGAATCGGCATACCAGCACAAGCCCGCTGCACCCGCGACGTGTTCGGTGAGGGTTTGCGCCACGGCTTCTTCGGCACCGAGTTTTACCAGCAGCGGTTTTTGCGGTTCGGCAGCGACCGGCAAGGTCACGCAGGCACTGGCGCCGAGCGGCATCGCCTGCCAGACCGGTTTGAAATCGAAGTCCGGCTGGTTTTCCAGTTCATCCATCGCGAGGTAGCTGTGCCAGCCCTTGTCGTCCATGTCGAAACGCAGCCCGGCGAAGTTCGGGATGAAGCGCTGATAACCCATGGCGAGGACGCTGGAATTGACCGACAGACGCTGTTTGGTTTCCGGGGTTTTCGCTGGCAGACCGAAGGCTTCGGGGAACAGTTTTTCACCGTTGAGCAGCGCCGCGAATGCCTGCGGTGAAACGTGACCCGACTCTTCGGAGGCGCCGCTTTCCGGGTCGTAGTACTTGGCCGGGTTGGACAGCACCACCAGTTTGTCGCCGTGAGAAGCGAACAGCAGGGCTTTGCTCGCGTTGTAAGTCAACTGATAGAGCGGCACGGTGTCGCCACCGACCTTGATTTCGGCGATCTGGCTGAGTTGCGTGTCATCCAGTGCGACCTTCGCCAGCGGCTCGAACAATTTGGCCAGACCGCCGCGATCCATCACCAACAGAAAATCCTTCAGGCGACCATCCGCCCCGCGCCACAGCGCCACGTCGGCCGGTTGATCGAAAAGCGCTTCGATCAGGCTGTCCTGCAACTTCAGATCATGCTCGTAGATGATCCGGCGCAGGCTACCGATCAGGCCGAGACGATCGGCGTGGGTTTCGTAATAGAAGACGAAATCTTCGGTGAGCGTGGCTTTGAGGAACGGAACCGTCAGCAAGTCTTTGGGCAACTGGCTCAGGGAATGTGTTTCAAGCAGCGCGTCCGGGCGGCTCAGACCGAGCTTGTCACTGACCAATTCTGCTGGCGGCGCCTTGGGTTTGAGCAACAGCCAGCCAAAACCACCCGCCACACCAGCCACTAGGCACAACCCGGCCAGCAGCAATGGCCAGCGCCGCGAAGGTTTCGCCGCTGGCGTGTCGACAGCCGAAGTCACAGTGTTTTCGCTCATCTTTTCAAAGCCCGATTTCATCCGTGCAGCGGGATGCTTATTAATAGTTGAAAGTCTTTACCAGCAGCAAATCACCGATCGCCCGCAGGGGCACGATGAACGTTTCGCGTTTTTCGTCGACGGTGTTTTCGTTGAGCACCAGCGTGATTTGCGAGGTGATCACCTCGTTCTGATTGCTGGTCTCCTCGAAGTTATAGCCGCCGTTGCCGAAGTTGCCCCAATAGTTGACGTAAACCAGATAGGTGCCATGCAACGGCGCGGTCATGGTGAACATTTCCGGGCCGGGGCCATCGACGCCATCCGGGTCGAGCCCGCCGCCATTGCTCAGCGCCGGCTGCGCCCAGAACGCATGCTGACCGTCGGGCGTGACAATGTGCAGATCGAGTTCGGCTTTCGGATCGTCCCATCCCAAGACAAGACGAATTCGCGCCGGCGTGCGCAAATTGTTTGCTTCATAAAATTGCACGCGCTTGAGCGACTGGCCCTCGGCGCTGATCACCTCGACGCTGTTGGAGCCCGCGCCGAACGCATACGGCCGGGCGAAACGCCCCTGGTCGTCGGTGTACAGATTCAGTGGATTGCCATTTACCGCAAGGCTGTGTGGCGGGCGCTGATGCCCGATGGCCTTGAGCTGACCCTGGATCATCGTGCGATTGCGCTGAATGCCGCGATCGATCGGCGGCGTCGGGTAGGCGACTTGCGGGTTTTCCGTACGATCGAGCAAGCCGTGATAGCGCCAGCCACCGACCGGTTCAGACAGTTCGGCAGTCGGCGCGGCCCACAGCACTGGCGCGCAGGCCAGGCCGATCAACAGCAAAAGAAGTGAACGCATGTGATGCCTCCTGCCATGCCTGAACGAAACCTTGCACCCGATCCTCGGTACTTCACAGCGGTGAAACTGCGTTTCGTCTGAAAGACCCGTGACTGTCGGGTCGTAGAAGGCGCGAAGATTAGCCATTTGGTGGTTTTTTAACAATCGGATACAGGTGCGATGGCTGTAGGAAACTGGCCTTTTGAAGGTTGTGAGCCGATTAGGAAAGTTATTCGGCTCACAAAATGAGCCGAATAAGCCTCTGCATTCCAAAATCACCGCTAACCCTGTGGCGAGGGGATTTATCCCCGTTGGGCTGCGCAGCAGCCCCAAAAGCTACGAGCACCTATTTTCAGGTCTACCGAGTCAGCATTGATTACGACTGCTGCGCAGCCGAACGGGGATAAATCCCCTCGCCACAAAGGATCTTTGTTCTCACAAGGGATCTTTGTATACAGATGAGATCTTTGTTCTCACAAGGGATCTTTGTATACAGATGAGATCTTTGTTCTCACAAAGGATCTTTGTATTCAGATCAGATCTTTGTTCTGCACAAGGGATCTTTTCATTCAGAGAAGATCTTTATCCTGCACAAAGGATCATTTGTTCTGGCGCGCATCGCCCTGCTCATTTGCCCACACCCCCCCTATCTGCTAGTGTCGCGCCGGTTTAACGTCAACCGGAATCGCCGCCATGGCCCGCAAAAAAGCTGCACTGGATTTCGAACAGTCCCTCGCCGACCTGCAAACATTGGTCGAGCGTCTGGAGAACGGTGAATTGTCACTGGAAGACTCGCTGACCGCTTTCGAGCAGGGCATCGGTCTGACCCGTGATTGCCAGGCAGCGCTGGCGCAAGCCGAGCAGAAGGTGCAAGTGCTGCTGGAGCGTGATGGCGAACTCGCCGAGGAACCCTTCGACGCGGAACAGCCAGAATGATTGCAGCGTACACGGCGACCAGCCAGAACCGCGTCAATGCGGCTCTGGAAACCCTGTTCAATGCGCCGCTGCCGGAGTTGGCACGTCTTTATGAAGCCATGCGCTACAGCGTGATGAACGGCGGCAAACGCGTGCGTCCGCTGCTGGCTTATGCTGCCTGCGAAGCGTTGGGCGGCAAGGCTGAGCAAGCCAACGGCGCGGCTTGCGCGGTTGAGTTGATCCACGCCTACTCGCTGGTGCATGACGACTTGCCGGCGATGGACGATGACGATCTGCGTCGCGGCCAGCCAACGACCCACAAAAAATTCGATGAAGCTTGCGCGATTCTTGCCGGTGACGGTTTGCAGAGTCTGGCCTTCAGCGCCCTGCTCGACCCGCGCCTGAGCGATTGCAGCAGCGATATCCGTCTGCAAATGGTCACCGCGCTGGCGCAGGCTGCCGGCCCGGCGGGCATGGTTGGCGGCCAGGCCATCGACCTCGGCTCGGTCGGCCTCAAGCTCGATCAAAAAGCCCTCGAACAGATGCACCGGCACAAGACCGGCGCGCTGATCGAAGTCAGCGTCAGACTCGGCGCCCTCGCCAGCGGCCGTGCCGAGAAAGACGAACTGCGTGCCCTGCAGACTTATGCACAGGCCATCGGCCTGGCGTTTCAGGTGCAGGACGACATCCTCGACGTCGAAAGCGATACCGAAACCCTCGGCAAACGCCAGGGCGCTGACATCGCTCGTGACAAACCAACCTACCCGGCATTGCTCGGCCTCGACGCTGCCAAGGCCTACGCCCTGGAACTGCGCGATCAGGCACTGCATGCGCTGCGACCGTTTGACGCGGCGGCTGAGCCTTTGCGTGAGCTGGCCCGGTATATCGTTGAGCGGCGCAACTAAGCGCCGAGCAGCCAAAAAATACCAACGCGTGGGCAGGGGGCGATGCA
Organism: Pseudomonas sp. AC193; assembly: GCF_979258075.1. NCBI lineage: Bacteria > Pseudomonadati > Pseudomonadota > Gammaproteobacteria > Pseudomonadales > Pseudomonadaceae > Pseudomonas > Pseudomonas sp. AC193. The sequence goes on along the minus strand of NZ_OZ409832.1, from coordinate 6,185,815 downwards.
TCAGGTAAACTGCCGCATCTTTTATACCTATAACGATTCGCCTGATGCCCACGACGTTTCATGAGATTCCCCGCAAGCGCCCGACCACGCCCCTGCTCGACCGCGCGAATACGCCGGACGGCCTGCGCCGGTTAGGCGAAGCCGAGCTGGAAACCCTGGCCGATGAGTTGCGCCTGGAATTGCTCTACACGGTCGGTCAGACCGGTGGGCATTTCGGTGCCGGCCTGGGCGTGATCGAGCTGACCATCGCGCTGCATTACGTCTTCGACACGCCGGACGACCGGTTGCTGTGGGACGTTGGTCATCAGGCTTATCCGCACAAGATCCTCACCGGTCGTCGCGAGCGCATGGGCACGCTGCGTCAGAAGGACGGCATCGCGGCGTTCCCGCGCCGCGCCGAGAGCGAGTACGACACCTTTGGCGTCGGCCACTCCAGCACCTCGATCAGTGCAGCGCTGGGCATGGCGATTGCCGCCCGCCTGCAAAACAGTGATCGCAAGGCGATCGCGGTGATCGGCGACGGCGCGTTGACTGCCGGCATGGCCTTCGAGGCGCTGAACCACGCGCCGGAAGTGAACGCCAACATGCTGGTGATCCTCAACGACAACGACATGTCGATCTCTCGCAACGTTGGCGGTCTGTCCAATTATCTGGCGAAGATCCTGTCCAGCCGCACTTACGCGAGCATGCGTGAAGGCAGCAAGAAAGTCCTGTCGCGCCTGCCCGGCGCGTGGGAAATCGCCCGTCGCACCGAAGAATACGCCAAAGGCATGCTGGTTCCCGGCACGCTGTTCGAAGAGCTGGGCTGGAACTACATCGGTCCGATTGACGGCCACGACCTGCCAACCCTCATCGCAACGCTGCGCAACATGCGTGACCTCAAAGGCCCGCAGTTCCTGCACATCGTCACCAAGAAAGGCAAAGGCTTCGCCCCGGCGGAAGTCGACCCGATCGGCTACCACGCCATCACCAAACTCGAACCCCTGGACGCTCCGGCCGCTGCGCCGAAAAAAGCCAGCGGGCCGAAGTATTCGGCGGTGTTCGGCGAGTGGCTGTGCGACATGGCGGCGGCGGATCCACGCTTGGTCGGGATCACCCCGGCGATGAAGGAAGGTTCGGATCTGGTGGCGTTCAGCGAACGCTTCCCGCTGCGCTACTTCGACGTGGCGATTGCCGAGCAACACGCGGTGACGTTCGCGGCCGGCATGGCCTGCGAAGGCGCGAAACCGGTGGTGGCGATTTACTCGACGTTCCTCCAGCGTGGTTACGATCAACTGGTGCATGACGTTGCGGTGCAAAACCTCGACGTGCTGTTCGCCATCGACCGTGCCGGTCTGGTTGGCGAAGACGGCCCGACCCACGCTGGCAGCTTCGACCTGTCGTACCTGCGCTGCATCCCGGGCATGGTCATCATGACCCCGAGCGATGAAAACGAATTGCGCAAAATGCTTACCACCGGCCACCTCTACAACGGCCCGGCGGCGGTGCGTTATCCGCGCGGAAACGGCCCGAATGCGACCATCGAAAAAGATCTCGAACCGGTGGAAATCGGCAAGGGCATCGTCCGCCGTCAGGGCAGCAAAGTCGCCCTGCTGGTGTTCGGCGTGCAACTGACTGAAGCGCTGAAAGTCGCCGAGAAGCTGGATGCCACCGTCGTCGACATGCGTTTCGTCAAACCGCTCGACGAAGAACTGGTGCGCGAGATTGCCGGCAGCCACGAGTTGCTGGTGACCATCGAAGAGAACGCGATCATGGGCGGCGCCGGTGGCGCGGTCAGCGAGTTCCTGGCGCGGGAGAACATCCTCAAGTCGATGCTGCATCTGGGCTTGCCGGATATCTACGTCGAACACGCGAAGCCTGCGCAGATGCTGGCGGAGTGTGGGCTGGATGAGGCCGGGATCGAAGCGTCGATTCGTCAGCGCCTGGCGCTGCTCGATAAATAAACGCAATACCCTTGTGGGAGCGGGCTTGCTCGCGAAAGCGTCGGATCAGTCAATGATGAGTTGACTGACATAGCGCCTTCGCGAGCAAGCCCGCTCCCACATTTGATTTGTGTACACCTGAAATTCCCGATGGATTGCCATGAAACTCTCGCGCCTCGCCCTGCCCTTCTTCTTGCTGCCGTCCGCTAATGCCGTCGCCGATAACTTCGAGCGTGATCAGGCGTTGAAGCTGCCGGACACGTTGATCTCCGCCAACCGCCAGGTCGAAGCGCGCAACGACAGCAGCGCCGCCAACACCGTATTCACCCGTGACGACATCGACCGCCTGCAACCGAGCGACGTGCCGGACTTGCTGCGTCGCGTGCCGGGTGTGCAAGTGGCGCAGACTGGCGGGCGCGGCAGTCTGCCGGGGATCTATATTCGCGGCACGCAATCGGCGCAGAGCCTGGTGTTGGTCGATGGTCAGCGCATCGGCAACTCGACTTCGGGCGACAGCAATCTGCAGCACCTGAACATCGAGCAGATCGAGCGTGTGGAAGTGCTGCGCGGCTCGCGTTCGGTGATTTACGGCAGTGATGCGATTGGCGGGGTGATTCAGATTTTCACCCGGCGCGGTACTGATCAGGGTTTGCAGCCACGCATGCACATTGGTTTCGGCAGCAACCAGACGTGGGAACGCAGCCTCGGTTTGTCCGGCGGCGATGACAAAACCCGCTTCAATCTCGGCGCCAGCCTTGATGAAACCGCCGGGATTGATCGTACGCACGAGTCGTATCCAAGCGATGCCGATCACGATGCCTATCGCAACAAATCCATCAGCCTGAGCCTCAGCCATGCGCTGACCGATGACATCGAAATCGGCGCCAATCTGCTGGATAACCGTGGCAAGAGCGAGTTCGACAACCCGTTCGGCCGCTTCGACATGAACACCTTCGAGTCGGTACAGCAGCAGCCTTACAGCGATTTTAATGTCAGCAGTATCAGCAGCTACTTCGACGCACGGGTCAACGACCTCTGGAAAACCCGCGTCGAGTTCGGCCATACCGAGAACCGCGAGAAGACCCTGGATAAACTCAGCGACGAGCGCACGGTGTTCAACACCTATCGCGATTCGGTGAACTGGCAGAACGACCTGACCTTGAACGCGCGCAACAGCTTGATCCTCGGCGGCGACTGGTACGAGGATCGCGTCAACAGCAGCACCGCGTTTGACGAGGACAGCCGCTGGAACCGCGCGGCGTTTATCCAGCATCGTTATCAGGCCGACAGCTTCTCCACTGAACTCGGCCTGCGCCACGACGATAATCAGCAATTCGGCAGCCAGAATACCTGGAGCGGCACGTTCACCCTGCCGTTCAATCCAGATAACGATCTGTTGCTGAGTTATAGCGAAGGCTTCCGCGCACCGACCTTTAACGACCTGTACTACCCGGACTTCAGCAACCCGGATCTGAAACCGGAAACGTCGAAGAGCTACGAGCTGCAATGGCGCAGCCAGTTGAGCGACAGCAGCCGTCTGGAAGCGTCGATTTACCGCACAGATCTGCAAGACGCGATTATCTTCGGCAGCAACTCACGTCCAGAGAACGTCGCTTCGGCGCGAATCAACGGTTTTGAAGCGGCGCTGACACAGGAACTGTTCGACTGGCAGAGCAACCTGGGCGTGTCGATCATTGATCCGCGCGATCGTGATTCCGGGCATACCCTGGCGCGTCGTGCGCGGCGGACGTTGAGCTGGGATCTGGATCGGCAGTTTGATCGGATCAGTGTCGGTGCGAGCTGGCAGGCGGTAAGTAGCAGTTATGACGATCGCGACAACAATCAATCGCTGGGTGGCTACGCATTGTTCGGCTTGCGCAGCAGTTGGGCGCTGAACCGCGAGATCAAGCTGGATCTGAAGGTCGATAACGTTTTCGACAAGGGTTACAGCCGAGCGAATTACAGCTATGACGGCGGTCAGTATGGTTATCGCGAGGAAGGTCGGATGTGGATGTTTGGTGTCACTTGGACACCTCAACTCTAAGATTTTCCACCATCCCTGTGGCGAGGGGATTTATCCCCGTTCGGCTGCGCAGCAGTCGCAATAAACGCTGACTCAATCAAACTGAAAAAATGCATTGGCAGATTTTGGGGCAGCTTCGCAGCCCAACGGGGATAAATCCCCTCGCCACAAGTTATTGGCTAGGCGCGATGAGTTGGCAAAGCTTGGCGGTGGCGTCGATCATCTGGCCGCTTGGGCGTTCGAGGCCTTTGTCGGTGACCAGCAGTAATTGCTGCTGCTTTACAGCGGCGACCTGCGGCCAGTTTTCCCAGGCGTTGAGCTGGGACTGGTCGCTGGCCAGAATCACTTCGGGATCACGTTGCAACACCGCCTCGATGCTGACTTGCGGCGCAGGCAAGGTCAGATCACTGAACACATTGCGCGCCCCGCACACTTGCAGCGCATCACTGATGATCTGCCCGCCACCCACGGTGTACAGCGGTTTGTCCCACACCTGATAAAACACCCGCAACGGCACTTCCCGGTGATAGCGCTGGCGTAGATCCGCGAGTTTTTGCCGCAGATCCGCTGCCAGTTTCACCCCGCGCTCAGGTCGGCCCAATTGCGTGGCAATGGCTTCAATCTGCGTGGAGAGTTGATCTAAAGAATGCGGTTCGGCGACGAAAGTCGGAATGCCCAAGCGCTTCAACTGATCACGTTGTGCCGGGCCGACGCTGCCGGGCCAGAGCAACAACAAATCAGGCTTAAGGCTGAGCAACTGTTCCATGTCGAGCTGGCCGTAACGACCCACCGACGGAACGTTGGCAATTTCCGCAGGACGTTCACCGGCATCCAGCACCCCGACCAACAGGTCAGCCGAATCCAGCTCAACGACTATTTCAGAAAGCGACGGCGCCAGGCTGACCACCCGCAGGTTTGCCAGCACCGGGCCGCTGACGGCCAGCAGCAGAACCGCCAGCCAGAGACGGTGCATCAGCCGAGTTGACGCGGGATGCGGTAGAGATAAAACAGCACGGCGGTGGACAGCGCCAGCACCATCAACGGCACCGCTTCGAGACCGACGAATACCGCCAGTGCGCCGATCCACGCTGGCAAGGCTGCCGCGAGAAACGCCGAGCGACGGTTCGCCGCAAGGGCAATCCACGCGCCGGGTTCTTCATGGGTATCGAGAGCTTTTTGCGTGGCGATCAGTGCGTGTTTGTAGCGACCGAAAAACTTCAGGCTGACAAACATCGACGCCACGCCGGCAATGAACAGCGGCATCGCCAGCACCGGCAAAATGCCCTCGCTCTGACCGAACAGGGCGTTGATCACGAACAGCGGCACCAGTGCCAGCGCGAGGTATTTCCACCAGGCGACGGACAATCGGCGCCGCACCTGACCACGGGTCACGCCCGGTCTACCTCGCCCTGATGCTCGTTGCCCATCATGTGGTCGAGCTTGCTGGCCTTGGTCGCCAGATAGAGTTTGTTGTGCGGGTTGTGCCCGGTGTGCAGTGGCACGCGCTCGGCGACGGTGATGCCCATGTCGGTCAAGGCTTTGACCTTGCGCGGATTGTTGGTCATCAGGCGCAGGGATTTAACGCCCAGATGCTCCAACATCGGCAGGCACATGGCGTAGTCACGCTGGTCGGCGGCGAAGCCCAGACGCTCGTTGGCTTCAACGGTGTCGGCGCCGCCGTCCTGCAACTCGTAAGCACGAATCTTGTTCAACAGACCAATGCCGCGACCTTCCTGGCGCAGGTACAGCAACACGCCTCGGCCTTCGCGAGCGATGGCTTTGAGTGCGCCTTCGAGTTGCGAGCCGCAGTCGCAGCGCTGGCTGAACAAGGCATCGCCGGTCAGGCATTCGGAGTGCAAGCGGCCGAGTACCGGGGCACCGTCGGTGAACTCACCGAGGCTCAGCACCACGTGCTCGCGGCCGGTGGCTTCATCGAGAAAACCGTGCATGGTGAATTGCGCAAAAGGCGTTGGCAGCTTGGAAGCGGCGACAAAGACGACAGGCACCGGTGTGCTCCTGATCTAAAGAGTCTGAAAATTCGCAGGCCGGCATTGTAACAGCAGGTTCCTACCGGCGCTTAGGCTGAATTATCGGGGATAACGATCAAAAAGTTTGATAACTACAGACTTGCCTGGATCCCTGTGGGAGCGGGCTTGCTCGCGAATGCGGTGTGTCAGTCGACAGATTGGCTGGCTGAGCCAACGCTTTCGCGAGCAAGCCCGCTCCCACAGGGGTTTTGTACAAGCATCCGGATCGGTGTTCAGTTAGGGTTGAAGGGATACGGCTGCTTCCAGTGTTCGAAGATCGGCTTCAGCTCGCCGCCCTTCACCAGTTGCTCCATGCGCTGATCGAATAGCGCCATCAGTGCACGAGCTTGCGGTGTGTCGGCGAAGCCGAGGTACAACGGCAGCTCGACCAGGTGCGAATAGCGATACTGCGCCGGATCCGGCGCGCTGCGCATCACCGCTTCGATCTCGGTCAGCGCGTCGATGTAGTAATCCGCCCGCCCCTGTTTGAGCATCGGCAGGATGCCGGTGCGGCGCTCGATCTGATTGTAGCGTTTGACGTTCGGCAGGTAGTTTTCGTAGCGATAACCGCGCACCCAGGCCAGTCGGTATTTGCCGAGTGTCGCCAGGGTCGGCGGCGGGTTGCTCGCCAGACCCAGCGTGTAGATGTGATCGGAATCGAAATTCCAGTGCGGATACAGCACTTGCTCGGCTTCATCACGATAGGAACCGACCAGCGCGTCGACTTCCTTCAACTGCACCAAACCGATCGAGCGGGTGTACGGCACGCTGCGGATCTCGACTTTGACGCCGATCGGCTCAAAGACTTTGCGCAGCACATCCCAGGCGAGTCCGTGGCCGTCGGCGGCGGTGTAGTCTTCCCAGTCTTCGCTGGCCAGATGAATCACCGCCGGCGCATGCACAGCTTCCTGAGCACTGACGACAGTGCTCAACAAGGTCAACATCAGCAGCGCCAGCCAGCGTCGAGCCATCCCTAGTGTCCTCACTTAACCCTGTACGGCGCGGATCAGGCGAAAATCCACACCAGTCCCTGCATGGCCAGCCAGGCGAACACGCCGGCCAGCACGTCGTCGAGCATGATGCCGACGCCGCCGTGAACATGCCGGTCGATCCAGCGAATCGGCCACGGTTTGAGAATGTCGAAGAAGCGGAACACCAGAAAACCCACGAGCAACCAGTACCAGCCTTCCGGCACAAGCCACAGGGTGATCCACATCCCGACCATTTCGTCCCAGACGATGCCTTCGTGGTCGTGTACCCGCAGATCGTCGGCGACTTTGCCGCACAGCCAGAAGCCGAACAGCATGGTGATCCCGAGCATCAGCCAGTAACCCCAGTCGGGCAGCATCTGCCACAACGGGATAAAGGGTAGCGCAACTAACGAGCCCCACGTGCCCGGCGCTTTCGGCAGCGTGCCGGAACCGAAGCCGAACGCGAGGAAATGCCAGGGATTGCGCCAGACCGACGGCGGAACGAATTCGGCCGGAACCTGTTTCGGGTGATCTGTCACGGTGTCTCCTGAAAATGTTGATAGCCCCGGGTTTGCGGGGTGATGTCGTGCCCTTCGCGATCCAGCAAGACCACGCCCTGCCCTTCGGCCACGCGACCGATCACATGAATCGGCCAGCCATTGGCCAGCAGCGCCGACAACTCGACGGACGGCAGGGTAAACGCCAGCACGTAATCATCGCCACCGCTCAACGCCGCGCGCTCGGCACCCCGTTGACCGAGAAACGCCACTAAAGCATCCGACAACGGTACGCGCTCGCGTTCAATCTCAAGTCGCACCTGCGACGCCAACGCAATGTGGCCGCAGTCGGCGAGCAGGCCATCGGAGATATCCAGCGCCGACGTGGCTTTGCCGCGCAGGGCCTGACCGAGGGCGAGTTGCGGTTGCGGCGACCAGTAGTGATCGAGCAGCGGTTGGGCGATATGAGGTTCGGCATCACGCTGACCGAGCACCAGCGGCAGCGCGCCGGCAGCATTGCCCAGCTCGCCGCCGACACAGAGCAAATCGCCCGGTTGCGCGCCGCTGCGGGTCAACGCCTGACCGGCAGGCACGCGACCAAACACAGTTACCGTCAGGCTCAACGGCCCGCGCGTGGTGTCGCCGCCGACCAGCGCAACGCCACAGGTCTGCGCCATGCGGTTCAAACCGCGGGCATAGGCTTGCAGCCAATCGGCGGTCACCGTCGGTACAGTCAGGGCAAGGGTAAAGGCAACGGGCGTGGCGCCCATGGCGGCCAGATCGCTGACCGCAACGGCCAGCGAGCGCTGACCGAGCAGAAACGGATCGCAGGGGTCGGCGAAATGCACACCGGCCACCAGCGTATCGGTGGAAATTGCCAACTGTTCCCCGGAGGGAACAGCGAGCAAGGCGCAGTCATCGCCAATCCCGAGAGCAACGCCTTCGCCGCCCTGCGCACAAGGCGCGGCGGCGAAGAAATTGCGGATCAGCTCAAACTCGCCCATTGAAGTATCAAGCGCGTTTCAGCGCTTGAACGCCTTCACTTCAGCTTCACGCAGGCGCGGGGCCAGCTTGTCGAGCACACCGTTGACGAACTTGTGACCGTCGGTGGAACCGTAGACTTTCGCCAGTTCGATGCCTTCGTTGATCACAACGCGGTACGGCACGTCGACGCGCTTGAGCAGTTCCCAGGTCGACAGGCGCAGGACGCACAGTTCAACCGGGTCGAGCTCTTCGATGGTCAGGTCCAGGCACGGCGCCAGCGCGGTGTCGATCTCGGTCAGACTGGCCGGAACACCGTGCAGGATGTCGTGGAAGTAGCTCTGGTCGGCGAAGGTGAAGTCGTTATCGACGCGAAACTGCGCTTCGATTTCGTTCAGCGAAGCACCGGCCATGTGGCGCTGGTACAACGCTTGCGTCGCCAACTGACGGGCAGCGCGGCGCTTTTCACTTTTCGAAGGCTTGCCGGCGTCGGTTGGACGCGGTTCGCGTGGGTTGAAACGATCGCTTTCGTCGCTAATCACTTGGCCTCCAACTGTGCCAGCAGGCTGACCATTTCCAGAGCGGACAGGGCAGCTTCGGCACCTTTGTTACCGGCCTTGGTGCCGGAACGTTCGATGGCTTGCTCGATGGAATCAACGGTCAGGACGCCGAACGCGACCGGTACGCCGAACTCCATGGACACCTGGGCCAGACCCTTGGTGCATTCGCCAGCCACGTATTCGAAGTGCGGAGTACCGCCACGAATGACCGCGCCGAGGGCGATGATGGCTGCGAACTCGCCTTTCTGAGCGACTTTCTGCGCAACCAGCGGGATTTCGAAGGCGCCAGGCGCGCGGATGATGGTGATGTCGCTTTCGCTCACGCCGTGGCGAACCAGGGCATCAACTGCACCGCTGACCAGGCTTTCAACAACAAAGCTGTTGAAACGGCCTACTACCAAAGCGTAGCGGCCTTTTGGGGCGATGAAGGTACCTTCGATGGTCTTCAGGGTCATTCGTCAGATCTCTTAAAGAGCCGGGACGCGTCTCGTACGCATCCCTCAGTGATATTAGCCACGAACACATGGCCGGAAAAAACCGCATTGCTACTCGACTGCACCCTTGTGGCGAGGGGATTTATCCCCGTTGGGCTGCGCAGCGGCCCCTGTTTTTGGGACTGCTACGCAGTCCAACGGGGATAAATCCCCTCGCCACAATGGGCACACACCAGCAATACGATTCTCCGGGTCATTATTCGGAGGGCACGTATTCTACAACTTCCAGATCGAAACCGGATATCGCATTAAATTTCATTGGCGCAGACATCAGGCGCATTTTGCGCACACCGAGATCACGCAGGATCTGCGAACCGGCACCGACAATGCTGTAGGTGGTCGGTTTTTTCGGTGCTGGCTGATCACCGGTTTCACGGATATGCGCCAGCAACACGTCGCCATCGAGCGGGTGACCGAGCAACAGAACAACACCGCTGCCGGCCTCGGCAACCGCAGCCATCGCGGCGCGCAGGCTCCAGCGGCCCGGTTGCTTGACCATCAACAGGTCGCGCAGCGGATCCATGTTGTGCACGCGAACCAGCGTTGGCTCTTCGGCGCAAACAGTGCCCAGGGTCAGTGCCATGTGCACGTCGCCTTCCACCGAATCACGATAGGTCACCAGGTTGAATTGGCCCAGTTCGCTGTCCAGTGGCTGCTCGGCAATCCGCTGAACGGTACGTTCGTGGATCATCCGGTAGTGAATCAGGTCGGCAATGGTGCCGATCTTGATGTTGTGTTCGGCAGCAAAAGCCTCCAGTTCAGCGCGACGGGACATTGTGCCGTCGTCGTTCATCACTTCGCAGATCACGCCGCTCGGCTCGAAACCGGCCATGCGTGCGAGGTCGCAAGCGGCTTCGGTGTGGCCAGCGCGAGCGAGGGTGCCGCCAGCCTGAGCCATCAGGGGGAAGATGTGGCCCGGGCTGACGATGTCTTCAGCCTTGGCATCTTTGGCCGCCGCCGCTTGCACGGTGCGCGCACGGTCAGCAGCGGAGATGCCGGTGGTGACGCCTTCGGCCGCTTCGATCGAAACGGTGAACTTGGTGCCGAAACCGGAACCGTTGCGCGGCGCCATCAGCGGCAGCTTCAACAGTTCGCAGCGCTCGCGGCTCATCGGCATGCAGATCAGGCCACGGGCGTGCTTGGCCATGAAGTTGATGTGCTCGGCCTGGCAGCATTCGGCGGCCATGATCAGGTCGCCTTCATTCTCGCGGTCTTCGTCATCCATGAGGATGACCATCTTGCCTTGGCGGATGTCTTCAACCAGTTCTTCGATGCTATTGAGCGCCACAAGGCACCCCCTTGAGTCAGGATTTGAGATAGCCATTGGCGGCCAGAAAGCTTTCAGTGATGCCGCCAGCGCTTGGCTCTGCCGCCTTGTCACCGAGCAGCAGACGCTCCAGATAACGCGCCAGCAAATCGACCTCCAGATTCACCCGACGCCCAGGCTTATACGACGCCATGATGGTTTCGCTCAGGGTGTGCGGAATGATCGTCAGCATGAATTCGGCGCCATCGACTTCGTTCACGGTCAGGCTGGTGCCGTCGACGGTGATCGAGCCTTTATGGGCGATGTACTTGGCCAGTTCTTTCGGCGCGCGGATGCGAAATTCCACGGCGCGGGCATTGTCGGAGCGCGAGACGATTTCGCCGACGCCGTCGACGTGGCCGCTGACCAGATGCCCGCCGAGACGGGTGGTCGGGGTCAGGGCTTTTTCCAGATTGACCGGGCTGCCGCTTTTCAGGTCATTCATGGCGGTACAGTCCAGCGTTTCACGGCTGACGTCGGCGGCAAAGCCGTCGCCCGGCAGTTCAACGGCCGTCAGGCACACGCCGTTGACCGCGATGCTGTCGCCGAGTTTGACGTCGCTCAGGTCGAGCTTGCCGGTTGCGACGTGTACCCGCACATCACCGCCCTTTGGGGTCAGTGCGCGGATACTGCCGATGGATTCGATGATGCCGGTAAACATGGGGTTCTCCTTGAGAACTAAGCCAGCGCTAACGCGATGGCCGGGAATTATACGCTCGCCGATGGCACAGGGATGGCAGTGACTCGCCAGTCATCGCCCACCGCACGAATTTCACTGATTTTCAGCTCCGGGGCATCCTTCATATGGGCCAGCGGCCAGTCGAGCAATGGACGCGCCGTGGAGCCAAGAAACTTGCCGGCGATGAAGATCACGAATTCATCCACCAGGCCGAGCTGAGCAAAGGCGCCGGCCAAACGTGGGCCGGCCTCGACCAGCACTTCGTTGACGCCGCGATTGGCCAGTTCAATCAGCAGTTGATGCAGATCGACCTGACCGTCATCACCCGGCACGATCAGGCATTCCGGGCCATTGGCGTATTGTTCTTCGACCGCCATGCAAGTGGCGACCAACGCCGGGCCGGCCTTGAAGAACGGTGCATCGAGCGGCACGCGCAGGCGCCCGTCGATCAGCACGCGCAACGGCGGACGGCTCATGGCCAGCGCGGTTTGTTCGCCATCCAGCCCCAACTCGTCGGCGCGCACAGTCAAACGTGCACCATCGGCCAGTACGGTGTCAGCGCCGGTCAGCACCACGGCGGCCTGAGCGCGCAAACGCTGCACCGCCGAACGCGCGGCCGGGCCGGTGATCCATTGGCTCTCGCCGTTTTCCATCGCCGTGCGACCGTCGAGGCTCATGGCCAACTTGACCCGCACGAACGGCAAGCCGTGTTCCATACGTTTCAGGAAACCCTGGTTGAGCTTGCGCGCCTCGGCTTCGAGCACACCGCTTTCGGTGGCGATGCCGGCATCGGCCAGACGCTGCAAACCACGTCCGGCAACTTGCGGATTCGGGTCACGCATTGCCGCAACCACCCGAGCAACCCCGGCATTCACCAGCGCATCGGCACACGGCGGCGTGCGGCCATGGTGGCTGCACGGCTCCAAAGTCACATAAGCAGTGGCGCCACGGGCCAGTTCGCCGGCGGCGCGCAGGGCGTGGACTTCGGCATGCGGTTCGCCGGCGCGTTCGTGCCAGCCTTCGCCGACAATCTGCCCGTCGCGCACCACCACACAGCCGACCCGAGGATTGGGATGGGTGGTGTAGTGACCTTTGCGCGCCAGTTCCAGCGCACGCGCCATAAAGTGGGCGTCGAGGATGGCCTGCTCGGCGACGGTGGTCATTCTTTCACCGGTTCGCGGGCGAGGCGGTCGATTTCTTCGCGGAATTCATTGAGATCCTGGAAGCGCTTGTACACCGAAGCGAAGCGGATGTAGGCGACTTCATCAAGCTTCTGCAATTCAGCCATGACCAGTTCGCCGACCACGAGGGATTTGACCTCGCGCTCGCCGGTGGCGCGCAGTTTGTGCTTGATGTGAACCAGAGAGGATTCGAGGCGCTCGACGCTCACCGGACGTTTCTCCAGGGCGCGTTGCATGCCGGCGCGGAGTTTTTCTTCGTCGAACGGTTGGCGGCTGCCGTCAGTTTTGATCAGGCGCGGCAACACCAGTTCGGCCGTCTCGAACGTCGTGAAACGCTCGCCGCAGGCCAGGCATTCACGCCGGCGGCGCACCTGTTCGCCCTCGGCGACCAGACGCGAGTCGATGACCTTGGTGTCGTTGGCACCGCAGAAGGGACAGTGCATGGTGGCTGGCAACAAAAAAAGGGAGGGCCATGGTAGCGCATCCCGGTGGCAAGACAAGCCATAGGGTTTGCGGTATACAGAACGGCATGATCGTTTGATCCATGGATTTCATTTTGCCGGAGCCTCCAATGCCGTTACGTCCGCTCGTTTTGCTCAGTCTTTTCAGCCTGCTGGTGGCCTGTGGCAGCGATGCACCCAAGCCGCAGCCGCCGACTCCGGGGCCGGCACCGCAACAAGCGCAGAAAAAAGCCAAGGAAGCCGCCGAGCTTGGCCCGCTACCGGCTTATCAACGCGAACTGAGCGGCACCCTGCAAGGCGTGCCGGCCGGCGCCGAAGTCGAACTGGCGTTGCTGGTGATCGATGAGAAGGATCGCCCGCAACAATTGCTCGCCAGTTCCAGCCTGATCGGCAACAACCAGATCCTGCCGTTCCGCCTGCGCTTCAACCCGGACGCCTTCCCCGCCGGTGCGCGGGTTGAGCTGCGTGGCCGCGCCAGCCAGTCCGGCCAGTTGATCCTGCATTTGCCGTCGCAAACCATCAGCCAGCCGACCACTCAGGCGTTGGGCCAACTGCAATTTGTCAAAGCACCATGACGGCACCGCTCGACCTGCAACTAGCGTTAGGTGAATTGCTCGGCGACGCCAGACTCAAGGTCTGCGCGTTGCCGGACACTGATTTACAGCTATGGCTGATCGATGGCGACAACATGGATCGCCAATTCAGCCAGGAAGAAATCCAGCGAATTCTGCATGAGCCGCCCTACTGGGGTTTCTGCTGGGCCAGCGGTCTGGCGGTGGCGCGTTATCTGGCGGAGTTTCCCGAGTGGGTGCGCGGTAAACGCGTGCTGGATTTCGGCGCTGGCTCGGGGATTGCCGGGATTGCGGCGGTGAAGGCCGGGGCGCTGGAGGTGGTGGCGTGCGATCTCGATCCACTGGCGATTTCCGCCTGCCGGGCGAATGCCGCGTTGAATAATGTCGAGATGGGTTATTCGACGGATTTCTTTGCCGAGGCCGACCGCTTTGATCTGATTCTGGTGGCGGACGTGTTGTATGACCGGGCGAATCTGCCGTTGCTCGATGCGTTTTTGAGCCGTGGCCGTGAGGCGTTGGTGGCGGATTCGCGGGTGCGGGATTTTCGCCATCCGTTGTATCAGCGCATTGAAATGCTTGAGGCGATGACCTTGCCGGATCTCGCGGAGCCTGAGGAATTTCGGCATGTCAGCCTTTACCATGCGCGTCGTTAGTTAAGAGCTTCGCGAGCAAGCCCGCTCCCACATTTGGAATGCGTTCCCCTGTGGGAGCGGGCTTGCTCGCGAAGGCGTCCTGCCAGACAACACATCTCTGCCTTCCGGCCACCCCCCGCCAAGCCGTATAGTTGCCCTATCCACGCTTTGACGAGATCCCCCATGAGTGAGCAAACGCCGTACATCTTCGACGCCACGACGGCCGATTTCGACCAGTCAGTGATCGAGGCTTCTTTCAGCAAGCCGGTGCTGGTGGATTTCTGGGCCGAATGGTGTGCGCCGTGCAAGGCGCTGATGCCGATGCTGCAAACCATTGCCGAGAGCTATCAGGGCGAGTTGCTGCTGGCCAAGGTCAACTGCGACATCGAGCAGGACATCGTTGCCCGTTTCGGCATTCGCAGCCTGCCGACCGTGGTGCTGTTCAAGGACGGTCAACCGGTCGACGGTTTTGCCGGTGCGCAACCGGAATCCGCCGTGCGTGCCCTGCTTGAGCCGCATGTGCAGATGCCGCCGCCGGCCGAAGCCGATCCATTCGAACAGGCTCAAGCGTTGTTCGATGACGGCCGTTATGCCGATGCCGAAGCGGCGCTGGTGGTGATGCTCAATGAAGACAACACCAACGCCAAAGCGCTGATTCTCTATGCGCGCTGCCTGACTGAACGCGGTGAGCTGGGCGAAGCGCAGACCGTGCTGGATGCGGTCAAAAGCGACGAACACAAAGCCGCGCTGGCCGGGGCCAAGGCGCAGATCAAGTTCCTTGGTCTGGCGCGTGATCTGCCGGATACGGCTGACTTGAAAGCACGTTTGGCAAAAGATCCGCAGGACGATGAAGCGGTGTATCAACTGGCGATCCAGCAACTGGCGCGTCAGCAGTACGAAGCCGCGCTGGAGGCGATGCTCAAGCTGTTTATCCGCAATCGCAATTATGCCGAAGGGTTGCCGCACAAGACGTTGCTGCAGGTGTTTGAACTGCTGGGCAACGATCATCCGTTGGTCAGCGTTTACCGCCGGAAGATGTTTGCTGCGCTTTATTAAAATCAAAAGATCGCAGCCTTCGGCAGCTCCTACATTGGGATCGTGGACATCCCTGTAGGAGCTGCCGCAGGCTGCGATCTTTTGCGGTTCACTCGATCCAGCTGTAAAGCGGCGTATCCCCGCCACTCACCACTTTCACGTCCGAACTGTGGCGCAAACGCACCAGCAAGCGCTTGCCCGCCACCGCGCTGCCGGTCAGCCCTTCAAGCTGATCGAGCAGATCCGGTTCCGCTGAGTTGCCCGGCCTTGCGCAACAGATCCCGCGCCACCTGCCACAACGCATCATCCTGATTCAGCGTTTTCGCTGCTGGCGCCGACGTGGCCACTTCAGGTTGCGCCGTCTGCGCTTGCCCATTCAGGGCCGAGCCGAGACGTGCCCAGTCGCTGTCATCCAGTTCCACCGTCAAATCCACCGGCAGGTCACCGACGGTTCCGCGTATCCGCAACATTGAGTTCGCTCCTGCACTTTTCTGACCTGCATGCTCCCACGGGACTTGTGCAACGCCAAGCGCACGGGCAAACTCTGCGGACTTTCGTTATAAGATTACATAACAAACTCTTCACTTTACTCCCGGAGTTCGCCATGCGCCGTCTGCTGCTCGCTTTGCCGTTTGCCCTGTTGCCGCTGGCCGTCGCCCATGCTGCCGATGAGCACGACCACGATCATGAACACGGCAGCCTCGGCGCGCATGAGCACGGTGTCGGTCGCCTGAACGCCGCGCTCGACGGCCAGATGCTGGAGCTGGAGCTGGAAAGCCCGGCGATGAACCTCGTGGGTTTCGAACACCTCGCGACCACGGATGCCGATAAAGCCAAAGTCGCCGCCGCCCGTGCGCAGCTGGAAAAACCATTGGCGCTGTTCAGTCTGCCCGCCGCTGCCGGTTGCAAAGTCGTCGGTCAGGAACTCGAGAGCCCGTTGTTTGGCGACAAACCGGATGCCGACGATCATGACGAAGATGAAGCGGACAAGGACGGTCACGAACATCACCACGACCACAGCGAAATCCACGCGCACTACCAGATCAAGTGCGCAACGCCCGGCGCGTTGAAGACGCTGGATCTGGCGAACATCTTCAATACCTTCCCGGCGACGCAGAAAATTCAGGTACAACTGATCAGCGCGAGCGGCCAGCAAGGTGCCGAAGTGACGGCGAAGGCTGCCTCCCTGAAATTCTGATCACACCGAAAATCCCCCTGTAGGAGCTGCCGAAGGCTGCGATCTTTTGATCTTGCTTTAAGAAGATCAGGATCAAAAGATCGCAGCCTTCGGCAGCTCCTACGGGGCTATGAAAACTCATGAAATTGGTGCCATGACCCAAGCACTCATCGAACTGTCCGACCTGGGCTTCAGTTGGCCCGGTCACCCGCCGTTGCTGGACATCCCGGCGTTTCGTCTGGAACCGGGCGAAACCCTGTTTCTCAAAGGCCCGAGCGGCAGCGGCAAAACCACCCTGCTCGGCCTGCTCGGCGGTGTGCAGAAACCTGATCGCGGCAGCATTCGTTTGCTCGGCCAGGAACTGACCGAACTCTCCGCCGGCGCCCGCGACACCTTCCGCGTCGATCACACCGGCTACATTTTTCAGCAGTTCAACTTGCTGCCGTTTCTCTCGGTACGTGAGAACGTTGAGCTGCCATGCCACTTCTCCAAACTGCGTGCACAACGGGCGAAACAGCGTCACGGCAGCGTCGATCAAGCCGCCGCCACCCTGCTCGCCCACTTGGGTTTGAAGGATGAAAGCATTCTCAGCCGTCGCGCTGATTCGCTGTCGATTGGTCAGCAACAACGTGTGGCCGCCGCGCGTGCGTTGATCGGTCAGCCAGAGTTGGTGATCGCCGACGAACCGACCTCGGCGCTGGATTACGACGCCCGGGAAAACTTCATTCGTCTGTTGTTCGCCGAGTGCCGCGAAGCCGGATCGAGTCTGCTGTTCGTCAGCCACGATCAGAGCCTGGCGCCGTTGTTCGACCGTCATCTGTCCCTGGCCGAACTCAATCGTGCCGCCACGTCTGCCGAGGTCTGAGATGTATTTGTTTCGTCTGGCCATGGCCAGCCTGGCCAACCGCCGCTTTACCGCTCTCCTCACCGCGTTCGCGATTGCCTTGTCAGTGTGCCTGCTGCTCGCTGTTGAACGGGTGCGCACCGAAGCCAAAGCCAGTTTCGCCAGCACCATCAGCGGCACCGACCTGATCGTCGGCGCGCGCTCGGGTTCGGTGAATCTGTTGCTGTACTCGGTGTTCCGCATCGGCAACGCGACCAACAACATTCGCTGGGACAGTTTCGAACATTTCGCCAGCAACCCGAAAGTGAAGTGGGCAATCCCGATGTCCCTCGGCGATTCCCATCGCGGCTATCGCGTGATGGGCACCACTGAAGCGTATTTCGAGCACTACCAGTACGGTCGCAAGCAGCATCTGGAGTTGGCCGACGGTCGTGCGTTTGCCACCGATCCGTTTGAAGTGGTGCTCGGTGCTGAAGTCGCCGACGCGTTGCATTACAAACTCGGCGACCAACTGGTGCTGGCCCACGGTGTGGCGGCGATCAGTCTGGTCAAACATGACGACAAACCGTTCACCGTGGTCGGCATTCTCAAGCGCACCGGCACGCCGGTCGATCGCACGTTGCACATCAGCCTCGGTGGCATGGAGGCGATTCACATCGACTGGCACAACGGCGTGCCGGCGCGTGGCAACGGGCGGATCACGGCGGATCAGGCGCGCAACATGGACCTGACGCCGCAAGCGATCACCGCGTTTATGCTCGGTCTCAACAGCAAAATTTCCACTTTTGCGCTGCAACGTGAGATCAACGAATTCCGTGGCGAGCCGATGCTGGCGATCCTGCCGGGCGTGGCGTTGCAGGAGTTGTGGAGCCTGATGAGCACTGCTGAAGAAGCGCTGTTCGTGGTTTCGCTGTTCGTCGTGCTGACCGGTTTGATCGGCATGCTCACGGCGATTCTCACCAGCCTCAACGAGCGTCGCCGCGAGATGGCGATTCTGCGTTCGGTCGGTGCGCGACCGTGGCACATCGCGAGTCTGCTGGTGCTGGAAGCGTTCGCTCTGGCGCTGACCGGGGTGATCGCCGGCGTTGCGTTGCTGTACATCGGCATCGCCGCGGCGCAGGGTTACGTGCAGGCCAATTACGGTTTGTTTCTGCCGCTGGCGTGGCCGAGCGAGTATGAATGGACGCTGCTCGGTGGCATTCTGGCGGCCGCGCTGCTGATGGGCAGCGTGCCGGCCTGGCGCGCTTATCGCCAATCGTTGGCCGATGGCCTGTCGATCCGTTTATGAGGATGTTCACCATGCCCCGCGCCGTACTTGCGCTGCTGTTGCTGGTTGCCCTGCCCGTGTGGGCCGCGGCGCCGAAAGACCTGACATGGTCGGAAATGATCCCGCCGGACGCCGCACCGGAAGTGCCGAACATGACCCCGCTGCACGACATGTCGAAAATGAGCGATGCGCTGTCGGCGGAGTCAGCGCCAGCGGCGAAGCAGGATCTGCCGAATGCGCCGGTGGTGCAGGCGCTCGATGGCCAGAACATTCGGTTGCCTGGCTATATCGTGCCGCTGGAAGTCAACGAAGAGGGGCGCACCACGGACTTCTTGCTGGTGCCGTATTTCGGCGCATGCATCCATGTGCCGCCACCGCCTTCGAACCAGATCGTGCATGTGAAAAGCGAGTTGGGTGTGAAGCTGGATGAGCTGTATCAGCCGTACTGGATCGAGGGGCCGTTGCAGGTCAAGGCGTCGAGCAGCGAGCTGGCGGATGCCGGGTATCAGATGGAGGCGGACAAGATTTATGTGTATGAGCTGCCGGAGTAAATCCCGGTAGTTTTGTGTTGTCTGTAAAGGCCCCTTCGCGAGCAAGCCCGCTCCCACATTTGGAATGAGTTCCCCTGTGGGAGCGGGCTTGCTGGCGAAGGGGCCGGCAAAGGTTCCACAAAACCCCGGGACTTCACTGTTTCATTGAGCTGCGTCAAAAGACCGTATCAGTTGGCTTCGTATCATAGGACATCAAAAATTTTTAACGTCCTTTGGAGCCCCCATGAACAAGTCCTTGCTCAGCGCTTCGTTGTTTGCCCTCGCGCTCGCAGCCCCGCTCGCCCACGCCCACGATGCCGGTGACATCATCGTTCGCGCCGGTGCAATCACCGTCAACCCGAAGGCCGACAGCTCCAGCGTCAAGGTCGATCAGGGTCCGCTGAGCGGCGCCAACCTGGGCGGAAAGGCGACCATGAGCAGCGACACCCAACTGGGTCTCAACTTCGCTTACATGATCACCAACAACATCGGTATCGAGTTGCTGGCGGCCTCGCCGTTCGAACATGACGTGAAGCTGAAAAATACTGCTCTGCCGGCGGCCAACGGCAAACTCGGCACCCTGAAACACCTGCCGCCGACCCTCAGCGTCGTTTACTACCCGCTGGATTCGAAGTCGGCCTTCCAACCGTATGTGGGCGGCGGCATCAACTACACCTGGATCTATGACGAACACGTCGGCAGCGAAGCGCAGACGGCGGGTTTCAGCAACTTCAAGGCGAAAAACTCCTGGGGTCTGGCGTGGCAGGTTGGTGCCGATTACATGCTGACTGACAAGGTGATGATCAACGCCCAGGTGCGTTATATCGACATCGATACTCGCGCGACTGTGGAGAACAACGCGGTGGCGCCAGGCACTCGGGCACGGGTGAATGTGGATGTCGACCCGTTTGTGTACATGGTGGGATTGGGTTACAAGTTCTAAAGAACATTCGCGTGGTGGTGGATGAGGCTTGGTGGTGGGCAGACTTGAATCTGAAGGCGACTGCCAGTTAGTTGATCGGGGGATAAATCCCCTCGCCACAAGGGATAGCGGTACATTCCGGCCGTGAAAAAGGCGCCTGTTGAAGGGCGCCTTTTTCATGTCTGCTGGAATTGTTGGGTGGCTGAAATCCAACCCCCTCACCCCAGCCCTCTCCCTCAGGGAGAGGGGAAAGGGAGCCGATTGTGTGCTTTTCCAAATTTGAGTTCAGCACAGATAGTTCACGTCGGCGTAACTCGACCATCCACCGCAATCAGTCCCCTCTCCCTCCGGGAGAGGGCTAGGGTGAGGGGCTCTTCTTCAGGAACGCCCCAACAACCGCGCCAACCCCACGCTCATTGGCGTCTGCTCCGGCAAGGTAAACCGCGCCAGCAAGCGCTGATTATTCGCCCGCGAATGCCGAATATCCCCCGAGCGCGCCGGCCCGTAGCTAATCGGCGGCAACTCCCCCACCACCGTCTGCAACGCCGCGAGCATTTGCTTGAGGTTCATCGACTGATTCCAGCCAACATTCACCGCGCCCGCTTCCACTTCAGGCTTTTCAATCGCCTGCACCAGCACGTCGACCAGATCCTCGACATAGAGGAAATCCCGCGTCTGCTCACCGTCACCAAATACGGTGATCGGCAACCCTTTCTGCGCGCGTTCGCTGAAGATGCTGATCACCCCGGAATACGGCGAGGACGGATCCTGGCGCGGGCCGAAGATGTTGAAGAAGCGAAAAATCGCCGGTTCCAGACCGTGCTGGCGGCGATAGAAATCGAAGTAATGCTCACCGGCCAATTTGTCCGAGGCATACGGTGTCAGCGGTGCTTTCGGCGTGTCTTCATCAATCGACTCACCCTCGCCGTTGTTGCCGTACACCGCCGCGCTGGAGGCGAACAGCACACGCTTGACCCCGGCCTGACGCATGGCTTCGCAGACATTCAGCGTGCCAATGAAATTGCTCTGGTGCGTCTTCACCGGATCATCCACCGAAGCCTGCACCGAGGCCACAGCGGCCAGATGCGCCACGGCGCTGCAACCCTGCATCGCCTGAGCGACCAGCGCCGCATCGGCAACATCGCCGACAACCAGTTCGACCTTGGGATTGTCCAGCGGCAGATTGGCGCGTTTGCCGGTCGACAGGTCATCGAGAATCCGCACCGAATGGCCCTTGGCGAGCAACGCGTCAGTCAGGTGCGAGCCGATGAAACCGGCGCCGCCGGTGATTAAAACAGGGCCTTCAGCCATGACGATAAAACCTATCCAGTAAAGCCGGGAGCGCGGCACGCCAGGCGCGCGGCTTGATCCCGAAAGTGTGCAGAATTTTCTTGCAGGCCAGCACCGCGTGTTGCGGTTCCTCGGCAGCGTCCGGACGCGCGGCGTGAGCCTGGGCGGTCGGCGCTTCGATGGCCAGGGCGTGCAGGCTGCGCGCTTCGGTCAGAATCGCCTGACCCAGCGCCAACGGTGTGGTCGCCTCGTGTCCGGCGTAGTGATAAGTGCCCCACAGCGGCGCCGCGCAATCGAGTTGCTTGAGCACCGAGATGATCACCCGCGCAGCGTCGTCGACCGGGGTCGGATTGCCACGGCGGTCATCGGCCAGCAGCAATTCTTCAGGTTGCTCGGCGCGGGCGAGGAAACGCCCGAGGGTGCCGTCGGCGCTGTCATCGAGCAGCCAGCCGAAACGCAGCAACACATGCTGCGGGCAGGTGGCGCGAACGCTCTGCTCAATGCGCCACAGTGCCTGACCGCGCAGGCCCAATGGCACCGGTTCGTCTTTTTCGCTGTAGGCGGTAGCACGCGAGCCATCGAACACTCGATAGCTGGAGGGCTGCACGAGAACGATGTTGTGATGCTGGCACAGTTCGGCCAGACGCTCGATCGCGCGCTCTTGCCCGGCCATCCGGGTTTCGCTGACGGCCTCGGCCTGGAACCAGTCGAAATAGTAGGCGAGGTTAATCAACGCATCGGGACGGGTGTCGTCGAGCAATTGGGTCAGGCTCGCGGCATCCCAGCCATTTTCGGGCGGGCGGGGGGCGAGGAAACCGATGTCTTCCTCCGCACCGAGGCGAATCAGCGCCTGCCCAAGGGCATTTCCGCCGCCCAGTAACATAAGGCGCATTCGCATAGAGTCAGCAGGCCCAGTCTGATTGGAACGATGGCTTGAGCGACGGATCTTGTAGAAGCGTCGCCGATAATTGCCGGAATCGTTGCATTTTGCGGGTTTAGTGCGCAACCGTCATCCGTAAAGTGTTCATCCCCGGGATTTGTGTCGTGGCATCTGGCCCCTTCGCGAGCAAGCTCGCTCCCACAAGGGATGTGCGGCGTACATAAATCCACTGTGGGAGCGAGCCTGCTCGCGAAGGGACCCTGCCAGACACTGAAGATCCTGAGCGGTACTTGCATCTTCCCCCCAGCGACCGCATAACTTATCCCATGAATTTGCCCCTCCCCGCCGACAGCGCCCTGGCAGGCTTTCACCCCGCCGTCAGCGCCTGGTTCCGCAAGACCTTCCCGACGGTCACCGCCGCCCAGGCCCGCGCTTGGCCGTTGATCCGCCAGCGCCGCTCGACACTGATCGCCGCGCCCACCGGCTCGGGCAAAACCCTGACCGCGTTCCTCGCCGTGCTCGACGATCTCGTCCACCGTGGCCTGGAAAACCCCGACGGCCTGCCCGACGAAACCCTGGTGGTCTACGTCTCGCCGCTCAAAGCACTGTCCAATGACATCCGCATCAACCTGCAAAATCCACTCGCTGGGATCACCGAACAGCTGCGGCAGATGAACCTGCCGGAAGTCCACATCACCACCGCCGTGCGCACCGGCGACACCCCGCAAAAAGACCGCGCCGCCATGCGCAAAACCGCGCCGCACATTCTGGTGACCACGCCGGAATCGCTCTACGTCCTGCTCGGCTCGGAATCCGGGCGAAAAATGCTCGGCACCACGCGCACGGTGATCATCGATGAAATCCACGCCATGGCCGCCGGCAAACGGGGCAGCCACCTGGCCCTGAGCCTTGAGCGCCTGCAAGCCTTGTGCGCCGAACCGCTGACCCGCATCGGTCTTTCCGCCACGCAAAAACCGGTCGAAGCCGTGGCGCAATTCCTCGTCGGCCATGACCGTCCCTGCGAAATCATCGACATCGGTCACGCCCGGCCACGGGATCTCGGCATCGAAGTGCCGCCCGTGCCGTTGTCGGCCGTCATGGCCAACGATGTCTGGGAATTGGTCTACGACCGCCTCGCCGAACTCGCCCGCGAGCACCGCACCACGCTGATCTTCGTCAACACCCGACGTCTGGCCGAACGTCTGAGCCGCCACCTCAGCGAGCGCCTCGGCAAGCACGCAGTGGCGGCGCACCACGGCAGCCTGGCCAAGGAGTTTCGCCTCGACGCCGAACAACGCCTCAAGCGCGGCGAGTTGCAGGTGTTGATCGCCACCGCTTCGCTGGAGCTGGGCATCGATATCGGTGAAGTTGATCTGGTCTGTCAGATCGCTTCACCGCGCTCCATCGCCGGGTTTCTACAAAGGGTCGGCCGTTCCGGACACCAGGTCGGCGGCACGCCCAAGGGCCGTTTGTTCGCCACCACCCGCGATGACTTGATTGAATGCGCCGCCCTGCTTGACTGCGTACGCCGTGGCGAACTCGACACCCTGCATATTCCCGTCGCGCCGCTGGATGTACTCGCCCAACAAATCATCGCCGAAGTCAGCTGTCAGGAATGGTCAGAAGACGCCTTGCTGGCGATGTTCCGCCAAGCCTCGCCCTATCGTGGTCTCGACGAAAAACACTATCAGGCCCTGCTGAGCATGCTCGCCGAAGGTTACAACGGTCGCCAAGGCATTCGCAGCGCCTACCTGCACCGCGACGCCGTCAGCCGCACCTTGCGTGGCCGGCGTGGCGCGAAACTCGCTGCCGTGACCAGCGGCGGCACCATTCCCGACAACGCCGATTACAGCGTGATGCTCGAGCCGCAAGGCTTGAACATCGGCAGCGTCAACGAAGACTTCGCCGTGGAAAGCATTGCCGGCGATGTGTTCCAGCTCGGCAATACCTCTTATCGGATCCTGCGTGTGGAAACCGGCAAAGTACGCGTCGAGGATGCCCACGGCCAGCCACCGACCATACCGTTCTGGCTCGGCGAAGCACCGGGGCGCAGCGATGAACTGTCGTTCGCCGTGGCGCGCCTGCAA
The DNA here is from genome assembly GCF_979258075.1 of Pseudomonas sp. AC193. NCBI lineage: Bacteria > Pseudomonadati > Pseudomonadota > Gammaproteobacteria > Pseudomonadales > Pseudomonadaceae > Pseudomonas > Pseudomonas sp. AC193. Next base: position 6,161,477 of record NZ_OZ409832.1, on the reverse strand, counting down.
GCGCAGCTCGACGCGTTGCTTGGCGCCAGCCCCGGAGACTTGCAACCAGCCCTCGACTGGCTGACGCAGACCCTCGGCCTCAACCGCGCCAGCGCCGAACAACTGGTCGAATACCTTGCCCGCGCCCGGCAAACCCTCGGCGCCCTGCCCTCGCAGGACACGCTGTTGATGGAGCGATTTTTCGACGAGTCCGGCGGCACGCAACTGATCATCCATTCACCGTTCGGCAGCCGCATCAACCGCGCCTGGGGTTTGGCCCTGCGCAAGCGTTTCTGCCGTACGTTCAATTTCGAATTGCAGGCAGCGGCCAGCGAAGACGCGATTGTGCTGTCGCTGTCCACCAGCCACAGTTTTGAACTGGATGAAATCTGGCGCTACCTGCACAGCAACAGCGCCGAGCACATCCTTATTCAAGCGGTGCTCGATGCGCCGCTGTTCGGCGTGCGCTGGCGCTGGAATGCCGGCGTGGCGCTGGCGCTGCCGCGCTTTACCGGTGGGCGCAAAGTCGCGCCGCAGTTGCAGCGAATGAAAAGCGAAGACCTGATTGCCAGCGTATTTCCCGATCAGATCGCCTGTCTGGAAAATCTCGCCGGCGAGCGGGAAATCCCTGAGCATCCATTGATCGAGCAAACCCTCGACGACTGCCTGCACGAGGCCATGGACAGCGAAGGCTGGCTCAATCTGCTGCGGCGCATGGAACGTGGCGAGGTGCGCTTGATCAGCCGTGATTTGCCGGCGCCCTCACCGCTCGCGGCGGAAATCCTCAGTGCTCGGCCGTACGCTTTTCTCGACGATGCGCCGCTGGAAGAACGTCGTACCCAAGCGGTGATCAACCGCCGCTGGAGCGATCCACAATCGACTGATGATCTCGGTGCGCTGGATGCCGACGCGATTACCGCTGTGCGCGAAGAGGCGTGGCCGACGCCGAATGCTGTGGATGAAATGCATGAGGCGTTGATGAGTCTGGCGTGCATCAGCGAGGATGAGGTGCAAGCGAACGAAGGCTGGCGTGAATGGCTGGAAACCCTGGCCAGCAGCGGCCGCGCCTGCCGATTGCAGATCAATGCCGAGCATTGTTTATGGCTGGCCCGCGAACGCCTGACCTGCCTGCAAGCGCTTTATCCACAGGCCAAAGTGCAACCTGAGCTGGAGGCGTTGCCGGGATTCGATGAAGGCTGGACGTTTGACGAGGCATTGGTCGAAGTGATCCGCGCACGGCTCGGTGCTTTCGGCCCGTTGCCGTTAACCGCTATCGCCGAACCGCTGGAGCTGCCGGCCACTCAAGTCAACCAAGCGCTCGCCCAACTCGAGCGCGAAGGTTATGTCCTGCGCGGTCAATTCACGCCGAAACTCAACATCGAAGAATGGTGCGAACGCCACCTGCTCGCGCGTATTCATCGCTACACGGTCAAGCGTCTGCGCCGGGAAATCGAACCGGTGGCGTTGCAGGATTTCATGCGCTTTCTGTTCGACTGGCAGCACCTTTCGCCATCGACTCGCGGACAAGGCAGTGCGGTGTTGCCGTCGATTGTCGGTCAGTTCGAAGGCTACGCAGCAGCCGCCTCGGCGTGGGACAGCGATATCCTCCCGGCGCGCCTGAAAGACTATTCGCCGAGCTGGCTGGATGACCTGTGCCGCAACGGCAAACTGGTATGGACGCGCCTCAGTGCCCGGCAAAAAATCAGCGGCACGGCTTTACGCAGTACGCCAATCGTTTTGCTGCCGCGCAATCAGGTTGGCTTATGGAGCGCGCTGGCCGAACAGACGCCCGTGAGCGAGCTGTCGCCGAAAACCCAGAAGGTCTTTGAAGCCTTGAGTCAGCACGGCGCGCTGTTTTTCGATGAGCTGATTCATGAAGCGCATTTGCTGCGCACCGAACTGGAAATCGCCTTGCAGGAACTGGTCGGCGCCGGGCTGGTGAACGCCGACAGCTTCGCCGGCCTGCGTGCGCTGATCACCCCGGCGAGCAAACGCCAGCAGCGCAGCAGTCGTCGCGGGCGCGGCGCGTTTGTTGGCGGCATGGATGATGCCGGGCGCTGGGCCTTGCTGCGGCGCGGGGCGGCTGTGGATAACAGCGAAACCCTGGAGCATGTCGCCATGACCTTGCTGCGCCGTTACGGCGTGGTGTTCTGGCGCTTGCTGGAGCGTGAGGCGGATTGGCTGCCGAGTTGGCGGGAATTGCTGCGCACGTTTCATCGGCTGGAAGCGCGCGGCGAGATTCGTGGCGGGCGGTTTGTCAGTGGTTTGGCGGGGGAACAGTTTGCCTTGCCCGAAGCCATTCCACTGTTGCGCGAGGTACGGCGGCGGCCGCATGACGGCAGTCTGGTGGCGGTGTGTGGGGTTGATCCGTTGAATCTGGCCGGGACGTTGCTGCCGGGGGTGAAAGTGCCGGCGCTGGTGAGCAATCGGTTGGTGTATCGGGATGGGTTGCCGGCGGCGGCGGAGATTGCCGGCAAGCAGCAATTCTGGCTGGAGCTGGATCAGATTGCCATGGAGCAAGTGCGCGGCAAGCTGATTCGGCATTGAGGGTGTCTGCGCTGACGTCTTCGCGAGCAAGCCCGCTCCCACAGTTTGACCGCGTCCCCCTGTGGGAGCGGGCTTGCTCGCGAAAGGGCCAGCAGCCCCACCCAAAAGCCTGCGTTAAGTCCGCGACTCCTGCGGCACCTCGGTCGCCACAACCGCCTCCTCCTGCGGCACCCGCTTCGGCAACAAAACCTGCTGTGGATAAGTCTGCGCGAAATGCACCGTCTCGGTGTTATCCACAAGCTTCTTCAAACGCTGGTTAAACGCCCGGCTCACCGCATACTGCCCGCCCGACACCGTTCTGAATTGCGCCGTCAGCACCACCCCATTCAAATCCATCCGGTCCACGCCAAACACGTCCAGCGGCCCTTGCAGGTTGTACTTGAGGAACGGGTCTTCGCGGATCGAATCGCCGGTCTCGCGAATCAACTCAATGGCTTTATCCACGTCCGTGTCATAGGTGAACTGCACCGAGAAAAACGCATAGGCGAACTGCCGCGACTGGTTGGTCACCGCCTTGATCTGGCCAAACGGCACCGAGTGCACAAAACCCTTGCCGTCACGCAGCCGCAGGGTACGAATGGTCAGCCCTTCGACCGTACCGGCATGCCCGGAATCGAGCACCACCCAATCGCCAATCGACAGGGTGTCTTCGATAATGATGAACAGCCCGGTAATCACGTCCTGCACCAGTTGCTGCGAACCGAAACCGATGGCCAGACCGACCACACCGGCACCCGCCAGCAGCGGCGCAACGTTGATCCCCAGGTTGGCCATGGTGGTGATCGCGCAGATCACCACGAGGATGATTTTGATCGCGTTGCGCAGCAGCGGCAGGATGGTTTTCACCCGCGTGCTCGGTTGGCGCGCCGCGCGTTTGCTCAGCGGCGGTTTCAATGCCTCCTGAATCGCCGTGTCGAGCACCACCCACAACAGCCAGGTCACCAGGAAGATCAAACCGATGCTGCTCAAAGCGTTACTGATCGCTCGCCCGACCGTGCTGCTCTGGGCGAAATCGAGCAGCGACACGCCCCAGATCCGTCCGAGAATATCGATGAAGGCGATGGCGATCACGATGCGCAGCAAGGCGTGCAACAGGCTCAGGAAGCGCTCCTTGTAGGCGCTGCTGCGCTGGATCGCTTCGGCTTTTCGTGACTTGAACAAGTGCTGCAGAATCGTGCTGAGAAATACCGTGCCGATCAGCAGCACCGTGGTGAACAACGCGCAGCGCAGGGCTTTTTGATTGTCCTCGCCGATGCCGATGAGGTTGACCGCCGAGACCAGCACCATCAACACAATCGGCCAATACCACAGCCCGGAAAAAATCCGCAGTGACTCCTGCAAGGAGGGCTGTTTCAAACGTTGAGCCAGCGAGCGGTTGCGGATCAGATGCGCCACTGGGCGACGCAAGCGAATCACCAACAGTCCGAAAATCACCGAGGCGATCAGGCCGGTAAACACGGCGACGCTGCTGGTGATATTGCCGCCCAGTTGCCGGGCGATTTGCGGGCTGGTCAGCGCATCGCTGAGGGCGGCGAGGAAGCCGATCAGGAACAACGGTCGCGGACAATAATTGCGGATGATGCGTGCGGCGGGACGTTTGTGCCCGACGTTGAACATCACCACCACGCATAACAGCATCGAAGTGGAAAAGATGCCGCTGCTGGTGGCGTAGGCCAAACACAGCGCCAGCGCGCGCCCCACCGAAGCTTGCAGAAAATGACTGACATACAGGGTCAACGGCAGGCAGATCAGCGCCGGAAGCGTGTACGGCAGCAAGTAGCCGATCAGATCCTGACTGCGCTGGCGGGTGCGTAACCAGCGGCCTCCACGCATACGGTTGGCCAACAAACTGCCGAGTACGGTGAGCAGCGCAAAACTGCCGAGCCAGGTGCCGGACAGCGTGAGGAAATCTCCGGCGACACTCCAGCCGGAGCGGTTCGACGGCTGGTTGACCAATTTGTCGACTTCATCGGCCGCACGGTCGGCGCGCAGGCGCCAGGCGTCGACCAGATGTTCGTTGATGTCGAGTTTGTCCTGCACGTCGTCGATGCTCGAACTGATCGCACCGAGCAGACCGCCCTGCACCAGTGGCTCGGGTTTGGCCGGTTCCTCGGCAGCGGCCGGAACACCCGGCAGCGCGGCGGCGTCGATTTCACTGGCACCGAGAAACAGCAATGCTCCCAGCAGAATGGCGATCCTGAACTTGACCAAAACTCCGATCTCCCGTGGCTGAACCTGTAAGGAACTGATCGATAATTGGCCGGCAAGTTCACGAGCCCCTCACCCTTGCCCTCTCCCCGACGAATAGGAACGTTGCGCAGACGGGCCAGACCCAGCGCAAATCTCATGGAGGATTACAAATCCCTGTGGGAGCGGGCTTGCTCGCGAAGGCGTGGTGTCATTCAGCATATCCTTGGGCTGACCCACCGCCTTCGCGAGCAAGCCCGCTCCCACATTGGGATTCACGCTGCTCTCGAAAATGTACCGTCCGTAATACCGCCGAAACTTTCCCGATCCGCCCGCAGTCATCAAAAGACAGCGGCAACACGAGGGCTTTCAACGGGAGGGTGGCATGGCGACGATTCACATCGGTATTTCCGGCTGGCGCTACGAACCGTGGCGCGGGGACTTCTACCCCAAGGGACTGGCGCAAAAGCGCGAATTGCAATTCGCGTCGAGGGCGGTCAACAGCATCGAAATCAATGGATCGTTCTACGCCCTGCAACGGCCCGAACGCTATGCGCAGTGGTACGCCGAAACACCCGACGATTTCGTCTTCAGCGTCAAAGCCCCGCGCTTCATCACCCATATCCGCCGTTTGCGCGATATCGAAAAACCGCTGGCGAATTTCTTCGCCTCGGGCATTCTGGAGCTCAAGGAAAAGCTCGGGCCGATCCTTTGGCAGTTCCCGCCGAACTTCAAATTCGAGCCCGAGCGTTTCGAACATTTCCTCGCGCTATTGCCGCACGACACCGAGGCGGCCGCCGCCCTCGCCCACCAACACGATTCCCACCTGCACGGTCACGCGAGCATGAAAGCCTGGCGTAAAAAGCCGCTGCGCCATGCCGTGGAAATCCGCAACGACAGCTTCCTCGATCCCGAATTTGTGCGGTTACTGAAGCGCTACAACACCGCGCTGGTAATCGCCGACACCGCCGATAAATGGCCCTACCGTGAAGACCTGACCAGCGACTTCGTTTACCTGCGCCTGCACGGTGCCGAAGAACTCTACGCCAGCGGCTACACCGCGCCAGCCCTCAAGCGCTGGGCCGAGCGCATCGACGCCTGGCACCACGGCGAGCAACCCAAAGATGCCCACCTGATCGCGCCACGCTTGAAGCCACGCGCACGCAAATCCCGCGAAGTGTTCTGCTATTTCGACAACGACATCAAAGTCCGCGCGCCGTACGACGCCCGCGATCTGCTGCATCGTTTCGAGCTGGATAAAGACCTCGCCACCACCCCCGGTGAACCCGCTGGCGAAGGAGTGCTGGCATGAGTATTTCAGAACCGGTCGGCTTCACCGATGAAGGCTCGGTCGTCGCGCCGTCGGTGCGCACATTCACCGTGCTGACGGTAAACACCCACAAGGGTTTTACCGCCCTCAACCGGCGCTTCATTCTTCCGGAATTGCGCGAAGCGGTGCGCAGCGTCGCCGCCGACGTGGTGTTCCTGCAGGAAGTCCACGGCACCCACGAGCATCATCACAAGCGCTACAGCAATTGGCCGACGATGCCACAGTACGAATTTCTCGCCGACAGCCTCTGGCCGCAGTTCGCCTATGGGCGCAACGCGGTGTACCCGGACGGCGATCACGGCAATGCGTTGTTGTCGAAATTCCAGATCATCCGCCACGACAATCTCGACGTGTCGATCAGCGGCCATGAGAACCGTGGCCTGCTGCATTGCGTGCTGCGTCTGCCCGGCGACGGCGCCGAGATCCATGCGATCTGCGTGCATCTGGGCCTGCGTGAAAGTCATCGCAACGCCCAGTTGAAGCTACTCGGCGAACGCTTGGCCGAACTGCCGGACGACGCGCCCGTGATCGTCGCCGGTGACTTCAATGACTGGCGTCAGCGCGCCGATGCGTTGCTCAAACCCTGTGGCCTGCGTGAAGTGTTCGCCGAGCACCACGGCAAACCGGCGCGCAGTTTCCCCGCACGTCTGCCGACCCTGCGCCTCGACCGTATCTATGTCCGTAACCTCAAAGCCAGCCAGCCGAAAGTCCTCGCCAACCGGCCCTGGTCTCACCTTTCCGACCACGCACCGTTATCGGTGGAGATCGAACTATGAACAGCGCGCCGCTGGAGAAATCCGCCGTGGAACCTATCAGCATTACCCCGCCGGTGCGCGAGCCCGGTCAGGTCGACGTCGAGTACCGCTGGCAGGGCGGCAACCATGTGCAATTGCTGGAAAACGGCGAGGAATATTTCCCGCGTGTGTTTGAAGCGATGCGCGCGGCGAAGAGTGAAATCATTCTCGAGACCTTCATCGTTTTCGAAGACAAGGTCGGCGCCGAGTTGCAGGAAATTCTGATTGATGCGGCCAAGCGCGGCGTGCGCACCACCGTCAGCCTCGACGGCTTCGGTTGTGGCGAGTTGACCACCGGTTATCTCGCCGCATTGAGCGAGGCCGGCGTGCATTTGCAGATTTTCGATCCAGCGCCGAAACGCCTCGGCATTCGTACCAACTGGTTCCGCCGCTTGCACCGCAAAATCGTCGTGGTCGACGGCATGGTTGCGTTCATCGGCGGGATCAATTTTTCTGGCGATCATCTGGCCGATTTCGGCCCCGAAGCCAAGCAGGATTATTCGGTGGAAATTCAGGGCCCGGCGGTCGCCGATATCCATCACTTCGCCCTGTTGCAAAGTGGTCGCCCGGGTCGCGCGCGATTCTGGTGGCAACGCCGGCGCCAGCGTCGCGCGGAAATGGCCTTCGATGATCATGACGGTCAGGTGCGTCTGGTGTTCCGCGACAACGACCAACACAGCACCGATATCGAAGACGTTTATCTGCAAGTGCTGCGCAGCGCCAAACGCCGTGTGGTGATCGCCAACGCCTACTTCTTCCCCGGTTACCGCTTGCTGCGCGAAATGCGCAATGCCGCCCGGCGCGGTGTCGATGTGCGGTTGATCCTGCAAGGCCAGCCAGACATGCTGGTGGCGAAACTCGCGGCGCGCATGACCTACGATTATTTGCTCAAGGCTGGCGTGCAGATTCATGAGTATTGCCAGCGTCCGCTGCACGGCAAAGTCGCGCTGGTCGATGATGAATGGAGCACCGTCGGCTCGAGCAATCTCGATCCGCTGAGTCTGTCGCTGAACCTGGAAGCCAACGTGCTGATCCGCGATCGCGCGTTTAATCAGCACTTGTTCGAGCGCCTCGAAGACCTCAGCCAAAACCATTGCAAAGCCATGGACGCCAGCAAGTCGCCGCGCGGACGTATCTGGCACATGACCGTGGGCTTTCTGGTGTTCCACTTTCTGCGGCATTTCCCGGCGATGGCCGGTTGGCTGCCGGCGCACAAACCGCGGCTCAAGCCGTTTCGAGGTAACCGCTCATGAGTCATTCCGAAGCGCATCCGAGCGGTCACGCGGCGCCAGCGACGCACTCGAAATGGAGCCGCTGGAAACGCCCGCTGACGCTGTTGTTTTTCCTCGCACTGATCGTGCTGCTGACGATGTTCGCCACGCGCATCGAATGGAAAGAAGTGCTGGAAACCCTCGCCGACTTCAAGGTGCGCACGCTGATCATTGCCGCCAGCCTGACGCTGCTGAGCTTTCTGGTGTACGCCAGTTTCGACCTGATCGGCCGCACCTACATTCGTCAGGATCTGACCTGGAAACAGATTCTGCCGGTGGGGATTATCAGCTACGCGTTCAATCTGAACCTGAGCGCGTGGGTCGGCGGCATCGCTATGCGTTATCGGCTGTATTCACGGTTGGGCGTGAGTAAAGGCAACATCGCCAAGATTCTCGGGCTGAGCCTGGCGACTAACTGGTTTGGCTACATGACCATTGCCGGTGCGGTATTCAGCAGCGGTCTGGTGACTATGCCGCCGGGGTGGAAAGTCAGCAGCGACGCGTTGCAGGGCATCGGGGTTTTGTTGCTGCTGGTCAGCGCCGGTTACCTCGCGGCGTGTCAGTTTTCCAAGCGACGCGAGTGGTCGATTCGTGGCGTGGAAATCAACCTGCCATCGCTGCGCATGGCGGTGTTGCAGCTGCTGTTGGGCGCCTTGAACTGGTCGCTGATGGCGGCGGTGATTTTCACGTTATTGCCGAGCAAATTGGATTATCCGTTGGTGCTGGGTGTGCTGTTGATCAGCGCGATTGCCGGGGTGATCACGCATATTCCGGCGGGGCTTGGCGTGCTGGAGGCGGTGTTTGTTGCGCTGCTGCAGCACGAGGCTTCGCGAGGGAGTCTGGTGGCGGGGTTGTTGGCGTATCGGGCGATTTATTTTCTGTTGCCGTTGTTGATAACGGTGGTGATGTATTTGGTGGTAGAGGCCAAGGCCAAGGCGTTGCGGATAGAGAAGAAACCTTCTTGAAATTGTCGTCGAGGCTGACGGCCTCTTCGCGAGCAAGCCCGCTCCCACAGGTTGTACGCATTCCAATTGTGGGAGCGGGCTTGCTCGCGAAGACGGCCTCAACAACACCGCATCTTATGTTGATTGAATAATGCTCAACCGTTCGCCGACGACCATCTCGGTAATCCAGTCCACCAATATCGAAGTGTACGCCTGCTGCGAAACCGGCTCACTCAGCGCGTGATCCGCACCATCAATAATCCGGTGCGTCAGCGAATGCGTCTGCTGGCACGCTGCGCGGTAACTCATGATCGCCGCGTGCGGCACGTAGTCATCGGTTTCCGATTCCACCAGCAACACATCCCCGGTGAATTGCGAGCACGCATGCAGCGCACGGTTGCTGTCGGCGCGCACCAGCGTGCTTCGATAATCACGCAAATCCGCTTTATCCAATTCCCGCTTCGGCGTGTGCCATTGCTCGTCGCGATACAACGCCGGCACCCGCAGCGCCAGCCAGCGCACCGGGCGCAGCGACGTCAGGATTGCAGCCAGATAACCGCCATAACTGGTGCCGACCACGGCAATCGCCGAGGTATCGAGCGCCGGATGCGCGAGCAAGCGATCGTAAGCAGCGAGCAAATCACGCAGATTGTCTTCACGGGTGACGCGGGTCAGCGGAATTCCGGTGCCACCGGTATGCCCGCGCAAGTCGAAGGTCAGGCACACGCAACCCAGCCCTGCGATACCTTTGGCCCGTTCAAGATCTCGCTCCTGACTGCCGCCCCATCCGTGAACAAACAACACCCCCGGGACTTTCGATTTGGGACTGAGAAACGTCCCGCTCATCTGTTCATCATCAATGTCGATTTGAATGCTTTCGCTTCTAGCCGTCATAAGATTTGACCGTTACGTATTTGAGGAGAAATTCACTGTTTTCCGCCGGGCCGCGATACACCTCGATGGCGTCTGCCGGCAGCGGCTGATCGATGTAAGTTTCCACCGACGACACGCGAATCGCGCGCATCCCCGGGTCGTTGACGAAGCTTTGCAGCGCGGCAACTTCAGCGCTGCTGGCACCGCCCATGCGCCAGGATTGTTCGAGCACGCCGCTGCGGGTTTTGCCGTTGCTGTCCAACCCTTGGGCGATGTCGTAATTGCGCCGCGAGGCGTAGAAGCGCGGATAAGCTTCATCGGCGGCACTGTCGAAAATCTGCGCCTGTTCGATGGCCAGCCGGACATCGTCCGCCAGATCCAGCGCCAGCAGATCGGCATAGCCGCCCTGCACCACCAGTAGGTTCGAACCACCATACACGTCTTCGCCGTGGGCATCTTTGGTCAAGTATTGATCACCGCAGTAGCTCAGCACTTTGTCGCCGATGAACGTCTGGCCGACGCTGTGGGTGACGACGTCGCTCAAATCCTGTTCCAGCACCACGCCTTCGCTGAACTGTTTTGCGATATCGGGCCGAGCGAGGATTTCGTCGAAAGCGTCGAGGCTCTTGATCACTTCCTGGCCGCGACCGGCGCAGGCATGAACCGGCTTCAAACGAATCGGCCCGCTGTACAGCAAATGCTCGGCGGCGGGTCGCGCATCTTCCAGGGAAAACACGCTGAGGCCGTCGAGCACCACGTTGCGCACCCGTTCGGAAAACAGCGGCGACCAGCCCTCAGGCGCATGGGCCAAGTGGCTGCGCAAACCGTGGCTGATGGCTTTGGTGCAAATGAAGTCGTGCTCGACAAATCCGCCCCACAAATCTTCCGGGCCTTTGATGCCGAGTTCGTGAGCGTGGGTGGCGCCGACGATGGTTTGCGTCGGCAGCAAGTAGAGGTCACGACCGCGATGTTTTTCCGGGTCGTAACTGCCACCGAATTTGAACCCGAGAATTTGCGCCAGCCAGCGGGCCAGCGCTTTGTTGGTTTGCACTTCATGCTGCGGCGCGCCGGCACGCACCGAGTGGGCGACGACGATTTTCCTGCGGGTGATCGGGGTCATGCGTCCCCCTTCCCTCGGTTCGATGACTGTAGCGGTGAAGGGTGCAGAGATCAGGCCAACGGCTGCTCTACGGAAACTCTCGTTTAATCAGAAACTTGGCGAAATCGTGCTGGCACCACGCCTGTTTCAATCTGCACGACCGCCGACAAAACCCCGGCAAATTGCACGATCCAAAACCAAACCGAGATCCCCCTGTGGGAGCGGGCTTGCTCGCGAAAGCGGTGTGTCAGCGTGCGCATGTGTTAACTGACACACCGCTTTCGCGAGCAAGCCCGCTCCCACATTAGGAATTTGTCGCCTTCAAGTTCGGGGTCACACCAAACCGCGCCCGATAATCACTCGGCGCCAGCCCGGTGATCTTCCTGAAGATCGCCCGAAACGCTCCCGGATCCTGATACCCCACCGTCCACGCAATGTGATCGATCGTGCCATTGGTGAACTCGAGCATCTCGCGCGCCTTGCCCACCCGCAGATGCTGACAATACTCGGTCGGCTTCAACCCGCTCGCCGCGCGAAAGCGCCGCAGAAACGTACGCTCTTCCAGCCCCGCCCTCTCCGCCATCGCGGTCAGCGAAACATCCGTCGCGCCGGTGCTTTGCAGCCAATGCTGAACCTTGAGAATCGCCGCATCGCCATGACTGAGAATCGGCGCAAAATTGCTCCCGCACTCACTGGCACTGTCGCTATGCTCGATCACCAGAAAACGCGCGGTACCGGTGGCGATGCTCGGCCCGAGCAGCCTGTCGACCAGGCGCAAGCCAAGCTCCGACCAGGCCATCAATCCAGCGGTAGTAATCAGGTCGCCGTCATCGACGATGGGCGTATCGGCTTTCAATTTGATCTTCGGGTATTGCTCGGCAAACGCCTTGGCCGACGTCCAGTGGGTGGTGGCGCTACGGCCATCGAGCAAACCGCTTTCCGCCAACATCAGCGAACCCACGCAGACTCCGCCGAGTGTCGCGCCACGGGCATGTTGATCGCGCAACCACTGCGCAAGGCTGGGTGGCATGTTTGCCGAACTGAAGCCGCCAATTGACGGCGGAATCAGCACCGCCAGCAAATCGCTTTCGTCGCCCGGATGAGTGTCGTAAACCCGCGCGGGCGGCTGATCACCGTCGACCTGCCAATGACTGACCCGCAGCACCGGCAATTGCGCGGTCTGATGCTCAGCGGCAATGCGGTTGGCCACGCCGAACAGATCGGTCAAGCCATGCACCGCCGCCACCTGCGCGCCGGGATAAATCAGCACGCCGAGTTCAGCGATGGCGGCTTTTTCAACGCCCATTGTCAGTTTTCCCCTGTCGATTGTCGGTGCGGCCAATCCTCGAATCATCGGCCAGCGCCAATACTTGCACCACACCAACAAGCACTTCGAGGACACACCCATGGCCAAGCAAGCACTCATCGTAGTCGATATCCAGAACGACTACTTCCCCCAAGGCAAGTGGCCGCTGGTCGGCGCTGATGCCGCCGCCGACAATGCCGCGCGACTGATTGCAGCGTTCCGCGAGGCGGGTGATTCGGTGGTGCACATCCGCCACGAATTCACTTCGCCGGATGCGCCGTTTTTCACCCCGGGCTCAGACGGCGCCAAGCTGCACCCGAAAGTGCTCAACCGCGCCGACGAGCCGGTCGTGCTCAAGCACTTCGTCAATTCGTTTCGCGAGACTGAACTGCAATCGATCCTCGATGAGCAAGGCATCAAGGAGCTGGTGGTGGTCGGCAGCATGAGCCACATGTGCGTCGATGGCATCACTCGCGCGGCAGCGGATTTGGGCTACACCGTGACGGTGATCCACGACGCCTGCGCCAGCCGCGATCTGGAATTCAACGGCCTGACCGTACCAGCCGCCCACGTACACGCCGCGTTCATGTCGGCACTGGGCTTTGCCTACGCCAATGTGATCTCGACGGACGAATTTCTGTCGGCTGATCGCTAAGCAACACTTTGCAAACAGTCTATAAACAGAGGGCCCGCCACGTTGCGGGCCTTTTTTCGTCTGTCATAAAAAACTCACGCGTGAGCCATTGATGGCATTTTGGATTGGTTGTAGTGTGGCTCACGCGTGAGATGTTCATAACCGAGTCATAGCCATGAAAAGCCGTTCCCCCACCGCGAAATCCGAAAGTCCCAAGGGAGAGCGCGCGAAGGCGTCCGCAAAAAAACCGTCGAGCTTTTATATGAAGCAGATGCGTGCGGGCCTGGCCGCTGCCGGTTATGTGAAACACGAAACTTGGGTGCTTCCCGAAAACCGAAGCTTGCTCAAGCAAATGGAGCAACAGCTACGCCAACCGATTCTGGCTGGCTCTTTCATGTCGGAGAATTACATGAGCGCAGGCAACAACTGGAACATCGATAGCCTCTTCAACGCCCTCAAGGCCCTGGACGAGGTGGCTTCGCACGAGATCACGCTGTCTCTGATCCAGAGCTCTGAACCCAGCATCAAGCTGGAAATGAACGAATTCGGCGGTCTGCCGATTCACATCGCCGTCGCCGGTCAACAGATCATCGTTGACACCGTGCTGGTCGATATCGATTCGATCACCGACGTGCACGCCTTCAACGACGCCGTGTTGCGCAGCCGGGAAATGTTCCCGCTGTCGTCGATCGGTATCGAGTCGATGCCCAACGGGCAGACCGTTTACAACATGTTTGGCGCCCTCAGCGCCGACTCGAGCCTGACTAACGTGGTTACCGAGGTGAAAACCCTGGTCGACAACGTGCAGCGCGCGAGTGAAGCCTTCGAACACTTCTTCAAGTAATCAACAGGGAAAATCCAATGACTCAATCCATCTGGAGCAAGTTGTTCACCGCGCTGCGCGGCGGCGCCAATGAAGTCGGCGAATCGATCGTCGACCAACAGGCCCTGCGCATCCTCGATCAGGAAATCCGCGATGCCGACACCGCCCTGTCGAACGCACGTCGCGAGCTGGTCACCATCATGGCCAAACACAAACTCGCCGCCGATCGCGTGAGCGAGTACGACGCCAAGATCAAGGATCTCGAAGCCAAGGCTGTATCGGCGTTGAACGCTGGCCGTGAAGACCTGGCGCTGGAAGTGGCCGAAGCGATTTCGACCCTGACCAACGACCTCGATGCCGAGAAAAAGCAGAGCGACGAGTTCGGTGTCTACGCCGAAAACATGCGCAAAGACATCAACAAGGCCGAAGCCCGCATCAAGAGCCTGCGCCAGCAAGTCGACATGGCCAAGGCCCGCGACAGCGTGCAAAAGGCTCAGGTCAGTGCATCCATCGCCAGCGGCGGCGCCAACGGCAAACTGGAAACCGCCGTGGGTACGCTGAACCGCCTGCAAGCCAAACAGCAACAACGCGCTGCCGAGCTGAGCGCTGCCGATGAACTGGCAGACGCCGCGACCGGCAATGAGCTGCAACCGCAAACTGCAAGAAGCCGGCATCACGCCAAACGCCGGCAGCGCCAACGCGATCCTTGAGCGCCTGAAGCAGAAATCCGCTCAGTAACATCGCAACCCGCCCTGTGTAGGAGCTGCCGAAGGCTGCGATCTTTTGATCTTGTCTTTAAAAACAAAATCAAAAGATCGCAGCCTTCGGCAGCTCCTACATGGGATCCCGGCCCGGTACACTAGCCACGCTTTTTCCGCCGACGAACACCTCCACCCGCCTCAAGGAACGTACCCATGGGATGGTTTAAAGATTTGCTGGGCACCAGCAACTGGCAGACCGCTGCGCCGACACCGACCGTTGCCAGTGGCCCACTCGGCATGGCCCAGGGCAAGGCTGTCAGGTTCGATACGACGCTGGCGCTGTTGCTCGACGGTTCGACCACGGTGCGCGTGCCTTTCGATCAAGCGATCTGGAGCGCCGGTTGGGTCGACCTCGGCCAGTCGAACAAACTGCACCGCTATTACATGAACGACGAGGATTTCTGGCTGCAGATCCACGTTACCGGCGATGACCAGATCGAATCGGTCACGCTGTTCAACTACCTCAATTACGTGACCGTCAACAGTGACGCCGAACTGCAGCGCCTGGCCGGCCCTAACAGCGCGATCGGCCTGCCGACCTACACCCACGATGGCGTCGAGTACACCCGCGAATGGGGCACCGAACAGGGCCAGACCGAACTGGTGCCGATGACCGAACAAGTCATCAATCCGGACGAGTCCTACACCATCGAACACCACTCGATGCTCTACGCACGCGAAACCGGCCTGACCGATCGCCGCGAATTGCTGCTGTTCTCCGTCGAACAGGACGAAGAAGGCACCGTCAGCCTGAGCACCTCTTTGGGTATCTCGCTGTACACGACTGATCTGAGCCCCATCTAAAAAAGGAAGTTTTTCATGCTGGAAGTGCTGGCCGTTTCCCTGAACAAAACCGCGCTGGTCGGTTTCGTCGTCTACCTGATCGGCGCCGTGCTGCTGTTCATGCTGTTCCAATTCGTCTACACCCGCATCACCCCGCACAAAGAGTTCGAGCTGATTCGCTCCGGCAACGTCGCTGCAGCCATTGCCCTGTCCGGTGCGATCATCGGTTTCGCGATCCCGGCCAGCAACGTGATTGCGTTCTCGGTCAATGTCCTCGACTTCGTCCTGTGGGCGGTGATTGCCGCTGTTGTGCAACTGCTGGCATTCCTCGCCACCGGCCTGGTGCTCAAGGGCACCTCGCAGCGCATTGCCAACGGTGAAATCGCTTCGGGCATTTACGTGGCAGCGGTCGCCATCAGCGTTGGCATGCTCAACGCCGCGTGCATGACCCCGTCCAACTGACCGGCAGGAAGCCTTCGATGAAACGCAGTAAATATGTGCAGTTGTCCCTCGCCGCGTCGGTGGCCATGGCCATCTCCGGTGAAGCGGCGGCGGTCGAGCAGCCGCGTAACTTCCAGAGCGTCGAACAGTGCGTCGATGCCGAGGTGGCCGCCGATGTCTGCTCCAACGCTTACGTCGCTGCCCTGACCGAACACCGGCGCATCGCCCCGGCGTACGACGACAAGGCCAAGTGCGACGCCGACTTCGCCGCCGACTGGTGCCAGAAAAATTCCGACGGCCGCTTCGTGCCGAAACTCGGCGGCTTCAAAGTGCCGCAGAACGGTGAACCGGCGCAGAACCTCGACGCCATCGCCGGCGCGCAAATGCCGGCAGGTGATCCCGCGCAGAATGTGCAAAACACTTCGCACACCTCCAGTGGCGGCGGCAGTGGCTGGCTGACCGGTTGGCTGATCGGCAACGCGATGAGCAACAACGTCAATCGCACGGTGTACCGCGATCGCGACACGCGCCAGCCCTACAACACTTCGACGCAATACCGCCGAGCCGAAACGACGACGCGCAGCCAAACGGATTACGAAAGCAGCAAAAGCAAACCGGTCAACGTTGCCTCGTCGACCTCGCGCGGCGGTTTCGGTAGCCAGTCGAGTGCTCGCAGCGGTTGGGGTGGCTGGGGCAGCAGTTCCGGTCGTTCGAGCAGCTGACGATGAAGAAAATCCTCTGCGCCGAGCGCCCGGACTGGAAACAGACCGCCGAAAGCCTCGGCTTTATGTTCCACACCATCGACGACGAGCCCTACTGGGACGAAAGCGCGTACTACCAGTTCACGCTCGCGCAGATCGAAAACGATCTTGAGGATCCGACCACCGAGCTGCACGAGATGTGCATGGATCTGGTCGACCGCGTGGTCAACAGCGAAGAGTTGCTGGATCGTCTGAGCATCCCGGCGCCGTACTACGACATGATCCGCACCTCCTGGCGCGAAGGTCATCCGCATCTGTACGGGCGCATGGATTTTTCCTACAGCGGTAACGGCCCGGCGAAACTGCTGGAGCTCAACTACGACACGCCGACCAGCCTTTACGAGGCAGCGGCGTTTCAGTGGGGCTGGCTGGAGCAATGCATCGAGCGCGGCACGCTGCCGGCGAATGCCGACCAGTTCAACAGCATCGACACCAAACTGCATCAAGCCTTTGCCGAACTGAAGCTGACGCGGCCGTTCTATTTTTCTTCGATGAAAGACTCGATCGAAGACAAGGGCACCACCGATTACCTGCGGCTGATCGCAGAAAAGGTCGGCATCGAATCGCGGCACATCGACATTGAAGACATTGGCCTGACTTCTGAGGGCCGCTTTGTCGATCTGCAGGATCGCTGGATCCCGCACCTGTTCAAGCTGCACGCCTGGGAGTTCATCTTCCACGAACCTTTCGGCGCGGCGATTGCCGAGTGCGATACGCAGTTTTTTGAACCGGCGTGGAAGGCGATTCTGTCGAACAAAGGCGCGCTCCCTTTATTGTGGGAACTGCACAAGGGTCATCCGAACTTGCTCGCGGCGCACCTTGATCCAAACCCGGCCAGTGCGGTGCCCAAGGGTTGGGTGCGCAAGCCGTACTTTTCCCGTGAAGGCGCGAACATTGAGTTGCACACGGCTGAAGGTCTGATCGTCAAAGAAGACGGGCCCTACACCGATGCGCCGTTTATCCTGCAGGAATTTGCGCCACTGCCGAAGTTTGGCGACAGCTACACGCTGATTGGTTCGTGGGTGATTGGCGATCAAGCCGCAGGCATTGGCGTGCGCGAAGACAACAGCCTGATCACCAAAGACTCGAGCCGCTTCCTGCCGCACCTGATCCTCGACTGAAACACACATCCCCCCGTAGGAGCTGCGGCACGCTGCTATCTTTTGATTTTCAAAAACAGAATCAAAAGATCGCAGCGTGCCGCAGCCCCTACAGTTGATCAGCACATACAAAAAAGGCCCGTCGTTTAAGCGACGGGCCTTTTTGTATGAAGCGGTTATAGCAGCAAATCAGAACGGGATATCGTCATCAAAGCTGTCGAAATCCGGAGCCGGTTGCGGTGCGGCCTGCTGAGGAGCCGGGGCCGAACGCTGTTGCGGAGCCGACTGCTGCGGACGCGGCGCCTGCTGGCGTGGAGCCGGAGCGGACTGCTGATAGTTGTTGCCACCGCCTTGCTGGTCGCCCTGTTGTGGACGGCCGCCGAGCAGTTGCATGGTGCCTTGCATGTCGACCACGATTTCGGTGGTGTAACGCTTGATACCGTCTTTTTCCCACTCACGGGTCTGCAGCTTGCCTTCGATGTAAACCTGCGAACCCTTGCGCAGGTATTCGCCGGCGATTTCGGCGACTTTGCCGAACATCGAAACACGGTGCCACTCGGTCTTCTCGACCTTCTGACCGGTTTGCTTGTCGGTCCACTGTTCGCTGGTTGCCAGACTCAGGTTGGTCACGGCGTTACCGTTAGGCAGGTAGCGAACTTCGGGATCCTGGCCGCAAGTGCCGACCAATATGACTTTGTTAACCCCACGGGCCATAACGTTCTCCTAGGCGTCGCAAGCAGCCCCGGCCGGGTTGTTCACCAGGCGTTCGAGGGTGTCGCGATCCACTAATTCTTTGTCCAGTTTGATGTAAACAGCCGCTTCATCAGCAACTATCACTGCATCGGTTACCCCTACGAGGGCCTTGAGGCGCTCGACCAGACCCGCTTCGCGGATCGCCTCGGGCGACAACGGCAAGCGCAGGCTCGTCACGTAGGGAGGTTCGCGCATGGTAACAGCAAAGGCCAGCCAAAGTGCAGCCAGCCCGGCACATCCAAGGAACACAACCGACAGACCGCCATGCTGAAACAACCAGCCGCCGAGTATCCCGCCGAGTGCCGAACCAAGGAACTGACTGGTGGAATACACGCCCATGGCCGTGCCCTTCCCCCCGCCGGTGAAACCTTGCTGATCAGCGACGGCAATGAAGCCTCCAGAAGATTGAACGCGGTGAAAAACACCACCGTGCCGATCACCAGAGCCCGCAAGCTGTCACCGAACTGCCAGAAGAATAGCTCAGTCAGCATCAGCGTCGTCACGGCGCCGAGCAAAACTCGTTTCATTTTGCGTTTCTTCTCGCCATAGATGATGAACGGGATCATGGCGAAGAACGAAACCAGCAACGCGGTGAGGTAGACCCACCAGTGCTGTTCCTTGGGCAAACCGGCTTTTTCCACCAGTGCCAGAGGCAGCGCGACGAAGCTCGACATCAACATGGCATGTAACACAAAGATGCCCAGATCGAGGCGCAGCAGATCAGGATGCTTGAGCGTCGGCATCAACGCCTGACGCGCCACACCGGATTCGCGATGAGTCAGCGGCCCGGTCGATTTCGGCACCATGAACATGACGATGACGATGCCCACCAGCGCCATGCCACCGGTGGCGAGAAACAGTCCGGACAAGCCAAACGCACGGGTCAGCAATGGCCCGACGACCATGGCCACGGCGAACGACAGCCCAATCGTCATGCCGATCATGGCCATCGCTTTGGTACGGTGCTGCTCGCGAGTCAGGTCGGAAAGCAACGCCATGACCGCTGCGGAAATCGCTCCGGCGCCTTGCAGGATTCGCCCGGCGATCACGCCCCAGATCGAATCGGCCTGAGAGGCCAGCACGCTGCCGAGGGCGAAGACGATCAGCCCGAGGTAAATAACCGGGCGACGGCCAATGCGGTCGGAAATGACCCCGAACGGGATCTGAAAAATCGCCTGGGTCAGGCCGTAAGCGCCGATGGCCAACCCGATCAGGGCCGGGGTCGCTCCCGCCAAATCCATGCCGTAGGTTGCCAGTACCGGCAACACCATGAACATGCCAAGCATACGGAAGGCGAACACCAGGGCCAGACCGCTCGCTGCGCGGGTCTCGCTGCCACTCATGCGTTCGCTGTGGGGATCGTGCATGGATAAACCTCGTGTGAACCGGCGGCGATTCTACCAGTCCCATCGAAAGACGGGGTAGATCGCGACGCTTTGACGCGTACAGATGAAACACTCTTCATTCAGGGCAAACAACGCTACGCTTGATAGTGTGCATCCATCCAGTATTTGCCCGTATACTCTTACGCTTTCGACGCCCGCCGAGCGAGGCCACTTTGGACAAGATCCTGATACGTGGGGCCCGTACCCACAACCTGAAGAACATCGACCTGACCCTGCCACGGGACAAACTGATCGTCATCACCGGCCTGTCCGGATCCGGCAAGTCGTCCCTGGCTTTCGACACACTGTACGCCGAAGGTCAGCGCCGCTATGTCGAATCGCTGTCGGCCTACGCGCGCCAGTTCCTGTCGATGATGGAAAAACCCGACGTCGACACCATTGAAGGCCTGTCGCCGGCGATTTCCATCGAACAGAAATCGACCTCGCATAACCCGCGATCCACGGTCGGCACCATCACCGAAATCTACGACTACCTGCGTCTGCTCTATGCACGCGTGGGTACGCCGCGCTGCCCGGATCACGACATTCCGCTGGAAGCGCAGACCGTCAGCCAGATGGTCGACTTGGTGCTGGCGCAGCCCGAAGGCAGCAAACTGATGCTGCTGGCGCCGGTGATCCGCGAGCGCAAAGGCGAACACCTTTCAGTTTTCGAAGAGCTGCGGGCGCAAGGTTTCGTCCGCGCGCGCGTCAACGGGCGCATTTGCGAGCTCGACGAGCTGCCGAAACTGGATAAACAGAAGAAGCATTCGATTGACGTGATCGTCGACCGCTTTAAAGTGCGCGCCGATCTGCAACAGCGTCTGGCCGAGTCGTTCGAAACCGCGCTGAAACTGGCAGACGGCATCGCACTGGTTGCGCCGATGGACGACGAGCCGGGTGAAGAGATGATCTTCTCCGCACGCTTCGCCTGCCCGATCTGCGGCCACGCGATCAGCGAGCTGGAACCGAAGCTGTTCTCCTTCAACAACCCGGCCGGTGCCTGCCCGACGTGCGATGGTCTGGGGGTGAAGCAGTTCTTCGACATCAAGCGACTGGTCAACGGCGAGCTGACCCTGGCCGAAGGCGCGATACGCGGCTGGGACAGGCGCAACGTTTATTACTTCCAGATGCTTGGCTCGCTGGCGTCGCACTACAAGTTCAGCCTGGAAAAACCGTTCAACGAACTGACCGCCGAACAGCAGAAACAGATTCTGCACGGCAGCGGTTCGCAGAACGTCGACTTCAAGTATCTGAACGACCGTGGCGACATCGTCAAACGTTCGCACCCGTTCGAAGGCATCGTGCCGAATCTGGAACGTCGCTACCGCGAGACCGAGTCGGCCAGCGTGCGCGAAGAGTTGGCCAAGTTCCTCAGCACCCAGTCCTGCCCGGATTGCCGTGGCACGCGTCTACGGCGTGAAGCACGCCATGTGTGGGTCGGCGAGAAGACACTGCCAGCGGTGACCAATCTGCCGATCGGCGATGCCTGCGTGTACTTCGGTGAACTGAAGATGACCGGGCGTCGCGGCGAGATCGCTGACAAGATTCTCAAGGAAATCCGCGAGCGTCTGCAGTTCCTCGTTAACGTCGGTCTGGACTATCTGTCGCTGGATCGCAGCGCGGACACCCTGTCCGGCGGCGAAGCACAGCGTATCCGTCTGGCCAGCCAGATCGGTGCCGGCCTCGTCGGTGTCTTGTACATCCTCGATGAACCGTCGATTGGTTTGCACCAACGCGACAACGACCGCCTGCTCGGCACGCTCAAGCATCTGCGTGACATCGGCAACACGGTGATCGTGGTTGAGCACGACGAAGATGCGATTCGTCTGGCCGACTATGTCGTGGATATCGGCCCGGGCGCCGGTGTGCACGGCGGGCAGATTGTTGCCGAAGGTACGCCGGCCGAAGTCATGGCGCATCCGGATTCCCTGACCGGTAAATACCTGTCCGGCCGGGTGAAGATCGAAGTGCCGGCCAAACGTACGCCACGCAACAAGAAGCTGACCCTGTCGCTCAAGGGCGCGCGCGGTAACAACCTGCGCAATGTCGATCTGGAAATCCCGATCGGCCTGCTGACCTGCGTGACTGGCGTGTCCGGCTCGGGCAAATCGACGCTGATCAACAACACGCTGTTTCCGCTGAGCGCCACCGCACTTAACGGCGCGACGACGCTGGAAGCCGCCGCGCATGACAGCATCAAGGGCCTGGAACATCTCGATAAAGTTGTCGACATCGACCAAAGCCCGATCGGCCGTACGCCGCGCTCCAACCCGGCGACGTACACCGGACTGTTCACGCCAATCCGCGAACTGTTTGCCGGCGTGCCCGAGTCGCGCTCCCGTGGTTATGGGCCGGGGCGTTTCTCGTTCAACGTCAAGGGTGGTCGCTGCGAGGCGTGCCAGGGCGACGGTCTGATCAAGGTCGAAATGCACTTCTTGCCGGACATCTATGTGCCGTGCGACGTGTGCAAGAGCAAGCGCTACAACCGCGAAACCCTTGAGATCAAATACAAGGGCAAGAATATCCACGAAACCCTCGAAATGACCATCGAGGAAGCGCGGGTGTTCTTCGATGCGGTGCCAGCGCTGGCGCGCAAGCTGCAAACGTTGATGGATGTCGGCCTGTCGTACATCAAGCTCGGGCAGTCGGCGACCACGTTGTCTGGTGGTGAGGCGCAGCGCGTCAAGCTGTCCCGCGAGCTGTCCAAGCGTGACACCGGCAAAACTCTGTACATCCTCGACGAGCCGACCACAGGCCTGCACTTCGCGGATATCCAGCAATTGCTCGACGTGCTGCACCGCCTGCGCGATCACGGCAACACCGTGGTGGTGATCGAACACAACCTCGACGTGATCAAGACGGCCGACTGGCTGGTCGATCTCGGGCCGGAGGGTGGTTCCAAGGGTGGGCAGATCATCGCCGTGGGTACGCCGGAGCAAGTGGCCGAGATGAAACAGTCTCACACTGGCCATTACCTCAAACCGTTGCTGATCCGCGATCGGGCTTAAACGCCGGGCGTGAAAAAGCCCCTGTCACTTCAACAGTGACAGGGGCTTTTTTGTACCTACTGCGATCAGGAGGTGTGCGATTGCAGGTAGTTCTCGAGACCGATCAGTTTGATCAGGCCCAACTGCTTTTCCAGCCAGTAGGTGTGATCTTCTTCGGTGTCGTTCAACTGCACCCGCAGGATCTCGCGGCTGACGTAGTCTTTGTGCTGCTCGCACAACTCGATGCCTTTGCACAGCGCGGCACGAACTTTGTACTCAAGGCGCAGATCCGCTTCGAGCATCTCCGGCACAGTACTGCCGACATCCAGATCATCCGGACGCATGCGCGGTGTGCCTTCGAGCATCAGAATGCGGCGCATCAACGCATCAGCGTGACCCGCTTCTTCTTCCATCTCGTGGTTGATTCGCTCGTAGAGCTTGGTGAACCCCCAGTCCTCATACATCCGCGAATGAACGAAATATTGATCACGCGCGGCCAGTTCGCCGGTCAGCAACGTGTTGAGGTAATCGATTACGTCTGGGTGGCCTTGCATCGCCCTACATCTCCCTACTTGAAAGGCTGTAGTTTGAACCAACATGACCGGAAGGTCACCCGCTTAGCGCAATAAAAGCGAAGATATTCTGAGAAAAGCAGCCTAAATAACGCAAAAACCGCCCAAATGAGGGCGGTTCTGCTTCTCGTTTAGACTTCGTTAAGCTGTACGTTGAGCAGCTTTGCGATTGCTTCTCCATACGCCGGATCGGCTTTGTAGAAATGCTGCAACTGGCGATCAACGACATCGCTCGAAACACCACTCAGTGCACCGGCGATGTTGCTGACCAGCAGTGCTCTTTGATCGTCGCTCATCAACCGGAACAGCGCACCGGCGTGGCTGTAGTAATCGGTGTCTTCGCGGTGATCGTAACGGTCAGCCGCACCGCTCAGGGACAGCGCAGGCTCAGCGTAATGCGGAGCTTGTTTTGGCGATTCGATGTAGCTGTTCGGCTCGTAGTTAGGCGCCGCACCACCGTTGCTGCCGAACGCCATCGAACCGTCGCGCTGGTAATTATTTACCGGGCTACGTGGCGCGTTCACCGGCAGCTGCTGGTGATTGGTGCCTACGCGGTAACGATGCGCATCGGCGTAAGCGAAGACGCGACCTTGCAGCATACGATCCGGCGACAGACCGACGCCTGGCACCATATTGCTTGGGCCGAACGCGGCTTGTTCAACTTCAGCGAAGTAGTTCTGCGGGTTGCGATTCAGTTCCAGCTCGCCCACTTCGATCAGCGGGAATTCTTTCTGCGACCAGGTTTTGGTCACGTCGAACGGGTTCTCGTAATGCGCCGCCGCTTGCGCCTCGGTCATGATCTGAATGCACACGCGCCATTTCGGGAAATCACCACGCTCGATCGCTTCGAACAGATCGCGCTGGGCGTAATCCGGGTCGGTGCCGGCGATACGAGCAGCATCGGCTGGTGCGAGGTTCTTGATGCCCTGTTTGGTTTTGTAGTGCCATTTCACCCAGTGACGCTCGCCTTGCGCGCTGATCAGGCTGTACGTGTGGCTGCCAAAGCCGTGCATGTGACGGTAGCCGTCAGGAATGCCGCGATCGGAGAACAGAATGGTCACTTGGTGCAGCGCTTCTGGCGAATGCGACCAGAAGTCCCACATCATCTGCGCGCTTTTCAGATTGCTCTGCGGCAGACGCTTTTGCGTGTGAATGAAGTCCGGGAATTTCAGCGGATCACGGATGAAGAACACCGGGGTGTTGTTGCCAACGATGTCCCAGTTGCCTTCCTCGGTATAGAACTTCAGCGCGAAGCCACGTGGGTCTCGCTCGGTGTCGGCCGAACCGCGTTCGCCACCTACGGTAGAGAAACGCAGGAACGTCGGGGTTTGTTTGCCTACAGATTCAAACAGTTTGGCGCTGGTGTACTCGGTGATATCACGAGTGACAGTGAACGTGCCGTAAGCGCCCGAGCCTTTAGCGTGGACACGACGTTCAGGAATGTTTTCACGATTGAAGTGAGCAAGTTTCTCGAGCAGGTGGAAATCCTCGAGAAGCAGCGGGCCACGTGGGCCGGCGGAGCGAGAATTCTGGTTGTCAGCGACAGGTGCGCCACTGGCGGTCGTAAGCGTTTTGATCTGGCTCATACGGTCTTCTTCCTCTGTCAGTCTTGGAACTGCCGGCTAATCGGCTTGGTGGGAAGTATTG
This sequence comes from Pseudomonas sp. AC193, assembly GCF_979258075.1. Taxonomy (NCBI): domain Bacteria; kingdom Pseudomonadati; phylum Pseudomonadota; class Gammaproteobacteria; order Pseudomonadales; family Pseudomonadaceae; genus Pseudomonas; species Pseudomonas sp. AC193. The sequence continues at coordinate 6,136,500 of NZ_OZ409832.1, read as the reverse complement.
ATCATCGACGTGAGAGCCACAAATTCATTAACTCGTGCACATCGATAGATAATTACTAATTATGATTCCCGGCCCATGGTGACAGCTGACCTATGTCAGAAGCTTGTACGAACAGCGCATTTTTCTTGCAGACACAAAAAACCGGGCACTAGGCCCGGTTCTTTGTTTCAGACTGACGTCTTACTCGGCGGATACAGCTTCGCCAGCAGTAGCACGATCAACCAACTCGACGTACGCCATAGGCGCGTTGTCGCCAGTGCGGAAACCGCACTTGAGGATGCGCAGGTAGCCACCCTCACGGGTAGCGTAACGCTTGCCCAGGTCGTTGAAGAGCTTACCAACGATGGCTTTCGAACGAGTACGGTCGAATGCCAGACGGCGGTTAGCCAGGCTGTCTGTCTTGGCCAGAGTGATCAGCGGCTCAGCAACGCGACGCAGTTCTTTGGCTTTCGGCAGTGTAGTTTTGATCAGCTCGTGCTCGAACAGCGACACCGCCATGTTTTGGAACATGGCCTTGCGGTGCGAGCTGGTGCGGCTCAGGTGACGACCACTTTTACGATGACGCATGGTTCATTCCTTACCAAACACTACGTTCGGTGATTACGACGATCAGGCAGTCGCCTTGTCGTCCTTCTTAAGACTTGCAGGCGGCCAGTTGTCGAGGCGCATGCCGAGGGACAGACCGCGGGAGGCCAGAACGTCCTTGATTTCAGTCAAGGATTTCTTGCCCAGGTTCGGAGTCTTCAACAGCTCTACTTCGGTACGCTGAATCAGGTCGCCGATGTAGTAGATGTTTTCCGCCTTAAGGCAGTTAGCCGAACGTACAGTCAGTTCCAGATCGTCAACCGGGCGAAGCAGGATCGGATCGATCTCGTCTTCCTGCTCGACAACCACTGGCTCACTGTCACCTTTGAGGTCGACGAACGCAGCCAACTGCTGTTGCAGGATGGTTGCAGCGCGGCGAATAGCCTCTTCAGGATCCAGAGTACCGTTGGTTTCCAGATCAATAACCAGCTTGTCCAGGTTAGTACGCTGCTCGACACGGGCGTTTTCCACCACGTATGCGATACGGCGAACCGGGCTGAACGAAGAGTCAAGCTGCAAGCGACCGATGCTGCGGCTTTCGTCTTCATCGCTCTGACGCGAGTCTGCTGGTTCATAACCACGACCACGAGCTACGGTGAGCTTCATGTTCAGGGCGCCGTTAGACGCCAGGTTAGCGATTACGTGATCGGGATTAACGATCTCGACATCATGATCCAGCTGAATATCGGCAGCGGTAACCACCCCCGAACCCTTCTTCGACAAGGTCAGCGTAACTTCGTCACGACCGTGCAGCTTGATAGCCAGACCTTTAAGGTTTAACAGGATTTCAATTACGTCTTCCTGTACACCTTCGATGGCGCTGTACTCGTGGAGTACACCGTCAATCTCGGCCTCGACTACTGCGCAGCCGGGCATTGAGGACAACAGGATGCGTCGCAGCGCGTTGCCCAGGGTGTGGCCAAAACCACGCTCGAGAGGCTCGAGAGTGATCTTGGCGCGGGTTGGACTGACAACCTGCACATCAATATGGCGGGGTGTCAGGAACTCATTTACCGAAATCTGCATGGATGCACCTATTTTCTAGCCCTTACTTGGAGTAGAGCTCGACAATCAGGCTTTCGTTGATGTCGGCGGACAGATCACTGCGAGCAGGAACGTTCTTGAAAACGCCCGACTTCTTCTCAGTGTCTACTTCTACCCATTCTACGCGGCCACGTTGGGCACACAGATCGAGAGCTTGGACAATGCGAAGTTGGTTTTTTGCTTTTTCGCGAACTGCAACCACGTCACCAGCACGAACCTGATACGACGGAACGTTTACGGTCTGACCGTTAACGCTGATCGACTTGTGCGATACCAGCTGACGGGATTCGGCACGAGTCGAACCAAAGCCCATACGGTATACAACGTTGTCCAGACGGCATTCGAGCAGTTGCAGCAGGTTTTCACCGGTTGCACCTTTCTTGCCAGCAGCTTCTTTGTAGTAGCCGCTGAATTGACGCTCGAGAACGCCGTAGATACGACGGACCTTCTGCTTTTCACGCAGTTGGGTGCCGTAATCGGACTGGCGACCGCGGCGTTGGCCGTGGATACCAGGTGCTGCTTCAATGTTGCACTTCGATTCGATCGCGCGCACGCCGCTCTTCAGGAAGAGATCGGTGCCTTCGCGACGAGCGAGTTTGCATTTTGGACCAATGTAACGAGCCATTCTTTACAATCTCCTGGATTACACGCGGCGCTTCTTCGGCGGACGGCACCCGTTGTGCGGGATTGGCGTCACGTCGGTGATGCTGGCGATCTTATAGCCACAGCCGTTCAATGCACGGACAGCAGACTCACGACCTGGACCTGAACCTTTGACGTTAACGTCGAGGTTTTTCAGGCCATATTCCAGCGCAGCTTGACCAGCACGTTCAGCAGCTACTTGAGCAGCAAACGGGGTGGACTTGCGGGAACCGCGGAAACCCGAACCACCGGAGGTAGCCCAAGAAAGCGCGTTACCTTGACGGTCGGTGATGGTCACGATTGTGTTGTTAAAAGAAGCATGGATGTGGGCGATGCCATCAACCACTGTCTTTTTAACTTTTTTACGAGGACGAGCAGCAGGTTTTGCCATGATTAATTTCCTGTCGATTCGCGTGGGCGATTACTTGCGGATCGGCTTACGCGGACCTTTACGGGTACGCGCGTTAGTCTTGGTACGCTGACCGCGTACTGGAAGACCACGACGATGACGCAGACCACGGTAGCAACCGAGGTCCGATCAAACGCTTGATTTTCATGTTGATTTCGCGACGCAGGTCACCTTCAGTGGTGAACTTCGCCACTTCGCCACGCAATTGCTCAATCTGCTCATCGCTCAGATCTTTGATCTTTGCGGCTGGGTTTACCCCAGTCACTGCGCAAATTTTCTGCGCAGTAGTGCGACCAACACCATAGATGTAGGTCAGCGAGATAACAGTGTGCTTGTTATCTGGAATGTTAACGCCTGCAATACGGGCCATTCAGTGGGACTCCAATTGACAGCTACCTACGCCCCGGAAGCCAAGAAATAGGGCGCGAGATAATATCGCTGTAATAACAAATAATCAACCCGGCAGCGCACTAGCTGCCGGGCTTCAAGCGGATCACACTCAGCCTTGGCGCTGTTTGTGACGCGGTTCCGCGCTGCAAATTACTCGAACAACACCTTCGCGGCGAATAATCTTGCAGTTACGGCACAGCTTTTTCACCGATGCACGAACTTTCATCACCAACTCCTCGAACCTTATGGGGTACTCAGCGCAACATGCCGCTGCCGTAGCCCTTCAGGTTGGCTTTCTTCATCAGGGATTCGTACTGGTGCGAAACGAGGTGCGATTGTACTTGGGACATGAAGTCCATCACAACCACGACCACGATCAGCAACGAGGTCCCGCCAAGGTAGAACGGTACGTTTGCTGCGACCACCAGGAACTGGGGAAGCAGGCACACGGCCGTCATGTAAAGAGCACCGAACATGGTCAAGCGAGTCAGAACGCCATCAATGTAGCGCGCAGACTGCTCACCTGGACGGATGCCCGGAATAAAGGCACCGGACTTCTTCAGGTTTTCCGCTACGTCTTTCGGATTGAACATCAACGCCGTATAGAAGAAGCAGAAGAAAATAATCCCTGCACTAAACAGCAGAATATTCAACGGCTGACCAGGAGCGATCGACTGCGAGATGTCCTGCAACCAGCCCATACCTTCAGACTGACCAAACCAGGCACCCAACGAAGCCGGGAACAGCAAAATGCTGCTCGCGAAAATAGCTGGAATAACACCAGCCATGTTCACTTTCAGCGGCAAGTGGCTTGTCTGCGCAGCAAAAACCTTGCGGCCCTGCTGACGCTTGGCGTAGTGAACAGCAATACGACGCTGACCACGCTCAATGAACACCACGAAACCGATAATCGCTACTGCCAGCAAACCGATGGCAACCAGGGCAAAGATGTTGATATCGCCCTGACGTGCAGACTCGAAAGACTGCCCGATTGCTCTCGGAAGACCGGCGACGATACCCGAAAAGATCAACATCGAGATACCGTTACCTACACCGCGCTCAGTAATCTGCTCACCCAGCCACATCATGAACATCGCACCAGCCACAAACGTGGATACCGCGACGAAATGGAAGCCAAAGTCACCAGTGAACGCAACGCCCTGCCCCGCCAGACCTATGGACATGCCAATAGCCTGAACAAGAGCGAGGACGACGGTGCCGTAGCGGGTGTACTGGCTGATCTTGCGACGGCCAGCTTCACCTTCCTTCTTCAACTGCTCCAGCTGCGGGCTGACGGCGGTCATCAGTTGCATGATGATCGATGCCGAAATGTACGGCATGATCCCCAGTGCAAAGATGCTCATCCGTTCCAGCGCGCCGCCGGAGAACATGTTGAACAAGCTAAGAATCGTTCCCCTCATTCTGTCGAAACAGGTCTGCGAGTCGGTCCGGGTTAATACCTGGAACCGGGATGTGTGCGCCTATTCGGTAGACGATAATCGCCAGGAACAGAAAACGCAGACGAGCCCAGAGTTCAGACATACCGCCTTTGCCGAGCGCAGAGAGAGCACCTTGCTTAGCCATTTATTCCTCGAACTTGCCGCCAGCTGCTTCGATAGCCGAACGCGCACCTTTGGTGGCGCCGATTCCCTTGCCGATAGTGACAGCGCGAGTCACTTCACCGGACAGCATGATTTTCACACGCTGTACGTTGACGTTGATCACGTTGGCATCTTTCAGGGACTGCACGGTAACGATGTCGCCTTCCACTTTAGCCAGCTCGGACAAACGCACTTCTGCGCGATCCATGGCTTTCAGGGAAACGAAACCGAACTTCGGCAGACGACGATGCAGCGGCTGTTGACCGCCTTCAAAGCCTGGAGCAATAGTGCCACCGGAGCGGGAGGTTTGACCTTTGTGGCCACGGCCACCAGTCTTACCCAAACCGCTACCGATACCACGGCCCGGACGATGCTTTTCGCGACGGGAACCCGGCGCTGGACTCAGATCATTGAGTTTCATCGATTAACCCTCGACACGCAGCATGTAGTAAGCCTTGTTGATCATCCCGCGATTCTCGGGAGTATCCTGGACTTCTACAGTGTGACCGATGCGACGCAGACCCAGACCCTTAACGCACAGTTTGTGGTTAGGGATGCGGCCGGTCATGCTTTTGATCAGCGTTACTTTAACGGTAGCCATGATCAGAAGATCTCCTTGACGCTTTTGCCACGCTTGGCGGCAATGGATTCAGGAGATTGCATAGCTTTCAAACCTTTGAAAGTGGCGTGAACCACGTTTACCGGGTTAGTCGAGCCGTAGCACTTGGCCAGAACGTTCTGAACGCCAGCAACTTCGAGGACAGCACGCATAGCGCCGCCAGCGATGATACCGGTACCTTCAGAAGCAGGCTGCATGTACACCTTCGAAGCGCCGTGACCGGACTTCATTGCGTACTGCAGAGTGGTGCCGTTCAGGTCAACTTGGATCATGTTGCGGCGAGCAGCTTCCATTGCCTTCTGGATCGCAGCAGGCACTTCACGTGACTTGCCACGGCCGAAGCCAACACGCCCTTTACCATCACCAACCACGGTCAACGCGGTGAAAGTGAAGATACGGCCGCCTTTAACGGTTTTGGCTACGCGGTTAACTTGAACCAGCTTCTCAATGTAGCCTTCGTCGCGCTTTTGGTCGTTATTTGACATAACTTAGAACTCCAGCCCAGCTTCACGAGCAGCATCAGCCAGCGCTTTAACGCGGCCGTGGTACTTGAAGCCAGAGCGGTCGAAAGCCACTTGCGAGACGCCAGCGGCCTTAGCACGCGTAGCGACCAGCTGGCCAACCTTTGTGGCCGCGTCGATGTTGCCAGTGGCGCCATCACGCAGTTCTTTATCCAAAGTCGAGGCAGATGCCAGGACTTTGTTGCCGTCGGCCGAGATGACCTGGGCGTAGATGTGCTGCGACGAGCGGAACACGCAGAGACGCACGACTTCTAGTTCGTGCATTTTCAGGCGTGCTTTGCGAGCGCGACGCAGTCGAGTAACTTTTTTGTCGGTCATTTGCTATGCCCTACTTCTTCTTGGCTTCTTTACGACGGACGACTTCGTCCGCGTAGCGCACACCTTTGCCTTTGTACGGCTCTGGTGGACGGAAGTCGCGGATCTCAGCGGCCACTTGACCTACCAGCTGCTTATCGATGCCCTTGATCAGGATATCGGTCTGGCTAGGAGTCTCAGCGGTGATGCCTTCCGGCAGTTCGTAATCCACTGGGTGCGAGAAGCCAAGGGCAAGGTTCAGAACCGTGCCTTTTGCTTGCGCTTTGTAACCAACACCGACCAGCTGGAGCTTACGCTCGAAGCCTTGGCTTACGCCTTGGACCATGTTGTTTACCAACGCACGCGTGGTACCGGCCATTGCGCGAGTTTGTTGATCGCCATTGCGAGCAGCGAAACGCAGCTCACCAGCTTCTTCAACAATCTCAACGGACGAATGGATGTTCAGTTCGAGAGTGCCCTTGGCACCCTTCACCGAAAGCTGTTGGCCTGCGAATTTTACTTCGACACCGGCTGGCAGCTTAACGGGGTTCTTAGCGACGCGAGACATGCTTATCCCCCCTTAGAACACAGTGCAAAGAACTTCGCCGCCGACACCGGCAGCGCGCGCAGCACGATCCGTCATCACACCTTTGTTGGTGGAGACGATAGACACGCCAAGACCGCCACGAACTTTCGGCAGATCTTCAACGGACTTGTACTGACGCAGGCCTGGACGACTAACGCGCTTCACTTCTTCGATAACCGGACGGCCTTCGAAGTACTTCAGCTCGATGGACAACGACGGCTTAGCGTCGGTGGTGATCTGAAAATCCGCGATGTAACCTTCGTCCTTCAGGACTTTTGCTACAGCCACCTTCAACGTGGAAGACGGCATGCTTACGACAGACTTTTCAGCCATCTGGGCATTACGGATTCGAGTTAGCATGTCCGCTAACGGGTCCTGCATACTCATGGGCTAGACGCTCCTAATACAGAAAAATTAGCCTTGCGGCTACTACTTGTCGCCGAGAACTTCCGGGCATGAAAAACACGGGCTCAGGCGAGCCGGTCATTCTAGACACACCCCAGAAATGAATCAAGCCCCAAAAGGGGCTTGATTCAGATTCAAGGCCACCGATGGTCAGGTTCTTGCGAACCTGAACATCGAGACTTTGACAGCAATTACCAGCTGGCTTTAACCAGACCTGGTACGTCACCACGCATTGCAGCTTCACGCAGCTTGTTACGGCCAAGGCCGAACTTGCGGTAAACGCCGTGCGGACGACCAGTCAGGCGGCAACGGTTACGCATGCGCGAAGCGCTTGCGTCACGTGGTTGCTTCTGCAGAGCTACGGTAGCTTCCCAACGTGCTTCTGGACTTGCGCTCAGATCAACGATGATAGCTTTCAGCGCTGCACGCTTGGTGGCGTACTTGGCAACAGTGAGCTGACGCTTCAGCTCACGGTTTTTCATGCTCTTCTTGGCCATTTTCCTACTCCAATCAGTTGCGGAACGGGAATTTGAAAGCACGCAGCAGAGCGCGGCCTTCATCATCGTTCTTGGCAGTGGTGGTCAGGGTAATGTCCAGACCGCGGAGAGCATCGATCTTGTCGTAGTCGATTTCCGGGAAAATGATCTGCTCTTTCACGCCCATGCTGTAGTTACCACGACCATCGAAGGACTTGGCATTCAGGCCGCGGAAGTCGCGAACCCGAGGCAGGGAGATCGACAGCAGACGATCCAGGAACTCGTACATACGCTCACGGCGCAGAGTCACTTTGACGCCGATCGGCCATCCTTCACGGACTTTAAAGCCAGCGATGGATTTACGAGCGTAGGTCACAACGACTTTTTGGCCGGTGATCTTTTCCAGGTCAGCAACAGCATGCTCGATGACTTTCTTGTCACCAACAGCTTCGCCCAGACCCATGTTCAGGGTGATCTTTGTAACGCGTGGAACTTCCATCACGTTCGAAAGCTTAAGTTCTTCCTTAAGCTTCGGTGCGATTTCCTTCCAGTAAATCTCTTTTAGTCGTGCCATGGTCTTCTACCTAGCAGTGTTCAAGCATCAACCGCTTTTTGGGTCGACTTGAAGACACGAATTTTCTTGCCGTCTTCTACTTTGAAACCAACGCGGTCAGCCTTGTTGGTTTCGCCGTTGAAAATGGCGACGTTAGAAGCATCCAGTGGAGCTTCTTTTTCGACGATACCGCCTTGCACGCCCGACATCGGGTTAGGCTTGGTATGACGCTTAACCAGGTTCAGACCGCTGATAACCAGACGGTTATTAGCGAGAACCTTAAGCACCTTACCGCGCTTACCTTTGTCTTTGCCGGCGATCACGATGATCTCGTCGTCACGACGAATCTTTTGCATGTCGGATCTCCTTACAGCACTTCTGGGGCGAGCGAGACGATCTTCATGAACTTCTCAGTACGAAGTTCACGGGTCACTGGCCCAAAGATACGGGTGCCGATCGGCTCTTGCTTGTTGTTCAGAAGAACAGCAGCGTTGCCATCAAAGCGGATAATGGAGCCATCAGCACGACGTACGCCGTGACGAGTGCGGACTACAACAGCAGTCATCACTTGGCCTTTTTTCACTTTACCGCGAGGAATTGCTTCCTTCACGGTAACTTTGATGATGTCACCGATACCAGCGTAACGACGATGGGAGCCACCCAGCACCTTGATGCACATAACACGGCGAGCGCCGCTGTTATCGGCCACATCGAGCATGGATTGAGTCTGAATCATATAATTTCTCCGACCCCTAGTCCTTAGACTTCCACAGCGCGTTCGAGAACATCAACCAGCGCCCAAGACTTGGTCTTGGCCAAAGGACGAGTTTCACGAATAGTGACTTTGTCGCCGATGTGGCACTGATTGGTTTCGTCGTGCGCGTGCAGCTTAGTCGAACGCTTAACGTATTTACCGTAGATCGGGTGCTTAACGCGACGCTCGATCAGTACGGTGATGGTTTTGTCCATCTTGTCGCTGACAACACGGCCAGTCAGCGTACGGACAGTTTTTTCGGCTTCAGCCATGATTACTTACCTGCCTGCTGGTTGAGCACAGTCTTCACGCGAGCGATGTCACGCTTAACTTGCGAGAGCAGATGCGACTGCCCCAACTGGCCAGTTGCTTTCTGCATACGCAGATTGAACTGGTCGCGCAGCAAGCCGAGCAGTTGCTCATTCAGCTGCTGTGCGGATTTTTCACGAAGTTCATTCGCTTTCATCACATCACCGTCCGTTTAACAAAGGCGGTGGCGAGCGGCAGCTTTGCAGCAGCCAGGGCAAAAGCCTCACGCGCCAGCTCTTCAGAAACACCCTCGATTTCATACAGGACTTTGCCTGGCTGAATCTGGGCAACCCAGTACTCCACACTACCCTTACCTTTACCCATACGAACTTCGAGGGGCTTTTTGGAAATAGGCTTGTCCGGGAATACACGGATCCAGATCTTGCCGCCACGTTTAACGTGACGGGTCAGTGCACGACGCGCTGACTCGATCTGACGAGCGGTGAGACGACCACGAGCTACAGACTTCAGCGCGAACTCGCCGAAGCTGACTTTGCTACCGCGCTGAGCCAGACCACGGTTGTGGCCTGTCATCTGCTTGCGGAACTTCGTACGCTTAGGTTGCAACATTTGGCGTACCCCTTACTTAGCAGCTTTTTTACGAGGCGCTGGTGCTTGTGGCTTCAGCTCTTCTTGGCGACCACCAATTACTTCGCCTTTGAAGATCCAAACCTTTACACCGATCACACCATAAGTGGTGTGAGCTTCGTAGTTGGCATAGTCGATGTCGGCACGCAGGGTGTGCAATGGCACACGACCTTCGCGATACCATTCAGTACGTGCGATTTCAGCACCGCCGAGACGACCGCTCACTTGGATTTTGATGCCTTTGGCACCAATGCGCATGGCGTTCTGTACTGCGCGCTTCATAGCGCGACGGAACATTACACGACGCTCCAGCTGCTGAGCTACGCTCTGCGCAACCAGCATACCGTCGAGTTCCGGCTTGCGGATCTCTTCGATATTGATGTGCACAGGCACACCCATTTGCTTGGTCAGGTCCTGACGCAGTTTCTCAACATCTTCACCTTTCTTCCCGATAACGATACCTGGACGAGCGGTGTGGATGGTGATACGTGCAGTTTGGGCCGGACGATGGATATCGATACGGCTTACGGACGCGCTTTTTAGTTTGTCTTGGAGATACTCACGCACTTTCAGATCTGCGAACAAGTAGTCCGCATAAGTCCGACCGTCTGCGTACCAGACGGAGGTGTGCTCCTTGACGATTCCCAGGCGAATGCCAATGGGATGTACTTTCTGACCCATCTCTTCGACTCCGTTACTTGTCAGCAACCTTGACAGTGATATGGCAAGACCGCTTGACGATGCGATCAGCACGGCCTTTGGCACGTGGCATGATGCGCTTCAGCGAACGCCCTTCGTTGACGAAAACAGTGCTGACCTTCAGGTCATCAACGTCTGCGCCTTCGTTATGCTCGGCGTTGGCTACGGCCGACTCCAGCACTTTCTTCATGATCTCGGCGGCTTTCTTACTGCTGAAAGCCAACAAGTTGAGCGCTTCGCCCACCTTCTTCCCGCGGATCTGGTCGGCGACCAAGCGGGCTTTCTGGGCGGAGATTCGAGCGCCCGACAACTTAGCGGCTACTTCCATTTCCTAACCCCTTAACGCTTGGCTTTCTTGTCAGCCACGTGCCCACGATAAGTGCGGGTACCGGCGAACTCGCCCAGTTTATGGCCGACCATGTCTTCGTTCACGAGAACTGGGACGTGCTGACGACCGTTATGTACGGCGATGGTCAAACCGACCATCTGTGGCAGGATCATCGAACGACGCGACCAAGTCTTAATTGGTTTGCGATCGTTCTTTTCCGCCGCCACTTCGATCTTCTTCAGTAGGTGAAGATCAATAAAAGGCAACTTTTTTCAGAGAACGTGGCACTGTCGTATCCCTCTATTTACTTGCGACGACGGACGATCATTTTGTCGGTACGCTTATTACCACGAGTCTTCGCGCCCTTAGTCGGGAAGCCCCATGGCGATACCGGATGACGACCACCAGAGGTACGACCTTCACCACCACCATGTGGGTGGTCAACCGGGTTCATGGCAACACCACGAACGGTTGGGCGAACGCCACGCCAGCGTTTGGCACCAGCTTTACCCAGCGAACGCAGGCTGTGCTCGGAGTTCGAGACTTCGCCCAGGGTCGCACGGCATTCAGCCAGGACTTTACGCATTTCACCGGAACGCAGACGCAGGGTCACGTACACACCTTCACGAGCGATCAGCTGAGCCGAAGCACCAGCGGAACGAGCGATCTGTGCGCCTTTACCTGGCTTCAGTTCGATGCCGTGTACAGTAGAACCCACTGGAATGTTGCGCAGTTGCAGAGCGTTACCTGGCTTGATTGGAGCCAGAGCGCCTGCGATCAGCTGGTCGCCAGCACTCACGCCTTTAGGGGCGATGATGTAGCGACGCTCGCCGTCTGCGTAGCAGAGCAGTGCGATGTGAGCAGTACGGTTTGGATCGTATTCGATACGCTCGACAGTGGCGACGATGCCATCTTTGTCGTTGCGACGGAAATCGACCATACGATAATGCTGCTTATGACCACCACCGATGTGACGCGTGGTAATACGGCCATTGTTGTTACGACCACCAGTCTTCGATTTTTTCTCGAGCAGCGGTGCGTGAGGAGCGCCTTTATGCAGCTCCTGGTTGACCACCTTGACCACAAAACGGCGGCCAGGGGAAGTCGGTTTGCATTTAACGATTGCCATGATGCACCCCTTCCTTACTCAGCACTGCTGCTGAAATCGAGATCTTGGCCTGGCTGAAGGGAGATAACTGCCTTCTTCCAGTCATTACGCTTGCCCAGACCGCGAGCTGTGCGCTTGCTCTTACCCAGAACGTTCAGGGTAGTAACACGCTCAACTTTCACGCTGAACAGGCTTTCGACGGCCTTCTTGATTTCCAGCTTGGTTGCGTCAGTAGCAACCTTGAAAACGAACTGGCCTTTCTTGTCTGCCAGAACCGTAGCCTTCTCGGAAACGTGCGGGCCAAGCAGAACTTTAAATACGCGTTCCTGGTTCATCCCAGCAGCTCCTCGAATTTCTTCACGGCCGACACGGTGATCAACACCTTGTCGTATGCGATCAGACTAACTGGATCGGAACCTTGAACGTCACGTACATCTACGTGCGGCAGGTTACGAGCAGCCAGGTACAGGTTCTGATCAACAGCGTCCGACACGATCAAAACGTCGGTCAGGCTCATGTTGTTCAGCTTGCCCAGCAGATCTTTGGTTTTCGGAGTTTCAACAGCGAAATCCTGAACCACGACCAGACGATCAGTACGCACCAGCTCAGCAAGGATGGAACGCATTGCTGCGCGATACATCTTCTTGTTCAGCTTCTGGGAGTGATCCTGTGGACGTGCTGCAAAAGTGGTACCGCCGCCACGCCAGATTGGGCTACGGATAGTACCGGCACGAGCACGGCCAGTACCTTTCTGACGCCATGGGCGCTTACCGCCACCACGAACGTCGGAACGGGTCTTTTGCTGCTTGGTACCTTGACGGCCGCCGGCCATGTAGGCCACGACTGCTTGGTGAACCAGCGTCTCGTTGAATTCGCCGCCAAATGTCAGTTCGGAAACTTCGATCGCTTGAGCGTCATTTACATTTAATTGCATGTCAGCTTCCCCTTAACCGCGAGCCTTGGCTGCTGGACGTACAACCAGGTTGCCGCCAGTAGCGCCAGGAACAGCACCCTTGACCAACAACAGATTGCGTTCAGCGTCCACGCGCACTACTTCCAGGGACTGCACGGTCACGCGCTCAGCGCCCATATGACCGGACATTTTTTTGCCCTTGAATACACGACCAGGAGTCTGGCACTGGCCGATAGAGCCTGGGACGCGGTGGGATACGGAGTTACCGTGGGTGTTATCTTGCCCGCGGAAATTCCAACGCTTGATCGTACCCTGAAAGCCTTTACCCTTGGACTGACCGGTTACATCAACCAGTTGACCAGCGGCGAAGATTTCAGCGTTGATCAGATCGCCAGCCTGGTACTCGCCTTCTTCAAGACGGAATTCCATGGTGGTGCGACCAGCGGCAACGTTCGCCTTAGCGAAGTGGCCAGCCTGAGCTGCTGTTACACGCGAAGCACGACGCTCGCCGACAGTGACTTGCACTGCACGATAGCCATCGGTCTCTTCAGTTTTGAACTGGGTGACGCGATTCGGTTCGATCTCAATGACCGTGACCGGAATGGAGACACCTTCTTCGGTGAAAATACGGGTCATACCGCATTTACGACCGACTACACCAATAGTCATGTTGTAAACCTCATGAGTGTACGGGGCTTTCACCCGCTATGGCCGCCCATTTCAGAGCGTTACACGACTAAGACCGAGTCTTAGCCGAGGCTGATCTGCACTTCCACACCGGCCGCAAGATCAAGCTTCATAAGAGCATCAACGGTTTTATCCGTTGGCTGGACGATGTCCAGAACGCGCTTATGAGTGCGGATTTCGTACTGGTCGCGCGCGTCTTTATTGACGTGCGGAGAAACCAGAACGGTGAACCGCTCTTTACGGGTAGGCAGTGGAATTGGACCACGCACTTGAGCACCAGTACGTTTCGCGGTTTCCACGATTTCCTGGGTTGATTGGTCGATCAGGCGATGGTCGAAAGCCTTCAACCTGATACGGATTTGCTGATTTTGCATTGGATTTCAGACTCCGGCTGCTATTCCCACCGAGCGCAATACGCCCGTTAAAAGGAGGCGCAATTCTATAGACGCCCCATATAGGTGTCAACCCAATAAAAAAAGCCCCCGCTGAGCGGGGGCTTTTTCAAAGCATCATGCAATCTCTATAAAAGAGAATTACGCGATGATTTTGGCTACGACGCCAGCGCCGACGGTACGACCGCCTTCACGGATAGCGAAACGCAGACCGTCTTCCATTGCGATGGTTTTGATCAGGGTAACAGTCATCTGAATGTTGTCACCTGGCATTACCATTTCAACGCCTTCTGGCAGCTCGCAGTTACCAGTCACGTCAGTAGTACGGAAGTAGAACTGTGGACGGTAGCCTTTGAAGAACGGAGTGTGACGACCGCCTTCTTCTTTGCTCAGAACGTAAACTTCTGCGGTGAAAGTGGTGTGCGGCTTAACCGAACCCGGCTTAACCAGAACCTGACCACGCTCAACGTCGTCACGCTTGGTGCCACGCAACAGAACGCCGCAGTTCTCGCCAGCACGACCTTCGTCGAGCAGCTTGCGGAACATTTCAACACCGGTGCAAGTAGTAACGGTGGTGTCACGCAGACCAACGATTTCCAGCGGATCTTGAACGCGAACGATACCGCGCTCGATACGACCAGTCACAACAGTACCGCGACCAGAGATCGAGAATACGTCTTCGATTGGCATCAGGAACGGCTTGTCAGTCACACGAACTGGCTCTGGGATGTAGCTGTCCAGAGTCTCAACCAGTTTCTTGACGGCAGTGGTGCCCATCTCGTTGTCGTCTTTGCCTTCCAGAGCCATACGAGCCGAACCGATGATGATTGGAGTGTCATCGCCCGGGAAGTCGTAGGTGGACAGCAGGTCGCGAACTTCCATCTCAACCAGTTCCAGCAGCTCAGCGTCGTCTACCAGGTCAGCCTTGTTCAGGAAAACCACGATGTACGGAACGCCTACCTGACGGGACAGCAGGATGTGCTCACGGGTTTGTGGCATCGGAACCATCAGCGGCCGAGCAAACCAGAATAGCGCCGTCCATTTGAGCAGCACCGGTGATCATGTTCTTCACATAGTCAGCGTGACCTGGGCAGTCAACGTGAGCGTAGTGACGGATCTTCGAGTTGTACTCAACGTGTGCGGTGTTGATGGTGATACCGCGAGCTTTCTCTTCTGGTGCGCTGTCGATCTTGTCGAAGTCAACGATTGCGGAACCGAAAACTTCGGAGCAAACGCGAGTCAGAGCAGCAGTCAGAGTGGTTTTACCGTGGTCAACGTGACCGATGGTGCCAACGTTGACGTGCGGTAGGGAACGATCAAATTTTTCTTTAGCCACGACAATTAACTCCTAGCCTAAAGGGGCTGAATCAGCCTTGTTTTTTGGTTACGGATTCGACGATGTGCGACGGAGCCGTATCGTATTTTTTGAATTCCATAGAGTAGCTTGCGCGACCCTGGGACATGGAACGAACGTCGGTCGCATAACCGAACATCTCACCCAGTGGAACCTCGGCACGGATAACCTTGCCGGACACTGTGTCTTCCATACCCTGGATCATGCCGCGACGACGGTTAAGGTCGCCCATCACATCACCCATATAGTCTTCAGGCGTAACAACCTCTACAGCCATGATCGGCTCAAGCAACTCACCACCGCCCTTCTGGGCCAGTTGCTTGGTCGCCATGGAGGCAGCCACTTTAAACGCCATCTCGTTGGAGTCGACGTCGTGGTAAGAACCATCGAACACGGTAGCCTTCAGGCCGATCAGCGGATAGCCGGCAACAACGCCGTTCTTCATCTGCTCTTCGATACCCTTCTGGATAGCCGGGATGTATTCCTTAGGAACCACACCACCTACAACTTCGTTCACGAATTGCAGACCTTCCTGACCTTCGTCAGCAGGAGCAAAACGGATCCAGCAGTGGCCGAACTGACCACGACCGCCGGATTGACGAACGAACTTGCCTTCGATTTCACAGTTCTTCGTGATGCGCTCACGATACGAAACCTGAGGCTTGCCGATGTTGGCTTCGACGTTGAACTCACGGCGCATCCGGTCAACCAGGATGTCCAGGTGCAGCTCGCCCATGCCGGAGATGATCGTTTGACCAGTCTCTTCATCAGTTTTAACGCGGAAAGACGGGTCTTCCTGAGCAAGTTTGCCCAGAGCGATACCCATTTTTTCCTGGTCATCCTTGGTCTTAGGCTCTACGGCAACCGAAATAACCGGCTCCGGGAAGTCCATGCGAACCAGGATGATTGGCTTGTCAGCGTTGCAGAGGGTTTCACCAGTGGTGACGTCCTTCATGCCGATCAGGGCCGCGATGTCACCAGCGCGTACTTCCTTGATCTCTTCACGGGCGTTTGCGTGCATTTGCACCATACGACCCACGCGCTCTTTCTTGCCTTTAACCGAGTTGATCACGCCGTCGCCGGAGTTCAACACGCCCGAGTAAACGCGGACGAAGGTCAAGGTACCCACGAATGGGTCAGTGGCAATTTTAAATGCCAGAGCGGAGAACGGTTCTGCGTCGTCTGCATGACGCTCCAGCTCGATAGTCTCGTCATCAGGGTCAGTACCCTTGATGGCAGGAATATCCACTGGTGCCGGCAGGTAGTCGATCACAGCATCGAGAACCAGGGGAACGCCCTTGTTCTTGAACGAGGAACCGCAAACAGCCAAGACGATCTCACCAGCGATAGTACGCTGACGCAGAGCGGCCTTGATTTCCACGTTGGTGAGTTCTTCACCTTCGAGGTACTTGTTCATCAGCTCTTCGCTGGCTTCGGCAGCAGCCTCAACCATGTTGTTGCGCCACTCGTCAGCCAATTCTTGCAGCTCTGCAGGAATAGGCTTGCGAACAGGAACCATGCCCTTGTCAGCGTCGTTCCAGTAAACAGCTTCCATGGTCAACAGATCGATCTGACCCTGGAAGTTGTCTTCGGAACCGATAGCCAACTGGATCGGCACCGGAGTGTGACCCAGACGCTGCTTGATCTGACCGATCACGCGCAGGAAGTTGGCACCAGCACGATCCATCTTGTTTACGTAAACAAGACGTGGAACGCCGTATTTGTTGGCTTGACGCCATACGGTTTCCGACTGAGGCTCAACACCCGAAGTACCGCAGAACACTACGACAGCGCCGTCGAGTACGCGCAGGGAACGTTCAACTTCAATGGTGAAGTCTACGTGGCCCGGGGTATCGATTACGTTGAAGCGGTGCTCGTCTTTGTACTGCTTCTCGGAACCTTTCCAGAAGGCGGTGATGGCAGCAGAAGTAATGGTAATACCACGCTCCTGCTCCTGCACCATCCAGTCTGTGGTCGCGGCGCCATCATGCACCTCGCCCATTTTGTGACTTTTGCCGGTGTAAAAAAGGACGCGCTCGGTGGTGGTGGTTTTACCAGCATCCACGTGAGCGACGATACCGATGTTACGGTAGCGACTAATCGGAGTAGTACGAGCCATAAAGCCCTCGCAAAATTAGTGAAGCTAAAATTAGAAGCGGTAGTGCGAGAAAGCTTTGTTGGCTTCAGCCATACGGTGCACGTCTTCACGCTTCTTAACAGCAGCACCTTTACCTTCAGCAGCATCCAGCAGTTCGCCAGCCAAACGCAGAGCCATAGACTTCTCGCCACGCTTACGGGCGAAGTCTACCAACCAGCGCATTGCCAGAGCGTTACGACGGGAAGGACGAACCTCGACCGGAACCTGGTAAGTAGCACCACCAACGCGGCGCGACTTCACTTCGACCAGCGGAGCGATGGCGTCGAGTGCTTTTTCGAAGAGTTCCAGGGGATCGGTGCCAGCCTTACGGGTCGCAACGGTTTCCAGGGCACCATAAACGATACGCTCGGCAACGGCTTTCTTGCCGCTTTCCATAACGTGGTTCATGAATTTGGCGAGGATCTGGCTTCCGTATTTCGGATCGTCCAGAATCTCACGCTTTGCTGCTACGCGACGTCTTGGCATGATAAGCCCTCAAGCGGTCTTCAGGTTAGCTCGGGACAGATCCAATGGATGCGTGCCCGACCTTACTCTTATCGACTCAATAAAATGAAAATCTGCAAAACGACCGATTACTTCGGACGCTTGGTACCGTACTTCGAACGACCCTGGTTACGACCTTTAACGCCGGAAGTATCCAAAGAACCGCGAACGGTGTGGTAACGAACACCTGGCAAGTCTTTTACACGACCGCCGCGGATCAGTACCACGCTGTGCTCTTGCAGGTTGTGACCTTCACCACCGATGTACGAAGAAACTTCGAAACCGTTGGTCAGGCGCACACGGCATACTTTACGCAGTGCCGAGTTAGGTTTTTTCGGCGTGGTGGTGTACACACGGGTGCACACGCCACGACGTTGCGGGCAGTTCTGCAGCGCAGGTACGTCGGATTTCTCGACGATACGCTTACGCGGCTGACGTACCAGCTGGTTGATAGTTGCCATCTACTAGCTCCACTGTTGTCTTGCGACGCTATTGTCTTGCAAGAAAAGCAAAATGGCAGGAACGAATTCCCGCCAAATTTAGGGGATCAAGAGTCTAAAGAGGATCTTGTCCCCAGTCAAGGCAAGGCCCCGACCTCCCCGCCCCTCGAACCTCGACAAAATGTCTCGATTCGACGAACGGGGCGATCAGGGCCCTACTCTCATTTATCGCAGAACTCAGTTACCGCTCGAGTTCAACGCTTCGGTCAGTGCAGCTTCCACTTCACTGGCGCTTACGCGCAACGGCTTGTCTGCTTCACGACGACGCTTGCGCTCGCTGTGATATGCCAGGCCAGTACCGGCCGGGATCAGACGACCCACGACTACGTTTTCTTTCAGGCCGCGCAGGTAATCGCGCTTGCCGGTGACTGCCGCTTCGGTCAGTACGCGGGTGGTTTCCTGGAAGGAAGCCGCCGAGATGAACGATTCGGTGGACAACGACGCCTTGGTGATACCCAGCAGAACGCGAGTGAACTTGGAGACAAACTTGTCTTCCGCGCCCAGACGCTCGTTCTCTACCAGTACGTGAGTCAGTTCCATCTGGTCGCCCTTGATGAAACTCGAATCGCCGGATTCAGCGATCTCAACTTTACGCAGCATCTGACGCAAGATGGTCTCGATGTGCTTATCGTTGATCTTCACGCCTTGCAGACGGTAAACGTCCTGGATCTCGTTAACGATGTACTTGGCCAGCGCGCTCACACCCAGCAGACGCAGGATGTCGTGCGGATCGCTTGGGCCGTCGGAGATAACTTCGCCGCGGTTTACCTGTTCGCCTTCGAAGACGTTCAGGTGACGCCACTTCGGAATCAGCTCTTCATACGGATCACTACCGTCGTTCGGGGTAATGACCAGACGGCGCTTGCCTTTGGTCTCTTTACCGAACGCGATGGTGCCGCTGACTTCAGCCAGAATCGACGCTTCTTTCGGACGACGAGCTTCGAACAAGTCGGCAACACGCGGCAGACCACCGGTGATGTCACGGGTCTTCGAAGTTTCTTGCGGGATACGCGCGATAACATCACCGATCGCGATCTTCGCACCATCCGCCACACCGACCAGGGCGTTGGCTGGCAGGAAGTACTGAGCGATAACGTCAGTGCCTGGCAGCAACAGATCCTTGCCGTTGTCATCGACCATCTTAACGGCAGGACGGATATCTTTCCCGGCAGCTGGACGATCTTTCGCGTCGAGTACTTCAATGTTGGTCATACCGGTCAATTCGTCAGTCTGACGCTTGATCGTGATGCCTTCTTCCATGCCCACGTAGGTCACGGTACCTTTCATTTCGGTAACGATCGGGTGAGTGTGCGGATCCCACTTGGCCACGATTGCGCCAGCGTCGACCTTGTCACCTTCTTTAACCGAAATCACAGCACCGTACGGCAGCTTGTAACGCTCGCGTTCACGACCGAATTCGTCAGCGATTGCCAACTCACCGGAACGGGACACAGCTACCAGGCAACCATCTACTCGCTCAACGTGTTTCAGGTTGTGCAGACGGACGGTACCGCCATTCTTCACCTGAACGCTGTCAGCTGCAGAGGTCCGGCTTGCCGCACCACCGATGTGGAACGTACGCATGGTCAGCTGGGTACCCGGCTCACCGATGGACTGGGCAGCGATAACGCCGACCGCTTCACCGATGTTCACCTGGTGACCACGAGCCAGATCGCGGCCGTAGCACTTGGCGCAGATGCCGTAGCGGGTTTCGCAGCTGATCGGCGAGCGAACGATCACTTCGTCGATGCTGTTGAGTTCGATGAACTCGACCCACTTCTCGTCTACCAGCGTGCCGGCAGGAACGATGACTTCTTCGGTGCCAGGCTTGAATACGTCACGGGCAATAACACGACCCAATACGCGCTCACCCAACGGCTCTACAACGTCACCGCCTTCAATGTGCGGAGTCATCAGCAGACCGTGTTCGGTGCCGCAATCGATCTCGGTTACAACCAGATCCTGCGCTACGTCTACCAGACGACGAGTCAGGTAACCGGAGTTCGCAGTTTTCAACGCGGTATCCGCCAGACCTTTACGAGCACCGTGAGTGGAGATGAAGTACTGAAGTACGCTCAAACCTTCACGGAAGTTCGCAGTAATCGGCGTCTCAATGATGGAACCGTCCGGCTTGGCCATCAGACCACGCATACCGGCCAGCTGACGAATCTGTGCTGCGGAACCCCGTGCACCCGAGTCAGCCATCATGTACATCGAGTTGAAAGACTCTTGATCGACTTCAACGCCGTGACGGTCGATAACCTTCTCTTTCGAGAGGTTGGCCATCATTGCCTTGGAAACTTCGTCGTTCGCTTTCGACCAAAGGTCGATCACTTTGTTGTACTTCTCGCCCTGGGTTACCAGGCCGGAGGCGTACTGGCTCTCGATCTCTTTCACTTCGTCGGTAGCGGCACCGATGATGCGGGCTTTCTCGTCCGGGATAACGAAGTCGTTAACACCGATGGAAACGCCGGAGATGGTCGAGTAAGCGAAACCGGTGTACATCAACTGGTCAGCGAAGATCACGGTCTCTTTCAAACCAACCACGCGGTAGCACTGGTTGATCAGCTTGGAGATCGCCTTTTTCTTCATTGGCAGGTTGACGACGTCGTACGACAGACCTGGCGGAACAACCTGGAACAACAGCGCACGGCCAACGGTAGTGTCGACGATACGGGTGTTCTTGACGCTGCCACCGTCACGATCATTAACGGTTTCGTTAATACGTACTTTAACTTTGGCGTGCAGTGCGGCTTCGCCGGCACGGAACACACGGTCAACTTCCTGCAGATCCGCGAATACACGACCTTCGCCCTTGGCGTTGATCGCTTCACGAGTCATGTAGTACAGACCCAATACAACGTCCTGCGACGGAACGATGATTGGCTCACCGTTGGCTGGCGACAGAATGTTGTTGGTCGACATCATCAACGCACGCGCTTCCAACTGGGCTTCCAGTGTCAGCGGTACGTGCACGGCCATTTGGTCGCCGTCGAAGTCGGCGTTGTACGCGGCGCAGACCAGAGGGTGCAGCTGGATAGCCTTACCTTCGATCAGTACCGGTTCAAACGCCTGGATACCCAGACGGTGAAGGGTCGGTGCACGGTTGAGAAGAACCGGGTGTTCGCGAATCACTTCAGCGAGAACGTCCCAAACCTCTGGCAGTTCGCGCTCGACCATTTTCTTGGCCGCTTTGATGGTGGTCGCGAGACCACGCATTTCGAGCTTGCCGAAGATGAACGGTTTGAACAGCTCGAGAGCCATCTTCTTCGGCAGACCGCACTGGTGCAGACGCAGGGTCGGGCCTACGGTAATTACCGAACGACCGGAGTAGTCAACACGCTTACCGAGCAAGTTCTGACGGAAACGACCTTGCTTACCCTTGATCATGTCAGCCAGGGATTTCAGAGGACGCTTGTTCGAACCGGTGATAGCGCGGCCACGACGACCGTTGTCGAGCAGAGCATCGACAGCTTCCTGCAACATACGCTTTTCGTTGCGCACGATGATGTCCGGAGCGGACAGATCCAGCAGGCGCTTCAAACGGTTGTTACGGTTGATCACTCGACGATACAGATCGTTGAGGTCGGAAGTCGCGAAACGACCGCCATCCAGTGGAACCAGTGGACGCAGATCTGGCGGCAGAACCGGCAGAACGGTCAGCACCATCCACTCTGGCAGGTTGCCGGAACCCTGGAAGGCTTCCATCAACTTCAGACGCTTGGACAGCTTCTTGATCTTGGTTTCGGAGTTGGTTTGCGGAATTTCTTCACGCAGACGGCCAATCTCGTGCTCCAGGTCGATAGCGTGCAGCAGTTCACGGACAGCTTCAGCACCCATGCGGGCGTCGAAGTCGTCACCGAACTCTTCCAGCGCTTCGAAATACTGTTCGTCGTTCAGCAGCTGACCTTTTTCAAGGGTGGTCATGCCTGGATCGATAACGACA
Source organism: Pseudomonas sp. AC193 (assembly GCF_979258075.1). NCBI lineage: Bacteria > Pseudomonadati > Pseudomonadota > Gammaproteobacteria > Pseudomonadales > Pseudomonadaceae > Pseudomonas > Pseudomonas sp. AC193. Next base: position 6,114,156 of record NZ_OZ409832.1, on the reverse strand, counting down.
TAGCTCTCGAAGTAGAGAACGCGTTCGATATCACGCAGGGTCATGTCCATCAGCAAGCCGATACGGGACGGCAGCGATTTCAGGAACCAGATGTGGGCAACCGGCGAAGCCAGTTCGATGTGCGCCATGCGCTCACGACGAACCTTGGCCAGTGCAACTTCAACGCCGCACTTCTCGCAGATCACACCACGGTGCTTCAAGCGCTTGTACTTACCGCACAGGCACTCGTAATCCTTTACCGGGCCAAAGATCTTGGCGCAGAACAGGCCGTCACGCTCAGGTTTGAACGTACGGTAGTTGATGGTTTCCGGCTTTTTAACTTCACCGAACGACCATGAGCGGATCATCTCAGGCGAGGCCAATCCGATACGGATGGCGTCGAACTCTTCGACTTGACCCTGGTTTTTCAGCAAATTCAGTAGGTCTTTCAAGGCCTTTCCTCCTGGCGGAGCAGAGAGCGGGCAATCCTGCCCCGCTCTCGATTCGCGTCACGTGTTATTCGGTTTCCAGATCGATATCGATGCCGAGGGAACGAATTTCCTTGATCAACACGTTGAAGGACTCGGGCATGCCCGGCTCCATACGGTGATCGCCATCCACGATGTTTTTGTACATCTTGGTACGGCCGTTCACATCGTCCGACTTCACTGTGAGCATTTCTTGCAGAGTGTAAGCAGCACCGTATGCTTCCAGTGCCCAGACCTCCATCTCCCCGAAACGCTGACCACCGAACTGCGCCTTACCACCCAGCGGCTGCTGGGTAACCAGGCTGTACGAACCGGTAGAACGAGCGTGCATCTTGTCGTCTACCAAGTGGTTCAGCTTCAGCATGTACATGTAGCCAACGGTAACTGGACGCTCGAACTTGTTGCCGGTACGGCCGTCAGTCAGCTGCATCTGGCCGCTTTCCGGCAGGTCTGCCAGTTTCAGCATGGCCTTGATTTCGCTTTCCTTGGCGCCGTCGAACACTGGAGTGGCCATTGGAACGCCGCCACGCAGGTTCTTCGCCAGATCCAGGATTTCCTGATCGGAGAAGCTGTCCAGATCTTCGTTACGACCGCCGATCTGGTTATAGATCTCGTCGAGGAAGGTACGCAGTTCAGCGACTTTACGCTGCTCTTCGATCATCCGGTTGATCTTCTCGCCCAGACCTTTGGCCGCGAGGCCCAGGTGGGTTTCAAGGATCTGACCAACGTTCATACGCGAAGGTACGCCCAGCGGGTTGAGGACGACGTCGACCGGGGTGCCATTGGCATCGTGCGGCATGTCTTCAACCGGCATGATCACGGAGACCACACCTTTGTTACCGTGACGACCGGCCATCTTGTCGCCCGGCTGGATGCGACGACGGATTGCCAGATAAACCTTGACGATTTTCAGCACGCCTGGAGCCAGGTCATCGCCCTGCTGCAGTTTGCGCTTCTTGTCTTCGAACTTGTCGTCCAGCAGACGGCGGCGATCAACGATATAGGCCTGAGCCTTCTCGAGCTGCTCGTTCAGAGCATCTTCAGCCATGCGCAGTTTGAACCACTGACCATGCTCAAGACCGTCGAGTACTTCGTCGGTGATGTCCTGACCTTTCTTCAGACCTGCGCCGCCTTCAGCCTTGTGGCCTACCAGAGCGGAACGCAGACGTTCGAAGGTCGCGCCTTCAACGATACGGAACTCTTCGTTCAGATCCTTGCGGATCTCGTCGAGCTGAGTCTTCTCGATCGACAGTGCACGAGCATCACGCTCAACGCCGTCGCGGGTGAAGACCTGTACGTCGATGACAGTACCTTTGGTACCGGTAGGTACACGCAGGGAAGTGTCTTTAACGTCGCTGGCTTTTTCACCGAAGATTGCACGCAGCAGTTTTTCTTCCGGAGTCAGTTGGGTCTCGCCTTTCGGAGTGACCTTACCGACCAGGATGTCGCCTGCGCCAACTTCAGCACCAACATAAACGATACCGGCTTCGTCCAGTTTGTTCAGTGCAGCTTCACCCACGTTAGGGATGTCCGCAGTGATCTCTTCAGGCCCAAGCTTGGTGTCACGGGCCACACAGGTCAGTTCCTGAATGTGGATCGTGGTGAAACGGTCTTCTTGAACCACACGCTCGGACAGGCAGATGGAGTCTTCGAAGTTGAAGCCGTTCCATGCCATGAACGCGATGCGCATGTTCTGACCCAGTGCCAGTTCACCCATGTCGGTGGACGGGCCGTCGGCCATGATGTCGCTACGCTGAACGCGATCACCCTTACGCACCAGCGGACGCTGGTTGATGCAGGTGTTCTGGTTCGAGCGGGTGTATTTGGTCAGGTTGTAGATGTCGACACCAGCTTCGCCGGTTTCAACTTCGTCATCAGCAACACGAACCACGATACGGCTGGCGTCGACGGAATCGATCACGCCGCCACGACGAGCCACGACGCAAACGCCGGAGTCACGGGCTACGTTACGCTCCATGCCAGTACCTACCAGCGGCTTGTCAGCGCGCAGGGTTGGTACAGCTTGACGCTGCATGTTCGAACCCATCAACGCACGGTTGGCGTCGTCGTGCTCGAGGAACGGAATCAGCGACGCTGCAACCGAAACTACCTGCTTCGGCGAAACGTCCATCAAGGTGACTTCTTCAGGCGCCTTAACGGTGAATTCGTTCAGGTGACGTACGGCTACCAGTTCGTCGATCAGGACTTTCTGGTCGTTCATGGTCGCCGAAGCCTGCGCGATCACGTGATCGGCTTCTTCAATAGCGGACAGGAACACGATCTCGTCGGTGACAACACCCTCTTTCACCACACGGTACGGGCTTTCCAGGAAACCATACTGGTTGGTGCGAGCGTACGCAGCCAGGGAGTTGATCAGACCGATGTTCGGCACCTTCCGGCGTTTCAATCGGGCATACACGACCGTAGTGAGTCGGGTGTACGTCACGGACTTCAAAGCCTGCGCGCTCACGAGTCAGACCGCCAGGGCCGAGTGCAGAGACACGACGCTTGTGGGTGATCTCGGACAGCGGGTTGTTCTGGTTCATGAACTGCGAGAGCTGGCTGGAACCGAAGAACTCTTTCACCGCCGCAGCCACTGGCTTGGCGTTGATCAGGTCTTGCGGCATCAGGCCTTCGCTTTCAGCCATCGACAGACGCTCTTTGACCGCACGCTCAACACGTACCAGGCCAACGCGGAACTGGTTCTCGGCCATTTCGCCTACGCAGCGAACACGACGGTTACCCAAGTGGTCGATGTCATCGACGATGCCTTTACCGTTACGGATGTCGACCAGAGTCTTCAGTACCGCGACGATGTCTTCCTTGCACAGCACGCCCGAACCTTCGATCTCGGTACGACCGATACGACGGTTGAACTTCATCCGGCCGACCGCAGACAGGTCATAGCGCTCAGGGCTGAAGAACAGGTTGTTGAACAGGGTTTCGGCAGCGTCTTTGGTTGGCGGCTCGCCTGGACGCATCATGCGATAGATCTCGACCAGCGCTTCCAATTGGTTGCTGGTGGAGTCGATCTTCAGCGTGTCAGAAACGAACGGACCGCAGTCGATGTCGTTGGTGTAAAGAGTTTCGATGCGAACAACGCCGGACTTGGCAATTTTTGCCAGGACTTCGGTGTTCAGCTCGGTATTGCACTCTGCCAGGATTTCGCCGGTAGCCGGGTGCACGATGACCTTGGCGGTCGTACGGCCCAGGACGTAGTCCAGAGGTACTTCCAGGGTCTTGATGCCGGCTTTTTCGATCTGGTTGATGTGGCGCGCGGTAATACGGCGGCCCGCTTCAACAATGACCTTGCCCTTCTCGTCCTGAATGTCCAGAACCGCAATTTCACCACGCAGACGCGAAGCAATCAGTTCCAGGCTGAGGGTTTCGCCGCTCAGGTGGAAAACGTTGGTGGTGTAGAAAGCGTCCAGCACTTCTTCAGTGGTATAGCCGAGCGCGCGCAGCAGCACCGATGCCGGCAGCTTGCGACGTCGGTCGATACGCACGAACACGCAGTCTTTCGGGTCGAACTCGAAGTCCAGCCACGAACCGCGGTAAGGAATGATGCGCGCGGAGTACAGCAGTTTGCCGGAGCTATGCGTCTTGCCGCGGTCGTGGTCGAAGAACACGCCCGGGGAACGGTGCAGCTGGGAAACGATTACACGCTCGGTACCGTTGATTACGAAGGTACCGTTCTCAGTCATCAGGGGGATTTCACCCATGTAGACTTCTTGCTCTTTGATGTCCTTGATCGCTTTGTTCGACGATTCTTTGTCGAAAATGATCAGGCGCACTTTTACCCGCAAAGGTACGGCGAAAGTTACACCGCGCAATACGCATTCTTTGACATCAAATGCCGGTTCGCCCAGGCGATAACCGACGTACTCCAGCGCAGCATTGCCGGAGTAGCTGATGATCGGGAAAACGGATTTGAAGGCCGCATGCAGGCCCACGTCGCGGAACTGATCTTTAGTCGCTCCCGCTTGCAAGAATTCACGATACGAATCCAGCTGGATGGCCAGGAGGTAAGGCACATCCATGACGTCCGGCAACTTGCTAAAGTCCTTGCGGATACGTTTTTTCTCAGTATATGAGTAAGCCATCAGCGTTCCCCAGCTTGGTCACCTGCTTGTTTGGCCCCTCCCGACGGGAGCAGCCAGAAAATCGTGCAAACCCCATGGTTTGCGCCACCGCATCGGGTGGTTACAGCGCCTTTATCAGCACCGACCCAGTCGGCTGCCAATAACGGAAAAAGGCCGGTGGCAAGAGCCACCAGCCATCAGCCTGTCGCTTGACGCTCGGGCTGGAGGTGCAAAGTCGAAAGTTACTTAACTTCGACTTCAGCGCCTGCTTCTTCCAGCTTCTTCTTCGCGTCTTCAGCAGCTTCTTTCGAAACGCCTTCAGCGATAACCTGAGGAGCGGTGTCAACCTTCTCCTTGGCTTCTTTCAGACCCAGACCGGTCAGTTCACGTACAGCCTTGATCACGTTGACTTTCTTCTCGCCAGCGCCTTTCAGGATTACGTTGAACTCGGTTTGCTCTTCAACAACAGCGGCAGCAGCAGCTGGACCAGCAGAAGCAGCGGCAGCGGATACGCCGAACTTCTCTTCCATTGCTTTGATCAGCTCAACGATTTCCAGAACCGATTTTTCGCCGATTGCGTCGATGATTTGTTCGTTAGTCAGAGACATGACTTATTTCCTGAATTGGGGGATAGCCTGGAGGCCATCGAAATAAACAAAAATACGCGATAAAAGGAAACGCTCAGCCTTAGGCTGCAGCAGCTTCTTTCTGGTCGCGAAGTGCCGCCAGAGTACGAGCCAATTTGCTGGTAGCGCCTTGAATCACGCTCATCAGCTGGGAAATTGCTTCGTCACGGGTCGGCAGGCTTGCCAGTACGTCGATCTGATTAGCTGCGAGGAACTTGCCCTCGAACGCAGCTGCCTTGATCTCGAACTTGTCCTGACCTTTAGCGAACTCTTTGAACAGACGAGCAGCAGCGCCCGGGTGTTCGTTGGAGAATGCGATCAAGGTCGGGCCGGTGAACACGTCGTTGAGAACACTGTATTCAGTGTCAGCAACAGCGCGCTTGAGCAGGGTGTTACGTACAACACGTACGTAAACGCCAGCTTCACGAGCCTCTTTACGGAGTCCGGTCATTGCGCCTACTGTTACGCCACGTGCATCAACCACGACAGCGGACAGAGCGACTTTGGCAGCCTCGTTGACTTCAGCGACGATGGCCTTCTTGTCTTCGAGATAAATTGCCACGGGTTAACTCCTGCTTGTTACCGTTTCATTCGATCGAAACCGAATGTCGTTTTGGTGTCTGATTCGGTAAGGAACCGGGAGCACCATCTGCGTAGGCTTGTGTATTAAGACTTGCGTCGCCTACGGTCTTGGATAGCCCCCGCCAGGCAGGGACCCCAATCTTTCAATTGACGTGCAAAGCACGCCAACTTTTGTCTTAAGCGTCCAGCGAGCTCTGGTCGATAACCAGACCTGGGCCCATAGTGGTGCTCAGGGTAACGCGCTTAACGTAAATACCTTTCGAGGAAGCTGGCTTGATACGCTTCAGATCAGCGATCAGGGCTTCAACGTTTTCCTTCAGCTTGACGGCGTCGAAGCCCATCTTGCCAACGGAGGTGTGGATAATGCCGTTTTTGTCGGTGCGATAACGAACCTGACCAGCTTTAGCGTTTTTAACAGCAGTCGCTACGTCTGGAGTTACGGTACCAACCTTAGGGTTAGGCATCAGACCACGTGGGCCGAGGATCTGACCCAGTTGACCTACAACGCGCATTGCATCCGGGGATGCGATCACTACGTCATAGTTCAGGTCGCCGCCTTTCATTTCGGCAGCCAGGTCGTCCATACCTACGCGATCAGCGCCGGCAGCCAGAGCGGCTTCAGCAGCCGGGCCTTGGGTGAACACAGCAACGCGAACGGTCTTGCCAGTGCCGTGTGGCAGCACAGTAGCGCTACGAACAACCTGGTCGGATTTACGCGGGTCTACACCCAGGTTCACAGCAATGTCGAACGACTCGCTGAACTTGACAGTCGACAGCTCAGCCAGCAGGGCAGCAGCGTCTACAAAGCTGTAGCTTTTGCCTGCTTCGATTTTGCCGGCGATAGCCTTTTGGCGCTTGGTCAGCTTAGCCATTACACACCCTCCACGTTAAGGCCCATGCTACGAGCGGAACCGGCGATGGTACGCACGGCCGCATCCATATCAGCTGCAGTCAGATCCGCGTTTTTGGTTTTCGCGATTTCTTCCAGCTGAGCACGGGTAACGGTGCCAACCTTAACGGTGTTCGGACGAGCGGAACCGCTAGTCAGACCAGCCGCTTTCTTCAGCAGAACCGAAGCAGGGGTGGACTTGGTTTCGAAAGTGAAGCTACGGTCGCTGTAGACAGTGATGATCACTGGAGTCGGCAGACCAGCTTCAAGACCCTGAGTACGGGCGTTGAAAGCCTTGCAGAATTCCATGATGTTCACGCCGTGCTGACCCAGAGCTGGGACCAACAGGTGGGCTTGGGTTAGCCTGAGCGGCCTTCACTTGCAGCTTGATGTAAGCGGTAATCTTCTTGGCCATGAGGCACTCCAATTACGGGTTCGAACGCCTCGAAAGGCTCCCCGGTTACTTGCGCGTTTATCCCAGTGACGACAAAACCCCACAGCCTAAGGCTGCGGGGTTGGGATGCTTTTTCAGTTAGACCTTTTCGACCTGACTGAACTCCAACTCTACCGGAGTAGAGCGACCGAAAATGAGCACTGCCACTTGGATCCGGCTCTTTTCGTAGTTAACTTCTTCAACAACGCCATTGAAATCAGCGAATGGACCGTCGTTGACTCGCACCGTTTCGCCCGGCTCGAAGAGAGTCTTCGGCTTAGGCTTGTCGCTACCATCAGCAACACGACGCAGAATTGCTTCTGCCTCTTTATCGGTGATTGGTGCAGGCTTGTCAGCGGTACCGCCGATGAAACCCATCACCCGAGGAGTATCCTTGACCAAGTGCCAAGTACCCTCATTCATGTCCATCTGAACCAGCACATAACCTGGGAAGAACTTGCGCTCGCTTTTGCGTTTCTGGCCATTACGCATTTCAACCACTTCTTCAGTGGGAACCAGAATTTCGCCGAAGCCATCTTCCATGCCAGCCAGCTTTACACGCTCTACCAAAGAGCGCATGACATGCTTCTCGTAACCCGAGTAAGCATGCACAACGTACCAACGCTTAGCCACGGGACACCCTTAGCCGACAATCAAGGAAACAAGCCAGCCGAGCAGGGAATCAAGCCCCCACAACAGCAACGCCATAACCAGAACAACAGCCACTACGATCAACGTGGTCTGCGTGGTTTCTTGGCGAGTTGGCCATACGACTTTACGAATCTCGGTGCGAGCTTCCTTAACCAGTACAAAGAAAGACTTGCCCTTGGCTGTCTGCAAGCCTACAAAGGCAGCTACAGCAGCGAGAGCAAGCAATGCCAGCACGCGGTACAGGATCGGCGAAGCAGAGTAATACTGATTGCCAACAACGCCAACAACCACCAAAGCAACTACTACAAGCCACTTGAGCAGATCGAAGCGAGAGCCTTGAGCTTCAGCCTTAGGAGTCATCTATGAAGATCCTGTGAAAAGAAAGCCAGACACACTGAGTGAATCTGGCAGGTCAGGAGGGAATCGAACCCCCAACCTACGGTTTTGGAGACCGTCGCTCTGCCAATTGAGCTACTGACCTAAAACAAAATCAGGCCGACCATTATGCCGGCCCGAAAAAGACATTACAACTGTTTACTCGATGATTTTGGCTACGACACCAGCGCCGACGGTACGACCGCCTTCACGGATAGCGAAACGCAGACCGTCTTCCATCGCGATGGTTTTGATCAGGGTAACAGTCATCTGAATGTTGTCACCTGGCATTACCATTTCAACGCCTTCTGGCAGCTCGCAGTTACCAGTCACGTCAGTCGTACGGAAGTAGAACTGTGGACGGTAGCCTTTGAAGAACGGAGTATGACGGCCGCCTTCTTCCTTGCTCAGAACGTATACTTCTGCAGTGAACTTGGTGTGCGGCTTAACCGAACCCGGCTTAACCAGAACCTGACCACGTTCAACGTCGTCACGCTTGGTGCCACGCAGCAGAACGCCGCAGTTCTCGCCAGCACGACCTTCGTCGAGCAGCTTGCGGAACATTTCAACACCGGTGCAAGTAGTCACGGTGGTGTCACGCAGACCAACGATTTCCAGCGGATCCTGAACGCGAACGATACCGCGCTCGATACGACCAGTTACAACAGTACCGCGACCGGAGATCGAGAATACGTCTTCGATTGGCATCAGGAACGGCTTGTCAGTCACACGAACTGGTTCTGGGATGTAGCTGTCCAGAGTCTCAACCAGTTTCTTGACGGCAGTGGTGCCCATCTCGTTGTCGTCTTTGCCTTCCAGAGCCATACGAGCCGAACCGATGATGATTGGAGTGTCATCGCCCGGGAAGTCGTAAGTGGACAGCAGGTCGCGAACTTCCATCTCAACCAGTTCCAGCAGCTCAGCGTCGTCTACCAGGTCAGCCTTGTTCAGGAAAACCACGATGTACGGAACGCCTACCTGACGGGACAGCAGGATGTGCTCACGGGTTTGTGGCATCGGACCATCAGCGGCCGAGCAAACCAGAATAGCGCCGTCCATTTGAGCAGCACCGGTGATCATGTTCTTCACATAGTCAGCGTGACCTGGGCAGTCAACGTGAGCGTAGTGACGGATCTTCGAGTTGTACTCAACGTGCGCAGTGTTGATGGTGATACCGCGCGCTTTTTCTTCTGGGGCGCTGTCGATCTTGTCGAAATCAACGATTGCGGAACCGAAAACTTCGGAGCAAACGCGAGTCAGAGCAGCAGTCAGCGTGGTTTTACCGTGGTCAACGTGACCAATGGTTCCAACGTTGACGTGCGGCAGGGAACGATCAAATTTTTCCTTAGCCATCGATATCACCCTTAACAGAAGAATTGAGCAAACTACATCAGCCATTAAAACAAAGGCAGATATTTTCATATCTGCCTTGTTATATGGAGCTCTTGAGCGGATTTGAACCGCTGACCTCACCCTTACCAAGGGTGTGCTCTACCAACTGAGCTACAAGAGCAAAACACTTTGCACAACCTGCAAACTTGGAGCGGGTAGCGGGAATCGAACCCGCATCATCAGCTTGGAAGGCTGAGGTTCTACCACTAAACTATACCCGCGGAGCTTGCAGCTCACGCTTAAATCTGGTGGAGGGAGAAGGATTCGAACCTTCGAAGTCGTAGACGTCAGATTTACAGTCTGATCCCTTTGGCCGCTCGGGAACCCCTCCTAATCAGGCCGGCATTCTATACCATGCCAAGCCCCTGTCAAGCATTTTCTCATTTAAAAACCTGAGGTTAGCTGCATTGACATCACTCTACTGCTGCGACCTTTTCAGGTCTTCGCTGTGGAGCGGGCGCCATTCTATGCAAACTATTCAGTAGGTGCAACCCCCTCGCACAGCATTATTTTATGTTTTAACTCATTGAATTCCTTGGAAAGGTTCTGCAGCTGCAAATCACCCAGCAAACGCTCGCCCTCAGGCGCGATCCGGAGCCAATAACCACCCTCCGGGACGTTTTTCTGCAAGGGTTGCGAGCGAACCTTCATTTCCTCAAGACGCCGTTCAAGGGCCAAGGCCGGATCCTGAACTGCAAAACCACCCACATAAAGGCATTTTTCTTCGCCCTGGGCAGCTTCGGATTTCTCGCGGGAGGCGCCGCCGCTCTCACTTAGCAACCGAATATCCTGCTGCGACCCCTTATATAAACTGAGAGGCGTGACATCCTTGGCACGCAAAGGAGCTTCCTGCTGGTGCCAGACGTAATAGAACACATTGAGAACAAGGAGCAGCAGGAACAACCAACGCATACGAACCTCAGGACAAAGGACAGGCCATCGCCAACCCTACGAAAACCAAATCCGGGACGAGACGAGCACCAGGAGCAACACTGGCAACCAAGTCAGCATCACCGCCAGTGACAAACACTGTAAAACTCTCCCCCAATAATCACGCGCGATATCTAACTGAGTGAGTACAAATCCTTTAAGCATCAAAGAACAGCCCCGCTCTACAGCCTCAACCGTGGTTCGCCCAGGAGCCAGGCTCGTCAAGGCACGCTCCGCCGCAACATCTCCATAACGAATCTTCCGTGTATGGGTTCGCAATTGATTACGCATCAACGGCATGCCCGGACAGATAAAGCCACCCAAGTGCTCTCCATCTGCCGAGATGAAATCGGCGGTAACTGCCGTACCAAAATCCAGCACCAGGCAGGCACCCGACGCCAGGTGATACCCACCAAGCATGGCAAGCCACCGATCAAGCCCCAACCGCTCATAGTCTTCGTAGCCGTTTTTGACTCCGGACATTTCCCGAGCGGGCTGAGCGCACACCGCAGAAACACCGAACGCTTGCTCAAGCAGCTTAATGAGCGCTTCGGTTTCTTCAGCAGTCCTGACACTGACCAAACGGCATTTACGCAAAGATATTTTGCCAAGTGAGCGCAGACTTTCGATCAACGCCGAGTCGGAATCGACCACCCCCTCAGAAAACAGAGACGCAGCCGCGGCGTCCAATACACGCCACTTTATGAAGCTATTGCCGCAATCGAGCTCAAGAATCATCACGCAACCTCAAGCTGAGCTCACCACCACTAAAAAGTTTTTCCACACCATCCACCTGCAATCGCAGCGCACCTTGATTATTAATTCCAAGCACAACACCATCGATCTGGTTAGTGCCGGCGATCAATGAAACAGACCGCCCCTGCCACAGATGGCCGTCCTGCCACTCGGCTTGTAGAGCCGAGAAGCCTCTATCCTGGTGACGCTGGATATATGCCTGCAACTGCTCGCTCAACTGAACAGCTAACGCGTTGCGATCGCAGACCTGACCAGACTCGAGTCGCACGGATGTCCATTGCTGATCGACTTCCTCAGCGGCCTGCATATTAACGTTGATGCCTATGCCCAAGACCACGTGACAAACGTCCGCGGGATCGCCGACGAGCTCAAGCAAGATACCGGCGATTTTCTTATTACCGACCAGAACATCGTTCGGCCACTTCAATCCCGCCCCGGCGACACCGACTTTTCGCAAGGTGTGCATGACAGCTAGACCCACGACAAGGCTCAAACCTTCCAATTGCCGCATTCCGCCATCGATGCGCAGCACGAGACTGTAATAAAGGTTGTCAGCAAATGGACTCACCCATTCGCGCCCTCTCCGTCCGCGCCCAGACACCTGCCGTTCAGCAAGCACGAGAAAAGGCGCCGATCGGCCCTGACCGATCGCGCGCAATCCCTCGGCATTTGTCGAGTCAATGGAGTCGAATACTGCAACCGGCCAGCCTGGCGCCATTTCCGCTATTTTGAGAGGATCAAGCAACATCAGAGGCGTCGCCAATTGATACCCGCGCCCGCGAACTTTATGGATGGACAGCCCGAGTTCAGCCTCAAGATGCTGAAGCTGTTTCCATACTGCACTTCGACTAATCCCCAGGGCCGCCCCCAGATCCTGACCAGAATGGAATCGCCCATCCTTCAGAAGGTTCAACAACGTCAACATGCAGGTCTCGCCTCACAATGAGGCCCGAATAATAGCTATGCCCCGGGCCGTTGCATAGAAATCAAGCACATGCATTTCCTGCGGGCAAAACAAAACCCCAACTGCTTTCGCAATTGGGGTTTCGGAATTTAATCTTGACGATGACCTACTCTCACATGGGGAAACCCCACACTACCATCGGCGATGCATCGTTTCACTGCTGAGTTCGGGATGGGATCAGGTGGTTCCAACGCTCTATGGTCGTCAAGAAATTCGGGTACTGAATCGTGACCAGATGGCCTCGCTTCAGCAAATTGGGTATGTGATAGCTTTCGGTGTTTTGTGAACATCGAACTTTCGGTTCGTTTCGTCTTCACACACCGCAATCTGGTGCTCTTTCGCTTTTCAGCTTCGAAGCAAGCAAATTGCTTGGGTGTTATATGGTCAAGCCTCACGGGCAATTAGTATTGGTTAGCTCAACGCCTCACAGCGCTTACACACCCAACCTATCAACGTCGTAGTCTTCGACGGCCCTTCAGGGAACTCAAGGTTCCAGTGAGATCTCATCTTGAGGCTAGTTTCCCGCTTAGATGCTTTCAGCGGTTATCTATTCCGAACATAGCTACCCGGCAATGCCACTGGCGTGACAACCGGAACACCAGAGGTTCGTCCACTCCGGTCCTCTCTGTACTAGGAGCAGCCCCTCTCAAATCTCAAACGTCCACGGCAGATAGGGACTGAACTGTCTCACGACGTTCTAAACCCAGCTCGCGTACCACTTTAAATGGCGAACAGCCATACCCTTGGGACCGGCTTCAGCCCCAGGATGTGATGAGCCGACATCGAGGTGCCAAACACCGCCGTCGATATGAACTCTTGGGCGGTATCAGCCTGTTATCCCCGGAGTACCTTTTATCCGTTGAGCGATGGCCCTTCCATACAGAACCACCGGATCACTAAGACCTACTTTCGTACCTGCTCGACGTGTCTGTCTCGCAGTCAAGCGCGCTTTTGCCTTTATACTCTACGACCGATTTCCGACCGGTCTGAGCGCACCTTCGTACTCCTCCGTTACTCTTTAGGAGGAGACCGCCCCAGTCAAACTACCCACCATACACTGTCCTCGATCCGGATAACGGAACCTGAGTTAGAACCTCAAAGTTGCCAGGGTGGTATTTCAAGGTTGGCTCCACGCGAACTGGCGTCCACGCTTCAAAGCCTCCCACCTATCCTACACAAGCAAATTCAAAGTCCAGTGCAAAGCTATAGTAAAGGTTCACGGGGTCTTTCCGTCTAGCCGCGGATACACTGCATCTTCACAGCGATTTCAATTTCACTGAGTCTCGGGTGGAGACAGCGCCGCCATCGTTACGCCATTCGTGCAGGTCGGAACTTACCCGACAAGGAATTTCGCTACCTTAGGACCGTTATAGTTACGGCCGCCGTTTACCGGGGCTTCGATCAAGAGCTTCGCGTTAGCTAACCCCATCAATTAACCTTCCGGCACCGGGCAGGCGTCACACCCTATACGTCCACTTTCGTGTTTGCAGAGTGCTGTGTTTTTAATAAACAGTCGCAGCGGCCTGGTATCTTCGACCGGCATGAGCTTACGGAGCAAGTCCTTCACCCTCACCGGCGCACCTTCTCCCGAAGTTACGGTGCCATTTTGCCTAGTTCCTTCACCCGAGTTCTCTCAAGCGCCTTGGTATTCTCTACCCAACCACCTGTGTCGGTTTGGGGTACGGTTCCTGGTTACCTGAAGCTTAGAAGCTTTTCTTGGAAGCATGGCATCAACCACTTCGTGTTCTAAAAGAACACTCGTCATCAGCTCTCGGCCTTAAGATCCCGGATTTACCTAAGATCTCAGCCTACCACCTTAAACTTGGACAACCAACGCCAAGCTGGCCTAGCCTTCTCCGTCCCTCCATCGCAATAACCAGAAGTACAGGAATATTAACCTGTTTTCCATCGACTACGCTTTTCAGCCTCGCCTTAGGGACCGACTAACCCTGCGTCGATTAACGTTGCGCAGGAAACCTTGGTCTTTCGGCGTGGGTGTTTTTCACACCCATTGTCGTTACTCATGTCAGCATTCGCACTTCTGATACCTCCAGCAAGCTTCTCAACTCACCTTCACAGGCTTACAGAACGCTCCTCTACCGCATCATCCGAAGATGATACCCGTAGCTTCGGTGTATGGTTTGAGCCCCGTTACATCTTCCGCGCAGGCCGACTCGACTAGTGAGCTATTACGCTTTCTTTAAAGGGTGGCTGCTTCTAAGCCAACCTCCTAGCTGTCTAAGCCTTCCCACATCGTTTCCCACTTAACCATAACTTTGGGACCTTAGCTGACGGTCTGGGTTGTTTCCCTTTTCACGACGGACGTTAGCACCCGCCGTGTGTCTCCCATGCTCGGCACTTGTAGGTATTCGGAGTTTGCATCGGTTTGGTAAGTCGGGATGACCCCCTAGCCGAAACAGTGCTCTACCCCCTACAGTGATACATGAGGCGCTACCTAAATAGCTTTCGAGGAGAACCAGCTATCTCCGAGCTTGATTAGCCTTTCACTCCGATCCACAGGTCATCCGCTAACTTTTCAACGGTAGTCGGTTCAGTTCATCCAGTTAGTGTTACCCAACCTTCAACCTGCCCATGGATAGATCGCCCGGTTTCGGGTCTATTCCCAGCGACTAGACGCCCTATTAAGACTCGCTTTCGCTACGCCTCCCCTATTCGGTTAAGCTCGCCACTGAAAATAAGTCGCTGACCCATTATACAAAAGGTACGCAGTCACAGAACAAAGTCTGCTCCCACTGCTTGTACGCATACGGTTTCAGGATCTATTTCACTCCCCTCTCCGGGGTTCTTTTCGCCTTTCCCTCACGGTACTAGTTCACTATCGGTCAGTCAGTAGTATTTAGCCTTGGAGGATGGTCCCCCCATATTCAGACAAAGTTTCTCGTGCTCCGTCCTACTCGATTTCATGACCAAGAGATTTTCGCGTACAGGGCTATCACCCACTATGGCCGCACTTTCCAGAGCGTTCCGCTAATCTCAAAGCCACTTAAGGGCTAGTCCCCGTTCGCTCGCCACTACTAAGGGAATCTCGGTTGATTTCTTTTCCTCAGGGTACTTAGATGTTTCAGTTCCCCTGGTTCGCCTCTTGCACCTATGTATTCAGTACAAGATAACCATCTTATGATGGCTGGGTTCCCCCATTCAGACATCTCCGGATCAAAGTCTGTTTGCCGACTCCCCGAAGCTTTTCGCAGGCTACCACGTCTTTCATCGCCTCTGACTGCCAAGGCATCCACCGTATGCGCTTCTTCACTTGACCATATAACCCCAAGCAATCTGGTTATACTGTGAAGACGACATTAGCCGAAAATTCGAATTTCTCAACTAAGAGAACTCACAAATTTTACCTTAGCCTGATCCGTTACCAGTGAAAGTAACGTTCAGTCTATCTTTCTATCACATACCCAAATTTTTAAAGAACGAACTAGTCAAAGACTAGAAATCAACATTCATCATCACAACGATGGAATGCTCATTTCTAAGCTTTCAAACTTCAGAAGCAGTAGTGGTGGAGCCAAACGGGATCGAACCGTTGACCTCCTGCGTGCAAGGCAGGCGCTCTCCCAGCTGAGCTATGGCCCCGTATTTCTACAGGCGTTTCCCACACAAAATTGGTGGGTCTGGGCAGATTCGAACTGCCGACCTCACCCTTATCAGGGGTGCGCTCTAACCAACTGAGCTACAGACCCAATTTCGGGCTGCTTCTTTCGTCTTCTTCAATGAATCAAGCAATTCGTGTGGGAGCTCATGGAGCAGCTGATGTCGTCGATTAAGGAGGTGATCCAGCCGCAGGTTCCCCTACGGCTACCTTGTTACGACTTCACCCCAGTCATGAATCACACCGTGGTAACTCGTCCTCCCGAAGGTTAGACTAGCTACTTCTGGTGCAACCCACTCCCATGGTGTGACGGGCGGTGTGTACAAGGCCCGGGAACGTATTCACCGTGACATTCTGATTCACGATTACTAGCGATTCCGACTTCACGCAGTCGAGTTGCAGACTGCGATCCGGACTACGATCGGTTTTATGGGATTAGCTCCACCTCGCGGCTTGGCAACCCTTTGTACCGACCATTGTAGCACGTGTGTAGCCCAGGCCGTAAGGGCCATGATGACTTGACGTCGATCCCCACCTTCCTCCGGTTTGTCACCGGCAGTCTCCTTAGAGTGCCCACCATTACGTGCTGGTAACTAAGGACAAGGGTTGCGCTCGTTACGGGACTTAACCCAACATCTCACGACACGAGCTGACGACAGCCATGCAGCACCTGTCTCAATGTTCCCGAAGGCACCAATCCATCTCTGGAAAGTTCATTGGATGTCAAGGCCTGGTAAGGTTCTTCGCGTTGCTTCGAATTAAACCACATGCTCCACCGCTTGTGCGGGCCCCCGTCAATTCATTTGAGTTTTAACCTTGCGGCCGTACTCCCCAGGCGGTCAACTTAATGCGTTAGCTGCGCCACTAAGAGCTCAAGGCTCCCAACGGCTAGTTGACATCGTTTACGGCGTGGACTACCAGGGTATCTAATCCTGTTTGCTCCCCACGCTTTCGCACCTCAGTGTCAGTATCAGTCCAGGTGGTCGCCTTCGCCACTGGTGTTCCTTCCTATATCTACGCATTTCACCGCTACACAGGAAATTCCACCACCCTCTACCATACTCTAGCTCGACAGTTTTGAATGCAGTTCCCAGGTTGAGCCCGGGGATTTCACATCCAACTTAACGAACCACCTACGCGCGCTTTACGCCCAGTAATTCCGATTAACGCTTGCACCCTCTGTATTACCGCGGCTGCTGGCACAGAGTTAGCCGGTGCTTATTCTGTCGGTAACGTCAAAACAGCAAAGTATTAATTTACTGCCCTTCCTCCCAACTTAAAGTGCTTTACAATCCGAAGACCTTCTTCACACACGCGGCATGGCTGGATCAGGCTTTCGCCCATTGTCCAATATTCCCCACTGCTGCCTCCCGTAGGAGTCTGGCACCGTGTCTCAGTTCCAGTGTGACTGATCATCCTCTCAGACCAGTTACGGATCGTCGCCTTGGTGAGCCATTACCTCACCAACTAGCTAATCCGACCTAGGCTCATCTGATAGCGCAAGGCCCGAAGGTCCCCTGCTTTCTCCCGTAGGACGTATGCGGTATTAGCGTTCCTTTCGAAACGTTGTCCCCCACTACCAGGCAGATTCCTAGGCATTACTCACCCGTCCGCCGCTGAATTAAGGAGCAAGCTCCTCTCATCCGCTCGACTTGCATGTGTTAGGCCTGCCGCCAGCGTTCAATCTGAGCCATGATCAAACTCTTCAGTTCAAACATCTTTGGGTTTTTAAGAAACCCTAAACTTGGCTCAGCAATCGTTGGTTACATCTTTGATTTCTCGCGGAGTAACTTGTGATGCTGATAATCTTGTTGACTATCAGTCTGACTCCACAAGCACCCACACGAATTGCTTGATTCAGTTGTTAAAGAGCGGTTGGTTAAGATCTTTCGTCTCAACCGAGGCGCGCATTCTACAGCAGCCTCATTTGCTGTCAAGTGATTATTTTCAGAAGCTTTCGAAGAATTCTTCAACAACTTCAACCACTTGCGCTTCAGATCTCTCGTCAGCGGGAGGCGAATTCTACAGCGTTACACGCTGCTGTCAACACCTCTTTTTCAACTTCCTTTTGGCTTCGATAAACTGAAGCACTTGCTGCCGAAAACTACATAACTCATTGAATCTCAAGGAGTTTTCCGTTTCGACTGCGCCGGAAGTGGGGCGAATTATAGACATCTAGAATTCGCCGTCAACCCCTATTTGCAGCTTTACTCGGATTTCAGCGTAATCCGTGCAAATGCCTTCTTGCCTGCCTGGCAAACGTGAGTCGCGCCCAGTACATACATAAAGGAGCGATCAACCACTTCACCATCAACCCGCACACCACCGGACGCCAACAGGTCGCGCGCCGCTGCAGAGTTCTTCACCAGGCCTGCGTTATTAAGGACAGCGGCGATCGGCATGTCTTCAGCAGAAGTCAGTTCGATCTCTGGCAGGTCATCCGGCAGCTCGCCATCCTTCATGCGATTGCCCGCCGCGCGATGGGCATTGGCCGCAGCCTCTTCACCATGGAAGCGCGCAACGATTTCTTCAGCCAGTTTGATTTTGACGTCACGCGGATTGGCGCCTGCTTCTACATCAGCACGCAGCGCATTGATCTCGTCCATCGAGCGGAAGCTAAGCAGCTCGAAGTAACGCCACATCAATGCATCCGGGATCGAAACCAGTTTGCTGTACATGACGCCCGGCGCTTCCTGAATGCCGACGTAGTTGCCCAACGACTTGGACATCTTCTTCACGCCATCCAGTCCTTCTAGCAGCGGCATGGTCAGAATGCATTGAGCTTCCTGACCGTAACCACGCTGAAGCTCGCGCCCCATCAGCAAGTTGAACTTCTGATCGGTACCGCCCAACTCAACGTCCGCACGCAAGGCCACCGAGTCGTAACCCTGAACCAGCGGATAGAGGAACTCGTGAATAGCGATCGGTTGATTGGTGGTGTAGCGCTTATCGAAGTCATCGCGCTCAAGCATGCGAGCAACGGTGTACTGCGAAGTCAGACGAATGAAGTCCGCCGGCCCCATCTGGTCCATCCAGGTGGAGTTGAAGGCAACTTCGGTTTTCGCCGGATCGAGAATCTTGAACACCTGAGTCTTATAAGTCTCGGCGTTTTCCAGGACTTGCTCACGGGTCAACGGTGGGCGCGTCGCGCTCTTGCCGCTCGGATCACCGATCATCCCGGTGAAGTCACCGATAAGGAAGATCACTTGATGCCCCAGTTCCTGGAACTGGCGCAGCTTATTAATAAGCACCGTGTGACCCAAGTGCAGATCCGGAGCGGTCGGATCGAAACCAGCCTTGATACGCAGCGGTTGGCCGCGCTTGAGCTTCTCGATCAGCTCGGACTCGACCAATAGTTCTTCCGCACCACGTTTAATCAGCGCTAGCTGCTCTTCAACCGACTTCATAACAGACCCGCAAGGCTCAGATTCAAAGGGAACCAACCATACAAGATCGTGCACCAATTACAAGTTTTGCCCGGCGCACGGACACCAATCCACAAACGCGCTGTCTGTAGACTTGCTTAAGATATGATTTGGTTATATTTTATACAGTTATTTCATCTTCATCATGTCATTCATCTTTTCCAATTCATCATATTTCAAAGTCAAAACTACTTATGACCACAGAACCGTCTAAAGCGCCTCCGCTTTACCCGAAGACCCACCTGCTCGCTGCAAGTGGAATCGCTGCCCTTCTCAGTCTGGCGCTCCTGGTATTCCCTTCCAGTGATGTTGAAGCCAAAAAGACGACCCTGAGTCTTGAACTGGAAAGTCCTGCTGAACAACTGACACAAGATCAAGACGCTGCTGACGCCGCTCAAGCCACAAATGAGCCTGTCAGCTCGCCATTTGCACAAATCGAAAACACTGACGAAAACGCACCGCAAACCGCCGAAACCGAGCCAGCACCTGCCCTGGCTGCAGAGAAAGCCAAGGCTGCCAGCCATCGCGAAGTGGTCGTCGCCAAGGGCGATACGCTGTCCACTTTGTTTGAAAAGGTCGGTCTGCCCGCCGCTTCCGTTCACGAAGTATTGGCCAGCGATAAACAAGCCAAACAGTTCAGCCAACTTAAACACGGCCAGAAGCTCGAATTCGAATTGAACCCGGAGGGCCAACTGACGAGCCTGCACAGCAAGGTCAGCGACGTCGAAACCATTACCCTAACCAAGAATGACCAGGGTTACGCGTTCAATCGGGTTACCGCAAAACCGACCGTACGCACTGCTTACGTACACGGCGTGATCAACAGTTCGCTGTCTCAGTCCGCCGCCCGCGCCGGCCTGTCCCACAGCATGACCATGGACATGGCCAGCGTGTTTGGCTACGACGTTGATTTCGCTCAGGACATCCGTCAGGGCGATGAATTCGACGTGATCTACGAGCAGAAAGTGGTCAACGGCAAAGCCGTCGGCACTGGCCCGATCCTCTCTGCACGCTTTACCAACCGCGGCAAGACCTACACCGCCGTGCGTTACACCAACAAACAAGGCAACAGCAGCTACTACACCGCTGACGGCAACAGCATGCGCAAGGCGTTCATCCGTACGCCGGTGGACTTCGCCCGCATCAGCTCGAAGTTTTCCATGGGCCGCAAACACCCGATCCTCAACAAGATCCGCGCCCACAAAGGCGTCGACTACGCAGCACCACGCGGTACGCCTATCAAGGCTGCCGGCGACGGTAAAGTACTGCTGGCAGGCCGCCGCGGCGGTTACGGCAACACCGTGATCATCCAGCACGGCAACACTTACCGTACCCTTTACGGCCACATGCAAGGCTTCGCTAAGGGCGTGAAAACCGGCGGTACCGTCAAGCAGGGCCAGGTGATCGGCTATATCGGCACCACCGGCCTGTCCACTGGCCCGCACTTGCACTATGAGTTCCAGGTCAACGGCGTCCACGTCGATCCGCTGGGCCAGAAGCTGCCAATGGCTGACCCGATCGCCAAAGCCGAGCGTGCTCGCTTCCTCGCGCAGAGCCAACCGCTGATGGCGCGCATGGATCAAGAGAAGGCCACCATGCTGGCTTCGAGCAAGCGTTAAGCCATGGCCCTTTATATCGGCGTGATGTCCGGAACCAGCCTCGACGGTCTGGACATTGCTCTGATTGAGCAGACCTCGGCGATCAAACTGATCGCCACGCACTACATTCCCATGCCTGAATCCCTGCGCGCCGAGCTGCTTGGCTTGTGCGCCAGCGGCCCCGACGAAATCGCCCGTTCGGCGATTGCCCAGCAACACTGGGTGAAGCTCGCCGCGCAGGGTATTCATACTCTCCTCGATCAGCAGCAACTCAAACCCGAAGCCATTCGTGCGATCGGCAGCCACGGCCAGACCATTCGCCACGAACCGGCGCGCGGCTTCACGGTGCAGATCGGCAACCCTGCCCTGCTCACCGAATTGACTGGCATTACCGTGGTCAGCGACTTCCGCAGCCGCGATGTCGCCGCCGGCGGCCAGGGTGCGCCGCTGGTTCCGGCCTTCCATGAAGCTTTGTTCGAAGAGCGTACCGGTAACCAGGCAGTCTTGAATGTCGGCGGTTTCAGCAATCTCAGTCTGATAGAGCCGACCAAGCCTGTAGCCGGTTTCGACTGTGGCCCTGGGAATGTTCTGATGGACGCCTGGATTCAGCAGCAACGCGGTGAAAACTACGATCGCAATGGCGAATGGGCGAGATCAGGGGCTGTTGAGCCAACCCTGTTGCAGGCACTGCTCAGCGATCCATTCTTCGTCACCAAAGGCCCGAAAAGCACCGGTCGCGAAGTGTTCAACCTGCCTTGGCTGGAGCAACACTTGTCACGGTTGCCAGCCTTCGCTGCGGAAAACGTGCAGACCACACTGCTTGAACTGACTGCGCTGACCATCATCGAGTCGCTGCAAAGCGCTCAGTCCGACACTCAGGAATTGCTTGTCTGCGGCGGCGGCGCGCATAACGCCACATTGATGAAGCGCTTGGCCGCCCTACTGCCTAACGCAACCGTAGCCAGCACTGTCACTCACGGCGTCGATCCGGACTGGGTCGAAGCCATGGCCTTCGCCTGGCTCGCTCATTGCTGCCTCGAAGGCATCGCCGCCAACCGCCCGAGCGTCACCGGCGCGCGCGGTCTTCGCGTCTTGGGCGCCATCTACCCGGCCTGATCAAACCGCACACAGCAAAACGCCGCAGAACCGAAAGGCTCTGCGGCGTTTTGTTATCTGAAACGAAGAGGCGTCAGATCGAGAACGAAGAGCCGCAACCACAGGTCGTGGTGGCGTTCGGGTTCTTGATCACGAAGCGCGAACCTTCCAGACCTTCCTGGTAATCCACTTCAGCACCGGCCAGGTACTGGAAGCTCATCGGATCTACCACCAGACTCACGCCTTCGCGCTCGACGATGGTGTCGTCCTCGGCCACGTCTTCATCGAAGGTGAAACCGTATTGAAACCCTGAACAACCGCCGCCCGTAACGAATACGCGCAGCTTCAAGCGATCATTCCCCTCTTCATCGACCAGGCTCTTCACCTTGTGCGCGGCACCGTGGGTGAATTGCAAAGCCGTGGGGGTGAAGGATTCGACGCTCATGCTGACTATCTCCCGGCGTTACGCCGCCATAATGCGTGATGACGCGCATTATCCGCTTCTCCTAGAAAATCGGTCAACTATTGTTACGGTATATCAATAAACCCGATCAACTGCTCAGAATGCAAAAAGGCCCGTTTGACGGGCCTTTTTGCTGCGCGGCTTAAAGTGTTACGGCAGCATACCGGCATGAGACAGGCCGAAGCGCTCGTCCAGACCGAACAGGATGTTCATGTTCTGCACCGCTTGGCCCGACGCGCCTTTGACCAGGTTGTCGATCACCGACAACACCACCACCAGATCGCCATCCTGTGGACGGTGCACCGCGATGCGGCAGACATTGGCGCCACGCACGCTACGGGTTTCCGGATGACTACCGGCTGGCATCACGTCGACGAACGGTTCGTTGGCATAACGCTTTTCGAACAGCGCCTGCAGATCCACCGAACGATCAACCACGGTCGCGTAGAGCGTGGAATGAATGCCACGAATCATCGGCGTCAGGTGCGGAACGAAGGTCAGTCCCACATCTTTGCCCGCTGCGCGACGCAAGCCCTGGCGAATTTCCGGCAGGTGACGGTGACCTTTTACCGCGTACGCCTTCATGCTTTCCGACGTCTCGGAGTACAACGAGCCTACAGCCGCACCGCGACCGGCGCCGCTGACACCGGATTTGCAGTCGGCAATCAGACGCGAAGTATCGGCCAGACCTGCTTCAAGCAAAGGCAGGAAACCCAGCTGCGTCGCAGTCGGATAGCAACCCGGCACCGCGATCAGACGAGCTTTCTTGATCTGTTCGCGATTGACTTCCGGCAGACCGTAAACCGCTTCGTCCAGCAGTTCAGGCGCGCCGTGCGGCTGGCCGTACCACTTGGCCCACTCTTCCGCGTCTTGCAGACGGAAGTCCGCCGACAGATCGATGACCTTGGTGCCCGCTGCCAGCAGTTCGCCCGCCAGTGCGTGAGCCACACCGTGCGGCGTGGCGAAGAACACCACATCGCAAGCGCCGAGGGTTTTGATGTCCGGCACGCTGAAGGCCAAGCCGTCGTAGTGGCCGCGCAGGTTCGGGTACATATCAGCCACGGCCAGACCGGCCTCGGATCGGGAAGTGATCACAACCACTTCTGCCTGCGGATGCTGTGCCAACAGACGCAGCAATTCGACACCGGTGTAACCCGTGCCGCCGACGATACCGACCTTGACCATAACCTGCCCTCAAAGAACCCACTGGAAAGCCGTCGATAATAGGGGCCGCGCGGCCCTGCGACAACCGTCAAGGTGACGTGCGGACGCTCAAGCCTCTACTATCCCGGGTACCGTGAACCTGGAATAACTAAAAATGCTCTATTTATGGATAAAAGCTTTTCACATTGTCAGCGTCGTTTGCTGGTTTGCCGGACTGTTCTATTTGCCGCGATTGTTCGTGTATCACGCGCAAAGCGAAGACACGATCAGCAAAGAGCGCTTCAGCGTCATGGAGCGCAAGTTGTATCGCGGCATCATGGGCCCGGCGATGATCGCCACGCTGATCTTCGGCGGCTGGCTGATCTATCTCAACCCGAGCATCTTCAGCATGGGCGGCTGGATTCACGCCAAACTGACTCTGGTCGTTTTGCTGATCGGCTACCACCACATGTGCGGCGCGCAGGTAAAACGTTTTGCCCGTGGCGAAAACACCCGCAGCCATGTCTTTTATCGCTGGTTCAATGAAGTGCCGGTTCTGATATTGCTGGCTATTGTAATTCTGGTCGTGGTCAAGCCGTTCTAACTTCAACAAGAACAGATCTTTGGGGTATTCATCATGTCGCTGCCCGCTTTGCTCGAACAACGTCTGCGTCTGCCCGTAGTGGCGGCGCCGATGTTTCTGATTTCCAACCCTGAGTTGGTGCTCGCCTGCTGCCGTAATGGCGTAGTCGGCAGTTTCCCCGCGTTGAACCAACGCGAAAGCAGCGGCTTCAAAGCGTGGCTGGAACAGATCGAAGCGGGCCTTGCGACAATGGAGAACCCCGCGCCCTACGCAGTGAACCTGATCGTACACAACAGCAATCCGCGCTTGCAGGCGGATCTGAACATCTGCGTCGAGCACAAAGTGCCGATCGTCATCACCAGCCTCGGCGCGGTGAAAGAGTTGGTCGACGCGGTACACAGCTATGGTGGACTGGTCTTCCACGACGTGACCACTCGCCGGCATGCTGAGAAAGCGGCCGAAGCCGGGGTCGATGGTTTGATCGCGGTGGCCGCTGGCGCCGGGGGCCACGCAGGTACCTGGAGTCCGTTTGCGTTGATCGCCGAGATCCGTGAGTTCTTCGACAAGACGCTGTTGCTTGCAGGATGTTTGAACCACGGCCATGAGATTCTCGCCGCACAGCTGCTCGGCGCGGATTTGGCCTACTTCGGTACGCGATTTATCGGTACCACTGAAAGTCATGCGCCTGACGCTTACAAGGAGATGCTCCTGACAGCCAAGGCTGCGGACATCATTCATACTCCAGCGGTGTCAGGGGTTCCGGCCAGCTTCATGCGCCAGAGCCTGCAAGCCGCCGGTTTCGATATGGCCGCGCTGCAAGGCAAGGGCGAAGTGAATTTTGGCGACAAGCTCAAGCCGATCAATGACGAAGCCAAGGCCTGGAAGACCGTATGGTCTGCCGGTCAAGGTGTCGGGCAGATCGATGACCTGCCGAGTGTCGATCAGTTGATCGCACGACTCGACGCCGAGTATCGTCAGGCGCAGGAGCGCGCTGCACAGCTACCGCTACGCTGGCCTCGCCAATAAAAACAAGCCAGTCGCCCGTTGACTGGCCTTACACTGCTGACCCTCAATCATTCGCGACAAGGATGCCTCGGCCATGAGCGACCCCCGTTACAAGATCGTTTTCGACGGTGCTCTACAGCCCGGTGTCGATATCACGACCGCCAAACTCAATCTGGCGAATCTATTCAAAAGCGATGTGGCCGCAATTGAGCGTCTCTTCAATGGCAGCGTCGTCGCCCTCAAACGCGATCTTTCCCACGGCGATGCGCAGACATACCTGCAAGCGCTGAACAAAACCGGGATTGATGCGCGCATTGAAAATGAAACAGCCATCGAGCTGAACCTCAATGACGTCCACGAGCATGCCCCCACCGTGGCCGAACCTGACTCTCCTTATGCACCGCCACGTGCCAGCGTCGGCGAAAGCCTGCCGGCCTTCGCAACGCTCAAGCCGTTTGGGGTCGAAGGCCGGATCGGTCGTCTGCGTTTTCTCGCCTGGACAATGGTGCTCGGCCTGGTGACGCTACCGATTGTGGGTGTGTTCGCACTGATCGCCTTGGGGCTGGTCAGCGGCGAATCGACCACTGGCTTGATCATCGGCGGGATTCTCGCCTTCTTTTTGTTCCTCGGCTTTTTCATCGTCAGCATTCTATTCAGCGTTCAGCGCCTGCACGATATCGGCTGGTCGGGCTGGCTCTGGTTGCTCAACCTGGTGCCGGTGGTGGGCAGTTTCTTCCCGCTGGTGATCATGGTCGTGCCAGGCAATACCGGCGCCAATCGCTACGGCCCGCCGCCGCCACCGAACAGCACAGCGGTCAAAGTGCTGTGCTCGTTGTGGATCGTGTTCTTCGCGTTGATCTTTGTCGGTGGGATATTGGGCGGGTTCTCGGCCGTCCAGGACGAATATGAAAGCAATCTGGAAAGCAGCTACCAAAGCGGTTCGGTGACCACCGATGAAATCGACGTCGAGGTCGAACCTGCAGCGAATTCCGCCGACGAGGCAGCCGAACCGGCGCAGGCCCCTGTAGACTCTGCGAAAGAATGAACAGCGCTCCCCGCCGTGACACCCGCGTCGCCGGCGCGGAGCTGTTGCGATGGAGAATTGCATGACCCGTTACGCTCTGATCACCGGCGCCTCCAGCGGCATCGGCCTGGCCATGGCCGAAGCTCTGGCCCGGCGCGGCCGCAGCCTGATTCTGGTGGCTCGACAGCGTGATCAGCTGGAAAGCATTGCGATCGAATTGACCCAGCGCTTCGGCGTCGAAGTGTTGTTCCGCGCCTGTGATCTCGGCGAGCCGTTGCGCTTGTCCGGTTTTTTGCTGGAACTGGAAGAAGGTGACCGGCAGATTGATCTGCTGGTGAACTGTGCGGGTATCGGCACTTGCGGCCCGTTCCTCGCGCAGGACTGGATGACCGAGCAGGATCTGATCGAAGTGAACATCCTCGCCCTCACCCGCCTATGCCATGCGATCGGTAACAGCATGGCGCTGCAAGGTGGCGGGCAGATTCTCAACGTCGCTTCGGTGGCGGCGTTCAATCCCGGCTGATGGATGAGCACTTACTTCGCCAGCAAGGCTTATGTGCTGCACTTTTCCGAAGCGCTGCGGGTCGAGCTGAAGAAGTGCGCGGTCAAAGTCTCGGTACTCTGCCCTGGCCCGACGCGTACTGCCTTCTTCCGTACCGCACAGCTGAACACGGAAAAGCTCAACGCCAGCAACGTGCTGATGAGTCCCGAGGAAGTCGCGCTGTACACCGTGCGCGCCCTCGACAAGAACCGCGCGATCATCATTCCGGGGCGCCGCAACCGCTGGTTCGCGTTCCTGCCGCGACTGGGTTCGCGCTGGCTTAACCGCACGATTGTCGGCATGGTTAACAAAGCTTACTGCCCGCGCTGAAGCAGCATGATTCAACGCGGTACACTCGATTCAGCCCAAACAACGGAGAAAACAGCAGTGGATACTCTGTTCACCAAGATCATCAACCGGGAAATCCCGGCCAAGATCATTTACGAGGACGACCAGGTTCTGGCCTTCCACGACATCGCCCCTCAGGCACCGGTGCATTTTCTGGTGATCCCGAAGAAACCGGTGCGCACCCTCAATGACCTGACCGAAGACGACAAGGCTTTGGCCGGGCACATCCTGTTCACTGCGCAGCGTCTGGCACTGGAACTGGGTTGCGAGGACGGCTTCCGCGTGGTGATGAACTGCAATGAAAAAGGTGGCCAGACGGTTTACCACATCCATATGCATGTACTTGGTCAGCGCCAGATGAACTGGCCTCCGGGCTAAGATTCACCGACCAGGCCTGCGGTTTGTCACCTGTAGGAGCTGCCGAAGGCTGCGATCTTTTGATCTTCGAGGTAGCAAAACAAGATCAAAAGATCGCAGCCTTCGGCAGCTCCTACATAAAGCCCCCCAGTACATCCAGCACATCAAGCGCATCCAGCGTGCCGAATGACCCAGCGCAAACCTTCCCCGGCCGATTCGGTTAAACTGGCCGCCGAGATTCTTCCCGGAGGTCAGCATGACTACCCAACGTCACTACTCGCCGATTGACCGTCTTCTGCTGCAAGCCGATGCCGCGATGCGTACCCTGCTGCCCTCCAGTG
The DNA here is from genome assembly GCF_979258075.1 of Pseudomonas sp. AC193. NCBI lineage: Bacteria > Pseudomonadati > Pseudomonadota > Gammaproteobacteria > Pseudomonadales > Pseudomonadaceae > Pseudomonas > Pseudomonas sp. AC193. The sequence continues at coordinate 6,086,470 of NZ_OZ409832.1, read as the reverse complement.
GCCAGCCGTACCGTCCGTCGCCAGCGATCTTGCAGCCGGACACGCAGATGAGCGACGAAGACACCCGCCACGTCGCCGGTCTGATGCGCATCAACCACACCGGTGAAGTCTGCGCCCAGGCGTTGTATCAAGGGCAAGCGTTGACCGCCAAGTTGCCGCAAGTGCGCGCAGCCATGGAGCACGCGGCTGAAGAAGAGATTGATCATCTGGTCTGGTGCGAACAGCGCATTCACCAGTTGGGCAGCCATACCAGTGTGCTCAATCCGCTGTTTTACGGGATGTCGTTCGGGATTGGTGCGGTGGCCGGGTTGATCAGCGACAAAGTGAGTCTGGGCTTTGTGGCGGCTACCGAGCACCAGGTGTGTAAACACTTGAATGAACATCTGGAGCAATTGCCGGCGGAGGACGAGAAGTCCCGGGCGATTCTGGAGCAGATGCGTATTGATGAAGAGCATCATGCGGAGAGTGCGCTGGAGGCTGGAGGGTTTCGTTTTCCGGCGCCGGTGAAGTTCGGGATGAGTATTTTGGCTAAGGTGATGACCAAGAGTACTTATCGGATTTGAGAGATGTATTGCTATATAGGGCCTCTTCGCGAGCAGGCTCGCTCCTACAGGGGGCTTTGTTTCAGTAATAAAAAGGCGACTGTCCTGAGACAGTCGCCTTTTTTTGTGTGCGGGAATCTTAGGTCGGCATGTTGCGCGCGTAGAAGATTTCCAGCATTTCGTGTTTCACCCGGTCGGTCACCTGAGCACGTTGCTCGGAGGACAGGCTGCTGGTCGCGTCGCCGAACAGGTAGTTATCCAGTTCGAAGTTCTTCAGCAGCATTTTGGTGTGGAACAGGTTTTCCTGGTACACGTTCACGTCGGTCATCTGGTACGCGTCGCGAGTGTCTTCGGAGAGGTAGTTCTGGATCGAGTTGATCTCGTGGTCGATGAAGTGCTTGTTGCCTTCAACGTCACGGGTGAAGCCGCGCACACGATAATCCACAGTCACGATGTCCGAATCAAACTGGTGAATGAGGAAATTGAGCGCTTTCAGCGGTGAGATGACACCACACGTCGACACGTCGATGTCCACACGGAACGTGGCAATACCGTCGTCCGGATGAATTTCCGGATAGGTGTGCACCGTGATGTGGCTCTTGTCGAGGTGGGCCAGGATAATTTCGGGCAACGGGCCCGGCGATTCTTCGATCTGGCTGTCGGTCGGGGTGACCGGCTCTTCAGAGATCAGAATCGTGACGCTGGCGCCCTGGGGTTCATAGTCCTGACTCGCGATGTTCAGGATGTTGGCACCAATGATATCGACAACTTCCGTGAGGATCTGCGTCAGACGTTTCGCGTTGTACTCTTTATTGATGTACTCGACGTACGCCTGCTGGTCTTGCGGGGTTTCCGCGTAGCAGATGTCATAGATGTTGAAGCTCAAGGTCTTTGTCAGGTTATTGAACCCGTGGAGCTTGAGTTTGCTTTTCACCGTTAAAAACTCTCTATGTATGCGGCGCAGCCGCGTGATCAAGCATGCCCGTCAAGTGCGAACAACGCACCTGCGTAGGACGGTTAACACCTCTTCGCGATGGCGATTTTGGTTATCTGTTCAGGCGGATGACCCGTCGGTTGACCGATCACTGCCCTGAAAAAAGTGGCGCATTATGCAGACGTCAGCGGGGGATCGCCAGAGTCTGCACTGCTTTTATGATAGTTGAATGTCGCTTCAACCGAGTTCGACGATTTCGTAATCGTGGGTGATGGCCACGCCAGCGGCGCCGAGCATGATCGAGGCCGAGCAATATTTCTCGGCGGACAGCTCGATCGCGCGTTTGACCTGGGCTTCTTTCAAGCCACGGCCCTTGACCACGAAATGCATGTGAATCTTGGTGAACACTTTCGGATCTTCGGTCGCGCGTTCGGCTTCAAGAAAGGCTTCGCAGCTTTCCACGGCCTGACGCGACTTCTTCAGAATGCTGACCACGTCGAAATTGCTGCAACCGCCCACACCGAGCAGGAGCATTTCCATCGGGCGAACACCCAGGTTACGACCACCGGCGTCCGGCGGACTCGTCCATCACCACGACATGACCGCTGCCGGATTCGCCGAGGAACATGGCTTCGCCAGCCCATTGGATGCGTGCCTTCATCGCCAAGACTCCACTGTAGAAAAAAGGGTCGCCAGCTTAGCACGGGCATTGTGCCGCCAGCGCGCGTCGTTCCTAGGACGGATGCGTCTACGACGTAGGTAATTTCTCGAATTTGCGACGAAGTGTCTGTTAAGCTGGCGCCAATTCGCTGGCGCCCATGCCAGCTGTGCAGCGACCGCCTTCAGCGCCTCATAAAAAAACCAAACATCACCGTGCAGTCTTTTCGGGATACAACCATGGTTGCTATTACCCCCACACCCAAAATCAAGAACCTCGACAAGCTGCTGATGCATTGTCAGCGCCGTCGTCATGCGGCCAAGAGCAACATCATCTGCGCCGGCGACCGTTCCGATACGTTGTATTTCATCATCAAGGGTTCGGTGACGATCTTGATCGAGGATGACGACGGCCGCGAAATGATCATCGCCTACCTTAATGCCGGGGATTTCTTCGGTGAGTTGGGCCTGTTCGAGCAAGCCGGTCAGGAACAGGAACGCAGTGCCTGGGTGCGGGCCAAGGTCGAATGCGAAACAGCGGAAATCAGCTACGCCAAGTTCCGCGAATTATCGCAGCAGGATCCAGACATTCTTTACGTCCTCAGCGGACAAATCGCACAACGCCTGCGCAACACCACACGCAAGGTCGGCGATCTGGCGTTCTTTGATGTGACCGGTCGCGTAGCGCGTTGCCTGCTGGAGTTGTGCAAACAGCCAGACGCAATGACCCACCCGGACGGCATGCAGATCAAGGTGACGCGTCAGGAAATCGGCCGGATTGTCGGTTGTTCACGGGAGATGGTCGGTCGCGTGCTCAAGGATCTTGAGGAACGCAACCTGGTCGATGTGAAAGGCAAGACCATGGTGGTCTTCGGTACGCGCTAAGCGTACATCTGCGCCAGCATCAGACGAAACAACTCATCAAGACGCGCCAAGGCCTGTGGCGCGTTGAATTTTTCATGCAAAGCGATGTGGCTCTGCGCCCTCACCCGCTGCTCCAGGCCGCACGCTTCATTGAAGCGATTGACCGCTGCAACCATCGATTCGCGCTCGTCATCCATCAGCATCGCCCCGTGCACCAGACCGACCGGGCGCTGTCCGCCCTGACTCTGGCGCCAGCGCTGGGCGGTGCCGACCATTTTGCGACCGTCGAGATTGACGTTGAAGCGGCCGTCGCAGAATGCGCCGTCGATTTCGCCTAACGATGACGTGCCGCCCAACTCATCGAGTAACTGACAGATCGGATCGCAGAGGCGGTGATAACCGGTTTCGATGCGGTTCAGATCGCCTTCGCTGCGCGGTGGTGCGTAAACCAACGCGATGTTGATGGTGGCGGCGGATTGCGGGACGGGTTCGCCGCCGGTTTCACGCAGCAGGACTGGCCAGCCGGCGGCTGCGGAGACTTCGCAGGCATGGTCGAATGCGGGCAGGCGATTGAGGCGGCGTGGCATGACCAACGCGCGATCGCTGGGTTGCCAGAAGAGAAGGCCGAATTCGGAGTCGCCGGCGCAGACCGAGGCCAGCAAGTCTTGTTCGGCCTGGAGGCCGGCTTCGATGGTCAGGGGGGTTGGCAGCGACATAACAGGCTCCGGCAACATAAGAATCTTCAGCGGTTTCGATGGCCCCTTCGCGAGCAGGCTCACTCCTACAAGGGGAACGCATTCCAAGTGTAGGAGTGAGCCTGCTCGCGATGGCTTCGACTCGGTCTGAAAGAATATCAGTCCAGGGTCGAACCACTGATCGAGGTGCCACGCTCCGGGAAGAATAGGCGCTGCAATTCTGTGCCCGGGTTTTCCGCGCGCATGAATGCTTCGCCGACCAGGAACGAATACACGTCGCTGATTTCCATCAGCTCGACATCGGCACGGTTGAGGATTCCGCTCTCGGTGATCACCAACCGGTCGCGCGGAATACGCGGCAACAGGTCGAGCGTCACTTCGAGGCTGACGTCGAAGGTGTGCAGGTTACGGTTGTTGACCCCGACCAACGGCGTGTCGAGGGTTTTCAACGCGCGCTCCAGCTCATCGCCGTCGTGCACTTCAACCAACACATCGAGACCGACGCTTTTGGCGACAGCGGCCAGCTCGGCCATTTTCACGTCATCCAGTGCAGAGACGATCAACAGCACGCAGTCGGCGCCCAGCGCACGGGCCTCAACGATCTGGTAAGGATCGATCATGAAGTCCTTGCGGATCACCGGCAGGCTACACGCGGCGCGGGCCTGTTGCAGATAAGCGTCGGCGCCCTGGAAATAATCGATGTCGGTCAGTACGGAAAGACAGGTCGCCCCGCCCTTCTCGTAGCTTTTGGCGATGTCGGCCGGAACAAAATTCTCGCGGATCACGCCTTTGCTCGGTGAAGCCTTTTTGATTTCGGCAATCACCGCCGGTTGTTTCTTCTTCGCTTGCGCCAGCAGCGCGTTGGCGAAACCGCGGGGTGCATCGGCCGCCTTGGCCAGACTTTCCAGCTCACTCAGGCTGACGCGGGCGCTACGCTCGGCAACTTCCTGAACTTTGCGGGCCAGAATGTTTTCCAGAACCGTCGGTACACTCATCCCTCATTCTCCACTCTGAATACCGCGGTAAAGGCACCCAGCTCCTCGAGTTTTTCCCGAGCGAGGCCGGTGTGCAAGGCGTCGTGAGCAAGCTCTACACCCTGTTTCAAACTGCTCGCCACGTCGGCGGCGTACAGCGCGGCACCGGCGTTGAGCACAATCATTTCGGCGGCTTTCTGGCCGTTCTCGGTTTTGCGCTTGCCGAGGGCATCGCGGATCAGCGCCAGCGACGCTTCCGGGCCGTCGACCGACAGACCGTGCAGGCTCTGGCTCTTCATGCCGAGATCTTCCGGCTCGACCCAATATTCGCTGATTTCGTTATTCTTCAGCTCGGCGACAAAAGTCGGCGCGGCGAGGCTGAACTCGTCCAGACCGTCCTTCGAGTGCACCACCAGCACGTGCTTGCTGCCCAGACGCTGCAACACTTCGGCCAATGGCCGGCACAGTGCCTTGTTGAACACGCCCACTACCTGATGCTTAACACCGGCCGGATTCGTAAGCGGGCCGAGCATGTTGAACAACGTACGCAGGCCGAGATCGCGGCGCGGGCCGGCGGCGTACTTCATGGCTTTGTGGTGAGTCTGAGCGAACATGAAACCGATGCCGACGTTGTCGATGCATCGTGCGACTTGTACCGGAGTCAGGTTCAGATAAATGCCGGCGGCTTCGAGCAAGTCGGCGCTGCCGCTTTTACCCGAGACCGCGCGGTTGCCGTGTTTGGCCACAGTGCAACCGGCTGCCGCGACGACGAACGAAGAAGCCGTCGACACGTTAAAGATGTTCGCACCGTCACCGCCGGTGCCGACCACATCGACCACGCCGTCGAGGGTTTTCAGTTCGACCTGATCGGCCAACTCGCGCATCACCGACACGGCGCCGACGATTTCGTCGATGCTCTCGCTCTTCATGCGCATGGCCATCATGAACGCGCCGATCTGCGCGTCGGTGCATTGGCCGGTCATGATTTCGCGCATCACATCGCGCATTTCATCGGTGCTGAGATCGAGGTGCTCGACGATACGGCTCAGGGCTGTCTTGATATTCATGGGAAGTCCTTAGCGCGTGCCGCCGGTTTGTTTGAGGAAGTTGGCAAACAGTTCATGACCCTGCTCGGTCAGGATCGACTCGGGGTGGAACTGTACGCCCTCAATGTTCAGGGTCTTGTGACGCAGGCCCATGATTTCGTCGACCGAACCGTCGTCGTGTTGCGTCCACGCGGTCAGTTCCAGGCAATCGGGCAAAGTATCGTGCTTGACGATCAGCGAGTGGTAGCGGGTAACCGTCAGCGGATGATTCAGGCCTTGGAAAACGCCCTTGTCCTCGTGGAATACCGGGCTAGTCTTACCGTGCATCACTTGGCGGGCGCGGACTACATCGCCGCCAAACGCCTGGCCGATCGATTGGTGGCCAAGGCAGACACCGAGGATCGGCAGTTTGCCGGCGAAGTGCTTGATGGCTTCGATGGAGATGCCGGCTTCGGTCGGGGTGCAAGGGCCTGGGGAGACGACGATGCGCTCGGGTTTCAGCGCTTCGATTTCGGCGACGGTCAATTCGTCATTGCGCACGACTTTGACCTCGGCACCCAGCTCACCGAGGTACTGCACAACGTTGTAAGTAAAGGAGTCGTAGTTGTCGATCATCAGCAACATGGCGATTCGAACCTCTTGAATTCTGACTTGGAGACAGCCTTCAGATGACTTGCCCGCAGGGCGCTGCACGATGTCGGACGCAGGTGGACGCGTCGGCACAGCGGCATTTCAAACAGGCAAGGAAGGCAAAGCGATACAGATCCGGCGGGGCCGGCAGAAAAGATTCAGGCGCGCCAACGCCAGCGGGCGTGTGCCTTGATGACTTGATCCAGAAGTTTGCTGGTGATCAACACGGGGAAGGTCTCGTTCATACGTTCCGGCACAGTAACTTAGCTGGGCGGAGCGTGCAATATGGCCGGGGCTTTGGGGGTTAAATCTATAAGAGGGTTCGCGACCGATGGCAAAAGGCCGGAAGTTTTTGGTACTGTCGTTTCGTTCACCTACAACAATAAATAAACGGACTTGCTCATGATCAAACAGACGTTGTTTGTACCGCTGGCTGGATGCTTGCTCGCACTGGCCTGCGCCCAGGCGAATGCCGCCCCCAATCCTTACTCGAATTTCGTGGTGTTTGGCGACAGCCTCAACGATGCCGGCACCTTCCGCGACACCGGCGGCCCGGCCGGCGCTACCCAGCGCTACACCAACCGAACCGGGCCAATCTATCTGGATGGCAGCGGCGAATCCCGTGATCTGAACTCCACACAATTGCTCGGTGGCCGACTCGGCTTCACCCCGGATCAGACCGCCTCCTCCAGCTCGCAAGTGCGCGTCGAAAACGGCCAGGTCGATGGCAACAACTGGGCGGTCGGCGGTTATCGCACCGACCAGATTCTCGATTCGATCACCTCGCAATCGGCCACCGGTGAACGCACTCGCACTGGTTATCTGCCCTCGAACGGCTTCCGCGCTGACCCGAATGCGCTGTATTACATTTCCGGCGGCGGTAACGACTTCCTCCAGGGCCGCATCCTCAGCCTGCCGCAAGCCAACGCCGGCGCCGATCGACTGGCTGACAGCGTGCAAGCGTTGCAATCGGCCGGTGCCAAATACGTGATGGTCTGGCTGTTGCCTGACGTCGGTCTGACCCCGGCCATCAACGGCACGCCGCTGCAAGCGTTCAGCAGCCAGCTCGCCGCGCAATTCAACAGCCAGTTGGTCAGTCGTCTGCAAGGCATCAACGCGGAAATCATTCCGCTGAACATTCCTGTATTGCTGTCGGAAGTGTTCGCCGATCCGGGCCGTTTTGGTCTGGCCACTGATCAGAACCTCACAGCGACGTGCTTCAGCGGCAGCGGTTGCCCGGAAAACGCCCGTTACGGCATCAACAGTGCGACGCCGGATCCGACCAAGCTGATTTACAACGACGGCGTGCACCCGACCGAAGCCGGGCAAAAACTGATCTCCGACTACGCCTATTCCCTGCTGGCCGCGCCGTGGGAACTGACACTGCTGCCGGAAATGGCCCACGCCACCGTGCGTGCGCATCAGGATGAACTGCGCAGCCAATGGCAGGCGGATTGGGAAAACTGGCAAGCGGTCGGCCAATGGCGCGCGATCGTTTCCGCCGGTGGCCAGCATCTGGATGTCGACAGCCAAAGCAGCGGCGCCAGTGCCGACGGCAGCGGTTACAACCTCAATGTCGGGGGCAGCTATCGTCTGAATGACGCGTGGCGTGTCGGTGTGGCGGGTGGTTTCTACCGGCAGAACCTTGAGGCCGGGCATAACGATTCGGACTACAAACTCAACAGCTACATGGCCACCGCATTTGCCCAGTTCCAGCAGAATCGCTGGTGGGCTGACGCGGCGTTGACCGGCGGCAAACTCGACTACGACAACCTCAAGCGCAAGTTTGATCTGGGCGCCAGCGAAGGTGCGGAGAAAGGTGATACCGACGGCAGCCTCTGGGCGTTCAGTACGCGCATCGGTTATGACATTGCCCAGCCGGGCAGCGAATGGCATCTGTCGCCGTTCGTCAGCGCTGATTACGCCAGTGTTGATGTCGATGGTTATTCAGAGAAGAGCAACCGCGCCACCGCGCTGACTTTCGATGATCAGAGTCGCGATTCGAAACGTCTGGGTGTCGGTATTCAGGGCAAGTACAACTTCACGCCGCAAACGCAGGTGTTTGGTGAGTATGCGCATGAACGCGAGTACGAGGATGACGTGCAGAAGGTCAATATCGCGCTGAATACCTTGCCGGCGAATGACTTCAAACTTGAGGGCTATACGCCGCAGAGTCATTTGAACCGCTTGAGTTTGGGTGTTAGCCATAAGCTGACGGCGGATCTGGCGTTGCGTGGCGGGTATTCGTTCCGCAAGGATGATGACTTTACCCAGCAGGGTGTGAATGTTGGGGTGGTGTTGGATTTTTAAGCGGTAGATCGAAAGATCGCAGCCTGCGGCAGCTCCTACAGGGGGTTGTTGCAGGGCATGAAAAAAGCGGCGCCCTCACAGGCGCCGCTTTTTTTATGACTGAACACAATCACCTGTAGGAGTGAGCCTGCTCACGATTGCGGTGGTTCAGTCAACAAATCTGTTGAATGTTAATCCGCTATCGCGAGCAGGCTCACTCCTACAAGGGTTTTGCGTGGGTCAGCTTTGCGGGGTTTGTTCGGCCAGGGCCACGGCGCGGAACATGGCGCGGCGTTTGTTCAGGGTTTCTTCCCATTCCAGTGCCGGCACCGAGTCGGCGACGATGCCGCCACCGGCCTGCACGTGCAGTTCGCCGTTTTTGATCACTGCGGTGCGGATGGCAATCGCGGTGTCCATGTTGCCGTTCCAGGCGAAGTAACCGACCGCACCGCCATACACACCACGCTTGACCGGCTCCAGTTCGTCGATGATTTCCATCGCACGAATCTTCGGTGCGCCAGACAACGTGCCCGCCGGCAGGATCGCCCGCAGTGCGTCCATCGCCGTCAGGCCTTCTTTCAACTGGCCGGTGACGTTGGACACAATGTGCATCACGTTGGAATAACGCTCGATAACCATCTTCTCGGTGAGTTTCACCGAACCAATCTCGGAAACGCGCCCCGTATCGTTACGACCCAAATCGATGAGCATCAAGTGCTCGGCAATCTCTTTATCGTCCGACAGCAGGTCTTCTTCCAGCGCCAGATCGGCTTCTTCGGTCGCGCCACGTGGGCGGGTGCCGGCAATCGGGCGCACGGTGATCAGGTTGTCTTCAACGCGCACCAGCACTTCCGGCGAACTGCCGACGACGTGGAAGTCGCCAAAGTTGAAGAAGTACATGTACGGCGTCGGGTTGAAGCAACGCAGCGCGCGGTACAAATCAATCGGCGCAGCCTTGAAGTCGATCGACATACGCTGCGACGGCACGACCTGCATGCAGTCACCGGCGAGGATGTATTCCTTGATGGTGTCGACGGCTTTTTCGTAATCGTCCTGAGTGAAACTCGAACGGAACACCGGATCAGCCGATTGCTGCTTGCTGAAATCCAGGCCACGGCGCGGGGTGATTGGCTGACGCAGTTGCTCGAGCAATTCCTGCAAACGTGCCTGACCTTGTTCGAAGGCATCGGCCTGCGCAGGGTCGGCAAGGACGATCGCGTGCATCTTGCCGGCAAGGTTGTCGAACACCACGACGGCGTCGGACACCATCAGCAGAATGTCCGGCACGCCCAGTGGATCCGGGTTCGGGCACTTGCCCAAGCGCTTCTCGACATAACGCACGCAGTCGTAACCGAAGTAACCGACCAGACCACCGTTGAAACGCGGCAGACCGGCAATGGTCGGCACGTTGTAGCGCGCCTTGAAGGTTTCGACGAAGGCCAGCGGGTCTTCAACGTCGTGGCTTTCGGTCTCGACGCCATCAACAGTGATGCTGACGTGATGGTCGTGAACGCGCATGACCGTGCGGCACGGCAGGCCGATGATCGAGTAACGGCCCCACTTCTCACCGCCCTGCACCGACTCGAGCAGGTAGGAGTTGGGCTGGTCGGCCAGTTTCAGGTAGATCGACAGCGGCGTGTCGAAGTCGGCCAAGGTTTCGCAGGCCAACGGAATGCGGTTGTAGCCGTCAGCGGCCAAGCGCAGGAATTCTTCGCGGATCATAAGGTGCCTCGTGGTGTGAGGTGCTATCAGTCAGGTATGCAAACACGCCGGCAGGCCGGCCAGAAAAAAGTCAGGCGCGCCAACGCCAGCGGGCCAGGGCCTTGATGACTTTCATCCAGAGTTTGCGAGTGACCACCACGATGGCGTTTCCAGAATGGGATTGAGAAGCGTCGGGCAACGTTATCTCAGCGGCCGAACCGAGGCAACCGGGAATTAGCTTGCGCAGATCGTCGATCACCAGCGCCGGCGATTCTTCGGCAATCGGTCGGCCATGGTTGTAGCCATAACTCAGCGCCACGCACTTGACCCCCGCCGCTTTCGCCGCCAGCACATCGCTGCGCGAATCGCCGACGAACAACGATTGCGAGGCCGGGATGTTGGCCATTTTCATCACGAAAAACAGCGCTGCTGGGTCAGGCTTCTTCTGCGGCAAGGTATCGCCGCCGATGATCCACTTGAAGTAGCGGCCGATCTTCATCTGATCCAGCAACGGCGCGACAAAGCGCTCGGGCTTGTTGGTGATCAGCGCCATGGCCACGCCTTGCTTGTGCAGCCACTTGAGGGTGTCGCGCACGCCGGGATAGACCACGGTCAGCTCATGGCTGGCGCCGTAAGCCTCCATGAACACTTCCAGCGCATGCTCGGCCTCGACGTCATCCACCGCCGAATGATCGATGCCACCGGCCAAAGCACGGCGCACCAGAACCGGCGCGCCGTTGCCAACCCACTCGCGCACCGCTTCGATGCCGGCAGGCTGGCGGCCGAGGGAGAGCAGCATGGTGTCCACCGCCGCTGCCAGGTCTGGAACCGAGTCGATCAGCGTGCCATCCAGATCGAACATCACCAGCCGTGGCAGTTTCCCCGGGAACAGCTGCTCAAATCCGCTCATGGGCGCGCCAGCGCCAGTTCGGAACGCATCTTGTCGATGACTTCCTGATAGTTCGGCGCGTTGAAGATTGCCGAGCCGGCAACAAAGGTGTCAGCGCCAGCCGCGGCGATTTCGCGGATGTTGTTGACGTTGACGCCGCCGTCGATTTCCAGACGGATGTCACGGCCCGAGGCATCGATGATCGCTCGCGCTTCGCGCAGTTTGTCGAGGGTGCCGGGAATGAATTTCTGCCCGCCGAAGCCGGGGTTGACGCTCATCAGCAAGACCATGTCGACCTTGTCGATCACGTACTTGAGCACGTCCAGCGGGGTTGCCGGATTGAACACCAGACCGGATTTGCAGCCGCCTTCACGGATCAGCTGCAGCGAGCGATCAACGTGCAGCGTGGCTTCCGGGTGGAAGGTGATGTAGGTCGCGCCGGCTTCGATGAAATCGCCAACGATGCGATCCACCGGGCTGACCATCAAGTGCGCGTCGATCGGCGCGGTAACGCCGTACTTGCGCAACGCCGCGCAGACCATCGGGCCGATGGTCAGGTTGGGTACGTAGTGGTTGTCCATGACGTCGAAGTGAACGAAGTCGGCGCCAGCGGCGAGAACATTGTCTACTTCCTCGCCGAGGCGGGCGAAGTCGGCGGAGAGAATCGACGGAGCAATTACGAAGGGCTGCATGACGCACCTTTTCTGAGCTAAATCACGATGGCGCGCATTGTAGCCTCATGCATTGCTGCGCGCACCGTGACCGCGATGATCAGTACGCCGCTCGGTAAATCTTCTCGATATCGACGGCGCTGAGTTTGCGCGGGTTGTTGCGCATCAAGCGCTCGATGCCCGCGGCTTCTGCGGCCATGGCCGGGATCGCGTCTTCCGGGACGCCGAAACTGCGCAGGCCGGCGGGAATTTCCACCGCCGCGCACAAATCGGTCATCGCCTGCACGGCTTTGTCCGCCGCCTCGGCTGCACTCAGATGAGCAGTCTTCACGCCCATGGCTTCGGCAATATCCTGCATGCGTTCGACGCAGGCCATCTTGTTCCAGGTCATGACATACGGCAGCAGCAAGGCATTACTCACGCCGTGGGCGATGTTGAAACGCCCGCCCAGCGGATACGCCAGCGCATGCACCGCGCCGACCCCGGCATTGCCAAACGCCATGCCGGCCATCAGGCTGGCGGTGGCCATGTCTTCGCGGGCTTGCAGATTGGCGCCGTTGGCGTAGGCCTTGGGCAGGGCTTTGGCGATCAGCTTGATCGCGCCGATCGCCAGTGAGTCGGTGATCGGCGAGGCGTTGACCGACAGATAGGATTCGATGGCGTGCACCAATGCGTCGACGCCACTGGCGGCGGTGACGCTACGTGGGCAGGTCAGGGTCATTTGCGGGCTGACCAGCGCGACGTCGGGTAACAGATAGTCGCTGACGATGCCTTTCTTCAGTTGCGCGACTTTGTCCGAAAGGATGGCGACGTTGGTCACTTCGGAACCGGTGCCGGCGGTGGTCGGGATGGCGATCAGCGGCGGGCCTTTGCGCGGCACCTGATCGACGCCGAACAGATCTTCCAGCGCGCCGTGGTAACCGGCGTACGCGGCGACGCTTTTGGCGATGTCGATGGCACTGCCGCCACCGAGGCCGATCAAGCCGTCATGCCCGCCCTCGCGGTACACGCGCATGCAGTCTTCGACGATGGCGATTTCCGGGTCTGGCAGCACGCGGTCGAAAATCTCGTACTCGCGCCCGCCCAATTGGCATAGCGCCAACTCGACGGTGCCGGATTTGACCAGCGCGGCGTCGGTGACGATCAGCGGGTTGTCGATGTCGAGGCGCGTGAGTTCGGCGGCCAGTTGCTCGATGGCGGCGGCGCCGGTGATCAGTTTGTGAGCGATTTTGAACTGGGACAGACTCATCGTGCGCAGCCTCTTATAGATGTGGGAGCTGGGCACAAGATTAGCTGGGGATTTGGGGTTGTCTGCTATTCAGGTGGTGAATGACCAACCCGAGAGCAACACCATCCATTGTGGGAGCGGGCTTGCTCGCGAATGCGGTGTGCCAGTCGGTGAAAATGTTGACTGACACTCCGTATTCGCGAGCAAGCCCGCTCCCACATTTTTGACCGCGTGCGGATTTAGACCTGAGCAGTACGCAGTTTTTCGCTGCGGCCACGTAGCCATTCCAGCGTCAGCAACAGGATGACGGAGAACGCAATCAGCAACGTCGCAGCAGCGGCAATCGTCGGACTGAGGTTTTCGCGAATCCCGCTGAACATCTGCCGAGGCAACGTCGCCTGCTCAGGCCCGGCAAGAAACAACGTCACCACCACCTCATCAAACGAAGTCGCAAAGGCAAACAACGCCCCGGAAATTACCCCCGGCGCAATCAGCGGCAACGTCACCCGACGAAACGCGGTCAGCGGTGATGCACCGAGACTCGCCGCCGCCCGCACCAGATTATGGTTAAAGCCCTGCAACGTCGCCGACACCGTGATGATCACAAACGGCACGCCCAGCACCGCATGCACGACGATCAATGAGAAAAAGCTGTTACCCAACCCCAACGGCGCAAAAAACAGATAACTCGCCACACCAATAATCACCACCGGCACCACCATCGGCGAAATCACCAGCGCCATCACCAGCGCTTTACCGGGGAAGTCACCGCGAGTCAGGCCAATCGCAGCCAGCGTACCGAAGATCATCGCCAGCACCGTCGCCGCCGGAGCAACGATGATGCTGTTCTTCAGCGCGCGCATCCATTCCGCCGAGGCGAAGAAGTCGTGATACCACTGCAGCGAGAACCCCTGCAGCGGATAGACCAGAAAACTGCCCGAGTTGAACGACAGCGGAATGATCACCAGCACCGGCAGAATCAGGAACAACAGAATCAGGCCGCAGAGGATCCGCAGGCTGTAGAACCACACCCGTTCAATGGGCGACATGTAAGGACTCAGCATCTCGAATTCCCCTTAGCTCAGGCGCAGGCGACTGGCGCCGACCAGCCAGCTGTAAATCAGATAAAGCACCACGGTCGCCAGCAGCAACAACCCGCCGAGGGCGGTGGCCATGCCCCAGTTGATGCTGGTGTTGGTGTAGAAGGCGACGAAGTAGCTGACCATTTGATCGTTCGGGCTGCCGAGTAGCGCCGGGGTGATGTAGTAGCCGATGGCGAGGATGAACACCAACAGACAGCCAGCGCCGACACCGGCGTAGGTCTGCGGGAAATACACGCGCCAGAAACTGGCGAACGGGTGGCAGCCGAGGGAAATTGCTGCGCGCATGTAGGTCGGCGAGATGCCTTTCATCACGCTGTAGATCGGCAGGATCATGAACGGCAGCAGGATGTGCACCATCGAGATGTACACACCAGTGCGGTTGAACACCAATTCCAGCGGTTTATCGATGATGCCCATGGCCATCAGGCCGCTGTTGATCAGCCCGCCCGATTGCAGCAGTACGATCCATGCGGCGACGCGCACCAGAATCGACGTCCAGAACGGCAGCAGCACCAGAATCATCAGCAGGTTGCTTTGCCGCGATGGCAGGTTCGCCAGCAGGTAGGCCAGTGGATAGGCGAGCAGCAGGCAGATCACGGTGATCACCAGGCCCATCCAGAACGTGCGGGCGAAGATGTCGAGGTAGATCGCCTGATCCGGGGTGGCCGGGGCGATTTCGCCGAGGTCGTCGATGCGGTGGTCGACGGACGCCAGCAAGTAATACGGAGTGATGCTGCTGGTGTTGCGTTTGACCGCTTGCCAGTAGGCCGGGTCGCCCCAACGTTCGTCGAGACCTTCCAGCGCTTCTTTATAAGAGGCCGGTTCGCTGGCGAACGGCAGCGCCCGAGCGGTTTTGGTCAGCAGGCTGCGATAGCCGGCCAACTCCATGTTCAAGCGCTTGGACAGATCGCCCAGCGTCTGGTTTTTACGTGCTTCGGCGAGGTCTTCGCCGGCGGCTTTGTAGACCGGTTCAGCGGGCAGGCCGCGGCCGTCCCAACTGGCGATGGCCGCCACGGTGCGCGGCATGCCGCCGACCACTTCGGGGTTGCCGACGCTTTTGTAGAGCAGCGCCACGATCGGCACCAGAAACACCAGCAACAGAAACAGCACCAGCGGCGCAATCAGCGCTTGAGCCTTCCAGCGGTTGACCCGCTCGGCGCGCTTGAGCTTCTGCTTCAAGGTGGGGCTGTTGCCCTCGTTCAGGGGAACGGCGATGGCCATGACGTACTCCGCAAATCTTTGGATGGGCGGCATCACACATAGCGATACCGCATTACATCAACACACAAGAAACACATCGCACCTGTAGGAGCTGTCGAGTGCAACGAGGCTGCGATCTCTTGATCTTGAAAGGCAAAGTCAAAAGATCGCAGCCTGCGGCAGCTCCTACCGGGCGAAGGATTACTTCGCAGCCCAGGAGTTGAAGCGCTGCTCCAGTTGCTCGCCGTTGTCAGCCCAGAAGCTGACGTCGATCTGCACCTGGTTGGCGATGTTTTCCGGGGTGGTCGGCATGTCTTTCAGGACGTCCTTGGCCAGCAGCGGCACGGCTTGGGTGTTGGCCGGGCCGTAGGCGATGTTTTCCGAGTAGGTCTTCTGCTGCTGCGGCTGTACGGAGTAGGCAATGAATTTCTTCGCCGCTTCGGCACGCTTGGCGTCCAGACCTTTCGGGATCGCCCAGGCGTCGAAGTCGTAGATACCGCCGTTCCACACCACTTTCAGGTTGGATTCTTTTTGCACGGCAGCGATGCGCCCGTTGTAAGCCGAGCTCATCACCACGTCACCGGAAGCGAGGTATTGCGGCGGTTGCGCGCCGGCTTCCCACCACTGGATGCTCGGTTTCAGCTCATCGAGTTTCTTGAACGCACGATCCTGACCGTCCTTGCTCGCCAGCACTTTGTAGACGTCTTTCGGCGCCACGCCATCGGCCATCAAGGCGAATTCGAGGGTGTACTTGGCACCTTTACGCAGGCCACGTTTGCCCGGGAACTGCTTGGTGTCCCAGAAATCCGCCCAGCTGGTCGGCGCGGTTTTCAGCTTGTCGGCGTTGTAAGCCAGTACTGTCGACCACACAAAGAAACCTACGCCGCACGGCTGAATCGCGCCTTTGACGTAGTCTTCGGATTTGCCGAACAGCGCCGGATCGAGTTGTTCGAACATGTCTTCGTCACAACCACGGGACAGTTCTGGCGATTCAACTTCGACCAGGTCCCACGACACGCTCTTGGTGTCGACCATGGCTTTGACCTTGGCCATTTCGCCGTTGTATTCGCCAGCGACGATCTTGCCGTTGCCCGCCGCTTCCCACGGTGCATAGAAGGCTTTGACTTGCGCCGCCTTGTTCGCCCCGCCAAACGACACCACGGTCAAATCCGGGCCAGCGGCCATTGCGCTGGTCGCACCCATCAGGCCCAGGGTCAGGGCGGTGAACTTCAGGGATCTCAACATTTATTGTTCTCTCCACGTGCAGGGTTGGTGTTGGTATTGCCGGGGCGATCAGTTCGCCTCTAAAAGCGGATCAAGCGCGCGAACGTGCTCGACCTGCCAGCCAAGCGGTACCACGTCACCGACGGCGAGCGCGGGATCGAGCTCGGCAATCGGTTGTTTCACGAAGAAGTCGGTCTTGCCGCAGACTTCCAGGCGCACCCGGACGTGGTCGCCCAGATAGATGAATTCCGCCACCCTCCCTGAGAAGCGGTTAACGCATTGATCGCTCGAACCGTTGAGGCTGACGCGCTCCGGACGGATCGACAGGGTCACCGGTTCGCCGGTCTTGCCGACATTGACCGCCAGTGCCTCGACCTTTTCGCCACGGCCCAACTCGACCACGCAACGTTCGCCGGTCTGGCTAAGCAGACGGCCGTTGAGGCGGTTGTTCTCGCCAATGAAGTTGGCGACGAAGGTGTTTTTCGGTTCTTCGTAGAGGCTGCGCGGCGGAGCAATCTGCTGGATTTCGCCCTGATGAAATACCGCGACGCGGTCAGACATGGTCAGCGCTTCACCCTGATCATGGGTCACGTAGACCACGGTCACGCCGAGGCGCTGGTGCAGGTGTTTGATTTCCATCTGCATGTGTTCGCGCAATTGTTTGTCGAGGGCGCCGAGGGGTTCGTCCATCAACACCAGTTGCGGTTCGAACACCAGCGCGCGGGCCAGCGCCACACGTTGCTGCTGACCACCGGACAATTGCGCCGGGTAGCGTGAGGCGAAAGCATCGAGCTGCACCATGCTCAGGACTTTCTTCACGCGGTCACTGACGTCGCTTTTGTTCAAACCACGCACGGTCAGCGGGAACGCGAGGTTTTCCGCCACGGTCATGTGCGGGAACAGCGCGTAGTTCTGAAACACCATGCCGATGTCGCGCTTGTGCGGCGGCACGTTATTGATCGAGCGTCCGGCCAGCAGAATTTCGCCGGCGGTCGGCGTTTCGAAACCGGCGAGCATCATCAGGCTGGTGGTTTTCCCGGAACCGGACGGCCCGAGCAGGGTAAGAAATTCGCCTTTGCGAATGTCCAGGTTGAGGTCTTTGACGATCAGGTTCTCGCCGTCGTAGCTCTTCTGCACTCCACGAAAGCTGACCAGCACATCACTGGCCCCTGCGTTTGTATCGACCTGGCTCATACCCACACCTTTGTTGTTGATGACTGCTTGTGGATTAAGCCTAGTGGTTGCTGACAGGCACGCAAATCGGGGCGCAGGAGAGAATCGCCTCAGCCGGATGGAAGCTTGGGGGTAGGGATTGCCCTATAAGGATGGCGCTAACGGATACGGCAGTGGCGAGTGACAAGCTGCGAGCCGCAAGCAAGGGCAAAAAGCGTGTGTCGCTAATGGACATGCCCAAGATGCCAGCCTCAAAGCACATCCCTTGTGGGAGCGGGCTTGCTCGCGAATGCGGTGGGTCATTCAACTCATTCGGCGACTGGTACACCGCTTTCGCGAGCAAGCCCGCTCCCACAGTTTTGACCGCGGTGTTTTTAGAGGAGTTTGTGTTCCATCGCGTATTTGACCAGTTCGGCGAGGGAGGTGATGTTGAGCTTCTGCATCAGCCGCGCCTTGTGGGTGCTGATGGTTTTGCTGCTCAGCGCCAGTTGCTGGGCGATGTCGTTGACGTTGGCGCCTTGGGCCAGGCGCTCGAACACTGAAAATTCACGTTCGGACAGCAGCGAATGCAGCGGCCGCGCATCGGTCAGGCCGACTTCAAAAACCATACGATCCGCCAGATCCGGGTCGATATAACGCCCACCCGCCGCGACCTTGCGGATCGCCGTGAGCAACAGCGCCGGGTCGCTGTCCTTGGTCGCATAGCCGGCGGCGCCGACCTTTAGCGCGCGAGCTGCCATTTGCGCTTCGTCATGCATCGACAGCACAAGAATCGCTGGCGGATTGTTCAGTGCACGAATCCGTGGGATCGCCTCCAGGCCATTGACCCCGGGCATGGAGATATCGAGCAGCACCACTTCGCACGGCACATGGCGCAGGGTTTCCAGCAGTTGTTCGCCATTGCTCGCCTCGCCCACCACTTGCAGATCCTTGGCCAGGCCGATCAATTGCTTGATGCCCTCACGGACGATGGTGTGGTCTTCGGCTACCAGTACACGGATCAAATTTTTCTCCTCATTACTTCCGAGCCAAGATCATTCGCGAGCAAGCCCGCTCCCACAGGGGAATGCATTCCAAAGTGGGAGCGGGCTTGCTCGCGAAAGCGTCAGCCCAAACACCACAAATCCTCAGACTTCATTCACCGGCACCCAAACATTCAGGCTAGTACCCTCCCCCGGTTCACTCTCCAGCACCAATCGCCCACCCATGATTAGCACCCGCTCGCGCATGCCGACCAAACCAAACGAAGTCGGCCTACCCGTAGCGGCGACAAATCCTACGCCATCATCGGCAACCGTCAGGCACAACTCATCGCCCTCCAGCGCCAGCGTCAGCTCCACAGTATGCGCCTGAGCATGACGCATCACGTTGGTCAGCGCTTCCTGCAAAATCCGGAACAACCCGATGGCCTTGGCATCACTCAGCGCCGGCAGATTCTCCGGCACCTGCACCAGACAGGGAATCTGCGTCCGCGCTTCAAATCGTCGCGCCTGCCATTCGATCGCCGACGCGATCCCGGCATCCAGAATTGGTGGCCGCAGCGCCGTCGCCACATCGCGCACCAACTGGAATAACTGGGCGATCAGGCGCTTCATGCTGTTGAGCCGTTCGTTCAGGCCCGGGTCGAGTTGCGCGTAGGCCAATTCGCACATCGATGTCTCCAGTTTCAGCACCGTGAGCATCTGCCCCAGCTCATCGTGCACTTCGCGGGCAATGCGCGCCTTCTCTTCTTCGCGCACGCTTTCAAGGTGCGCCGACAGTTCGCGCAGCTGTTCACGAGAATCGGCCAGTTCCAGTTCAATGCGTTTGCTCTCGGTGATGTCCCAGACGATGCCGTCCCAGACGTACGCGCCATCCTCCAGTTGCCGAGTGATCGCCTTGATTTCGGCCCAGCGCTGCTGGCCCTGTCGCGTGACAATTCTGCCCTGCCACGACCAGTCGCTGTCGGTATCCAGCGCTTGATCCTGGGTGCGGTGATAACTGGCCTTGTCGTCCGGGTGCACCAGACTGCGCAGGCCCATGTCGCGATGGGCGATGGCGGCCGGCGCGTAGCCGACCAGACTTTCGCTGCCCTCACTGATGTAGGCAAAGTCGATCTGCCCGGTCACCGGCGCGCGCTCCAGCCGGAATACCAATCCCGGCACGTTGGCGGCGATGCCTTGCAGGCGCGCCTCACTTTCCTGCAACGCGGCCAGTGCGCGACGGCGGTCGGTGACGTCGGTGAGGTAGACCACCAGGTATTCACTGTCGCGAAAACGCAGAAAACTCAGCGACACATCCGCTGGCAAAATACTGCCGTCAGCACGCACGCAACTGGTTTCAAAACTCAACGGCCCTTCCTCGCTGGCCCGCGCACGCTTCCAGAGATTGAGCCAGCGATCCATGTGCAGACCCGGTTCGAAGTCGATCAGCGGCCGCTCGATCAACCCGCCCGAGGGATAACCGAGCATGTTTTCCGCCGCGCGATTGGCGTAGCGCACATGGCTGTCCCAGTTGACCCAGAGGATGCCGACGGTGCTTTGATCGATGGAAAACTGCGTCAGCCGCAGCGCTTCTTCGCTGGCGGCGCGCAAGGCAATGTCTTCCCGGGCGGCGAGCAAACGTTGTTCGAGGCTGTGCTGTTGGCGCCGTTGCCAGAACACAATCGCCACGCAACTGAGCAACATCACTGCGAACAACAGCGCGAGGTTTTGCCAGAAGCCCGGTGATTCCGAGAGTCGCGGGTATTTCGGTTGCAGCCATTGATTGTGCAGACGCTCCAGATCTTTCGCCGGGATCGCGCGCAAGGCGCTTTGGACGATGCTGGCCAGTTCCGGCCAATCCCGTCGCGAAGCAACCCGCAACAATTGCGGTAGACCGATATCGCCAACCACTACCAGTTCGGCAAATTCCGGCTCTACCGACAGTCGCCCCAGTTGCGCTTCATCGACCACCGCGTAGGACGCCTGCTGACTCAACAGCAACTGCAACGCCTGACGCTCGAGCGGCACGCCTTGCAGGTTGAGATGGGGATAGTTGCCGCGCAGATAATCGGCAGTCGCGCTGGGCATGCGCACGGCGACGCGGGTCTGGCTGTCGAGTTTTTCCAGATCGATCGTGGCGCTGGCTTTCTGATCGCTGACCACCAGTTGCGGCACGCGCATGTAGGGGTCGGAAAACTGCCAGAGACGCAGCGCGCTCGGGGTTTGCATCAGGCCGGGGGCGATGTCGATTTCACCTTCGCGCACCGCGGCTTCCAGTTGCGCGAGGTCTTGAAAATTGCGCCAGCTCAGTTCGACACTGAGCACCTTGGCCAACGACTTCATCAACTCGACATTGGCTCCGGACAGCTTCTGCAAACGCCGGTCGTATTGTGCAAACGGCGCCTGCAACACCAGACCGACGCGCAGCTCATGGTGTTGCGCCAGCCATTGCTGCTGGCTCGCCGTCAATTGCGCAGCGTGCGCCGACGGCTCAGGCACCGCCCAGGCAATCAAGGGAAAGCACAACCAGCCGATAAACCAGAGGCAGCAAAATCGCTTCATTGAAGTCTCTTACACTGACAAATTCTGACCAACCCATTAGGCTGCCGGGATACATTTCTGGCCTGGAATAACCGATGCCCTCTGTCTACCGCCTGGCAATGCCAGCATTGTGCCTGTCGCTGATCCTGCCTTGTGCGTTTTCCGTCGAAGCCGCCGATCCGGCGCCTGCCGCCTCGGCGGAAAAACCTGCCGAAGCGAAACCCGTCGAACGCCAGCCACTGCTTGAGCGTAGTCAGGAAGAAGCCGCCGCACTCGGCCGTACGGTTCCGGCGCAAGAGCAGCAACAGTTGCAGGCCGGCAGCGACACCTTCCTCGCCCTGTGGAAAACCGCCAACACCGCCGAACCCAAGGGCGCGGTGATTATCATCCCCGGCGCCGGCGAAACCGCTGACTGGCCGCAAGCAATCGGCCCGTTGCGGCAGAAATTGCCCGACGCCAAGTGGAGCAGCCTGAGTATCACCCTGCCCGATCTGCAAAGCGATGCCATCGCACCGCGCGTCGTCGAGCCCGCCGCCGCGCCGAAAGCGCCGGAAACCGGCAGCAAGGATGCCACCACCGCGCAGCCGATTGAGCAGGCCGCCGGCGGTGAAGCCGAGGTCGCCGATCAAGTTGCGGCCGACACCGTGGAAGAACAGGAAAAGGCTGACGGCGAGCGCATCTTCGCCCGCATCGACGCGGCCATTGCCTACGCCGAACAGCAGAGCGCGCGCAGCATTGTCGTGCTCGGTCATGGCACCGGGGCTTATTGGGCGGCGCGTTATCTCAGCGAGAAGCAGACTGCGCAGGTGGAGAAGTTTGTAATGGTCGATGCGCAGACACCGGCCAAAGCCAAACCGGCATTGGCGGAACTGACACCGACATTGAAATTACCGACCGCAGATATTTTCTACATGGACAAGGCGCTGGATCGCAATGCGGCGCTGGAGCGTATGCAGGCGAGCAAGCGGTTGAAGACTTCGGCGTTTAGCCAGGTGGCTTTGCAGGCGTTGCCGGACAAGAAGGCCGAGCAGGAACAGTTGGTTCGTCGAGTGCGCGGCTGGTTGAATCCGCAGAACACCGACTGATCGATAGACCGAGTTGTCTCATTCGCGAGCAGGCTCGCTCCCACAATGGATTGGGTACCCTGATCCAATGTGGGAGCGAGCCTGCTCGCGAAGGGGCCATCACTGGCCATACACCTCTAACGGCTAACGAAAATCCCGCCGCTCACGAATCAATGTGTAGGCATTGTGCAACTCACGCGTACGCTCGGTTGCCTCACGCACCTGCGCCGTCGTCGCGCCCGTGCCGGCAATCTTGTCCGGGTGATGCCGACTCAACAGCCGTCGGTACGCCCGTTTGATCTGCGCCGGTTCGCTATTGGCCGACACCCCGAGCAAACGCATCGCCTCCTGATAACTCACCGCCGCACTGACGATTGGCCGTTTGCCGGGCTCGTAATCACTGGCCAGTGCCTGCACCTGCTGCACTGTCCAGCCCAGCCACTTGCCCCACTGCGCCAACAATTCACGCTCGCTGACACCGGCGCGACCATCGGCCCAGACCATCCGCCAACAGGCGCGCAAGACACCTTCGGCAGCATGGGGCTGGCCGCTGAGCCGACGCAGATACCCGCGCAGACTGTCGTTACCCGACTTGCCGCGATTGAACGCGGCAATCGCCCGACGCATTGCCGGATCACTCATTTCCAGCGCACGCATTTCATTGCGCGCCTGCTGGATATGCCCGTCAGTGACGCGCCCGTCACTTTTGGCCAGACGCCCGAGCAGCACAAACAACAATTCGTCGTTGCGCAACATCGGTCGACCGCCGAGCTTTTCACGCAAATGCCCCCAGCTCTGCAAGTGCAGACGCCGATCCAGCGCCTGCCCCAACAAAGCACCAAGCATGGCCCCCGGAATGCTGGCAATCGCAAATCCCGCTCCGGCTCCAATCAGAGTCCCTGGCCACAACATGTCAGCGACTCGCTTCTATCAAGGTTTCCGCTTCCGCGAGACGCTCGTGGGTGCCGACATCCACCCAGTGACCTTTGAGACGTTCGCCAGTGACTTCGCCTTCGGCCATGGCTTTACGCAGCAGCGGCGCGAGTTTGAAGGCGCCGTCCGTGCAGCCGTCGAACAGTTGCGGATGCAGTACCGCGATACCGCTGTAGGTCAAAGTCGCAGCATCGGCCTGGCCGTCGATCACCTGCCCATCGACCAGAGAAAAGTCGCCAGTCGGGTGATGCGCCGGGTTGTCCGCCAGCACCAGATGCGCCAGACCGTTGATCGGTTGATGCAGCACGCTGAAGTCGTAATCCGTCCAGATATCACCGTTGACCACCAGAAACGCATCGTCACCGAGCAACGGCAGCGCACGGAAAATCCCGCCGCCGGTTTCCAGCGGCTCACCTTCCGGCGAGTACTGGATGCTCAGACCGAATTGCGAACCGTCACCGAGGTAATCCTCGATCTGCTGACCGAGCCAGGCGTGGTTGATCACGATCTCGTTGAAACCGGCGGCGGCGAGGGCGCGCAGGTGATATTCGATCAAGGGCACGCCACCGGCGCGCACCAGCGGTTTTGGAGTGGTCAGGGTCAGCGGGCGCATGCGCTCGCCTTTGCCTGCCGCCAGAATCATTGCCTTCATGCTGTCGCTCCACCCCGCAGGCTGGTGAACAGCGCTTGCAACTCGGCCAGTTCCGGGCGACGCGCGATCACTGCTTCTATATAGGAGAAGAAGCGCGGCACGTCGGCCAGGTAACGCGGCTTGCCATCGCGATGACAGATGCGCGCGAAGATACCGATGACTTTCAGGTGACGTTGCACGCCCATCAGGTCGCTCGCGCGCAGGAAGTCTTCGAAGTTCGACTGCACCGGGATATTCAATGCCGAGGCTTGCTGCCAGTAATTTTCCAGCCAGCCGCGCACACGTTCTTCAGGCCAGCTGAGGAACGCATCCTTGAACAGGCAGGTGACGTCGTAGGTGACCGGGCCGTAGACCGCGTCCTGGAAATCCAGCACGCCGGGATTCGGCTCGCTGAGCATCAGGTTGCGCGGCATGTAGTCGCGGTGTACCAGCACTTTCGGCTGGGCCAGGGCGCTGTCGATCAACAGATCGCTGATCTGCTGCCACTGCTGTTGCTGGGCCGAATCGAATTCGACGCCGAGTTCACGCTTCACATACCACTCGGGGAACAGTTCCAGCTCACGGCGCAGCAAGGCGACGTCATAACTCGGCAGTGGCGCGACCATCGGCAACTGCTGAAATGCCAGCAGTGCTTGCAGGGCATCGCTGAATAATGCGTCGGCATTTTCGCCATCGATCACGTCGAGATAGGTCTTGTTACCCAGGTCATTGAGCAAAAGAAAACCGCGCTCGAGGTCTTCTGCGTAAATTTTCGGCACATTTATTCCGGATTTCGCCAGCAAAAAAGCGATATCCACGAACGGTTTGCAGTTTTCCTGGGGTGGCGGAGCGTCCATGACGACAAAGCTTTTGCCCTCGCCTTCCCAACGGAAGTAGCGGCGGAAACTCGCGTCGCTGCTGGCCGCAGTCAACGTGGCCGGGGGCACAGCGCCCCAACCCTGATCTGCAAAGAGGATTGCCAGCTGTTCATCGAGCCAAACTTTCAGGTGTTGCAAGCGTACATCTTGGTCAGGCATTGCAAGGGTCTCCGACGGCGCTAGCCGTCAAGCGGGTCATGCTTTATTATCCAGCATCTTTTTCAGACCATCGAGAGGCGTGCGGCCCACACCGCGGGCAGATGGCACGCAGGAAGCCCGGACTAATAAGATGGCATTGAAATCCCCCGCGTTTCGTAAAAAATTTCCGTTGTTGGTAACCGGCAGTCTGCTGGCTATGCAACCTCTGGCCAGTCAATTCGTTGTTGCCGCCGAGCAGTATGACTGCTCCGTCTCGGCAACGGGTGGTTGGGCCTGTGCGCCCAAGGCGACGGCGGCTGCATTGCCTCCGCGCCCAGTGCATGACGGCAGTGCCGTCAGCGCTGCCGGCGACGCTGCGACCGAAAACGGTTCGACCGCCGACACTGGCCCTAAAACCGCACTGGTCACCGAAGCCAAAGGCCGCGGCCTGAAAGCCCGTAGCGAAGACTACAGTCACCTCGACTGGGTTCCGCGCGAGAAGCTGACTGCCGCGCAACTGGCCGAAACCGGCCCGTATTGCTCAGGTGCCTACATCGAGCCGACTCGTCCTGGCATGAATGACAAGACGAACAAAAGCGATGCGCCTACCTTTATCGGCGCAAAAGCCTCGCGCTATAACACCGATGATCAAGTCGGTACGTTGGCCGGTGATGTCGTCTTGCGTCAGGGCAGCATGCAGGTTGAATCCGACGAGGCGAGCCTGTACCAGGCCGAGAGCCGCGCCGAACTTAACGGCGGTGTGCGTATTCGCGACAACGGCGCGCTGATCGTCGGCGACCACGCCGATGTGCAACTCGACACCGGTGAAGCCAAGGTCGACAACGCCGAATACGTGATGCACAAATCGCGTATCCGTGGCAGCGCGCTGTACGCCAAGCGTGCAGAGAACGCGATCATCCGCTTGAAGGACGGCACGTACACCACGTGCGAACCGAACAGCAACGCCTGGCAGCTCAAGGGCAACAACATCACCTTGAACCCGGCCACCGGTTTCGGTACCGCGACCAACGTGACACTGCGGGTCAAGGACATTCCGATCCTGTACACCCCGTACATCTACTTCCCGATCGACGACCGTCGTCAATCAGGCTTCCTGCCGCCGACCATCGGCACGGGCAGCGACACCGGCTTCATGCTGGTCACCCCGTACTACTTCAACCTGGCGCCGAACTACGACGCCACGTTGTATCCGCGTTACATGAGCAAGCGCGGCATGCTCGTCGAAGGCGAATTCCGCTACCTGACCAAGTCGAGCGAAGGTCAGTTCGGCGCGGCGTTCCTCAACGACGAGGATGACGATCGCGACAAGCAGACCGACTCCAAGTCGACCCGTTACATGTACAACTGGCAGCACAAAGGTGGCCTGGATTCGCGCATCCTGACGCAAGTCGACTACACCAAGATCAGCGATCCTTACTACTTTCAGGATCTGGAAACCGATCAGATCGGCGTGAAAAGTGCTGACTACGTAAACCAGCAGGGTTCTGTCACTTATCGTGGAGACAGCTACACGGCGCGTTTGAATGCCCAGGCTTATCAACTGGCCACCGTAGCGAACGTTACCCCGTATGACCGTCTGCCGCAGATCACCTTCAATGGTCAGTTGCCGGTTCATCCTGAAGGCTTGAACTTCGATTACGAAACCGAGTTGGTACGTTTTGATCGGGATCTGCTGACAGGTACCTACACCGATAAAGACGGCAACGATCCGCAACGTCGTCTTGACACCAACATTACAGGTCTGGATCGCTCTAACGGTACTCGTTTGAACTTGAAACCGGGCGTTAGCCTGCCGATGAACTGGACATACGGTTTCATCAAACCTTCTCTCAAGTATCAATACACCCAGTACGACCTGGATCTGGACAGTCAAGGCAAGCAGGATCTGCTGACAAACCGCAACAATGCGTCGGCATTAGGCGAGTCGTTCAGCAGTTCGCAAAACCGTGGCGTACCAATTGCTAGCATCGACAGCGGTTTGTACTTCGATCGTAAAACTTCTTTCTTTGGCAAGAATTACAATCAAACCCTGGAACCACGCCTGTACTACCTCTACGTTCCAGAGAAGGATCAGGAAGACATTCCGGTATTCGACACTAGCGAATACACCTTCAACTATGAGTCGCTGTTCCGTGACAACCGCTTCTCCGGCTCCGACCGTGTCGGCGACGAGAACAAACTGTCGCTGGGCGTGACCAGCCGCTGGATCGAAGACGACGGTTTCGAGCGTCAACGCATCAGTGTCGGCCAAGCTCTGTACTTCAAGGATCGTGAAGTTCAACTTCCAGGCATTGACGCTAAAACCCGCGACGATGCTCATTCCAACGTTTCGCCATACGCACTGGAATATGAATATCGATGGAACCGTGATTGGCGCACCACTGCCGATTACAACTGGGATCCGGACAGCCGTAGCCCGCGTTCTGGCAGTGCGATGTTCCACTACCAGCCTGAAGACAATCCGAACAAGATCGTCAACCTTGGCTATCGCTACCGTAATGACCAGGTTCGTTTCGACCAGAACACCGGTAAATGGACTGTGGGCGGCGGCGATTACGGTACTCCGGGGCAGCCTGGCTACGTGAAGGACTACTACAAGATCCAGCAGCATGATTTCTCGGTCATCTGGCCGATCGTTCCGCAGTGGAGCGCGATCAGCCGCTGGCAGTACGATTACAACCGCAACCGTACGCTGGAAGCCTTCGGTGGTTTCGAATATGACAACTGCTGCTGGAAACTGCGCCTGATCAACCGTTACTGGGTGTCTTATGACGAGTTCAGTCAAGAGGCTCCAGAAAACGAAAAAGGCGACCACGGCGTCTTCCTCCAAATTGTTCTGAAGGGACTGGGCGGCCTGACTGGCGCCAAGGCTGAGAGTTTCCTCGACAAAGGCATCCAAGGTTATCGTCAACGTGAAGACCAAGCTTTCTGATTGTCTGCGCCCGCTGATGCTGGGCGCGCTGTTCCTGAGTACGGCGGGTAACGCCGCCGTTCAGTCCATCGATAAAGTGGTCGCGATCGTCGACAACGACGTGGTCATGCAGAGCCAACTGGATCAGCGTGTCCACGAAGTTCAGCAGACCATCGCCAAGCGTGGAGGCGGCCAGCCGCCTCCGGGCGTACTGGATCAACAGGTGCTTGAGCGCCTGATCGTCGAAAATCTGCAACTGCAGATCGGCGAACGTTCCGGTATCCGCATCACCGATGAAGAGCTGAACCAGGCTGTCGGCACCATTGCACAACGCAACAACATGACCGTGGATCAATTCCGCGCCGCTCTGGCTCACGACGGTCTGTCTTACGACGACGCTCGTGATCAGATCCGCCGTGAAATGGTCATCAGCCGTGTGCGTCAGCGTCGTGTGGCAGAACGCATCCAGGTCTCCGAGCAGGAAGTGAAAAACTTCCTCGCTTCCGATCTGGGCAAAATGCAGCTGTCGGAAGAACTGCACCTGGCCAATATCCTGATCCCGACCCCGGAAAGCGCCAACTCTGAAGCGATTCAGAACGCTGCCCGTCAGGCCATGGATATCTACCAGCAACTCAAGCAAGGCGCCGACTTCGGTCAATTGGCCGTGGCCAAATCCGCCAGCGACAACGCACTGGAAGGCGGCGACATGGGCTGGCGCAAAGCTGCTCAATTGCCACCTCCGTTCGACCGCGAGCTGAGCAGCATGGCCGTAGGCGACATCACTCAACCAGCGCGCACACCGGGTGGTTTCATCATCCTCAAGCTGCTGGCCAAGCGTGGTGGCGAGACCCAGATGCGTGACGAAGTGCATGTCCGCCATATTCTGGTGAAGCCAAGCCCGATTCGCGACGAAGCCAAAACCAAAGCCCTGGTGCAGTCGCTGTATGACCGCATTCTGGCTGGCGAAGACTTCGCTGAACTGGCGAAAAGCTACTCCGAAGACCCGGGTTCTGCCCTCAACGGCGGCGACCTGAACTGGATCGATCCGGGCGCACTGGTGCCGGAATTCCGCGAAGTGATGGCCAAGACCCCACAAGGTCAGCTGTCCAAGCCATTCCAGACCCAATACGGCTGGCACGTTCTGGAAGTCCTTGGCCGTCGCGCCACTGACAGCACCGAACAGGCCCGCGAGCAGCAAGCCATGACCGTACTGCGTAACCGCAAATACGACGAAGAGCTGCAAACCTGGCTGCGTCAGATCCGTGACGAAGCGTACGTAG
Organism: Pseudomonas sp. AC193; assembly: GCF_979258075.1. NCBI lineage: Bacteria > Pseudomonadati > Pseudomonadota > Gammaproteobacteria > Pseudomonadales > Pseudomonadaceae > Pseudomonas > Pseudomonas sp. AC193. The sequence continues at coordinate 6,057,291 of NZ_OZ409832.1, read as the reverse complement.
AGATCAAACTCCCTGGTGCAGACCAGGCAGCGCAGTGAAACCCCAGCGTTTCGCGCTGACACCCGGCGAACCAGCCGGCATCGGCCCGACCTGTGCCTGCTGCTCGCCTCGCAAGCCCAGCCACATCCCCTGATTGCCATCACCAGCCGCGACCTGCTCAATGAGCGGGCCGCGCAGCTGGGGCTGGTCGTCAACTTGCTGGATGTCGGCCCGAATCACTGGCCGGACGCCCCGGCGCCCGCCAACAGCCTGTACGTCTGGGATACACCGCTCAGCGCCCCCGTGGTGGCCGGGCAACTGGACAAGGCCAACGCTGCTTTCGTCCTTGAAACCCTAACCCGTGCCGGCAACGGCTGCGTGAACGGCGATTTCGCCGGGATGATCACCGCACCGGTACACAAAGGCGTGATCAACGAATCGGGCATCGCGTTCTCCGGGCATACGGAATTTCTCGCTGACCTGACCCATACCGCACAGGTTGTGATGATGCTGGCGACACGCGGTTTGCGCGTGGCACTGGTCACCACGCACCTGCCCCTGCGCGAGATTGCCGATGCGATCACGCCGGAGCGGCTGGAACGGGTCACGCGAATTCTGCACAGCGATCTGCAAAACAAATTCGGCATCGCCCAGCCACGCATTCTGGTGTGCGGACTCAACCCGCACGCTGGCGAAGGCGGACACCTGGGCCATGAAGAAATCGACATCATTGAACCGACATTAGAGCGCCTGCGCGGCGAGGGCATGGACCTTCGTGGCCCGCTGCCTGCCGACACTCTGTTTACCCCCAAATATCTGGAGCACTGCGACGCAGTGCTGGCGATGTACCACGACCAGGGCCTGCCTGTGCTTAAGTACAAAGGCTTCGGCGCTGCCGTCAACGTGACCCTGGGCCTGCCGATCATCCGCACATCGGTCGACCATGGCACTGCTCTGGATCTGGCCGGCAGCGGCAAGATCGACACCGGCAGCCTGCAAGTCGCCCTGGAAACCGCCTACCAGATGGCCGAGACCCGTTTATGACCGAGCAATACCAACACAAGGCGCGCAAACGCTTTGGCCAGAACTTCCTGCACGATGCCGGCGTTATCGACCGCATCCTGCGCTCCATCAGCGCCAAGCCTGACGATCGCCTGCTGGAAATCGGCCCGGGCCAAGGCGCACTGACCGCCGGCCTGCTGAATTCCGGCGGGCAGCTCGACGTGGTGGAACTGGACAAGGATCTGATCCCGATCCTCAACCAGCAGTTCGCCGGCAAGAGCAATTTCAACCTGCACCAGGGCGATGCGCTGAAGTTCGACTTCAACACGCTCAACGCCGCGCCGAACAGCCTGCGTGTGGTCGGTAACCTGCCGTACAACATTTCGACGCCGCTGATTTTTCACCTGTTGAACAACGCCGGCATCATTCGCGACATGCACTTCATGCTGCAGAAAGAAGTGGTTGAGCGTCTGGCCGCAGGCCCTGGCGGCGGTGATTGGGGTCGTCTGTCGATCATGGTTCAGTACCACTGCCGCGTCGAACATCTGTTCAACGTTGGCCCGGGCGCGTTCAACCCGCCGCCAAAAGTTGATTCGGCGATCGTTCGTCTGGTGCCGCACGCCGTGCTGCCGCACCCGGCCAAGGATCACAAGTTGCTGGAACGCGTTGTGCGCGAAGCCTTCAACCAGCGTCGCAAAACCCTGCGCAACACCCTCAAACAATTGCTCAGCAATGCCGAGATCGAAGCCGCTGGCGTTGATGGCAGCCTGCGTCCGGAGCAACTGGATCTGGCCGCATTCGTGCGCCTGGCCGATCAGCTCGCAGTACAAGTCCCGGCCTCCCCCGCCGCCGACTGACATACGATGAACGCTATCGGGCAGGACGCCACTCTGGTTTACTGCCCGATACTTGCCTAGACTGATTCCCCATCAGCTACGCCCCGCGTTCCGCTTCGTTAAGGCCCCTTGCATGTCCGATTCCCGTTACCAGGTCGATGTCAGCGTCGTTACCCGCTATCTGGCAGACCAATCGCAACCCGAGCACGACCGTTTCGCCTTCGCCTACACCATCACCGTGCAGAACAATGGCGCGATCCCGGCCAAACTGCTGTCGCGGCACTGGGTGATCACCGATGGTGACGGCCACGTCGAAGAAGTACGCGGCGCCGGCGTGGTGGGTCAGCAACCACTGATCAATGCCGGGCAAAGCCACACCTACAGCAGCGGCACGGTAATGACCACCAAGGTCGGCACCATGCAGGGCACTTATGAAATGGTCGCCGACGACGGCAAACATTTCGATGCGATCATCAAACCTTTCCGCCTGGCGGTGCCCGGGGCCTTGCACTGATGGCAACCTATGCCGTCGGCGACCTGCAAGGCTGCCTCGAACCGCTGAAGTGTCTGCTCAAGCAAGTCGCGTTTGACCCGACGCTCGATCGGCTGTGGTTGGTCGGCGATCTGGTCAACCGAGGCCCGCAGTCGCTGGAGACCCTGCGCTTTCTGTACGGCATGCGCGAGTCGCTGGTCTGCGTGCTGGGCAATCACGATCTGCATCTACTGGCGGCCGCCAAAAATATCGAGCGTTTGAAGAAGTCCGACACCTTGCGCGAGATTCTCGACGCACCGGACTGTGCCGAACTGCTTGAGTGGGTGCGTCAGCAGAAGCTGATGCACTACGACGAAATGCGTGATGTCGCCATGGTTCACGCCGGCATTCCACCGCAATGGTCACTGCGCCGCGCCTTGAAGTGCGCGGATGAAGTCGAAACAGCGCTGCGCGACGACAACCTGTTCCCCGCCTACCTCGACGGCATGTACGGCAACGATCCGGCGAAATGGGACAACGACCTCAAAGGCGTGACTCGCCTGCGCGTGATCACCAACTACTTCACGCGCATGCGTTTCTGCACCGCCGAGGGCAAGCTCGACCTCAAGAGCAAGGAAGGCCTCGACACTGCCCCGCCCGGCTACAAACCGTGGTTTCAGCACAAAGAACGCAAGACCAAAGGCCAGCGCATCATCTTTGGTCACTGGGCGGCCCTTGAAGGCAATATCCATGAGCCAGGCATCTCGGCACTGGACACCGGTTGTGTCTGGGGCGGCAGCCTGACCCTGATGAATGTCGACAGCGGCGAACGCCTGTCATGCAAATGCGATGAGCACGGTGGTCTCGCCCCAACCGTCGCACCACTTATCCCCGAAACTTCGCCAGTCAACGCACCGCGTTAAACTGCGCTTTCAGCCGAGCAACAGGAACCCGCCATGAGCGAATTCAAACGAATCCCCCCGGAACAGGCCCAGGCCCTGCGTGAGCAAGGTGCCGTCGTCGTCGACGTCCGTGATCCGGCGACTTTCGCTGCCCTGCACATCAGCGGCTCGAAGCATCTGGACAATCATTCCCTGCACGCCTTCATTCAAGGCGCTGACCTTGATGCACCGACCGTGGTCGTCTGCTACCACGGCAATTCCAGCCAGGGCGCTGCGGCCTACCTGATCAGCCAAGGCTTTTCCGACGTCTACAGCATGGACGGCGGCTTCGAGCTGTGGCGTACGACTTATCCTGCGGAAACCGCGCAAGGCACCGCCGAATAATTTTTTTGTCACGCGCAGGCCCCGGCTGCCGTGGGCCTGCGCGGGCAGACGAACGGTCTTGCCACAACTAATTACGTATCTCGCCTTTACCTCCTGAATTCCCAACTATCCTTAAGCCCAGGCCATCCAAAACAGGGGAGAGCCGGTACACCGGCGCACGGGTCATCGGGAGTGACTTTCGCGATTGTCGATCGTGGAAGTGTTCTGGGGGGTAAACAAACAGCTGCCAAAACGGTTGTTTGCCAGCATCGACTGAGTGATCCGGCGTCGGCTCCACGTATCGAGCGAGGTGACGTCATGAGTATCTTTAGCCACTTCCAACAACGCTTCGAGTCCACACGCCAGGAAGAACTCTCGCTGCAAGAGTACCTGGAGTTGTGCAAGAAAGACCGAAGCGCCTACGTTTCTGCCGCCGAGCGTCTATTGCTGGCCATCGGCGAACCGGAACTGCTCGACACCTCGACCAATTCGAGGCTGTCACGCATCTTCTCCAACAAGGTGATCCGTCGCTATCCGGCCTTTGAAGACTTCCACGGGATGGAAGAATGCATCGACCAGATCGTTTCGTATTTCCGCCATGCCGCCCAAGGCCTGGAAGAGAAGAAACAAATCCTTTACCTGCTCGGCCCCGTCGGTGGCGGTAAATCGTCCCTGGCCGAGAAGCTGAAACAGCTGATCGAGAAAGTGCCCTTCTACGCGATCAAGGGCTCGCCGGTATTCGAATCTCCTTTGGGTCTGTTCAACGCCACCGAAGATGGCGCGATCCTCGAAGAAGATTTCGGTATTCCACGGCGCTATCTGAACACCATCATGTCGCCCTGGGCGACCAAACGTCTGGCCGAATTCGGCGGCGACATCAGCCAGTTCCGCGTGGTCAAACTGTACCCGTCGATCCTCAATCAGATCGCCGTGGCCAAGACCGAACCGGGCGACGAGAACAACCAGGACATCTCGGCGCTGGTCGGTAAAGTCGACATTCGCAAACTCGAGGAATACCCACAGAACGACGCCGACGCCTACAGCTACTCCGGTGCGCTGTGCCGGGCCAACCAAGGCCTGATGGAATTCGTCGAAATGTTCAAGGCACCGATCAAGGTGCTGCACCCATTGCTGACCGCGACTCAGGAAGGCAACTACAACAGTACCGAAGGCCTCGGCGCGATTCCGTTCACCGGGATCCTGCTCGCCCACTCCAACGAATCGGAGTGGCACACCTTCCGTAACAACAAGAACAACGAAGCGTTCATCGACCGGATCTACATCGTCAAAGTGCCGTATTGCCTGCGCGTCAGCGACGAAGTGAAGATCTACGACAAACTGCTGTTCAACAGTTCTCTGGCCAAAGCGCATTGCGCGCCCGACACCCTGAAAATGCTCGCGCAGTTCACCGTGCTGTCACGCCTCAAGGAGCCGGAAAACTCCAACATTTATTCGAAGATGCGCGTCTACGACGGTGAAAACCTCAAAGACACCGATCCGAAAGCCAAGTCGATTCAGGAATACCGCGACTCGGCAGGCGTTGATGAGGGCATGAACGGTCTATCGACCCGCTTTGCGTTCAAGATCCTCTCCAAGGTCTTCAACTTCGATCCGCATGAAATCGCCGCCAACCCGGTGCACCTGCTCTATGTGCTGGAACAGCAAATCGAACAGGAACAATTCCAGGCCGAAACCCGCGAGCGCTACCTGCGCTACCTGAAAGAGTACCTGGCACCGCGTTATATCGAATTCATCGGCAAGGAAATCCAGACCGCCTACCTCGAGTCTTACAGCGAGTACGGCCAGAACATCTTCGACCGCTACGTGCTGTACGCGGACTTCTGGATTCAGGATCAGGAATACCGCGATCCGGAAACCGGCGAGATCCTCAACCGTGTTGCCCTGAACGAAGAACTGGAGAAAATCGAAAAACCGGCCGGCATCAGCAATCCGAAGGATTTCCGCAACGAAATCGTCAACTTCGTGCTGCGCGCCCGGGCCAACAACAACGGCAAGAACCCGACCTGGCTCAGCTACGAAAAACTGCGCGTGGTCATCGAGAAGAAAATGTTCTCGAACACCGAGGATCTGCTGCCGGTCATCAGCTTCAACGCCAAGGCCAGCAAGGAGGATCAGCAAAAGCACAACGACTTCGTCACTCGAATGGTCGAACGCGGCTACACCGACAAACAGGTACGGCTTCTTTCCGAATGGTACCTGCGGGTACGGAAGTCGCAGTGAAGCAGCTGCAAGCTTCTAGCTACGAGCTGCAAGAACAAAGCGCGTAACCCACTGATGCCCGGGAACCTGCTTTTACTTGCAGCTTGAAGCTCACAACTTGAAGCTGCCCGGAGGGCTTCCTATGAGTTATGTGATCGACCGACGTTTGAATGGCAAGAACAAGAGCACGGTAAACCGCCAGCGTTTCCTGCGGCGTTACCGTGACCACATCAAAAAGGCTGTCGAAGAGGCGGTCAGCCGGCGCTCCATCACCGATATGGAGCATGGCGAACAGATCAGTATTCCCGGTCGTGACATCGACGAACCGGTGCTTCACCACGGGCGCGGCGGCAAGCAGACCGTGGTTCATCCCGGTAACAAGGAATTCACCGCCGGCGAACACATTGCTCGTCCACCGGGCGGTGGCGGCGGACGTGGGCCGGGCAAGGCCGGTAATTCCGGCGAAGGCATGGACGAGTTCGTCTTCCAGATCACACAGGAAGAATTTCTCGAATTCATGTTCGAAGACCTCGAACTGCCCAACCTGGTCAAACGCAATCTGAGCGGTACCGACACCTTCAAAACCGTGCGCGCCGGGATCAGCAACGAAGGCAACCCGTCCCGGATCAACATCATCCGCACTCTGCGTTCGGCCCACGCGCGGCGCATTGCTTTGTCTGGCAGTAGCCGGGCAAAACTGCGCGAAGCCAAAGCAGAACTCGAGCGGCTGAAACGCGAAGAGCCAGATAACTTTGGCGATATTCAGGAACTCGAAGCAGAAATCGAGAAACTCAGCGCGCGCATTCATCGCGTACCGTTCCTCGATACCTTCGACCTGAAATACAACCTGCTGATCAAACAACCGAACCCCAGCTCGAAAGCCGTGATGTTCTGCCTGATGGACGTGTCCGGCTCCATGACCCAGGCGACCAAGGACATCGCCAAACGCTTTTTCATCCTGTTGTACCTGTTCCTCAAGCGGAACTACGACAAGATCGACGTGGTGTTCATCCGCCACCACACCAGTGCGCGCGAAGTCGACGAAGAAGAGTTTTTCTATTCACGGGAAACCGGCGGCACCATCGTTTCCAGTGCATTGAAACTGATGCAAGAGATCATGGCCGAGCGTTATCCGAGCAACGAATGGAACATCTACGCGGCGCAGGCTTCCGACGGTGATAACTGGAACGATGACTCGCCGATCTGCCGCGACATCCTCATCAACCAGATCATGCCGTTTGTGCAGTACTACACTTACGTGGAGATCACCCCGCGCGAACATCAGGCTTTGTGGTACGAGTACGAACGCATCGCCGACGCCTTTTCTGACACTTTTGCCCAGCAGCAACTGGTCTCGGCCGGGGATATCTATCCGGTCTTCCGTGAACTCTTCCAGCGCAGGTTAGTGACATGACCGCCAAAGAGCAGAAGCGCCAACCCATTTCCACCGGCTCAGAATGGACGTTCGAGCTGATCCAGACCTACGACCGCGAAATCGCCCGTATCGCGGCCGGCTATGCGCTGGACACCTACCCCAACCAGATCGAAGTGATCACCGCCGAGCAGATGATGGACGCCTATGCCTCGGTGGGCATGCCGCTGGGTTATCACCACTGGTCCGTACGGCAAACACTTCCTCAGCACCGAAAAATCCTACAGTCGCGGACAGATGGGCCTGGCGTACGAGATCGTGATCAACTCGGATCCGTGCATCGCCTACCTGATGGAAGAAAACACCATTTGCATGCAGGCACTGGTGGTGGCACACGCGTGCTATGGCCACAACAGTTTCTTCAAGGGCAATTACCTGTTCCGCACCTGGACTGACGCCAGTTCGATCATCGATTATCTGGTGTTCGCCAAGCAGTACATCATGCAGTGCGAGGAGCGCCACGGCATCGACGCGGTGGAGGACTTGCTCGACTCCTGCCACGCGCTGATGAATTACGGTGTCGACCGCTACAAACGCCCCTACCCTATTTCCGCCGAAGAAGAACGCCGGCGGCAAAAGGATCGCGAAGAACACATGCAGAAGCAGATCAACGATCTGTGGCGCACCATTCCCAAAGGCGCGGACAAATACAGCGACAAGGACAACGCACGCTTCCCGGCCGAGCCGCAGGAAAACATTCTTTACTTCATCGAGAAACACGCGCCATTGCTCGAGCCTTGGCAGCGCGAGATCGTGCGTATCGTGCGCAAGATCGCCCAGTACTTTTATCCACAGCGCCAAACCCAGGTGATGAACGAAGGCTGGGCAACGTTCTGGCACTACACGCTGATGAATGACCTGTACGACGAGGGCCTAGTCACCGACGGTTTCATGATGGAGTTCCTCACCTCACACACCAGCGTAGTGTTCCAGCCTGGTTTCGACAGCCCTTACTACAGCGGCATCAACCCGTATGCATTGGGTTTCGCCATGTACCGCGACATCCGGCGCATGTGTGAGGAACCTACCGAAGAGGATCGCCACTGGTTCCCGGACATCGCCGGGAGCGACTGGCTGTCGACCATCAAATTCGCCATGAGCAGCTTCAAGGACGAGAGCTTCATCCTGCAATATTTGTCACCGAAGGTGATCCGCGATCTGAAACTGTTCAGCATCATGGATGACGATCAGAAGGACGATTTGCTGGTGCCGGCGATCCATGACGAGCCCGGTTACCGAATCATCCGCGAAACCCTGGCCGCGCAATACAACCTCGGCAACCGTGAACCGAACGTGCAGATTTACAGCATCGATCGGCGCGGCGACCGCTCACTGACCCTGCGGCATCAGCAGCACGACCGCAAACCGTTGGGCGATTCCACTGAAGAGGTGCTCAAACACCTGCACCGTTTGTGGGGCTTCGATATTCATCTGGAAACGCTACAGGGCGACCAGATCATGAAAACCCATCACGTGCCGCCGCGTAGTGAACACAGCGAAGGCGATTACGGCCGGCTCGACCTCGCCGTCATTCATCTTTGAAACGGTTCTGGCCTCCGAAAGTCCGGCGCAAGGGTTATCCTGTCGGGCTAACGGAGGTTTTTTATGCAGATTTTCAAGATTGGCGGCGCGGTTCGTGATCGCTTGCTGGGCAAACCGGTTACCGATATCGATTGGGTCGTGGTCGGTGCTACCACGGAAGAAATGCTTGCCAAAGGCTATCGACCGGTCGGCGCAGATTTTCCGGTATTTCTTCATCCGAAAAGCGGCGAGGAGTACGCCCTCGCCCGCACCGAACGTAAAAGCGGTCGCGGCTATGGCGGCTTCACCTTTCACGCCAGTCCCGAAGTGACGCTTGAAGAAGACCTGATTCGCCGCGACCTGACCATCAACGCCATCGCTGAAGACGATCAGCAAAATCTGACCGATCCATACCACGGTCAGCGCGATCTTGAAGCGCGAATCCTGCGTCACGTATCCCCGGCGTTCGCCGAAGATCCCCTGCGTGTCCTGCGTGTTGCCCGCTTCGCGGCGCGTTATGCAGGGCTCGGTTTTAGCGTTGCGCCGGAGACGCTTGAGTTGATGCGTCAACTCAGTGAGTCCGGTGAACTAGAGGCACTGACCGCTGAGCGCAGTTGGAAAGAGATTTCCCGCGCGCTGATGGAAGATCAGCCACAGGTATTCATTCAGGTGCTTCGCGATTGCGGCGCGCTGAAAGTCTTGATGCCGGAAGTGGATGCGCTGTTCGGCGTGCCGCAACCGGAAGCGCATCACCCGGAAATCGACACCGGCCTGCACACGCTCAGCGTGCTGGAGCAATCAGCGCTGCACAAACAACCGCTGACCGTACGCTGGGCCTGCCTGCTGCACGATCTTGGCAAAGGCCTGACGCCGGAAGAGGAATGGCCACGGCACATCGCCCATGAGCACACCGGGCTGAAGCTGATCAAAGCGGTCAATGAACGCTTTAAAGCGCCGAAGGATTGCCAGGAACTGGCCTTGCTGGTTGGCAAATACCACACCCATGGGCACCGGGCGCTGGAGCTGAAGGCTTCGACGTTGCTGGAGTTGTTGCAGAGTTTTGACGTGTATCGCCGGCCGCAGCGGTTCGAAGAATTTATCGCTGCGTGCGAAATGGATGCCCGGGGCCGCAAGGGGCTGGAGCAGAGAAGTTATCCACAGGCAGATTATTTGCGCGGAGCGGCGAAGGTTGCGCGGGAGGTTGCGGTGCAGCCGTTGCTGGAGAAGGGATTCAAGGGGCCTGAGTTGGGTGAGGCGCTGAAGCGTGAGCGGCTGAAAGCGTTGAAGGCCTACAAAGAGGCGGCGTCAGCCTGAAAAGCTTCGCGAGCAAGCCCGCTCCCACAGGGAAATGCATTCCAAAATGTGGGAGCGGGCTTGCTCGCGAAGGCGCCAGTCAGATCAACGCAAATCCGAAGGCGTGAGCTGCTGCCCGCGCCACTCAAACCCGACCGGCGCCAACACCTGATCAATCTGCGCCTCCGCCCACAATGTCGCGAAGCTTTTTCCCACACCCGGATGCACGCGATCCGGCGCAATCAGCGACAACGGCCACAACACAAAAGCATTTTTCAGAATTTCCGCACGCGGCAACACCAGACCGTCGAAATTGCCCGCCAGATCGCCGTACAACAGCACGTCGATATCCAGCGGCAAGCCCTTGCGATCCGGGGCATATCGACCGTTATCCGCCTCAATAAACTTCAAGCGACGATCCAGTTCAATTAGCGGCAGATCGGTAAACGCCGACACCACAAAATTGAAGAACGGCCCGCTTTTGATCCCGACTGGCTGGCTCTCGAACACCGCCGAACAGCGGATATCCACCAGAAACGTCGCCAACGCGTCGAGACCTGCACGCAAATGGGTTTCGCGCTCGATATTGCTACCGAGCCCGAGGTAGACCTGAGTCAGCGACATCCGCGCTCGATCTCCACACCCACGCCGCCCTTGGCCGCTGGCACCGCGCCAGGCTTGGTCAGCTTCAGCCGAACCCAAGTGATGTTGAATTCACTCATCAGTACTTCGACCAGACGCTCGGCGAACGTCTCGACCAGTTGAAACTGCGCTTGCTCGGCGAAAGCCTGAATCCGTGTGGAAACGCTGGCGTAATCGAGCGCCAGAGTCAGGTCGTCACCGGCGGCGGCCGGGCGATTGTCCCAGGCGAAGCTCAGATCAAGACGCAGGCACTGGCGGATGCCGCGCTCCCAGTCGTAGGCACCGATCACGGTATCGACTTCCAGGCCCTCGATAAACACTCTGTCCAAGCACTTCTCTCCGCTGCACGACAAGGGCGCAATGCGCCGTTAGAATCAGGGCGTCCTCGCCCGGAATAGTTAGCATGTTTTGGTTACTGGCGACTCTCGCCTACCTGCTCGGCTCGCTGTCCTTCGCCATTTTGCTCAGCCGCCTGACCGGAAATCCGGATCCGCGAATGAGTGGCTCGGGTAATGCCGGCGCCACCAACATGCTCCGCCTGGTCGGTCGCAAACTGGCGATCCTGACCCTGCTGGGTGATCTGTGCAAAGGCCTGGTGCCGGTGCTGATTGCCTCGGCTGTCGGCCTTTCGCTGCAGGAGCAGGCGTGGATCGGCGTGTGTGCCGTGATCGGTCACCTGTTCCCGCTGTATTTCCGCTTCCGTGGTGGCAAAGGTGTCGCCACCGCCGCCGGCATGCTGCTGGGCCTGTATCCGCCCGCCGCGCTGTTGGCCGTGTGCACCTGGCTGCTGACGTTCTACCTGACCCGCACCAGCTCGCTGGCGGCACTGATCGCCACGCCGCTGACCCTGCCATTGCTGGCCTGGCAAGAACCGGAGGCGCTGCTGCCGATGAGCGCGCTGACACTGCTGATCGTCTGGCGCCACCGCGGCAATCTACGCGACCTGTTTGCCGGGCGCGAACGGCATTTTTAAATACCGTCCATGAGCGCCGCTCATCACAATGCCGACAGTTGCTCCATTGGCCAGCGCGCCTGCACGCTGATCGCCAGACTTTCCTGCTGACCTGCCTGCAAGCGCTGGCAACCGGCAAACGCGATCATCGCGCCATTGTCGGTGCAGAACTCCGGACGCGCATAAAACACATCACCCTTCATGTCGCCGAGCATTTTCTCCAGCGAAACGCGCAAAGCCTTGTTGGCGCTGACGCCGCCAGCGATCACCAGACGCTTCATGCCCGCCTGTTTCAGGGCGCGCTTGCACTTGATGGTCAAAGTCTCCACCACGGCCTGCTGGAACGCCAGCGCGATGTCGCAACGGGCTTGCTCGTTGTCGTCCCCGGCGCTGACACACTGCTGCCAGGCGTTGAGCGCGGAGGTTTTCAGACCGCTGAAGCTGAATTGCAGGCCCGGGCGATCACACATCGGACGAGGAAAGGTAAAACGTCCTGCAACGCCTTTCTCCGCCAACTTGGCGATTTCCGGCCCGCCAGGATAATTCAGACCCATCATCTTCGCGGTTTTGTCGAAAGCTTCACCGGCGGCGTCGTCGAGCGTCTCGCCGAGCAAGGTGTATTGACCGATACCATCGACCTGAACCAGCTGCGTATGACCGCCCGAGACCAACAAAGCGACGAACGGGAATTCCGGCGGTTTCGGCTCCAGCATCGGTGCGAGCAAATGCCCTTCCATGTGGTGCACGCCGAGCGCCGGAATGCCCCAGGCAAACGCCAGCGCCTGAGCGCAGGAAGCGCCGACCAGCAACGCGCCAACCAGGCCAGGGCCCGCGGTATAGGCGATCGCGTCGATCTCTGTGGGTACACAGTCCGCTTCGGCCAACACCTGACGAATCAAGGGCAGCATGCGTTTGACGTGGTCACGCGAGGCGAGCTCCGGCACCACACCGCCATAGGCGCGGTGCAGGTCGATCTGGCTGAACAGTGCGTCGGCCAGCAGACCGCGCTCACTGTCATATAATGCGACGCCGGTTTCGTCGCAGGAGGTTTCTAATCCCAGTACTAGCATGGGTTTGCGCCTTGTTTAGGCTGACTTCGAAGGCGCGCATAATAGTCGCCACGTGATGCCCCGACCAGCGGTTTTCGATCAGAGGCTTTGCATTCCGAGCGATGAGGGGTTAACATCCGCAACCCTTAAAAACCGACGTCTTCAAGTGCTCTTTTGCCGCGAGGATGTTGACCCCGGTAATGAATGAAGGTAGCTCTGGATGCCAGCCGTCAAAGTTAAAGAGAACGAACCCTTCGACGTAGCTCTGCGTCGTTTCAAGCGCTCCTGCGAAAAAGCCGGTGTACTGGCTGAAGTTCGTAGCCGCGAATTTTACGAGAAGCCAACTTCTGAGCGTAAGCGCAAAGCAGCAGCCGCTGTTAAGCGTCACGCCAAGAAAGTTCAGCGCGAACAGCGCCGCGCCGTTCGTCTGTACTAATACACAGACGTTCGTAGCAAGCTTCTTGCCTAAGCCCGGCTCTGAGCCGGGCTAATGGCATTTGCGTAAAACGCTTGATGCTTCAACGTCGAAGCCGCACACGCGACTAAGACGAATCTGCTTCACACGTCAGACCTGGCTCTTTTGCCAGCGGTGCACGTCTTTTCTGACGAGCCTTTCAAGGCTACTGACGAGCACACCCACTGATTCCTCTCACGACGATCAGCCCAAGGCACCTGCATGCGTGCCCGCTTTATTGAGCTATCCGAGGCCCTCAACCGGCCGTCAGCGGATTCAGCGCAACACTTTCAAATAGTCGAAGACTGATAGGTACTAACGTCAGTGGTTTTTCGGCAGATACACTTCCCGACAGCGATTACGCAGACGACACCGGTCGAGCCGCACTTTTTGCGTGCTTCAAACAACGACCCGCGTCCGGCAGCCTTACGCATCGGACTTATTGCAGCGCAGACGACGAGAATGCCATGGCCGGGCTAATTCCCCAGAGCTTCATTGACGACCTGCTGAACCGCACCGACATCGTCGATGTGGTCAGTTCGCGCGTGCAATTGAAGAAGGCCGGCAAGAACTACACCGCCTGTTGCCCGTTTCACAAAGAGAAAACCCCGTCGTTCAGCGTCAGCCCCGACAAGCAGTTCTATTACTGCTTCGGCTGCGGCGCCGGCGGTAATGCCCTCGGCTTTCTCATGGATCACGACAACCTGGATTTTCCCCAGGCCATCGAAGATCTGGCGAAAGCCGCCGGCATGGAAATCCCCCGCGAAGAAAGCGGCCGCGAGCGCAAGCCACGGCAACCGACTGATTCGCCGCTCTACCCGCTGCTCACCGCCGCTGCCGATTTTTACAAGCAGGCCCTCAAGAGCCACCCCGCGCGCAAAGCGGCCGTGGATTACCTCAAGGGTCGCGGCCTGACCGGCGAGATCGCCCGGGATTTCGGCCTCGGCTTCGCGCCGCCAGGCTGGGATAACCTGTTCAAACATTTGAGCAGCGACACCCTTCAGCAAAAAGCCATGATCGACGCCGGGCTGCTGATCGAGAACGCCGAAACCGGCAAACGCTATGACCGCTTCCGCGATCGCGTGATGTTCCCGATACGCGACACCCGCGGCCGCATCATCGCCTTCGGTGGCCGCGTACTCGGCGACGACAAGCCCAAGTACCTGAACTCCCCGGAAACCCCGGTTTTCCATAAAGGTCAGGAACTCTACGGCCTTTATGAAGCACGCAAGAACAACCGCAACCTCGACGAAATCATCGTCGTCGAAGGTTATATGGACGTCATCGCGCTCGCCCAACAAGGCTTGAAGAATGCAGTCGCGACGCTGGGCACCGCGACCAGCGAAGAACATTTGAAGCGCCTGTTTCGCGTCGTGCCGAACGTGTTGTTCTGTTTCGACGGCGACCAGGCCGGCCGCAACGCCGCGTGGCGCGCACTCGAAGCAACGCTGTCAAGCCTGCAGGACGGGCGTCGCGCACGCTTTTTGTTTCTGCCCGAAGGCGAAGACCCGGATACGCTGGTTCGCGCTGAAGGCACCGATGCCTTCAAGGCGCGCATCAATCAGCACGCTCAGCCGCTGGCCGACTATTTCTTCCAGCAACTGACCGAAGAGTCTGACCCGCGTTCGCTCGAAGGCAAGGCGCACATGGCCACCCTCGCCGCACCGTTGATCGACAAAGTGCCGGGCGCCAACCTGCGCATCCTGATGCGTCAGCGCCTGACCGAAATCACCGGCCTGAGCAGCGAAACCGTCAGTCAGCTGGCGCAAAATGCGCCGCAGGAAGCGCCGCCCGCTTACGACCCGGGCATCAATTACGACGCAATGCCGGACTACAGCGACTACCATCAGCCGCAGGCACAGGACATGTATGTGCCGCAGCAGGAGTGGACGCCGAGGAAACCTGGCGCTGGCGGCAAGAAGTGGGACAAGAAGCCCTGGGATAAAAACGGCAAGCGTGGCGGCGATCGCGATCAGCAACGCCCGCGCACGCCGATTGGCGTCGAATCGCCAACCCTGACCGCCCTGCGCACACTGCTCCA
Source organism: Pseudomonas sp. AC193 (assembly GCF_979258075.1). Taxonomy (NCBI): domain Bacteria; kingdom Pseudomonadati; phylum Pseudomonadota; class Gammaproteobacteria; order Pseudomonadales; family Pseudomonadaceae; genus Pseudomonas; species Pseudomonas sp. AC193. The sequence continues at coordinate 6,042,133 of NZ_OZ409832.1, read as the reverse complement.
TCACCCGCAACTGGCCGAGCGCGTCGAAGATGCCGGGCACATTGCGGACGAGAATCAGACCAACGCCCAGCTGCTTGTGGCGCTGCTCGAAGCCGTACAGAAGAATCCCAAGCTAAACTCATTTCAGTTGATCGCGCGATGGCACGGCACTGAACAGGGTCGATTGCTCAAGGCATTGGCAGAAAAGGAGTGGTTGATTGACGGAGATAACCTTGAACAACAGTTTTTCGACACCATTACTAGCTTGTCAGCCCGCCAACGCGAGCGAAATCTTGAACAGTTACTCAGGAAAGCCCGTCAAAGCGAACTGAGTATTGAAGAGAAAAATCAACTGCGCGACCTTCTAAGTCGCAATGTTTCCGCATCAAACCCGACCTCAACTGGCGCGTGAGGTCATAGCTCAGGTATAATCCTCGGCTTGTTTTTTGCCCGCCAAGACCTTCAGTGGATAGGGTGTTATGTCCGGAAAAGCGCAACAGCAGTCTCGTATTATTGAGTTGATCAAACTGGGTCGTGAGCAGAAGTATCTGACTTACGCCGAGGTCAACGACCACCTGCCCGAGGATATTTCAGATCCAGAGCAGGTGGAAGACATCATCCGCATGATTAACGACATGGGGATCCCCGTACACGAGAGTGCTCCGGATGCGGACGCCCTTATGTTGGCCGACGCCGATACCGACGAGGCCGCTGCGGAAGAAGCAGCCGCCGCGTTGGCAGCGGTGGAGACCGATATCGGTCGCACCACTGACCCGGTGCGCATGTACATGCGTGAAATGGGTACGGTCGAGCTTCTGACTCGTGAAGGCGAAATTGAAATCGCCAAACGAATCGAAGAAGGCATCCGTGAAGTGATGAGCGCAATCGCGCACTTCCCTGGCACGGTTGACCATATTCTCTCCGAGTACACTCGTGTGACCACCGAAGGTGGCCGCCTGTCCGACGTCCTGAGCGGTTATATCGACCCGGACGACGGCATTGCGCCGCCTGCCGAGGTACCGCCGCCTGTCGAAGCGAAAGTCGCGAAAGCCGACGACGAAACCGACGACGAAGAAGCCGAATCTTCCGATGACGAAGAAGAAGCCGAAAGCTGGTCCGGATCCTGTTATCGCCGCCCAGCGTTTTGGCGCGGTCGCCGACCAGATGGAAATCACCCGCAAGGCCCTGAAAAAGCACGGTCGCAGCAACAAGGCAACGATTGCCGAATTGCTGGCGCTGGCTGAGCTGTTCATGCCGATCAAACTGGTACCGAAGCAATTCGAAGGTTTGGTTGAACGTGTTCGCGGTGCCCTTGATCGTCTGCGTCAGCAAGAGCGCGCGATCATGCAACTGTGTGTACGTGATGCACGTATGCCACGCGCTGATTTCCTGCGTCAGTTCCCGGGTAACGAAGTCGACGAAAGCCTGCTCGACGCCCTGGCTAAAGGCAAGAGCAAGTACGCCGAAGCCATTGGTCGCGTACAGCCGGACATCATCCGTTGCCAGCAGAAACTGATCGCGCTGGAAACCGAAACCGGTCTGACCATCGCTGAAATCAAGGACATCAACCGTCGCATGTCGATCGGTGAGGCCAAGGCCCGCCGCGCGAAGAAAGAGATGGTTGAAGCGAACTTGCGTCTGGTGATCTCGATCGCCAAGAAGTACACCAACCGTGGTCTGCAATTCCTCGATCTGATCCAGGAAGGCAACATCGGCTTGATGAAAGCGGTAGACAAGTTCGAATACCGTCGTGGTTACAAGTTCTCGACTTATGCCACCTGGTGGATCCGTCAGGCGATCACTCGCTCGATCGCCGACCAGGCCCGCACCATCCGTATTCCGGTGCACATGATCGAGACGATCAACAAGCTCAACCGTATTTCCCGGCAGATGTTGCAGGAAATGGGTCGCGAACCGACCCCGGAAGAGCTGGGCGAACGCATGGAAATGCCTGAGGACAAGATCCGCAAGGTATTGAAGATCGCTAAAGAGCCGATCTCCATGGAAACGCCGATCGGTGATGACGAAGACTCCCATCTGGGTGACTTCATCGAAGACTCGACCATGCAGTCGCCAATCGATGTCGCCACTGTTGAGAGCCTGAAAGAAGCGACTCGCGAAGTGCTGTCCGGCCTCACTGCCCGTGAAGCCAAAGTACTGCGCATGCGTTTCGGTATCGACATGAACACCGACCACACACTCGAAGAAGTGGGCAAACAGTTTGACGTAACGCGTGAGCGGATCCGTCAGATCGAAGCCAAGGCGCTGCGCAAGCTGCGCCACCCGACGCGAAGCGAGCATCTGCGCTCCTTCCTCGACGAGTGATACCAGAACCCCCGGCCCAGGCCGGGGGTTTTGTTTTTAGGCAGATTAAATTCCTCGCACCACCCTCCCCGCTGCAGTCCGCGTCTACACTCGAAACAATCACCCCCGAGCCATAACGAGAGCGTTATGCCCAGACTGGCGCCCGTGCTTTTCTTGCTGTCACTGATGATTTGGACCCGCAACGGCTAACGCGCTGACTCTGACCGATGAAGAACGTAGCTGGCTGGCGGCTCACCCGGACTTGCGCCTGGGTGTCGATGCATCGTGGCCACCGTTTGAGTTTCGTGACGACCAGAGCCGTTATCAGGGCCTGGCGGCTGACTACATCGACGTGATTCGCCAACGTCTGGCGATCAAACTCACGCCGATTGAGCCCATCAGCTGGACAGAGGTGCTGGAGCAGGTCAAAACCGGCAAGATCGATCTGCTGCCGGGGATCATGTCCACTCCGGAACGGCAGAACTATCTGTCATTCACCCGGCCCTACCTCGACTTCCCGATTGTCATCCTCGCCCACGTCGGCGGCGCGCAACCGCGCAAACTCGATGATCTGTACGGATTAAAAATCGCCGTGGTGGAAAACTATGCGCCGCACGAACTTCTGCGCACCCACCACCCGGATCTGAATCTGGTGGCCATGCCCAACGTCAGCTCGGCGTTGCAGGCATTGGCGACCGACGAAGTCGACGCCGTGGTCGGCGACCTCGCCTCCAGCGTCTGGAGCCTGCGTCAGCTCAAGCTCGATGGCCTCTATGTCAGCGGCGAAACCCCGTATCGCTATCAACTGGCGATGGGCGTGCCGCGCGAAAACAAAGTGCTGGTGGGAATTCTCGACAAAGTCCTCGCCGACATGAGCCCCGCCGAAATCAGCGCCATTCAGGAACACTGGGTGGGCAACGTCCTCGATCACCGGACGTTCTGGTCAGACCTGCTGGTTTACGGCTTGCCCGGCCTGTTATTGCTGATGATCGTGCTGGCCGTGGTGATCCGCATCAACCGCCGTCTCAGCTCGGAAATCGCCCGGCGCATCGACCTCGAACAGGAGCTGCGCAGCAGCGAATATCACTACCGTGGACTGGTCGAGAGCTTGTCGGCGATCGCTTGGGAAGCGCGGATGAGCGACTTCACCTACAGCTATGTGTCACCGCACGCCGAAGACTTGCTCGGTTATCCACTGTCGCATTGGTTGATTCCGGGGTTCTGGCGCAACATCATTCACCCGGCCGACCTCACTCGCGCCCAGAGTTTTTGTGATCACGAGGTGCTGGCAGGACGCGATCACAGCCTCGATTACCGAGTGATTACCGCCGACGGCCGCTGCCTGTGGGTGCGCGACATCGTCAGCCTTATCGAACATGGCCACGAACCGGTGATGCGCGGTTTGATGATCGACATCAGCGAAACCAAGCGCACTGAAGAAGCGCTGCGTCTTTCCGAGCAGAAATTCGCCTCGGTCTTCCAGCAATGCCCGGACATTCTGGTGATTGCGCGGCTGTCCGACGGCTGTTTGCTGGAGGTCAACGAAGCCTTCGAGGAACAGATTGGACTCAAGGCCGAAGAAGTCATCGGCCAGACCGCCACGGATCTGAATATCTGGGGCATTCCCGGCGTCGGCCCCGGTTTGCTCCAGCGCTTGCAGGCCGGCAGCATCCGCAATCTGGAAATGCCCTTCCGCCGCAATAACGGCCAAGTATTCACCGGCCTGATTTCCGCCGAGCCGTTCGACCTCGACACCACGCCGGCGCTGGTGGTCGTGGTGCGCGACATTACCCAACTCAAAGAAACCCAGCAGCAATTGCAAACCTCCGAAGAGAAATTCGCCAAGGCTTTCCACGCCTCGCCGGACGGATTGTTGTTGTCGCGGCAGAGCGATGGCCTGCTGCTGGAGGTCAACGAAGGGTTCAGCCGCATCACCGGATTCAACAGCGCGATGTCGGTGGATCGCTCGGCGCTGGATCTGGGAATCTGGGTCAACCTCAACGAGCGCAAACAGATGCTCGACCTGCTGCACCGCGACGGCTTCGTGCGTGATTTCACCTGCCATATCCGTCGTAGCGATGGTCAGATTCGTCTGTGCGAAGTGTCCAGCCGACCACTGCCGATCGGTGACGAAGATTGCATGCTGACCATCGCCCGCGACATTACTGAACGTCATCTGATGCAGGAAAAACTGCAACAGGCTGCGACCGTGTTCGAGAGCACCGCCGAAGGCGTATTGATCACCGATACCCAGCAGCACATCAGCGCAGTCAACCGCGCCTTCACGGAAATCACCGGTTACAGCGAAAGCGAAGCCCTTGGCCACACCCCGCGCCTGCTCGCCTCCGGTCTGCACGACAGCGCGTTTTATGCGGCGATGTGGCACCAGTTGACCGACGAAGGTCACTGGCAAGGCGAGATCTCCAACCGGCGTAAAAACGGCGAGCTGTACCCGAGCTGGCTGACCATCAGCGCCGTGCGCAACCGCGACAAATTCATCACGCACTTTGTCGCTGTGTTTGCCGACATCTCCAGTCTCAAACACGCGCAGGCGAAACTCGATTATCAGGCGCACCACGACCCGCTCACCGGCCTGCCAAACCGCACGCTGTTCGAAAGTCGTCTGCTCTCGGCGCTGACCACACAACAGGAAAACGGTGGTCAGGGCGCCGTACTGTTCCTCGACCTCGACCGTTTCAAACACATCAACGACAGCCTCGGCCACCCGGTCGGCGACCTGCTGCTCAAGGGCATCGCCGTGCGCCTCAAAGAGCAACTGCGCGACATCGACACCGTGGCACGGTTGGGCGGTGATGAATTCATCATCCTGCTGCCCGGCCTGCAACAGGCCAGCGACGCGGACAACATCGCCACCAAACTCCTCAACTGCTTCGGCGCGCCGTTTCAGGCTGGCGAACACGAGTTTTTCATCAGCGCCAGCATCGGCACCAGCCTCTATCCGCGCGACGGCTGCGACGTCGCCACGCTGGTAAAAAACGCCGACGCGGCGATGTACCGCTCCAAAGCCAAGGGCCGCAACCGCGTCGAAAGCTACACCCGCGACCTCACCGCGCAGGCCAGCGAGCGTATCGCGCTGGAACACGAACTGCGCCGGGCCATCGAGCGCAATGAATTGCACCTCTACTACCAGCCGAAAATCAGCCTCGACGACCATCGTCTGGTCGGTGCCGAAGCGTTGATTCGCTGGCGCCACCCAACCTTTGGCGATGTGCCGCCGGAGCACTTCATTCCACTGGCCGAAGAGAACGGCATGATTCTGCAGATCGGCGATTGGGTGCTGGAGACCGCGTGCCGGCAGATGTTCGAGTGGAATCAGGTCTACGACAGCCTCGGCCCGTTGTCGGTGAACCTCGCCGGCGCACAACTGCGCCAGCCGAACCTGCTCGGGCGCATTGAGCAACTGCTCAACGAAAACGGCCTGATGCCGGATTTACTGCAACTGGAAATTACCGAGAATTTCATCATGAGTCAGGCCGAAGAGGCGCTGGCCGTGCTGCACCAACTCAAACACCTCGGCGTGCAACTGGCAATTGACGACTTCGGCACCGGATATTCCTCGCTCAGCTACCTCAAACGCCTGCCACTGGACATCCTCAAAATCGACCAGTCCTTTGTCCGCGGACTGCCCGACGACCCCCACGATGCGGCGATTGTGCGCGCCATCATCGCACTGGGCCGCAGCATGCAATTCACCGTCATCGCCGAGGGCGTGGAAACCCAGGCACAGCAGCAATTCCTCGCCGCCGAGGGCTGCGAACAGATCCAGGGCTACATCGTCAGCCTGCCGCTGCCGCCGGAAGAATTCGCCGCAACGTTTCTGCGTGTAACCGTATCGGATTTTTCGGATAGCACAGCCGAGAAACCGTCGCTATAATCCGCGGCCTACTGAGGGCCTATAGCTCAGTTGGTTAGAGCAGAGGACTCATAATCCTTTGGTCCACGGTTCAAGTCCGTGTGGGCCCACCAAATTGAAAGCCGCGCTAAATGCGCGGCTTTTTCTTGGGCGATGGATTAGGGTTCGACGTTTGGCGAGCGCAATGTACGGAAGAGCATTGTTAGGAATACAACCGCAAGATCTGTAGGAATGTTCCCAAACTAAGTTTTCTCCCCTCTCCGCGCGTTGTTGACCGTTTCTCCAGACGAGTAATCTCCGGACGCCTCCGCCCGTCCAGGATCGATTTCATGCTCGTGAATGCTGCGCCACTGATAAAGGAAGCAGCCGACCGGCAAACCTGGATCGACCTCGCCTTACCCGATCTCAGAACCTTATCGAGAGAACTTCGGTCAGCCGCAATAGAAGAGGTAAAAAGGGCCGAGGACGCAGAAGGCGCGCTCAAAATCCTCTCGGATCACTTTGGGTTTGTCGACGAGTCATTGTTGGCCGTTACCATCCTCACGCCCATCGGTAACGTCGCGGTCCTGAGAGACAAACTCGCCCACATCGTCGAGAAACGTCCAGACTCCCGAGAACGTTATGTTCGACATGCCATAGATACGCTGACGGGACCTTTTGAAATATGGAAAGTCCTCTACGATAACGGCGGATACCGAATGGCATTCATTAACGCCTACGAGGCAAAAAACGACATGCTTGTCGTGGTCGATGTGCGAAACGGGCATGTCCTCTGGAACTTCATGCACGCTCCCGCCAGAGCGATGAACAAACACCGCCAAGGCGAGCTTTTGTACAAGCGGTACATTCTTGAAGACAAAGAAAAGGGCAGCCATTTGGCTGCCCTTAATATTTGAATCCTGATATTTGCATCCTCAGGAAATGGGATGAAGAGGTCTCACCTTACACCGATGTTGCAGCATCGCTGAGGTACCTACGTCCACTAATGCCCTGCAAGGCAGCGGATTTCGCGCTCTTGCTGGCATTCTTGATAAATAGGCCAATCAAGTCAAATCAAATATCCGATGTATTGTTTCAGCGCAACGATGGCATCGATTCTTGGGTGAACAGTTCAAACATCGCCTGCAAGCGTGTTGCTGACAGTGTCTGTAACATGCGTACTCACCGCCCCCACACCCACGGAGCCACCCCTTGCCCGACACCCGCCCGCCCGCGCTCGATGAAATCGACCGTCAGCTAATCGCCGCCCTGCAAATCAACGCCCGCGAAAGCGTTGCCATGCTTGCCCGGCAGTTGGGCATTGCGCGCACCACCGTGACTTCGCGACTGGCGCGGCTGGAAAAGGCCAAAGTGATCACCGGTTACGGCGTGCGCCTGGGTCAGCGGGTGGTCGATGGCGGCTTGCAGGCTTACGTCGGGATCAAAGTGCAACCGCGTTCCGGCAAGGAGGTGGTGCGTCGGTTGAGTGCGATGGCGCAGGTGCAGCAGCTGTGTGCGGTGAGTGGCGAGTTTGATTATGTGGCGTGGTTGCGCACTGATTCGCCGGAGCAGCTCGATCAGTTGCTGGATCAGATTGGCGGGGTGGATGGGGTGGAGAAGACGACGACTTCGATTATTTTGAGTAGCAAGGTTGATCGGGGGCAGCCGGTTTGAGAGTTAGCCATATCATTTCGGTTGGCTGATAAGGCCTCTTCGTGAGCAAGCCCACTCACACATTTAACCCAGGTTGCGCCCAATATCTGCACCAAGCACAAATCTACTGTGGGAGCGGGCTTGCTCGCGAAGGCGATTAGTCAGAAACAACGATGTCGACTGAATCGACGCTTTCGTGAGCAAGCCCACTCCCACATTTAACCCGGGTTGCTCACAAAATCTGCGCCAAGCACAAATCCACTGTGGGAGCGGGCTTGCTCGCGAAGGCGGTTTGTCAGCAACAACGATGTCGACTGTTTCGACGCTTTCGTGAGCAAGCCCACTCCCACATTTAACCCGGGTTGCGCACAAAATCTGCGCCAAGCACAAATCCACTGTGGGAGCGGGCTTGCTCGCGAAGGCGATTAGTCAGCAACAACGATGTCGACTGAATCGACGCTTTCGTGAGCAAGCCCACTCCCACATTTAACCCGGGTTGCGCCCAATATCTGCGCCAAGCACAAATCCACTGTGGGAGCGAGCTTGCTCGCGAAGGCGATTTGTCAGCAACAATGATGTCGACTGTTTCGACGCTTTCGTGAGCAACTCCACTCCCACTTTTTGGTCGGTGTGCAGGCCTCTATCGTCAGATTGATCAGGTAATTAGCAAAACGACGACACTTTGCGTCTTATTAACGTGTTCCACGCTCCCTAGAATGGCTGGCATCTTTTCCTATACTCAGACGCGCATTCCGCGTCGGGTCGCCAGCAAGGTCAGCCATGAACAAGAACAATCGCCATCCTGCAGACGGTAAGAAACCAGTCACCATTTTCGGCCCGGACTTCCCGTTCGCGTTTGACGACTGGATCGAACACCCGGCCGGTCTCGGCACTATTCCCGAGCACAATCACGGCGCAGAAGTGGCGATTGTCGGCGCGGGCATCGCTGGTCTGGTGGCGGCTTACGAGTTGATGAAACTCGGCCTGAAGCCTGTGGTTTACGAAGCGTCGAAGCTGGGCGGTCGTTTACGCTCGCAAGCCTTCAACGGCACTGACGGCATCGTCGCTGAACTCGGGGGCATGCGTTTTCCGGTGTCGTCCACCGCGTTCTATCACTACGTCGACAAGCTCGGCCTCGAAACCAAACCTTTCCCGAACCCGTTGACGCCTGCCTCCGGCAGCACCGTGATCGATCTCGAAGGCAAAACCCATTACGCACAGAAACTGGCGGATCTTCCTGCACTGTTTCAGGAAGTGGCTGACGCCTGGGCGGATGCGCTGGAGGCCGGCTCGCAGTTCGCCGATATCCAGCAAGCCATCCGCGACCGCGATGTGCCACGCCTGAAAGAGCTGTGGAATACCTTGGTGCCGCTGTGGGACGACCGCACGTTCTATGACTTCGTCGCCACCTCGGAAGCCTTCGCCAAACTGTCGTTCCATCACCGCGAAGTGTTCGGTCAGGTTGGTTTCGGTACCGGCGGCTGGGACTCGGACTTCCCCAACTCGATGCTGGAAATCTTCCGAGTGGTGATGACCAATTGCGACGATCACCAACACTTGGTGGTCGGCGGCGTCGAGCAAGTGCCGCAAGGCATCTGGCGTCATGTGCCGGAGCGCTGCGTGCATTGGCCAGAAGGCACCAGCCTGAAATCCCTGCACCGTGGCGCGCCGCGTTCCGGCGTGAAGAAAATCGCTCATGCGCCGGATGGCCGTTTCGCGGTCACCGACAACAACGGCGATACCCGCGAATACGCCGCCGTGCTGACCACGTGCCAGAGCTGGCTGCTGACCACGCAGATCGAATGCGACGAAACCCTGTTCTCGCAAAAGATGTGGATGGCCCTCGACCGCACCCGCTACATGCAGTCGTCGAAGACTTTTGTGATGGTCGACCGGCCATTCTGGAAAGACAAGGATCCGGAAACCGGCCGCGACTTGATGAGCATGACCCTCACCGATCGCCTGACCCGTGGCACTTATCTGTTCGACAACGGCGACGACAAACCGGGCGTGATCTGCCTGTCGTACTCGTGGATGAGCGATGCACTGAAGATGCTCCCGCACCCGGTGGAGAAACGCGTAGAACTGGCGCTGAACGCGCTGAAAAAGATCTACCCGAAAGTCGATATCGCCGCGCGAATCATTGGCGATCCGATCACCGTGTCGTGGGAAGCCGACCCGTACTTCCTCGGTGCCTTCAAAGGCGCCCTGCCCGGCCACTATCGCTATAACCAGCGCATGTACGCGCACTTCATGCAGGACGAGATCCCGGCCGAGCAACGCGGAATTTTCATTGCCGGCGACGACGTTTCCTGGACGCCGGCATGGGTTGAAGGCGCGGTGCAGACCTCGCTCAACGCGGTATGGGGGATCATGAAACATTTCGGCGGGTCGACACATAAAGCGAACCCGGGCCCCGGTGATGTGTTCAAAGACATCGGCCCTGTCGCCCTGCCCGAGTAAGAGGAATCCCTGATGCGTGTAGCCCTTTACCAATGTCCACCGCTGCCACTGGAACCCGCCGCCAACCTGCAACGCCTGCATCAAGTGGCGATGGAGGCCAAGGGCGCCGACCTGCTGGTGCTGCCGGAGATGTTCATGACCGGCTACAACATTGGCGCCGAAGCGGTCAGCACCTTGGCCGAGGTCTACAACGGTGAATGGGCGCAGCAGATCGGCCGGATCGCCAAGGCTGCAGGTCTGGCGATTGTTTATGGCTATCCGGAACGCACCGCCGACGGACAGATTTACAACGCCGTGCAACTGATCGACTCGCACGGCGAGCGCTTGTGCAATTACCGCAAAACGCATCTGTTCGGCGATCTGGATCGCTCGATGTTCAGCCCAGGCGATGATGATTTCCCCATCGTCGAACTGAACGGCTGGAAGCTCGGTTTCCTGATCTGCTACGACCTGGAGTTTCCGGAGAACACTCGGCGTCTGGCACTCGCCGGCGCCGAGCTGATTCTGGTGCCGACGGCGAACATGATTCCGTTCGATTTCGTCGCCGACGTCACCGTGCGATCGCGCGCCTTCGAAAACCAGTGTTACGTGGCCTACGCCAACTATTGCGGCAGCGAAGGCGAGATCCACTATTGCGGGCAAAGCAGCCTCGCTGCACCGGATGGCAGCCGCATCGCCCAAGCCGGACTCGACGAAGCGCTGATCATCGGCGAACTCGATCGACAGTTGATGCTCGACTCCCGCGCCGCCAATCGCTACCTCAGCGACCGCCGCCCCGAGCTTTACGGCGCGCTCAACCGGCGCTAATCCGCTAGCATTGGCACTTCACTGTTCTGGAAGTGCCCATGCCTGCGCCGACTCACCCCCGCCCCCACACTGAAATCCTGGCCAACGGCTTGCGCGTGACCCTGCGTCATATGCCTGACCTGAAGCGCTGCGCGGCTGCTTTGCGCGTGGCCGCTGGTAGCCATGACGGGCCATTGGCGTGGCCAGGGCTGGCGCATTTTCTTGAGCATTTGCTGTTCCTCGGCACCGAGCGGTTTCCCACGGGCGAAGGGCTGATGGCCTACGTGCAAGGTCACGGTGGCCAGGTCAATGCCAGCACGCGCGAACGCACCACTGACTTTTTCTTTGAGTTGCCGACGCGCTCGTTCGGCGCAGGGCTGGAGCGTCTGTCAGACATGCTCGCCAAACCGTGTATGAATCTGGACGATCAGTTGCGGGAACGGGAAGTGTTGCAGGCGGAATTTGTCGCCTGGTCGCAGGATCCTGCAGCGCAGCAGCAGTTTTCCTTGTTTGAAGGGTTACCGGCTGAACATCCATTGCGCGGGTTTCATGCGGGGAATCGCGACAGCCTGCAAGTCGAGCAGGCTGCGTTTCAACAAGCGCTCAAAGATTTCCATCAGCAGTTTTATCAGACGGGGCAAATGACCTTGAGTCTGGTTGGGCCGCAGAGTCTCGAAGAATTGAAAGCGCTGGCTGAGCAGTTTTCACAAGCCTTACCGGCTGGGGATAACGTTACGCAGGCGGCAACCGTGCCGCTGGCGGTAAAAAGTTATCAACAGGTCAGTGAGCGACGCGGCAATTTGCTGTTTGCGTTTGATGCCTTGCCTGAGTCATCCGTCGAGGCTTTGGTGTTTCTCTGCCATTGGCTGAACAGCGCCAAACCCGGCGGGCTGCTCGCGCATTTGCAGGCGCAAAAACTGGCAGATGGCTTGAAAGCTGCGCCGGTTTATCACTTCAACGGGCAAGCGTTGTTGCAGCTGGAATTCACCGCTCCAGCGGAATCGTTAAACGCCATTCGCGAGCAGATGCTGGATTGGCTGAGTTTCTTCGCTCAGCAGGATTGGTCGCCACTGCGCAAAGAATACGCGGCCCTGCTTGAACGTCAGCAGCAAGTCAGCGGCGCGCTGCAACGGGCGCGGCTCGACAGTGAACAATTGGAAATCGGCCTGTCCGATAAAGGCGTTGAAGCCCTCACACAGATCCTCGGCGAAATCGGCACTGTGGATAACTTCAGCGAGCACTGGCGTCTGCCCGCAGCCAATCCGTTCCTGCGCGCCAATGAACCGTTGGCCAATGCCGGGCTGATTCGCGGCCAGACCAGCGCCCACCGTGGCCTGCGCACGTTTGCTCAGGATCGATCGCGCGGCCGCCGTGAACGCTCACCGATGCAGTTCAGTCAGGCTTTGCCGGACAACAGCGAGGAAGGCGCGATTTATCTGCGCTGGCAGGTTGAGGCCGCCGTAAGCGCTGATCTGCACTCGCGCTTGCAGCGCAGTCTTCAGCAACCTCAGCAGGACGCGCGCGAGGCCGGCGTCGAGCTGTCTTTCAGCGCCACGGGCAATCAATGGCTGCTGAAGCTCACCGGATTGCAGGAGCCGATGCCCAATGTCCTCGAGCACGCGCTGAAATCTCTGACAGAGGTTGATGCCAATTCCCCACGCAGCGCGCCAGAAACGCCGTTGATGCCCATCCGCCAACTGATAAATGCCTTACCGAAGTTTTGTCTGGAGCCTGTACCAACGGCTGACGATGCAAAACACCTGTGGACAACTTCTCGGTGGGACGGCCTCGCTTTGGGCCTCAATCAACAAACCCAATCAGCCATGGGCCTCGCTCTGAGCCGCATTCCCGGTACGCCGGACAACCAATTGCCTGCTCCGTCAGCGCTCGACAGCCGACGGTTATGGCGCCAGATCGACAGCGCATCCAGCGAACACGCCGTGCTGTTGTGCTGCCCGACTGCCAGTCGCAGCATTACCGACGACGCGGCATGGCGACTGCTCGCGCTGATTGTCCAGACCCCGTTCTACCAGCGCCTGCGCGTTGAGTTAAAACTGGGTTACGCGGTATTCAGCGCCTTGCGCCAGATACACGGCCAGACTGCAATCGTATTCGGCGTGCAATCGCCCACCGCCTCAGCGCTGGAAATACTTGGCCACGTTCAAGCATTCAGCGAAGACCTCCCCGCGTTGATCGAATCCCACGATGACGCCAGTCTCAGCCAGCACCGGCAAAACCTCAGTGATCAATTCAACGACGCCAACCTGTCCAGCAAGGACGCCGCCGAATTGCTGTGGCAGGCGAAACTCGCTGGCCACTCGTCGGATTATCTTGAGCAACTGAGCGCTGCCATCGGCCAACTCGATCGCCAGACTTTGCTCACGGCTGCACAGCATTTGATCAACGCCGAGGGCGGTTACCGCTGTCTCGCCACCGATTCCGCGCCCGGCGCGCCATGGCAAGCAGCAAATTGATCATTACCGAGGCTGCAAGGAGCTTTCTCAAAGATTCACGGGCAAACCCGGTGACATTTTGAGTAACATAGCAGCCTAACTATTTGGAACATCTCTGCGCTGCCGTGGACTATAACTATGGACAGCGCTATCCCACCCACCCTGAGGAGACACACCATGTCCTGGACAAAACCTGCTTACACCGACCTGCGTATCGGCTTCGAAGTCACCATGTACTTCGCCAGCCGCTGAGTTCTGCTTACATAGAACTGCAGTGCAACGCCTCGGCTCGCCGGGGCGTTTTATTTTCCGCGTTGAAATGATGGAGTGTTCATGTTCGTCCAGATTCTGGGTTCGGCCGCTGGCGGCGGTTTTCCGCAGTGGAACTGCAACTGCGTCAACTGCGCAGGTTTTCGCGACGGCAGCCTGAATGCCAAGGCCCGCACCCAATCGTCCATCGCGATTTCCGATGACGGCGTGAACTGGGTGCTGTGCAACGCCTCGCCAGACATCCGCGCGCAGCTGCAAAGCTTCGCCCCGATGCAACCGGGCCGCGCCCTGCGTGACACCGGCATCAGCGCGATCATCCTGATGGACAGCCAGATCGACCACACCACCGGCCTGCTCAGCCTGCGCGAAGGCTGCCCGCATCAGGTCTGGTGCACGGACATGGTTCACGAAGACCTGAGCACCGGTTTCCCGCTGTTCAAGATGCTCACCCATTGGAACGGCGGGTTGGACTGGAACCGCATCGAACTCGACCAGAGCTTCACCGTGGCCGCCTGCCCGAACCTGCGTTTCACCCCGCTGCCGTTGCGCAGCGCCGCGCCGCCGTACTCGCCGCACCGCTTTGATCCGCACCCGGGCGACAACATCGGTTTGATCGTGGAAGACCTGAAGACTGGCGGCAAGCTGTTCTATGCCCCGGGTCTGGGCAAGGTCGATGCGCCGTTGCTGGAGATCATGGCAAGCAGCGATTGCCTGTTGGTCGACGGCACGATGTGGGATGACGATGAAATGCAGCGCCGTGGCGTCGGCACGCGTACCGGTCGTGAGATGGGCCATCTGGCGCAGAACGGGCCTGGCGGCATGCTCGAAGTGCTGGAGCAGTTGCCGGAGCAGCGCAAGGTACTTATCCACATCAACAACACCAACCCGATTCTCGACGAAGATTCGCCGGAGCGTGCTGAACTGGCGCGGCGTAATGTTGAAGTGGCGTTCGATGGCATGAGTATTGTGTTGTAAGCCGTAGATACCGATGCGCGGCCCTTCGCGAGCAGGCTCGCTCCCACATTGGAATGCGATCAACCTGTGGGAGCGAGCCTGCTCGCGAAGAGGCCAGTGCAAACAGAAAAGATTTCTAGGGTTGTTCCCCGGAGAACCGCAATGACTGACACCCCGCTGTCCCCCACAGAATTCGAAGCAGCCCTGCGCGCCAAAGGCGCCTACTACCACATCTACCACCCCTACCACGTGGCGATGTATGAAGGCCGCGCCACCCGCGAGCAGATTCAGGGCTGGGTCGCCAACCGCTTCTACTATCAGGTGAACATTCCCCTGAAAGACGCGGCGATCCTCGCTAATTGCCCGGATCGGGAAATCCGCCGCGAATGGATCCAGCGCCTGCTCGACCACGACGGCGCCCCCGGTGAAGACGGCGGCATCGAAGCCTGGCTGCGGCTCGGTCAAGCGGTCGGTCTCGACCCGGATCAACTGCGCTCCCAGGAATTGGTATTGCCCGGCGTGCGTTTTGCCGTCGACGCCTACGTCAACTTCGCCCGCCGCGCCAGTTGGCAAGAAGCCGCCAGCAGCTCGCTGACTGAACTGTTCGCGCCGCAGATCCACCAGTCGCGCCTCGACAGTTGGCCGCAGCATTACCCGTGGATCGACCCGGCCGGTTATGAATATTTCCGCACCCGCCTCGGTCAGGCACGGCGTGATGTTGAGCATGGTCTGGCGATCACGCTCGAGCACTACAAGACGCGCGAAGGCCAGGAGCGCATGCTGGAAATTCTCCAGTTCAAACTGGACATTCTTTGGAGCATGCTCGATGCCATGAGCATGGCCTACGAACTGAATCGCCCGCCGTATCACAGCGTGACCGAACAACGCGTCTGGCATAAAGGAATCACCTTATGAGTTTCGACCGCAGCAAAGTCCCGACCTGGCGTCCCGGCTACCGCTTCCAGTACGAACCGGCGCAAAAAGGTCACGTGCTGCTTTACCCCGAAGGCATGATCAAGCTCAACGACAGCGCCGCGCTGATCGGCGGTTTGATCGACGGCGAACGCGACGTTGCGGCGATCATTGCCCAACTCGATGAGCAGTTCCCCGGCGTGCCTGAGCTCGGTGATGACATCGAGCAATTCATGGAGGTTGCCCGTGCACAGCACTGGATCGAACTTGCCTGATCTGCCGCCCAAGCCTGAAATCGGCCTGCCGCTGTGGCTGCTCGCCGAGCTGACCTACCGCTGCCCGCTGCAATGCCCGTACTGCTCCAATCCGCTGGATTTCGCCGAGCAGGGCAAAGAGCTGAGCACAGAACAATGGATCAAGGTGTTTCGCGAGGCGCGGGAGATGGGCGCTGCGCAACTGGGCTTTTCCGGTGGCGAGCCGCTGGTGCGTCAGGATCTCGCCGAGCTGATTCATGAAGCGCGGCAGTTGGGTTTCTACACCAACCTGATCACCTCCGGCATCGGCCTGACCGAGCAGAAAATCAGCGACTTCAAGAAGGCCGGCCTCGATCACATCCAGATCAGTTTCCAGGCCAGCGACGAGCAAGTGAACAACCTGCTCGCCGGTTCGAAAAAAGCCTTCGCGCAGAAACTGGAAATGGCCCGCGCGGTGAAGGCCCACGGCTATCCGATGGTGCTGAACTTCGTCACCCATCGGCACAACATCGACAAGATCGACCGCATCATCGAGCTGTGCATCGCGCTGGAAGCCGACTTCGTCGAGCTCGCCACTTGCCAGTTCTATGGTTGGGCGCAGCTCAATCGTGTCGGCCTGTTACCGACCAAGGAACAACTGGTGCGTGCCGAGCGCATCACCAACGAGTATCGGGCGAAGCTGGAAGCCGAAGGGCATCCGTGCAAGCTGATTTTCGTCACCCCGGATTACTACGAAGAACGCCCGAAAGCCTGCATGAACGGTTGGGGCAGTATCTTTCTGACGGTCACGCCGGACGGCACCGCCCTGCCCTGCCACGGCGCCCGGCAGATGCCGGTGCAATTTCCCAATGTGCGCGATCACAGCATGCAACACATCTGGTACGACTCGTTCGGCTTCAACCGCTTTCGCGGTTACGACTGGATGCCCGAGCCGTGCCGCTCCTGCGACGAGAAAGAAAAAGACTTCGGCGGCTGCCGCTGCCAGGCATTCATGCTCACCGGTGATGCGAGCAATGCCGACCCGGTGTGCAGCAAATCCGAACACCACGGCGTGATTCTCAAGGCCCGCGAAGAAGCCGAGACCGCCACTCAAACCATCGAACAACTGGCCTTCCGCAATGAACGAAACTCACGCCTCATCGCCAAGGGCTGAGCCATTCAGCGCCTCGCAAGCCGTCGCTGCCGGCATGGACTTCGCCGAGTTGCAACTCGGCGCCAATGGTCTGTTCTGGAATGAATATCGCCCGGAAGATGCCGCGTGCCGGATCTGGCATTGGCGCGATGGTGTGGCGAAACGTCTGACGCCGGATGGCTTCAGCGTACGCAGTCGCGTGTACGAATATGGCGGTGGTGCGTTTTGTCTGACGCCGGACGGGGTGGTTTTCGTCGCTGAGGCGGATCAGCAGTTGTATCGGCAGACGCTGGATGGAGCGCCTGAGGCGCTGGCCTCGGGTGATTGTCGTTACGGCGATCTGCATTTTGCCAATGGCCAGGTGCTGGCGGTGGAAGAACTGCGCGATCAGCATCGGTTGGTGGCAATTGATCTGGCTGACGGCGCGCGGCATTTATTGGTTGAAGGCGCGGATTTTTATGCTGCGCCCACTATCAGCCTGGATGGCCAGCGTTTAGCGTGGGTCGAGTGGAGCCGGCCGCATCAGCCGTGGACGTCGACGCGGTTGATGGTGGCTGAACGCCTGGCGGATGGTGCATTCAGTTCGCCGCGCTGCGTGGCTGGCGCCGAGATTGAGGAGTCCATTCAACAGCCGCGATTTGATGCTGAAGGTCGGCTGTATTGCCTGACTGATCGCGGTGGCTTCTGGCAGCCATGGGCTGAGGCTTCTGATGGTTTGAAGCCATTGCCCGCTGCTCAGGCCGATCATGCACCGGCGCCTTGGCAACTCGGCGGCTGCACCTGGTTGCCTGTTGAAGATTCGGTTTTAGCCAGTTGGAGTGAAGGTGGGTTTGGCCGTCTGACATTGGGCGATGAAGATTTCACCGGTGACTACAGCCGCTTCCGTCATCTGGCTCTGGATGCGCAATTTATCTACTGCATCGCGGCCTCGCCGATCAGTCCTTCGGCGGTCATCACCATTGATCGTGCAACGCGTGAAGTGCAAGTGCTGGCCGGTGGCGTGGCGCCCCTGCCCGCCCAGCGCATCAGTCGTCCGCAAACGTTGCGTTATCCAAGCGGATCCGGCGAAGCGCATGGGTTTTTCTATCCGGCTATGAGCGGCGAGACTAAGCCGCCGTTGGTGGTGTTCATCCACGGCGGCCCGACGTCGGCCTGCTACCCGATGCTCGACCCGCGCATTCAATACTGGACGCAACGCGGCTTCGCCGTCGCCGATCTCAACTATCGCGGCAGCAGCGGTTATGGTCGGGAATATCGTCAGGCGTTGCATCTGAGCTGGGGTGAGGTGGATGTCGAGGATGCTTGCGCGGTCGTCGCGTATCTTGCCGACCAAGGCTTGATCGACGGCGAACGGGCGTTCATTCGTGGTGGCAGCGCAGGCGGTTACACCACGCTGTGTGCGCTGGCGTTCAAACAGGTTTTCCGTGCGGGCGCCAGCCTTTACGGCGTTAGCGACCCGGTGGCGTTGGCTCGGGCGACGCACAAGTTCGAAGGCGATTATCTGGACTGGCTGATCGGCGATCCCGAAAAAGACGCCGAACGCTACGCCGCCCGTACACCGTTGTTGCACGCCAACAACATCCGCGTGCCGGTGATTTTCTTTCAGGGTGAACTGGACGCGGTGGTTGTCCCGCAACAAACCCGCGACATGGTCACGGCATTGGAACAGAACGGAATCCCGGTCGAAGCCCACTACTACCCCGACGAACGCCACGGCTTCCGCCGCGCGGCCAATCAGGCACATGCGCTGGAGCAGGAGTGGAAATTCTATCGACGGGTGATGGGATCTACAGACTGAAACCTTCCCTGTAGGAGCTGCGGCACGCTGCGATCTTTTGATCCTGATCCTCGAATCAAAATCAAAATCAAAAGATCGCAGCGTGCCGCAGCTCCTACAGGGCATGCATCTGGCTCAGCGCTTGGCGATGATATACACCGCATGCACGATCCCCGGAATATACCCGCACAACGTCAGCAGAATGTTCAACCAGAACGCCCCGCCAAACCCGACCTGCAGAAACACACCCAGTGGCGGCAACAAAATAGCGATGATGATCCGAATAAAATCCATGGGGCAGCTCCTGAATGGGGGTTGGCTCACCTGAGCCATACAAGCTAATCGACCCGCGCCGTTCGTCAGGGTTCAGTAGCATTTTCCGCGTCAGCATCAGATTGACGCTGTGCCGCCTCAGAAAATGCAACGAGGCACGACACATCAAACTCTCGCATCGTCGCCTTGTTGATAGCACCGACCTCAAGCAGTGCAATGGCTGACTCGTGTATCGATTCAGAAATTTCACTTTTGAATTTTTCACCCATGAGCTGGCTCCTCAATTTCCTTGGTCAACAGGTTTTCGATTTGTCGTAGCAACGGCGAAGCTTAAAAAACATGAGCGGCTCCATAGCTCAAGCATTAATTGCCACCTGCAAAACCCGGCCACAAAAAAACGCCCCACGCCAAAAGAATCAGGCGTGGGGCGTGCGTTATACCGCGAGACGGTTCTTTAATTCGGGTAGGAAACTTCAGCTCAAACGGCAATCCCTTTGCGGCATTGCAGTTGTGCGGTGCGCACGCGCGCGAATGCGCGGGTGAGGCGCAGGAGCATTTCGTCGATGTTGGTTTTGCTCACGGTGAGCGCCGGGGTGAAGCGCAGACAGTTGGCTTGCGGGGCGTTGAGCAGCAGGCCTTCTTGCAGGGCGGCGTGGACGACGGCTTCGGCGGAATCGTCTGACAGGGTCAGTCCGTAGAACAGGCCTTGGCCACGCAGTTCGCCGTGGTCGTAGCGGTGCGCCAATCGGACCAGGCCTTCGCGCAGATGTTGGCCGTTATCGTTGATCTGTTCGAGAAAGCTGCGGTCTTGCACGCTGTCGAGCACCACCAGACCGGCCGCTGTCATCAGTGCGTTGCCGTGATGGGTGCCGCCGAGTTCGCCTGCTTCGAAACAGCAGGCTTTGCCCCGTGCCAGCAACGCGGCCAACGGCACACCGCCGCCAAGCCCTTTGCCGAGCACGACGATATCGGCGCGTACTCCGCAGGACTGTTCGGCGAGCAACGTGCCGCAGCGGCCGATGCCGGTTTGCACTTCGTCGAGGATCAGCAGAATGCCCAGTTCACGGCATAGACGCTCGACGCCTTTGAGGTAGTGCTCGGTGGCTGGAATTACACCGGCATCGCTCTGGATCGGCTCCAGCATGATCGCCACGGTCTGCGCATCGACCGCCGCATGCAGCGCCGGTAAATCGTTGAACGGCACCAGATCAAAACCCGGCAGCAGCGGCGCGAAACGGTTGTGCAGGTTGCAGCTGTCCGAGGCGGAAATCGTTGCCAGACTTCGACCATGACAACCCTGCTTCGCAACAATAATCCGCGACGCGCCGCCGCGATGCAGTTGGCCCCACTTGCGTGCCAGTTTGATCGCCGCTTCACAGGCTTCGCTACCGCTGTTGAGCAGGTAAGCCTGATCGCTGGAGGTCGCGGCGCACAGGCGTTCGGCGAGGCTGAGCATGCCGCGATTGTGCAGATTGAAACCGGGATTGATCAGCGCCTGCGCCTGACTGCTGATGGCTTTGACCAGCGCCGAAGGGCTGTGACCAAGGCTGTTGGCGCCACCGGCCTGGGAAAAGTCCAGGTACGCACGATCGTTGCTGTCCCATAGCCACGAACCCTGACCACGGACGAATACCTGTTGCGGCCGTTCGACGCTGGGCATCAGGCGCTCGGCGCTGAGATTTTCGTTAGGGTCAGATGGATTGGCCTCGAAAGCGAGGTCATCAAGACTCGGCGTCTGGCGCCGCAAACTGAACAGATTCATTGCAAAAAACCTCGTTTGAGGTGTTTTGAACTGCCTATGTAAACACTGTCGAAGCGAACGCTATTCATCGCGCTTTCTGGCCCTGTAAGCCTTGTGAATGCGGTTAGACTAGGCTCACTGACGGCTTCGGGCCATTTCGTTTTTCCAGCATTTTCGATAAGCATTACTTATGGATTTCAAACAACTGCGTTATTTCGTCGCGGTCTACGAAGAAGGCCATGTCGGCCGGGCGGCGGAGCGCCTGTCGATCTCGCAACCGGCGCTGTCGCAGCAGATCCGCCAGCTCGAACAAAACCTCGACGTCACTCTGTTCGAACGCAGCAGCAAACGCCTGCTGCCAACCCTCGCCGCGCACACTTTGTATAACCACGCCTTGCCGCTGCTCGACGGTTTGCAACGGGCGCGCGAGGCGTTGGGCAACTTCAAGGGTCAGGCGCTGCGAACGCTGGCGATCGGCGTGTTGCAAACGGTTCACACCAGTCTGGTGCCGCAAATGCTTGAGCGCGTGCGCAAGGCACAGCCGCATCTGGTGGTGCAGATTTATGAATTGACCGGACTTGAGATCGAGCGACGTTTGCTCAATGGCTCGCTGGATATTGGCATCAGTTATCTACCGCCGCGCCAACCGGGTTTGCATGGCGTGATGCTTTACGAAGATGAACTGACGCTGGTGATCCCGGCGGATCATCCGCTACGCGAATTCAAGAAAGTCTCGATGCGCCAAGCCGCCGAGCTGCCGATGTTGCTGTTGGGCGAAGAATTCCAGATCCGCCAGATCTGGCAGGCGCAACTGACCGCCCTCGGGCGCCGTCCGCAGGTGCAAGCCGAGCTGAACAATATGGTGGGGATTCTCGACAGTCTGCCGCATACCAAATTGGCAACGGTGCTGCCGGGGCGTTCACAGAAGGAATACGACGATCAGGATCTGCTGTGGAAGCCGCTGAGCGAACCACGGGTGCCGCTGAAAGTTGGCTTGGTCTGTCGCGATGTGCAGCGTCAGCAGGCGCCGTTGGCGCTGTTGCAGACATTGCTGGAAGAAGTGATGGAGCGCGAAGTCAGGCCGCCGCTCGATCCGTTGGTCTGAGCACTTTTCTGCAGGCAAAAGAAAACCCCGCCGAAGCGGGGCTTTGCAGACTGTTTCCCTGACATCCATTTCACTCCGCCACCCTGGCAGAATCCTACGTGTCCGTGTTGTTGCTTTGCGCTTCCTGCGCGACGTCCATGAAATGTAGATTAGCCGTGGATCCAATCCACGCATATGGGAGAACAGCAGCACGTCATGTAAGCAAATGCTTACATGACGTTACATCGTCAGAATTGCGCCGCATCCAAAAGGAACAACGACTCGCTACCGGCCTTCACCGACGCGCTCAACGAGTGAATCCGCGGCAGCAAACGGGCGAAGTAAAACCGTGCAGTGCCGAGCTTGCTCGCGTAAAAATCGTCCTGCGCTTCTTTGCCCAGCGAGGCCTTGGCCATCAGTGCCCACATGTACGCGTAGGAAACGTAGCCAAACGCTTGCAGATATTCGACCGAGGCCGCGCCGATTTCGTTCGGGTTGTTTTTCGCCCGATCCAGCAGCCACGAGGTCAACTCGTCGAGGGTGTTGACGGCATCGTTCAGTGGCTTGGTGAATTCGCCCAGATCGGCGCTCGCGGTGGCAGTGAAGTGGCGGATTTCGTCAGCGAACAGCTTGTAGAACGCGCCGCCGCTGCCGACGATCTTGCGACCGACCAGATCCAGCGCCTGAATGCCGTTGGTGCCTTCGTAGATCTGGGTGATGCGCACGTCACGCACCAGTTGCTCCTGGCCCCACTCGCGGATATAGCCGTGGCCGCCGAAAATCTGCTGGCCGTGCACGGTGGTTTCCAGACCCAGATCGGTGAGGAACGCTTTGGCTACCGGCGTCAGCAGTGCAACCAGATCTTCCGCACGCTTGCGGGTGGTGGCGTCTTCGCTGAACTTGGCGGTGTCGAGTTGCATCGCCACGTAAGTGGAGAACGCACGGCCGCCTTCGTTCGAGGCTTTCATGGTCAGCAGCATGCGCCGCACGTCCGGGTGGACGATGATCGGGTCAGCGACTTTGTCTTTGTTCTGCGCGCCGGTTGGCGAACGGCTTTGCAGACGGTCGCGCGCATATTCAACGGCGTTCTGGTACGAACGCTCGCCGGTCGCCAGGCCTTGGATACCAACGCCCAGACGCTCGTAGTTCATCATGGTGAACATCGCGTTGAGGCCTTTGTTCGGCTCGCCGACCAGATAACCCACAGCTTCGTCGAAGTTCATCACGCAGGTCGCAGAGGCCTGGATGCCCATTTTGTGTTCGATCGAACCGCAGTTCGCCGGGTTGCGCGCGCCGAGGCTGCCGTCGGCATTGACCATGAACTTCGGCACGAGGAACAGCGAGATGCCTTTCGGGCCTGCCGGGGCGTCCGGCAGTTTCGCCAGCACCAAGTGAATGATGTTTTCGGTGAGGTCGTGTTCACCACCGGTGATGAAGATCTTGGTGCCGCTGACCTTGTAGGAACCGTCGGCCTGAGGCTCAGCCTTTGTACGAATAATCCCCAGGTCGGTGCCGGCGTGCGGCTCGGTCAGGCACATCGAACCGGCCCAGACGCCGGCGTACATGTTCGGCAGGTACGCGGCTTTCAGCTCTTCGCTGGCGTGGGCGTTGATCGACAGGCAGGCGCCGGCGGTCAACATCGGGTACAGACCGAAGGACAGGCTGGCGGAGTTGACCATTTCTTCGACTTGCGCCGACACGGCTTTGGGCATGCCCATGCCGCCGAACTCTGGATCACCGCCAACGCCGACCCATCCGCCTTCGGCGTAAGTCTGATAAGCCTGTGGGAAACCGGCCGGAGTGGTGACGGCGCCGTCGGCCCAATGACAGCCTTCTTCGTCAGCGGCACGGCTCAGCGGCGCGATGCTTTTGCTGGTGACCTTGCCGGCCTCTTCGAGAATGGCTTCAACGGTTTCAGCGTCGACGGTCTCGGCCAGGGCCGGCAGTTCGGCCCAGAGTTTGGCGACCTCGAACACTTCATTGAGGACGAAGCGCATATCGCGCAGCGGCGCTTTGTAGTCAGCCATGGCAAACCTCGCAAGATCTAAACAGGTTATTCGTGAAGGGTGTTTTCGTTGAGCCCGAGTGTACCTCAACAACTTTTGCGACACATAGGGTCAACCAGTGACTGATTTGTTATTTTTAGTCACCACAAAAAATCGCAGCCCCGCCAACCCCAAATTCCCTGTAGGAGCTGCCGAAGGCTGCGATCTTTTGCTTTTTCCTACAGAGAAAACAATTCAGCCGGCAACTTCATCAAACAATCACTCCCCGCCTCAATCGCCGCCCGATGCGCCGCCGTACGCGGCAACAGTCGCTTGAAGTAAAACTCGCACGTCGCCAATTTCCCGCGCAGATAATCCGCCTCACCCTCGCCCGCCTCCAATTGCGCCTGCGCCACCAGCGCCATGCGCAACCACAGATACCCGAGAATGATGTAACCGCTGTACATCAAATAATCCACCGACGCCGCGCCCACTTCATCCGGGTTCTTCATCGCCGCCATGCCGACCTTCATGGTCAGATCGCCCCACTGCTGATTGAGCTCGTTGAGTTGCGCAACGAAGCTGCCCAACTGCGGATGGTCAACATTGGCCGCGCAGAACTTGTGGACGATCTTGGTAAACCCACGCAGCAACTTGCCCTGACTGCCGAGCACCTTGCGTCCGAGCAGATCGAGCGCCTGAATGCCGTTGGTGCCCTCATAGATCGGCGCAATCCGGCAATCGCGCACCAGTTGCTCCATGCCCCACTCGCGAATAAAACCGTGGCCGCCAAATATCTGCATGCCGAGGTTGGTCACTTCCAGCCCGCTGTCGGTCATGAATGCTTTGCAGATCGGCGTGAGGAACGCCAGCAGGTCTTCAGCCTCCTGACGCGCCTCGGCATCGCTGTTCAGGTGCGCGGTATCGAGCAGTTGCGCAGTGAAATAGGTCAGCGCGCGGTTGCCTTCGTTGAAGGCTTTCATGGTCAGCAACATGCGCCGCACGTCCGGGTGGACGATGATCGGATCGGCCGCTTTGTCCGGTGCTTTGGCGCCGGTCAACGAGCGCATCTGCAAGCGGTCGTTGGCGTATTTGATCGCGCCCTGGAAGCTCGCCTCGCCCAGACACAGACCCTGCATGCCGGTGCCGAGCCGTGCGTGGTTCATCATGGTGAACATGCAGTTGAGGCCCTTGTTCGGCTCGCCGATCAAGAAGCCCTTGGCGCCGTCGAAGTTGAGCACGCAAGTGGCCGAGGCCTTGATGCCCATTTTGTGTTCGATCGAACCGCAGGACACGCCGTTGCGCTCACCCGCCTCACCCGCGGTATCGGCGAGGAATTTCGGCACGATAAACAACGAAATGCCCTTGGTTCCGGCCGGTGCGTCCGGAAGTTTGGCCAACACCAGATGGATGATGTTGTCGCTCATGTCGTGCTCGCCGGCGGAGATGAAAATCTTGCTGCCGGTGACTGCGTAACTGCCGTCAGCCTGAGGCACGGCGCGGGTTTTGATGATGCCCAGGTCAGTGCCGCAATGCGCTTCGGTCAAGCACATGGTGCCCGTCCATTGGCCGGCGGTGAGTTTGCTCAGGTAGGTTTCTTTTTGCTCGGCGGTGCCGTGAGCATGGATTGCCGACATTGCGCCGTGGGTCAGGCCCGGGTACATGCCCCACGAAGTGTTGCTGGAGCCGACCATCTCGCTGATCACCAGCCCCAGCGAACTCGGCAGGCCTTGACCGCCATACACCGGATCCGCCGCCAGACCGTGCCAGCCGCCGTCGACGTATTGTGCGAAAGCTTCCTTGAAGCCTGTAGGCGTTGTCACCACGCCATTGTCGAAATGGCAGCCCTCTTCGTCACCGCTGCGATTGAGCGGTGCCAGAACGTTCTCACAGAACTTCGCGCCCTCTTCGAGGATCGCGTTGATCATGTCCGGGCTCGCGTCATCCGCGCCGAGGGCGGCGTAGTTGGCGTGGAAGTCGAAGACGTGATCGATCAGAAAGCGCATGTCGCGCAGCGGGGCTTTGTACTCAAGCATGGTGGCTTCTCCGTCAGCAGATTTCTTCAACCTACTGCCGACCACCACGCCCGACAATCATTGTGCAGACGCTGAATGCGCCGTCATCACTCAACCCGCAGCGGTGTCCATGCGCACCGCGCCACGGCGGTTCTGGCCGAATGCGACGACGCAGTTTCGCCCTGCACCTTTGGCGCTGTAGAGCGCTTCGTCGGCGGATTTCAGGACTTGCTCCGGCGTGCGTTGCTCCAGACGTTCGGCGACGCCGATGCTCACCGTCACCGACACACTCGACGCGCCGGAACCGGCACGACGCTGACGACCTTGCTGATCATCCTGCGGACGGTTTTCCTGATTGCGCAGCTGAATGTTGTAGGACGCAATCGATTCGCGGATCACTTCCAGGTGCGGCATACACTCT
Source organism: Pseudomonas sp. AC193 (assembly GCF_979258075.1). Classification (NCBI taxonomy): domain Bacteria; kingdom Pseudomonadati; phylum Pseudomonadota; class Gammaproteobacteria; order Pseudomonadales; family Pseudomonadaceae; genus Pseudomonas; species Pseudomonas sp. AC193. Next base: position 6,015,824 of record NZ_OZ409832.1, on the reverse strand, counting down.
TCAAGGGTTTTGCCTGCGAACACCAAGGCGAATTCCTCACCGCCATAGCGATACGCCCTACCGCCACCGCTGATTTTCGACAGCTTGCTGGCGACCAGACGCAACACTTGGTCGCCGACATCGTGGCCGTGGGTGTCGTTGAATTTCTTGAAGTGGTCGACGTCGCTCATCGCCAGCACATAGTTGCGCCCGAGGCGCTGCATGCGTTCGTTGAGCGCGCGGCGTCCCGGCAAACCAGTCAGCTCGTCGCGGAAGGCCATTTGATAAGCCTCGTGCGCAACGGCAGCGGCGATCATCAACATCACCTGGCTGCACATGATGTTCAGGGTGAACGGCAGGATGAAAGTTTTCGGCAGCATCCAGAACACGCCGAGCAGGCCGACCAGCTGCGCCGCGTGCAGCGGGCGCGGGTTGCGCCAGTATTGCCAGGCCAGCAGCAGGAACGCCGAGATGAACACTGGATAGGAGAGCTGGATCAGGCTCATCCATGCGCCATGCAGTGCCGGCCAGCGAATCTCGGAAAGCCAGATCAAAAGCGCCTGGGGATAACTTTGCTCAAGCCCCAATGCGACGCTGCCGAAGGCGAGTAAAACGGCGAAGCGCGCGACCATGTCCTGAAACAGGTGCGTGCGCTCCTGCCACGCCGCGAACAGACCGAACAACAACGGCAGCAGCAAGCAGACCAGATGAAACACCACGGCAGCGTCGTCGCGCACCTTGCCGTTGTCGCGGTAATAGTCGGTCTGGGTGTCGAGCAGAAAGTAGGCGATGTACACCGTGAGCATCAGAAACAGTTCGCGCTGGCGGCGGTAAACCGCGCAATAAGCCCCGCCCAGCAACAGCACCAACGTCGGCAACACGTTGAACAGCGAAGTGAAGAATACGTTGAGGTCTTTGACGTACGCAGCCGCCAACCCCGCAAGTAACAACAGCAGTGAGGGTAGGAAATGACTGAAACGTACAGCGGAAGAACGCGGCAAGGGTAAAGCTCCGACCGTCTGGCAAAGTAATGGCATTGTGCCTGCAATGCATGCAGTTAAGCACACACAATGTGATCCAGATCACATGCAGTCTCTTTAACGGCAGAAGGGCTGGGATTCTGAGCGATTTACTCAGTTTTTTACCTTGATCGACGTGCTGGCCATCATTACTGATGGCCAGCCCAGAAAATCGCCCTCAAAGATCGTTGTAGAACGGCAGCAACGGGCCCTCCGCCGGGCTGCGCCCTTCGGCACCGTAAGGCTTGAGATTGAGCGATGCATCCGCTGCCTGGCGAGTCGTGACCTTCGGGCTGGCCGGGCGTTGAGTCACCGCATTTTCATCACCGACATGGCCCTGCGGAATGACCAGTGACGGATGATCGAACGGCGCCCGCTCCCAGGCCACGCGCGGATCGGTCAGGCCGACTTCCATGAATTTCACCAGCGCATCGATCTCATCCGGGGTCAGGTTGAGATTGGTCATGTCCGGATCGAGGTTCGAGGTGTTGTGCTGATTGGCCGACCGGTGCTCGAAACCGCTGGTGTTGTTGGCGTCCTCACCACGGCGGTCGCCACCACGGTTGTAGAACTCCATCACTTGCTTGAGCGTCGAGCGGCTGCCGTTGTGAAAGTACGGCCCGGTCAGCGCGATGTTGCGCAGGGTCGGGGTTTTGAAGGCGCCGTCGACCGAATCGCGGAAGTTGACGTTAGGTTTGAGGGTGGCGTCGCAGGGGATCGCGGCGCTTAGCGGTGCTTCAAAGGTGCAGACATCGACGTCCAGCGGATCGGCAATGCTGCCGCCCTGCAGCAACTTGTTGTACTGACGGCTGAACGACCATGGATTGCCCCACGCATCTGACCCGCCAAGCGCCAAGTCTTCGGAGGTCGGGCGCACGCCGGTGTTGTAGAAGCCGTTGTCGTAGAGCGTAGTGAGATTGTCGGCCATGACCATGCGCTCGATGCGTTCACGCGGGTGCATCAGCAAACGGCTGGCAGCGTTGGTCAGCTCCGGGCCCCCGTGGCAGTTCACACATTTGCCCTTGTTGAGGAACAGGTTCATGCCTTCGACTTGCTGCGCGTTCATTGCGGTTGAATCGCCCTGCAGGTAGGCATCGATCGGCGCTTGATCGGAGATCAGCGTGGATTCGTACAGCTGAATCGCCAGGCCGAAGAACAGCGGGAAATTAGCCTCCATCTGCGTGTACGGCGCACCGCCCACCAGCACGTTTTGCGTGGCGTTCCACAGGCGTGGCTGGAAGGCGTTCTTGATCAGTTCGCGGTAGGTCGGACGCCGCGCGCCGGAAACTGAAGCGAGTACTGAATCGTTGGAGGAAATTCGTTGCTGCTTGAGCATTAGCTGATCAAGCATGCGCCGCCCAATGTCGGCGAAGGTGCGACCGCCGCAGGACATCTCCACCCCGCTACCGGGCGGGCCCACCGCTTGTGAGGCGGCGGAGGCGTCGTTGAGCGCGAGTCGGACTTTGCTTGCTACGGTGCTGCGCTCGGCGGTCACGTAAATCCCGGCATCGGGATCGCGATTGCCGAACGGTGAAAAACCGTTGAACACGTTATTCGCCCGACCGTCCCAGAAGTTGCGCACGTTGAACGCCGCGTTGATCACCGACGGCGCGTTACGCCCGGTGCTGCGGCGCACATTGATGCCGCCAACTTGAAAGATGCCATCGGGCTGCTGAGTGCATTTGTCGAAACGTGGCTGATTGGGTTTGACGAAGTTGGCGTCGAATACACCTTGGGAGCCGACCACATCGTCAGTCGAATAAACGATCGGCGAGTTGCGATCCAGTGGATTGCTTAGCACGTGAGTCGGAAAGTCGGTTTTCTTCAGCGTGTAGTTCGGCCCGCCCTTGCCGCCGGACAAGGTCGCGTAGGACGCTACGTCACCGGGGATGTCGGAGGCCACAAAGGGCTTGTTGAAAATCGAGGCGACGTTGGCATTGGTATGCGCCTGGCCGGGGTTGACCTGGTTGGTGATGCGGTGATCGACGCCGGCGTGGTAGTGGCAGGACGCGCACGCGGTGGCGCCATCGCTGCCGACCTCCATGTCCCAGAACAGCGCTTTACCGAGCAGAATCGCGGCGGAGCGGTTGAGCACGTAGTCGGTCATCAAGTCGACCTTGCGCCCGCCTTCTGTCCCCGACGGATCGGGCGGCAGCATGCCGCGCAGCGATTGCAGGCTCGGCACTTCCGGTACCGGAGGATCCACTTCGGCGGGCGTTGCGGCCATTGCGCCGGAAGCTGCGAGTGCGAGGGGTAGCCAGACAAGTCGACTGATGTTCATGTGCTTCACCCTGACGGTTGTTGTCATGAAGTCGCCGGGCGAGAGGTGTCGTGGAACAGCAGAGGATTTCTCGTGAGCGCCGGTCAATCAGCGCAGTGCAATTAATTGGCCATCCTTCCGTGAAACATTTTGAATCAATAAACGCTGGGGCTAAGCGCTGTCAGCGCACCGTTTCTGCTGGGGAAACTTCCCCAGAGTTGGGGACAAATCCAGCGCAAAAAAAAACCGCTGCACCCGAAGGTACAGCGGTTTTTCAAGAGACCGCGTTAAGGCTTAGTAGCCCAGCGCGAAGTCTTCTTCTTTCATGTCCATCAGGTTGTTGGCGCCCGACAGCATGGTGGCCACGTGGGTACGGGTACGCGGCAGGATGCGCTGGAAGTAGAAGCGCGCGGTTTGCAGCTTGGCGGTGTAGAACGCTGCGTCGCCAGTGCCTTCTGCCAGCTTCGCAGCTGCCAGACGGGCCATGTCGGCCCAGAAGTAAGCCAGGCAGGCATAACCGGAGTACATCAGGTAGTCCACGGAGGCCGCGCCGACTTCTTCGCGATCTTTCATGGCAGCCATACCGACCTTCATGGTCAGCTCGCCCCATTCCTTGTTGATTGCCGCCAGCGGTGCAACGAATTCTGCAACGGCTTCGTTGCCTTCGTTGGTCTGGCAGAACTTGTGGACGATCTTGGTGAAGCCTTTCAAAGCCTCGCCTTGGGTCATCAGCACTTTACGGCCGAGCAGGTCGAGTGCCTGGATACCGGTGGTGCCTTCGTACAGCATCGAAATGCGGCTGTCGCGAACGTTCTGCTCCATGCCCCACTCGGCGATGAAGCCGTGGCCGCCGTAGATCTGAACGCCGTGGTTAGCGGATTCGAAACCGACTTCGGTCATGAACGCTTTGGCGATCGGAGTCATGAAGGCCAGCAGTGCGTCGGCTTTCTTTTTCTCTTCTTCATCGACGCCGTATTTGACGATGTCGACCTGTTTGGCGGTGAAGTACACCATCGCACGGTTGCCTTCGGCGAACGCCTTCATGGTCAACAGCATGCGGCGTACGTCTGGGTGAACGATGATCGGATCGGCAGCTTTTTCCGGCGCTTTCGGGCCAGTCAGCGAGCGCATTTGCAGACGATCGCGAGCGTATTTCAGGCCGCCCTGGAAACCGATTTCGGCGTGGGCCAGACCTTGCAACGCGGTACCCAGACGTGCGGTGTTCATAAAGGTGAACATGCAGTTCAGGCCTTTGTTCGCCGGGCCGATCAGGAAACCGGTAGCGCCGTCGAAGTTCATCACGCAAGTGGCGTTGCCGTGGATGCCCATCTTGTGTTCCAGCGAACCGCAGGTCACTGCGTTGCGCTCACCGACGGTGCCATCGGCATTCGGCATGAACTTGGGAACGATGAACAGCGAGATGCCTTTGGTGCCAGCCGGTGCATCCGGCAGGCGGGCCAGCACGATGTGGACGATGTTGTCGGCCATGTCGTGTTCACCGGCCGAGATGAAGATCTTGGTGCCGGAAACCTTGTAGGAACCGTCGGCCTGAGGTTCGGCCTTGGTGCGCAGCATGCCCAGGTCGGTGCCGCAGTGCGGTTCGGTCAGGCACATGGTGCCGGTTCCATTCGCCGGAGACCAGTTTGGTCAGATAGGCTTCTTGCTGCTCTGGCGTGCCGTGCTCGGAGATGGTGTTCATCGCGCCGTGCGACAGGCCTGGGTACATGCCCCACGACCAGTTGGCTTCGCCAACCATTTCGCTCACGGCCAGACCCAGCGACTCCGGCAGGCCTTGGCCGCCGTGCTCAACGTCGTGAGCGAGGCTTGGCCAGCCGCCTTCAACGAATTGCTTGTAAGCCTCTTTGAAGCCAGTCGGGGTTTTCACGCCGGACTCGCTCCAGGTGCAACCTTCGAGGTCGCCCACGCGGTTCAGCGGTGCCAGTACCTGCTCACAAAACTTGGCGCCTTCTTCGAGAATGGCGTCAACCATGTCCGGAGTCGCGTCTGCGCAAGCCGGAAGGCTCTGATAGTGCGCTTCGTAGCCGAGCAGCTCGTCACGAACGAAGCGAATATCACGCAAGGGGGCCTTGTAGTCAGGCATAGCGATAAACCTCTGCTGATGTAACCGGGAATGAACGACCGTGTTGATTTGTTGTGACGGTCAAACAGTTGTTTGAAACATACGTTTACGCCGAAATCTTGTCAAGCGTCGATCTTTTGCCGTTCGTCATCGCACCTTTCAAACGCCGGACACAGCAAACCGCCATGGACTCCAACGAGCCACGGCCGCTGAAAAAAGATTAGTTGAGGGAGAAGGACTTACAACGAAAAACGCCGCGACAAGGCGCGGCGTTCAGCAGACAGATGAAGAAGCAATCAGGCAAACGTATCGATGATAGTACCGAGCACTTCGTCGGATGCCTTGACGACCTTCGCGCCCAGATCCACTTGGAATTTGCCCTGCGCCATCTGCACCATGTCGCTGCCCGGATCCATTTGCTGGCTGCGGTCGACGCCACGCAGACGATCAACCTGAGCTTCCGAGGACTGGCTGGTGACCGAACGTTCGATGGTGGTGTTGGCGATCTGGCTGGCAGCCTGATCCACACGGTTCTGCCCGCTCTGAATCGAGCTCAGCCCCGCATAAAAAGCTGTGTTACCGGAGATTTCCATAACGGTTCTCATCCCTGGGAAGGATCAATAGCCGTCATTGAAGCAGACGCGCCAGAAAAACACCCGTCAAAAACACTAATGGCACAGTGCCTGCTCATAGTGAAAAACTTAGTCGAGCAAATCCAGTTGCAGATGATCGGCCACCGCCTCTGCGCTCAACGCCTTGAGTTTCGGCACCCGCCCCAAGCAGGGCGCCGGGATCCGTTCAGCCAGTGTCGCCAGATTCTCCTCCAGCCGCGACGTCTTCGGATCGATGATGTTCGCCACCCACCCCGCCAGTTGCAGGCCATCCCGGGCAATCGCCTCAGCCGTCAGCAGCGCATGACTGATGCAACCCAAGCGCACGCCGACCACCAGAATCACCGGCAGCTTCAGCGCAATCGCCAGATCCGACAAATTATCCTGATCCGCCAACGGCACCCGCCAGCCGCCCGCGCCTTCAATCAGGGTGAAATCGGCATTCATCGCCAGAATCTCGCGCATCGGCGCCAGCAACGATTGCACGGTCAACGCCACACCCGCTTCACGCGCCGCCAGATGCGGCGCGATGGCCGGCTCGAACGCCACCGGATTGACCTGTTGATAAGTCAGCGGCACGGAACACTCGGCCAACAGCGCCAACGCGTCCGAGTTGCGCAAACCCTTGGGCGTCACTTCGCAGCCAGAAGCCACTGGTTTGCCCGCCGCCGTGCTCAGCCCGGCCGACCGCGCCGCGTGCAGCAACCCGGCGGCCACCGTGGTCTTGCCGACATCGGTATCGGTTCCGGTGATGAAATAGGCTGCGCTCATACGGGTTTCTCCAACACGGCGTAGACCACCTGATAAGTCGCCGGCAATCCCGACGCCTCACGGAACTGCTCATAAGCGTCGACCAGCCCAAGAATCCGCGCGCGCCCGGTCAAACCGCCCGGTCGCCCCGGATTCAGATTGTGCGCACCCAACGCTTTCAATTCATGGGTCAGGCTGCGCACATCCGGGTAATGCAGCACATGCGCCTGATTCTGCAGACTCAGCGTGCGCAAGCCACTCGCTGCACACAATTGCTCATAACGGGAAAACTCGCGGAAGCGGTTGACGTGCACCATCCCGTCGACCTGCCGCCAACTGTCGCGCAACTCAAACAACGTCCCTACACAAAGACTAGCAAACGCAAAAATTCCGCCCGGTTTCAGCACGCGAAAGGCTTCGCTGAGCACCGCCTCGAAATCCGCACACCACTGCACCGCGAGGCTGGAGAAGATCAGATCACAGGTCGAATCCTGCAACGGCAACCGCTCCGCATCACCGGCGATGAAATGCTCAGCCCCGCCCAATGGCCGCGCGTGATCGAGCATGCCCTCGGCGATGTCCAGCGCCAGCCCGTGGCCCTCGGCAAACCGCGAAGCCAGCGCGCGGGTGAAATAACCGGTGCCGCAACCGAGATCCAGCCAGCGCGCCGGGACAAAATCCGTTGGCAAACACTGAATCAACTGTGTACCTACATCACGTTGCAACTCGGCGACACTGTCGTAACTGGCCGCTGCACGAGAAAAAGAGGCTGCGACCTGACGCTTGTCAGGCAAGCCGCCAAGCAGCACAAGAGACAAATCAGTCATCACCGCACTCATGTAAAAAAGCCTGGATCGCGCCCGCCAGTCCGTGGGGGTCTTCCAGAAGAAACGCATGACTGGCCTGTTCGATCAGACCAATTTCAATATCCGGCAACAAAGTGAACAATTCTCCCGCTGCTTCCGCCGGCACCAGCGCGTCCTGCCCGCCAAACAGATGCAACTGCGGCCCACGAAACGCCTGCAGCGCATCGCGGGTGTCGATCTGTGCGAGCAATTCCAGCCCGGCCATCAATGCTGACGGCGCGGTATTCGGCGCGCCGCCGAGCAACAATCGCGACAAGCCGCGCGGGTCTTGCGCGCCCTGAGCACACAGCAGCGAAAACCGTTTAAGAGTGGTGCGCGGGTCGGCTTGGCAACCGGCGAGAAACGCGTCGAAGGTCTCGCCCGCCATCGCACTCGGCCACTGCTCATGGGCAACAAAAGAAGGATTGCTCGCCAGCGTCAGCAACCCGCAGCAATGCTCACCACGCCGCGCAGCCAATTCGGATGCGAGCATGCCACCCAGCGACCAGCCGCCGAGCCACACATCTTGAGGAATGCTTTCATCGAGTTCGTCGAGCCAGTCTTGCAGGTCACTGGAATCCAGTTCCGGCAGCGGCTCGATGTCGACTTTCAGATGTTGATCGAGGCCTTGCAACGCCGCGGCCAGAGGCTCCATCGGCGACACACCGAGGCCCCAGCCGGGCAGCAGAATCAGGCGATCACGCATGGCTTGGCTCCGACGAGAGTTGGGCAAAGCAATCGGCCAGTCCTTCTAACAATAGCTGCACCTGCGCCTCGCTGTGCGCGGCGGTCAGGGTCACGCGCAAACGCGCACTGCCGGCAGGCACGGTGGGCGGACGGATCGCAGTAACCATCAGCCCACGCTCGCGCAACATCTGCGACAAACGCACCGCACGCCCGGCGTCGCCAATCATGATCGGCTGAATCGGCGTGAAGCTGTCCATCAGTTCCAGGCCAATCTGCTCTGCGCCACGGCGGAACTGACGGATCAGCGTCTGCAGATGCTCGCGGCGCCAATGTTCAGTGCGCAGCAACTCCAGACTTTTCAGCGTTGCGCACGCCAGCGCCGGTGGCTGGCTGGTGGTGTAGATGTACGGGCGGGCGAACTGGATCAGGCTTTCGATCAGTTCCTCGCTGCCGGCGACGAAAGCGCCAGCCGTGCCGAAGGCTTTGCCGAGGGTGCCGACCAACACCGGCACATCCTCCTGACTTAAACGGAAGTGTTCGACGATGCCGCCGCCATTCGCGCCGAGCGGGCCGAAACCGTGCGCGTCATCGACCATCAGCCACGCGCCCTTGGCCTTGGTTTCGCGGGCGAGAGCCGGCAAATCGGCTAGATCGCCGTCCATGCTGAACACACCGTCGGTGACCACCAGCGTATTGCCGGTGGCTTTCTCCAGGCGCTTGGCCAGGCTTTCGGCGTCGTTGTGCAGGTAGCGATTGAAACGCGCGCCGGACAGCAGACCCGCGTCCAGCAATGAAGCATGATTGAGGCGGTCTTCCAGCACCGTATCGCCCTGCCCGACCAGCGCGGTGACCGCGCCGAGATTGGCCATATAACCGGTGGTGAACAACAGCGCACGCGGGCGACCGGTGAGGTCAGCCAGTGCTTCTTCGAGCGCGTGATGCGGGCCGCTGTGGCCGATCACCAAATGCGAGGCACCGCCACCGACGCCCCAGCGTTCAGCGCCAGCGCGCCAGGCTTCGATGACTTGCGGGTGGTTGGCCAAGCCAAGGTAATCGTTGTTGCAGAAGGCCAGCAACGGTTGGCCATCGACCACCACTTCAGGCCCCTGCGGGGATTCAAGCAGCGGGCGCTGGCGATAGAGATTTTCGGCACGACGGGCAGCAAGGCGTGCGGCGAGATCGAAAGACATGCAGGCCTCGACTTTCAAGTGACACAGATCCCTTGTGGGAGCGAGCCTGCTCGCGAATAGGCCTTCACATCCGACATCAATGTCGACTGAGGCACCGCTTTCGCGAGCAGGCTCGCTCCCACAAGGGGTTTTGCATTCCTTCAAGAGGTTTTAGACGGCAGCGTTGTAGAACTGCTCGCTGCTCTTCTGCTCAACCAGCGCCTGCTCGATCGCCGCCTGGTGAACCTCGTCCGCATGCTCTTCACGCGCTTCCGGCTGGATACCCAGACGCGCAAACAATTGCATGTCCTTGTCCGCCTGCGGGTTGGCGGTGGTCAGCAGTTTGTCGCCGTAGAAAATCGAGTTGGCACCGGCAAAGAACGCGAGGGCCTGCATCTGCTCATTCATCGCTTCGCGGCCGGCGGACAGGCGCACATGGGATTGCGGCATGAGGATGCGCGCCACCGCGAGCATGCGGATGAAGTCGAACGGGTCGATGTCTTCGGCGTTTTCCAGCGGCGTGCCGGCGACTTTCACCAGCATGTTGATCGGCACCGATTCCGGATGCTCTGGCAGGTTGGCCAACTGGATCAGCAGATTGGCGCGGTCATCCAGCGACTCGCCCATACCAAGAATCCCGCCCGAGCAGATCTTCATCCCCGACTCACGCACGTAGGCCAGCGTTTGCAGGCGCTCGCTGTAAGTGCGGGTGGTGATGATGCTGCCGTAGAACTCAGGCGACGTGTCGAGGTTGTGGTTGTAGTAATCGAGGCCGGCCTTGGCCAGCGCTTCGGTCTGATCCTGATCGAGACGGCCGAGGGTCATGCAGGTTTCCAGGCCCATGGCTTTCACGCCTTCAACCATTTTCAGCACGTACGGCATGTCTTTCGCCGACGGATGTTTCCACGCCGCGCCCATGCAGAACCGCGTCGAGCCAATGGCTTTGGCGCGCGCCGCCTCTTCGAGGACTTTCTGCACTTCCATCAGCTTTTCTTTTTCAAGACCGGTGTTGTAGTGACCGGACTGCGGGCAGTACTTGCAGTCTTCCGGGCAGGCGCCAGTCTTGATCGACAACAGGGTCGAGACCTGCACGCGGTTGGCGTTGAAATGCGCGCGGTGCACCGTTTGCGCCTGGAACAGCAAGTCGTTGAAGGGCTGTACGAAGAGAGCTCTGACTTCGGCCAGAGACCAGTCGTGACGCAGGGTGGCGGTGGTGCTCGCGCTCATGGGTAATTCCTTGGTTATGCTTGGCTCGCGACTGGGGAAACGGAATACCCACAGGCGCTACACGGATGTTCGGCATATTTAAGGAAGAGTCATGCGCTGTCAACCACGATACAAAGGCTCGGTTTACATCTGTTTAAAAAACGTACAGACGTGTTTGTTGTGCGATGAGGCCGCAGAAGCAGAAATGCCAATTTGCGTCGCTTGCGAAACTGAACTGCCGTGGCTCGGAGACCACTGCGTCACCTGTGCATTGCCGCTGGCCGCGGCGGGCCTGACCTGCGGCGAGTGCCTGCTAGAGCCGCCGGCGTTCGAACAGGTTGTTGTGCCGTGGCTGTATGGCTTCCCGGTCGACAGTTTGATTACGCGGTTTAAACACAACGCGAAATGGCCGTTTGGCCACCTGCTCGCCGACGTTCTCGGGCAATATCTGCAACATCGCTTCGAAGAGGATCTGCCGAGGCCGGATGTGTTGTTGCCGGTGCCGCTGGCGAAACAACGCTTGCGTCAACGAGGCTTCAATCAGGCGGCGATGCTGGCGCGATGGTTGAGCGCGTCGCTGGATTTGCCCTGTGAGGAACGGATGCTGCACAGGGTGCAAAACACCAGCGCCCAGCAGGATCTCGACGCCAAAGCGCGCAAACGTAATTTGCGTGAAGCGTTCAGTCTGGATCCTGACGCCAATGTCCAAGGCCGACATCTGGCGTTGGTCGATGATGTGCTGACCACCGGCGCCACGGCCCAAGCGTTAGCCCGATTATTAATCAATGCCGGCGCTGCAAGAGTTGACGTCTACTGCCTCGCCCGCACGCCAAAACCCGGAACCTGAGGCCAACACAAATCCCATGTGGGAGCGGGCTTGCTCGCGAAGAGGCCGTCACATCCAACATCAATGTCGACTGCCACACCGCCTTCGCGAGCAAGCCCGCTCCCACAGGGGACTTGCGCCAGACTTGACTCCGCCGCTGCAAGCAGCCAACTTCACTCCCCACCGCCACGGCTAAAAAGCACCCCTTCATGTCCATGCCTTCCCTGCTCTCCCAGCACATCGTCCGTCGTCCGCAGCGTATCGCCCTGCTGCAACACATCGCCGAACAAGGCTCGATCACCCGCGCCGCAAAAAGCGCCGGTCTGAGCTACAAAGCCGCGTGGGACGCCATTGATGAGCTGAACAATCTGGCGCAGAAACCGTTGGTCGAACGTGCCGTTGGTGGCAAGGGCGGCGGTGGCGCCAAGCTGTCCAGCGAAGGCGAACGCGTGCTGCGTCTGTATCAAAAGCTGCAAGCCTTGCAGGCGCAGGTGCTGGAAGCGGCGGAAGACGCCAGCGATCTCGATCTGCTCGGCCGATTGATGCTGCGGACCAGCGCGCGCAATCAGTTGCACGGCAAAGTCATCGCCATCGAAGCGCAGGGCCGCAATGACTTGATCCGTCTGGAGCTGGCCGAAGGCTTGTGCCTCGACGCACAGATCACCCACGACAGCACCGTGCACCTTGAACTGCAAAACGGCACCGAAGTGGTCGCCCTGATCAAGGCTGGCTGGCTGGAATTGCTCACTGCTGAACAATCTGCAACGCCGGGACACAATCTCCTCACCGGCACCATCGAAGCGATCCTTGACGCCGAAGACGGCCCGAGTGAAGTGCGAATCTCCCTGCCCAACGGCCACACACTCTGCGCACTGGCTGAGCCGATGGATCTGCGCACTCGTGGGCTGACCGTCGAACAACCGGTGCAGGTGCAGTTCTCGCCGTCGAATGTGTTGATCGGTACGCCGCTCTAAATCGAGCCTGCAACAAAAACGTCATGGACCCTGATTAAGGTGGCTGCCAAACCAAGCAGGGAGCCTGACGTGAGCCTATTAGAAGAAAACCAATCCACTGACCTGGAAAAAATGGTCGGCCTCAGCCGTCGCGGCTTCATCAGCGCCGGCGCATTGTGTGGCGCGGCGATGTTTCTCGGCGGCAACCTGCTGAGCCGCAGCGTGCTGGCCGCCAGCGTCAGCGCTGGCAATAGCAGCCTGCTCGGTTTCGACAGCATTCCCGCCGCGACCAGCGACGTCATCAGCCTGCCCAAAGGCTACAAGTCTTCGGTGCTGATCAGTTGGGGCCAGCCGCTGAGCAAGAATGGCCCGGCCTTTGACCCGAGTGGCAACGGCAGCGCTGCCGCACAGGAAGTGCAGTTCGGCGACAACAACGACGGCATGAGCCTGTTCGCCTTCCCCGATGACAAAAACCGCGCGCTGATGGCGATCAACAACGAATACACCAACTATCGCTACCTCTACCCGCACGGCGGCATGCCGCAGTCGGCCGAAGAAGTGCGCAAGGCGCTGGCCTGTGAAGGCGTGTCGGTGATTGAAGTGCAGCGCAAAAACGGTCACTGGCAGTTCGTTCAGGGCTCGCGCTACAACCGCCGAGTTCACGGCAACTCGCCGTTGCACGTCGGCGGCCCCGCCGCTGGCCACGAGTTGCTGAAAACCAGCGCCGACCCGAGCGGCAAAAAAGTCCTCGGCACCTTCCAGAATTGCGCCAATGGCAAAACGCCGTGGGGCACTTACCTGACCTGCGAAGAGAACTTCACCGACTGCTTCGGCAGCAGCAACGCCGAGCAGACATTCGACGCCGCGCAAAAACGCTACGGCGTGGTCGCCACCAGCAAAGAGATCAACTGGCACCCGCACGATCCGCGCTTCGACATGGCGAAGAATCCCAACGAGCTCAACCGTCACGGCTGGGTGGTCGAGATCGATCCGTTCGATCCGCAATCGACACCGGTCAAACGTACGGCGCTGGGCCGCTTCAAACATGAAAACGCCGCACTGGCCGAGACCGATGACGGTCGCGCCGTGGTGTACATGGGCGACGACGAGCGGGGCGAATTCATCTACAAATTCGTCAGCCGTGACCGCATCAATCACCGCAATGCCAAGGCCAACCGCGACATCCTCGATCACGGCACCTTGTACGTGGCCAAGTTCGACAACGGCGACAGCAACCCCGACCACCCGAAAGGCCAGGGCCAGTGGATCGAGCTGACCCACGGCAAAAACGGCATCGACGCCAGCAGTGGTTTTGCCGATCAGGCCGAAGTGCTGATCCACGCGCGCCTCGCCGCCAGCGTGGTCGGTGCCACGCGCATGGATCGCCCGGAGTGGATCGTCGTCAGCCCCAAGGACGGCCAGGTTTATTGCACCCTGACCAACAACGCCAAACGTGGCGAAAACGGGCAACCGGTGGGCGGGCCGAACCCGCGTGAGAAGAATGTCTACGGGCAGATTCTGCGCTGGCGCACCGACCGTGATGATCACGGCTCGAACACCTTCGCCTGGGATCTGTTTGTGGTCGCCGGCAATCCGGGTGTGCACGCCGGGACGCCGAAGGGCGGTTCGTCGAACATCACCCCACAGAACATGTTCAACAGCCCCGATGGTTTGGGTTTTGACGACGCCGGGCGCTTGTGGATTCTGACTGACGGCGATTCGAGCAACGCCGGGGATTTTGCCGGGATGGGCAATAACCAGATGTTGTGCGCCGATCCTGTGACCGGCGAGATTCGCCGGTTTATGGTCGGGCCGATTGGTTGTGAGGTGACGGGGATCAGCTTCTCGCCGGATCAGAAGACGCTGTTTGTCGGGATTCAGCATCCGGGGGAGAACGGTGGGTCGACGTTCCCTGAGCATTTGCCGAATGGCAAACCGCGGTCGTCGGTGATGGCGATTACCCGCGAAGACGGCGGGATCGTCGGCGCCTGAGCCAATGCCTTCGCGGGCAAGCCTTGCTCCTACGGGTCTTGCGCCTGATCTGTAGGAGCAAGGCTTGCCCGCGATAGCGTCAGCCCAGACACCAACCCCCTAAGGGCCTGCCATCTGCGCTACCATGCTGGGCCGGACGCGGCAGCCTGCTGCGCGCAGGAGTCAGCATGGCCCACCCGTTTGAAACCCTCACACCCGATCTCGTGCTCGATGCCGTTGAAAGCATCGGCTTTCTCAGTGATGCGCGCATTCTGGCGCTCAACAGCTACGAGAACCGCGTCTATCAGGTCGGCATCGAAGACTCCGAACCGCTGATCGCCAAGTTCTACCGCCCGCAACGCTGGACCAACGAAGCCATCCTCGAAGAACACAAATTCACCTTCGAACTGGCCGACGTCGACATCCCGGTGGTTGCGCCCATGATCCACAACGGCGAAACCCTGCACGAACACGCCGGTTTCCGCTTCACCCTGTTTCCGCGTCGTGGCGGGCGGGCGCCGGAGCCGGGCAATCTTGATCAGCTGTATCGCCTCGGCCAGTTGCTCGGGCGGATTCACGCGGTCGGCGCGACCAAGCCGTTCGAACACCGTGAAGCGCTGGGCGTACAGAACTTCGGCCACGCCTCGCTGAACACTTTGCTCGAAGGCAATTTCATTCCGAAAAGTTTGCTGCCGGCTTATGAGTCGGTGGCCCGCGATCTGCTCAAGCGTGTCGAGGATGTCTACGCCGCGACGCCGCACCAGAACATCCGCATGCACGGCGACTGTCACCCCGGCAACATGATGTGCCGCGACGAGATGTTCCACATCGTCGACCTCGACGACTGCCGCATGGGCCCGGCGGTGCAGGACATCTGGATGATGCTCGCCGGCGACCGTCAGGAATGCCTCGGGCAGTTATCGGAATTGATGGATGGCTACAACGAGTTTCACGATTTCGACCCGCGCGAACTGGCGCTGATCGAACCGCTGCGCGCCTTGCGTCTGATGCACTACAGCGCGTGGCTGGCACGACGCTGGGATGACCCGGCGTTCCCGCACAGTTTCCCGTGGTTCGGCACCGAGCGTTATTGGGGCGATCAGGTGTTGGCGTTGCGCGAACAACTGTCGGCTCTCAATGAAGAGCCGCTGAAGTTGTTCTGACACAGGAAAGGATCAGCGCGCCCACGGTGCCCGGCGCGAATCGTTGAGACCCAGCAGATAGCTGTCGCCACCCAACTGGCTCATCTGCTGGCGAATCCAGCCGGCGCGGCGCGACACGTAAGCGGTCGGATGGCTGGCGCTCCACACGCGCGGATTCGGCAACACCGCCGCCAGATAACTCGCCTGCTGACGCGACAACGACTTGGCGCTCACACCGAAATGATGACGGGCAGCAGCTTCGGCGCCGAACACACCGTCATCCCACTCGACGCTGTTCAGGTACACCTCAAGAATCCGCTGCTTGGGCCAGAACACCTCGATCAACGCGGTGAACCAGGCTTCGAGGCCTTTGCGCAGATAACTGCGCCCTGCCCACAGAAACAGGTTTTTCGACACTTGCTGGCTCAAGGTGCTGGCGCCGCGAATCGAGCCGCCGAGTTCGTTGTGCGCCAGTGCGGCCTGAATTGCGCTGAAATCAAAACCCCAGTGCTCGGGGAATTTCTGATCTTCACCCGCCATGACCGCGACTTTGAGGTCATCGGAAATCTCGTCCCACGGCTTCCACGTGCGTTGCAGATCAATCGGCTCGCCGTCGACCCACGACTCGACCTTGCGCTCGACCATCAGCGCCGTGCCCGGCGGCGGTACGAAACGAAAGATCAGCACCAGCACAATGCTGCCGCCCGCGAACCAGAGCAGGGCCTTCGTAAGACGACGGAAAATTGTACGCAGCATAGAGATGGCTTGGCCGAACCCGTGGAGCGGGCCATTATACAGACCCTGCCGATCGAGTCTGACTGGAGTTCTTCATGTTGCGTGGCTTTCTGCTGCTGGCCGCTTTCTTTGGTTTTACCGGTGTCGCGCTGGGCGCATTCGCCGCCCACGGCCTGAAAAACCGCCTGACGCCGGAATATCTGGCGATTTTCCACACCGGCGTCACCTACCAATTGGTGCACACCCTGGCGTTGTTCGGCGTTGCGCTGCTGGCCACGCAGATTCAGGGCCGACTGGTCGCCTGGGCCGGCGTGTCCTTCACTGTCGGCATTCTGCTGTTCTCCGGCAGCCTGTACGTGCTGACCACCACCGGCATCAGCAAGCTCGGCATCATCACCCCGTTCGGCGGCCTCGCCTTCCTGATTGGCTGGCTGTGCCTGGGCCTCGCCGCGTGGCGCCTGACCTGAGCCACCCTCCGACCTGAACTGATCGCAAACCGCTCTCTTTATCTGATCGCAAACCGCTCTCTGTATCTGATCGCAAACCGCTCCCTGTAGGAGCTGCCGAAGGCTGCGATCTTTTGATCTTGAAAAACAACATCAAAAGATCGCAGCCTGCGGCAGCTCCTACACGGGCCTGGGCATTTCAGCGGGGCAGCGGGTTTCAAGACGAATGGCTTGGGTCACCCTGTCTGATCGGGCTAGAATGCCAGCCCCTAAAAATGATGGCGGCATTGCGCATGCGCATTCAGTTGAACGGCGAATCCCTTGAACTGCCCGACGGTGAAACCGTTGCGGCCCTGATCACCCGTCTGGAACTGACCGGACGCCGGGTGGCAGTTGAACTCAATCTGGATATCGTCCCGCGCAGCCAGCATGCCGACACCACGCTCAACGACGGCGACAACGTTGAAGTCGTGCACGCCATCGGCGGCGGCTAAGCGGGCGGCCCGCAAGGGCACAGAATTCTGCAAGACCCTCACTCCTAAAGAGGATTCCCCATGAGCATCGTTCGTAGCGACAAGCCTTTTGTGCTGGCCGGTCGTACTTACCAGTCGCGTTTGCTGGTTGGTACCGGCAAGTACCGTGACATGGAAGAAACCCGTCAGGCCATCGAAGCCTCGGGTGCCGAGATCGTCACCTTCGCCGTGCGCCGCACCAACCTCGGTCAGATCGAAGGCGAGCCGAACCTGCTCGACGTGCTGTCGCCGGAGCGCTACACCTTCCTGCCGAACACCGCCGGTTGCTACGACGCCATCGAAGCCGTGCGCACCTGCCGCCTGGCGCGTGAGCTGCTCGACGGTCACAACCTGGTGAAGCTGGAAGTCCTGGCCGACCAGAAGACTCTGTTCCCTAACGTCATCGAAACCCTCAAGGCCGCGGAAACGCTGGTCAAGGAAGGTTTTGACGTGATGGTGTACACCAGCGATGACCCGATCATCGCCCGTCAACTGGCAGAAATCGGCTGCATCGCAGTGATGCCGCTGGCCGGTCTGATCGGTTCCGGTCTGGGGATCTGCAACCCGTACAACCTGCAGATCATCCTCGAAGAAGCCAAGATTCCCGTGTTGGTCGATGCCGGTGTCGGCACTGCGTCCGACGCAACCATCGCCATGGAACTGGGTTGTGATGCGGTGCTGATGAACTCGGCCATCGCCCACGCTCAGCAGCCGGTGATGATGGCTGAAGCCATGAAACACGCCATCGTTGCAGGCCGTCTGGCCTACCTCGCTGGCCGTATGCCGAAAAAACTCTATGCCAGCGCCTCTTCGCCGCTGGATGGTCTGATCAAGTAAGAGCCATTGATGACTGAATCGAACGACACGCCTATCCAGACGGAAGAAGGCGACGAGCGCCAACACCGCCGCATCAAGAGCTTCGTGATGCGCGCCGGGCGCATGACCGAAGGCCAGCAAAAAGGTCTGGATCAAGGCACTCCGCTGTTCGTGCTGCCGCTGGCCGACGCGCCGGTGGATTACGATCAAGTGTTCGGCCGTTCGGCACCGCGCTCGCTGGAGATCGGTTTCGGCATGGGCCACTCGCTGCTGGAAATGGCTGCAGCGGCACCGGATCAGGATTTCATTGGCGTTGAGGTTCACCGTCCGGGTGTCGGCGCGCTGCTCAATGGCGTGCTGACCCAAGGCCTGACCAATCTGCGGGTCTACGATTGCGACGCGATCGAAGTGCTCAACCGCTGCATCGCCGACAACAGCCTCGATCGCCTGATGCTGTTCTTCCCGGATCCGTGGCACAAGAGCCGCCACCACAAGCGTCGTATCGTTCAGGCCTCGTTCGCTGAACTGGTGCGCAGCAAGTTGAAGGTCGGCGGCATTCTGCACATGGCCACCGACTGGGAACCGTATGCCGAATACATGCTGGAAGTGATGAACGTCGCGCCGGGTTACCGCAACCTCGCCGAAGACGGCAAGTGTGTACCGCGCCCTGCCGAACGCCCGATCACCAAGTTCGAACGCCGCGGCGAACGTCTTGGCCACGGCGTGTGGCACCTGAAGTTCGAAAAACTGTCCTGAGTCCTACGCGATACCCCTGTAGGAGCTGCGGCACGCTGCGATCTCTTGATCTTCAAATCAAGATCAAAAGATCGCAGCGTGCCGCAGCTCCTACAGTTGTTTCTGGAGTTTGCTCAAGTTTGGCTATGATCCGCCGAAAGCTCGAGGCCCCCATTTGTAAAGGAAGACAAATCTTGAAAGCCATTTTTGCCTGCACGCTGGTTCTGGGTCTCATTTGTTGCGCAGCGTGCGAACGGGTAGTCAGCCCCGAGGAATACTTCGCGAGTGCGCAGAGAACGGCGGCAAAGATCGAGCGCGACGCGAATGACCGGATCAAGCGTGAGGCCGCCGGGGAAAGCGTGCAATACACCCCTGAACAGTTGCGCGTTGCCGAAGGTGATCTCGAGGCTCTTGTGGACAACCTCAAGCATGCATCGGACGGCGGGCACACGCTGGCCACCTATTTTCTGGCCAGCCTGCAGGACAACCCGATGTTTTCCGAGCAGACGCGCTTACAGACCTGTGGTCTTTATCAGCAGGCCATGGATGCTGGATTGTTAGCGGCGGCGGTGGGCTATTACCATTTGTGTGACAAAGCGTATGAACGATTTGATGCGCAAAATCCTGATCATTTGAAATTCTTGCAGTCTCTCGAGCAGTTGCTGCTCAAGCCTGATACGCATGCTGACGACTATCCGTTGCAGACCAAACGTTCGCTGTGTTTCGAAGAAAACGGGGCGCCTGCCGACAAGGTCGGGCCGATGGCCGCCATGCGAGCCCGCGCAACTGGCTTGGTATTGTCCGAAGACCAGTTCCGGGCTGAGGCCTACTACATACTCGCGTTGACACGTGTGAACGGCAGCGATATGCGCGACAGCGGCAATATCGAACACTTCGATAAAGCGATAGCGCTGGGCTGCAAGGATTCCGTTGGCCTCAAGGCCATCCTTCAGGCGCAGAGCCGCTGATCGAAGAATCATTGAACCAACGCCCAATAGTGGGCGCGAGCCTGCTCGCGAAAGCGGTCTGACAATCAACGATGTTGTTGGATGTTAAGACGCCTTCGCGCGCAGGCTCGCTCACACAGTTGTTTTGTGTATTAGGAGATTACAGGGGCGCAAGAAATCGAGCGGGCACCTGCTCTGTCAACCAGACGCCATTTTCGGCCTGATAGAACTTGAAGCCTTCTTCCAGCATCTGCTGCGTGGCGACTGCGAGGGCAGCCACTACGCTGCCGTAGCGTTGACCTACGGAAGTGGCAGTGGCGATCTCTTCCGAAAGATGCACGTGATGGCGTGATCCAGCGATCAAACCTTGTTCATTGATCGAATCGAGAAAACGCGTCGCGGTGCCGTGATACAGCGTTTGCGGTGGGTGCTTCTCGTCGAACTGCAACTCGACAGTCTTCGTCGAGTGGCCCTGAACAGCGCGGATGCACAAGCCGTCAGTAGAAATCGCAAAACGCTTTTTGTCGCTACTTGCCACCACCGTTTCAATCAAATCGCGATCGAGGTTACGACCGTCACGCGCAGCGCCATTAATCAGTGCGTCGATATCTGCCCAGCCATCCGAATTCAGCGTAAGACCAATCGCTTGAGGCTCGTGACGCAACACGAAGCTGAGAAACTTGCTTGTCTCGTCCAGCGTTTTTTTACTCATGAACGTCCCTGACTAACAGTAAAAAAGGAAGAACCACGCGCTGTAGGAGCTGCGGCACGCTGCGATCTTTTGATCTGATTGTTCCCACGCGAAGCGTAGGAACGGTCAATCGGCTGACAAGTCAGCGGCGATCAGCAACCACGCCGATCAGCACCAGTACCACCAACAACACCGGCGCCAAACTGTAGTTGTTGAACTGGCTCAGACCCTTGATCACCCAAGGCGTGGCGTAGATCAGCGCCGCGCCGCTGCCGATCACGCACAGCAGCGACATCAGCGGTACGCGCAAGGCGCCGGCGATGCTGCCCAGGCGTTGCTCGACCCAGCCTTTGAAGTCGGCGCCGAACAACACCAGCAGGCAGCCGACCAGCGCCAAGGCGATTTCCGAGAGGTTGCTGCGGCTCCAGCGGGAGACGGTGGCGAGCAGGTCGAGTATCAAATCCATGCGTTTTCCCTTGACTGAAGTCAGTTCAGAAATTGTTGCAGCAAGTCGTTGAGGAATAGCTGTCCACGCTCGGTGGCCGCCAGACGTGACGGTTCGACCTGCAACAGACCGCTTTGTTCTGCCGCTGCCCGGCCTTCAGCGAGGCTTTCCAGCGACAGGCCAGTGCGCTCCGGATACAGGCGCGATTCAACGCCTGCAGTCAGGCGCAAAGCGTTCATCAGAAACTCGAACGGCATCTCGTCATTGGTCAGCGCTTTTTCGCCGGCCTGAAAGCTTTTTGCCGGATTCAAGTAATCCTTCGGCAGACGGGTTTTCCACGTCCGCACGATGCGCCCGTCCGGATGACTCAACTTGCCATGCGCGCCCGCACCAATGCCGATGAAGTCGCCAAAACTCCAGTAATTGAGGTTATGCCGCGCCGGTCGCCCGGCCTGTGCATAAGCCGAGACTTCATACTGCGCGTAACCGTGTTCGGCCAGTAGCGCCTGCCCGGCCTCTTGAATGTCCCACAACGTGTCGTCTTCCGGCAGCACTGGCGGCTGATTCCAGAACACCGTGTTCGGCTCCAGCGTCAGTTGATACCAGGAAATGTGTGTCGGATTCAGTTCGATGGCCTGGCGCAAATCGCTCAAGGCATCGTCCAGCGACTGATCGGGCAAACCGTGCATCAAGTCGAGGTTGAAGTTATCGAACCCGGCCTGTCGCGCCATCCCCGCCGCGCGCACCGCTTCGTCACCGTTGTGAATGCGGCCCAGCGCCTTTAGCTTTTCCTGCTGAAAGCTCTGGATACCGATCGACAGACGATTGATCCCCAACTTGCGGTAGGCGACAAACTTCTCTTGCTCGAACGTGCCCGGATTGGCTTCCAGGGTAATTTCGATGTCGTCGGCAAACGGGATGCGCTGCTCGACGCCTTCAAGCAAACGCCCAAGCGCCTCGGCACTGAACAGGCTCGGCGTACCGCCACCGAAGAAAATCGATGTCAGCTCACGGCCATAAACCGCGTGCAGATCCTGATCAAGATCGGCCAGCAAGGCGTCGACGTATTCCTGCTCCGGCAACACCGGGCTGGCGGTGTGCGAGTTGAAATCGCAATACGGGCATTTGCGCACACACCACGGGATGTGGATGTACAGCGACAAGGGCGGCAGCGTTGGCAGCGGCGCCCGAGGCGAAGAAGCGGCGCCGCCGACGATCAGCGACGACGCAGAAGAGTCACGGGTCATTTCAAGCCCAGACGCTGGCGCAGCAGATCCATTGCACGGGCGCGGTGGCTGATCTGGTTCTTGTCGGCCGGGCTCAGTTCGGCGCTGGACACATCACGCTCCGGGACCCAGAACAGCGGGTCATAACCGAAACCGTGCTCGCCACTGGCAGCGGTCAGAATGCGCCCGTGCCACAGGCCTTCGCAGAGGATCGGCAATGGATCATCGGCATGACGCACCAGCGCCAGCACACAAACGAACTGCGCCCCACGCTCGGCTTCCGGTACATCTTTCAGGGCGTCGAGCAGTTTGGCGTTGTTCGCCGCATCGCCCTTGCCGTCGGCATAACGCGCCGAATAGATGCCCGGCGCACCGCCAAGGAAATCCACCGCCAGACCGGAATCGTCGGCCAGCGCCGGCAGCCCGGAAATGCGTGCGGCGTTGCGCGCCTTGAGGATCGCGTTCTCGACGAACGACAGACCGGTTTCTTCCGGCTCGACCTTGCTCCACTCGCCAATCGAGCGCAGTTGCACCGATTCGCCGAGCATGGCCTGAAGTTCTTTGAGTTTGCCGGCGTTATGGCTGGCCAGTACGAGCTGCTTGATGTTCATTATTCGCCGGGAAAAAGTTCTTGGTTGAAATTGATGGTGTTGATCTTGTCGCCGTTCTGCACCTTGATTTCAAAGGTGCGGGTTTCCTGTTGTTCCACCGGGTATTGGGCGATGTAGTACACCGCGCCCTGTTCGGTGACCTGACGGAAATTCAGCGGCACGCTCTTGCTGGTCAGGTCTTTGACTGTGCCAGTGACGCTGGCGATCAGCGGTTTGCCGTCCTTGATCACCGAGACATTGATCACGCCTTGATTCTTGCTACGGATCAGCTCCGCCGCTTTAGCAATGTCCGGTTGCAGGTACGTCGAGTTGAAAGTGTTGTAGTGCACCGTCACGTCGCCAAAGGTTTCCTGACGCTCACCCTTGATGACGTCGGCCGCCAGAGCGCTGGCGCTCAGGCAGGCAGTCAATAACAACAACGCTAAACGACCCATGATCGTGCTCCTCGAAATGGCGTGGCTCAGACCGCGACCTTGTGGTCGGCAAGCACCGGGCTGCTGACGCGGTAAATACCAATCTCACCTAATAGATTAGGCCATAGCTTACTGGCCCACCCGTGACGGTGCTGTTGATCCACGGCAAGCCGATCAATGACCTTCGCGTCACGTTCGCGGCAAAGTGCCTCAAAGTCTTCGAAGGTGCAGAAGTGGATGTTCGGCGTGTTGTACCAGGTGTACGGCAGAAATTCCGAAACCGGCATGCGCCCCTTGCTCGCCAGATACCAGCGGCAGCGCCAGTGGCCGAAGTTCGGGAAGGTGATGATGCACTGACGACCGACCCGCAGCATTTCGTCGAGGATCTTGTCCGGGTAGTGCACGGCTTGCAGGGCCTGGGTCATGACGACGATGTCGAAACTGTTGCTGGCGAAGTTGCCCAGCCCCTTGTCCAGATCCTGCTCGATGACGTTGACGCCTTTGGCCACGCACTGGGCGATATTGTCGGCGTCGTTTTCCAGGCCATAACCGGTGACGTTCTTGTTGTCGCGCAGCCAGGTCAGCAGTTCGCCGTCACCGCAACCGAGGTCGAGGACGCGGCTGCCGGCGGGGATCCATTCCTGGATGATTTCCAGATCAGCTCTCATGGCTTTCTCACAACGTGATGCGGTTCATGTAATTGCCGAACGCCTGCAAGTAGCGCGGGATCGGAATCAGGAAGGCGTCGTGGCCCTGCGGTGCGTCGATTTCCAGATAGCTGACGTCTTTGCGCGCCGCCATCAGCGCATCCACCAGCTCACGGGAACGCGCCGGGGAGAAACGCCAGTCGGTGGTGAACGACATCACGCAAAACTTGGCCGTGGCGTTTTCGAAGGTTTTCGCCAGATCATCGTCGAAGTTCGCCGCCGGATCGAAGTAATCCAGCGCCTTGGTCATCAACAGATAGGTGTTGGCGTCGAAGCGTCCGGAGAACTCTTCGCCCTGATAACGCAGGTAACTTTCGACCTGGAACTCGACACTGTGGAAGTCGTAGTTAAGCTTCTCGCTCTTCAGACCACGGCCGAATTTCTCGCCCATCGAATCGTCGGACAGGTACGTGATGTGCCCGACCATGCGCGCCAGCATCAAGCCGCGCTTGGGTATCACGCCCGCTTCCTGGAACGAACCGCCGTGGAATTCCGGATCCGTGAGGATCGCCTGACGCGCGACTTCGTTGAAGGCGATGTTCTGCGCCGACAGTTTGGGTGCCGAGGCGATGGCCAGGCAGTGACGCACGCGATCCGGATAGGTGATCGTCCATTGCAGCGCCTGCATGCCGCCGAGGCTGCCGCCGATCACCGCCGCCCACTGGCCGATGCCGAGCAGGTCAGCGAGACGCGCCTGGCTGTGCACCCAATCTTCCACGGTAAGTACCGGGAAGTCGGCACCGAACGGTTTGCCGGTCTCCGGGTTGATGCTGCTCGGGCCGGTTGAGCCGTTGCAGCCGCCGAGGTTGTTCAGGCTGACCACGAAGAATTTATTGGTGTCGATCGGTTTGCCGGGGCCGATGCAGCTGTCCCACCAACCGGGTTTACGGTCGTCGACGCTGTGATAGCCAGCGGCGTGGTGGTGGCCGGACAAGGCGTGGCAAATCAGTACAGCGTTGCTCGCTTGCGCGTTCAGCGTGCCGTAGGTTTCGTAGATCAGGTCATAGGCGGCCAGCGACCGGCCACAGGCCAAGGCCAGCGGTTCGCTGAAGTGCGCGGTTTGCGGCGTCACCAGACCAACAGAATCGGGGGGAAAGGCAGTTGGCATCGACCCTGCTCTCGTTGAAATGAGGCGTAAGTCTAAAGACCGGGGGGGTTAGCGGCAAGCAACGATCGGGCCTCATTCATTCATCGAACGCGACCCCTGTGGCGAGGGGATTTATCCCCGTTGGGTGGCGAAGCCGCCCCCTGCGTTCTATCAGCCAAACCGGGTTGGCAGGTTTTACGACTGCTGCGCAGCCGAGCGGGGATAAATCCCCTCGCCACAGGAGATCAGGGGCGCACTAGTCCGGGCAAATCCGGCAACTTCTTCGGCGAGCAAATCTTCACTCGTTTCTGCCGGTTCAGCTCACCGCTGAGCAAACTCACCTGGCTCTTCGAAACCCCAAACGCCTTGGCCAGAAAACCCATCAGATAAGCATTGGCCTTGCCCTCGACCGGCGGCGCGGTCAGGCGAATCTTCAAACGATCACCGTGCAGCCCGGCGAAATCATCGCTGCGGGCTGCCGGTTGCAGGTGACACTCGAGGATCAAGTCGTCACCGTCCCATCGAAACCAGCTCACATCAGCAGACGGAGGATTTCCGGCATCATCGTCATCGCCGCCAGATTGTTGATCACCAGCATGTCGATCAGCTTGAGCGCGAGGAAGGCGAAGATCGGCGACAGATCCAGACCGCCGAGGTTTGGCAGGATTTTGCGGAACGGCGCCAATGCCGGCTCGCAGATCTGATTAACCAGCTCAGCACCCGGATTGTGGCTGCCCGGCGCGACCCACGACAGAATCACGCTGATGATCAGGGCGAAGAAGAAAATCTTCAGGAACAGCGCGGTCACGCCGATCAGCGACCAGATAAACAGTTGCAGCGGGTTGCCAGTGGTGCCGTACGTCAGCAGCAGGGTCAGCGCCATCAGCGCCAGTTGCACCAGAATCGCCAGCACCAGCGAGGACATGTCCAGACCGAACACGCTCGGAATGATCCGGCGCAGCGGTTTGAGCAGAGGCTGGGTCGCTTTGACGATGAACTGGCACAGCGGGTTGTAGAAATTCGCCCGCACCAGTTGCAGCACGAAACGCAGCAGCACGATCAGCAGGTACAGACTGCCGAGGGTTTGCAGCACGTAAACCGCTGCAGTGTTCAATCCAATCATGTAAGGCTCCTTATTTGCCCAGTTGTTCGGCCATTTCGGCCGAGCGGTGCGCGGCGGCGCCGAGTGCGGTTTCGACCAGGGCTTCGAAGCCATTGGCCTGGAAAGATTTGATGGCAGCTTCTGTGGTGCCATTTGGCGAGGTCACCCGGCGACGCAGTTCGGCGGCATCGACATCGCTTGCGACCGCCATGTGCGCGGCGCCCAATGCAGTTTGCAGCGTCAGTTGTTCAGCAACTTCCTTCGACAGACCGAGTTTGACGCCGGCAGCGGTCATCGCTTCGATCAGCAGGAAGAAGTACGCCGGGCCGGAACCGGACACTGCCGTCACCGCATCCAGTTGCTGTTCTTCGTTCAGCCACAGGGCGATGCCGACGGCGGACAGCAGCTCTTCAGCTTGCTGACGCTGCTCGGCAGTCACTTCGCTGGTCGCGTACAAACCGCTGACGCCCTGACGCAGCAGCGCCGGGGTGTTCGGCATGCAACGCACGATCGGCTGCTCGCCCAACCAAGCGGTCATGCTGGCGCAGGTGATGCCAGCGGCAATCGACACCACCAGTTGATTCGGTTTCAGGCTCGGGCGAATCGCTTCGCACACGGTTTTCATGGCTTGCGGCTTGACCGCCAGCACGATCACG
Source organism: Pseudomonas sp. AC193 (assembly GCF_979258075.1). Lineage (NCBI taxonomy): Bacteria > Pseudomonadati > Pseudomonadota > Gammaproteobacteria > Pseudomonadales > Pseudomonadaceae > Pseudomonas > Pseudomonas sp. AC193. The sequence continues at coordinate 5,989,197 of NZ_OZ409832.1, read as the reverse complement.
TCGACGCCGTCGATGGCTTGAGCGTTGTCGGCAAACGTTTCGATGCCGTGCTCAGCGCTGACCCTGGCGCGGGTTTCTTCGCCCGGATCGCTGGCACGGATGTGTGCAGCTTCCAGACCTTTGGCGCGCAGGCCGCCGATCAAACTGGCCGCCATGTTGCCCGCACCGATAAACGCAATACGTGTGTTGCTCATGTGTGGTCGCTTATCTGCAAACGTTCAAGATTGGGAATAGTCGCGGGCGCCAAACAGGGCCGTACCGATACGCACCCAAGTGGCGCCTTGGGCGATGGCCGACTCAAGGTCGTGGCTCATGCCCATGGAAAGTGTGTCGAGCGGCAAATCGAGGCTCGCCTGCAATTTCTGCACGGCGGCGAAGGCCGCGTCTTGCTCGGTGCGGTCGTCGGTCGGCTCGGGAATCGCCATCAAGCCGCGCAGTTTCAAACGCGGCAAAGTGCTGATGGCCGCGGCCAGCGCCGGCAGATCGTCAGGCGTGCAGCCGGATTTACTCGCCTCACCGCTGACGTTGACCTGAATGCAGATGTTCAGCGGCGGCAACTCGGCCGGGCGTTGTTCGGACAGACGTTGAGCGATTTTCAGGCGATCCACGGAGTGCACCCAGTCGAAATGCTCGGCAATCGCGCGAGTCTTGTTCGATTGAATGGGGCCGATGAAGTGCCAGATCAAGGGCAGGTCAGCCAGTTCGAGCTGTTTGCTCAAGGCTTCCTGCAGATAGTTCTCACCAAAGTCGCGCAGGCCGGCGGCATACGCTTCGCGCAGGGCCTCGGCGGGTTTGGTCTTGCTCACGGCGAGCAACTGGACGCTGTTTTCAGGACGGTGTGCGGCTTGGGTCGCGGTCTGGATGCGCGAACCAACGTGGGAAATGTTGTCTGCTATCGTGGACATCAAGAGGCGCCAGCGGTCTGAAGGTTCGCGGCATTCTACTGGAATTGAGGAACGCTATGGATATCACTGAACTGCTGGCCTTCAGCGCCAAACAAGGCGCGTCCGACCTGCACCTGTCGGCCGGTCTGCCGCCGATGATCCGCGTCGACGGCGATGTGCGGCGGATCAATCTGCCGCCGCTGGATCACAAGCAAGTGCACGAGTTGATCTACGACATCATGAACGACACCCAGCGGGTCGACTTCGAGAAACATCTGGAAACCGACTTTTCCTTCGAAGTCCCCGGCGTGGCGCGCTTTCGGGTCAATGCCTTCAACCAGAACCGTGGCGCCGGCGCCGTATTCCGTACCATTCCGTCAAAAGTGCTGAGTATGGACGACCTCGCCATGGGCGATGTTTTCCGCAAGATCACCGATGCCCCGCGCGGGCTGGTGCTGGTCACCGGCCCGACCGGCTCGGGCAAGTCGACCACGCTGGCGGCGATGATCGATTACCTCAACAACCATCGCCATCACCACATCCTGACCATCGAAGACCCGATCGAATTCGTTCACGAATCGCGCAAATGTTTGATCAATCAGCGCGAAGTCCACCGCGATACGCGCAGTTTCGCCACGGCATTACGTTCGGCGTTAAGGGAAGACCCGGACGTGATTCTCGTCGGTGAGATGCGCGACCTGGAAACCATTCGCCTGGCGCTCACCGCTGCTGAAACCGGGCATCTGGTGTTCGGCACCCTGCACACCACGTCGGCGGCGAAAACCATCGACCGCGTGGTGGACGTGTTCCCCGGTGACGAGAAATCGATGGTGCGCTCAATGCTCTCGGAGTCCTTGCTGGCGGTGGTCTCACAGACGCTGATCAAGAAGATCGGCGGCGGTCGGGTCGCGGCGCACGAGATCATGCTCGGTACCTCGGCGATCCGTAATCTGATCCGCGAAGACAAAGTCGCGCAGATGTATTCGGCGATTCAGACCGGTGGCTCGCTGGGCATGCAGACCCTCGACATGTGCCTGAAAGATCTGGTGAGCAAAGGCTTGATCAGCCGCGAGCATGCGCGGGAGAAAGCGCGGACGCCGGATAATATCTGATCGCTTTTATTCAAGCCTCCCCAGTGGAGGCTCAATCCTTCGTTCACACATTCCCGACCAATCAGCTACGGCATTCGCTGGCAAACCTCCTTACAATCCCCTCCTTTGTTAGCTGCCTAAGCAAGGATTCTGCATGCAAGCTGCCAACCCGCGTCGCGGGTACATTCTGGGCCTCACGGCCTACATCATTTGGGGCCTGTTCCCGATCTATTTCAAAGCCATCGCCGAAGTACCGGCAGTCGAGATCATCATCCATCGGGTGCTGTGGTCGGCGCTGTTCGGCGCGTTGCTGCTGATGGTGTGGAAACACCCGGGCTGGCTGCGCGAGTTGCTCGACAATCCCAAACGTCTGGCGATTCTGGCGTTGAGCGGCACGCTGATCGCGGCCAACTGGCTGACGTATGTGTGGTCGGTGAACAACGGACGCATGCTGGAAGCCAGCCTCGGTTATTACATCAACCCGCTGGTCAACGTGTTGCTGGGGATGATGATTCTCGGCGAACGACTGCGGCGGATGCAGTGGATTGCGGTTGGGCTGGCCGCGGTGGGTGTGGCGCAGCAGGTCTGGCAGGTCGGCAGTCTGCCGTGGGTGTCGCTGGTGCTGGCGCTGACCTTCGGTTTTTATGGGCTGATCCGCAAACAGGCGCCAGTCAAGGCGTTGCCGGGTCTGGTGGTGGAAACCTGGATGCTGGTGCCGATTGCCATCGCCTGGCTGCTGTTCAACCAGACCGCGACCAGCGCGCAACCTGAGTTCTGGACAACCTCGCAAGCCTGGTGGCTGGTCGCCGCCGGCCCGGTGACGCTGGTGCCGCTGGTGTGTTTCAACGCAGCCGCGCGGCATTTGCCCTACACCACGCTGGGCTTCCTGCAATACCTCGCGCCGACGCTGGTGCTGCTGCAAGCGGTGCTGCTGTTTGGCGAGCACTTGTCGTCCAGCACGCTGGTCGCGTTCATGTTTATTTGGGCCGGTCTGGCGGTGTACAGCATCGATGCGTGGATAAGTTTGCGCCGGCGCAGCTGATCAAAAAACACACAAACCTCCGCAGGCCACGGTTCTCGTGGCCTGCAACGTTCCGCCCCAAGGTTATCCACAGTGTGATCCCCGCCGTTTGTGTGCAAGTCACTGAATGCTGGCGGTTTTTTGATCAACTCCAGCAAAGCCACGGCGGGCGTGGCTTTGCGCGCAGTCTCTACAGGTTATCCACAGGCAGGTGCACGTTAAAACTGGATAACCTGATTGGCGTTTAAAGGTCTGTGCGTAACACCAGTTCGACCATCAAGTCATCGGCCAGTGTTTCCAGGCGTGACTGCAACACGTCGAGCGACAAGGTTAACGGCACGGCGAGAATCGCTTCGGCGTGGAACAGTGGCTCGCTGCTCATCGGCGCCGGACGCACTTCGGTCACCAGCCGTTCGAGGTTCACGCCCTGCTCGCTGAGCAAACGGGTGATGTCGCGCACAATCCCCGGACGGTCGTTACCCACCAGATCCATGGCGATCGGTTTCCAGGTGCAGGATTGTTCGATACCGCTTTCGGCGATCAACACGCGAATGCCGTGAGTCGACAATGCTTGTAGGGCATCGACCAATTCGTCGTAAGCCTCTGCCGGCACGCCCACCCGCAAAATCCCGGCAAACTGCCCGGCCATCCGCGACATGCGACTTTCCAGCCAGTTACCGCCGTGCTCGGCAATGCATTGGGCAATGCGCTCGACCTGCCCGGGCTTGTCCGGGGCGAAAACGGTGAGTACGAGATGATCCATGGCGCCGCCCTCTTGTCATGACTGTTGTTATAGAAGGGGAAGTATAGGCAAGGGCGTTGATTCAGCCTGACCCGACCTGCCTTGCTGGAAAACTGGGTTTGGGTTTGGGTTTGGGTTTGGGCATGAACCTGTGGCGAGGGGATTTATCCCCGTCCGGCTGCGCAGCAGTCGTAAATCCTGCCAACTCGGTTTACCTGCCAAGAACGCTGGGGGCGGCTTCGCCACCCAACGGGGATAAATCCCCTCGCCACAATTGACCCCACCACCAAGACCTATGTGACAGATGCCATAGCAGCCAAATAGTATTTATGTGTACAACTTTTGATATTTAGCTGGAACAATCCAATGGTTTTTTGAGAACATCCCGTTCCGCGATGTGACCGCAATGCGACATGAGGTCGCAGAACGACGTAATTAGTCTGATTTTCACAAGCGCAACTCATCATGTAGTATGCCGCAGCGCGCACTACATAACGCTGAACCGATGTCTGCCCGAAGCCTGTTCGCAACCCTGAAAGCCCCGTCAGCAAGGCCCCAAGCCGTTGATTGGTTCCAGCCCAGCCGCCAGCAATGGCATGTACTGGTCGGCAGGTTTGTGGTTTAAATGGCCCAGAGGCTTCATTGTCAAAATTGAAGAGCTGAAAAGCGAAATAGCTGAGCAGAGTGAGGCAAGCAATGACTGAACACGTTCAAGTCGGTGGCCTGCAGGTCGCCAAAGTCCTGTTCGACTTCGTGAACAACGAAGCCATTCCCGGTACCGGCCTCACCGCCGAAAAATTCTGGGAAGGTGCCGACAAGGTCATTCATGACCTGGCGCCGAAGAACAAAGCCCTACTCGCCAAACGCGATGACTTCCAGGCTCGTATTGACGCCTGGCATCAGGAACGCAACGGTCAGGCGCACGACGCCGTGGCCTACAAAGCCTTCCTGCAAGAAATCGGTTATCTGCTGCCAGAAGCGGCTGATTTCCAGGCAACGACGCAAAACGTCGATGATGAAATCGCCCGTACCGCCGGCCCGCAACTCGTTGTGCCGGTGATGAACGCTCGCTTTGCTCTCAATGCTTCGAACGCCCGCTGGGGTTCGCTGTATGACGCCCTCTACGGCACCGACGCGATCAGCGAAGAAGGTGGCGCAGAAAAAGGCAAAGGCTACAACAAGGTGCGTGGCGACAAAGTCATCGCCTTCGCCCGCGCGTTCCTCGACGAAGCCGCGCCGTTGGCGGCTGGCTCCCACGTCGATTCGACCGGCTACAAAATCGCCGACGGCAAACTCGTGGTCACCCTCAAGGGCGGCAGCAACAGTGGCCTGCGCGATGATGCACAACTGATCGGTTTCCAGGGCGACGCCAACGCGCCAATCGCGATCCTGCTGAAACACAACGGTCTGCATTTCGAAATCCAGGTCGACGCTACTACCCCGGTTGGCCAGACCGACCCGGCCGGCGTCAAAGACATCCTGATGGAAGCGGCGCTGACCACCATCATGGACTGCGAAGACTCCGTGGCCGCCGTCGATGCTGACGACAAAGTGGTGATCTACCGCAACTGGCTCGGCCTGATGAAGGGCGACCTGTCGGAATCCGTGTCCAAGGGCGGTCAGACTTTCACCCGCACCATGAACCCGGATCGCACCTACGCCGCGCCAAATGGCGGTGAAGTGACGCTGCACGGTCGTTCGCTGTTGTTTGTGCGTAACGTTGGTCACCTGATGACCATCGACGCGATCCTCGACAAAGACGGTAACGAAGTGCCGGAAGGCATCCTCGACGGTCTGGTCACTTGCCTCGCGGCGATGCACAACCTCAACGGCAACACCTCGCGTCGCAACACCCGCACCGGTTCGGTCTACATCGTTAAACCGAAGATGCACGGCCCGGAAGAAGCGGCGTTCACCAACGAGCTGTTCGGTCGCATCGAAGACGTGCTGGGCCTGAAGCGCAACACCCTGAAAGTCGGGATCATGGACGAGGAGCGCCGCACCACGGTCAACCTCAAGGCCTGCATCAAAGCGGCCAGCGAGCGCGTGGTGTTCATCAACACCGGTTTCCTCGACCGCACCGGCGACGAAATCCACACCTCCATGGAAGCCGGCCCGGTTGTGCGCAAGGCTGACATGAAGGCTGAGAAGTGGATCGGCGCCTACGAAAACTGGAACGTCGATATCGGTCTGAGCACCGGCCTGCAAGGTCGCGCGCAAATCGGTAAAGGCATGTGGGCGATGCCCGACCTGATGGCCGCGATGCTTGAGCAGAAAATCGCGCACCCACTGGCTGGCGCCAACACCGCTTGGGTTCCATCGCCGACTGCCGCTGCACTGCACGCGCTGCACTACCACAAGGTCGACGTGTTCGCCCGTCAGGCCGAACTGGCCAAACGTGCTCGCGCGTCGGTCGACGACATCCTGACCATCCCGCTGGCGGTCAACCCGAACTGGACGCCAGAGCAGATCAAGAACGAACTGGACAACAATTCCCAGGGCATTCTTGGTTACGTGGTGCGCTGGATCGACCAGGGTGTGGGTTGCTCGAAAGTGCCGGACATCAATGACGTCGGCCTGATGGAAGACCGTGCCACGCTGCGTATCTCCAGCCAGCACATCGCCAACTGGCTGCGCCACGGCGTGGTGACCGAAGCGCAAGTGATGGAAAGCCTCAAGCGCATGGCGCCGGTGGTTGACCGTCAAAACGCCAATGACCCGCTGTACCGTCCGCTGGCCCCGAACTTCGACAGCAACATCGCCTTCCAGGCGGCGGTCGAACTGGTGGTCGAAGGCACCAAGCAGCCGAACGGTTACACCGAGCCGGTTCTGCACCGTCGTCGTCGCGAGTTCAAGGCGGCTAACGGCCTGTAAATTTGCGTAGAAGTGAAAAAGCCCTGATCGAGAGATCAGGGCTTTTTTGTTTGGGCGGTGGATTGGATTTTTGTGCTGGGCTTGAGATCCATCCCCCTCACCCCAGCCCTCTCCCCCAAGGGGTAGAGGGGAAAGGGAGCCGATATTTGTGCGCTTCAAAAGCGGAGTTCGACTCAGGATGCCAAGGGGTAGAGAGAGCAGATCTTCATGGTTTTCAGAACCTGAGTTCAACCGAGATATTTCACGTCGGTGTACCTTGCACATCCACCGCGGTCAGTCCCCTCTCCCTCCGGGAGAGGGCTAGGGTGAGGGGCTTCTAAGGCTCAATCCCCAACTCGCGCTTCACCAGCGCCAGCAACTGCGTCGTATCAATCGGCTTGAGCAGAAAATCCACCACGCTCAAATGCATCGCCGCAATCGCGTCCTTCACATCGGCATCGCCCGAGACAATGATGATCGGCATCGCCGCCCGCACCGACTCGCGCACTTGCCGAATCAAGTCCAGCCCATCGACATTGCCCATGCGCAGATCGGTAATCACCAGGCCAATCGAAGGCTTTTCAGCCAGCATCTTCAACGCCGTCTCACCACTCGCCGCGGTCATGCAGCGAATGCCGTCCAACGCGAGAATCTCCGACAACAGCTCCCGGGCGTCTTTGTCGTCATCGACGATCAGCACACGCTGCGGCGGCAGGTCGGGTTCGAGCATCACTGCGCTGAGCGCTTCTCGCTCGGCGTCGCTCAAAATATCGTGGTCGGACATGGCGTTCTCTAAGTATTCAAATCAATCCCTTGGCAAGTGGTCAGACAGCGCTGGGCAGAGCTTCAATGTGCACTTCGTCGGATTTTTTTCCAAGGGGGTAACCGAGGGAATTTCCGACTGTTTGCGTAGGGCATCTCCGAAACTTCGCCAATGGTGGCAAAACCTAGACTTACGTCCAATGGGCACCCTGTCCGTAGGGGTCGACCATGGCCATAACGATCCGACAACAACAATTCGAAAAAGACTGCGGTAATGGTTATGAGTAAAGCGGACGCCTTCACCCAGGCAGGGAAAACCGCGGTATTGCAGAACATTCAGGGCACCCTGCAATTCCTCCAGCGCTTCCCGCCCTTCAATCAGATGGAACACGCCCACCTCGCTTATCTGGTGGAGCAATGTCAGCTGCGGTTTTACGCTCAGGGCGAGAGCATCATCAAACCCACTGACGGCCCGGTTGAACACTTCCATATCGTCAAGCAGGGCCGGGTGGTCGGCGAACGCCAGCACATCACCAAACCGGGCACCGAGACCACGTTTGAAATCACCACCGGCGAGTGTTTTCCGCTGGCTGCCCTGCTCGGCGAACGCGCGACCCGCACCGAGCATTTGGCCGGCGAAGATACCTTCTGCCTGCAACTGAACAAACTGGCGTTCATCAAACTGTTCGCCCTCTCCAACGCCTTCCGTGATTTCGCCTTGCGCGGGGTCAGCAGCCTGCTCGATCAGGTCAATCAGCAAGTGCAGCAAAAAGCCGTGGAAACCCTCGGCACGCAGTACTCGCTGAACACCCGACTGGGCGAACTGGCGATGCGTCACCCGGTGACGTGCAGCCCGGACACGCCGCTGCGCGAAGCGGTGAAGCTGATGCACGAGCTACAGGTCGGTAGCATCGTCGCCGTAGACGAAAACAAAGCACCGCTGGGGATTTTTACCCTGCGCGATTTGCGCCATGTCGTGGCCGAAGGCGTCGGTGATTTCAGCGATGCCATCGAGCGCCACATGACCCGCGCGCCCTTCTATCTCTCGCCGGATCACAGTGCGTTCGATGCGGCGATTGCCATGACCGAACGGCACATCGCCCACGTTTGTCTGGTCAAGGATCAGCGCTTGTGCGGCGTGGTTTCCGAGCGCGATCTGTTTTCTCTGCAACGGGTCGATCTGGTGCATCTGGCGCGGACGATTCGCAGCGCGCAACGGGTCGAACAACTGGTGACCCTGCGCGGCGAGATCGGCCAACTGGTCGAACGCATGCTCGCCCACGGCGCCTCGTCGACGCAGATCACCCACATCATCACGTTGCTCAACGACCACACCGTGTGCCGGGTGATCGAGCTGACCCTCGCCGAAAAAGGCGACCCCGACGTGCCGTTCAGCTGGCTGTGTTTCGGCAGCGAAGGTCGCCGCGAGCAGACGCTGCACACCGATCAGGACAACGGCATTCTGTTCGATGCCCGCGATGCTGCGCATGCCGCAGAGATTCGCGGCAAGCTGCTGCCGATTGCCCAGCAGATCAACCAGAGCCTGGCGCAGTGCGGCTTCACCCTGTGCAAAGGCAACATCATGGCCGGCAACCCCGAGCTGTGTTTGTCGCGAGCGGAATGGGCGCGGCGCTTTGCGGCGTTTATTCGCGAGGCGACGCCGGAGAACCTGTTGGCGTCGAGTATTTATTTCGATCTGCGCGTGGTCTGGGGCGATGAAACAAGCTGCGAGCAACTGCGCCGGGGCATTCTTGATCAGGTCGGTGACAACCGTTTGTTCCAGCGCATGATGGCCGAGAACGTCCTGCGCAATCGTCCGCCGGTGGGGCGCTTCCGCGAGTTTGTACTGGCGCGCAAGAACGGCGAGAAAGCCACGCTGGACTTGAAGGTTCAGGGGCTGACGCCGTTTGTGGATGGCGCACGCTTGCTGGCGCTGGCCAACGGTATCGACGCCAACAACACCCTCGAACGCTTCCGTCAGTTGGTCGATAAAGAAGTCATCGAACGGCTGGACGGCGCGGCGTATGAAGAGGCGTATCACTTCATTCAGCAAACGCGCATGCAACAGCATCAGTTGCAGACGCGCGAGAATCTGCCGTACTCCAACCGTGTCGATCCCGACAGCCTCAATCATCTCGACCGGCGCATCCTCCGCGAATCCCTGCGTCAGGCGCAGCGCCTGCAAAGCAGCCTGACGTTGCGGTATCAGCTATGAGTCTGTTTTCGTGGCTGCGCCCGGCGAGCCCGGTGGTGCCGGTGGATTTTCAGCAGCGACTGGCGAAGCTGCCGGCGATCACTGAACTGCGCGAATGCACCCTGCGCGAACAACGCTGGGTGGTGCTGGATCTGGAAACCACCGGGCTCAATCTGAACAAGGATCGCGTGTTGTCGATTGGTGCGGTGGTGATCGAGGACGGCGCGATCGACTTCAGTCAGCAATTTGAGCGCACCTTGCAGTGCCGGGAGTTGAAGCTTAGCCCCAGTGTGTTGATTCATGGGTTGGGGCCGAATGCGATTGCCGCTGGCAGCGAGCCGGCCGAGGCGTTGCTGGAATTGCTGGAGTTTATGGGCGACAGCCCGGTGCTGGCGTTTCATGCGCCGTTTGATCAGCACATGCTCGGGCGTGCGGTGAAGGAGCATCTGGGGCACAAGTTGCAGCAGGTGTTTCTGGATGTCGCCGATATTGCGCCGCTGGTGTGTCCGCAGGCGCAGATCCGTGAGGCGGGGCTGGATGAGTGGATCGAGTGGTTTCGGCTGGAAGTGTTTGAACGGCATAACGCGAGTGCCGATGCGTTGGCCACGGCGGAGTTGGCGTTGATTCTGTTTAGCCGGGCGCGGGGGCAGCAGATTCATAGCCCGTTGAATTTGCAGCAGCGGTTGAGTCAGTGGAAGCGTCGCCAGCAAGCTCCATCGTTTTAAAAGCACCCTCACCCCAGCCCTCTCCCGGAGGGAGAGGGGGCCGACCGAGGTGTTCGAAGCTTTGCATCGACCTGAGGGATCCAGTCGATTATGGATTCAGCAGACATCGTTCACGTCGGCGTATTGCGTCAATATCCCCCAATCAGTCCCCTCTCCCCCCGGGAGAGGGTTAGGGTGAGGGGAGTCCTTCAGCGGCCCACCCGACCAGTGGCCAATTGCTAACCATTCCCACCTCTGCGAGAATCGCGAACAATTCGCGTTAGTTAATATTTCCCAATCGGTGATATACGGTGCCTGCAGCCCAAAGCCCTCACAGTGAACTCGTTGGTGCGATGTATCGCGACCATCGCGGTTGGCTATTGACGTGGCTGCGGCGCAATGTGGCATGCCCGCAACGGGCCGAAGATCTGAGTCAGGACACCTTCGTACGCCTGCTCGGTCGTGATGAGTTGCTGACACCCCGCGAACCGCGAGCTTTTCTGGTGGCGATCGCCAAAGGCCTGCTGTTCGATTACTTCCGCCGCGCCGCGCTGGAACAGGCTTACCTCACCGAACTAATGCTGATCCCCGAAGGCGAACAACCGTCGGTGGAAGAACAGCAACTGATCCTCGAAGACCTCAAGGCCATCGACCGCTTGCTCGGCAAACTGTCGACCAAGGCTCGTGCCGCCTTCCTTTATAACCGCCTCGACGGCCTCGGCCACGCCGAGATTGCCGAGAAGCTCGGCGTTTCGGTGCCGCGTGTGCGCCAGTACCTCGCGCAAGGTATCCGTCAGTGCTACATCGCCCTGTACGGTGAGCCGACGTGAGCCCGGCCAGTTCCAGACCGGTTCAGGCCCACGTGCTGGACGCGGCGATTGCCTGGCAGTTGACCCTCGACTCCAGCAGTCCGCTGGAGCGCGAAGAATTCGCCAAATGGCACGCGGCCAATGAAGAACACGCCCGGGCCTGGCGCCAGTTGGGCATGCTTGATCAGCGTTTCAGCGTGGCCAAAGGCCCGGCCCGCAGCGCCTTGCTGCAATCACGGGAAGGTATTCGCCGCCGTGTGCGCAAATTGGGCAGTGGTCTGGCGAGCGTTGTGGTGGTCGTCGGCGTGGCGCTGTTTGCTGGCGAACGTTATCTGCCGCTGGATTACTGGCTCGCCGATCAGCGCACCGCCACCGGTGAACAGCGCATCGTGCGTCTGTCCGATGGCACCGTGCTCAACCTCAATACCCACAGTGCGGTGGACGTGCGATTCGATGAGAAGCGCCGACTGATTGTTCTGCAGGAAGGCGAAATCCTCGTGGAAACCGGTCACGGCGATGCGCGGCCCTTCATCGTCGAAACCCGTGAAGGCAGCATGCGTGCGTTGGGCACGCGGTTTTTGGTCAAGCGAGAAGACGAAGGCACGCGCCTGAGCGTGTTGCAGTCGGCTGTCGCGGCGCATCCGCAATCGAATCCTCAGGAGCAAATCCTCCACGAAGGCCAACAGGTATTTATGCGCAGTGACGGGCTCGACGCAATCGTCGCCCTCACCCCCGGCGCCGATGCCTGGACGCGCGGCATGTTGGTGGTCGACAACGCACGGCTGGGCGATCTGGTGCATGAGCTTGGGCGTTATCGTCGCGGGCATCTGGGTGTGGCGCCGGAAGTGGCGGATTTGCGAATTACCGGCAGCTTTCCGCTGCATGACACCGATAAGGCTTTGAGCGCGCTGCTGCCGACGTTGCCGGTGCAGATTGAGCAGCACACGCCTTATTGGGTGACCGTCGCGAAGGCTGATACCAAGCCTGAGTAATGTGGTGCCCGAGCTATGGCTATCGCGAGCAGGCTCACTCCTACAGTTGAAATGCGTTCCCCTGTAGGAGTGAGCCTGCTCGCGAATGGCGTCATCCGCCACAACGCTATTTCCCGCAAATCGAAATTATTTTCATCCAGCCCTATCACTTTTTGATTTTCATCCGGCAAGCAGGCAATTGAGAAATATTTCCATTCAGGAGCCGCCGTATGTCCCGTTCGTTAGACACCTTGTTGCGCCCCAGTCTGCTGGCCGTCGCCATTGCCCTCAGCACCCCGCTGATCAGCAGCCCGTTGCTCGCCGCTGAACAAGCGTCCAGCGTTCGCGCTTACAACCTGCCGGCGGCGCCACTGTCGACCACCCTGAACCAGATCGCCAGCCAGGGCGGCCTCGCGCTGTCGCTGAACCCGTCGCTGGCAGCGGGCAAGACTTCGGCACCGGTCAAAGGCCAGTACGACGCGGCCGGCGCGCTGCGTGCAGCCTTGAGCGGCACCGGTCTGCAACTGGAACAAAGCACTTCCGGCACTTACAGCCTGGTCGCCGTACCTGAAGGTGTGATGGCCCTGCCGGAAACCGCGATCATCGGCGTGGAGAATCTGGAAACCGCGTGGAGCCCGGTCGAAGGCTACACCGCCACCCGCACCGCCGCCGGCACCAAGACCGACACCGCGCTGGTTGAAGCACCGCGCTCGATCTCCGTGGCGACCCGTCAGCAAATGGACGACCGCAGCGTGCACAGCCTCGACGACGCCGTGCGCTACATGCCGGGCATCACCGCCAGCAGTTTCGGCAGTGACACCCGCGCCGACTGGTTGCGTGTACGCGGTTTTGAACCGACCCAGTTCCTCGACGGCTTGCCGCTGCCAAAAGGCGTGTACGCCAACCCGAAACAGGAAACCTGGAACCTCGACCGCCTCGCTCTGCTGCGCGGCCCGGCGTCGTCGGTTTACGGCCAGACCCCTCCGGGCGGCTTGCTGGACATGGTCAGTCGCCGTCCAAGTGCCGAAGCCAGCAGTGAAATTCAGCTGCAATACGGCAGCGACAACCATCGCCAGATCAACTTCGCCAGCACCGGCAAGATCGATGAGGCAGGTCAGTTTCTCTACAGTCTCAGCGGCGTCGTGCGCGACAGTGGCACGCAGATCGACCACGTCGACAACAAGCGCTACAACATCGCGCCAAGCGTGACCTGGAATATCGACGACGATACCAAGTTCACCCTGCTGACCCAGTTCACCCGCGACGATACCGGCATCACCAGCCAGTTCCTGCCGATTCAGGGCACCAAGATCGACATGCCGTTCGGTGACGTTTCTCACCACAAGAACCTTGGCGATCCGGATTGGGAATATTACGACCGCACTTACTACGCGCTGGGTTATGCCTTTGAACATCGTCTGAACGATGTGTGGCAGTTCAAGCAGAACTTGCGTTATACCAAGTCCGATCTGGCATTCCAGGCGCTGACTCCAGGCTCCTATCCGTTCACGATGGTGGATGATCAAGGCAACGTCGGTCGCACTTCCACGGTGGTCGATGAGGACATCAGCCAGTTCGCCGTGGACAACAATTTCCAGGCTGACTTCGCTACCGGCGATATCCGCCACACCCTGCTGCTGGGCTTGGATCACCAGCGCAGCAACACCAATTACACCTCGATTTTCGGCGATGGCTTGACCACCAACGTTGTCAATCCGATCTACGGGCAACCGATCGTACGTCCACCGCGCTCTACCGCGTTTTATGACTACGACCAGAAGACCTACCAGACCGGCCTGTACGTGCAGGATCAAATGGCTCTCGACCAGTGGCGCCTGACCCTCGGTGGCCGTGAAGACTGGGTACACACCAGCACCCAGTTCATCAACAAGGGCGATGCCACCAACACGCAGCGCGACAAAAACTTCAGCGGCAACGCGGCAATCAGCTATGTCTTCGATTCGGGCTTTGTGCCGTACCTGTCGTACGCCGAGTCCTTCCAGCCAACCGCTGGTGCCGACGCGACGTCCACCGATTCGCTCAAGCCAACCGAAGGCAAGCAGTGGGAACTGGGCATCAAGTACCAGCCACCGGGCAGCAAAACCCTGCTGACCGCTGCGGTGTATGACCTGACCCAGAAAAACGTTTCCGTAAACACCAACGTCAATGGCGTTTCGATCACCAGCCAGACCGGCGAAGTGAAAGTCAAAGGCCTGGAACTGGAAGCCGTTTCGGACGTGACCGATAACCTCAAGGTCATCGCCGCCTACACCCTGGCCAAGTCCGAAGTGCAGAAAGGCGTCGACAAGGGCAACCGTCTGCAACTGATGCCGAACCAGCAAGCCTCGCTGTGGACTGACTACACCTGGCACACCGGCGTGCTCGACGGTTTCGGCGTGGGTGCTGGCGTGCGTTACACCGGCAACACCTACGGCGACAAAGGCAACACTTGGCTGGGCAAGGCGGATGCCTATACCGTGTTCGACGCGAGCGTGCATTACGACCTCGGCCGTCTCGACAACAGCCTCAAAGGCGCGTCGCTGGCACTGAATGCGACCAACCTGTTCGACAAGGACTACATTTCCACCTGCGACGGTTTCTATTGCTACTACGGCGATCAACGCAGCGTCGTCGCCAGCGCCACTTACAAGTGGTAAGCGACTGAGCTGAAACAGGCCCTGTTACCAGGCCGTCCCTCGTGGACGGCTTTGGTGTTTTTGAAGGTCATGAAATGAAAAGTAAAACAATTCGTCGCTGGTCGTTTATCCACACCTGGACCAGCCTGATCTGCACCGTGTTTTTGCTGATGCTGGCACTGACCGGTTTGCCGTTGATTTTCAGCCATGAAATCGATCATCTGCTGGGCAATGCCCCCGAGTTGCGAGAGATGCCGGCCGACACGCCGCAACTCAACCTGCAACAACTGGTGGATGCCGCGCAGAAACATCGGCCGGGCGAGGTCATGCAGTACTTCGGTTACGACGACGAAGAGCCAAACGCTGCGTTTGCGATCATGGCAAAAACCGCCGGCACCGAACCGAACTCCTCGCACACCTTCATGCTCGATGCGCGCACCGGTGAAGCACTGGAAACCCCTTCGGCCAACGGCGGTTTGATGCTGTTTATCCTGCGCCTGCACGTCGACATGTTTGCCGGGTTGCCGGGCAAATTGCTGCTGGCGTTTATGGGTTTATTGTTTGTCGTGGCGATTGTTTCGGGCACGGTGCTGTACCTGCCGTTCATGCGTCGGCTGAAGTTCGGCACGGTGCGTCAGGACAAATCCACGCGACTGCGCTGGCTCGACCTGCATAACCTGATTGGCGTGGTGACGCTGACCTGGGCCTTGGTCGTCGGCGTGACTGGCGTGATCAGTGCCTGCGCCGATCTGCTGATCGCCGCATGGCGCAACGAGGCCCTGACCGCGTTGATCGAACCTTACCGCGACGCGCCACCGCTGACACAACTGGCGCCCGCCACGCGCTTGCTCGACATTGCCGGCGACGCTGCACCGGGCATGAAACCGGACTTCATCGCCTTCCCCGGCACGCGCTTCTCCAGCGAACACCATTACTCGGTGTTCATGAAGGGCGGCACGCACCTGACCTCGCATCTGCTGACGCCGGTGCTGATCGACGCCAGCACGCTGAAGGTCACCGCTGTCGCGGAACGACCGTGGTACATGGACGCGATGGGCATGTCGCAACCGCTGCACTTTGGTGATTACGGCGGCATGCCGATGAAGATCCTTTGGGCCACGCTCGATGTGCTGACCATCATCGTTCTCGGCAGCGGCGTGTATCTGTGGGTGGTGCGGCGCAAGGCTGCCAAGCCTGTGCTGGAAACGGCGGAGGCGACGGTATGAAGCCGCGTCAGTCGAATTTCTGGAAAGTCTTCAGCACGCCGTTGGTGATTGGTCTTCTGAGTGCGGCGGGACTGTTTGCGGCGTTGCTGGGGGACGGGATCTGGGATGCGCTGAGCTGGATCGGGCTAGGTGTGCCGGCCTTCCTGGCCCTTAAAGGATTACTGCTGCGAAGCTAAACAACCTGTGGGAGCGAGCCTGCTCGCGAAAGCGCTCTAACACTCAACATCAACGTTGACTGGACCGACGCCTTCGCGAGCAGGCTCGCTCCCACATTGGTTTTGCGCTGGGCTTGAGGCGGCGGCGTTACGCGCTATGCTGCCCGTTCACCATTCTGATCGAGACCCTGCCAATGTCCGCCCCCAGCATGACCCTGTACCACAACACCCTCTCCCCGTTCGTGCGCAAAGTAATGGTCTTGCTCTACGAAACCGGTCAGCAGGATCGCGTTGCCCTGCAAGACTGCGTGCTCTCCCCGGTCAGCCCCAGCGCCGAGCTCAATGCCGACAACCCGCTAGGAAAAATCCCGGCCCTGCGCCTGGCCGACGGCACGGTCATCCATGACAGCCGCGTGATCCTTGAATACCTCGACCACCAGCACGTCGGCAACCCGCTGATCCCGCGCGAAGGCTCGGCCCGCTGGCGCCGTCTGACCCTCGCCTCGCTGGCCGACGGGATCATGGACGCCTCGGTGATGGTGCGTTACGAACAAGTCCTGCGCGCCCCGGAAAAACACTGGGATGAATGGCTCGAAGCGCAACGCGAGAAAATCCGTCGTGCGCTGAATCTGTTGGAGAACGACGCGATTGCCGAGCTGACCAGCCACTTCGATGTGGCCGCGATCAGCGTCGCCAGCGCGCTGGGCTACCTGGATCTGCGCTTCCCCGACCTGGGCTGGCGCGAGGCTAATCCGCAACTGGCTAACTGGTTTTTTGAAGTGAGTCAGCGACCGTCCATGATCGCGACGATGCCCAAGCCTTAAAGCTAGTGTTGTGGCCCGCTCTCGAATGGGCGAGCCACTTTGCTCAATCGTAGTCTGGAGTTGGCTCACGTTTAAAAGAATGCACAGGAGACGCCCCCCCACTTCTGGATATTCTTTTTTCCAATGCGGGGAGCCCGTAAATTGCCAGGCTCATCGTGATCGAGTCAGCATTAAACTTCATCGCCATGGGTTTGTATTGAGAGAACCTCGATCTGATTTTATTTAGATCAGAAGTGCCAAGATTTCTTTTTAAAAAATCCGGCTCAATAGTTTCTATGCGCTTTAGTATTTCCGTATCTGCACGACTGCTAGACATAACCCTGCCGACTCGACTTTCGAGATGCTGCCAGTAATCTTGAATACTGGCGTCCGATTCAGAAACTGAGTAATAGTGTATATCCCTCGTATTGAATTCCAAATGCGTAATCTCATGAATCAACGTTAAAGCCAGTGTAATCGTATCGGATAGATTTCCGTCCCCCATTGCACCCTTCGTTAGAAAAATTCTTTTATGTATATCATCGGTAATAACTTTGGCGGTCGTTAACGATTGCGGATCATTTGATTTAAATCTAGCTAACTGGTCGCTCCTACTCCCCCCTTTCATATAGAGTCCAACTGCCCCACGCATTGCACTTGTATAAACTGCCAGCTCTTTTTCAGACATTGAGCCACCAAATACACGATCGGCAACCCAACTGAAACGCCTATCTCTATCATCGATGAGCACTTCGAATGCGCCAGCCGCTATTTCTTGTGCATAAGCTAACGCGGTGTCGATACGTCCCAATTGCTCTCGGGAAAAACCTGCCCTTCCACGACCCAAAATTTTCGCATCAACGAATTGATCTTCGTCATCTATCCCCGTATACAATCCCAAAACGTCTCGATGGCCAATCGGACTATTGCCAACCATACAATATTCATTCAACCCATCCAGAATGCCCGCAGGATCCGGATTTACCCAGCGCTGCAACCACGGCGCGTAGTAACGATAGCCGTAATAATACAAACCGCTGGCATCCCGCTCTTTACCGGAATACCGAACAAACTTGTACTTGGCTTCGACTTGCGAACGGCCCATCCACCAAGCCGTACCACCGTAGGCGTAATAGCCTTCATAACTGATGATGTTGCCTCGGCCGTCCAACTCCAACGTGCAACTGCCCAACTGATCATCGAGGCTGTAACGCAACTGATCCTCTTCGATTCCCTCAGGCTGACCTCGCTCCCAGTGCAGAAGACGAACAATGCTGCGGCCCGCTTGCACACTGATCATGTGCAGAACTTCGACTGCGCTCCCCGCGCCTTCGGTGCGCAGTTCCAGTCCCGGCAAATAACGAACTTCGACGGTTCGCACGACGCTGTCGGCTTTGCTGACCCGAACTTTGCGCACCCGCATTCCTGCGGCATCGTAGACATAGCGCTCGCAGTCATGTTGGGCATCGCCACGAGTGACCAAAACGGTTTCACTCAGTTGATTTCGCACCGTCCAGCACAATGACTGGCCGGGTGACAGCGCCTTTAAATTGCCGTTGAGGTCGAAACAAGCAGCAAAATCAGCGCGCTTCCCTTGAATGCGCGGCAGCCCGCGATTACTCCCCGTGTCTATATCCATGAATAGCGTCGGTTTAGCGCTGTGCCGTTGCTCAAGCAGATTGCCCCCTGCATCGTAGATCCAGGACTGGCTGTAATTCTGCAAATGAGAGGGGTCGACGGGTGAGATCAGTTCAGGCAAAAGCGGCCCGTCGCCGGCCGATTTCACTTCTCGCCCAGTGGCTTTGATCAATTGATAAAGCGTGTCGTATCCATAGCTATTGACCGCAACAAGACGTTGATTGGCAAACCAGGTGGTGGGTTGCGATTCATCTGTCATGCAGAGAATGTTGCCCACGGCATCATGTTCATAATGCAGATCCTGCAGCCGGCGATTACCTCGACCCGCCAGCAACTGTCGCAGGCGGCCATCCGCAGGATCGTAAATACTTTTGCTGACGACCCCATTTCCGGCTGTTTCTTGCTCGACCTGCGCGGTCGCGTTGTAGGCGATATCGCTGACCAGCAATTGCTCGGATTGCCCCATCACCGTCAGCCAAGTGCACTGCAACTGTCCATCCACCGTGTAAGCGTGACGCCGAAAATGCCCGGCCGCATCAGCTTGTTCAAGTAACCCGCCCGATGCATCGTAGCGCCAATGCGTGCGGTAGATTTTATCTTTACCTGGCTCCAGCAGCGCATCCTGTTCAGGCTCGTTGATCGGCCAGTGCGGATGATCAAGCGAGACTGACAAACGCCGCGATTCCGTCAGCGGTGCCCCTTGCAGACCGTAATCAGTAACGCTTCGCACCCCCGCGGTATCGGCATGGCGGATTAATCGACCGCACTGGTTTCGCAGGCTGGCGTCGACCTTCGACCCCGCGTAATACAAGCGCTCTACACAGCTCGCATTTGCGTCGACAGGTGCTTGCTCGATACTCGTCGGCCTGCCCATCGAGTCGTAATGGACACGTGTTGTATTGCCAGCTCCGTCCCAGCTCAGTTGCGGCTGATTTATCTGGTTATTCAAGGACAATCGCCAGCCGGCGTCGACACTCACCGTCAGCAGCGGTTGTCCCGAAAAATCCGGCACGGCTGTCAGCGAAGCAATTGGTGTTTCAGTTGAACCCAAACGAGGATCCCAGTTCGCCACAGATCGCCCCGCAGCATCGAAGGTCTCTCGTGTTACTCGCGGCTCAGGAAGAACTTCAGCGTTGGTTGCGCGATAGTAGGCAACCGAAGCAATGGCCAACCCACGAGGATCGACCACTGCCAGCGTCGGCGTATTACGGTGCAACAGTCGGTCGGATTCCATGCCGGGCTCTCGATGCGCAATCACTCAATGTTAGACGAGACTTGCGCTTGTCACCCAAGCCCTGAAACAGTCCGGCTATGCGTGCCGCCAAAACCTCCCCTTCTCGCTGATCCTCGCGCAACCCCAGCGACCGGCTCATTCCACCACCCCGATATCAAACTCCAACGGCTTGACCGGTTTCTGCCCAATCCCGTACCAATCCAGTTTGCGCGTCAGCACCATAAAGACGCCGAGCAAGCCGAACAGCAGCAACGAGCCCATCAACAATGCGTAATCCTCCGCGCTCAACAGCCCATAAAGCAGCCCATACAACGCCGCCAACCCCGCCGAAAAACTCAAGCCATGGCGCACGCTGCGCAGCACGTGGCAGACGTAAAAGCCGATCAGCAACACACAAGCACTGGCCGACAGCAAATACGCCAGGGCAAAACCGATGTGCTCCGACAGCGACAGCAGCAACAGATAGAAAAACGCCAACGCGACACCGACCAGCGCGTATTGCACCGGGTGCACAGCGAGACTTTTCAGTACTTCGAAGAGAAAGAAACCGGCGAACGTCAGGACGATAAACAGCAGCGCATATTTGATCGCCCGGTCACTCTTCAGGTACTGATCCACCGGGTCGATGAAACTCACGCCAAAGCTGCGGCTGTTGAATGCCTCGCAATCGCCCCTCACACAGCGATGCATTGCTTCCTGCAGGTTGGTGGAGAAAAACGAGGTTTGCCAATCGGCGTTAAAACCCTGATCGTTGATCTCGCGTTTGGCCGGCAGGAAGTTACCGATGAAGCTCGGATGCGGCCAATTCGCGCCGAGGCTGACACTGCTGGTCTTGCCCACCGGCAGCACGCGCAACGAACCGGTGCCCTGCAGTTGCAGATCGAAGGCGAACGCCAGCTCGGTGGTTTTGCTGGTATCCAGCGTCGGCAGCGTGACCCGCACACCCTCACCGAGCCAGGCCACTTGCGTCCCCGGAACAAAGTCCAGACGCTGACCATCAAGCTCCAGTTTCAGCGCGTTTTCGATGCCGCGAATGTCGCTGATGCCGACGGCGAGAAACGGCGCGTCGAACTGGTAGTCCGCGAAATCTTCCTTGATGCCCAATTGCGCCGGCAGTGAGAAATGGCCATTGATGCGATTGTCGGCATGGAACAGTCGCGCCTCGTAGATCCCGCGTTTTCGCAGTTCGGTTTGCACCTGGCCGTCGAGCTCAAAACGCTCGGGCAGAAAGTACAAACGCCCGCGCTCTTCGCCGATTTCCTGGTAACGCTTATTGGTTTTTTCGTTGGTTTTCCACGTGCGCACCACTTTGCGATACGGCACCACCATCACCGGGCCGCTCACCTGCTGGCTGTAACTGGAACTGCGGGCGATGTCTTCGAGCACGCCGTCGCGCAGCTGTTGGCGCTCGTCGATGACGCCATCGATCATCAACAGCGGGATCAGCAATAGCAGGATCAGCAGCGCGATGGCGCCGAGCTTGATGGTCAGATTCTTGTTCATGGGACTCTCCCTGTTTTGATGGGGGGAGTCTGGGGATGGGGTGTGGGGGTTTTGTGGGGGGAATGTGGAGATTGTGTGGAAAGATCAAAAGATCGCAGCCTTCGGCAGCTCCTACGGATATACCCAATACGTGTAGGAGCTGCCGAAGGCTGCGATCTTTTGGCAATTTCAGGACAGGCGCAATATCACTTCCACACCATTTTCGACATTGCGAATCAGCATTGAACCACCATGCAACTTCACCACTTCTTCAACAAAATTAAGCCCAAGCCCCGTGCTCTTGCGGCCACTGTCCGGGCGCGGCAGCGAGTAAAAACGCTCGGTCAATCGCGGCAGCGCGTAACCGGGAATCGCCGCTGTTACATTGAACAAACGAAATTCAATCTGCTCACCAACCCGCTCGGCACTGAAACGCAAAAGCCCCTGCTTCGGGGTGAAATCCAGCGCATTCTCCAACAGATTAGCCAGCGCCTGACGCAACAGAAACGGCTCGCCCATCAGCAACAGATCCGCCGCAATCGTCTGCTCGATTCGCAACTGCTTGCCTTCAATTCGCGCTGCCTGGGCTTGCAACAACTCATCCACCAACACCGCCAACGGCACCGCCACCCGCTCTTCCAGGCCTTGCCGTTGTTCGACCTGCGCCAGGTTCAACAGCCGCTCGATCAACTGCTGCATCCGCGCACTTTCGCTGTCGATGTTGCCGACAAAACGCAGGCGCTGAATCGGCGGCATATCCCCTTGCAGCAATTCCGCCGCGCCACGAATCGCCGCCAGCGGACTTTTCAGTTCATGGGTCAACGTATGCACGTAACGCTCGACGTAGGCCTTGCCTTCCAGTTGCGTGCGCATCTGTTCCACGGCAGTGGCGAGCTGCTCCAGTTCGCCACCGCGATAGTGCGGCACTTCCACGCGGCGCCCTTCGCTCACGGCTTGGGCATAACCGGTCAAGCGGTGCAGCGCGCGACTCAGCCACCACGACAGCAGCGCGCCAAACAACAGGCCGAGGCCGATCAAACCGGCGCCGTAAAACAGCAAACGTCGCTCGGTGCGATCAACGTAAGGCTGCAATGAGCTGTTGGGTTTGGCCACGGTGACCACGCCGATGATCTTGCCGTTATCGCGGATCGGCGCGCCGACATGCATCACCGACGAGCTCGCGTCGTTCGGATCGCTGCGGGTCGAACGTGCGCCGTATTCACCGCGCAAAGTCAGGTAGACGTCGTTCCAGCGCGAGTAATCCTGACCCACCGCAACGCCGCTGGAATCGAGCACAACGATGCCTTTGGCGTCGGTCACATAGATACGGTGATTGACCTGATTTTTCGGCAAGCCCCAGATCGTCGCTTGCGGCTGGCGATCACCATAAGCGCGGAGCAATTCGGGCCAGCGATTTTCGCTGAGGGTGCCGGCCTTGAAATCGTCACGAAGTATTTCCGCCATCAAGTTCGCGGTATCAACGAGGGTTTCTTCGGTGGACTGGCGCACGCCGGGGCGAATTTCTTCCATCACCGTGTTGAGCACGAAATAACCGGTCAGGCCGATAAACAGCACGTACACCAGAAAAATCCGCAGCCCCAATGACATCAGCTGTGCCCCGGGCTGTAGCTGTAACCGAGGCCGCGATGGGTCTGGATCGGTTCAGCGTCGGCGCGCACCAGCCGCAGTTTGGCGCGCACGCTTTTGATATGGCTGTCGATGCTGCGTTCGTAACCGGCATCGGCCGCGACGCCCAGCGCATCGAGCAATTGTTCGCGGCTGAACACGCGTTCGGGTTGTTCGAGCAGGCATTGCAGCAGACGGAATTCGTGGCGGGTCAGGCTTAACGTCTGGCCGCGATAGATGATTTGTACGCGTTCGGGGTCGATACGAAACAGCGCCGAGGTGGCTTCAATCGGCGGGCGCGGCGCCATGCGTTTGAGGATGGCTTTGACCCGTGCCGCCACTTCCCGAGGGCTGAACGGCTTGACCACATAGTCGTCGGCGCCGATCTCCAGCCCGACCACGCGATCAATCTCGGCATCGCGAGCGCTGAGGAACAGCACCGGCACTTCGCTGAAACGCCGCAGCTGTTTGCAGGTTTCGAAGCCGCTGATGTCCGGCAGGCCGATGTCCAGGATGATCAGATCGGCTGGCGTCTGCCGCTGATGTTCCAGCGCTGCCGCGCCAAGGCTCAGCCACGTGGTGGCGAACCCCTCGCCTTGCAGGGCGAAAATCAGCGTGTCGGCAATCGCCGCTTCGTCTTCGACAATCAGGATATGAGGCATGGCATCCGAGCCCGTGGTTGAGTGCGCGAACGGTGCCCCAAGCCTGACGTCACGTCAATGAGACCACTTGGCTCAGCAGTCAGGTTTGTCAGCCGTGAAGCGACGTGCCGGGTTTACCGCAGCGCCAAATTCACGCAAGGCTTTGGCACCGATCAGCAACGGGTAATTGAAGTTGCTGCGGTCGGTCAGGTTGACCTCAACGGTACGCTTGACGTCGCCCAGGCACAGCTCCAGATCGACCACCGGACGTTTGGCGACTTCGGTGCTTTCACCCTCGTCCTCTTCATCCGAACGGCTCTTGATCTTGCTGATCCGTGCGACTTTGTGTTCGTAGACTTTGTTGCTGGCGTCTTTGGTGCCGAGGCGGAAACGCACCCAGTCTTCGCCGTCGCGGGTGAAGGTCTCGATGTCCTTGGCCGACAGCGAGGCGGTCAGCGCGCCGGTGTCCATCTTGGCCTTGAGCACTTCACCGCCGATTTCCGGCAGCGCGATGTATTCGTAGCGGCCGTACAGGGTCGGCTCGGCGGCCATGACCGGCAGGGCGACGAGGGCAAACAGTGCAAGGAGGGATTTCACGTAAGGGGCTTCCTTGGAAAATGAGGGCGGCAGACGCGAGATTTTAGACACCCGGTAAGTAATTCGTTCGTCATGAAATCGCTTTCGCGAGCAGGCTCGCTCCCACAGGGGGATGCATTCCAAAATGTGGGAGCGGGCTTGCTCGCGAAGGGGCCAGTTCATTCAATACAACTTCTGAGCAAAGCATACCCGGCCAAAAGTGAAACATTCGTCAGCGCCGATTTGGCCTGCCGCGCGAAGCTGCTTATCATGACGCGCCCAACCCACGTCATAGAGTTGCTTATGCGCCGCCTGCTCACCGGCTGTTTCGTCACCCTGCTGCTGTTGCTCAACACCCTGATCCTGATCGGGCCGTTGCTGGTGTTTGCCCTGCTAAAACTGGTCGCGCCGGGCCGCTGGCGCGACTACGCGTCGGGGGCGGTAATGTGGATTGCCGAGACCTGGGCCGAAATCGACAAGCTGATTTTCCGCCTGTGCATTCCCACCGAATGGGACATTCGCGGCGGCGAAGGTTTGCGCGGCGACACGTCTTATCTGGTGATCAGCAACCACCAATCGTGGGTCGACATTCCGGCGCTGATCCAGACACTGAACCGGCGCACGCCGTTCTTCAAATTCTTCCTCAAGAAAGAACTGATCTGGGTACCGTTTCTGGGTCTGGCGTGGTGGGCGCTGGATTACCCGTTCATGAAGCGCTACACCAAGGCGTTTCTGGCGAAGAACCCGGAGCTGGCGGGCAAGGATCTGGAAATCACCAAACAGGCCTGCGAGCTGTTCAAGCGTCAGCCGGTAACCGTGGTGAATTATCTGGAAGGCACGCGCTACACGGCGGCGAAAAGTACCGAACAGCAATCACCGTTCAACCACTTGCTCAAGCCCAAGGCGGGCGGCGTGGCGTTTGTGTTGGCGGCGATGGGTGAACAGCTGGATGCCATCCTCGATGTGACGGTGGTTTATCCACAGGCACGGATTCCAGGATTCTGGGATTTGATCAGCGGCAACGTGCCGAGAGTCATCATCGACATCAAGACCCGCGAACTCGACCCGGCGCTGTGGCAGGGCGATTACGAAAATGATCCGGCGTTTCGCCAGACCGTCCAGAGCTGGGTCAACCAGCTCTGGAACGAGAAGGATCAGCGCATCGCCGAACTGCGCGACGAGCGGCGCTGACTCAGCTACCGGTGCCAACGCCCCAGATGCTGCCCAGGCTGGTCAGCAACGAACCGCCAACGCCTTGGTCACCCAAGTACTTGAGCAGCACCGGGGCAAACTGGCCGACCATGCCGCTGTCCATGCCCAACGCACCAAAGGCGTTGTTCAGGTCATTGGTGTCCTTGACGTTACCCAAGGCATTTTCCAGACCGGCGGATTTGCCGGACTGACCCAGCAACCCGCTCAACGCTGCCAGGTTGCCGCTACCGCCCGACAGCTTGTCGATGCCCGGCACTTCTTTGGCCAACTGCGAATAATCAGTGCTGCTCAATTGGTTCTTGGCCAGACCCAACATGGCGCTGGTGCCGCCGACGGCTTGTTGTGGCGTAACCCCCAGACCGGTGACGGCTTGCAGCAAACCGGCCGTTTCCGAGGTCGGCGCTGCGGCAGTGGCAGCGTTGCCGCCCTGCATGCTGGCAGCGGCCTTGGTGACGTCGTCCAGACTGAAACCGGCGAACGCCGGGCTCGCCGCCAGGGTCATGAGTGATGCCAAGGCAAAACCGCGTGAAATCTTCATTCAGACATCCTCTTGCGCTGTGAAAACTACCCGTCAATGGGCAGCGAAACTGCCGGTTTGACCGAGGATACGCCGGCATGTTCCGGTGCAGAGCATCCATTTTCCCCCGTCTCACGTATATGAATCGTGAAACCCTGGAATTGTCGCGATGAATGGCACAACCGCTGTCGCTGAACTAGCCTGTGAACAGCCCGAGTCTAGCCCTCGTCGCCCATCCATTGCCTGGAGAGTCGTTATTTCCGCCGCCGAGACCGATCAGCTAAGGCAGCTGTTGGCCCAGTGTTCACTGGGTGATCGGCGCGCCTTCGACACCTTGTACCGCAGCGTCGGCCCGCGCCTGCACGGCGTGGCCCTGCGTTTCATGGGTCGCCCGGATCTGGCCGAAGAAGTGTTGCAGGAAGCCTTCGTACGGATCTGGAACAACGCCTCGCGCTACGAATCGCATCTCTCGGCGCCGATGACCTGGATGATCAACATCACCCGCAATCAGGCCATCGACCAGTTGCGCAAACACCGCGACCGGCCGCTGACCGACCTCGAACAGGACGCCCTGCAGGACGAAAGCCCCTCGGCCCACGATCAATTGAGCAGCGCCCGTGAGGCTCACGCCCTCAACCGTTGCCTGGAAACCCTCGAAGGCATGCAGCGCCAATCGATCACCGTCGCCTACTTTCACGGCTTGTCCTGCTCGGAACTCGCCGAACATTTGGCCGCGCCGCTGGGCTCGGTGAAATCGTGGATCCGCCGAGGCATGGAACGCCTGCGCCGGTGCCTTGAATCATGAACTACCAGACCCCTGCCCTGCGCCGCGCGCTCGCAGCCGATTACGCGATTGGTCTGATGTCAGCGCCTGCGCGGCGACGCTTTGAGCAGCTGCTGCTGGACGACGCGGCGTTGCGAGCGGAAGTGGCGCAATGGCAGGAAACGCTGGTGAGCCTTACCGAATTCCTGCCGGAACATCCGGTGCCCGATCGCGTGTGGCAAGGCATTACCGCGCGCATCGAACCGCAAGTGCTGCATGTGCCGGAGAAGCGTCCGTTCTGGAATTGGCTGCGCGTTATGGCGGCAGTCTGTTCAATTGTTGTGCTGGTGTTCCTCGGCTCGCTGTACAACCGTGATGATGCTCGCTACACCGCGACGCTGTTGACGGCCAGTGCGCAACCGGCGCTGAAGGTCGAGGCGCATGAGGATTATTTGCTGGTCGAGCCGCTGACGCTGGCGGCGGTTGATGCGGATCGCAGTCTGGAACTGTGGGCGATTCCGGCGGATGGCAAACCGATTTCGCTGGGGGTGATTCCGGCGGGGGGTAAAGGCAAGGTTGAGTTGAGCGAGGCGCAGAAGGTTTTGATCGGACAGCCGATTGCGTTGGCGGTGAGTCTGGAGCCTAAGGGTGGTTCGCCGACCGGGCAGCCGACTGGGCCGGTGTTGTATCAAGGGGCGTTGGCAGAGTTGTAAAGCAAAGCCCCTCACCCTAGCCCTCTCCCGGAGGGAGAGGGGACTGACTGTGAAATATTGATGCAATACGCCGACCTGCCAGTGCTGTACTGAATCCATAATCGACTCGATCTCTCCGGTCGATGCATAACCCCAGACACCCCGGTCGGCCCCCTCTCCCTCCGGGAGAGGGCTGGGGTGAGGGTAACTTCTGACCTTGCCTTCCAACAAAAAACGGCGACCTTGAGGTCGCCGTTTTGAATTGCGCTTAAGCACTACGCCGCACTGAACAACTTATGCGGATCAATCACAAACTTCTTCGGCACGCCCGCATCGAACTCGCCGTACCCTTCCGGCGCCTGATCCAGACTGATCACCTGCACACCCACCACTTCGGCAATGTTGATGCGATCCCACATGATCGCTTGCATCAGTTGGCGGTTGTACTTCATCACTGGGGTCTGGCCAGTGTGGAAGCTGTGCGACTTGGCCCAGCCCAGACCGAAGCGGATGCTCAGGCTGCCCATTTTCGCGGCGGCGTCGACGGCACCCGGATCTTCGGTGACGTACAGGCCGGGAATACCGATCTTGCCGGCAACACGCACCACGCCCATCAGCGAGTTGAGCACGGTGGCCGGGGCTTCCGATTTCGCGCCGTCATGGCCGTGACCGCGTGCTTCGAAACCGACGCAGTCCACCGCGCAATCCACTTCCGGCTCGCCGAGCAGCGCGGCGATTTGTTCGTGCAGCGGCGCGTCTTTCGACAGGTCGACGATTTCAAAACCTTGCGCTTTGGCGTGGGCCAAACGGATGGTGTTGACGTCGCCGATGATCACCACCGCAGCACCGAGCAGACGTGCAGAAGCGGCAGCGGCCAGACCGACCGGGCCAGCGCCGGCGATGTAAACGGTGCTGCCCGGGCCGACGCCGGCAGTGACCGCGCCGTGATAACCGGTTGGGAGAATGTCGGAGAGGCAGGTCAAGTCGCGGATTTTCTCCATGGCCTTGTCGCGATCCGGCAGTTTCAGCAGGTTGAAGTCGGCGTACGGCACCAGCACGTATTCGGCCTGGCCGCCGGCTCAGTCGCCCATGTCGACGTAACCGTAAGCGCCGCCGGCACGGGCCGGGTTAACGGTCAGGCAGACGCCGGTGTGTTGCTCTTTGCAGGAACGGCAGCGCCCGCAAGCAACGTTGAACGGCACGGAGACCAGATCACCGATTTTCAGGTTTTCGACGTCGGAGCCTTTTTCGATCACCTCGCCGGTAATCTCGTGGCCCAGCACCAGACCGGTCTGCGCCGTGGTACGGCCGCGCACCATGTGTTGGTCGGAGCCGCAGATGTTGGTGGAAACCACTTTGAGAATGACCCCGTGCTCGATCTTGCGACCGCGCGGGCCCTGCATTTTCGGATAGTCGATTTTCTGTACTTCGACCTTGCCAGCGCCGAGATACACCACACCACGATTGCCAGACATGCTTTCACCTCGCTGTTGTTTTTATGGAACCGCGTTGCCCAGGCAGGCAGCGCGTTAAGTGCTCGGGTTATTGCTTGTTGGTTTTGCGTTGTCAGTTATGGCCTCTTCGCGAGCAAGCCCGCTCCCACAGGGGATTTGGGTTGAAACAAAGATCTCTGTCACACCTGAGATCAAACTGTGGGAGCGGGCTTGCTCGCGAAAGCGATCTAGAGAACAACCGTGCGATTGGCGTTGAGAAACACCCTCCGCTCAATGTGGTACCCCACTGCCCGCGCCAAGGTCAGGCCTTCAATATCGCGCCCCTTGGCGATCAGATCCTCGGGGTAATGACTGTGATCCACCGCCTCGACACCCTGGGCAATGATCGGCCCTTCATCCAGATCGTTATTGATGTAATGCGCCGTCGCGCCGACCAGTTTCACGCCTTTGTTATAGGCCTGGTGATACGGTTTGGCGCCCTTGAAACCCGGCAGCAGCGAGTGATGAATATTGATCGCTTTACCATCGAGCTTGCGGCACAACTCCGGCGACAGCACCTGCATGTAGCGGGCGAGGATCACCAGTTCAGCGCCGGATTCTTCGATCACCTGCCACACCTGACGCTCCTGCGACGGCTTGTCGTTGGGGTCGAGGGGGAAATGGTAGTAGGGAATCTGGTGCCAGTCGGCCAGCGGTTTCAAATCCGGATGGTTGGAGACCACCGCCGCTACGTCCATCGACAATTGGCCGATGCGCTGGCGGTAGAGCAAGTCGTTAAGGCAGTGATCGGCCTTGGAAACCATGATCACCACTTTTGGCCGGTAGTTCGGCGCGGTCAGCTCGAAGATCATGCCGAAGGCCTGGCCACGTTCGGCTAAGCCGGCGCGGAAGGATTGCTCGTCGAAGCCGTCAGGCTGGCGGAATTCCACGCGAATGAAAAAACGCCCGGAGAGGCGGTCATCGAACGAGTGGTGCTCGGTGACGTAGCAACCCTGCTCGAACAGAAAACGCGTGACCGCGTCCACGGTGCCGAGGACGCTGGGGCAGTCGGCGGTCAGAATCCATGTGTCTGGGGCGCGGCTCATGGTGCGGTGACTCCTGTTCTTATGCGGGGTGTCAGGTTTTTCCCTCACCCTAGCCCTCTCCCAGAGGGAGAGGGGACTGACCGAGGTGTTCTTTCGAGCTACGCCGACCTGAAAATATGAAGGTGACTGCAGATCGCAAAAACACCCGAGATCGGCTCCCTTTCCCCCTCTCCCCCCTGGGGGAGAGGGCTGGGGTGAGGGGGTGGCTCTTGATCTATCAGGCCTGAACGCTCAACCCGTACTCAGCCGAAGCATCCTGCAACCACAACCACCAGTAATCCGAAAAACTGCGACGAATCAGCAATTCCCAAGTGTCCTCAGCCGTATGCCGAATCATCAGCTGCGACTTGGCGAACACCGTGCCCACCGCTTTACCCACCGGGAAGTTATTCGGATGCACGTCATAACTGGTCGACTTCATCAGCACCTGACGCACGTTCGGCCCGCTCAGTTCGAGCACTTGCTGGCCGCCGCTGACGTTGACGATCGCAACGTGCAAATCGCCCAGCGCTTCACGCAGTTTCTGTTCGGCGGCGAACTCTTCACCGCTCGGGACGATCAGCAGCCACTCGTCCGGGCCCATCCATTGCAGGCTGGTTTCGCCTTTGACGATGACGCTCAGCGCGCCGGGCAGTTCGATGCCCAGGGCCTTGTGGACACCGGCGGCGAATGCGGCATCGTGACCATCTCCACGGATGGTCAGGTGACCGAGGAGTTTCTTTTCACGCACGATTACGCCGGCGTTTTTGCGGCCCTTGCCGACCAGGCTGGCGAGGTCGGCATGGTGCAGCGACGACTCGGCCTTGGCCCCGGTGGTCGGGCGTTGTTGGTACACATTGGCTGTGGTCATAAAGCACCTTTGCTGAATTCTGTGATGAATCTACTGACGCCTTCGCGAGCAAGCCCGCTCCCACATTTGGAATGCATTCCCCTGTGGGAGCGGGCTTGCTCGCGAAGGCCGCGACTCGGTCTGTCAGATGTTCTGGCGATCCCCCTTCGGATCGAAGAACACCGAAGAAACGATTTCCGCCTCGATCACGCTGCCATCGGCCAGCGGTGCAAACACCCGCTCACCGAGACGCTTCAGACCGCCCTTGACCACACCCATGGCAAACGAATAACCGAGGGAGTTGTGCGCGTAGCTGGAAGTCACGTGGCCAACCATGGTCATAGGGATCACCTGCTTGGTGTTGAACACTAACTGCGCACCTTCCGGCAACCACACGTTCGGATCGATCGGCTTCAGACCGACCAGTTGCTTACGCTGATCTTTCACGCAGTCTTCACGGTTCATCCCACGCTGGCCGATCCACGAGAACGGTTTGGTGCGACCGACACACCAGCCCATGTTCAAGTCGTCCGGGGTCATCGAACCGTCAGTGTCCTGACCAACGATGATGAAACCCTTCTCGGCACGCAGAACGTGCATGGTTTCAGTGCCGTACGGCGTCAGGTTGTACTGCTTGCCGGCCTCGACAATTTTCTCCAACACGCCCATCGAGTAGTCGGCCTGCACGTTGACTTCGTACGACAGTTCACCGGTGAACGAGATGCGGAAGACCCGCGCCGGCACGCCGCCGACCAGACCTTCCTTCCAGGTCATGAACGGGAACGCTTCGTTGCTCAGATCAATGTCGGTCACGGCGCTGAGCAGCTGGCGGCTATTCGGCCCGGACAGGGTCATGGTCGCCCAGTGGTCGGTGACGGAGGTGAAGTAAACCTTCATGTCCGGCCATTCGGTCTGGTGGTAAAGCTCCAGCCACTGCAGCACGCGAGCCGCGCCGCCAGTGGTGGTGGTCATGACGAAATGGTTGTCGGCCAGGCACGCCGTGACACCGTCGTCGAAGACCATGCCGTCTTCTTTGCACATCAAACCGTAGCGAGCCTTGCCCACGTCGAGCTTGGTCCAGGCGTTGGTGTACACGCGGTTAAGAAACTCGCGGGCATCCGGACCCTGGATGTCGATCTTGCCGAGGGTCGAGGCGTCGAGCAGGCCGACGCTGTCGCGCACGGCTTTGCATTCGCGCTTCACGGCGGTGTGCAGGTCTTCACCGTTTTTCGGGAAGTACCATGGGCGTTTCCACTGACCGACGTCTTCAAACTCTGCGCCATTTTTCACATGCCAGGCATGCAGCGCGGTGTGACGCACCGGTTCGAAGATGTGCCCACAGTGACGACCGGCCACGGCGCCGAAAGTTACCGGCGTGTAGTTCGGGCGGAACATCGTGGTGCCCATCTGCGGGATGGTCACGTTCAGCGAACGGGCCGCGATGGCCAGACCGTTGACGTTGCCGAGCTTGCCCTGATCGGTGCCGAAGCCCAGCGCGGTGTAGCGTTTGACGTGTTCGACCGACTCGAAACCTTCACGAGTTGCCAGCTCAATAGCAGCAGCGGTGACGTCGTTCTGCAGGTCGACGAATTGCTTCGGCGCCCGTGCGGTGTTCTTTTCATGTGGCACCTGAAACAGCGCCAGCGTCGGTTCTTCATGACGGCTGAGGGCTTTCGGCAAGGTGCCTTCAACCGCGGCGAAACCGGCTTCACTGGCAGCGCGCACGCCACCTTCAAAACCGTCAGCGAGGGAATCGCCGAGACCGTAAACGCCGTTGATGCCACCGACGCACACGCGTTTCTGCGGTGCTTCGCCCGGTACGAAACCGAGGATGTCTTCACGCCAGGTCGGCTTGCCACCGAGGTGCGAAGCCAGGTGGACGACAGGGCTGTAACCGCCGGAACTGGCTACCACATCGCAATCAAGCCATTCGCCCGGACTGGTCACGGCGTGGGCTTTGACATCAATCGCGGCAACACGAGCAGCGGTAACACGCTTGCTCCCACGGGCTTCAATCACGGCGCTGCCAGTGAGAATCCGAATGCCTTTGGCACGCGCCTCTTCCACCAGCGCACCACGCGGATTGCTGCGCGCATCGGCGATGGCGACCACTTGCAGACTGGCATCGAGCCAATCCAAAGCAACGCGATAGGCGTGATCGTTGTTGGTCGACAGCACCAGTTTCTTGCCCGGTGCCACGCCATAACGGCGCACGTAAGTCGACACCGCACCGGCAAGCATGTTGCCCGGCACATCGTTGTTGCCGTAAACCAGCGGACGCTCGCAAGCACCGGTCGCCAGCACGACACGCTTGGCGCGAACCCGGTGAATACGCTGACGCACCTGACCAATCGGCGCACGGTCACCGAGGTGATCGGTAAGGCGTTCGTGAATGGTCAGGAAGTTGTGGTCGTGGTAACCGTTGACCGTGGCGCGCGGCAACAGCAGCACGTCCGGAGTGTTCTTCAATTCGGTGATGACGCTGGCGACCCATTCCATCGCCGGTTTGCCGTCGAGGCTTTCACGCGAGTCGAGCAGGCTGCCGCCGAACTCTTCCTGCTCATCGGCAAGAATCACTCGGGCACCGCTGCGCGCAGCGGCCAAGGCAGCGGCGAGACCGGCCGGGCCAGCGCCGACGATCAGCACGTCGCAGTGCTGGTTCATGTAGTCGTAAGTGTCCGGATCGACTTCGGTCGGCGAGCGGCCAAGACCGGCAGCCTTGCGAATGTACTTCTCGTAGGTCATCCAGAACGATTGCGGGTACATGAAGGTTTTGTAGTAGAAACCCGGCGGCATCAGCTTGCCGCCGACCTTGCCGAGAATGCCCATCATGTCGTTGTTGACGCTCGGCCAGCCGTTGGTGCTGGTCGCGACCAGACCTTGATACAGCGCCTGTTGCGTGGCGCGCACGTTGGGGATCTGCGTAGCTTCGGTCGCGCCGATCTGCAACACCGCGTTCGGCTCTTCGGCACCGGCAGCAAAGATGCCGCGAGGACGCGAATACTTGAAGCTGCGGCCAATGATGTCGACGCCGTTGGCGATCAGCGCGGCGGCCAGCGAGTCACCCTCGAAGCCCTTGTAGCTCTGACCGTTGAAGGTGAAGCTCAGCACTTTGTTGCGGTCGATCCGTCCACCGTTGGACAGGCGATTGGTCTGGCTCATACCTTCTCTCCCAGCGCCGTCGTGGCTGTTTTCGCCGAATCAGCCTTGTCGGTGAATTGCGGCTTGGTGCCGATCTTGTAGGTTTCGAGAATCTCGTAGGTCACGGTGTCGCGGGTGACGTTGAAGTACTGGCGGCAACCGGCGACGTGATCCCACAACTCGTGGTGCAGACCGCGCGGGTTGTCGCGGAAGAACATGTAGTCGCCCCACTCCTCGTCGGTGCAGGCGCCTGGATCCAGTGGACGCGGAATGTGCGCCTGGCCGGATGCGTGGAATTCCTCTTCGGAGCGCAGTTCGCCGCAGTGAGGACAGAAGATATGCAACATGGGGATTTCTCCTGTTAGTGGGCAACCGCAGCAGCGCCGTGTTCATCGATCAACGCACCGTTGTGGAAACGGTCGATGGAGAAAGGTGCGGCCAACGGGTGCATTTCACCCTTGGCCAGACTCGCGGCAAACACGTTGCCCGAGCCAGGTGTGGCCTTGAAGCCACCGGTGCCCCAACCGCAGTTGAAGAACATGTTCGGTACCGGGGTTTTCGAAATGATCGGGCAAGCGTCCGGGGTGGTGTCGACGATGCCGCCCCACTGGCGGTTCATGCGTACGCGGGACAACACCGGGAACATCTCGACGATGGCCTGAATGGTGTGCTCGATCACCGGGTACGAACCGCGCTGGCCGTAGCCGTTGTAGCCGTCGATACCGGCGCCGATCACCAGGTCGCCCTTGTCGGACTGGCTGATGTAACCGTG
This sequence comes from Pseudomonas sp. AC193, assembly GCF_979258075.1. Classification (NCBI taxonomy): domain Bacteria; kingdom Pseudomonadati; phylum Pseudomonadota; class Gammaproteobacteria; order Pseudomonadales; family Pseudomonadaceae; genus Pseudomonas; species Pseudomonas sp. AC193. The sequence continues at coordinate 5,954,684 of NZ_OZ409832.1, read as the reverse complement.
CACGGCGTTGGACATGATCACGCTGTCGATAATCGGTTTGATCGGCTCGGACACCAGCGCTTGCAGCGGGTGGGATTCGATCGGCAGACGGAAACCGGCGAGCTTGGCCATGTGCCCGGAGTTACCAGCGGTGACCACGCCAACACGTTTGGCGCCGATGAAACCCTTGTTGGTTTCAACACCGATGCACACGCCGTTTTCCTTGCGGAAACCGATCACTTCGGTCTGCTGAATCAAGTCCACGCCCAAGGCGTCGGCGGCACGGGCAAAGCCCCAGGCCACGGCATCGTGACGGGCGACGCCGCCGCGACGCTGAACGGTCGCGCCCATCACTGGATACCGAGTGTTTTTCGAGCAGTCGAGGTACGGAATCTCGTCAGCGACTTGCTTGGCGTTGAGCAGTTCGCCATCGACACCGTTGAGGCGATTGGCGCTGACTCGACGCTCGGAATCACGGATGTCCTGCAGGGTGTGGCACAGGTTGTAGACGCCGCGCTGAGAGAACATCACGTTGTAGTTGAGATCCTGGGACAGGCCTTCCCACAATTTCATCGCGTGTTCGTAAAGATGCGCCGACTCGTCCCACAGGTAGTTGGAGCGGACAATGGTGGTATTGCGCGCGGTGTTACCGCCGCCCAGCCAGCCCTTCTCGACCACGGCGACATTGGTGATGCCGTGCTCTTTGGCCAGATAGTAGGCAGTCGCCAGACCGTGCCCGCCGCCGCCGACGATGACCACGTCGTAGACCTTTTTCGGCGTCGGCGTGCGCCACATGCGCTGCCAGTTTTCATGGTGGCTGAGGGAGTGTTTGAAGAGGCCGAAGCCCGAATAGCGTTGCATAGTCAGTTACTCCAGAACACTCAGCGATAAACCGGGAAGTCTGCGCACAGGGCCGACACTTGCTGGGCAACATTGGCCTCGACATCAGCATCGCCGAGGTTGTCGAGGATGTCGCAGATCCAGCCAGCCAACACTTCGCACTGGGTCACCTTGAAGCCACGAGTGGTGACGGCCGGGGTGCCGATGCGCAGGCCCGAGGTCACGAACGGCGATTGCGGGTCGTTCGGCACGGCGTTCTTGTTGACGGTGATGTGCGCACGGCCAAGGGCGGCGTCGGCGTCTTTACCGGTCAGGCCCTGACGGATCAGGCTGACCAGGAACAAATGGTTGTCGGTGCCGCCGGACACTACATCGTAGCCACGTTTGATAAACACGCTGGCCATCGCCTGAGCGTTGTCGATCACTTGTTGCTGATAAGCCTTGAAGCCTGGCTCCAGCGCTTCCTTGAAGCACACCGCTTTGCCGGCGATGACGTGCATCAGCGGGCCGCCCTGCGCGCCGGGGAATACAGCGGCGTTGAGCTTCTTCTCGATCTCTTCGTTGGACTTGGCCAGGATCAGCCCGCCACGTGGGCCACGCAGGGTTTTGTGCGTGGTGGTGGTAACGACGTCGGCGTACGGCAGCGGGTTCGGGTACAGACCGGCGGCAACCAGACCGGCAACGTGGGCCATGTCGACGAAGAGCAGCGCACCGACCTTGTCAGCGATCTGACGGAAGCGCGGGAAGTCGAGGGTCTTCGAGTAAGCGGAGAAACCGGCGACGATCATTTTCGGCTTGGATTCGACGGCAAGACGCTCGACTTCGTCGTAATCGATCAAACCGGTGTCGGTGTTGATGCCGTACTGCACAGCGTTGTAGAGCTTGCCCGAGGACGACACTTTGGCGCCGTGGGTCAGGTGACCGCCGTGGGCCAGGCTCATGCCGAGGATGGTGTCGCCCGGCTGAATCAGTGCCAGATAAACAGCGCTATTGGCCGATGAACCGGAATGTGGCTGGACGTTGGCGTAATCGGCGCCGAACAGTTGCTTGGCGCGTTCGATGGCCAGTGCTTCGACTTTATCGACGTGCTCGCAGCCACCGTAGTAGCGCTTGCCCGGATAGCCTTCGGCGTATTTGTTGGTCAGGCCACTGCCTTGCGCTTCCATCACGCGTTTGCTGGTGTAGTTCTCTGACGCGATCAGCTCGATGTGATCTTCCTGACGTTGCTCCTCGGCATTCATCGCCGCCAGCAGTGCATCGTCGTAACCCTGGATCTGGTCTTGCTTGCTGAACATCGCGTCTCTCCCAGCGGCATCTGTGCGCCATTCGTCTCGGTAAGGCACTGGCAATCACGGCAGTGCCCTTTGATGCCGATGGTATGACCGGCGCAGACAGCTCAAATGCCTGCGGACGCCACGCAAAGGTGCGTTTACGACATGGCTGGAAAAGGCTGGTCGGACACATCATCCAAAACTGCGGAGAACCCCTGTGGGAGCGGGCTTGCTCGCGAAGAGGCCGTGTCAGTCGACATCAATACCGCCTGACACACCGCTTTCGCGAGCAAGCCCGCTCCCACAGGGGTTAGGTGTATGCCGCGCGGAGGGCGAGCAATAGGAGGAAATGCGCGGGATAGAGGGCGTAAGCCCAGCGACGCATCGGCGGCGGCTGCAGATGTCGCTCATGTCGCAACAGGAACATTCCGAGCACTGGCGCAAATAGACACGCGGCAATGCCAAGAATGGCCACGCTACTGCCAAACCTCGCCGAGTCGTAAAGCACTTGCCATTGATTCGCTGCGAGGCATACCAATCCCGGCAACAGGCTGAAATACCACGGCCGACGAAACACCAGCAGCATCGCCAACGGCAGCAGAACCCCGAAGAACCCGAACATCAGCCACTCCGGGAAAACCATCGCCAGCGCCAGCGCAGCAACACCGAGCAATCGCGACATCACCGATGGATCCTGCCACCCCCGCGCCACCAGCAAGCCCAGCGCCAGCGTCGGCATCACATTCAACGTATCCGGCTCGGGAATGTACAACCGATACGGAATCTCGCTCAGCGCACTGAACAGCAACAACCACCCCAGATAGCGCCATTCCATCTTCCGCGAACCATCGCGCGAAAGATTCGCCGCCATCGCCAGACAAAACCACGGAAACGCCAGCCGCCCCGGTACGTACAGCCAATCGGCGGAGAACCCGACATATCGCAGGTGATCGAGCAACATGCTCAGCAGCGCCAGCCACTTGAGCAGATCCAGCGCGCCGTCGCGTTTTCTCAGGTGCATAATCGGCCTGCATCCTTGTAATGTTCAGACAGCGACATCTCGTGTGCTCCCCGGAAGATCTTCGGTAAAGTGCGCACCATCATTGACCACGAGCCTTCACAAGAGTCTCGACCACGGAAGCCGGCCATGACCGACAAGAGCCAACAATTCGCCAGCGACAACTATTCCGGTATCTGCCCTGAAGCCTGGGCTGCCATGGAACAGGCCAACCACGGCCACCAGCGCGCTTATGGCGACGATGAATCGACACGCGCGCGCGTCCGACCATTTCCGCCAATTGTTTGAAACCGACTGCGAAGTGTTCTTCGCCTTCAACGGCACCGCCGCCAACTCGCTGGCCCTGTCGTCGCTGTGCCAGAGTTACCACAGCGTGATCTGCTCGGAAACCGCCCACGTCGAAACCGACGAATGCGGCGCCCCGGAATTCTTCTCCAACGGCTCGAAGCTGCTGATCGCCGGCACTGAAAACGGCAAGATCACCCCGCAGTCGATCCGCGAAGTCGCGCTCAAGCGCCAGGACATCCACTACCCGAAACCGCGCGTGGTCACCCTGACCCAAGCCACTGAAGTCGGCAGCGTCTACACCCCGGAAGAAGTCCGCGCCATCAGCGCCACTTGCAAAGAACTGGGCCTGCACCTGCACATGGACGGCGCGCGCTTCTCCAACGCTTGCGCTTTCCTCGGCTGCTCGCCAGCGGATCTGACCTGGAAGGCCGGCGTTGACGTGCTGTGCTTCGGCGGCACGAAAAACGGCATGGCCGTGGGTGAGGCGATTCTGTTCTTCAACCACAAACTGGCGGAAGATTTCGACTACCGCTGCAAACAGGCCGGGCAACTGGCGTCGAAAATGCGCTTCCTCTCGGCACCGTGGGTCGGCATTCTCGAAACCGACGCCTGGCTGAAATACGCGCGCCACGCCAACCACTGCGCGCAATTGCTGGCAGAACTGGTCAGCGACATTCCCGGCGTCGAACTGATGTTCCCGGTGCAGGCCAACGGCGTGTTCCTGCAACTGTCAGAACCGGCCATCGCCGCACTGACCGCGAAAAACTGGCGTTTCTACACCTTCATCGGCAAGGGCGGCGCACGCTTCATGTGCTCGTGGGACACCGAAGAAGAACGCGTCCGCGAACTCGCCCGCGACATCCGCGAAGTCATGTCCGCCTGACCTGACGCCAGCGCACTGATCGTTCCCACGCTCCGCGTGGGAATGCCTCCCGGGACGCTCCGCGTTCCATCCCCAGACGCTAAAAACCGCTATGACGCAGAGCGTCAATGGCTGCATTCCCACGCAGAGCGTGGGAACGATCTTCGGCCGAGGATGACTTTTCCCACCGTAATACCAGACTTCTCTTCTAGCGCGATCATCCCACCCGCCTCACCCTGATCGTTCTAACGCTCTGCGTGGAAACGCCTCCCGGGACGCTCCGCGTTCCATCCCCGTCGCACCGCAAGATTCAAGGAAGAATCCCATGGGCCGAAGCCGCTACACCATTACTGAAACCGACAAACCGCATTTCCTGACTTGCACGATCATGGAGTGGTTGCCGTTATTCATCCGCCCGTACATCGTCGACCACCTGCTCAACTGTTGGCGTTATCAACAGACCCACCATGACTTGAAGCTGTACGGCTACGTGATTCTGGAAAACCATCTTCACTTCGTCGCTCAGGCGCCCGACCTGAGTAAATGCCTCAGCCAATTCAAATCTTTCACCGCGAGACAAATCATCGATGATCTGCAAAGCAAAGGTGCTGACAAAGTCCTGAAACGTCTGCGCTTTAGCAAACGCGCGCATAAGCAGGATCGGGTGTACCAGTTGTGGCAGGAAGGTTCACACGCAGAAATGGTCTACAGCGAATCGGTGATGCGTCAGAAGCTTGAATACATCCACAACAATCCAGTGAAACGCGGGTATGTGGACTTGCCAGAGCATTGGCGTTATTCGAGCGCCAGGGACTACGCGGGAATGCCGGGGCTTATTGAGGTTCAGTGCTGGTATTGATGGGACGCAGAGCGTCCCGGGCTGCATTCCCACGCGGAGCATGGGAACGAGCAAATTGAGTCCGCCCGACCTCCGCACTGATCGTTCCCACGCTCCGCGTGGGAATGCCTCTCGGGACGCTCCGCGTTCCAGCCTCACCACTGTCGACATCCTTAACACCGCTATGACGCGGAGCGTCGACGGCTGCATTCCCACGCGGAGCGTGGGAACGATCATGGCGGAGACAGCGTTACCTGATCTGCTTGGTCTACATTGTCTGTCGAGCCCTTCGCTCATATAACAATAAGCAGGAGCATCGGCATGTCGTTACAAGGCAAAACCCTGTTCATCACCGGCGCCAGCCGTGGCATTGGCCGTGAGATTGCGCTGCGTGCCGCGAGGGACGGGGCCAATATCGTGATTGCGGCGAAAAGCGCCGAACCCCACGCCAAACTGCCCGGCACCATCCACAGCGTCGCCGCTGAAGTCGAAGCGGCGGGTGGCAAGGCGTTGGCGTTGCAGGTGGATGTGCGTGATGAGGACGCGGTGCGCCGAGCACTGGCTCAAGCCAATGAGCACTTCGGCGGCATCGATGCGCTGGTAAACAACGCCGGGGCAATCAAACTCACTGGTGTGCAACACATCGAGCTCAAACGCTTCGACCTGATGCACCAGATCAACACCCGCGCGGTGCTGCTGTGCAGCCAGGCCGCCCTGCCCTATCTGAAGAAATCCTCGGGACACATCCTCAATCTGTCGCCACCGCTGAATCTGGCGAGCAAGTGGTTTGCACAGTTCAGCCCCTACACGGTGACCAAGTACGGCATGAGCATGTTGACGCTGGGGATGAGTGAGGAGTTTGCCGCGTACGGAATCAGCGTAAATTCGTTGTGGCCGCAGACGATGATTGCCACGGCGGCGATTGAGTTTCAGCTGGGGAACCGGGAGTCGTTCAAGCAGGCGCGAACGCCAGCGATCATGGCGGATGCGGCGCATGTGATTCTGGATAGCCGCGATCGGCAGATCACCGGGCGGCTATTGATTGATGAAGAAATTTTGCGCGAGAGCGGCGTGACGGAATTTGATCATTACCGCTTTGAACCGGGCAGCACCACAACCCTGATGCCCGACCTGTTCATCGATTAAAACGCATAACCCCTGTGGGAGCGGGCTTGCTCGCGAAGGCGTCGAATCAGCCAACATCACCGTTGAATGACACAGCGCTTTCGCGAGCAAGCCCGCTCCCACATTGGAATGGCGTCGCCCATTAGAAATCGATACGGACGTCGCCTTTAGGCACACTGCAGCACGACAAAATAAACCCTTCGGCCTCGTCGTCCTCGGTAATCCCGCCGTTGTGCTCCATCTCCACTTCGCCGCCCAGCTTGAGCACCTTGCACGTCCCGCAAATCCCCATCCCGCACGCTTTCGGAATCATCAACCCAAGCTTGGCCGCCGCCGCATGTACGGTCTCGCCCGGTGCCACACGGATGCTCTTGCCGGACGAGGTGAACTCGACCTGATGCAGATCGGCGATATCGATTTCCGGTGCATCGGCTGCCTGTTCCGCCTGCTCCACCGCATCGGCACGGGCTTCGGGTGGCGTCGCACCGAACGATTCCTCGTGATAACGCGACATGTCGTAACCGGCCACTTCCAGCAGGCGCTTGACCGCGTTCATGTACGGCGTCGGCCCGCAGCAGAACACCTCGCGCTCAAGGAAGTCCGGCACCATCAATTCGAGCATCTTGTGGTTCAGGTAACCGCGATAACCGGCCCACGGCTCACCCAAGCCATGCTTCTCGCAGATCAGGTGCAGGCTGAAGTTGTCGATCCGCGACGCCATGTGCTCCAGCTCGCGGTGGTAAATGATGTCCTTCGGCGAGCGCGCGCTGTGGATAAAGGTCATGTCGACGTTGGCGTTGGTGTCGTAGAACCAGCGCGCCATCGACATGCACGGCGTAATGCCGACGCCGCCGCTGAGATAGAGGACTTTCGGGCTTGGGAAGTCGATGGCGTTGAACAGCCCGACCGGCCCGTGCACCGCCAACTCTTGCCCTTCATGCAGCGTGTCGTGCAACCAGTTCGAGACCTTGCCCCCCGGCACCCGTTTGATCGTCACCGAAAAGCTGTACGGCACCGACGGCGAACTGGAAATGGTGTACGAACGCATGATCGGCTGGCCTTCGATTTCCAGCTCCAGGGTCACGAACTGCCCGGGCTTGAAGAAGAACAGGATCGGCTGGTCGGCCATGAAACAGAAGGTGCGCACGTCCCAGGTTTCCTGGATGACTTTGACGCAACGGACGATGTGTCGGCCATTGGCCCAGGTCTGGGTGGTGACCGGATTCAGGAAGCTGTTGGACATGCTGTTCTCCACGGCCGACTGTCGGCCTCATGTCGGCGATTCTGCGTATAGCGCGAACCGCCCGTTTACCTATCCGCGACATCGGCATACTTATCGCGACCAGCCCCCAACCACCGGGGGTTGCGCGTCGGGAACAGATTGCATCATGTCGCCCATGGATAAGGTTGCGCCCCGCGCCGGGCCCACACTCGCCCCAACACCAAGACAGATTCTTTACACCTTGCGTAGCCACTTTGCAGCACCCCTGATTAGCCACATTCGCCGGCCACGTAGAGGGCCATGAGGATCACATCGATGGACGTCACCGCAAAAATCAGCCTGGGCGATCCGCTGGAACCCGCACGCAAGGCCACCGCGCAAATGCTCCAGGAGCGCGAGCGCACGTTTTCGCTGCCACAACCGTTCTACAGCGATGAACGCCTTTTCGATATCGACATGCAGGAGATCTTCCAGAAAGAGTGGTTGATTGCCGGCATGACCTGCGAGATCCCGGCCAAGGGCAACTATTTGACCCTGCAGATCGGCAAGAACCCGATCATCGTCATTCGTGGCGCTGAAGGCGTTGTGCATGCGTTCCACAACGTCTGCCGCCACCGTGGCTCGCGTCTGTGCACCAGCGAGAAGGGCAAGGTCGCCAAACTGGTCTGCCACTATCACCAGTGGACGTACGAACTGGACGGCCGCCTGTTGTTCGCCGGCACCGAAATGGGCGCCGACTTCGACATGAAGCAGTACGGCCTCAAACCAGTCAACGTGAAGACCGCCGGCGGCTACATCTTTATCAGCCTGGCGGAGAATCCACCGGCCATTGATGACTTCCTGTCGACGCTGAACCATTACATGGAACCGTACGACATGGAGAACACCAAGGTGGCGATCACCACCACCTTGATGGAAAAGGCCAACTGGAAACTGGTGCTGGAAAACAACCGCGAGTGCTACCACTGCAACGCGTCGCACCCGGAACTGCTGAAAACCCTGCTGGAATGGGACGACGTCACCGACCCGCGCGCCGATCAGGCGTTCAAGGATCACGTCGCCGCCTCCGCCGCAGCCTGGGAAGCCGAGAAGATTCCTTACGCCCACGCCAGTTTCGGCCTGCGCAACCGCATCGTGCGCATGCCGCTGCTCAAAGGCACCGTGTCGATGACCCTCGACGGCAAACAGGGCTGCGCGAAACTGATGGGCCGCATCAAGAACCCGGATCTCGGCTCGATGCGCATCCTGCACCTGCCGCATTCGTGGAACCACTGCATGGGCGACCACATCATCGTCTTCACCGTGTGGCCGATCAGCGCGCAGGAAACCATGGTCACCACCAAGTGGATCGTGCACAAGGATGCGGTTGAGGGTGTGGATTACGATGTTGATCGCATGCGTCAGGTGTGGGATGCGACCAATGATCAGGATCGGCGTCTGGCTGAGGAGAACCAGCGCGGGATCAACTCGACGGCGTATCAGCCTGGGCCTTATTCGAAGACCTATGAGTTTGGTGTGGTGAATTTTGTTGATTGGTACAGCGAGCGCTTGCTGAACAACCTTGGGGCTGAACCTGCGCCTTACCTCAAAGGTGTCCCGGTTCAGGGCTGAGCAAGATCAAAAGATCGCAGCCTTCGGCAGCTCCTACAGGTGGAATGCGTTCCCCTGTAGGAGTGAGCCTGCTCGCGATAGCTATCTCACATTCACCACATCCCTAAACCTTGATTGCACAATTTCTGATCAACCACCCCGCACCCCATACCCACCAAGCCCCCCAGCCTTCAGCAAACAAGTTATCCACACACCCACCCACAGCAAATGGGGACAACTGTGGATGACTCGAAAAATATCCCACTGATTTGCAAAGAAAAACCGTGACTTATCCAGAAGTGCGGTTTTGAAAATACATTGATCGTTTTTTGATCAATAGCCCGCAAGCCACGCCATTCGTGGCGCACAGCGGATGGCGAACACCTTATCCACAGAAGCACCAACAGAGATCGGGGGTAACTTTGCACCTGCTGTGGAAAAGCCCTGAAGACTGCGAAATATCAGGCGTTACAGGCAATTCATCAGGTCAAAAGCGCAAATTGATCAGTTATTGAACAAATCTCTGAAAGCCACGTTTTATATAGCTCTCAGGGGTTAGCGAACATCTTATCCACAGAAGCGCCAACAGAGATCGGGGGTAACTTACGCAGTTATCCCGCAGAAAAATCCCGTAAAAACCGTAACTTAGGCTGGTTGTTTTTTGATCTGAAGCCTGCAAGCCACGGCAGACATGACTTACAGCGAAGGGCGAACACGTTATCCACAGACTGACCAACAGGGATTGTGTGTAAACCCTCGTCAGTGGATAACCGGATTCATGCTCGGTGCATCAGATAGGCCTCACCCGTCACCCGGATCATCGGATGCGGAACCACATGGCAGGTTTTGACGATGCCGAAGCCATGCCGCTCATAGAAGCGGCGGGCGCCGGTGTTGGCGGCGTAGTCGATCAGGCTCAGACCTTTGAGCGCGAGCTGATCGGCGCGGGCCTGGGCATGCTGGAGGAAGCGCACGCCCAACCCTTGATTTCGCCAACCTTCGTGCAGCGCGAGGCTGGAGATGTACAGCGTGTCCGCCACTTCCATGTCGGCGTATGGCGCCAGCACGGGGTCGGTGGGCGGGGTCGGGTCTGGATCTTCGCGCGTGACGTAACTGTGCATCATGCCAACCACGCGGCCGTCGGCCTCAGCGATCAGGCAGTTCTGCCAGGAAAAATCCACATCATCGCGGGCATAGCGCCGCTCACCGACATCCAGCAAGGCCTCGCCCGGCTCGGCCAATTGGCTCCAGACGTAATCCGAGGCACCCTCCGAAGAGATCTGAAACAAACGCGCAATGTCGCGCGCATCCGTGCGCCGGGCAGGTCGAAACTCAACAGTCATTCACTTGACTCCTCGGGGGTTTGAGCGGGTGTTTTAACCTGTGGTTGAAGCTGATCGCAAAGGAATGCCGGGGATTTTTCATGTCCACAAGTGACAGCCTGGCCAACACAGATACCTGTGGGAGCGGGCTTGCTCGCGAAGAGGCCGTGTCATTCAACACTAATGTCGCCTGACACACTGCTTTCGCGAGCAAGCCCGCTCCCACAATGAGAATGGTGTGGGGTCAGCGGACGACGCCTTCTTCGATGAGGAGTTTGAGGATGGCTTCGGCACCGGCCTGTGGGGTGACGCCTTTGAGCACTTGCCCACCGCCGCCGCTGGCTTTTGCTGTGGCGGCTTTCATCCGGTCAGCACCGCTTTTGGCTTTGATCACTTTCAGGCGTTTTGGCCGTGGTTTGGCCGGTTGCAGGGTCGCGACGGAGAGGAGTTCATCGTCAACAATCTCGACGTCGTCAGCCTCCAATACGCCACGACGCGCTGGGCCGTAAGCACTCTGCCGAGGTTTCGGCGCAGCGTTATCCACAGTCGCCAGAAACGGCAATTTCACCTTCAAGCGACGTCGTTGCCCACGCGGCAAAGCCTGCAGCACCAGCGCCGATCCATCATTGATCGACTCAACCTGCGCCAACCCGACCACCAACGGCCAGCCCAAACCTTCGGCGAGCAGAAACGGCAACATCCCCGAGCCTTCACCGGTTTCGGCCTGGCTGCCGGTCAGCACCACTTGCGCCCCTGCATTGCGCAGATACGCGGTCAGCGCCGGCAACGCATCAGCGCCAGTCGGTTGCTCAAGCACATGCATCTGTTCCAGGCCCATGCCCAGATAGGCGCGCAACGCAGGTTCGGCAACATCGCCGGCATGCAGCACTTGCAGGTTATCCCCAGCGAGCTGCAGGCCCAACTCCACAGCGCGCGCATCTTGCTCGGCGCGACGTGGCCGGCCGGAGGTCGGGTGAGCGCCGATTGAAACCAGACTGATAACGTTCGTGTTCATAGCGTTTCCTTAAGCCGCATCGCGCTTGGCGTCGTTGCGGTAAGCCGCCACCGCCGCGATCAAGGCTTGAAGAATCTCTGCGCTTTCGCCGATCACCGAGAGGTCGGCGCGTTTGATCATGTCGCAACCGGGATCGAGGTTGATCGCCACGACCTTGTCGCAGGCGCCAATGCCCTGCAGATGCTGGATCGCCCCCGAGATACCCACAGCGACATACACCCGCGCGGTGACCCAGGTGCCGGACGCGCCGACCTGGCGATCTCGCGCCATAAAGCCATCGTCCACCGCCACCCGCGAAGCGCCTTCGGTGGCGCCGAGTGCGGCAGCCGTTTCGTGGAACAGCGCCCAATCCTTGACGCCGTTACCGCCGGAGAAAATGAACTCCGCTTCGGCCATCGGAATCGCTGCGGGGTCGACCGCCACTGCGCCAAGATCTTCGATCCGCGACAGGCTGCGCGCGACGCTTGTGGATAACTCAACCGGCAACGCTTCATGACGGGTTTCGCTGACCGGTTCGGCACATTCCGCCGACGCCAGAATCAACCGCGCGAGCGGACGTGCAAGATCCTGCAAGCCAGCACCGGCGCGGCCGATGCACTCCTGATCCTTGACCTGCCAGACCCGCGTCGCCGGGCGTTCACCCAGAGCAGCGGCGAAGCGTCGACCGAGTTCACCGCCACCGCTGCGACTGTCCGGTAGCAGCCAGTGACGCGGATTGAACTGGTTATCCACAGCACGCAAACCTTGCACGCGCTGCTCCGGTGCATAACCGCTGAAGGCTTCACCTTCGAGCACCAACAAACGATCGACGCCAGCAGTAGCGAACGCGTTTTCCTTATGCTCGCCAAAGACCACCGCCAACACCGCGCCATCCTTGCCGGCCAGTTGATGGGCGAGGCCAAGCAAATCGCGGTCGTGACTGCTCAGGCGGCCACCGACCATGTCCGGCACCACGCTGATGTAAAACGCCGGGGCCGGCACTTGATGCAGCGGCAATTGCACTTCCACAGCCGCCGAACGTTTGACCGCCCCGCCCTGTTGCGCGCCGCTGCGGTCAATACGTTTGATGCCGTTGGGGCCGATAAAACCCATGCCGTGCAGGTTCTTGCGGATGACGCCATTCGGCCCCATCCAGCTGTGCTGCGCCGGTTGCATCGCCGCGTGCAGCGGGTGCAAACGGTTACGCGCAATCCATTCGGCGCGCGGGTCGCGGCGGATAATGTCGCTCATCAGTGGGCCTCCGCAGGTTCACGTTTGGCCGGGGTCGCAGGCTTGCTTGGCGCGGCGTCTTCGAGCAGCGCGTCGGCCACCAGTTCGGCAATGTCCTTGATCAGCGGACGCGGTTCGACTACGCCTTCGAGCATCGCCGTGCATTGTGGACAACCCACGGCCACCAGTTCGGCGCCGGTCTCGCGGATGTCCTCCATGCGCATGTCGGGAATCCGTTGCTTGCCCGGAATGTCAGTGATCGGCGCCCCGCCGCCACCGCCGCAGCAGCGTGAGCGGAAGCCGGAACGCTGCATCTCTTTGACTTCAATGCCGAGCGCGCGCAGCACTTCACGCGGCGCCTCGTACTCGCCGTTGTAGCGGCCGAGGTAGCACGGATCGTGATAGGTCACGCTGTTGCCTTTGTGCTGACCGAGATTGAGTGCGCCGGCCTGAATGATTTCCGCCATGTAGGTGCTGTGATGTTGCACCAAGTAATTGCCGTCGAACGCGCCGTACTCGTTTTTCAGCACATGGAAACTGTGCGGATCGCAGGTGACGATGCGGTTGAAGCTGTATTTGCCCAGGGTCTGGATGTTGCGTTTGGCGAGCAACTGGAAGGTTGCTTCATCGCCGAGACGTCGGGCCACGTCGCCGCTGTCACGCTCTTCAAGACCGAGCACGGCGAAGTCGATTTTCGCCGCTTTCAGCACTTTGACGAAGGCGCGCAGAGTGCGTTGGTTGCGCATGTCGAACGCGCCGTCGCCGACCCAGAACAGCACGTCGGTGGATTTCTTTTCGCTGAGCAAATTGAGGTTCAAGTCCGCCGCCCAGTTCATCCGCCCGCCCGGGGCGAAACCGCCGGGGTTGTCGGTGGCGATGAGGTTTTCGAGAACTTCGGCGCCCTTGTTCGGGGTCGCGCCTTTTTCCAGGGTCAGATGGCGGCGCATGTCGACGATGGCATCGACGTGCTCGATCATCATCGGGCATTCCTCGACGCAGGCGCGGCAGGTGGTGCACGACCACAGGGTTTCGGCGTCGACCAGACCGTTGACGATTGGTTGATGCGGATTGCCGCTGTGTTCGCCAATGGGTTTGCCGGGATACGGGCTGCCGGCGAATTTTGCATCGGTGCCGCCCGCGAGGCCGACGACCATGTCCTGAATGAGTTTTTTCGGGTTCAGTGGCTGGCCAGCGGCGAACGCCGGGCATGCGGCTTCGCATTTACCGCACTGCACGCAGGCGTCGAAACCGAGCAACTGATTCCAGGTGAAATCCTTGGGTTTCTCAACACCCAGCGGAGCACTCGGATCGTTCAGATCCAAAGGCTTCAAACCGGTGGAACGACCGCCGCCAAAACGCTCAGCGCGACGGTGCCAAGCCAAATGCAAAGCGCCGGCAAAGGCGTGTTTCATCGGCCCGCCCCAAGTCATGCCGAAGAACAGTTCCGACACGCCCCACAGCACACCAATCGCCAAAATGGCCGCGAGCACCCAGCCACCGAAGTTCTCTGGCAGGATTCCGGCAACGGGCAAAGTCAGCAAAAAGAACGACGCCGAGAATGCCAGCAAGCTTTTCGGCAGGCGCATCCAAGGGCCTTTCGACAACCGCGCTGGCGGGTTGCGCCGACGCAGATAAACGAAAATCGCGCCGACGAACATCACCGCCGTCATTAGCAGCAAGGCGTAACCGAGAATGCGGTTATGCAGGCCGAAACCGTGCACCAGCAGCGCCAGCACAATCGACGCCACCGCACCGCCGGCCGTGGCCACGTGGGTGTTGGCGATGTATTTGTCCCGCGCGACGACATGGTGCAAATCGACCATGTAACGCTTGGGCATGGCGAACAGGCCGCCGATCAGGTCGACCTTCGAGGCCCGGCCCCGACGCCACATGGCCACCCGCCGCAACGCGCCAAGGACACCAAGGCCCAGGGCGGCGAACAACAGGATTGGAAGAAGGGTGTTCAACATGGTGAAGCTCCCACCAGTACAACCTGGAGAAACACGGTCTGCATTACTGTCGGAGCGGGCTTGCTCGCGAAAGCGCTGGATCAGTCAGCTCATCTATGACTGACGGATTGCATTCGCGAGCAAGCCCGCTCCCACAGGGGTTTGGTGCAAGTCCTTAGAAGTCTTTGCACAACCGCAGGGCGTCATAGATCGCGGCGTGGGTGTTGCGCTGCGCCACGCAGTCGCCGATGCGGAACAGCAAGTAACCGTCGCCCGTGGTGCTCAACGAAGGCTGCGGTTTGATCGCGAACAAGGCATCGATATCGATCTGGCCCTTGTTGCGCGAACCGTCCTTGAGCCCGTAATACAGCTCTTCGTCGGGGCGCACGCCGTTCTCCACTACCACCTGATCGACCACCCGCTCCTCTTTGGCGCCGGTGTATTCGTTCTCCAGCACCGCGATCAGTTTGTCGCCTTCGCGGTAAACCTTCTCGAGCATCATGTCGCCGGTCATGATCACTTCTTTCGGGTACATGCTGCGGTAGTAGGTCGGGAACGACGTACCGCCGATGGCCACGCCCGGTTTGATGTCGTCGGTGACGATCTCGACCTGGCTGCCCTTGTCGGCGAGGAAGTCGGCCACCGACATCCCGGTGAACTCGCAAATGGTGTCGTAAACCAGCACGTTCTTGCCCGGCGCGACCTTGCCGTCCAACACGTCCCAGCTGCTGACAACCAAACCTTCAGCGGCGCCCCAGTGTTCGTTCTGCTCCAGGAACGGATGACCGCCCACCGCCAGCACCACCACGTCCGGACGCAAGTCCATGATGGTCGCAACGTCAGCTGCCGTGCCCAGGCGCAGATCGACCTTCAGCCGCGCCAGTTCCAGCTGGAACCAGCGGGTGATGCCGGCGATCTGGTCGCGCTGCGGCGCTTTCGATGCCGTGGTGATCTGCCCGCCGATAAATTCTTTCTTCTCGAACAAGGTCACGTCGTGGCCACGTTCAGCCGACACGCGAGCGGCTTCCATCCCCGCAGGCCCGGCACCGACGACGACCACTTTGCGTTTGACGCCGGTGGATTTCTCGATGATGTGCGGCACGCCCATGTATTCACGGGAGGTCGCGGCGTTCTGGATGCACAGCACGTCCAGACCTTGATACTGACGGTCGATGCAATAGTTGGCGCCGACGCACTGCTTGATCTGATCGATCTGACCCATTTTGATCTTGGCGATCAGGTGCGGGTCAGCAATGTGCGCGCGGGTCATGCCGACCATGTCGACGTAACCGCCTTCGAGAATGCGCGTGGCCTGGTTCGGATCCTTGATGTTCTGCGCGTGCAAAACCGGCGCCTTCACCACTTCTTTGATGCCCGCAGCCAGGTGCAGAAACGGCTCCGGTGGATAACTCATGTTGGGGATAACGTTGGCCAGGGTGTTGTGGGTGTCGCAACCCGAACCGACCACACCGATGAAGTCGAGCATGCCGGTGTCGTCGTAGTACTTGGCGATCTGTTTCATGTCCTCGTGGGACAAACCGTCCGGGTGGAATTCGTCACCGCACAGACGGATGCCGACGCAGAAATCATCGCCGACTTCCTTGCGCACAGCCTTGAGCACTTCGAGGCCGAAACGCATGCGGTTCTCGAAGCTGCCGCCCCACTCGTCCGTACGTTTGTTGACGCGCGGGCTCCAGAACTGGTCGATCATGTGCTGGTGCACGGCGGACAGTTCGACACCGTCGAGACCGCCGGCTTTGGCCCGCGCCGCAGCGGTGGCGTAGTTGCCGATCACCCGCCAGATTTCTTCCGGCTCGATGGTTTTGCAGGTCGCGCGGTGCACCGGTTCGCGGATGCCCGACGGCGACAGCAGGGTCGGCCAGTGCTCGCCATCCCAGCGCGAACGACGGCCCATGTGGGTAATCTGAATCATGATCTTGGCGCCATGCTTGTGCATCGCGTCCGCCAGATTCTGGAAGTGCGGAATGATCCGGTCGTCCGCCAGGTTCACCGATTTCCACCAGCCTTGCGGGCTGTCGATGGCGACACTGGAAGAACCGCCGCAAATCGCCAGGCCGATGCCGCCCTTGGCTTTCTCTTCGTAGTATTTGACGTAGCGGTCGGTGGTCATGCCGCCGTCCGTTGCGTAGACCTCAGCGTGCGCGGTGCTGAGCACGCGGTTGCGGATGGTCAGTTTGCCGATCTGGATCGGCTGGAACATTGCTTCGAAAGCCATGGCGGGTTCCTCGACTTACAACGGCTTGACGGTGAACAAGCCGTCTTCGTGGCCTTCTTCGGAGCCGCCGTAAACTTGCTCGGCAACCGTGCGAATCTTGCTGCCACGGGCTTCAAGAATCTGATCCATCGCACCGGCAAACCAACCGGTGAACATGTAGTCGACCTTGCGCCCGACCTTGCCGTAGACGTAGACGAATGCCGAGTGTTCGAGCTTGACGCTGGCAGTGCCTTTGTCGAGGTCGATGTCCTGAATCTTGAACAGGCCCCAGCCGCGTTGCGACAGGCGTTTCATGTAGTGCTCGAATACGGCGACGCCTTCCAGACCGTGGCATTCAGCTTCTTTTTCGCACCAGTGCCAGGCGGATTTGTAGCCGGCCTTGTAGAGGATTTCGGCGTAGGCGTCGGCGCCCAAGACTTCTTCGATGCCCATGTGGTTGTTGACGAAAAAGTGCCGCGGTACGTAGAGCATCGGCAGGGCGTCGGAGGTCCAGACACCGGTCTCGCTGTCGACTTCGATTGGCAATTGCGGGGCGATCTTGGCCATGGAAAGTTAACTCCAGAAAAAATAGTGGATTCAGTGGTGACCGCAGCCCTCACCCCCGCCCTCTCCCACAGGAGAGGGGGCAGTGCGGCGGCGGTCTTGAGTCAGCGTTACTCGCCCCAGACGTCTTTCAAGACGTTGACCCAGTTCTCGCCCATGATCTTGCGCACCACGCGCTCGGGATGGCCGCGCTTGAGCAGGGTTTCGGTCAGGTTCGGGAACTCGCCGACGGTGCGGATGCCCAGCGGGTTGATGATCTTGCCGAAGCTGGTCAAGCGGCGGGCGTAGCCCTTGTCGTGGGTCAGGTATTCGAAGAAGTCCTGGCCGTGGCCCTGGGTGAAGTCGGTGCCGATACCGATGGCGTCTTCGCCGACGATGTTCATCACGTACTCGATCGCTTCGGCGTAGTCGTCGATGGTGGAATCGATGCCCTTGGCGAGGAACGGCGCGAACATGGTCACGCCGACAAAACCGCCGTGGTCGGCAATGAACTTCAGTTCTTCATCGGACTTGTTGCGCGGGTGCTCTTTGAGCCCCGACGGCAGGCAGTGGGAATAGCACACCGGTTTTTTCGATTCGAGGATGACTTCTTCAGAAGTCTTGGAACCGACGTGGGACAGGTCGCACATGACGCCGACGCGGTTCATCTCGGCAACGATTTCGCGACCGAAGCCCGACAGGCCGCCGTCACGTTCGTAGCAACCGGTGCCAACCAGATTCTGGGTGTTGTAGCACATCTGCACGATGCCGACGCCGAGCTGCTTGAACACCTCGACATAGCCGATCTGGTCTTCAAAGGCGTGGGCATTCTGGAAGCCGAAGAGGATGCCGGTTTTGCCCTGCTCCTTGGCTTTGCGGATGTCGGCGGTGGTGCGCACCGGCATCACGAGGTCGCTGTTGTCGCGGATCAGTTTCTGGCTGGCGGCAATATTGTTCACGGTCGCCTGAAAGCCTTCCCACACCGACACAGTGCAGTTGGCTGCCGTCAGACCGCCCTTGCGCATGTCTTCAAACAGCTCGCGGTTCCATTTGGCAATGATCAGACCGTCGATAACGATGCTGTCGGCGTGTAATTCGGCTGGGCTCATCAGGCGTCCCCTTATTGGCGATTCATGCGCCGAATCGTCTGCCGGCGCTTTGGGGCCAGCATATGCCTCGGTGCCGGGGCGACCGGGTGCAAAAACGACAGGGGAATTGCCGAAAGCGTCAATCCGCGACAAAGGGTCATCCGCCGCCCCGACCGGCCACCTTTCCAAGCCCGCACGCTTGAGCCAGAATCACCGGCATCTTGCAAACACCACTGGATTAGAGCGGCGACAACAATGAAATCGATCTTCCTGGCCCTGGCACTGATTGCGACCGGCGTACACGCCGCCGAAGAGTCCGACAACAACCCGTGCGACGCAGTCGAAAACGACGTCCAGACCCTGGAATGCTCGACCTACAGCCGCACCACCGCCGAAGACCTGCTCAAAGACAACTACGCCAGCCTGACCGAACGCATGCAGACCGCATACGGCAAAAACGCCACGCAACTGGCGGATATCACCGCCAAACTCAAAACTGCTCAACAGCAGTGGTTGAAGACGCGGGATGCGGATTGCGCGGTTGAGGCATTCCCGGCGACGGCGGGGAGCAAGGCATTTACCATCGCGCAGAATGATTGCGTGGCGCGGATGAGTGATGAGCGGTCGGAGTTTTTGGAGTCGATTGGGCAGGAGTGATCCTGATTACTCGCAACATGCCGTCAAACGTTGCTGGTTGGTCTCGCGAGAAATATAAGCAAAGATCCTCGAATCTTATAAAAGGCTTATATTTCTCCGAACATGAAATTGTCCAAAGACATCCAAATCATCAACGACGCCGAGGGCAAACCGGCCTTCGTGGTCATTCCGTACGCGCAGTACGTCGCACAGAAAATACAACCAGATCTGATTCCCCATGAGGTCGTCAGTCGGATGGTCGATGGGGCCACACCGATCCGTGCCTGGCGCGAACACCTCAACCTGACTCAGGAAGAAGTCGCCAAACGCATGGGTATTTCGCAACCGGCGTTTGCCCAGCAAGAAACAGTCGCCAAGCCACGCAAGGCCACTCGCGAGAAAATTGCAGCGGCATTCGGCATCACCGCCAGTCAGCTTGAGTTGTAAGCTGTCCTCTTCACTTCAAGGAATTCCCCATGAACATCTGCGGCATTGAAATCAAAGGCAGCGAAGCGATCATCGCCGTGGCCGCTCTCGACGGTTCGACCCTGAGCCACATTCCCCTTGCCACCAAGAAGATCGCCCTCGACGAAGATGACGAAGCGGCGAACGTGAAGCTGTTCGCGGCGCAAGTGGCGTCGTTTGTGCGTGAGAATTCGGTTGACCGGATTGCGATCAAGAAGCGCAGCAAGAAGGGTGAGTTCGCCGGCGGGCCGACGACGTTCAAGATTGAGGGGATTTTGCAGTTGCTCGATGGTTGTGAAGTGACGCTGCTGTCGCCGCAGACGATCAATGCGCAGGCGAAGAAGCATAATTTCGAGCTGCCGGGGACGCTGAACAAATATCAGCATGAGGCTTATAAAGCGGCGTGTTCGGCGTTGGTGAAAAAGTAAGATCAAAAGATCGCAGCCTTCGGCAGCTCCTACATTGGAATGCAATCAACTGTAGGAGCTGCCGAAGGCTGCGATCTTTTGATTTCAGGCTTGGGCGGTACGCCGGTCTTCGCGCGGGCAGCGGGCAAATTTTGCTCGATAGCTGCGGGTGAAGTAGGACGGTGATTCGAAGCCGCAGGCGATGCTGACTTCGAGCACGCTCATGTCGGTCTGACGCAGTAGCTGCCGGGCCTTTTCCAAGCGCAATCGCAGGTAAAAGTTACTCGGCGTATCGTTCAGATGCAGCCGAAACAACCGTTCCAGTTGCCGCCGCGTGACTTTGATCGATTCCGCCAATTGCAGCGTGGTCAGCGGCGGTTCGCTGTGCTGCTCCATCTCGCCAATCACCTGCACCAGTTTCTTGTTATTGATGCCATAACGCGTAGCGACTTCCATGCGTTGGTGGTCTTTTCGCGGGCGAATCCGCCCCAGCACAAATTGCTCACTGACCTGAATCGCCAGCTGCGGCCCATGGGCCTGGGCGATCAGATCGAGCATCAGATCGATGGACGCGGTGCCGCCCGCCGAGGTGATGCGTCGACGATCGATCTCGAACAATTCCTGGGTCACGCTGAGCTGTGGATAAGATTCCTTGAAGGCGTCGATGGCTTCCCAGTGCATGGTCAGACGATAGCCGTCGAGCAGCCCGGCTTCGGCCAGCACAAAGCTGCCGGAGTCGATGGCCCCGAGGGTGACACCCTCGTTATCCAGCCGCCGCAACCAATGTTCCAGCACCGGCGTGGCAAACTTCAGCGGTTCAAACCCGGCCACCACCAATAACGTCGCACCTTTCTTCAGGGGTTCCAGCGCGGCATCGGCGTTGACCGACATACCGTTACTCGCCAGCACCGCCCCGCCATCGGCACTGAGCACATGCCAGCGGTACAACTCGCCACGAAAGCGGTTGGCCACGCGCAGCGGTTCGATCGCGGAAATAAAGCCGATGGCGGAGAACCCCGGCATCAGCAGAAAGTAGAAATCCTGGGACATGTGCGCACTCGATTCGCGGGTAGCGTGGCTCGTTGATACGCCGATTGTCGTCAGCGTTCAAGCGTGCAGGTCGCTACAGTGCAAATGCCCGTCGCCGTAGTGCGCTTTCACGGGCGCATTGCTGCGTAACTTTGCATCACCGGCGCATCAGATGCCGGGAACCACAATAACGACCTGCCGAGGAACCCGACATGAAACGACTGATCAGCAGCTGTGTTCTTGCACTCAGCGGTACCGCTTTCTTGAGCGCCAGCGTCATGGCGGCCGAACCTGCGTCATGCCAGAACGTGCGCATGGGCGTGGTCAACTGACCGACGTGATCGCCACCAGTGCGATGACCCAGGTATTGCTCGACGGCCTCGGCTACAACACCAAACAAACCAGCGCGTCCCAGCAAATCATCTTCGCCGGGATTCGCGATCAGCGTCTGGACTTGTTCCTCGGTTACTGGAACCCGTTGATGACGCAGACCATTACGCCGTTTGTCGACGCCAATCAGGTCAAAGTCCTCGAAGCACCGAGCCTGAAGGATGCCCGCGCCACCCTCGCGGTGCCGACCTATCTGGCAGATAAAGGCCTGAAAACCTTTGCCGATATCGCCAAGTTCGAAAAGGAACTCGGCGGCAAGATTTACGGCATCGAACCGGGCTCGGGCGCCAATACGCAGATCAAGGCAATGATTGCCAAGAACCAGTTCGGCCTCGGCAAGTTCCAGTTGGTCGAGTCGAGCGAGGCCGGCATGCTCGCCGCCGTCGATCGCGCCGTGCGCCGCAAAGAGGCCGTGGTGTTCTTCGGCTGGGCGCCGCACCCGATGAACGTCAACGTCAAGATGACCTATCTCACCGGCAGTGAAGACGCCCTCGGCCCGAATGAAGGCATGGCCACGGTGTGGACAGTGACCGCGCCGAAATACGCCGAGCAATGCCCGAACATCGGTCGCTTGCTGAGCAATCTGACCTACACCGCCGAAGACGAGAGCCGGATGATGCAGCCGCTGCTCGATCACAAAGATGCTTTCGAATCCGCCAAGCAATGGCTCAAGGATCACCCGGAAGACAAGCAGCGCTGGCTCGACGGTGTGACCACGTTCGATGGCAAACCGGCGGCTGAAAACCTCCAGCTGACCAGCAAATAACCCTCTCAATTTAAAGCCCCTCTCCCTGACCGGAGAGAGGACTGAACCACGCTTCGCAGCCCCGAAAAGGGCTGCGGACAGACCCATCACGCCTGAAGGAAACCGCACCATGAACCACGACGTCATCATCACCTGCGCACTTACCGGTGCTGGCGACACGACCGCCAGAAGTCCTCATGTGCCGGTCACCCCGAAACAAATCGCTGCGGCGGCCGTTGAAGCCGCCAAGGCTGGCGCCACCGTCGTGCACTGCCACGTGCGTGATCCGCAAACCGGCAAGTTCAGCCGCGACGTCGCGCTGTACCGCGAAGTGATGGAGCGCATCCGCGAGGCCGACGTCGACATCATCGTCAACCTCACCGCCGGCATGGGCGGCGACCTGGAAATCGGCGCGGGCGAGAACCCGATGGAGTTCGGCCCGAACACCGATCTGGTCGGCCCGTTGACCCGACTGGCGCACGTAGAAGAATTGCTCCCGGAAATCTGCACCCTCGATTGCGGCACCCTGAATTTTGGCGATGGCGACACCATTTACGTGTCCACTCCGGCGCAACTGCGCGCCGGTGCCAAGCGCATTACCGAGCTGGGCGTGAAGGCTGAGCTGGAAATTTTCGACACCGGGCATCTGTGGTTTGCCAAGCAGATGATCAAGGAAGGTTTGCTGGATAACCCGCTGTTTCAGCTGTGCCTGGGCATTCCATGGGGCGCGCCGGCGGATACCACGACGATGAAAGCCATGGTCGATAACTTGCCCGCCGATGCAGTGTGGGCCGGGTTCGGCATTGGCCGGATGCAGATGCCGATGGCGGCGCAAGCGGTGCTGCTTGGCGGCAACGTGCGGGTCGGGCTGGAAGACAACCTGTGGCTGGACAAGGGTGTGCTGGCGACCAACGGCCAATTGGTTGAGCGCGCCAGCGAAATCCTCAGCCGCCTCGGCGCCCGCGTACTCACGCCGGCGGAAGGCCGCAAGAAAATGGGCCTGACCCAGCGCGGCTAAGCCCTACACCTATTCCCGTTTGGAACCGGATTTGTGGCGAGGGGATTTATCCCCGTTCGGCTGCGCAGCAGTCGCAAAATCTTGGGGCCGCTGCGCGACCCAACGGGGATAAATCCCCTCGCCACAAGGGCCGGTTTCACAAGGGATCACCGAACACATTCAGGAATGTCGCCATGAGCTTTATCACCGAAATCAAAACCTTCGCCGCGCTGGGCAGCGGTGTCATCGGCAGTGGCTGGGTCGCCCGTGCCCTCGCCCATGGCCTCGACGTGGTCGCTTGGGATCCGGCGCCCGGCGCTGAAGCGGCGCTGCGCAAACGCGTCGCCAATGCCTGGGGTGCGCTGGAGAAAAACGGACTGGCGCCGGGTGCTTCGCAGGATCGTCTGCGCTTTGTCGCGACCATCGAAGAATGCGTGCGCGATGCCGATTTCATTCAGGAAAGCGCTCCGGAACGGCTGGAGCTGAAACTCGATCTGCACAGCAAAATCAGCGCAGCGGCCAAGCCGAATGCGTTGATTGGTTCGAGTACATCAGGCCTGCTCCCGAGCGAGTTCTACGAGAGCTCGACACACCCTGAGCGCTGCGTGGTCGGTCACCCGTTCAACCCGGTTTATCTGTTGCCGCTGGTTGAGGTTGTTGGCGGCAAGAACACCGCGCCGGAAGCCGTGCAAGCGGCGATGAAAGTCTACGAATCCCTCGGCATGCGCCCGTTGCATGTGCGCAAGGAAGTGCCAGGATTCATCGCCGACCGCTTGCTCGAAGCGCTGTGGCGTGAGGCATTGCACCTGGTTAACGACGGTGTCGCGACCACTGGCGAGATCGACGATGCGATCCGTTTTGGCGCTGGATTGCGCTGGTCGTTTATGGGCACGTTCCTGACTTACACCTTGGCCGGCGGCGATGCGGGCATGCGCCATTTCATGTCGCAATTCGGCCCGGCGTTGCAGTTGCCGTGGACGTATCTGCCGGCGCCGGAACTGACTGATAAGTTGATTGACGATGTGGTCGATGGCACCAGTGATCAGCTCGGTCGGCACAGCATTTCGGCGCTGGAGCGCTATCGTGATGATTGCTTGCTGGCGGTGTTGGAGGCGGTGAAGACCACCAAGGAAAAGCACGGGATGAGTTTCAGCGAGTGATGTTTGCTTAGCAGTGCCGGCCTCTTCGCGAGCAAGCCCGCTCCCACAGGTGACCGCATTCCAAATGTGGGAGCGGGCTTGCTCGCGAAGACGGCCATCCAGACACCATCAATGTTGGAACAAACACCATGCCCCACCTCACCACCTACCAAACCAAAATCATCCCCGACTGGGTCGACTACAACGGCCACCTGCGCGATGCTTTCTACCTGCTGATTTTCAGCTACGCCACCGACGCCCTGATGGATCGCCTCGGCATGGACAGCAACAACCGCGAAGCCAGCGGCCACTCGCTGTTCACCCTCGAACTGCACCTCAACTATCTGCACGAAGTGAAGCTCGATACCGAGGTCGAAGTACGCACGCAAATCATCGGCCACGACAGCAAACGCCTGCACCTCTATCACAGCCTGCACAAGGTCGGTGACGATCAGGAACTGGCCGGCAACGAACAAATGCTCCTTCACGTCGACCTCGCCGGGCCACGTTCGGCACCGTTCAGCGCCGACACCTTGAGCCGTCTGCAAAGTATCGTCACCGAGCAGAAAGACCTGCCCGCTCCCGCTTACATCGGCCGCGTCATCGCGCTGCCACCCGCCCGGTAATTCCATCGATCGCAAGGAGCCGCCATGAACACCGCTGCCGCTGTTGCCGACTTCCGTACTTATCCGTTGATCAGCGCGCTAAGCGGCGTGCAGAGCCTGGCGGATCGTGTTGCCATCGAGTGGGCTGACGGCCGCGTCAGCCCGTTTCACCATGTCTGGTTACGGGACAATTGCCCGTGTCAGCAATGCGTTTACAACGTTACGCGCGAACAGGTTTTCGAGATCGTCGATGCCGCCATAGACCTGAAACCTGCCGCCTCACACATCGACACCGATGGCTGCTTACGCATCGATTGGCAGGACGGCCACCTCAGCCGTTTCGATCCGGGCTGGCTACGCGCTCACGCCTACGACGATGAATCCCGCGCGGAACGCCTGGAAGCCAAACCCAAGCCCTACCTGTGGCACAGCGATTTGCAGTTGCCGGTGTTCGAGTACGCGGCGCTGATGAACGACAACGCCGCCCTGCTGCAATGGATGCTCGCCATTCGCGACATCGGTCTGACCCAAGTACGCGGCGTACCCACCGAACCCGGTTCACTGAAACTCATCGCCCAGCGCATTTCATTCATCCGCGAGAGCAATTTCGGCGTGCTGTTCAACGTGCAATCCAAGGCTGATGCCGACAGCAATGCCTACACCGCTTTCAATCTGCCGTTGCACACCGATCTACCGACCCGTGAGCTGCAACCGGGGCTGCAATTTCTGCATTGTCTGGTGAATGACGCCGAGGGTGGCGAGAGTATTTTTGTCGATGGCTTTGCGATCGCCGATGCGTTGCGCAGTGAAGACCCGGCGTCGTTTCAGGCCCTGTGCGAAATACCGGTAGAGTTTCGCAATAAGGATCGACACAGCGACTATCGCTGCCTGGCGCCGATCATTGCTTTGGATGCATTAGGACGCGTGGCGGAGATTCGCATGGCGAACTTCTTGCGCGGGGCGTTTGATACGTCGGTGGAACAGATGCCGCTGTTGTATCGGGCATATCGGCGATTTATCGCGATGACCCGCGAGCCACGGTTTCGGCTGATGCAGCGGCTCAATCCCGGCGAGCTGTGGTGCTTTGATAATCGCCGCACGTTGCATGCGCGCAATGCGTTCGACCCGGCCACCGGGGCGCGGCATTTTCAGGGCTGCTATATCGACCGGGATGAGTTGTTGTCGCGGATCCTCGTGTTGCAGCGTTAGACCGCGTTATCGTTCTTCGCGAGCAAGCCCGCTCCCACATTGGAATGCATTTCAAATGTGGGAGCGGGCTTGCTCGCGAAGGCGTCAGATCAAACAACCCAACTCCTCTGATTCACAGCCCAAAAAAAGCCCCGACACCTGCCGTGACAGGATCGGGGCTCAAGCTACTGTTGAGGAGCTGCCGTGCGAGGGTGACCAAACCTTCGTGAAGCGAGCTTGCGCCAGTGTGCCCACTCCCCTTTCTGTCGAGTTAGCCGAAAACGACCTGTTCATAGTCGTCGCAGCCACACAGACAAAACGCCCTTGCCGTCCCCGTCCCGGCCTTACAGAATCAAGCCAAGACCTCCGTTGCCACAGAAGGATTTGCGTGATGATGTACGCCGATTTGATTGACCAGGAAGACCTGTTGGGACAGCTCAAGGCCTTGGGTTTTCAGGTGCCGAGCGGTTCAACAGCCGAGCAGGCCTGCGAGTGTGCAGTGCGGGGTCTGGATAATGTTCGCGCGTTTGAACTGCGCAAGATGGTCAAGGACATGTACACCAGCGGCGCCAGTATTCAGCCGGCAGTGCGGCAGGCGATCGACAAGCAGTTGTTGCCAGCACTCGCCGACTTCCAGCAAAGCCACAGCGCCTGACAGGCCCTCTTCGCGAGCAAGCCCGCTCCCACATTGGAATGCATTTCAAATGTGGGAGCGGGCTTGCTCGCGAAGAACGATGACTCGGTCTACAGCCTTACGCTGGCAAACGTCGATTCATTGCGCGCCTGACTCAACGCCGACATCGGCCCCGACAGCGGCGACATCACGATCGCCTGCGGCAGCGGCAGCATCGCCACTTGTTGGGTGGTATTGGAACCTACGCGTTCGTCACGCGGCGGAATGCCGAAGTATTCGCGGTAGCACTTGGAGAAGTGCGGCGTCGATACAAACCCACACACCGAAGCCACTTCGATGATCGACATCGGCGTCTGCTTGAGCAATTGCCGGGCGCGGATCAGGCGCAGCTTCAAGTAGTAACGCGACGGCGAGCAGTGCAGGTATTTCTGGAACAGCCGCTCCAGCTGTCGACGCGACACGGCCACATACACCGCCAGTTCATCCAGATCGATTGGCTCTTCCAGATTGGCTTCCATCAGCGCAACGATTTCCTGCAACTTCGGCTGATTGGTGCCGAGCATGTGCTTGAGCGGCACGCGCTGGTGATCCTGTTCGTTACGGATGCGTTCGTAGACGAACATTTCCGAGATCGCGGCGGACAGTTCACGGCCGTGATCGCGGCTGATCAGGTGCAGCATCATGTCCAGCGGCGCGGTGCCGCCGGAGCTGG
The DNA here is from genome assembly GCF_979258075.1 of Pseudomonas sp. AC193. Classification (NCBI taxonomy): domain Bacteria; kingdom Pseudomonadati; phylum Pseudomonadota; class Gammaproteobacteria; order Pseudomonadales; family Pseudomonadaceae; genus Pseudomonas; species Pseudomonas sp. AC193. Next base: position 5,927,363 of record NZ_OZ409832.1, on the reverse strand, counting down.
TGAAACGGTTACGGTCGAGGGTGAACAAACGGGTGCTCATGGCCACGCGCGGGAAAGCTTCCTGCATCGCCGCCAGACATTCCCAGTGCACGCTGCAATCGAAACCGTCGAGCAACCCGGCGCAGGCCAGTGCCCAACTGCCGGTGCACACAGCGCCGAGGCGCTTGGACTGGCGCGCCTGGCTTTGCAGCCACGAGACGTGTTCACGGGTAACGGTGCGTTGAATGCCGATGCCGCCGCAGACAATGATGGTGTCCAGTGGCGGGGCTTTGTGCATGGAGGCGTCGGGAGTGATTTGCAGACCGTCACTGGCCCACACTTGGCCGCCATCGACGGTGAGGGTGCTCCAGCGATACAGCTCGCGACCGGACAATTGGTTGGCCATGCGCAGGGGTTCTACTGCGGAGGCCAGAGAAATCAGCGTGAAATTGTCCAGCAGCAGAAAGCCGATGGATTGAGGCGCACGGTTCTGGGGTTGGGCCCCGGAGTTGAACGACGTCATCGCGGTATCTCCTCACACAAAGCGGGTGATGGCCTCAGGCGGAGGCTCTTGTTATGGCCATCGTTCTCGCGTGGGAGACGGGCTTTGTTATGACAGAGCAATTGCCATGCCTAAAGTTGGATGGCCGTTCAATAACTCCTGAAAACGACCTGCTGAAGTGTCTATACAAGCCGTGCGACGGAAGGTGTTTCGAAGTGCCATCAGGGCGGGTGATAGCCCTGCGCAAAGGATCGTGAGCAAATCGGTAGCACTTGTGGGAACAGGGCTGAGCGCATTTGTATCGGAGTGTCACCACAGGCACGGGTGACGGGCGGTAGTAGGGTTGGTTAGGCGGCGTGGGCGAGAAAGGCGCTTATCTGATTGCGACGCGCTAAAAGGTGGCGTGATTTATTGTCGGTGTTCACTTGGTGAGCAGTTTTGACTGGTCTGGCGCCTTCGCGAGCAGGCTCACTCCTACAGGGGAACGCATTCCAATTGTAGGAGTGAGCCTGCTCGCGATAGAGGCGACTCGGTCTCAGCACTCAACCGCACTAACCGCCAACCCACCCCGCGAGGTCTCTTTATATTTGTCATGCATGTCGGCCCCGGTATCGCGCATGGTGCGGATCACCCGATCCAGCGAGATAAAGTGCTGACCATCCCCGCGCAACGCCATCTGCGCCGCGTTGATCGCTTTCACCGCGGCAATCGCATTGCGCTCGATACACGGCACTTGCACCAGCCCACCGACCGGATCGCAGGTCAGCCCCAGGTTATGCTCCAGGCCAATTTCCGCCGCGTTGCACAACTGCTCCGGCGTGGCGCCGAGAATCTCCGCCAGCCCCGCCGCTGCCATCGCGCACGCCGAACCCACTTCGCCCTGACAGCCAACCTCGGCACCGGAGATCGAAGCATTCTTCTTGCACAGAATCCCCACCGCCGCCGCACCCAGGAAGTAGTCGACCACGTTGGCGTCCGTCACCGCTTCGCTGAACTTCATAAAGTAGTGCAACACCGCCGGAATGATCCCCGCCGCGCCATTGGTCGGCGCCGTGACCATGCGCCCACCCGCCGCGTTCTCTTCATTCACCGCCAACGCAAACAGGTTGACCCACTCCATCGCGCTCAACGTTGAGCCGATTACATTAGGCTTACCCAATTCCTGCAGACTGCGATGCAACTTCGCCGCACGCCGCCGCACATTCAAACCGCCGGGCAGGATGCCTTCGTGTTTCAGCCCCTGCTCGACGCAATCCTGCATCGCCAGCCATAGCTTCATCAGGCCGGCGCGAATCTCTTCTTCACTGCGCCAGACCTTTTCGTTAGCCATCATCAATTCAGCGACGCGCAAGTTGTTCCTCTTGCACAGATCCAACAGTTCAACCGCGCTGGAAAAGTCATACGGCAATTCAGTGCGATCCAGATCGACGACACCGCTGGACGCCTGCGCTTCATCCACGACAAAACCGCCGCCAACTGAATAGTAGGTATCGCGATGCAATTCACCGTGATCGCCTTCAGCAACAATGGTCATCGCATTGGGATGGAACGGCAGGTTTTCATCGATCAGGCGCATGTCCCGCGCCCAGACAAACGGCACCGATAAACGACCGTCCAATAAAAGCGTGTGAGTTTCACGCAGTGCCTGAATGCGCGGGCCAATCTGCGCCGGGTCGATTGCGTCCGGCCACTCACCCATCAACCCCATGATCACCGCGTTGTCGCTGCCGTGACCTATACCGGTGGCCGACAGCGAACCGAACAGTTGCACCTCGATCCGCCGCACCTGTTCCAGCTGATGCTTGCCCCGCAGCGACTCGACAAACAACGCCGCCGCGCGCATCGGCCCGACAGTGTGGGAACTGGACGGGCCGATGCCGATTTTGAACAGGTCGAAAACGCTGATAGCCATTGCTGCAGAGCTCCTGAGGATGCCGGTCCGGGACGCAAAAGCGCCCGCTGGCGGAGCTGCTACGCTCAAGCTGCGATCCGCCAGAATGCCCGCATCATCAGGCTTTTGTCGGAACGCACGGCGTCTGGCACCGACGCACTCATGTCCACCAGCGCCGCGCCGTTTTCGCCCCGGTTTTCGCCGTTTTTGTGCGGTTCAGATGGCTGATCGGGGCAGAAAAAAGCTGTAAACGACGTCACCGACACTAGATACGACCATCCCTGTACTGGATACGACCCCCCCTGTAGGCGTCAGATTTTCACTGGTACATGATCGTTATGACTCGATTGCAAGGCGCCGTGGTAGAGCTGTCTCCAGAACGCCATCCAACCGCAACCTATAAGTGCGGTGGTCCACAGTCGGAACACTGCCAAAAAAAACACCAAGGAGTCCATCCATGAAAGGTTCCCCGTCGTTGTTATTGGCCGCCATGCTGAGTCTGCCGTTACTGGCGCAAGCTGCAGAACCGGCGCAGTGCAGTACCGTGAATTTCTCCGATGTCGGCTGGACTGACATCACCGCGACCACCGCGACCACTTCCGTTGTTCTCAACGCCCTCGGCTACAAGACCAAGACCACCATGATCTCCGTGCCCGTGACCTACAAGTCGCTGGCGGACGGCAAGAACATGGACGTGTTCCTCGGTAACTGGATGCCGACCATGGAGAACGACATCAAGGCCTACCGCGACGCCGGTACCGTGGAAACCGTGCGCACCAACCTCAAGGGCGCCAAGTACACCCTCGCCGTGCCGCAAGCCCTGTATGACAAAGGTCTGCACGACTTCGCCGACATCGCCAAATTCAAGAAAGAACTCGACGGCAAGATCTACGGGATCGAGCCTGGCAACGACGGCAACCGTCTGATCCAGAGCATGATCGAGAAGGACGCTTTCGGCCTGAAAACCGCCGGTTTCAAAGTCGTCGAATCGTCGGAAGCGGGCATGCTCTCGCAGGTTGATCGCGCGCAAAAACGCGACACCGCCGTGGTCTTCCTCGGCTGGGCGCCGCACCCGATGAACAAGCGCTTCAAGATTCAATACCTGACCGGTGGCGATGATTTCTTCGGCCCCGATTTCGGTGCGGCAACCGTGGCGACCAACACCCGCAAGGGTTACGCCGAGGAATGCAGCAACGTCGGTCAGTTGCTGAAAAACCTGGAGTTCAACGTCGACATGGAAAGCGAACTGATGGGCAACATCCTCGACGACAAGATGAAGCCCGACGCGGCCGCCAAGGCCTGGCTGAAAAAGAATCCACAGGTGCTCGATACCTGGCTCGCTGGCGTGACCACCATTGACGGTAAACCTGGCCTGGAGGCCGTGAAAGCCAAGCTGAATCAGTAATCGCTTATGCCGGGGGAGCTTGCTCCCTCGGGCTGTTTATTTCCTCGCATGCGGACGTTCACTACCATGCTGATTGATCAGAAAATACCTTTAGGCCAGTACATCGCGGGCTTCGTTGAATGGTTGACGCAACACGGCGCCAACACCTTCGACGCAATCGCCGTGACACTGGAAACGATGATCCACGGCGTGACGTTTGCGCTCACCTGGTTCAACCCTTTTGTCTTGATCGGCCTCATCGCCCTGCTCGCGCACTTCATCCAGCGCAAATGGGGATTGACCGTTTTCGTCATCGCTTCCTTTCTGCTGATCCTCAATCTGGGGTACTGGCAGGAAACCATGGAAACCCTCGCCCAGGTGCTGTTCGCGACCCTGGTCTGCGTGGTCATCGGCGTGCCGTTGGGCATCGTCGCCGCGCACAAACCGATGTTCTACACGTTAATGCGTCCGGTACTCGATCTGATGCAGACCGTACCGACCTTCGTTTACCTCATTCCTACCCTGACCCTCTTCGGGCTGGGTGTGGTGCCGGGCCTGATCTCCACGGTGGTGTTCGCCATCGCTGCGCCGATCCGCCTGACCTACCTGGGCATCCGCGATGTCCCGCAAGAACTGATGGACGCCGGCAAAGCCTTCGGCTGCTCGCGTCGCCAATTGCTCTCACGGATCGAACTGCCTCACGCCATGCCGAGCATCGCTGCCGGCATCACCCAGTGCATCATGCTGTCGCTGTCGATGGTGGTGATCGCCGCACTGGTGGGCGCCGACGGACTCGGCAAACCGGTGGTCAACGCACTGAACACTGCTGATATCGCCCTGGGCTTCGAAGCAGGCCTGGCGATCGTACTGCTGGCGATCATGCTCGACCGTATCTGCAAACAACCCGACGCCAAAGTAGGGGGTGACGCATGAGCATAATTCGCTTCGAAGACGTAGACGTAATCTTCTCCAAGGATCCACGCGAGGCGCTCAAGCTGCTCGATCAGGGCATGACCCGCAACGAGATCCTGAAGAAAACCGGGCAGATCGTCGGCGTAGAAAAAGCCACGCTGGACGTCAACAAGGGCGAAATCTGCGTGCTGATGGGCCTGTCCGGTTCGGGCAAGTCGAGCCTGCTGCGCTGCATCAACGGCCTCAACACCGTGAGCCGCGGCAAGCTGTTCGTCGAGCATGAAGGCAAGCAGATCGACATCGCCTCGTGCACCCCGGCCGAACTGAAAATGATGCGCACCCAACGCATCGCCATGGTCTTCCAGAAGTTCGCGCTGATGCCGTGGCTGACGGTGCGCGAAAACATCAGCTTCGGTCTGGAAATGCAGGGCCGTCCGGAGAAAGAACGGCGCAAACTGGTCGACGACAAACTCGAACTGGTCGGCCTGACGCAATGGCGCAACAAGAAGCCTGACGAACTCTCTGGCGGTATGCAGCAGCGCGTTGGTCTGGCGCGGGCGCTGGCGATGGACGCCGATATTTTGCTGATGGACGAACCGTTCTCGGCACTCGACCCGCTGATCCGTCAGGGTCTGCAAGATGAGTTGTTGGAGCTGCAACGCAAGTTGAGCAAGACCATTGTGTTCGTGAGTCACGACCTTGATGAAGCACTGAAACTCGGCAGCCGCATCGCGATCATGAAAGACGGCCGGATCATTCAGTACAGCGTGCCGGAAGAGATCGTGCTCAACCCGGCGGACGACTATGTGCGGACATTCGTGGCGCACACCAATCCGCTCAACGTGCTGTGCGGCCGCAGCCTGATGCGCACGCTGGACAACTGCAAACGCATCAATGGTTCGGTGTGTCTGGATCCGGGCGGCGATTCGTGGCTGGATCTGGCTGAGGGCAACACCATCAAGGGTGCGCGGCAGAATGGTTCGGTGCTGAATTTGCAGAACTGGGCACCGGGGCAAGCGGTGGAAGGGCTGGAGCGTAAGCCGACGCTGGTGGATTCGAACATCGGCATGCGTGACGCGTTGCAGATTCGTTATCAGACCGGCAACAAACTGGTGCTGCACGATAACAATCATGTGGTGGGGATCTTGGGCGACAGCGAGTTGTATCACGCGTTGCTGGGCAAGAACCTGGGGTAAGAACCCCGGAGACAAAAACGCCGCGAGAGGATCGCGGCGTTTTTGTTTATCAGCATATCGGGCTAACGCCTTTGCGGCTGATGGCCCTTTCGCGAGCAAGCCCGCTCCCACAGTTGAAATGTATTCCAATGTGGGAGCGGGCTTGCTCGCGAAGAAGGCAACGCGGTGTCTCAGACAGAAACACCGCGCTCATGCGGTTTAGCTATACACCCGGCCAAGGAGCTGCCGATGGCTTTCAAACTGATCGAGCACATCCCGCGTGATCTGATCCTGCGTGAAGCCCATCAGGTCGTAATCCTGGCTGCCGTTGTGCAAATACACTTCAGCACGGTAGTAACGCTGGCGTGCTTCGTCGGACTGCGCCGATTCAGTCGGCGTCGCCAGATAACCGTCCAGGCTGACTTCGTAAACGAAAGGGTTGCCCTCTTCCATCTCGACGCGCACGCCCATGCAACGCTTGGATTTACCCAGCAGCGTCTGCACTGTCAGACCCTGCGCACGCATCTGCGCGGTGGCGTCTTCCAGCGCCGGGCTGACTTGTTTGTCCATGAAACGCTGCACCACCGATTGGCTCGGCTGCAGATCGAGTTGTGTCAGACGCTCGCTGAAACCACGACGACCACGCTCCGCCAGTTGCGCTTGCTCCTGTTCGATCTGCACGTCCTGGCGCATCGCCTTGTGCAGGCCGAACATGAAGAACACCAACACCACCGAGAACGGCAGACCGGCCAGCACCACCATGGTTTGCATGGCTTCGAAGTTACCGGCGAACAGCAGGCCGATGGTCACCAGGGTGATCACGGCCGACCAGAAAATCCGCAGCCAGTGCGGCGCATCTTCGTCGACGTTGCCGCCCTTGCAGGACAGGTTCGCCATCATCACCGCGCCAGAATCGGCCGGGGTCAGGAACAGCACGAAGCCAACAAAGATCGACACACCGATGACGATTTTCGACGCCGGGTAATGCTCAAGCATTTGGTAGATCGCCATCGACGGCTGTTCCAGCGCCGTCTTGCCGAGCTCAACCGCTCCTTGGTTGATCACCAGATCCAGCGCCGAGTTACCGAAGATCGACAGCCAGGCCAAAGTGAAGCCCAGCGGAATCAGCAGTACGCCAGCCACCAGTTCACGCACGGTGCGACCACGGGAAATACGCGCGATAAACATGCCGACGAATGGCGCCCAGGAAATCCACCAGGCCCAGTAGAACAGAGTCCACAGGCCCATCCAGCGTTCGGTTTTTTCGGCGCTGCCTTCGTACACGTAGAGGTCGAAAGTTTTCAGCACGATGCCGTTGAGGTAATCGCCGATGTTCTGCACGAAGCCGTTGAGCAGGTGCAAGGTCGGGCCGAACAACAGCACGAAAATCAGCAGACCGCTGAACAGCACGATGTTCAGGTTGGACAGACGACGAATGCCGTTTTCCACGCCGGACACGGCAGCGATGGTCGCTACGGTACTCATCACGATGATCACGATCAGCAGGTTGGTGTTGCTGTGTTCCATGCCGAACAGGTTTTCCAGGCCCGACGACACTTGCAGCGAACCAATCCCCAGGTTCGTCACCAGACCGAGCAGCGTTACGAACATGCCGAAGCCGTCCACCGCGTGACCGGCCGCGCCTTTGACCCAACGCTCGCCGACCAGCGGATACAGCGCCGAACGCAACGCCAGCGGCTGGTTATGACGGTAAGCAAAATACGCCACGGCCAGACCGACCAGTGCGTAGATCGCCCAGCCGTGCAGGCCCCAGTGCAGGAACGTCAGTTGCACCGCCTGACGCGCAGCCATGTTGGTGGCCGAAGCGCCTTCCGGCGGATTGAAATAGTGATCCAGCGGCTCGGACGCGCCGAAGTACAGCAGCGAAATACCGATACCCGACGAGAACAGCATCCCCGCCCAGGCGCCGTAACTGAAATCCGGGGTGTCGTCCTTGCTGCCCAGTTTGAGTTTGCCGTACGAGGAAAACGCCAGACCGACGACAAAGACCAGATAGGCGGCGATCACCACCATGTAGTACCAGCCGAAGCTGCGCGACAACCAGGCCTGAGCGATACCCAACAGTCTGCCGGCCTCTTGCGGGGCGATAATCAGAATGGCGGTCAACAACAGAATCAGCGCGGTAGAGGTGTAAAACACCCAACCGTTGACCGTCACCTTCTCGGGCGGGGTCTTTATTAGCGAGGCAGAACTCATGGCACAAATGCTCCAGGCAGTGCGAGAGAAGAACACAAGGCAACACGGCACCCGACTAATCGGTTAGTTGGCAGCCGACCGACGGGTGATATAAAGACACCCCGAAAAAAGCCCGAACCCTGAGAGCGCCGTGGCGTATAGGGTTCGAGCGGTTTTGGATGTCAGTTTTTGCGCCATTCACATGTGGGAAAAATCTGTAAGCAGCGACGATTTGTCGCAGATCTTATTCTTTGTTGATTGAACGTTCAATCAAAACAAAATAGACTGGCCCTCAATCCGATGAGCGTTGATCGCCCCTCGGAAGGCCTAAGGAGATGTGCAAGATGCCCAAGGTCGGTATGCAACCCATCCGCCGCCAACAACTGATCGAAGCCACTTTGCAGGCGGTCGATCAGGTCGGAATGGGGGACGCCAGCATTGCGCTGATCGCCCGTTTGGCCGGTGTCTCGAATGGCATCATCAGTCATTACTTTCAGGACAAGAACGGCCTGATTGCCGCCACGATGCGGTATCTGATGAGCGTCCTCAGCGAGAACGTCACCCTGCGCCGCCAAGCGCTGGCAGATGACAGCCCACGGGCGCATCTGCAGGTGATCATCGAAGGCAACTTCGACGCCAGCCAGGTCAATGGCCCGGCAATGAAAACCTGGCTGGCCTTTTGGGCCACCAGCATGCACCAGCCGTCTTTGCACAGGTTGCAGCGGATCAACGATCACCGTCTGTATTCCAACCTGTGCTGCGAGTTCCGCCGTGTGTTGCCGCTCGAAGATGCGCGCACCGCAGCGCGTGGCCTGGCAGCGTTGATTGACGGTTTGTGGTTGCGCGGCGCGCTGTCGGGAGACGCTTTCGACACGGCGCAGGCGCAACAGATCGCTTACGAATACATGGATTTCCAATTGGCCAAGAAGGTGAGCTAGAGCACACAGAAAACGCTCGGCCCCTCACTGCCACCGCAGCCTCACCGCGGTGGTCAACGCCAACCACTAATGCACTTGCGAGGACACTATGGCCCGTTTCGAACTGCAAAAACTTTACATCGATGGCGCGTACTCGGACGCCGGCAGCGATGCCACCTTCGAAGCCATCAACCCGGCTAACGGTGAAGTCCTCGCACAGGTGCAACGTGCGACCAAGGAAGACGTCGAGCGCGCTGTAGTCGCCGCTGAAAAGGGCCAGAAAATCTGGGCCGCGATGACTGCCATGGAGCGTTCGCGCATCCTGCGCCGTGCCGTCGACATCCTGCGCGAGCGCAACGATGAGCTGGCCGCGCTGGAAACCCTGGACACCGGTAAATCCTTCTCCGAAACCAAGTACGTCGACATCGTTACCGGCGCTGACGTGCTGGAATACTACGCAGGCCTGGTGCCGGCGATCGAAGGCGAGCAGATTCCACTGCGCGACACTTCTTTCGTCTACACCCGTCGCGAGCCGCTGGGCGTTGTCGCCGGTATCGGCGCGTGGAACTACCCGATCCAGATCGCGCTGTGGAAATCCGCGCCAGCCCTGGCTGCCGGTAACGCGATGATCTTCAAGCCAAGCGAAGTCACCTCGCTGACCACCCTGAAACTGGCCGAGATCTTCACCGAAGCCGGTCTGCCAAACGGCGTGTTCAACGTCCTGACCGGCAGCGGCCGTGAAGTCGGCACCTGGTTGACCGAGCACCCGCGCATCGAAAAAATCTCCTTCACCGGCGGCACCGACACTGGCAAGAAAGTAATGGCCAGCGCTTCGGCTTCGTCGCTGAAAGACGTGACCATGGAACTGGGCGGCAAGTCCCCGCTGATCATCTGCGACGACGCCGATCTCGATCGCGCTGCCGACACCGCCATGATGGCCAACTTCTACAGCTCCGGTCAGGTCTGCACCAACGGCACTCGCGTGTTCGTTCCGGCGCACCTGAAAGCCGCTTTCGAAGCCAAGATCGTTGAACGCGTTGCACGCATCCGCATCGGCAACCCGGAAGACGAAAACACCAACTTCGGCCCGCTGGTCAGCTTCGCGCACATGGAAAGCGTGCTGGGCTACATCGCCAAGGGTAAAGAGCAAGGCGCCCGCGTCCTGTGCGGCGGCGAGCGTCTGACCGACGGCGAATTCGCCAAAGGCGCATTCGTCGCGCCGACCGTGTTCACCGATTGCACCGACGACATGACCATCGTTCGTGAAGAAATCTTTGGCCCGGTGATGGCGATCCTCTCCTACGAAACCGAAGAAGAAGTTATCCGCCGCGCCAACGACACCGACTTCGGCCTGGCCGCCGGTATCGTCACCAAAGACCTGAACCGCGCACACCGTGTGATTCATCAACTGGAAGCCGGTATCTGCTGGATCAACGCCTGGGGCGAGTCCGACGCAAAAATGCCGGTCGGCGGCTACAAGCAGTCGGGTGTTGGCCGTGAAAACGGCATCAGCTCGCTGAACAACTTCACCCGCATCAAATCGGTACAGGTAGAGCTGGGCGATTACGTTTCGGTGTTCTAAAACCCGAGATCTGTATTGCCCGCGAGGGCCTCTTCGCGAGCAAGCCCGCTCCCACAAGGAGCCCGTGGCGGACACATATTCTGTGTACCCCAGAGTTCAAATGTGGGAGCGGGCTTGCTCGCGAATCGAGTGCGAAGCACTCGTCAGGCCGACCTGACCACATCTAAAGAGGGTGCATTCAATGTCCCAAGAATTCGATTACATCATCATCGGTGCCGGCTCGGCCGGTAACACCCTGGCGACCCGTCTGACTGAAGACGCCGGCGTCACCGTTCTGCTGCTCGAAGCAGGCGGCCCTGACTATCGCCTCGACTTCCGCACGCAAATGCCGGCCGCTCTGGCGTTCCCGCTGCAAGGTCGTCGCTACAACTGGGCTTACGAAACCGACGCCGAGCCACACATGGACGGTCGCCGGATGGAATGCGGTCGCGGCAAAGGCCTCGGCGGTTCCTCGCTGATCAACGGCATGTGCTACATCCGTGGTAACGCAATGGACTACGACGGCTGGGCGAAACTGCCGGGCCTGGAAAACTGGTCGTACCTCGACTGCCTGCCGTACTTCCGCAAAGCCGAAACCCGCGACATCGGCCCGAACGATTACCACGGTGGCGAAGGCCCGGTCAGCGTGACCACGCCGAAGGCTGGCAACAACCCGTTGTTCCACGCCATGGTTGAAGCTGGCGTACAAGCCGGTTACCCGCGCACCGAAGACTTGAACGGTTACCAGCAGGAAGGCTTCGGCCCGATCGGCCCGCACCGTGACGCCGAACGGCCGTCGTGCTTCCACCGCCCGTGGCTACCTCGACACCGCGAAAAAGCGTTCGACCCTGACCATCGTCACCCACGCCCTGACCGACAAGATTCTGTTCGAAGGCAAGCGTGCGGTTGGCGTGCGTTATCTGGTCGGTTCGGCTGAAGAGCGCGTTGAAGTCAAAGCGCGCAAAGAAGTGCTGCTGTGCTCCGGCGCCATCGCTTCGCCGCAGATTCTGCAGCGCTCCGGTGTCGGCCCGGCCGAACTGCTGAAATCCCTCGACATCCCGGTGGTTCACGACCTGCCAGGCGTTGGTGAAAACCTGCAGGATCACCTTGAGCTGTACCTGCAATACGCGTGCACCCAACCGGTTTCGCTGTACCCATCGCTGCTCTGGTACAACCAGCCAGCCATCGGTGCCGAGTGGCTGTTCAACGGCACCGGCATCGGCGCCAGCAACCAGTTCGAAGCCGGCGGTTTCATCCGTTCGCGTCCGGAATTCGAATGGCCGAACATTCAGTACCACTTCCTGCCGGTAGCGATTAACTACAACGGCAGCAACGGTGTGAAAGAGCACGGTTTCCAGGCGCACATGGGTTCCATGCGTTCGCCGAGCCGTGGTCGCATCCAAGCCAAGTCGAAAGACCCGCGCCAGCACCCGAGCATCCTGTTCAACTACATGGCCACCGAGCAAGACTGGCAGGAATTCCGCGACGGCATCCGCCTGACCCGTGAAATCATGCAGCAGCCTGCGCTGGACGCTTTCCGTGGCCGCGAAATCAGCCCGGGCATCGAAGTGCAAACCGATGAGCAACTCGACAAGTTCATCCGCGAGCACGCCGAAACCGCGTTCCACCCGTCCTGCTCGTGCAAGATGGGCACCGACGAGATGGCTGTGGTTGATGGCGAAGGTCGCGTGCACGGCATGCAGAGCCTGCGTGTGGTCGATGCCTCGATCATGCCGATCATCACCACCGGCAACCTCAACGCGCCGACGATCATGATCGCCGAGAAAATCGCCGACAAGATCCGTGGCCGCCAGCCGCTGCCACGCAGTACCGCGCCGTACTACGTCGCGGGCGATGCACCGGTCAAAGGCAAGCCGATGCGTGATATCACCCCGGCTGCGCACTGACAGCCCGCTAGTCACGCAATCGAAAGCCGCCGTTTCTTTTTATAGAATCGGCGGCTTTTTTATTCGCTTTGCACAACTCGCTCCGGGCAATTAGCCATCCGCAGAACAACAAGTCTTGTAATAATTGCCAACAACCGCTTTCAAATAAAAACATTAGTATGCGCGCCAGCAAAAACCATAACCCAAGGAAGGCCAATGGCGCTCAACTGCAATAAACGATTTATGTCTGCCGATTTATTTCGCCAGAAACTTTCCCGAGAAACAACTGTTACTCTTGATTTCAGTTACCTGAGCGGCGTCATTGAGTCGTGGTGGAAAAAGAACAGCGCACAAGATATACACACCCTCAAAATAAAACTGACAAGCTTGTTTCTCGAACACCTTCACTCAGAAGACGCTGCCTATTTTGATAAAATCGGCTGCGCTGGCGGCGTTGCCGCCGTATGCATCCGAAACATATTCAAAATCGACTCTCCCGAACTGGCCCTCACTGTCCACGAAGCATTGGCCGACCTGTTCCACTTGACCGATATTAAATATGAGTATGAAGATCATAAAGCGTTGTATCTGAAACCGTTCGGTGAAAACTTTCGGGAATGGGGTAACGGCCACGGCGATATTACGCCGCACTCTGATGATCTTTATGAACATCTGAATGTCGATTTACTTGCGCTCACCGTATGCCGAGACACAACCCAAACGCCGACCGCTTATTATTATCCTGCCGACTTGCTGCTCTCCCTCGACGACGAAGAACTGCAAACTTTATTAGGCATGCGGGCGATTTTTGTGTCCGGCAAAAACGTCACAGGGACGAAAGAAAGAGTGCGTAATGTCGTTGAATATGACGATTGGAATGGTTACCGGTTTTCACTGGACTTCCGTATCGACGCTCAAAGTGGCGAACGGATGCGGGCAATCAACGGTGGACAAGAGGTACTGGATAAAATCCGCGCAGGACTGTCAGCCGCGAAATGCAACCTTTCCACTGCAGAAACAGGCGCGTTCCTGATCGTTGCCAACAACAAAGTACTGCATGCGCGCCCCACGCTTGATATCAGCGTCAATGAGGCTCGCTCACGCGCTGCCGAATCAACATTTGCTACAACACCACGCCTGCTGTTTCGCAGTAAAGGGCCTCGCAAGCAGTACTATTCGTTGAACGAACAGCCAGCCCTGTTGGTAGCCAGCTGATGAGTGCTTGCCAACCACTACACCAATCCACTTTCATGAGAACGCTTAAAGATGGTGGCCGCGACGCTATCAGCTTTGGCGTCGCGTTCATCTTTCTTTATCTATCAATCGGGATGTTAGGGGCAACACAAGCACTCTCGCTGAGTCAGGTGCTGGCGACAACGTTGTTCATTTTTTCCACGCCTCTGCAGTTTCTGCTTATACAAAACCATAGCGACGGCTGGTTGCTGATTCCAATCATCCTGGCGCTCAATGCTCGTTTTGTCTTGCTTTCGGCGACACTGGTACCTCATTTGAAAACGACGTCGACGCGCCAGATTCTGGCGTCGCTGATTTTGTTTACGCCATCAATCTTCACAGCCTGCATGACACGTTTCAAACAAAGCGCCAGCTTCCCTTTTGCGTATTTGCTTGGCGTAGGCGCACCGATCTTCGCCGTATCGATTATCTGCACTTACATCGGATTTATCGCTGGAGCAGGTTATGCCTCACCGGTGATCGCTGCCGCCATCACCATGCTCCTGCCCCTTCAATTTACCGCGCTGGCCGGCAAGCACTGGCCACACTACATGGAAGTTTCCAGCTATTGGCTGGGGTTTATCAGTGCCCCTCTACTGGTCCTGCTGTTCAAAGACTACAGCCTGTTGATAACGCCCTTCGTCATTGGTGGCCTGATAGTGATGATTGAAAATTGCTGCAGTCGCAAAGGAGCAACCAGTCAATGATGCTCTGGTTACTCATCAGCTTCGCGGCTGTAACAGCTTTTGCTTTCAGGGCTCTGCCATTCGCTTTCAAGAACACTCCGGCGCTGACGCACACCAATGGTTCGTTCTACCGTTTTGTCAGTTACAGCGCCCAAGCCATGTTAGGCGTGATCATCTACGACACCGCTTTCAACAAACTTGATGCGCCGAGTCTTCTACAGCAGTTTCAGATAATCGACGGGTTGAAAATACTGCTGCTGGCAGGAACATTCGTTGTCGTCGCCAAAACCAAACAAATACTCCCCAGCTTCCTGGCAAGTCTGGTGATTTATTTACTCGCGTTCGTCTATCTGAATAACTGATTTTAAACACCTGCACTTCGTGCACAGTTACCCCTCGTGAGCCGCTCGGGACTGGCGCGCTCACGAATTCACCTGCGACTGTCGCGATGAACGTCCACTCGGCAACAGATTCCCCTCTTCGGCACCGCCCTTGATCCTACCACCACGCAGGCCTACTCTAGACCTCGCGCAACCGTTTCACCCCCTCCCCGCCGTCGCTTTACCGCTTCCCCCTGACAAGGAGGTTCCCGAATGTTCGATTTCCACCCCCAGCTCAAGCAGCGCTTCGCTGCCTTGCGCACGGGCGCTGAGTTTTTTTCCCTGCGGTATGTACGCGAGTCCGGGCAGTATCTGTCGGTGCGCAAGAACGTCGCCGAACCGCCGAGCCTGAGCCGTGACGAAGGCGCTATGCTCACCGTTCGCGTCAACGGCGTTGAGGCCTACGCGGCGACCAACGATCTGTCGCAACAAGGCCTGCAAGCTGCGCTTGAACGCGCCGAAACTCAGGCCCGCCGCCTCAAGCCGCACGCCTTGCTCGACCTGCGCGATCAGCCAGTGTCCAGCGATCGCGCTGATTACTTCTCGCCCAATCTCGAACAACCCTTCCCGTCCCTGAGCGAATGCTTTGAGCTGCTCGGCGCGGAATCCGCCTCGGTGCCAAAGGATGAGCGCCTGGTGAATTGGCAGGTGAGCATCGGCATTACTCACGTCGAACAGATCTACCTGAGCAGCGCCGGGGCTGAATTGCGCCAGGCCCAGCGCTTCGTCTATCCAGGCCTCGACGTCACCGCCTACGACGGCAACGACAGCCAGACCCGCAGCCTCGGCCGCGAAAACTTCGGCCAACAGGGCGGCGCTGATGTGATCAGCCGCTGCGGCTTGATCGGCGCCGGCCCGCAAGTCGCCGATCAGGCCCTGCAATTGCTGCTCGCGCCGAACACCCCGCAAGGCCCGCGCGATCTGCTGTTGATGCCCGATCAGATGATGCTGCAGATCCACGAATCGATCGGCCACCCGCTGGAGCTCGACCGCATCCTCGGCGATGAACGCAATTACGCCGGCACCAGTTTCGTCAAGGCCAGCGACTTCGGCAGCCTGCAATACGGCTCGAAGCTGCTCAACGTAACCTTCGATCCGGGCATTCCCGAAGAACTCGCCAGCTACGGCCATGACGACGACGGCACGCAGGCGAGCAAACAATTTTTGATCCGCGAAGGTCTGTTGCTGCGGCCGCTGGGCGGTGCGCTGTCGCAATTCCGTGCCGGCATGGATGGCGTCGCCAACAGCCGCGCCTGCGGCTGGAACCGCGCGCCGATCGACCGCATGGCCAACCTCAACATCGAGCCGGGCGATCAGCCGTTGAACAAGCTGATCGAAGGCATCGAGCACGGCATTTTGATGAGCACCAACCGTTCGTGGTCGATCGACGATGCGCGCAACAAATTCCAGTTCGGCTGCGAATGGGGCCAGTTGATCGAAGACGGTGAACTTAAAGGCGTGGTGAAAAATCCGAACTACCGGGCGATTTCCGCGCACTTCTGGAAAAGCCTGCGCGCCGTCGGCGACGCCAACACCGTCAAGGTGCTCGGCACGCCAAACTGCGGCAAGGGCGAACCAAATCAGGTGATCCGCGTCGGCCATGCTTCGCCGGCCTGCGTATTCAGCAACGTTGATGTGTTTGGGGGAGACGCCTGATGAGCATTTCGAAGAGTCAGTCCGACGCCTTCAAGGTCATGGTCAATTGGCTGCGCGACAGCGTCCGTGAGCCGGAGCAATTCACCCTCAGCTTTGCCGCCGAATCCTCGGCGTTTGTGCGCTTTAATCACGCCAAAGTGCGTCAGGCCGGGCAGGTGCAGCAGGCCAACATCGTTCTGAAGCTGATCAACGACGGCCGTCATGCCGACCTGCAAGTCACCCTCTCCGGTGATCAGGAAGGTGATCTGCAACGCCTCGCCGAAGGTCTACAACAACTGCGCGAAACTCTGCCGCTGCTGCCGCAGGATCCGTACCTGTTGCTAAACCACAACGGCTGGCAAAGTCAGAACGTGCAGGAGCATCCGTTGCCGGACACCGAACAGGTTGTCGATGAAATCTGCGCAGCAGCTGAAGGTCTGGATTTGGTCGGCTTCTATGCCGCCGGGCCGATCAGCCGTGGTTTCGCCAGTTCTTCGGGGGCGTTTGGCTGGCATCAGGCCAATAGCTTCAACTTCGATTTCAGCCTGTTTCACGAGAACGGCGAAGCGGTGAAAGCCAGCTACGCCGGGCACGACTGGAGCAGCGAAGGGTTCGCCAAGCGCTTCGGTCAGGCGCGCGAGCAACTGGAATTTCTCGGTCGGCCGTTGCGCACCCTGGCACCGGGGCAGTACCGCGCGTATCTGGCGCCAGCGGCGTTGGAAGAAATCATGGGCATGTTGAGCTGGGGCGGATTTTCGGCGCAGTCGATTGCCAGCAAAAGCAGCCCGTTGCAGAAGTTGTATGTCGGCGATCAGGCGTTCAGCCCACTGGTGTCGCTGGACGAAAAGGTCAGCGACTCACTGAGCCCGGCGTTTTCCGGTGAGGGTTATCCGCGCAGCGATCTGCGTTTGATCGTTGAGGGCAAGGCTGGCGATCAACTGGTCGGCTCGCGCAGTGCCGCCGAATACGGCTTGACGGCCAACGGTGCCAGCGGCGGTGAATCGCCGAGTGCGCTGAACATGGCTGCCGGTGATCTGTCTCAGGCAGAGATCCTCAAGCAGTTGGGCACCGGGTTGTACATCAGCAACCTGTGGTACCTGAACTTCTCGGATCAACCGGCGGCGCGCATGACCGGTATGACTCGTTTTGCGACCTTCTGGGTCGAGAACGGCGAAATTCAGGCGCCGGTGAGCACCATGCGTTTTGACGACAGCGCGTACAGCCTGCTGGGTTCGCAGTTGGAAGCGCTGACGGCGGAGCGCGAGTTGCTTTTGTCGGCGAGCACGTACAGCCAGCGCAATACCTCGTCGGCGTTACTGCCGGGTGCGCTGGTTAGCCGACTTACGCTAACGCTGTAAAACAAAGATCCCCGGCACACAGGGAATCAACTGTTGGATAGGAACTGTGGCGAGGGGATTTATCCCCGATGGACTGCGCAGCAGTCCCGCTTTTTGGGGCCGCTGCGCGACCCATCGGGGATAAATCCCCTCGCCACAGGGTTTCATGTTTGAACAAGAATTTGGATTAACCACCCATCAGAGGTTCCATGCCCAATCGCCCGCCTCTCGACGCCATCACCGCCCGCTGGTTGCCGTGGGTCGTGGCCATTGCGTTTTTCATGCAGTCCCTCGACGGCACCATTCTCAACACCGCCCTGCCCGCCATGGCCCGCGATCTCGCCGAGGATCCGTTGCGCATGCAGGGCGTGGTCATTTCTTACATGCTCACTGTGGCCCTGCTGATCCCCGCCTCAGGCTGGATCGCCGACCGCTTCGGCACCAAGAAAATCTTCTTCGGTGCGATCCTGCTGTTCAGCTTCGGCTCGCTGCTTTGCGCGCTGTCGAGCAGCCTGAGCATGCTGATCGGCGCTCGCGTCATTCAAGGCCTGGGCGGTGCGTTAATGCTGCCGGTCGGGCGACTGGTGGTGTTGCGCGCTTATCCGCGATCCGAACTGGTGCGGATCATGGGCTTTATCACCATTCCCGGTCTGCTCGGCCCGTTGATCGGCCCGACCATGGGCGGCTGGATGGTCGAATACCTGACGTGGCACTGGATCTTTCTGATCAACCTGCCGGTCGGCCTCATCGGTTGCTACGCAGTGTGGAAATTCATACCCGACCTGCGTGGCAGCGAGCGCACGCGATTTGATGGACTGGGTTTCCTGCTGTTCGGCGCGGCGATGATTCTGATCACCATCGCCATGGAAGGCCTCGGCGAACTGCACTTGCCGCACCTGCGGGTGATGTTGCTGCTGTTCGGCGGCATGGCCTGTCTGGCGGCGTACTGGTTGCGCGCCGGGCACATCGAAAACCCGCTGTTCGCGCCGTCACTGTTCAAGACCCGCACGTTTGCCGTCGGCATTCTTGGCAACCTGTTTGCGCGTCTGGGCAGCGGCGCGTTGCCGTTTCTGGTGCCGTTGCTGCTGCAAGTGGCGCTGGGTTATTCACCGTCGCAAGCGGGGATGAGCATGCTGCCGCTGGCCGCTGCGGCGATGATCGCCAAGTGGGTGGCGCGACCGCTGATTGAGCGGCTTGGTTACCGCATCGTCCTCACCGGCAATACGTTGGCACTGGGAATCATGCTGGCGAGCATGGGCCTGGTCAGCGAGCAGACGCCGTACTGGTTGCTGCTGTGTCTGCTGGCGGTACTTGGCGCGATCAACTCGCTGCAATTTACGGCGATGAACACGGTGACGTTGATCGATCTGGATGATGCGAGCGCCAGTAGCGGCAACAGTTTGCTGTCGGTGGTCGCGCAGTTGTCGTTGAGTCTGGGTGTTGCCTGCGCGGGTGCGTTGCTTGGCGGGTTTACGGCGGAGGTCGGTAATGATGGTGTGGAGACTGTGCTAGGTGCCTTCCAGCTGACCTTTGTCACGGTCGGGATCATGGCGATGTTGGCGGCGACGATCTTCTCGCAGCTGTCGAAAGAAGACGGGCGCCGCGCGAAACGGCCGGAAGAACACATTGAACACTGATTTGTGCTGAAGGGCTTCTGTGGGAGGGGAATTGTGGTGAGGGGATTTATCCCCGATGGGTTGCGCAGCAGCCCCAAGTGGGTTGAATGCGATCGGTCTGATGTACCGAGGTGGCAGGTATAGGGGGGTGCTGCGCACCCCAACGGGGATAAATCCCCTCGCCACAGATAAATCCCCTTGCCACAGATAAATCCCCTCGCCACAGGTAAATCCTTCACTTCTGGTTTTAGTCGCTGTTCGTCCAGAACTTTCGAGGAAAGTGGCACGGGGCTGCTACACTGCGCGACATTTTGTTTTGCAGGCCAGTCCCGTGACCACCATCGCCACCGCTTTTAATACTCTGCCGCTGTCCGCCGCCATGCTGGCTAACCTCGAATCCCTCGGTTATGCCCAGATGACGCCGATCCAGGCGCAGAGCTTGCCGGTGATCCTCAAAGGGATGGATCTGATCGCTCAGGCCAAGACCGGCAGCGGCAAGACCGCCGCGTTCGGCATCGGTTTGCTCAACCCGATCAACCCGCGCTACTTCGGTTGCCAGGCGCTGGTGATCTGCCCGACGCGTGAGCTGGCCGACCAGGTCGCCAAGGAAATCCGTCGTCTGGCCCGTGCCGAAGACAACATCAAAGTCCTGACCCTGTGCGGCGGCGTGTCCTTCGGCCCGCAGATCGCTTCGCTGGAACACGGCGCGCACATCATCGTCGGCACCCCGGGCCGCATTCAGCAGCACTTGCGCAAGGGTTCGCTGGTACTCGATGGCTTGAACACGCTGATCCTCGACGAAGCCGATCGCATGCTCGACATGGGCTTCTACGACGCCATCGAAGACATCATCGTCAAGACCCCGGAGCGTCGTCAGACCCTGCTGTTCTCCGCGACGTACCCGGTGGGCATCAAGCAACTGGCGTCGAAATTCATGCGTGACCCGCAAACGGTGAAAGCCGAAGCGTTCCACGATGACACGCAGATCGAGCAGCGCTTCTACGAGATTTCTCCGGAAGATCGCATGAGCGTGGTGACCAAAGTCCTGCACCACTTCCGCCCGGCGTCGTGCGTGGCGTTCTGCTTCACCAAGCAACAAGTGCAGGAAACCGTCGATCACCTGACCGCCAAAGGCATTTCCGCCGTCGGCCTGCACGGCGATCTGGAACAGCGTGATCGCGACCAGGTGCTGGCGATGTTCGCCAACCGCAGTACTTCGGTACTGGTCGCCACCGACGTCGCCGCCCGTGGTCTGGACATCGATGCGCTGGACATGGTGATCAACGTCGAACTGGCGCGCGATTCGGAAATCCACATTCACCGCGTTGGCCGTACCGGTCGCGCTGGCGAGAAAGGCATCGCGATCAGCCTGGTTGCACCGGGTGAAGCGCACCGCGCGCAGGCCATCGAACAGCTGCAAAAATCGCCGTTGAACTGGGATCAGGTCGATAACCTCAAGTCCCAGGGCCTCGCGCCACTGCAGCCGCCGATGACCACGCTGTGCATCGGCGCTGGCCGTAAAGACAAAGTGCGTCCGGGCGACATTCTGGGTGCACTGACGGGTGATGCCGGTATTCCCGGTGCACAGGTTGGCAAGATCGCGATCTTCGATTTCCAGGCTTATGTGGCTGTAGACCGCACCGTGGCCATGCAAGCGTTGCAGCGCCTGAACGACGGCAAGATCAAGGGCCGTTCGCTGCGCGTGCGAATCCTGTAACCGATCTGCTGGCCGACAGAGATCAAATGTGGGAGCGGGCTTGCTCGCGAAGTGGGAGTGTCAGACAACATCAATGTTGACTGATATACCGCTTTCGCGAGCAAGCCCGCTCCCACATTGGTCTTCGGTGAATTTGAATTCTTTGTGAGGACACCGTTTTGCGCTCTACCGAAGTCGTGATCATTGGCGCTGGCGCCGCTGGGTTGATGTGTGCACTGACCGCCGCCGGGCGTGGGCGTCAGGTATTGCTGCTCGACCACGCGAACAAGGCCGGCAAGAAAATCCTGATGTCGGGCGGTGGCCGCTGCAATTTCACCAACATGTACACCGAGCCGAGCAATTTCCTCTCGCAGAATGCGCACTTCTGCAAATCCGCACTGGCGCGTTACACCCAGTGGGATTTCATCGGCATGGTCGGCAAGCACGCCGTGCCGTACCACGAGAAGAAACTCGGCCAGTTGTTCTGCGATAACAAATCCAGCGACATCCTCGAAATGCTCCTCACCGAGTGCGATCAGGCCGGTGTCGAGCTGCACCTCGACACGTCGATCCAGACCATCGAGAAAGTAGAGAGCGGTTACCTGCTCGACACCACCCTCGGTCAGGTTCAATGCCAGTCACTGGTGATCGCTACCGGCGGCCTGTCGATCCCGACGCTGGGCGCGACTGGTTTCGGCTATCAGGTCGCCAAGCAGTTCGGGCATGAGTTGCTGCCGACCCGCGCCGGCCTGGTGCCGTTCACCATCACCGATCAGCTCAAGGAGTTGTGCACCGAGCTGTCCGGGACGTCGGTGGATTGTCTGGTCAGCTGCAACGATCAGAGCTTTCGCGAGAACATCCTGTTCACTCACCGCGGCCTCAGCGGCCCGGCGATTTTGCAGATATCGTCGTTCTGGGAATCGGGCGATACAGTGGAAATCAATCTGCTGCCGGATCACGACGCGGCGAGCTGGCTGCAACAGCAAGTGGCCGAGCGTCCGAACAGTGAATTGAAAACTTTGCTGGGTGAGATTTTCACCAAGAAGATGGCCAATCTGCTGGCGGACAACTGGTTTGTCTCCAAGCCGATGAAGCAGTACACCCACGCAGAGCTGGCGGAAATCGCCGAGAAGCTGGGCAGCTGGAAAGTCGTGCCAGCCGGGACGGAAGGTTATCGCACGGCCGAAGTGACTCTCGGTGGCGTCGATACCCGCGAAGTGTCGTCCAAAACCATGGAATCGCTGAAAAGCCCTGGCCTGTATTTCATTGGCGAAGTGCTCGACGTCACCGGCCACTTGGGCGGCTTCAACTTCCAGTGGGCCTGGGCTTCCGGCTACGCCGCCGCGCAATACGCCTGACCAGACACAAATCAAAACTGTGGGAGCGGGCTTGCTCGCGAATGCGATCTGTCAGTCAACGATGATGTTGAATGACACACCGCATTCGCGAGCAAGCCCGCTCCCACATTTGTTCTGTGTGATGCAGTAAGGAACACTTTTTGCTGTCAGATGTGATCGCCGCCATTGCGTCGGCGTCATTACTGGCTCAATTTAGCGGCATCGCCTCGGAAGGCCTTCGCACTTCATGTCCTCGACCTCGTTTCGTCAGTCTTTGCGGCGCCTGTGGGCGCTGGATAAATTCAGCTACAGCGTGCGGGTGTTCATCGCCCTGACCGGCAGCATGGCGCTGTGTTGGTATCAGGATGAAATGGGCCTGTTGATCCCGTTGTTCCTCGGCATCATCGCCAGCGCCCTGGCCGAGACCGACGACAGTTGGCAGGGCCGCCTCAACGCCCTCGCCGTGACGCTGGTGTGTTTCAGCATCGCCGCGCTGTCGGTGGAATTGCTCTTCCCCTACCCCATCGTGTTTGCCATTGCCCTGGCGCTGGCGAGTTTCGGCCTGACCATGCTCGGTGCGCTCGGCGAGCGTTATGGGGCGATTGCTTCGGCGACATTAATCCTCTCCGTGTACACGATGATCGGCGTGGATCAGCGCGGCGGCGCGGTCACCGATTTTTGGCACGAACCGATGCTGCTGGTCGCCGGCGCCGCGTGGTACGGCTTGCTCTCGGTGTTGTGGCAGGCGCTGTTTTCCAATCAACCGGTGCAGCAAAGTCTGGCGCGACTGTTCCGCGAACTGGGCTTTTACCTGAAGCTGAAATCCTCGCTGTTCGAGCCGATTAGGCAGATGGACGTCGAAGCGCGGCGTCTGGAACTGGCCCAGCAAAACGGTCGCGTGGTGGCGGCGCTGAACAGTGCCAAGGAAATCATCCTGCACCGGGTCGGTAACGGTCGCCCCGGCTCGAAAGTCAGCCGCTACTTGAAGCTGTACTTCCTCGCGCAGGACATCCACGAACGCGCCAGTTCTTCGCACTATCCGTACAACGCCCTCGCTGATGCGTTTTTCCACAGCGACGTGCTGTTCCGCTGCCAACGCCTGTTGCGCCAGCAAGGCAAAGCTTGCCGAGCACTGGCCGAGTCGATCCAGTTGCGTCAGCCGTTCATCTACGACGCCAGTTTCGCCGAAGCCCTCAGCGACCTCGACGCATCCCTCGAACACCTGCGCATCCAGAGCAACCCGGCTTGGCGCGGGCTGCTGCGCTCGCTGCGCGCACTGGCGGCCAACCTCGGCACCCTCGACCGCTTGCTCAGCGATGCGAGCAACCCCGATGCCTTGGCTGACGCGACCGACAGCAGCCTGCTCGACCGTTCGCCACGCAATTTCAAAGACGTCTGGATTCGCCTGCGCACACAACTGACGCCGACGTCCTTGCTGTTCCGTCATGCCCTGCGCCTGCCATTGGCGTTGAGTATCGGCTACGGCATGGTGCATTTGATTCACCCGTCGCAAGGCTACTGGATCATTCTCACCACGCTGTTCGTCTGCCAGCCGAACTACGGCGCGACGCGGCGCAAACTCGGTCAGCGGATTTTCGGCACCGCCATCGGCCTGACCGTGGCGTGGGCGCTGTTCGATCTGTTCCCGAACCCGTTGGTGCAATCGTGTTTCGCCATCGCTGCCGGCGTGGTGTTCTTCACCAACCGCACCACGCGCTACACCTTGGCGACCGCGGCGATCACCATCATGGTGTTGTTCTGCTTCAATCAGGTCGGCGACGGTTACGGGCTGTTCCTGCCACGGCTGTTCGATACCTTGCTCGGCAGCTTGATTGCGGGGCTCGCGGTGTTCCTGTTCCTGCCGGACTGGCAGGGTCGGCGCCTGAACAAAGTGCTGGCCAACACCCTGACCTGCAACAGCATCTATCTGCGGCAGATCATGCAGCAATACGCCGCCGGCAAAAGCGACGACCTCGCTTATCGTCTCGCCCGGCGCAATGCACACAACGCCGATGCGGCGCTGTCGACGACGCTGGCGAACATGCTCATGGAGCCGGGGCATTTCAGGAAGGAAGCGGATGTCGGTTTCCGCTTTCTGGTGCTATCGCACACGTTGCTGAGTTATCTGTCAGGCCTGGGCGCGCATCGCGAGACACAGCTGCCGGCTGAGGTGCGCGAGCAGTTGATCGATGGCGCCGGAGTGAAACTGGCGGCGAGCATTGATGAAATTGCTCAGGGGCTGGCGAGCAAGCAGCCGATTGCGATTCAGAGTGATGAAGAAGAAGCGCTGGCCAATGAGCTGGAGCAGATGGCCGATGAGATTGATGAGGGGCAGCGGTTGGTGCAGACGCAGTTGGCGCTGATTTGCCGGCAGTTGGGGCCGTTGCGCACTTTGGCGGCGCATCTGATCAAGGACACCAGTGAGGTTAGTGCTGGCTGACCAGACGCCTTCGCGAGCAAGCCCGCTCCCACAGTTGGAATGCGGTTTAAATGTGGGAGCGGGCTTGCTCGCGAAGAGGCCATCAGCAACAACACAACTCTGGGATCAGAAACTCACATCCCATGCTGGCGCAGCATCCGCTCATAACTCCCATCCGCCTTCATCGCCGCAATCGCCTTATCAAACCCCGCGACAATCTGCGCATGCTGCGGGTTCTTCAGGCTGACCAAAATATGCAGGCTGTTCTCACTCAACGGCTTGGGCAAAAATTCCACGGAGTTGCGCACCTTGGCTGATTCCCGCGCCAGGTAATACTTCGCCACGTACTCATCTTCCAGCGTCAACTTGACCCTATCCGCCGCGAGCATGCGCACGGCCATGGCGAAGTTATGCACAGGGACTTTTTGCAACGCCGTGTCGGCATCGAACGGCGCTGAATACGCATAACCGCGCACCACCGCAATCGGATAGGTGTGCAGTTGTTGCAGATTGGAATAGTCGAGTGGCGTGTCTTTGCGCTTGAGAAAGCGGATGCGGTTGAGCAGATATTCGCCGGAAAACTGCCCGAGTCTGGTGCGGTCTTCGTTGTACCAAGCGTTGACCAACACGTCATAACGCCCTTCGCCTACCCCCATCAGCGCCCGTGCCCACGGCACTTGCTCGTAGCCACTGGCATATCCGGCGCGGGCCAGCGCGGTGCTGACGATGTCGGTGGCCAGACCGCCATTGACCAGCGTGTCGTCGGTAAAGGGCGGCCAGATATCAAACACCAGCCGCAGCTTGTCCGCTGCAGCGGTTTGAGCCAGCAGGAGCAGTCCGATCAACGCAAAGGCTCGATACACACGCGGCATGCTTGAAAATCCTTAGCGGGCGGGCTGCCCGGCCTGTTTTCAGTCAAAACCCCAAGGCCCCTTACCGGCAAAACCCAGGCACTAACAGTAGCTCAACGGAGCCAGTGCACAGCGCTCTCCAGCAGATTACACAAAGACGTGACGACCGCGAGAAAGGAATGATGGCATTTTGATCTTTGTCACAGACTCTTACGCCATGCAGACATCAAAGGCGTGGGCGCTTAGTATCCGGACACACGTTCAAGGAGTCGGCAAATGAATATCGAGTGGATCTGCAAACATCACAGCGATCTGGGCAAGGAGCAGCTGTACGCCATTTTGAAGCTGCGCTCGGAAGTGTTCGTGGTCGAACAGAAATGTGCCTACCTGGATCCCGATGGTCAGGATCTGGCGGGCGACACCTGCCATTTGATGGGTTGGGCCGATGATCAACTGGTCGCCTACCTGCGCCTGCTGGATCCGGAATCCCAGGGCGGTGACGTGGTGATTGGCCGCGTGCTGACCTCAACGGAGGGACGCGGTAAAGGCTTGGGCCACGAGATGCTGGAAGAGGCATTGAAACAGGCTGAGAAGAATTGGCCATCGATACCGATCTATCTGTCGGCGCAGGCGCATTTGCAGGGGTATTACGGCAAGTACGGGTTTGTGGTGGCGGGTGAGGAATATCTGGAGGATGACATTCCACATATTGGAATGCGTCGCTCTTAAGGGCCCTTTCGCGAGCAAGCCCGCTCCCACATTTGGAATGCATTCCCCCTGTGGGAGCGGGCTTGCTCGCGAAGGCGTCAGCTCAGGCACAGCAACTTTCAGGGATATTCCAGCACCGCCTTGATCTGCCGCAAATTGCGCTCAATCCACCCCCGATCAATCGCCCCCCACTCGCGAATCCGATAGCGCCCGGCATGGTTGCGTGCGCCCTCTTCCTGCTCGAATTCACAAATGATATCCAGATCCGCCAACGCCGCGATCGTGTCCTGCGCCGTGCGCCGGGGCATGCCGGTCACTTCGGTCAGCGTCGGCACACTCGGCGCCAGGCCGCTGTCGATCAGGTACGCCACGTATAGGCGGCGATAGAAACTGCTTTTGGTCTTGCTTACGTCCATCTAAACACTCCCAACATTAAAAGATCGCAGCCTTCGGCAGCTCCTACAGAGGCTGCGATTTTTTGATCGTCATTGCATGTCCCGCCACGTCAGGTACACGCGCAGATCAAACTCGATCTGGTGATAGCCCGGCAGCATGTGCTCGCACAATTTATAAAACGCCTTGTTGTGATCCGACTCTTTGAAGTGCGCCAGTTCGTGCACGACGATCATTTTCAGAAAGTCCGGCGCGGCCTCCTTGAACAACGAGGCGATACGAATTTCTTTCTTCGATTTGAGCTTGCCGCCCTGCACCCGCGACACCGTGGTGTGTAGACCGAGGGCGCGGTGGGTCAGGTCGAGGCGGTTGTCGAACAGCACCTTGTCGATGGCCGGGGCGTTGCGCAGGTATTCCTGCTTGAGATCCAGCGCGTAGCTGTACAACGCCTTGTCGCTCTGCACATCGTGCCGCCCCGGATAACGCTGGCTCAGGTAATCGCCCAAACGCCCTTCGGCGATCAGTTGGCGCACCTGATCCTGCAATTGCGCGGGATAGGCCTGGAGGTACTTCAACACAGTCATGGACGGGCGACACGGTTCGAAAAAAGGTGCGCCAGTGTAGCGAATTCAACCGGGCAGCGCGCTCCAGTCGAACGGCTCGGCGAAGCTGGCGGCGTCTTCGGCGATCAATGGCCGTGCGACAAGGAAACCTTGCACGTACTCGCAGCCATGCGCCTGCAGCCATTGGTATTGCTCGATGGTTTCGACCCCTTCGGCGATCACCAGCAAACCGTACTGTTTGCACAGGTTGATCACCGTGCTGACCAGTGAGGCGTCGCGCGCAGAGTCCGGCAATCGAGCGATGAGATGGCGATCAAGTTTGAGTGTGTCCAGCTCCAGATCACGCAGATGCGCCAGCGAACACGGGCCAGAACCGAAATCATCCAGTGCCACCCGCACACCGAGATTGCGCAACAAGCGCAGTTGCTTGCGGGTTTCGTCAGGGTTTTGCATCAAGGCTTCTTCGGTGACTTCAACCTCCAGTTGCCGAGGCTGCAGCGCATGGCGCTCCATGACCTGACGCAATTCAGTGACCAGATTCGGCATGCTGAACTGGGTGTTGCTCAAACTCACGCCGAGCACCAGATCTTCAGCGAACAAGGTTTCCCAGGCTTTGCGTTGACCAGCGCCGCGATGATAAATCCAGCTGCCAAGCCGACTGATCAACCGCGCCTCTTCCAGCAACGGCAAAAACAGCCCTGGCGGGACATCGCCAACGCTCGGGTGCTGCCAGCGCAGCAGTGCTTCAAACCCACGGATCTGGCCAGTGTCGATGGCCACTTGCGGCTGATAAACCAGATTGAAATCACGGTTCTCGATGGCGGTGCGCACGCTCTCTTCAAGCATCAAGCGCGAACGGGCGCGGCCATTCATTTCGTGATCATAGAAGCGATATTGCTGACGCCCCGCGCGTTTGGCTTCGTACATGGCAATGTCGGAGGCGCGCAGCAATCCGTCGAGGTTTGAGCCGCAGTCCGGGAACGTCGCGATGCCGATACTGGCGCCGAGGGCGATATCCAGTCCTTCGATCTGCTGGCAGATGGAGACGCGCTCGATGAGTTTCTCGGCAATCTTTGCCGCTTGCTCAGGGAATTCCAGATCCAGCAGTGCGGTGAATTCATCGCCGCCCATGCGCGCGAGGATATCGAACGGTCGCAGGCAAGCCTTCAACTGTTCAGAAACCCAACGCAGTACGCGGTCGCCGGCATCGTGACCCAGCGAATCGTTGACCCGTTTGAAGCCATCGAGATCCAGATACAGCAGCACCCAACTGCTGTCGCTGCGCTCCCCACGCAGCAGCAGGTTTTCAACGGTTTGGTAGAAACCTCGGCGATTGAGCAAACCGGTCAAAGGATCGGTAACAGCTTGGAATTCCAGTTGCTGATGAAGGTGACGTACGACCGACATGTCCAGCACGGTCACCACCATCGCGTGTTGTTCGCTGGGCAGCGGCGCGCAGGACAATGCTACCGGCACTTGCTGGCCGGGCGCGGTGCGCAATAACGCGTCGTGCAGTCTCAGGGTTTCGCCGCGCTTATAGCCGGCATAAAACTCGGAATCAGCCCACACGGGAATGTGCGGTTTCTGCAGGTAATCAAGAAACTCCTGACCTTCCAGCTCCAAGACCGGCGCATTGAGCAACCGCGAAATAGCCGGGTTCGCAAAACGGATCAAACCGTCCTCACCCACCACCAAAATCCCTTCGGCAGCGTTATCCAATACCGAAGCATTAAAGGCTCGCGCCACTTCCAGGTCATGACTCAAACGCTGCAAGGCGCGGCGATTGCGCTGGTGTTCCAGCAATGCCTGCACCTTGGGCTTGAGAATCTGCGGATCAAACGGTTTGAACAGGTAATCCACCGCACCACTGGCGTAACCCTTGATCACGGCATCCTGAGATTGCTCGTTGGCGGTGAGGAAAATAATTGGCGTAAGGCGCGTACGCTGACTGCCGCGCATCAGCCGCGCGACCTCGAAACCGTCCATGCCCGGCATCTGCACATCGAGCAGTACCAGATCGACGTCGTGTTCAAGCAACAGACTGAGCGCCTCGAAACCGGAGGCGGCGGTGATGACCTGCCAGTCCTGACGCTGCAGCAACGCGCGCATGCTGATCAGATTTTCAGGGTAATCATCAACAATCAATAGGACAGAGTTGCCTTCACCTGGCGGGGGTTGCGCGCATTCCATGCTGCTTCTCTTCTCGGGACTACAGGTCGGTTCCGGTAAAAACCGTACACATACTGAGCGTTCACTCTAGTCCGGGATCTGTAAAAGCAATAGCTGTCATCAGGCCATCATTTAACCAAACGTGCCATTTACCGACTAACGGTCACCGCTACAGCCCCCGGAATCCGGGAAAGATGGCATTTCGACAGGATGTTGACGTCAATCATCTGCCAAACGGGCGTTAACAAAAAACGCCTCTACGCTTATAAAGGCCGCCCCCAAAAGGCGCGGGCTAGAGCTTCTGGCACCCGCGTTCAGGATGAACTGAGTGGAAGAACCGACATGATCGATCTCGCAACCTGGAACCTCAGCGTTCCCGTCGGCAGTCCGCCGTACACCGTCGAAACCTCAAAACTGGTGAATGGCTTCAAAGATCAGTACTTCCATTCCGACACCGGCACTTTGTTCTTCTGGTCACCGGTGACCGGCTCTAAAACCGAAAACGCCATCTATCCGCGCACTGAACTGCGCGAGACCTACAGCAATGGCACGCTGCGAAACTGGTACTACCCGGATGCGGACAACCTGCTGCGCGCGACGGTCACGGTCAACAAAGTGCCGAGCTCGGGCAAAATCGTGATCGGCCAGATTCATGCGTATGAAAGCCAGCGGCCAATGGTGAAACTCGAATATCAGTACAAGACCAAGACTGAAACCGGCAATCTCGTGATCAAAGTGCGCATGCACCCGGATGACAAAGAAAGCCGCGTTATTACCTTGGCCACCGGGATCAAACTGGATAACGAGTTCAACTACCTCATCCACCTGAGCCCGGGCGGCGCGCTAGGCGTGAGCGCGGCCGGTTATCAATGGGATTCCCAGATCAGCGCAACGTGGCGGAATAAGCCGCTGTACTTCAAGGCCGGGGTTTATGTGCAAGACAACACCGGCTACACCAGCGAAGGCGGCCAGGTGACCTTCACCAAACTGGATATCGATCACGATAAATAACCCCCGTCCCTTGTGAGAATTGGCCTGTCAACGTTGACGGTCTGACAGCCACCCAATTTCCTACAGCCCACATCCGATCCAACTGTAGGAGTGAGCCTGCTCGCGATGACGAACCAACATCCAACATCTGTGCTGACTGACCCACCGCCATCGCGAGCAGGCTCACTCCTACAGGGGTTCAGCTATGCGTCACAGACTGCGTACAACCCACCCACAAAAAAACCCGCCTCTCGGCGGGTTTCTTTAACAGGTCAAACCAAACGCTTAGTTAACCTTAGCGTTCAACTCACCTTTCAGATAACGCTGATACATCGCTTCCAGCGAGATCGGTTTGATCTTCGAAGCATTACCCGCAGTACCGAACGCTTCATAACGAGCGATACACACATCACGCATCGCCGTCACGGTCGCGCCGAAGAATTTACGTGGGTCGAATTCGCTCGGGTTGGTGGCCATCAGGCGACGCATTGCGCCGGTGGACGCCAGACGCAGGTCGGTGTCGATGTTGACCTTGCGCACGCCGTACTTGATGCCTTCGACGATTTCTTCAACCGGTACGCCGTAGGTTTCTTTGATGTCGCCGCCGTACTGGTTGATGATCGCCAGCCACTCTTGTGGCACCGAAGAAGAACCGTGCATCACCAGGTGGGTGTTCGGGATGCGTTTGTGGATTTCCTTGATACGGTCGATCGCCAACACGTCGCCAGTAGGTGGCTTGGTGAACTTGTAGGCGCCGTGGCTGGTGCCGATGGCGATGGCCAGGGCATCGACCTGGGTGCGTTTGACGAAGTCAGCGGCTTCTTCCGGGTCGGTCAGCATTTGGCTGTGATCCAGAACGCCTTCGGCGCCGATGCCGTCTTCTTCACCGGCCATGCCGGTTTCCAGCGAACCCAGGCAGCCCAGCTCGCCTTCTACCGAAACGCCGCAGGCGTGAGCCATGGCCACGGTTTGTTGGGTAACGCGGACGTTGTAGTCGTAGTCGGTTGGGGTCTTGCCGTCTTCGCCCAGCGAGCCGTCCATCATGACCGAGCTGAAGCCCAGTTGGATCGAGCGCTGGCAGACGTCAGGGCTGGTGCCGTGGTCCTGGTGCATGCACACCGGGATGTGCGGGAACTCTTCGATCGCGGCCAGGATCAGGTGACGCAGGAATGGTGCGCCGGCGTATTTGCGAGCGCCGGCCGAAGCCTGAACGATCACCGGGGAGTCAGTCTTGTCAGCGGCTTCCATGATGGCGCGCATCTGCTCAAGGTTGTTGACGTTGAAGGCTGGAACGCCGTAGCCGAATTCGGCTGCGTCGTCCGAACATCTGGCGCATGCTGATAAGTGCCATTGTGTGTGTCTCTCCCGGTTGAGGGTCGTTAATCGTGCCAGCCTGCCGGAGCGGCGGCGGCTATTCAAGTGATTGCAGATCGGGGGTTGAGGCCCGGTCTGGTGATTCGATAAAGCCAATTCTTAATTAGTGCGCAGAACCCCTGTAGGAGTGAGCCTGCTCGCGATAGCCATCTTGCAGTCAATATTGCAGCGACTGTCATACCGCTATCGCGAGCAGGCTCACTCCTACAATGGGCCTGCGGTGTGTCAATTACTCGGCTTTGCAGCCGCGGCCGATCAGGTCATTGGTGGCGACCCAGTACACCAGGCCTTCCTCTCCCTTGACGTGAAACGCCAGCATGCCGTCGCTGTACAGCGTGCCCGAAGCGCCCGGCTCTTCTTTCAGGCGATAAACCTGATCACCGCCACCCAGTCGAACGTCGACTTCCTTCTTGTTGGCATCAGCGTAGCGCCACAGCACTTTGGCCTGGCTGTCGCAGGTTCAGGTCGTCCAGTTATCCGCCGGGGCAGACGACTGAAACAGGTTCAACTGCGCGCAACCGCCCAACAATGCCAACGCCGCAATGGCGATCAAGCCTTTCATCCGTGTTCCTCGACTGACGGCGCACGCCGCCAGCCCTGAGTTAAAGAGTCAGACCCGTCAAGGACAACCATGTTCCTTGGCCGGGGTTTGCGTCTCGTATTTGTCCAGACCGTCCGGGCCCGAGCGCTTGTTCAGCACCGGGTTGGTTTCGGCCTGCCAGTCGGCCTGATAACAGCCCTTCTGCGACTCGCTCGGCGCCGGCGTAGCTTCGGCCTTCGGGTTACTCCCGCAGGCCGCCAGCGTACCGGTCAGCAACAACAGTGCTAACGACTTGACCATGTGAACACTCCTTTGCCTGGCCAAACGGGCGGCCTCAGGCCTTGGCCCGGCTTTCCAGGACTTCTACGGCTGGCAGCACTTTGCCCTCGACGAATTCAAGGAACGCGCCACCACCGGTGGAAATGTAGGAGATTTGCTCAGCCACGCCATATTTATCGATGGCGGCCAGGGTGTCGCCACCGCCAGCAATCGAGAATGCCGAGCTTTCCGCGATGGCCTGAGCCAGCACTTTGGTGCCGTTGCCAAACTGGTCGAATTCAAACACGCCGACCGGGCCGTTCCACAGAATGGTTTTCGACGATTTCAGCAGTTCGGCGAAGTTGGCTGCGGTTTGCGGGCCGATGTCCAGAATCATATCGTCAGCAGCGACGTCAGCGATCAGCTTGACGGTGGCTTCAGCGGTTTCAGCGAATTCTTTGGCAACCACCACGTCAACCGGCAATGGCACGCTGACTTTGGCGGCGATTGCACGCGCGGTGTCGAGCAGATCCGGTTCGTACAGCGACTTGCCCACCGGGTGGCCAGCGGCCGCGAGGAAGGTGTTGGCGATGCCGCCGCCGACGATCAGCTGATTGCAGATCTGGCTCAGGCTGTTCAGCACGTCGAGTTTGGTCGACACCTTGGAGCCGGCAACGATGGCTGCCATTGGCTGAGCCGGTGCGCCCAGCGCTTTACCCAGTGCATCCAGTTCAGCGGCCAACAGTGGGCCAGCAGCGGCGACTTTGGCGAACTTGGCCACGCCGTGGGTCGAACCTTCGGCGCGGTGAGCGGTGCCGAACGCGTCCATCACGAACACGTCGCACAGGGCGGCGTATTGCTGGGCCAGTTCGTCAGCGTTCTTTTTCTCGCCTTTGTTGAAGCGCACGTTTTCGAACAGCACGATGTCGCCAGCCTTGACGTCAACGCCACCGAGGTAATCAGCCACCAGCGGCACTTCGCGGCCCAGCGCTTTGCTCAGGTAGTCAGCGACAGGCTTGAGGCTGTTCTCGGCGGAGAACTCGCCTTCGGTCGGACGGCCAAGGTGCGAGCAGACCATCACGGCCGCGCCTTTTTCCAGGGCCAGCTTGATGGTCGGCAGCGAAGCCAGGATACGCGCATCGCTGGTGACAACACCGTCCTTGACTGGGACGTTGAGGTCTTCGCGGATCAATACGCGCTTACCTTGCAGATCGAGGTCGGACATCTTCAACACGGTCATGGGTCGCACTTCCTACGGTTTTTTTGAAATGGCTGTTTGCAGATAGTGTTCTGCAACGTCCAGCATTCGGTTGGCAAAACCCCATTCGTTGTCGAACCAGGCCAGGATGTTCACCAGTTTAGGGCCGGAAACACGGGTCTGACTGGCATCGACGATGGCCGAATGTGGGTCATGGTTGAAATCACAGCTGGCGTGCGGCAACTCGGTATACGCCAGCAGGCCTTTGAGCGGGCCAGTGGTGGCGGCCTCGCGCAGGATCCGGTTGACCTCATTGGCGTCGGTCGCGGTGGCGGTCTGCATCGTGATGTCGAGGCAGGACACGTTGACCGTCGGCACGCGTACGGCTTTGGCTTGAATTCGCCCGGCAAGTTCCGGCAGCAGACGCTCGATCCCGCGCGCCAGACCAGTGGACACCGGGATCACCGACTGGAACGCCGAGCGCGTGCGGCGCAGGTCTTCGTGGTGATAGGCGTCGATCACTGGCTGATCGTTCATCGCCGAGTGAATGGTGGTGATCGACACGTAATCGAGGCCGATGGCCTTGTCGAGCAGACGCAACAGCGGCACGCCGCAGTTGGTGGTGCAGGAAGCGTTGGACACCAGCAGTTCGTCGCCGGTCAGGCAATCCTGATTGACGCCGTAAACGATGGTGGCGTCGACATCCGCCTCGCTGGCCATCGGCTGCGAGAACAACACGCGTGGCGCGCCGGCGTCGAGAAAGCGCTGGCCGTCTTCGCGGGTGTTGTAGGCACCGGAACACTCAAGCACCAGATCGACGCCAAGCGACGCCCAATCGATGCCTTCGGGGGTAGCACTGCGCAGAACCTTCACGCAGTCGCCATTAATATAGAGACAATCGCCTTCTACTCGCACCTCGCCGGGAAAACGGCCGTGGGTGGAGTCGAAGCGTGTCAGGTATTCGATGCTGGCCATGTCCGCCAGATCGTTGATCGCGACAATTTCAAACCCGGCTTTCTCGCCTCGCTCAAACAACGCACGCAAGACGCAACGACCAATCCGGCCGTAGCCGTTGAGTGCAACTTTGTAGGGACGCGGTTGAGGCATGGGGTTCTCGATTACCGTGGTGAATCACAAAGCTCTTTATTGTCTGAACCGACGCTATCGCGAGCAGGCTCACTCCTACACGGGCAACGTAAAACCCTGTAGGAGTGAGCCTGCTCGCGATGGCGTCAGCCCGGACAACACAACTGTCGGACTTAGTCTTCCAGCAGTTCTTCAGCCTGACCCAGGATGTTTTCCAGGGTGAAGCCGAACTCTTCGAACAGTGCCGAAGCCGGAGCCGATTCGCCGTAAGTGGTCATGCCGATCACGCGACCTTCCAGACCCACGTACTTGAACCAGAAGTCGGCGTGCGCCGCTTCGATCGCGATCCGCGCGCCAACCTGCAACGGCAGCACGTCCTGCTTGTAGCCAGCGTCCTGAGCGTCGAACACGCTGGTGCACGGCATCGAAACAACGCGCACTTTGCGGCCCTGCTCGGTCAGCTTGTCGTAAGCCTGAACCGCCAGACCGACTTCCGAACCGGTCGAAATCAGGATCAGCTCAGGCTCGCCTGCGCAGTCCTTCAGTACATAACCGCCACGGCTGATGGCGGCGATCTGGCCGGCATCGCGTTCCTGGTGTTGCAGGTTCTGACGCGAGAAGATCAGCGCCGAAGGGCCGTCCTTGCGCTCCAGAGCGTTTTTCCAGGCCACCGCCGATTCAACGGCATCGGCTGGACGCCAGGTGTCGAGGTTCGGTGTAGTACGCAGGCTGGTCAGTTGCTCGATCGGCTGGTGCGTCGGGCCGTCTTCGCCCAGACCGATGGAGTCGTGGGTGTAGACGTGGATGACTTGCTTCTTCATCAGCGCGGACATGCGCACGGCGTTGCGGGCGTATTCCATGAACATCAGGAAGGTCGCGCCGTAAGGCACCAGGCCGCCGTGCAGGGTCACGCCGTTCATGATTGCGGTCATGCCGAATTCGCGCACGCCGTAGTACATGTAGTTGCCGCTGGCATCTTCAGCGCTGACGCCTTTGCAACCTTTCCACAGGGTCAGGTTGGAACCGGCGAGGTCAGCGGAGCCGCCAAGCAGTTCCGGCAGCAGCGGGCCGAAGGCGTTCAGGGTGTTCTGGCTGGCTTTACGGCTGGCGATGGTTTCGCCTTTGGCCGCGACTTCAGCGATGTAGGCCGAGGCTTTTTCGGAGAAGTCAGCCGGCAGTTCACCGCTCAGACGACGGATCAGTTCGTTGGCTTCGGTCGGGAACGCAGCGGAGTAAGCAGCGAAACGCTGATCCCACTCGGCTTCGGCCGCGCGACCTTTTTCCTTGGCATCCCACTCGGCATAGATGTCGGCCGGGATTTCGAACGGGCCGTAGTTCCAGTTCAGCGCCTTGCGGGTCAGCGCGATTTCTGCGTCACCCAATGGGGCGCCGTGGCAGTCTTCTTTGCCCTGCTTGTTCGGCGAACCGAAACCGATGGTGGTCTTGCAGCAGATCAGGGTCGGCAGCGGGCTCTTGCGCGCGGTTTCGATGGCAGTCTTGATCTCTTCCGGGTCGTGACCGTCAACGTTGCGGATCACTTGCCAGTTGTAGGCTTCGAAACGCTTCGGGGTGTCATCGGTGAACCAGCCTTCGACTTCGCCGTCGATGGAGATGCCGTTGTCATCGTAGAAAGCGATCAGCTTGCCCAGACCCAACGTACCGGCCAGGGAAGCGACTTCGTGGGAAATGCCTTCCATCATGCAGCCATCACCCAGGAACACGTAGGTGTGGTGGTCGACGATGTCGTGGCCAGGACGGTTGAACTGCGCGCCCAGGACTTTTTCAGCCAGGGCAAAACCGACGGCGTTGGCCAGACCCTGACCCAACGGGCCAGTGGTGGTTTCAACGCCCGGGGTGTAACCGAATTCCGGGTGGCCCGGGGTGCGGCTGTGCAATTGACGGAACTGCTTGAGGTCGTCGATCGACAGGTCGTAACCGGTCAGGTGCAGCAGCGAGTAGATCAACATCGAGCCGTGGCCGTTGGACAGCACGAAGCGGTCACGGTCGGCGAACGATGGATTGCTCGGGTTGTGCTTGAGGTAGTCGCGCCAAAGCACTTCGGCGATATCTGCCATACCCATAGGTGCACCGGGATGGCCGCTGTTGGCTTTTTGCACGGCATCCATGCTGAGGGCACGAATGGCGTTGGCACGCTCACGACGGCTAGGCATCGCTGATCTCCTGGGGTTCTGAAACTAAGGGTGAATAATCGGAACGGAAAAAAGGCGAGCATTTTCCCTCACCGGGACGCCTCGGGGCAATGATAGATAGTCATCGGCAGGCGTTTTTCCCATGCTTAACGGCGGTTTCGGCTGGTGAAACCTTTCCGCTGTTCGTTTGTAGAGTGAACCGCTTGGTTAGAAGTGCAATAAAAAGCGCCATTGATCGAGCAATATCAAAACTTTTTGATATTGCCCTTGCGAGGAATTCTCACCGTCACTAGACTGCGGCCCTATGAATTTACG
The DNA here is from genome assembly GCF_979258075.1 of Pseudomonas sp. AC193. Classification (NCBI taxonomy): domain Bacteria; kingdom Pseudomonadati; phylum Pseudomonadota; class Gammaproteobacteria; order Pseudomonadales; family Pseudomonadaceae; genus Pseudomonas; species Pseudomonas sp. AC193. The sequence continues at coordinate 5,890,025 of NZ_OZ409832.1, read as the reverse complement.
CGTGCCTTCCATTCGCCATGACGATTGCGACGAGCTGGCGGCCCTGTGCAAGGCCGGCGGCGATCCGTTGCGGCTGAATGTATTGCGCGCGCTGGCCAACGACTCGTTTGGTGTATTGGAGCTGGCGCAGATTTTCGGCATCGGTCAGTCCGGCATGAGTCATCACCTTAAAGTGTTGGCGCAGGCTGATCTGGTGGCAACACGCCGCGAAGGCAACGCGATTTTTTATCGCCGCGCCCTGCCCCACACCGAATTGCTTGGCGGCAAATTGCACGCGGCATTGTTAGAAGAAGTCGACAACCTCGACCTGCCTGACGACGTGCAAGCGCGGATCGAACAGGTGCACGGCCAACGTGCCGCCGCCAGTCAGGACTTTTTCGCCCGGGTCGCGGAGAAATTTCGCGCCCAGCAAGACTTGATCGCCGGCCTGCCGCAGTACCGCGACAGCGTGCTGGCCCTGCTCGACAAACTGAACTTCAATGGTGCGGCCACGGCCATTGAAGTCGGCCCCGGCGATGGTGCTTTTCTGCCGGAACTGGCGCGTCGCTTCGGCACCGTAACCGCGCTGGACAACAGCCCGGCGATGCTCGAACTGGCGCGTCAGGTATGTGAACGTGAACAGCTGGCTAACGTCAGCCTGCAATTGGCCGATGCATTGAACGGCACAAGCCTTCAGGCCGATTGCGTGGTGTTGAACATGGTGTTGCACCATTTCGCCGCGCCGGCCGATGCGCTCAAGCACATGGCCGACCTGCTGCAACCGGGCGGTAGTCTGCTCGTGACAGAGTTATGTAGCCACAACCAGAGTTGGGCCAGGGAGGCCTGCGGTGATCTATGGTTGGGGTTTGAACAGGACGATTTGGCCCGTTGGGCCACCGCTGCGGGACTCGTTCCCGGGGAAAGCCTCTATGTAGGCTTACGTAATGGTTTCCAGATCCAGGTTCGCCACTTTCAGCGACCGGCTGGCGACACTCACCATCGGTAAATTCAGGAAAACATCGAGATGAGCGAATACTCCCTCTTCACCTCCGAGTCCGTGTCTGAAGGACATCCGGACAAAATCGCCGACCAGATTTCCGATGCGGTGCTGGACGCCATCATTACCCAGGACAAACACGCACGCGTTGCCGTGGAAACTCTGGTCAAGACTGGCGTGGCCATCGTTGCCGGTGAAGTGACCACCAGCGCCTGGGTCGATCTGGAAGAGATCGTGCGTAACGTGATTCTCGACATCGGCTACGACAGCTCCGACGTCGGCTTCGACGGCGCGACCTGCGGCGTGATGAACATCATCGGCAAGCAGTCCCCAGACATCAACCAAGGTGTTGACCGTGCCAAGCCTGAAGATCAGGGCGCCGGCGACCAGGGCCTGATGTTCGGCTATGCCAGCAACGAAACCGACGTTTTGATGCCAGCACCGATCACCTTCTCGCACCAGTTGGTGCAGCGCCAGGCCGAAGCCCGTAAATCGGGTCTGCTGCCTTGGCTGCGCCCGGACGCCAAGTCGCAAGTGACTTGCCGTTACGAAGGCGGCAAGGTTGTCGGTATCGACGCGGTTGTTCTGTCGACCCAGCACAACCCTGAAGTGTCGTACAAAGACCTGCGCGAAGGCGTGATGGAGCTGATCGTCAAGCACGTGCTGCCTGCCGAACTGCTGAGCAAAGACACCCAGTTCCACATCAACCCGACCGGCCAGTTCATCATTGGCGGCCCGGTAGGTGACTGCGGTCTGACCGGTCGCAAGATCATCGTCGACAGCTACGGCGGCATGGCCCGTCACGGCGGCGGCGCGTTCTCCGGTAAAGATCCATCGAAGGTTGACCGTTCGGCTGCCTACGCTGGCCGTTACGTTGCCAAGAACATCGTCGCTGCCGGCCTGGCCGAGCGTTGCGAGATTCAGGTGTCCTACGCGATCGGCGTGGCTCAGCCTACTTCGATCTCGCTGAACACCTTCGGTACCGGCAAGATCAGCGACGACAAGATCGTCAAACTGGTGCGTGAAGTGTTCGACCTGCGTCCATACGCAATCACCACCATGCTCGACCTGCTGCACCCGATGTACCAGGAAACTGCAGCGTACGGCCACTTCGGTCGCACGCCAGAGACCAAGACCGTTGGCGAAGACACCTTCACCACGTTCACCTGGGAAAAAACCGACCGCGCCGACGCCCTGCGCGCTGCTGCTGGTCTGTAAGACTTTCCCCGGCGGCACAAAAAGCCCCGCACGGTTCGCGCCGTGCGGGGCTTTTTTATGACTGAAATACGTTGTCGAATTCAACCCAAAACCCTGTGGGAGCCGGGCTTGCCCGCGAAGAGGCCGGCAAGATCCACATCAAATCCCGCCCAGACACACCTCGCAAAACACCCCACCTACCGAACTCACCATCGTCTTCTAACCTTCAATCATTCCCCTCGAGCAAGGACGCTCACGATGCTTGCCACGCTGCGCCTGTTATTTATTGTCCTGCTGATGCCCGCAACATTCAGCGCCCACGCCACCTGCCCGAACTGGCCCGGGCCCCAAGCCCAACGCGAAATCACCACCCTGCAAAAACAGATCAACCAATGGGACGACGCCTACCACCGCGAAGGCCGTTCACTGATTGCCGACGAACTCTACGACCAATCCGTTGCGCAATTGAACGAATGGCGGGCGTGTTTCAACCTGCCCTCGCCGCCCGATCCCTTGCGCACAGCCGCAGGCTCGGTTGCACACCCCATCGCCCATACCGGTCTGGATAAAATCCACAAAGATGAGGCCGTGGGTGCATGGCTACATGATCGCAAGGATGTCTGGATTCAACCCAAAGTCGACGGTGTTGCCGTGACGCTGATTTATCGCGCGGGCGTTTTGCAACAAGCCATCAGCCGTGGCGACGGGATTACCGGGCAGGACTGGACAGCCTCAGCACAAAAGATCGGTGCCATCCCGCAACGCCTGTCACAACCTTTGGATTTGCTGGTGCAGGGCGAACTCTACTGGCGCTTGAACCAGCACGTGCAAGCTCGATCCGGCAGCGTTAACGCTCGCGCCACCGTCGCCGGCCTGATGGGGCGAAAATCGTTGGATGCCGAGCAAGCTTCCGGGGTTGGATTGTTCGTTTGGGACTGGCCCCAAGGCCCAGCGCAATTGCCCGAGCGAATCGCCACGTTGGCGACGCTGGGTTTCGCCACGATTGAACCGTACAGCCACCCCGTCACCGAATTTGCTGCAGCGCAGAAATGGCGCGATCACTGGTATCGCTCGCCCCTGCCCTTTGCCACTGACGGCGTGGTATTGCGCCAGAGCCAACGACCACCCGCCGAGCGCTGGCAGGTGCGCGCTCCCTATTGGGCAATTGCCTGGAAATATCCTTTTGCTCAAGCGCTGGCCGAAGTACGCAAGGTCAATTTCAAGATCGGGCGCACCGGGCGCATCACGCCGGTGCTCGAACTCAAACCCGTCATGCTCGATGACCGCGAAATCAAACGGGTCAGCGCCAGCTCCTTCAAGCGCTGGCAAGACCTCGATATTCGCCCCGGCGATCAAGTGTCAATCAGCCTCGCCGGCCTGACCATTCCACGGCTCGACAGCGTTGTGCTGCGCGCGACCGAACGCGCAGACCTCAACATCCCCGTCGCCGATGACTTCCACGCGCTGAGTTGCTGGCAACCCACCCCCGGTTGTGAAAGCCAGTTTCTCGCACGACTGACCTGGCTCAGTAGCAAGCAAGGGCTGGCGATGCAGAATGTCGGGCGCGGCACTTGGGAGAAACTTCTCGAAACACGCCGCGTGAACAACCTGCTGGATTGGTTAACCCTCGACGCGCCAGAGCTTGCTAACATTAGCGGCTTCGGCGAGCGCAGCAGCGCGCGTTTGCTCAACAGTTTTAACAGCGCGCGCCAACGGCCGTTCACTCAATGGCTGAAAGCTTTGGGCATGCCGCCAACCGGTCAGGCACAACTGCCTGACTCGTGGCAGGCGCTGGCACAACGTGACACTGAACAATGGCAGGCAGAAGCCGGTATCGGCCCGGGACGCGCGGCGCAATTGAGCGCATTCTTTCGCGACCCGCAAGTGCTGGCTCTGAGTGAAACCTTACAGGCCGCCGCAATCGACGGTTTCTGAACACGCAACCCCCGCAAGCCGGGAACCCAACGGCCGGCAAAGCGCTCCAACAGCGCAGTGCCCTACCGTCCCGATTGCCTTTGCACATGGAGCTTTTATGAAATTTCTCGCACCGCTCGCCCTGCTGACCCTTTGCGGCGTAATGGCCACCCCTGTAATGGCCGACGAAGACGCTCCGGGCCTGACCGGCTGCGCCGCCAAGAAGCAAGGCATCATGAACCAGATCGAACAGGCCAAATCCCGTGGCAATGCCGATCAGCAGGCCGGTCTGGAAACTGCACTGAATGAAGTGACCAAGAACTGCACCGACGCTGGCCTGAAAAAAGAGCGCGAAAATAAAGTGCTCGAAGCCAAACACGAAGTGAGCCAGCGCCAGGCTGATCTCGACAAGGCGATGAAGAAAGGCGATCCGGAAAAGATCAACAAGCGCAAAGACAAACTCGCCGAGTCGCGCAAAGAACTGCAAGACGCGCTGGATGAAATCGATAAGTAATTGATGGCCCTGTGGCGAGGGGATTCATCCCCGTTCGGCGGCGAAGCCGTCGCAAATCCGGCCGGTCGGGTCTGACTGAAAAAACTCGGCTGTATAGTTTTGGGGCTGCTTCGCAGCCCAACGGGGATAAATCCCCTCGCCACAAAAGTATTCAGCGGCCTCAGGAATTAATGATCCCGAAACTGTTTATGGCAAGCGCTGCAGGCGTCTTCAACCTTCTGCACCGCAGGCCCGAGGTTACTGGCCTTGTACGGCTGAACCTGGCTGGCGGTCACCAATTCACCGGTGGCCGCTTCCAGCTTGCGGGCCATTTCCTGAAACTGCGCCTGTTTTTGCCAGACATCGTCCTTGGCGCTGGTGTGATCTTCTTCGCGCACCTGCGGGAAATGCTTCCACGGCTCATGGGACAGCGCATCGAGTTTGACCGCGCCTTCGGCGAATTTCGGCCCGTCGAACGGAATGCGTCCGCGCAACATGCCACCGAGGTCTTCGCCGGTTTTGAGCATTTTTTTGAAGATTGCCTTGCGTTGACCCAGTGGAGAGTTCGGATCGACACCGCCGCAGGCGGACAAGGTCAGACAGGCCAGCAATACAACAGAAAGTCTTTTAAGAGTCATGGTGGCTTCAGGTCACGGAATCGGCGGCCAGTATCCCCGCGTCACCGACAAACACCAATAGCCCTATTAAAATTAAGGGTTGTCTGAACGCATGGAGCATTCGGGCGACCGGCACAGGAATTACTCCATGAACAGCCGCTTCAAGGCCTGGCGTCACCCACTGATCGCAACCCTTCCGCTGCTGGCGATCCTCGCCGGCTGCACCGGTGGCGAGACTGCCAAGCCGAAAACCCACGCACTGGCCACTTACTCCAGCGCCACGTGGGAAGCACTGCCGGTTGTGTCCGACAGCGATCTGGTGGCAGGTTTTGGCTCGTGGCGCAGCGCCTGCACCCGACTCAAGGCTGATACGGTCTGGGGCCCGACCTGCGCAGCGGCAGCCAATGTGCCGCAGAGCGCCGACGAGATTCGCGCCTTTCTCAAACAGAACCTCGATGTCTTCGGCCTGCGCGCTGAAAACGACAATCCCAACGGCTTGATCACCGGTTACTACGAACCGGTCTACCCCGGCAGCCTGACTCCAACCGACGTAGCGAATGTCCCGGTGTACGGCGTGCCCGAAGACATGATCATCGTCTCGCTCGACAGCATCTATCCGGAATTGAAGGGCAAACGCCTGCGCGGTCGTCTCGAAGGTCGCGTGCTCAAACCTTACGACGACGCCGCGACCATCGAAGCCAAAGGTGTGAAAGCCCCAGTGGTGGCTTACCTGACTGATCCAATGAACCTGCAATTCCTGCAAATTCAGGGTTCCGGTCGCATCCAGACTCAGGACGGCAAACAGCTGCGCATTGCTTACGCCGATCAGAACGGTCATCCGTACCGACCGATTGGTCGTTGGCTGGTCGAGCAAGGCGAGTTGAAGAAAGAAGACGTGACCATGAGCGCGATCAGCAATTGGGCCAAGGCCAACCCGGCGCGCATCCCGGAACTGCTGGGCAGCAACCCGAGCTATGTGTTCTTCACCCGTAACCCGGACAGCAACGAAGGCCCGCGCGGTTCGCTGAACGTACCGCTAACGGCTGGCTATAGCGCGGCGGTGGATCGCAAGGTGATTCCGTTGGGCAGTCTGTTGTGGCTGTCGACCACGCGCCCGGATGGCACCGCATTGGTTCGACCGGTCGCGGCGCAGGACACCGGCGGCGCGATTGCTGGCGAGGTGCGTGCGGATCTGTTTTGGGGCACGGGTGATGCAGCCGGGCAACTGGCCGGGGACATGAAACAGCAGGGACAAATCTGGATGCTCTGGCCAAAAGGCGCGCCGCTGCCGCAAGTGCCGCAGGTGGCTGATACAGAGAAGAAGTAAGCCCTGAGATTATCGATGGCTGTTAGATAGCCTTCGCGAGCAAGCCCGCTCCCACATGGATAGGTATTCCAACTGTGGGAGCGGGCTTGCTCGCGAAGAGGCCATCAGCCACACCCAATAATCAAACCGACACAAAGAAGAACGAAGCAATCAACCCCATCCCCACAAACCACACCAGCGAACGCAAGATCGCCCAGTCGGCCAGATAGCAAATGATGTACAGCAGGCGACTGGTGATAAACATCACCGCCAGCACATTCACTGTCACCAACTGCGCAGTCCCCACCAGATGCGCGACGAGCACCGCCGCGGCAAACGCCGGCATCACTTCAAAGCTGTTCAATTGCGCCGCATGCGCCCGCCGAGCCACACCATTCAGGCTTTCGAGAAAGTCGCGCGGATCATGATTGTCACTCAGCCGATAGCCGCCAACAGCCTTGGCCACGCCTGTGCAGACATACGGCAAAAATATCGCGATCAACACACACCACAGAGCCACCGTCATAACGCCGTCCTTTTTTCGAGTTATAGAATTCGCGGGCTGTCAGAACTTCATGATCAGCATGCCAATCAGCACCAGCCCACAGGCTAAGAGCCGCGGTCGGCCGAAAGGTTCTTTGAGGTAGCGCATACCGAACAGCACCACCAGGATCACGCTGATCTCACGCAACGCCGCCGCTTCGGCAATCGAGCCCAATTGCATTGCCCACAGCACCAGAGCGTAGCTGGCCAACACGCAGAAGCCCACCGCCAGACCGAGCTTCCATTGCTCGCGCCAGAACAGCATGAACGCCGGACGCTTGGCGACCCACGCCAGCAACGGAAACGGCCAGGCGCTGAGCAGCGTGACCCAGACCAGATAATCCAGCGGATGCGACCAGCGCCGCAGCGCCTGGCCATCGATGTAGGTGTAGCAACCGATGCACAGGCCAATCAGCGCCACCACGGGCAGCATCGACCACGGCAAGTGCTTGCCACCACCGCCCTGCCAAAGCAGGCCGGCCATGCCCACCGGAATCAGCATGATCCCGAAGATCTGCTGGGTGGTGAGCACCTCACCGGCGAAGATCAGGGTCAGCGCCAGCACCACCAGCGGCGACAGTCCGCGCATCAGTGGATAGACCAGCCCCAGATCCCCCACCCGATACGCTTGAATCAACAAATAGCGATAGAGCAGTTCAAACGCCGCCGACGCCAGAATCCATGGCCAGATTTCCATGGGCGGCAGGCTCACAAACGGAAACGCGATGGCGACGACCAGCAGCGCCACGGTGTCCATGCACGCCACCACCAGCAGCCGCTCGGCGCTGAATTTGATCAACGTATTCCACGTCGCATGCAACAGCGCCGCCATCAATACCAAAGCTGTCGCCAGCACGTCTTGCTCCTTATTTTTATAATTCCCGTGTAGGAGCTGCCGCAGGCAGCGATCTTTTGATCCTGATTTTTAAGAGCAAGATCAAAAGATCGCAGCCTGCGGCAGCTCCTACAGTGAAAATCGATAATTCGAATAGTCAGATTATTGATTCGCGATGTGTCAGCAGCTGTTTATACTGCAAGCGACCACGCCGCACTCAGTTGCGCACAGAAAAATTCCAATAATTCCCGCCTGCACCGCCTCTCTCCGAGAACGGTCGATGGCCTGCGTACGCCTGATCACAGCGTCAAGACTACCGACAGAGACCTTGCGCATGCCACTCGCTTTGCTTGCCCTCGCTGTTGCCGCATTCGGCATCGGCACCACTGAATTCGTCATCATGGGCCTGCTGCCCGACGTCGCCCGCGACCTCGCCGTGAGCATTCCCCACGCTGGTTTGTTGATCACCGGGTACGCGCTGGGCGTGGTTTTCGGCGCGCCGATCCTGGCGATCGGTACCGCCAACATGCCGCGCAAAGCGACACTGCTGGGCATGACGCTGATGTTCATCCTCGGCAACATCCTCTGCGCCCTCGCCCCGAACTACGCGACGCTGATGGCTGCACGCGTGGTCACGGCGCTGTGCCACGGTGCGTTTTTCGGCATCGGCTCGGTGGTTGCCGCCGGGCTCGTTGCGCCGAACAAACGTGCGCAAGCAATTGCGATGATGTTCACCGGCCTGACTTTGGCCAACGTCCTCGGCGTGCCATTGGGCACAGCGCTCGGCCAGTACGCCGGGTGGCGATCGACGTTCTGGGCAGTGTCGGTGATCGGCGTCATCGCCGCCCTCGCGCAGTGGTTCTGGCTGCCGAAACACATCCCGATGGACAAGGCCAACCTCGCCAGCGAGTTCAAAGTGCTGGGCAAGGTCAATGTGCTGCTGGCGCTGGGCATGAGCGTGCTGGCCTCGACCAGTCTGTTCAGCGTGTTCACCTACATCGCGCCGATCCTGCAGGACATCACCGGCGTCAGCCCGCACGGCGTGACCGTGATGTTGCTGTTGTTCGGCGTGGGTTTGACCGGCGGCAGCATGCTCGGTGGACGTCTGGCCGATAGCCGTTTGCTGCCTTCACTGGTCGGCGTGGCATTGGCGGTTGTGGTGATTCTGGCGGCGTTCAGTCAGACCAGTCGTTCGGTGGTACCGGCGGCGATCACGCTGGTGCTGTGGGGGATATTCGCTTTTGCGCTGTGCCCGATTTTGCAGTTGCTGATTATTGATCAGGCGCATGAAGCGCCGAATCTGGGTTCGACGTTGAACCAGAGTGCCTTCAATCTGGGTAACGCGGCGGGCGCGTGGATCGGCGGGCTGGTGGTGGCCAGCGGTGCGGATCTGGCGGATCTGCCGTGGACGGGGGCGCTGGTCGGCGGGTTGACGGTGCTGACGGCGCTTTTGTTTATTTATCTGCAACGTCGAGGGGCGGTTGCGGTCAATGTCTCCAGCTAGCCCTCACCCTAACCCTCTCCCGGAGGGAGAGGGGACTGACCGAGGTGAATGTCGAGCTACGCCGACGTGAAACTTCGAGTCGAACTCAGGATTTGAACTCGACCAAGATCGGCTCCCTCTCCCTCCGGGAGAGGGCTGGGGTGAGGGAAGCTTGTGCCCTCAGCCACTGTCACCCCATCAAACCCTTGCGCCCAAGCATGGCCGCACCTCAAAAACCCCTCCATCCAAAGGACCCCGGATGCTTGAACTTGTCGCCGCTTTCATCTGCCTCACCACCCTCCTCACCTTCGTCAACTTCCGCTTCATCGGACTGCCGCCGACCATCGGCGTGATGGTCACCGCGCTGCTGTTCTCGCTGATCCTGCAAGGCCTGAGCGTACTCGGCTACCCCGGTCTCGAAGAACGCGTGCAGCAACTGATCGGCCAGATCGACTTCGGCGATCTGCTGATGAACTGGATGCTCTCGTTCCTGCTGTTCGCCGGCGCCTTGCACGTCAACCTCAACGACTTGCGCAGCTACCGCTGGCCGATTGGCCTGCTGGCGACCTTCGGTGTGTTGATCGCCACCACGGTGATCGGCAGCCTCGCCTTTTACATCTTTGCCCTGTTCGGCTGGCACGTGAGTTTTCTTTACTGCCTGCTGTTCGGCGCGCTGATTTCGCCCACCGACCCGATCGCGGTGCTCGGCGTGTTGCGTACCGCCAACGCCTCGAAACCACTGAAAACCACCATCGTCGGCGAGTCGCTGTTCAACGACGGCACGGCGGTTGTGGTGTTCACCGTGTTGCTCGGCATCGCCCAACTCGGCGAAACCCCGACCGTCAGCGCCACGGCCATGCTGTTCGTTCACGAAGCGATTGGCGGTGTGCTGTTCGGCGGGCTGATCGGTTACCTGGTCTATCGGATGATCAAAAGCATCGAGCAGCACCAGATCACCGTGATGCTGACGCTGGCGCTGGTCATCGGCGGTTCGGCGATGGCCACCGAGATTCATGTGTCAGCGCCGATCGCGATGGTGGTCGCCGGTCTGATCATCGGCAACGTCGGGCGCAATCTGGCGATGAACGAAATGACTCGTCGTTATCTCGACGGTTTCTGGGAATTGCTCGATGACATGCTCAACGCGCTGCTGTTCGCGCTGATCGGCATGGAGCTGTTGCTGCTGCCGTTCAACTGGTTGCACATGGCCGCGGCTGGTGTGTTGGCGGTGGCGATTCTGTTGTCGCGTCTGCTCACCGTCGCTCCGGCGATTCTGCTGCTACGGCGCTGGCGCACAGTGCCCGCCGGCACCATCCGCATTCTGACCTGGGGTGGTTTGCGCGGCGGTGTTTCGGTGGCACTGGCGCTGGCCCTGCCGCTGGGGCCGGAGCGCGATTTGCTGCTGAGCATCACCTACATCGTGGTGCTGTCGTCGATCCTGCTGCAGGGCCTGACCATCGGCAAACTGGTCAAGCATGCGACGCGCAATGAGCCGAAAGCGGCGACTGAATCTGCGCACTGACGCATCACTGTGGCGCCGCCTGGCGGGCAGTGCTCAGCACTGCCTCAACCTGCCCGGCAGCGTGTAACAGATGACTGTCAGCTCTGAACGCGCCAATCATTTGCAGGCCAATGGGCAACGCCCCGGTCTTGCGGACGAGAGGAAGGTTGATTTGCGGTAAGCCAAACGCCATCCAGAACTTGCTGAAATCGGATGGGCCCGTCGCGCCAAGCCCCAACGGCGCGACGATACCGCAGCTCGCACCCAGCACGGCGTCGAACGGTTGGAATATCAGCTCCAACACCGCGGCTAACGTTGCCAAGCGCTTCTTCGCGGCTGACTCTTGCGCCCACGTCGTCAGACGGGCGCGCTCGATCATCGCCAATAATTCCTCACTGAGTTGGTCAGGGTGCGCTTGCAGCTCTTTGGCCAGTGATCGAGCGCCCTCGCAATCGTTGATCAACAGATGATCATCGAATACCGACGCAAACGCCTCAGGCAGCACCACCTCAAGGACTTGATGGCCCGCCATTCGCAAATCCTCAACCGCGGCTTCCAGTGCCGTGGCTACCTCTTCATCAACCTGATCCCAACGCGCCGTACGACAGAAGCCGAACGTGCAAACGCTCTGTTGATGAGCAAGCGTCGGGAGACTGGGGATCAAGACTTGCGCCATCAGCTCGAGATCGCGCACCGAGCGGCCATACCAACCCACCGTGTCGAAACTCGGCGCCAATGGCTTTACCCCTTCCAGCGAAACCAGCCCGTACGAAGGTTTGAGCGCATACAGACCGCAGTAGGATGCTGGCTTGATCAACGACCCGGCGGTCTGCGTGCCCAACGCGAGCGGAAAAAAACCGGCCGCCATCCCCGCTGCCGAGCCGGCACTGGAGCTTCCGGGTGTTCTGTCGAGATCATGCGGATTGCGAGTTGGCCCGGTGTGCATGTAAGCGAATTCGGTGGTGTGGGTCTTGCCCATGATCACCGCCCCGGCCTGGCGCAGCAGTGCGACGACATGGGCATCACGCGAAGGACGATTGTCCTCATAGATCGGCGAGTAGAAACGGGTCGGATGATCCACGGTGTCATAGATGTCCTTGACCCCCACCGGCACACCCGCCAGCAGGCCTTTCGCGTGACCGTTCTGCAGTTGGCGAGCCTGGCGGCGTACCTCTTCCGGGTCGAACGAAACAAACGCTTTTATGATGGGCTCGCGCGTATCGACGCATTCAAGAAAATGCTCGGCAACGGTCTCCGCATTCACGTCAGCGCAACGCACGCTTTCGGCAATGGCGGTGGCATCAGCCTGATCAAAATTGTGCATAAACACCCTGCAAGTCAGTGAAGCCCTTTATCTCAATCGGATTTCCGGCAGGATCCAGAAAAAACATCGTGGCTTGCTCACCGGGCTCTCCGGGAAAGCGAATGTGTGGACGAAGCACAAATTGCACCTGACCTTCGATCAAGCGCTCCTTCAACGCAACCCAGTCCGACATCTCGAGGATCACGCCGAGATGGGGCATCGGCACGTCATGCTCGCCGACTTTCCCGGTGTTGCTGACCGCAAAGGGTTCGCCCAAGTGCAACGACAATTGATGGCCGAAAAAATCGAAATCGACCCAGGTCTCGGTACTGCGACCTTCTTTACACCCCAGCAAGCCTCCATAAAAATCGCGGGAAACCTGCAAATCGCGGACGTGCATAGCGAGATGAAAAATCGACTGCATTAAGAACTCCTGACGATCACCGGGCGATGGAAACAGCGGAATGCTTGAAGACTGTGCGGTTTCGATCAAAAGAGATAGCCTGTAATTCTTACTGCTATCGAAAGCATTTCTTATGGATACGCGATATTTAAAGAGCCTGATCACCGTCGTCGAATGCGGCTCGATCGCCCATGCTGCGCGAATTGAAGGACTGACGGCCGCCGCAATCAGTCAGCGCATTCTCGCGCTCGAACGGCAGCTCGGTTTTGAGCTGTTATCCCGCGTCGGGCATGCCGCCAAGCCGAGTCAGGCCTGTCTCGGTCTGTTGCCCAGAGCCAGACGTATCGTTCGTGAAGTGGCCTTATTGGCGGGAGACGCTGACGGCGCGGGGCTGACCGGACAGTTGCGAATCGGCGCGATTTCCACGGTTCTGACCGGGCTGATGCCGGAAGCATTGCGCGCGCTGACCGTGTCGGCGCCGGGTTTGACGCCGGTGATCGTGCCGGGAACATCGCGATCGCTGTATCAGGCACTTCTTTCAGGCGAGGTGGACGCGGCGATCCTCGTCGCTCCGCCGTTCGAATTGCCCAAAGCCCTGCAAGCGGTGTCCCTGCGCAAGGAACCGCTGGTGTTTCTGTCGAAAGAAAAGTCCTCGAATAGAATCACTGCGCAACTCATGAGCCAGCCTTACATCCGCTACGACCCGGACGCCTGGGGCGGCCGCTATGCCGAGCAATATCTGGCGGATCAAGGATTGAAGCCGACACCACTGGTCGATCTGGATGCGCTGGAGACCATTGCCATGCTGGTGACGGGCGGCATGGGTGTGAGCCTCGTGCCCTATTGGTCGGTTTTGAGCAATGGGGCCATCAATGCGCAGTGAGCCAGATTGGCAATGATCGCTATGACCGCGAGATCGCGCTGATCAGCCCGGCCCAGACCGATCGGCCAAACATGATCAGCGCTTTGTGCGCGGCACTTTCAACGACCACGCCTCATCGCTCGGAATCCTTCTTCGACTCGCCTTGATCCTCATCAGGGCCGCTGGATTTCGGCGTCCCGCTCTCACTGCGAATCTGCGCGTGGCTGATCAACGCAAAGATAAAACTGCCGCCGATGATATTCCCCGCCAGCGTCGGCCCGGCGAAGACCATCCAGAAATCACTCCACGGCAACTCGCCGGCAAACACCAGGTACGAAACCTCCGCCGAACCGACGACGATGTGGGTGAAGTCGCCGAGCGCCATCAGGTAAGTGATGAGGATGATGATCCACATCTTCGCGCTCTCCATGGACGGGATCATCCAGACCATGGTGGCGATCATCCAGCCGGACACGATGCCTTTGGCGAACATCTGGCTGGCGTGGTTTTCCATGACCTTGCGGCCTATTTCGAGGAAGGCGTGATCGGTCTTGGTGTCGAAGATCGGCAGTTCGAGCATCACGTACGCCACCAGAATCGTGCCGCAGAGGTTGCCGACCAGCACCACCGTCCACAGACGAATCAGCCGGCCGAAGTTTTGAAGGGTCGGTTTGGTCATCACCGGCAGCACGGCGGTCAGGGTATTTTCGGTGAACAGTTGCTGGCGTGCGAGGATCACCGCGAGGAAACCGGCGCAGTAGCCGAAACTGGCGATCACTTTGAATTCGTCACCGTCGGGCAGGCGCGAGTTGAGCAGGCCCATGCCCATCAGCGACAGGCCCATGGTCAACCCGGCCGCCAGCGCCGACCACCAGAGTGCGGCGATGCTGCGCTCCAGCTCCTGATCGCCTTGCGAGCGGATGATTTCATGCAGAACGGCCGCGCGGGGCGGCTGGTTTTTCTCGACTTCGTGCTGTTCTTTGGCCGAGAGATCGGGGGTCTTGCCGTCGGTAGGGGTGGTCATGGCGTGGGAACCGTGGGGGTGGTGTTTAGCTACGACTCCCGCGGCTCACGACTGTTCAGTGGCCAGATGAAGATTCGGTGGCTGCACGACCGCATTCGCGAGCAAGCCCGCTCCCACAGGGGAACGCATTCCAAATGTGGGAGCGGGCTTGCTCGCGAAGGGCGCGCCGCCGATGTCACTTGGTAACGAGTTCATCTTCCTGGAACTGGTCTTTGACGTATTTGATTTCGGTGCGGCCGTGCGGTGCCGGCAAACCGTCTTCACCGAGGTTCACAAACACCATTTTCTCGACGGTGAGAATGCTCTTGCGGGTGATCTTGTTGCGCACTTCGCAGGTCAGGGTGATCGAGGTGCGGCCGAACTCGGTGGCGGTGATGCCCAGTTCGATGATGTCGCCCTGGCGCGAGGCGCTGACGAAGTTGATTTCGGAAATGTACTTGGTCACCACGCGCTGATTGCCCAGTTGCACGATGGCGTAGATCGCCGCTTCCTCGTCGATCCAGCGCAACAGGCTGCCACCGAACAGGGTGCCGTTGGGGTTGAGGTCTTCGGGTTTTACCCATTTGCGGGTGTGGAAATTCATCTTCACTCCTGAGTGTCTTGCCGAACGATGGGCGGTATTTTGGCAGACTGAGCGGTCATGCTCCATGCGGCTTCGACTATGGTCGCCATTAGCGATCTTCATCTGGCCGACAGAAACCCTTTGGAAGATCAGTCTAGACGGCTATAATCGCCACCGTTTCAAAACGGTCATCTTCAATTGATACCGTTTTCCCGCCACCTGTCCGAGGGGCGCTGCAGCAGGTTCAACCTGTCAGGCTCGGATGGGGCGTTGACCGGCCTGAGGCTGGACACTAAACGCACAACGGCGCCCATTCGCATACATTACGAATGGAGGCTCTTCATGAGCGCTGTTATCACGCCTGCAGATTTTAACGATTACAAAGTTGCCGACATGTCCCTGGCTGCCTGGGGCCGTCGCGAAACCATCATCGCCGAATCGGAAATGCCGGCTCTGATGGGTCTGCGTCGCAAGTACTCCGGCGAACAGCCGTTGAAAGGCGCCAAGATCCTCGGCTGCATCCACATGACCATTCAGACTGCCGTGCTGATCGAAACCCTGGTTGCCCTGGGTGCCGAAGTACGCTGGTCGTCGTGCAACATTTTCTCGACTCAGGATCAGGCCGCTGCCGCTATCGCTGCTGCCGGCATCCCGGTTTTCGCCTGGAAAGGCGAAACTGAAGAAGAGTACGAGTGGTGCCTGGAACAAACCATCCTGAAGGATGGCGCGCCATGGGACGCCAACATGATCCTCGACGACGGCGGCGACCTGACTCAGTTGCTGCACGACAAGTACCCACAAGTACTGGATCGCGTACACGGCGTGACCGAAGAAACCACCACCGGCGTACACCGTCTGCTGGACATGCTGGCCAAGGGCGAACTGCGCATCCCGGCCATCAACGTCAACGACTCGGTGACCAAGTCCAAGAACGACAACAAGTACGGCTGCCGTCACAGCCTGAACGATGCGATCAAGCGCGGTACCGACCACCTGCTGTCCGGCAAGCAAGCGCTGGTCATCGGTTACGGTGACGTGGGCAAGGGCTCCGCGCAGTCCCTGCGTCAGGAAGGCATGATCGTTAAAGTCTCCGAAGTTGACCCGATCTGCGCCATGCAAGCGTGCATGGACGGTTTCGAACTGGTGTCGCCGTTCATCGACGGTATCAACGACGGTTCCGAAGCGAGCATCGACAAAGCACTGCTGGGCAAGATCGACCTGATCGTGACCACCACCGGTAACGTCAATGTCTGCGACTCGAACATGCTCAAAGCTCTGAAGAAGCGCGCCGTTGTCTGCAACATCGGTCACTTCGACAACGAAATCGACACCGCTTTCATGCGCAAGAACTGGGCATGGGAAGAAGTGAAGCCACAGGTACACAAGATCCACCGTACCGGCCCGGGCGCTTTCGACGCGCAGAACGACGACTACCTGATCCTGCTGGCCGAAGGCCGTCTGGTGAACCTGGGTAACGCCACTGGCCACCCAAGCCGCATCATGGACGGTTCGTTCGCCAACCAGGTTCTGGCGCAGATCTTCCTGTTCGACCAGAAGTACGCCGACCTGTCGCCAGCCCAGAAAGCCGAGCGTCTGACCGTTGAAGTACTGCCGAAGAAACTCGACGAAGAAGTGGCCCTGGAAATGGTTCGCGGCTTCGGTGGCGTGGTTACTCAACTGACCAAGCAACAGGCTGACTACATCGGCGTCACCGTCGAAGGCCCGTTCAAGCCGCACGCTTACCGCTACTAACAGGCGCTGATTGCTCGCTTTCCCTGTGGGAGCGGGCTTGCTCGCGAAGGCGGATTCACATTCGACATCTGTGTTGTCTGACCCGCCGCTTTCGCGAGCAAGCCCGCTCCCACACGGGACTGCAGCGCCTCGAAGGTTCTTGTTTCCAAGGGTATGACCATGTCCCAAGACCGTCGCTACAGCTTCGAGTTCTTCCCGACCAAGACCGATGCTGGGCATGAAAAACTGCTCGCCACTGCCCGTCAGTTGGCCACTTACAACCCTGATTTCTTTTCCTGCACCTATGGCGCTGGTGGTTCGACCCGTGATCGCACCCTCAACACCGTTCTGCAACTGGAAAGCGAAGTCAAAGTACCGGCCGCACCGCACCTGTCGTGCGTCGGCGACAGCAAGGACGACCTGCGCGGCCTGCTGAACGAGTACAAGGCTGCCGGCATCAAGCGCATCGTCGCCCTGCGTGGTGACCTGCCGTCCGGCATGGGCATGACCAGCGGTGAGCTGCGTCACGCCAATGAACTGGTTGAATTCATTCGTGAAGAAACCGGCGATCATTTCCACATCGAAGTCGCCGCTTACCCGGAGATGCATCCGCAAGCGCGCAACTACGAAGACGATCTGGCCAACTTCGTGCGCAAAGCCAAGGCTGGCGCCGACAGCGCGATCACCCAGTACTTCTTCAACGCCGACAGCTACTTCTATTTTGTCGACCGTTTGCAGGCACAGGGTGTCCATCTGCCAATCGTTCCGGGGATCATGCCGATCACCAACTACAGCAAACTCGCGCGCTTCTCCGATGCCTGCGGTGCGGAAATTCCGCGCTGGATCCGCAAGCAACTGGAAGCCTACGGCGATGACACGCAAAGCATTCAGCGCTTTGGTGAGCAAGTCGTCAGCGAGATGTGCGAGCGCCTGTTGCAGGGCGGCGCACCGGGGCTGCACTTCTATTCCATGAACCAGGCTGAACCGAGTCTGGCGATCTGGAATAACCTGAAGTTGCCGCGCTAAGTTTCAAAGAAAGATCAAAAGATCGCAGCCTTCGGCAGCTCCTACACAGGGTGATTAATACCAATGTAGGAGCTGCCGCAGGCTGCGATCTTTTGCTTTTAAACGCCCGAAACAGAGCATCTGCTGCCACCTTCTGGCTCTTTCGCGTTTCTCGTCGTAATCTCAAGCCATGCCCTTGATCACACAGTTATTCGCCGTGCTGGTTTTTGCTTGCCTGAGCTTCGCTGCTCGAGGCGAGAAGTTGCGTATTGTCACCGAGCCGTGGGCGCCTTACGTCTACGAAGAGAACGGCAAAAACCTCGGGCTTGACTACGAAACCACCGCTATTGTCTTCAAACGGCTGGGCATCGAAGTCGAATGGCAGTTCCTGCCGTGGAAGCGTTGCCTGTCGATGCTCGAAACCGGTCAGGCCGACGGTGCGCTGGATATCTTTCACAGCGATGAGCGCGACGCCACCCTGCTCTACCCGAGCGAACCGTTGTCGGACGTCGAGTTCGTGATGTTCTACGCCAACGATCGACCGCACCCGTTCAGCACACTCGAAGAACTCAAAGGCCTGACCATAGGCACCTCGCCGGGCTATCTATATAGCCCCGACTTCAGCAATTCGACTCTGTTTACTCGCGAACCGGCGCCGACCCACGAGGCCAACTTCGGCAAACTTGTGCGTGGTCGTATCGACTTGCTGATCACCGATCGCCGCGTCGGTCAGCACTTGCTCGATGAACTGGATATCCGCAATCAGATCACTGAAAACCCGACCGTGATTAGCCGCCAGAGCCAGTTTTTGGCGGTTCGGCGCAATGCTGGCATGGATTTACTGGTGCAGCGTTTCGGTGCCGAGCTCAAGCGTTTCAAGCGCGAACCGGCCTACGCCGAGCTAAGCGCGCGCTATGGCGCGGCCCCGTCCGATGTCGCGCCGCTGGGCAATGCCTCGGCCAGCCGCAAAACCGTTGAGCAGCAGGAAAGCAGCGCGCAGTGATTGCTCTGTTATACTCCGGCGTTCCCGCCAGGCTCACGCCCGGACGCCCGGAACCGTAAAAGGCCTCTCGACCCGCTACAGCGCAGCTTCCCAGCCCGCGCGAGCACTCCAGACGTGCCTTCGGAACCGCAGCACTAACCGGACGGGATTGCGTCCTCTTAAACGTGATTCGCGCCAGGCAAGACTCCCATTGGGCCAAGCCCTAACTAAAACAGGATTACTCATGTCCTTTGCTTCCCTCGGTCTCTCCGAGGCTTTAGTCCGCGCCATCGAAGATGCGGGCTATACCGAGCCTACTCCGGTGCAACAGCGGGCCATTCCCGCCGTGTTGCAAGGTCGCGACCTGATGGTGGCGGCTCAGACAGGTACCGGTAAAACCGGCGGTTTCGCCCTTCCGATCCTGGAGCGGTTGTTCCCCAACGGTCACCCGGACAAATCCCAGCGTCATGGCCCGCGCCAACCGCGCGTACTGGTCCTGACCCCGACCCGCGAACTCGCGGCCCAGGTACACGAGAGCTTCAAGATCTACGCCCGTGACCTGAAATTCGTCAGCGCCTGCATCTTCGGCGGCGTCGGCATGAACCCACAGGTTCAGGCCATGTCCCGTGGTGTCGACGTGCTCGTCGCCTGCCCGGGTCGTTTGCTCGATCTGTGTGGCCAGGGCAGCGTTGACCTGTCCCACGTGGAAATCCTCGTCCTCGACGAAGCCGACCGCATGCTCGACATGGGCTTCGTGCACGACGTGAAGAAAGTCCTCGCGCGCCTGCCGTCCAAGCGTCAGAACCTGCTGTTCTCGGCGACGTTCTCCAAGGACATCACCGACCTCGCCGGCAAGCTGCTGCACAACCCGGAACGCATCGAAGTGACGCCGCCGAACACCACGGTCGAGCGCATCGAACAACGCGTCTTCCGTCTGCCGGCCAGCCACAAGCGTGCGCTGCTGGCGCACCTGATCACTGCCGGCGCGTGGGAACAGGTGCTGGTCTTCACTCGCACCAAGCACGGCGCCAACCGTCTGGCCGAATACCTGGACAAACACGGCCTGCCGGCTGTGGCGATCCACGGTAACAAGAGCCAGAACGCGCGCACCAAAGCGCTGGCCGACTTCAAGGCCAACCAGGTACGCATTCTGGTAGCCACCGACATCGCCGCACGCGGTCTCGACATCGATCAGTTGCCACACGTGGTCAACTTCGAACTGCCGAACGTCGATGAAGATTACGTACACCGTATCGGCCGTACCGGCCGTGCCGGTCGTTCGGGCGAGGCGATTTCGCTGGTCGCACCGGACGAAGAAAAACTGCTGAAAAGCATCGAACGCATGACCAAGCAGAAAATCGCCGACGGCGACCTGATGGGCTTCGATTCGAGCACCATTGAAGCCGAGAAGCCGGAAGTGCGTGAGCGTCCGGACGTGCGTAACCCGCGCAATCCACGTGGCCCACGCGGCGACGGGCCGAATGGCGGCGGCGGTGGCGGCGGTCGTAAAGACAAAGGCAAAGACAAGGGCAAAGAGAAACCGGCCGGCGAACGTGGCGAGCGTCCTGCCCGTCAGCAGAAACCGCGCGAAGGCACCCCGGCCCGTGAGCAGCGTCCAAGCCAGCCGCCACGTGCGGCAGCTGATCGTGCGCCGGACGAGTTCCTCGATGACGATGTGGATAACTTCGGTAACCGCGTTGACTACGTGCCCAAGCCGGCTCCGGCTGGCGGTCGCGGCCGTCGTCCAGGCGCACCGGCTCAAGGTGCTGGCGCAGGTTCGGGCGCACCTCGTGGCGGTCAGCCACAAGGTCGCCAGAACGGCCCGCGCAACAGCAACGGTTCGAGCACCGGCACCCCACCGGCCAAACGCAGCGGCCCGCGCAACGGCGCACCGCGTGATGGTCAGCCGGCGCGTCGCGATGACACTTCGTCGTCGCGCAACCGCCGTCCAGCCCGTGACGATCAGCCACGCAGCGAGCCAGCCGTGCAAAACCCGCGCAGCACTGGCCCGAAGATCATGCACAAGGAATCGAAAGCCGACCGCTTCCCGACGCCTGAACAGCTCGATCAACTGCCAAGCCGCCCACGTGGCGAAAAACCAGCCTTGCTGACCCGCAATCGCTGAGTTAACGCTGCACTGAAAAATGCCCCGCCTCGAAAGAGCCGGGGCATTTTTTATCCCTCCGCCACTATTCCTGATTCACCACAATCCCCCTGTGTACACCACCCCTGTGGCGAGGGGATTTATCCCCGATCGGCTGCGAAGCAGTCGCAGATCAAGCGAACGCGGTCCGTCAGATGCACCGCGTTGTAGATTTTGGGGCCGCTGCGCGACCCATCGGGGATAAATCCCCTCACCACAAAAA
Source organism: Pseudomonas sp. AC193 (assembly GCF_979258075.1). Lineage (NCBI taxonomy): Bacteria > Pseudomonadati > Pseudomonadota > Gammaproteobacteria > Pseudomonadales > Pseudomonadaceae > Pseudomonas > Pseudomonas sp. AC193. The sequence goes on along the minus strand of NZ_OZ409832.1, from coordinate 5,868,922 downwards.
GCCCGCCCCCACAGGGAATTGTGTTGTGACGGGCAATAAAAAACGCCCCCGGCCTTTCAACCGGGGGCGTTTTTGTGTGGCGGGGAAAGTTACTTAACTTTCACGCCTTCCAGCGAGATGTCCAGATCTGCAGTTTGCGAGGTACGGACCTGGGCCCTTGATCCCGAAATCGTTCAGGTTCAGGGTGGTGGTGGCGTTGAAGCCAGCACGCTCGCCGCCCCATGGATCCTTGCCTTCGCCGTTGAACGTGGCCTTGAAGGTCACAGGCTTGGTCACGCCGTGCAGGGTCAGGTCGCCAGTCACGTCAGCGGTCTTTTCACCGGTCGATTTAACGGCGGTGGAAACGAACTTGGCGTCAGCAAACTTGCCAACATCGAGGAAGTCTTTGCTGGCGATGTGCTTGTCACGCTCAGCGTGGTTCGACCACAGACTGGCGGTTTTCACGTCTACAGCGATCTTGCTGGCTTCAGGCTTGGCCGAATCCCACGAGAAGGTACCGTCGAAATCTTTGAAAGTACCGTGGATGAAGCTGTAACCCAGGTGGCTGATTTTCCAGTCAACGAAGGCGTGCTGGCCTTCCTTGTCGATTTTGTAGTCCGCTGCCATGGCCTGAGCCGAGAGCAGTGCAGAACCGATTGCCAGAGCGGCCAGAGTCTTTTTCAACATGCTTTCTTTTCCTTTGAGTCGAGGTTGAATTTCAGGCTTTGCGACCGAGCATTCGCGTCAGGGTCACATCACGATCGATAAAGTGGTGCTTCAAAGCTGCCAACGCATGGAGACCGGAAAAAATTACCAGTATCCACGCCAGCCACAGGTGAATCACCCCAGCGGTATCTGCCTGATCCGGTAGCCCGGAAAGCAGTGCAGGAACTTCAAACAGGCCAAACACCGGGATCCCGACACCGTCTGCGGTGGAAATCAGGTAACCGGCAATCATCACAGCGAACAGCGCGAGATACAGAAACCCGTGACCGAACTTGGCGCCGAGACGGGTCATGCGGCTGTAGCTTTGCAGCGTCGGCGGCGGTGGGCTGATAAAGCGCCACAGCACCCGTAACACCATCACGGCCAGCAATACCAGGCCGATGCTCTTGTGCAGATCCGGCGCCTCTTTGCGCCAGCTGCTGTAGTAATCCAGCCCGACCATCCACAGACCCAGCGCAAACAATCCGAAGACCACCAGCGCCACGCCCCAGTGCATGAAGATGCTGACCCAACCGTAGCGCGAAGAAGAGTTACGTAGCTGCATTGCCCAAATCCTGTGAGAACTGCGAACCAAGACTAGCGAGTTATCTATCGAATTAAAGCGGAAAATTTCGCTTTGAAAGATCGAGAAATACGATCAAGAGTCTGTAAGTGGCGTGTTAAGGAAAGATTAACGGGGAAAGTGTGGCGGGATGTTGTTTCTAAGCAATGGATTTGTGTTGGCAGAGCTGGCCCTATCGCGAGCAGGCTCACTCCTACAGTTGGCCGTATTCCAACTGAAGAAATGCGATCCCCTGTAGGAGTGAGCCTGCTCGCGATAGCAATCTGAAAGGCAAAAAAAAGCGCGGCATAAACGCCGCGCTTCTTCATTCACCGCAAGGCTTACTGCGCCTTGGTCTCGGTCGTTGCAGCAGGCTTGGCCGCTGGCTTCTTCGCCGGCTCAGCCTTCTTCGCTGCCGGTTTCGCCGCAGGCTTTTTCGCTTCGGTTTTAGCCGCCGGCTTCTTCGCCGCAGGCTTGGCCGCCGCTTTCTTCGCCGGTGCAGCTTTCACTGGTGCCGCAGGCTTCGGTGCTTCCACCGGAGCTGGCGCAGGTGCCGGAGTCGGCGCAGGTGCTGGTGCTACCGGAGCAGGAGCCGGCTCTGGCGCCTTCACTGGCTCAGGCTTCTTCTCGTCATCCGAACCACCAAACAGGTTGCTGAAGAAGTTGCCCTTCTTCGCCGCCACGGCACCCGCCGCCGCTGCTGCAGCCGGCACCACTTTCACCGGTTCGAAGGATTTGCCCGCCGCCAGATCTTCAACCTGACTGGCCGCACGCTGACCGGTGCGCAGTGCGCCTTCCAGCGTGCCCGGGTACAAGGTGTCGGTGTGTTCGCCAGCGAACGCTACGCGTTGCAGCGGACGTTCCCACAGGCGCCAGAACTTGCTGATCTGGCCCGGGCCGTAAGCCAGGTAAGCGCCGCCCATCGACGGGTCGGTGCTGTAGCGGCGGATTTCATAACCGGTGAACGAGCCACGGGCCTGTGGATAAAACGCGTGCAAACGGATCAGTACCTGATCGACCATCTGCTTGTCGCCGAACGCCTGCATCACGCGGGCATTGTCGCCGGACAGGTTGATCACCACGTTGGCGCCGCCCTTCAGCGCAGGCTCGATCCAGAGCATGCCGAGACCGGTGTTGCTGTAGATCTCGCCGGACATGCGCGCCTTGGGTTCCCACACTGGCGTCTTGAACTTCAGCATGATCTGGTCGCGCCAGCCGTAGTTGGTGCCTTTGATGGCGGCCAGGTGCTGAGCATCCAGCGCCGGCGTCAGGGCAATCTTGTTCAGCGCACGCAGCGGCACGGCCAACACGACGTAGTCCGCCTGGTAGCCAACGCTGCCGACTTTGACGGTAACGCCGTCCTTGTCCTGAACGATCGCCGATACCGGCGAGTTGGTCTTGATGGTTTTGATCTGTTTGACGAACGCCTGCGCCAGCACCTGGCTGCCGCCGACCAGACGCGAAGCACGCAGGTCACGGTCGGAAACGCCGCGATAAACGCGGTTCTGCTGCGCGAAGTACAGCAGCGACAGACGCGAAGGTTCGTCGTAGTGAGTGCGGATGTCCTGGTTGATCAACTGACGCGCAGTGGCCGGCAGGTTCTGCCGGTCGAGCCAGCTCGCCACGGTGATCTGATCCAGCGCGTGCAGGGTGTTGTTCGCGGCCGGGTTCTGCGGATCATCGATCGAACGCGCCAGGTCATCGACGGTTTTCTCGTAACGCTTGATCGCTTCGGCGGTGGCCGGTTGCTTGGTTGCCAGATCAGCGGCGGAGAAATACTCGCCGTCGATCAGATAACTCGGCGTACGCACGAATTCCGGCGCGGGCGTGGTGCCCAGCTTGAACGTCGACACGTACTTGTTCAGCACCGGCTGCGTCTTGTCGTTGCCGATCCACTCGCTGGTGGCCATGCCCGAGCGCCCGCCCATGCTCGGTTTGGCTTCCAGCAGCGTGACCTGCCAGCCCTTGTTTTGCAGTTCGTAAGCGGCGGTCAGACCCGACAGGCCGCCGCCGATCACGATTGCAGTTTTATCCTTGGCCAGCGCCGTAACGCTGAACAGCCCCAACATCACCAGCGCACAGGCGCGCAGCCAACCGACAGACATTCAGCGAACTCCGGAAATAACACAGAAAAAAGCAGTTGTGCGGGTCAGACGACCCAAAGAACCGCGAAGAATACGTTAGCCATCAAAACGCCGCCAGCGACGTCTATCGGCTCATACAAAGTAGCTCAATCGACACAATGGGTTGTTCCCGCGCGACGCATTGCATAGGCTTGCGCGATTGTTTGCCCGCGCCTGACGCGAGCCGCCTCGAGGAGACTGTAAATGGGCCTGAATAACCAGTGGATGCAACGCGACCTCGCGGTGTTGTGGCATCCCTGCACCCAGATGAAAGACCACGAACAGCTGCCGCTGATCCCGATCAAGCGCGGTGAAGGCGTGTGGCTCGAAGACTTCGAAGGCAAGCGCTACCTCGATGCGGTCAGCTCGTGGTGGGTCAACGTATTCGGCCACGCCAACCCGCGGATCAACCAGCGCATCAAGGATCAGGTCGATCAGCTGGAGCACGTGATTCTGGCCGGCTTCAGCCATCAACCGGTGATCGAGCTGTCCGAGCGTCTGGTGAAGATGACGCCGGAAGGCCTGAACCGGGTGTTCTACGCCGATAACGGTTCGTCCTGCATCGAAGTCGCGCTGAAAATGAGCTTTCACTACTGGCTCAATCGCGGCCAACCGAACAAAAAGCGCTTCGTCACCCTGACCAACAGCTACCACGGCGAAACCATGGCGGCGATGGCGGTCGGCGACGTACCGCTGTTCACCGAAACCTACAAAGCGCTGCTGATGGACACCATCAAAGTGCCGAGCCCGGATTGCTACGGCCGCCCCGACGGCATGAGCTGGGAAGAACATTCGCGCAACATGTTTGCGGCCATGGAACAGACCCTGGCAGAGAATCATGACAGCGTCGCGGCAGTGATCGTCGAGCCGTTGATTCAGGGCGCTGGCGGCATGCGCATGTATCACCCGGTGTATCTCAAGCTGCTGCGTGAATCCTGCGATCGCTACGGCGTGCATTTGATCCTCGACGAAATCGCCGTTGGTTTCGGTCGCACCGGGACAATGTTTGCCTGTGAACAGGCCGGCATTCGCCCGGACTTCCTCTGCCTGTCGAAAGCCCTGACCGGCGGCTATTTGCCGCTGGCGGCGTGCCTGACCACCGATGAAGTCTACAGTGCGTTCTACGACGACTATCCAACCTTGCGCGCCTTCCTCCATTCGCACAGCTACACCGGCAACCCGCTGGCGTGCGCGGCGGCACTGGCGACGCTGGATATCTTCGAGCACGACAACGTCATCGAGAACAACAAGGCCCTCGCGCAGCGCATGGCCTCGGCCACGGCGCATCTGGTCGATCACCCGAACGTCTCCGAAGTGCGCCAGACCGGCATGGTGCTGGCCATCGAGATGGTCAAGGATAAAGCCACCAAAGAGGCCTACCCTTGGCAGGAGCGTCGCGGCTTGAAGGTGTTCCAGCATGCGCTGGAGCGCGGCGCGTTGCTGCGACCGCTGGGCAGCGTGGTGTATTTCCTGCCGCCGTACGTGATCACCCCGGAGCAGATCGACTTCCTCGCCGAAGTCGCCAGCGAAGGCATCGACATTGCTACGCGTGACAGCGTCAGCGTGGCCGTGCCAAAAGACTTCCACCCCGGTTTCCGCGATCCGGGTTGATCACGCTTACTTTAGATTTTCAGTGTCTGGACTGATGCTTTCGCGAGCAAGCCCGCTCCCACATTTGGAATGCATTCCCCTGTGGGAGCGGGCTTGCTCGCGAATGAAGTCGACACCGATCCAACTGATTCACATTTTTCCAGAGACCCGAAATGAGACTGTCCCGCTTCTTTATCGACGCCCCCCTGAGCACCGGCGAACACGAATTGCCGGAGGCCCAGGCGCATTACATCAGCCGCGTGCTGCGCATGGCCGAGGGCGATGCGGTGCAGATGTTCGACGGTTCCGGCCATGAGTTTCGCGGCGTCCTGCTGGAAGTCGGCAAGAAGCGCGTGACCGTGCAGATCAACGAGCAGTTCGCCGGTCAGGTTGAATCGCCGCTGCACATCCACCTCGGTCAGGGTCTGTCCCGTGGCGAGCGCATGGATTGGGCGATTCAGAAAGCCACCGAGCTGGGCGTGAATGAAATCACGCCGATCTTCAGTGATCGCTGCGAAGTCCGCCTCAAAGACGAACGCGCCGATAAACGCCTGCTGCACTGGCGTCAGGTAGCGATCAGTGCGTGTGAACAATGTGGTCGTTCGCGAGTGCCGGTGATTCACCCGCCGGTGTTGTTGGCGGACTGGATCAAGCAGACCGAAGCCGAGTTGAAACTGGTGCTACACCCGGTGGCGGAGCCGTTGGTGAGTCATGCGAAACCGGCGACGCTGGCGTTTCTGATCGGGCCTGAGGGCGGGTTGACGGATGCTGAGGTTGAGCAGGCCAAGGGCAACGGTTTCCATGCGGCCCGGCTTGGGCCTCGGGTATTGCGCACCGAGACTGCGCCGGTGGTTGCATTGGCGGTGGCTCAACAGCTTTGGGGTGATTTTTAGGGCCCCTTCGCGAGCAAGCCCGCTCCCACATGGGTACTTGGGTGGACACATATTTTGTGTTCACTGAAGATCCAATGTGGGAGCGGGCTACAGATCCGCCAACGCGCCATTCACCAGCGCCAGAAACTGCGGATCATCCTTGCGCACCATGCAGCTGTAGATTTCCCGCGACTGCTCCTCCCCCACCACCACCCAGTTATGCGGATCGCGCGCCTTGGCCCGCTCGCCGTAGAGCAACGCGTCGTCCATATAGAACGCCGCTGCACGTCCCGACTCGAGCATCTGGAACGCCTCGCCATGATCCTTGGCGCTGATCACTGACATATCGAGTTTGTGATCGTGGTTGTAGCTCTTCAGGTAGCGCTCGTTGGTCGTGCCCGCCGTGGTCACCACGTTCTTGCCGCGCAGGTCGTCGAAGCTTTTGATGCCGCTGTCCTTGGCCGTCAGCAACTGGCCTTTGACGTAGATGAACCCATAGGAAAACGACACCTGTTTCTGCCGCTCGGCGGTGACGCCGGTGGAGCCGCACTCAAGGTCGACCGTGCCGTTCTGCACCAGCGGAATCCGTGTCTGCGAAGTGACAAGGTTGTACTTCACTTTCAAATCCGGCCGCGCCAATTGCTGCTGAATGCGCTCGACAATCTTGCCCGCCAGATCCACCGAATAACCCATCGGTTTGCCGGTGTTGTCGCCCACGTAAGAGAACGGCACCGAGGCGTCGCGATAGCCCAGGGTGATGCTGTTGGCGCTGGCGATCTTGCCGAGCGTGCCGGTCAGCGGCGCCTCATTGGCGTGGGCCTGACTGCCGATCAGCAGTCCCAACGTACAGGCAAGCAACGTGATTTTTTGCATTGTTATTCTCCGTTGTCGGTGTGGTTGTTTGAGCGGTAAAGCGTGTATCAGTTACGCCGCACGGGGATTGAAACCGTGCAGATCGATTGAGGTGCGCTGTTGGCCAATCAGCTCGCGGAGCAACTGGCCGCTGCCGCACGCAAGGGTAAAACCGAGCGCACCGTGACCGAGATTCAGCCATAGATTGCGATAGGCCGTGGCGCCCAAAAGAGGCACACCGGTTGGCGTTGCCGGACGCATACCGGCCCACTCGACAGCGGCGTCGTAGTTTCCGGCCTCGGGAAAAGTGTCGCGGGCCTGACGTTTGATCAGCGCCAATCGCTGCGGATCAACTGCCGGATCGAAGCCGACAATATCCACCATCGCCGCCACGCGCAGTTGTTCGCCGATGCGCGCGTAAACGATTTTGCGGTCGTAGTCGGTGATGCTCACGTCGGGCGCGTGGTGCTCGCTGCCGATTGGCACGGTCAAGCTGTAGCCCTTCAGCGGGTACAGAGGTAAACGTAAACCGGGCAGCGCCAGCAATGAACTGCGATGGCCGGCGGCGATGACCAGTTGCTCGACGGGCAGCGTTTCACCGCCCAACTCGATAGCGGTGACCGCGCCGTTACTGTGCCGAATCGCGGTCACTGGTTGGCCGAGGCGAAACTCGCAACGCCCGGACGCCTTCAATCGCGCCGCCAGTTGCTGACAGAAACCGTGGCAATCGCCGACCTCTTCGTCCGGCGTATAGATCGCACCCACGAACGGTGCATCGGCCAGCGCCGGTTCCAGTTGCGCGCATTCGCTGGCGGACATCACCTGCTGTTGCTGCGGATCGGCCAGGCCTTTGCGTGCATGCTCAAAGCTGCCGGCGTTGCGGAAGGTCACCAGTTTGCCGTTGCGCCGCCAGTTGAATCCGTCCAGCCCATCGTCCTCGCGCCAGCGCTTCAGCGTGCTCTGACTGAACAGCGCCAAACGCAGCAGATGCGCGGCATTTTCACGGTTGACCGAAGTGCGACAGGCGGCAAGAAACGCCGCCATCCAGCGCCATTGCGCTGGATCCAGACGCGGACGCAGCTTGAGCGGTGAGTCGCCGCGCAGCATCCAGCCAATCGCCTGCACCGGCACGCCGGCATCGGCCAGCGGTGCGACGTAGCGATAGGACAACTGGCCGCCGTTGGCAAAACTGGTCTCGCTGCCGAGCGCATCACGCGCCTCGATCACCGTCACTTCAAAGCCGTCGCGCACCAGCGCATAGGCCGTTGCCAGACCGATCACGCCACCGCCGATGATGCACACACGCTGAACCATTGCCGCCTCTGAATCCTGCTAAAGACGGATCCGAGGTTAGAGCCAGGTGACAGCCGCCGGACAATGAATAAAGATGCCCAAACCATAAACAAAGGTTATGGACTCGCCATGCGTCTACGTCACATCGAGATTTTCCAGGCCATTCGCCAAACCGGCTCGGTCAGCGGCGCCGCGCAGTTGCTGCACGTCTCGCAACCGGCGGTCAGCAAGGTGTTGCAGCACGCTGAGCAGCAACTGGGGTTTCCGTTGTTCCTGCGCGTGCGGGGCAAGTTGCAGGCGACCCCGGAAGCGCTGGAGCTGGAGCGCGAAGTCGACAAGGTCACGGAAAGCCTGCAAGGCGTGCGGCGTCTGGCGCAGAGCCTGCGCCGCGAGCCGGGACACAGTTTGCGCATCGGCGCGACGCCGGCGCTGGCCTTGTCGCTGCTGCCGCCGGCGATTCATCAGTGGACAACGCGCTACCCGGACATCGCCTGCGAACTGTCCAGCGCGCACAGCCGCGAGCTGATGCAGAATTTGTTGATGCGCGAAGTGGATGTCGCGCTGACCTTGCAGTTGCCCGATCACCCGGGATTGAAGGCGCAGGCGCTGGCTTCAGGGGTGCTGGTGGCGTTGGCGCCGAAGGATTTCTGGCCGGTTGAAGAGGCAGGAAAACCGTTGCCGTTGATGGCGCTGGCGGGGGCGTCATTGATTGGTTTGTCGAGTGCGGATCCGTTGGCGGCGCGGCTCGACAGTTACCTGGAAGCGGTCGAACCGCCGCCGCTGGTGCGGATTGCCGTGCAGACGTATTCACTGGCGCGGGCGATGGTGGAATCGGGTGCGGGGGTGGCGGTGATTGATCCGTTTACTGCGCTCGGCGCGTCATCGGCAACTACCACGATTCGCCCGCTGGCCCCGCCGCTGCCGATCACCCTGTACGCCGTGACCCGCGCCAGCGAACCACCGCCGCATACCCTCAACGATCTGCTGAAAATCTTCAGCGATCGCGCGCAAGAACAACTGGATGAACTCGTTCCCCTGTAGGAGTGAGCCTGCTCGCGATCGCGGTGGATCAGCCAAAAACTCTGTCGCCTGACCTGACGCTATCGCGAGCAGGCTCACTCCTACAGGGGGATGGTGGCGTGCCTAAAGGACATAAAACATAATCGCCACAAAGTGCAGCAGACTCCCGGCGATCACGAACAAATGCCAGATCCCGTGCGCATGCCGCAAGCGATGATCAAGGGCAAAAAAGATAATCCCCACCGTGTACAAAACCCCGCCCGACGCCAGCCAGGCAAACCCGGTCGTGCCCAGCGCCGCAATCAAAGGCTTCACCGCTACCAACACAATCCAGCCCATCACCGCGTAAATCACGATCGACAGAATCCGCGCCTCTGAACGCGGTTTGATCTCTTGCAGAATACCGATCAGCGCCAGCCCCCAGACAATCCCGAACAACGTCCAGCCCCACGGCCCGCGCAGGGTTACCAGGCAGAATGGCGTGTAACTGCCGGCGATCAACAGGTAGATCGAAAAGTGATCGACCTTTTTCATGATCGCTTTCTTGCGCCCGCGCACGCTGTGGTACACGGTCGAGGCGCTGTAGAGCACCAGCAAGGTGAACGCATAAATCGCCACACTGACAATCTTCCACGGGCTGCCGTCGAGGCAGGCGATCACCAACATCCACACGCCACCCACAAATGCTGCGACCGCCCCGACCAAATGGGTCCAGGCGTTCAATCGTTCTCCGTGATACATGTATTGCTCACCTCACATTCATTACCGCAGCGCGCAAGGCTCGGGCCTTGAGCGTAAAAGCGCAATGTTTCTGTTCAAAGCCAAGATCAAAAGATCGCAGCCTTCGGCAGCTCCTACAGGTGATCGCATTCCAATGTAGGAGCTGCCGAAGGCTGCGATCTTTTGATCTTCCGTGCACAATCGGCCGATACCAAAAAGAGTCCGCGCCATGCTGATCGACGAAGAGTTGACCCTGAAAAAACTCGAGGTGTTCCTCGCTTTCATGCGCACCGGCAACCTCGCCCGTGCTGCGGCCGAGCTGCAGACCAGCAACGTCAGCGTGCACCGCGCCATTCATTCGCTGGAAAGTGCCTTGCGCTGCCCGTTGTTCAAACACGAAGGCCGCAACCTGACGCCGCTGGAAAGCGCTTACGTCCTCGAAGAACGCGCGCAGAAGTTAATCAACGATGTCGTCGAAAGCGTACGCCTGACCCGCGAAGCTGCCGGATTCTCCGCCGAACGTTTCAAACTCGGCTCCCTGTATTCGCTGACGGTAAAAACCGTACCGCAACTGATCATGGGCCTGAAGATCCGTCGCAGCGAACTCAACATCGACCTGATCCTCGGCTCGAACATCGACCTGCTCTACAAGCTGAAAAACATGGAGGTCGACGCGATTCTGGTGTCGCTGGACGACAGCATCAACGACCCGGACTGCGAGCAGATTGCGCTGTTCTCCGACGACATCTTCCTCGCCACCCCGGCGGATTCAAAGTTTGCTCAGCGCAGTGAAGTCGATCTGGCGGAAGTGCGTGATGAAACGTTCATCACCCTGACCCAGGGCTTTGCCACGCATCAGGACGGTAACCGGGTGTTCAAGCAGGCGGGGTTCGAGCCGAAAGTGGCAATGCAGGTGAATGACATTTTCACGCTGTTGAGCATGGTCAGTTCGGGGGTGGGTTATGCGTTGCTGCCGGGGCGGATTGCGGCGGTGTATGAGAACCGGGTGAAGCTGATTCCGTTGCAGGCGAAGTATCGGTTGCAGCAGCACATTGGCGTGGTGTTTTTGAAGGCCAAGGAGCGCGATCCGAATTTGCTGGCGTTGCTGGCGGAGTGTCGGATGTACGCCAATCGCCAGATCTGATACCGAGTCGCGCCCTTCGCGAGCAAGCCCGCTCCCACATTTGGAATGCGTTCCCCTGTGGGAGCGGGCTTGCTCGCGAAGGCGTCTGTCCCGACAACTAATGTCTCAGCCCATCAACCCGCGCATCGCCAAAAACAACACCGAAGGCCCAAGCAAACACCCCAGCGCGGTATAAAACGCCGCTGTCAGACAGCCGTAAGGCACCAGCTTCGGATCCGTCGCCGCCAACCCGCCGGCAACACCGCTGGACGTGCCCATCAAGCCGCCGAAAATCACAGCACTGCGCGGGTTATTCAGACCGATCATCGGTGCCACAAACGGTGTCATCACCATCACCAGAATCGCCTTGATCAACCCCGCCGCAATCGATAGCGCCATCACCTCGGAACTCGCGCCAATCGCCGCGCCAGTTACCGGCCCGACGATGTAGGTCACCGCACCCGCGCCAATGGTGGTCAGGCTCACTGCATCGGTATAACCGAACGCCATCGCCACACCGACCCCGGCGACAAACGACGTACCGACACCCACAAACAGCGCCAGCACACCGACGAACCCGGCACGCTTGAGCTCTTCCACACTCACGCCAAACGCCGTGGCAACAATCGCGAAATCGCGCAACATAGCGCCGCCAAGCAAGCCAATACCCGACAACAAGGGAATATCCACCACGCCCTTCTGCCCGCCAGTCAGCGCGCCGCCGACATACGACAGCACCAGGCCCAACAGAATAGCGATGGCCGAGCCGTGCAAGCGTCCTTTGGTGAAGGTGTTGGACATCCAGTAGGACACCCACATGGTCAGGCCGACAATCAGGAAACCGCTGATCAAACCGTAGCCGGTGATCACTTTCATCATCGATTCGTACATGGCGATTACCCCGCAGTCTTGGCTGGAGCAACCGGCGCCGGTTCCTTGTTACCAAGGCGCACGAGCACAGGCACCATGGCGAAGGCGATCACCACGGCGAGCGTCCCGGCGAGGATTGCCATCGGGCCGCCCTTCAGTGCGCCGTAGACGTTTTGCTGCGCGGCCATGGCCACCACGATGGGAATGTAGATGGCGCTCCAGAACTCCACGCCCTGCTCGGTCTTGCCTTTGAGCCAGCCGCTTTTGTTTAGGTAACTGCCCAGACCGATCAACAGCAGCATCGCGATACCGACACCGCCGACGTTGGCCGGCACGCCGATCAGCTTGCCGAGCAACTCACCGACCCAGATACCCACCAGCGTACAAAAGGCGAGAAACGCCACACCGTAAATAATCATTGTTGTAGTCCTCAAAGTGCATCGTCGAATGTTGTTTTTGTTGTTCGAAGCTTGAGTCGCGGCGGTTTAGGGTTGGCGGCTACCCTCCTCACGCAGCAGCGCTTGCAGGGTGTCGAGGCGAGCGCTGTCGAAGGCCGCCACAGTACCTTGTTCGAATACGCGGCGCGCAAGGCCGGTCAGGACTGCACCGGGCGGTAATTCGATCTGTAGCCGTACGCCGCGCTCGTAAGCGCTTTGCACGGTGCCGCGCCAATCCACCACGCGGCACATGTTGAAGGCGAGGTCGTCGCGCAGCGCTTCGACTTTGCTCACAGGGCGTGCGCGACTGCCGCTCAGGTAGGCGATCTGCGGTGTCTTCAACTCGACTTTGGCGAAGGCCTCAGCGAGGGTTTGCGCCGGTTTCTCCAGCAGCGGACAGTGCGACGGTACGCTCACCGCCAGACGTTTTGCCAGACCAGCGCCACTACTGCGCGCCAGTTCCGCGACCGCTTGCATCGCCTCGTCACTGCCAGCAATCACCACCTGGTTGTCGGCGTTGATGTTGGCCAGATACACCGGCGAATCCTCGCTGTGCACCTGCGCCAGCAGCGTTTCGACTGTGGATAATTGCAGGCCGATGATCGCGGTCATGCCATAGCCTTGTGGATAAGCCTGTTGCATCAACTCACCGCGCAGGCTGACCAGGTGCAACGCATCGCCGAAGCTCAAGGCCCCCGCAACCACTGCTGCGGGATAAGCGCCTATGGACAGACCGGCGACGTAATCCGCCGTGAGTCCGTCCTGCAACAACTGCCGTGAAGCCGCGACGCCAGCGATCAGCAGGCAGAGTTGAACGGCTCTAGTCGCGCGCAATGTTTCAGCAGAATCGAGTAGCAAAACATCTTCACCAAGCACATCACTGGCCTCGACCAGCGTTTCCCGAGGGAAGCGCTGAAGCATGCCTGCCTGCTGCGCACCCTGACCGGGAAACACCAGCAGACTGCTCACGCTGCCTGCTCCTGCGGGTTCCACGGATCAATCACCAGACAGGCCTGATGAGCGTTTTTCAGCAGCACGCGCGCCGAGCCGCCGGCCCATTCACGCAACGCCACAGCACCGAATGGCGTCTGCAATTGCATGTCAATCCGGCACGCGGCTTGATCGAAAAGCTCAACGAACTTGCTTGCCTGATTACGCGTGATCATCTGCGGTGTCCGCAAAATCAAATCGAGATCGCTGGCCGCGTGCATCGCGGTAAAACCACTGGCCAATTCAAACCCGACACTGCCGCTGACTCCCCAGACCCAACCGCAATCGTCGAGCATCGGCCGCAGTTGTTTGAGCGCCTGCATGACTGGCAGATCGCGCTCGCTGTCGACCTGACACAGCGCTTCCGGGCTGACCCGACAGGCAATCGAATCGACCGCCATAAACGCCGCCAAGCGCTGCTCGCGCAACACACCGCGCACGCCGACCGCGATAAAACCCTCATCGCTCAGCGCCCGCCGCACCACCACCGGTTGCCCGGCGCTGAGCGACTCGACGGCCCACAACGGCGCATCCGCCGGCAGCTGCGCCGGGGTCATGCCCCAGAGCAGATCGTGGGCCAGAGGGCTGCTCACCACTGCGCCCTCAACAGTTCGCGCACACGGCTGGAGGCAGCACGATTTTTTGCGCCGAGACGATTGCTCAAGTCAGCACCGGTGATATCACCGATGGCTTGCTTGAGGCACTCGTTGACCCTTGATAGATCCTCTGCGGTTGGCTGTTCAATCTGCTGCACCGACAGGGTTTCCCAGAGCAATCCGAGACTCGCATAACTGTCGATGTCATAGGCCATCGGCGGCACGCTGGCGGCCAGCGCTTCCAGTTCTTCAACACTGCGCAAGGTCACCCGCGCCGCCGACGCCTTGCCCATCGCATGCACCATCACGCCCGGATCACGCAGCGCGATCAAACGATTCGCCTGATAACCATGAGCGAGAAACGCCCCGGACATCGCTTTCCCCACCAACAACGCAATCACCGGATGCCCGGCCAAACGCGCACGGGCATAACTGTCCGCCGCACCGGCCAGCGCCTGATGAATGCCGAGCGCTTCTTCGCGGCGACCATAAGCCTGGCTCGGCACATCGACGATGGCGATGATCGGGCGCTTCTGCGCTTTATCGCGGTCAGCCGTGATCGCGTCATCCACAGCCTTGGCCAGACCCCAGCCTTCGAGCAAGCCGACTTCGCCATTACGAGCACGCGGAAAACGATTGTCCGGGTCAGCGACCACAGCGATAAAACGCCCCAGTTCAGCGTCAGCAACCCTCAACGATGGCGGCAGTCCTTCAACACTTCTAGCGCCCGCACTCAAGGCGTTAAACCAGTTCAAACCGCGCAATGAATAGCCGCTCATGAGCGCTCTCCTTGATACAGATCGCGAACCACCGACGGTTCGATTTGCGGGTCAGTGTTCAGACTGCTCAGGCGTTGCAGGAACCACTCGGCGCGCTGGCTGCGTGGCTGTGCCGGCAAACCCTGCTGCAATAATTCACCCACCTGCTGACGAATCTTCGCCACGTCATCAGCGACATAACGATCCACCAGTCCACTGGCGAAACGCTGCTCGCCGCCAGTCAGGCTCCAAATAAAAGGCCGGTCGCGAGAGTCGTATTCTTCGATCCCGGCTTCCTGCTCAATCACCTGCGGGCCGTTCAAACCAAGGCGTGCTTCCTGAGTCACCAGCAAATAACTGCACAGCGCAGCGGCAATCGACATGCCGCCAAAGCACCCAACACTGCCAGCGACCACACCGACCACCGGTTGGTACTGCTGCAAATCGACAATCGCCGCATGAATATCAGCAATCGCCGCCAGCCCGAGATTGGCTTCCTGCAAGCGCACACCACCGGTTTCCAGCAGCAGCACCGCGCGGGTCGGAATACCTTTGCGGTTGTCTTCAGCCGCCAGTTCCAGCGCACCGGCAATCTTCGCCCCGCCGACTTCGCCAAGGCTGCCGCCCTGAAACGCGCCTTCAATCGCGGCGATCACCACCGGCAAACCGTCGAGGCTGCCCTTGGCAATCACCACGCCGTCATCGGCCTGCGGCACCACGCCTTGACGTTCAAGCCACGGCGACATCACCCGTTGAAACGGATCAAGCAACTCGCGAAAGCTGCCGGCATCGAGCAAGGCTTTCGCCCGTTGCCGCGCGCCGAGTTCGACGAAGCTGTGTTTGTTGAGCAACGCGGCGCTGTCAGTCATGGCCGATCTCCTCGAAACCTTGTTCCAGTCGCAAACGCACCACCCCCGGCGTCGCGCCGAAATCGTGGATATCGATGGCCATTGCTGGCGGCGTGGTGCCGTCGAACATCCGCGCAAACAGATGCTGCCAGCGCAGTTGCGCGCCGTTGACCGAAGTCTGCACATTGATCGTCAGCTTGCCGGCCAAGCCCGGTTCGATCAGCACTTCCAGATCACCCGAACCGACACAACCGACCAGCGCGCGACCGCGTGGCGGCTGCCCGGCGGGGAATTCAAACGATAGGGTTTCCATCAAAACGCTCCCTGAAGGATGCCGTTGTGCTCGATACGGTCGAGCAGCAGCGTGGCGGCGAGCAAGTCGGCGGCGCCACCGGGCGAGGCATTCAATGCGATGAGTTGTTGATCCAGTTCGTGCAGCCGGCGGCGACCGCTGAGGCTGGCGCTGCCACCGGCGTCGAGCACCGCTTGCGCGCCGAGTTGCATGGCCTGCAAACCCTCTTCGCCGGCGCGGTAGAGCACGCAGGTGTCGGCCAGATTGGTCATGATTGCGAGCAAGGCGTCGAGCCGGGCGTTCTGTTCGCCGCTGGCGTTGGCGCGGCTGCGTTTGAGTTGTGGCAGACCGCGTTGCAACACCGAAGGGAAGCCGAGTTGTGCTTCTTCGCGAGCGCCGCGTGCGCCGTAACGCAGAGCGACTTGGGCGCCGTGGCTTAGGGGTTTGGGTGCGTGGCGATCGTCCAGCAAGGCCAGACGTGCGGCGCGTAGGGTCACCGCATTGGCGCTGGAGGATTGCGGTTCCAGCGCAGCAGCCGTCACCAACAATCCCAGCGCCCAGATCGCCCCACGATGGGTGTTCACACCGTTGGTGGTGGTGAGCATCGCTTGTTCGCCTTCGCGCCCGATGCGACCAATCGCTTCGCGCAACGTTGAATCGACTTCACCGATTGCAACCGCCGCTTCAGCCATTTCCTTGAACGCCGGCCACAACGACAGTGCCGAAGCGTGCATCAGACCCAAGTGCAGATCGGTGTGCGCGCCGTTGCCGCGACGGTCGACCAGTGCCGGTTTCGGCGACAGATCGGCTTCGTCGATCAACGCGTCCACCGCCAGATCGGCCAATCGATCAGCCAGGGACAGCGGTTTCGCTTGCAGGTTAAATGCGTGCATTACCAGCTCCTGAATTTCGCGGGCGGGTTGTACAGGCCGCCTGAACCACTCGACCAGATCGGCCACGCTTTTCGCCGCGAGCAATTCGCGGGTGGCGTCGGTGCGGCGGATACCGAGGTCTTCGGGCAAGGCGATCAGCCCTTCGCGGCGCATGCGTTCGGTGTCTTTCGGGTTGTGGCGCAGGCCGATGGCGGTGACACCCGCGACGGCGGCGATCATCGCCTGGCGTTCTTCCAGCGAACGCGCCTTGTACAGGTAGGCGATGCCTTCTTCGGTCAGCAGGTGGGTGACGTCGTCGCCGTAGATCATGATCGGTGCCAGCGGCATGCCGCTTTTCTTCGCCACTTCCACGGCATCGAGGGTTTCAACGAAGGTCGGTTTGCCGCCCTCCTGGAAGGTCTCGACCATTTGCACCACGAGTTTCTTGCCACGTTCGAGCATCGGTTGCTGCGAGTCGTCGTGGCGCATGTCCAGCCACGCCGGGGTGCCGTGACGCCGACCGCGCGGGTCGTGGCCCATGTTCGGCGCGCCACCGAAACCGGCGAGGCGGCCACGGGTTACGGTCGAGGAATGGCCATCGCCATCGACCTGCAACGTCGCGCCGATAAACAGATCCACCGCGTATTGCCCGGCCAGTTGGCAGAACATCCGGTTGGAACGCAGCGAGCCGTCGCGGCCGGTGAAGAACACGTCCGGGCGCGCAGCGATGTAGTTTTCCATGCCCAGTTCGGTGCCGAAGCAATGCACGCTTTCGACCCAGCCACTTTCGATCGCCGGGATCAATGTCGGGTGCGGATTGAGCGTCCAGTTGCGGCAAATCTTGCCTTTGAGGCCGAGGGATTCGCCGTAGGTCGGCAGGATCAATTCGATGGCGGCGGTGTTGAAACCGATGCCGTGGTTGAGCGACTGCACGTTGTGTTTTTCGTAGATGCCGCGAATCGCCATCATCGCCATCAACACGTGCACAGGCTTGATGTGGCGTGGGTCGCGGGTGAACAGCGGTTCGATGTAGAACGGTTTGTCAGCCACCACGACAAAGTCGACCCATGAGGCGGGAATATCAACGCGTGGCAATTCGCTGACGTCGTCGACCAATTGGTTGACCTGGACGATGACGATGCCGTCGCTGAACGCGGCCGGTTCGATCAGCGCCGGGGTGTCTTCGGTGCTTGGGCCGGTGTAGATGTTACCGGCGCGGTCGGCCATGAAACCGGCTGAGAGCACGACATTGGGGATCAGATCCACCACCAGTCGCGCATAGAGTTCTATGTAGGTGTGGATTGCGCCGATTTCCAGCAGGCCGTCTTCGAGCAATTGGCTGATGCGCAGGCTTTGGGTGCCGGCGAAGGAGAAATCGAGCTTGCGGGCGATACCGCGTTCGAACAGATCGAGGTGCTCGGAGCGGCCGACGCTGGGCATGATCATGTGCAGGTCGTGAAGCTTTTCCGGGTCGACCTTGGCCAGCGAGCGCGAGAGGAAATCCGCCTGCTTCTGATTGTTGCCCTCCAGCACCACACGGTCGCCGGGATGGATCAGCGCTTCGAGCGCGGCGACGATCTTGTCGGTGGGCAACACCACACCGTCGGCCAGCCCGCGCACCTTGTCGAGGCGGCGCTGCTTCTCATCGCGCCGCCGCGTCCAGCGCGAGTCGGGGGAAATTGTTGTTGTCATGCTCACTCCACGGGGTTCGCTGTCGTGGAGCTAAGGTAGGCGCGTGGGGTGGGGGCATCAATCAAGCACGGTGGTGAATCATTACGCTCAGAGTAATGGTTGAGAAACGCCCTGTAGGAGCTGTCGAGTGAAACGAGGCTGCGATCTTTTGATCTTCAACATCAAAAGATCGCAGCGTGCCGCAGCTCCTACAGGGGCAGGGATTCATAATCCAAGATTGAGCTTGCTCGCGATGAGGCCATTCGAACAACGCTTCGACACCTGTTCACACTTCAAAAGCCCCTCACCCTAGCCCTCTCCCGGAGGGAGAGGGGACTGATTGGGGGATATTTCAGAGGTGCGCCGACCTGATTCTGTTGTGTTGAATCCATAATCGATTTGGTTTTTCAGGTCGATGCATGACGCCAGACACCTCGGTCGGCCCCCTCTCCCTCCGGGAGAGGGCTGGGGTGAGGGTCAGGCCGTCAAACCAGATCAGCCTCCACCAACAACTTCTCCAACCCCAACAAATCCGGCACCTTCGCCACTTGCTCCCCGACCTGCACCGCCGCCTGCTCCAGCGCACACAACGGCACGTCGACATAGCTCAACTGGCTATCAAGCTTGTACGACCGCGGAATCCCCTGCACCAGCAGCGCAATGAACTTCAACTCCGGCAACCCGCCCAGCGCATTCAAAATCACGATCCGAGCGCGCTCGCCAATCACAATTTTCTGTCCGCACGCCGATTCAAAACTGAGCAACGGAATCCGCCGTTCACGCCACGTCACCCGCCCCAGATACCACGGCGGCGTATCCAGATCGAAGGCACTGGCCTGATAGTCGATCAGCTCAGCTACGGCGACGTTGGGCAGGATCAAATTGCGATCCGCCAACGGCAGCAGCAGCCCGGTCAGTTGGCTGCTGCGCTGATTGTGCCGGCGCTCATGCATGTTTCTTGCTCCATTGGGCAATGCTTTCGAGCAGCACCGATTCCTGGTACGGCTTGCCGAGGTAGTCGTTGACGCCGATGGCCATCGCACGATCACGGTGTTTTTGCCCGGTGCGCGAGGTAATCATGATGATCGGCAAGTGTTGCAGGCGTTCGTCGTTGCGCACCTGGGTGGCGACTTCGAAGCCGTCCATGCGCGGCATTTCGATGTCGAGCAGCATCAGGTCGGGCATGTGTTCTTCGAGCAGCAGCATCGCATCGACTCCGTCCTTGGCGGTCAGCACGTTCATGCCGTGGCGTTCGAGCAAGCGGCTGGTGACCTTGCGCACGGTGACCGAGTCGTCGACCACCATCACCAGCAGCGGCTTTTGCGGTTCGCTGTCGATCTCCGGCAGCGTCGGCGTTTGCGCAATGCGCGCCTGCATCGCCCGAATCGGTGCGAGCAGATCGAGAATCAGCACCACCCGGCCATCGCCAAGAATCGTCGCCCCGGACACGCCCTGCAGCGCCGCGAATTGCGCGCCGAGGCTCTTCACCACGATCTCGCGCGTGCCCGCCATCACGTCGACTTGCACGGCAATATGCCGGTCGTTGTAGTGCACCAGCAGCACCGGCAATGGCAGGTTCTGCCCGAGCAGTTTTGGCCGTGGCGCAGTTTTCAGCAGTTCGCCGAGGTAGCACAGTTCATAGGTCTGGCCGCCGTATTGATAGCGCGGCGGATCCTGACGGAAGTGCCCTTCGAGATCATTCGGCAACACGCGAACAATGCCTTCGATGGTGTTCAGCGGAATCGCGTATTGATCCTCACCGCATTGCACCATCAACGCGCGGTTGACCGACACGGTGAACGGCAGACGAATGCGGAAATGCACGCCCTGCCCCGGCACCGAATCGATGCTCATGGTGCCGCCGAGTTGCCGCACCTCTTCGTGCACCACGTCCATGCCGACACCACGCCCGGAAATCTGGGTGATTTTTTCCGCTGTGGAAAACCCCGGCTGAAGGATGAACTGCAACACATCGCGGTCGCTGATCTCGGCATTCGGCGCGAGCAAACCACGCTTGATCGCCTTGTTGCGCACCGCTTCCAGCGGTACACCGGCGCCGTCATCGCGGATGTCGAAAACGATGTCGCCGCCCTCGCGAGACAGGTCGAGGCTGATCTGCCCTTGCGCCGGTTTACCCGCCGCCAGCCGCACTTCGGCGGACTCCAGACCATGATCGACGGCGTTGCGCAGCATGTGTTCCAGCGGCGCGGCCATGCGTTCGAGCACGCTGCGATCCATCTCGCCTTCAGCGTTGCCGACGACAAACGCGACGTCTTTGTTCAGCTCTTCGGCGACCTGACGGACGATGCGTTTCAGGCGCGGCAACATGCGCTCGAACGGCACCATGCGCGTGCGCATCAGGCCTTCCTGCAACTCGGTGTTGATGCGGCCCTGTTGCTGCAACAGGTTCTCCGCGTCGTGGTTGCGGCGGTCGAGGGTTTCTTTCAGATCGAGCAAGTCAGAGGCGGATTCGAACAGCGCTCGCGACAGTTGCTGCAACTGCGAATGGCGATCCATTTCCAGCGGATCGAATTCTTCGTAACCGAGGCGTTCGGCATCCGCTTGCTGGCGACTGAGAATCCGCCCCTGGGTTTCGGTGTCGAGACGGCGCAACTGATCGCGCATCCGTTCGATGGTGGTTTCCATCTCGTTCAGAGCAATCTGTGCGTCGTTGACCTGCTGCTCGATACGGCCCCGGAAGATCGAGGTTTCCCCGGCCAGATTCACCAGTTCATCCAGCAGTTCGGCGGAGACCTTGACCATGTCCGCGCCAACGTCGGCCGCCGGCGGTGCGGCCTCGGTTTTAGCTGCAACCGGCAGCAGCACCGGCGGCGTTTCAATGGTCGCCGGATGACTGAAATTCTGAATCGCATTGATCAGCCGATCGGCCGGCGGGCACGGTTGCCCGGCACGCACCGCGTCGAGCATCTGCGCCAGTCGGTCATGCCCGCGCTGCACCAGCGCAAACAGTTCGGTCGAGGCTTGCAGCGAACCGGCCGACAGACTTTCGTAAAGGTATTCCAGCTCATGGGCGAGGTCGCCGATCGGGCCGATCTCGACCATCCGCGCGCCACCCTTGAGGGTGTGCAGATCGCGCAGCAGGGTTTCGATTTCCTGTCGATTACCCGGCTCGGCCTGCCAGCGCAGCAGCGCGGCGCCGGAGTTTTCGATGATGTCGAAACCTTCTTCGAGGAAGATCTCCAGCAGCTCCGGATCGTGACTGGCGCTGTCATGATCGGCGGTGGCTGGCGGCGTTTCGGCGATGCCTGGCCCCTGCCGCACTTGGCGGATCGCTTCAATCAGATCGTGCGCCGGCGTCAGTGGCTGATGGTTTTGCAACTGATCAAGCAACAGCGCCAAGCGGTCATGACTCTTGAGCAGCAAGCGCCCCAAAGTTTCGCTGTAGTTGTAGCGACGATCGACCAGGCCTTCGTAAAGGCTTTCCAGCTCCTGAGCGAGATCGCCGATGGCCTCGACTTCAGCCATGCGCGCGCCGCCCTTGAGCGTGTGCAAATCGCGCTGCAAGGATGACAACGGCGCGCTGTTGTCCGGGTCACTCAGCCAGCGCTGCAAGGCTTGGCCGGCGCTGTCGAGAATATCCACGGCCTCTTCGAGGAAGATCTCGACGATCTCGTCGTCCGCTTCAAAAGCGCTGGCCGTTTGTTGCAGTTCGGCGGTGGCGCTGCCCAGTTCGCGGATGCTCAGGGTGCGGCTGCCGTCGCTGCGAATCAGGCCCATCGACGACGGGTCGAGGCTTTCATCGAGCAGATCATGCAACGCGCGGATTCGCTCGGGCTGCGGGGTGACTTCCTGGCCGGCAGCCAGTTCGTCGAGCATGTTGATCAGCGCTTCGTGGGCATTTTGCGCTTCGTGAAAAAACCGCTCGCTGACCGCCAGACTGCTTTCTTCGACGGCGCCGTAAAGATCGAGCAAGGCCTCGCACAACACATCGACCGGCAGCAGATCGGCGAGGTGCGCGCCCTCGCCCAGCGTGGTCAATTCATCGAGCAGCGCGCTGAGTTCCTGACGCTCGCCGGGGTGCTGCTGCCAGCGCTGCAACAGGCTTTCGGCGTCGAGGAGGATGTCCATGCCTTGGGCGAGAAAGTTGTTGATCAGTTGCGGGTCGCGCTTGATCCGCAGGCCGGTGTTCGGCGCATCGAGGATCGACGCCAGCCGCTCGGCCAGCAGTTCATCGGTGCGCTTGATCAGCGACTGCGCGCCGACAATCGGCGCCAGCGGATCGTGTTTGAGCTGACGCAAACCGACGCGAAACAAGCCCTCGGCTTCAAGGAGCAATTCCACTTCATCGAGATCCAGCGGCAACTGGTGCGCCTTGAATTCGCGAGCGAGTTGATCGAGCGGCGCGGCCAGTTCGGCAATCGGCAACACGCCGGCCATCGACGCGCTGCCCTTGAGCGTGTGCAGGGCGCGCTGCAATTCGTCGCTGGCTTGCAACGGCACATGCTCGGCCGCTTGATCTAGAAAACGGTTGAAGCTGGCGAGGTGGGTTTCCGCCTCGTTGCGGAAGATCTCCAGCAACAGTGGGTCGAGCGCTGCGACATCGTCGACGTCTTCAGCGGCCATCGGCTCGTCACCCTTGGCCAAGGCGTGCGCGCGGGCGGCGAGTTGATCGACATCGCTGCGCTGACGCTGGCGGTTGATGGCGAATTCGCTGATCAGTTCCGGCAGCAACAGCACCGTGTCGGTCAGCAGTTGCTGGACGACCGAGCCGGGTTCGACACTTTGTTCGAGCACACGATTGAGCAGGTTTTCCACCGACCAGGCCAGCTCACCGAGGATCAGCGCGCGCACCATACGTCCGCTGCCCTTCAAGGTGTGGAAGGCGCGGCGCAGCTCAGTCAGCGCATCGCGATCCTGCGGATTGGCAGCCCAGCGCGGCAGGTATTCGTGGAGGACTTCGAGGACTTCATCGGTCTCTTCTAGGAACACTTCGCGCAGCTCATCGTCGACCGGTTCTTCATCGGCCGGCGGCGGCATCAGGCTGCCGGGAGTGATCAGTGCCGGCGGGTTGAGCGCTGACACCGGGCTGGCCAACACGTCGGCCAGCGACTGCACGATGTCCGGATCGTCGAGCGCCTGCATGTCCTGCATCACCAACGCTTCGCTAGGGCTGAGCACGTCGTCGAGCACGGGAACATGCGGCTCATTTGGAAAGAACCCCAGACTGGCGAGGGATTTCTGCGCGACATCCAGCAGTTGTTCGCCCGGTGCCTGCGGGTCGTCGCTCAAGCGTTCAAGGTAATACTCAAGGCTGCTGATGACATCGGCCAGATGATCCAGTTGTTCCCAACCCGGTTCGTGCGGATCGAGCAACAAATGTTCGCGGATAAAACCGTTGCACGCCTCGACCAAGCTCGCCGCGCGGTTCAGTGGAATCATCGCCAATGCACCACGCACTTGAGTCAGCAGCGCCGGCAACGGTTGCAGGTGTTGGCGATCCCAATCGGCGTCGATGTAGTCGACGATCATGTCCTTGGCCTGTTGCAGACAGATGCGCGCTTCCTTGATGACGATCTGATGGATCTGCGTCAGGTCGGTGGTCGGCAGGCGCGCGTCTTCCGGGCTTTCCGGCTCGACGGTGCCGACCATCCCGGCCAGCGTCGCCTCGACGTAGAGCAAGGCGCCGGCGACGTCCATCAGGATCGCGTCGTTCGGTTCGCGCTGGCCCTGGGCAAGGCTCAGCACCACCGCCAATTGATCGATGATGACTTTGCGCGGCTGACCGAATCCGAGCACGGCGAGGGTGTCGGCGATTTGCCTCAGCGGCGCCAGCAAACTCTCCAGATCCGAGGTGTGCTGACGGTCGCTGCGCACGAACAGGTCGAGGCGCTCCTTGACCCGCACCAGTTCTTCACACAGTGCCGCCAACACCGAGCGCATGGCATCGCGGTCGGGGCCAGCGAGGCGCGCGCGTTCTTCATCGACCATCGCGCTGTCGGGCAGCGCGTCGTCCAGGGAGTAGCGATCTTTCATGGTCAGCATCTGCCCGGTGGGATGTTCGGCTTTGGCAATATAGAACAACAGGCTTTTCAGCAGCTCCGGCGGTGGCGGCTGGTTGAGGCCGGCCATTCCTTGATCGAGCAGACGCTTGAACTCTTTGTCGGCGTCCTTGAACAGGCTGCGCAGCGCCGGGCTGTTGGCGATCACGCCTTCGCGCATGCCTTCGACCAGCGCCGAGGCGACTTGCCACAACGGACTCAGCGGTGTGTCGCCGCTTAACGCTTCGAGGCGGGTGAAGACTTTCGCCAGATAACCGAGGTGGGTCTGGTCGTCCTGTTCACGCAGCAAACCGACCAGGGCCATTTGCAGTGTCTGCCGGAGTTTGCGCAGCACGTTCGGCAACTCTGGCGGTTCCAGCAGCGCCAAGGCCTCTGCGCTCAGCGGCGGCAGCTCGGGCAGTTGCGGGCTGAACAGGCTGGTTTCTGATAACAGGCTTTCGCCACGGGCGCTGCGCAGATCGTTGATCAGCGGCAGCACCACCAGCGGTAAATCACGCCGGGCGCTTTGCACGCGGTCGAGGTAGATCGGCAATTGCCCGAGCGCTTGCAGCAACAGATGCAGCGCTTCGTCGCGATGGCTGACGCGCTCTTGCTGCAGGGCTTCGACCAGATGTTCCATCTCTTCGGCGAGCAAAGCTGCGCCGTAGAATTCGACCATCTGCAGGCTGCCGTGCACCTGATGGATGTAATCCAGGCACTCGTCCAGCCCCGGAAAAGCCTGCGGGTCATCGAGCACGGCTTCAATCGCCTGATGCGCCTGTTTCAGCGTTTCGGCAATTTCGCCTTTGACCCACTCGAGGGCCACATAGTCGTGCCGATCACCCATAACCACTCCACTCACGCTTTGTCTTTCGCCGCCGGCAAGGTGAATCCGGACACCGAGCGCCGCAGCTGGCTGGCCATTTTCGTCAGGTTGCCGATGCTCTCAGCGGTGGCGGTGGAGCCGGACGAGGTCTGCGAGGTGATCTGCTGGATCACATTCATCGTCAGGGAAATCTGCCCGGCCGACGTCGTCTGCTGCTGCGCCGCGTTGGAGATGCTTTGAATCAGCGCCGCGAGGGTTTTCGACACGCCTTCGATTTCTTCCAGGGCCACACCGGCATCCTGCGCCAGTCGCGCGCCGCGCACCACTTCGGTGGTGGTTTGTTCCATGGAAATAACGGCTTCGTTGGTATCGGTCTGAATCGCCCGCACCAGGGTTTCGATCTGCCGAGTGGCGGCGGACGAGCGCTCGGCCAACCGTTGCACTTCGTCGGCAACCACAGCAAAACCGCGCCCGGCATCACCGGCCATCGACGCCTGAATCGCGGCGTTGAGGGCGAGGATGTTGGTCTGGTCCGCGATGTCATCGATCAGGCTGACGATATCGCCGATTTCCTGCGACGACTCACCGAGACGCTTGATGCGCTTGGCGGTGTCCTGAATCTGTTCGCGAATGTTGTCCATGCCGTGGATGGTGTTGTGCACCACCTCGTTGCCTTTGTTGGCGATCTCCACGGAACGCTCGGCTACCGCCGAAGACTCGGCAGCGTTGGCCGAGACCTGATCAATGGATTCAGCCATATCGCTGATCGCCGTCGAGGCTTCGGAGATCTGCTGGGCCTGATGCTCCGAGGCTTGCGCCAGGTGCATGGCGGTGGCCTGGGTTTCCTGCACGGCGGCGGCGACCTGGCCGGCGGTGAGGTTGATGGTGGCGACCAGGTCGCGCAGTTGGTCGACGGAATAGTTGATCGAGTCGGCGATGGTGCCGGTAAAGTCTTCGGTCACCGAGGCGGTCACGGTGAGGTCGCCGTCGGCCAGGTCTTCAATCTCGTCGAGCAAACGCATGATCGCGTTCTGGTTGCGCTCGTTCTTCTCGGCGGTTTCGCGCAGTTGCCGGTTGGTTTCGCGCACCATGACCATGCCGATCAGGATGATCGAGGCCAGTGCCAGCAAACCGAGGACGTAGCCGCCGATGGTGTCGGTGTTGCGCCCGCCCGCGAGGTTTTCAAAACCGGTGGCCAGGTGCGAGGCTTCGTCGAGCAGGGTTTGCGAGAGGCTGAAGATATTGCTCGCCGATTCGCGAACCTTGAACAGTTCCGGCGAGGTTTCGAGGATTTCATCGACGGAACCGGAGACGAACTGGAACAGCTCGGAGATTTCGCTCAAACGCGCGCGGGCGTCACGGTCTTCGACCTGAGTGATTTTCAGCGTCGTATTGCCTTGCAGCATGCCGTTGAGCACTTGGCCAAAACGGGTGGCGTCGCGACCAAAGGCATCGGCGGCTTGCTGCGAGTTTTCGTCACCAGCGAGCACGGTGTTGACCGCGCCAAGGATGCGCTCGGCCAGCAGCGATTGACGCTGGGCCATCGCTACTTGTGCAGCCGGGGCACCACGCTGAAGGAGGATTTCGACGACTTTTTCGTATTCGATCTGCAACTGCGGCACGGTTTCGGCCAGGGTCGCGGCGACCTGATGCAGCGACAATACAGTCTGTTCGCTGGAGAGGATGGCGTCGGTGTTTTTCAGCAGACGTTCCCAGTCCAGCTGCACGGCGCGCATTTCCGGGCGCACGGTGGCAGGGGCTGGCGGCAGGCCGGTGACCGGGTCGCCTTTCTTCAGGTAACCCCAGCGCAGGGCGAAATCGTTGCGCGCATCGCTCAGCAACTTGAACGCCGCAGCCTTGCCGGCGGCGGCTTCGGTGGCGTTTTTGGCGATGCGCTGCGAGAGCACGCGCAGCTCACCGGCGTGGCCGATGTACTGTTTGTCGTAATTCGCCTGGGTGTTGAGGTAAGCGAAGTTGGCGAACAGCAGCATGATGAACACGATCAGTGCGATGAACAGCACGATGATCTGCGAGCGACTGCGCGATCCTTCCGCCGGCTTGCCTGTTTTTGCTTTTATCATCGGTCCTCGCCTATGAGACCTGCCACGATCCAATGTGGGAGCGGGCTTGCTCGCGAATGCGGTGGGTCAGCCAGCATCAATGTTGAATGTCTGACCGTATTCGCGAGCAAGCCCGCTCCCACATGGGTTCTCTGTTGTTTCGACTAGATTGCGACACTCATGAACACCGGGGATTTCGCCAGGGCAAACAGGCTGAACACCCGCCAGTTCTGCTCGCGCCGAAAATAGCCTTTGACGAACTCGGCCTTGGAGCCCTGGCGCTTGCTGATCGAGATCGGTTCGAAGCTGTCCTGCTCGAAATGCTGCAGACCAATAACCTCATCGACCATCAGCCCGGCAAACACGTCCCCATGCTCCACCACCAACACCCGCCGCTGTTTGCGCAACGGCGACAGTTCATGCCCGAAGAAACCACACAAATCCATGATCGGCAGCAACCGTCCGCGCAGATTAGCCACACCCTTGACCCACGGCTTGACCCCGGGCAACTGGGTGAAACGCGGTTCGTGCAGCACTTCGCTGACTTCGCCCATCGGCGCCACATACCAGTGTTCGCCGAGGCGAAAGCCGATGCCGCTCCAGCGATCCTGGCGCGCCGGTTGCGACGGCAAGTCCGCCGCCAGCAAGCGGCAGCGCTGATCGATCTGCCAGAGCAGTTCGAACGCGGTCAGCGATTCGCTCATGGTTGCGCGATCAGCCTTTGAGTACGTTGTTCAGGGTCTTGATCAGGGTGTCTTCGTCGACCGGTTTGGTCAGGTAGTCCTTGGCGCCCTGACGAGTGCCCCAGACCTTGTCGGTTTCCTGATCCTTGGTGGTGATAATGATCACCGGGATGTGCGTGGTGTCGGCATCCTTGGTCAACTGGCGGGTTGCCTGAAAACCGTTGAGGCCGGGCATGACGATGTCCATCAGTACCGCATCAGGTTTTTCCTGACGGGCCAGGGCCACGCCGTCCGCGCCGTTTTCGGCCTTCAACACTTCATGGCCGTGCTTTTCCAGCATGCCGGTGAGTTTGTACATTTCAGTCGGCGAATCATCGACGATCAGGATACGTGCCATGGTTTTCCCCATTTTTCTTGTCGACGCCCGGCCCGCTGACCGCGCGTCTCTGTACGTGTCTTACTGCGGCAAAACGGCGGCAAAGCCCGGAACATGGGCCTGAATCGCGTTGAGCAGTTCTTCCTTGCTGAAAGGCTTGGTCAAAAATTGATCAGAACCGACAATCCGCCCCTTGGCCTTGTCGAACAGCCCGTCGCGCGATGACAACATGATCACCGGTGTCGCCTTGAACGCGCTGTTGTTCTTGATTAAAGCGCAGGTCTGATAACCATCCAGACGCGGCATCATGATGTCGACAAAAATGATCCCGGGGTGGTTATCGGCGATCTTGGCCAGGGCGTCGAAACCGTCGATCGCCGTGATCACTTCGCAACCGACATTCTTCAACAATGTTTCGGCGGTGCGACGAATCGTTTTCGAGTCGTCGATCACCATGACCTTCAAGGCGCTGGACTGCTGTTCCATAAGAGGGCTCTACCGTCGCCTTTGCGAATCAAATTGTCCGTTTTGCTATGAGTAATGGCCGGAAACCCTTGATGCTTAAGGGCCAGCACGATATGCCAGCCTTTTTAGCACAGTCTCCAGATCCAATCTATCGACGGGTTTTCCCTTGACCGAAAACCCACCCGGCGCCACTCTGGCGGCACTTTTTCAATACCGATCCGGTAGCCAATTTTCGAGGAAAACCCAATGAGCGTTCGCGTCGGGATTGTCATGGACCCTATCGCCAGCATCTCCTATAAAAAGGATAGCTCGCTGGCCATGCTGCTGGCCGCGCAAAAGCGCGGCTGGGAACTGTTCTATATGGAACAGCGCGACCTGTATCAGGGCGAAGGTCAGGCACGTGCGCGCATGAAGCCGCTGAAAGTCTTCGCCAACCCGGAAAAATGGTTCGAACTGGACGCCGAGCAGGACAACCTGCTGAGCGATCTGGACGTGATCCTGATGCGCAAGGATCCGCCGTTCGACATGGAGTTCGTCTACTCCACCTACCTGCTTGAACAGGCTGAAACCGCCGGCGTACTGGTGGTGAACAAGCCGCAGAGCCTGCGCGACTGCAATGAAAAGCTGTTCGCCACGCTATTCCCGCAGTGCACGCCGCCAACCATCGTCAGCCGCCGTGCCGATGTGCTGCGCGAATTTGCCGCCAAACATGGCGACGTGATCCTCAAGCCGCTGGACGGCATGGGCGGCACTTCGATCTTCCGTCACCGCGCGGGCGACCCGAACCTGTCGGTGATTCTGGAAACCCTGACCGCCCTCGGTGGGCAGCAGATCATGGGCCAGGCCTACCTGCCAGCGATCAAGGACGGCGACAAACGCATCCTGATGATCGACGGCGAGCCGGTGGATTACTGCCTGGCGCGGATTCCGGCGCAGGGCGAAACCCGTGGCAACCTCGCCGCCGGTGGTCGTGGCGAAGCGCGTCCGCTGACCGAGAAAGATCGCTGGATCGCCGCCCAAGTCGGCCCGACCCTGCGTGAGAAAGGCTTGCTGTTCGTCGGTCTCGACGTGATCGGCGAGAGCCTGACCGAAATCAACGTGACCAGCCCGACCTGCATCCGTGAAATCGACAACGCGTTTGGCACTGATATCGGCGGCATGCTCATGGATGCCATCGATCAGAAGCTTAAAGCTCGTTGAGATAGAACAACCAAGATGCGACCAACATTGCGTTATCATGCCCGGCCTTTGAAAAACGCGATGTTGGTTTTCTTGAAATGACCCTCCCGTCCGATCTGCCCGCTGAACTCGCCCATCGTGGCGTGCGCCCGGCCGATCGCCTCGGTTTTACCCTATTCCTTGCGGCGCTGATTCATTTGGCGTTGCTGCTCGGCGTCGGCTTCACGATGGTCGAGCCCAAGCAAATCAGCAAAACCCTGGAAATTACCCTCGCCACTTTCAAGAGCGAAAAGAAGCCGGAGAAGGCGGATTTTCTCGCTCAGGAAAATCAGGAAGGCAGCGGCACGCTGGACAAAAAGGCGATTCCGAAGACCACTGAGGTCGCGCCGTTCCAGGACAATCAGGTCAAAAAAGTCACGCCGCCACCGGCCGCCAAGCCGGAAGTGCAGGAAGCCGCGCCCAAAGCAGCGGTGACCACCGTGGCACCGAAGCCGAAAAAGGCGCCGACCAAGAAAGAAGAGACCAAGACTGAAGTGAAACCGTCGGTCGACGCGCCGACGTTCGACAGCTCGCAGCTGTCCAGCGACATCGCCAGCCTTGAAGCCGAACTGGCCAAAGAACAACAGCTGTACGCCAAACGCCCGCGCATTCATCGCTTGAGCGCTGCGTCGACCATGCGCGACAAGGGCGCCTGGTATAAAGACGAATGGCGCAAGAAGGTCGAGCGCATCGGCAACCTGAATTATCCCGACGAAGCGCGGCGCAAGCAGATCTACGGCAATTTGCGCCTGATGGTCTCGATCAATCGCGACGGCTCGCTGTATGAAGTGCTGGTGCTGGAATCGTCTGGCCAGCCGCTGCTGAACCAAGCGGCGCAGCGCATCGTCCGGTTAGCGGCGCCGTTTGCACCGTTTACCGGCGACCTGTCGGACATCGACCGCCTGGAAATCATCCGCACCTGGAAATTCGCCCGCGGCGACCGCTTGTCCAGCAATTAGGGGCAAGATCAAAAGATCGCAGCCTTCGGCAGCTCCTACAGTTTGGCCTGTGCTCCCCTGTAGGAGCTGCCGAAGGCTGCGATCTTTTGGCGGCTTCAGCTTGTCAGTTTGCCCCCCGAACGCCACACTAGCGCACATGAAAAACGTCAGCCCCAGCTACCTCAAGCATCACTTCCTGATCGCCATGCCTCACATGGCCGACCCGAACTTTGCCCATACCTTGACCTACATCGTCGAGCACACGGCCAATGGCGCGATGGGGATTGTGGTCAATCGACCGCAAGAGCTGAATCTGGCCGACATTCTCGAGCAACTGCGCCCGGACATCGACCCGCCAGCACTCTGCCAGCACGTGCCGATCTTCATCGGCGGGCCGGTACAGACTGATCGCGGTTTTGTCCTGCATCCGGCGGGCAAAACCTTCCAGGCCACCGCACAGCTGGACGGCGACCTGTCGCTGTCGACCTCGCAAGACGTGTTGTTCGCCATCGCGGACGGCGTCGGCCCGGCGAAAAGCCTGATCGCTCTCGGCTATGCGGGTTGGGAAGCCGGGCAACTGGAAGCGGAAATGGCCGACAACGCCTGGCTGACCTGCCCGTACGACGCCGACATCCTCTTCAACACCAGCAGCGAACTGCGCCTCGAAGCGGCGGCCAAGCACCTGGGGATCAACCTCAGCCTGCTGACCAGCCAGGCAGGTCACGCCTGATGGCGCTGCGTCTGATTCTCGGCTTCGACTACGGCACCAAACAGATCGGCGTTGCCGTCGGTCAGGTAATCACTGGCCAGGCCCGCGAGCTGTGCACCTTGAAGGCACAGAACGGCGTTCCCGACTGGAACCAGGTCGAAGCGCTTATAAAAGAATGGAAACCCGACGCCGTGGTCGTCGGCCTGCCGCTGAACATGGACGGCACGCCGAGCGAAATGTGCCTGCGCGCGGAGAAATTCGCCCGCCGCCTCAACGGCCGCTTCAATGTGCCCTTCTATACCCACGACGAGCGCCTGACCACGTTCGAGGCCAAAGGCGAGCGACTGGCCCGTGGCGGCCAAAAAGGCAGTTACCGCGATAACCCGGTGGACGCCATCGCTGCCGCGCTGCTGTTGCAGGGCTGGCTTGATGAAAACACTGCATTGTTTGAATCCTGACAAGCGCTTCGGCGCTTTTCTTTTGAGTGAAAAACCGAGTCGTGTCCAAGGATCCGACTCGCCCCCAACAAGGAGCAACCATGAGCCTGCCAAATCCCGCCGATCTGATCAGTCAGATGGCGACCCGCCTCAAGGCGCACCTTGCCCAGCGTGACATCACTGAACCGCGCTACATCGGCATCCGCACCGGCGGCATCTGGGTCGCGCAGGCCTTGCTCAAGGAATTGGGCAGCGACGCGCCACTGGGCACGCTGGATGTTTCTTTCTACCGCGACGACTTCAGCCAGAACGGCCTGCACCCGCAAGTGCGGCCGTCCGCCCTGCCCTTCGAGATCGAAGGCCAGCATCTGGTGCTGATCGACGACGTACTGATGAGCGGCCGCACCATCCGCGCCGCTCTCAATGAATTGTTCGACTACGGCCGCCCGGCCAGCGTGACCCTGGTCTGCCTGCTGGATCTGGACGCTGGTGAGCTGCCGATCCGCCCGAACGTGGTCGGCGCGACCTTGGCGCTGGCCGCTCACGAACGGGTAAAGCTGTCCGGCCCCGAGCCGTTGACGCTCGAACTGCAAGACATGTCCCTTTAATCCGCCCTATTGAGAGTCCCCTTCGCGATGACGCCTCTAGATACCAAGCGCCCGCTGCAGCTCAATGATCAGGGCCAGCTGCGCCACTTCCTCTCGCTCGACGGCCTGCGCCGCGAGTTGCTGACGGAAATCCTCGACACTGCTGACTCGTTCCTCGAAGTCGGTGCCCGGGCGGTGAAGAAAGTCCCGTTGCTGCGCGGCAAGACCGTGTGCAACGTGTTCTTCGAAAACTCCACGCGCACCCGCACCACCTTCGAACTGGCGGCCCAGCGGCTGTCGGCGGACGTGATCACCCTGAACGTATCGACATCGTCGGCGAGCAAGGGTGAAACGCTGCTCGACACCCTGCGCAACCTCGAAGCCATGGCCGCCGACATGTTCGTCGTGCGCCACGGTGATTCCGGTGCCGCGCACTTCATCGCCGAACACGTTTGCCCGCAAGTGGCGATCATCAACGGCGGCGACGGCCGTCACGCGCACCCGACGCAGGGCATGCTCGACATGCTCACTATTCGTCGGCACAAGGGCGGTTTTGAAAACCTCTCGGTGGCCATCGTCGGCGACATCCTGCACTCGCGGGTCGCACGCTCGAACATGCTCGCCCTGAAAACCCTCGGTTGCCCGGACATCCGCGTGATCGCGCCGAAAACCCTGCTGCCGATCGGCATCGAGCAATACGGCGTGAAGGTCTACACCGACATGACCGAAGGCCTGAAAGACGTCGACGTGGTGATCATGTTGCGCCTGCAGCGTGAACGCATGACCGGCGGCCTGCTGCCGAGCGAAGGCGAGTTCTACCGTTTGTTCGGCCTGACCACAGCACGTCTGGCCGGGGCCAAACCCGATTGCATCGTCATGCACCCGGGGCCGATCAACCGCGGCGTGGAGATCGAGTCGGCAGTGGCCGACGGCCCGCACTCGGTGATCCTCAATCAGGTCACCTACGGCATCGCAATTCGTATGGCTGTGCTGTCCATGGCCATGAGCGGACAAACCGCGCAGCGTCAATTCGAGCAGGAGAACGCCCAGTGAAGCTCAGCATTCTCGGCGCACGCGTCATCGATCCAAGCAGCGGCCTGGATCAAATCACCGACATTCACGTTGAAGCCTGCAAGATCGTCGCCCTCGGCGCCGCTCCAGCGGGTTTCACGGCAGTAGAAACCATCGACGCCCAAGGTCTTGTCGCCGCTCCGGGCCTCGTCGACCTCAACGTTGCCCTGCGCGAGCCGGGTTACAGCCGCAAAGGCTCGATCATCAGCGAAACCCGCGCCGCCGCTGCCGGTGGCGTGACCAGCCTGTGCTGCCCGCCGAAAACCAAACCGGTGCTCGACACCTCCGCCGTGGCCGAACTGATCCTCGACCGCGCCCGCGAGGCCGGCAACACCAAGGTGTTCCCGATTGGCGCGCTGAGCAAAGGTCTGGACGGCGAGCAACTGGCTGAACTGGTGGCACTGCGCGACGCCGGTTGTGTGGCGTTCGGCAACGGTCTGGAGAGCTTCCGCAATACGCGCACGCTGTGCCGGGCGCTGGAATATGCGGCGACGTTTGATCTGACGGTGATCTTCAACTCGCAGGATCATGATCTGGCCGAAGGTGGTTTGGCTCACGAAGGCGCGGTGGCCAGCTTCCTCGGTCTGCCGGGGATTCCGGAAACCGCTGAAACGGTGGCATTGGCTCGAGATCTGCTGCTGGTCGAGCAATCCGGCGTGCGTGCGCACTTCAGCCAGTTGACCAGCGCGCGCGGCGTCGCCCTGATCGCTCAGGCCCAGGCCCGTGGTTTGAAGGTGACGGCGGATGTCGCGTTGTATCAGCTGATTCTGACCGACGAAGCGCTGATCGACTTCAGCAGTCTCTATCACGTGCAACCGCCGCTGCGTACCCGCGCTGACCGCGATGGTCTGCGTGAAGCGGTGAAATCCGGGGTGATCTCGGCGATTTCCAGCCATCACCAACCACACGAACGTGACGCCAAACTGGCACCGTTCGGCGCGACTGAGCCGGGCATCAGCAGTGTTGAGTTGTTGCTGCCATTGGCGATGACGTTGGTGGAGGATGGTTTGCTCGATCTGCCGACCTTGCTCGCGCGTCTGAGTGCTGGCCCGGCTGAGGCGTTGCGTTTGCCGGCGGGCAAGCTGGCGGTGGGTGGGGCGGCGGATATCGTGCTGTTCGACCCGCAGGCTTCGACGGTGGCCGGTGAGAACTGGCTGTCGAAGGGCGAGAACTGCCCGTTCCTGGGGCACAGCCTGCCGGGTGTGGTTCGCTATACGCTGGTGGATGGGCGGATTAGCCACCAGGCTTGATGCTGAGGGATATTGTGGCGAGGGGATTTATCCCCGTTCGGCTGCGAAGCAGTCGCGAAGCCATTGCACGCGGTGGATCATATCCACCGCGTTCTCGTATTCAGGGCCGCTTCGCAGCCCAACGGGGATAAATCCCCTCGCCACAGGTTACTGGAAAGCGCCGCGATTCTGCGCGTTACGCACCGAGACCTGATCATTCAGCGTCCAGAAGTCATACAGCACGCCAATAAAGAACAACCCGCCCGTGAGCAGATACACCAGCCCGCTGATCCATTTCCCCTGATACATACGGTGTACGCCGAATACCCCGAGGAACGTCAGCAGAATCCACGCGACGTTGTATTCGATCGGCCCTGCGGTAAAACGCAGATCGGCCTCACGATCCATCGCCGGGATCAGGAACAGGTCGATCAGCCAGCCGATGCCGAGCAAACCGAAGGTAAAAAACCAGATCGTCCCGGTCACAGGTTTGCCGTAATAGAAGCGGTGAGCGCCGGTGAAGCCAAGAATCCACAGCAGATAACCGATCACCTTGCTGTGCGTGTCCTGCGGTTGAGCAACCTGCTGATAGCGGTTCATGAATGACCTCATTTGCCTCGATAGATAAATATTTTCTGCATCTTTGTGACTTTTTTGTGTCGAGCCGACAAGTGGCTCTTCACTGTTACACATTGCGCAAAGCCTTGTGGGGCTTGGGTTCTGTCCGACAATTGAGTCAAATTGCCGCTTGTTGAGCGAAATTGACCACCGGATTGAATCGACCAACGGCCTCGGAAGGGACAAAAAAGCTGTTATAAAGTTGCGCGCTACCACTTAAGAGCCACGCCTAATGCGACCATTTTTCAAGACATGGCTAACCATCTGCCTATTAATGCCACTGGCCGCCCACGCCACCAATCGTGAGCAACGTCTTCCTAACGTTAACGGCTTTACCCCTAAATCCCATGCTTCGGCTCCTTCGAGCAAAAGCAGCAAAAGCAAAACCACCACGCTGAGCAGCAAGAACCACAGCAAGCTGGTGCCACCGATGGCGAGCAAGGAGAGCAGCAACGTGCTCAGCCGCGCTGTAAACGTCCTCGGTACACCTTATCGTTGGGGCGGCAGCAGCCCAAGTAAAGGCTTCGATTGCAGCGGTCTGGTGAAATACGCGTTTAACGACGCCACATTCGACCTGCCACGCACTTCCAACGCCATGGCCAGCGGTCATGGGGTGAAGGTCGAGCGCAACGATCTCAAGCCCGGCGACCTGATCTTTTTCAACATCAAGAGCCGTCGAGTCAACCACGTTGCCATCTACCTGGGCAATGATCGCTTCATCCACGCGCCGCGTCGCGGCAAGTCGGTGAGCATCGATACGCTGAACAAGCCGTATTGGGAAAAGCATTACGTCGTCGCCAAGCGCGTATTGCCTAATGAACCGGCCAGCAAGCAATTGCGCGTTGTTCAGCGCTGATCTGATTCAGCTTTAAACGCGACATACAAAAACGCCCCGATCATTGCTGATCGGGGCGTTTTTTATTGCCTGTTCGCCGGTTACGCAGCGATCGACAACTTGAGCTTGTTCATCGCGCTCTTCTCGAGCTGACGGATACGCTCAGCCGACACGTTGTACTTCTGCGCCAGGTCGTGCAGCGTGGCTTTCTCTTCTGCCAGCCAGCGCTGATAGAGGATGTCACGGCTGCGTTCGTCCAGCACTTCGAGTGCTTCGTGCAGGTTGTTGTTGGAGTTGTCGCTCCAGTCGGCATCTTCCAGTTGACGCGCCGGGTCGTACCGGTGGTCTTCCAGGTAGTTGGCCGGCGACTGGAAAGCGCTGTCGTCGTCGGCTTCAGCAGCCGGGTCGAAGGCCATGTCATGGCCGGTCAGGCGACTTTCCATCTCGCGCACTTCACGCGGTTCCACACCGAGGCTTTCCGCCACACGGT
The DNA here is from genome assembly GCF_979258075.1 of Pseudomonas sp. AC193. Taxonomy (NCBI): domain Bacteria; kingdom Pseudomonadati; phylum Pseudomonadota; class Gammaproteobacteria; order Pseudomonadales; family Pseudomonadaceae; genus Pseudomonas; species Pseudomonas sp. AC193. The sequence continues at coordinate 5,832,208 of NZ_OZ409832.1, read as the reverse complement.
GGACTTCCTCGTTGTTCAGCCACGCCAGACGTTTCTTCTGGCTGCGCAGGTTGAAGAACAGCTTGCGCTGGGCCTTGGTGGTCGCGACTTTCACAATGCGCCAGTTGCGCAGGATGAACTCGTGAATTTCCGCCTTGATCCAGTGCACGGCGAACGACACCAGACGCACACCCATTTCCGGGTTGAAGCGCTTGACCGCCTTCATCAGGCCGACGTTACCTTCCTGGATCAGGTCAGCCTGAGCCAGACCGTAGCCGGAATAGCTACGGGCAATGTGTACGACAAAACGCAGGTGGGCGAGCACCATCTGCCGAGCCGCCCCCAAATCCTGCTCATAGTAGAGACTCTCGGCCAGTTCACGCTCCTGCTCCGGCGTCAGCAATGGAATGCTGTTGACGGTGTGCACGTAAGCTTCCAGGTTCGCACCCGGAACCAACGCATACGCAGGTTGCAAAGAATTGGTCATACGAAAAAACCTCCGACTTACATACTCGTGCTTCTCAGCACTGCGAAAAATTGACCGGGAATTCAAACGAGAGTTCCCATAAAAACCGCGAGGTCAATCACGCGCAAAAAAGATTCTACTTCGGCGCCAGCTCCCTGAGATGACGTGCGACTGCAATCCATGCACCGATATAACCCAACAGCACCGCGCCAAGCAAGAGCGACAGACCGTCGGCAACTGGCACGCCGGCCAGTGCGAAATCACTGCCGTACAACCCGGCCAGCCCAACCACCGCATCGTTCAGCCAGTTCAGGCCGAACGCCAATACACCCCAGGACAACAGCCCCGCACCGAAGCCATACAACGCGCCCATATAGAGGAAGGGACGTCGCACATAACTGTCAGTGCCGCCGACGAGTTTAATCACTTCTATCTCGGTGCGGCGGTTTTCAATATGAAGACGAATGGTATTGCCTATCACCAAAAGTAATGCAGAAACCAACAGCACCGTCAGACCGAAGACAAAACGATCGCCGAGCTTGAGGATGGCGGCCAGACGTTCGACCCAGACTAGATCAAGTTGCGCCTGTTGTACCTTGGGCAGCTCGGAAAGTTTTTGTCTTAATGCTTCCAGCGTCGGCTTGTCGACTTCGTTCGGCGTCACCAGTACCACGCCCGGCAATGGGTTCTCAGGCAGCTCGCGCAGGGCTTCGCCCAGTCCGGACTGCTGCTGGAACTCTTCCAGAGCCTGATCACGGCCGACATATTCAGCATCAGCAACGCCGGGCATGCCTTTGATCTGCTCGCGCAACGACTCGCCCTGCTCCGGGCTCGCGTCGAGTTGCAGATACAACGAGATCTGCGCCGCACGCTGCCACGAACCACCGAGACGCTCGACGTTGTTCAGCAGCAACGACAAGCCCATTGGCAGGCTCAGCGCGACCGCCATCACCATGCAGGTGAAGAAGCTGCCGATCGGCTGCTTGCCGAGGCGACGCAGGCTGTCGAGCAGGCTGGCGCGATGGCTTTCGATCCACGCGCGGAACAGCGTGGCGAAGTCCGGGCCATCGTCATCGTCGTGCTTTTTCTTTTTCTGCGGCTGCGGATCGGCGGCTTTCGGCGCCACGCGCTCGGAAACCTTGGGGCTGCGTGTCGCACTCATACCCCAGCCTCCCCGTCGCCGATCAATCGGCCACGTTGCAGGGTCAGCATGCGGTGCCGCATGCGCGCGATCAGTGCCAGGTCGTGACTGGCGATCAGCACGCTGGTGCCCAGCCGGTTGATGTCTTCGAACACGCCCATGATTTCCGCCGCCAGACGCGGGTCGAGGTTACCGGTCGGTTCGTCCGCCAGCAGCAAGGCCGGGCGGTGCACGATGGCGCGGGCAATGCCGACGCGCTGTTGCTGACCGGTCGACAGATCGCCTGGGTACAGATCGGTTTTATCCGACAGCGCCACACGCTCCAGCGCCGAATCGACACGCTTGGCGATTTCGGCCTTGGACAGCCCGAGAATCTGCAGCGGCAAGGCGACGTTGTTGAACACCGTGCGATCGAACAGCAACTGGTGATTCTGGAACACCACGCCGATCTGCCGGCGCAGAAACGGAATCTGCGCGTTGCTGATGGTGCTCAAGTCTTGCCCGGCCAGCAGCAGTTTGCCGCTGGTCGGACGTTCCATCGCCAGCAACAGGCGCAATAACGTGGATTTACCGGCACCGGAGTGGCCGGTGACAAACAAGAACTCGCCACGACGGACTCGAAAGCTCAGCTCATGCAAGCCGACGTGACCGTTCGGGTAGCGTTTACCGACCTGTTCGAAACGAATCATGAACGCTCCCGCTCGGCAAAGAGTGCCTGGACAAAGGGTTCTGCTTCAAAAGTACGCAAGTCGTCGATGCCTTCACCGACGCCGATGTAGCGGATCGGCAGGCCGAACTGCTTGGCCAGGGCGAAAATCACCCCGCCCTTGGCGGTGCCGTCGAGCTTGGTCAGCGCCAGGCCGGTCAGTTCGACGGTCTGGTTGAATTGCTTGGCCTGATTGATGGCGTTCTGGCCAGTACCGGCATCGAGCACCAGCAGCACTTCGTGCGGCGCGTCGGCGTCGAGCTTGCCGATCACCCGGCGAACCTTTTTCAGCTCTTCCATCAGGTTGTCTTTGGTGTGCAGACGACCGGCGGTGTCAGCGATCAACACGTCGATGCCACGGGCCTTGGCGGCTTGCACGGCGTCGAAGATCACCGAGGCGGAGTCGGCGCCGGTGTGCTGAGCGATGACCGGAATCTTGTTGCGCTCGCCCCAGACCTGCAATTGCTCAACGGCAGCGGCGCGGAAGGTGTCACCGGCGGCAAGCATGACTTTCTTGCCTTCCAGTTGCAGCTTCTTCGCCAGTTTGCCGATGGTGGTGGTCTTGCCGGCGCCGTTGACGCCGACCACCAAAATCACGAAAGGCTTGTTCTGCGAGGCGATTTTCAGCGGTTGTTCAACCGGTTTGAGCATCGCGGCCAGTTCGGCCTGCAGGGATTTGTACAGCGCGTCGGCGTCGGCCAGTTCTTTACGAGCGACCTTCTGGGTCAGGCGCTGGATGATCTGCGTGGTGGCTTCGACACCGACGTCAGCGGTGAGCAGACGGGTTTCGAGGTCATCGAGCAGATCGTCGTCAATGGTTTTGCGGCCGAGGAACAGGCTGGCCATGCCCTCGCCGATGCTGGCGCTGGTTTTCGACAGGCCTTGCTTGAGGCGGGCGAAGAAACCGGCTTTGGTTTCTTCGGTACGCGGGGCTTCGACGGGTGCTTCAGCGATCACTTCAACTGGCGCAACTGGCTCAGCGATAACCGGTGCAGGTGCAGGTGCAGGTGCAGGTGCAGCCTCGGGCTCTTGAATAACCGGAGCAACCGGCTCAATGAATACCGGGGCAACCGGCTCAGCAACCACCGGCACAGGCTCGACAATCGGCTCAACCACCGGTGCAGGAATCACCGGCGTAATGTGCGGCGCAGCCTCTTCAACCAACGCCACCGGCTCTTCTGCCACCGGCAAGGTCAGCCACGGCTCGGCCGCCGGGGTCAGCGGCAATTCCGCCGCTACTGGCACCTCCGGCTCGGGTTCCGGCTCAACCGGTTGCAATACCGGTTCGGCAATCGGCAGAACGATCGGTGCCGGCTCTTCTTCTATTACCGGCGCCGGCGCGGGAGCGGGTTCAGGAATCGCGGGCGGCTGTTCGACGACGGGTTCCTGCGGTTTCTTACGCAGCCATCCGAACAGGCTTTTCTTCTCGCCAGCCGCAGCTGGGGTCTTCTTGTCGTCGTTGGAACCAAACATGGAGGACGGCTATCTCACGGTAGCGACGCGCCATAAGGGCGCCCCGGCAAATAAATATTCGATGCAGAACAGACTGTGTTTCATCCAGCTTGTTCACGCGCAACATTTTGTCGAGGCGCCAGAGGCACCTCAAAGGTCGATTAATACGAAGGACTGGAACGGCATCTTCGGCGAAAACGCAGAGTTTAGCTGACAAACTCAAAGCTTCTGCCGGGAACCCATACAACCTATCTACCGATCAGTGGCTTGATAGGCGTGGCCGCCAGTAAAACGGATCAGTATCCTAGCACCCTCTCGCCCGCCGACGCTAAGACCAAGCGGGCAGCCCAACAGGTTAAAAAACGAATGAATGCTCTAGCCCGCCGCGCCGCAGGCCTGCTGCTCAGCACAGTCTGCCTGCCCCTTTCGGCCCTGGCGGCCGACCCGCAACCGACCCACGAATTCACCCTCGACAACGGCCTCAAGGTCGTCGTGCGCGAAGATCATCGCGCGCCAGTGGTGGTCTCGCAGGTCTGGTACAAGGTCGGCTCCAGCTACGAAACCCCGGGCCAGACCGGTCTGTCTCACGCGCTCGAACACATGATGTTCAAGGGCAGCGAGAAAGTCGGCCCCGGCGAAGCGTCGCTGATCCTGCGCGATCTGGGCGCCGAAGAGAACGCTTTCACCAGCGACGACTTCACCGCTTATTACCAGGTGCTCGCCCGCGACCGTCTGGGCGTAGCCTTTGAGCTGGAAGCCGACCGCATGGCCAATCTGCGCCTGCCGGCTGACGAGTTCGCCAAGGAAATCGAAGTCATCAAGGAAGAGCGCCGCTTGCGCACTGATGACAAGCCGATGTCCAAAGCCTACGAGCGCTACAAGGCCATGGCCTACCCGGCCAGCGGCTACCACACGCCGACCATCGGCTGGATGGCTGACCTCGACCGCATGAAGGTCGAAGAGCTGCGTCACTGGTACCAATCCTGGTACGTGCCGAACAACGCCACGCTGGTGGTGGTCGGCGACGTCACTCCGGACGAGGTGAAAACCCTCGCCCAACGCTACTTCGGCCCGATCGCCAAGCGCGACGTGCCTCCGGCGAAAAAACCACTGGAATTGGCCGAGCCAGGTGAACGCCAGATCACCCTGCACGTACAGACACAACTGCCTAGCCTGATGCTCGGTTTCAACGTGCCAAGCATCGCCACCGCTGAAGACAAACGCTCGGTCAACGCCTTGCGGCTGATCTCGGCTTTGCTCGACGGCGGCTACAGCGGTCGCATCCCGACACAACTGGAACGCGGCGAAGAGCTGGTCTCCGGCGGTTCATCGAACTACGACGCCTACACCCGTGGCGACAGCCTGTTCACCCTGTCGGCAACGCCGAACACGCAGAAGAAAAAGACCATGGCGCAAGCCGAGGCCGGTCTGTGGAAACTGCTGGAACAGCTGAAAACCACCGCACCGTCCGCCGAAGAGCTGGAGCGCGTGCGTGCCCAAGTGATCGCCGGTCTGGTCTTCGAACGTGATTCGATCACCAGCCAGGCCACTGCGATTGGTCAACTGGAAACCGTCGGCCTGTCGTGGAAACTGATGGACACCGAACTTGCCGATCTGGAAAGCGTGACCCCACAAGACATCCAGAACGCCGCCAAGCTGTATTTCACCCGCGAACGTCTCAGCGTCGCCCACGTCCTGCCACTGGAGACGACTCATGAGTGAGCGCAAAACCCCACGTTTGATGCTGCTGGGCCTGATCGCCGTGGCGGTGATCGGCTCTGCTGCTTTCTATCTGTCGCCAAGCGCTGACAGCAAGGCCAGCGAAGCCCTCGACAACGCCAAGACCAGCCAGAAGCTGCAATCGCTGGCCGAACTCGATGGCAAAGCCCCGGCCAGCCGCAAACTCGATGTACAGACCTGGAACACCGCCGACGGCGCCAAAGTGCTGTTCGTCGAAGCCCACGAGCTGCCGATGTTCGACATGCGCCTGATCTTCGCCGCCGGCAGCAGCCAGGACGGCAGCGCGTCGGGTCTGGCAGTGCTGACCAACGCGATGCTCAACGAAGGTGTGGCTGGCAAAGACGTCGGCGCCATCGCTCAAGGCTTTGAAGGTCTTGGTGCAGATTTCGGCAACGGTGCTTTCAAGGACATGGCGCTGGCCTCGCTGCGCAGCTTGAGTGCCGTCGACAAGCGCGAACCGGCCTTGAAGCTGTTCTCGGAAGTGGTCGGCAAACCGACCTTCCCGGCTGACTCCTTCGCGCGCATCAAAAACCAGATGCTCGCCGGTTTCGAATACCAGAAACAGAACCCCGGCAAACTCGCCAGCCTCGAGCTGATGAAGCGTCTGTACGGCGATCACCCGTACGCGCATTCGAGCGACGGCAATCCGCGAAGCGTGCCGAAGATCACCCTCGCGCAATTGCGTGAGTTCCACGCCAAGGCCTACGCGGCCGGCAACGTGGTGATTGCATTGGTCGGCGATTTGTCTCGCACTGAGGCCGAGGCAATTGCCAATCAGGTTTCCGGTGCACTGCCCAAAGGCCCGGCGCTGGCGAAGATCGCGCAGCCGCAGGAACCGAAAGCCAGCGTTAATCACATCGAGTTCCCGTCGAAGCAGACCAACCTGTTGCTCGCGCAACTGGGCATCGACCGTGACGATCCGGATTACGCGGCGCTGTCGATGGGCAACCAGATCCTCGGCGGCGGCGGTTTCGGTACACGTCTGATGAGCGAAGTGCGCGAGAAGCGTGGCCTGACTTACGGCGTGTATTCGGGTTTCAGCCCGATGCAGGTTCGCGGCCCGTTCATGATCAATTTGCAGACCCGCGCGGAAATGAGTGAAGGCACCCTGAAACTGGTGCAAGACGTGCTCGCCGACTACCTGAAAACCGGGCCGACGCAGAAAGAACTCGACGACGCCAAACGCGAACTGGCCGGCAGCTTCCCGCTGTCCACCGCGAGCAATGCCGATATCGTCGGCCAACTCGGCGCGATGGGCTTCTATAATCTGCCGTTGAGCTATCTGGACGATTTCATGCGTCAGTCGCAAAGCCTGACCGTGGAACAAGTCCGCGACGCCCTGAACAAACACCTGAGCACGGACAAAATGGTCATCGTCACCGCTGGCCCGACCGTGCCGCAAAAGCCGTTACCGGCCCCATCTGATAAACCTGCCGAGCAACCGCTCGGGGTTCCGGAGCATTAATGGCAACTCGTTCCCCTAAAAAGCCTGCGCACAACGTTCACAACGGTGTGAACCAGTTGCGCATCATTGGCGGTCAATGGCGCCGCCGCAAGCTGAGCTTCCCCGACGCGCCGGGCCTGCGTCCGACCCCGGATCGCGTGCGTGAAACCCTGTTCAACTGGCTCGCGCCGTACGTTGAAGGGGCCAAGGTACTCGACCCGTTCGCCGGCAGCGGCGCGCTGTTTCTCGAAGCGCTGTCCCGTGGCGCGGCCATGGGTCAGGCGCTGGACGCCAGCAACATCGCGGTCTCGAGCCTGAAAGAACACCTCGGCACCCTGCGCTGCACCAACGGCCAGGTGCAGACGGCGGACGCGCTGCGTTATCTGGAAACCCAGACCGCCAGTGCATACGACCTGGTGTTCCTCGACCCGCCGTTCAACCAGAACCTGCTGCCTGCCGTGTGCACCTTGCTCGAAGAACGTCAGTGGCTGGCCGCCGACTCGTGGATCTACACTGAAAGTGAAACGGCGCCATCGACGCTGGGCCTGCCGGGCAACTGGCGCCTGCACCGCGAACAGAAATCCGGCCGGGTTTACTACGCGCTGTGGCAACGTACGGCAGAGATCGCCGGTTAATCGACCGGTCTGAATAAGCGGCGGCCCTTCCCACAGGGTCGCCGCGCTGCATCGAGAACCATCGTGTCCGCCTCTTCAGAACGCTTCATCCCCGCCCTCGGCCTCGGCAATCCGCACCTGCAAACCTTGTGGGGGCCGCTGTGGCGTAAAACCGTGCATATCCAGCGTGAGCGCGAGCGCTTTTGGCTTGAGGATGGTGACTTTCTTGACCTCGACTGGCATGGCCCGCACACGGCCGATGCGCCACTGGTGCTGGTGCTGCATGGCCTGACCGGTTCTTCCAATTCGCCTTACGTCGCCGGCGTGCAAAAAGCCTTGGCCGATCAGGGCTGGGCCAGCGTTGCGCTGAACTGGCGCGGTTGTTCGGGCGAACCGAATCTGCTGCCACGCAGCTACCACTCCGGCGCCAGCGAAGACCTCGCCGAAACCATCAAACACCTGCGCGCGAAACGACCGTTGGCGCCGTTGTACGCCGTCGGCTATTCGCTGGGCGGCAACGTGCTGCTCAAACATCTGGGTGAAACCGGTAGCGCCAGCGGCGTAGTCGCTGCGGTGGCGGTATCGGTGCCATTCCGCCTCGATCAATGCGCCGACCGCATTGGTCAGGGATTTTCCAAGGTGTATCAGGCGCACTTCATGCGCGAGATGGTCGCCTACATAAAGAACAAGCAACGGCAATTTCAGCACGACGGGCGCGAGGATGGACTGGCGGCTCTGGCAGCGCTCGGTTCGCTGGAGAACATGCGCACGTTCTGGGATTTCGATGGCCGGGTGACCGCGCCGTTGCACGGTTTTACCGATGCCGAGGATTATTACCGTCGAGCGTCGAGCCGTTATTTCCTGGGCGAGATCCGCACGCCGACGTTGATCATTCAGGCAGCGGACGATCCATTTGTGTTCCCGCACAGCCTGCCTTCGGAAAGCGAGCTGTCGGCCTCGACCACTTTTGAATTGCAGGCGCGCGGCGGGCACGTTGGATTCGTCGACGGCTCAGTGCGCCAGCCCGGTTATTACCTCGAACGCCGTATCCCGCAATGGCTGGCCAGCGTGCCCGCATGAGCGATCAGGGCGAGTCGATCCGATTCTGGCAAACCGCGCCACTGGCCGGGGTCGAGTTGTTGTCGGCGCGCTATATCGAGCAACGCTTCGCCCCGCATGTACACGACGGTTTTGTGATCGGCATGATCATGGCCGGCGCTCAGCGCTACCGCTATCGCGGTGCTGAACACTTGGCGGGCAGCGGCACGTTGGTGCTGATCAACCCGGACGAACTGCACACCGGGCACAAAGGCACCGAGGACGGCTGGCTGTACCGGGCGTTTTATCCGGATACCGGCAAGATTGTTTCGCTGCTGGATGAGCTGGAGTTGCCGACCACCAGTCTGCCGGCCTTCGGCGCCACGCTGTATCGCGACCCGGATCTGGTCAACGGTTTCTGCCAGTTACACCGTTTGCTGGAAAGCCCCGCGACCGCGCTGCAACAGCAAACGGTGTGGCGCGAGATGATGTTGCTGCTGTTGCAGCGTCACGCGGCGGTGCGCGAGGTTGCCAATCCCGGCAAAGAACACCGCGCGGTGCTGTTGGCCAAGGACGTCATGCACGCTCAACTGGCGGCGCCGCCATCGCTGGAAGAACTGGCGGCGGCGGTCAATCTGTCGCCCTTCCATTTCGCCCGGGTGTTCCGCCGCGCGACCGGCATGCCGCCGCACACCTGGCTGATGCAACAACGCATCGCCCAGGCGCGGGCACTGTTGCAGAGTGGTTGCTTGCCGCTGGAAGTCGCGACGCAGTTGGGGTTTGCCGATCAGAGCCACTTGAGCCGACAGTTCAAGCAGGCTTACGGCGTCGGGCCCGCGGCGTATCGCAATGCCCGACAAATCCCCCCAGACACCGCAGTTCTCTTGTAGGAGTGAGCCTGCTCGCGATAGCGGTGTGTCAGTGAAGTTAATGGTGACTGACACTCCGCTATCGCGAGCAGGCTCAGCTCCTACAGGGGGTTTGTGGGGATTATTCGCCGGTGGCGATGCCGTGCGCTGGCTCGTTGATCCACTCACTCCACGACCCGGCATACAACGAACCCAACGGATAACCTGCCAGACACAACGCAAACAAGTTATGACACGCCGTCACCCCGGAGCCGCAATACGCGACCAGATCCGACGGCGAGCGCTCACCCAGCTTCGCGGCAAAACGCTGCTGCAACTGATCCGCCGGCAAAAAACGCCCATCGCTGCCCAGGTTATCGGTGAACGCCGCACACTGCGCCCCCGGAATATGCCCAGCCACCGGATCAATCGGCTCCACCTCACCCTTGAATCGCGGCAATGCCCGAGCATCGATCAAGGTCAACGCTGGTTGGCCGAGACGCTTTTGCAGTTTTTCAGCACTGATCAACAAGCCCATGTCCGGCTGACCACTGAAATCCCCACGAGTGACCTCCGGCGCATCCAGACTCAAAGGCAAACCCGCCGCATGCCAAGCCTTCAGCCCGCCATCAAGAATAAACACGCCATCACGCTTGCCCAGCCACGCCAGCAACCACCATGCCCGCGCCGCATAAGCACCCGGGCCGTCGTCATACAAAACCACGTCACTGTCGTTGTTGATGCCCCACGCTTGCAGCCGCTCGATCAACGCCGCCGGCTCGGGCAGCGGATGACGTCCGGTCACACCTTTCACCACTTTACCGCTGAGATCGCGCTCAAGATCGGCGAAGCGCGCGCCGGCAATGTGCCCCTCGGCGTAGCTGCGCTGCCCGTAATCCGGGTCTTCGAGGGCAAAACGACAATCGAGAATCACCAGCCCCGGCTGTTCCTTGCGGGCATCCAAGGCTTGCGGGCTGAGCAACTGCGCAATCGGCATAACGAGCTCCTGTGGAGTTTCAACGGAATGTTTACTTTACGTCTTCGAGGGCCTGGGCCAGCGGTACATAAAACTCGTCGAACAGTGCATTGACCGCATCCCGCGACTCATCAGTGACGAACCCGGCTTCCAGCACCAACACCTGATACACGCCGCGTTTAACGGCTTGCTCGCTGAGGTGGTTGGAATTCTCGCGGGTGGTGCACAGAAAGCGCACCCACGAGGTCAGGATGATCCACGCGTTGAGGGTCAGCGACTCGATCTGCACGCGATCCATCTTGAGGATCCCGGCGGCGACAAAGCCTTCGTAAATCGCCGCGCCCTGAATCACGCAGCGCTGGGAAAAGCGCCGGTAACGCGCGGCCAGTTCCGGGTCGCTGTCGAGCAAATGTTCAAGGTCGCGGTGCAGAAAGCGGTAACCCCACATCGCCGAGAGCAGCTCCTTGAGATAGAAACGCTTGTCTTCGACGGTCGCGGCACGCCCCTGCGGCGGGCGCAGAAAGCTGTCCACCAAGGCTTCGTACTCACTGAACAGCACCGAGATGATCGCCTGCTTGTTGGGGAAGTGGTAGTACAGGTTGCCCGGAGAAATCTCCATATGGGCGGCAATGTGGTTGGTGCTGATGCTGCGCTCGCCCTGCTGATTGAACAGCTCGAGGCTGTTCTGCACGATGCGCTCGCTGGTTTTTATTCGTGGGGCCATGGCTTGAGCTTTAATTCAGAGTGCGGTGAGGGGCATCTTACGACCTATCCGGAAATGGATAAAACAAAGCTGCACACGGAAGTCATTTGACTTTATAGAGCATAGACTCTAAAAAGTTCATCACTACAATAAATCCGGAGCCTACGATGACTGCCGATATTGCCTACCTGCAAACGCTGCAACAGCCCCTGGAAGAGCTCGATCGGTTATTCGAGGCGCAACGGGCCGCATACGCCGCCAACCCGATGCCGCCCGCCGCGCAGCGCCAGCAATGGCTGAAGTCGTTGCGCGACCTGCTGAGCAATGAACGTCAGGCTTTGATCGAGGCGATCAGCGCGGATTTCAGTCATCGCAGCGCCGACGAAACCCTGCTCGCCGAACTGATGCCGAGCCTGCACGGCATTCATTACGCAAGCAGCCATCTCAAGGGCTGGATGAAGGATTCGCGGCGCAAGGTCGGCGTGGCATTCCAGCCGGCTTCGGCGAAAGTCGTGTACCAGCCGTTGGGCGTAGTCGGCGTGATCGTGCCGTGGAATTACCCGTTGTATCTGGCCATCGGCCCGCTGGTCGGCGCGCTGGCAGCGGGCAACCGGGTGATGCTCAAACTCAGTGAATCGACCCCGGCCACCGGGCAGTTGATGAAGGAATTGTTCGCGCGCATTTTCCCCGAAGATCTGGTCTGCGTGGTGCTCGGCGAGGCCGACATCGGCGTGGCATTTTCCCGTCTGCGCTTCGATCATTTGCTGTTCACCGGCGCCACCAGCATCGGCAAACATGTCATGCGCGCAGCCGCGGAAAACCTGACGCCGGTCACGCTGGAACTGGGCGGCAAGTCGCCGGCCATCGTCTCCCGCGACGTGCCGCTGAAGGACGCCGCCGAGCGCATCGCCTTCGGCAAAACCCTCAATGCCGGGCAAACCTGCGTCGCTCCAGACTACGTTTTGGTGCCGGAAGACCGCGTCGGCGGCTTCGTCGAAGCCTATCGCCAGGCGGTGCAAAGCTTCTATCCAACCCTCGCCGATAACCCGGATTACACGGCGATCATCAACGAACGCCAATTGGCCCGGCTCAACAGTTACGTCAGCGATGCGACCAGCAAAGGCGCGCTGTTGATTCCTTTGTTCGAACAAGGTCAGGGCCGACGCATGCCGCACAGCGTGCTGCTGAATGTCAGCGACGACATGACCGTGATGCAGGACGAAATCTTCGGCCCGTTGCTGCCGATCGTGCCGTACCGCGATCTGGAGCAGGCATTCGCTTACATCAATCAGCACCCACGACCTCTGGCTCTTTACTACTTTGGCTACGACAAACGCGAACAAACCCGCGTGCTGCACGAAACCCATTCGGGCGGCGTATGCCTGAACGACACGCTGCTGCATGTCGCCCAGGACGATATGCCGTTTGGCGGCATCGGCCCTTCCGGCATGGGCCATTACCACGGCCATGAAGGCTTTCTGACCTTCAGCAAGGCCAAAGGCGTGTTGATTAAACAGCGCTTCAACGCCGCCAAACTGATCTACCCGCCGTACGGCAAATCGATGCAGAAACTGATCCAGAAGCTGTTCATTCGCTAATCATTCGTCACCGCCGGGTAATAAAAACAATGCACCCAAGCCTGACCGAAACACCTGCCCTGTCGCGCCGTGGCCTGCTGAAATTCAGCCTCGGTGCCACGGCCTTCCTCGCCACCGCTGGCCTTGGTGCCAGCCTCAGTGGTTGTTCCTCCAGCATCGCGGCCAACGGCTTCATCAGCTTGCGCGACGGCGATCTGCTGTTTCTGCGCGCGCTGATTCCAGTGATGCTCGATGGCGCCGTGGCTACTGAAAAGATGCCGAGCGCGGTGGATGGCACGCTGAAGACGCTGGATTACAGCCTCGATCACCTGTCGCCGGAAATGCTCAAACTCACTCGCCAGCTGTTCGACGTGCTTGGCATGGCGGTGACGCGCGGGCCGCTCACCGGGATCTGGGGCAGTTGGGAAAATGCCAGTGCCGAGGCGATGCGCAACTTCCTCGATCGCTGGGAAAACAGTTCGTTGAGTTTGTTGAAAATGGGGCATAGCTCGTTGCAGCAAATGGTCACGATGGCCTGGTACACCCGCGCGGAATCGTGGGGGCATTGCGGCTATCCCGGGCCGCCTACTGTCTGAAATTGTGTCGCGCCCATCGCGAGCAGGCTCACTCCTACAGGGGATTGCATTCCAAATGTAGGAGTGAGCCTGCTCGCGATGAGGCCAGCAAAAACAACAAAAACAAGAGAACCTGACCGATGCCTGTACCCGACCCCTTCCGCGAAGGCCTCGCCCGAGGCTGGAAAACCTACAACGGCGCGCAACTCACCGATAACCTGACCCTCGAAGCCGACGTCGCGATCATCGGCAGCGGCGCCGGCGGTGGCACCACGGCGGAAATCCTCAGCGCCGCCGGCTACAAAGTCCTGCTGATCGAAGAAGGCCCGCTGAAAACCAGTTCCGACTTCAAAATGCTCGAAGACCAGGCCTACAGCAGCCTCTATCAGGAAGGCATCGGCCGGATGAGCAAGGACGGTGCGATCACCATCCTGCAGGGCCGCGCGGTCGGCGGCACGACGTTGATCAACTGGACATCAAGCTTCCGCACCCCGGAACCCACCCTCGAACACTGGGCCACCGAGCACAACGTCAAAGGCCACAGCGTTGCCGAGATGGCGCCGTGGTTCGAGAAAATGGAACAGCGCCTCGGCGTCGCCCCCTGGCTGGTGCCACCCAACGCCAACAACGACGTGATCCGCAAAGGCTGCGAGCAACTCGGTTACAGCTGGCACGTGATTCCGCGCAACGTGCGCGGTTGCTGGAACCTCGGTTACTGCGGCATGGGCTGCCCGACCAACGCCAAACAATCGATGATGGTCACCACCATTCCGGCAACATTGGAAAAGGGCGGCGAGCTGCTCTATCTGGCCCGCGCGGAAAAGCTGTTGATCAGCGGCGACAAGGTCACCGGCCTGCAATGCGTGGCGATGGATGAGCGCTGCGTCGCGCCGACCGGGCGCACCATCACGGTCAAGGCGCGGCATTACGTGCTGGCCGGTGGCGGCATCAACAGCCCGGCGTTGCTGCTGCGCTCCGATGCGCCGGATCCGCACAAGAATGTCGGTAAGCGTACATTTCTGCATCCGGTGAACATGTCGGCCGCGCGTTTCGACGAGGTGGTCAATCCGTTTTACGGGGCGCCGCAATCGATCTACTCCGACCATTTCCAGTGGAAGGACGGCACCACCGGGCCGATGGCGTTCAAACTTGAAGTGCCGCCGCTGCACCCGGCGCTGGCGGCGACGCTGCTCGGTGGTTTCGGCCAGGAGAACGCGCAGCACATGGCCGACCTGCCGCACACCCACGCCATGCTCGCCCTGCTGCGCGATGGTTTTCACCCGGACAGCAGCGGCGGCGCTGTGGAATTACGCGGTGACGGCACGCCGGTGCTCGACTATCAGGTTTCGCCCTACGCCTGGGAAGGTTTGCGCAAAGCGTTCCACGTCATGGCCGAGATCCAGTTTGCCGGTGGCGCAAAATCGGTGATGCCGATGCATGCCGACGCGCGTTACGTGAAGACGCTGGCCGAAGCGCGTTCGATGATCGATGGCCTGAGCCTTGAGCTATACCGCACGCGACTGGGCAGCGCCCACGTCATGGGCGGTTGCGCGATGGGCGAAGAGGCGAAATCGGCGGTCACTGACAGCCTTGGCCGCCATCATCAACTGAGCAATCTGTCGATCCACGACGGCTCGTTGTTCCCCACCAGCATTGGCGCCAACCCGCAGTTGTCGGTGTATGGCCTGACTGCGCAACTGGCGACCGCCCTCGCCGATCGATTGAAAAACCCATGAAAAAACCGGTTATTCCCGTCGTCTATAGTGCTTTCTTACCCAACAGGCGACTTTCCCGACCGGGACGGCTGCGATACCATCCGACTCCCCAACGGACTCCCGCCAGGACGACGCGATGAACCGAGTGTTGTACCCAGGTACCTTCGACCCTATTACCAAGGGCCATGGCGATCTGGTCGAACGCGCCTCGCGCCTGTTCGATCACGTGATCATTGCGGTCGCCGCCAGCCCGAAGAAAAACCCGCTGTTCCCGCTGGAACAACGGGTTGAACTGGCTCGCGAGGTCACCAAACACCTGCCGAACGTGGAAGTGGTCGGTTTCTCGACGCTGCTCGCGCATTTCGCCAAAGAGCAGAACGCCAACGTGTTCCTGCGTGGTTTGCGCGCGGTGTCGGACTTCGAATACGAATTCCAGCTGGCCAACATGAACCGCCAGTTGGCGCCGGACGTGGAGAGCCTGTTTCTCACGCCGTCCGAGCGTTACTCGTTCATTTCTTCGACGCTGGTGCGGGAAATTGCTGCGCTGGGCGGCGACATCACCAAGTTCGTCCACCCTGCCGTGGCCGACGCCCTGACCCTACGCTTTAAAAAGTAGGAGCTGCCGAAGGCTGCGATCTTTTGATCTTGATCGCAGCCACGCACAGCAGTTGATCGCAGCAACGTGCACTGCGCTCGCCAATGCGGCACAATTGCGCGCATTGATTTATAGCGCCCGGGCCTGCCGCCCCGGCTGGAGTTAGCATGTCCCTGATCATCACCGACGATTGCATCAACTGCGACGTCTGCGAACCCGAGTGCCCGAACGCCGCCATCTCCCAAGGCGAAGAGATCTACGTGATCGACCCGAACCTGTGCACCCAGTGCGTCGGCCACTACGACGAACCGCAGTGCCAACAGGTCTGCCCGGTGGATTGCATCCCGCTGGACGAAGCGCACCCTGAGACTGAAGAACAGTTGATGAAGAAATATCGCATCATCACCGGCAAGGCCTAAGGCTTCAGCGCTCTTTCGGGCCTCTTCGCGAGCAAGCCCGCTCCCACAGTGTTTTGTGGTGGAACACAAATTGTGTGAACACCAAAATACCTGTGGGAGCGGGCTTGCTCGCGAAAGGGCCATCAGCCACACCGCAAATTCCTGATCAGCTCACTCGCGCTGCTCAAACCCCTCCCCCGTACACCCCAGACACCTTACAAACGCCGCCCGCGCCGGATCCACCACCAGCGCCTGCCCCGCATCGCCAATCCCGCCACCCAGCGCGGTAAACGGCAACGACACCACAAACGCACCCGCACCAATCACCGTGGCCACCACCAATAACGGTCGGGCAATCAGCAAGTCGCCGATCATGGCGTAGGCAGGCGGGTTTTGAATGGTGTAGCGCGGGTCGCCGCTGCCGCTTTCCGTGGCCTGAACCGCCAGGCTGGAACATAGCAGCAACGCGACAAAGAGGACTTGCAGGGATTTCATGGCACGATCCTTCGGGCTGAACAGTGAGTCACCTCACTATAGACCCCAGGACTTTTTCAGCTCTGGCAGCGTGGGCAAAACACACTGGCGCGCTGGCCGAGCTTCACTTCGCGCAGGCCGGTGCCGCAGACTTTGCAGTGCTCACCACCCCGGCCATAGACAAACAGTTCCTGCTGGAAATACCCCGGCTGACCGTCACCGCCAATAAAATCGCGCAGCGTCGTGCCGCCACGTTCGATGGCGGCGGCGAGGATGCGTTTGATCTCGATCGCCAGTTTCAGATAGCGCCCACGGGAAATGCCACCGGCCTCGCGGCGCGGATCGATACCGGCGGCGAACAGCGCCTCCGTCGCATAAATATTGCCGACCCCGACCACGATTGCGTTGTCCATGATGAACGGCTTGACCGCCATCGACCGCCCGCGTGACAGCTGAAACAAGCGCTCGCCATCGAACAGATCGGTCAACGGCTCCGGGCCGAGGCGAATCAGCAATTCATGGTTGAGCGGATCGGTGCTCCACAGCATCGCTCCGAACCGGCGCGGATCGGTGTAGCGCAGCGCCAGCCCCGACTCCAGTTCGATATCAACGTGCTCATGCTTGAGCGCCGGCAGCCCTGCTTCGACCAGACGCAAATTGCCCGACATGCCCAAATGGCTGATCAACGTGCCGACTTCAGCGTTGATCAACAAATATTTGGCACGCCGCTCGACCAACACGATGCGCTGCCCGGACAAGCGCACATCGAGGTCTTCGGGGATCGGCCAGCGCAACCGCCGGTCACGCACGATCACCCGGCTGACACGCTGGCCTTCCAGATGCGGGGCGATCCCGCGACGGGTGGTTTCGACTTCCGGCAGTTCAGGCATGGTGTCCTCGAATCAATGCGCGCCGAGGTCGCGAATCGTTTGTTTGAGGGTTTCGAAATCGTAGTCCGACAGACCGACGTAATCGAGAATCAGCGGGCCGATGCTGTTCCACTCGTGGTCTTCGGTCTGGTTGCCCAGCACGCGATATGACGCACAAATGTGTTCGGCCATCTTCAGCAGCGCCAACAGATTCTTCAACTGGCTGTTGCGCGACGACTCGTCGCTGAAGATCGCCAAGGCGTTGTGGTGATTGGCGATCGCGGCACTGACATGCTCCGGCAAACGCCACGACTTCGCTGTGTAATAGCCGACCACCGCATGGTTGGTGTTGAACGTACGGTTTTCGGTATCGACCACGCGACAGGTCGGGCTGGCGTTGGCGTACGCCTCTTCCAGCACCGACATGTAATTGGGGAAACGCTGCAGCATCAAAGGCACGCCGCAATCGTGGAACAGGCCCAGCGCGTAGGCTTCATCGCCGGCCTGAGTGCCGATGCGTTTGGCCAGCGTCAGGCAGGTCATCGCCACGTCTTGGGCGGTGTCCCAGAAACGGTTGAGCGTGACGATGGTGTCATCGTTCATCTCGCCCTTGATCGACTGCGCGTTGATCAGATTGATGATCGAACGACTGCCCAGCAGATTCACCGCGCGCTGAATCGAAGTGATCTTGTTGCTCAAGCCGTAATACGGCGAGTTGACGATTTTCAGCAACGAACCGGAGAGGCCAGGATCCTGGGCGATCAGCTTGGCGATCACCTCCAGATCCGGGTCGGGCATGTACTGCTCCATTTGCAGATCCACCATGATCTGCGGTTGCGCCGGCACACTGATGCCTTGCAGCGATTGTTGAATCTGTTCGGTGGTCAGCTCTTGGGACATATGTACACACTCAGGGACAGGCGGCGATTCTAACCGCTGAGACCGCAGGGCGACACACCGACGGGCATATCGGAGGAACTTTCATTCAAGCTCAGGCTTCGGATTTGGTAAGGCGCGGCGAAAATTTTCTGGCCGCTGCGCCAACAAATTCCCACTGACTCAGGAGCTTATCGATGGCCACTTCCCTCAACGGCAAGCGCGTCGCTTTTTTGGTAACCGACGGTTTCGAACAGGTCGAACTGACCGGCCCCAAGCAAGCGCTGGAACAGGCTGGCGCACAGGTCGACATCCTCTCGGCCGAGGCCGGCACGGTCAAAGGCTGGAACCACGACAAACCGGCGGATGATTTCATGGTCGACCAGACCTTCCAGGCTGCCAGCATTGAGCAATACGACGCGGTGGTGTTGCCAGGTGGCGTGCAGAACTCCGACACCATTCGCATCGATCAGGACGCCCAGCATCTGGTCAAGACCGGCGCCTCGGCCGGCAAACCGATTGCGGTGATCTGCCATGGCAGCTGGCTGCTGATTTCGGCGGGGCTGGTGAATGGCAAAACCATGACCAGCTATAAAACCGTCAAGGATGATCTGGTCAACGCCGGCGCACATTGGGTGGATAAAGAAGTGGTCAAGGACGGCAACCTGATCAGCAGCCGCCAGCCGGATGATATTCCGGCGTTCAGCAAAGAGCTGATCAGCGCCCTTTCTGCCTGATCCGGATTTCTCCTTTCCTCACCGATCCATTGTGGTGAAGGGGATTTCTCCTCCCACACCGATCCATTGTGGTGAAGGGGGTTTCTCCTCCCACACCGATCTATTGTGGTGAAGGGGGTTTCTCCTCCCACACCGATCCATTGTGGCGAGGGGATTTATCCCCGTTCGGCTGCGCAGCAGTCGCAAAACCTGACAGCGC
Organism: Pseudomonas sp. AC193; assembly: GCF_979258075.1. Classification (NCBI taxonomy): domain Bacteria; kingdom Pseudomonadati; phylum Pseudomonadota; class Gammaproteobacteria; order Pseudomonadales; family Pseudomonadaceae; genus Pseudomonas; species Pseudomonas sp. AC193. Next base: position 5,813,086 of record NZ_OZ409832.1, on the reverse strand, counting down.
GGTGTATCAGACATGCCGTGTCATATGGATTTGGGACGGCTGCGCCGTCCAACGGGGATAAATCCCCTCGCCACAAGTAAATCCCATCGCCGCTGGAACGCACCACATGTCCATTTGCCGGCCAATCAGCCGGCCTGACGCGCTATACTCCCGCTCTTTTTTCCGGAGCGACGTCATGTCCCTGCCTAGCCTGCGCCTCAAAGCCAACGCCGACCGTCGCCTGCGCAACGGCCACTTGTGGGTCTACAGCAACGAAATCGATGTGGCCGCCACCCCGTTGCACGGCTTCAAGGCCGGCGATCAGGCGATCCTCGAAGCCGCCGGCGGCAAGACTTTGGGCATCGTTGCGATGAGCCCGAACAACCTGATCTGCGCCCGTCTGGTGTCCCGCGACATCAAGGTGCAACTGGACAAGTCGCTGCTGGTGCACCGTCTGAACGTGGCCCTGTCGCTGCGCGATCGCCTGTTCGACAAACCATTCTACCGTCTGGTCTACGGTGACTCCGACCTGCTGCCGGGTCTGGTGGTTGACCGTTTCGGCGACATCCTCGTAGTCCAGATCGCCTCGGCGACCATGGAAGCGCACAAAGATGACGTGATCGCAGCACTGACCCAAGTGCTCAAGCCAAGCGGCATCCTCTTCAAGAACGACTCCGCCGCGCGTGACGCTGAAGGCCTCAATCGTTACGTCGAAACCGTGTTCGGCCTGGTGCCGGAGTGGGTGGCGCTGGAAGAGAACGGCGTGAAATTCGAAGCCCCGGTCATTCAGGGTCAGAAAACCGGCTGGTTCTACGACCACCGCATGAACCGCGCGCGCATGGCGCCTTACGCCAAGGGCAAACGCGTTCTCGACCTTTATAGCTACATCGGTGGCTGGGGCGTGCAGGCTGCCGCTTTCGGCGCCAGCGAAGTGTTCTGCGTCGATGCCTCGGCCTTCGCCCTCGACGGCGTTGAGCGCAACGCCGCACTGAACGGCTTTGCCGACAAGATGACCTGCATCGAAGGCGACGTCTTCGAAGCGCTGAAAGAGCTGAAAGCCAGCGAAGAGCGTTTCGACGTGATCGTTGCCGATCCGCCGGCGTTCATCAAACGCAAGAAAGACATGAAGAACGGCGAAGGCGCCTACCGTCGTCTGAACGAGCAAGCCATGCGCCTGCTCAACAAGGACGGCATCCTGATCAGCGCTTCGTGCTCGATGCACCTGCCGGAAGACGATCTGCAGAACATTCTGCTGACCAGCGCCCGTCACCTGGATCGCAACATCCAGATGCTCGAGCGCGGCGGTCAGGGCCCGGATCACCCGGTGCACCCAGCCATCGCCGAAACCCGCTACATCAAAAGCATCACCTGCCGTCTGCTGCCAAACAGCTGATTGGTCAGTAAAAACGGGGGGCCCAAGGGCTCCCCGTTTGTTTTTGGGCGGTGCAAGGCCGTCTATTTCACTTCAAATTTAGCCGACTCCTACAATTAACTTCCTACAGTCTTGCAGGAATTTTCCGCGCACCTGTTAATTAGCGAAAAACAACTGACAAGTTTGTACAAGGGGCGAGATCGCTCCGACAAAATTACTGGATTTTTCCTACTTAATCTCCACTTGCCATTAATCGATTACAAACTATTATTGAGTTGTCACCACGAGGTGGCATTCAATCTTAATGAACAAGGAGTTCATACTATGAAAGCAATTACTCTGGAAACCAACAAAATCGCAAACCTCGCTTTTCTGGTTGCACCTAAAGCCCGCTAAGTAAGTCAGGACGCTGGGGAGTGCCGGCACCCCAGCGTCCATCAGCCCTTTCCAGAGTGAAGCATTGAACATGCACATCAATCCGTACTTATTTATATTGCCGCGCACGCCCGGACAAATCGTCTGGAACTATAAAGAACACACTCAACATGAACTTGATCTTGATTACGCTTCAAGACTGGCGAAACTTATCGACAACCCGGACGCATTCGACAGTCGCAACATAATAGACATACAACTATTAAGCGTGGGAATTTTAACCATTGCAAAAATAGACAGCCCGCCCTGGGGCTGGGATGAGTTATCCAAGATATTTCATATAGGCACGCAGAACATTCCCTGCGAAGAGACACCCAAGAATATTAACGAATGGTCCAGACAATATCTGGATCATTGCAATGACGTACTGAGCAAACCACCGCCCGATAAAGAGCGCCCCACACTGGAAGGCGCGCGACTCATCGCGCTGCCGGCGCCTGCCGTGCTAAGCAACGACCGCTTGGGAAACGTCCTGCGCCAGCGCAAAACCAGTCGTTCCTTTAGCGGTGAAGCGGTCACGCTGAATGACGTTTCCACCCTGCTCTATCTTTCCCTCGGTTATCTGCACGAACGCCAGCAGGATAGTGACAGCAGTATCGCCCTCGGGCTTGATGCCCGTCGCAGCAGTCCTTCCGGCGGCGGTTTGAATGCGTGCGAAGGTTTTGCGCTGGTGCAGAACGTCAGCGGCCTGAAACCCGGCATCTACGCCTATCACCCGGTAGAGCACGCCTTGAGCCTTATAAACCCGCTGCCCGACTCGGCGCTGGGTCAACTGCTCGGCGGACAACACTTCATCAACAACCTGCCGCTGGGCCTGTTCATTACCGCGCGTTTCGACAAGCTCTGGTGGAAATATGAACACTCACGCGCCTATCGCATGGCGTTCGTGGAGGCTGGGCACTTGTCGCAATCCTTTCAGTTGGTTGCCACGGCCCTCGGTCTCGGCACCTGGCTGACCGGCGCGTTCTCTGATGATCAGGTTGAAGCCCTGCTGAAAATTACCGGCAGCGCGGAACAACCGTTGTTCTTCGTCGGTTGCGGCGCCAGCGACGGTCAAGCGATGTGTCAGGAAATGCAGGCGCTGTTGCTGGAGGTGCAAGCATGAACGCAATCACCTCCGACCAATTGGAAGCGTCAGTGTCATGGGCGCACAAGTTCACCCTCGATGACTGGAACAGCCGCGCATCGGTGCGCACGTCTCAACACACCTATCAATTGCCGGATGACCTGCAAGAACAGCTGAAAACCCGCCACTGGTTTCCCCCGGCCTTTTTGCCGTACCTCTCACACCCGGCCATTCGCGCTGCTGGCAGCGACGTCATGCAACGACTGACGGCCAATCATCTGGTGCATTTCCTCGACTACACCACGCTGCTCGAACACCGCATTGTCAACCGCGCCGTGGAAACCATCGTCCACGGCGAGCTGCCCGCTTTCGTGCCCTTGCGCATGAAAAATGCGGCGCTGCAGCTGTACACCGACGAGGGCTATCACGCGCTGTTCTCCAGTCAACTGGCCGAGCAGATCGCCAGCCAGTACGGCATTACCGAGCGCCCGGTGATGCCCATGCGCATTACCCAGTTGAACACCGCAATTACCCGAGTGCCCGAGACGGATCGCCCACTCGCGTGGTTTCTGCTCGGCTTCGTCTCGGAGACGATCATTGCCCGGGAGTTGCTCGAGGTTTGCCGTGACACGCTGGTCTCCAGCGTCAGCGACATGCTGCGCGATCACCTCGCCGACGAGGCCCGTCACAGCCGCTATTTTTCAGAAGTGTTCCATTACCTGTGGCTGACCCTGAACAGCCGTCAGCGCACCTTCAGCGCCAGAATGCTCCTGGAGTTCCTGCGAATCTTTTTCGAAGTCGATGAACGCTGGCTGAAACAGAGCCTGCGCAGTGTCGGGATTGCCGACGACGTCATTCGCAAAATCCTCGACGGATTGATCAGCCCCAGAGCCAGTCGTCAGCGCACCAGGGCCGGGGCGAAGGCAACGCTGGAGGCGATGACAAAAGCAGGATTCTTTGCCCTCATCAATAACCGCAAATTGTTCGCCAAGGCAGGCCTGGTCGATGAATAGAGGAAAAGCCGCAGTGACCGCCGGGCAACGCCGCGGCGCGGTCAGTCTGCTGATGGCGATGGTGCTGCTGGGAGTGTTTCCGCTGGATGTGCTGCTGCCATCGTTTCCGGCACTGGCCGAGCACTTTCGCACCACTCCGGCCAACATTGCGCTGTCGATCAGCCTGTTTGCGGTGGGCATCGCTTTTGCGCAACTGCTGATCGGGCCGCTGTCGGATGCCATCGGGCGCAAGGGTTTGCTGCTCGTCGGCATGAGCGTTTCGATGCTCGGCGCCCTCGGCTGCGTAAGCACCAGCGATTACACGCTGTTCCTGATATTCCGCGTGATGCAGGCCCTGGGCTGCGGCTGTTTCGTGTTGTCCCAGCCCTTGGTTCAAGATCTCTTCGAAGGCGAGCAACGGGATCGGCTGCGAATACTGATGGTGACTGCATCGGGGATTTTCATCTCGATATCACCGCTGGCCGGCACCTTTCTACAGGCCACGCTAGGCTGGCGGGGCAGCTTCTGGGTGTTTATCGGGTTGGCCGCCGTAGTGCTGATCAAGGCGTGGCTGTTTCTGGACAACGGCCGGCCGACTCACAGCGGCGCTCGTCCCGGCTTCATTCGGTCTTATCGGCGAGTGCTGGGCGACTTCGAATTCGTCAGCTACTGGCTGATATCCGCGTTCGCCTTCGCCTGCCACTTTTCCTTCATCGTGATTTCGCCGCTGATCTTCATGGATCAACTGCAAATGGCGCCTTATGACTTTTCACTGATTCTGTTGATCTACGGCGCGGCCTACATCGTCGGCGGGCTCGTCGCCACGATCCTCAGCCGCCGAATCAAACCCGGCCAACAAATGCTCGTCGGGCTTGGCCTGATCCTGCTGTCGGGGCTGGCGATGCTGTACCTGTCGTCGAACTTCGCGTTGACGCCAGCGACCGTGCTGATTCCGATGCTGATCTGCACCGCCGGCACCACCATCGCGCGCCCGGCCGCCACGTCGAAAGCCATGGGCCTGTTCCCCGAACTTGCCGGTACCTCGGCGGCGGCCGGCAGTACCCTCACTTTTATCTGCGGCGGCCTTATCAGCGCATTGATCAGCCTGAGCCCGGCCAACCTGCAAGCCACGCTGGGTTACAGCTTTGTCCTGCTCAGTGGCGTGGCGCTGGCGTTGAACAGTCGGATCAGCCGTCGCGCCAGAATCCATGAAAGCCATGCCATGACGCAGCCGGGCGGTGATTAAAGCTGCCGGTCGTCATGCCGCACACACCGTCGGCGCTGGAACAACACTTTGCGCCATTCCCTCCAGACGCCAGCGGTGTAGAATCGGCAGATTCATCGCCATTCATCCCCGGCGGGTTTATGAGCTCAGGCTGAGACCAGCGGCGATCCCGCAACGTCATCGGCAACTTCCGGACACACGGCCATTTCTGAGTGTTCCAGAGGTCAATAGAAGCTCACTCCCATTTAGTACCTGATTAGCCGCCCGGAGTGCTCCATGCCAGATTATCGCTCGAAAACATCCACCCACGGCCGCAACATGGCCGGCGCCCGCGCACTGTGGCGCGCCACGGGGATGAAAGATGACGACTTCAAAAAGCCGATCATCGCCATTGCCAACTCGTTCACCCAGTTCGTACCGGGCCACGTGCATCTGAAGGATCTGGGCCAACTGGTCGCCCGCGAAATCGAACGCGCTGGCGGTGTAGCGAAAGAATTCAACACCATCGCCGTGGATGACGGCATCGCCATGGGTCACGACGGCATGCTGTACTCGCTGCCGAGCCGCGAGATCATCGCGGACTCCGTCGAATACATGGTCAACGCCCACTGCGCCGACGCCATCGTGTGCATTTCCAACTGCGACAAGATCACCCCGGGCATGTTGATGGCTGCCTTGCGCCTGAACATTCCGGTGATCTTCGTTTCCGGCGGCCCGATGGAAGCCGGCAAGACCAAACTCGCGTCCCACGGCCTCGACCTCGTCGATGCCATGGTGATCGCCGCCGACGAAAGCGCTTCTGACGAGAAAGTCGCTGAGTACGAGCGCAGCGCCTGCCCGACGTGCGGTTCGTGCTCCGGCATGTTCACTGCCAACTCGATGAACTGCCTGACCGAAGCACTGGGTCTGGCATTGCCGGGCAACGGTTCGACCCTCGCCACCCACAGCGACCGCGAACAGTTGTTCCTGCAGGCTGGCCGCACCATCGTCGAGCTGTGCAAGCGTTACTACGGCGAGAACGACGAATCGGTACTGCCGCGCAACATTGCCAACTTCAAAGCGTTCGAGAACGCGATGACGCTCGACATCGCCATGGGCGGTTCGACCAACACCATCCTGCACTTGCTCGCTGCAGCCCAGGAAGCCGAGATCGATTTCGACCTGCGCGACATCGACCGTCTTTCGCGCAGCGTTCCGCAGCTGTGCAAAGTGGCGCCGAACATCCAGAAGTACCACATGGAAGACGTGCACCGCGCCGGCGGCATCTTCAGCATCCTCGGTTCGCTGGCCCGTGGCGGTCTGCTGCACACCGACCTGCCGACCGTGCACAGCCGCAGCATGGAAGAAGGCATCGCCAAGTGGGACATCACCCAGACTGACGATGAAGCCGTGCACCACTTCTTCAAGGCCGGCCCTGCCGGTATCCCGACACAGACGGCGTTCAGCCAGTCGACCCGTTGGGAAACCCTCGATGACGACCGTGAAAACGGCTGCATCCGCAGCGTCGAACACGCCTATTCGCAAGAAGGTGGTTTGGCCGTGCTGTACGGCAACATTGCTCTCGATGGCTGCGTGGTGAAAACCGCCGGTGTCGACGAGTCGATCCACGTCTTCGAAGGCAACGCGAAGATCTTCGAAAGCCAGGACAGCGCCGTACGCGGCATCCTCGCTGACGAAGTGAAGGCTGGCGACATCGTCATCATTCGCTACGAAGGCCCGAAAGGCGGCCCGGGCATGCAGGAAATGCTCTACCCGACTTCGTACCTGAAATCCAAAGGTCTGGGCAAAGCCTGCGCCTTGCTCACCGACGGTCGTTTCTCCGGCGGTACGTCCGGCCTGTCCATCGGTCACGCTTCGCCAGAAGCAGCGGCCGGCGGCGCGATCGGTCTGGTGCAGGACGGCGACAAAGTGCTGATCGACATCCCGAACCGCTCGATCAATCTGTTGGTCAGCGACGAAGAACTGGCGGCACGCCGCGCCGAACAGGACAAGAAAGGCTGGAAACCGGTCGAGATTCGTCCACGCAAAGTGACCACCGCCCTCAAGGCTTACGCCCTGCTGGCGACCAGCGCCGACAAAGGTGCGGTGCGTAACAAAGCGATGCTTGACGGGCTGTAAGCCTTAAACGTCGAAAAGAAAATGCCCCGCCTGAGTGCGGGGCAGATCGTTCCCACGCTCTGCGTGGGAACGATCAACCCGATCCCTGTAGGAGCTGCCGAAGGCTGCGATCTTTTGATCTTGCCCTTAAAACAAGATCAAAAGATCGCAGCCTTCGGCAGCTCCTACAGGGGGTTACTGGATTTCTTCAGGCTTGACGATCACCCAGTTCTTGTCCGCCGTCACCGGCAACCCTTCCTTCGCCTGCGCCGCCGCGTGTTTGGCCATCATGCCGTTCAACTGCGTCATGTACTTGTCCTTGCGGTTGATCCACAGGTGAATCCCGCCCTTGGCCACATCAACATCGTGGAACAGCATGTAACCGTCGCTCGTCGGCGTATCGCCACCGACCAATACCGGTTTTTTCCACTCGTCGATGTAAGTGAGGATCGCCGCATGTTTGCCGGCCATCCACGTCGCCGGGTCCACAGATATGGCGTCAGTTCGAGCCCTAGGTTGGCCTTCTCGTCATATTTGCCGGCGGTGATCTGCTTGCGCGCGGTGGTCAGTTCGTTAGTCTCGCGGTTTTTCAGCAGCGTGGTCACACCGATAACGTTTTGCGGTTTAACGTTGTAGCCGTACTTCGGATCCGCCGCGACCATGCGCACCAATTCCTCGGAAGCGGCGGTCATCACGTAAACCTCGATGCCGTTCTCCATCAGCTTGTTGTACAGCTCTTGCTGGCCGGTAAAAATTTTCGGCGGATTGACGTCGAGCTTCTTGACCACATCACCTTCGTAATAGGTCGCCGGCACCGGTTTGCCCGAGGCCATCAGCTCATCGACGTAGCCTTTGAGTTCCTGGAGCGTAAAACCGGAGAACACCTGCGCCACCCACGGGTAGCAGACCATGTCGTCGACTTCACAGAGGCGGTAGTAGTAACTGAACAGGCTTTCCTTGTGGTCGGCGGTGTCCTTGAACGGCATCAATTTCAGGGAGGGGTCGAGTTTGTCGCGGGTGATCAGGCCCTTGTTTTCCATGAAGGGCAGCAAGGATTCTTCGAGGTCGTAGCGGTAACTGGTGTTGTCCATGTCGAACACCGCGTAGTTACCTTTGTTGGCGTTGGCCGCGATCATCGCGTCCAGCGCTTTCGCCTGATCCGCCGGCCAGTGTTTCAGGTCGGTGGCGAAAGCCTGAGAAGCCAGGCCCACCCCCACAGCCAGTGCGACAGCCAGAAATTTCGGTGCGAATTTCATCGACGCTTTCTCCCTGATGTAAAAGCATCGACGCTAACAAATGTGTGTGACAGTCCTCGTCTGTCAGCGACCGCCCTCGCCGCTATTTGCGCCAGATGCATTGCCGAGAGCGACAAGCGCTTATTCCAAAAACGACGGACGCCCTAAGATTTCGGTATTAAATCATTGCAAATCAAGCTGTTAGGCTTGCCGGTTCGCAGCAGCCCCGGAAGGCTGTTGGCAAAGTCTTTCTGGAGTTCTCATGAACCTACCGTTGATTCTCAACCTGCTGGTGTTCCTCGCCCTGCTGTTCGGTCTGGCGCAAACCCGCCACACCACGTGGAGCTTGGCGAAAAAAGTCCTGCTCGCACTCGCTCTGGGCGTGGCCTTCGGCGTGGCGCTGCACACCGTTTACGGTGCCGGCAACCCGATTCTGAAAACCTCGATCGGCTGGTTCGATCTGGTCGGCAACGGCTACGTGCAGTTGCTGCAAATGATCGTTATCCCGCTGGTGTTCGCCTCGATCCTCAGCGCCGTGGCGCGTCTGCACAATGCGTCGTCGCTGGGCAAAATCAGCTTCCTGACCATCGGCACGTTGCTGTTCACCACCGCGATTGCGGCGCTGATTGGCATCGGCCTGACCAACCTGTTCGGCCTCACCGCCGAGGGTCTGGTCGCCGGCACCCAGGAAATGGCCCGTCTGCAAACCATTCAGACCGACTACGCCGGCAAGGTCGCCGACCTGAATGTGCCACAACTGCTGCTGTCGTTCATCCCGCAAAACCCGTTCGCCGATCTGGCGCGGGCCAAGCCGACCTCGATCATCAGCGTGGTGATTTTCGCCGCATTCCTCGGGGTCGCCGCGCTGCAACTGCTCAAGGATGACGTCGAGAAAGGTCAGAAAGTGATCAACGCCATCGACACCCTGCAAGCCTGGGTGATGCGTCTGGTGCGTCTGGTGATGAAGCTGACCCCGTACGGCGTGCTGGCGCTGATGACCAAAGTGGTCGCCGGTTCCAACCTGCAGGACATCATTAAGCTCGGCAGTTTTGTCGTGGTGTCGTACCTGGGTCTGGGCCTGATGTTTGTCGTGCACGGCTTGCTGGTGTCGGCGGCCGGGATCAATCCGCTGCGTTTCTTCCGCAAGATCTGGCCAGTGCTGACGTTCGCGTTCACCAGCCGTTCGAGCGCGGCGAGCATTCCGCTGAGCATTGAAGCGCAGACGCGTCGTCTGGGGATTCCGCAGTCGGTGGCGAGTTTTGCCGCATCGTTCGGTGCGACGATTGGCCAGAACGGTTGCGCGGGGCTGTACCCGGCGATGTTGGCGGTGATGGTTGCGCCGACCGTGGGCATCAACCCGCTGGATCCGCTGTGGATCGCGACGCTGGTGGCGATTGTGACGCTGAGCTCGGCCGGTGTGGCCGGTGTCGGTGGCGGCGCGACGTTCGCGGCGCTGATCGTGCTGCCGGCGATGGGTTTGCCGGTGTCACTGGTGGCGTTGCTGATTTCGGTTGAACCGCTGATTGATATGGGGCGTACGGCGTTGAACGTGAGTGGTTCGATCACGGCGGGTGCGATTACCAGTCAGGTGATGCAGCAGACTGATAAAGAGTTGCTGGATGCTGATGAGCATGCGGAGCTTGCTCAGGCTTAAGCTCTTCTTTGCCTGATCTGGCCTCTTCGCGAGCAAGCCCGCTTGTGTCTTGCATAGGAGTTAGAATCGGGATGAGAGGGATGGTTGGCAAGCTGAATGCCCGGGGTGCTTAAAGCACGTGTGGGAGCCCAAGCTGCCAATCATCTCTCGCTCTGGTTATTGAGCCCGAACAGTTGAACGAGCCGACCTCGAACAGTACAAGCGTGGTGCCCAACCAGAGTGCTCTCACCTTTGAGTGTAAGAGGATTCCGCCATGTTTTCCTGCGCCGGTATCGATGTCGCCAAAGATACTCTTGAGATTCGGATTAACCCGCAAGACGTAGGTGCGAGTTTTTCCAATAGCATCAGTGACTTCCCCAAGCTTATTGATTGGTTTAATTGCTATAAGGTCAATCGCGTGTTGCTTGAAGCCACAGGTGGTTATGAGCGAGAGGTCATGAAAGCGCTTCAGGCCGGGGGGTTCGACGTTATACGAATCAATCCTCGCCGCGCCAAGAGCTTTGCCAGTGCAATGGGCCAACGCGCTAAAACCGACCCGATTGATGCACGACTTCTTGCGCAGTTTGCAGAAGTCATAAAGTCGCCAAACAGTCGAGTCTCTAGCCCTGAGCAGGATAATTTGCGTGCGCTCGTACAGCAGCGTGAAAACTTTGTTCAGCAACAAAGTGACGATTTGCGACGCATCAAAACGGCTTCAGCAGATTTGGTGAAACCCTTGTTGCAGAGCCATATCGATTATCTAACCCAGGCAATAAAGTCGATAGAAAAGCTGATCCGTCAAAGTGCGAAAAAACTGGACAGTGATAAAGCTGCACGCTTGTGCTCGGTCAAGGGTATCGGGCTCGTGACGGCTGCCAGTTTAATGGCCTATTTACCTGAGCTGGGTGAGATTGGACGCCACGAAATAGCAGCTTTGGCAGGTATAGCCCCTTACAACGACGACAGCGGGAAACACAAAGGACTTCGACACATTGAGGGGGGAAGATTTTCCGCTCGCCGCGCGCTGTACATGGCAAGTTGGGTCGTGATTATGCGCCAGCCCGAGTTTCAGGCTCGATATCAAACCCTACGCGACAAAGGAAAATGCGCAAAAGTAGCGCTGATCGCCTGCATGCGTGTGCTGTTGATAAGACTGAACGCAATGATCCGGGATCGAACGCCATGGAAGGAACAGTTGGCTTGAAATAGAGCGGTGTTTCTGGGAAAAAATGCACGGCTATGGGCTGTGGGAGATCAGCTGCCTATCACCCTGCATTCAAAATAAAGGGTATCAAGACAGTTGCTCCCACATTTGGAATGCATTCCAATGTGGGAGCGGGCTTGCTCGCGAAGCTCTTAGGCTTTTTCCCAGACTTCGAAGTTGTACGCCGGCTTATCTTCAACCGCCGGGTTTTCAACGTTGGAAACCAGTTTCCAGTCGTTCAAATCAAACTCCGGAAACCACGCATCCCCCTCCGGGCTCAACGCCACGCGCGTCAGATACAGACGATCCGCCTGCGCCAGCCCTTGCGCGTACAACTGCGCGCCACCAATCAGCATCAGCTCATCAACGCCCTGCTCTTTCGCCCATTCTTCGGCGCGAACCACCGCTGCTTCCAGCGACGGATACACCTCGGCACCCTCCAACACCAGATCGGCCTGACGGCTGACTACGATGTTCAAGCGCCCCGGCAGCGGTCGGCCGAGCGAATCCCAGGTCTTGCGACCCATGATGATCGGCTTGCCCAAGGTGGTGGCCTTGAAGTATTTGAAGTCCTCCGGCAGGTGCCAGGGCATGCTGTTGTCGACGCCGATCACGCGGTTTTCACCGAGGGCTGCGATCAGGCTGAGGGGGAGTGATTTAGTCATGCCGGCGAGGATACCAGAGCCGCGCTTACCCCGATAAGCGCCACAGCGGTTATGCTCAGCGCTGGATTAAGCGACGGGATGCCGCGTGACTGAACTGACTCCACTGCAAAACCTCTGGCTCACCGAAACCGTGCGCCTGCGCGAAGAACACGCAGGCCCGCTGGAAGATCTGGAAGCCAATCGACTGGCGCGCGCGGCCGGCGGCGATCTGCCGAGCCGCATTCAACGCCGCGCGTTATGGCTGGCAGAACGTGACGGGCTGACGGCCGCACTCAAACACTGGCTGCAAGGCGCGCGTCTGGCGCTGGTGTTGCTGATGATCTTCGCGGCGCTGAGCGGCGCCGGTCTGGCCTTCGCCGCACTCGGCCAGACGCCGGTCAACGTGTTCTGGGCCTTGGGCAGTCTGCTCGGGCTGAACCTGATTCTGCTGCTGAGCTGGTTGCTGGGCTTGATCTTTGCCGGCGAACACGGCGCCACGCTCGGGCGATTGTGGTTATGGCTCAGCGAAAAAATGGCCCGCGACGCCAAAGCCGCGCAACTGGCGCCCGCCCTGCTGCTGATGCTGCAACGCAAGAAACTCAATCGCTGGGCGCTCGGTACGCTGGTCAACGGTTTGTGGTTGCTGGCGATGCTCAGCGCGCTGATTCTGCTGCTGACGCTGATGGCGACCCGGCGCTACGGCTTCGTCTGGGAAACCACGATTCTCAGTGCCGACACCTTTATCCATGTCACCCACGCACTGGGTCATCTACCGTCGCTGCTCGGCTTCAACGTGCCGACGGTGGAGATGATCCGCGCCAGCGGCGACGGTGCGCTCGACATCGAAAGCGCCCGTCAGGCCTGGGCGACCTGGCTGGTTGGCGTTTTGGTGGTGTACGGCGTGCTGCCGCGTCTGCTGCTGACGCTGTTGTGTTTCTGGCGCTGGAACAGCGGCAAAGCCGCGCTGCGTCTGGACTTGAACCTGCCCGGCTACGCGCAATTGCGCGAACGTCTGATGCCGACAAGCGAACGCCTCGGCGTCAATGATCCGGAGCCTGCACAACTGCATCGAGTCGAAAGCAGCGTCGGCGAACTCGCCAGCGAAGGTGCGTTGCTGGTCGCCATCGAACTCGACGAACAACGCCCATGGCCGCCCGCGCTGCCGAAAAATGTCAGCAATGCTGGCATCCTCGACAGCCGCGAATCACGCCATAAACTTCTCGAACAACTCAGTCGCTTCCCGCCGGCACGTCTGGCGATTGCCTGCGACCCACGGCGTTCACCGGATCGTGGCAGCCTCGCCTTGATCGCCGAACTGGCGCGCAACGCTGGAGAAACCCGCGTCTGGCTGCTGCAAGCGCCGCCCGGTGAAGCGCTGGATGCCGAACGCCTCGGCGACTGGCACATCGCGCTGCAACAGCTTGATCTGCAGTTTGCCGATTGCGCGCCGTTGAACTGGCTGGAGACTGGCCATGACTGATGCCTGGAAAGCGCCGCTGAAACTCGCCGTGGTCGGCCACACCAACGTCGGCAAGACCTCACTGTTGCGCACGCTGACCCGCGATGTCGGTTTCGGCGAAGTCTCCCATCGCCCGAGCACCACGCGGCATGTCGAAGGCGCGCGGTTGTCGGTGGACGGCGAACCGTTGCTCGATCTTTACGACACGCCGGGGCTGGAAGACGCCATCGCCCTGCTGGATTTTCTCGAGCGCCTGGAACGCCCCGGCGAACGCCTCGATGGCCCGGCGCGACTGGCGCGGTTTCTCGACGGCAGCGAGGCACGTCAGCGTTTCGAGCAGGAGGCGAAAGTGCTGCGACAACTGCTCGCCTCCGACGCCGGTTTGTATGTGATCGACGCCCGCGAACCGGTGCTGGCCAAGTATCGCGATGAACTGGAAGTGCTCGCCAGTTGCGGCAAACCGCTGCTGCCGGTGCTGAATTTTGTCAGCAGCGCCAACCATCGCGAGCCGGATTGGCGTGAGGCGCTGGCGCGGCTCGGGCTTCATGCGTTGGTGCGTTTCGACAGTGTGGCGCCGCCTGAAGATGGCGAGCGTCGGCTGTATGAAAGTCTTGCGCTGCTGCTGGAAAATGCTCGTCCGCAACTGGAACGCTTGATTGCTGATCAACAGGCTCAGCGCCTGGCGCGTCAGCAAAGTGCGGCGCGATTGATTGCTGAGTTATTGATCGACTGTGCGGCTTGTCGGCGCAGTGTGGTCAGTGAAGCTGCGCAGGAACAGCAGGCTATCAGCGAACTGCGCAAGGCTGTCCGTCAGCGCGAGCAGAAGTGTGTTGAGGCGCTGCTCAAGCTGTATGCGTTTCGTCCGCAGGATGCGGCGGCGAGTGATTTGCCGTTGCTCGATGGGCGTTGGGGTGATGACCTGTTCAACCCGGAAACCTTGAAGCAACTCGGGGTGCGCGTGGGTGGCGGGATTGCTGCGGGTGCGGCGGCGGGGGCTGGTGTGGATTTGCTGGTTGGCGGGATTACCCTTGGCGCAGCGGCGTTGGCGGGGGCGATTGCCGGGGGTGCGCTGCAGACGGCGCGCAGTTATGGCAGTCGGTTGCTCGGCAAGATCAAAGGGCAGCGTGAGTTGACGGTGGATGACGGGGTGTTGCGGCTATTGGCGCTGCGCCAGCGGCAGTTGGTGTTGGCGCTGGATCAGCGTGGGCATGCGGCGATGGATGCGGTTCAGGTGGCGACGCCGCAGGATAAGACCTGGCGCGAGGGCAAGTTGCCGGAGGCGCTGAACAAGGCGCGGGCGCATCCGCAGTGGTCGTCGCTCAATTCGCAGGCGAAGTTGAATCAGGCCGAGCGGCAGGAGCAGATCGAGTCTCTGGCCAAAGAGTTGTAGCGGCTGATCTGGCGCTATCGCGAGCAGGCTCACTCCTACAGTGGATCGCGTTCACCTTGTAGGAGTGAGCCTGCTCGCGAATGCAGCACCTCGGTTCAAGCGATTACGCAGCCAGCAGCCGCGCCGCTTTCTCTTTCAGCACACCCAGATCAATCACCGGCACCGCCCTCTCCTTGGCCAGCTCATCCCACTGCCGCATCCGCAAACTGACCGCACACAACGGATCCCGCTCAAACACCTCCGCCTCCGCCTCCGTCATCACCCCGCCCTGATACTCCAGCGTCCGCCGGCTCGCCTCACTCAACCGCTCGAAATACCCCGGCTCACGCAACGTCAGATACCGCTTGGCCTGCACGTGATATTCCACCAGCCGCGCCAGCCGCTCACTGAAACCGGCCTCGCGCAAATAATCCGCACCCAGCCTTTCATGGCTGACCACACCGTAACCGCCCATGTTCTCCGCGCCTTCGGCACACAAATGGCCGATGTCATGAAAGAACGCCGCGAGCACCACTTCATCATCAAAACCCTCGGCGATCGCCAGTTCGGCGGCCTGGGACATGTGCTCGATCTGCGACACCGGCTCGCCGATGTAATCGCTGGTGCCAAAACGCTCATACAGCGCGAATACCTTGGCGACGGTTTGTTCGTGACCTGTCATCAAATTTCCTCCAACAACTGTGCAACGTTGCGTTCGGCCATCGCCGGGCCGACGCTCATGCCGACGCCGGTGTGCATCAGCGCCACACTCAACCCCGGTGCCGGGCGCAGCAACGAAAATGGCCCCGGCCCCCGAGAACCATAGACGCCCTGCCAGCGCTCGACCACTTGCACCTTGCAGCCCAGTGTTTGCTCGGCCAGCTCGATCATCCAGTTGTCCACTTGCTCGGCGTTGAACGGTGAAGCGTCGCTGCCGTAATGGTGCGAGTCGCCGATGATCAGTTCGCCGTACGGCGTCGGGCTGATCAGCAGGTGGATGCCATTGTCGTGCAGATGCGGTTGTTCACGCAGGATCTGCGCCTGCACCGCCGCCGCTTCCGGCAGATCGGCGAAGGCGCCGTAATGCACGCAGCTGAGGCCGGTGAGCAAGGCGTGTTGCAGATTCAGCTCGGTCGCAGGTTTGGCGCGGAGCATTTGCAGGCGGCAGATTTGCGGGTCGAGCGCGGCGATTGGTTCGGCCAGCAGGGTTTGATAATCGTGGCCGGAGCAGACGATGATCTGCTTCGCGGTAAACGTGCCGGCAGTGCTGTGCAGGCGACCGGGTTCGACGTCGCGCACCAGCGTCGAGAAGTGGAACTCTACGCCGAGGTCGCGGCACAGGTATTCGATCAGTGCAGGAATCGCTTCGCGAGAGTAAAGCTGTTGATCGTCGATGCCATGAAGCGCGGCGCGGTGATGGCTGAACTGGCCGTTGTAGAGATCGCGCAGGGCGGCGCCGCGCAGCAGGTCGACGTTGTAGCCGTGTTCAATCGCGCGAGTGGCGCAGAAGGTTTCGAGCAGGTGTTCTTCGGCTTCGGTTCTGGCGAATAGATACGAGCCGTTGCGCTTGATTTGCAGCCCGGCGAGTTGCGCCCAATCGCCCCAGATCTCGCGGCTGGCCTTGGCCAGTTCAAGCATCGGGCCGGGGGGCTGGCCGGTGACCAGAGCCTGGCCGAAGTTGCGCACCGAGGCGCCGAGGGGCGTGGCGGTGCGTTCGAAAACAGCGACCTTGAGGCCGCGCTTGGCGGCGGCGTAGGCGTGGGACAGGCCCAGAATGCCGGCGCCGACGATGAGCAGGTCTTTGTGGTGTGTCATTTAGAAGTGTCCTGCATGAGAGACCGCTTTCGCGAGCAAGCCCGCTCCCACAGGGGATTTTTTGTGCCCACAGCATTTGTGTTCACATTAAATCCCTGTGCCAGCTCCCACAGAGAATTGTGTGCTGAACACAATCCAATGTGGGAGCGGGCTTGCTCGCGAAGGGGCCCTGTCAGTCGATAAAGATCTTACTTGGCAGCCACTTTCTCGGACTTACCGTCATAACGCTTGCGCCACTCGGTGAGGATCTCGTCGCGATTCTTCGAGGCCCAGGCAAAGTCGTTCTTGATCAAACGCTGCTCATAATCCGCCGGCAATTCGGTCTGCGGCTTGGCGATGCCCGGTTGCGCGAGGACAGCGAAGTTCTCCTTGTACAGATCCATCGCCTCGGCACTCGCCGAGAAGTCAGCCAGTTTCTTCGCGGCCTCTTCATGCGGTGTTCCTTTGATCACGGCAGTCGCTTCGATCTCCCAGCCCAGACCTTCCTTCGGCAGAATAATGTCCAGCGGCGCGCCCTGACGCTTCAGCTGTACCGCCGGGTATTCAAAGGAAATCCCGATCGGAAACTCGCCCGCCGCTGCCAGTTTGCAAGGCTTGGAACCGGAGTGAACGTACTGACCAATGTTCTGGTGCAGGCCATCCATGTACGCCCAGCCCTGCTTCTCGCCGAAGGTTTGCAGCCAGGCGCTGACGTCGAGGAAACCGGTGCCGGACGACGCCGGGTTCGGCATAACAATCTTGCCCTTGTACTCAGGCTTGGTCAGATCCTGCCAGCTCACTGGCTTGGTCAAACCCTGCTTCTCGGCTTCGACGGTGTTGAAGCAAATGGTCGCGGCCCAGACGTCCATGCCGACCCACGCTGGCGGGTTGGCAGCGTCACGGTAGTTCGCGCCGATCTTGCCGAGATCCTTCGGCGCGTAGCTTTGCAGCATGCCTTGCTGATCGAGGATCGCCAGGCTCGAAGCGGCCAGGCCCCACACCGCGTCAGCCTGCGGACGGGCCTTTTCGGCGAGCAGTTTGGCGGTGATGATCCCGGTGGAATCGCGTACCCATTTGATCTCGACGTCCGGGTTGGCTTTTTCGAACGCTTCTTTGTAGGACTTCAGTTGCTCGGCTTCGAGGGCGGTGTACACCGTCAACTCGGTTTTTGCCGCGAAAGCATTCAGGCTGAAAGTAGCGAGCACAGCAGCGGCCAGGGCCAAAGGCTTGAACATGATCGGTATCCTGTCTTTTGAGTTGAGGGTGTGAATCAGTGACCGGGCGCGGTTTGCCGCCAGGCTTGAGAACGGCGCAGCAAGCCGCGCGACGCCCACGCCAGCAGCAAGGACACGCCCGCCGAGGTGAACAGAATCAGGGTCGACATCGCCGCCGCGCCGCCGACGTTGCCGGCGTCATCCATGTTCAGCACCGCGACTGCCGCGAGGATGGTGTCGGGGCTGTAGAGGAAGATCGCCGCCGACACCGTGGTCATCGCCGAGACGAACAGGTAGCGCACGATGTCGAGCAGCGCCGGCAGGCAGATCGGCACGGTGACGCGCAGGTAGTGGCGGTACAGCGGCGCCTTCAGCGACAGCGCAGCGGCTTCGAACTCGGCGTCGAGTTGGCGCAGCGCGGTGGTCGCGGTCATTTGTGCGGTGGTCAGGTAGTGCGCAATGGTGCAGACGATCAGCAGCGTCATCGTCCCGTACAGCACGTGCAGCGGGTTACCCGTGAGGTTGAAGAAGAAGACGTAACCGAGCCCGAGCACCAACCCCGGCACCGCCATCGGCACAAAACTGAGCATACGCAACGCCAGGTTGAGGCCGCGTTGATCGCGGGTTTTCTCCATCAGATAAGCACCGGTGAAAATCAGCACGCTGCCGATCAACGCCGTGCCCAACGCCATTTTCAAACTGTTGCTGTAAGCCAACCAACCACCGCCAGCGGTTTCGTTGAACTGGTAATGGTTGAGCGACAGCGACAGGTTGTA
Source organism: Pseudomonas sp. AC193 (assembly GCF_979258075.1). Lineage (NCBI taxonomy): Bacteria > Pseudomonadati > Pseudomonadota > Gammaproteobacteria > Pseudomonadales > Pseudomonadaceae > Pseudomonas > Pseudomonas sp. AC193. The sequence goes on along the minus strand of NZ_OZ409832.1, from coordinate 5,794,592 downwards.
CGGCCAGAACTTAACCAGCGACGAAAACACCGCCATGCCGAACACCAGGATCAACGCCGCGCTGATCAGCAGAACAATCGCCAGATAGCAGCCATCGCGCAGTTTCGACGGTGCCGGTTTGAACACCTGTGCCCGACCGCTCATGGAGTCGCCGTGACGCCGACGCAGCCAGGCATCGACACCGAAGCTGAACAGCGCCGGCAGCAACAGCACCATGCCGATCAACGCACCGCGACCGAATTGTTGTTGGCCGACCACGGCTTTGTAGGCTTCCAGCGCCAGCACTTGATAGTCACCGCCGACCACCACTGGCACACCGAAATCGGTGATGGTCAGGGTGAACACCAGACAGAACGCGGCGAACACAGCCTGGCGAGTTGCCGGCCAGGTGATGCTGCGAAACGCTTTGGTCGGACTGGCGCCCATGCTCGATGCGGCATCGAACAGCCGCGCATCGGCCAGCGACAATGCCGAGAGCAAAATCATCAGTGCATGGGGGAAGGTGTAAATCACCTCGCCCAGCACAATCCCCCAGAACCCGTAGATGTTGTCCGAGAGCAGCCCGCGCAACATGCCTTGGTTGCCGAACAGATAGACCAGCGCAATCCCCGGCAGCATCGACGGCGCCATCAGCGGCAGCAAGGAAATCCCGCGCCAGATGCCCTTCGCCGGAATCATTGTGCGTTGCAACGCGTAGGCAAACAGGTAAGCCAGCGGTACGACGATGGCCGCAACGCTGAGGGAAACTTTCAGACTGTTGCCGAGCAGCCAGTGGAAATTCTCGCTGGTGACCATCTCCTTCGCCGCGATCCAGCCACCGCCCTGCCCGGCCTCATTGCTGAAGCCGCGCCAGAAAATCGCCAGCAGCGGCAGCAACACCGCGACGCCGAGCAACAGCAGCAAAAGGACTTTGCCGCCAACGACAAAAATGCGGTCGCCGATCTCGGCTTTCGAGGACTGTCGCACCTGCTTGTGCGGTAGCGGCAGCGCGAGGTTGCTGTTCATCAGGCAAACACCTGCAGGCTGCGCGGCGGCAAGGCGACCATGATTTGCTGGGCGCCGAGGCGTGGCATGGCTTCCGGGGCGAGTTCGGCGAGCAAGGCGTGGCCCGGCAGTTGATCGAGTTCGAAGCTCATGCGGCAGCGGTTGCCGAGAAAGGTGATCTCGCGGACTTTGGCCGGGAACAGGTTTTCTTCGTGCACCGGCGGGTTGACGTTGATCGCTTCCGGGCGGCAGAACAAACGGCCCGAAGCGCGCTGGACGCTGCCGTCGCTGAGGCGCAGGTTCATCCCGCCGACCTGCGCATGAGTGTCGCTGCTGCGCTGGAACGGCAGCCAGTTGCCCTGACCAACGAACTCGGCCACGAACGGCGTGGCCGGGCGGTTGTAGATTTCCTGCGGGGTGGCGTACTGCTCGACGCGGCCGTTGTTCATCACCGCGATGCGGTCGGCCATGAGCATGGCTTCGTCCTGATTGTGCGTGACCATCAGGGTGGTGATGCCGAGGTTGCGTTGCAGTTGGCGCAACTCGGTGCACAAATGCTCGCGGACGCGGGCGTCGAGGGCGGACATCGGTTCATCGAGCAACAGCAGCGACGGTGCCGGCGCCAAGGCCCGAGCTAGAGCAACCCGCTGTTGCTGGCCGCCAGACAATTGGCCGGGGTATTTTTTCTCGCTGCCGATGAGGCCGACCAGTTCCAGCATCTGCCCGACGCGACGGCGTACTTCGTCACGACCGCTGCCGGCGAGGCCGTAGGCAATGTTCGCTTCGACGGTCAGGTTGGGGAACAGCGCGTAGGACTGGAACAGAATCCCGTAGTCGCGGGCTTGCGGGGCGAGGTGCGAGACGTCGCGGTCGCCGAGGTACAGCTCGCCGCTGTCCTGCCTCTCCAGACCGGCGATGCAGCGCAGCAACGTGGTCTTGCCGCAGCCCGAGGGGCCGAGCAGGCACACCAGTTCACCGGCGGCGACGTCGAGGGAGACATTATCCAGTGCGGTGAACGCGCCGAAGCGTTTCTGCACGCCGCGCACTTTCATGGGTGCGCCGGGGTTGGTCAGGGCAGTTGCGATGGCAGGATTCATGGACAGACCTCATCAAGCAGATGGGGCCAATCCTAGAGTTGTAATGCGTCCGTCATGTGGCAGTGAGGCAAAAACTGCTGATAGTGGTATTCGGGGATTTTGGTTCAGATCTCGAGTTCTGTGTTGCCTGGCCCGACGCCTTCGCGAGCAAGCCCGCTCCCACAGGGGAAATGCATTCCAAATGTGGGAGCGGGCTTGCTCGCGAAGAGGCCCGCCTATTCACCACAAAAATCAGGCCGGGGACATTTCCTGCGCCAACCCAAGAAACGCCGCAGGCAACCGCGCGCCCTTGCGCTCCTTCAGGCAATAAAGGTACTCAGGAATCTGCGGCGCATTTTCGATCGTCAGCACGCGCAACTGCGGATCATGCGGCACTTCCTGCCGGGCAATGATGCTGATGCCGATATTGCGCAACACCGCCTCCCGAATCGACTCACGGCTGCCAATCTCCAGCAACGGCCCGAAGCTCACGCCGGCACTCGCCAGCAATTCTTCCGTCAACCGCCGCGTGGTCGAACCCGACTCGCGCATCAACAACGTATGCCCGGCCAACGCGCTCAACGCCACATGCTCCTGCACAGCCAACGGATGATTGCGATGTACTGCCAGCACCAGAGGATCAGTCCCGAGCACCCGACGAATCAACCGCGCGTCATCCAGCAACTGCGATGACGCAGCGATATCCACCCGATAGTCCTCCAGCGCTTCCAGTACCTGCTGCGAGTTGCCGATTTCCACCGACACCTCCACCTGCGGCAGGCGCTCGCGAAAGGTCTTTACCAGATCGAGGATGTAATACGGCGCCGTGGCGGCGATGCGCAACGTGCCCTGCACCTGACCGCTGTTACGCAGGAAAAACTCGATATCGGCTTCCTGCTGCAACAGCGTCTTGACCATCGGCAGCAACCGCGCGCCTTCATCACTGACGCTCAACCGTCGACCACCGCGATAAAACAGCTCCACCGAATACTGACTTTCCAGATTACGGATCTGCGTGGTCACGGTCGGTTGGCTGAGGCCGAGTTTTTTCGCCGCCAGCGTGATGCTGCCCAGGCGGGCGACCATGTAAAACGCTTTCAGCTCGGCACTCAGCACAACCTTTCCTCACACTATTTGCGCAGCAGGCGCAAACCGTTGAACACCACCAACAGGCTCACGCCCATGTCGGCGAACACCGCCATCCACATGGTGGCGAGTCCGGCGAAGGTTACCGCAAGAAAGATCGCTTTGATCACCAGCGCCAGCGCGATGTTCTGTTTCAGGATGCTTGCGGTGTTGCGCGACAAGCTGATGAACGCCGGGATCTTGCGCAGATCGTCATCCATCAGGGCGACATCGGCGGTTTCGATGGCGGTGTCGGTGCCAGCAGCGGCCATGGCGAAACCGATCTCGGCGCGGGCCAGTGCCGGGGCGTCGTTGATGCCGTCGCCAACCATGCCCACACGATGGCCCTGCTTGTACAGATCTTCGATGGCTTGCAGTTTGTCGGTTGGCAGCAAATCACCGCGCGCTTCATCGATGCCGACCTGCGCGGCAATCGCCTGAGCGGTGTGGACGTTGTCGCCAGTGAGCATCAGGGTTTTCACCCCGAGTTCGTGCAACTGACGGATTGCTTCGCGGCTGGTTTCCTTGACGGTATCGGCCACGGCGAACAGCGCCAGTGGGCCGGAGCTGTCGAGCAGCAGCACCACGGATTTGCCCTGCTTCTCCAGCGCGAAAAGTTTTTCTTCCAGCGCTGGCGAGCACAGGCCGAGTTCTTCGACCAAGCGATGGTTGCCCAAGTGGTAGGTCTGGCCGTTGATGTCGCCTTTGACGCCACGCCCGCCCAGCGCTTCGAAGTTATCCACAATCAGCGCGGCGAAGTTTTTATCCACAGCAGCGTTGGCGATGGCCAGCGACACCGGGTGGTCGGAACGACCGGCCAATGCAGCGGCGATTGCCGGTGCGGTGGCATCGGCGGTTGGATCGAGGGAAAGGTAATCGGTCTGCACCGGTTTGCCGTGGGTGATCGTGCCGGTTTTATCCAGCGCCAGATAATCGAGTTTGAAACCGCCCTCCAGGTACACGCCGCCCTTGACCAGAATGCCTTTGCGCGCCGCTGCGGCGAGGCCACTGACGATGGTCACCGGGGTGGAAATCACCAGTGCACACGGGCACGCGACCACCAGCAACACCAGCGCGCGGTAGATCCAGTCGAACCACACAGCGCCCATGAACAACGGCGGAATGATCGCCACGGCCAAGGCAAACACGAACACCACAGGCGTGTAGATTTTCGAGAATTGATCGACGAATCGTTGGGTCGGTGCGCGCGCCCCTTGGGCCTGTTCGACGGCGTGGATGATTCGCGCCAGCGTCGAGTTGTTCGCCGCAGCGGTGACCGCGTATTCCAGCGAACCGGCCTGGTTGATGGTGCCGGCGAAGACTTTGTCGCCGACGGTTTTCTCGACCGGCAGGCTTTCACCGGTGATCGGCGCCTGGTCGATGGTCGAGTTGCCGCTGAGCACTTCGCCGTCTAGCGCAATGCGCTCGCCGGGCTTCACTCGCACACGGGCGCCGAGTTCGACGCTTTTCACGTCCTGTTCGATCCAAGAACCGTCAGCCTGCAGCACCGTGGCTTGCTCTGGCGTCATCTGCATCAGGCCGCTGATCGCATTGCGCGCACGGTCAAGCGAACGCGCTTCGATCAGCTCGGCGACAGTGAACAGGAACATCACCATCGCCGCTTCCGGCCACTGGCCGATGAGGATGGCACCGGTCACGGCGATGCTCATCAGCGCGTTGATGTTGAGGTTGCGGTTCTTCAGGGCGATCCAGCCCTTTTTGTAGGTGGTCAGGCCACCGCTGAGGATCGACACCAGCGCGATGATCGCCACCACCCAGGTGGGCGCGGCGTTGGTGAAGTGAATGACTTCGGCGGCAAGTGCGCCGATGCCGGACAGCGCCAGCGGCCACCAGTGTTTTTTCACCGGTGCCGGGGCAGGCGCATCGACGCCCGCCTCCAGCGGCTCGGCGTGCATGCCGAGGGATTTGATCGCTTCGGTGATCGGCTCGGTGCCCGGCAGATTGTGGGTCACGCCGAGTACGCGGTTGATCAGATTGAATTCCAATTGCTGCACGCCGGCGAGTTTGCCGAGCTTGTTCTGGATCAGCGTCTGCTCGGTCGGGCAGTCCATCGCCTCGATGCGGAAACTGCTCAGCCGCGCATCGGCGGTGGTCTTTTCGCTCAGTTGCACCAACGCAGGCGCGGCGGCTGTCGACGAGCAGCAGGAGTCTTCGTGCGCATGAACCGGTGCCGGCGCTGCAACTTTCGACCCGCAGCAAGAATCGCCGCCCTGTGAATGCTTATGCACAGGCTGCAATTTATGACTGTGATCGTGGCCGTCGCCGGGCTTGTGGGTGTGCTGGGAATCGCTCATTGGTCGCGTCCATGAAGGTGCCTGTTGCCAAGTAAAGACCCTGTAGCCACTATAGGGTCAAGCACCCTTTTGGAGATTGCCGTCATGAAGATCGGAGAACTGGCCAAACTCACCGACTGCGCCGTGGAAACCATCCGCTACTACGAGCGCGAAAACCTCCTGCCGGAGCCGGCCCGCAGCGACGGCAACTACCGCGTCTACACCCAGGCCCACGCCGAACGCCTGACCTTCATCCGCAACTGCCGCACCCTCGACATGACCCTCGAAGAAATCCGCAGCCTGCTGGCCATGCGTGACAGCCCGCAGGATCAGTGTGAAAGCGTGAACACACTGATCGACGAGCACATTCAGCATGTGAAGGCGCGGATTGATGGGTTGCTGGCGTTGCAGACACAACTGCTCGACCTGCGCCAACGCTGTGGCGAAGGGCCGGGGGCGGATCAATGCGGGATTTTGCAGCGCTTGGAGGTCAGCGGCGGAGTGGTCGCCACCGAAGTCGAACACTCCCACGTAGGCCGCAGCCACGGCCACTAAAGAACACCACAAAACCCCTGTAGGAGCTGCCGAAGGCTGCGATCTTTTGATCTTATAAACAGCAAAATCAAAAGATCGCAGCCTTCGGCAGCTCCTACAGGGGTTCAGATCACCTCAAAACTCACTTCCGTGACGACGCCCGGATTCCAGTAAAAATTCGGACTCAGCCGCGCCCCCAGATAAATCACGTATCGCACGGTCACCCTGCGGCCGGCATGCGCCTGATAAACCTCAGGCGCGATGTGAAACGCCATCGTCTGCTTTGGATTAACCGCCAATCGACGCTGACGCTCGACCCAATGATCCGGCGATTGCATCCAGAGAATTTCGATGCCGTAACAGGCACGCAGGTTTTCAATCGGCTGCAGGCTTACGGTAACGCCATCCGGGAACGCGGCGGCTTCCAGCACGTCATTGGCCACGCCTTCCACCTCAAGCGCAGGCTTGCGGCCCAGCTCTGGGGCGACAAAGACTTTCTGCGCAGGTGAAGGTTTTGCACCTCCGGCTTGCGGAAGGTGAAAGAAAACCACCTCGACTTCGAGGCCTTCCAGGCGCTTGAGCTCGTTGTCCGGGATGGCAATCGGAATCCAATAATCCTTGCTGTTCACCACAACGTCTGCCGATTGAAACGACGGGGTACCGTCCAATGCCAGCCACTCCGCACGAAGCGTGTCGCCAATGCGGATCTGCGGCGAGGAAGGATCCACCAGCGCATACGTCGAAGCGATGAACGGCGATCCCGGGCCAATGATTTCCAACGGAATGACAGCGCCTTCGGGCTCGGTTTTGCCGAACTCGAAATAGCGGTTTTCCTTTGAATAGAAGTAGGCGATCAGCGGCGCCTGTAATGCCGTCGCTTGCGCTGTCAGCGGCGTCTCGGTCGAGAAACCAGAACCCGCATTGCCGCCATCGAAAAACCCGCCTGTGTCTGCCATGACTGTTACCTCGCTTTGGAGGCCGTCAGCTAATCACGGCGCGCGGGAGTCGGCTACTGTCAGAAATGACAGTGGAAATACATAAATCCTGAGACTTCCACAAAACCAAATGTGGGAGCGAGCCTGCTCGCGAAAGCGGTGTATCAGTCGACATCTCTATGACTGACACGCCCTCTTCGCGAGCAGGCTCGCTCCCACAGGGTACTGCGTATTGCTTGTCAGACCGCCATTGGCGCGGTCATTGGCGCGTGGTGTTCGTAGCCTTCCAGCGAGAAATCACTCGGTTCGACCAGTTCCAGCCATTCCGGCTGGTACACGCCAGTCTTGGCAAACTCCGGCACGCGATCGGAGATTTTCAGCTTAGGCATGGCGAACGGCTCGCGCTTGAGCTGTTCGTTGAGCATGTCCAGGTGGTTCTCGTAGACGTGCGCGTCGCCGATGAAATAGGTGAACCAGCGCGGCGTGTAGCCGGTCAGGCGGCCGATCAGGCTCAGCAGCGCGGCGCCTTCGGTAAGGTTGAACGGCGTGCCCAGGCCCAGATCGTTGGAACGGATGTAGAGGGTCAGGGAGATTTCCTTGGTCTCGACATTCGGGTGGAACTGGTACAGCAGGTGGCACGGCGGCAGGGCCATTTCATCCAGCTGAGCGACGTTCCAGCCGTGGAACAGGATGCGGCGGCTGCCCGGATCCTTGATGATCGTGTCGACGCACTGACGCACCTGGTCGATGGCTTTGTACAGCACCACGTAGGCCTGGCCGTCTTCTTCGCCTTGAGCGATCTGCTTGTAGCCGTTGCTCAGAGTTTGTTCGATGGCGGCGCTGTTGCTCAGCGGGATCTGCTTGTACGCCGGCCATTTGCGCCATTGCACGCCGTAGATTTCGCCGAGGTCGTCGTCGCCCTGACGGAACGGGTTGGCCAGCCACTGCGCGTTTTCGTTGGCGTTCTGATCCCAGACCTTGCAGCCCAGCGCGCGGAATTCAGCGGCGTTGTTCACGCCACGAAGAAATCCGCACATCTCGCCGATGGCCGATTTGAAGGCCATTTTGCGCGTGGTGATCGCCGGAAAACCTTCCTGCAGATCGAAACGCAGCATCGCACCCGGGAAACTGATGGTGTTGATGCCGGTGCGGTTGGCCTGTTTGCTGCCGTTCTTAATGACGTGCGAGACCAGTTCGAGATATTGCTTCATGAGTTACCTGTGTCCTTTGAGCCCCGACGTCGCGCGCCGGGGTTCGTAGTTTAAGCCGTCGGCGCGAGCGGTGCTGCCGGTGCGCGACGATAGGCCAGCCAGATCAGGAACAGCCCGCCGACGATCATCGGCACGCAGAGCACCTGGCCCATGGTCAGCCAGTTCCAGGCCAAGTAGCCGAGTTGCGCATCCGGCACGCGGACGAATTCGACGATGAACCGGAAGATGCCGTAGAACAGCGCGAACATGCCGGAAACGGCCATGGTCGGACGCGGCTTGCGCGAGAAAATCCACAGGATCAGGAACAGCGCTACGCCTTCGAGCGCGAACTGATACAGCTGCGACGGGTGACGCGGCAGTTGCGCCGGATCGCTGAATGGCGGGAAGACCATGGCCCACGGCACGTCGGTGGCTTTGCCCCACAACTCGGCGTTGATGAAGTTACCGATGCGCCCGGCGCCCAGACCGATCGGCACCATTGGCGCGACGAAGTCCATCAACTGGAAGAACGACTTGCCATTGCGCTTGCCGAACCACAACGCGGCCAGCATCACCCCGATGAAGCCGCCGTGGAACGACATGCCGCCCTTCCACACTTCGAAAATCAGCGTCGGGTTGGCCAGATAAGCGCTCAGATCGTAGAACAGCACATAGCCCAGACGTCCGCCGACGATCACGCCCATCGACATCCAGAAGACCATGTCGGAGAGTTTCTCCTTGGTTCAGGTCGGGTCGAAACGGTTGAGCCGGCGCGACGCCAGCAGCCACGCACCGCCGATGCCGATCAGGTACATCAGACCGTACCAGTGGATTTTCAGCGGAGCGATGGCCAGGGCCACCGGGTCGATCTGCGGGTAAGGCAGCATTGCGACTCCTCGTTAGAGTTGAAACCAAAATTCCCGGGCGACGCTGCCACCTCAGGATTAAGCCAGGATTGCGACGCGGTTAAAGCAGGAAGCTCAAACCCACGCTGAACAGCAAAGCGGCGAACAGCCGTTTCAGCAAGCGCGGCGACAATCGGTGCGCCAATCGCGCGCCGATGCGGGCGAAAACCATGCTGGTCAGGGCGATGCCCAACAACGCCGGCAAATACACAAAACCGAGACTATGCGGCGGCAACAACGGATCGTGCCAGCCCAGAATCATGAAACTTAAAGCACTGACCAAAGCGATCGGCAGACCGCATGCCGATGACGTCGCCACCGCTTGCTGCATCGGCACACTGCGCCAGGTCAGGAACGGCACGGTCAGCGATCCGCCGCCAACGCCAAAAATCGCCGAGGCCCAACCGATCACACTGCCGGCCACGGTCAGACCGAATTTGCCCGGCACGGTTCGACTGGCCTTGGGTTTGACGTCCAGCGCCAACTGCACCGAGATCACCAACGCGAACACGCCGATGATCTTTTGCAGGTGCGGCCCGGAAATCGCCTCGGCCGTCACTGCACCAAAACCGGCGCCAAGCAGGATACCCACGGCCATCCACATGAAGATCGGCCAGCGCACTGCGCCTCGACGATGATGCTCACGCACGGCGTTGACCGAGGTGAAAATAATCGTCGCCAGCGAAGTGCCGACGGCCAGATGCGTGAGGATCGACTGGTCGAAGCCCTGCAAGGTAAAACTGAACACCAGCACCGGGACAATAATGATCCCGCCGCCTACCCCGAACAGCCCGGCCAACACGCCAGCACAGGCGCCCAGCGCCAGATAGAGCAGAAATTCCATGTCCCTCTCCCAGACGCATCCCGAAAACCGGAGCGGCATGGTAACGGATGCATGGCCTTCGGCTCCACTTACGATGGATGCACGGGCGCTGGATGCGTAGAGTGAGCAAAAAACACACAAGGATCACCTTATGTGCCTGATTGTTTTCGCCTGGCGCCCGGGCCATGCCCAGCCGCTGATCGTCGCGGCCAACCGTGACGAATTCTACGCCCGACCGAGCCTGCCGCTGGCGCCATGGCCCGAAGCGCCGCACGTGCACGCGGGGCGCGATCTTGAGGCTGGGGGCACCTGGCTGGGGATTGGCGCTAATGGGCGCTTTGCGGCGCTGACCAATATTCGTGATCCGCAACAGCCGCCGGCGCGTAAATCGCGGGGGGAACTGGTGGCGCGGTTTCTGACCGGTGATCTGTCGATTGATGATTATTTGATCGATGTGGTTGGGCGTTCGACGGAATATGCCGGGTTTAACCTGCTGCTCGGCAACAGCCATGAGTTGTGGCACTTCAATGCGCGGCTGTCGGAGCCGGTGATGCTGGCGGCTGGCGTCTATGGGTTATCCAATGCCGGGCTGGATACGCCGTGGCCGAAGTTGCTCAGGACCAAGGCTGCGTTGAGTGCAGTGCTGGATGATCCGCAACCAGAGCTTTTGCTGGGGTTGTTGAGTGATCCGCAGGTTGCGCCGTCGGCTGAGCTGCCGGATACCGGTGTGGGGATGGCGACGGAGACTCTGTTGTCGAGTGTGTTTATTGCCAGCCAGAGTTATGGGACGCGGGCGAGTACGGCGTTGGTGGTGCAGGCGAATGGGACGCGGCGGATGGTCGAGCGGAGTTTTGGGCCGTATGGCGGGCATTTGGGCGAGGTGGGAATTGTTGTTTAGCGGTGTTTGAACTGACGCCTTCGCGAGCAAGCCCGCTCCCACATTTGACCGCATTCCAAGAGTAGAACGCGGTCAAATGTGGGAGCGGGCTTGCTCGCGAAGAGGCCCTCAAGGTTTTAGAGGGCCTTGACGACCGCCGGCGGATTCATCTTCGACAACCCAAGGTTCTTCAGCGCCAATTGCAGCGAGCTGTGGATAACTTGCGGGTTGTCGATGGTCATCAGCTCAGCCAAGAGATCCTTGGCCTTGCTCAGATTCACCTGACGCAACATCCACTTCACCTTCGGCAAGTTGGTGGCGTTCATCGACAAACTATCGAACCCCATCGCCATCAACAGCACCGCCGCCGCCGGATCACCGGCCATCTCGCCACAGATACTCACCGGTTTGCCTTCCGCATGCGCATCACGCACCACCGTTTGCAGGGCTTGCAACACCGCCGGATGCAGGTAGTCGTAAAGATCGGCCACACGCGGGTTGTTGCGGTCGACCGCCAGCAAATACTGGGTCAGGTCGTTGGAGCCGACGGACAGAAAATCGACCATCCGCGCCAGTTCCTTGGTCTGGTACACCGCCGCCGGAATTTCGATCATCACGCCAATCGGCGGCATCGGCACGTCGGTGCCTTCGTCGCGCACTTCGCCCCAGGCCCGATGGATCAGGTGCAGGGCTTCTTCGAGTTCATGGGTGCCGGAGATCATCGGCAGCAGAATCCGCAGGTTGTTCAGGCCTTCGCTGGCCTTGAGCATCGCGCGGGTCTGCACCAGGAAGATTTCCGGGTGGTCGAGGGTGACGCGAATGCCGCGCCAGCCGAGGAACGGGTTGTCTTCCTTGATCGGGAAGTACGACAGCGACTTGTCACCGCCGATGTCGAGGCTGCGCATGGTCACCGGTTGCGGGTGGAACGCGGCGAGTTGCTCGCGGTAGATCGCCAGTTGTTCCTTCTCGCTCGGGAAACGCTGGTTGATCATGAACGGCACTTCGGTGCGGTACAGGCCGACACCTTCGGCGCCGCGCTTCTGCGCCCGCGCCACATCGGCGAGCAAACCGGTGTTGACCCACAGCGGCATGCGGTGGCCATCGAGGGTCACGCACGGCAGGTCGCGCAGGGTGTCGAGGCCCAGCGCCAGTTGTTTCTCTTCTTCGACGACTTCGGCGAACTGCTTGCGCAGCACTTCGCTCGGGTTGGTGTAGACCTCGCCGCGTGTGCCGTCGACGATCATTTCGATGCCGTCGACCTTGGCGTACGGCAGGTCGACCAGACCCATTACCGTCGGAATGCCCATGGCGCGGGCAAGGATCGCCACGTGCGAGTTACCCGAACCGAGTACCGAAACCAGACCGACCAACGTGCCTTCAGGCACCTCGCCGAGCATTGCCGGCGTCAGTTCTTCGCTGACCAGAATGGTTTTTTCCGGGTAGACCAGGTTCTGCTGACGCTCTTCCTGCAAATACGCGAGCAGACGGCGACCGAGGTCTTTGACGTCCGAGGCGCGCTCACGCAGGTAGGCGTCGTCCATCAGTTCGAAACGGTTGACGTGTTCCGTGACCACCTGCCGCAGCGCGCCCTGGGCCCACTGACCGGTCTTGATCACGGTGGTGATTTCGCTGCCCAGCGAGGCATCGTCGAGCATCATCAGGTAGACGTCGAACAGCGCGCGCTCTTCCGGGCGTAGCTGCGTCGCGAGCTTGGCGGACAACGCGCGCATGTCGGCGCGCACGCCTTCGATGGCGGTCTTGAACAGCGCCAGCTCAGCGTCGATGTCAGTAATGTTTTTATCGGGCACCACGTCGAGATCGGCCGGCGGCAGCATGACCACCGCCGTACCGACCGCCGCACCCGGTGAACCCGGCACGCCGACGAACTTGGCTTCCTGAATGCCCTTGCCCTGACGGCCCAAACCACGGATCGAACCGGTGGCCTCGGCGTGGGCGATAACGCCGGCAAGCTGCGCGCTCATGGTCACGAGGAAGGCTTCTTCACCCTCGTCGAACTGGCGGCGCTCTTTTTGCTGAATGACCAATACGCCGACGACGCGGCGGTGGTGAATGATCGGTGCACCGAGGAACGAGGCGTACCGCTCTTCACCGGTTTCGGCGAAGTAGCGGTAGCGCGGGTGAACAGACGCGTTTTCGAGGTTCAGGGGTTCTTCACGCGTGCCGACCAGACCGACCAGACCTTCGTTGGGTGCCATGCTGACCTTGCCGATCGAGCGTTTGTTCAAGCCCTCGGTGGCCATCAGGACGAAGCGGTTGGTCTCGGGATCAAGCAGGTAGACCGAGCAGACCTGGCTGCCCATGGCCTCTTTGACGCGCAACACAATAATCCCCAACGCCGCCTTGAGATCCTTGGCGGAGTTAACTTCCTGGACGATCTTGCGCAGCGTATTGAGCATGGCTCGGGGTCGAACTCCGTCGTCAGTCGCGCGCTAAAAGGCGCGGGGCAAGCTCTTTGAGGGCGCGGCGATACACCTCGCGCTTGAATGTCACCACCTGGCCCAACGGATACCAATAGCTGACCCAGCGCCAGCCATCGAACTCCGGTTTACCGGTCAAATCCATCCGCACCCGCTGCTCGTTGGAGATCAGGCGCAGGAGAAACCATTTCTGTTTCTGGCCGATGCACAGCGGTTGGCTGTGGGTACGCACCAGACGTTGCGGCAAACGATAGCGCAACCAGCCCCGAGTACAGGCCAGTATTTCAACATCTTCACGTTCCAGGCCAACTTCTTCGTTCAGCTCGCGGTACAAGGCGTCTTCCGGCGTCTCTTCAGGGTTGATTCCCCCTTGCGGAAACTGCCAGGCATCTTGATTGATACGGCGAGCCCATAGCACCTGGCCGGCGTCATTCGTCAGAATGATCCCGACATTGGGGCGGAAACCATCGGGGTCGATCACGGGCACAACCTCGCAAACGCATGTCGCCGCATTGTTCCACAAAGGTTGATGAGGCGGCAACGAAGCTTCCTACCTTATGTGCACTCTTGTGAAAAGACCGTATTCTTGTCGCCTTTTTACAGACTTATCAGCGGGTAACTGCAATGCGCCTGGCTCTATTCGATTTGGACAACACCCTTCTGGGCGGCGACAGCGATCACGCCTGGGGCGACTATCTGTGTGAACGCGGCTTCCTCGACCCGATTGCGTACAAAGCGCGCAACGACGAGTTCTATCAGGATTACCTGGCCGGCAAACTGGATAACGCCGCGTACCTGAACTTCTGCCTGGAGATCCTCGGCCGCACCGACATGGCCGTGCTCGAGCAATGGCACAGCGATTACATGCGCGACTGCATCGAACCGATCGTGCTGCCGCAGGCGCTGGAACTGCTGAAAAAACACCGTGATGCCGGCGACAAATTGGTGATCATCACCGCGACCAACCGTTTCGTCACCGCGCCGATTGCTGTGCGTCTGGGCGTTGAAACCCTGATCGCTACCGAATGTGAAATGGTTGATGGCCGTTATAGCGGGCGTAGTACGGATATTCCGTGCTTCCGTGAAGGCAAGGTGACGCGTCTGAATCGTTGGCTGGAAGAGACCGGGTATTCGTTGGACGATAGCTATTTTTATAGCGATTCGATGAATGATTTGCCGCTGTTGGAGCAGGTGGCGAATCCGGTGGCTGTCGATCCGGATCCGAATCTGCGGGCTGAGGCCGAGAAGCGTGGTTGGCCGGTGATTTCTCTGCGCGGCTGATATCGCCATCGCGAGCAGGCTCACTCCTACAGTTGACCGAGTTTCAACGTTGGAACGCGGTCAACTGTAGGAGTGAGCCTGCTCGCGATCGGGTCAACACGGTGTGAAGCCTTAAACAGGTTTGGCACCCATCAACCCGGCAATCGCGACAAAGCACACGAAGCTGAACAACGCCAAAGCAAAGCTGAACCGCCCCACCCCACCCGGCGCCTTGCGCAACCGGTTCAACCGCACCAGCAACCACAACCACGCCAGCGCCGCCACGGTGTAGAGCACACTCGACGCCAAAATCCACGTCTGCCCCAGCGGCCAGCCCACCAGATGCACCATCCACCAGCCAGTAAACGGCATGCTCAGCAGCGCCAGGCCCATCAGCAGCCAGACAAACACCCGTGGCCGTTGCAACGTGCGGCTGCCTGCCGTCGCATCACCTTTGCGCTTGGCCAGAAACACCCAGATCGCCAGACCCAGCGCGCTCGCCAGCAAAACCACGGTGGCGACCACGTGGGCCATTTTCAGGGCCGTTAACGTTTCCATTGTCAAAATTCCTTATTGCTTGCCCATCAGCGTAGCCGCTCAGCCGAGAAACAGCTGATAGGCCGGGTTCTCGCTTTCGTCCCAGTACGGGTAACCAATCTCTTCCAGCGCCGCTGGCACCAGATGACGCTCATCGTGCGGCACCTGCAGGCCGGCGACCACACGGCCATCAGCGGCACCGTGGTTGCGGTAGTGGAACATCGAGATGTTCCAGCGCCCGCCAAGTTTATTAAGGAAGTTGAACAGTGCCCCCGGGCGCTCCGGGAATTCGAAGCGGAACACCACTTCATCAATCACGTGCGCCGCATGCCCGCCAACCATGTGGCGGATGTGCAGTTTGGCCAATTCGTTGTCGGTCAGGTCAGTGACCGGGAAACCCTGCTCGGTCAGGCTCGCCAGCAGTGCGCTGCGCGGGTCGTTTTCCGGGTGGGTCTGCACGCCAACGAAAATGTGCGCTTCGCTGCCGGTGTTGTAGCGGTAGTTGAATTCGGTGATCTGGCGCTTGCCGATGGCTTCGCAGAAGTTTTTGAAGCTGCCGGCCTTCTCGGGGATGGTTACGGCGATGATTGCTTCTCGGCCTTCACCCAGTTCAGCGCGCTCGGCGACGTGGCGCAAGCGGTCGAAGTTGACGTTGGCGCCGGAGTCGATGGCGACGAAGGTCTGGCCGCTGACACCGCGCTGCTCGACGTACTTCTTGATCCCGGCCACGCCCAACGCACCGGCAGGTTCGGTGATCGAGCGGGTATCATCGTAGATATCCTTGATTGCCGCACAGATCTCGTCAGTGCTGACGGTGATCACTTCATCGACATAGTCTTTGCAGATGTCGAAGGTGTGCTGGCCGATCTGCGCTACTGCCACGCCGTCGGCGAAGATGCCCACGGTTGGCAGAACGACGCGCTCACCGGCAGCCATCGCGGCCTGCAGGCAGTTGGAGTCGTCCGGCTCGACGCCGATGACTTTGATGTCCGGACGAAGGTATTTCACGTACGCGGCGATACCGGCGATCAGACCGCCGCCGCCAACCGGGACAAAAATCGCGTCCAGCGGCTGCGGGTGCTGGCGCAGAATTTCCATCGCCACGGTGCCCTGCCCGGCGATGGTGTGCGGATCGTCGTACGGGTGAATGTAAACGTAGCCTTTTTCGTCGACCAGTTTCAGCGAGTAGGCCAGGGCTTCCGGGAACGAATCGCCGTGCAGCACAACTTTGCCGCCGCGCGAACGCACGCCTTCGACCTTGATCTCGGGGGTGGTCTTGGGCATGACGATAGTGGCTTTTACGCCCAGCACTTTCGCCGCCAGGGCCAGACCTTGCGCATGGTTGCCCGCCGACGCGGTGACCACGCCACGGGCGCGCTCTTCCTCGGTCAGCTGGGTCAACTTGTTGTAGGCGCCGCGAATCTTGAACGAGAACACCGGCTGCAAGTCTTCGCGCTTGAGCCAAATGTCATTGCCCAGCCGCTCGGAGAGCTGGCGAGCGTTCTGCAGCGGGGTTTCTACGGCAACGTCATAAACGCGCGAGGTGAGGATCTTTTTGACGTACTGTTCGAGCATCGGAAAGCATCACTGAGCGGGTTGGGCAGGGCCAAGGAGTCTAACCCGGCTTTTGCCCGGGCGACCACACGAATCCAGAGGTTTTAGCCGCGCCTTAAAAGATCGCAGCCTTCGGCAGCTCCTACAGAATGCATGCGATTCCCGTAGGAGCTGCCGCAGGCTGCGATCTTTTGATCTGCCAATAGGACAATGACCTTCCCAGACATGGGGCCTATAATGCCGGCCTTTCCGTTCTCACCTTGCCCGCTTCCGGAGCCCGCATGACCCAGGATCAACTCAAACAGGCAGTGGCTCAGGCCGCCGTCGACTTCATCCTTCCGAAACTCGACGACAAGAGCATCGTTGGGGTCGGCACCGGCTCCACCGCCAACTGCTTCATCGACGCCCTGGCCCAGCACAAGGGTGCGTTCGACGGCGCGGTTGCCAGTTCCGAAGCCACCGCCGCGCGCCTCAAGGGCCACGGGATTCCGGTGTATGAGCTGAACACCGTCAGCGATCTGGAGTTCTACGTCGACGGCGCCGACGAAAGCGACGCGCACCTGAACCTGATCAAGGGCGGCGGCGCGGCCCTGACCCGCGAGAAGATCGTCGCGGCCGTGGCCAAGACCTTCATCTGCATCGCCGACGCCAGCAAACTGGTGCCAGTGCTGGGTGAATTCCCGCTGCCAGTCGAAGTGATCCCGATGGCCCGCAGCCACGTTGCCCGCCAACTGGTGAATCTGGGCGGCGACCCGGTGTACCGCGAAGGCGTGCTGACCGATAACGGCAACATCATTCTGGATGTGTTCAACCTGCAGATCACCAACCCGGTGGAGCTGGAAGCGCAGATCAATGCGATTGTTGGCGTGGTGACTAACGGCTTGTTCGCGGCACGTCCGGCGGATCTGTTGTTGCTGGGCACCTCTGAAGGCGTGAAAACCCTCAAGGCTGAGTAATCAGCCCGCCCACGATTTTGTGGACGGACGAATAAACCTGTAGGAGTGAGCCTGCTCGCGATAGCGATATGTCAGTTGATATAGATGTCGACTGACACGCCGCTATCGCGAGCAGGCTCACTCCTACATTGGGTTTTGTGGTGATGGTTAGGGCTGTGCAGGTTTTTTGAAGACGTAAAACAGGTTCGGCTCGCTCACCATGTACAGCGTGCCATCGTCGTCCATCGCAATGCCTTCCGCCTGCGGCACGGTTTTCTTCAAACCCTGACGCCCGCCACTGATGGACATCGTGCTCAACGGCCGCCCATCAACATCCAGCTCAAGAATCAACCGCGATTCATCCGACAGTGCCAGCAAATGGCCGCTGCGTTCGTCGTACTGCAGACTGGAAAGATCACGCACAAACATCCCGGCATCGCGCTTGGGGTTGTTGATCACGTGCACCGCGTAGGATTTTTCCGGGTTGAAGTGCGGAAAACCATGCACTTCGTAGATCAGCATCGGATCGCGCTCTTTCGCCACGAACAGGCGCTTGCCCACCGAGTCGTAAGCCAGACCTTCAAAACCCTTGTTGCCGCTCATGTGCACGCCGAGGGTCATCTGCTCGGCATCCGCCGCATCGAGGAACGTGCTGCCTTCTTCCAGATGAATCTTGATCAGCCGCTGCTCACGCTCGTCGGTGATCACGTAGGTGTCGGCGCTGATGAACTCGACAGCCTCCGCATCGCCAAAGCCGATCAGCGAGATGCGCCGCAGGATCTTGCCTTCCAGCGACAGCTCAACCAGCTCGGCATTTTTGTTGGTCACGGTGAACAGGCTTTTGCGCACCGGATCGAAGGTCAGCGCTGACACATCGTCGTCCAGACCATCGATGACCCGCGCTTCGATTTCCACACGGTATTGATCCAGACCAATGGATTCGGTGCTTTGCGGTTGCCATAAGGTGTGCAGGTTGAACCAGGCACGCTCGAACAGGCGCAGGTATTGGCCGATCGCAATCAACGCGATCAGGGCAATCACCGAGACGATGATGACCAGAGGTTTGGGACGGGCAAGTCGACGCATTCGGGCGGGCTCGGAATCAAAACAGGCGGATGAAATATCACGCCCGTCTGAACTGAAGCTTAATGGCCACTTGCCTCAAACCACAAGACAACCCTGTATTTGATCGTTCCCACGCTCTTGATCGTTCCCACGCTCCGCGTGGGAATGCAGCCGGGGATGCTCTGCGTCCGACAATCAAAAGATCGTCCGAACGCGGCCCGAACCTTCGGCAGCTCCTACAGGGATCAATGAGGCCGTTATTTCTGTTTTTCGAAGCGGTAGAACAGGTTCGGCTCGCTGACCATGTACAGCGTGCCCGCCTCGTCCATGGTCACGCCTTCGGCGCGCGGGATGGTTTTTTTGATGCCGTTGAAGCCGCCGAGCAAAGTCATGAAGCTGACTTGATCGCCCTTCTCATCCAGCTCCAGCAATAGATGCGAATCAGCGGACAGCACCAATGTGTGGCCGGTGCGCGGATCCACCGCCAGCGCCGAGAGGTTGCGGATGTCCAGCTCATCGCTGGCGAGTTTTTGCTTGTCGCCCGTCAGCGTCTGGGTGCCGTCGCTTTTCCAGGTGAACAACGCCGGTGGCCGCTCTTCGCCCAGCAGCAGTTGCTGATTGCGCGGATCCCAGGCAATCGCTTCGAAGGCTTTGTTCTGGTCTTTCGAGGGGCCGAGGTCGTATTTGGGGAAGTCGGCGATGTTCAGTTCGCGGGTGTCGGCGTCGACTTTGACGATAGAGAGTATGTGCTCGCGCTCATCGACGATGGCCATCAGGCCGTTTTCCATCACGGTCAGGCCTTCCGGATTGCTCCAGCCCTTAAGCGGCATTTTGCGCAGGACGTCACCCTGCAGGCTCAGTTCGGCGAGGAACGGATTTTTGCCCATTACCGAAAACAGGGTTTTGGTCTGCGGGTTATAGGACAGATCGGAGGCTTCGTCTTTCTCCATGCCCGGCAGCAACTTCGCGTCTATCACTGCGTGGTAGTCCGGCAACCAGACGCTTTCCTTTTGCTCGGTCGGGCTCTCGAAACGCTCCAGCACCCACAGCACGCCACGGTCATCCCAATGCATGGCGAACGCCAGGCCATAGGCGGCGGCAAGGGCCAGCGCCAGCCAGGTATACCAACGCAGGGCAAAACGTGAACGGCGGGCGGATTTGAGCTGAGTTTGAGATGACATCGAGGGACGCGTTCCGAAAATTCAGGCTATGGGTAATAGCACAAAGAGGCCGGCTCAGACGCCAGATTTTCCGGAATTATCCAGACGGGATGTGAAAAAAACGGCAAATGGCGGGATTGTCGTGTGTTGCCACGCATCATGAGAGCGCCGCAAACCAATGTGGGAGCGGGCTTGCTCGCGAAGGCGGTGTGTCAAACACAACTGAATGGCCTGACACTCCGCCTTCGCGAGCAAGCCCGCTCCCACAGGGGATTTGCGGTGCGGCGGTTAGCGCACGCTGCTGTTAAAGCTGCTCGCGCCCACCAGTTCCAGGACGATGTCGTCGCCCACATTCAGCGGGCCGACGCCCACTGGCGTACCAGTGAGGATCACGTCACCGGCCTGCAGCGAGAAGCAGCCGGCCATGTGCTGGATCATCGGCACGATCGGGTTGAGCATCGCGCTGCTGTTGCCGTCCTGACGGACTTCACCGTTGATGGTCAGGCGAATGCCGATATCAGTCAGGTCAGCAAACGTGCTGCCGACCACGAACGGAGCAATCACTGCCGCGCCGTCGAACGACTTGGCGATTTCCCACGGCAGACCCTTGGCTTTCAGCTCGGCCTGCTTGTCGCGCAGGGTCAGATCCAGCGCCGGGGCGAAACCGGAAATCGCATCCAGCACTTCTTCACGGCTCGGCTTGGTCGACAACGGCTTGCCGATCAACACGGCGATTTCCGCTTCGTAGTGCACCGAACCGCGCTCGGTCGGAATGGCGAAACCGCCTTCCAGCTCAACCACGCAACTGCCCGGTTTGATGAACAGCAACGGCTCGGTAGGCACCGGGTTGTCCAGTTCCTTGGCGTGTTCGGCGTAATTACGGCCAATGCACACGACTTTCCCGATCGGGAAGTGGATGCGCGTGCCGTCGACGTACTGGTGCTGATAGCTCATTTACCGACTCCTGCCTTCATTGATTCATCAAAGATTACAGATCAAACCGCGAAGATCTTGCCCGGGTTCATGATGCCGTTCGGGTCGAACACCGCTTTGACCGCTTTCATGTACTCGATCTCAACCGGCGAGCGGCTGTAGGTCAAGTAATCACGTTTGGTCATGCCGACGCCGTGTTCGGCGGAGATCGAACCGTTGTACTTCTCGACGGTTTCAAATACCCACTTGTTGACGGTGGCGCACTTGGCGAAGAACTCGTCCTTGCTGAGGTTATCCGGCTTGAGGATGTTCAAGTGCAGGTTGCCGTCGCCGATGTGGCCGAACCAGACGATTTCGAAATCCGGATAGTGTTCGCCGACGATCGCGTCGATTTCCTTTAGAAATGCCGGCACTTTCGACACGGTGACCGAGATGTCGTTTTTGTACGGCGTCCAGTGCGAGATGGTCTCGGAGATGTACTCGCGCAGCTTCCACAGGTTCTGCAGCTGGGTTTCGCTCTGGCTCATCACGCCGTCCAGCACCCAGCCCTGCTCGACGCAATGCTCAAAGGTTTCCAATGCGCTGTTGGCCACTTCTTCGGTGGTCGCTTCAAATTCCAGCAACGCGTAGAACGGGCAATCGGTTTCAAACGGCGCCGGTACGTCGCCACGACCCATGACTTTGGCCAGGGCTTTGTCGGAGAAGAATTCGAACGCGGTCAGGTCGAGTTTGCCCTGGAAGGCGTGCAGCACCGGCATGATCGAGTCGAAATCGGCGGTGCCGAGCACCATCGCGGTGAGGTTTTTCGGTGCGCGATCGAGGCGCATGGTCGCTTCGACGACGAAACCCAGCGTGCCTTCAGCGCCGATGAACAGCTGGCGCAGGTCGTAACCGGTGGCGTTCTTGATCAGGTCTTTGTTCAGTTCCAGCACATCGCCCTTGCCGGTGACGACTTTCATGCCGGCGACCCAGTTGCGGGTCATGCCGTAGCGAATCACTTTGATCCCGCCGGCATTGGTGCCGATGTTGCCGCCAATCTGACTGGAGCCTGCCGAGGCGAAGTCGACCGGGTAGTACAGGCCTTTTTCTTCGGCGACGTTCTGCAAATGCTCGGTGACCACGCCCGGCTGACAAACGGCGGTGCGGTCAGTGAGGTTCACGTCGAGAATCTGATTCATGTAATCGAACGAGACGACCACTTCGCCATTCGCCGCCACGGCAGCGGCGGAAAGTCCGGTACGCCCGCCCGATGGCACCAGCGCGACCTTGTGTTGATTGGCCCAACGGACAACAGCCTGCACCTGTTCAATGGTCTTGGGAAACACGATGGCGCTCGGCGCCGGGGCGAAGTGCTTGGTCCAATCCTTGCCGTACGCATTCAGGGAGTCGGCGTCGGTGAGGACTTTGCCAGGCTCAACCAGGGTCTTCAGTTCATCAATCAGGGCAGGATTGGTCATCGACAGAACTCTCGAACAATTCATGGTCATCCTGAGAACGCTTCACGTCGCAGGAATGAGTGTTTAGCGGGGAGGCTATGCTAGCATATCGACCCCGCAGGACAGTGCCTAAGGCCAGATCCGCGGAGACGACATTCTTGTCGTCCGGGTCAGCGTCTGTTGACCATTTCCTGCCATTTTTCTCCGGGATACAGGTTTACGCAGATGAGCAAGACTTCTCTCGATAAGAGCAAGATCAAGTTCCTTCTTCTCGAAGGCGTCCACCAATCGGCTGTCGACGTCCTCAAGGCGGCGGGCTACACCAGCATTGAGTACCTCACCGGTTCTCTGCCGGAAGCCCAGCTCAAGGAAAAGATTGCTGACGCGCACTTCATCGGCATTCGTTCGCGCACGCAACTGACCGAAGAGATCTTCGATCACGCGAAGAAGCTGGTAGCGGTCGGCTGTTTCTGCATCGGCACCAACCAGGTTGACCTGAGTGCTGCCCGCGAGCGCGGTATTGCCGTGTTCAACGCGCCGTACTCCAACACCCGCTCCGTTGCCGAGCTGGTGCTGGCCGAAGCGATCCTGCTGCTGCGCGGCATCCCGGAGAAAAACGCTTCCTGCCACCGTGGCGGCTGGATCAAATCCGCAGCCAACTCCTTCGAGATCCGTGGCAAGAAACTCGGCATCGTCGGCTACGGCTCGATCGGTACTCAGCTGTCGGTTCTGGCTGAAGGCCTGGGCATGCAGGTGTATTTCTACGACACCGTGACCAAGCTGCCGCTGGGCAACGCCACTCAGGTCGGTAACCTGACCGAGCTGCTGGGCATGTCCGACATCGTCACCCTGCACGTTCCGGAAACCGCTGCGACCCAGTGGATGATCGGCGAGAAGGAAATCCGCGCCATCAAGAAGGGCGGCATCCTGATCAACGCGGCGCGCGGTACCGTGGTCGAGCTGGACGCCCTGGCGGACGCGATCAAGGACAAGCACCTGATCGGCGCGGCCATCGACGTGTTCCCGGTGGAGCCACGCTCCAACGACGAAGAGTTCGAAAGCCCGCTGCGTGGCCTCGACAACGTGATCCTGACCCCGCACATCGGTGGTTCGACCGCCGAAGCGCAAGCCAACATCGGTCTGGAAGTGGCAGAGAAACTGGTCAAGTACAGCGACAACGGTACGTCGGTTTCGTCGGTCAACTTCCCGGAAGTGGCCCTGCCGGCTCACCCTGGCAAGCACCGCCTGCTGCACATCCACGAGAACATTCCGGGTGTGATGAGCGAGATCAACAAGGTCTTCGCCGAAAACGGCATCAACATCTCCGGTCAGTTCCTGCAGACCAACGAGAAGGTTGGCTACGTGGTGATCGACGTCGACGCCGAGTATTCGGATCTGGCGCAAGAGAAGCTGCAGCACATCAACGGCACTATCCGTAGCCGCGTTCTTTTCTAAGAACAGCTACAAGCCGCGAGCGACAAGCAGCAAGTGATGTTCGCTTAGCTTTTGCTTGAAGCTCGTAGCTCGCAACTCGCCGCTGATAAAAAAAGGGAGCCCCGAAAGGGCTCCCTTTTTTTATTCGACGTTGATGGTGATTTTCTTCGAGACGATTGGCGGGTCGAACGCCATGTGGTTCTTGTCACCCAACTCCAGTTGCAAGGTGTGCTTGCCCGGGGCCAGTTTGATTTCAGCGAAGGTCTGCGCCTTGCCGAAGTGCATGTGGTTGGCATCGGTCGGCACCACAGCGCCGGCCGGAACGATTTCCTTGGCGTCGATCAGCAGATGGTGGTGACCGGTGTTGGCGGTGACGTCACCGGCCGGTGCCAGTGCGACGTCCTTGGTACCGAACTTGACCTTGAACTGCTGGGAAACCGTGGCCCCGTCCTCGGGAGAAACGATGAACACTTCGGCACCTTTTGGCGCAGGGGTGGCAGCACTGGCCAGCACCGAAACACCCATCAGCACACCGGCCAATGCTGCACGTGACATAAAGCTTTTCATTTTCTTCTCCAGTTTTTCCGTAAAATCCGCACGGTCATGACAACTTCATGACCATTCGTTGTCGAAGGCACTCGACAACCATAGCAAAGCGAGCCTGAATCAGAGCATCGCGATAATGATTTCAAAGGAGTGACCATGCGTTTTCTGCTTGGCCTGATCTGCCTGCTACCCCTTCTGAGCCCATTGGCTCACGCCGAACTTATAGATGACGTCAATGATCGCGGTGAGCTGCGCATAGCCCTTGAGGCTAATACACCGCCCTTCAATTACAAGGACGATGGCGACAAACTCACGGGGTTCGAGGTCGAGCTGGGGCAAATGCTCGCCAACGAGCTGGATGTGCGCGCCGACTTCATCGTCACCGACGAAGCCGACCTGTACCAGGGCGTTGAAAGCGGCAAATACGACGTTGCGCTCAACCACATAGCACTGACCGCCGAACTCAAGGATCGTTTCGACGTCGAGTCTTATGGCAAGGTCGAGGCGCAGATGCTGGCGAAGAAGGATGAGCCGGCGCAGCCACAACCGATGGTGCTGGTGCAGGCGTTGACGGATGCCAAACCGAAGGCGAGCGCGCCGGTGGAATTGGCGATTCCGTTTCAGAAGGGTAACCCGGCGTTTCACGCCAGCCTTGAAAGCGCGATGCAGCGGATCAGGGCGGATGGGCGCTTGGCGGCGCTGACCGAGAAGTGGTTGAAGCCTTAAAAGCCCCTCACCCTAGCCCTCTCCCAGAGGGAGAGGGGACTAATCTGGGGATGCTTTAGAGGTACGCCGACCTGAAACTGCCTCGTCGAATCCAAAATCGTCTGGTCATTGCTTTGTCGACTCAATAATCGATCGGCCATGGCTGTGTCGAATCCATAGTCGATAAGGTCTTTCAGGTCGATGTAAGACGCCGAACAACTCGGTCGGCCCCCTCTCCCTCCGGGAGAGGGCTGGGGTGAGGGCAACGATTTCGGATCAGTTCAAAGCAGCCAAAGCCACCGCCGTCTCAGCCAATTCAAGTTCGCTGAAAACCTGCACGCCATGGCGCTTGAGCAGCGCGGCCGTTACGCCTTCACCGGAGACTTTCACGCCGCTAAACGTCCCGTCATAAGTCAGCAGGTTGCCACAGGATGGACTATTGGCCTTCAGCACCGCCACCCGAATGCCATGCTTTTGCACGAGAGCCAGCGCCTGCCGCGCACCGTCGAGAAACTGCGCACTGACATCCTCGCCCTCGGTGGTGATCACCGCAGCAGTTCCATCCAGCACCTCAGCGCCCTGCCCTCCGGGAATCTCCGCTGCCGCCCGTGGCGTCGGCAAACCGCCCGCCACTTCCGGACACAACGGCACCACGCGCCCTTCGGCAATCCACTGCTCGAGCAAATCAAACGGCCCGCTCGCGCCACCGTCGTAACGCACGCGATGACCCAAAAGGCAGCGGCTGACCAGAATCTTTTCCATCAGAACGGCTCGTTGCCACGACGGCGGAACCAACCGGTCAGCGACAAACGCTCGCGGTTCGCCGGCAGCACTTCGTGCGGCACTTCGCCGGAGAGAAACACCACCAGACAACCGCCGGTAGGTTGCACGTCGTGCACGCGTTCATCGTTCAGGTACATGCGCAACTGCCCACCGTCCTCCGGCAGCCAGGCGTCATTGAGGTAGACCACCACCGAAACCATGCGCTTGTCATCGTCGCGAAAACGGTCGACATGCCGACGATAGAACGCCCCCGGCGGGTACAGGGCGAAATGGCATTCAAAATCTTCGAGGCCAAGGAACAAGCCACGATTGAGCGCCTCGCGCAGGCTCTCCATCAGATTCAAGTAACGGTCACTGGACTCGGCCTGGCCGGGGTCGATCCACTGGATATGATCGCCACGAATCCCCTCGCGAATCTCTGAAAACGGCCCACGCCCCACCGCTGCCGGCGCCAGTTCACCTTCGGCCTCGCGTTTACGGCACTCGGCCGCCAACTCGCGGGTCAAACCGGCGGGCAGGAAAATGTTCTGCTGCGACCAGCCGTGATCGGCCAGGTCGTCGACAATGCGTAACAGCAGCGGGTGTTCAGAGGATATTTGCATGGCGCGCATAGTATGCCGCCGGCGAAAAATCCGACAGAGCCACGCAGCGGCTTGATACGAATTCTCGACAAGTACCGGCACCGCACGGAGAATAGTCCGCTGCTGACAGGAGTCCCTATGCGCCGTTTGCTTTTTTCACTGTTGATGTTCTGTGTTTTGCCCGCCTGGGCGGACGGCCACGATCAGCTGTACAAGGTCGCCGGCTGGCCAGAACAACGCGCGCATTTCAACGACGCCCTGACGGCCGCTCAGCAGCGCTATCAAAACAGCCTGCCGCCCGCGGTGTTTCAAGCGCTGCTGAACAACAGCAATCAGCGCTTTGCCCCGCAGGCCGTGGATCAACGCGCCGAAGCGCAACTGCGGCAGAACCTCGCCGACCCGAAACCGGCGCTGACCTTCTTTCAATCGCCACTGGGCAAAAAAATCGTCGCCGCTGAATTGCTCGCGACCCGCCGCGATCAACTGGCGAAAAACGCCAAGGGTCTGCCGAAGATGCAGGTCAGCGACAGCCGTCTGCTGATCATCGGCCACCTCGCTCAAGCCTTGCCCGCGCGTGAAGCGGGCGCCGAAGTGAGCCTGGCGATTGCCGGCGTCGCGGCAGACAGTTTGAGTTCGATGATTCCGGGATTGCTTGGCGGTGGTCAGGCGCAGAGCATGTTGAACGGTCAGCGTCAGCGCCTGATGGATCAGATTGGCGCG
Source organism: Pseudomonas sp. AC193 (assembly GCF_979258075.1). Lineage (NCBI taxonomy): Bacteria > Pseudomonadati > Pseudomonadota > Gammaproteobacteria > Pseudomonadales > Pseudomonadaceae > Pseudomonas > Pseudomonas sp. AC193. The sequence continues at coordinate 5,767,762 of NZ_OZ409832.1, read as the reverse complement.
GACATGAACAACACGCTGCTTTACGTTTATCGCGATCTGTCGGATGAAGAGTTGGAAGAGTTTGCGACGTTTGCCGAATCGGCTGAGGGCAAGGCTTATTATCAGGCGGCGCTGGCGGCGATTCGGGCGGGGTTGGCGGTTGGGCAGTGATCTTTAGCGACTGATCTGCCGCCTTCGCGAGCAAGCCCGCTCCCACAGGGGATTCGGGGATGTTCACAAATTTTGCGTCTACTGAAAATCCAATGTGGGAGCGGGCTTGCTCGCGAAGAGGCCCTAAAATCCACTACAGATTGCGCCCCCTGATCCGCTTGCTCAGAAACTCGAAATACTCCTCTCGCATCTCCACCGTCTCATTCGCCAGATGATGCCGCGCCTCCGCCAGCAGCAGAATCTGCGGCCGATCAAACTTCCATTTCAACACCTGCAAATTGTGCTGCCAGTCCACTGTCATGTCCGCCTGCCCCTGAATGATCAGCGGCCGTCGCGGACTTTTTTTCGCGTGTTCAACGCGCACGATCCAGCGTGACAACGCCCCGACCCACGCCGTCGGCAAGCGTTTTGGCTGTAACGGATCTTTCAGCAGAAACGGCAGGAAATCCGGGTCATTCGAGTTCTCGCTGAAACGCCGCGCGATGCCTCGAACAAAAGGCCTCAACACGTAATAACTCAGCTGCGACCAACCCCACGCCCGTGGTCGCACCAGCGGCGACAACAAAATCACCTGACCCTGCGCCGGACTGCTCTCGCCATGGTTGAGCAAATGATCGACCACAATCGCGCCGCCGGTACTCTGCCCGCACAAATGCCACGGCTCTGGCAGCGCAATCGAACGCGCTTCGGCGAACAACGCTTGCAGGGTGTCCTGATATTCGGAGAAGTCGCGGATGCTCGCGCGCGGCCCGCTCGACAGGCCATGGCCCGGCAAGTCGCAGGCGATCACGGCAAAATCCTGATCCAGCGCCCACTCGATCACATGTCGATAGAGCCCGACGTGATCGTAAAAACCGTGCAGCAGAAACAGCGTCGCCTTGACCTTCTCCGGCCACCAGCAATGGCTGACCAGTTCGTAGCCATCGACTTCGAAACGGCCCATGCCGCACCACAAATCGCGCTCGGGAAAGTCAGTCTGATAGAAGCGCTGATACGCCTTGGCCTCATCCGACAACGGCTGCCACTCAGCCAACGGCTTGAGGCTGGCGCGTATTTGATCGGGGTCGAAAGTGGCAGGCATGCAGAGATTCCAAAACGGTAAACAGACTTTATCGGCCTGCGATATTCATCTGTCGGGGCAAGCATGGCAAGCTAGCCCACCTCTTTGGGATCGAAAACCATGCGTTCGCCCTACCGCACCGCACTGTTTGCCAGCCTGCTCGCGCTTATTTGTGCCGGGGTGCTGTGGGCGGCGTACGACTGGTTTCAGGGTCGTTACCTGCGCGCGTTCAGCGAACACACCGCGGTGTTTTCCGGTGATCCTCTGCGCCTGCCCGATGATCTCGCCGGGCCCGGGCCGATTCGGCTGGTGCATTTCTGGGATCCGGCCTGCCCGTGCAACGTCGGCAATCAACAGCACCTGACCGAGATGGTCGAGCAATTCAGCGCCAAGGGCGTCGAGTTCTTTGCCGTGCAAAGAGCCGGCAGCCACGGCCAGTTGCCCGCCACGCTCAGCAGCTTGAAAACCCTCACGATCTTGCCCGGCTCCGAGCAAGTGCCCGCCAGCCCGGCCGTGGCGATCTGGGATCGCAGCGGCAAACTGGCGTACTTCGGCCCGTACAGCGAAGGCCTGACCTGCAACTCCAGCAACAGTTTTATCGAACCAATCCTCAACGCGCTGACCGACGATCGCCCGGTGAATGCCACGCACACTTTGGCGGTCGGCTGTTATTGCCCGTGGCCGGTGGAAGCGCAGTAAGGCATTCCGGACTTTTCGAGGACAGCACTGCACGGCACAGATGGACTGTGCTAATTGTTTGCAGCCCGACGGGCGGCAATCCCGCAAGCACAAGGAGTCATCATGAAGCGCGTGTTCACCGTACTGGCCCTGCTCATCGTTGTTCTGCTCGCCGGCGCCGGCTGGTATGTCTACAGCAAACAACCGACGCGACAGGGTCAGGTCGAACTGCGCAACCTGCAGGGTTCGGTGACCGTGCGCTACGACGAGCGCGGCGTGCCGCACATCCGCGCCGAAAATGAAACCGACCTCTACCGCGCCCTCGGTTATGTGCATGCGCAAGATCGTCTGTTCCAGATGGAAGCCATGCGCCGCCTCGCCCGTGGCGAACTGGCCGAGGTGCTCGGGCCAAAACTGCTCGACACCGACAAACTGTTCCGCAGCCTGCGCATCCGTGAGCGCGCTGCCAGTTATGTCGCCAGCCTCGATAAACAGTCGCCGTCGTGGAAGGCCCTGCAAGCGTACCTGGATGGCATCAACCAGTATCAGGACACCCACGCCGCGCCGATCGAGTTCGACGTGCTGGGCATCCCGAAACGGCCGTTCACCGCTGAAGACAGCATCAGTGTCGCCGGTTACATGGCTTACAGCTTTGCCGCCGCGTTTCGTACCGAGCCGCTGCTGACCTATGTGCGCGATCAACTCGGCGCCGATTACCTCAACGTCTTCGATCTCGACTGGCAGCCCAAAGGCGTGCTCGCCAAAGGCCACAGCACATCGACGCCGACCCTTGCGGCTGGCGACTGGAAAGACCTCAACGCCCTCGCCCGTCTCAGCGAACAAGCGCTGATCGACAACGGCTTGCCGCAGTTCGAAGGCAGCAACGCCTGGGTGATTGCCGGCAGCCGCAGCCAGAGCGGCAAACCGCTGCTGGCCGGAGACCCGCACATTCGTTTCTCGGTGCCGTCGGTGTGGTACGAGGCGCAATTGTCGGCGCCGGGTTTTGAGCTGTACGGCCATCATCAGGCGCTGGTGCCGTTTGCGTTTCTGGGGCACAACCTCGATTTCGGCTGGAGCCTGACCATGTTCCAGAACGACGATCTGGATCTGATCGCCGAGAAGGTCAATCCGGACAATGCCAATCAGGTCTGGTATCGCGGCCAGTGGACGGACATGGTCGTCAGCGAACAGCAGATCAATGTGAAGGGCCAATCGCCGGTGACCCTCATCCTGCGCCAATCGCCCCACGGCCCGATCGTCAACGACGCACTCGGCACCGCAGCGGGCAAAACGCCGATCGCGATGTGGTGGGCGTTCCTCGAAACGCCGAACCCGATCCTCGAAGGTTTCTATCAGCTCAACCGTGCCGACACGTTGGCCAAGGCCCGCGCGGCTGCCGCAAAAGTGCAGGCGCCGGGGCTGAACCTGGTTTACGCCAACGCCAAGGGTGACATCGCCTGGTGGGCTTCGGCATTGCTGCCCAAACGCCCGGCCGGGGTAAGGCCGGAATTCATTCTCGACGGCAGCAGCAATCAGGCGGACAAGGACGGTTACTACCCGTTCAGCGCCAACCCGCAGGAAGAGAACCCGGCGCGCGGCTACATCGTCTCGGCCAACTTCCAGCCGTTGTCGCCGACCGGTATGGAGATTCCTGGTTACTACAACCTCGCCGATCGTGGTCAGCAACTCAATCGTCAGCTCAGCGACAAGAACATCAAGTGGACTAACGAGGCCAACCAGAAGCTGCAACTCGGCACCGCGACCGGTTACGGCCCGCGCGTGTTGGCGCCTTTGCTGCCGGTGCTGCGTGAAGTGGTGAGCGATCCGGCACAGTTGAAACTGGTCGAGCAACTGGCGCAGTGGCCGGGTGACTATCCGCTGGATTCGGTGAGTGCGACGGTGTTTAGCCAGTTCCTCTACGACCTCGCCGATGCGGCGATGCGTGATGAATTGGGCAATGATTTTTTCGACACGCTGTTGTCGACGCGGGTGATCGATTCGGCGCTGCCACGACTGGCGGCGAACGCTGATTCACCGTGGTGGGATAACCGCAACACGCCGGCCAAAGAGACTCGCGCCGATGTTGTGCGCACGGCGTGGGCGGCGAGCATGGCGCACCTGAAGCTGACGCTTGGCGACGATGTGGCGGCTTGGAAATGGGGCGCGGCGCATACGCTCACGCATGGCCATCCATTGGGGCAGCAGAAGCCGCTGGATCGGATTTTCAACGTCGGGCCGTTTGCGGCGCCGGGCAGTCATGAGGTGCCAAACAATCTTTCGGCGAAGATCGGGCCTGCACCGTGGCCGGTGACGTATGGGCCGTCTACGCGGCGTTTGGTGGATTTTGCGGATCCGGCGCATGGGCTGACGATTAACCCGGTTGGGCAGAGTGGTGTGCCGTTTGATAGCCACTATGACGATCAGGCTGAGGCGTATGTTGATGGGATTTATGTGCAGGCGCACTTCAGTGAGGAAGAGGTGACGGCGAATACGCACAATACGTTGAAGCTGTTGCCGATGCGGGCAGCGCAGTAGTTCTTTGTTGTCTTGAAGGGCCTCTTCGCGAGCAAGCCCGCTCCCACATTTGGAATGCGAATTCTTGTGGGAGCGGGCTTGCTCGCGAAAGGGCCATCAGCAGCACCGTAAGGCTTCAAACCATCAGCGCAAAATTCAGCCGAAACTGCTGCGGCGTCACGCCCAACCGTCGATTGAACACCCCGCGCATATGCTGCGCATCGCGAAACCCGCACTGATAAGCCACCGTCTTCAGCGGCGCCGCCGTGCTCTCCAACATCACCCGCGCCGCATCCACTCGCGCCCGCTCGACAAACTCCGCCGGCGTCACCTTCGCTTCCCGGGCAAACACCCGCGAGAAATTACGCGCGCTCATGTTCGCCGCATTGGCCAGATCGGCAATGGTCAGATCGCCGGTCAGATTGGCCAGCACGTACAACTGCACCATCGCCACCGCCGACGTCGGCTCCGCATGCGGCGTGAGGAACGGGCTGAACTGCGACTGCCCGCCCGAGCGCTGAGTGAACACCACCAGCCGCTTCGCCACACTGAGCGCCACTTCAGCACCGTGATCACGCGCCAGTAAATACAGCGACAGATCAATCCCCGCCGTCACCCCGGCCGAGGTGTAGAGCGTGCCGGTCCTCGACGTACAAACGATCGGCGTCAACCTGCGTCGATGGACACAACTGCGCCAAGGCTTCGGCATTGCTCCAGTGCGTGGTCACGGTGCGCCCTTCCAGCAACCCGGCGCGGGCGAGCATGAAAGCGCCGTTGCAGATCGAGCCGAAACGCTGTGCACGGGCGCAGGCGTCGCGCAGCCAGGTGTCGAACGTCGCACCGAAATCCATGAACGGCAACTGCGGCCCGCCGGCGACCAGCAGCAGGTCATAGGCGTCCAGCGCTTCGCTGAAATGGCGATGGGCGTTGAGGATCAAGCCGTTGGAACAGGCCATCGGTGTTTTTTCCAGGCCGATCACTTCCAGCCGATAGTGATCTTCCGGCGCGAGGAAGCGGTTGGCCTCGGCGAACACATCCATGGGGCCGGTGACGTCGAGCGACTGCACGCCTGCGAACACCACGATGGCGACGGTTTTGTTCATGTTTTTGAAGTCCCCTGTAACCCTGTGGCGAGGGGATTTATCCCCGTTGGGTTGCGAAGCAGCCCCAAGACCATACACCTCGTTGTGTCAGGCAGTCCTCATGGCTGGATTTGCGACTGCTGCGCAGCCGAACGGGGATAAATCCCCTCACCACAATGGATGGCATTCCAACCTGTGAAGGGCAGTTGGCACGATTTGCAGGTGGATTGGCAAGGATCGCAGCCATGCGCCGATTGTTCGCTTGCAGCGTCGGGAACAGACTTTCCCCATCAGCGCCACGACGGCGCTTTCAGAAAGGAAAGCACCATGAGCACGACCATCGCCGGCATCAAAATCCCCGACAGCGCCCTCGCCCGCGCCACCACCGAGTACATCCGCGACATCGAATCCGATCTGCTTTACCACCACTCGCGCCGGGTATTTCTGTTCGGCGCGCTGAGCGGTGAACGCCAGCAACTGGCCTACGATCCGGAGCTGCTCTATGTCGGTGCGATGTTCCACGACCTCGGCCTGGTCGAAGGTCATCGCAGCGCTGACGAGCGTTTTGAAGTGGACGGCGCCAACGCGGCGGCGGCGTTTCTCAAGCCGTACGGTTTGAGCGATGACGACATCGAGCAAGTCTGGTTATCGATCGCCCTGCACACCACGCCGGGCGTGCCGAAACACTTGCGCCCGACCGTGGCGCTGGTGACGGCGGGTGTCGAGATGGACGTGCTGGGGATGGATTACGCGGCGTTCAGCACCGTGCAGCGCGAAGCGGTGGTGCATGCGCATCCACGTGGGGAAGGTTTCAAGGAATGCATCATCTGCGCGTTCGCCGACGGCTTGCGCCATCGTCCGCAGACCACGTTTGGCAACGTGAAGACTGATGTGCTGAAGGATCAGGTGCCGGGGTTCAAACCGATGAACTTCGTAGAAGTCATCCGCAATTCCCCTTGGGTGAACTGAGGGCAAAATCAAAAGATCGCAGCCTGCGGCAGCTCCTACATTGGAATGTGTTCCCTGTAGGAGCTGCCGCAGGCTGCGATCTTTTGCTGTTAGGCCGCTTCCGGCGCAGGCGCGCGGCGGACGTCCGGTTGCTTCCACGAATCGGCAGCGCTTTCTTCGATGGCTTGCTGGATGGCTTTCTTGCGCGCTTCTTCGGCACGGCGGCTGAAGAACCAGACAAGGAACGTCACGATCGATACCGCCAGCAGAATCAGACTCGCCACGGCGTTGATCTCAGGCTTCACGCCCAGGCGCACCGCCGAGAACACTTCCATCGGCAGGGTCGTCGAACCCGGGCCGGAAACGAAGCTCGCCAGCACCAGATCGTCCAGCGACAGGGCGAAGGACATCATGCCGCCCGCCGCCAGCGATGGCGCGATCATCGGGATGGTGATCAGGAAGAACACCTTCCACGGACGCGCGCCAAGGTTCATCGCCGCTTCTTCGATCGACAGGTCGAGCTCACGCAGACGCGCCGACACCACCACCGCCACGTACGCCGCACAGAACGTCGTATGCGCGATCCAGATGGTGACTATGCCGCGTTCCTGCGGCCAGCCGATCATCTGCGCCATGGCCACGAACAGCAGCAACAGCGACAGACCGGTGATCACTTCGGGCATGACCAACGGCGCGGTCACCAGGCCGCCGAACAGCGTGCGGCCCTTGAAGTGGGTGATACGGGTCAGCACGAATGCCGCCAGCGTACCCAGTGCCACCGCAGCAACCGCGGTGTAGCAGGCGATTTCCAGCGAGCGCACCACGGAGCCCATCAGTTGCGTGTTGTCGAGCAGGCCGACGTACCACTTGATCGACCAGCCGCCCCACACCGTCACCAGTTTCGAGGCGTTGAACGAGTAGATCACGAGGATCAGCATCGGCAAGTAGATGAACAACAAACCCACGACCAGCATCAGGCTGGAGAAACGGATGCGCTTCATTCTTTACCCTCCATTTCCTTGGCCTGACTGCGGTTGAACAGAATGATCGGCACAATCAGGATCGCCAGCATCACCACCGCCAGCGCGGACGCCACCGGCCAGTCACGGTTGTTGAAGAACTCTTGCCAGAGCACTTTACCGATCATCAGGGTTTCCGGACCACCGAGCAGTTCCGGGATCACGAACTCGCCCACCACCGGGATGAACACCAGCATGCAGCCGGCAATAATCCCGTTCTTGGACAGCGGAATGGTGATTTTCCAGAAACTGTTGAAGGTGCTCGAACCGAGGTCGGAAGCGGCTTCCAGCAGGCTGTGATCGTGCTTCACCAGGTTGGCGTACAGCGGCAGGATCATGAACGGCAGGTACGAATAGACAACACCGATGTACACCGCAAGGTTGGTGTTGAGGATCTGCAGCGGCTCGTCGATAAAGCCCATGCTCAGCAGGAAACCATTGAGCAGGCCGTTGTTGCTGAGGATGCCCATCCACGCGTAAACGCGGATCAGGATCGCCGTCCAGGTCGGCATCATGATCAGCAGCACCAGCACCGTTTGCATCTCTTTACGGGCGGTGGCGATGGCATAGGCCATCGGGTAGCCGATCAACAGGCAGAGGACGGTGCTGATCAGCGCCATCTTCAACGAGCCGAGGTAGGCGGCGATGTACAACTCGTCGCCCGCCAGCATCGCGTAGTTGCCCAGGTTCAGCAGCAGTTGCAGCTTCTGCTCAACGAAGGTGTAGATCTCGGTGTACGGCGGAATCGCCACATCGGCTTCGGCGAAGCTGATCTTCAAAACGATGAAGAACGGCAACATGAAGAACAGGAACAGCCAGATGAACGGGACCCCGATGACCAGTTGCCGGCCACTGGGGATTATTCGGTTGATGCGGCGTTTGAATTTGCGCATGTTCATGAGCGAAGTACCACGCCGCTGTCGTCTTCCCAGTACACGTAAACCTGATCGCCCCAGGTCGGACGTGCGCCACGGCGTTCGGCGTTGGCCACGAACGATTGCACCAGTTTGCCGCTCGGCAATTCGACGTAGAACACCGAGTGCCCACCCAGATAGGCGATGTCGTGCACCTTGCCGCTCGACCAGTTGTACTCGCAGGTCGGTTGATCGGCGGTGACCAGCAGCTTCTCCGGACGAATCGCGTAAGTCACCGATTTGTCCTGCACCGAGGTGCTGATGCCGTGGCCGACGTAGATCTGCCGATCGAGGTCTTTGCAGGTGATGGTCGCGTGGCCTTCGGCGTCGTCGATCACTTCGCCTTCGAAGATGTTGACGTTACCGATGAATTCGCAGACCAGACGGCTGGTCGGGGTTTCGTAGATATCGATCGGGCTGCCGATCTGAGCGATCCAGCCCAGGTGCATGATCGCGATGCGCTCGGCCATGGTCATGGCCTCTTCCTGGTCGTGCGTCACCATCACGCAAGTCACACCGACGCGCTCGATGATCTCGACCAGTTCCAGCTGCATTTGCGAACGCAGTTTCTTGTCGAGTGCGCCCATCGGTTCGTCGAGCAACAGCAGCTTCGGCCGTTTGGCCAGCGAACGCGCCAGTGCCACACGCTGACGCTGACCGCCGGACAGTTGATGCGGCTTGCGCTTGGCGTACTGGCTCATCTGCACGAGCTTGAGCATTTCGGCCACGCGGGCGTCGACTTCAGCCGCCGGAATCTTGTCCTGCTTGAGGCCGAAGGCAATGTTCTGCGCCACGGTCATGTGCGGGAACAAGGCGTACGACTGGAACATCATGTTGATCGGACGTTCGTACGGCGGCATGTCGGTAATGTCGACGCCGTCGAGGAAAATGCGCCCCTCCGTGGGCCGTTCGAACCCTGCCAGCATCCGCAGCAGAGTGGATTTGCCCGATCCCGATCCGCCGAGCAGAGCGAAGATTTCGCCCTTTTTGATTTCCAGGGACACATCGTCCACGGCAATCGTCTCGTCGAACTTCTTCGTGACCCGGTCGATTTTGACCAACACCTGTTTCGGTGTCTGGTCGCCCTCGAGGGCTTTCTTATAGGCGCCGGAGGCAACTGCCATTTACGAAACTCCCAGATAAAAACAATGCAGTCCGCCCCGCAAGGCGAACCCAGGATAGTGTGTGCCTTACATCCCCGACTTGACCTTGGTCCAGCTGCGGGTCATCAGGCGCTGAATGTTCGGTGGCAACTCGGTCGACACGTAGGCCTTGTCGATAACGGCCTGCGGTGGGTACACCGACTCATCGGTACGGATGGACTGTTCCATCAGTTTGTCCGAACCCGGATTAGGGTTGGCGTAACCGACGTAATCACTGACCTGGGCAATCACCTCAGGTTTCAGCAAATAGTTGATGAAGGCGTGAGCCTCCTTCACGTTCGACGAATCCTTCGGAATCGCCAGCATGTCGAACCACAGCGCGCCGCCCTCTTTCGGCACCGAGTAGGCGATGTTCACACCTTTCTTGGCTTCGGCTGCGCGGTTCTTCGCCTGGAAAATATCGCCGGAGAAACCGATGGCCACGCAGATGTCGCCGTTGGCCAGGTCACCGATGTATTTCGAGGAGTGGAAGTAGGTCACGTAAGGACGCACCGCGAGCAGCTTGGCAGTGGCTTTTTCGTAGTCCTTGGGATTGGTGCTGTTGGCGTTCAGGCCCATGTAGTTGAGCACGGTCGGCATCATTTCATCCGCCGAATCGAGGAACGCTACGCCGCAACTTTGCAGCTTCTTGATGTTCTCTGGTTCGAACAAAACGCCCCAGGAATCGATCTTGTCGACACCCAGCACAGCCTTCACTTTATCGACGTTGTAACCAATGCCGTTGGTGCCCCACAGGTACGGCACGGCGTACAAGTTGCCCGGATCGTTCTGCTCCAGACGCTTGAGCAGCGCCGGGTCGAGATTCGAATAATTCGGCAGCTGCGAGCGGTCGAGCTTCTGGAACGCGCCCGCCTTGATCTGCTTGCCGAGGAAGTGGTTCGACGGCACGACCACGTCGTAACCGGTGCGCCCGGCCAGCAGTTTGCCTTCCAGGGTTTCGTTGGAATCGAACACGTCGTAAACCGGTTTGATCCCGGTGGCTTTCTGGAAGTCAGCCAGGGTCGTCTCGCCGATGTAGTCCGACCAGTTATAAATATGCACCGTACCGGCGGCCTGGGCACCGACAGCAATCGTCAGGCCGGCAGTGGCCAGCAGGGCATTGCGCAAAGAAGAAAAAATAGGCAAGTGGAGGTCACTCTAAATTAGTTGGGCCCAAGTTGCCCCGCGCTGCATGACAGCCATGGCTGCCCGGCAACAAAACCGGCGCGCAACTTACCCTCGAAAAACCGTTCCAGCAAAACTTTTGTCATTTAATTGATCCGCTGGCCGCCATCGCGAGGGCGACGGCCAGCGGTTATTGCTTCAAACCGGCTTATTTACCGGATTTGATCTTGGTCCAGCTGCGGGTCATGATCCGCTGAGTTGCGGCCGGCAAGTCGGCGATCGCGTACAACTTGGCCAGTACGTCAGCCGGTGGGTAAACGCCCGGATCGCTGGTGATGTCTTTATCAACCAGTGGCGTTGCAGCGGCGTTACCGTTCGGGAAGCGTACGGCGTTGGTGATTTCAGCCATGATTTCCGGCTTCTGCAGGAAGGTCATGAACTTGTAGGCGCCTTCGACGTTTTCAGCATCTTTAGGGATGGCGACCATGTCGTAGAAGCTGCCCGCACCTTCTTTCGGAATGTTGTAGCTGACTTTCACCTTGTCACCGGCTTCAGCCGCGCGGGACTTGGCCTGGTAGATGTCACCCGAGTAACCGACGGCGACGCAGATGTTGCCGTTGGCCAGGTCGGAGATGTACTTGGACGAGTGGAAGTAGGCGATCGAAGGACGCACCTTCATGATCAGCGCTTCAGCCTTGTCGATGTCTTCTTTCTTCTGGCTGTCGGTTGGCAGGCCCAGGTAGTGCAACGCCACCGGAATCATCTCGGTTGGCGAGTCGAGCAGGCTGATGCCGCAGGATTTCAGCTTGGCCGCGTTTTCCGGCTTGAAGATCAGATCCCACGAATCGACAGGTGCGTCGGCACCCAGTGCAGCCTTGACCTTCTCGGCGTTGAAGCCAATACCGATCGAGCCCCACATGTACGGGAAAGCGTGCTCGTTGCCCGGGTCGCTGACCGACACGGCTTTGAGCAAATCGGTGTTGAGGTTTTTCCAGTTAGGCAGCTTGGACTTGTCCAGCGTCTGGTAAACACCGGCCTTGATCTGCTTGGCGAGGAAGTTGTTCGACGGTACGACGATGTCGTAGCCGGACTTGCCTGCGAGCAGTTTGGCTTCGAGGGTTTCGTTGCTGTCGAAGACGTCGTAAACGACTTTGATGCCCGACTCGTCTTCAAACTTCTTGATGGTGTCCGGAGCGATGTAGTCCGACCAGTTGTAGACGTGCAACACCTTGTCGTCCGCCTGAGCCGCAGCCGCCATGATTCCCATCAGGGACATGGCGAGCAGAGTCTTGCCAGCGAGCTTTTTGCCTAATGCCTTCATGCGTAATGCTCCAAATTTTCTTTTTTTGAACCACTTTGTTCAGCGGCCGAACCCGGACAACTGGAACCGCGACTAGTCTGGCAAGATCCGAGGCGGTCTTTCAAGAAAAGACCAGCCTTTCTGACAGCTTTGAGCGCGAGCGCCACGGCTCCCCCGCTCAAAGCCTAGCACTTAGCCCTGCAACGCACTGAGGGTCAGATCCAGGCACTTGCGTGCCTTTGTAACCAGTTCATCGATCTCCGCTTTGCTGATCACCAGCGGCGGCGCGATGATCATGGTGTCGCCGACAGCGCGCATGATCAGGCCGTTATCAAAGCAGAACTGACGGCATATCATGCCGACGCCCTTGCCTTCGTAACGCTTGCGAGTGGCCTTGTCCTGCACCAGCTCGATGGCCCCCAACAGACCGACGCCGCGAACTTCACCCACCAACGGGTGATCGTTCAGTTCCCGCAGACGTTTCTGCAAATACGGTGCCGTTTCGTTGTGCGCGTTCTCGATAATTTTTTCGTCACGCAGAATTCGGATGTTTTCCAGGCCCACCGCTGCCGCCACCGGGTGACCGGAGTAGGTGAAGCCGTGGTTGAAATCGCCACCTTCGTTGAGCACTGCGACCACGGTGTCGCGCACGATCAGGCCACCCATCGGGATGTAACCGGAGGTCAGGCCTTTGGCGATGGTCATCATGTCAGGCTTGAGGTCGTAGAAATCGCTACCGAACCACTCACCGGTACGGCCGAAACCGCAGATCACTTCGTCCGCGACGAAGAGGATGTCGTACTTGGCGAGAATTTCCTTGATGCGCGGCCAGTAGGTGTCTGGCGGAATGATCACGCCGCCGGCGCCCTGAATCGGCTCGGCAATAAAGGCACCGACGTTGTCGACGCCGACTTCGAGAATCTTTTCTTCCAGCTGATTGGCCGCCCAGATACCGAACTCTTCCGGGGACATGTCGCCACCTTCAGCGAACCAGTACGGCTGCGCGATGTGGACGATGCCCGGGATCGGCAGGTCGCCCTGTTCGTGCATATAAGTCATGCCACCGAGGCTCGCGCCGGCCACGGTCGAACCGTGATAACCGTTCTTGCGGCTGATGATGACTTTCTTGTTTGGCTGGCCTTTGATTGCCCAGTAGTGACGAACCATACGCAGCATGGTGTCGTTGCCTTCGGAGCCGGAGCCGGTAAAGAACACATGGTTCATGCCTTCTGGCGCCACGTCGGCGATCGACTTGGCCAGTTCCAGTGCCGGCGGGTGCGCAGTCTGGAAGAACAGGTTGTAGTACGGCAGTTCACGCATCTGTTTGGCGGCGGCGTCGGCCAGTTCATCACGACCGTAACCGATGGCCACGCACCACAGACCGGCCATGCCGTCGAGGATCTTATTGCCCTCGCTGTCCCACAGGTACACGCCCTTGGCGCTGGTAATGATCCGCGAACCTTTCTCTTTCAGCTGCTTGAAGTCGCTGAACGGCGCCAGGTGGTGATCATTGCTGAGTGCTTGCCACTCGCGGGTTTGCGGGTTGTTGCTGGTCATGCCAATTCTCCTTGTTATCGGTGAAGGCGCGGCGTCTGCACGCCGCGCCCGGCGTATCAGACGGCGAAGAGCAGGTACTCGCGCTCCCACGAACTGATCACACGCTTGAAGTTTTCATGCTCGGCCCGCTTGACCGCGACGTAGCCAGTGATGAAAGTTTTGCCCAGGTACTTCTCGATGGTTGCACTGTTTTCCATACGCTCCAGTGCATCCTCGATGGTCAGCGGCAGGCGTAAGTTACGGCGTTCATAACCGCGTCCGACCACTGGCGCACTCGGGTTGAGGCCTTCGACCATGCCGATGTAACCGCAGAGCAGGCTCGCGGCAATCGCCAGGTACGGGTTGGCGTCGGCGCCCGGCAGGCGGTTTTCGACACGACGGTTCTGCGGGCCGGCATCCGGTACGCGCAGACCCACGGTGCGGTTTTCTTCGCCCCATTCCACGTTCACCGGTGCCGAGGTGTCCGGCAGGAAGCGGCGGAACGAGTTGACGTTCGGCGCGAACAACGGCAACAGCTCAGGAATCAGTTTCTGCAAACCACCGATGTGGTGCAGGAACAGCTGGCTCATGGTGCCGTCTTCATTAGAGAAGACGTTTTTGCCGGTCTCGATGTCGATGATGCTCTGGTGCAAGTGCATCGCACTGCCCGGCTCGCCCGTCATCGGTTTGGCCATAAAGGTCGCAGCCACATCGTGCTTGAGCGCGGCTTCGCGCATGGTGCGTTTGAACACCAGAATCTGGTCGGCCAGCGACAGTGCGTCGCCGTGACGGAAGTTGATTTCCATCTGCGCCGTGCCGTCTTCGTGGATCAGCGTGTCGAGATCCAGCTCTTGCAGTTCGCACCAGTCGTAGACGTCTTCGAACAGCGGGTCGAATTCGTTCGCCGCTTCAATCGAGAACGACTGACGACCGATTTCCGGACGGCCCGAGCGACCGATTGGCGGCTGCAACGGATAGTCAGGGTCGTCGCTGCGCTTGGTCAGGTAGAACTCCATCTCCGGCGCGACGATTGGCTGCCAGCCTTTGTCGGCATAGAGTTTGAGAACTTTCTTGAGGACGTTGCGCGGCGACAGCTCGATCGGGTTGCCTTGCTTGTCGTAGGTGTCGTGGATCACCTGTGCGGTCGGCTCGATGGCCCACGGCACCATGTACACGGCGTTCTGGTCGGGACGGCAGATCATGTCGATGTCGGCCGGGTCGAGCAGTTCGTAATAGATGTCGTCTTCGACGTAATCGCCGGTCACCGTCTGCAACAGAACGCTTTCTGGCAGGCGCATGCCTTTTTCGGCGATGAACTTGTTGGTCGGCGAAATCTTGCCACGGGTGATCCCGGTCAAGTCGGCGATCATGCATTCGACTTCTGTGATCTTGTGGTCTTTCAACCAATCGGTGAGCTGGTCGAGGTTGTTACTCATAAATGCCTCTGGGCTGAGTCTCCTGACGCTATGTCAGGCAAAGTTTGACGCCGGGGCGTCGCGATAAAGGGCTTGCTTGTGCGCAGTGCGGGCTTACGCCAGGCACCGCGCATAGACAATGAAAGAGGAGCTTACCTGCCCTTTACGCTGGCGTTGCATTTCCTGTGCACAGTTCAGGCGTGCAGAATCGTGAGCACGGCTTGGCAGCCGGCACAGGCTTTGAGAGTAAAAGAGATCTATATTGGAAGGGGACGCCATAAACAGAGTGCCTTGTCGTACGTCCAGAATATCGGACGCTGCCGTTTTGCCTGCTGCTGACGAGAACCTCGTCGACAGGCTGCGCGCCTTATTGGCGGAGCGTTGGACGGATTTGTCGCCACTGATGTGATAAGCATGCAGACCGGACTGTTGCGAGCAGTCGGTGATGCCGATTAACGGCAGGCGAGACATGAAGCACCCCGGTATTATTGCTGTTATGGGTTTGATCCGAGCTTAGCCTTGTTCATTTTTTTACACAACACCCCCGTAAAAAATACAACACGGCCTGCTCAAGCCCGCGGGTGGCAAGCGTCCCGGCGTCTCAAAAGTGCCCCAAAGTGCCCCATAAAAGCCCTTGCAGCGCTTTTTTAGGGCAAAAAAGGCCTCGCTTGACTTCGGCAGGCCGTTCGGGTTGACTGAAACCAGAAAAGATCAATGATTGATATTTTTAACAACAAAGGTGTTGCATCATGTCGGTACCCCCGCGTGCCGTTCAGCTTAACGAAGCGAACGCGTTCCTTAAGGAACATCCTGAGGTTCTGTACGTTGACCTTCTGATTGCGGATATGAATGGTGTGGTGCGCGGCAAGCGCATTGAACGCACCAGTCTCCACAAGGTTTACGAGAAAGGCATCAACCTGCCGGCCTCTCTATTTGCTCTGGACATCAACGGCTCCACGGTGGAAAGCACCGGCCTGGGTCTGGACATCGGCGACGCCGATCGAATCTGCTATCCAATCCCCGATACTCTGTGCAACGAGCCATGGCAGAAGCGCCCAACCGCGCAACTGTTGATGACCATGCACGAACTCGAAGGCGACCCTTTCTTCGCCGATCCGCGCGAAGTGCTCCGTCAAGTTGTTGCAAAGTTTGACGAGCTGGGCCTGACCATCTGCGCGGCCTTTGAACTCGAGTTCTACCTGATCGACCAGGAGAACGTGAACGGCCGTCCACAGCCGCCACGCTCGCCGATCTCCGGTAAACGTCCGCACTCGACTCAGGTCTACCTGATCGACGACCTCGACGAATACGTCGACTGCCTCCAGGACATTCTGGAAGGCGCGAAAGAGCAAGGCATCCCGGCCGACGCCATCGTTAAGGAAAGTGCCCCGGCGCAGTTCGAAGTGAACCTGCACCACGTCGCCGACCCGATCAAGGCCTGCGACTACGCGGTACTGCTCAAGCGTCTGATCAAGAACATCGCTTACGACCATGAAATGGACACCACCTTCATGGCCAAGCCGTACCCGGGCCAGGCCGGTAATGGTCTGCACGTCCACATTTCGATTCTGGATAAAGAAGGCAAAAACATTTTTGCCAGCGAGGATCCCGAGCAGAACGCCGCGCTGCGTCACGCGATCGGCGGTGTGCTCGAGACCCTGCCCGCGCAGATGGCTTTCCTCTGCCCGAACGTCAACTCCTACCGTCGTTTCGGCGCACAGTTCTACGTGCCGAACTCGCCGTGCTGGGGTCTGGACAACCGCACCGTGGCGATTCGCGTACCGACCGGCTCGTCCGATGCCGTGCGTATCGAACACCGCGTGGCCGGCGCCGACGCCAACCCGTACCTGCTGATGGCTTCGGTACTGGCCGGCGTGCACCACGGTCTGACCAACAAGATCGAGCCGGGCGCGCCTGTCGAAGGCAACAGCTACGAGCAGAACGAACAAAGCCTGCCGAACAACTTGCGCGATGCCCTGCGCGAGCTGGACGACAGCGAGGTGATGGCCAAGTACATCGATCCGAAGTACATCGATATCTTCGTCGCCTGCAAGGAAAGCGAGCTGGAGGAGTTCGAACACTCCATCTCCGACCTTGAGTACAACTGGTATCTGCATACCGTTTAGGCGGTTGTAGCGCCAAAAAGAACGCCGTCGGCTCTCGCAGCTCACGGCGTTTTTTATGGCGCGCAGAATTGCGAATAATGGCCGCCTTCGGCGGTTCGGGAGCAAGCCCCCTCCCACAGGGATCCGCCTGTGTACACAATATTTCATCTCACTGGAAATCCATTGTGGGAGGGGGCTTGCTCCCGAAG
The DNA here is from genome assembly GCF_979258075.1 of Pseudomonas sp. AC193. Classification (NCBI taxonomy): domain Bacteria; kingdom Pseudomonadati; phylum Pseudomonadota; class Gammaproteobacteria; order Pseudomonadales; family Pseudomonadaceae; genus Pseudomonas; species Pseudomonas sp. AC193. Next base: position 5,750,565 of record NZ_OZ409832.1, on the reverse strand, counting down.
GCGTACTGGCAGACAACACGGAACCCGGCTCGTACAATGCCCGCTGCCCCGCAGGAGACTTTCATGACGCGTCCCGCCCCCGTTCGCAAACCCCGTGCCCGCAGTCAGGCGCGCATCGATTCGATACTCGACGCCGCGCGCACGTTGCTGGCCGCCGAGGGCGTGGCGAGTCTGTCGATCTACAGCGTCGCCGAGCGCGCGCAGATTCCGCCCTCCTCCGTGTACCACTTTTTCGCCAGCGTACCGGCCCTGCTCGAAGCGTTGACGGCGGATGTTCATGCGGCGTTTCGCGCCTGCCTGCAAGCGCCGATCGATCACGAAGCGCTGCGCGACTGGCGCGATCTGTCGCGGTTGGTCGAGCAACGGATGCTGGAGATCTACGACGAAGACGCCGCCGCACGCCAGTTGATTCTCGCTCAGCACGGCTTGACCGAAGTGACCCAGGCTGACCGGCAGCACGACATCGAACTGGGCGACCTGATGCACAAGCTGTTCAATCATCACTTCGAGTTGCCGAGGCTGCCGGAGGATGTTGACGTGTTTGCCTTGGCGATGGAGTTGGGTGACCGGGTGTATGCGCGCTCGGTGCAGCAGCATGGGCAGATCACCCCGCGCATGGCCGAGGAAGGGATGCGCGTGTTTGATGCTTATATCGGGCTGTATCTGCCACCTTATCTGCCCAAAAGATCTCTAGTGCTCTGACTGGCCTCTTCGCGAGCAGGCTCGCTCCCACATTTGGAATGCGATCCCCTGTGGGAGCGAGCCTGCTCGCGAAGGCCGCACCGCAGTTTTCAGATCAGGCACAAAAAACCCCGAAGGGCTCACGCCCTCCGGGGTTGTTTTTTACTCACTGGCTTACAACTTGGCGATCGACACCTCGGTGGATTTCACAAAGGCGATCACTTCGCTGCCCACCACCAGTTCCAGCTCCTTGACCGAACGCGTGGTGATCACCGAAGTGACGATGCCCGAAGCGGTTTGCACGTCGATTTCCGACAGCACGTCGCCGAGGACGATTTCCTTGATCGAGCCTTTGAACTGGTTGCGCACGTTGATGGCTTTAATAGTCATGGCATTGATTCCTGTCGTTGATAAAACTTGAGTTATTGCGCCCAACGCAATTGCGTAGGCAGTGGTGAAACAGGTTCCGGCGCCGGCGGTTCGCCGGGCAGGGACAAAACTCGGTTGAGCACTTCGGTTTCCAGCGCGGCCAGTCGGTGCGAACCGCGTACCCGTGGGCGCGGCAGTTCGACGTGCAGGTCAAGGCCGACTTCGCCGTCCTCGATCAGAATCACCCGGTCGGCAATCGCCACCGCTTCGCTGACGTCGTGGGTCACCAGCAGCACCGTGAAGCCGTGTTGCTGCCAGAGACGTTCGATCAGTTGCTGCATTTCAATGCGGGTCAGCGCGTCCAGTGCGCCGAGCGGTTCGTCGAGCAACAGCAGGCGCGGCTGATGGATCAGCGCCCGGGCCAGTGCGACGCGCTGCTTCTGCCCACCGGACAAAGCCGCCGGCCACTCATTGGCACGATCCGCCAGACCGACTGCTTCCAGTGCATCCAATGCCTGCGGACGCCAGTTGCCTTTAAGCCCGAGACCAACGTTGTCGATGATCTTTTTCCACGGCAGCAGACGCGCTTCCTGGAACATCAATCGGGTGTCTTCCCGCGCATCGCTGAGCGGCGCAGAACCGGCGAGCAAGTCGCCGCCAGTCGGTTGATCGAGGCCGGCGAGCAAGCGCAGCAAAGTACTTTTGCCGCAGCCACTGCGCCCGACCACAGCGACGAATTGCCCCGCCGGAATGTGCAGATCGATGTCACGCAACACCTGCCGCGAACCGAAGGTTTTCTGCAGGTTGCGCACTGCCAGCGGAATCCCGCGCAGCAGGCGTGGAGGTTGTTGAGCGGTCATGCTGCACCTCCTTTGGCAACCTGATAGGCCGGGTGCCAGCGCAACCACACACGCTCAAGTCCACGGGCGGCGAGGTCGGCGAGTTTGCCGAGCACCGCGTAAAGCAGGATCGCCAGCACCACCACGTCGGTCTGCAAAAACTCCCGGGCATTCATTGCCAGGTAGCCGATGCCGGAGCTGGCGGAAATGGTTTCGGCGACGATCAGCGTCAGCCACATAAAGCCCAGCGCGAAGCGCACACCGACCAGAATCGAAGGCAGCGCACCCGGCAGAATCACCTGCCAGAACAGGCTGAAACCGCTCAAGCCATAACTGCGCGCCATCTCCACCAGCGCCGGATCGACGTTACGGATGCCGTGATAGGTGTTGAGGTAGATCGGGAACAACGTGCCCAGCGCCACCAGAAAAATCTTCGCCGACTCGTCGATGCCGAACCACAAGATCACCAGCGGAATCAGCGCCAGGTGCGGCACGTTACGGATCATCTGTACCGAGCTGTCGAGCAGGCGTTCGCCCCATTTCGACAGGCCGGTAATGAAGCCCAAGACCAGACCGATGCTGCCGCCGATGGTGAAACCGAGGGCCGCGCGCCAGCCGCTGATCGCCAGGTGCGTCCAGATTTCGCCGCTGCGCACCAGGCTCACGCCGGCTTCGATTACGGCCACTGGTGCCGGCAGAATCCGTGTCGACAACCAACCGGCCGACACCGACAACTGCCACACCGCCAGCAACAACACCGGCAACGCCCAGGGCGCGAGGCTGTGGATGATTTTCTTCATGGCGCGCCTCAGCTCTGCGACGCGGCTTTGGGAAGAATGTCGTTGGCGACCATCTCGCCGAACGGACTGACGTAACCGGCGCTTTTCGGCAGTTCCGGACGCTCGATATCGAGGTGCGGGAACAACAGTTCAGCAACGCGATACGACTCTTCGAGGTGTGGATAACCGGAGAAGATAAAGGTGTCGATGCCCAAATCCGCGTACTCCTTCACGCGAGCGGCCACAGTCGGGCCATCGCCGACCAGCGCCGTACCGGCACCGCCGCGCACCAGACCGACGCCGGCCCACAGGTTCGGGCTGACTTCGAGGTTGTCGCGGCTGCCACCGTGCAGTGCGGCCATGCGCTGCTGGCCGACCGAATCGAACCGCGCCAGCGACGCTTGAGCGCGAGCGATGGTGTCGTCGTCCAGGTGCGAAATCAAACGATCCGCCGCTTGCCACGCTTCTGCGTTGGTTTCACGGACGATCACGTGCAGACGAATGCCGAAGCGTACGGTGCGGCCGAGTTTGGCGGCTTTGGCGCGGACTTGGGCAATCTTTTCGGCCACCGCTGCTGGCGGCTCGCCCCAGGTCAGCACCATTTCCACTTGTTCGGCGGCCAGATCCTGCGCCGCTTCCGACGAGCCACCGAAGTACAGCGGCGGACGTGGTTGCTGGATCGGCGGATAAAGCAGTTTCGCGCCTTTCACGCTGATGTGCTCGCCGTCGTAATCAACGGTTTCGCCTTCCAGCACACGGCGCCAGATGCGGGTGAATTCCACCGAGGCTTGATAGCGTTCTTCGTGGCTGAGGAACAGACCGTCGCCAGCCAATTCTTCTGGGTCACCGCCGGTTACCAGGTTGAACAGCGCACGGCCGCCGGACAGACGATCCAGCGTGGCTGCCTGCCGCGCCGCGACCGTCGGGGAAATGATCCCGGGGCGCAGCGCAACAAGAAACTTCAGGCGCTGGGTCACCGGGATCAGCGATGCCGCCACCAGCCACGAGTCTTCGCAGGAGCGGCCGGTCGGAATCAGCACGCCGCCGAAACCCAGACGATCCGCCGCTTGCGCGACCTGTTGCAGATAACCGTGGTCGACGGCGCGAGCGCCTTCGGCGGTGCCAAGGTAATGGCCGTCACCGTGGGTAGGCAGGAACCAGAAGATATTGAGGCTCATGGAGTGGTCTCCTTGGGGATTCGAATTACAGCGCTTTGGCCACAGCGGCCGGTGGTGTCCAGATCACATCCTTGATGCTCAGCGGCTTCGGAATCAGCTTGAGCTGGTAGAACGTGTCAGCGATTTTTTGCTGCGCGGCGACCACTTCCGGGGTCAGGAACAGCGCGCCGTAGCCCTGGCGTTTCACCGAGGTCAGGGTGATGTCCGCCGGCAGGCCGAGCAGTGGCGCGACTTGCTGGGTCACGTCTTCAGGGTTGGCTTTCGACCACTCGCCGACGGCGCGCACTTCCTCAACGAGGGCTTTGATCACCTCAGGATTTTTCTGTGCGTAAGGCTTGGTGGCGAGATAAAACTGGTGGTTGTCGACGATGCCTTTGCCGTCGCGCAGGGTGTGCGCTTGCAGTTGTTTTTCGGCGGCAGCCTGGTACGGATCCCAGATGACCCAGGCATCGACGCTGCCACGTTCGAACGCGGCGCGCGCATCGGCTGGCGGCAGGAATACGGTTTGAATGTCGGTGTATTTGAGGCCGGCGTCTTCCAGCGCACGCACCAGCAGGTAGTGGACGTTGGAGCCTTTGTTCAGGGCGACTTTCTTGCCTTTGAGATCGGCCACCGATTTGATCGGCGAGTCTTTCGGCACGAGGATCGCTTCGCTGTTTGGCGCTGGCGGTTCGTAGGCGACGTAGAGCAAATCGGCGCCGGCAGCCTGAGCAAAAACTGGCGGGGTTTCGCCGGTCACGCCGAAGTCGATCGAGCCGACGTTCAGGCCTTCCAGCAATTGTGGGCCACCGGGGAATTCAGTCCATTGCACGTCGACGCCTTGGGCGGCCAGACGTTTTTCCAAAGTGCCTTTGGCTTTGAGCAGCACCAGCGTGCCGTACTTCTGGTAACCGATCCGCAATGTCTCGGCTTGAGCTTGAGTGATGGCGCCGAAGGTGACAGCCGCAGCAAACAGAGCGACCAGACCACGACGCAAAAATACAGTGCGCATAGCGCTCTCCTTTTTTGCTGTTGGGTTTTGGCTGCACCTGCTTGGCCGTTAGCGGCTGAGTAAGGTGAAGTACATCAAATGCGGGTGTGGCTTAAATGCTCCAGCGAGCACTCAACAAACGTTCGTTCAACAGGCCCGGTTCCAGCGGCTTCGGCCGGCGGGCCATGGCGCCGACAAACTGATCGAGCGCTTCATGCAGACGCTGCTCCAGCGCCGGGGCCAGTTGCGCGGCGGCACTGCCTTCGCCGTAAGCGATCTGGCTGTCCTCGGCGAAAATCCCCTGAAGCATTTCCTGGGCTTTCAGCGCCGACAGCACAGGCTTGAGCGCGTAATCGACCACCAACATGTGGGCGATGCTGCCGCCGGTGGCCATCGGCAAAACAATCTTGTGATTCAGGGCACGCTCTGGGAGCAGATCCAGCAGCGTCTTCAACGCGCCAGAGAAAGACGCTTTGTAAACCGGTGTGGCGATCAACAGGCCGTCGGCGTTTTCAATCTGTTGCAGCAGGTCGAGCACCTTCGGGCTGTCGAAGCGGGCATGGAGCAAATCTTCGGCCGGGAAATCCCGAATCTGATAACTCACCACTTCCACGCCTTGCTGCTGCAACCAACGTTGCGAGCGCTCCAGCAGCACCCCGGAACGGGAGCGCAGGCTGGGACTGCCACCGAGTGAGACAACCAGCATTGAGACGATTCCTTAAGCGTTACAGGCGATTCGCGGGTTGCGATCTCGCTTCGATGGGAGTGACCTTACCAGCTGATTTATATATCCATAAATCATATTTATTCATTTGGTTATGCGTTTTGGAGATATGCGGATTGCTTTGTTTCGGGCGAAAAAAAAGGCCGTCGAAACGGCCTGAAATCCCCTGCATCTTGGTTCTGAAAGCTGAATTCCGGGTTGCCTGCGCTGACGCCTTCGCGAGCAAGCCCGCTCCCACATTTTGGAATACGTTCCCCCTGTGGGAGCGGGCTTGCTCGCGAAAGCGTCGGCGGCTACAACAAATATCTCACTGGTTCACTTGTTCGGCTGTGGCGTCAGGCGCAGATACGGCTTAACAGCCCGATAGCCCTTCGGAAAGCGCTGCTTGATCTCTTCCTCGTCCTTCAACGAAGGCACGATCACCACCTCATCACCGTCCTGCCAGTTGGCCGGCGTGGCCACTTTGTAGTTGTCGGTGAGTTGCAGCGAATCGATCACCCGCAGAATCTCGTGGAAGTTGCGCCCGGTGCTCGCCGGGTAGGTGATGGTCAGGCGAATCTTTTTGTTCGGATCGATCACGAACAGCGAACGCACGGTCAACGTGTCGTTGGCGTTCGGGTGGATCAGGTCATACAAATCCGAGACCTTGCGATCGGCATCGGCCAGGATCGGAAAGTTGACGACGGTGTTCTGGGTTTCGTTGATGTCTTCGATCCACTTGTGGTGCGAGTCCACCGGGTCGACCGACAGCGCGATGGCTTTGACGCCACGCTTGCTGAATTCATCTTTGAGTTTGGCGGTGAAACCCAGCTCGGTGGTGCACACCGGGGTGAAGTCCGCCGGGTGGGAGAACAGCACGCCCCAGCTATTGCCCAGCCACTCGTGAAAACGAATCTTGCCGGCGCTGGAATCCTGTTCGAAGTCGGGGGCGATGTCGCCGAGTCTGAGGCTCATGGTACTGCTCCTGATGAGTTGTTGGAGACCTCAACTGTAGCTCGGGATTTGCCATGATGAAAAAGAATAAATAATCAGATATCTAGATCATAAGTGAATATTAAACATCTGTTCACTGGACGCTGAACGGCATCCCGACGAACATCGGTCGCAAGGTTCGAGAAGGCCTTGAGTTGCAGTAAAGAGGGAAATTCGGGGAGGGCTTACGGGGGTGGGCCTGACTCGAAAACGCAAAAGCCCCGTCCGGCGCGATGCCGGACGGGGCTTTTTTTACATCAACGAATCGAGACGCGCTATTACAGCAGCGGGATCGAGTAGCTGACGATCAGGCGGTTTTCATCCTGGTCACGCTGACCTGGGATGTCGTTGCGCCAGGTAGCGTTTTTCCACATCAGGCCCAGATTCTTCAATGGGCCTTCCGGCACGACGTAACCGACGGTCAAGTCGCGCTCCCACTCGGAACGGCCAGTGGCGTTGACGCTGACTTGGTTGTAGCCAACTTTGCCAGTGGTGTCGATGTCATCGCCACGAAGGTAAACCAGACCAGCCGTCAGGCCTGGTACGCCAACTTTGGCAAAGTCATACGAGTAGCGAGCCTGCCACGTGCGCTCGCCAGCGCGGCCGAACTTCTGGATTTGCATGTCGGTGATGGTGTAGTTCGACGAACCGTCACCTTGGTTCAGCCACGGGAAGTCGCTGTTGCCGTTGGAAACCTGATAACCACCACCGAAGGTATGACCTGCAACGGTGTACAGGAAAAGGCCGCTGTACAGGTTGTTGTCGACCTTACCTTTGGTGATGCCAGTACCGAAGTCACCGGTGGTGTAGTAGGCAGAGTCATTGCCATTTGCGCCATCGTCACGGCTGTTGAAGTAACGGAAGTCAGACTTCAACACACCCGGACCGATTGCCCAGTTGTGCACCAGACCCAGGAAGTGCTGCTTGTAGTAATCCTGCAGGTTGCCGTAGTAGTACTGAGCAGTCAGGTCTTTGGTGATCTTGTAGTCACCACCACCGTAGATGAACTTGTTGCTGTCACGACCGGCAGCGGTGTGAGCGTTAGAGCCAGCAATCGACAACTCTTCATTGTTGCTGGAGTTACGGCCCTTGGCGTGTTCGATCTGACCACCAACCAACGTGAGGTCTTTGATGTCGTTCGAAGTGATCTGGCCACCTTGGAAAGTTTGCGGCAGCAGACGACCATCGTTGGTTACGATGACCGGCAGTTTTGGCTGCAGGGTGCCCAATTTCAACTCGGTCTGGGAGATCTTGGCTTTGGCAGTCAAACCCAGGCTGGAGAAGTTATCAACAGCTTCACCGTTGGACTTGCTTGGGAACACGGTGCCGCCGTAAGAGGTCGCCGTAGCGCCGTTGGTACCGCCGCCCGAATCCAGACGCACGCCCAACAGGCCGATGGCATCGATACCGAAACCTACAGTGCCTTGGGTATAGCCGGAGATGAAGCGCAGATCGAAGCCTTGGCCCCACTCTTCGTTCTTGCTCTGCACGCCTGCGCGCTTGTTGGCAGGAGCATTGGCGTCGCTGTCACGGTTATCAGTGTTGATGTAGAAGTTACGCAGCCCCAGTGTGGCCTTGCTGTCTTCGATGAAACCGGCGGCGCCTGCCTGCTGCGCCATAACCCCTACGGCCACAGCCAGGGCCAAGGTGGACTTGTTCATGTATAGCTCCTCTCGTTTCTAATTTTTGTGTTCCTGGCCCGGGGTCTGATGCCCTGGATCCTAAGATGCGCGATTAGCGCCAGACCGTGACTGACAAGTCAATCGTAACCTTGTGTGTCTTCGACCAAGGTCTAATCGCAGTTATTTGAGTCCGTGCACAGTACTGACTTCCTGTTAACCCCAAAAAGAATTATTTCATTCTTTTTAATACCATTCGGGAATATGGCCCAGTAATGGCCACCTGCAACGGGATACAGGATATCGGCTACTAAGCTCATTCCTAAATGGTATTTGTTAGCCTTTTTTTAGATCGATTAGCTTTGGCGTATTCAAATCACGTCAAACCCTATCCAAAAGGCGACGCCATCATGGCCAAACGGGCACTATCGAGTCAATTTGTTACAGTTTGTGTATCGGCGATATTTTCTTTTTCCGCACAGGCGGCCGACCTCACCGTCGGTTACCAAACCGGTATCGATCCGAGCAAAGTCCCGCAGGCTGACGGTGTCTACGAGAAAACCATCGGCGAGAAGATCGACTGGCGTCGTTTCAACAGCGGCCCGGAAGTTGTGACAGCCATTGCTTCGGGCGACGTGCAGATCGGCAACCTCGGTTCCAGCCCGTTGGCGGCGGCGGCCTCGCGTAATCTGCCGATCGTGGCGTTCATTGTTTCGGCGCAGATCAACGCCGCCGAAGCACTGGTGGTGCGCAATGGCAGCGGCATCAATTCCCCGCAGGATCTGGTCGGCAAGACCATCGCCACACCGTTCGTTTCCACCTCGCATTACAGCCTGCTCGGTGCCCTGAAGCATTGGGGTCTGGACGCTTCGAAAGTCAAAGTGGTGAACCTGCAACCGGCAGAAATCGCCGCGGCGTGGAAGCGTGGCGATATTGATGGCGCGTTTGTCTGGTCGCCGGCGCTGGGTGAAATCCGCAAGACCGGCAAGACCTTGACCGATGCTGCGCAAGTTGGCCAGTGGGGCGCGCCGACCTTTGAAGTGTGGGTCGCACGCAAGGACTTTGCCGAGAAGCACCCGGACGTCGTGGCCAAATTCGCCAAGGTCACGCTGGACTCGTTTGCTGATTACGCGGCGCACAAAGACAGCTGGACGGCTGACTCGGTGCCTGTGCAAAAAATCGCCAAACTGACCGGTGCCAATGCCGCCGACGTGCCTGAATTGCTCGCCGGTTCCGCATTCCCGGATGCCAAGGCACAACAAACCACGGCGCTGCTGGACGGCGGCACGGCGAAGGCGATTGGCGAGACGGCGAAGTTTTTGAAGGAACAGGGCAAAGTTGAGACGGTGCTGCCGGATTATTCGCCGTACGTGAGCGCGAAGTTCATCACCGAGTAATTGATCGTTCCCACGCCGATCGCTGATCGTTCCCACGCTCCGCGTGGGAATTCAGCCCGGGACGCTCCGCGTCCCATCGAAAGCCGAACGCGGAGCGTCCGTTGAGGCATTCCCACGCAGAGCGTGGGAACGATCGATGAACCGGGTCAGAGGGTTTTTTCAAAGATCTTCGAGTTGCGCTGGTAGTTGTACAGCGACGCCCGTGCCGCTGGCAGGCGCTCGACGCTGCTTGGCTCGAAGCCGCGTTCGCGGAACCAGTGCGCGGTGCGCGTGGTAAGTACGAACAAAGTTTTCAAGCCCTGCGCCCGCGCACGTGTCTCGATGCGCTCCAGCAACTCATCGCCGCGACGACCGTGGCGATATTCCGGGTTCACTGCCAGGCACGCCAGTTCACCGGCGTCCGATTCGGCAATCTGATACAGCGCCGCACAGGCGATGATCATGCCTTCGCGTTCGACCACGCTGAACTGCTCGATCTCGCGTTCCAGCACTTCGCGCGAACGGCGCACCAGAATCCCCTGCTCTTCCAGCGGACTGATCAAGTCGAGCAAACCGCCGACGTCTTCAATCGCCGCTTCGCGTACCAACTCGAATTGCTCTTGCGCGACCAGCGTACCGCCACCGTCACGGGTAAACAGCTCGGTCAGCAGCGCACCGTCTTCGACGTAACTGACGATATGGCTACGCGCGACACCGCCACGGCACGCTTCGGCAGCGGCATCAAGCAGTTCCGCCTGATAGTTGCTGCCCAGACGCTGCAAATGTGCCGGCACTTGTTGTGGGCGCAGTTCGCGCACCAGTTTGCCGTTTTCGTCGATCAGGCCGAGGTCAGCGCCGAACAGCAGCAGCTTATCTGCACCCAGATCAATGGCGGCGCGGGTAGCGACGTCTTCGCAGGCGAGGTTGAAGATTTCACCGGTCGGCGAGTAGCCCAGCGGCGACAGCAGCACGATCGAACGCTCATCGAGCAGGCGATTGATGCCCTTGCGGTCGACCCGGCGCACTTCGCCGGTGTGGTGATAGTCGACGCCCTCAAGCACGCCAATCGGCCGCGCGGTCACAAGGTTGCCGCTGGCCACGCGCAGACGCGAGCCCTGCATCGGCGACGAGGCCATGTCCATCGACAACCGCGCTTCAATGGCAATGCGCAACTGACCGACCGCGTCGATCACACACTCCAGCGTCGCGGCATCGGTGATGCGCATGCCGTGATGGTAATGCGGGGTCAGGCCGCGCGCGGCGAGGCGGGTTTCAATCTGCGGGCGCGAACCGTGCACCAGCACCAGTCGCACGCCAAGGCTGTGCAGCAAGACCAGGTCGTGGACGATGTTGCCGAAGTTCGGATGCTCCACGCCGTCGCCGGGCAGCATGACGACGAAAGTGCAATCGCGGTGGGCATTGATGTAAGGGGACGCGTGACGAAGCCAATTAACGTATTCGGGCATGAACCTGGGCCTGTAATAAATAGCAGCCGGAAAAAGGGCGAAACGGAAAACGCACAGCGGGCTGATGGTTATCGTCGGAACAGGCTTGGCGACACGCGCGCTCTCCTCATGAATACGGGTTCAATTCCCACAAATTTAACGACCTCCCCCTGTAGGAGCTGCCGCAGGCTGCGATCTTTTGCTCTTGAAACCAACATCAAAAGATCGCAGCCTTCGGCAGCTCCTACAAGGGAGGCGTTCAATTCTTCAGGCAGTAATGTTCAATCAGTTGCCGTAATAGATGCACGGTAGGCTGCAAACGTGACATTTCAAGGTACTCGCCGGGCTGATGCGCGCAGGCGATGTCGCCGGGGCCGAGCACGATGGTTTCGCAGCCGAGGCGCTGAAGATAAGGCGCTTCGGTGCCGAACGCTACTGCTTCGGCGCTATGACCGGTGAGCTTTTCGGCGATGCGCACCAGTTCGGCGTCTGCATCCTGCTCGAACGGCGGCACTTCCGGGAACAACGGTTTGTAATCGATCTTCACCTGATGCCGCTCGGCCACCGGGTTGAGCTTGCGCAGAATCTCCGCGCGCAGCACCTTCGGATCCATGCCCGGCAGCGGCCGCAGGTCGAACTCCAGCGAACACTGGCCGCAAATCCGGTTGGGATTATCGCCGCCATGGATGCAGCCGAAGTTCATCGTCGGCTGCGGCACGCTGAACTGCGGGTTGTTGAATTCACGCTGCCACAACAGGCGCAGACCGCGCAGTTCGCCGATCGCATCGTGCATCGCCTCAAGAGCGCTGTGGCCCAGGCGCGGATCCGACGAATGGCCGCTCTGCCCGAGAATGTCGATGCGCTCCATCATGATGCCTTTGTGCATGCGGATCGGCTTGAGCCCGGTCGGCTCGCCGATCACCGCTGCACGCCCCAGCGGACGCCCGGCCTCGGCCAGCGCGCGGGCGCCGGACATCGAGCTTTCTTCATCGCAGGTGGCGAGGATCAGCAGCGGTTGTTTGAACGGCTGATCGAGCAGCGGCAACACCGCTTCGATGATCAGCGCGAAAAAGCCCTTCATGTCGCAACTACCGAGGCCGACCCAACGGCCATCGACTTCGGTGAGTTTCAGCGGATCGGTCTGCCACAACGCATCGTCGTACGGCACCGTGTCGCTGTGCCCGGCCAGCACCAGCCCGCCGGGGCCGCTGCCGAAACTGGCGAGCAGGTTGAATTTGCCGGGGCTGACTTGCTGGATATCGCAGCTGAAACCCAGATCACCCAGCCAGCCGGCGAGCAAATCGATCACCGCGCGGTTGGACTGATCAAGGTTCGGTTGGGTACAGCTGACCGACGGCGCGGCAATCAGCGCAGCGAACTGGTCTTGCATGGACGGCAAAGGCATCGCTGACTCCAACTCCCGATTTGAAGTCCATCATAGAACCATCCGGCGTCAGGAATAAACCGCCGCAGGGCGTAGGACGAATCAGTCCTGTACACTGCACGGCCTTGGCAGCCACATATTCCCCGGCTGCGCTCCCGATCCTGGATTTTCCGGCCATGCAGAAAGAAACCGAAATCAAACTCCGCGTCAGCCGCGAAACCCTCGCCGCCCTGCGCGAGCACCCGTTACTGAAAAAACGCAACAAAAGTGGCTGGGAACGCCGTGAGTTGATGAACCAGTACTTCGACACCCCCGAGCGCGATCTGGCTCAGGCCAAAGTTGCCCTGCGCCTGCGCAAGGACGGTGACGAAGTGATTCAGACCCTCAAGACCCGTGGCCAGAGCGTCGCCGGCCTGTCCGAGCGTAATGAATACGACTGGAAGTTGCCGAAAGCCAAACTCGACGTGAAGAAACTCGACGGCGAATGCTGGCCCGAGTCGCTGGCCGAGCTGGACAAGAAAACCCTCAAGCCGATCTTCACCACCGATTTCGTCCGCGAACGCGCCGAAATTGCCTGGGGCCGTGGCAAGAGCAAAGTGGTTATCGAAGCCGCGCTGGATCTCGGTCACGTTGTAGTCGGCAAGCAGAAAGAAGAAATCTGCGAACTGGAACTGGAACTGCGCGAAGGCGAGCCTGCCGCGCTGCTGGAACTGGCCGCTGAACTGGCCGCTACCCTCGCGCTGATGCCGTGCGATATCAGCAAGGCTGAGCGCGGTTATCGTCTGTACGACGCCAACAGCTACTCGCTGAGCCTGCCGGCGCCAGAGCTGACCCCGGAAACCCAGCTCGACGACGCTTTTGCCGCGCTGAGCTGGCACTTGCTCGGCAGCAGCCAGCGTCTGGCTGAGCAATATCGTTTCAACGGCCACTGGCGCCTGCTGCTCGACTGGGTCGAGAACCTCGCGGAAATGCGCGCCCTGCTCAGCAGCCTCGGCCAGGCCGCACCGCGTCAGTCGACCCACGACTTGCGCGCTGCCCTGGATGCGTTGCTGGAAGACTGGCGTCCGCTGGTGCAAGCCGGTATCGAAGACGAAGACGTGCGCAAAGCCGCGCCGGAGCAGTTCCTCGAAGAACTCGAAGACCCGCGTTGGGGCCTGTTCTCGCTGAACACTTCGCGCTGGTTGCTGGCTCGCACCTGGACCGCCGAGCGTAACGTGCGTGGTAATCGTCAGGGCGGCGCGCAGTTGCACAGTTGGTTGCCGCGCACCTTGGGTGAAGAAGCGACCGCCCTGCAATTGCAGCGTTATCAGCAGCAGCCGGAAGATCTGGCTGAGCAACTGCCGCGTATCGAGCGTATTCAGGTCTGGCTGCACCACGCACGCAACGTGCTGGAGATCCCGGAAATGGATCGCCTATACGGCGAACTGAACAAACTGGCACAACTGGCTAACGAGCCGACGATCACTGACGAACTGCTCGATGCGCGCAAGCAGCAGGCGATTACGGTTTACCAGAATCGTGCGTGGAAAATGCTGCTGCGCATGTAATACCGTTTTCGCGAGCAGGCTCGCTCCCACAGGGGATTGCATTCCAATGTGGGAGCGAGCCTGCTCGCGAAGAGGCCAGCCGCCTTACCTCAAACCGGGAGGCTGGTGGTGGACTTGATCTCCGACAGCGCCACAATCGAATTCACTTCCTGAATCCCCGGCACCAGCGACAGTTTCTCGAAGAAGAACCGCTCATACGCCTCAATGTCCGCCGCGACGATCCGCAACAAAAAATCCACCGCGCCCATCAGCACATAACACTCCAGTACCTCCGGAAAGCCGCGAATCGCTTCGGTGAATTCGGTGAAGTTCGAACGCCCGTGCGCGTTGAGTTTGATCTCGGCGAAGATCTGCGTATTCAGGCCAATCTTCTTGCGATCAAGCAAGGTCACCTGGCCACGAATGATGCCCTCCTCCTTCATCCGCTGAATCCGCCGCCAGCACGGCGATTGCGAGAGGCCGACCTGCTCGGCGATCTGCGCGCTGGACAGTGAAGCGTCCTCTTGCAGCAGGGCGAGAATCTTGCGGTCATAGCTGTCCAGCTCACTGTGCATAGAAAAACCTCTAATCAACTGCCTTGCGAATTGATCCATTCGATCAATCGCCAATAACGCCGATCATAGCCAAGAAATACCCCGCACCGCATGTAAAAATTCCTCCAGAGAATTTGGAGACTCGTCATGCCGCACCTCGAAGCCGTCACCACCACGCCCACCCGCGCCGACGTCTGGAACGTCAGCAATGCCCATTGCCTGGCGCAATATCAAATCCTCGCCGAAGCCGAGCCGGATTTGCTGGTGCGGGTGCTGAATCTGTTCGCCCTGCAATTCCTCACGCCCGAACAGGTCAACGTGCAGCGCATGGACGATCTGATGTCGATCGACATTGTCATGGGCGGCCTCAGTTGGCATCGCGCGCAAGTGATCGCGGAAAAACTTCGTAACCTGATCAGCGTCTGCTCGGTGGATCTGCAAAACGCCGACAACGCTTGGGATGCGCCTGCACAAGCGGCCGGCTGACAAATCCGGCAACGGCTTCGTCGGGTAGTGGCCCAACGGTCTGCCCGGCCACGACTATCCTTTTGCGCACTGTCGTTTAAAAGGAAGCCCGCATGTCCGTTCAATTCGCCACTCAGGACCGCTGGCTGGAACTCAATGATGTGCTGCGTGAACTGGTCGCCCAAGGCTTTATTTGCCAGGACGCGGCGGAGCAGGCGCTGAATGCGCGCCGCCGGCACGCCGCAAATGGCCAGATGCACCCGCTGGAATTCATCGCCAGCCAGCAACTCGACGACCTCAGCCGTCCGGGCAAACACCTCGACCTGGAAAGCCTGACTTTGTGGCTGGCGCAACAGGCCGGCCAAGCGTATTTGCGCATCGATCCGCTGAAGATCAACGTCGCCGCGATCACGCCGTTGATGTCTTACGCCTTCGCGCAACGGCACAAGATTCTCGCCGTAGCGGTCGACCGTGATGCGGTGACTGTGGCCAGCGCCCAGCCTTACGTGACTGGTTGGGAAGCCGATCTGACTCACGTGCTGAAACTGCCGATCAAACGCGTGGTGGCCAACCCGGCGGACATCCAGCGCTTCAGCGTCGAGTTTTTCCGGCTGGCCAAATCTGTCAGCGGCGCCAGCAATGCCGATGCGCAGAGCGGCAACCTCGGCAACTTCGAACAACTGCTCAACCTCGGCGCCAGCGATCAGGAGCCGGACGCCAACGACGCGCACATCGTCAACATCGTCGACTGGTTGTTCCAGTACGCCTTTCAGCAGCGCGCCAGCGATATCCACATCGAACCCCGGCGCGAACAAGGCACGGTGCGGTTTCGCATCGACGGCGTGCTGCACAACGTCTATCAATTTCCGCCGCAGGTGACCATGGCGATCGTCAGTCGCCTGAAAAGCCTTGGGCGGATGAACGTCGCCGAAAAACGCAAACCGCAGGATGGCCGGGTCAAGACCAAGACCCCGGAGGGCGGCGAAGTTGAGTTACGCCTGTCGACGCTGCCCACCGCGTTCGGCGAGAAAATGGTCATGCGGATTTTCGATCCGGAAGTGCTGCTCAAGGATTTCGATCAACTGGGTTTCAGCGCCGACGATCTGCGGCGCTGGCAGGACATGACCCGTCAGCCCAACGGCATCATCCTGGTCACCGGGCCGACCGGTTCAGGCAAGACCACCACGCTGTACACCACGCTGAAAAAACTGGCGACGCCGGAAGTGAACCTCTGCACCATCGAAGACCCGATCGAAATGGTCGAGCCGGCGTTCAACCAGATGCAGGTGCAGCACAACATCGACCTGAGCTTCGCCGCCGGTGTGCGTGCGCTGATGCGGCAAGACCCGGACATCATCATGATCGGCGAGATCCGCGACCTGGAAACCGCCGAAATGGCGATTCAGGCAGCGCTGACCGGGCACTTGGTGCTGTCGACGTTGCACACCAACGACGCACCCAGCGCAATCAGTCGCCTGCTCGAACTCGGCGTGCCGCATTACCTGATCAAAGCCACCGTGCTCGGCGTTATGGCCCAGCGTCTGGTGCGCACCTTGTGCCCGCACTGCAAGGCGCCGCTGACGCTGGAGGAAGAAGACTGGCAAACCCTGACCCGCCCGTGGCAAGCGCCGCTGCCGGGCAATGCGCAACGGGCGATCGGTTGTGTGGAGTGCCGCGACACCGGTTATCACGGCCGCGCCGGGGTTTACGAAATCATGCAACTGAGCGACAGCCTGAAGGCGTTCATCACGCCGGACACCGATCTGGCGGCGATTCGACGTCAGGCGTTCAAGGAAGGCATGCGCAGTTTGCGTCTGTCCGGCGCGCAGAAAGTCGCGGCGGGGCTGACCACGATTGAGGAAGTGTTGCGGGTCACGCCGCAGAGTGAGCTCAAGTAGGCCGTCAGGGAACTGGATCGGGGGTTGGCAATCCAACGCCCTAGTTAACCCCCAGGAGTCACCTCATCATGCGTCTCAAACTTGCTGTCGCCACCTTGGCCCTGCTGTCCCTTCCCGTTGGTTCGGCCATGGCGGACAGCTTTTGGCGTAACGTCATTTCGTCCGGTGCGACCACCGGTTCGACCTACCTGACCTTCAAGGATCACAAGCTGATCATCGCCGCCCAGGACGATGCCGGCAGCTTCGTCGCCAGCGACGGCGGCATTCGCGGGCCGTACCTGGAAGCCGCGATGCAGAAAGTACGCGCCGACAACCCGGGCCTGCAGGCGACGGACATGGAACTGGCGAATGCGATTCTGGCGAAAAACGCCGTGGCTTCCGAGTAACAAAAAATGCCGCTCAATCGAGCGGCATTTTTTTGCCCAAATTTCCGCCTCAACACCATCCCTTGTAGGAGTGAGCCTGCTCGCGATAGCGGTGAATCAGCCGCCAAAAATATTGGCTGACACTACGCTATCGCGAGCAGGCTCACTCCTACAGGGGATCTGTGTGTTCTGCGAGTTCAGCGGTAATCGTCCACCGGCACGCACGCGCAATACAGGTTGCGATCGCCGTAAACATTGTCCACTCGATTCACCGCCGGCCAATACTTGTGCGCTTTGGTGTGCGCATCCGGGGTGATGCCTTGTTCGATGCTGTACGGCCGCTCCCAAATGCCGGTGACATCCGCCATGGTATGCGGCGCGCGTTTCAGCGGATTGTCTTCTGCCGGCCAGTTACCGTTTTGCACCTCGGTGATTTCCGCACGAATGCTCAGCATCGCGCCGATAAACCGATCCAGCTCAGCCTTCGACTCGCTCTCGGTCGGCTCGACCATCAACGTTCCCGGCACCGGGAATGACATGGTTGGCGCGTGGAAACCGTAATCCATTAATCGCTTGGCAACGTCCTCTTCACTGATCCCGGTCTGCGCCTTCAGCGGCCGTAAATCCAAAATACATTCATGCGCCACCCGCCCGTTACGCCCGGTGTACAACACCGGGAACGCGCCGGATAAATGCTGCGCCAGGTAATTCGCCGCGAGAATCGCCACCTCGCTGGCATCGGCCAATTGCGGGCCCATCATGGCGATGTACATCCAGCTGATCGGCAAAATACTCGCGCTGCCCCACGGCGCGGCACTGACCGCGCCGTTCTGCGCCAGCGGCCCGTCGATCGGCACCACCGGGTGATTGGCGACAAACGGCGCCAGATGCGCACGAATCCCGATCGGCCCCATGCCGGGCCCACCGCCGCCATGAGGAATGCAGAAGGTCTTGTGCAAATTCATGTGCGAGACGTCGGCACCAATGTCCGCCGGCCGCGCCAGCCCGACCTGCGCGTTGAGATTGGCGCCGTCCATGTACACCTGACCGCCATGTTGGTGGATCACTTCGCAGATTTCGCTGATGCCCTCCTCGTACACGCCATGGGTCGACGGATAAGTCGCCATCAAGCACGCCAACTTATCCCCAGCCTCAGCGGCTTTGGCTTTCAAATCTTCCAGATCCACGTTGCCCGCCGCATCGCACTCGACGATCACCACGCGCATCCCGGCCATCTGCGCCGACGCCGGGTTGGTGCCGTGGGCTGACGAAGGAATCAGACAAATATCCCGAGCGCCCTGTGGCCGGCTCTCGTGATATTTGCGAATCGCCAGCAGCCCGGCGTATTCGCCCTGCGCACCGGAGTTGGGCTGCATGCAGATCGCATCGAAACCGGTGATCGCGCAGAGCCAGCGCTCTAGCTCCTCGATCATCAGCGTGTAACCGACGGCTTGCTCGCGCGGCACGAACGGATGCAGGTTGGCGAATTGCGGCCAGGTGATCGGGATCATCTCGCTGGTGGCGTTGAGTTTCATGGTGCAGGAGCCCAGCGGGATCATCGACTGGTTGAGCGCCAGATCCTTGTTCTCCAGTTGTTTGAGGTAGCGCAGCATCTCGGTTTCGCTGTGGTGCGCGTTGAAGACCGGATGGCGCAGGTACGGCGTTGTGCGCTGAAGGTTTTCCGGGATGCCCGAGGTCAGCGCCTCGGCGTCGAGATCGTCGACGCTCAAGCCGTGATCAGCCCCGAGCAAGACATCGAACAGTTTCGCCACGGTCGTTTCATCGCAGGTCTCGTCAAGGCTCAGCCCGACGCGGCCACGGCCAAGAATCCTCAGATTGATCTGCGCAGTCTGAGCGCTTTGAATAATCGCGGTTTGTGCGCCACCAACGTCGAGCGTCAGCGTGTCGAAAAACTGCGCGTTCAGGCGTTTCAGCCCATGCCGTTCAAGGCCTGCCGCCAGAATGCAGGTCAACCGATGCACGCGCTGGGCGATGCGTTTCAGGCCTTCCGGGCCGTGATACACCGCGTAGAAACTGGCGATATTCGCCAACAGCACCTGCGCTGTGCAGATGTTCGAGTTGGCCTTCTCGCGGCGGATATGTTGCTCGCGGGTTTGCAGGGCCATGCGCAACGCGACGTTGCCCCGAGCGTCTTTCGACACACCGATGATCCGCCCCGGAATCGCTCGTTTGTACTCCTCACGACTGGCAAAAAACGCCGCGTGCGGGCCGCCGTAACCCATCGGTACGCCGAACCGTTGCGATGAACCAAACACCACATCCGCGCCCAACTCACCCGGCGGGGTCAGCAACAGCAAACTCAACAAATCCGTAGCGACGCACGCCAGCGCTTGCTGCGCGTGCAAGTGATCAATCAATGGACGCAGATCGCGCACTTCGCCGTGGGTGTCGGGGTATTGCAGCAGCGCACCGAAGACCTGGTGCTGCTTCAAGTTATCCACAGCGTCGATGATCAGCTCAAAGCCGAAGCCCTCGGCGCGGGTCTGCACCACGGAAATGGTCTGCGGATGACAGTTCTCATCGACGAAAAACAGATTGCTCTTCGACTTCGCCACACGCTTGGCCAAGGCCATGGCTTCTGCCGCCGCCGTGGCTTCATCGAGCAGCGAGGCGTTGGCCAATTCGAGGCCGGTGAGGTCGATGGTCAGTTGCTGGAAATTCAGCAGCGCTTCGAGCCGGCCTTGGGCGATCTCCGGTTGATACGGCGTGTACGCGGTGTACCAACCGGGATTTTCCAGCACGTTGCGCAAGATGACGGTCGGCGTCAGGGTGCCGTGGTAGCCCATGCCGATCAGGCTGCTCCAGACCTGATTCTGCTCGGCATAACCGCGCAGCTTGGCCAGTGCCGCTTGTTCATCCAGCGCCGGCGGCAGATCGAGTGCGCGATTGAAGCGAATGCCCGGCGGCACGGTCTGCTCGATCAGTTCGGCGCGACTGCCGAGGCCGAGGCTGTCGAGCATCGCTTGTTGCTCGGCGGCATCCGGGCCGAGGTGACGACGCAGAAAGGCATCGGGATCGCGTAACTGGCTCAAGGACGGCAACTGGGACATGACGGGCTCTCTCTTGGCTGGCGCTCGGCGTCAATGCAACACGGTCAAACCAGCATAGCAGTCCATGTCGCGCCCAATTTTCCAGGATCGACCGCATTTCCATTGTGGGAGCGGGCTTGCTCGCGAAAGCGGTGTGTCAGTCGACATGAATGTGTCTGATACACCGCTTTCGCGAGCAAGCCCGCTCCCACAGGGGGAAATCATCGCCCATGAAAAAGCCCCGACAAGTCGGGGCTTTGGGTATTGCTTAATGCTTACTCGCCGATAGCAGCCTTGTAAGCGCCGGCATCCAGCAGCTTGTCCAGCTCAGCCGCGTCGGTTGGCTTGATCTTGAAGATCCACGCGCCGTACGGGTCGGAGTTCAGCAGTTCAGGCGAACCACCCAGCTCTTCGTTGACGGCAATCACTTCACCGCCGATCGGCGCGTAGATGTCGGAAGCGGCTTTCACCGACTCAACCACACCGGCCTGATCTTGTGCAGCGAAGACTTTGCCGACTTCAGTCAGCTCGACGAACACCACATCACCCAGCGCTTCCTGCGCGTGATCGCTGATGCCCACGGTGACGGTGCCGTCGGCTTCCAGACGGGCCCATTCATGACTTTCGGCAAAACGCAGGTCGGCAGGGATATCGCTCATCTTCGGTGTCCTCGAGAAATTGTCAGCGGTCGTGCCCGCCGGAAAAGGTTAGATCAAAGTTTTGCCATGGCGGACGAAGGTCGGTTTGACCACACGTACCGGGTACCACTTGCCACGGATTTCCACTTCGGCGCGGTCGGCGGTTGCCATCGGAACACGCGCCAGGGCAATCGATTTGCTTAGCGTAGGGGAGAAACTACCACTGGTGATCTCTCCTTCGCCAACATCGGCGATACGAACCACTTGATGAGCGCGCAAAACGCCGCGTTCTTCCAGCACCAGACCGACCAGTTTGTGCGCCACGCCAGCGGCTTTTTCCGCCTCCAGGGCGGCGCGGCCGATGAACTGGCGCGAGGCCGGTTCCCAGGCGATGCTCCAGGCCATGTTCGAGGCCAGCGGCGAAACGTCCTGATCGATGTCCTGACCGTAGAGGTTCATCCCGGCTTCAACGCGCAAGGTGTCGCGAGCGCCGAGGCCGATCGGGGAAATGCCGGCGCCAACCAGATCGTTGAAGAAACCCGGAGCCTGATTGGCTGGCAGGACGATTTCCAGACCGTCTTCACCGGTGTAACCGGTGCGCGCGATGAACCAGTCGCCGTCGGTATAGCCTTCGAAGGGTTTGAGGTGCTGGATCAGCGTGGCGCGGGATTGGGTCACCAACTCGGCAATCTTGTGCCGGGCTTGCGGGCCTTGAATGGCCAGCATCGCCATCTCGGAACGCTCATGCAGTTGCACGTCGTAGCCGGAAAGTTGCGCGTTCATCCACGCCAGATCCTGATCGCGGGTGGACGCGTTGACCACCAGACGATAACCCTCGTCGAGGCGGTAGACGATCATGTCGTCGACGATGCCGCCACGCTCGTTGAGCATGGTGCTGTACAACGCACGGCCGGGGCGGTGCAGGCGTTCGACGTCATTGGCCAGCAAATGCTGAAGCCAGGCCTTGGCCTGGTTGCCGGTGACGTCGATCACGGTCATATGGGATACATCGAACACCCCGCAATCGCGGCGCACCTCGTGGTGCTCCTCGACCTGCGAGCCGTAATGCAGTGGCATGTCCCAACCGCCAAAATCGACCATCTTCGCGCCGAGGGCGAGATGCAGGTCATACAGAGGCGTACGCTGTCCCATGGGTTTCTCCTTCCGGGCGTGGCGAAGGTGCGGACAGCCGCTGCACGGGCGAAAGCCTTGAAATAGAAGGCTCTCAGCCGATTCCAGCGAACGGGTCTGTCAGACGAACCGCACCGAATGCCGCGCATTGTAGCCGCATGATTCAGGACTCACTACTAAGTGTTTCGATGCGCCGAGCGGCGAATCAGGCCGATGACCGGCAACAGTCCGACCAAAACCAGGGTCAGCGCCGGCAACGACGCCCGCGCCCATTCGCCTTCGCTGGTCATTTCAAAGATGCGCACGGCCAGCGTGTCCCAGCCAAACGGGCGCATCAGCAGGGTCGCGGGCATTTCCTTGAGCACATCGACGAACACCAGCAGCGCGGCGCTCAACGTGCCGGGCAGCAACAACGGCAGATACACTTTGAAAAACAGTCGTGGCCCACTGACACCGAGGCTACGTGCCGCTTCGGGCAAAGACGGCCGTATACGCGCCAGACTGTTTTCCAGTGGGCCGTAAGCGACCGCAATAAAGCGCACCAGATACGCCATCAACAACGCCGCGAGACTGCCGAGCAGCAACGGTTTGCCCGCGCCACCGAGCCAACCGGAGAGCGGAATCACCAATTCGCGATCCAGATAACTAAAGGCCAGCATGATCGACACTGCCAGCACCGAACCCGGCAAGGCGTAACCAAGATTGGCCAGACCCACGCCGGAGTTGATCGCCGGGGTCGGCGCCAACCGCCGGGCGAAGGCCAGCAGCAGCGCGACGCTGACGGTGATCAACGCCGCCATGCCGCCCAGATAGAGGGTGTGCAGGATCAGCCCGGCGTAGCGCTCATCGAGATCGAAACGCCCGCGCTGCCAGAACCAGACCATCAGTTGCAGCATCGGAATCACGAAGGCGCAGGCGAACACCAGTCCGCACCAGCTCATCGCCGCGAGGGCTTTGAATCCGCGCAGGTGATACAGCGCTTTCACCCGAGGCCGCTCGTTGCTCGCGCGGTTGGCGCCGCGTGCGCGACGTTCGCCGTACAGCACCAGCATCACCACCAACAGCAACAGGCTGGCCAGTTGCGCCGCGCTCGACAGGCTGAAGAAGCCGTACCAGGTTTTATAGATCGCGGTGGTGAAGGTGTCGAAGTTGAACACCGATACCGCACCGAAATCGGCGAGGGTTTCCATCAGCGCCAGTGCCACACCGGCACCAATCGCCGGCCGCGCCATCGGCAACGCTACGCGCCAGAAGGCTTGCCACGGCGATTGGCCGAGCACCCGCGCGGCTTCCATCAGACCTTTGCCCTGCGCAAGAAACGCGGTGCGCGCCAGCAGGTAGACGTACGGGTAGAAAACCAGCACCAGCACGATAATCACCCCGCCGGTGGAGCGTACGCGGGGCAGGCGCAGGCCTGTGCCGAACCATTCGCGCAGCAGGGTTTGCACCGGGCCGGCGAAGTCGAGCAGGCCGACGAAGACGAAGGCCAGTACGTACGCGGGGATGGCGAACGGCAGCATCAGCGCCCAGTCGAGCCAGCGCCGACCGGGGAATTCGCAGAGGCTGGTGAGCCAGGCCAGGCTGACGCCGAGCAGCGTCACGCCGACACCGACGCCGAGTACCAGTGTCAGCGTGTTGCCGAGTAGGCGCGGCATCTGGGTTTGCCACAGGTGCGACCAGATTTGTTGATCAATGGTTTGCCAGGAGAGCAGCAGAACGCTCAGGGGCAACAGCACCAACGCGGCAATGGCGAAGACGATGGGGTACCAGCGGCGTTGGGCGGGGTGGGCCACTTCAAAGGTCTCGCGGGGAAATCGTGGAGTGTAAGGAAGAAAGCGAAAAGATCGCAGCCTCCGGCAGCTCCTACATTGGGAAATGTGATCACCCTGTAGGAGCTGCCGAAGGCTGCGATCTTTTGATCTTTACAGCAGCAGACTCAGTTCCAACCCGCCCGATCCATCATCCGGATCGCTTCAGCCTGACGCTTGCCCGCCACTTCCACCGGCAAGGTGTCCGCAATGAACTTGCCCCACGCCGCCACTTCTTCCGAAGGCGCCACCGCCGGGTTCGCCGGGAATTCCTGGTTCACGTCAGCAAAAATCTTCTGCGCTTCCGGCGTGGTCATCCATTCAACCAGAGCCTTGGCCGCTTCCGGGTGCGGTGCATGTTTGGTCAGGCCAATGCCCGACAGGTTCACGTGCACACCGCGATCCGCCTGATTCGGCCAGAACAGTTTCACCGGCAGCTCCGGCTTCTGCTTGTGCAGGCGACCGTAGTAGTAAGTGTTGACGATGCCCACGTCGCACTGCCCGGCGTTGATCGCCTCCAGCACTGCAACGTCATCGGAGAACACGTCGGTGGACAGGTTATTCACCCAGCCCTTGAGGATTTCCTCGGTCTTCGCCGCGCCGTGAACCTCGATCATGGTCGCGGTCAGCGACTGGTTGTAAACCTTCTTCGCCGTGCGCAGGCACAGGCGCCCTTCCCAGTTCTTGTCGGCCAGCGCTTCGTAAGTGGTCAACTCGCCCGGCTTCACCCGTTCGGTGGAATAGGCGATGGTGCGCGCGCGCAGGCTCAGGCCAGTCCAGGCGTGGGTGGACGAGCGATATTGCAGGGGAATGTTGGCGTCGATGGTTTTCGAGGTGAACGGCTGGAGGATGCCCATCTGCTCGGCCTGCCAGAGGTTGCCGGCATCCACGGTGAGCAGCAGGTCGGCGGTGGCGTTTTCACCTTCGGCCTTGATGCGCTGCATCAGCGGCGCTTCCTTGTCGGTGATGAACTTGATCTTCACCCCGGTCTTGGCGGTGTAGGCATCGAAGACCGGTTTGATCAGCTCATCGATGCGCGACGAGTAAACCACCACCTCATCAGCGGCCTGGGCCGTGGTGCTACCGATCAGGGTCAGGGCCAGTGCGGTCAGAAGTCGCTTGGGTGCCAACATGGGAGTGGTCTCTCGGTCGGGAAATGTGGGCCAAATGATAAGGACTCACATTTACCACCTCAATCGAACTCTTTTTGAAGGAGTTACCAGATGTTGCATGATCGACCGCCATCCCTGTAGGAGCTGCCGCAGGCTGCGATCTTTTGATGTTGTTTTTAAGATCAAAAGATCGCAGCCTGCGGCAGCTCCTACAGGGGAATGCATTTCAACTGTGGGAGCGGGCTTGCTCGCGAAGAGGCCATCAGCCTCGATGAACATCTCAGGGTTTGGCGAGCGCCGGAAGATCGCCGGTCAACCCCAGCGCCTCCCGCACAAAAAGCGCTTTCGCCTCGGGCATCTGCTCCACCAGCTTCAACCCGGCATTTCTCAGCCAACGCACCGGCAAACGATCCGCCTGAAACAACCGCTCAAACCCTTCCATCGCCGCCATCAGTGCGAGGTTGTGCGGCATGCGACGACGCTCGTAACGGCTGAGCACTTTCACATCCGCCAGACGCTCCCCGCGCTCGGCCGCTTGCAACAGCACTTCCGCCAGCACCGCCGCATCGAGGAAACCAAGGTTTACACCCTGCCCCGCCAACGGGTGAATGGTGTGCGCCGCGTCACCGATCAGCGCCAGCCCTTCCGCCACATAACGCTTGGCATGACGCTGACGCAGCGGCACGCACAGTCGCGGATCAGCACTGATGACTTCGCCAAGACGTCCCTCAAAAGCACGCTCCAGCTCGCGGCAGAAATCCGCCTCATCCAGCGCCATCAAACGCTCGGCTTCGCTCGGCGTGGTCGACCAGACGATCGAACACCAATCCTGCTGCCCGTCACGCTCCAGCGGCAAAAACGCCAGCGGCCCGTGATCGGTAAAGCGCTGCCAAGCGGTCGACTGGTGCGGCTGGCTGCTGCGCACGCTGGTGACGATGGCATGGTGCATGTAATCCCACTCGCGCGTGGCCATCCCGGTGAGGCGGCGCACCGCCGAGTTAGCCCCATCAGCGGCAATCACCAACGGCGCGCGCAATTGACGACCATCGGCCAGCGTCAGCAGCCAGTCATCGCCCGAGCGGCGCATCTGTTCCAGCCGCGCATTGGCGAGCATGCCCAGATCGCAATCGTGCAAACGGTCGAGCAAGGCATCCTGTACCACGCGGTTTTCGACGATGTGGCCGAGTACTTCGGCGTGCACGCTGCTCGCCGAGAAATGAATCTGCCCGGTGCCGCTGCCGTCCCACACGTGCATGTCGGTGTACGGGCTGCTGCGCCGTGCGGCGATGCCGTCCCAGACGCCGAGGCGTTCGAGAATCCGCTGGCTCGCCGCTGACAGGGCGCTCACCCGCGGTTCAAACGCGGCTTCAGCATCGAACGGTTTGACGCTCAGCGGGCTGCCGTCGAGCAGCAGCACTTCCAGCCCACTGTCCTGCAGCGCCAACGCCAGGGCGCTGCCGACCATTCCGGCTCCGACAATCAGCAGATCTGCGCGCATGTCCATGCTTTAAGCCTGTCTCGCTTGCGGCTTGAGCCGCACGTAAAGGGTTTTACCGACCCGCGCGACAAGGTTGCCGGCGCCGTCATGAATATCGACCTGCAACTGCGGCAGGTATTTTTCGCCACTGGCGGTCTGCCGGCGAATCTCGCCGAGCAAGGTCTCGTCGATGCTGAACCGGGCGAACACCGAGCCTTTGCCCGGCGCGATGAAATCGATGTCGGCAGCCTTGTCCCAGACGATGTACTTCGAGCCGAGGTTTTCCATAAGCATCAGCATGAAAAACGGATCGACCATCGAATACAAACTGCCGCCAAACTGCGTACCGACGTAGTTACGGTTGTACCAGCCGAGGCCCATCGACACTTGAACGTCGCGGAAGTCATCGC
The DNA here is from genome assembly GCF_979258075.1 of Pseudomonas sp. AC193. Taxonomy (NCBI): domain Bacteria; kingdom Pseudomonadati; phylum Pseudomonadota; class Gammaproteobacteria; order Pseudomonadales; family Pseudomonadaceae; genus Pseudomonas; species Pseudomonas sp. AC193. The sequence continues at coordinate 5,723,795 of NZ_OZ409832.1, read as the reverse complement.
TGATATGGCGAACGCGCACGCCAGCGCCGAGGTACGGCGGGTAGAAGGTCATCACCCAGCGCATCAACCGCGCTTTGCCGAATTTCTTAGTCAACCACTTAAGCATCCGGACGCGTCCCCAACCCCATGGCCTGCCGCGCAAACCAGCGCTTGGCCGGTGGCAACAAGTCGAGGCCAAGCAAACCGATGTTACGGCCCAGCGAAACCAGCGGCTGCGTGCTGCCGAACAGGCGCGTGACCTGATCGGAGAAACCGACGGTGAGATCCTGATCGAGACGCTGACGCTCGCGATACGCCTGCAACGTGGCGAAATCACCCAGCGGTTTGTCGCTGCCGAGCAAGGTAGCGGCCAGTGCATCGGCATCGCGCAGCGACAGGTTGAAACCCTGCCCGGCTATCGGGTGCAGGCTGTGCGCCGCGTTGCCGAGCACGGCCAGATGCGAGCGCACTTGTTCTTCGGCCTCGACCAGCGTCAGCGGATACAAATGCCGCGCGCCGACCTGTTTCAACGTGCCGAGGCGGTAACCGAACACGCCCTGCAATTCGCTGAGGAAATCACGCTCGCTCAAATCGGCCAGACGTTGCGCGTCCATGCCCAAACGGGTCCAGACCAAAGCGCAACGGTTTTCCGGCAGCGGCAGCAGCGCCATCGGCCCTTCATCGGTAAAGCGCTCGAAAGCCATGCCGTTGTGCGCTTCGCTCGGGGTGATGTTGGCGATCAGCGCGCTCTGGTTGTACGGACGCTGGCGCACGTTGATGCCCAACTGCTCGCGCAGCCCGGAACGACCGCCATCGGCGAGCACGGCGAGGTCGCATTCCAGCGTGGTTTCATCGTTGAGGGTCAGGCGATAGCCGTCGGCCAGCGGCTCCATGCGCGTGACTTCTGCCGGGCAGCGCCAACTGATCACCTCTTTGTCGACGTGCTGCCACAGGCAATGGCCGAGCCAGGCGTTTTCCACCACATAACCAAGTGCCGGTACGCCCTCTTCCATCGCCGACAGACGCGCGGTGGAGAAGCGGCCACGGTCAGAGACGTGAATCTGTTTGATCGGCTCGGCGCGGCGGGAGATTTCCTGCCACACGCCCAAGCGTTGATAAATCTGCCGCGAGCCGAAGGACAGCGCCGACGAGCGCGCGTCGTAGCTCGGCTGCCAACTGTCGCCGGGAGCGAACGGCTCGATCAGCACGATCTTCCAGCCGCGCGCCTTGGCCCCGGCCTGCAAGGCCAACGCCAGACTGGCGCCGACCAGACCGCCACCGATGATTGCCAGATTGACTCGACTCATGCCGCGTGTGTCCTTGCTTGCGCCATCAGCGCTTCGATGTCGGCGACGGTTTTCGGTACGCCGGTGGTGAGGATTTCACAGCCTGTTTTGGTCACGACCACGTCGTCCTCGATGCGCACGCCAATGCCGCGCCATTTCTTCGCGACGTTCTGATTGTCCGGGGCGATGTAGATGCCCGGCTCCACGGTCAGCGCCATGCCGACTTCCAGCACGCGCCATTCGCCGCCGACCTTGTACTCGCCGACGTCATGAACATCCATGCCCAGCCAGTGACCGGCGCGGTGCATGTAAAAGGCTTTATAGGCCTCGCTGGCGATCAACTCGTCGACCTCGCCTTGCAACAATCCGAGCTTCACCAGCCCAGTGGTGATCACGCGAACCGTGGCTTCGTGCGCCTGATTCCAATGCTTGTTCGGCGCGATTTCAGCGAATGCGGCTTCCTGCGAGGCCAAGACCAATTCGTAGATCGCCTTCTGTTCGGGGGAAAACTTGCCGTTAACCGGCCAGGTGCGGGTGATGTCGCTGGCGTAGCAGTCGATCTCGCAACCGGCGTCGATCAACACCAGATCGCCGTCCTTGAGCACCGCGTCATTCTGCTGGTAATGCAGGATGCAGCTGTTGCGCCCGGCGGCGACGATCGAACCGTAGGCGGGCATTTTCGCCCCGCCCTTGCGGAATTCGTAGTCGAGTTCGGCTTCGAGACTGTACTCGTGGAGCCCGGCCCGACTGGCCTGCATCGCGCGAATATGCGCTTGCGCCGAGATCCGCGCGGCTTCGCGCATCACCTTCACTTCTGCCGCCGATTTATACAGGCGCATGTCGTGCAGCAGATGATCCAGGGCAACGAATTCGTTCGGTGGCTGGGCGCCAAGGTGCGCTTTAGAGCGGATCACATTGATCCAGTCCATCAGGTGACGATCGAATTCGGGGTTGCTGCCCATCGCCGAATACACCCGGTCGCGGCCTTCGATCAGGCCCGGGAGGATGTCGTCGATGTCGGTGATCGGGAAAGCGTCGTCGGCACCGAAGTCGCGGATCGCGCCTTCCTGCCCTGCGCGCAAGCCGTCCCACAATTCGCGTTCGGCGTTGCGTTCACGGCAGAACAGCACGTACTCGCCATGCTCGCGGCCGGGCATCAAAACGATGACGGCTTGCGGCTCGGGAAAGCCGCTGAGGTACTGGAAATCGCTGTCCTGACGGTAAACGTGCTCGACGTCGCGGTTGCGAATGGCGACCGCGGCGGCGGGCAGGATCGCGATGCTGTTGGGTTCCATCTGCGCCATCAGGGCCTTGCGGCGACGGCTGTATTCCGCTTTGGGGATATGGGTCATGGGCAGATGGCTTTCCCTGGCACGCGATTAATGCAGCGACGGTTTGGCCGCTGGCGGCACGTCGGCTTTCTTGGTTTCCGAGAACAACAGCAGCGGCGCGACGCGCAGGTACTCCATGACTTCCATGTAGTCGGTCTCGCCGTCTTCGGATTCTTCCAGAGCGTCTTGCACTTGGGAGATCGCCGCCAGATCCTGCAGCACTTCAGTGGCTTCGGTGCTGAGCATGCTACTGTCGCGGCAGTTCAGGCCGAAACCGCTGAGGAAGCCTTGGCACCACTCGCCCAGTGCAGCGGCGCGCTCGGCCAGCGGCGCGTCATCGGTCGGCAGCAGCAGAACGACGGTAACGTCGTCGCCGGTGAGTTCGCCTTTGACCATCTCTTGCAGGCCGATCAAGGCGTTGCGAACGTTGTCCTGCGGCTCGCTTTCGAGCAGTTCGGCAGCGTCGATCAACCATTCTTCGGCAGTGAAACCGGCGCCGGCGCAGCTGCGTCCGAGCAGCAGGCCATGCAGTTCGGCAGGCGAGACGTTGTGGCCGCTGGAAGTCAGCAGGGTGGCGAAGGCTTGGTACGGGGAATTCTGAATGGTCATGGGCAGCTAGGCGCCAGACGGCGCTATGTCTAGAATGAAGGCCTTGTATCCTACATCGACAGACTCGCCAAGACTATTAAAGGCTGTCCGCCAGCTATCCCATCAGACAGACTCCAACTCAGTGGACACAATGGAAGACACCGACCTGCAAGCGCTGATGGCCAGACTCGAACTGTTGATTGGTCGAGTCGAGCAACTTAAGAGTCAAAACGCACTCTTACTAGCTCAGGAAAAGACCTGGCGCGAGGAACGCGCTCACCTCATTGAAAAAAACGAAATCGCCCGGCGTAAGGTCGAATCGATGATTTCGCGCCTCAAGGCCCTGGAGCAAGACTCATGAGTTCAAGCAATAGCGTCACCGTGCAGATCCTCGATAAAGAATATTCGATCATCTGCCCGCAGGAAGAACGCAGCAATCTGGTCAGCGCCGCGCGCTACCTCGACGGCAAAATGCGCGAGATCCGCAGCAGCGGCAAAGTCATCGGCGCCGATCGCATCGCCGTGATGGCCGCGCTGAACATCACCCACGACCTCTTGCACAAAGAAGAGCGTCCGGATATCCAGGCCAGCGGTTCGACCCGTGAACAGGTGCGCGACTTGCTCGATCGTGTCGATCTGGTGCTCGCCGACGATCAGACCAACACCAAGGGCTGATTCGACTGGCCGCTTGCGGTATACTCGCGGCACTCCCTGGGGTGCTTGCCAGTTGACGATGTCCCTGAGCCGATTCGCACTACCCTGGAAGTTGCACGTTGGGCTGGTGTGCATGTCCGCTAGACGGAAAGCCTTAAAGTCTACTGCATCTTCCACCTTGAACTTTCGGGTTCAAGGGCTAAGTTGACAGCGGTTCATCCGGGGAGCCTGATTCGAATCCGATGTCGGTGAAAACCGCCATCGGATTTTTTATGCGTACGTTTTCGTCCAACCTGCCGAAGCCGAACCATGACCGAACCCGCGCTGCTGCCCCGCCCGCAACTCCGCCGCCTGCTGCGCAAGGCGCGCCGCTCGCTGAGCAAAAGCGAGCAACGCCATGCCGCCAAAGGCCTGTACCGGCAACTGGCGCAAGACCCGCACTTTCGCCGGGCCAAACACATCTCTCTGTATTTACCCACCGACGGCGAAATCGATCCGCGCCTGCTGCTGCGTGAAGCACAGCGTCGAGGCAAGTCGACTTATTTGCCGGTGCTGAGTGCCTGGCCGCGAACCAAAATGGTTTTCCAGCGCATTCGTCCCGGCGAGAAACTCAAACCCAATCGCTTCCGCATTCTTGAGCCACGCGCCAATCTGGCTCGGCAACGCAAGGTCTGGGCGCTGGATCTGGTGTTGTTGCCATTGGTGGGGTTTGACGATGTCGGCGGGCGACTGGGCATGGGCGGCGGTTTTTACGATCGCAGCCTGGCGTATCTGGCGCGACGCAAAAGCTGGCGCAAGCCGACGCTGTTGGGGCTGGCCCATGAATGTCAGAAGGTCGAACGTTTGGCGCAGGCGAGCTGGGATGTACCGTTACAAGGCACGGTCAGCGACAAGGCGTGGTATTTCGCGGGATAGGACGCCGCAGATTAGCGGCGTCGGGTGTGCAGTTTCAGCGCTTGAACGCGGTCGACTGTTGCACCTGTTGCGCGACTTCGATTGGAGCGTCAGCTTTGGTTGTCCACAGACTCTGCGCGTAACCGGTGGTCACGACGCCCAGGCCAAACAAAATTACCAAAGTCCATAGTAAATCCGGTTTGCGTTTCATCGATTGCCCCCCTCAAGGCACATCAACACGATGACAGCAGCGGTTTCCGTTTGTAGGCCGTGCAGCAGCGTCAAGCTTTAAAGGCCGGCATTTTGCGGCAACGTGAACCGCTGCGCAAACGCTGACGTCAACCGACTGTCGGTTTGTCATAAAATTGCCTGACAACTTGTCCACTGATCCCGCCAGGAGAACAAAACATGGCCTATTGGCTGATGAAATCCGAGCCCGACGAGCTCTCGATCAAGGGCCTGGAAAAACTCGGCAAAGCGCGCTGGGACGGGGTTCGCAACTACCAGGCACGCAACTTCCTGCGGGCGATGGCGGTGGGCGATGAGTTCTTTTTCTACCACTCCAGCTGCCCGGAGCCGGGAATAGCCGGGATTGGCAAAATAATCGAAGCGGCGTACCCGGATCCGACGGCGCTGGAGCCGGAGAGTCATTACTACGACCCGAAGGCGACGCCGGAGAAGAATGCGTGGAGTGCGATTGACGTTGAGCACGTCGAGACGTTTGCGCGGGTGTTGAAGCTGGATTATCTGAAGCAGCAGACGGCGCTGGCGGAAATGCCGTTGGTGCAGAGGGGTTCGAGGTTGTCGGTGATGCCGGTCACACCTGAACAGTGGGCGGCGGTGATTGCCCTCAAACCCTGATTCATTTGGCGCCTGATGAATTGCTTTCGCGAGCAAGCCCGCTCCCACATTTGGAATGCATTCCACTGTGGGAGCGGGCTTGCTCGCGAAGAGGCCCGCCCGGACAACGAATGGCTTACTGAATGATCAGGTTGTTAAACAACAAATCCTCAACCACCGGCTTCCCAGTCTCATCATTCATCACCTGCTGAGTCTGCTTCAACGCTTCCTGACGCAGCTTCTCTTTACCTTCGATGCTGCCCATCGCCTCGGTCGTCTGCTGAGTAAACAGCGCCACCAGTTGATTACGGATCAGCGGCTCGTTGGCCTTGACCAGTTTGGCTGCGTCATCGCCGGTCACGCGCAGCGCCACGTCGGCCTTGTAGACCTTGAGTTTCGGCGTGCCGTCCAACCCGTAGTTACCCACGAACGGTGGGCTAAGGCTGATGTAGCTGACCTTCGGCGCTTCGCCTTCTTTGGCTTCTTCGGCCAGCGCTGCCACAGGCAGAGACAGGGCCAGCAACAACATGATCCACGCTTTCACAATTCGCTCCTTATCCGGTTTGCGGCCTAGCATAACGACCCGCCGCGCAAGCACAAGCTTATGGCTGACTATCAGGGTCGGGCATGCTCGTTGACCCGTTAACTGACACACCTACACTTATCGGCCATCACTCCCAAAGGAATAGCCCTGATGAAAGCCGTGCTGTGCAAAGCCTTCGGCCCTGCCGAATCGCTGGTGCTGGAAGACGTCGCCAGTCCTGTCGCGAAGAAGAACGAAATCCTGCTGGACGTGCACGCCGCCGGGGTCAACTTCCCCGACACGCTGATCATCGAGGGCAAGTATCAATTCAAGCCGCCCTTCCCGTTTTCGCCGGGTGGCGAAGCGGCAGGCGTGGTGCGCGAAGTTGGGGAAAAGGTCAGCCATCTCAAGGTCGGCGACCGCGTCATGGCCCTGACCGGCTGGGGCAGCTTCGCTGAACAGGTCGCGGTGCCGGGCTATAACGTTCTGCCGATTCCGCCGTCGATGGACTTCAACATCGCCGCCGCTTTCAGCATGACTTACGGCACCTCGATGCACGCGCTCAAGCAACGCGCCAACCTGCAACCCGGCGAAACCCTGCTGGTGCTCGGTGCATCCGGCGGTGTCGGCCTGGCTGCCGTGGAAATCGGCAAAGCCATGGGCGCCCGCGTCATCGCCGCCGCCAGCAGCGCCGAGAAACTCGCGGTGGCCAAGGCTGCCGGCGCTGACGAACTGATCAACTACAGCGAAGCCAGCCTCAAGGACGAAATCAAACGCCTCACCGACGGCCAGGGCGCCGACGTGATTTACGATCCGGTTGGCGGCGATCTGTTCGATCAAGCCATCCGCGCCATCGCCTGGAACGGCCGCCTGCTGGTGGTCGGCTTCGCCAGCGGGCGCATCCCCGAGCTGCCAGTCAACCTCGCCCTGCTCAAAGGCGCGGCGGTACTCGGCGTGTTCTGGGGCTCCTTCGCTCAACGCCAGCCACAGGACAACGCGGCGAACTTCCAGCAACTGTTCGGCTGGTTTGCCGAGGGCAAGTTGAAACCGCTGGTGTCGCAGGTGTATCCGCTGAGCAATGCGGCGCAGGCGATCAATGACCTTGGGCAGCGCAAGGCTGTGGGCAAGGTTGTGGTGCAGGTTCGCTGAAACCACACTGTCATTCAGGCCAGTACCGCTGATGCCGCGTTACTGGCCGTTTCATTTCTCACCTTGAAACCCCCTGCCTACCACACTCTACAAAGTTGTTTGGCGGTAACTATGTATCGCGACACTGCCCGTGGCGCTGCTTAGATTTACATCACAATAACTCTCGAATCTCCGCCGGCAAATAGGTCACGTATTTTCGTGTCGGGTTGTCTCGACAGTTTCTGACGATGGTCGGAACGCGTCTATTCATCTTCGCAATCATCGCCAGACGTTGCTCATCCGACAATTGATGCCTGGTGAGTGAGTTTGAAAGATAGGCACGTGTATATTCAAAAACAGCCGAATCGACCCAGTCGAACTCGCTCATATTTCCGAGGTTTTCGTTAACGGCCCGGCATTTGACCGTTTTTAACCACTGATTGATATCCAGCGGCTGGTCTTCGAGGCGGAAGATCATTGGCGCAATGATTTCCTGTTGCTCAGGCTTATCACCTTCAACGTTCCAAGGTTTAAAGCGCCACTGCGCGATCGCAACTCGAACGGCCTCAGCAAATTCAGGGTGAGTGCTTTCCTGAATGCTGATCTCGCTGACTGAACCATCCGCGCTGGCGATGAAGCTAACCTTCACCTTGCCCGCTACTCCTGCCCTTTGCAGCTCTCGCGGATAAATCGGCTTGGGATTGTTTTCCGGTATCAAAAACACTTCTGAAGCCAGCGCAGAACCACCGATCACCAACAAAAACACCACAAAAAACCACCGCATGATTGCACCCTTCCCTAGTGAGTTGTCCTTTCCGGCAACAGCACAAAGGATACGGAGCAATGGCTTTTAACTGAACGGCGCAGCTTCGCCAATGCGTGCAGGACGTTTCTCTAATCCCGTCGGGAAACTGGGAGAATCCGCAGAGCGAATTAGCGAAGGTAATTTTTCCGACGGATGTTTAGCTATTTTATGGGCCCACAACATCCCCCGGCATCAAATGCTCCTCCACCTTCTCGCTACGCGACTCCACCAACTGCCCCTTGTCGTCAAAACGCAAAACAATCAGCCAGTCATAAACCCCCACCGGCCATTTCGGCTGGCCGATCAGTGCCGGGCCGTTGCCGCCGAATGCGCCGATGAGTTTGTTGATGTGGCCGTGGTGCCAGGCGATGAGGATGGTTTTCGCCTGATTGCTGGCGCGTAACTGGCTGACCAGTTTGTCGACGTCGTTATTGGCAAAGGGTTGTTCGATCGGCAGTTGCAGCCGTTGCGACAGCGGAATCAGCGTTTGTCGTGGGCGGATGCTTTGTGGGCTGTCGGCGGTAGCGATCAGGCGTTGCGGGGTGAGTGTTTCGTCGGCCAGTTTCAGCGGGGTGAAATAGTCGGCGTACGCGGCGGCGCGTTGTTGGCCTTGGGCGTTGAGCTCTCGGCCCACGTCCGGTTTTTCCGCGTGGCGGACGATCAGTACGGTGGTGTTGCGCAGCCCCGATGCGCCAGAACCGTGGGCGAAACTCAGCACCAGCACCGAAACGGTGACGACGGCCACCATCAACAACCTCGGCAATAACCTGCGCACATTTGGAGCCATGGTTCATCTCTGCAGTCAGTCATTCATTGAGCGCGAGTCTAAGACACAACGCGCTGATCGCTACAAAAACGCCCTGTTCTTACAGCTGAGCGACAGGTTCGTAAAGGAACGTGCGACTTCCAACATTTTCCGCTGTTTTGCCGATGCGAACCGGTGCTATTTTCGGTAACGAAACTGTAACATTCGCATCCGCAGTCAAAACAAGAAATCTGGAGCTCTTGAATGTTTGCTTTCTTTCGCCCTGCCGCACATCAGGCTCCACTGCCTGAAGAACAAATAGACAGCACCTACCGACGCCTGCGCTGGCAGATCTTCGCTGGTATTTTCATTGGCTACGCGGGTTATTACCTGCTGCGCAAAAACTTCTCGCTGGCCATGCCGTACTTGATCGATGAAGGCTACAGCCGTGGCGATCTGGGTTTGGCGATGTCGGCAATTGCCATCGCCTATGGCTTGTCGAAATTCCTCATGGGCCTGGTGTCCGACCGCTCCAACCCACGCTTCTTCCTGCCGTTCGGCCTGTTGGTCTCGGCGGGCGTCATGTTCGTGTTCGGTTTCGCGCCTTGGGCAACGTCCAGCGTGACCATGATGTTCATTCTGCTGTTCATCAACGGCTGGGCCCAGGGCATGGGCTGGCCGCCGAGTGGACGGACGATGGTGCACTGGTGGTCGCAGAAAGAACGCGGCGGCGTGGTGTCCGTGTGGAACGTGGCGCATAACGTCGGCGGTGGCCTGATCGGCCCGCTGTTCCTGCTTGGCATGGGCCTTTTCAACGACTGGCACGCAGCGTTCTACGTACCGGCAGCGGTAGCGCTGGGCGTCGCGGTGTTTGCCTTCATCACCATGCGCGACACCCCGCAATCGGTCGGCCTGCCACCAATCGAGAAGTACAAGAACGACTACCCGGAAGGCTACGACGCCAGCCACGAAGACGAATTCAGCGCCAAGGAAATCTTCGTCAAATACGTGCTGCGCAACAAAATGCTTTGGTACATCGCCATGGCCAACGTCTTCGTCTACCTGCTGCGTTACGGCGTGCTGGACTGGGCGCCGACGTACCTGAAGGAAGCCAAAGGCTTCACCGTCGACAAAACCTCGTGGGCGTACTTCTTCTACGAGTGGGCAGGTATTCCGGGCACGCTGCTGTGCGGCTGGATGTCGGACAAGATCTTCCGTGGCAACCGTGGCCTGACCGGCATGGTGTTCATGGCATTGGTGACTGTGGCGACGCTGGTTTACTGGCTGAACCCGGCCGGCAACCCGACCGTCGACATGATCGCGCTTGTCTCGATCGGCTTCCTGATCTACGGCCCGGTGATGTTGATCGGTTTGCAGGCACTGGAACTGGCACCGAAGAAAGCCGCCGGCACTGCGGCGGGTTTCACCGGTCTGTTCGGTTATCTCGGTGGCTCGGTCGCGGCCAGTGCGGCGATGGGCTACACCGTTGACCATTTCGGCTGGGACGGTGGTTTTGTCCTGCTGATCGGCGCATGCCTGCTGGCGATGGCCTTCCTGGCCCCGACGCTATGGCACAAGCAAGTCGCCAGTCAGAGCCGCGAAGCGGTCGCTTGATCGCACTGTGACTGACAGCGCTTGAGCCGCGCCTCCAGATTTCGGTCTGGCATGGCGTGGCTGCGCAGGGCGTGTACGGTCTGCTCGACATAATCGCGAGTGGTGCCGTATCGCCCGCTGGCGCTTTCGAACACCTGACTCAGCACGTGATCCGGCAAGTTGCCGGCATAGCTGGGCAGGTGCCGCTCCAAGACAAATCCCAAAGCCTGAACCTGACTGCCATCTGCGAGACGGCAGTTGAGCCAGTGTGGCCGATAGGACGGCACCGGCATCTCGCGTTTCCACAAGGCGTACAACGCTGCATCGAGATTGTCTTCCGGCAAGCGATAAGCGAAGCCGCTGCATGAACCGCCGCGATCCAGACCAAAAACCAAACCGGGCATTTCCGGCGTACCGCGATGTTCGTGCGACCACAGGTACAAGCCGCGATGGTAGCCGTGCACGCGTCCGCGCACCCGTTCTACCGCCGAGCACTCCGGCCGCCAGATCAGCGAACCGTAGGCGAACAGCCACACCGGCCCGCCCTTGTGGCGCGCCATGGTCGATTGCATGGAAGCGAGAAGTTGTTCGTGCGTCAGCTGCGGCCCAAGATCGAGCCGCGGAGGGTAATTCAAATTCAGAAAAGCGTTTTCAATGGCGCTCATGGCGAATAGCGTTCAGCTCCCCGCGGGTAAAGAATTACTTAATAGAACGCACCGCTGTAACAATAAGGCACATATGTTTTAAGGCAATTTGAGTGCCATGGCACAGTTCTTAATTGCTTGCCTGATTGATATATAACCTAGCGGTATTTATGCAATTACATAAATACCGATCGGCTATATAGAGAGTTATAACGGCTTAGGAACGTGGCTCAAGAGCGCGGCGCGTAGGCAAACACGTCGGCACGCATTTGATGGGCGTCCATCCCGGCTTCGACCAAGGCGTCGAGGGTGCCGTAGACCATCGCCGGCGAGCCGCTGGCGTAGACGTGCAGCGGTTTCAGATCGGGGAAATCCTCACAGACCGCCTCGTGCAACATGCCGCAGCGCCCTTCCCAACCGCATTGATCGCTGACGACTTTGTGCAGGAACAGGTTGGGCAACTTCAGCCATTCGTCCCAATGTTCGATCTCATAGAAATCTTCCGGACGACGCACGCCCCAGTACAGATGCACGGGATGTTTGAAGCCGTTGGCGCGGCAGTGTTCGATCAACGCGTGAATCTGACCCATGCCAGTACCCGCAGCGACCAGTACCAGCGGCCCGTCCGGCAGCTCGGCCAGATGCGTATCACCGAATGGCAGCTCGACGCGCACCATTGCGTTGCGTTGCAGCTGTTCGATCAGGCTCAGTGCACTGGCTTCGCGCGCCAGCACATGGATTTCCAGATCACGCCCGCCATGCGGTGCCGAAGCCATGGAGAACGCCGATTTCTCGCCGTTCTCGCGTTCGATCATCAAGTACTGTCCGGCGTGATAGCGCGGTGGTTTGCCCGCCGGCGCACGCAGACGCACGCGCCAGGTGTCGCCACCGACATCGCGGCATTCGATGACCTGACACGACAGGCTGCGCACCGGCAGTTCTCCCAGCGCGAGCACGCCATCCCACAGCAGGATGCAGTCTTCCAGCGGCTCGGCTATGCAAGTGTAGAACTCGCCGTGGTCATGCACCTTGCCGGCCTGTTCGACACGCCCTTCAACCAGCAGCGCCGCACACACGTGACAATTGCCGTTGCGGCAGCTTTGCGGGCATTCGTAGCCCAAGCGCCGCGCACCATCGAGAATCCGCTCACCGGGCTGTATCTCGAGCACTGCTCCGGAGGGCTGCAGGGTTACACGCATCAATCTATTCCTAACTGATTCCAGATGGCATCGATCCGTTGGGTGACGGCGTCGTCCTTGACGATCACGCGCCCCCACTCGCGAGTGGTTTCGCCCGGCCACTTGTGGGTGGCATCGAGGCCCATTTTCGAACCCAGGCCGGAGATCGGCGAGGCGAAGTCGAGGTAGTCGATCGGCGTGTTATCGATCATCACCGTGTCGCGCTTGGGATCCATGCGCGTGGTGATGGCCCAGATCACGTCGTTCCAGTCGCGGGCGTTGATATCGTCGTCAGTGACGATAACGAACTTGGTGTACATGAACTGTCGCAAAAACGACCAGACACCGAGCATCACGCGCTTGGCATGCCCCGGATACGACTTCTTCATGGTCACAATGGCCATGCGGTACGAACAGCCTTCCGGCGGCAGATAGAAGTCGGTGATTTCCGGAAACTGCTTTTGCAGAATCGGCACGAACACTTCGTTCAGCGCCACACCGAGGATCGCCGGTTCATCTGGCGGACGGCCGGTGTAGGTGCTGTGGTAGATCGGTTTGATCCGGTGGGTGATGCGCTCGACGGTGAACACCGGGAAGCTGTCGACTTCGTTGTAGTAACCGGTGTGGTCGCCGTACGGGCCTTCATCGGCCATCTCGCCCGGATGGATCACGCCTTCGAGGATGATTTCGGCAGTGGCCGGCACTTGCAGGTCGTTGCCACGGCACTTCACCAGTTCGGTGCGATTACCGCGCAGCAGACCGGCGAAAGCGTATTCGGAGAGGCTGTCCGGTACCGGCGTCACGGCGCCGAGGATAGTTGCCGGATCGGCGCCGAGGGCCACGGACACCGGGAACGGCTGGCCCGGATGCTTCTCGCACCATTCGCGATAATCCAGTGCGCCGCCACGGTGGCTCAGCCAGCGCATGATCACCTTGTTACGGCCGATCACTTGCTGACGGTAGATACCGAGGTTCTGGCGTTCCTTGTTCGGGCCTTTGGTGACGGTCAGGCCCCAGGTGATCAGCGGGCCGACGTCGCCGGGCCAGCAGGTCTGCACCGGCAGCATCGCCAGGTCGACGTCGTCACCTTCGATGACCACTTCCTGGCACACCGCGTCTTTGACGACTTTCGGCGCCATCGAGATGATCTTGCGGAAGATCGGCAGCTTCGACCACGCGTCTTTCAAGCCCTTCGGCGGCTCGGGTTCCTTGAGGAACGCCAGCAGCTTGCCGATTTCGCGCAGCTCGCTGACCGACTCGGCGCCCATGCCCATGGCCACCCGCTCGGGCGTGCCGAACAGGTTGCCGAGCACCGGAATGTCGTAGCCGGTGGGCTTTTCGAACAGCAGCGCCGGGCCCTTGGCCCGCAGCGTGCGGTCACACACCTCAGTCATCTCCAGCACCGGCGAGACGGGAATCTGGATGCGTTTCAACTCTCCGCGCTGCTCAAGCTGCTGCACGAAATCCCGAAGATCCTTGAATTTCATTGACGATGGCACCCTCAAAATAGGCGTACATCCTACCTGCTATGCAGCCCTGTGGCAGCCTGTCGCTGCTTACTTGGCTGCATTCGTCTGGGCTTTGCCAAGGTTTTCCTGGCGTTGCAGGTTAATGAACAACGGTTCCATGATCGGTGCCACCAGACGCGCGCCGACTTCCGAAAGGTGATTGTCGTCGGTGTACAGCGAGTAGCCGTCGAGCTCGGCGTGACACAAACCCTTGTCGTCACACAGACGCGGCGCCGGGTCGACGATGCGCACCGCCGGGTCTTTGGCCAACTCAGCGAACAACTGGCTGATAAACACCTGACGCTCGTGGTGAATGGCGACTTGTTGACCAACACCTTCAACCGAACGATCGAGCATCGCCAATCGCGTCAGGCGATACGGCGGGCTGTAGGGCTGCAACGGCGCCTCTTTGACCAGCCAGACGCGATGGCCGCTGGCACGCAACTGCGCAACCCGCGCACGCAGACCGTCGGCCAGACGTTGCTCGGCATAGGCGCGATCATAACGACCGTCCGCAGTTCGCAGCACGTGGCCAAGGTCGCCATTGGCTGCACCGTAGACATACAGACTCCAGCGCGCGACCAGCACCACATCGCTGACGGTTTTCTCTTTCAACGCCTGCTCGATCCGGCGATTGAAATGCGCGCACACCGGGCCATGTTCCAGACCTTCCACCGGAATGCAGCCCGGTGAACTGGCGAGAATCACGCTGACGTCGTGGGCTTTCGCGCCGTCATCGAATATCGGAATCAGCGCCGTGGCGTGACTGTCGCCCCAGACCAGCGCCTGCGCGGGCACGTCGGCCACGCCGTAATGACAGAACAGTTTGTCGTCAGGTGTTTTGTCATCCGCCAGACACGCCATCAACTCCGGCCGCCAGTCGTGGCCCTTGGCGTATTGCAGGGCCTGATCGGACAAGCGCCACGGCAAGCCATCGGTTCAGCGCAGCGTTTGCCCGGCCAGCGCCAGCACCAGCACACCCAGCGCGCCGGCAATCAGAATCGGCCGACGACCAGCGAGCAAACGGCGCTCGCGGAACGGCGTTTCGATGAATTTCCACGACAGGTAACCCAGCACCAGGGTCAGCAGAATCAAACCGGCGCTGTCGAGCGCAGTGGTGTCTTCGACGCTGGCATAGCTGGAAAACACGAACACCGGCCAATGCCAGAGGTACCAGGAATAGGAGATCAGGCCGAAACCGACCATCACCTTACTGCTCAACAATTGACCAACCACCGTCTCGCGATGACCGTTGGCGAAAATCAGCAACACCACACCCAGCACCGGCAGCAACGCCGCTGCGCCGGGAAATGGCGTGGATTTGTCGTAACCGAACACCGCCAGCAGGATCAGGCCCATGCCGAGCAAACTCAGCAGTTGCGCAGCCATGGGCTTCAAGCGCCAGGCCTGCTTCGGCGCGACTGCCAGCATCGCACCGGCGAGCAGTTCCCAGGCGCGCATCGGCAGCAGGAAGAAGGCTTTTTCAGGGTGGTGACTGACCGCCCACACGCTCAGGCCGAAGGACACCAGCAGAATCGCGAACAGCGCCAGTCGCCAGTGTTTTAGACGACTCGACATGACGGCCAGCAGCAGCGGGAAGAGAATGTAGAACTGCTCTTCAACCGCCAGCGACCAGGTGTGCAACATCGGTTTGAGGTCGGACGCGACGTCGAAATAACCGTCCTGACGCATAAACAGAATGTTCGAGACGAACAGCACCTGATAACGCACCGAGCGCCCCAGCTCTTCGTAATCCTTGGGCGCCATCAGGAACCAGCCCACCGCCAGCACGGCGACGATCATCGCAAACAGCGCCGGCAGGATCCGCCGCGCACGGCGTGCCCAGAACTCGACGAAGCTGAAACGCCCGGCCTGACGCTGGTTCCAGATGATCGAGGTGATGAGGTAGCCGGAAATCACGAAGAACACGTCTACGCCGACAAAACCGCCGGTAAACCCCGGGACGCCAAAGTGGAAAAGGACCACGGCGATGACCGCAACGGCCCGCAAGCCGTCGATATCCCTTCGATAAGCGAGTGTGCTCATAAATCTTGAATGCCAATCAGTTGGTTATTATTTGTACAGCCTGATTCTCTTACCCGGAAACGGTCTCGTACGTTGCTGCTCATTCTGCAAGGCACAGACCTTACCAGATCGCCATCGTCCCTTCGCCCGGACAAAATACGGGCAAAAAAATGGCGCCCCCGTAGGGACGCCATTTTTATCGGCTCAATCTGCGATGTTACTTGCGCTTCATCGACAGGAAGAACTCGTCGTTGGTCTTGGTCGTTTTCAGCTTGTCGACCAGGAACTCGATCGCTGCGACTTCGTCCATCGGGTGCAGCAGCTTGCGCAGAATCCACATGCGCTGCAGCTCGTCGTCGGCGGTCAGCAACTCTTCGCGGCGGGTGCCGGAGCGGTTGATGTTGATCGCAGGGAACACGCGCTTCTCGGCGATCTTGCGATCCAGAGGCAGTTCCATGTTGCCGGTACCCTTGAACTCTTCGTAGATCACTTCGTCCATTTTCGAGCCGGTTTCAACCAGCGCGGTGGCGATAATGGTCAGCGAGCCGCCCTCTTCGATGTTACGTGCCGCACCGAAGAAACGCTTTGGCTTCTCGAGGGCGTGAGCATCGACACCACCGGTCAATACCTTGCCGGAGCTCGGGATCACGGTGTTGTAGGCACGGGCCAGACGGGTGATGGAGTCGAGCAGGATCACCACGTCTTTCTTGTGTTCGACCAGGCGCTTGGCCTTCTCGATCACCATTTCAGCTACCTGTACGTGACGGGTCGGCGGCTCGTCGAAGGTCGAGGCAACCACTTCGCCGCGCACGGTGCGCTGCATTTCGGTTACTTCTTCCGGACGCTCGTCGATCAGCAACACGATCAGGTGAACTTCAGGGTTGTTACGGGCGATGTTCGCTGCGATGTTTTGCAGCATGATCGTTTTACCGGCTTTCGGCGGTGCCACGATCAGACCACGCTGGCCTTTGCCGATCGGGGCGCACAGGTCGATCACACGACCGGTCAAGTCTTCGGTGGAACCGTTACCGGCTTCCATCTTCATGCGCACGGTCGGGAACAGCGGGGTCAGGTTCTCGAAGAGAATCTTGTTTTTCGCGTTCTCCGGACGATCGAAGTTGATCGTGTCGACCTTGAGCAGTGCGAAATACCGCTCGCCTTCCTTTGGAGGGCGAATCTTGCCAACGATGGTGTCACCGGTGCGCAAGTTGAAACGGCGGATCTGGCTCGGCGAGACGTAAATGTCGTCTGGGCCGGCGAGATAGGAAGCGTCAGCGGAGCGCAGGAAGCCGAAGCCGTCCTGGAGAATCTCCAGCACGCCATCACCGGAGATTTCCTCGCCGCTTTTAGCGTGCTTTTTCAGCAGGGAGAAAATCACGTCCTGCTTGCGCGAACGGGCCATATTTTCTATGCCCATCTGTTCGGCCAATTCGAGCAGTTCGGTAATCGGCTTTTGCTTGAGTTCAGTCAGATTCATATAGGAATGACGTAATCATTTATGGAGGGGGGGAAATTAAGCTTTTGGCTTAATGAGGCCGCGCCGCAGAGAAGGCGACAGGATCGCGTACTTATTCGAAAAGGAGTGCGTCGGCGACGGCTAGCAGGGGGCAGTGGAGAAACCACTGCGGGGCCGAATGTACCACCTGAGTTTCTGAGCGTCTAGCCCTGAATACGCAAAAAGCCCCGCAATTTGCGAGGCTTTTTTTAATGCACTTTACAGCGACGCTTAGATGTTGGCGTCGAGGAAAGCTGCCAGCTGCGACTTCGACAGTGCGCCGACTTTGGTCGCTTCAACGTTGCCGTTCTTGAACAGCATCAGCGTCGGGATACCACGCACGCCATGCTTGGCCGGAGTTTCCTGGTTTTCGTCGATGTTCAGTTTGGCAACGGTCAGCTTGCCTTTGTAAGTCTCGGCAATCTCGTCCAGAACCGGAGCGATCATTTTGCAATGACCGCACCATTCAGCCCAGTAATCGACCAGGACAGCGCCTTCGGCCTTGAGTACGTCGGCTTCGAAGCTAGCGTCGCTAACGTGTTTGATAAGATCGCTGCTCATGGAATTCTCCAGGTTGTAAGCAAAAAAACGTGGCCCATCATAGCCGCCCTTCCCCTGTTCAGGAAGCCGCAGATGATTGAGTCTTGCTATGGCACTCGATGAGTTTGGGTATAGCTCAAGTCACGCGGTAGCGGGAGCGATGAAGGCGATTCCGGTGCGCAGCGCGGCATTGCGCACGTGCTCCTGCATGGCTTTTTGCGCGGCAGCCGAGGCCCGGCGAGCGAGGGCGCGAAGGATTTTGCGGTGTTCCTGCCAGGTTTCCATGGCGCGTTCGGCACGGATGAACGGTAGTTTCTGGCTCTCGAGGAACATCTCGGCGCTGGCGGTGAGGATACTCAGCATCGCCTGATTGCCGCTGGCCAAGAGGATGCGCCGGTGGAATTCGAAGTCGAGTTTCGCTGCCGCTTCAAAGTCACCGGCCTTCAATTGCTCGCGCATCGCCGCGACATTATCCTCCAGCGCATCCAGATCAAACGTGCTCAACGTCACGGCTGCGAGGCCGGCGGCAAAGCCTTCCAGCGCATAGCGCAATTGAAAGATATCCAGCGGCGACGCCTGCGCAGCGAATGACCAGCCCGGCGCGTTTTCGCCCGACGACAACTCCACTGGCGCCTGCACGAACACACCTTTACCCGGCTGAATACTGACCACGCCCAACGCGCTCAGCGACGATAACGCCTCGCGCAACGACGCCCGGCTCACCCCCAGTTGCAACGCCAGATCGCGTTGCGACGGCAAGGCATCGCCGGCGCCGAAACCCTGTTCGGTGATCAGTTTGCGGATCGCTTGCAGCGCCACTTCGGGTACTGCACGGGAAATCGAATTCATGGTTTTTCAGACGCGTCAGGCCAATGTGCGGCTAGTTGTAAAGCTATTCGCCGAGTCCGGCAAGTCGTGCCCCAGCGGAGTTCGGTGATCGCGGCCGATGCGCCATGGCAGTGCGAAAAACAACCTGACTGTTCAGACCAGTAAGACCGAACAAAGCCACTGAAACCGCGGCCTGCCGCAGCGAAAGCCACGTATTGGCACGGCGCATGCTCTGTCCGATCGCAGAAATCACTTCCCGCCGATCCGGAGATTGTCCATGACCAAGCGTTACAGCGCCCTCCTCGCCGCCCTGTTTTCCAGCCTGCTGCTCAGCCAGATACCTGCTCACGCCGACGGTCTCGATGACGTGGTCAAACGCGGCACGCTGAAAGTTGCCGTGCCGCAAGACTTCCCGCCATTCGGCTCGGTCGGCCCGGACATGAAACCTCGTGGCCTCGACATCGACACGGCAAAACTGCTGGCCGACCAGCTCAAGGTCAAACTCGAGCTGACCCCGGTCAACAGCACCAACCGCATCCCGTTTCTCACCACCGGCAAAGTCGATCTGGTGATTTCCAGCCTCGGCAAAAACGCCGAGCGCGAGAAAGTCATCGACTTCTCCCGCGCCTACGCACCGTTCTACCTCGCGGTGTTCGGCCCGCCAGACGCTGCGATCAACAACCTCGACGACCTTAAGGGCAAGACCATCAGCGTCACCCGTGGCGCCATCGAAGACATCGAATTGACCAAGGTCGCCCCCGAAGGCGTGACCATCAAGCGCTTCGAAGACAACAACTCGACCATCGCCGCTTACCTCGCCGGGCAGGTCGACCTGATCGCCAGCGGCAACGTGGTGATGGTCGCGATCAGCGAGAAGAACCCGAAACGCGTGCCGGCGCTGAAAGTGAAGCTCAAGGATTCGCCGGTTTACGTCGGCGTGAACAAGAACGAAGCGGCGCTGCTGGCCAAGGTCAACGACATTCTGACCAGCGCCAAGGCTGACGGCGCGCTGGAAAAGAACTCGCAGACCTGGCTGAAAGAGCCGCTGCCGGCCGATCTCTGATCGACTGCGCGGGAGATCTTCATGGCTTATCAGTTCGATTTCATGCCGGTGGTGCAAAACACCGACCTGCTGCTGCGCGGCGCGCTGTTCACCCTTGAGCTGACGGCCATCGGCGCGCTGCTCGGGGTTGGCGTGGGCATTGTCGGGGCGTTGGTGCGGGCGTGGAACATCCGCCCGTTCTCGGCAATCTTTGGCGTCTACGTCGAGTTGATCCGCAACACGCCGTTTCTGGTGCAGTTGTTCTTTATCTTCTTCGGCCTGCCGTCGCTGGGCGTGCAGATTTCCGAGTGGCAAGCGGCGGTGCTGGCGATGGTGATCAACCTCGGTGCCTATTCGACCGAGATCATCCGTGCCGGCATTCAGGCGATTCCGCGCGGGCAGCTGGAAGCCGCAGCGGCACTGGCGATGACGCGTTTTGAAGCGTTCCGCCATGTGGTGCTGCTGCCGGCGCTGGGCAAGGTCTGGCCGGCGCTAAGCAGCCAGATCATCATCGTCATGCTCGGTTCGGCGGTGTGTTCGCAGATCGCCACCGAAGAGCTGAGCTTCGCCGCCAACTTCATTCAGTCGCGCAACTTCCGCGCCTTTGAAACCTATGCGCTGACCACGTTGATCTACCTGTGCATGGCGCTGCTGATTCGCCAGTTACTCAACTGGATCGGTCGCCGCTACATAAGCAGGAGCCGCGCATGAGTGACTTCACCTTCTGGGACATCCTGCGCAACCTGCTCATCGGCCTGCAATGGACGCTGGCATTGTCGCTGGTGGCGTTTATCGGCGGCGGCCTCGTCGGGCTGCTGATCCTGATCATGCGCATCTCGAAAAACCCTCTGTCGAGCAATATCGCCCGCACTTGGATCGAGCTGTTCCAAGGCACGCCGCTGTTGATGCAGCTGTTTCTGGTGTTCTTCGGCGTGGCCCTGGCCGGGATCGAAATCTCGCCGTGGATGGCCGCAGCGATTGCCCTGACCTTGTTCACCAGCGCTTATCTGGCGGAGATCTGGCGCGGTTGCGTCGAGTCGATCGCGCATGGCCAGTGGGAAGCCTCGGCGAGTCTCGCGCTCAATCCTCTGGAGCAACTGCGCTACGTGATCCTGCCGCAAGCGCTGCGCATTGCCGTGGCGCCGACTGTGGGTTTCTCGGTGCAAGTGGTCAAAGGCACCGCGGTGACCTCGATCATCGGCTTCACCGAATTGACCAAGACCGGCGGCATGCTCGCCAACGCCACGTTTGAACCGTTCATGGTCTACGGCCTCGTCGCCCTCGGCTACTTCCTGCTCTGCTACCCCTTGTCCCTCAGTGCGCGCTACCTGGAAAGGAGACTGCATGCCTCTGCTTAGAATTTCCGCCCTGCATAAATACTACGGCGATCACCACGTGCTCAAAGGCATCGACCTCAGCGTCGAAGAAGGCCAGGTGGTGGCGATCATCGGCCGCAGCGGCTCGGGCAAATCCACCCTGCTGCGCACGCTTAATGGTCTGGAATCGATCAACGACGGCGTGATCGAAGTCGACGGCGAATACCTCGACGCCGCCCGCGCCGACCTGCGCAGCCTGCGGCAGAAAGTCGGCATGGTATTTCAGCAGTTCAATCTGTTCCCGCACCTGACCGTCGGTGAAAACGTGATGCTCGCGCCGCAAGTGGTGCAGAAAGTGCCGAAAGCCAAAGCGGCGGAACTGGCGCGCGAGATGCTCGAACGCGTGGGCCTCGGGGAAAAATTTGATGCTTTCCCGGATCGACTGTCCGGCGGCCAACAGCAGCGCGTGGCGATTGCCCGGGCATTGGCGATGTCGCCGAAAGTCTTGCTCTGTGATGAGATTACCTCGGCACTCGATCCGGAACTGGTCAACGAAGTGCTCAGCGTCGTGCGGCAATTGGCCAAGGAAGGCATGACGCTGATCATGGTCACTCACGAGATGCGCTTTGCCCGCGAAGTCGGCGACAAACTGGTGTTCATGCACCACGGCAAGGTGCATGAAGTGGGCGATCCGAAGCTGTTGTTTGCCAATCCGCAGACGGCGGAACTGGCCAACTTCATCGGCACGGTGGAGCACGCGGGCTGAGCATTCAGTCGTGCAGCAACTCGAATGTGCCGGCGGCTTCGAACAGGGTTTCGTCGTGAATCTGCAGCTGGCGCGTGTCCAGCTGCGCCTGAACGTCGATCTGCGCGGTGAAGTGCCGGGCGCGCTGCGATTGAATGGTTTGCGCCGCATCGAATAGCTGTTCCGCGCGTGGCTGAGGGTCGGTATCGCGGGTTAGCATCGCCGCGCTGCCGTCTATTACCGCGTCGCTGATGCGCAGGCTGAATTGGCCGTGTTGGCCTAACCGGAAAACATTGGGGCCCGCGCTGGTGCCGTTGAAGCGCATTTTGATTGACGTTGGCGTCTGGCAGATCACCGTCAAGGTGAGTCGGTGAGTGTCCAGATTTACCCAATGTTGGCCGAGGGGTTGGTCGGGGAATGCGCCGCGATGTAATTGTCCGTAATCAACTTCGGACTGGCTCAGGCGTGATTCGCAGTCAGCGGCGAAAATCGGTGTCATCAGCAGATAGATGACTAGCGCGACGGCTGATTTAGCGCGCATGGCAAACGCCCTCCATGGCTTCATACAAGCGATCGCTATGAGTGTCGAGCGGCGGTTCCAGTTGCAGCTCGCAGCGGCGGTTGTTGGCGAGCTGAACGTGCAACGTCTGCGCGCCCTGCACATCACTCAAAAACGCTTTGCCGCCCTCAACGACTGAACCGAGTAATTGCCCCTGCTCCGTCAACACCGACGCGCCTCGGCTGATGGGCAGTCCTTGCCCATCGACAATCTGCAACAGCACCCGACGCACGCTGATCACTTCGAAATCCAGCGTATTGAATGAGCCGCGTCCGGCCTGCACTTCTTTGAAACCATTGATCAGATCGACCCGGCGCGGCAACGTCCGGGTCATCACTTGCACGCGGCTTTGGCTGTACGCCGACAGCCCGGGAATCACCGCGCGCCCGTCGCCGTCCGTCCACACCGGGCCTGACGGCGTCGTTAACTGCACCCCCGAAAGATTTCCCACGGAAGCGATGCCGAAGGTGTCTTGAATGGCATAAGGGGAAAACGTCACGCCGTCCTCGTGCACAGCGATGCCGCCCTTGAGCTGGCCCATGTAACTGTTGCTCGCCGCGTCGCGGTTCACGCCAAGCCCGACTTGGGCATAGCGCGGAAGCAGGCCGACGCTGGCGTTCAGCCGCGAACCGCGCGCCTCGCCGATGCCGTCGACGCCCAAGCGATAACTCGCCGTGTCGTTGACCTGCTCGCTCAGCGCCGAGCCCAGCGTCGTTTGCGTATCGCGGTGGCTGGCATAGGTGCGCAACTGGCGCGAGCCGCCGAGGGGAATGCCGATGCTCAGGTGCATTGCCGTGGCATTCGATTCGGCTTCGATGTTGAACGACACGCTGGCGTGCTTGAATCCCTTGCCCCACGAACCGCTCAAGCGTTGCCGGTGCTCGCCGTTGTGCAAGGCGCTGCGGCTGATTGCAGCGCTGAACCCGCCCCACCGCGGATCCGCCCAACCTAGCGTCGCGCTGAATTGATTGGCGAAGCGCTGCTGTAATTGATCGGCGCTGTAGGCCTGGTTATCGAGTACGTCGCGGTACTGCTCGCTGCGCAGTGTGGCGCTGAGGCCGAAACTGGCCCGTTCGAAAAATGCACTCGATATGGAAAGGCTTTGCTGCATGCCCTGCGAATCGGTGTCGGCCTGACGGGCTAAAACTGTGCGCCAACGCAGGTCAGCGTGCTGAAACAGACGGGTATCGATGCCCCAGCCGCTCGCCTGATAATTTGGCGTTGTCATCAGGCCGCTGCTGAGCAGCGACGTTGGCCCCAAACCCCAACTGCCGCTGAGCGTGGCGACGGTTTGATTGTCGATCTGTTCATCCGCTCGCGAACGCAGGGTTCCCACCGCCAGGTGATAGCCGGGTCGGGCCTGGGTGATTTGATGGAACGCCGAGACTGGTAACGCAAACTCCCTTGTCGCGCCGTCCTCACCAATGACCTTCACCTGTAGATCATCGCTGCCGTTGAGCAAAGCAAAACCGTTCAGGCTGAATGGCCCTGGTGGCACCCATGTGCTGTAGATCAGCGCGCCGGACTGGCGAACTTCGATGCGCGATGGGCTGTTGGCGATGCCATCGACAGCGGCGCTGGATTCGCTTGGCCGCACAGCGCTCTGGGCTGGAAAAAACTGCGCGCCCGTGATGGGCACACCGGCAAACAGTGGACTGCTGGTGTTGATCTGGCCCAATTGCAACGTTGAATCCAGCCGTTGCAGATCGCGCTGGGCATAGCTGTAGAGGTGTTCGACTCCGCCAGTCTGCTGCCCGGAATTCCACTGCTGACGACTGCGTACGATCCAGTCCGCCGTGTTGAAACCGGCCAGCGTTGAGGCCGAGATGTAGCGACTGCTGCCGGCCGAAGACGCGTTATCCAGTCCCAACAAGTCGTAGCTGAACATCCCGGCGGTGCCGCCACGGGTGAAATTTGTGGTCGTTTGCGCCACATCGGCCAGCGCATGGGTTGGCACCAGCAGCAGCACTTCTTGTTGATTCGGCCGCAAAGTCACTTGTGTCTGTGGGTAATGCGCCTGGAAAGCAAGACAACCCTGGCTGTCGGTGATGCCTTCTTCAAGGCTGCGCAATCCGGCCTTGTCCAGCAGACCCTGGGTAAAACACAGCTCACCGGCGGTATCGAACTGCGCCTCGGCCCAGCCCTGCTGACGGCCATTGACGAATAGTGTCACCACGCGCCGGCCCTCGCTAAAACGCGGAGCCAGCCGAAAATACTCGGCCATGGCCGGGTCGATGCCGCGACTGCCGAGTACATCGGTGTCGAACTCCACCGTCCGGGGTTGCGCAGCGAGTACGTGCTCACAGAGACCGAGCGCCGCCAGACACACCGCTCGGGCAACCCCGCTGGCCATGCTTCAAGGCCCTTGGACATTGAGGCGAGCGTCGTAGCTGTCGACGGTAAAGCCATAAACCGTTGCCGGGTAAAACGTGACTCCCGTGGCCGATTGCGGCTGTTTATCAAGCTCGCGCTGCAGGACTTCGCCCGGCAGCACGTAGGTTCGACCAATATCCGCGACGTGATTCTGCGGGGTCAGCACGACCTCTTGGGATAGCCGTACGACGTAGGGGCTTTCATTGCGCACTTGCAGGACATCGCCCACCAGCGACCACTCAAGCAGCGTCCACGGCGTGGGATTTTTCGCCAAGCCCCGCGGATGAATGATCAGCGGCAGGTTTTGCCGGATCGTCACGCCGACGGACGCCGTGTCTGTTGGCTTTCTCGGCGGTACGCCTTCGAAAATGATGCGTTTGAGGCGCTGGGTTTTCAGCGGTTCGGAGAACTGCCCGATCACCCGCACCAATTGTTTGTCCGAGGCTTCTACCCGGGTGATTGGCGGGGTTACCAGCGCGAGAAACTCGGGATCTTCCGGGAGGTTCTCGATCGATGAGTACAACAAGGCTGGCATCGAATCGGTATTTTTTATATTGATGGTTGTTTCACCCTCCTCTTCATTAAGAATGACTACGGTCGTTTCCGGCACCATGCCGTCGGCGCGCACCGAAGTAATTGCAACAAACAACAACATAATGAAGGCAACGGACACTGTTCTTATTGAAAACATTATTTCAGCCACACCAAACCCTCACGAGCAAATAAACTTCGCGACAAGAAACTTGCAATCAGTCAGTTAAAAAGTAACAACATGTGCGACATGTCACTCTGAGGGAGCAACATGCCAAACACATCAAAAGCAATCAGAGATAGCTGAGTTCAAAAGTGGCCAAACCATCCAGAGGCACATCATTATTGATGGTTAGTTCTGACGCTTTGTTGATGACCGCCTGTACTTCCATCACTCCACTCAGGGTGATGAAAGAGACAGGGACGATCAATCCGACGGTGCGCGACCACGACCCCAGATTGTCGTTTTGCCCGACCGCACCGGTAGCTGTTTCGATCCAGCTGGTGCCTTTGTCCAGCGAGGTAATGACTTTGACTGGCGTACCGGAGGCGTAGAAACTGCCCGGCTTGAGGTTAACGGCGTAACCACCAATATTCTCACCATCCGCTGTGGCACCCAGACCGTAGTTGTAGTTATCGGTGTAGTCGGCGCCGATGGTGGCGGCGAGAATGCCTGCAACCTGACTGAATCCTTTGCCGTCCTGCGCCTTCAGCCCAACCTTGGTGTGCGACCGGCAGTTGATGTTGAAGACGAGCTCCTTCTTCTCTAGCACGGTGTAGGAAGTCTGGTTCAAATCTTCAGCCGCGATGTTGCCATAATCGACAACGCCGCCGCCCTCCAGAAACGGCACACAACTGGCCGGCACGATCGTGCCCTTGACCCGTAGATCAATAGCCGCCTGAGCATTGATAGAAACGCTGGCAATCACTGCAGCCGCCATTAAAGCACTTATTGTTTTCATAGTTTGTCTACCTGACGCTTATTGACTTCAACACAGTTGAAGTCTTCATCCCTGTAAAAGAGTACGAGCAGGCAATGGCCAGCACTCATACCCGACTTACACAGTCTGAGGACATTGCCTACAAATAAGAAGAAGACACGGTGTCAAAGCCAGTAGGAAATTGCACTTACATGACGAAGGAAGAAGTTATTAACACTTGCCGAAAAAGTTCTGCAGCGCCGAGGTAAAAAGCTTTATATGCCGTAGGAAAACATTCCGCTTCCAACGTCACTCTTTGTATCAACTAACTCAGCGATAACTATTCCCGGATCAGCATCCGATCAGCCATCTACAGCATCAACCTTGATCTCTGTGCGTTGGCGGCAGCCGTTGATCGTGGCACGATGTCGAGGTTATCGACCGAGACCCCCTGACCATGCCGCAATCCAAAGCCAAGAATTTGTCCCTGATCGCCGCAATCGACCTGGGCTCCAACAGCTTTCACATGGTCGTGGCCAAGGCCCAGAACGGCGAAATCCGCATCCTTGAGCGCCTCGGCGAGAAGGTGCAACTGGCCGCCGGCATCGACGATGAGCGCAAGCTCAACGAAGAATCGATGCAGCGCGGCCTCGATTGCCTCAAGCGTTTTGCCCAACTGATCAACGGTATGCCGCTGGGCGCCGTGCGTATCGTCGGCACCAACGCCCTGCGTGAAGCGCGCAACCGCCTCGAATTCATCCACCGTGCTGAAGAAATCCTCGGCCATCCGGTTGAAGTCATCTCCGGCCGTGAAGAAGCGCGTCTGATTTATCTGGGCGTGTCGCACACCCTCGCTGACACCCCGGGCAAACGTCTGGTCGCCGACATCGGCGGCGGCAGTACCGAATTCATCATCGGCCAGCGCTTCGAACCGCTGCTGCGCGAAAGCCTGCAAATGGGCTGCGTCAGCTTCACCCAACGCTACTTCAAGGACGGCAAAATCACCCCGGCCCGTTACGCCCAGGCGTACACGGCGGCGCGGCTGGAGATCATGAGCATCGAGCACGCTCTGCATCGCCTGACCTGGGATGAAGCCATCGGCTCCTCAGGCACCATCCGTGCCATCGGCCTCGCGTTGAAGGCTGGCGGGCATGGCACCGGCGAGGTGAATGCCGAGGGGCTGGCGTGGCTCAAGCGTCGTCTGTTCAAACTGGGAGATGCCGACAAGATCGATTTTGAAGGCATCAAGCCTGATCGTCGGGCGATTTTCCCGGCGGGTCTGGCGATTCTAGAAGCAATCTTCGATGCGCTCGAACTGCAACGCATGGATCACTGCGAAGGCGCTCTGCGTGAAGGTGTGCTGTATGACCTGCTCGGTCGCCATCATCACGAAGACGTGCGCGAACGCACCCTCACTTCGCTGATGGAGCGCTATCACGTTGATGTCGAACAAGCGGCACGGGTTGAACGCAAAGCCCTGCACGCGTTTGATCAGGTCGCGGTGGATTGGGAGCTGGACGACGGTATCTGGCGCGAATTGCTCGGCTGGGCGGCGAAAGTGCACGAAGTCGGGCTCGACATCGCGCACTATCACTACCACAAGCACGGCGCTTATTTGATTGAGCACTCGGATCTGGCCGGTTTCTCCCGCGAAGACCAACAGATGCTCGCCCTGCTGGTGCGCGGCCATCGCCGTAACATTCCCAAAGACAAATTCGCCGATTTCGGTGACGACGGCGCCAAGCTGATTCGCCTGTGCGTGCTGCTGCGTTTCGCGATTCTGTTCCACCACATCCGTGGCACACAGGCGATGCCGCAGGTGGTGTTGCACGCCAAGGGCGATAACCTGGACGTGGAATTCCCGGAGAACTGGCTGGATGAAAATCAGCTGACTCAGGCGGATTTTGGTCTCGAAGCCGATTGGCTGACGCGAGTGGGCATCGTCCTCACCGTCCACTGACACACCGCGAATCTCCACTGTAGGAGCTGCCGCAGGCTGCGATCTTTTGATCTGGTTTTTTACGATCAACGTCAAAAGATCGCAGCCTTCGGCAGCTCCTACAGGTGGGTGAACGACAGGTATGAAAAAGGCGATCCATGGGGATCGCCTTTTTTATTGGGTTTGGTTTGAGATTGGAGCGGGCCTGCCCCTCACCCCAGCCCTCTCCCGAGGGAGAGGGGGCCGAACGCTGTTGGCTTCGAGGCCTGAGTTCGACCCGATAATTCAGGTCAGCGTATAGCGTAAGCACACCTCGGTCAGTCCCCCTCTCCCTCCGGGAGAGGGCTAGGGTGAGGGGCTTTTGACCTTCAAAACTTCAACTGCTCACCGGCAAAATCGGGCTACCCAACCGCTCCAGCAACGTCGCCTGCGCACTCTTCGGGTTCTCATTCCCGGACGGCGCACGGGTGGGCATCGTCCTCACCGTCCACTGACACACCGCAAATCTCCACTGTAGGAGCTGCCGCAGGCTGCGATCTTTTGATCTGTTTTTTTACGATCAACGTCAAAAGATCGTCCGATCGCGGCCCGAGCCTTCGGCAGCTCCTACAGGTGTATGGATGACAGGTATGAAAAAGGCGATCCGCGGGGATCGCCTTTTTTATTGGGTTTGGTTTGAGATGAGGGGCTCTTGCCTTTGGCCCTAGCTGCTCACCGGCAAAATCGGGCTACCCAACCGCTCCAGCAACGTCGCCTGCGCACTCCTCGGGTTCTGGTTCCCGGTCGGCGTGTTGCGGATGTAACGGCCATCCGACTGCAAACTCCAGCTATGGGTGTTGTCAGTCAAATACAGTTCCAGCTCTTTCTTCACCCGGGTTAGCAGCTTCTTGCCTTCCACCGGGAAGCAAGTCTCGACGCGTTTGTCGAGGTTGCGCTCCATCCAGTCGGCGCTGGAGAGGAACATCTGCTCGTCGCCGCCATTGAGGAAGTAGAACACCCGCGTGTGCTCAAGGAAGCGGCCGATGATCGAGCGCACATGAATGTTGTGCGAAACCCCGGCAATCCCCGGACGCAGGCAGCACATGCCGCGCACCACCAGATCGATGCGCACGCCGGACTGGCTGGCCTTGTACAGCGCGCGGATGATCTTCGGATCGGTCAGCGAGTTGAACTTGGCGATGATGTGCGCCGGTTTGCCTTCGACGGCGAACTGGGTCTCGCGGGCAATCATGTCGAGCATGCCCTTCTTCAGCGTGAACGGCGCATGCAGCAGCTTCTTCATGCGCAGGGTTTTACCCATGCCGATCAACTGGCTGAACAGTTTGCCAACGTCTTCGCACAAGGCGTCGTCGGAAGTCAGCAGGCTGTAGTCGGTGTACAGCTTGGCGTTGCCGGCGTGGTAGTTGCCGGTGCCGAGGTGCGCGTAACGCACAATTTCGCCGGCCTCGCGACGCAGGATCAGCATCATCTTGGCGTGGGTCTTGAAGCCGACCACGCCATAGATCACCACCGCGCCGGCCGCTTGCAGACGGCTGGCCAGTTGCAGGTTGGATTCTTCGTCGAAGCGCGCACGCAACTCGATGACCGCCGTGACTTCCTTGCCGTTACGCGCGGCATCGACCAGCGCATCGACGATCTCGGAGTTGGCGCCGGAGCGGTACAGGGTCTGACGCACCGCGAGCACGTGCGGATCTTTCGCGGCCTGGCGCAGCAGGTCGACCACCGGGGTGAACGACTCGAACGGGTGCAGCAACAGGATGTCCTGCTTGCTGACCACGCTGAAAATGTTTTCGCTGTTCTGCAGCAGTTTCGGGATCTGCGGGGTGAACGGCGTGTATTGCAGTTCCGGATGGCTGTCCAGACCGGTGATGCTGAACAGTCGAGTCAGGTTGACCGGACCGTTGACCTGATACAACTCGCTCTCACTCAGGTTGAACTGCTTGAGCAGGTAATCCGAGAGGTGTTTCGGGCAGGTGTCAGCGACTTCCAGACGCACCGCATCGCCGTAACGACGCGAGAACAACTCGCCACGCAGCGCGCGGGCCAAGTCTTCTACGTCTTCGGAATCGAGCGCCAAGTCAGCGTTTCGGGTCAGACGGAACTGGTAGCAGCCCTTCACCTTCATGCCTTGGAACAGGTCATCGGCGTGGGCGTGGATCATCGACGACAGGAACACATAGTTGTCGCCGGGGCCGCCGACTTCTTCCGGCACCTTGATGATCCGTGGCAACAGACGCGGTGCCGGGATGATCGCCAGACCGGAATCGCGACCGAAGGCGTCAATGCCTTCCAGCTCGACGATGAAGTTGAGGCTCTTGTTCACCAGCAACGGGAACGGGTGCGTCGGGTCGAGGCCGATCGGGGTGATGATCGGCGCGATCTCGTCGCGGAAGTAGCGGCGCACCCAGGTCTTGAGCTTGACCGTCCAGTTGCGGCGACGGATGAAGCGCACCTGATGCTTTTCCAGCTCCGGCAGCAGGATGTCGTTGAGGATTGCGTACTGGCGATCAACGTGACCGTGAACCAGCTCGCTGATCCGCGCCAGCGCTTGATGCGGTTGCAGGCCATCGGCGCCGGCCTGCTCACGGGCAAAGGTGATTTGCTTCTTCAGGCCGGCGACACGGATTTCAAAGAATTCGTCGAGGTTGCTGGAGAAGATCAGCAGGAACTTCAAACGCTCCAGCAGCGGATAGGACTCGTCCAGCGCCTGTTCCAGCACGCGGATATTGAACTGCAGTTGCGAGAGCTCGCGGTGGATGTACAGGCTGCTGTCATCCAGACCCGGAATGGTGATCGCCGGCACCGCCACAGCGGTTTCGGCCACCGGCGCGGGTGGCGCTGGCTCCAGTTCCGGCGGGGTCTCGGTGATTTGCTCCACCACTGGCTGAGCTTCTTTTACTGCAACTTCAGTGAGTCCTTCGGTATTCATCGAATGTTCCTGGGAGGGCTATTTCTGCTCTCGTAACAATTGAGCGGCACGGACAGCAAAGTAAGTCAGGATGCCATCTGCACCGGCACGTTTAAAGGAGGTCAGTGATTCGAGGATCACCGCTTCACTCAACCAGCCATTCTGGATCGCCGCCATGTGCATGGCGTATTCGCCACTAACCTGATAGACGAAGGTCGGCACTTTGAAGGCATCTTTTACCCGGAAAAGAATGTCCAGATACGGCATGCCCGGTTTGACCATGACCATGTCCGCGCCTTCAGACAAGTCCGCACCGACTTCGTGCAGCGCTTCGTCGCTGTTGGCCGGATCCATCTGATAAGAGGCTTTGTTGGCTTTGCCGAGGTTCGACGCCGAACCCACGGCATCGCGGAACGGGCCGTAGTAGGCGCTGGCGTACTTGGCCGAGTAGGCCATGATCCGCACATTGACGTGGCCAGCAATTTCCAGCGCTTCGCGAATCGCCTGAATGCGACCGTCCATCATGTCCGACGGCGCCACCACCTGTGCGCCAGCTTCGGCATGGGACAACGCCTGACGCACCAGTGCGTCGACGGTGATGTCGTTCTGCACGTAGCCTTCTTCGTCGAGAATGCCGTCCTGACCGTGGGTGGTGAACGGGTCGAGCGCAACGTCGGTGATCACGCCGAGTTCCGGAAAGCGCTCACGCAAGGCGCGAGTGGCGCGCTGGGCGATGCCTTCAGGGTTCCACGCTTCAGCGGCGTCGAGGGATTTCAATTCAGGAGGCGTGACCGGAAACAGCGCCAGCGCCGGAATCCCCAGTTCGACCCACTTGGCGGCTTCTTCCAGCAGCAGGTCGATGGTCAGGCGCTCTACGCCGGGCATTGAGGCCACGGCTTCGCGACGGTTCTCACCGTCGAGCACGAACACCGGCAGGATCAGATCATCCACCGTCAGCACATTTTCCCGTACCAGCCGACGCGAAAAATCATCGCGGCGGTTGCGACGCAAGCGAGTGGCGGGGAACAGACGGTTGGCAGGGGTAAAGCTCACGGCGGACTCCTGAGCCCGCGCAAACGGGCGAGCGTGACAGTTATAGACGGCCATTATGACGAACAGATTACAGTTGTGTGAGGCCTGTGGCACGGTGACGGATTCCATTCTTATTGTAGGAATTGTTCACGTCGAGACACATTTGGACACTTTCATGAATGTGTCCGAAGGGTTAGGCTGCGCGTTCATTTCGCCAGCACCCAGACAATGCTCCAACAATTTCTGCATGACTTCGGCTACTTTGCCTTGTTTCTTGGCACGTTCTTCGAAGGCGAAACCATCCTGGTGCTCGCGGGCTTCCTCGCGTTCCGTGGATACATGGACATCAACCTGGTGGTGGTCGTGGCGTTCTTCGGCAGTTATGCCGGTGATCAGCTGTGGTACTTCATGGGGCGCAAGCACGGGCGCAAATTGCTCGCGCGCAAACCGCGCTGGCAGATGATGGGTGACCGCGCGCTGGAACACATTCGCAAGCACCCGGACATCTGGGTGCTGAGCTTCCGCTTTGTTTATGGCTTGCGCACGGTGATGCCGGTGGCGATCGGCCTGTCGGGTTATCCGCCGGGACGTTACCTGCTGCTGAACGGTATTGGCGCGGCGATCTGGGCCACGGCGCTGGCCGCTGCGGCGTACCACTTCGGTGCGGTGCTGGAAGGCATGCTCGGCAGCATCAAGAAGTATGAGCTGTGGGTGCTTGGCGCCTTGCTGGTGCTCGGTGTTGGCCTGTGGCTGCGCCGCCGCTTCAAGAATGCGCGTCTGGCGAAGAAGATCTACGAGGATGAACAAGCTGCCAAGGCTGAGCAACTGCAACTCGCCGAGCCAGCCAAGTCCGCCGAACCTAAACCGCCAGTCGAGTAACGCGCTGACGGCAGCTATACAGCCCGATGCCGCTGAGCAGGCTGTACCCGAGCAAGCCAGCCCAGATCATCGGGCTGGCCGGCCACAATCCTACCAGCGGCGCCAGCCACACCAGCGGCACGTTCAACCCCAGCCGCAACAGCTCGACCTTCAACGCCCACGGGCGATTCTCCAGGCTCACGCCCAACGCAAACACCCCGAACGCCACCGCGCCCCAGCCGATTAACAACGCGGCGGTCGGCAGACTGCGCTCCAGATTCATCAGATAACTGCCCAGCGCGATGTACACGCAAAACTGCAGCGCCACGTAGCATTGCTGGCGACGCCCAAGCGTCACCTCGAATTTGCGAAACTGCGCCAGATCCGGCTTGCTCGTCGGGTATTTCGCCGCGACGTCCGCCGGGCGCCAGCCGGTGCGCATAAACCAGATGCGCAGCTTGTCCCACTTGCGCTCGGCCCGACGCGCGTCGTCCCACAATTGCGCATAAAACTGCAGGTTGGCCCACAACGGATTCCAGCTCGCCAGCGGCGTGGTCACGCCGAAAATCACCGGCTCGTTGTCGTCCTCTTCCTGAAACGTACCGAACAGACGATCCCAAAGAATGAACACTCCGCCGTAGTTGCGATCCATGTAGAGAGCGTTCTGTGCATGGTGGGCCCGATGATTGGACGGCGTAACGAAGAACCACTCGAACCAGCCGAGCTTGGGAATGTGTTGGGTGTGAACCCAGAATTGATAGAGCAGGTTCAGCGCCGCGACGCTGACGAACACCAGCAACGGCACGCCGAGCACGGCCATCGGCAAGTAGAAAATCCAGCCGAGCAGAAACCCGGTGCTGGTCTGGCGCAGCGCGGTGGAGAGGTTGTATTCCTCGCTCTGGTGATGCACCGAATGCGCGGCCCAGAGGATGTTGCGTTCGTGGCCCATGCGGTGCAGCCAGTAATAGCAAAAGTCGTAGAGGACGAAGGCCAGCATCCAGACCCAAACGCTGTTCGCCGGCAGTTTGAACAGCGCCAGATGTTCGAGGGCGAAGGCGTAGGTCAACAGCCCGACACTTTTGGTCAGCAGCCCGGTGGTGGTCGACAACACGCCGGTGCTGATGCTGTTCACCGCATCGGCGAGGCGATAGTTGCTCACCCCGCGCCAGCGGTCGGCGATCAGTTCGAGCGCAATCAACACGAGGAAAAACGGCACCGCATACAGAATCAAGTCCATGACGCGCCCTGCTCGCAATCGTATGAACAGATCCTAGGTGTAGCCGCCCGTTTACCCTATGGCAACGCGCGACAATTTAGTGGACATTTAGCGCCATGAATCTGGAGAGAAACCCATGAGCAAAAAAGTTGCAGTGATCCTGTCCGGCAGTGGCGTGTACGACGGCGCCGAGATCCATGAAAGCGTCATCACCCTGCTGCGCCTTGATCAACGCGGCGCGCAGGTACAGTGCTTCGCCCCGAACATCGCGCAATTGCACGTGATCAACCACCTGACCGGCGAAGAAATGCCCGAGACCCGCAACGTGCTGGTCGAGTCGGCACGGATTGCCCGAGGCAACATCAAGGACATCCGCGAAGCCGACGTCGATGACTTCGATGCGCTGATCGTGCCCGGTGGTTTTGGGGCGGCGAAGAACCTGTCGAACTTTGCTGTCGAAGGCGCCGGCTGCAGCGTACAGCCTGAAGTACTGGCGCTGGCCGAGGCGTTTGCCGAAGCGGGCAAACCAGTAGGTTTGATGTGCATTTCGCCGGCACTCGCGGCGAAGATCTACGGCCCGGGCGTGACCTGCACCATCGGCAACGATGCCGACACGGCCACGGCGATGAACAAGATGGGCGCGACGCATGAAGATTGCGCCGTGACCGAGATTATCGAGGACAAGGCGCGCAAACTGGTGACGACCCCGGCTTATATGCTGGCGCAGAACATCAGCGAAGCGGCTTCGGGGATCAACAAACTGGTCGACCGCGTGCTCGAACTGACCCACGAAAACGACGCCTGACACGGTCTATTGTAGGAGTGAGCCTGCTCGCGATGGCGGTGTATCAGGCAACATATCTGTTGAATGATCGACCGCTATCGCGAGCAGGCTCACTCCTACAAGGGATTTTTGTTGGGCTCAGGGCTTGCGCGATAGGCGCGTGAGAATCCGGTCCAGCGCATTGGCAAACGCCTGCTTCTCGCGATCGCCAAACGGTGCCGGGCCGCCGCTCATCTGGCCTTGTTCGCGCAGATCGGTGAACAGATTGCGCACCGCCAATCGCTCGCCCATGTTCTGCGCATCGAATTCCTTGCCGCGCGGATCCAGCGCCGCCACGCCCTTCTTCACCAGCCGATCGGCGAGCGGGATATCGCTGCAAATCACCAGCTCCCCCGGCACCGCGTGCTCGACCAGATAATCATCCGCCGCATCCGGCCCGCTTGGCACCACGATCAGTTTGACGATGGCCAGCCCCGGCTTGATCTGCGGCTGCCCGGCCACCAGCACCACTTCGTACTGGCGCTTGAGCGCAAACTTCACCACCAGATCCTTCGCCGCCCGTGGGCAAGCGTCGGCATCGATCCATACACGCATTTTGTTTACCTCATAAAGCAAAAGATCGCAGCCTGCGGCAGCTCCTACAGAGTGCGCGTCGCGCCGCAATATTGCGACATGCGCGGCCCCTGTAGGAGCTGCCGAAGGCTGCGATCTTTTAAGGGATCACCCAATCAAGCAGCCGAAATTCGCTTCTTCTCAGCCACCCAACTACGCCCATACAACACAACAATCGCCAGAATCGCCACCGCTTGCGCCGTCAACGAATACGCATCGGCATGAATCCCCAGCCAGTCAAACTCAAAGAACGCCACCGGCCGCGTGCCGAAGATCCCGGCCTCCTGCAACGCCTTCACGCCATGCCCGGCGAACACCACCGACAGCGCGCACAACAGCGCCGCGTTGATGCTGAAGAACAACGTCAGCGGCAGTTTCGCCGAACCGCGCAGGATCACCCACGCCAGACCGACCAGCAGCACCAGCGCCGTCGCACCACCGGCGAGTACCGCGTCATGCCCGGCCGGGCCTGCCTGCAACCACAGGGTTTCGTAAAACAGGATCACTTCGAACAACTCGCGATACACCGAAAAGAACGCGAGGATCGCAAAACCAAACCGCCCGCCACCGCCGACCAGACTGCTCTTGATGTAATCCTGCCAGGCTGCAGCGTGGCGACGATCGTGCATCCACACGCCCAGCCACAGCACCATGACGCTGGCGAACAGCGCCGTCGCGCCCTCGAGCAATTCACGCTGCGAACCGCTGACATCAATCACGTACGCCGCCAACGCCCAGGTGCCGAGACCGGCCAACAGCGCCAAGCCCCAACCGACGTTAACGCTGCGCACCGCCGACTGCTGGCCGGTGTTGCGCAGGAACGCCAGAATCGCCGCGAGTACCAGAATCGCTTCCAGGCCTTCACGCAGCAGAATCAGCAAACCGGAGATGTAGCTCAGCGACCAGCTCAAGCCATCGCTGCCAAGCAGCCCGGCGGACTCCTTCAGTTTGGCCTTGGCCGCGTCCAGACGCTGCTCGGCCTGTGCGACCGGCAAACCGTCCTGCAACGACTGACGGTAAGCCATCAGCGATTTTTCAGTGTCCTTGCGTACGTTGGCGTCGACGTTATCCAGCGAACTCTCAACCAGCTCGAAACCTTCCAGATACGCCGCCACTGACAGGTCGTAAGCCTGATCGTGTTCACCGGCACGGTACGCCGCCAGGCTCTTGTCCAGCGTCGCTGCGGTGTAGTCGAGCAACTGCGCCGGGCCGCGTTTAACCTGCGGCGGTTGCGCTCGCTGCGCACGGAAAGTCGCCGCCGCTTGCGGGCCTTCAGCGCCCTGCACTTCGGCCGGGGTCTGGCGCGCCAGATCGGCGATGTTGTAGGTTTTCTCGGATTGAGCGGCCGCCGCATCAGCACTGAAACCGGCGATGTAAGTGGCCAGATCCCAACGCTGGCGATCATCGAGCTGATCGGCGAACGCTGGCATGTCGGTGCCTTCGACGCCTTGGCCGAGGGTGCTGTAAATCGCGTACAGACTCAGGTGATCCATCCGCGCCGCCTCACGCAGATTGGCCGGCGCCGGCGACATGCCGACACCCGCCGGGCCATCGCCGAGGCCGGTATCGCCGTGGCACACCGAGCAGTTCTGCGCATACAACGGCGCGCCACGGCTCGGATCCGGGGTGATGATCGGCGCCTGACTGACTTCATACGCCACGGCCAGTTTCGCGCCCAGTTGCCGCGCCTGACGGGCGACTTCAGCGCCGTCCTGCTTCGCGGTGATGGCCGCACGCAACGCGGCGACGCCCTGCTCCAACGCAGCCTTTTCAGGCTTGGCCGGCATGTCGGCGATCAAGCCTTGCAGCGCTTGGGTGAATTCCAGTTGCTCGCGGTATTCGGCGTCATCGACAACTGTGCCCGCCTCGACCGTTGGCGGGTAATCCGCGCTGATGTAATCGAGCAGGTGCAGCGCTTGTGGCGCGCCTTCCACGGTATCGGCCAGCAGATTGACGCTGCTCAGGGCAAACAAAGGGAACAGCAGCCAGGCCAGAAATCGGGACGAGGCAGTCATGAAGAAGTCTCAAGGGGAAATACGGAGTTACATATTGTTCACTCCGGCGCCATTTCCCTCAAGCTTTGTCGGTGTTTGATATGTTTCAGCGCTGAATTCGATGACCACCTCGGGGCGCCAACCGCCCCTATAATGCGTCACCTCCCAGCCTTTGCCGTTCAAGGAAGAACCCGTCTCCATGCGCCATTGCCTGCCATTCTTCCTGCTACTCAGCGCCATCGTGCAACTGAGCGGGTGCGCCGCTTACCGCAATTACGATGAGGAAATGCAGCAAACCATCGACCAGATGGCCAAGGGTGATCTCAACGAAGCGCTGTACGTGCTGAAGGTCAACAATCCGTGGGAAGACAAGGATCTGCTGTATTACCTGGAGCGAGGCGCGATTCTCAGTGCTGGCACCGCCCTGCCAAAAAGTCAGGAAGCCTGGCGCACCGCTGAGCAGATGATTATCCAGCGTGAAGACGCCGTGCCCTCCGCGCCCATGAAACTGCTGACCCGTTTCGGCAATGAGATGGGCACGATGCTGGTCAATGACAAGCTTCTGCGTTACGAAGGCTACGACTACGAAAAGGTCATGCTGACCACCGAGATGGCCCTCAATCAACTGGCCGACAACGATTTCGACGGGGCCCGCGCCGACATCAAGAAAACCCACGAACGCGAAACCCTGATTGCCCGTCAGCGCGAACGGCAATACGAAGAGGCTGAAGAGCAAGCCAAGCAGCAAGGGATCAAGCTGCATTACAAAGACCTGCAAGGCTACCCGGTCGCCGTCCTCGACGCCCCACAGGTCATCGAGCTGAAGAACGGTTACCAAAGTGCGTTCAGCCATTATCTGGCCGGTTTCACCTACGAAGCCTTGGGCGAACGCACGCTCGCGGCGCCGGGTTATCGTCAGGCGATCGAGTTGCGTCCGGGCGTGCCCTTCCTCGAAAGCGCGTTGCGCAATCTCGACAAGCCCGGGCCGGACGATGATGAAAGCGAAGTTCTGATCGTGGTGCAGAGCGGTTTCGCCCCGGCGCGCAGCTCGGTACAAGTGCCGATTCCGGTGCGCCTCAACGATAACCTGACGATTGTTGCGCCGATCTCATTTCCGGTGATGCTGCCCGACACCCTCACACCGCCGCTGACGCACATCGTCGTCGACGGGAAACAGCAGAAACTGACGATGATCAACAGCGTCACCGACATGGCCATGCGTACCTTGCGCGATGACATGCCGCAGATCATTTCGCGGGCGATGTTCCGCGCCAACATGGCCGCCATCGGCCAGGCAGAAAAGAACCAGCGCGATCCTTCCAAGGCTTCGCTGGTAGTCACCGATCCCGACCCTTTCGAAGAGGCTGACACGCGCACCTGGCGCACCCTGCCGGACAAAACCCTGGTCGCCCGACTACGCCTGAAAAAAGGCCTGCACCGCGTGCGTTTTCCCTACGAAGGTGCGGAGGGTGGCCTGACCGTGCGCGTCGGCCAAAGCCACCAGCTATTGAGCCTGCGGGTCTTTTTGTATCAAGGCTTTTTCATCGGATCGTCGTGGCTGTTCCCCGAAACGCCGGCAGCGGCCGTAATGGCACCTGACTGACATGTGCAATTAAAAAGCTATCACATGGCCATCATCCCGCGCTTATAATGCCGCGCCTTCGCTATGGCGAAACGGCATTAAAGCTCCTCTGGTTATGAGGAATTGGCAGGAGGCCAGCGCCACTGTCGATCGGTCACAACAGCCCGACCAGCACACGCGGCTGCACTTATCTGCACTCAGGGAAGACGTCACCCCATGGCATTCCGCGCCCCCACTCTGATCGCGCTCAGCGCCGTCACTCTGCTGTCCGGCTGTTCGGCCTTTCGCAATTACGATTCGGAACTGGCCCAAACCAATCAGCAATTGGCCTCCGGCAACGTCGATGCGGCGCTGACCCTGCTGGAAAAGAACAACTCCAGCGCGGACAAAGACCTGCTCTATTACTTCGAGAAAGGTGAGTTGTTGCGCGCCAAGGGCGACCTGTCCGGCAGCCAGAACGCCTGGACCAGCGCCGATGTGGTGGTCGGTCAGTGGGAAGATTCGGTCAAGCTCGACACCGGCAAGTACCTGGCCCAGTTCGGCAGCTTCATCGTCAACGACAAGGTGCGTCGCTACGAAGGCTACGACTACGAAAAAGTCATGCTGACCACGCAGATGGCCCTGAACCTGTTGGCGGTCAACGATTTCGACGGCGCCCGCACCGCGATCAAAAAGACTCACGAACGTGAAGCGGTGATCGCCGACCTGCGCGACAAGGAATACCTCAAGAGCGAAGAAGAGGCCGAGAAAGAAGGCGTCAAGACGCAGTACAAAGACCTGCAGGGTTACCCGGTCGCCAGCCTCGACGCACCGGAAGTGGTCGGCCTGAAAAACAGCTACCAGAGTGCGTTCAGCCATTACCTGGCCGGTTACGTTTACGAAGCGCTGGGCGAAAAAGACCTCGCCGCACCAGGCTACCGCAAAGCCGCCGAACTGCGCCCGAACACGCCATTGCTGGAACAAGCGCTGATCGATCTCGACAAGCCGTCGAAGTCCGACGACAGCGACATTCTGATCGTGGTGCAAAGCGGTCTGGCCCCGGCGCGTGATTCGATCCGCATTCCGCTGCCATTGCCGATTGCCAACAACGTGGTGATCACCCCGCTGTCGTTCCCGATCATCAAAGCGGACACCTCCACTGCGACTTTTGCGCAGATCGGCGTCGACGGTCAGCAAGTGAATCTGACCGCACTCAACAGCACCACCGCCATGTCCCGCCGCGCCCTGCGTGATGACATGCCGGGCATCATCGTACGCACCACCGTGCGCGCGATCACCAAAGGTGTGGCGCAAAAGAAACTCAACGAAACCAGCCCGCTGGCCGGTCTCGCCGTGGGTATTTCTTCAGCTGTGCTCGAAGGTGCCGATACCCGTACGTGGCGCACCCTGCCGGACAACACCCAGGTGGTGCGTCTGCGCTTGAAGAAAGGTGAGCATCAGGTCACCCTGCCGAGCGCCGTCGGCGGCTCGGTGGTCAAAGTCACCATCGATCAGCGTTATCAAGTGATCAGCCTGCGCGCCGTCGGCAACCAGGTGTTCGCCGGCGGTATCGCCGCCCACGTGATGCCGAGCGCCAGCGCGACCAACGTCGCCAGCCTCAAACAACCTTA
This sequence comes from Pseudomonas sp. AC193, assembly GCF_979258075.1. Classification (NCBI taxonomy): domain Bacteria; kingdom Pseudomonadati; phylum Pseudomonadota; class Gammaproteobacteria; order Pseudomonadales; family Pseudomonadaceae; genus Pseudomonas; species Pseudomonas sp. AC193. The sequence goes on along the minus strand of NZ_OZ409832.1, from coordinate 5,683,190 downwards.
AGAACGGAGTCTTTGCATGCGCTTCAAACTCATCGCCGTCGCCGCCCTCGCCTTGCTGGCCAGCGGCTGCGCCACCCCGCCACCGCCTGAGCCGGGCAGCGCCGCGAGCAAAGTCGTGGCCATGGGCCCGCAGAAACACATCGTCGTCGGCGCCATGCGCGTCGCCCGCGAAAACGGATTCATGACGGTCAATGTGCAGTTGAGCAACACCCTCAACAGCAACAAGATTTTCTACTATCGCTTCGCCTGGCTCGGTGCGGAAGGTTTCCCGATCGCCGAAGAAGAAGTCTGGAAAAGCCAAATGATGTACGGCGCCCAGACCAGCTTCATTCAGGGCATCGCCCCGACCCCAAAAGCCGTGGACTTCCGTCTGGAAATCAAGACGCCGTAAGCCCGCCACCCTATTCCTGATTTAGAGAGCATTCCCATGTTTGCACGCTTTTCCTGCATCGCCGTCATCGCCCTGCTCGCCTCCGGTTGCGCCAACACTTCGCCGACCCTGGGCAGCAAGAACATTAGCTACGGCGACACCAAAGCGGTTGAAACCGTGACCAACGAATTCGGTTCGACCGACCTGCAAATGATCGCCGAATCGATGACCCGCTCGCTGGCCCAGTCCGGCATTCTGCAGGGCCGTCCGGTGGTTCAGGTCTACGACGTGAAGAACAAGACCAGCGAGTACATCGACACCCGCGAAATCACCACCAGCATCAAGACTCAGCTGATGAAGACCGGCGTAGCCCGCTTCGCCAGCGACAACAATGCGATGCAGAGCCAGGTTGACCAGCTCAAGCTGCAAAACCAGAGCGGTCTGTACAAGAAGAGCACCGTGGCCAAGACTGGCAACATGGTTGCCGCCAAGTACCGCATCGAAGGTTCGATCAGCTCGATCGTCAAGCGCAGCAGCGACTACAAGGACGTCTTCTACAAATTCAGCCTGCAATTGATCGACGTTGAAAGCGGTCTGGCCGAGTGGATGGACGAAAAAGAGATTCGCAAAACCACGGAGCGTTAATTGATGCGCGCATGGATTGGCATGATGGCCCTGGCTTGCGCGTTCAGCGTGCAAGCGGCCCCGAAAGTTGCGGTAACCGATCTGGCGTATCAGGAACGTGTGGAGCAATACATCCACATCGTTTCGGCCCAGAGCAGCCACCGCGAGGGTTACTACAGCGCGAGAGGCTCTTCGAGCTACAACGAGATCGAAGCGAGCACCAGTTACATCGAACAAGGCGAGCTGCGTAAATTCACCGGTGACATCAAGGGTGAAATTCTGCGTACCGGCATGTTCCAACTGGTGCAGGGCACGCCGTACACCGCGTCGTCCAAGGGTGACGTCTACGACGTGATCAAGCGGATCAAGGCCGGCAACTTCAAGGGCGCCGACTACGTGCTGTTCGGTACCGTATCGGACATCGACTTCACCCAGGACATCAACGAACTGGCGAACACCGACAGCTATTCGGCGGTGCTGGGCCTGACGCTGGTGGCGGATTTCAGCCTGATCAATACCAAGACCTTCGAGATCACTTCGGCCTTCACAGCGATGGGCGAAGCGCAGGACACCAAACTGGTGAACCACCGCGACATCAAGATCTCGCTGAACCGCCCACGGGTGGTGCGTGACGTGTCGAAAGCGTTGGGTGAGGACGTGGCCGGGCAACTGAGCATGCAGCTCGGTGGTGGCGGTTACGAGCAGCCGCGCGAAGCACCGCAGCGCAACAATTTGCCGCGTGATACTGCGCCGGTGATCCTACGCTGATTGATTTGGAGAAATGCTTTTCTGTGGCGAGGGGATTTATCCCCGTTGGGCTGCGCAGCGGCCCCCTCTTTTAAGATCAAGAGGGCCCGCTGCGCGAGCCAACGGGGATAAATCCCCTCGCCACAAAAGCTCACTCGCCAGACCGGGCAATAAAAAAGGCGACCTCTTGAGGTCGCCTTTTTTGTGCCCGAGCGCTTTAGGCGGCTGCTTTGCGCAGCGTCGCCATAAACGCCGCCGCGCCGATGAACAGCCCGGCAAACGTGCGGTTCATGCGTTTCTGCTGCTGCGGTGTGCGCAACAGGCGTAGCACCTTCGACGCCAGACCGGTGTAACCCGCCATCACGATCAGGTCGACACAGACCATCGTCACGCCAATCACCACGTACTGAATCAGCAGCGGCGCATGCGGATTGATGAACTGCGGCAGCACCGCGAGCATGAACACCAGGGCCTTGGGGTTGCTGATGTTCACCAGAAAGCCACGGAATACCAGCGCCAGCGGCTTGCCGATCGGCCGCACTGCCGCGTCATCGCTCATGTCCATGGGCTGCGCGCGCCATTGCTTGATGGCCAGATACACGAGGTAAGCGACACCAAACCATTTGATCGCGTGGAAGGCTGTGGCCGAAGCGGTCAGGATCGCACCCACACCGGCGCCGACAATCGCGATCTGCACGGCCAGACCGATTTGCAGGCCGAGGGCGTTCCAGTAACCACGCCAGAAACCGTATTGCAGACCGCTGGACATCGACGCAATGGCGCCAGCCCCCGGGGACAGACTGATCACCCAGCAGGCGGCAAAAAACGCCAGCCATGTTTGAAGCTCCATCGCACACCTCGACTCATGCTCGTGACAAATGCCTAAGCTAATGCGGGTTTGAATGGATGACTACCGATTTTTTGCTGAATGTTGCAGGCGTTGCTGAGGGCCCCTTCGCGAGCAAGCCCGCTCCCACAGGGGAATGCATTCCAAAATGTGGGAGCGGGCTTGCTCGCGAAGGCGTCAGAACAGACGCCACAGAATTTACTTCTCGAAACCGCTGGAGGGAAACACATCCGTCCCACGCCAACGCCGCACCGAGCGCTGGAAGAACAAACTGTTCGGCACCTGCACCATCGCGCTGCCAGTCCCCAACTCTTCCGCCTCGATCAGCGTGGTGTAGAGCAGATTGATCGCCACCACCCGGCCCTTCACCCCAGGCTTGTCCGTGGTGTCGACCAACTCAACGATATCGCCCAGCCGAAACGGCCCGACCGTGAAGATCAGAATCGCGCACAGCAGGTTCGACAGCACACTCCACATCGCGAAGAACGCCACCGCCGCTACCGCGACGAAACCCGACAGCGCCGTCCACAACACCGTGGCCGAAACACCGAGGCGCTCCAAGACGAAGATCAGCGCGCTGCCCATGATCAGCCAGCGCAATACACCACGCAGCGGCATCAGCAACTGCGGCGGGAACGGATAGCGCTCGCCCAATCGGGTCAGGCCTTTGGCAACGAAGCGCTGGGTGAGATAGCCGGCGAGCAGGATCAGCAGAATCTGCACGGTAAACCAGATCGGCTCGACCCACACCGCCGGCAGCGGCAGCTTGAACGCTTCCATCAGGACAGCGCCTCCAGCTCCGCCTGCATGCTTTCCAGCACCTCGAGGGCTTCCATCCACGCCTCTTCCAGCTCGCCTTCGCGAACTTTCAGCTTGGCCTGTTCGGCGAGCAGATCACGCAATTCGTTCTTGCGCGCCGGCTCGTAGATGTCGCTGTCGCCGAGGCTGGCATCAACCTTGGCGAGCTTCTCGTGGAGCTTGCCCAGTTCAGCTTCAAGCTTGTCGGCTTCGCGCTTGTGCGGCGCCAGTTGCTGACGCAGAGCAGCGGCAGCCTGCCGCTGAGCCTTCTTGTCGGTCTTGTCCGGGTTGACCGGAGTGTTGCTGACCGGCGCGTTGCGCTGACGGTATTCCACCAGCCAGCGTGCGTAGTCTTCGAGGTCGCCATCGAACTCTTCGACCTTGCCGTCCGCGACCAGGTAGAAATTATCGGTGGTGCTCTTGAGCAAGTGCCGATCGTGAGATACCACCAATACCGCGCCGCTGAATTCCTGCAGCGCCATGGTCAGCGCCAGGCGCATTTCCAGGTCGAGGTGGTTGGTCGGTTCGTCGAGCAGCAGCAGGTTCGGGCGTTCCCAGGCGATCAACGCCAAAGCCAGACGCGCCTTTTCGCCACCGGAGAAATTCAGCACCGGCTCATCAATGCGCGCGCCACGGAAGTCGAAACCGCCGAGGAAGTCGCGCAAGGTCTGCTCGCGTTCGCTCGGCGCCAGACGCTGCATGTGCAGCAACGGGCTGGCCTTGGAATCCAGCGAGTCGAGCTGATGCTGGGCGAAGTAGCCGACCACGGTGTTTTCACCACGGGTCAGACGCCCGGCGATCGGCGATAGCTCACCGGCGAGGTTCTTGATCAGCGTCGATTTACCCGCGCCGTTTGGCCCGAGCAGGCCGATCCGCGCACCCGGGGTCAGTTGCAGCTTGACCTTCTCGAGGATGGTTTTGTCGCCGTAACCGAGGCTGGCATCGGACAGGTCGATCAGCGGGCTGGAGATCTTCGTCGACTCGCGGAAGACGAAGTCGAACGGCGAATCGACGTGGGCCGCCGACAACTCTTCCATGCGCTCCAGGGCCTTGATCCGGCTCTGCGCCTGACGGGCCTTGGTGGCTTGCGCCTTGAAGCGGGCGATGTAGCTTTCCATGTGCGCACGCTGCGCCTGCTGCTTCTCGTAGGCCTGTTGTTGCTGGGCCAGACGCTCGGCACGGGCGCGCTCGAAGGCGCTGTAGCCACCGCGGTACAAGGTGATCTTGCGCTGATCGACATGCGCGACGTGATCGACGACTTCGTCGAGGAAATCACGGTCGTGGGAAATCAGCAGCAAGGTGCCCGGGTAGTTTTTCAGCCACTCTTCGAGCCAGATGATGGCGTCGAGATCCAAGTGGTTGGTCGGTTCGTCGAGCAGCAACAAATCCGACGGGCACATCAACGCTTGCGCCAGGTTCAGACGCATCCGCCAGCCGCCGGAGAAATCCCCGACCTGACGATCCATCTGCTCGTTGGTGAAACCGAGACCGGCGAGCAACTTGCGCGCTCGCGCATCGGCGGTGTAACCGTCGGCGCTGTCGAGTTCCGAGTGCAGACGGGCCTGAGCGGCACCGTCATGCGCGGCTTCGGCGGCGGCGAGGTCACGTTGCACCTCGCGTAGACGCAGGTCGCCATCGAGCACATAGTCGACGGCAAGGCGCTCGAGCGTCTCGATTTCCTGGCGCATGTGGGCGATGCGCCAGTCAGCCGGCAAGAAGCAATCACCCGAGTCGGGGTGCAGTTCGCCCCGAATCAAGGCGAACAGGCTCGATTTGCCGGCGCCGTTGGCACCGATGAGGCCGGCTTTGTGGCCGGCGTGCAGGGTCAGCTCGGCGTCTTCTAGCAGACGTTGCGGGCCACGCTGTAAAGTCAGGTTCTGAAGTCGGATCATAATGGCGGCGGAGTCTACCAGCTTCGCTCACAACTGGCGCGAGTAGCACGATGTCCTCTGACCTGTGGAGCTTTTCCCTTGCCACCTACGCCCGTCCGGGCGTGGAAGACGCCTGCCTGCAACTGCAAACGGCGGGCGCGAACGTGTGCCTGCTGTTGTGCGGTTTATGGCTGGAGCAACGCGGGGTGACCTGCGATGAACAACGCGTCAGCGAACTTCAGGCGCTCACCGAGCCTTGGGATATCGAAGTGGTGCAACCGCTGCGGACACTGCGTATGCAATGGAAAGCACGGGCGTTGGATGACGCGGTGTTGAAAGGCATGCGCGAGCAGATCAAATCACTTGAGCTGGAAGCTGAGCGAGCGTTGCTGTCACGGCTTGAAGGTGTGGCGCAGGAATGGACGCGAAACGATGCAGGTTCGATGACCTGGCTTGAAGGCTTGGCCGGCACGGCGGCCAACCCGAACCGCGACGCGCTGCAAGTGCTGCGCGTCGCGGCGACCGGCGTTTAGGAAGCGCTGGTTGGGTTGTTGCTGGTGCTCGACACAGCGGCTGGCGATGGCGCAGTCGATGGCGTCGAGGTCGTAGCGGCTGGAGCAGGTGCCGCTGGCGCAGCCGACGCTGCCGGTGCGGCAGGCTTGGCGGCAGGCGCGGTAGCCGGTTTGGCGGCAGCTGGTTTGGCAGCGGCTGGCTTTTTAACGGCTGGTTTTGCGGCTGGTTTCGCAGCTGGCTTGGCGGCTGGTTTTGCAGCAGCAGGCTTGGCAGCAGCAGTCGCTGGTTTGGCAGCAGCGGCTGGCTTGGCGGCGGCTTTCACGGCTGGTTTGGCAGCCGGTTTTGCAGCAGCTTTGGCTGGCGCTTTTGCCGCAGGCTTGGCTGCTGCTGGTTTAGCGGCAGTCTTGGCAGCGGGTTTTGCAGCGGCAGTTTTAGCAGCAGGTTTTGCCGCAGCTTTGGCAGCAGGTTTGGCGGCCGGTTTAGCAGCGGCGGTTTTCGCTGGAGCAGCTTTGGCAGCGGCTGGCTTCGCAGCTGGTTTAGCAGCAGCGGCACGGGTAGCCGGCTTGGCAGCGGCAGTCCGCGCAGCAGGTTTTGCCGCTGTGGTTTTAGCTGCTGGTTTTGCAGCGCTCGCCGCAGCAGGTTTCTTCACTGCAGGTTTTGCAGCTGCTTTGGCCGCTGGTTTTGCAGCGGCTTTCACTGGTGCTTTTGCAGCAGGTTTGGCAGCGGTTTTAGCAGCCGCTTTTGCAGCAGGCTTGGCGGCTGCGGTTTTCGCTGGAGCTTTGGCTGCAGCAGGTTTTGCAGCAGCTTTCTTCGCCGGTGCCGCTGCTGGTTTGGCCGAGCGAGTCGACAATACCTTGCCCACTGCTTCTTGAACGCGGCCAACACCCTGGGCCAGTTTCAGGCTTTCCTGGGCATCGCGCTTGAGTTGCAGAATGTAGCTGCGGGTGTCGGACTGACGATCCTTCAGCGCATCGAGCAGGTCTTCCAGTTCTTTCACTGCGCCTTTGGCTTTGGTCTGTGCCTTGGCTTTACCGGCAGTGGCTGCGTCCTGCAATTTGGTGCGGGATTTGTGCAGTTTTTCTTGCGCCTTGCCGCGTTGCTTTTCCAGCTTGGCGAGCAGTTTTTCAGCATCAGCCAAGGCTTGCGAGCAAGCGTTTTCCAAATGCTCGAGCAGGCTGCCCGAGAGTTGTTGGAGTAAGTGCAACGGAGTGTTTACAGGCTTCTTGGTGGCCGACATGGTTTACCTCCTGGCTGACGTGAGTGCGGCTCATACTAGACCTCTGCTGACACCGCCGCTAGGTCATGTTGACAGTATCGAAACAGTTGCGTTGCAACGAAGTGAAAATGTTCTGCACAAAGGCAAAAGCAGTTCACCGTTGCAGACGTTTGCGCTGGCATAATCCAGCGCAATTCAGGACGGAGCAGTGACCATGTCGCGCTACTTTTTTTTATCCCTCTGCGTGATCTTTTCTGCAGCCCACGCTGACGAAAAATCCACTGCGAACGATGCTCACGATCTGGCCTACAGCCTCGGTGCCAGCCTGGGCGAACGGCTGCGTCAGGAAGTCCCGCAGCTACAGATTCAGGCATTGGTCGAGGGCTTGCAGCAGGCGTATCAAGGCAAGCCGCTGGCGCTGAGTGAAGCGCGTATCGAACAGGTTCTGGCCGATCACGAAGCGCAAAATGCCGAGCACTCGACACAGCCTTCGAGCGATGCCGCGATGGAAAACGAACAGCGTTTTCTCACCGCTGAAAAAGCCAAACCAGGCGTGAAGGAACTGGCCGATGGCATCTTGCTGACCGAGCTCGCGCCAGGCACCGGTACCAAGGCCGGCCCAGATGGAAAAGTGCAGGTGTTGTATGTCGGTCGCTTGCCGGACGGCACCGTGTTCGATCAGAACACTCAGCCGCAATGGTTCAACCTCGACAGCGTGATCGCCGGCTGGCGCAGCGCTTTGCAAAACATGCCGGTGGGCGCGAAATGGCGTTTGGTGATTCCATCGGATCAGGCCTATGGCGCCGATGGTGCCGGCGACTTGATCGCACCGTTTACACCGCTGGTATTTGAAGTGGAGTTGCGCGGCGCGAGCAGTTGAGCAGGCAATAAAAAACGGTGCGCTTTGGGCGCACCGTTTTTTTGATCAGAGAAAAGAATCAGGCCTGAACCGGATCTTCTTCCTTGTGTGCTGTGTGCAGCACTTCGATCAGGCAGTCTTCGAGTTCGAAGCGCTCATGCAGCAAACCACCGAGCTCTTTGAATTTCTCGGCAACGCATTTGCCTTCATCGCAAAGGTCATTGAACGCGAGCAGCTTCTCGGTGATCACGTCGATGCGCGGGTAGATTGTCTCGGCGAGCTCCAGACCGCGTTTGTCGTTGAACGCCTTGGCTTCGCCAGTCAGCTGTTCGTAGATTTCGAAGTGCCCGGCCGACACGTAATCGACCAGCACGCCGCAGAATTCCTGCAAAGGCTTGCGGCTCTCGGACAGCGACTCAGGCTGTGCACCGAGATTGTCGTAGGCACCGATCAGATCTTCACGCTCTTGCAACCAGCGGTCGATCAGCAGATGAACTCCACCCCAACGTTCCTGAGCATTCTGACAACTTTCGAGCATGGCGATCTCTCTTCCCTTGTGGGTCATGCTGCTCTACACCCGCGCCTCTCTTCTGGTTTATCGCTTGGAGGGCGGCCGGGCAGAGCGTCATCGAGCAACATAATTCCAATGACACGTGCGGGCCAGATTATGCCCGCGCGCCTATGGCATCAAGGTACGCAGGAGATAAAGTTCATACAAGTGTTTAATCCCTGGCCAGCCCTTGGTGCGACGCTTCGCCGCTGAGCGGTCGTTGCAGAGCGTTGCAGACCAGCCGCAGCAGTTGATAAAACGCCAGAATCGACACCCCGACAAAGAACAGCAAACTCCATTCCGGGATGCTCAAATCAAACAGCGTCCAGGAAATTTCGGCGCAATCGGCGCTGCCGTTAAACATCCGCAGTGTTGCGCACAGCCACGGCAGACGGCTGAAAAGGGTCTCGGGATCGGGCGAACATTCCACCAGTTGCAACAGTGGATCACTCTGCAACAGCACCTGTCGCCAGGCCGCCGTCGTGCCCACCAGACTGGCACCCAGCGCCGCCAGCCAATAGAGCGACAGACCGACACGTTGCGGGCCATGCACCGCCGCCAAACCGCAGACGGCCGTCAGCAGCGTCAGAAACAAACGCTGCACCAGGCACAGACTGCACGGCGCCAGCCCGATCGCGTATTCGAGGTAATAGGAAGCTCCCAGGGCAACGGCCCCCGCAGTGAAAGCCATGAAAAACAAGGAGCGTGAGCAGGCCAACGACATGGCTTTTCCGTAACAGTAGAGACAGGTAGTTACGGTAGAGGAAAGCGCGTAAGCCTTTCAAGGCAAGGGGCTGCCGACACTTCGGCAAAGGTGTAGGGAAAACCCGACAGGGCAGGAAGGAAAAGAAGAAGGCGCTCGTAGGACTTTGCCTCTGGCGCCCATTGGCGGGGAATTATTCGGTCGGAAAACCTACACGAGGGAGCGAACTCCCTCGTCGATTCAGACGCGCGCCGGCACCGGTAATGGCGCCGCGAGCAGGCGTTCATCGAGCAGGCCTAGGCCTTCTTGGAACAGCTGATTACTGCGATCGGTGTCCCCGAGCTGCGCCAGCAGACGCGCCAGTTCCGCACAGGTTTCCGGGTTGCGCTGCACGCGCAGGCTGCTTTCCAGATAGTCACGCGCCTTGCCCCACAGACTGGTCTGCAGACACAGACGGCCGAGGGTCAGCAGCAAGCTCGGATCATTTGGATGTTCCTTGAGCCAGCCTTCAGCGGTCTGCAACTGACGCGCCGGATCGCTGCCGCGCACCAGGCCATAGAGACGCGCCAGATGACTGTCGTACTGGCGCTTGAGCGCGGTGCGCAGCACTTCTTCGGCCTCGACCTGAGCGCCCAGCTGACGCAGTTGTTCGGCGTAGGCCAGCACCAGCGGCGCTTCTTGACGCTGAGCCGAAGTGAGTTGCTGCCACGCCCGTTGGAGCGACTGCAAACCCACGGTGCCGTCTTCTTCGCGGTGCGCAGCCAGCGAGAGGTTTTCACCCCAGGCACGACGCTCCAGTTCAGACAGTTCGGCTGGCGGCAGCACTTTGTCTTTGCGCAGCTCTGGCAGCAGGCGAATCACCGCCGACCAATCGCCGCGCTGCTGATGCAGGCGATGCAATTGGCGCAGGGTTTGCGCGTTGTGCGGATGGCGTTCGTGCATCGCTTGCAGGGTGACCAGCGCACCGTCGGTGTCGCCACGATCGGTCTGCAACTGCGCATGACTCAGGGCAATCGCCAGCTCGGCTTGCGGCTGACGCTCCAGTGCGCGCTCCAGCAGACGATCGCATTCTTCGTAATTGCCTTGCTCGTTGGCCGCACGGGCGGCACCGAGGTAGTACAGCAGTGGCTGGCGCTCGGCCTCGGCGGCGCGAGAAAGATGCCGCTGCGCACTGGCCCAACGACCTTCGGCGAGATCCAGCTGACCGTGCTCGATCGCCACTTGCACACGACGGCTGCGATTGCGTCGCGACCAGGGATTGACCACACCGCTGGAGGCCATCACCAACTCAACCAAGGCCTTGATGCCCCAGATCAGCAGCCACAACACCGCGATCAACCCGAGCGTTGCCCACAGGCTCGCTTCATAGCGGAAGCTCTTGTAGGCGATCAGCACGTAACCGGAATGCTGCGCCACCGCAAACCCAAGCGCTGCCGTCGCCGCGATCACCAGAAACACGATCACATACAGGCGTTTCATGGCGTGGCCTCCTGCGCAGCATTCGCGGCAGGTTTGGCGAACGGTTTCACCGATTCTTCAGCGTTGACGTTACGGCGTTCGAGATAGCCTTGCACTGCACTCAGGGTGCCGGTCATGTCCGGCGTGTTGACGGTGACCGGTTCTTTGCTCAGCTCGCCGACCTGTTCCAGCATCACTTTGCTTTGCGGGTTGTCCGGATTGAAATTGCCTTTGAGCACATCACGCGCTTCGGCCATGGCCTGGGTGTAAACCGGCGCCTGACCATTGAGGGCCGCCCACTGCGCCTGTTCCAGGGCCAGGCTCAGGGCCAGGCGCACTTGACTCAGACTCTGCCCGGCCAGCAGCGGCCGCACGTTTTTGTCGGCATTGAAATCGATGCGGATATAGCGCGAGACCTGATCCCACCACTGCGCCCAACGACTGGCGCCGTCACCGTCAGCGGTCAGGCCCAGCAGCGATTCGCCGCGATCTTTGTACTCGGGCGCCAGCTCGGTGAGCCCGACCACCTGATCACGCAGTGCACCGATGCGCAGGAACAATCCGGTGCGATCCGGCTGCTCGGTGCTGCGCAGGGCGACGAGGGTTTTGGCCACTTGCTCGCGGGCCGCGAAGGCGCCCGGATCGTTCTGTTCGCGGAGGATTTCGTCGGCACCCTGCACCAGTGCCTGAGCGCTGCTGATGTCCTGCAACGCTGAAAGACGCAGGCTGGCCAGACGCAGCAGATGCTCGGCCTCGGCCAGACGCCAGTCCTTGCGACTTGCGCCGAGGACGGTTTCCAGACGTTGATTGAGGCGCTGTTGATCGCCCTGAAGCTGCGTCACCAGACGCTGGCGTTCGGCAAGTTCGTCGGCGCCCGGCAACTGCGCGAGGCGTTCGGTCAGGCGCTGCTCGTTGAGCTTCAGGGTCTGCGCCTGATCATTCAGCGCCTGCACTTCACCTGACTGCGCTTGCGTGTTGGTCTGCAGGTGACGCACCTGCCAGACACCCCAGCCACCGATCGCGACGCCGGCTGCGCCGAGCAACAGGGCGACGATGGCCAGTCCATTGCCTCGGCGCGGCTCTTTGGCCGGCGGTGGAGTTTCAACCTGAGCATCGATCACAGGCTGGACATCATCTTTAGGCAAGGCTGTTTCGCTCACGTATCCATCCTTTGCATTAGAGAACGGGCCCGGGATTTTCCCGTAACGCCGTCAGCAAAGCCGCGGCATTCGCGCCGCGGCAATCCACAACTGTTTGAGCCCCGGCGGCACGTGCCAGCTCGGCGACTCTCGGGCTTGGTACAAACAACGGCAATTGCGCAATTTCCGGCCAGGCATCGCCGGCCATTTCGCGCAGGTGCTCAAAACCCTGTCCACTGCTGACCACCAGCCCGTTCAAGCGTTCCGCTTGCAACCGCCGTGGCAGCTCTTTCGGCGCGTACGCTGGCAGGTCGCGTCGATACAATTCCAGATACTCGACACTAGCACCTAGCGCGCGCAGACGCTCGGCGAGCAGCTCGCGCCCGCCCTCGCCACGCAGGATCATCACCTGCGCGCCGGGCTGGCTGACCACTTCACGCAGACGCGGCAATTGCAGCAAGGCTTCGCTGTCATCGCCATCGTCCGGGAAGTTCACGTCGAGGCCATGCTCGCGCAGAATCTGCGCGGTCGCCGCGCCGACGCTGAACCAAGGCATCGTTAGCGCAGACGAAGTGCCGAGCAGATCCAGCGCAATGCGAGCCGCCGGTTTGCTGACCACGATCACCGCGTTACAACTCTGCAAGCGCGCCATCGCCTGACGAATATTGTCAGAGACCGGCAGCGCAACAATGTCCAGAAGCGGCAAGCAGCTACTGAAAACACCCTGCGCCGCCAACGTCTCCGCCAACGCCGCACAGTCTTCCGCAGGGCGCGTCAGCAGCAGGCGCCAAGCGGTCACTCGTGACCTGCCTCGCCATAGACCGCCTTGAGAATCTCGGCTGCGCCCTGGCTCAGCAAGTCTTCGGCGACCCGCACGCCCAACGCTTCGGCGTCGGCGCGCGGTGCGCGAGCTTCAGCGCTGAGCAGCAAGCCACCGCTCGGCTCGCCGACCAGACCGCGCAACCACAACTGCTCGCCTTCCAGCACGGCGTAGCAGGCGATCGGCACTTGGCAGCCGCCATTCAGATGCTTGTTGAGGGCACGTTCGGCGGTCACGCGCGACGAGGTGTCGGCATGATGCAGCGGTGCGAGCAAGGCGTGGATTTCAGTGTCAGCGCTGCGGCATTCGATGCCGACCGCGCCCTGGCCACCGGCCGGCAGGCTGTCATCGACACTGATCGCCGAGGTAATGCGTTCTTCGAAACCGAGGCGGATCAGACCGGCCGCAGCGAGGATGATCGCGTCGTACTCACCGGCATCGAGCTTGGCCAGACGCGTGTTGACGTTACCGCGCAGGAAGCGGATTTGCAGATCCGGGCGACGCGTGAGCAATTGCGCCTGACGACGCAGGCTCGACGTGCCGACAATGGCGCCGGCAGGCAACGCATCGAGGCTGGCATAGGTGTTGGAAACGAAGGCATCGCGCGGGTCTTCGCGCTCGCAGATGCAGAACAGACCGAGACCTTCAGGGAAGTCCATCGGCACGTCTTTCATCGAGTGGACGGCAATGTCGGCTTCATTCTCGAGCAGCGCGGTTTCCAGTTCTTTGACGAACAGACCCTTGCCGCCGATTTTCGACAGTGGCGAATCGAGCAGCTTGTCGCCGCGACTGACCATGGGCACCAGCGTCACCAGCAGGCCCGGATGGGCCGCTTCCAGACGGGCTTTAACGTATTCGGCCTGCCAGAGGGCCAGCGCACTTTTACGGGTGGCGATGCGGATTTCGCGAGAGGACATGGATCAATCCGTACTGAATAGATACGGCGGATAATAACAGCTCAGCCAAATCCACTTTGACTTGAATCAGCCTCGGCGCGGCCTCCCTGGCCCGCCATGCCCGGTGAAAAGAACAGTGAGCCGCCAGAAAAGTCCGGCTTACAGGCCCTGCATCATTTTGCGTACGCCGGCCACATGCCGACGACTGACGATCAGCGCATCACCATTGAGGCCTTTGAGGAACAGCTGGAAATGCCCCAGCGGCGTGCGTTGCAGTCGTTCGATGCGGTCGCGGGCGACCAGGGCGTTGCGGTGGATCCGCACAAAGCGTTCGCCGAATTCGTCTTCGAGAGCCTTGAGCGGCTCATCAAGCAGCACTTCGCCGGCCTCGTGGCGCAAGGTCACGTATTTGTGGTCGGCAATGAAATAGACCACCTGATCCAGCGGGATCAGTTCGATGCCTTTGCGGGTGCGTGCGCTGATATGGCTGCGCGGGCCGGTGCCACTTTCGGCAGCGGGACGGGTCAGGGCCGAGAGTTGCGCCCGGTTGGGACGTTCCGCCCGTTTCAGGGCGTCATGCAGATGTTCAGTTCGCACGGGTTTCACCACATAGCCCACGGCGCTGGCCTGCAGGGCTTCCACGGCAAATTCATCGGGGCTGGTGCAAAACACCACGGCGGGCGGCGTTTCTCGTTCGCACAGACGGGCAGCGACTTGCAGGCCATCTAGGCCTGGCATGCGGATATCGAGCAAGACGATATCCGGCTTGTGGCTGTCGATCAGTGCCAACGCCTCCTCGCCATTCGTGGCGCTGGGCTCCAGAACTGTATAACCCTCGAGCTCGCTCACCATTCGGCTGAGGCGCTCGCGAGCCAGTGGTTCGTCATCAACGATCAGGACATTCATATTGCGCTGGATTCCTGCGTGAGTCTCGCACAAGGATAGCGTAGACAGGTGAAGTGACGTCCGTCACCGCGATCCACGCTAAGACTAGCCCGAGCGCCAAAAAGTGCCGTACGTCGGCCAGCAATATTTGCCAGAGTCCGCGTCGTACCGCTCAAAGCCCGCTGTTTCTCGCGTTTTTCGCAGGGATTGCCGAAGGACAATTACACCCACCCCCTCTTCTTATAGTCGGCGACCAGACCTTTGCGCGATCCAAAGTCGCGCCGACCCTTATGTCCTACTGTAGACGCTCGTCGGGCCGATATTGCTCAATCGAAAAATATCCTTACGCAAATCCCCCGGGAGCAGTGCCGACTATGGCCGGTTCGATGAGAAAAAAACGTATCGACCAGTGTCAACGACAGGATTGGCAACCCTGTTATTATCCGCGCCAGCGTTTCACGCCTTTTTTCTTCAAGCCGATACGAGCGAATTCATGAGCACTGACAAGACCAATCAGTCCTGGGGCGGCCGCTTCAGTGAACCCGTCGACGCCTTCGTCGCCCGCTTCACCGCCTCCGTCACTTTCGACCAGCGCCTGTATCGCCACGACATCATGGGCTCGATCGCCCACGCCACCATGCTGGCCAAGGTCGGCGTGCTGACCGATGCCGAGCGCGACAGCATCATCGACGGCCTGAACACGATTCAGGGCGAAATCGAAGCCGGCCAGTTCGACTGGCGCATCGACCTCGAAGACGTGCACATGAACATCGAAGCACGCCTGACCGATCGCATCGGTGTCACCGGTAAAAAACTGCACACCGGGCGTAGCCGTAACGACCAGGTCGCCACCGACATCCGCCTGTGGCTGCGTGACGAGATCGACCTGACCCTCGCCGAAATCACCCGTCTGCAAAAAGGCCTGCTGGAGCAAGCCGAGCGCGAAGCCGCGAGCATCATGCCGGGCTTCACTCACCTGCAGACCGCGCAGCCAGTGACCTTCGGGCACCACATGCTGGCCTGGTTCGAAATGCTCAGCCGCGATTACGAGCGTCTGGTCGACTGCCGCAAGCGCACCAACCGCATGCCACTGGGCAGCGCCGCGCTGGCCGGCACCACCTACCCGATCGACCGCGAATACACCGCACAACTGCTCGGTTTCGACGCCGTCGGCGGCAACTCGCTGGACAACGTTTCCGATCGCGACTTCGCCATCGAATTCTGCTCGGCCGCGAGCATCGCGATGATGCACTTGTCGCGTTTCTCCGAAGAGCTGGTGCTGTGGACCAGCGCGCAGTTCCAGTTCATCGATCTGCCGGATCGTTTCTGCACCGGCAGCTCGATCATGCCGCAAAAGAAAAACCCTGACGTGCCAGAACTGGTGCGTGGCAAGACCGGCCGTGTGTTCGGTGCCTTGATGGGCCTGCTGACCTTGATGAAAGGCCAGCCGCTGGCCTACAACAAGGACAACCAGGAAGACAAAGAGCCGCTGTTCGACGCCGCCGACACCCTGCGCGACTCGCTGCGCGCCTTTGCCGACATGATCCCGGCGATCAAACCGAAGCACGCGATCATGCGTGAAGCGGCGTTGCGTGGTTTCTCCACCGCGACCGACCTGGCGGATTACCTGGTGCGTCGCGGTCTGCCGTTCCGTGATTGCCACGAGATCGTTGGTCATGCGGTGAAATACGGCGTGGACACTGGCAAGGATCTGGCCGAGATGAGCCTGGAAGAACTGCGTCAGTTCAGCGATCAGATCGAGCAGGATGTGTTTGCCGTGCTGACCCTGGAAGGCTCGGTGAATGCCCGTGACCATATTGGCGGGACTGCGCCGGCGCAGGTCAAGGCTGCTGTAGTTCGCGGTCAGGCGCTGATCGCCAGCCGCTAACAGCAAAAGCCAAAAGCATCGCGAGCAGGCTCACTCCTACATTGGAATGCGTTCCCCTGTAGGAGTGAGCCTGCTCGCGATAGCTGCCTTCAACTCACTACAAATCTCACTTCTTGGCAGCGATCATCGCCAAAAACGCCGGCATCGCCGCTTCTTTGTCCGCCGCAATCTTCTGCACATGCGGATTCTGCTCAAGCCGCTCCAGCAGCGCCTTCGCCTGCGGCATCTCCGCCAGCAAATCAATCCCGAACAGTTTATGCCCGACCGCACAGGCCAGCGGCACGCTGTAGAGGAAGTACAAATCGGCAATGCTCAGACTGTCGCCCGCCACGTACGGGGCGAATTTGCCATGACGACCCAGCGCCGCAAAACCCAATAGCAATTCAGACTTGGTCTTTTCCTTGATCGCGTCCGGCAAGGTCATGCCGAAGAACGCTTCGCCATAACAGGCGCGGCCCGGCAATTCGATGTACAGCTCGATTTCCTTGGCAATCGCCAGCACTTGCGCACGTTCGAACGGATCGCTCGGCAGCAGCGGTGTGCCTTTTTGGGTCTGTTCGAGGTATTCGAGGATGATCGCGGTTTCGTTGATGAAACCGGCGTCCACGCCCAGCACCGGGACTTTGCCGCGCGGGCTGATGGCCAGTGATTCCGGGGTTGGCGTCGGGTAGAACGTGACTTCTTCGAACGGCAGGCCTTTTTCCAGCAGCGCCAGTTTGACCATGTTGTAGTAGTTGCTGACTGAGAATCCGTAGAGCTTGAGCATCACATAGCCTCCAGGCCGTGCGGGGTGGGCAGTGCCTGTTTATAGATCGCTCAGGCCAATCCCGCCAGCAGCATCACGCCGCTGAATGCGGGTAAACTGGCGCCTTTCCTTGAGGAGCCTGCCATGAGCGAGCCGACAGACATCGACAATGACAACGACGAAGAAGAGTTCACCGAAGCGACGTTGATCGAAGCCATCGAAAACCAGATCGAAAGCGACAACCCGCCGGCCGCCAAAGCGACGTTCAACAAACTGACCCTGGTCGGCGTCGAGCGCGAAGAAATCCTCAATCTGATGGCCCACGTGCTGGCCTACGAGATTGACGCGATGCTCGATGAAGACCGCGCATTTGATACTGAATGGTACGAAGCGGCCCTGCGTGCACTCCCTGAGTTGCCACCAGAAAAAGCCTAAGATCAAAAGATCGCAGCCTTCGGCAGCTCCTACACAAATCCCCTGTAGGAGCTGCCGAAGGCTGCGATCTTTTTTATGGGGACTACACTGGAATCCGCCTCACGACAAAATCCCTGATCTGAGCACTGGACATGCCGCAAAAGCGGGTTCACCTTAGGGGCGCTGTCGTCTAATTCCTAGAAAGTCTGGAGTCCTTATGTCGCTTACCCCTGAGTTGGTTGCCGAACTGGAAGTCCTTGCACTCTTTCCCCTGGACAGTTCCCAGGAAGGTTTGAAAATTCATCAGACCGCTGCCCCGAAACATATTTCTGCCGCTAAACGCCTCTATGAAAAAGACCTGACGGATCAGCCCGATGGCGGTTATCTGACCAGCCTCGGTCGTGATGCTGCGCAAAATGTGCAAACCGTGCTGACCATTCTGAGAGAGCAAGAAACCGCCTGATTCCACCCGACTTCGCCCACGGGAACTCCTGCCACGGGATTTCCGCGGGCCTGTGCGGGCGAAACGATAGAAATATGGCGTCAAAAAACAAATTCAGCTTAAAAGTCCCGCTGCCCTAAGGCTAAACTGCCCGACATTCCGAGACCCTCTACGTCCGAGCCTGCGAGCCGGTTTGAGCTGACATGACGCGCACCCACGAAATCCGCCCCGACCTGGACGAGGGAATTGACCGCAAGGTTCTCAGCCAACTGCGCGCGCGGTTTCTCAAACTCAATGAAGGCCGCCTTGGCCGCGCCCTCGAAGGGTTGTCGCCGCGCCAACAAAGCGTGCTGACGCTGTTGCCGCTGTTCTTCCACGTCAATCATCCGCTGCTGCCGGGTTACGTCTCGGGCAGTGCGCCGGCCGGCCTGTCGAATTACGAGCCGGACGCCAATGTGCTCGCTGAAGCCCAACGCCTGACTCGCTCGTTTTCTTATAAGCCGCGCCACGGCAGCAACCCGCCGCGACCGATTCACGGCCTGTTCCTGATGGGCAGCCTCGGCACACTGGCGCAGGCCGATCAAAGCGACATGGACGTGTGGGTCTGCCACGCGCCGGATCTGAGCGAAAGCGAACTCAGTGAGCTGAGCAAGAAATGCCAGTTGCTCGAAGCCTGGGCCGCGAGCCAGGGCGCCGAAGCGCATTTCTTCCTGATCGACCCGGTGCGCTTCGTCAAAGGTGAACGCGACAACCAGCTCAGCTCGGAAAACTGCGGCAGCACCCAACACTATCTATTGCTGGACGAGTTCTACCGCACCGCGATCTGGCTGGCCGGGCGCACGCCGATCTGGTGGCTGGTGCCGGTTTACGAGGAAACCGCCTACGACCTGTACACCCACACCCTGCTGTCGAAGCGCTTCATTCGCGCCGACGAAACCCTGGATCTCGGCCATCTGGCGACGATTCCACCGGGAGAGTTCATCGGCGCGGGTTTGTGGCAATTGTTCAAGGGTATCGAGTCACCGTACAAATCGGTGCTCAAACTATTGCTGACCGAGGTTTACGCCAGCGAGCACCCACACGTGCAGTGCCTGAGCCTGCGCTTCAAAAAAGCCGTGTTCGCCAATCAGCTCGATCTCGATGAGCTGGATCCGTACATGGTCGTGTACCGGCGCATCGAGGAATACCTCATTGCGCGCAACGAGCCGGAACGCCTGGAACTGGTGCGCCGCGCGCTGTATCTGAAGGTCAACCGCAAGCTCACCGGCAACAGTCGCACCCAGAGCTGGCAACGTTCGTTGCTCGAACGTCTGGCCAGCGAATGGCATTGGGATCAGCGGCAATTGGCGCTGCTCGATAGCCGCAGCCAGTGGAAAGTCCGCCAGGTCAGCGCCGAACGCCGCGCACTGGTCAGCGAGCTGAATTACAGCTATCGCTTCCTGACCCAATTCGCCCGCACCGAGCAAACCGTCAGCCTGATCAACAAGCGTGACCTCAATGTGCTCGGCCGACGGTTGTACGCGGCGTTTGAACGCAAGGCCGACAAGGTCGAGTTCATCAACCCCGGCATCGCCCCGGACCTGGCCGAAGACACCCTGACGCTGGTGCAATCGCGCAACAAAAAGGAACCCGGGCAAACCCAGTGGGGCCTGTACAACGGCAGCCTTACCGCGCAGGAATGGGAGCATTTCGCGCCGATCAAACGCAGCCGCGAGTTGCTTGAGCTGCTGACCTGGAGTCATCGCAACGGCGTGATCGACAGCAGCACGCGCCTGGCGCTGCACCCCGGCACCAGTGACATGAGCGAGTTCGAACTGTTCAACCTGCTCGGCAGCCTGCAACAGTGCATCGCCCTGCCCTTGCCCACGGTCGACGAAATCCCGTTGCTGCGCGCCGCAGTGCCCAGCGAAGTGCTGATGCTGGTCAACGTCGGCATCGACCCGCTCAAGCATCACCGCGACCTCAACATCCTGATGACCACCGAACGCACCGACTCGCTGAGCTACGCCGGCGTGCGCGAAAATCTGGTGCTGACCCTGGATCAGGTCACGCTCAACAGCTGGAACGAAGTGCTGGTCAACCGTTTCGACGGCCCACACGCCTTGCTCGACTGTCTGCGCGACTACCTCAACAACCTGCCGCGCGGGCCGCAGCAGCCGAAATTAAAGGTGCGCTGCTTCTGTCATAACCGCGCACAGTTCATTGCCCGCCGCGTCGAAGAGATCGTCGACACCGCGCAGAACCTGCTGCTCAGCGGCCTGAATCATCGTTACCTGATTCAGGTGCAGCAGCACTATCACGTTTTGGAATTGGTGCCGGGCCAGGTCAACCATGTCGCCCTCGCCACGCTGCCGGCGTTGCTCGATTACCTCGGCGAAGAACAGCCGCGTTATAGCCCGCTGCATCTCGATCCGATGGCGCTGGAAGAGCACGACCTCGCCTTGATCCTGCCGATGGGCCAGCCGGAATGCATTCAGGTGTTCTACCGGATCACTGAGCAACAGGCCGAGTTGTACGTGCTGGATGAATTCAATGCGCTGTGGCTGCAGCGTTTGCCGTATCACGATGAGCAAAGTCTGCTGGTGCCATTGCAGCGCTTTCTGCAATCGATCCTGTTCCGCCGCGAAGCCGTGCTGCCGATGGACGCAGGCCCAGACGCTGCCCTCGAAACTTTGTATTACCAGTTATTGCCTTCGGGCCCCGGGCGCGCGCGCCGGGTCGAAGCACGGCCCGCGCCGCAGACGCCAGTCAACAAGCCGTTCTACGACGTGCAGGCGATCGTCGGCAAAGCCGCACCGGGCGAAGTGCAGGTCACTTTGTATTGCAATCAACGGGAATTCAGCGAGCTGGAACATGGCGACCAGCTGTTCAGCGTGGTCGCCCGGGAGATCGTCGAGCAGCGCCGCGAGACCGAGCGCTACCGCTGCTACATCACCGACCTCGACCTTTCGGGCCTGCTCGGTGACGGGCAGAGTTCAAGCAATTTGTATCTGCGCTACAAGGCTGACCTGGAGCGCGCACTGAACGAGGCGCTCGAACAGGTCTGAGGCAGGATTACTCGGGGAACGCGCCACCGTTGGCCGGTTGCGATTCGACTTCGAGCAAGGTCAGCTTGAGAGTCTTGCCACCCGGCGCCGGCCAATCGATGTGCTGACCGACTTTCAGGCCCAGCAGCGCACTGCCGACCGGCGCCAGAATGGAGATCTTGCCTTCGTCGGCGTTGGCATCCCTGGGATAGACCAGCGTCAGGTGGTAATCCTTGCCACTGCCTTCTTCGCGGCAATGCACGCGGGAATTCATGGTCACGACATCGGCGGGCACTTCATCGTGGCCGACCACGGTGTCGGCGCGATCCAGTTCGGTTTGCAGCGCAATCACGCCCGGCGCAGCCTGATCTTTCTCGTTCAGGTTGTCGATCAAGCGCTCCAGACGTTGCACGTCCAGACGGGTAAGGGTGATGGAAGGTGCGGTCATGATCCGGGCAGACTCCTTTCTTCTGCACATAAAAAGCAAAACCCCGCCAAAAAAGACGGGGTTTTCACCGTGCCTCGGTGGTTTGAGGCGTCTGCGGACACTATCACAGCTCAAAAAATATACAAGCCACCCTGCCCCAGCCCCCACTTATCCATCCGGGAACCTTTGTGGCGAGGGGATTTATCCCCGTTCGGCTGCGCAGCAGTCGTAAAGATTTTGGGGCCGCTACGCGACCCAACGGGGATAAATCCCCTCGCCACAATGGGGTATCAAACAGAATTTTGGCGGGCAGCAGCCTGGGCGCAGATGACTCGGCGGCGCTGATCGTCTGCCGAGCGCCATTCGCGAATGTCCTCGACATGGCGGAAGCAGCCCAGACAAACCTTCTGCTCGTCCAGCCGACAAACCCCGCTGCACGGCGAAGGCACGGCCGCGCTGACATTGCTGTAAAGCGGCTTCGGCGGACGAACAGGAGCGGTATCAGTCACGGAATCACAGACCTTCGAAATCGAAATCGGCGCCGGCCTGTTGCTTGACGATGCGCTCGAGCATTTCGCCCAGTTGCTCTTCGCTCTTGTCGCACATCCAGCGCTCGCTTTCTTCGTCGTAGTCAAAGTGGAAACCACCGGACACGGCCGCCAGCCATAGCTGACGCAGCGGCTCCTGACGGCTGAAGATCAGCTGCGAGCCGTTTTCGAACTTGACGGTGAGCACACCGGCAGAGTTCTCCATGTCGATATCCAGGTCACTTTCATCAAAGATGTCTTCCAGTTTTTCCTGGGTTTCATCGACCAGATCGTGGAAACGGGCTTCGGACAAACTCATTGCGGCAACCTCAAAAAATGTTCTGATCAGGCTCAAGCGCCGAAAGATACGGACGCTTCCGGCCGATTGCAAAGATTAACGACCAAGCACCTCAATGGCACTGTAGACACCGTACCGGTGGGAGCCGGCTTGCTCGCGAAGGGGCCGGCACATCCAACATATTTGCCGCCTGAACCAGCGCTTTCGCGAGCAAGCCCGCTCCCACAGGGGTTTGTGCATCTGCAGCAAGCCCCGCCGGACGGGAAGGCCATCACATAGGCAAGCTGCCGGGTGGCCGGTATACTCCGGCGCAATTAACGCATTTTCAAGGATTTCGCCATGAAGCGCCTGATCTCTTCCCTTGCTGCGCTCGTCGCGGTTGCCTGCCTTGTTTCGGCCTGCGGTCAAAAAGGCCCGCTGTACCTGCCCGATGACACTCAGGATCCGGCCGAGCAAGCCAAATCGTCGCAAAAACAACCGGCTTCCAAAGCACACAAGCACGACGTTTATTAAGGGATCGCCATGGACGCTTTTAACTACCGTGGCGGGGAGCTGTTTGCGGAGGGTGTGGCGCTGTCCGCCATCGCCGACCGCTTCGGCACCCCTACCTACGTTTACTCGCGCGCGCACATCGAAGCGCAGTATCTGGCTTACGCCGATGCGCTGGCCGGCATGCCGCACCTGGTCTGCTTTGCGGTCAAAGCCAACTCCAACCTCGGCGTTCTGAATGTCCTGGCCCGTCTCGGCGCCGGTTTTGACATCGTTTCCCGGGGCGAGCTTGAACGCGTCCTCGCCGCTGGCGGCAGCGCTGACAAGATCGTGTTCTCCGGCGTCGGCAAGACCCGTGATGACATGCGTCGCGCCCTCGAAGTCGGCGTGCACTGCTTCAACGTCGAATCCACCGACGAGCTCGAGCGCCTGCAAGTCGTGGCTGCCGAGCTGGGCGTTCGCGCACCGGTTTCGTTGCGTGTGAACCCGGACGTCGATGCCGGCACCCACCCGTACATTTCCACCGGTCTCAAAGAGAACAAGTTCGGCATCGCCATTGCCGACGCCGAAGACGTGTACGTGCGCGCCGCGCATCTGCCGAACCTCGAAGTGGTCGGTGTCGACTGCCACATCGGTTCGCAACTGACCACGCTGCCACCGTTCCTCGATGCGCTCGACCGTCTGCTGGATCTGGTTGATCGTCTCGGCGATTGCGGCATTCACCTGCGCCACATCGATCTCGGTGGTGGTTTGGGCGTGCGTTATCGCGATGAAGAGCCGCCATTGGCTGCCGACTACATCAAAGCCGTACGCGAGCGTCTTAACGGTCGTGATCTGGCGCTGGTGTTCGAGCCGGGCCGTTTCATCGTTGCCAACGCCGGCGTGCTGCTGACTCAGGTCGAGTACCTCAAGCACACTGAACACAAAGACTTCGCCATCGTCGACGCGGCGATGAACGACCTGATCCGCCCGGCGCTGTATCAGGCGTGGATGGACGTTACCGCGGTCAAACCGCGTAATACTGCTGCGCGCAAATACGACATCGTCGGCCCGATCTGCGAAACCGGCGACTTCCTCGCCAAGGATCGCGAATTGGCTCTGGCCGAAGGCGATCTGCTGGCCGTGCATTCGGCCGGTGCCTACGGTTTTGTGATGAGCTCCAACTACAACACCCGTGGCCGCGCCGCTGAAGTGTTGGTAGACGGTGATCAGGCTTTTGAAGTGCGTCGCCGCGAGACCGTGGCCGAGCTGTTTGCCGGCGAAAGCCTGCTGCCGGAGTAACCCATGCTGCTGCGTTTTACTAAAATGCACGGCTTGGGCAATGACTTCATGGTTCTCGACCTGGTCAGCCAGCACGCGCATATTCAGCCAAAGCACGCCAAGCAATGGGGCGACCGCCACACTGGCATTGGTTTCGACCAATTGCTCATCGTCGAGGCGCCGAGCAATCCGGATGTGGATTTCCGTTATCGGATCTTCAACTCCGACGGCTCGGAAGTTGAGCAGTGCGGCAACGGTGCGCGCTGCTTTGCGCGCTTCGTGCTCGACAAGCGTCTGACCGCCAAGCGGCAGATTCGCGTCGAAACCAAGGGCGGCATCATCGAACTGGACGTGCGTAACGACGGCCAGATTGGCGTGAACATGGGCGCTCCACGTCTGGTGCCGGCGGACATTCCGTTCGACGCACCGGCGCAAGCCATCAGCTATCCACTGGAAGTCGATGGCACCACGGTCGAACTGGCCGCTGTGTCGATGGGCAACCCTCACGCGGTACTGCGCGTGCAGGACATCAACAACGCGCCAGTGCATGAACTGGGGCCGAAAATCGAACATCACCCGCGCTTCCCCGCGCGCGTGAACGTCGGTTTTCTCCAGGTCATCGACCGCAACCGCGCGCAACTGCGTGTGTGGGAACGTGGCGCCGGGGAAACCCAGGCCTGCGGTACCGGTGCATGCGCGGCGGCGGTTGCGGCCATCAGTCAGGGGTGGATGGATTCGCCGCTGTTGATCGACTTGCCCGGCGGGCGCCTGTCCATTGAATGGGCAGGCCCTGGCCAACCGGTGCTGATGACCGGTCCGGCAGTGCGTGTATACGAAGGACAAGTGCGTCTTTGAGTGAGCAAAAACCATGACCGATAAGCCTCAGGTACCCGCCCGACAGTCCGACGAATCAGCGTCCGAGAGCCTGGAGGCGGCAGCGGTTGCTGCGTACCTTGAGGCGCATCCGGACTTCTTCGTCGAGCACGAAGAACTGCTGCCCGCCCTGCGCATTCCGCACCAGCGCGGCGACACCGTTTCGCTGGTCGAGCGGCAGATGACCATCCTCCGTGATCGCAACATCGAGATGCGTCACCGCCTCTCGCAGTTGATGGACGTCGCCCGCGACAACGACCGCCTGTTCGACAAAACCCGTCGCCTGATTCTTTCCTTGATGGATGCCAGCAGCCTGGAAGACGTGGTGATCAGCGTCGAAGACAGTCTGCGTCAGGATTTCCAAGTGCCTTTTGTCAGCCTGATTTTGCTCGGCGACAACCCGGCACCGGTTGGCCGTTGGGTCACCCATGCCGACGCGCAAGTCGCCATCGGCGGCTTGCTCACCGAAGGCAAAAGCGTCAGCGGCAGTCTGCGCGAACATGAGCTGGATTTCCTCTTCGGCGAAGAACAGCGCAAGCAGATCGGCTCCACCGCCGTCGTCGCGGTCAGCCATCAAGGCATCCACGGCATTCTGGCGATCGCCAGCCGTGATCCGCAGCACTACAAGAGTTCGGTCGGGACGCTGTTCCTCAGCTACATCGCCGAAGTCATGGGTCGCGTGTTGCCACGGGTCAACAGCTCCCTGCGCTCGGTACGCTGAGCATGGAACGACAACTGGACGCTTACTGCGAACACCTGCGCAGTGAGCGACAGGTGTCGCCGCACACGCTCTCGGCCTACCGCCGCGACCTCGATAAAGTCCTCGGCTGGTGCGTCAAACAGAACATCGGCAGCTGGGCAGCGCTGGATATTCAGCGCCTGCGCAGCCTGATCGCTCGTCTGCATGCGCAAGGGCAGTCCTCGCGCAGCCTCGCCCGGTTGCTTTCGGCGGTGCGTGGGCTTTATCACTATCTGAATCGCGAAGGCCTTTGCGACCATGATCCGGCCACGGGTCTGGCGCCACCGAAAGGCGAGCGCCGCTTGCCGAAAACCCTCGACACTGACCGTGCGCTGCAACTGCTGGAAGGTGCGGTCGAGGACGATTTTCTCGCGCGTCGGGATCAGGCGATTCTGGAGTTGTTCTACTCCTCCGGTCTGCGCCTCTCCGAGCTGACCGGGCTTAATCTTGATCAACTTGATCTGGCCGATGGCATGGTGCAAGTCCTCGGCAAGGGCAGCAAAACCCGTCTGCTGCCGGTAGGAAAAAAGGCCCGCGAAGCCATCGAACAATGGCTGCCATTGCGCGCGATGACCAACCCGACGGACGACGCCGTGTTCGTCAGCCAGCAAGGTCGACGCCTTGGCCCGCGAGCGATTCAGGTGCGGGTCAAACTGGCCGGCGAACGCGAGCTCGGGCAGAACCTGCACCCGCACATGCTCAGGCATTCCTTCGCCAGCCATTTGCTCGAATCCTCCCAGGATCTGCGCGCGGTGCAGGAATTGCTCGGCCACTCCGACATCAAGACCACGCAGATCTACACCCACCTGGACTTCCAGCACCTGGCGGCGGTCTACGACAGCGCCCATCCACGGGCCAAACGCATGAAAGGCGACGATTCATGAGCATCCAGTTGATCACCTTCGACCTCGACGACACGCTGTGGGACACCGCGCCAGTGATCGTCAGCGCCGAAGCGGTATTGCGCGAATGGCTGAGCGAACATGCGCCGAATCTGGGCGCGGTGCCGGTCGAGCATTTGTGGGCGATTCGTGAGCGTGTGCTGACCAATGAACCGGGGCTGAAACATCGCATCAGCGCGCTGCGTCGGCGCGTGTTGTTTCATGCGATGGAAGACGCCGGCTACGCCCATGGCGAAGCCACCGATTTGGCAGACAAGGGTTTTGAAGTGTTTCTGCATGCGCGGCATCAGATCGAAGTGTTTCCTGAGGTCGAGCCGGTGCTGGAGATTCTCGCCAATCATTACGCCCTTGGCGTGGTCACCAACGGCAACGCCGATGTGCGTCGATTGGGCCTGGCGGATTACTTCAAGTTTGCGCTCTGTGCGGAAGATATCGGCATCGCCAAACCGGATGTGCGGCTTTTTCATGAGGCTCTGCAACGCGGTGGCGCCACCGCCGAAACCGCCGTGCACATCGGCGATCATCCGGGTGATGACATTGCCGGGGCACAGCAGGCCGGGTTACGGGCGATCTGGTTTAACCCGGCGGGCAAAGCCTGGGAAGCGGATCGTCTGCCGGATGCCGAAATTCGTAGCCTGACCGACCTGCCAGCCGTACTCGCACGCTGGAATGCCGCCTCGAACTGATCCACTGCCCCTTGTGGGAGCGGGCTTGCTCGCGAAGAGGCCGTGTCAGTCAACATATGATTTGGATGACACACCGCCTTCGCGAGCAAGCCCGCTCCCACAGGGGTTGTGTGCATTCATGGCTATATTTCAGGCATGAAAAAGCCCGCAGCGACGGCGGGCTTTTTTATTTCCGAGCTATTCCGATAAATTCCTAACCCCCTAGTGAATACTGGGCCCAGAGGCTATTATACGTCCTTAGCGTTCCGACCTATTCCAGTAAAATCCCAGAAAAAGTGTGGGGCTGGATGTGGGGCCA
The DNA here is from genome assembly GCF_979258075.1 of Pseudomonas sp. AC193. Classification (NCBI taxonomy): domain Bacteria; kingdom Pseudomonadati; phylum Pseudomonadota; class Gammaproteobacteria; order Pseudomonadales; family Pseudomonadaceae; genus Pseudomonas; species Pseudomonas sp. AC193. The sequence continues at coordinate 5,655,880 of NZ_OZ409832.1, read as the reverse complement.
GGTCGATCGGTGAGGAAACAGCATGGACGGATTGAACCCCAAACAGGTTGAGCACTTGAGCGCGCCAGGCCGCTATCTGGATAGCGCCGGGCTTTACCTGGTAATTAGCAACACGGGCAGCAAATCATGGCTGTTGCGCTATCAGCTTGGCGGCAGGCGTCGTGATATGGGGCTAGGCCCATACCCTACAGTGAAACTTAAAGCGGCACGCTTGGCCGCCACCGAAGCGCGGTCACTGCTTATGCAGGGCCTTGACCCACTTGATGAGCGCAAGGCGGAACAACAACGCCAGAAAGAGCAGCGCCAGGCGGACAAGGCAAAGTCCGTCACGTTCAAGGCGTTGGCGCTGGACTACCACCGGGCGCACTACCAGCATGTCACCGATGCTTGGCGCAAAGGCTGGCTTTCCAAAATGGAGCGCTATGTCTATCCGACCCTGGGCGAGCTATCGCCCTACCAGATTGAAACCGAGCACGTCTTGCGCGTTTTGCAGCCGATTTGGAGCAAGAAACCCCGGACAGCGAGCGAGGTTAGAGGCCAGATAGAAAACGTGCTGGACTCTGCCAAAGCGCTGAGCCTTCGTTCCGGCGAAAACCCTGCGCGCTGGCGCGGCCACCTGGACAACCTGTTAAGCCGGGCCGACAAAAAGCGGGCGTTGCAGGTGATCAACCATCCGTCGCTACCCTGGCGCGCTCTGCCTGCCTTCATGGAAAGGCTTAGCACAACTAATGACCGCGACTCCAAGGCTCTGCAACTGGTGATACTGACCGCCGCACGGGCGGGCATGGTTCGCTTGGCAGAATGGGATGAGTTCGACCTAGAGGCCGCTACCTGGAACCTGCCAGCAAAGCGCATGAAAGCTCGGCAGGCCTTCTCCATCCCATTGCCAAAGCAGGCAATTGAACTGCTGCAAGCATTGCCACGCGTTGTTGGCAGCTCCTATCTATTCCCTGGCACCGGCAAGTCCGGTGCAATGGGGCGCAGTGCATTCCTCAACCTGCTGAGAGCCTCGCATCTGCCGGACATTACAACGCACGGTTTCCGAGCCACTTTCCGTACCTGGGCGAGCGAGTGCACCCCCTACTCCCGCGAAGTCTGCGAACTGTCGCTTGCCCACGACGAGCGCAACCAAACCGAGGCTGCATATAGCCGTAGCGACCTAATTGGGCAGCGTCGTGAGTTGCTGCAAACTTGGGCAGACTTCGCCACCACTCCGCCCGCAGCGAATGTCATTCACGGCGCATTCGGGCGGATCGAAGCATGAGTAGCAAAGGCAAGGGCTTTAAGCCTTTGGTGTATGGATTGCTAATGAGCGAAGAGGAAATAGATCGGCTGCTCCTCGAGAGACGGGCTGAGGAAAAGTGGCGCTTATCGGCGCTGGCTGACTCGATGGAAATTCCAGAAAGCCCCTATCGTGAATCTCTAACGTTGTGGGCGCTGGCACGGAAATACGTACCAGAGCTGAAAACGAGCCGCCCCGAAGGCGCACAGCGCAAGTGGGATATCGGCGCCAAGTTTGTACTGGTTAGGCTGGTCGCCAGCCGGATGCGGCAGGAAGGATTGAACAAGGCACAGGCCTGTGCGGCATTGGCAGAGGATGACCCTTGGTTGAGCAACGTCGAAGGCAAACCGGATGGAGAGGCCCTAGCCAGACAGTGTTCATCTCAGGAGTTAAAAGCGGCATTGAAGGAGCGGGACGAGTTCGAGCAAGCAGGAAAAATAGAACAACTTGATGCCCTGAATGATGAGGGCCGGAAACTGATGATTGAACTAGCATCAGAAAAAAGTTCCGCCTGAGTTTTTTCCATCCCAATAATCGCGCCATGACGTTCTGAACAGGTCTGGACGTATTAATAGGTTTTCGCCATGACGCTAATAACGCCTTTCCCACTCCGCATCCTGCGGCGTCCTGATGTCGAACGCCGCACCGGCCTTTCCCGCTCGACCATATATATGTACATGGATGAAGGTAGTTTCCCGAAGCCGATCCATTTGGGCGGCAAGCGCATTTCCGTGGGCTGGCTGGAGCATGAAATTGTCGCTTGGATACAAGAGCAAATCGACATAAGCCGGGGTAAAACCGCCAGCGCATAAAAAAGCCGGACGTTAGGGCGTCCGGCTGTACCAATCACTAAGACAACCCGTAGAGGACGCCAGTAGTGGGCGCGTCGATTGTCGCACCCGGTCTGGCCTTAAACAAACTGTTTGGGGTAATCCTGATGAGCTTCAAAGACGATATACAGGCCCGCTGCGGCCTGATTGACGGCGATCCTGTGCTTGATGGAAAGCCACACCGCTTCCCTGCCTATGGCGATAAGCCAGGCCACGACACCGGCAATTATGCGATCAGCCAGAATGGAGATGGCTTCTGTGCTTCATGGCATGCTCACAGCGTTGTCATTTGGCACGACTCCAACGTGGTCAGCGGGAGCGGGGTTAAATGACCCACTCCGAGAACACTTCAAATGTCCTTGCCCTAACCGTCCTGCCGATTGTAAAGCCTGTGCCGCCTTGCTATGCCTGCTACCCGAAGCCAGTGCAAACCCAGGCCGGTCAAGTATTGGTTCCCGGCCTGTACTTCCATGGGATGCGTGACAACAAGAAAGTGGACATGCGCATCTGCTCTCCGCTGGAAGTGCTGGCTGTGACCAGCGACAACCACGGCGACAACTACGGTTTGCTTGTCCGTTTCCTGCCGTCCCGGGCGAAGGTCTGGCGGCAGTGGTCGGTGCCCATGGAGCTGCTGGCCGGCGACGGGGCCGAGCTGCGGGCGGCGTTGCTACGCATGGGCGTGACCATCTCGCCGAGGCATCGCGGTACGCTCATGGATTACCTGATTGAGAGCAGTCCGGAGCGCGAAGCGCTGGCCGCTACTCGCGTCGGATGGCACGGGAGAGGGCTTTTTGTGATGCCGCGCCAGGTGATCGGTGAAGGTGATGTGGTGTTTCAGTCTCTCGACTTGGGCGGCCATGAGTTCGCCGCTCATGGGTCAATGGATGCTTGGCGGGCCGAGGTCGCAGGTCGGAGCATCGGCAACCCGGTGCTGCTGCTGGCAGTCACCGCAGCGTTGGCCGGGCCGCTGCTGACATTGCTTGATGTCGATGGTGGTGGTTTCCATCTGTTCGGCGACAGCTCTAGTGGTAAGACGATTGCAATGGCCGTGGCGGCCAGCGTGTGGGGGCTTCCCCGTGATTTTCTGCGCACATGGAACGCCACCAGCACCGGCCTAGAAGGTGTCGCCACGATGCGCAATGACACTCTGCTGGCAATGGATGAGATAGGCGAGGCCAGGGCGCAGGACGTGGGCAACATCATCTATGCCCTAGCCAACGGTACTGGCCGGCAACGGGGTCAGGTTACAGGCTTGCCGCGAGCCGTGCACAGGTGGCGCCTCATGGTGCTGTCGACTGGCGAGATGACCATCGGCAAGCATATGACCAGCGGTGGCGTGCATAGCAAGGCGGGCCAAGAGCTTCGAATTCTGGACATTCCTGTCTATCGCCAGTTCGGTGCGTTTGACGATCTGCACGGCCTCGACGCCGATCACGACGCCGCCGACGCTGATGCCCGCCGAGGCGCGGGGAGGGCCTTTGCCGATGCGCTCAAGCATGCCAGCGGTAAGCATCATGGGCACGCAGGGCAAGCGTTCGTGGCGCAGCTGGTGGCACTTTCCGCAGTCGATCCTGATGCCGCTGCCGCCGATCTGGACGCCCGGTTTGCCGAAATGCGAAAAGCCTTTCCAGTCAGCACGGGGCAGGAGGCCCGGGCAGCGGCGCGCTTCGCAGCTGCCGCGCTGGCCGGCGAGCTAGCTATCGAGTTCGGGATTCTGCCGTGGGCGCCAGGCACTGCCAGCGCCGGCCTGGTGGAGATGTACGGTGCGTGGATCGGGCACCGGGGCAAGGGCCAGAGCGAGGAACAAAAGATCCTGCGCGCGGTGCTGGCGTTCATCGACCGGCACGCATGGCGTTTCTCCGACATCGGCGCCGATGCCTCTCCCGCACCAGACCGGGCGGGTTGGTGGCGCCAGGCCGGCGATGGCCGGCAATACTTGTTCACGCCTGACGCATTGGCAGAGGCAGCGCCAAGCTATGACCTACGGCGCATATCCACCTGTCTGAATGCAGCCGGAGTGATCGCTGTAGATGGAGGGGGGAGGAACCTTGCGACCAAAGTTTCGATACCTGGTGGCGAAAGGCCGCGCCTCTATCCAGTCAACTATCGCGCACTCCAGAGAGCAACAGAGAATTGATCTGGATATTCGATTGATTTTAGAAAAGAAGGTTTTTAACTCAAAACTGTAGGGCATGTAGGGCAGCAAGTGATTTAACAGCTCTGTATCAATGGTTTTGGTGATTTATCGCGTAGGGCATCTGTAGGGCAGTGTAGGGCAGGAAAGGTGTTAGCCGCCCTATATGCCCTACATATTATGTCGCCGCACCTACAAGGAACCGCTCTGAAACACCCAAATAGATAGGGGGTTCCCTGCATGCCCTACATGCCCTACATGCCCTACACGAAAACGGGCCATAGCGAATGGCGGGGCTTTGCTTCGGCTTATTAGATCAATGAATTGATCGGCATTTGATTTTGGGCGCAAGGAGTTCCCCGCTTGCGTGGTTGAGCCTGCGTTGGCTTGGTGACGTTAACCACGGCCAGGAGGCGCGGAGCGCTGGAGGGCGGTGGGTAACTTATGCCTTTGAAGTTGCCGGGCAATCACAAAGTGACAGAGCGGTTCTTTATATCAAGGCGGCTGCCGGTGCCGTGACCGCAGGGCGCGGTGCTGGCTGACGCCCAACAAGCGCAGCGCGTTAGCAACCTAGAAGCGAGTAATCAGAGCGGAAGGCTGTCCGCGTGTTGCTTGGGTGCGTGTGTAGTCGTTGGGAATGCTGGTGTCGGTGATTGGGGGAAAGCGCGCCAGTGGAGCCACGCGCTTTGGGCGCTGGATGGTCAACCATGGTGCGAGGCGTGCGATGGGCGATACCACATATGCGCGGTTCATTGACGAAATTGTGCGCCGCTTTGCTCGGGATAAGAGCGTTGGCTATCTGCGCTCCGACCATTATCCAACCCTGCGTTTGCGGTATTTGAAAAACCGTAGGCGGGGGGTGTGGGACGTATTGCATACGGACGGCTGGCACCGGGTCGGCAATTATCCAGAGCTGGAATGTTCGACCATGCTGGAGTGTTTGCCGCGTGTAGTGGAGCAGTTGAGACGGGGGTTTGCGGTTGACCCTTCGAAGCCAGCTTCGTCGGTGTCGTCGACGTGACGTGATGTTTGACCAGTGTCTGCCGGGAGCCGAAGCCAGCTTCCACGACACCGTCGACATGGCGTTTGGCGGGTCTGCCAGAGTGACGACCGGGTGATGTGGTCGATCATTATCGAGGTGTGCAATGGGTGAAACGAGATATATCGAGTTCAGCGATGCAGCGATTAGAGCCGAAGCAAAAGATAAAGTCGTTCGCGACCTTCGGGACATGCGCTACCCAGATATGCGCTTTCGTTTTCTGAAGGATCGGCGCCGGGGTGCGTGGTACACGGTGCACGCTGGCAAATGGCAGAAAGCGGGGGACTGGCCGCGTTGTGGCTGCAAGGAATTGGTCGCGCGACGGTCGGCGCCACTGCTGGCCGGTGGTGTTGATCCAGGCGCCACGCTGCGCGAGCTTTATACGGTAAGTGACGTGGTGACGTGGTATCTGGAGCGGCATTTGAATCTGTCCACGGTATCGAAGGAAAGAAAGGCCAGTTGTCGGTCACTAGCAAAGAACTGGCTGTTGCCGCGTCTGTGGGGTTTACCGGTGGATCAATTGACGACGGCCACGCTTGACCGGCTGTTGATTCAACCGATGCAGGCACTATTGGCTCCGGCAACGGTATGCAATGCCTACAGAGTATTGAACGCCGCGTTTCGCACGGCAAAGCGGCTGGGTCTGCTGACCGTCAATCCCTTGGCTGACGTCAGGTTTACTGATTTTGGCCTGGGTCGTTTAAAGCCCAAGGTGTCGCGGTTGTTTCCGCGCGATGTTGCCGGGCTGATGGATCTGCTGGCGCAGCGGCTACCGAAGTCGCCAGGGCCATGCCTGTTGGCGCTGCTGATGCTTTGTCACGGTACGCGGGTTGGCGAAACGCGCCAGGCGCGCTGGGAACACTTCGACCTAGAAGGGGCTGCGTGGGTGATTCCGGCTGAGCTGACCAAGACGCGCACACGGCATGAACTGCCGCTGACACCTGTTGTGGTGGCTGTGCTGCGTTGGTACAGAGACCAGCAGTCAAGCCATCCGAGCGTGTATCTGTTTCCCGGCGGGCATGGTCAGGCTTTGTCGGTGGCTGGGGCTTCTTTGGAGATTGCCGGTCTGAGCGGTGGTATGTGGTCAAGCCATGATCTGCGCAAGTTGGCGCGGGCTGGCTGGCAGCATCTGAGCGTCAATTATGTGATTGCAGAGCTATTGCTTAACCATGCGATGCCGGGATTGACCGAAACCTATGTGCAGGGTGATTTGTCGTTGTTAAAGCGTCGGGCGCTGGAGGATTGGCACGGTGTCGGCATGGTTTGTGTGGGTGGTGTTGAAGGGTTGGATTTGTCGCGGCGATTCGGCTTTATCGTCAATTCGCGCTAATTTTCCAGTGCCTGCAAGGGCCTGAAAGCATGAACACGTTCTGATTGTGAGGTAAGGCGTAATAGGTGCGATTTAGAGGGGCGCGCGGGATTAGCTGGTTTTTGCTTGCCAGTCTCAGGTGTGAAAACAGGTTTTCATTCGTGATGCGCTCTAGATCGGGGCTTTGCGCGAAGTGCGGGGTGCTGTCAATCATGCGATCGGAAACAGAGACACCAAAAAATATTTCACAGATAGCATTTCGCCTGACAAATCAGCGGGTTGCAAAATAATGGAGCCTTGGACTGAAGCCGCGTCCTCGACACTGCCTGGACGATGAGGTCGGCCAACTCGTTTGGCACTGCCCAGCCAACCCCCTGACGGGCTCAATTGGCCTTGGCTGCGATATTACCCAGCTCCTGTTTTTCCTGAAAAATCAAAGGCCTGCGAAGCAACCTGTTGCGTTTTTTGGCTGACTGCTCGCACGCTGCCGGTTCGGGGCCATCGGCGCCGATGTTCGGGTGTACTAAGATGACATGCGGACAGGTAGTGAGCACCAAGTTGAGTAGTCCTCTAATGTCATGTGGGAGGTTGCGCCCGATCCACATTTTTGGATGTTGGCATCGCGATGCGGTGCACGCTCACGCCACAAAACCTCGCAATTTTTGAAAAAAAATCTGCACATGCGTACTTCATACGGGCGCACTGCAGTTGAGAGCAAGTCACAACAAAACCAAACGCTTAAGTCTAAAGGTATGGTCTCCACTGAGAATTCTGCGAAACGTTGACGACTATGAACAGCTCACTCAAACGCGAATAGCTATCATTGGGACGAGTTATTTTCTTGTGAGAGTGACAACCAGAGTGTAAACTGACCTTCAAACATACCAATGCTTCATCGAGCCACACGAGGAGAAAAATGAGCGTATTGCTAAAGAATGCACCGGTTTATTACGCCTTAGCCCAGGCGAAATTCAATCCCGTTGCGGCTATGGCAAAATTCTCTACCGATATTCAGGAGATGATGCGTCGTGCTGGGTTTACGGTCTATGAAGTCGAAGACATTCAGAACGTCGACTATGGAACCTTAAATGACGGCGAGACTGCTCAACCTGTTGTTACCACTAACAAAAATTGGTTTTTTACAAAACCTGATCGGAGTTGTGGTTATGTGCTCGGGCAAGATTTTCTGAGTTTTCAATCCACTTACTACCTAGACCGGGAGCAGTTTTTTCGGGCTTTGTGTGACGGGCTGAAAATTGTGCATGAGGTAGTTCAGCTGGAGCGAGTTTTTCGGCTAGGAATTCGCTATCTGAACGCTGTGATACCTGCTGAGGGTGAATCAGTGCATGAATATCTCAACCCGAAGATTCAAGGCGTGGATTTTGGCCTTCCGATACTAGGCGGGCTTTGGGAGGCTGGATACAGGACTGAAAGCGGCGGGCTATTAATCGCGAAGGTCTATCAGGCTCCGAATTCACCTTTAGGCTTCCCGCAGGATCTAATCCCTCGGTCAGTTCAGCTGATGCCGAGATTCCAGAGGGAAAAACCGTTCACGCATGCTGTCTTTGATATGGATCTCTTTGTAGAAGAGTCCATGCCTGTTGATACAGCAGCGATTTATGAAAAGCTGCTGAGCTTTCATGGGGATTTGGCTAAGTGCTTTCACGCCATTGCCACCCCGCATGCTTTTGCTCATTGGGAATAGGAGGGAGTTATGTACGGGATTACAGGCTTTACCACTTCCAGAAGTAATGGGACAGGCGGTGTCGCGCGCGCAGCTCGCACCGCAGCAATAGTCATTGCCTTTTTCCTAGGGACTGGCAGTGTCCAAGCGGCCCCTGGGGCCGAGCGGCTTAACTCCTATTTCAAGCCGAAACAGGAGACGAAGTTTACCGTCGCAGAGACGGGGCAACTCAAGCCGGTGAGCCTTGACTTTCGAGGCCCCAATGCACACTTGGATAACATTAAGTCCGTGCTCAATCTGCCCGTATCCGAGATGGGTTCGCTATTAGGCGTAACCAGACAGTCTATATATAAATGGATGGGAAATCAGGCATCCCCTGACGAAGAGAACGTGGCTAAAATCGCTGAGTTGAGCCAGCTGGCTGACCTGTTCAAAGAGGCTCAGATTTCGCGACCGCTCGACATGGTCAAGATGAAAGCGTTCCAAGGGAAATCGGTTTTGGACTTGTTCAAGAACGGTGAGCCGTACATGCACCTGGCTTCCGTTTTGGTCAAGGAATCTAAGATCGCTGATGAATCGTACGCAAGATCTGGGCTATCCCAGCTGAAAACTACAAAAACTGACGGTTGGAAATCTGCGATTTCAGTTCCGTTTGCCGATGAAGCTTGAGTGAGATTTCAGATTGATCGACCGAAATACAACATGGCGACAAGGAAGCCTGCTCAAGCGTGACGAGTTCGCCATGTTGGGTCTCGAGGGAGATGATGACACATGCGCTGTTGTCATCTCCCACGATTGCGATATCCCCCAGGATAAAGAGTCTTACCTGGAAGTGATCGTCGGTAAAAAGGTCAAGAAGGACAAAAACTTTCTTAGTGCGAAGAATGTAAGACGGCTTCACGCCCGTTTTTATGCACAAAACGACGATGAGTTTTACGTCGATCTCTGCTTTCAAAATCGCCAAATTATCCCGCGTGGCGATTTCGCCAAGCTCTCTGGCCCGTGCCACACTGCTCGAATCACAGAAGCTGATAAACGAACCCTAAAGCAGTGGCTCAGCATTCGCTATGGCCGTCCGGCTTATCCTAATGAGTTTGAAAACAGACTGCAGCGTGAATGCCGAAAAAAGGTCAGCGTAGAGAAGGGTATCGCCGAGCTCGTTAGCAAGCGCTCCGAGCACATCACGGCTCTGTTTTTTAACCTCTCTGACGAAAGAGAAGTGGAGCTTGAGAATGGCACGCCCTACAACCTCACCATCTATGTGGTTTACGATCTCCAAAACGGTGCAGTTGAAGCTCGTAAAGAGGCTGAGGCATTGGCGGAAGATGTGCTCTCCCTCCTCCGTACAGCTTACGGCGCCCCGGAAAATGCCACTGAGATCTGTGTTGAAGCTTGCACGGCAATTGCTGATACCCATTTAAGCTTGGCTGATTTGATGAAGATCGATCAGTGGCGCGTCGAATGGGTTAGTCTGCGCGAAGAAAACCCTGATTTCGTTCCCATGGGACGGCCATAATTTGTCTGAGACGTGGACTTAGACTAAGCGGCCGGCCGGCAGTGCATCCAGTTGTCGCCGTTCGGCGGGGACATTGTTGATCCCAATAGCTGCCGTTTAATCCGCTTGCGATGTGCTCCTAGTTGGACAGCGATCCGATCAGCGACGAAAAATTCGTATCCTCAAAAATGGTCTTCATTTGCACCAACCTACCAGCGACACCCAAGCAGCCCCTGCGCCCTCTCGAAATTTGACGAGTTGGGCGGGAATTGTATCCCTTATCTATATCGTGATCGTCTTGGGCGCGCCGCTCGTCGTAAAGCTCGACGTCTGCAGTAACAGCGCGGCGCACGTTTTCTGCTGGTTTCTGCCAGAGACGGCGCTCACCGAATTCGATAAGTGGGGATCCTACTTGTCGGGGGCATTGGTGCCGTTGTCCCTTGTATGGGTCGGCCTCGCGTTTCGATTGCAGCAGCGCCAGTTACTTGACCAGGGTCGACAGCAGGCTCGCGCCTCGGAGATTGCCTTTGAATCCCAGCGGATCGCCGACCGACAGGCGCTGAGCGCGCTAGCGCCGACCTATCTGACACGGATGGATACAGCGCTTCGGGATTTTGCGGAGCTAATCAATAGCAACCTCGATCGATCGACCGAAGGAGAAGTTGGAGGGCGGTGCCCCGACGCGGAGGTAGCGACGTCGATGTCGGCTGTTGGCTCGGTTTTCACTACTTATCACAACCGTCTAATGGGTCTCGCGAGGGGCGAGCTAGGCGACGAGGAAGTCCATGATCTGAAGCAGCTGTTTATCGACAGCGACATGTCAGACTACCTTGACTTCTTCTTCGAGCCGTTCAACGAGTTTGAGCGTAGATGTCGCAATCTCGACTGCATGATCCTTATGCCGCCTAATGTCCGCTCGATGGCGGGATGGATCAAGTGGAACTTCCTGCGGTCAACTTGGCGCTGGCATCCGGATCAAACCGAGCGGCGTCGCCTCGCATACCTAGTTGGGTGGACGGACAGCGAGTTGGAGGCTCGATTCGCCGAAAATCCGGAGGATGAGGCGTGGGTTCCCTACGACGCCGAACGCGAACACGAACGTCTTGCCAGTCAGCGCCGTCGTCGCCGCGCGCAGCAAGGCGAAGATCAGGTTCCTCGTTCGGAAGGCCTTAATTGGCCACCAAAATAGCGCGCCAGCCCGTATCAATCCCATGTGGCCTTTTTTTGAACGTCAAAAACCACAAACCCCCGACTTTGTCTGCTCACGTAAACAGCCGGTGGGCAATTCACGCTTTAGGAAAAAGGAGCTTCGCGCAAGCAATAGGTGTGGGGCTACGTGTGGGGCTGGAGACATAATTTATTCTATTGGCTCGTATTTAGCGGCTTGTAGAACTAAAAAGCCCGCAGCGACGGCGGGCTTTTTCAGCAAGCAAGCGGCACGCCTCAGATAGGGCGGCTACCGTACTTGTTGTCCGGCTTCTTCGGAGGATCGGCGACCACATTGGCCTCCACTTCCTGCACTTTTCCGCCGCGCGACAGGAACTCTTCCATGGCCTTGGCCAGGGCGTCGCGTTCCTTGTTCTTGGCTTCAATGCTCGGCAACTCGTCTACCGACACCGCAGCCTTGGCTTTGCCTTTGGCAGCAGGGGCCGGCGTATCGTCACCGCCATCGTCGTCAGCAACGTCTTCCGCTGCTGCTTCCAGGCCTTCCTCGGCCTCGTCTTCGTCGCCTACTTCGAGGTCGTCGTTTTCCAGATCATCGTCGCTCATGTTCTACCTCATGACTTGCGAAAAGCAGATTAGTTATAGACCAGCTTTGGCAACTGTCGAAAGTCGCCGTTAAAAAATCAGTAACCATTGGTGACCAACGGTTTATGCCCCTTCACCGTGCAAGGTGGCGAGGACTTTACGGGCACCGCCATGATCACGGTGCTCGCCCAGATAAACACCTTGCCAGGTACCCAGTGCCAGTCGCCCTGCCGACACCGGCAGACTGATCTGACAACCAAGCACGCTGGCCTTGAAGTGCGCCGGGAGGTCGTCCAGGCCTTCGTCGTTATGCTCATAGCCGTCTGTTCCTTGTGGGATCAGACGATTGAAAAATCGTTCGAAGTCGCGACGTACCGCCGGATCGGCGTTCTCGTTGATGGTCAACGACGCCGAGGTATGCTGCAGCCACAAATGCAACAGACCGACCCGGCACTCCCTGAGTTCAGGCAGGCCAGCGAGTAACTCGTCCGTTACCAGATGAAAGCCCCGGGGCCGTGCCCGCAGGGTAATCAGAGTCTGTTGCCACATACAGTTCTCCGCACGTTCGGGGCGCATTCTAGCGCGCTCTGGGAAAAAACAAAGGCCCTAATACGCGTGCAATCACGTAAGCGTTTGGCCGGTGAAAAACCGTCGTCGTAAACACGACTAAAGGCGTACGAAAAATCCTTTCAGCCTGTCGCTTAATGACAAATCCCGGACAAAAAAATGCCCGGCGAACCGGGCAATTTTTTTCAGTGCGCGTACTTACAGGTTGTAGCCGCGTTCGTTGTGTTGTGCCAGATCGAGGCCGACCGATTCTTCTTCCTCGGTCACACGCAGACCCATGACGGCGTCCAGCACCTTGAGGATGATGAAGGTGACGATCGCGGTGTAGATCACCGTGAAGCCGACGCCTTTGACCTGAATCCAGACTTGCGCGCCGATATCGGTGACGGTGCCGAAGCCACCCAGAGCCGGCGCAGCGAAGACACCGGTAAGGATCGCGCCGAGAATACCGCCGATACCGTGTACACCGAACGCGTCCAGGGAATCGTCATAACCGAGTTTGCGTTTCAGGGTGGTGGCGCAGAAGAAGCACACCACGCCTGCGGCCAGACCGATCACCAGTGCGCCCATCGGGCCCACGGTGCCGGCAGCCGGAGTGATCGCGACCAGACCGGCAACCACACCCGAAGCAATGCCCAGTGCGCTTGGCTTGCCGTGGGTGACCCACTCGGCAAACATCCAGCCCAGCGCCGCCGCAGCGGTAGCGATTTGGGTAACCAGCATCGCCATGCCGGCAGTGCCGTTGGCCGCCGCAGCGGAACCGGCGTTGAAGCCGAACCAGCCGACCCACAGCATCGCCGCGCCCATCAGGGTGTAACCGAGGTTGTGCGGAGCCATCGGGGTGGTCGGGAAGCCTTTACGCTTACCCAACACCAGGCAGCAGATCAGACCAGCGACACCGGCGTTGATGTGCACCACGGTGCCGCCCGCGAAGTCGAGCACGCCCCAGTCCCACATCAGGCCGCCGTTGCCGAACCAGACCATGTGCGCGATCGGCGCGTAAACCAGGGTGAACCAGATGCCCATGAAGATCAGCATCGCGGAGAACTTCATCCGCTCGGCGAACGCACCGACGATCAGCGCCGGGGTGATGATCGCGAAAGTCATCTGGAAGGTGATGAACACCGCTTCAGGGAACAGCGCCGCAGGACCGGTCAGGCTCGAAGGCGTGACACCGGCGAGGAACGCCTTGCCCATGCCGCCGAAGAACGAGTTGAAGTTGACGACGCCCTGCTCCATGCCGGTGGTGTCGAACGCAATGCTGTAGCCATAAATGACCCACAGGATGCTGATCAGACCGGTAATGGCGAAGCACTGCATCATCACGGAAAGAATGTTTTTCGAGCGAACCATGCCGCCGTAGAACAGCGCCAGGCCGGGAATGGTCATGAACAGCACGAGTGCCGTCGAGGTGAGCATCCAGGCAGTGTCGCCGGAATTGAGGACTGGGGCCGCCACTTCGTCTGCCGCCATTGCAAGGCTTGGCATTACGATGGACAACAGGGCTCCTAGCCCTGCGAATTTACGCAGAGTCATATTGTTTTCTCCTGGGGCGTTGGGGTTTGTGGCGGCGGTTAAATCGCGTCGGTATCGGTTTCGCCGGTACGGATGCGAATCGCCTGTTCCAGATTGACCACGAAGATCTTGCCGTCACCGATCTTGCCGGTGTTGGCCGCCTTGGTTATCGCCTCGATAACCCGATCCAGATCCTTGTCGTCGATGGCCACGTCGATTTTCACCTTGGGCAGAAAATCGACCACATATTCCGCGCCGCGATACAGCTCGGTGTGACCCTTCTGCCGGCCGAAGCCTTTGACTTCAGTAACGGTAATGCCCTGCACGCCGATTTCGGACAGCGACTCGCGCACGTCGTCCAACTTGAACGGCTTGATGATGGCAGTGACTAGCTTCATGAAAACTCTCTCCCGAATTGGTGGACTTGCCCCAGGAAAACAAACCCGACTCAAGTCTAAGCGCAGTGCCTGGCTTTGTAACGCATCGTCGGCCGTACCTGCCCGACTGACGCCAGCTAACCGCTGCCGACGAAACTCCCCGCTCCGTCTGCCGCACTGCATTCGTCACAGCGACTGCATCAGTGCATGGGTCGAAGGTGACTAAGCAGAAAGCTTGCCATCTCGCCAAAAACCACTGATTTCAATCCCTTGGCCGCTGTCGCACGCCATCCCGTGCAAAACCCCATCCGGATACGCACAACAACGGTGCGTCGCCGTCCGTCCGCCTGCGCGAAAAGCGTGCATCCCTGACCGCGAGATTGACTATAGACACTGCGTGATACACTGCCGGCCATTGTTTCCAGGACATCCACCATGCTCGCGCCCAAAGACTTCCTCGACGCCCTGAGCGGCACCGCCTCCCGCCTCTTCAGCGGCGACACCCCGCTGCCGAAAGCCGAAATCGAAAGCCAGTTCAAGATGCTGCTGCAAAGTGCCTTCAGCAAACTCGATTTGGTGAGCCGTGAAGAGTTTGATAGTCAGATGGTCGTTCTGGCCCGCACTCGCGCTCGCCTCGAAAGCCTCGAAGCCAAAGTCGCCGAGATGGAAGCCAAGCTGACACCGCCTGCTGAATAACCCCGCAACCCCCTGTGGGAGCTGCCGAAGGCTGCGATCTTTTGATCTCCAGCCCTTCAACCATCCCGGCAACGTCCTACAACCTGAATGACCGCCGTCCGATTGCGCCGAAAAGCCCAGGTTTCTAAGCTCACCCGATGCTGAATGTTCAGCACCGGGTTTGGCGACCTGGATCGAATTTGACGCAATGCAACTAAACTCACAGAGAGGTTTTTTCTCTCAACGAGTTATGGCGGCTTTGCGTGGGAGACCTCAGGGTCTGCCGGTTTCGAATTCACCGGTTCGCCAACCCGCGCATAGCTGCCACCCTTTTCGTTTGGCGACGAACAGAAGCAGTTTTCTTCACTTGAATTCGAGAACTGAACCATGGACGAAAACTACCTGACACCTAATATCTTCACCCGCCACAAACTCCCCCTCCACGCCCTCCTCATCCAGAACCAACCCTGGTTCTGCGCCCGAGACCTGAGCCGCCTGCTGCACATCCACCTCAACGAACGCATGCTGCGAAAACTCGACCCCGACCAATACCAAACCCGAAAAACCCTGATCCACAACCAGATCGAAAACACCCTGCTGATCAGCGAATCGGGCAAACCGTTTCGCCGGCGTCCTACAACTATTAGGGCATAACCCTACGAGAATCAGCGTCTGCGCCTGATTACGTGAGTTCTTCGCTGTGATTAGGCTGGTGGTTTTCGCCTGCGCTGGTCGATCCTATTTGTCGAGTTCCAGGCGATACACATTGATCGCCAGACACTCTGGTTCTGGATCCCTCTTGTCTGATCTGCTTAAGCTCAAAGAAAACACGCTGGTTCAGCATCCAGATGGTGGTTACACCTTTGGCACGATCCCCGATATGCCAAAATTCGGCTTGCCAGGCGGGAAGATTTATCTGCGTGTAGGTATCCACCGTCGAGCGAATAGTGGTTTTGGCGTAGTGCACATTTGGGAAGCCCATAGTGCCGATTTGCTCAAGCATGGTTGCCAGACTGCCGATGGGATAGCAGCGATTGTTGCGAAAATGATTGTCCCGGGAGCACAAATCTATTGTGAGTTCAAAGAACAGCGATGTGGAAACAGGGTCGCGGTACTGAGGACATCTATGGGAACACTGATTCTTGAACCGCGACACGAGCGCGCCACAGGATTTGGTTACTTCGTGGTGACTTGGTACCCGCAAAAACGCGCACATGGCACGTTAGTGGGGCAGATACCACGAGCACCATCAAATCAGAAATAAAAAAAGGCGTCCGATGGACGCCTTTTAAGTGTTTTTTGAGGAGTAGTCGCAGCGATTCTTTAGCTCCGGGCTTTACGGCCGTGGGTTCAGAATCCGACAGGCTAGCCCGTCGTCACTACTTCAGAGAAACCAGCTTTCTCTGCTGCCAAAAATGCGGGGGAGCTTTTGCTGGTGCCCAGTCCCGACGAATGCGCAGTTGCAGTCCTCGAACAGGATGATCCGTCAATGCCGGTCGAGAGTCAACGCTCCAATTCAGGCAAGCAGTGACAGCCCATCGGGTCTTGATACGTCTTGTAAACCTCTATTTCAGCACTGAAACCCGGCTCAACTACCCTTAAAAAAACCGCAGGAAGCGGCTCCCCGATTCAGCTCAAGGAACGACCATGTCCCTCTCCATCGTCCACAGTCGCGCCCAGATTGGCGTGGAAGCCCCCGCTGTTACCGTCGAAGTCCATCTGGCCAACGGTCTGCCGTCGCTGACCATGGTCGGCCTGCCCGAGGCGGCTGTGAAGGAGAGCAAGGATCGGGTGCGCAGCGCGATCATCAATTCCGGGCTGCAGTTTCCCGCGCGGCGGATCACCTTGAATCTGGCGCCAGCGGATTTGCCAAAGGACGGTGGGCGGTTTGATCTGGCGATTGCCTTGGGGATTCTGTCGGCGAGTGTGCAGGTGCCGTGTCTGACGCTGGATGATGTGGAATGTCTTGGTGAGTTGGCGCTGTCCGGCGCCGTACGAGCGGTGCGTGGCGTGTTGCCGGCAGCATTGGCGGCGCGCAAGGCGGGTCGTGCGCTGGTGGTGCCGCGAGCGAATGCTGAGGAGGCCTGCCTTGCTTCGGGGTTGAAGGTGTTTGCGGTGGATCATCTGCTGGAGGCGGTGGCGCATTTCAATGGCCATACGCCGGTTGAACCGTATGTCTCGAACGGCCTGATGTACGCCAGCAAACCCTATCCCGATCTCAACGAAGTCCAAGGCCAATCAGCTGCCAAACGTGCGCTGCTGATTGCCGCGGCGGGCGCGCATAACCTGTTGTTCAGCGGCCCGCCGGGGACGGGCAAAACCTTGTTGGCCAGTCGCCTGCCCGGGTTGCTGCCACCACTTGCCGAAAGCGAGGCACTGGAAGTGGCGGCCATTCAATCGGTCGCCAGTTGCGTGCCTCTGACCCACTGGCCGCAGCGGCCGTTTCGCCAGCCGCATCACTCGGCATCCGGCCCGGCACTGGTCGGCGGCAGCTCGAAACCGCAACCTGGTGAAATCACCCTCGCCCACCACGGCGTGCTGTTTCTCGATGAATTGCCGGAGTTTGATCGCAAGGTTCTGGAGGTGCTGCGCGAGCCATTGGAGTCCGGACACATCGTGATTTCCCGAGCCAAGGATCGCGTGCGTTTTCCGGCGCGCTTTCAATTGGTGGCGGCGATGAATCCATGTCCCTGTGGATATCTTGGCGAGCCCAGCGGCAAATGTTCCTGCACCCCGGACATGGTGCAGCGCTATCGCAACAAGCTATCGGGGCCGCTGCTGGATCGAATTGATCTGCACCTGACGGTCGCGCGGGAGGCGACCGCGTTGAATCCGCAGGTAAAACCGGGAGAGGACAGTGCCACCGCCGCTGCCTTGGTCGCCGAGGCGCGGGAACGACAGCAGAAACGTCAGGGCTGCGCCAATGCATTTCTTGATTTGCCGGGGCTGAAGCGGCACTGCGCGTTATCCACAGCCGATGAAAAATGGCTCGAGTCGGCCTGTGAGCGATTAACGCTTTCGCTGCGCTCGGCCCATCGCCTGCTCAAGGTCGCCCGGACACTGGCAGACCTCGAACAAGTCGATGCAATCAAACGCGAACACTTGGCCGAGGCGCTGCAATATCGGCCGGCGACACCTTAATGCTCGGTCAGATCAACCAGCGGCGTCTGCCGCACTTCGGTGTCGCGCCCCGCCTGAATCTCGGTCACACGCTTCAAGGCGTTATCCACAGCACCTTTGTCTGCGAGCAGGCTGTAGCTGATCTGGAACTGTTTGTGTTCCTTCGGTGCGATGGTCGGCACCAGATTCAACGGACGCTGATAGCGGCGGTTGTAAGAAAAACTGGTGCCCGGCTCCAGCCCCGTGACATAGCCCTGCCCTTGGGTATCGGTGTTTTTCCACAGGGAAAACACCGGCAACTGCTGGGTATTGAAGCCAACAGAAACACCAAGGCTGCCCGCCTTGTTATGCAGAACAGTCAGGGTTTCACCTTTGGCGTCGGCATAGGGCACGACGTTGTAGACGGTTTCGTCGTAGTCCTTGGTCGGCGCACGATAAGTCTGCCAGTCAGCCAGATCGCCCTTGGCCTTGTCGTTGAACGGCGAGACCTGTTTTACCGGTGCAGCAAAACGGGCGCCCTGCTCGAGGAACGGCGTGCTGAAATTGCTGTGATACAGCGCCTGGTATTCCTTTGGATAGTCGCCGTTGTTGGTCAGCGTATCGTTAAGTGCAAAGCGCACGCTGCCAGGTTCGGTGACCAGTTCAGTGACGACCGAGAAGTCGACTTTCTTGAAGGCCTGCTCTTTCAGCTCGCCGCGCAGGCTGATGGCGTAGGGTGGCTTTTCGTCGATGTGCAGCGTGACGGTACTGGCCGGGATGTTGGCGGCGCGGCCATGCAAGGTCAGCAGTTCACCGTTGTCCATGCCGGGATGGCCAACCCATTCGTAACCGCAGCGGGCGACCAGCTCGTTGAAACCTTCCAGCCAGCCCAGACCACCGCGCCCGTTGAGCTCGATGAAGGCCGGGTTGACCACGTCCTTGACCGGCGAATCCCAACCCATGCGCACGTTGCCGACAGAGGCCTGCAAGACGTTCATCCCTCGGGTTGGCACCACCGAGAGTTTCATCGTGCCGTTATCGATATCGACGATGCTGACGCCTTCCTGCCGCCCCCCGTGCAAGGTACGCAGGCTGACGGAGAAGGGTTTGTCGGTTTTCACGCCGAGCTGCTCACTGGTGATGCTCCAGTTTTGCGCGGACTTGTTGGTATCGAGGAGGACGTAATCCCAGGCCATGGCGTGGGAAGCAGCAGAGAATGCGCCGAGGGCGACGGCGAGTTTGAGCGGGGTCATGGCAGCAGCCTTTATTGGAGTTGTGCCATTTTTATAGCGCTGCGGAAACGTTTCAGCAAGTGTGAAAGAGCAAGAGCTCGAGTGTTTTATCCAGGATTGGCAGTGAGGCGATCGCGAGCAGGCTCACTCCTACAGGGATCTTCAGTGATCACAAACATTGCGACCAACCAATACACCTGTAGGAGTGAGCCTGCTCGCGATAGCGATTTCAGCCACCCATCAACGAAACCGATCAACCTCGGCACGCAAGTCCGCCGCCAAGCCTTCCAGCTCTTTAGCCGTCACCGCCAGATTCGAAACAACCTCACGCTGCTCACTGTTGGCCAACGCAATGCTCTGCAAATTGCTGCTCAGCAACGTCGCGGTACTGCTCTGCTCCTGAGTCGCCGTGGTAATCGCAGCAAACTGCTGCCCCGCCGAACGGCTCTGCTCATCAATCCGCGCCAGCGCCGAGGCGACATTGGCGTTACGCGACAAGCCTTCCTGCATCAGCACATTGCCCTGCTCCATGGTGCTGATCGCGTTGCCGGTTTCCTGCTGAATGCTGTGGATCATCACCGAGATTTCATCGGTCGCCTGACGGGTACGCGAAGCCAGGCTGCGCACTTCATCCGCCACCACGGCGAAACCGCGACCTTGCTCACCGGCACGCGCCGCTTCAATTGCAGCGTTGAGCGCCAGCAAATTGGTCTGCTCGGCAATCGAGGTGATCACGCCAACGATGCCGCCAATTTCCTGCGAG
The DNA here is from genome assembly GCF_979258075.1 of Pseudomonas sp. AC193. Lineage (NCBI taxonomy): Bacteria > Pseudomonadati > Pseudomonadota > Gammaproteobacteria > Pseudomonadales > Pseudomonadaceae > Pseudomonas > Pseudomonas sp. AC193. The sequence goes on along the minus strand of NZ_OZ409832.1, from coordinate 5,636,130 downwards.
CGCTGACCGAGCGTGTTGATCACTGTGGCGGTGCTGTTGAGGGCGCCAGCGATTTGCTCCAGAGAGGACGAAGCTTCTTCCATCGAGCTGCGGCCAATCTGCGTCTGCTGGGCGTTTTCCTGTGCCAGACGTTGGGTCGCGCCCATGTTGTCGGCGATGTTCAACGAGGTCGCGCTGAATTCTTCCACCGCGCCGGCCATGCTGGTGATTTCGCCGGACTGTTGCTCCATGCCTTCGTAAGCACCGCCAGACAAACCGGACAGTGCCTGCGCTCGGCTGTTGACCTCCGCGGAGGAACGGCGAATGTGCTCAACCATGGTCGACAGCGCCTGGCTCATCTGGTTGAACGCGCGCGACAACTGACCGATTTCGTCGTTACTCGCTACATCCAGACGCACGCTCAGATCACCGGCGCCCAAGGCTTCGGCCTGTCGCACCAGATCACCCAGCGGTTGCAGTTTCGAACGCAGCAGCCACATCGCCGAACCGACCGCCAGCAACATCGCCAACAGGCTGCCAATCGCCAGTTGCGTGCCGACGCTCCAGGTCACTGCACGAATCTCGGCTTTCGGCATGCTCGCCACCACCGACCACGGGCCGCCGTCGAACGGCACCGCGACACTGTAGAAATCTTCGGACGTGTCGCCCCAGAACTGGCCTTTGCCCGGCGATTTCGCCAGATCCTTGATCAGCGGGATCGCTTGATCCAGCGCCTGCACGCCCGCTGGTGGAACCAGCCATTTGCTTTGCTCATCAAGCAACGCCAGCGAGCCGGTCTGACCGATGCGGAAGCGTTTGAGGTTATCGAACTGAGCATTCTGCGCATCGGTGTAATCGAAACCGACGAACAGCACCGCAATCACTTTGCCGCTGCCATCGCGCACCGGGGTGTATTGGGTCATGTAGGAACGATCAAACAGCAAGGCGCGGCCGACATAACCCTGTCCGGCCATCAACTTCGCGTAGGCCGGATGGGCGTGGTCAAGCAAGGTGCCAATGGCGCGGCTGCCGTCCTGTTTGGTCAGCGAGGTGCTGACGCGGATGAAGTCTTCGCCACTGCGCACGAACAGCGTGGCGACGCCCGCGGTCATCTGCTTGAACTCGTCGACTTCCTTGAAGTTGTTGTTCAGCACTTCGCTGCCCAGATGCAGGCCCGGAGTCTGGGTGCCGGCAACACTCACTGGCTCGTCCGGATGAAGGCTCAACCCGCTGCTGAAGCGCTTCTCGAACAACCCGCTGAGGCGCTGGGTGCTTTCACGCAACGTGCCGTGGAAGGTGCTCAGTTGGTCGGCCAGCAGTCGCGCCTCACTGGCCAGATGTTCTTCACGGGTGGCGAGGTTGGCGGTATCCAGCGAACGCAACGCGAACACCGTACTGCCACTGATGACGACCGCCAGAATCACAGCAAGGGCAAGGCCCAGCTGCGAGGCAATCCGAGCGCGAGGTTGAGACATGAACAGCTCCTGGCCGAGCCACCGGATCCTCCTTGATCGCAGCTGATGCTCGGAATAATTCTAATAATGGGGGTGAAGCATGGAGACCGGCACGACGGTTCCACTTGCTCATAGTCGGCGGTAATTCCGAATACTTGAGCGCTGTGCGAGGGTATGGCACGGGGCCGGCATTGTGGCGGCTCGAACGTTTCAGCTCAAGCGCGCAACGGCCGGCAGTTCCATGGCGCGGACTTCGCCTTGAAGAAAATCGCTGAGGCGGCGCAAACGCTCACCTCCTGGACGGGTTTTTGGCCACACCAGGTAATAATCCAGGCCACTGGCAACGGCGGTCGGCCACGGCAGACTGAGGCGTCCTTGCGCGACATCTTCGGCGACCATCAACAAATCGCCCATTGATACCCCATAGCCACGCGCCGCCGCGATCATGCCAAGCTCCAGCGTGTCGAACACTTGCCCACCCTTGAGCGAGACCTGATCGGACAAGCCCATGTGCTCCAGCCAACTGCGCCAGTCGCGGCGATCCGGGGTCGGGTGGAGCAATTCGGTGTTTGCCAGTCGATCAAGATCCCACGGTTGATCGTTGAGCAGATTCGGCGCGCCGACCGGGATCAGTTCTTCGGGAAACAACAAACTCGCTTCCCAGTCCGGCGGAAAATGGCCGTCGCTGAGCAACACGGCGCAATCAAACGGCTCATCATTGAAGTCCACCGAATCGACATCCATCCACGCACTGGTCAGTTGCACCTCGTTGCCCGGCTGCAGGTGGCGGAAGCGACTCAGGCGCGCCAGCAACCAGCGCATGGTCAGGGTCGACGGGGCTTTCATGCGCAGGATGTCGTCCTCGGCGCGCAAGGTATTGCAGGCGCGCTCCAGCGCCGTGAAACCTTCGCGAATCCCCGGCAACAGCAGCCGCGCCGCTTCAGTCAGTTGCAGATTGCGACCGCTGCGGTGAAACAAGCGGCAGGCAAAATGCTCTTCCAGCGTACGAATATGCCGACTCACCGCGCTCTGGGTGATCGACAGTTCTTCCGCCGCGCGGGTGAACGAGCTATGTCGCGCCGCCGCTTCAAATGCGCGCAGGGCATACAACGGAGGAAGTCGACGGGCCATGCACAAAGCTCCAGTGGCGGGATGCAGCGAAATGAGCGGAATCTATTCAGGATGAGTTTTAGTCATGCCACCCATCCTTTTTATCCCTTTGTGCAATGCCTGCCAAGCGCCGAGAATCGACGGTCTCCTGTTACCTCTGAAAATTGAGTGGTGATACCCATGCAACATCCTGTGCGTACTGAACTCTGGGCCATTCTGCGGCTGGCAGGGCCGTTGATCGCTTCACAGTTGGCGCACATGTTGATGGTGCTGACCGACACTTTGATGATGGCGCGCCTCAGTCCCGAAGCGCTGGCCGGCGGCGGTCTGGGCGCGGCGACTTATTCGTTTGTGTCGATTTTTTGCATCGGTGTGATTGCCGCAGTCGGCACCTTGGTAGCGATTCGCAAAGGTGCGGGCGACATCATTGGCGCGGCCCGTCTGACCCAGGCCGGATTGTGGCTGGCGTGGCTGATGGCGCTGGGCGCCGGTTTGCTGCTGTGGAACCTGAAACCGGTGTTGCTGCTGTTCGGCCAGACCGAAACCAACGTCAACGCCGCCGGGCAATTCCTGATCGCCCTGCCCTTCGCCCTGCCCGGCTACCTGAGCTTTATGGCCCTGCGCGGTTTCACCAGTGCAATTGGTCGGGCGACACCGGTGATGGTCATCAGTCTGGCCGGCACCGTGGCCAACTTCCTGCTCAATTACGCGCTGATCACCGGCATGTTCGGTCTGCCGAAAATGGGCCTGATGGGCATCGGCCTGGTCACGGCGATTGTCGCCAACTGCATGGCGCTGGGGTTGGCCTGGCACATTCGTCGGCACCCGGCGTATGACGCTTATCCGCTGCGCGCAGGGTTATCGCGGCCGAATCGACAGTACCTGAAAGAGCTCTGGCGCCTCGGTCTGCCGATCGGTGGCACCTACGCGGTGGAAGTCGGTTTGTTCGCCTTCGCAGCACTGTGCATGGGCACCATGGGCAGCACGCAATTGGGCGCGCATCAGATCGCCCTGCAGATTGTTTCGGTGGCGTTCATGGTGCCGGCGGGGATGTCTTATGCGATCACCATGCGCATCGGCCAACATTACGGCGCCGGGCAATTGCTCGATGCACGGATGTCAGGCCGGGTCGGGATTGTCTTTGGTGCGGTGGTGATGCTCGGGTTTGCGATGGTGTTCTGGTTCTTGCCGAATCAATTGGTCGGGTTATTCCTTGATCACAACGATCCGGCGTTTGCCGAAGTGATTCGTTTGGCGGTGAGCCTGCTGGCCGTGGCGGCATGGTTCGAGCTGTTCGACGGCACGCAGACGATTGCCATGGGCTGTATTCGCGGGCTCAAGGATGCGAAGACCACGTTCCTGGTCGGGCTCGGCTGTTATTGGCTGATTGGCGCGCCAGCGGCGTGGTGGATGGCATTCCACTTGAACTGGGGGCCGACGGGCGTCTGGTGGGGATTGGCGCTGGGGTTGGCGTGCGCGGCGGTGAGTCTGACGTTGGCGTTTGAGTGGAAGATGAAGCGGATGATTCGGCTGGAGCCTGTGTCTTTACGGCAATACGCCGTCGCACAACCGGAGTGAGGATCCCCTGTGGGAGCGGGCTTGCTCGCGAAAGCGGTGGGTCAGTCGATATGTGCATTGACTGACACGGCGCCTTCGCGAGCAAGCCCGCTCCCACAGGGATTTGTGCCTGACCCGAAGACTTGGGTCAGCTCACGATTTCGAGGGCAGGCTGTTGGCTTGAGCCAAACGTCAGGTATTCAACCAGCTCTGCCAACGGCAACGGCCGGCTGATCAGATAACCCTGCACCTGATCGCAACCAAACCCGCGCAGCAATTCCAGTTGTTCCGGCGTCTCAACCCCTTCCGCCACCACTTCCAGATGCAGGTTGTGCGCAAGGTTGATCATCGCGTGCACCAGTTTGCGGTTCTCTTCGCGCTGTTCCATGCCACCGACAAAACTCTTGTCGATCTTCAGCAAAGTGATCGGCAAGCTGTTGAGGTGCACGAACGACGAGAACCCGGTGCCAAAGTCATCCAGCGAGAAACGCACACCGAGGCGGCCCAACGCATCCATGGTCTGCTTGACCAGATCACTACGGCGCATCACCGCCGTTTCCGTCAGTTCAAATTCCAGCCATTGCGCCTCTACACCCCGCTCAGCGATCAAGCGGCTCAGCGTCGGCAACAACTGACTGTCCTGAAATTGGCGGAACGACAAGTTGATCGCCATGTGCAGCGCCGGCAATCCGCGTTCGCGCAGTGCCTGCATATCGCGCAACGCCCGGGAAATCACCCAGTAACCCAGCGGCACGATCAACCCACTCTGCTCGGCCAAAGGAACAAACTCACTCGGCGGCAGTAAACCACGTTCGCCATGGCGCCAGCGCACCAAGGCTTCGAGGCCGACAATCTGGCCGTCCTCAAGATTCAGGCGTGGCTGGTAATGCAATTCCAGCTCATCACGACGCAAGGCCCGGCGCAGCTCGCTTTCGAGGTCGGCCATGCTCCGCGCGTTGCGGTTGATGCGTTCGTTGAAGATATGAAAGGTGCAGCCCTGCGTGCTCTTGGCCTGCTGCATGGCGATGTGCGCATGCCACATCAGCGGGTCAGCGCCAGCCTGCGCGCGGGCGTGGGCGATGCCGAGGCTGGAGCCTATGAGCAGGCTTTCGCCATCCACCCAATACGGTTCGGCGAGTGCTTCGGTGATGCGTTCGGCCATCCACTCGGCGCGTTGCGGCGCGCGGCGGGTGTCGATCAGCAAAGCAAATTCATCGCTGCCGAGACGTGCCAGTTGATCGCCGGCTTCCAACTGACTTTTCAGCCGCGCCACGACCTGCAGGATCAGCCGATCGCCAGCCTGATGGCCGAGGGCGTCGTTGGCGTGGCGAAAGTTATCGAGATCGAGATGCCCGAGGGCCAGGCCGCGACCATCGCCTTCAGCAAGACGCGCTGTCAGCAAAGTCTGGAAACCCTGACGGTTGGCGATGCCGGTCAAAGGATCCTGTTCGGCGAGGCGTTGCAGGGTGTTTTCGAGAACGCCGCGTTCGCGCACATGGCGCAGGCAACGGCGCAGCATGCCGGGGTCGAGGGCGTCGAACACCAGCCAGTCACTGACGCCAACCGGCGCGGTGTCCGGTTCGTGGTCGAGCAACAATACCGTCGGCAGGCTGCAGCGGCCGGGTGCCGGTTGCAACGCAGGAAGGGTCAATAACACCGCATGGCGGTTGTCTTCGAACAAACTGCTGACCGACTCCCAGCTCGGCGCGCTGATCAGCACCGCCGCGCTCCCCATCGGAGCCAGACACTCACGCAATAACGCTGTCCACGCTGGCTCTTCGGCCAGTAGCAGCAAACGCAAGGGTTCGACAGGCGTAGACAAGCTAGCTCCCTAGACTCTGCAATGATGTGGGCGGGGGCATTATGCCGTTGCGCTGACCAATGACCAAATGACAACGGATATCGAAACGTTATTTTGTGTCACGAATGAGAACATTAGCCGCAAAATCACCGCGCATCCTGCGTGAAAGTAACAAAACCGGCAAATTTGAATCGCGTGGTACGTCACAAGTCGGACAGAGCAGCACAAATCTCTGAGCCTGTTAAAATGCCGGCCCATTTCGTCAACGACTCCCGAATTTTCGTATGTCCCGACTCAATCCCCGGCAGCAAGAAGCCGTGAACTACGTCGGCGGCCCTCTATTGGTGCTCGCCGGTGCTGGCTCCGGCAAGACCAGCGTGATCACGCGCAAAATCGCGCACCTGATCCAGAACTGCGGCATCCGCGCCCAGTACATCGTCGCCATGACCTTTACCAACAAGGCCGCGCGCGAGATGAAAGAGCGGGTCGGTACCCTGTTGCGCGCCGGCGAAGGGCGCGGCCTGACGGTCTGCACCTTCCACAACCTCGGTCTGAACATCATCCGCAAGGAGCACGTGCGGCTGGGCTACAAACCCGGTTTCTCGATTTTCGACGAGACCGACGTCAAGTCCCTGATGACCGACATCATGCAGAAGGAATACGCGGGCGAAGACGGCGTCGACGAGATCAAGAACATGATCGGCGCCTGGAAAAACGACCTGATCCTGCCGCCTCAGGCGCTGGAGAACGCGCGTAATCCCAAGGAACAGACTGCCGCCATCGTCTACACCCACTATCAGCGCACGCTCAAAGCGTTCAATGCGGTGGACTTCGACGACCTGATCCTGCTGCCGGTAAAACTCTTCGAAGAACACGCCGACATCCTCGAAAAGTGGCAGAACAAGGTGCGCTACCTGCTCGTCGATGAATATCAGGACACCAACGCCAGCCAGTACCTGCTGGTAAAAATGCTCATCGGCAAACGCAACCAGTTCACCGTGGTCGGCGACGACGACCAGTCGATCTACGCCTGGCGCGGCGCGCGGCCGGAAAACCTGATGCTGCTCAAGGACGACTATCCATCGCTGAAAGTGGTGATGCTCGAGCAGAATTACCGCTCGACCAGTCGCATTCTGCGCTGCGCCAACGTGCTGATCTCGAACAACCCGCACGAATTCGAAAAGCAGCTGTGGAGTGAGATGGGCCACGGTGACGAGATCCGCGTGATCCGCTGCCGCAACGAAGACGCCGAAGCCGAGCGCGTGGCCATGGAAATCCTCAGCCTGCACTTGCGCACCGACCGCCCGTACAGCGATTTCGCGATCCTCTATCGCGGTAACTATCAGGCCAAACTGATCGAGCTGAAGTTGCAGCACCACCAGGTGCCGTATCGCCTGAGCGGCGGCAACAGCTTCTTCGGCCGCCAGGAAGTGAAAGACCTGATGGCCTACTTCCGCCTGATCGTGAACCCGGATGACGACAACGCCTTCCTGCGCGTGATCAACGTGCCGCGCCGCGAAATCGGCTCGACTACTTTGGAAAAACTCGGCAACTACGCCACCGAACGCAAGATCTCGATGTACGCCGCCACCGACGAAATCGGTCTGGGCGAGCATCTGGACAGCCGTTTCACCGATCGCCTGTCGCGCTTCAAGCGCTTCATGGACAAAGTGCGCGAGCAGTGCGCCGGCGAAGATCCGATCTCCGCGCTGCGCAGCATGGTCATGGACATCGACTACGAGAACTGGCTGCGCACCAACAGCTCCAGCGACAAGGCCGCCGATTACCGGATGAGCAACGTCTGGTTCCTGATCGAGGCGTTGAAAAACACTCTTGAGAAGGACGAAGAAGGCGAAATGACCGTCGAGGATGCGATCGGCAAACTCGTTCTGCGCGACATGCTCGAACGTCAGCAGGAAGAGGAAGACGGTGCCGAAGGCGTGCAGATGATGACCCTGCATGCGTCCAAGGGTCTGGAATTCCCTTACGTGTTCATAATGGGCATGGAAGAGGAAATTCTCCCGCACCGTTCCAGCATCGAAGCCGACACCATCGAAGAAGAACGCCGCCTGGCCTACGTGGGCATCACCCGCGCGCGTCAGACCCTGGCCTTCACCTTCGCCGCCAAGCGCAAGCAGTACGGCGAGATCATCGACTGCGCGCCGAGCCGCTTCCTCGATGAGCTGCCACCGGACGATCTGGCCTGGGAAGGCAACGACGACACACCGACCGAAGTCAAAGTCGTGCGCGGCAACAGCGCATTGGCTGATATACGCGCGATGTTAAAGCGCTAGAATTGACCACTTTTTTTACTAGACCTTCGGCGCACAAAGCGCCAAAAGAGGACAGCTTCATGGAAGCATTGCACCAGAAAATCCGCGAACAAGGCATTGTGCTTTCCGACCAGGTCCTGAAGGTCGACGCCTTCCTGAACCACCAGATCGACCCGGCCCTGATGAAACTGATCGGCGACGAATTCGCCGCGCTGTTCAAGGATTCGGGCATCACCAAGATCGTCACCATCGAAGCCTCGGGCATCGCCCCGGCGATCATGACCGGTCTGAACCTCGGCGTGCCGGTGATCTTCGCCCGCAAGCAACAGTCCCTGACCCTGACGGAAAACCTGCTGTCGGCGACCGTGTACTCGTTCACCAAAAAGACCGAAAGCACCGTGGCCATCTCCCCGCGCCACCTGACCAGCAGCGACCGCGTGCTGATCATCGACGACTTCCTGGCCAACGGTAAGGCCTCGCAAGCGCTGATCTCGATCATCAAACAGGCCGGCGCCACCGTGGCCGGCCTGGGCATCGTCATCGAGAAGTCGTTCCAGGGCGGCCGCGCCGAACTGGACTCGCAAGGCTACCGCGTCGAATCGCTGGCCCGCGTTAAATCGCTGACAGGCGGCGTTGTCACCTTCATCGAATAAAGCCACATCGCAATACCCTTGTAGGAGCCGAGCTTGCTCGCGAAGGCGTTGTGTCAGTCGATTATTTGACTGAACCACCGCTTTCGCGAGCAAGCTTTGCTCCTACAGTTGTTTTGGGACTGGCAGTTATTGCGCGGCGGCCTCTTGGCCGAATAGCGTCGATAATCAGCAACACTGCAGCACGTCGATATTTTCATCGAACAAAGCCGCACCGCAATTTCCCTGTGGTAGCGAGCCTGCTCGCGAAGGCGTCGTGTCAGTCAACCTATTCTTTGACTGATCCACCGCTTTCGCGAGCAGGCTCGCTCCCACAGGTAAGTCTCAAACCTTCGACAAATCCATTCTGTACCCCGCCCCCGGTACCCCTTCGTGCATCGCAGCTTGAATATCCGCGTACAAGGCATTCGCTTCACCGGTGGTAATCGAGCGAGAACAATCACGCAGCACCACATGCAAAAGCACATTCTCCTGACCCGGTAACATCCCGAGTCGCTCAATGGCCTGCGCCGGTAAATCCGAACGTGGCCAGCGCCCCTTGATGCGCATCTCCTCGATCCATCCAGAGCAATCCCCTGCCGCCTGCAACATCCTCTCGGTCAATACCTCTTCACTCAATCCCGGCGTTACTGCCAACGAGATATCGCGGGCAATCGACGGCAAACGGGATACCGCAGTCCACTGAACCAGATCATGCATCTGCGCCTGCACGCGCACATTCTGATCACGCAACAAACGAATATCAGGAATGCCTTTGCGCAACATCGTCAGGCGATCCAGCCCCATCCCAAGAGCGAGTCCGCCATGGCGCAGCGGATCAATCTGCAAACGCTGCAACAGCGACTTCGCGATACGCCCGCACTCAAGAACCTCGACCGGCACGCCATCATTCAACACATTCACTTCAATCCCGCCCTCGGTGTAGTGATGTGGACTGTCGCTATAAACCCAGGACTTTTCCGGGACGGCCGACTGCAAAATATCGCCGACAAGACGCAGTAAATGCTCATGGGATGCCAGCTCCGGGTCGCCCAATACCCAGATATCCATTTGGTGCGGCTCGGCGCAATGCCAACGATCTCGGCTATCACGCCTGAAGGTAATGCCTGGTGCTGCCAGCAAAATGGTTTGTCCCGGCCGACGAACCTCGGCGGCCTGCTGAAGCGCCGCAGGAATCTGGCTGGTGGTCTGCGTTCGCAAAAGCGAATGCTCATCGACCCAACGTGTGTGCTCGCTGCCAAGGGTAATTTCTGCCGGGTCGTAACCCAGCAAACCGTAGTTCTCTTCGGCGGACACGATCCTTGGCCCAACCTGCAACTGCGCTCGGGGCCAGCCTCTTGCTGCGAGTCCTTGAAGGACTTCATTGAGCAGTAGTCGGACTGCGTGGTCGGGTTGGTTCTTTTCGGTTAAGTCAGTGAGGAGTAAGGCCTGCTCGACAGACTCTTGTGGCAAGTATTTCTTCGATGCTGACACTCTGTACCCTCCGGATTTGCTGCTGGATAGACCACAGACAAACCTATCGACAGGCGAATGCCGACGACAATCCAAAAACTCAGTGATTGATGATTTTCAGAACGGGACTACGGATGACACTCCGTATTCATTCAGATTTAGGCGTAACTTGTGTAGGAGCTGTCGAGTGCAACGAGGCTGCGATCTTTTGATCTTTTAAAGATCAGGATCAAAAGATCGCAGCGTGCCGCAGCTCCTACGGGGTTTGGGTGGTGGCTTTTAGGCCGGTGAGGAGCAGGCGTTGGAAGAGGTCTTCTTTCAGGCCTTCCGGGTTTGTGAGTTGCATGCGTTCGAGGTGTTCGGGGTAGAGCGATGCCTCGGGGGCGTCGATGGCGGCTTTGCCCAGTTCGAGGATTTCGGTGAGTTTGAATTTGCTTTTTAGCCAGTTCAGCGCCCGCAGTAGATCCCGTTCGATCGGGGAGAAATCACAGCCCAGCGGGTACTCCGGAAACAGGTTTTTGTGCCGTGCGGCGATGGCTTGCAAACGCTGCGGCGTGTTCTCGGTGAAGCGCGGATCGAGGCGGAAATCCTTTGGCAGTTTGCCGACCTTTTGCGCTTGTTCGATCAGGCCCGGCTGGAAGCGTGAATCGCTGATGTTCAGCAGCGATTCGATCACTACGGCATCGGTTTTACCGCGCAGATCAGCGATGCCGTATTCGGTCACGACGATGTCGCGCAGATGCCGTGGGATCGTGCAGTGGCCGTATTCCCAGACGATGTTGGAGCTGACGTCGCCGCCGGATTCACGCCAACTGCGCAGGATCAGGATCGAGCGCGCGTCGTGCAACGCATGGCCCTGCGCGACGAAGTTGTACTGCCCGCCGACTCCGCTGAGTACTCGTCCATCCTCCAGTTGATCCGCCACGCCAGCGCCGAGCAAGGTCATGGTGAACACCGTGTTGATGAATCGCGCGTCGAGGCGCTGCAAGCGCTTGAGTTCTTCCTGCCCGTAGAGCTCGTTGATGTAGCTGATGCGGGTCATGTTGAATTCGAGGCGTTTGCTCAGCGGCAACTCGCGCAATCGCTCGTAGAAACTGCGCGGGCCGAGAAAGAAACCGCCGTGCACGGAAATGCCGTCGGTTTGCGCCGCTTCGTCGAGGGTGCCGGCGTTGGCCTGCTCCTGCGTCGGCACATCGGGGTAAACCTTGCGCCGGATGATCCCGGCATCCGCCAGCACCAGCAGGCCGTTGACGAACATTTCGCTGCAACCGTACAGGCCTTTGGCGAATGGCCCGGTGCCGCCCTCGCGGTTGATCAACTGTGCCCACTGGCTGAGGTTGATGTCGTCGAGCAACGCCTGATAACCGGCGTTATCCGCCTGACGTGCGAGCAACGCTGCGGTGAGGGCATCGCCCATCGAACCGATGCCGATCTGCAACGTACCGCCGTCGCGCACCAGCGTACTCGCGTGTAAACCAATGAAATGATCTTGAAACCCCACCGGCATGTTCGGCGTGGAAAACAGCGTGCTGCTGTCCTTTTCGTCGATCAGCAGGTCGAAGGTGTCGATGTCGACTTCGGCGTCGCCGGGCATGTACGGCAGATCGGTGTGCACTTGGCCGACCAGCAAAATGGTCTCCCCGTCTTCGCGGCGCTTGGCGATCATCGGCAACAGATCGAGGGTGATGTCGGGGTTGCAGCTCAGGCTCAGGCGATCCGGGTGTTCGCTGCTGCTGGCCAATAACTGCGCCACCAGATTCAGCCCGGCGGCGTTGATGTCGCGGGCGGCGTGGCTGTAGTTGCTGCTGACGTAATCCTGCTGGGCCGGCGCGCTGTTGAGCAGGCTGCCGGGCTGCATGAAGAACTGTTCGATGCGGATGTTGGCGGGCAGGCTGTCGCGGTGCAGGTCGGCGAGGAAATCGAATTCCGGGTAGTCACCGAAGACGCGCTCGACGAAGGGTTCGATGAAGCGCTTTTGCAAGCCGTCGCCCAACGCCGGGCGACCGAGGCACAGCGCGGTGTAGATCGTCAGCTGCCGCTGGGGCAGGCCTTTGATCCGCCGGTACAGCGCGTTGACGAAGTGATTGGGTTTGCCCAGGCCCAGTGGCATGCCCATGTGGATATGCGCCGGCAAGCGCGCCAGCACGTCGTCCACTGCTAATTCGATCGAACACAACTGCACCATCTGAAGCCTCCTGCCCGTTCCGTGAATAGGGGTAGACCGAGATTGCCTTGAGTTTGCTGCAAAGAACAGCCCCAAAGTCCTGGACAATTGTCGGCCACAGGAGGTGTTTATGGCTGGAGCTTGCTTGCCCTCACCCTAGCCCTCTCCCGGAGGGAGAGGGAACTGAATGGGGGATATTTGGGAGATACGCCGACTTGAACGTGATGTACCGAATCCATAGTCGCTAAGGTCTTTCAGGTCGATGTCGGACGCAAGAAACCGCGGTCGTCCCCTCTCCCGGAGGGAGAGGGGACTGAATGGGGGATATTTGGGAGGTACGCCGACTTGAACGTGATGTACCGAATCCATAGTCGCTAAGGTTTTTCAGGTCGATGTAGAGCGTCAGACACTGCGGTCGGCCCCCTCTCCCTCCGGGAGAGGGCTGGGGTGAGGGGCTCTTGAATCGCAGGCACAAAAAAACCGTCCGAAGACGGTTTTTTTCATCAGATGCACGCCTTATTTCAGGCCGGACATCTTCTCGATCGCACCCTTCAACTCAGCATCCGAGCAATCGGCGCAGGTGCCTTTCGGCGGCATCGAATTGATACCGGTGATGGCTTTGGCAAGGATGCCATCAAGGCCGCCCTGGTGATCAGCACGCTCTTTCCACGCGGCCGTGTCACCAATTTTCGGCGCACCCAACAACCCGGTACCGTGGCAAGCGTTGCAATGTTTGGCAATCACTTCGTCGGGGGTTTTCGCGCCGCCACCGCCGCCGGCAGTCGCAGCCACTTCCATCCCTTTGCATTCCTGACCTTGAACGCACACCTGGCCGACAGGCTCGAGGCGTTTGGCAATGTCGTCATTCGTCGCAGCTTGAGCGCTGACAGCCCAGAGGGCCAGTACGGTTGCTGGTGCAGCCAGCATTTTCATAATTAGGTTCACGCGTTCACCCTCAATGGTGGCTATTCACGCCTGCGGCCACGGTTCGCAGGCGGGCGCAAGTATAGCGGGTAGCCCGCCACACTGAAACAACCCCATGATTAAAGGGGTCTTGTTGCGCATCGGTAAAACAGCTTGGGTGCCTTTGCCGTAGTGGCCTGGCGCCTCTTGGTTTAAAAGTTTGCCGGCGTGGCTGCGCTGATTAGTCGCGCAGGCAAGTCGAACGGATTACGGAAACGATGCGGCTTGGTACTTTCAAAGTAGTAGCTGTCGCCGGCTTCGAGAATAAAAGTTTCAAGGCCCACCACCAATTCCAGACGACCTTCCACCAGAATCCCGGTTTCTTCGCCCTCATGGGTGAGCATTTCTTCGCCGGTATCGGCGCCCGGCGGGTAGATTTCGTTGAGGAACGCGATGGCGCGGCTGGGGTGCGCGCGGCCGACCAGTTTCATGGTCACGGCGCCGTCGGAAATGTCGATCAGCTCGTTGGCCTTATAGACGATCTGGGTCGGAACTTCCTGCAGGATTTCTTCGGAAAAGAACTCGACCATGGACATGGGAATGCCGCCCAGCACCTTTCTCAGCGAACTGATCGAAGGGCTGACGCTGTTCTTTTCGATCATCGAAATGGTGCTGTTGGTGACGCCCGCGCGTTTGGCGAGTTCACGCTGGGAAAGCCCTTTGAGCTTGCGGATCGATTGCAGTCGTTCACCGACGTCCAAGGCGCGAGCCTCCTGATGTTGTAAGAATATTGAGCGTTATCATGGCGACAGCGTTCAGTATTTACAACACTTGGCCCCCGCAGCGGCGTCAACCCTCGGAATAGAGCCTTGGCACTCGACGCAGGTTGCAGAAGATCTGGTACGGGATGGTGTCGGCCCACTTCGCCACTTCACTGGCGAGGATATTTTTCCCCCAGAGCTCAACGGTCGAACCGAGACCGGCTTCCGGCACATCGGTAAGATCGATGCAAAGCATGTCCATCGACACGCGACCGATAATGCGACTGCGTTTACCCGCCACCAGAACCGGGGTGCCGGTCGGCGCCTGACGCGGGTAGCCGTCGGCGTAACCCATGGCAACCACGCCGATGCGCATCGGTTTGTCGGTGATGAATTTGGCGCCATAGCCCACCGGCTCACCGGCCGGCAGTTCGCGCACGCTGATGACTTTCGATTCGAGGGTCATCACCGGTTGCAAACGATCGGCAACAGCATTGGCTTCTTCGAACGGGGTCGCGCCGTAGAGCATGATGCCCGGACGCACCCAATCACTATGAATCTGCGGCCAACCAAGTACGGCAGGCGAGTTGCGCAGACTGACTTCAGCCGCCAGCCCCTGACGCGCCGCTTCAAATACCGCGACTTGCTCGGTGCTGCTCTGCGCGTGCAGTTCATCGGCGCGGGCGAAGTGGCTCATCAAGACAATTTTCGCCACTTTGCCGCTGGCCAGCAGACGCTGATAAGCCGCGGGATAATCCTTTGGATGCAAACCGACGCGGTGCATGCCCGAATCGAGCTTCAGCCACACGGTGATCGGTTTGCTCAGCGCTGCCTGCTCGATCGCTTCGAGCTGCCAAAGCGAGTGCACCACCGTCCAGAAATCATGCTCGACGATCAGCGCCAGTTCATCAGCTTCAAAAAAGCCTTCCAGCAACAACACCGGCGCACGAATGCCAGCGGCGCGCAGCTCCAAAGCCTCTTCGATGCAAGCCACGGCAAAACCGTCGGCCTCGGCTTCCAGCGCCTGGGCGCAACGCACCGCGCCATGTCCGTACGCATCGGCCTTGATCACCGCAAGCGCCTTGGCGCCGGTGACTTCGCGGGCAATTCGGTAGTTGTGGCGCAGGGCTTGAAGGTCGATCAGGGCACGGGCAGGACGCATGGCGGCAGACTTCTAGGCGGTCATGGGAATAAAAACCGGCGCCGACTGACGACGTGAACCGCCAACAGCGCCGGGAGAGGGATCTTTACAACAGTTACGGCAGCGCGGCAACGATAGAGATCTCTACCAGAATGCTCGGCTTGGCCATTTTCGCCTCAACGGTCGCGCGGGCCGGGGCGGCGCCTTTTGGCAGCCACTGATCCCACACCGAGTTCATCCCGGCGAAGTGCTCATCGATGCCGTTCAGGTAGATCGTTGCCGACAACAGGTGTTGCTTATCGGTGCCGGCCAGATCCAGCAATCGCTCGATATTGGCCAGAACGTCGCGGGTCTGCTGTTCAATCCCGGCATTGAAGTCGTCGCCGACCTGCCCGGCCAAGTACACGGTGCCGTTGTGGCTGACGATCTGACTCATGCGCTCATTGGTGAGCTGGCGCTGGATTGACATGTTTTGCGGACTCCTGAATTTTGTTGCCGTAACGGGAAATATCGAGGCCTTCGGCGCTGATCTGTGGCTTTTTCTTCGCCATCAGGTCGGCCAGCAAACGGCCGGAACCGCACGCCATAGTCCAACCGAGGGTGCCGTGACCGGTGTTGAGGAACAGATTCTTGAACGGCGTGGCGCCAACGATCGGCGTGCCATCCGGCGTGGTCGGACGCAGACCGGTCCAGAAACTCGCTTCGGCCAGATTACCGCCCTGAGGATAAAGGTCGTTGACGATCATCTCCAGGGTTTCGCGGCGGCGCGGGTTCAGCGACAGGTCAAAACCGGCGATCTCGGCCATGCCGCCGACGCGGATGCGGTTGTCGAAGCGGGTGATCGCGACCTTGTAGGTCTCGTCGAGAATAGTCGACGTCGGCGCCATCGCCGGGTTGGTGATCGGCACGGTCAGCGAGTAACCCTTGAGCGGATACACCGGGGCTTTGATGCCCAGCGGCTTGAGCAGTTGCGGCGAGTAGCTGCCGAGCGCCAGCACGTAGCGGTCGGCGGTTTCCAGCTTGCCGTCGATCCACACACCGTTGATGCGATCACCGGCGTAATCGAGTTTCTGGATGTCCTGGCCGAAGCGGAATTCGACACCGAGCTTCACGGCCATTTCGGCGAGACGCGTGGTGAACATCTGGCAGTCGCCAGTCTGATCGTTCGGCAGGCGCAGGGCACCGGCGAGGATGTCAGTGACACCCGCCAGCGCTGGCTCGACGCGGGCAATGCCGGCGCGGTCGAGGACTTCAAACGGCACGCCGGATTCTTTCAGCACGGCGATGTCTTTGGCGGCGCCATCAAGCTGCGCCTGAGTGCGGAACAACTGAGTAGTACCGAGGCTGCGGCCTTCGTAGGCGATGCCGGTTTCGGCGCGCAATTCGTCGAGGCAGTCGCGGCTGTACTCGGACAGACGCACCATGCGCTCCTTGTTCACCGCGTAACGGTTGGCGGTGCAGTTGCGCAGCATCTGCGCCATCCACAGGTACTGGTCGATGTCGGCGGTGGCTTTGATCGCGAGAGGGGCGTGGCGTTGCAGCAGCCACTTGATCGCCTTCAGCGGTACGCCCGGCGCGGCCCACGGCGAGGCGTAGCCCGGCGAGACCTGGCCGGCGTTGGCGAAACTGGTCTCCATGGCCGCAGCCGGCTGCCGGTCGACCACCACTACTTCGAACCCGGCACGGGCCAGATAGTAAGCACTGGCGGTACCGATGACGCCGCTACCCAAGACCATTACGCGCATTTTTGTATCCCTCATCGCGGCGGGGCCGCGTACGTCTGTTGTTAGAGCAATGATGCGCGCAGTGTAAAAAAGAAATGCCAGTGCTTTTCACTATATAAGCGCCTATATTTGGCGACAATTCTCGGCAAAAACCCTTTTCACGGAGGCGCATCCCCTATGCGTACCAACACTCAGACCAAACGTGAGCTGGACAAGATCGACCGCAACATCTTGCGGATCCTGCAGGCGGACGGGCGGATTTCCTTTACCGAACTGGGCGAAAAGGTCGGGCTCTCGACCACGCCGTGCACCGAGCGCGTGCGGCGTCTGGAGCGCGAAGGGATCATCATGGGCTACAACGCCCGGCTCAATCCGCAGCACTTGAAGGGTAGCTTGCTGGTGTTCGTCGAGATCAGCCTCGACTACAAATCCGGCGACACGTTCGAGGAGTTCCGCCGCGCGGTGCTGAAGTTGCCGCACGTGCTGGAGTGCCATTTGGTGTCAGGGGATTTCGACTATCTGGTGAAGGCGCGGATTTCCGAGATGGCCTCGTACCGCAAGCTGCTGGGCGACATTCTGCTGAAGCTGCCGCATGTGCGGGAGTCGAAGAGTTATATCGTGATGGAAGAGGTTAAGGAGAGCTTGAGCCTGCCGATTCCAGACTGAGATCTTTGGTGCCTGACCCGGCCTCTTCGCGAGCAAGCCCGCTCCCACATTTGGAATGCATTCCCCTGTGGGAGCGGGCTTGCTCGCGAAGGCCACGACTGGTTTCCGAGTGAACCCGTTAGACCAGCACCTGCCGATTCGCCGCCATGTACTCGAATATCTGCTTCTCCACCCGTGGATGAATCAGTTCCACCGGCCGCCGCTCGTTCGGGCAAGGCAAAGTCTTGGTCGTGCCGAATAACCGGCAAATCAACGGCCGCTCTTCATACACCGTGCAGCCATTCGGCCCCAGGTGCACGCAGTTCAGCTCTTCCATCGCCGCATCCTGCTCGGCGCGGGTCTTGCGCGGCAGACGGGCCATTTCTTCCGGCGAGGTGGTCACCGGCCCACAGCAATCGTGGCAGCCGGGCACGCACTCGAACGAGGGAATCTGCTGGCGCAAGGTGCGGACTGTCTGGCTGTTGCAGCTCATCGAAACGGTAACCAAGATGAAATAGGCGGCAATTGTGCCGCAAAAGCCGTGATCCAGACACCGCAGGCCGACCAGTGTTGCCCCCGTTCGGGCGTGCGGCTTATGCTCCGTCAAATTTTCTCGACACCCCCGCCTCAGGATGACGCCCATGACCGCCCGCGCCCACACCTCCGCGAGCCAACCTCACGTTGCCTCTTACTACGCCGCCAGCAGCTTGCCGCAGCCGGATCATCCGCTGCTGCAAGGCGACGTGGTGGCCGACGTCTGCGTGGTCGGCGGCGGCTTTTCCGGGTTGAACACGGCGCTGGAACTGGCTGAACGCGGGCTCAGCGTGGTGTTGCTGGAAGCGCACAAGATCGGCTGGGGCGCCAGCGGTCGTAACGGCGGGCAGTTGATTCGCGGCGTCGGCCACGGTCTCGATCAGTTCGCCAACGTCGTCGGCAGCGACGGCGTGCGCGAGATGAAACTGATGGGCCTGGAAGCGGTGGAAATCGTCCGCCAGCGCGTCGAGCGTTTTCAGATCGCCTGCGACCTGACCTGGGGCTACTGCGACCTCGCCAACAAACCATCCGACCTCGAAGGTTTTGCCGAAGACGCCGAAGAGTTGCGCAGCCTCGGCTATCGCTACGAAACCCGTTTGCTGCAAGCCAACGAGATGCACACGGTGGTCGGCTCCAAGCGCTATGTCGGTGGTTTGATCGACATGGGTTCAGGGCATCTGCATCCACTCAATCTCGCTCTGGGCGAAGCAGCGGCGGCGCAGCAATTGGGTGTGAAACTGTTTGAACACTCGGCAGTAACCCGTATCGATTACGGCCCGGAAGTCAAAGTCCACACCGCCCAAGGTTCGGTGCGGGCGAAGACGCTGGTGCTCGGCTGCAACGCTTATCTGAATGATCTGAATCCGCAACTCAGCGGCAAGGTTTTGCCCGCCGGCAGCTACATCATTGCCACCGAACCGTTGAGCGAAGAGCAGGCGCACAACCTGCTGCCGCAGAACATGGCGGTCTGTGATCAGCGAGTGGCGCTGGATTACTACCGACTCTCGGCGGATCGTCGCTTGCTGTTCGGCGGTGCCTGCCATTATTCGGGGCGTGATCCGAAAGACATCGCGGCGTATATGCAGCCGAAGATGCTCGAAGTGTTCCCGCAACTGGCGGGCGTGAAAATTGATTATCAGTGGGGCGGGATGATCGGCATCGGCGCCAACCGTCTGCCGCAGATTGGCCGGCTCAATGACCAGCCGAACGTGTATTACGCCCAGGCCTATTCCGGGCACGGGGTGAATGCCACGCACCTGGCGGGCAAGTTGCTGGCTGAGGCGATCAGCGGGCAGCACGGCGGTGGCTTTGATCTGTTTGCCAAGGTGCCGCACATCACCTTCCCGGGTGGCAAGCATTTGCGCTCGCCGTTGTTGGCGTTGGGGATGTTGTGGCATCGCCTCAAAGAGTTGGTCTGAGCCCCCCCCCTCTGTTGATCGTTCCCACGCTCTGCGTGGGAATGCATCCAGTGACGCTCTGCGTCACAGCGGACGCAGAGCGTCCGGGGCGGCGTTCCCACGCAGAGCGTGGGAACGATCGGTGTCGTTCAGATCTGCCAGAACGGCTTCAACCCCTCCTCCTGCGCCTGCTCACGCGTCAACCCGATGTCCTTGAGCTGATCCGCCGTCAGGTTCAGCAACGCCCTGCGCGTGTGCAGACGATGCCACATCAGACCCCAGCGGCTCAGGCCGGACGGTGCGTTACGCATGATCTCATTGCGCGCACGATCCTTCTGCCCTGCCGCCAGTTCCTGACTGTGTAACGTCAGCCGCACATCGCTCAAGCCGTTCATTTTTGTCGCTCCTGTTTACTTGGGTAGCCAGAGATTCCATGATGCGCGGGCGAGCAAAACCATTACAGATTCAAAGCGACTGTAATAACTCCATACAGATTTACCGCTTTGCAGACTGAATTGACGATTTTTCTCGCATCTGTACTGGTCTTCCGAATCACCTGCACCGAGGCAGCGCAATGACCCTCTACGTAAACCTCGCCGAATTGCTCGGCACGCGCATCGAACGAGGCTTCTATCGCCCCGGCGACCGCTTGCCGTCGGTGCGCGCCTTGAGCGTTGAGCACGGGGTCAGCCTGAGCACGGTGCAGCAGGCCTATCGCATGCTCGAAGACAGCGGACTGGCCACGCCGAAACCCAAGTCCGGCTACTTTGTGCCGGTCGGTCGCGAGTTGCCGGAGCTGCCTGCCGTGGGCCGTCCGGCGCAGCGGCCAGTGGAAATTTCGCAGTGGGATCAAGTCCTCGAATTGATTCGCGCGGTACCGCGCAAGGACGTCGTGCAACTCGGTCGCGGCATGCCCGACATCAGCACGCCGACCATGAAACCGTTGTTGCGCGGCCTCGCCCGCATCAGCCGTCGCCAAGACATGCCCGGTCTGTATTACGACAACATCCACGGCACCCTCGAACTGCGCGAACAGATTGCCCGGTTGATGCTCGATTCCGGCTGCCAGTTGAGCGCCAGCGACCTGGTCGTGACCACCGGTTGCCACGAAGCTTTGTCCACCAGCATTCACGCGATCTGCGAGCCGGGCGACATCGTCGCGGTGGATTCGCCAAGCTTCCACGGCGCCATGCAGACCCTCAAAGGTCTGGGCATGAAAGCCTTGGAAATCCCCACCGACCCACTCACCGGCATCAGCCTCGAAGCGCTGGAACTGGCGCTCGAACAATGGCCGATCAAAGCCATCCAGCTCACCCCGAACTGCAACAACCCGCTCGGCTACATCATGCCGGAGTCGCGCAAACGCGCGCTGCTCACCCTCGCCCAACGCTTTGACGTGGCGATCATCGAAGACGACGTCTATGGCGAACTGGCCTACACCTACCCGCGTCCGCGCACGATCAAATCCTTCGACGAAGATGGCCGCGTGCTGCTCTGCAGTTCGTTTTCCAAGACTCTCGCGCCGGGGCTGCGCATTGGTTGGGTCGCGCCGGGGCGATACCTCGAGCGCGTGCTGCACATGAAATACATCAGCACCGGATCGACCGCGCCACAGCCGCAGATCGCCATCGCCGAATTTCTCAAATCCGGCCATTTCGAACCGCATTTGCGGCGCATGCGCTCGCAATACCAGCGCAATCGCGACGTGATGATTGATTGGGTGACTCGTTACTTCCCCGCCGGCACTCGCGCCAGTCGCCCGCAAGGCAGCTTCATGTTGTGGGTCGAATTACCGGAAGGTTTCGACACACTGAAACTGAATCGTGCGCTGCTCGACCAAGGCGTACAGATTGCTGTTGGCAGCATCTTTTCCGCCTCGGGCAAGTACCGCAATTGCCTGCGCATGAACTACGCTGCCAAACCGACGGCCCTGATCGAAGACGCCGTGCGCAAGGTCGGTGAGACAGCCACCCGACTTCTTGCCGAAGCCGACTGACTTTTTCTCAGACTTCAGCGTCCATATGCCGACCCTAGCCGCCAACCGGAAAAATCCTACGTGAGCTTCAGACAGCCCCTCTTCGCTTTGCTGATACTCACATTGTTTCTAGGCGGCTGTGCCAGCCTCGATGTGCCGCGCGAGCCAAGCCAGGCTTTGCCGGCCTCCAGCTCGAGCTTTGGCCGTTCAATTCAGGCACAAGCTGCGCCGTACAAAGGGCAGTCCGGTTTCCGCCTGCTCTCCAACAGCACCGAATCTTTCACTGCCCGCGCCGAGCTGATCCGCCACGCGCAGGTCAGCCTCGATTTGCAGTACTACATCGTCCACGACGGCGTCAGCACGCGAATGCTCGTCGAGGAATTGCTCAAGGCTGCCGACCGTGGCGTGCGCGTGCGAATCCTGCTCGACGACACCACCAGCGATGGCCTCGACCAGATCATCGCCACGCTGGCGGCGCATCCGCAGATCCAGATACGCCTGTTCAACCCCCTGCATCTGGGCCGCAGCACCGGCGTGACGCGCGCGGCTGGGCGCCTGTTCAACCTGTCGCTGCAGCACCGGCGCATGCATAACAAATTGTGGCTGGCGGACAACAGCGCGGCCATCGTCGGCGGGCGCAATCTGGGCGATGAGTATTTCGATGCCGAGCCGAACCTGAATTTCACCGACATCGACATGCTCAGCATGGGGCCGGTGGCCGAGCAGCTCGGGCACAGTTTCGATCAATACTGGAACAGCGCGCTGAGCAAGCCGATCGATGAATTTCTCTCGAGCAAACCGACCGCCAAAGACTTGCAGAACACCCGCACGCGCCTGGAAGAATCGCTGGAAGAAACCCGCCAACAGAATCACGCGCTGTATCAGCAGTTGATGACCTTCACCACCGAGCCGCGCATGGACATCTGGCGCAACGAACTGATCTGGGCGTGGAATCAGGCGCTGTGGGACGCGCCGAGCAAGGTACTGGCCAAGGATGAGCCGGATCCGCACTTGCTGCTGACCACGCAATTGGCGCCGGAACTGAAAAACGTCAGCAAAGAGCTGATCATGATCTCGGCGTACTTTGTGCCGGGGCAACCGGGGCTGGTCTATCTGACCGGGCGCGCCGATGCAGGTGTTTCCGTGAGCCTGCTGACCAACTCACTGGAAGCCACCGACGTGCCGGCGGTGCACGGTGGGTACGCGCCGTATCGCAAGGCGCTGCTGGAGCACGGTGTGAAGCTATATGAGTTGCGGCGCCAGCCTGGGGATAACGATGGCAGCGGCCCGCATGTGTTTTACAGCAAGTCGTTCCGCGGTTCGGATTCGAGTTTGCACAGTAAGGCGATGATTTTTGATCGACAGAAATCGTTTATCGGCTCGTTCAACTTTGATCCGCGTTCGGTGTTGTGGAATACCGAGGTCGGGGTGTTGGTGGACAGTCCAGAGCTGGCTGAGCATGTGCGTGAGTTGGCGTTGCAGGGTATGGCGCCGGCGTTGAGTTATCAGGCGAAATTGCAGGATGGTCAGATTGTCTGGGTCACTGAAGACAATGGCCAGATACATACGCTGACCAAGGAGCCGGGGAGTTGGTGGCGACGGTTTAATGCGTGGTTCAGCACCACCGTCGGCCTGGAACGCATGCTTTAAAAAGCCAAAGATCGCAGCCTTCGGCAGCTCCTACAGTTTGAAATGCATTCCCCTGTAGGAGCTGCCAAAAGCTGCGATCTTTTGATCTACGCAGGCTCGGTCACCGGGCCGAATGCCCCCTGACGCAACAGCAATATCACCAACCCAAACGCCCCGATCGCCATCAACAGCGGCAACGCATGCCCGCTGATCCACTGACTCCCCGCCCCCGCCGCCAACGGCCCGATCAGGCAACCCACGCCCCACAGTTGCGCGATATGCGCATTCGCCCGCACCAGCGCATCGTCGCGATAACGCTCGCCAATCAAGATCAGCGACAGCGTAAACAACCCGCCAGCACTGGCACCAAACAGCACCCACAGCGGCCAGATCAGCAGCGTATCGAGCAACAGCGGAATCGCCAGACTCGACAACATCAACACCACCGCGCAACCCGCGAACAGCGTGCGCCGCGACAGGTAATCGGCCAATGCGCCAATCGGCAGTTGCAGCAACGCATCACCGACCACCACGGTGCTGACCATCGCCAAAGCGATCTCGGCGGTGAAGCCTTGTTGCAGGCAATACACCGGCAGCAGCGTCAGGATCATCGCCTCAAACGCGGCAAACAATGACACCGCCCAGGCAATCGCCGGCAGATCGCGAGCAAAGCTCCACAAATCGCGGAACGTCACGCTGCTCGCTTCACTGCTTGGCGCACCGCTGCGACCCAACAACAGCAACGGCGAAACCAGCAGCAGGCCGACGCCGACCCAGAATCCGTAATCGTCTTCAGTGCCGAGCGCGCCCAGCAGTAACGGGCCAGACAACTGGCTCAACGCATAGCTGCTGCCATACAGCGCCACCAAGCGACCACGCCAGTTCTCGACCACCAGTTGATTGATCCAGCTCTCGCCGAGGATGAACACGATGGTCAGGATCACGCCGATCATCAGCCGCAGCACCAACCAGATCGGATAGCTCGGCAGCAGCGCCAGCAAGCCGATCGACAACGCGCCCGCCCACAGGCACAGGCGCATCAGGTTCGCCGTGCCGAAGCGCGCCGCCAGATGACTGGAAATCTTCGCGCCGAGCAACACGCCAATCGCCGGCATCGCCGCCATCACACCGATGGCGAAGGAACCGTAGCCCCAGCCCTCCAGACGCAATGACACCAACGGCATGCTGACCCCCAGGGCCACGCCGACACTCAAGACAGACGCCAACACGGCGAAATACGTCGCCCAACGCATGTTCCACGCTCCTGTGGATTATTTTTTTATGTGCACCACAAAACCACTGTGGGAGCAAACCTTTGTGGTGAGGGGATTTATCCCCGTTGGGTCGCGTAGCGGCCCCAAAACCTGCAAGCGCGATGTATCAGGTACACCGCGCGCACTGATTTTGCGACTGCTTCGCAGCCGAACGGGGATAAATCCCCTCGCCACAAAAGCTCGCTCCCACAGGGATATCTGTTTGGTCAGGAAGCCCGCTCACACAGGGGATCTCTGTTTGGCAGGAAGCCCGGCCTGACCGGGCTCCCTTTAACGGCTTACAGCTTGATCCACGTCGCTTTCAGCTCGGTGTATTTGTCGAACGCGTGCAGCGATTTATCGCGGCCGTTGCCCGACTGCTTGAAGCCACCAAACGGTGCGGTCATGTCGCCGCCGTCGTATTGGTTGACCCACACGCTACCGGCGCGCAGCGCTTTGGCGGTCAGGTGGGCCTTGGAGATGTCTTGCGTCCACACCGCAGCGGCCAGGCCATACGGCGTGTCGTTGGCGATCTGGATGGCTTCTTCAGCGGTATCGAAAGCGATAACCGACAGCACTGGCCCAAAGATTTCTTCCTGAGCGATCTTCATCGCGTTGCTCACGCCGTCGAAAATCGTTGGCTCAACGTAAGTGCCGCCGGTTTCCTGAAGAATGCGCTTGCCGCCGGCGACCAGTTTGGCGCCATCGGTGTGACCGGATTCGATGTACGACAGCACGGTGTTCATCTGCTGCGTGTCGACCAGCGCACCAACGTTGGTCGCCGGATCCAGCGGGTTGCCCGGTTTCCAGGCTTTCAACGCCTCGATCACCATCGGCAGGAATTTGTCCTTGATCGAACGCTCGACCAGCAGACGCGAACCGGCAGTGCAGACTTCGCCCTGGTTGAAGGCGATGGCACTGGCAGCGGATTCAGCTGCGGCTTGCAGATCCGGCGCATCGGCAAAGACGATGTTCGGGCTCTTGCCACCGGCTTCGAGCCAGACGCGTTTCATGTTCGATTCGCCGGAGTAGATCATCAGTTGCTTGGCGATCTTGGTCGAACCGGTGAACACCAGCGTGTCGACATCGTTGTGCAGGGCCAGCGCCTTGCCAACGGTGTGACCGTAGCCCGGCAGCACGTTGAGCACGCCTTTCGGAATGCCGGCTTCAACGGCCAGCGCGGCGATGCGGATGGCGGTCAGCGGGGATTTTTCCGACGGCTTGAGGATCACCGAGTTACCGGTCGACAACGCCGGGCCGAGCTTCCAGCAGGCCATCATCAGCGGGAAGTTCCACGGCACGATGGCGCCGACCACACCGACGGGCTCGCGGGTTACCAGACCGAGCTGATCGTGCGGCGTCGCTGCCACTTCGTCGTAAATCTTGTCGATCGCTTCACCGCTCCAGCTCAGCGCTTGCGCCGCGCCCGGAACGTCGATGTACAGCGAATCGCTGATCGGCTTGCCCATGTCGAGGGTTTCGAGCAGGGCCAGTTCTTCGGCGTGCTGCTTGAGCAGGCCGGCGAAACGGATCATGGTGGCTTTGCGTTTGGTCGGTGCCAGACGCGACCACACGCCGGAATTGAACGTGGCGCGAGCGTTTTCCACAGCGCGCTGCGCGTCGGCGGCGTCACAGCTGGCAATCTTGCCGAGCAGACGGCCATCGACCGGGCTGATGCACTCGAAGGTCTCGCCGGAGACGGCGTCGGTGTATTCGCCATTGAGATAGGCGCGGCCTTCGATTTTCAGGTCGCGGGCGCGTTGTTCCCAGTCGGCACGAGTCAGGGTGGTCATTTCGAGTGTCCTCCGCTTATTGAATACGAGCGCCGCGCGATCTTCGCCAGCGTCCTCAAGAATTCTGCCCGGCCAGCCGGTTATTTCGGCCAGAGGCACCCGCCACCCTAAACCAGCGGCCGGGGTTGTTTCAATATATTTGACATAAGGTGGCCATACGGCCTTGCGGTGTTGATTTTAATCAACATAGACTTTGGCCCTTTCCAGCCAATCGCGCCGTATTCACAGGGGATAACAACAATGAACATCCAGAACGTCGTCGACATCAGTCTGACCAGCAGCGGATCCGAACGCTATCGCCCGGATCCGGCGAAAGTGCTCAAGGGTGATCCGGAACAAGCTGTGTTCCATCAGTACGACAGTCCGTGTGGGCAGATGGGCGTTGGCGTGTGGGAAGGTGCGGTTGGGCAGTGGACGGTGAATTACACCGAGCACGAATACTGCGAGATTTTGCAGGGCGTTTCGGTACTGCGGGACAGCGATGGCAATGCCAAGACCTTGCGTGTTGGCGACCGGTTTGTGATTCCGGCGGGGTTTCGTGGCACTTGGGAAGTGCTGGAGGCTTGCCGCAAGATTTATGTGATTTTCGAACAGAAGGCTTGAGGATTTTTGCTGGCTGATCCGGCCCTATCGCGAGCAGGCTCACTCCTACAGGTGACCGCATTCCAATGTAGGAGTGAGCCTGCTCGCGATGAGGCACGCACAGACAACCGCAGAAACCGGAGGCAACAAAAAAGGCCCGCATCGTGAGATACGGGCCTTTTTTGTAAGTCGGGAAAAATCAATTACTTGATTTTGCCTTCCTTGTAGATCACGTGCTTGCGAACAACCGGATCATATTTCTTGATCTCGATTTTGTCCGGGGTAGTACGCTTGTTCTTGTCGGTAGTGTAGAAGTGACCAGTACCGGCGCTCGAGATCAAACGAATCAATTCACGCATGATTAGCTCCCTTAAATCTTGCCATCGCGGCGAAGTTCGGCGAGCACGACAGTGATGCCACGCTTGTCGATGATACGCATGCCTTTGGCAGATACGCGCAGACGCACAAAACGTTTCTCTTCTTCAACCCAGAAGCGGTGATGCTGCAGGTTCGGCAGGAAACGACGACGGGTTTTGTTGTTTGCGTGGGAAATGTTATTCCCAGTCACCGGACCCTTACCGGTAACTTGACATACTCTCGACATGCCTCAGCCCTCTAAAACCACATGCCCAACCCGGCATGGGTTGGCCGCTTAATCTCTCAGTCATTTGGCGCCAGGCGCCGCGTTTCTTTAGAGGTCTTACCGGCTACACCTACAGTGAAGGAACCGGGCCCCTAGAAAAGAGCGCTGCTTTATACCAGAAAGACCGGGGTGCAACAACTTTCCGTGTGCAATCAATCCACAAAAAAGCGCTTTTTCGACCTGCGAACGCTTTGGATAAAGGCCGGCACCGGTTTTTACCACTCGTCGAAGAAAATCGTCTGCACACGGCTTTCAGACTTTTTGCGCAGCGCCGTGGTCTGAAAAACCGCCATCACTGTGCCCTTAAAATGCAAAAAGGGGATAGTCATTTGTAATCCAGCCCTCTAGGGTAGGCCTTTTCCAGACTGCACTTGCAGATGGGCCTTCGATCTGTAAAAGGAAACCGACCATGCGCCTCGCTGCCCTACCCCTGTTGCTCGCCCCGCTCCTGCTGAGCCCTCTGGCCCAGGCCGCCGCGCTGAGCGTCTGCACCGAGGCCAGCCCGGAAGGGTTCGACGTGGTGCAATACAACTCGCTGACCACCACCAACGCCTCGGCCGACGTGCTGATGAACCGTCTGGTGGACTTCGACACCGCCAGCGGCAAAGTCGTGCCGAGCCTGGCCGACAGTTGGGAAGTCAGCACCGATGGCCTGACGTATGTGTTCAAACTGCATCCGCAGGTGAAATTTCACACGACCGACTACTTCAAACCCAGCCGCGAGCTGACCGCTGAAGACGTCAAATTCAGCTTCGATCGTATGCTCGACCCGGCGAACCCGTGGCACAAAGTCGCCCAGAGCGGTTTCCCGCACGCGCAGTCGATGCAGTTGCCAGCACTGATCAAGAAGATCGACGCCCTCGATCCGCTGACCGTGCGCTTCACCCTTGATCACCCGGACTCGACGTTCCTGGCGACCCTGAGCATGGGCTTCGCCTCGATCTATTCCGCTGAATACGCCGACAAACTGATGAAGGCCGGCGCGACGGACAAGCTCAACAGCCAGCCAATCGGCACCGGCCCGTTCGTGTTCAATCGTTTCCAGAAAGACGCGGCGATCCGCTACAAGGCCAACCCGGACTACTACGGTGGCAAGCCTGCGGTCGATCCGCTGATCTTCGCCATCACCCCGGACGCCAACGTGCGCCTGCAAAAGCTACGACGCAACGAGTGCCAGATCGCCCTGTCGCCGAAACCACTCGACGTACAAGCCGCGCTGAAAGAGCCGACATTAAAAGTCGAAAAGACTGACGCGTTCATGACCGCTTTCGTTGGCATCAACAGTCAGCATCCGCCGTTGGACAAGCCGGAAGTGCGTCAGGCGATCAACCTCGCCTTCGACAAGGCCAACTACATCAAGGCTGTGTTTGAAGACACCGCCGAAGCCGCCAACGGCCCTTACCCGCCGAATACCTGGAGCTACGCAAAGAGCCTGCCGGGCTATCCTCATGACATCGCCAAAGCCAAGGCGCTGATGGCCAAGGCCGGTTTGAAGGATGGGTTCCAGACCACCATTTGGACGCGTCCGTCGGGCAGCCTGCTCAACCCGAATCCAAGCCTCGGCGCACAGATGCTGCAGTCGGATCTGGCAGAGATCGGTATTCAGGCGGAAATCCGCGTGATCGAGTGGGGCGAGCTGATTCGTCGCGCCAAGGCGGGCGAGCATGATCTGTTGTTCATGGGCTGGGCCGGCGATAACGGTGATCCGGATAACTTCCTCACGCCGCAGTTTTCCTGCGCGGCGGTCAAGTCGGGGACTAACTTCGCGCGCTACTGCAATGCCGATCTGGACAAGCTGATCAGCGCCGGCAAGACCACCAGCGAACAAGGTGTACGCACCAAGCTGTACGAGCAGGCGCAGGCGCAGATTCAGCAGCAGGCGTTGTGGTTGCCGCTGGCGCACCCGACCGCGTATGCGCTGACGCGTAAGGACGTGCAGGGCTACGCCGTCAGCCCGTTTGGCCGTCAGGACTACTCCAAGGTCAACCTCAAATAACCGATCACACCGCAGATCCCAATGTGGGAGCGGGCTTGCTCGCGAAGGCGTCATATCAGTCAACAATTGTGTTGAATGATCTAGCGCATTCGCGAGCAAGCCCGCTCCCGCAGGGGGTTGCGTTTTTCTTTGAGGATTACATCCAGCCACACTCCGCCATCGACAGCGGCTCGCCGTCACCGATGATGAAGTGATCGAGCACCCGCACATCAATCAAATCCAAAGCTTTCTGCAGTCGCTTGGTCAGCAACCGATCTGACTGACTCGGATCCGTGTTCCCCGACGGATGGTTATGGCAGAGGATCACCGCCGCCGCGTTGTTAGCCAACGCACGCTTCACCACTTCCCGGGGATGCACGCTGGTGTTGTCAATCGAGCCGCGAAACAGCGCCTCGAAATTCAGCACCTGATGTTTTGAATCGAGAAACAGACAGCCGAACACTTCATGAGGCTCATGCCTCAGCATGGCTTTGAGGTAATCACGAACGACCTGTGGATTTTCCAGCGCAGGCTTCTCGCGCGAGCGTTCGGCCAGATGCCGCTTGCCCATTTCTTGCGCCGCTTGCAGCTGCGCGTACTTTGCGGGGCCCAAACCCAATTGTTTGCTGAAGGCATCCTGATCGGCCTCAAGCAACAAACGCAGGCTGCCGAACTGACTCAACAAATGCCGCGCCAGATCCACCGCACTTTTCCCCGGCACGCCGGTACGAAGGAAAATCGCCAGCAGTTCCGCATCCGAAAGGCTCGCCGCACCTTGTTCCAACAAGCGTTCCCGCGGGCGTTCAGCCGCGGGCCAATCACGAATACTCATAGCACTTCCCTGTCAGTGGGCGCCGCTGTTCCGTAGCGGTCGCTGTGATATCTTAGCCCATCTTTTTTGCGGGCGGATTCACCCTGGGGAGGGGGTTTCGCCACGTATGTCACCCACGAAATGAAAGGCAGACCTATGCAGCGGCTGTATCGGAAACGCATCGTTCTGGGCGTCGGCGGCGGCATCGCGGCCTACAAGAGCGCCGATCTGGTTCGTCGCCTGATCGATCAGGGCGCCGAAGTGCGCGTGGTCATGACCCACGGCGGCGCCGAATTCATCACCCCGCTGACCATGCAGGCGCTGTCCGGCCACCCGGTGCACCTCGACTTGCTCGACCCGGCCGCCGAAGCCGCGATGGGCCACATCGAGCTGGCCAAGTGGGCCGATCTGGTGCTGATCGCCCCGGCCACCGCCGACCTGCTCGCGCGTCTGGCGCAAGGCATTGCCAATGATTTGCTGACCACGCTGGTGCTCGCCACTGACGCTGTCGTCGCTGTCGCGCCGGCCATGAATCAGGCGATGTGGCGCGATCCGGCGACCCAGGCCAACCTGCAACTCCTGGAAAGCCGTGGCCTGAAGACCTTCGGCCCGGCCTCGGGCAGTCAAGCCTGCGGCGACGTCGGCATGGGCCGGATGATGGAAGCCACCGACCTCGCACAGTGCGCGGCAGACTGCTTCCAGCGCCAGGCACTGACCGGCAAACATGTGGTGATCACTGCCGGCCCGACTCAGGAAAACATCGATCCGGTGCGCTACATCACCAACCACAGCTCCGGCAAAATGGGCTTTGCCCTCGCCGAAGCAGCGGTTGAAGCCGGCGCCCGCGTCACGCTGATCAGCGGCCCGGTGCACTTGCCGACCCCAGATCGCGTCACGCGTATCGACGTGGTCAGCGCCCGCGACATGCTCGCGGCGTGTGAATCGGCGATCCCGTGCGACGTGTTTATTTCCTCGGCAGCGGTTGCGGACTACCGCCCGGAAGTCATCGCCCCGCAAAAACTCAAGAAAGATCCTACGAGCGGTGATGGCTTCGTCCTGCAAATGGTGCGCAATCCAGACATTCTGGCCACCATCGCGACCCGTCCCGACCGTCCGTTCAGTGTCGGCTTTGCTGCCGAGACCGAACACCTGCTCGACTACGCTGCACGCAAGCTGAAGGACAAGAATCTCGATTTGATCGTCGCCAACGACGTCGCCAACCCGAGTATCGGTTTCAACAGCGAAGAAAACGCCTGCAGCGTGATTGACCGTGAGCTGCACGCCACGGTTTTCGCCCAAACCAGCAAGAGCAAGATCGCTCGCCAACTGGTCACTTTTATCGCCGAACGTCTGAACCAGGTTTAATTTACATGCACGCTTTGCAAGCCAAGATCCTCGACCCACGCATCGGTACCGATTTCCCGCTGCCGCAATACGCCACCCCGGGCTCCGCCGGCCTCGACCTGCGCGCCATGCTGGAGCAG
The DNA here is from genome assembly GCF_979258075.1 of Pseudomonas sp. AC193. NCBI lineage: Bacteria > Pseudomonadati > Pseudomonadota > Gammaproteobacteria > Pseudomonadales > Pseudomonadaceae > Pseudomonas > Pseudomonas sp. AC193. The sequence continues at coordinate 5,604,440 of NZ_OZ409832.1, read as the reverse complement.
GACATCGTGATCAAGCCGGGTGAAACGGTGCTGATCCCCACCGGCCTGTCGGTTTACATCGGCGACCCGAACCTTGCCGCGCTGATCCTGCCGCGCTCGGGCATGGGCCATAAGCACGGCATCGTGCTGGGCAACCTCGTCGGCCTGATCGACTCCGACTACCAGGGCCCGCTGATGGTGTCCTGCTGGAACCGTGGCCAGAGCGATTTCACCATGACCGTCGGCGAACGTCTGGCGCAACTGGTGCTGGTGCCGGTGGTACAGGCGCACTTCGAAATGGTTGAAGAGTTCGTCGAAACCGAACGCGGCACCGGCGGTTTTGGCCATACCGGCACCAAATAACCGGATGAATCTCCTGTAGGAGCTGCCGCAGGCTGCGATCTTTTGATCTTGATCTTAAAAAACAAAGTCAAAAGATCGCAGCCTTCGGCAGCTCCTACAGAAGAGAAATTTGTTCAATTTGTGCGACAGGTTTTAACACCGTAAATCAAGGTTTTGCCGGCCGAAAGCCACGCCAGCCGAGGCGTCATGGCCCTTTCATACCACGAACTCTCTGTGGAAAACGCCGTCATACCCTTCAGTTTGAGCCTGCCGTCGAACGATTCGTCGGTCTGTCCCGCCACTTTCGAGATGGAGCATTTCCGTAGATGAGCACCCCAGCCAAGATCGCCCCGAAGCTGCCCGACAGCATTTTCCGCGCCTATGACATTCGCGGCACCGTGCCGGAATTCCTCAATGCCGAAACCGCTTACTGGATCGGCCGCGCCATCGGTTCGCAGAGCCTGGCTCAAGGTGAGCCGAATGTGTCCGTCGGTCGCGACGGTCGCTTGTCCGGCCCAGAGCTGGTTGCCGAGCTGATTCGCGGCATCGCCGAAAGCGGCTGCCATGTCAGCGATGTCGGCCTGGTGCCGACGCCAGCGCTGTACTACGCCGCCAACGTGCTGGCCGGCAAGTCGGGTGTGATGCTCACCGGCAGCCACAACCCGTCGAACTACAACGGTTTCAAGATCGTCATCGCCGGCGACACCCTCGCCAACGAACAGATTCAGGTGCTGCATGAGCGTATCAAGACCAACAATCTGAGCAGCGGCACCGGCAGCGTCACCCAGGTCGAGATCCTCGACCGCTACAACACCGAAATCGTCCAGGACATCAAACTGGCGCGGCGCATGAAGGTCGTGGTCGACTGCGGCAACGGCGCGGCCGGCGTGATCGCCCCGCAACTGATCGAAGCGCTGAACTGCGAAGTCATCCCGCTGTTCTGCGAAGTCGACGGCAACTTCCCGAACCATCACCCGGATCCGGGCAAGCCTGAAAACCTCGTCGACCTGATCGCCAAGGTCAAGGAAACCAACGCCGACATCGGCCTGGCTTTCGACGGCGACGGCGACCGTGTCGGCGTGGTGACCAACACCGGCAGCATCGTCTACCCGGATCGTCTGCTGATGCTGTTCGCCCGTGACGTGGTTGCGCGCAACCCGGACGCCGAGATCATTTTCGACGTCAAATGCACCCGTCGTCTGGTGCCGCTGATCAAGGAATACGGCGGTCGTCCGCTAATGTGGAAGACCGGTCATTCGTTGATCAAAAAGAAAATGAAACAATCCGGTGCGCTACTGGCCGGTGAAATGAGCGGGCACATCTTCTTCAAGGAGCGCTGGTTCGGTTTCGACGATGGCATCTACAGCGCCGCGCGGCTGCTGGAGATCCTCAGCAAGGAAAAATCTACTGCGGAAGAGCTGTTTGCGACCTTCCCGAACGATATTTCTACGCCGGAAATCAATATCCATGTGACCGAAGAGAGCAAATTCAGCATCATTGATGCACTGCACGACGCACAGTGGGGCGCAGGCGCTGACCTGACCACCATTGACGGCGTGCGAGTCGATTACGCCAAAGGCTGGGGCCTGGTGCGCGCGTCCAACACCACACCGGTGCTGGTCCTGCGCTTCGAGGCCGATGACGAGGCTGAATTGCAGCGCATCAAGGACGTGTTCCACGCCCAATTGAAACGTGTTGCACCTGATCTCCAACTACCGTTCTGATCCACCCGGAGCCCTGAATGACCCTCGAACGCGATGCCGCCGCCAACACTGCCAAGGTGCCTGTCCGAAGCGCTGCCTTATATCCGACGTTATGTCGGCAAGACCCTGGTGATCAAATACGGCGGCAACGCGATGGAAAGCGAGGAGCTGAAAACCGGCTTCGCCCGCGACATCGTGCTGATGAAAGCCGTCGGCATCAACCCGGTGGTCGTGCACGGTGGCGGCCCGCAGATCGGTGATCTGCTCAAGCGCCTGTCGATCGAAAGCCACTTCGTCGATGGCATGCGCGTCACCGACGCGGCGACCATGGACGTTGTGGAAATGGTCTTGGGCGGTCAGGTCAACAAAAGCATCGTCAACCTGATCAACCGCCACGGCGGCAGCGCCATCGGCCTGACCGGTAAAGACGCCGAGCTGATTCGTGCGAAAAAGCTCACCGTTACCCGCCAGACCCCGGAGATGACCCAGCCGGAAATCATCGACATCGGCCACGTGGGCGAAGTCATCGGGATCAACACCGACTTGCTCAACCTGTTGGTCAAAGGTGATTTCATCCCGGTGATCGCGCCAATCGGCGTCGGCGCCAACGGTGAGTCGTACAACATCAACGCCGACCTGGTGGCTGGCAAAGTCGCCGAAGCGCTGAAAGCTGAAAAGCTGATGCTGCTGACCAACATCGCCGGCCTGATGGACAAGTCGGGCACCGTGCTGACCGGCCTGAGCACGCAGCAGGTCGACGATCTGATTGCCGACGGCACCATCTACGGCGGCATGCTGCCGAAGATCCGTTGTGCGCTGGAAGCGGTTCAGGGCGGCGTCGGTAGTTCGTTGATCATCGACGGTCGTGTGCCGAACGCGATCCTCCTGGAAATCTTCACTGATACCGGTGTGGGTACGCTGATCAGTAATCGCAAGCGTCACTGATTGCTGAAAGGCTAAAGATCGCAGCCTGCGGCAGCTCCTACATAAGCGAATTTCGTTTGTATGAAATTTCTGTAGGGGCTGACGAAGACTGCGATCTTTTTTATGCGCGCAAGAAACGTCCGACATAACTCAGCGAAACGTCCGACATCACCGCAGAACAAATCTCCCTAGGATCTTCCCTTCATCCACCGGAGATTTACCCATGCAAAAAGACAGCGTTCCTTACGGCAGTGACATTTCGGCTGGCACCTACGCCTGTGTGGACTGCGGCCGAGAGTATTCAGGCCCTTCGCAAAAATCGATGCCGCCATGCCCTGACTTCACGGAAGCCTCGCACCCGCTCAAGGGCTGGAAAGTCCTCAGTGGCCAAGGCGATGCGCCTCAGGATCCATACCCGGAAACCAGCGGGAAATAACTCGGAGCGCCTGAGCCATGCAGATCTCGTTCACGATCGACGCCGCCGCTTTTGAGCTGGAACAAAAGGAACCGGTCAAGAAAACCTTGCGCATTGGTGACGCGGAAATCACCCACGCCTTGCAGCGCATCGCCAAGGCCAGCCTGACCGAATACCTGAAAATGCTGGTCGAAGGCGGCATGCCCAGCCGCGCTGACGAGGCCAAGCAGGATCGTCTGCTCTACCTGATTCAGAGCTATTTCGGGCAGACCTTGCCGACTGAATCGCAGATCTCGACGATCTTTCAGCTGACTCAAAGCCAAAGCAAAACCCTGCTGAAAAACACCGTGTCGCGCTTTCGCAATCAGCTCGACGACATCCTCCAGCACAGCATGCGTGCGGTGATCGAGACGGCTGAATACGCGCAAACCGTGTTTCTGGTGGTCATCAGCTCGGACGTGATACGCGATGAGCTGAACATGCTGATCACGCAGAACGAGCCAACCTTCAAACCCATCACCAAGCGCAAGGGCAGCGCCGGGCAGTTCGAGATCAGCGAGGACAGCCACGCCTTGCTCTGCGCAACGCTGGGCCTGAATGCCGTTCAGTGACATCGTCGCGGTCAGTGGCTTGCTGCTGACCCTGACCACCTTCCTGTTCAACCTGGCGTGGCCGGCGCTCAGTGAAGCGCTGACGCTGGATGAGCACCAGTCGGGGCCGCTGAACAGAAAGCGCAGCAGGGACAAGGTTCGCGAAGCTTTTTTCGGGCGGGCGCTGCCGTTGACGTGCGCATTTGCGGCGCTGTTCTACGTCAACTTGCCGGCTGCGGTGGGGATTATTCGCAGCAGCACGCTGGATCTGTGGGATTTTGATGTGGATCGCACGTTGTACGTGATGGTGGTGTTGGCGTTGCTGGCGTTTGTACTGATCAACGCAGGATTGACCCTGAAACTGCTGAAAAAATGGAGAAACCTGCGCTAAATCGAACCCCCTGTAGGAGCTGCCGAAGGCTGCGATCTTTTGATTCTGTTTTTAAGATCAAAAGATCGCAGCCTCCGGCAGCTCCTACAGAATGATGTCGTATCAGACGCCAAACTGGGCGCGATACGCTTCCACGGCTGGCAGATGCTGCTTGAGCTGCGGATCATCCGCGAGGAACTCCAAAACCTGATTCAGCGAAACAATGCTGATCACCGGAATGCCGAAATCACGCTCGACTTCCTGAATCGCCGACAACTCGCCATTGCCACGTTCTTGACGGTTCAGCGCGATCAGCACGCCGGCAGCCTTGGCGCCGTCCTGCGAAGCAATGATTTGCATCACTTCACGGATCGCGGTGCCTGCGGTGATCACGTCGTCGATGATCAGCACGTCGCCGGTCAGCGGCGCGCCGACCAGGCTGCCGCCTTCGCCGTGGGCCTTGGCTTCCTTGCGGTTGAAGCACCATGGCAGGTCACGGTCGTGATGCTCGGCCAGCGCGACGGCGGTGGTGGCCGCCAGCGGGATGCCTTTGTAGGCCGGGCCGAACAGAACGTCGAAGGGAATGCCGCTTTCAGCGATGGCTGCGGCGTAGAAACGCCCCAGCTGCGCCAGGGCCGAGCCCGAGTTGAACAGGCCGGCGTTGAAGAAGTAAGGACTGGTGCGCCCGGACTTCAGGGTGAACTCACCGAAGCGCAAAACGCCGCGATCGATGGCAAAACGAATGAAATCGCGCTGATACGCTTGCATGAAAAAAACCCCAAATACCACGGATTTAGCTAATTAGCTTGACGCCGTGTATCATACACGCACGCGATTTTTGGGGCCATTTATGCGGATCATCAGTGTGAACGTCAATGGTATTCAGGCGGCAGTCGAGCGCGGTTTGCTCAGTTGGCTGCAAGCTCAGAATGCCGACGTCATCTGCCTGCAGGACACCCGTGCCTCCGCCTTTGAACTGGATGACCCAGCCTTCCAACTGGATGGCTACTTCCTTTATGCCTGCGATGCTGAAGTCCCTGCCCAAGGCGGCGTGGCTTTGTATTCGCGGTTGCAACCGAAGGCTGTCATCAGCGGTCTCGGTTTCGAGACGGCCGACCGCTACGGGCGCTACCTGCAAGCAGATTTCGACAAAGTCAGTATTGCCACCTTGCTGCTCCCTTCGGGGATGAACGGCGATGAGGACTTGAACCAGAAGTTCAAGCTCATGGACGACTTCGGCAAGTACCTGGACAAACAGCGACGCAAACGCCGCGAGTACATTTATTGTGGCTCGCTGTACGTGGCGCAGCAGAAGCTCGACATCAAGAACTGGCGCGACAGCCAGCAATCCCCGGGCTTCCTGGCGCCGGAACGCGCCTGGATGGACGAGATTGTCGGCAACATGGGTTATGTCGATGCCCTGCGCGAAGTCAGCCGTGAAGGCGACCAGTACAGCTGGTGGCCGGATAACGAACAGGCCGAGATGCTCAATCTGGGCTGGCGCTTCGACTACCAGATCCTGACACCGGGCTTGCGCCGCTTTGTACGCAGCGCACGTCTGCCGCGTCAGCCACGGTTCTCGCAGCACGCACCGCTGATCGTCGACTACGACTGGACGCTGACCATCTAAGCGTCGTTTCGCAGTCCAAAAAAATGCCCGTATCGCGAGATACGGGCATTTTTTGTGCGCTAGCCTAAAGTGGGCTGAACCTCAGAGCGCGACAAACATCGGCAGGGCCAGATACAGCTTGATCACGATGACGTTAATGATGTCGATGAAGAACGCACCAACCATCGGCACCACCAGAAACGCAATCTGCGAAGGCCCGTAACGCTGCGTCACCGCCTGCATGTTGGCGATCGCCGTCGGCGTGGCACCGAGACCAAAACCGCAATGCCCTGCGGCCAGCACAGCCGCATCGTAGTTGCGGCCCATCATGCGGAACGTCACGAAAATCGCAAACAGCGCCATGACCAAGGTCTGCACCGCCAGAATGATGAAGATCGGTAACGCCAGCGCCGCCAGATCCCACAGCTTCAGCGACATCAAGGCAATCGCCAAGAACAGCGACAGGCTGACATTGCCCAGCACCGACACTTCCCGCTCGAACACCTGATACAGGCCCAGCGCCGAGAGGCCGTTGCGCAGCAACACACCGACAAACAGCACACAAACAAAGGTCGGCAACTCGAGCGCCGTGCCTTGCAACCAGCCGTTCAGTAGATTGCCGACCAGCAGGCTGACCGCGATCAGGGCCAACGTTTCGATAAACGAAAACGGCGTAATCGAACGCTCTTTGTTCGGCTGCTCAAAACCCTTGGGGAGCCGTGGCGCTTGCTGATTCTGGCAGCCGGGCACCTGAACTCGCTTGATCAACAGGCGAGCCACCGGCCCACCAATCAAACCGCCCAGCACCAGACCAAAAGTCGCCGAGGCGATTGCCAGTTCAGAGGCCGAGGCCAGACCGTATTTCTCACTGAATACCGTGCCCCACGCCGCGCCGGTGCCGTGACCGCCCGCCAGAGTGATCGAACCGGTGAGCAGACCCATCAGCGGGTCAAGTCCGAGCAGGGTGGCGAGGCCAATGCCCATCGCGTTCTGCACCACCAGCAGCCCGGCGACTGCCAGCAGAAAGATCCCCACCACGCGCCCGCCCTTTCTCAGGCTGGCGAAGTCTGCACTCAAACCGATAGTGGCAAAGAATGCCAACATCAAAGGCGTTTGCAGCGAAGTATCGAAGCGAACTTCAACATCCAGTGTTCGCATGATCAGAAGAACAAGCGCAACCAATAGGCCCCCGGCAACCGGTTCGGGAATATTGTAATTGCGCAGAAACCCAACGCGAGTAACTAAACCACGTCCCAGCAAAAGTACTAAGGAAGCGGCCACGAGTGTTCCGTAAAAATCGAGCTGAATCATTTTGATTATTCTTGGCTATATTCAGGGACGAGCTCTTTTCCTGAGCGCGCGCCGTGAATCGGCTGATTGTCTCAACACTGATTGCTGTGGAATTCAAGAACCTTCGATGGCTTGAATATATCGAAATATTTCAAGAGAAACATAACGCCGGGCAACTTTAACAATCGTCCATCGCCGATGCCAAGGACGGAGCCAGCACCAAGGCAGTGCAGTTGTGACTAAACATGTAAGAGCGATAAATATATAACTAGATGACTACCATTCATCGGCAATAGATTATTCCTACATCCCAAAGAAACTAATCCCGTTGCATTCATGTAAATGCCCGCAGGTGAAACACGGGCATTTTTATTAATCAGAGAATTGTCTGACTGGAGATGTCTCGGGGCGCGCGCGTCAGGATGTCTGGCGTGTCGCCAATCACCACCGTGTCGTCGATCCGAAAGCCACCCAGCCCCCACTGAAAAATCCCCGGCTCAGCCGAATACACTTCGCCACTCATCAGCGGTCGCGTATTGAACGCCATGTCGTGGGGAAACTCATGGCCGACCAGCCCAAGTCCATGGCCCGTACGATGGATGATCAAGTCCGCCACTCCATGCCGCTCGAAAACCCCTTGAGCCGCCGCATCAATCGCGCAAACCGGATTGCCCGTCACCGCTGCTTCGCACGCCGCCTCATTGGCTTCCCGCGCCGCCTCATACAACTGAACCTGCCGCGCCGATGGCTTGCCGCAAAACCAGGTGCGCTCGTTCTCGATGATCAGACCGTTGATGCGCGGAATAATGATGTTCACCAGACCATGACCCTTCTCGATGCGTGCGCCGCACTGCCGACCATCGCCGTGGGGTGCACAGCTCGCCGGGCCGGACAGGGTGAAAAACTCAATGCACTGCACATCCTCACCGGGGAAACGATTAGCCGCTTCTTCGACAAACAGTGCGGCCATGCTCATGTCCAGCTCCTGAACCAGCCGTCCGGGGCGGATGTTTTCCCGGTAGCGATCCTGCAACCAATCCGTCAATGCACAGGCTTCGCGCATCAGCTGGATCTCTTCGGCATGCTTGACTAGCCGCAACGTGCGGCACTCTTCGGTCGCGTTTTGCAGCACCAACGATGGCAGCAAAGTACCGACGCGAGCCAACGGCGCCGTGATCGCGTCGACGCCAATGCGCGACCGATGCAGCCCGGCATCGCGCAAAGATTGTGCGACCAGCTCACCCCACTGACTGACCAAGGGCAGGCGATTTTGCACACGCGGATGCTCGGCATAAAAACGCGTATCCTCGATCCAAAGATGCCCGGCTTCCTTGGTGAAACGCCAATGATGCGTCGATAGCTCATGAGCGATCACAAACGGCGCGCCGTTCCTCGGTACGACGCACAGAATCGGCCGTTCCCACGTCTCGACGTCAGTATTGAAGTTGGTCGCAAACTGGAAGAAGTCGGCCTGGGTGAAAAGCAAAGCATCAAAGCCTTCGCGATCCATCAGCGAGTACATGAGTTGCAGGCGATAGTCGCGCACAGCGTGTCCGAGGTGTGCCATTGGCTGGCTCCGTGTCGTTGAAGTGCGGACAGTGTTCAACGAGGGCAGAGCTGACGTCGCGCCGATCCTTGCTCAATTGCCGGTACGTTCTTGCTCAGGGGTTTTGCCGGGACAGACGAAAATCCATTGGGCTGATGCCATAGGCTTTACGAAAGACTCGGGCGAAATGGCTGGAATCGGCAAACCCGGATTCCAAGGCGATTTCCAAAACAGTCTTGGCGGAGTTTTCCAAAGCGTTGCGCGCCCGTTGAAGGCGTACGGCAAGTACGTGGGCGTGGGGCGAAGTGCCAAAGGCGCGTTTGAATTCGCGAGCGAAGTGGAATTCACTCATCGCCGCAATTGCCGCCAACCGGGCAATGCAAAGCTTTTCGCACGGGTGACGCTCGATGTAGCGCAAGGCATCCATCAGGCCTTGGCTGGCAACTCTTGGCTGGGTGCTCGAAAACTCATAACTGTTCAATAAATGAGCAATTAATATCTGAACGCTTAGATCCGCCTGCTCACGGGCGCCCCGACTGTTGTCACCGATGGACAGCGCCAATTGCCGGGCCAGCAAATGGGCAACTTTGTCATTTTGATACAACGGCTGATGCGTTCCGCGAAATCCGGCGAAGCTCAATCCTTGCTCCTGCGCCGCAGCGGTCAACGCCGGCATTGGCAAATGCACATGAAGGATGTCGAAAGCGCTACGCGTGTCCCAGCTCGCGGACTGGCTGGGCTGCAGCAATCGCACCTGACCACTGTGAATCTGCCCATCCCACACCTGCCGGCCGCCAACAGCGGCGCGCGACTGCATGGGCGCAAGCATCACGCTGAGCAAAACATGCTCGCGCGGTTCAGTGCGTTCAAAGTGATAGCTGTCTGTGGATGAACGCTGCCAGCGGAACACCGCAGCGCCGGTCGATTGCAGATCCGTCAGCACGGCGGCGGGTTTCATCCGCCATTCCTCGGTCTGCTGCTCGATAGAAGGAAAGACCGGCTGAGCCATTGCGCACTCCGCCCGTCAGGCCCGCGAGCCTACTTGATCAACCGCCAGGTAAACGGATACCGGTACGGATAGCCCTCGTTGGCCTTCACCCCGGCAATGATCGTGAGCACCAGTGCACCGATGCCCAATATCACGATCAGGACGAAGCCAATGAGCAGCAGCATCAGCAGGAAGCAGATCAACGACGCAATCGCGACAGTGATCTGAAAATTCAGCGCCTCTTTGCCCTGGGCATCGATAAACGGATCCTTTTCACGCTTCATCTGCCAGAGAATCAACGGCCCGATCAGGTTGCCGAACGGAATCCAGATCCCCAGCAAAGCGGACAAGTGACAAAACATCGCCCATTGACGAACCTCCTGGCTCGGTTTGGGCAGCAGCGCTTGCTCGTCACTCATCGCACTCTCCTTGCGGTTATGAACCTGCTCAGTCAGCCAGTGCGGCCTTCTGCAGTTCGAAAATCTCGTTCATGCCTTGCTTGGCCAGTTCCAGCATGGCGTTGAGGTCTTCCGGCTGGAACGGCGCGCCTTCAGCGGTGCCCTGCACTTCGATGAAACCACCGGTGCTGGTCATCACGACGTTGAGGTCGGTCTCGGCAGCGGAATCTTCAAGATAGTCCAGATCCAGTACCGCTTCGCCCTGATACATGCCGACCGATACCGCGCCGATCATTTGCTTGAGCGGGTCGCCGCCTTTCAGGCCGCCGCGCTTCTTGATCACTTTCAGCGCATCAACCAGAGCAACCATGGCGCCGGTGATGGACGCAGTGCGGGTGCCGCCGTCAGCCTGGATCACGTCGCAGTCGACGTACAAGGTGACATCGCCCAGCTTGGACATGTCCAGCGCAGCGCGCAGGGAACGGCCGATCAGACGCTGGATTTCCAGCGTGCGACCGCCCTGCTTGCCACGGCTCGCTTCACGCTGGTTACGCTCGCCGGTGGCGCGCGGCAGCATGCCGTACTCGGCGGTCAACCAACCCTGGCCCTGACCTTTGAGGAAACGCGGCACGCCGTTTTCGACGCTGACGGTGCAGATGACTTTGGTATCACCGAATTCGACCAGCACCGATCCTTCGGCGTGTTTGGTGTAGTTGCGGGTAATGCGGATCGAGCGGAGCTGATCGGCAGCGCGACCACTTGGACGTTTCATAGGAGATACCTGTACTGAGGACGGAAAACTGCCGAGCATTATAGAGCGGTGCACCGCGACTGGGCACGGGTTAAAAATTCGGGCCGACGACCGAGGGCCCTGAAACACGCATTACCGACGGGCTGCAGCCCTTTGTCACACCGTGTGTTTGGGCGCATTCGCCGCACTGCGCTACAATCCTGCGCCTTTGCTGCCAGTCGGCATAAATTCATTGATATCGCGCTTGCGGAACCCAGGTTTCGCGCCGATCTGCATTGCGAGGTTACCGCCATGGTGCACAGCATGACCGCCTTCGCCCGCGTCGAGAAAGCCGGCGTACAGGGCACCCTGAGCTGGGAACTGCGCTCGGTCAACAGTCGCTATCTGGAACCGCACCTGCGCTTGCCGGAAACCTTTCGCGACCTCGAAGGCGCGGTGCGTGAAGCGCTGCGTCAGGGCCTGTCGCGGGGCAAACTGGAATGCACCCTGCGTTTCACCGAAGAAAGCACCGGCAAAGCGCTGCAAATCGACCGCGAGCGCGCCGCGCAACTGGTTGCTGCCGCTGAAACCATCGCAGGCCTGATCAAAAACCCGGCAGCGCTGAACCCGCTGGAAGTCCTGGCCTGGCCCGGCGTGCTGGTCGGGGATGCAACCGATCCACAGGCGCTGAACGCCGAAGCGCTGGCCCTGTTCAATCAAGGTCTGAAAGAGTTGAAGGCTGGCCGCGAGCGCGAAGGCGCGGAGCTGGCCCGGTTGATCAACGAGCGCCTGACATCGATCGAAGCAGACGTCGTGACCCTGCGTGAACTGGTGCCGCAGATGCTCGCGACCCAACGCCAGAAAGTCCTCGACCGCTTCGCCGACATGAAGGCCGAGCTGGATCCGCAGCGTCTGGAACAGGAAATGGTCATCCTCGCGCAAAAGAGCGACGTGGCCGAAGAACTGGATCGCCTGAGCACCCACATCATCGAAGTGCGCCGGGTGCTCAAGTCCGGCGGTGCAGCCGGGCGGCGCCTGGACTTCCTGATGCAGGAGCTCAACCGCGAAGCCAACACATTGGGCTCCAAGGCCTTCGATCCGCGCAGCACCCAAGCCGCCGTCAACCTCAAGGTGTTGATCGAGCAGATGCGCGAACAAGTGCAGAATATTGAGTAAGGCAACCCCGACATGACCCACAGCACCGGCACCCTGTACATCATTTCCGCCCCTTCGGGCGCGGGCAAGAGCAGTCTGGTCAAGGCTTTGACCGACGCCAACGCGGAAATCCGCGTTTCGGTTTCGCACACCACCCGCGCCATGCGTCCGGGCGAAGTCGACGGCGTGAACTATCACTTCGTAACACGCGAAGCGTTTGTGAAGATGGGCGAACACGGCGATTTCCTTGAGCGCGCCGAAGTTTTCGGCAACCTCTACGGCACCTCGCAAAGCCATCTGCAGCAAACCCTCGACGCAGGTCACGACCTGATTCTGGAGATCGACTGGCAAGGCGCCGAGCAAGTACGCAAGCTGATGCCGCAGGCGCGCTCGATCTTCATTCTGCCGCCGTCGCTGCAAGCACTGCATTCGCGTTTGACCAACCGTGGTCAGGACAGCGACGAAATCATCGACGGCCGCATGCGTGAAGCGGTCAGTGAGATGAGTCACTACGTCGACTACGACTACCTGATCATCAACGACGATTTCGCCCACGCGCTGGACGATCTGAAGGCGATTTTCCGCGCCAATCAGCTCATTCAGAAGCGTCAGCAACAGCTTCACGGCAAATTGCTGGCCGAATTGCTCGGTTAATCAGCACTTCCCAAAAGGCCTGCAAGCGCTTTACATTGGCACTTGCAGCGCGTTGAAGAGCCTGGTTAAAAAATCAGCGCTTCCCTAATCGCTGGTGATTTTTTAAACTGTTGAGTCCGCTCGCCCAACCGGGCAGCGCGCATATTGCATTCGCTCCGAGGAATACCATGGCCCGCGTAACCGTTGAAGACTGCCTGAACCACGTGGAAAACCGTTTTGAGCTGGTCATGCTCTCTACCAAACGTGCCCGTCAACTGGCCACCGGCGGCAAAGAGCCACTGGTTCAGTGGGAAAACGACAAGCCTACCGTTGTAGCGCTGCGTGAAATCGCTGAAGGCCTGATGAGCTACGAGTTCATCGCCGAGCAAGAAATCGTCCAGGATGAGCCGCTGTTCGCAGCGTTCGAGGACGAGTCCAACGAGGCCGTCTAAGCCTATGCCTGGTCGACGTAGCACGGCGCGGGATCACAGCTTACGGCAGGAATCATCATGCCGAGCATAGACGCCCTCGCCGATCGCTTATCGACCTACCTCGGCAACGACCAGGTCAACCTGGTCGCCGAGCGTATTTCTACGCCGAACAAGCCCATGACGGTCAACGCCGTCGCAGCGGCGAGGCGTACGTCACGCATCCTCTTGCCGTGGCCAATATTCTTGCCGACATGCACATGGATCATCAGAGCCTGATGGCCGCGATGCTGCATGACGTGATCGAAGACACCGGTATCGCCAAAGAAGCGCTGCAAGCGCAGTTCGGTGAAACCGTCGCAGAACTGGTCGACGGGGTCAGCAAACTGACCCAGATGAATTTCGAGACCAAGGCCGAAGCCCAAGCCGAAAACTTCCAGAAAATGGCCATGGCCATGGCGCGCGACATTCGCGTGATCCTGGTCAAACTCGCCGACCGCCTGCACAACATGCGCACGCTGGAAGTGCTGTCCGGCGAAAAACGCCGGCGGATCGCCAAGGAAACCCTCGAAATCTACGCGCCCATCGCCAATCGGCTGGGCATGCATGCGATCCGCATCGAATTCGAAGACCTCGGCTTCAAGGCCATGCACCCGATGCGTTCCGCGCGGATCTACCAGGCGGTCAAACGCGCCCGGGGCAACCGCAAGGAAATCGTCAACAAGATCGAAGAATCCCTTGGCCATTGCCTCGCTATCGACGGCATCCAGGGCGAAGTCAGCGGTCGTCAGAAACACCTCTACGGCATCTACAAGAAAATGCGCGGCAAGCGTCGGGCCTTCAACGAGATCATGGACGTCTACGCGTTCCGGATCATCGTCGACAAGGTCGATACCTGCTACCGCGTGCTAGGCGCTGTACATAATTTGTACAAACCGTTGCCGGGGCGCTTCAAGGATTACATCGCGATCCCTAAAGCCAACGGCTATCAGTCGCTGCATACCACGCTGTTCGGCATGCACGGTGTACCGATCGAGATTCAAATCCGTACCCGCGAAATGGAAGAGATGGCCAACAACGGCATCGCCGCCCATTGGCTGTACAAATCCAGTGGTGACGAGCAGCCGAAAGGCACTCACGCCCGCGCCCGTCAGTGGGTCAAAGGCGTGCTGGAAATGCAGCAACGGGCCGGCAACTCGCTGGAATTCATCGAGAGCGTAAAGATCGACCTGTTCCCGGACGAGGTCTACGTGTTCACGCCGAAAGGCCGGATCATGGAGCTGCCGAAAGGCTCCACGGCGGTCGACTTTGCTTACGCGGTACACACCGACGTCGGCAACAGCTGCATTGCCTGCCGGATCAACCGTCGTCTCGCACCGCTGTCCGAACCGCTGCAAAGCGGCTCCACGGTCGAGATCGTCAGCGCACCCGGCGCCCGTCCAAATCCGGCGTGGCTGAATTTCGTGGTGACCGGCAAGGCCCGCACGCACATCCGCCATGCGCTGAAACTGCAGCGCCGTTCCGAGTCCATCAGCCTCGGCGAACGCCTGCTGAACAAGGTGCTCAACGGTTTCGACAGTTCGCTGGAGAAAGTCCAGGCCGAACGCGTCAAAGCGATGCTCACCGAGTACCGCCTCGAACTGATCGAAGATTTGCTTGAAGACATTGGCCTGGGCAACCGCATGGCCTACGTCGTCGCCCGCCGCCTGCTCGGCGAAGGCGAACAGTTGCCAAGTCCTGAAGGCCCGCTGGCGATTCGCGGTACCGAAGGTCTGGTGCTGAGCTACGCCAAGTGCTGCACGCCGATCCCGGGCGACCCGATTGTCGGGCACCTGTCGGCGGGCAAAGGCATGGTCGTGCACCTCGACAACTGCCGCAACATCAGCGAAATCCGGCACAACCCGGAAAAATGCATCCAGCTCTCGTGGGCCAAGGATGTCACCGGCGAATTCAACGTCGAACTGCGCGTCGAGCTGGAACACCAGCGCGGCCTGATCGCTCTGCTGGCCAGCAGCGTCAACGCAGCCGACGGCAATATCGAGAAAATCAGCATGGACGAACGCGATGGTCGCATCAGCGTTGTCCAGTTGGTGGTCAGCGTCCACGACCGAGTGCACCTGGCCCGCGTGATCAAGAAACTGCGCGCCTTGACCGGGGTGATCCGCATCACCCGCATGCGTGCATAACGCAACCCTAACAAGGAGTCCTACATGACCAAGACTGTTATCACCAGCGACAAGGCCCCGGCCGCCATCGGTACTTACTCCCAGGCGATCAAGGCAGGCAACACTGTTTACATGTCGGGTCAGATTCCTCTGGACCGAAAAACCATGGAACTGGTTGAAGGCTTCGAAGCCCAGACCGTCCAGGTGTTCGAGAACCTCAAAGCCGTGGCCGAAGCCGCCGGTGGTTCGTTCAAGGACATCGTCAAACTGAACATCTTCCTCACCGACCTGAGCCACTTCGCCAAGGTCAACGAGATCATGGGCAAATACTTCGACCAGCCGTACCCGGCCCGCGCCGCCATTGGCGTTGCTGCCCTGCCAAAGGGTTCGCAGGTTGAAATGGATGCCATTCTGGTCATCGAGTGATGCGCACGGCGCGGCCTTCAAACGCCGCGCCGACTGCTCTGCAAGAAAAGGTTTTGAAAGGATTCCACCATGCGCAAAGCGCTAGCTCTTCCGCTGCTCGCCCTCCTCCTCGGCGGCTGCGCCAGCAACCCTGCCGACCGTGACATCAGCGGCACCTGGATCAATCAGGTGGCGATCAACGCTGCAGCCAAGGGCGGCCCCCTGCGCGAAGCGCTTCAGGCTTACGGCCCGAACCTTGAGTGGGACGTCAACACCAAGGCCAGTCAGGCCCGCTACACCAATGGTTTTGAGAACGTCGAAGGACGGCTGCTCGGCGAAGAATCCGGCACCTGGAAAGTCGACTTCTACGGCAGCTCCGCCAGCGCGTTGAAACGCGACGGCAGCCAACTGCAACAGGCCGCCGGCGATAACGAACCCGAGCAACTGTTCGATCGCGCACCGATTCCGGTACCGGAAGGCGCGCCGATCGGTGCGAGTTTCGAGCGTGCGCTGTATTCCGCCTACATGGGCGGCAGCTGGAAAATCACCAGCGGTGAAGGCGAAGGCGCCACCGTGCAGTTCCAGGCCGATGGCCAGGTGTCCGGATTGCCGGGTGCCGATAGATATGCGCTGTGCCTGGCGGGCGATTGCGCGTCGATGAGCAACGGCAACGACAGCATGTGGCTGCAGCAGAACGGTCAGGGCAATAACTGGATCTTTGTGCGCAAGGGCAAAGAGCTGGAAATCCTGCAAGCAGTGAACTCGGCGCTGGCGGATGAACAGCCGCAGTTCACACCGGGTGCTCGCAAGTGGTTGCTGGAAAAACAGTAACCATTTTCTGAAACCACTGAAAATCCAAGGTGGGAACCTCTGCTGGCGAGGGGATTTATCCCCGATCGGCTGCGAAGCAGTCGCAAAACCTTTGTACGCGGTTTATCTGATCAACCGCGATTGCAGGATTTGGGGCCGCTGCGCGACCCATCGGGGATAAATCCCCTCGCCACAGGGGATCGGTTCCCACAGTGGTTTGTGGTGTTGAGCAGTCAGCATTTACCTTCTAGGATCGCGGCGTAGCCTTCGCGGTAGCTTGGGTATGTTGGCGTCCAGCCGAGGGCCTTTGCCCGGGCATTGCTGCAGCGCTTGCTGCCCGTGCGCCGCACGCTCGCCTCTGCCGCCCACTCGGTCACACCCAGATACTCGCGCAACCAGTCGACCACTTCGGCCAACGGTGCCGGTACATCGTCGACGCCGATGTAGATGCTTTCCAGAGCAGTCCCCTGCCGATCCGCCTCGAGCAAAAACTTCAGCAGACCCGCCGCGTCGTCCGCGTGAATGCGATTGCCATATAGCGGTGGTTCGACGGCAACGCGATAACCCTCGCGAACTTGCGTCAGCAGACGCTCGCGGCCAGGGCCGTAAATACCGGTCAGGCGTAGGATGCTCGCCGGAATGCCGCTCTTGAGCGCGACTTGCTCAGCCTCAAGCATCAACCGTCCGGAGAAACCGCTGGCCACTGTCGCTGAGGTCTCGTCCACCCACTCGCCATCCATCTGACCATAAACACTGCTGCTGGATACAAACAACAGCCGCTCCGGCACCTGGCCATAGTCATCCAGCCAGCTCAACACATTCTGCAAACCCTGCACATAAGCCGCGCGGTACCCGACTTCATCGTGATTGGTCGCAGCAGCGCAATACACCAGGTAATCCACCGCACCGATCGGCCAGGTGTCCGGGCAATCTTCATTAAAGAGATCCCCGGCAACACCAATGACACCCTCAGGCAGACGTGACACATCCCGGCGCAAGCCATGGACTTCCCAGCCAGCGGCCAGCAATTGCGTGGCCAGACGACTACCAATATCGCCACAACCGGCAATCAGAACAGAAGGCGCAGACATCAGAAAACTCCCATCGGAAAGCGACAGACTAGGCCCGGCGAGTGACGAGCGGCTAGCAATCAAGGAAAAAAAGATACTCTATTACTTTTGTTAACAAGAATTACTTGCAATAATGCCTGCCACTTTTGTTCTCGGCCTCACGAGGCCTGGAAGAGCATCATCGTTTTTCTATCTCAGGTCCGGCCAGCATGACACGTAATCAAAACCCCGCTTCGCCAACCCAACGACCTCGCGCCTGGAGCGCAGTGGCGGCTCTGCTGCTCAGCCTGATGCTGGCACCGACCGCCGCCTTCGCTGACGCGCAAGCGCCAGCCGCACCGGCCGCGACCGAACAGCACGCTCCCGCTGCTGACGCGCCTGCCACCGCCCCGGCTGCTGCACCGGCTGCAACCGATCCAGTGCAAGCGGTAGACGCTGCCGACGTTCCTGAAGTTCTCGAAGCCGACAACACGCTGGGCATGGCCCACGACCTGTCGCCGTGGGGCATGTACCAGAACGCTGACATCATCGTCAAAATCGTGATGATCGGTCTGGCCATCGCGTCCATCATCACCTGGACCATCTGGATCGCCAAAGGCTTTGAGCTGATGGGCGCCAAGCGTCGTCTGCG
Source organism: Pseudomonas sp. AC193 (assembly GCF_979258075.1). NCBI lineage: Bacteria > Pseudomonadati > Pseudomonadota > Gammaproteobacteria > Pseudomonadales > Pseudomonadaceae > Pseudomonas > Pseudomonas sp. AC193. The sequence goes on along the minus strand of NZ_OZ409832.1, from coordinate 5,586,259 downwards.
TGGCGAAATCGCTGCCCTGAAGAAAGCCACCACCCTTAAAGAAGCCAGCGCCACCGCCGGCAAGGAAGGCACCCTCGCCAACCTGCTGGTGCACGACGCGCTCGAAGAGATGCGCCTGTCGGTCAACAGCCGCGAGAAAGAAGGCATCAAGGAACGCGTCAGCTTCCGTCTTGAGCGTCTGGTTGCCGCCTGCGGTCGCAACATGAGCAGCGGCACCGGCGTCCTCGCCACCATCGGTTCCACCGCGCCGTTTGTCGGTCTGTTCGGTACCGTGTGGGGCATCATGAACTCCTTCATCGGCATCGCCAAAACCCAGACCACCAACCTCGCCGTTGTGGCGCCGGGTATTGCTGAAGCCCTGCTGGCCACCGCACTGGGTCTGGTTGCAGCGATTCCAGCGGTTGTGATCTACAACGTCTTCGCCCGCTCGATCGCCGGTTACAAGGCGCAGGTTTCCGATGCTTCGGCAGAAGTCCTGTTGCTGGTCAGCCGCGACCTCGACCACCAGCCTGAGCGCAGCTCGCAGCCGCACATGGTTAAAGTGGGGTAATCGGCCATGGGCCTGCATTTGAAAGAAGGCGCAGACGACGATCTGGCCGAGAACCACGAAATCAACGTCACGCCGTTTATCGACGTGATGCTGGTGCTGTTGATCATCTTCATGGTGGCCGCTCCGTTGGCCACCGTGGACATCAAAGTCGACCTGCCTGCCTCGACCGCCAAACCGGCGCCACGGCCAGAGAAACCGGTGTTCCTCAGCGTAAAAGCTGATCAGCGCCTGTTCCTCGGCGAAGACGAAGTGAAGCCCGAAGCACTGGGCGCCACCCTCGACGCCAGAACCAAGGGCAAGAAAGACACCACCATCTTCTTCCAGGCTGACAAAGGCGTGGATTACGGTGACCTGATGAGCGTGATGGATAACCTGCGCTCCGCCGGTTACCTGAAGGTCGGCCTGGTAGGACTTGAGACGGCAGCCAAGAAATGATCACGACGCGCCATAAGCTGACGCGTTACAGCGGTAGCCTGGCCGTGGTGCTGGGCGTTCATGCGCTGGCCATCGCGCTGGCGCTGAACTGGACTGCCCGCCCGCCCATCGAATTGCCGCCGCAGGCAATGATGGTCGAGCTGGCCCCGGTTCCGGCCCCGCCACCGCCTGCTCCGCCGAAAGTCGTCACACCGCCGCAGCCACCGGCTCCGGTTGAAGAGTTGCCGATTCCGAAACTGGCCGAAGCCCCGAAAGCTGAAATCGCGGTGCAGAAACCTAAACCGAAGCCCAAGCCTAAACCGCCGAAGCCGGTCGAGAAGAAGCTGCCCGATCCACCGAAGGAAAAACCTTCCGAGGAAAAACCGGCCGACACCCAGCCGACTCAGGCACCGACGGAGAAATCCGCCCAGCCTGCACCAGGCCCGTCGCCGGCCCAGATGGCTGCCAAAGCCAGCTGGCAAGGCACCCTGCTCGCGCATTTGGCCAAGTACAAAAAGTACCCGGCCAGTGCTCAGGCACGGGGCAAGGAAGGTTTGAACCGTCTGCGTTTCGTGGTGGATGCCGAAGGTAACGTGCTGTCGTTCGAACTGGTGGGCCGCTCTGGCAACGCTGATCTTGACCGGGCTACCCTGGAAATGATCCGCCGCGCACAACCGCTGCCAAAGCCACCGGCTGACATGCTGAACAACGGCTCGATTGAAATTGTTGCACCGTTTGTTTATTCCCTCGAGAGACGCCGCTGATCCAATGTGGGAGCGGGCTTGCTCGCGAATGCGGTGTGTCAGTCAATGTAATGCTGACTGACACGGCCTCTTCGCGAGCAAGCCCGCTCCCACAGGGGTTATGTGTTGAGCGTTAGATCGAGATAAAGGCACCGAAAGGTGTCTTTTGCATATCTGCCAGCGGCAAACCGACATTGCCCGGTGTCGCATTGCTCACTCAGTCTGATAACGTGCGTCTATCGATTGCAGCCGGTATGCTTGGCCCGCATCTTCATGGACGCTTTGCTATGACCCTCACAGAATTACGCTACATCGTTACCCTCGCCCAAGAGCAGCATTTCGGCCACGCGGCCGAGAAATGCCACGTCAGCCAGCCGACCCTGTCGGTGGGCGTGAAGAAACTTGAAGACGAACTCGGTGTGCTGATTTTCGAGCGCAGCAAGAGCGCCGTGCGCGTGACCCCGGTCGGCGAAGGCATCGTCGCCCAGGCGCAGAAAGTTCTTGAGCAAGCCCAAGGCATCCGCGAACTGGCCCAGGCCGGCAAGAATCAGCTGACCGCACCGCTGAAAGTCGGCGCGATCTACACCGTCGGCCCATACCTGTTCCCGCACCTGATTCCACAACTGCACCGGGTCGCCCCGCAGATGCCGTTGTACATCGAAGAAAACTTCACCCACGTGCTGCGCGACAAACTGCGCAACGGCGAACTTGACGCGATCATCGTCGCCCTGCCGTTCAACGAAGCTGACGTGCTGACCCTGCCGCTGTACGACGAGCCGTTCTACGTGCTCATGCCGGCCCAGCACCCGTGGACGAAAAAAGAAACCATCGACGCCGGCCTGCTCAACGACAAGAGCCTGCTGCTGCTCGGCGAAGGTCACTGCTTCCGCGATCAGGTGCTCGAAGCCTGCCCGACCCTGACCAAGGGCGGCGACGGCGCCAAGCACACCACGGTCGAATCCAGTTCGCTGGAAACCATTCGCCACATGGTCGCGTCCGGTCTGGGCATCTCGATCCTGCCGTTGTCGGCTGTTGACAGCCATCACTACGCCCCCGGCGTGATCGCAGTGCGTCCGCTGTCGCCACCGGTGCCGTTCCGCACCGTGGCCATCGCCTGGCGTGCGAGTTTCCCACGGCCGAAAGCCATCGAAATCCTCGCCGACTCCATTCGCCTGTGCTCGGTGGCCAAGCCAGCGACACCGGTTACGGCCGGTTAAGCGAGCGTCATGACTGAGCTGTCGCAAGTGTCGGTGACGGCACTCAAGGGTGTCGGTGAAGCCATGGCCGAGAAATTGGCCAAGGTCGGTCTGGAGAATCTCCAGGACGTGTTGTTTCACCTGCCGCTGCGTTATCAGGATCGCACCCGCGTGGTGCCGATCGGCCATTTGCGACCGGGTCAGGACGCCGTGGTCGAAGGCACCGTCAGCGGCGCCGACGTGGTCATGGGCCGCCGTCGCAGCCTCGTCGTGCGCATGCAGGACGGCACCGGCGGCTTGAGCCTGCGCTTCTACCATTTCAGCAACGCGCAGAAAGAAGGGCTCAAACGCGGCACGCGGATTCGCTGCTACGGCGAAGCCCGGCCCGGCGCCTCAGGTCTGGAAATCTACCACCCGGAATATCGCGCCATCACCGGCGACGAACCACCGCCAGTGGATGAAACCCTGACCCCGGTTTACCCGCTGACCGAAGGCCTGACCCAAGCGCGTCTGCGTCAACTGTGCATGCAGACGCTGACCATGCTCAAGCCGGACACCCTGCCCGACTGGCTGCCGACCGAACTGGCGCGCGACTATCAACTCGCGCCGCTGGCCGATGCGATCCGCTACCTGCACAATCCGCCCGCCGATGCCGACGTCGACGAACTCGCCCTCGGTCATCACTGGGCGCAGCATCGTCTGGCCTTCGAAGAGCTGCTGACCCATCAACTGTCGCAACAACGTCTGCGCGAAAGCATGCGCTCCTTGCGCGCGCCAGCGATGCCGAAAGCGAAAAAGCTGCCGCCGAAATATCTGGCGAATCTTGGCTTCAACCCGACCGGCGCCCAGCAGCGCGTCGGCAACGAAATCGCCTACGACCTCAGTCAGCACGAACCGATGCTGCGGCTGATTCAGGGTGACGTCGGCGCGGGTAAAACCGTGGTCGCCGCCCTAGCTGCGTTGCAAGCGCTGGAGGCCGGTTATCAAGTCGCGCTGATGGCGCCGACCGAGATTCTCGCCGAACAACACTTCATCACTTTCAAACGCTGGCTCGAACCGCTGGGCATCGAAGTGGCGTGGCTGGCCGGCAAGCTCAAGGGCAAGAACCGCGTCGCCGCGCTGGAACAGATCGCCAGTGGCACACCGATGGTGGTCGGCACCCACGCGCTGTTTCAGGACGAAGTGAAATTCAAGAATCTGGCGCTGGTGATCATCGACGAACAGCATCGCTTCGGTGTGCAGCAACGTCTGGCGCTGCGGCAGAAAGGCGTCGGTGGACGCATGTGTCCGCATCAACTGATCATGACCGCGACACCAATTCCACGGACGCTGGCGATGAGCGCCTACGCCGACCTCGACACCTCGATCCTCGACGAACTGCCGCCCGGTCGAACCCCGGTCAACACCGTGCTGGTCACCGACACCCGCCGCGTCGAAGTCATCGAGCGCGTGCGCGGTGCCTGCGCCGAGGGCCGTCAGGCCTATTGGGTGTGCACGCTGATCGAAGAGTCGGAAGAGCTGACCTGTCAGGCCGCCGAAACCACTTTTGAAGATCTCACCCTCGCCCTCGGCGAGTTGAAAGTCGGGCTGATCCACGGGCGCATGAAACCCGTCGAGAAAGCCGCCGTGATGGCCGAATTCAAGGCCGGTAACCTGCAACTGCTGGTCGCGACCACCGTGATCGAAGTCGGTGTAGACGTGCCCAACGCCAGCCTGATGATCATCGAAAACCCCGAGCGTCTCGGCCTCGCGCAATTGCACCAGTTACGCGGCCGTGTCGGTCGGGGCAGCGCCGCCAGCCATTGCGTGCTGCTTTACCATCCGCCGCTGTCGCAGATAGGTCGCCAGCGTCTGGGCATCATGCGCGAGACCAACGACGGTTTCGTCATCGCCGAAAAAGACCTCGAACTGCGCGGCCCCGGTGAAATGCTCGGCACCCGCCAGACCGGATTGCTGCAATTCAAGGTCGCGGATCTGATGCGCGACGCCGACTTATTGCCCGCCGTTCGTGACGCTGCACAAGCGCTGCTGGAACGCTGGCCGACCCACGTCAGCCCGTTGCTTGACCGCTGGTTGCGCCACGGGCAGCAATACGGCCAAGTGTGAGCACCGTCGCAGTTTCTGACAGCTCGTTCTGACCAAGCTGGTTATACTCCTGCCATTGTTTCAAAAACGGATACAGACCATGACCGAAGCCGCTCTCGCCCCCGAATCCCCGCACGCGCCGTCTGTCATTCGGCTGCTGCTGGACAAGCTCGGGATCGCCTACGAAGAAGTGCTCGACCACCACGGCCTCAATGCCTCGCGCAAGGTACAAGCCGTGTTGCTGGACGACGCTGTCGGCGCGCTGATGGTGCTGTTTCCGCAGAGCCAGTTGCTCGACCTCAATCGCCTCGCCGAACTGACGGGCCGTCGCCTGACCGCAGTGTCGACCGAGCGTCTGCAAAAGATGCTCGGCAAACACAGCCTGAGCCTGCTGCCAGGCCTGCCGGCACTGACCAGTTCGCCGTGCCTCTACGAAGAAAGTCTGCTTCGTGAGCCGAAGCTGCTGATCAATTCCGGCGAGCCGGGCGTGTTGCTGGAAATCACCAGCGAAGCCTTCAAAAGCATGCTGACCAAGGCCAGCGCCGCCAACTTCGGCGAAGCGCTGAACAGCATCCGCCCGAACCTCGACCGCCCGGACGATGACCGCGAGGAAATCACCCAGGCCGTGCAAGCGTTTACCGCACGGCGCATTCAGCAGCGCCTGGAAGCGACCATCGAGATTCCGCCGCTGGCCGAAACCGCGCAAAAAATCATCAAGCTGCGCGTCGACCCCAACGCCACCATCGACGACATCACCGGCGTCGTTGAAACCGACCCGGCGCTGGCCGCACAAGTGGTGAGCTGGGCGGCGTCGCCGTACTACGCCTCGCCGGGCAAGATTCGCTCGGTAGAAGACGCGATCGTCCGCGTGCTCGGTTTCGATCTGGTGATCAACTTGGCGCTGGGCCTGGCCCTCGGCAAGACCCTGAGCCTGCCAAAAGACCATCCGCAACACTCGACGCCGTACTGGCAGCAGTCGATCTACACCGCCGCCGTCATCGAAGGCCTGACCCGCGCCATGCCGCGCGCCCAGCGCCCGGAAGCCGGCCTGACCTACCTCGCCGGTCTGCTGCACAACTTCGGTTATCTGCTGCTGGCCCACGTGTTCCCGCCGCACTTCTCGCTGATCTGCCGCCACCTGGAGGTCAACCCGCACCTGTGCCACAGCTACATCGAGCAACACCTGCTCGGTATCAGCCGTGAACAGATCGGCTCGTGGCTGATGCGCTACTGGGACATGCCGGACGAACTGGCCACCGCGCTGCGCTTCCAGCACGATCCGAGCTACGACGGCGCCTACGCCGAATACCCGAACCTTGTCTGCCTGGCGGTGCGCCTACTGCGTGGACGCGGGATTGGCTCGGGCCCGGATGAAGACATCCCCGACGCCCTGCTCGAACGCGTCGGCCTAACCCGCGAAAAAGCCAACGACGTCGTCAGCAAAGTCCTCGAAGCCGAAGTCCTGCTGCGCGAACTGGCTTCGCAATTCAGCCAGGGCTAAAACAAAACAGGCCCGCTCCCCCAAGGATTTACACAATCCCCCTGTGGGAGCGAGCCTGCTCGCGAAAAATCCAACTCAATCTACCAGACCGCCCCTGATCGTTCCCACGCTCCGCGTGGGAATGCATCCCGTGACGCTCCGCGTCACCAAAGACTCAAGCCTTAGGCTTAGCCTTCCTCGGCACCAAATACTTCATCAACCCCTGAAACCACATCACCAGCGCCGGATTGCCCTTCAGCTGAATCGACTTGTCCTGAATCCCCTGCATAAACGCCAGCTGCTTGTTCTTCGCCTGCATCGTGGCAAAGCCATAACCGGCATCTTTAAACGCAATCGCAAACGCCGGCTCTGCCACCACGCCAGACTTGCTGGTGATGCGCTGATCCTTGACCACAAAATGCCGCGCCACTTTCCCGTCCAGCGTCTGCAGCTGAAACACCAGATCCTTGTCACCCAACTGCTGCTGGAATGCAGGATTTGTCCGGCTGGCCTTACCCATCAACAAACCCATCATCCAAAGAAGAAAACGAAATTTCATGCGCACAGCCTCAAAAGGAAAATGAACGGCCGGGGCAGTGTAAGGGATTCGGACGATAACGCCAGTATCTGACGCTGTTAGAAGATGATGCAGACCATTTCCCGCACGATGACCACCAAGTCACGATTCCCAACTCCGCCTATGATCGTTCCCATGCTCCGCGTGGGAATGCCTCCCGAGACGCTCCGCGTCTCACCCTTCACCTTTCCTACACCTGTTGAAACACAACCCTGTAGGAGCTGCCGAAGGCTGCGATCTTTTGATCTTCCCCCCTGCAACTCCTTAGGAAATTTCCCGCAAAGCGCGGCGGCATGCGTGAACCAGGCGAGTTGAAGGTTAATCGTTAAGCTGAATCCGTCACCGCAAAATCAGTGACCGGATGTGCAAGTCCGAACTCCGGAGCAACTTTTTCCAACTCCAGAGGATTTACCCCGATGACTCCTTCACCACACGAAGCCCCAGCAGCTACCACCCCATCCGACCCCGCAGATGAAGTAACCCTCGACAAAGAAGCCGCCGAACGCGCCTTCGCTCACTACTTCCCCGCACACCCCAAAAAACCGCCTAAACGCCGCGAAGGTAGCCTCTTTAACATCTGCGACGATGTCGACACCGAGGCCCTGCTGGCCAACGCGTCAGAAGACCTGCTATCCATCAGCGCCATCGCCGCAGATCTGGCCGATGACATCGACGGCTCACGCCGGTCAGTTGCCTTGGCGCTGAGCAGAATGGCGGATGGGGTGCATTTGATGGTGGAGGGAGCGCTGGATAACATTGAGGCACGGGCCGTCTCAGTCTAAGCCGCGAAGTGAGATCGATTAAAAAAGGGGACGCGAAGGTCCCTTTTCAGAATTCCCTGCTTTACCGCTGGCTACCTGTCTTCAGTGGCGAATTCGCCATGTGATCGAAACAGTGGAAAGATTTCAAACTTGTCAACGATTCAAAGGCAACTGAAAACGCATACGAATAATGCAATTAGCGAAGTCTTCACGAAACAGTTCAACAGCCATTTCGCAGTGCCCATCAGCGTATTGCTTCCAAAGCGGTTCGTCGAAGTCAGCCCCGCCCAACCGCTCCATCGATGTCGCCAGACCTTTCTCACGATCCTGACCAGCCATGGCCGAGGCGGCTTTGTAAAAACCGTCCAGCGGTAATCCGGTTTGCAGAGCAACCAACTCTCCTACTCGTGCATTGGATGTTTGCACCAGACACCCAAGCCTATCGATCGGCGCCTCAGCCCCTGGGAAAGTGCCTTGATACACCTCCTCGCAAAATCCTTCTTTGAAGCGCACCCATTTCTTCTGCACGTCTTTGAGTTGTAGCTGTTCAGCAGGCGACAAACTGACCAGTGCTTTTTTGTATTGCTCATTCAGCAAGGCATCGACCTTCTCGAAGCTTTGCTGGCCGCAAATGATCAAGTCTGGATTGGAAAAGCTATCGGGGTTGCAGGTTTCTCGTGCATGCGCCGTAAGCGCCGAGGCGGTTAGCATGATGCCGATACATAACGACCGTCTGTTCACTTCACGCCCTTCGAATTGATCAATTCCAACTCACCATCCCGATACAACACCTCACGCCCCACCCACGCCGGATCCACCTGCGGTATCACCGCCGATGGCTTGCGCAATTCGCGCAACAACGTCGAGCCATGCGACAAGCGCCCGCCCATCCGTGCAATCACCGCCCGCGCCGTTTGGTAATGCGCATGTCGCCCCGGATCGAGGGTGTCTTCGAGCAAAATATCTTCGCCAAGAACGCCCTGCACCTGCCCCGGATAAATCATGAACCCGGTAGCCTGCTCCGCACCTTCGCGACCGTCCTGCCAGAAGCTACCGTCACGGGTGCGAACGTCCGGATGCGGTGCAAACCAATGCTCGCGGTCGGCCAGCGGCATGGCGTGGTGCAGGCGGAAGAAGATGCGCATCAGGTTGTCGCGGTACCACTCGCGCACTTGCAGGTAGTAACCGCGCAGGCCCGGCAGGCCAGTCGAGTGCGCGAGGCGGATCAGCCCTGGCCATTGCGGGAATGCCTGTAACGGCAGTTCGCTCGACGCGGGTCGAGGTGTAGCCGGATCGGTTTCCCACGGCAATCGATGCGGACTGTTTTCAAGGTTGTCGTAAGCCGTCGGCGGGCGGCCCAGTGCGTCACCGCCGCTGCTGGCCAGTGCCGTGGCGATGCACAGATTGCCTTGCACCACGAACACGTAAAACCGGGTGAACCAGTCCGCCAGTTGTTGGCCATCGGCATGTTGCGCGACGAGTTCGGCCAGTTCCTGATCGAAGCGCTGCAAGCCGTGTTCAAGGTTCAGCAAATGGCCGCGAGCCCTGCGTTGCATCCGCAAAAACAACGGCAACGAACGCAGCATCTTCAGCGGTTGCCACGGCAGATGCGGCGTCGCGCCGCCGACTTCACCGGCGTAGTTAGCGGCGCTGATGCCCCAGTCGGCCAGCCGGGCAAGAAACAGATCATTGTTGATGTAGGACGCGCCGCCGAACACCGCAGTGAACGGCTCGTTGTCCTGCAACACCCGCGCATCCCAGCGCGCCATGATCGCCGGGATGCTCGCGGCGGCTCGACGCTGGGCGTACTCCACAAAAACGCTCGGTTGCGGCGGCAGGATCTCGGCGATGTTGGCGGCGGTGAGGTGCCGGCGCCAGCCGTAGTCGCTGATCGGCCGGTATTGCAGCAACCACAATTGCGCGCCATCCCAGGCCCATTCGACATCGCCGGGCACGTAGTGGAACACGCGCAGCACCTCTTGCAGAAAGCGCCAGAGCAGGTCTTCGGTCAAGCCGTGGAATGGCGTGAACGTGCCGCTGCGCCAGGCATCGCTGAGTCGTGAAAGCGTTGCCCGCGCGGGGCTGACGTGACCGTCGGCCAGCGATTCGAGATGGCCTTCAACCCACTCCAGTTCTACCGAGAGATGTCGCACAAAAGCGATCCCGGACACTACCGGGGTGATGAAGCGCTGTACCACCACTTCCTCGACACCTTCGGCCGTGAGTTCGGCGATGCGTTTCGGCACATTGGCGGACGGCTCGCGCAGATAGGTCGTGCTCAAACCGGCATTCGCCGAATCGGCCTGATCCTCGCCATAACTGGAGGAGCGCACCGCCCAGGTCACATCAGGTTGAGCAGCGAGAAATGCCGGCAGACGCAGATCGCTGCAATCGTTGAGCGTCAGTGCCGCCGGCACCGGTTGCCGCGCCAGTTCAGCCAGGCGCAAACGCCCGCCCTTGGTGTGGGCGACAAACCCGCGCTCGCCCGACTCCAACCACTGCGCGAATTCGGCGGGCGAGTCGATCCACGGGTAATGACCCCAACCAGATTTGAGGCTGATGGTCAGATCCGCGCGGGCCAGAATCGCCGACCACGCTGCCGCTTGCTCGATGCCGAGCACGGCGTCCTGATCGCCCCAAACCAGCTCGACCGGATCGGTGATCCACTCCAGCAGCGGCAACGCGGTATCGGCGCGAATCAGATCCCAGTGCGGCACAAACGCACGGCAGCGAGCATAGCCGGCGCCCATGCGCTGGTACTGCGCGGGCGTCCAGATCTGGTTGGAAAACTTGCGCGCGAACAGCGTGGGTTTGTTCGACAGCAGCCAGTGGATGGTCTTGCGGATCGGCAGCGGCGACATCAATGCCGGTAACCGCCGCTGCCACAGAAACGCACCGACGGGTGCCAGCAAAACACTGCGGGAAAAGTGCCCGGGCCGACGTCGCAACGCGTGCAGCACAAGCAATGCATTGACCCCGACCGCCATGATCGCGCTGCCCTTCTGCGTCATCGCCAGCAAGGTCTGCGCGTAGTCCGCCAGATCCTCGCAGGGTGGCAGCTGATTGGCGCCGAAGCCTGGCAACTCCAGCGGCACCACGTCGTAGCGCTGAAAGTGCGGCAGCGCGTCGTCCCACCAATCGGCAGCGCTGCCGTTGCCGGCCAGCAGGTACATCAACGGCTTGCTCATGGACAATCCTCAGGTCAGATCGCGCAGAGCCGCGTCGAGGGTTGGATAGCGGAATGTGTAGCCAGCCTCGGTCAAACGCTTCGGCACCACGCGCTGACCGTCGAAAAACAGCTGCGCCATCTCCCCCGCCAATGCACGCACTGGCGCGGCGGGAATGTGCAACCACACCGGGCGCTTGAGGACCTTGCCGGCCTGCTCGGTGAACGCGGCCTGACTTATCGTTTCGGGCGCCACCATGTTGTAGGTGCCACGCAGACTTTCATCGTGGAAGGATCGAGCGATCACCTGAAGCACATCGTCGCGATGCACCCAGCTCATGATCTGCCGACCATCGCCCATGCGCCCGCCGAAACCTAAGCGGAACGGCAGCAACAGTGGCGTCAACGCACCGCCCGGGCCGAACACTACGCCGAGGCGCAGCACCACCTGACGCACGCCAAACTCAGTGGCCGGTTGCGCGGCAGCTTCCCAGCGGGCGCAGAGTTCGGCCATGAAGCCGTCGCCCTTGCTCGCGTGTTCGTCAAGGCTTTCGCTGGCATCGCGCACGCCGTAGAAACCGATGGCTGAGGCTTGAATCCACAGCGCGGGCTTGTGCTTGGTGTTCTTCAGCCAGGTCATCAGCGCTTCGGTGGTGGCGACCCGGCTGGCGAGCAGTTGCGCCTGACGCTTGGCAGTCCAGCGTGGGCCGGCAACGGGCGCACCCGCCAGATTGATCACCACGTCGAAGGCGTCGTCGTGGCTGAGTTCGTTGAGCGAATGCACACAGCGGACGCGGCCGTTGAATAGATTGGCCGCGTTCAACGGATCGCGCGTCAGTACGCTGACCGAATGGCCCGCGTCGAGTAATTGATTGACCAAGGCTTGACCGATGAACCCGGTGCCGCCGGTGATCAGCACTCGCTTGAAAGCGCCATCGGCAAACGGGTTGGATTGGCTCGGTGCCTTTACTGAAGAAGCCTTTCGGCGGTCATGCCGATACAGCCAGAACAGTGGCGGCAACAACACCAGCAATGCAAAACCATCTAGCCACAGGTGCGACCAGACCTGTTGTTGCGCTGAGAGCCACATGTCCTGCGGCGCCCATAACAGGATGCCGGCGCTCAACCAGCCCCAGACTGCCGGGGTTTTCAAGCGATTGCCCAGGTGCACCAACGCGAGCATGTACAACGAATAACTTTGCAGCGTCGCGCCGAACAGCGCGAGCCACCAGACTTGTTGTTCGTGGCCGGCAGCAGGTACCGCATCGGCGCCCCAGAACGAAAGTTCGAGGACTTGCAGGTAGCCATCGAGTAGACCGGAATGCCCGGCCCAGGTCAGGGTGAGGCCGGCGAGTATGTGCACGATCGCAGCGGCGTATAGCCAGATCACTAGCGCTGGGCGAAGCGAGGTCGAGGGGGCTGGCATTCCGTGTCCTGAGCGCGTTCCTTGGGGGTGGGGAGTTTAAAGGAAAATCGCAGTCGTCAGATGCTCAAGTATTAAACGTTTAAGCGCTGCGGATTCTGGCTCAGCGCATATGAAAACGCGTTAGCCATGATGGCGGAACGCGTTTGATCACATCGAGGTGAAAAGGCGCCGGGCGCTGTAAACGCCCTTCTTCACTTAACCGCACTAAAAGCAGCTGCTGGCCACTATCGGTTCGGCCACTTCGGACTGAAGTCGCTTAATCGCATTGATGCCCGAGTCGTTACCTTTGTCGGCAGCAAGCTGATAACAGGCCAAGGCGCGAGGAGTATCTTTCTTTCCTAGATCGCCGCTTTTCCAATAATCGCCTAACGAAACGAATGCATGCGTTGATCCCATGGTGGTAGCACGAATCAACTCTTTTTCAACGTCCAGCGGGCGCTGGCAGGGTCACTGAACCGGCCAATTCATTGCCAAAACAATAGAAGCCAGCCAACGACTCAGCACCGCTCGGCGAATCAACGGCTGCTGCCTTGAAAAGAGCCTCAACTTTGCCGTATTCCAATTGCGGGGCCATACCCGACAGACTTAACCCGGCCGCAGCCGAACTAGATATAGGATCGCCTGAAGCGGCCGCGCACAGGTAATTTTCCAAAGTCGCCTCAAAAAGTTCTCCTGTCAGTCGGTATTGCTCAAGGCCGCCCAAGCCAGCAAATCCTTGTCCGCGCTGCCAACAGAAATTCTCCGCACGACTCATTTTCCGCGTACTGGCTACAGAAAGCTCTTTATCAGGAATCGACCAGTCCTCAACCCCATCAAGCGTCCAGCATGACTTCCGCGAAAAGTTGAAAATCTTGATATTGCTGTTGCCGGCGCGTTTATCCACAACGTTAACGTGGCGGTCATCCACCTTCTCGATCTCTATTCCTTCCACTTTCCCATCGGGCACGGCCACCATTAAGGGAAACGCCATATCGCGTCCCACCTCCGCAGTAACGTAGGTCACAATCCGCCCTATATCCGACGTCCCCTTTAATACCAGCAGCTTCACGGCCTGCGCAGTTAGTCGCTTCTGCGATTCGGCATTAGCGGAGAACGCTGGAAGAAACTGTCCAAAGTCTTGCGTAGGGCACGAGCCACGTCCAAATGTCGGGCCACTCCCGGTATCGGACGCGATATTGTCCAAAAACACTGAACGGTCACGACTCATACTGGCGATGCAATTGTTCACCGCTGCCACATGCGCCGAAGAGTCCGGTTCCGTCTCCAACGCATCGACCTGGCAATCGGTATCGCGCAGTTTGATCCAGGCGCGCTGAGCCTCCTGAACCGTTGCCTTTTGGCTCGCCGCAAGAACTGGATCGGTCTGATATCCACCTTCGAGCCGAACCATCAGTTCTTGATAACTGGTATTCAACTGCTTATCTGCAGCAACCTTGGCACTCACAGAACATCTTTCCCTCTGAGAGTTCGTAGTGATATCGACACATGCATCGTCAGCAAATGCATGTCCCCCCAACAGAGATAAACCACCAATCAGCACGGCGGGCAGCACCGGAATAAGATATTTACTCAAGGCAAATTCCAACACTATCTTGCGAAAGTGTATTTTAAAGTCGTGCTTATTCTTCAAGGGAGATAGCCATTTTCAGAGTAGATCCATTCAGATAAACGACTGCTTCGCGCCCATTAATATCGACAGGGGTAGGATTTTGGATCATTCCTTCATCACTAGCCTTCGCAATTTTTGTTAACGTCTTATCCGCAACATTGGCACGCCAAATAGTTTCATCACCATTCTTGAAATAAAACGTCGGCCGTGACTTGCTCCAAATCGGAGCATATATATTCCAACCGGCCTCGGGCCGACCAGCCTGCGCTATCGTTTCATAGCCTGAGGTGTGCGAGTAGTACGCTTGCAATTTTCCATACTCACCACCCCAACCGAATGTCAAACCACTAACAGCATTTTCATCAGTATTTGGCCACTGCTGGAACAGCAGACTGCTTTCCAATGGCGGAGATTTTGAACCGAGCTTATAAACCATCCCCCGCAGTTGATTCTTAGAGAGTTGCTGTCGATAGTAAAACGCCCCATCAAAGATTCCCGCAAACCTTTTCCCTTCGTCGTTTGAACCCAAACTCAGAGCACCATCAAAACCGATATCTTTCGCAATCGTGTGCAATACCGGCCTGTCGTTGCGATCAACGTACTCATATAGATTACCCCGGTACGCAATCATCGCCGCATCAAAATGCCCTTCAAACACGATGACATGCAACATGCCTGAAAATGTTTCAGCTGAGATCACAAATCGTTCGACAGCCCCTTTTTCATTGGGAAGCCATGCTAAATCAATGACCCTCCATGAGCGTTCAAACTGTGTGTAGGGCTTATCACCCAACATTAACTTAATATCTTTCTGAGTCGGCCTAGGCGCAATAGAAACGGGTGTGAGAAAGCTTATCTGCTGAACATAAGCTTCCTCTAAACACTCGACTGACTCACAAGAATTACGCTCTGACTCAAGCCAGTCACTTTCGATTAATTGAAAAACCCGCCGACTTTTTATCGACTTGAAGACTTCACTTAGCTTTTCATCCATTGCGGACAAGGAAGGAGAACGACAAATTTTCCTTTCTACGTCCGTTGAAGCTTTGCCACAGTCGAAACTCGCAGAAAATGCCACCGAACTGAAAAGCAAAAAGGCTAACGGTAAAAAGCTAGGGAGCGAATATATATTTTTCATTGATTCACGCTATCAGGCATTGAACTTCGCAAAGCGGGTTGCGAGATGCTTGGGGCGTTCATTTATCCGTCGCTTCATTTGTTACCCTCTTTGCCAATGCTCGACGACATCAACATCCACCCGCTTCGCCACACAAGATCCATCCGCGTATTTCTTTGCCTTTCGGTGTTTTAAACATAATCGAAAGCCAGCCAGCCTCAACTTCCTCCTGCTGAACCCTATCCCCGGAAACCAAATACATACGAGTGACATCGTCAAAAACTGGAGAGCTGTAAATTTTAGCTTTTTTATTTATTGTCAGCTGAACCGGCACACCTTCATTCCATTTAGAAAACGCTGGAGTCGCAAGTTTATTACTAACAGACAATTGATCCTTGTAAGGAAATTCATACATTAGATTCTGGTAATCGTCTGCCAATATATCACCACCCTCACCAAAATATTTGGAGACTCGCTCATCCCTTGAATAACCACTCTCGCTCTTTTTGTAAACATGCACACTGTAATATTCACCAGAATATCTAACTCCGGTGTCTGAATGTATTCCCACACTGTGTATTACAAAAAGCTCTTTCTCGGAACTACCTTTAACATCAGAAAAAAATGCCGAGCGGACTTTTCCTGTATCTGCCAAATACGGCAACTGCCCAACGAGCTTCTTAGATTTACTCAAACAATCAACATAGTTAACATCAATACCCACTTGATTGTTCGAATCTTCACTGCTCGCCTCATCCTCTATAGGAACGAGATCAAAAACAATCGCACCGTCTTTTGTCGGGATCGAATGGTACACTTTACTCTCAGGGATCTCGCAAGCTAGCGAAGCCACCGAAGACAGGCAAAATGAAACTAACAATGAAAATTTACATAAGCGCTTCATAACGAACAGCCCCCGAACACAACCTTGAATTTCTCAGCAACTTCTTTAGTAAACTTCTCTCGCTGATCAAGTTCTTTCAGCCCAGAGTTGATAATCCTAGTCACAGATTTAATCTTCGCATCTACATCAGGTGAACTTGCATCCGCAAGTGAACCAATACCTTTCGCCTTCCAAAACCATAGACCAGACTCTAATGCAACCCTCATATTGTCCTGTACCAGGTTCGGATTAGCATCGATATTCACACCTATCGCTACAGCACATTCACGATAGTTAGCATAGTGGGTCAAATGAAGAAGGCCTCGCCCCCTATAGTCGTTATGAGGGTACTGATTGCTACCAAAGCTATGTTTACCATACGCTGGATCGTTTGCAATCAGATGCTGATCTATATACTCAAGCTTCTCTTCTCTGGTTAGTGACATCCCCAGCCTTGCAAAACCATCATTAATAGCGGTCGGCGCCATTCTATATAGTTTCTCGGCTGTGTAGCTACGACGAGTGTAATTTAAACTTTCCCTAAACGCAGAAAATTGAAAAGTCTCGTGCTTACCCTGCCCCATTATATGAAATACCTGAGCACAGGTATTTACTCCATACTTAGGGAAAAGCTCGTTCGCCACCATGACAAACTCACTTACAAAAGTATCCGTTACGGAGGATGGACAAATACTCCGCATCAATGCATTTGTTAACGCTATATTACTGCCACACTTTTTGCAGACATTACTGCCGGACGATGGCATCATATTCCCAATGAGCGCGATTGGATGAAAATGCCATACAACTCCATCGCCTACCCCTTTAGATTGTATAGCTGGATCATCCCAAAATATTAAACTATCTATTCGTTCTTTTTCGTGTTTTAGAACAGATGGGTAATTTTCTAGCAACGTATCCAACCGCGCCCATTTGGCAGAGTCCGACTTAGATTTCCACTCCGTAGGGTGATATGCAATGAGCTTTGACCAATGATCCCTGAACTCCCTATTCTTAAGTGCAACCGGAAAATCTTCGGGAGTAACTTTTTGATCTTTATTACCAAATCTATCCAAGTCCTTATATAAGATCTGGAAGAACTCCGGCATATCATCAGGATCCAGAAAACCATCAGAATTTGAATTTGATTCCTTAACGATGCGAAAGCCTAGTTTTTCCCAGTCGTGCTGACCAAGAAGCTCCGCCCCTTCTTTTTTGAGCAAACCCGATTTGTTTTCTGAATTATCAATTACGGTTACTTCGTACCATTCTTCAGTGTCCTTATAGAGAACAGTTTTCCCAAGCTCCACAAAATTTTCATTCGAAATTGTCACAATTCCGGTTAGAGGAGGCTTACTTTTTAAAGTCGTATTCGGTGGCAAGTGCAAGTATTGCTTGCCTTGCTTCACAGATGCCTTATTTTTCAGAAAGTCCTCAATTCTCGGATCTGATGAAAAAATTTCCACATGAACTTGATAGTTTCTGGAAACCCCTCCATCAGGACCTGCCAATGTTTCATTTAAACCAATAAAACCGATTGTGTCACCTGCCTTAATTGCCGTGTCCATCGGCACAACCTTATCAAACTCCGTAGGAACCAACCCCTGCAATTGAACATAAGGCTTTTCAACACAGGCCCAAAAAGTTGCTGGGACAGGAGTAGAATGGCTTTTCAAACCGGTTGTAGCACCGGAAGTGCTCGGAACAAAGGAACATTCCGCCATTTTGTAAAGCTTAGAGCCAATCTTCAGGCTAAAAACTTTACCGCTATCAAATTCTATTACGCTATTTGTACAAAGCACTAAGTCTTCATTTTGTCCCAGACTATTTATTTGTCTAATTGCAGCCCCGGCTAAAGTGCCGTGACTTTGCGGCGAGGGAGCTGCCCGCAGAGTAAGTCCTGTCCCGGTAACTACAGCTCTGACTTTACCCTTCCAATAATCTGGCTTCTTCCTCTCTGGCGCAGTTATGGCGCTCCAACTCGCACTTCCATCACCTCGTGGGTAAGCAATACCGTTTTGTTTGTAGGCGAACCAAAAATCTTGCCCTGGTGTACGCCCTCCTACACTACCCTTAATAAGGTTTCCTTTTGCATGAATATGATCAGGGTGTTCTTCCAGTATTTCAATTTCAGTCCCAGCGGAGATCGAACCATATTCGACACAGCCGACTGCACCGTTAATATCGCTACGCGCCTTAAACCCGCTGGCCACCATTTTTATTTTTGGAGTGCCAGACTGCTCGGGATCATCCGCGTATCGCTGATAAGGTAACAAATGCATATACAGACTATAAAATACAAGCTCATTGCTAGCATTGGGAGTCACCTCCTTATTTGGAGGTGATTTATAGTCATGCCTTACAAGGCAAAACGAATTCGAGTACTTTAGTGCTTCTGTAGTATTTGAAGCTTCAAATGCAGTGGCTAGGTAATCCTCATTCAGACGGTATGCAACGACGACACCGTCGCCAATACAGCGAATAGGCTCATCTCGCATACACTGCGGAGCAGTTTTATGTGAGATATGAATACCACCATGCCAAAAGCCGTGATTTCCTAATAAGAAATTTCCGGAACTTTCGCTTTCCAAGGCTTTAAAAACTTCCTCCGAATCTTTGAACTGTGTGCCATCAGCCTTTCGAAACGGATATTGAAAATTCATTAAAGGCGCGGGAGCCGTTGGAGCGGCTGCAGGCGCGGGAGCCGGCGCAGGTTCTGGTGCTGGTTGCGCCCCCTAAATTGAGGTTTCGGCCGCAGCACCTTCTCTGGCAGTGGCCAATACCCGCTGTCCGGGCCATAAAGGGCTGTTTTCGGACCTGCAGATTGGGAACCAAAAAATTTCCCTGGCGTCAACGCAGTACTGAGACTTTCAATAACCCCCGTGTGCCCGTGAAAATTAATCCAAAGTGCAATATCACCCGGCTGGGCGCTCGCGACCGGAATCTCATCGAAATGCTCCCGATCAGTATTAAGCATCGATGTTGTGCGGTAAGGAATTGTATATCCGGCGTCTTTCATGATTCGGTAAACAAGACCTGAACAGTCGATTTCCTTCTTGCCGTTGTTATTTACATCCGTTTCGCCCTTATGCGGACCGTACTCGTAGCCGCTGCGATATGGATTCAGATGCTCAAGTAGCCCAGTACTCATCGGAAGCTTCCTGCTTTAATACATTGAATTGAATGATTCGTGACGACGCCTTCGGTCGCCAAGCGTTCAACAGAGGGCTTGCTGGACTCAGGGTCTTTTTTTTGAGCTTCTTGATAACACGCCATTGCTCGCGGTCGATCCGATGGGACGACGTTGCCCGTTTCGTACACTTCACCCAGTCGAAGAAGTGCTTTGGTTGAGCCACGCTGCGCAGCACTTTCCAGCGTAGCTATTGATTTTTCAGGGTTGGTACACGGACGTTCATAGTCGTATTCACCCTCATCGCAATAGAACCTTGAGAGCGCCAAACCTGCATCTGGAATGCTTGTTGATGCCTGAATAAAAAGATCCAGGATCTTGGCATTCTCCAAGCGCGGCGCTTGCCCGGAAAGACTGATCCCGGCAGCAGCAACGGCAGCCTGGGCCGAACCTTTCCGTGCACCATCTAAATAGCTATCCAATACTGCGGCATACAAATAGATGCCAGATTCGGGAGAAGCCTTATTAACGAGCCTGTCAAATATGACGCCTTTTTTGAGTTCTAACTCACCGGGAGCTAGTTTCTCAGACTGAGTGATCTCTTCCATGACCGCATCGATTGCCCAGTCCTCCAATCGATTCAGAGCCCAGCAATCACTGTGTTTGAAGACGAAAATCTTCAAAAAATGGCCCGCCTCATCACGGACGACTACTCTGTTAGGCTCTTTGATTTCAATAGTGAGATCAGATTCGGCGGCATTTTCCGGAAGCAATACCTTCAACTCATCGGCGGCAATCATGCCTAAGCTCCGCTCGACAACCTTCGGTATTTTCCCATCAGCTGTTACGTGAACATATTTCACAGGAGACGCAATAAAGGCTTTCTGTATCTCTGGCTCAGATGAAAAGGCTTTGACGAAATCACCAAAATTGCCGCTTGGGCATTGGGCGGTGCTGGACGAAGAAGCAAAGGCCCCCGAAGTCATCCCCCAGCACAACAAAACAATCGAAAACCACTTCATCTGCCTTACGTACCTGTTTGTTGTCATCACGACACTCATCACTCAGAAAACACAAAAAAAGCCTTCGGCTTAACCTTCTCAGGCGGCGCATTCAACAACGCCTGATCCATCAAACTCCCCGCCTTATCCTTATCCGCCGCCCCCGGCAGCACCGGCGGTTTAATCCCGATGCCCGTGCCGGAGCCAGCCGAGCCACCGGCATTGATCTTGATCACCGGCCCAACCACCGTCACCCCACCGCCATCCAGCTTGATAAAGCTCCCACCCCCAAGAATGGTCAGCTCCGTCCCGGCCTCAATAACGATCTTGTCCCCAGCCTTGAGGTGAATCTCTTTCCCCACGCTGGTGAGCTGCGCAGTCCCCAACTTCACATGCTGGTTCTGCCCAATCGTCAGGTGATCATCGAGCTTCGCTTCAATCTTGCGATCAGCAATCGTGGTGCGGTGTTCTTCAGCTTTGAGCTCGGTGTAGGTGTTCTTCTCAACCGTGTCATGGCGTTCATTCCCGACCCGAATCTTCTGATCATGCTCAACGTTTTCATCCCAATCGCGCTGGGCATGAATGTAGATCTGCTCCGCACCTTTCTTGTCTTCGATGCGCAGTTCGTTGTACCCACCGCCTCCCGGGGAGCTAAGGGTTTTGAATACGCTGCGGGTTTTGTTCGCCGGCAGTGCGTACGGCACCGGGTTTTCCTTGTGGTACAGGCAGCCGGTCACCAGTGGTTGATCGGGGTCGCCTTCGAGGAAGGTGACGAGGACTTCCATGCCGATGCGCGGGATGCTGATGGCGCCGTAGCGGTCGCCGGCCCAGGAGCTGGAGACGCGCAGCCAGCAGCTGGTTTTGTCGTCGGCGAGGCCTTCGCGATCCCAGTGGAATTGCACTTTGATGCGGCCGTATTGATCGCAGTGGATTTCTTCGCCTTTGGGGCCGGTGACCATGGCGGTCTGGCTGCCGAGTACGCGCGGTTTCGGGTGTTCGAGGGCCGGGCGGTAGAACACGTCCCACGGGGTGGCGAGGAAGGTGTTGCGGTAGCCCTGATGGAAGTCGTCCTTGTTATTGGTGGTGTCGCTGGTCACGCCTTCTTCGAGGACTTGCGGCTGTTTGCCTTCGTGGACGATTTCGGTGAGCAGCCACAGGTCGTTCCACTCGCTGCGCGGGTGGTCGGACATTTCCATGAAGTGGCCGCTGACCAGTTTGGTCTGGTCGCCGCGCCCTTCGGCCTGACGGTAGTCGGCACGGTGGCGTTCGAGGGCGCGCTGGCTGAGGAACTTGCCGCGCGCGCGGTCGAGGAAGCGGCCGGGGTAGTCGTAGTCTTCCAGATCCGGTTCATTGCTCTCGCCATCCGGTTTGTAGGCGGCTTCCATTTGCAGGCGCGGTTTTTCGAAGTCGTAGTCGCGGCGCATGGTGCGTGTGGTGCGGGTTTCCAGGCGCAGTTTGAAGCCTTTGATCACCGGTTCGTCGGCGACCATGCCGCTGCCTTGCACGTACGCGGTCGGCTGGCCGAGGTTCTGGAACACGGTCTGGTCATCGCCAAACACCAGCAGGTGGGCTTTTTCGCTGTGCTGAAAGTGGTAGTGAATGCCTTCCTCTTCGCACAGGCGCTGGACGAAATGCAGGTCGGTTTCGTCGTACTGCACGCAGTAGTCGCGATCCGGGCACGGCTGGCTGAGCTGGAAGCTGTAGGCGTTGCTCTTGATGCCGTGTTCGTCGAGGATCAACGCGATGATTTTCGGCGCCGACATCTGCTGGTAGATGCGTTGGTTGGTGCGGTGATGCAGGTATTGCAGCTGCGGCACGATGGAGATTTTGTAGCGCGTCAGGCGCTTGCCGGCATCGCCTTGAGCGACTCGATAAATCTGCCCGTGAATGCCGGAGCCCTGCGGATCGAACGCGAGAAAGGCCTGCTTGTGCAGGAGTTTTTCCAGATCCAGATCGGGGTTTTCGCTGACCAGTTCGAGGTCGAAACGATACGGCTGGCTGACACCCTCGGTGCCGGTGAACGACAGCACTTGCAGGTCGCCGACATAGTCTTCCACCGTCAGGCTGAAGTGGGTCTCGTTAGCTGAGTTGAACATTGTGTGCTCCCTGTTCGAATGTCATCCGTTACGCCCGAAAACGCAGGCGTTGCCGCCAGGACGAAGTGGCGCTCATGGCGTCACGCAATTGGCCGGCAGTGATGCTGCGTTCTGCCGCATTGAAGCTCAGCGCTTTGCGCAGCGCGGGCCAGCAGTGTTTCGGTAGGTTTTTCGGCGCGTGCAGCTCGCGCTCCAGGTGTTCGTCGCGGGCCAGGGTCGAGGCCACGCGGCGGAACGGCGGCTTGCCGCCCGCCAGTTCGTAAATCACGCAGGCCACGCCGTACACGTCTGCGCCGGCCGACAACGGTTGGCCTTCAAGCAGTTCGGGGGCGGCGTAGCCCGGTGTCCAGGCGTTGAAGCGTTCACGGCTCAGGTGCGGCAGGCCGGGCAGCACGCCCTCCTCCGCTTGGCCGAGGCCGAAGTCGAAGAGGCGCAGGCCGTCTTCGCTGAGCATGACGTTGCTCGGTTTCAGATCACCGTGCAGCACGCCGCGACAGTGGGCATACGCCAACGTGTCGAGCAGCGGCAGGACGATGTCGCGCAGTTCTTTCCACGGCAGGCCGAGGGGCCGCTCGCAGAGCAATTTGTCCAGGGTCAGGCCACGCATGTATTCCATGGTGATGAAGGCCCGCTGGCAGTCAGTGTCGACTTCAAAAGTGTGCGCACGCACGACGTTGTCGTGGCGCAGGCGTCGGGTCAGGGCGAACTCGCTGTAGAGCAAAGCACTGGCGTCCGGCGATTCGGCAAATTCTTCGCTGAGGATTTTCAGCGCAACGTAAGGGTCGGGATCGCCAAACTGTTCGTGCAGCAGATCCCGCGCCCGGTAAACCGCGCCCATGCCACCGGCCCCGAGCAAACGCTCGAGGCGGTAGCGACCGGCCAACACATCGGGCAGCACACCGATGCTGGCCTTTTTAGGGGCCAGCGCAGGTTCGGCATTGTGCGACTTGGCGAAGGCGAAGTAGGTCAGGTTGCTGGCCTGTTCTTCGCTGATCAACACGTCATCGATTGGCGATTCGATTTCACTCATTGGCGGATCACCACGGCAGTCAGGTTGTCCCGCGCGGAGCCCCGCAAGGCGCCGTCGAACAAACGTTCCAGCGCCACGTGCGGCGCGCTGAGACTGAGGGCGTTGCCGAGGGCATCGCTGCTCAGGCCTTGGTACAAACCATCGCTGCAAAGCAAAAACGCGTCGCCCGGATAGACCTCGAGTTCCAACACATCCAGGGTCAGTTGTTCGGCCGCGCCGACGGCTCGGGTCAAGGCATGAGCCGCCGGGTGCGCCGCCGCTTGATCGACGCTCATTTTCTGTTCGTCGATCAATTGTTGTTGCAGCGAATGGTCTTTGGACAGCTGATACAGACGCTGCCCGCGCCACAGATAACAACGGCTGTCGCCGGCCCAGATGCAGGCCGCGCGATTGCCTTCCACCAGCAGCGCCACAACGGTGCTGCCCATGACGCTGTCGTGACGGCCGGCGGTGACGGTCAACTCCTGCCCCAAACGCCGGTTCACCCAATGCAGGCACTGGCGAATGGCTTTGAGGCGTTCGTCGAAGTCGTCGTGTTGCGGCAGTTCAGCCAGGCTGGCGACGATCAACTGGCTGGCGATGTCGCCACCCTGATGACCGCCCATGCCGTCCGCGACCACCCACAGCCCCTGCTGTGGCGAGTCGAGGAAGGCATCTTCGTTGCGCGCCCGCACCTTGCCCGGGTCGGTACGCGCCGCGCTGCGCCAGGCACTGGCCACGAGCATCAGAGCTGCACCGGCATACGGAAGGTGCGCAGTACGCCCATGTCGAACGGGTTCGGCGAGCGTTGGCTGGTCAGCAGGTAGTTGGCGCGCAGGCCACCCACGTCGGCTTTCAGCACCAGCACGTCGCGACCGTTGAGGTACTCGGTCTGCATCAGATCAAACAGACGGAACAGCGACCACGGGCCGGAGTTTTTCTCGATGCCGATCGGACGCCCCGACATCTTGTCCATCACCAGACTGGTGCGACCGTCTTCAGCATCGGTTGGCCATTTGAACGACACCGGCACAATCGGGCCGTGACGGTATTCGATGGTCTTGTCGCCGAACTTGAACTCGGAACGGCTGACCGCCGGATCGAGGGTGTACGGCTCGAGTTTGAACTGCACGGTCGGCTCGGCCGGGTTGATCGAGAAGAAGCTCTTGCGAATGGTCAGTGCGGCGGCCATCTGGTCGAGGTAAACCTTGGACACCGGCAGGCTGTGGCCATCGACGCTACGCATGCGGTAGTTGCCCGGATCGCCACTGACGAACGGACGCATGTAGTTGTCGAAGAAGCGGTCAGCGATGCCTTGATCCTTGAAGAACTCGCGGAAGTCGGCGATCGCCACGTCGCTGGTGCTGGTAGCGCTGAACGGATAACGCTTGCTGATGGTTTTGCCATACACGCTGTACAGCTCGTTTTGATAACGGCCGTTCATGTATTGGTACGCATCGTTCAGCACCAGACGCCACGAGTCCTCGGCCAGCACGTTGAACCACACGCTCAGCGGACGCGGCAGACGACCGGAGGCATTACGCAGGTTGGTCAGCGCATCACGCTGGCCGCTCATGCGGGTTTTCGCCAGTTCAAACGCGGCTTGTTCCGGCGAGCTGGAACGGGCCAGGCTGGCCAGTTGCAGTTGCAGGTCGTTGAGCGCGTTGAGCGCCGGTGTCAGGTCAGCAGCCGGGCCATTGTTGTCATCGAGCAAACGATGTAGCGGCTCGAAGCGACGTTGCAGCGACTTCTTGGCAGTGTCCGGCAGGTTCTTCGCAACGGTCAGGGCCGAAGCCTTGTCTGCTGCGGCGGCCGCCAGTTTACCGACCTTGCCCAGTTTGCCTTTCTGCTCGGCCAGCGCATCAGCCGCATCGGCGGCTTGATCCACCGGGTCAGCAACAGCCTGGAAGCGGGTGTTCTCGCGCACTTCCGTGAGCAAGGCGAGCACCGGCGAGTTGGCCGACGTCAGGCCCGCCAGTTGCTCGGCGCCTTCACCGGCGTCGTTGATCGGCGGCAGTGCCACCTGGCCAACGGCTTCGCTCCAGTAGTTGGCGTAGTCACGGAAATACAACTGCTCAAGCTCGACCATCAGACGACGCAAGTCCATGTCGCTGATGCCCGCGCCTTCGCCCAGCACCCAGTTGTCACGCAGGATGTCGGTGACCAGAGTCGCGCCCTGCACCGAAAAATACTGCTGATAACCCTCTTGGGTGTAGAAGCCCGGAATCACGTAATCGGTGCCGATAAACAGCGAGCCTTGTGGCCCGAGGTGTTGGCTGAAACGGTATTCCGGCAGGTTACGCGCCTGCTCGCGGAGCATGCGATACACGACGTTGGCCAGCGATTCGCTGCGCAATACCTGCCGCGCCTGCGCGACCAACTGGTCGTTAAGCGGATAGATAAAAGGCTGCTTGAGCAGACGTTCGAGGTGAGTGTTCAGACCGTTCTGCACCGCGGTGTTGCCGGTGTAGCGCTGCGACCAGTCAGTGGCGATCCAGTCCTTGAGCCACGCCGCGTCGCGACGATCCTTCATGTTCAGCATCAGGTACGCGCGCAGGCTGTTCAGCAGCTTTTCGCGATCCTGCAGGTTGGCGCGGATCTGCCCTTCGAGCTGGGATGCAACCCGTGGCAGCAACTGCGCCTGAAGCTCACGCTCGTAGGCGTCGGCGACCGGCGGATTGACGTCTTCGCCCTGATACAGACCGCCACGTTCGTGGTACGACACGTCGCCCTTTTTCGGGAACACCTGGGTTGCCGCATAACTGGTGTCGAGGGTTTTCAGCACGCCCATCGCGTCATCTCGCGGGGTCAGTGCCGAACGTTGCTGCGTCCAGTTTTGCGCCAGCGTACGGAGGTTTTCCAGACGCTCGTAGTTGGCCGAGAAACCACCGGCCCAGAGGATGCCGAACAGTGCCAACGACGCCAGTGCGCCGATGTACAACGCACGCTGGCCCCAATGGATGCGGCTGCGTTCACGCTTATCGAGACCGGCCAGATCCGCCTCAGGGAAAATCACCCGGCTGAGCAAGTGGTGAATGAAGCGCGAACGACCGCTGCGCAGCGTCGGCAATACACCGGCGCTCATGCCCAGACTCGCGCCGATGCCGGCGGTGGTCGAATCCATTTCCTGGGTCAGGTGCGGTGCGCTGGTCAGGTAGAAACCACGCAGTTGCGTGGCTCGCTGATAACGGTTGCCAGTGAACGCCATGTCGACGAACAGGCACAGGCGCTCGCCGATCTGCCCGAGTTGATGCGGGAAGTCGAGGATGCGGCCACGGCGCTGGGTGTCGCGCTCGGAGTGCATGCGCATGATCACCTGGCTGTTGAGGCGACGCAGCAGCTCTTCGAATTCATTGCGCAGTACCGCGACGTCGGTGCCGACCTGATCCTTGCGGAAACTGGTGCCGAGCACCTGATCGCTTTCTTCACGGCTCAGTTGATCGAAGAATTCGTCGAAGCCCAGCAGCTTGTCAGCCTTGCTCAGCACCAGATACACCGGCACATCGACGTGCAGTTTCTGATGCACATCTTGCAGACGGCCACGCACCTGACGCGCGAGGGTGTCGATGTCTTGTTCGCTACCACCGAGCAGGGTTTCCACCGGAATGGTCACCAGCACACCGTTCAACGGACGGCCACGGCGACGTTTGCGCAGCAGCTCGAGCAAGGTCGTCCAGGCGCTGCTGTCGACTTCGGCGTCCGGCTGCGTCAGGTAACGGCCGGCGGTGTCGATCAGCACACCGTGGTCGGCGAAGTACCAGTCGCAATGACGAGTGCCGAGGGTGTCACGGGTCAGCTTGCGGTCGATCTTGTTGATCGGGAATTCCAGACCGGAAAAGTCCAGCAGACTGGTCTTGCCGGAACCCTGCGGGCCGATCAGCAGATACCACGGCAAGTCACTGCGCCAGCGCTCGCTGCGGCCACGATAGAGGCTGGAAGTCTTCAGGGTTTTCAGCGCGTCTTTGAAGCGCGCCTTCAACTCTTTCTGCTCTTCGTCGATCAACTCTTCACGGCGGATACGATCCTGACCGTCTTCGCTTTCTTCTTCGGCTTTCTTGCGGATACCGGCGCGCCAGCTGACGAAGACCATGACCAGGCCCCAGATCAGGAACAGCACGGCAATGGTCAGCAGGCGGGAGGTCGGGCTCTCCCAGAACTTGTAGTCATCGACCGCCAACAACGGGCCGACGAACCACACCAGCAGCGCCACGAACAGCACCAGCAGCAGAGTCCAGACCCAGGTCTGGCGCAGGAAGGCGCCGACTTTCTTGAAAAACTTTTTCATCACACGTCCCTGTTTACGGCTGCGACTGCGGTTGCACCGCGGCCGGATCAAGCGGCTGATAAGGTTGCAGAACGGTGTCGCGCTGCTCGCCCAGAACCCAGGCGAAGCCCGAATACATCACCACCAGACAGACCAGCGTGAACAACACCACCATCCACGCCGGCACGATGCGCACCAGACTGCGGCGCTGATCGTTGAGGCCTTCCCAGTGCGGCGACAACTCGCGCGGCACGTCGCCACGCAACTGACGAATCTGACGGTACAAGGCGTCGCGGATGCCTTCGAGTTCGAGCATGCCGCGTGCCTGTACGCGGTACTTGCCCTCGAAACCGAGGGACAGGCACAGGTACATCAGCTCAAGCATCGGCAGGTGTTTGACCGGGTTTTTCGACAGCCGATCAAGCAGCTGGAAAAACTTCTCACCGCCAAAGGTTTCGTTGTGGAAGCTGCTGAGCAGGCTCATCTGCGACCACTCGCTCTCGTTGCCCCACGGCGTGGTCACGACAGCTTCGTCGACCACGGTGCAGAGCACGTAACGCGCGGCCATCACCTGACTGCTTTCGGCGCCGTTGTGCAGGGCGCGCACTTCAAACAGCTTGAGCCCGGCGGTCAGGCGCTCGTTGAGCGCGTACAAGTCTTCGCGGCTTTCGCTGTGCTTGAGGCGCACCACTTCCGAAAGCAAATCGGAGGACGCCGCCACCAGCGAATTGAGGCTGATATTGAACGACTCTGCCGGGCGCAGGCGCGCGGCGTAGATCATCCGTTCTTCCAGTTGTTCGAAGCGCGGTGGCGCGGCGAAATCGGTCAGCGGACTCGACGCCGGGCCATGGCCCTGACGGTCGAGCAGGACGGTTTTGTCGTCCTGGTTGTGTTCCATGTCCTTGATCATGTCGGTCAGTTCCTGATGGCCCAGAATTTCAGTTCAAGCTCGGCGAATTCGCCGGACACGTGGAACGCGAAACCGCCGGAGCGTTCCAGTTGTGCCAGGTCTTCGGAACTGAGTTCGAGAATGAAATAGGTTTTGTTGGAGTGGAACGCGATCTGCCGCGGGGCCACCGGCAACGGTTTGACCTTGATCCCCGGCAAATGCAGGTTGACCAGTTGGCGGATGCGCTCCACCGGGCCGACCTTGAGGTGCGCCGGCAAGCGGTGGCGCAGTTCTTCGGAATCGCAGTTGGCACTCGCTGCCAGCACGAACGACGCGGTGCCGAGCAGTTTGTGGTCGTGCAACGGCGAAACGATGATCCCGTACTGACGCGCTTGCAGGATCAGTTCGATGGCGTGCTGTTCGAGCACCATCGACAGCACCTGACGAATCGCTTCCATCAGTTTGCGGAAGCTGCCGCCCTGATCGGCGTGGGAATAACGGCTGTCCAGACGCGGGCGTTTGCTCTCGCCGGAGAACGTCGCCAGATCACCGAGCATGGTCAGCAGCGTGCGGTACAACTCTTCCGGGTGCACTTGCTCCAGACCGAGGTAGTGACGCAGCAGCAGCTCGGTGCGGTTGATCAGTTGCAGCATCATGAAGTCGCCAACCTCAGCGCCGCCGACCTTGCCGTTGGAGCGAATCCGCTCGGCAATCGTGTCGCCACGGTGGTTGAGCATGCTGATGACTTCTTTCAGGCACGACAGCAGATAGCTGGACGCGTGAGCCTGAATGTAGGTCGGCACGAAATCCGGATCGAGGCTGATCACGCCGTCGGGCGTGGTGTCGAGCACGTCGCAGATTTTCAGCTTCACATACGCCTGATCGCTCTGCTGCTCGCCGAGCATCAGTTTGAAATCCGGGCGACCGCAGCTGACCTGGCTGGCGGAATCGTCGCCGGCGTTGGAGTCAGCCACTTCAGCGTCGTACGCGGTGAAGCGCGCGAGCACGTCGGACTGCTCCGGACGGCGCGCCTCGATGTGGTTACCGGTGACCAGCGGCAGCGCCAGATAAATCGGCGTGTTGCCGGTGTTCGGCGGTACGTCCAGCGCCAGCGGTTCGGTGTTGCCGCCGAGTTCGAACAGGCTGCCGTCCGGAAGAATCCCCGAGGCCTGGCTGACCACCAGTTTGCCCATGTTGAGGAACTGCAGGTCGATCTCCAGATTGAGGAAACCCCAGGTGTAACTGCCCAGCAACTGGGTGCGGGTTTTCATCTGGTGATCGTAATAGCGATCGTTGTGCTGGAAGTGCTGCGGCCGCAGCAGCATGCCTTCCTGCCAAATGACTTTATGGGTATTCATGATCAGTTATCCGCCTTGGCGAGCGTTTCTTGGCTGTTGCGGATACCCGTCTGATCGAGGGTCAGATCAGCCTCGGTGAGTTCCTGCGGGGTGACCTGCACGGTGTAGCGCCACTCGGTTTCCGGCAGATCGCGGTAAGCGGCGAGCACGCCTACGTAACGGCTGCCCTCCTCCACGCTGAGCTTCAACTCGACGGTTTCACCCGGGCGCAATTCGAGTTCTTCGGTGGCCACCAGATCCGGGTTGAGGGATTCCTTGGCGCGCTCGTAGAGGCTGAAGAAGTCAGCGTTTTCGAAGGTCACCGGGTGTTTGAGTTCGAACAGGCGCACCACGATCGGCGAAGGACGCCCGTTGAGATCGGGGTTCAACTGATCGCTGCCGGTCAGTTTCAGATTGACCTTGGTCACGTTCGAGTACGGCGATAGCGACGAGCAACCGGCGAGCAACGCCAGCAAAGTGAGCGCAGTCAGCGTCTGGAAAAAAGCGGTCGAGCGGCGAGACATGCGCATCATCCTTGGTGGTCGGTGTGGAGGGTGGAAATCAGGCGGATCTGTTCTTCGTAGGCCTGAGCGAAGTCGCGGGCCAACAGGCGCTCGCTCCAGTCATCGTCCTGACGCAGTGCCTGGTGATAACGGCCGAACGCTCTCCAGCGCCCACCCGATGTTGCGATCAGCGGCTTGTTGTCGCGCTCGAAACGCAGGGTCAATTGCTCCGGCGAGAAGTGCTCCAGCGTGCCGCGTACGGCGGCGCGGCTGGCGGTCAGCAGCGCCACTTGATGCGCCTGCAGATCACGGAACGCGCGGGAGATCGCTTGCTCGGCCGGCAGATGACCGGGTTTGCTTGGCTGCAACAGAATCTCCAGCGCTTCGCTCGGATCGACGGCGAATTTCAGCGGATTCTTGTTGGTGCCCTGGACGATGGTCTGGGCCAGACGCAGCTCGTTTTTCAGCTCCGAGCGGGTGCGCAGGCTCTGTTGTAAACCGCCGACGCTCTGACGCAGCAAACGCGCGGCATTCAGTGCCAGCGCTTCGCGTTCGTCGTGGTTGAGGCTTTTGACGTCGACACCCAGCGCGGCGCCGAAGTGCTCCCAGAAACCTTCGCTTTGCCGTTCAACAGGCTTCGGCGCCGGCGCGGGTTCAGGCTCGACGGGAGCGGCGATCAGCTCCGGCACCATCAGGCTTTCCATGTCGATGCGCGCGTAGTCGGCACGCTGACGCGAGTCCTCGGGTTTGGCGGTCGGCGCCAGCAATTCGTCGATTTCCGAGTACACGCGCTCTTGCTGTTCGATGGCATTGAGCGGGTCGAGGTCGAGAAACGCGTCGTCGGGAATGATGCTGCCCGCCGCGCGCGGACGGCCGGCTTCGCCGTCGAACGTGGCCGGGTCACGCACCAGTCGCGCACGAATCTCGAAGTCGCCGAGCACGTAGGTGCTGCCGTGCTCGATGCGCACCGGTTCGCCCTTGTGCAGACGCGCGCCGCTGCCGCCGTCCTGAATGCCGTTGCTGCTGCTGTCGGTCAGGAAAAACGAGCCTTCGCGGTAGCTGACAATCGCGTGGTGATTGGACAGGTGACGCTTGCGGTCAGGGATGATCCAGTCGCAATCCTCGCCTCGCCCGATCACGCCGCCGGCCTGCTTGAAGGTCTTCTGGCACAACTCGGTGGGCACGAATTGCTTGGTGTTCAGCATTTCGAAAACCAATTCCATGTTTGCTGCTCCTTGCAATCACTTACCGCGATTGGCCGCTTGCGGATCACCCAGCGGGCGATAGTCGTTGTCGTTGAATTTGTAGTTGCCGCTACAGCCGCCAAGGCCGCATAGAACGACGAGGGTCAGCAGGACAGCGTGCCAGTGACGAACAGACATCAGAGGGTCTCCAGGGGTAGACAAAGCACAAAGCGCCGGCCCTTGCGGGCGGCGCCGTTATTAGCGAATTTATTGGTTTGGGAGGCTCTAAACCAAGGCTCAGAGCCAATCCAAGGAGGTGCCACGATCTCCTGTGGCGAGGGGACTTGTCCCCGTTGGGGTGCGCAGCGCCCCCAAAACCTGCCAGCGCGGTCTTTCAGTGAGACCGTATCTACCGGACTGCGGCTGCTGCGCAGCCGATCGGGGATAAATCCCCTCGCCACAGGGGAATCAACAGCCTCAAGGAATTCATTGGCCGTGGGAGTGCGGGACAAGGCGATCAATTTCTGCTCAACCATCGAAGTCACCCAAATTGATATTCAGGCGGCCGAGGCGGTATAGCAGTGTGCGGCGGGGCAGGCCCAGTTCGCGGGCGGCGAGGGTCTGGTTGCCGTCGTTTTTGCGCAGGCAGTTGAGCAACAACGTGCGCTCGACCTGCTCCAGGCGTTCGCGCAGATTCAGGCTGCTGTTGTCTTCGGGCATCGGCTCCATGCGCAGGGAGAAATGCTCGGCCAGCAACTCGCCGCCCTCGCACAACAGCACCGCGCGCTCGACCAGCGCTTTCAGTTCGCGGACGTTGCCGGGGAAGGTGTAACCCGCCAGATGCTCCAGCGCCGCGTCCGACCAACGCACCGGATCTCGCTGCAAATACGCGCAGGCCTTTTCGGCAAAATGCCGCGCGAGGTCGAGGATGTCGCCTTCGCGCTGACGCAACGCTGGCAGCACAATCGGGAATTGCGCGAGGCGGTAGTACAAGTCCTCGCGGAATTTGCCTTCACTGACCAGCACCGACAGATCGCGGTGAGTCGCGGCGATGATGCGCACGTCGATCTTGTGCGTGTCGTTGGAACCCAGCGGACGAATCTCGCCTTCCTGCAACACGCGCAGTAATTTCGATTGCAGCGACAGCGGCATGTCACCGATCTCATCGAGCAACAGCGTGCCGCCGTTGGCCGCGTCGAACAGCCCGGCGCGGTCGCGATCGGCGCCGGTAAAGGCGCCCTTGCGATAGCCGAACAGCTCGCTTTCCAGCAGGTTTTCAGGGAACGCCGCGCAGTTCTGCACGATGAAAGCCTGCGAGCGACGCGGCCCGCAATCGTGAATCGCCCGCGCGACGACTTCCTTGCCGGTGCCGGTTTCGCCGCGCAACAGCACGGTGTACGGGCTGTGCAGGACTTTGCCGATCAGCGAGTAGGTCTGGCGCATCGCGGTGCTTTTGCCAATCAAGCCGTAACCGCTGATGCTCGGCACGCTGCGCGCCACCGGCGCCGACACATCGCGTGGCTGACGCAGACGCTGGAGCAAATGCAATTGGCCAAGCACGAACGAGCCGAGCTGCCCGAGCGAATCGGCGAAGCCTTGCAGGTCGGTGCGACGGCGGCTGGCGCACAGCAGCAGACCTTCGACAGCCTTGTGCTGATTGACCAGCGGCACGCACAACAGCGACTGCCACGGCGAGGCCACCGCCGGCAGAAAACTGGTTTCGTGCAGGCTGGCGCTCAAGTCGTCGAGGCACACCACGCGGTTCTGGCACAGGGCGAATTGCAGCAGTTGCTCACCGTTGTAATCCGCCGGCAGGCTCGCCGCTTCACGCGGTTGCAGGGCGCCGTCGAGGCATTCGGCGTTCATTCCCAGGCAGGTGTGGGTGGCGTCGAGCAGATACAACTGCGCCAGTTCGCAACCGCTCAACTCGGCCAAGCCGCGCACGAAGTCACCCAGCAGCGCAGCACCGTCCGCCGCGCGCGACAGACTGGCGAACTGCGCCAGCAACGCTTCGGCATACACCAGCGGCTGCGGCACTTGAGTGAACATCACGCCCACCTCAGGCGAACTCGCACGTCACACTGGCTTCGCCGTCGAGCGTGGCGTGCACGCGCTTCAGGCTTTCACCGGTGGCCATGGCGTCGAGCAGACGATCGGCCACCAGCGGCAGCACGTGTTGATCGAGCAGATGATCGATCAGGCGCGCACCGCTGTCGCTTTGCGTGCAGCGCTCGGACAAGTGATCGACAAGGTTCTGGCACCAGCTGAAATCCAGCTGACGACGGTTGAGGCGCTCGCCAAGACGGCCGAGTTTGATCTCGATCAGCTCGCGCAATACCGGGCCGCCGACCGGGTAGTACGGCACCACTTTCATCCGCGCCAGCAGCGCCGGTTTGAAGTGTTTGCTGAGCACCGGGCGAATGGTTTCTTCGAGCACTTCGGCGGTCGGCCGCGCGCCGTTTTCGCAAAGGTCGCTGATGCGATCGCTGCCGAGGTTCGAGGTCATCAGGATCAACGTGTTGCGGAAGTCGATCTCGCGACCTTCGCCGTCGTTGGCCACGCCTTTGTCGAAGATTTGGTAGAACAGGTTGAGCACGTCCGGATCAGCCTTCTCGACTTCATCGAGCAACACCACCGAGTACGGTTTCTGCCGCACGGCTTCGGTGAGCATGCCGCCCTCGCCGTAACCGACGTAGCCTGGCGGTGCACCGATCAGGCGCGAGACGGTGTGCTTCTCCTGGAACTCGGACATGTTGATGGTGGTGATGAAACGGTCGCCGCCGTACAGCAGATCAGCGAGGGCCAGCGCGGTCTCGGTTTTACCGACGCCGCTCGGGCCGACCAGCAGGAACACGCCGACTGGCGCGTCAGGTTTGTTCAGGCCGGCAGCGGTGGCGCGCATCGAGCGATCCAGTGCGTGCACGGCTTGTTCCTGACCGCGAATGCGCGTGCGCAGATCGGTGGCGAAACTGGCGACTTTGGCGTTGTGCTCGCGAGCCAGTTGCGCCAACGGCACGCCAGTCCAGGCGCTGATCACTTCGGCGACCAGACGCGGGCACACTTCGAAACTGACCAGACGCTCTTTGACCTGGGCGGCAGTCAGCGCGCTGTGGGTTTCGTTGAGCTGGGCTTCCAGCGCTTCAACGCTCTGGCCTTCTTCGACCTCGGCGGCGAGGGTTTCGATGACCGTGCCTTCGGCGTCTTCTTCAACGCTGAGCACCGGTTCAACGGCAGCGGCTTCGCGGGCCTTGGCCAGTTGCTGACGCAGATCGAGCAGGCGCTCGGCCAGGGTTTTCTGTTCAGTCCACAGGGTTTCCAGCGCGACCATTTCGTCTTCGGCGTCGTCGAGACGTGCTTCCAAAGCCTCCAGCGCTTCGTGATCGATCAGCAGACCAGCCTCGGCGTCACGGCGCAGGGCCTGACGCTGACGGCCACCTTCAGCCAGTTCGCCACGCAGGCGCTCAAGGCTTTCCGGGGCAGCGGCGAGGCTGATGCGTACGCGGGCGCAAGCGGTGTCGAGGACATCAACGGCTTTGTCCGGCAGTTGCCGACCGGCCAGGTAACGTGCGGACAATTCCGCCGCCGAAACCACCGCGTCATCACGCAGATAGATACCGTGGCTTTTCTCATAAACCTGGGCCAGACCACGGAGGATGGTCACCGCTTCGCTCACGGTCGGTTCGTGCAATTGCACCGGTTGGAAACGACGGGCCAGCGCCGGGTCTTTCTCGAAGTATTTCTTGTACTCGGCCCACGTGGTGGCGGCGATGGTACGCAGTTCGCCACGGGCCAGTGCCGGTTTCAGCAGGTTGGCCGCATCGGAACCGCCAGCATTGCCGCCCGCGCCGATCAGCGTATGCGCTTCGTCGATAAACAGAATGATCGGTTTCGGCGAAGCTTTGACTTCGTCGATCACGCCTTTGAGACGACGTTCGAATTCACCTTTGACGCTGGCGCCGGCCTGCAACAGGCCCATGTCCAGCGACAGCAGTTCAACGCCTTTGAGCACTTGCGGCACTTCACCGGCAGCGATGCGCGAGGCCAGACCTTCGACGATGGCGGTCTTGCCGACACCGGCCTCACCGACGACGATCGGGTTGTTCTTGCGGCGACGGGCGAGGATGTCGACCATCTGCCGAATCGCGCCGTCACGGCACAGTACCGGGTCGAGTTTACCGTCGCGGGCCTGTTGGGTCAGGTTGTGGGTGAAACGCTGCAACAGCGATTCGCCCTGCGCGGCGGGTTTGCCATTGGCCGCCGGCTGCTCCTGTTGCGACAGGGCAAATTCTTTCAGGCGATCGATGTTCAGCTTGGCGAGCAGCGGCTGATAACGGCTGCCGGCGTAACGCATCGGGTTGCGCAGCAGCGCGAGGATCAGCGCGGCGTCTTCAACCTGGGTCTGACCGAGTTCGAGGTTGGCCACCAGCAACGCATCTTGCAGCCACTGCACCAGTTCCGGGGCGAACACCGGGTTGCGCGAAGCGCTGTGCTCGACGCGCGATTGCAGCGCGGCGCTGAGTTCACCGGCGTCGACATCGGCGTCTTGCAACGCGCGGGCGAGCAAACCGTTCGGACGTTCCAGCAGGCCGAGCATCAAGTCTTCGACAAGAATTTTGCTACCGCCACGGGCGACGCAACGCTCGGCCGAACGCTCCAGATCACGACGGGTTTCGGCGTCCAGCGCCTGGATGAGTTGTTGCAGGTCTACGTTGATCATGGCTCACGTCCTTAATGAATTTTGCTGCCCAGGGTCACCACGCCGTCCGCTTTTTCGCGGCCCAGCCAACTGGTCCAACCGAGGCGACAGGCGTTCTGCTCACCGATGCGCAGTTCGCGGATTTCTTCCTGGCGCAGCACCAGGCGGATGTCGTAATCGAGCGGGTCACGCAGGGTGAACCGCACCAGCGCGCAGAGCGGCTGGTAGCCGAAACCGATCGGCAGGAATTCATGGAATCGCTGCCAATCGAGTTCGGTGATGTGAATGCGGAATTTGCCGCTGCGGTCGCGCACGTGTTCGCCGAGCACCAGGTCTTCGCCGAGCAGGCTGTTGGCGCGGCCCAAACGATTGCGCTGTTCTTCAAGAATCTCGACGCGGCGCTCGATGCATTGCTCGATGACCAGGTCTTCGTGCTTGAAGTAGTAACGCAGCACGGCTTCGATCAGCGCCGCCGAGTGCGCCCGCAGACTGAGCAAACCGAGGTACGGCAGCAGGCGTTTCCAGTTGAGTTCCTTGGCCTTGCGAATCTCTTCGCCACCGAGACCGATCAGCGCAAACAGCTGCGCCGAAAACGGGTCGAGCGCGCCGCTCTGGAAGCTTGCGCGGTAGCGGTATTTGCGCCAGATCGGCAGCATCAGCCGTTGCAGACGATGGTGAAACAGGTCGAGGAAGTTGCGCGTCGGGTTGCCGTCTTCGCTATCGCCCAGGGCTTGTTCGCCATAGAACGCCGGCAGCGGCGAACCGGAACCGACCAGGCCGATCAGGTTGAAACGCATGCGCGCGCGCATCTGCCCGTGCTCTTCGAAAAACTCCACGCGATCGACGTCGCTGCCGGGAAAACCCAGGCTCGGATTGGCCTGGAATTCCAGCTGATCGTACAAATCGTCTTCGCTCAGGTACGGGTGTGCCTCGCGCAGCCGATCGA
Source organism: Pseudomonas sp. AC193 (assembly GCF_979258075.1). NCBI lineage: Bacteria > Pseudomonadati > Pseudomonadota > Gammaproteobacteria > Pseudomonadales > Pseudomonadaceae > Pseudomonas > Pseudomonas sp. AC193. The sequence continues at coordinate 5,549,197 of NZ_OZ409832.1, read as the reverse complement.
TCACCAGCAGCACTGCCTGAAACAGCGAGTACTCGCGTATCGCCTTGGTGAGCCCGCTTAAAGCAGGGGCTGCAGGCCCATACGTGGTGTCCATTGGTACACCTCTCCCTGTGTGCTTTTTACTCGCAGCTCGTGGAATGAATTGAGACTGGCGTAAAGCGCGAAAAACTCGTTAAGAACCGAAGCGAAAACGAACAGGTCGCCTTCGCCGATGTACCCTTCCGGGTCGATGGTCAGCTCGGTGCGCAAGCCGCGTACCGGCAAGCCACGGTGCAAGCGATCGACGTGGTGATGCTTGATGTTTTTCAGGCCGCCGAGCAGGCGTTTGCTGACCTTCTCTGCGTGCTGGTCGTAGTAACGCGGCAGGTCGTAGGTTTCGAGAATCACCTTCAACGCATTGACGTCCGCCAGCGACAGATAGTTAAGCGACATGTTGCTGATCAGCTTCCACAGGAAGTCACGGTTCAGCGGCGGCGCGAAGCTCGACGTGGCCGGGGTGATGTTGCGGAAACTGAGAAACTCCGGCGTCTCTTCGCAGGCCACACAGATGTCGCCGAGCTTGAGCTTGCGCGGCAGATTCTGGTTGGTGCAGATCAGCTCGATCGACAGGGTTTCGTGGGCTTCGGTGTGACGAATGCCGAAGCTCAAATAAGTGTCGAGGCCGTCGTGCAGCAAGGACGAGCGCTGGCGAATGCTGTAATGCGGACGGCTGTTGGGCACGTCGAAACTCGGGTCGTGCTCGAAGGATTCGAACGGCACGTATTCCTGATAACCGAGGCCGCCGGGCTTCCAGCCCGTCACGGTTTCCACCGAGAACACACCGCAGTTTTCCAGATCGTATTCCGCGGGCAGCAGCAGGTATTCGTCCTGCTTGCCGTCGAGACGAATCGGCAACGCATCGTGGGCAAACAGGTTGGCGATCGGCGTGCAAAACAGCTTCACGTTATCCAGTGTCGGACGCATGCGCAGGATGCCGCTCTTGCGAATGTCGAAGCGCAATTCCAGGCCGCGCATCTGCTTGAGGGTGTCCTGCGGCAGCGCGTTGAGGATGTCCAGACCGTTGACGTCGACGAAGAGAAACTTGTCCTGAAAGGCGAAGTATTCCTGCAGGTAGCGATAGCCACGGAAGGTGTTCAGCGGATACGGGATCAACGCTTCTTCTTCGGCAAAGCCCACCGGGGTGACCCGGTCACCGGGAATCTTGAACGCCATCGGCTTGCCGCTGACGCCATCAATTGGCTTGCCGGCGCCGTCGAGCGGGATCAGCTCGATACCTTCAAGATTGCGCAGCAAGCTCAGATAAAGCATCTGGCTGATGTAGCGTTCACCGGCAAAGTGCAGGCGCAGTTTGCTCAGTTCCAGTTCACCGAGGTGGCCGTCGGCACTCATTTCCAAACGCAGACTCAGCAGCGAGCCGTCGCCCTTCACCGAGTAATTCAGCGCCGCGAGATCCAGCGGCAACACCTCGGTCGGGTAGCAGGTGCGGAAGCGGCAACGCACGTCTTCGATCGGCTTGCTCTCCACCGGCGTATCACGCTCGACCACCAGCGCCGGGCCCGAACGCTTGAGCGGATCGAACTGCAAAATGCTGAACGCCGGCAGCGGGCGCATGTAGTTGGGCCAGAGCAATTGCATCAGCGAATGGCTGAGTTCCGGCAGTTCGTCATCGAGCTTCTGGCGCAGGCGCCCGGTGAGAAACGCAAAGCCTTCCAGCAACCGCTCCACGTCCGGATCCCGCCCGGCCTGCCCCAGATACGGGGCCAGCGCCGGACTACGCTCGGCGAAACGGCGACCGAGTTGGCGCAGTGCGGTGAGTTCGCTTTGGTAGTAGTGGTTAAAGGACACGGGTTACCTGCCTGGTAGTGGAACGCATCAAAAAAATATCCTGTAGAGCGCGACTGTCAGTCCGGACACGAAATAACCTGCGACGAGCAGGTACGGTAAAAAAGCGAGCCAAGCGAACATCATCGGTAATCCGGAAAGCTCCCCCAAAAGCAACAGAACCAGCCCGCCGATAATCCAGGGTGCCGCATAAAACGGGATGAACATCAGTGGCGCCCACAAGACCTTCTTCAGAATCTGTTGCTCAGTTACTTTGCTGAGCGCTCGCGTTGCCCATGCGGCAAAAACGAAATACGCCGGAATGCCGAACCCAAGGACGTAGATCATCAGGAACTGCTTCCAGTTGGAGACCTGCGAGTACCCCGCAAACCAATCAACGATCGTTAGAACCACGAGCAAGACCATCGGTCCGCAGAGCGCGGCCACCAGAAATCTGTGCAGGCTCGGAGTGATCACTTGCACACACCTAAGGCAGGACGTTGTCCATCGCGATAGGCAAACGCTCTTGGCCCCCGGATTTGCGAACTCATGGGAGGCCGTTACTTCGCTTTCGCTTTATCGGAACTAAGAACTTTTCGCTCTTGAAGAAAAATGGCGCCCTCACCCTCAAAAAACAGAACATTGTCAGCAGTGAATGGCTCGCTATTCTCATCTCCAAACTTCAGCCAGCCTTCATCCCATAATGACCCATCATCATTTCGGATCTGGATAAAATAATAAGGCCGTTCGGACTTTGTGATTTCTATGAACTGTCCGCCATCGGCTCCACCCCGCCAATGAGCGTTCGGGTACTCGCTCAACAGACGCGGCTTATCTTTTGAAAAATCCATAAAATATATTCCAACAAATATCGCCAACAAAGAAAGCGCACCCATGAACATTAGAAAACGCTTTACCCAAATCAATCTTTTATCTCCAGAGTGTCAGTGCTGTACACGTAATTCAGGTCCGGCTTAACCGCCTGAAAGTCTTCCATATAATCTTTAGGAATGACGGCAAAATAAGGTCTGCTCGGTGCACCGAGATTGAGACTGTCAACTAAATCGGCAACGAAGGTCATGCAGTTATGGTCTGTCAGGTCGTAGGGTTTCCTATCCAGAGCCTTGTTTTCCTTCAATTTATTGTTCAGCCAAGTTTCGGCGTCAGAATATGCAGCTCCGCGGAGCACCACCCCAGATACATTGCCGGACTGTCCAAATGCTACGGCCATTTTTCTCAAGGTTTTCTTCAGCGACTGCTCAGTAATCGCGCCTGCCTTAATCGTAACGTCAGGCACCGCGCGAACCCTGACAACGCCAGGGGGGCCCTCCTCCCCTTGATACCGTCCATATTCTCCATACATCGTCTTTCCGGTTTTACCGTTGACAATCAAAACACCGGCATGCCCTAAATTTGGAACCTCGCGACTGAGCCCCAGCATTTCGACATGAATCTTGTAATCTGGAAATACGACTGGAATTACGAAGTCGTGATCACTCACCAGATAAATTTGAACCGGCGTTTTATCCTTGGCGGGTGTCGTCGCGACAGTTGCTACTTTTACAGCTTGAGGCATCTTACTCTCCCCTGACCAGCCAATTTGGCTTAGCTGCAATTTCGATGTTCTGCACGCTCCCCTTAGTTCCTAACGCCTTGGAAAGACCCACATCATCAGTTACACCATGGATTTCCGAACCATCTTCGAGAGTGGCCGTATAGGCCATATTTTTAAGTGGCTGACCAGATACTGGATCCATTAGTTGGACGCGGACATTGAATCCAAATATCTCCAAAGGAACTGGCGGCACAAACGGCGCCGGAGAATGCGAATTCCCGATAATCACCGTCCCGGAACCGGCAGTGACTTTATTGCCATGGTGTCCCTACCGAATCAACCGTCGCGGCAGGCTTGCCGTTGATCAAAACAGTGGTCGCCAAACCTCCCGACATCGCACCACCACACGCCGAGGCATCGCCCTGGCGGGCGGCCGCGAGGCCGTCGAAGAACACGTCGCCGGAACCGGCGGCGATCGGGTTGGTGCCGTGGCCGGGGAGCGGGCAAGCGGTGGGGTCGGATACGCGTGCTGCGGGTTTGCCAGACATCGGGAATCTCCTTAGTTGACCTTCACTTGACCGCTGCCATCCAGGCGCGCGGCGAAACTGACCTGGCGCTTGAAACCATCAACTTCCAGCAGGCCTTCGATGCTGAAGGCCAGGCGCAGCTGATCGTGATCACGCGGCAGGGAAATGACACGCACGTTGCTCAGGCGCGGCTCGTAGGCTTCGATGAAGCATTCGATGGCCAGACGGGCCTGACTCAGGGAGTCGTGCAGGCTCAGACGCATGTCATTGAGATCGGGCAACCCGTAGTCGGACAGCGTTTGCACGCTGCCGGCCCGGGTGCTGAGCATTTTGGCCAGATGGGCAGCCACGGACGCCATGGCGGAAACCTCGCGGCTCCAACCACTGCGTTTTTCTGCGTCGCCGTTAAGGCGCTCGAAAAGGCTGCCGTATCCGTCCATGAGTCGCTCTTACTCTTTGTCCAGCTTGCCAACCAGCGACAGGGTGAAATCGGCACCCATGTACTTGAAGTGCGGACGCACGTTCAAGCTCACGCGGTACCAGCCCGGCTCGCCTTCAACGTCGCTGACGATGATTTGCGCAGCGCGCAGCGGACGACGGCCACGCACTTCGGCGCTCGGGTTTTCCTGGTCGGCAACGTACTGACGGATCCACTTGTTCAGTTCCAGCTCGAGGTCGGTACGTTCTTTCCACGAACCGAGTTGCTCGCGCTGCAGCACTTTCAAGTAGTGAGCCAGGCGGTTGACGATCATCATGTACGGCAGTTGAGTGCCGAGCTTGTAGTTCAGCTCTGCAGCCTTGCCTTCAGCGCTGATGCCGAAGAACTTCGGCTTCTGCACCGAGCTTGCGGAGAAGAACGCCGCGTTGTCGGAGCCTTTGCGCATGGTCAGGGAGATGAAGCCTTCCTCGGCCAGTTCGTATTCACGACGGTCGCTGACCAGAACCTCGGTAGGGATCTTGGTTTCGATTTCGCCCATGCTTTCGAAATGGTGCAGCGGCAGGTCTTCAACAGCGCCACCGCTCTGTGGGCCGATGATGTTCGGGCACCAGCGGAATTTGGCGAAGCTGTCGGTCAGCTTGGTGCCGAACGCGTAAGCAGTGTTGCCCCACAGGTAGTGCTCGTGGCTGTTGGCAACGGTTTCCTTGTACACGAACGATTTCACCGGGTTTTCTTCCGGGTCGTACGGGTTGCGCAGCAGGAAACGCGGCACGGTCAGGCCAACGTAGCGGGAGTCTTCCGAAGTCCGGAAGCTCTGCCATTTGGCGAATTGCGGGCCTTCGAAGTGGTCTTTCAGATCTTTCAGATCCGGCAGGCCGGTGAAGCTTTCCAGACCGAAGAATTTCGGGCCGGCCGCAGCGATGAACGGCGCGTGAGACATGCAGGCAACGCTGGACACGTACTGCATCAGTTTCACGTCAGGCGAGCTTGGCGACATGTAGTAGTTGGCGATGATCGCGCCCACAGGCTGACCACCGAACTGGCCGTATTCAGCGGTGTAGATGTGCTTGTACAGGCCAGACTGCATGACTTCCGGCGAATCTTCGAAATCGTCCAGCAGGTCTTCTTTGGAGACGTTGAGGATTTCAATCTTGATGTTTTCGCGGAAGTTGGTGCGGTCGACCAGCAGCTGCAGACCACGCCACGACGATTCCAGCGCCTGGAAATCCGGGTGGTGCAGGATTTCGTCCATCTGACGGCTGAGCTTGGCATCGATCTCGGCGATCATGCGGTCAACCATGGCTTTCTTGACCGGCTCACCGTTGTTCTGCGGCTTGAGCAGTTCTTCGATGAAGGCCGACACGCCGCGTTTGGCGATGTCGTAGGCTTCGTCGTCCGGGGTCAGACGGGTTTCGGCGATGATGCTGTCGAGAATGCTGTACTCGCCGCTCGCGGCGCCTTTCTCTTGTGCTGCGCTAGTGCTCATTGTGTTGGCTTCCTTGGCTGCTGGGTTCAGGCGTCCGGGGCTGCGGCGTTGAGGCCCAGCTCACCGAGTACGCGACCGCGGGATTCGTCGTCGGCGAGCACGCCTTCGATGGCTTTACGGAACGCAGGGGCGTTACCCAGCGGGCCTTTGAGGGCCACCAGCGCATCGCGCAGTTCCATCAGTTTTTTCAGCTCAGGCACTTGCTCGACCAGGCTGGCCGGGTTGAAGTCCTTCATCGAATTGACGCGCAGCTGCACGCCCAACTCTTCCGTGCTGCCTTCTTCCTGCAGACGGTTCGGCACGTTCATCGACAGGCTCAGCTCTTGCTTGGCCAACACCTCGTCGAAGGTCACCTTGTCGATGCTGATCGGCTTGCGATCTTCGATCTTGCGTTCGTCCTTGCGGTGGGTGTAGTCACCGATTGCCAGCAGCTTCAGCGGCAGTTCAATCTCTTCCTGAGCACCGCCGGTGGCGGGTTTGAAGGTGACGTTGATGCGTTCCTTGGGGGCTACCGAGCCTTCTTTGGCCATGGCTTTTCTCCTTGCGGTTGTGGCCCTGGGGCCTATTCGAGTACCACTTCGAGATCGAGGTGGCACAGCCTGCGATAAATCTCTTCCTTGCGTTCACGTACGGCATGGTTCTGCGGCAACAACTCGCAGCAGCTATGCAGTAAATGCAGCACTTCCAATGCAAGATCGGGCTCCCAGGCGTGCAGGCCTGAGTCCTGTAATGTCTGATCGAGGGTTTCCAGCTGGTTCTTGGCCAGTTCGTATTTCTTGGCCATGAAGCACAACCGTGCGAGGGCGAACTGCCAGAAGAAACGCACGCGCCCACCCTGAGCGGCTTGCAGTCCTTGCTTGAGAATCTGCACGGCGGGCTTGAGGCCTTCCTTGCGCAGAATCGGCAGCACCTCTTCAAGGGCTTTTTCCCAGGCAGGCTGGGTTTCGACGTTGTCGCTTTCGACCTTGCGCGGCGCGCTGGCGCTTTGCAGATGCGGCATGACGTTAGCGGCGATCCACGCCCGAGTAGCGGGATCGGCGAACGGTGCGCCGTCATGGAAACGCAGTTCGATAATGCCGGGCAGCCGTTGAACCAAAAGCGCGAAGTGGATTTCCACTTCGCGCATGGCCAGCTCGGCGTTGAGGTTCTGGAGACATTCCCAGACCATCCTCTGGCCATCGAACCAGAACGGCGCCTTCGCCAGGCTCGCCTCCAGTTCCACCAGCAGGTCGGCGTATTTGCCCTGATCGAAGCGATCCTGATAGAGCTTGAGCTTGTCGACCGGCAGGCCGCGCAGCATGGTGATCTGCTCGGCGTTGCGCTCGGGCACCGCGTCGATGGTCATCCACAACAGCGTGCGGTTGAGACGCAAGGCGCGCAGATCAGTGGCTTTCTGCTTGAGCCACCAGGCACACAACGGGCGAGCGCTGTCTTGCTGGGCGCGCAATGCTTTGTGCGCGTCTTTTTCGTTGTCGATCGGCGCGCCAGGGGTGAGCAACTGGGTCGCGGCCTGCTTGACCTGCGCCACCGCTGCGCCCACCACACCGGGGGCCGGCTGATTGTCGGCAGCGCGCTGGATCATGGTTTTCAGGCGGCGGGAGATCGGCAGCAGCAGCGGCGACTCATCGCCCAAGTGCTCGGCGCAAGCGGCTTCAAGACCAGTCAGGTGATCGGAGAGCTGCCGAAACATCGGCAACTGCTCTTTGATCGCAATGTTTTCGGTGATGACCTGCTCAAGACGCGGCACCAGCCAGCCGATGGCGGCGGCACGGGTGCGGGGTTTGAGCGGGTGGACGTCGGCCCAGTTGTTTTCCGACAGATGGTGCAGCAAACCGAGGCCGGCCAGCAGCCCGGGGAAGGATTCACGCTGGTACAACGACCAGGTCAGCCAGGCGCCGACACGCAAATCCTTGGATTGGGTACGCAGCAGGTTTTCGCTGTTCTCACGGATTTTCAGCCAGTCGATCTGCCCGCTTTCGTGCATCGACGAGGCTTTGCTCAGCTCGCTTTCCAATGCCTCGAATTCGCTCGAAAAACGAACGTCTTCGCCCGCGAAATTCTCTTTGGAAACAGAGACTTTTGCGAGTTCGAGGTAATGAGCGGAAAGTTTGCTTGAGTAGGACATCCATGGCCTTTATTAAGGATTACGGTCATGCGCCTATTGGAATTGCATCGGCGCGGGACAGTATCGAAGAGCGGGTACGGGACTCATCCAATTGAGTTTGTGCTCTTTCAAGTGCGCGCATCGTAATCACTATGATGGCCACTAGCAAGCATCTGATTAAACAACAAGACGAAGTGTTCTTTAAATCACGTAGGAGGTTTCCCTATATTCCGTCAGGGAATCCCCGATGCCATTTTAATAGCATCGCTCTGGTCGATCCGGCCGCAAAGCCTCGATCCAGAGCTGTCGCCAGCGCCCTTGAAAACAGGAGCCGAACGAGTCGCCGGAAGCAGAGCGGAGCATGACAAGTTTTGAAAAATCTCGATGTAGGAAAACTCTGAAAGACTTCATTGCTGTTTCAATTAAACGCCGCGTGACAACAGACAATTAAAAAAGTGCCATCACAATGATGGCTTTTATATAGAAGGGATTATCAGCCGACTGGATTGCATACAATGTGCATATTGTTGCAAGAGTATTAATGGCGATCGCCATACAACGATATTTAGAAACCATCAGGCATAAAAAATGGGCATCCGATTCCATCGGTATGCCCATTTTTCCGCAACCGTTCTCCCCATTATTCAGGGAGTTCGTTGCAATTATGGATTGACGCTGTCTTTCAACGATTTGCCTGGCTTGAATGCAACGGTGTTGCTGGCCTTGATTTTCACCGGCTCGCCGGTTTGCGGGTTTTTGCCGGTACGGGCGCCGCGGTGGCGTTGCAGGAAGGTGCCGAAGCCCACCAGCGTGACGCTGTCCTTGCGGTGCAGAGCGCCGGTGATTTCTTCGAGAACGGCGTTAAGAACGCGGTTGGCCTGTTCTTTGGTCAGATCTGCTTTTTCAGCGATTGCAGCGGCGAGTTCTGGTTTACGCATTAGTGAAGCCCCTTTGACGGTTTTTTGTTGTTATGTCCGTGCTGTCCTCGTTGGAACAGCGCCCAAGGCGCCGCAGGTGCTCTACTCTGCGGCAGACGGGAGTGAGGATGGCACGCGGTTAAAGCCTGCGCCAGTCTCACCCGGATCTTTGTGGGGGCAAAAGCGGGGTGATTCCGACAGAACGACCGGTATTTACGCCAGCAAGGCTGGAAGCTGTTTGTTCAGGGCGAGTTTTTCCATCACCGCCGCGCCCGTCAGCGCATAACCGAGCAACTGGCCGTCTGCGTTATGGCACAACGCTTTGACGTCAGCGCCCTGCCCTTCGACCGTCCAGACGCCTTCGCTACCGCGTGGCGGCGGCGAAACAACCAACGGGCACACCGGGGTTTTCACAGTGATGGGCATAGGGCCGTAGGTCACCGCTGTAGGGTTTCCCGCCAGGGTTTGTGCCAGCGCACGCGCACAGCTCATGAGGGGCATGACGTACAACAGATTCAGCCCATCGACCTCGGCGCAATCGCCCAAGGCGTAGATATTGGCGTGGGACGTCTTCAAATGGCGATCAACCACGACACCGCGATTGACCTGCACGCCGGCAGCTGCCGCCAGATCGATGCGCGGGCGCAGACCGATGGCCGAGACCACCACATCGCAGGCGATGACCTGACCGTCGGAGAGGTGCGCCTCCAGACCGTCAGCGACTTTCTGCAAACGGGTGAGTACCGGGCCGAGGTGGAATTTGGCGCCGAGGCTTTCCAGTCCAGCCTGCACGGCGGCGGCAGCGGCCGGGTGCAGCAAGGTCGGCATGACCTGCTCGCATGGCGCAACCAGTTGCACTTCATAGCCGCCCAGAATCAGGTCATTGGCGAATTCGCAGCCAATCAGACCGGCGCCGAGCAGCAGCGCGCGGCGCTTGCCGGCGGCCGCGGCACGGAATCGCGCGTAGTCTTCGAGATCATTGATCGGGAACACCAGTTCGGCGCCATCGCCTTCGACCGGCACGCGCACGGTTTCCGCGCCCCACGCGAGAATCAGATCGCGATAGCTGACAGCTTCTTCGCCGATCCACAGACGCTTGTGGCCGGCATCGATTCCGCTGATGCGCGTGTGGGTGCGCACTTCCGCTTTCAATTGCTCGGCCATGACGCCCGGCTCGGCCATGCTCAGGCCATCGGCATCTTTGTTTTTGCCGAAACCGGTGGAGAGCATCGGTTTGGAGTAAGAGCGGCCGTCATCGGCGGTAATCAACAGCAGCGGAGTTTCGCTGTCGAGCTTGCGAAATTCCCGGGCCAGGTTATAGCCCGCCAGGCCGGTGCCGATGATGACGACAGGTGCGCTCATGCCTTACTCCTTTGGATTTACTTAGTTGATTTCGATCATTTCGAAGTCCATTTTGCCGACGCCGCAGTCCGGGCACAGCCAGTCTTCCGGCACGTCCTGCCACAGAGTGCCCGGCGCGATGCCGTCATCCGGCCAGCCGTCGGCTTCGTTGTAGATCAGGCCGCAGACCACACATTGCCACTTTTTCATTCAGGTACTTCCTCAGGGGTTCAGGCTTTTGCCGGCGCGGACGGTCGATGGGTGTTGCGCTGCCGTCCGGCTCAGCGCGTTTTGTACTGATGGAGCCGCGCAGATGCAAGCCTGTTCGGCGCAACGGCGACCCGGATCGCTCAATATCGCAGCTCGCCATGTTAAGCTCGCCGCCTCATTTGCGGCCAATAATGACTCATTGTGCAACAGACAAATTCCTCCCCGGCCCCGCTCTGGCTGACTCAAAGCCGACTGACGCCCCTCCCTGATTCGTTGACGCTCGACTGGCTGTTCGATGAAGGCTCCCTGACCCGCCGACTCACCCGTTTGTCCAACGACGGCTTTAGCGTGACGCCCTTGTTCGAAGGCTGGGACACCCTGCGTGCCGACGAATGCGCGGCGCTGGATCTGGCCGCAGGCAGTGAAGGCTGGGTGCGCGAGGTGTATTTGCGCGGCCACGGCGAGGCTTGGGTGTTTGCCCGCAGCGTCGCTTCGCGCGCCGCGTTGCAGGGCGACGGTTTGCACATGGACGAACTCGGCAGCCGCTCGTTGGGCGAGTTGCTGTTTTGCGATCAGGCGTTCCAGCGCCGCGCACTCGAAGTCTGCCACTACCCTGAAGCATGGCTGCCGCCCGCCGCCAAGGCGCCCGCACTGTGGGGCCGTCGTTCGCGTTTCGACCGTGGCGCGCTGAGCGTGCTGGTCGCGGAAATCTTCCTGCCGAGCCTGTGGCGCACCGCCCGCGCCCATTCGGAGAACTGCTGATGTATCAGAGCCTGCTCAAGTCCCTGAACCGTTTGAACCCGCGCGCCTGGGATTTCATTCAGCTGACCCGGATGGACAAGCCGATCGGCATTTACCTGCTGCTGTGGCCGACGCTGTGGGCGCTGTGGATTGCCGGCAAAGGCTCGCCGTCGCTGGCCAATGTGGTGATTTTTGTCCTCGGCGTAATCCTCACCCGCGCCGGCGGCTGCGTGATCAACGACTGGGCCGATCGCAAGGTCGACGGCCACGTCAAACGCACCGCACAACGGCCATTGGCGGCCGGCAGAATCAGTTCGAAAGAAGCGCTGGTGTTCTTTGCGCTGTTGATGGGCGTGAGTTTTCTGCTGGTGCTGTGCACCAACGCGCCGACCATCTGGTTGTCGCTGGGCGGTCTGGCGCTGGCGTTCACTTACCCGTTCATGAAGCGCTACACCTATTACCCGCAAGTGGTGCTGGGCGCGGCGTTCTCGTGGGGCATGCCGATGGCGTTCACTGCGGAGACGGGAGAGCTGCCGGCGGCGGCGTGGCTGCTGTGGATCGCCAACCTGCTGTGGACGGTGGGTTACGACACCTATTACGCGATGACCGACCGCGATGACGATTTAAAGATCGGCGTGAAGTCGACGGCGATTCTGTTTGGCGAAGCGGATCGGGTGATCATCCTGAGTTTGCAGGCGCTGTCGCTGGGCTGCCTGTTGCTGGCGGGGTCGAAGTTTGAGTTGGGGACGTGGTTTAACCTTGGTTTGCTGGTCGCTGCCGGTTGCTATGCGTGGGAGTTCTGGTACACGCGGGATCGCGACCGGTTGCGCTGCTTCAAGGCGTTTTTGCACAACCATTGGGCCGGGTTGGCGATATTCGTCGGGATCGTGCTGGATTACGCACTGCGCTGAAGATCCACACCTGTGGGAGCGGGCTTGCTCGCGAAGACGGAGTGTCAGTTAACGATGAGGGTGACTGACACGACGCTTTCGCGAGCAAGCCCGCTGCCACAGGGGGATTTGCGGTTACTTGGCTTTGGCGACTTTCCAGGCGCCGTCCATTTTGCCGTCACCGGTCATGTCACCGGCCTTTTTGTCCATCACGAAGGTGTACAGCGGCATGCCTTGGTAGGCCCACTGCATTTTGCCGTCGTCACGCTTGATAACCGTCCAGTCACCCATCGACTTATCGCCCGCCGCAGCCATCAACGGCGGCCAGTTCGTCGCGCACTTGTCATTGCACATGGACTTGCCCGCAGAGTCCTTGGCGAAGGTGTACAGGGTCATGCCCTTGTGATCGGTGTACATGCCGTCCTTTTCCATCGCCGGGTCGGCGGCGAATGCCATCGATGGCAATGCGAGGGCAGCGGCAAGCATCAGCGCTTTGAAAGAAACAGTCATTTGAGTCATGGAAACCTTCTTTTGTGGTTGTCAGGATTCGGACTTAAAGCTTAGTTCAGGATCGCGCCAATCGCCGGGCGACTAAAATACTGTCACACGACTGCAATAATTCCGTTATCTAATGCGGCGCAAGACAGTTAAATGACAAGAGGATTAAGGCATGGTTGGCAGGAGCATTCTGATCGTCGACGACGAAGCGCCCATTCGCGAAATGATCGCCGTTGCGTTGGAAATGGCCGGCTATGACTGCCTCGAGGCAGAGAACTCGCAGCAGGCGCACGCCATCATTGTCGACCGCAAGCCGGATCTGATCCTGCTCGACTGGATGCTGCCCGGCACTTCCGGCATCGAGCTGGCCCGCCGCCTCAAGCGTGACGAGCTGACCGGGGACATCCCCATCATCATGCTCACCGCCAAGGGCGAAGAGGACAACAAGATCCAGGGTCTGGAAGTCGGTGCCGACGACTACATCACCAAACCGTTTTCCCCGCGTGAACTGGTCGCCCGCCTCAAAGCCGTGCTGCGCCGCGCCGGCCCGACTGATGGCGAAGCGCCGATTGAAGTCGGTGGCTTGCTGCTCGACCCGATCAGCCACCGCGTGACCATCGACGGCAAACCCGCCGAGATGGGCCCGACCGAATACCGTCTGCTGCAATTCTTCATGACCCACCAGGAACGCGCCTACACCCGTGGCCAGTTGCTGGATCAGGTCTGGGGCGGCAACGTCTATGTTGAAGAGCGCACCGTTGACGTGCACATCCGCCGCCTGCGCAAGGCCCTCGGCGACGCCTACGAAAATCTGGTACAAACCGTGCGCGGCACTGGCTACCGGTTTTCCACCAAGGCATAAAACAGCAGCTGCAAGCGTCTAGCTACAAGCGGCAAGTTGAAGCCGATCCGCTTTAGCTTGAAGCTTGTGGCTTGAAACTCGAAGCTGCGTTAAGGACGCTCCGTGAATCAAAACTGGCATGGCACCCTGATTCGCCACATGCTGTTGCTGGTCACCGCCTGCCTGGTGATCGGCCTGATCACCGGCTATTACGGCTGGAGCCTTGCTGCAGGTCTGGGTATTTATCTGGCCTGGACGCTCAAGCAGTTGCTGCGGTTGCATGAATGGCTGCGCCTGCACCAACCCGATGAAGCACCGCCCGATGGCTATGGCCTGTGGGGTGAGGTTTTTGACAGCATCTATCACCTGCAACGCCGCGACCAACGCGTACGCGGGCGTCTGCAAGCGGTGATCGACCGGGTTCAGGAATCCACCGCCGCGCTGAAAGACGCGGTGATCATGCTCGACAGCGACGGTAATCTGGAATGGTGGAACCGCGCGGCGGAAACCTTGCTCGGTCTGAAGACCCCGCAGGACAGCGGCCAACCGGTGACCAACCTGGTGCGCCATCCGCGCTTCAAGGAGTACTTCGAGCAAGACAGCTACGCCGAGCCGCTGGAAATCCCCTCGCCGACCAATGATCGCCTGCGCATTCAGCTGTACATCACCCGCTACGGCAACAATGAACACTTGATGCTGGTGCGCGACGTCACGCGCATCCATCAGCTGGAACAGATGCGCAAAGACTTCATCGCCAACGTTTCCCACGAACTGCGCACACCGCTGACGGTGATCTGCGGCTATCTGGAAACCCTGCTCGACAACGTCGAAGAGGTGAACCCACGCTGGAGCCGAGCGCTGCAGCAGATGCAACAACAGGGCGGACGCATGCAGACGCTGCTCAACGACCTGTTGCTGCTGGCGAAACTGGAAGCCACTGATTACCCGTCGGACAACCAGCCAGTGCAGATCGACACGTTGCTGCAATCGATCAAAAGCGATGCGCAGCAATTGTCCGGCGCAAAAAACCAGCACATCACCCTTGAAGCCGATGCGAGCATTCTGCTCAAGGGCAGCGAGGCGGAGTTGCGCAGCGCGTTTTCCAATCTGGTGTTCAACGCGGTGAAGTACACCCCGGCCGAGGGCAATATCCGCATTCGCTGGTCGGGCGACGATCAAGGCGCGCACCTGAGCGTGCAGGATTCCGGGATCGGCATCGACAGCAAACACCTGCCGCGCCTGACCGAACGCTTCTACCGCGTCGACTCCAGCCGCAACTCCAACACCGGCGGCACCGGGCTGGGCCTGGCCATCGTCAAACACGTGTTGCTGCGCCACCGTGCACGGATGGAGATCAGCAGCGTTCCCGGCCACGGCAGCACGTTCACCTGCCATTTCGCCCCGGCTCAGGTGGCACATGCACGGGCGATCAGCGCCAGCGAATGATGCCGCCCGGCACGCGCCACTAGGCAATCGCCCGGTCAGCCGCTACATTGGCTGACTTGTGCCTGCCTTTCAGGCGCGGCTTTTACCTTCTTTTGAATCATACGGAACCCGCAAAACTCCATCATCGACCCTTCCCCTGGCTTGTCCCTCGCAACAATATTTGCCGATTTCGGCATGATCCTATTTGCTCTGATCCTGGTTTTGCTCAACGGTTTTTTCGTTGCGGCGGAATTCGCCATGGTCAAACTGCGCTCGACCCGCGTCGAGGCCATCGCTGAACAGAACGGCTGGCGCGGGCATATCCTGCGCACCGTACACAGTCAGCTCGATGCGTACCTCTCGGCGTGTCAGCTCGGTATCACCCTCGCCTCCCTGGGCCTGGGCTGGGTCGGTGAGCCGGCGTTCGCGCACATTCTTGAGCCGCTGCTGAGCGCGGTCGGTGTGCAATCGGCCGAGGTCGTCAAAGGCGTCTCCTTCTTCACCGCGTTCTTCATCATTTCGTACCTGCACATCGTCGTCGGCGAGCTGGCCCCCAAATCGTGGGCGATCCGCAAACCGGAGCTGCTGTCGCTGTGGACGGCGGTGCCGCTGTACCTGTTCTACTGGGCGATGTACCCGGCCATTTACCTGCTCAACGCCAGCGCCAACGCGATTCTGCGCATCGCCGGCCAGGGCGAACCCGGCCCGCACCACGAACACCATTACAGCCGCGAAGAACTGAAACTGATTCTGCACTCCAGCCGTGGCCAGAACCCCAGCGACCAAGGCATGCGCGTGCTGGCTTCGGCGGTGGAAATGGGCGAACTGGAAGTGGTCGACTGGGCCAACTCCCGCGAAGACCTGATCTCGCTGGAATTCAATGCGCCGCTGAAGGAAATTCTGGCGATGTTCCGTCGCCACAAGTTCAGCCGCTATCCGGTGTATGACAGCGAGCGTCAGGAGTTCGTCGGCCTGCTGCACATCAAGGATCTGCTGCTGGAACTGGCGGCGCTGGATCACATTCCCGAGTCGTTCAACCTGGCTGAACTGACTCGTCCGCTGGAGCGCGTGTCGCGCCATATGCCGCTGTCGCAGTTGCTGGAGCAGTTCCGCAAGGGCGGCTCGCACTTCGCCGTGGTCGAGGAGGCTGACGGCAACATCATCGGCTACCTGACCATGGAAGACGTGCTGGAAGTGCTGGTCGGCGACATTCAGGACGAACACCGCAAGGCTGAACGCGGCATCCTCGCCTATCAGCCGGGCAAGCTGCTGGTGCGTGGCGACACGCCGTTGTTCAAGGTGGAGCGTCTGCTCGGCATCGACCTCGACCACATCGAAGCGGAAACCCTCGCTGGCCTGGTCTATGAAACCCTCAACCGCGTGCCGGAGGAGGAAGAAGTGCTTGAAGTCGAAGGCCTGCGGATCATCATTAAAAAGATGAAAGGCCCGAAGATTGTGCTGGCGAAGGTGTTGATGCTGGATTGATCAGGATGGCGGGCGGCTTTTGTGGCGAGGGGATTTATCCCCGTTGGGCTGCGAAGCGGCCCCAAATCCTTCATCCCTGTATTGACTGACACACCGCATTGAATGTTTTGGGACGGCTTCGCCGTCCAACGGGGATAAATCCCCTCGCCACAGTTGATCTTCACCGCATCACTGTTTGCCCAACGCAAAGTTGGGCAACGCGCCCAGTGGCTGGTTGAACTGATACGGAATCGATACCAGCCCCTGCCCCGTATTGCGCTGCACCACAAAGTGCAAATGCGGGCCGCTGCTGTTGCCGGTGTTGCCGGACAGCGCCAGAGGACTGCCGACCGTCACCTGCTGCCCTTCCCTGACGCTCACCGAACCTTGCTTCAAATGCAGATACACACCCATCGTCCCGTCATTGTGCAAAACCCGCACGAAGTTGCCGGACGGATCGGTGCCGCGACCGCTCTGTGAGTTTTCGACTTTCACCACAACGCCCGCGCGCGCCGCGATGATTGGCGTGCCGACCGGCATGGCGATGTCCATCGCGTAACGATTCTTCGGGCCGAAGTGGCTGTACTGCCCCTCAGCACCCTGACTCAAGCGAAACGGCCCGCCGCGCCACGGCAGCGGATAGCGATAGCTCTGCGCGACGCCAACGGGGTTGCCGAGGGAATATTGAAACTGCGGCGAATATTGCAACGGTTGGCCGGCAGTAATCGGCGTCAACAGCGCCATCCGGGTTTTGCTGCGCGCCGGCAGCACCCGACGGATGGCTTTTGCCGGCGCACCGCGTACGTTGCTCAGGCTGATAAACGCCAGCGCGATCTCGACCGGCGCGTACAGATCGTTGCGCACGAACACCACGTCGCCGCCCTTCTGCTTCTTGATGTCGAGGTACACCTGACGCTCCAGGTGCTCGACCATGCGATCCTGAAACACGAACTCCTTCGCGCCTTCGCTCGGGCGATCGCTGTACGAGACCACACCGTTGGCATCGGTGGATTTATAGACAGTGACGGCCACAGCCGAGGTAGAGGCCAAGAGAAAACCACAGAGAAACAGCAGGCGCGCGAACATGGGCAAGAGTCTGTCGAAGGAAGGCCTGAAAAGAGCCTAGCAGGTGAAACAGACCGGGGGAGTCGACAGATGTTTCAATTTGGCTAAAGGCAAAACAAAAGATCGCAGCCTTCGGCAGCTCCTACATTGGAATGCGATCCCTGTAGGAGCTGCCGCAGGCTGCGATCTTTTCAGGCGCGCCTCTCACGCGCCGGGGATGAAGTGCTTCTGCGCCGTGCCACGTGCGATCAGGCGGGAGATGTAGTCGAGCTTCTGTGCGTCCTGATCGACGAAGCGGAAGGTCAGTTGCAGCCATTCGCTGTCGGGCTTTTGCTCATGCGCGACCACCGCGTGCAGATAGCCATTGAGGCGGGCGATCTCGGCATTGTCGCCCTGCTCCAGATCGAGCACCGCGCTGTCGAGGATCTGCGGCAGGTTCTCGCTGCGCTTCACCACCAGCAGCGCTTCTTTGAGGCTCAACGCTTTGATCACGCATTGCTGCGTGCCGCTCGGCAGCCGCAACTGGCCATGCCCACGACCACCGCTTGGCGCTGCCGAAGCGGCAGGTGCTTTGACGGGCGGGCTGTTGAGCAAACCGCGCGCCGGTGCAGCCGCTGGCGCAGGTGCTGCAACCACGGGCGCTTTACCGCCGGTCAATGCGCTCAGGGAATCGTTGCCGAATGCCGAATTCATCTTGGTCGGGGCGCTGTTCATCAGGGCGTCGAGCTTGCCGATCTTGTTCAGGGCCTGTTTGACCTTGGTCAGCAGTTGCTCGTTGGTGAACGGTTTGCTGACGTAGCCGGAAACGCCGGCCTGAATCGCCTGCACCACGTTCTCTTTATCGCCACGGCTGGTGACCATAATGAAGGGCATGGTTTTCAGGTTGTCTTGCTCGCGGCACCAGGTCAGCAGTTCGAGGCCGGACATTTCCGGCATTTCCCAGTCGCACAGCACCAGGTCGAACGCTTCCTTGGTCAGCATGGCCTGAGCCTTTTTGCCGTTGATGGCGTCCTCGGTGCGGATCCCCGGGAAGTAATTGCGCAGGCACTTTTTCACCAGGTCACGAATGAACGACGCGTCGTCCACGACCAACACACTGATCTTGCTCATCCAACACCCCTATTAAAATCCCGGCAAGCATAACGCTGGCTGATGGCACATTGCCAAAACTCTTCAGTCACGCCGGGACTTTTCGTTCGCGGGTGCTGCTTTTTTATCGAAAGCTGTAAACGAAAACGCCCGGCCAAAGGGCCGGGCGCTTTACTCAGGCAATCTTACTTATCGTCAGCAACGTCCGGAACATTAGCGGTTTCGCCGCTTGTGCCTTGAACTTCTTCCTTCATGCGCTTGAGGCCCATGTGGCGCACGTCGGTGCCGCGCACCAGGTAAATCACCAGCTCGGAGATGTTGCGCGCATGGTCGCCGATGCGCTCCAGCGAACGCAGCACCCAGATGATGCTCAACACGCGCGAGATAGAGCGCGGATCTTCCATCATGTAAGTCGCCAGCTCACGCAGGGCGGTTTTGTATTCGCGGTCGATAATCTTGTCGTACTGCGCCACCGACAACGCCAGATCGGCGTCGAAACGGGCGAACGCGTCCAGCGCATCGCGCACCATGTTGCGCACCTGGTCGCCAATGTGGCGAACCTCGACGTAACCGCGTGGCGCTTCGCCTTCTTCGCACAGCTGAATCGCGCGACGAGCGATCTTGGTCGCCTCATCACCGATGCGCTCCAGGTCGATCACCGACTTGGAGATGCTGATAATCAGACGCAAGTCGGACGCCGCCGGCTGACGACGGGCCAGAATGCGCAGGCATTCTTCGTCGATGTTGCGTTCCATCTGGTTGATCTGGTCGTCGATCTCGCGCACTTGCTGGGCCAGACCCGAGTCGGCCTCGATCAGCGCGGTGACCGCGTCGTTGACCTGCTTCTCGACCAGCCCGCCCATGGCCAGGAGGTGGCTGCGCACTTCTTCCAGTTCGGCGTTGAACTGCGCGGAAATGTGGTGGGTAAGGCCTTCTTTACTAATCATGTTGGCGTCCTTGGAGCGTCCGGTAAGGTGCGGCGGGCCGCAGCGTCAATTCAGTGAGCGACAACCAGTGTCTGCTAGCCGTAACGACCGGTGATGTAGTCTTCGGTCTGCTTCTTGGCCGGATTGGTGAACAGGGTATCGGTGTCGCCGAATTCCACCAGTTTGCCCATGTACATGAACGCCGTGTAGTCCGACACCCGCGCCGCCTGCTGCATGTTGTGGGTCACGATGACGATGGTGAACTTGGACTTGAGCTCGTAGATCAGCTCTTCGACTTTCAGGGTCGAGATCGGGTCGAGTGCCGAGCACGGTTCGTCGAGCAGCAGCACTTCCGGCTCCACGGCGATGGTACGGGCGATTACCAGACGCTGTTGCTGACCACCGGACAGGCCGAGTGCCGAGTCATGCAGACGGTCTTTCACTTCGTCCCACAGGGCCGCGCCTTTCAACGCCCACTCGACGGCTTCGTCGAGGATGCGCTTCTTGTTGATGCCCTGGATGCGCAGGCCGTAAACCACGTTTTCGTAGATGGTCTTCGGGAACGGGTTGGGCTTCTGGAACACCATGCCGACCCGGCGACGCAGCTCGGCCACGTCCTCGCCCTTGCGGTAGATGTTGTTGCCGTAGAGGTTGATCGCGCCCTCGACGCGGCAGCCGTCCACCAGGTCGTTCATGCGGTTGAAGGTACGCAGCAGCGTGGACTTGCCACAGCCGGACGGGCCGATGAAGGCGGTCACGCGCTGTTTCGGAATGTTCATGCTGACGTCGTACAGCGCTTGTTTCTCGCCGTAGAACAGGCTCAGGCCCGGCACTTCGATGGCCACGGTTTCCTGCTCGAGGTTCAGGCTCTGCTTGTCGCGGCCCAGGGCAGACATGTTGATGCCGTGGGTATGTGTTTCGTGCTGCATGGGAGGCTCCCTGTGCTAACAAATTCGGTTCGGTTGGCTGCCGGGAATCAGACCGGCAGCCCTTCAATGCTTGTAACGGCGATCAGCTGTCCAGCGCCTTGTACTTCTCGCGCAGGTGGTTACGAATCCACACCGCCGACAGGTTGAGCACGGCAATCACCAGCACCAGCAGCAACGCGGTGGCGTACACCAGCGGTCGTGCGGCTTCGACGTTCGGGCTCTGGAAGCCGACGTCATAAATATGGAAGCCCAGGTGCATGATCTTCTGGTCCAGGTGCAGGTACGGGTAGTTGCCATCCACCGGCAGCGACGGCGCCAGTTTCACCACACCCACCAGCATCAGCGGCGCCACTTCACCGGCGGCGCGGGCCACGGCGAGGATCATGCCGGTCATCATGGCCGGGCTGGCCATCGGGATCACGATCTTCCACAGGGTTTCAGCCTTGGTCGCGCCCAGGGCCAGCGAGCCCTCACGCACGGTGCGAGGAATCCGCGCCAGGCCTTCTTCAGTGGCCACGATCACCACCGGCACCGCCAGCAGCGCCAGGGTCAAAGAAGCCCACAGCAGACCCGGCGTACCGAAGGTCGGTGCCGGCAGTGCTTCCGGGAAGAACAAGCGGTCGACCGAACCACCCAGCACGTAGACGAAGAAACCCAGGCCGAATACGCCGTAAACGATCGCCGGAACACCCGCGAGGTTGTTCACCGCGATCCGGATGATCCGGGTCAGGGCGTTCTGCTTGGCGTACTCACGCAGGTACACCGCCGCCAGCACGCCGAACGGGGTCACGATCATCGCCATGATCAGGGTCATCATCACGGTGCCGAAGATGGCCGGGAAGATCCCGCCTTCGGTGTTCGCTTCACGCGGATCGTCGGACAGGAACTCCCAGATCTTGCTGAAGTAGAAACCGACCTTGGTGAAGGTGCTCATGGCGTTCGGCTGGTAGGCGTGAACCACTTTGCCCAGACCGATTTCGATTTCCTTGCCGTTGGCATCGCGAGCGGTCAAAGCGTCACGGTTGAACTGCGCGTGCAGATCGGCCAGACGTGCTTCTACGTCTTGATAACGGGCGTTCAGCTCGGCGCGCTCGGCATCCATGTCGGCTTGCGCGGTGGCGTCGAGTTTGCCTTCCAGCTCCAGCTTGCGACCGTGCAGACGGATGCGCTCGAGACCGGCGTTGATCGCGCCAATGTCGGTTTTTTCCAGCGACTTGAGTTGCGCGGCGAGGCCGTTCACACGGTTGATCCGCGCTTGCAGCTCAGGCCAGGCCGCTTCGCCTTCGGCGATCACCTTGCCGTCCTGTTTGACGTTGACCAGGTAGCCGTAGAAGTTGCCCCACTCGCGACGCTCGATCGCCATCAGCTCTGGCGGCGTGGTCTGGTTGGTCAGCCACTCGCCGACGATCCAGGTGAAGTCGTTGCCGTTCAGGTCACGGTTGCCGACCTTGATCAGCTCGCGGGTCATGAATTCCGGGCCGGCGTCCGGCACCGGCAGACCGGCGCTCTTCAGACGTGCACGCGGCACTTCTTCTTTCTGCACCACTTCGCCGATGACCAGGTGATTGCCCTGGCCCGGGACGTCGTAGCTGGCATGCACCAGATCCGCCGGCCAGAAGTGACCCAGACCGCGCACGGCAATCACCGCCAGCAGGCCAATGGTCATGATGACCGCGATGGACACCGCGCCACCGCTGATCCAGACGCCCGGGGCGCCGCTCTTGAACCATCCATTCAGGGAGTTCTGTTTCACAGACTTCTACCTTTCTTAAAGCGACGAGTATTTCTTGCGCAGACGCTGACGAATCAGTTCCGCGAGGGTGTTCATGACGAAGGTGAACAACAGCAGCACCAGCGCCGAGAGGAACAGCACGCGGTAGTGGCTGCCGCCGACTTCCGACTCCGGCATTTCCACCGCGACGTTGGCTGCCAGGGTGCGCAGGCCTTCGAACAGGTTCATTTCCATGACCGGGGTGTTGCCGGTGGCCATCAGCACGATCATGGTTTCACCGACCGCACGGCCCATGCCGATCATCAGCGCCGAGAAAATGCCCGGGCTGGCGGTCAGGATCACCACGCGCGTCATGGTCTGCCACGGCGTGGCACCGAGGGCCAGCGAGCCCAGGGTCAGGCCGCGCGGCACGCTGAACACGGCGTCTTCGGCGATCGAGTAGATGTTAGGGATCACCGCAAAACCCATGGCCAGACCAACCACCAGTGCGTTGCGCTGGTCGTAGGTGATGCCCAGGTCGTGGGAGATCCACATGCGCATGTCACCGCCGAAGAACCAGTTCTCCATGAACGGGCTCATGTACAGCGACAGCCAGCCCACGAACAGGATCACCGGGATCAGCAGTGCACTTTCCCAGCCGTCCGGGACTTTCAGGCGGATCGACTCAGGCAGGCGGCTGAAGGTGAAACCGGCGACCAGGATGCCGATCGGCAACAGCATCAGCAGGCTGAAGATGCCCGGCAGATGCCCTTCTACATACGGTGCGAGGAACAGGCCGGCGAAGAAGCCGAGGATCACCGTCGGCATCGCTTCCATCAGCTCGATCACCGGTTTGACCTTGCGGCGCATGCCCGGGGCCATGAAGTACGCGGTGTAGATTGCAGCAGCAACCGCCAGCGGCGCGGCCAGCAGCATTGCGTAGAACGCGGCTTTCAGGGTGCCGAAGGTCAGTGGCGAGAGGCTCAGTTTCGGTTCGAAATCGGTGTTGGCCGCGGTCGATTGCCAGACGTATTTAGGCTCGTCGTAGTTCTCGTACCAGACCTTGCTCCACAGCGCGCTCCACGACACTTCCGGGTGCGGGTTGTCGAGCAGCAGCGGTTGCAGCTTGCCGCCGGCTTCGACGATCACGCGGTTGGCACGTGGCGACAGACCGAACAAGCCCTGACCTTCTACGACTTGATCGACCAACAGCGTGCGGTGCGCGGTGCTGTGGAACACGCCGAGCTTGCCGCTGGCATCCAGCGCGAGGAAGCCTTTGCGACGTTCTTCAGCGGTGATTTCAACGATCGGCGTGGTGCCCATCTGGAAGGTGCGAATCTGCTTCAGACGCTGCTCACCATCCGGGTCACGCGCCATGAACCACTGGGCCAGACCACCCTTGGAGTCGCCAATGATCAGCGAGATACCACCGACCAACTGAGTGGAAGCGGTGACTTCAGCGTCGCCGTTTTCGAGCAGTTTGTAGCGACCATTGAGGCTCTTGTCGCGCAGGCTGAACACGTCAGCCTGAGCACGCCCGTTGACCACGTAGAGCCATTGCTGGCGTGGGTCGACGAAGATGTTTTTCACCGACTCGGTCATCTGCGGCAGATCGATACGCTTCTGCTCGTTGGTGACTTCGCCGGTCATCATGTTTTCTTCGCTGGTCAGCGACAACACGTTGAGTTGCGAACCGGTCGAGCCCACCAGCATCAGCGTGGTGTCGGTGGCGTTAAGGCTGACGTGCTCCAGCGCACCGCCGCTTTCGTTGAGCGCGATCGGCGTCTCGCCGTACGGATATTCGATGGCCGGGGTGATGGTTTTCTTGCCATCGGGGTAGCTGACTTTATAGGTGTGACGGAACACCAGCGCCTGACCGTTGGACAGGCCCACGGCCACCAGCGGATGACCCGGCTGATCTTCACCCAACGAGGTCACGGTGGTGCCGGCCGGAACCGGCAGATCGACGCGCTTCAATTCAGCGCCACTGTCGATATCAAAGAACAGCGCCTGACCCTTGTCGGACACGCGCATGGCCACCTGATTCTGCTCTTCGAGCGAAATCATCAGCGGCTTGCCGGCGTCCTGCATCCAGGCGGGGGTGATCGCATCTTTCGCGGTCAGGTCGGCACCCTTGAACAGCGGCGCAACCACGTAGGCGAGAAAGAAGAAGATCAGGGTGATGGCTGCCAGCACCGCCAGGCCGCCAACGAGGACGTACCAATGGGTGAAGCGATCCTTGAGCGCACGAATACGGCGCTTGCGTTGCAGCTCAGGCGTATTGAAATCAATGCGCTTGGGAGGGGAAGTCGTAGTCATTGGGGAATTGGCCAGATCATTCATGCGCACACCCTAGCGATCCTGTATGACAGAAAGATGACAATGCAGTGACGCACCAAATCCACCGCCAGCGGGTACTGGCAGCGGATCGAAAATTTGGAGGCCGGCCGGGCCGGCATTTGTAGGAGCCGAGCTTGCTCGCGAAAGCGGTTTATCAGGGATATCGGTGCTGAATGCGCCGATGCCTTCGCGGGCAAGCCTTGCTCCTACAGGGCCGTGGTTGCCCGCCATTTCAGCACCACGGTTTCAACGTTGAACCGTGGCGCCTTTATCGCGAGCAAGCTCGGCTCCTACGGTGTTACTTCTTTGCGACTTCAGCGCCGCCTTCTTGCAGACCGAGGTCAGCCAGTGCTTTTGCAGCAACCTTGGCTGGCAGCGGGATGTAGCCGTCTTTCACTACGACTTCCTGGCCCTGTTTCGACAGCACCAGTTTCACGAACTCAGCTTCCAGCGGAGCCAGAGGCTTGTTCGGGGCTTTGTTGACGTACACGTAGAGGAAACGCGACAGCGGGTACTTGCCGTTCAGGGCGTTTTCTTCGGTGTCTTCGATGAAGTCAGTGCTGCCCTTCTTCGACAGAGCAACGGTTTTCACGCTGGCGGTTTTGTAACCGATGCCCGAGTAACCGATGCCGTTCAGCGAGGAGCTGATCGACTGCACAACCGACGCCGAACCTGGTTGTTCGTTAACGTTTGGTTTGTAGTCGCCTTTGCACAGGGCTTCTTCTTTGAAGTAGCCGTAGGTGCCGGATACCGAGTTACGACCGAACAGCTGCACTGGCTTGTTGGCCAGGTCGCCGGTCACGCCCAGGTCGCCCCAGGTTTTCACGTCGGCTTTGGCGCCGCACAGACGGGTCGACGAGAAGATCGCATCAACCTGTTCCATGGTCAGGTGCTGGATCGGGTTGTCCTTGTGCACGAACACAGCCAGGGCATCCACAGCCACCGGGATAGCGGTTGGCTTGTAGCCGTACTTCTGCTCGAAGGCCGCCAGTTCGGTGTCCTTCATCTTGCGGCTCATCGGGCCCAGGTTGGAGGTGCCTTCAGTCAGCGCAGGTGGCGCAGTGGCGGAGCCAGCGGCCTGAATCTGGATGTTTACGTTCGGGTATTCTTTTTTGTAGTTCTCAGCCCAGAGGGTCATGAGGTTGGCCAGGGTATCGGAGCCGACGCTGGACAGGTTGCCCGACACACCAGTGGTCTTGGTGTAGCTCGGGATAGCAGGGTCAACAGCGGCGAACGCGTTGGCAGTCGCAACGCCAGCAGCGACAAAAGTCATTGCCGCCATCAAACGCTTCAGTTTCATGCCTTACTCCTAGCAGATAGGGTGTGTTAAGTCGGGGCCAAGTATCAGCAGGCCGTGTGAACACTCTATGGCTGAAATATGACAATTGGATGAAAGGCCAGCATCCGAGGTTTTACCGGATAATTCGTGGTGCCCCCATTCGCGAGCAAGCCCGCTCCCACAGTTTGAAATGCATTCCAAATGTGGGAGCGGGCTTGCTCGCGAAAGGGCCGGTGCTACTGGAGGAAATTCTGGATTAGCGCCCCTTCTTCCAGAGCCACGCCCCCACCAGCATCCCCATCGCGCACAGCACCGCCACATAATAAGCAGGCCCCATCGCGCTTTCCTTCAGCAGCAAACTCACCACCATCGGCGTCAACCCGCCAAAAATCGCGTAAGCCACGTTGTACGAGAACGACAAGCCGCTGAAGCGCACCACCGGTGGAAACGCTTTCACCATCACATACGGCACCGCACCAATGGTGCCGACCAGAAAACCAGTCAGCGCATACAGCGGGAACAGCCAGTTCGGGTGATCGGCGAGGCTGTGATAGAACGTCCACGAGCTGATCAGCAGGCCCAGGCAACCGAACACAAACACGCGGCCGGCGCCAAAGCGATCCGCCAGTGCGCCGGAAATGATGCAGCCGATGCTCAGGAACACGATCGCCAGACTGTTCGACTGCAGCGACTCGGTCGGCGTGAAGTGATAAACGGTTTGCAGCACGGTCGGGGTCATCAGAATGACCACGACGATGCCTGCGGAGAGCAACCAGGTCAGCAGCATCGAGATCGCAATCGCGCCGCGATGGTCGCGCAGCACCGCACGCAGCGGCACTTCTTCAGCCAAGGCTTTACGCTGTTGCAGCTCGGCGAACACCGGGGTTTCGTGCAGCCAGCGGCGCAGGTAAACCGAGAACAGGCCAAACACACCGCCGAGCAGGAATGGAATCCGCCAGGCGTAATCGGACACTTCGGCAGGCGTATAAATGCTGTTGATGGCGGTGGCGACCAACGAGCCGAGCAGAATGCCGGCGGTCAGGCCGCTGGTGAGAGTGCCGCAGGCGTAACCCATGTGCTTTTGCGGGACGTGTTCGGAAACGAAGACCCACGCGCCCGGCACTTCCCCACCAATCGCCGCGCCCTGAATCACGCGCATCACCAGCAGCAGGATCGGTGCCCACATGCCGATCTGTGCGTAAGTTGGCAGCAGACCCATGATCAGGGTTGGCACGGCCATCATGAAAATGCTCAGGGTGAACATCTTCTTGCGCCCCAGCAGGTCGCCGAAGTGCGCCATGACGATGCCGCCCAACGGCCGCGCGAGGTAGCCGGCGGCGAATATGCCGAAGGTCTGCATCAGGCGCAGCCACTCGGGCATGTCGGCCGGGAAGAACAGCTTGCCGACCACGGTGGCGAAGAAGACGAAGATGATGAAATCGTAGAACTCCAGCGCGCCACCGAGGGCGGACAGCGACAGAGTCTTGTAGTCATTGCGGGTCAACGGTCGTGCGGGTTGCTCGGGCTGCGCGAGGCTCGAAGGCGCTGTGGTCATGGCAAGGGCTTCTCTTATAGTCGGATCTGCCGCCACAACAACGCTGGCGGTGGCTTGGGCAGGTTCGGCACCATAGCAAATTGTTCGAAAAAGCACATAGAGGCGCGTATTTGACGGTCGAAATGAGAACCGGATGGTCGTCGTGGAGTCTACCGACCGATATACTCGCAACCTGCTCCGGTTTGTAGGGGGTTGCTGTGCGAAAACGTCGTTGGCCCGGCCTTTGCTCGGGATTAGCCGGTTTCGCAGAGTTTCTCCTTAGGCGCCTGATGGAAAACGTGACGAACGTAGTATGTTCGGTGCTGAATCGTTTTTCCCGAAGACGGCTACCACCAGCAATACCAACGATGAGTCACGGGTCAGAGGCACCCTCGGCATGATAGAGCTCGAACAAGAAGATCCGATCCCGCAAGGCGACCTGGCCCTGCAAATCACCGCACTCCCGCGCGAAACCAACGGCTTTGGCGATATTTTCGGCGGCTGGCTGGTGGCGCAGATGGATTTGGCCGGCACCGCGATGGCCAGCCGTGTTGCCGGTGGCCGCGTCGCTACCGTTGCCATCGACCGCATGGCGTTTCTCGTGCCGGTCGCTGTCGGCGCACAATTGTCCTTCTATACGCAGACCCTGGAAATCGGCCGCAGCTCGATCCAGATGATGGTCGAAGTGTGGAGCGATGACCCGCTGTCCAGTGAGTGGCGTAAAGTGACCGAAGCGGTTTTCGTCTTCGTCGCCATCGACGGCAGCGGTCGCACCCGCTCGGTGCCGCCACGCGCGCGCTAAACCTCGCGGCCGTTTTACGGTCGATAGTTGTCCTTGTTACTGATTGAGAGCTGTCCGATGAACACGCCCAACGTTGAAGCCGTGAAACTGGATGAACTGAACTGCTGGCGCATCCGCCACGGTCAGGCCGAAGTGCTGGTGGCCCAGCAAGGCGCGCACATCCTCAGTTATCAGATCGATGGGCAGCCGCCGATCATCTGGCTCAACGATAAGGCAGTGTTCAAGACTGGCAAGAGCATCCGCGCCGGCGTGCCGGTGTGCTGGCCGTGGTTTGGCAAATTCGAACGCAACCCGCAGAGCGTGCAGGCCATGTACACCGGTGAGCAACCGGCACCCGCGCACGGTCTGGTGCGGGCGATGGATTGGGAGTTGGGTGGCATCGAATCAGAGGCTGATGGCGTGAAGGTGGAGTTCAAACTGCCCTACCCCGAAGGCGGCCTGCCGGACTGGCCGCATCAGGTCGATCTGACCCTGACCCTACATTTGTCCGAACAGCTGAGTTTCAGCCTGACCAGCCACAACCGTGGCAGTGACACCGTCAGTCTGAGCCAGGCGCTGCACACCTATTTCGCGGTCAGTGATGTGCGCAATGTGCACGTCGACGGCGTCGATGGCTTGAAGTACATCGAGACGCTGGATGACTGGAAAACCAACAGCCAGCAAGGTGGCCTGCAGTTTGCCGGAGAAACCGACCGCATCTACCTCGACGCTCCACCGCAGCTGAGCATCGTCGACGCGGCCTGGGAACGACGCATTGTCCTGACCGCCACCGGCTCGCGCACGGCAGTGATCTGGAACCCGTGGATCGATCGCGCGGCGGCGCTTGCTGACATGGATAACGATGGCTGGCAGCGCATGCTGTGCATCGAGACGGCGAATGTGATGGATGACATCGTCACGCTCGCGCCGGGTGCGAGCCATACCATGGGCGTCAGTGTCGCCAGCAAACCGCTTTAAGATCAAAAGATCGCAGCCTTCGGCAGCTCCTACATTGGAATGCATATCCCTGTAGGAGCTGCCGAAGGCTGCGATCTTTTGCTTTAGAGATCAGATTCCTGCACCACCCGCACTTTGTCCGCTTCCAGCGCATACGCTGCGTCAGCCAGGTCATTGCTGACCTTCTCGACTTTCAGCGTGCCGGTCACCCACAGCGGCGTGTAGATATCGTCCAGCTTCAAGCCCTTCGGATAACGCACCAGCACCAGTTGATTCGGTGGCGGTGGCGGCACGTGGATGCACGCGCCCGGATACGGCACGAGGAAGAACAACGTGCTGCGGCCCTTGGCGTCAGACTCCAGCGGCACCGGGTAACCACCGATGCGGATGTGTTTGTCGTTCATCGACGCCACTGTTTTGGTCGAATACATCACTGCCGGCAGACCTTTGGCCTGCTTCATCCCGCCCTTCTCGGTGAAGGTGCCGGTGGCTTCCGGGGAGTTGTGGTCGATTTCAGGCATGGCCTCGAGGGCCTTTTGATCCGACTTGGGCATCAGTTCGAGCCAGTCGGTTTCCGGCAGTTCGCCGGCGTGGGCCAAACCGCTGCCCAGGAAAAGGAGAGTCAACAGAAGACGGCGCATGAAGGTGCTCGGTATAGAAAGGAAGGAACGTTGAATCGCCGAGCATTCTGAGCCCTCCCTGCCGCGTTGGCAGAGAGGACTTTGTCGCTTTGGATCAGTTCTTTTTGATCAGGCCGTAGATCACCAGCAACACGACTGCACCGACCAGTGCGCCGAGGAAGCCTGCGCCCTCGCCCGCCTGATAAATGCCCAGAGCCTGGCCGCCATAAGTGGCCGCCAGCGAACCGCCGATACCGAGCAGGATGGTCATGATCCAGCCCATGCTGTCATCGCCCGGTTTCAGGAACCGAGCCAGCAGGCCGACGATCAAGCCGATAAAGATGGTTCCGATAATTCCCATGGCAATTCCCTCTCAGTAGTAGATATGCGAAGCCTAGTCAGACTTTGGCATCCTGCCATGAGAGAACGGCGGCCCCTGAATGGTTCCGCCGCAGACACATGAAACTGAATTACTCGGCGATCAGCGCTTCGACCTTGACGATCTGCGCCTGCAGCGTGGCCATGTCGGCGCAGCGCAGGTTGGCGTGACCGACCTTGCGCCCGGCCTTGAAGGCTTTGCCGTAGTGATGCAGATGGCAATCTTCGATGGCGATGACCTTCTCAACCGGCGGCACAACGCCGATGAAGTTGAGCATCGCGCTCTCGCCGACTTTGGCCGTCGAACCCAACGGCAGGCCGGCAACGGCGCGCAGATGGTTTTCGAACTGGCTGCACTCGGCCCCTTCGGTGGTCCAGTGCCCGGAGTTGTGCACGCGAGGGGCGATTTCGTTGGCTTTCAAGCCACCGTCGACTTCAAAGAACTCGAACGCCATCACGCCAACGTAGTCGAGTTGCTTGAGCACACGGCTTGAGTAGTCTTCGGCCAACGCCTGCAACGGGTGATCGGTACTGGCAACGGACAGCTTGAGGATGCCGCTGTCGTGGGTGTTGTGTACCAACGGGTAGAACTTGGTTTCGCCATCGCGAGCACGCACGGCGATCAGCGAGACTTCACCGGTGAACGGCACGAAGCCTTCCAGCAGGCAGGACACGCTGCCCAGTTCGGCGAAGGTGTCGACCACGTCTTCCGGCTTGCGCAGGACTTTCTGGCCCTTGCCGTCGTAACCCAGAGTGCGGGTCTTCAGCACGGCTGGCAGACCGATCGAAGCCACGGCGGCATCCAGATCGGCTTGCGATTGAATGTCGGCGAAGGCCGGGGTCGGGATGCCCAGATCCTTGAACATGCTCTTTTCGAACCAGCGATCGCGAGCGATGCGCAGGGCGTCGGCGCTCGGATAAACCGGAACGAATTGCGACAGGAACGCCACGGTTTCCGCTGGAACACTTTCGAACTCGAAGGTCACCAGATCGACTTCATCGGCCAGTTGGCGCAGATGATCCTGATCGCCGTAATCGGCCCGCAGGTGTTCGCCCAACGCCGCGGCGCAAGCGTCCGGCGCAGGGTCGAGGAAAGCGAAGTTCATGCCCAGCGGAGTGCCCGCCAGGGCCAACATGCGACCCAACTGGCCGCCACCGATTACACCGATCTTCATCTCAACAACCTCAGGCAATACGTGGGTCTGGATTGTCCAGGACGCTGTCTGTCTGCTCGGCACGGAAGGTTTTCAGTACCGCGTGGAACTGCGGATGCTTGGCGCCGAGGATGCTCGCCGAGAGCAGCGCGGCGTTGATCGCGCCGGCCTTGCCGATAGCCAGAGTGGCGACCGGAATGCCCGCTGGCATCTGCACGATGGACAGCAGCGAGTCGACGCCCGAGAGCATGGCCGACTGCACCGGCACACCGAGCACCGGCAGGTGGGTCTTGGCCGCACACATGCCTGGCAAGTGGGCTGCGCCGCCGGCACCGGCGATAATCACCTCGATGCCGCGGCTTTCAGCCTCTTCGGCGTACTGGAACAGCAAATCCGGGGTACGGTGGGCAGAGACCACTTTGACCTCGTACGGGATGCCGAGCTTTTCCAGCATATCGGCGGTGTGGCTAAGGGTGAGCCAATCGGACTTGGAGCCCATGATCACGCCAACCAGTGCACTCATCGTCGCGCCTCTTCTCTCTGGAGCGCCCGCAGGCGCGTCATAAAACAACAAGCCACGCAGGTTGCGTGGCTTGATTGTACGAAAAATGGCCGGTCGTGCCGGCCGAAGGCCGCGCAGTATACCGCAAAGAAAGCAATAAACAGCCCCTTCGACGACCATCTGTCTTAGCGGCTCTTTTTCTGTTTTTGCTGACTTTCAAGTCAGCGCGCCAGCCTCTGCAAACCGTTTCAGCTCGGCATTAACGGCGCAAGGCCGCCTGCGAATATTAAGCATTACAAACATCAAATAACGCCCAACATAAAAACAACTATCCATGCTGCAATACTTGATAACAGAACATTAACTGACACATATAAAGACTGCACAAACAAACACTAACACGCTAATAATCCGACCCAGCCTTACAACGAGGCACACAACTAATTCATCCAAACTTTTCCACTTCGAAAACAACTAAAATGCCAAATATATTAACAATCACATGTGCGCTGCTTGGCAGCCTGTTCATGACTACGATGACTCAAGCCACAGTCGCTATCGATGACACTCCATGGCCAGCTGAACAAAACACGACGCTAGCCAGGTCGCTTGCTGCGCCGCTTGGGGGGAAAATACCGATATTCATCCACGCCTTCATCCACGACGATGTAACCCAGCCACAGTCGGAGATATTTGCCGAACATTTCCTGCCTATGGTCAAGGAACTGGAGGGCGTTACGGGACGCCGCGTATCAGTTCAATTCATACGCAATCAGCCGACTTATACTGACTTTGCGTATATGAATGAAGACGAGCTAGTTACTATGAAAAAGTGGAGGGATCGCACGCACGACTATAAAGTCGAAAAAAATCTTCCGTCCACACGAACTACAAAATTCATTCTACTGACCAAAAGCGCTCTAAATGATCGTGTCGCTGGCCTTGCCGGAACTGGGCAACAAGCGGCCATTGCATCTCTCAAGTCAGCAGCCAATGTCGGACATGAAATTGGCCACACGCTAGACGCCCTGCATGAAAATTCTGAAGTGTTCTACCGAGGCGGCTGGTGGTGTGAAAGTTACATGATCCCGAACCCGAAATTGTTGGTCGGCAACTGCCACACCTTCACTGAAGCTAATCGGGCAAGGATCAGTAACTTTTTGAGCAATGTTCCCTGAACGCATTTTTCCGCGACACGGCGGCTGCACGGACATCACGCACCGCCAGCCGCACCGCCTTCAAGCTTGCGCCACAGCAGGCGCACGTTGGCTTTGCGCACCAAGGCGCAGCGGTAGAGGCGAATCTCCAGCGGCACATGCCATTGCGGGCCGCCGCACACGACCAGTTCGCCTCGTGCCAATTCCGCACGCACGCTGAGTTGCGGCACCCAGGCAATGCCCAACCCTTCCAGCGCCATGCTCTTCAAACTGTCCGCCATCGCGGTTTCATAAATAGTGGTAAAGCGCACCTGGCGCTGACGCAGCAAGCCATTCACCGAGCGCCCGAGAAATGCCCCGGCGCTGTAAGCAAGCAACGGCACACTCGCTTCCCCTTCCAGATCGAACAGCGGTTTGCCCTCGGCATCCGCCGCGCACACCGGCAGCATCTCGGTCTGGCCCAAATGCAGCGAGGGGAAAATTTCCGGGCCCATCTGCATCGCCGCGTCCGGGTCGTAGAACGCCAGCATCAGATCGCAGCCACCCTCACGCAGCGCATGCACCGCGTCGCCGACGTTGGTCGCGACCAGTCGCGTGGCAATGTTCAAACCTTCATTGCGCAGTTGCGCGATCCAGCGCGGAAAGAAACCCAGTGCCAGCGAGTGAGCGGCAGCGACTTGCATTACTTCGCCCTGCCCGCCCTCCAGATGATGCAGATGGCGCAGCACTTCACCGAGTTGTTCGACCACGGTGCGTGCGGTCACCAGAAACAACTGCCCCGCCGCCGTCAGTTCGATCGGCGTGCGCGAGCGATTGACCAATGTCAGCCCCAATGCAGCTTCCAGACTGCGGATCCGCCGACTGAACGCCGGCTGCGTCACGAAGCGTCGTTCGGCCGCTTGCGAGAAGCTGCGGGTGGCGGCCAGAGCACTGAAGTCCTCGAGCCATTTGCTTTCCAGATTCATCACGTCCTCCCGGACACGCACCAAAACAGGTCACACGTCTGCCGCGCACGCGGCGTCACATGGGCATTATGCCGAATGTGCATAGGGCAGTGCTTAACAGCATTGGCCCAAAATTCCCCACAAGCCTAGCATTCGCAGCGTTCCGGCACAGACCGGTGCCATATCGAGATGATTTCTATCATGTCCTCCGCTGCATCTTTCCGCACAGAAAACGACCTGCTTGGCGCCCTCGAAGTACCGGCTCAAGCGTATTACGGCATCCAGACCCTGCGAGCGGTGAATAACTTCCGTCTCTCCGGCGTTCCGATTTCGCATTACCCAAAACTCGTTGTCGGTCTGGCAATGGTCAAACAGGCCGCTGCTGACGCCAACCGCGAGTTGGGTCATCTGAGCGAAGCCAAGCACGCTGCCATCAGCGAAGCCTGTGCCCGATTGATCCGCGGTGATTTCCACGAAGAGTTCGTGGTCGACATGATTCAAGGTGGCGCCGGTACTTCCACCAACATGAACGCCAACGAAGTGATCGCCAACATTGCTCTGGAAGCAATGGGTCACCAGAAAGGCGAGTACCAGTTCCTGCACCCGAACGACGACGTCAACATGGCGCAGTCAACCAACGACGCCTACCCAACAGCGATCCGCCTGGGCCTGTTGCTCGGTCACGACACCCTGCTGGCCAGCCTCGACAGCCTGATTCAGGCGTTCGCAGCCAAGGGCAAAGAATTCGATCACGTCCTGAAAATGGGCCGTACTCAACTGCAAGACGCCGTGCCGATGACCCTCGGCCAGGAATTCCGTGCTTTCGCCACCACCATGGGCGAAGACCTGGCCCGTCTGAAGACGCTGGCCCCGGAACTGCTGACTGAAGTGAACCTAGGCGGCACCGCGATCGGTACCGGCATCAACGCCGACCCGCGTTACCAAGCGCTGGCGGTTCAGCGTCTGGCCCTGATCAGCGGTCAACCGCTGGTTCCGGCGGCCGACCTGATCGAAGCGACTTCCGACATGGGCGCCTTCGTACTGTTCTCCGGCATGCTCAAGCGCACCGCGGTCAAGCTGTCGAAAATCTGCAACGACTTGCGTCTGCTGTCCAGCGGCCCACGTACCGGCATCAACGAAATCAACCTGCCAGCGCGTCAGCCAGGCAGCTCGATCATGCCTGGCAAGGTCAACCCGGTAATCCCGGAAGCCGTTAACCAAGTCGCGTTCCAAGTGATCGGTAACGACCTGGCGCTGACCATGGCAGCCGAAGGCGGCCAACTGCAGCTGAACGTGATGGAGCCGCTGATCGCGTTCAAGATCTTCGACTCGATCCGCCTGCTGCAACGCGCCATGGACATGCTGCGCGAGCACTGCATCGTCGGCATCACCGCCAACGAAGCGCGCTGCCGTGAACTGGTCGAGCACTCGATCGGTCTGGTTACCGCATTGAACCCGTACATCGGCTACAAAAACGCCACCCGCATCGCCGGCCTCGCCCTTGAAAGCGGCCGCGGCGTGCTGGAACTGGTGCGCGAAGAAGGTCTGCTCGACGAAGCCATGCTCGCCGACATCCTGCGCCCGGAAAACATGATTGCTCCGCGTCTGGTTCCGCTCAAAGGCTGAATCGACGCGTTACTTGTAGCACCGCTCACCAGGTCGAGGGACTAGACACCTCTCACCTTTTGAGGGCTTGGGGATTTAGTCCCCAGGCCCTTTTTTTTAACTATTTGATCCTGAGACCCGTATGTCTGGGGACTGCTTAATGTCGAGGTAAGCCCTTGTGGCGAGGGGATTTATCCCCGTTGGGTCGCGAAGCGGCCCCAATACCTGCAATCGCGATGTATCAGGTACACCGCGTGCGATGGTTTTGCGACTGCTTCGCAGCCGAACGGGGATAAATCCCCTCGCCACAGGGTTTGCTTCAGCAGAGGAGCAGTTCCTGTACAAGCCCGGCGCCGGTAACGCCGGGTGTTTCAAAGCCTCGTTTCGTCGCTTGCACCACGACTGTGCAGACGGGCGCCGCACTGATCGGTATAGTGCCGCCCCTCTTCGCATGAGCGGTCGTCGGTAACGAGGCCATCACCCATGTGAAACCCGAACTAATAACAAACCCGCGATTTGGAACCGGGACGAAACCTTCGCCTCACCTGTTGTGCCGCGCGCAAACCGGTTTAACACGATGTTTCTCCGATCCAGCATTTGCTTACACAAAAAACAGCGAGGAAAAATCCATGCTCGAAGTCATCAACGACTTCCTCTCAGGCAAAGTACTGATCGTGCTCATTGTCGGGCTCGGTAGCTACTTCACGATTCGCTCGCGTTTCGTTCAACTGCGGCACTTCTTCCACATGTTCGCGGTGTTCCGCGACAGCCTCAAAGGCAGCGCCGGCCAACTCAGCTCGTTCCAGGCCCTGATGCTCAGCCTTGCCGGCCGAGTGGGTGCAGGCAACATCGCCGGTGTCGGCATTGCCGTGACCCTCGGCGGTCCGGGTGCGGTGTTCTGGATGTGGGTGACCGCACTGGTCGGCATGTCCAGCAGCTTCTTCGAATGTACTCTGGCCCAAGTCTACAAACGCGCCGATGGCGACGGTCTGTACCGAGGTGGCCCGGCCTACTACATTCAGCACGGCCTGAAGCTCAAAGGCATGGCAGTGGTGTTCTCCGTTCTGCTGCTGGTCACCTACGGCTTCGCCTTCATTGGCCTGCAGTCCTACACCGTGACCCACTCGCTGCAGAACGCCTTTGAATTCGACCCGCGCCACACCGGTATCGTCCTGGCGGTGCTGCTGGCCATCACCTTCCTCGGCGGCATCAAGCGCATCGCTTCGGTATCCGACCTGTTAGTACCGATCAAGACCCTGGCCTATATCGGCGTGACCCTGTATGTGATCGGCACCCAGATCGAACACGTGCCCGCCATGCTGGAAACCATCATCAAGAGCGCCTTCGGTCTCGACCCGGCCTTTGGTGGTCTGCTCGGCAGCGCCATCGTCATGGGCGTGAAGCGTGGCGTGTTCGCCAACGAAGCGGGTCTGGGCAGTGCGCCGAACGTCGCCGCCGTGGCTGCGGTGAAACACCCGGGCGCGCAAGGCGTGGTTCAGGCTTTCAGCGTGTTCCTCGACACCTTCGTGATCTGCACCTGCACCGCGCTGCTGATCCTGCTGTCGGGTTTCTACACCCCGGGCTTCGAAGGTGACGGCATCGTCCTGACCCAGAACTCGCTGGCCGCCGTGGTCGGTGACTGGGGCCGCATGTTCGTCAGCGTTGCGCTGTCGCTGTTCGTCTTCACCTGCATCCTCTACAACTACTACCTGGGCGAGAACAGCTTGCAGTTCCTCACCCGCAACCGCGCCGCGCTGATGATTTTCCGTGGCCTGGTGCTGGCGCTGGTGGTCTGGGGTTCGATGCAGGATCTGTCGACCGTGTTCGCCTTCGCCGACATCACTATGACCTGCCTGGCCTTCGTCAACCTGGTGGCCCTGGCCATGCTGTTCAAGGTCGGCATGCGCGTCATGCGCGACTACGACGAGCAGCGCCGCGCCGGCGTCAAACAGCCGGTGTTCGATTCCAGCAAATTTGCCGATCTGGATCTGGATCTGAAAGCCTGGCCAACCAACCCGCCGGCAACAGCGGGCAAGACCGAAGCCGAGCCGCAAGGCGTACCTGCAGCGCAACGCTGACAGGTGAATGACGGGCGCATCCCCTGCGCCCGTCAGTTATTGTGATGCAATAACTTGTAGGAGTGAGCCTGCTCGCGATAGCGGTTCATCATTCAACATTTATGTTGGCTGAAAGACCGCTATCGCGAGCAGGCTCACTCCTACAGGAACTCATCGTTTCGGAGAATCCTATGAATTCGTCGACTTATCCCGCCGCTCAACACGTCATGGTGCTCTACACCGGTGGCACCATCGGCATGCAAGCCAGCGCCAATGGCCTGGCCCCGGCGTCCGGTTTTGAAGCGCGGATGCGCGATTACCTGCACAGCCAGCCTGAACTCGTCGTGCCGCAGTGGCGCTTTCGCGAGATGTCGCCGCTGATCGACAGCGCCAACATGACCCCGACCTATTGGCAGCAACTGCGTGAAGCGGTGGTCGATGCGGTGGATGTGCAAGGCTGCGACAGCGTGCTGATCCTGCACGGCACCGACACGCTGGCGTACAGCGCGGCGGCGATGAGCTTCCAGTTGCTCGGCCTGCATGCGCGTGTGTGCTTCACCGGTTCGATGCTGCCGGCGGGCGTGACCGACAGCGATGCCTGGGAAAACCTTGGCGGCGCACTGGTCGCACTCGGCCAAGGCCTGGCGCCGGGCGTGCATTTGTACTTCCACGGCGAACTGCTGGCGCCGACCCGTTGCGCAAAAGTGCGCAGCTTTGGCCGTCATCCGTTCAAGCGTCTGGAGCGTCAGGGCGGCGGCGTGAAAGCCCCATCGATTCCGGCGTCGTTGAACTACAACCAGCCGAAGCAACTGGCCAAAGTTGCCGTGCTGCCGCTGTTCCCCGGCATTAGCGCTGGAGTCCTTGATGGTTTGCTCGACAGCGGCATTCAGGGTCTGGTGCTGGAGTGTTACGGCAGCGGCACCGGGCCGAGCGATAACCCGGAGTTTCTGGCGAGCCTTGGTCGCGCGCGGGATAACGGCGTGGTAGTCGTTGCCGTGACGCAATGCCATGAAGGTGGGGTTGAGCTGGATGTGTATGAGGCGGGCAGCCGCTTGCGCGGGGTTGGCGTGTTGTCCGGTGGCGGCATGACCCGTGAGGCGGCGTTTGGCAAGTTGCACGGGTTGCTCGGTGCTGGGCTTGAAACTCAAGAAGTGCGCCGACTGATTGAACTCGACCTCTGCGGCGAACTCCTCTGACACCACGCAAATCCCTGCGGGAGCGGGCTTGCTCGCGAAGGCGGTGGGTCAGATAAGCTGATGCCAACTGACACGACGCATTCGCGAGCAAGCCCGCTCCCACAGTTTGATCTTCGTACGGCATATAAATTGCTGCATTCCAGCCATCTCAAGGCTGGAAGATCCCATGCTCCACTCCCACCTCACCACCCTCAACGCGGTCTCGCTGATCCTCAACACCTTCAAAGCCGAAGGCCTGTCGAGCGAGGCGCTGCTCAACGGCAGCGGCATCAGTGCGGCGGATTTAAACCGTGCTGACACCCGCATCACCACCAACCAGGAAATGCAGGTCTGCGCCAACGCGGTCGCGCTCAAGCGCGATATCGGCCTGGAACTGGGCCGGCGCATGCACGTTTCCTGCTACGGCATCCTCGGTTACGCGCTGCTGACCTGTGCCACCTTCGGTGACGCTTTGCGTTTGGCGATCCGTTATCCGGCGCTGTTGGGAACACTTTTCGAACTGAGCCTGGAAGACGATGGCGAGCGCGTCTGGTTCGTTGCGGCGGACTATCGCGAAAGTCCGGCGATGGCCGTGTTCAATGCCGAGTTCTGCCTGGTCTCGCTGAAGGTGATTTGCGATGACCTGCTCGGGCATCCGCTGCCGCTGCTCGCCACACGGTTCGAACACGCCGCGCCGGATTACCGCGACAGCTATGCCGAACACTTCAACTCGCCGCTGCACTTCGCCGCCAAGGACAACGCCTTCGCCTTCGACCGACACTGGCTCGATCAACCGTTGCCGTTGGCGGATGCCATTACCCACCAAGCCATGGCCGAGCGTTGCCGCAAGCAGAATCTCGAATTCACCGGGCGTCAGGCGTGGCTGGGGCGGATCCGCCAGTTGCTCAGTGCGCAATTGAATGCCGCGCCGGGGCTGGAAGGATTGGCGCAACAGATGAAGTGCTCGCCACGCACCTTGCGCCGCCATCTGAAGGACATGGGCAGCAGCTATCAGGAACTGCTCGATGAACTGCGCTTCGAACGGGCCAAGCAGATGTTGTGTGAGGATCAGCTGCCGATCTACCGCATTGCCGAAACGCTGGGCTTCAGCGAAACCGCCAGCTTCCGCCACGCCTTTGTACGCTGGAGCGGCGTGGCCCCCAGCCAATTCAGGGCTTGAGAATCTAAAGATCGCAGCCTTCGGCAGCTCCTACAGGGATCGGTGTAGGAGCTGCCGCAGGCTGCGATCTTTTGATCTTCAGGGGGCGAATTGCGGTCAGAGGTTTTGGCCAGATCAATCCCCTTTTGGCCTTTCCTGCCGTTCTCCGATTCGCCCTTCGCCGCAACACTGGACGCAACCGAACCAGCCTTGCGGAGAACAACAAATGCTGACGATCTACTCAGACGATCACCACCTGCACCATGGCCGCTGCGAACTCATCGATGGCCAGCTCAAACCATGCTTCGAGATGCCCTCGCGCGCCGACCATGTGTTGCAACGCGTACAAAACCAGAACCTCGGCCCGGTCGAAGCACCGAAGGATTTCGGCCTCGACCCCATCGCCCGTATTCACAGCCGCGACTATCTCGATTTCTTCAAAGGCGCGTGGGATCGCTGGACTGAATTCAACACCGACGGCGACTTGCTGCCCTATACCTGGCCGGCGCGCACCCTGCGTGCGATAAAACCGACCAGCCTGCACGGCCAACTCGGTTATTACAGCTTCGACGGCGGCGCCCCGATCACCGCCGGTACCTGGCAAGCGGCCTACAGCGCGGCGCAGGTTGCCCTCACCGCACAAGCAGAAATCCAGCGTGGCGCACGCGCTGCTTTCGCTCTGTGCCGCCCACCAGGACACCACGCTGCCAGCGATTTGATGGGCGGTTATTGCTACCTCAACAACGCCGCCATCGCCGCGCAAGCCTTCCTCGATGCAGGCCACAAGAAAGTCGCGATCCTCGACGTCGACTACCACCACGGCAACGGCACGCAGTCGATTTTCTACGAGCGCAGCGACGTGCTGTTCACTTCGATCCACGGCCACCCGGAAGCGGAATTTCCGTTCTTCCTTGGCTATGACGACGAGCGCGGTGAAGGCGCCGGTGAAGGCTTCAACTTCAACTATCCATTGCCGGCCGGTTCCGGCTACGACGTTTGGAGCGCGGCGCTGGAGCAGTGCTGCGACGAGATCGACCGCTACGGCGCCGACGTCATTGTCGTGTCGCTCGGTGTCGATACGTTCAAGGACGATCCGATCTCGCAATTCAAACTCGACAGCCCGGATTACCTGGCGATGGGCAAGCGCATCGCCGCCCTCGGCAAGCCGACGCTGTTCGTCATGGAGGGCGGTTACGCGGTCGAAGAAATCGGCATCAACGCAGTGAACGTACTGGAAGGTTTCGAGCAGTAAACCGAGTCACCATGAAAACTCCATTCTGACCCGCCACTGTGCGGGTCATTTTTTTCACATGCGATATATAGATACCACCACGCCCCGCAAATGCCTCGCTACCGTCATGTGCTTTCCCGACTCAACGTCAGAAGGATCTGCACATGCCCCCCTTAGAACCCGACTCGCCAATCTTGTCTGTTCCGGCCACCGATCTGCTGACGCAACTGGTCACCGGCCCGTCGCTGCGAGAAGTCGCCACCACGGTGCTGCGCGCAGAACTGAACGCGCTGTATCCGGCACTCGAACTCAACCCCGATCTGGTCATGGTCGGCACGCCTTCCTGGATCAAACGGGATGGACAGATCGTTGCCGGCGACACTCGATTCGAATCCTTGACCGACTCGCTGTTGCGTCATGCAATCGCGCGCCAACCGGTCATGTTTATCGACGGTGAACACTTCCTGACCGGGCAGCCGAGCGCCAGCCCTTCCATCCAGTTGCCGGTCAACATCGACGCGGTCGGGCGCCTGCTCAACCTCCTCGCGTCAATGCTGTTTACTGCCTATCAGGAACAGCAACTCGACTACTGGAATCAACCGGTGACCCTTAATGCGCCTCGCTGGCAGGAGCTGTCTCTGGCCTTGCGCGTGCGCTGGAACCTCAAGCAGGCCAAACACTGGGATGCTGATCAGCTTGCCCTCGCGCATCTGGTATTCAACTACCCTGACCGTGCCACGCGCAAACCTCACGATCCCTATCAGACACGCGCCTGCCTGATCGATCTGGACAGCGGCGGCGAAACGCCCACGCACCTGAACATGCTTGATATCGCCGTAATTACTGGCGTACTGGGTGAGCGCACCTTGATACTCACGCACTCGATCATCATGGGTTTCCGCGCTCATCCTTCGTTCGAAGCACTTGGTCACTACCTTCGAACATTCACCGGGAGCTTATCCGCCGACAGCCAGCTTGAGTGGCGGCTGGTTGAACCCGAGGGCGATTTTTTCGATACCCAGGCCTGCACGCTGATTGCTCTGCAAGCGCAGGCGCTGGGCGAGCTCGACTTCAGTAACCCGACGCCTGCAACTGTCACCCAAGCCAACGCCCACCACGTTCACAAGAACGATGCGCGCTTCAATCGCATCGATCCGCTGCTGCCAGACTGGCTGACCCGCGCGCACCCCAATGACCTCAGTGCTTTCGGCCGACATCTGATGGATCTGGCCGCCGTGCGGCAGAGCAGCGCCACGTCTTTCGAAGACGCAATCCCGCCCATCGAGCGCTTTGCTCTGAACAGCCTCAGGCTGCAGATGGAAAAGAAACACCCACAGGCCAGACAGCTGAAACTGAAGAACCTGCGCATCAGCATCACCCGTCCGGTGGTCTGGGGCACTCAGGCCACGGGCACCAGCGAAACCCTCACGCTGAGCCTGGCAGAGCTGGCCCTGGAAAACCTGATTGCGGTTCCGCTGGGCGATAAAGTGCTCTGGTTCACCACCGGTGAAGCGGTGCCGGAATGGCTGACCCCGACCTACGTCGAAGGGTTGGTAACCACGGTCAATATCGGCAAAACCTACCCGGCACTGATCAAGGAGCGACTGGTTGATGACCCGATCAAATCTTTAGAGTTGTCGAGGCTGTACCGCGCGCACTTGCAGGTACAGCTGCCGTTGCTGGCCCTGCAATGCAAGATCCGCAAAGAAGGTGCTATCGATGAGCAGGGCTACCGCTACATCGTGGCCGTGATGAGTGCGGCGGGTGAAGCGCGGCGGGTCGATGATCAGGAAATCGTCATCCGTCCGTTATCGTTTGTGCTCGATCACCAGACCGACGACAGCGCCGACATCGTCACCAACATGTTCGTGATCGGCCCGCGTGATCAAAGCAAAGGGCCGTGCTTGCTTTACCGTCCGCTGCTGGAAAACCCGCTGACTCAGTACCCGACACCGTCGAGCCTGATCTACGCGATCAAACACTCGAAAAAGATCCGTGAATCAGTGCTCGCCTGGCTACCGGACAGCGTTCGCGCCAACTATTCGAACTTCATTTTCCACGGAGACTTGCCCGACCTCGCAGTACTCGCCGAATTGCTGACCAATCCCCTGCTGAACATTAACCTCAACACCCCCGTGCGGCTGGGCAGCAAAGTGCTCGAAGGTGATTACCTGCGCAGTTTGTTCGCCGCCAATACTACTGCGCTGATCGAGCTCGCCGACCGTGAATCGGTATCGAATGCCGAAAGCCATTGGGCGACGCTCAAGGAGGGCGCGTGGAAACTGTTCAACGCCGTCCTGCCGTTTCTCGACCCGACCGTAGGCACGGCGGTGTGGATATGGCAGTTGTTCGATGATCTGCAACAGACCATCGAGGCGACCCACAACGACGATCGTGAGCTGGCCGCCAGCGCGCTCACCGATTTGCTCCTGTCACTGGCCATGGTGCTGGCGCATCGCGCAGCGACTCGCGGCAAGCCGGCACGACGTGCAGATGAGTTACCCGCAAAGACCAAGACCCCACTCATCGAAACACTGTCGCGCCCCGGTAAGATCCAGTTGAAACAGCTGGCGGACATCGCGCCCGTTGACCTGCCAGGCAACCATGAGTCGGCCATCCACATTCTCGGCGCGCTCAATCGTGAAGCAACGAGCCTTGGCCAGACGCTTGAGCGATTCGCCATCGACCCACCGCCAGATCTCGGCCAGCCCATCAGCGAGGGTGCGCAACAACACCTCTACGCCCTGGGTGAAAAACGTTACGCCAAAGTGGGTACGCGCTGGTTCGAGGTGCACCTCAATGAACAGCACGATGTGCAAATCATCGACGCCCGCAAACAGCCGCCACGCTCTGGGCCATTGCTGATTCACAATCGTCAGGGACGCTGGTTCATCGACACGCGCCTGCGTTTGCGCGGGGGCGGCCTAAAGAGCCGAAAGGCCGATCTGCTACGCAAGAATGCGCAACGGATTGATGAACTGCGCCAGAACCTAAAAACGTTCAACGATAATCTCGGCCCTGCCAAAGACGCATTGATCGCGGCGCGCAAAGCGCTGACATCAGCAACCGATGAGACGTACAAAGCGCACGAATCGGTGTTTCTGGAAAAGCTTGAAGCGCAGATCCGCACCTACGACAACACCATCGGCTACATCAAGGAGTTGAACCGCATCGATGCGGTGCCACGGTACCGCGCTTCAATGGTTGAAATGCTCAGCTCCCAGCTGTTTTTCAACCAGTCGTGGATCGAGCAGGTGGAACCCACGTTCAAATCGTCGCTGGATCTGACGTTGACTCTGCTGGCCGAAGAAGAGGCCGGCAACAGACCCACCGATAACGCGCCCTACCAGGAGATGCGACGGCTGACCACGCTGATGATCGACCGCATCGAAATGGCTCAGGCGAGTTTTAACGAACTGAGCGTGCTCGGCAAAGAAGCCGCGCAAGTCGTCAGCAAATTCAAACAGAAATTGCCGGTCTTCGACGTGCAGGACATGAAAGCGCTAAGGATTACCCTAGCGCGCGAATTTTGCGTCAAAGAAGGCAGTGGCCGCGCACTCGAGGAGGCGCGCGAGCAAGTCGAGCGCCTTGTCGACGAGGCCGATCTGGCGATCCAGAACTCACTCGATCTGCAACGCGAAGACTATCAGTTCAGCGACCCGCAACGTATTGAGGCGC
Source organism: Pseudomonas sp. AC193 (assembly GCF_979258075.1). Taxonomy (NCBI): domain Bacteria; kingdom Pseudomonadati; phylum Pseudomonadota; class Gammaproteobacteria; order Pseudomonadales; family Pseudomonadaceae; genus Pseudomonas; species Pseudomonas sp. AC193. The sequence goes on along the minus strand of NZ_OZ409832.1, from coordinate 5,504,667 downwards.
TCAACACTTTGGTCGAACAATTCGTCAGTATCGATTCCCGGCTGCAGGATCTGCCCCAGCAGTTTGCCGAACAGATGCTGACTGATCAGCTTGCGCAACTGCAGCTCAATATCGATGAGTTCGGCCAGCACAGTACCCGGCAACTGTCGCAGTTGCTGCGTGATCGTGGCCCTCAACATCCGCAGCCCGGGCCGTCGCGGGCACCGGCAAAAAAAGTCATCACGACCCGCTTCAAAGGCACGCAACTCGCGGTGCCGCGCAAAGAAGCACAAGGTCATGCGCAGTTTGCAGACGTCAAAGCCAGCCTCACCGGCAAGGTGCTGGCGACCTTCCACGAGAAGGAACCCGGCGTGTGGGTGCAGCGCTTGCGCAGCAAACCGGCGAAAACCCTGCCAGCCAAAAGTTTGAGCAACACCATGAGTTCAGGGCAGACGCTACTGGATGCGGTGCAAGGCTTTATCGAACAGCAAAAGGCCCACGCCCATGAGCCGAATCGCTTGCCGGTGGAAATCGAAGAAGCCCTCGCCCGTCACGCCACGCAACTGAGCGACACCGCCAAAGCCATCGACCAGTCGCTGGCGTCCGGTTCCTCCTCTCATGCGCAAGCCAGCACGGCGGCGCAGCTCAAACAGAAAATCGAAGTGGCGGTAAAACTACTGAAAAGCGAAGGTCATACGCTGCGGGTGAACATGACCAAACGCCAGTTGCCCACCGCGCCGCGTGTGGAGTGGTTGCTCGCTCAGCAAGAGGTGACGATCGAGATAATCCCTGGTCGCCGGCAGCTCAAAGGCTCGAAGAAAGACTTTCTGCAGGAATACGAAATTCGCGATCGCAAGAGCAAAGCGGTGCTGTGGTACGCGCATTTTCACTATGAGCGAGCCAATACCTCCGACGAGTTTTTCAGCGCCGCGCACCTTAAAACCAAAGAGCAACGATTGCTCGGCAGCGGTTACTCCCTGGAAAACGCGTCGAGTACCCAGGAGGTGATCGCCATCTACCGCAGCGAAATCGGCGTGCCACTGGCAAAAACGCTGTTTTTTCCGATCAAGCCACCCACGGCGTCGGTGACCTGAACGTCTAGGGTTTTTGATGCTGTGACTGTGGCAGGCGAGATTGCTCGCTCGCCACAGTTTTTTTACCGAACAATATTTATATACCGCCAACACCCGGCGGCTATTCACTACTTTCGGGGTTTACGCAGGAGGCAACACAGCTTCCTCGACTCTTGGAGTATTGAACATGAGCCCCCCGGTCACGCTGTCCTTCGAAAACTCTACACCTCTGCTCGACAAAAGCAGACTGGTGAACCTGACCAGTCACGGCCCCACGCTGGGCGATGTCGCCGCGCAAATGCTCAGTGAAGCATTGCGCTCGCTGTACCCCGATCTGGCTCTCGATCCGGATGCATGCATGATCGGCACGCCGCAATGGCACGAGGAAAACGATCTGGTTGTCGCTGGCCTCACTCGATTCGAATCACTGAGCCATACGCTGGTTCGCCTGAATCTATACAACGCCTCGGCCAATTTCATTACCGCTGAACATTTCCTCACCCTGGAACCGGATGCCCTCACTCCGCGGCATCTGGCTGTCGACATTGAGGAGATCGGCCGCCTGCTCAACGACTACTCACCGTTATTGTTCGTCGAGTATCAGGAACGCCAATTGAATTTCTGGAATAGCGAGAAACGCAGTCTGCCGCGCTGGCAAGAGCTCGCGGATACCTTGCGCAAAGCCCTGGATGTCAACGAGGTACAGGGCTGGAGCGTTCAAGAGTGTGCCTTGGCCAGACTGATCTTCACCTCTGCGGACAAGAATGCCCGGCCAATGCAACAAGGCGGGTTCAGCAGGATTCAGGCCGGCCTGATCGATATCGATACGCTGGAAAACACCAAAGAGACTCACTTGCTGCTCGGTGGTGCTTTGGTCATATGTGCGCAGCTTGAGCAACGCGAACTGGTGTTGATGTACACCATTGAGAGTGGCTACGAATCTTTCGCGTCGATGGACGAACTCGGAGCCTCGCTGCCTTCACGTATTTCGGAACAACTGGATGGGCGCCCGATGCAGTGGCGGCTATTCGAGCCTGAAGGGAATATTTTTGACCATATGGCCTGGGCGCTGATTGCCTCGCAACTCGACTCCATTGCCGCGATTGGAGACAGCTCGAGCCAGTCAGCTCCGGCCACTTTAACCGCGCCGGTGGTGCCTGCGGAGGAGCAGGTGCAGCTCGACAAACTTGAATCGTCGATCCCTGACTGGCTGCACAACGCCTCGGCCGACGATTTGGCCGCCTACAGCAAATACATCACCGAGCTGGGCAAGCTCTACCGCGACCCGGCGTTCAAGCAAAGCAAGGATTTGATTGAGCCCATCGATCGCTTTGCCCAACGGCTGATGTGCGAAGCGCTCATCCATGACAAACACGCCGAAGGTGCTGCAATCCTGCCGCTGGATGAGTTGGAAATTACCATCACCAACAGCTTTACCGCCGGCGATCTGACACTGCCTGATTTGCTTGATACCTATACGCGAACCCTGGGCGAATATGCTTTGGAAAACACGCCACCCTACAGGGCCAGCTTGCGATTCAAAACCGGTGAAATCGTCCCGGCCTGGTTGACGGTGGAGCTACTGACAAGTCTGGCCCAAAAAGTCGATATCGGTAGCGTTTATCCGCAACTGATCAAGCGCAGACTGCTTGACGATTCGCAGGAATCGAAGCGCCACGCCACGCTGTATCGTCAACAATTGCCTTTGTTGCTGCCATTGGCGGCACTCGAAAGCAAAGTCCGGTCGCAGAACGGCCTCGATGAAACCGGTTACGGCTACATTCGCCAAGTCGCGGGCGAACGCTCTGCCTCTTCGCACCAGATTTCGATCTGTCCGCTCACGCTGATCCCGCAGCATCGTCTGCTCAGCAGTACGGACACAGTCACCAATATGTTCATCATCGGAGCACGTGATCCCGATAGCGGGCCTTGCATCCTCTATCGACCGCTGTTCGAGCCTGCTTTGTTGCAGTTCCCTTCCCGGCAGAATCTGCTGTATGCCCTGCATCAACCGGGAGAGCTCAGGGATTCCGTGCTGGCATGGCTGGCGGATCGCAATTTGAGTTTCGAATATGCTCAATACGTGTTCCCGGTGGGTTTACCTTCGCCTTGGCTGGTTATTCAGCAATTGTCCGACCCGACCCTGCACATGAACGGGCTTGGCCATGTCGATTTTGGCATTGATGAGCTCAAAGGCGACCTCTTCCAGACACTGTTCGAGAGCAACGCCAAAGCCCTCGTGGAACTGGCGGATCGTCAATCCATGTCCAACGCTGAACAGCGCTGGTTACTGCTGCGGGAATGCAGCTGGACACTGTTCAATGTCACTTCGAACTTCCTCAGTGGCGCACTCGGCGCCGCCGTATGGGTGTGGCAAAGCATCGAGGAAATTCAGCAAGCACTCGACGCCCATGAGCGCGGGGATCGGCTCGGTGAGTGGAGTTCACTGGGCGATATTTTGCTGACGCTGGGGATAATCCTTACCCATCACGCTACTCGGCACCGCCAAAGGGTTACGGGGGAGTTGAAGCCTCAAAAGCACATGGCTGAATATCTGCCTAAAACCGAAATCGTTCCGGTTAGCTCGCGCTTTGAGAAGCAGCCCTTACTCGATGAACTACCGAGCCAGCATTGTTCCTCGGTCGAGATTGGCGGATCGGTACCTCGACGAAATCCGCCGGAGTTGGGACGTTATCTCGACGGGCTCAAGGTCAAGGCGCCAGACCTGAGCCATGAGGACTTGACCCGCCTCAATGAACACCCTCCCTACCTCTATCAACTGGAGGACAAGAGTTACGCGCAAGTTCGCGAACGCTGGTTCGAGGTTCGCCTGGATATCAACGGACAAGTCACGATCTGCGACCCTCACGACTCAACCCGTAGCGGCCCGCTGCTAACGGGTCTGAAAGGTCTGTGGTACATCGACACGCGCCTGCGCTTGCGTGGTGGCGGACGCAAAAGCCGGATTCAGCAGGTCAGGCATGCCAATGAACTTCGCAAACAGGAACTGGAAAGCGAATTGCGAGCGTTCAAGGAGCGCGAAAAAACCCTCAAGACCGAACTGATGGCTGCATTCGATGAGAAGTTCAAGGCCACCGAGGAAACTCTCGAAGCCACTTCTCATGCATACGCGTTAAAACTCGAAGAAGCGATTGGTGAATACCAGAAAGCTTTGGAACATATTCGCGATTGGCGTACCAAAGGAGGCTCGGTCGGTTACGTCTACGACACGGTACGCCTGACCACCGAGCTGCATAAAAATATTGATCAGTGGTACCTCATGAAGGTACACGCCTACATCAGGATCACTGAGCCGCTGCGAAACGGCCGCCCCCAGGATCCTCCGACACTGCACCGGGATTATGTTGCGACCATCACTCAGGCCATCGAACTCGGGCAGCAGTTGGGGGATAAACTGAGCCTTGCCGAGACTTCGCTGGAGCACCTGAAACCTCTAGGCAAAGCAGGCGTTACCAATGCGGCGAAACTGCGAGCCTTGCTGCCTCAGTCCACCGCTCTGGACTTCAAAGCCAACGAGATTGGCATGTCTCATGAGCCCTGCATGGTAGAAACCAACGAGCCCTCAATGAATCAGGCGCGTTACCAGGTGGGCCGCATTATTACTGACGCGGCTGATGCCGCTCAGGATCTGACAGCGCTGATCAAGACGAAAACAGCGACGCTCGAAACGGCGGACACTCTGGAACAAATAAGCCGATTCGTCGATACCTTCAACTATGCCGACCAGCGTTTGCAGGAGGTAGTCGAAAATTACCCGCAACACGTCAATCGCCCCCGAGTGATGCACCTGCGGACACTGATCGAAGAGTTTCGCCAACTGGCCCAGGCCAGGATCGATTCCCTGTTGCTGAATGATCCCACGTTGAGGCAACAGGAAGCGGCCACGTCCGAACAACCCGGCCCTTCACGCGCAATGGTGAAAGTTTACAAAACCCGCCCGCGCGAATCAGCGCCCGACAAGCCAGAGAAAAGCACTGCAGATCCGATTAACAAGATCGTGCCCGACTCACGCCCGGCATTGAGCCCGGCTCGCAGCGATATCGATATCATCAGCGACGCACTGGAACTCAATCTCGACTGCTCCAACTTCCTCAAAAATTCCCGCAAAGACTCTCAACGTCCTTCACGCATCCCCGCCGATATGCAAGAGATCCACGAACAGTACGCGCGGAAACTGGAGCAAAGCGCAACAGACGTCGAACAAGCCCTGAGCAACTTGCGTGCGGCAAAAAAAAGCTTTCCCCCTATTGCCAGTCTGAGTACCGAAATGCGTGAAGCGGCCACGCGGGTCAGGCGCGAAGGCGTGGACATCCGCGCGAGCATGTACAAACTGCGCAAACCGACTCAAACCGACTTCAAATGGATGCACGAGAATGCTCAACTCAGCCTCGCTCGCGACGAGCGTGGACGTATCCCGACGAAACAGTTCGGCGATTATTTTCAGGAGTTCCGGATTCTCGACAAGGCAAACAACGACCAACCCCTGTGGGTCGCGCACTTTCACTACAAAACCCTGAAAACCCCGGCGGATCAACCGACCACCGCCCACCTGAAAGTCGCCGACAGTTACCTTGCGACCCTTACACCGGATCAGCAAAAAACCTTGAACGCTTTCGAGCCGATCGATGGCGTGTTGCGCAAGTTGAGCGATCCAGACCTGCGCAAATTGTTTCTTGATCTGCCCATACCGGAGAAACCAGTGGCCGGTGCTTCCGGGAAAAACTGATTTCAGTCGCACCAGGCTTTCTTCAATCGCCCGAGCGCAGCGTTGATCGCTGCCTCGGGCACGGCGGCAAAACCCAGCACCAGGCCGGCGCGTTGATCCACCGGCAAGGTTGAATCCGGCAGCCAATAACTGCTTAAACCGTTGATCTCGACATCGGCGCTGGCGGCCAGACCGATCAACTGTTGCTCGCGGGCCAGTGTGTCCACGGGAATGGTCAAATGCAGACCGGCCGCCACACTCGGCAGGCTGCCGACGCCGGGAATATCGCTCGGCCAACCGGCCAACAAGGTATTGCGCCGGTTCAACGCTGCACGGCGCATCCGCCGAATGTGTCGCTGAAAATGCCCGGCCGCCATGAACTCCGCCATCACCGTTTGCGTGCTCACTTCCGAGTGGCGTACGTCCACCGCGCGGCGCTGGGAAAAGGCGTCCACCAGCGCTGGCGGCAACACCAGATAACCCAAACGCAACGCCGGAAACGCGACCTTGCCGAAGGTGCCGACGTACAACACCCGCCCCTGCCGATCGAGCGCGGCCAATGGCGCCAGCGGTGCGCCGGTGTAACGGTACTCGCCGTCGTAATCGTCCTCGACGATCCAGCCTTGCGTGCGCTCGGCCCAGGCCAATAACTCCAGACGTCGCGCCAGACTCATCACCACGCCGGTCGGGTATTGATGAGACGGCGTCACATAGGCGACGCGACAATCCGTTGCCGCTGCCAATGCCGCGCAATCAATGCCCTCCTCGTCCACCGCAATCCCACGCAATCGCGCACCCGCAACGGCGAACGCGTGACCAGCGGCGCGATACCCCGGATTTTCGATTCCGACGCCATCGCCCGGCTCCACCAGCAACTGTGCACAAAGGCTAATGCCCTGCTGCGCGCCACTGGTGATCACAATTTGCTCAGCGCTGCACTGCATGCCGCGCGAACTGCGCAGATAGGCGGCGATCATCGCGCGCAAACGCGCATCACCGGCCGGGTCGCCGTAACACAGTTGCTGCAAATCCGGCTTGCGCCAGAAAGCCGCGTTCAGCTTGGCCCAGACCTCAAAAGGGAAAAGATCGAAGGCCGGCACACCGACACGAAAAGCACGCGGTGAACCACTCGGCGGCTTGGCCAAATGGTTGTTTTCGATGCGTGAAAAAGTATCGCTGTGGATAACTTTACTGGATGGAACCACAGGTAAATCCAGCCAATTTGTGGATAAGGCTGTGGATAAGCCTGTTGGCAACCCTGTGGATACTTTTGTGGATAGTTTTTTCGCCGAGGGCGGTGGTGCCGCCAATTGCGCGACGTAAGTGCCGTCGCCGACTCGCCCTTCGATAAACCCTTCGGCATACAACTGATCGTAGGCACGCACCACGCTGTTCCGCGAAATCGCCAACGCCGCCGCCAGATCGCGGCTGGCCGGCAGGCGCGTGCCACTGGCCAAGCGCCCATCGAGTACGCGCAAACGCAGCGCCTGATAGAGCTGGCGGCTCAAGCCCTGTCGGCGATCAAGCTCGATACCGGCGGGATTGAAGGGCATGGACAGCGTTGACGAATCAGGCATGGTAATGGACCTATGAAATTGGTCATCAATGGCTCTTACAACAGACCAATAGCCTGCCTAGGATGCAGGCATTCGCCAAGGAAAATCTGTCCATGTACACGCCGCGCGCCTTTGCCATCGAAGAACTCTCTCAACTGCACGAACTGATCCTCGCCCCCCGCCTCGCCATTTTGGTGACCCACGGCGAAACCGGTCTGCAAGCCAGCCATGTGCCGGTGCTGCTGCATTGTGAACAAGGCGAGTACGGCACGCTGTACGGGCACCTGGCCCGCGCCAATCCACAATGGAAAGACCTGCGTGACGGCGCCGAAGCCATGCTGATTTTTGCCGGCCCCGACGCCTACGTCAGCCCGGGTTTTTACCCGAGCAAAGCCGAACACGGCAAAGTCGTGCCGACCTGGAATTACATCGCCGTGCACGCCTACGGCCATGCCGAAACCTTTAGCGACGGCGGGCGTCTGCTCGACATCGTCAGCACCCTCACCGACCGTCATGAAGCCGGCCGCGCCCAGCCGTGGTCAGTTGCCGATGCGCCCGCTGACTACATCGACGGCATGCTCAAGGCGATTGTCGGTTTCGCCATTCCCATCGACCGTCTCGAGGGCAAGCGCAAGCTCAGTCAGAACCGCAGCGCCGAAGACATTGCCGGCGTGCGTGAAGGCCTGGCCGCCAGCCCCGAAATCAACGATCAAACTCTCGCCCAATTGATGCGCTAAGGAAATCACCATGAATCAGATCGACATTCGCCAGGTCAGCGCCGCCGACCGCGCCGCGTGGCTGCCGTTGTGGCAGGCCTACCTGCGTTTCTACAACACCGAACTGCCGGACGCCGTCACCGACAGCACATGGCAGCGCTTTCTCGATCCGAGCGAACCGACTCATGCAGCATTGGCCTGGGCCGATGGCAAAGCGGTCGGCATGGTGCATTACATCTATCATCGCTCGAACTGGAGCATCGAAAATTCCTGCTACCTGCAGGATTTGCTGGTGACCGAGGAAACACGCGGCACCGGCGTCGGCCGCCTGCTGATCGAACACGTTTACGCCACCGCCAAGGCTGACGGTTGCTGCAAAGTGCACTGGCTGACCCACGAATCCAACGCCACCGCGATCCAGCTCTACGAGCGCATCGCCGAGCGCCCGGGCTTCATCCAGTTTCGCAAAGCCATTTAAGGAGAGGCACCCATGATCATTTCACCGGCTGACTGGAAAGGCGTCCCCGCCCCTACCGCCACATTGCTTGAAGGGCGTTTTATTCGCCTCGAACGCCTCGACCCGGCGCGCCATGGCGAACAACTGTTCGCCGCCCTCGAAGGCCCCGGCGCCGACCCGAAACTCTGGGATTATTTGCCCTACGGCCCGTTCCCGGAACGCAGCGTTTTCGACGCTTGGCTGAACAACCATGCCGCCGCCAGCGACCCGTATTTCTTCGCGGTCATCGACCGTGCGAACAACCAGGTGCAAGGCATCCTCAGCCTGATGTCGATCGTCCCGGCGCAGGGCCGCATCGAGATCGGCCACGTCACCTTCGGCGCGCCGATGCAGCGCTCGCCGAAAAGCACCGAGGCGGTATACCTGCTGGCCAAACATTCCTTTGACCTCGGCTACCGCCGCCTCGAATGGAAATGCAACAACGGCAACGCCCGCTCCAAATACGCCGCCGAACGTCTGGGCTTCAGCTTCGAAGGCGTGTTCCGCCAGCACATGGTGGTCAAAGGCCAGAACCGCGACACCGCGTGGTACTCGATTGTGGATTCGGAATGGCCGGCGATTAGCACAGGGTTCGAGCGCTGGCTGAGCGATGAAAACCAGACGCCGGATGGACAGGTGAAAGGCTTGGTTGAGTGCCGTAGCTGAGGCGCAAAGCAAAAGATCGTCCGAACGCGGCCCGAGCCTGCGGCAGCTCCTACATTGATCCGTGTAGGAGCTGCCGCAGGCTGCGATCTTTTGATCTTTAACCCACGTCCCTACGGATGCGCACCACGCCCATTTTCAAACCAAACGGACGAAACACAGCATTCAACGACTTCAATGTCTGATTGCCCTCGCCGTGCTCGATATGCACCAACGTACGAACCGAGATTTTGCACATCTTCGCAAACTGGGCTTGATGCAGACCGGTCACTTCCACGCGCAAACGGCGAACGGCTTCGCTGATTTCCATTGTCCCTTGGGCCAGTGCCTCTTGAATGCTTTCGATGAGCACCGTGCGCTCCGCAACCGTCATGCTCATTTCAAATCCCACTCTTTCAAGCGTTGCTCCAGATTTTTCAGGTGGATGCCAGGATGGTTCATCGTTCTGTCCGGTAAACCGCTGGCTGTCAAAATGTCGGGGAGCGCGGCAAGGCGTTGTGCATCTTCGCGCAAGCGTTCGAAAGGAGCCAAAGCATCCGATAACCCTGCCAAAGGGTCATTCGGATCAGCGATATCAGCCAATGCGCGGCAAACGCCCCGCCAATCGACATCTCCCGCCCTCTCCAGATCTTTCGGCCATTTGGTTGTCCGGGTCACACCCTCGTCATCCATAACCATGGGGGCCAAGTCATAGATCGGCGCCAGACGAAACGAGTTTTCCTGCCGGATGATCGCGGTGTTGCGACCATGGTTATCCGAGTTGCCAAGGATTTTGTTGATCAGATCCCGACGTAAGTAGTCCGACACAAGCGCCGGGATCTGGGTGGCCTGCCCCGCTTTGCGCCAAAGCCCGGCAAGCATGCGGATCACGTCCAGATGGTTCATCGCACTTCCCGGCGTTGTCACCTCGGCCAGCGAGTAAATCGACTCGACAGCAAAACGCCTTACCTCACCGTTCGATACTTCGCGATCAAAGCGATGCATCCACAAACTTGGCTTATTGGCTTCTTCCAATGCCAAGCCTTCTGCCGCGACCGTATCGATGCCGAGTGTCTGAAGCGCCTTGTAGTAATGGAATTCACTTCGAAGGATGTCTTGATCGGTTTGACCGCCTCTGTTTCTGGCAAATTTCACGAACCAATGCTGCTTGGCATCTTCGTCGGCCAACACTGCGTCGGGGAACAAGAGCCCTTCCCTGTTCTCGGTCAACAATAGCTTCGGTGCTTCACCACCCGCCCCGGTAGCGCCACCAATCGCCGCGCCAAGTTCGTAGGCGTACTCAAGAAAACGGCTGTCATGGTGGATGACATCCTCACGCTTGAATCCGATTGGCTGACGCTCATCGACAGCCTCGGCCGACTCTTTTATCCGCATGTTGCCGATGGGGGCAGGCGTACTCCGACCCAGCAGATATAAATCGGCACTGATGTCCGCTGGCTTGTCTTGTCCAAGACGTGCAAGCAGAAACCGCTTTGCCGCTCCTGCGGGGGCAATGTCGTGTACAAATGCAGGAGTTTTCGAACGCCGGCCTTCCCAATCCAACGGGTACAGCGCACTCACGGCTTTGGAAAATGGTGAATTTATAGCTTCAATGTTGTCGGCCAGGTACGGAGTTTCGTAGCCAAAACTACAGCGACTTTCGAAGCCTTTTTCAGGGTCATCGAAACTCAAAACCATGGCGTCCTGCCATTTTCCGGCCGTGAAAATCTGTAATGTCAGGTTGTACATGCGTTTCCACCTGCATTTAAATGCACTTCAGCAAAGATCATTTCGACAATAGATGCACTATAGTGCATTTCATGAAGATAAAGAGTGCTTAAATCTGCAACAAAATGCAGATTTTTCTCAATCAACTTAGTCAGATTGCAAAACAATGCAGATCACCCACCGACATCATTCTGTAAAAACCCTTCGCTATACAGGACGGCCCGCTTATAACAAAAAGGCCTTCCGCCCATGTCCTTCCCGCCGCAGCGTCTCTCTTTCGCCATCACCCTGCTGATCTCCGCCACGGCGGCACACGGCAAAACCATTCAGATCGACACCGCCACCACCGCCGCGCAAACCTTGGGCGGGAATGACACGTTGACCATTTCAGCGCCGGGCAGCATCACCAATAGCGGCAAGACCGTCAGCCTGAAAGACAAGACCAGCGGCACCGGTGTGGTGATCGATAACGCCGGCAAAATCATCTCCACCGGTGGCCGCGCGATTGATAGCAGCGGCGACGAAAGCAAGGCCCGCGACTACGCGATCTATAACCGCAGCGGCGGGCAGATTCTTGGTGCCAACGACGCTTTGCGCATCGACAGCAACTTCGTCAGCGGCAGTCTGTTGATCGACAACAGTGGCGTGATTCGCTCCAGCACCGGCCAAGGTCTGGATCTCGATGCGCTGCGCAGCGACGGGGTGAAAACCACCATCATCAATCGCGCGGGCGGGCTGATTCGTGGCGACGCCAGCGACGGCATGAAGACCGGCGCCAACGCCACGATCACTAACTACGGCGAGATTTCTACCGGCGATTCGCACAACGCCGACGAGAAATTCGACGGCATCGATATCGACTCGGCTGGCGGCGTCAGCGTGACCAACTACGGGGTGATTTCCGGTGGTCGTCACGGCATCACCACCGACCTCGGCGCGACACTGGTCAACTACGGCGAGATCACCGGGCGCAACGGCTCCGGGTTCGGTTCCGACGGTGACGGCACGGTGATCAACCACGGCACCATCACTGGCGCTTACTCCGGATTGCAAGCGAACGGTGACGGCGACGGCGTGGACATCGACAACATCGCCCACATCGAAAACTACGGCACCATTCAAGGCGTCGGCGCGGGCGGCGTGGACAAGGGTGGTTTCGCCAACGGCAGCGAAGGGATCGCGCTGGGCGGCGGCTATATTCTCAACGCAAAAAACGCACTGATCAGCGGCGCCGACAGCGCGATTCTGGTCGACGACGGCAGCGGCAATTCAGGGCTGGCAGCGACCACGCTGGAGAACTTCGGCACCATTCAGGGCCTTAACGGTTTCGGCGTGAAATTCGTCGGCGAGTTCGATGACAACGTGGTCAACGGCGGCACCATCAGCGGCAGCAATGGCCTGGCGCTGGATCTCGGTGGCGGCAACGACAGCCTGACCTTGCGCAACGGCAGCCGCTTTGGCGGCGTGGTCGATGGCGGCAGCGGTGATGACCAAGTGATGATGGACGACGCCGCGGGCGGCAGCTTCGGCGACAGTCGCAACTTCGAATGGCTGGATGTGAAACAAGGCGCATGGACGCTGACCGGCAACGGTGATTTCAGCGAGGGCGGCGCGGTGCGCAATGGCGCGACGTTGATCAACCAGGGCAGCATCGCTGGCGACCTGACCGTCGATGCGGGCGGTGTGTATGCCGGCGGCGGTTCGGTGGGCAGTCTCGACGTCAACGGTACCTTGCGCACCGACACCAGCCTCGGTCGCACAACCGTCATGCATGATTTGAATATGGGCAGCGGCTCGACCCTCGCCTATGGTGTCAACGCCGACGGCAGCAGCGCCCCGGTGCAAGTCGGCGGCACCGCCAACCTTAACGGCGCGACGCTGGCGGTCAATCCCGGCCCCGGCACGTATCCGTGGCAAAGCCAGTACACCGTGTTGCAGGCCGGGCAAGTCAATGGCACCTTCGGCAGCGTCACCAGCGACTACGCGTTCCTGACGCCGACCCTCGCCTACACGCCGACGCAGGTTGATCTGAGTTACAACCGCAACGACGTGGCGTTCAACGAGTTCGCTACCACTGGCAATGGCCGCAACGCCGCCAACAGCATCGCTTCGATGGGCAGCAACAACGCGTTGTACAACGCGCTGCTCAACACCTCGCAAAGCACGGCGGGCGCCGCAATCGAACAACTCGCCGGTTCAAGCAACGCCAACCTGACCAGCGCCACCCTCGCCGCCAGCAGTCAGGTCGGCAACAGCATGCTCTCGGCGATGCAACAAATCGGCGGCAGCCCGGGCCTGGCTGTCGGCCTCGATCAGCGCGATACACCGGTGCTGGCGGCGAACGGCGTGCCTTCCGAGGCGCGCAATCTGAATGACCCGAACGCCCGTGGCCGTCTGTGGCTGCAAGGCATCGGCGGCTACGGCAAGCTCGACGGCGAACATGGCAGCAGCGGTCTGGAACAACGCACCAAGGGCAGCGTGCTCGGCGCCGACTGGTCGTTGAATCCGGCGTGGCGCGTGGGTGTGCTCGGCGGTTATTCGAAAACCGATCTCGACGCCAGCGGTGTCGATGGCAACGTCGAGAGCTGGCACGCCGGCGTTTATGCGCTGCATCAGAACGGCCCGATTTCAGTGCGTCTCGGCGCGGCGTACAGCGGCCATCAGGGGGACAGCAAACGCACCGTCGCCTTCAACGGTTTCAGCGATCGCCCAAAAGGCGATTACGACGCCGACAGTCAGCAAGCCTTCGCCGAACTCGGCTACGCCATGGGCAGCGGTCGACTCAACGCCGAACCCTTCGCCAGCCTCGGCTACCAGCGCTACCACCGCGATAGTTATCAGGAAAAGGGTGGTGCCGCCGCGCTGCAAGTCGACAGCGAAACCCAGGACAACTTCAGCAGCACCTTCGGCTTGCGTCTGGCCCACCTGAATACGTTGGATAACGGTATGAGCTTGACGCCGCGCATGACGGCCGGTTGGAAACATACCTATGGCGATGTGAGCGATTCGACACGTCAGGCCTTCGTCACCGGTGGCACCGCGTTCAGTGTCGATGGCAGCTCGCTGGATCGTGACAGCCTGGTGTTGGAAGCGGGTCTGGATGTCGGCATCTCGGCGCGGCATACGCTGGGTGTCGGTTACAGCGGCGAGATCGGCAGCAACAGCCGCAATCACGGGCTGATCGGGCAATGGCAGATGAGTTTCTGAGATTGCCAGCGGGTTACATCCGTAAACATTGTAGGAAAACACGTCGCAATGGCTGGGTAAAACCGACCGTTTCCTCAGCCTCGGCGATTTTCCACAAAGGAAACTGAAGGAAGCTGCAAGCCTGTGGGAAGCAGCTGACATCGGCCCCACAGGCCTTCAACTTAGAGTTTGGTCTCCAGTCAAAAGAGGCCTTACTTGATGCCCGTTCAACACTTTTACCAACCGAAAAAACTGGCGCTGGCCATCACCCTCGCGGTGAGCTGCGCTCAATTCACACAGGCCGAAGAAGTGCCTGCCGACGTGCCAACAGCAGGCGCGCTGACGGCGCTACTCGATATTTTCATCAACGACCCCGACACTCTTAAAACGACGATCGACAAGAAGGGTTATGCCGAGCCTTTTAATGAGCGTGATGATTTGCTCATCGTCACCGGTAAAGGCAGTTTTGCAGGCCCGGTGGATGGCGCTGGCGGTGTGAATGTCCTGCAACTCGATGCGGCCAAGGGTTCGCTGGGTGAAACGCGAAACTTCGATGGACTGGAAGTCAAACAAGGTACCTGGATCCGAATTAAAGATACGCCTTCGGACTTCACCGCCGGTGTCATGGTGCGTCCGCAAGCGACGCTCACCAATGAAGGTGTGATTGCTGGACATGCCGTGGTCGAAGGCACGCTGATCAATAAAGGCGGGATCAATCAAGGGGCCTTTGTCTCCGCAGGCGGCAATCTCAACAACCGGGGAATCATCGTCGGCGCCGTCAACGTCGATGAAAAGGGTCAATTCGCCGGTGGCGGAACAACGGGCGCGTTGAATGTTCATGGATTGTTGACGGTTAATCAGGCGCTTGGCGTGCCTGTCGTCAGTGGCGATCTGAACCTGAACCCCAGTGCGACATTGGCTTACGAGGTCAAAGCGAAAGGAGTTAGCAAGACCATCGTGGTCGCCGGGACGGCCGATCTGGGTAATTCGACGTTGCAACTCACAACGGCGGGCGACTATCCAAAAAGCAGCCAGCACACGATTCTGAAAGCGGGCAAAGTTGTTGGGGAATTCGGTCGTATTGAAAACGATCTGGCGTTCATGACGCCGACGCTGAAATACGAAGAGAAACAGGTCGGGCTGACGTTTAGCCGTAATGAAGTGCCGATTGATAGCGTCGTAACTTCGGAAAATGCTGGCGAGATTGGCAAGAAAATCGATCAGGTGCTTGATGCTTCCACCACCCCGGTCACGGCGCCAGAGACGGTTCCCGTGGTGGCTGAGACGACGGTAGTGCAGGTGGAAACGCCAGTGATCGAAACGGCGATTTCAGAGGCCGTTGCAGTTCCTGAGGCGGTTGCTGTTTCGGCAGTGGCTTCTGATTTGGTTGATCCTGTTGAGGCTGTTGCTTCAGTAGAAACGAATGCTGCTGTTGAGGCTTCCACGCCAGCCGAAAACCCTGCTCCCCTCTTGGCTTCCGCACCGACCGCGACGGCATCGCCAGCTATAGCGTCTGCACCTATGACAAGCGCGGCGCCTGCCAAGGTTTCAGCACCGATCGCACCTGCTAACAAAGCCATCGTCGCCCTGCTCGGCAGTAACAGAAAAACCGCTGCTTTAGCGCTCGATCAACTCGCTGCCGGCAGCAACGCCAACCTCGCCAAAGCCACGCTGAACGCCGTTTCACCGGTCAGCGACAGCATGCTGTCGGCCATGCGTCAGCTCGACACCGATGCAACATCGGCTAAAACAGGTGACGGTAACGGCCGAGTCTGGGTTCAGGCATTAGGCAATGGCGGCAAAATTGATCGCGACACCGACAGCACCCTGAAACACTCCACCCAAGGTCTCGTTGCAGGTGCTGACTGGCGTCTCGATGAGCAATGGCATGTCGGGATCATCGGTGGTAACTCGCAGACCAAACTCGATGCGCGCCATGCCGATGGCGATCTCGACAGCTGGCATGTCGGTGCCTACGCGGTGCGTCAGGACGGCCCGCTGGCGCTGCGCCTCGGCGCCACTTATGCCAGTCATGACGGCAGCAGCAAACGTCGGGTGGCGTTCAACGGTTTTAGCGATCGCCTCAAAGGCAGCTACGACGCCGCCACCCAACAGGCCTTTGCCGAACTGGGTTACGACTTCGGCCAAGGCGATTTCACACTCGAGCCCTTCGCCAATCTCGGTTACCAGCGCTACCAGCGTGACAGTTACAGCGAAAAAGGTGGCGACGCGGCGTTGAAGGTTCACGGGCAGTCACAAAAAAACCTGAGCAGTACCTTCGGTTTGCGCATGGCAAAAACCAACAACCTCGACAACGGCATGCAACTGACGCCGCGTCTGAGTGCGGGTTGGAAACATACCTACGGCGAGCTCGACATGCACACTCGTCAGCAATTGCTTAACGGCGGGATCGGCTTCGAAATCGCTGGAGCGCAACTGGATCGCAACAGTTTGTCGCTGGATGCCGGCCTCGATCTGGCGCTGTCAGCCAGTCACACGCTGGGCATGGGCGTCACCGGCGACATCGCCTCCGACAGCCGCAATACCGGGGTGATGGGCCAATGGCGCATGGCGTTCTAACGATCTGATGGGCTGTTGTGGGAGCGGGCTTGCTCGCGAAGAGGGAGTGTCAGTCGATATTTGCTTCGAATGACACACCGCTTTCGCGAGCAAGCCCGCTCCCACAGGGTTCTGCGCCACCCGCAAATGCAACTGACAACTGAAGATCCCCTGTAGGAGTGAGCCTGCTCGCGAAAGCGGTTTTTCAGTCAAATCTTCATCAACTGATCCACCGCCATCGCGAGCAGGCTCACTCCTACAAATCACAGGCAAAAAAAGGGGAGCACATGCCCCCCCGAGGTTTAAAGCGTTGGATCGCGGCGGTTATCTCAGCCTTCGATCTCGATCAGGATTTCGCCCGGATTGACCCGATCACCCTTGGCCACATGAATCGCCGTGACCTTGCCGGCAATCGCTGCCTGGACTTCGGTTTCCATCTTCATCGCTTCGGTGATCAGCACAGCCTGGCCAGCCTTGACGGTGTCGCCTTCCTTGACCAGCACATCAACGATGTTGCCCGGCATGGTCGTGCTGACGTGGCCCGGTGCCGAAGCTTGCTTACGCTTGCTACTGCCACCGCCGACGAATTCGTTGAGCGGTTCGAACACCACTTCTTCCGGCATGCCGTCGATGGACAGGTAGAAGTGACGTTTGCCTTCCGCTTTAACACCGACACCGGTGATGTCGACGCGGTAGGTTTCGCCGTGCACGTCGATGACGAACTCGGTCGGTACACCTTCGCCACCCGCCTTGGTCACACCGCCCGCCTCAGGAATCGGCAGCAACACTTCTGGCGTGAGGGTGCCGGCGGCACGTTCTTCGAGGAACTTGCGGCCGATGTCCGGGAACATGGCGAAGGTCAGCACGTCTTCTTCCGACTTGGCCAGTGCGCCGATGTCGGCACGCAGCTTGGTCATTTCCGGCTTGAGCAGATCGGCCGGACGCACGTCGATGACTTCTTCGCTGCCGATCGCCTGACGACGCAGCTTCTCGTTGACCACGCCCGGCGCCTTGCCGTAGCCGCCTTGCAAGTAGAGCTTCACTTCGTTGGTGATGGTCTTGTAACGCTCGCCGGCCAGCACGTTGAAGAACGCCTGAGTGCCGACGATCTGCGAAGTCGGCGTCACCAGCGGCGGGAAGCCGAGGTCTTCACGCACGCGCGGGATTTCCGCGAGCACTTCGCCCATGCGGTTGAGAGCGCCCTGCTCTTTCAACTGGTTGGCGAGGTTGGAGATCATCCCGCCCGGCACCTGGTTGACTTGCACGCGGGTGTCGACGGCGGTGAATTCGCTTTCAAACTGGTGGTACTTCTTACGCACGGCGTAGAAGTACAGGCCGATCTCTTGCAGCAGTTCGAGGTTCAGACCGGTATCGAATTCGGTGCCCTTTAGCGCAGCGACCATCGACTCGGTGCCCGGGTGGCTGGTGCCTGAGGCGAAGCTGGAGATCGCGGTGTCGATGTGGTCGGCGCCGTTTTCAATTGCCTTGAGCTGGCACATGGTCGCCAGACCGGCCGTGTCGTGCGAGTGGATGAACACCGGCAGCGACTGCTCGGCTTTCAGTGCGCGAACCAGTTCGCCAGTGGCGTACGGGGTCAGCAGACCGGCCATGTCCTTGATCGCCACCGAGTCGCAACCCATGGCTTCCATTTGCTTGGCCTGGGTGACGAACGCGTCGATCGTGTGCACCGGGCTGGTGGTGTAAGCGATGGTGCCTTGGGCATGTTTGCCGGCCGCTTTCACCGCTTCGATGGCCACGCGCAGGTTACGCACGTCGTTCATCGCGTCGAAGATGCGGAACACGTCGATGCCATTGACGGCAGCTTTGGCGACGAAGGCTTTGACCACGTCGTCGCTGTAGTGACGGTAGCCCAGCAGGTTCTGCCCGCGCAGGAGCATTTGCAGACGCGTGTTAGGCAGCGCCGCGCGCAGTTGGCGCAGACGCTCCCACGGGTCTTCTTTCAGAAAGCGGACGCAGGCGTCGAACGTCGCGCCGCCCCAGCACTCCAGCGACCAATAGCCGACTTTGTCGAGCTTGTCGCAGATCGGCAGCATGTCTTCGGTGCGCATGCGGGTGGCGAGCAGCGATTGGTGAGCGTCGCGCAGGATGGTGTCGGTAACGAAGATCTTCTTAGTCATTGGTATCTCCTCATAGCGGCAAGCTTCAAGCTAAAAGCTGCAAGAAAAAGCCAATCTGCTTTTACTTGCCGCTTGCAGCTAAAAGCTCGCAGCTGTTTCATTCATAGGCCTGCGTGGGCGGCGATGGCGGCGGCGATGGCCAGGGCCAGCTCTTCGGGTTTGCGCTTGATCGAGTAGTTGGTCAGTTCAGGGTGGCTTTCAACGAAGCTGGTATTGAACTGGCCGCTACGGAATTCCGGGTTGCGCAGGATTTCCTGGTAGTACGCGGCGGTGGTCTTCACGCCTTGCAGACGCATGTCGTCCAGTGCGCGCAGGCCACGATCCATCGCCTCTTCCCAGGTCAGTGCCCAGACCACCAGTTTCAGGCACATCGAGTCGTAGAACGGCGGGATGGTGTAGCCGGTGTAGATCGCTGTATCGGTGCGCACGCCCGGGCCGCCGGGGGCGTAGTAACGGGTGATCTTGCCGAAGCTCGGCAGGAAGTTATTTTTCGGGTCTTCGGCGTTGATACGGAACTGCAACGCGAAACCACGGTGCTGAATGTCTTCCTGCTTCACCGACAGCGGCAGGCCGGAAGCGATGCGAATCTGTTCGCGGACGATGTCGATCCCGGTGATTTCTTCGGTGATGGTGTGTTCCACCTGCACCCGGGTGTTCATCTCCATGAAGTACACCTCGCCCTCGGCGAGCAGGAACTCTACGGTGCCGGCGTTCTCGTAACCCACTGCCTTGGCCGCACGCACCGACAGGTCGCCGATGTAGGCGCGCTGTTCCGGGGTCAGTTGCGGGCTCGGGGCGATTTCGATGAGCTTCTGGTTGCGACGCTGGATCGAGCAGTCACGCTCGAACAGGTGCACGACGTTGCCGAAGCTGTCGCCGAGGATCTGCGCTTCGATGTGCTTGGGATTGACGATGCATTTTTCCAGGAACACTTCGGCAGAACCGAACGCCTTGGTCGCTTCAGAAATCACCCGAGGGAAATTCTGTTCGAGTTCTTCGCGGCTGTTGCAGCGGCGGATACCACGGCCGCCACCACCGGAGGTGGCCTTGAGCATCACCGGATAACCGATGCGGTCGCCCTCGACCAAAGCTTCTTCGATGTCGGCGACGTTGCCTTCAGTGCCCGGCGTGACCGGTACGCCGGCCTTGATCATGCTGCGGCGCGCTTCGGTCTTGTCGCCCATGCGGCGAATGACTTCTGCCGACGGGCCAATGAACTTGATCCCGCGTTCGGCACAGATATCAGCCAGCTCAGCGTTTTCCGAAAGGAAACCGTAGCCGGGATGCAGGGCATCGCAACCAGTTTCCACGGCAAGGTTCACCAGCTTGCGCGGGTTCAGATAACCGGCCAGTGGCTCGGCACCGATGCTGTGGGCCTCATCCGCTCGCTTCACATGCAGCGCATGACGGTCGGCGTCGGAAAAAATCGCAACCGAGCGAATGCCCATTTCGGCGCAGGCTCGCACGATTCGTACGGCAATCTCACCACGGTTGGCGATCAGGATCTTTGTTATCACTTGGAGGTTCCCTTGAGCCGGTGGCACCACGACCTGCTAGACCCAGGTCGACGCGTGACCAAATGTTTCAATTTAGTCGCAGATCCACACTAGCGCTCATAAGGGATTAACAAAAATGAATAATAATTGGGTTAGCCATAAGTAAAGACTTATAGTTCGAACATCCACCCGCGCGCCGAGCCCGAATAAAATGCGTAAGTCCTTGATGCGTATGACATTGCGTCAGCTACAGATCTTCAACGAGGTGTGTGATTTACGCTCTTACAGCCGCGCCGCGGATGAAATGTCGCTCACCCAACCGGCGGTCAGCCTGCAAATAAAGCAGCTGGAAGAGCTGATCGGCCAGCCATTATTCGATTATGTCGGCAAAAAACTCTACATGACCGAAGCCGCTGAAGCCCTTCAGCGCGCCAGCCGGGATATTTTCGGGCGTCTGGAAAACCTCGATATGCAGCTGTCGGACATGCAGGGCTCGCTGCAGGGTCAGCTGAAACTGGCGGTGGAATCCAGCGCCAAATATTTCGTCCCGCACCTTTTTGCCGCGTTTAAACGCCAGCACCCGGAAGTGAATCTGCAACTGACCGTGGTCAACCGTGGCCAGGTCATTCGCAGGCTGTCGGACAACCGTGACGATCTGGTGATCATGTCGATGGTGCCGCAGGACATGGGCCTGGAATTTTTGCCATTCCTCAACAACCCGATTGTTGCCGTGGCGCGCCCGGATCACCCGTTGGCGCACATGGGCCCGCTGCGTTTACAGGATCTGGAACCTTACACGCTGCTGATCCGCGAGCCCGGCTCGGGTACGCGACTGGCGTGCGAAGAGTATTTCAAAGAGAAACGCGTGCACTTCACTCAGACTCAGGAAGTGGCGTCGGCCGAAGCGCAGCGTGAATGTGTGCAAGCGGGTCTGGGCCTGGCGCTGTTGACGCGCCACGCCCTGAACCTGGAGCTGGCGACTGGCGGGCTCTTCGAGCTGCCGGTCGAGGAATTGCCGCTGTTCCGTAGCTGGTGCCTGGTGCAAGCGAAAGCCAAACGCTTGTCACCGGTGGCGCACGCCTTCCTGGCGTTTATCCGCAGCGAACGCGTGCAGATCAGCGCGCTGGTTGAGCGCTTCGACGGGAAGCTGCGGGTGCCGCCTGCCAGTGAGTGATGTCGGGAAAGTCGCCGATTTCGGCTTGAAGCTGACGGAGTTCGAAGCGATCTTCGATAGCGCGGCGAAATTCCATGCGGCGCTGGTCTTCCTGCTGACGACGGGTTTTCGCGGCGCTGTTGCGTTCTTCGTAGGGCTGAGCCATTTCGAGTCTCCCAAGGCGATGACGGGAGTTTCACGATAGGCGTAGGGGATGACGGTTTGGCTTCTTGCGGATGACAGTGCGATGAATTTGCGGTGTTTTTGAGGACGCCTTCGCGAGCAGGCTCGCTCCCACATTTGATCTCGGTATGACACAGAATTTGTGTACCCCGGAGATCCCCTGTGGGAGCGAGCCTGCTCGCGATTAAGGTCGGAACGACCTTAGATGACTTCAGTCATCCAGAGCTTTGGCGGCTTTCGGAGAGAGGCGCAAACTGCGCAAACTGCGCTTCACGCTCTTGAGGTGATTAACCAGACTCGGCCCACGCGCCATTGCCACGCCCATCGCCAACACATCAATCACCACCAGGTGCGCGATACGCGAGGTCAGCGGCGTATAGATTTCAGTGTCTTCATGCACATCGATCGCCAGATTAACAGTCGATAACTCGGCCAACGGCGTCTGGCTCGGGCACAAGGTAATCAACGACGCACCGCTCTCACGCACCAGATTTGCGGTGATCAGCAAATCCTTGGAGCGCCCGGACTGGGAAATACAGATCGCCACATCGGTCGGCTTCAACGTCACCGCCGACATCGCCTGCATGTGCGGATCGGAATACGCCGCTGCGGTCAGCAACAAACGGAAGAACTTGTGCTGCGCATCCGCAGCCACCGCGCCCGAAGCGCCAAAACCATAGAACTCGACGCGCTGCGCCTGCGACATCAACGTCACCGCGCGCTGCAACTCAATCGGATCGAGCTTCTCGCGAACCTCCATCAACGTGTGCAACGTGGTGTCGAAAATCTTCAGGCTGTAATCGGCAACCGAGTCGTCTTCGTGGATCGCGAACTGGCCGAAGCTGGCACCGGCCGCAAGGCTCTGCGCTAACTTCAGTTTGAGATCCTGAAAACCGGAGCAACCGATGGCGCGACAGAAGCGCACGATGGTCGGCTCACTGATGCCGACGTTGTGGGCCAGGTCGGCCATGGAACTGTGCATCACGGCCGCAGGGTCAAGCAGCACGTGGTCGGCGACCTTGAGCTCCGACTTGCGTAACAGGTGACGTGACTGGGCGATGTGTTGCAGCAGATTCAAGGGGCTGGACTCTTCTTATGGGCAAGGATGTAGCACGCTTGTAGTTATACTACATGAATTGGCTTTTTGCCTGCTCAATGCGTAACTCCATGTCCCCATATCAGGCGCGATGGGGTGCATGTAGCCCTTAAAGCGGTTTTTCCTGATTGCGCAAAAGCCCGGCCAGACCGGCAGCCTCCACCGGACGACTGATCAGATAGCCCTGCACCTCATCGCAACGTTCGGCGCGTAAAAATTCCAGCTGATCCTGCCGTTCAACGCCCTCGGCGACCACTTTCAGCGACAGCCCGTGGGCCATGGCGATGATCGCGCGGGTAATCGCCGCATCCTCACTGCCCTCGCCCAATCCGCGTATGAACGCCTGATCGATCTTCACGTAATCCACCGGAATACGCTTGAGATAACTCAACGACGAATAGCCGGTGCCGAAGTCATCGATGGCCAGTTTCACGCCCAGATCGCGCAGCTGCTGGAAGGTCGCGATGATGTGTTCGACGCTGTCGAGCAACTGGCTTTCGGTCAGTTCCAGTTCGAGGTAGTGCGGCGCCAGACCGGTTTCCTCCAGCACCTGACGCACCAGACTGACCAGTTTGCCCTGACGCAGTTGATGCACCGAGAGGTTCACCGAAACGCGGATCGGCTCCAGACCTTGTCGCTGCCATTCGCACGCCTGCCAGCAAGCCTGACGCAGGACGAATTCTCCAATCGGCCCGATCAATCCGGTTTCCTCGGCCAGTCCGATAAAATCCCCCGGCGGCACCCGGCCCATGGTCGGGTGATCCCAGCGCACCAGCGCTTCCGCCGCGTTCAAGCGCCCCGATTCGAGGCACAGCTTCGGCTGGTAAAACACTTTGAGCTGCTTGTCCTCGATGGCTTTGCGCAGCTGGTTTTCCAGCTGCAAGCGCTCAAGGGTGCTGGCCTGCAGGCTCTCGGTGTAGAACTGGAAGTTGTTGCCGCCGAGGTGTTTGGCGTGTTGCATGGCCATGTTCGACTGGCTGACCAATGCGGAAATTTCCCGCGCGTTGTCCGGCAGCATGCTGATGCCCATCGAGGCGCTGACCACCAGTTCATGCCCTTCAACCGTCAGCGGCAAACGCAGCTTGGCCGACAATCGCGTAGCGACCCGCGCCAGACTCGACAGGTTGCCGTAAGCATCGAACAGCACCGCAAATTCATCGCCGGACAAACGCGCAATGGTGTCGGCCTCCGGCAACGCGTTGACCAGCCGCCGCGCCATCTTCTGCAACAACTGGTCAGCGACTTCATGGCCAAGACTGTCGTTGAGCAATTTGAAGCGATCCAGATTGATGTGCAGCAACGCCAGACTGCGCCGCCCCTGACGTGAACGCTGATGCGCTTCGTGCAGACGTTCGCGGAACAACGAACGGTTGGCCAACCCGGTGAGTTCGTCGTAATGGGTCAGGTAACGCATGCGCTCTTCGGATTCGCGTCGCGCGGAGAGATCGGCGAAGAAGCCGACGATATGGCTGACATTACCGCGACTGTCGCGCACCGCATTCAATTGCAGCCACTGCGGATACAGCTCGCCGTTCTTGCGCGTCTCGACCAACTCACCCTGCCAACTGCCGTGCTGCTCCAGTGCATGACGGATCGCCACATAATGACGCCGCGCATCACGGCTGCACGGCAGCTCGACGACGTTGCGCCCAAGCATGTCGTCGATGTCGTAACCGGTGACACGACTGAACGCCTGATTGATCGCGATCAGCGCGTAGTTTGGGTCGAGAATGACGATGCCTTCGCTGGCCGCTTCAAAAACCGTCGCCGCCAGGCGTTGCTGTTCTTCGAGGCTTTTGCTGACGCTGATGTCGCGGCGGGTGCCGACCATGCGGATCACGCGTCCGCTGTCACTGCGCTCCACCGCGCGGCCACGGTCTTCGATCCACACCCAATGACCGTCGCCATGACGCACGCGGTACTCAATCTGATAATCCTCTGTGCGACCCTTTAAATGCTCGGTCAGCGCGAGTTTGAGGTTGGGCACGTCTTCGGGGTGCAATCGCGGCTTGAGATCGCGCAGCAACGCCGTGACGTATTCCGGGGCGAGGCCGAACAGTTCCTGAATCTGCGTGTGATGGACTTCGTCGGTTTGCAGGTTCCAGTCCCACAACCCCAGCTCACTGGCCTTCAACGCCAGCGCCAGCCGCGCTTCGCTTTTGCTCAGGGCCTGATTGGCGGCGTCCAGTTCGCGGCTGCGCTGGGCAACACGATCCTCAAGGGCGACCTGGGCTTCACGCAACTTGCCCTCGGCACAACGCCGGTGGTCGATCTCCTTGGCCAGTTCCTGATTGAGTTGCTCGCTACGGGATTGGGTCTGTTGCAGGTGTTCAATGAGGTGCTGATTCTGAAAGCGCCGCAGCAAGCCGCGGTCGATCAGCCGATTGACCTGCCACGCCACCACACTCAGCGAGCCGAGCAAGATCAACCCGAGCCAGCCCCAACCGCGCGCCTGCTCGTCGCCGCCCCAAAACAGATAGCCGATCGCTGGCAACAGACACGGCAAAGTGAAGGACAAAAACGCGGGCAGACTCACCGCGTACGCGACACTGGCCGACAACGTCGCGGCGCCAATCAGGCCGAACACCCAGGCTTGCTGCATGAAGTTGTCGGCGGGCACCAGAGCGATGCCGGCGCCGGCGAGCGTCAGGCCGGTCATCGTTGAGCCGAGCAGGAACATTCGCCGCCAGATCGGCTGCGCCTGTCGATTGGGAATGGCGGAATCGAACGCGGCCACTTGGATCACCCGCAGGGCAACCAGCGAAAGCAACCAGACCAGCCAAATACTGACCACGAAGTAGCGCTGCGGGCTCCAGAGCAAACCGGCGCAGACCAGACCATTGATCAACATGAACAGCGTGGGCAATAAAGAACCCTGATACAGCAGGCGCGTGCGCTCGACCGCCATCTCGGTGGCGTAGTGCTTGCGGATAACCCGGGGTTCCACGGAGGGGCCCGACAGTTCGGAGCTGAGGGTCATGGGCAACGTTCTTGTTCTTATAAGGAGGGCGTGCGCCCGAAACGTGGACGGAGCATACACAAGCCGATCAACTTGCCAAACCACGCCAGATCATAATTTGCGCAAAACTTTTCCCCCTCAGGCACCGTTGAAACCCGCAGAGCCAAGCGGGCCAACGGCTGTCGCCGGTGACCGACCGGTCGTCATTGGCAGCACTTTCATCGGCTAATGCAAAGCTCGGTTTGCCCGGGCCTGCGGCGCACCCTAGAATGCCCCGATGCGCGATGATCTCTCCCTTCTGCTGAACTCCCTCAACGATGCCCAACGCCAGGCTGTAGCAGCCTCCGTTGGCCGTCAGTTGGTCCTGGCCGGTGCTGGCTCCGGTAAAACCCGAGTGCTGGTGCACCGTATCGCCTGGTTGATCCAGGTCGAAAACGCCTCGCCCCACTCCATTCTGTCGGTGACCTTCACCAACAAGGCCGCTGCCGAGATGCGTCACCGCATCGAGCAGTTGCTGGGGATCAACCCGGCCGGCATGTGGGTCGGCACCTTCCACGGCCTCGCGCACCGCTTGTTGCGGGCGCACTGGCAGGAAGCGGGCTTGAGCCAGACCTTCCAGATTCTCGACAGCGACGACCAGCAACGGCTGGTCAAGCGGGTGATCCGCGAGCTGGGTCTCGACGAGCAACGCTGGCCGGCCCGTCAGGCGCAGTGGTTCATCAACGGCCAGAAAGACGAAGGTCTGCGGCCGCAACATATTCAGGCCAGTGGCGATTTGTACCTGGCGACCATGCGCAGCATTTACGAAGCCTACGAGGCGGCGTGCCTGCGCGCCGGTGTAATCGACTTCTCCGAACTGCTGCTGCGCGCCCTCGACCTGTGGCGCGATCATCCGGGCCTGCTGGCGCATTATCAAAAGCGCTTCCGCCATATTCTGGTGGACGAGTTCCAGGACACCAACGCCGTGCAGTACGCCTGGTTGCGCCTGCTTGGCAAGGGCGGCGACAGCCTGATGGTGGTCGGCGACGACGACCAGTCGATTTACGGCTGGCGCGGCGCGAAGATCGAGAACATTCATCAGTACTCGTCCGACTTCGCCGATTCGGTGACCATTCGTCTCGAGCAGAATTACCGCTCCACCGCAGGCATCCTCAAAGCTGCCAACGCCTTGATCGCCAACAACACCGGGCGCCTCGGCAAAGAGCTGTGGACGGACGGCGGCGATGGCGAGGCGATCAATCTGTACGCAGCGTTTAATGAACACGACGAAGCACGCTACGTTGTCGAAACCATTGAAAGCGCGCTGAAAACCGGCCTTGCTCGTAGCGATATCGCGATTCTCTATCGCTCCAACGCCCAATCGCGCGTTTTGGAAGAAGCCTTGCTGCGCGAGCGTATTCCGTATCGCATCTATGGCGGTCAGCGCTTCTTCGAGCGTGCGGAAATCAAGAACGCCATGGCGTACCTGCGTTTGCTCGAAGGTCGCGGTAACGACGCGGCGCTGGAACGGGTGATCAACGTTCCGGCCCGTGGCATCGGCGAGAAAACCGTCGAAGCCATCCGCGAGCACGCACGTCACAGCGATGTGTCGATGTGGGAAGCGATGCGCCTGCTGGTCGCCAATAAAGGCCTGACCGGTCGCGCAGCAGGTGCGCTGGGTGCGTTTATCGAGCTGATCGAGAACCTCGCCGCCAAGTGCGCCGAGATGCCGCTGCACTTGATGACGCAAACCGTCATCGAGCAATCCGGCCTCATCGCTTATCACGAAGCGGAAAAAGGCGAAAAGGGCCAGGCTCGGGTAGAAAACCTTGAGGAACTGGTCAGCGCCGCGCGCAACTTCGAGAACAACGAAGAAGACGAAGAGCTGACGCCACTGGCGGCATTCCTCGGCCACGCTTCGCTGGAGGCCGGCGACACCCAGGCCGACGAGCACGAAGACAGCATTCAGTTGATGACGCTGCACAGCGCCAAAGGCCTGGAATTCCCTTACGTGTTCCTCGTGGGCATGGAAGAAGGCCTGTTCCCGCACAAGATGAGCCTGGAAGAACCGGGGCGTCTTGAGGAAGAACGCCGTCTGGCTTACGTCGGCATCACCCGGGCGATGCAGAATCTGGTGATGACCTACGCGGAAACTCGCCGCTTGTACGGGAGCGAAACCTACAACAAGGTCTCGCGTTTCGTACGCGAAGTGCCGAAGGGTCTGATTCAGGAAGTCCGTTTGTCGAACAGCGTCAGCCGACCGTTCGGCGGCAATCAGTCGATGAGTGGTAGCAACCTGTTCGCCGGCAGTGAAATTCCGGAAACCGGGTTGAGTCTGGGTCAGGCGGTACGCCATTCGATCTTTGGTGAGGGCGTGATCCTCAACTTCGAAGGCGCCGGCGCGCAGGCGCGGGTGCAGGTAAACTTCAGCGAAGGCAGCAAGTGGCTGATGCTCGGCTACGCCAAGCTGGAAGCTATCTAAAAGCAAAAAAATCGCAGCCTGCGGCAGCTCCTACAAGAGATTATGTGTATCTGTAGGAGCTGCCGAAGGCTGCGATCTTTTGATTTTCAATATTCCCGGAACAGGACAGTGCAAATGGGCTCAGGCTTCTTTTCTTCCTGGACATTCTGGGCCCTGCTCTCGGCCACGTTCGCCGCGCTGACGGCGATCTTCGCCAAAATCGGCATCGAAAACGTCAATTCCGACTTCGCCACGTTACTGCGCACCATCGTGGTACTCGTCAGTCTGGCCTTGATTTTGTACGCAACGGGCCAATATCAGTCATTGGGATCGATCTCCGCCAAGAGCTATCTATTCCTCTTACTGTCCGGTCTGGGCACCGGCGCGTCGTGGCTGTGCTATTTCCGTGCGCTGAAAGTCGGCCCGGCTTCGCTGGTAGCACCGGTGGATAAACTCAGCGTGGTGCTGGTGGCGGTGCTCGGCGTGATCCTGCTGGGCGAGAAACTCGACCTGCGCCAATGGGGCGGCATCGGCCTGATAACGGCGGGTGTGGTGATGTTGGCGTTTCGTCGCTAAGGCAATTTCGCACTGAACCTGTCGCCGATTCCTACAGCCGAAAGTACACAGCCTTATTGCCTCGACGAAGCTGAACGCAACCTGTCAGGCAAAAGCCCGAAACACTCTCTCGCTAGCCAGTAACACTTCAGCTGTGCAACATGGCGCGCGTGTCTCCACAAACGGGAAATCCCTTTATGAAACGTTTTCTTAGCATCGCCATGGCGTTGTGCATCGGCCTGACGATGAGCCTCGACGCCAACGCCAAGCGCTTTGGTGGTGGCAAAAGCGCCGGCGCTGCGCCGTCGCACCAGACCAGCCAGATGGCTCCTTCTTCTCCAGGCATGGGCGGCGCTGCGGCGACCGCTGGTGCTGCCGGTGCCGCAGGCGCTGCGGCCAAGGCCGGCGGTGCTTCGAAATGGCTCGGCCCACTGGCCGGTATCGCTGCCGGTGGTCTGCTCGCTTCCATGTTCATGGGCGGCGGCTTCCAGGGCATGCAGATCTTCGACATCCTGATCATGGCCGTGATCGCGTTCGTGATCTTCCGCTTCATCGCCGCACGTCGACGCAAGCAGCAGGAGCACCTGGCTCCGGCCGGCGCGCCAATGCAGCGTGAAGTGTTCGAGCAGAAGCCTGCGGCCATGGGTTCGATCTTCGGTGGTTCGGCTGCACCTGCTGCCGCCCGTCCGGTGATCAACGCGCCAGCCTGGTTCAACGAGCAGAGCTTCCTTGAAGCTGCACGCAGCCACTTCCAGTCGCTGCAGCAGCACTGGGACGCCAACGAAATGGACAAGATCGCCGAGTTCGTGACCCCGCAAATGCTCGAGTTCCTCAAGCGTGAGCGTGCAGATCTGGGCGACGCGTTCCAGTCGACCTACATCGACAACCTCCAGGTGCAACTGGATGGCGTCGATGACCGTGCCGACAAGACCATCGCCACCCTGACCTTCAACGGTGTGTCGAAGTCCTCGCGTTTCGATCAGGGCGAAGTGTTCAGCGAAAGCTGGAACATGGAACGTCCGCAGGGCGAGAACCAGCCGTGGCTGGTCGCCGGTATCCGCCAGAACGGCTGATCCCCTCGCGCGTTTCACTTGCTGTAATAAAAAACCCCAGCCTCGGCTGGGGTTTTCTATTTCGCGGTTGCATCTATAGCGAGCTACTGTATAAACCGGCCCATATAAACCGCGCCATTCAAGCAAGAGGATCCCGGACGTGGAAGAAATCATCGAACAACTGCGCGAAGCCAACGAACCCGTACCGGTTCCATTGGAGTTGCCTGACGAAGACCAACTGGTGGAAGTCGAAGAAGAACTCTTCATCAACATCCCGTTTGTCTTCAAAGAATTTTTGCTGACCGTCAGCGATGTGGTCTACGGCAGCCTGGAGCCAGTAACTGTCACCGACCCGCAGTCGCACACCTATTTGCCGGATGTTGCGGCCAATGCGTGGGACATCGGCGTACCGCGTGACCTCATCCCGATCTGCCAGGACGGTGAGAACTACTACTGCGTTGAGGAAGACGGCACCGTGGTGCTGTGGTCGGGCGAAGAAGAGCTGATCACCGAAGAGTCCTGGGAATCGGTATGGCACTGGGCGCGGGACGTCTGGCTGGAAAGCTGATCGGCCAGCCGCCCCGGCCGGTCAATGCCCCGACGACTCTTTGTGGTTGTCGAGGGTTTCCAGCAGCGCCACCTGCATCCGCGTGTGCACGCGGATGAACCAGCGCCAGAGCAGCGCCGCCACGGCGGCCGCGACCACGGCGATGAGCATCAGCAACTTGTTGGTCGGCAAAATACTGGCCGACAAGGCTGACAACAGCAGGAAAATCACCAGCAGCGAGAGAATCGGGATCACTTCGGCGATCACCCGGCGCACTCGCTGTGTGTGACGCCCGGCCATCTCGGGCTTCACGCCCATCTCCGCCAGTAGCATCGACAGCGCCTTGAGCTTGCGATACGCGGCGATCAAGAACGGCAACGACACCAGCAACGCCCCGCCCCAGATCAACGCCTTCTGCCAGCTCGGATCGGCGATCCAGTCCTGCAGCCAGGTCGAAAGGCGTTCAGCGAAGAATGCGCCGGTAAAGAAAATCGCGATCACCAGCGCTAGATTGACCCCGACTTGCAGCAGGATCTTGCGAATAATCGACGCCAGCATCGCGCCCTCGCCTTGCGGCTGAATGCTGCGCAGCCATTCACCATACATCCCCAGTACGCGTGCAAGACGCTTGGGCATCGCGCTCGACAGCTTGATCGACAGCGGATCCGCCGCGCGAATCAGGTACGGGGTCAGCAACGTGGTGATCACCGAAACGGCCACGGCCACTGGATAGAGGAAGTTGCTGGTGACCTGCAAGGTCATGCCCAGCGCAGCGATGATGAAGGAAAATTCGCCAATCTGTGAAAGACCCATGCCCACGCGCAGTGAGGTGCGTCCGTCATTGCCAGCGATAAAAGCGCCGAGGCCGCAGGAAAGCATCTTGCCGAGCACCACGGCGACCGTAATGACCGCGATCGGCCACGCGTATTGCAGCAGAATCATCGGATCAAGCATCAGGCCGATGGCGACGAAGAAGATTGCGCTGAACAGGTCGCGAACCGGCTCGATCAGCCGTTCGATTTTCAGCAATTGCCGCGATTCAGCCATGATCGCGCCGATCAGGAATGCGCCGAGCACCATGCTGTATTCAAGTTTGACCACCAGCAGGCAGAAGCCGAAACACAGGCCGAGCACGGTGATCAGCAGCATCTCGTTGCTTTCGAATTTGGCCACATAAGCCAGCAGGCGCGGCACCAACAGAATGCCGATGACCAGCGCGACGATCATGAACAGCGAGAGCTTGCCGACCGTGGAGAACACTTCGCCGGAGCTGACCGTGCCGCTGACGGCGATACTGGATAGCAGCGCAATGATGCCAATGCCGAGGATGTCTTCGACGATCAGCACGCCGAAGATCAGCTGCGCAAAGCGCTCGTTCTTCATCTTCAGATCGTTGAGCGCCTTGACGATGATGGTGGTCGAGGAGATCGCCAGAATCGCGCCGAGGAATAGCGAATCCATGGTGTTCCAGTCGAACCAGCGGCCGATTTCGTAGCCGATCCAGATCATCAGGACGATTTCGAGAAACGCCGCGATAAACGCCGTCGCGCCGACCTTGAACAACTTGCGCAGGCTGAACTCCAGCCCGAGGCAGAACATCAGGAAAATCACCCCAAGCTCGGCGAGGGTCTTGATGGTTTCTTCGTCGTGGATCAGGCCGAACGGCGGCGTGTGCGGGCCAATGATGAAACCGGCTACGATGTAGCCGAGCACCACCGGTTGCTTGAAGCGGTGGAACAACACGGTCACCACACCCGCGACCAACATGATCACTGCCAGATCCTGAATAAAACTGATGGCATGCATGGCGTGGGCTCCTTGAAGGACGAGGCTCGCAGTCAGACGTCAGAAAAGTCTGAGCGAGCGAAGTAAAAATCCGCTTTTCGTGTGGGAATTGCCCTTGAGAGGGGCTTTTGCAGGTTAACACCGCGACTTGCGGCTGGAAGGCGGTGCAATATATGGAAACAGATCGATCCCGGCGTGACGGCGGCCCGTCGCCCGGCGTCCCGATAACGGTGCTTTTGAAAAGCGACCAGGCACCCGCAGAGGTGCTTCCAGAATTCAGCCTTGATCCGTGAGAACGTTATGGAACCCGGAAACGCCCAGCTGTCGATGACGGTACTGATGACCCCCGACATGGCCAACTTCTCTGGCAATGTCCACGGCGGCACCCTGCTCAAATACCTCGACGAAGTGGCCTACGCCTGCGCAAGCCGTTATGCCGGCCGTTACGTAGTGACGCTGTCGGTGGATCAGGTGATTTTCCGCGAGCCGATCCATGTCGGCGAACTGGTGACCTTCCTCGCCTCGGTCAACTACACCGGCAATACCTCGATGGAAGTCGGCATCAAAGTCGTCACCGAAAACATCCGCGAACGCTCGGTGCGTCACACCAACAGCTGCTTCTTCACCATGGTCGCGGTCGATGACCAGCGCAAGCCAGCCGCCGTGCCGCCGCTGCAACCGCAGAACAGTGAAGACAAGCGTCGGTATATGCAGGCGCAGCAGCGTCGGCAGATTCGTCAGGAGCTGGAGAAGCGCTATCAGGAGATCAAGGGCGACGCTTGATCAGCCTTTGGATTGATGTTGTTGGGTCTGTAGCTTTCGCGAGCAAGCCCGCTCCCACATTGGATCGGTGGCGTACACAAAACCAATGTGGGAGCGGGCTTGCTCGCGAATGGGGGCAACGCGGTCTTACAAACTGATCGCCGTCGCCTCGAATTTCACCCGCGGATGCGCAATCCGGTCCTGCGCCCGCACCAGCTGCAGCTCGTAACTGGCACACGCCTGGGTCTCCAGCAGCACCTCATGCACCGCCGCCGCCGTGAACTCGAACGCCGCCACCAGGCTATCGCCCAACAGCACCCGCGCCAGAAACAGGCCGGACGTCAGATCGCCCACGCCCACCGGCTGACGCGGAAACGCCAGCAGCGGACGACGCAAGTGCCAGCTGCCTTCAGCCGTCACCAGCAACATCTCGAAGCCATCCGCCGGTTTGCCCGGATAATCCAGATGTTTGACCAGCACCGCTTTCGGCCCACGTGCCAGCAGCGCGCGCGCCATGGCCAGGCAATCGAACAGCGACTGCGGTTTACGCCCGGAAAAGCTGTCCAGCTCCAACTGGTTCGGGCACATGATGTCGGCCACGGCTGCCGCTTCTTCCAACAGGAAGTCGCTGACCTCGGTCGGCACGCTGCAACCCTTCTCCGGATGGCCCATCACTGGATCACACAGATACAGAGCCTTCGGGTTGACCGACTTGATGCGCTCAACGCCGCTGAGAATCGCCCGGCCCTGCGCCGCGCTGCCGAGGTAACCGGACAGCACCGCATCGCAGTTGCCCAACTCGCCAATCGCGGCAATGCCTTCGACCAGCTCGGGAATTTGCTGCGGCGCCAGCACTTCACCAGTCCACTGGCCATACTGAGTGTGGTTGGAAAACTGCACCGTGTTCAGCGGCCAGACGTTGACGCCGACCCGCTGCATCGGAAAAACCGCAGCGCTGTTGCCGGCGTGGCCGAACACCACGTGGGACTGAATGGCGAGCAGATGAGGCGTACGTTTCATTCGGGGCATTCCGTAAAACGATTGAAATTCAAGCCGCGCAGTATGCGACGAAACGCAGCCTGTACGACAGACCGGCGACGCAGTTAAGCTGACGCTATCTTTTGGAGTTTGATGTTGATGCTGACCCTCGAAAACATCTTCGTGCTGATGCTGTTCGCCGTGGCCGGCGCGTGGCTGTGGCACAACCACGGTTTGCGCGAGCGCGCGCTGGCGCGGGTCAAACAGCATTGCATCAATGTCGGCGTCGAGCTGCTGGACGGGAATGTTGCGCTGAAAAAGATCGGTTTGATCAAGGACGCCAACGGTCGCCGACGACTGGCACGGGTCTACAACTTCGAGTTCACCGTGACTGGCGAATCCCGGCATA
This sequence comes from Pseudomonas sp. AC193, assembly GCF_979258075.1. Lineage (NCBI taxonomy): Bacteria > Pseudomonadati > Pseudomonadota > Gammaproteobacteria > Pseudomonadales > Pseudomonadaceae > Pseudomonas > Pseudomonas sp. AC193. Next base: position 5,470,453 of record NZ_OZ409832.1, on the reverse strand, counting down.
ACGGCACGATTACCCAGTTTGGTGCGCACAGTGCGCAGATCGAGCTGGCGCCCTACCCGGCACCGTTCGACGATACGCCGCCGGTGGTTGAGGTGCAGCGGCCGCGGGCGGAAGTCATCGAGCTGAGCCAGTGGCGGCAGGAACATACCAAGTGGAAACCCTAAAGATCGCAGCCTTCGGCAGCTCCTACATGAGATTTATGTACACCCTGTAGGAGCTGCCGAAGGCTGCGATCTTTTGATCTACCCCTCCCGACACCCCGACAACCCCCGCTGCAACGCCTCAACATCCAGCGCCTCACCGAAGATCAGCTCGATCCGCGAATCCCTCCGCCACTCACTGACCTGCCAATTCAACTCGGCATTATCCAAAGCATTCGCAGACACCCAGCCCTCCGCGCTGTGGATAACCAGTTTCGCCCGCTGCCAATTGAGGCTGGCCAGCCACTCAGCAATGCGCTGCTTGTTGAATATCTGCCCCGGATGCCAACGCCAGCCAATGCTCCAGCCACCCTCCTGCGCCTGACTCAGGCAAATCGGCAGCGTCGGATCGCTCCAGACGGCCGGCATCTGCCCTAATCCCTTGGGTACGACCAAGTTATCCACACCGCTAACCGCTTGTGTAGCCAGGCCCGGCAATTCGCTGAGCGATAGTTGCGCCTGTTGCGTCCAGATCAACGGGACTGGCGGCAACTGGCTGGCGATTTTTGCCCGAGCCGGTTCATCGAGATTTTCAGCCTTGTTCAACAGCAACAGGCCCGCGCTTTCCAAGGCTTCCTGTTGCGCCGCCGGCAACGCTTTCCCCGCTTGGAGCGCCTGAGCATCCAGCACCAACACACAAGGCTGCACCGTCAGCACACCCAGCCATGGCGCCTCATTTAACTGTTTGAGCAATTGCGTCGGGTGCCCCAGCCCAGACGGTTCGATAAACAATCGATCGGGCTTGGCCTTGCGCAACAAACGTCCGAGGCCGATCTGAAACGGCGCGCCATTGACGCAACACAAGCAGCCCCCGGCCACTTCGCCCAGTGCGATACCATCGGCATCGCTGGTCAACAGCGCGGAGTCGAGGCCGATCTGGCCGAATTCATTGATCAGCACTGCCCAACGCTCGCCCTCTGGCCGCTGGGCCATGAGCTGGCGAATCAGGCTGGTCTTGCCGGCGCCCAAAGGGCCAGCAATGACATGGGTAGGAATGTTCTGCAACATGGCCGGGAGTTTTCTTGGGAGATTCGAAGATGCGTTGGATGGGATGGTCGTTGCTGTTGGCGCTGCTGTCGAGCGAAGCGTGGGCTCAGGCCTGCGTGGTGCACAGTCAGGGCGAGCGGCTCGACGTCAAAGTCTGTCAGCAGAACCGCAACATTCCGCAGAAACTGTTCAACGACGGCTTCTGCCAACCGACCCTGGCCGGGCAGAAAGTCGAGGTGCAGTACGTCGATCAGTGCCCGAGTGGTGCCTTCGGTGTGTGCAGCAACGCGCAAGTCGCCAATATGCCTTATCGCCAGGACATCCACTATTACGGCGTCGCCACCGATGCCGCATATTTAAAGCCATATTGCGAAGGCCAGAGCCAAGGGTCGTGGCTCAAGCCTTAACCGAGCCAGTCTAGTGTCAGTATCAAACGACGCTCGCCAGCGGCCGGTTGCGGTGAGCGATGAATCAGACCGAAACCTTCATTGCCGTGCCATTTCTCGCCTTTCAATAGCGCAACGTCGCCGCTGTTGAGTTGCTGGATTTGCGCTAGGGGTTCCGCCTTGGCCTGCCCCAGTTGCTGGCGATCCATCGTGCCTTCCTTCAGCCATTGGCTGCCGACGCCGGCGTAGGTGGTGATCAGTCGCACCGGCACGTGATCAACATGAAATCGCGGGCACATGGCTTTATCGAGCACCCGCAGGCGCAGGCCGATGCGCTTGGCTCCCAGCAAGCAGGCGAAGGCGCTGACCAGCCATTTCAGGTCAGCGATAAAGCCTTCGTAACCTTCCAGATCACGGAAGCCTGAGGCCAACCCGGTCAGGTCAGGCTCGGCGTCCTCGTTCGGTAACTCCAGGCATAACGATTCCGCCAAGGGATCGTTGAGGGACAGCAGTAATTGAGCAAAGTCGCTGATGTGCAACGGCAATTGCCGCTGCCACACGGCGAGGTTGGTGTCGTCCTGGAGGATTTTCGTCAGCGTTTCAGGTGTCGATCCTTGATGCTGATAGCGCGTACGGTTTTGCATGAGTTTGAGGGCGAGCATCAGGCGGCCTCTTCATGCCAAGGGCCGAACGGATCCGCCAGCAATCGCCAGCCTTCTACACCGAGGGCCATTTCTTCATCGGTGAGCAGGCAGTCGTCCAATTCGTCGGAGAGCTGTAGGAAATCGATGTTCTGACCGATGAACACCAGTTCCTGACGGCAATCTCCTACGCTCGGTATCCAGTTTTCCATGATCGCGGCGGTACTTTCCTGATCCTGCGGCCACTGGTTTTTCGGCACGAAACGCCACCAGCGCCCGGCAAAACCGTGGCGCATCAAGCCGCCGGCCTGCGACCAGCTACCGGCGTCGTTGGGTTTGCTCGCCAGCCAGAAGAATCCTTTGGAGCGCAGCAATTTGCCGTTCAGCCACGGACGATCGATGAAGTTGAAGAAACGTTGCGGATGCAACGGCCGGCGCGCACGGTAGGCCGTCGAGGCGATGCCGTATTCATCGGTTTCCGGCACGTGCTCACCACGCAACTCCTGCAACCAGCCCGGTGCTTGCGCGGCTCTGTCGAAATCGAAGCGACCAGTGTTGAGGATCTTCTCCAGCGGCACTTCGCCCATGACCATCGGAATGATCTCGGCCTGGGCGTTGAGGCGTTTGAGGATGGCGATCAATTCCTCACGCTCGGGTTGGCTGATCAGGTCGATCTTGCTGATCAACAGCACGTCGGCGAACTCGATCTGTTCGATCAACAGGTCGGTGATCGAGCGCTCGTCTTCCTCGCCAAGAATTTCGCCACGGGAGGCGAGGCTTTCTGCCGCCTGGTAGTCCGGCAGGAAATTCACACCGTCGACTACAGTGACCATGGTGTCGAGACGCGCGATGTCGGAGAGGCTTTGCCCGTGTTCATCGCGGAAGGTGAAAGTTTCTGCGACCGGTAACGGCTCGGAGATACCGGTGGATTCGATCAGCAAATAGTCGAAGCGCCCTTCCCGGGCGAGTTTGCTGACTTCTTCGAGCAAGTCTTCGCGTAACGTACAGCAGATACAGCCGTTGCTCATTTCGACTATTTTTTCTTCTGCGCGGTTTAAGCTGACATCACGCTGGACTTCGCTGCCATCGATATTGATCTCGCTCATATCATTGACGATGACTGCGACGCGAAGGCCCTTTCGATTACGTAGTATGTAATTCAAAAGCGTACTTTTTCCGGCGCCCAAAAATCCTGAAAGTACGGTGACGGGCAATTCGGCTGACATTGGATAATCCTCATAGGAAAGCAGCCGATTGACGCTTTTACTAGCGCTTGGCGTTTTGAGGCTTCATACGAGGGTTTCGTTGAAGCTAAACGCTTGAAATCGGCCTGCTCAGGCTCAGTTATTATTTATGTTATAGTATAACAACATGTATAAACCAGCCCTGCTCTTGTCCTGAGCGATAAACAGCAGGAAGCTGAGCCCATCCCACACCCGGAATTGGTAATGAAAACTGCGTTGAAATGCTCGTTGTTGAGCCTTGGATTGCTGATTGCTGGCAATGCGTCGGCGCAGTTGCCGACGCTGGCCAGCTGTACGCGTAGCGCTAACTTGCTGGCGTGCATCGATGCCGAGGGCAACGCGTATAGCGTCAACACTGTCGGCAATACGCTTTACCTGCGTGGATTTGAAAAGATTGGGCAGCGTTATTGGGCGCAAACCAACAGTCGCTTTGGCCAACTGACATTCTTCACCGGTGTCGCCTCTGATGGCGAAGCGTGGGTTGGCTACACCCGCCGCGTCGGCTGGACGACCATTAATCGCTTCTCCAGCTCCGGCGGCAGCAGTGCGAAATTCACTTGCAGCCGAATCGTCGGCTGCTAGACCTGCGCTTTTTTCTGCTCCTGCTGCCAGGCGAGATAGCTGTCGATCGGTGGATTTTTCTCGAAGTAGCGCTGCAATCCCTCAAACAAACCATCCGCCACGGCCTGTTGATGCCGCGCCGTGACCAGTCGCTGACTGTCGCGCACGTTGGAAATGAAGCCGGTTTCCACCAGAATCGACGGCACATCGGGCGACTTCAACACGGCAAATCCAGCCTGTTCCACGCGTTTCTGATGCAGCGTGGTGATGCCGGCCAGAGTGCCCAGCACGGTGTTGCCCAGTTGCAGACTGGCGGCAATCGTCGCGTTCATCGACATGTCGAGAATCACCCCGGCGAGCATTGGATCTTTGTCTTTCAGATTGAGCAGACTGGTAGCGCCAAGTAGATCTGCGCCGTTCTCCCGCTGCGCCATAAAGCGCGCCGTCGCCGATGTCGCGCCACCTTCAGACAGGCAATACACCGACGCTCCAGACGCTGTCAGCCGTGGCGCCGCATCGGCATGCACCGAGATAAACATGTCGGCTTTATGCTGACGGGCAATCTCCACGCGCTTACGTAAAGGCACGAAGAAGTCGTCATTGCGCACCAGTTTTACGTCAAAACCTTTCTCCTTTTTCAGGCGTTTGCCGAGTAGCTGAGCAATGGAAAGCACCACATCTTTCTCCCGCTCACCTTTCGCGCCGACCGCACCGGGATCCTTTCCGCCGTGTCCTGGATCGACGACTACGATGATGTCGCGCTTGGGATGAGCGCCGATGTTGGGTGTTTCACGTGGAACCATTGTGGTGGTCACTGGCGACGTTTTCGCAGTGACTAAATCCAGAACCAACCGATGATTTTGGCCATCCAGCGGTGCCAAAAGGAAGCTGTTCAGCAGCACTGGATTGCTCAGATCGAGAACAATCCGCGTGTCTCCATGACCAAAAGGCCCGGATCGAATCGACCGGATTACCGTGCCATTCAACGCCAACTCGCTGAAATCCCCGCTCAGATTTGCGCCGGACACATCGATGATTAACCGTTCTGGAGCACTGAGCGTGAAGGTCTTGTAGCGCACAGGCCCGCTCAAATCGAAGACCAATCGCAACTTCTCATCAGAACGCCAAAGCCGCGCGTTACGAATTTGCGCGGCCGAAACACTGAACGGAAGGGCGAAGGCAGCGCTGGCCAAAATCAAATTGAGCAAATGGCGTCTGTGCATATGAAAACCTGTTCATGAAAAAGGCATCGTGGATTGCATTGTTATAATGTAACATCCAATTCATTCAACACGATGGTTCCGAACATGAATTCGCTGACACTTCCGGATATCGCCGCGCAGTCCGCTCGCCAAGCCTTGCCCCTCGAATGGGTGGGCATGCACGGCATCGCATTACCTGTTTTATTGGAAGGCCAACGCTTGAGTGCGAAGGCCGATGCGGGAGTGAGTCTGGATGACGGCGAGGCTCGCGGGATTCACATGTCACGCCTCTATCTGGCGCTGGAAGCGCTGGAACAGCAGAGCCTTTCCCCTGCTCTGCTGCACCAAGTGCTCAAGCGTTTTCTGGATAGTCACGAAGGTTTATCCAGCTGCGCCTACCTGAATATCCACACCGATTTACTGCTGAAACGCCCTGCGTTAATCAGTCCATTGGCCGGATGGAAATCCTATCCAGCGACCATTTCAGCCAGTCTGAAAAACAAGATGTTCCACGTGGAACTCAAAATTGAAGTGCCCTACTCCTCAACCTGCCCTTGTTCAGCGGCCCTGGCTCGGCAGTTAATCCAGCAACAATTCGTCGACGACTTCGCCAATAGAGCCCTTCAGCACGCAGACATTCTGGCTTGGCTCGGCTCGACCCAAGGCATCATCGCCACACCTCACAGCCAACGCAGCACCGCACAACTGCATGTGCGCCTCGACGAATTCATCGACGAGTTACCGCTGAGCGCGATCATCAACGACGCCGAAGCGGCCCTCGGCACCGCCGTACAAACCGCCGTAAAACGCGCCGACGAGCAAGCCTTCGCCCTCGCCAATGGACAGAACCTGATGTTCTGTGAAGACGCCGCACGCCGATTGAATCTCGCACTTCGCCGTACACCCGGGGTTAACCAATTCCATTTGCGAGTGATCCACGCCGAAAGTCTGCACGCCCACGACGCCGTCGCCGAAAGCCACTGGCAGCGGGAGCAAGCATGATCCGCTGCCAATCCCTGATCTGGGGCGCACCCGGTCAACCGCTGACCATACCCCTGAATCTAGAGCTGGAAAGCGGCACTCTCACATCCATCATCGGTGCCAACGGCTGTGGCAAAAGCAGCCTTCTGAAAGTCATCGCCGGCCTGCAAAATCCTTTGGCAGGCAAAGTCAGCCTGAGTGTTCCACGTCAAAGCGGCTTGTCGTTCCTGCCCCAACAACAGCACCTCGACCGCCAATTCCCCATCAGCCTCGAGGAACTGATCGCCGCTGGTTTCTGGGGACGCCGACTCTCAACCCAACTGCGCGCACAACGCCTGAAAGACGCACTGGAAAACTGGCACCTGAGCGGACTCGAACACCGCCCACTCATGGCCCTCTCCGGCGGCGAATTACAACGCGCCCTGCTCGCTCGTTTGAGCCTGACCGACGCCCCGGTTCTGCTCCTCGACGAACCCCACGCCGCCCTCGATGAACTCGGCCAACAATTGCTCTGGCAACACATCCATGCCTGGCATAACCAAGGTCGAACCATCGTCGTGGTCTGCCACGACCTCGCCGCCGTACGCCAACATATTCCGCAAACGTTGCTGATCAAAAACCGCGAATGCGTATTCGGCGCCAGCGTCGAACTGATCCAGCAAACCCCTCAGACGCAGGTGGCCTGATGCTCGCCGTCGCCCACTTATGGCAACCGTTCAACGAGTTCGTGTTCATGCGCCGCGCCCTGCTCGGCGGCCTGGTCTTGGCGTGCAGCACGGCACCACTCGGTGTGTTTTTGATCCTGCGAAGGATGAGCCTGATCGGTGACGCCGTAGCCCACGGCATCCTTCCCGGCGCGGCGCTGGGATTCTGGTTCGCCGGCCTGAGCCTTCCCGCACTCACACTCGGCGGCCTCGGCGCCGGTCTGAGCATGGCCGGACTCGCCGCATGGATCACCCGCCGCACCGGTCTGCGCGAAGACGCCAGCCTCGCCGCGATCTACCCGATCTCCCTCGCCAGCGGTGTGCTGATTCTCGGCATCGCCGGCAAACGCCTCGACCTGCTTCACCTGCTGTTCGGCTCAGCATTGGCCGTCGACGGCCCGACCCTGACCGGCATGTTGTGGGTCTCGGGATTCAGCCTGATCGCCATGGCGCTGATCTACAAACCGCTGCTGCTCGACACCCTCGACCCGCTGTTCCTGAGAACCGTCAGCCGCCTCGGCCCACTCGCCCACGGCGTGTTCCTGACGCTGGTGGTGCTCAATCTGGTGATCGGTTTCCAGGCCATCGGCGCGCTGATGGTCGTCGGACTGATGATGCTCCCCGCCGCTGCCTCGCGATTCTGGAGCCGCCGCTTACCGATCCTGATCGCCATCGCCGCCGTCATCGGTTGCCTCTCGGTGTGGTTCGGTTTGCTCCTGTCGTTCTACTACTCGCTGCCAAGCGGCCCGGCCATCGTGCTGGTCGCCGGCGTCGGCTATCTGCTGTCGGTGGTGTTCGGGCCGGTTCACGGTCTGCTGCGCCGCCCGCCCTTGCTCACATCCCAATGAGGTGTTTCCCGATGCGCGCTCTACTCGTGTTGTTCAGCCTGCTGCTGTCGATGTCATTGTCGGCGGCAGAAAAATTACCGGTGGTGACCAGCTTCAGCATTCTCGGCGACATCGGTCCATCAGGTCGGCGGCGAGCATATCCAGATCACCAACATGGTCGGCCCGGACGCCGACGCGCACACTTACGAGCCGACGCCGGACGACGCCAAAGCGTTGCTCGGTGCCAAACTGATCATCAAGAATGGCCTCGGTTTCGAGCCGTGGCTGGATCGACTGGTGACCAGCACCGAGACCAAAGCCACGGTCATCAGTGCCAGCCATGGCGTGATTCCACGCTCGCTGGATGAGGACGGCGAAACCGTTCCCGACCCGCACGCCTGGCACAATCTGGCGAACACCGAGTTGTACATCGCCAACATTACCAAAGCGCTGATCGCTGCCGACCCGGCGAACAAGGCCGACTACGAACGTAACAGCCGAGCCTATCTGAAGCAGATCTACGCGCTGCTCGCCGAAGCAAAAACCAAGCTCGGTTCGCTGCCGCCGGGCAATCGCAAGATCGTCACCAGCCACGATGCCTTCGGTTATCTCGGTCAGGCCTATGGCATCGACTTTATGGCGCCACAGGGTTTGTCCACCGAGCGTGAACCCTCGGCCGCCGAAGTCGCTGCGCTGATCACCCAGATTCGTCAGGCCAAGGTCAAAGCGGTATTCATGGAAAACATCAAGGACGCTCGCTTGCTCAAGCAGATCGCTGATGAAAGCGGCGCGCACATCGGCGGCACGTTGCACTCCGACGCCCTCGCCGCCAGTGGCCCGGCCAGCACCTTCGCCGGCCTGTTCGAATACAACCTCAACACCCTTTACGACGCGCTGAGCAAACCATGATCCGCAAGAATCCTTCAGGTGATTTACCGCAAATCGCCGAGTCGGCTTACGTCGATAAAACCGCGATCATCTGCGGCAAAGTGGTGATTGGCGAGAACGTCTTCGTTGGCCCCTACGCAGTAATACGCGCCGACGAAGTGGACGCCTCGGGCGAGATGGAGCCGATCACCATCGGCGCCAATTCGAACATTCAGGACGGCGTGGTGATTCACTCAAAATCCGGTGCGGCGGTGACCATCGGCGAGTTCAGTTCCATCGCCCACCGCTCGATCGTGCATGGCCCATGCGTGGTCGGCGACCGCGTGTTCATCGGTTTCAACAGCGTGCTGTTCAACTGCATCGTCGGCAACGGTTGCGTGGTACGGCACAACTCGGTGGTCGATGGTCGCGATTTGCCGGACGCGTTCTACGTGCCCTCCACCACCCGCATCGGCCCGAACACCGACCTCTCGTTATTCCCGCCGGTGAGCGTCAGCGCTTCGGAGTTTTCCGAAGACGTGGCGCGCACCAATGTCGATCTGGTGCGCGGCTACAAAGCCTTGCAGAACGAGTTCTGAACCATGAGCAGCGTGCTGATTCGCAACGCCAGACTGGTCAACGAAGGGCGCGAGTTTGACGGCGATCTGTTGGTCAGCAACGGGCGCATCGTCAAAATTGCGCGAAGCATTGAAGGTGAAAACGCCACGGTAGAAATCGATGCCAACGGCCAATGGTTACTGCCGGGGATGATCGATGATCAGGTGCATTTCCGTGAACCGGGTGCGCCGGCCAAGGGCAGCATTCACACCGAGTCGCGCGCGGCGGTCGCCGGTGGCATCACCAGCTTCATGGACATGCCCAACACCAACCCGGCCACCCTCACCCTCGAAGCACTGGCGGATAAAAAGCGTCGGGCGGCGATCAACTCGGTGGCCAATTACGGCTTTCACTTTGGCGTGAGTCGGGACAATCTCGACACGGTGGCTGCGCTCAATCCGTGTGAAGTGGCCGGGGTGAAAGTGTTCATGGGCGCGTCGACCGGCAACATGCTTGTAGATGATCCGCAGATCCTTGAGCGACTGTTCGCTGAAGTGCCAACCATCCTGTTGGCGCACTGCGAACACACACCAAGCATCGACGCTAACGCGGCCAATCTGCGCGAGCTGTTCAGCGATCGTATTCCTTCCGCCGCTCACCCGCTCATTCGCAATGCCGAGGCGTGTTATCGATCCTCATCACTGGCGGTGGAACTGGCGAAACGTCACGGCACACGCCTTCACGTTTTGCACCTGACCACCGCGCGAGAGTTGGCGTTGTTTGAGGACAAACCGTTGACGCAAAAACGCATCACCGCTGAAGTGTGTCTGCATCATTTGTTGTTCGATGAGCGCGACTATCCAAAGCTCGGCAACCTGATCAAGTGCAACCCCGCGATCAAGAGTCAAAGCGATCGTGATGCTTTGCGGGAGGCTTTGAACAGCAATCGGTTGGACGTTATCGGCAGCGATCATGCGCCGCATACCTGGGAAGAAAAGCAGCAGCCTTACGCGCAGGCACCATCGGGATTGCCACTGGTGCAGCATGCGTTGCCAGCGCTGATGGAGTTGGTGGCAGATGGAGTTTTGCCGGTCACGACGTTAGTGGCGAAGACCAGCCATCGCGTCGCGGATCTGTTTGCGATTCCGGATCGTGGCTATTTGCGTGAGGGGTATTGGGCGGATCTGGTGTTGGTTGAAGCGCAGAGGCTGGAGGTCGATCGGCAGCCGATTCTGTCGCAGTGTGGATGGACGCCGTTTGCCGGGCGCAGTTTTCGGCATCGGGTGAATGCGACGATTGTGTCGGGGCAGATTGCGTGGCGGGAGGGACGGGTGAATGAGGGATGTCGCGGGCTGGCGCTGAGGTTTATGCGCTGACTGTCAGGACGCCTTCGCGAGCAAGCCCGCTCCCACACTTGGAATGCATTCCAATGTGGGAGTGGGCTTGCTCACGAAGCTTTTAAGCTCTTGGTTTCACAGCGCCGCAATCCTGGCCGAGCCAAACCGCACGGGTTTCCAGACTGCCCTTCTGGTTGATCCCGATCGCATTGAACGTGCCGTTCGCCACCGTGGTGAATTCACGATCGCTGAGGAACGTCGCCACGCCGGTGCCCTGTGCTTTCGGGCAGCTGAAGCGGAATTTCCACTGGTTGCCGGTGCGATCGGTGATCTGCTGTTTGCAGCCCGATTGCGGGTCGGCCAACGGAATATCGTTGGTCGCCACCTGCTCTGGCGTCAGGCAGGCGCGGATGCCTTTGCCGCCGATATTGATGCCGTTTTTCTCCAGCGCCGCGCGCTGTTGCGGGGTCATCTGCCCTTGCAGTTGACCGAGGATCGATTGCACATCCATAGGCTGGTCATCGACCTTGACGTTGCTCGATGTCATTTCCCACAGACCCGGCTGCAGCATCTGCGCCTGAGCAACCACCGGCAAAGCCAAACCCAGACCCAGCGCCAAACCCAGCAGACGAACGTTCATCGAAAAACTCCTGATCAGTAGTGGCCGTTAGACGTCGGCCGATTGCTTCGGTTCATGCACCAATTAAATAGCGACAATCGCGACAGAACATGGTCTGTTAAGCATTGAATCTTCCGGAGCAAGGCTGCCCCATGGATTATTTTGGACCGCACATTTTCGGTTACCTGATCGCCCTGATACACACCCTCGGCTTGATCGCCGCCCTTCACGCGGTGCTCACCGTGCGCACGGCTCAAGGCTCGATCGCGTGGGCATTGTCGCTGATCTTTATTCCCTACCTCACGCTAATTCCGTACCTGGTGTTCGGCCGCAGCACGTTTGATGGTTACATCAAGGCGCGGCGCCAGGCCAACGAACAAATGCGTCAGGCCATTTCCGAGCTGAACTGGCGCCCTTGGGTGGAAGAAGCCCTGACTGCACGCGCCTCGAATGCCTACGCCTCACTGCGGGCGATGCCCAAGCTTGGGCGCATGCCGTGTCTGGCGAACAACGAAGTGCAGTTGCTGATCAACGGCACGGCGACATTCGAGTCGATTTTCCACGCCATCGAGCAGGCGAAGGAAGCGGTGCTGATCCAGTTTTTCATCATCCACGATGACCGCCTCGGCCAGCGCCTGCGTGATCTGCTGCTGAAGAAAGCTGCCGATGGCGTGACCATTCACCTGCTCTACGACCGCATCGGCAGCCATGCCCTGCCCCACAGTTACGTGCAGGCGCTGCGTGATGGCGGTGTCGAGGTCAAAGCTTTCGCCACGCGCAGCGGCTGGCTCAACCGCTTTCAGGTCAACTTCCGTAACCACCGCAAGATCGTCGTGGTCGATGGCGTGGTCGGTTTCGTCGGCGGGCACAACGTCGGCGATGAATACATGGGCGAAAAACCACCGCTGGCACCGTGGCGCGATACCCACGTCAAAGTGCGTGGTCCGGTTGTGGCGTGCATGCAGGAATCGTTTGCCGAAGACTGGTTCTGGGCCGCACGTACCCTGCCGCCGCTGATCCTGCCGGATGAATACCCCGAAGACGGCGTGCTCTGCCAATTGCTCGCCAGCGGCCCGGCCGATGCGTACGAAACCTGCTCGCTGTTCTTCGTCGAAGCGATCCACGCGGCGACAGAACGGGTGTGGATCACCAGCCCGTATTTCATCCCCGATGAAGCGGTTTTCGCCGCGTTAAGACTGGCGGTGTTGCGCGGTGTCGATGTGCGTTTGCTGTTGCCTTCGCGCCCCGACCACCGCATCGTCTACGCCGCTTCCAGCCTTTATGCCTTCGAAGCGGTGCGCGCCGGCGTGCGGGTGTTCCGCTACCGCCCCGGGTTTCTGCATCAGAAAGTGGTGTTGATCGACAGCGAAATCAGCGCGATCGGCAGTGCCAATCTGGACAACCGTTCGTTCCGGCTGAATTTCGAAGTGATGTTGCTGACGGTCGACAGTGCATTCGCCGCCGACGTGGAACAGATGCTCAACGACGACTTCGCGCAGTCTGATGAAGTCGCCAAAGAAGAAAGCCGGGAGATCCACCGCCTGCAACAACTCGGCATGCGGATCGCCCGGCTTATTTCACCGATTCTCTAAAGCCCCCTCTCCCTAAGGAGAGGAAAAGGTTTAGGGGTTATAGATGTCGTCCCGCGTCCATGGCAGTTCGTGGCTACCATCCGGATGCGCTTTCACCGCGAGAATCTGGTGCAGATTGATCCAGCCGCGCGCGAAGGCGTAAGCACAACCGGCCAGGTACAACCGCCAGATGCGCAGCGCCTGATCCGGCACCAGTTTGCCCGCAGCTTCAAGGTTGTCCTCGAGCCGTTCGCTCCAGTGATCCAGTGTGCGCGCGTAGTGCAGGCGCAGGCTTTCGACGTCGACAATCTCCAGCCCCGCTTCGCTGATCTCCGCCGAGATCATCGACAAGTGCGGCAGCTCGCCGTTGGGGAATACGTATTTCTCGATAAAGTCGCCGGCGCCGCGTCCCACCGGACGGCCGTCAGTGTGTTTGGCGGTGATGCCGTGGTTCATCACCAGACCGCCCTCCTTCACCGCGCCGAACAGGGTTTTGCAGTACTCGGCGAGATTGGCGTGGCCGACATGCTCGAACATGCCGACGCTGACCACCTTATCGAAACGGCCATCCTGCGGCAGGTCGCGATAGTCGAGGAGTTGCAGTTCGACCTGGTCTTCGAGGTTCCTCGGCTTTTACTCGCTCGCGCGCCAGTTCCAGTTGTTCTTTGCTCAGCGTGATGCCGAAGACTTTCGCGCCGAATTCGCGTGCGGCAAAACGTGCCAGCCCACCCCAGCCGCAGCCGACATCCAGCAAGTATTCGCCCGGCTGCAAACGTAGCTTGCGGCATAAATGGCGGAATTTGGCTTGCTGCGCCTGCTCCAGAGTTTCGCTGCCCGTTTCGAAATACGCGCAGGAATACGCCATGTCGCTGTCCAGCCAGAGCTGGTAGAACGCGTTGGACAGGTCGTAGTGGTAGGAAATGGCTTTGGCGTCGGTTTCCTTGTCGTGCAAGGCCCGCACCGGCTGATTGTCGTCATCGTCACCGAGCAACGCGTTGCTCAATTCGTCGCAGACCCGGATGACCTCGCTGATCGAGCCCTCCAGTTCGAGCTTGCCTTCAACGAATGCCGCTCCGAGCGCATCGAGGCTGGGATGGGTGAACTGGGTGACCATCTGCGGGTCCTTGACCACGATGGTGACGCTGGGCGCCGGCCCCAGATTGAACTCATGGCCATCCCAGAGTCGCAAGCGAAGCGGTAGCTGCAGATTCTGTAAGGCCGGTGGAAGTTGCGCGAGCATGGAAAATCCCCCTTGTTTCAGACCGTCAGATCTGAGGGTAGACCATCCTTGAAAAATAGCAGGCTATCGATTTAATTAGCCAAAACTATCGTTGCAGACGCTCCAGCAAGCCATCCTGAACCCACTGTTTCAACCACGTAACAGCTTGCAGCGGCGCGCCCTCACCATAGATGACTGCTAACGCCTCGCACAGTTCGGAGAAACTCCAGCCTTCGTTCAACAACCCGTTCAATGCATTCGCTTCAGCGCTATCCAGACTGCGATAGTTGCAGACCAACTCGTGACGCCAGATCACGCAGACCTGAAGTGTTTCGAGTGCCACGCTGTGCGGGAAATCCGCTTCATCCTTTACCGAGCGCCAAATCGCGACGCTGTTGAATTCACACGCCAGCCATTGCAGCGAAGGCGTCGGTTTGAACTGCAAGGTCGGCCACTCTTCCGGCGCCAGCGTCGCCATCGCATTGATCGTCAGCGGGTTGCCAGCCGGTGAATCGAACGCCAGGGTGAACGCCCATTCCAGCGCGGCCAGTTCCGCCAGCGGCGCGCTTTGCTCGGGCACCAGATGCTCGCGGATAAACGCTTCAATACCTTTGCCCAGCCAACGCAGACTGTAATGCGCCGACGGGTATTGGCGGATGTACGCAGTGGCGAGCAGATCGAATTCTTCATCGCCCAGCCAATGATGAATGGCCGGGAAATCGTGGGTCAGCACTTCCAGCAAACGCGCCGCGTAAGCGTTGTGATAAATCGCCAGGCCAGTACCGACGTCGAGCGTCGGCCCACCGATCAGGCTGTCGGCCAAGGCGCGATCGGCCGGCGCGGCATCCAGCAGAAACGCTTCAAACGCCAGTTGCCATTCCTTCAAGCGCATTGCTGTCTCCCGGCCAGAACCGTGTCACCCAACTCGCGGGCCTTGTGCAGCTCGGCGAGCAGCTCTTCGAACGGCGGGAAATGATCGTCGCGTTCCAGCAACGTCGCCACCGGGCCGATGTGTTCCAGCGTGCGTTGATACAGCGCCCAGACCGGATCGCTCACCGGATGGTCATGGGTATCGATGACGTAATCACCGTAATCGTTGTGTCCGGCCAGATGCAGTTGACGTACTTTTTCTGCCGGCAAACTTTGAATGAACGCCCATGGATCGAAGCCGTGATTGCGCGAACTGACGTAGACATTATTAACGTCGAGCAACAACTCGCAGCCGCTCTCCCGGCTCAGGGTCGCGAGAAATTCCCATTCGGTGAACTCATCCGACGCGGCGCGCACATAGCTGGAGACGTTCTCCAGCACCAGCGGCCGCTGCAAGACATCCTGAACCTGCGCCACACGGCCGGCGATGTATTCCAAGCTTTCTGCGGTATAGGGCAGCGGCAACAAGTCGTGCAACTGATGGGCGTTGCCACGGCTCCAGCACAGATGATCGGAGACCCATGCCGGTTTCACCCGGTCGGCCAGTTGCTTGAGTTGTTTCAGATAGTCCGGATCGAGGGCATGCGGCCCACCGATGGACAGGGACACGCCATGCATCACCAGCGGATAGCGCTCGGCGATGGCGTCCAGGTAGTACAGAGCCTTGCCACCCTGCACCATGAAATTTTCGGAGACCACTTCAAACCAGTCGACGTCCGGCGACTGTTCGAGGATCTGCTGATAATAAGCGCTGCGTAAACCGAGGCCGTAACCCAGGTAAGGAAGCGAAGCTGACATGTCGGACTCCTGCTAAAAGTGGCCGCAGTGGCGTGAACCACTGCGGCGGCACTTGCGGTCAGTTATTCGCCGACCTTGCCACCTGCTTTTTCGCAAGCCGCTTGAGTCATGGCCTTGAAGCCCATGCCTTTGCAGGTGCCCAGACCTTTGCAGGCGTGATCTTTGGTCTTGCAGTCGTTCTGGCCTTTGCAGGCATTGACGCCGTAGCAGTGAACGTTGGCATCAGCAGCCGTAGCGGTAGTCGAAACACCGGCAAACATCGTAGCAGCGGCAAAAGCGAGAGCAGCACCAGCAGCAGCGGTCTTGATAGTCATTTTTGTTTTCCTCGGTCATCGTCAGGGATGTCGGCTGAACGGTTTGTTCAGTCTCGACATAGCACTAGAGAGAGCCACCCGGATGGCGTTACACTCGGGTCAAAAATAATTTCAATTATCGTCCTTGAGCTTTAGCAGTGGTTCCTGAAAGCGCAGCAGTCGCCCGGCATTGCCCAACACAAGTAGCGTACTGAGGTTATGCAACAGCGCCGCGATCATCGCCCCGGCAGCGCCCAGCCAACCGAATGCGGCAAACACAACGATGGCCAGCGTCCAGCCCAGACCGATGACCACGTTGACTTGCAATGTTCGTCGACACTGTCGACTGAGGCGTACACAGGTTCCGAGCCTGCGCAGATCGCTGCCGATCAGCACGATGTCAGCCGAGGCCAACGCGATGTCCGCGCCGCCCGCGCCCATCGCCACACCGACCACGCCGGCCTTGAGTGCCAGCGAATCGTTGATGCCGTCACCCACCACCATCGGCCGGAAACCGTTGTCGATTTCCTTGAGCACACGATTGAGTTTGTCCTCAGGTAAGGCCTGGGCTTGAACCTCTTGCAAACCAACATCACGCGCCAAAGTCTGAGCGACACTCTGCCGATCACCGGTCAGCAACAGTTGCCGACCCAAGCCCAATTCGCGCAACTCGCTGAGGGCAAAACGCGCCTCCGGTTTGACGCTGTCGGCCAGCAACAACCACGCGAGAAATTCACCGTTCAAGGACAACCCGGCAATCGGGCCGTCGTGCTCGGGAACGGTCGTGGTGCTGATGCCCAGTTGCGCGAACAACTCCGGTCGCCCCAGCGCCGCCTCGCCCTGCTCCGTCATGGCAACCACACCAAGACCCTGACGCTCGTGTATCTCACTCAGGGCCACCGACTGTTCCTGACTGACCAAACCCGCCAACGCTCGACTGACCGGATGACTGCTCGCCGCTCCGAGGCTGGCAGCCAGTGCGGTAATCGCGGAGGTGTCTGTGTGAGAACAGTCGATCGACTGCAAACGCAACGTGCCGTAAGTCAGCGTGCCGGTCTTGTCGACGACCAGCGAGGTCAGGTCAGCCAGTTCTTCAAGAAATGCCGAACTGCGGATCAGAATCCCGTGCCGCGCCGCCACCGCGACACCGGCAATCGCCGTCGCCGGGGCGGACAACACCAACGCGCACGGACACGCCGCCACCAACACCGCGAGCATCGCCTGCGCATCGTTGGTGACGAACCAGGTCACCGCCGCCAGCAACAACACCAGCACCATGTAGCTGCCGGCATAACGCTCGAGCAAACGAGTGATCGGTGGTTTCGAACGCTCGGCGTTTTGCATCAGGGCGATGACTTTGCCGAGGGTCGATTCATCACCTGTGCGAGTCACTTCAATACGCAGCAGTCCATCAAGGTTGATCGCGCCGCCGAACACCGTCATGCCGACAGCCGCCTCGACCGGCACTGACTCGCCGGTAATCGAAGCGGTATCGAGACTGGCCTGACCGGACAAAACCCGACCATCCGCCGGCACCCGATCACCGGCGCGCACCTCAACAGTGTCGCCAGATTTCAGCGTGCCGTTGTCCACTTCGATGATCGAGCCATCGGCCTGAACCTTGCGCGCGTGACTGCGCGTCAGTTGGCCGAGCGCATGAATCGCTTCCTGCGAACCGATGACACTGCGCTCTTCCAGCACGTGGCCGAAGATCATGATGATCGGCAGCAGCGCCGCCGTCAGCAGATCGCCAGTCGCCCACGCACCGAGCATGGCCAAGGCAATCAGTTGATCGGTGATGCCGTGCAGGCTTGGATAACGCAGGCTGTACCACGCCGAACGCATCACCGGCACGGCGACTAATAAAGAAGCAAAACCGAGCAGCAGCTGACTGACACCGGTTTGCTCCGGCACCAGCCAACGCCAGATCAAACCGAGACCGAGCAAGCCCAGCGCAAACATGGCGAGAGTCAGTTGCCGAGCGGCGCGGCGTTGTTCGGCCGAGGACAACAGGCTCGGTGCAGCGGTCGTCGCAGTCATTTACTGGCTCCCTGAATGATCAGGCGGGAATCGTCTTTCGGATCGACCGTGGTCACCGATCCGGCCTGGCCGAGAATCTTCGGCATGCGCTCGCGGTACAGGCGCAAGAGCATTTGCGGGTCGGTGCTGCTGGCCAGACTCGACACCGTGGCGGTGTCGGCCGAGGCCTTGGCCAAGCGCTCACCCGCCTGTGCGTGAGCCACTTGCAGCGTGCGGTCGGCTTGTTCGTTGGCGGTCTGGGTGAGTTTCTCGGCGTCGGTGCGCGCGTTGGCCACGGCTTTATCGGCTTGCTGACTGGCAGTCAGCACGGCGTTGAACGCACTTACGGCAGGGTCAGGCAGACTCGATTGCACATCGACCCGCGCCACTTCGATGCCGATGCCCTGCCCGCTCGCCTTCAACTCGGCGAGGCGTTTGTTGATGCCTTGCACCAGATCACCGCGCAGCCTTTCACGGCGTTCGGCGGCTTGATTGTCAGCGCCGATCAACTCCGGACGAGCGACAAGAATTGTGTCGAGATCGCGCGCGGCCGTCAGTGCGACGGCGCTGCGGGTGACCAATCGATCCAGCGCCGGCAGCACATGATCGGCCTGCAAGACGAAGTCGTAAGGGTCGGTGACTTTGTAAAACACCCGCACATCCAGTTGCACCACGCCGGCATCACCGGTCAATAAATAACCAGACCCGGCCAGCGCATCGCTCAGCGGTGTGGCGAACGAAGCGACGCGATCAGCCTTCAGCGCCTCATCGCTGCGCAACAGGTTTTCCACCCGGCGTTCGATGACTCGATCCGCTGCGGGCAACAAAATCACCTGTTCGAAGGGCTGTGGCCAAGCCAATAACAGACCGGCGTTTTGTACGCGATCCAGTGCACCAAAGTGCAAAACCACGGCACGATTCTGCGGGTCGATCTGCCGCACGTTGGAAAATGCCCACGCCAATGCGGCCAACACGGTTACCGCGTACAGGGCGAAAAATGCCAAACGCCCGGCCTGAATCCACGGACTGTTCAGCGAATGTGTTCCACGTGGAACTTCTTCACTCATGGCTGCGATCCGGATTTGCTGTCGAGTGTCGGCGGGCCATCGACCAGCACGCGGAATGGCGCGGCGTCGGTGCGCAGAATCAGTTTGGTATCCGGCGTGACAATGCTGCCGAGGGTATCCAGCGAACGCAGCAAGTTGTACAGCTGCGGCGAACTGGCGTAGGCACGACCGTAAATCTGCGCGGCTTCGACGCGAGATTGCGCTTCGATTTCTGCGGCTTTCACGGTGGCGTCAGCTTGCACAATTCGCGCATCGCGTTCGGCAGCGGAACGGATTTGCGCCGCTTCGCGTTTGCCGATCGCCGTACGTTCGGTGGCAATGGTTTCACGCTCGGCGCGCATGCGATCGACCGTGGCGGTGAGCGTTACCGACGGCAAGGTCAAACGCTCGATGCCGACTTGCACGACACGCACGCCATAGGTCGCCAGCAATTGCTGATCAATCTGCTGACGCAACTGCGCTTCGAATTCAGCGATATGCACTTGGCTGGCATCGGTGTTGACCAGATTCGCCAGATCGAAACTACTCGCAGTGGTTTCCAGCGCGGAGCCAACAAAAGTACGAATCTGCCGCGCCGCTTCGTCGGGCTGGTTTTGCACTGCGCGCATGAAACGCTGCACGTTGCTTGGATCGCCCTGCACCTGCCACGCCACGTAGGCCTGAACGATGATGCGCAAACCATCGCGGGTGCCGACATCCTGCAAGCCGCTGGAGGTAGTGCGCAAACGTAGATCCACCGGAATCGCCGCTTCGAATGGCGCCGGCCAGCGCCAGCTCAAACCCGGTTCAAGCAATACCCGCGATGGATTACCGAAGCGAGTAATGACCGTGGCTTCACCGGAGCGCACTTGCACCAGGCTCGCCGCCGCGATAGCGAACGCCACCAGCAACACTGCCCAGCCCATGCGCCGCCACGGGAAAGGCCCCGCCTCTTCCGGCGCTCCGTGGTGATGATGCCCATGATGATGGTGATGTCCGCCGTGGCCGTGATCGTGGCCGCTGTGATCATGCGGTTCGTGCGTGTGCGACTGGCTCAATGGGCGACTCCTGGTTGAGCGGTGGTGCGCGCGGGCGTCGGGTCAGCCGGCAGCGTGAAAGTACGCAGGTCGATGGTCGGCGCATTGCTGCTGCCACCGAGGCGATGATCGAGCACCAGCAATTGGGCTTTGCTCAGGCCTTGGCTGAGCTGCGCGAGGTATTGCTCCAGCACAAAGGCCTGGCCGGCACTGGCGTAGGCTTTTTGTTCGGCGCTGAATTTCAGATCCGCCGCCTGCGCCGTGGCACTGGTTTCGCGGGCGTTGGCGCTGGCCTGATCGCGAGCGAGGCTGGCCTGCAATTGCGCCTGATTACTCGCTTCGGCCGCTGCGCCACGCTCGCGGGAGATCAACGCCTGGGCGCCGATCTGCGCCGCTTGCACCGCGTGATAAGCATTGGCGGCACCGGCCGGCGGGTGAATGGCTTCGACCACCGTGGCGAGAATCTCGACGCCACTGTTGAGTTGTTGCAGATCGCTTTGCACCGCGCGACCGATCTCTTCGCCCAGCCCTACCCGATCTTCGCCGAGCAAACCGTCGAGCGTGCGCGAGGCAAAGTCGTGCACCAGAATCCGGCTGGCGGTGCTGCGGATCAGTGTGGGCACATCAGCGCTGTTGTACGTCGCGGCCAGCGCCGCCTGATCAGTCAGACCGATGCGATAGACGAAGCGCACGTCCATGTTGACGATTTGAAAGCTCTGCTGATCGCCACGGCTGCTGGCGATCACTTGCGACTTGTCGTTGACGTGACTAGCGTCCCACAAACGGTTGGCCGTCATCGGTGCCGGGCCTTCAGCAGGATCGGCTTGTGGCGGTGCCGGGTTCTCGCCGACGCTGGTAGCGAGTTCATGCACCACGCCGTTTTCGACGATCAACACGCGACCCAACGGCCACGGCAAACCTGTGTGCAAACCGGGGCCAAACACCTGCACCGGTTTGCCGAAACGCTCATAAATGCCCCGACCCTGCAGGGGGATTTCGTGGATGCCGGTGAGCAACCAACCCACCGCTGCGACCAGCGCCAGCACCGGCAGAAACGCTCGGCGCATGTAACTGAACGCCCAGATCTGACGCAAATCGATGCCAAAACGGTTGTGCAATTCATGCTGCAACGCGAGCAACGGTTGCGGTGGCCAACGCAGCATGTCGGCGACGAAACTGCGCGCCAGTAGCGTCGGTTCGAGCTGTTCGCGGCGTGGGCTGAAGACCGAGAGTACCGCGCGCAATAGCAGCTCGATCGCGACCAATCCCGGCAAGATGCCGATGAGTACTGCCACGCGAACCGGCCAAACCGTGTTCTCGCCAGCGAACAATAAACACAGCGCGCCGAGCACCAGACTGATGATCGCCACGCGCGTCAGTTGCGCCAGTGCTCCCGCTTCTGGCCATTGCGCTGGATTCTCCTGAGCGAGTTGCCGCTCCAGCACCAGCAAACCAAACGCCAGCAGCAACGCCAACGCCGCACCGACGGAGGCGGACACTCCAACGGCAGCGGCGGGCAACGTCAGGTTCCACACCTGTTCGATGCTCAGCGCCACCAGCAACGCCCAACCGCCCAACCACAGCGTCGCTGCACCGATCTGGCCAAGCACATGCAAACCGCGCTGACTGAGGCGATCGAGCAGGCGCTCGTACCAACCTTCCGGCGCAATCGCTTCATCGTCGGCAGTCGGCGTCAGCACAACAGGATTGATCACCCGCGCGCGCCATTGCGTCACCCACCATGCCGATTGCAGCCCGGCGACCAGCACCAGCAACGCCGCGCTCTGATTGACCAGCAGCGGCAGCCACAATGACTGCGGCGCAAACAACCCGACGAAAAACGCCGACAACAAGCCCGCCCCGGCCAATCCGCCAAGGCCCAACGCCCAACGCCGCAGTCGCCTGCCCTGCGTGGCCGCCTGCTGAAAACGCGGCAGTCCGGTCACCTGCGTGCCATCCACCTCCAGATCAACTTGCATATCACCCCAAAATCATTGGCTCACGGTTCATATCGTTACGATATAACGAAAAGCGTGAAATATTCGTACACAATTACCCGTATTCAAAGATGCTCAACCTGTCGCTTGCCTGAAGCCTTGACCGAAATGTCTGGAAACGCACATATTACGTTCGTAATTTTTATCGACAGCTACTTTTAGCGATCCGCATCCATTCATCAGGAGCAAGCGCATGAGCAACTATGACGTAGTGATTCTGGGCGGCGGCCCCGGTGGTTATAACGCGGCGATCCGCGTCGGCCAGTTGGGCCTCAAGGCCGCTTGCGTCGAAGGTCAGGCGACCCTCGGCGGCACCTGCCTGAACGTCGGTTGCATGCCGTCCAAAGCCCTGTTGCACGCCTCGGAGCTGTATGACGCGGCGATGGGTGCGGAATTCGCCAACCTCGGCATCGAAGTCAAACCGACGCTGAACCTCGGGCAAATGATGAAACAGAAAGACGAAAGCGTGACCGCCCTGACCAAAGGCATCGAGTTTCTCTTTCGCAAGAACAAGGTCGACTGGATCAAGGGCTGGGGCCACATCGATGGGCCGGGCAAGGTTACGGTGACTGACGATCAGGGCAATAAGGTCGAGCTGACTGCCAAAGACATCATCATCGCCACCGGCTCCGAGCCCACTCCCCTGCCCGGTGTCGAGATCGACAACAAGCGCATCCTCGATTCAACGGGCGCGCTGTCGCTGAGCGAAGTGCCCAAGCATCTGGTGGTGATCGGGGCCGGCGTGATTGGCCTGGAATTGGGTTCGGTGTGGCGGCGACTCGGCGCGCAGGTGACCGTGGTCGAATACCTCGACCGCATCTGCCCTGGTGTTGATGGCGAGGCCGGCAAAACCCTGCAGCGCTCGCTGAGCAAACAGGGCATCGCCTTCAAGTTGAGTTCGAAAGTCACCAGCGCTACGACGTCGGAGAACGGCGTGCAGCTCAGCGTTGAGCTGGCGGCGGGCGGCACGGTGGAACTGCTCGAAGCCGATTACGTGCTGGTGGCGATTGGTCGTCGTCCGTACACCCAAGGCCTGGGCCTGGAAAACGTCGGTCTGAGCACCGACAAGCGCGGCATGCTCGCCAATAAACAGCATCGCACCGAAGCGGCTGGCGTCTGGGTGATTGGCGACGTCACGTCCGGGCCGATGCTCGCGCACAAGGCTGAGGATGAAGCGATGGCCTGCGTCGAGCAGATCCACGGCAAGGCTGGCGAGGTCAATTACGACCTGATCCCCAACGTCATTTACACCAAACCGGAGCTGGCCAGCGTCGGCAAGACCGAAGAGCAGCTCAAGGCTGAGGGTCGCGCCTACAAGGTCGGCAAGTTTCCGTTCACCGCCAACAGCCGGGCGAAGATTAACCATGAGACCGAGGGTTTTGCCAAAGTCCTCGCCGATGAACGCACGGACGAAGTGCTCGGCGTGCATCTTGTGGGGCCGAGCGTGAGTGAGATGATTGGTGAGTTTTGTGTGGCGATGGAATTCAGTGCCTCGGCGGAAGACATTGCCTTGACCTGTCATCCGCATCCGACACGCTCGGAGGCGTTGCGCCAGGCGGCGATGAATGTTGAGGGGATGGCGACGCAGATGTAGGGATCTGAAATTTTTATTGGCTGGACTGCCGCTTTCGCGAGCAAGCCCGCTCCCACAGTTGATCGCGCTCTTTCAGGAGGAATGCGGTCGAATGTGGGAGCGGGCTTGCTCGCGAAAGGCGCGCCTCGGTTTCAAGTCGGCAGATGTCCCAAAGGCAAAGCCCCCGGTGTCTTCACCGTGTGAATCGCGAAGTTGCTGCGGATGTCGCTCACCCCCGGCAACTTCAACAGGCAGCCGCTGAGAAAGCGGTCATACGCGCGCAGATCCGGCACCACCACTTGCAGCAGAAAATCCGATTCACCCGACACCAGGAACGCTGAAATCACCTCCGGCAATGCCGTCACCGCCGCATAAAACGCCTCGGCCTGTTCGTCGTTATGGCGTTCGACCTTGACCCCGACAAACACCGTCAGCCCCAACCCGACTTCGTCGCGATCAAGATTGGCCTGATAGCCGCGAATCACCCCCGCTTCTTCCAGCATCCGCACCCGGCGCAAACACGGCGATGCCGACAAGCCGATTTCATCCGCCAGCTCGACGTTGCTCAGGCGCCCGTCCCGTTGCAGGGCGGCGAGGATTTTGCGGTCGAAGGCATCCAGTTTCATGTTTGGCAGATCCCGATAGTTATCGCGCATAAAGCTAGCAGGTTATGCCAATTGCAGAAGCTTTTGAAGCCGACTACGCAAGCACCTGCCCCGCCCTTCAGCCCTAGACTGGCGCTACCGAATCGACAACGAAAGGACTGAACCGTGGCGAGTCTCTGGCTGTTTTTCCTGGCATTGGCGGTGGTTTTTCTGCTGCCCGGCCCAGACATGATCCTGCTCCTGCAAACCGGTGCGCGTCAGGGCCGCGGCGCAGCATTGGCCACGGCGATAGGGCTGGCGATTGCCCGGGGTTGTCATGTGGCGTTAGCGGCGTTGGGATTGGCGGCGTTGTTCAAAGCAGCGCCGTGGACGTTCGAAGTGGTGCGACTCGCCGGTGCGGCGTATCTGCTGTGGATCGGTATTCAATGCCTGCGCAGCACGCTGCTGCCGAACCTGACGGCAGGTGAAACTGCCGATAGCCACGGCCAATGGCGCGCAGCGATCCGCCGAGGTTTGCTGACCAACCTGCTCAACCCCAAAGCCCTGTTGTTCTGCTCGGTGCTGTTGCCGCAGTTCATCGTCGCCGACGGCACGCCGGTGCTGAGCCAGTTCGCCCTGCTCGGTGCGCTGCTGGTCGGCGTCGGTCTGCTGTTCGACAGCGCCTATGCGCTGACCGGCGCCGCGCTGGGCCGTTGGCTGCAACACAGTCCAACGGCGCAACGGGTGCAGCAATGGTTGTTCGGCAGCCTGTTGATCGGTTTCGCCGTGCGCCTGACCTTCGTCCAGCAGGCTTAGCCTCTGCGGGCCTTGCGCTGACGACGGCTGATCAACAGCAACGCGGCGGCCGTGACCAAGACAATCGCGCCAACCTGCACCGGCCACTTGTATGGTCGCAGCGTCGTGCGTACGGAGTCCGTGACCTGGGTGACGTAACGCTTGTCGGCGTTTTCGAAATCCGGGTACGGGCACTGATTGCCGAAATCCACCGCCCACAACACGTACGGGCCTTCCTTGACGTAACGTTGATACAACGCGCTCTGCTCTTCGAGGCTACTGTTCCAGCCGGCCGCGTTACACAACACGGCAGCAAACGCCTGGCTGGTGTGCGGCAGGTTATCGGCGGCGCGGCTGGCCAATTGGGTGGCGACGAAACGGTAGTGATAACGCTCATCCGGTTTCGCTTCGCTGGCCTTCTGGCGCTGCACTTCGGCTTCGCTGACCAGCGGGCCGACTTTCAGCTCGGTGGATTCCAGGCTGAAGTTGCCGCCGAACGTGGCGTAATCCGGGGCCATCTCGTAACCGAGGATGTCCATGCCCCACTCGCGCGCCGTCCACGCGGCGTTGTACAGCGCACTGGCACGCTTGGTCGGCCACCATGCGGAATCGGCTTTCAAGCGTTGCTCACCGTAGAGCCGCGCCTTGTTTTGCAGGTCGGGATTGTCGAAATACGCGACGGCTTCGGCGTAATGCCCTTCGCGCAGCAAGCGCCGACCGAGCAGGTTGCGCAGGCTGGCGGCGACCGGCAGCGGCACGTAGTTATCGCGCTCCTGCTGGGTCAGTGCAGGCGGTGCCGGGACGTTATCGTCGACGTATTTTTTCAACTCTTCAACCGTCAGCACGCGTTCGGCCACGGTCGCCGCATCGAACCAATAGGCGCTGTTACTGCGATACAACTGCACGAACGCTTGCAGGTATTCGCCGCGCTGCAAGGCGAGAATCGCGCTTTCGCCTTCGACCCGGCATTTCGGCTGCAGGCTTTCGTACGCCCAGTCCGGGGTACGGCGATAACCCCAATCTTCTTTCTGCGGGAAGGCCTGCGCGGCTTTCGAATAGGCTGCGGCGGCGGCATTTTTGTCGCCGTCACGTACCGCCAGTTTCGCGCGCAGCCACCACGCGAGTCCACCGTCGCCGGCATTTTCGAGAAAAGCTTTGGCACCGGCGTAATCGCCCTGTTGATAACTCATCGCTGCCAGACGATCTGCATTTTCCAGGCTGCCACGGGTGCTGTTTTGCAGAAGCTTCACCAGTTTCTTTTCGTTCGGCGGTTCGTCGCCAAACGACCAGCCCTGACGGCTGACCAACGAAGCCGTGACCAGTTGCTGCACCGATGTGTGCTGAAGCAATTCGGCCAGTTCGGCCTCGGGCAATTCCGCCAACTCATTCATCAATTGCTTGAGCGAGGTGTAACCCACGGCGGAACCGTGCAGGTTCTGCGCTTCATACAATTCGATGGCGGCGTTCCAGTCGCCAGCGGCGCGCACCACCCGCGCCTCTTCGCCGAGGCTGGCGACACCCAGCTCCAACGGATCGCTGAAACCGTCGATGCTCAGTTGCCGAGCCTGACGGAACGCATCACGCGATCGCTCCAGCGCGACGACCTTATCCCCGGCCTCGCTGCTCATGGCGAACAACGTGCGCCCGAGAGAATACGCAGCCCAGGTGCTGCGCAACGGACGCTGATCCGCCGGCAGCGCCAGCAGCTTGTTGAAATATTCGACGGCGAGTTGATGATCGCCCGTGGCAAACGCCACTGCGCCGGCCACGTACAAACGAATTTCCGTCGGCAGGCTGGCGCCCTGCACCTCGACCTGATGGGCATCGGTCAGGCCGCGCAGTTGCTTGACCAGCGTTTGCTGTTCGGCGCTCAAACCCAGCTGTTCAGCCTTATCGCGCGCCTCGGCGGCTGCGTTTTCTTCGCCGTACAGGTCGTTGGGATTGTGCGTCGCCGCCGTGACGTTGTTCAGCCCGGCAATGGCTTTGCCGAGGCGGCTGAGTTCGAAGTTGAAGTTGCCCTCCGGCAGATCCGCCAGGGTTTGCCCACGATTGTCGAGCAGACGCATCGGGAAGTCCGGGCCGCAGGCCAGCGCCGAGCCCAATGGCAAGCAGAGGCTCAGGCAGAGCAGATGGCGGGGCCAGTTACGGGTCAACATGCGAACCTCCTTGATCAATATGTGCGCAACGCGCCCAACCGATGGCGCGTTGTCCGCCCGCCGGCAATCGGCCGTCGTGCAGGCGGGTGAAGGTAAGCAGATCCGGGCCTTGTTGCAATGCATAACCGGCGAGCGCATCGGCACCTTCACAGCTTTGCGCCTTCAAGGTGATTTGCGCGGGCCAGGCACTGTCGAGGTTGCCGGGGTTGTCGAGTTTGATGTCGTAAAGACCATCGTTTTCGCTGAACGTCACGCCGAGCTCACTGACGAGTTGATCGCCACGGGCAACCGCGCGCAAGGTAGTCAGGCTCCAGGCGCGGCGATCATTGGCCAGCGGCAAACGAAACCAGATCAACCCTGCCAGGTGCGCCGGCGGGTCTTCGCGCAGGGTCTTGCCGAGTTGGCTCAATGACAGCGGATCGGCGAGCAGTTCCCGACGCTCGCCACCGCGCTCGAGTTGCACCTCACTTTCCACCAGCGGCGCCCCACCGTCGTCCGGCAACAGCGCGACACCGTAGGCCGGCAGCGCGAGATAAAACGGTTTATCGGTGATCCGCGCCCAGGCCTTGGCCCATTTCAACGCCTGATCGGAATCAAACAAACCTCGACGCGGATCGCTGACCGCGTGGACTTGCAGCACGCTGCTGTCGACGGTTTGCAGAAGTGTCGGCAATTGCGCGCTGTCGAGCCAGGCAGGCAGTGCGGTGATACTCAGCGCAATGTCTGTCGGCAATGCCGAGCGCAGCTGTTTGAGGAATTCAGCGTAGGCCGGTAAACGCGCATTACCGGCGTCGTGATCGATCTCGACGCCGCTCAACGTCAGGCCTTGCGCCTGCCAATCGGCGAGCACTTGGAGAATCTGTGCAGTGACCTGATCCTGATCCAGCGACTTGAGTTGCCCGTCGAGACGAATCACCGCGATCAACGCACGGCCATCGGCTTTCAACAACGGCGCATCGATTCGCGCGCGGCTCCACCCGGCATTCGGGAAGGCTTGCAGGGCTAACACGCGCAGCGTCGAGAAATCATTGTGGCTGTCGCGCAACGCCGACTCATGGGCCGGCGTCCATTGGCGTTGCCAGATGTAGAGTTGTTGGTCGAGGGGTGGCGCGGCGTGTTGCTCGCAACCCGACAGCACGATGCCCAAAAACAGCCCCACAATAAACCGCATACCTTCCAGCCCCCGAACACCACAAGGCTGCAAGGTTACACAAAACCTTGTGGGAGCGGGCTTGCTCGCGAAGGGGCCGTGTCAGCCAACATATAGGTTGGATGACACACCGCCTTCGCGAGCAAGCCCGCTCCCACAGGGGAAAGTGTTCAGGGTTTACGGGCGATGATCACCTGGCTTTTCGCGACAACGGCATCCAGCGCCTGTTTGATCTGCGCGCCGCGCGGCGAGTCGAGCACGGCTTGCCAGGTATCAGCCCAGTGATTGAGCAGCGGATGATCCGGGTTGCTGAAATCGACCTTGGCTTCCCAGAACAGCAGCATCCACATCGACCAGTAAAACCCGTATTGGCTGTGGCTGATGATCTCCAGCCCGGCCTCGCTGACCATCGCCTTGAACTGTTCTTCGCTGATGATGCGAATGTGGTTGGGCTTCTGGAAATACTCGGCGGCAGCGATGTCTTTCTGCAGGTCTTCGGAGCTTGGGTGCGGCACGCTCAGCAGGTACAAGGCGCCCGGTTTGCCGACGCGCACCAGTTCGGCGAGAAATTGCGCCGGGTCGTCGACGTGCTCAATGACTTCAGTGGAGACCACACGCGTGGCCGTGGCATCGGCAATCGGCAGTGGATTGCAGTCGGTGACGTGGCATTCGATGTCGCGC
Organism: Pseudomonas sp. AC193; assembly: GCF_979258075.1. Taxonomy (NCBI): domain Bacteria; kingdom Pseudomonadati; phylum Pseudomonadota; class Gammaproteobacteria; order Pseudomonadales; family Pseudomonadaceae; genus Pseudomonas; species Pseudomonas sp. AC193. The sequence goes on along the minus strand of NZ_OZ409832.1, from coordinate 5,441,490 downwards.
GCCGGGGTATCGCTCAGGCGCTGACGGGTCGCTTCGACCTTGGCCGCGTCGATGTCGGCAATGATGATCTTCGCCCCGCGCATGCCGCAGAAATGCACGTTGCCGCCGTCGCCACAGCCGACGTCGAGCAGCGTGTCATCGGCAGTCACCGGGAAGCCTGTGAACAGCTCGCCGGTTTCCTGATTGAACCAGCCACTGAGCATCGCATCGTGCAGGCCGAGCATGTACGGATCGGTCTTTTCCACGGTCGCCGCGACAGGCTGCGCGGGGGCCGGTGCAGGCGTGCCCGCCGTGAGTTTCTTCAAAAGGCTCAGCATGAGGTGGCTCCAGAGGATGGGACGGCGGTTCGGGACGTGCCGAGGCGTTTGACCAACGCAGCGCCACGGTTGCGCATCGGCATTTCGATAAAGCGGTAATTCAGTTCGCTAAGCAGCACGATCAGGCCGAACGCCAGCAACAGCGTGACGATCGGGTGCCCGGCCGGGCTCGGCAAACCGGCATTTTGCAAACGTAAAATCAGTTCACGCACCAGTTGATAGGCCGGAATGTGGATCAGATATATCCCGTAGGAACGACTGCCGACCCACGCCAGCAAGCGCTGCACAATTCCGGCCGGCATCAGGTAATCGCGGTTGTACGAGGCGATCCACACCAGCACAGCGCTGAGCACGGCGATCGAGCCGATGCGGTAATTGGCAAAGGTGAAACGGTCGGTGGCCATAAAGCTCAGCAGCAAACCGATGGCGATCAGCGCTGAAATGCCGGCCCACGGACGACGCAAGAACGTCGGCTGCCAACGCTGATAACTCGGCTGCACGCTCCACATCGCCAACAGCACGCCGAGGGCCAGCGCATCGGTGCGCACCACCATCAGCAACGGCGTGCGCACGGTCAGAATCTGCACCGCGACCAGCGCCAGCAAGGCCCAGACCAGATGTCGGCGAAACAGCAGAATCAGCAGCGGGAACAGCAGATAAAACTGCTCCTCCAGCGCCAGACTCCAGTAAACAAAACTGCTGCCGTATTCGTAATGAAAGAAGCTGTCGGCAAAGCGGAAGTTGGCGTACTGCAACACCCCGGCCAGCGTCGCTTGCAGGTTGGCAGCCAGCGTGCCGAACGCTCCGGAGCGATTGAGAAACACGCAGGCCAGCAACATCAGCGCCAGCCATAACCACGCCGACGGCAACAGCCGAAACGCCCGGCGCAGCCAGAAATTGCGCGTCTCCTGCCAATATTCCTGACGCGTCGTACAGCCTTGCAGCGTCGGGATCAGGCTGCGGGCGATGACAAACCCGGAGATCGCGAAAAACAGATCGACGCCCCACCACGGCTGCGCCCAGCCATGAATCTGCTCCAGCAACGGCACCGGATCGGTGAACAGGCTGCCCTGCAAGTGATGGAACAACACGCCCAGCACGGCAATCGCGCGCAGGACTTCAATGTCCATGATCCGTTTACTGGTCATGCTTCGGGCGCTTCCATCGCCACCGCGCGTTGCTCGAACAACTGCGCGAGGAACACCTGCAATCGCTGCTCGGCCACGGCCTGACTGCAGAAACCTTGCAGGCTGCTGACCGCTTGCGCCGACATCTGTGCGTAACGCGCCGGCTGGTTTTTCGCCACGTCGTAACTGGCTTTATAGGCCTCGCACAACGACGCCCAATTAGTCACGTAACGCAACGTGCGGAAGGCCCGACGCGGGTCGTGCGGCCAAGCGGTGAGTTCGTCGGTGGACTCGATCAGGAACGCGTTGTCGGCGCTCAGGTAATCGATCATCGCCGTGGTGCGCGGCGCCACTGCCGGTTTGCCGCAGGACATGAATTCCATCAGCGGCAAACACTGGCCTTCGCCGTACGAGGTGTTGACCACGTAACGCGTGGCCTGCACCAGTCGCTCGTAATCCGGATCGGCGAGGTAGCCGTAGATCAGCACGATGCGGCAGCGATAGGACTGGTTTTTGTACAGGTGATGAAGGATGTCGCCGAGCGCTTCTTCGGCATCGTGATGGGTCAGTTTGAGCACCAGCGTCGCGTCTTCGACGTCGCGAAAACTTACGCAAAACGCGCTGAGCATGTCTTCCCAGTTCTTGCGCCCGTCGCCGGGATTGAACACCGAGGTGTACACCACGCCATCGAGCAACAACTCTTGCTCAGTGACCGGCGCAGTGAAATCGATGCCTTCGCCGCTGCGCAGGTGCGCCGGGCCGAAGGCATTCAGATCAAGCTTGCGACTGTCCGCCACCAAGCCTTTGATGGTCAGGCGCAGCGGCCCTGTCGAGGTTTGCCCGTGCAGCTGCGCACCGCGTGCGGCAAAGCGATCCCACACCGGCGCCGGCACCGCGACGATCGGGTAATCCTCGGTCATCGCCTCACGCACGGCGTTGACCGTGTAATTGGAATGGGTGATTGCCGCGCCACAAGCGGCCAGCACGGTGCGCCAGTCGTTGCGCGGCTCACCGGCAAACGGCTCGTTGGGGATGGTGCTGAATTCCCACGCGAACACCGGCAGCGTCGGACACGCCAGGTGCACCGGGGTGCGATGTGGCGGCGAGAACGACAGAAATACACAAGGCTCGCCGCGGCTCAGGCATTCCCGGTAAAGCGCATCGACCTCGGCCTGCGGATCGAGCACTTCCACCACTCGCCCGAGTCGTTCGAGCACCGGGCGATATTCCTTGAGCACGAAGTAATAGCTGTACTCCGAACGCCCGAGATTCTGCGCGATGGTGTGCTGGTTGGTTTCCGAATGAATGATGATCAGCATGAGGCGTTATCCGTCACAGGCGCCACATCGACAGCCTTGGGTGTCAGCGCGAAAAAGTCCGCCATGCGTTTTTGCACCGGCGCGAACGCGCAGTAATCGTGCATGCGCGCGACGGCGGCCGCCGACATCCGCTGATAATCCTGCGGCTGGTTCTTGGCCATTCGATAGCTGTTTTCGTAGGCGGTTTTCAGCGAGCCCCAGTCCGGGCGATAGCGCAACGTGCGGTAGATGATGCGCGTGTCCTGCGGCCAGATCGTCAGCTCTTCGCTGGACTTGACCACGAACGCCACCGACTCATCGATGTAATCTTCCATCGCCGTGTGATCGGGGGCGATCACCGGTTTGCCGCCGGACATGAACTCCATCAGCGGCAGGCACAGGCCTTCGCAGCGCGAGGCGTTTACATAGAAACTCGCGGCCTGATACAGCCGGGCGTACTGCGCGTCGTCGAGGTAACCGTGCATCACCACCACTCGACAGGCGAACGGCGTGAGCTGCGCGAGCAAGGTCATTAATTCGCTGTAATAGGACGCCAGATCGTTCTGGGTAATCTTCAGCACCAGCGTGGCGTCGGACGTTTCACGGAACGCCCAGCAGAATGCGGTGATCAGTTGATGCCAGTTCTTGCGGCCATCCTTGGGGTTGAACACGCTGACATACACCACGCCATCGACTGTGGTCTCGACCACCGAGGTGGTGTCCGGCAAATCCAGTGGCACCGGTTCAATAACAGGCACCGGCAGCGCGCCACACACCGCCGGCAGTCGCTGTTCGAGCCAGCCATGCAGCGTGTCCGGAACCAGGTCGCGAATGCCTTCCCAATACCAGTTGTAGAGAAACTTCACTCGCGGCACCGGCTCGGCCTGCTCGTGGCCGAGATTCAGCGCCCACAAACGCAGGTAATGCCGGGCGATGACGAAGCGGCGTTTGAGGGTCAGCGGTGGCGGGCGCGCGGCTTCGATGGCGGCGGCCAGCGCGGCTTCTTCTTCAGGGGTGATCGGCACCGGGATCAGTGCATCGGCTGTGAGGCCAAGGGTGCGCGTGTCGAAAATACAGCCCTTGATCGCCAGCGTGGTACCCGGACTCACCGGTGTACTCAGCGTTTGCTGACGAATCGTGGCGAAGTTTTCCCACAGCGGCGTCGGCAACACCAGCACCGGAAAGTCTTCACCCATGGCGCGACGAATCGCCCGGGCGGTGTGGCTCGACAGCGTGATCACGCGGCCCTGCCGGGCGAGCATCTGCGTCCAGTCCTGGCGCGGGTCGTTGTCCCACTGCTCGTCAGGTATCGAATCGAACTCCCACGCCACCACGCACATCGTCGGGCATTCGAGGTCGACCGGGGTTTTCTGCGGCGGGGTGAACGACAGGAACAGGCTTTCTTCGCCGGCGGCGAGCAGTTGTCGATACAGCGGATCGACGTCGGCGGTGGATGCGACCACGTGCACGCGCCCAAGGCTTTCCAGCACCGGGCGATAGGCCTTGAGCACGAAGTAATAACTGTATTCGGGACGCCCGAGGCTCTGGCTGATGGAGCTGTCGTTGACGTCCGAGTAGAGAATGAAATTCATGGCATCCCACGATGAAGCTGCCATCCCGGCACCTTCATGCTATGACGGCCGAGCGTCGGATCGGGTCGGCAGGGCCGGCACTCGTCCTTCGTCATCAAACACGTCTTCGTTCTTGTTTTAGTGGTCGGTTTCACCCTGCGTCGCGGTTCCCGAATCAAACCCCGGGATTTGGCGACGAGGGGCATTCTAAACACATCCGTTGAGGATTCGTGAACCGCCCGGCGAGAATAAATCCGCTACGCTGACGAGAACTGACCAGTCACGGTATGGCCAGTTGAAATTGCTCGGCAATTGGCACAGATTGACAGCAAATAACTACAACAACGTTTTCGCCTGTCGTCTTAGCGGTTTTTTCCACCGATCTGACAGACCCTTCTCTAAAGCCTGTAGGAAGTGCTGCGAAAACCAAGACCAAGGGGTCGCTGTTTGAAAAAGCGTCTGTTCGTCACGGGTCTCAGTGGATTCGTTGGACAACATATTCAGTCACGTTTGGCCTCGTCTGATTCTGCGTGGGAACTGCTGCCTGCAGCTTCACGTTTTGATCTGGCGGATCCCGACAGCCTTGTCGACCTCTGGCCGCAAATGCCCGACGCGGTCATTCATCTGGCTGGCCAGACATTCGTCCCCGAAGCCTTCCGCGACCCGGCCCGCACCTTCGACATCAATCTGCTCGGCACCCTCAATCTGTTGCAGGCCCTCAAGGCCCGTGGTTTTCAGGGCTCCTTCCTGTACGTCAGCTCTGGCGACGTTTACGGTCAGGTCAGCGAGAACGATCTGCCGATCACCGAACAACAAGCGCCCTGCCCGCGCAACCCGTACGCGGTGAGCAAAATCTCGGCCGAGTTTCTCAGCCTGCAATGGGGTTTGAGCGAGGGCTGGCCGGTACTCGTCGCGCGGCCGTTCAACCACATCGGCACCGGGCAGAAAGACAGTTTTGTCATCGCCAGCGCGGCGCGGCAGATCATTCGCATCAAGCAAGGCCTGCAAGCACCACAACTTGAGGTTGGGGATATTGACGTCAGCCGCGATTTTCTCGATGTTGGCGACGTGGTCTCGGCGTATTTCGCGCTGCTGGAAAAGGGCCAGGCAGGACAGGTTTACAACATCTGCTCGGGGCGGGAGCAGAGCATCCGCAGTCTGATTGAACAACTGGCCGATCTGGCCGAAGTAACCATGCAACTGGTTCAGGATCCGGCGCGTATGCGACGTGCCGATCAGCGTCGCGTTTGCGGCAGCCATGCAAGGCTGACCAAAACCACAGGATGGGCGCCTGAAATCACCACACAACAATCCCTGCGGGCGATCCTGTCCGACTGGGAGAAGCGAGTAAAACAATAATGACTAAAAGTGCACTGATCACGGGGATCACCGGCCAGGACGGCGCTTATCTGGCGAAACTGTTGCTCGACAAGGGCTACAAGGTTCATGGCCTGGTTGCACGGCGCAGCAGCGATTCGCGCTGGCGCCTGCGCGAGATGGGTGTCGAAGCCGACATCGTTTATCTCGACGGCGACATGGCCGATGCCTGCTCGGTACAGCGCGCGGTCATCAAGTCAGCGCCGGACGAAGTCTATAACCTCGCCGCGCAAAGTTTTGTTGCCGCCTCCTGGGATCAACCGGTGACCACCGGCATTGTCGATGGTCTGGGTGTCACGCACTTGCTTGAAGCGATCCGTCAGTTCAGCCCGCACACGCGCTTCTATCAGGCCTCGACCAGTGAAATGTTCGGTCTGATTCAAGCCGAGCAGCAGGACGAGAACACGCCGTTCTATCCGCGCAGCCCGTACGGCGTGGCCAAGCTCTACGGCCACTGGATCACCGTCAACTATCGCGAAAGCTTCAACCTGCACGCCAGCAGCGGCATTCTCTTCAACCATGAATCACCCCTGCGCGGCATCGAGTTCGTCACCCGCAAGGTCACCGACGCCGCTGCTCGCATCAAGCAAGGCAAACAGCAGGAGCTGGCGCTGGGCAACATTGATGCGAAACGCGACTGGGGTTTTGCCGGCGACTACGTCGAAGCCATGTGGCTGATGCTGCAACAGGACAAGCCTGACGATTTCGTGGTCGCCACCGGCGTCACCACCACGGTGCGCGAGATGTGCCGCATCGCCTTCGATCACGTCGGCCTCAACTACCGTGATTACGTGAAAATCGACCCGGCGTTTTTCCGCCCGGCCGAAGTTGAAGTGCTGCTCGGCAATCCGGCCAAGGCTCAGCGCGTGCTGGGCTGGAAGCCGAAAACCGACCTGGATACCTTGATCCGCATGATGATGGATGCGGACATGAAACGCGTCGCCAAGGAGTAGGCCATGCTGATCCCCGTGATTTTGTCCGGCGGTGCCGGCACTCGTTTGTGGCCGGTGTCCCGCGAGGGCCATCCGAAACCGTTCATGAATTTGCCCGACGGCCAGTCGCTGCTCGGCAAGACCTACCAGCGCGCCGCAGCTTTGCTCGACGGCTGGGGCGACATCGTCACGGTGACCAATCGCGAGTACTACTTCCAGAGCAAGGATCACTATTGCGCCGCCCACGTCTCGCGCCATCGCGGGCACTTCCTGCTGGAGCCGACCGGGCGCAACACCGCGCCGGCGATTGCTGCCGCAGCGTTGTCGCTGCAAGCGCTGCACGGTGATGACGCGATCATGGTGGTGATGCCGGCCGACCATTTGATCGTCAATCAGGACGCGCTGAAGACCGCCGTCGAGCACGCGGTCAATCTGGCCAAGGACGGTTATCTGGTGACTTTCGGTGTGATCCCGACCGCGCCGGAAACCGGCTTCGGCTACATCGAAACCGGCGCGCCGCTGGACGCCAAAGGCGCGGCGAAAGTGCAGCGCTTCGTCGAGAAACCCGACCTGCAAACCGCCACGCATTATCTGGAGAGCGGCAACTTCCTGTGGAACTCGGGGATGTTCTGCTTCACCACGGCGGCGGTGATTGCCGAGCTGCAATTGCACGCACCGGAGCTGCTGGAACAGACCCGCGCCTGCATGGCCGCCAGCGCACCGATTGAAACCGTCGGTTGCCTGCAACAAGAGCTGTCACCGGCGCTGTTCGCGGAAATCACCGACATCTCCATCGACTACGCATTAATGGAACGCTCGGAAAAAGTCGTGGTGGTGCCGGCCGGTTTTGACTGGAGCGACATCGGCTCGTGGGGCGCCGTCGCGGCTCTGGTGCCCGCCGATGCCGACAACAACCGCGCCAGCGGCGAAGCGATCTTCATCGACAGTCATAACAACTTCGTGCAGAGCGAAGGCCGCTTGGTGGCGACGGTGGGTGTGGATAACCTGATCATCGTCGACACCGCCGACGCGGTGCTGGTGGCCCACGCCGACCGTGCGCAGGACGTGCGTCGGGTGGCCAAGCAACTCAAGGACAAATCCCACGAAGCCTATCGGTTGCATCGTACAGTCAGCCGCCCGTGGGGTACTTACACGGTTCTCGAAGAAGGGCCGCGCTTCAAGATCAAGCGCATCGTGGTCAAACCCGGTGGCAAGCTGTCCCTGCAAATGCACCATCACCGCAATGAACACTGGGTGGTCGTCGAGGGCATGGCCAAGGTCACCAACAACGGCTCCGGCACCACGCTGGTGGCCAAGAATGAATCGACCTTCATCGCCGCCGGCCACAAGCATCGCCTGGAAAACCCCGGCGTGATCGATCTGGTGATCATCGAAGTGCAAAGCGGCGAATACCTGGGAGAGGACGACATCGTCCGCTTCGAAGACCAATACGGCAGGACGGTTTAAATGCTGCTTTCCCTGTACCGCTCGTTGCATGGCTACCGAGGTTTCATCCTCGGCAGCGTGCAGCGAGAGTTTCAAGCGCGTTACCGCAATTCGTTGTTCGGCGCTCTGTGGCCGATCTTCAACCCGCTGTCGATGATCGTCGTTTACACGGTGATCTTTTCCCACATCATGCGCGCCCGTTTGCCGGGCGTGGATGACAGCATGGCCTACAGCGTTTACCTCTGCGCCGGTCTGCTGGCGTGGGGGCTGTTTTCCGAAATCACCCTGCGCAGCCAGAACATGTTTCTGGAAAACGCCAACCTGCTGAAGAAAATCAGCTTCCCGCGCATCTGCCTGCCGGTGATTGTGCTGTGCAATGCCGGGATCAACTTCGCGATCATCATCAGCCTGTTTCTCGGCTTTCTGCTGATCACCGGGCGTTGGCCGGGCATGGCGCTGCTGGCGCTGATTCCGCTGATCGCCCTGCAAATGATGTTCTGCGCCGGGCTGGGCATGGTGCTCGGCGTACTCAACGTGTTCTTCCGCGATGTCGGCCAGTTGTTCGGCATCTGCCTGCAATTCTGGTTCTGGCTGACGCCGATCGTTTACCCGATCACGATCCTCCCGGAATGGGTGCAGCGCCTGCTGCAACTCAACCCGCTGACCAATCTGTTCAGCAGTTATCAAAACCTGTTTCTCTATGGTCAGTGGCCGGTCTGGAGCTCGCTGCTGCCGATCTTCGTCACGGGCGTGGTGTTTTGTCTGATCGGTCTGCGGCTGTTTCGCCAGCGCGTCGGCGAAATGGTGGATGAACTCTGATGGGGCATATTCGCGTCACTGGCCTGAGCAAGGCCTACAAACAATACCCCAACCGCTGGAGCCGACTGGCCGAGTGGCTGATCCCGTTTTCGCCGATCCGCCACCGCCAGCACTGGGTGCTGCAAGACGTCGAATTTGAAATCGCCCCCGGTGAAGCGGTGGGCATCGTCGGTGCCAACGGTGCCGGCAAAAGCACTTTGCTGAAGATGATCACCGGCACCACCCAACCCACCAGCGGCAAGATCGAACTGCAAGGTCGCGTCGCTGCGTTGCTGGAATTGGGCATGGGCTTTCACCCGGATTTCACCGGTCGCCAGAACGCGATCATGGCCGGCCAGTTGCTGGGCATGCAGCTCGAAGAAATCGAAGCACTGCTGCCCGACATCGAGCATTTCGCCGAGATCGGCGACGCCATCGACCACCCGGTGCGCACCTATTCCAGCGGCATGCAGATGCGCCTGGCGTTCAGCGTCGCCACGGCGCGGCGCCCGGACATTCTTATCGTCGACGAAGCGCTGTCGGTGGGCGACGCCTACTTCCAGCACAAGAGCTTCGAGCGCATCCGCAGTTTCCGTAAATCCGGCACCACGTTGCTGATCGTGTCCCATGACCGTTCGGCAATTCAGTCGATCTGCGACTCGGCGATCCTGCTCAAGGACGGCCGCATGGCCATGTACGGCAAACCGGAACCGGTGCTCGATTACTACAACGCGCTGATGGCCGAACGCGAAGGCCAGATCGTCCGTCAGGAAATGCTCGCCGGTGGCGAAGTGCAAACCGTCTCCGGTACCGGCGAAGCGGCGATTCTTGGCGTGCGCCTTCTCGATGAAAACGATCGCAGCATCGACGCCGCCGAAGTAGGCCAAGCAGTGGTGCTTGAAGTCCAGGTCGAGGTGCGCAAGGACATCGAACGGCTGGTGCTGGGTTTTATCCTCAAGGATCGTCTGGGCCAGATGATGTACGGCATCAATACCCATCGCCTCGACAAGGCCTTGACCGACCTGCACGCCGGCGAACGTTTCACCTATCGCTTCGCCTTCATCATGGGCTTGGGCAAAGGTAACTATTCGGTGTCGCTGAGCCTGTCACGTCTGGACTCGCACCTCGATCGCAATTTCGAATGGCGTGACTACGGGCTGGTGTTCCATGTGATCAACAACCGTCAGGAAGACTTTGTCGGTTGCTCGTGGCTCGGCGCCAAAACCACCATCACTCGCGACACCGAGGCCCGGCACGTCGAGCGCGCACCATGACGCGCCTGTTGGTGGAATGCACCCACGTGTTCAAACACCCGACGGTCAACTCGGGGATTCAACGCGTGGTGCGCAACGTCATCAATCAACTGCCGGCCAGCGCCGACGGCGTCGAGTGCATGCCGGTGGTGGTGCTCAATGGCCAACTCTATCGGGTGCTGCAACTGGCGCCGCTGGATACGCCGTTTTACAACGCACTGGAAACTTTCGGTGAGCGCCTTGAGCGTCTGGCCCATCGCTTCTGGCAATGGCATCAAAAGCGCGAAGCACAGTGCACCTCGAAACTGGCGCGACGGATTTTGTATGTCGGTTATCGGCTGACTGTGTTCGCTGCGTTCGGCGTGCCGATCCGGCTGATTCGGCGGATCAACCGTAGCCAATTGCTTAAACGTTGTTCACCGCTGCAACACCAGCCCGGTGATCAACTGGTGCTGCTGGATTCGTCGTGGCATTCGGATTTATTCGCCCACGTCGAGCAGTTGAAGCGCGACGGCGTCGGCGTGATCGCGGTGATCTATGACCTGATTCCGCTGACTCATCCCCAGTTTTACGACACGCGTCTGGTCGAGGTTTTCAGCGAGTGGTTCGCCTGGATCACCCGCACCGCCGATGGCTACATGGCGATTTCGGCGACGGTGCGCGATCAGGTGCGTGAAGAATTGCAGCGGCGAATCGGTGGCGAGCAGACCGACAAGCGCTGGTTCGATTTCTTTCACTTGGGTTCTGAACTGGATCTGCACACCACCGAGGCAACGGTTGAGGCGCGCCTGAAGCAGCTGTTCACCACGCCCGAGCCGGTGTTTTTGATGGTAAGTACCATCGAACCGCGCAAGAACCACGCGTACCTGCTCGACGCATTTGAACGCGCCTGGGTTGCGGGCTCAACCGCGCGGCTGTGCATCGCCGGGCGAGTCGGCTGGAAGTGCGAAGCCCTGCTCGCTCGGGTGCGCAATCATCCCGAACTGAACACGCGCCTGTTCATGTTCAACGACCTCAGCGACACCAGCCTCGAACACGCCTACGCCCACGCGAGTGCGTTGGTGTTCCCGTCGTTCGTCGAGGGCTTTGGCTTGCCGCTGGTGGAAGCCATGCAGCGCGGCTTGCCAGCGATGGGCAGCGATATCGCGGTGTTCCGTGAAATTGGCGGCGAGTTCATGGCCTATTTCGATCTGCTGGATCCGCAAAGCCTTGCCGAGCTGATCATGGGTTTCCAGCGCAGCGGCCAGTTTCCCGCTGCGCGCGATGTCGCCGATTGGCAGTGGATCGGTTGGCGCGAAGCCAGTCAGCAACTGGCCGAGCGCAGTGTGCGTAATGTTCTGGAAGCGCCGACGGCGCCAGCGAGGCAGCATGCGCATTGCCCTTAACGCACGCATTCTGCAGGCGCCGCGCACCGGCATCGGCCATTACGTCGCCGAACTGGTCAACGCCTTGCGCAGCGAACCTGATGTCGAGGTTACGCTGTTCCACGGCTGGGGCTGGAGTTCGGCGCTGCCGGAAGCGGCCATGCCCGGTTACTCGCGTTTGACGCCGCTGCTGCGGCAAATCCCCGGGGCCTATCAGGCACGGCGCTGGCTGGAGCAGAAACGCTTCGATCAGGGTCGCGCGCAAGGCATCGATCTGTATCACGAGCCGAGCCTGTGGCCGCTGGCCTTCGACGGCCCGACCGTGATCACTTTGCACGACCTCACGCACCTGCATTTCCCCGACACGCAACCGGCGGCGCGGCTCAAGGAAATCGAGCGGCGACTGGCGAGCGGCGTTGCGCAGGCGCAGCTGATTCTCACCGACTCGCAAGCCATCGCCGATGAAGCGCAGGATTATTTCGGCTTGCCTGCCGAGCGTTTTGTGGTCGCTCCATTGGGCGTCGCGGCACGCTTTCATCCGCGTGAGCCATTGGCGATCGACGCGGTGCTCAAAACGCACGCGGTAACGGCGCGTGAGTATTTCCTCTGTGTCGGCACGTTGGAGCCGCGCAAAAACCTGACGCTGGCCCTGCGCGCCCACGCCTTGTTGCCAGAAGCCGTGCGCGAGCGCTTTCCGCTGCTGATCGTCGGCATGGCCGGCTGGCAGCGCGATCAATTCAGTGACGAATTGCGTCAGGCCCTGGCCAGCGGGCATGTGTGCCTGCTCGGTTACTTGCCCGATGAACACGTGGCGCAATTGCTCGCCGGTGCACGGGCACTGATTTTTCCTTCGCTGTACGAAGGTTTCGGTCTGCCGGTGCTGGAGGCAATGGCCAGTGGCACGCCGGTGGTGGTCACCGATTCTTCGGCGATGCCGGAAGTGGCGGGCCCGGCCGGCAACTATATTGAAGCTGACGATGCACAAGGCTTGCGCGATGCGATGAGCCTTCTGATCGACGATCAAGCACATTGGCAGGCATGCCGAGAAGCCGGATTGCAGCAGGCACGGCTTTTTTCCTGGAAGCGTTGTGCACAGGCCACGGCCGGTGCCTACCGCCAGGCCATGGGAGGTTGATATGCGCGTACTTCATTTTTTCAAAACGTACCTGCCTGACTCGGTCGGCGGCATCGAACAAGTGATCTTCCAGCTCTGCGAAAGCGGCGCCCAGCACGGCATCGATGGCCAGGTGCTGACACTCAGCAGCGACCCGACACCGCCCGTGGTCAAACTCGGTCACCACGAAGTGCACCGCGCCAAACTCGACATTCAGTTCGCCTCCACCGGTTTTTCCTGGAGTGTGTTCAAACAGTTTCGCGAAATGGCCGCCGAGGCCGATGTGGTCAACTATCACTTCCCGTGGCCGTTCATGGATCTGGTGCATTTCGCCAGCGCCACGCACAAACCCAGCGTCGTGACCTACCACTCGGACATCATTCGCCAGAGGCACCTGCTGAAACTTTACCGGCCGCTGATGAACCGCTTCCTCGCCAGCGCCGACCGCATCGTCGCGGCGTCGCCGAACTACCTGCACACCAGCGATGTGCTGCAGCAGTTTCAGGACAAGACTCGAGTCATCCCCTACGGTTTGAACAAGGCCGGTTATCCACAGGCTGATACCGAGCGCATGAACCGCTGGCGCCAGCAGCTTGGGGATAAGTTTTTCCTGTTTGTCGGGGTGATGCGTTATTACAAAGGCCTGCACATCCTGCTCGATGCGCTGAAAGACGTGGATTACCCGGTGGTGATCGTCGGCGCCGGCCCGCTCGAGCAAGAGTTGCATGCGCAAGCTGCAGCGTTGGGGCTGCGCAACATTCATTTCCTCGGCCGCTTGGGCGACGAAGACAAAGTCGCGTTGCTGCAATTGAGCTACGCGATCGTCTTCCCGTCGCACCTGCGTTCGGAAGCGTTCGGTATTTCGCTGCTGGAAGGCGCGATGTACGGCAAACCGATGATCTCCAGCGAGATCGGCACCGGCACCAGTTACATCAATATTCACAACGAGACCGGATTGGTCGTACCGCCGAGTCATCCGCAGGCGTTTCGCGAGGCGATGCGTACGCTCTGGGATGATCCGGTGCGTGCGGCGGCGATGGGGGTGAAAGCGGAGGCGCGGTATCGGCAGTTATTCACAGCCGATGAAATGGGGCGCAAGTGGACGGAGCTGTATCAGGAACTGCTCGAAGAAAAATCCCTGTCCTACGCCTGATTTCGGCCTGAAACACATTCCCCATTGTGGGAGCGGGCTTGCTCGCGAAAGCGTCGGGTCAGTCGACATCATCGTTGCTGACAACCCGCCTTCGCGAGCAAGCCCGCTCCCACAGGGATTTTGTGGTGGGTTCGGGATTACAGGTCGAGCACCAAAGGTTGGCTGCTCTGCGCCGGCACCGCGCAACAAATCAGCACATGCCCCGCCTCCGGCATATCCGCCGGCACCTGTGGATAATTCACCGCACCGCTGACCAGCCGCGTCTTGCAGGTTCCACATGAACCACCCCGGCAACTGAACTCCGGACGCAATCCACGGTTTTCCGCCAGTTCCAGCAAACTGCCACCATCCGGCTGCCAACGCGCTTCTTTCGCCGAACGCTCGAACACCACCGGAACCGAAGTGGTCGCTACGGGCGGTTGCTCAATCACGATTGCATCCGGATCGGCCTGACGTTTCAGCGTCGACGGGCCAAAGGTTTCCGCATAAATCTGCGCATCGCGTACATCCAGTTCGCGCAGGGTGTCGTATAGCCCTTGGGTAAAACCACCGGGGCCACACAGGACAAAATCGATCTGGTCGAAATCATCGACCTCCAGCACATTCCTCAACACCTCGCCGTCAATCCGCCCCGGCAAATCGAAGTCCGCACCTTCCTGCACATCGGCTTCCGGCTGGCTGAGCAAACGCAACACCCGTACCGCATCGCCAGACGTTTCCAGCAAGCGATCCAGCTCCTTGCGAAAGGGTTGATCGGCCAGGCTGCGTGAACTCTGCAACAACAGCGTCGGACGAATCCTCCTCGTCCGTAAGCCCTGGTACACCACCTCGCGCAGCATCGACAGCAACGGCGTAATTCCCACACCGGCCGCCAACAACACCAACGGTCGCTGCTCCAGCGGTGCGACGGTGAAATGCCCCTGCGGCGCACGCGCTTCGAGTACATCGCCAACATTAATCTGCTCATGCAGATGCGACGAAATCAGGCCCTCACGCTTGACGCTGATTCGATAGAAACCATCCGATGGCGCACTCGAAAGGCTGTAAGTACGAATGTGTACCTCGCCCTCCACGGTGAAACGCAGCGGCAAATGCTGACCGGCGAGAAACACCGGCAAACCGGCGCCATCGGCGGGCTCCAGATAGATCGAGCGAATGTGCTGACTCTCCGCTTCGATCTTCGCCACCCGCAGAGGCCGCCATTGATTGCCGAGTGCCTGCGCCTGCAAACGTGCGTCCGCCTCGGCCCAGTTACCGGTCAACAGACTGGTCGGCGACATGCCGTCGAAGCGCCAGCGCAACGCCAATGCCGCCGGGCGCCGCACCAGTTTTTCCA
Organism: Pseudomonas sp. AC193; assembly: GCF_979258075.1. Classification (NCBI taxonomy): domain Bacteria; kingdom Pseudomonadati; phylum Pseudomonadota; class Gammaproteobacteria; order Pseudomonadales; family Pseudomonadaceae; genus Pseudomonas; species Pseudomonas sp. AC193. The sequence goes on along the minus strand of NZ_OZ409832.1, from coordinate 5,426,404 downwards.
CAGCAAATGTCCACAGGCGTTCCGCGCCTTGAAACGCCTCGATTTGCGGGCCTTCGAGAATGATCTCGGTGCGCCCGCTGAGTTGCAGTACATCGCCTGTGGAAAAGTCGATGAACAGCAGGCCGGCCTTGGGGTTTAGCAATAAATTGCCGAGGGTATTGAAATGCAGATTGCCGGCAAAGTCGGGGATGGTCAGACGATTCCCTTCCACCCGTACGAAACCTGGCTGCCCACCGCGGTGGGAAACATCCACCGCGCGCTGACCATCAACATCGACATAACTGGCGACGAAGAACGTGTCGGCGCCTTCGATCAACGCCGTGGCCGTCTCATCGAGAGCGTCCAGATGCTGAGCCGGGCGGGTTTGCGGATCCGTCAGTGGCACGCGCTGAAACTGGCGCAACTGAATGTATTGCGGGCAGTTGCCGAAAGCCTGATCCACGCTGACGTCGAATCCCTGCGCGGTCAGATTATCGACATGACCGTTGAGGCGATTGCGCCGGCGGGTGTGCAGTTCGATGCCGAGCAAACCGATCGGCTCGCCATTGCGCAGTTGCGCCGGGTCATCGGCCGAGGTTTGGCTGGCGAAATGCAGGTGCTCGGGATCCGGCGAATGAGCGAAGCCCGGCGCACCTTCAAGCACACTGGCCCACGGCCGACCCTGCGCATCGACGGCGCCGTACAACATGAAGGGCAATTGCTGATAGAACTCACGGTGCTGATCCGGCATCCACGTGCGAATCACCTTACGCCCGAACGTCTCCATGCGTTCGGCAACCCCGACTTTCGCCTGCAACTGTTGCTCGCCAGCGTGCCACGGTGAACGTTCCATCACGACCTCTCCCCTGCACCGTCGGCACAGTGTGGATTGCGGGAATCAGACTGCGGTTTGCAGGCCGGCGACGGTGCGCGGCATGCCGACAAAACCGGGCAAGGCTTCGACCCGGGCCAGCCAGGCGCGAACGTTGCCGTACTCATCCAGCGACACATTGCCTTCCGGCGCATGAGCGATGTAACTGTAGGCCGAGACGTCGGCGATGGTCGGTTCTTCGCCGGCCAGATACGGGGTTTTGCCCAGTTCGACGTCCATCACTTTCAGCAGGTTGTGCGCACGGGTGATGGCTTCATCAGCATTCAGTTGCGCGCCGAATACCGTGACCAAGCGTGCGGCAGCGGGGCCGAAAGCAATCGGCCCGGCGGCTGCCGACAACCAACGCTGCACATGGGCGGCACCGACCGGGTCCGCAGGCAGCCAACGTCCGTTGCCATACTTCTGCGCCAGATACACCAGAATAGCGTTGGAATCGGCGAGCACCACGCCGCCGTCATCAATCGCCGGGACTTGGCCGAAGCTGTTGATGGCCAGATACGCGGGCTGCTTGTGCTCACCCTTGGCCAGATCGACGAAAATCAGCTCGGTCGGCAATTGCAGCAGGGACAGCATCAACTCGACGCGATGAGCGTGGCCAGAACGCGGGAAGTTGTAGAGTTTGATCGCTTGCATGGTCGACTCCGCTGAACAGGGGCGTCGCTGCGGGGATGAGCGCGCCGAGGGGGCCATCTTCCCCTGATCGCGAAAACAACAGAATCACCAGTAACTGCAAACGATTATTTCAGCTCGTGCAATAACGCTGCATTTTTCAACGCGGGATGTTCGCGCAAAGCCTGTACCGCGAAATCGACAAAACTGCGGATCCGCGCCGGCGCCTTGCGCCCGCCCTGATAGACCACATGGATCGGCAATGCGGGCAGTTCGAATTCGGCGAGGACGATTTCCAGTTCACCGGCGGCCACCTTGCTCGCCACCTGATAAGACAAGACTCGGGTCATCCCCAAGCCCATGGTCGCCGCCGTAATCGCAGCCTGATTGGCGGTCACGATCAGACGCGGCTCAGGTCGCACGCTGAATGGTTCGCCGCCGTCGAGAAACGGCCAGGTGCGTTGCTGGCCGATTGCTGAAGTCGCCACGACGGGCACGCCCGCCAACGCGTGTGGATGAACCGGTCGACCATGCTGCGCGAAATAAGCCGGAGAGCCACAAATCACCCGACGCACCTCACCGACCCTAATCGCATGCTGGCTGCTGTCGGGCAGATCACCGATGCGCACCGCCACATCGATACCCTCTTCGACCATGTTGACGATCCGGTCGACCAGCACCGCGTTGATCGTGACTTCCGGATACTGCGCGAGATAACCCGCCATCACCGGTGTCACAAACAGATCGCCGAACAACACCGGCGCCGTCACCGTCAATTGCCCACGCGGCTGCGCATGACTGCCCGCCGCTGAATCCTCGGCTTCCTGCACCTCCGCAAGAATCCTCCGACAATCCTCCAGATAACGCTGCCCCGCCTCGCTCAAATGCACACTGCGCGTGGTACGAATCAACAACTGCGTACCAATGCGCAACTCCAGCGCCGCCACCGCCCGCGTCACGCTGGCCGCGGAAAGGCCCAAACGCCGCGCGGCCGAGGAGAAGCCCTGCTCTTGGGCGACGGTGGTGAAGATGTGCATTTCCTGGAAGCGATCCATGGGTTTGACCCTCACATCAAAATCAAAAGATCGCAGCCTGCGGCAGCTCCTACAGGTGAAATACGATTCCCGTGTAGGAGCTGCCGCAGGCTGCGATCTTTTGCGGTTAACTCAGTTGTGGATAACTTATTCCACCGTCACCGACTTCGCCAGATTACGCGGCTGATCCACATCCGTGCCCTTCAGCACCGCAACGTAGTACGACAGCAACTGCAGCGGGATCGTGTAGAGGATCGGCGAGAGGATGTCGTGGATGTGCGGCATTTGCACCACGTGGGTGCCTTCGCCGTTGGTCATCCCGGCTTTTTCGTCGGCGAACACGATCAGTTCGCCGCCACGGGCGCGGACTTCCTGCAGGTTGGACTTGAGCTTTTCCAGCAGCTCGTTGTTCGGCGCAACGGTGACCACTGGCATGTCGTTATCCACCAGCGCCAGCGGGCCGTGTTTCAGTTCGCCGGCCGGGTAGGCTTCGGCGTGGATGTAAGAGATTTCCTTGAGCTTCAAGGCACCTTCCATCGCTACCGGGAATTGCGCGCCACGGCCGAGGAACAGGGTGTGGTTTTTCTCGGCGAACAGTTCGGCGATTTTTTCCACGGTGCTGTCCATCGCCAGCGCTTCGCCGAGGCGGGTTGGCAGGCGGCGCAATTCTTCGACCAAAGTGGCTTCAACGCCTTTGGCCAACGTGCCGCGAACCTGACCCAGCGACAGGGTCAACAACAACAGGCCGACCAGTTGCGTGGTGAAGGCTTTGGTCGAAGCGACGCCGATTTCGCGACCGGCCTGGGTTAGCAGGGTCAGGTCGGATTCACGCACCAGCGAGCTGATGCCGACGTTGCAGATCGCCAGGCTGGCGAGGAAACCCAGTTCTTTAGCATTGCGCAGCGCGGCCAGGGTGTCGGCGGTTTCGCCGGATTGGGAGATGGTCACGAACAAGGTGTCCGGCTGCACCACGACTTTGCGGTAGCGGAATTCGCTGGCGACTTCGACCTGGCAGGGGATGCCGGCAAGTTCTTCCAGCCAATAACGCGCGACCATACCGGCGTGATAGCTGGTGCCGCAGGCGACGATCTGCACGTTGCGCACTTTGGCGAACAGCTCGGCGGCTTGCGGACCGAAAGCTTGCACCAGCACTTGATCATTGCTCAGTCGACCTTCGAGGGTGCGCTGGACAACGGCCGGTTGCTCGTGGATTTCCTTGAGCATGTAGTGGCGGAATTCGCCTTTGTCGGCAGCTTCGGCACCGTCGGTATATTGCACGGTCTGGCGCTCGACAGCGTTGCCGCTCACGTCCCAGATCTGCACGTTATCGCGGCGAATTTCGGCGATATCGCCTTCTTCCAGGTACATGAAGCGGTCAGTCACCTGACGCAGCGCCAGTTGGTCGGAAGCGAGGAAGTTCTCGCCCAGTCCCAGACCAATCACCAACGGGCTGCCACTGCGCGCGGCCACCAGACGATCCGGCTGCTTGGCGTTGATCACCGCCAAACCATAAGCGCCGTGCAGTTCTTTGACGGTGGCTTTGAGTGCCACGGTCAGATCAGGCTGATCTTTGAGTTTGTGGTTGAGCAGGTGGGCGATAACTTCGGTGTCGGTGTCTGAGGTGAACACGTAACCCAGTGCTTTCAGTTGTTCACGTAAAGCTTCGTGGTTTTCGATGATGCCGTTATGCACCACCGCGATGTCGCCGGAGAAATGCGGGTGAGCGTTACGCTCGCACGGCGCGCCGTGGGTGGCCCAACGGGTGTGGGCGATACCCAGACGACCCACCAGCGGGTGCTCGGCCAGTGCGGTTTCGAGTTCGCTGACTTTGCCCGGGCGACGCATGCGCTCGAGGGTTTCGTCATTGGTGTACACCGCCACACCGGCGCTGTCGTAACCACGGTATTCGAGGCGTTTGAGGCCTTCGAGCAGGATGGCGGTGATGTTACGTTCAGCGACTGCGCCGACAATTCCACACATGCTTATTTCTCCTGACTGACAGCCGCGCAAATCACGTTGATACCGCGGGCCTGGATCTGATCGCGTGCATCGATGGGCAGGCGATCATCGGTAATTAGGGTATGGACGCTGCTCCATGGCAGCTCCAGATTGGGAATCTTGCGGCCGATCTTGTCGGCCTCGACCATGACGATGACTTCCCGCGCCACGTCAGCCATGACCCGGCTCAAACCGAGCAGTTCATTGAAGGTCGTGGTGCCGCGTACCAGGTCGATACCGTCGGCGCCGATGAACAACTGGTCGAAGTCGTAAGAGCGTAGTACCTGCTCGGCAACCTGGCCCTGGAAGGATTCCGAATGCGGATCCCAGGTGCCACCGGTCATCAACAACACCGGTTCGTGTTCGAGTTCGCTCAAGGCATTGGCGACGTGCAGGGAATTGGTCATCACCACCAGACCTGGCTGCTGGCCAAGTTCGGGGATCATCGCGGCGGTGGTGCTGCCGCTGTCGATGATGATGCGCGCGTGCTCGCGGATGCGTTTCACCGCCGCGCGGGCAATCGCCTGTTTGTATTTGGAAACGCTCTGCGCGGTTTCCGCGACCAGCTCCTGCGGCATGGTGATCGCCCCGCCGTAACGGCGCAGCAACAAGCCATGGCTTTCCAGTGCGGCGAGATCCTTGCGAATCGTAACTTCAGAGGTTTCGAAGCGCTTGGCTAGCTCATCCACACTGACTTCGCCCTGCTCATTGAGCAAGGCGAGAATGTTGTGGCGGCGTTGGGGCGTGTTGCGTTTCGACATGGCGGTTTAAGTTTCGATTCGAAAGATAACGGAAGCAATCAAAACCTATTGGCCATAAATCGTCAAGCGCGATGCAGAGTTTTTTCAGAACAACACAAACAAAAATGTGGGAGCGGGCTTGCTCGCGAAGGCGTCGTGTCAGGCACTGAATGTGTGACTGATAGACCGCTTTCGCGAGCAAGCCCGCTCCCACATTGGATATGCGTGGTTAAGTCAGACTGTGGATAACTCAGTCCTTTTTGATTTTCACCGGACGCTTCCAGCCATCAATGTTCTTCTGCCGCGCGCGACCAACTGCCAACTGCGCGTTATCCACATTCTGCGTAATCGTCGAACCGGCCGCCGTGGTCGCACCGTCAGAGATATCCACAGGCGCGACCAACGAGTTATTGGAGCCGATGAACACATCTGCACCCAACACGGTTTTCCACTTGTTGGCGCCGTCATAGTTGCAGGTGATGGTGCCCGCACCCACGTTGGTGCGCGCACCGATTTCGGCATCGCCCAAATAGGTCAAGTGACCGGCCTTCGCGCCCTCGCCCATGTGCGCATTCTTCAGTTCAACAAAGTTACCCACATGCGCGCGCGCTTCAAGCACGGTGCCCGGACGCAGACGCGCGAACGAACCGGCATCGCTGCCCTCGCCCATTACGGCACCTTCGATATGACTGTTGGCCTTGATCACCACGCCTTTGCGCAGGGTGCTGTCCTTGATCACACAGTTCGGGCCGATCACCACGTCGTCTTCGATAACAACGTTGCCTTCGAGGATCACGTTGATGTCGATCAGCACATCGCGACCCACGGTCACTTCGCCGCGCACATCAAAACGCGCCGGGTCACGCAGGGTCACGCCTTGCGCCATCAAACGGCGGCCGGCGCGCAACTGGTAATGACGCTCCAGCTCGGCCAGTTGTTTGCGATCGTTGGCGCCCTGCACTTCCATTGGGTCGTGCGGTTGTTCGGTGGCCACTACCAGACCATCGTTGACCGCCATTTCGATCACGTCGGTCAGGTAGTACTCGCCCTGAGCGTTATTGTTCGACAGGCGGCTCATCCAGTCGGCCAGACGATCGGCCGGGACGGCGAGAATGCCGGTGTTGCCTTCGGTGATTGCGCGCTGCGCTTCGCTGGCGTCTTTGTGCTCAACGATGGCCGCGACCTTACCGTCAGAGTCGCGCACGATACGGCCGTAACCGGTTGGATCATCGAGTTCGACGGTGAGCAAACCCATCTGCCCCGGCACTACGTGCTTGAGCAAACGTTGCAGGGTTTCGACTTCGATCAGCGGCACGTCACCGTAAAGGATCAGCACGGTGTCCGCGGAAATGAACGGTACGGCCTGAGCGGTGGCGTGGCCGGTGCCCAGTTGCTTGTCCTGCAGGACGAAATTCAGATCATCAGCCGCCAGACGTTCACGCACCACATCGGCGCCATGGCCAATTACTACATGGATGCGTTGTGGATCGAGTTGGCGGGCGCTGTGGATAACATGGCCCAGCATGGAATTGCCGGCAATCGGGTGCAAAACCTTCGGCAGGGCCGAACGCATACGAGTGCCTTGACCGGCCGCGAGGATAACGATTTCAAGAGACATGACTGGCTACCAATCCTGGGTGGTCAGCAACTGCGACCGGGTTTGAATTCGGAAAAAGAAAAAGGGTAGCCGAGGCTACCCTTTTTTATCAATCGCACAACAAGCGGCTGACGGATTAACCGCCAAACTTCTTGCGGATCTGCTGGACGGTGCGCAGCTGAGCTGCAGCCTCGGCCAGACGAGCTGACGCAGCGCTGTAGTCGAAATCAGCGCCCTTTTCATGCAGAGCATGCTCGGCAGCCTTGAGAGCTGCTTGAGCCTGAGCTTCATCCAGGTCGGCAGCACGTTGCACGGTATCGGCAAGCACTTTGACCATGTTCGGCTGAACCTCGAGGAAACCACCGGAGATGTAGAACACCTCGGCTTCCCCGCCTTGCTTGATCAGGCGGATCGGACCTGGCTTCAGATTAGTGATCAGCGGCGCGTGACCCAGAGCGATACCAAGATCACCCAGTGCACCGTGCGCAATCACCATCTCGACCAGGCCGGAAAAGATTTCCCCTTCCGCGCTGACGATATCGCAATGGACTGTCATAGCCATCTGATTGCCTCAACCTAAATTAGCGCCCGTTGCCGGGCGCCGGGATTACAGTTTCTTGGCTTTCTCGATCGCTTCTTCGATGCCGCCAACCATGTAGAACGCTTGTTCTGGCAGGTGGTCGTAGTCACCGTTGAGGATGCCTTTGAAGCCAGCAATGGTGTCTTTCAGGGAAACGTATTTACCCGAAGCACCGGTGAAGACTTCAGCCACGAAGAACGGCTGCGACAAGAAGCGCTGGATCTTACGAGCACGGTTTACCAACTGCTTGTCGGCTTCCGACAGCTCGTCCATACCCAGGATCGCGATGATGTCCTTCAGCTCTTTGTAACGTTGCAGAACGTACTGAACGCCGCGAGCGGTGTCGTAGTGGTCCTGGCCGATTACGTTCGGATCCAGCTGGCGCGAAGTCGAATCCAGTGGATCTACCGCTGGGTAGATACCCAGGGAAGCGATGTCACGGGACAGAACGACGGTGGCGTCCAAGTGGGCGAAGGTGGTCGCTGGCGACGGGTCGGTCAAGTCATCCGCAGGTACGTATACCGCTTGGATCGAAGTGATCGAACCTTCCTTGGTCGAAGTGATACGTTCTTGCAGAACGCCCATCTCTTCAGCCAGGGTCGGCTGGTAACCTACTGCCGAAGGCATACGGCCCAGCAGTGCGGATACTTCAGTACCGGCCAGGGTGTAACGATAGATGTTGTCGACGAACAGCAGAACGTCGTTACCTTCGTCACGGAACTTCTCGGCCATGGTCAGGCCGGTCAGTGCTACGCGCAGACGGTTACCCGGCGGCTCGTTCATCTGACCGTAAACCAGTGCCACTTTGTCCAGAACGTTGGAGTCCTTCATCTCGTGGTAGAAGTCGTTACCCTCACGAGTACGCTCACCCACACCGGCGAACACGGAATAACCGCTGTGCTCGATGGCGATGTTACGGATCAGTTCCATCATGTTTACGGTTTTGCCTACACCGGCACCACCGAACAGACCGACTTTACCGCCTTTGGCAAACGGGCAAACCAGGTCGATAACCTTGATGCCGGTTTCCAGCAGGTCGTTGCCGCCTGCCTGTTCAGCGAACGAAGGCGCTGGACGGTGAATGCCCCAACGCTCTTCGGTGTCGATCGGGCCAGCTTCGTCGATCGGGTTACCGAGGACGTCCATGATCCGGCCCAGGGTCGCTTTACCGACCGGTACGGAGATGGCTGCGCCAGAATCGGTAACTTCCAGACCGCGCTTCAAGCCCTCGGTGGAACCCATCGCAATGGTACGAACCACGCCGTCGCCCAGCTGCTGCTGAACTTCCAGAGTGGTGCCGGCATCGCTTTTGACTTTCAAAGCGTTGTAGATGCTCGGTACGCTGTCGCGTGGAAATTCCACGTCGATAACGGCGCCGATGATTTGAACGATACGTCCGCTACTCATAGCTGGATCCTCTGAATATTTGAACCGTTAAACCGCGGCAGCGCCGCCGACGATTTCCGAGATCTCTTGGGTGATCGCAGCCTGACGCGCCTTGTTGTAGATCAGCTGCAAATCGCTGATCAAATCACCGGCGTTGTCGGTAGCGTTCTTCATCGCGATCATCCGCGCAGCTTGTTCAGCCGCGTTGTTCTCGACCACCGCCTGGTAGACCTGCGACTCAACGTAGCGGACCATCAAGCCGTCAAGCAGCTCTTTGGCATCCGGTTCGTAGAGATAGTCCCAGTGGTGCTTGAGATCCTGATCCGGGGTGGCCACCAGTGGAATCAACTGCTCCACGGTAGGCTGTTGCGTCATGGTGTTGATGAACTTGTTGGACACCACGGACAGGCGGTCAATACGGCCGTCCAGGTAGGCATCCAGCATCACCTTGACGCTGCCGATCAAGTCATTGATCGACGGCTCTTCACCCAGGTGGCTGATAGCTGCAACGACGTTACCGCCGAAGTTACGGAAAAAGGCCGCACCCTTGCTACCAACGACACACAGATCAATCTCGACGCCGTTTTCGCGGTTTACCGCCATGTCCTTGACCAGGGCCTTGAACAGGTTGGTATTCAAGCCGCCGCACAGACCACGGTCACTGCTCACCACAACATAACCAACGCGCTTGATTTCGCGGTCGATCATGAACGGGTGGCGGTATTCCGGGTTGGCGTTGGCCAGATGCCCAATAACCTGGCGGATACGCTCCGCATAAGGACGGCTAGCAGCCATGCGCATTTGTGCCTTGCGCATTTTGCTGACCGCCACTTTTTCCATGGCGCTGGTAATCTTTTGCGTGCTTTTGATGCTCGCAATCTTACTGCGAATCTCTTTTGCGCCTGCCATGTAACACCTATCAGGTTAGCAAGCGGGAGCCTCGCGGCTCCCGCTGCGGCTTACCAGGTTTGGGTGGCCTTGAACTTCTCGATACCGGCTTTCATGCCAGCGTCGATTTCGTCATTGAAGTCACCTTTAACGTTGATCTTGGCCATCAAATCGGCGTGATCGCGGTTGAAGAAAGCGATCAGCGCTTGTTCGAAGCTGCCGATCTTGGCGATTTCAATGTCAGTCAGGAACCCACGCTCAGCGGCATACAGCGACAGCGCCATGTCAGCGATCGACATTGGTGCGTATTGCTTCTGCTTCATCAGCTCGGTAACGCGCTGACCATGCTCAAGTTGCTTACGGGTCGCTTCGTCCAGGTCAGAAGCGAACTGGGCGAATGCCGCCAGTTCACGGTACTGAGCCAGAGCGGTACGGATACCACCGGAAAGCTTCTTGATGATCTTGGTCTGAGCGGCACCACCCACACGGGATACCGAAACACCGGCGTTCACTGCAGGGCGGATGCCCGAGTTGAACATGGCCGATTCCAGGAAGATCTGACCGTCGGTGATGGAAATCACGTTGGTCGGAACGAACGCGGAAACGTCGCCAGCCTGGGTTTCGATGATCGGCAGTGCGGTCAGGGAACCGGTTTTGCCGGTCACTGCGCCGTTGGTGAACTTCTCTACGTATTCTTCCGAAACGCGGGATGCGCGCTCCAGCAGACGGGAGTGGAGATAGAACACGTCGCCTGGGTAAGCTTCACGGCCTGGTGGACGGCGCAGCAGCAGGGAAATCTGGCGGTAAGCCACTGCTTGCTTGGACAGATCGTCATAAACGATCAGCGCGTCTTCACCGCGGTCGCGGAAGAATTCACCCATGGTGCAACCGGAGTACGGTGCCAGGAATTGCAGCGCAGGAGATTCCGAAGCACTGGCAGCCACGATGATCGTGTTGGCCAGGGCACCGTTTTCTTCCAGCTTGCGAACCACGTTGGCGATGGTCGATTGCTTCTGACCAATAGCTACGTAGACGCAGAAAATGCCGCTGTCTTTCTGGTTGATGATCGCGTCGATCGCCAGAGCGGTTTTACCGATCTGACGGTCACCGATGATCAGCTCACGCTGGCCACGGCCGACAGGAATCATGGCATCGACAGCCTTGTAGCCAGTCTGTACAGGCTGGTCTACCGACTTACGCCAGATCACGCCCGGTGCAACTTTCTCGACCGCGTCGGTCAAGGTGTTGCCCAGTGAACCTTTGCCGTCAACAGGGTTACCCAGTGCGTCGACTACGCGACCCAGCAGTTCCTTACCAACAGGAACTTCGAGGATGCGGCCGGTGCACTTGGCGCTCATGCCTTCAGCCAGAGACTGGTAAGCGCCCAATACAACGGCACCTACGGAGTCTTGCTCCAGGTTGAGGGCCATACCGTAGACGCCGCCCGGAAACTCGATCATCTCGCCGTACATTACGTCGGCCAGACCGTGAATCCGCACGATGCCGTCAGATACGCTGACGACAGTGCCTTCGTTACGGGCTTGGGAGGTCACATCGAGCTTGTCGATGCGGCCCTTGATAATTTCACTTATTTCGGAAGGATTGAGTTGCTGCATTGCTCTGCTGCCCCTTCAAACTCAAGATTTCAATGCTTCGGCAAGTTTCGCGATTTTGCCGCGAATCGAGCCATCGATAACCAGGTCGCCGGCGCGGATGACAACACCCCCAATAAGGGCTTTATCTTCCTCGACTTGCAGGCGCACTTCCCGGTTGAGTCGTGCACTGAGAACCTTGGCGAGTTTGTCTTGCTGTTCTTGGTTCAATGCGAAAGCACTGGTCACTTCAACGTCTACCGACTTCTCTTGTTCGGCCTTGTACAGGTCGAAAAGAGCGGCAATCTCCGGCAGAAGCGGGAGACGGTCGTTTTCGGCAACGACGTTGATGAAGTTCTGTGCCTTGGCATCAAACTTGTCGCCGCACACGTCAATAAACGTGGCGGCCTTTTCTGCGCTCGTCAGTCGCGGGGCCTTGAGCACGCGCTGCATGGTGTCATCTTGTGACACCGCTGCAGCCAGGCCGAGCATGGCTGACCAATTGGCCAGTTGCTGGTGGGCCTGAGCGTGCTCGAAGGCCGCCTTAGCGTAAGGTCGGGCCAACGTGGTCAGTTCTGCCATGATCGCCCTCGCTTAGATTTCAGCAGCCAGTTGGTTAACCAGCTCTGCGTGCGCGTTTTGATCGATTGTGGCACCCAGGATCTTCTCGGCGCCGCCGACAGCCAGCAAACCCACTTGGGCGCGCAGCTTGTCTTTGACACTGTTCAGTTCCTGTTCGATCTCGGCTTGAGCCTGAACCTTCACACGGTCAGCGTCGACACGGGCCTTTTCAACGGCCTCTTCGACAATCTGGTTACCGCGTTTCTTGGCTTGCTCGATGATTTCAGCTGCCTGAGCTTTCGCTTCGCGCAGTTGCTGACCCGCTTTTTCTTGGGCCAACTCCAGGTCGCGAGCTGCACGGCTGGCAGCGTCCAGACCATCAGCGATCTTCTTTTGACGTTCGTGCAGAGCAGCGATGACCGGCGGCCATACATACTTCATGCAGAACAGTACAAAAATCAGGAACGCAACGGACTGGCCAATCAGGGTCGCATTAATGTTCACGCCAACACCTCGCAGTTACGTTGTCCATCACACCAAATTACCCGGAATATCCGAGTAATTAGCCAGCGATCTGACCAACGAACGGGTTCGCGAAGGTGAAGAACAGCGCGATACCAACACCGATCATGGTTACGGCGTCGAGCAGACCGGCAACGATGAACATTTTAACTTGCAGCATTGGAACCATTTCTGGCTGACGCGCTGCGCCTTCCAGGAACTTGCCGCCCAGCAGGCCGAAACCAATTGCGGTACCCAGTGCGCCCAGGCCGATCAACAGTGCAACAGCGATAGCGGTTAGACCAACTACAGTTTCCATCTTTCCTCCCGACTTTTACGTCGTATGGTTTAGGTTTTTTAGATTAAAGCGGTAAAACAAATCGTTTCAGGTGCCCTGTGAAGAGCCCCTTCCCGTTTGACCGGGAAGGACATCAGACTAGTCGAGACTGGCCTTAATGGTTTTCTTCGTGCGCCATCGACAGGTAGACGATGGTCAGCATCATGAAGATGAACGCCTGCAGGGTGATGATCAGGATGTGGAACACAGCCCAAGCCCACTGCAGAACAACGCCCAGGCCGCTCAGCCAGAGCAGACCGCTGCCGAACATCACAGCGATCAGAATGAACACCAGCTCACCGGCATACATGTTGCCGAACAGACGCAGAGCCAGAGAGATCGGTTTAGCGATCAGGGTCACGAATTCCAGCAGGAAGTTCACCGGGATCAGCAGGGCTTGAACGAAGATGTTCTTGCTGCCGAACGGGTGCAGGGTCAGTTCGCCGATGAAGCCGCCGATGCCCTTGACCTTGATGCTGTAGAAAATGATCAGTGCGAAAACCGACAACGCCATGCCCAGAGTTGCGTTCGGGTCGGTAGTCGACACGGCGCGGAACGGGATGTGGTGGTCACCGGAGATCAGGATGGCCAGCTGAGGAATCCAGTCGACCGGGATCAGGTCGACGGCGTTCATCAGGAACACCCAGACGAAGATGGTCAGTGCCAGCGGTGCAATCACCGGGCTACGGCCATGGAAGCTGTCTTTCACGCTGCCATCGACGAATTCGACCAATACTTCAACGAAGTTCTGCAAAGCACCCGGCTGACCCGAAGTCGCTTTCTTTGCCGCCATGCGGAAAAGAAAAACGAAGATCAGACCCAACGCGACCGACCAGCCGAGAGTATCGACGTGGAAAGCCCAGAAGCCCATTTCTTTGGCTTCTGCTGCGGTGTGGGCAAAGCCCCAGCCGCCGTTAGGTAGCTGACCGAAGGTCAGGTTCTGCAAGTGGTGCTGGATATAGCCCGAAGCGGTTGTTTCTGCCATGGTTGCCTCAAACGCCCTAAGGTCTCGAAAGTCTTGTTCTCATCAGCAGGGGAGCGAACCAGCTGACCGACTGAGTCAGCACGAACACGCCGAATACAGCTATCGGCGCCAGCGGCTTCACACCTGCAAACACCAGCGCAAAAAGCACTGCTGTCAAAATCAGTTTGCCTGCCTCGCCGGCATAAAAAGACCGGACGATGGACTGGGCTGCTCGGGCGCCGGAAAACCGAAATGCCTTATGAGCGAAATAAACATTGGGCAGCAAGGCTATCAGGCCTCCGCAAAGTCCCGAGTATCCGGCAACGACTCCGTGCCATTGCCAGAGCGCCAAAGCGGCAATGAGCAAAATGACAAATTGAGCCATTAACACCGGAAATACCGCCAGGCGATGGAACGGCAGGCGGTTTGGCTTGCGGGTTTCCATCACTATTGCTCTCCAATGGTCGGCTGCCAGAATTCAATAACTTGGCATAATTTGTGCCGACAAAATGCGCGCAGAGTATAGGGGCGGTTCTGCCCCTATTCAACTGTCAGGTAGTGATTTCCGACTGCGCGCTACATGAGGAAATGTTTCAGCGGATGTGTGCGAGCACACCTTGAAGCTCATCGAGCGAGTTATAACCGATCACCAACTGACCCTTTCCCTTCTTCCCGTGGCGAATCTGCACCGCAGAGCCTAGGCGCTCGGCCAGACGCTGTTCGAGGCGGGCGATGTCCGGGTCGGGTTTGGTGGCTTCCACAGGCTCCGGTTTGCCACTCAACCACTGGCGAACCAGTGCTTCAGTTTGGCGCACGGTCAGGCCGCGTGCGACAACATGTCGCGCCCCTTCAACCTGCTGATTGTCCGGCAGACCGAGCAAAGCACGGGCATGACCCATTTCCAGGTCGCCGTGGGACAGCATGGTCTTGATGACTTCCGGCAGCGCAATAAGTCGCAACAGGTTAGCCACAGTGACGCGGGATTTACCCACAGCCTCGGCAACCTGCTGTTGAGTCAGCTGGAATTCCTGCTGCAAACGCTGCAAGGCCACCGCTTCTTCGATCGGATTGAGGTCTTCGCGCTGGATGTTCTCGATCAGCGCAATGGCGATCGCGGTTTCATCGGGTACGTCGCGCACCATCGCCGGAATGGTTTCCTGCCCGGCTTGCTGGCTCGCGCGCCAGCGACGTTCACCGGCGATGATTTCAAAACGGCCACCGCCGATCGGGCGCACCACGATTGGCTGCATCACGCCTTGTGCCTTGATCGACAGTGCCAGCTCTTCCAGCGCTTGCGGATCCATGTCCCGACGCGGCTGGTATTTGCCGCGCTGGAGCAGATCCAGCGGCAGGTGCTGCAGCTCACGGGTGTCAGCTTGCGCGGCTTGTTCTTCCAGCGCGCTGACAGTCGGACCACTCAGCAGTGCATCCAGTCCACGTCCGAGACCTCGTTTCTTGACGGCCATGGGGATTCCTTAAGTTGCCTGAGCGGCGGCGATGCGTGAATTTTTGCGCTGACGGCGAACCATCTCGCCGGCCAGGGCCAGATAAGCCAGGGCGCCACGCGATTGCTTGTCGTAGGCCAGCGCCGGCATGCCGTAGCTTGGCGCTTCGGCCAGACGGATGTTGCGCGGGATCACCGTGTCGTACAGCTGCTCGCCAAAGTGTTCCTTGAGCTGCGCCGAAACATCGTTCATCAGACTCAGGCGCGGGTCGTACATCGTCCGCAGCAGGCCTTCGACTTTCAGGTTCGGATTGAGCAATTCGGCGATGCGCTTGATGTTATCCACAAGGTCACTGAGACCTTCGAGCGCAAAATACTCGCACTGCATGGGGATAATCACCCCGTCAGCAGCGACCAATGCGTTCAGAGTCAGCATCGACAGCGACGGCGGACAGTCGATCAAAATGTAATCGTAATTTTCACGGATCGGCGCCAGCGCGCTGCGCAGACGGCTTTCCTTCATCTGCATTTCCAGCAGCACCACTTCAGCCGCGGTCAAATCGCGGTTGGCCGGCAGCAGTTGATAACCACCGTGCTCGGAATAGTGCATGGCCTGCGCCAGATCGCACTCGCCGATCAGCAGGTCATAAACCGAGTTTTCCAAGCCGTGTTTATCCACACCGCTACCCATGGTGGCGTTGCCCTGTGGATCGAGATCGATCAACAGCACCCGGCGCTTGGTCGCGACCAGGGATGCTGCGAGGTTGATGCAGGTGGTGGTCTTGCCCACACCACCCTTCTGGTTCGCTATCGCGAATACCTTAGCCATTCTTGCTTGTGTTCCCAATCATGCCGTGCGGCGCAGTATCAGCAGATGGCGTTGGCCTTGGCAACCGGGTACGGCCAGGGCGTGTTCGCTATCGAGTTTGAAGTCTGCCGGCAATGCTACCAGCTCATCGGCCGGATGAACGCCCTTCATTGCCAGCCAGCGTGTATCGGCATCGCCGAGATGGCGAGTCCAGTTGGTGAAGTTTTCCATGCTGCTGAACGCCCGGGAAATGATCCCGTTAAACGGCTCTGCAGGCTGGAAAGCTTCGACACGACTGTGGATAACTTGCAGGTTATCCAGTTTGAGTTCGAGTTTAACCTGAGTCAGGAAGCGGGTTTTCTTGCCGTTGCTGTCCAGACAGGTCACTTGCGAGTCCGGGTACAGGATCGCCAACGGGATCCCCGGCATGCCGCCGCCGCTGCCGACGTCGAGCCAGCGACCGTTTTCGATGAACGACATCACGCTCAGACTATCGAGCAAGTGGCGCGAAACCATTTCATCCGGATCGCGCACAGCGGTCAGGTTGTAGGCCTGGTTCCATTTGATCAACAGGGCCAGATAACCCAGCAGCAATTCGTGCTGGGTTTCAGTGAGATTGACACCGAGCTCGCGGGCTCCTGTGGATAACTCTTCGGCGTGTTGCGAAGTGACCTTTGAACTCAAGCGCTTTGCTCCAACTGACGGCCCGCGCCGCGTTTTTTCAAATGAATCATCAACAGCGAAATCGCTGCCGGGGTCACGCCCGGGATCCGCGAAGCCTGGCCTAGCGTCTCTGGTCGAGTCGCGCCGAGCTTGCTCTGGATCTCCTTGGAGAGACCGGAAATGTTGGTGTAATCGATATCCACAGGCAATTTCGTGTCTTCGCTGGCGCGCAGACGGGCGATTTCGTCCTGCTGACGGTCGATGTAACCGGCGTATTTGGTCTTGATTTCAACCTGCTCGGCGACCTGTGGATCTTCGGCGCCGTTGCCGGTCACTTCGACCAGACCAGCGTAGTCGATTTCCGGACGACTCAAGAGGTTGAGCAAGTTGTATTCGTGGGTCAGCGGCGTGCCGAATTTCTCGGCAATCGCATCACCCTGCTGCGTATTCGGGCGAACCCAGGTGCTTTTCAGGCGCTGCTCTTCGAGTTCGATGCTTTCGCGTTTCTTGCAGAAGGCCGCCCAACGCGCGTCATCGACCAGACCGAGCTCGCGACCTTTTTCGGTCAGACGCAGGTCGGCGTTGTCCTCGCGCAGGATCAGGCGGTACTCGGCACGGGAAGTGAACATACGGTACGGCTCTTGGGTACCGAGGGTGATCAGGTCGTCGACCAATACACCGATGTACGCTTCATCGCGACGCGGGCACCAGGCTTCTTTGCCCTTGGCGCGCAGTGCGGCGTTGGCGCCAGCGAGCAAACCTTGGGCGCCGGCTTCTTCGTAACCGGTGGTGCCGTTGATTTGCCCGGCGAAGAACAGACCGCCGATGACTTTGGTTTCCAGGCTGTACTTCAGATCTCGCGGATCGAAGTAGTCGTACTCGATCGCATAACCCGGACGCACGATGTGTGCGTTTTCCATGCCGCGAATCGATTGCACGATCTGCAATTGCACGTCGAACGGCAAGCTTGTGGATATCCCGTTCGGATAGAGCTCATGGGTGGTCAAACCTTCCGGTTCGATAAACACCTGATGGCTTTCCTTGTCGGCAAAGCGGTGGATCTTGTCTTCGATCGACGGGCAATAGCGCGGGCCGATGCCTTCGATTTCACCGGCAGCAGAATACATCGGCGAACGATCGAGGTTCGCGGCAATGATTTCGTGGGTGCGGGCGTTGGTGTGAGTAATCCAGCAACTGACCTGGCGTGGATGCTGTTCTTTGTTGCCCATGAACGACATCACCGGGATCGGCGTATCACCGGGTTGCTCGGTCATCACCGAGAAATCCACAGATTTGCCATCAATACGCGGCGGTGTGCCGGTTTTCAGGCGACCGACACGCAATGGCATTTCACGCAGACGGTGTGCCAGGGCGATCGACGGCGGATCACCGGCACGGCCGCCGGAAAAATTCTGCAAACCGATGTGGATAAGTCCACCGAGGAACGTACCGGTGGTCAACACCACGGAATCGGCGAAGAACCGCAGACCCATTTGCGTGACAACACCACGGACTTGTTCCTGCTCGACGATCAGGTCATCAGCGGCTTGTTGAAATATCCACAGGTTCGGCTGGTTTTCCAGAATTTCGCGGACAGCGGCCTTGTACAGAATCCGGTCAGCTTGCGCACGGGTCGCCCGTACGGCTGGGCCTTTGCGGCTGTTCAACACGCGAAACTGGATGCCGCCCTTATCGGTAGCCATGGCCATCGCGCCGCCGAGGGCGTCGATTTCCTTGACCAGATGGCTTTTGCCAATGCCACCGATGGCCGGGTTGCAACTCATGGCACCGAGGGTTTCCACGTTATGCGTCAGCAACAGGGTTTTTGCCCCCATACGTGCTGAGGCCAGTGCTGCCTCGGTACCGGCATGACCGCCGCCGATGACGATCACTTCAAAACGGGAAGGGAAATCCACCACGCACCTCGTGCCTGCTTAATTAGGTAATTCAGGAATAGTTTGAGATCAGGTTTTTGAACCTGGTCGACAAGTATAGGGACTTCGCCCTTCCTAAAGAACCCTTTGCACAAAATTTAACCAGCTGTGGAGAACTCAAGGTTAAAAGAATAAAAAAGAGAGAAATTTATAAAACCTTTGTTTTTATGTTTATTTCTACTGAGCATCATTTCTGTGGATAGATCTCTACAGGCCTTTATATTCAATATGTACAGAGATTCAAAACCCTGTGTTCATGTGCCAATGAGGGCCTTGGATAACCGCTTTAAGCCTGTGGATGAAAGGGGTGGTTATCCACAGAGGGGTTTATATCCAGTTTTGGAGCCCTGTTATCAACTGCCCTTAGTGGCAGTTATTCACAGGGCTTAATCCACAGAAAATCGAGAAAACGGCGTTTTCGAGGCGCAAGAAAAATCGCCAACGAGGGTTCGCTGGCGACAGAGAAGCCGATGGAGGGAAGTGCGAGGGCTATTGTGAGAGGACGTAACAGAGGCTAATAATAGGCATTATCATTAACTCGCCTATTTTTCCTATGTCCCTAACCGCCCACACTGCTGCGATCGAGCAAATCTACGAGCAACACCATTCGTGGCTATACGGGTGGCTCAAGGGAAAATTGCATGACGCCTGCGATGCCGCCGATGTCGCGCATGACACGTTCGTGCGGATTCTAGCGGCGCGCAATGCCGCACAGATTCGCGAGCCACGGGATTATCTGGCGACCATTGCACGCGGTCTGGTCATTGATCGTTATAGAAGACAGGCCATCGAAGCCGCGTATTTGCAGACCCTCGCGGCTCGACCGGAAGCCACCGCCATCAGCGAGGAAGACAAGGCGCTGATCATCGAAACTCTGGTCGCTGTGGATAAAGCCTTGGCCGGGCTCGGCGCCAGAAGCCAAAAAATCTTTATGCTCTCGCAGATCGATGGCCTGACTTATCAACAGATCGCTCTGCAATTGAAGGTTTCGCTGACCACGGTGAAGAAGCACATGATCCGCGCGCTGACGGAATGTGCCCTGATCATGGCGCAACGTTGATGGCCATCGCCCCCAATCGCCAGATCTTCGAAGCGGCCGCCAGTTGGTATGTGCAGTTTCAGGCTGATCCGCCAACGCTCGCCGAACAAAAGGCCTGGCAGTTGTGGATAGATAGCGACCCGGCGCATCTGGCGGCGTGGAACCAGATGGAACAATTGCAGCGCCACCTCGGCACGCTGCCACAGGATCTGAAACGTCGCGCATTAAATACCGGCCAGCAACGCCGCCAAGTGCTGAAACTGTTGCTGATCGCGGCGGGCACGGGGTTCGTTGGCTGGAATGTTCAGCAACACACTTCCTTGGGAAATGTCTGGGCCGACTATAAAACCGGCGTTGGCCAGCGTCGCAATATCACCTTGGCGGATGGCAGCCAGATTCAACTCAACACCGACACTGCCATTGATGTGTCTTTCGACCCGACACAGCGGCTGATTCGCCTGCGCTCCGGCGAGATCCTTATTCAAACCGGAAAGCTGGGTGATCAACGGCCATTTTTCGTCGAAACCCGGGATGGCCGGATTCAAGCACTCGGCACTCGTTTCTCCGTTCACCAGCTATCGAGTTCTACCCGAGTTGGAGTGCTGGAAGACCGGGTCAGTGTTCAGCCCGGTGATACTTCAACGGCCGCAACAATCTTGCAGGCAGGCGAAGGCGCTGATTTTGATCGTCAGCACATAGGCCTCATTCATCCGTTCAAACCTTCGGAAGTGGCGTGGATCAACGGCCAATTGATCGTCCTCGATGCACGCTTGGGCGATGTGATTGAAGAATTGGGCCGTTATCGCAGCGGCGTTTTGCATTGCGACGCGCGTGCCCGGGAGCTGCGGGTTTCCGGGACATTCCGCCTCAATTCAACTGACGCAGTCTTGGCCAATCTACAGGCGTCGCTGCCGATCAACGTGCGCTATTTCACTCGTTACTGGGTCTCGATCAGCCACAACGTTTGAACGAAATTTCGCCTGGGCAAAATAAATCGCAAACAGGGTTATCTTTTTTGGCCCTGACCCGGCCCTACAGGTAATCGCGATAAACGCGGCTCTTTGCCACCTTCAGGGCTTATCCACCCATGCGTCTTCCCACGTGTCGTCAGCGTTTTTCCTACCACTGCATTGCTTACAGCCTACTGATGACCAGCGCCGCGTCCTGTCTGGTGATTAGCCATAACGCCGTCGCTGCATCGGCCACTCAGCGTTATGCGATTGCAGCGGGCCCTCTGGACAATGCACTGAGCCAGTTCGCCTCGGCCGCCAACGTAATTCTGTCGTTCTCGCCGCAACAGACCAGCCGATTGCGCAGTGTCGGGTTGAACGGCAACTTCACCGTCGACCAAGGTTTTGCCCAACTGCTGCAAGGCTCAGGTTTGCAAGCCGTACCGCAGGCGCCGGGCAGTTACATTCTGCAGGCGCTGCCAAACGGTGATTCGCTAGAGCTGGCCCCCACCAACATCAATGGTCAGTTGGCCAACCCGATGAATCTGGATTACGCGGCAGACGTCGGATACAAGGCGCAGAACAGTCGAATCGGTACGAAAACCAGTACGCCGTTGTCGGAAACGCCGCGCTCGGTGTCAGTCGTTACCGCACAACGCATGAAAGATCAGAAATCTCAGACACTCACCGAGGTGCTCGGCTACGTGCCGGGGATCTTTGCCCCACCGTTTGCCGCTGGCGACAGTCTGGCTGGAGACCTGTTCTATATTCGCGGTTTCAACGCCACCGATTATGGCTACGGTCTGTTGCGCGATGGACTACGCGTCCAGGGCAATCGGTATGACACCAGCACCGAGCCCTACGGACTGGAGCGCGTCGAGATTTTCCGTGGCCCGTCTTCTCTGCTGTATGGGGAGAACGCTCCGGGCGGTCTGGTCAATTTGGTCAGCAAACGCCCAACCGCTGCACCGCAAGGTGAAGTGCAATTGGGTTATGGCTCGAACAATCGCCGGCAGATCGGCGTGGATGTCTCCGGCCCGCTCAATGACAGCGGCAACGTACTCGGACGCGTGGTGATGCTTGGCCGCAAGTCCGACACCCAGACCGATCACGTTCCGGATGACCGCATTTACATCGCGCCATCGCTGACCCTGAATTTCGATGATTACAACACGCTGACCCTGCTGGCCAACTACCAGAAGGATCACACCAACATGGAACTTGGCCTACCGGCCGCCGGGACTTTGCTGACCAACCCCAACGGCAAGTTATCCAAAGGCACCATGCTCGGCGACCCAGACTGGAACACTTTCGAACGGGAAACCTGGAGCACCGGCTACGAGTTCAGCCACTCGTTCAACGACGACTGGCAGTTCCGCCAGAACTCGCGCTACATGCAGTCGCGCATCACCCGTCACGAAACCTGGCCGGGCAACCTCAATAACGCCGGGTTCGGTACGCGTCTGAACATGACTGCCTATGATCGCTTCAACAAATTGATGGTGTACTCGCTGGATAACCAATTGGAAGGCAAATTCCAGGTCGGCGGTCTGGAGAACACCGTGTTGTTCGGCGCCAGCTACGATCGCACCTCGTTTAATCAGGACTGGAACGCCGGCATCGTCGGGCCGATCGATGTGTATAACCCGGTGTACCTGCGCGATCCGACCACACCGATTGCGGTGCAAAACACCTTGCTGGAACAGCAGATGAAAGGGGTTTATGCACAGATTCAGAGCAAGTACGACCACTGGCTGTTCCTGCTCGGTGGCCGTCAGGATTGGGTCGACAGTGATTTTCGCGACAAGGTCGCTCAGTCGAGCGACATCAGCTCCGAGGACAAGAAGTTCACCTATCAGGGCGGCGTGATGTACCAGTTCGACAATGGCATGACGCCGTATGTCAGCTACTCGACCTCGTTCGTGCCGGTGCAGCAGATTTCCAATGCCGGCGCGCCGCTCGATCCGATCACCAGCAGCCAATACGAAGTGGGCCTGAAGTACGAACCGATCGGCTGGGACACGGCTTTCACTGCATCGGTGTATGACCTGCGTAAAAAAGACGACACCTACTTCGACGCCACTACATCGAGCTACCGCCAGGTGGGCGAAAGCCGTTCCAAGGGTGTGGAACTGGAACTCAACAGCAACCTGACCCAGAACCTCAACGTGACTGCGGCTTATACCTACACCGACGCGCGAATCACCAAGGATGCCGCGACGTCATTGGTCAAAGGCCATCAAATGACCGGCGTGCCACGTAATCAGGCTTCGGTCTGGGCGAAATACCGTTTCCTCGATGGCGACTTGAAAGGTTTGTATGTGGGTGGCGGTGTGCGTTACTTCGACAGTGCCTTCGCTTACACCTCGCCTTCTCTCTACGGAAAGCTGGATGCCGGCGACGTTACCTTGGTGGATGCGGCCATCGGTTATGAGATCGATACGCACTGGAGCGTCGACCTGAATGCGAAGAACCTGTTCGACAAGGAATATGTGTCGGGTTGCAACGACGCGGGTCGTTGCTATTGGGGTGAGGATCGCACTCTGCTCGGTACAGTTTCCTACAACTGGTAAAACGAAAAAGGGGCTGTGGATAAATTGTCCACAGCCCCTTTTGTCATTTGCCGATACAGAAACTGGAAAAGATTCGTCCCAACAGATCATCAGAGCTGAAAGCCCCGGTGATTTCGCCGAGAGAATGCTGGGCCTGGCGCAAATCCTCCGCCAGTAACTCTCCGGCGCCAGCCAAGGTCAGCTGGGCGCGGCCGTGTTCCAGTGCCGCACTGGCGTGGCGCAAGGCCTCCAGATGCCGGCGACGTGCACTGAAACTGCTTTCCGACGTCTGCTCGTAACCCATGCAGGCTTTGAGATGATCGCGCAACAGATCCAGGCCTTCACCGGCGGATTTGGCGCTGAGACTGATGGTCACGTGCCCGTCTTCGCTGGTTTCCAGAACAATGGCTTCGCCGGTCAGATCGGCTTTGTTACGGATCAAGGTGACTTTCGCCGGATCCGGCCGGGTTTCGAGGAACTCCGGCCACAGGGCAAACGGATCCAGTGCTTCCGGCGCAGTGGCGTCGACTACCAGCAACACCCGATCAGCTTCGCCAATGGCTTTCAATGCCCGTTCCACCCCGATCTTTTCCACATGATCATCGGTATCACGCAGGCCAGCGGTATCGACAACGTGCAGTGGCATGCCGTCGATGTGGATATGTTCACGGAGGATGTCGCGAGTGGTGCCGGCGATCTCGGTAACGATTGCCGCTTCGCGACCGGCCAACGCATTCAACAGGCTGGATTTGCCGGCATTCGGACGGCCGGCGATCACTACGGTCATGCCATCGCGCAGCAATGCGCCCTGCCCGGCTTCGCGCAGCACTGTGGATAGTTCATCGCGCACTTTGTCGAGCATGCTCAGCACATGGCCATCGGCGAGGAAGTCGATTTCTTCTTCCGGGAAGTCGATGGCGGCTTCGACGTAGATGCGCAGGCCGATCAACTGTTCGGTCAAGTTATGCACACGCTGGGAAAACGCACCCTGCAATGAACGCAGGGCATTACGTGCAGCCTGTGCAGAACTGGCTTCGATCAAATCGGCAATCGCCTCGGCTTGCGCCAGGTCGAGTTTGTCATTGAGGAAGGCGCGTTCGCTGAATTCTCCCGGACGCGCCAGACGGCAGCCCAGTTCCAGGCAGCGTTTGAGCAACATATCCAGAACGATCGGGCCGCCGTGGCCCTGCAATTCCAGAACGTCTTCACCGGTGAACGAATTAGGCCCCGGGAAATACAGCGCCAGACCTTCGTCCAGCACCTGTTTGTCGTCAGTGAAAAACGGGCCGTAATGGGCGTAACGCGGTTTCAGTTCGCGGCCGCTGATGGCTTTCGCCGCAACACTGGCCAACGGCCCGGAAATACGGACGATGCCCACACCCCCACGGCCTTGAGCGGTGGCGACAGCGGCGATGGTTTCACGAGGTACGCTCATAAACCGGAATCCAGACAAAAATGACAGATAGCAAAACGCCCCACTAGGGGGCGTTTTGAGTGGTTATCCACAGTGTAAATCAAGCGGCTGCTTTGGTAGCCCGTTCGATCTTACGTGTGATGTACCACTGTTGGGTGATGGACAGGCAGTTGTTCACAACCCAGTACAGCACCAGACCCGCCGGGAACCACAGGAAGAAGAAGGTGAAGATGATTGGCATCATTTTCATGACCTTCGCCTGCATCGGATCCGGAGGAGTCGGGTTCAACTGCTGCTGGATAAACATGGTTGCGCCCATGATGATCGGCAGAATGAAGAACGGATCCTTGATCGACAGGTCAGTGATCCACAGCATGAACGGCGCTTGGCGCATTTCCACGCTTTCCAGCAGAACCCAGTACAGCGAAAGGAAAACCGGCATCTGCACGAGGATTGGCAAGCAACCACCCAGCGGATTGATCTTCTCTTTCTTGTACAGCTCCATCATGGCTTGCGACATTTTCTGCCGGTCATCGCCATGTTGTTCTTTCAGTGCAGCCAGTTTCGGTGCAACGGCACGCATACGCGCCATCGATTTGTAGCTGGCAGCCGACAGAGGGAAGAAAAGACCCTTGATCAGCATGGTCAGGAAGATGATCGACCAGCCCCAGTTACCAACGATCGCGTGGATGTGTTGCAGCAACCAGAAGATCGGTTGAGCAATGAACCACAGAATGCCGTAGTCGACGGTCAGTTCCAGACCTGGGGACAACTGCTTCAGCACAGCCTGGCTTTTCGAACCGGCGTACAGCACAGCGCTGGTTTCAACTTTGGCACCTGGTGCAGCGGTCAGTGTTGGACCGGTGTAACCGATGATGTAGTTGCCTTTGCTGTCTTTACGGGTCTGAACGACGTTGTTTTCGCCCTTCGCCGGAATCCACGCAGTCACGAAGTAGTGTTGCAGCCAAGCTACCCAACCACCGGTGACGGTTTCTTTCAGTTGGGCCTTGTCCATGTCCTTCATGGACACTTTCTTGTACGGCTCCGAACTTGTCCACAGGGCAGCGCCCAGGTAAGTCGCGGTGCCAGTAGCAGTGGTGGACGAAGGGTCAGCGCTGTTATCACGCTTCAACTGAGCAAACATTGCGCCGTTCCAGGGCTGAGCGCTCTGGTTATCCACAATGTAGGAAACGGCTACGTCGTACAGGCCGCGTTTCAGGGTGAAACGCTTGATGTAATTGACGCCGTCCTTGCTGAACTTCAGGTCTACGACCAATTGGTCCTGACCGTCAGCCAGTTGATAAGTCTTCTTCTCCGAGGAGTAGACCGGACGACCGGCCGGGTTTGCGTCCGGGCCGTTGGTGCCGATCAGACCGCTTTGGGCCAGATAAACACGTTCGCCGCCGTTATCGAACAGCTGGAACGGAACATCAGGACGATCCTGACGACGTGGATACAGAGGCAAGGTCAGTTGAGCAACATCACCACCTTGTGGATCGATCGCGAGATCGAGCACGTCGGTTTTGATCTGGATCAGATCCTTGCTGGCGGCTACCGGTGTTTCGGCAGGTGCGCTGGTATCGCTAGCGGCGCGTGGAATATCGTCACTGGCGGCAGCATTATTGCCAGTGGCGGTGTCCGGCAAACCGGATGTAGTCGTACTGGAAGCAACATTCTGAGTCGGCAAAGCAGCCTGACCATAGTCCTGGTTCCATTTAAGAACCATAACGTAGGCCACGATTGCCAGGGCGACGATCAGGATCGTGCGTTTGATATCCATGATTACTCGGCCATCGAAGAAGAACGGGAGGTAGGGATAGGTGGAACCGGGTCATAACCACCGGGATTCCACGGATGACAGCGACCTAAACGACGAAAGGTCAGCCAGCCACCGCGCAGAAGGCCATGATTTTCAATGGCTTCATACGCGTAGCAGGAACAACTGGGGTAGAAACGACAGTGGCTGGCCATCAAAGGACTAATGGCATAGCGATAAAACTGGATCGGAACGAGGGCCAGTTTACGCATCAGGACTGTCTACCCCTACAGTTTCGGTTTTGACTTCTGGAACTGGCTTGCTGCGTGCCAGACGCTTCCAGAGCTTGCCGAAATGCTGAATCAATTCGGGGTTTTCTACATCGCCAAGACCTTTGCGCGCGACGATAACGATGTCCCAGCCGACCAGTGAATCCTGGTGCAGACGAAACGATTCGCGCATCAAACGTTTGAGGCGATTGCGCTCAACGGAGAGCTTTACGCTCTTTTTCCCGATAACCAGCCCGAGACGGGGGTGATCAAGATCGTTGTTGCGTGC
This sequence comes from Pseudomonas sp. AC193, assembly GCF_979258075.1. Lineage (NCBI taxonomy): Bacteria > Pseudomonadati > Pseudomonadota > Gammaproteobacteria > Pseudomonadales > Pseudomonadaceae > Pseudomonas > Pseudomonas sp. AC193. The sequence continues at coordinate 5,399,628 of NZ_OZ409832.1, read as the reverse complement.
AAGGAGCAGGAGATTTTTCCCCGGAACCTTGCCGGTAGGGGAGTCAAAGACTGCCTTGAAATGCCGGGGGGTAAGCAGACGCTTTTCCCGACTGAAGTCCTGACTCACCTCCAGTACCGGATTATCAAACTGCCAGACGCGCACGACCTTTGGCGCGGCGACGCGACAGGACAGCACGGCCGTTCTTGGTAGCCATGCGAGCACGGAAGCCGTGAGTACGGGCGCGTTTGATAGTGCTTGGTTGGAAAGTACGTTTCATTGTCGTGTTACCTGGTTCGTCCACAACGGGCCGGAATGGCCCCCGTTTTAAGAGACCGGGGATTCTAGAGAAAGCAAGCCCTCAGGTCAATTTCCAACCAGCGTTTCCTTATAAATAGATCTGGGGGGCCTCTGTGGCTGAAAGCCTGTCTGCCAAACATAAAAATAAAGAAGGGACTTATTTAAAGCTTTTTTGTAGAGCTTATAAAAGCTAGGGCCGTCATCTTCTGTGGATAAGTGCCATGAGCCCATATTTCACGTGATGTACAGAGAATGACAACTACAGTGGAAAACCGTGTTCAGCCTGTGCTGCACTGTCGGATAACCTGTGCGTGGAATGGCCTGTTATCCACAGGCAGGTTATCCACCGAGTTCAACCCCCAGTTGTCCAGTGCCCTCAGGGGCGGTTATCCACAGAGCTTATTCACACACCGTTGGTCGCCTTTTTTTGGTTTAACGCATTGATAAATCATGTTCACCGGGCAACCTGCATGTGGATAAGTGGGCGGCTCGCCGCTACAATGGCCGCTTGTTTTTGCCTCACCGGCTTTCAACTTAGGGGATATCCGTGTCAGTGGAACTTTGGCAGCAGTGCGTGGAGCTTTTGCGCGAGGAGCTGCCTGCCCAACAATTCAACACCTGGATCCGTCCACTACAGGTCGAAGCCGAAGGCGACGAGTTGCGCGTCTACGCACCGAACCGTTTTGTTCTGGACTGGGTCAACGAAAAGTACCTGGGGCGCGTCCTTGAACTGCTGGATGAGCACGGCAACGGCATGGCGCCTGCGCTTTCCTTATTAATAGGCAGCAAACGCAGCTCGGCACCGCGTGCCGCACCGAATGCGCCACTGGCGGCAGCGCAAGCTTCCCAGGCGCAAGCGAATGCTGCCCCGGTGAACACGCCAGCGCCGACTCAGACGCCAGCACCGAGCGCCAAGCGCTCGACGCAGAAAAGCCCGGAAGTCAGCGATGAACCGTCTCGCGACAGCTTCGATCCGATGTCCGGCGCCGCTTCGCAGCAGGCCCCGGTTCGTGCCGAACAGCGGACTGTGCAGGTCGAAGGTGCGCTCAAGCACACCAGCTACCTGAACCGTACGTTCACCTTCGAGAATTTCGTCGAAGGTAAATCCAACCAGCTCGCCCGCGCGGCGGCCTGGCAAGTGGCGGATAACCCGAAGCACGGCTACAACCCACTCTTCCTTTATGGTGGTGTTGGCCTGGGTAAAACTCACTTGATGCACGCGGTGGGTAACCATCTATTAAAGAAGAACCCGAATGCCAAGGTCGTGTACCTGCATTCCGAGCGTTTCGTGGCCGACATGGTCAAGGCGCTGCAGCTGAACGCGATCAACGAGTTCAAGCGTTTCTACCGTTCGGTGGATGCGCTGCTCATCGATGACATTCAGTTCTTCGCCCGTAAAGAGCGTTCGCAGGAAGAGTTTTTCCACACCTTCAACGCGCTGCTTGAAGGTGGCCAGCAGGTCATTCTCACCAGTGACCGCTATCCGAAAGAAATCGAAGGCCTTGAAGAGCGCCTTAAATCCCGCTTCGGCTGGGGCCTGACGGTTGCCGTCGAGCCGCCGGAACTGGAAACCCGCGTGGCGATCTTGATGAAAAAGGCCGATCAGGCCAAAGTCGACTTGCCGCACGACGCCGCGTTCTTCATCGCCCAGCGTATTCGTTCCAACGTCCGTGAGCTGGAAGGCGCGCTGAAACGCGTGATCGCCCACTCGCACTTCATGGGCCGCGACATCACCATCGAGCTGATTCGCGAATCCCTGAAAGACCTGTTGGCGTTGCAGGACAAACTGGTCTCTGTGGATAACATTCAGCGCACCGTCGCCGAGTACTACAAGATCAAGATCTCCGACTTGCTGTCCAAGCGCCGTTCGCGCTCGGTCGCACGTCCGCGTCAGGTGGCGATGGCGTTGTCCAAGGAACTGACCAACCACAGCTTGCCGGAAATCGGCGATGTGTTTGGCGGCCGCGACCACACCACCGTGTTGCACGCCTGCCGCAAGATCAACGAACTTAAGGAATCCGACGCGGACATCCGCGAGGACTACAAGAACCTGCTGCGTACACTGACCACTTGATGAACACCAGCGCAGCTTATTAAGGGCAAGGGACTCGACCATGCATTTCACCATTCAACGCGAAGCCCTGTTGAAACCCCTGCAACTGGTCGCAGGCGTCGTCGAGCGTCGACAGACCTTGCCGGTACTGTCCAACGTGCTGTTGGTAGTCGAAGGCCAGCAACTGTCGCTGACCGGTACCGACCTTGAGGTCGAGCTGGTCGGTCGTGTGCAACTTGAAGAGCCTGCGGAAACAGGTTCCATCACCGTGCCTGCGCGCAAGCTGATGGACATCTGCAAAAGCCTGCCCAACGATGCGCTGATCGACATCAAAGTCGACGAGCAGAAGCTGGTGGTCAAGGCCGGCCGTAGCCGTTTCGCCCTGTCGACTCTACCTGCCAACGACTTCCCGACCGTTGAAGAAGGCCCGGGTTCGCTGACCTGCAGCCTCGAGCAAAGCAAACTGCGTCGTTTGATCGAACGCACCAGTTTCGCCATGGCCCAGCAGGACGTGCGTTATTACCTCAACGGCATGCTGCTGGAAGTGTCCGAAGGCATTATCCGTGCCGTGGCCACCGACGGTCACCGTCTGGCCATGTGCTCGATGAAAGCCGATATCGGTCAGCCGGATCGCCATCAGGTAATCGTGCCGCGCAAAGGTATTCTCGAACTGGCACGTCTGCTCACCGAGCCGGACGGCAATGTCAGCATCGTCCTGGGTCAGCATCACATCCGCGCGACCACCGGCGAATTCACCTTCACCTCGAAACTGGTCGACGGTAAATTCCCGGACTACGAGCGTGTTCTGCCGAAGGGCGGTGACAAGCTGGTATTGGGCGATCGCCAAGCGTTGCGTGAAGCGTTCAGCCGTACCGCGATTCTGTCCAACGAGAAATACCGTGGTATCCGTCTGCAACTGGCCAACGGTCAGTTGAAGATCCAGGCCGACAACCCGGAGCAGGAAGAAGCGGAAGAAGAAGTGGGCGTTGAATACAACGGCGGCTCCCTGGAAATCGGCTTTAACGTGAGCTATCTGCTCGACGTGCTGGGCGTGATGACCACCGAGCAGGTTCGCCTGATTTTGTCCGACTCCAACAGCAGTGCCCTGGTGCAAGAGTCCGACAACGACGATTCGGCTTACGTTGTCATGCCGATGCGTCTGTAATCAGCTGACCCTGGATGTCCTTAAGTCGTGCTTTCGGTCACCGCGGTGCGCAATCTGCCACCCGGTAACCTCTCCCCCTCCCCGCATCAACATTCTTTACGGCGCTAACGGCAGCGGCAAAACCAGTGTTCTGGAAGCCATTCATCTGCTGGGGCTTGCCCGTTCGTTTCGTAGCACGCGTCTGTTGCCGGTCATCCAGTACGAACAACTCGCCTGTACCGTGTTCGGTCAGGTCGAATTGGCCGAGGGTGGCCATAGCGCTTTGGGCATCTCGCGCGATCGTCAGGGCGAGTTCCAGATCCGTATTGACGGGCAGAACGCCCGCAGCGCTGCGCAACTGGCGGAGATCCTGCCGCTGCAGTTGATCAACCCCGACAGCTTCCGCCTGCTTGAAGGCGCGCCGGAAGATTCGCCGGCAGTTTCTCGACTGGGGCGTGTTCCACGTTGAGCCGCGTTTTATGGCTACCTGGCAGCGTTTGCAGAAGGCCTTGCGCCAGAGAAACTCCTGGCTGCGGCATGGTACACTTGACGCCGTTTCGCAAGCGGTTTGGGACAGGGAACTGTGCCAGGCCAGCGCTGAAATCGATGAATACCGCCGCGCTTACATCAAAGCCTTGAAACCAGTCTTTGAACAAACCTTGAGCGAACTGGTTGAGCTCGAAGGTTTGACGCTCAGCTATTACCGAGGCTGGGACAAAGACCGGAAAATGAGCGCCGTACTGGCTGGATCCCTGCAACGGGATCAGCAAATCGGGTCATACCCAGGCCGGACCGCAACGCGCTGATTTGCGTCTTACGATTGGGCGCCCACAACGCCGCGGACATTTTGTCCCGGGGTCAGCAGAAGTTGGTGGTCTGTGCACTGCGGATTGCCCAAGGGCACTTGGTCAGCCAGGCCCGACGCGGTCAGTGTATTTATCTGGTGGATGACCTGCCGTCCGAACTGGACGAGAACCACCGCCGCGCGCTGTGCCGTTTGCTGGAAGACTTACGCTGCCAGGTGTTTATCACCTGTGTAGATCACGAATTATTGAGGGAAGGCTGGCAGACGGAAACGCCAGTCGCTTTGTTCCACGTGGAACAGGGCCGTATCACCCAGACCCACGACCATCGGGAGTGAAGGCATTGAGCGAAGAAAATACGTACGACTCAACGAGCATTAAAGTGCTGAAAGGCCTGGATGCCGTACGCAAACGTCCCGGTATGTACATTGGTGACACCGACGATGGCAGCGGTCTGCACCACATGGTGTTCGAGGTGGTCGACAACTCGATCGACGAAGCCCTCGCCGGCCACTGCGACGACATCAGCATCATCATCCACCCGGATGAGTCCATCACCGTTAAAGACAACGGCCGTGGCATCCCGGTAGACGTGCACAAAGAGGAAGGCGTTTCCGCCGCCGAGGTCATCATGACCGTCCTCCACGCTGGCGGTAAGTTCGACGACAACTCCTACAAAGTATCCGGCGGTCTGCACGGTGTAGGTGTTTCGGTAGTGAACGCGCTGTCCGAAGAACTGGTGCTGACCGTTCGCCGCAGCGGCAAGATCTGGGAACAGACCTACGTCCACGGCGTGCCTCAGGCACCGATGGCCATCGTTGGCGACAGCGAAACCACCGGCACCCAGATTCACTTCAAGCCGTCGGCTGACACCTTCAAGAATATCCACTTCAGCTGGGACATCCTGGCCAAGCGTATTCGTGAGCTATCCTTCCTCAACTCCGGTGTCGGCATCGTCCTCAAGGACGAGCGCAGCGGCAAGGAAGAGCTGTTCAAATACGAAGGCGGCCTGCGTGCGTTCGTTGAGTACCTGAACACCAACAAGACTGCGGTCAACCAGGTGTTCCACTTCAACATCCAGCGTGAAGACGGCATCGGCGTGGAAATCGCCCTGCAGTGGAACGACAGCTTCAACGAGAACCTGTTGTGCTTCACCAACAACATTCCGCAGCGCGACGGCGGCACCCACCTGGTGGGCTTCCGTTCGGCACTGACGCGTAACCTGAACACCTACATCGAAGCCGAAGGCCTGGCGAAGAAGCACAAAGTCGCCACCACCGGTGACGATGCTCGTGAAGGCCTGACTGCGATCATCTCGGTGAAGGTGCCGGATCCGAAGTTCAGCTCGCAGACCAAAGACAAGCTGGTCTCTTCCGAAGTGAAGACCGCGGTCGAACAGGAAATGGGCAAGTACTTCTCCGACTTCCTCCTGGAAAACCCGAACGAAGCCAAGCTGGTCGTCGGCAAGATGATCGACGCTGCCCGTGCCCGTGAAGCCGCGCGTAAAGCCCGTGAGATGACCCGCCGCAAAGGCGCGCTGGACATCGCCGGTCTGCCGGGCAAGCTCGCTGACTGCCAGGAAAAAGACCCCGGCGCTCTCCGAACTGTACCTCGTGGAAGGTGACTCCGCGGGCGGCTCTGCCAAGCAGGGGCGTAACCGCAAGACCCAGGCGATCCTGCCGTTGAAGGGCAAGATCCTCAACGTCGAGAAAGCCCGTTTCGACAAGATGATCTCTTCCCAGGAAGTGGGCACCTTGATCACCGCACTGGGCTGCGGTATCGGTCGCGATGAGTACAACATCGACAAGCTGCGCTATCACAACATCATCATCATGACCGATGCTGACGTCGACGGTTCGCACATCCGTACCCTGCTGCTGACCTTCTTCTTCCGTCAGTTGCCGGAGCTGATCGAGCGTGGCTACATCTACATCGCTCAGCCGCCGTTGTACAAGGTCAAGAAAGGCAAGCAAGAGCAATACATCAAAGACGACGACGCCATGGAAGAGTACATGACGCAGTCGGCCCTGGAAGATGCGAGCCTGCACCTGAACGAAGAAGCCCCGGGCATTTCCGGTGAAGCGCTCGAGCGTCTGGTGAATGACTTCCGCATGGTGATGAAGACCCTCAAGCGCTTGTCGCGCCTGTACCCGCAGGAACTGACCGAGCACTTCATCTACCTGCCGGCCGTGAGCCTGGAAAAGCTCGGCGACCACGCAGCGATGCAAGAGTGGCTGGCCCAGTACGAAGCGCGTCTGCGCACCGTCGAGAAGTCCGGTCTGGTCTACAAGGCCAGTCTGCGTGAAGACCGCGAACGTGGCGTGTGGCTGCCAGAGGTCGAACTGATCTCCCACGGCCTGTCGAACTACGTCACCTTCAACCGCGACTTCTTCGGCAGCAATGACTACAAAACCGTCGTCACCCTCGGCGCTCAACTGAGCACCCTGCTTGACGAAGGCGCGTACATCCAGCGCGGCGAGCGCAAGAAAGCAGTCACCGAGTTCAAGGAAGCACTGGACTGGTTGATGGCTGAAAGCACCAAGCGCCACACCATTCAGCGATACAAAGGTCTGGGCGAAATGAACCCGGATCAGCTGTGGGAAACCACCATGGACCCAAGCGTGCGCCGCATGCTGAAAGTCACCATCGAAGACGCCATCGGCGCAGACCAGATCTTCAACACCCTGATGGGTGATGCGGTCGAACCTCGCCGTGACTTCATCGAGAGCAATGCGTTGGCGGTTTCGAACCTGGATTTCTGATCCTCGTTTGCGTCAAACAAAAAGGCCAACGCATTGCGTTGGCCTTTTTTATTGGCAGATCAAAAGATCGCAGCCTTCGGCAGCTCCTACAGGAGATCAATGTAGGAGCTGCCGAAGGCTGCGATCTTTTGATCTTACTCGGGCGCTGCCGCCACACTCTCCAACCGATACCCATACCCATAAATCGTCAACAACTGCCACCCTCGATCCGCCGTCAGTCCGAGCTTGTTACCGCAGCCGATAGATATGCGTATCCAGCGGCCGCGACGATGCCATCTCCTCATGCGGCCAAAACCGTTCATACAGATAATCCCGCGATAACGGCCTCCCCAGGTTGCTGAACAGACACCGCGCCAGTCGATACTCGCGCTCGGTCATGACAATCGGCTTTCCCTCGCGGGTGACGGTCAGTTCAGCGTCATCAAACGTCAGATCATTAAAGCTCAGCACTTCTGTCGCCGCCGCACGTTGCTGGCTGTGCCGCCGCAATACTGCAGCCACCCGCGCCTTCAATTCATTCGGCCGAAACGGCTTGCTCACATAATCATCCGCCCCCGCATTCAACGCCTGAACGATATCGCTCTCGCCATCACGGCTGGTGAGCATGATCGCTGCCGGTGGCGCTTCCATGTGTTCGCGCGGTACAGCGCAGCAGTGCCAGGCCGGTGAGGTCGGGCAGTTGCCAGTCGAGGATCAGCAGGTCGAAGGTTTCCCGGCGCAGTTGGCGCAGCAGGTCTTCGCCACGCTCGAAGCTGTGCAGTGACCACGGCTGTTCGCCGGCATCGGCCATTTGCTGCAGGGTTTGCTCGACCCGGCGCAGTTCGGCGGGTTCGTCGTCCAGAATCGCAACGCGCATTCGCGGTTATTCCTTGTTGCTTGGGCAGTTGGCGGACAACCATAGTCGCTCGGCCCTCGCAGTGAAAGTAAGCGGCCCGCCGTTGGTCGACGTCCGCTATGATTCTTCGGTCTACGTCTCAGACCTGTGGCCCATGAAACCATTCACCCCGCCCTGCCGTTTTTCCAAATGAACACTAATCGCCGGCGCGAAAGCCGTGAGCCCAGCCAGGTGCAGCGCCTGTTTCGACAGCTGGTGCGCGAGTGGTTGTGGATAAGTCTAGTGCTGTTGCCGCTGACTGCGCTGTTGTCGTATCGCGCGCAGATCAACCTGCGCGATATCACCCCCGTCATGGGGGCGATGCTTTCGGTTGGGCTGGTGGCGTGCGTACTTGGTTTGCTGTTATGGCGTCCGCGCTGGGCGTTGTGGATAACGTTGGTTGGCATGGCCGGCGTGCTGCTGACCAGCGCCGGGCTGGCGGAGATACGTCGCTGGTGGTCGCCAACGCCGGCGGTGTTGGGCATGTTGTTCGGCTATCTGATCTGGAACTGGCGGCGCCTGAGTGTGGTGCTGACTTATTTCGGCTGGGAGCTGACGCGGCTGGATGGAGAGCCGAAGGTTTTCCCTGAGCGCCGTCGCACGCAATTCACCGGCGCCGATCGTTTGCAGGGGCAGATCATGGCCCTCGAGCAAGCCATGAGCCGCACCCGCGATACTCGACGCTTCATCGCAGACGGTTTGGAATACTTGCCGGTCGCCACACTGATCAGCGATCCCAAGGGGCAGATCCTGCTGGGCAATCGCAAGGCCCGCGCGTTGTTCGATACCTCATTGGTGGGCGACGACGTCCTCGATCAACTCGGCCGCCTCGGCTATCCGGAATTATCCACAGAGCCACGTCCAGCGTTATCCGCCCTTCCGCTGCTGGAATTCCGTGACCACAAGGAACGCAGCCTGCGCCTGGAACGTGCCGCCCTGCTGCCGGTGGACGGTGACACGCCGATTGGCTGGCTGTTGAGCCTCACCGACCTCAGCGCGGAACGCGCGGCGGAAGAACAACGCAGCGTGTTGCTGCGCTTTCTGTCCCACGACCTGCGCGCGCCACATTCGGCGATCCTCGCTTTGCTGGATGTGCATCGCCATCAGGCCGGGGCTGATGCGCCGTTGTTCGAACAGATCGAACGTCAGGTGCGCCGCGCGCTGGATCTGACCGACGGTTTTGTTCTGCTGGCGCGAGCCGAGTCTGAGACTTACCAATTTCAACCGACGTTGTTCGCGATGCTGGTGCTCGACGTGCTGGATCAAGCGTTGCCCATTGCCCAGCAGAAACGCATCGAGCTGCTGCATGACATGGATGAAGAGTCGCAGGAACGTCTGATCAATGCCGATCAAGGCTTGCTGACCCGCGCGCTGTTCAACCTTCTGGAAAACGCGATCAAGTACAGCCCGGCCGACACCACGATCACCCTGCGCGTCCGTTGCCGCGAGGAATGGTTGCACTGTGAATTGATTGATCGAGGCAAAGGCATCGCCGCCGATGAATTGCCGGATCTGTTCAGTCAGTACCGCCGTTTTTCCTCCGCCCAAGGCATCGATGGCGTGGGGCTGGGCCTGTCGATGGTCAAAGCGGTGGTTGATCACCATGGCGGTAAAATCGAATGCCGCAGCGTGGTGGATCAAGGCACCACGTTCCTGCTGGAGTTACCGCTGATTCACGAATGATCAGGCACAAAAAAACCGGCTATATCAGCCGGTTTTTTTACATCGGAAAAAAACTTATGCACCTTTTACGGTCTTTTATGAGCTTGAGAAATATATAAGAAAATCAATTAGTTAATCTCAATATTCAAGCCTTTTCAAACAAACCGTACACAGGTTATCCACAAAATCTCAGACAGCGATCTGATCATTGGCGACCGGTGCCTGCGGGGCCGGTGGCAGAGAGCCCATTTCGCGTTGAGTCTTCTCGTTCCAGGCTTGCACCCGGTCGTTCAACTCGGCAATGGCGCGCGGGCCTGTGCCTTTGGCGTACATCGGTTCGCCGATGACCACCGTGATCACGCCGGACTTTTTACCCCAGCCGACTTTCGGCCAGAATTTGCCGGCATTGTGTGCAATCGGCAGTACCGGAAGCGCCGCATTCACCGCCAAAGCGCTACCACTGCGGGAGAACTTGCCGACAGTGCCAAACGGCACGCGTGTGCCTTCCGGAAAGATCAGCACCCAAACGTTGTCCTTGAGCAGCTCGTCACCTTTGGCGGCGACTTGTTTCAGTGCAGCTTTCGGGTTGTCACGGTCAATCGCGATCGGCCGCAACATGGCCATGGCCCAGCCGAAGAACGGCACGTAAAGTAGTTCGCGTTTGAGCACTTGGCTCAACGGCGAGAAATAAGCGGAGAGAAAGAACGTCTCCCAGGTACTCTGGTGGTTCGATTGAATCACGCAGGGCCGGTCAGGCACGTTTTCCGCGCCCTTGATTTCGTAACGGATACCGAGAAACACCTTGGTCAACCACAAGGCGCAACGGCACCAGTACACGTTGATAAAACGATAACGCGCCTTGAACGGCAGAAACGGCGCGATGAAAAAACTCAAACTGCACCACAGCAGGGAGGTGGTGCCCAGCAGCAGGTAAAAGAGAAAAATCCTGATGGCCCGCAGTATCGACATAGTGACGTTTACCGTGACGGGGCAATGCCCGAGTGTTCAAGCGCACTCCCGATCAATCCCTGGTCAGGAACTTCAGAAGTACTCTAGTTGTGGATAAGTTCTGCGGCAATCGCCGCCAGATCGTCAAAAATCAGAGTGCCAACCGGCAGGGTTTTGCCCTGAGTCTTTTCGCCTTTTCCGGTCTTTACCAAAACTGGCTGTGAATCGACGGCTTTGGCAGCCTCCAGGTCACCAAGGCTGTCGCCGACGAACCAGACATTGGCTAGCTCGACGTTGTAATGCGCCGCGATGGTTTTCAACATCCCCGGTTTCGGCTTGCGGCAATCGCAGCCTTCGTCCGGCCCATGCGGGCAGTACACGATCAGCCCGACTTCACCGCCCTGCTCCGCGACCAGCTCACGCAAGCGCGCGTGCATGGCATCGAGGGTGGCGAGGTCGTAATAGCCGCGAGCAATGCCCGACTGGTTGGTGGCCACCGCCACCGTCCAGCCGGCCTTGCTCAACTGCGCAATCGCTTCGATCGAGCCGGGCAACGGAATCCACTCCGCCACTGACTTGATGTAAGCGTCGGAGTCGTAATTGATCACTCCGTCCCGATCGAGAATCAGCAGTTTCAACAGCAATCCCTCAACCCAGCAGCGAAATGTCGGCAACGCCGAGGAACAGACCACGCAGACGCGCCAGCAGCGCGTAACGGTTGGCCCGCACATTGGCGTCGTCGGCATTGACCATTACCGCGTCAAAGAACGCATCAACCGGCTCACGCAATGCCGCCAGGCGTGCCAGCGATTCGTTGTACTGACGCGCCGCAGCCATCGGCTGTACCGCTTGATCCGCTTGCTGGATCGCCGAGTACAGCGAGAACTCGTTGGCGTTGTCGAAGTACTTCGCTTGTACCTCGGTCGGTACCGCGCCTTCGAGTTTGCTCAACAGGTTCGACACACGCTTGTTTACCGCCGCCAGCGCTGCTGCTTCCGGCAGTTTGCGGAAGGCCTGCACCGCTTGCACGCGCTGATCGAAGTCCAGAGCCGAGCCCGGCTTCAGGGCACGTACCGACAGGTAAGTGGCGACTTCAACGCCTTCGTCTTCATAACGCGCACGCAGGCGGTCGAAGATGAATTCCAGCACGGACTCGTTGAGACCGGCTGCCTTGACCTTGGTACCGAATGCATTCACGGCGAAAGCAACGGCGTCGTTCAGGTCGAGATCGAGCTTCTTCTCGATGAGGATACGCAGCACGCCGAGTGCCGCACGGCGCAGGGCATACGGGTCTTTGCTGCCCGTTGGCAGCATGCCGATACCGAAGATACCGACCAGAGTGTCGAGCTTGTCAGCGATCGCAACGGCCGCACCGGTCAGGGTGGCTGGCAGTTCAGCACCGGCACCGCGTGGCATGTATTGCTCGTTCAGCGCCAGCGCGACGTCTTCCGGCTCGCCGTCATTGAGGGCGTAGTAGTAACCGGCGACACCTTGCATCTCCGGGAACTCGCCGACCATTTCGGTGGCCAGGTCGCACTTCGACAGCAGGCCAGCGCGTGCCGCCCACGAAGCGTTGCCGCCAATGCGAGCGGCGATGTACGCAGCCAGTTTCGATACGCGCTCGGCCTTGTCGTAGACGCTGCCGAGTTTTTCCTGGAACACCACGTTCTGCAGGCGCAGGTTGAAGTCTTCGAGTTTCTGCTTCTTGTCTTGCTTGAAGAAGAACTCGGCGTCGGTCAGGCGTGGGCGAACCACTTTCTCGTTACCGGCGATGATCTGTTGCGGGTCTTTGCTTTCGATGTTGGCCACAGTGATGAAACGTGGCAGCAACTTGCCGTCGGCATCCAGCAGGCAGAAGTACTTCTGGTTGTCCTGCATGGTGGTGATCAGCGCTTCTTGCGGCACGTCGAGGAAGCGTTCCTCGAACGAGCACACCAGCGGCACCGGCCATTCAACCAGCGCGGTCACTTCGTCGAGCAGTGCCGGCGGCACGATTGCCGTGCCTTCCTGACGGGTGGCCAGCTCTTCGGTGCGCTTGCTGATGATCTCGCGACGCTCGTTGGCGTCGGCCAGCACGTAAGCGGCACGCAGGTCGGCGAGGTAGCTCGACGGCGAACCGATGCGCACGCTTTCCGGGTGGTGGAAACGGTGACCACGGGAATCACGGCCAGCCTTCTGCGCGAGGATGGTGCAGTCGATGACCTGGTCACCGAACAGCATCACCAGCCATTGGGTCGGACGCACGAACTCTTCCTTGCGCGCACCCCAACGCATGCGTTTCGGGATCGGCAGGTCGTTCAGCGAATCTTCGACGATGGTCGGCAGCAGGCTCGCGGTCGGCTTGCCGGCGATGCTCTGGCTGTAACGCAGTTTCGGGCCGCTCTGGTCGATTTCGCTCAGATCAACGCCGCACTTCTTGGCGAAACCCAAGGCTGCCTGAGTCGGATTGCCTTCAGCGTCGAACGCCGCCTGACGTGGCGGGCCGTCAAGGTTGATGCTGCGATCCGGTTGCTGGGTGGCCAGCGCGGTAATCAGCACAGCCAGACGGCGCGGCGCGGCGTAGACGGTTTTAGTCTCATAGCTCAGGCCAGCGGCTTGCAGGCCCTTGTCGATACCGGCGAGGAACGCGTCAGCCAGGGTGTTCAGGGCTTTCGGTGGCAGTTCTTCGGTGCCCAGTTCAACCAGAAAATCTTGCGCACTCATTGTGCTGCCTCCAGCTTGGCCAGTACTTCGTCACGCAGATCCGGGGTCGCCATCGGGAAGCCCAGCTTGGCGCGCGCCAGCAGGTAGGCTTGCGCAACGGAACGCGCCAGGGTGCGTACGCGCAGAATGTATTGCTGACGCGCGGTCACCGAGATCGCCCGGCGCGCATCCAGCAGGTTGAAGGTGTGCGAGGCCTTCAACACCATTTCGTAGCTCGGCAACGGCAGCGGCTGGTCGAGTTCGATCAGGCGCTTGGCTTCGCTTTCATAGAAGTCGAACAGTTCGAACAGTTTGTCGACGTTGGCGTGTTCGAAGTTGTAAGTGGACTGCTCCACTTCGTTCTGGTGGAACACGTCGCCGTAGGTGACTTTGCCCATCGGGCCGTCAGCCCAGACCAGGTCGTAGACCGAATCCACGCCTTGCAGGTACATGGCCAGACGCTCGAGACCGTAAGTGATCTCGCCGGTCACCGGGTAGCACTCGATGCCGCCCGCCTGCTGGAAGTAAGTGAACTGCGTCACTTCCATACCGTTCAGCCAGACTTCCCAGCCCAGACCCCAGGCGCCGAGGGTCGGCGATTCCCAGTTGTCTTCTACGAAGCGGATGTCGTGAACCAGTGGGCCCAGACCGACATGCTTGAGGGAGCCCAGATACAGTTCCTGGAAGTTGTCCGGGTTCGGCTTCAGCACGACCTGGAACTGATAGTAGTGCTGCAGACGGTTCGGGTTTTCGCCGTAACGGCCGTCAGTCGGACGACGGCTTGGCTGCACGTAAGCGGCGTTCCAGGTTTCCGGGCCGATGGCACGGAGGAAGGTCGCGGTGTGGAAAGTGCCGGCGCCTACTTCCATATCGTAGGGCTGAAGTACCACGCAACCTTGCTCGGCCCAGTATTGCTGGAGCGCGAGGATCAAGTCTTGGAAGGTACGCACGGCTGGCGTAGGCTGGCTCACGAAATTCACCTGTTTCTTGGGCTGCGATTTAAAGAGCGGGAGTATACCCGATTCAGTCGCACCTCCACCCCCTGGAGCCTTATGCCACGCTGCTTTTGGTGTACCGAAGATCCGCTGTACATGGCTTATCACGATCAGGAGTGGGGCACGCCGCTACGCGATGCGCAGGGTTTGTTCGAGTTGCTTTTGCTCGAAGGGTTCCAGGCTGGCCTGTCGTGGATCACCGTGCTGCGCAAACGCGAGCGTTATCGCGAGGTGCTGTTCGGCTTCGACGTGCAGCGCGTGGCGCAGATGAGCGACGCCGAAATCGACGAATTGATGCTCGATCCGGGGATCATCCGCAACCGCCTCAAACTCAACGCCGCCCGGCGCAATGCCCAGGCCTGGCTGGCGCTGGAGGATCCGGTGGCCTTCCTCTGGTCGTTCGTCAACGACCAACCGATCATCAATCATTTCAAGGATCGCAGCGAAGTCCCGGCGATTACCCCCGAAGCACTGGCGATGAGCAAAGCCCTGAAAAAGGCCGGTTTCACGTTCGTCGGCCCGACCATTTGCTACGCGCTGATGCAGGCTTCGGGCATGGTCATGGATCACACCCGCGACTGCGACCGCTACGCGCAGCTCGTCAACGCCGGTTAGAATGGCCGCCTCGCGCACCGCACAAGATCAGGAGTGACCTGTGGAAAAGTTTAAAGGCGCCTTGCTGGTAGGCGCTCTGCGGCTGTTTGCCCTGCTGCCATGGCGGGCCGTGCAGGCCGTGGGTTCGGCGATCGGCTGGATCATGTGGAAAACCCCCAACCGCTCCCGCGACGTGGTGCGGATCAACCTCGCCAAATGTTTTCCACAGATGGATCCGGCCGAACGTGAGCGTCTGGTCGGGCAGAGCCTGAAAGACATCGGCAAGTCGCTGACCGAAAGCGCCTGCGCGTGGATCTGGCCGGCGCAGCGTTCGATCGATCTGGTGCGCGAAGTCGAAGGCCTCGACGTGCTCAAAGACGCCTTGGCCTCGGGCAAAGGCGTGGTCGGCATCACCAGCCACCTCGGCAACTGGGAAGTGCTCAACCACTTCTATTGCAGTCAGTGCAAACCGATCATTTTCTATCGCCCGCCGAAGCTCAAAGCTGTGGACGAATTGCTGCGCAAACAGCGCGTGCAACTGGGCAACAAGGTCGCCGCCTCCACCAAGGAAGGCATCCTCAGCGTTATCAAGGAAGTGCGCAAAGGTGGTGCAGTGGGCATCCCCGCTGACCCGGAACCGGCCGAATCCGCCGGGATCTTCGTGCCGTTCTTCGCCACGCAGGCGCTGACGAGCAAATTCGTGCCGAACATGTTGGCCGGTGGCAAAGCCGTCGGCGTGTTCCTGCATGCGCTGCGCCTGCCCGACGGTTCTGGCTACAAAGTGATCCTCGAAGCCGCGCCCGAAGCCATGTACAGCACCGATACCGCCGAATCCTGCGCAGCGATGAGCAAAGTCGTCGAGCGCTACGTCGCCGCCTATCCGAGCCAGTACATGTGGAGCATGAAGCGCTTCAAAAAGCGTCCACCCGGCGAAGAACGCTGGTACTGACGAAGTTGGCACACTCTGTGGATAACTTGTAGGAGCTGCCGCAGGCTGCGATCTTTTGATCTTGCTTGAGGTTATCCACAGAACCGTTCAAAAAAAGGGCGCACCAAGATGTCCGAACACCGCAAATCCTTCCGCATCAAAATCACCCACGACAGCTTCGGCGAATGCCTCGGGCAAACCCGCAACCTATCGCCGACCGGGGTGTATGTGCAGCATCCGAGCCTGGCGTCGTTGCCCAAAGGTGCGGTGGTTTACGGCCAGGTGCAGGATTTACCCACAGGCGCGCCACGCGTGCGAATGGAAGTGGTAACGGTCGACGCCGAAGGCATCGGCTTGCGCTACTTGTAGAACGTCACTGCGCCTGACGATCGAGTTTCTTCAAAAACACCGTCATTTCCTTCTCGGCCTGCTTGTCGCCATGGACGCGAGCGGCTTCCAGACCTTGTTCCCATGCCAGACGCGCGGCGGCAGTGTCGCCCAGCGCCAGTTGCGCCTTGCCCAACAGTTTCCACGCGGCGGAATACTTCGGATCGAAGCCGACGCAGCGCTGGAAATGCTCGGCAGCCTTGGCGTTTTCGCCCAGATCCAGATTGCCCTTGCCCAGGCCGAAGCGCAGCAGAGAGTTATCCACACCCTTGGCGAGCATTTTTTCCAGGGATTCGAGCATGGGTGGATTCCTTATCGACGGAGTGTCAGGTGCTGATCTTGTTTAGTGAGGCCGCTTTCGCGAGCAAGCCCGCTCCCACAGGGGAAACGCACTCCAAATGTGGGAGCGGGCTTGCTCGCGAAGAGGCCATCACAGTCAGCGAAAATTCCGGATCAGAAGAAGCTCAACCCCACATGAAACAGCTTCTCCACATCGCGAATATGCTTTTTATCCACAAGGAACAGAATCACATGGTCGCCCGCTTCGATCACCGTGTCGTCGTGGGCGATGATCACTTGTTCGTTGCGGATTACCGCGCCAATCGTGGTGCCCGGCGGCAGGCCGATCTTCTCGATCGGTTTGCCGATCACCTTGCTCGATTTCGCATCACCGTGGGCAATCGCCTCGATCGCTTCCGCCGCGCCGCGACGCAGTGAGTGCACGCTGACGATATCGCCACGGCGTACGTGCGCCAGTAACGTGCCGATGGTCGCCAGTTGCGGGCTGATGGCGATGTCGATGTCACCGCCCTGAATCAGGTCGACGTAGGCCGGGTTGTTGATGATCGTCATGACTTTCTTCGCCCCCAGCCGTTTCGCCAGCAGCGACGACATGATGTTGGCTTCGTCATCGTTGGTCAGCGCGAGGAAGATATCGGCGTCGGCGATGTTCTCTTCCAGCAGCAAGTCGCGGTCGGACGCGCTGCCCTGCAGCACCACGGTGCTGTCGAGGGTGTCGGAGAGGTAGCGGCAGCGCGCCGGGTTCATCTCGATGATTTTCACCTGATAACGGCTTTCGATGGCCTCGGCCAGGCGCTCACCGATCTGTCCGCCGCCAGCAATGACGATGCGTTTGTAGGTTTCGTCGAGACGGCGCATTTCGCTCATCACTGCGCGAATGTTCTCACGGGCGGCGATGAAGAAGACTTCATCGTCGGCCTCGATCACCGTGTCGCCCTGCGGCAAGATCGGCCGGTCACGACGGAAAATCGCTGCGACGCGGGTTTCGACATTCGGCATGTGCTCACGCAACTGGCGCAGTTGCTGACCGACCAGCGGCCCGCCGTAATAGGCACGCACCGCGACCAGTTGCGCCTGACCTCCGGCGAAGTCGATCACTTGCAACGCGCCCGGATATTCGATCAGGCGCTTGATGTAATTGGTCACCACTTGCTCGGGGCTGATCAGCACGTCGACCGGAATCGCTTCGTTCTGGAACAACTGCTCTTCACGCGTCAGGTACGAAGCTTCGCGCACTCGGGCGATTTTCGTCGGCGTGTGAAACAACGTGTGGGCGACCTGACAGGCGACCATGTTGGTTTCGTCGCTGTTGGTCACCGCCACCAGCATGTCGGCGTCGTCCGCGCCGGCCTGACGCAGCACCGTCGGCAACGAGCCTCGGCCCTGAATGGTACGGATGTCGAGACGGTCGCCGAGGTCGCGCAGGCGTTCGCCGTCGGTGTCGACCACGGTGATGTCGTTGGCTTCGCTGGCGAGGTGCTCAGCCAGCGAACCGCCGACCTGCCCTGCCCCGAGGATGATGATTTTCATCCAGTCACTCCATTGAATCCATTTAGCCGCGTGCGGCAGCGATCTTGATCAGCTTGGCGTAGTAGAACCCGTCATGCCCGCCCTGCTGGGCCAGCAATTGGCGACCATGGGGCTGTTTGATCCCGGCCGTGGTGGCCAGATCCAGTTCGCGGGCGCCCGGTGTGCGCTCAAGAAACGCGGCGATGACTTCGGTGTTCTCGGTCGGCAGCGTCGAGCAGGTGGCATAAAGCAGAATGCCGCCGACTTCGAGGGTTTTCCACATGGCCTCGAGCAGCTCGCCTTGCAGTTGCGCGAGGGCGACGATGTCGTCCGGCTGACGGGTCAGCTTGATGTCCGGATGGCGACGGATCACGCCGGTGGCCGAGCACGGCGCGTCGAGCAGGATGCGCTGGAACGGTTTGCCGTCCCACCATTTTTCGGTGTCGCGACCGTCAGCGGCGATCAGTTCGGCGTTGAGGCCGAGGCGTTCAAGGTTTTCCTTCACTCGCACCAGTCGCTTGGCTTCCAGATCCACCGCGACCACGCCGGCCAGCGCCGCTTCGGCTTCGAGGATGTGACAAGTCTTGCCACCCGGCGCGCAGCAGGCGTCGAGCACGCGTTGGCCTGGCGCCAGGTCGAGCAGGTCGGCGGCCAGTTGCGCCGCTTCGTCCTGCACGCTGATCCAGCCTTCGGCGAAACCCGGCAGGCTGCGCACATCGGCGGCGGCTTCGAGAATGATGCCGTCGCGGCTGTAAACGCAGGGCGTTGCGGCAATTCCGGCTTCAGTCAGCAAGCCGAGGTAGGCGTCGCGGCTGTGATGGCGGCGGTTGACCCGGAGGATCATCGGCGGATGCGCGTTGTTCGCTTCGCAGATGGCTTCCCACTGTTCCGGCCAGAAAGCCTTGAGGGATTTCTGCAGCCAGCGCGGATGGGCGGTACGCACCACCGGATCACGCTCCAGTTCGGCAAAAATCGTTTCGCTTTCGCGCTGAGCGTTGCGCAGCACCGCGTTGAGCAGGCCTTTGGCCCACGGTTTTTTCAGCTTGTCGGCGCAACCGACGGTTTCGCCGATGGCGGCGTGGGCCGGCACGCGGGTGTAGAGCAATTGGTAGAGGCCGACCAGCAGCAACGCCTCGACATCGGCGTCGGCGGTTTTGAACGGTTTCTGCAGAAGTTTTTCCGCCAGTGCCGACAGGCGTGGCTGCCAGCGCGCGGTGCCGAACGCCAGATCCTGAGTGAAACCGCGATCGCGATCCTCGACCTTGTCCAGTTGTGTCGGCAGCGAACTGTTCAGCGAAGCTTTGCCGCTGAGCACGGCGGCGAGTGCCTTGGCGGCGGCCAGACGCGGGTTCATTGCGCGTCCACCGCTGCGCCGAGCACGGTGCCGACAGCGAATTTCTCGCGACGGCTGTTGAACAGATCGCTGAAGTTCAGCGCTTTGCCGCCGGGCAACTGCAGGCGGGTCAGGCACAGCGCCTGTTCGCCGCACGCAACGACCAGGCCGTCCTTGCTGGCGCTGAGGATTTCACCCGGCGCGCCGTTGCCGTCGGCAATGGTCGCCGCCAGCACTTTCAGCGCTTCACCGTTGAGGGTGCTGTGGGTGATCGGCCATGGATTGAAGGCGCGCACCAGTCGCTCCAGTTCAACCGCCGGACGGCTCCAGTCGATGCGTGCTTCGTCTTTGTTCAATTTGTGCGCGTAAGTGGCGAGTTCATCGTTCTGCACTTCGCCTTCCAGCGTGCCTGCGGCCAGACCGGCAATCGCTTGCACCACGGCCGGCGGGCCCATCTCGGCGAGGCGATCATGCAAGGAGCCGCCAGTGTCTTCGCCAGTGATCGGGGTGACGACCTTGAGCAGCATCGGCCCGGTGTCGAGGCCAGCTTCCATGCGCATCACGGTCACGCCGCTTTCGGCATCACCGTGTTCGACGGCGCGCTGGATCGGCGCCGCACCGCGCCAGCGTGGCAGCAACGAGGCGTGACTGTTGATGCAACCCAGGCGCGGAATATCCAGCACCACTTGCGGCAGGATCAGGCCGTAGGCGACCACCACCAGCAAATCCGGCTTCAGCGCGGCCAGCTCGGCTTGAGCGTCAGCGTTGCGCAACGTCGGCGGCTGCAACACCTGGATATTATTTTCCAGCGCGAGCTGTTTGACCGGGCTCGGCATCAGTTTTTGCCCGCGACCGGCCGGACGATCCGGCTGGGTGTAGACCGCAACGATCTCGTAAGGGCTGCTCAGCAGTGCCTTGAGGTGTTCGGCGGCAAATTCCGGGGTACCGGCAAAAACGATGCGCAGTGGCTCAGTCATGGAAGGCGTCTCTTGAAAAGAAAAAGGCTTGCCGCAGCAAGCCTTTGAAGGAGGGGCATCAAGCGTTCTGGCGGTGGAGCTTTTCCAGTTTCTTCTTGATCCGGTCGCGTTTGAGCGTGGACAGGTAATCGACGAACAATTTGCCGTTGAGGTGGTCGCATTCGTGCTGGATGCACACCGCGAGCAGGCCTTCGGCGATCAGTTCATAGGGCTTGCCGTCGCGGTCCAGCGCCTTGATCTTGACCTTCTGCGGGCGGTCGACGTTTTCGTAGAAACCCGGTACCGAGAGGCAGCCTTCCTGGTATTGCTCCATTTCTTCGGTCAGCGATTCGAACTCGGGGTTGATGAATACCCGGGGCTCGGTACGGTCTTCGGAAAGGTCCATCACGACGATACGTTTGTGCACGTTGACCTGGGTCGCGGCGAGGCCGATGCCCGGCGCTTCATACATTGTTTCAAACATGTCGTCGACCAACTGACGCACTTCGTCGTCCACTACAGCCACAGGTTTGGCGATAGTGCGCAGACGCGGGTCCGGAAATTCGAGGATGTCTAAAATGGCCATAGGCTTTGATTGCTGCACGTGTTGAGTAAAGTCGGGTCGATGGCCTGGCAGGTCCGAAGATGCAGGCTACCGTTTGTGAAGCGTAGCTTGTGCATTTTGCTCAAGCGAGCCACGGGGGCTCTGACGGTTCACGCGAACGCACATGATAAAGGGATTCACTGCATGAGGAAAACACTACTCGCCCTGCTGTTGCTGGCTTCGGCTGGCGTAGCGCAAGGGCAAGTGCAACTCAGGGATGGTTTTCCACAGCAATACACGGTGGTTACGGGTGACACACTCTGGGACATTTCCGGAAAATACCTGCGCGAGCCCTGGCAATGGCCGCAGTTGTGGCGGGCCAATCCGCAAATTGAGAACCCCAACCTGATCTATCCCGGCGACACGCTGACGCTCAGCTACGTCAATGGCCAGCCGCGTCTGACGCTCAATCGCGGCGAGTCGCGCGGCACCATCAAACTCTCACCACGGATTCGCACCAGCCCGGTGGCCGAGGCGATTCCGAGCATTCCGCTGAAATCGATCAACAGTTTTCTGCTGAGCAACCGCATCGTCGACAAGGCCGAAGATTTCGACAAGGCGCCGTATATCGTCGCCGGCGATGCCGAACGAGTACTCAGCGGTACCGGCGACCGCATCTACGCGCGTGGCCATTTCGACCCGAATCAACCGGTCTACGGCATCTTCCGCCAGGGCAAGGTCTACACCGATCCGCAGACCAAGGAGTTCCTCGGCATCAACGCCGACGACATCGGCGGCGGTGAAATCGTCGCGACCGAAGGTGACGTTGCCACCCTCGCCCTGCAACGCACCACGCAGGAAGTTCGCCTCGGCGACCGTTTGTTCAGCGGCGAAGAGCGTTCAATCAACTCGACGTTCATGCCCAGCGCACCCGCTACCCAGATCAACGGCGTGATCATCGACGTGCCACGCGGCGTCACTCAGATCGGCGTGATGGACGTGGTCACACTGAACAAGGGCAAACGCGACGGATTGGTCGAAGGCAACGTGCTGGAGGTCATGAAAACCGGCGAAACCGTGCGCGACCGCATCACTGGCCAACCGCTGAAAATTCCCGACGAACGCGCCGGGTTGCTGATGGTGTTCCGCACCTACGACAAACTCAGTTACGGCCTCGTCCTTAACGCATCGCGCTCGCTGGCGGTGCTCGACAAGGTGCGAAATCCGTAAGCTTGCTTCACAAGTTACCAACAGAGTTATCCACAGCTTGTTCCGAATGGTTCGGAGCTTATAACGATCAAGGATGATCCATGATGATGTCTGCCTCCGCGCCGGTTTCCCCGGCAGAACTGGAAGCGCGCCTGCGCCTGCACCGCTTGCCGGAAATCGGACCGAAGCGTTTTAGCAAATTGCTCGAAGCCTTTGGCTCGGCCTCGAAAGCCATCAGCGCGCCCGCGAGTGCCTGGCGTTCGTTGGGAATGCCGGCGGCGAGTGCCGAAGCGCGCCGTTGCCCGCAAGTGCGCGATGGCGCCAGCCACGCAATGCGCTGGCTAGAGCGGCCGGAGCATCATTTGCTGATGTGGGATCAGCCGGATTACCCGGCACTGCTGGCACAGATCCCGGATCCACCGCCGCTGCTGTTTGTCGCGGGTGATCCACTGATTCTGGAGAAACCGCAGTTGGCGATGGTCGGCAGTCGCCGCGCTTCGCGTCCGGGAATGGACACGGCGGCGGCGTTTTCCCGCAGCCTCGCCGGGGCCGGTTTTGTCATCACCAGCGGTCTGGCGCTGGGCATTGATGCTGCTGCGCATCAAGCCGCGCTGGATGTCGGCGGGCTGACCGTCGGGGTGCTCGGCACCGGGCTGGAAAACTTTTATCCACAGCGCAATCGACGCCTCTGCGACGCAATGATCGCGTCCGGCAGCGCGGTGCTTTCGGAGTTTCCGCTGGACGCCGGGCCGACCGCGAGCAACTTCCCCCGGCGCAACCGGATCATCAGCGGTTTGTCCCTTGGCGTTCTGGTGGTCGAGGCCAGCGTTGCTAGCGGATCCTTGATCACGGCGCGGCTGGCAGCGGAACAGGGGCGCGAGGTTTACGCGATTCCCGGCTCGATTCATCACCCCGGCGCGCGCGGTTGTCACCAGTTGATTCGCGATGGCGCGGTGCTCGTGGAAACCATCGAGCACATCCTCGAAGCCCTGCGCGGCTGGCAGCGCTTGCCGCTGTCCACAGACACGCCGCAAGTCGATCATCCACTGCTCATGTTGCTGCACGCCGCGCCGCATACCAGCGAAGGTCTGGCGGACAGCAGCGGCTGGGCGTTACCGAAAGTGCTGGCAGCGCTGACCGAACTGGAAATGGATGGCCGCGCGGTGAGTGAAAACGGCCGCTGGTTTGCGCGGGTGAGCTAGGTTTTACAAGGAAGATCGGTAAACTGCGCGAAACCTGTTTGTGGAGAGTTTTTTCATGGTCAACAGTTGGCGTGTGCAACAAGCCGCACGAGAAATTCGCGCCGGGGCGGTGATTGCCTATCCAACCGAAGCCGTCTGGGGCCTGGGTTGCGACCCGTGGAATGAAGAAGCGGTGGATCGGCTGCTGGCGATCAAGAATCGCTCGGTCAATAAGGGCCTGATTCTGGTCGCCGACAACATTCGCCAGTTCGACTTCCTGTTCGAAGACTTCCCGCAAGAGTGGCTCGACCGCATGGCCAGCACCTGGCCGGGGCCGAACACCTGGCTGGTGCCGCATCAGGGCTTGTTGCCGGAATGGGTGACGGGTGTGCACGACACGGTGGCGCTGCGCGTTAGCGATCATCCCCAAGTGCGTGATCTGTGCTCGATGGTCGGCCCGTTGATTTCGACCTCGGCCAACCCGCAAGGGCGCCCGGCAGCGCGCACGCGGTTGCGTGTTGAACAGTATTTCCGTGGGCAGATTGATCTGGTGTTGGGCGGGGAATTGGGTGGGCGCAAGAACCCGAGCCTGATTCGTGATTTGGCCACGGGCAACATCGTGCGCCCGGCTTAAGACCGCGTCGCTTCCATCGCGAGCAGGCTCACTCCTACATTTGGAATGCGTTCCCCTGTAGGAGTGAGCCTGCTCGCGATGGGGCCAATCAAGGCAACAGAATTGTCGACCCTGTCGTGCGTCGAGCCGACAACTCAATCTGCGCCTTAGCCGCCTCAGCCAACGAATAACGCTGGCTGATATCCACTTTCAACTTGCCGCTGATGATCATCTCAAACAGCTCATCCGCCATCCGCTGCAAGTTCTCCGCGTTATTGGCGTAAGTCGCCAACGTCGGCCGCGTCACGTACAGCGAACCCTTCGCCGCAAGAATCCCCAGATTCACGCCGTCCACCGCGCCCGACGCATTACCGAAACTCACCAGCAAACCACGCGGTGCAACGCTGTCCAGCGACGTCAGCCACGTGTCCTTGCCCACACCGTCGTAAACCACCGGGACTTTCTTGCCATCGGTCAGCGCCAGCACGCGTTCGGCAACGTTTTCGTGGCTGTAATCGATGGTCGCCCAAGCGCCATTGGCCTTTGCCAGCTCAGCCTTCTCTTTCGAGCTGACGGTGCCGATCAACTTTACGCCCAGCGCCTTGGCCCATTGGCAGGCCAGCGAACCGACACCACCGGCAGCGGCGTGGAACAAAATGGTTTCGCCACCCTTCAATTCATAGGTCTGGCGCAGCAGGTACTGCACGGTGAGGCCCTTGAGCATCACGCCGGCGGCGGTTTCGAAACTGATTTCATCCGGCAGTTTCACCAGATTGGCCTCAGGCAAAACGTGCAACTCGCTGTAAGCGCCCAACGGGCCGCTGCCGTAGGCCACGCGATCACCGACCTTGAAACGGTTGACGCCGCTACCGACCGCGTCAACCACGCCTGCACCTTCGGCGCCGAGGCCGGACGGCAAGGCTGGCGGCGCATACAGACCGCTGCGGTAATAGGTGTCGATGAAATTCAGGCCAATCGCCTTGTTCGCCACGCGCACTTGATTCGGGCCGGGCGCGGTGGGTTCGTAATCAACAAATTCGAGCACTTCGGGGCCGCCGTGGGCGCGGAACTGGATACGCTTTGCCATCTGCCTGCTCTCCTTGGGTCTTTCGTGAACCCCCTATCCAACTCCCATGCTTGATCTTCGTCAACTGCGGCGCGCTGTTCTGCGGTGGTATGCTACGCGCCCATTTGCGTCGCCCGCCTGCGGGGCGCCGCCCGATTCAAGGTGAAGCCATGACGACCCGCACCGACGCCGTAAAGGCCTATCTGCTCGACCTGCAAGACCGCATCTGCGCCGCACTCGAAAGCGAAGACGGCGGCACGCGCTTCGTCGAAGACGCCTGGACCCGGCCTGCCGGCGGTGGCGGTCGCACCCGCGTGATCGAGAACGGCACGCTGATCGAAAAGGGCGGCGTCAACTTTTCCCACGTCTTTGGCAGCGGTCTGCCGCCATCGGCCAGCGCCCATCGCCCGGAATTGGCCGGTCGCGGTTTCGAGGCCCTCGGCGTGTCGCTGGTGATCCACCCGCACAACCCGCATGTGCCGACGTCCCACGCCAACGTGCGTTTTTTCATCGCCGAAAAGGAAGGTGAAGAGCCGGTCTGGTGGTTCGGTGGCGGCTTCGACCTGACCCCGTATTACGGCAACGAAGAAGACTGCATCCACTGGCATCGCGTCGCCGAGCAAGCCTGCGCGCCATTCGGCACCGACGTTTATCCGCGCTACAAGGCCTGGTGCGACACCTACTTCCACATCAAACACCGCCACGAACCGCGCGGCATCGGCGGGCTGTTCTTCGATGACTTGAACGAGTGGGACTTCGACACCAGCTTCGCTTTCATGCGCGCCATCGGCGACGCCTACATCGATGCTTATTTGCCGATTGTGCAGCGCCGCAAAAACGCTGCGTTCACCGCGCAGCAGCGTGAGTTCCAGGAATTCCGCCGTGGTCGCTACGTCGAGTTCAACCTGGTTTATGACCGTGGCACGTTGTTCGGCCTGCAATCGGGCGGACGTACCGAGTCGATCCTGATGTCGCTGCCGCCGCAAGTGCGCTGGGGCTATGACTGGAAGGCTGAACCGGGCAGCGAAGAAGCGCGTCTGACCGAGTACTTCCTGCAAGACCGCGACTGGTTGGCCGAAGCCTGAGGATTTCTGATGGATCGTTACGTCGTTTTCGGTAACCCGATCGGCCACAGCAAATCGCCGATGATTCACAAGTTGTTCGCTGAGCAGACCGGTCAGAGCCTCGACTACGGCACCCTGCTGGCGCCGCTCGACGATTTTTCCGGCTGCGCTAAAGCCTTTTTCGTAGAAGGTCGCGGCGCTAACGTCACCGTGCCGTTCAAGGAAGACGCCTACCGTCTGGCCAACAGCCTCACCGCGCGAGCACAGCGTGCTGGCGCGGTGAACACCTTGAGCAAACTCGCCGACGGGTCATTGCTCGGCGACAACACCGACGGCGCCGGGCTGGTGCGGGATCTGACGGTGAATGCCGGGTTCAGCCTGACGGGCAAACGCATTCTGTTGTTGGGTGCTGGAGGCGCAGTGCGCGGGGCGCTCGAACCGTTGTTGGCGGAGAAACCGGCCTCGGTGATCATCGCCAATCGCACGGTGGACAAGGCTGAGTTGCTGGCCGAGTTGTTCTGCGATCTGGGGCCAGTCTCGGCGAGCGGGTTTGACTGGTTGCGTGAGCCGGTGGACGTGATCATCAATGCGACGTCGGCGAGCCTGACCGGCGATGTACCGCCGATTGCGCCGAGCCTGATCGAACCGGGCAAAACCCTGTGCTACGACATGATGTACGGCAAGGAACCGACGGCGTTCTGCCGCTGGGCCAGCGAGCATGGCGCGGCGGTGTCGATGGATGGGTTGGGGATGTTGGCCGAGCAGGCCGCCGAGGCGTTCTTTTTGTGGCGGGGTGTGCGTCCCGATACGGCGCCAGTACTCGAAGAATTGCGTCGACAATTAGCCCTTTAAAAGCTTCGCGAGCAAGCCCGCTCCCACAGTGGAATGCATTGCAAATGTGGGAGCGGGCTTGCTCGCGAATGGCCGCACCGCCGATCCTGGATCAATCCTCAAACCGGATCGGACATTTCTCCGGCCCCTCAAGCTTTCTCAATTCCTCCACCACCTGCGGCCGCGCCCGGCGCAAAGTCAAACTACGATTCTGGCTCAACAAGCGCCGCGCCTCCTGATGCAGCATCTCCACCCCCGAATAATCGATGAAGTTGATCTGCTGCGCCTCGATCACCACCCGCGCGCCGTGCATCCGCTGCAAGCGCACTTGCAGGTAATGGCTGGCGCCGAAAAAGATCGAGCCGCCAACCCGCAACACATCATCCTCACCGTCGCGCCAATGCTGCACGCGCGGCTGCGAGGTACGCTTGAGATAGAAGAACAGCGACGCCAATACCCCGGCATAAATCGCCGTCTGCAATTCCAGTAACAATGTCGCGAGGCAGGTCAGCGCCATGACCACGAACTCGGCACGGCTGACCCGCAGCAATGCGCGGATGCCGCGATGATCGACCAGTCCCCAGGCAATCAACAGAATGCTGCCGGCCATGGCGGGAATCGGAATATGTGAAATCAGCCCCGCACCGAAAATCGCAAACAGCGCCACCCAGATCGCCGAAAACACCCCGGCCAGTGGCGAACAGGCGCCGGCCTCATAACTCAATCCCGAGCGGGTAAACGATCCGGCCGACAACGAACCGGAAAAAAACGCCCCGACAATATTCGATAAACCCTGCGCGCGGACTTCCTGATTGGCGTCGAGCAACTGCTGCGACCGTGCGGAAATCGAGCGGGCAATCGACAGGCTGGTGACCAGCCCGAGCATGCCCACCGCCACGGCGCTCGGCAGCAGACGCAGGATCAAATCCAGATCCAGCGGCAAGCCACTGAACGGCGGCAATCGCCCGACGAAGGCGCTGACCAGATGCACATGGCCAAACATCGCCGGCCACAGCCACACCAGTAGACTGGCGAGCACCAGTGTGATCAACAGCGTCGGCCAGCGCGGCAGCAGTTGTTTCAGGACGATGCCGACCACCACCGTGGCCAAGCCGAGCACCAGCGAAGGTTTATCCACAGCCCTGAGGTGTTGCAGCAGATCCATCAGACTCGCCAACGCCGTGGCTTTCGCCGGTAACTCCAGCCCCAGCAGGTTCGGCAATTGCCCGATGGCAATCACCACCGCCGCGCCGAGGGTGAAGCCGAGCACCACTGAATGCGAGACGAAATTCACCAGCGCGCCGAAGCGCAGCAGGCCGAGCAGCCACTGGAAAATCCCGGCGAGGAAGGTCAGTAGAAGAATGAGGGTGAT
This sequence comes from Pseudomonas sp. AC193, assembly GCF_979258075.1. Taxonomy (NCBI): domain Bacteria; kingdom Pseudomonadati; phylum Pseudomonadota; class Gammaproteobacteria; order Pseudomonadales; family Pseudomonadaceae; genus Pseudomonas; species Pseudomonas sp. AC193. The sequence goes on along the minus strand of NZ_OZ409832.1, from coordinate 5,371,539 downwards.
GTAGTCCTGCGACGCCGGCACGGCCAAAGGGCTGACGCTGGCGAACAGCACGATGGAAATGGCGGCGGTCGGGCCGCAGATCAGGTGCCACGACGAACCCCACAGGCAGGCGATCAACACCGGGATGATTGCAGCGTATAAGCCGTATTCGGGTGGGAGACCGGCGATCAGTGCGTAGGCAATCGACTGGGGTAACGCGAGAATTGCGCCGCTGAGGCCGACGATCAGATCCCGTCCTACGCTGGCGCGGGTTTGCCGCGGGAGCCAGGTGAGGAAGGGGAAGAGAGAGTGGCGGCTGGGGAAGGCCATGGATCCTCGCGGTTGGGGTTTTGTTCAAGGTTATCAGGGTGTCAGGGAAAGGGCCCTCACCCTAGCCCTCTCCCGGAGGGAGAGGGGACTGACCGAGGTGTTTGGTGGAGATGCACTGACCTGCAATTTCGGAGTTGAGCGTAAGTTTAGAATCCAACAACGATCGGCTCCCTTTCCCCTCGCCCCCTTGGGGGCGGTCCGACGTTTCGGGAGGGCTGGGGTGAGGGGGCAAAAATCTCAAGCCGATCACTCATCCAGCCACCCCACAATCAAAGCTTCGCCTTAACCGCCGCCAACGCATCCTTCCCGTCTACCGTCTTCACCCCGTCCAGCCACTTGTCCAACACCGCCGGATTCGCCTTGATCCACGCCTTCGCCGCCGCGGCATTAGTGATCTTCTTGTTCACCACCTCAGCCATGATGCTGTTCTCCATCTCCTGCGTGAACGACAGATTGGTCAGCAATTTACCCACATTCGGACACGCCTCGGCATAACCCTTACGCGTCAACGTAAACACGCTGCCGGTGTCGCCAAAGTACTTCTCGCCGCCCTTGAGGTAATGCATTTTCAACTGCACGTTCATCGGGTGCGGCGTCCAGCCGAGGAAAGTGACGAATTTCTGTTTCTTCACCGCCCGCGACACTTCGGCCAACATCGCCTGTTCGCTGGACTCGATCAGCTTCCACTGCCCCATGTCGAAGTCGTTCTTTTTGATGATTTCCTGCAACGAGATGTTCGCCGGCGCACCCGAGCCGATGCCGTAAATCTTGCGATCAAACTTGTCGGCATACTTATTCAGGTCGGCAAAGTTATGCACACCCGCGTCCCACACGTAGTCCGGCACGGCGAGGGTGAATTCGGTGCCGTCGAGGTTTTTCGCCAGTTGCGTGACATCGCCGGTAGCGACGAACTTGTCGTAGAAGCCCTGCTGCGCCGGCATCCAATTACCGAGAAACACATCCACCTGGCCATCCTTCAAACCGCCAAAGGTGATCGGCACCGCGAGGGTGTCGACCTTGGCCTTGTAGCCCATGCCGTCCAGCAGAAACCCGGTGATCGCGTTGGTCGCGGCAATGTCGCTCCAGCCCGGGTCGGCCATTTTCACCGTGTCGCAACTCTGCTCGGCGAACGCCGAGGCGCTGCTCAGTGCGAGCAGGCCAACCGTCACTACTGTGGATAACTTACGCATGGACTTCCCCTTAACATTATTGGTTTTGGCAGGGTTGTGGATAACGTGCTTTGCGTTCCAGATCATCGAGGTCGATATGGTTGCGCATGTACTGCTGACTGGCGTCCACCAGCGGCTGGTGGTCCCAGCTCTTCAGCTTGCCGATGGTTAACGCATCGGCGACAAAACGGCGGCGGCGCTGGCTGGCGAGCACCTCTTGGTGAATCGCCGGAATGTCCCATTTGGCGCGCGCTTCAGCGAGAAAATCGTCGAACAGCTGGCGATGTTGCGGCGATTGACTGAGTTCTTCCAGTTCGCGCGGGTCGTTGCTTACGTCGAAGAGTAGGCAAGGGTCGCTTTCACTGTAGATAAATTTGTAGGCGCCGCGACGGATCATCATCAACGGGCTGACGGTGCCTTCGGCCATGTATTCGCCGAACACTTCGTCATGACCGCCCTGCCCTTGCAGATGCGAGACCAGCGAGCGGCCATCCAGTGGCAAGCCCGGTTCCAGCGTGCCGCCGGCCAGTTCCACGAAGGTCGGCAACAGGTCAGCGGTAGATACAGCCGCGCTGACCCGACCGGCACCAAATTGGCCCGGCGCACTGATCAACAGCGGCACGCGGGCGGCCATTTCGTACCAGTGCATTTTGTACCAGAGGCCTTTCTCGCCGAGCATATCGCCGTGGTCGCCGGAGAACACGATGATGGTGTCATCCATCAGCCCGGTTTCCTCGAGGGTTTGCAGAAGTTTGCCGACGTTGGCGTCGATATAGCTGCACGCTCCGAAGTAAGCTCGGCGCGCATCGCGGATCTTATCCACAGGCAACGGTTTATCCCAGAGGTCATAAACCTTGAGCAGACGCTGCGAGTGCGGATCGAGTTCGTGTTGATCCGGGGTTGTAGGCAAAGGGATATCGGCATCGTCGTACAAATCCCAGAACGCTTTGGGAATCGTGTACGGGTCGTGTGGGTGAGTCATCGATACGGTCAGGCAGAACGGCTGATCACCGTCTTCGCGGATGTGATCGAACAGGTACTGCTGCGCTTTGAACACCACCTCTTCGTCGAAATCGAGTTGGTTGGTGCGCACGCACGGCCCGGCCTGCAACACAGAGGACATGTTGTGATACCAGGTCGGCCGCACGTCCGGCTCATCCCAGTTCACTGACCAACCGTAATCGGCCGGGTAGATGTCGCTGGTCAGACGCTCTTCATAACCGTGCAACTGATCCGGGCCGCAGAAATGCATCTTGCCCGACAGCGCCGTGCGGTAGCCGAGACGGCGCAAGTAGTGGGCGTAGGTCGGCACATCGGCAGGGAAATCGGCAGCGTTGTCGTAGGCGCCGATCTTGCTCGGCAACTGGCCACTGACCAAGGTGAAACGCGACGGCGCGCACAACGGGCTGTTGCAGTAAGCGGCATCGAACACCACGCCTTGGGCGGCGAGGCGGGAAAGATTCGGCAGTTTGATCGGCGAAGGGCCGTAGAACGGCAACATTGGCGCGGCCATCTGATCGGCCATGATGAAAAGAATATTCTTGCGCTTCATGTGATCGCGGCATTCCATAGTGAATATTTATGCGACATTGCTGCGATCGAGCATGGAGTCCATGCTCTGTCGGGTAAAGCCCGCGCCGGGCAATGACTAGGATAAGCACAGCTTATGTATGAAGCCTTGGGCGATCTGTCGCTCGACCTGCTACGCGCCTTTGAAGCTGCCGCCCGCCATCGGAGCTTTACTGCGGCAGCGGTCGAACTGGGCACCACGCAACCGGCCATCAGCCAGCAGATCAAACGGTTGGAGGAACAGCTCGGCACGCGGCTGTTTGATCGCATTTACCGAGGCATCGAGTTAACCGAAGTCGGTGCAATCCTTTTCGAGCAAGTTAGCCTCGGTTTGCAGAATATCGACGCCGGGTTGAGCGCGATCAGCGCACAGCAGCAACATGAGGTACTGCAAGTTGCCACCGACTTCGCCTTCGCCGCGTACTGGCTGATGCCGCGTCTGCACCGCTTCCATGAGGCCAATCCCCACGTCGACGTCAGCCTGGTCACCAGCGAACGCAACCACAACATGCTGCGCACCGACATCGACGTGGCGATCCTGTTTGGCGACGGGCGCTTCAAGCAGGGCGAGAGCCATTGGTTGTTCAGTGAAGAAGTATTCCCGGTGTGCAGCCCGCAACTGTTCAAGGAACGCGCCCTGCCCTTGCCCGCTCAGGCGTTGCTTGAGTTGCCGCTGCTGCACCTGCGTGGCGAAAACAGCAGTAACTGGTTTGACTGGAGCGGCTTGTTTCGCGAGTTAGGCATCAACACGCCGCCGGCGCCGGGGCAGTTGCGTTTCGACAATTACACGCTGTTGATCCAAGCGGCGATCGGCGGGCAAGGCGTGGCGATTGGCTGGCGGCACCTTGTGGATAACTTGCTGAGTCAGGGTTTGTTGTGTCGGCCAATTGCTGAAACGACGCTGTCGCGGCTGGGGTATTACGTGGTGTTGCCGCAGCGCAAACGGCGTGGGGTGTTGATTCAGCAGTTTGTGGATTGGTTGATGGCGGAGCAGGCGAGCAGCGCCGAATCGCTTGATGGACTCGCACTGCCTTCGATCGCGGTTTGAAAGTCAAAAGATCGCAGCCTGCGGCAGCTCCTACATTAAGAACGCGGTCCCCTGTAGGAGCTGCCGAAGGCTGCGATCTTTTACGAGTCTGAAGCCGCCACAAAATTTACATGCTGACCCACATGCAAATTCAGCCGCAGCTCATCAGCAATCCCCACCGCTACGCGATTCAGGCGTTCCAGCGGCTCCGCCAATCCCGGTTCCAGATTGCCGCCAACCTGACTGAAATGCTCAATCGTCAGCCCGGCCACGCCATGCGGCGCATTGACCAGCGTCCACTGCAGCGGGCTGCTTTGCAGCGCTTCACGGATTTCCTCGGCGGCGTGGCGTTGCAGGCGATCGTCCAGTTCCGGTTCGTCGAGCACCGAGAACTCTCCTACCAAAAACAGCCGCGAAACGTTAGCCGCTTGCAGTCCATCGACCAAAGCATCCACCGCCAGCACCTGCTCAACCGGCCCGAGCACCACCGACCTTTCAACGTGATCACTGCTGAACGGCAACCCCGGCGCATCCAATAAACAGATGACCGCCGAACTGCCTGCCACACTTTGATTAACCCGCTCGGAATCGAACAGATCACCGCTTTTGGTGCGCAAACCCGGACGCGGCGCGAGCGCGGTGAGGTCGTCGAGGATGGCGATGACTTCGTGCTGGCGACGCAGCAACTCAGCCATCAACGCACCGCCCAGGCTACTCATGGCACCATAGAGCACCACTTTTACCGCCGGGGTTTCGGCATTTTTCATGGCTGATCCCTTTTGTTATCCCTTGTATGGCGTGTGACATACGGGTAACGCCGAGGGTTCGAATCGATTCAGAGGCTTTCAGATGCAAGCGATCAAGGGTTATCACGCCCACGTCTATTTCGACGCCTGCACCATTGAGCAAGCGCGGACATTGTGCGAGCAGGCCGCGCAGTTGTTTCCGTTGAAAATGGGCCGCGTCCACGAACGCCCGGTCGGCCCGCACCCGGACTGGAGCTGCCAACTGGCCTTCGGCCCCGAGCTGATTGCCGATGTGCTGCCGTGGCTGGCGCTGAACCGCAAAGGCCTGGTGGTGTTTCTGCACCCGGACACGGGGAATGACTTGCTCGACCACACGGAACACGCGATCTGGATGGGCGCGATCCGGCCGCTGGATCTGTCTATTTTTTAATCAAAGCGTTTCTTCGGCTTCACCCGGTAGATGTTCGTCCAGATGCAGCCACGGCAATTGGCTGTCCGTCCAGATATGCCGCTCGGCCGGCGCCAGCTTCGGCTGATCCAGCGTGGCGATGGTCACGTCGATGCTCTCGGGGCTGAGCAATGTAACCAACGCCAGTTGCGCGCCACAGTTCGGGCAGAAGTATCGCGCGCAACTTGGCGATGAGTCATACCGCGACGGCGTCCCGGCCAGCCATTGGAAATTCGCCGCCGGCACGCTGATCCACGTCGTGACAATCCCGCCGCTGACCTTGCGGCAGATCGAACAATGGCAGTGGGCGATGTCATGCAACGGCCCGCTGAACTGATAACGAATGTTTCCGCAATGGCAGCCGCCGCTGTGCAATTGGCTCATGTTGAACGCCCTCCTCCCGTGTTTATTGACTCAAGTTCGCATCCGACGGCCGGTTGACCGTTCATTCAAAGCTTTCACCAGCGAAAGGTAGCTGAAAGCTTCCGCGATTAGGATCGCCTCCACTTCCGGCAACAGACCGGTTGGCCAATGCGTGTGATGTCTCGCTCGCGCGGCCCAATTAACAACAACAATGGTGATTCTGATGTCCTCTGTAGCCCGCCTCCTCGCTGTGACTCCGCCCGTACGTCTCGTGCTTGCCGTTCTGCGCTGATCCCTCGCCGATCCGCTCACCTCACTAGCCGCGCTACGCCTGGAGTATTCCCATGCTGACTTTCCTTGGCTTTGCCATGGTCATCACGTTCATGTTCCTGATCATGACCAAGCGCTTGTCCGCGCTGATCGCTCTGATCGTGATCCCGATTCTGTTCGCTCTGTTCGGTGGTTTTGCACCGAAGATCGGCCCGATGATGCTCGAAGGCATCACCAAGCTGGCGCCGACCGGCGTGATGCTGATGTTCGCCATTCTGTATTTCGCCCTGATGATCGACTCCGGCCTGTTCGACCCGGCCGTGCGCAAGATCCTAAAACTGGTCAAGGGGGATCCGCTGAAGGTTTCGGTCGGCACCGCCGTACTGGCGCTCGTGGTTTCCCTCGATGGTGACGGCGCGACCACTTACATGATCTGCGTGGCCGCCATGCTGCCGCTGTACAGCCGCATCGGCATGAGCCCGCGGATCATGGCCGGTCTGATCATTCTTGCCGGTGGCGTGATGAACATGACGCCGTGGGGCGGCCCGACCGCCCGTGCGGCGAGTGCACTGCATGTCGATCCTTCGGACATTTTCGTGCCGATGATCCCGGCCATGGCCGCCGGTGTGGTGGCGATCCTGATCATTGCCTACTTCTACGGCAAACGTGAGCGTGCGCGCCTCGGTGAGTTGCATCTGATCGGCGATGAAATGGATCACAGCGAAATCAGCGTCTCGCAATTCCCGGATGCCCGCCGTCCGAAGCTGATCTGGTTCAACGGTCTGCTGACGTTGGTGTTGATGTGCACGCTGATCGCCGGCCTGTTGCCGCTGCCGGTGCTGTTCATGGTGGCGTTCAGTATCGCGATGATCGTCAACTACCCTTGCCTGCAAATGCAGAAGGATCGTGTCGCGGCCCACGCCGGCAGTGTGCTGTCGGTGGTCAGTCTGATTTTCGCTGCGGGTATCTTCACCGGTATCCTCTCCGGAACCGGCATGGTCGACGCCATGTCGAAAAGCCTGTTGGCAGTGATTCCGGATTTCCTCGGCCCGTACCTGGCGGTGATCACGGCGCTGGTGAGCATGCCGTTCACGTTCTTCATGTCGAACGACGCGTTCTACTACGGTGTGTTGCCGGTGTTGTCCGAAGCGGCCAGCCATTACGGCATCACCGCTGTGGAAATGGCACGTGCCTCGATCGTCGGTCAGCCCGTCCACTTGCTCAGCCCGTTGGTACCGTCGACGTACCTGCTGGTGGCGCTGGCCGGTATCGAGTTCGGTGACCATCAACGTTTCACCCTGAAGTGGGCAGTGCTGGTCTGCATGTGCATACTTGTGGCGGCATTGCTGTTGGGGACTTTCCCGCTGTTCAGCACTTTGTAACGGCATCAACTCACCAACACGCCAGCTGCTTGCTGGCGTCTTGGTTTAACACACGCTCAAAGGAATACACATGGAATGGCTGACCAACCCCGAAATCTGGGTTGCCTTCTTCACCCTGACCGCCCTGGAAATCGTCCTCGGCATCGATAACATCATCATGATTTCGATCCTGGTCAGCCGCATGCCCAAGCACATGCAGCAGCGCACCCGGATCTTCGGTCTTGGCCTGGCCATGATCACGCGGATCCTGTTGCTGCTGTCGATCACTTGGGTCATGCGCCTCACCGCCGACCTGTTCGAAGTGTTCGGCCAGGGCATTTCCGGTCGCGACCTGATCCTGTTCTTCGGTGGTCTGTTCCTGCTGTGGAAGAGCTCGCAGGAGATGTATCACGCGCTGGAAGGTGAAGACGAAAGCGACGACACTCCCGGCGGCAAGGGCGGCAACTTCCTCTACACCATCATTCAGATTGCGATTATCGACATCGTCTTCTCGCTGGATTCGGTGATCACTGCTGTCGGCATGGTTTCCCATGTACCGGTGATGGTCGCGGCGATTGTCGTGGCCGTGCTGGTGATGATGCTGGCGTCGGGCAAGATCAGCGAATTCATCGACAAGCACCCGTCGCTGAAAATGCTGGCGCTGTCGTTCCTGCTGGTGGTCGGTACCGTGCTGATTGCCGAGTCGTTCGACGTGCATGTGCCGAAAGGCTACGTCTACTTCGCCATGGGCTTCTCGCTGGCGGTTGAGGCGATCAACATCAAACTGCGCGGCGCGATTGCCCGCAAGAAAAAGCAGCAAGACCCGGTGAAACTGCGCAAGGACATCCCGGGCCAGTAAAACGCAACACCCCTGTGGGAGCGGGCTTGCTCGCGAAGGCGGAGTGTCAGTCGACAGCAATGTTGGCTGACCCACCGCTTTCGCGAGCAGGCTCGCTCCCACATTTGTTTTGGGCGATATCCAGACTTTTTTGTACCCGCAAAAACCTGTGGCGAGGGGATTTATCCCTGATGGACTGCGCAGCAGTCCCCTGCTTTTGGCTTAAACAACGGGGGCCGCTGCGCGACCCATCGGGGATAAATCCCCTCGCCACAGGATCATTGGTGGATTGGAAATCTGGGAGGTGCATGAAGCGCTTTTCATGACACTTTTGTTTCAATCAACACTTTAGCTGTGCAATGCTGGCGCCCAGTCCGTTAGCCAACTACAGCTTAAGTATCAAAAACGTAGAAACCGCGCGGTACCGTCAACTTGCTCCTTTGGGGCACTGCTATTACAGGGGGTCTGCATGCTCACCCTGCTCAATCTGCTTTCCGCCGTCGCCCTGCTGATCTGGGGCACGCACATCGTTCGAACCGGCATCCTGCGGGTGTACGGCACCAATCTGCGCCATGTGATTGGCCAGAACATGTCCAAGCGCTGGCTCGCGTTCGTGGCCGGCATCCTCGTGACCGCCATGGTGCAGAGCAGCAACGCCACCGCCATGCTCGTCACCTCTTTCGTCGGCCAGGGCCTGATGGCGCTGACCCCGGCGCTGGCGACCATGCTCGGCGCCGACGTCGGTACCGCGCTAATGGCGCGGGTGTTGACCTTCGACCTGTCATGGCTGTCGCCACTGCTGATTTTTCTCGGGGTGATTTTCTTTCTGTCGCGCAAACAGACGCGGCTCGGGCAAATGGGCCGGGTGTCGATCGGTCTTGGGCTGATCATTCTCGCGCTGCAATTGATCGTCGAGGCCGCCGCGCCGATCACCCACGCTCAGGGCGTGAAGGTGATTTTTGCTTCGCTGACCGGCGACATCCTTCTCGACGCCTTGGTCGGCGCGTTGTTCGCGATGATTTCCTACTCCAGCCTCGCTGCCGTGTTGCTCACCGCGACGCTGGCCGGCGCCAGTGTTATCAGCCTGCCGGTGGCGATCGGTCTGGTGATCGGCGCCAACATCGGCAGCGGCGTGCTGGCGTTCATGAGCACCAGCATGCAGAACGCCGCTGGCCGGCAAGTGGCGCTGGGCAGTCTTTTGTACAAACTGATCGGCCTGCTGCTGATCATCCCGGTGCTCGACCCGCTGGTGCACTGGATCGACAGCCTCGATTTCAGCCCGCAGGAAATGGTCATTGGCTTCCACCTGCTCTACAACACCGCGCGCTGCCTGATTCTGCTGCCGAGCGTCGGCCCGATGGCGCGACTCTGCGCGTGGCTGCTGCCGGAGCGACCGGAGCTCAACGGCACCGCCAAACCGCGTCACCTCGATGCTACCGCGCTGGTCACACCGAGTCTGGCGCTGGCCAACGCCGCGCGGGAAACTCTGCGCATGGGCGATCTGCTGGAAAACATGCTCGACGCCACCCTCGATGTGCTGCGCGGCAAGCAAACCGCGGTCACTCAGGAAATCCGCCGGCAGACCGACGACATCGAATCGCTGTACAGCGCGATCAAGTTGTATCTGGCGCAGATGCCGCGCGAAGACCTCGGCGAGCAAGACAGTCGACGCTGGGCCGAGATCATCGAACTGGCGATCAACCTGAAGCTTGCTAGCGATCTGATCGAACGCATGCTGCGCAAGATCCAGCAGCAGAAAACCTCGCAGCGCCGCTCGTTCTCTGAGGAAGGCCTGGAGGATCTGGCCGGGCTGCAGCAGCAATTGATCTCCAACCTTCGTTTGGGGCTGTCGGTGTTTCTCAGCGGTGATCGTGAAAGTGCTCGGCAATTGCTGCGTGAAAAACGCCGCTTCCGCGCGCAGGAACGCCGTTTGGCCCACGCGCATGTCAGCCGTTTACAACGCAAGATCGTGCAGAGTATTGAGACCAGTTCGCTGCACCTGGAATTGATTGCCGACATGAAGCGTTTGAATTCGCTGTTTTGCGGCAGTGCGTATGTGGTGCTGGAAACGGCGGACACCGGGGCACTGGCGTCGGATGATATTGCCGACATCACGCATTCGCCTTGAACGTTTTACGGCTGGGTTTAGTCAGTTACATTGATTCAGCCTTCAGGCCGCTATCGCGAGCAGGCTCACTCCTACAGGGGGACGCATTCCAAATGTAGGAGTGAGCCTGCTCGCGATGGGGCCCTGACTGACGACACGGATCTCCAAATCAGCCGTATGGAAGCCTGTTATGCGTTGCCTGTTGTTCGCCTGTCTGTTGCTCGGTTCCCTGCCCGCCTTCGCCCTGGATCGTTTTCAGGTCGAAGGCTATGCGCTGCCCAACGGTTTGCAGTTGCTGCTCAAACCCGGCACCGAACGTGGGCATGTGGCGATCCGCTTGGTGGTTGGCGTCGGCCTCGATGATTTCGATTGCGACGACAAAGAGCTGCCGCACCTGCTCGAGCATCTGCTGTTCAGCGGTATCGACGCCACCGGCGAAGGTGGTTTGGAAGAACGCATGCAGGCACTGGGCGGTGACTGGAACGCCTTCACCAGCAACGCCGACACCACGTTCGTCATCGAGGCCCCGGCGAAGAACCAGCGCAAGGTGCTCGACCTATTGCTCGATCTACTCACGCAAACGCGCATCGACGAAAACGCGATCAACGCCGCCAAACGCGTGGTCGAGCGCGAGGACGGCGGCCATTACACGCGTCTGCAACGCTTCCTCGATCGCCAGGATCTCGGCCACACCGCGAGCAATCAGCTCGCCGTCGAACTGGGTCTGAAATGCCCGCAACGCGCCGAGGTCGGCCACCTGACCCAAGAGCAACTGGAGAAGGTGCGCAAGGCCTGGTACGCGCCAAACAACATGACCCTGATCGTCGTCGGTGAACTCGACAAACTGCTGCCGGCCTACCTCGAACGCGCCTGGGGCGCGCTCGAAGCGGTTGAGCCGAGCGAGCATCGACCGCTGCCGGACATCCGCACCAGCGCCGCCCATGAACGCACCCTCACCCGTGGTTTCATCGGCGACAGCGCCAAGCTGCACTGGCTGGTGCCGGAGCCGGTGATTGACGATCAGTACGACGAGACGTTCGACATTCTCAAGGATTATCTGGACTGGGCGCTGTACCGGCAGATCCGCCTCAACCACGGTTTGTCGTACGGGCCGTGGGCTGAGCGCGAAGTGTTTGGTGGTGTCGGCTTCATGAGCCTGAACGCCGATCTGGATCGCGATGACGTCGACGAAGCCATTCAGGTGTTGGAAGACCTCAAGGCCGACCTGCTGAAAAACGGACTCGACCCGGCGACTTTCGCCCGTATCAAACAGGCATCCATCGCCCATCAGGCGTGGGCGGTGCAGGGTAATAGCGCGATGGCGGATTATTACTGGAGTGCCCTGAGCGATTACGAGGACGGCCGCTTCGCCAACCCGGCCCGGGAGCTGCAAGGGGTGACGCTGGAAGCGGCGAACAAAGCCATGCGTGAGTTGTTGCTGCAGCCGGGATATTTGCGGATTGAAAAGCCGTTGATCAGTGATGATCAGGTGTTGTGGTTGAGTGCGGGTGGAATCGGTGTGTTGCTGCTGATTCTGATCGGCTGGCGTTTGCACCGTAAGCGGGGTTGAAGATCAAAAGATCGCAGCCTGCGGCAGCTCCTACATGGAATACCATGTTGTGATGGTGAGGTTCTTGTGGCGAGGGGATTTAGCGAAACGTCGCACCGCCCCGTTCGGCGGCGCAGCCGTCGTAAATCCTGCGAATGCGTTTTGTCTGCATGAATAGCGTTGCAGGGTTTGGGGCTGCTTCGCAGCCCAACGGGGATAAATCCCCTCGCCACAGGGGCTAGGCGGCGGTAACCTTTCCGGGATTTTTCCTACAGCGTTGTGAACCCCGACATGCCGAAAATACAGCTCCTGATCCAGCGCATTCTCGAACTGATGAAGCGCTATCCCGGGGTCATTGCGCTCGGTGGTTTCATCTCCGGGGTCGGCAGTTTCATCATGGTCGATCGTCAGCAAGGGCTGGCGAGCTGGATCACGGTGATCATGCTGCTCAGCTGGATCTGGCTGATGCTGGAAAACACCCTCACCGGCCTGTTCACCCGCATCTTCAAACGCGAGATTCCCCAGCCGCTGCTGCGTTACGCCACGCAGATGATCCATCAGGAAAGCCTGTTTTTCGTCCTGCCGTTCTTCTTCATCACCACGACCTGGAACAGCGGCCAGTTGGTCTTCACCGGCCTGCTCAGCGTCGCGGCACTGATCTCCATCGTCGATCCGCTCTATTACAAATGGCTGGCGCCGCGGCGCTGGGCGTTCCTCGCGTTGCACACCCTGACCCTGTTCGCCGCCCTGCTCACCGCGTTGCCGGTGATCATGCACCTGACCACCTCGCAGAGTTTCAAGTGGGCGCTGGGCATTGCCGTGCTGTTGTCGTTCCCGAGTCTGGCGTCGATCTTCCCGATCCGCACGGTGCGCAACGCGCTGGCGATTCTGTGCATCACCGTCGGCATCGGCGGCGTCGGTTGGGTGCTGCGTTCGTGGGTGCCGCCGGCGACGCTGTGGATGACCGACGTGGCGATCAGCACGCAATTGCAGGATCGCACCCCCGGCGCCAGCCTCGACACGGTCAGCGCCGAGCAGATTCGTGGCGATGGCCTCTACGCCTACACCGCGATCAACGCGCCACGCGGGCTCGATGAGCGGATTTATCACGTCTGGCAGTTCAACGGCAAAGAGGTCGATCGCATCCCGCTCGACATCCATGGCGGGCGCAAGGAAGGCTACCGGGCGTGGACGCACAAGCAGAATTTCCCCGGCAACCCGGCGGGCAAATGGCAGGTGCGCGTGTTGACCGAAGATGGCCAGGTGATCGGCGTGCTGCGCTTCGAAATCACCGACAGCACAGCGATCAAAGAAAAGTAGTCCGGTTCGTGCTATTACCTATCCCAGCGTAATCAGCCGAAAAGCACGGAGCTTATGACCAGCAGTTCGATCAGCGGCAATGCCCAACTGGACACGTCGATCAGCCCTGCCCGCCTGCGCGTGACCGGGGACTGGACGCTTGCCCATTACGCCGAGCTCAAGACCCTCAGCGAAAAGCTCCACGGCCAGTACGACGCCAACACCCCGATTGACCTCAACAGCCTCGGCGCCCTCGATACCGCTGGCGCTTCGCTGCTGGTCGAGCTGCTCGGCTCCGAGCGCCTCGGTAAATCTGCCGAGCACCCTGATTGCACGATTTCCACCGCCGACCGTGCGCTGCTGCAAACCGTGTATCGCTCGATGACTGATTTCTGCGTACCGATCAAGGAAGCGGAAATCAGCGTCAGCGTGCAACTGCTCACGCGCATTGGTCGTGCGGTCGATACGGTCTGGCAGGACACCCTGCAACTGCTCGGCTTCGTCGGCCTGATTCTGGAAACCATCGCTCGCAACCTGTTCCGGCCCAAGCGCTGGCGCATCACGCCAATGATTGCGCACATCGAACAGACCGGCCTCGACGCCGCACCGATCGTGGCGTTGCTGACCTTTCTGGTCGGCGCGGTGGTGGCGTTCCTCGGCGCGACGGTGCTGGCCAGTTTCGGCGCGACGATTTTCACCGTGGATCTGGTCGGTTTCTCGTTCCTGCGTGAATTTGGCGTGCTGCTGACGGCGATCCTCATGGCCGGGCGCACCGCCAGTGCCTTCACCGCGCAGATCGGCTCGATGAAGGCCAACGAGGAAATCGACGCGATCCGCACCCTCGGCCTCGACCCGATGGAGCTGCTGGTGGTGCCGCGCGTGCTGGCGATGCTGGTGGCGCTGCCGATGTTGACCTTTCTGGCGATGCTCTGCGGGATCATCGGCGGCGGCGTGGTGTGCGCGGTGTCGCTGGATATCTCGCCGGCGATGTTCCTGACGCTGTTGCAGTCGGACATCGGCGTGCAGCACTTTCTGGTCGGCTTGGTAAAAGCGCCGATCTTCGCCTTCATCATTGCCGCGATTGGTTGCCTGGAAGGCTTCAAGGTCAGCGGCAGTGCCGAGTCGGTCGGCGCGCACACGACGTCTGCCGTGGTGCAGTCGATTTTCGTGGTGATCGTGCTCGACGCGGTGGCCGCACTGTTCTTCATGGAGATGGGCTGGTGAGTCGTCTACCCCGCGCGCCCTCGGAGGCGGTGATCGAGGTCCGTGGCCTGTGCAATCGCTTCGGCAGCCAGAGCGTGCATGAGAACCTCGATCTGGATTTGTACAAAGGCGAAATCCTCGCCGTGGTCGGCGGTTCCGGCGGCGGCAAATCGGTTTTGCTGCGCAGCATTGTTGGTCTGCGTCGGCCCAGCGAAGGTATCGTCAAAGTGTTCGGTAAGAACCTGCCGAGTCTGTCGGAGCACGAGCGTTCGATGGTTGAACGACGCTTTGGTGTGCTGTTCCAGAAAGGCGCGCTGTTTTCCTCGCTGACGGTGACCGAGAACGTCGCCCTGCCCCTCATTGAACACGCCGGCCTCAGCCGCAACGACGCCGAACATTTGGCCGCCGTGAAGCTGGCGCTGGCCGGGTTGCCATTGTCGGCAGCGGATAAATATCCTTCGTCGCTGTCCGGCGGCATGATCAAGCGCGCCGCTCTGGCCCGGGCCTTGGCGCTGGATCCGGACATTCTTTTTCTCGATGAACCCACCGCCGGCCTCGATCCGATTGGCGCCGCGCAATTCGACCAATTGATCCTGACCCTGCGCGATGCGCTCGGCCTCAGCGTGTTTCTGGTGACCCACGACCTCGACACGCTCTACACCATCACCGATCGCGTGGCGGTGCTGGCGCAGAAGAAAGTGCTGGTCGCCGGCCCGATCGACGTCGTTTCGGAGACCGACGACGCCTGGATTCACGAATACTTCCACGGCCCGCGCGGCCGCTCGGCGCTGGACGCCGCCAAATTGCTCAACGAGGTCTGACATGGAAACCCGAGCGCATCATGTGTTGATCGGCCTGTTCACGGTGATTGTGGTGGCAGGCGCCCTGCTCTTCGGTCTGTTTCTGGCCAAGTCCAGCGTCGACACCGAATTCAAGGATTACGAAATCGTCTTCAACGAGGCGGTTAGCGGTTTGTCCAAAGGCAGTTCGGTGCAGTACAGCGGGATCAAGGTCGGCGACGTGATCAGCCTGCGCCTCGATCCGCAGGATCCACGCCGGGTGCTGGCGCGAATTCGTCTGGCCGGTGACACCCCGGTCAAAGAAGACACCCAGGCGAAACTGGCGCTGGCCGGGATCACTGGCACGTCGATCATCCAGCTCAGCGGTGGCACGCCGCAGAGCGCGAAACTCCGTGGGCAGGACGGTAAGCTGCCGCTGATCGTCGCCTCGCCTTCGCCGATCTCGCGTTTGCTCAATGACAGCAACGATTTGATGACCGGCATCAGCGCGCTGCTGCAGAACGCCAATCAGATGTTCTCCCCAGAGAACGTTGAGCGCGTCAGCAAAACCCTCGCGCATCTGGAGCAAACCACCGGCACCATCAACGATCAACGCGGCGACATCAAACAGGCGATGCAGCAACTGGCGACGGTCGGCAAACAGGCTGGCAGCATGCTCGAACAGACCTCGTTGCTGATGCGCAACGCCAACGGCTTGCTCAACGATCAGGGCAAACAAGCGCTGGGCAGCGCCGAGCAGGCAATGAAGTCGCTGGAGCAAAGCACCACGACGATCAGCGCCCTGCTCAACAAAAACGAAAACTCCCTCGACAACGGCATGCAGGGCCTCAATGGCCTGGCCCCGGCGATCCGCGAACTGCGTGAGACGCTGACCTCGCTGCGCGCCATCTCGCAACGCCTTGAGGCCAACCCCAGCGGCTACCTGCTGGGCCGTGACAAGAACAAGGAATTCACGCCATGAAGCTGACTCGCCTCGCCCTCCTCGTTGGCTTCACCTTGATCAGTGCTTGCTCGATCCTGCCCAAGTCCGAACCGTCGGACGTGTACCGCTTGCCAGCCGCACAGGCGCCCGCCTCGACCCGTTCGGCGGCGGCTCAGACCTGGTCGTTACGCTTGAATAAATTGCAGGCCAGCGAGGCGCTGAACCGCTCGAACATCGCGGTGATTCCGCAGGGCGATGTGATCAGCAGTTACAAGGCTTCACGCTGGAGCGATCCGGCACCGGTGCTGGTGCGTAATCGCTTGCTCGACGGCTTTCAGCGGGATGGGCGGGTGACTTTGCTGAGCACGGATGACAGCAACTTTGCTGCAGATCTGGAACTGGGCGGGAGTTTGCAGGCATTTCAGACCGAGTATCAGGGCACGCAGGCCAGCGTTGTGGTGCGGGTCGATGCGTTGCTGGTGCGCGGTTATGACCAGCGCATTCTCGCCAGCCGCCGCTTTGAAGAGCGCCAGCCGCTGAGTGATGTGCAGGTGCCGGCGGTGGTCGCCGGGTTTGGCCAGGCCAGTGATCGCCTGACCGCGAAAGTCGTGGCCTGGGCCGTAGACCAAGGCCAAAAACTGGCCCCGCCAAAACCCTAACCCCCACACAGAACCCCTGTAGGAGTGAGCCTGCTCGCGATAGCGGTGTATCAGTCAACATTATTGCTGGCTGACCCACCGCATTCGCGAGCAAGCCCCACATTTGATCTGTGTTCAGCCGAAGAACCAGTAGCAGACGAAGATCGCGCCAACCACGCCGGCAAATTCCGCCAGCAACGCACACCCCACCGCATGCCTTGCGCGCTGGATCCCCACCGCGCCGAAATACACCGCCAGCACATAGAACGTCGTTTCAGTACTGCCCTGAATCGTCGCGGCGACCAACGCCGGGAAGCTGTCGACGCCCGAGGTTTTCATCGTCTCGATCAACATCGCCCGTGCCGCACTGCCGGAGAACGGTTTGACCATCGCCGTCGGCAACGCATCGACAAACCGCGTGTCCCAACCGGCCCATTCGACCAGATGGCGAATACCGTCGAGACCAAAGTCCAGCGCCCCGGAAGCACGCAGCACGCCCACCGCGCAGAGCATCGCCACCAGATACGGCAGCAGATTCTTCGCAACGTCGAAACCTTCTTTGGCGCCTTCAACGAACGCTTCGTAAACCTTCACTTTTCTCAACGCGCCGATGATCAGAAACAGCATGATCAATCCGAACAGCGTGAGATTGCCGAGGATCGACGACAATCCCGCCAAAGCCGTCGCCGACAGCGTGCCCAGTAACGCCATAAAGCCGCCGAGGATCAGCGCACCGGGAATCAGATAAGCCAACACCACCGGATCCCAGATCCGCAGGCGCTGCATAAACGCTACCGAGAGGAAGCCGACAATCGTCGAGCAACTGGTCGCCAGCAGGATCGGCAGGAACACCAGCGTCGGATCCGGCGCGCCTTGCTGGGCGCGGTACATGAAGATCGTTACCGGCAGCAGGGTCAGGGAGGAGGCGTTGAGCACCAGGAAGAGGATTTGCGCGTTACTGGCGATGGTGGCGCTGGGATTGAGCTCCTGCAGCGCCTTCATGGCTTTCAGGCCGATGGGCGTGGCGGCGTTGTCGAGGCCCAGACCGTTGGCGGCGAAGTTCAGGGTGATCAGGCCAAGGGCAGGGTGGCCGGCCGGGACTTCCGGCATCAGTCGCAGGAACAGCGGGCCGAGGACTTTCGCCAACCAGTCGACGATTCCGGCCTTTTCGGCGATGCGCAGGAAACCCAGCCACAGGGTGAGGGTGCCGAACAGCAGCACCATGACTTCGACCGAGAGCTTGGCCATGGCGAAAATGCTCTCCACCATCGCCGCAAAGATCCCGGCGTTGCCGCCGATCAGCCACTGCGCCAGCGCCGACACGGCTGCCACGATGAAGAAGCCAAGCCACAGGCCATTAAGCATCAGTCAAATCCCCCGAAGAATGCGGCGAATGATAACGGCGTGGCCAGAAACGACA
Source organism: Pseudomonas sp. AC193 (assembly GCF_979258075.1). Lineage (NCBI taxonomy): Bacteria > Pseudomonadati > Pseudomonadota > Gammaproteobacteria > Pseudomonadales > Pseudomonadaceae > Pseudomonas > Pseudomonas sp. AC193. Next base: position 5,353,501 of record NZ_OZ409832.1, on the reverse strand, counting down.
AACCCCGGATTTCTCCGGGGTTTGTTTGTAAGCCTGACTCGGTCACTGTGGGAGCGGGCTTGCTCGCGAAGGCGTCCCGTCAGAAACATCTCTGCTGCCTGACCCACCGCATTCGTGAGCAAGCCCACTCCCACGAAAAGCCAATCCCACAGTGTTCAGCAATCAGTTCTTGGAGATTTCGCCCGCTGGCAGTTTGGTCTTGGTGCGCCAGTGTGGCGGGGAGTTCCAGTAGCGCTCGCCCTTAGCGTCGTCGTACATGCCTTCCCAGCGCGAGATAACCAGCACGGCCAGTGCGTTACCGATCACGTTCAGTGCGGTACGGGCCATGTCCATGACGCGGTCGACACCGGCGATGAACGCCAGACCTTCCAGCGGAATACCGACGCTGCCCAGGGTAGCCAGCAGCACCACGAAGGACACGCCCGGCACACCGGCGATGCCTTTGGAGGTGACCATCAGGGTCAGCACCAGCAACAGTTGCTGGCTGATCGACAAGTCGATGCCATACAGCTGCGCGATGAAGATTGCCGCGATCGACTGATACAGAGTCGAACCGTCGAGGTTGAACGAGTAACCGGTCGGTACCACGAAGCTGCAGATGGCTTTCGGTGCGCCGTAGGCTTCCATCTTCTCGATCACGCGCGGCAGCACGGTTTCCGAAGAAGCGGTGGAGTAGGCCAGCACCAGCTCATCCTTGAAGATGCGCATCAGCTTGAACACCGAGAAACCGAACATCTTGGCGATCAGGCCCAACACCACGAAGGCGAAGAAAGCGATGGCGAAGTAAACCAGGATCACCAGTTTGGCCAGCGGCACCAGCGAGGCGAAGCCGAAGTTGGCCACGGTCACCGCGATCAGAGCGAATACGCCGATCGGCGCATAGTTCATGATCATGTGGGTGACTTTGAACATGCTTTCCGAGACGCCCTGGAACATCTTCACCAGCGGCTCGCGCAGATCCGACTGCAGGCTCGACAGACCGAGACCGAACAGCACGGAGAAGAAGATGATCGGCAGCATTTCGCCGCGAGCCATGGCCGCGAAGATGTTCGACGGGATCAGGTTAAGGATGGTCTCGATGAACGCGTGTTCATGCTGTACCTCGGCGGCAGTCGCCTGGTACTTGGAGATGTCCACTGTGCCCAGCGTGCTCATGTCGATGCCGGCACCCGGATGGAACACGTTGGCCAACAGCAAGCCGACAACGATCGCGATGGTCGTGACGATTTCGAAGTAGATGATGGTTTTCAGGCCGATACGCCCGAGTTTCTTGGCGTCGCCCACGCCAGCAATGCCGACGATCAGGGAAGAGATGACGATCGGAATCACGATCATCTTGATCAGACGGATAAAGATATCGCCTGCCGGTTGCAAGACATTGCTGATCCACCAGGCCTTTTCGGCACTGAAGTGGTTGAGCAACGCCCCAATTGCAATCCCCAAAACCAGACCGATGAGGATCTGCCAGGCGAGGCTGAGTTTTGCCTTCTTCATTATCTTTACCCTTACTTGCGTTTGACTCAGGCACATGCAGGAACTGGAACGCTTTTTAGCGGAAAAGTCTGTGCATCTGCCTCCGTATAAGGTGCCCCGAAGCGCGTATTTACGGCTCTCCGGCAGGCGAAAAAAGGCGCAACTATTCCGATGCAAGGTTGCGCCGTCTAATGCCGTAAACGCCTACCCTATGCCGAATCGGCATGAGCTTTTTTAAATGAAACTGGCGTCCCAACCGGTTCGATTGCGACATTTCGGCCGGCATAACTGCCGTGAACCGGCCATCACAGCCTGGGTTGGTGGTTTTTTAATCAGGAAAAATAGACGGAAATTTGAGGAAAAAGCCTACGCAGGAAGACTAGAAGTCCTCTTGAATAGAGGTCTTCTTTCTCGATATACGGTCGCCCGGAAACACCGCGTAATGTTTTCGCGCACAGTCTGGTCGCAAAAAAGCATGAGCAGGTCGCTCTGGATCAATGTTTTGATGGTTTTTTGCTGAGGATGAAGCTCAGCGCAGATCCGTCGAACCACTGGGGGTTGGCGAACCTGCGTCGCAGCTTTGACGTGCCCTGACCCGGCCCTCTCGCAGGCACTCCCTGTACCCGTAGGTCACTCCGACCCTGCAACAGTCAGAACGTCCCGGCCCCTTGGTCATGCGCCGAGCCTCCTCGGCTCGGTGCAAAGGAAGGCAGCAGGGCTGCTGCCTTCATGTTCAATACCAGTTCGGATCTTTCTTCAGGGTTTCCATCAGCAGATCCTGCATACCCTGATCGGGTTTGCCGAGGAAGCGGTAGGTGGCATGTCGCGTGGGCGACTTGTCGGCCGGCAGTCCTTCGGGCACATCGACGAGCATGGCGTATGCATCTTTCTTGTCGAAACTGAACGCGACGATCAAGCGGTGGTTCAGGCACTTGTCCTGCGATTCGCAGAGCGGCCCAACCAGATACTTGTCGCCGTCTTCAGTGACGGCATTCATCTGTTGGTCAGGTGTACCGGAGAGGTTCATCACCCATTCCGGCAGGCGCTCTTCCTTCTTCACCACGCCTTCCCACGTTTCCCGATACTGCGGGTCGGAACTGAGCAGTTCGTTGACCCGCGTCTGGCCGTCGTTGGCCGCCATCGCCATGGCACTACCGCCCAGAAGCAGGGCGGCTGCCAATGCTTTTAAAGCATTCATCGTTAACCTCGGCCGCGACGGCCAAAGAAGAAGGAAGCGATGAACATCACCAGGAACACGACAAAGAGAATCTTGGCGATACCCGTGGCGGTGCCCGCGATACCACCGAAGCCCAGTACTGCAGCGATGATGGCAATGATCAAGAATGTAATTGCCCAGCTCAACATGGTGATTCTCCTTACTTCTCTATTTAGGGGTGTGGCGTGTTCCGGCGCTGCGCGCCCGAATTTGTAAAATCAGATCGATCAGAAAACCCAGCGCTCTTCGCGTGGCAGCTGATCCAGTGGCTCCGCCTGGTCGACCGACATCATGCGCATCGGCGCACTGTCTTCCTGGGCGCTGCTGACAGCGCTGAAATGGCTCTGTGTCGCGTGCTGTATCGAGATCAGCGGTGCCTCTGGCTGCTGGGCGTTTTCCCAGCGCAGGTATTGCTGGCAAGCGATCAGGGTGATCAGCAGCGCAAGTACGCCAAACAGACCTTGCTGGATATGCAGTGGCGAGATACGCACTTGGGCGGCACGTTGGCGAGTCATCCTGGGTTCCTCACTCTCTTATTCGGTTAGGGCAGATCTGATCTGCCCGGGCTGATAGAGATATTGCAGACTGCATGCCAGTTTTTTAGTTGATTAAAAAACCAATAAAAACAATAGGTTACGATCGATCTGAAAATCTTTCGCGACGCATCCTGCACGATGGCTCTTCCACGGTCGTGCAAACCGCACGATTATTTCGTAGGAGAATTCATTCTTATGGAATTGAGTTGAGGTCTTGGATGTCAGAAAAGGACGCAGGGAATCCCCTGCAAATCGCTGTTTGTTTAAAAAATCAACAAAATCAACGTATTGGCCCTGAAGGCTGGAGAGAGCTACCCTCCTATGGCTCGCATCGTTCAGAATCAACCATGCAACTTGCCCGATTTTTCCGGGACTAACCCAAGACCAATCTTTATGGAGCGTAGGAAAAATGGAATCTGCCACTGAGCAACAAGGCCGCATTCTGCTGGTGGACGATGAATCCGCCATCCTGCGAACCTTCCGTTATTGCCTCGAAGACGAAGGCTATACGGTGGCCACGGCCAACAGCGCCGCTCAGGCCGACGCACTGCTGCAACGCCAGGTCTTCGACCTGTGTTTCCTCGATTTGCGTCTGGGTGAAGACAACGGTCTCGATGTACTCGCGCAAATGCGCATTCAGGCGCCGTGGATGCGCGTAGTGATTGTTACCGCGCATTCCGCTGTTGATACCGCTGTAGATGCGATCCAGGCCGGCGCCGCCGACTATCTGGTCAAACCGTGCAGCCCTGATCAGTTGCGTCTGGCTACTGCCAAACAATTGGAAGTGCGCCAACTGTCGGCGCGCCTCGAAGCCCTCGAAGGCGAGATCCGCAAGCCGAAGGACGGGCTCGATTCCCACAGCCCGGCGATGAAAGTCGTACTGGAAACTGCACGCCAGGTCGCGGGCACCGACGCCAACATTCTTATTCTCGGCGAGTCCGGCACTGGTAAAGGTGAACTGGCCCGCGCCATTCACGGCTGGAGCAAACGCGAGAAGAAATCCTGCGTCACCATCAACTGCCCATCGCTGACCGCGGAATTGATGGAAAGCGAGCTGTTCGGTCACAGTCGCGGCGCGTTTACCGGTGCCAGTGAAAGCACGCTGGGTCGCGTCAATCAAGCTGACGGCGGCACGCTGTTTCTCGACGAGATCGGCGATTTTCCATTGACGTTGCAACCCAAGTTGCTGCGCTTTATTCAAGACAAGGAATATGAACGGGTAGGGGATCCGGTCACCCGTCGCGCCGATGTACGAATTCTCGCGGCGACCAACCTCAATCTGGAAGACATGGTGCGCGACGGTCGCTTCCGTGAAGACCTGCTCTATCGCCTCAACGTCATCACCCTGCATTTGCCGCCGCTGCGTGAGCGTGCCGAGGACATCCTCACCCTGGCCGATCGCTTTCTGGCGCGCTTCGTTAAAGAGTACGCGCGTCCTGCACGCGGTTTCAGCGACGAGGCTCGTGAAGCACTGCTGGGTTATCGCTGGCCGGGCAACATTCGTGAACTGCGCAACGTGGTCGAGCGGGCGAGCATCATCTGCCCGCAGGAGCGCGTGGAAATCAGCCATCTCGGCATGGCCGAGCAACCGGCCAACAACGCACCACGGGTTGGCGCCGCGCTGAGTCTGGATGAGTTGGAAAAAGCCCACATCGGCGCGGTTCTCGCCACCGCCGGCACCTTGGATCAAGCAGCGAAAACCCTCGGCATCGACGCCTCGACCCTGTATCGCAAGCGCAAGCAGTACAACCTGTGAGTGCCGGGCGATGAAACTGGCGATGAAGTTGCGCACACGGTTGTTCCTGAGCATTTCCGCCTTGATCACCGTGGCGTTGCTCGGGCTTCTGCTCGGGCTGGTCAGCGTGATGCAGATGGCCGGCTCGCAGGAAGCGCTGTTGCGCAACAACTTCGTCACCCTTGATCTGGGCCTGAAGATGCGGCAAACGCTGGGTGATCAACTGATCCTCATGTTGGCCGAAAAGCCGGATGACGCCGCGTTCGAAGCGTCCAAACAGCATTACTTCGAGCTGCTCGATGAAGGCATCGCCCAGGAACGCGGTGACGATGATCGCCAGTACGGTTTCAGCCAGGCCAAAGCGGATTACATAAGTTTTCTGCAGGCGTTTGACCTGTCCCGTGACCCGGCGACCGCGTTGAGCAGCAATGCCAACTTCAGGGAACGCTTCAATGCGCTGCGCAACGGTTTGATCACCGAGCACAAGCATGCGCTGGACAACATTAATGCCGTGCAACACGCCGCCCGCGAACGGGCGTTGTTGGTTGCCGGCCTGCTGGGGCTGGTCGGGCTGGCGGTGTTGATCATCGGTTTCGTCACCGCTCACGGCATCGCGCGACGCTTCGGCGCGCCAATCGAAGTGTTGGCGAAAGCTGCCGATAACATCGGGCAGGGCAACTTCGAAGTAACCCTGCCGATTTCCTCGGCGATGGAAGTGAACCTGTTGTCCCGGCGTTTCGGGCTGATGGCCGAAGCATTGCGCGAACATCAAGCGACCAACGTCGACGAGCTTCTAGCCGGCCAGCAACGTTTGCAGGCGGTGCTCGACAGCATCGACGACGGCTTGTTGATGATTGACCGTCAAGGCCATCTGGAACACCTCAACCCGGTGGCGCAGCGCCAATTGGGCTGGGAGGACGATCGTCTCGGCCAAGGCCTCGGCACCGCGCTCGGAAGGCCTGAGCTGGACGCGCAATTGCAACTGGTGCTGCGCGGCGGCACGCTTGAGCGCGCGCCGGAAGATTTGAGTATCGAGGTTGATGGCGAATCGCGTCTGCTGACGTACAGCCTGACACCGGTCAGCCACACCCAAGGGCATATCCTCGGCGCGGTGATGGTGCTGCACGACGTCACCGAGCAGCGTGCGTTCGAGCGGGTGCGCAGTGAGTTCGTCTTGCGTGCTTCCCACGAATTGCGCACGCCGGTCACCGGCATGCACATGGCGTTCGGCCTGTTCCGCGAACGGGCGAAATTTCCGCCGGAGTCGCGCGAGGCTGATCTGCTCGACACCGTGAACGAAGAAATGCAGCGCCTGATGCAGTTGATCAACGACTTGCTCAACTTTTCGCGCTACCAGAACGGTTTGCAGAAACTCACGCTGGCATCGTGCTCCATCGAAGATTTGCTCGAGCAGGCGCAGCTGCGGTTCGCCGATTCGGCGGCGGCGAAGGGCATTGCCCTCAATGTCGAGTTGCAAGGCCCGTTGCCGCGTTTGCAAGCCGATCAGGCGCAACTCGATCGCGTGCTCGACAACCTGATCGACAACGCCTTGCGCCATACCGCCCGCGACGGCCAGATCCGTTTGCAGGCCCGTCGGCATGGCGAGCGGGTGATCATCAGCGTCGAAGACAACGGCGAAGGGATTGCCTACGGCCAGCAGGGGCGGATCTTCGAACCGTTCGTGCAGGTCGGGCGCAAGAAGGGCGGCGCCGGGCTTGGTCTGGCGCTGTGCAAGGAAATCGTCCAGCTGCATGGCGGGCGCATGGGCGTGTATTCGCGGCCGGGGCAGGGCACGCAGTTCTACATGGCGTTGGCAGTCTAGGCTTCGTCATCCATGCGACGGCCAGCGAGTCGTCGGCCTCGGGTGATCAGTTCGATAAACTGCACCGCGCTCAAGGCATGGGCGAACAGCCAGCCCTGACCAAATTTCACCCCTTCGCTGCTGAGCAACTCGGCTTGCGATTCCAGTTCGATGCCTTCGGCAATCACCTTCAGATCCAGCGCCTGCGCCATGTGAATGATGTGCGGGGCAACGCCGCTGCTGGCGGCGTCATGGCCGAGGGCGTCGATAAACGCCTTGTCGATTTTCAGGCAGTCCACCGGCAGGGTCTGCAGGTAGGCGAGGCTGCAATAGCCGGTGCCGAAATCGTCGATCAGCACTTGGTGGCCGACATCGCGCAGGGCTTGCAGGTTTTCCCGCGCCACCACCACGTCGATCAATCCACGTTCAGTCACTTCAAAGGCAATCTGCCGCGCGGCCACCCGATGCAGGGTCAGCAGGCGCGCCATGACCTGGCCGATGCGCGGCACCATCACGTCGCACGCTGCGAGGTTCACCGAGATATACAGCTGTGGGTTGGCGCGCAAGAGCTGACCGAGCTGCTCCAGCAATCGCTGGAGAACGAAGTCGGTCATCTGCCTGATCTGTCCGGTGTTCTCCGCCATCGGGATAAACAGGTCAGGGCTGGTCAGCGTGCCGTCCGGGCGCCGCCAACGCAGCAAGGCTTCAGCGCCGACGCAATTGCGACTGTCGAGGTCGAAGATCGGTTGATAGAGCACTTGCAACTCGCCACGGCGAATCGCGCCGTGCAGCTCGGCGTCTATCGACTGACGCTGGCGCACCAGCAAAAACACCAGGAAGCCGGCCAGTGCGCCGAGCAAGAGGCAGGCTGGCACCATCCACCACCAGACGGCGGGAATGTGCATGCCGCTGCGCGGCGAGATCAGCACCAATTGATATTCCGGGTTATCGGTGGGCATGCGGTAGACGAGGCGGGTTTGCGTGACTTGCAGTGCTTCGCGGTTTTTCGGTGGCCAGTGCTCGGTTGGCGGCCAGGCCTGCTCTGTGCCGAGTACCGGGATTGCCCGCGTGCCGTGATCGAGCACCACCAGCAGGCTGCTGCCGGGTGACAGGTCGACCATGTCGGTCAAATGTCCGCGCGAAGTGGCCACGCGAAAATTGCCGCGACCCAGCATCAGCGCGGCGCGGTTTTCATCGGGTTCGGTGGTGGTGTTCAGCCAATAGCTGTAGGTCGGGCCTTTGATGTCGGGTTGGCGAGCAACCGTCAAACCTTCCTGACGCGGACGGTTGGAACAGGTTCGGGTGCCGTCGCTGTAGGCGGCTTCATAGACGAAGCGATAGTTGAAGGTGACTTGCTGCAGGGTGGCAATCATGTCGCCGTCACAACTGCGCAACGGCTGTGCTTCGAGGTCGTCGAGACTTTCCCGCAACTGGCCGAACAATTGTTCGAGGCGGGCGAGGAAACGTTCGCCTTGCGCGTTCATTTCGCGGCTTTCACTTTGCTCGACCTGACGCATCGCGAAGAACATACCGCCGGCGATCAGCAGGCTGGCACTGAGGACAGCCGCGATCGTCGCCAAAAACCAGGGGCGATAAAACCAGCTTCGCAGCGTCTCTCGGGTAGCAACCATATGGAATATCCGAAGAATTACCAATGAGTTATAGCTGCTGATTGCGATTTCGCCCTGACCGTCGGGCGGGCGTCATTATTTTGTCTGATTAAGTACCAACAACAGCGCCGCCGTTTGCGCATCCGGGGTGCCATCGAAGCGCGAAGGGCGGTAGTGCATCTGGAACGCGGCGAGGACGTGACGAGTGGCGACGTCGAGTTCGCCGGTCTGCGGTGTGTCGTAACCAAGGTGCGCAAGTTGCCCCTGGAACCAGCTGATGCTCGGCAGTTCGCCGCTGTTGAACAGCGCCTGCTGGCGCGCCACCGCTTGTTCATTGGGCCACAGGCCCAGGCCTGCGTCAGCCAGACGCTTCCAAGGGAATAGCGGGCCCGGATCGAGTTTGCGCAACGGCGCGATGTCGCTGTGGCCGATGATATGGCGCGGGCTGATGCCGTTGCGTTTGCTGATGTCTTTGAGCAGGGCGATCAGCCCTTGGATCTGCGCTTCGCTGTACGGATACCAGAGGCGGCCGGTTGGCGTGTCTTTGAAGCCCGGGTTAACGATTTCGATGCCGATCGAGCTGGAGTTGAGCCAGGTGCGGCCCTGCCATTGGCTTTCGCCGGCGTGCCAGGCGCGCTGGTTTTCATCCATCAGCTTGTAGACGGTCGCGTTCTTGTCATCGCTGATCAGGTAATGGCTGCTGACTTCGCCGTGGGTCAGCAATTGCAGCGAACGCTCCAGCGAAGCCGAGGTGTAATGGACGATCACGAACTGAATGCGGCTGTCGTAATTGGCCGAAGGGTGGCTGGTGTCGTAACGCGGGGCGCTGGCACAACCGGCCAGAACGAGCAGCGACGCGAGGAGGGCAAAAAATTTCATGGCTGAGGGCAATACACGCAAGACAGTAATGCAACAGTGTAACGTACTGCCTTGCGTCTCGACGGTCAGCGGGCGGATTTAAACAAAATGGAACAAATTGCTCAGCCGAGCTCGACCCGATTGCGTCCTGCGTTTTTCGCCCGGTACAGCGCCTGATCGGCTCTTTTAAGTACCAGATCGCTGTGTTCTCCGGCCTTGAACGATGCCAGTCCCATGGAAATGGTGATGGTCACGCGTTCGCCCTTGAAGTGGAACGGGCAGGCCTCGATCGCTGCGCGCAGCGTTTCCAACAGTTTCGCGCCGAGCGCTGGCGGCGTGGCCGGCAGCAACAGCACAAACTCTTCACCGCCAAAACGCGCAATGAAATCGGAACCGCGCAGGCGTTTGCGCAATACAGTGGCGATGATCTTCAGCACCTTGTCGCCGGCCAAGTGGCCGTAGTTGTCGTTGATGCGCTTGAAGTGATCGAGATCGAGCATCGCCAGGCTCAGGGTGTTGCCGTGCTGCTGCCACTGCTTTATTTCATGCTCAAGGCGTTCGCTCCACGCGGCGCGGTTGGGCAGGCCGGTGAGCGGGTCGATCAGGGCTTTCTGGCGTTGTTCCTCAAGGTGTTCGCGGAAGCCTTGGGCTTCCTGTTCCATGTGCGCCACGCGCTCGGACAGACCTTTGAGCCGCGTCGCCACTTCCTGCTCGCGGGCGTCGCGCTGCTTCTGGTGCTGATCCATGGTGCCGAGCAGGCCTTCCAGATGATTCTCCAGCACTTGCTTGAGGTCATCCAGATCCGCCGCTTCCTGCACGCTGGTCTGCAAACCGTCGACTTGCTCACGGATTTGCGTGTCCATCGCCCGCGCCGCCGAGCTGTTGTCGGCATGGCCGTCACTGGCGGCTTGCAGATTGCTTTGAAACGCTTCGAGGCGTTCGTTGAGTTGTTGCAGATAGGCTTCGAATTCGTGCTGGCCGCTGTCAGTGATCGCCAGCATCAACGTCGCCAGATCGTCGAGGATCGGGATCAGTTCGTACCAGTTCAGACCGTGCTTGAGCCGCTCGCGCATCGCCTCGGCTTGCGGGCGATGGCGTTCGGGCAGGGTCAGGTCGTCGAGCAGGCCGATCAGGGTGTCTTCGATGTGTTTGGCCACGGAGCTGTAGGACGGCTCCGGGGTGTCCGGCAGAGAAAAAAGAATGTCTTGCTCGGGTTGTTCCGGGTCGATCGCGGCCAGTGCCTGGGCGATGGGTTCGGGCAGCGGCAGGCTGTCGAGGATCAGCGGGGACGGATCGCTGTGGTGGATCAGCTCGTCGGGGTTGAAGGCAACGTGGGGGGCAGGGGCGGCAATGACCTGCGATTCCGGCTCGACGGCGATGACTTCTGCTGGAGCGCTGACGGCTTCGCTGGCGACGGTTGGCGGTACGAAGGCGAAGACGTCCGGTTCTGCCTGAATCGCCGTAGCGGGTGTTTCAGTGATCGCAACGCAAGGGGCTTCCTGGATCGGAGGCGCAGCTTTTACCGGTTCAATGGTTGCGGCAGGCGCAACCGGTTCGGGTGCAGCAACCGGTTGAGCAGCCTGAACCGGGGCGGGCGCTTCTGGTGTAGGCGCTTCATCGCTGTCACGACCGCCAAACAGACGCTGCAACAATCCCGGTCGCTCAGGTTCGGCAGGCGCGTCCAACTGACTCAACGCCTTGCCCTGCAAACCACTGAGCTCACTCAGCAGCAATGGCATTTCCCGCGCTGAACCGACGCGGCCATCCAGTTGCTTGGCGAATTTTTTCAGTGGTTGCGCGACTTCGCGAGGCAGCGGCAAGGCTTGCAGTTGCGTCACCAGCGCTGTCAGCGCGGTGCTGACCTGATCAATGCGGGTTTCGCGGCGTTGCTCGGAGTCGAGCACGGCTTTTTCCAGGCGCGGTAGCAGGGCGGCGAGGCCGGCGTCCATGTCGTCGGTGCGCACCACGTCGCGCATCTCTTTCATGCACTGATCAACGACTTTGTCGGTGCCTTCGGCGGCTAACGTGCTGCGCACCAGCCCGCGACGCAGCAGGTCGAGCCTGGCGGCCCAGCGGCGTTCGAGTTTGTCCTGTTGTTCGATGCTTTTGAGGTATTTCTCTTTCCAGCGCTGGGCTTCGTCGCTCATTCAGGGGTTCCGCGAGGGTCAGGACTCAACGCGGGCAATGCATCAGCCGTGAGCGAACCCGGCAGACGAATCTCTACCGCGACCGGCAGGTGATCGGAAATGGGATGCGCCAGCACTTCGACCTTTTCCAGGGTCAGGGTCGGGCTGAGCAAAATATGATCAAGGCAACGCTGAGGGCGCCAGCTGGGGAATGTCGCTTCCACCTGCGGGGCCAGCAAACCGAGATCGCGTAACGGAGAATGTTGCAGCAGATCGCTGGCGTGGGTGTTCATGTCGCCCATCAACACCTGGTGTTTGTAGCCACCGATCAGTTCACGAATATAGGCCAGTTGCAGGCTGCGGGTTCGCGCGCCGAGGGCCAGATGCATCATCACCACCACCAGCGCTTCCGGGCCTTCGCCGAAACGCAGCAGAATCGCGCCACGACCTTTCGGGCCGGGCAGCGGGTGATCCTCGATCGCCAACGGCTTGAGACGACTGAGCACGCCATTGCTGTGCTGGGCCAGTCGACCGAGGTTGCGATTGAGTTGTTGATACCAATAGGGGAAGGCGCCGAGATGGGCCAGGTGTTCGACTTGATTGACGTAGCCTGAGCGCAGGCTGCCGCCGTCGGCCTCCTGCAGCGCGACCAGGTCGAAGTCGCCGAGCAGGTCGCCGATCTTCTGCAGATTGCCTGAGCGCCCGGTGTGCGGCAGCAGGTGCTGCCAGCTACGGGTCAGGTAATGCCGATAGCGCTCGGTGCTGATGCCCACCTGGATGTTGAAACTGAGCAGGCGCAGACGTTGGTCTGCGGGCAGTCCCGTGGACTCCAGGTGATGCTCGTTGACCTGCGGATCATGCAGGCCAACGATGCGTTCAGACTTCCAGCGGCGCATGGCGGGGGCGGCGCTTAGTTGGCTGCAGCCTTGGTTGCCGCTCGCTCTTTGGCGACCAGTTGGTCAGCCAGTTGCAGCGCTTGTTCGGCACCACCGGCAGAGCCGATGTCAAAGCGGTACTTGCCGTTGACGATCATGGTTGGAACGCCAGTGATTTCATACTTCTTGGCCAATTCGCGAGCTTTTACGATCTGACCTTTGATGGCGAACGAGTCGAAAGTGGCGAGGAACTTGTCCTTGTCCACGCCTTGGGTGGCGAGGAAGTCAGCCATCTCGTTCTTGTCGGTCAGCTTTTTGTGTTGTTTCTGGATGGCTTCGAAAACCGCCGCGTGAACCTTGTGCTCGACACCCATCGCTTCCAGGGTCAGGAACATTTGGCCGTGAGCGTCCCACGGGCCGCCGAACATCGCCGGGATACGCACGAAGTTAACGTCAGATGGCAGTTTTTCAACCCACGGGTTGATCACCGGCTCGAAGGCATAGCAGTGCGGGCAGCCGTACCAGAACAGCTCGACCACTTCGATCTTGCCAGGCTCTGCAACCGGTACCGGGTTGGCCAGTTCCACATAAGGGGCGGCTGGGGCTTCGGCGGCTTGGGCGGTGACGCCGAACAGGCTGGCAGCGACGAGAGCGGCGCTGATGATCAGATTACGCATGCTTTACTCCTGGACAATTTTGGTCGCCTCGCGCGACCTGTTTTCAGACAGATCCTGGCGGGCATGAGTTCTGTAGTGTAACGGCAGCGGCCACAAAAAAGGGCGGCCAAAGCCACCCTTTTTATACTTGCTGCGACGGATTAATCGAGCGTTAACATTGCAGGAGATGTCGATCCTGGATTGGATCACGCAATTCCCCTGTAGGAGCTGCCGAAGGCTGCGATCTTTTGATCTTCAGCCTCGCTCCACGCCCGCCACAACGCGCTTAGTGCAAACCCTGAATGTAGCTGGAGACCGCTGCGATATCTTCGTCGCTCAGGCGCTTGGCGATGGTCTGCATGGTCATGGTGTCGCCGTCGTTGGTGCGGCCGCCTTCTTCCTTGCGGAAATCGGTCAACTGCTTGGCGATGTATTGAGCGTGTTGGCCACCCAGGTGCGGGAAGCCGGCAGCGGCGTTGCCGGCGCCATTCGGCGAGTGACAACCGGTGCAGGCTGGCAGGCCTTTGGCGAGGTTGCCGCCACGGAACAGCGCTTCACCGCGAGCGACGATCTTCGGATCGGCGGCGCCGACGCTGCCTTTCTGGCTGGCGAAGTAGGCGGCGATGTCGGCCAGATCCTGATCGCTCAGGTTGGTCAGCAGCCCGGTCATTTCCAGAACGGTGCGCTTGCCCGACTTGATGTCGTGCAGTTGCTTGGTCAGGTAGCGTTCACCTTGACCGGCCAGTTTTGGAAAGTTTGGCGCCATGCTGTTGCCGTCCGGGCCATGGCATGCTCCGCAAACGGCCGCTTTTGCCTGGCCCGCTGCGGCATCACCGGCAGCATGGGCGAAGCCTGAGATTCCCACGGTCAACAGCAGACTCACGATCAATTTGTTCATCAGCTAATCCAACTACGGCTAAGGGTTAAGTTATGGACCGGGTTTACTCGCTCATCCAAAGGATGATGGCTTGGTAATCCTCGGCACTGCAGTCCATGCACAAACCACGCGGCGGCATCGCCTTGAAACCCTGGGTCACGTGTTGCACCAGCGTCTCCATACCTTTCGCCAACCTCGGCGTCCAAGCTTCCTGATCGCCTCTTTTGGGCGCCATGGGTAGTTGGCCGGAATGACAGGCACCACAAACACGGTTGTACACAGCTTCCGGATCCTGTGTAGCCTGTGCGCTGTAAAGCGGCATCAAGACTCCGGCAGCCAGCAGCCATTTCGTCATAAAACGACCTTTTCAGGGTTGAGAGCGTTCTGCGTTCTAATGCGCAATCAAAGTCTGTCGCTCTCGTGAACTTCATCCTTCGCTGGGACAAAGCACACACAAAATCTGCGGCATTATATACTGGCGTCACTGAAACGGAAGCGACACCGCGTTCCGCGCCCAATCCCGGCGCCGCCCACATCGGAAATCCCATGCAACTCAAGAATCCCATCCTCGGCCTGTGCCAACAGTCCACGTTCATGCTCAGTGCCGCCAAAGTCGATCAATGCCCTGACGACGAAGGCTTCGAAGTAGCGTTTGCCGGCCGTTCCAACGCCGGTAAATCCAGCGCACTGAACACATTGACTCACGCCAGCCTGGCGCGCACCTCGAAAACGCCGGGTCGCACACAGCTGTTGAACTTCTTCAAGCTAGACGAAGATCGCCGTCTGGTCGACCTGCCGGGCTACGGTTATGCAAAAGTACCGATCCCGCTGAAGATGCACTGGCAGCGTCACCTTGAGGCTTACCTCGGTGGCCGCGAGAGTTTGAAGGGTTTGATTTTGATGATGGACATCCGTCATCCAATGACCGACTTCGACTTGCTGATGCTCGACTGGGCCGTTGCGGCCGGCATGCCGATGCACATCTTGCTGACCAAGGCCGACAAACTGACCTACGGCGCAGCCAAAAACACCCTGCTCAAAGTGCAGTCGGAAATTCGCAAAGGCTGGGGTGATCTGGTCACCATCCAGCTCTTCTCCGCACCAAAACGCATGGGCCTGGAAGAGGCCTACACTGTATTGGCCGGCTGGATGGAACTGGCAGACAAAGGCGCCGAGGCGGCAGCCGAGTAAGTCGGGATATGGGAATTTGTTTGTAGTGTGTTCAGGCAAGGCGAAAGGGCAGTGAAAAGCGGCCGGGGTCGCGCTCGACTTTAGGGAACCTAAATGAGCATTTGAGCTGCGCTTTCAACGCAGCATGAACGCGCTACAGACAAATTTTGGGCAAAAAAAGCCCCGGATTTCATTGGGGAGGGAGAAATTCCGGGGTTTAAGTTCCGAACCGCTAGGGCGGGGTTCAGATATCTGCCAACACTTAACACAACATAGGAGCATTGAAGGGCTTCACCAGCCATTCAGTAACTCTGAGTAGTGACCTTCCAGATTAGTTCAGATTATTTTCAAAAAGCTTTGGAATAACCCCAAGCGCTATTCGAAATAAGCAGGATTTATCGGGTCTGCCGCGACGCTATGTCGCGGCGACCGACATCAAATGGCTCAGTGAGCCTCATCCCAATTGTTGCCCACACCCACTTCGACCAGCAGCGGTACATCCAGTTTCGCCGCTTCGCTCATGTGCACGCGGATCTCGGCGCTGACCTGCTCGACCAGATCCTCGCGAACCTCCAGCACCAATTCATCGTGTACCTGCAGGATGACGCGAGCGTCCAGCCCGGACGTCGCCAGCCATTCATCCACCGCCACCATGGCTTTCTTGATGATGTCGGCAGCGGTGCCCTGCATCGGCGCGTTGATCGCCGTGCGTTCGGCGGCAGCGCGTTCCTGCGGCTTGTTCGAGTTGATTTCCGGCAGGTACAGACGACGACCAAAGAACGTCTCGACATAACCCTGATCCGCCGCCTGCGCGCGGGTGCGATCCATGTACTCGCGAACCCCCGGATAGCGGGCGAAGTAGGTGTCGATGTAAGCCTTGGCAGTCTTGGTGTCGACGCCGATGTCCTTGCCGAGCTTCTGCGCGCCCATGCCGTAGATCAGGCCGAAGTTGATCGCCTTGGCGCCACGACGCTGATCGGAGCTGACTTCGTGCAGTTCGACCTTGAACACTTCGGCAGCGGTGGCGGTGTGCACGTCGAGATTGTTGCGGAAGGCGTTCATCAAGCCTTCGTCCTTGGACAGGTGCGCCATGATCCGCAGTTCGATCTGCGAATAGTCCGCTGCCAGCAGTTTGTAGCCTTTCGGCGCGACGAACGCCTGACGGATACGGCGGCCTTCAGCGGTACGCACCGGGATGTTCTGCAGGTTCGGGTCACTGGAGGACAAGCGACCGGTCGACGCCACCGCCTGATGATACGAGGTGTGGATGCGCCCGGTGCGCGGGTTGATCTGTTCCGGCAGGCGATCGGTGTAAGTGCTTTTCAGCTTGCTCATCGAGCGGTGCTCCATCAGCACCTTCGGCAAGCGGTGATCGTCTTCAGCGAGTTTCGCCAACACTTCTTCAGCAGTGGACGGTTGGCCCTTGGCGGTCTTCTTCAGCACTGGCAAACCAAGCTTCTCGTAGAGAATCACGCCCAGTTGCTTCGGCGAGCCGAGGTTGAATTCTTCCCCGGCGATCTCGAACGCTTCGCGCTCCAGTGCGACCATTTTGTTGCCCAGCTCGATGCTCTGGATGCCGAGCAGCTCCGCGTCAACGAACGCGCCCTGGCGTTCAATGCGCGCCAGCACCGGCACCAACGGGATTTCGATGTCGCTCAGTACGCTGGCCAGGCTCGGGATCGCGCTGAGTTTTTCGAACAGCGTCTGATGCAGACGCAAGGTGATGTCGGCGTCTTCGGCGGCGTACGGGCCGGCCTGTTCCAGCGCGATCTGGTCGAAAGTCAGCTGCTTGGCGCCTTTGCCAGCGATGTCCTGGAAGCTCACGGTGGTGTGATCCAGGTACTTCTGCGCGAGGCTGTCCATGTCGTGGCGGGTGGCGGTGGAGTTGAGCACGTAGGACTCAAGCATCGTGTCGAAGGCGATGCCGCGCACGGTGATGCCTTGGCTCTGATCACCACCGATGGCGCAGTTGGCGAGGATGTTCATGTCGAACTTGGCGTGCTGGCCGACCTTGAGCTTGCTCGGGTCTTCCAGAATTGGTTTGAGGGCGCGCAATACGGTGTCGCGATCCAACTGCTCCGGCACGCCGATGTAGGAGTGGGTCAGCGGAATGTACGCGGCCTCGTTGGCCTGTACGGCAAACGACAGACCGACCAGTTGCGCCTGCTGCGCATCGATGCCGGTGGTTTCGGTGTCGAAGGCGAACAGCTTGGCGTTGTTGAGTTTTTCCAGCCAGACGTCGAAACGTGCCTGATCGAGGATGGTTTCGTAAGCGGCTTCAGCGGGAGCGGCAGGCGCTTCTTGCGCTGGAGTGCTGAACAGATCGCCAGCCGGCGCAGGCTCGCTGGCCGCGCTCAGTTCCAGGCGTTTGGCGTCGCGATCCAGATCGTTGATCCAGCTTTTGAATTCCAGCAGCGAGTACAGCTCGTAGAGCTTGGCCGGGTCTTCCGCGCCCATCTGCAAATCGTCGAGTTCGACGTCCAGCGGCACGTCGATCTTGATCGTCGCCAGTTGATAGGAGAGGAATGCCATTTCCTTATGTTCTTCGAGCTTGGCCGGCAGGGTTTTCGCGCCGCGAATCGGCAGGGTCGGGACGATGTCGAGATTGGCGTACAACTCGGTGAGGCCACCGTTGACGCCGACCAGCAAGCCGGAAGCGGTCTTCGGGCCGATGCCCGGAACGCCTGGAATGTTGTCGGACGAATCGCCCATCAGCGCCAGATAATCGATGATCTGCTCCGGTGCGACGCCGAATTTCTCCTTCACGCCTTCCACGTCCATCGAGCTACCGGACATGGTGTTGACCAAGGTAATGTGGCCATCGACCAGTTGCGCCATGTCCTTGTCGCCGGTGGAGATGACCACCGGACGATCCGCCGCCGCGCTGCTGCGGGCGAGGGTGCCGATCACGTCATCAGCCTCGACGCCTTCCACGCACAACAGCGGGAAACCGAGGGCGATCACGCTCTGGTGCAACGGCTCGATCTGCACGCGCATGTCGTCGGGCATGCTTGGGCGATTGGCTTTGTATTCGGCGTACATCTCATCGCGAAATGTCCCACCCTTGGCGTCGAACACCACGGCGAACGGGCTGTCCGGGTACTGCTTGCGCAGACTCTTGAGCATGTTCAGCACGCCTTTGACCGCACCGGTCGGCAGGCCTTTGGAAGTGGTCAGTGGTGGCAGCGCGTGAAAGGCGCGGTACAGGTAAGACGAACCGTCCACCAGGACGAGGGGGGCTTGGCTCATGAGCAGGATCAACCTTTTCGGCGGGGCCCGGCGCTAGAATAGCGGGACCGTTGACGACAAAGGGACAAGGTTATCATGCGTACGTTAAATCGCTTGCTGCTGGTCGGTCTGATTGCTGCCTCACCGTTGGCCGCGATGGCGGCGGATGATGCACCGACAGGGGAGCCGGAAGTTACCATCCGCACGGAAGGCGACAAGACCATTCAGGAGTACCGCCAGAACGGTTTCCTCTATGCGATCAAAGTGACCCAGAAAGGCTTTCCGCCGTACTTTCTGGTGCGTGCCGACGGGACGGATGCCAACTTCATCCGCTCGGATCAGCCGGATATGCTGATTCCGTCATGGAAGATTTTCGAATGGAAGTAAGTTTTTAATTCACCCGGCGCCGCAATTGGCGGCGCCCGTACTGGCAGTTAAAACATGTCTGTGTTCACGCCCCTGGCTCGGCCCGAGCTGGAAACCTTTCTCGCCCCTTACGGGTTAGGCCGTCTGCTTGATTTCCAGGGGATCGCCGCCGGCAGCGAAAACACCAATTTCTTTATCAGCCTGGAGCAGGGCGAATTTGTCCTGACCCTGGTCGAGCGCGGCCCGGTGCAGGAGATGCCGTTCTTCATCGACCTGCTCGACGTGCTCCACGAAGCCGATCTGCCGGTGCCGTACGCACTGCGCACCACTGACGGTGTGGCGTTGCGCGAGCTGAAAGGCAAACCGGCGCTGCTGCAACCGCGTCTGTCCGGCAAACACATCAAAGTCGCCAATGCCCAGCATTGCGTGCAGGTCGGCGAATTGCAGGCGCATCTGCACCTGGCGACGCAGGGCGAGCGCATGATCAAGCGCAAGACCGATCGTGGCCTCGACTGGATGCTGGAGGAGGGCAACGCGTTTCTCTCGCACCTGAGCGATGAGCCACGGGCCTTGCTGCAAAAGGCGCTGGGTGAAATCAGCGAGCGCAAAGAGAAGATTCTCGCGTTGCCTCGGGCGAACATTCATGCGGATTTGTTTCGCGATAACGCGATGTTCGAAGGCACGCACCTGACCGGGCTGATCGACTTCTACAACGCCTGCTCGGGGCCGATGCTGTACGACGTGGCGATTGCCTTGAACGACTGGTGTTCGGACGAAGAAGGTTTGATCGATGGCCCGCGTGCCCGCGCATTCCTTGGCGCTTATGCGGCGCTACGGCCGTTCACGGCGGTGGAGGCTGAGTTGTGGCCAACAATGCTGCGCGTGGCGTGTGTGCGGTTCTGGCTGTCACGGTTGATCGCGGCGGAGCAGTTTGCCGGGCAGGACGTGTTGATTCACGATCCAAAAGAGTTTGAGCAGAAATTGGCGCAGCGGCAGCAGGTCAATACACCGCTACCCTTCGCCCTTTAAAAGCTTCGCGAGCAAGCCCGCTCCCACATTAGTTCTGTGTCGTTCACAAATCCAATGTGGGAGCGGGCTTGCTCGCGAATGGGTCGACGCCGATGCCGGGGTTACAGAGATTCCAGGCACCCGGCCAAATCATTACCCAACTTTTCCAACACCTGCTCATAGCCCTGAGCCGTCGCCGGGGTGTACCCGCCCAACGCATCCAGCTCAGCGAGTTTCACCGGCAAACCCGCCACCAGCGTCTCCGCCAGACGCGGACGCAACGGCGGCTCGCTGAACACACAAGTTTTGCCGACTTCCTGCAAACGCTTGCGCATCGCCGCGACATGCTGCGCGCCCGGTTGCACTTCGGCGGCCACGCTGAACACCCCAGCGTGCTTCAGGCCGTAAGCCTCTTCAAAGTAATCAAACGCTTCGTGAAAGACGAAGTACGGCTTGCCTTCAACGCTGGCCAGACGCTGCTTCAAACGCTGATCCAGTGCATCCAGACGTTCATCAAACGCCTTGGCATTGCTCTGATAGCGCTCGGCATTGGCCGGATCTGCGGCGCTCAAGTCTGCCGCCATCTTGTCGGCGATCACTCGCGCATTCACCGGCGACAGCCACAAATGCGCATCCAGCGTGCCCGGGCGGTGATCGTGATCATGCTCGTCGGCCTCTTCGGCGTGGGAGTGGCTGTCTTCAGCAAAACGGCGCAGCTTCATCCCCGGCAGATCCTGCACGGCGACGCTCGGCAGCGTACGACCGTTCAGCACGCGTGGCAGGAAACCCTCCATGTCCTGGACCGATCCAGTAGAGCAGATCGACCGATTGCACCTTCCGTACGTCGGATGGCCGCAGCGCGTAATTGTGTGGCGAGGCACCCGGCGGCAGCAGCACTTCGGGAATCGCCACACCGTCCTGCACGGCCGCTGCAATCAGCTGCAACGGCTTGATGCTGGTGAGGACTTTGACCTCGGCCTGAGCCGAACCGATCAGCAGAAAACTGGCGACAAAAGCCACAAAAACAGAAAAAAGTCGGGACACGATGACCACTCAAGGAGGCGAGAACGGGTAACATAATAACGTCTCTATCAAAACTCGTCGCCGCCCATGCCTATTACACCGATTGCCAGCCGTCCCCACGACCACTCACATTGCGTGCACAGCGCTTTGTCCGAGGCCGATACCTTGTGCGCCCAGAAAGGCTTGCGCCTGACCGCGTTGCGCCGCCGGGTGCTGGAATTGGTGTGGCAAAGCCACAAGCCGCTGGGCGCCTACGACATTCTCGCCGTGCTCAGCGAGCAGGACGGCCGTCGCGCCGCGCCGCCAACCGTGTATCGCGCGCTGGATTTCCTCCTGGAAAACGGCTTGGTGCACCGCATCTCTTCGCTGAACGCCTTCGTAGGCTGCGTCCATCCGGAACACGCGCATCAGGGCCAGTTCTTGATTTGCCGTGAATGCCACGCCGCCATCGAACTTGAGCAAAAAGTAATCAGCGACGCGATTATCAACAGCGCCAAAGACGTTGGTTTCATCGTCGAAGCGCAGACCGTCGAAGTCGTCGGCCTGTGCTCCGGTTGCCAGGGGGCTTGATGAGCAATGCGCTGATCCGTCTGGAACAGGTCGCCGTCACGTTTGCCGGGCAGACCGTGCTGGACAACATCGAGCTGAGCGTCGAGCCGGGGCAGATCGTCACCCTGATCGGCCCCAACGGCGCCGGCAAGACCACGCTAGTGCGCGCCGTGCTCGGGCTGTTGAAGCCGAACAGCGGCAGCGTCTGGCGCAAGCCGAAGCTGCGCGTCGGCTATATGCCGCAAAAACTTCACGTCGATCCGACCTTGCCGCTGTCGGTGCTGCGCTTTCTGCGTCTGGTGCCGGGCGTTGACCGTCCGCGTGCGCTGGCGGCGTTGAAAGAAGTCGGCGCCGAACACGTCATCGACAGCCCGGTGCAAAGTGTTTCCGGCGGTGAAATGCAGCGTGTGCTGCTGGCGCGGGCATTGCTGCGCGAGCCGGAATTGCTGGTGCTCGACGAGCCGGTGCAAGGCGTCGACGTCGCTGGGCAAGCCGAGTTGTACAGCCTGATCACACGTCTGCGCGATCGCCATGGCTGCGGCGTGCTGATGGTGTCCCACGATTTGCATCTGGTGATGAGCACCACCGATCAGGTTGTCTGCCTCAACCGCCACGTCTGCTGCTCCGGGCATCCCGAGCAGGTAAGCGGCGATCCGGCGTTTGTCGAACTGTTCGGCAAGAACGCGCAGAGCCTGGCGGTTTATCACCACCATCACGATCACGCTCACGACCTGCACGGTTCGGTGGTCAAAGGGCCGGTGATTGGCCAACCTCACGTTCACGGAGACAACTGCAAGCATGGCTGATTTTCTGTTGTATGCCCTGCTTGCAGGTCTGGCGCTGGCGATCGTTGCAGGTTCGCTGGGTTCGTTCGTGGTCTGGCGGCGCATGGCTTATTTCGGCGACACCCTGTCCCATGCCGCGTTGCTCGGTGTGGCGCTAGGCTTTTTGCTGGATGTCAGCCCGACGGTTGCGGTCACCGTAGGCTGCCTGCTGCTGGCGGTGCTTTTGGTGACTTTGCAACAGCGCCAACCGCTGGCGTCTGACACGCTTTTGGGAATTCTCGCACCGAGCACGCTCTCTCGGCCTGGTGGTACTAAGCTTCATGCATGAAGTGCGGATCGACCTGATGGCTTATCTGTTCGGCGACCTGCTGGCGATCAGCCCGACTGATCTGGCGTGGATCCTCGGCGGCAGCGCGGCGGTGTTGGTCTTGCTGGTGACGTTGTGGCGGCCATTGCTGGCGATCACCGTGCACGAAGAATTGGCCAAGGTCGAAGGCCTGCCGGTCGCCGGACTGCGCATGGCGCTGATGTTGTTGATTGCGGTGGTGATCGCGGTGGCGATGAAAATCGTCGGTGTGTTGCTGATTACTTCATTGCTGATCATTCCGGCGGCTGCGGCACAGCGTCACGCCCGTTCGCCGGAGCAAATGGCGGTCGGCGCGAGCCTGCTGGGTATGGTCGCGGTGTGTGGCGGCCTTGCTTTGTCATGGTTCAAGGACACCCCGGCAGGCCCGTCAATCGTTGTGACGGCGGCCGCACTGTTTCTGCTGAGTTTTGTTCTGCCCCGTCGTGGGGTGTAGACTTGGCCGCTTTTTGCGCAAATAGAGAGTCGCAGGAATGAAGCCGTTCGCCTCCCGTTATCTGCTCCTTGTCGCATTTTCAGTGCTGCTGGGCGCCTGCCAAAGTACCCCACCGGTGGTTGAAGCCCCCGATGCGCGGGCTACGGCCATCGCACAGCTGGAGCAAAGCCTGGCCAGCAGCGAACTGGCCACCGCTGAAGACCAATTGGCTGCTTTGCAGAAAGAAACTCCCAATGATCAATCCCTTGAGCAATACCAGCGGCAATTGGCCGAAGCGTATCTGCGTCGCAGCCAGATCGTGTTGCAGAAGGGTGATGTGAATGCCGCCGCTACGGCGCTGAGCCGTGCCCGCGTGCTGATGCCGAAAGCGCCGGCGCTGACCGGTGGCGTCAACGGCGCGATTACTGAAGCGCGCAAGGCTGAGCTGGAGAAGGCTGAAGCAGCGCTGCTGGCCGCTGAGGCCAAGCCGAAAGCCAAGGTGATCGATCCGACCGCCGAGAGCACCACGGTTGCGCTGAACATCACCGATAGCCACAAACTTCGCCGCCAACTGGATGCGATCGCCGCCGATGTGGTGAATTATGAGTGTGGGGTGACGATTCAGGCACCACGGACGAATGACTATCCGTGGTTGTCGACGTTGCTGACCAAGCGGGTCAAGAAGCTCAACCCGGATTTTGATCTGAAGATCGAGAAGCAGATCGTGCGCACGGTGCCGGCGCAGATGGTTTTGAGTCCGCGTAAACCTTAAAAGCTTCGCGAGCAAGCCCGCTCCCACATTGGATCCGTGTACGAAACAGAACCAATGTGGGAGCGGGCTTGCTCGCGAAGGCGTCCTTTCAGGCAGCCAACAACTTAAGCCGGAATGGCCTTAGCCTTAGGCTCACGATCCCAAACCCGATGCTGCCCAATCGCAGCAAAGAACGGCTTGGTCAGCGCCGGTACATCCTTGCCTTGCAACAACCCGGCATCCGCTTCCAGTTTCAGCAGATCCTGCAGCTGCTTGGCATCACCCTGCAACGCAATCGCCTTCAAATGCTTGTAAGCCTCCAGCACGTAGTGCAACGCCACGCCGTCACCGCTCAAGGCCTTGACCGACGCCGCGCCGCCCGGCACAAACACCGCATCGAAAATCACCGACGGCATGCCTTCCATCGAAGCGTCCACTGGCAACATTTTGCCGTCCGCAGTTTTCACCGGCGCCGAAGTCGGGCCGAGCAATTTCGCGTGCGCACCTTCCGCCGCCAATGCCTTCTTCATCGCATCAATCGCCGCACCATCGACACCGTTGGCAGCAAGAATCGCCACTTTGCGGGTTTTGATGTTCTCTGGCAGCAGATTCGCTTGGCTCAGCGCTGGCGAGTGATCGAACGCCACCTTGCGCGCATCCACCGTGCCTTTTGTAGGTGCTGGCAGACCCAGGTTGGCCGCGACACGCTTGGCCAGTTCCAGATCGATGTTGGCCAGAATCTCGTTCACCTCGCGCGCGCGGATGAACTCGCGTTCAACCTTGCCCAGCTCGAAGCTGTAGGCCGCGATGATGTGCTCCTTCTCGTGGTCGCTCATGCTGTTGAAGAACAACGTTGCCTGAGAAAAGTGATCGCTGAACGACTCGCTGCGCTGGCGGATCTTGTTCGCGTCGATGCGCTCAGGATAACTTTCAAAACCACCGTCCTGCGCGGCAGGCGGGGTTTCTTTCGGCCAGCCGCCATCAATCGAGTTCGGCTCGTAAGAGGCACGACCCTTGTCGATCACCGTACGGTGCTGTGCATCGCGCTGGCCGTTGTGGAATGGCGCGACCGGACGGTTGATCGGCAGCTCATGAAAGTTCGGCCCACCGAGTCGGCTGATTTGCGTATCGGTGTAGGAAAACAGTCGACCTTGAAGCAGCGGGTCATTAGAGAAGTCGATGCCCGGCACGATATGACCAGGGCAGAACGCAACCTGCTCGGTCTCGGCAAAGAAGTTGTCGGGGTTGCGGTTCAAGGTCATTTTGCCCAGCGGCGTGATCGGCACGATTTCTTCGGGGATCAGCTTGGTCGGGTCGAGGATGTCGAAATCGAAGTCATGCTCGTTTTCCTCCTCGATGATCTGCACACCGAGTTCCCATTCCGGGTAGTCGCCCATCTCGATCGCTTCCCAGAGGTCGCGACGGTGGTAATCGGTGTCTTTACCGGCGAGCTTCTGCGCCTCGTCCCACACCAGCGAGCAAGTGCCGGCAGTAGGGCGCCAGTGGAATTTGACGAAGCGCGATTTGCCTTCGGCGTTGATCAGCCGGAAGGTGTGCACGCCGAAGCCTTGCATGCTGCGCAGGCTTTTCGGGATCGCCCGGTCAGACATCGCCCAGATGACCATGTGCGCTGATTCCGGCACCAGCGAGACGAAATCCCAGAAGGTGTCGTGGGCCGAACCTCCGGTAGGGATTTCATTGTGCGGCTCGGGTTTCACTGCGTGGACGAAGTCGGGAAATTTGATCGCGTCCTGAATGAAGAAGACCGGCATGTTGTTGCCGACCAGGTCGAAGTTGCCTTCATCGGTGAAGAACTTCACCGCGAAACCGCGCACGTCGCGTACGGTATCGCCGGAGCCACGCGGGCCCTGCACCGTGGAAAAGCGCACAAACACCGGCGTCTTTTTCCCCGGATCCTGTAGGAACCCGGCCTTGGTCAGTGTCGAATGGTTCTCGTAAGCCTGAAAGAAACCATGCGCGCCAGTGCCGCGCGCGTGGACGATGCGCTCCGGGATGCGTTCATGGTCAAAGTGCGTGATTTTTTCACGCATGATGAAGTCTTCAAGCAGCGATGGCCCGCGCGGGCCGGCCTTCAGGGTGTTCTGGTTGTCAGCAATCTTGACGCCCTGATTGGTGCGCAGGGCTTGGCCAGTGGCGTCGGAGCGGAATTTCTCCAGGCTGTCGAGTTTGGCGTTGGTGTTGGCTCGATCCGGGGCATCGGTTCCGGCCATCTGGCTTTTGTCGGACGTAGGCTTCTTGCTCATCAGTCGTAAACTCCTCGGTTGACCCCGTGTTTGCCGGGGACTCTTGAGTGGTTCCCGGGCACGGCACCCAGGGTTTTCAAGTCGCTTACTTAGTGACTGATGAGGCGCTCGGAGCGTTCCTTTTTTATGACCTTTGATCTTGTTATTGCCAAATCGAAGGTTAATTGCGAAATAAATGCTAAGAACCTCTATACGGACAGGCTAAAATGCGCGCCCGGCTAACCGCTGATCCTTTTCTAACGCGCCCCACAAGGTTCGCTACGTGATCGAGTTTCAAAACGTCCACAAGACTTACCGCGTCGCCGGTAAGGATATTCCCGCGCTGCACCCGACCAGTCTCTCGATTGAGAACGGTCAGGTCTACGGCCTGATCGGCCATTCCGGTGCGGGAAAAAGTACCCTGCTGCGTCTGATCAATCGCCTGGAAGATTCCAGCGGCGGCAAGATCTTCGTCGACGGTGAAGAAGTCACCGCGCTCGACGCCAAAGGCCTGCGCCGTTTCCGTCAGCAAGTCGGGATGATCTTCCAGCACTTCAACCTGTTGGCCTCCAAGACCGTCGCCGACAACGTTGCGTTGCCGCTGACCCTGGCCGGTGAATTATCGACCAGCGAGATCAATCAGCGTGTAGCTGAACTGCTGGCGCGCGTCGGTTTGTCCGACCACGCCAAAAAGTACCCGGCGCAATTGTCCGGCGGCCAGAAGCAGCGCGTCGGCATCGCCCGCGCTCTGGCGACCAAGCCGAAGATTCTGCTGTGCGACGAAGCCACCAGCGCCCTCGACCCACAGACCACAGCCTCGGTGCTGCAACTGCTGGCCGAGATTAACCGCGAGCTGAAACTGACCATCGTCCTGATCACCCACGAGATGGACGTGATCCGTCGCGTCTGCGATCAAGTGGCGGTGATGGACGCTGGCGTGATCGTCGAGCAAGGTTCGGTGGCCGATGTGTTCCTGCATCCGCAGCACCCGACCACCAAGCGTTTTGTTCAGGAAGACGAGCAGGTCGATGAAGGCGAGCAGCGTGATGATTTCGCGCACGTGCCGGGCCGTATCGTCCGTCTGACCTTCCAGGGCGAAGCGACCTACGCGCCGTTGCTCGGTACCGTCGCCCGGGAAACCGGGGTCGACTACAGCATCCTCGCCGGTCGCATCGACCGCATCAAAGACATCCCCTACGGGCAATTGACCCTGGCCGTCACCGGTGGCGACATGGAAGCGGCCTTCGCCCGCTTCACCGCCGCTGATGTCCACATGGAGGTGCTGCGTTAATGGAAATGTTCGACGCTGCAATCAAGAACTACGACGCCGCGATAGAAGCCATCAAGCTGTTCTTCCAGAACATCGACTGGCTGGAAATCGGCCTGGCCACCAACGACACCATGATGATGCTCGGCGGCTCGCTGCTGTTCACCGTGTTGCTCGGCCTGCCGCTGGGCGTGCTGCTGTTTCTCTGCAGCCCGCGCCAGTTGCTGGAAAACCGCGTTCTCTACGCGATCATGTCGTTGGCGGTGAACATCCTGCGTTCGCTGCCGTTCATTATTCTGTTGATCGTGATGATCCCGCTCACCGTGCTGATCACTGGCACGTCGCTGGGCGTGGCCGGTGCGATTCCGCCGCTGGTGGTGGGTGCCACGCCGTTCTTCGCACGTCTGGTGGAAACCGCGCTGCGTGAAGTCGATCGCGGCATCATCGAAGCGACCCAGGCCATGGGCGCGACTACGCGGCAGATCATTCTCAACGCGTTGCTGCCAGAGGCCCGTCCGGGTATCTATGCAGCGATTACGGTGACGGCGATTACACTGGTTTCCTACACGGCAATGGCCGGTGTGGTCGGCGCCGGTGGTCTGGGTGACCTGGCGATCCGTTTCGGCTACCAGCGTTTCCAGACTGACGTGATGATCGTCACCGTGGTGTTGCTGCTGATTCTGGTGCAAGTGCTGCAGATGGTGGGCGACCGTTTGGTCGTGCATTTCTCGCGCAAATAAGCGGTTTTGTATTGAACAGATGAGCCGGCCATTCGCTGGCAGGCGCCAGACGGGCGCCTCATAAGGAGTTAGCTGAATGAAAAAACTGATCGCTGCTTTCGCTGCCGTTGCAGCATTCTCGGCCCACGCCGAAACCCTGACCGTTGCCGCCACTCCGGTGCCGCACGCAGAAATCCTCGAGTTCGTGAAGCCAGCCCTGGCCAAAGAAGGCGTGGATCTGAAGGTCAAGGTCTTCACCGACTACATTCAGCCGAACGTACAGGTCGCCGAAAAGCGTCTGGACGCCAACTTCTTCCAGCACCAGCCGTACCTCGATGAGTTCAACAAGGCCAAAGGCACCAACCTGGTTGCCGTGACCGGTGTGCACCTGGAGCCGCTGGGTGCTTACTCGAGCAAGATCAAAGACCTGAAAGACCTGCCAAGCGGCGCCAACGTGGTGATCCCGAACGACGCCACCAACGGCGGCCGTGCGCTGTTGCTGCTGGCCAAGGCTGGCGTGATCACGTTGAAGGATCCGACCAATATCCTGTCGACCGTCAAAGACATCGCGACCAACCCGAAAGACCTGAAAATCCGTGAACTGGAAGCCGCGACCATCCCGCGCGTGCTGACACAGGTCGACCTGGCGCTGATCAACACCAACTACGCGCTGGAAGCCAAGCTCGATCCGTCCAAGGATGCGCTGGTGATTGAAGGTAATGATTCGCCGTACGTGAACATCCTCGTGTCCCGCCCGGACAACAAGGACAGCGACGCGATGCAGAAACTGGCTGCTGCGCTGCACAGCCCGGAAGTGAAGAAATTCATTACCGAGAAGTACAAAGGCGCGGTATTGCCGGCGTTCTGATTTAGATTGCTGCAACGAAAAAAGGGGACGCCATGAGCGTCCCCTTTTTTGTGTCTGAAATACCGACCCTGTAGGAGTGAGCCTGCTCGCGATTGCGGTATAGCTGTCACATCAATATTGGATGTGCCGACGTCATCGCGAGCAGGCTCACTCCTACAAGGGATCGGCGGTGTTCTTATTTGCGGTTAAGCATGACCGGGAGTTGCGCAACCAGTTTGGCGTTGTTCAACGGCGCCCGAATAAACCCCCGCTGCGTTCCATCCGGCCCGATCACCGCCAGATTGCCGCTGTGATCCACCGTGTAATTCGGCTTACTCGTATCCGCCGGAATAAACGGAATACTCACCGCATTCGCCACCTTCTGCAGCTCTTCAATCGAGGTCGGCGTCAGGCCGACAAACTGCGGATCGAAGTAACCCAGGTACTGCTTCAACTGTTTAGGGTTATCGCGGTTCGGATCAACGCTGACCAGCACGATCTGCAACTTATCCACAGCGTCTTTCGGTAATTCACTCTTGATCTGCCGCAGTTGCGCCAGCGTGGTCGGACAGATGTCCGGGCAGAAGGTATAGCCGAAGAACAGCAGGCTCCACTTACCTTTCAGCTCATTGATCGCCACCGGTTTGCCGTCCTGATCGGTCATCGTCACGTCCGGCAGGGTGCGGCTTTGCGGCAGCAGGATAATGCCGGCGTCAATGAGCGCAGTCGGGTCGCCCTGGCCCTTGCCGCTCAGCACTTTGTTGACGGTAAGTCCCAGGATCAGCGCGATCACGGCGACGAGGATGAAGACGGTTTTCTGGGTTCGAGTCATAGGTTCAACAGTAAGTAGTGGTCTACGAGCAGGGCGATGAACAGTAGAAACAAGTACCAAATAGAGTACTTGAAGGTGTTGATCGCCGCGTGCGGCCGAGTGCCACGGTACAGCACCACGGCCCATTGCAGAAACCTTGCGCCCAGAGCGAGCGCGCAAATCAGGTAGAGCACGCCGCTCATGTGGATCACGTACGGCAGCAGACTCACCGCCAGCAGCGCGAAGGTGTACAGCAGAATGTGCACTTTGGTGTAGTGCTCGCCGTGGGTGACCGGCAGCATCGGGATGTCGGCTTTGGCGTATTCCTCTTTGCGATGGATCGCCAGCGCCCAGAAGTGCGGCGGCGTCCAGGCGAAGATGATCAGCACCAGCAACAACGGTTCGGCGCTGACGTGGCCGGTGGCGGCAGTCCAGCCGAGCAGAGGCGGAGCGGCGCCGGCGAGGCCACCGATGACGATGTTCTGCGGCGTCGCACGTTTGAGGAAACCGGTGTAAATCACGGCGTAACCGAGCAGCGAGGCCAAGGTCAGCCAAGCGGTCAGCGGATTGGTGAAGGTCAGCAACAACGCCTGACCGAGCAGCGCCAGAACCAACGCAAAGGTCAGCGCCGCTGCGGGCGAAACCCGGCCCTCGGCCAACGGCCGTTTATGCGTACGCGCCATCACCGCATCAATGCGCCGATCAACCACATGATTGACCGCCGCCGCGCCACCGGCACACAACGCGATACCCAGATTGCCGAACACCAGCACCGTCCATGGCACCCCGGCGCGGGTCGCGAGGAACATGCCGACCAGCGAGGTGATCAGCATCAACACCACGACTTTCGGTTTGGTCAGTTCCAGATAATCACGCCAGATCGCCTGATGCGGACGTTCGCCAATCAGAATCGCCACGGCGTTTCTCCTTTAATAGTGATGGGCGCGGCCGCGTGTTTGCGCGGGCTCAGGCGCCAGCGCGCGAGCACCGGTTGTTTGACTCGAACCAGACTGGTGCGCGCGTGGTAATTGACCAGCACCATGGTCAGCAACAACGCGGCCCCGCCGGCGTTATGCGCGACAGCTACCGGCAGCGGCAGATGGAACAACACGTTGCTGATGCCGAGGGTGATCTGCGCCGCGAGGGCGACGAGAACCAGACCGGCCAGCCGCGTCATGCCGACCACTTTCAATTGCCACGCCAAACCGAGGAGCACCAAAGTCACCAATAGCGCGCCGATCCGATGAGTCAGGTGAATCGCCGTGCGCGCATCGCTGTCGAGTTGCCCGCCGAGATAATTCGGGCCGATGTGTTGAGTCAGGTGAAAGCCGTTGGCGAAATCCGCCGGTGGCAACCACTGCCCATGGCAGGTCGGGAAGTCGATACACGCCACCGCCGCGTAGTTGGAACTGACCCAGCCACCCAACGCGATCTGACCAATCACCAACAACAATCCCGCCGTCGCCCAATACTGCAAACGCTTGGGCACGGTCAGCGCCGGCAGCACGCCGGATAATCGAAGCGTCTGCAAAAACAGCAGACTCAACGTCGCCAACCCGCCAAGCAAATGCCCGGTGACCACTTGCGGCCAGAGTTTGAGCGTCACCGTCCACATGCCGAACGCCGCTTGCGCAAACACCACCGCCAGGAGAAACAGCGGCAGCTTCAACGGCTGCCCCGGATGACGTCGATTGACCCACGCCCGCCCGGCCAGAACCGAAATGAGCAGGCCGAGGGTGCCGGCGAAGTAGCGGTGGATCATCTCGTTCCAGCCCTTGTGCGCCTCCACCGGCGAGTCGGGGTAATGCAGTTCGGCATGGGCCAGTTGCGCTTCGCTTTTCGGCACGCTGATAAAACCGTAGCAACCCGGCCAGTCCGGACAGCCGAGGCCGGCGTGGGTCAGGCGCGTATAGGCGCCGAGCAGCACCACAATCAGGGCCAGCAGGGTGGCAAACAGCGCGAGGCGAAATCCAGGTTTGGCCATGACGATGCCCTTATCCGATGTTCGACAGTTTCAGCAGATGACGCAGGTCGTTGAGCAGATCCTTGCCCTTCACATTCGGCTCGTAACGCAGCACGAGGTTGCCGTGCGGGTCGATGATCCAAAGTTGCGGCGTGGCTTTGTCGCCCGTGGTTTTACTGAACGTGGTGGCGTCCAGCGGGTAGCGTTGCAGCTGTGGATATTCGCGGTTGAGCTTGGCGTCGTAATCAGCGCTGACCGGTTGAGCAGCGGCGAGGGCATGGCTGGCGCGGCCGGCATCGCGGCCGAGGCCGATCTGGATCTGCCGCGCCAGATACACCAGTTGCTGGCAATCCACCGCGCAATCTTTCGGCGCCGTGACCAGGATCTGCCAACGCTCTTCATCGGCCTGCACACCGAGGTCGGCGCGGGTCTGGCCGTTGCCGATCAGTTCGCCGTGATAGCTGCGACCCTCCGGCACCCAGAACTGCAATTTGTACATGCCGGTGGCGAGTACCATCGGGCCAATCACGCCAAGCAAAATCAGCAGCAGCTGAATGCGCCCGCGACGGCGACTGGCGGCAGGTTTCGCCTCAGACATGCTGGGTGGATTCATGGCCGTTCCCATGGTGTTTCTCCTTTGCGTTGTGCAAGCCCAAATAGACGTAGAGGCCGAGCAGGGCGGTGGCCATGGCGAACCACTGCACGGCGTAACCGAGGTGTTTTTCCGGGCCCATCGCAACCACCGGCCAATCCGCCGCGTAGCTGGCCGGGCCGGGTTCGGCGCGTAATTCGTAGGCGAAGCCGTCGCGGTCGAGGGTTTGCCACAGCTTGGCGGGTTCGACGGCGGTGATGGTTTGTGGCCAGGTGCTGCTGACTGGATCAGCGTGCAACTGAAAAGTGGCGCCGGGGGCGATGTAGACCCAGGCATCGATATTCAACGCCTCAGTGGGCGTAGTGAATTGCGGCGGTACACGGCGATCCGGCCACGGCAACCAGCCGCGATTGACCAGCAGCCACAAACCGCTGCGTTGATCCTGAAACGGTTGCAGCAACTCGACGCCGACCTTGCCGTTACGCTGGCGGTTATCCAGCAACAGACTGTGCGCGGCATCGAACTGGCCGTGCAGGTGCACGCGGCGATAGGCCGGATCGGATGTGTGTGGCAACTCGGTGCTGGCCATCGGTTCGGCCGCGCGACGTTCGGCGTAACTGGCGAGCAGGGCGGTTTTCTCGGCGCCTCGGCTCAGTTGCCAAAAGCCCAAAGACACCAATAGCGGCAGCAATAACGCCACCACCACGGTCGGAATCACGCCCGGACGAAAGCGCTTCATGGCCGCGCCACAAAGTCAGTCGTTGCGCTCGCTATACTCAATTGCATCGCCTGTCCCCCGGAGTTCTTCCCATGCTCAAAACAGCGATCATCCTGATGCTGATTGCCACGGTGATCAGCCTGTTCAGCGGCCTGTTTTTCCTGGTCAAGGACGACAGCAGTTCCAATCGCCTGGTCATCGCCTTGAGTGTTCGGGTGGCATTGGCCGCTGCCACCGTCGGCTTGATCGCCTGGGGCTTTTACAGCGGCCAATTGGTCTCGCATGCGCCTTGGTAGGGTTGTTCCTCAGAGTACGTAAACGAAGATAAACAGGCCGATCCACACCACGTCGACGAAGTGCCAATACCAGCTCGCCGCTTCGAAGCCGAACTGGTGCTCGTTGTCGAAGTGGCCCTTCATGATCCGCATCAGCATCACAAACAGAATGATCGTGCCGATGGTCACGTGAGCGCCGTGGAAACCGGTGAGCATGAAGAACGTCGCGCCATAAATGCCCGAACCGAGGGTCAGCCCCAGTTCGTGATAGGCGTGAATGTATTCCTCAGCCTGGAAACCGAGAAAAGCGCAACCGAGCAGTACGGTGATCGCCAGCCAGATTTTCAGTGCGCCGCGATGGCCCTTTTTCAAGGCATGGTGGGCGATGGTGATGGTCACGCTGGAGCTGACCAGCAGAATCGTGTTGATCAGCGGCAGGCCCCACGGGCTGATGACGTCCTTGGGTGGCGGGAACAGTTTCGGATCCGGCGTGTGCAGCAGCGGCCAGGTGAACTGGAAATTTGGCCAGAGCATATGCGCGATGCCTTTGGTGCCTTCCCCGCCGAGCGCCGGGCCGGAGACGTGGCGCACGTAAAACAGCGCGCCGAAGAAGGCGACGAAGAACATCACCTCGGAAAAGATGAACCAACTCATGCCCCAGCGAAACGAGCGATCCAGCTGCGCGCTGTAGAGCCCCGCGCGGCTTTCCTTGATCACCGCGCCGAACCAGCCGAACAGCATGTACGCCAGCAACAGGCCACCGACGAAAAAGATGTACGGGCCGTGGGATTCCGGGCGCGCTGCCTTCAGATCGTTGAACCAGACGGCCAGGCCGTACACGGTGATGGCCATGCCGAAGGTCGCAATGATCGGCCACTTGCTTTGCGGCGGAACGTAATAATGCTCATGAGTTGCCATTTATTGTTCTCCTTATCGGGCACGCTCAACCGCCAGTGTTTACAGCCACCGGTGGATGTCGGGCGGTGATATCGAACAGCGTGTAGGACAGCGTCAGGTGCTTCACATCCTTGGGCATGTCGCGGTCAACAATGAAGCGCACCGGCATCTCGATCTGCTGACCGGGCTGCAGCACTTGCTGGGTAAAGCAGAAGCATTCGGTCTTGTGGAAATACGCCGCCGCGTTGCTCGGCGCGATGCTGGGCACGGCTTGCGCACTCATCGGTTTGTCGGTGGGATTGCGCGCGATGAAGATCATTTCGTTGACTGCACCAGGGTTGGCGGTGAGTTCGTCATGTTTGGGATAAAAATCCCACGGCATGTCGACGTTGTTGGTCGACAGAAACTGCACGCGCACCTGGCGCGAAGTGTCGACCACTTGCTCACCCTCGTACTGCCCACCGGTCTTGCCGTTGATGCCGAAGGCTTTGCACATCACGTCGTAGATCGGCACCAGAGCAAAACCGAACACGAACATCGCCACCACCACCCCAAGCAGGCGGGTGACGAGCTTCTTCATCGATACCGAGTCAGCCATGGCTTGCACCCCTTATCGGTGATGCCTTTGTGGCGAGGGGATTTATCCCCGTTGGGCTGCGCAGCAGCCCTGAATCCAGCGCACACGGTTTGCCTGATAAATCTCGGTTGCAGATTTTGGGGCTGCTTCGCAACCCAGCGGGGATAAATCCCCTCGCCACAGGGGATCTGTGCCTCTGCACCAATTTCACAAAAGGCTGGATATTCATTTCACTTCCGGCGGTGTGGTGAAGGTGTGGTACGGCGCCGGTGACGGCACGCTCCACTCCAGACCTTCCGCACCATCCCAAGGTTTGGCCGGTGCTGGCGGGCCGCCGCGAATGGTTTTGATCACAATGAACAGGAAGAAAATCTGCGTCGCGCCAAACATGAACGCGCCAATCGACGAGACCATGTTGAAGTCGGCGAACTGCAGGTTGTAGTCCGGAATCCGTCGCGGCATCCCCGCCAGCCCGACGAAGTGCATCGGAAAGAAGGTCAGGTTCATGCCGACGAACGACAGCCAGAAATGCAGCTTGCCGAGGGTTTCGTCGTACATGTGGCCGGTTCATTTCGGCAGCCAGTAATAGGTCGACGCGAAGATCCCGAAGATCGCCCCCGGCACCAGCACGTAGTGGAAATGCGCGACGACGAAGTAGGTGTCCTGATACTGGAAGTCCGCCGGGGCGATGGCCAGCATCAGCCCGGAGAAACCGCCGATGGAGAACAGGATCACGAACGCCACGGCAAACAGCATCGGCGTCTCGAAGGTCAGCGAGCCTTGCCACATGGTGCTCGCCCAGTTGAACACTTTCACCCCGGTCGGCACCGCGATCAGCAGCGTGGCGTACATGAAGAACAACTCGCCCACCAACGGAATGCCGACCACGAACATGTGGTGCGCCCAGACGATGAACGACAGGAACGCGATGCTCGCCGTCGCATAAACCATCGAGGTGTAGCCAAACAGCGGCTTGCGCGAAAAGGTCGGGATGATCGAGCTGACCGCGCCGAAGGCCGGCAGGATCATGATGTACACCTCGGGATGCCCGAAAAACCAGAACACATGCTGGAACAACACCGGATCACCGCCACCGGCGGCACTGAAGAAACTGGTGCCGAAGTGGATGTCCATCAGCATCATCGTTACGCACCCGGCGAGTACCGGCATCACCGCGATCAGCAGGAACGCGGTGATCAGCCAGGTCCAGACGAACAGCGGCATTTTCATCAGGGTCATGCCGGGGGCGCGCAGGTTTAGAATGGTCGCGATCACGTTGATCGCGCCCATGATCGAGCTGATGCCCATCAAGTGGATGGCGAAGATGAAGAAGGTCACGCTTTCCGGTGCGTACGTCGTCGACAGCGGCGCGTAGAACGTCCAGCCGAAGTTCGGCCCGCCACCGGGGGTGAACAGGGTCGACACGAGGATCAGGAACGCCGCCGGCAACAGCCAGAAACTGAAGTTGTTCATCCGGGGCAGGGCCATGTCCGGCGCGCCGATCATCAACGGGATCATCCAGTTGGCGAGGCCGACGAACGCTGGCATCGCCGCCCCGAAGACCATCACCAAACCATGCATGGTGGTCATCTGGTTGAAGAACGCTGGCTCGACGATCTGCAATCCGGGCTGGAACAGTTCGGCGCGAATCACCATCGCGAACGTACCGCCGAGCAGGAACATGGAAAACGCAAACCACAGGTACAGGGTGCCAATGTCCTTGTGGTTGGTGGTCAGCACCCAGCGCATCAGGCCTTTGGCAGGGCCGTGGGCGTGGTCGGCATGACCATGGTCATCGATGACAGCGCTCATGGCCGGTCTCCTTTACGTGAACAGGCGAGTTGGTTCGCGGCGCCGAGCCGCGAACCGTGGCGGGTAGATGCGATAGGCCGGCTCATTTGTCTCCCGCCTGTTTCATCTCCAGCACTTCTTTTGGCGTGACCATGTCGCCCTTGTTGTTGCCCCAGGCGTTACGTTCGTAGGTCACGACCGCTGCGATATCGACTTCCGACAGCTGCTTGCCGAACGCCGCCATGGCCGTGCCCGGTTTGCCGTAGACCACGCGGTGCAGGTGATCGGCCTTGCTGCCCTTCATGAT
The DNA here is from genome assembly GCF_979258075.1 of Pseudomonas sp. AC193. Classification (NCBI taxonomy): domain Bacteria; kingdom Pseudomonadati; phylum Pseudomonadota; class Gammaproteobacteria; order Pseudomonadales; family Pseudomonadaceae; genus Pseudomonas; species Pseudomonas sp. AC193. The sequence goes on along the minus strand of NZ_OZ409832.1, from coordinate 5,317,072 downwards.
CAGTTCCGAGCCCTTGAGCGCCGGGAACATTGGCGGCAGGCCCTGACCTTCGGCCTGGTGACAGGCGACGCAGGTGGTGTGATAAATCTTGTCGCCGCGCTCTTTGAGTTCGTCGAGCGTCCATTCCTTGCTGGTCAGCTCTTTAAGCTGCGCGGCTTCGGCTTTGCGCTCTGCGAGCCATTTGTCGTAGTCGGCTTTCTCCTTGACCTCGACCACGATCGGCATGAAGCCGTGATCCTTGCCACACAGTTCGGCGCACTGGCCACGGTAGATGCCGGGCTTGTCGATGCGCGTCCACGCTTCGTTGACGAACCCCGGGATCGCATCGCGTTTGACCGCGAAGGCCGGCACCCACCACGAGTGGATAACGTCGGCGGAGGTCACGAGGAAGCGCACCTTGGCCCCGGTCGGCAGCACCAACGGCTTGTCGACCTCGAGCAAGTAGTGCTCGCCCTTGGCTTCCTTGTTGTGGATTTGCTCGGCGGGGGTGGCCAGGTTGCTGAAGAACTCGACGTCCTGGCCCAGGTATTTGTAGTGCCACTTCCACTGATAACCGGTGATCTGGATATCGATATCCGGCTCACTGGTGTCGTACATCTTGATCAGGGTGGCGGTCGCCGGCACGGCCATCGCTACCAGAATCAGGAACGGTACGACGGTTCAGAGAATTTCGACGGTGGTGCTTTCGTGGAATTTTGCGGCGACCTGCCCGGTAGAACGGCGGTGCACCATCATCGACCAGAACATGGCGCCGAAGACGATGATCCCGATCACCACACAGATCCAGAAAATGGTCATGTGCAGGTCGAATACTGCGTGACTGATTTCAGTCGCTCCAGGCGCCATATTCACAGTCCATGCGGCGTGTGCCGGACTGAAAATCGACCACAACAGGAGGCCCATCCAGACGTGTGGATGTCGCATCATTGCGGGTTCCCCTTATCGTTCTTGTTATCCCGCCGGCTTTCGCCTGCGGCAAGGGAGCGGCTGCATCAGACTACGAACTTGAATCGCCGGGCCTTGCTGCGGGTGCAGTCGGGCGTCATCAGCTAACTCCATTCACTGGCGAGTATAGTCAGCGGCTGAGAATTGCAACGTGGCGAGGTAAATGATCTGAAACAGCTGGAACTTGCGTTCAAGGGCACGAATGGAGAAGGATGCAGACGAGTGGTGGCAAATCGATATAACGGAGCTGCATCAAGGATGAAATAATTATGACAAATGCGTCTTAGCAATTTTCGTAAGCCAGCTAAGTTATGTCTTCCCTAATTCATTGCCTTGTTCCCTGGAGTTTTCATGAACACCGCCGCATTGCGCGAGCAGATCCAAACAGCCCAACAGCACGAGAAAGACACCGGCCTGCTGACCCGTCAGCTGGAAAGCAAGCTGCCTCATTTACACCCGGCCATTCAACTGCCGGAAGCCGACGCCCAAGGCGTGCTGACGCGTTTTGTCGCCGCCTACATCGATGAAGTGCCTGACCTGCTGGATGCAGCCAATGAAGTCGCCAGGGAAGCGGGAATCGAATCGCAGATCAAACCGGTGCTGAAAATCGCCGAGCAGTATTTCCTCCAGCCACCCGCCATCATGGCCGGGCACGTTGGCCTGGATAGCCTGCTGGATGAAGCCTATCTGGCGCACCGTTTTGTCGAAGAGGTCAACGACCTGTACATCAAGCATTTCGGCCAGCCACTGATCCCCTTGGACATGACGGTCGCCAACTTGATTGCTCACCAATTGATCGGTGAGGAATTTGCCAACCAACTGGACGAAGCGGTGCATCACGCGATCGACGAGATGCTCAACGACGAAAGTTTTGCGCTGGAATCGGTAGAAGCCTACCGCGAAAAACTCAGCAGCCCGGACACCGGCGCCGCGTGGAAACGCTGGCCGTGCATGAGCCGCCGATTGGGCGTAGGCCTGGAACTCGACCAGCCCGCCGCCTGATTTCACACGATCCAATGTAGGAGCTGCCGCAGGCTGCGATCTTTTGATCTTGTTTTTAAGAAGATCAAGATCAAAAGATCGCAGCCTGCGGCAGCTCCTACAGGGGTTGAGTTCAGCCGGGAATTTAACCGGCTGCGCCGATGCCTGTTGTTGTGCGGATCCGCCCCTCAAGCCTGCGCTTCAACCCGCGCGACTCAATCAACAGCTTCGAGCCCTTCGCCGCATTCGCCCGGCCCCATTCCTCCAACAACTCCAGACACGAATGGTCGATGTAGCTCAAATTATTGAGCGGCACGTGCACCGTCATGCCCGCCGGAATACTGTTGAGCACCTGGGTCAGCGCCGGTACCTTCAGGAAGGTCGCCGCGCCGATCAAACGCAATTCCATCTCGCCGTCCTGCGGCAGATCGATCAGGCTGATCTTCAACCGCGAGGCCTTGAACGCCAGCTTCAACAACGTCAGACCGAAACCCAGCAGCACACCGGTCAGCAGGTCGGTGAAGATGATCGCAAGCGCCGTCGCGGCATAGGTAAACATCGGCATCCGCCCATAACGGCTCAGACCGCGAAAGGCTTTCAGGTCGACCAGTTTGAAACCGGTATACACCAGCACACCGGCCAGACTCGCCACCGGAATGCTTTGCAGCACGCTCGACAGCAACAGCACGAACGCCAGCAGCCACAGGCCATGGAAAATCGTCGAGTAGCGCGTGGTCGCACCGGCCTGAACGTTGGCCGAGCTGCGCACGATCACCCCGGTCATCGGTAGTGCGCCAACCAGACCGCAAAGCATGTTGCCGACCCCTTGCGCCGACAGTTCACGGTCGAAATCAGATCGCACGCCACTGTGCATGCGATCCACCGCAGCAGCGGACAACAGGGTTTCGGCGCTGGCAATAAACGCTACAGCGAACGCCGCGATCAACAGCGTCGGATCAGCCAGACTGAGCAGATCTGTCGGCTTCAACCAGTCGATGGCTTCCGCGAGATTCGCCGGCACCTCAACGCGTTTCACCTGCAAGGCCAGCATCAGGCTGGCACCCGTCGCCAGCCCCACGCCGAGCAGCGCGCCGGGAATAAACCGTAGCGAATGTGGGCGGAATTTTTCCCACAACCACATCACTGCAATCGTCGACAGCCCGAGCAACCCGGCCTGCCAACCGAACGACGGCACGGCCTGAGCCACCGCCGCCGGGAATGCGGCGAGGTTATCCAGCCCGGAAGGTTTCGGTGACGCATCGAGCATCACGTGCACCTGCGACAGCACGATCAACACGCCAATCCCCGCCAGCATCCCGTAGACCACCGCTGGCGCCGTTACCCGAAACCAGCAACCGAGCTTCAAGCGCCCGGCCACCAGTTGCAGAAAACCGGCGAGCAGCAGAATCGGCCCGAGCATCTCGATGCCGTGCTGGCGCACCAGTTCAAAGACCAACACCGCCAGACCCGCCGCCGGCCCACTGACCTGCAACGGCGACCCCGCCAGCCAACCGACCACCAAACCACCGATGATCCCGGTGATCAAACCCTTTGCCGGCGGCAACCCTGACGCAATCGCAATGCCCATGCACAGCGGCAGAGCGACCAGAAACACAACCACGGAAGCGAGCAGCTCCCGTGGCAACACCGCTTTCAATTGAGCCGCACGCATGGCGATTCTCCCGACGTTTTCTTCAGGCATGGCAAGGCCGGGTCGCTGAATCAGCGACCGGCGTCAAACCACACAGATGTTTAGGAAGATTTAGAAGCGCGCTTTGGGCGTCGCCACCGGAATCGGATGGCTGCCGTCGAGCGGCAGGAAACGTCCCTGATCCGCGTCGTAAGCTTTGATTTCGCTGGTTTCGATGTCGTAAACCCAGCCATGGATGAACAGATGACCGTTCGCCATGCGCGAGGCTACCGAAGGATGGGTACGCAAGTGCTGCAGTTGGGCGATGACGTTTTCCTCGGTGAGGATCGGCATGCTTTCTTTTTCGTCGGCGCAGTTACAGTTTTCATGCACCATGGTTTTCGCGACTTCAGCGTGGCGCAGCCAAGCTTTGACCGTCGGCATTTTTTCCAGGCTGTCCGGGTTGAGCACCGCACGCATGGCGCCGCAATCGGAGTGGCCGCAGATGATGATGTGCTGCACCCCGAGCGCCAGTACCGCGTATTCGATCGCGGTGGAAACGCCGCCGTTCATCTGGCCGTAAGGCGGAACAACGTTGCCGACGTTACGGGTCACGAACAGATCGCCGGGCGAGCTGTGCGTGATCAGCTCGGGGACGATGCGCGAGTCGGCGCAGGTGATGAACATCGCTTTCGGCGCTTGGGCCGTGGCGAGTTTCTTGAAGAGTTCTTCCTGCTGCGGAAAAATCTCATGATGAAAATGCAAAAAGCCATCTACGATCTGGCGCAGCGCTGCATCGGCGGATTCCGCTTCTGGGGACGGCGCCGACGCAGCCAGCGGCTGTTTATCCTTATCACTCATGATTCATCCTCTTAGGCGGATTCAGGGAATCTTCCCCGGTATTCCGGTATGAAGCCAGTGGCTGTTTAAACTTTCCCGGTCATCCCGACCGGTCAGTCACTCGATGAACAAGGTAGCCGCCGAAACTTAACTCAAACTGAATCAAACGCTCTAGAACGTATGTTCCAGGTCACAAAAAACGTGACTGAGGTATTTCTGCGAAAGGATTCCAACCCTTCAACCCAGCGTCAATTGTCGCTAAATCAACGACATCTGGCGACCCGGCGGACAGAAGGCGGTGCAATCAAGGTTATAGCCTTCGCGATGATCAAGACCAAGCCGTTTGATGGCTTTGGCAAAGCGTTGTGCGAGCAGGTCGGCAAACGGCCCTTCGCCACGCATGCGGGCGCCGAAACGGCTGTCGTAGAGCTCGCCGCCCCGGCTCTGGCGGATCAGGCTCAGCACATGCGTAGCGCGTTGCGGATAGTGCGCGGCCAGCCATTCTTCGAACAGCGGCGCCACTTCCAGTGGCAGGCGCAACATCATGTAAGCAGCACTTTGTGCACCGGCAGCGTGAGCCTCGTTGAGCAGGTTTTCGATTTCGCTGTCGTTGATCATCGGAATCATCGGCGAACACAGCACGCCGACCGGAATCCCCGCTTCGCGCATCACCCGAATCGCGCGCAAGCGTGCTTTCGGCGCAGCGGCACGCGGTTCGAGGATGCGTTTGAGTTCATCGTCCAGCGTGGTCAGGCTGATCATCACCGCCACCAGCCGTTGCCGGGCCAATTCAGTCAGCAGATCGAGATCGCGAAGAATCAGCGAGCCCTTGGTGACGATGGTCACCGGATGCCGGTAGCGCAGCAGCACTTCGAGGATCTGCCGGGTGATTTTGTGTTCGCGTTCGATCGGCTGATACGGATCGGTGTTGGAGCCCAGATTGATCGGCGCACATTGATAACCGCGTTTGCTCAGCTGTTCTTCCAGCACTTGCGCGGCGTTGGTCTTGGCGATCAGCCGAGTTTCGAAATCCAGTCCCGGCGACATATCCCAATAGGCGTGACTGGGCCGTGCGTAGCAATAGATGCAGCCGTGCTCGCAGCCTCGGTAGGGATTGATCGAGCGATCGAAGGGCAGGTCGGGCGATGTGTTACGGGTGATGATGGTTTTCGCGGTTTCGATCATCACCTCGGTGTTCTGTGTTTCGGGCACTTCCTGATACCAGCCGTCATCCTCAGCCACCGAGCGATTCGGTGCAAAGCGGTTGTGCGGGTTGCTGGCAGTGCCGCGACCGCGTGGGGGCAGGGCGATGGACATCAGTCGGATCCTTTGTCTGTATGTTTATACAGTAATCGCAATAGGCGGTTTTTGGCCACTACCGTTTGGCTGCTGTTTCCGCGCCCCTGCGCAAGCAGGTAAAAAAATGAACGTTCCGGTTATTAGATTAGTTTTTTCGTGCAAACTAAGGACACAAGCAACTGCTGTTCATTCAAGGGGTTGATTTGTAGTATCTCTCCTCGCTGGATGTGTACTTAACCAATAATTAAAAATGGATTTTTGATATGTCGTATTTCAATTCGCGTGGTATTTTTCTGCAACTGATGCTGCCAAGTATTTCTGAGCCAAACACTGTGGTTTCGATGCAGCTTGCCCGCAAGGAAGAGCAATGGGACGCGCAGAACTCTACCGTTCTCGAATGCCTTGTAGACTCGATCATGGTGACTGCGACTTCCGCAGATCGCGGTAAAACCTTCACCCTCGAGGGTCTCAGCCACGATGTGGATCGTGACGGTGTGGTGGGCGAAGGCGATAAAGCCAAGCTCGTGGCACTGGCTCAAGCTTATGTGAAAATTATCAATCCGTAATAGACGTTACAGTTTGATGAGCCAATAAACAAAAAGCCTTGCTTGAATGTTCAAGCAAGGCTTTTTGTTTTAGTTGCGCGGTGCAATTACCTAGCGAGAATCAATAGTTGCTTTGCTCAGGTCGCCTTTGCGCAACTTCGCCACGTCATCAGTCTTTACCGCTGTGCCCTTGTTCCCCCAACTTCCACGAATAAAACTTACCACGTCCGCCACTTCCTGATCCGACAAACGCCAGGCGAAACCCGGCATGGTGAAAGTAGAAGGCGCGGTGTGCGTCGCGGGCAGGGTGCCGCCCTTGAGCACGATGTGAATCAGCGAGGTCGGGTCTTCCGATTGCAGCACCGGATTGCCCGCCAGTGCCGGGAACACACGCGTGTAACCGTGGCCGTCAGTGCGGTGGCAGGCCGCGCAGTTGTCGATGTACACCGAAGCACCGCGCTGGCTGTCGTCACCGTTCCACAGCGCTTTGGCGGCTTTCTCGTCGTACTGATGCGGTTGATCGTTTGGGTCATTGGCCGGCAGCGACTTGAGGTAGCGGGCGATGGCGGTCAGGTCGGCGTCGGTCATGTATTGCATGCTGTGGGTGACCACATCACTCATGCCGCCGAACACGGCGCTGCGATCGCTGCGACCGGTCTTGAGGAATTGCACCAGTTGCTCTTCGCTCCAGCCGCCGAGGCCGTCCTTGTGATCGCCGCGCAGACTCTTGGCGATCCAGCCTTCCAGCGGCGCACTGCCGGCGAGGAAGTTGCTGCCATCGGCTGCGCTCAAGGATTTTTCCTGCATGGTCAGCGCCCGTGGCGTGTGACAGGCACCGCAATGGCCGAGGCCTTCAACCAGATACGCGCCACGGTCGATCACCGGGTCGGTACTCGTTGCTTTGTAGTCCTCGACCTTCGGCGCAAACATCCAGCGCCAGCCCATCAGCGGCCAGCGCATGCTCAACGGCCACGGAATGTCGCTGGCCTTGTTCTCTTGCGCGACCGGTTCTACGCCGTGCATAAAGTACGCGTACAGCGCCTGCATGTCGGTTTCGCTGACACGCGCGTAGGACGGATACGGCATCGCCGGGTACAACGTACTACCGTTTTTGGCGACGCCATGGCGCACGGCCTGATCGAAGTCTGCGAAGCTGTATTCACCGACGCCGGTTTTATCCGGGGTGATGTTGGTCGAGTAAATCGTGCCGATCGGCGTTTCCATCGGCAGACCACCGGCGAACGGCTTGCCGCCCTTGGCCGTGTGGCAAGCCACGCAGTCACCGGCGCGGGCGAGGTATTCGCCTTGTTTGATCAATGCCTGATCAACCTCAGTCGCATGGATCGAGGCGCTGCCGAGCAGGGCCAGGGTCGCGATAACGAAATTCTTCATGGTCATCGCTCCTTAAGCCTGAACCAGCGGGCCGGGGTTTTTCAGGTACTGCTCGCGGATCGCTTTCGCCGACCAGTAGGTCAGTGCAGCCACCAGTCCGGTCGGGTTGTAGCCCAGGCCTTGCGGGAACGCCGAGGCGCCCGGAACGAAGACGTTATGTACGTCCCAGCTCTGCAAGTAGCGGTTCAGCGCGCTCTTCTTCGGATCGGTGCCCATGATCGCGCCACCGTTGAGGTGGGTGGTCTGGTAAGAAGCGGTGTTGAAGTGATCACCGACCTGTTTGCCGATCACCGCGATGGCTTTCGGGCCCATCGCTTCGGCGACCTTGCCCATTTTCTCGACCATGAAGCGGTTCATCTTGATGTCGTTTTCCTGCCAGTCGAAAGTCATGCGCAGCAGCGGTAAACCGTAGGCATCGCGGTACACCGGGTCGAGATCGAGGTAGTTGCCACGGTAGGACTGATGCGCGCCGTGGGCGTCCATCGACACTTGGTGGGTGTAGTAATCGGCGGTCGCGCGTTTCCACGCACTGCCCCACGCGGGTGTGCCCGGCGGGTTCGAGGTACCGGCAATCGGCCGGCTGCCCGCCTGGTTGACCCACATCGGCGAGCCGCCGACGAAGCCGTGCGGGCCGTGGTCGAAGTTGTCGGCGTTGAAGTCGTCCAGCGCCACGCCGTTACCGCCGGCGCCGATGAAGTTGTTGGTGTGGGTGTCCTTGTCAAAGAATGCCTTGATGGTCGCCATGTTCTGGTAGGCGAAGTTACGCCCGACCACGCCTTCGCCGGTCTTCGGGTCGTACGGTTTGCCGATGCCGGAGAGCAGCAGCAGACGTACGTTGTGCAACTGGAACGCGCCGAGGATCACCAGATCCGCCGGTTGCTCCATTTCGCGACCCTGTGCATCGATGTAGGTGACGCCGGTGGCTTTGCTCTTGGTGCTGTCGAGGTTGATCCGCAGCACGTGGGCGTTGGCGCGCAGCTCGAAATTCGGCAGCGGCTTCAGCGCCGGCAGAATGTTCACGTTCGGCGACGCCTTGGAATACATGTAGCAAACATAACCGCTGCAAAAACCGCAGAAGTTGCACGGGCCCATTTGTGCGCCGTAAGGGTTGGTGTACGGCCCCGAGGTATTCGCGGACGGCAGGTTGTAGGGTTTGTAACCGACTTCTGTAGCCGCTTTGCCGAACAGCTGTGCGGAAACCGTATTCTTCTGCGCTTCCAACGGGAACGGGTTGGAGCGATCCGGCGCGTACGGGTTGCCGCCCTTGCCCTGACCGACCAGTTGGCCTTTTACCGTCCAGGCCTGGCCCGAGGTGCCGAAAACTTTTTCGGCGTAATCGAAGAACGGCTCCAGCTCTTCATAGCTGACGCCGAAGTCCTGGATGGTCATGTCCTTGGGGATAAAGCTTTTGCCGTAGCGCTCTTCGTAATGGCTGCGCATGCGCAACTCGATCGGGTCAACCCGGAAGTGCACGCCCGACCAGTGCAGGCCGGCGCCGCCAACACCGTTGCCCGGCAGGAACGCGCCCAACTGGCGGTTCGGCAGGGCGATCTCGTTGACGCTGTGGCGAATGGTGACGGTTTCTTTGGAGATGTCCTGAAAGAGTTTTTTGCGCACGCTGTAGGTGAGTTCGTCAATCACCTGTGGATAGTTGCCGTCGGGGTAGGTGTCCTGCATCGGCCCGCGCTCCAGCGCCAGCACATTGAGACCCGCTTCGGTCAGCTCCTTGGCCATGATCGCGCCAGTCCAGCCGAAACCGATGATGACTGCGTCTACTTTCTTCAATACCGTTGCCATGCTTACGCCCTCTCGCCGCGAATCGACACTGCCGGGAAGGGGTATTGCTCGTTGCGTTCCACCCAATCCATGAAATCGGCGCGGGCGCCGGGGAAACCGATCATCGTCCAGCCAACCATGCCTTTATTGCCACCGTGGATCGGGTCGCAGAAGAAGCCTTCCTTGGTGTTTTGCAGCAGCAGGTTGAAGAAAATCTTCGCCGGAACCGCATCGAACTGCGGCTTGCCGGCTTCGAGCTGCTTGAGCAAATCTTCTCGGGTAGCGCTGTCTTGCTCAGCAAATACTTTACCGTTGAGGGATTTTGCCCACTGATCCGTGGCGGCGATGCCGAGGCGATAGATTTCTTTCGGCACCAGTTTGCTCTGCCAGCCCATTTCCGGCGCAGCGTCGGCATTGAACGGGCCTTGCATGTACCAAAGGGCACCGGCGGCGTACGGCGTGTTCATTTGACGGTCGATGTATTCCGGCACACCGGCTTCAAGCGCGCCCGGGCCTTGGGCATCGTTGGGGATCAACTGCGCGACGGCGGCATTGATGAATGCCCATTCTTCGGCGGTGAAATAGCTCGGTTGATACACCTCGGCGTCAGCGCGAGCGGCTGGCGCGGCCGGTGCAGCGGGCGCCGCTTCAGGCGCGGCTTGCAGGACGCTGCTGCCCAGGCTGGTGCCGGCGAGGGTCACGACCGGAATCAGGGTCAGGGATTTGCGCAAAAACTCACGCCGCGGGTTGTCTCGATCTTGATCAGACATGGGAGGTGTACCTCATCAGGCATCAATGGTGGTCAACCGTTTCTGCGAACGGCTTGAGGATTTTTCGTCGCGACATGGCCGGGAGAAGACCCGGTGAAGGAAAAGCGTCTGCAACATCATGTGACAAATGGTAGCAGGCTAAGCATCGGGATGAACCGATTCAGTGAAAAAAAGCCCGGATTTCTTGGATGAAATCGATGAAACAACGCGGATTCACGTTTCTTTGACAAACGCCTCACGGGGCTTTGACCGCCCAACGACGAAGCTACGGCTCCTATTCTTGAAGAATTCCGACACGGTCACCTCAGCATGTCCCTAGTGCGTTTGTTTCCTGTTTTGTGTTTATCGCTTGTAGCGCTGTTGCAGTGGATGCCGACTCCGGCTGACGCCGCCACCCCGGTTCGCCCGACTGAATGGGCGCAACCGGTTGAAGTGCAATACAACCTGTTTCAGATGTCACCGACGCTCTACCGCAGCGCCTTGCCCGATAGTGGCGCGGTGCCGTTGCTGAAAAATCTCAAAGTCGCCACTGTCATCACTTTCTTGCCCGAATCCGACAAAAACTGGCTGTCGGAGCCGGGGATTAATCAGGTGCAACTGCCTTACCGCACCAACCACGTCGATGACGCTGACGTGCTGAGAACCCTGCGCGCCATTCAAGCCGCCGAAGCCAACGGCCCGGTATTGATGCATTGCAAGCACGGCTCCGACCGCACCGGTTTGATGGCGGCGATGTATCGCGTGGTCGTGCAAGGCTGGAGCAAAGAAGACGCCTTGAGCGAAATGACCCAAGGCGGATTTGGTGAAAGCGGACACTTCCGTGACAGCGTGCGCTACGTGATGCAGGCCGATGCCGACAAACTGCGCACCGCGCTGGCCAATGGTGATTGCAGCACCAGCGCGTTCGCCACGTGCTCGATGAAGAGCTGGTTTCAGTCGGTCAATTTGAAGTAACAGTGGTTGGATCGGGCGCGGTTTCAAACAACTCCGCGCTGACGGGGCGCCCGAGAAATTTTTCCAGAGCACTCAGCAACGTCGGCGAGTCGCCGGAAAAAAATGCCTCGCGAAACGCCCGGCCGGTTTTCGGGTTGAACACGCCGTCGTGCTCGAAGCGTTTGAACGCCTCGGTCGCCAGCACGCCTGACCATTTATAGGCGTACACCGAAGCTTCATAACCGGTGACCAAATAGTCGAAGCTGTTGGCAAACCGGCAGTAGTCCGGCATTTGCAGCTCGGCGAACTGGCGCTGCACCCCATCGAACACCTGCGCAATGCTGCGGCCGTCGCCGTGGCGGTGGTGCAACTCGAAATCGAACAAAGCGCCCATCATTAACATCCCGGTCGCTCGACTGGATTGCGCGCTCAAAGCCGTGAGCGCGGTGTTCACACGCGCTTCAGACAGGCGCTCTGCGGTTTGATGATGCGCCGCCAGCCACAAGATAAATTCTTGCGACGAACACCATTGCTCAAACAATTGCCCGGCGAATTCGGCGGTGTCCCGTGGGAACTGGGAAATGCCCGACAGATTGTGATGCGGCGAGCGCGTCAGCACGTGTTGCAGGCAATGCCCGAATTCATGGAACAGCACCCGCAAATCCTGATGCGACAGCAGGCACGGGTGTGCGGGCGTGGGGGCGGTGAAGTTACTGGACAGCACGGCGATCGGCGTCGACGCCCGACCTTCGGCATCGATTCGCCGATTGCGCACCGTGCCCGTCCAGGCATAGTCCGCAACGTGTTTGCCCGCGTAAGGGTCGAGGTAGATATGCCCGATGACTTGGCCATGCTCGCTGATTTCATACAGGCGGACATACTCATGCCAGCGATCAAACGTGCGCTGCTCGTGAATCGTGATGCCGAACAAATGTTCGCTGAACCGGCATAACCGCTGCACGGTTGCGTCCAGCGGGAAATACTGCCGCAAGCCTTGCAGCGCGCCGTCCAGTTGCTGCACGCGTAACTGTTCGGCGAGGAATTCCTGATCCCAGGCCTGAATGGTTCCGAAGCCCTGCTGATCGGCGAACGCCTGTAGCGCTTTCGACTCTTGCTCCATCAGCGGTTTGGCTTGTGCGACTTGTCGCTGCAGGAAGGCGCTGACCTGCGCGGGGGAGGTGACCATTCGATCGTTGAGGCGCAGTTGCGCGTAGTTATCGAAGCCGAGAATTTCGGCTTTTTCGTGCCGCGATGTCAGCAGCAAACTCAACACTGGCTCATTATCAAACTGGCTCGCCTGCGGGCCTTGATCCGATGCGCGGGTCGTCCAGGCAATGAAATATTCCTCGCGCAAAGTGCGATCGCGCGCGTACGTCATGATTTGGTGGCAGGTGTTTTGATCCAGCGTGAGTAGCCAGCCGTCGAGCCCGGCCTGTCTGGCCTTGAGCGCCAATTGCGCCTGACTGTGCGCGCTCAGACCGTCAAGCCGCGCGGGGTCGGTGATGTGCTGGTTCATGCAGCGTTGGCGAGGTCGATCTGGCTGGCGAAAAGCTGTTCGAGTTGACCGATGACGCGATTCAAACGGGCGAGTTTCTCCTGTTGCGCCGCCGGTAACTCAACTCCGGACAAGCGAAACGTGCGCAGGATTTTGGCCAGTGACGCTTTGCGTGAAGCATCGAAATGGACGGCGACCGCACTGTCTTCCAAGCGTTGAAACGTACGGAACAACGGCACGCTCGCCAACGTGTCAGTCCGGTATTGCCCGGCGATCTGGCTGCACTGCGCGCTGGCTTTTTCCCACGCGCTATCGGCGGACTTGCCCATCGAAAGGTATTCGATCACCGCCATGGCTTCAGCCAATGTGGCATCAGCTTCATCGACGGCGAGGATCAGATCGTCCCAGTTCGGCTGTTCGGTCTGGGTGGCGATTACTTGTTCAATGATCAGTTGGTTGTTGGCCACAATCGTTGTGATCGCAGGCACCAGATGTTCAGCGCGCACGGTTGACCACGGCGGCAGCGTCCAGCGTTGTAACAGCGGATTGGAGTCAGGCATGGCGTCTTCCTTGAGGGATGGCTGAAAGAGCCAGCCTAATCAGGAAGCGCGGGGGAAGGGCGGTACATAGTTACCACCTTTCACCGCCAAAACGGTGAAAGGTGGGTGACACGTCAGTGTTGCTCGTCAGGCTTTTTCTTCAGCTTCGGGTTGGGGAAAAACTGTACCGCTTGCACATTCTTGTCCGGCGCAGGTTTGCTGATAGCACTGGTGTTGACCCGCGTGCCCAACTCTTTTGGCACCGACAACCCTTGCTCGTTGAGCGTGTCGGAGTAACCGCAAGCCACACATTCGCGGTGCGGCACGCTGTCTTCGTTCCACATCATCAACTTGTCCGGCTCGCTGCACGCCGGGCAGACCGCCCCGGCGATAAAGCGTTTTTTGGTAATCACAGGCCCCTCACTCATGCTGCCGCGTCCTCACTCAGGCCGCTGTGGCGCAACAGTGCGTCAATCGACGGCTCACGGCCACGGAAGTCGACGAACAGCACCATCGGTGCCTGCGAACCGCCGCGCGCCAGAATCGCTTCGCGGAAGGCGCGACCGGTTTCTGCGTTGAGCACGCCGTCTTCTTCGAATTTCGAGAAGGCATCGGCCGACAATACTTCAGCCCACTTGTAGCTGTAGTAACCCGCCGCATAACCGCCGGCGAAGATGTGCGCGAAGCTGTTCGGGAAGCGGTTGTAGGCTGGCGGACGCATCACCGACACCTCGTCGCGGATACCTTCGAGTACCTGTGCAACGCTGCGGCCGTCACCGTGAGTGGCGTGCAGTTCGAAGTCGAACAGCGAGAACTCCAGCTGACGCACCATCATCAGGCCGGACTGGAAGTTCTTCGCCGCGAGCATTTTTTCCAGCAGATCCTGCGGCAGCGGCTCGCCGCTTTCGTAGTGACCGGAAATCAGCGCGAGGCCTTCCGGCTCCCAGCACCAGTTTTCCATGAACTGACTTGGCAGCTCGACCGCGTCCCACGCCACACCGTTGATCCCGGAAACACCGGCGTGATCAACGCGGGTCAGCAGGTGATGCAGGCCATGGCCGAATTCGTGGAACAGCGTGGTCACTTCATCGTGGGTCAGCAGCGCAGGCTTGCCGCTGTCGGCCGGGGTGAAGTTGCACACCAGATTGGCCACCGGGCTTTGCAGCACGCCGTCGATGGTGCGACGACGGTCGCGGGCGCCGTCCATCCACGCACCGCCACGCTTGTTGGCGCGAGCATAGAGGTCGAAGAAGAAGCGGCCGACGTGCTGGCCGTTTTCCTTGATCTCGAACAGGCGCACGTCCGGGTGCCAGGTGTCGAAGCCTTTCTGTTCGGCGATTTCGATGCCGTACAGGCGCTGAACAATGGCGAACAGACCGCCCAGAACTTTATCGATCGGGAAGTAGGCGCGCAGGGTTTCCTGAGCAACGCTGTAGCGTTGTTCGCGAAGTTTTTCGCCATAGAAACCGCTGTCCCAGCTTTGCAGATCGGCGCAGCCCTGTTCGGCGGCGTAAGCGCGCAGCTGTTGCAGATCTTGTGCGGCGAACGGTTTGCTGCGCTTGGCCAGATCGCGCAGGAAGCTCAGTACCTGATCGCTGGATTCAGCCATTTTCGTCGCCAGGCTCAGTTCGGAGAAGCTGGCGAAACCCAGCAGCCTGGCCAGTTCCTGACGCAGGTCGAGGATCTCTTCCATCACCGGGCCATTATCGTTCTGGCCGGCGTTCGGGCCTTGATCCGAGGCGCGGGTGCAGTAGGCGGCGTAGACTTCTTCACGCAGCGCACGGTCTTGCGCGTAGGTCATCACCGCGTAGTAGCTTGGGAATTCCAGGGTGATCAGCCAGCCGTCGAGGCCTTTGGCCTGCGCGGCGGCGGCCATTTGCGCCTTGGCCGAATCGGTCAGGCCGGCAAGGGCGGCTTCGTCGCTGACGTGCTTGGCTCACGCCTGAGTGGCGTCGAGCAGTTGATTGGAGAAGCGGCTGCCGAGCTCGGACAGTTTGCTCTGCACTTCGGCGTAGCGTTTCTGTTCGGCTTCCGGCAGGTCGATACCCGACAGACGGAAGTCACGCAGAGCGTGTTCCAGAATAGTCTTCTGCGCCACGTCGAAACCGGCGGCTTCCGGGCTGTTGGCCAGCGCTTCAAACGCCTGGAACAGTTCGCGGTTCTGGCCCATCTCGGTGGAGTAGGCGCTCAAGGCCGGCAGGCACGACTCGTAGGCTTCGCGCAATTCGGCGCTGTTGCACACGGCGTTAAGGTGGCTGACCGGACTCCAGGCAGCGCCGAGGCGATCATTGAGTTCGTCCATCGCCAGTACCAGGCCGGCCCAGGTCGGGTTCTGAACCTGAGTCTTGAGGATTTCGGCGATGGCGGCGCGGTTGTCGGCCAGGATAGTTTCAATGGCTGGCAGGACGTGTTCGGCACGGATCGTGGAGAACGGTGGCAGGTCGTAGGACTGCAGCAGAGGGTTGTTCACGCTCACGGTTGGCACCTTGGCTGGGGAAACATTGCCCCATCTTAATTACAATCGGCATTCACCGCAGCTATCGGCGACAGAGAGAGAAATTATCGTGTCCGTTCGCAAGTACCAGAATCACACCCCCAGCCTGAGCAAAGGCGCGTTTGTCGACCGCTCGGCGGTGGTGATCGGCGATGTGGAAATTGGCGAAGACAGCTCGGTCTGGCCGCTGACCGTGATCCGTGGCGACATGCACCGCATCCGCATCGGTGCGCGCACCAGCGTGCAGGACGGCTGCGTGTTGCACATCACCCACGCCGGCCCGTTCAACCCCGACGGCTTTCCGCTGCTGATCGGCGACGACGTGACCATCGCCCATAAAGTCATGCTGCATGGCTGCAGCGTCGGTAGCCGCGTGTTGATCGGCATGGGCAGCATCGTCATGGACGGCGCGGTGGTTGAAGACGACGTGATCATCGGCGCAGGCAGTCTGGTGCCGCCGGGCAAACGTCTGGAAAGCGGCTTCCTTTATGTCGGTAGCCCGGTAAAACAAATTCGCCCGCTGAGCGACAAGGAACGCGCCTTCTTCACTTACAGCGCCGCCAATTACGTGAAGCTCAAGGATCTGCATCTGGCCGAAGGCTACGACACACTCTGAACTGAATTGGCGACTGCCCAGGAATTCCCATGCATTACCAAACCGTACTGTTCGACCTCGATGGCACCCTCACCGACCCGCGTGAAGGCATCACCCGTTCCATTCAGTTTGCCTTGGCCAAACTTGGCATCGATGAGCCGGACCTGACCAAGCTCGAACACTTCATCGGCCCGCCGCTGTTGCAGGCGTTCATGCAGTTCTACGATTTTGATGAAGCCAAAGCGTGGGAGGCGGTGAATTTCTATCGCGAGCGCTTCAAGGTCACCGGTCTGTATGAAAACCGCGTGTTTGATGGCGTTACGCCGTTGCTGGAAACCCTCGGTGGCCAAGGCCGGCAGCTGTATATCGCGACGTCCAAGCCGTGGATGTTCGCCCGCGAGATCGCCCGGCACTTTGATTTCGCCCGGCACTTCAAAGTGATCTACGGCAGCGAACTGGACGGCACCCGCACCAATAAGGTTGAGTTGATTGCGCATCTGGTGAAGGAAGAAGGGCTGGATCCGGCGAATACGCTGATGATCGGCGACCGTAAGCACGACCTGATTGGCGCACGCAGCAATGGGCTGGATGCGGCGGCGGTCGGTTATGGATTTGGCAGTTTTGAAGAGCTGAATGCCGAGGCGCCGGCTTATCACTTTGAAACGCTGGATGAGTTACATCAGGCGTTTTTGCGGCGCTGATCAGTCCGTCTTCGCGAGCAAGCCCGCTCCCACATTTGGAATGCATTCCCCCTGTGGGAGCGGGCTTGCTCGCGAAAGGGCCGGCCCAGCCAATGCAAAATCAGGATTCCGCCAATGCCTTGAGCGCCGCCTTACGCTCAGTCACCGGCAACCCACCCAACCGCTCAGCCTCGGCATAAAACCTCAGCCAATCCCCCCCGACCTGTTTGAACAACGCCGAAAACGCCGGCACCCACTGGTCGTACAGTCCAAACGGCAACAACCGCGCATTGTTCAGCGGCGCGTTCACCCAGGCGTCATAGCGTTTATCCCCAGCCCACTGGCTATCGCGCATCACGCGATAATCCCGACGAAACTGTTCGAACTCAGCCGCTTTACGTTCGCGCATTTGCTCAGCCGGCAATGGCTGTGCATACAGCTTCTCCAGCCGTGAGCGCACATCCAGCACCAGCTCAATGAATTGATCCCGCTGCTGCAACCGCGAGTCGGTATCCGCCGGCAACCCGCGAAACGCGCGCCATTGCCGCGTGCCTTCCTGTTCGACGAACGTGGCGAAAGACTCGTTGAACTCGGTGTCGTCCTTCACATAAAAGCGCTGATGCGCCAGTTCATGAAAGATCAGCGTGGCCAGGCGTTCGTCGCCCCAGCCCATCATCGTGTTGATGATCGGATCGTTGAACCAACCCAGCGTCGAGTAGGCCTCGACGCCGCCAATCGATACGTCCATGCCCTGCAAGCGCTGGATCGCCGCTTCGCCTCGCACCGCGCCCTGGCTGTAATAGCCGCGATAAGCCACACACCCGGCAATCGGGAAGCAATGGTTCTGCGGCGTCAGGGAAAACTCCTGAGTGGCGAACACATTCCACACCACGAACGGCCGGCCAATGTCGGCGTACAGGCGATAGCTTTGGTTGTCGGGCAAGTGCAGATGTTCGCTGGCGAAGGCACGAGCCTTTTGCGATTGGCTCAGGTGTGCGCGCAACTTCGCATCGCGGCCCGGGTCGGCAATCACCTCGGCCACTGGCTCGCGCGCCCGCAGCAGTTGCAGCTGCCCGCTGGCCAACTGGCTGTAATAGCTGACGCTGGCGCAACCGTTGAGCAACAAAAACATCACACCCGGAAACAAAATCCGAAAAACGCGATCAAGTAACCCATGGCTTGCAAACGGCCTGATCACAATAAGAAATCCCCCCGGAAAGTCTGCTCGCAAGACTATCCCGCCTTAAGGAGCACCGCTATGCGCATGTTGATGCTGACGGGAGGCCTGCTGACGCTGGCCGGTTGTGCCAATTTCGGAATGCCCGACCCCGACCCTTCACAAGCCTGGATCGATCTCGATGCCCGGCAACAGGACACGACTCTGCAAGCGCTGAAGGTCGACAGCCAGGCCGCGATTGATAAACGCTATTTTGAAGTCGAGCCCGGCAGCCATGAATTGAAGGTGCGCTATCAGTTCCCGGTAGACGCCAGCAACATCGGCCCCGACGCCGAACCGCTGTGGCGCGATTGCCAGTTGAATGTGAAATTCAAGGATTTCAACGCCGGCCAGCGCTATCAGTTGCAGGCGGGCAGTATTGGTTTCCGGCCATGGGCCAAACTTTATGATGAGCAGCGCAAAGTCGTCGGGCAGGGCACACCGGCGGGCTGCCAGAAGACTTGATCGGCGGTATGCTGGCTGTCCACATCAAAGGACATTGATCATGCGCAGGTTGACGTTGTTGCTGGTAGGAAGTGTGCTTGCCGGCTGTCAGAGCCCGCTGCCCGCGGTCGATCCGCAAATGGCCTGGGTCGACTTTTCGATGCCGACACCCGGCGGCAAAGTGTTGATGGCTGAACGCCTGGATAATCAGCGTCTACGCGACGGGCGTTTTTTCCAGGTCACGCCGGGCAGCCATGAATTGACGGTGCGCTTCGATTTCGAGATTTTCGGCGGCGGTCAGGGCATGGATACCGATCCGCAGGAGCGCCTGTGCTACATGACCGTGCCCTATGACCACTTCGAAGCCGGGCAACGCTACCGGCTCGAAGCACGGTCGCTGGCCTTCACGCCAAGCGCCCGGTTGATCAATCGTCAGGGGCAGATCGTTGCCGAAGAACGGCAGATCAACTGCGTGCCTTAAGCGTTATCAGGAGTCGTTCTTCTGATAGATGATCGCTTTGGTGCCGTTCTCACACGAACCCACCACCATGGCGATATCGTGCTTGGCCGCCTCTTCCTTGCTGACAATTTCCAGCGTGTACGAAGGCACGGCTTTGGCCTGGATCTTGATCTCGATTTCTTTTCTCAGTTCTTCGCAGTCTTTCGGTGCCGCAACTACCGAGGTGGCCAGTGCACTGCAAAGGATCGCCAAGCCAATACGTTTCATGAGTGAAGCTCCCTGAGGCAGCGCGCACGGGCGTGCGCTGAAGCTGCTGTCACGTATTCGACCATATTTTCGTGAAGCGAGTTCTGACTTTGCGCACAAGATGTACGCACGGTTTCTGATTCGCGGTGATGTTGAGATCGCTATCGCGAGCAGGCTCACTCCTACATTTGATCACCGGCGGACACAATTTCTGTGATCGACCGAAATCCCCTGTAGGAGTGAGCCTGCTCGCGAAAGCGTCAGACCTGCTAATTCCGAATTAACTGACCAGCGTTGCTTCTAGGCTGATCTGCGCATTCAGCACTTTCGACACCGGGCACCCTTCCTTGGCCTTTTTGCTCAGTTCATCAAACTGTGCCTGCGTCGCCCCCGGGATTTTCGCCTTGAGAATCAGCTTTACCGCGGTGATCGCAAACCCGCCGTCCACCTGATCAAGGGTCACTTCCGCTTGAGTGTCGATGCTGTCAGCCGTCAGGCCCGCATCGCCGAGAATCATCGAGAACGCCATGGAGAAACAGCCGGCATGCGCAGCGCCGATCAGTTCTTCCGGGTTGGTGCCCTTGCCGCCCTCGAAGCGGGCCTTGAAGCCGTAGGGTGCTTCTCTGAGGACACCGGTTTCGGTGGAGATCGAGCCGATGCCGGTTTTCAGATCGCCTGCCCAATGTGCGGATGCTTTCTTCACGATAGCCATGTCTGCCTCCTCAAGATCTGACGCGGAAACGCCGCGTCGTCGTGGTTTTTGCTTGCAAGGCTTCTGAGGATAGACGTCGGAACAAAGTTCAGCCCGTCTGAATCGTTGACTTTTTTAGTAGGAAATATCTTCGCTGCTATTGAAACTCGGGTATATGCCCTCATTGCATGAAACACGCTTATGGATTCGGCAGGATTTCGTTCGCTAAGAAAAACCTGCCGCCTCACTCGGAGACGCAGGTTTATGAAACAACTGTCCGACGTAAAATTTTCTACTCTCGATCTGGTGCCGGTACGCGAAAACGGCAGCCCGGCGCAAGCGCTGCGCAATTCGCTGGATCTGGCGCAGCACGTCGAGAAATTCGGCTACACAAGGTTTTGGGTGGCGGAACACCACAACATGGACGGCATCGCCAGCTCGGCGACCTCGGTGCTGCTCGGCTATCTGGCCGGCGGTACGTCGACCATTCGCGTCGGCTCCGGCGGCGTGATGCTGCCCAACCATGCGCCGCTGGTGATCGCCGAGCAGTTCGGCACCCTGGAAAGCCTGTATCCGGGGCGGATTGATCTGGGCCTGGGCCGTGCGCCTGGTTCCGATCAGATGACCGCGCGGGCGCTGCGCCGCGAGCGTTCAGGCAGCGCTGATGATTTCCCCGAAGATGTCGCCGAACTGGCGCGCTTCCTCGGCCCGCGCACCCCGGATCAACGGGTGATCGCGATGCCGGGCACGGGCACCAATGTGCCAATCTGGTTGCTCGGTTCCAGCCTGTTCAGCGCGCAACTGGCCGGTGAACGCGGTTTGCCATACGCCTTCGCCTCGCACTTCGCCCCGCGCTTCATGCACGAGGCGATCCGCGTTTATCGCAATCACTTCAAACCGTCGGCAGTGCTCGACAAGCCGTACGTGATGCTCGGTGTGCCGTTGGTGGCCGCAGACACCGATGAGCAGGCGGATTATCTGGCGACGTCGGTGTACCAGCGCATTCTGGCGCTGATGCGCGGGCAGAGCCTGGTGCAGCGTCCGCCGGTGAAAACCATGGACGGCCTGTGGCTGCCGCATGAGCGTGAGGCGGTAGGTGATTTCCTTGGGCTGGCGATGGTGGGTGGCCCGCAGAAAATTCGCGCGAAGCTGGAAGTGCTGATTGAGCAGACGCAGGCGGATGAGCTGATTTTTACCAGCGATTTGTATGAGCATGCTGATCGCGTGCATTCGTACGAACTGCTGGCGCAAGTCATGAAGGGCTGAAAAGCCCCTCACCCTAACCCTCCCGAAACGTCTGGACCGCCCGGAGGGAGAGGGGACTGACCGAGGTGGATGTTCGAGATACGCCGACGTGAAATTCTTCGGTCGAACTCAGGTTCTGAAAACCATGAAGATCTGCTCCCTTTCCCCTCTACCCCTTGGGGGAGAGGGCTGGGGTGAGGGGGTTCGATTTCAAACCCACCAAAAATCCCAAACCCGGACACAAAAAAGCCGACGCATTCACGTCGGCTTTTGTATTTCAGGCGCAATCAACCGCGCTTGTAGACGATTTCCTTGGTACCACCTTCGCAGGTGCCAACAACTTTAGCGCCAGCATCTGCGCCCTTGTCGACAATCTCCAGCGAATACCCGGAAGCACCCTTGGCATCAATCTTCGCCGCGATCTCGCTTTTCAGCTCTTCACATGGCTTACCGGCAGCAAACGCACCACCCGCAAGGCTCAACAAACCTACCGCCAACATAAACTTCTTCATCGGTCGCACTCCCTGGTCGGATTGAAAGAGGCGGGCATCGGGTCATCCACCCGATGCGCTCACCCTATAGCGCTTTGCCATTCCTATGGCACTCGGCCAGCGCGCAAGTTCAGAAGACTAGACCAAACTCAGCTGCTGGCAATCTTGAAGCCGACTTTCAACGTCACCTGAAAGTGCGCGGCCTTACCGTTTTCGATATGACCACGGGTTTCGGTGACTTCAAACCATTCCAGGTTGCGAATGGTCTTGTTGGCTTCGGCAATTGCGTTGTTGATGGCTTCTTCGATGCTAGTGGTCGAGGAACCGACCAGCTCGACTTTCTTGTACGTGTGATGGTCACTCATAACGAACTCCTTGGCGTGTGGGATTGAGACTAGCAGTGAATCTGCACTGTTGATTTCGGCGGCGCTGAGCAGGCGAAGTTCAGATTTTCTGCACTTTCTCAAACCGCTGAAGTCCCAACCAACACACGCCACTCATCACCAATGCAGGAGAGCCACCATGGCCAACACCTCTTTACGTAAAGCCTCGTTGCAAAGCATGGAAGCCGAGATCGAGAGTCTGCTCAAGTCGTTGGAAAGCCTGAAGGACGACGCTTCGGACGAGTCGCGCAAGACCCTCAAGGCGCTGAAAAGCAATGCCGAAAGCGCGCTGAAACATTCGCGTCACCTGCTCAGCGATGCCTATGAAGAAGTCAAAGTGAAAACCCGCGAAACCGGGATCGCCACCCGCGATTACGCGCAGGAACATCCGTGGACGACCGCCGGTGTCGCGGTCGGTGCAATCGGTCTGCTGGCCGCTTACTTGCTGTTCAAGCGCGGCGAGTGATCGCTCTGGTGCAGCTCGTTCTTGAGCCATTGCGCCAGTTGCCGAGCGCGTCCGTCTGCGGCGCGCTTGGGTAGCCACAACGCCAGTTGCGCCGGGGTTTCACTGAAGCCCCACGGCGCAACCAGGCGACCGGCCTTCAAATCTTCCGTCACCAGCGGCTCCGGCGCGATGGCCACGCCGAGACCAGCGACGGCTGCCTCCAGCAAATAATACAAATGCTCAAAACCTTGCCCGAGCTTCAGCGCTTTTGCGTCGAGGTCGCTTTGCTGTGCCCAGCTTGGCCACGCTTGTGGGCGCGAGGTGGTGTGCAGCAGCGGTTCATTGAGCAGGGCCGAGGCTGGCGCGGCTTGCAGGCGCTGATAGCCGCTGAACAGGGGGCTCATGACCGGGCCGATGCGTTCTGCGGCCAATTCGTAAACCTGCATATCTGCTGGCCACGGCGGTTCGGCGAACAGCAGCAAAGCATCCAGCCCCGGACGACGTGGATCGAGATCGCCTTCACCCGCCGACAGATGCAGGCGCAAATCCGGCAGATCAGCATTCAATCGCCCCAAGCGCGGAATAAACCATCGCGCCAGCAAACTCCCAGAACAGCCGAGTACAAACGGCGCATCGGCGGTGCTCTGGGTTAACTCGGCGCAAACACTGCGCAGCCGATCAAAAGCCTCACCACTGGCATCACGCAAACGCATGCCGGCATCTGTGAGTTTCAAGCCGCGACCATCCTTGACGAAAAGGCTGACGCCGAGGTGCTCCTCCAGCACTTTGAGCTGCCGACTGACCGCGCCATGGGTGACGTGCAATTGCTCGGCAGCCTGACTGACACTGTTCAGACGGGCGGTCGCTTCGAACGCGCGCAGGGCGTTCAGCGGAGGAAGGTCGTGGCTCATGGTATCTGTGAGTTTTCCTGACAGGTTGTGGCGATCTTATCGGTTTTCAGCATAGAAGGTCAGGGGTAGAGTGGTCGTCATTGTCTTATCACCCGAATTCACCTGGAGCGACTCATGACCCAGACTTCGAACACCTCTGATCTGCGTAATGGCCCGGACGATAACGGCCTGTTCGGCTCGTTCGGTGGCCGCTACGTGGCGGAAACCCTGATGCCGTTGATCCTCGATTTGGCCCGCGAATACGAAGCGGCCAAGGAAGATCCGGCCTTCAAAGAAGAATTGGCCTACTTCCAGCGCGACTACGTCGGACGTCCGAGCCCCCTGTATTTCGCTGAACGCCTGACCGAGTTCTGCGGTGGCGCGAAGATTTATCTCAAGCGCGAAGAGCTGAACCACACCGGCGCGCACAAGATCAACAACTGCATCGGCCAGATTCTGCTGGCGCGGCGCATGGGCAAGAAACGCATCATCGCTGAGACCGGCGCTGGCATGCACGGCGTGGCCACGGCCACCGTCGCCGCACGTTTCGGTCTGGATTGCGTGATCTACATGGGCACCACTGACATCGAACGTCAGCAGGCCAACGTCTTCCGCATGAAACTGCTGGGCGCTGAAGTGATTCCGGTTGTTGCCGGCACTGGCACCCTGAAAGACGCGATGAACGAAGCCTTGCGTGACTGGGTGACCAACGTCGACAACACCTTCTACCTGATCGGCACCGTGGCCGGCCCGCATCCATACCCAGCAATGGTTCGCGACTTCCAGGCCGTGATCGGCAAGGAAACCCGCGATCAGTTGCAAGCGCAGGAAGGTCGTCTGCCGGACAGCCTGGTGGCGTGCATCGGTGGCGGTTCCAACGCGATGGGCCTGTTCCACCCGTTCCTCGACGACAAGAGCGTTGAGATCATCGGGGTTGAAGCCGCCGGTTACGGCATTGAAACCGGCAAGCACGCGGCGAGCCTGAATGGCGGCGTTCCGGGTGTGTTGCACGGCAACCGTACCTTCCTGTTGCAGGACGACGACGGCCAGATCATCGATGCCCACTCGATTTCCGCCGGCCTCGACTACCCGGGCATCGGCCCGGAACACGCTTGGTTGCATGACATCGGCCGCGTTCAGTACACCTCGGTGACCGACGACGAAGCGCTGGATGCGTTCCACAAATGCTGCCGCCTGGAAGGGATCATTCCTGCACTGGAAAGCGCCCACGCCTTGGCTGAAGTGTTCAAACGCGCACCGAAGCTGCCGAAGGATCACCTGATGGTGGTCAACCTGTCGGGCCGTGGCGACAAAGACATGCAGACCGTCATGCATCACATGGAACAGTCTAAGCAGGAGAAACACTGATGAGCCGCCTGCAAACCCGTTTTGCCGACCTCAAAGAACAGAACCGCGCCGCGCTGGTGACCTTCGTCACCGCCGGTGATCCGGACTACGACACTTCGCTGGCGATCCTCAAAGGTTTGCCGGGTGCCGGCGCCGACGTGATCGAGCTGGGCATGCCGTTCACCGACCCGATGGCCGATGGTCCGGCGATCCAGTTGGCGAACATCCGTGCCTTGGGCGCCAAGCAGAACCTGGTGAAAACCCTGCAAATGGTTCGCGAATTCCGCGAAGGCAACAGCGACACGCCGCTGGTGCTGATGGGTTACTTCAACCCGATCCA
Source organism: Pseudomonas sp. AC193 (assembly GCF_979258075.1). Classification (NCBI taxonomy): domain Bacteria; kingdom Pseudomonadati; phylum Pseudomonadota; class Gammaproteobacteria; order Pseudomonadales; family Pseudomonadaceae; genus Pseudomonas; species Pseudomonas sp. AC193. The sequence continues at coordinate 5,291,960 of NZ_OZ409832.1, read as the reverse complement.
CATGTATGGCGTTGAGCGCTTCATCGCTGACGCGAAAGAGGCCGGCGTCGATGGCCTGATCGTGGTCGACATGCCGCCTGAGCACAACGCAGAACTCTGCGATCCGGCGCAGGCTGCCGGTCTGGACTTCATCCGTCTGACCACGCCGACCACTGACGATGCGCGTCTGCCGCGAGTGCTCAATGGCAGCTCCGGTTTCGTTTACTACGTGTCGGTGGCCGGTGTGACCGGTGCTGGCGCTGCGACGCTGGAGCACGTCGAAGAGGCGGTGACCCGTCTGCGTCGTCACACCGATCTGCCAATCAGCATCGGTTTCGGCATCCGCACGCCGGAGCAAGCGGCGGCCATCGCGCGTCTGGCTGATGGTGTGGTGGTGGGCTCGGCGTTGATCGATCACATCGCCAATGCGACCACTCCGGCTCAGGCCATCGACGGCGTGCTGGGCCTGTGCTCGGCACTCTCCGAGGGCGTGCGTAAGGCCCGCGTCAGCTGAAGGTAAAGTTCCTGATACAGAGGAATTAGCACCTCAAAGCGCAGACTAATCCAGCAAGACCGAGGGCTTCAGAACATCGTTCTGCAGCCCTTTTTGCTGTTTGTGCCGTGAGGAAAGACCCGATGAAAATGCCGAAACGTCTGATAGCCGGACTGGGCGTACTGATGATCAGTGCAACGCCGCTGCTGGCCAGCGCCGATCAGCGCGACGATCACGACCACGGCGGCCCACAGCAGGGCCAACACGACAACCGCGGTGACAACCATGGTGATGATCACCACGGCCCGCAGAACAACCACCGTGGTGGCCCGCCACCGCACGACTTTGGCCCGGTGCGCCAGACCATTCGTGACAATCATGGCTACTTTGTGCGCGGGGCGCCGCCGCCTCCGGGGATTCATCTGGAGCGTGGCCGGCCGTTGCCGCACGGCTATTACGGCGAGCGTCTGGACAGTCGCGCGTTGGGTCGCTTGCCGGTGTATCCGGGCTACGAATGGCGCCGGACTGGCGGCGATATCGTGCTGATCGCGGTGGGCACCGGGATCGTTTACGAAATCCTCGATGGCGTCCTGTATTGATCTGACACACATCACCTGTGGCGAGGGGATTTATCCCCGTTCGGCTGCGCAGCAGTCGCAATTCAGCGGACTCGGTTTATCTGATTGACCGGGTTCGCTGATTTTGGGGCCGCTTCGCCACCCAACGGGGATAAATCCCCTCGCCACAAGGTATGCACTCAGCATCAGGTTCAGGGCAGTTCCAGCCCACCCGAGGCCTTGTGCAATTTGCGCAAATGCGCGCCAATCTGCTTCACGTTCTCCTCACTCGCCGCAATCTCGGCAGCGCGCTTCGGCTCCAGCAGCTTGCGCACTTCCGCATCGAGATCCCCGGACAGCACCAGCAACTTCTTCTGCCGCTGGCTGCTTTCATCTTCCAGTCGCTTGAACTCGCTCGGCTGTGGCAACCCATAACCACGACTATCAAGAAGCTCTGCCGGGCGACTGAGGAAACCACTGTTAGCGAGGATTTCCTGCAACGTCGCGTTGGCCTTGTCCATACCGCCATTTTCAAGCTCGCGCGCGCCGAGGTAGCGTTGCTTGACCTCATCCTGCGCCAACAACAACTGACGTCGATAACTCGCCTGCTCCAGCAACAACAACGCGGCGCTGGTGCGCAGATCCGCACGCTCGAACCACTCGCGGCGTTCTTCGGCGGTGAGCGACAGCCATTCCTCAACGGTGGTCTGTTTGATCGGCAGCTGCTTCTTCAACACATCAAACATCGCCTGATAGCGATCGCGGAACGAGTCGAAACGATAACCCAGACGCAGCGCTTCTTTCGGATCATCGAGGACGCTGGTATCCGCCAGACCACGGCCCTTCATCACTTCCAGCAAGCCGTTGGGCATGATGCTGTCGAGTCCAACGAACCGGCTGTTATCACTGCCGCTGCGCAACAGTTTCAAACCTTCCACCGCGCAGTTGTTGGAGAGGAAGAAGTAGTTGCCGTCGTAGCTCCAATGCATCTCGGCAGCGTGTTCGACCACGCCTTCGATCTCTTCCCGTGACAGGTTGATCGGCACGGAGGCGAGGCTGCGTAATTCGGTCTTGGTGTATTCGTCGATCACCTGTGCGAGCGGCAGCACAAACAGTCGCGAAGGGTATTTGCCGACCAGTCCGTCCCAACTCGATAGCTGCACATCGCCGACAAAGGCACGGTACGACAACACCAGATGCTGATCGAGATCGAGTCGGCAATCCGGCCCACGCGGACGGCCCGGCGCGCAGATTACCAGGCGCAACATGCTGTGGCCCCAGCGGCTGACCCAGTTCTGATTGGCCTCTGCGAGCAAGTAATCAACCGCGTAAACCCGCTCCGGATCGACGTGCCCCAGTGGTTGTTTGGCGAAGTCGTTACCGGCGTTCAAAAACGCGAAGGTCTTGCTGCAAGTGTCTTTGGCCGGTGGCGCCCAGCCGAAATGTTGCTGGTAATAGCGGTACAGCGCGGGGCGGCGGCAGGCGTAGCTCGGGTCGAGAAGGAAGTACTCCATGTTGACCGCGACGAACTCTTTCGGGCTGGAAATCTCGTAGAGATCGGGGCTGCGGGCGATCTGCCGATTGTGCTGCTCACGCTCACCGCGACGGCCGACGTATTGCTGCCAACCGGCGAGGTCGAGCAAGCGCGGATCATCACTGAGAGTGAAACGACGGCCGTTCTGGCCACGGCATTCATCTGGGATGCCTATCAGCCCGGCGCTGTTGAAGCGGCGGGTGCAGCGCTGGATCAGCGTGCGCTCGGCGTCCGGCCACAAGCGGGCGCGGTCATAAATGTGGGTAATTTCGTGCAGCACCGTGGCGAGCAATTCCTGGCGCACAGTGCCGTGGGGGCGATTGGTTTTTTCTTTCGCGGCGCTGCCATCGGTGAGGCCGGCGAGCAGTTTGCGGTTCAGATCGAGTTCGGCAACCAGCGTCGCCTGGCCGTAGGCATTGGCGGGCATGTCGTCAGTCCAGCCGACATCGATGCGCCGATCCAGCCGCTCGATAAAGCTCGGCGGCAGTTTTTGCATCGCCTCATCGATCAGCGCCTGGCTGGCCTGTTGTTGGGCGGGGCTCAGACCTTCGGTCTTGAGCCGCAATTGCAGGCCGGCGTGGGCGCTGTTGCCAAGTAGCAACAACGCGCCGGCCAGCAGCCAGGCACCGAGTGACTTCACAGTGCGAGGATGGCTTCGGCGAGTACCTGATCACTGGCGTCGCGGGCTTCCGGGACGCGCGTGCGCAATGTGTTGAGGGCGGCTTCAAGGTGCGCGCCACGGATATCACCGTTGGTGGCGACGAAGCTGGCGGCGTCATCGTGCGCTTCGCGGATGATTTTCGAGTCGCGGATCGAGGTGGTGGTGTCGGAGGTGAAATCGATGGTGCGCTGGGAGGCACGAACGATGATGTTACTGGTGGCTACCAGGGTGTGCGCCTGGGCCACGTCGGCCAACAAAAACAGGCCAAGGGCGGCAGCAATCAGCGGGCTACGCATGGAACGACTCCGGAGGGACAGGTTAACTAAGGGCTAGGTTAGCTATTGGACGAGAATTGCTTCTGCCAGTTCAAGGTCAGAGACATGAAGTTTCGGCCGTTTTTTACGCAGGTAATTCAGCGCGGATTCCAGCTGCGCCCCGCGCAATTGGCCGTCACTGGCCACGAACGCTGCCGCGTCATCGTGAGCGGCGAACAGCAGTTTACGGTCGAAAGGCGCGGAAGACACCATGCTGGTGGCGTAACCACTGACGACAATGCCTTGCGTCGACGCGTTGAAAGCATCATAGGCATCGACCGACGTCGCCCAACAGGCGCTCAGCAAAACGGAAGGGATCAGCAGATTTGGAAGAAAACGCATCGGACTCGGTAACTGTTAGCGAGCCGCAAGGCTAGCGCAATGCCCGGGCCAGAGCCAGTCTCGAAACATCGGGACACGCCCGGCGTGTCCCGTAATGCCTTGCAGCGATTAGATCGTCAGGATGGCCTGAGCCAGCTCTGCGTCGGTCGCGTTCAGTTGTGGAGCCTGGTGGCGGATGTGATCCAGCGCGCTTTCCAGTTTCACGCCACGGATATCGCCTTGGGTAGCGACGAAGCTGGCCGCGTCATCACGGGCAGCGAGGACGATTTTGTCGTCACGGAACGACGAAGTCACATCGGAAGTGGCGTCGGACGAAGATTTCAGCGCACCGACGACGGCGTCAGTGGTAACGATGAAACTGGTGGCGCTGGCGTTGGCAGCAACGGCCAAAAGGGCAGCAGCGCTGAGCAGGCGAAGACGGGACATGATGTAACTCCTGTGAATAAACCGTATTGAGAGGTGGCTCGGTATCTGAGGAGTCAGACGCCTGTTGCGCATCATTCGCCACGTTCTGTGTGGATATTAGGCTCAGATGCGTTCGCCAAACCAGCATCCAGACGAAAAACCTGTAGGAGCTGCCGAAGGCTGCGATCTTTTGCTTTGGATTTTCAAGATCACAAGATCGCAGCCTTCGGCAGCTCCTACAATTGTACTGGTTGGTATTCAGCGTATCTGAACTGTACTGGTTTGGGTTTTTCAGGGGCTGAAACGACAAAACCCGTCGTGGTTTCCCACGACGGGTTTTGCTTGTGCAATTCGGGTTGCTGGCGGTGGGTCTAACGACCAGAGCCAGCGACGCTGTTTAGCGCCAGAACGGCTTGCTCAGCTCTTCGTAGCGTTGAGCTTCGCTGATACCGGCGTCTGCCAGCAAACGCGAATCCAGACGGGCCAATTGGTGGCGGCTGGAGATGCGGCGCTGCCACAACATCAGGTTGGCGAGAACGCGCAGAGGCATGGAAGCCTGGTTTTTTGCAGCTTTGTCTTCGAAGAACAGTTCGGAACTGAGTGTACGTTCCATGGTTGACATCCTTCCGCTTGTGGCGGGATCAGGTAGTGGTTTGACTGGTGCCCATGATCCTCTCGTTTGCCTAGTCTCTCTAGATACAGTTCAACTGTATTGTGAGTGACCAGTTAACTGTTTATAGGCGGTGTACGGGTCGAAATAGAGCAAACTGTACCTGTCCGCACTTAAGTAGTGCGTTTTTGCTCAATTCGTCAGGAAAGGTAGGCAAATGCTGTAGGAAATGACCAGTACAGCAGTACAGTTTTTGTCAGGCGGGGGGGCTTGCGAGAGTCCGCTGACACAAACTGTGTTTGCATCAGCGGTTTATCTGTGTGAATTACACAGCGAGCATGCGCCCGGTTTCTTCCAGATTCATGTGCCAGCTCAACGCTTCACGCAGGATGTGCGGGGTGTGGCCACCGATTGCACAAGCCGCCGTGAAGTAATCGTTGAGCGCCTGGCGGAAGTCCGGGTGCACACAGTTATTGATGATCACCCGCGCGCGTTCCCGTGGCGCCAGGCCACGCAGGTCGGCGAGGCCGACTTCGGTCACCAGAATGTCGACGTCGTGCTCGGTGTGGTCAACGTGGCTGACCATCGGCACTACGCTGGAGATCGCGCCACCCTTGGCGATCGACTTGGTCACGAACACCGCCAGGTGCGCGTTGCGCGCGAAGTCACCCGAGCCACCGATGCCGTTCATCATCCGCGTACCGCAGACGTGGGTGGAATTGACGTTGCCGTAGATGTCGAACTCCAGCGCCGTGTTGATCCCGATAATGCCTAAGCGGCGCACCACTTCCGGGTGGTTGGAGATCTCCTGCGGACGCAGCACCAGTTTGTCTTTGTACTTCTCGAGATTGCCGAACACGTCGCTGTTGCGGCGCTCCGACAAGGTGATCGAGCTGCCCGAAGCAAAGCTCAGCTTGCCGGCGTCGATCAGGTCGAAGGTCGAATCCTGCAACACTTCGGAGTACATGGTCAGGTCTTCGAACGGCGAATCGATCAGGCCGCACATCACCGCGTTGGCAATGTTGCCGATCCCGGCCTGCAACGGGCCGAGCTTGTTGGTCATGCGCCCGGCGTCGACTTCCTGTTTGAAGAAGGTGATCAGGTGCTCGGCGATGGCGTTGGTATCGACGTCCGGCGTCGACACGGTGGACGGCGAATCCGACTGCTGGGTAATAACGATGGCGACAATCTTCTCCGGCGGGATCGGAATCGCCGTGCTGCCGATGCGGTCGTCGACTTTTACCAGCGGGATCGGCGTGCGCGTCGGGCGGTAGGTCGGGATATAGATGTCATGCAAGCCTTCGAGATTAGCGTTGTGCGCCAGGTTGATTTCGACGATCACCTGTTTGGCGAAAATCGCGAAGCTCGCCGAGTTGCCCACTGAGGTGGTCGGCACGATGTGGCCCTGTTCGGTGATGGCCACGGCTTCGATGACCGCGATGTCCGGCAGCTTCAGTTGCTGATTACGCAGTTGCTCAACGGTTTCCGACAGATGCTGATCGATGAACATCACCTGGCCGGCGTTGATCGCCTTGCGCAAGGTGCTGTCGACCTGGAACGGCATGCGCCGCGACAGTACGCCGGCCTCGGTCAGTTGCTTGTCGAGGTCGTTGCCCAGGCTGGCGCCGGTCATCAGGCTGATCTTCAGCGGCGTGACCTTGGCGCGCTCGGCCAATGCGTGAGGGACGGCTTTGGCTTCGCCGGCACGGGTGAAACCGCTCATGCCGACGGTCATGCCGTCCTCAATCAGAGCGGCTGCGTCGGCGGCGCTCATCACTTTGTCCAACAACGAAGGCAGGCGAATACGGTCACGGTACATGGATTATTATCTCGGGAAGCGAGTAGCAGGATGCGCAGTCTAGTGAATATGACGGGCGCCTGTCCCGCTACCAAGGTCGCAAACGAGGCGTCTATTCAGCGGGTTTCAAGTAAAACACCGTTACTGGATCTGCAACAACGCGGCAAATTGTCCGACTGTTTGCGCAAACAAAACGCCCCGACAAGTCGGGGCGTTCGGTGTTGCAGCGGGGAATTATTCGACCGCTTTAACCATGTCTTCGATGACTTTCTTCGCGTCGCCGAACACCATCATGGTCTTGTCCAGATAGAACAGCTCGTTGTCCAGGCCGGCATAGCCGCTGGCCATCGAGCGCTTGTTGACGATGATGGTCTTGGCCTTGAACGCTTCGAGAATCGGCATGCCGGCAATCGGCGACTTCGGATCGTTCTTCGCGGCCGGGTTGACCACGTCGTTCGCGCCGAGCACCAACACCACGTCGGCCTGGCCGAACTCGGAGTTGATGTCTTCCATCTCGAACACCTGATCGTAAGGCACTTCGGCCTCGGCGAGCAGGACGTTCATGTGCCCCGGCATACGGCCGGCAACCGGGTGGATCGCGTATTTCACGGTCACACCACGGTGGGTCAGCTTCTCGGTCAGCTCTTTCAGCGCATGTTGTGCACGCGCTACTGCCAAGCCATAACCCGGCACGATAATCACGGTGTCGGCGTTGGTCAGCAGGAAAGTCGCGTCGTCAGCCGAACCGGATTTTACCGGGCGGGCTTCTTTCGCACCGGCAGGGCCTGCATCGGCTGTGTTGCCGAAACCGCCGAGCAGTACATTAAAGAAGGAACGGTTCATCGCCTTGCACATGATGTACGAGAGGATCGCACCGCTCGAACCCACCAGCGAACCGGCAATGATCAGCATCGAGTTGTTCAGCGAGAAGCCGATACCTGCCGCCGCCCAGCCCGAGTAGCTGTTGAGCATCGACACCACGACCGGCATGTCTGCACCGCCAATCGGGATGATGATCAGCACGCCCATCACGAACGCCAGCGCCAGCATCAGCGCGAACGCGGTGAGGTTGCCGGTGAACATGAAGGTCAGGCCGAGCGCCAGTGTCGCCAGGCCCAGTACCGCATTCAACTTGTGCTGACCGGTGAACTGTACCGGTGCGCCCTGGAACAGGCGGAACTTGTACTTCCCCGACAACTTGCCGAACGCAATCACCGAACCGGAGAAGGTGATCGCACCGATCGCCGCGCCGAGGAACAGCTCCAGACGATTGCCCGCCGGGATCGAGTCGCCCAACTGTTTAACGATGCCCAGCGATTGCGGCTCAACCACCGCAGCGATGGCGATGAACACTGCCGCGAGGCCGATCATGCTGTGCATGAAGGCGACCAGTTCCGGCATCTTGGTCATTTCAACGCGTTTGGCCATGATCGAACCAGCCGTGCCGCCGACCAGCAGGCCAACGATCACGTAGCCGATACCGGCAGTCGCGAGCTCAGCGCCGAGCTTATAGATGAGGCCGACGGTGGTGAGGATCGCCAACGCCATGCCGAGCATGCCGAACAGGTTGCCGCGTCGCGAGGTGGTCGGGTGCGACAGGCCTTTGAGGGCCTGGATAAAGCAGATCGACGCGATCAAGTAGAGCGTCGTGACGAGATTCATGCTCATTACTTCGGCGCCTCTTCTTTTACTTTCGGGGCTTTCTTCTTGAACATCTCAAGCATGCGGCGGGTGACCAGGAAGCCACCGAACACGTTGACCGCGGCCAGTGCCACGGCGAGGGTGCCCATGGTTTTGCCCAGCGGCGTGACAGTTAATGCCGCCGCGAGCATGGCGCCGACAATCACGATCGCCGAGATGGCGTTGGTCACCGCCATCAACGGCGTGTGCAGCGCAGGTGTAACGTTCCAGACCACGTGGTAACCGACATAAATCGCCAGCACGAAGATGATCAGGTTGTAGATACCGGGGGAGATAAGCTCTTCCATCGTCTGAATCCCTGCTTAGGCGTTTTTGCGGATGACTTGGCCGTCGCGGCACATCAGGCACGCGGCGACGATGTCGTCTTCGAGGTTGACGTCGAACTGGCCTTCTTTGGTGAAGACCAGCTTCAGGAAGTCCAGCAGGTTGCGTGCGTACAGTGCCGAAGCGTCTGCAGCGACTTCGCCGGCCAGATTGGTCGGGCCGCAAATGGTCACGCCATTCTCGACCACGACCTGATCAGCCACGGTCAGCGGGCAGTTGCCACCCTGAGCCGCCGCGAGGTCGATGACCACCGAACCCGGTTTCATCTGCGCCACGGTGTCCGCGCTCAACAGCGTCGGTGCCTTGCGGCCCGGAATCAGCGCGGTGGTGATGACGATGTCAGCCTGCTTGGCGCGCTCGTGCACGGCCTGGGCCTGACGCTGCATCCAGCTGGCCGGCATTGGTCGTGCGTAACCGCCGACACCGACGGCGCATTCGCGCTCTTCATCGGTCTCGTACGGCACGTCGACGAACTTCGCGCCGAGGGATTCAATCTGCTCTTTTACCGCCGGACGTACGTCAGACGCTTCGATCACCGCACCCAGACGTTTCGCCGTGGCGATCGCCTGCAACCCGGCCACGCCGGCGCCAAGAATCAGCACGCGCGCCGCTTTCACGGTGCCCGCAGCGGTCATCAGCATTGGCATGAAGCGCGGATAGTGGTGAGCGGCCAGCAACACAGCCTTGTAGCCGGCAATGTTCGCCTGCGACGACAACACATCGAGACTCTGCGCGCGCGAGGTGCGCGGCGCCGCTTCGAGGGCGAACGCGGTAATGCCGCACTCGGCCATCTTCGCGATGGTTTCGTTGTTGAACGGGTTGAGCATGCCGACCAATACCGTACCGCGCTTGATCAGCGTCAGTTCGGCATCGCTTGGCGCGACCACTTTGAGAATCAGCTCGGCGCCAAACGCGTCATAGGCACTGCCAATGGTTGCGCCTGCCGCTTCATAGGCACTGTCGACCACACTGGCGTTAACGCCGGCGCCGGTTTGCACAGTGACCTTATGACCTTGGCTGATCAGCTTTTTAATGGTTTCCGGGGTTGCAGCAACCCGTGTTTCACCGGTCTGGGTTTCGAGAGGAACACCAATGTGCACGTCAAATCTCCTGCGTGATCTTATTGAGTAAACCCATGCACTACGGATGGTGCGACTGGGGCGGCCGATCAGCACGATCCCGCCAAATCAGGGCGGGGCGCGGCATTTTGCAGGCGAACTTTATGCCCTTCAAGGGATTATGACGGGTGACGGAAAATTAACTACAAGTCATGCCGTGACCGAATGTCGCACATGCCCGGTCGAATCCCTTACAGGCCGTGCCCTGCAAGGATTCTGGCGCAATATGGAAAAATTTCTCATCGGTGACGTGAATAGGCCGCAATGCGTCGTGAATGGAGGCTCAAAGCCACGTCCGCAGGCGCTTGTAGGACGTCTGTACGACTTTCGGATACAGTCTGTGCATATGCGACAAATAGTTATATCTGTAGGGCTTTGGTTTTTCTGACTACGAGGTCAGCAAGCGCTGAAAGCCCCTAGCCTTCAAGGCTGTAGCTCTGTGCCTGATTTACCAGCCAGTCACGAAAAGCCTTCAGAGACGCCGATTCGACCTTTCGTTCGGGAATCATCAAGTAATAGGCCTTGATGCTGGAGAGTGCCTGGGGGTTAGCAATCACCAGGCGTTTCTCGGCCAACTCGCGCTGAATCAGGAACGGTGGAATCAGCGCAATCCCCATGTCGTGCATGGCCGCTTGGGCGAGCATGGAGAATAGCTCGTAGCGCGGACCTGTCATGTCGCGGGGGATATTCAGCTGTTGCGAGTTGAACCACTGTCGCCAGGCGTAAGGGCGGGTGGTCTGTTGCAGCAGCGGCAGATCGGCAATTTCATCGGCTGTCAGAGGCGTCTTGTTGCCGAGTAGGGCGGGGCTGCACACCGGCATCGGATTTTCACCCATCAGTCTGTGGTATTCGGTACCCGACCAATCGGCATCGCCGAAGTAGATCGCCGCATCGAACTCAGTGTCGGCAAACAGGAAGGGCCGCGTGCGGTTGGTCAGGTTGACCGTGACTTCCGGGTGCTTGAGCTGGAAATCCTTGAGGCGCGGCAGCAGCCATTGCGTACCGAAGGTTGGCACCACCGCCAACTCGATCACATTGGTGCCTTGCTGGCCCATCACCGACAACGTGTCGCGCTCCACTGCATCCAGTTGCGTTGCGACCCGACGACTGTAGGAAAGTCCTGCTTCGGTCAGTTTCACTCCCCGTCGCGAACGTCGGAACAGTTCGACGCTGAGGAATTCCTCAAGGCTGGCGATTTGTCGGCAAATGGCGCCTTGGGTGAGGGAAAGCTCTTCAGCGGCACGGGTGAAGCTCTCGTGGCGTGCAGCGGCTTCAAAGCTGATCAGGGCGGTGGTGCTGGGGATCTTCCTGCGCATGTACGTCAACCTCACTAATGCGCCGCATAAAAGGCATTTCGCGACGTTTCGGAGTGAGAAATTAGCACAACAGAATGCGAAATCCTCGTTTGCCGCGACGGCGAACCGCGCCTAGGATCAATGCCACGTTAATTCACCCGATTTACGAGGACACACTCATGGGCGGTAAAGCTAGCTTCAACTGGATCGATCCCCTGCTGCTGGATCAACAGCTCACCGAAGAAGAGCGCATGATCCGCGACACCGCCGAGCAGTTCGCTCAGCAGAAGCTCGCGCCGCGTGTTCTTGAAGCTTTCCGTCATGAGAAGACTGATCCGGCGATCTTCCGCGAAATGGGCGAAGTCGGCCTGTTGGGCGCGACCATCCCTGAGCAGTACGGTGGCAGCGGCCTCAACTACGTCAGCTACGGCCTGATTGCTCGTGAAGTGGAGCGGGTCGACTCCGGCTATCGCTCGATGATGAGCGTGCAGTCCTCGCTGGTGATGGTGCCGATCAACGAATTCGGTACCGAAGCCCAGAAACAGAAATACCTGCCGAAACTGGCGTCCGGCGAATGGATCGGCTGCTTCGGCCTGACCGAGCCAAACCACGGTTCCGACCCGGGCGCGATGATCACCCGTGCACGCAAAGTCGAAGGCGGCTACAGCCTGACCGGCGCGAAAATGTGGATCACTAACAGCCCGATCGCCGACGTGTTCGTGGTCTGGGGTAAGGACGATGCCGGCGACATCCGTGGCTTCGTCCTGGAGAAGGGCTGGAAAGGCCTGAGCGCTCCGGCGATTCACGGCAAGGTCGGCCTGCGTGCATC
>NZ_OZ409832.1:4567500-5275000 GCF_979258075.1 Pseudomonas sp. AC193 | reverse complement strand
ACCGAATAGGGGAGGCGTAGCGAAAGCGAGTCTTAATAGGGCGTCTAGTCGCTGGGAATAGACCCGAAACCGGGCGATCTATCCATGGGCAGGTTGAAGGTTGGGTAACACTAACTGGAGGACCGAACCGACTACCGTTGAAAAGTTAGCGGATGACCTGTGGATCGGAGTGAAAGGCTAATCAAGCTCGGAGATAGCTGGTTCTCCTCGAAAGCTATTTAGGTAGCGCCTCATGTATCACTGTAGGGGGTAGAGCACTGTTTCGGCTAGGGGGTCATCCCGACTTACCAAACCGATGCAAACTCCGAATACCTACAAGTGCCGAGCATGGGAGACACACGGCGGGTGCTAACGTCCGTCGTGAAAAGGGAAACAACCCAGACCGTCAGCTAAGGTCCCAAAGTTATGGTTAAGTGGGAAACGATGTGGGAAGGCTTAGACAGCTAGGAGGTTGGCTTAGAAGCAGCCACCCTTTAAAGAAAGCGTAATAGCTCACTAGTCGAGTCGGCCTGCGCGGAAGATGTAACGGGGCTCAAACCATACACCGAAGCTACGGGTATCACCTTCGGGTGATGCGGTAGAGGAGCGTTCTGTAAGCCTGTGAAGGTGAGTTGAGAAGCTTGCTGGAGGTATCAGAAGTGCGAATGCTGACATGAGTAACGACAATGGGTGTGAAAAACACCCACGCCGAAAGACCAAGGTTTCCTGCGCAACGTTAATCGACGCAGGGTTAGTCGGTCCCTAAGGCGAGGCTGAAAAGCGTAGTCGATGGAAAACAGGTTAATATTCCTGTACTTCTGGTTATTGCGATGGAGGGACGGAGAAGGCTAGGCCAGCTTGGCGTTGGTTGTCCAAGTTTAAGGTGGTAGGCTGAGATCTTAGGTAAATCCGGGATCTTAAGGCCGAGAGCTGATGACGAGTGTTCTTTTAGAACACGAAGTGGTTGATGCCATGCTTCCAAGAAAAGCTTCTAAGCTTCAGGTAACCAGGAACCGTACCCCAAACCGACACAGGTGGTTGGGTAGAGAATACCAAGGCGCTTGAGAGAACTCGGGTGAAGGAACTAGGCAAAATGGCACCGTAACTTCGGGAGAAGGTGCGCCGGTGAGGGTGAAGGACTTGCTCCGTAAGCTCATGCCGGTCGAAGATACCAGGCCGCTGCGACTGTTTATTAAAAACACAGCACTCTGCAAACACGAAAGTGGACGTATAGGGTGTGACGCCTGCCCGGTGCCGGAAGGTTAATTGATGGGGTTAGCTAACGCGAAGCTCTTGATCGAAGCCCCGGTAAACGGCGGCCGTAACTATAACGGTCCTAAGGTAGCGAAATTCCTTGTCGGGTAAGTTCCGACCTGCACGAATGGCGTAACGATGGCGGCGCTGTCTCCACCCGAGACTCAGTGAAATTGAAATCGCTGTGAAGATGCAGTGTATCCGCGGCTAGACGGAAAGACCCCGTGAACCTTTACTATAGCTTTGCACTGGACTTTGAATTTGCTTGTGTAGGATAGGTGGGAGGCTTTGAAGCGTGGACGCCAGTTCGCGTGGAGCCAACCTTGAAATACCACCCTGGCAACTTTGAGGTTCTAACTCAGGTTCGGTTATCCGGATCGAGGACAGTGTATGGTGGGTAGTTTGACTGGGGCGGTCTCCTCCTAAAGAGTAACGGAGGAGTACGAAGGTGCGCTCAGACCGGTCGGAAATCGGTCGTAGAGTATAAAGGCAAAAGCGCGCTTGACTGCGAGACAGACACGTCGAGCAGGTACGAAAGTAGGTCTTAGTGATCCGGTGGTTCTGTATGGAAGGGCCATCGCTCAACGGATAAAAGGTACTCCGGGGATAACAGGCTGATACCGCCCAAGAGTTCATATCGACGGCGGTGTTTGGCACCTCGATGTCGGCTCATCACATCCTGGGGCTGAAGCCGGTCCCAAGGGTATGGCTGTTCGCCATTTAAAGTGGTACGCGAGCTGGGTTTAGAACGTCGTGAGACAGTTCGGTCCCTATCTGCCGTGGACGTTTGAGATTTGAGAGGGGCTGCTCCTAGTACGAGAGGACCGGAGTGGACGAACCTCTGGTGTTCCGGTTGTCACGCCAGTGGCATTGCCGGGTAGCTATGTTCGGAATAGATAACCGCTGAAAGCATCTAAGCGGGAAACTAGCCTCAAGATGAGATCTCACTGGAACCTTGAGTTCCCTGAAGGGCCGTCGAAGACTACGACGTTGATAGGTTGGGTGTGTAAGCGCTGTGAGGCGTTGAGCTAACCAATACTAATTGCCCGTGAGGCTTGACCATATAACACCCAAGCAATTTGCTTGCTTCGAAGCTGAAAAGCGAAAGAGCACCAGATTGCGGTGTGTGAAGACGAAACGAACCGAAAGTTCGAAACGCTCGCAAAACACCGAAAGCTGTCACATACCCAATTTGCTGAAGCGAGGCCAACTGGCCACGACTCAGTACCCGAATTTCTTGACGACCATAGAGCGTTGGAACCACCTGATCCCATCCCGAACTCAGCAGTGAAACGATGCATCGCCGATGGTAGTGTGGGGTTTCCCCATGTGAGAGTAGGTCATCGTCAAGATTAAATTCCGAAACCCCAATTGCGAAAGCAGTTGGGGTTTTGTTTTAGTAGAAGTATCTGTTTTTGCTGGCTTGTTACCGTGTTGACGGGCCAGATAAAGAATTTCTTGACGACCATAGAGCGTTGGAACCACCTGATCCCATCCCGAACTCAGTAGTGAAACGATGCATCGCCGATGGTAGTGTGGGGTTTCCCCATGTGAGAGTAGGTCATCGTCAAGATTAAATTCCGAAACCCCTGTCTGCTAACGCAGACAGGGGTTTTGTCATTTCAGGGTCTGCACAATCCAATGATCAAACCGCTTTACGTGCCTTGCTGATACGTCGAGCCTGCCATTTGCGCCACCAGATGTAGACGCCAGTCCCTGACAACCCCGCAATCAAAACACCTAACACCGCGATCATTACTTGCCCCGTCACACCAATGATCCGTCCACCGTGTATCGGTAACTGCAACCGGTAAAACTGTTCACCTAACGTCCCCTGTCCCGCGATCTCCTGACCTAACAATCGCCCATCGGTACCGTGAAAGAACAGCCAGGACTTACCATGTGCTTCAGTGTCATGCTGCCCGAATCCTGCGCCGTAGAAGTTGTACTCAAAGCTGTAATACAACTCCCCAATCGCCGCTGTCAGCCCCAACCTTTTTCCCTCCTCTAATGCCCTCTCATACGCCTGTTGATAACTCAATCGAGTCACCCCCAACTCTGAGGAAGGCATTCGTCCTCGCGCCTCGTAGACGCTCGGCTCAATCGGTGAAAACAGCGACACCGCAGGCTTGAACACCTGACTCGGCAAGTTCATGGCCACGCTGCTTACCGCGATCGGCAGCAACAACAGCCACAGCCATAATCCACCCGCGCGATGCAGATCGAAGTTAAGCCGATAGGCATGCCCGCCCTTGACCTTCCAGGCCGTCGACCACTTCTTCCAGAACGGCTTGCCACGCGGCAACGTCAGCGACAGCGCCACAAAGCAATCGATGACCCACGCGATTGCCACCAAGCCCATCAACCACAGTCCCCAGTTCCCCGGTAGCGTCAGGTTGTAGTGGAATTCGAGAATGAACGGGACGAAATTCTCCCGTTGAAAACAGCACTCGCCCCAATAACGCTGACCCTTTTGTTCAGCATTCACCGGATCCAGATAGAACACCTGATTGCGCTCATCGAACGGCTTGCCCATCGCCGGATCGTTACGTGGCACCGCCGCCAATAGCGCGGTATGCCCGGCCTCATGCGGATACTCCATGTACCAGACCTGCAGCTTCGGATGCGCAGACTGCACCGCATCAACCAGCTCACCCGGCGGCAATCGCGAACCCTCGGCAGACGCCGAATAAAATTGCGGATTCAGCCACTCATCCAGCTCATGGTTGAACGCCAGAATGCTTCCGGTAATCCCGGCCAGCAGCAGGAACACTGCCGTGGCCAAACCGATATAGCGATGCAACAAAACCAGAAACGCACGCATGAAAATTTTCCCCACTGAAACGACAAAGCCAGCCCTGAATTTCAGGGGCTGGCTTTTTTATGCACGAGACAAATGACTTAGAACTGGTAGCTGACCGTCGCCGCGACGTTACGCTCTTCGCCCATGTAGCAGAAGTTCAGACTGGCGCAGGAAGCGACGTAGGACTCGTTGGTCAGATTGTTCGCGTTCAGGCGTACGTCGACGCCCTTCAAGCCAACCTTGCCCAAGTCATAACCGATCGAGGCGTCGAAGAGTGTGTAGGACGGCACCTTCAACGTATTTTCCGCATCCGCCCAGCTGTAACCGACATAGCGCACACCACCGCCCAGACGCAGGCCATCGAGCGCTGCGCTGTCGAACTTGTAGTCAGCCCACAACGACGCCATGTGTCGCGGCGCCTGCGTTGGCGAGTTGCCTTTGTTCTCGATCACATCGGTCGGCGTGCTCAAGGTGCTGATCATCGACTTCGAATATTCGATGTCGGTGAAGGTGTAGCTGCCGAGCACTTTCAAGTTGTCGGTCAGTTGCATGTGCGCTTCCAGCTCCAGACCTTGCGAGCGGACAGCGCCTACAGCGCGGTAGAAGTTTTCCTGCGGCAGTTTGGTCGCCAGGTTCTCCTGGTCGATGCGGAACAGCGACGCGGTGAACAGATTGTCAGTGCCCGGCGGTTGGTACTTCAAACCGACTTCCCACTGCGTGCCATCGGTAGGCGCCAACGGATTACCGGCGCTGTCGGCATAGGAGTTCGGGTTGAACGATTCCGAGTAGCTGACATAAGGCGCCAGACCGTTATCGAACAGGTACAACGCACCCGCGCGGCCGGTCAGTTTGGTGCGTCGGTCGTTGATCTCTGTACCCTCCGGACGCCCCGCTTCAGCGATGCGGTTCTCATCGGAAGTCTCGACCCAATCCTGACGCAGGCCCAGCGAGAAGCGCCATTTATCCATCTCGATCAGGTCTTGCAGGTATACGCCGGTCTGCTCCAGACGACGCAGATAGCTGGTCTCGCCGTACATATCGATCGCCGAGTTGCCGTACACCGGGTTGAACGCATTGATCGGCGCGAGTCCGCCGCTGGTCCAGTCGACCACAGTTTTACGCCGCTGGTAATCCGCACCCATCAACACGGTGTGCTTGGTCGCGCCGGTGAAAAATTCCGCCTGAAGCATGTTGTCGACGATGAACGCATGCAGGCGCTCATCACCGCCGGTGTAGTAGCGGTTCAGCTCGTTGCTGGTCGGCGTCGTCCAGCCATAGGCGTAGACCTGATCCATGTTCACTTTGGAATCGAGGTAGCGGAAGTTCTGTCGAGCGGTGAAGACATCATTGAAGCGATGTTCGAACTGATAACCGAATGACTGCTGATCACGCGAGTAACCGTCAATGCCCGGCTCGCCCTCGAAGAAGTGCGGCGAGATCCGGTTGCCGTTGCGCTGATGGATCGTGCCGTCCGCCGGCACGCCGCCGTGGTAGCCGCCATCCGGATCGTGTTGCAGATACGCCTGCAAGGTCAGCGACGTGTCTTCATTGAAATCGATGCTGACGGTTGGCGACAGCGCAAAGCGTTTTTCCTTGTTGTGGTCGAACTGCGTGTCGGACTGATCCGTTAACCCGATCAGACGATAGGCAATGCGCTTGTCGTCATCGACCGGGCCGCTGAAGTCAAAACCGACCCCGCGCTGACCTTGCGTACCGACGGTGGCTTGCACCTGATGGTAAGCCTCGTAAAGCGGCTTTTTACTGGTCAGAGCCACCAGACCGCCCGGTGAACTGCGGCCATACAGAACCGACGACGGCCCCTTGAGAATGTCCACGCGTTCCAGGAAATACGGATCGACCTGCATGGTGCTGTAAGTGCCGCTGTCGCCCATCGACTTGAGGCCGTCGAGGTAAATGTTATCCACCGAGCCGTCGTTGAAGCCGCGCATCGCCACGTAGTCATAGCGATGGGTCGCGCCATACGGATTGGTCAGCACACCCGGGGTGTAGCGCATGGTTTGCGAGACGGTTTGCGAACCTTGGTCGTCCATTTGCTCGCGAGTGACTACCGACACGCTCTGCGAGGTTTCCAGCAATGCGGTACTGGTTTTGGTGGCGATCTGGCTGTGCGTGGCGTTGTAGCCATCCATGCTGCCCAGCGCGTTGCCGAGGGCGAAGCCTTTGATGTCGGTGGTCGGCAGGGCCAGCGCTTCGGTTTCGGCGGTCGGGCGCAGGACGTAGCTGCTGCCATCCTGACTGACCGCTTCCAGACCGGATCCGCCGAGCAAATGGCTCAGCGCCTGATCGGTCGAATATTCACCCTGTACACCCGGCGATTGCCGGCCCTGAGTTTGCTGCGGCGTCATCGACAAGGTGATGCCGGCCTGACGTGCGAACTGATTCAGCGCTTCGCCCAGCGGTCCGGCAGCGACGTTGTAGCGCTGGCCGACTTCACTGTTAACGGTGTCGGCCGCCACGCTGACGCTTGGCAGCACAGCGACGCCCAACGCAGTGGAAAACAGCGCCGCCCGAACGGCGTGGCGCAACAGGCCCGATTCGCAGGTGAAATTCAGAGGGTTCTTACAGGTGGCGCGGACAGTCATTGTAGGTTTCCGTAGGAAGTCGCAAACGCTTGAATTGAAGTGCTTACTGACTAAGCCGGACTTGCCGCAAAAACCCGCCAAAATAATTTCAGACCACACGTTCCAGGGTCACCCACCAGCGTGTGCGATAGCGCAACTGCACCGGCAAGGTCTGCGGCAGGATGGCCAGCAACTTGTCGGTGTCTTCGAGGCGAAACACGCCGGACAGGCGCAAATCGGAAACCTCTGATGCGCAATTCAGAAAACCCTGACGATAGCGGCCGACTTCCTTGAGGAAATCGCCCAGACGCATGTTGCGCGTAACGATCAAGCCGTCGACCCACGCGCCCGCATCCATATCCAGCGCCGGTGCCGGACGCACTTGATAGGGATCGATCAGATAACTTTGTCCGGCCAGCGCTTCGATAACAGTCCCGGCAGAATGAATGGCCACCTGCCCGTGGGTGACGCTCAGCCGCGTGCAATCGCTGTCCTGACGCAGGATGAACCGCGCATTCTGCGGCTCGTAGGATCCGTCACGACTATGCACGCGCAGCGGCCGCTCGAAGTCGGCGCCTTCATCGGCGCCACCACAGGTGACGATGATTTCGCCACGCGTCAGTTTGATCAGCCGTTGTTGCGCGGTGTAATCCAGATCCACCGCGCTGGCGGTATTGAGTTCGATCCGCGTGCCGTCCGGTAACTGGAAACCACGCCGCTCGCCGGTGGCCGTGGCGTAATCGGCGCTCCATTGCTGCCACGCGGCCGTGTCTTTGGCCAGCCATGCGGCGGAGCCCATCAACACTGCGCCAGACAACAGCTTCAACGCCTGCCGACGATTCAGCCCCTGAGCACTGTTCTCCAGGGTATTGAATGCCACTTGTGCACCCGGCACCGCGCGCAGGTTGTTGCTCAACTCGGCGTGCAGCGACTGCACGCGTTGCCAGGCCAATTCATGTTCATGATGCTCGGCGCGCCACTGTTCGCACTGGCGATTCAGCCGCGCATTGCCATGGTTATTACGCAGACGCAGCAGCCAGTGAATGGCTTGCTTCACTGCTTTTTGCGGAGGTTCGGCGCGACGGCCGAGGGACAAGTTATCCACAGCCATCAGCTTTCGTACCGCAGCACGTAGCAGTGATACAGCGCATCGGCGACGTAACGTTCCACCGAGCGCAGCGACAAACCCATCTGCTCGGCAATCTGCTTGTGGGTCAAACCTTCGCACTGCGCCAGGAGAAATGCCTGACGCACTTTCGGCTTCAATCCTTCAAGCATGCGCGCGATGCTTTCGAGCAATTCGATCACCAGCGCACGGGCTTCGGCACTCGGCGTTTCGGCTTCGGGCAAATGGGCGATGGTTTCCAGGTAGGCGCGTTCGATTTCCTCGCGGCGCCAGTGGTCGATTACCAGACCACGGGCGATAGTTCGCAAAAAGGCGCGGGGCGCTTTCAGTTCTAGGCGTTCGGTGCGTTGCAGCAGACGCACGAAGGTGTCCTGTGCCAGATCCGCCGCATCCGCTGCGTTGCCCAGCCGTGCGCGCAGCCAGGCGTTGAGCCAGCCGTGATGACTACTGTAAAGCGCCTGAACGGCGAACTCGGGTGAGGACATGAACGCGGCTGCCAAAACGTCACAAATGATAATTAGTCGCATTGTTATCAAGGGTTACAGGTTTTGCAACCGCCGCTCGAACATCCGTCCTAAAAAATTTTGCTGCGCAGGCTCTAGCACGCCGTTCGGCGGGAATCCGAGGCAAAAGCCTCCATTTCCCACGCAACCCTAAGATTTCTCCTTCACGTGCCGACAGACTGGTGAGACATGCGTGCACCAAAGTAGAGCGACCGGCAGAACGTTGCCTACCCGTCACTGGAAATCAGAGCGTTTGACTCTTCAGCGCTGCTGAACATCGGAGCTACATGGAATGTTGCATCTGGAACGCATCCCCACCTTCGGCATAAGAAGTCCCATGAAATGAATCTCAAGTTCAGCCATAAAATTTTGTTGGCCGCCTCGGGCGTCGTGGTCCTGGCTTTCGCGTTATTCACCCTCTACAACGATTATCTGCAGCGAAACACCATTCGCCAGAACCTCCAATCCTCCGTACAGCAGGCCGGCGATCTGACCGCCAGCAGCGTGCAGAACTGGATGAGCGGGCGGATTCTGGTGTTGGAAAACCTCGCGCAGAACGTCGCTCATCAAGTCAAAGACGCTGACTTGCCGGGTCTGGTCGACCAACCGGCCTTCACCCAGAACTTCCAGTTCACCTACGTCGGTCAGGCCAACGGTGTCTTCACCCAGCGCCCTGACGCGAAGATGCCGGACGGTTACGATCCGCGTCAGCGCCCTTGGTACAAACAAGCGGTCGCCGCCGATAAAACCATGCTCACCCCGCCGTACATGGCTGCTGTCGGTGGCCTGGTGGTGACCATCGCCATGCCGGTCAAACACAACGGCGAATTGCTCGGTGTGGTTGGCGGTGACCTGAGCCTGGAAACCCTGGTGAAGATCATCAACTCGGTGGACTTCGGTGGCCTCGGCCATGCGTTTCTGGTCAGCGCTGACGGTCAGGTGATCGTCAGCCCGGACAAAGATCAGGTGATGAAAAACCTCAAGGACATCTACCCGAACAGCAACGTGCGCATCGAAAAGGGCAACCAGAATGTGCTGCTCAACGGCGAGGAACGCATTCTGTCGTTCACCCCGGTCAGCGACTTGCCGAATGCGCAGTGGTACATCGGTCTGTCGATCGATCGCGACAAAGCCTACGCCGCACTCAGCCAATTCCGCACCTCGGCGCTGATCGCGATGTTCGTAGCCGTGGGCGCGATTGCCTTGCTGCTGAGCCTGCTGATCAATGTGTTGATGCGTCCGCTGACCACCATGGGCCGTGCGATGCAGGACATTGCGCAGGGCGAGGGTGATTTGACCCGCCGTCTGGTCGTAGAGAGCAAAGACGAATTCGGTGAACTGGGCAGCGCATTCAACCAGTTCGTTGAGCGGATCCACGCGTCGATTTCCGAAGTGTCCTCGGCGACCCGCCAAGTGCATGACTTATCGCAACGAGTGATGGCGTCGTCCAACGCCTCGATCGTCGGTTCCGACGAACAAAGTGCGCGCACCAACAGCGTCGCGGCGGCGATCAACGAATTGGGCGCCGCCACGCAGGAAATCGCGCGCAATGCCGCCGATGCTTCGCAGCACGCCAGCGGCGCGAGCGAGCAGGCCGAAGATGGTCGTCAGGTGGTGGAACAAACCATTCTGGCGATGACCGAGTTGTCGCAGAAAATCAGCCTGTCGTGCACGCAGATCGAAACCCTGAATGCGAGTACCGACAACATCGGCCACATCCTCGATGTGATCAAAGGCATCTCGCAGCAGACCAACCTGTTGGCGCTGAACGCGGCGATTGAAGCGGCGCGTGCCGGTGAGGCCGGGCGTGGTTTTGCCGTGGTCGCGGATGAGGTGCGTAACCTGGCCCATCGCACCCAGGAATCGGCGGAAGAGATCCACAAAATGATCACTTCCTTGCAAGTCGGTTCGCGTGAAGCGGTGAGTACGATGAACGCCAGTCAGGCATCCAGCGAGCAAAGCGTGGAAGTGGCCAATCAGGCCGGTTTGCGCCTGGTCAGCGTGACCCAGCGCATCGGTGAAATCGACGGCATGAACCAGTCGGTGGCAGCGGCGACGGAAGAGCAGACGGCGGTGGTGGAAACCCTCAATGTCGACGTTAACCAGATCAACATGCTGAACCAGCAAAGTGTGGCCAACCTCAATGAAACGTTGAAGGATTGCGATGCGTTGTCGCAGCAGGCGAATCGGTTGAAGCAGTTGGTCGACAGTTTCAAAATCTGACCGCGTTATCGTTCTTCGCGAGCAGGCTCGCTCCCACAGTTGGAATGCGTTCCCCTGTGGGAGCGGGCTTGCTCGCGAAAGCGGTGGTTCATTCACCACACATCTATAGCCTTAAACAAACAGCCTCAAAACATTCCCCATCGCATCATCCGCAAACCCCTGCACAAAATCCCTGAACCCCGGCAGCGCCTCTTCGCCACCGCCGGCAGGCTCGGCAATGATCGTCCACGTCGCGCGGGATTTGCCCGTGCCCAGCGCTTCCACATTCATCGCCGCCCACAGATTCGCCACGCCCAGCGTGTTGTAGATCGTCGTCCAGGTCATGCTCCGCGCCTGGTCGTCGCGGGAGTTGAGTTGCTCGACCACCACGTTGCCATCCTTGAAAAATTTCTTGCGCAGCGAGGACACGCCCTCGCCGGTCATTTCGATGTGCGACAGCGCCGGAATGAAGCGGTCGAAACCGCCGAAATTACCGACCACCGCCCAGACCTGCGCCGCGTCGACCGGCACTTCCACCGAAGACACAACGTGGCAGCCATGGGGGTTTTTGATCAGGGTGTCGGGTTGCAGAGTGCTCATGGTGTTGCTCCTTGTTGTTGGATCAGATGAAGTTGATTTCTTTCAGGTAAGCGCAGCCGCGACGCAGCAGCGCCGGGGATTTCTGCGGGTAGTGCGCGCCCATTTGCTGGACGCCGGCTTCAGCGTTGGCGTGGCCGATCAGGGAGATGTCGCCGATGTCTTCTTCAAAGCCGTTGAGGTAGAAACCGAGCACGCCGAACAGCGCGTTATCGGCGTCGACGCGGCCGAGTTGCTGCTGCCAGTCGGCGACGCTGACCAGTGAGAATTCGCTGCCGGTTTCGCGGAAGGAAGCAACGTAGGCATCCCAGCTCAGCGGCTCTGGGTTATGCAGGTTGAACACCGCGTGATCGGGCGAATATCGGCTGGCATGGAAAGCGATAAACCGCGCGAGAAAATCCACCGGCATCAGGTCGAAATTCAACGCGAAGGCCGGCACCTGGCCGAGCTGAATCGAACCTTTGAGCATCAGCATCAAACGGTTTTTGTGCGGCTGACACACGCCGCTCAGGCTGTTGAAACTGATGTTGCCGGGTCGATACAGATTGACCCGTACGCCGCGTTCCCGCGCGCGTTCGAGGATGCGCTCGCCGACCCATTTCGACAGGTTGTAGCCGTTGCGGATGTAGATCGGCGGCGTTGGCGCGGCAGGCAATTCCAGCACTCGTCCCGCGTCGTCGACCGTACTTGAAGCCGACAGCGTCGAGACAAAATTGAAGACCTTTTTGCTCTGACCTTCGCACAGGCGCAGCAGGGCGAAAATCGGCTCGACGTTGTCCGCCGCCAGTGACTCGTAGTCGAGCACGTGATTGACGTTGGCGGCGTTGTGTACCAGCGCGCCGAACTCGCGATCGAGACGCTGATAATCGTCGTCGGCCAAGCCCAATTGCGGGCGAGTGATATCTGCCGCGTAAACCCGCACCCGACTCAGATCCAGATGCTCCAGACGGTTTTCGCGCAGTGACTGCGCAAAGCGCTGCGCCGCCGTTTGCCCGCCGCCGTCACGCACCAGACACGCGACCTCGCTGGCGCCCCAACCGAGCAGCGCCTCGACGATGTGCACTCCGACAAAACTGTTGGCGCCAGTGACGATGACCTTGTGCACATCGCCCATGCGGCTGATCGGCAGCGGCTCGATTTCCAGCACACGTTCGGCGTCGGCCATCGCTTGAGCGCTGAGTACCGCGCTGTCATCGGTGCCGCGCACCAGCGTCGCGAGTTTGATGATGGTCGGCAGTTCGATGAAGCGATTGATCGAGATGCTGCGACCAAATTCCTCACGCAAACGCAGCAACATCCGCGACAACAAAATCGAATGGCCGCCGAGATTGAAAAAGCTTTCGTCGGTGGAGATGTCGCTGACGGGCAGCTCCAACAACTCGGCCCAGATCTCCAGCAACAACGCTTCATCAGCATTCGCCGGCAGACATTTCGGGCCGTTGTCCTGCACGCTCACCGGCAATTCCAGCAGCGCTTTGCGGTCGACTTTGCCATTGCTGGCGAACGGCATGCTCGGCAGTTCAGTCCACGCCACCGGTTGCATGTAGTCCGGTAAAAACTGCTGGGCGTGGGCCTTCAGTGCATCGCGGGAATCGTCGGATTGTGGCTGGGCGAGGAACGCCAGAATTCGCCGCTGTGGATCAATCACCACGGCTATTTGTCGATACAGCTGGCTTTCGCGCAGGCAGCGTTCGATCTCTTCCGGCTCGACCCGGAAACCACGAATCTTCACCTGATTATCGCGGCGTCCGCACAGCTCGATGCCGTGCTCGCCCCACTTGGCCATGTCGCCGCTGCGGTAAGCGCGCAGGGTTTCGCCATCGGGCAATTGCAGGTTCAGATAACGCTCGGCAGTCTGCTGCGGATTGTTCAAATAGCCGAGGCAAACGCCGGGGCCGACGATGAACAACTCGCCGACGGTGTGCTCGGGCACCGGTTGCAGATCGTCATCGAGAATCAGCACTTGGCTATTGGCAATCGGCGCGCCGAGGCTGCGGTTGCTGTCGCCGGGTGTGAGTTGTCGCGCAGTGATCAACACCGTGGCTTCGGTCGGGCCGTAGAGGTTGTGCAGCGTGCCTTGGCGGGTCAGTTGTTCAATGACGAACGGCTCGCAGACATCGCCGCCGGTCATCACTTGCACGCCTTCCAATTGTTCCAGCGGCAGGATGCTCAGCAGCGCGGGTGGCAGGAAGGCGTGGGTCAGTTGCCGGCGACGGATCAACGCGACCAGTTGCAGCGGATCGCGGCGTTGCGTGTCGTCCGGCACCACCAGTTCGGCGCCTGTGAGCAGGGTCGGGAAGATGTCGATCAGCGACGAATCGAAACTCAGTGAAGAGAACTGCAACACCCGACTCTCGGCGTGCAATTGCACGTAGTCGGCGTACCACGCGGTGAAGTGCGCGAGGTTGTGCTGACTGAGCAATACGCCTTTCGGATGCCCGGTGGTGCCCGAGGTGTAGAGCGCCATGCACGGCGCATCGAGTGCGGGGCGCTGGCGCATCAACACTTGGCTGAGATCTGCTTGGGCGCTGTCGATGCGACTGACGTCCAGCCCTGCCATGGTTGCGCTGAGCGGATGCTCGCCGTCATGCAGCAACAGCAACGCGCCGGCGTTGTGCAGGATGTATTGCTGGCGCTGCAGCGGATGGCTCGGCTCCAGCGGCAGATACACCGCACCGCTGCCGAGAATCGCCAGAATCGAAGCAAACAGCGTCGGGCTTTTCGGCAGGCAGATACCAACCACCCACGGCTGTGGATGCTGCTCAAGAATCGGCAGCAAACGCTGTTGAATTGCTCGGCTGTGGGCATGCAATTGGCGGTAGCTGATGGAGCGTTCGCCGAGGTGCAGCGCCGGACGTTCGGCATGCTCGATCAGGCTCTGTTGCAGCCGCTCGATCAGCGGGATTTGCGCCTGTTTCAGCAGCGCCGGTTTCGCCGTGTGGTTGAGGCGATGGACGTAGGCCAGGCTGTCGAGAAACAGCAGGTTTTCCATCCGCTCGAAATCTGGCGCAGTCACCGTTGAGGCCTGCTGCAGATAGTCCGCATCGCGGGAGAAGCGGCTGACCAGCAACGCCACTTCGTCCACCACGTGTGTCAGCACCCGCTGGCGCAATACCTGGCCGTTGCCCGAAGGCTCGTCGCCAATCGGCACACGGCTGATCAAAGACGAGTCGAGAAAGCACAGCAGATCAAGTGTCGGCAAACCCGCAGCGCTTTGCGCTCCAATACCTAAGCGCAGATGCAAATGCGGAATCGCGCAGAAATCACCGGCGCCGATAAAGCCATCGTCGATGATCAAATCCACCGTCGATTGTGCGGCGCCGCTGCGCGTCAATGCGTGACCGTGTTGTTCCAGTTCCTGCGCCAGGTCGGTCATGGCCTGGCTGGCGCCAATCAGCAAAATGTCGAGACGTTTCATGTCGGCCTCCTCAAACCAGGTAGTCGCGCAGGGCGAGTTGCACGCAAGGCGTGTCGAGCAGCGAGCTGCTGTGGAAGAACTTGACGATGTTGCCCACCAGCGGGTGGTGGCGATTGATCGGGAAGGCCAACCCGGCGATTTCGTCCTTGAGGGATCGCCTTGTGATCTGGCTGACCGGCAGGGCATCGATCAGGCGCAGATCAAAGGATTTCTGGATGTCGTTGGTCAGGTAATGGCCGATGAACACCGGCAGAATCTGCGCGATGGTTTCGCGATCGGCCTCATTGGCGGTGTGCCAATAGATGCGCACCATCCGCGCCCAGAAACTCGAGTGGCGGCCCTCATCGAGCAAGTGGTCGGCCATCAGGCCTTTGATCGACGGCTTGACCGTGTCGTCCCGGGCGAACGCGGCAACGTCGCCGGTCACGGTGTTTTCGGCGATGGCCACGCAGATCAATTCCACGGCGCTGCGCAGGTGTTCCGGGGCCAACGCGACGGCGGCGGGAATCGCTCGGCTGAGTTCGATTTCATCGGGCAACTGGATCGGTTCGATGCCGGTCATCGCCACCGTTTGCTGCATGAAATCCATCGCTACCAACGCGTGGTAATCCTCGTCGACCACCACGGTCATCGCGTCATAACGACAAGCAAACGGAAAGGCCACGGCGAAGCGATTCTTGGCGATGCTGCGCGCGGTCTTGTCGACGATTTCCGTCTCGAAAATCACTACGTCGTTGATGAATTTGTACAAGGTCTGCACCAATGCAAAATCGCGCTGCTGCGGGCACTCACGCAGGAAGGTTTCGCTGAGCACCAGCGGCTGGCGACTGAGCGGATAGATCAGACGCTCATCGTTTTCCAGCACGCGGCGCGGGCGGGTGCGGATGGTCGCGCGGCTTTCCCAAGTGTCGGCGAACGATTGATAGTCGGCGGCATTCATTGCGCGACCTCCGCCAACGGTTCGCGCATGCTCAGGCGCAGGCCGTCCCACAAGGCGATGCGGCTTTCGACAGCGGCGACGGCGCTGGCATAGACCTCGGCTTCGCGCTGCGGATCGCCATCGACCAGACGCTCGAGCAGTTGTTCTGCGGCGGGGCCGTGGTCTTCGGAGTCGACTTCGATGTGCCGTTCCAGGTAGTAGCGGAAGGTCGGTGCTTGCTCGATGCCGATGCCCCAGTCGTCGAGGATGCGCTGGAACATGGTCGGGATCACGCTTTCGCGACCGTGCAGAAACGCCGCTGCAACGCTGTGCCCCGGCGCATGGAGGGCGGTGCGCAGGGTGTCGCGGACAAACTGCGCGGCGGCCGGATCGACGTCGATGCTTTGCAGCGCAACGTCGTAGCTCACGCCTTCCTGTTGCAGCGCGACGAAGCGCTCCACTGCCGTGGTACTCGCGCCGATTTCGCGCATTGCATCCAGGTACAACTCGAAATGGCTGTAGTGACCGTGGGCCAGACGATCGTCCGATTCTTCACCGAGGACGATTTCGTTGATCAGCCGTGCCGCGCGAGAATCACGCGGCGGTAGCCACGGCAAACGCGTGCAGGTCAGTTCCTGCTGCAGGCGTTTGGTCAGCGACATGAAATCCCACACGGCAAACACGTGGGTTTCCATAAAGCGGCGCAAGACCGATAACGAGTTGATCTCGGAAAAGATCGGGTGACTGCTAAGTTCGGCTTTCTTCAGGGCGAGTTGGTGCTTAGTGGGCATCATGATGTCCTTTATCATTGATTATGGAATGGCACTTTTGTTTCAACTGCGCAATCAGTGGAGCGAAGGCTTACATGTGACTTGTCGACAAGCGACAAAGACTTCCAGACGGAAGTTGTTGTACTGGATGTACTGGCGATTAAAGCCTGCGACCTGCTGGAATGCCTCTGTCGTCATGGGTGTGGCATATAGCTTGCGCCGAAGTTTGCAGCGAAGTTCAAACTCGGCGAGAGAAAAGTAATACACGGCAAAAGCATTTAACAAGTGTAATTTTAATTATTTTAAGTTGGATGTTTTTCAAGTATGAGTGCCCCCGATAAAACTTGCGGGTTAAGTTTTATTTGGGCGTAGTTACTCCTTTCAGCCAATAACGGCCAAAATTGATCGACAAGAGTGAATGCCTCACTCGAAGCAACTTTCTAATGAAAAAGATTGGTGTGGTTTGAGGGATGAAAGTTGGCCAGAAATTGCGCCATGACTTTCCTTTTCCCGTGACAAGGCTCCTTCCGTAGGTTCCTGTTGCGGGGGCTGCACCACCAGGCGATGCGCCTCCGTTCTTTATTGGGATTGGCCGTTCAAGAGTGCGGGTAAATGGCCGCGACGGCTATTACCGTTTGGTTATTGCCACGGTGGCAATTTCGTTCGCACAGGCGCAGGGAGGTTAGAGCGAAGACGCCGATCCGCCACAGTGTTTGTGCGCGACCGGTTGAGGGGATTTGTAAGCGGGTTATTCGCCGGGCGGACGCGATGATCCGCGTCCGGCGGGAAGGCTTTAGCGCAGGGCTTTGCGGTTTTGCGCGGCAGGACTGGCGAGATAGCGGGTGATCACCTCGACACCACGGTTGAGGTGCTGCTCAAGTAGCATCACCGAGCGTTCAACGTCGCGCTCGATCGCGGCTTGCAGCAGGGCACGGTGGTCGTCCTGGGAGATCTTGCCCAGGCCCATGGCTTCAAGGTTGAAACGTAGAAAGCGTTCTTCTTCATTGAGACCGTCCTCGACCAGACGCAGCAGGCGCTTGTTCGGCGCCTTGGCGTACAGCGCCATGTGGAACAGGCGATTAAGCCGACCGATTTCGGTGTAGTCGTGTTGGGTTTCGAGTTCGCGGATGTAGCCGGCGGCGAGCTCGTGATCGGCTGCTGTCAGCAACGGAATCGACTGCCGCAGCGCTTCGCCCTCAAGCAGAATGCGCAATTCGTAGGTTTCCGTGGCGTCGCCCTGAATCAGCGCGGCGACCACCGCGCCTTTGTGCGTGGTCACGCTCAGCAGTTCTTGCGCTTCGAGCTGGCGCAACGCTTCGCGCACCGGCATGCGGCTGACCCCGAACAAATCGGCCAAATCCTGCTGGCGCAGGGCGGTGCCGCACGGCAGGCGACCATCGAGAATGGCTGCGCGCAGGGTTTCTTCGATGATCGAGCGGGCCAGGTGTGCAGGAATCGGCCCATCGACTTTAATGCTGTGTAGCGGCTTGGGCTTCTGTGTCACGACTACGCACCCTGTAGGTCGGCTGAATTTGGATCCAAATGACACTAGTGATTGCCCTACAAGTTGTCAAACCGTGTAGAGGAATACTTACCAAACAGTTTAGCGCGATGCCGATGATCTCATCGTGCCATTGTCTTTTAACGGGCTAAGCTTCACCATCAAACGCTTTCCTTCCTGCCCCCGGAAACCTGCTGTGGCGGTACGTTTCGCGATCCCTCGGACTCTGCGCTGGCTAGGCTGCGCACTGCTGCTGGCCAGTCTTATGCTGGGCGGTCTGCATGCCGATTGGGATTTTTCCGCGATCAGCCGCAAAGCCACAGCCCTGTACGGGCCGCTCGGTGCCGGGCAGCAGCGCATCGATGCCTGGCAGAATCTGTTGGCGACGCAGCAACAGGCCAGCGAAATGGACAAGCTGAAAGTGGTGAACCTGTTTTTCAACAAACAGGTGCGCTACGTCGAAGACATCGACCTGTGGCACGAGGTCGATTATTGGGAAACGCCGATCGAGGCGCTGTGGAAGGGCGCTGGCGACTGCGAAGACTATGCGATCGCCAAGTATTTCAGCCTGCGCCATCTCGGCGTTTCCAGTGACAAGCTGCGCATCACCTACGTCAAGGCACTGCGCCAGAATCGCGCGCACATGGTGCTGACGTACTATTCCACCCCCGATGCCATGCCGCTGGTGCTCGACAGCCTGATCGATCAGATTCAACCGGCGTCGCAGCGAACCGATTTGCTGCCGGTCTACTCTTTCAATGCGGAAGGGTTGTATTTGCCGGGCGCCAAGGGCAACAAGAAGGTCGGTGATACCAAACGCCTGTCACGCTGGCAGGATGTGTTGAAGAAAATGCAGGCCGAAGGTTTTCCGGTCGAGACGACTAACTAGGAGCACGCGCTCAGATGTCTTTGTTCAAACAGCTGTTGATCGCTATCTGTCTGTTCCTGGTGGTCGCCTTCACCGGCAGCTTCATGGTCAGTCTGGAAAGCTCGCGTACCCAGTACGTCAACCAGTTGCGCTCGCACGCCCAGGACGCCGCGACGGCGCTGGCCTTGTCGCTGACGCCGAACATCGACGACCCGGCGATGGTCGAGTTGCTGGTCAGTTCGATTTTCGACAGTGGCTATTACGCGAGCATTCGTGTGGTTGATGTGAAAACCGACAAAACCATGGTCGAGCGCAGCGGCAGCCCGGCGGTCACCAACGTGCCGGACTGGTTCGTCAAATTGATCGGCCTGGAGCCCGCCGGTGGCGATGCGCTGGTCAGCCGTGGCTGGGAGCAGGCGGCGCGGGTCGAGGTGGTCAGCCACCCGATGTTCGCTGTGGCCAAGCTGTGGCAGAGCGCGTTGGGCAGCCTTGGCTGGCTGCTGGTCTGTGGCGCGGTGAGTGCGGTGCTTGGTGCGCTGCTGTTGCGCCGGCAATTGAAACCGCTGGATTACATGGTCAAACAATCCCACGCCATCGCCCGCCGCGAATTCCTCAGCCTGCCGGACCTGCCGCGCACACCGGAATTGCGCCGCGTGGTACTGGCCATGAACCAGATGGTCGAGAAACTCAAAGCGCTGTTTCAGGAGCAGGCCGAGCGCAGTGAAAAGCTGCGTGCCGAGTCGTATCAGGACAACCTCACCGGGCTGGCCAACCGGCGTTATTTCGAGATGCAGCTGAACAACCGCGTGAGCAATGCCGAGCAGGCCAGCTCCGGTTATCTGCTGCTGTTGCGGGTCAAGGATCTGGCCGGGCTCAACCAGCGTCTGGGCGGTCAGCGCACGGATGAATTGTTGAAAGCGGTGGGCGAGCAATTGTCCCGCGAGTGCGCCAAATACCCGGAAACCCAGAACCTCGTCACGCGTATTCGTGGCGGTGAATTTGCTGTGTTGGCGCCGGGCCTGGTGCGGGAGGAAGCGCTGCAACTGGCGCAGAATCTCGATACTGCGCTGAGCAGTTTGCACGCCACCGGTGCTACCGATGTCGAGGCCGTGGCATCGATTGGTCTGGCGCCGTTCGCTCATGGTGATTCGCCGCAATCGGTGTTGAGCCTTGGCGATCAGGCGTTGGCGCAAGCCGAAGGGCAGGGCGAGCAGAACTGGGCGTGCCTCGATCAGAGCCTGACCGCCGACGTTGGCGACGATCACCATGCCTGGCACCGCTTGCTCGATCAGGCGCTGACTCAGCAGCGATTCGAGCTGTATTTCCAACCGGTGGTGGCGGCGCAGGACACGCAATTGGTGCTGCATTACAAAGTGCTCTCGCGCTTGCTCGATGAGCACGGCCAGACCATTCCTGCCGGGCGTTTCCTGCCATGGCTGGAGCGCTTCGGCTGGACGGCGCGGCTGGATCGCCTGATGCTTGAGCGCGTGCTGGAGCAGATGAAAGGGCATGAGGATTCGCTGGCGCTGAACTTGTCTTCAGCGACGCTGGCGGATCCGCAGGCGCTGAATAAAGTCTTTGAGATTCTGCGTACGCATTCCAATCTTGGCCCGCGTTTGACCCTGGAAATTGGCGAGGAACAGTTGCCGGATCAGGCTGTGCTGGAGCAGTTGACCCGTCGTCTGCGCGAGTTGGGCTTCTCGCTGAGCCTGCAGCGCTTTGGTGGGCGCTTCAGCATGATCGGCAACCTGGCGCGGCTTGGGTTGGCGTATCTGAAGATTGATGGCAGCTACATTCGGGCGATCGATCAGGAGAGCGACAAGCGTCTGTTTATCGAGGCGATCCAGCGCGCGGCGCACAGTATTGATTTGCCGCTGATTGCCGAGCGGGTCGAGACCGAAGGGGAATTGTCGGTGATTCGCGAGATGGGTTTGTATGGGGTTCAGGGGCAGTTGTTGGGTGAGCCGAAGCCTTGGCAGTAATCTTTTAATTGATGGCGGTCAGTGATGACGCTTTCGCGAGCAAGCCCGCTCCCACAGTGGAATGCATTTCAAATGTGGGACTGGAAAGACAAAAAGATCGCAGCCTTCGGCAGCTCCTACAGGGGAATGCATTCCATGTAGGAGCTGCCGAAGGCTGCGATCTTTTGCTTTAAATCAGCCCGCTCTCATCTTCATCAATCAGCTGGCTCAACCCGCCCAACGCCTCACGTGCCTGGTTACGATCCAGCAGTTTGGCCTGGGCCGCTGGCGGCAGGTCGGTGACGCGGATCACGCCTTTGCTGGTCAGCACTTGAATCAGGTCGTCGAGTACCCGAATCATTTCAAAGTCGCTCTGCTTGAGCTGTTTGAGGCTGTTTTCCACCGCAGCGTTGGCGAACCACGCCTGGATTTCATGGTTGTCGGCCGGCAGCGTTTCCGTGGCTTCGGCGTAAGCCGCCGCTTCCACGCGCGTCAACACACCTTGCGCATCGCGTTGCACGTAAAACATTGAGCATCCCTCAGAAATGAACCAGCGTCATGCTGTCAGCAGCATAGCCAACTGCGCGCGAGTATGCGGTGCGGCGACGCAATCGTCACCGTGACGATTGGCGTAAACGTGACGGCCGCCCCATCAGGGCGGCCGTTTTGTTCATGCATCAGCTGTTGTTGTGGTCGACCTTGATGGTCGGGTCGCTACCAGCAATCAGGTTATGAATGTTGGCACTCGACCAGTTGTTGCCTTCCAGTTTGATCGTCACGTCCGGCGTGGCCGCAGCCGCATCGCCCGAGTTGAACTTGCCTGCCGAGCTGACTTGCAGCGACGACGTGCCATCGACCGTGGTGATCTTCAGGAAGTTGTCGATGGTGCTGCCGGTCTCGCCCTGCAGCAAATCGCGCAGGTCGATGCGGTCACCGTCGGCGGCCTTGAAGTCCTTGATCACGTCGTTGCCGGTGTCGCCCGATTTCCAGACGAAGGTGTCGGCACCCGAACCACCGATAAGGATGTCGTTGCCCGAGCCGCCGATCAGCGTGTCGTTACCGGTACCGCCGAGCAGGATGTCATTGCCTTTGCCGCCATCGAGCGTGTCGTTACCGCCCGAGCCGAACAGGATGTCATTGCCCGCGCCACCCAACAGCGTGTCGTTGCCGTCATGCGCGCCGGACACATCGAACGCCTGATAGTGCTCGGTGATGTACTGGTGCACGTTGCTGGTAGTGACTTTGCTGACGTCGACCCCGGTTTCCTTGGCCACGAACGCCTGCATCGCCTGATAACCCTCGCCGGCAATGCCGTTGAAGCTCACCAGATCGCCGAACAGGATGTCGTTGCCGTCGCCACCGCTGAGCGCGTCGTTGCCCGGCAGGGTCGCTTCGGTGTGGCCGATGATCGAGTTGGCGAGATCCTTCGGATCGATGTTGGTTTGTGGCGTTTTGTCGGAGTCGTAAGGTTTCAGGTCATTAAGGCTGACACCGCTGTTGAGGCCGATGGCTTCAACGTTGGACAGACCGCTGAGCAGCGCGAAACTGCTGGTCGAGTTGTCGGTGGTGGTTGTGCTGGTGCTGCTGCCGCTGCCCGCCAGGTTCGACAACTCATAGGTGCCGTCGCCCTGAGCGTGAACGGTGCCCAGGCTGCTCCAGTTCCAGCTGCCGTTTTTGTACGTTTGCAGAACAGCAGCACCGGCGGCACTGATGCTCAGATAGTGCGTGCTGTCGATGTACGTGGCGAAGCTATCGCCCAGCTTGTAATTGCTGGTCGTCACCACGCTGTCGAACTTCACGCTGTTGTACAGCGTCGGGTTGGTCTGCTCGCCGCTCTGGTAGTAAGTCGGCTGGCCGTCGGTGATGAAGTACGTAAGGTTCTTCGCCCCGGTGTTGGCCACGGCATCAGCGCTCTGGAACCAGTTGGCCGTGGTTTTGAACACGTCCTCGTAGTTGGTGCCGCCGCCGGACGCCATCGAGTCGAGTACGGCTTTGAGCTGCGTCAGCGCGTTCGGGTCGTTGAGGTTCACCGACACCGACTTGTTCACCTGGGTGTCGAAGTCCGCAAGGAAGATGTTCACCGTGCCCGAGTTGTTGCCGCCGAGGCTCTGCTTGAGGGTGTTGAACACCGACGTCAGCGAGTCCTTGGCCGCGTTGATCGACGACGTGCTCATGCTGCCCGAGCTGTCGACCATGAACGCGATGTTGTAGTTGGTGCCCGGCACCACGGTCAGGCCGCCGATGTCAGCGACCATGATGTCGTTGCCGTCGGTGCCGCTGAAGGTGTCATCGCCCGAAGTGCCGACGATGGCGTTATAGACCGCCGGCACCACGGTGACCGGAATGGTCGCGGTGGTGCTGGCCGAACCGCCCAGCGCTTCGGTCGAAGTCGACGTCACGGTCAGGTTGAACTGGCCGTTGTAGTAGGTCGGCGGGGTCACGGTCAGGGTGCCGAGGCTCCAGCCAGTGACGTTGGCGTCGCCACTGGTCGCGGTGACGGTGAAGCTGTGGCCCGCGCCGTCGGTGAGTACCGAGCCGACCGGTGCGCCGCTGATCTTCACGCTCAGGGTTTCCGAGCCGTCGGTGTCGGTCAGGCCCGTGGTCACGGCCGACAACTTGACGCTGGTGCCTTCGGCGCCGGTGTTGAGCTTGTAGCCGTCGTAATAGCCTTCGCCGTTGCTGCCATGCAGATCGGAAACGGTCACGCCGGAGTTCACCAGATCCTGCACGCCGGTGTAGATCGGCACGCCAGCGCTGCTCAGGTCGATCGCCGTGCCGCCGTTGACCGACAGGTTGACGTCATAGCTGCCCGGGCCGCTCTGGTTGTGGTGGTAGATGTCCAGGGTGTAGTAGCCGCTGGTGGTCGGGGTGAACGAGCCGTTGAGGTTGCCGCCCACGCCCCACGTGGTCGAGGCCACGGTTTTTCCGCCAATGGTCACCAGCAGGCTGTCATCACCGATACCGGTGAAGGTGTAGCTCTTGCCGGCTTCCAGATAAATCAGGCCCGAGGTTTTCGATGCGGTACCGGCGGTCACGCTGCCGTCGGACTGCACGTTGGTCACGTTGGTGCTGGAGTTCGGTTTGCCGGCGGCGTCGATGACGTTTTTCAACGTCGTCGCATCGGCGCCGTTGCCGTTGGTGCCGAGGCCCGACAGGCCGGTCCAGACTTCCTTGATCAGGCCGGTGGACTTCACGCTGTTGTCGGCCACGCCCAGAGTCGGTGCATCAGCCACTGGCGTGATGTCGATCTTGATCGTGCCGGTGCTGCCCAGCAGTTGGCCGTCGGTTGGCTGGAATTGCAGTTGTGCGTAATCAGCCTTCTGATCGCCAATGCCCGCAGCATTACCGTTCGCGCCGGACTCGTTGGTATCCGGCATGAAGCGCAGCTTGCCCGCGTCGATATCGGCCTTGCTGAAGGTCTGGTTGTTGGCGACGTCTTTCCACGTCGAACCGTCCAGATACTGCAGTTTGCCTTCGCCCGGCAGCTGGGTGATTTTCACCCCGAGGCTGCTCGCCGGGCTGTCGACATCCGTCACACCGAAGGTCGACCAGCCGAGGATCAGCGGCGTGTCTTCAGTGCCGGTGACGTTGACCGGTGCGGCGATCGGCGCATCGTTGATCGCCACCACGTTGACCGTGGTGGTCGCGGTGTTGGAGTAGTTGCCGCCATCGGTCACGGTGACGGTGATGATGCGCGGCACGGTGCTCGGGTCTTCACTGTTGTTGGTGAAGCTGATGTTCTTGATGGCCTGCATGTAGTCGGCCAGCGTCGCATTACCCGACAAGGTCAGGGTCACGGTGCCGTTGGTGCTGTTGGCATTGATGGTGATGCCGTTGACGCTGTTGCCCAGATTCAGCGCATCGCCGTCCTGACGGTTGGTCAGTACCACGGTGGCGCCGGTGAGCATGGTGCTGTCCGGGTCGGTGATCTTGATATCGGTGTCGGCAATCGACACACCCGCGCCCGGGGTGTTTTCGGTGAAGGTCACCTTGTAATCGGCACCGGTGGCGCCGCTGGAGTTGTTGGCGTCCAGGTCGATGACCGGCGGCGCATCGTTGTCGATGATCGAGGTGCTGACGCTGCCGTTGGTGGCGCTGATCGCGAGGTTCTCGAAGTTGCCGCCCGTGGCCGAATCGATCTTGACCACGAAGTTCTCGGTGCCTTCGGTGATCTTGTCATCGATGGTGGCGACGTTGAACTGCGCGCTGCTCGCACCTGCCGGGATCTTCACGGTGTACACGCCGGTGAAGTCCGAACCGTCGGCGGCGGTACCGCTGTAGACGATTTTCAGGGTCACGTCGGTTTGCGCCGGGTGGTTCAGGCTGACGGTGTAGCTGGCGGTCTGGCCTTCGGTTACCGAGCTGCTGCCGGTAATGCTGACAGTAGTGGTGTCGATGGTGTCGGTGACGCTGGTCACGGCTGGCGTGTTGCTGGTCACCAGGTTTTCGAAGCTGCCACCGGTGGCGTTGCTGATCGTTGCCTGCACGGTGCCGGCGTCTTTGTAGACGTCGTCAGCTGGAGCAGCGACGGTGATGGAGCCAGTGGTTTTGCCTGCGTCGATGGTGATCACCGAGCCGTTGCTCAAGGTCACGGTGACTGGCGAGCCAGCGGCGTTAGTCAATGTTGCGGTGTAGGTGATCTGGCCACCTTCGGCCACGGTGCCGGTTGCCGACAGCGACAGGTTGGTGGTATCGATGGTGTCGGTCACGGTGGTGCTGACCGGGGTTTTGTCGGCTACGAGGTTTTCGTAGTTGCCGCCACTGACGTTAGTGATCGAGTTGGTCAACGGAGTGTGGCCAGTCAACGCATCATTCGGTGCGGTGGAGGTCACGGTGCCGGTGGTTTTGCCGATGTCGATGGTGATGGTCTGACCGTTGGCCAGGGTCACGGTCACTGGCGAGCCGGTGACTTGCGCGCCGACGGTCGCGGTGTAGGTGACGGTGCCACCTTCAGCGGCGGTGCCGGTTGCGGTTAGCTTCACGGTCGTCGTGTCGATGGTGTCGGTGACGCTGGTCACGGCTGGCGCGGTGCTGGTTACCAGGTTTTCGAAACTGCCACCCGTGGCGGTTTTGATGGTTGCCTGCACGTTGCCGGCGTCTTTGTAGACGTCGTCGGCTGGCGCCGGAACGGTCACGGTGCCAGTGGTTTTGCCTGCGTCGATGGTGATCACCGAGCCGTTGCTCAGGGTCACGGTGACTGGCGAGCCAGCGGCGTTAGTCAATGTTGCGGTGTAGGTGATCTGGCCACCTTCGGCCACGGTGCCGGTCGCTGACAGCGACAGGTTGGTGGTGTCGATGGTGTCGGTCACGGTGGTGCT
The DNA here is from genome assembly GCF_979258075.1 of Pseudomonas sp. AC193. Classification (NCBI taxonomy): domain Bacteria; kingdom Pseudomonadati; phylum Pseudomonadota; class Gammaproteobacteria; order Pseudomonadales; family Pseudomonadaceae; genus Pseudomonas; species Pseudomonas sp. AC193. Next base: position 5,249,199 of record NZ_OZ409832.1, on the reverse strand, counting down.
GACCGGGGTTTTGTCGGCCACGAGGTTTTCGTAGTTGCCGCCGGTTACGTTGGTGATCGCGTTGGTCAGCGGCGCGTGGCCAGTCAGTGCATCGTTCGGTGCGGTGGTGGTCACGGTGCCGGTGGTTTTGCCGATGTCGATGGTGATGGTCTGACCGTTGGCCAGGGTGACCACGACAGGCGCGTTGGTTACCGCCGCACCGACTGTCGCGGTGTAGACGACGTTGCCGCCTTCTGCCGCTGTCGCCGTTGCCGTCAACTTCACAGTGGTGGTGTCGATGGTATCGGTGACGCTGGTCACGGCTGGCGTGGTGCTCGGTACCAGGCTTTCGAAGTTGCCACCGGTGGCGTTGCTGATGGTTGCCTGCACGGTGCCGGCGTCTTTATAGACGTCGTCCGCCGGAGCAGCGACGGTCACGGTGCCGGTGGTTTTACCGGCTTCGATGTTGATCACAGCGCCGTTCGACAAGGTCACCGTCACTGGCGAGCCAGCAGCGTTGCTCAATGTCGCGGTGTAAACGATCGAGCCACCTTCGGCGACCGAGTTGGTAGCGCTGAGTGACAGGTTCGTCGTGTCGACGGTGTCGGTCACGGTGGTGCTGACCGGAGTTTTGTCGGCCACGAGGTTTTCGTAGTTGCCGCCGCTGACGTTGGTGATCGAGTTGGTCAATGGTGCATGGCCGGTCAGCACGTCGTTAGGTGCGGCGGTGGTTGCGGTGCCAGTGGTTTGACCTACAGGGATGGTGATCGTCTGACCGTTGGCCAAGGTCACGGTGACTGGCGATCCGGTTACCGGAGCACCGACTGTTGCCGTGTAAACGACGTTGCCACCTTCGGCCGCTGTCGCGGTGGCTGTCAGTTTCACGGTCGTGGTGTCGATGGTGTCAGTGACGCTGGTCACGGCTGGCGCTGTGCTGGTCACCAGATTTTCGAAACTGCCACCGGTGGCGGTTTTGATGGTTGCCTGCACGTTGCCGGCGTCTTTGTAGACGTCGTCAGCTGGAGCCGCGACGGTGACGGTGCCGGTGGTTTTGCCCGCTTCGATGTTGATGACTGCGCCGTTCGACAGGGTCACGGTCACTGGCGAGCCAGCGGCGTTGGTCAATGTCGCGGTGTAAACAATCGAGCCACCCTCGGCGACAGAGCCGGTCGCGGACAGCGACAGATTGGTGGTGTCGACAGTGTCAGTCACATTGGTCGTAACCGGAGTTTTGTCGGCCACGAGATCTTCGTAGTTGCCGCCGGTTACGCCAGTGATCGCGTTGGTCAGCGGAGCATGGCCAGTCAGCGCATCGTTCGGTGCGGTGAAGGTCACAGTGCCGCTGGTTTTACCCACTTCGATGGTGATGCTCTGGCCGTTGGACAGGCTTACGGTGACCGGCGAACCAGTAACCGGAGCGCCGACGGTGGCGGTATAGGTGACGTTGCCGCCTTCAGCGACCGAAGTATCGGCCGTCAGTTTGACGGTCGAAGTGTCGATGGTGTCGGTGACTTGGGTGACCGCCGGAATAGTGCTCGGCACCAGGTTTTCGAAGTTGCCACCAGTGGCAGTGGAGATGGTTGCTTCGACTTTGCCGGCGTCTTTGTAGACGTCATCGGCAGGTGCAGCGACGGTGACGTTGCCCGAAGTTTTGCCTGCCTCGATAGTGATTACGGCGCCATTCGACAGAGTCACGGTCACTGGCGAGCCAGCAGCGTTGGTCAGAGTTGCGGTGTAAACGATCGAGCCGCCCTCTGCCACAGAACCGGTCGCGGACAGCGACAGATTGGTGGTGTCGACGGTGTCGGTAACGTTGGTCGAAACCGGAGTTTTGTCGGCTACGAGGTTTTCGTAGTTGCCGCCAGTCACACCGGTAATTGCGTTGGTGATTGGAGCATGGCCAGTCAGCGCATCGTTCGGCGCAGTGAAGGTCACGGTGCCAGTGGTTTTACCCACTTCAATCGTGATGTTCTGACCATTGGCCAAGGTCACCACAACCGGCGAACCAGTCACAGGCGCGCCAACAGTGGCGGTGTAAACAACCGCACCACCTTCAGCAGCGGTCTCGGTCGCCGTCAATTTCACGGTCGAGGTGTCGATGGTGTCGGTCACTTCTGTAACAGCTGGAACAGTGCTCGGTACCAGTTTTTCGAAGTCGCCACCGGTTGCGGCAGAAATGGTTGCTTCGACTTTTCCAGCATCTTTGTAGACGTCATCGGCAGGCGCAGCGACGGTCACGTTGCCCGAAGTTTTGCCTGCCTCGATAGTGATTACGGCGCCATTCGACAGAGTCACGGTCACTGGCGAGCCAGCAGCGTTGGTCAGGGTTGCGGTGTAAACAATCGAGCCACCTTCAGCCACGGAACCGGTCGCGGACAGCGACAGATTGGTGGTGTCGACGGTATCGGTGACGTTGGTCGAAACCGGCGTCTTATCAGCCACCAGGTTCTCGTAGTTACCGCCAGTCACGCCGGTAATCGAGTTGGTGATCGGCGCATGACCGGTCAGCGCGTCGTTCGGTGCGGTGAAGGTCACGGTGCCAGTGGTTTTACCCACTTCAATCGTGATGTTCTGACCGTTGGCCAGTGTGACGACGACAGGCGAGCCGGTCACTGGCGCACCAACGGTCGCGGTGTAGGTGACGGTGCCACCCTCGGCCGCTGTTTCGGAAGCGCTGAGTTTGACGGTCGAGGTATCGATCGTGTCGGTTACTTCGGTAATGGCTGGAACAGTGCTCGGTACCAGTTTTTCGAAGTCACCACCGGTTGCGGCAGAAATGGTCGCTTCGACTTTACCAGCATCTTTGTAGACGTCATCGGCAGGTGCAGCGACGGTGACGTTGCCCGAAGTTTTGCCTGCCTCGATAGTGATTACGGCGCCATTCGACAGAGTCACGGTCACTGGCGAGCCAGCAGCGTTGGTCAGAGTTGCGGTGTAAACGATCGAGCCGCCCTCTGCCACAGAACCGGTCGCGGACAGCGACAGATTGGTAGTGTCGACGGTATCGGTGACGTTGGTCGAAACCGGAGTTTTGTCGGCTACGAGATTTTCGTAGTTGCCGCCAGTCACACCGGTAATTGCGTTGGTGATTGGAGCATGACCAGTCAGCGCATCATTCGGCGCAGTGAAGGTCACGGTGCCAGTGGTTTTACCCACTTCAATCGTGATGTTCTGACCATTGGCCAAGGTCACCACAACCGGCGAACTAGTCACAGGCGCGCCAACAGTAGCGGTGTAAACAACCGCACCACCTTCAGCAGCAGACTCGGTCGCAGTCAATTTCACGGTCGAGGTGTCGATCGTGTCAGTCACTTCGGTAACAGCTGGAACAGTGCTCGGTACCAGTTTTTCGAAGTTGCCGCCGGTAGCAGTCGAAATCGTCGCTTCAACTTTGCCGGCGTCTTTGTAAACGTCATCGGCTGGTGCTGGAACAGACACGGTGCCGGAAGTTTTGCCCGCTTCGATGGTGATCACAGCGCCGTTCGACAGAGTCACTGTGACTGGCGAGCCAGCAGCGTTGGTCAATGTCGCGGTGTAAACAATCGAGCCACCTTCAGCCACAGAACCGGTCGCTGACAAAGACAGGTTAGTGGTGTCGACGGTGTCGGTCACATTGGTCGACACCGGCGTCTTATCAGCCACCAGATTTTCGTAGTTGCCGCCAGAAACCTCGGTGATCGCATTGGTCAGCGCAGCATGGCCAGTCAGTGCATCGTTAGGCGCAGTGGTGGTCACGGTACCAGTGGTTTTGCCCACTTCAATCGTGATGTTCTGACCATTGGCCAAGGTCACCACAACCGGCGACCCCGTCACTGGCGCACCCACGGTCGCGGTGTAAGTAACGTTGCCAGCCTCGGCCGCCGACTCGGTCGCGGTCAGTTTGACGGTGGTGGTGTCGATGGTGTCGGTGATGTTGGTGACGGCCGGAACGGTGCTCGGCACCAGGTTCTCGAAGTTGCCGCCAGTCGCCGTCGAAATGGTTGCTTCGACTTTGCCAGCGTCCTTGTAAACGTCATCCGCCGGAGCCGCAACGGTCACTGTGCCGCTGGTTTTGCCTGCTTCGATGGTGATCACTGCGCCGTTCGACAGGGTCACGGTCACCGGAGTACCGGCGGCGTTGGTCAGGGTCGCGGTGTAAACGATCGAACCACCTTCAGCCACCGAGTCGGTCGCGGTCAGGTTCAGGTTGGTGGTGTCGGTGGTGTCGGTCACGGTGGTGCTGACCGGGGTTTTGTCGGCAACGAGGTTCTCGTAGTTACCGCCGGACACGTTGGTGATCGAGTTGGTCAGCGGAGCATGACCGGTCAACGCATCGTTCGGCGCGGTAGTGCTCACGGTGCCGGTGGTTTTACCCACTTCGATGGTGATGTTCTGACCATTGGCCAGGGTCACGACAACCGGCGAACCGGTGACTGGCGCGCCGACGGTCGCGGTGTAGGTGACGGTACCGCCTTCAGCAGCAGACTCGGTGGCGGTCAGTTTGACCGTCGAGGTGTCGATGGTGTCAGTGACGTCAGTCACGGCTGGCGTGGTGCTCGGAACGAGGTTCTCGAAGTTGCCGCCGGTGGCGTCCTTGATGGTCACTTCGACTTTGCCGGCGTCTTTGTAGACGTCATCGGCTGGCGCTGCAACGGTCACGGAACCGGTGGTTTTGCCCGCTTCGATGGTGATGGTCGAACCGTTCGACAGGGTCACTGTCACCGGCGTGCCGGCCGGGTTGGTCAGGGTCGCGGTGTAAACAATCGAACCGCCCTCGGCGACGGTGCCGGTCGCGCTCAGCGTCAGATCGGTGGTGTCGACGGTGTCGGTGACGGTGGTCGAAACCGGGGTTTTGTCGGCGACCAGATTCTCGTAGTTGCCGCCGCTCACGTCAGTGATCGCGTTGGTCAGCGGCGTGTGGCCGTTCAGCGCGTCGTTCGGTGCGATGGTGGTGACGGTGCCGGTGGTTTTGCCGACTTCGATGGTGATGTTCTGACCATTAGCCAAGGTCACGACAACCGGCGAACCGGTGACTGGTGCGCCGACGGTCGCGGTGTAGGTGACGGTGCCACCTTCAGCAGCAGACTCGGTGGCGGTCAGTTTGACGGTCGAGGTGTCGATGGTGTCGGTGACTTCGGTCACGGCTGGCGTGGTGCTCGGAACGAGGTTCTCGAAGTTACCGCCGGTGGCGTCCTTGATGGTCACTTCAACTTTGCCGGCGTCTTTGTAGACATCATCGGCTGGCGCTGCAACGGTCACGGTGCCGGTGGTTTTACCGGCCTCGATGGTGATTACCGAACCGTTCGACAGGGTCACGGTGACAGGCGAGCCCGCAGCGTTGGTCAGGGTCGCGGTGTAGATGATCGAACCACCCTCGGCCACGGAACCGGTGGCGCTGAGCGACAGGTTGGTGGTGTCGGTGGTGTCGGTCACGGTGGTGGTGATCGGGGTTTTGTCGGCGACCAGATTTTCGTAGTTGCCGCCGGTCACGCCGGTGATCGAGTTGGTCAGCGAAGCCTGACCGGTCAGCGCATCGTTTGGTGCGGTGAAGGTCACGGTGCCGGTGGTTTTGCCGACTTCGATGGTGATGCTTTGGCCGTTGGCCAGGCTCACCACGACGGGCGAACCGGTAACCGGCGCGCCGACAGTGGCGGTGTAAGTGACGGTGCCGCCTTCAGCCACGGTGGTGTCGGCCGTCAGTTTCACGGTCGAGGTGTCGATGGTGTCGGTGACTTCGGTCACCGCTGGCGTGGTGCTCGGAACGAGGTTCTCGAAGTTACCGCCAGTCGCGTCCTTGATAGTCACTTCGACTTTGCCGGCGTCTTTGTAGACGTCATCGGCAGGCGCGGCAACGGTCACGGAACCGGTGGTTTTGCCCGCTTCGATGGTGATGGTCGAACCGTTCGACAAGGTCACGGTGACTGGCGTGCCGGCCGGGTTGGTCAGGGTTGCGGTGTAGACGATCGAACCGCCCTCAGCCACGGTGCCGGTCGCGCTCAGCGACAGGTTGGTGGTGTCGACGGTGTCGGTCACCGACGTTACGGCCGGGGTTTTATCTGCGACGAGATTTTCGTAGTTGCCGCCGCTGGTGCCGTCGATTTTCACGCTCAGCGTGTTGCCGCCAGCCAGTGCATCGTTCGGTGCGGTGAAGTTGACGCTGCCGCTGCTGGCGCCGACCGGAATGGTGATGGTCTGGCCGTTGGACAGGGTCACGACAACCGGCGCGCCGGTGACCGGTGCGGTCACGGAAGCGGTGTAAACCACCACGCCGCCTTCAACGGTGGCAGCGGTGGCGGTCAGCGAAACGGTGCTGTTATCGATGGTGTCGGTGACGTCGGTGACCGCTGGAGTCTTGTCGATCACCAGGTTCTCGAAGTTGCCGCCGGTGGTCTTGGTGATGCTCGCGTCGACTTTGCCAGCGTCCTTGTAGACGTCATCGCCCGGTGCGGCGACGGTGGCGGTGCCAGAGGTCGCGCCTTTGGCGATGTTGATCACCGCGCCGTTGCTCAGGGTCACGGTCATCGCCGTGCCTGCCGCGTTGGTCAGGCTTGCGGTGTAGACGATCGAACCGCCCTCGGCGACCGAACCGGTGGCGCTCAGGCTGATATTGGTGGTGTCGGTGGTGTCGGTGACGGTGGTAACCACCGCCGAACGGTTGGCATCGACCTGCTCGAAGTTGCCGCCGCTGTGGCTGGCAATCGCGGTCTGTACTTTGCCGCCGTCGATGTACGGGGTGTTGGCAGGCGCGGCGAAATTCACCGAACCGCTGGTCGCACCGGCAGCAATGTTGATCACTGCGCCGTTGGCCAGGGTCACGGTCATGGCGGTGCCGGCCGGATTGCTCAGGGTCGCGGTGTAGGTGATCTGGCCACCTTCGCTGACGGTGTCGCTGGCGCTGAGGGTCAGCGTGGTTTTGTCGACGGTGTCATTGACGGTGGTGCTGACCGGGGTCTTGCTGACGTCGAGTTTTTCGAAGTTGCCGCCGGTGGCATCGGTCATGGTCACGGTGAGCTTGCTGACGTCTTTGTAAACGTCATCGCTCGGCGCGGCGATGGTCACCGAACCGCTGGTTTTGCCAGCCTCGATGGTGATGGTCTGGCCGTTGCTCAGGTTGACGGTCACCGGCGTTTGCGCGGCGTTGGTCAGGGTCGCGGTGTAGGTGATCGAGGTGCCTTCGAGCACATAGCTTTCAGCGCTGAGGGTCAGGTGCGTGGTGTTGATGGTGTCGGCGACGTTGGTCACCGCTGGCGTCGGATTGGCCACCAGGCTTTCGAAATTGCCGCCGTCGGTGCCCTTGATGGTCACTTCGACTTTGCCGGCGTCTTTATAGACGTCATCGGCAGGCGCAGGAACGGTCACGGTGCCGGTGGTCTTGCCGGCGTCGATGGTGATGGTCGAACCGTTACTCAGGGTCACGGTCACCGGGGTGCCGGCCGGGTTGGTCAGGGTCGCGGTGTAGACGATCTGCCCGCCTTCATTGACGTTGCCGGTGGCGGTCAGCGAAACGGTGGTGGTGTCGACGGTGTCGGTCACGGTGGTGCTGACCGGGGTTTTGTCGGCGACCAGATTTTCGTAGTTGCCGCCGCTGACATTGGTGATCGAGTTGGTCAGCGGTGCGTGACCGGCCAACACGTCGTTCGGTGCGGTGGTCGACACGGTGCCGGTGGTTTGGCCGACAGCGATAGTGATGCTCTGACCGTTAGCCAGGGTCACGACGACAGGCGAGCCGGTCACTGGCGCACCAACAGTCGCGGTGTAAGTGACGGTGCCGCCTTCAGCAGCGGTTTCGGTGGCGGTCAGTTTCACCGTCGAGGTGTCGATGGTGTCAGTGACGTCGGTCACGGCTGCAACGGTGCTTGGCACCAGGTTCTCGAAGTCGCCGCCAGTGGCGTCCTTGATGGTCACTTCGACTTTGCCGGCGTCTTTATAGACGTCATCGGCAGGCGCAGCGACGGTCACGGTGCCGGTGGTTTTGCCAGCGTCGATGGTGATTACCGAGCCGTTGCTCAGGGTCACGGTGACTGGCGAGCCTGCTGCGTTGGTCAGGGTCGCGGTGTAAACGATCGAACCGCCTTCAGCCACGGTACCGGTGGCGCTGAGCGTCAGGTTGGTGGTGTCGGTGGTGTCGGTCACGGTGGTGCTGACCGGGGTTTTGTCAGCGACCAGATTTTCGTAGTTGCCGCCGCTGACTTCGGTGATCGAGTTGGTCAGCGGTGCGTGACCGGTCAACGCATCGTTCGGTGCGGTGGCGGTCGCGGTGCCGGTGGTCTGGCCGACGGCGATGGTGATGGTCTGACCGTTGGCCAGGGTCACGACAACCGGCGAACCGGTGACTGGCGCGCCGACGGTCGCGGTGTAAGTGACGGTGCCACCTTCAGCAGCGGTCTCGGTCGCGGTCAGTTTCACGGTCGAGGTGTCGAGGGTGTCGGTCACGTCGGTGACGGCTGGTGTGGTGCTCGGTACAAGGTTCTCGAAGTCGCCGCCGGTGGCGTCCTTGATGCTCACTTCGACTTTGCCGGCGTCTTTGTAGACATCATCGGCAGGGGCTGCGACGGTCACGGTGCCGGTGGTTTTACCGGCCTCGATGGTGATCACGGCGCCGTTCGACAAGGTTACGGTGACGGGCGAGCCGGCAGCGTTGGTCAGGGTCGCGGTGTAAACGATCGAACCGCCTTCCGCCACAGTGCCGGTGGCGCTGAGCGTCAGGTTGGTGGTGTCGGTAGTGTCGGTGACGGTGGTGCTGACAGGAGTTTTGTCAGCCACCAGATTTTCGTAGTTACCGCCGGAAACCTCAGTGATCGACGTGGTCAGCGGCGCATGGCCGGTCAACGCATCGTTCGGTGCAGTGGCGGTTACGGTGCCGGTGGTCTGGCCGACCGCGATGGTGATGGTTTGGCCATTGGCCAAGGTCACGACGACAGGCGAACCGGTGACCGGCGCGCCAACGGTTGCGGTGTAAGTGACGGTACCGCCTTCAGCCACGGTGGTGTCAGCGGTCAGTTTGACGGTCGACGTGTCGAGGGTGTCGGTCACTTCGGTGACAGCCGGAACAGTGCTCGGCACCAGATTCTCGAAGTTGCCACCTGTGGCGTTGTCGATGGTGACTTCGACTTTGCCGGCGTCTTTATAGACGTCATCGGCAGGCGCAGCGACGGTCACGGTGCCAGTGGTTTTGCCCGCTTCGATGGTGATCACCGAGCCGTTCGACAGGGTCACGGTCGCCGGTGTGCCGGCCGGGTTGGTCAGGGTTGCGGTGTAAACGATCGAACCGCCTTCAGCCACAGAACCGGTGGCGCTGAGCGACAGGTTGGTGGTGTCGGCAACATCGGTGACGTTAGTGGAGACCGGAGTTTTGTCGGCGACCAGATTTTCGTAATTGCCGCCGCTGACATTGGTGATCGAGTTGCTCAGCGGCGCGTTACCGGCCAGCGCGTCGTTCGGCGCGGTGGTGGTCACGGTGCCAGTGGTTTGGCCGACCGCAATGGTGATGTTTTGGCCGTTAGCCAAGGTCACGACAACCGGCGAGCCGGTGACTGGCGCGCCAACGGTTGCGGTGTAAGTGACGGTGCCGCCTTCAGCCACCGAGGTGTCAGCCGTCAATTTCACGGTCGAGGTGTCGACGGTGTCGGTCACTTCGGTGACAGCCGGAACGGTGCTTGGCACCAGGCTCTCGAAATTGCCGCCAGTGACGTTATTGATGCTGACTTCGACTTGGCCGGCGTCTTTATAAACGTCATCGGCCGGCGCCGCGACGGTCACGGTGCCGGTGGTCTTGCCGGCGTCGATGGTGATCACCGAGCCGTTGCTCAGGGTCACGGTGACTGGCGTGCCGGCTGGATTGGTCAGGGTTGCGGTGTAAACGATCGAACCGCCTTCAGCAACGGTGCCGGTCGCGGACAGCGACAGATTGGTGGTGTCGACCGAATCGGTAATCGTGGTGGTTGCTGGCGTGGTGTTCGGCACCAGGTTTTCGAAGTTGCCGCCGGTTGCGCCGGTAATCGTGGTGCTGACCGTGCTGCCATTGTTGTAGACGTCGTTGGCCGCTGTCGGCACGTTGACGGTGCCGGTGGTTTTGCCGGCTTCAATGGTGATGGTCGAACCGTTCGACAGGGTGATCGTCACCGGCGTTTGCGCGGCGTTGGTCAGGGTCGCGGTGTAGGTGATCTGGCCACCTTCAACGACGGTGCCGGTGGCGGTGAGGCTGACGTTAGTGGTGTCGATCGAATCGGTGATGGTGGTCACTGCTGGCGTCGGATTTGGCACCAGGTTTTCGAAGTTGCCGCCGGTTGCACCAGTGATCGTAGTGCTGACAGTGCTGCCATTGTTGTAGACGTCGTTGGCCGGGGTCGGCACGTTGACGACGCCCGTGGTCTGGCCGGCTTCGATGGTGATGGTCGAGCCGTTCGACAGGGTGACGGTCACCGGAGTTTGCGCCGGGTTGGTCAGGGTCGCGGTGTAGGTGATCTGACCGCCTTCAGTGACGGTCGAGCCAGCGGTCAGAGTGACCGTGGTGGTGTCGATCGAATCGGTGATGGTGGTCACTGCCGGCGTCGGGTTCGGCACCAGATTTTCGAAGTTGCCACCGGTGGCACCAGTGATGGTGGTGGTGACGGTGCTTCCGTTGTTGTAGACGTCATTGGCCGCTGTCGGCACGTTGACGACGCCCGTGGTCTGGCCGGCTTCGATGGTGATCGTCGAGCCGTTCGACAGAGTGACGGTGACCGGCGTCTGCGCCGGGTTGGTCAGGGTCGCGGTGTAGGTGATCTGGCCGCCTTCGGTGACATTCGTCCCCGCCGTCAGGGTGACGGTGGTGGTGTCGACCGAATCGGTGATGGTGGTCACTGCTGGCGTCGGATTCGGCACCAGGTTTTCGAAGTTGCCGCCGGTTGCGCCGGTAATCGTGGTGCTGACGGTGCTGCCATTGTTGTAGACGTCATTGGCCGGGGTCGGCACGTTGACGACGCCAGTGGTCTGGCCGGCTTCGATGGTGATGGTCGAGCCGTTCGACAGGGTGACGGTTACCGGCGTCTGCGCCGGGTTGGTCAGGGTCGCGGTGTAAGTGATCTGACCGCCTTCGGTGACGCTCGAACCAGCGGTCAGGGTGACCGTGGTGGTGTCGACCGAATCGGTAATGGTGGTCACTGCCGGCGTCGGGTTTGGCACCAGATTTTCGAAGTTGCCACCGGTGGCACCAGTGATGGTGGTGGTGACAGTGCTGCCATTGTTGTAGACGTCGTTGGCCGGGGTCGGCACGTTGACGACGCCCGTGGTCTGGCCGGCTTCGATGGTGATCGTCGAGCCGTTCGACAGGGTGACGGTGACCGGGGTTTGCGCCGGGTTGGTCAGGGTCGCGGTGTAGGTGATCTGACCGCCTTCGGTGACGGTCGAGCCAGCGGTCAGCGTGACCGTGGTGGTGTCCACCGAATCGGTAATGGTGGTGGTCGCTGGCGTCGGGTTCGGCACCAGATTTTCGAAGTTGCCACCGGTGGCACCAGTGATGGTCGTGGTGACGGTGCTGCCATTGTTATAGACGTCGTTCGGCGGCGTTGGCACGTTGACGGTGCCGGTGGTCTGGCCCGCGCCAATTGTGATGGTCGAGCCGTTCGACAGGGTGACGGTCACCGGCGTCTGCGCCGGGTTGGTCAGGGTCGCGGTGTAGGTGATCTGGCCGCCTTCGGTGACATTCGTGCCCGCCGTCAAAGTGACGGTGGTGGTGTCGATGGTGTCGGTGACCTGGGTCGTGGCCGGGACGGTTGGCGGGGTCACGTTGATGCCGTTGCCGCCGGTGGTGCCGGTGACGGTCACGTCGATCTGGGTCGAGTCGTTATAAACAGTGTCGTTCGGCGCCAGCGGTACGTTGACGGTGCCCGTGGTCGAACCGGCCGGAACCACAATCACCGCGCCGTTGGACAAGGTGATGGTCAGGTCGGTCAGCGGCGCCTGGGTCAGGGTCGCGGTGTACACCAGCACGCCACCGGCTTCGGTGATGGTCGGTGTGGCGCTGACGCTAAGAGTCGAATCGCGCAAAGCATTCGTGGTGGTGTCGGTGGTCTGCCCGCCGGTGATGTCTTGCGTGGTCTGACCGGCAGCGTTGATGCCTGCGGTCGGGAAGCCAATCGTCGGGTCAACGCGGCCAGCGGTGGCGTCGAGCATCACGAAACTGTGGCCACCACCGGCAGCACCGCCAGTGCCTGCGGCGCTTGGGCCGGCAGCGGTGGCGTCGAGGGCCGTCGTCGGGTCGACACCGGCGGCGATGGCTTGCTGCAATTCTTCTACAGAAGGCGCTGCCTGCGCGGTGGCTTCGGCCAGGTCAGTGCTGGAGTCGGGCGCGTTGGCGCTCCACTGGGTTTCGCGACCCAGATCGAGGGTGCGGCCATCTGCCAATTCAAGCGACACGGCGCCGGAGAGGCCAGTGTCGATCTGGTCGCCGACAAACAGGCGATCGCCTTCAACGAGTACGCGACGCACGCCCTCTGGTGACACCACGAATACCTGACCAACAATGCTTTTGACGATGGCAACAACACTGCTCATTGAAGACTCTCCGGGTGTCACGTTCAGTTGACTTCCATGGACCTGATGGCATGGGCGCCGATTCAGTCTGGACGTACTTTTAAATTTTGCGTAGCAAGTTTGACGCGTCTAATCGTCAATAATTTGGCTAGATTCTTTCGCTATTAACTTTATGCCAAACTATTGACCTTCTGGGTGCCATCCTAAACAATCGCCCCAGTAATGTCACATTGATATTTCCGCGGCGACCCGTCCTTCAGCGTGTGATCCAGTTCCTGTTTTGAACTTTCCGACATACGGTCAATCTGGTTGCCATCATCCGACGCAGCGCCCCGTTTTTGCTGTGATTCAAGACAAGAAGTTCTGGGAAATTCCTACCATGCGTTCGCCCCTGCTTTTCGCCGTACCCTTCGCTCTCGCCGCCTCTTTTGTACAAGCACAATCCTTACCAGAAGCCATGCAGCAGGCATTGGATGTCCATCCGGAGATCCAGGCAGGGGTCAGCAGTCGTTTGGCGGCGGATTATCAATTAAGAGCAGCGAAAGGTGGATACCTGCCGAAGGTCGATCTGCTGGGTGGTTATGGCCGTGAGGGCACCGACAGCGTGACCACGCGCGCCGATTCCGGTAACCACTACGAAGCCCTGAACCGCAGCGAGTCAAGTTTACGTCTCTCGCAAATGGTTTTTGACGGTTTTGCCACTTCCAGCGAAGTCGGGCGTCAACAAGCCACCGTTAACTCCCGCGCTTACTCGTTGCTCGGCACTTCCGAGCGCACCGCGTTGACCGTCGCCCAGGTTTATCTGGACGTGCTGACCCGTCGCGAGTTCGTGCGTCTGGCCGAAGAAAACCTCAAGAGCCACCAGCGCATCTACGACCAGATCCAGCTGCGCACTCAGCGCGGCGTCGGCAGCGGCGCCGACCTCGATCAGGCCGAAGCGCGTATGGCTCAGGCCCGCAACAATCTGATCACCGAGCAAACCAACCTCGCCGACTCGGAAACCAACTTCCTCAGCGCCGTCGGCCAGATGCCGGATCAGCTGGAGCGCCCGGCGCCGTTCATCGCGATGATGCCGGCCAACCTCAATGAAGCGCGCACGCAGATGGTCGAAAACAGCCCGATCCTGCGTTCGGCCGAGTCCGACATCGCCGCTGCCGAGAAGCAGTATGAGACCGCCAAGTCGACCTTCTACCCGCGTTTCGACGCTGAACTGGGCCGCACCGCCGACAACGATATCGATGGCCAGAACGGTCACAACAACGAGTGGCAAGCCATGCTGCGCATGCGCTTCAACCTCTATTCCGGTGGCAGCAACAAGGCTGATCTGGAATCGAAGTCGTACCTGTCGAACCAGGCGTTGGACATCCGCAACAACGCCCTGCGTCAGTTGAACGAAGAGCTGGGCCTGGCCTGGAACGCCTTGAACAACGCCAACGCGCAGGTGCCGATCGCGCAGCAATACGTCGATCACAGCACCGCCGTGCGCACTGCTTACCAGCGTCAATTCAGCCTCGGCGAACGCACCCTGCTCGATTTGCTCGACAGCGAAAACGAGCTGTTCACCGCATCGCGGCGTCTGGCTGAAATCAAAAACATTCAGTTATTTACTCAGTACCGAATCAAGGCGACCATGGGCGAGTTGCTCAGAAGCCAGGGAGTGGTCGCGCCGTTGGCATCCGTTGTGCAGAACGACGTGAAGCCCAAGGTTCAGCTGCCTGGGATGAATTGAGTTATCCCTTTCAACTGTTAAAGAGTGTCGAGCGTGGAATCAGAAGTCAGTCGAGTTCATCTCAGTCATGATCCACGCGCGTTGCACGACGATCCGTTACTGGATGGTCTGCTCGCCCTTTGCATGCTCCATCAGAAGCCTGCCAGCGCGGCGATGCTGACCACCGGCCTGCCACTGCCCAAACAACGTTTGAGTGTCGAGTTGCTGCCCCGCGCGGCGGCTCGCGCCGGCCTGCAAGGGCGGGTGTTGCAGCGCAAACTGGAAGAAATTCCGGCGATCGCCATGCCCGCGCTGTTGCTGCTCAAGGATGGCCGCAGCGCCGTCCTGTTGGGCTGGCAAGGTGACGACGAAGCGCGGGTGCTGCTCAGCGAAAGCGACGGCGGCGAGTCCGTGGTCAGCCGCGAACTGCTCGCCGACGATTACACCGGCAAAGTCTTCTTCGCCCAGCCGCAACACAAATTCGACGTAAACCACGGCACGCTGATTCCGCGCGCTCGCTCGTGGTTCCGCGACACCCTCAAGCGTTCGCGCTGGCTGTATGCCGATGCGATTGCCGCAAGTTTCCTGATCAACATCATTGCGATGGCCGCGCCGCTGTTTGTGATGAACGTCTACGACCGCGTGGTGCCGAACCAGGCCGAAGCGACCCTGTGGGTCTTGGCCCTCGGGATTACCGGCGCTTACCTGTTCGACCTGATCCTCAAGAGCCTGCGCAGTTTGTGCCTGGATCTGGCCGGCAAGAAAACCGACCTGATCATCTCGGCGACGCTGTTCGAGCGCATCGTCGGCATGTCGATGAAGTATCGCCCGGCGCGAGTCGGCAGCTTTGCGCAGAACATTCACGAGTTTCAGAGCCTGCGCGATTTCCTCGCCTCGCTGACCCTGACCAGCCTGATCGACCTGCCGTTCACCATCCTGATCTTTATCGTCATCGCCATTCTTGGCGGGCATCTGGTGTGGATTCCGGTGCTGGCGTTCCCGATTGCCTTGCTGATCGGCTACGCCTTGCAGAAGCCGCTGGTGGCCACGATGGAACGCACCATGGCCCTCGGCGCCGAGCGTCAGTCGAGCCTGATCGAAACCCTCGCCGGCCTCGACGCGGTCAAGGTCAACAACGCCGAAAGCGAACGCCAGTACCAGTGGGAACAGACCATCGGCACCCTCAGCCGCCTCGAACTGCGGGTGAAAATGCTCTCCGGTCTGGCGATGAACATCACCTTGCTGATCCAGCAACTGGCCGGGGTGATCATGATCGTCTTCGGCGTGTACCAGATCATCGACGGGCACCTGAGCATGGGCGGTCTGATCGCTTGCTACATGCTCAGCGGCCGCGCGCTGAGCCCGCTGGCCTCGCTGTCCGGTCTGCTGACCCGCTATCAACAGGCGCGGGTAACCATGACCTCGGTCGATCAAATGATGGAGCTGCCACAAGAGCGCAACTTCGAAGAGCGCCCGCTGAGCCGCAAGGTTTTGCAAGGCGCCATCGAATGCCGCCAGCTCAACTTCACCTACCCGGAACAACAGAACCCGGCGCTGAAGAACATCAACCTGGTGCTTCGTCCCGGCGAAAAAATCGGCATCATCGGTCGCAGTGGCTCGGGCAAAAGCTCCCTGGCCAAACTGCTGGTTGGCCTCTATCAGCCGGACGATGGCGCCTTGCTGGTCGACGGTGTGGACATTCGCCAGATCGACGTCAGCGAGCTGCGCTACAACATCGGCTATGTGCCACAGGACATCCAACTGCTGGCCGGCACCCTGCGTGACAACCTGGTTTCCGGTGCGCGTTATGTAGAAGACGAACTGGTGCTGCAAGCCGCCGAACTGGCCGGCGTCCACGAATTCGCGCGTCTGCACCCGCAAGGCTATGAGCTGCAAGTCGGCGAGCGTGGGCAGAACCTCTCCGGTGGCCAACGGCAGAACGTCGCGCTGGCCCGCGCGCTGTTGCTCAATCCGCCGATTCTGCTGATGGATGAACCCACCAGCGCGATGGACAACACCGGCGAAGAACGCCTCAAGCAACGCCTCGCGGCAGTGATTGAAAACAAGACCGTGATACTGGTCACGCACCGGGCTTCACTGTTGTCGCTGGTCGATCGCCTGTTGGTGGTCGACCGTGGTCAGATTCTCGCCGATGGCCCGAAAGCCGCCGTGATGGAAGCGTTGAAGAAGGGGCAGATCAGTGTTGCTTAAGTCGGGTTTCAAGGATTCGATCCGTCGTTACTTCAAGGGCTCGGCATCGTTGCAGGGCCAGCCGCTGCCGGAGGTCAACAAGGCGCTGATCGAGGACGCCCCGCGCGTCGTGCGCCTGACCATTTGGGCGATCATTGGCTTCTTCGTCTTCCTCATGCTCTGGGCCAATTTCGCCGTGATCGACGAAGTGACCAAGGGCGACGGCAAGGCGATTCCGTCGTCGAAGATCCAGAAAATCCAGAACCTTGAGGGCGGGATCGTCTCCGAACTGTACGTCAAGGAAGGCCAGATCGTTGAGGCCGGCGCACCGCTGATTCGTCTCGACGACACGCGTTTTGCCTCCAACGTCGGCGAAACCGAGGCCGATCGTCTGTCGATGCTGCTGCGCGTGGAGCGTCTGAGCGCCGAAGTCGATGACCGTCCGCTGAATTTCCCCGAGGACGTGCTGAAAGCCGTGCCGGGCCAGGCGAAAAGCGAAGAGTCGCTGTACATCAGCCGCCGCCAGCAACTGCACGACGAGATCGGCGGTTTGCAGGAGCAGTTGATTCAGCGTCAGCAAGAGCTTCGCGAATTTGGCTCCAAGCAAGGCCAATACCGCCAGCAACTCGGCTTGCAGCGTCAGGAAATCAACATGTCCGAGCCGTTGGTGGCGCAGGGCGCGGTTTCGCCGGTTGAAGTCTTGCGACTGAAGCGCGCCGAAGTGGAAACCCGTGGTCAGCTCGATGCCACAACTTTGGCGATTCCGCGTGCCGAATCGGCGATCAAGGAAGTGCAGCGCAAGATCGACGAGACGCGCGGCAAATTCCGCAGCGAAGCGCTGACCCAACTCAACGAGGCGCGCACCGACCTGAACAAGGCCAGCGCTACCGGCAAGGCGCTGGAAGATCGCGTCAGCCGTACGTTGGTTACCTCGCCGGTGCGGGGCATCGTCAACAAGTTGCTGGTCAACACCATCGGCGGCGTGATCCAGCCGGGCAGCGATCTGGTGGAAATTGTGCCGCTGGACGACACCTTGCTGGTCGAAGCAAAAATCCGCCCGCAGGACATCGCGTTCCTACATCCGGGCCAGGAAGCCACGGTGAAATTCACCGCGTACGACTACACCATTTATGGTGGTCTGAAAGCCAAGCTTGAGCAGATCGGTGCCGACACCATTACCGATGAAGACAAGAAGACCACGTACTACGTGATCAAGGTGCGTACGGAGCGCAGCCATCTGGGTACGGATGACAAGCCGTTGCTGATCATTCCGGGGATGGTGGCGTCGGTGGATATCATTACCGGCAAGAAATCGGTGTTGAGCTACCTGCTCAAACCGATCATCCGCGCGCGGGCTGAGGCACTACACGAGCGTTGATTCTATGGTGGCTTCGCTGGCCTCATCGCGAGCAGGCTCACTCCTACAGGAATCGCATTTCTCCAGATGAAATGCGATCCCTGTAGGAGTGAGCCTGCTCGCGATAGCGTCAGCCGAAACGCCACATCTCTGTCAGCAAGTGACAAAAACCGTCACTCACCACCCAGTCCATTCCTCACCATTCGCCATATCGTTATTCATTAACGGTATTTAATTTCCGATTCTTATAGCTATAAAGTCACTCCCCTGCGTACCTGCCGACCAATCGGCGCGCCGCACGACCTGAACCGACACGCAATCCAGCGTGAGTGTCTGATCGACGAGCGCGCCCATGAGCGCGCCGTGCGTGGGAGATTGAAAGATGTCCGCAGCTACTGCTACCCCAAGCGCCGCGAGCGCCGCGCCGCAAACCTTCGAAATTCGCCCGTTCAGCGGTGCCGTTGGCGCTGAGATCATTGGCCTCGACCTCGCCCGGCCGATCAATGATCAAGACTTTGCGCGCATCCATCGCGTGCACCTCGATCACCACGTTGTGGTGTTCCGCGATCAGCAAATCACCCCGCAACAGCAGATCGACTTCAGCCGCCGCTTCGGTGTGTTGCAGATTCACGTACTCAAACAGTTCCTGCTGGCCAATCACCCGGAAATTCTCATCGTTTCCAACATCGTCGAAAACGGCCAAAACATCGGCCTCGGCGACGCCGGCAAATTCTGGCACTCCGACCTTTCCTATAAAGAGCTGCCGAGCCTTGGCTCGATGTTGCATGCGCAAGAGCTGCCTTCCGAGGGCGGCGACACCTTGTTCGCCGACATGCATAAAGCCTGGGACAACCTGCCCGCCGAGCTGCGTAAAGCAGTCGAAGGGCGCAGCGCCGCGCATTCCTACACCGCGCGTTACAGCGAAACCAAATTCGAAGGCAACTGGCGCCCGACGCTGACCCCGGAGCAACTCGCTCAGGTCGCAGAGGTGGTGCACCCGGTGGTGCGCACGCACCCGGAAAACGGCCGCAAAGCGCTGTTCGTCAGCGAAGGTTTCACCACGCGCATCGTTGGTCTGCCGGACGACGAGAGCCAGCAACTGCTGAGCGAGCTCTACGCCCACAGCGTGTTGCCGCAAAACATCTACCGCCATCAGTGGCAGCCCCACGACCTGGTGTTCTGGGACAACCGTTCGCTGATCCACCTCGCCGCCGGCTGCCCCGCGCACCTGCGCCGCAAGCTGTATCGCACGACCATTCAGGGCGACGCGCCTTTCTGATTTGCCGGAGATTCGATCATGTCCAAACGACTTCCATTTGCCCCGCTGGCCGCCGCCATCGGCCTCGGTTTCAGCCTGATTGCCGGCAGCCTGGTCGCACCGACCGTGGCCCACGCCGAAGGTGAAATCCGCATCGCCGAACAGTTCGGCATTGTCTATTTATTGCTCAACGTGGTGCGCGATCAGGGCCTTATCGAGAAGTACGGCAAGCAAGAAGGCATCGACATCAAGGTCGACTGGACGCAGCTCTCGGGCGGCGCTGCGGTCAACGATGCGCTGTTGTCCGGTTCCATCGACATTGCCGGTGCCGGCGTCGGGCCGCTGCTGACCATTTGGGATCGCACCCACGGCAAGCAAAACGTCAAAGCCGTCGCCTCGCTGGGCAACTTCCCTTACTACTTGGTCAGCAACAATCCGAAGGTCAAAACCATCGCCGATTTCACCGAGAAGGATCGCATCGCAGTGCCGGCGGTTGGCGTTTCGGTGCAGTCGCGCTTCCTGCAGTACGCGGCGGCCAAGCAGTGGGGCGACAAGGAATTCAATCGCCTCGACAAATACACCATCGCCGTTCCGCACCCGGACGCCACGGCTGCGTTGATCGCCGGCGGCACCGAGCTGACCGGGCATTTCTCCAACCCGCCGTTCCAGGATCAGGCGCTGGAAAATCCTAACGTTCACGTCGTGCTCAACTCGTATGACGTGCTCGGCCCGAACTCGCCGACGGTGCTGTTCGCCACCGAGAAATTCCGCGAGGAAAACCCGAAAACCTACAAAGCCTTCGTTGAAGCACTGACCGAAGCGGCGCAATTTGCGCAGAACGATAAGGGCGCGGCGGCCGACACCTACATCCGCGTGACCAAAGCGAAAATCGACCGCGCCGCGTTGCTGAAAATCATCGACAACCCGCAGTTCGAATTCAGCGTGACGCCGAAAAATACTTATCCACTGGCCGAATTCCTCTACCGCGTCGGCGCGATCAAAAACAAACCTGAATCGTGGAAGGACTATTTCTTCCAGGACGCCAAACCGCTGCAAGGGAGCTGATCGAGATGAACGCCCCTTTGCAAGGCCACGCGGCCAGCAACCTGATCGTCAACCGCGAAGCGCTGTTGGCGGTCGATCATGTCAGCCTCGAATACCGCACGCCGCAACGTGTGGTGCGCGCCACGCACCAGGTCAGTTTTGAAATTGACCCGGCCGATCGCTACGTGCTGCTCGGCCCGTCCGGTTGCGGCAAATCGACGTTGCTCAAAGCGGTCGCCGGTTTTATTCAACCGTGCGAAGGCGAGATCCGTCTGCAAGGCCAGCGCGTCGACGCGCCAGGGCCGGACCGGATTGTGGTGTTTCAGGAATTCGATCAACTGCCGCCGTGGAAAACCGTCAAACAGAACGTGATGTTTCCACTGCTGGCGTCGCGTACGCTGAAGAAAAAAGAAGCCGAAGAACGCGCGCTGCACTATCTGGAAAAGGTCGGGTTGGCGGCGTTTGCTGATGCTTATCCGCACACCTTGTCCGGCGGCATGAAAGCGCGCGTGGCGATTGCCCGGGCGTTGGCGATGCAGCCGAAAATCCTCTTGATGGACGAACCGTTCGCCGCGCTGGATGCGCTGACCCGCCGCAAGATGCAGGAAGAATTGCTGCTGCTTTGGGAAGAAGTGCGCTTCACCCTGTTGTTCGTCACGCACTCGATTGAGGAGGCGCTGGTGGTGGGCAATCGCATCCTTTTGCTGTCGCCGCATCCGGGGCGGGTGCGCGCCGAAGTGCACAGCCATCAATACGATCTGCACAGCCTCGGTGGCGTGGCGTTTCAGGAATCGGCGCGGCGCATTCATCGTCTGCTGTTCGACGAAGGCCAGTCGCCGGAAACCGAGCGTGACCACGACTTCAACGACATTCGCATCGCCTATTGAGCGGCCAGGAGGATCAACCCGATGAGCCAGTCATCATCTGTGCGTGAAGAATTCGAAATTGTATTAGAGCCACTGACGGAAGTGCCGGTCGAACGCGAACTGTCCCTCGGTACGCGGCTGTGGCAACAGGGTTGGCTGCGCAAAAGCCTGATCCTGATATTGCTCGCGGTGCTTTGGGAAATCGTCGCGCGGGTGCAGAACAACGATCTGTTGCTGCCGAGTTTTCTGCAGACCAGCCATGCGCTGTACGACGGCCTGCTCAGCGGCGAGTTGTTGAGCAAGGTGTGGATATC
This sequence comes from Pseudomonas sp. AC193, assembly GCF_979258075.1. NCBI lineage: Bacteria > Pseudomonadati > Pseudomonadota > Gammaproteobacteria > Pseudomonadales > Pseudomonadaceae > Pseudomonas > Pseudomonas sp. AC193. Next base: position 5,227,991 of record NZ_OZ409832.1, on the reverse strand, counting down.
CTTGGTGGTGCTGCTCAAGGGTTATCTGATCGGCATCGTTCTGGCGTTTGCCCTGACGACACTGGCCGTGTCGACCCAGTTTGGGCGCGATCTGCTGAGTACACTGACCTCGATGTTTAACCCGTTGCCGGCGATTGCCCTGCTGCCATTGGCGTTGCTGTGGTTTGGGTTGGGGCAGAACAGCCTGATTTTTGTGCTGGTGCATTCGGTGTTGTGGGCGTTGGCGCTGAATACTTATGCCGGGTTTCTTGGGGTGTCTGAGACGCTGCGCATGGCCGGGCGCAATTATGGTTTGAAGGGATTGCGGCTGGTGCTGTTCATCCTCATTCCTGCGGCGCTGCCGTCGATTCTGGCCGGGCTGAAAATTGGCTGGGCGTTTGCCTGGCGCACGTTGATCGCGGCGGAATTGGTGTTCGGTGCGACCAGTGGCAAGGGTGGCTTGGGCTGGTACATTTTTCAGAATCGTAATGAGCTGTACACCGACAAGGTGTTTGCCGGGTTGGCGGTGGTGATTCTGATTGGTTTGCTGGTGGAGAATCTGGTGTTTGACACGCTGGAGCGGGTGACGGTGAAGCGCTGGGGGATGCAGCGGTAATTTGCGGTGGGGCGACGGGCCTCTTCGCGAGCAAGCCCGCTCCCACAGGGGATTGCATTCCAAATGTGGGAGCGGGCTTGCTCGCGAAGGCGTCAGTGATGCCACCGCCACACTTGCAGGATGTTTGCTAGCATTGCACCCAGATCAATCCTGATCCGCCACGAGTGCTCGCCATGCAGCTTCCGGACATGAACCTTCTGGTCGCCCTCGACGCTTTGCTCGACGAGGGCAGTGTGGTCGGCGCCGCGCGGCGGATGAACCTCAGCCCCGCCGCGATGAGCCGCACCCTCACGCGAATCCGCGAAGCCATCGGTGATCCGATCCTCGTGCGCGCCGGCCGTGGCCTGGTGCCAACCCCCAAAGCACTGGAATTACGTGAGCAGGTGCGCGACGTCGTCGAACAAGCCGCGCTGCTGTTCCGCTCCGCTGACACGGTGGAATTGGGCACGCTGCGCCGACGCTTCAGCATCCGCGCCAATGACTTTTTCATCGGCGTCTACGGCGGCAAGCTGTTCGACACCCTCGACCAACAAGCACCGCACTGCGAGCTGCGTTTTGTCCCCGAGGGCGATGGCGATGATGAAGCGCTGCGCGAAGGACGGATCGATCTTAGCGTCAGCAACACCCGGCCGGTCAGCCCTGAAGTGAAAGTGCAGAATCTGTTTTCCACGCATTTCGTTGGGCTGGTTCGTGAAGATCATCCGCTGCTTGACGGGGAGATCACCGCTGAACGCTACGCCGGTTTTTCCCATATCAGCATGTCGCGCCGGGGTATCGCTCGGGGCCCGATTGATACGGCGCTGAACGCGTTGGGGCTGGAGCGGCGGGTGGCGGTGATTGCGCCGAGTTTTCATGCGGCGATGTTTGCCTTGCCGGATTCCGATCTGATTCTGCCGGTGCCCAAGGAAGCGCTGCTCAGCGTGCGGCGATTGGGTTTGAAGCTGCGCTCGTTCGACCTGCCGATTCCGCTGCCGACCTTGATGCTGACACAAGCCTGGCATCCGCGTTTCGACAAGGATCCGGCGCACCGCTGGCTGCGGGAAACCCTGAAAACCTGCTGCGACGAAACCTGGCTGGCTGCTCAACCTTAATCACCAGCCATCACAAAACTCCCTGTGGGAGCGGGCTTGCTCGCGAAAGCTTCATTCGCCGCAACATAGATTTCGACTGATACCGCTTTCGCGAGCAGGCTCGCTCCCACAAGGGTTCTGCATTGCTGCACGAAATGCACTTATAACCTGCCAATAAGTCAATTTTCGTCAGCGTTAAGCCCCACTAAAATGCTCCGGTATTTCCCACCCCCGGAGTTTTCATTCATGACATCCCTGACGGTCTCGGCGCCCCTCGCTGCGGCCAGCCCGGCGACGGCGGCCGCGCCTCCGGTGTTCGGGGCGCGGATCATCACCGGTCTGGTCGGCGTGCTGCTGGCGGTGCTGGTGTCGGGCCTCAACGAGATGGTCACCAAAGTCGCCCTCGCCGACATCCGTGGCGCGCTGCACATCGGTTACGACGAAGGCACCTGGCTGGTCGCCAGTTACACCGCCACCTCAGTCGCGGCCATGGCGTTTGCGCCGTGGTGCTCGGTGACCTTCTCGCTACGCCGTTTCACCCTCTGCGCGATCGCCCTGTTCACCGTGCTCGGCGTGCTGTGCCCGTTCGCGCCGAATTACGAAAGCCTGCTGTTGATGCGCATTCTGCAAGGCCTGGCCGGCGGTGCGTTGCCGCCGATGCTGATGACCGTGGCCCTGCGCTTCTTGCCGGCAAATATCAAACTTTACGGTCTGGCCGGTTACGCGCTGACCGCGACTTTCGGCCCCGGCCTCGGTACGCCGCTCGCCGGTTTGTGGACGGAATACGTCGGCTGGCAATGGACGTTCTGGCAAATCATCGTGCCGTGCCTGATCGCCATGGCGATGGTGGCTTACGGCATTCCGCAGGATCCGCTGCGGCTGGAGCGCCTCAAGACATTCAATTGGAAAGGCCTGCTGCTGGGCTTCCCGGCGATCTGCATGTTGGTGATCGGTTTGCTGCAGGGCAATCGGCTGGACTGGTTTGAATCGAGCCTGATCTGCGGCTTGCTCGGCGCTGGTTCGCTGCTGTTGATAGCGTTTTTGATCAATGAATGGTCGCAACCGATTCCGTTTTTCAAATTGCAGATGCTCGGTATTCGCAACCTGTCATTCGCCCTGATGACTTTGGCCGGTGTGTTGGTGATTTTGCTGGCGGTGGTGCTGATTCCGTCGAGTTATCTGGCGCAGGTGCAGGGTTATCGCCCGGTGCAGACCGCGCCGATCATGCTGCTCGCCGCGTTGCCGCAGTTGATCGCGCTGCCGCTGGTGGCGGCGCTGTGCAATCTGCGATGGGTCGATTGTCGCTGGGTGCTCGGGATCGGTTTGAGCATGTTGGCGCTGTCGTGCCTCGGTGGTTCGCAACTGACGTCGGCGTGGATTCGCGACGATTTTTATGTCCTGCAATGGCTGCAGATTTTCGGTCAGCCGATGGCGGTGTTGCCGTTGTTGATGCTCTCGACCGGGAGCATTTCGCCGCTGGAAGGGCCGTTCGCGTCGGCGTGGTTCAACACGGTGAAAGGCCTGTCGGCCGTGATCGCCACCGGGGTGATCGAAGCGCTGACCACGTCGCGTCTGCATTTCCATTCGAACATGTTGATCGACAGCCTCGGCAATTCGCCGCTGGCCGATCGCAGCGATCCGGGCCTCGCCCATCGTCTGCACGAACAGGCCGTGGTGCTGACTTCTTCCGATCTCTATGTGTGCATGGCTGGCGTCGCGGTGATGCTGATCCTGCTGATTTTCTGGCTGCCGACGCGGATCTTTCCACCGCGCGCGCCGACTTGATGGCTGCACTGAACAATGAAGGTTTTTATGACGACTCAAGCAAAGCAAAAACTCGCCGTGGCCGTGGCCGCCGCGCTGGCCGTTGGCGTGTTGGTGTATCTGGCGATGCCGGGCCTGTTTGGTAAACGCACCCAGCAAAATACCAACGACGCGTTCGTCTCCGCCGACTACACCCTGGTGGTGCCGCGTGTGGCCGGGTTTATCAAAGAAGTCCTGGTCGAAGACAACCAGCGCGTCAAGGCCGGGCAGTTGCTGGCGCTGATTGATGATCGCGATTTGCGTGCGTCCGCCGAAGCGGCGGACGCGCAAACGCTGGTGGCGCGTGCGCAGTTGCAGAACGCCAAAGCGACGCTGGAACGGCAGACCTCGGTGATCGCCCAGGCGCAGGCGTCGGTGGTGTCGGCCAAGGCAGAAATGGCCTTTGCCCAGCAGGAATTGAATCGCTACAACCACCTGGCCGGCGTCGGTGCCGGCACTGTGCAGAACGCGCAACAGGCGCGCACGCGCATCGATCAAGCGACGGCGCACCTCAATACCGCCACCGCGAAACTGGCGGCGGAACGCAAGCAAGTCGACATTCTTGCCGCACAGCGTGATGCCGCCGAAGGCAGTCTGAAACACGCGCAAGCAGCGCTGGAAATTGCCAGTTTCGAGCTTTCCTATACGCGCATTACCGCGCCGCAGGACGGCATGATCGGCGAGCGTGCCGTACGCGTCGGCGCCTATGTAACGCCGGGCAGCAAATTGCTGGCGGTGGTGCCGTTGCAGCAGGCGTATGTGGTGGCGAATTTTCAGGAAACTCAACTGACGGATGTGCAGCCGGGGCAGGAGGTGCAGGTGCGTGTCGACAGTCTGGGCGGTGAAGCCTTGAGCGGTCGCGTCGAAAGCATTGCGCCGGCCACGGGTGTGACGTTTGCAGCGGTGAAGCCGGATAACGCCACGGGTAACTTCACCAAGGTCGTGCAGCGGATTCCGGTGAAGATCATCCTCGAACCGGGCCAGCCGTTGGCCGAGCGCTTGCGGGTGGGCATGTCGGTGGAGGCGCGGATTGATACCGCGAGTTCGGCGAAGTCTGTGCGTGAGGTGACCCAGCGATGAGCCGTGTTGACCGCGCCGACGCCTTCGCGAGCAGGCTCGCTCCCACAGGGAAAACGCAATCCAAAATGTGGGAGCGAGCCTGCTCGCGAAGAGGCCAGTGGCAGCAACTCACTCTAAGTGCCTTGCTTATGGCCAGTCTCACCGCCTGCACCGTCGGCCCAGACTTCCAGAAACCCCAAGCCACACAAATCAGCGACTGGGCCAAACCCGCCAAGTCCGCCCCGAGCCAAGCCGTCAGCGAACCCCTCAACGAACGCTGGTGGGAAGTTTTCCATGACCCGCAACTCTCCGCGCTGACCCAGCGCGCGGTGCGCAGCAACCTCGACCTGCAACTGGCCAGCAGCCGTCTGCAACAAAGCCGCGCTGCCCGCCAGGTCATCAGTGCCGATCGCTACCCGAACACCGCCGCCACCGGCAGTTACGGCCGCGAACGCAACAGCGGCAAAGGCCTGAACGATCCCTCCGGACACAACGGTGATTCCGCCTTCAACCTGTGGGACGCCGGTTTCTCCGCCTCGTGGGAGCTGGATTTCTGGGGGCGCGTGCGCCGCGAAACCGAAGCCGCCGACGCCAACCTCGAAGTCGCCGAAAACGACCGTCGCGGCGTGCTGCTGGCCGTGCTCGCCGACACCGCGCAAAACTACATTCAGTTGCGCGGCGTACAAAACACCCGCGCCGTCACCGAGCAAAACCTCGACGTCGCCCGACACAGCCTGAACCTCTCGCAGCTGCGTCTGGCCGACGGCGTCGCGACTGATCTGGACGTCGCCGAAGCCGCCGCCCAAGTGGCTGCCATCGAATCGCGCTTGCCGGCGCTGGAGCAACGCCAATCGCAACTGATCAACGCGATCAGCCTGTTGATGGGCGAACCACCGCAAGCCCTGGCCAAGGAGTTATCCACAGACGCTGCCGTGCCGCAGTCGCCACTGCAAGTGGCCATCGGTCTGCCGTCGCAACTGGCCGAACGTCGTCCGGATATCCGTCAGGCCGAATCACGGCTGCACGCGGCCACCGCCAATATCGGCGTCGCCAAAGGCGATTTCTACCCGCGCATCACCTTGTCCGGCAACCTCAGCTCGCAAGCCATGCAGCTCAGTGACTTCGGCTCGTGGGGCTCGCGCGCGTTCGGCATCGGCCCGCAATTCAGCTTGCCGCTGTTCGACGGCGGTCGCCTGCGCGGCGTGCTGCAATTGCGTGAAGCCCAGCAACAGGAAGCGGCCATCGCCTATCAGCAAACCGTGCTGCGCGCCTGGCACGAAATCGACGATCAACTCACCGCCTACAACGCCAGCCAGCGCCGCCGCGACAGCCTCGCCGAAGCCGTTCGGCAAAACCAGATCGCCCTGCGCACCGCGCAACAGCAATACGTCGAAGGCGTGGTCGATTTTGTCAACGTCCTGACGGTGCAGGGTGCTTTGTTGGCGACGCAGGAACAGTGGGTGGAAAGCTCGACCGGCGTTTCGTTGGCGATGGTCGGGTTGTACAAAGCGCTGGGTGGGGGCTGGGAGTCGGTGTATCCGGCGGGGGAAGTGGCCGCCGCATCGCCGGGTGTCGTGAAACGCTAAACCTTCATCGACGGTTGCGCTGTGGCTGACCTAAAGTGAGTGGCAGGTTTCGACGCCATACTTTCGTGGCGCCGTGGCGTGGCATGAGGAAGCAATGGCGGCTAACAGAGTCACGCCGGTCGGCGATACCCAAGACCCCTTTGCCGCACCCGGCTCCTGGTTCGGCACGCGGTGGCTGGTGCGCTGGGTCAAAGAACACTGGCTGTGGCCACTGCTGGCGCTGGCTGCGTTCGCGCGATTTTATGATCTGACAGCGGCGGCGATCTGGGGCGATGAAGGTTCCAGCCTGTTGCTGGCGCGCTATTCGCTGAGCGAGATCTGGAAGCACGCGGCCTTCGATGTGCATCCGCCGTTGTATTTCATGCTGCTGCATGGCTGGATCGAACTGTTCGGTGACAGCATTTTCGCGATCCGCTGCCTGAGTGCGCTGGCGGGCATTGCCGCGGTCGGGATGGGCATCTGGCTGGTTGATCGTCTGGCCACTCGCCGCGCCGCTTTCGTCGCCGGTTTGTTGCTGGCGCTGCTGCCGACAGCGGTGCGCTACAGCCAGGAAGTGCGCATGTATGCGCTGCTTGGCCTGTTGCTGATCGCCGCAAGCGTGGCGCTGGTTTATTGGATCAGGCGCCCGCAACGGCACGGCTATCTGGTGATTTACGCGCTGTTGATGAGCGCGGCGTTGTACACCCATTACTTCGCCGTGCTCGCGGCGTTGTGTCACTGGCTTTACCTGATCGTGATTCGCGTCCAGCGCGGTTACCGGTTCCGGCATATCCAGCGCTGGAACTGGTGGCTGGCGAATCTGGCGATCGTCGCGTTGTACCTGCCCTGGCTGCCCAATCTGCTCGACTTGATGCAGCACATGGAACAACTCAAGGCGGGCGGCGATGTGGGCTGGGAGCCGGCGGTGACCCTGAGTTCTCTGCCGTCGATGATCTGGTCGTGGCTGATTCAGGACGATGGCGAGAGCCTGCCGGTGTTGGTTTTCGTCGCGCTGCCGATGGCGTTGTTGGCACTGGCGGTTGTCGCGGTGATGCGCGACCGCAGTGTGTCGCGCGGCAGTGTTCTATTGGCGTTGTACACCGGACTGCCGCTGCTGCTGGTGTTCGCGGTGTCGTTCATCACCCCGGTGTTCATCGAGCGCTACCTGACGGCGTACGCCCTCGGTTTGCCGATGCTGGCGGCAATGGCCGTTGACCGCTTGTACAGTCGCGCACGGTTGTTTGCACTGGCGGTGCTGGTTTCATTGATCGGTGTGGAGCTGGTCGGTCTCAGTAACAACGCCAATGTCGACAGCAATGATCAGCTCGATCGCGTCGTAAATTACGTCAACCAGCATTTCCTGCCGGGTGATCGGATCGTTACCAGCGACATGCTCTGGTACCTAAGTTACGTCTATTACGACCGCACCGGCGCGCAGATCCGCCTCTACACGCCACCGACAGCGGATGGCCAGACGACGCGGCCTAACGAGTACGGCTTCGGCACGTTGGTCAATCGGAATGTATATCTGGACAGCCTCGCGGAGCTGCAAGGTCAAGGGCGGGTGTGGCTGATCGGAACCTTCGACGGCCCGGAAGAATTTTCACCGCTACCGGCAACCTGGCAGCCCAGCGCTGAAATCCACGCGGGAGGCATAAAAGCGCGCCTGTTCACCCCCAAACCCCGCGCAGACTAATCCTGTAGGAGCTGCCGCAGGCTGCGATCTTTCGCTCCTCAAGATTTCCCCGACAAATCCGCCATCCCCTTGAGCAACTCAATCGGCAACGGAAAAACAATCGTCGAACTCTTGTCGCCGGCAATCGAGCTCAGCGTCTGCATATACCGCAACTGCATCGCCCCAGGCTGACGGCCAAGCATTTCCGCAGCCTGCATCAGTTTTTCCGACGCCTGCAATTCGCCCTCGGCGTGGATCACCTTGGCCCGCCGTTCCCGCTCGGCTTCGGCCTGTTTGGCGATGGCGCGCACCATCGATTCATTAAGGTCGACGTGTTTGATTTCGACGTTGGCGACCTTGATACCCCAGGCATCGGTTTGCGCGTCGAGCACTTGCTGGATGTCGATGTTCAACTGCTCACGTTCGGCCAGCAATTCATCCAGTTCATGTTTCCCCAGCACCGCGCGCAAAGTGGTCTGCGCCAATTGGCTGGTGGCCGACAGATAATCTTCCACCTGAATAATTGCCTTCTGCGGATCGAGCACGCGGAAATACAACACCGCGTTGACCTTCACCGACACGTTGTCGCGAGTGATCACGTCCTGCGGCGGTACATCGAGGACGACGGTGCGTAGATCGACCCGAACCATTTGCTGCACCACCGGAATCAGCAGGATCAGGCCCGGGCCTTTGACCTGCCAGAAACGTCCGAGCTGGAACACCACACCGCGCTCGTATTCACGCAGGATGCGGAACGTCGAGCCGGCGAGGGCAATGACTAACAACAGCAGCGCAACAAAACCGATTTGCAGACCCATGATCACTCTCCGAGCGGCGCCGCGTCAGTCGCGGCCACTTCCAGCATCAATCCCTTGCGACCCACCACACGCACCGATTGCCCGGTGTGCAGCGGAGTGGCGCTGAGCACTTGCCAGCGTTCGCCTTGCAGTTGAATCCAGCCGTTACGCGCGTCGCCCGGTTGTACGGTGGTGATCGCAGTCACGCTGCCGAGCAGTCCGGCATCGCCACTGACGGCGTGGCGCGGGCGGGTTTTCAGCGCGCGAATCAGCAAAGCGATCAACAGCACAGCGCTGATCAAACCGAGGCCGATCATCATCGGCACCGGCAATTCGGCGTTGCTCAGAATCAGCGCACCGATGACAAACATGATGATCCCGCCCAGACCGATCACCCCGTAGTTGGGCAGCGCGGCTTCGGCGATCAGGAACACGATGCCCAGCGTGATCAGCCACAGACCGACCGGGCTCATCGCTGGCAATGAGGTGTCGGCGGCGAAGGCGAAGGCGGATGCGCTTGTCAGCAGGAGCAGGGCGAAGGCACAACATCGGCTGTTCACGTGACTCTCCATGAGCGTCAGTGGCGGGTTCTTTCAGTCTAGTTGAGGGTTGCTCTGGATGAATTTTGATCAATGTGCGGATGTGTCCGGTGAGCGGATTTCCCTTCGTCAGCGGCCCGTCGAACTAGACTCAAAACACAGCAACCACCTTCCGCGCGACACCGAGGTGCATCATGCGAATGGCAAAAAAGGTGCAAAGCAGCCTGACCCGGGCGCATTGCGAATATGACGTCGTTGCTCATCGACATTCATCGAGCAGCCTGGAAACCGCGCGCGTCGCCGGCGTGCCAGCGGAACGGGTGGCCAAATCGATCATCCTCGACGACCACCACGGGCATTACCTGATGGCCGTGCTGCCGGCCAGTCGTCATCTGGACTTGAGCAAAGTGCGCAACAGCGGCGAATGGCAACTGACCCGCGAAAGCAACCTGGCGCACATCTTCGACGACTGCGAACGCGGCGCGGTGCCGCCATTGGGTGATTCCTACGGGCTGGACATGGTCATCGACCCGTTGCTGACGCGGCAGAAAGATATTTATCTGGAGGCGGGCAACCACAATTATCTGCTGCACATGAGCATGCCGGAGTTTCTGAAAATGGTGCCGCATGCTGAGGTGCGGGAGTTGAGTCATTAGATTTTGCAGTGGTCTCGCTGGCCTCATCGCGAGCAGGCTCACTCCTACAATGGGATTGCATTGCACCTGTAGGAGTGAGCCTGCTCGCGATTAATCTTCCATACACCCCATTTTTGAAGGAGCTCAGCAATGGAACAACCAACCCACAGCCTCCCATCTCTCTTCAAACAACTCGGCCTGGACAACGACCCGGTCAGCATCGACCAATTCATCGCCACCCACTCCCCGCTTAAACCCGAGCTGCACTTGGCCGATGCGTTCTTCTGGACGGAGAGCCAGTCGCAGTTTTTGCGCGATGAGATTCTGGAGGATGCCGATTGGGCGGAGGTGGTGGATCAGTTGAATGTGTTGTTGCGCAAGGGGCGGGATGCGTAGGGCTGGCGCAAAAACTTATTACATATTGCCTGACTGATTTCAGTCCACATCGGAGTAGCGTTCCGGTTCTGAAAACCAGGAGAGCGAAGCGATGCCCCCGTTTTTGCCTGTTGAAACAATCAATTTTCCGCAATTAGCGGACAAACTTGAGGCAATCATCCAAAGCAGCCAATTCGGGCTGATTGCTGTGCAGAATCAGGATGAAACGGTGACTTATTTGATATCCGCACCGTTGTATGAGGATCTACTGAACACGCTGGATGATCTCGAACTGGCTTCCGTCGTTCACTCACGCCGTAATGAGGTTGGCCTTCCTCACGAGATCGACGAACTCTAAATATTTTCACTCTGGGGAGATTTGTTTCAAAACTTGACTGAAATTCCCCTCCAATGCGATATTGATAGTTAGCAAACTAACAGTGTGCATTTCCCCGTGTCCGATTCCCTCGACGCTCTCCAGATGAACATCAGCAGTGCCATGGTGGTGGCCGCCAGGCATTGGCGGAAGATCTGCCAGACCACGCTGGTCAACTATGGAATCTCCGAAGCCTGCGCCGTGCCGCTCTTGATGATCGGCCGTTTGGGCGAGGGTGTGCGGCAGGTGCAGGTGGCGCAGGCGGCCGGGATGGAGAGTCCGTCGCTGGTGCGTCTGCTCGATCAGTTGTGTCATTCGGGTTACGTCTGCCGTACCGAAGATGCCCACGATCGCCGCGCCAAGTGCTTGAGCCTGACCGACTCCGGTCGTGAACTGGTGCAAGCGGTGGAGATCGAACTGGTGCGTCTGCGTCATGAAGTGCTTGAGGGCATCGACCAGAGCGATCTGGAAGCTACGCTTCGGGTACTCAGAGCTTTTGAGGCGGCCAACCCGCCATTGGTGGTTAATTCTTGAACGGTTTTTTCTCCGGCATTCCGCCGGCCCGGGACTGGTTCTACGGGGTGCGGACTTTTGCAGCGTCGATGATCGCGCTGTACATCGCCTTGCTTATGCAAATGCCGCGTCCGTATTGGGCGATGGCGACGGTGTACATCGTCTCCAGCCCGTTCCTCGGCCCGACCAGCTCGAAAGCGTTATACCGTGCGATCGGCACCTTTCTCGGTGCGGCAGCGGCGGTGTTTTTCGTGCCGATGTTCGTGCAGAGCCCGTATGTGCTGGTGGTGGTCATCGCGCTGTGGACGGGGATTCTGTTGTTCATGTCCCTGCATTTGCGCACCGCCAACAGCTACGCGCTCATGCTCGCCGGTTACACGTTGCCGCTGATTGCCTTGCCGGTGGTGGATAACCCGCTGGCGGTGTGGGACGTGGCCGAGGCGCGTACTGAGGAAATTTTCCTCGGCATCGCTGTCGCCGCCGTGGTCGGCGCAATGTTCTGGCCGCGACGCTTGGCGCCGGTGTTCAACGACGCCGTGAGCAAGTGGTTCGCCGACGCAACCACCTACAGCCTGAAATTCCTCAGCCGCGACGTGCAGCCCGAAGAAGTCACCGCGCTGCGCATGGCCATGGTCGCCAACTTCAACAGCCTCGAATTGATGATCGGCCAGTTGCCCCACGAAGGCTCGCGACCGCAAACCGTGCGCAACACCAAAGAATTGCGCGGGCGCATGATTCATCTATTACCGGTGATCGATGCGCTGGAAGATTCGCTCTACGCCCTCGAACGGCGCACGCCTGAGCTGGTGGAAAAATTCGAACCACTGCTCGTCGCGACCCGCGAATGGCTCGGCCATGAAGACGCCGATCTCGACCGCTGGCAAGCGCTGAAAGATCAGCTCGAAGCCCTGCAACCGAGCGCTGAAGCGCTGGAAGATCGCCGGCAATTGCTGTTCTCCAACTCGATCTACCGGCTCGGTGAATTCATCGATTTGTGGCAGGACTGCCGCAGCCTGCAGGACGCGATTGTCTGCGAGCGCCAAGACAACTGGCGCGCGGTTTACCGCCATTGGCGATTGGGTCGGCTGACACCGTTTATCGACCGTGGGCTGATGCTCTACTCGGTGGCCTCGACCATTCTGGCGATCATCACCGCCTCGGTGCTGTGGATTCTGCTCGGCTGGCCGGACGGCGGCAGCGCGGTGATTCTGGCGGCGGTGGCGTGCAGTTTCTTCGCCTCGATGGACGACCCGGCGCCGCAGATTTACCGGTTCTTTTTCTGGACTGGCATGTCGGTGCTGTTCGCCAGCCTTTATCTGTTTTTGATTCTGCCCAACCTGCACGACTTCCCGATGCTGGTGCTGGCGTTTTCCATCCCGTTTATCTGCGTCGGCACGCTGACGGTGCAGCCGCGTTTCTACCTCGGCATGCTGCTGACGCTGGTCAACACCTCGTCGTTCATCAGTATTCAGGGCGCTTACGATGCGGACTTTTTCGCCTTCGTGAACTCCAACCTGGCGGGGCCGATCGGTCTGCTGTTCGCGTTTATCTGGACGCTGGTGGCGCGCCCGTTCGGTGCCGAATTGGCAGCGAAACGCCTGACCCGGTTCAGCTGGAAAGACATCGTGCACATGACCGAGCCGGCCAACCTTGCCGAGCACCGCAAATTGGGTGTGCAGTTGCTCGATCGACTGATGCAGCACCTGCCGCGTCTGGCCCTCACCGGGCAGGACACCGGCATCGCCATGCGCGAAGTGCGCGTCGGTCTGAACCTGCTCGATTTACTGGCCTACACGCCACGGGTCACCGGCGCGCCGAACGCTTTGTTGCAGCAAGTGGTCAGTGAAGTCGGTGAGTATTTCCGCGCTTGCCTCAAGGCCGGCGAACGCTTGCCGGCGCCGGCCCCGCTGCTGATGACTCTGGATCGCACCCGCCGCGCACTCAATGGCCACGGCGATGATGAAACCCGGCTAAACCTGTTGCACGCCTTGAGCGGTTTGCGTCTGGCGTTGCTGCCCGGCGTCGAATTCGTTTCCAGCGCCGAGCCCGAAGAACCGCTGCCCGATGGAGCGCCCCTATGATTGGTGATCTGGACATCAGCGGCATTTTCCTGCCGACCTTGCTGGTGTTGATGGGCATCACTTATGTGCTGTTTTTGTTGGTGCATGCCGTGCTTACGCGCGTGCACTTTTACCGTCTGGTCTGGCACCGGGCATTGTTCAACGTGGCGCTCTACGCGGTACTTCTGTACGGCGTGGACTCACTCAGTCGATACCTGATGACATGAAAAAACCGTTTTTGACCATCGGTCGCGTGGTACTGACCCTGCTGATCGTGACTTTTGCCGTAGTCCTCGTCTGGCGCATGGTGATGTATTACATGTTCGCGCCGTGGACCCGCGACGGCCACATTCGCGCCGACATCATCCAGATCGCCCCGGACGTGTCCGGACTGATCCAACAGGTTGAAGTGAAAGACAACCAGTTGATCAAGCGCGGCCAGGTGCTGTTCATCATCGACCAGGATCGCTTCAAACTGGCCCTGCGTCAGGCCAAAGCGGCTGTGGCTGATCGCGAAGAAACCCTCGCTCAGGCTCAGCGTGAAGCCAAACGTAACCGTGGCCTCGGTAACCTGGTGCCGGCCGAGCAACTGGAAGAAAGCCAGTCGCGTGTGGCCCGTGCGCAATCGGCACTGGCCGAAGCCACGGTTGCGGTGGACAGCGCTCAGCTCAACCTCGACCGCTCGGTAATTCGCAGCCCAGTCGACGGTTACGTCAACGACCGCGCGCCGCGTCCGCAGGAATTCGTCACCGCCGGACGCCCGGTGTTGTCGGTGGTCGACAGCAATTCGTTCCACATTGATGGTTATTTCGAAGAGACCAAACTCGACGGCATTCATGTCGGTCAGTCGGTGGATATCCGTGTGATCGGCGACCGCGCGAAATTGCGCGGACATGTCGAAAGCATCGTCGCCGGCATCGAAGACCGCGACCGCACCAGCGGCAGCAACCTGCTGCCGAACGTCAACCCGGCATTCAGCTGGGTGCGGCTGGCGCAGCGGATTCCAGTGCGGATTGCCTTTGATGACGTGCCGGAAGATTTCCGCATGATCGCCGGGCGCACTGCCACGGTGTCGATCATCGAAGACTCGAAGGTCGACGATAAAAAGCAGGAGCCCGCGCAATGAGCAGGGCCCTGATGATCGCCGGGTTGGGCGTGATGTTGTCGGCGTGTCAGATGGTCGGGCCGGACTATCACATGCCTGTGAATTCGGCGGTTCAGCGCAAGGATTTTCAGGGCGAACTGGCCGTCGACGGTAAACCTGTGGTCTCGGCACCGGTGCCGGCGGATTGGTGGCGACTGTATAAAGACCCGCGCCTCGATCAACTGGTGCAGCAAGCGATGGCGTCCAACACCGATCTGCGTGTTGCGGCGGCTAACCTGCAACGCGCCCGCGCTCAGGTCGATGAAGCCGAAGCGGCCGGTGGCTGGAGCGCTGGCGTGAAAATGGGCGCTGAGCGTTTGCAGGAATCCGGACAGGCGTTTTTGCTGCCGGAAAAAGTCCCGGTGGCCAATATCGGCGACATCGGCATCAGCGCTTCTTACCAATTCGATCTGTGGGGCACCTTGCAGCGCGGCATAGAAGGCGCCAAGGCCAACGCCGACGCAACGCAAGCCGCCGCTGACACCGCACGCATCACCTTGGTCGCGGACGTGGTTCGCGCTTACACACAGGTCTGCGCGGCCAACGAAGAACGCGAAATAGCTCAGCATTCCCTCGACCTGCAATCGCAAGGCACCACGCTGATCCAGCGTCTGCGCGACGCCGGCCGTGGCGACGAAACCCAGGTCACCCGTTCGCAAACCCAATTCAAATCCCTGCGCGCCGACATGCCGCGCTATGAAGCAGCGCGTCAGGCCGGATTGTTCCGACTGTCGATGCTGCTGGCGAAACCGGTCGATCAATTGCCGGCCGGCACTGCGACCTGCGCCGAATTGCCGAAAATCGCTCAATTGGTGCCGGTCGGTGATGGCGCCGCACTGCTCAAACGTCGTCCGGACATTCGTCAGGCTGAACGGCGTCTGGCCGCCGCGACTGCCGGAATCGGCGTCGCCACTGGCGAGTTGTACCCGGACATCAGCATCGGCGCGACCATCGGCACCGTCGGTATTCTCGATGACCTCGGTGATCCGTCGACCAATCGCTGGGGTTTCGGCCCGTCGCTGAGCTGGAAAGTGCCGACCAACGGCGCCCGTGCGCGCATCCGTGAAGCCGAAGCGACCACCCAAGGCGCGCTGGCGCACTTCGACGGCGTGGTGCTCAACGCCATTCGCGAAACCCAGACCGGCCTCGCGCAGTACAGCGCGCTGCTGCAACGCCGCGATGCACTGGCCGATGCCGAGCAGTCGGCGAAACTCGCCGCCGACCAGACGCACCGCTTCTTCCAGGCCGGCCGCGAGTCGTTCCTGGCGGATCTGCAAGCGACCCGCACCTACACCGATGTCACCGCGCAACTGGCCGCCGCCAACACTCAAGTTGCGATGAGCCAGATCGATTTGTTCCTCGCCCTCGGCGGCGGTTGGGAAAGCGGACGAACGCACGCTCCAAGCCCCGGCAAACCCTGAGGCCGTTGCTATGCTTTGAAGTGTTGGAAGGGCGCCCCGTGCAAAGCACCCTTCCAGCGCACATTGCTAGCGCTGGTCTAGGGGAAACCAATAATGAAAAACCCTTACGCTCTCGGCTTCTGGTGCGCCCTCGCAGCGCTGGTGCTGCTGTCGGCCACCTATTTCTACGGCATCATGCTGGCCCACCAGATCGACAAGGCCATGATCTTTCTCGACAGCGTGACGGCGCTGATCGCGGTCATGGCGATCGTCGGTGTGGCGTGGGCGTCGATCCAGGTTCAGCGGGTGAAAAAGCGCCAGCTCGAACAAGGCAAGACGCGGGTGCTGATCTGGGACACCAAAGTCGCCCTGCGCCGGGTCGAAACCGTGTTCGACCGATATTTCTGGGGCAGCTACTGGCAACCGGGCCGAACGTTCGCCGAAGTCATGGGCGAACTCACCGGCACGCCGCTGGAAAAAAGCCTCGAAGCGCTGAAAAAACAGTGCCTGGAACTCGACAAGCAGATTGATGGCGAGGGCTGGCACTGGCTCAACAACGCCCGCGAACTCTCCGATGTCGCCACAGCCATGGCCCGTGAGCGTTATCAGCTGGATTTCTGCGATCCACGGGCCGATGGGCCGGGCGGGGCGGTGATTGATCGGGATTTTGAAGTGCTCGTTTATACCTGGACGGCGCGGCTGAAGAGCTTTGATCATCAGCTGGATGAGATAGAGGTTCAGTATTCCTGAATCCCGGCTGAATCGGCCGACGCTATCGCGAGCAGGCTCACTCCTACATTTGGAATGCGTTCCCCTTGTAGGAGTGAGCCTGCTCGCGATAGCGCCTTCAAAAACAGCGAAACTCTTCAAGCCTGACCGCTGTCCACAATCCCCATAGACACTCTTTCACCTTTAATCATTGGGTCACTTCCCGCGCCCGGTGCTAATCTCCACCGCTGAATTAAGCGGAGTCGAGCCGCAACCCGGTCACGGGTTCAGGGAAGACGACCACACTCACAGCCACGGAAATCGATCAGGTCATTCATGAATAAATCAGCAGGCGTGCTTCTCGGAATTGTTGTTGCCATCGGCGCGATCAGCGTGGGCGGGGCCTGGTACACCGGGACCAAAATCGAAGGCGTGTTGAACGACGCCGTCAGCAACGCCAACAAAGAACTGCAAACCGCCATGGCCGGCTCCAACGGCACCGCGTCGCTGGAACTGGTGTCGCTGGATCGCCACACCTTCACCAGCACCGCGCACTATCGCCTGAAAGGCGAAGGCGAGATGTTCGGCGACGCGCCGGTCGAGTTGCTGTTCGTTGACCACATCGAACACGGCCCGCTGCCGTTCTCGCGTCTGCTGTCGCTGAAATGGCTGCCGGTCATGGCCACCAGCAACTACGAGCTGGAAAAGAACGCCGCCACCGAAAAATGGTTTGCCGCCACCAAAGGCGCCGCGCCGCTCAAAGGCGTGACCAGCATCGGCTACGACGAATCGACCAACAGCACCCTCGAACTGGTGCCGTTTGAAACCGCGCTGGACGACAAATCGAGCCTGAAATTCTCCGGCCTGAACATGGACATCGCCGCCAACGCCAAGGCGCAGAAGGTCAAGGCCAACGGCTACATGGATAACCTGAAACTGGTGACCGTGGCTGAAGATCAGGCGCCGGTACAGATCGAGCTCAACGGTCTGACCCTGGCCAGCAACCTCGCCAAAAGCACCTACGGCTACTACACCGGCGAAAACACCATCGAGCTGACCAGCAGCAAATCGACCTTCGGGCCGAAGCAGTCGGTGCTCGGCGTGAAGAACTTCGAAATGAAGAACCTCACCGAAGAAAACGGCAGCAACGCCTCCGGTCGCGCCGACTACAAGATTGGCGAAGTGTCGTTCAACGACAAGAAAATCGGCTCGGCGAACCTGGCCATGAGCCTGAAAAACCTCGACATCCCGTCGACCCTGTCGTTGATGCAGATCTACCAGACCAAGCTGCAGCCGTACGAAAAAGCCGCCGCCGAGGCTGCCGCGCAAGGCTTGCCAGCGCCAGAGCTGAACCTGACCGAAGCGGAAGACGCGCAAGTCAAAGCCGATCTGCAAAAACTGCTGGCTGCCGGCCCGCAATTTGCGCTGGAAAACCTCTCGTTCAACACCGCCAACGGTGAGAGCAAGGCCAATCTGGTGATTGACCTGACCAAGCCGCAATCGATGGATCTGCCACCGGATCAACTGGCCAAACAACTGATCGCGCTGCTCGACCTGAACATTCAGGTGTCGAAGCCGATGCTGATCGATCTGCTCAGCGTGCAGGCGCAACTCGACGGCCAGACCGATGCTAAAGCGATCGTTGATCAGTCCAAGGAAGCGGCCGACATGTTCGCCGGCATGGCGGTCGGTTCGCAGTTGGCAGTCGTCGACGGCAGCAACGTCGTGACCAAGCTGCATTACGCGGCCAATCAGGTCGAATTCAACGGCCAGAAGATGACCGTTGAGCAGTTTGTCGGCTTCCTGATGAGCAAGTTCGGCGGCGTCACGCAAGTGCAGTAATTCTGCGCGCTTAATAGCAACGCCCGGCCTCTGTACCGCACAGACGCCGGGCGTTTTGCTGTCTGGGGTTTGGGTTTTTGATGTGCTGGCAGAACCGCTCTGACGATTCTGAACAATTATTGTGTTCTCGATACTGGTCAACGCTTGCGTGCAAAACTGCCTGACTAAGCTTGGCCGAGGCTGCCAGTTTCGGCCACCGTTACGAATGGGCAAGGAGGGCATTGCGACCCGGCTGGCCATGTAAGGATGCTGACGAATGCCGCGTATTGATGTTCCTGTATTGCATCGTGGTTTACGCCCGTTGTTCCGTGTCGCGCTGTGCAGCCAATTGCTTTGGCCGGTCATGGCGTTTGCCGACACACCCTATGATCAGATGGTGCGCGATGCCCGGGCCGGGCAGTACACGCCTGCGCTGACGGTGTTGCGTCAGGTGCCGCCGGGTCAGTCGACCACCGGGCAGATCAGCGATCACCTGCAAATCGCCAGTTGGGCCGGGCTCGACGCTGAAGTTGTGCAAGTCTATGAAACCCAGGGCCGCGACCGCGTGCTGCCGGTGCAGGCACTGACCGCCACCGCGCGTGCCTATCGCAATCTCAAGCGTTGGGATCAGGCCACCCAGGTCTACAACAAGGCCCTCGCGCTGGAGCCGGATAACGCCGACCTGCAACTGGGCCTGGCCCTGACGCAAGCGGATGGCGGCAAACCCGACCAAGCCGTGACGCGCGCCCAAGCGCTGGTGGCTGCCAAACCCGATGACCCTGCACGCCGCCTCGCGCTGGGCTACGCACTCAATCGCGCGGGCAAACAGTACGACGCGCTGTTCGAATACGATCAGGCCTTTATTCGCGCCGGCAACAAACCGGAAGTTGCCCGCGAATACGTGGTCGCCCTGCAAAAGGCCCGTCTGCCAGAACCGGCGCTGCGCCTGGCTAATCAACGTCCGGGACTGATTGATCCGGTCACGCTGCGTCGCCTCGAAGGTGATCTGGCCGCTGAGCGTGTGCGTCTCGCCGAAATGGCCAGTCGCAGCGAAAAGGAACGCTATGTCATCGCCGATCGTGCGCTGGCTGACTACGACAAACTCCTCGCCACCTGGACGCCGGACGCCAGCGCCAAGGAAGACGTGACCCGCTGGCGCATCGACCGCATGGGCGCGCTCAAGGCCCGCGCGCGCACCGCCGACGTCATCGCCGAATATCAGAAGCTGCAAGCCGAAGGCGTGAAGATTCCGACCTACGCATTGCGTTGGGTCGCGGCGTCTTATCTCGATCAGCGTGAGCCGGAAATCGCCACTGACCTGTATCGCCAAGTGCTCGCCGCGCCGGACGCCGACGTCGGCAACCGCCTCGAAGACAGCACCGCGCTGTATTACGCGTTGCTGGAAAGTGACCGTGCCGACGAGGCGCGCAAAGTCGCCGAAGACGCCGCCAAATCGCAGCGTCCGCGCATCGAGCTAAAGGGCTTGCCAGTCGGCAACCCGAACGATGAATGGATGGACGCCCAGCAACTCGCAGCGCAGGCCGGCACCTACAGCTCCGATCTGCCCCACGGCGAACAAAGCCTGCAGACGTTGGTCGATCAGGCGCCGGGCAATACCGGTTTGCGTCTGGCCCAGGCCGATTTGTACCTGGCCCGCAACTGGCCACGCCGCGCAGAAATGCAGCTCAAGGAAACCGAGAGCATGGTGCCGCGCGACATGGGCCTGGAAATCGGTCAGGCGCACACCGCGATGGAATTGCAGGAATGGCGGCAGATGGATGCGCTGACCGACGACGTCGTCGCACGTTATCCGGACAACCGCCAGGTGCAGCGTCTGGCCCGTGAACGTGAAGTTCACGACATGTCCGAACTGCGTGTCGAAGCCTACGGCGGCAAGGCCAACGGTGGCGGCAGCAGCGGTGCAGGCGCCGTCAGTGGCAGCCGCGATTTCGGTATTCAGAGCACGATTTACAGCCCGCCGATTGATGAGGATTGGCGTGTGTTTGCGGGCGTCGGTTACGCCACCGGTGATTTTGCTGAAGGCACCGGCAACCATCGCTTCCAGCGTGTCGGTCTGGAACGGCGCACCCGCGACATGACCCTCGAAGCCGAAGTCTCCAATCACGATTACGGCTACGGCGACAAACAGGGCGCGCGTCTGGCGATCGCCCGCGACATCAACGACCACTGGCAGTACGGCGGCAGTCTCGAATACCTCTCGGCGGAAACACCGCTGCGCGCGCTCAACAGCGACATCAAGGCCAACGGCGGCAGCGGGTTCATTCGCTGGCGCGCCAACGAAAGCCGCGAGTGGCGTCTGTCGGTGAGCCCGTCGCACTTCAGCGACGGCAACGACCGCGTCGAGGCCTTGCTCACCGGCCGCGAAGGCGTTTACAGCGCGCCGAACATTCAGGTCGATGCCGGTCTGGAAGTCGGCACCAGCCACAACTCGAAATCCGATGACGTGCCGTACTTCAACCCGAAATCCGACTTCAGCGTGATGCCGCTGGTCAACGTCAATCACGTCCTTTACCACCGCTACGAAACGTCCTGGAGTCAGCAATTCCAGGCCGGCGCGGGGACGTATAGCCAGCGTGATCACGGCACCGGCGGCATGGCCCTGCTCGGTTATGGCCAACGCTATGCCTGGAACGACGTGTTCGAGGTGGGCGGTTTGTTCAGTGTGATCAACCGGCCCTACGACGGTGATCGGGAGACCGATCTGCGTCTGCTCGTCGACCTCACTTTCCGCTTCTAGAAGAGTTTGAAGATGCCATTGATTTCGCGTTTCATCCTTCTGCTGGGAGCGCTGTTGATCAGCGCTTGCGCCCAGCAAGCTCCGGCCTTCGCGCCGCCGTCCGAGCGTCCGGTGGCGGCCAGCGAAAAACCGTGGCCGAAAAACCACGTACTCGGTATCGCCTACCACGATATTGAGGATCGCGATCCCGATCAGGCCGTGGTAGCGGTGCGCACCGAGCGCATGATCGAACAACTCGCCTGGTTGCGTGAGAACGGCTACAAACCGGTCACGGTCGACCAGATCATGGCTGCGCGCAAGGGCGGCCCGGAGCTGCCGGCGAAAGCGATTCTGCTCAGCTTCGACGATGGTTATTCGAGCTTCTACACCCGTGTGCTGCCGGTGTTGCGCGCCTATAACTGGCATGCGCTGCTGGCGCCAGTCGGCAGCTGGATCGACACGCCGCTGAACCAGCCGGTGGATTTCGCCGGCACACCGCGTGCGCGTTCCGACTTCCTCACCTGGGATCAGGTGCGCGAAATCTCGAAATCCGGTCTGGTGGAAATCGCTGCGCACACCGACGCCAACCACAAAGGCATTCTGGCCAACCCGCAGGGCAACATGCAGCCTGCCGCCGCGACCCGTCGCTACGATCCGGTGATCAAACGTTATGAATCCGAGGCCGATTTCCAGGCGCGGATCCGCACCGACGTAACCAACATCTCGGAGAAAATCCGCAAGGTCACCGGCAAGAAACCACGGGTCTGGGTCTGGCCGTACGGCACGGCGGACGGTACTTCGCTGACCGTGGTCGGTGAGCAGGGCTATGAAATGGCCCTGACCCTCGATGACGGCCTCGATACCCTCGACAACCTGATGAGTAGCCCGCGCTTCCTCGTCGCCTCCGATCCTGACGGCGAGCATTTCGCCAACAGCGTCGTCGCGGTGCAGTCCGATTTCGCCATGCGCGTGGTGCACGTCGATCTGGACAACGTCTACGACCCGGATCCGGCGCAACAGGACATCAACCTCGGCAAACTGGTGCAGCGCATGGCTGACCTCGGGGCCAACACGGTGTTCCTGCAAGCCTTTGCCGATCCGAAGGGCGATGGCCTGGTGCATTCACTGTACTTCCCCAACCGTCATTTGCCAGTGCGCGCCGACCTGTTCGACCGCGTCGCCTGGCAACTGCGTACTCGCGCTCACGTGAAAGTCTTTGCGTGGATGCCAGTGCTGAGTTTTGGCCTCGATTCGAAGCTGCCGCGCGTGACGCGCTGGGATCCGAAAACCGGCACCACGTCGGTCGATCCGGATCAGTACAAACGCCTTTCGCCGTTCGATCCGGAAGTGCGGCGGATCATTGGTGAAATCTACGAAGACGTGGCGCGACTGACCTCGGTCGACGGCATTATTTATCACGACGATGCGGTGCTCTCGGATTTCGAAGACGCCGGCCCGCAGGCGCTGAAGGTTTACGCCGCCAACGGTCTGCCGGGTTCGATCGCCGCACTTCGCGATGATCCGGCGGCGATGCAGCGCTGGACGCGTTTCAAGAGCAAATACCTTATCGATTTCACCAACGAGCTGACTGCCAAAGTCCGCGCCATTCGTGGCCCGCAAGTGCAGACCGCGCGCAATATTTTCGCCGAGCCGATGATCAATCCGGCCAGCGAAGCGTGGTTCGCGCAGAACCTCGACGACTTCCTCGCGACCTACGACTGGACGGCGCCAATGGCCATGCCATTGATGGAAAAACAGACGCAGGCGCAGTCCGGGCCGTGGCTGGAAGCGCTGGTCGAAATCGTCAAAAAACGTCCCGGGGCACTGGATCGCACCGTGTTCGAATTGCAGGCGCGGGACTGGACGAAAAAAGACCAGGCTGACATTGACGCAGCGGTGATGGCGGACTGGATGGGCCGTCTCAAGCGTCAGGGCGCGACCAGTTTCGGTTACTACCCGGACAACTTCCTCGACAACCTGCCAGACCTGAAAATCGTAAGGCCTGCACTCTCCAACAAATGGAATCCATAACATGCTGGATAGACTGTTAGCCCTGCTTGTTCTGGCGATCGTCCTCGGCGTTCCGCTGGGGCTGATCTTCCTGGTGACCGGGCAGTTCCTGATGGACTTCGTGTTCTTCTACCCGTTGTTCATGTCCGGGTTGTGGATTGCCGGTGGCCTGTATTTCTGGCTGCACTGGGAACGCCACTGGCCGTGGAAGGACGACACTCTGCCGCCACCGCTGGAAGGTGAACCGCTGATCTCGATCCTGATCCCTTGCTACAACGAAGGTGACAACGCTGCCGATACGATCCACGCGGCGCTGGCTCAGCATTACCCGAACATCGAAGTCATCGCGATCAACGACGGCTCCAAGGACAACACCGCGCAAGTACTCGACGCATTGGCCAAGGAAGATCCGCGCCTGCGTGTTCTTCACCTGGCGGAAAACCAGGGCAAGGCTGTGGCCCTGCGCATGGGCGCAATTGCCGCGCGCAGTGAATATCTGGTGTGCATCGACGGTGACGCGCTGCTGGCGCCGAACACGGCGGCCTATCTGGTTGCGCCGATGCTGGACAACGCACGCCTTGGCGCGGTCACCGGTAACCCACGGATCCGCACACGTTCGACGCTGGTCGGGCGAGTGCAGGTTGGCGAGTTCTCCTCGATTATCGGTTTGATCAAACGCACGCAACGGGTGTTCGGGCGAATCTTCACCGTGTCCGGTGTGATCGTCGCGTTCCGCCGTACCGCGCTGAACCGGGTCGGTTACTGGAGCCCGGACATGATCACCGAAGACATCGACATCAGCTGGAAGCTGCAACTCGATCACTGGAGCATCTTTTACGAGCCGCGCGCGCTGTGCTGGATTCTGATGCCGGAAACCCTTGGCGGCTTGTGGAAGCAGCGTTTGCGCTGGGCCCAGGGCGGCGCCGAAGTGCTGTTCAAAAACATTCGCGGCATCTGGCAGTACCGCCATCGTTACCTGTGGCCGCTGCTGTTCGAATACTGCCTGTCGACCGGTTGGGCGTTCACCTTCCTGCTCTCGGTGATTTTCTGGGGCGTTGGCAAATTCGTGGTCATGCCGGAAGCGATTGCGGTGGATCACCTGATGCCGCCGGCCTTCACCGGTTTGCTGCTGGCCTTCGTCTGCCTGGTGCAGTTCGCGGTCAGCATCATCATCGACCGCCGCTATGAGCCCGGTCTGGGCAAGACCATGTTCTGGGTGGTCTGGTATCCATTGGTGTTCTGGCTCATCAGCCTGCTGACCACGCTGGTCAGTTTCCCGAAAGTGCTGTTCGGCCAACATCAGAAACGTGCGCGTTGGGTCAGCCCTGACCGGGGCATCAAACCGCTCGGCGACGACGAAGAAGAGGTCATCAAATGAAAATCATCCGGACTCGCCAGCGGCCATTCCTGGTAGTGATCGACGTGATCCTCACCGTGTTGGCGTGGGTTGGCCTGCTGTATCTGCTGATTCGCGGATTGTGGCCGTTGATCGAGACGCATGCGGGCGCGCCGCGTATCGACAACTCGGCGTTCGATGCGCTGGGCACGTTGCAGATCTACATGTGGATTGCCTTGGTCAACGCGGTGGTGCTGATTTCCTGGGCGCGCTATCAACAGCGTAAAAGTCGCAGCTTTGCCCAGCGTCGTCTGCCGTCGCCGGTGATTGACGATGAAGGGCTGAGCAAGAGCTTCAAGCTGTGCGATGACCGTTTTCAAAAGCTGCGCACGCCGGGCGTGATGACCATTCACAACGATCAGGACGGCGACATTAGTCATGTGGTGACGCATTTCTGGCCAGTCAAACAGGCCGAATTGCCAGCACCGCTAGCACCACTGGAGCACCCCCGGGTGATCTTTCTGCATGCCGAAGATGACGAAAATCGCGAGCCTTTGACCCGGTAACCCAGTGCTTCGATCGTTCCCACGCTCCGCGTGGGAACGCCTCTTGGGACGCTCCGCGTCCAGTGACGCGGAGCGTCACGGGCTGCATTCCCACGCAGGAGCGTGGGAACGATCAGATGGTAAAACCCTATGTAGGAGCTGCCGAAGGCTGCGATCTTTTGATTTTAAAGATCAAAAGATCGCAGCCTCCGGCAGCTCCTACGCGGGATACGGGACACAGGATCGGTGATCAGATCTGGATGAGGGCCCAGGCTTCTTCCATCATCAGCGGTTGTTTCATGCGTTCGGCGAGCATTGCCATCGCTCGTTCCTTTTCGCAGGCCACCGCGGCGACCAGAATGCCGTTTCTGCCGAACAACCCAATAAACGGCGGATGCTCCGGCTCGCCAAGAAACTCGACCTCATCCCAATGCTCGGCATGGCCAAGGTAGTCGTAGTTCTTGCCGAAATGCCACGTCCAGAAAAACGGCACGTCCAGATAATGCTCCTCGCCGCCAAGCATATTGGCCGCCGCGATGCGCGCGTGCTGCTGAGCCAGTCGCCAGTGTTCGATGCGTTGTGGCTGGCCGTGCAGCGGGAAGGTGGCGATGTCGCCAATTGCCCACAACCCTTCAGTGACGCGCATGCCGTCATCAACGCGCAAAGATTGATCCTTTTCCCTCGGCAGTGACGCGAACGCCTCGGTCGCCGGGTGCACGCCAATCCCCGCCAGTACCAGATCCGCTGAAATCCGCAAGCCATTGTCCAGCAGCACCGCCTCGACTTTGCCGTCGCCAATAATCTCTGTCGCCTCATGATCGGTGATGAATTTCACGCCTTTTTCTTCATGCAGCGCGCGGATCGCTTTGCCCACCGCCTCACCGAATTGCGCCGCGAAAGGTATCTCGTGGCGCGCCAGCACCGTGACGTCGAGACCGTACTGGCGCAGGGCCGAGGCGCATTCGAGGGCGATAAAGCTGTCGCCGATGATCACCGCGCGTTGATCGGGGCTGGCCGCTTTCATGAACTGTTCGGCCTGGGCTTTTGAGCGCAGGACGAAAACTTGTGGCAGGTCGGCGCCGGGCAATTCCAGTGGATTGGGTTCGCCGCCAGTGGCCAATACTGCGGCGTCGTAACTCAACGTTTGGCCGTCATTGAGGTGCAGTGTTTTAGTCCCGGCATTGATGTCAGTGATTTCGCCTTGCAGACGTTCGATGCGCTGCTCTTTATAGAAAATTTCATCACGCAGCGGCGGTGTTTCTTCCGGCGGCATGTCCCCGGCGAGGACAAATTTGCTCAGCACGGTGCGGTCGTAACCGGCGTCGGGTTCGCGGTCGATCATCACGATGCGGCCACCAAAACCCTTTTCCCTCAGGGCCGCCGCACACGCGGTGCCTGCTGCCCCCGCGCCGACAATCACGAAAGTGCGTGAATCGTCCGCCGGCGGGGTGTGCGGATCCGCCAGCGCTTGGTCATCGACCCAAACCTCATCGCCACGCAATTCCAATGGATAACGCTTGAGACTGTCGAGCGCCGGTGGCTCGCACAACGCGCCGTCCTCCGCCCGAAAAGCAGCCTTGTGCCACGGGCAAATCAGCCGTCCGTGACACAACGCGCCGTCAGCCAGCGGCGCGCCGGCGTGTGGGCATTCGCCCTGAAATGCACGTAGCTGGCCTCCCGCACGCAGCAACACGATCTTGCAGTCGCCGATTTCAACTTGCAGGCCACGGTCTTCAGGGACATCGGCGAAGCGGGCGACACGGTGCAGGGACATGATCGGCTTCCTCACGGGCATTTCTCTTACGAGTTTGCGCCGTGGTGCGAGGTTCAGCGATTTCCTGGTGCCACCGCACGAACGGTACAGCTATAGTCTGCAAGCCGACGACGGCCCAACTGCACAAGGTGCTCCCGGAATGACCCGATTGACCTCTCTCAACCCTTGGCTGGCGGCCGTTGCCGTCGCCCTTTGCGTGCAGTTTCCGGCGCAGGCCCAGGAGCGTTTCACCCTGAGCATCCCGGGTGTTTCCGACAACCGTCTGTTCACCTCGGCAGCGGCCAGCGATGCGGCCGGTTGCGGCGGCAAGAATCAGTCGCCGGCGCTGAGCTGGAACGCCGGCCCGACGGGTACCCAGAGCTACGCGATCGTCATGCACGATCCGGACGGCCAGAAAGGCCTGGGCGTCGATCACTGGATTCACTACGGCATCAAAGCCACTACGCACCAGATTGCAGCCGGTGTTGGCGCCAAATCCGCGTTCGAAGGCGTCGGCGGCACCAACAGCAAGGGCAACACCCATTACATGGGCCCGTGCCCGCCCGTGGGCGATAGCGCGCACCACTACATCATTCAGATATACGCCCTTGATCTGGCCCCTGATACCTTGCCGGCCGGTCTGACCCGCGCCGAACTGATGGAAAAAATCAAAGGTCATGTGCTGCGCAACAGCAGTGCGGTGCGGCGTTATCACCGCTGAAAATATTTTCAGCGGCGTTTAACCCGAACTGAAGGGGCGGCCCGTCTCAGTGGATGAATGATCAATTTCATCCCCGAGGTCAGCCCCCATGTCCCGTCCTGTGTATTTCTTGCGGCCCGTTGCTGTTGGTGTGTTGCTGGCGGTGGCCGGTTGCGGCGTTTCCTCCAACCCGGAATCCGCTGCCGTGCCGGCGCCCGCTCAGCCTGCGCAATTGATCCAGCAGGAAGCGCTGATGGCCGACAGCACAATGGCTAAACGCGCGTTGTACAAAATGCCCAACGCGGGCAGCGCGCCGATGCCGCAGAGCGAAAGTTATCCACAAGGCTATCGCGACGAGCAGCGCGAGCAATATCAGGTCTTGGCCGATAACCCGATTCACAGCGTCGCCGAATCCCCGGTTTCAACCTTCAGCGCCGACGTCGATACCGGCGCTTATGCCAACGTCCGCCGTTTGCTCAATCAAGGACGGCTGCCGCCGGAAGGTGCGGTGCGGCTCGAGGAAATGGTCAATTACTTCCCTTATGACTACGCGCTGCCGAGCGATGGCTCGCCGTTTGGCGTGACCACCGAGCTGGCCGCGTCACCGTGGAACCCGCACACGCGCTTGCTGCGCATCGGCATCAAGGCTTCCGATCGCGCCGTGGCGGAACTGCCTCCGGCCAATCTGGTGTTTCTGGTCGATGTGTCCGGCTCGATGGATCGTCGTGAAGGCTTGCCGATGGTGAAAAGCACGCTGAAATTGCTGGTCGATCAATTGCGCGATCAGGATCGCGTGTCGCTGGTGGTCTACGCCGGCGAATCGAGAGTGGTGCTTGAACCGACTTCCGGACGGGAAAAAACGAAAATTCGTACAGC
Source organism: Pseudomonas sp. AC193 (assembly GCF_979258075.1). NCBI lineage: Bacteria > Pseudomonadati > Pseudomonadota > Gammaproteobacteria > Pseudomonadales > Pseudomonadaceae > Pseudomonas > Pseudomonas sp. AC193. The sequence goes on along the minus strand of NZ_OZ409832.1, from coordinate 5,199,899 downwards.
CATCGAGCAGTTAACCGCTGGCGGTTCGACCGCAGGTGCTTCAGGCATCGAACTGGCTTATTCATTGGCGCAGCAGGCCTTCATCGGCAAAGGCATCAATCGCATCCTCTTGGCCACCGACGGTGATTTCAACGTCGGGGTCAGCGACTTCGACAGTCTCAAGCAAATGGCTGTGGATAAACGCAAAACCGGAATCTCGCTGACCACTCTGGGTTTTGGTGTGGATAACTACAATGAACATTTGATGGAGCAGTTGGCCGATGCGGGCGATGGCAACTATGCCTACATCGACAACCTGCGCGAGGCGCGCAAAGTGCTGGTCGATCAACTCGGTTCGACACTCGCCGTGGTCGCAAAAAACGTTAAGTTGCAGGTGGAGTTCAACCCGGCGCAGGTCAGCGAATATCGCCTGCTCGGCTACGAAAACCGCGCGCTGAAGCGTGAGGATTTCAGCAATGACAAGGTCGATGCCGGCGAAATCGGTGCAGGCCATACGGTGACCGCGCTGTACGAAATTGTTCCGGCAGGCGAGAAGGGTTGGTTGGAGCCGTTGCGATACGGTAAATCGACGCCAGCGGTTTCTGAGGCGAACGGGGAATTGGCGATGCTGCGTGTGCGATATCAACAGCCCGAAGGTGGGAAAAGTCTGCTGATCGAGCGGCCGATTGCCAACCAGGTGAAAAGCGCCAGCGAGGATCTGCGTTTTGCCGCTGCGGTCGCCGCGTTTTCCCAGCAACTCAAGGACGCTCGTTACACCGGCGATTTCAGCCTGAAAGACACCGAAACGCTGGCCCGTGGCGCTCGCGGCGACGACCGTTTCGGCTTGCGCAACGAGTTCGTGCAACTGGTGCAGCTGGCGCAGAGTCTGCGCACTTCTACCGCATCGAATGCGCAGGCCACTGAACAACGGATTGAATAAGTGAATCGTCTGAAGGGTTTTATCAGCCAGCTGTTTGCTTCGGCAGACAGCCCGACCGCCAGCAGCGATGAATCGCTGCTGGCGCGTTATCGCGAGGGCGACAGCGCGGCGTTCGAGATCTTGTACGCCCGTCATCGACAGGGTTTGTACCGGTTTCTGCTTGGGTTGAGCGGTAAACCGGAATTGGCCGATGAGGTGTTTCAGGAAACCTGGCTCAGCCTGATCCGCAGCGCCAGTCAGCCACAAGGTCGCGCGACATTTCGTACGTGGCTATTCCAGATTGCGCGAAATCGCCTGATCGATCACTGGCGCAAACATGGCGCGCAACAACCGTTGCACGACAGTTATGACGAACAAACTCACGCGGTCAGCGATGAAGCGAGCGATCCCGAGCAACTGCTGAGCCTCAGCCGCGACAGCCAGCGCCTCGAAAGCGCCCTGCAAACCTTGCCCGCCGACCAGCGCGAAGTGTTCTTGCTGCGCGCCCACGGCGACCTCGACCTGGCACAAATCGCCAGCCTCACCGAAACACCGCTGGAAACCGTCAAAAGCCGCTTGCGCTACGCCCAGCAAAAACTGCGTCGGCTGCTGGCCGAGGAGGTACTCACATGACTGACGCCCGCCAGACACCCGAAGATCCGCTGATCAAACACGTGCGCGAACAGCACAGCGCTGAACCGCCAGCGCATCTCGATGCGTTCATCCTCAATACCGCGCGCCGCGAAACACCTGCGGTGCAACCGAGCCTGTGGCAACGCTGGCTCGACGCCTGCCGCAAACCGCGCTGGCAAGTCGCATTCGCCAGCCTCGTTGGCGTCGCGTTGATGTTGTCGCTGGTGCAGCGCACGCCCGAACCGCTGCGCCAATACGACTACGCCCCGGCGCCGAAACTCGCTGTGCCGATGGCCGAAGCGGATTCCGCGCAACTGCACCGATTGTCTGCCCCGGCAGCGCCCCGAGCCGCGCCCGCGCCGATGATGGAAATGGCCGCGCCAATGCAAAGCCAGGCGATCAGCGCCGATGAAGCCAAGGTCAGCAAGCGCGCCGCCGCCCCACCCAATGGCCTCGACGAACAACTGCGCGAAGTCCTGCGCCTGCGCGAATCCGGCCAATCGCAAGCCGCCGACAGCCTGTTCAACAACCTGCACAAACGCTACCCGAACGTCGATCTCGACACCCGACTCGAACAGTTGCAAGAAAAATGACCCTGTAAACCTCAGCCATTTGGCAATGCCCCGCAAAAACGCGCACTATCGGGGCATTGCCAATACGCCGGAGGACAACGTGGCATCGAAAATTGACCGCATTGCCCAACTGCTCAACTGCCCGCAAAAGGGCGAAGAGATGCGGCGCGCTATTACCGAGGCACGTAAGGAATTTCTGCTGAACCAGCCGGAAGAAGACGTCGTTGATGAGGACGAGGTTTTTGAGGAGGTTGAGGGGGAAGAGGATGACGATGAATATGATGAGTTTGATTGGACGACGGAATAGAACAGCCCTTTAGGGCTCTGTTCATGAGCCGATTGGTCAGGTTGACTCGGTCTTATCAACCCTTATAATCGGCACCAACACGGCCCCTGTCGGTTGATGCGCTACGGCGCTGAGACTGCTCAGGGGTTTTTTTTGTTTGTTTTTTCTCACCAGTCCCGGTTTTTCCCCCGTCCCCAACCCCACCCCTTTAGATGGCAACTTGCCATATTTTTAAGGTAGATTAGCCAAAGAAGTGACGCCAACAAGGCCACTGTCCCCCAACAGCACAAGGATGTAGCCATGCCTGCCCGCAATGATGGTTCCCACGGGCCTGCGATGTCGCACCCGCTGCCCAAGCGTCCAGGCGAATAAGTCTGACGGCCACGCCTCGAAACAGCATGGCCTGGATAAGGAGAATCCATGCCTCACCCTTTTCAGTTTCAAACCTCCCCACTGGCCGGATCGGATAACACTGAAGCCAACGTTTTCGTCCATGGTTACAGTGCCGGGCATAGTGATGAGGACAAGCAGTTCCTGCTCGACAAGATCCCCGATCATCTAAAGCACTACACCAATATCTTTGCGTTCTGGCCTTCGAATCATCTTCTGCGTTTCGACAAGTCTTCGCTTTGGGCAATTGGCGGGGCAGGTCTGAATTTAGCCAAAACCCTATCCAGTTCGCCCCTAGATTCTTTCGGTCTTGCGGGGGCATTCGCCAAGGATCGGCTGGGCAACTTCACTCAGGCCCGCACTCGGGCGGAGCAAATGGGAGCGGTGCTGATTGACCAGTTGCAGGATTACCTGCTTAGCAATCATCCAAATATCAAGACCATCAACCTGATCGGACACTCGCTCGGTGGGCGACTGGTTATCAGCAGCCTGAAGAGCTTTTCATATCGAAAACAGTTGGCTGTCAACGATGTGCTGCTGATGGCCGCTGCCGTTGAGGTTACCGCCATGGAAGCGCGGCGGCTGCGTGAACGGTTCAAGGGCAGACTTATTAATGCCTATTCCAAGGCAGACAGAACCCTGCTGTTGAATTGGGGTGAAACCTGCCTGGGACGTAACGAGGTCGAGCACTTCGAGAGCATCGAGATGAACGATTTCGGACACACCGACTACTGGGAACGACTGCCGGAAGTATTGGCGCAGACTCGTTTCAAAGCCCACGCTCTAGGCTTGTCTGAGCGCGCTCAAACAGCTTCAGAAGAACTCTTGCCAACGTTGGCGCCCGAACAACCCGCCGAAGAACACGATATGAAACTCGAACTGAATAGCCCTCATGATGTTTACCAGCAAATCAACGACGAGCTGGCGCTCATTATCGGTGAACTGAGACATTCTTCGGACGACGAAGCCTTGAACCTCGCCCGTGAGGAGGCGCTCCGGCGGCTGACCGAGCATCGGACGGCGCTGTTTGAGCGCCTCGCGGAACTCGAGAAGAATGCCGAGTGGAACACCTTCACCATTGCCTTCTATGGTGAAACGGGTGCAGGCAAGTCGACCCTTATCGAGACCTTGCGCGTCCTGCTTCAGGAGCCCGGTAAGCGGGCGAGCCAAGAGGCGTTTCGTAAGCTGCGCGACCAGCACGGGCTGACTGAAGAAACCCTGCAGGGGCTGCAACAAAGCATTGAACAAGCTGAAGCTCGACTGCAAGAACTGACGCAGCAACTGAGTGCGACTTTATTGCAGTTCGAACAACCCTTCCGGGACGCTCAGAGCGCGCTGGATCAGGCCAATGTCCGATCCAGCGAGGTGAAGCAACGACTTGGCAGTGCGTTTGAGCAACACGAGCAGTCACATAAAGAAGCCCTTGCCGCCGTCGCTCGCCTTCACACGCTTCTTGCAACACGCAAAAGCAACGTTTCGCTCTGGCAAGCGCTGTTGAATCTTTTCAGAACGATGCCGGAAGAGCTTCAGTTGAATGAGGCCACCGCTTCGTTGATCGCTACTACTGCGGCACGGGACAGTGCCGCCGCGACGCTGGACGTCGAACAGACGAAAGCTGAGCACGCACGCCTTGAGATGGAGCGACAGTTGGGCGAAATCGCAACCAGGCGCGACGACGCTTGTGCAGCGCTGTCCGCGCAACAGGCTGAGGCGACGCAGCAGCAACGAGCGCTCACACTGGAGCGACTCGAACATGAAACCCGCCTGGCGCAGTTGCTGGGGGAGTTGCAAGTTCATGCTGACGGTCAAATCATTGGTCATGGCTTGAGCGACTTCACCCGCGAGACTCAACGCTATGAATTCGAACTGGATGGTCAACCGTTCGCGCTGCTGGATGTACCCGGTATCGAGGGCAAGGAAGGCTTAGTACTCGACCAGATAGAACGTGCCGTGCAGACCGCTCACGCGGTGTTCTATGTCACTAACCAGGCCGCGCCGCCACAAACGGGTGACGGGAAACACCAGGGCACGCTGGAAAAGATCAAGCAGCACCTGGGCGCGCAGACTGAGGTGTGGACCATTTTCAACAAGAAGATCACTAATCCCAAGCACTCACTGACTGACCGACCGCTGGTCTCCGACGACGAAACCGCCAGTCTTGCCGGACTTGACCAGAAAATGAGCGAGCAGCTCGGCAAGCATTATCAAAATGTGTTTCCACTGAGCGCGCTTCCTGCCTTTCTCGCCTCGACCGACCATTTTTCGCCAGGATCGCAGAATGCCAAGCGCCGCAGCAAAGTGCTCGAGGATTTCGGTGCCGACGAATTGCTGGAAAAATCCCGTCTGCGTCTCTTCTTGGATCTGCTGGGCCGCCAACTGATTCACAACGGCAAAGCCAAGATCATTCGGGCCAACTTTAACAAGGCCAATGACGCGCTCAACCACACCACCCAGACGCTCTCAGGCGTTCAGCAGACTCTAAAAGCGCTGTCGGAAAAGCTTTCCCAAGAAGAGCAAAGCGCCAAGAGCCAGTTGACCAGCAGCTTTGGGGCGCTCAAAAAGCGTTTGGAATCGTGCGGCGAAACCTTGATCGACAACTTCGCCAGCAAGGTGCGTAACGACGTTTACGCGCGGATTGACAAAGACATCAGCAACGACGCTTTCAAAAGCGCCCTGACCGAGCAGCTTGAAACTCAGCAGCGCCAGCTCAGCAAGCAGCTGCCCCTGGCAGTGCACGTAGAGGTGGATAAATTCCAGAAGGCTGCCGTGGATATTCTCTCCCGTTTTGAAAAACACGCCCAAGAGTTGACCTCAAGTTACGGAAAGCTTGGCAGCATGCGATTCAACCAGCCTTTCAACCTCAACATAAAAATCGACAACGGCATCAACGTTGCGGGGCTGCTGGCCAGCCTTGTGGGTATCGCCGCGGCACCGTTCACCGGCGGAGCCAGCTTGTGGCTAGTTGGAGCCTCAGTACTGACCGCGCTGGTCTCGATCGGCAAGGCAATCTGGAGTGCGCTCAGCACGGACTACAAGATGTCCCAACAACGCCGGGCCCTTGATACGAATCTGCGCAGCGCCACCGAGCAATTACGCAGCATGCTGCGCGAAAGTCTGGACAGCGCCATGAGCGAAATGCAGAAGACTATCGACCAACTCGACCTGGCACTTGAGGCGCCTGCCAAACAGGCGGCCAATCAAGTGAGCACGCTGTCGCGCTCGACCATTCGCCTGAAAACCCTCTCCCGCCAAATCGAACTTGCAGGAAATTTGTAATGGAAAACACTCTTAAAACGTTCAAGGCTCAACAGACCAATGCGCTGACGCTGCTGGACAGGCTGCAGAATTTCCTCGGTCAGGGCGCGGAGGCCGGCGTACCGATTGACCCGGCGTTGAGCAGCAAGCTGCAGAATGTCATCAGCAGCGTGTCTGGTGAAAAACTCAAGGTCGCCCTGATTGGCGGCTTCTCTGAAGGCAAGACTTCGATTGCCGCGGCCTGGATGGAAAGGCTGGACAGATCCAGCATGAAGATCAGCCATCAGGAATCCTCCAATGAAGTAAAAATCTACGAAGTCGATGAAGACTTCGTGCTGATCGATACCCCCGGGCTATTTGGCTTCAAGGAACAGGAAAATGCCGAAACTCACGCCATCGAGAAGTACAAGGACATCACCAAAAAGTACGTGAGCGAATCTCACCTGGTGCTCTATGTGATGAACTCGACCAACCCCGTCAAGGAAAGCCACAAGGATGACCTGACGTGGTTGTTCCGCACCTTGGATCTGCTGCCACGCACTGTGTTCGTCCTCAGCCGCTTCGACGAAGTGGCTGACGTAGAAGATGATCAGGACTACTTGGCCAACCTGCAGGTCAAACGCGAAAACGTGACACGCCGGCTTCGTGAACACATAGCGCTGACAGACCAGGAAGCAGTCGAAATATCCATTGTCGCTGTCGCCGCCAACCCCTTCGACATGGGTGTAGAGCACTGGCTGGGCAACCTGGAGCAGTTCAAGGCGTTGTCTCACATCGACACACTTCAGACGGCCACCACAGGAAAGATCCAGCAGAACGGAGGCAGCGCCGCGCTAGTCAACGATATGCGCACGAGCGTCATCCGTGACGTGCTGAGCAACCAACTGCCCGTTGCCATCGAGAACGATCAGAAGGTTTCGCTGGAGGTCGGCAGGCTCGATGAACTCAATGCTCGCCTGGGCAAGCAACTGGCAACGACCGGGCAGCAAATCGAAGAAGCGCGGATCAGTCTTCGCGATTTCGCCACTCGTTACTTCTCCGACCTGATCCTTCAGGTTAAAGGATGCAGTCTGGAAACCTTCGCGGACTTCTTTGAGCGCGAGGTGGGCGCTGAAGGCATCATCGTGTCCACCCGTCTGCAAAATGAATTCAGCCGCCAGACCCAGTCGATCACCCTTGAGGTCGAGAAAATGCAGGTGGGTTTCGACAGCGAGGTCAACCACTTCAACACGACCGTCAAGGCTTTGGGCAAACAGGGCATTAACCATGTGCTCAAGGGCAACTTCATCAATAACACCACGGTGTTGGCTGCACGGGATGGCCTTACCACCATCGCCAAGACGGTAGGCATGGATATCGGCAAGTACCTGAAATTCAAGCCGTGGGGGGCGGTGAAGTTCGCCAAAGGTGCCAACAGCGCGTTGGCCATACTCGGCGTGGCCCTCGAGGCCTGGGACAGCTGGGAGCAATACAAGCGCGAAGAAGCCTTCAAGAAAGCCGTCGTTACGATGGTCGGTAACTTCGAACAGCAGCGTCAGGACTTTCTGGCCTTGGTGAACTCGGAGCGTTTTAAAGAAGAGTTCTTCCCTGATTACCTGCTGCTCAACACACGTCGACAAGAACTGCAAAGCAACGTGGATGAAAGCCGTTTACGTCAGCAGCGCTTTCAGGCATGGCGCGTTGAAGCTGAAGCCATTGATGCCGAGTTCAAAAGACTGAACTGACCTGTTCAGACGCCAGTGCTCCCCCGCATAGGCAGGTTATTGCTCTTGCGGGCTCGGTTCAGGTATAGAGTTGGCACAACCTTCAGACAGCTAGAAAATAGCCGATGAGGGCTGTGCTCATCACTTTACTGGCGGCGGGTGTCGGGGATGTTTTGGGGAGAGAACCGATCCAGGAGCTGGATCGGTAAGGCCGTAGAAGGCCAGACATCAAAGAAATATGGTGCCCAGGCGAGCCTCTAACCTGTTATGTAACATAATGTATTTAAACGATTTTATGTGTGTATTTTTTTCTTGGCATACAGACTGGCATACACGGCTCCGGCTGCTGGGTTGGTTTTAACTGTTTTGGGGGTGCCTCGCGCGCATGCGCGTACTGCTCTCGAAACTCTGGGCGCCAATTGCCAAAAATCTTTGCTGCAGCAATCTGAACGACAGATTTTGACCGGTCGGCCAGGGCATTCAGGAGATGTTTCCCCAAACGTAGGGGGAAAGGAACTCGCCTTGATCTTGCCGTACCTCGCGCGCACTCTCGTATTGCTAAAGAAACTCAGAATTTTCAGGTCGGAAATATCCGTTTGAATGTCGCTTAATTGAGCTCCAAGTCGCTGCCTTCAGCGTCGCCCACTCATGCGTACCGTCACGGGTACGCCTGTGCATCTTTTCGGCCATCAGCATCAGCTAGCTTACCTACACCAACCCACCAATTTCAGGTAGCCTGCGCCGGCATTCAAAATGGAGCTTTACCGATGTCCGCTCTCGCAACTCTGCTCAATACCTACCGAAGTGCCGCAGTCAGCGAGCGGGAGAAGGGTACATACTTTGAAGAGCTGATCATTTGCTACCTGCGCAATGAAGCCACTTATCGCGATTTGTATAGCGACGTGTGGACTTACAACAGCTGGGCGGATCACCAAGGGCTGGACAAGCGCGACACCGGTATTGACCTCGTAGCCAAGACACATGGCACGGGTGAGTTTCACGCCATTCAATGCAAATTCTACGCAGACAACTACCGCATCCAAAAAAGTGACATCGACAGCTTTTTTACCGCATCGGGCAAAAAAACCTTTGCTCATCGCGTCATCGTCACCACCACCAACAACTGGAACGAACACGCCGCCGACGCCTTGCAAAACCAGCAACCACCGGTTAGTAAGATTGACCGGCAAGATCTGGATAACAGCCAGATTGATTGGGCGCGCTATCAGCCGAACCAGGTGGTTACTTTCAAGGCCAAGAAGACGTTGCGCGATCATCAGAAGCGCGCCTTGCTATCCGTGGCCAGCGGCCTACAAAACGCCGAGCGGGGCAAGCTAATCATGGCCTGCGGCACCGGTAAAACGTTCACCAGTTTGAAGATTGCCGAACAATTAGCCGGTGCTGGCAAGCGCGTGCTATTTCTTGTGCCCAGCCTGTCGCTGCTGTCGCAGACCCTGACCGAGTGGACGCAAGAGAGCGAGACTCCGCTGCACAGCTTTGCCGTTTGCTCCGACAGCGATGTGGGCAAGAAGCGCAAAAAAAACGACGACGCCGTGCAAACCTTTGCCCATGAGTTGCGTTATCCCGCCACTACTCAGCCGGGTCGACTGGCAGCAGAGATGCTCAAGCGTCACGACGATCATCACATGAGTGTGGTGTTCAGCACTTACCACTCCATCGGTGTGATCAGCGACGCCCAGCACCAGTATGGTCTGGCCAACTTTGATCTAATCATCTGCGACGAAGCCCACCGCACCACGGGTGCAACCTTTGGCGACGATGACGAAAGCGCTTTTGTCAAAGTCCACAATGCCGATTATATCCGCAGTGCCCAACGCCTTTACATGACGGCCACGCCCCGTATTTACGGTGAGTTGGCTAAGGCTAGCGCTGAAAAAGACGATGTTGCTCTGTGCTCCATGGATGACGACAGCCTGTACGGCAAAGAGCTGTTCGTTATTACTTTCAGCGAGGCGGTAAAGGCCGATCTGCTTGTCGATTACAAAGTTTTAGTTCTGGCTATGGATGAAAAACACATCAGCAGTCGTCTGCAAAAATTGCTGGCCGATGATGACAACCAAATCAAGCTGGAAGATGCCGCCAAGATTGTTGGTTGCTGGAAGGCTCTAAGCAAACAAGACACCCGCGAAGATCTTGTCGACGATGGCGACCCCATGCGCCGCGCTGTGGCTTTCTGTCAGGTGATCGAGTACCAAAAATTTGCCAAAACGCACAAGGTGAGTTCTAAAAACATCGCCAACATGTTCGATCAAGTTATCGAGGCGTATAAAGCCAGTAATCCAGAGAACACTGACACCGCCGCCACGCTCAACTGCGAAGCCTCCCATGTGGACGGTGGCATGACCGCTAGCCAGAAGGAGGCCGAACTCGACTGGCTGAAGGCCGAAGTGCCTGATAACACCTGTCGCATCCTCAGTAATGTGCGCTGCTTGTCTGAAGGCGTGGACGTACCCGCGCTAGATGCTGTGTTGTTCCTGACTCCACGCAATTCACAAGTGGACGTGGTGCAATCGGTTGGCCGAGTCATGCGCAAGGCTGACGGTAAGAAGCGTGGCTATGTAATTTTGCCGGTAGTCATTCCAAGCAACGTGAGCCCTGAAGCAGCGTTGAACGACAACAAGACGTACAAGGTCGTTTGGCAAGTGTTGCAAGCCCTGCGTTCACACGATGACCGCTTCGACGCTATGGTCAACAAGCTCGACCTGATCGGCAGTGACCCGTCCAAGATGGAGATCATCGCCGTCACCGAAAAGATCAACAAAAAATCCGATCGCACCAACATTGGTAAAGATAACGGCAAGAACACCTATGGCATTGGCGAAGCGCGTGGCAAATATGACCATGGTCCGAAGCCTGAACAGTTCGGCTTGGAGTTCGAGATTGGAGAAATTGAGCGCGCCATCTATGCCAAGGTGGTACAGAAGTGTGGCAATCGCAACCATTGGGAAATATGGGCCAACGACATTGCGAGGATTGCTCGCACACACATCACTCGCATCAGCAGCATCATTGACGACGAAACCAACACCCGCGAGCGCGATGCCTTCTTTAGCTTTGCCGAGGAGCTACGCGACGACCTGAACGACAGTATCAGCGACAGCGAAGTGATCGAGATGCTCGCCCAGCATTTGATTACCAAACCAGTATTTGACGCACTCTTTGAGGGTTACAGCTTCGCCAGCAATAACCCCATGTCCTGTGCCATGCAAAACGTCCTCGATGTGCTGCAGGAGCACAGGCTGGACAAAGAAGCCGACACTCTCAATCGCTTCTACGACAGTGTGAAAATGCGCGCCGAGGGTATCGAAAATGCCGAAGGTAAACAGAAAATCATCGTCGAGTTGTATGAAAAGTTTTTCAGTAATGCTTTTCCGCGCATGAGAGATCGACTGGGTATCGTCTACACCCCAGTACAAGTGGTGGATTTCATCATTCATAGTGTCAATGACATCCTACAAAGCGAGTTTGGTCAAACTTTGGGCAGTGATGGCGTGCATATCATCGATCCCTTCACCGGCACTGGAACTTTCATCACTCGCCTGTTGCAAAGCGGTCTGATTAGCAAAGAACAGCTACAAAGCAAGTACAAAGACCAAATCCATGCCAACGAAATCGTGTTATTGGCCTATTACATTGCCGCTATCAATATCGAGGCCGTGTATCACAGCATTGTCGGTGGCACATACCAGCCCTTTGAGGGCATCTGCTTAACCGACACCTTTCAACTCTATGAAAAAGACGATCTGGTCAGCGAGCTGCTGGTAGATAACAGCGCTCGCCGCAGCCGCCAGAAAGCCCTGGATATTCGCGTCATCATTGGCAATCCGCCATATTCAATTGGACAGGCCCGCGCCAATGACAATAACGCCAATGTGGCCTACCCACTTCTGGATAGCCGGATCGAAACGACCTATGCGTCTAGATCCGCTTCAGTAAATGCTAGGGGGCTATACGACAGCTACATTCGTGCCATCCGGTGGGCATCTGATCGTATTGGTGATAGTGGCGTAATTGGGTTTGTTACTAATGCCGGTTTTTTGGAAGCGAGCACGGCGGACGGTTTGCGTAAATGCTTGACGGAGGAGTTCAGCAGCATTTACGTGTTTCATTTACGTGGGAACCAACGTACATCAGGCGAATTATCCCGCAAGGAAGGCGGCAAGATCTTCGGTGGCGGAAGCCGTGCTCCTATTGCTATTTCACTTTTAGTGAAAAACCCTGCTGCCCAACAGCACGGTCAAATTTATTGGCATGATATTGGCGACTACCTAAGCCAAAACGAGAAGTTTGAAAAAATCAGCAACTTTGGCAGCATTGCGGGCATTACCGCAGCCAACGCTTGGCAGCAGATTTCTCCTGATGAGCATGGTGACTGGCTAAAACAGCGTGACGACAGTTTTGGGAAATTCATTGTACTGGGCGATAAGGCTGGCGAATCTGCCAAAATTTTCGAAAGCTTTTCTCTCGGACTAGGCACTAATCGCGATGCATGGTGTTACAACGCCAGCAAATCCGGCGTAACTTCCAATATGAGAAGCTTGATTTATTTCTACGATGCGGAAGTTTCGCGATTTAACGCTGCCCATACGGGGCTGGACAAAAAAGCGCGTGAGTCAAAACTAGAAGGGTTTATCAATACAGACGCATCGCAAATCAGTTGGACACGATCGCTGAAACAACATCTCGCCAAAGATCAGCGCTTTACTTTTCAGCCCGACAACCTCGCCCTGAGTATGTATCGGCCATTCTGTAAACAGTGGGTTTACTTCAACCGCCAGTTTAATGAGTATGTTTTTCAGCTTCCACGGATCTTTCCTAGAGCGGGAGTGGAGAATCGGGTGATTTGTGTGCCTGGGAAAGGAGGGAACAAAGGTTTTTCCGCTTTCATTACTGATGTGATCCCGGACTTGAATCTGGCTCCAGGAATGGGTGGTTATCAATGCTTCCCGCTTTACCTATATGACAGCCCAGAAGACCAAGCCAAGGCCGTCGCAACAGTACCAGGTCTGTTTGACGCTCCGGCACAGTCCAGCGCGAGCACGCGTCGTGATGCTATTACTGATGAGGGGCTGATGCACTTTAATGCCGCTTATCCAAATGAAGTTATCAGCAAGGAGGATCTGTTCTATTACGTCTATGGTCTGCTGCATTCGCCCGAGTACCGCGACAAGTACGCTGACAACCTCAGTAAAGAGTTGCCGCGAATACCAGCGATAAAAGTGGCTGCTGACTTCTGGGCCTACTCCGAGGCGGGCCGTGCACTAGCTGATTTACACTTGGGTTATGAAACCGTCCCCATGTACCCCGTCAACGTGCAAAGCAGCGCAAGTAGCGACAGCGACTACCGTGTCGCGAAGATGAAGTACGGCAAGAAGGGTCAAGACAAAGACCTTAGCACTTTGCACTACAACGCCAAGATCACCGTCACCGGCATCCCACTGCAAGCCTACGATTACATCGTCAACGGCAAGCCCGCACTAGATTGGATCGTCGAGCGCCAATGCGTCAGTACCCATAAAGATAGCGGTATCACCAACGATGCTAACGACTGGGCCATCGAAACCATGGAAAACCCGCGCTACCCGTTGGAGTTGTTCTTGCGCGTGATCACGGTGAGCTTGGAAACGATGAAAATCGTCAATAGCTTGCCGAATCTGGAAATTTAAAAGGCCAGCACCTAACGATCTGCCGCTTCTAGGTCGATGGGGAGGGTAATGGCAGATCGCGCTTAGGAACATGCGCGACCTGAACCGAAGAGCGCGTTTGATCATGTGACACTGATTTCAAAAGCACCGGCAACAGTGGCAACACCGGCAACAGCCCCGAATGGCACCGCCTGTAGAGATTGAAAATTGTTATCAGGAGATTTTGACTGGCAACAGTAGTAACCCAAAAGCTTGGGTGTGTGGAAACACATACTTAAAAACAAGATTGTGTTGCCACCTGTTGCCACTTTTTTATAGAGCGGCAACTGCAATAAGCCCCGCGTAGCGGGGCTGTTGCCGGCGTTGCCGGCGTTGCCAGTGGTTTTAGGTTAGGATGAGTTATGTAGGTGTCTACGTTAGTGCCTTGGATGCATTCATGCGCCGCCGATCTCCACGTCCATGGCTTCTGGGTCGAGAACATAAAGACGAGCTTGGCCGCCACCGGGAAGACGGTAATTCTTAGTTTTCCGTTCGTAGTCGCGGCGCGCCAAGGCATCAGCCCCTTCCAGCGCTTTGACCACCCGGCTGAGGCCATAACCATGCGCCGCCTCTACCAGTCCCGATTTGTTGAACAGGTACAGGCGCTTGGTGCCAACCAATTCCCAATACCCGGCGCGATTGGCCACCTTAGTGTCAGGCATCTGGTCATTCACGTCGGAGAAACGGCTGCTGCCGTGTTTGTCGATGAAGTCCACAACACCGGCCAAGATCTGGCGATCCTCGGCATTGCCACAGCCCACCCGGCCCAACCACTCTGCGTAGAGTCGCTGGCAGTCGGCCAAGGCACTACCCGATGTCCACGGCAACAGGCCGTAGGCAATGGCCATTTCACTGGCCAGGGCGATAACGGCGAAGCGGTCAGCCACCCGTCCCGCCTGTGCGTTGACTTCAGTGAACTGAGCGCGTACCTCGGCAAAGTTTTTCTGAAGGCTAAGGCGGTCATCGTCAGCCAGCAAGCGTTCAACAAATGCCGCGCCCAAGTGCCCATGATGGCGGCTCACTGCAACGGTAAGCTGGCGGTGAAAGTCGGCACCCTCCAGGCCGTGCAATTCATCGAATGCTCGGTGAACGCGGGTGCCAGCGTTAACGTCCACCATGCGCAGCTCAGCGCCAGCATGGGCGGCGTTACCTGAAATGGCCGCGTGTTCAGAGAGCGAACGCTCACCGCTGGACAAGGCAAGCACGCGCCAAGTTAGTTTGGCCCGGGCTTCGCGCTCGCGTGTCATGGTGCCCTTGCCTTGCCCGTTAGCCAGTGCGTAGGCCATCTCCTGCACGCGCTTGGGGTCAGCCCGTTTGATCTCGTCCAATGGCAGCAAGGTATCATTGCGGGACGCGGCCTCAATCTCCAACCCGCCTTTGGTCATATCCCAGCTCGCAGCAAATGCGGCGGGATTACCCCAAACTGACGAGCCCACCAGCTGCGCCAATGACTTGCCGCTGGAGCTGTCGCCAACCAAGTGGACGCCGCCACCGACCACGCCCACCAGACTCAGGAGCGGGCCAGCCAACGCGCAACCGATGGCCAGAGTCAGTACCGGATTACCTGCACATTTGGCCGCGATCTCATCTTGCCACTCTACCAAACCTCCGCTGGTGCTGTAGAGGTTTACGCCGCGATTGAGTGACTGATAGCGCACGGCGTCGCTGCCAATGGTGCGATGGGGCAACACGAACGCGCCAGACACATGCCAGCCGCTGCGCGATGTGGTGGCGAGCGCTTGAATGGGGCGTTGCTCCAGCAAATACTCCATAAACAGGCCGCGTCGACGCGGGGCAATGATGGCTCCCATGCCGAAAAGCGACCGCCGGGCTTCTTCGCCACTACCGCCAAACACCTCCATGGGAATAATCCACTCCTTTGCACCGCTTTCTGTCATCAGGCGCAACAAACGACCTTCGCTACCATCGTCGCTATTGATAGTACGCGCTGTTACGGTCACCGGGGTTGCCAGCCAGTCGTCAGAAATCATGCGGCCGTTTTCTTCATTGTCTTCCTCAGCAACGCTGCGCTTGAAACCATGCAAGTACACACCAGGGCGCAGCTTGCGACCCACCTCATTGATCACCCAATGCTCATAGACACCCCAGGAGGGGCGGTTCGGTGCGATGCTGGGGGCGGTAGCAGTGGGCACAAGGACTGAAGCTTCATCAAGCTTGCTCATTGCGTCGCCTTCCAGTTGAACAGGTCATTAAAGTCGGACAGATCCAAGGGTTCATCGCCCGACCAGGGCGGCATAACCACTCCAGCGCCAAGCGCGGCGGCAGCCTTGTTGGCAGCACTGCGCCCAGGATTGCCTTGGGTTTCCCGGTCATCATCACCGGCCACGACGAGCACAACCTCCGGATGTTGGCGCTTTAGTCGCTGACCAGCTTCCAGCAAGTTGCCGGCATTCATGGCGCACGCGACGGCAGCCCCGGTATGTGCGTGGATAGTTGCGGCGGTAGCCCAGCCTTCGCAGATATACAGCGGCTCTCCGGGGGTGATTGTGCCGATAAGTGAGTAGCAACCCTTGACCATGCCACCGGACAGAAAGAGCTTGGAGCCGTCGGGATAAATTCGTTGCAGGTTCATCAGCACGCCGTCACGGAACAGCGCCACCAACAACATGTTCCCCCGCTGACGTAGGTTGTATGGGCTCACGCGTTTGGCGAGCAGGTACGGGTGTTGAGGGTTGGCGCAGGGGGCTTCATGCCACAGCCGTCGGGCATATTCGGCGGCGGTATGCTGAAGCAGGTGTTGCTCTGCTTCACGCTGGTGACGGGCATGCTTGATATGCAGGCTGATTTGATAGGCTTCGTGCTGATTGGCAGGCTGGCGACTCGTCCAGATGTGAGAGCCTTCCGCTTTCCATGAGCCGTATACGCCACAAGGGATGCCGTCCGGGAACAACACATACCAGCCGTTCTTGGTGCGTTTTTTATCGCCAGGAACATGGAAACGGTGAATTTTACCATCTGCAATAGGCAACAAATAAAGCGACCCGAAGACGGCCTGCAACACATTAAGGAATTGAATTACGCAATCCATAGCAGCACCTCCAAAACGAACGACAGAGACAGATCAGCACCATTGAGCGCACTGATTGACGGGGCGAGGTGGGTCAAATTTTGGCAAGCCTTCGGCACCGGCGGGCTAGAACCGTTTTGGATTTTCATTTAGTTAAACCTCGGTTTGGACGGGGTCGGTGCTGATGCTAAGGAAGTACAGCGCGATGCCGTGGTGGGTGCGGCCTTGATCGTCGGTCAGAGTGATGAGGTGGCGGCGGATGTCGTAGCCCTTGTCGCGCAGCTCCTTTACCCGGGCCGCTGGCATCATGATGTTCAAGTCACGGCGCGCCGTGATGGTGTCCACTGGTTGCAAGCGCAGACGCGCAAGCAAACGGACGCGTTGAGCGTTGCTGCTGGTATCATCGATATGCATTTTCTTTTGGCTGGCCAATTGGTCGGCCTTATTTTTGTTCGTCATTTATGCGGCCTCCC
The DNA here is from genome assembly GCF_979258075.1 of Pseudomonas sp. AC193. NCBI lineage: Bacteria > Pseudomonadati > Pseudomonadota > Gammaproteobacteria > Pseudomonadales > Pseudomonadaceae > Pseudomonas > Pseudomonas sp. AC193. Next base: position 5,182,956 of record NZ_OZ409832.1, on the reverse strand, counting down.
CGCGAAGTGCAATGCGCTTGCGCACCCACTCTTGAACTTCGGCCAACACCCAGCCGACAGGTGCACCGCGCGACTTGCTATTGCTCAGGGGGATCGGACGCGGGAAAGTTGGGTCATCTTTAAGGCGCTTGTAGACGGTCGGCCGGGCCAAGCCGGTAATGACCTCCAAATCAGGCATGCGAATGATGATTGCAGCTGGGTCGAACTGCATAAGGCTGGCCGCGCAGCTGGCGGCCTTGATTGGCTGGATACTGGTCATATCTGTTTCCCGTTATTGGTGAAGACGGGAAGAGATTGGCGAGGCAATACAGGTCTGTGCCCTATTGGGGTCGAGCAAAACCCCAATGGGGTTTCAGGGGCTCAATTTTTGTTGTTGCGAGCAGCAGCATCCTTAAGGAACTTGGTTACGGTTTCTGGGCTATCAGGAAGCTCTAGACGGTGCTTTGCAGCAACAGCCCTAAGAGTTTCATCTGCCTTGTAGGGGGCTGACAAATCAAGCCCAGCCATTGCAGCCAGAGCACTAATGATTTGGGCAGTACTTTTGCGCTCGCTTGAATGAAGAGGTTTTTCTGGAGGTACTTCATCGGCAAGCAGCTTTTCCTCAAACTCTCGCAGCGCGGCAGTTCGCACAACAAATATGCTGTCCTCCGGCAACCCCCCGGCTGGGTAATACACGGTTTCAAATTTCAGACGGGACAGGACTTCTTCCTTCGGTTGCTTGGCGGTATCGAGACCAGCCAAGAAATCCATCCATTCAGCAGCCGACATTGTTGGTTCGCGAACGGGTTGTTTATAACTGTCTAGTAACTGAAAAATCTTGCTTCTGTCTGAACTGGCAACCAATGGGCCGCCAAGGCAGATCAGCTCCACCGTCGGCCCGCCGGTAAGCTGCTGATATGCATGTTCAACGTCTAGGCATTCCGCTCCGAGCATCAATAAATCCCAGACGCCCTCAAGTCGTTCTGGATTTTGCTCGTCGCCTTCGTAAATGAGCACATCTTCATTGTTGGGGAGCGTTGCTGCCCTGATCGTTGGATATCTGGGCGGGCCGTACTCAAAAAGCAGAGGGGCGTTACAATAATGTTGTATGCCGAGAGGCTCGATTCGGGCTGGTCGTCCTCGTGCGTGATTCACAAAGAATACGGACAGTGTGAGATGTCCGTCGATGGCGAAGCGCAGAATATCCGTCTTTGTAACATCCTCCCCCGCGCTGATAGTGAGGCGCTTCGCGGCATCCTCAATCGACAGCCATTGCTTGAGTTTTAGAAGCTTACTCAATTTCTCGTCTCCCAAGCGCTTCAATCCCGGATAGATCGACTGGCTGGGCGGATGAGGAGTCCACTTTCCATTCCGTCGGGCTAGGCCAGCCAAAAACGCTGATACTGTCAGTTTGAAGGTATGGCGCGAGTCTATATCCCTCTACAAGGCATAGGGAAGGGTGCGAGTCGCTTACCTACACTGGCCTACCGAAGTTGCCTTGCACCACATTGCTTTTCTCCAAGTCGTCCAGGTGATCGGCATACCACTGCATCATGGTTCGGCGTTGCTCCACGTAGGTGGCCTTGTTGTAAACGCCGGAAACACCATCTTCAACATGAGAGAGCTGCGCCTCTACATGATCCTTGGCGAAGCCATTCTCTCGCAGAGTGGTGGACGCGATATGGCGAAACCCATGGCCTGTTTGGCGGCCTGCGTAACCCATCCTGCGAAGAGCCATATTGAATGCCATATTGCTGCGTGGTTTGGTGCGGTCATTGCGCCCCGGGAACAGCAACGGGTAAGCCCCAGTTAATTTTTGCAATTGCTCTAGAGCATCGAGAGCCTGGACAGAAAGAGGCACGGTGTGAGGGCGGCGTTTCTTCATTCGATCGGCGGGAATCAGCCACAGACCAGCCTTGCGGTCGAACTCATCCCAGCGGGCTTCTCGAAGCTCACTAGGGCGCACTCCGGTCAGCATCAGCAGGCGCAGACCAAGTCGCAGATCGTGGGCGTGAGGGTACGCACTGATAGCCCGCAGAAGTGTGGGCAGTTCCTTAGCGGAGACGTGGGCATAATTCTCAGCGGGCTTGGATTGAAGGAAGCGGCTCAGTCCTTCCAGCGGGTTATGTATGGTGCGTCCCGTGACGCGGGCCAAGTCATAAATCTCTTTGCAGGATCGGCGGACTCGGCCCATCTGTTCGATGATGCCAAGCCGCTCCATGCCTTGCAAAAACTCCATCCATTCGATGGGAAGAATGCTGGCATACACGCGCCGCCCAAACACTGGGAAGACATGCAGTTCCAGCGCACCGATGGTGCGAGTGGCAGTGCTCTGCGCCCAGCCCGGGCGGCGGATCTCGATCCACTCCCGCGCCAGTGCTTCAAAGGTGCTATTGGCGGCCTCTAGCTCGGAAGCCTTGCGCGCATGCTTGGCGGTCAGTGGATTGATTCCATCGGCGGCATCGGCTCGCAGATCCGCAGTCTTCTTCCTGGCGCCTGAGCCGCTGACCTCGGGGTAGCTGCCAAGGCCAAGCCATGACCACTTACCGTCTGGCTTCTTGTAACGCAGTTCCCAAGACTTCCCGCCGTTTGGCTTGACCCGGAAGTACAGGCCTTGGCCGTCATGTTCACGGTAGGCCGCGCGCTCTGGCTCAAGACTGGCGAGGGTTGTGTCGGCCAGCGGGCGGCGTTTTATCTCGCTACGCTTCATGCCTGTATGCCTCAGGTTCGAATTTCTAACCAGCATACAAGCTGGCATACACGAAGGGAAGATATAGAAATGAACTAGGAGATATAGCCAGAAACAAGAAAGCCCGCACTGGGCGGGCCTCTTGGAGGTTTCGAAAACTGTTAGAGACAGGCCGAAACAGATATTTGGTGCACCAGGCGGGATTCGAACCCACGACCCCTGCCTTCGGAGGGCAGTACTCTATCCAGCTGAGCTACTGGTGCAGCGGGCGACATCATACCTAGGTCGGCTCGGGGCGTCCATGCTGGGGTTTGTCAGTGCGCGTGTCCGCTGAAATCACTGTATTCCTTAAAGCTGTAACGTCCTGCAAAACCCTCGCTTGGCGCTTTCCCGGGGTTGATCTATGGTTTTGCTGCGGCAACGGGTTTTGGCTCGTTGATCTGAAAAATCCGGCAAAAGCGGCGTTTTTGTTCTTTTTTTCGAACGACCTATTGTCCTTTAACCCCTTTGATCCTACGATCCGTTTGAGATTTCAAACGCTCGTTGAGCGGGTGTTGAAGCGCCAGTGGTTCGAATCGTCCACGGTTGATGCGCCACACCCGGTCACTGATTTCCCTGACGGCAGCCTTGCGAGGCGCCTTTCTACAATCATAATTTGCTCCGCGCAGGCCGCGGTGCTGTTAAGGAAAGCCGACATGCAGCTTAAAGACACCCAGTTGTTCCGCCAGCAAGCCTTCATTGATGGCGCTTGGGTCGATGCGGACAACGGTCAGACGATCAAGGTTAACAACCCGGCCACCGGCGAAATCCTCGGTACCGTGCCAAAAATGGGCGCCGCCGAAACCCGCCGTGCCATCGAAGCCGCTGACAAAGCGCTGCCGGCCTGGCGTGCACTGACCGCCAAAGAGCGTGCGGGCAAGCTGCGTCGCTGGTTCGAACTGATGATCGAGAATCAGGACGACCTCGCGCGCCTGATGACCCTCGAACAGGGCAAGCCACTGGCCGAAGCCAAGGGCGAAATCGTTTACGCCGCTTCGTTCATCGAGTGGTTCGCCGAAGAAGCCAAGCGCATCTACGGTGACGTGATTCCGGGCCACCAGCCAGACAAGCGTCTGATCGTGATCAAGCAGCCAATCGGCGTGACCGCCGCGATCACCCCGTGGAACTTCCCGGCCGCGATGATCACCCGTAAAGCCGGCCCGGCACTGGCTGCCGGTTGCACCATGGTGCTCAAGCCTGCTTCGCAAACACCGTTTTCCGCTTTCGCTCTGGCCGAACTGGCTCAGCGTGCCGGCATCCCTGCGGGCGTGTTCAGCGTGGTGTCCGGCAGCGCCGGCGACATCGGCAGCGAGCTGACCAGCAACCCGATCGTGCGCAAACTGTCCTTCACCGGTTCGACCGAAATCGGTCGTCAGCTGATGGCTGAATGCGCCAAGGACATCAAGAAAGTCTCGCTGGAACTGGGCGGTAACGCGCCGTTCATCGTGTTCGACGACGCGGATCTGGATAAGGCCGTCGAAGGCGCGATCATTTCCAAATACCGCAACAACGGCCAGACCTGCGTCTGCGCCAACCGTCTGTACATTCAGGATTCGGTCTACGACGCGTTCGCCGAGAAGCTGAAAGTGGCTGTGGCCAAACTGAAGATCGGCAACGGTCTGGAAGACGGCACCACCACTGGCCCGCTGATCGACGAAAAAGCTGTGGCCAAGGTCAAAGAGCACATTGCTGACGCCGTAGCCAAAGGCGCGACCGTGCTGGCCGGTGGCAAGGCGATGGAAGGCAACTTCTTCGAGCCGACCATTTTGACCAACGTGCCGAAAAATGCTGCTGTGGCCAAGGAAGAAACCTTTGGTCCGCTGGCGCCGCTGTTCCGCTTCAAAGACGAAGCCGAAGTGATCGCGATGTCCAACGACACCGAGTTCGGTCTGGCTTCTTACTTCTACGCTCGCGACCTGGGTCGTGTGTTCCGTGTCGCGGAAGCGCTGGAATACGGCATGGTTGGCGTCAACACCGGGCTGATCTCCAACGAAGTCGCGCCGTTCGGTGGCATCAAGGCTTCGGGCCTGGGCCGTGAAGGCTCCAAGTACGGCATCGAAGATTACCTGGAAATCAAATACCTCTGCCTGGGCATCTAAGCCCGGTCAAAGATCGCTGCAAACGCAAAGGGCACGAGAGCGCTGTCCCTTTGCGTCGTTTCAAACCGGATTTTTCTCTGCGGCCGGGAACGCCGTGGCAGTCGATCATCGCATGCTGCCACCGTCGCTTCCTCCCGCTTAATCCTTGAACAACGCCGCCCGATGAGCGGTGAATGAGGACTGTAATGAGCAAGACTAACGCTGAACTGATGGCCCGTCGTACCGCAGCTGTTCCACGTGGTGTTGGCCAGATTCACCCGATCTTCGCTGAGTCGGCAAAAAACGCTACCGTGACTGACGTTGAAGGTCGTGAGTTCATCGACTTCGCCGGCGGTATCGCAGTACTGAACACCGGCCACGTGCACCCGAAAATCATCGCTGCCGTGACCGAACAACTGAACAAGCTGACCCACACTTGCTTCCAGGTTCTGGCTTACGAGCCGTACGTAGAAGTGTGCGAAAAAATCAACGCGAAGATCCCGGGTGATTTCGCCAAGAAAACCCTGCTGGTCACTACCGGTTCCGAAGCCGTCGAAAACGCCGTGAAAATCGCCCGTGCCGCCACTGGCCGTGCCGGCGTGATCGCCTTCACCGGCGCTTACCACGGTCGCACCATGATGACCTTGGGCCTGACCGGTAAAGTCGTGCCTTACTCGGCCGGCATGGGCCTGATGCCAGGCGGCATCTTCCGCGCGCTGTACCCGAACGAACTGCACGGCGTGAGCATCGACGATTCGATCGCTTCCATCGAACGCATCTTCAAGAACGACGCCGAGCCGAAAGACATCGCCGCGATCATCATCGAGCCTGTGCAGGGTGAAGGTGGTTTCTACGTCGCGCCGAAGGAGTTCATGAAGCGCCTGCGCGCTCTGTGCGACCAGCACGGCATCCTGTTGATCGCTGACGAAGTACAGACTGGCGCTGGCCGTACCGGTACCTTCTTCGCCATGGAACAGATGGGCGTTGCTGCCGACCTGACCACCTTCGCCAAATCCATCGCTGGCGGCTTCCCGCTGGCCGGTGTCTGCGGCAAGGCCGAATACATGGACGCCATTGCTCCAGGCGGCTTGGGCGGCACCTACGCCGGTAGCCCGATCGCTTGCGCCGCTGCGCTGGCCGTGATGGAAGTGTTCGAAGAAGAGAACCTGCTGGATCGCTGCAAAGCAGTCGGCGAGCGTCTGGTGACTGGCCTGAAGGCTATCCAGGCCAAGTACCCGGTGATCGGTGAAGTCCGTGCGCTGGGCGCGATGATCGCTGTCGAGCTGTTCGAAAACGGCGACAGCCACAAGCCGAACGCTGCAGCAGTGGCATCGGTTGTGGCCAAGGCACGCGACAAGGGTTTGATCCTGCTGTCTTGCGGCACCTACGGCAACGTTCTGCGCGTACTCGTACCGCTGACCTCGCCGGACGAGCAACTGGACAAAGGTCTGGCGATCATCGAAGAGTGCTTCTCCGAGCTCTGATCACCCAGTGTGACCTGATCGACAAAAAACCCGCTTCGGCGGGTTTTTTTACGCCCCTTGAAACACATCGGGGGCTTTAGCACTGTATCGAAAGGCCAGCATTGGCTAAGGTTCAGGCATTGCAAGGGAGAGCGCGCATGACTGCCGTTGATTTACCCGCCGTACCCCGAGTGCTGATTGCCGAGGCCGACCCGTGGTCGCGCGACCTGCTCAAACAAGTGCTGCTGAACGTGCGTTGCGATGCGCGGCTGGATCTGTGCGCCGATGGCCAGCAAGCGATGTCGTTGCTCAGCGAAGTGCCGTATGACCTCGCCATCGTCGACTGGGAGCTGCCCGGCGTCGATGGTCTGAATGTGCTGCGCAGCGTGCGGCAGCGCAAACGCAATCCGCCGCTGCCGTTCATTCTGATGAGCAGCCGCAACGACAGCGCCAGCGTGCGCGAAGCGATTCCGCTGGCGCCGACAGCGTACCTGACCAAACCGCTGAACATGGAAAGCCTGACCCAGCGTTTGCAGGGGTTGCTGCTCAATGCCGGGGAAGAGGTGTTCTGCGAAGTGCCGGCGCTGGCGCCGGGTATGACGTTGTCAGTGTTTCTCGAGCGACGCCGTGAGCAGGCCGACGGCGCGCCGCTGATGACCGATGTGCAAGTGGCGGTGAAGCGCAGCCTCAACCCTGGCGGGCTGGATCTGAAGGTGCTCGAAGATGAGATAAAAACCGATCCGCAGATCACTGCCGTGTTGATCGCTGCCGCCAACAGCGCGGCGCAGCACCATGGTGCGCCAGTGCAGACATTGGCGCAGGCACTGCACCGGCTCGGTACCGGGCAGAGCATGAACTTGATTCTGGGGCTGGCGCTCAAGCGTAGCGCCAGGCTCAGCGATCCGTGTCTGGCGGATTATGCCGAGCGTTATTGGGGGCTTTCGCTGCACACCGCTGAATACGCGCGCACGTTGGCGCGTTTGCTCGATCTGGATCAGGAGCGCTGCTACTGCGCGGGGATGCTGCATCGGTTGGGTGATCTGGCGTTGCTGCGTTGTTTGCAGGAATGGCAGCAGGCCGGTGGGGCATTGGACGAGCTGGAAGAAGTCGGCGAGGCGCTCGCGGAGTTTGGTGCGGCATATGGCTCGGCGTTGCGCACGCGCTGGCGATTGCCGCTGGAGCTGCGTGAGTTGATTGCGGCGGTGTATCAACTCGGTGGCGGGGTGTATTCCCGTGAAGCGCTGGTGATGAACATGGCGGCGCAAATGGCGCACCTGACTGAGCATGAAGGAATCGAAGAGCTGGCGAAGAGCCGCACGGCGCGGTTACTCAAGATCGGCTTGCCGGAGTTGATGCGGATGCGTAAGTAACATTTCACACAACTCCCCTGTAGGAGCTGCGGCACGCTGCGATCTTTTTATCTTTAAAACAAGATCAAAAGATCGCAGCGTGCCGCAGCTCCTACAGGGTTTGTGTTCGTGTTCAGGCAGAGATAATGCGGTTCTTGCCTTGGCGCTTGGCTTCGTACATCGCTGCATCCGCGCGGGCGAACAGGCTGTCGAGGCTTTCATCTTCGTCGGTGAGGCTGGTTAGGCCCTGGCTGACGGTGATACTGAACGTCTGGCCATCGTGGTTGAAACTCAGACGTTGAATCTCCTGTTGCAAGCGTTCCGCGACTTGCATCGCCATGTCCGGCGCGCACCCTGGAAACACAGCCGCAAATTCCTCCCCGCCAATCCGCCCAAACAGATCACCGCGACGCAAAGATCCCCGCCCGCACTCGGCGACTCGCTGCAACACGTTGTCGCCCTCGGGATGCCCGTAACTGTCGTTGATCACTTTGAAGTCATCAATGTCCAGCAACAGAAACGCCATCGGCGAACCTTGCAGCCGCGCCTCTTCAAACTCGCGGTGGGCGCATTCGAAGAAGTGTCGGCGGTTGCTGCTTTGTGTGAGTACGTCGGTGGTCGCCAGGCGATGCAGCTCGGTTTCCATCTGCTTCTTTTCGGTGATGTCTTCGGCAATGCCGACGATGATCACCGGTTGCCCGCTATCGTCCTGACGATTGATGAAGCATTTGTCGCTGAGCCAGCGGATCTGGCCATCGGCGGCGATGATGCGGTATTCGCGATCTTCCACCGCGCCCTTGTGCAGGACTTCGGCGAGGCTGCGTTCGGCGTATTCGAGGTCGTCGGGGTAGATGCTGTCGCGCCACTGGTTGTAGTCGGCGAGGAGAAGGCCGGCGGAGCGGCCGAAAATTCGTTCATACGCGGGGCTGACGTACAGCACCTGACGGGTTTCCCAGTTGAACGCCCAAAGCACGGCGTTGACGCTGACCAGCAGCGAGCTGAACAGCTGTTCGCGTTCGCTCAAACGGGCGACTTCGCCTTGGGCGTGCATCAAGGCCATGAGGGTTTGCGCGGCTTCGGGCCACTGCGGGAAAGATGAGTCTTTTTGGTTGTTATTGACCATCGGCACAAGTCTCAAAGGGCGTGCCGCAATCGACAACGGCCACAGAACAGCCCGCCGGGATGGCGAAGTGTCTTTGAGATAGGGGATTATGGGCGAAGTTCCCGGTTTTTAACGGATCCTGCCAAGTGGCCATCGCGGCACACCTGTAGGAGCTGTCGAGTGAAACGAGGCTGCGATCTTTTGATTTCAACAAATAGAATCAAAAGATCGCAGCCTGCGGCAGCTCCTACTTGGGGCCGGTGTTTAGGCGGTAGGGCGCAGGGAGTAGGTTTTCAACTGGCCGGCGAAGTCGCGCAGAGACTGGATGCCGCTGGCTTCCGCTTCGTGAACCCACTCTTTGATGGCGGCGAGCATGTCGTGTCCATTGGAGCTGGTCTTGACCCAGATCTGCTGCAGGGCCAGGCGTTTTTCGTAAATCACCTTCAATGCCTGGCTGTGCTCGAGCATGTTCTGGATGCGCAAGTGGTGGCGGTCTTCCAGCAGGCTGGTTTCCCGCGACAGCAGGCGCTTGGCCCGGTGGAACTGGTGACGCACCGAGTGATCGACCTTGGCCAGTTCTTGCTGAACCAGTGGGCCAATCACCAATTTGCGGTACTGCGCCATGATCTGGAAGCGGTTGTTGAGGATCGCCATCGCGGTGTCCATGTCCAGATTGCCCTTGCCTTCGACACGGTGGGCGATCGGTGCAACGCGCTGAACCTTGGCCAGACGGAAGAAGCTGAAGACTTTGATCCACGCCCAACCGAGGTCGAACTCCCACTTCTTCACCGACAGCTTGGCCGAGTTCGGGTAGGTGTGATGGTTGTTATGCAGTTCTTCGCCGCCGATCAGAATGCCCCACGGCACCAGATTGGTCGCCGCGTCGCGGCATTCGAAATTGCGATAGCCAACAGCGTGGCCCAGACCGTTGATGACGCCAGCGGCCCACACCGGGATCCACATCATCTGGATCGCCCAGATGGTGATGCCGATGGTGCCGAACAGCATCAGGTCGATAACGCCCATGATCGCCACGCCCAGCAGCGGATAACGGCTGTAGACGTTGCGTTCGATCCAGTCTTCCGGGCAGTTCTTGCCGTAGATGCGCAGGGTTTCCGGGTTCTGCGCTTCGGCGCGGTACAACTCGGCGCCGGTACGCAACACGGTGGAAAGACCCTTGATGACCGGGCTGTGCGGGTCGTCTTCGGTTTCGCACTTGGCATGGTGTTTACGGTGGATGGCTGTCCACTCGCGGGTGTTCTGCGCCGTGGTCAGCCACAGCCAGAAACGGAAGAAATGTTTCAGGCCAGCATTCAGCTCCAGCGAGCGATGGGCCGAATAACGGTGCAGATAGACGGTGACGGCTACAATCGTCACGTGGGTCATCAGCAGGGTGACCGCGACCAGAGACCAGGCCGACAAGCCAAGAAAACCTTCGTACCACATAGGCTATAGGGCCCTCGATAAAGATAAAAACAGCCGTTGCATTATCACTAAGCACACAGATAAAACCAGTCGCCCTTTCAGATAAGAGTCGCTGGATGTTACTTGGCCTATAATTCCAACCTTTTTGTAGGGACATGGACAGCCGAATGTCTGCCACTTATCGCGATGCCTTGCGTGCAGCGCTGCTCTATCTCGTGCTTGCCGCTGTCTGGTTGCAAGGTTCTGATTATTTATTAAACAATTTCTTCGATAACTCCGTCGATCTTGCTCGTTGGCAACTGATCAACGGTTATCTGTTTGCGGCGGTCAGCGCCGGGCTGATTTTTCTGGCGCGCGCGCGGTTGTGTGAGTTTCTCGGTATCGGAGCGCGGTTGCGCGAACGTCACGCTGATCGCGAGCGTCTGCGGCAGGCGGCGGCCGTGTTCGATTGCACCCGCGAAGGCGTGTTGGTCACCGATCGTCAGGGGCTGATCGTCCACGTTAACCGCGCCTTTATCGAAATCACCGGTTATCAGCGTGAAGAGGTCATCGGTCAACGGCCGAGCCTGTTCAAGTCCGGCCACCATCCGCCGGGCTTCTATCAGGCGATGTTCGCCACGTTGGCGTCGCAGGAAGAGTGGAGCGGCGAAATCTGGAACCGGCGTAAAAGCGGCGAGATTTATCCACAATGGCAAACCATTCGCGTCATTCACGATGATCGCGGTGAGGTCAGCCATTATGTGGCGGTGTTCTCCGACATCACCGCGATCAAGGATTCCGAGCACGAACTCAAACACCTCGCCCACCACGACCCATTGACCGATCTGCCCAATCGCCTGCTGTTCAGCGATCGCGCCGAGCAAGCGCTGACGTCTGCGCAGACCCACAAACGTGGCTGTGCGCTGCTGCTGATCGATCTGGATTTCTTCAAAATGATCAACGACAGCCTCGGGCATAACGTCGGTGATCGGCTACTCAAAGCGGTGGCGTCGCGGTTGCAGGAACTGTTCGGCCCCGGCATCACCCTGGCGCGGCTCGGTGGTGATGAGTTCGCGGTGCTCGCGGAAAGTTGTCCACAGCCTGCGCAAGCGGCGGCGCTGGCCCAACGCGTTCTCGATGGCTTCAAAGAACCGTTCTGCATCGACGGCCACGAACTGTTCATCAATGCCAGCATCGGCATCAGCCTGTTCCCCAGCGATGCCTTGAGCGCGGAACAACTGCTGCGCAACGCCGATGCCGCGCTGTTCAAAGCCAAGAACAGCGGGCGCAACGGTTACGCCTTGTACACCGAAGAGCTCACCGCTCACGCTCAGCAACGGGTCGAAATCGCTTTCGAACTGCGCCGGGCGCTGGAACTGCAAGAGCTGCGCGTCTACTACCAACCGGTGCATGACCTGAAAACCAGTCGCCTGATCGGCGTTGAAGCGCTGGTGCGCTGGCAGCATCCGCAGCGTGGACTGGTGTCGCCGGCGGAATTCATCCCGATTGCCGAGCGCACCGGGTTAATCGCCGAAATCGATGCCTGGGTGATGCAGCAGGCTTGCCAGCAAATGTGCGAGTGGCAGCGGGCCGGGGTGGTGCTGTCGTTTGTCGCGGTAAATGTTTCGTCGCGATTGTTTGCGCGGCGTGAGCTGTATCAACAAGTGGCGCAGGTGCTGCGCGATACTGGGCTGGATCCGGCGTATCTGGAGCTGGAAGTTACAGAGAGCGCGGTGATGGACGATCCGGAAGTGGCGCTGGAGCAGATGCACCGCTTGCGTGAATTGGGGATTCGTCTGGCGATTGATGATTTCGGTACCGGTTATTCGTCGCTGTTGCGGCTCAAGCGCTTGCCGGTGCAGAAGCTGAAGATTGATCAGGGTTTCGTCGCGGGTTTGCCGTGGGATGAAGATGATGCGGCGATTGTTCGGGTCATCATCGCGCTGGCGCGCAGCATGGGGATGCAGGTGCACGCCGAAGGGATCGAGCAGGCGGAGCAGGCGGTGTTTTTGCTGGAGCAGGAATGTGAGCTGGGGCAGGGGTATTGGTTTGGGCGGCCGAGCCCTGCGACCGAAATTGACTGGACGAAAGCCCCCGTTATTGGCTGACAGCTGACACAAAACCTGGGTGCACACAAAACCTGTGGTGAATACAAAACCTGTGGCGAGGGGATTTATCCCCGTTGGACTGCGCAGCAGTCCCAAATTTTCGGGGTCGCTTCGCAACCCAACGGGGATAAATCCCCTCGCCACAGGGTTATCTGTCGCTCACAGATCGGCGCAAACCCTTGCCCCGCCACATAATGTTTTTCAGTTATATAAACATTCTTAAATAGTCTTTTTAAGAATATCCGCGCCTCTCTTATATTGCTCCCACGCCGAACGCAGTGCCGCCCACTGCCAGGCATATCCCATTCAAAGGAGCAGCACCATGAGCGCATCCCTTCGCAGCGTTGACGGTCAGGACGAAACCACCATTTTGCGTGAAATCCAGAGCGCTCTGCGCGATCTGCGATTTGGCGCGGTGGAGATCACTGTGCACAACGCGCAAGTCGTGCAGATCGAACGCAAAGAGAAATTCCGTTTGCAGCAACCGGGTAAGCAACCGGGCTGAGTGAAGATCAAAAGATCGCAGCCTGCGGCAGCTCCTACAGGGGGCTGTGTGTGTAGGAGCTGCCGAAGGCTGCGATCTTTGAACCGGCACCACGATTTGCGAAATACATAAGAAAAAAGCCACCACCCGAATTCCAGGAGCTTTCACCATGTCGTCGATTCGCCGTTACGCTTTGGCCGCCCTGGCCAGTGCTGTGTTTGCCGGTTCTGCCGTTGCCAAGGATTACGAGCTGCTCAACGTGTCGTATGACCCGACGCGCGAGCTGTATCAGGACTACAACGCCGAGTTCATCAAGTTCTGGCAGAAAGATCATGCCGGCGACACCGTGAAAATCCAGCAATCCCATGGTGGTTCGGGCAAGCAGGGCCGTGCGGTGATCGACGGTCTGCGCGCTGACGTGGTGACTCTGGCCCTGGCCGGCGACATCGACGAAATCGCCAAACTCGGCAAGACCCTGCCGGCCGATTGGCAGAAGCGTCTGCCGGAAGCGAGCACGCCGTACACCTCGACCATCGTCTTCCTGGTACGCAAGGGCAACCCGAAAGGCATCAAGGACTGGGGCGATCTGGTCAAGAACGACGTCTCGGTGATCACCCCGAACCCGAAAACCTCCGGCGGCGCACGCTGGAACTTCCTCGCCGCGTGGGCCTACGGCCTGAAAGCCAATGGCGGTGACGAAGCCAAGGCCAAAGAATACGTACAGACCCTGTTCAAGCACGTGCCGATCCTCGACACCGGTGCGCGCGGTTCGACCATTACTTTCGTCAACAACGGTCAGGGCGACGTGTTGCTGGCCTGGGAAAACGAAGCGTTCCTGGCCCTGAAAGAAGACGGCGGTGCCGACAAGTTCGACATCGTCGTGCCTTCGCTGTCGATCCTCGCCGAGCCACCAGTGGCCGTGGTCGACAAGAACGCCGAGAAAAAAGGCAACGAGCAGATCGCCGAAGCGTATCTGAAACACCTGTACAGCCCGGCCGGTCAGGAAATCGCCGCGAAGAACTTCTACCGTCCGCGTGACAAAGAAGTCGCCGCCAAATACGCCCAGCAGTTCCCGAAACTGGATCTGGTGACCATCGACAAAGACTTCGGCGGCTGGAAAACTGCGCAACCGAAATTCTTCAACGACGGTGGCGTGTTCGACCAGATTTATCAGGCGCAGTAATCTGACTACAAAACTGTGGGAGCGGGCTTTTGTGGCGAGGGGATTTATCCCCGTTGGGCTACGCAGTAGCCCCAAAATCGGCAAATGCGGAAACCAGATACACCGCATGTGATGGTTTTGGGGCAGCTTCGCTGCCCATCGGGGATAAATCCCCTCACCACAGGGTTCACTCCCACATTGATGCGTTTTTAACCAAGGACTTTTATGTCGCGTCGTATCTCCCCCGTCATACCCGGCTTCGGGCTGACGCTGGGTTACACCTTGGTGTACCTCAGCCTGATTGTGCTTATCCCGCTGGCGGCGATGTTCGTCCACGCCGCTCAACTCACCTGGGATCAGTTCTGGGCGATCATCTCCGCACCGCGCGTGCTGGCGGCATTGAAGCTGAGCTTCGGCACCGCGCTGTGTGCCGCGATCATCAACGGCATCATCGGTACGCTGCTGGCCTGGGTGCTGGTGCGTTACACGTTCCCGGGGCGCAAGGTGATCGACGCGATGATCGATCTGCCCTTCGCGCTGCCGACCGCCGTAGCCGGTATCGCGCTGACCGCGCTGTACGCTCCGGCCGGTCTGGTCGGGCAATTCGCCGCTGACCTTGGTTTCAAAATCGCTTACACCCCGCTCGGTATCACCCTGGCGCTGACTTTCGTCACGCTCCCGTTCGTGGTGCGCACGGTGCAGCCGGTACTGGCCGACATCCCTCGTGAAGTCGAAGAAGCCGCCGCGTGCCTCGGTGCGAAACCCCTGCAGGTGTTCCGCCACATCCTCGTTCCCGCGCTGCTGCCCGCCTGGCTCACCGGTTTTGCCCTGGCGTTCGCCCGTGGCGTCGGCGAGTACGGTTCGGTGATTTTCATCGCCGGCAACATGCCGATGAAAACCGAGATCCTGCCGCTGCTGATCATGGTCAAACTCGACCAATACGATTACACCGGCGCCACCGCTATCGGCGTGTTGATGCTGGTGGTTTCCTTCGTCCTGTTGCTGCTGATCAACTTGCTGCAGCGGCGCATCGAAACCCCATAAGGAGGCGCGAACAATGTCCCAATCGTCTATTGCGGCCGCCTCTTCGGCCAACGCTGCACGCCGTGGCAGTGCCACTTCGCGCAGAGTCCTGATCGGCCTTGGCTGGCTGGTCTTTTTCCTGTTTCTGCTGCTGCCGTTGTTCATCGTTGTATCGCAGGGTTTGAAGAATGGCCTCGGTGCATTTTTCACCGCGATCTTTGAACCGGACGCACTCTCGGCACTGAAACTCACCGTGTTCGCCGTGCTGATTTCGGTGCCGCTGAACCTGGTGTTCGGCGTCAGCGCCGCGTGGTGCGTGAGTAAATACTCGTTCCGTGGCAAGAGCATGCTGGTGACGCTGATCGACCTGCCGTTCTCGGTGTCGCCGGTGATCGCCGGTCTGGTCTACGTGCTGATGTTCGGCGCGCAGGGCCTGTTCGGGCCATGGCTGCAGGATCACGACATCCAGATCGTCTTCGCCTTGCCGGGCATCGTACTGGCGACGATTTTTGTCACCGTGCCGTTCGTGGCCCGTGAGCTGATCCCGCTGATGCAGGAACAAGGCACGCAGGAAGAAGAAGCCGCGCGACTGCTCGGCGCCAATGGCTGGCAGATGTTCTGGCATGTCACCGTGCCGAACATCAAGTGGGGCCTGATCTATGGCGTGGTGCTGTGTACCGCGCGGGCCATGGGTGAATTCGGTGCGGTGTCGGTGGTTTCCGGGCACATTCGCGGGGTGACCAACACCTTGCCGCTGCACGTCGAGATCCTCTACAACGAATACAACCACGTGGCCGCGTTCGCCGTGGCGAGCCTGTTGCTGATCCTGGCGCTCTTCATCCTGCTGGCCAAGCAGTGGAGCGAAAACCGTATCAACCGCCTGCGCGCCAGCGCCGCGGAGGAATAATTCATGTCGATCGAAGTGCGTAACGTCAGCAAGAATTTCAATGCGTTCAAGGCGCTGGACAACATCAGCCTGGACATTCACAGCGGTGAACTGGTCGCGCTGCTCGGCCCGTCGGGCTGCGGCAAGACCACGCTGCTGCGGATCATTGCCGGCCTGGAAACCCCGGATCAGGGCAACATCGTTTTCCACGGCGAAGACGTCTCGGGCCACGACGTGCGTGATCGCAACGTCGGTTTCGTGTTCCAGCATTACGCCTTGTTCCGCCACATGACCGTGTTCGACAACGTCGCGTTCGGCCTGCGCATGAAACCGAAAAACCAGCGCCCGAGCGAAAGCCAGATAGCGGTCAAAGTTCATGAGTTGCTGAACATGGTGCAGCTGGATTGGCTGTCGGATCGTTATCCGGAGCAGTTGTCCGGTGGTCAGCGTCAGCGTATTGCGCTGGCTCGCGCCTTGGCGGTGGAGCCGAAAGTGTTGCTGCTGGATGAGCCGTTCGGCGCCCTTGATGCCAAGGTGCGTAAGGAATTGCGCCGCTGGTTGGCGCGTCTGCACGAAGACATCAACCTGACGTCGGTGTTCGTGACCCACGACCAGGAAGAGGCGATGGAGGTTGCTGACCGTATCGTGGTGATGAACAAGGGTGTGATCGAGCAGATCGGTTCACCGGGCGACGTCTATGAAAACCCGGCCAGCGATTTCGTTTATCACTTCCTCGGCGATTCGAACCGCTTGCTGCTGAGCGACGACAATCACGTGCTGTTCCGCCCGCACGAAGTGTCGTTGTCGAGGCATGAGCTGGAAGATCACCATGCGGCAGAGGTGCGCGATATCCGGCCGTTGGGCGCGACCACGCGGGTGACGCTGAAGGTTGAGGGGCAGACGGATTTGATCGAGGCCGAAGTGGTGAAAGACCACGACAGCCTGATCGGCTTGGCCAAGGGTGAGACCCTGTTCTTCAAGCCGAAGGTCTGGCAGAAAGTCGCCAGCCTCTAAGATCAAAAGATCGCAGCCTGCGGCAGCTCCTACAGGGGTTTCGGTTGGTCACACATTTTGTGATCGACCAACCCCGCGGTAGGAGCTGCCGCAGGCTGCGATCTTTCAAGCGGCCTAAACCGCCGCTTTGCCGTTCGGATTAACTCGCACAACCCCCGCCCGCGCCTCGATTTGCTCTTTCAACTCATGCCGCATCCCGAGCATGAACACCAGTTCGGCCACGACAAACAGCGGCCCGACAATCAGCCCCGACACATCATCTACAAATGCCGGTTTGCGCCCTTCATAGTGATGCCCGACAAACTGGATCACCCAGCCCACCACAAACATCGCCAGCCCGCTGCTAAGCCAGACCATGGTGCTCTGCTGCGCCAAGACGTGCCCGGCCCAGACCGACAGGCCCATCAGCGCGGTCATCAATACGCCGAGCTTCACTTCCAGTCTCAGGTAAAACCACGCCGAGGCCAGCGCCACGATAACGGCTGGAGATATCCACAAGCCGCCAAGCGACCATTCCGGCCGCGACAACAAAACCGCCACAGCCACCACAATCAGCGGAATGCCGATAAAGTGGCTGGCGATGTTGCGCGGATCACGGTGGTAGGCGGCGTATTGACTGAGATGGTCGACGAGGCTTTTCATTGTTGTTCCTCCGGTAGGGTTGATCGCATCATCCCTCGGGATCAGGGTTCGCTCTGTCAGGCAGGCGACAATCCAGGAGTGTTTATGCAAATTCGTTCACGGCTGATGAGCGGCCAGTGGTTCAGTCATCTGCCGGTGTCCTTTCAGGATAGCTTGCTGGCGGCGGTCCGGGAGCGGCGGCTGACGGCAGGGCAGCGTTTGTTTCAGCGTGGCGATGCGCCGTGCGGTTTGTACGCGGTGCTCGAAGGCGCGGTGCGCATTGGTGCGGTGAGTGAGCAGGGCAAAGAGGCGCTGTTGAGTCTGGTGGAGGCGCCGCATTGGTTTGGCGAAATCTGCCTGTTCGATGGTCAGCCGCGTACCCATGATGCGTATGCAGTCGGGCCGTGTACGCTGCTGAATATCCCGCAGGCGACGTTGCTGAAATTGCTGGATGAACACCCGGTTTATTGGCGTCACCTGGCGCTGTTGATGAGCCACAAACTGCGCCTGACCTTTATCAACCTGGAACAACTGAGCCTGCTACCAGCCCCGGCACGCCTGGCGCACCGCTTGCTGATGATCGCTGAAGGCTACGGCGAACTCGACGCGCCGCGCCGAGTGCTGCAGCTGCCGCAGGAGCAACTGGCGTCGATGCTGTCGCTGTCGCGGCAGACCACTAACCAGATCCTCAAGGATTTGCAGGGGCAAGGAATTATCGGGCTCGGGTATGGTGAGATCGAAATCCTTGATGCTGCGCGATTGCGCGCCCTGGCCACGATCTAGAATTTCACGCCGATCCACTGTTGGAACTGGCCCCTGTGGCGAGGGGATTTATCCCCGCTGGGGCGCGCAGCGGCCCTGAAAAATGGGACTGCTGCGCAGTCCATCGGGGATAAATCCCCTCGCCACAGTTGCCAGTTCCAACAAAGGATCTGTGTTTATCTTACGAGCCGCGATAGGTCGAGAAACCGTACGGGCTCAGCAGCAGCGGGATGTGGTAGTGCTGATCGGTCTGCTTCACTTCAAAAATCACCGGGATCTCCGGGAAGAACGTGTCGTGCTTGACCTTCTTGAAGTACTCGCCAGTCTTGAACACCACGCGGTATTCACCCGCCTCAAAAGGCTGCTTGGCCGGGAACAGTTCGGCGATGCGCCCTTGTTCATTGGTGGTGCCCTGAGCCAGCGGCTGCCAGTCCTGACCAACGTGTTTCTCCAAAGTCACGTTGATGCCCGGCGACGGCAGGCCGTTTTCCAGATTGAGCACGTGCACGCTCAACGGGTTGCCAGCGGCCAGCGCCAGGCTTGAGAAAGCACTCAGGCCGAGCGCGGCGAAAGTCATGCGCAAAGTATTCATCGATGCATCTCCTTATTGGGAACGGGTGGTGGCCAAGCCGGTTTTTTCGGCAGCCTTGATCGCACAGTTTTCGTCTTGCTCACCGCCGCCGGAACCGGCCACGCCCATCGCGCCCACTAGTTCAGTGCCGAGGAACAATGGAATCCCGCCGCCGAGCAACAACAATTCGTCGAGGGTGTTGAGGTTGGCGGTTTCCGGGTTACTGCGAGCACGCTCGGCGAACAGTCGGGTGGCGGTTTTGGTCGACAGCGCGGTGTACGCCTTGCGTTGGCTGGCAATGGTGTTATGCGGGCCGACGCCGTCGCCGCGCAAGGTCACCAGCAAGTTGCCGCCGCGATCGAGCACCGACACCGTGCCGGTGCAATTGGTCATGGCGGTGTCGGCGAGCAGACGTGCGGTTTTCAGGTCGAGGTCAGCGTGACGCGGCAGTTCCGGGCTGGCGTAAACCCCGGCGCTGAGGCCGAGGGTCAGGCTGGCGAGCAAGAATTTCAGGGTCATGGACAAGCTCCAGAAGCGAAGGCCGTACCTTAATCGCCGGTCTTCGTCAGAACCTCGTCAGTTGGATTACAAGTTTGTAATGGGCAACGTCGCCGAAGGCGCCTAGCCTGTGTGCCTATCAATCGAGGTGTGCCATGCGTTTGCTGGTCGTAGAAGATGAAGCCAAAACCGCAAATTTCCTCGCCAAAGGCCTGGGCGAGTCGGGTTTTGCCGTGGACGTGGCGCTCAATGGCCTCGATGGGCGCTACTTTATCGAGCAGCAGGAATATGACCTGATCATCCTCGACGTGATGCTGCCCGGCCTCAATGGCTGGCAATTGCTGCAGCTGATCCGCCAGCGCGGCGCCACGCCGGTGCTGTTCCTCACCGCCAAGGACGCCATCGAAGACCGTGTGCGCGGCCTCGAACTGGGCGCCGACGATTACTTGCTGAAACCCTTCGCCTTCGCCGAACTGCTCGCGCGCGTGCGCACCTTGCTGCGCCGCGGGCCGATGCGCGAAGCCGAGTCGTACAGCATCGCCGATCTGGAAATCGATGTGCTGCGCCGCCGCGTCAGCCGCAATGGCCAGCGCATCGCCCTGACCAACAAGGAGTTCGCCCTGCTGCAACTGCTCGCCAGTCGCCAGGGCGAAGTGCTGTCGCGCACGCTGATTGCTTCGCAGGTGTGGAACCTGAATTTTGACAGCGACACCAACATGGTCGAAGTCGCCGTGCGGCGTTTGCGCTCGAAAGTCGATGATCCGTACATGCCCAAACTTATCCACACCGTGCGCGGTGTCGGTTATCAACTGGAAGCGCCGGACGATGCGCTCTAAGTCGATCGCCTGGCGACTGGCGCTGGCGTTCGCCATTGTTTGCGCCTTGGTGCTGAGCGCGATTGGCGTGTTTCTCTACCGCTCGCTGGCCTCGGAAATCGCCTACCGCGACGACCTCGCGTTGCTCGGTCGACTCGAGCAAGTGCGCGCCTTGCTCGCCGACAGCGACAGCCTCGGCGCTTTGCAGGCGCGGCCTCGGCTGTATCAGAACATGCTCGGCAATCTCGACAGCCTGTTGCTGGTGCGCCGCGCCGACGGATCGAGCGTGATCGCGATCAATCCACGGCAACGCGAGTTGCCCGCACTGAACGCCATCCGCCGCGAGCAAACGCCGCAGCGTCCCGATGTACTCACGTGGCAAGCGCCGGACGGTGCTGAACTGGCGCTGTTGTCCGGCGAAGCGCAGGGGCCGAACGGCGAGCCGCTGACGGTCATTGCCGGCAAAGTGCTGAGCGAGCGTGAGCAGATGCTCGGCAGCTATCGCATGCGCTTGTACCTGTCGGTTGGCCTCGGTGCGTTGCTCGCTTTTGCCTTGGGCTTGCTCTTACTGCGCCGAGGCCTGCAACCGTTGCGGCAGTTGAGCGAAGCGGTGCGCGGCATCGATCTGCGTAGCCTTGATCAACGCCTGCCTGCCAATGGCACGCCGGCAGAATTGCTTGAACCGGTGCAGGCGCTCAACGGCATGCTCGCGCGGCTGGACGACAGCGTGCAGCGCCTGTCGCAGTTCTCCGCCGACCTCGCCCACGAAATCCGCACGCCGTTGCACACCTTGCTCGCCAGTAACGGCCAGGCGCTGAATCATCCGCGCAGCACCGAGGAATATCAGGAAGTGCTGGCCTCGAACATGGAAGAGTTCGAACGACTCAAGCGCATGGCGGAAAACCTGATGTTCCTCGCCCGGGCAGAACAGGCCGAACGCGCGCTGAGTCTGCAAACCCTGGATTTGCACAGCGTTGGCGGTGAGCTGTGTGATTATTTTGAAGCCTTGGCGGATGACCGTGACGTGCGGCTCGACAATCAATTGCACGGTGAACTGCTTGCCGATCAGCAACTGTTGCAACGGGCGCTCGGCAATCTGCTGGCCAATGCCGTGCGTCATGCCGATCAAGGATCGGTGATCAGTCTGCGTCGCCGCGACGAGCCGGGTGAGTGCTGGTTGCAAGTGCACAACCTTGGCCCGGCGATTGCGCAGGAACATCTGAGCAAACTGTTCGACCGCTTCTACCGCGTCGATCCTTCACGGGCAGAACCGGGGGATTCGGGTGGCTTGGGGCTAGCGATTGTGCAGTCGATCATGCAGTTGCATGGGGGACAGGTGCGGGTGAGTAGTGATGCTGACGGCACTGTTTTTGAGCTGGGGTTTGTGCTGAGCAAGTGATTGCTTCGTGATCACTGGGAACTAGGCTAATCTTGTTCAGTGAGTGCATCAAATGCGATGCAAATTAAACATATATCTAAATTTGCACCATATTTGATGCAGGAAGCCCTATGGAACAGCTTGGCGAGTTGATCAAAGCCCTGCGCAAGGCGAACAAAATGACCCAGCAGGCACTGGCTCAGCAATACGGAATGAGCCGCGCGACGATTTCGGGGATCGAAAACAACACTATTTCGGAAATCGGCCTACGCAAAGTCGAAGCGATCCTCAACGGTTTTGGCTATGAGCTGACTGCGGTTCCGCGTCAGTCTCGTCGACCGACACTCGATACGCTGCAAAAGGTCAACTTCCATGATTGAGTCGTCAGATCGATTAAATGTCTGTGTCGGTGGGCAAGCGGTGGGAACGTTGGCGCGCGGGCAAGATCGAGTCGACAGCGTCTTCAGTTACCGCGAAGAAACCAGTGCTGGAAATGCCGTGTCACTGACAATGCCGTCCCGGCTGGAGAGTTATCGTTGGGAGCATGGCATTCATCCGGTTTTCGAGATGAATCTGCCCGAAGGCGCCCTTCGTGATGAGCTGGTTCGGCGTTTCAGCAAAGCAGTTCGCGGCTTCGATGACTTTGCATTGCTGGCCATTGTCGGCCCCTATCAGCTCGGTCGGTTATCCATTGCCAGCCCATCGATGACGGATCGCCCGCCTGAAACGTCGCTGGCCGATCTGCTGGTGCACGATGGTGCGCAAGGCCTGTTCGAGGATCTGTTGCAAACCTATGGCCAGTATTCCGGAGTGTCCGGGGTGCAGCCTAAAGTGCTGGTACGTGACAGTGCGGCTGCGATTGATCGTCTGACGCATCGGGGATCGACCCATTTGGTCAAAGCTTTTCGGGCTGATGAATATCCGCACTTGGCGACCAACGAATACTTCTGCATGCGTGCCGCGCAACACTGCGGGCTAGAAGTGCCGAACTTCGAGCTCAGCGAACATGGCAGGTTTCTGGTTATCGAGCGCTTTGATTTGAGCGCTACGGGCTACCTGGGTTTTGAGGACTTCTGCGTACTCAACGGTTGGCCGTCGAAAGCCAAATACGACGGCTCTTACGAAGGCGCGGCCCGGCAGATCAAAGCGTTTGTTTCGCCTGCATTGCTCAATCTGGCGCTGGAAGCTTTTTTCAAGATTGTGGCTTTGTCCGCAGGCGTGAAAAACGGCGACGCTCATCTCAAAAACTTCGGCGTGCTTTACGAAAGCTGCGGCGAGGAATCGACAATCAGACTCGCGCCCGCATACGACATCATCACCACATCGGTCTACATAAAGAACGACAGTATGGCGTTGCTCTTGGGTGGCTCGAAGGCTTGGCCCAAGCACAAAATGCTGATGCGGTTTGGTCGTACGGCCTGCAATCTGACGGAGGCGCGTTGCAATGAATTACTGCAGCAAGTCGCTAACGGTATGCAGGTGGCAATGGGCGAAATGGCGGAGTACGGCGCCAGTCATCCGGCGTTCGCCGCGATGGGTGCTGCGATGATCGAACAATGGTCATCCGGTATGGAACGCAGTCTGGCTAAAGGCTGACGATCAACGCAACCCATCGCGAAACTGCCCCGGCGTCATCCCCGTCCAGCGCTTGAACGCGCGGCTGAAGCTGCTGGTATCGGCGAACCCGAGCAAATAACTGACCTCACTCAACGAACACTGCGGATCCCGCAGGTGCAACAGCGCCAGGTTCTCGCGGCTCTCGTTGAGCAGTGTGTCGAAGCGACAACCCTCATCCGCCAGATGCCTTTGCAAGCTGCGCAAACTCAAATGCAACGCTTGAGCAATACGCTCAGCGCTCGGCTCACCTTCCGGCAATTGTTCTTCGATGGCATCGCGCACCTTGCGCTCCCAGGTCAGCGGCTGGAGCTGAGCCATGGTGCGTTTGAGCACTGCCTCATTGTGTTCAGCGAGTTCCGGGTTGGCGTCGTCGAGGTGGCTGTCGAAGTCGACGAGGGCGAACTCCAGACGATCCTCGGCACAACCAAAATGCACCGGGGCGCGGAAGACTTTGTGCCATTGGTGCGCGTCGGTTGGTTCCGGACGGCGCAGATACACGGCGAGTGGCGCGTAATCGCGGCCGAGGCGATTGCGGCAAGTGCGCACGTAGATCGCGGTGAACGCGTCGATGGCTTCGAAGGCTGGCGCCGGATTGCCTGACGGAATTTTTAGACGGAATTGATAGCGGTCGTCGCTGCGGCTCAGTTCCAGCTCCAGCGCATCGCTGACCACCGGGTGATAGCGCACGATGCGTTCAAACACTTCACGCAAACTGCCGCTGGCGACCAGCGCATAACCGAGGGCATGGAACGTGGTCGGGCTGACGAACCGCGACACGCGCAGACCAATCGCCGGGTCGCCGCTGACCTGCACGGCGATTTCCCACAGGCGCGTGGTCCCGGACAGTGGATAGCGCGCGTTGGGGTCGTCCATCAAATTTGGATCAAGCCCGGCCTGTTGGCACAGGGCAATGCTGTCCAGCCCCAGCGCATCGAGTTGTTTGCGCAAGGCACGGGTCCAGCTGGCGAGGGAGGTCGGTTCCTTCATGCTGATTGGCGCTTCCGGTCAACAGGTTGGCGTTCTCGGCTACCACAATTGAAGCACTGGCGAGGCACGATGCGAACATCATAAACCCGAGGATGGAAGCATGGACGGTACTTCTGCAAGTCCCCAACGACACAATGCGGCCCAGCGATCAGCACATATTCGCGAAGTGGTGCTGGCTAAAGGCGTCGAATTGCGTGAGCGCTACCCGATTCTCAAGCATCAGGATGCGCTTGGGGCGGGGATTCTGGCCTTTGCCCTGATCGGGATGATCGGCTCTGCGACGCTGTACATCACCGGCCATATGGCGTGGTGGGCATGCCTGTTGCTCAATGCTTTTTTTGCTTCGCTGACCCATGAGCTGGAGCACGACCTGATCCACAGCATGTATTTCCGCAAGCAGCGCGTGCCGCACAATTTGATGATGGGCCTGGTGTGGCTGGCGCGGCCGAGCACGATCAATCCGTGGATTCGTCGGCATCTGCACCTCAATCACCACAAGGTTTCCGGCACTGAAACCGACATGGAAGAACGCGCGATTACCAACGGTGAGCCATGGGGTTTTGCGCGCTTGCTGATGGTTGGCGACAACGTGATGTCGGCGTTCATCCGCATGCTGCGAGCCAAGACCTGGGCGCACAAGTTCAGCATCATCAAACGCACGTTGAAGGTGTACGCGCCGCTGGCGCTGGTGCATTGGGGTGCGTGGTATGTGTTTCTCGGTTTTCATGCGGCCAATGGCATTGCGTATCTGCTGGGCGCGCCGATTGAATGGTCAGCGACGACGTTGTCGGTGATGCAGGTGATCGATATCGCCGCTGTGGTGATCATCGGCCCGAATGTTTTGCGTACGTTTTGCCTGCACTTCATCAGCTCGAACATGCATTACTACGGCGATGTTGAACTGGGCAATGTGCTGCAGCAGTGTCAGGTGCTCAACCCTTGGTGGCTGTGGCCGTTGCAGGCGTTCTGCTTCAACTTTGGCAGTAGCCACGGGATTCATCATTTTGTGGTGAAGGAACCGTTTTATATCCGCCAGA
The DNA here is from genome assembly GCF_979258075.1 of Pseudomonas sp. AC193. Lineage (NCBI taxonomy): Bacteria > Pseudomonadati > Pseudomonadota > Gammaproteobacteria > Pseudomonadales > Pseudomonadaceae > Pseudomonas > Pseudomonas sp. AC193. The sequence goes on along the minus strand of NZ_OZ409832.1, from coordinate 5,157,890 downwards.
TGACCGTGCCGGTGGCGCATAAGGTGATGCGTGAAATGGGGGTGAGGTTTAATGATTTTGGGACGTTTGGACGGGCGAACCGGTTTGTTCGCAAAGATGCGGTTGCGCAGGAAGAGGTGCGTATCGCTCAGGCATAACGGTTGACTGCAAAGGCCTCTTCGCGAGCAGGCTCGCTCCCACATTTAGAATGCGGTTCCCTGTGGGAGCGAGCCTGCTCGCGAATGCGGTATTTCAGGCAGCATCAATCCGGCTGAAACGGCGACTCACTCAAAATCACCCCGGTCTCTTCGACATACTGCTGCCAATGCCCGATTAGCGCGCTGAGCTTCTCCGGCTGACTCAGCGCCAGATCATGAATCTCCCCCGGATCACGGCTCAAATCATACAGCTGCCACGTCGCCGGCCCCACTGGCCCGGGGATCCACACCGCTTTCCACGATCCCTGCCGAATCGCCCTTCGCCCAAACAATTCCCAACCCGTCACCGTGTGCTCGTCGTGCACCTGCGCGGTCTCGCCCGACAAGAATCCCAGCCACGATTTGCCACGCAATGGCGCCACCGGTTTGCCGTGCCACAGCTTGCCCGGATGACGCATACCGGCCAGATCGAGAATCGTCGGCGTGATGTCCATCACCGTGCCGAAGCCATGGCTGATCTGCCCTTTGATCGCTAATTGCGGATAATGCAGCAGCGCCGGCACGCGAATCCCGCCTTCGGTGGTAAACGCTTTGAACAGCCGCGACGGCGCAGTCGCCACCTGCGCCCAGTTCGGCCCGTACCAGACGTAAGAGTTGGCCCGACCAATGTTGTCGAGGCTGTTGTCGTAATGCTGGCTGAGGTACGTCACCAGTTCCGGGCCGAATTTCGGGAACGCTTCGAGCAGTGCGCCTTCGGCACCGTTATCGGACATGAACAGGATGAAGGTGTTGTCGAGTTGGCCCTGCTGGCGCAGGTAATCAACGACCCGGCCAATGTTCCAGTCCATGCGCTCGACCATCGCCGCGTAGACCTCCATCGCCCGCGCGGAAATCTGCTTTTGCTCGTCGCTTAACGCGTCCCACTGTTTGGTCAACTGAATCAGCGGATGCGGCTCGACGTCTGGCTCAATCAGGCCGAGGGCTTTGAGTTTTTCCAGCCGTTCAAGGCGCAACACTTCCGGGCCGGCGTCATAGCGGCCACGGTATTTCTCGACGATGTCAGCGGGCGCCTGCAACGGCCAGTGCGGCGCGGAGAATGGCAGGTAAGCGAAGAACGGCCGGGTTTGATCACGCTCCTTGAGGTATTGCAGCAACTTGTCGCCGAAGGCATCGGAGGAATAGAAATCCTTCGGCAATTCGTCAAGAAACTGGTCATCTTCGATGTACAGCGCCGGGGTCGATTTCAGCAGGCCGGGGGTTTGCTCATCGTAGGTCGGCTCGAAACCATAGTGGTTGGCAGCGCCCGGTAGCAGCGAAAACGAGCGCTCGAAACCGCGCGCATGCGGCGCCAGTTCAGCTTTCAAGCCGAGGTGCCATTTGCCGCTCATCAACGTTTGATAACCGGCCTCGCGCAGCAGCTCGGGCAGCGCGACGACGCGGTCGTTGAGGTAACCCTCGTAACCCGGTTTGCCGATCAGATCCGGGGTCAGCGTCTCGGCCATGGTGCCGATGCCGGCGATGTGGTGGTCGGTGCCGGTGAGCAGCATCGAACGGGTTGGCGAGCAGGTCGGCGCGGTATGAAAATCGGTGAGGCGCAGGCCGTTGTTGGCCAAGGCATCGAGGTGCGGCGTGGCAATTTCGCCGCCGAACGCACCGATGTCGGAGAAGCCGAGATCGTCGGCCAGAATCACCAGAAAATTGGGACGTTGCGGCATTGCGAAACTCCTGTTCAGCAGGCAATGAACGTCAGCGGCAGATCGCGGATCTGCACCGGCACGCTCGGTTGGTAATGGTCATCACTGGTCAGTTCGTGGAGCAGTTCTTCACGCAACTGATGGAAGTCGAAACTGCTGCGCTGGCGCGGATGGGGCAGGGCGATGTCGACCACTTGCTTGATCCGCCCCGGACGCGGCTCCATCACCACCACGCGGTCGGCGAGGAAGATCGCTTCTTCAACATCGTGGGTGACGAGGATCGTGGTGATCTTCGCGCGATTGCGGATCGCTAACAGCTCGTCCTGCATCTGCTGGCGGGTCAGCGCGTCGAGGGCGCCGAAGGGCTCGTCGAGCAGCAGAATGCGCGGGCTGGCGACGAGGCCGCGAGCAATCGCCACGCGCTGCGCCATGCCGCCGGAGAGTTGGTGCGGATAGGCGCGGGTGAAGTCGCGCAGGCCGACCAGATCGATGAAATCGTCGATGCGTTTTTGCTTTTGTGCCGCGCTCAGCGGCTCGTTGACCAAGCCGAGGCCGATGTTGTCGGCGACGGTCAACCACGGGAATAAACGGTGTTCCTGGAAGACAATGCCGCGCTCGCCGCCGATGCCGCTGACGGCTTTGCCATCGACGGTGATCTGCCCGCGAAATTGCGTATCAAGACCCACCAACAAACGCAGCAAGGTGGATTTTCCGCAGCCGCTGGAACCGACGATGGCGACGAATTCGCCCTCGGCGATGTCCAGGTTGAATTCGCGAATCGCCTCCAGTTCGAAACCGTCGACGTCGAAGGATTTGCCTACGTGGGTAAAGCTGACAATGGGTGCGTTCATGCGTGTCTCCAGCGGGTCGCGCGAATTTCCAGGCGTTGGCCAATAAGGTTGAGCAGGGCGCCGGTGAGGCCGACGAAGAGCATGCACGCCATGATCAGATCCATGCGCAGCAGTTGTTGCGCGCCGATCATCTGGCTGCCGATGCCGCCGTTGGACGGCATGAAATATTCGGCACCGATGGTGCCGAGCCAGGCGTAGATCAGGCTCAGGCGCAGACCGGCGAAAATCCCCGGTGCCGCGCCTGGCAGCACCAGTCTGCGCAGGCGTTGACCAAGGCTCAGGCGCAGCACTTGTGCGGCTTCGTTGAGTTGCGGCGAAAGGTTGGCGACGCTGCGTTGCGTGGCGATAAACAGCGGAAAGAATGCGGCGAGGGCGACGAACACCCACTTCGCCAGTTCCCCCAAACCGAACCACGCGGTGAGCAGCGGCACCCAGGCGAAAATCGCGATCTGACGCAGCGCGGCGAGGGTCGGGCCGAGCACACGTTCGCTGGTGCGTGACAAGCCCAGCAGCAAGCCGAGGGCCAAACCGAGTCCGCCGCCCAACAACAACCCGCCGAGGGTGCGACCCAGGCTCAGGGCCATGCCGTTGATCAACGTGCCATCGAGCAGACCGTCCCACGCCGTAATCAGCACGGCCAGCGGGCTCACCAGAATATTCGGATCGACCCACTGTTGATCGTTCGCCAGTTGCCAAAGCGCGAGCAAGCCCAGCGGCAGCAGCCACGGTTGCAAACGCTGCCAGCCTTCATAGCGCGGGCCGCGACGAATTTCTGCAGTGGCCGGGTGCGGCCAGTGCACCAGTTTTTTATCCAGCAGACCGATGCCGCGATCCATCGCCACGCCGATCAAACCGATCACCACGATGCACACGAAAACGATGTCGAGCATGAACAGCTGGCGCGCCCAGACCATGAGGTAACCGATGCCTTCGCTGGAGGCGAGCAACTCGACTGCGAGCAACGATGTCCAGCCAGCGGCCAGCGCCAAACGCACACCGGCCATGAACGCGGGCAGGGCGGCGGGCAGCACCAATCGACGGATCAGCAGGCGCGGTGGCAGTCGCAACACGGCAGCGGCTTCGCGCAGTTTCGGCTGAGCGTCACGCACGCCGACCAGCGTGTGCAAGGTCACCGGGACGACGATAGCTTTGATCAGCACCACCAGTTTCAACACTTCGCCGATGCCGAAAAACACCATGAACAGCGGAATCCACGCCAGCGTTGGCACCTGCGCCAGACCGGCGAAGGTCGGGAAAATCAGACGCTCCAGACGGCGGCTGAAACCCAGCGCAGCACCCAGCACTGCACCGGCGGAAATCCCTGCGAGCAAACCCCAGAACAAGCGTTGCAGGCTGATCCACAAATGGCTCCACAGCTCACCTTGCGACAGCTCGACGGCGCTGCTCCACACCAGCGACGGCGCCGGCAGGATCTGCTCGCTCATCCATTGGTTGCGCGCGGCCAGCCACCATAGAGCGAACAGACTGATGGGCAGCAGCCATGGCAACAGGCGTTGGTTGATGCTGGGCCAGGAGCGTCGGCTTTTCAGCGGTGGCGCTGGCAGCGGCAAACTGAGCAGAGATTGACGGGCCATGGGTGACCTCCGTTGTCGGGTTGGATCGAGATCGAGTCAAGATCAAAAGATCGCAGCCTTCGGCAGCTCCTACATGGGATTGCGTTGCCCCTGTAGGAGCTGCCGAAGGCTGCGATCTTTAGCGGTATTAGCTACAAACGAAAAGTTATAAGCAGTAGTTAAAAACGTATTTAAAGAGATAAGCAGCGCCATTTAAGGCCTCCAGCCCACAGGCATCCAATGCATTCGAAGAATATTTTCGATGCTGTTAATGCATACGCCGCTGTAAGCCCCGGCGTTGTTCGCTTAGCGTTAAAAGCTATAAAAATGTGCATTTATAGTATTTAAGCGAAGGTGTTGCTTCGGCCTACTTTCGGCTCCTTAACGCCTGTATTGATCAAGGAGCCGCACCCATGAACCTTCCTTTCAAACGTGTCATCAGCCTGTTTGCCGCCCCGGCGCTGGCGGGTTTTCTCACGCTGACGGCGCAGGCCGATGAGCTGAAGGAAATCCGCATCGCCGTGCCTGATCTGAGCGCCGGCACTCAACACAGTGGCGGCGGTGTGGTCGACGTGCTGCGTGATCAGCAGATCTTCGAAAAGGCCTTTGCCGATCAGGGCATCAAGATTCAGTGGAATTTCTTCAAGGGTGCGGGGCCGGTGATCAATGAGGCGTTTGCCAATGGTCAGGTTGATCTGGCGTATCTCGGGGATCTGGCGGCGATCATTGGCAAGTCCAACGGCCTCGATACGCGGCTGCTAAATGCCGGTGCACGTGGGGTGAAGCAGTATCTCGGCGTGGTGCCGGGTTCCGGGATCAAGACCTTGCAGGATCTGAAGGGCAAGCGTGTGGCGATCTTCAAGGGCACCGCGACGCAGTTGTCGTTTGACGCGGCGCTGGCCAGTCAGGGCTTGAGCGAGAAGGATCTGAAGGTCATCAACCTCGACTTCACCGGCGCGACCGCTGCACTGGCGGCGAAGCAGATTGATGCGTCGTGGGGCAGTTCCGGGTTGGCGGCATTGCAAATCAAGGGCTTGGCCGAGTTGCCGTTGAACACCAAGGATTTGGGCGGGGCCGGCAGTGTGCAGTCGGTGTTGGTGGGCAGCGGCAAGTTTGTTGATGGGCATCCGGAAGTGGTGGCGAAGTTGTTAAAGGCGCAGCAGCAGGCCGTGGAATGGCTGACGCAGGACAGCAACAAGGATGCGTACGTGCAGTTGGTGTCAGGGCTGGCGAGTTATCCGCCGGTGATTCTGACTGAAGATCTGAAAGATCAGAAACTGAGCGAGGTATTCCCGTCGACGCTGGATCCGGCGTTCTTGGGTAGCTTGCAGGACAAGGTCGATCTGGCGGCGCAGCAAAGGCTGATTCGCAAGCCGTTCAAGGTTAATGAATGGGTGGCGCCTGGGTTGGCAGCGGCCAAGCTCTGAATTTTTATTGCTTTAAAGGGCCTCTTCGCGAGCAAGCCCGCTCCCACATTTTGGAATGCGATTCCCTGTGGGAGCGAGCCTGCTCGCGGAAAGTGTCCTAAACAGCGACGCGATGTTCCTCTCGATCCACCGCCACCAACGTCTCAATCATCGCCCGCGCCGCCGGTGACAGCCGAAACCCGGTACGGCTGACGATCCCGCAACGCGCATTCATGCTCTCCAGGTTCTGCGGCAAATTACGCCAGTGCAGCAGCACCAGCGAACCCTTGGCAATGTCCTCGACAAATGCCTCCTCCGTGCCCACGCCAATCGCATTCGATTGCAGCACCACTTTCACCAGCGCCGGAAAATGCTCGGTCTCGATGGTCGGCGAAAAATCGATCCTGCCGCTGAGATTCGCCAGCAGTTTACGAATGCCCGGCGGGATCCGCGTGGTCGCCAGCGGGTAGTCGAACATGTCGTTGGTCGACAGGCTTTCCTTGGCCAACAACGGATGCCCTGGACGGCAGAAAAACACTCCACGCTTGGGCGTCAGAGCTTGCGTCTGAAAGTTCGGATCCGCCTCGAAATGACGAATGTCGGCGATGAAAAATTCGATCTCTTCACGGCTCAGCGCGCGGCTGAGTTTTTCCCAGTTATCCACTTGAAAACAGGTGCGCACTTTCGGGTGCGCATTGATGAATTGCGCCACTGCATCCGGCACCAGTTTCACCGCCGGCGCCGGGCCGCAACCGAAGTGCACTTCGCCGGCATCAAGCTTGGTCATCTGCGTCACTTCCGCGCTGAGCATCGCCGCGCCTTGTACCAGGCTCAGGGCGTGTTGCAGCACCACTTGGCCTTCGGGGGTGGGGCGTAAATCCTTGTTGCCGCGATCCACCAGCACGCAGCCGAACTCCTGCTCAAGCCCTTGAATACTGCGGCTGAACGCCGGTTGAGTGATGCCCATCGCGTCCGCCGCACGGACAAAACTGCGGTGTTCGTTGAGGGCGATGAAGTAGCGCAACTGGCGAAGATCCATATGCTTTTCCGGCATCCTAAAAATAGCTCGAAGGCATTTGCGACGAGGGTTGCTAGAGGTTTTAAATGCAAGCTCTTATTCCGTCAACGAAGCATGTGAATATCTATTAGATGTAAATGGAATATAGATAGAGCAATGTTTCGCTGCCGCCCAACCATAAGCAGTCGATGAGGGTCTACCCATGAGCAATGCCGCACTCGCAGTAAAACCCGCTGTCCACGCGCTGGAAATTCACCCGGTGGCCGGTCGTATCGGCGCCGAGATTCGTGGCGTGCACTTGTCCGGTGAACTGGACGCCGCCACCGTCGAAGCCATTCAACAGGCGCTGGTTCAGTACAAAGTCGTGTTCTTCCGCGAACAGACTCAGCTCGACGATCAGCGTCAGGAAGCCTTTGCTCATTTGCTCGGCGAACCGGTGGCGCACCCGACCGTGCCGTCCCGTGAAGGCACGCGTTATCTGCTCGAACTGGACGGCGCTGAAGGTCAGCGCGCCAACTCCTGGCACACCGACGTGACCTTCGTCGACGCCTATCCGAAAGCCTCGATCCTGCGCTCGGTGGTGGCCCCGGCCTTCGGTGGCGACACCCTGTGGGCCAACACCGCGACGGCATACAACGGCTTGCCGACTGAGCTGCGCGAACTGGCCGATAAACTGGTCGCCGTGCACAGCAACGAGTACGACTACGCCAGTGCGAAACCGGACGTGTCGGCAGAGAAGCTGGAGCGCTATCGCAAGGTCTTCACATCGACTGTTTACGAGACTGAGCACCCGGTGGTGCGCGTGCACCCGATCAGCGGCGAGAAGAGCTTGTTGTTGGGGCATTTCGTTAAACGCATCAAAGGTTACTCGCAGGCTGATTCGGCGCATTTGTTTGGGCTTTTGCAGAGCCATGTGATCCGTCAGGAAAACACTGTGCGCTGGCGCTGGAAGGCGGGTGATGTGGCGATCTGGGATAACCGTTCGACGCAGCATTATGCGATTGATGATTACGGGACTCAGGATCGGGTGGTGCGTCGGGTGACGTTGAAGGGTGAGGTGCCGGTGGGGGCGAACGGGCAGCGTAGCCAGACTATCAAAGGCGCGGACATCGTCGGCGTCTGATCGGACTCGATACCTGTAGGAGCTGTCGAGTGAAACGAGGCTGCGATCTTTTGATTTGAAGATCAGGATCAAAAGATCGCAGCGTGCCGCAGCTCCTACCGGAATCACCAAACGCCGATCTGAACGACTTTCTCGGATTCCGGCTCACCGTAGCGAAACCGCTGACCACGCCCATCAATCTCCTGATGACTGATCGTCGTGCGCCGCTTCAACCCCCGCACCCACTCAAACAAATACCCTGCATGCTCCTCGCGCACCGCCGCGAATTCCGGATCCTCGCCCAAATCACGCAGCTCCTGCGGATCATTCAGCAAATCAAACAACTGCGGCCGAAAGCCGTCGTACGCCAGGTATTTCCAGCGTTCGCTGCGCACCATGGTCATGCGGCAACGATCGATCGGCTGGCCCAGTCGCTCCCGCGCAGGCGCCTGAAACGCGTAGTCGTATTCGCTGATCGCATAGCGGCGCCAGTCCGGATTCTCTCCGTGCAGAAGCGGGATCAACGAACGACCCTCAAGTCGATGCTCCGCCGCCGGCAATCCCAGCGCTTGAAGAAACGTCGGCAACGCATCAATGGTTTCCGCCAGCCGATCATCCACCGTGCCGCGCGTGGAATCCGCCGCCGCCCGAGGGTCGCGCACGATCAGTGGTACGCCCACCGCCTGCTCCAGCAAAAACTCCTTCTCGCCGAGCCAGTGATCGCCCAGAAAGTCGCCGTGATCGCTGGTGAACACGATCAACGTGTCATCCCAACGCTCATTGCTCTGCAGAAAATCGAACAGACGCCCGAGTTGATCATCGACTTGCTTGACCAGGCCCATGTACGTGGGGATTACAGTCAATCGTACTGAATCGCGGGAGAAGTTGAGGCTTTCCTCATGCTGGCGAAAGGCAGTGTATACGGGGTGTTTGCTGGCTTCGGAGGGCGTCGCGCGGATCGGTTCGAGAATCGATTTCGTACTGTACAAGGTGTGGTACGGCGCTGGTACGATGTAGGGCCAGTGCGGTTTGATATAGGAAAGGTGTAAACACCACGATTTCTCGCCTTGCTCGGTGATGAAGTCGATGGCTCGATTTGTAGTGTAGACAGTCTCTGAGTGCTGCTCGGGAATTCGTGCTGGCAATTTCGAATGACGCATTTGCCAGCCGCTGAGGATTTCGCCGTTGTCGCCTTCGGCGGCGTTGGCCCAGTCGTGCCAGGGATTTTTGCCGTCGAAGCCCTGTTCACGCAGGTAATGGGTGTAGGGCGCAGATTCGCGTTTGTCATCGAACAGCGGATCGTCGGGATAGATGCCGTCGTGGCGCATGTATGGTTCGAAACCGACTTCGTTGAGAATTTCGGCTTGCTCGCTCTCGGGGTTGATCGCCAGACGTTGCAAGGCATCCACGTTCGCCGTTGCGTGAGTCTTGCCAACCAGTGCAGTGCGGATGCCGTGCGGGCGCAGGTAATCGCCGATCGTCAGTTCTTCCAGCGGCAGCGGCACGGCGTTCCAGGCGACTTGATGACTGCTGACGTAACGCCCGGTGTAGGCCGACATCCGCGATGGGCCGCAGATCGTGCCTTGGGTGTAGGCGCGGCTGAAACGTACGCCGGCGGCGGCGAGGCGATCGATGTTCGGCGTGTGCAAATGTGGGTGGCCGTAGCAGGACAGGTAATCGCGGCGCAGTTGATCGCACATGATGTACAGCACGTTGCGCACGGGGTTTGGCGGGGTGGGCATGGGATTCACCGGTCAGTGGGACAGGCGAGGGTTTTCGCTTTCGGTGGGGGTGTTCGGCAAGTGCATTTGGGGAATGGGGTTTATGCAGGGAGTGCATCGGTGCCTGCGCAGCAGCCTTCGCGAGCAAGCCCGCTCCCACATTTGAAATGCGTTCCTCTGTGGGAGCGGGCTTGCTCGCGAAGGCGGTCGATCAGACGGCAAGTCTATCCAGCGAACACACCTCCTCATCCACCGCATCAATCACCTTGATCTGCTCAATCATCGCCTCCGCCAACGGCGACAACCGATACCCCGCGCGGCTGACTATCCCATAGCGCGTATACAGCTCCTCCAGATCATCCGCCAAACCCTCAACCCGCAAACACACCAGCTCACCCTTGGCCTGATGCAGGGCATCCGAATACGCGCCGACAATCCCGATCGCCTCCGAACGCAGCACCACACTGAGCAGACTTGAGCTGTTTTCGCACTCCACATTCGGGGTGAAATCCGGGCGGCCGCTGAGGTCGACAATCACCTTGCGCAGGTTCGGCGGGCGGATGCTCACCGCCAGCGGATAACTCATCAATTGCTCGGCGGTGACTCGATCAAATGCCGCCAACGGATGCCCCGCGCGGCAGCAGAAATGCCATTTACGCGGGCGCAACCGATGCGTCAGATAATCCGGATCCGCCTCGAAATGCCGAGTGTCCGCAACGAAGAACTCAAACTCTTCGCTCAACAAGCGTTTGCTCAAACTCTGCCAATCATCGACCTGAAACTGCACCCGCGCTTTCGGGTAGCGACCGATGAAGCTGCCAATTGCGCGCGGGATCAAACCCGCCGCTGGCGCCGGCCCGCAACCGAAGCGCAATTCCCCTGCCTCCAGCCCATTGAACTGGCTGATCTCGTTGGCCATTTGCTGCGCACCACTGACCAGCCGCCGCGCGTGTTCGAGCAGCACCTGGCCCTGTTTGGTCGGCGGTAATTCCTTGCGCCCGCGATCGACCAACTGGCAGCCGACGCTGTGCTCCAGCGCCTGAATGCTGCGGCTGAATGCCGACTGCGACAGGTTCACCGCCTGCGCGCCGGCGACGAAGCTGCGTTGCTCAGCCAAGGCGATGAAGTGACGAAGTTGTCGCAAGTCGATATGCATTTTTCACATAAAAAATATCCGGGAAATGCATTGGATATGCATTAGGTCGACTCCTTATAAAGGCATTCTCTTATGCAGTAAATATTTGTAAATCCATAAATAAATAACTTAAAAGAATATGCAGCGCTGAAGATGTCTGTGTGTTTTTTGACCAGGAGCCGCGCCATGAGTCCGTTGAACCTAGCGTCACCCTTAACACCACGACGGCTCAAACGCCTGCCTCTGGCCTTGTTGCTGGCAGGGAGCGCCAGTTGGACTCACAGCTACGCCGCCGAAACGGAAACCCCGACGCCGGTACCCGCAGGCAAACCGGCGGCCAACAGTTCGCAGCTGGAAACCGTGACCGTGACCACTCGCCGCCGCGAAGAAAGTTCGCAGGATGTACCGACGCCAATGAGCGTGGTCAGCGGCCAGAATCTGGAGACGCAACGGGTTTACCGGATTCAGGATTTGCAGCAACTGGTGCCGAGCGTCAACGTCGCCTACATGCATGCGCGGCAGTCCAGCGTGTCGATCCGAGGCCTGGGCAATAACCCGGCGAGCGATGGTCTGGAAGGCAGCGTCGGGCTGTACATCGACAACGTGTATCTCGGCCGTCCAGGCATGGCGGTGTTCGATTTGATGGACATCGAACAGCTCGAAGTTTTGCGTGGGCCGCAGGGTACGCTGTTCGGCAAAAACACCACCGCCGGGGTGATCAATATCAGCACCCGCGCGCCGACCTTCACGCCTGAGCGCAGCATCGAAACCTCGGTCGGCGAAGACGGTTATTTCCAAACCAAAGGCACGATTTCTGGGCCGCTCAACGATGAGCTGGCCGGACGTTTTTCGGCGTATCGCACACGCAGTGACGGCGACATCAAGAACGAATACAACGGCCATGATTTGAACGGCGGCTCGCGCGATGGCTTCCGCGCCCAGTTGCTGTTCAAGCCGAATGAAGACTTCAACCTGCGCTGGATCGGCGACTACAACGAAGAGGATTCCAGTGCCGGCACCCGCGTGCTGTACGACACCGGGCCGACCATCAACGGCGTCAATCTCTATTCGGCGCGGGCAGCGGCGGCCGGGGCAACGTTGGTCAACGGCTCGCACCGCAAGGTCAATCTGGACAGCGATCAACACGTCACCGTGCATCAGGGCGGCACCTCGGTTGAAGCCAATTGGGCACTGCCGAGCGATTTCACCCTGACCTCGATCAGCTCGTATCGCTTCTGGAATTTCACCCCGAAAAATGACGATGGTCTCAACGTCGCGTCGACTTACAACGCTGGTGTTTCGGTAGAAGACAAACAGTACTCACAGGAATTTCGCCTGGCGTCGCCCAAGGGCGAGTTCTTCGATTACGTCGTCGGCGCCTACTACTTCGGCAACGATCTGGACAACAAATCCTTCGCTTATTACGGCCCGCAAGCGGACATCTGGAACGGCACGCCGGCCGGTGCGCTGGCCAACATTGGCAGCGTCGGCAACGGCCATATCAAGACCGACAGTTTTGCGCTGTTTGCCCAAGGCACCTGGCATCTGACCGAGCGCCTGGATTTCACCGCTGGTGTGCGCGGCACTTATGAAGAGAAGAACGCCTGGGTCACTCGCGATGCGCCGGTCGGTGGCGCGGCGGTGACGGGTGCAGCGGCAACGGCGCGGCGCGGTCGTGCCGGCGCCTACGATTCCGGCGATTTGAATCAGTACAGTTCCAGCCCGTCCGGTTTGCTCAACCTCAGCTATCGCATCACCGACGATGTGCTCGGTTACGCGACCGTGTCCCACGGTGAAAAATCCGGTGGCGTTAACCTCTCGGTCGGCTCTGCACCCGCCGCCGGCGCCGACTCGTTGTTGATCGGCACCGAGCGCGCAAACAACGCGGAGCTCGGTTTCAAAAGCACGCTGTGGGATCGTCGTTTGCAGCTCAACGCCAACGTCTTCTGGACACAGGTCAACGCCTATCAGACCAACGCTTACGACGACGTCAACCGCGTGCAATACCTGACCAACGCCGGCTCCGTACGCTCGCGCGGCGTCGAGTTTGAAAGCACGGTGATCCCGCTGCGCGGCCTGACCCTGAACTTCAACGGCTCCTTCAACGACGTCAGCTACCTCTCCTACAAAGACGCGCCGTGCCCGCCGGAAATCAGCCAGGCACCGGGTGCCCCAGCCTCTTGCGACCTCAGCGGTCACCAAGTGGTCGGCGCTTCGAAATGGATCGGCAACGCCAACGGCGAATACAAATGGAATCTCGATAACGGCTTCGAACCGTACGTCACCGGCAGCTATGCCTTCCGCTCGAAAGCCGTCGGCACGGTCGAGGATTCCGACTATGGGCAGATCCCGAGTTACGCGGTGGTCAACCTTTCCACCGGCCTGCGCGGCGACTTCAACCAAGGGCAGTGGGACATCTCGCTGTGGCTGAAAAACGCCTTCGACAAAACCTACTACACGACCCTGTGGACGGGCGGCAACGGCGGCTATGAAGGCCTGCTCGGCACACCGCGAACCCTCGGCGTCACCGGTCGCTACGACTTCTGATAAGTCATTCAAGGAGCTGCATCATGTTGCGCATCAAAACGGCTTTTCCGCTGTTGTTGTCCGGCGCGGTGTTTAGCGCTGGCGCCTTCGCCGCACCGAGCGTTTACCCGACCGGCGTCACCCGTTACGACCCGGACAAAGCCTTCAATCAGTACGTGATTTTCAGCGGCGCCGACAAGCAGACGCACCTGATCGACATGAACGGCAACGAGGTCAAGAACTGGCCGCAGGCAGGTTTTCCTTCAGCGATCATCGACCCGAAACTGGTCGGCGGCGAGCGCGGGCATGTCCTGCTGCAACTGAGTGACAAGGACCCGGCAAACTCGGTTCGGCCGGCAATGGCCTGGGCAATCAGAGCGTCGGCGAACTGGACTGGAATGGCAAAGTCGTCTGGCAGTGGGGCGACAAGGCGCCCGGTGGTGCGGCGCAGCAGCATCACGATCAACGCCGGTTGAGCAACGGCAACACTGTGGTGCTGGCGAACAAAGTGCACCCGATCAAAGGCTTCAAAGTCCCCGAGGTGATCGACGATGCGATCTATGAAGTCAGCCCCGACGGTGCGGTGAAATGGCAATGGCTGGCGTCGGAGCACCTCAACGAATTCGGCTTCACCCCAGAGCAATTGAAACTGGTGCGCGGCAGCGAGGATGCGGACTATCTGCACATCAATAACCTCAGCGTAGTCGGGCCGAACAAGTGGTTCGATGCCGGTGACAAGCGTTTCAATCCCGACAATCTTTTGTTCGATTCGCGCAACGCCAACTTCATCGCAATCATCGAAAAAAGCAGCGGCAAAGTGGTCTGGCGTCTGGGGCCGAATCTGCCCTTGGCCAGCCCGAAAACCGCGCGGGCGCTCCCTCGTCCGGTCGATCAATTTGTCGGTCAGCATGACGCCCACATCATTCCGGCCGGGCTACCGGGCGCGGGCAATGTGCTGGTGTTCGACAACCAGGGTTCGGCGGGTTATCCGAACGTCACCCTCGGGCTGATTTCCGGCTCGCGAGTGCTGGAAATTGATCCGGTAAAAAACGAAATCGTCTGGCAGTACAGCGCCGCCAATTCGAAGCAGCCGGGGTGGGCGTTTTACAGCTCGTTCATTAGCAGTGCGCGGCGTTTGCCCAACGGCAATACGTTGATTGATGAAGGCATGAACGGACGGTTTTTCCAGGTCACGGCCAGCGGCGAAAACGTCTGGGAATACGTCAGCCCGTATCTGGGCAAAGCCCCGGGCAGCGATGCCGTCAGCAACTGGGTGTATCGCGCGTTACCTGTGAGTTACGACTGGGTGCCGCAGGGTACGCCGCGCTCCGAAACCGCTGTGATTGCACCGGTGGTGGGCGTGCAGCAGACCAACGCCAGTCGCTAGTCGAGGCGCGCATCGGGTCTTTGTTGATGCGTTGCGCGAATACTTTCAATGCCTGAAAAGCATGCTGTTTTCACCACATGGCTACAGCCCTTATGGGCCGTGGCTTTGGTGAAAGTGATCAGCTCGTATATTCCATAAAAGCCTATGGATAACGTTAAAGATTACTTTCGGAGATAAGCGTCTAAGCCAATGATTCACCCATCGATCGCGGTGGGGGCTTCAACAAACGGCGAATCGACGGCTTGGTAAAGAGAACGCAAAAAAGACCGCAGGGAGTGAATCAATGGGCAATGTCCAGACCGCCGCCAGCGCAGAGGAATTGCTGTGGCGTCAGACGCCGAGTGGCGAACTGGTCGATCTTGGCCGGCCGCACCGTGTGCCGTTGGGGCAGCAAAGTTTGCAGCGTGCCCCCAAAGGCATCTTGAGTCGGCGCGAGGCAATCCTGCTGGGTGTGTTGGCGTTGTTGGCGCATGGCGCGGTGATCTACTGGATCAACCAGCAGCCGACGCCGACGCTGCCAATCGTGCCGCCAGAAATTCCACCGATGACCATCGAGTTTTCGCGCCCGGCTCCGCCAGCGCCACCGGTTGTCGAGCCGCCACCTCCAGCGCCTGTGGTCGAACCACCGCCGCCGGTTGAGGACGAGCTTGCAGTAAAACCACCGCCGCCGAAGCCAATTCCAAAGCCGAAACCGGTGGTTAAACAGCCACCGAAACCGGCGCCGAAAGCGGTCGAGCAACCACCGGCGCCGCCTAAACCGGTCGCTCCAGTCGCTGCGCCAGCGCCACCTGCACCACCGGCGCCGGCTCCGGTAACCCCGGCCTCGGCCAACGCCGCGTACTTGAAAAACCCGGCGCCGGAATACCCGTCGCTGGCTCAGCGTCGCGGTTGGGAAGGCACGGTGTTGCTGCGTGTGCATGTGTTGGCCAGCGGCAAACCGGGTGAGATCCAGATAGCAAAAAGCAGTGGTCGGCAACAGCTCGACGATGCGGCGCTGAACGCCGTGAAACGTTGGAGTTTCGTCCCGGCCAAGCAGGGTGATGTCGCCCAGGACGGCTGGGTCAGCGTGCCCATCGATTTCAAGATTCATTAAACCGAAACCAAATTCGCGCGAAATGTTTACACGAGGGAATACATCATGACGTTACTGGCATCTCCACTGGAATCCATCGAAAGCGCGGTGATCTGGCTGCTGGTGGTTTTTTCCGTCGCCACCTGGGGCCTAGCATTGCTCAAGGCTGTGCAGTTCGGGCGTCTGAAGGCGCAGGATCGCCGGTTTCACAAACGCTTCTGGGCGGCGTCGAGTCTGGATTCCGCTGCTGAATTGAGCGAGACGCAACCCGGTGCTGCAGCGCGAGTAGCGCAGGCTGGTTACGCAGCGATTCAAGTGGGTGAGGCGCCACAGGCCACGGATTTGAGCCAGGCGATCAACCATCAGGATCGACTGGAGCGCGCCTTGCGTCAGCAGATCGTCCGCGAACGCCGTTCGCTGGAAACCGGTCTGGCAGTAGTCGCCAGTATTGGCAGTACGTCGCCGTTCATTGGTTTGTTCGGCACGGTGTGGGGAATCATGGAAGCGTTGAAAGGCATCAGCGCGGCCGGTTCGGCGAGCCTGGAAACGGTCGCCGGCCCGATCGGTGCGGCACTGGTCGCCACAGGTGTGGGGATCGCCGTCGCGGTACCGGCGGTGCTGGTTTACAACTACTTTTTACGTCGTCTGAAACTGACGGCGGCGGATCTGGATGACTTCGCCCACGACTTCTACAGCCTGGCGCAAAAGAGCTCGTTCCGCGTGTTGATTCACCCGACCGCGCACAAGGTTGCAGCGCAGGGCAACGCGGCAAAAGTGAAGGAGGCGTCCTGATATGGCCTTCTCCACGCAAGACAGTGATGAGGTACTCAGCGAGATCAACGTGACCCCGCTGGTGGACGTAATGCTGGTGCTGCTGGTGGTGTTTATCGTCACCGCGCCGCTGCTGACCAACGCGATACCGATCAACCTGCCGAAGACTGAGGCGGTGGCGCCGGTCGAGCAGAAGGATCCGTTGGTGGTGAGCATCGACGGTGCCGGCAAACTGTTTATCAACAAGGATGAGATTCAGCCGGACTTGCTGGAATTCAACCTCAAATCGGCCAAGGCCAAGGATCCAGAAGTGCGCGTGCAATTGCAGGCGGATGACGGAGTGAATTACGGCGAAGTGGCGCGAGCGATGGCTTCGATTGAGCGGGCGGGGATTACCAAGTTGTCGGTGATCACGGCGCGGTAACAGGCTTTACGTTTTTCCGGGGCCGTCTCCTTGGCAGGGTGCGGCCCTTTTTTTATTTCTACTGTGGGAAGAGCCCCTCACCCTAGCCCTCTCCCGGAGGGAGAGGGGACTGATCGAGGTGTTTGGTAGACATACGCCGACGTGGGATATCGAGTCGAACTCAGGATATGAACGGCATGAAGATCGGCTCCCTTTCCCCTCGCCCCCTTGGGGGAGAGGGCTGGGGTGAGGGGGAAAAGATTTCAAGCCATGCACAAATCTCATATTCAATTCAGGTCTTAATAAATAGCTTCTTATTCCTTAACGAATATAAATCCCCTCCCTATACTCCTTCAGGAACAGACACGCAGGAGAGCTCCCCATGCGCAACGAATCAATTCGCTATCTGATTGTGCCGGGCTGGCAAGGATCGCCGGAAGATCATTGGCAAAGCCATTGGCAGAACAGCCTGCCGAACAGTGCGCGGGTCGAACAGGCCGATTGGCTGACGCCGCGTCGTGAAGATTGGGTCGCCGCGCTGGCCGAGGCAATTGCAGCTGACAGCACGCCGGTCATCCTCATCGCCCACAGCCTCGGCTGCGTCACCGTTGCCCATTGGGCGGCCACTGCGCCCGTGCAATACCTGCGTCAGGTGCGCGGCGCCTTGCTGGTCGCGCCGGCGGATGTCGAACGTCCGGCCTGCGCACCCGCGCTGCGCAATTTCGCACCGATTCCGACAGATCTGCTGCCGTTTCCAAGCCAGGTCGTCAGCTCCGACAACGATGCGGCCGTGAGTGCGCCGCGTGCCATGGAACTGGCGCGCAACTGGGGCGCCGAGGCGGGGATTCTCGCCGGTGCCGGGCACATTAACGTCAAGTCCGGGCATCAGCGTTGGGAGCAGGGTTTTGCTTATCTCTATCGCCTGCAAAACCGTATGGAACACCACGCTCGCCGTCGCGCCTGATTTGTTTTTTCTTTGATCGCCCCCGTCTCCCGGCGGTTTTGGGCGGGAGTCTGCCATGAGTTTCGACACTTTCGGTCAGCCGTTGCTGACCTTTCCCGATGCAGAAAAAAGCCCCCTGAGCATCCGCGCCAAAGCGCTGGTGTTCGTCGATCCACGCTCGCGCCAGTTGCGCGAAGAGCTGGAGCAATTGGCCCCGCGCTCGATCTCGGTATTGATCCGTGGCGAGACCGGCACCGGTAAAGAATTGCTCGCCCGCCATATCCATCGCGCCAGTGATCGCAGCGGTTTATTCGTCTCGGTCAATTGCGGCGCGATCAGCCCGACCTACGCCGATGCCGAATTGTTCGGCTATGCCGCCGGCACGTTCAGCGGCTCGGCTAGCAGTCGCGCGGGGTGGTTCGGTTCGGCTAACGGCGGGACGTTGTACCTGGATGAAATCGGCGATCTGCCGCTGCCGATTCAGATCAAATTGCTCGCGGCTCTGGAAAACCACGAGGTCACTCGCGTCGGTGCGCATCAACCGAGCCCGGTGGACGTGCGCCTGGTCGCGGCCACCAGCATTGATCTGGCACAAGCGGTGGATGCCGGGAAATTCCACGAGCGGCTCTATCACTATCTCAGCGAAGGGCATCTCGAGTTGCCGGCGTTGCGCGCGCGGATCGGCGATATCCTTTCGCTGGCCGAGTATTTCCTCGGCATCTATAGCCAGCGCCTCGACCTGCCGGTGCCGCTGATCAGCGAAGCGGCGCAACACGTGCTCGAACAACACAGCTGGCCGGGCAACACCCGCGAACTGGAAAACGTCATTCATTTTGCGTTGCTGGTGAGCACGGGCGACGAGATTCTGCCGGAGCATCTGAACCTACCGCCGCTCTTGACGCAGATCGAATCCCAGATTAACCAGATCATCGCCACCGGCTCCACGACTGACCAGGCCGCCCTCAAACAGCTCCTGAAAAACGCCGGCCTCCTGTAGGAGCTGGCGCAGCCTGCGATCCTTTGATCTGGCTTTTCGACGTTTTAACTTATTGAAAATCAAAAGATCGCAGCCTTCGGCAGCTCCTACACGTCTAAACCGCGTGTATGAACAAAATGGAATATCAACGTGAATAAACGTTATTGTCCGGGAATATAAAATCCCGGTATTGTCCGACCCACGCCAGCGATATCACTTCACTGGCACTCGTATTAGATGCCGTCGTCGATGACGACCGATTTTCGATAAGGACACTGCATGAAAAAGGTTCTGTTGTTTACCGCATTGGCGGCTGCTCTGACGGCTTCCCTGGCTAACGCTGGCGAGAAACTGGTGGTTGCCGCAACGCCGGTGCCGCACGCTGAAATTCTTGAGCTGATCAAACCGACCCTGGCCAAAGAAGGCGTGGATCTGGAAATCAAAGTCTTCACCGACTACGTTCAGCCGAACGTGCAAGTGGGCGAGAAGCGTCTGGACGCCAACTACTTCCAGACCCTGCCGTACCTGAACAGCTTCAACCAAGGTAAATACAAGGACGACAAATCCAAGTACCTGGTGACTGTGCAAGGCGTGCACGTTGAACCGTTCGGTGGTTACTCGAGCAAGTACAAAACCCTGGCTGAACTGCCAGACGGCGCGACCATCGCTATCCCGAACGAAGGCAGCAACAGCGGCCGTGCGCTGATCCTGCTGCAGAAGGCTGGCCTGATCGAGCTGAAAGATCCGAAAAACGCTCTGGCAACGCCGAAAGACATCGCCAAGAACCCGCACAACTTCAAGTTCAAGGAACTGGAATCGGCCCTGCTGCCACGCGTTCTGAAGGAAGTTGATCTGGACATGATCAACACCAACTACGCGCTGGAAGCCAAGCTGAACCCGCAGAAAGATGCGCTGGTGATTGAGGGCGCTGACTCGCCGTACGTGAACTTCCTGGTGGCCCGTGAGGACAACAAGAACAGCGACGCGATCCAGAAACTGGCCAAAGCCTTGACCAGCCCGGAAGTGAAAGCGTTCATCGAGAAGAAGTACAACGGCGCGGTACTGCCGGCGTTCTGATCTGACGCTTGAACCACCCCCTTCAAGGTGTGAAAACGCCGATGGCCAGTGATGGGCATCGGCGTTTTTGTGTGCGTTAGAAAAGCCCCTCACCCTAGCCCTCTCCCGGGGGAGAGGGGACTGATTGGGGGATGTCGTAGAAGTACGCCGACGTGAAAGAACTCTGCTGAATCCATAATCGACTTGATCTTTCAGGTCGATGTTTGACGAAAGACAACTCGGTCAGCCCCCTCTCCCTCCGGGAGAGGGCTGGGGTGAGGGTGCTCCTGATTCTCAGGCCACTTGAGCCTTCAACGCCCGCCTCAACGCCACCAACAATTTCAAAATCTCCTGCGGATCCAGCCGCTGCGGCGCTTTTACGTCCATGTTCTCTTCCTTGTAATTGGTTTCGGCCGAGGAGTCTGGCCAAAAGCTGTGCGTCCTTGGAGGGCCTGAATCAAAAAAAGATCCGTCCTACAGCGCAAGGAAAAATAGCCTTCTTATTCCTTCCCGGCAAACCGACAGGATAGTTTTTTGAGTGATATCAATATGCTTTAACGGTATTTAAATTCTTGTTTTTATACCTATAAAGTCAGTGCCTGCCGGACAGCCACCCGCTGTCCATGGACTGCACGACCGTCGCTTACCGAGCGATGTCCAGGACGCTTCATGACCTTCGATTACGCTTTTATTCTCAGCACGCTGCCGGCGTTTCTCAAAGCCGTGGGTGTGACGCTGCAGGTCGGTTTCATCGCCATTGGCACCTCGCTGGTGGTGGCGCTGCTCAACGCGACGATTCTGGTGTTCCGCACGCCGTACCTGCAAAAACTGGTCGGCCTGTACGTAGAACTGGCGCGCAACACGCCGCTGCTGATCCAGTTGTTTTTCGTCTACTTCGCTTTGCCGGCAGTGGGGATTCAGGTGTCCGGTTTCACCGCCGCGATCATCACCATGACTTTCCTCGGCGGCGCCTATCTGACTGAAGTGCTGCGCGCCGGCGTCGACGCGGTGCCGCAGGCGCAACTGGAATCCGGGCGCTCCATCGGCCTGTCCCACGGCCAGTTGCTGCGCTACGTGATCCTGCCACAAGCGGGGATTCTCAGCCTGCCGTCGCTGTTCGCCAATTTCATTTTCCTGCTCAAGGAAACCACCGTGGTCTCGGCGGTGGCGGTGCCGGAAATTCTCTACACCACCAAGAGCTACATCGCGCTCTATTACAAAACCTACGAAATGCTCGCCGTGCTGACGCTGATCTGCGTGCTGTTGTTCTTGCCGCTGTCGCTGTTGCTCAGCCGTCTGGAAAGGAGGCTCCAGCATGGCCAGTTCGGGTCTTGAATTACTCTGGGTATCGTTGCCGCAACTGGCCAAAGGCGCCGGTCAAACCTTGTCGATCTCGTTTCTGAGCATCGCCATCAGCACCGTCGGCGGCGTGCTCTACGGTGTATTGCGCACGTTGAACGTGACGTGGTTGAACGCGATTCTGCGGGTGTATCTGGAGCTGTTCCGGGCGATCCCGGTGCTGGTCTGGTTGTACCTGTTGTTCTTTGGCTTGCCGATTTTCTTTGGCCTGAGCATTCCGAGTTTCTGGTGCGCGGTGCTGGTGCTGTCGCTGTGGGGCGCCAGCGAGGTCGGCGAAGTGGCGCGCGGTGCGCTGCATTCGTTGCCGCGCGGGCAGCGTGAAGCGGGGCTGTCGATTGGTCTGAACGCCGCGCAACTTTATGGCTACGTGCTGCTGCCGCAAGCGCTGAAACGCATGACGCCGCCGACCGTCAACGTCTACACGCGGATCATCAAGACCAGTTCGCTGGCGGTGTTGATCGGTGTGGTGGACGTGATCAAGGTCGGCCAGCAGATCATCGAACGCACCTACGAATCGGTGCTGATCTACGGCGTGCTGTTTCTGTTTTTCTTTTTCATCTGCTACCCGCTGTCGGCCGCTTCGCGCGTGCTGGAGCGGCGCTGGACGCAAGCATGAGCGCATTGATCGAGTTTCACGGTTTCAACAAATTCTACGGCGAGCAGCAGGTGCTCAACGGCATCGATCTGCAAGTGCAGAGCGGTGAAGTGATCGTCATCCTCGGCCCCAGCGGCTGCGGCAAAAGCACCTTGCTGCGTTGCCTCAATGGCCTCGAAGTCGCCCACAGCGGCAGCCTGAAATTTCTCGACCGCGAGCTGCTCGACAAGGCCACCGACTGGCGCGATATCCGCCAGCAGATCGGCATGGTGTTTCAGAGTTATCACCTGTTTCCGCACATGAGCGTGCTCGATAATTTGCTGCTCGGCCCGCTCAAGGTGCAAAAGCGTCAGCGTCGCGAAGCGCAGCAACAAGCCGAAGCGTTGCTCGAACGCGTGGGTCTGCTGGACAAGCGCGATGCCTTCCCGCGTCAGCTCTCCGGCGGGCAGCAGCAACGCATCGCCATCGTCCGTTCGCTGTGCATGAACCCGCGCGTGATGCTCTTCGACGAAGTCACCGCCGCCCTTGATCCGGAGATGGTCAAGGAAGTTTTGCAGGTCATTCAGGGCCTGGCCCGTGAGGGCATGACCCTGCTGATCGTCACCCACGAAATGGCCTTCGCCCGCGCGGTGGCTGACCGCATCGTGTTCATGGACGCCGGGCGCATCCTTGAACAGACCCCACCCGAGATTTTCTTTACGAACCCGCAAACCGCACGCGCGCAGCAGTTTCTGGAGAAGTTCTCCTTCGTTGCAACACTGCCCAAAACGAATCCGACAAAGGAACTGGAACTGTTATGAAAACTGCCGCTTTTTTACTGCCCCTATTGAGCCTCGCCTTGCTTGCCGGTTGCAGCAAAACCGAAGAACCGCCAAAGCCGAAAGTCGCCAGCGAAAGCACCGCGCCGGCCGGTTATCTGGACAAGATCAAGGCCCGCGACAAACTGATCGTCGGCGTGTTTACCGACAAGCCGCCGTTCGGTTTTGTCGATGAAGCGGGGCGCTACGTGGGTTTCGATACCGACATCGGCCGTCGTTTCGCCAAGGATCTGCTCGGCGATGAAAACAAGGTCGAATTCGTCGCGGTCGAACCGGCGAGCCGCATTCCGTTTCTGCAAAGCGACAAGGTCGACCTGATCCTCGCCAACATGACCGTCACGCCTGAGCGCAAAGAAGCGGTGGAATTCACTAATCCGAACCTCAAGGTTGCAGTGCAGGCGCTGGTGCCGCAGAGCAGCTCGGTGAAAAACCTGGATGACCTGGCGACCCGCACCACCATCGTCACCACCGGCACCACTGCCGATATCTGGCTGACCAAGAATCACCCGGACTGGAAACTGCTGAAGTTCGAGAAAAACTCCGAGTCGCTGCAAGCCCTGGCCAATGGTCGCGGCGATGCGTATGCGCAGGACAATCTGGTGCTGTTCAGCTGGGCCAAGCAGAACCCGGGCTATCGCGTGCTGGACGACAAACTCGGTGCCGAAGCGCCGATTGCACCGGCGGTGAAGAAGGGCAATATCGAACTGCGTGACTGGGTGAATACCGAGCTGACGAAGTTGGGTGAAGAGAAATATCTGCTCAAGCTGTACGACCAATACGTGCGTAAAGAACTGAGCGATGACACCAAGCCTGAGAGCGTGATTGTTGAAGGGGGCAAGTGGCAGGGGTGATTGCCTGATAAATTCTCGCTGTCCCGAGGGCCTCTTCGCGAGCAAGCCCGCTCCCACATGTGAAATGCATTCTCCTGTGGGAGCGGGCTTGCTCGCGAATGCGGTTGTTCAAACGCCACTCAATCCGGCCAATACCACGCCGGCGTCTCCAGCACTTTCTGCCCGACAATCCCGGTCTCCCCCAGCGTCTTCTCCAGCACAATGCAATTGCACTCCGGATCCTCCTGCAACGCCGAAATCAACCGCCGCGCATGCGACACCACCCACACCTGACATTGCACCGACGCACGAATGATCAACCGTGCCAACGCCGGCAGCAGATCCGGGTGCAGGCTGGTTTCCGGCTCGTTCAGCACCATCAGCGACGGCGGCCTCGGTGTCAGCAACGCCGCGACCAACAACAAATAACGCAACGTCCCGTCCGACAACTCCGCCGCCGACAGTGGCCGCAGCAAACCTTCCTGATAGAACTCGATGGCAAAGCGTCCACCCGCCTGAGCGTCGATATGCAAGCGCGCCCCCGGAAAGGCATCAGTAATCGCCGCACGCATCGCGTCGCCGTCACCGATTTCAATAATGGTCTGCAACGCCGCCGCCAGATCGCGGCCGTCGTGGTGCAGCACCGGCGTGCGCGTGCCCAATTGCGGTTGGCGCACCGGTGCGTCGGCGTCGCTGCGAAAGTGATCATAAAAACGCCAGCGGCGAATGAACTCGCGCATCTGGAACACTTCCGGCGAGCTGCGCAGACTGCCGACCTGATCGAACAGGCTGTCGAAGTTCGGCGTGTGCTGCGCCAGCACATCCCATTGGCGCTCGTTGCGCGCGCGAATCATCGGGCCGTCACGATCGACCAACAGGCTGGCGGGGCGGTAATGCGGGCCGGCCCAGATGCATTCGCGCTTGATCTGCGGGTCGAGGCTGAAGCGCGAAGGGATTGGCCGCGAGTGCTCGGGCAGCATGAAATGGCCGTTGGAATCGGGCAGGCCGAGGCTGATCGAATAACTGAAATCTTCCCCGGCAAAGCCCAGGCGCAAACGCTTCACGCCTTGGTGCACCGTCGACTGGATCGGCACCTCGCCGTTGCGCATGCGCCGGCTGATGGTTTCCGGCCCGGCCCAGAACGTCGAATCCAGTCCGCCTTCACGCGCCAGTGCATTGACCACACCGCCCTGCGCGGTTTCCGCCAGCAGGCGCAAGGCCCGATAGAGGTTGGACTTGCCACTGCCATTGGGGCCGGTGATCAGGTTGAGCCGGCCCAGCGGAATCACCAATTTGTTGATCGAGCGGTAATTGGCCACCGCCAGGATGTTGAGCATGAATGAGATCCTCGGAATCCGTCGCAGAATACCCCCTGTAGGAGCTGCCGAAGGCTGCGATCTTTTGATCTTTTCCGCAAAAAAGCAAAAGATCGCAGCCTTCGGCAGCTCCTTCGGTGTTTAATCTGCATTCGCATGAGCAATGGTTGAACCCTGTTCTAAGCTCTGAAGTCGTATCGTCCTGATCGTCTAAAAATGCCAAGGAGTCTGCATGGCGGGTCCCGGAATTAAAGTGGTAATGGCTTTGAGCGCCATTGCCTTGCTGACCGCTTGCGGCGAAAAGAAGGCTCCCCAGGAGTACCTGCCGAGAGTCTTTGTTCAAGAGGTGAAACCCGCGGATTACGCGGCCTCGGTGACACTGACCGGTGATGTGCAGGCGCGCGTGCAGACAGAATTGTCGTTCCGCGTCGGCGGCAAAATCATCCAGCGCTCGGTCGATGTCGGCGACCGTGTCACGGCCAAGCAAGTGCTGGCCAAACTCGATCCCAAGGATTTGCAGACCAACGTCGATTCCGCTCAGGCTCAGGTCGTCGCCGAACAGGCGCGGGTCAAGCAGAGCGCGGCGGCGTTTGTGCGTCAGCAAAAACTGCTGCCCAAGGGCTACACCAGCCAAAGCGAATTCGATACCGCCCAAGCTGCGTTGCGCAGTAGCCAAAGCGCCTTGAGCGCGGCTCAGGCGCAACTGGCCAATGCCAAGGATCAGCTCAGCTACACCTCGCTGATTGCCGATGCGCCGGGCGTCATCACAGAACGTCAGGCCGAAGTTGGCCAGGTCGTGCAAGCCACGGCGCCGATTTTCAGTCTGGCCCGCGATGGCGATCGCGATGCGGTGTTCAACGTCTACGAGTCGCTGCTGGCCGAGCGGCCTACCGACAACAAAATCACCGTCAGCCTGCTCGACAATCCCGAGATCAAAACCACCGGCACCGTGCGTGAAATCACCCCGTCGGTGTCCGCGCAGTCCGGCACCGTGCAAGTCAAAGTCACCCTCGACAAACTGCCGCCAGGCATGCAACTCGGTTCGGTAGTGAGCGCGACGGCCAAGGGCACCGGCAAATCGGCGGTGGCTTTGCCGTGGTCGGCGCTGACCAAAAATGTCAGCGAACCCGCCGTGTGGCTGGTCGACGACAAGGGCGAAGCGCAATTGCACACGGTCACGGTCGGCCGTTACCTGACCGGCAAAGTGATCATCAGCGAAGGTCTCAATGGCGGCGAAAAAGTCATCATCGCCGGCGGCCAGTTATTGCACCCGGGCATGAAAGTAGAGATTGCCGAGAACACCTACAAGGATCTGGAAATGGGAGCGCAGCCATGAAGCGTTTCGGGCTGTTGGCCGTCGGGCTGTTGCTCGCGGCATGCTCCAAGAAGGAGCCACCTCCGGAGCCGGTGCGCCCGGTGTTGTCGGTCAAGGTCGAGGCCTTGAACGAAGAAACCCTCGGTCGCTTCGCCGGCAGCATTCAGGCGCGTTACGAGAGCAACACCGGTTTCCGTGTCGGTGGGCGCATAGCCAGCCGTAACGTCGATGTCGGCACCGAAGTGGAGAAGGGCACGTTGCTCGCCACCCTCGACCCGTCCGATCAGCAGAATCAGCTGCGTTCGGCGCAGGGCGATCTGGCAAAAATCGAAGCGCAACTGATCAACGCACAAGCCAATGCGCGACGTCAGCAAGCGCTGTTTGATCGCGGCGTCGGCGCGCAGGCGCAACTCGACGAGGCCACCACTAACCTGAAAACCACTCAGGCCTCACTCGATCAGGCGCGGGCGGCGGTCAATCAGAGCAAGGATCAACTCGGCTACACCGAACTGCGCTCTGACCACAAAGCCGTGGTCACCGCGTGGAACGCCGAGGCCGGGCAAGTGGTGACGGCAGGTCAACAAGTGGTGACGCTGGCGCAACCGGACATCAAGGAAGCGGTGATCGATCTGCCGGACACTTTGGTCGATCAGATCCCCAAGGACGTGGTGTTTCTGGTCGCTGCGCAACTCGATCCGAGCATCAAAACCACCGCGGTCATCCGCGAAATCGAACCGCAGGCACAGAGCGCCACGCGCACCCGCCGCGCTCGTCTGACCCTGACGGATACGCCGGAAGGTTTCCGTCTCGGCACCGCGATCAGCGTGACCCTCAGCTCGGCGATCAAACCGCGCATCGAACTGCCGGCAACCACGTTGCAGGAAGTCGATGGCAAAACACGGATCTGGGTGATCGACACCCAAAACAAAACCGTCAGCCCCCGCGATGTCACCGTCGTCAGCCGCACCGACAGCACCGTGGTGCTGGCCGGTGGCGTGAAGAACGGCGAGCAAGTGGTCAGCGCCGGCGTCAACAGTCTCAAACCCGGACAATCAGTGAAACTTGACGAGGACAGTCAATGAAAGGCTCTTTCAACCTCTCCGAATGGGCCCTCAAACACCAGTCCTTCGTCTGGTACCTGATGTTCGTCGCGTTGCTGATGGGGGTGTTTTCCTACTTCAATCTGGGCCGCGAAGAGGACCCGTCGTTCACCATCAAAACCATGGTGATCCAGACCAAATGGCCGGGCGCGACCCAAGAGGAAACGCTCAAGCAGGTCACCGACCGCATCGAGAAAAAACTCGAAGAGCTGGACTCCCTCGACTACGTGAAAAGCTACACGCGCCCCGGCGAATCGACGGTGTACGTGTACCTGCGCGACACCACCAGTGCCAAGGACATCCCGGAAATCTGGTACCAGGTGCGCAAGAAGATCAACGATATTCGCGGGCAGTTTCCCCAAGGCATTCAAGGCCCGGGGTTCAACGACGAGTTCGGTGATGTGTTCGGTTCGGTCTACGCGTTTACCGCCGACGGCCTGACCATGCGCCAGTTGCGCGACTACGTGGAGCAGGCGCGGGCGGAGATTCGCAACGTGCCGGGGCTGGGCAAGATCGAAATGGTCGGCCAGCAGGATGAAGTGATTTACCTGAACTTCTCCACGCGCAAACTGGCTGCGCTGGGCATCGATCAGCGCCAGGTCGTAGAGAGCCTGCAATCGCAGAACGCCGTGACCCCGGCGGGTGTGATCGAGGCCGGGCCGGAGCGGATTTCCGTGCGCACGTCGGGGCAATTCGCCTCGGAGAAAGACCTGGCCGAGGTCAACCTCAAGCTCAACGATCGCTTCTATCGTCTGGCCGACATCGCCGAGATCAGTCGCGGTTACGTCGACCCGGCCACCCCGGAATTCCGTTTCGACGGCAAACCGGCAATCGGTCTGGCGATCGCCATGCAGAAGGGCGGCAACGTTCAGGCGTTCGGCAAGGCGTTGCATGAGCGCATCGATCAAGTCACCGCAGACCTGCCGGTAGGCGTTGGCATCCACACCGTTTCCGATCAGGCCGTGGTGGTGGAAGAAGCTGTTGGCGGCTTCACCAGCGCGCTGTTCGAAGCGGTGATCATCGTCTTGGTGGTGAGCTTTATCAGCCTCGGCGTGCGCGCCGGTCTGGTGGTGGCGTGCTCGATTCCGCTGGTGCTGGCGATGGTCTTCGTCTTCATGGAATACAGCGGCATCACCATGCAGCGGATTTCCCTCGGTGCGTTGATCATCGCCCTCGGCCTGTTGGTGGACGACGCGATGATCACGGTGGAGATGATGGTCACGCGCCTGGAAATGGGCGAGACCAAGGAGCAGGCCGCGACCTACGCCTACACCTCGACCGCGTTCCCGATGCTCACCGGTACGCTGGTGACCGTCGCCGGTTTCGTGCCGATCGGCCTCAACGCCAGCTCGGCTGGTGAGTACACCTACACGCTGTTTGCGGTGATCGCGGTGGCGATGATCGTCTCGTGGATCGTCGCGGTGTTCTTCGCGCCAGTGATCGGCGTGCACATCCTCAGCGCCAACGTGAAACCCCATGCCGCAGAACCAGGGCGCATTGGCCGCGCATTCAACGGCGGTTTGCTGTGGAGCATGCGCAACCGTTGGTGGGCGATCGGTATCACCGTGCTGCTGTTTGCACTGTCGATTTTCTGCATGCGTTTCGTGCAGAACCAGTTCTTCCCGGCCTCGGATCGTCCGGAAATTCTCGTCGACCTGAACCTGCCGCAAAACGCCTCGATCGACGAAACCCGCAAGGCCGTCGACAAACTCGAAGAAACCCTCAAGGGCGACCCGGACATCGTGCGCTGGAGCACCTACATCGGTCAGGGCGCGATCCGTTTCTACCTGCCACTCGACCAGCAATTGCAAAACCCGTACTACGCGCAATTGGTGATCGTCAGCAAAGGCTTCGAGTCCCGCGAGGCTCTGAGCGCACGGCTGCGTGAGCGTCTGCGCAAAGAGTTCGTCGGCATCGGCAGCTACGTGCAGGCACTGGAAATGGGCCCGCCGGTAGGGCGTCCGATCCAGTACCGAGTCAGCGGCAAGGACATCGATCAAGTGCGCAAGCACGCCATCGACCTCGCCACCGAACTGGATAAAAACTCGCACATTGGCGAGATCATTTACGACTGGAACGAGCCGGGCAAAGTCCTGCGTATCGACATCGCACAGGACAAGGCGCGGCAGCTCGGGTTGTCGTCCGAAGACGTCGCCAACCTGATGAACAGCATCGTCAGTGGCTCGCCGTTGACCCAGGTCGATGACGATATCTACCTGATCAACGTGGTCGGTCGTGCGGTGGATTCCGAACGCGGTACCCCGGAAACCCTGCAGAACCTGCAGATCGTCACGCCGAGCGGCACCTCGATCCCGCTGCTCGCATTCGCCACGGTTCGTTATGAGCTGGAGCAACCGCTGGTGTGGCGTCGCGATCGTTTGCCGACCATCACCATCAAGGCTTCGGTGCGAGACGAGATTCAGCCGACCGACCTGGTGAAAATCCTCAAGCCATCGATTGATGCCTTCGCGGAAAAACTGCCGGTCGGCTACAAAGTCGCCACTGGCGGTACGGTCGAGGAAAGCGGCAAGGCCCAAGGCCCGATCGCTAAGGTGTTGCCATTGATGCTGTTCTTGATGGCGACGTTCCTGATGATCCAGTTGCACAGCGTGCAGAAGATGTTCCTGGTGGCGAGTGTCGCGCCGCTGGGGCTGATCGGCGTGGTGCTGGCGCTGGTGCCGACCGGTACGCCGATGGGCTTCGTGGCGATTCTGGGGATTCTCGCGCTGATCGGCATCATCATCCGCAACTCGGTGATTCTGGTGACGCAGATCGATGAATTCGAACGCAAAGGCTATGAGCCGTGGGATGCGGTGGTGGAAGCGACCGAGCATCGACGCCGGCCAATCCTGCTGACCGCTGCGGCGGCGAGCATGGGCATGATCCCGATTGCCCGTGAAGTGTTCTGGGGGCCGATGGCCTACGCGATGATCGGCGGGATTGTGGTGGCGACGCTGCTGACGTTGCTGTTCCTGCCGGCGCTGTATGTGGCGTGGTACAAGATTCGCGAGCCGAAAAAGGATGCCGCTTAACAGCGAGTGCTGCGCACTCTATTCGCGAGCAAGCCCGCTCCCACAGTTGAAATGCATTTCCCTGTGGGAGCGGGCTTGCTCGCGAAGGCGTCAGACCTTACGACACCGTCTTACGCCAGACACTCGCCAACCAAGGCTGCTGCTCGCGCGGCAGCCCCGCCGGCCGGAAGTAATGCTCCAGCTCGACAAACCCCGCCGCCGTCAACAAACCCTGCCACGCCGCCAGATCGTGATACGAGCCATAACGCGGCCCGTTCCAGCCCTCACGGTTATCCCCGCGCGGATTGGAACTGAACAACACCCCACCGGGTTTTAAAGCGCCATGCAATTGCTTGAGCACCCGCGGCAACTCCTGCAACGGCACATGAAACAGCACCGCATTGGCAAAAATCCCGTCAAAGCGTTCAGCCGGCAGATCCAGCTTCAGAAAATCCTGCTGTAACACCTCACAGCCGCTGTCCTCCCGCGCCATCCGCGCAAATTCCTCAGAGCCATCCAGCCCCACCGCAACGTGACCCATACGCGTAAACGTCTGCAAATCCCGCCCCGGCCCGCAGCCGAAATCCAGAATCGTCAACGGCGCTGAACCCTGAATATGCCGCAATAGCGCATCAATATTCTGGCTGACATCGTGATCGCGGGTGCCTTCACGGAAATCTTCGGCCACCGAGTTGTAATGGCCGAGGGTGGTGGCGGTGATCTGTTCGAGGTCGGTGGGAGTCTGCTTCATGGTCGGGTGCATGTTCAGGGAGAGATGTGCCGACTATAAGCGAAAAGATCGCAGCCTGCGGCAGCTCCTACAGGCGTTCATCCAGCGGCCGACCTCGATCCTGTAGGAGCTGCCGCAGGCTGCGATCTTCTACCGACCTGTTACTTCTTACAGTATCGACCCGATGAAAAAACCTTCAGGCTACCCCTAAGCCTGGAGGACGTTCACAGCCATGAAGGCGACTCAGCACTCATCTCATCCCACACTGTCCGTCGTCGACCCGCGAGCATTGGCGATTCGCAGCGTTGCCTACTGCCAACACCCGGACAAACCCGACGTCGAACCGCGCATCACTCGGCAGATGTTCGATGAGGCGGGGCGCGAGGTGGCGGCGTGGGATCCTCGGTTGTGGGGACTCGCGCCGAAACCGAATCTGAGCACCGTTTACGCCTTGAGCGGTCAGGTGTTACTGACAGACAGCGTGGATGCCGGTTGGCAGTTGAATCTGTGCAATGACGCAGGTTCGCAGCGTTCTTTTTGGGATGCACGGGGTAGCCAATGTCATCGTGAGTTTGATGATTTGCAGCGTCCGGTTGCACTGACGGAGCAGGCCTTTGGTAAGCAACTTCAAGTCGTTGAGCGCTGGACTTATGCCGACGCCACGGAGAGTTTTGCCCAGCACAATCAGTGTGGGCAACTGATCAGGCATGACGACCCGGGCGGTGGCCAGCTCCTCGGCGATTATGGTTGGTCGGGTGCAGTGCTGGAGGAGTCTCGACGGTTTCTCATTGAGCTGGATGCGCCGGACTGGCCGCTTCTACTGGACGCCCGAGACGAACTTTTCGAAGAAAAAGCCTACGTCACCCGATACGCTGTCTATCCAACGGGCGAGGTGCAGCGTCAGATCGATGCAGCGGGTAATGCACAAATTTTCCATTACAACGTGGCGGGAAAATCCTCTGCGACATGGCTTTTGCAATCCGGTGAAGGTCAGCATCCACAGTGTCTTGTCAGCGAAATTCGTTACAACGCCCAAGATCAGATCGAAAGTGAAACGGCCGGCAACGGCGTAGTCTCAAGCGTAGATTACAGCCTTGAGGATGGTCGCCTGCTGAGGCTTTTCGCAGGTGTCGTAGGGCAACAGCCTTTGCAGGATTTGAATTACGTCTACGACCCGGTGGGCAACATTGTCGAACTCGAAGACAAGTGCCAAACCGTAAGCCACTTCAACGGCCAGCGCATCGACCCCGTCAGCCGTTATCGCTACGACAGCCTGTACCAATTGGTCGAAGCTAAAGGTTGGGAGGTCAGCAAACCGAGCCATGGCCCGGCGCTACCCGATCTGCTGCCTTTGCCGCTGGATCCCGCTCAGCGGCGCAATTACACGCAGACGTTTGCTTACGACGCGGCAGGTAACTTGATCACGCGGCATCACAGTGGCGCGCCTGGGTTTTCGATGTTCACTTCTGCGCGCAGCAATCGGAGTCTGGCGCAGCTTGACGATGGATCCCTGCCGGGAGAGGCGCAGATAGCGCTTGGATTTGATGCGGCGGGTAATCAGCTGGAATTGCAGCGTGGGCAGGCCATGGCGTGGAATGTGCGCAATGAGTTGAGTCGGGTGACGCTGGTGCGGCGTGGGGCTGAGGCGGATGACTTTGAGTGTTATGTCTACGATCAGCCGGGGCATCGGTTGCGTAAGACGCAAATCAGTCGGGCATCCGGGCAAACCCTGACAACAGAAGTGCGTTATCTGCCGGGTCTTGAGATTCATTGCGAAGTCGGCGGTGTCGAGCGGCATGTCGTCAGTGTCGAAGCTGGGCGGAACCACGCGCGATTACTGCATTGGCCCGCTGGTGCTGAAAGCGATCAATGGGGTTACAGCCTCGGTGATCATCTTGGTTCCAGCTCGATGGAGCTGGATGAGCGCGCGGGGGTATTAAGCCAGGAACACTATTACGCGTTCGGCGGTACGGCATGCTGGTCTGGCAAGAGTGATTTGGCAACGAAGTACAAATCTGTCCGTTACTCGGGCAAGGAGCGCGATGCGAGCGGCCTTTATTATTATGGGTATCGATATTTTGCGCCGTGGTTACAACGTTGGATATCGCCTGACCCCGTGGGCACTGCAGAAGGAATCAACCTGTTTTTGTTCGTAAAGAATGGAGTCATGTCATATAAAGATAACAATGGATTAGCGCGAGATAACGTGACGGATTCCTTGATGTTGAGTGCTGAACGCGCCAGTTTTAATGCTGATGGAGCAAGGAGAACGTTTAGATCGTTAAGTGCGTTGTCGAATCTAAGGAACGAAAACCATACCAAAGAAAAATTTGTGAGTTTGGTGAGAATTATAATTGAGAGGAATAAAGAGTTTAAGAGTCTGGGAGCATTTGTATTCGGTTCTGATGTAAAAACGCCTGCCGACGGCGCTTTTTTTTGGAATGGAAATGGTGTAGATGCAGCTGGAAATGCCATCAGTGCGATGTACACAGCGCAGTTTATAGCTCAGAGGGCGAGAGGGATGACTGTCGAAATGACGCACGGTGGAGGTCAGTTAAATGTATATAAAAACCCGAGCTTTACGAATGTTAGCCATTATGCTTCAGGCTACATGTATCTAAATGAGCGTTTCAATTACATGGATTCGCCAACGGCAAGGGGCGATTTGCTTGCTAAAGGTGCTTCGATGGCGGGCGTGGGCGTTCGAACAACACTTGGAGAAATATTTTTTCGTACCAATGAAAATCCTTTGAACGCACCTCATAGTTGTGTTGCAGGTGCATTGTGGGATGTGATTTCTATTAGATTTGCTCGCGCAGCGACGGGTGTGGTGAATGTAATTCATGCGGCCCCATCGAATGACCCATATTTTAGCGGTGCAGTTTATAAAAGAAGCACTTGGTTGACGAGAGAAAAAGTAGCTATGCAACAAGAGGCAAAAACCAGGATCGTTGAGCGTTTCTCTGAAAATCTTAAAACTTGGGAGTTAAGACGATTCGGATCCGGTACTCCATGAATTGGCGCCGGGAAAATGTAAATCGGTCATTGGTAAGAGGAGTGTTCGCGCCTGATTGCGGGATTCTGCAGTCGCATCGTCAATGAATAACAGAAACACACGAGCATCCAGGCGCGACAAGAACTCCCAACGAAGTGGTTGAGCTCAGCGCTTATTCAACCCCCGAGCCAACCGATCCCCACCCAACTGAATCACCGCCACCAACGCCACCAGCAACACAATCACCGTCAGCATGATCTGGCTATCAAACCGCTGATACCCGTAGCGATAAGCAATATCCCCCAAACCGCCCGCACCAATCGCCCCGGCCATCGCCGACGAGTTGATCATCGTCACCAGCGTAATCGTGAACCCGCCGACAATTCCCGGCAGCGCTTCCGGCAACAGCACGTGCCAGACAATGTGCCAACGCCGGCACCCCATCGCTTGCGCCGCCTCGATCAAACCATGATCAACCTCACGCAAACTCACTTCAGCAATCCGCGCAAAGAACGGCGTCGCCGCAATCGTCAGCGGCACAACCGCCGCCCAGACTCCGTACGTAGTGCCGACAATCAACCGGGTAAACGGAATCAGCGCGACCATCAGAATCAGAAACGGGATCGAGCGGAACAGGTTCACGAAGGCGCCCAACGCACGGTTCAACAGCGGTGCTTCGTAGATACCGCCCTTGTCGCTGGTGACCAGAATCACCGCCATGGGAATTCCCACCAGCAGCGCGATCAGCGACGACACGCCGACCATCAGGAACGTGTCGATAAACCCCTGCAACAAGCGATCAAACCACATAACCCAACACCTCCACTCGTTGCGCCCACGGCGCGGCGCGTTCGCGCAATTGTTCGGCGCTGAATGCTGAGCCGCTGACGGCCAATAACAGTTGCCCCAGTGCATGCCCCTGAATCCGTTCGACGCCGCCCTGCAGCAGCTTCACCCGGCCACCGAGGGCTGTAAAAAGTGCCGCCAGATCCGGCTCGTCGCTGGCACTGCCGGTGAACTGCAAACGCAGCACCACCGCTGCGTCGGAGGGGGGCGGCTGCGGGTGCAAACGGCTCTGCAATTCTTCCGGTAAGGCGTGTTGCAGCGGCGCGAGCAAGGTCTGGCTGACCTCGTGTTGCGGATTGCCGAACACTTCCCACACCGGGCCTTGTTCGACGACGCGGCCATGCTCAAGCACGACGACGCGGTCGCAGATTTCGCGGATGACTGCCATCTCGTGAGTGATCAGCACGATGGTCAGGCCCAGGCGTTTGTTGATTTCGCGCAGCAGGCCGAGGATCGACTGGGTGGTCTCTGGATCGAGCGCCGAAGTCGCCTCGTCGCAGAGCAAAATATCCGGGTCATGCACCAGCGCGCGAGCGATGCCGACGCGCTGTTTCTGGCCACCGGAAAGCTGCGCCGGATAGGCCTTGTGTTTTTCTTGCAGGCCGACAAGTTCGAGCAATTCGCGTACCTTTTTCTCGCGTTGCTCTTTCGGTACGCCAGCGACTTTCAGCGGCAGTTCGACGTTCTGCCAAACGGTCTTGGCCGACATCAGATTGAAGTGCTGAAAGATCATGCCGATGCGTCGGCGCAGCGCCACGAGATGGTCTTCATCGAACTCGCCGATGTCGACCTGATCGATCAGCACGCGCCCCGACGTTGGTTGTTCCAGACGATTGATGGTGCGGATCAGCGACGACTTGCCGGCGCCGCTGCGACCGATGATGCCAAACACTTCACCGCGCTGAATCGCCAGATCAATGCCTTGCAACGCGGCGACCGGGCCTTGTCGACCGTTGTAGGTTTTGCCCAGCCCGATGAAGCGCACATGAGCGCGATTCAGCTCCGGGTGCAGTTCGGTTTTTTCAGCATTGTGTGGCTCTGGAATTTCCAGTCGCCGTTGGATCGCGGCCGTCATGCTCAGCTTTCCCAACCGGCTTGATACAGCTTGCCGTGGGCCTTATCCAGCGCCGCGCGAACGGCTGGCGAATGCTGGTAGATGTCGACGAATTTGATCAGGCGCGGATCGGTTTTGCTCTTCGGCTGGATGACGAACTGGATCACGTATTCCTTGTGGTCTAGGCCGTCGAACAGCAGTGCCGAACCGGCATCGAAAGTCTTCGCTAACCGAATGTAGGCCGGGTAGCCCTGCACCAGATCGGCGTCGTCATAAGCGCGCACCAGTTGCACCGCTTCGACTTGCAGGATTTTGATTTTCTTCGGGTTGGCGACGATGTCGTCTTCGGTGGCTTTGTAACCGACGCCCGGTTTCAGGGTGATCAAACCAGCCTTGGCCAGCAGCTGCAAACCGCGACCGCTGTTGATCGGATCGTTGGCGATGGCGACGCTGGCGCCTTCTGGAAGCTCGTCGAAGCTTTTGTATTTTTTTGAGTAGAGACCGACGTTGTTGATGATCCCCGGCGCGAACGGCACCAGATCAAAACCGGCAGCGGCTTTGGCGTTTTCGAGGAACGGGATGTGCTGGAAGTAGTTCACGTCGATGTCGCCGGCGGCAAGGCTGACGTTGGGTGCGATCCAGTCGGTGAACTCCACCAGCTCGACTTTGAGGCCTTGTTTGGAGGCTTCTTCAACGGCGGCTTCCAGCGGGATGGCGAAGGCTGCGGTGGTGCCGACTTTTAGCGGGGCGTCGGCGGCGAAGAGGGTCGAGCTGAACAGGCCGAGGGCCAGGGCCAGTGCTTTGACTGGGTGGGACAGGAGTTTTTTGGTCATGGTGGTTTTCCAGTCAGTGCATAGATTTTTGGTGTCTGGTAGGGCCTCTTCGCGAGCAAGCTTTGCTCCTACGGGGATCGTGGTGCCTTGTAGGAGCAAAGCTTGCTCGCGAAGCTTTTAATGCCGGTACGAAGAACCGGTGTGTTGCTCAGGTAGCTGCGCCTCACCGTGAAACAGCTTCTCGCGCAAGCTGCCGCTGTCGTACGCGGTCTTGTACGACCCACGCCGCTGCAACTCCGGAATCACCAGCTCAATAAAATCGACATAGCTTTCCGGCGTGACAATCCGCGTCAAATTGAAACCATCAAGTCCGGTCTCAGCGATCCACGATTCCAGCTCATCCGCGACTTGCTCAGGCGAACCGACCACGGTGATGTAGCGGCCACCGAGCGCGTGCTGGTCGAGCAATTTGCGTCGCGTCCAGTCGTTGTTCTGCAGGTTTTTCGTGGCCGATTGAATGGCGTTGCTCTTCACGTACTGGATCGGTTCGTCGATTTCGTACTGAGAAAAGTCGATACCGGTCGACGCGGAAAAATGCGCCACGCCGGCCTCGGCACTGGCGTAGCTCAGGTACTCGGCGTGCTTGGCCCACGCCGCTTCTTCGGTCGCGCCGACGATCACGTTGAGGCCCATGAACACCTTGATGTCCTCAGGATTGCGCCCCGCCTCAACGGCGCTGGCGCGCACCTTGTCGACCTGAACCTTGGTCGACGGTTTGTTCTGACCGCTGATGAACACGCACTCGGCGTGACGCCCGGCAAAGAGCAAACCGCGATCGGAGCTACCGGCCTGAAACAACACCGGCGTGCGCTGCGGCGACGGCTCGCAGAGGTGATAACCCTCGACCTGATAGAACTCGCCCTTGTGCTCGACCTTGTGCACTTTCTCCGGCTGCGCGTAGATCCGCTGCTCGCGATCGTTGAGCACCGCGCCGTTTTCCCAGCTGCCTTCCCAGAGTTTGTAGAGCACTTCCAGATACTCGTCGGCCTGATCGTAACGACGGTCATGCTCGACTTGTTCGCTGAGGCCCATGGCTTTGGCAGCGCTGTCGAGGTAGCCGGTGACGATGTTCCAGCCGACACGGCCGCGACTCAAATGATCAAGCGTCGACATGCGGCGGGCGAACAGATAGGGCGGCTCGTAGGTGAGGTTCGCGGTGAGACCGAAGCCGAGGTTCTTGGTCACGGCGGCCATCGCTGAAACCAGCAACAGCGGGTCGTTGACCGGCAACTGGATCGACTCTTTCAGCGGCACATCGACCGAGTTCTGATAGACGTCGTACACGCCGACGATGTCGGCGATGAACAGTCCGTCGAACAGGCCGCGCTCCAGCAATTGCGCCAGTTCCGTCCAGTACTCAATGGTGTTGTAGCGCGTCGAGGTGTCGCGCGGGTGCGTCCACAAGCCGTGGTTGATGTGGCCGATGCAGTTCATGTTGAACGCGTTGAGCAGGATCTTCTTTTTCGCTGCGCTCATCAGATCGTCCCTCGCAGCGGAGGGTTTTCATCGTTGAGGTAATAGTTGCCGACGGCGTGATATTTCCAGCGCACCGGATCGTGCAAGGTGTGCACGCGGGCGTTGCGCCAATGACGGTCGAGACCGTGCTCAATCAGCGTGGCCTGACTGCCGGCCAATTCGAACAATGTGCTGCCGGCGGCTAGGGAAATTTCAGTGCTGATCGCGCGGGCTTCGGCGACAGCAATCGATGCCGCAGCGACGGTTTCGGCATTGCTCTCGGCTTGTGCGGCGTCGAGAAATTCGCCGGCGCGTTCGAGCAAGGCTTCGGTGGCGTGCAGACGAATACTCAAGTGGCCGAAGCTCTTCAGCGTCAGCGGATCTTCGGTGGCTTTGTCGTTGCCGGAATCGATCCATGGCCGGGTTTTGCTGCGCACAAAGTGCAGCGCGTCTTCGTACGCGGCGCGGGCGATGCCGGTGTCGATGGCGGCGTGAAGGATCTGCGCCAACGGGCCAACCGTGGTCGGACGTTCGAAGGCGCTTTGAAACGGGATCACGTCTTCGGCCGCGACGTAGACGTCTTCAAACACCACCGAACCGCTGCCGGTGGTGCGCTGGCCGAAGCCGCTCCAGTCGTCGATCACGCTCAGCCCTTGGCTGTCACGCGGGACGAACGCCAGTTGCTGCACACCGTTTTCATCGACGACCGAGGTCGGGATGCGCTGCGCGTAAATCGCGCCGGTCGCATAGAACTTGCGGCCGTTGATGCGATAACCGTCGCCGTCGCGTTTGAGGCTGGTGACGCGGTCGTGAGCGGTTTTGGTGCCCAGTTCCGCCAGTGCATTACCGAAGCGCTGGCCGGCGAGTACTTCGGCGTACAGCCGTTGTTTTTGCGCGTGGCTGCCGTTTACCCGCAGCACTTCCAGTGCATAAAAATGGTTCTGTGGAATCTGCCCGAGCGAGCCGTCAGCCTGAGCGATCAGGGCGATGACTTTCGCCAGAGTGACGTTGGACACGCCAGCGCCGCCGTATTCCTTCGGCACGCTGATACCCCACAGACCCGAGCGGGAAAACACGTCGAGCTCCGGCAGTGGCAAGCGACGTTCACGGTCGCGCACGGCGCTGTCGCGTTTGAAATCTTCGGCCAGGTCGCTGGCGACGATCAGGGCTTGTTCATCGCTGGTGATGACCGCGACGTGATGGGAAAAAGTCATAGGTTTCTCCATTGCACTTGAGAAAGTGTGCGGTCGTCAGATCCAGGAATGGCGAGCCGGTAAAGTACCGTTGAGGTGATAGGCGCCGACTGCGTGATATTTCCAGCGCACCGGGTCGTGCAGCGTGTGCACGCGGGCGTTGCGCCAGTGACGGTCGAGGTTGAATTCGGCGAGGGTCGCGCGGCTGCCCGCGAGTTCGAACAGCTTTTCGCTGGCTTGCAGGGAGATCTCGGTGGTCAGCACTTTCGCTTCGGCCACGGCAATCGAGGCGCGCGCGGCGGATTCGGCGGTGAGCGGCGCGGCGTGCACCTGATCGAGGACTTTGCCTGCCTTGCGCAGCAGGGCTTCGGCGGCGTGCAGTTCTATTTTCAATTTGCCGATGTCGGCGATCACGTAGAGGTCATCGCTGGCTCGCTCGACCTTGGCATCGATCCACGGCCGTGCACGGGTTTTGACGAAATCGATAGCGTCGTCGATGGCGCCACGGGCGATACCGGCGTCGATCGCCGCTTGAATCAGCTGCGACACCGCGCCTTGGGTGTTGGGGATTTCGTTGATCTTCCAGTTGTCGACGACCAGGCTCGATTCGACGCGAACGTTGTTCAGCAAAATCGTGCCGCTGGCGGTGGTGCGCTGACCGAAGCCCGACCAGTCATCGACGATGCGCAAACCCGGGGTGCCGCGACGGACGAAGGCCAGCACTTGCTTGCCGTCATCGTTGAGCGCTTTGACCGCAACCCAGTGCGCAAACAGCGCGCCGGTGGAATAGAATTTTTGGCCATTGATCACGTAATCGTCGCCGTCGGCGGTGATGCGCGCTTTCAATTCCAGGGTGTTTTTGGTGCCGCGTTCCGGGCCGGCATTGCCGATGCGCCAGCCTTCCAGAACGCTCTGGAACAGCTGCTTTTTCTGCGCTTCGGTGGCGCTGCCGAGCACCAGATTGATGATGCCGAACTGGTTCTGCGGGATTTGCCCCAGCGCCGGGTCGGCGGCGGAAATGATCGCGAACACTTCGGCCAACGTGATGAATGAAACCTGCGGGCCGCCGTATTCACGCGGAATGGCAATGCTGCCTAAACCGCTGCGGGTGAACTGCTCGATTTCCGACCACGGCAGCTTGCGCTGACGGTCGCGTTTGGCGGCCTGCAGGCGGGCAACTTGCGCCAGCTCATGGGCGGCCTTGATGGCTTGTGCGTCGTTGCGCAAAACCTGCGCGGGCAACAACAACGGGGCGATGTCCAGATCCGATTGGACGTTTGCGTCTGCCAGACTGGACATCAGTGCCGCTCCTTGGCTACACGCAATGCCCTGGCGATCTGCACTGGGGTGATTGTGTTCCGGACCATACTACCTACCTCACATCTTATGAAAAACGCCGCAAAAGTGCGGCGAACGAAAGAATGTCCGGTGGTCCGGTTCATATACCCTAAGCGTGTATAAATATTAAATAAACTAACTTTTAGGAATATGCATAGAAGGGGTGATGGTCGGGTTGGTTAACAATATTTGTAAGCGCCAACGCGATCCCTGTGGCGAGGGGATTTATCCCCGTTGGGCTGCGAAGCGGCCCCAAAATCAGACAACGCGGTGCATCAGACACACCGCGTGTTATGGGTTTACGACTGCTTCGCAGCCGAGCGGGGATAAATCCCCTCGCCACAGGGGAGTGAAGTCAATATTTGCGGGATTCGGCGGCCTTGAGTTCGGCCTTCAGCGGCACTTTCAGATAAGGATTCGCACAACCAATCTTCAATGTCCGTGGCGGCGCCCAGCGCGAGTTGTTGCCCACCCGATCAATCACGCAGTACGTCACGTCCAGGCGCAAATCCTCGCCCGCTTCGACAATCACCGCCGGCGGCACCCACACCTGAATCGCCCGCCCGACATCGGCCGCCGTGACTGCCGGCAGATCCATGCGCACATCGCCCCAGCGCAAGGTGATTTCGTCGTCTTCGGCCATGTTCACGTAAGGCTCGATGGTCAGCGGCACACCGCGTTTGATCTGGTTCGGATTCACGCCCTGACGGCGAATAGTGTCGGGCAGGGTGACGGGTGCCAATTGCTGGTTTTCGTCCCCAGACAGCGCTGGGGGCTGGCCGCCCGGGCAATCGAGTTTGACCTGCACCCGCGTCGCCGCCGACAGCGCCGGGCCTTGGCCAACCTGCATGAGCCGGTAATGAATGCTCGCCGTACCGTCGACGATAAAACTCTCCGGTACACGCAGACTGACGGCCTCGCCCACCTCGTCGCGGGTGAGTACACGGGAGGCGACGTAGCAGCAATTCCAGAACAGTTCGATCAGATCGCCGGCGTCCATGCCGGGGTAGGGCGCCACCTCGATCAGCAGGTGTGCAGCCGCAGACAGGTTGATGCCGGTTTTTTGCGCGGACGCCAGGATCGGCGCCGCCAGTTCGGGGGTGTTCGAAGTGCGAGTCATCGGTTTCTCTCCTTGAAGCCTTGCAGCGAAGTCCGTTTCTGAAAAACAAAAGGCGTGAATTGCCAGGCAATACAACAGCGAACTTCTGTTGCGTCAGAATGCTGGTTGATTGAACTAATAAACGTCGGTTGGCGACTAGATAAGAGCGTGCGGGAAGTGGAGTCAATAGAGGCGCTAAGCTAATCCGTGAATTACGAATTAATCAGAACCTTCCTACGCTTGCGAGGCATTCTGCCTAGGAGGATTGGCGAATGAGACCACGATTATCCGGGCGTTTTGCCGGTTTCGAGGGCGAGACTGTTTGAACCCAATCATGGTTTGAGCAGGGTTTTCTATTGATATGTGTCTGTTGCAGAACATATAAGTGCACTGCATTTAGGGTGTTTGTTATTGCAGGAAGTTTATTCGGGGGGATAAGCGTAACTTCCATCCGTGGAAGTTAATGCTTAACGCATTGAACAGACTCAGGCGTGATTCAGAAACTTGCTGAGAAACTGTTTGGTGCGCTCTTCTTTCGGGTTGGCAAACAACGCTTTGGCTTCGCCTTGTTCGACAATCACGCCTTTATCGAAAAACACCACACGGTTGGCCACGTCGCGGGCAAAACCCATTTCGTGAGTCACGATAACCATGGTGCGTTTCTCTTCGGCGAGACCACGAATGGTCGCCAGCACTTCACCCACCAGTTCCGGATCAAGGGCTGAAGTCGGCTCGTCGAACAGGATCACTTCTGGCTCCATCGCCAGCGCCCGGGCAATCGCCACACGCTGTTGCTGACCGCCAGACAGACGACGCGGATAAGCGTCCTCTTTGCCCGCCAGACCGACCTTGGCCATCAGCTTTTTGCCCAGGGCAATGGCGGCGTCGCGTGGCATCTTCTTGACCACGACCGGGCCTTCGATGACGTTTTCCAGCGCGGTGCGGTGCGGGAACAGATTGAAGTTCTGGAACACGAAACCCACGTGCTGGCGCAAATTGCGCACCAGACCCTGCTGCTGGTTCAACGGGCGGCTGGTATCGATTTCGATATCGCCGACCTTGATCCGGCCGCTGGTGGGCTGTTCAAGGAAATTCAGGCAGCGCAGGAACGTCGTTTTCCCCGAACCGCTGGGGCCGATGATCGCGACGACTTCGCCTTCCTTGACCTCGAGGTCGATGCCGTTGAGCACGACCTGACCCTTGAATTGCTTGGTCAGTTTTTCCACGACAATCATCGCGTCAGGACTCCTGGTCGTGCCGATTGACCCGCTCTTCCAACTTGTTCTGGAAGTGCGAAAGCACCGTGGCCAGAATCCAGTAGATCAGCGCGGCGGCAAGATACATGGTGAAGACTTCGAAAGTCCGGGCGGTAATCAGTTGCGCCTGACGGAACAGCTCCGGCACCTGAATGGTGGCGGCCAATGCCGTGTCCTTGACCAGCGAGATGAAGCTGTTGCCCAGCGGCGGCAGCGCCGTGCGCATTGCTTGCGGCAGGATGGCCCGACGCAAGGTTTGCGCGCGGGTCATGCCGATGCTCGCGGCAGCTTCCCACTGACCACGTTCGATCGAACCGATCGCGGCGCGCAGAATTTCACAGGCGTAC
The DNA here is from genome assembly GCF_979258075.1 of Pseudomonas sp. AC193. Classification (NCBI taxonomy): domain Bacteria; kingdom Pseudomonadati; phylum Pseudomonadota; class Gammaproteobacteria; order Pseudomonadales; family Pseudomonadaceae; genus Pseudomonas; species Pseudomonas sp. AC193. Next base: position 5,114,628 of record NZ_OZ409832.1, on the reverse strand, counting down.
GCGGCCATGTTCAGCGAGAAACCGATCAGCGCTGCTGGTAACGGATCCAGTTCGATTCCCAATTGCGGGAAGCCGTAATAGATCACGAACAACTGCACCAACAGCGGCGTCCCGCGAAAGAACGACACATACACGCGCGCCAGCCAGCTCACTGATTTGAAGCGCGACAGGCGCATCAACGCCAGGCCGAAGCCCAGCAGCAAGCCGAAGAACATCCCGCCGAGGCTGAGGACGACCGTGTAGTACGCGCCCTTGAGCAGAAAGGGCGCGGAGTCCAGCAACAGCGCCGATGTCTCGGCGAGTTGCTGGCTCAACTGCGGGAAGTGCGCTTCGAATTGAAGTCCAACTTCCATTATTTAGTGACGTCTGCGTTGAAGTACTTCTCGGACAGCTTCTTCAACGTGCCGTCTGCACGCAGTTCGTCGATGGCCTTGTTCACGGCAGCCAGCAGTTCCGGCTCACCTTTGCGCAGGGCAACACCGGCTTCCTGACGGGAGAACGCTTCACCGGCGGCGACGGTTTTCGGGGCTTTCTTGGCGTATTCCAGCGCGGCCAGACGGTCGATCAGGATGGCGTCGGTGCGACCGTTGTTCAGGTCGGCGAACTTGGTCGGATCATCATCGTAAGTGCGCACGTCAGCGCCCGGCACGTTGGCGCGAACCCATTGTTCGTAGTTGGTACCCAGGCCCACACCGACTTTCTTGCCGGACAGGTCAGCGGCGGTCTTGATGTTCAGTGCGGACTCTTTGCTCTTCAGCACCAGCGCCTGAATACCGGAAACGGTGTACGGCTCGGAGAAGTCATACTTCTTTTTGCGCTCGTCGGAGATGGTCACCTGGTTGACCACAACGTCCAGACGCTTGGATTCCAGCGCGGCGAGGATGCCATCCCATTTGGTCGGCTGGATCTTCGCTTTGACGCCGAGTTTTTGCGCGATCGCTTCCGAGAGCTCGACTTCGAAACCGGACAGTTTGCCGTCGGCATCGACGAAGCTGAACGGAGGGTAAGTGCCTTCCAGGCCGACGTTGATAACGCCTTTGTCCTTGATCTGTTGCAGCTGCTCACCGGCCACGGCCTGGCTGATCAGACCGGCGCTCAGCGCCAGACCCAGTGAACCCACCAGCAGATTGCGACGTAGTGCGGAAAAATTCATGACGAGCCCCTGTGTTTTCTTATGGAAGACGCTAAAGGAAAGTTGGCGAATTCGTGATTCGTGCGCCTGCGTTATCGTGCCCTAAAGCAGCTTATGCGTCTTGCGCGAAATTCGCCTGCGGCGAGACTATAAGATGTCTGCGTTAGACTTGAAAATACTCAATATTTAATTTGTTAGATCTTATTTGAATATGGCTTCTCTTTAGAAAAGATCGCAGCCTGCGGCAGCTCCTACACGGGATCACCTGTAGGAGCTGCCGCACGCTGCGATCTTTTGATCTTGCTCTTACAGAAAATCCCTATAGGCAAACAACGCCGGCGCGCCGCCGGTGTGCAGGAAAATGATCGGGCCTGCATCAAAGCGCTGACGACCAATCCCATCCAGCAACCCCGCCATCGCCTTGCCGGTATAAACCGGATCCAGCAACACCGCCTCCTGACTCGCCAGCAACTTCACCGCCGCCAACGTCCCGGCATTCGGCTCGCCATAGCGCGGGCCGAAATATTCGTCCCACAACTCGACCTTGAAATCCGCCGGCAGTTCGACGCCGAGCAGCACCGCCGTACGCTCAGCCAGCCCTTGCACCTTCGGCCGCTGATCTTCTTCACTGCGCGAAACCGTCACGCCGATCACCGGCAACTGTGGCAACACTTCGCTCAACGCCAAGGCCAGACCACTGTGCGTGCCGGCGCTGCCCGAGGCCAAGACCACTGCGGCGAAATTCAAGCCGGTGTCTTTGATTTGCTCGGCCAGCTCCAGACCGGCGCGCACATAACCCAGCGCACCGAGGGCGTTCGAACCGCCAATCGGCACCAGATACGGCTTCTTGTCGTTGCTGCGCAAACGCGCGGCGAGGGCGGCGAGTTGTTCATCCGCGTTGTCGAGGTTGTCGACCAGTTCGACCTTGGTGTCGAACAGATCCAGCAGCAAGCGATTGCCATTGCCGGTGTAGTTGCTGTCGTCGGTGCCCAGCGGATTTTCCAGCAATGCTACACAACCGAGACCGAGCTTGGCGGCCAGCGCAGCGGTCTGGCGAACGTGGTTCGATTGCAGCGCGCCGGCGGTGATCAGCGTGTCGGCGCCTTCCGCCAAGGCATCAGCGGCGAGGTATTCGAGCTTGCGCAGTTTGTTGCCACCCATGGCCAGCGGCGTCAGGTCATCGCGCTTGATGTACACCTCGCGACCGAGCCATGCGGACAGGCGTTCGAGTTTTTCCAGCGGCGTTGGATGGCCGAGCAGGTCGAGGCGGTTAAAGCGTTCCAGCTGATTCTTGATCATGAGTCCGTACTGGCGGAGAAAGATGAAAGGACTATAGGCACGGGTTTTTGCAGGGGCAACCGCGAATCGCTTATAGCCAAATGAACTGAGCCCAGCACTATCGGTTCTTAATTCGCCCTCATGAGCATGCCGTAAAGTAGTCGCCGTTGACGCGGCCAGACAGTCCGGCCGCCCGTGAGGAGTCTTTACCGTGAGCGAGCGTTCCAGCCATTGGCAATTGCAGACCATCGTCAGTCAACTGCGCAGCGCGCGGGATCAGTGGCGGGCACAGAACGGCCGGGCGTCCGGCGAGCAGGGTGGTCGCGAGTTGCCGTCGCGGGCGGCGATGGCGGAGATTCTCGAAGCGCTGTGCGGCGCGTTGTTCCCGATGCGTCTGGGGCCGGTGGATCTGCGCGAAGAGAGTGAAGATTTCTACGTCGGTCACACCCTTGATGTCGCCCTGAATGCCTTATTGGCGCAGACGCGCCTGGAGCTTCGTTATGTCGCCCGCCACAGCGCTTCGGCTGACACCGAAGTCGAAGCCCGTGCGATTGAGATTATTCAGGACTTTGCCCTGGCCTTGCCGGGCTTGCGCACACTGCTCGATACCGATGTGCTGGCCGCTTATCACGGTGATCCGGCGGCGCGCAGTGTTGATGAAGTGCTGCTGTGCTACCCGGGGATTCTGGCGGTGATTCACCATCGTCTGGCGCACCATTTGTATCGCGCCGGGCTGCCGTTGCTGGCACGGATCAGCGCGGAAATCGCGCATTCGGCGACCGGGATTGATATCCATCCGGGCGCGCAGATCGGCCGTAGCTTCTTTATCGATCATGGCACGGGCGTGGTGATCGGCGAGACCGCGATCATTGGCGAGCGTGTGCGGATTTATCAGGCGGTGACGTTGGGCGCCAAACGCTTCCCGGCGGATGAGGATGGGCAGTTGCAGAAGGGCCATCCGCGTCATCCGATTGTTGAAGATGATGTGGTGATTTACGCCGGGGCGACGATTCTTGGGCGGATTACCATTGGCAAGGGTTCGACCATTGGCGGCAATGTGTGGCTGACGCGCAGTGTGCCGGCGGGGTGCAATCTGACCCAGGCCAACTTGCAGCACGATGACGGCACGCAGAAGTAGGCTCTGAAATTGCGTTGCGGCATCTGGCCTCTTCGCGAGCAAGCCCGCTCCCACAATGGAATGCATTTCAAATGTGGGAGCGGGCTTGCTCGCGAATGTTTTCAAGCCAAATCGAGATAATGGCAATCAGCCAATTCTGCAGTGAACGAATCCCCTCAAACCCGCGTCATACCCATCCTTGAGCTAGCGTAGGAAAACTACCGCCTAGCCGTACGATTAGTCCTTACCCCCCCATCCATGTTTAACTTGAACGTTCATTCAAGTTAAACCGGTGGTTCGCTGCCCGCTCACAACAGGAGGCTTGCCTTTGCTGAGTCCGATCATTTCAGCCACGTCTAAACCCCTCGAGGTGCACGTTTCATGAGTGCATCGTCTACCCCCGCCAGCGGTCTGGTGCGCATGAATCCGCCGGTGTTCTATTTCGCCGCGACGGTCATTCTGCTGTTTGGTCTCGTGGTCATCGCCATGCCTGAACAGGCAGGCGCCTGGTTGCTGGAAGCGCAAAACTGGGCGGCCAATACGGTCGGCTGGTACTACATGCTCGCGATGACTCTGTATCTGGTCTTCGTGGTGGTCACCGCCTTATCCGGCTACGGCAAGATAAAACTCGGTGCCGACCACGACGAGCCCGAATTCAGTTACCTGTCCTGGGCCGGTATGCTGTTCGCCGCCGGGATCAGCATCACGCTGTTTTTCTTCTGCGTCTCTGAGCCGCTGACCCACATGCTGCAGCCGCCGCAAGGCGAGGCCGGCACCGCGGATGCGGCGCGTCAGGCGATGCAGATTCTGTTTCTGCACTGGGGCCTGCATGGCTGGGGCGTGTTCGCCTTCGTCGGCATGGCGCTGGCCTACTTCGCCTACCGCCACAACCTGCCGCTGGCGCTGCGCTCGGCGCTGTATCCGCTGATTGGCAAACGCATCAACGGCCCGATCGGTTACGCGGTGGACGGCTTCGGCATCATCGCCACGGTGTTCGGTCTGGGTGCCGACATGGGCTTTGGCGTGCTGCACCTCAACTCGGGCCTCGACTACCTGTTCGGCATCGCGCACACCCAGTGGATTCAGGTCGGCCTGATCACGCTGATGATGGGCGCGGCAATCATCGTGGCCGTTTCCGGCGTCGATAAAGGCGTGCGGGTGATGTCCGACATCAATATGCTGCTGGCCTGTGCGCTGTTGCTGTTTGTGTTGTTCGCCGGGCCGACTCAGCACCTGCTCAACACCTTGATCCAGAACCTCGGCGACTACCTCGGCGCCTTGCCGATGAAGAGTTTCGACCTCTACGCCTACGACAAACCGAGCGACTGGCTCGGCGGTTGGACAGTGTTTTACTGGGCCTGGTGGATTGCATGGTCGCCGTTCGTGGGTCTGTTCATCGCACGGATTTCCCGTGGCCGCACTATCCGCGAATTCGTTTTTGGTGTGCTGTTGATTCCGCTCGGTTTCACCCTCGCGTGGATGTCGATCTTCGGCAACAGCGCCATCGATCAGGTGCTCAACCACGGCATGAGTGCGCTGGGCATGTCGGCTCTAGACAACCCGTCGATGAGTATTTACCTGCTGCTGGAAACCTATCCATGGAGCAAAACCGTCATCGCCGTGACGGTGTTTATCAGCTTCGTGTTCTTCGTCACCTCTGCCGACTCCGGCACCGTGGTGCTCTCGACGTTGTCGGCCAAGGGCGGTAGCCCGGACGAAGACGGGCCGAAATGGCTGCGGGTGTTCTGGGGCGCGATGACCGCGCTGATCACCAGTGCGCTGCTGTTCTCCGGCAGCATCGATGCGCTGAAGTCAGCGGTGGTGCTGACCTCGTTGCCGTTCTCGCTGATTCTTTTGTTGATGATGTGGGGCCTGCATAAGGCGTTCTATCTCGAGTCGCAGAAGCAGATCGCGCAGTTGCATTCGCTGGCGCCGGTTTCGGGATCGCGGCGTGGCACGGGCGGCTGGCGACAGCGTCTGAGTCAGGCTGTGCACTTCCCGTCACGCGACGAGGTGTACCGCTTCATGGACACCACGGTGCGCCCGGCGATTGAAGAAGTGACGGCGGTGTTCGTCGAGAAAGGCCTGAACGTGGTCACCCAGCCGGATCCGGCAAATGACAGCGTCAGCCTCGAAATCGGCCATGGCGATGCGCATCCATTCATCTATCAGGTGCAGATGCGCGGCTACTTCACGCCGTCGTTCGCGCGTGGCGGGATGGGCTCGAAGCAGCTCAACAATCGCCGCTACTACCGCGCCGAAGTGCATTTGAGCGAGGGCAGTCAGGACTACGATCTGGTCGGCTATACCAAAGAGCAGATCATCAACGACATCCTCGATCAGTACGAACGCCACATGCAGTTCCTGCATCTGGTGCGTTGATTGGTACCTGAGCGCCGGGACGTTTTACGACTCGGCGCTCAGCACCATGAACAACACCATCGCCGCCATCGGCACGCCAAATACCGCACTGCCAATCGCTATCTCCGAACCCAGCGGTTGCTTCGCATGCACCACACCCACCGCGCCATTAATGACCGTCAACGCCAGCCACAGGGCAGCGAAGCTGTAGGCCATGGTCTGCCGGCTGAAGCCGATGCGCTCGCCGATGTAGAGCATCAGGGCGAGCAGAACCAGGCCGAAGAAAATGATGATGGCGGTGTGCATGGCGGGTTCTGCCTGGTGGATGTGTATTGCCTGAAAGACCGCTATCGCGAGCAGGCTCACTCCTACAGTGGAGCGTGGTTGGACATGAATTTTATGTACAACGCAGCCCCTGTAGGAGTGAGCCTGCTCGCGATAGGGTCACCTCGGTGTCCTTTAGAGCATAGACAATCCGGCCCCCGCCATATTCATCAGGTGCTTTCCCGTTCGATGACTTGGCACTGCAGCAGATTCAGCCGTTGCACTTCATCGCTCGGCAACACACCAAGACTTTCCAGCACGCGTGTCGCCGCCAGCACACCGATCTCCAGCGCCGGCGGCTTGATCGTGCTTAGGCTCGGCAGCAGCATCTCGGCGAACGGGTAATCACCGAAGCCGAGAACGGCGCAGTCTTCAGGGATTTTAATGCCCGCGCGTTGCCCGGCGAGGAGGCCGCCGGCGGCGAGGTTGTCGTTGGCGAAGATGATCGCGTCGGGGCGCGGTGAGGCGTTCATCAGGGCGTCCATCGCCTGTTTGCCGGCTTCGAAGGGCGTGCGATCAGCGTCGGGGGCAAAGACCCACGGCTCCACGCCGGCCTCTCGCAAGGTCGCCGCGTAACCGTCGCGGCGTTCCAGGGCGCTGAAGTCGCCCGGCGCGCTGTTCTGGACGAAGGCAATGCGTCGATAGCCTTTTTCCAGCAGATAATTCGCCGCCGTCACGCCGACGTCGAAATGCGAAAAACCGATCTGCATCGGCTCACGTTCCGGCTGATAATCCCAGGTTTCGATCACCGGAATATCCGCCTCGGCGATCATTTTTTCCGTGCCCGCGCTGTGAAAGTGACTGGTCAGCACCAGTGCTGCCGGCGACCAGCCGAGAAACGCGCGCACCGCATTTTCTTCCTGCTCGGTGCTGAAGTAACTCGACGCCAGCAACAGCTGATAACCGTGACGGCTGAGCGTATCGCTAAAGCCCTGAATGGTATTGGCGAAGATCGGCCCGGAAATGTTCGGAATGACCATGCCGACAATTTTCCCCCGCGCCGAGGCCAGTCCGCCGGCCACCAGATTCGGCACGTAACCCAAATCAGCCACCACTGCCGCGATCCGCTCGCGGCGTTCAGGCGACACCTGTTCGGGCTGATTGAAGTAGCGCGACACGGTGATCGCCGAAACCCCGGCCTCGCGCGCCACCGCATTCAGGGTCACGCGTCCGGCGCCACGGCGTTTGCGCGGCTTTTCTTCGCTCATGGTTCGATCCTTGTTAAAAACCAAATCGCATATAAAACTAATTTTTCAGTATTGGACGGTCTATGTGCGGTTGGCCAATATTGGCGATGTTAGCGCTAACAAAGCGCGTTGTCTGCTACTCGCTCGAGCGAATGCCCAAGACACCGATTCAGGCGCTGTCGTCGCAGAACGGCAGCGGATCAGGGCCAATTTCGAGCGGGCAGAACATGCACAACATTCCTGGGGCGACACACAAACTGGCGCAGTCGATTCGCGCCGCTGGCTGGTTACTGACGGGGTTGGCGGCGTTGCCGTTGCCCAATGCATTCGCTGCGGACAGCAGCGAGCAGGAGCCGACGCTGAAGTCGGTCACCGTCACCGCGACCCGCCGCGAAGAGTCGCTGCAAAAGGTGCCGGTCGCGGTTTCGGTGATCGACGGCGAGCAGCTCGAACGCGATAACCGCAACGGCGTGGCGAGTATTGTCCAGCAAGTGCCATCGCTGAATTTCCGCACCGGCGCATCGAACAAGGACACCTCGTTATTCGTGCGCGGCGTCGGCACGATTTCCACCTCGCCGGGCGTCGAGCCGACCGTGGCGACGGTGATTGATGGCGTGGTGTATGCGCGTCCGGGACAGGCGACCCTGGACCTGCTGGATCTGGAGCGCGTCGAAGTTTTGCGCGGCCCGCAAGGCACCTTGTTCGGCAAGAACGCCTCGGCTGGCGTGCTCAACATCACCAGCAAGGCACCCACCGCCGAGACCCACGGCTACATCGATCAGTCGTATTACAGCGGCAACGAAAGCCGCACCCGTTTCGGCCTCGGCGGCAGCCTGATTCCTGAGACGTTGAAGGGCTCGATCAGCACGCTGTTCGGCACCTACGACGGCAACGTCGACAACCAACATAATGGTCAGGAGGTCAACGGCTACAACCATCGTGGCGTGCGCGGCAAACTCGAATTCACCCCGAATGACGACGTCACCTTCACCCTGATCGCCGACTACATGCAGTCCCACGACGACGGCCCCAATGGCGTCGTCAGCAAGTCGCTGACCCCGGCCTTCGCCAATGCGCTGAGCCCGGCGTATGCCTCCAGCCACAACCGCGACATCAACACCGACACTCGCTCTCACGTTGAAGACGTCAACAAAGGCCTGTCCGGTCAACTTGACTGGCAACTGGGCGATTACACGCTGACGTCGATCACCGCGTGGCGTGGCTGGGACAACACCCAATATCAGGACGGCGACCGTCTCGGCACGGTGACCGCAGCGTTTCCCGGCACGGCAGACAAGGGTGATCTGGCCTTCGATCAATACTCGCAAGAGCTGCGCCTGGCCTCACCGAAAGGCGAATTCCTCGAATACGTCGGCGGCCTGTTCTACATGCACGGCAAGGACGACGAGACCTATCAGCGCACATTGACCACGACAACGCGCACTGACCGTGGCGTCGCCAACTACGGCACCACCAGCGACAGCTATGCGGTGTTCGGCGAGAGCACGCTGAACTTCACTTCGGACTTTCGCGGCATCGCCGGCCTGCGCTACACCCACGATGATCTCGAATACGATCACCGCCGCGTGTCGACGTCGGCCACCACCGTCAGCGGTATCCAACCGGCGACCAGCAGCTCAGGTTCCGTCGATGAAGATGGCTGGTCCGGCCGCCTCGGTGTGCAGTACGACTTGAGCGATGCGGTCACCACGTACCTGACCTATTCGCGCGGCTACAAAGGCCCGGCCTACAACGTGTTCTTCAACATGCAGCCGCGCGACACCGAAGCGCTGAAACCGGAAACCTCCAACACTTGGGAGGCGGGCATCAAAGCCACGTCCTGGAACAACCGCCTGACCACCAACCTCGCGGTGTTCCACAGCGAGTACGACAACTATCAGGCGAACTTCTTCGACACCGTCGCCGGGCAAGTGGTGACGCGTCTGATCAACGCCGGCAGCGTCAGCACCGAAGGCGTCGAGCTCGATTACGCCCTGCAAGCGACCCAGCAACTGAAACTGTCCGGCGCACTGGCCTACACCCGTGCACGCATCGACGAATTCGCCTGCCCGGCGGGCGCGGCGGCGTCCTGCAACGTCAACGGCAAACCGCTGCCATTCAGCCCGGACTGGAAAAGCTACGTGCGTGCCGACTACACGATTCCGCTGGATAACGGTCTGGATATCGAACTCGGCACCGACTACAGCTGGCAGAGCGAAGTGCAGTACGACATCAGTCAGAACGTCGACACCAAACAGGGCGCCTACGGTATCTGGAACGCCAGCGTCGCACTCGCCGATTACAGCAATGGCTGGCGTGTTGCGCTGCTCGGCAAAAACCTCACTGACAAGTCTTACTCGCCGGTGCTCGCCAGCGGTGGCAACTACATCTACCGCGCCGTGCCACGCGACGACGAACGCTACTTCGGCGTGCAACTGCGCAAGGATTTCTGAGATGAGCAGACAGTTGAAACTCGGCGCATTTCTCATGGCCACCGGGCACCACGTCGCAGCGTGGCGGCATCCTGATGTGCCGGCGAATGCGGGACTGGATTTCGCCCATTACAAACGGCTGGCGCAGATTGCCGAAGCGGCGAAGTTCGATGCGTTGTTTGTCGCTGACAGCGTCGCCGCGCCGACCCAGGACATCGCCAGTCGCATGGCGCGCTCAGATCACTTTGAGCCGCTGACATTGCTCTCGGCGCTGAGTGCGGTGACCGAACACATCGGCCTGATTGCGACGGCAACCACCAGCTACAACGAGCCGTATCACGTGGCGCGCAAATTCGCTTCGCTTGATCACTTATCAGGCGGCCGAGCGGGGTGGAATCTGGTGACCTCGGACAATGCTGCCGAGGCGCTGAATTTTGGTCGTGATGAGCATATCGGCCATGCCGAACGCTACAGCCGTGCGCGCGAATTTCATCAGGTGGTCACCGGGCTTTGGGACAGTTGGGAGGACGATGCCTTTGTGCGCGACAAGGCGAGCGGTGCGTACTACGACCCTGCGAAGTTGCATGTGCTGGATCATGTCGGCGAGCACTTCCGGGTCAAAGGCCCACTGAACGTTGCACGTTCGCCGCAGGGGCAACCGGTGATCGTGCAGGCGGGATCCTCCGAAACCGGACGCGAGTTGGCGGCGCAAACGGCTGAGGTGGTGTTTACCGCGCAGACATCTCTGGCCAACGCTCAGGCGTTCTACGCCGACCTCAAGGGACGTCTGCCCAAGTACGGTCGCAGCGCCGATTCGCTGAAAATCATGCCCGGGGTTTTTGTCGTGGTCGGCCGCACCGAAGCCGAAGCGCAGGAAAAATGTGAAACGTTTCAGCAATTAGTCGAACCCGAGGTTGGCGTGGCTTTACTTGGGCGTATGCTGGGCAACTTCGATTTATCGAAGTACCCGCTGGACGGGCCGTTGCCCGAATTGCCACTGACCGAAAGCGGCCAGCAGAGTCGGCAGAAATTGCTCACTGAGCTGGCGGGGCGGGAAAACCTCAGCCTCGCCGAGTTGGGCCGCAAGATTGCTGGCGGGCGCGGGCATTACAGCCTGGTCGGTACGCCTGAGCAGATTGCCGATCGTTTGCAGGAATGGTTCGAACAGGGCGCGGCGGACGGCTTCAACGTGCTGGTGCCGCACCTGCCGGGCGGGCTCGAAGACTTCGCCAACGGCGTGGTGCCGGAACTGCAACGGCGTGGGTTGTTCAGAACGGAATACGAGGGCCGGACATTGCGCCAGAACCTCGGCCTGGCCCGACCTGTAAATCGCTTTGCATGATTGGTAGAGCTTTTGTGGTGAGGGGATTTATCCCCGTTCGGCTGCGGAGCAGTCGTAAAACCAGCGCATTCGGCGCACCTGATTCATCGAAGTTTCAGGTTTGGGGCGGCTTCGCCACCCAACGGGGATAAATCCCCTCGCCACAAAGGTGTCCGGTTTCAGATGACTAAAGACAGACAAGAGAGGATTCGATGACTTACACCGCTGCCGAAAATCGCTATGACTCCATCCCTTACCGCCGCGTCGGGCGCAGCGGTCTGGTGCTGCCAGCGCTGTCGCTGGGCCTGTGGCACAACTTTGGCGACAGCACGCCGATCGACACTCAACGTGCCTTGCTGCGCACCGCGTTCGATCTGGGCATCAACCACTTCGACCTGGCCAACAACTACGGCCCGCCGTACGGCAGCGCCGAGATCAATTTCGGCCGCCTGCTGCGTGAAGACTTCAAGCAGTACCGCGACGAACTGATCATCTCCAGCAAGGCCGGTTGGGACATGTGGCCCGGCCCTTACGGTCAGGGCGGCGGCTCGCGCAAGTACGTGCTGGCCAGCCTCGACCAGAGCCTGCAACGCCTCGGTCTGGACTATGTGGATATCTTCTATTCACACCGCTTCGACCCGGACACCCCACTGGAAGAAACCGCCAGCGCCCTTGCCACTGCGGTGCAACAGGGTAAGGCGTTGTACATCGGCATCTCGTCGTATTCCGGGGTGAAAACCCGTGAGATTGCTGCGTTGTTGAAAGAGTGGAAAGTGCCGCTGCTGATCCATCAACCGGCGTACAACTTGCTCAATCGCTGGGTGGAAAAGGATCTGCTCGATACCACCGACGAACTCGGCACGGGCGTGATTGCGTTCACTCCGTTGGCGCAAGGTCTGCTCACCGACAAATACCTCAACGGCGTGCCGGCGGATGCGCGGGTCAATCGTCCGGGCGGTGGTTCGTTGCAGGCTTCGCACTTGTCCGAGGCCAACATCGCTCATGTGCGGGCGTTGAATGAGATCGCCAAGCGTCGCGGTCAGAGTTTGGCGCAATTGGCGCTGGCGTGGACGCTGCGCGATCCTCGGGTGACCTCGGCGTTGATTGGTGCGAGTCGGCCGGAGCAGATTATCGAGAACGTTGGGGCGTTGAAGAATCTGAGTTTTAGCGCGGAAGAGCTGGCGGAGATTGACCGGTTTGCCCAGGAGGGCGGGATCAATCTGTGGGAGAGGCCTTCGACGGCGGAGTGAGTCACCCTCACCCCAGCCCTCTCCCTGAGGGAGAGGGAGCCGACCGAGGTGTCTTGCGTCATACATCGACCTGAAATACCGAGTCGATTATGGATTCAGCAAAGCAATATCAGGTCGGCGTACTTCTACAGCATCCCCCAATCAGTCCCCTCTCCCTCCGGGAGAGGGTTAGGGTGAGGGGCTTTTGGCTGTAAAAACGGCTCAACGAAAAAACGGCACATCCCCCAACACCGTCGCCCGCTGCATCACCCGCCGCGCCGGGCGGTAATCATCTACCGCGTAATGCTGGGTCACGCGGTTATCCCAGAACGCAATATCGTCCTGTTGCCAGCGCCAGCGAATGGTGAATTCCGGCCGTGTCGCATGGGCGAACAGGAACTTCAGAATCGCCTCGCTCTCGGTTTCCGACAGTTCATTGATCTTCGACGTGAAGCCTTCGTTGACGAACAGCGAACGCCGCCCACTGACCGGATGCGTGCGAATCACCGGGTGTGACAGCGGTGGATTCTTGCGCCGTGCTTCTTCCCACTGCGCCAATGCTTCTGGCGTGTTGCCGTAGCGTTCCAGCGGAAACGAACGAGTGAAATCGTGAGTCGCGGTCAGCCCTTCGAGCAAACTTTTCATCGGCGCCGACAGCGCTTCATACGCAGCAATCCCGCTGGCCCACAACGTGTCGCCGCCAAACTCCGGCAGCAACTTGGCGCTGAGCACCGCGCCCATCGCTGGCGTCGGCAGGAAGGTCACGTCGGTGTGCCAGATCGCGTTGTCGCGCACGTCGGTGACGGCGGTGTCGAGAATCAGCACTTGCGGTTGTTCCGGCACGTTCGGGTAGATCGGGTGAATGTGCAGGTCGCCGAAATAGGCAGCGAAACGCGCCTGTTGCGGTGGCTCGATTGGTTGGTTGCGGAAGAACAGCACTTGATATTTGAGCAGCGCCTGCTCGATGGCGTCGCGGTGTTCCAGGGACAGCGGCTGGCTGATGTCGACGCCGCTGATCTGTGCGCCGAGGGCCGAGCTTAATGGGGTGATGGTGAGGCTGCTCATGGTCTTTCTCTTCAATTGCGGTCATCACCCTATGTAGGAGCTGCCGAAGGCTGCGATCTTTTGATCTTGATCTTTTTAAAAACAAGATCAAAAGATCGCAGCCTGCGGCAGCTCCTACAGGGGGGATTCAAAAAGATGTTTTAGTGGGCCTGGCCGTGCCATGGCACCAGTTTGCGTTGCAGGGCGCGCAGGCCCATTTCCATGGCGAAGGCGATCAGGGCGATGACCAGAATCCCCAGCACCACCACATCGGTGACCAGGAACTGCGCGGCCGACTGCACCATAAAGCCCAAACCGCTGGTGGCCGCGATCAGCTCTGCGGCGACCAAGGTCGACCAACCAACCCCCAGACCAATGCGCACACCAGTGAGAATGTCCGGCAACGCGCTCGGCAAAATCACATGGCGAATCAGCTGCAAACGCGTCGCACCCAACGACTGCGCCGCGCGCAATTTCGCCGGGTCAACTGTACGAACACCGGTTGCGGTAGCGATGGCAATCGGGGCGAAAATCGCCAGATAAATCAGCAGCACTTTCGACAACTCGCCGATGCCGCACCAGATCACAATCAGCGGCAGATAAGCCAACGGCGGAATCGGCCGGTAGAACTCGATCAGCGGATCGAGCACACCACGGGCGATGCGGTTGGCACCGATCGCAATGCCCACCGGCACAGCGGTCAGAATCGCAAAACCCAGACCCAGACCGATACGGCTCAGGCTCGCACCAAGGTGCTGCCACAACGTCGAATCCATGTAACCGGTAGTCGCCAGCAACCAACCCTTTTGCAGCACGGCGGACGGCGGCGGCAGGAACAGCGGCTCGATCAATCCAGTGGCAGTCACCGCCCACCAGATCGCTAACAATGCAAACAAGGTCAGCAAGCTGATCCAGCGCGTGCTGAGGCTGCGGCGCACGGGAATCACCACCGATGCGCTGACCGGTTTTACCGCAGCCGAGGAAACGTCGTAACTGCTCATGCGCGCTCCTGCCGTTGCCCGGCGCTGCGTTGCGAGAAGACTTTGCTCAGCACGTGCTCGCGGGTTTCGATAAAGCGCGGATCGGATTTGATCGCGCGGGCGGACTCGCCAGCGGCGTAACGCTGACCGAAATCCAGCTGCAGACGCTCAACGATCTGCCCCGGATTCGGCGCGAGCAGAATCAGGTCAGTGGCGAGGAACACCGCTTCTTCAATGTCATGGGTAATCAGGAAAACCGGCTTGGCGGTGCGCTGCCAGACTTGCAGCAACAGCTCCTGCATCTGTTCGCGGGTGAACGCGTCGAGCGCGCCGAAGGGTTCGTCCATCAGCAATACGCGCGGGTCAGCGGCGAGGGCGCGGGCGAGGCCGACACGCTGCTTCTGGCCACCGGAGAGTTGCCAGATGCGGCGGCTTTCGAAACCGGAAAGATCGACCAGCGCGAGCATTTCACGGGCGATTTTTTCGCGTTTGTCCTTGGCGACGCCGGCCAGCTCCAGGCCGAATGCGACGTTGGCCAACACATCCTGCCAAGGCAGCAACGCGTCGTCCTGGAACACCACGCCACGTTCGGCGCTCGGGCCTTTGACCGGCACGCCGTCGAGGGTGATGCGCCCGGCGCTCGGTTCGACGAAACCGGCAATCAGGTTCAACAGCGAAGTCTTGCCACTGCCGGACGGGCCGAGGGCGACCAGCAATTGCTGAGGCCCCAGGGTCAGAGAAATATCCGCCAGCACCGGTTCGGGGCTGCCCGGGTACTGTGCGCTGATGCGCTCCAGCTGTAGCAAGGCCATCGCGGTTAACTCCCGATCAGTTGGTGATGAATTTGGCGCTGACGTACGGCGCGTAGTCCGGCAGAACGGCTTCGACCTTGCCTTGCTCCTTGAGGAACGCAGCGGTGTCGGTAATGGCTTTGGTGGTCGGCGCGCCGAGGGTGACGACCTGATCAGCCGCGAGCGGGTAGACGTTGCCTTGCAGCAGCAGCGGAATATCGCTGGCCTTGGCGCCGGAGAGTTTCACCAGTTTGTCGACGTTGGATTGATCGGCGAGCCAGGCTTTCGGGTCTTTGCGGTAATCGGCGTAGGCGTCGAGGGTGACCTTGGCGAACGCGGTGACAATTTCCGGGTGCTTCTCGGCGAAGTCTTTGCGCACGATCCACGCATCGAAAGTCGGCGCGCCGAACTTGGCCAGTTCGCCGGAGGTGATCAGCACTTTGCCGTTTTCTTTGGCTACGCCCAGCGCCGGATCCCACACGTAAGTGGCGTCGATATCGCCGCGTTTCCACGCAGCAACGATGGCTGGGGGCGCGAGGTTGAGCACGGTGACTTTCGATGGATCGATGTTCCAGTGCTTCAGTGCGGCGAGCAGGCTGTAGTGACCGGTGGATACGAACGGCACGGCGATTTTCTTGCCGACCAGATCCTGCGGGGTCTTGATGCCGGAACCGTCGCGGGCGACCAGTGCTTCGGCAGCGCCGATCTGAGTGGCGATGAGGAATGTTTCGACCGGGACTTTGCGGGTGATCGCGGCGGTCAGCGGGCTCGAACCGAGGTAGCCAATCTGCACGTCGCCGGAAGCGATGGCGGCGATGATGTCGGCGCCGTTGTCGAACTTGCGCCAGGCGATATCGGCTTTGGTGGCTTTCTCGTAAGCGCCGTCGGCCTGAGCGACTTTCGCCGGGTCAACGGTGGTTTGGTAGGCGACGGTGAGGTCGGCGGCCTGAGCCAGAAAACTCGCGGCAGCCAGAGAGGCTGCGGCGAGCAGGCGAAGCGGGATATTCAGTTTCATTGAAGAGCTCCATATCAGGCGACCGAGCGTCGGCGTGAAAGGAGACTAAATGATCTAAGAATCAGTAAATAAATAACTTTTTCGAATGAGCTTATGAGCGGAAAAATCTAAGCCTTAGGGGGAACTGGCGCTTTTGTGGCGAGGGGATTTATCCCCGTTCGGCTGCGCAGCAGCCGTAAGACCTTCCTGTGCGGTGTATCGGATAAATCGCGTATCTGGCTTTTGGGGCTGCTGCGCAGCCCAACGGGGATAAATCCCCTCGCCACAGGAGCCTGTCAGCACACAATTTGTGTTCTGACAGATCAGTTACTGATCGCCAGAATGCTCGCCTGATACGACCCAACAAACACATCAAAATCCCCCACCTCGTTCTGCTCAAGCTCAGCCTGCGCAGCCAGCGAAGTACGCGCCAGCTCCTCAAACTTCGCCTGTTCATCCGCCGCCAAAGGCTCGCTACGGAAAAACTCCGCGTGCGCCTGACTCTGACGCAACGAGAACTGCGCAAAGCTTTCCTTATGCTCAGCCATCGCCGCCAAAACCTGCGCGGATGGCGTCAGGGACGGATCGCTGACCTTAGCCAGTTGCGTATCCAGCGCCTTGCTGTGCGCATCGCCGCCATGGCTCTGATCCAGCAACGCCGCTAGCGGGGCGATTTGTTCCAGCAGTTCGGCAGCCCAGGTCTTCATCTCGACCGACTCACCATCACGCTGCAACTCCAGACCCGGACGACGACCTTCTTTAACCACACTGAGGAAGTTCGACGTGGCGTTGCCACACGAAGTATTGGTCAGCAGCGGGCTGTCGTTCAGCGCGCAGAACAGCAGGAACGCATCGAGGAAGCGCGACTCGGTGAGGTCGATGCCCATCGGCAGGAACGGGTTGATGTCCAGACAACGCACTTCGACGTACTGAATGCCACGGGCCACCAGCGCCTGAATCGGCCGCTCGCCGGTGTAGGTCACGCGTTTCGGGCGGATGTTGGAGTAGTACTCGTTTTCGATCTGCAGGATGTTGGTGTTCAGCTGAACCCACTCACCATCCTTGTGCGTGCCGACTTCAACGTACGGCGCGTACGGCGTGGCCACGGCTTTGCGCAGGCTGTCGGTGTAACTCGCCAGATCGTTGTAGCACGGCGTCAGACCGGCCTGAGCGTTGCTCTGGTAACCGAGGTCGCTCATGCGCAGGCTGGTCGCGTACGGCAGATACAGGGTGTCCGGATCGAGTTGTTCCAACTGATGCGAACGACCACGCAGGAAACCGGCGTCGAGCGCTGGCGAGGCACCGAACAGGTACATCAGCAGCCAGCTGTAGCGACGGAAATTACGGATCAGCGCGATGTAGGAAAACGACTGGAAATCGCGATCCGTGCCGACAAACCCTTCGGTTTCGCGCAGCAGCGGCCAGAGCTTTTCCGGCAGGGAGAAGTTGTAGTGAATCCCGGCAATGCACTGCATGGTCTTGCCGTAACGCAGGGCCAGGCCCTTGCGGTAAACGTACTTGAGCTGACCGATGTTGGAGGTGCCGTAATAGGCGATCGGGATGTCTTCTTCGGCCGGCAACGGGCACGGCATCGATGGACTCCACAGGTACTCGTTGCCGAGTTTGCTGTAGGCAAAACGGTGAATCTTGTCCAGGCTCGCCAGCGTATCAGCCGGGTCAGGCAGGGCGGGCGTGATGAATTCCAGCAGCGACTCGGAGTAGTCGGTGGTGATCTGTTCGTTGGTCAGCGCGGAACCCAAGGCTTCGGGGTGCGGCGTTTGCGCCAGGCGACCTTCGCTGGTCACGCGCAGGCATTCACGTTCGATACCGTGCAGGCACTGCTCGAGCAGAGAGAGGTTAGCGCGCTCGCCGAGCAGAGCCAGGCGGCGGTTGAGAAGTTCGCTCAATTTGGATTCCTTCACGCGTCAGTCGCCCCAATATGGGGGTGGGCAGGACGGTCTACAAGGGTGAAGTTAAAACTGGCGTTTTCGCCTGGTTTTTCTAACCGGTCAGCCGCACACATACTCTGTAGGAGCTGCCGCAGGCTGCGATCTTTTGATCTTGCTATTGAAAAACAAAATCAAAAGATCGCAGCCTGCGGCAGCTCCTACAGGATTCGTTGCGCCGAAATTAACTCAAAATGATGACCGGTAGCTACAGGACAGCGAACGTGCCTTGTGCTTTTGCGACCAGTTTGTCGCCCTGCATCACGTCGGCTTCAACCACCAACGTGCGGCGGCCCGGGTGGATGACCCGCGCCGTGCACATGACCTCGCCGTCGGAAACGGCGCGGATGTAGTTGATCTTGCACTCGATGGTCGCGCTCTGCTGATCGAAGCCGTGAGTGCTGGAACAGGCCAGCCCCATGGCGATGTCGACCAGACTGAACAGCGCGCCACCGTGCAATTTGCCGCCGCGATTGCGCAGTTCCGGTTCCAGCACCAGGGCGACTTGCGCCACCCCGGTTTCCAGGCTGTGCAGGCGGCAGCCCAACAGCTTGAAAAACGCGCTCTCGACGAGCCCGGCCGGAATTTCCATCAGCGTTTCTTCAATTGCTTGGCGTTGGCGAACAGCGAAGCCATCGCGTTGTTCACCGGGGCGGCGGTGACGGTTTCCTTGCGTGGCGCGTTGTTCGACGGCTGGCGTTGCGCCGAGCCCGGACGCGAGCCACGGGCACCGTCGATCTTCTCGCCCGGAGTGTCGCCCATGCGCATCGACAGGCCGACGCGTTTGCGTGGTATGTCGACTTCCATGACCTTCACTTTCACCACGTCACCGGCCTTCACCGCTTCGCGTGGATCCTTGATGAATTTCTCCGAGAGCGCCGAGATGTGCACCAGACCGTCTTGATGCACGCCGATGTCGACGAAGGCACCGAACGCGGTCACGTTGGTGACGACGCCTTCAAGGATCATCCCCAGTTGCAGGTCTTTCAGGTCTTCAACGCCTTCCTGGAACTCGGCAGTCTTGAACTCCGGACGCGGGTCGCGGCCCGGTTTTTTCAGCTCTTGCAGAATGTCGGTGACGGTTGGCAGACCGAAGGTCTCGTCGGTGAATTTCTTCGGATCCAGACGCTTGAGGAAGCTTGCGTCGCCGATCAACGAGCGGATGTCGCGGTCGGTTTCAGCGGCAATACGCTGCACCAGCGGATAAGCTTCCGGGTGAACCGCCGAGGAATCCAGCGGGTTGTCGCCGTTCATCACGCGCAAGAAACCGGCCGCCTGTTCGAAGGTTTTTTCGCCCAGACGCGCGACTTTCTTCAGGGCTGCACGGGTTTTGAACGCGCCGTGCTCGTCGCGGTGAGCGACGATGTTCTGCGCCAGCGTCGAGTTGAGGCCGGAGATACGTGCCAGCAGCGCTACCGAAGCGGTGTTCACGTCCACGCCGACGGCGTTCACACAGTCTTCAACCACTGCATCCAG
The DNA here is from genome assembly GCF_979258075.1 of Pseudomonas sp. AC193. Classification (NCBI taxonomy): domain Bacteria; kingdom Pseudomonadati; phylum Pseudomonadota; class Gammaproteobacteria; order Pseudomonadales; family Pseudomonadaceae; genus Pseudomonas; species Pseudomonas sp. AC193. The sequence goes on along the minus strand of NZ_OZ409832.1, from coordinate 5,095,016 downwards.
ACCACGCGCCAGTTTCAGCTGCGAAACGTCGTGCTGATACTGGCCGACACCGATGGATTTCGGATCGATTTTCACCAGCTCGGCCAATGGATCCTGCAGACGACGGGCGATGGACACGGCGCCACGGATCGATACGTCGAGATCCGGGAATTCCTTGGCCGCCAGTTCCGATGCCGAGTACACCGATGCGCCGGCCTCGGAAACCATGACCTTGGTCATTTTCATCGCCGGGTATTTTTTGATCAGCTCGATCGCCAGTTTGTCGGTTTCGCGGCTGGCGGTGCCGTTGCCGATGGCGATCAAGTCAACCGAGTGCTTGGCGCACAGGGCGGCCAGGATGGCGATGGTCTGATCCCACTTGTTGTGCGGCACGTGCGGGTAAACCGTGGCGTGGTCGAGCATCTTGCCGGTCGAGTCGACCACGGCCACCTTGCAACCGGTACGCAGGCCCGGGTCGAGGCCCAGAGTAGCGCGCGGGCCGGCCGGGGCGGCCAGCAGCAGATCGTGCAGGTTGTGGGCGAAGACGTTGATCGCTTCGGTTTCAGCGCCGTCACGCAGTTCGCCGAGCAGGTCGGTTTCCAGGTGTGTGTAGAGCTTGACCTTCCACGTCCAGCGCACCACTTCGCCGAGCCATTTGTCGGCCGGACGGTTCTGGTTCTGGATGTTGAATTGCTGGCCGATCATGCCTTCGCACGGGTGCATGGTGCCCGGCAGCTCGTCGCCGACTTTCAGCGCGGAGCTGAGAATGCCTTCGTTGCGGCCACGGAAAATCGCCAGCGCGCGGTGCGACGGCATGCTTTTCAGTGGTTCGTCGTGTTCGAAGTAGTCGCGGAACTTGGCGCCTTCCTCTTCCTTGCCAGCGATAACGCGGGCACTGAGGGTGGCTTCCTGTTTCAGGTAGTTACGCAATTTTTCCAGCAGACTGGCGTCTTCGGCGAAGCGTTCCATGAGGATGTATTTCGCGCCTTCCAGCGCAGCTTTCACATCGGCCACGCCTTTTTCGGCATCGACGAAACGTGCCGCTTCGGTTTCCGGGGCCAGGTTCGGGTCGTTGAACAGGCCATCCGCGAGGTCGCCGAGGCCGGCTTCCAGGGCGATCTGGCCCTTGGTGCGGCGCTTCTGCTTGTACGGCAGGTACAAGTCTTCGAGGCGGGTCTTGGTGTCGGCAAGCTTGATGTCGCGCTCAAGTTGCGGGGTGAGTTTGCCTTGCTCTTCGATGCTGGCGAGGATGCTGATGCGCCGTTCGTCGAGTTCTCGCAGGTAGCGCAGACGCTCTTCCAGGTGACGCAACTGGGTGTCATCGAGGCTGCCGGTGACTTCTTTCCGGTAACGGGCGATGAAGGGAACGGTTGAGCCTTCATCGAGTAGCGCGACGGCCGCTTCGACCTGTTGTGGGCGTACGCCGAGTTCCTCGGCGATGCGGCTGTTGATGCTGTCCATAAAACCACCTGACATATTGTGAAAGCAGGCTCGCAGGCGCGAAAATAAAGGCCCGGAGTCTGGTTGAGCGGCATGAAGATGGCCGCTGCCTGGATCAAAAGGCACCCCATTGACCCGTGAAATCGAACAATTACTGCGGTTGCCATGAAAAAAACCGGCGATCACCTGCGGTAACGATTCAGACGTTGCCTGGCACAAAACGCCGCGCATTATAACCAGCGTTCTGCCATTCGGGGGTGTTGCAGTCTGTAGGCATAAACCCCGGTTTTCTGGCAGTGAAGGAAAAATCTGCTAACAATGCACACGGTGCGTATAACGGCAGCTACGCCATAATGCGCGCCGAGCTAAAAGGAGCATCTAATGAGCAGCACTGCACAAACTGCTGAAGGCGAAAAAATTCTTATCGTTGATGACGATCCGGGGCTGAGCAGCCTGCTGGAACGTTTCTTCGTCAGCAAGGGCTACCGCGCCCGTACCGTTCCGAACACCGAACAGATGGATCGTCTGTTGTCGCGTGAAGTGTTCAATCTGGTCGTCCTCGACCTGATGCTGCCGGGCGAAGACGGCCTGACCGCTTGCCGCCGCCTGCGCGCCGCGAACAATCAGATCCCGATCATCATGCTCACCGCCAAGGGCGATGAGATCAGCCGCATCAAGGGCCTGGAACTGGGCGCCGATGACTATCTGGCCAAGCCGTTCAACCCGGACGAGCTGATGGCCCGGGTCAAAGCCGTTCTGCGCCGTCAGGCCGCTCCGGTGCCGGGCGCGCCGGGCAGCGAAGACGAAAACGTCACCTTCGGTGATTACGTGTTGTCGCTGGCCACCCGCGAACTGAAGCGCGGCGACGAAGTGCACATGCTCACCACCGGTGAGTTTGCGGTACTCAAGGCCCTGGTGATGAACGCGCGTCAGCCGCTGACCCGCGACAAGCTGATGAACCTGGCCCGTGGCCGCGAGTGGGATGCCCTCGAGCGTTCCATCGACGTGCAGATCTCGCGTCTGCGCCGGATGATCGAACCCGATCCATCCAAGCCGCGCTACATCCAGACTGTCTGGGGCGTGGGCTACGTGTTCGTACCGGATGGCGCCGCCACCAAGTGATCGGCGATTTGTAGGAGCGGGTCTGTCGGGCCGGGTTGAATGACCCGGCCCGCAGACTCGCAATCCGCAATATGCGAGCATTGCTCGCTCCTGCAAGTGTGTAGCGGTTATTCATGAAAACCCCCGTCTGGTTCCCCCAAAGTTTTTTCTCCCGCACCCTCTGGCTGGTGCTCATCGTCGTGCTGTTTTCCAAAGCGCTGACCCTGGTTTATCTATTGATGAACGAGGACGTGCTGGTGGATCGTCAATACAGCCACGGCGTCGCCCTGACGCTGCGCGCTTATTGGGCCGCCGACGAAGAAAACCGCGCGAAGATTGCCGATGCCGCGACCCTGATCCGCGTGGTCGGCGCTGGCGTGCCGGAAGGCGAACAGCACTGGCCATACAGCGAAATCTATCAGCGGCAGATGCAAGCGGAGCTGGGTGCCGACACCGAAGTGCGTTTGCGCATGCATTCGCCGCCAGCGCTGTGGGTTCGCGCGCCGAGCCTCGGTGATGGCTGGCTGAAAGTACCGCTGTACCCGCATCCCTTGCGCGGCCAGAAAATCTGGAACGTGCTCGGCTGGTTCCTCGCCATTGGTCTGCTGTCGACGGCGTCGGCATGGATTTTCGTCAGTCAGCTCAATCAGCCGTTGAAACGCTTGGTCTTCGCTGCGCGGCAACTCGGTCAGGGCCGCAGTGTGCGTCTGCCGATCAGCGATACGCCGAGCGAAATGACCGAGGTGTATCGCGCGTTCAACCAGATGGCTGAAGACGTCGAGCAGGCCGGACGCGAGCGCGAGTTGATGCTAGCCGGGGTTTCCCACGATTTGCGTACACCGTTGACGCGTCTGCGGCTGTCGCTGGAATTGATGGGCGATCGCAACGACCTGACCGACGACATGGTGCGTGACATCGAGGACATGGACGCGATTCTCGACCAGTTCCTCGCATTTATTCGTGATGGTCGTGACGAATCGGTGGAAGAGGTCGATCTCAGCGATCTGGTGCGTGAGGTGGCAGCGCCTTACAACCAGAATGAAGAGAAAGTCCGTTTGCGTCTTGAGCCGATCCAGCCGTTTCCGCTGCGTCGGGTGTCGATGAAGCGCTTGCTCAATAACCTGATCGGCAACGCCCTGAACCATGCCGGCAGCAGTGTTGAAGTTGCGGCTTATGTGAGCGGTGATGTCAGCGCGCCGTATGTGGTGCTGAGCGTGATGGATCGTGGGGCGGGGATTGATCCTTCGGAGCTCGAGGCGATCTTTAACCCGTTTACTCGCGGCGATCGTGCTCGGGGCGGGAAGGGCACTGGCTTGGGTCTGGCGATTGTGAAGCGGATTGCTTCGATGCATGGCGGCAATGTCGAACTGCGTAACCGGTCCGGGGGTGGATTGGAAGCGCGAGTCAGGTTGCCGTTGGGGTTGATGTTGCCGCGGGATGCTGTTTAAGGATTGAGAGTTCCGGTGGGGCTGATGGCCCCTTCGCGAGCAAGCCCGCTCCCACATTTTGGAATTCGTTCCACTGTGGGAGCGGGCTTGCTCGCGAAGGCGGCCTTTCGGCCATCACATCTTTAGAGGATTAACCTTTACCCTTGGTGCGCGTCATATTCGGCCCACCATTCTTTTCCAGATGCTCAATAATAATCCCCGCCACATTCTTCCCGGTGGTGGTCTCAATCCCTTCCAGCCCCGGCGACGAGTTCACTTCCATCACCAGCGGCCCGTGATTGGAACGCAGAATATCCACACCCGCCACCGCCAGGCCCATGACCTTCGCCGCTCGCAACGCGGTCATGCGCTCTTCCGGCGTGATCTTGATCAGGCTCGCGCTGCCGCCACGGTGCAGGTTGGAACGGAACTCACCCGGTTTCGCCTGCCGCTTCATCGCCGCGATGACTTTGTCACCCACCACGAAGCAACGAATATCCGCGCCGCCCGCTTCCTTGATGTACTCCTGCACCATGATGTTCTGCTTCAGGCCCATGAACGCCTCGATCACCGATTCCGCGGCAGTCGCGGTTTCGCATAGCACCACACCGATGCCCTGGGTGCCTTCCAGCACTTTGATCACCAGCGGCGCGCCGTTGACCATGTCGATCAGATCGGGAATGTCATCCGGCGAGTGAGCAAACCCGGTGACTGGCAAACCGATGCCGCGACGCGAGAGCAATTGCAGCGAACGCAATTTGTCCCGGGAACGGGCAATCGCCACCGATTCGTTGAGCGGGAACACCCCCATCATTTCAAACTGACGCAACACGGCGCAGCCATAGAACGTCACCGACGCACCGATCCGCGGAATCACCGCGTCGAAACCTTCCAGCGGTTTGCCGCGATAGTGGATCTGCGGCTTGTGGCTGGCGATGTTCATGTAGGCGCGCAACGTGTCGATCACTACCATTTCATGCCCGCGCTCGGTTCCGGCTTCGACCAGACGGCGGGTGGAATACAGACGCGGGTTCCGCGACAGCACAGCGATCTTCATGCAACACCTGTGGAGGAGGTAGATACCGGGAACACCGGCTTGTCTTGTACATATTTGATACCCGGATTGACCACCAACTGGCCATCGATCAGGGCTTTGGAACCGAGTAACAGGCGATAACGCATGGACTTGCGGCAGGCGAGGGTGAACTCGACCGGCCAGACCCGATCACCCAAGGCCAGGGTGGTGCTTATCACGTAGCGCACCTGCGCATGGCCGTTGGAGCTCTTAATGGTTTTGCGCGTCACCAGCGGCGCTTCGCAGCGGCGGTGACGTAACTGCACCACCGTGCCCAGGTGCGCGGTGAAACGCACCCATTTCTCGCCGTCGCGTTCGAACGGTTCGATGTCGGTGGCGTGCAGACTGGAGGTGCTGGCCCCTGTGTCGATTTTCGCCCGCAGGCCCGCGACTCCCAAATCCGGGAGCGCCACCCACTCGCGCAGACCGACAACGGTCAAATGGTCAAATGTCTTCAATAGATAAAAACCAACGATTAACGCGTCCAGGCCTCAGGTGCTACCTGGGCCAACGCTTTGAATGCAGGTCTGGCGAACCAGTAGCCTTGCATCAGAAATATTCCACAGTCCGCCAGGAAATCCCGTTCACCGGCGCTCTCAATGCCTTCGGCAATGACTGTAACGTCCAACTCCGCACAGATTGTGACAATCCCCCGAACGATCGCCTGACGAACACGGTCGCGATCGACATCGCGGATCAGCGCCATGTCGAGTTTGATCAGATCCGGTTGGAAATCAGCCAGCAGATTGAGCCCCGAATAACCGGCACCGAAGTCATCGATGGCGGTCTTGAAGCCGAATTCGCGGTATTCACGCAGAATATTGGTCAAATGGCGATAGTTATCTACGTGCTCGCTTTCCAGGGTTTCGAAAATCAATCGGTCGATCGGGAAATTGTGTTTTTTTGCCGCCTCCAGAGTGCTGCGAATGCATAACTCTGGACGATAGACCGCGTTGGGCATGAAGTTGATCGACAAGTGTGTCTGCATATTTAGAGTGGCCGCGCCTTCGATGGCCCGGGTGCGGCAGAGCTGGTCGAAACGGTAGCGGTTGTCTTCTGTAACTTGATCCAACACGGTGAACGCGCCTTCAGCGGCCACACCCCGAACCAGCGCTTCGTGGGCGAAAATCGACTGATCGCGCAGATCGACGATGGGTTGATAGGCGAAGGCAAACTCGAAGCCCAGCGGCTCGCTTTGCTGGCAGCCTTGGCAACCGGCCTTGGGCGAAGTTAATGAAGATGGAAATTTTGTCACTCGATCTCTCCGTGCCGATGAACCGGCCTGGATCACAGTCTATCTGGAGGGCCGAGTTGTTGCGCCCGACAGAAACGGTAGTACAGTTCCGACTACTGGCTGACCGAGGAATTCATATGGCGCAAAAACAGGAAGAGGACGACAAGGTTCGTCTCGACAAGTGGCTGTGGGCCGCACGTTTCTACAAGACTCGCGCGTTGGCCAAAGCCGCCATCGAGAGTGGCAAGGTGCATTGTCGGGGCGAGCGCTGCAAGCCTGGCAAAGAGCCACGCATTGGCGATGAGTTCGAGATTCGTATGGGGTTCGAAGTGCGCACGGTGAAGGTCGAGGCGCTGTCGATCGTGCGCCGCGGTGCGCCCGAGGCGCAGACCTTGTACGCGGAGACTGCCGAGAGTGTTGTCAAACGTGAGGCGGCAGCGGCGATGCGCAAGGCGGGCGCGTTGGGCATGAGCACCGATGGCAAACCGAGCAAGAAACAGCGGCGGGATTTGTTCAAGTTTCGTGGCAGCAGCCACGACGAGTGAGAGCGACGTTTTTGCGTTGTTGGTGCCGGCCTCTTCGCGAGCAGGCTCGCTCCCGCATTGGATTGCATTTCAACGGAAGGAATGCGGTCAATTGTGGGAGCGAGCCTGCTCGCGAATCGAGGGCGCAGCCCTCGCCGAAGACAGCTCGGTATCAGGCGCTACGCACCACACTCATCCGCGAAACCACCGGCAACTTGCCCAGCAGCGCAAAAACCGGCGCCGTCACCTTCAACCAGATATTCGCCGCGTGATACGCGAACGGCGTGTAATAACCCCAGCCCAACGCCCACACCGCCAGCAAAACCCCACCGATGTAATCGTCCTGGCCCCAATGCGCACCAGCCACCAGTCGCGGCAACATGAACAGCACCGCCAAACCCCACACCGTCAAAAATTGCCCGACCGTACGGCTGAACACGCCCATGAACAGCGCCCAGATCAACAACACCGAGGCGTGATCACCGGGAAAACTCTGGCTGGAGCGATCTTTAATTTCCCAGGTTTTTTCCAGATCCGGGAAGTAGTCGCTGATGTGCACGGCGCCCTCAAGCACCATCGACGGGCTGCTGTGCTGCCAATCCATAGAGTCGGCGAACTTGGAAAACAGTGCGCGAATCACCACCATCAACAACAGAATTGACAGAAAACCGAAAAAAGCCCGGCGCACGTCAATCGCCTTGAACACCCAATCGCCCTTGATCAGCAGCGTCAGCAGGATCAGGCCAACGACGATGTCGAACGGACGCATACTTGCAATTGCCCAGATGTGGAGCCATATGGGGTTGCTGGCCAGCGGTGTATTGAGTGAGCGAAACAGCCACTCGTCGAAAATCATACACAGCGCGTTGCCCGTAGGCCATAACCAGAAAGCCAGTAGTGCTAATGGCACCACGTTGCACAGAACCAGCCGGCCGAGGTTCCACCTTGATTGGAACGAACCCGGATTGTTCATAAAATGCCTCCCATGGCAGAGCAGTCGGCACCAAAAGGGGTGCCAAGAAGCGCAAATTTTCACGTCTTGTAACCATTTTGTCACCACTTTCAGATACCCAGACCTATGACCGACCTACCGGATACCGATTTCACCCAACGCTTCATCTTTGATGACAGCGACACCCGTGGCGAACTGGTCGCGCTTGAGCGCAGCTACGCCGAAGTCCTCGCCAAGCACCCGTACCCGGAGCCGGTTGCGCAATTGCTGGGCGAGCTGATGGCCGCCGCCTCGTTGCTGGTGGGCACCCTCAAGTTCGATGGACTGCTGATTCTGCAGGCGCGTTCCGAAGGCCCGATCCCGATGCTGATGATCGAGTGCTCCAGCGACCGCGACATCCGTGGTCTGGCGCGTTATCACGCCGATCAGATCGCGCCGGATGCGACCCTCGCCGACCTGATGCCGAACGGTGTTCTGGCCCTGACCGTCGACCCGACTGTTGGCCAGCGCTACCAGGGCATTGTCGACCTCGACGGCGAAACCCTGTCCGATTGCTTCACCAACTATTTCGTCATGTCGCAACAGGTCGGTACGCGCTTCAAGCTGTTCGCCGACGGTCGTCGCGCCCGTGGTTTGCTCCTGCAGCAATTGCCGGCCGATCGTCTGAAAGACGAAGAAGATCGCGCCGCCAGTTGGCAGCACATCACCGCGCTGGCCACCACCCTGACCGCCGATGAATTGCTCAGCCTGGACAACGAAACCGTGCTGCATCGCCTCTACCACGAAGAGCAGGTGCGTCTGTTCGATGTGCAGAATCTGCGCTTCCGTTGCAGCTGCTCGCGGGATCGTTCGGGCAATGCGCTGGTCAGTCTGGGTCTGGAAGATGCGCAAGCGTTGGTCGCCGAACAGGGTGGCACCGTCGAGATTGATTGCCAGTTTTGCAACGAGCGTTACCTGTTCGATGCAGCCGATATCGCTCAATTGTTCGCTGGCGCCGGTGTCGACACGCCATCCGACACCCGGCACTAAAACGGTTCAGCGCAGGTAAATTCACTGCTCAAACGCGCAATTACGCCGTTACGACGGGAGGGCCCTACTCTTTTTGGGCGTTTCTGGCATAATCCGGCCCACTTTTTGTCGCGGTAGTAGTGCACGACTTTCTACTACAAAACGTTTGGAGCACACTCGGCCACTGGCCGACGGGGAATCTCATGACGCAAGCCAATAACGCCGTGTACACCGATCTGAGTGTCGATGATCTGGTAAAAGAAGCCTTGAATCGCGGTGAGGGCGAGCTTGCCGATACCGGCGCTCTGGTTGTTCGCACCGGTCACCGCACCGGTCGTTCGCCTGTTGACCGTTTCATCGTTGAAGAGCCTTCCACCCAGGCTGCTATCGCCTGGGGCCCGATCAACCGCAAGTTCCCGGCCGACAAGTTCGACGCGCTGTGGGCTCGTGTCGAGGCGTTCAACAACGCGCAAGAGCACTTCGTTTCCCACGTGCATGTAGGCGCAGCTGAAGATCACTACCTGGCCGTGAAGATGACCACCCAGACTGCCTGGCAGAATCTGTTCGGTCGTTGCCTGTTCATCAACCCGGCCCAGTACAACCCGGCCGGTCGTGAAGAGTGGCAAGTGCTCAACGTCGCCAACTTCGAGTGCGTGCCAGAGCGTGACGGCACCAACTCCGACGGTTGCGTGATCCTCAACTTCGCACAGAAAAAAGTGCTGATCGCCGGCATGCGTTACGCCGGTGAGATGAAGAAAGCCATGTTCTCCGTGCAGAACTTCCTGCTGCCGGCCGCTGACGTGCTGCCGATGCACTGCGCTGCCAACATCGGCGAAGAAGGCGACGTGACCCTGTTCTTCGGTCTGTCGGGCACCGGTAAAACCACCCTGTCGGCCGACGAAAGCCGTTACCTGATCGGTGACGACGAACACGGCTGGGGCGAAGGCGTGGTGTTCAACATCGAAGGCGGTTGCTATGCCAAGTGCATCGACCTCTCCGAGAAGAACGAGCCGGTTATCTGGAAAGCCATCAAGCACGGTGCTGTACTGGAAAACGTCGTTATCGACGACGCCAAGCACGCCGACTACGCCGATGTCAGCCTGACCCAGAACAGCCGCGCCGCTTACCCGCTGGAGCACGTTGCCAAGCGTTCCGAGCAGAACCTCGGTGGCGAGCCAAACGCGGTGATCTTCCTGACCTGCGACCTGACCGGCGTGCTGCCGCCAGTGTCGATCCTCAACGAAGAACAAGCGGCCTACCACTTCCTGTCCGGCTACACCGCACTGGTGGGCTCGACTGAAATGGGTTCGGGCAGCGGCATCAAGTCGACCTTCTCCACCTGCTTCGGCGCACCGTTCTTCCCGCGCCCGGCTGGCGAATACGCAGAGCTGCTGATCAAGCGCATCCGCGGTTTCGGTTCCAAGGTTTACCTGGTCAACACCGGTTGGACCGGCGGCGGCTACGGCGTCGGCAAACGCTTCAACATCCCGACCACCCGCGCGGTGATCGCAGCGATCCAGAGCGGCGCGCTGATCGGTGCTGACACCGAACACCTCGACACCATCAACCTCGACGTGCCACTGGCCGTACCGGGTGTTGAAACCAACCTGCTCAACCCACGCAACACCTGGGCTGACAAGGCTGCGTACGACGAGGCTGCCAAAGCACTGGCCGGTCTGTTCATCGAGAACTTCAAGAAGTTCGAAGTGAGCGACGCGATCAAGGCTGCCGGGCCGAAGTTGTAAGATTGGTTTGATGTGAATGAAAAAGCCGCCCTTTTGGGGCGGCTTTTTTGTGGTCGGCTTTTCATCATGGGGTTCGTTGTCGATTTTTCATCAGCAGTGCAGACAGTGAATGAGTATTCAGCGGGAAGGCTTCTAGACGATCCTCGCTAACGAGTGCCGCATCAAGAACACTCGTCTTTGACGTCGGAATTTTTTTAACTTTTTGGATCTCGCGTTTTAGTTCTCTCGCGGATTTGTTGCTTGAGGAATTTCTAGAGCAGAGAAGCTTGGCATCCTGCATTCGATTGCCGAGTTTATCCGTGGCGCCCAGTAGCGTCAGATCCTGCTCTAACCCCAAAACTTGCATCACTGCCAAGTAAGCTCCCATTGTTACGCCCGAACTGCCCGATTCCAGCGACCGCAAAGTCATGACAGACATTCCTGCACGCTCGGCGACCTGCTTCGCTGTGAGTCTGCGTCGCAGCCGGGCGAGTTCCAAGCGCTCACCAAAATCGACTAGTAAGCGTGCGATCCTTGGGAGCAGCGGTGCGGTTTTTCTGGCCATAACGCTAATATTCCTTCGCTAGGTGGGTCAAAACGCCAGAATAATTGCAGGTGTTTGGTTGATCTGGCAGTTGGGATCTTATCGGCTCTTTTTGATTGGTCAGGGCCACTGCTGCCGGGCATGCATTATTCGCAGCACTTGCACGCATTCATCTTTAAGCATGTAGACGATGATGTAATTAGAAGCTGCAACGATTTCTCGTGTGCCTTCAACCCTGCCTTTTCTATACAAGGTCGGGCGCTGTCGAGCGACTTCCCCTTTTGATTCGAATATTTCGTCGAGATCGGCCGCTGCAACAGGGTTGTCCTGACTAATGCGATCCATGATCCGGTCTCGGTCGTCATGCGCCTCGGGGCGCCAGACCAACTTCATCAGCGCGCTCGTTGACGGAGAGCATCGCGTTTGGCTGCAAATATTCGGCGACTGTCTTCATCGCTGATGCTCGGCCTTGGGTCATCAATGCTGAGTTGCACCTGACGCTTGAACCATTCCTCATAAGCAGCCGCCTCGTGGGCCTGTTTCATTGCTTCGGCACGATCAGGCCGAGCGTAGGTTTTCAGTTGCTGCGGGTCATAACTGGAGGCATCTACATGGAAGTGGCTGATGCCCAGTCCTTGCAAATAGCTCACCAGCGTTTCAAGCCGCTTGAACAGTCGTACCTGACCACTACGCTGTGCTGCCAGCGAGCATTCTTTTCTTCCCTGCAAAATTTGAATCGACCAGCCACCCGGTTGAGCGACGATATTTGTGCTGCTGACTGACCCGTTTTCAATCAAGCGAGCGAGGGTGCTGTGATCGATAGTTTCAGTGGTCATGAAGATGAGCCCTTGATTGAACAGTGGCTCCCATCGTACGCAATCAATAGTAGTTTGCAAAATTCAACTCCTGCTTTGGACGTTGGTTTTCGAGCATTCATGCTCTCTGGTGTGGGGGATTTTTAAGCCGGAGCTTTCCAGTTGAGCATTTGCTGCTGGGCAACTTGCAGCAGATCACAACCATCCTGCGTCAGCAGATAGAGGGCGTGGGTGATGTGGGGGATGTCTTCGACGTCGGCTTGTTTGAAGTTGAGGCAGTAGAGGGTGCGTAGCAGGTCGCTTGATGCGCGTAAACGCTGGACGGCGCATTCGAGGATGTCTTGGGGGTTGGCTTCTGTGTCGATGATCAGTGGGTTGGTGTCAGTGAGGTTGGACTCGAGTGTTCGGTAGCGGTCGGTGGTGAATTGATTCCATGTTTTCATTCTATTGATCCTCAATTGCTTCCGGGAGAAGCCACCACATCGTGACCAAGCGACAGGAGGCGACTGTGTTCGGGTTGGTCAACCGGTGAGGATCGTGCACATACCCGGCACACCCGAAGGTGTCCCAAACACAGTCACCATAAACTGCAGGCAATTGAGTGCCGGCAGCATACAGCGCATGCGTGCGCACGATCCATTCGGGTGACCAAGCCCGAGTCGCTGATTGGCAGCGACAGTCACAACTATAGATTCGCGCCCTCAAATCCCGATAGTCGACAAAGCGGTCTGTTCTTGTAGGAACTGGACGAAGATTGCATCGGACGTTCCTACCGATCCTTCAACGTTTTTCAACGCAAATGCACATACGCAGAAATATCCAGCAAACTCGTCGCCAACCCTGTCGCCGGTTGGTAAATCGGGCTTTTCACAGTCGAGAACGGCACGCCTTTGCTGCCGAGGGAAACATAACGTTCGCCCTGATCCAGTTCGGTGAAGTAGGTGTAGGAATAGTTGTGCATTAATTGATATCTGGTCTCGTCGCGGGCGATGCCGTTGGCGAGGTTTTCCAGGTCGGTCTGGGTCAGGTTGAGGGTTTTGCCGAGTGTTGTGCCCCAGCGGGTCAGGCAGATCTCGGCGAGGTGGCGAACGATGCGGCCGGGTTCGGTCAGCACTTTCAGGTCGCTGGCATTGGTCGGCACGCCGCCAGTGGAAGTGGCGTTGCCCGCGAGGGTAGCGTGGCGACCGGCCATTGGATAAATCGAGGTTTTGGTGCCGGTGGCGGTCTGCGGGATCACGCAGCTGAAACCTTTGGAGCGCTCGTCGCGGGCGTAGACGCCGACGTACTCTTTGACGTTGCTGCCGAGTTTGACGCGTTGCTCCTGAAAGTTGGCGATGCCCGGCACCGGGTCAATGGCAAAAATATTCACCGGGATATTTTTCAGCGCGCTGTCCTTGAGCATCGCGTTGGCCAGCATGTGGCAACTAATGCCGCCACGACTCCAGCCTACCAGGTTAACCGTGGTCGGAATAACGCCATCTTTACGGAAAGTCTTGATGATTTGTTCTTGTAACTTCTGCTGGGTGACGCTGCGGTCGCCGTAGTTATATTTACGCCAGAACCACGAGCCTTCCACTTTTACATCTTCAATGGGAATGCCGGCGGCTTTAAGTCGGTTGTATCCGGCTTCGGTCAGTTGCTCTCGTTGCCATTCACATTGGCCCTTGATGATGTTCAAGGCATGCTGAACGTTTTCTTCCCAGCCCTTGCCGAACAGCGTGCCGCTTAGGCCGTAGTCTTTGTTCTCGGTGAATAGATCATCGGCCTGCAGGTTGCCGCTGCCGGGGCCGTCGACGACGATCCATTCGGCGAACTCGCGGCCTGTATGGTGCGAGGCAAGGGTGGAAACCAGTTCGCCGTCCCAGAAGTTTTCATGTTGGGTATCGAACTTGTTAGAACCTGTGCCGCAAAAAAATATAGTGACGACTGTCATGATGTTGGCCTTGTTGGTGATAAGAGCCAACAAGTTAGTGCGTACACTGTTAATTAATAAAGCGTCGGGTTGTATCTGGGTTTGTAAAGTTTGTGTTGGGGTTTTTATTTAAGTTGTAGTTTGGCGACTTGCAGTAAGTCGCAGCCGTCCTGCACCAATAAATAAAGCGCATTGACTATGTGCGGAATATCTTTCGCGTCGGCCTGTTTGAAACACATACAGTAAAGTGTTTCCAGCAGATCACTGGCGGCGCGCAAGCGTTGGTCGGCGGCATCGAGCAAATCGCTGTGACTGGCGGCGGTGTCGATAAGCATCACGGGTTTTTCGCTGTAGCAGGTTTTGAGTGGCTGGTAACGGTCGATCATGGTGAGGCTTGTCCTGTTCGAAGACGCTCGGGTCGGCCGACAGAGTGCTTTCAGCCGCGCCGGCCACTATAGAAGGGCGCTGCGCAGAGGGACAAGACGGCCGCAATGGACAGTGTTTGTAGGGGTTTTTCCGCGTTTTACGGATTTTCCCTACGTGATTTTTCGGCATATTCGAGGCAAAACCTCTACGCGGAAAACTCCTACCTGCTTGTCAGGTAATTCGCCGTATACGGCTGTACGGTGCGCGACAGAATCTGTAGGGCGTTTCCAAACGTCAGACACGCGCTTAAAGGGAAAACGGCGGGCGTGCAGGCTGCTCCCACAGAATTTGCGTGACCGCTGTATCATTCCGAATCGATTTGGCCCCGACCTTTTCTCGACTCGTTGCGATCGCCGGCTAGGCTGTTGGCATGGCAGCGGTCAAAGGAGTGACAGCGAATGCACAACACCCTGGAACAGGTTTTTGGTTATCCACAGTTTCGTCCCGGACAAGAGGCCGCGATCAGCGCGGTGCTGGCCGGGCGTTCGGCGGCGGCGATTTTTCCCACCGGCTCCGGCAAGTCCCTTTGCTATCAAATATCGGCGTTGTTGCTGCCGCACCTGACGCTGGTGGTCTCGCCATTGCTGGCGCTGATGCAGGATCAATTGGCGTTCCTGCAACGCCACGGCATTTCAGCGGGCAGCATTGATTCGGCGCAGAGCCGCGAAGACGCCAATGACGTGATGGCGCGTGCTCGAACGGGTGAATTGAAAATCCTTATGATCTCGGTGGAGCGCTTGAAGAACGAGCGCTTCCGCAATTTTTTGCAGCAGGTGCCGATCTCCTTGCTGGTGGTGGACGAGGCGCACTGTATTTCCGAGTGGGGCCACAATTTCCGTCCCGACTACCTAAAGCTGCCGGACTATCAACGGCAGTTCAACATCCCGCAAACCTTACTGCTGACGGCTACTGCGACGCCGAAAGTCATCGTCGATATGCAGAGCAAATTCGCCATCGCTCCAGAGGATGTGGTGACCACCGGTTTCTACCGGCCCAACCTCAATCTGTTGGTGGAACCGGTGCGCGGTCAGGACAAACGTCGGCGTCTGGTTGAGTGGATGAGCGAGCGCCCGGGGCAGCCCAGCATCGTCTACGTGACCTTGCAGAAAACCGCTGAACACATCGCCGAACACCTTGAACGCAACGGCATTCAGGCCGAGGCGTATCACGCCGGTTTGCCCCACGATAAGCGTGAAGCGATCCAGAAACGTTTCATGGCCGGGCAGTCCAATTGCATCGTCGCGACCATCGCTTTCGGCATGGGCATCGATAAGAGTGACATCCGTAATGTGGTGCACTTCGACCTGCCTAAATCCATCGAAAACTACAGTCAGGAAATCGGCCGCGCCGGGCGAGACGGGCAGCCCTCGGACTGTCTGGTGCTGGCCAACCGCGACAGCCTCAACGTGCTGGAAAACTTTGTCTACGGCGACACACCGGAGCGTGAAGGCATTCGTTATGTGCTCGACGAACTGAAGGCTTCGTTGCCGGACGGGCAGTGGGAGTTTTTGCTCGGGCCGTTGGCGGATCAAAGCAACATTCGTTCGTTGCCGCTGAAGACATTATTGGTGCAACTGGAGCTGCGTGGCTTGATCGCGCCGCGCTACGCCTATTACGCCGAGTACCGCTTCAAATACCTGGTGGAACCGGACGCGCTGCTCTCGCGTTTCGAGGGTGAGCGCAGGGATTTTGTCGCGGCGATTATCCAGACCTCCAATCGCGCACGCACATGGGCGACGGTGAGTTTCGACGCGATGTACGAACAGTATTCAGCCGAGCGTAATCGCGTGGTGACGGCGCTGGATTATTTTCAGGAGAAGGGCTGGGTCGAGCTTGAAAGCAAGCAGATGACCGAGGTCTACAGCCTGCTGCACAGCGACTTTGACAGTGACGTGTTGAGTGGCGAGTTGCACGATTACTTCACTCGACATGAACAGACCGAAGTGGCGCGGATTCACGCGATGCTTGAGGTTTTCGCCACCGAGCGGTGTTTGGGTTATCGACTGGCCGAGTACTTCGGTGACCACGATGCGCCCGAGCGTTGTGGGCATTGTTCGGTGTGTCATGGGCAGGTTGCACGCTTGCCGGCGCCGCCGGAATCGCCGCCGCTTGTGGATAGAAACTTCGCGGCGCTGTGTGGTGATTTTATCCACAGGCATGAACAACACACGGGCGTCATGCCGACAGCGGAACGGCTGACGCGGTTTTTGTGCGGGATCAGCGTGCCGCTGTTTACCAAGCTCAAGGCGCGGACGATTCCCGGGTATGCGGCACTGGAAGAATACCCCTACGCCGAGGTGCGCAGCTGGGCGCAAGACCACCTCTAACCCTTGTAGGAGCTGCCGAAGGCTGCGATCTTTTGATGTTGATTTTTTCAAGATCAAAAGATCGCAGCCTTCGGCAGCTCCTACATGAGTTCATCAAGACAAGGGCTCTATCCATCCGCTGAATGTCGATCATCACGGTAATAAACTTCAAAAAACGTCGTCGGCTGACTATGGTGAGACCAGTCTTTGGATCGCCAACAAGAGAACAATATGAGCCAGACATCCTTCGATATTCAGCAGGCCGCCGTGATCGGCGCGGGCACCATGGGCCGTGGCATCGTCATGTGCCTGGCCAATGCCGGCGTGACAGTACAGTGGGTAGATAACAACCCACAGATGCTTGAGCAGGCACTCGTCACCGTTGCCGACACCTATGCACACAACGTGCGACAGGGGCGGATTGATCAGGCCGAGGCTGATGCGCGTATCGCCCGGGTCAGTGCGGCGGCGGATT
This sequence comes from Pseudomonas sp. AC193, assembly GCF_979258075.1. Lineage (NCBI taxonomy): Bacteria > Pseudomonadati > Pseudomonadota > Gammaproteobacteria > Pseudomonadales > Pseudomonadaceae > Pseudomonas > Pseudomonas sp. AC193. The sequence continues at coordinate 5,078,074 of NZ_OZ409832.1, read as the reverse complement.
ACGCGGCGATTCGCAATGTCGATCTGGTGATCGAAGCGGTGTACGAGAATCTTGAACTGAAGCAGAAGATCTTCCGCGAGCTGGATGGCTTGCTGAAGCCTGAAGCGCTATTGGCGAGCAATACATCGGCACTGGATATTGATGCGATTGCGGCGGCGACAAAACGTCCGGAACAAGTGCTGGGCCTGCATTTCTTCAGCCCGGCGCACATCATGAAACTGCTGGAAATCGTTCGCGGCGCGAAGACCTCACCAGCAGCTCTGAACGCCGCACTGGCCCTGGGCAAGCGCATGGGCAAAGTCAGCGTGGTCTCGGGCAACTGCCACGGTTTTATCGGCAACCGCATGCTGCATCCGTATGTACTCGAGGCGCGCAAGATGTTGCTTGAAGGCGCTTATCCACAGCAGGTCGATGCGGCGTTGCAAGGTTTCGGTTTCGCCATGGGGCCGTTTCGCATGTACGACGTGGTCGGCATCGATCTGGAATGGCGCGCGCGCGAGTTGGCCGGCAAGGGCCAGGATGCGCCAGAGGTGCAGGTGGATAATCGCTTGTGCGAAATGGGTCGATTCGGGCAGAAGTCCGGCAACGGCTATTACCATTACGAGCCGGGCAGTCGTCAGGCTGAGCATGATCCTGAGGTCGATGCGCTGGTGTTGCAGGTCAGCGAAGGCTTGGGCTTTCAGCGCCGTGAGATCGGCCCGGAGGAGATTCTCGAGCGCTCCCTGCTGGCATTGGTCAACGAAGGGGCGAAGATTCTTCAGGAAGGTATTGCCGAGTCTGCCCATGACATCGATCTGGTGTACCTGAATGGCTACGGCTTCCCGGCGGACAAGGGCGGGCCGATGGCCTGGGCGGATCAGCAGGGGCTGGCGGATATTCATCAGCGGCTGTTGGCGCTGGAGACGCGGCAGGGCGATCAATGGAAACCGGCGCGGTTGATTGGTGAGTTGGCGGCGCAGGGGAAGGGGTTTGCTGATCGCTGAGTGATTGGGTGCTTGGGGTGACGCTTTCGCGAGCAGGCTCGCTCCCACATTTGGAATGCGTTCCGAATGTGGGAGCGGGCTTGCTCGCGAAGGTCGCGCCTCGGTTTTAAATTAGACTCGCAACAATACCTTCAGGAATTGCTGATCAATGTCCAACCCGATGCCCCAACGCACCGACTACCCGCACTTCCAGCCCATCACCACACGCTGGCACGACAACGACGCCTACGGTCACGTCAACAACGTCACCTACTACAGCTTCTTCGACACAGCCGTGAACACTTACCTGATCCAGGTCGGTGGTCTGGATATCCATGACGGGGAAGTGGTGGGTTTCGTGGTCAGTTCGGCATGCGATTACTTCGCCTCGATCGCGTTCCCGGATCTGATCGAGATCGGTCTGCGAGTTGGCAAATTGGGCAACAGTTCGGTGCAGTACGAACTGGCGGTGTTCAAGGTCGGCGAAAGCGAGGCCTGTGCGGCCGGGCGATTCGTTCATGTGTTTGTGGATCGGGCAAGCAATCAGCCGGTGCCGATTCCGTCTGGATTACGTGATGCCTTACAGCGATTGGCGGTGTAAGACAAAAAAGATCGCAGCCTGCGGCAACTCCTACATTGATCTGTGTAGGAGCTGCCGCAGGCTGCGATCTTTTGATCTACGTGCCGCCAATCAGCAATTAGCGGTGGCGATAATACTTGTGATGCTTGCGATGGCCATAGGCATGGCCCCGACCACGGTGGTCATCGCGGTAGTAGCGACGGTTATCACGACCGCGATCGTAATGACGATCATCGTCATCGCTCTTGTTGCCCATGTAGTTACCCAACGCACCACCGGCACCGCCACCTGCGGCCGAACCGATCAGGCTGCCAGTGCTGCCGCCGAGGCTGCGACCGACCACGTTACCGCCAGCAGCGCCCAACGCACCGCCAATGGCTGCTTCGCCACGGCTGCGTTTGTCGGCGCCGACTGCGCTACCACCCGCGCCGCCCAAGGCTGCGCCAATGGTGGAACCTGTATTGCCGCCTAAAGACTGACCGACGACCGAGCCAAGAACCCCGCCCAATGCGCCGCCAACACCTGCTTCGGTGGTGCCGCCTGCCGACGCAAAACCACTGACCAGGCCAAGGGACAACAAGAGAATCTGGGAGAACTTCATAGAGGAGCCTCAAAGGGATGACGGCGCCGATCCTGAGGCTGTGTAACAAGCGTGACAATCGAAATCCGACGAATAGCACGACTTGTATACAATTTCGCAAGGTACTGTTTTGTATACGGAACTTATCTGATTTTTGCCGGTCTTTAACTACTTCGGACAGGCCGCTTTTGTGAAAAAGCGGCCTTTTTTGTGGGCAATCGGAAAGTGTTTGAACGCAGGAATGTATTGTCTGAACCGACGCCTTCGCGAGCAAGCCCGCTCCCACATTTGAAATGCATTCCAATGTGGGAGCGGGCTTGCTCGCGAAGGGCCAGTTCAAGCGCCGCGTTAAGCCGACTTGGCCATGATCAACCCCGTCTCACTCGCCGCTTCCAACCGGATCGCGATGAACTTCGACGTTGGCGTATGGCTGCCATCCCCGGTGCTCTCCAGCGGCACCAGCGGATTCACCTCTGGATAATATGCCGCCGCCTGCCCCGCCGGAATATCAAACGCCAGCAAGGTAAAACCCTTCACCCGACGCTCACGACCATCGTCCCACAGTGACACGATGTCAGCCTTCTGCCCCGGACGGAAGCCCAGGCGAATGATGTCCGCCTCGTTGGCAAACAACACATCACGCTGGCCCTTCACCCCGCGATAACGGTCATCGAGCCCATAAATCGTCGTGTTGTATTGATCGTGAGAACGCATCGATTGCAGGATCAGATCCGGCAGTTGCCCGGTGGCACGAGTGCGTTCGTGCACCAGATCCTTCGGCAGCATGTTCGCGCGGAAATTGGCGCGGCCCGACGGCGTGTTCCATTTGCGCGCACCAGCGCTGTTGCCCAGGTAGAAACCGCCCGGGTTTTTGACCTTCTCGTTGAATTCCTTGAAGCCCGGAATGGTGTCGGCGATCAGGTCGCGAATGCGCGCGTAATCGGCCACCAGCCAGTTCCAGTCCACCGGTTTGCTGCCCAGCGTAGCGGCGGCGATGCCGGCGATGATCGACGGCTCCGAGCGCATCTGGTTCGACAGCGGCTGCAACTGGCCGTTGGAGGCGTGAACCATGCTGAACGAGTCTTCCACGGTGACCGCTTGCGGGCCTTCAGTCTGGATGTCGATATCGGTGCGACCGAGGCACGGCAGGATCAGCGCGTCTTTACCGTGAGCCAAGTGGCTGCGGTTGAGCTTGGTGCTGATCTGCACGGTCAGGTCGCAATTGCTCAGCGCTTCGAAAGTGCGGGGGCTGTCCGGCGTGGCTTGAGCGAAGTTGCCGCCCAGACCGATGAATACTTTGGCGCGACCTTCGGCCATCGCATGAATCGCCTCGACCACGTTGTGGCCGTTATGACGCGGCACCTTGAACTGGAACCGCCGCTCCAGAGAATCGAGGAACGCCACCGGCGGACGCTCGTTGATGCCCATCGTCCGGTCGCCCTGCACATTACTGTGACCGCGAACCGGGCACAGGCCGGCGCCCGGTTTGCCGATGTTGCCGCGCAGCAGCATCAGGTTGGCGATTTCCTGAATGGTCGGCACCGAGTGACGATGCTGGGTGATGCCCATCGCCCAGCACATGATTACGTTTTTGCCTTTGGCGTACATGCGCGCGGCTTGCTCGATGTCCACGAGGGTCAGGCCGGATTGCTCGACGATCTGCTCCCACGGCGTGTCATCAACGACACCGAGATACTCCAGCACATTGGCGCTATGAGCATTGAGGAAGTCGTGGTCGAACACCGCTGGCGCGCCAGCCTTCTGCGCATCGCGTTCCCATTGCAGGAGGAATTTGGCCATGCCGCGCAACAGCGCCATGTCGCCGCCGAGTGCCGGACGGAAGTAGGCGGTGTTGGTCGGCTTGTCGCCGTTGGTGAGCATTTCGATCGGATGTTGCGGATGCTGGAAACGCTCCAGTCCGCGCTCTTTCAGCGGGTTGATGCACACCACTTGCGCGCCGCGTTTCACCGCTTCACGCAACGGTTCGAGCATGCGTGGATGATTGGTGCCGGGGTTCTGGCCCCAGACGAAAATCGCATCGGCGTGTTCGAAATCATCGAAGGTCACGGTGCCTTTGCCGACGCCGACACTTTGCGCCAACGCCACACCGCTGGCCTCGTGGCACATGTTCGAGCAGTCAGGGAAGTTGTTGGTGCCGAAGGCGCGCACAAACAACTGGTACAAATAAGCCGCTTCGTTGCTGGCGCGGCCCGAGGTGTAAAACTCGGCCAGATCCGGGCTCGGCAGACTTTGCAGGTGTTTGGCAATCAGCGCGTAGGCGTTGTCCCAACTGATCGGTTTGTAGCGATCGGTTTCGGCATCGTAGACCATCGGTTCGGTCAGACGGCCCTGATACTCCAGCCAGTAATCGCTCTGTTCCAGCAACGAAGTGACGCTGTGCTTGGCGAAGAACTTGGCATCGACGCGGCGCTTGGTCGCTTCCCAGTTCACCGCTTTCGCGCCGTTCTCGCAGAATTTGACCATGCCGCTTTCCGGCGAATCGCCCCACGCGCAACCCGGGCAGTCGAAGCCGCCGTTCTGGTTGGTCTTGAGCATCATGCGCAGGTTTTTCAGGGCGTTGTCGCTGGTCAACCAGGCCTGAGCCACACTGATCAGGGCACCCCAGCCGCCGGCTGCGCCTTTGTAAGGCTTGTAGCGCGGGACGGGTTTCTGGTCGGCTTGATGATGTTGGCTCACGCTTGATTCTCCATCGCGGGGCTATACACCCGCGGCGCACTTTTCTGCGGCAGGTGGATGAGATTGAGGTTGTGTCGACGGGCCCATTGCACGGCGAGGCCCGTGGGCGCGGACAGGCTGACCAGGGTCTGGATGCCGGCGCGCAACACTTTCTGGATCAATTCGAGGCTGCAACGGCTAGTGACAATTGCCAGTCCGCCTTCGGTGGATATCTTCTGGCGGATCAGTCCGCCGATCAGTTTGTCGAGCGCGTTGTGCCGGCCGATGTCTTCGCGACCGAGCAGCAATGCGCCGCTGGCGTTCATGAACACTGCCGCGTGTACCGCGCCGCAGTACTGACCCAAAGGCTGAAACGCACTGATGCGCTGACGCAAACCATCAAGCCATTCAATCGGTGGCAACGGCGCTCCGGGCAGCACTTTCAGATCAGGCAACGCCTGTTCCACCGCTTCGACGCCACACAATCCGCAACCACTGGTGCCAGCCATTTGCCGACGTTGCTGCTTGAGATTCCAGAAGGCGCGATTGGCGATGGTCACTTGCGCGTATTGCGCCGAGCCGGCGCCGGTCAGTTGCAGGTCATAGATGTCGGTCGCGTCTTCGATGATGCCGCTGCCGAGGCTGAAGCCGACGATGAAGTCTTCCAGGTCAGTCGGTGTCACCAGCATCACGGCTTGGCTGATGCCGTTGTAGGCGATCGCCAACGCGACTTCCTCGGCGAGCGCAGTGCTCGCCGACTCTTCGCGGGGAAGATCGCTGTAACTGTAGGTCTGGCTGGCGGCAGGCGCGGGTGTTTCGAGTGCAGGCGCCGCGCAAGTTGGGCGCTTGGCGTTCATGGCATCACCGACGGTTTGATTAACGTTAAGACTAGGCGCGTCAAGTTGTCGCGTCTAATCGCTACTGTCGATGTATTGATAGATGGCGTCGATCAAGGGAGCTTTTGCGTACGCATACGGTTACAGAGTCATTGGTCGGCTCGGAACCGGGTTTGCCTGACGTGGTCTAGGCTTGGGCATCTGGAACCCAAATCAAGGAGTGTGCGCTATGAGTCTTTTGAGCTTTGTGAAAGAAGCGGGAGAGAAGCTGCTGGATCTGCTGACCCCCGGTAACGCCAATGCCAGTGAGCAATTGAAGGATCACATCAGTAAGGTCGGGCTGGGCAATCCGAACGTGCAGGCAACGGTGGACGGCGACAAAGTCACCGTGACCGGTGAGGTAGCGAGCCAGGAAGAGAAAGAGAAAATCCTGCTCGCCGTGGGCAACATTGCCGGGGTTGGCAGTGTTGATGATCAGATCACCGTGAGCGGCCCGGTTGTGACGGCTGCGCAGTTTGTTGTGGTCAAGTCGGGTGACACCCTCAGCGCGATTTCACTGCGCGTGTACGGTGATGCCAACAAGTATCAAAAGATTTTCGATGCCAACAAACCGATGCTCAAGGATGTGAACAAAATCTATCCGGGTCAGACACTGCGTATTCCTGAGTAAACAGGAACCCCTGTAGGAGCTGCCGAAGGCTGCGATCTTTTGATCTGTTTTTTTTAAAAATAAAAGTCAAAAGATCGCAGCCTGCGGCAGCTCCTACAGTGGGGTCACAGGCCTGAGATGAGGTCGCGGTAGTCTTCGACTGCCGCGAATTCGGCCGTGTCCTTCGGGCCTTTGCGGCTGTCGGGTTGTTTGACTGCCAGCAAGTGCGCCACCCCAAAATCCCGCGCACTGCGCAGAATCGGCAAGGTGTCGTCGATGAACAGACTGCGTGCCGGATCAAAACCGATATCTGCCTGCAACGCGTCCCAGAACTGCGGGTTTTCCTTGGGGAAACCGTAATCATGCGAGCTGATCAGCCGCTCGAAGTACGGCGCCAGTTCAATCCGTTCCAGTTTCAGCGACAGTGAGTCACGGTGCGCGTTGGTGATCATGATCACCCGTTTACCGGCGCGTTTTATTGCTTCCAGAAAAGTATCCGCATCAGGACGCAAAGCGATCAGGTGCGCGGTTTCCTGTTTCAACTCACGCACTGACAGCTTCAGTTCGCTGCTCCAGAAATCCAGGCAATACCACTGCAACTGACCAGCATGGCGTTCGAACAGCGGCTGCAATTCCATCTCGGCCATCGCGCGGCTGACCCCGTGCAGTTCGGCGTAGCGCTGGGGCAGGTGTTCCAGCCAGAAATGGTTGTCGAAGTGCAGATCCAGCAGCGTGCCGTCCATGTCCAGCAGGACGGTATCGATGTCGGACCAGGGTAAAGAGGGCATGGCAACGTCTCGAACGGTAGAAAGATATCCGACGTAAACAATCGGGAAAGCCGCGTTATAGTAGCGCGTTCACGCCAAGGAGCTTTGCATGCGCCAGAAACCTACCGTACTCGCCCGCGAGATCGTCGCCACCAGTCGTCTGTTTTGCGTCGAAGAACTCAAGCTGCGTTTTTCCAATGGCGTGGAGCGCACCTACGAGCGGCTGGTCGGCAAGGGCGCCGGGTATGGCGCGGTGATGATTGTGGCGATGCTCGATGCCGAGCACGCGGTGCTGATCGAGGAATACTGCGGCGGTACTGACGAGTACGAATTGTCGCTGCCCAAAGGTTTGATCGAGCCGGGCGAAGACGTGCTGGCGGCGGCTGAACGTGAGCTCAAGGAAGAAGCCGGGTTTGGCGCGCGGCAACTGGAGCATCTGACCGAGCTGTCGCTGTCGCCCGGTTACATGAGTCAGAAGATTCAGGTGGTGCTGGCCACCGATCTCTACGAAGAGCGGCTGGAGGGCGACGAGCCCGAGCCGATGCGGGTCGACAAGGTCAATCTGCGTGATCTGTCGGCGCTGGCGCAAAATCCGCAATTCTCCGAAGGCCGCGCATTGGCGGCGCTTTATCTGACCCGTGACTTGCTGACGCAGCGTGGGTTCTTTCAGTCGTGAGTGACCTGTCGATGAATTTCCCCCATCCGTTGATGACGCCAGTGGTTGAACTGGCATTGCAGGCCGGCGAAGCGATTTTGCCGTTCTGGCGCGCAGGCGTTGAAGTCACCGCCAAGGCCGATGATTCACCGGTGACGGCGGCGGATCTGGCGGCGCACCATTTGATTCTGGCCGGGCTGACCGCGCTGGATCCGAATATTCCGGTGCTGTCTGAAGAAGACGCGAATATTCCCCAAAACGTACGCGCCGGATGGACGCGCTGGTGGTTGGTGGATCCGTTGGATGGCACCAAGGAGTTCATCAGCGGCAGTGAAGAATTTACCGTGAATATTGCGCTGATCGAGAACGGGCGGGTGGTGTTTGGCGTGGTGTCGATGCCGACCAATGGTCGCTTTTACGTCGGTGGCGCGGGGCTTGGCGCGTGGCGTTGCGACAAGGGCGGCACACCGGTTTCGATTCAGGTGCGTGATGTGCCGGGAACGGGTGAGGCGTTTACGGTGGTGGCCAGTCGTCGGCATTCCAGCCCCGAGCAGGAGCGATTGCTGTCGGGCTTGAGCGCCAGCCTCGGTGAACTGCAGTTGGCGAACATCGGCAGCTCGCTGAAGTTTTGCCTGCTGGCGGAAGGGGCGGCGGATTGCTATCCGCGACTGGCGCCGACTTCGCAGTGGGACACGGCGGCGGCCCAGGGTGTGCTGGAAGGGGCGGGGGGCGAGGTGCTGGATTTACGCGGTGAGGCGTTTTGTTATCCGGCGCGGGAATCGCTGTTGAACGAGTTCTTTTTGGCGCTGCCGGCGAAGGCTGCATGGCGGGCGAGGTTGTTGGAGTTGGCGCGCGGGTAAGTGGGCTGATCCAGAATCCCCCTCACCCCAGCCCTCTCCCCCAGGAGAGGGAGCCGATCTTCATGCGCTTCAAAACCTGAGTTCGACTCGATATCTCAGGTCGATGCAAATCGAGAGAACAACCCGGTCAGTCCCCTCTCCCCCGGGAGAGGGTTAGGGTGAGGGGCTTTTGATCGTCAGCGGTGCAACACGTATTGCCCGCTAAACGTCACCGCATCGACTTCACTCCCGACATTGACGATCCGCGTCTGCAACACCAACCGCGCCCGCCCATACCGCTGATACATCGCCAAAAACTTCTTCCACACCCGCTCATCAGGCGCCGGGCAAATCGCCGTGGCATCGCCCGTCACCGGCAGCGGATAACTGATCTGCCCTTCCTGAATGACGATGTGCCCATCGGTGATCCCTTCTTCTTTCAAGCGTAAATGCAGCCAGCCCCAGCCGGCCAGCACCGCGCCGCAGTAGAGACTGCCGCCGAACATGGTGCTCTTGTGGTTGACGTTGGGATCGAGCGGCAAATACAAGCTCAATTGCTGCTCGCGCCAGTCGAGCACCCGCAGGCCCATGTCGCGGGTCAGCGGAATGTCGTGATGAAGCACCGACTCCAGATAACGACTGTCTGTGCTCATTCGTTTTCATCCCCGTGACTGCTGTCGCCGAAGTTCAGACCGTGCTTGCGCAGTTTGTCGTGCAAGGTCTTGCGCGGAACGCCCAGTGCTTCGGCGAGGCTGCGCACCGAGCTGTGCGAGCGCGCCAGTTCGGCAGCAATCAGCGATTTTTCGAAGTGTTCCACTTGTTCGCTTAGCCCGCCTTCGACAACTGCAACAGTCACACCGTCGACACCTTCAACAGCACTGTTATCCAGCGCCAGTTCCAGACCGAGGGCAAAGCGTTCTGCGGCGTTTTGCAGTTCACGCACGTTGCCCGGCCAGGTGTGGCGCAGCAGCAAAGCACGTTGTGCCGGTTGCAATTCATGCGGCGGCAAACCGTGGCGGGCACTGGCTTCGTCGGCGTAATGCTGGAACAGCATCAGCGCATCTTCGCCACGTTCGCGCAGCGGCGGAATGCGCAGCGGCGCGACGTTGAGGCGGTAGTACAAGTCGGCGCGGAAACGCCCCTGATCGGCCGCCTGACGCAGGTCTTCCTTGGTCGCGGCGATGACGCGGATGTCCAGCGGGATCAGCTGATTGCCACCGAGTCGCTCGACCACACGTTCCTGGAGCATGCGCAGCAATTTCACCTGAACGTCCATGCTCATGCTTTCGATTTCATCGAGGAAAAGCGTGCCACCATTGGCGAATTCGAACTTGCCGATCCGGCGTTTCTGCGCGCCAGTGAAGGCGCCCGGCTCGTGGCCGAACAGTTCGCTTTCGACCACGGACTCGGCCAATGCGCCGGCGTTGATCGCCACAAACGGCCCGTTGCGTCGGCTCGACAAGTCATGCAGCGCGCGGGCGACGACCTCTTTGCCGGCGCCGGTTTCACCGAGGATCAGCACGTCAGCCTTGGTCGCCGCCAGTGCGCCAATCTGCTCACGCAGGCGCAGCATCGGCGCCGATTGGCCGACCAGTCGCGCGCTCAACTCATTGCGATCGCTGAGGGCCAGACGCAGGCTGCGGTTGTCCAGCACCAGTCGGCGCAGGGCTAACGCGCGGCGCACGCTGTCGAGCAGCGCATCGCTGGCGAAAGGTTTTTCGAGAAAGTCGTAAGCGCCGGCGCGCATCGCTTGCACCGCCAGCGGCACATCGCCGTGGCCGGTGATCAACAGCACCGGCAGTTCCGGATCCTGCGCATGCAGTTCGCTGAGCAGTTCCAGTCCGTCCATGCCCGGCATGCGAATGTCGCTGACCACCACACCGGGCCAGTCGCGTTCAAGTTGTGCGGCCAAACCTTTGGCTTCGGACAGCGGCAGGATTTTCAGGCCGGCCAGATCCAGAGTCTGGCCGAGGGCCTGACGCAGGTGCGGATCGTCGTCGATCAACACCACCTGAATGCGATTGTCGATGGTCATGCACTTCGATCCTCGGACGGTTGCAGGCTGACCCCGGGCGCACCGGCGCGCAGCCGCAGGGTGATCAAGGCGCCGCCTTGCTTGTGGTTGGCGAACGACAGTTCACCGCCGAAGGCGCGCATCAGGGTTTCGCAAATGGCCAAACCCAGACCAAGCCCCTGCGTGCGGGTCTTGGTGGTATAGAACGGCTCGCTGGCGCGGCCGAGGGCTTCCATGCAAAAGCCCGGGCCGTTGTCGCGAATGTACAGATTGACGCCCTCGGCGGTGGATTCGGCACTCAGCCACAATTTGCGCGGCGGGCCTTTTTCGGTGAGCGCATCGAGGGCGTTGGCCAATAGATTGCCGAGAACTTGGCGCAGACGGGTTTCCCCGGCTTCGACCCACAACGTAGCGGCGGGCAAATCGCGAATCAGCTCGACTTCCATGCTGCGCCGACGTTTGGCCAGCAGTGCCAGCGCATCGTCCAGCGCCGGTTGCAGGGCCACGCTTTCCGGAGCATGACGGTCGCGGCGGGCGAAGGCGCGCAGGTGGGCGATGATCGAGGCCATGCGCCCGGTCAGCTCGCTGATCAATTTGAGGTTGCCGCGCGCGTCGTCGGTGCGCTGATGATCGAGCAACACCTCGGCGTTTTCTGCGTAACTGCGGATCGCGGCAAGCGGCTGATTGAGTTCGTGACTGATGCTCGCCGACATCGTCCCTAGCGCCGACAGTTTGCCGGCCTGTACCAGGTCATCCTGCGCACGCACCAGTTCCTGCTGCGCCTGTTCGCGCTCCAGCACTTCCTGTTTCAGGCGCCGGTTGAGGCCTTCGAGGTCGCTGGTACGTTCGGCAACACGACCTTCGAGTTCGCGGCGCGCCTTGGCTTCGAAAGCGATGCGCTCCAGATAATGACGGCGACGCTGCATCATCAAACCGAGCAGCAACATCACCACCAGCAACGTCGCGCCACCGATAGCCACGACCGTGCGTACCGGACGATCGATCAACGTGCGCGGGGCAAGGATGCTGACGCTCCAGCCGGTTTCGGCGATGTCGTGGGTCTGGATCAGCCAGGCAGTGGGGCTGAGATTCAGCGGTCGAGGCTCGCGGGTTGGATAAGGCTGGATCGCTGTGATCGCAGAGCGTTCAGCTTCACTCAACTCGCGGGTCGAGCGGAAACGCCATTCCGGCCGCGAGGTAAGAATGACCACGCCGTTATGGTCAGTCACCAGCAGCTGTTCCGGAGTTTTGCCCCAAAGACTTTCGGTGTGATCGAGATCGACCTTGATCACCAATACGCCGATGATTTTCTCGCCGTTGCGCACGGCGGCGGCGAAGAAGTAACCGCGTTTGGCTGACGTGGTACCGAGCCCGAAAAAGCGCCCCAGACGCCCGGCCATGGCTTCACTGAAATACGGCCGGAAGGAGAAATTACGCCCGACAAAACTGTCGTGTTTATCCCAGTTGGAGGCCGCGAGCGTCTGCCCGCTGGTGTCCATCAGGTACATGACCTCGGCGCCGGTTTGCGCGGCGATATTTTTCAGCAGGCGATTGGCGTTGCCTTGGGTAACGCCGTCATCCGGCGCGCCGAGGACAGAGCGCAGCGCGGGTAGATCACCGAGGATCTGCGGCAACACTTCGTAGCGGTGCAGGGTGCCCAGCAGGTTGGCGACGTAGAGGTCGAGGGTCTGGCGATTCTGGCCGGCCAGTTCGCTGCGGTAATACCGCTCGGCAAGATGTTCCAGCGGCCACAACAGCGGCGCCAGACACAGAGCCAGCAACGCAAGGCTGCGCCAGCGGGGTCTGCGGGGAAGGGTTGGTTTCATGCCGAATGCGCCTGTGGGGAACAGGCGCATTATGCCTAGGCTCAGGCGAAGACGTCAGCGTCCTTGAGCAACGCGGCAACCTGATCCTTGGCGGACAGCTTCGGCGCTTCGTCCAGTTGCCAGTCGATACCCAGATCCGGGTCGTCCCAGCGAATGCTGCGCTCGGCCGACGGAGTGTAGTAATTGGTGGTCTTGTAGAGGAATTCAGCGAACTCGCTCAGTACCACGAAACCATGGGCGAAACCTTCCGGTACCCACAATTGACGGTGGTTGTCGGCAGACAGACGCACCGCTACCCACTTGCCAAAATTTGGCGAGCTACGGCGAATGTCCACAGCCACGTCCAGCACTTCCCCGACGGTGACGCGAACCAGTTTGCCCTGGGTGTTTTCCAGTTGGTAATGCAGACCCCGAAGGACGCCTTTCTGCGAGCGCGAGTGGTTATCCTGGACAAATTGTGTGTCCAGACCGGTTGCGTCCTGGAACGCCTTCGCATTGAAGCTCTCGTAGAAGAACCCGCGCTCGTCACCAAAAACTTTGGGTTCGATGATCAGAACACCGGGCAAGTCGGTGGTGATTACATTCATGAGGATTTTCCAGTGATGGGTGTGAATGGCCGACATTCTTGCGCAAAGTCTCGAGTGGCGCGAGTGTTCCAGTGGAAATTGCCGAGAAACGCTGTAACAACAGGAGGGGGTTGCGCATCCTCTGCAGCAATGGCGATATAGGCGCCTAATAAAATTTCAGGGGTTGTTTGCATGCCACTTGCCACGTTGTTTCACCGCGCCAGTTTGCCTAGCCCTCAGGTTTATGAGGCGCAAGCCCTGCAATGGCTCGCGGAACATTACGGGATCAGTGGCCGGTTAAAAGCCTTGGGCAGCCAGCAGGATCTCAACTTCCGGGTCGACAGTGAGCGCGGCCGCTTTGTCCTGAAAATCTGCCGTGGCGACTATTCGCTGGTGGAGTTGCAAGCCCAGCACGCCGGCCTCAAGTACCTCGCCGAACATTCCGCAGTCAGGGTGCCCAGCGTTATCGTCGCCAACAATGGTCAGGATTTGTTGACCTTGGAATCCGCTGGCGAATCGGTGCACGTGCGCTTGCTCGATTATATCGAGGGCCAGCCGCTGACCGATCTCGACCATTTGGGCAAAGAAGTCGTGGCCGGGTTTGGTCGGCTTTGCGGTGAGATGGATCTGGCGCTCGCAGGCTTTGATCATCCGGGCCTTGAGCGCACGTTGCAGTGGGATGCGCGCCACGCCAGCGCGTTGATCAACCATTTGCTGCCGGTGATCAAGGATCAGCATCAACGCGCATTGATCGCCGACGCTGCCGAGCAAGCAGAGCGCCGCTTGCAGCCGTTGCTCGAGAAGCTGCCGGTGCAGGCGATTCACATGGACATCACCGATGACAACGCGGTGTGGCAGCGTGATGCGCAGCGCCATTGGCAATTGCAGGGCGTCATCGATTTCGGCGATCTGGTGCGCACCTGGCGCATCACCGATTTGTCGGTGACCTGCGCTGCATTGCTGCATCACGCCGGAGGCGATCCGTTTGTGATTCTGCCGGCAGTGCAGGCCTATCACGCGGTCAATCCGTTGCAACACGAAGAGTTGCAGGCGCTGTGGCCGCTGATCGTTGCGCGGGCGGCGGTGCTGGTATTAAGTGGCGAGCAGCAGGTCAGTATCGATCCGGCCAACACCTACAGCCGCGATAACCTCACCCACGAGTGGGAAATTTTCCGCGTGGCGACCTCGGTGCCGCTGGCGCTGATGGAGGCGGCGATTCTGACGGCGGTCGGTCATTCCCTGCCGGCGATCAATAGCGAAGGTTTTGCCCCGTTGCTGCCGAGTCTGGTCGGGCGCGAATTTGCTTTGATCGATCTTGGCGTCTTGAGCGCGCATTTCGCGGCGGGCAACTGGGAGCAGGAAGGTATCGATCAGCGCCTGCTGACCGAAGCCGCTGCGGCGCATGGTCTGGCGGCGAGCCGTTATGGTCAGTACCGTTTGTCGCGCACGCGCCCTGACAGCGCCGATGAACCGGACACCTTCCCGCTGCACGTCGAATTGCGCGTGCCCAACGGCACTGCCGTCGAAGCACCGTTTGCCGGCGTGCTGCATCAAGCGGCGGACGGCGCGTTGCGCCTCGATGGCCCGCAACTCAGCGTACGTCTGTGGGGCGTGACACCTTCGGTGCACAGCGGCGCGGCGCTGGTCAAAGGTCAGGTGCTGGGCTCGGTCAGTGGCCCGCTGTTGGTTCAGCTTTGCCGTGGCGCGCAGCTGGAAGCGCCGCTGTTCTGCACGCCAACCCACGCGGCGGCCTGGCAGGCATTGTGTCCGTCGCCAGCCGCGCTGCTGGGGCTGGCCTGCGATGCCGAGCCGGAGCTGGATGGCAAAACCCTGCTTGAACGCCGTGACGCCAGTTTCGCCCGCACGCAAAAACATTATTACGTCGATCCGCCGCGCATCGAACGTGGCTGGCGCAATCACCTGATCGACATGCAGGGCCGCTCCTATCTGGACATGCTCAACAACGTCGCGGTGCTCGGCCACGGTCATCCGCGCATGGCCGCTGTGGCTGCGCGTCAGTGGTCGCTGCTCAATACCAACTCGCGTTTCAACTATGCGGCAGTCGCCGAGTTTTCCGAGCGCTTGCTGAAGCTAGCGCCGGAAGGTATGGATCGGGTATTCCTGGTCAACAGCGGCAGTGAGGCCAATGACCTGGCGATCCGTGTGGCATGGGCCTACAGCGGCGGTCGCGACATGATCAGCGTGCTGGAGGCTTATCACGGCTGGACAGTCGGCGCCGACGCGGTGTCGACGTCGATTGCCGATAACCCGAAAGCCCTGGAAAGCCGCCCGGACTGGGTACACCCCGTGACGGCGCCGAACACCTATCGCGGTGAATTCCGTGGCCTCGATTCGGCGCCGGATTACGTGCGCAGCGTTGAGCATCAGTTGCAAAAGCTCGCTGAGCAAAAACGCCAATTGGCCGGGTTTATCTGCGAGCCGGTGTACGGCAATGCCGGCGGCATCTCGCTGCCACCGGGTTATCTGAAACAGGTTTATGCCTTGGTGCGCGCGCAGGGCGGGGTGTGCATCGCCGACGAAGTGCAGGTCGGTTATGGGCGTATGGGTAAATTTTTCTGGGGCGTTGAAGAGCAGGGCGTGGTGCCGGACATCATCACCATGGCCAAAGGCATGGGCAACGGCCAGCCACTCGGTGCGGTGATTACTCGCCGGGAGATTGCCGAGGCGCTGGAGGCCGAAGGTTATTTCTTCTCGTCGGCGGGCGGCAGTCCGGTCAGTTGCCAGATCGGCATGGCGGTGCTGGACGTGATGGAAGAAGAAAAACTCTGGGAGAACGCGCAGGTGGTCGGTGGCCACTTCAAGGCGCGGCTCGAAGCGTTGATCGATAAACATCCGCTGGTGGGCGCGGTGCACGGTTCCGGGTTCTATCTGGGGCTTGAGCTGATCCGTAACCGCGAGACGCTGGAAGCGGCGACTGAGGAGACCGCGCTGCTGTGTGATCGTCTGCGTGAGTTGGGGATTTTCATGCAGCCGACCGGGGATGATCTGAATATTCTCAAGATCAAACCACCGATGGTGACGTCGCGCCAGAGTGTCGACTTCTTCGTCGACATGCTCGACCAAGTCCTCGCCGAAGGCCTCTGATCCCATGTAGGAGCTGCCGAAGGCTGCGATCTTTTGATCTTGATTTTTAAGAGCAAAATCAAAAGATCGCAGCCTTCGGCAGCTCCTACAGGGTTTCGGGGTTAATTCGATTTGTATCGGTCTTTATTGCGTTGAATTAGACGAAATACATTTTAGTAGCTTCTAAAGCCGATATTTATCGGCTATAAAGTCGCCATTGCCCCGGCATGGTGATCTCTTGTCCGGTGCGCACGTTTTCTTTTCGGTCGAATGGTCGACCGTCAAAGCACTTGCCCGGAGATGATTCATGAGCCGTATCGTTACCGTTGCCGCCACTCAGATGGCGTGTTCGTGGGATCTGGAAGCCAACCTCGAAATCGCTGAAAGGCTGGTGCGCGAAGCCGCCGCCAAGGGTGCGCAGATCATCCTTATTCAGGAGCTGTTCGAGGCGCCGTACTTCTGCCAGAAGCCGAACCCGGACTACCTGCAACTGGCGACGACGGTGGAAGAAAACGTCGCGATCAAACATTTCCAGAAAATCGCCAAAGAGCTGCAAGTGGTGCTGCCGATCAGCTTCTACGAGCTGGCCGGCCGCGCGCGTTTCAATAGCATCGCGATCATCGACGCCGACGGCAGCAACCTCGGGATTTATCGTAAAAGCCACATTCCGGACGGCCCGGGCTACCACGAAAAGTATTACTTCAACCCGGGCGACACCGGTTTCAAAGTGTGGAATACGCGTTACGCGAAAATCGGCGTGGGCATCTGCTGGGATCAGTGGTTCCCGGAAGCGGCGCGCAGCATGGCGTTGCAGGGGGCGGAAATCCTGTTCTACCCAACCGCGATCGGCAGCGAGCCGCACGACAAGACCATCTCGTCGCGCGACCACTGGCAGCGCGTGCAACAGGGCCATGCCGGCGCGAACTTGATGCCGCTGATTGCCAGCAACCGCATCGGCAACGAAGAACAGGACGGCTACGACATTACGTTCTACGGTTCTTCGTTCATCGCCAACCAGTTCGGCGAAAAAGTGCAGGAGCTGAATAAAACCGAAGAAGGTATTCTTGTGCACACTTTCAACCTCGACGAGCTCGAACACATTCGCAGCGCGTGGGGTTCATTCCGTGACCGCCGTCCGAACCTGTACGGCGCGTTGAAAACCCTCGACGGTTCCCTGGAGTCCTGATCCCGATGACCACATTGAAAAGTACCCCGCGCGCCGACGGCTTTCACATGCCGGCCGAGTGGGCGCCGCAAACGCAGACCTGGATGATCTGGCCCGAGCGCCCGGACAACTGGCGTCTGGGTGGCAAACCGGCGCAAGCCGCGCACGCAGCGGTGGCCAAAGCCATCGCGCGTTTCGAACCGGTGACTGTTGCCGTTTCCGCCGGCCAATACGAAAACGCCCGCGCCCGCCTCGACGTGCCGAATATCCGCGTGGTCGAGATGTCCAGCGATGACGCCTGGGTACGCGACAGCGGCCCGACCTTCGTCATCAATAACAGCGGTGAAGTGCGCGGTGTGAACTGGGACTTCAACGCTTGGGGCGGTTTCGATGGCGGTCTGTATTCGCCGTGGAATCGCGACTCGCAGGTCGGCGGCAAGATTCTCGAGATCGAACGCAGCCCACGCTATCGCACTGAAGGTTTTGTGCTCGAAGGCGGTTCGATTCACGTCGACGGCGAAGGCACGCTGATCACCACCGAAGAATGCCTGCTGAACCGCAATCGCAACCCGCACCTGGGCCGCGAAGAGATCGAAGCAGTGCTCAGCGCCAATCTGGCTGTGGATAAAATCATCTGGCTGCCGGACGGTTTGTTCAACGACGAAACCGACGGCCATGTGGATAACTTCTGCTGCTACGTGCGTCCGGGCGAAGTGCTGCTGGCGTGGACGGATGATCCACAGGATCCGAACTACCCGCGCTGCCAGGCTGCGATGAAAGTCTTGCAAAGCAGCACTGACGCCAAGGGCCGCCCATTCACGGTGCACAAAATGCCGATTCCGGGCCCGCTGTACGCGACCGAAGAAGAGTGCGCCGGTGTCGACCCGGTCGACGGTACGCAGGAGCGTAATCCGTCGGTGCGTCTGGCCGGTTCTTACGTGAACTTCCTGATCGTCAACGGCGGCATCATCGCGCCGAGCTTCGATGACCCGATGGACGCACCCGCCCTGGAAATTCTGCAGAACCTGTTCCCGCAGCACGAAGTGGTCATGGTGCCGGGCCGCGAACTGTTACTGGGCGGCGGCAATATCCACTGCCTTACCCAACAGCAACCCGCGCCGCACAAAGAGTGAGTTGAGTCGTAACAGCTTGAGTTGATTACCAAATCAGCCGGGTAATGATTAGCTCGCTAAGTATGAACAGAGGCCCGCAGCCCGAAAGGACGGCGGGCTTTTTTGTATCCACTTGTCGACAAATGCGAAACATTGGCATAGCTCTTGTATTCGTCTGGGGGCACTAGGGAGGGGGAAGAACTTCAATCGTTCTGTCATAAACCTTGGATAACGTAGCCGCTCACGAACGGGGAGAGAGCGCTGAAATGAACGCCGAAGTGAACGTAATCAGCGAGCGGACTTTGCATCCCATGGCCGTAAACGGCGAATCGCTCCACCGCGTTGCGCACTGGTTGAAATCCAATGGAACGCGTCAGATCAGGGTTCCTGATCCGCGCCGGATGATGATCGAGCGCTACCCCGCTGACCTGTTCAGCGAGGACGAACTGGAAGCGTTGTGGGATGTGCTGGAAGGATAAGAAGAACAACAGGGATGGGTGAAAGCGCTGCCGGGATGGCGGCGCTTTTTTTTATGGCGATACAAGTGAATGTGCTCGTGATGGCGGTCTATCAGGCATCTTACATATGAACTTTCCGAGCGCTACCGCGAGGAAAGTGATCACCATGAATAGGTCACAGTTATCAATACCGTCAGACTCGAATTCTTCTAGCTGACAGGATCCTCTGCCGGGGTGAGAACATAGAACTCTTCGATATTAGGAAGAGAATCACCTATAGCATTAAAGTAGAGATAGGCCGATATGGCTGAGGGGCCAGGTAGCAATTTTGACGTCGAGTGGCTTATTTCCCTGCGCACTTCATCCGCCAATGAGAAAGTCAGTGATATTTCATCATAGGCAAGTCCACGTCGCCAAAATTTAATGATGAGTTTTTCCCAGGGTCTGATATTACAAAACCCCTCTAGCTTCACGGGAAATTTATAAATTCCGTCAGCTTGCGGCGAAGTCCAACCACCATATTCGTTTTCATTTTTCATAGTAACCAGCATGAACGTGCTCCCGATGGTTAACAAAGAGTTGTCTCTTGTATCACCGCAGCAATCTTCGTACACCTGTAAAATGTGACAGTCCGGATGAGCGGTTTATCTGGTTAAGCTCGTATTGCAATATCGATGAAATCAGAACGAATAAGTCCCCGTCATCACAACACTACGCGGCGCCCCCGGCTGAATCTGCGCAGCACTTGTCGCCGACGAGTAATACTCGCGATCGGTAATATTGTTCAGCGCCCCGCGCAAATCCCAATCCTTCATCCGGTAACCCACCAGCGCATCCCAACGCCCATAACCCGGCAGCACGGTCGTATTGAGGTTATCGGCATAGCGCTGGCCAACCAGTGTCAGCCCGGTTTCGCCATACCAGCCCATCTCCGGTTTCCAGGTCAGGAACAAGCTGCCGTTGTGCTTGGCGACGTTGTTGATGCGTTTGCCTTCCAGGCCATTGTTATCCTTCTCGATCGTCGCGTCCTGCACGCCGACGCCTCCGCGCACGTACCAGTTACCGGCAATTTTGCCGGTGCCGGTCAGTTCAATCCCGCGTGAACGTTGAACACCGGTGAGCACGGTCACGGTCGGATCGTTTGGATCTGCGGTGCGGCGGTTGTAGAGCTCAAGGTCGTAGATCGCCAGCGTGGTGCTCAGGCGATCATCGAGCCAGTCGCTCTTCACGCCGATTTCTTTCTGCTTGGTCAGCTCCGGGCTCAGGTCATTGGAGTTGCCCGCTGCACCCGGGGTGATACCGATGAGACCGCCGCCCACTGGCGAGAAAGTTTTAGTCCATGATGCGTAGAACGAGTGATTGTGCAGCGGCGTCCAGACCAGGCCCACGCGCGGGCTGGTGCTGTGGCTGTCGCGGTCTTCGCTGATGTTTTTCAACTGGTTGGTCGACTCGATGTCGAAGGTGTCGTAACGCAAACCGGCGAGCACTTGCCATTGATCGTTCAGGCGCAATTGATCCTGCACGTACAGGGCGCGGCTTTCGACCTCGGTGTGAGTGTCGCTGGATACCCGCATGCGTCCGGTGTGGCGCAAATCGCGATTGGGGTTGTACAGATCCAGCGCTGGCACTGGCGAGCTGCCGGGGCCCGTGGTCGCCGCGTTGTACAGCTTCGGATCGCGGCGCTGGCTGCCGATCTCGATCCCGGTCAGCAGACGATGCTCCAGACCAAAGGTGTCGAAACCGCCTTCCAGCTCAATGTTGTTGTAGATGTTGCGGGTGGTCAGATCCTGCTGCCAGTGCTGACGCGTGACCTTGTTGGTCGCCGGGACATAACCGGTGAGGTAGGTGTTGTCGAAATCACTGTCGAGTTTGAACACGCCGAGGGTCTGGCGCAGTTGCCAGTTTTCGTTGATTTCGTAAGTGAGCTTCGAGCGCAACGACTGGGTTTTGTCGTCGATGAAATCGTGATCGTTGCCATAAGTGGTGTCGCGCCCGACATCGGCCGGACGACCGTTGACCCCTGGAATACCGCGATCCGGCGTGCGGTTGTAGCGGCTGTATTCGTACTGCACCAACCAATTCAGATCCGGGCTCAGTTGCCAGCTCATCGACGGCGCGAACAACTGGCGATTGCCACTGACACCATCACGGAAGCTGTTTTCATCCATGTTGCCCATGTTCAGGCGCAGGCTGATGTTTTCGCTCGGATCGGTGCTGAGGTCGGCGTACAGACTGCGCAAATCTTCGCTGCTGCCTTGGGCTTCAATCGTCGAGCGACGGCCGAATTCCGGCATCTTGCTCACGCGGTTGACGATGCCGCCCTGGCTGCCACGGCCATACAACACAGCGGCCGGGCCTTTGAGCACTTCGACGCGTTCGATGTTATGCATGTCGCGCTTGTACTGGCTGTCGTCGCGGATGCCGTCCAGATAAAAGTCGTTGCTCGCATCGAAACCCCGGATGCGCAGGCTGTCGAAGCGCGTGTCGGCGCCGCTGCTGACGTTGGGAATACCGCTCAACGCATCGCCAATGTCGTTGGTGCCGTAATTCGCCACATTGGCGGTCTTGATTGAATCGATGGCCTGCGGCACGTAGCGCACCGGCGTCGAGGTGCGGGTCGCGGTGTTGCTGACTTTGACGCGCGGATCATCATCCTCGGCTTCGGCAGCGCTGATTGATGTTTCAGGCAAGGTTGTAGGAGCCGCGTAGGAAAAACCGGCAGACAGCAGGGCAGACAGGCCAAAGCTGTAGGACGTCAGGCGAAAAGGGGCAGGCATTGAAGAAAACATCCGTAGGATTTTTAGGCTGTAGCGTGTAGGGCGCAGATGATAATGCTTGCTATTTACGTTCGTTAATTATTCCTGGGAATTTCCGCTGCTGGATTGTTTCGGATTGTGTCTCAGCCCATACAGCCCGCTCGGTCAGCGAAATTGAGTGGCTCGTGAGAGCGATCACGCGCACGATAAATCGCTGAAAAATCTTCCTCTGTGCTGCGTCAAAATCACTGGTTGTTACCGATTCCTTGCAACCGGCCATCAAAAAATTTACGTTTCTTAGACGAATTTCGCCTATTTAAAGACGATTCTTGAAATTGACACATTGTTCCGGGCGCGGCTACGATTCGGCCCAACGCCTGTGGCCAACCGCCATGACTCAAAATAATAAGAAGGCCCGCCACGACTTGGTCGTGGGCGGGTCTTTTTGTTTCGGGATGAAAAAAGAGTGCAAAAGCGCCGTTTCAGCCGTTCGACACAGCGCGTTTCAACCCGTAATAAGGAAAATAAAATGTTGAACAAGCGAATCAGCCTGATCGCTCTGGGGATGTTGAGCGCCACACAGGCCATGGCTAACGACCAGGCCGAGTCCAAGGGTTTTCAAGAAGACAGCAGCCTCAAAGTGCTGCTGCGCAACGCTTACATCAATCGTGACTACAAAGACGGTAACGACGACAAATCCGAGTGGGGCCAAGCGGCCATCGGTACGTTCTCGTCCGGCTTCACCCAAGGCACCATCGGTGTCGGTGTCGACGCTTTCGGTCTGTACGCACTGAATCTGGAACGCAGCGAAGATCGCAGCGGCGCCGGCGGTATCGACTTCTTCAAGAAGGGCGCCAGCGGCGCTCCGGCCGACGACCTGTCCAAGGGCGGCGCAGCGGTCAAATTCCGTCTGTCCAGCACCACCCTGACGTACGGTGACCAGATGCCGGCCCTGCCGGTGCTGAACTACGACAACTCGCGTCTGCTGCCGGAAAGCTACACCGGTACTTTGATCACTTCCAAAGAGATCAAAGGCCTGGAGCTGAACGCCGGTCGTTTCACCGCCGAATCGCGCAAGAGCGCGGAAGGCCGTGACAGCGGTGGTCTGAAGTCGATCAACGTATTGGGCGGTAGCTACCAGTTCACCGAACAGTTCAAAGCGGCGCTGTACGCTTCCGACGTCGAAGACGTGCTGAAGAAGCAATACGTGAACGCCAACTACGTGTTCCCGATCGACAAGGATCAATCGCTGACCCTCGACTTCAACGGCTACCGCACCAAGCTGGACAATTCCTACGTCCGCGAAAGCGGTGCAACCGGCGACGACAACAAGATCTGGAGCCTGGCCGCAACTTTCGTCACCGGCCCGCACTCGTTCACCGTGGCGCACCAGCGTTCCACTGGCGACAGCAACCTGGGTTACGCCTACGGCGGCTATCAGAAAGATCAGGGTCGTGTCGGCGACGGTGGCAACACCATCTACCTGGCCAACTCCTACTGGTCTGACTTCAACGCTGAAGACGAACGCAGCTGGCAGCTGGGCTACGGCCTCGACTTCAGCGCTTTCGGCGTGCCGGGTCTGAGCTACAACGTTGCTTACGTGCGTGGCGACAACATAACCACGTCCACCAGCGAAGGCGGCACCGAGCGCGAGATCTTCAACCAGTTCAAGTACGTCGTGCAAAGTGGCCCGGCCAAAGACCTGAGCGTGAAACTGCGCAGCTCGATCCTGCGCGTGTCGCAGAAGTCCAGCGAGTACAACGTCAGCGGCAACGAGCTGCGTGTGTTCGTGGATTACCCGATCAACATCTTCTGATGATCGATCGAATGTAAGAAACTTGAAAAAAACCCCGATTCGCTCGGGGTTTTTTTTCGACGGTTTTTCGATGAAAACCAGAAAAAAACCATGTTTTTGTCATGTAAAAGTAGTTTTTAAGTCGCTTCAAACTTCGTTTCAAACAGGGCTTTAAATGCCTGAAATTCTTTCTCATGGACGCAAATTCTCCACCTAATAGATTAGGCCGCTCAACGCAGTGGAGAATTGGGTAATGATCGTTTTGAACAGAGAAGTGGGCGAATCGCTACGGCGCGACAAATTTGTCAATGTCCAGGGTGGTGACTTCAATCTCTACGGTCATTTTGCCGACTTCGTCAGACTGACCAAAAGTTGGGAAAACATGGAGCCTGACAGCTACTACGGTCAGGCCGAAGCCGGCATGCGTTACCGTCGTTACAGCGACTTCGAGTACAACCCGAAAACCCGCGAGCTGACGCAACTTGAGCATCGCGCCTACGTGCAGTCGAAAGAGAACAACGCTTACGTCGGCGGCCTGGTACGACACTTCCAGGACTTCTCCGATGAAGTGATTTCGTCGCCAGTGATGCGCAGCCTGATCGACACCGATTTTGAAGTGTACAAAAGCGTGCTGCCGGAAGAGCTGCACGATGAAATCTGGCAGTGCCAGATCCATCAGATCCGTATCGAGATCAAACCCGGCAAACAACTGGAAATTACTCCGGAAGGGATTCACTGCGACGGTTACCCGTTCAGCGGCGTGCACTTCTGGGGCCGCAACAACGTCGAGGGTGCCGAGAGTCGTCTGTACGACATCCACGAGCATCAACTGGCGTCGACCACTTACCAGGAAATTCTCGACACCACTTACTTCCTCGACCGCGACATGCGCCACTACGTGACGCCTGCGCGCAACACGCACACCCATGCCATGGCGTATCGGCAGATTCTGGCGATTTCTTTCTCGCGGCCCGGGACCGCTTTCGACATTGTTCGCTAATCAGATCACCCCAATCGATGGCGTCGAGTGCTCGACGCCTGTGGTGCTGCGACGCGCCACGGCCAAGGATGCGCAGCGCATGGAGCGCTTCTTCCGCCAGTTCGACGAAGTGTCTTTCTGCGAATGGCAGGACGCCAAATGCCTGCGCGGCGTGCTGATTCAGAAAACCACCACGTCGTATCTCGCCTTCGACGTCGCCGGCGAAATCGTCGGCGCGGTGCTTGGCGGCATGCTCGGCAGTCGCGGCACGATCAATCATCTGGCCGTCAGCCCGCGCTATCGCAGCCAGGGCGTCGGTCAGCGTCTGGTTGAAGCGGCGTCGTCCGACATGAAACGTGTCGGCGTGTTACGGATGTTTCTGTTCGTCGACGATGCTAACCTCGCGGGCAAGCGTTTTTGGACTGCCCAAGGTTTTTGCGAGCCCCACGGCGAACGGACATTTGAGAGGGATCTATGAATGAACGGTCCGGCAGTGCGCCGCTGATGGTCACCCATCAGCCATCGCGCACATTTGCCGAAGCCAGCCCGGTCGTCGCCGGCTACTTCACGGTGTCGTTCGTGTTCGGGCTGATGGCCGTCAACGCCGGGTTGCCGATGTGGCTGCCGGTGGCGATGTGCCTGTTCGTCTATGCCGGCGCTTCGCAATTCGCCGCGCTGGCGCTGATCTCCAGCGGCGCGTCGCTGACCACCATTGTGCTGACTACTTTTTTGATCAACGCGCGACACATGTTGATGTCGGTCTATATGGCCAAAGCCCTGCGCGCGCTCGGTTTGAGCCGCATGGAGCGTTGGGCTTACGCCGGTGGCCTGACCGATGAATCCTTCGCTTTTCACAGTGTGAAACTCGGCACCGGCGCGCCGGTCAACGTGCGCTATCTGATCGGCTTCAACCTGTTCTGCCACACCTCGTGGGTGCTCGGCGGATTGCTCGGCGCGGTGTGTGCTCAGTACGCGGCGCACCTGATCAAATATCAGCTCGACTACGCACTGACGGCGATGATGCTCTACGTGCTGGTGTCACTGTGCAACACGCGCAACAAACTGATCGCCGCTGCGGCTGCGGTGATCTGCATGGGCGCCCTGAGCCTGGTCGGCAGCTCGCCGTTTAATGTGTTTATCGCCACGTTTGTGGGCTGCGGAGTGGGTGTATGCCTGACCAAACGTTCCTGATTCTGGTCGTTGTGCTGATGATGGCCGTGACCTTCCTGCCGCGCGCCTTGCCGCTGCAAATCAACACCGAGCACTGGCCGCCGTTTGTCGCGCGGGCGCTGGAATACCTGCCGGTGGCGATCGTCGCTGCGATCAGCCTGACTCCCTTGTTGATCAAGGATCAGCACATACAGCTCGATCGCCCGGAATTCTATGCCGCGATTCCGACGTTGTTATGTGCGTATTTCAGCAAAAACCTCTTTCTCAGTGTGGCGGTTGGGACGGCTGCGTATATTGCGCTCGGCTCGTTCATGTAACGGCAGATCGACAACATCGCTGAGTGCCTGGCGCGACAACTCCGAGTTGTTCACCGCAAGGCGCACTTCGAGGAAGTCCTCGAAACCCGGGAAAATCGTCAGGCCGTTCTTCTGCGCAGCCTCACGCGAGACCATGCCGACCGCGTCCATCTGCGTGATCAACGACAACGTCAGCGTTTCGCTGCACGAATAGACCATGCGCTGACCGTTCTCGTGATTGCCCAGCCCGGCGTCGAGAAAACGCAAAAAGCTGTGGGAATACGGACAATCTTCTGCAGGACGTACCTGAAACTTGTTGCCCAGCAACGTCAGCGGATCGTTCTCCTGCCCGCAATGCGCGCCGACCACCTGCACCTGCACCTCCGGCAAGACAATGCTCGGCAAACCCGGACGCTGCGGGCCGATCAGCACCGCGAGGTCAAAGTCTTCGTTCTTCAACTTGCTGAGATTTTCCATCGACTCGGCGTAGCTGAATTCCATCTGATAATCGGGAAACACCTCAATCAGGCGCCCGATCATTCGCCGATTGAAGTCAGTCGACAACGTGTTGTTCAACGCCACCTTCAACGTTCGCTGGCCCGGCACCTTCAGCGCCTCGACCTTTTCTTCCATCTGTCGCGTGGCAATCAGCACTTTGTCCATATACGGCGTCAGCTCAGTGCCTTGCGGCGTCAGCGTCAGCCCTTTGTTGGAACGACGAAACAAGCGGAAACCGAACTGCTCTTCGACCTTGTTCAACTGCGCGGCCAACGCCTGCACAGTCAGGCACGAATGCTCGGCTGCGGCCGACAAAGAGCCGGTCTGCACGATGCGCATCAGATTGCGTAAGGTTCTGCTATCCATGGGTAATGCCCTCTAAAGTGGGCTGGGTATTGTTGGTTACGAGACTGCCGATCCGGCGGCCATATGCTGGGTATATTCCTGTACCTGAGCATAGTTGTCGCGGGTTTAGTAGCGAATTGATGTCCCCGCCGATGGCTGGAGGCTGACACAGGATCGGGGTTTTTTGGGGGAGGGGGGTGAGGGGGGTCAAAAAATACTGACTTCGGATAACAATTCCTGATGATTTTCGGCATGTGGTTTTCGAAACAATTTGCTTCATATCTGGATTAAAAGATCACAAGTATCCGTATCTGTACTAGGCTGAAAGCGTATCTTTCATAAGGGAGGCGAACATGCCTACCTCATCTCCAGCCCTCACCCCACGAGAACAACTCGACGCCCCCGAGGCCGGTCGCGTTGCGCTGAAGTTCTTTTTCAACCTCATGGGGCGTTGGGGCTGCAGCGCTGAGCAGCAACGCACATTACTCGGCGGCGTTGGTAACACCACGTTCTACAAATACAAACATCTGCCAAATATCCGTCTGCCGAACGACACCCTTGAGCGCATCTCCTACCTGATGGGCATTCACAAGGCGCTGAGCATCATCTTCAGCAATAGCCGTGAGCGCGCGTACACCTGGGTCAGCAGCCCTAACACTGCCGCACCGTTCAATGGCCAAACGGCGCTGGATTACATGCTCGCCGGACGCGTGGTCGATATCGCCGATGTGCGCCGCTACCTCGATGGGGTGCGCGGTTGAAGGCGCCCGATTTGGTTGATGTGCCGTGGCCGCGAGCCTACCGGATCGTCAACAGCAGCTTCCCGCCGATTGCGCTGTTCGAAGACGTGCTCGATCCCGAAGATCTGGAAGTTGCCTACGCAATTGAAGCGCTGACCAATGATCGTCTGATAGAGCAGACCGGGGTTCTCGCCCGAGTGCGCCCCGAAGATCGACTCTCCGGCCCCGGCTCGACTCCGGTGATGGCTGCGTTTACTCATATCGGCAAACGCAGCCGTTTCTGCGACGGCACCTTCGGCGTTTACTACGCCGCAAGCAGTCAGGCGGCTGCCATCGCCGAGACCTGTTATCACCAAGAGCGATTTCTTGCGGCGACGCAAGAAGCGGATCTTGAGTTGACCATGCGCACTTACGTTAATCGGGTGGTTAAACCGCTGCACGATATTCGTCACGATCATCCCGAACTGCACAATCCGGATCCTGAGGCTTATGGGCCGTCTCAGGTTTTCGCCCGGCAACTGCGCGAAACCGAGTCATGGGGACTGCTCTATAACAGCGTTCGATCGCCGGGCCATGAATGCGTCGCCGCGTTTCGGCCGCCAGCGGTATCGATTCCGAAGCAGGGCAAGCATTTGCGCTATGTGTGGAGTGCGAGTCAGCAGAAGATTTCGTTTGTGTTTGAGATCAGCCAGGTCTGAAACGCAAAAAGCCCTCGCATCAGCGAGGGCTTCACGTGGCTGATTTACATCAACGGCTTGTCCGGCGGCGCATCCATTACTTTCACAACATCATCGATCAGCGCCTTGCTCAATTCCTGCAAATATTGCGAGGCACAGGCGTGAAGATCAGGATCGCGCCCGACTGAGGAGTCCGCAGTGAGCAGTCGTGAAATGTGAAGCAAGTGTGAGGCGTGGGAAAGGGCGGCGATCACCGGCACACCGCGATTGGCAAAACGAGGAGATCAGCGATGGTCGATGAACTGGAGCAATTCCAGCAGGACTTACTGGAGTCTGTACGTCAGATGAAGGCCGGTGAGGCCGCGCGCGTTACGCTGATGCCGATCTCTGCGGCGGAGAAACAAAGTGTCGAGGCATCAAGCGATATTGGATCGGAAAGCCTGATTTCCATTGAACCCGCCAGTTCAGGGCAAAGAGAAATGCTGCTCATCCGATTACATCTTTTTATGGGTACGCCATAATTATTGCCAGTTCATAATTTGGCATAAAGACGGAAATTTGAGCTGAAGCAGAAACGCTGCCAAAAATATAAACACCCCAGAAACAACAAAGCCCCTGCATTTCTGCAGGGGCTTCGTTTTGTATGGTGCCGGCACCAGGAGTCGAACCCGGGACCTACTGATTACAAGTCAGAGGGTTCAAGGATACCCTCTGATTTACGAATCTATACAAGCCTATACAGAGTGGGGCTTTCGGCCTATTCTTGCCTTTACGGGGTTACACGAAAACTCACCATTTTCGACCTGTTACGTAACCCCAGCGTAACCCCGTAACTGGCGAGGAAGACATGAGCAGCGAAGGTCATATCTCATTCAGCAAGGAACGACTGACCGCATTGCCGCCACCCGAGGCCGGCAAGCGCGCCACCTATCACGACACCAAGATTCAGGGGCTACAGCTTCGAGTCTCGTTCACCGGCGTCAAAACCTTTTCCGTCTATCGCCGCATGAAAGGCGGGCAGCCCGAGCGCGTCACGCTTGGCCGCTTCCCCACTATGACCGTCGAGCAAGCGCGCAAGCAGGCCGCTGCCATCAATGCCGAGATTGAGGCAGGGGCTAATCCGGCTGCTGTTCGCCGGGCCATCCGCGAAGAGCCGGTCTTTGCCGAGATGTTGGCCGAGATGCTGGAGAAGAAAAAAAAGCGTGACGGCTCTCCAATCACCGAGCGGACGAAAAAGGACTACCTCGACACCGCGCGTCTACACATGGCGGCCATCGCCAATCGCAAGCTGTCGCATATCAACCGATCCGAGGTGAAGGCGATTCACACCAAGGCGAGCAAGAAAAGCGCACGCCAAGCTGATAAAGCTGTCGCCATCATTTCGTCGGTCTTCAACTACGCAGCCGACCATGAACATTTCAGCGGCACGAACCCGGCCATCCGTATTCAGAAAAACATGGTGGTGTCGCGTGACCGCTTCGCGCAGGCCACCGAGCTCCCCTATTTGTTCGCCGCCATCGGCGAGTCGAGTTTGAGCGACTTCTTTCTGCTGGCGATGCTCACTGGTGCGCGCCGCTCGAACGTACAAGCAATGGCCTGGCGCGACCTCGACTTGGATGCTCGTGTCTGGCGCATCGAGATGACCAAGAATGGCACTCCGCAGAATGTCACTTTATCGCCTGAGGTGGTGACCGCACTCAAGGCTCGCAAGCGCACGAAAGGCACATCTCCTTTTGTGTTTCCCGGCGAGGGAAAGACGGGCCATCTGGTCGAGCCGAAAAAGGCATGGGCCGCCGTACTGCTGAGGGCCAGTCTGCGTCGCCTTCTCGATCATCTGGGCGAGCTCGGCAAGCTATCTGTCGAGGAGCGCCAACAAGCTGACCAGCAGATCACAACCGCGCCAGCCGCTGCGGAGAGGCGTTATCGATCCATTGCCGCCGCACTAAAAATCGATCCGGCGCTTTACGACATGACTGACCTGCGCATCCATGATCTGCGGCGCACACTCGGAAGCTGGCAAGCCAAGACAGGCGCATCGTTGGCAATCATCGGCAAATCGCTCAACCACAAGACCCATCAAGCCACGGCGATCTATGCCCGTCTCGATCTCGACCCGGTGCGCCAGTCTGTCGAGACGGCGACGAATGCCATATTGGAAGCTGCTGGAGTTAAGCAGACCGCTTCGGTGGTTTTGATTTCGAACCACAGTAGAAAGTAATCGAGCCGACACCCGCTCGAGGGGACACCTTGTCAACTTGTTACCTGAGGATTTTATGAGTCTGTACGAGCTGGAAGGCGCTGAGCTTGAAGTGGATTTAGAAAGCTCTGAATTTGAGGGCGTTTGGATCGACTATGGCAACTTCATCAGGATTGTGGAGCCAGACCAATATGGCGGACTCCCTCTGGATGACTTCGGAGGGTGGTTCGAGATCAGAGTAGAAGGTGTCTTTCTGAAATTGCCGGACAAAAGAGTATTGGCTTGCCTGACAACACCGGAGCGGAATGACATTCTTCGGCATCCCACCGGAAGGCCTTACGAGCCGGTACTCGCTTTCCCGGTTACATTAAGGGGGGTAAAGGTTTTCCTTGATTGGGCAACGGGTGTTGGCTATGACGTGCCCATCAATGAAGATGCGTTGCTTGAAGTGATTGAATTGCAGAAAACCCGGCTGACGCAGGATATCTCCGGCTCTTCCACGGTTACGAATCTGTCGGACGCATCACTGGCTGAGTATTACCGCCAGCAGCAACGAGGCTTTGCCACGAATAATCAGGAATACAATGGGGCGAGGGCATCTGAGCACCAACGATGGTGCGATGCTGCCGAGGACATCCGGAGAGAGCGGCAAAGGGCGGTCAGTGGGCGAGACCTTGCGAGGTTGGTGAAAGAGCGCCTCAACCTTCCGGACGCAGTAAGTACAATTCGTGCTCGTATATCAAAATCAAAATTGGTTCGAAAATAATGGATTGGCTACTTCGGTCTTAGCCAAAAAAGCCAGAAAAAATCAGCTCCGATCTATAAACCGATACGGAGCTTTCCCAATGCCCCCCAATACTGACGCCATCAAAGCCGAAATTCTTGCAGCACTTGGCTGTAACCAGCTCAACCCGCCCGTTCAAGTAGACGACAAGCAAGCGGCCGACGCTCTTGGCGTTAAACGGAACACTCTCGCAGTGTGGCGTTCGACCGGTCGCTACAACCTGCCTTTCCTCAAGGTAGGTCGCTTGGTGAAGTACCGCGTCAGCGACCTGGCAGAGTTCATGGCTAGTCGCACCTCCAGCCATACCGGCGAGGAGCGCGCGTAATGAAAAAGAGCCGCCCCCTTTCCCAGCAGAGCAGCCCATCCCAAGGCCAGTCTAACACCGCCCCTCTGAGCAAGATCGCCCGCATTCTGGCTCACCTGTTGACTGGTGCCAGTCTTAACCGTTTCGAGGCTGAAGGCTTGGGTGACCACTGCTTGAATACCACTATCTCCACGCTGGGCAAAACCCGTCACGGGCTGATCATTGATCGTCAGTACGAGCGCGTCCCAAATGGCTATGGCGATCCTTGCCTCGTGAAGCGCTACAGCTTGCCGTTCAGCGAACGCGAAAACGCCTACAAGGTTCTGGCTTACCTGAAACGCATCGCCCGCTTCAGCACGGAGGGCTAACCAATGCCGAACATTCGCACCCGCCTGGACGGGCTGGCCCCGGCTTGCCTGATGAAAGTGGCCGTCTGGATTCATCGCCATCCGCAGGTCATTGAGTTGCTGATGCTGGCCACTGTTATTGGCCTGATCGCGTTGGAGGACAACCTGAACAAAGCATTGGCGCTCTAATGACCGTCACCGTCGAAAAACTGCTCGCCCGAGGAGATGAAGTTTGTATCCAGGGTGGCCGGCTCGTCATTTGCCCGTCCAGTGGTAAGTCTGTACCACGGGACTGGCAGGACGAGAATTCTCCAGCTCTTCTGCGCGAAATCCTGCTTACTTTGAGGATGGATGCTTACGAGTATGACGGCTATTCGACTGGGCTCTATGGGCCTCACAGGGCCGGCGGCGTGACGGTACAGTTCCCGTCGTTTGTTGATGGCATGAGTACTCACGCCATCTTCAACGCGGACTTGAATCGCGAACGTACCACCAAGGCAGGGGCGAAAGGTTCGCCTCTGCCAAAAGGGCACTTTCGCATTAGCCCACGCAGCCATCTCTTTCAGCTCTGGCAATCAACCGGGCTTCCCACGCCCAAGAGTCTTTCTTCGCTTCATGATTATCTGGGCAACCTGCGGGGCATCCTGTTTGCAGCAGATCTTGTAGCCGGTCGCAAAAACCGATTGGACACTGGGACTTTCCGTCCCCTTTCCGTCACTACTACTGAGGTGCGCAAAGCTTTTCAGCCGGACAACGGACGGATAGCTACCGGACAAGTGACGGATAACTACCGGATAAGGATGCCGGATAAGGATTCGGCTCCAGCCCAGAAAAATCAAGCCTTTCAGCCGGAACCAAGTACGTGTAAAGAAAGCCACGTAAAAACGTTAATCAGTACAAACGTGTACACGGTAACCACTGAACCTGTCCATCCACGCAAACCACCAGAAGAACAAACAGATGAAGAATGGTTGGCTGATTACTTTTCAGAGACGGTAGAAAACACGTACTGATACGTAGCCACCGAAACCCCCATCACCATGCGAGCCGTTGCGGTCAGACCTTTCGGGTTGAGCCGCAGCCTCGCATTTCTTTTATGCGCGTAACTCGTTTCTATGGCTAGTCAGAAAAGTGCTCGGGGCGCAGCCATCCGCTTACGAGATTGCCCTCGCGCGCGTACTGCTCCGAAAAGTCTTAATCGTTATCGTTGATCACTTGAAAAAACGGAGCGAACGACTCCCAAAATACGCCCCCTTTAGCCTCTGCTGGATGATAGATACAGAGCTCTGTAGATGAGGCTGAGGTGCCCAGCGCTAATGGCTTTCGGTAACTCTTAAGCTCCGAGCGTTGTCGGTGAGGTAGTGCCGAAAGTGGTTTGATTTCGTTACCAACGCTGCTGGTGGTAGCAATCAAATACGGCCAAAAGGCGACTGTTTTGGAAACTTACTCTTGTGCATAACATATGGAAAACCGTATATTCGGTTATCCATATGTTAGGAGCGCCCATGATCACACCTACTGAAGTCTTCAAGAGCCTGGCCGACGAAACCCGAGTTCGCGCCACCC
This sequence comes from Pseudomonas sp. AC193, assembly GCF_979258075.1. Taxonomy (NCBI): domain Bacteria; kingdom Pseudomonadati; phylum Pseudomonadota; class Gammaproteobacteria; order Pseudomonadales; family Pseudomonadaceae; genus Pseudomonas; species Pseudomonas sp. AC193. Next base: position 5,044,851 of record NZ_OZ409832.1, on the reverse strand, counting down.
TGCTGATTGCTGATCAAGGTGAGCTCTGCGTCTGCGAGCTGATGTGTGCGCTTGATGATAGCCAGCCAAAAATCAGTCGCCACCTTGCACAGCTGCGCACCAATGGCCTGCTGCTCGATCGCCGTCAAGGCCAGTGGGTTTATTACCGCCTCAATCCAGATCTGCCCGATTGGGTTCATGAAATCCTGCAAGTCACGTCTAGGGCTAACTCCGGTTGGCTTCAGGACAACGCCGCTCGCCTGAAAAATATGGATGGCCGCCCTGTGCGCGAAGCCACCTGCTGCTGAACCCTGAACGAGTGAGTTTTTAATGTTTGTCGCTGTTTCTGTATTCGCCCTGACCCTCGTTCTTGTCATCTGGCAACCCAAAGGCCTCGGCGTAGGTTGGAGTGCCACGCTCGGCGCAGTGATCGCGTTGGCTGTCGGCGCTGTATCGCTGCAAGATATCCCCACGGTCTGGGCCATAGTCTGGAACGCAACAGCTACGTTCATTGCGGTGATCATCATCAGCCTGCTGCTGGATGAAGCTGGCTTTTTCGAATGGGCTGCTCTGCATGTGGCGCGTTGGGCGAAGGGTAGTGGTTACCGGTTGTTCGCGTTTTGCGTATTGCTCGGAGCTATGGTGTCTGCGGTGTTTGCCAATGATGGAGCTGCGCTGATTCTCACGCCCATCGTCATGTCTATGCTGCTGGCGCTGCGCTTTTCACCAGGTGCGACATTAGCCTTCGTGATGGCTGCGGGGTTCATTGCTGACACTGCGAGCTTGCCGTTAGTGGTGTCCAATTTGGTCAACATTGTGTCGGCCGACTTCTTCCAGTTGGGCTTTGCTGAATACGCTTCGGTCATGGTGCCAGTGAGTGTTGTCAGTGTGGCCGCGACGTTGCTAGTGCTGTTTGCCTACTTCCGAAAAGACTTGCCGCAAAGTTACGCGCTGGATGCGCTGAAGGAGCCCAAAACGGCGATCCGCGACCGGGCGACGTTCATCGTCGGCGGTTGGACGTTGCTGATATTGCTGGTTGGCCTTTTCGCACTCGAGCCACTGGGCATTCCAGTAAGCGCAGTGGCAGCAGTTTGTGCGGCGATTCTTTTTGCCGTTGCTGCCAAGGGGCACAAAATCTCTACTCGTCGCGTGCTGCGAGAAGCTCCGTGGCAGATCGTGGTGTTCTCCCTCGGCATGTACTTAGTGGTGTATGGCCTAAAGAACGCCGGGTTGACGGATCTAGTCGCCGGACTGCTTAACCGCCTCGCCGAACAGGGGCTGTGGAGCGCCACCCTCGGCACGGGATTGCTGTCCGCGCTGTTGTCGTCGGTGATGAACAACATGCCAAGTGTGTTGATCGGTGCGCTATCGATTCAGGCCAGTGACGCGCATGGCCTGGTTCGCGAAGCGATGATCTATGCAAACGTCATCGGCTGCGACCTCGGCCCGAAAATCACCCCGATCGGCAGCCTCGCCACGCTGCTCTGGCTACATGTGCTGGAGCGCAAAGGCATGCGTATCACCTGGGGTTACTACTTCAAGGTCGGTGTCTTGCTGACCCTGCCTGTTCTGCTAATTACCCTCTCGGCGCTGGCCTTGCGCCTCAGCCTTTAAAATCCGCCCGATGCGGAAGGAGCAATTCATGCGAATCCTATTCATGTGTACGGCCAACAGCTGTCGCAGCATCCTTTCAGAAGCAATGTTTAATCACTTGGCTCCTCAGGGTTTCAAGGCAGTAAGCTCCGGCAGTTTCCCCAAAGGCCAAGTACTCCCGCGCAGCTTGTCCACCTTGCAACAGGCCGGTATCTCTATTGACGGTTTGCGCAGCAAAGGCAATGACGCCTTCGAAGGCAACCCTCCGGATATTGTCATCACCGTCTGCGACAAGGCCGCCGGGGAAAGCTGTCCGGTGTATTTCGGCCCTGCGCTGAAGTCGCACTGGGGGTTAGAAGATCCGTCTGACGTGTCGGGTAACGAAGCTGCGATTGACGCTGCTTTTCGTGCCACGCTGGCGCTCATCGAGCAACGCTGTCGCGCCTTCCTCGAACTGCCCCTAAACACTCTCAGTCGCGATGAGCTCAAAACCGAGCTGGATCGAATCGGCGAGCTCTAAGGAGGATGTATGTCAGAGCTACTACCTAACCTCGACCTAACCTTGTTCGATAGTGTGCCAGCGTTGACGCAGGATCATCACAGACCACGAATTTTGCTTCTCTATGGATCGACTCGTGAGCGCTCTTTCAGTCGTTTGCTGGTAGAAGAGGCCGCACGCTTACTGGAACACTTCGGTGCTGAAACACGCATCTTCAACCCGTCCGGTTTGCCCCTGCCTGACGATGCGCCGGTCGATCATCCAAAAGTGAAAGAACTGCGCGATCTGATGCTTTGGTCGGAAGGCCAGGTCTGGTGCTCGCCGGAACGCCACGGTGCGATGTCGGCGGTGTTCAAAGCGCAAATCGACTGGGTTCCTTTAGAACTCGGCGCTGTTCGCCCGACCCAAGGCAAAACATTGGCGGTCATGCAGGTTTGTGGTGGTTCGCAGTCGTTCAATGTGGTCAATCAACTTCGTGTGCTGGGGCGATGGATGCGCATGTTCACTATCCCTAACCAATCTTCTGTACCGAAGGCCTACATGGAATTCGATGATTCCGGGCGGATGAAGCCTTCGCCGTTCTATGACCGTGTGGTCGATGTGATGGAAGAGTTGGTGAAGTTCACTGTTTTGCTGCGCGATCGGCAGGAGTTTCTAGTGGATCGTTATTCCGAGCGCAAGGAGAGCGCCGAGCAACTGATGGCTCGTGTAAACCAGCGTTCAATCTGAGGGGGTGCCATGTCTATTGAGCTGAGAGTGGCGCGTCCTGAGGACGCCGCAGATGTCCTGGCGATTTATGGCCCGATCGTCAGTAGTACCGCTATTTCATTCGAGGAGGTGGTGCCTACTGTCGAGGAGATGGGGCAGCGCATATTGGCGACGCTGCAAAACTATCCCTATCTGGTGGCTACTCGCGATAGTCGAGTTATTGGCTATGCGTACGCGAGCCAGCACCGGGCTCGCGCTGCGTATCGCTGGGCCGTTGATGTCACGGTGTACATCGCTAGCAGCGAACGTCGTGTGGGTGTCGGTCGGAGGCTTTACGAAGCGCTGTTGCCCATCTTGGCCAAGCAAGGCTTTCGCTCAATCTATGCAGGAATCTCACTGCCGAATGCCGGGAGCGTGGGACTGCATGAAAGTCTAGGATTCAATCACATCGGTACTTTCCCGGAGGTTGGCTACAAGCTCGGCAAATGGCATGACGTTGGCTATTGGCGCTTCGAGCTGTCAGGGGACTCAAATCCTCCAAGCGAAATACGCCGATTTTCAGAGCTCGCCGAATAATTCTCGCGGCGGCCCGGGGCGTTGCAATGGGCAGTTGCTGAAGGTGGTCAATCGAGGACTGTCTGCTTCTCGCCATAATTCGCTGTTCACGAACATGGAAACTCGCCCAATCGAAAGCTAGCGACTGAGCAAATCAACTCCTTCGATGCTACCGGTTCAGCTGATTACTTGTCTTTTTTCGGAGGCTGTACCTTCGGCATAGGAAGAGTGTTTTGAACGGGCGGCAGTCCCCGGTCATTGGTATGTGCTGGTCTCGATGGGGTCTGGCGAGGTGGCTGCGATTTGTTGTCACTCATTAGTTAACTCCGGGTAGTGGCTTTGGAAATATCGCCTCATCTGCGACTCGGCTTTGGTCATGAGACCTCCATTTTCAGGGACGACCATTCCAGAAAAGGCAGATTTCATTACCGCTGCTTTCTTTTTTCGTATCGCGAAACGTTTTTCGTTGATCTCTCGCTCAGTTAGCTCCCCTTGCGCTACATCGAACCAGCCTTTTTCTGCATCGTCGGCGAGCACAGATAGCTCTAGCCCTGCAACGCTGAGAGGCTTGATACGGGCCTTGAATGGAAGGAACTTGTACACGACCGATACGACCTGGCTGAGCATGATTAGAAGGCCCCAGACAAAGGCGTATTCTTTCCAAATAGCCCAGCCACCAATACTGCCGGCGGACGCTACGGCCAATACGATGCTGATTCCCCGCTCGATATTTTCAGATCTAATCTGATAGAGCTCGAGATAGTAGACATGTGCTTTAAGATTTTGCAGCTCCACCCAATATTGCGCTTGGTACATTCCTTGATTCCGTTTCCAATTGAAAAACTCGGTGCGGCTTCTCTGGGATCATACAGTCGCTTTGAGTGCTGGGAACACGAGCCCTAGGTCTTTTATTGGAAATTGATGCCTAATGGCGATCAGTGGTGTAGCGGCCACGATCGACGACAGCCGCCACGTTCTACCTTCAGCTTTTTAGCCCGCTCATCAGTTTTGCCGCGCTCCAGGCTGCGAGAGCTTTCTCCTGCATATCCCGCCAATTATCGAAGTCCGAATTTGCCGCTATGTACTCATCCCAAGGCTCATCTGGGATTGCCTGAAGGTCTTCGGATGTCTCTATCTTGTAGCCAGCGGATTCGCAAAACGAAAGAAAGTCTGGGCTTCCGGTATGTTTGGAAATGAACGCAGGATTAAGTAGATCCAACAGCAATACCTGCTTTGTCTCTCCGAGCTTTCGCGCGTTATCGGCCAGAGTCTTCAGTCCGCTCATATCACTTTTTATTGGCATCATCTTCATCCTTGTGTAACGGCTATGTTGTCAGAACGCTGAGCATAGCCACTTGCCTGCCAGATAGTTTCCACGAGACGTCATATCTCGAAGGTTAAAAGCTGAAGTGGCAGTTTGCGGGCGTCTGTCAGTCTATGAAGTCTCACCTTCGGTGGCGAATTGACATTAACGAAAATCTAGCCTAAACAAACCATGTACGTGAATGCGCTTATACAGAACCAAGGAGAGGATAGTGCCAAGTCTCGATAATCATGTATTCGCCGCGCTCACTCATTATCGGACGTTGATCTCTGGGCATTTTAATTGCCCTGTCCTTGCTTACTCGGGGCCAATTCACCCGGCGGTGCTTAATGCGTATGTGGCCGCAGTCGAGGAGGTAGTGAGGCAGGTACAGCCGAGCCATGCCGAAGGGAGGATCTGCATAATCCTTTCAACGCCTGGCGGAGTTGTAGAGGCGGTCGAAAAAATGGTCGAGGTCACTCGGCATCATTTTGCAGAGGTTTTTTTCGTAGTCCCCACTGCTGCCATGTCCGCGGGCACTATTTTTTGCATGTCGGGGGACAAGATCTTTATGGATTACGCATCATCTCTTGGGCCGATTGATCCGCAGGTTCCCCTATCCGACGGACAGCTTGTGCCCGCTTTGGGCTATATCGACAAGGTTAACGAGTTGATCGATAAGTCTGCGCAAGGGAGGATGACAGACGCCGAATTTATGATGCTTCAGCGCCTGGATTTAGCGACGCTTCGCAGATACGAGCAGGCACGGGATCTTTCGGTCAGCCTGCTGAAGCAGTGGCTGGTGAAGTATAAATTCAAGGATTGGACACATCATTTGACCACTACAGCTGGTCAGCCGGTCACCGCTGAAGAGAAGGAGGCCCGCGCAGAGCAGATAGCCAAGGATCTAAGCGACAATAATCGCTGGCATTCACATGGGCGGATGATCGGAATCAACACCCTTACCAGCGGTCTGAAGTTGAGAATCGAAGACTATACGCAAGATGTTGAGCTCAGGCAGAATCTCCGCGTTTATTCGGAGCTACTCACGGAGCACGCTGAAAGACAGCAGTCCGCTTTCATGCTTCACTACACATGACCAACCTGCGAGGGAAACGATGATGACGCTCGACAAAAGAACTGCAGAGACGCTTGCGAAGGAAGCGGCTAGTCGCGCAGGTGAGCGGGCGCAACGTCTAGACCAGATTAACGATCGTTTTGATCGTCTAGTCAAAACGGGAGCCGTTCAGCCCGAAAAATATAACATTGCGCCAATCAATCCCTCATCGATGGCCAATTTTTTCGTGATCAGCTGACCATTCCCCCTAAGCCCGGCACAGCTCCGGGCTTATTGCCTGTCTCCCTCTTGCTCATTTTTGTATCCGAACCGACCTTTCGCTTGACGATTGCCGATAACTCCACGAGGGATCGGCAGCTGTGGTGGACAGCTATCGTCTGAACAATCATGAGTTGAGCAATTCGCTCACAGCAGATTGCCCATGAGCGCCAATCGTACGGAAACCCCGGCACTCGGACTTTCTTAACCAATACGAGCGTGGAAGAAATAGCAGAAGCGATTTGCGCATCCTGGGAATCTCCGTACCAGCGCATCCTCTCAACCAAACACAGCGGCGAATTATTCAGTGGGCTTGAATCGCGGCTTCTCGTCCAGTGAGCGGGGCATGGCTCAATCTGGGCGACTTCGGCAGGGAAAAATGGCGAATCGAAATAGCTGGCGATTTATCTGAAACGTAACCCCGGCGTAACCCCGGATCAGAAACGAAAAAGGCCCGCATCGCTGCGAGCCTTGTTCTATATGGTGCCGGCACCAGGAGTCGAACCCGGGACCTACTGATTACAAGTCAGTTGCTCTACCAACTGAGCTATACCGGCGTGTGGGCGACGATTATAGCGACTGGATAATTTCTGTAAACCCCTGAATTCAGACTATTTTTGCATCGCTGCAAATCAGGCCCTGCGCAGTACATTTCGCAGCGTTTGCACTGCCTTCACAGTGCGGCTGTTTTGCAGGGCCAACAACTGCGCTTCGGCCTGCTCGGCGCGGTGCAGGGCGTCGACGAGTTGTTGGGCGGTGTCGAGTTCGCCGGGGCTCAGTGGGTGGGCGAGGGCGTGGCCTTGGCAGAGCTGGAAGTTGTCGAGGTTGCACGGTGGGATGTCGAAGGCGGGTTTGAGGCTCAGGTGTTCATCGGCGAGGAACCAGGTGTTGAGGCCGTCGAACAGGATCGACTGGTAGCCGGCGTCGGTGACCAGGTGTTCCCACGTGTGGTCGCGTTGCCATGGGGTTTCGATGACGATGATCCATGGGCGGAAGCGGCTGAAGTCCATGCCGCGCAGGACGGTTTCTTCGTGGCCTTCAACGTCGATTTTGAGGAAATGGATCGGTCGGTCGGCGGCGTATTGTTCGCAGATCGAGGTCAGTGTGCGCGCTTTGACGGTAAGGCTGCGCACGTCCATGCCGAGGTCTTTGCGTTGCTGGGCGACGGCGGGGTCGGCGGTGGAGAGGCCGGTGCCGGGAATGCCGTAGAAGGTCATTTCGCCGGGCTGGTCGCTGGCGACGCATTGCACCGTCGCGTCGCGTGGTCGCGCTTGGCACAGCGCGTCGTAATAATTTTGCATCGGTTCGACGTTAACGCCGCGCCAGCCGTGATCGTAGAAGGCTTTGGTGACGGAGTCGTGGCTCGGGTCGTTGGCGCCGACATCGATGTAGAAGCCGTGCTCGAACTGTTTGAGTGCGCGCCACAGGCGGACGTCTTCAAAATTCTGTGCGTAAGAAATGAACGTCACGGTCGCTTCCTGTCGGTCAGATTTTTCTTGTTTGAATGTGCGCTGCCGGCGCGCTGTGACCCTGTATAGCAAGGGTGGCAAGCCGCTGCAATTATTCGCCGGCCGCTGCTGATTTTCGGCGGTTATGTCGTTTTGATTGGCGGCTTATGCACAACTGAGTGGCCTGACTACTCGCTTAGGCCGGTTTTTGTGGACGCGTTCTCATTTTGTTCGCAAATCCCTGTTTTATCGGTTTTTTCTTTATGTGAACAAAAAATGACCAGAGCTGTTTCAGCACCGAAACAGGCGTGGATATTGGATTCGAGTAAAATCCATCAACAGAGTTATCCACAGGCTGGCGGTGGTTTATTCGCGTTCGGCCAACAACAGGAAATTGCGCGGAGTCAGCGCTGATTCGCAGAAAGTGCCGAGGCGTACGGCGTATCCCTGTTCGGTGAGGAAAAGTGCCCGATCGAGGTTCAGCCAAAGCTCCAGTGGTCGTCGGAATAATCCGCGCAGCAACTCCAGGTTGCGCACTTCGGCCAATCGTTGCCATCCCGCCGCTTCCAGTGCGGCCCAATCTGGCGTGCCGACTGTGGATAACTCTTTGAGATCGGCCAGATCGCAGCAGTAATCGGCGAACGGTTTGTCCAGCCAAGCGCTGGGCAGGGAGGGCGTTGGCAAGTATTCGTCGACGCCGCGCACTTGCCGTTGCAGCAGGTCGAAAGCAAGGCGACGGGCCATTGAGGTGTCGCGCTGACGTCGGACGCGTGCACCGGCGGTGACGGTTTCGCTCATCGGCAGCGCCAGATCTTCCAGCGAGAGCTGTAGGAGCGATAACAGTCCGGCGTGGGACAACGGCTGATACTCGCTGCGGCTGATGCGGTTGTAGCAGCAAGGCGCGATCGCCATTTGCTGGCAACCTGCGGTGCTGGCCAGTTGCATCAAGCGCACATGCAGATCACCGCAGGCGTGAAGGGCGACGGGCGTGTGATTCGCGCTCAATACGGCAGAGGCGTCCGCCGCCAGTACATCCTGTTCCACGTGCAAAGCGTGCAGATGATGACGCTGACTCAACGCCTGTCCGCTGGCGACCAATTGAGGATCATATTCAACGCAAGTCAGTTGCTGCTCGGAGCCCAACAAGCGTCGCCCCAAATGACCCTTGCCCGAACACCAATCCAGCCAATGCTTCGGCTGCGAAGCAAAGGACAAACGACTGGCAAACGCCTCGATCTGCTGGCACTTGCGCCCCGGTACATCGACATTCAAGCGATGCCCCGCAGCTTCCAGCGCATGTTCCGGCAACTCGCCAACCACATTCAACTCAGCCGACAACGCCGCCAATGAAGCGAACGGCTCCGGCGCATCAGCAAGATCAGCAGGGTGGTTATGAGCGTTTTCCGCGTCGTCCAGCGACCGTCCGCGTAGCCACGAGGACAATTCCGGGTAGGACGCTTCCCAAGCAAGCGAAAGATGGGTGAACGGTCGAGGTTTCCACAGCGCCTGATGCTCAATCAAAAAAGCATCCAGCGCGGTGAAGCGGGCGAGTAAGTCCTCGCCCGTCAGCACGTAGGAAGAATCAACGCCCTTGGCAGGCATCGACGCGCAGCCAGCGCTCCAGCAGCTTGAAGCCGCGCACGAGCACGTAAGCCATCAGCAGATAGAACACGCCCGCCGCGAAGAAGATCTCCACCGGCAGATAGGTGCGCGCAATGATCGTGCGCGCCATACCGGTGAGTTCCAGCAGGGTCACGGTGCTGGCCAGCGCGCTGGCCTTGAGCATCAGGATCACTTCGTTGCTGTAGGCCGGCAGGCCGATGCGCGCCGCGCGCGGGAGGATGATGTAGAACATCGCTTTCGGCTTGGACATGCCCAAGGCTCGCGCCGCTTCGATCTCGCCCGGCGGAATCGCCTGAATCGCCCCGCGCAGGATCTCGGCGATGTACGCCGCCGTGTGCAGGGTCATGGTCACCGTGGCGCACCAGAACGGATCGCGCAGATACGGCCACAACGCGCTTTCACGTACCGCGTCGAACTGCGCCAGGCCGTAATAAACCAGGAACAGCTGAACCAGCAATGGCGTGCCACGGAAAAAGAAGATGTAGGCGTAAGGCAGCGAGCGCACGTACCACAGCTTCGAAGAGCGGGCGATGCCCAGCGGAATTGCCAGCAGCAGGCCAGCGAGTACCGCGATGGCTACCAGCTCCAGGGTCAGGGTCGCGCCCTGCGCCAGTTTCGGCAGCCACTTGATGATGACTTCCCAGTTCATTTAAGCGCTCCTCGCAAAGCCGCGAGCGGCGCGTTTTTCCAGGAAGTGCATGCCGGTCATCGCCAGCACGGTCAGGCCCAGGTACATGATCGCGGCGACCATATAGAAGGTGAACGGTTGTTTCGACACGGTCACGCCGATTTGCGCGTGACGCATGATTTCTTCCAGGCCGATCACCGAGACCAGCGCGGTGTCTTTCATCAGGATCATGAACAGATTGCCCAGGCCGGGCAGGGCGATACGCCACATCTGCGGCATGATCAGCCGGGTGAAGATCCGCCATTTCGACAGGCCCAGGGCCTGGCCGGCCTCACGGTGGCCTTTGGGGATGGCGAGAATCGCACCACGAAACACTTCCGTGGCGTAAGCGCCGAAGCACAGGCCGAGGGCGATGACACCGGCGGCGAAGGCATTGAGTTGCAGGTCGGGGTTGCCGAAGAACTCACCGAGGGCGCGCATCAGGTTGACCGTACCGAAGTAGATCAACAATACCCAGAGCAATTCCGGGACGCCGCGCACGAGGGTCGAATAAGTGCCGCCAAGCCATTGCAGCGGCTTGTACGGGGAAGTCTTGGCCAAGGCGCCGAGCAGACCGAGCACCAGTCCCAGGCACAGGGCCGTGAGGGCCAGTTGGACGGTCATCAGCGCGCCGGCAGCGAGGGCCGGGCCGAATCCGTAGAGGTCGATAATCATGGAATTCTGTTCAAATTGCGGCAGGCAAAGTCGGGAGCCGGCGCCGTTGCATCACGGCGCCAGTCCCACAGGTCAGGATCAGTAGATGCTGAACGGGAAGTACTTGTCGTTGATCTTCTTGTAGGTACCGTCGGCGACGATTTCCTTCAGGGCAGCGTTCAACTTCTCACGCAGTGGGTCGCCTTTACGCACAGCGATGCCGATCTTGTCGCTTTCTACGACCGGGTCACCTTTGAACTCGTAGTTCTTGCCGGCGTCGCTTTTCAGCCAGTCGTAGTTGGCGTACTTGTCGGCGAGGATCGCGTCGACACGACCGGAGGTCAGGTCGAGGTAGGCGTTTTCCTGGGTGTCGTAGAGGCTGACTTTGATGTCATCGGCGTAGGTGTCTTCCAGCCAGGTACCGGCCAGGGTTGCACGCTGAGTACCGATGGTCTTGCCTTTCAGCGAGTCCTTGTCGGTTTTGAAGTCGACGTTTTTCGGTGCGATGAACTGCAGCTTGTTCGAGTAGTACGGGTCGGTGAAGTCGACCGCGCCTTTGCGCTCTTCGGTGATCGACAGCGAGGAGATCAGGAAGTCGAACTTCTTCGCGTTCAGGGCCGGAATGATGCCGTCCCAGTCGGACGTGACCACGCTGCACTCGACTTTCATCTTCGCGCACAGAGCGTCGCCGATGTCTTTGTCGAAGCCGACCACGTTGCCGCTGGCGTCTTTGTTGTTGAACGGCGGGTAAGCCGCTTCGATGCCCATCTTCAGGGTTTCAGCCATGGCACCGGCGCTGAACGCGAGGGTGACGGCGGCGGCCAGGAAGACCTTCTTGAAATTCTGCATGCATGTTGCTCCGTTAGCGGTTGCTGGACATGAATTGTTTGCAGCGCGCCGAAAGCGGGTTTTCGAACACCTGCTGAGGCGATCCTTGCTCTTCTATCAGGCCCTGATGAAGGAACACCACTTCGCTGGAGACCTGACGGGCGAAGCCCATTTCGTGGGTCACCAGCAGCATGGTGCGGCCTTCTTCGGCCAATGCGCGGATAACACTAAGTACTTCCTGAACCATTTCCGGGTCAAGCGCCGAGGTGGGCTCGTCGAACAGGATTACTTTCGGTTGCATCGCCAGCGTGCGGGCAATCGCCGCGCGTTGTTGCTGACCGCCGGACAATTGCGCCGGGTACGCATGGCGTTTGTCGGAGATGCCGACCTTGGCCAGCAGCGCTTCGGCGACTTCGATCGCTTCAGCTTTGCTCTGACCGAGCACGCGACGCGGGGCCTCGATGATGTTGTCGAGGATGCTCATGTGCGGCCACAGATTAAAGTTTTGAAACACAAAACCAATCTCGGAGCGCAGGCGGTTGATCTGTTTGCCGTCGGCGGCAACCAGTTCGCCATTCTTGGCGGCCTTGAGCTTGAGTTCTTCACCGGCCACCAGAATCTGGCCCTGATGCGGGTTTTCCAGCAGGTTGATGCAACGCAGGAACGTGGACTTGCCGGAACCGGAGGAACCGAGGATCGAGATCACATCGCCGTCGCGGGCGGTCAGCGAGATGCCTTTGAGCACCTCAAGCTGTCCGTAGCGTTTGTGCAGGTTGCGGATTTCAAGCGCGGGCGTGGCCTCAGCCATGTGCGTTCCTCATATATGTTGCGCTCCAGCTGTTGGGTGGCCTTCCTGGCGAGGCGGCCAAGCTAGCATAGCGTTTCAATGGCAGCCAACAGCGCTACGAGCGGTTAACGGGTGGCAGGTGGCAGGTTGTCGCATCGGCACAGCAGACTGTCGCCCCATCAACAACCGAACGGGTGTTTGATCGTGCAAACCCGTGGGTGTCGCGTAAAAAAAGGCGCGATGTTGCCAGCTTTGGCGGGGTGTTGGAAGCGCTATCCGGCCGAACGTACAGGTTTCGCTCTTTTATTGTGCATCCCACACTTTTTCAGTGTGTTTCTGGTGCGCTGATTTGTCTTGAAAGTGAGTCGCAGGGTAACGTTCTGGCGAATAGCCATTAATCTCAAGGACTTGCGATGACCGTCCGGTCGCACGCAAAGCCGCGATCCAGAAGACTTTGAAACATTTTGGCGCATTTATTGCGTGCAGAATCCGGAACGCCCTGTTGGTTTCTTTTTACGAGAAAGAACACACCAGACAGGACGGACTGAATCGCTTTCCTCGCAAAGGTAGTTTCGATGAGCAGTACCCCAAGCTCCAATGGCCTTGAACAAGGGCTCAAACCGCGTCATGTGACCATGTTGTCGATCGCCGGTGTGATCGGCGCCGGTCTGTTCGTTGGCTCCGGCCACGCCATCGCTGCCGCCGGCCCTGCCGTGCTGCTGGCTTACGCCGCCGCCGGTACCCTGGTGGTGTTAGTGATGCGCATGCTCGGCGAAATGGCTGTTGCCTCGCCGGACACCGGTTCGTTCTCGACTTACGCCGACCGTGCCATCGGGCACTGGGCCGGTTTCACCATCGGCTGGTTGTACTGGTGGTTCTGGGTATTGGTGATTCCGCTGGAAGCCAATGCCGCCGCGACCATCCTCCACGCATGGTTCCCGGGCGTAGGCATCTGGGCTTTCGCACTGATCATCACCATGTTGCTCACGGTCACCAACCTGTTCAGCGTGAAGAATTACGGCGAGTTCGAATTCTGGTTTGCGCTGATTAAAGTGCTGGCGATCATCGGCTTTATCGGCCTTGGCCTTGCCGCCATTTTTGGCTTCCTGCCGAACAGCCAGGTCAGCGGTGTGTCGCACCTGTTCGACAGCGGCGGCTTCCTGCCGAACGGCATGGGCGCGGTGCTGGGTGCAATCCTGACCACCATGTTCTCCTTCATGGGTACCGAGATCGTGACCATCGCGGCCGCGGAATCGAAGAACCCGGGCAAGCAAATCTCCAAGGCCACCAACTCGGTGATCTGGCGGATCGGCTTGTTCTATCTCGTGTCGATCTTCATCGTTGTGGCCTTGGTGCCGTGGAACGATCCTACGCTGGCCAACCTCGGTTCCTACCAGACCGTGCTTGAGCGCATGGGCATTCCTAACGCGAAAATGATCGTCGACATCGTCGTTCTGGTCGCGGTGACCAGCTGCCTGAACTCAGCGCTCTACACCTCGTCGCGCATGCTCTTCTCCCTCGGCAAGCGTGGCGATGCCCCGGCCATGTCGACCCGCACCAACAAAAGCGGCACGCCTTACTGGGCGGTGATGTTGTCGACTGGCGCAGCGTTCCTCTGCACGTTCGCCAACTACGTGGCCCCGGCCGCCGTGTTCGAGTTCCTGCTGGCCAGCTCCGGCGCGATCGCACTGTTGGTGTACCTGGTAATCGCCTTCTCGCAACTGCGTATGCGCAAACAGCGCATGGCACGCGGCGAGAAAATCGTCTTCAGCATGTGGCTGTTCCCGGGCCTGACCTACGCGGTGATCATCTTCATCGTCGCGGCCCTGACGATCATGCTGTTCCAGGAAGCGCATCGCGTGGAGATCCTCGCGACTGGCCTGCTGAGCCTGATGGTGGTGGCTGCCGGTCTGCTGGTCGCACGCCGTCGCAAGCTGGAAAAACGTGGCGCGGTGGTGTTGAACTGATCCGTAACGCGTAATGCAAAACGGCCGCTGTCAGTGATGACTAGCGGCCGTTTTTGTTTTTGAGCGATGTTTATTCGCTCTTGTCTTCCTGTGCTTCCACCGACTTGCCATAAGCATCCAGCGCAACCCCGAAATCGGTGATGAACTGTGGCTCGCTCAGCCAGGCCTGGGCTTCTTCGATCGTTACGCCTTCGGCCCACATGCGGTAGTCGATCAGCATGTCGGCGGCCAGGTGAGTGGCGGCCATGCCTTCGTTGTCGGCGTTTTCCATGTCCAGCAGTTCAGGATGATCAACGATGACGAACGCCAGTTCGCGCAGCAGGGTCAGCAGCATTTCGTTGCGGCTGATGGCTTCGGCGTCGCGCATTTTGCTGAACATCGCCAGGACGTATTCCGGCACCGGCTCGGCGAGGTGGTCGAGGTCTTCGTCCTGTTCCAGTGGCTTGCGGCCGACCATACGGATTTGTTTGGCTTTTGCCTTGGCGCGTTTGGCGCGTTTCTGTTGCTTGTTCAGGGATGCCATGGGAGCTCAGTTCTTCTGTTGGGTGTTTGCGGCGATCGCGTCGGACGCCGCCACATAGTCGGCCTGGAAGGCCGGTGATTCGATCCATGCCAGCGCGCCGGCCTCGTCGGTTTCCTGCGACCACTGGCGATACTCGATCAGCGCGGCGAGGATGAAGTCCATCGCGCCTTCTTCGCCTTCCTGCTCGTAAACCAGTTCCAGCAGCGGGTCTTCGAGGAAGGCGGTGCACAGGGCTTGCTGGCTGATCTTCTCGGCGTCGATCATTTTCTTGAACAGCTCGGTCAGATCCACCGATTCGAAGTCGATGCGGTCGTCGTTTGGATCCAGCTCGACCGGCGCTTCAGCGCGTTTGGTGCGGTTCTGCTTGGCCTTGGCTTTGGCCCGGGTGGCGCGTTTTTGCTGCTTGTTGGCGGAGGCCATGATGTGTTCCGTCGTGCGTTGAGAGGGCTCAGCTGCGCGGGACTTGCCGCCCCGGTGTGTCGGGGGCCAGTGCGCCGGTTTGCAGCCAGGTCAGAGCGATGGGCCATAGTGTGGCTTGGTATGCGCTGCGAAAAAAGGCGAAATGTCCGACTTGTTGTTCGCCGATGTCTTGCGGCTCGATGCGCAGGTGGGTTTTTGAAGCGTTGCTGAAGTAGCCGAGCAGGCGTTCGATGGCCGCAATCGTGCCGTAGGGATCGTCGCTGATGCTGATGGCCAGCGTCTGCGCGCGGACATTGGCGAAGGGCAGGGTGCCGGTTTTTTTCATCAGTGCGCGACCGCTTGGGCGCTCTTCGAATCGCGGGGCAGGCGTGCTCCAGTCGCGCACGACGCCCGTCGGTGTGTCTTCCAGCCAGCCGAAGCGTTTGCCGGGGAAGTAGCCGCAGAACAGGGTCATCAACGGCATCAGCAGATGCCATTTGCCAAACATGCGCCAGCGATGCTCGGGTGCGTAATCTCGCCAGTAGGCAAACTGCGCGCCGACAGTGACCAACCGTCGGATAACTCGCCCGGATTCAGCCAACCCCGCCGCGCAACCGCCAAAACTGTGCCCGACCACGTCAATCGGCTGACCGGGAAACTCACGTTGCGCACGCTTGAGCATCGCCTCGAAATCCAGCGCGCCCCAATCAGTCCACGAAGCGTTCAGGCCTTTGATCGAAGCCTGTCGCGATTCGCCGATGCCGCGGTAGTCGTAGGTAATGACGTCGAAGCCATTGGCGAACAGATAGGCGGCGAATCGCGAGTAGTGGCGGCAGCGCACGGAGGTGGCGGCGTTGATGATGACCACCGGGCGCTGGGCATCGGGGGATGTGTGACGCCAGGTGAAACCGCCCAGCACGTACCCGTCGGCGGCCGATTCTTTGAAAGGCTCGCTTTGAGCAGTATTCAAAATCGGCGACCTTGACTGCACATCCTGCGTTGCGGGCATGTCCTGACAGCTCATGACTCTCGACCTTGACGGGTAAGCTGCCAACGATAGTCTCCGCGCCGCCTGGGAACAATCCGTAGGGTTTATTCAGTGGATTGAGTCAGCATGCGTTCTTCGATCAAGGCCTGTTCGCGATTGAGTTCTGCGCGCAACTCTTCTTCACTCGGCAATATCGTTTTGTAACTGCTGGCGAACAGTTGTTCGTTGCCTTTGAGCATTGAATAACGCGCCACCGAATCGTTGCTTTCGGCAGACAAAATTATCCCGACTGTCGGCTTGTCGCCCTCGCTGCGCATCAGCTCGTCGTACATGCGCACATACATGTCCATCTGCCCGACATCGCGGGCGCTGAGCTTGCCGCGTTTGAGATCGATGATCACAAAGCATTTGAGCAGGTAGTTGTAGAACACCAGATCGATGTACAGATCGACGCCGTCGGTACTGATGCGTTGCTGGCGAGCAACGAAGGAAAAGCCTTTGCCCAGTTCGAGCAGAAAACCCTGCAGGTGATCGATGAGAGCCTGTTCGAGACTGCTTTCCCTGACCTTGCCGGCTGAGGGCAGGCCGAGAAACTCGAGCATGACCGGATCGCGAATGAATTCACGCGGATTACATTTCATCGCTTCGATGTTGGTGGTGGCTTCTTCGATCACGTCGGCTTTGTCTCGACTCATGAGGAGCCGCTCGTAGTAGAGGGTGAGAATCTGGCGATCGAGGGCGCGGCTTGACCAGTTCAGATTGGCGCACTCGTCCATGTACCAATGCCGCGCTTTTTCATTGTTCACTCCCAACAGCCTACGGTAGTGAGTCCAGCTCAATTCGGAACGCACTGCGTTCCAAATTGGAAACAGCTGATAAAAGCTGCGCATGTAGCGCAGATTACGTTCATCAAACCCTTTACCAAACTGCGCCGTCAGATCCTTCGCCAGCAAGGCAAGCAACTGCTTGCCATAGCCCGCACGCTGGGCGCCCTGTTGCTCAAACTCAACGATATGCCGGCCGATCTGCCAGCAGGTCTGCACTTGAATCGTATCAACCGCTCGCAGCACTTTTTGCCGTGCCTGACGAATCAACTCGCCAAGCTCCCCCAGCAATGAATCGATTTTCGGGTCTTGCGTGTCAGCAGGTTTTAACTGGCTCATCGGGTCTTCCGCTTCATTGTGATCAGACGCAAAAGCATGCCCGGCGTCGCCGTTTGAGTATGTCGGGAGAGACGGTGAAATCCGCAGGAAGAGGCGATTGGTCGTGCAGGACGCTGCCGAGGAAAAGGACGTTGGCGGGCAGGGTCTGTAGTCCATTTCATACGAACGCCAAGTGCTAGCGGTATTTACGTCGGGCCCTGCTAGCGGGTTTGCCGATACGCGTCAGTCGATGCCACGCCACACCTGCGACCAGCAGCAATCCGCCGAAAAAGCCTTCAAAAATGATATGAAACCAGTACGCGCCCGGTTGCCCGGCGAGGGTGTAGACCTTGGCCGGCCCGCCGCGAGTGACGGTGGTGATGGTGTCGTGAATCAAGCCGTCGATGACCGAGTAGCACAGCAGCGCGCCGGTGCTGATCAGAAACACGCTGATCATGATCGCCAGTCCTCTCGACACCAGGCTTTCCTGAGGTGGCGGCGGATGGGGCAGGGGGATGCGAGTGCGTTTCTGGTTCATCGCGGGGATGACCCTCTTCCGTAAGGGGCGGCTACGGTAGCGCGGATCACAGCCGATGGAAAAGCGCCGACATTGAAAACGCACTGCGCAATGTTGAGTTGGTCGATGGCTCATTGGGCGGCTGAAATGGAAAAAACCTGCGATCTCTGGGGATCGCGGGTTTTTCATGGTTGAGGCGCAGTGTTCTTCAGTTTCTTTGAACTGAACGATCAAATCGTCATTGCTACTGATTTGCTTAAGGGTAAAGGCAGTGGCCGGGGTCGAGCCAAACCACATAAAAGACATGATCCAAGAAAAATCCGTGAACTCTGCCGTGGGCATTACTGCTGACGGAAAACTGGTAGGGAGGGCTTCCTCTAAGCTGTTCATTCAAGGCTTGAAAACCTTCAGGCTCAGAGGTTGTGTTCCAGACAATGGGATGTGCGCGAAGGGAGTTGGAGCGGCCAGAGTGTATTTCTTGAACAGTAAAATCACTCACCGCTGAAAGCCGTTCAATGACCTTGCAGAAATAGGCTGCTTCGCATTGTGAGTAGCGGAATTTTTTATGATCCCTTTCGATGTGCCTGAAGGAAAAACTGATGCGCTTCTGAGGATCCGGCGATCCCGCGCGCATTCTTCCAGGTCTGATGAGGCTTCCTGCCTTCATACCCATAACTGCTTCCTTAACCTGCTTTTGACATCTCTGTATAAAACAGCCGAGTCAGGCCCTTGTCGATATTGGATGTGCAGGTTGCGTCTGGAGGCAAATCACCTCGTGCCGCTTTCCATGGCTGTTCTTGATGAGTGAGCTGCTCAAGCTCGTAACCCGAGAGGCCACCGAAAACTTTGTAGACCTCATCAAGAAAAGTCTTAATTTTTTCTGATAGCTCAGGCAGCTGAATTTCTTGAGAGATTGGATTCCAGCGGTAGTGATTGAACCTGAAGTAGACCTCGCGCAGAACCGGGCCGTGTACCCAGGCTTCAAAATGTTCTGGAACCAGCTCCTCTCCATCGTTCAAAACCATGTGCCAAGCGTCAGCGTAAAACATCAGCTTTTGTAGCTTTAGGGGTGTCAGCACGTCGCCATGTTCCTTGGCGAACCACAGCAGGTAGTCTGCGACTCCATTTGCAGTGCAAGCAGCCATAAGGCCTCCTGGGAAATTATGTAAAGCGCGGCAGCGATCATCGACCGCCGTGAAGCGCCGTCAATGTGGTGGCGGTTGACGGCGTTTTTGGAGTTTAGGTAGAAACGACCAATCGATCTACCTACCCATCAGCGGTTATCAGGGGGGGGGGCAGGGCGATTTCCAAGAGCTGTTGCGAAAAGCTCCGCGGTGGGCTTGGCGTACAGGCGCCAGGCTGCCTGTATTTCTTGGAAAACCGTTTTTGTTATTTGATATGACATGGCACGAATTGAGCGATCGCCAAATCGCAGACATAAAAAAACCCTGAATCTTGCGATTCAGGGTTTTCGGTATTTGGTGCCCAGAGACGGAATCGAACCGCCGACACGGGGATTTTCAATCCCCTGCTCTACCGACTGAGCTATCTGGGCAACGGGGCGCATTAAAAGGGTTTTTCGGATTTACGTCAACGACTTTTTTAAAATTTCTTAAATTAATTCCGTCGCTTACGATCCGACCCCCGATTTCCGGGGTTTACTCTGCAGGTGGAACGTAGCCTTCGGCTTGAGCGTATTCCTCGCCGGAGAAGTACTTGTCCATTTCGCCCTGAAGATATTTGCGGTCTTCGGCGTTCATCATGTTCAAACGCTTTTCATTGATCAGCAGGGTCTGGTGTTTCTGCCAGTCGGCCCAAGCCTTGGCCGAGACGTGGTCAAAAATATCCTGACCTTTAGCGCCCGGGAAAGGGGCGCGTTCCAGCGCGGGCAGTTCTTCTTTGTATTTGCGGCACATTACGGTGCGGGTCATGGCGACTCTCCTGCATTCAAGACGGCGGCCGCGCGTTCGAGCAAGGTTTTGACCGGGGCAGCGAGGCCCAGGCGCGGCGGGGTGGCGAGGTTATACCAGAGCCAGTCGGCCTCGGCCACGTGATGGGCGGCCTCCTGTACCTGAACCAGCCAGGGTTCGATGGACAGCTGGAAATGGCTGAACGTGTGGACAAGGCTCGGCAGCGCCTGCTGCTCGCCCATGGTCAGCGCGTGCTGGTCGGCGAGGTGCTGCAGGTCGTCGAGGTCGTCGAGTTCCGGAAGGCTCCACAAACCGCCCCACAAACCGCTCGAGGGGCGACGGTAAAGCAGAATCGCGCCGTCGCCGTTGGCGAGCATCGGCATCAGCGTGCGCTTCTGCGGGATGGCTTTGCGCGGCTTGGGAATCGGATAGCGGGTTTCGAGGCCGAGCATGTGCGCTTCGCAACCGCGCTCCAGCGGGCACAGCAGGCAACTCGGCTTGCTGCGCGTGCAGAGTGTGGCGCCGAGATCCATCATCGCCTGGGTGTAGGCGTTGACCCGATCGTGCGGCGTAAAGCGCTCAGCGTTGGCCCATAGCTGTTTGGCGACCTTCGGCTCGCCGGGGTAGCCCTCTTGCGCAGTAAAACGCGCCAGCACGCGTTTGACGTTGCCGTCGAGGATCGGCGCGCGCAGGCCCATGCTGATGCTGGCGATCGCGCCGGCAGTGGACAGGCCGATGCCCGGCAAATCCGTAAGCTTTTCGACGTCGCGCGGAAACTCGCCACCGTACTGGCTGACGACGATCTTCGCGGTCTTCTGCAAATTGCGCGCGCGGGTGTAGTAACCCAGGCCAGTCCACAAGTGCAGCACCTCGTCTTCCGGCGCTTCGGCCAGCGCTTCGACCGTCGGCAGCGCGGCCATGAAACGGTCGAAGTAATTGAGCACGGTGCTGACCTGAGTCTGCTGCAACATGATCTCCGACACCCACACCCGATACGGGTTGATGTCCTGCTGCCAAGGCAAATCGTGGCGGCCGTGGCGGTCGAACCAATCCAGCACCGCCGTGGAAAACTGCTCCGCTCTCATCGCTTGAACAGCCCCTTCAATGCGTTTTTCAATTCCGGGCTGACCTTGTCACCGAGTTTCTCGTCGATCTTGTCGCTGAGCTTGTCGCCAGCCAGTTTGGTCGCGACCTGACCGAGTCGATCATTGTCGACGCGGCAGGCTTTCGCGCCCAGCTCCAGCGGGCCACGGCAGCGCAGCGGCCACTCGATGCCGACGAATTTTTCGCCGACCTGACAGGCTGGATCCGGCATCGCACTGGTGTCACCTTCGACGATGATGCCGACGCGATAGTCCATGCCGAGCACGCGCAAATCGATGTCGCCGTCACCGTTGACGGTCATGCCGGGGATGCGCACTTTCAGATCGGGGTTGCTGGCGACGCCGTTGCGGAAGGTCAGGTTGCCCTTGAGTTCCTGGAACGGCGTGTCTTTGCCGCGTGGCTCGCCGCTGAGGGTTTTGCGGTTGAGTGTGGCGATGCCTTTGCACAATTGCTGTTCAAGGTTGGCGTTGAGCAGCACGCCGTTATTGATCACGAAACTGGCGTTGCCGTTGAGGCTTTCGATCAGCGCTTGCTGGCTGTTGCCGTTGCCGGTGACGTTACTGGTGAGGGTAATCAAACCTTTCACCGGCGGATTCTTGCCTTGGCTTTCGAGGATTTTATCGACCGGCACGCGATTGAGCTTGGTCTGCAAATTCAGCACGGGTGCGGTTTGGCGGACATCAAGGGTGCCATTGGCGGCGAAGTTGCCGTTGTACAAGTCGCCGCTCAGGTTGGTCAGGGTCAGCAGGCCGCCCTGGCCGGTGGCTTTCAGTGCGGCGTTCTGGATCGGCAATTTGTCGAGGGTCAGTTGGCCGAAGGTCAGATCGGCGTCCACATCGAGCTTGGCCAGACGTTCCACCGGCAGCAGGCGATCGGTGCTCCACGCGGTTTTGGTCGGCTTGTCCGGCAGCGGCGTACTGCCGGCGCCGGCCATGGCATCGGCTTCGGTGCTGGCGACTTCGGCCTGACGCACTTGCGTGGCGTTCGCGGCTTTTTCCGATTTCGGCGGCAGGTAGCGGTCGACGTTGAAGGTGTCAGCCTTGAGGATCGCGCGCAGCGATTGCTTGGCGAAATCCTCGACGGCGATGCGGCCGCTGAAGCTGCTGTCGTCGACTTTCAGGTTGATGTTGTCGAACGCGACGCTGGTTGGCGTGGCGGCAATGCGGCTGACCAGTTCGACTTTGCTCAGGCTGCCGGCGGCCATCGCTGGAAGTGTCTGGCCGATGCTGTCGACGAATTTCGCCAGATCGAACTGAGCGATGGACAGGCCGCCAGTGATCTGCGGGGTTTTATCGAGATCGTTGGCTTTCAGTTCGCCCAAGGCGCGCAATTGGTTGGCGGAGATCTTGATCCCCGTCCATTCGGCGACGTTCGCGGCTTTATCCAGCGAAACCTGACCTTGAGCCGAGAAGGTCATGGCCTTGCCTTGCAGCGGATCGCCCGTCAGTTCGCCGGACAATTTCATGTCTTCGAACCTGTAGCGTTGTAGCGCGCGCTCGATGCGCAATTCGCCGTTCAGCTCGGTGCGCACCCGCAGCATCGGCTGATTGGTGCTGAGGAAAGCGGTGGCCTTCAACGGAATATTGGTCGAATCGTGAACCGCGCCGGTGCTCAACTGGATGCTTTCGGCGCTGAACTGCTTGCCGGTCTTCTCGTCGTTGTATTCAACGCGGGCGTTGTTGACGGTCAGGCTGTCGATGTCGAGGCGGATTGGTTGCGGTGGTTTTTCCGCTGCTGGCGGGGTTTCGCTGGCCGGTTGATTGGCTGCGACAGGCGGCGTTGCACCGGCAGGCTGCGGCAGCTTGCCAATGTCTTCCCAGTTGCCATGACCGTCCTTGTCGCGGTTCAGGCGCAGGTTCAGGCCTTCGACGCGCACGTCGCTCATCTGCACTTCACGGCGCAGCAGCGGCAGCACACGCACGGACAGGCCGAGCATCTGCAAGTCGGCAAACGGTTCGGCCGGTTTGATCAGGGTGGCGACGCTGGCCTCGTGCAATTCCAGGCCGAGCCACGGGAACAGGCTCCAGCCGATATCGCCATTGAGCGTCAGCTCGATGTGGGCCTTGTCGCGGGCTATCTGGCGGATCTCGTCTTTATAGTCGTTGGGATCGAAGAGGTGGGTCAGGGCAAAGCCTGCCGCCACGATGATCAGCAACAGCCCGAGAAGTACCAGACCCAGGATTTTGCCGAACGCTTTCATGGGCGAGTCCTTGTAATTAGTCGAATTCGTAATTTAGCCGGGGAGTATAGCGCTGCAAATGCCCGGTTCGGTGTGGCGTCATGTTGCCAGTACCTCCAGCGGCACGTGCAACTTCGCCGCGATGGCCAGAGCTTCAGGATGTCCGGCAGGTGCCAGCAGGCGCAGTTCGGCCCCCGCTTGCGACGCCATTTTCTGCGCTTGGTTCACCCGTCGTTCAGCAAAAATCGCCCCGTGTTGGAGCTGCGGAACGCTGCGATCTTTTGATGTTTATCAAAAACAGGATCAAAAGATCGCAGCCTTCGGCAGCTCCTACACAGGTGTAGAGATCAGATGACATGAAAAAGGTGATATCAGTTTGGTTTTTCTGTCACTTGCAAATGGTAACCTTCGCCCCGTTCGTCCGTCCCTCTGCGACTTAACGTCGCGCCTTCAAGGAGCTTCACCCAAAAAACGGTCATGCCTGCGTGCATAAGGCCGAGGGTGAACAGTGGCTGGCGAACCATACTAATAATTGGGGGATACACAATGAGCACGAGCATTACGGCGGACGGCCTCAGCGCCGCCCAGCCTGCGTTCCTCTCCAAGGAGCGCATCATCGCCAAGCCCGGTTTCAACCGCTGGCTGGTACCACCGGCCGCTCTGGCCATTCACCTGTGCATCGGCATGGCGTACGGCTTCTCGGTGTTCTGGTTGCCGCTGTCCAAGGCGCTGGGCGTCACCGCGCCAGTGACTTGCGCGCCGGACATGAGCTTCATCGCGCAGGTTTTCTCTTCGCAATGCGACTGGCCGATCTCGATGCTCGGCTGGATCTACACGCTGTTCTTCATCTTCCTCGGCTGCTCGGCAGCGATCTGGGGTGGCTGGCTGGAGCACGCTGGCCCGCGCAAGGCTGGCGTGGTATCGGCACTGTGCTGGTGCGGCGGTCTGCTGATCTCGGCGCTGGGTATTTATACCCACCAGATCTGGCTGATGTGGATTGGCTCGGGCGTGATCGGAGGTATCGGTCTCGGTCTGGGCTACATCTCGCCGGTCTCGACCCTGATCAAGTGGTTCCCGGACAAGCGCGGCATGGCGACCGGCATGGCGATCATGGGCTTCGGTGGCGGCGCGATGGTCGGTGCACCGTTGGCGACCGCGCTGATGAGCCACTTCGGCTCGGCTGAAGGCGTTGGCGTCTGGCAGAGCTTCGTGGCCATGGCCGCGATCTACTTTGTGTTCATGATCGGTGGCGCTCTGTCGTACCGCGTGCCGCCAACCGGCTGGAAACCTGAAGGCTGGACTGCGCCGGCGAAGAAAGCCGCGAACGCGATGATCACCAATCGTCACGTGCACGTGAATGTGGCGTGGAAAACCCCGCAATTCCGTCTGGTCTGGCTGGTACTGTGCCTGAACGTTTCTGCCGGTATCGGCATCCTCGGCATGGCGTCGCCACTGTTGCAGGAAGTGTTCGGCGGCAAGCTGCTGGGCGTTGATGTGCCGTTTGGCCAACTCGATGCTGGGCAGTTGGCTTCGATCGCTGCGATCGCTGCAGGCTTCACCGGTTTGCTGAGCCTGTTCAACATCGGTGGTCGTTTCTTCTGGGCTTCGTTCTCGGACTACCTGGGCCGCAAAAACACCTACTTCGTGTTCTTCGCCCTGGGTTTTGCCCTGTACGCGCTGATTCCGAACATGGGCCATTTGGGCAACGTTGCGCTGTTCGTGGCGGCGTTCTGCATCATTCTGTCGATGTACGGCGGTGGTTTCGCGACGGTTCCAGCGTATCTGGCTGACCTGTTCGGTACGCAAATGGTTGGCGCGATCCACGGTCGTCTGCTGACTGCCTGGGCGGCGGCTGGCGTGCTCGGCCCGGTGCTGGTGAACTACCTGCGTGAGTATCAGCTGAGCATCGGCGTTGAACGCGCTGCCGCTTACGACATCACCTTGTACATCCTCGCCGGCCTGCTGGTGTTGGGCTTCCTGTGCAACATGCTGGTTCGTCCGGTGGCCGAGAAGTACTTCATGACCGACGCTGAACTGGCCGCCGAACAGGCGCTGGGTCACGACAAAGGTGCTGATGCCAGCACGGTTCTGGAGTGGAAAGCCGCGCCGGGCAGCAAGCCGCTGGCGATTGCTGCGTGGTTGGCCGTGGGTATTCCGTTGGCGTGGGGTGTGTGGGTAACCCTGCAGAAAACGGCGGTACTGTTTCACTAAGTAAAAACGCAGTACCCCTGTAGGAGTGAGCCTGCTCGCGATAGCGGTCTGACAGTCACAGAAATGTTGACTGTGAGGCCCTCATCGCGAGCAGGCTCACTCCCACATTTGTTTTTGCAGTGCCTGTAATGGCTTGTATGGACATGTCTACCCGCGACAGCCGGGCGTTCTATCCGTCAGCCATATCACCTCTCGTGTTTCTGTTTACGCCCCGCGTGCCTATAATGGCTGCCTTTTTCGCCCAATGATTTTGCGGAGCTGGTGATGGCCGAACGTAAGGCTTCTGTCGAGCGCGACACTCTGGAAACCCAGATCAAAGCCTCGATCAACCTTGATGGCACCGGAAAGGCCCGATTCGATATCGGTGTTCCTTTTCTTGAGCACATGCTGGATCAGATCGCCCGTCACGGGTTGATCGACCTGGATATTGAATGCAAGGGCGATTTGCATATCGACGACCACCATACGGTGGAAGACGTCGGTATCACCCTCGGCCAGGCATTTGCCAAAGCCATCGGCGATAAAAAAGGCATCCGTCGCTACGGTCATGCTTACGTGCCGCTCGATGAAGCGCTGTCGCGCGTGGTGATCGATTTCTCCGGTCGTCCAGGCCTGCAGATGCACGTGCCGTACACCCGCGCCACCGTCGGTGGTTTCGACGTTGACCTGTTCCAGGAATTCTTCCAGGGCTTCGTCAACCATGCGTTGGTCAGCATGCACATCGACAACCTGCGTGGCACCAACACCCACCACCAGATCGAAACCGTGTTCAAGGCTTTCGGCCGCGCGCTGCGCATGGCCGTCGAGCTGGATGAGCGCATGGCCGGGCAAATGCCATCGACCAAAGGCGTTCTGTAATGCAGACGGTTGCAGTAATCGATTACGGCATGGGCAACCTGCACTCGGTGGCCAAGGCCCTCGAACACGTCGGTGCCGGCAAGGTGTTGATCACCAGCGATGCCAACGTGATTCGCGAAGCTGACCGCGTGGTGTTTCCCGGTGTTGGCGCGATTCGCGACTGCATGGCAGAGATCCGTCGCCTCGGTTTCGACTCGCTGGTGCGCGAAGTCAGTCAGGATCGTCCGTTCCTCGGCATCTGTGTCGGCATGCAAGCCTTGCTCGACACCAGCGAAGAGAACGATGGCGTCGACTGCATCGGCCTGTTCCCGGGCGCGGTGAAGTTCTTCGGCAAAGACCTGCATGAAGACGGCGAGCACCTGAAAGTCCCGCACATGGGCTGGAACGAAGTGCAGCAGAAGGTCAGCCACCCGCTGTGGCATGACATTCCGGACATGGCGCGTTTCTACTTCGTGCACAGCTACTACATCGCTGCCGCCAACGCGCGGCAAGTGGTCGGTGGCGGTCATTACGGTGTCGATTTCGCTGCGGCGCTGGCCGATGGCTCGCGCTTCGCCGTGCAGTTCCACCCGGAGAAAAGCCATACCCATGGCCTGCAGTTGCTGCAGAACTTCGCTGCGTGGGACGGTCGCTGGTAAATGGCCGCCAAGAAAACCAAACCGCCGATTCTGACCCTCACTCCCGAACAGGAGAACGAGGCCAATCGCAAGATTCAGCGGTTCATGGAAGACCGTTTCGAACTCGATCTGGGATCGTTCGAAGCGGGGGAAATTCTTGAGCTGTTTACCCGCGAAATTGCTCCGCACTATTACAACAGGGCGATTTTCGATGTGCAGACCCATCTCAAAGAGCGGTTTGAAAGCATCGAAAGCGACCTGTGGGCGCTCGAGAAAAACTGATTTCCGAGCCAAGCTGAACATTCAAATTTGAAGGTTTGCCAGATGCTGATTATTCCCGCTATCGATCTTAAAGACGGTGCCTGCGTACGTCTGCGCCAGGGCCGCATGGAAGATTCCACAGTGTTCTCCGATGACCCGGTGAGCATGGCTGCCAAGTGGGTGGAGGGCGGTTGCCGCCGTCTGCATCTGGTCGATCTGAACGGCGCGTTTGAAGGCCAGCCGGTCAACGGCGAAGTTGTTACCGCGATCGCCAAGCGTTACCCGACTCTGCCGATCCAGATCGGTGGCGGCATCCGTTCGCTGGAAACCATCGAGCACTACGTCAAGGCTGGCGTCAGCTACGTGATCATCGGCACCAAAGCCGTGAAAGATCCGGCTTTCGTTGCTGAAGCGTGCCGCGCGTTCCCGGGCAAGATCATCGTCGGTCTGGACGCCAAAGACGGTTTCGTCGCCACCGATGGCTGGGCTGAAATCAGCACCGTGCAGGTCATCGACCTGGCCAAGCAGTTTGAAGCCGACGGCGTCTCCTCGATCGTTTATACCGACATCGCCAAAGACGGCATGATGCAGGGCTGCAACGTACCGTTTACCGCTGCGCTGGCCGCGGCTACCAAGATCCCGGTGATCGCGTCCGGTGGCATCCACAATCTGGGTGACATCAAATCGCTGCTCGACGCCAAGGCGCCGGGCATCATCGGCGCCATCACTGGCCGGGCGATTTACGAAGGCACCCTCGACGTCGCTGAAGCGCAAGCTTTCTGCGATTCGTATAAAGGCTGAGGACTGACCATGGCGCTGGCCAAACGCATCATCCCTTGCCTGGACGTGGACAACGGCCGGGTCGTCAAAGGTGTGAAGTTCGAGAACATCCGCGACGCCGGTGACCCGGTGGAAATCGCCCGTCGCTATGACGAGCAGGGTGCCGACGAGATTACCTTTCTCGACATCACCGCCAGCGTCGATGGTCGCGACACCACGCTGCATACCGTCGAGCGTATGGCCAGCCAGGTGTTCATTCCGCTGACCGTTGGCGGTGGCGTGCGTACCGTGCAGGACATTCGCAATCTGCTGAATGCCGGTGCGGACAAGGTGTCGATCAACACCGCGGCCGTGTTCAACCCGGAATTCGTTGGCGAAGCCGCGCAGCATTTCGGCTCGCAGTGCATCGTCGTTGCCATCGACGCCAAAAAGGTTTCTGGCCCGGGCGAAACCCCGCGCTGGGAGATCTTCACCCACGGCGGGCGCAAGCCAACCGGCCTCGACGCGGTCGAGTGGGCGAAGAAAATGGAAGGCCTTGGCGCCGGCGAAATCCTGCTGACCAGCATGGATCAGGACGGCATGAAAAACGGTTTCGATCTCGGCGTGACCCGCGCGATCAGCGACGCGCTGGGCATTCCCGTGATCGCTTCCGGCGGTGTCGGCAACTTGCAGCACTTGGCTGACGGCATTCTCGAAGGCCACGCCAGCGCTGTGTTGGCGGCGAGTATTTTCCACTTCGGCGAATACACCGTGCAGGAAGCCAAGGCCTACATGGCTAAACGCGGCATCACGATGCGTTAAGCGTCAAAATCGATACAGGCCAGTGGACACCATGGCGCACCCAAGGCACTCTTGGGCACGCCATGGATTTCGGTAGCCCAACATGATCAAACGCCTGCTCCTAGTTCTCGCCAGCGCCTCTCTGTTGCTCATCAACACTGCCCGCGCCGAAACCAGTCCCGACACCGATCTGGTGCTCCTTACCGAAAACTTCCCGCCGTACAACATGGCGAAGAACGGCAAAAATTTCGCCCAAGGCGAAAACATCAACGGCATCGCCACCGACATCGTTCGGGAAATGTTCCAGCGTGCCGGCGTCACTTACAGCCTGACCCTGCGCTTTCCTTGGGAGCGCGTGTACAAACTCGCCCTGGAAAATCCTGGTTACGGCGCCTTCGTGATGGCGCGCCTGCCGGATCGCGAAAAGCTCTTCAAATGGGTCGGCCCGATCGGCCCGGACGACTGGATCCTGTTGGCCAAGGCCGACAGCAAGATCACCCTCGAAACCCTTGAGGATGCGCGCAAATACAAGATTGGCGCGTACAAGGGCGATGCGATTGCCGAGACACTGACCAAGCAGGGCTTGAAGCCGGTGGTGGTGTTGCGCGATCAGGACAACGCCAAGAAGCTGGTCAACGGGCAGATTGATTTGTGGGCGACGGGTGATCCGGCCGGGCGTTATCTGGCAAGGCAGGATGGGGTGACGGGGCTGAAGACAGTGCTGCGCTTCAACAGCGCTGAGCTGTATCTGGCGCTGAATAAAGATGTGCCGGAAGAAACCGTGAAGAAGCTCCAGGCCGCGCTGGATCAGATGCGCAAGGATGGTGTGGTGGATGACATCATGGGACGGTATTTGTAGCGCTTATCAGATCGCTACCCCCTCACCCCAACCCTCTCCCCCAAGGGGGCGAGGGGGAAAGGGAGCTGATCTATGTACTTTCAAAACCTGAGTTCGACTCGGTATTGCAAGTCGGTGCAGCTGTCCCAATCAACTCGGTCAGCTCCCTCTCCCTCCGGGAGAGGGCTGGGGTGAGGGGCTTCTAAAGTCAGCGGTACACGCCATCCTTGCCGTGTGCCGCAGTCGCCTTGTTACTGCGCACGCTGATCATCTGCCGGATATCAATCCACTCAATCCCCTGAGCCTTCAGCTTCGGCAATTCCCGCTCCAGCACCGCCAGCGTCTGCGGATACGGATGCCCGATCATCACTGCCGAACCCTGCTTGTGCGCCAGACTAATCGCCGTCTGCAACTGCGTATAAATCGCCGCTTCGGTGCGCTCATCATCAAGAAACACATCCCGCGAAACACTCGCCAGATCGATCTTCTGCGCCTGCTGCGCGGCGACGGTTTGCGCACTGGTGCGGCTGTCGACGAAGAACTTGTGGCGGCGCTGCAACTCGCCCATCAACCACGCCATCGCCACTGGTTGCGCAGTCATGCGGCTGCCCATGTGGTTATTGATGCCGGCGGTGTACGGCACCATTTTGAACGCGGCGTTCAGGCGTTTTTCCAGTTCTTCGATAGGCAGATCGGGATGCCAGGCGTAAGGCCCGGTGGCCGGATCCATTGGCATGTGCAGGATGACGATCTTGCCGGCGCGATGGGCCTCGCGGGCAAATTCGGTGGCGTGCGGGGTGTCGGGCATGATCGCCGTGGTCACCGGGCCGGGCAGGGCCAGCACGCGGCGATCCCGGGGCAGATTTTGCCCCAGGTCATCGATGATCAGACTCAGGTAGGCCTTGTGAGGCTTTGGGCTGACGGGCTCTGCGTGAGAAGCACCCGCCAGACAGCACAACAGAACGAAGACGAAACGCAAAAACATCCTCAACGGCCGGACGTAATGCTCAGCCCTTTGAGCAGGCTCAGGGCCTGGGCCAATTGGTAGTCATCATCCTGCGGCATGGCTTTAGGCTTGGCGCCCGAGCCAGTCGGTTTGTCGGCGCCGCCGTTGCCGTTACCCAAGTGACCTTGCAGGTCGGCTTCTTTGAAGTAATCGCCGTCCGCCTCGTTGGTGATCTTCGCTTTGCGCACTTCGATGTCCGGGACGATGCCCTGCGCCTGAATCGAGCGGCCGTTCGGCGTGAAGTACAGCGCGGTGGTGATCTTCAGCGCGCGGTCGTTGTTCAGCGGCAGCACGGTTTGTACCGAGCCCTTGCCGAAACTGGTGGTGCCCATGACCACGGCGCGTTTCTGATCCTGCAAGGCGCCGGCGACGATTTCCGAGGCCGAGGCGCTGCCACCGTTGATCAACACCACCATTGGCACCGCTTCGCTTTCGTCTTTGCCGGTGGCGGAGAAGCGCAGTTCGGAGTTGGCGATGCGGCCCTTGGTGTAAACGATCAGGCCTTTGGTGATGAAGTGGTCGACCACTTCCACCGCTGCCTGCAACACGCCACCCGGGTTGTTACGCAGGTCGAGAATGATGCCGTTGAGCTTCTTGCCGTTGTCCTTGCGCAGCTTGGCCAGAGCCTTGGAGACCTCTTCGCCGGTCTTGACCTGGAACTGGGTGATGCGGATGTACGCATAGCCGGTTTCCAGCAGCTGCGCCTTGACGCTCTTCACCTGAATCACTGCGCGGGCCAGGGTCACGTCGAACGGCGTGCCGCCGTCGCGAACCAGGGTCAGGGTGATTTTCTGGCCGATCTTGCCGCGCATTTTGTCGACGGCTTCGGTCATGGTCTGGCCGCGAGTCGGCTGGCCGTTGATCTTGACGATGAAGTCACCGGCCTGAATGCCGGCCTTCGATGCCGGGGTGTCATCGATTGGCGAGACGACTTTGATGAAGCCGTCCTCAGCGCCGACTTCGATACCCAACCCGCCGAACTCTCCGCTGGTGCTTTCCTGCAGTTCGGTAAAGTCCTCTGGGCCGAGGTAGGCCGAGTGCGGATCAAGGTTGCTGAGCATGCCCTTGATCGCGTTTTCCAGCAGGGTCTTGTCGTCCACCGGCTCGACGTAAGCGGCTTTGATCCGATCCATGACCTCGGCAAAGGTGCGCAACTCTTCCAGCGGCAACGGCGCCTTGGAGGTTGCGGCTGTGCCTGCCGGAGCGACGGCCGGAGCCGGTTGAGCGGCGAACGCCAGAGGCGCGCCGATCACCAGGGCGATCGTCAGGGCCAGCGAGGTAAGACGGGACAAATGCAGCATGTCGAACGAACTCCTAATGTAGGTGACTCAACGCCTATCCTTGCGCGCGGCACCATTGCGCCGGATCACTCGGGTGACCCTGCTGACGAATTGCGAAATACAGCGCTGATGTGTCCTGACCGCCACTGTTACCGACAGTGGAAATCGACTCACCGGCTTTGACCACGTCACCCGCTGACTTGAGCAGCGTCTGGTTGTGGCCGTAAAGACTCAAAAAACCGTTACCGTGATCGAGGATCACCAGCAGCCCGGCGCCACGCAACCAGTCGGCGAACACCACGCGACCGCCGTGCACGGCATGCACCTGGCTGCCGGCGGCGGCGCTGATCATCACGCCATCCCACTTGGTACGGGCGTCGTCGCCACGGCTTTCACCGAAGCGCGCCAGTAGTCGACCATCAACCGGCCAAGGAAGTTTTCCCCGGGTTGCAGCAAAAGCGCCACCGAAGGTCTCGCCGCTGCTGGAAACCAGCGCGCCGGGCGTCGATTTGGCGGGTTTTCGTGGGGCGTCGGTGTTTTCCGCCTGCGCCTCACGCAAGCGCTTTTTTTCCGCTTCCTGCTGGGCGATCAGCGCTTTCTGCCGCGCTTCTTCTGCCTCACGGGCCTGACGGGCCAGGGTTTCTTCAATGGTTTTAAGGACTTTAGACAGGTCTGCCTGATCCTGCTCGCGTGCGGCGAGTTTCTGATCGCGGGCCTTTACGTCGTCATTGAGCTTGGCGAGTACCTGCTGACGTTCCTTGCGGACTTTTTCCAGTTCGTCGCGCTGGGTGTCGAGGCTGCTTTTCTGCACCAGCAATTGCGCCTGTTGCGCGGCGATATCCTGTTCGACATTGGCCAGTTGGCGCAGGGTTTCGTTGAAGTTCTTCAACTGCTCCAGGCGGGCCTGGCTCAGGTAATCGTAATAGGTGAGGGTGCGGGCGAATTTCTCGGGATTCTGCTGGTTGAGCAGCAGCTTGAGGTATTCCTGACGACCGTTCTGATAAGCCGCACGGGCCTGAATGGCGATCAGTCGCTGCTGTTCAGTGCGCGCGCTCTGGAGTTTTTTTTCTCTGCATCGAGTCGCTGCAGCTCGGATTCGCTTTTCTGCAGTTCTTTCTGCAGCGCATCGACCTGCTTCTGCAGCTTGCCCAGCTCGGTTTCCGTGCCCTTGAGCTCTTTCTGCACGCCGGATTTTTCTTCCTGGACTTTGCCCAGCAGCTTTTTCAGCTCGGCAATGTCCTGACGCGTGGCGTCCAACTGCTGTTGGGTTTGCGCGCGCTCGTCAGCGAAGGCCGGTTGGAGCAGGCATGTCAGAGCAAGGGCGATCAGGACGCGAAGCATAGGGGCGGGCGGCACCAGGGTAAGGGACGGCCTAGTATGCCCGCCCGAGGCTGCAAAAAAAACGCCCAATTGGGGCTGTGTGATAACTGGAGCAGATTCGGTATTGAAAATAGCGCAAAACCAATGTGGGAGCGGGCTTGCTCGCGAATGCGGTGGATCAGGCAACATTGAAGTCGACTGATCTACCGCATTCGCGAGCAAGCCCGCTCCCACAGGGCTTTGTGGTGTTTGATCGGGTTGGTTAGACCAGGATGGAGGTGCCGGTCATCTCCGCCGGTTTTTCCAGACCCAGCAGCTTCAGCATGGTTGGCGCTACGTCCGCCAGCACGCCGCCTTCACGCACTTTCAGATCACGCTTGCCGACATAAATGAACGGCACCGGCTCGGTGGTGTGCGCGGTGTGCGCCTGGTGGGTTTCTTCGTCGGCCATTTTTTCGACGTTGCCGTGGTCAGCCGTGATCAGCGCTTCACCGCCAACCTTTTCCAGTGCTTCAACGATGCGGCCGACGCAAGTGTCGAGGCATTCAACCGCTTTCACCGCCGCGTCGAACACACCGCTGTGGCCAACCATGTCGCCGTTGGCGTAGTTGACCACGATCACATCGAAACGCTGGTTTTCGATGGCTTCAACGATGCGGTCGGTGACCTCCGGCGCGCTCATTTCCGGCTGCAAGTCGTAAGTGGCGACTTTCGGCGACGGGATCAGAATGCGCTCTTCGCCCGGGAACGGCTCTTCACGACCACCGGAGAAGAAGAAGGTCACGTGCGCGTATTTCTCGGTTTCAGCGATGCGCAGCTGGGTTTTGCCATTCTTCGCCAAGTAATCGCCCAGCACGTTTTCCAGGCTGCCCGCGGCGAATGCCGACGGTGCCGGGATGCTTGCCGCGTATTGGGTCAGCATGACGAACCCGGCCAGTTTTGGCTGGCGTGCACGCTCGAAGTCCTTGAAATCGTCTTCGACGAATACGCGGGTCAGCTCGCGGGCGCGGTCGGCGCGGAAGTTCATGAACACCACAGCGTCGCCGTCTTCAACTTTCACCGGCTCACCGATGGTCGTGGCTTTGACGAATTCGTCGCTCTCGCCGCGAGCGTAGGCCGCTTCGAGACCTTCCTGCGCGGTGGCGGCGTTGAATTCGCTGTTGCCGTCGACGATCAGGTTGTAGGCCTGAGCGACGCGATCCCAGCGGTTGTCACGATCCATTGCGAAGTAGCGGCCGATGATGCTGGCGATGCGGCCCTTGCCGAGTGCCTGGAAGGTTGCATCGAGCAATTCGATCGACGACGCAGCGCTTTTCGGCGGCGTATCGCGGCCATCAAGGAAAGCGTGCAGGTAGATTTTTTCAGCGCCGCGTTTGAAGGCCAGTTCGGCCATGGCGATCAGGTGATCCTGGTGGCTGTGCACGCCGCCATCGGAGAGCAGACCCATGAAATGCACAGCTTTACCGGCGGCCACGGCTTTATCCACAGCGGCGCAGATGGTCGGGTTCTCGAAGAATTCGCCATCGCGGATCGACTTGGTCACACGGGTGAAGTCCTGATACACCACGCGGCCGGCGCCGAGGTTCATGTGGCCGACTTCGGAGTTGCCCATCTGGCCGTCCGGCAGACCGACGTCCATGCCGCTGCCCGAGATCAAGCCGTTTGGCACGGTGGCCCACAGGCGATCAAGGACGGGCTTC
This sequence comes from Pseudomonas sp. AC193, assembly GCF_979258075.1. Taxonomy (NCBI): domain Bacteria; kingdom Pseudomonadati; phylum Pseudomonadota; class Gammaproteobacteria; order Pseudomonadales; family Pseudomonadaceae; genus Pseudomonas; species Pseudomonas sp. AC193. Next base: position 5,010,491 of record NZ_OZ409832.1, on the reverse strand, counting down.
TTCGCCGCAAAAACGGCGTTGGATTCGGGGCTTTCGCTGTGACCGAAGCCGTCGAGAATCATCAGGACCAAAGGTTTAGGCGTGGTAGTCATGGAATCCACTCGTGGCTAATAAAGAAGAGGGCGATGGAAAAGGGAGTTGGAGTTTAAAGCTAAGTTCCGACCGCGTCACCGCCGGACGGGGTTTGGCCGACCATAGTGGCTGTGTATACTGGCCGACATTTTAACGCCCTGGAACCTCCTTCGATGGTTGCTCACCTGATTGAATTTGCCACTAACCACTACATTCTTGTCGGTATCTTCGTCGTACTGCTGGCTCTGCTGCTGGCGCACACGATGCAGGGCGGCGGTAAAAGCCTGAGCACCGGCGAACTGACTGCGCTGGTCAATAAAGACGCAGGCGTGGTGGTGGACATCCGTCCGGCCAAGGATTTCGCTGCCGGCCACATCGTTGGCGCGATCAACATTCCCCAGGACAAACTGGCTGCGCGCACCGCCGAGCTGGAAAAGCACAAGGCCAAGACCATCATTCTGGTCGACGCCCTGGGCCAGACCGCCGGCACCCACGCCCGCGAACTGATGAAATCCGGCTTCACCGCCGCCAAGCTGTCCGGCGGGATCTCCAGCTGGAAAGGCGACAACCTGCCGCTGGTGAAATAAATGAGCGAAGTCATCGTCTACTCCAGCGACTACTGCCCTTATTGCTCCCGAGCCAAGTATTTGCTCGAGAACAAAGGCGTGGTCTTCAAAGAGATCAAGGTCGATGGCAAGCCGCAGGTGCGCGCCGAAATGGCCCAGAAAGCGGGGCGCACGTCCGTTCCGCAGATCTGGATCGGCAGCAAGCACATCGGCGGTTGTGATGATTTATTTGCCCTGGAGCGCGCCGGCAAACTCGACGCGCTGCTCAAGGCCTGAACGGCTGCACCCACGTACAGCACTCCCTAAAAGACCCAAGATCAGAAAGGATCTGAGATGACTGACCAACAGAACACTGCAGCCAGCGAAGAAGAAACCGCACCGCAATTCTCCTTGCAGCGCATCTATGTACGCGACCTGTCCTTCGAAGCCCCGAAAAGCCCGGCGATCTTCCGCCAGCAGTGGGATCCGGCGGTCGGTCTGGATCTGAACACTCGTCAGAAAGCGCTGGAAGGTGATTTCTACGAAGTCGTGCTGACCCTGTCCGTCACCGTGAAAAACGGTGAAGAAGTTGCCTTCATCGCTGAAGTGCAACAGGCCGGCATCTTCCTGATCAAGAACCTCGACGCGGCTTCGATGAGCCACACCCTGGGTGCGTTCTGCCCGAACATCCTGTTCCCGTACGCCCGCGAAACCCTGGACAGCCTGGTCACCCGTGGTTCGTTCCCGGCCCTGATGCTGGCTCCGGTGAACTTCGACGCCCTGTACGCGCAAGAACTGCAGCGCATGCAGGAAAGCGGCGAGACGCCAACCGTTCAGTAAACGGTCTGGGCTACAAAGAAAAAAGCGCCGCAACAGGCGCTTTTTTCTTGGGCTGAAATACTCGTCTCATGTAGGAGCTGCCGCAGGCTGCGATCTTTTGATCTTGATCTTGAAAAGCAGGATCAAAAGATCGCAGCCTTCGGCAGCTCCTACAGTGGAGTCAGGAACTGCGGTTTTGTGGTGTTACTTGAAGTCGTTCTGGCGCCAGGCTTCGTACACGGCGACCGCCACGGTGTTGGACAGGTTCAGGCTACGGCAGCCTTCACGCATCGGCAGACGCAGGCGCTGATCCGGCCCAAGGGCGTCGAGCACTTCCGGCGGCAAGCCACGGCTTTCCGGGCCGAAGATGAACGCATCACCCGGGACAAACGCCGCATCATGAAACGGCCGCGAGCCCTTGGTGGTGAACGCATACACCCGAGGGTTGCCGATGCTCTCCAGGCAACTGGCGAGGTCGGCATGGCGTTGCAGCGTGGCATAGTCGTGGTAGTCGAGACCGGCACGGCGCAAGCGCTTGTCGTCCATCTCGAAGCCCAGCGGTTCGATCAAATGCAGGTGGCAGCCGCTGTTGGCGCACAGCCTGATAACGTTGCCGGTGTTCGGCGGAATTTCTGGTTGAAAAAGGATGACGTGAAACATGCACGGCTCCGAAGGTAAAGATGACGCGCATTCTACGCCGCAAGCAGACCGGCGTTCGAAACTATTCCCGCGAGTGATCGGTTCGCTGGCGATTGTCGGCATGATGATCGGCTTGATGATTGGCCGTCTGACCACGCCGGATCCCAGTGTGCTGCAGCAAGTCGAAGTGACTGACGGCGGTTTGGTGGTGTGGTTCAACAACGAGCCGAAGCTGCACGGTGAGATCATCGATGGCACCGTGGCGCTGCTGTTTCAGGCCGAAGGACGGGCGCAGAAAGGCCAGCTCAAGCTCAACGGCAAAGACGTGAACTGGCGGACGCGAGCGAGTGACGGAGGGTTGTTGCTGACGGTGTTGGCGGCGCGGCCGCTGCAGGGAGACTGGGCCGGCAGCAAGGTCGATGACCGCTGGCGGCTGGAGATCCATCTCCGCGAGTAATAAAAGCGGGAATCCCTGACCTGCCTGTATCAGGGTTCCCAAAACGGGGTGGACTTCGCGTGACGCGTCGGTCCAGGTATAAAGAGGGAACCCCCGGCCTGCCTGTACCAAGGATCCCAAAAGGGTGGGCGCATCGCGTGGCGATCTGCGCCCGGTGTAAAGAGGGGAATCCCCGGCCTGCCTGTACCAAGGTCCCCGAAACGGGTGGTGAAACGAATCACCTGTAAGAGGTATTGCAGGGCGCGTGCCAGGTTTTAATTTGTTGAAACAAAAAAGCTGAGCAGAAACGCGAAAGCCCCGGGATTCGGGGCTTTCGTGTTTTTTGAAGGCTTAGCTTTTAAGGTTTTGAGGTGGTCTTTCGAAAGACTGGCAGTGCCCGATCACAGGTCATCGTGCATCCATGCGGTGCACGGAGAACCAAATGTGGGAGCGGGCTTGTTCGCGAAGGCGTCGTGTCAGTCACCCTATATTTCAATGACCCGCCGCATTCGCGAGCAAGCCCGCTCCCAAAGGGGATATCGGGTGCTCGCCTATTATGTGTTAACCCTCATCCCCCTCATCCTCATCCGCACCATCAACCTTCATCCCCAATTCCTTGATCTTGCGCGTCAGGGTATTACGCCCCCAACCCAGCAACACCGCCGCATCACGCCGACGTCCGGCCGTGTGCTTCAGCGCCGTCTCGATCATGATTCGCTCAAACGCCGGCACCGCGCTGTCGAGCAAACTCGACTGGCCGCGCGCCAAGGCCTGATCCGCCCACTGACGCAGCGCCTGCTCCCAATTGGTCACTGGCGCCGAATCCTGCGGCAGGTTCAGCAGTTCCGGCGGCAGGTCGCTGATGTGCACTTCGCGCCCGGACGCCATCACCGTGATCCAGCGGCAGGTGTTCTCCAGCTGACGCACGTTGCCGCCCCACGGCAGGTTTTTCAGGTATTCCTCGGTCTCGCTTTTGAGCAGCTTCGGCTCGACCGCCAGTTCTTGCGCGGCGCGGCTGAGGAAGTGCTTGGCCAGGGTCGGAATGTCTTCACGACGATCCGACAGGCGCGGAATGTGGATGCGGATCACGTTGAGGCGATGGAACAAGTCTTCACGGAATTTGCCAGCGTGCACCAGGGTTTCCAGATTCTGGTGCGTCGCGGCGATGATGCGCACATCGACCTTGACCGGCACATGCCCGCCAACGCGATAGAACTCGCCGTCGGCCAGAACGCGCAGCAAACGGGTTTGCGTATCTGCCGGCATGTCGCCGATTTCATCGAGGAACAGCGTGCCGCCGTCAGCCTGTTCAAAGCGGCCGCGACGCAAATTCGCCGCGCCGGTGAACGCGCCTTTCTCATGGCCGAACAGCTCGGACTCCATCAGATCCTTGGGGATCGCCGCCATGTTCAGCGCGATAAACGGCGAGGCCGCGCGCGGGCTGTGGCGGTGCAGGGCGTGGGCGACCAGTTCTTTGCCGGTGCCGGATTCGCCGTTGATCAGCACGGTGATGTTGGAGTGGCTCAAGCGCCCGATGGCGCGAAACACTTCCTGCATCGCCGGCGCTTCGCCGATGATTTCCGGGGTGCGGGTCAGCGCGGGTACGACTTCCAGACCTTGCTGTTCTTGCGCATGCTGGTTGGCACGTTTGACCAGCGACACCGCTTCATCAACGTCGAACGGCTTCGGCAGGTACTCGAACGCGCCGCCCTGATACGAGGCGACAGCGCTGTCCAGATCGGAGTGAGCGGTCATGATGATGACCGGCAACCGTGGGTGCTGCTCGCGAATCCGCGCCAACAGATCCAGACCGCTGGCACCCGGCATACGAATGTCGGAAATGATCACGTCAGGCTGCTGACGGGCCAGCCGACTCATCACGCCATCGGCGCTGTCGAAGCTCTGGGTGGTCATGCCTTCCTGCTGCAAGGCCTTTTCCAGAACCCAACGGATAGAACGGTCGTCATCGACGATCCACACGGTTTCACTACGGCTCATGTCGATGTGGCTCCTTGTTCCAGTGGCAGAAAGATCGAGAAGGTGGTGTGGCCTGGATGGCTGTCACACTCGATCAAGCCCTGGTGCTGGCTGATGATGTTCTGGGTAATGGCCAGGCCGAGCCCGGTACCGTCCGGGCGTCCGCTGACCATGGGAAAGAAAATGGTTTCTTGAAGTTCCGCGGGGATCCCCGGGCCGTTGTCGATGATTTCGATCTTGGTCACCAGACGATGACGGACGTGGCCGATAGTGAACTGGCGCATGGCGCGTGTGCGCAGGCTGATGCGGCCCAGACGCAGCTCGTTCTGGCTGCTGATCGCCTGCATCGCGTTGCGCACGATGTTCAATACCGCCTGAATCATTTGTTCGCGGTCGATCAGCACGTCGGGAATGCTTGGGTCGTAATCGCGCACCAAGGTGATGCAGCCCTGACTTTCCGCTTCGACCAGATGGCAAACGCGTTCCAGCACTTCGTGAATGTTGCACATCGCCAGCGACGGCAACTTGTTCGAGCCGAGCATGCGGTCGACCAGATTGCGCAGGCGATCGGCCTCTTCAATGATCACGTTGGTGTAATCGCGCAGACTTTCTTCCGGCAGTTCACGGGCGAGCAACTGCGCAGCGCCACGGATGCCGCCCAGCGGATTCTTGATTTCGTGGGCAAGGCCGCGTACCAGCATTTTGCTGGTTTCCTGTTTGGAAATTTGCGCCTCTTCCTTGGTGATCCGCAGCAAGCGATCACGCGGATGCACTTCCAGCAGGAGCATGGTCGCGCCGTTACTAAGGATCGGCGTCACCGCGTAATCCACGGTCAAGGTCTGGCCGGTGAGGGCAGTGAGCATCGCTTCGCGCTTGGTAAACGGATGCGCCTGCTCTACCGCTTGGCGCAACGAATTCAGCGCTTCGGTGGATTCTGTGAACAGCTCGCTGATGAATTGCCCATGGCTACGCTGCCCGCTGATGGCGAGCAGCATCTCCGCCGCCGGGTTCATGTACTCGAGGCGCAATTCAGCGTCGAGCAGGATGGTGGCGGTGGTCAGGTTGTCGAGCAGCAAACGGTGGATTGCGTCGCTAATGGTCATCGGAGCCTCTTTTGGGGGCGGAGCGTGCGCAACAAGCAAGCGTCGGTATCGGCAAAATGCAAAAAACAAACCAAGGCTCTGAAAAGAAGCGCTTAACCCCTGAAACAGGCGTTTGACGCTCGTTTACGTGGCACTGGGCCAGCTCTCGCGGGTAGTTTCGAACCAAAATGGGTTGGAATGTGAGTACGGTGCAGGCTATTGCACCAATATAGTGCGCAAAGCTGAACGGCGTTAGAAGAAACGCAGGAAGGGGTTTTTCGGCTCGGGCGGTTTGTCTTTCAAAGGGCATTCCGGGCGTACGCCGTAGTCGTCGGCGACGCAGGGTTTAACCTGGCGCTTCTGCGCGAGGGAAATGCGCAACATGTGGAACGGCTGGTTGGCGGTGCGTTCGACGGTGCGGCCCTCCAAATCGAGGATTTCAACCGAGAGATTGTGGCTGCCGCGATCAATGTTGTTCAGCGGGAACACAGGGCTCAGGCCGGGTTCGCCGGTGGCCTGGCCGTCCAGTAATAGGCGATAGCGGTGACCACGTTGCAGGCCGGGTTCGCTGGTGACGCTGACGATGATTTCGCCGGCGCTGCTGCGAATCGTCGCATCGGGTTCGGGCACCAGAATGCGCAGCATGTCGTAGTGGAAGGGTGGTTGTTCCGGGGATTTTTTTGCGGTGGTGATCGGTGCGGCAGCGGTTGGATTGGCGGACATGCGATTGCTGGTCGCGATCGGTACGCGCTTGGCGTTGCTGCGCGGTTGATCGGTGTAGACGCGGTTACCTTGCGAATCAATGTAAGTGAACACCTCGGCTGAGGCCTGCAGTGTCACCAGCGCCATCGCGACGATCAGCCACGCGCGAATCATGGCGTGTGCACCCGTTGTACGCTGAGGGCGACGGGCGGGCTCTGTTGAATGATCGTCTGACCGTCGATGACCTGCACGGCGAGGCGATGTTCGCCGCGATCGACGTTGACCAATTGCAGGATCGGCACATTGCTTGGCTGGCCGTAGGGTTCGTCATCGAGTACCAGCCTTAATTGATGCGGCGGTTGCAGCCGCGGCTTGATCAGCACGTTGACGGTGAAGGTGCCGTTGTTCGCGCGCAGGGCTTCTTCGGTGGGCAGCCCGGCGAGTTCGAGGATGTCGTAGGCGTTGCGCTGAGGTTCACGGTTGTCGCTGACGGGCGCAGGGGGTGCGCTCGGCGCTTGCGGCTCGACGCGATTGAGCGGCGGCAATTCCACGGGCTGCGCCTGTACGCCGTCCGGCGAGTGATCGCTGTAGACCGTGTTGCCGTTGGCATCGGTGTACTTGTAGATCTGCGCGGCGGCGGGCAGGGCGATCAACAATAGAATGTAGAGAAAGGTGCGACCCATGAAATCGACCGGGATTGAAAGCGATGGGGTGCAGCATAGGTCAGGGTGGGCGAGAGGCCCAAGCTGTTAACAATTGGAATTGAAAAACAAAGTCAAAAGATCGCAGCCTTCGGCAGCTCCTACAGGGATCGATGTAGGAGCTGCCGAAGGCTGCGATCTTTTGATCTGCAATAAAAAAGGCCTCCCGAAGGAGGCCTCTTTTTGTCACGCCGAGAAACGCGGCGCTACCGGATCAGCAGCTGTAGTACAGCTCATATTCCAGTGGGTGTACGAAGGTGCGAACCTTGATTTCTTCTTCCGATTTCAGCGCGATGTAAGCGTCGATGAAGTCGTCGGAGAATACGCCGCCCTTGGTCAGGAACGCGCGGCCCTTGTCCAGCTCTTCCAGGGCTTCTTTCAGGCTGCCGCAAACTTGTGGGATCTCTTTCGCCTCTTCAGGCGGCAGGTCGTACAGGTTTTTGTCAGCAGCGTCGCCAGGGTGGATCTTGTTCTGGATACCGTCCAGACCAGCCATCAGCAGTGCTGCGAAGGCCAGGTACGGGTTGGCAGCCGGATCCGGGAAGCGGGCTTCGATACGGCGGGCTTTCGGGCTCGACACGTAAGGAATACGGATCGAAGCGGAACGGTTGCGAGCCGAGTAGGCCAGCATGACCGGAGCTTCGAAGCCTGGAACCAGACGCTTGTACGAGTTGGTCGCCGGGTTGGTGAAGCCGTTCAGGGCCTTACCGTGTTTGATGATGCCGCCGATGAAGTACAGAGCGGTATCGGACAGGCCGGCATAGCCTTCACCTGCGAAGGTGTTTTTGCCGTCTTTCCAGATCGACATGTGTACGTGCATGCCCGAACCGTTGTCGCCGTACAGTGGCTTCGGCATGAAGGTCGCGGTGCGGCCGTAAGCGTCAGCAACGTTGTGTACAACGTACTTCAGGGTTTGGGTTTCGTCGGCTTTCTTCACCAGGGTGTTGAACTTGACGCCGATTTCGTTCTGGCCGGCAGTCGCCACTTCGTGGTGGTGAACTTCAACGGTCAGGCCCATTTCTTCCAGTGCGTTGCACATGGAAGTACGGATTTCGTGGTCGTGGTCGAACGGTGGAACCGGGAAGTAGCCGCCTTTGACGCCTGGACGGTGACCCTTGTTGCCGCCTTCGATGTCCTGGTCGGACATCCACGAACCTTGCTCGGAGTAGATCTTGAACATCGAGCCGGAGATGTCCGACTTGAATTTCACCGAGTCAAAGATGAAGAATTCTGGCTCTGGAGCCGGCGAATACGGTGTCACCGATACCGGTGGCTTTCAGGTGTTCTTCGGCGCGCTTGGCGATCGCACGTGGGTCGCGGTCGTAGCCTTGCATGCTCGAAGGTTCGATGATGTCGCACACCAGGATCAGGGTGGCGTCTTCGGTGAACGGGTCGAGAACGGCAGTTTCGTCAACCGGCATCAGGATCATGTCGGAGGCTTCGATGCCTTTCCAGCCAGCGATGGAGGAACCGTCGAACATTTTGCCGACTTCGAAGAAGTCGTCGTCCAAAGCATCGCGAGCCGGCATGGTCACGTGGTGCTGAGTACCTTTGGTGTCCGTGAAGCGCAGATCAATCCACTTGACGTCATGATCTTTGATGAGTTGAACCGTCTTCGACATATGTCCTCCGGGTGGCTTCGGGCTTGGTAGTGGATGCCCTTAAATGTGGGTGATGCCGGCGCGAATACTCTGCCAAGGCAACCTGCCTCACAAGGGAGCAAATTGCATGCCAGTGCCCCAGCATGGGTTTTTTGCCCCAAATTCACGCTTATTAAGGTGCAAAGCGTCTTAATGCTGCAAATATCGCCCCCTAATGTAGCGTCTTCGATCGAAAATGACCCGTTTTGGTGCATGCAAAACCTTCTGCACATTAACTGGTTAAACCTTGAGCAATTTCCGCTATAATCCGCGCCCCCCTTTTTCGGCTGGCCGTTCGCGCGCTGTTTTCATGAAACTAATCGTAAAAGTCTTCCCCGAGATCACCATCAAAAGCCGACCTGTCCGGACGAAATTCATCCGCCAGTTGGCCAAGAACATCCGCACCGTGCTCCGCGACCTGGACCCGGCCGTGGTGGTGAACGGTGTGTGGGACAATCTCGAGCTGGAAACCCGCATTACCGACGCCAAAGCCTTGAAAGAGATGGGTGAGCGCCTGACCTGCATGCCGGGCATCGCGCACTTTCTGCAGATCGACGAGTACCCGCTGGGCGACTTCGACGACATCACCGAGAAGTGCAAAGAGCACTACGGCGATGCGCTGGCCGGGAAGATCTTTTCGGTGCGTTGCAAGCGTGCCGGCAAGCACGCCTTCAGCTCGATGGACGTGGAAAAATACGTCGGCAGCAAGCTGCGTCGTGAGTGCGGTGCTGCCGGTATCGACCTGAAATCGCCGGAAATCGAAGTCCGTATCGAAGTTCGCGACAAACGGTTGTTTGTGATTCACAGCCAGCACAACGGCATCGGCGGTTACCCGCTCGGCGCCTTGGAGCAGACGCTGGTATTGATGTCCGGCGGCTTTGACTCGACCGTTGCGGCCTACCAGATCATTCGTCGCGGCCTGATGACCCACTTCTGTTTCTTCAATCTGGGCGGTCGCGCCCATGAATTGGGCGTTATGGAAGTCGCGCATTTCATCTGGAAGAAGTACGGCAGCTCGCAACGCGTGCTATTTGTCAGTGTTCCGTTCGAAGAAGTTCTCGGCGAAATTCTCGGCAAAGTCGATAACAGTCATATGGGCGTCGTATTGAAGCGTATGATGTTGCGCGCGGCATCCAACATCGCCGACCGCCTGCAGATCGAAGCGCTGGTCACCGGCGAAGCGATCTCCCAGGTGTCGAGCCAGACGTTGCCGAACCTGTCGGTGATCGACTGCGTGACCGACAAGCTTGTCCTGCGCCCGCTGATCGTGGCGCACAAGCAGGACATCATCGACACGGCCAATGAAATCGGCACCGCCGATTTCGCCCGGCACATGCCGGAATACTGCGGGGTCATTTCGGTCAACCCGAAGACCGCCGCCAAACGCGGTCGCGTTGAGCACGAAGAGAAAGAATTCGACATGGCGGTGCTCGAGCGTGCGCTCGAAAACGCCAAACTGGTGCCGATCGATCGCGTGATCGACGAATTGGGCCAGGACGTACAGATTGAAGAAGTCAGCGAAGCACTGGCCGGCCAGATCGTGATCGACATCCGTCACCCGGATGCCGCCGAGGATGAGCCGCTGGAACTCGCTGGCGTAGAAGTACAGACGATGCCGTTCTACGCAGTGAACGCTCGTTTCAAGGAGCTGGATCCGACTCGCCAGTACCTGCTGTATTGCGACAAAGGCGTGATGAGTCGCCTGCATGCTCACCATTTGCTCAGTGAGGGGCATGCCAATGTGCGCGTTTATCGACCGAGCTAAGTGCCCGGGGCTGTTTGCCTGTGGCCTGCGTCACCGGCCCCCCGACACCGCCGTCAAGCTGTAACGGCCATGCCGGACACTACTGCTAATCGCTGCCAAGACTTGTCAGCAAACCGAATCCTCTGATCGAGATACACAAGTGATCGAAAATCTACGTAACATCGCCATCATTGCCCACGTTGACCATGGTAAAACCACCCTGGTAGACAAACTCCTGCGTCAATCCGGCACTCTGGAGCGCAACGAGCTCAACGACGAGCGCGTGATGGACTCCAACGACCAGGAAAAAGAGCGCGGTATTACCATTCTGGCGAAAAACACCGCCATCAACTGGAACGGCTACCACATCAACATCGTGGACACCCCGGGCCACGCCGACTTCGGCGGCGAAGTTGAACGCGTAATGTCGATGGTTGACTCCGTTCTGCTGCTGGTTGACGCTCAAGACGGCCCTATGCCGCAAACCCGTTTCGTGACCAAGAAGGCTTTCGAAGCCGGCCTGCGTCCAATCGTGGTCATCAACAAGGTTGACCGTCCAGGCGCGCGTCCGGACTGGGTTCTGGATCAGATCTTCGACCTGTTCGACAACCTCGGTGCTTCCGAAGAACAACTGGACTTCCAGGTTGTTTACGCCTCGGCCCTGAACGGCATTGCCGGTCTGGATCACACCGACATGGCTGAAGACATGACCCCGCTGTACCAAGCGGTTGTCGATCACGTTCCGGCCCCTAAAGTCGACCGTGAAGGCGCGTTCCAGATGCAGATCTCCGCACTGGACTACAACAGCTTCCTGGGTGTTATCGGCGTTGGCCGTATCGCTCGTGGTCGCGTCAAGCCGAACACCCCGGTTGTGGCTATCGGTGCCGACGGCAAGCGTCGCAACGGTCGTATCCTGAAGCTGATGGGTCACCACGGTCTGCACCGTATTGACGTTGAAGAAGCTGCAGCAGGTGACATCGTTTGCATCAGCGGTATGGAATCGCTGTTCATCTCCGACACCCTGTGCGACCCGCTGACCGTTGAGGCGATGAAGCCTCTGACCGTTGACGAGCCAACCGTTTCGATGACCTTCCAGGTAAACGACTCGCCATTCTGCGGTAAAGAAGGCAAGTTCGTGACCTCCCGTAACATCAAGGATCGTCTGGACAAAGAGCTGCTGTACAACGTTGCACTGCGCGTTGAAGAAGGCGACTCGGCTGACAAGTTCAAGGTTTCCGGCCGTGGTGAGCTGCACCTCTCGGTACTGATCGAAACCATGCGTCGCGAAGGCTTCGAGCTGGCCCTGGGCCGTCCGGAAGTAATCATTCGTGAAGTGAACGGCGTTAAACAAGAACCGTTCGAAAACGTAACCATCGACATCCCTGAAGATTCGCAGGGCAAGGTCATGGAAGAGATGGGTCTGCGTAAAGGCGACCTGACCAACATGGTTCCGGATGGTAAGGGCCGTGTTCGTCTGGAATACAACATCCCTGCTCGCGGTCTGATCGGTTTCCGTAACCAGTTCCTGACCCTGACCAACGGTGCTGGCATCCTGACCTCGATCTTCGATCGTTACGACACCGTCAAGTCGGGCCACATGTCCGGCCGTCAGAACGGCGTTCTGGTTTCGGTTGAAACCGGTAAGGCACTGACCTACTCGCTGGAAACCCTGCAGGCTCGTGGCAAGCTGTTCGTAGAACACGGTCAAGAGATCTACAACGGTCAAATCGTTGGTCAGAACAGCCGTGACAACGACCTGGGCGTTAACCCTACCAAGGGTAAGAAGCTCGACAACATGCGTGCTTCGGGTAAAGACGAAACCATCGCTCTGGTTCCACCAGTGAAGTTCACTCTGGAACAGGCTCTGGAATACATCCAGGAAGACGAGCTGTGCGAAGTTACTCCTAAGTCCATCCGTCTTCGCAAGAAGATCCTGGACGAAAGCGAGCGTACCCGCGCTGCCAAGAAAGCCAAGAACTGAGTCATTAGTTCAGGCTGAATGAAAACGCCCCCGGTCGCGAGACCGGGGGCGTTTTTGTTTGTCCGGGGTTTGTGTGGTGTTTTTGCTGGCCTCTTCGCGAGCAAGCCCGCTCCCACAGTGGATCTCTGGTGTACACAAAATCTGTGTTCACTGAAGATTCACTGTGGGAGCGGGCTTGCTCGCGAAGGCGGCCGATCAGCCGCCGAAAATCTCAGGTCAGATCAAAACTTCTCGATCGCGCGGAAATTCTGCTCGCGCACCACTTCCTTCGGCTTGTACGCGCAATACCCCGGCCGTGGCCCGATCTTCGGGTGATTGCGGCAGGTATCCGGGCGCTTGTCATAAATGGTGCACAGGCGGCTCTTACGATCCAGGTAGTAGCAATCGTTGTTGCTCATGCGCTGCAGGGTGAAGATGCCGGACTTCTGATTGAAGCGTTCAACCAGGCCTTCCTTCTGCAAACGCTTGGCGATGTTCTTCGGCGGGTCACCGAGTTCGAACTCGTCGACCACACCGATGCGCACCAGATCCTTGATTTTCACCTCAACCGGCAGCGTGCAGCAGCTGGATATGCAAGAACCGCACATCGGGGCTGAATATTTTGCCCACGTATCGAGACGATCGATCTCGGCGGCGGCAATCAGGTTGGGCTTCATCATCGGGAGTTACCAGGCGTGTGTGCATCAGGGCGCGCGATCATACCGGGACTGGTGGATTTTTGAACAACCTTTCGCCAGATTTTTTCTCGATGCAGGCACATTGCCGGACAATTCGGCACGGCCCCTGCATTCATTAGCCCAGCCGCCAGGGTTATGCCGGGCCATCTCACCGTCTCAGGAAATACTGCCGAACCAGAGCCCTCACCGTCGGTCAGACCGTCTAGGCTCAGACAATTCCCGCTCGCTCGAGGGTCCCATTGATGACTCAAGAACCACTAGTTCGCGAAGCAGAGGTGGCCGCATTCCGCGATGCCGTCCTGACCAAACTCACCTACGCGGTGGGCAAAGACCCTGATCACGCCTTCGACCATGACTGGTTCGAAGCCATCGCTTTGGCTGCGCGCGATCACATGGTCGAGCACTGGATGGATCACACCCGGCAGATCTACCGCAAAGGCCAGAAGCGGGTGTATTACCTCTCGCTGGAGTTCCTCATCGGCCGTTTGCTCTACGACAGCCTGAGCAACCTTGGCCTGCTCGACGTCGCCCGTGAAGCGTTGACCGAACTCGGTGTCGATCTCGAACGCATCCGCTTGCTGGAGCCCGACGCCGCGCTCGGTAACGGTGGCCTCGGTCGTCTGGCGGCGTGCTTTATGGAAAGCATGTCGACCCTCGGCATCGCCGGCCACGGTTACGGCATTCGTTATGAACACGGTTTGTTCCGCCAGGCTATCGTCGATGGCTGGCAACAAGAGCAGACCGAGCACTGGCTGGATTTCGGTAACCCGTGGGAGTTTGAGCGGCCAGAGGTCGTCTACTCCATCGGCTTTGGTGGCAGCGTTGAAACCGTCACCGACGTCAGCGGCAAATCTAAACAAGTCTGGTCGCCGGCAGAAACCGTCCGCGCGATTGCCTACGACACGCCGGTGGTGGGCTGGCGCGGGGCAAGCGTCAATACGCTGCGTCTGTGGCGTGCCCGCGCCATGGAGGATTTGCACCTTGAGCGCTTCAACGCCGGTGACCACTTGGGCGCCGTCGCCGAGGTTGCTCGCGCCGAAAGTATCTCGCGCGTGCTCTACCCGGCAGACAGCACCGAAGCAGGGCAAGAGCTGCGCCTGCGTCAGGAATACTTCTTCGTCGCCGCCTCGTTGCAGGATCTGCTGCGTCGCCATCGCAACATGCACACCTCGGTGCTGACGCTGGGCGATCACGCGGCGATTCAGCTCAACGACACCCACCCTTCGATTGCCGTCGCCGAACTCATGCGACAACTGGTCGACGTCTACGACGTGGCATGGGACGCGGCGTGGCAAGTGACGGTCGATACGCTGTCGTACACCAACCACACGCTGCTGCCGGAAGCGCTGGAAACTTGGCCGGTGGGCCTGATGGAACGCATGCTGCCCCGGCACATGCAGATCATTTACCTGATCAACGCCCAGCACATCGATTCGCTGCGCGCCAAAGGCATTCACGATTTCGACGTGCTCCGCGCCGTGTCGCTGATCGAAGAAGACAACGGTCGCCGCGTGCGCATGGGCAACCTCGCGTTCCTCGGTTCGCACAGCGTCAACGGTGTATCCGGATTGCACACGCAGCTGATGCGTAAAACCGTGTTCGCCGAACTGCACAAGCTCTACCCGGAGCGGATCAACAACAAAACCAACGGCATTACTTTCCGCCGCTGGCTGTATCAGGCCAACTCGGAACTGACCTCGATGCTGGTCGACGCATTGGGCCCGGATCTGCTGGATAACGCGGAAGAGCGCTTGCTCGATCTTGAACCGTTCGCCGAGAAGCCCGCGTTCCGCAAAGCTTTCGCCGAACAACGCCTGCACAGCAAAAAAGCGCTGGCTTATCTGATTCATGAACGCTTGGGCATTGCCGTCAATCCGGCGGCGATGTTCGACGTGCAGGTCAAACGGATCCACGAATACAAACGCCAGCTGCTCAACCTGCTGCACACCGTGGCGCTGTATCAGGCGATTCGCGCCGAGCCGGAAGTCGACTGGGTACCACGGGTGAAAATCTTCGCCGGTAAAGCGGCGGCGAGTTATCACCAGGCCAAACTGATCATCAAACTGACCAACGACATCGCCCGGGTGGTGAATAACGATCCGACGGTGCGTGGCCTGCTGAAAGTGGTGTTCCTGCCCAACTACAACGTCAGTCTGGCGGAGAGCATTATTCCGGCGGCGGACTTGTCCGAGCAGATTTCCACTGCCGGTTTCGAGGCGTCGGGCACCAGCAACATGAAGTTCGGCCTCAACGGCGCGCTGACCATCGGTACGCTGGACGGCGCCAACGTGGAAATGTGCGAGCGCATCGGCGCCGAGCACATGTTTATCTTTGGTCTCAGCGCGCAGCAGGTTGAGGCGCGTAAACAGAATCATGAGTTCAGCGCCTTGCCGGACATCGCCGCGTCGCATCGTTTGAACGATGTGTTGCAAGCGATCCGCAGTGGGGTGTTCTCGCCAGACGATACTTCGCGCTACACCGGGTTGATCGACTCGCTGGTGGATTACGACCGCTTTCTGGTCTGCGCTGATTTCGACTCGTACTGGGAAGCGCAGAAACGCGTTGAAGCGCATTGGCATGATTCGAATAACTGGTGGCGCTCAGCGGTGCTCAACACGGCGCGGATGGGCTGGTTCTCGTCAGACCGGACGATTCGTGAGTACGCCACGGAGATCTGGAAAGCACTGGAGTAACTTTCCGCTCGGCTCGATATAATCGCGCGCCGGAAAAGATCGCAGCCTTCGGCAGCTCCTGCACAGGTGTTCGCATAACCCTGTAGGAGCTGCCGCAGGCTGCGATCTTTTTGGGTCAGGCTGCGCTAATCTTCCCGGATTGGCCTTCGCGCTTAGGGATATCGACCATGCAATGGATGTTCATGTTGATCGGGCTGATGCTCGGCTGGCTGCTCGACGAGTCGTTCAGTGATGCGCTGTTGGGCGCGTTGCTGGGGCTGGTGATCGGGCAGACGCTGCGCATTGCTCGGCTTGGCTCGCAAGCGGCTGAGCAACAGCAGCAACTTGAACAGGCGAAGGTCGCGCTGCAGGGCGTGGAGCAGCGGCTGTTTTTGCTAGAAGGTGCGCCGGTTCGTGCCGCCCCGCCACCGAGTGCAGCACCGGTAACCGAGACCGTCGCAGAACCCGCCAAAACCGTCGAAGAAGCCCCCGCACCGGAACTGGTCTGGGAGCTGCCACCCGAACTCGAACCGATTTCCGCCGTCGCCAGCGAAACCAGCCAACCGCTGCCCGCCGATGTCTGGAACCTCGACGCCGTTACTCCGGAACCACAAAAAACCGCCGAACCCCGTGGCCCGAATCTCATCGAGCGCGGCATCAGTGCCGCGCGCAATTGGCTGTTCGGCGGCAACACCGTGCTGCGCGTCGGCGTGGTGTTGTTGTTTTTCGGTCTGGCGTTCCTGCTGCGTTACGCCACCGAAGGCATGGTCGTGCCGATCGAGTTGCGTTACGCCGGTGTCGCAGCCGCCGCGCTGGGCTTGCTCGCGCTGGGCTGGTGGCTACGCAATCGCAACAGTAATTACGCATTGATGCTGCAAGGCACCGGGATCGCGGTGTTGTACCTGACGGTATTTGCGGCGATGCGTCTGCATCCGCTGCTCGATCCTTCTGCCGCGCTTGGATTGCTGGTCGCGGTCACGGTGTTCTCGGCGATTCTGGCGATCACCCAGGATGCGCTGGGCCTGGCTGCCGCAGCCGCATTGGGCGGTTTCGCCGCGCCGATCCTGACCTCGACCGGGGCCGGCAACCACGTCGCGCTGTTCAGTTATTTCGCGTTGCTCAACGCCGGCATTCTCGCCATCGCCTGGTTCAAGGCCTGGCGCCTGCTCAACTTGATCGGCTTCGTCGGCACCTTCGGCATCGGCTTCGCCTGGGGCCTGCGTTCGTATGCGCCGGAGCTGTTGTGGAGCACCGAGCCGTTTCTGATTCTGTTCTTCCTGATGTACCTCGGCATCGGCCTGTTGTTTGCTCGACGCAAATTGCTCGATATGCCCGATGCCCCGGCGGACGGCGACCGTGATGCCTTGCTGCACTGGTCGGCGCGCAAGGGCGATTACGTCGATGGGACGATGCTGTTCGGCCCGCCGATCATTGGTTTCGGATTGCAGTTTGCGTTGGTGCAGCATCTGGAGTTCGCCGCCGCGTTCAGCGCGCTGGCGCTCGGCATGATTTACATGGCGCTGGCCAAGGTGTTAATGGGTGGCCGCGCGGCGTTGCTGGGCGAAACCTGTCTGGCGCTCGGGGTGATTTTCGCCAGTCTGGCGATTCCGCTGGGGCTCGATGCGCGCTGGACGTCGGCGGCGTGGGCCGTGGAGGGGGCGGGGATTTTCTGGCTCGGTCTG
Source organism: Pseudomonas sp. AC193 (assembly GCF_979258075.1). Classification (NCBI taxonomy): domain Bacteria; kingdom Pseudomonadati; phylum Pseudomonadota; class Gammaproteobacteria; order Pseudomonadales; family Pseudomonadaceae; genus Pseudomonas; species Pseudomonas sp. AC193. The sequence goes on along the minus strand of NZ_OZ409832.1, from coordinate 4,993,122 downwards.
CGTCAACATCGACCGTTTGCGCGGGCGTTCGCGTTGCTGCTGCAACTGGGCTCGGCGTTGGCGTTTCTCAGTCAGTTGCGGGTTGGCGAAAGCAGCCTGCTCGACGGTGCTCCGCTCGGCGCGTTGATGCTCGGCAGCGCTTTGCTGTTCAGCTTTTATCAACTGCGCAAGGCCTCGGCGGAGCAGGCTTCGCCATGGGAGCGTCAAGGCCTGCCAATGTTGGCCTGTCTGGGCCTGACCTTCCTCTACCTGCTGGCGCCGCTGTTTTTCTTCACGCAGGGCACGGCGATCAGTTGGGCGCTGGCCGGGTTGGTGACGTTGTTCGTCGGCCTGCGGATTCAGTCGCGCACGTTCCTGTTCACCGCGTTTGCTGTGCAATTGCTCGGCGGCGCTTTGTTCCTGTTGCGTCTGCAAGGCGCGGGCGCGGATTCAGCGGCGGTGTTCAGCGCCGGTTGGAGCGGTTTGCTCAGTGCTTCGCTGATTGGTCTGGCGTTGATCGCCGGCATGCTGTTGGCGGCTCGCGATGAAATGGTGCGCAGCGATGTACGCCTGCTGCGCGGTTTGTCGGTGGTGTTGCTGGCCGGTCTGGTGCTGATCAATCTGGCGGTGCTGTTCGTGCTGCCGTGGCAAACCGCGAGCGCGGTGTGGGCCGCGAGTGGTTTGTTGATTATCTGGCTGAGCCTGTACCTCAAGCAGCGCGTGAGTTTTGTCTTCGGTCTTTTATTGCAGTTGATTGGTGGCGCGGCGTTTCTGTTCGCAGGCCCGGAGCTGCTCGGGCCGCTGTCCAGCGAAGGACTGAAACCGTTGGCCCACGGCGGATTCTGGACGCCGCTGGTGCTGGGGCTGGCCGCGATGATCGGTGCGTGGCGCCTGCAACTGGGCAATCACGCTTCGGCGTTCGATGCGTTGAGTTTGCAGCGTTTGTCCGAAGTTTTGCTGGTGTGGGGCGCGGGTTGGTGGGCGCTGGCGTGGGTCAGTGAAGTGCTGCGTTTTGCTACGCCGAATCTGCAAGGCACGTTGCTGCTGTTGGTTGCAGCGGTGAGCGTGGCGTTGTGGACGGTGTTGTCGCTGCGCCTGAAATGGCCGGCGCTGGGTTTGCTTTGCACCTTGCTGATTCCGGCGGCGGGGCTGGTGTTGCTCGCTGTCTGGCATTCGCGTTATCACCCGGCGGCCGATTTCGGTTGGCTGGCGTGGGCAGCGGTGTTCGCCGTGCATTTCTTCAGTCTGCGCCGCTTGGCGCCGATGTTGCCGGCGCGCGCTTTGAGCACCGCGCATGTGCTGGGCTGCTGGCTATTGATCGGCGTGCTGGCGCTGGAATTGCGCTACGGCCTGCTGTTGTTGTCCGAGCAATACAACGCCTGGCGCTGGTTGGGCTGGGCGATTCTGCCGAGCCTGTATCTGCTGATGGCGGCGGCACCGCGCGCCTGGCCGTGGCCGGTGGCGTCGTTTGCCCGCGAGTACCGCTTGTACGCCGCTGCGCCGTTGGCGGTGCTGATGCTCGCGTGGTTCTGGCTGGCGAATGGCGTCAGCGATGGCAATGCCGAACCGTTGCCGTACGTGCCGCTGCTCAACCCGTTGGAGTTGGGTTTGCTGTTCGCGCTGTTCGGCGTTTATGTGTGGTCGCGCAGTGCGGTTTCGCAGCTGTCGATTCGTCAGGACTACGCCGAATACGCGACGCAATTGATCGCCGGGGTTTCGCTGTTCGCCTTCTGCACGGCGTTGGTCACCCGCGCCGCGCACCATTGGGCGGGGATTCCGTTTGAGCTGGATACGCTGCTCGCTTCGATGCTGGTGCAGGCGGGCTTGTCCATCGTCTGGACGCTGATGGCGCTGGGGCTGATGATCGGCGGGCATCTGCGTCATCGTCGCGAAGTGTGGCTGATCGGCGCGGCGCTGATTGCGCTGGTCGTGGCCAAACTGATTTTTGTCGAATTGAGCAACCGTGGCGGCCTCGCCCGGATCGTCTCGTTTATCGGCGTGGGCGTGTTGCTGCTGGTGGTCGGCTATTTCGCGCCGCTGCCGCCCAAACGCGTCGACGCTGACCCGGCGGCGGACAAACCGGCCCCGGACACCGAAGGAGTTTCATCTTGAGTCGCATGCTGAATCTGGGTTGGTTGGCGTTGGGTGTGGTGATGGCTGCCGGCGCCCAGGAAAAACCGGCGGACTTCGCCACGCAAGTGCCGCTGTCGGTCAGCGGCGACGGGCCGTGGTATCGCCTCGAACTGCCGCTGAATGTGCAATTGCAGGCGCGCCAGACCGATCTCAGTGACCTGCGCGTGTTCAACGCCGCCGGCGAAGCGCAGGCGTACGCCTTGGCGCGCGAATCGGCGCAGACCCGCGATGACGGTCAGTTGCACGAGGTGAAGTGGTTCCCGCTGTACAACGCCGCCGATTCGAATGAACACGTGCCGAACGTGCGCGTGCAGTCGACCACCAACGGCACGCTGGTCGAAGTGCAGCCGTCGAGTCAGCTGGAGGCGGGCGAGGAAGTGCTGCGCGGTTGGCTGCTCGATGCCAGCGCGATCAAGGCGCCGTTGCAGCAGTTGATCCTCGACTGGACCAGCGAGCGCGATGGCTTTCAGCGTTTCAGCATCGAAGCCAGTGATGACTTGCAGCACTGGCAGCCGTGGGGCGAGGGCCAGGTCGCGCGCCTGACGTTTTCCGATGAGCGCATCGAGCAGCATGAAGTGACGTTGCCGGGGCAATCCGCGCGCTATTTGCGCCTGTTGTGGGATTCGCCGAGTTCGGCGCCGACCATCACCTCGGCACAGTTGAAAAGCAGCGATCCGCGCAACGTTCCGCTGCCGTTGGTCTGGTCGCAAGCGTTGGCTGGCAGCAGCACCAAGGCTGGCGAGTACAGCTGGCAGTTGCCGATGGGGCTGAACGTCGAGCGCGTGCAGGTCGAGCTGAAACAACCGAACAGTCTGGCGCCGGTGACATTGGCCGGGCGCCGCGAAAGCAGCTTGCCGTGGCAGGAACTGAGCAACGGTTTGCTGTATCGCCTGACGCAGAATGGCCAGGATGTGGTGCAGAACGAATTGCAGCTCTACGGGCAAACCGTGCAGCAGTTGAAGTTGACGGTGGATGAGCGCGGCGGTGGTCTGGGTGAGCAGGCGCCGAGCCTGAAATATGCAGTGCGCGCGACCCAGGTGATTTTCCTTGCGCGCGGCGAGGGGCCGTACAGTCTGGCGGTGGGCAATGCGACGGTGAAAACGGCGAATCTGCCGTTGGCGACGCTGATTCCGGATTTCAAACCGGAGAAGTTGGTAGGGCTGGGTAAGGCTGTGGTTGGGGGGGAGTGGTGGCGACGCAGACTTCGACGGCCACGACGGCCACGACGGCGGCGGTGGCGGAGACCAATTGGAAGAAGATCGGGTTGTGGGCGGTGTTGTTGCTGAGTGTGGTGTTCCTTGGGGCGATGGCGTTTAGCTTGTTGCGCAAGCCTCCCGCTAAATCCTGAAAAAGCGGGTGCTGTGCACCCGATCGCGAGCAGGCTCACTCCTACAGGGGAACGCATTTCTTCAGTTGGAATACCATCAACTGTAGGAGTGAGCCTGCTCGCGATAGCGTTTTCCCAAACAACAAAAATCCACAAACTGTCGCGCCCACCCTGCACCATCCGTCCCGAACCGGACTACGCTAAATCCGCTACCTGAACTCTCCACCGACAATCACGTCTCATGCAGGCAATTACACCCCAACGCACGTTACCGGGCGTCTTCGCTCGCTACGGTTTCAGACTCCCTGTAAACTGCGCGGGTTTTTAGCCCCCCATTCCACCGGAGCCGTCCATGTCCCGCGTTACCCTGAGTCGCTATTTGATTGAGCAGACCCGCAGCAATAACACTCCTGCCGATCTGCGTTTCCTGATCGAAGTGGTCGCGCGTGCTTGCAAAGAAATCAGCCACGCCGTGTCCAAAGGCGCCCTGGGTGGTGTTCTGGGCAGCATGGGCACTGAAAACGTCCAAGGCGAAGTGCAGAAGAAACTCGACGTGATCTCCAACGAGATCCTGCTCGAAGCCAACGAATGGGGCGGTCACCTGGCCGGCATGGCGTCCGAAGAAATGGACAATGCCTATCAGATCCCGGGTAAATACCCGAAAGGCGCGTACCTGCTGGTATTTGACCCACTGGACGGCTCGTCGAACATCGACATCAACGCCCCGGTCGGCACCATCTTCTCGGTACTGCGTTGCCCGAACGAATACCTGAGCCAGAACGAGCCGCTGAACGAGAAAGCGTTCCTGCAGCCAGGCACTCAGCAAGTTGCCGCCGGTTACGCAATCTACGGCCCGCAAACCATGCTGGTGCTGACCCTGGGCGACGGCGTCAAAGGCTTCACCCTGGACCGCGAAATGGGCAGCTTCGTGCTGACTCACGAAGACATCACCATTCCTGAATCGACCCAGGAATTCGCCATCAACATGTCCAACCAGCGTCACTGGGAAGCCCCGGTACAACGTTACGTTGGCGAGTTGCTGGCCGGTGAAGAAGGTCCGCTGAAAAAGAACTACAACATGCGTTGGGTCGCGGCGATGGTTGCCGACGTACACCGCATCCTGACCCGTGGCGGTCTGTTCATGTACCCGCGCGACAGCCGTGAGCCATCCAAACCAGGCAAACTGCGTCTGATGTACGAAGCCAACCCGATGTCGTTCCTTGTGGAACAAGCGGGCGGCGCGTCCACCGACGGTCACCAGCGCATCCTCGACATCCAGCCTGAAGGCCTGCACCAGCGCGTAGCGGTGTTCCTCGGCTCGAAAGAAGAAGTCGCACGCGCGACGGCTTACCACAAGGAATAAACCATGACCGCGCCCTGGCAGCCGTTGCTCGATTGGTGGTTCGGACATGCCGAATCACCGGACGACATTTCGGCTGACAAGGGCAAGTTATGGTTCGGTAAGCGAGACAGCCAAGACCTCGAAGCGCAGACGCGTTTCGGGGTCTTTGTCGATCAGGCCCTGGCTGGCGAATTGACCGAGTGGACGCAACGTCCCGAAGGTTGGCTGGCGCTGGTGTTACTGCTCGATCAACTGCCGCGAATGATCTTTCGCGACACCCCCAAAGCGTTTTCCGGTGATCTGCGCGCGCAGAAACTCGTCGCCCAAGGCATTGCGGCGGATTTTGATCGGCAGTTGAAACCGATCCAGCGTGTGTTTATTTATCTGGTGTTCGAACACTGCGAAAACCTCGCGGTGCAGAACGAGGCCGTTTCCAGGTTTATCGAACTGGTGGCTGAACAGCCGGAAGGTGAACGGGCGGTGTTTGCCGATAACCTGGATTATGCCGAACGGCATCAGAAAGTGATCGCGCGGTTTGGCCGGTTTCCGCATCGCAATGCGGTGTTGGGGCGGGAGTCTACGGTGGAGGAGTTGGTGTTTCTTTCCGAACCTGGGTCAAGGTTCTAAGGGCTTACCCTCACCCTAGCCCTCTCCCGGAGGGAGAGGGGACTGACCGAGGTGTCTGGGCTTGATACATCGACCTGAGATATCGAGTCGAACTCAGGTTTGAACAGCGCGAAGATCTGCTCCCTTTCCCCCTCGCCCCCCTGGGGGAGAGGGCTGGGGTGAGGGGGTAAAGCCCTTGATCTTAAATGCGGAAACTACCCACCAACTGCTTCAACCGCGCCGCCTGCTGCTCCAGATCCGAGCAAGCCCGCAACGTCGCCTGCAAGTTCTCCACACCTTCCTGATTCAGCGTGTTGATCTCGTTGATATCGACATTGATCGACTCGACCACCGCCGTCTGCTCTTCAGTCGCCGTGGCCACCGACTGGTTCATCCCGTCGATTTCACCAATACGCTGAGTCACGCTGCCCAGACGCTCACCAGCCTGATTGGCAATGCCGACGCTGCTTTCGCTCTCGCGCTGGCTCTCGGTCATGATGCTGACCGCCTGACGTGCGCCGACCTGCAGTTCTTCGATCATCTTCTGCACTTGCTGCGCCGAGTCCTGAGTGCGGTGCGCCAGATTGCGCACTTCATCGGCTACCACGGCGAAACCACGCCCGGCTTCACCGGCACGCGCCGCTTCGATCGCGGCGTTGAGCGCGAGCAAATTGGTCTGCTGGGAAATGCTGGTGATCACTTCGAGAATCTGGCCGATGTTCACCGTGTTGGCGTTCAGCGTTTCGATGTTGCCGCAGGAGTCGCTGATCTTCGCCGACAGCTGTTGCATGGCCGAAATGGTTTTATCCACCACCTGCTGACCGTCCACCGCGAGGCTGCGCGCATGGCTCGAATGCTGCGAGGCGAGCGCGGCGTTCTGGGCGATTTCCTGCGCGGCGGCGCCGAGCTGATTGATCGCGGCGGCGACGCTGTTGGTGCGGGTGGCTTGCTGATCCGAGTTGTACATCGACGAGTTCGACGCCGCGACTACGCGCAGGGCGACTTCGTTGACCTGGCCGGTGGCCGAGGACACTTCGCGGATCGAGGTGTGGATGCGCTCAACAAAACGGTTGAACGAAGTGCCCAGCGCGCCGAATTCATCGTTGCCGTGGATCACCAGACGTTTGGTCAGATCGCCTTCACCTTCGGCGATGTCATGCATGGCGCGACCCATGGTCAGCAGCGGCTGCATCAACACGCGGATGAGCATGCCGAGCAGGGCGATGATGATCACTACGGCGATGACCATGGCGATCAGTGCCGAGGTGCGGAATTCGCTGAGCATGGCGAACGCGGTGTCTTTATCGAGCACCAGCGCCACGTACCAGTCGGCAGATGGCACACCGTTGACGTGGGTGAAAGAGATCAACTGCGTCTTGCCGTCGAACTCGACTTCCTTCAGGCCCGGAGTGACTTTCGGCGCACCGTTCGGGTAGGCCTCGGCGAGGGTCTTGAGCACCAGTTTGCTGTCCGGGTGAATCAGGATCTTGCCGTCGGCGCTGACGATGAACGCGTGACCGTGACCGCCGAAGTTCAGCGAGTTGATGATCGCGCTGACGCTGGTCAGATCGATGTCGGCACCGGCGACGCCGAGCATCTGCCCTTGGCGCTGCACCGGGGTGGCGACGGTGATCACCAGTTTGCCCGAGGAGGCGGCGATGTACGGTTCGGTGACGATGGTCTGCTGCGCGCTGTTCGCCGCTTTATACCAGCCGCGTGCGCGCGGGTCGTAATCCGGCGCGCGGTTGCCGGCCGGCACGGAGAACATCACGCCGTCGGCACCACCGAAGTAGCTGAGCTGGAAATTGCCGGTGTAGGCGGGCAGGTCGATGATGCGTTTGAGGCTGGCCGGGGCGTTGCCGTCGACTACCACTTGCTGGGACATCGATTGCAGCAATTGAATGCGGCTCTCCAGCCAGGTCTGGATGTTGCTGGTGGTCAGGCTGCCCAGTTCCTGCATCGACGCTTCGGTGCTGCTGCTCAGAGCTTCGCGCTGTCGATAGTCGTTGAAGAAAATGAAACAGGCGAACGCAACGGCCACCACGAGGGCGGCAGCCAACAAAATCTTGTGGCTGAATTTCATGTTTTTGGTCATCGAATGAGCTACCGCGAAGGGGCTGATCAAGAAAGGCCGGCAACTTGCCACACAGGGAGGCTTTGCGCTGCTCTTGTTTCGACCGGGGCGCGCCAAAGATTAGGCCTTTTTTGCGAATTGCGACGAAATGCTCAAAAGCGCGACAAAGTGTCTGATTTATCGGCAAAAGCCAGACGAGCGGAGCAATAAATAGGCGTCCCGGGAGGGAACCAGACACCACTTTTCTCTTCTAAGCTTCTGGTTGGCCCCATGCCATCCCCCTTCCGTTCCAGGAGTTACACCATGTCGCTGCGATCTATCGCCCTTTTGTCGTTCTGCGTGCTGTTGGCCGCCTGCGGCAAGATCAATCAGGAAAACTACTCGAAGCTCTCGGCCGGCATGGCCAAGACCGAAGTGGAGACCTTGTTGGGCAAACCGACTGATTGCTCGGGCGCGCTCGGCATGTCCAGTTGCACCTGGGGCGACAAAAACAGCTTTATCAGCGTGCAGTACGCCGGTGACAAAGTGCTGATGTTTTCCGGCCAAGGCCTGAAGTAAACCGGGGCCTCGCGCCCACGGAGAAGAAAAATGAAGCGGTTATTGCTTGTCCTTTTTGCCGGCCTGGTACTGGCCGGCTGCGCCACTTCCGGCGTAGATCCGTTGGCGCCGAAGACCGTCAACAGCGTCAATCTCAAGCGTTACCAAGGGACCTGGTATGAGCTGGCGCGTTTGCCGATGTACTTCCAGCGCGACTGCGCGCAATCCGAAGCGCATTACACCCTCAAGCCTGACGGCAACGTCGCGGTGCTCAATCGCTGCCTGACCCCGCAATGGCAGTGGGAAGAAGTGAAGGGCACGGCTTATCCACAAGTGCCGGGCAAGACCGACAAATTGTGGGTCGAGTTCGATACCTGGTTCTCGCGTCTGATTCCGGGTGTGGCGAAAGGCGAATACTGGGTGCTGTACGTCAGCGATGACTACAAGACCGCCATCGTCGGCGACCCGAGTCGCAAGTACATGTGGCTGCTGTCGCGCACGCCGACCGTTAACGGTGTGGTGCGTGAAGAGTTGCTGAGCAAGGCGCGTCAGCAGGGCTATGACACCACGCGATTGATCTGGCGAGCGTCGGAACGGCAGATGGCCAAGACCTCGAATTAAGCATCGCCACAGATCAAATGTGGGAGCGGGCTTGCTCGCGAAAGCGGTGTATCAGTCAACATTTCAGTCGACTGATACGACCTCTTCGCGAGCAAGCCCGCTCCCACATTTTTTGTTTTGTGTCAGCCCAAAAGGTCGCGCAGGACTTGGGTGAACGCGCGGGCGCTGTCCTCTTCCCCGGCATGCCGGCCATCACGCACAACCCACTGGCCATTGACCAACACATCACGCACCTGACGATCTCCTCCGGCAAACAACCAGCGATTCAAAATCCCGTCGCCACTGGCCGTCGCCAGATACGGATCATTGCCATCGAGCACAATCCAGTCCGCCCGTTTGCCAACCACCAGCGCACCAATCGGCTGCCCCAGCGCTTGCGCGCCGCCATCCAGCGCCGCGTCATACAGGGTGCGCCCGACCATCGGCTGATCCGCGCCGTACAAGCGGTTACGCCGCTGATCACGCAGACGCTGGCCGTATTCCAGCCAACGCAATTCTTCCACCACACTCAGCGAGACATGGCTGTCGGAACCGATGCCCATGCGCCCGCCCTGCGCGAGAAAATCCACCGCCGGGAAAATCCCGTCGCCCAGGTTGGCTTCAGTGGTCAGGCACAGCCCCGCGATGGCGCGACTCTTGGCCATCAGCGTGACCTCTTCCGGATTGGCGTGGGTGGCATGCACCAGACACCAGCGCTGATCGACTTCGGCATTTTCGTTCAGCCATTGCAGCGGACGCCGACCGCTCCAGCTCAGGCAGTCGTCGACTTCTTTCTGCTGTTCGGCGATGTGAATGTGAATCGGGCATTGCTTGTCGCTGGCCGCCAACACTTCGCTGATCTGCTGCGGCGTCACCGCGCGCAACGAGTGGAAGCACAGCCCCAGCGATTGCGCTTTTTGCTGCGCCAGTAACGGCTGCAAACGCGACTGCAGATTCAGGTAATTTTCGGTGCTGTTGATAAAACGGCGCTGGCCATCGTTAGGCGTTTGCCCGCCGAAACCGGAGTGGCTGTAGAGCACCGGCAGCAAGGTCAGACCGATGCCGCTTTCACTCGCCGCCTGACTGATACGCAACGCCAGTTCAGCCGGATCGGCGTACGGCTGACCATTGCTGTCGTGGTGCACATAGTGGAATTCGGCCACCGAGGTGTAACCGGCCTTGAGCATTTCGATGTACAGCTGACGGGCGATCACACCGAGCTGATCCGGGCTGATTTTTCCGACGAGGCGATACATCAAATCGCGCCACGTCCAGAAACTGTCGTTCGGGTTGCCGGCCACTTCGGCCAGTCCGGCCATCGCACGCTGGAAGGCGTGGGAGTGCAGATTGGGCATCCCCGGCAGCAACGGCCCGCTCAGTCGTTCGGCGCCATCTGCGGTGGAATCGGCCTGGATTTGGGTCAGCAGGCCCTCGGCGCTGACCTCAAGACGTACATTGTTGGCCCATCCGTTAGGCAGCAGCGCGCGTTCGGCAAAGAAGGCGGACATGGTTCAGCACCCCATCGTGTGTTATTTGTATATACATATACAGACGTTTGCCTGCCCGGTAAACTCCGGCAAGCTAGCCACTCTCATCCAATGAACAGGGATCAACCGTGCCGACTCCGCCTCCAGTCTCCCCGTTGGCCGCGAACATGGGCGACAGTCCGGCGCCCTTGTACGCCCGCGTCAAACAGATGATCACCCAGCAGATCGACAGCGGAAACTGGCCGCCGCACTACCGCGTGCCGTCCGAAAGCGAGCTGGTCAATCAACTCGGTTTCAGCCGCATGACCATCAACCGCGCGTTGCGCGAGATGACTGCCGATGGTCTGTTGGTGCGCATGCAAGGCGTCGGCACGTTTGTCGCCGAACCGAAGAGCCAGTCCGCGCTGTTCGAAGTGCACAATATTGCCGACGAAATCGCTTCCCGTGGCCATCGCCACACCTGCCAGGTGATCACCCTCGAAGAAGAGGCCGCCGGTTCCGAACGCGCGCTGGCGCTGGATATGCGTGAAGGGCAGAAGGTCTTTCACTCGCTGATCGTGCATTACGAAAACGACATTCCGGTGCAAATCGAAGACCGTTTCGTCAACGCGCTGGTCGCGCCGGAATACCTCAAGCAGGACTTCACCCTGCAAACGCCTTACGCCTACCTGAACCAAGTGGCTCCGCTGACCGAGGGCGAGCATGTGGTTGAAGCGATTCTGGCCGAGCCGTCCGAGTGCAAGTTGCTGCAGATTGAGAAGGGTGAGCCTTGCTTGCTGATCCGTCGCCGCACGTGGTCGGGGCGTCAGCCGGTGACGGCGGCGCGATTGATTCACCCGGGTTCTCGTCATCGTCTGGAAGGACGGTTTCATAAATAGAGGGCATAAATGAGTGAAGTGAAGGTTCTACGCGTCGAAGGCTACCCGCGCATGCCGTGGAAAAACGGCGGCGGCAGCACTGAGGAAATAACCCGTGATGCCGGTGCCGGGCTGGACGGTTTCGGCTGGCGCCTGTCGATTGCCGACATCGCCGAGTCCGGTGGTTTTTCGACGTTCGCTGGCTATCAGCGGGTGATCACCGTGTTGCAAGGTGACGGCATGACCCTGTGCGTCGACGGCGACGATACGCGGCCGCTGTTACCGCTCGACCCGTTTGCCTTCAGCGGTGAAAGCCAGGTTTCCTGCACGCTGCTCGGCGGTGCGATTCGCGACTTCAACCTGATCTACGCGCCGCAGCGGTACAGCGCGCGGTTGCAGTGGCTGGACGGTGAACAGCGGTTGTTCAGTTCGGCGGGGACGGTGCTGGTGTTCAGTGTCAGTGAGTTGCTGGAAGTGCAGGTTGGTGATGCTGTTTCGCAACTCGGTCGCCATGATTGCCTGCAACTGGACGGTAACGCCGGACTGGTTGAAGTCACCACCAATGCCGCTTGCTGTGTCATTGAGCTGACGGCGCGCTGATTCAAAAATCTTAAAAGATCGCAGCCTTCGGCAGCTCCTACAGGGTGTACATCAATCCCACTGTAGGAGCTGCCGAAGGCTGCGATCTTTTGCTTTTGGGATGTTCCCAACCCACGCACCAACTTGTTACCGAACGCCCCAGCGTGGCGCAAAACCACGCTTTCGTAACAATCTCCAACCCCCTCCATCCATACCCTCGAAATATTTCATCCACGCCAGAACCCTTGATTCAGGCGCTTTCCAGCCGTGTCCGCGTTTTTTCTTGAACAGCCCTCCAACAAGTTGGCCGCTTGATTGCATATGCTTGTATGTACAAGTAAAGACGTATGCGTATGAGTCGTTCGAGACTCTCCGCAGCGTCCACTGATTCGCTTGTCGCGCAGCGAAGCGCACAGGCTGCTTGCCCACTGCCAGGGTTGGTTTGAATTGATCGCTGAGGAGTCTCTTTCGTGACTGATAACAAAATGACTAAGTTTCGCGACGTCGAAATCCGTGCCGCCCGCGGCAACAAGCTGACCGCCAAGAGCTGGCTGACCGAAGCGCCGCTGCGCATGCTGATGAACAACCTCGACCCGGAAGTCGCCGAGAACCCGAAAGAGCTGGTGGTTTACGGTGGTATCGGTCGCGCCGCGCGTAACTGGGAGTGCTATGACAAAATCGTCGAAAGCCTGACCAACCTGAATGACGACGAGACCCTGCTGGTGCAATCCGGCAAGCCGGTCGGCGTGTTCAAGACGCACAGCAACGCCCCGCGCGTACTGATCGCCAACTCCAACCTCGTCCCGCACTGGGCGAGCTGGGAGCACTTCAACGAACTCGACGCCAAAGGCTTGGCCATGTATGGCCAGATGACCGCCGGCAGCTGGATCTACATCGGCAGCCAGGGCATCGTTCAAGGCACCTACGAAACCTTCGTTGAAGCCGGTCGCCAGCACTACAACGACAACCTCACCGGCAAGTGGGTGTTGACCGCCGGTTTGGGTGGCATGGGCGGCGCACAACCGCTGGCGGCAACCCTGGCCGGCGCTTGCTCGCTGAACATCGAGTGCCAACAAGTGAGCATCGATTTCCGCCTGAAAAGCCGCTACGTCGACGAGCAAGCCAAAGACCTCGACGACGCGCTGGCACGCATCGACAAATACACCAAAGAAGGCAAAGCGATCTCCATCGCGCTGCTGGGTAACGCCGCAGAAATTCTGCCGGAACTGGTCAAGCGCGGCGTGCGCCCGGACATGGTCACCGACCAGACCAGCGCCCACGACCCGCTCAACGGTTACCTGCCTGCCGGCTGGACCTGGGACGAATACCGCGCCCGCGCCAAGACCGAGCCGGCCGCTGTGATCAAAGCCGCCAAGCAGTCGATGGCCGTGCACGTTAAAGCGATGCTGGAATTCCAGAAGCAAGGCATTCCGACCTTCGACTACGGCAACAACATCCGTCAGATGGCGCAGGAAGAAGGCGTCGAAAACGCGTTCGACTTCCCGGGTTTCGTACCGGCTTACATCCGTCCGCTGTTCTGCCGTGGCATCGGCCCGTTCCGTTGGGCGGCGCTGTCCGGCGATCCGCAAGACATCTACAAAACCGACGCCAAGGTCAAAGAGCTGATCCCCGACGACGCGCACCTGCACAACTGGCTGGACATGGCCCGCGAGCGCATCAGCTTCCAGGGTCTGCCGGCACGTATCTGTTGGGTCGGCCTGGGCCTGCGCGCCAAGCTCGGTCTGGCCTTCAACGAAATGGTGCGCAGCGGTGAGCTGTCGGCGCCGATCGTCATCGGTCGCGACCACCTCGACTCTGGCTCGGTGGCTAGCCCTAACCGTGAAACCGAATCGATGCAGGACGGTTCCGACGCTGTGTCCGACTGGCCACTGCTCAACGCTCTGCTGAATACCGCGAGCGGCGCGACCTGGGTTTCCCTGCACCACGGCGGCGGCGTTGGTATGGGCTTCTCGCAGCACTCGGGCATGGTGATTGTCTGCGACGGTACGGACGAAGCGGCCGAGCGCATTGCGCGCGTGCTGCACAACGACCCGGCCACTGGCGTTATGCGCCACGCCGATGCCGGTTACCAGATCGCCATCGACTGCGCCAAGGAACAGGGCCTGAACTTGCCGATGATTACCGGCAAATAAATGCAAAACCCCTGTAGGAGTGAGCCTGCTCGCGATGAGGCCGGCACATTCAGCAAATGTGCTGACTGACACACCGCCATCGCGAGCAGGCTCACTCCTACAAAAGCAAAAGCCAAAAAAGAACAAAACCCGGAACAATCCACAGAGGTTGAATCATGGCTGTCAACACCGATCGTGCAAGCAACAAACCGTTGATCGAAAGGCGTTCGATTGACTACATCCCGGAAGCGGAAAGACACGGTCGTCTGTTCAGCCAATTCACCCTGTGGATGGGCGCCAACCTGCAAATCACTGCGATTGTCACCGGGGCTTTGGCCGTGGTGCTCGGGGGTGATGTGTTCTGGTCGCTGATCGGTCTGTTGATCGGTCAATTGCTCGGCGGCGGGGTGATGGCGCTGCACGCCGCGCAAGGGCCGAAACTCGGCCTGCCGCAGATGATCTCCAGCCGTGTGCAGTTCGGCGTTTATGGCGCGGCGATCCCGATCGTTTTGGTGTGCCTGATGTACCTGGGTTTCACCGCGACCGGTACCGTGCTTTCCGGTCAGGCGCTGGGCCAGTTATTTAATGTCAGCGACAGCGTCGGCATCCTGATTTTCGCCAGCGTGATCGTGGTGGTCACGGTACTCGGTTACCGAGTGATCCACTGGATCGGCCGTGTCGCCAGCGTCATTGGCGTGATCGCTTTCGTCTTCCTGTTCTGGCGTCTGATGAGCCAGACCGACGTCGGCGCACTCCTGCAAATCCGTCATTTCAGCTGGAGCAGCTTCCTCCTCGCGGTGTCGCTCGCGGCCTCCTGGCAGATTGCGTTTGGCCCTTACGTGGCTGACTATTCCCGTTACCTGCCGAGCAATACCTCGGCGGTGAAAACCTTCTTTGCCGCCGGTGCCGGTTCAGTGGTCGGCGCGCAAGTGGCGATGATCCTCGGCGTGTTCGCGGCGGCTTCGGCCAACGGCCAGTTCGCCGGTCACGAAGTTGCCTACATCGTCGGCCTGGGCGGCACCGGAGCCACCGCTGCGCTGCTGTACTTCAGCATCGCATTCGGCAAGGTGACCATCTCGACGCTGAACTCCTACGGCAGCTTCATGTGCATCGCGACCATCATCAGTGGTTTCAAAGGCCACCTGACGGTTACGCGGATGCAGCGTCTGGTGTTCGTACTGGTGATCGTCGGCGCAGCGACCCTGATCGCGCTGCTCGGCCAGCACTCGTTCCTCGGTGCGTTCAAGTCTTTCATCCTGTTCCTGCTCGCGTTCTTCACCCCGTGGAGCGCGATCAATCTGGTGGATTACTACTGCATCACCCGTGAGCGCTACGAGGTGCCGGCGCTGGCCGATCCGAACGGTCGCTACGGTCGCTGGAACATGCTCGGCATCAGCGTTTATGTGTTCGGTGTGCTAGTGCAACTGCCGTTCATCTCCACCAAGTTCTACACCGGCCCGCTGGTGGCGGCCCTCGGTGATGTGGATATTTCCTGGATCATCGGTCTGGTGCTGCCGGCCGTCGTCTACTACGTGTGCGCGAAAAAATGGCACAGCGCGGTACCCGATCAACTGATTCTGCCGGTCGAGCAGAACAGCGTTGTACAACCTAAAACAAGCGGGGCCGGACGCGCTGCGGCGCAGGCCTGATTTGGACGTGGACAGGGCTGGATGCCTCTTGACTGCCGAAAGCCAATTCATGATTAGGAGCGTCACAACAATGAAATCGAACAAGACCCTGCTGACCACATTGCTGTCCATGGGCCTGTTGGCCAGTGCCGGCGCGACCCAGGCCGCGGGCTGGTGCGAGTCGGGCAAACCGGTGAAGTTTGCCGGCCTGAACTGGGAAAGCGGCATGCTGCTGACCGACGTGCTGCAAGTGGTGCTGGAGAAAGGTTACGACTGCAAGGTCGACAGCCTGCCGGGCAATTCCATCACCATGGAAAACGCCCTGAGCAGCAACGATATTCAAGTGTTCGCCGAAGAGTGGGTCGGCCGCAGCGAGGTCTGGAACAAGGCCGAGAAGGCCGGCAAGGTCGTCGGTGTCGGCGCACCTGTGGTGGGCGCTGTGGAAGGCTGGTACGTGCCGCGCTACGTGATCGAAGGCGACGCCAAACGCAAGCTGGAACCGAAAGCACCGGATCTGAAAAACATCGCCGATCTGGGCAAGTACGCCGCCGTGTTCAAGGATCAGGAAGAGCCGTCCAAGGGCCGTTTCTACAACTGCCCGGCCGGCTGGACTTGTGAACTCGACAACAGCGAAATGCTGAAAAGCTACGGTCTGGAAAACAGCTACACCAACTTCCGCCCAGGCACCGGCCCGGCGCTGGATGCGGCGGTGCTGTCGAGCTACAAGCGTGGCGAGCCGATCCTGTTCTACTACTGGTCGCCAACCCCGCTGATGGGCCAGGTTGACCTGGTCAAACTCGAAGAAAAACCCGGCGTCGACAAGTCCGTGAGCATTAAGGTCGGCCTCTCCAAGACCTTCCACGACGAAGCCCCGGAACTGGTCGCCGTGCTGGAAAAGGTCAACCTGCCGATCGACCTGCTGAACCAGAACCTGGGTCGCATGGCCAAGGAACGCATCGAGTCGCCAAAACTGGCGAAAATCTTCCTCAAGGAACATCCTGAAGTCTGGCATGCGTGGGTCAGTGACGACGCAGCCAAGAAAATCGACGCGGCGCTGTAGGTCGATACCTCCCGGCCAACCGAGAGGCAGGCCGGGAGATATGCCGTAAACGCTTGATTGAGATTTCTGATTGAGAGCCGCTTATGTTTCCCGAGAGCTTTACCTTTTCCATCGCCGACTGGGTCAACGGTTGGGTCGATTCGCTGGTCACCAACTACGGTGATGTGTTCCGCCATATCTCCGACACCCTGCTGTGGGCCATCGTCAACCTTGAAGGCATGCTGCGTGCGGCGCCGTGGTGGTTGATGCTGGCGATCGTCGGTGTGATCGCCTGGCACGCCACGCGCAAAGTGGTGACCACTGCGGTCATCGTCGGTTTGTTGTTCCTCGTCGGCGCGGTCGGCCTGTGGGACAAACTCATGCAAACGCTGGCGCTGATGATGGTCGCGACGATCATTTCGGTGCTGATCGGCATCCCGCTGGGGATTCTCTCGGCGCGCAGCAATCGCCTGCGCTCGGTGCTGATGCCGCTGCTCGACATCATGCAAACCATGCCAAGTTTTGTGTACCTGATTCCGGTGCTGATGCTGTTCGGTCTGGGCAAGGTGCCGGCGATTTTTGCCACTGTGATTTATGCCGCGCCACCGCTGATTCGCCTCACCGATCTGGGCATCCGCCAGGTTGACGGCGAAGTGATGGAAGCGATCAACGCATTCGGCGCCAACCGCTGGCAGCAACTGTTCGGTGTGCAACTGCCGCTGGCCTTGCCGAGCATCATGGCCGGGATCAACCAGACCACCATGATGGCCCTGTCGATGGTGGTGATCGCCTCGATGATCGGCGCCCGTGGTCTGGGTGAAGATGTGTTGGTGGGGATTCAGACCCTCAACGTCGGACGAGGTCTTGAGGCCGGTCTGGCGATCGTGATTCTCGCAGTGGTCATCGACCGCATTACTCAGGCGTATGGTCGGCCACGGCATGAGGTGAGCAAATGAGCAACGCAACCGTGAGCAAGATCGAAGTCAAAAACGTCTTCAAGATTTTCGGCAACCGCGCCAAGGACGCATTGGCGATGGTCGGCCAGGGCAAGACCAAGGATCAGGTGTTGAGCGAAACCGGTTGCGTGGTCGGCGTTAACGATCTGTCGTTGAGCATCGGAACTGGCGAGATCTTCGTGATCATGGGCCTGTCGGGTTCGGGCAAGTCGACACTGGTGCGCCACTTCAACCGGCTGATCGACCCAACCAGCGGCGCGATCCTTGTCGACGGCGTCGACATCCTGCAATACGACATGGAAGCCCTGCGCGAATTTCGCCGGCACAAGATCAGCATGGTGTTCCAGAGCTTCGGCCTGCTGCCGCACAAGAGCGTGCTGGATAACGTCGCCTACGGCCTGAAGGTGCGTGGCGAGAGCAAGCAAATGTGCGCGGAACGCGCGCTGCACTGGATCAACACCGTGGGCCTCAAAGGCTACGAAAACAAATACCCGCATCAGCTCTCCGGCGGCATGCGTCAGCGTGTTGGTCTGGCTCGGGCTTTGGCGGCAGACACCGACATCATCCTGATGGACGAAGCGTTCAGTGCGCTGGATCCGCTGATCCGCGCGGAGATGCAGGATCAGTTGCTCGAGCTGCAGAAGACGTTGCACAAGACCATCGTGTTTATCACCCACGACCTTGATGAGGCAGTGCGCATTGGTAACCGGATTGCGATTCTCAAGGATGGGCGGTTGATTCAGGTCGGCACGCCACGCGAGATTCTGCATTCGCCGGCGGATGAGTACGTTGACCGGTTTGTTCAGCGGCGTGCGGCGGTGGTTTAAGCAGTTTTGTGTTGGCTGGGCTGGCCTCTTCGCGAGCAAGCCCGCTCCCACATTTGGAATGCGTCCCCTGTGGGAGCGGGCTTGCTCGCGAAGGCGTCAGTGAAGCTGCATCAATATTACGGTTGAGGTTTTAAATGTCCCAGGCTGAAAAAATCGTTATCACCGGCGCCCCTCTGCGTTGGCAGGACGTGGTTGCTGTCGCCCGTCACGGCGCTCAACTGGAGCTGTCGAGCGACACCTGGGCGCGCATCGAAAATGCCCAGGCGATCGTCCAGCGCATCGTCGAAAGCGGCGAGCGGGCCTATGGCGTCAACACCGGTCTGGGCGGTTTGTCCAACGTTTCCCTGCAGGACGAACAACTCAGCCAACTCTCGCGCAACACCTTGCTCAGCCATGCCTGCGGCGTCGGCCCGGTACTCGCCGACGAGCAGACCCGTGCGATCATCTGCGCCGCCATTCACAACTACAGCCACGGCAAATCCGGGCTGCATCGCCGGGTCGTCGAAGGGCTGCTGGCGCTGCTCAATCGTGGCATCACCCCGCGAGTGCCGTCGCAAGGTTCAGTTGGCTATCTGACGCACATGGCGCACATCGGCATCACGCTGCTCGGCGTCGGCAACGTCAGCTATCGCGGGCAGATTATCTCCGCACAACAAGCATTGGCCGAAGAGGGTCTGCAACCGGTGCAACTCGGCGCGAAGGACGGTTTGTGCCTGGTCAACGGCACGCCGTGCATGACCGGCCTCAGCTGTCTGGCGATTGCCGATGCCACGCGTCTGGTGCAATGGGCCGACGTCATCGGCGCAATGAGTTTTGAAGCCCAGCGCGGCCAGATCGACGCGTTCGACGCCGAGATCATCGCGTTGAAACCGCACCCGGGCATGCAGCAGGTCGGCATCAATTTGCGCGCATTGCTCGATGGCAGTGAAGTGATTGCGTCGAGCAAAGGCATTCGCACTCAGGATGCGCTGAGCATTCGTTCGATCCCGCAAGTACACGGCGCGGCGCGTGATCAACTCGATCATGCGATCAAGCAGATCGAAGCCGAACTCAACGGCTGCACCGACAACCCGCTATTGCTGGGCACGCCGGATAATTTCCGGGTGATGTCGCAAGCCAATCCGCACGGCCAATCGGTGGCGATGGCGGCGGATTTGCTGGCGATTGCCATGGCTGAAATCGGCTCGATCGCCGAGCGTCGCCTCGATCGTTTGGTCAACCCGCACGTCAGTGGCCTGCCGGCATTTCTGGTGGCCAATCCGGGGGTGAACTCCGGAATGATGATCGTCCAGTACGTCGCTGCGTCGTTATGCGCGGAAAACCGCCAATTGGCGCAACCGGCGGTGCTCGACAACTACATCACTTCCGGTTTGCAGGAAGACCATCTGAGCATGGGCACCAACGCCGCGCTGAAGCTGCATCGTGCGCTGGAAAACTGCACGCAGATCCTCGCCATCGAATATCTGCTGGCGGCGCAGGCGTTTGAATTCCTCAAGGTACAACGCTTCGGCGCCGGCACTGACCGCGCGTGGCGACTGCTGCGCGAAACCGTCCCGGCCTACGATCAGGATCGCTGGCTCGCCCCGGATATTGCCGCCGCCGCGAGCGTGTTGAAAAACCCGAATCTGCTGCACAACGTTCTATCGAATTTGCATTGAAAAACTACCCTGCCAGCGTGCCAAGGCGCCGGATGCCCACAAGGCTGAAAGCGACGGATAACGGAATGCTCCGGAGCGAATGGCAAGTTAATAACAAACTCTCAAAAGGAGCATTTAAATGACTGCGCTGAACCTGATTCCCGGCCAACTGAGCCTGGCCCAACTGCGTGACGTCTACCAGAACCCGGTCAAGCTGACGCTCGACAACAGCGCCTCGGCGCAGATCGAAGCCAGCGTTGCCTGCGTTGAACAGATTCTCGCCGAGAACCGCACCGCCTACGGCATCAACACCGGTTTCGGCCTGTTGGCCTCGACGCGCATCGCCAGCGAAGACCTGGAAAACCTGCAGCGCTCGCTGGTGTTGTCCCACGCCGCCGGTGTTGGCGTGCCGATCAGCGATGAGTTGGTGCGTCTGGTCATGGTGCTCAAGGTCAATAGCCTCAGCCGTGGTTTCTCCGGCATTCGCCGCGTGGTGATCGATGCGCTGATCGCGTTGATCAACGCCGAGGTTTATCCGCACATTCCATTGAAAGGTTCGGTCGGTGCTTCGGGCGATCTGGCGCCGTTGGCGCACATGTCGCTGGTGCTGCTGGGCGAAGGCAAGGCGCGCTACAAGGGCGAGTGGATGGAAGCGGTTGAAGCGCTGAAAGTCGCGGGTCTGACGCCGCTGACGCTGGCAGCGAAAGAAGGTCTGGCGCTGCTCAACGGTACTCAGGTTTCCACCGCGTTCGCGCTGCGTGGGTTGTTTGAAGGTGAAGATTTGTTTGCCGGCGCGTTGGCGCTGGGCGGTCTGACGGTTGAAGCGGTTTTGGGGTCGCGTTCGCCGTTCGATGCACGCATTCATGCGGCGCGTGGCCAGAAAGGTCAGATCGATGCGGCTGCGGCTTATCGTGATCTGCTGGGTGAGCGCAGTGAAGTCTCCGATTCGCATCAGAATTGCGAGAAGGTTCAGGATCCGTACTCGCTGCGCTGCCAGCCGCAAGTCATGGGCGCCTGCCTGACCCAGTTCCGTCAGGCCGCTGAAGTGCTGGCGGTTGAAGCCAACGCGGTTTCCGATAACCCGTTGGTGTTTGCCGCTGAAGGCGACGTGATTTCCGGCGGCAACTTCCACGCTGAACCGGTGGCCATGGCCGCTGACAACATGGCGTTGGCCATTGCCGAAATCGGCTCGCTGAGCGAACGCCGCATCTCGCTGATGATGGACAAACACATGTCGCAACTGCCGCCGTTCCTGGTGGCCAATGGCGGCGTGAACTCCGGATTCATGATTGCGCAGGTGACCGCTGCGGCGCTGGCCAGCGAGAACAAAGCGTTGTCGCATCCGCATTCGGTGGACAGTCTGCCGACCTCGGCTAACCAGGAAGACCACGTTTCCATGGCACCGGCGGCGGGCAAGCGTCTGTGGGAAATGGCCGAAAACACCCGGGGGATTCTCGCGGTGGAATGGCTGGCGGCGGTGCAGGGGCTGGATCTGCGTAACGGTCTGAAGACCTCGGCGAAGCTGGAACAGGCGCGAGCGATTCTGCGTAAGGAAGTGCCGTTTTATGAGAAGGATCGGTTCTTTGCGCCAGATATCAATGCGGCGACTGAGTTGTTGGCTTCGCGCTGCCTGACCGAGCTGGTTCCGGCGAAGCTGCTGCCTAGCCTGTGATGGACTCTTCGCGAGCAAGCCCGCTCCCACAGGGGTACGCATTCCAAATGTGGGAGCGGGCTTGCTCGCGAATCGATTTTGAACAAGACGAGGACTTGGGATGAAAACCCTCTGGCAACACTGCCACGTCGCAACCATGGCGCAAGGCGTCTACTCGATCATCGAGGATGCGGCCATCGTGACGTCCGGTGCGCTCATCGAGTGGATCGGCCCGCGCAATCAACTGCCGTCCGGCGAATACCCGGCGGTCAATGACCTGCAAGGCGCGTGGGTCACCCCCGGCCTGATCGACTGCCACACCCACACGGTGTTCGGCGGCAACCGCAGCGGCGAATTCGAAAAGCGTCTGCAAGGCGTCAGCTACGCCGAGATCGCGGCATCCGGCGGCGGCATCGCCAGCACCGTGCGCGCGACGCGTGAAGCGACGGAAGACGAGCTGTTCGCCAGCGCCGCCAAACGCCTGAAAAGCCTGATGCGCGACGGCGTGACCACGGTCGAAATGAAGTCCGGCTACGGCCTCGATCTGGTCAACGAACGCAAAATCCTCCGGGTCATCCGTCGCCTCGAAAAACAGCTGCCGATCAGCGTGCGCAGCACCTGTCTGGCCGCCCACGCGTTGCCGCCGGAGTACAAGGATCGCGCGGACGATTACATCGATCTGGTCTGCAACGAAATGCTTCCCGCGCTCGCCGCCGAAGGTCTGGTCGATGCCGTGGATGCGTTCTGCGAATACCTGGCCTTCTCGCCGGAGCAGGTCGAGCGCGTGTTTATCGCCGCGCAACAACTCGGTCTGCCGGTGAAGCTGCACGCCGAACAATTGTCCTCGCTGCACGGCTCCAGCCTCGCCGCGCGCTACAAGGCGTTGTCTGCCGATCATCTGGAGTTCATGGACGAGGCCGACGCCATCGCCATGGCCGAAGCCGATACCGTCGCCGTGCTGCTGCCGGGCGCGTTCTACTTTCTGCGCGAAACCCAGTTGCCGCCAATGGACGCCCTGCGCAAGCACAAGGTGAAAATCGCCATTGCCAGCGACCTCAATCCCGGCACTTCGCCGGCGCTGTCGTTGCGGCTGATGCTGAACATGGCCTGCACCTGTTTCCGCATGACCCCGGAAGAAGCCCTGGCCGGCGCGACGATTCATGCCGCACAAGCACTGGGCATGGCCGACACGCACGGTTCGCTGGAAGTCGGCAAGGTCGCGGATTTCGTCGCATGGCACATCGATCGTCCGGCGGATCTGGCCTATTGGCTGGGTGGTGATCTGGACAAACGCGTCGTCCGTCACGGCGTCGAATCAAGTCTGTAGGAGAGCGGTTGTGGATAAGGTTCTGAACTTCAAACAAGGTCGCGTGCCGTTGCTGATCAGCATGCCTCACGCTGGCGTGCGCCTGACGCCTGCGGTGGAAGCCGGGTTGATTCCGGACGCGAAAAGCCTGCCGGACACCGACTGGCACATTCCGCAGCTGTACGACTTTGACGAAGAGCTGGGCGCGAGCACGTTGGCGGCTGAGTATTCACGATTCGTCATCGATCTGAATCGACCGTCCGACGATAAGCCGCTATACGCCGGGGCGACCACCGGGCTGTATCCGGCGACGTTGTTCGATGGCATTCCGTTGTTCCGCGAAGGGCACGAGCCGTCGAAGGAAGAGCGCGCGACGTATCTGGAGCAGATCTGGACGCCGTATCACCGCACGCTGCAAGAAGAGCTGGCGCGATTGAAGGCCGAGTTCGGTTACGCGTTGCTGTTCGATGCGCACTCGATCCGTTCGATCATCCCGCACCTGTTCGACGGCAAGCTGCCGGACTTCAACCTCGGCACCTTCAACGGCGCCAGTTGTGATCCGCAACTGGCCAGTCAGCTCGAAGCAATCTGCGCCGGCCACAGCCACTACAGCCATGTGCTCAACGGCCGCTTCAAGGGCGGTCACATCACCCGGCATTACGGCAACCCGGCCGAGAACATCCACGCCGTGCAACTGGAGTTGTGCCAGAGCACCTACATGGAAGAGTTCGAACCGTTCCGCTACCGCGCCGACTTGGCCGAGCCGACGCAAGTCGTCCTCAAGGAACTGCTACAAGGCTATCTGGCCTGGGCAAAGTCTCACTACACCGCATAACCCCCTTGTGGGAGCGAGCCTGCTCGCGAAGCCGTCCGGTCAGCCAACATCTACGTTGACTGACACACCGCTTTTGCGAGCAGGCTCGCTCCCACAGGTTTTGATCGTTCCCACGCTCCGCGTGGGAATGCAGCCCGTGACGCTCCGCGTCACTGGACGCGGAGCGTCCCAAGAGGCATTCCCACGCAGAGCGCGGGAACGATCAAGTCCACAGGCATGCTCATTGACGTAAATCGGGTTTATGATGCCCAACGGCAGAATAATAGAAGTCCCCCCAGGGATGACCTCGACCCCTTACGGAGCGCGCAATGCAGACTTTGTTTCCGCAGATCAAACCTCACGCCCGGCACGATCTGGCTGTCGATGACACCCACACGCTGTACGTCGACGAAAGCGGTTCACCCGAGGGTTTGCCGGTTGTGTTCATCCACGGCGGCCCCGGCGCCGGTTGCGACGCGCAGAGCCGGCGCTATTTCGATCCGAATCTGTATCGCATTGTGACCTTCGACCAGCGCGGTTGCGGTCGCTCCACGCCGCACGCCAGCCTGGAAAACAACACCACATGGGATCTGGTCGCCGACCTTGAGCGCATCCGCAAACACCTGGGCATCGAAAAATGGGTGCTGTTCGGCGGTTCGTGGGGTTCGACCTTGGCGCTGGCCTACGCGCAAACTCATCCGGAACGTGTTCATGGTCTGATCCTGCGTGGGATCTTTCTCTGCCGTCCGCAGGAAATCGAGTGGTTCTATCAAGCCGGTGCCAGCCGTCTGTTCCCTGATTACTGGCAGGACTACATCGCGCCGATCCCGCTGGACGAACGCGACGATCTGCTCAGCGCTTTCCACAAACGTCTGATCGGCAACGACCAGATTGCGCAGATGCACGCGGCCAAAGCCTGGTCGACATGGGAAGGGCGCACCGCGACCCTGCGGCCGAACCCGCTGGTGGTTGATCGTTTCTCCGAGCCGCAGCGCGCGCTGTCGATTGCACGGATCGAATGCCACTATTTCACCAACAACGCGTTCCTTGAACCGAACCAGTTGATTCGCGACATGGGCAAGATCGCGCATTTGCCGGGCGTGATCATTCACGGTCGTTATGACGTGATCTGCCCGCTCGACAATGCCTGGGAACTGCATCAAGCCTGGCCGAACAGTGAATTGCAGGTGATCCGCGACGCCGGCCACGCCGCCTCCGAACCGGGCATCACCGATGCACTGGTGCGCGCGGCCGGCAACATGGCGCGACGCCTGCTCGACCTGCCCCCCGAGGAAGCATGAAGGGCCTTTTGCAGCGCGTCAGTAACGCGCGGGTGGAAGTGGCGGGCGAGGTGGTAGGCGCGGTCGATCAAGGTTTGCTGGTGCTGGTGGCGGTCGAACCCGACGACACGCGTGCCAGCGCCGACAAACTTCTGCATAAGCTGCTTAACTATCGGGTATTCAGCGACGCCGAGGGCAAGATGAACTTGTCCCTGGCGGATGTTGGCGGCGGGTTGCTGCTGGTCTCTCAGTTCACCCTCGCAGCCGACACCAAGAGCGGGTTGCGCCCGGGTTTTTCCAGCGCAGCGCCTCCGGCCCTGGGCGAG
Source organism: Pseudomonas sp. AC193 (assembly GCF_979258075.1). Lineage (NCBI taxonomy): Bacteria > Pseudomonadati > Pseudomonadota > Gammaproteobacteria > Pseudomonadales > Pseudomonadaceae > Pseudomonas > Pseudomonas sp. AC193. Next base: position 4,968,005 of record NZ_OZ409832.1, on the reverse strand, counting down.
GAATTGTTCGACTATCTATTAGGCAAAGCGAAACAGATGCATGGCACTGTGGCATCAGGTAGATTCGGCGCGGATATGCAGGTGCACCTGGTCAATGATGGCCCGGTAACCTTCCTGTTACAGACCTGAAAGCGCTTGAAACATCTTTTTAAGGGCATTTCGACTGAAAACAGGCATTTTTCGCGATAAATACTTGGTTACCCCCGATGCTTTGTCATGCGGGCTACTAGATAATCGCGCGCTACGGGGATCAGCGTTCGTTGGTCCGTTTTGACTTAGGTAGAGACTTGTCCGGAGCCGATTGGGGAATCATTTTGCCCCAGCGGAGTCGGAACAATGCTCGCCAACTTGGCAAGAGTGTTCTGGAAGGTCGGTTTTTCACTGCCGAAAACCCTACAGGCACTTCATCTGGCCGTTGGTTTATTGATCTGTTTTCGGCGAGGGTTGCTCGTGATTGTTAGTCCCTGTAATGCAGCAAAATTGTCTGCCAAACGCATGCGAAGTGCTCTGGTAGCGGGCTCGGCGCTCCTGTGCCTGCTCAGCGCCGGTCAGCTTTGGGCGTTCAATCTTGACGATGTATCGGCCAAGGCAAAAGAGCTGGCCGGGCAGAAGTTCGAAGCCCCGCGCAGCAACCTGCCGAACGAGTTCCGCGACATGAAGTTCGCGGACTATCAAAAAATTCGCTTCCTCACCGAAAAGGCTGAGTGGGCTGATCAGAAGACCCCGTTCAAGTTGTCCTTCTATCACCAGGGCATGCACTTCGACACGCCGGTCAAAATCAACGAAATCACGGCGAACACCGTCGAAGAGATCAAATACGATCCGACCCGCTTCGATTTCGGCGACCTGAAATTCGATCCTAAGGCCACTGAGCAACTGGGTTATGCCGGTTTCCGTGTGCTGTACCCGATCAACAAGGCCGACAAGCAAGACGAAATCATGACCATGCTTGGCGCGAGCTACTTCCGCGTCGTTGGCAAGGGTCATACCTACGGTCTGTCGGCCCGTGGTCTGGCGATCGATACCGCGCTGCCGTCTGGCGAAGAATTCCCGCGTTTCCGCGAGTTCTGGATTCAGCAGCCGAAGCCGGGCGACAAGCATCTGGTGATCTTCGCCTTGCTCGATTCGCCACGCGCCACCGGTGCCTATCGTCTGATCCTGCGTCCGGGCAGCGACACCATTGTCGACGTCAAAGCGCAGATGTTCCTGCGTGACAAGGTCGGCAAACTGGGCATCGCACCGCTGACCAGCATGTTCCTGTTCGGCGCCAATCAGCCGTCGAAAGTCCTCAACTACCGTCGTGAACTGCACGACTCCAGCGGTCTGTCGATCCATGCCGGCAACGGCGAGTGGATCTGGCGTCCGCTGAACAATCCGAAACACCTGGCCGTGAGCAACTTCAGCGTCGAAAACCTGCGTGGTTTCGGTCTGCTGCAGCGTGGTCGCGACTTCAGCCACTACGAAGACCTCGACGATCGCTACGACAAGCGTCCAAGCGCCTGGATCGAGCCGAAGGGTGACTGGGGCAAAGGCACCGTTGATCTGGTAGAAATTCCGACCGCTGACGAAACCAACGACAACATCGTTGCGTTCTGGAGCCCGGAAAAAATGCCGGAGCCGGGCCAGCCGCTGGACTTCGCTTACCGCATGCACTGGACGATGGACGAAGCGGCGATTCACGCGCCGGACAGCGCCTGGGTTTCGCAGACTCTGCGTTCGACCGGTGACGTCAAGCAATCGAACCTGATCCGTCAGCCGGATGGCAGCGTTGCTTATCTGGTCGATTTCGAAGGTCCATCGCTGGCGGCCCTGGCCCCGGACGCTGACGTTCGCAGTCAGGTCAGCGTCGGCGACAACGCCGAACTGGTCGAGAACAGCGTGCGCTACAACCCGGAAACCAAGGGCTGGCGCTTGACCCTGCGGATGAAAATCAAAGACGCAGGCAAGTCGACCGAGATGCGTGCCGCACTGGTTCAGCCGGTGGTAACGGCTGATCTGGCCAAGTCGTCGGTACCGGCGTCCAACTCGTCCGTGGCCAAGGCCGACAAGGTTGCCGCCAAGCAACAAGAGAAAGAAGACAAGGAAGCCAAGGCAGCCGAGGCCAAACAGGCTCAACAGGCCGATGCCAAGCCCGCTGCAGATGCCAAGGACAAGGCCAACAAAGACGCCAAGCAGCCTGTAGCTGCGGACGCGGCCCCAGCCACACCGGAATCGGCGCCGACTGAAGAAGTCATCACCGAGACCTGGAGCTATCAGTTGCCTGCCGATGAGTAACTCTCAAGTACAGCCAGAGACTCTGTCCGAGTATCTGGCGCATCTGCCGATGACCGACGAGCAGCGCGCGGAACTCGCGGGCTGCTCGTCGTTCAGCGAGTTGCATGAACGCCTGTCGTCTTCGACGTTCGACGCCCCTGCCGAAGCCGCCCAGGCTTCGGTGGGCAAGCGCCTGACCCTGAGCACGGCTGAAGAGCTGGAAGAAGCGGAAATGCTGGTGCTCGACGCCAGCGGTCGGGTCAGCCTCAAGGCTACCCCGCCGATCCGCCGTACCAAGGTGGTTCCGGAGCCGTGGCGCACCAATATTCTGGTGCGTGGCTGGCGCCGTCTGACCGGTCGCACCAACCCGCCACAGCCGCCGAAGGACGAAAACGTTCTGCCGGCGGCGCGCTGGCGCACCGTTGGTTCGATCCGTCGTTACATTCTGTTGGTATTGATGCTCGGCCAGACCATTGTCGCTGGCTGGTACATGAAAGGCATCATGCCGTACCAGGGCTGGTCGTTCGTCGATCTCGACGAAGTCCTGCACCAGCCGCTGCTGCAAACCGCCACGCAAGTGCTGCCGTATGCGCTGCAAACCAGCATCCTGATTCTCTTCGGGATTCTGTTCTGCTGGGTGTCGGCCGGTTTCTGGACGGCGCTGATGGGCTTCCTCGAGTTGCTCACCGGTCACGATAAATACCGTATCTCCGGCAAAAGCGCCGGCAACGAGCCGATTGCCAAAGACGCGCGTACCGCGTTGGTAATGCCGATCTGCAACGAAGACGTACCGCGCGTATTCGCCGGTCTGCGTGCTACGTTCGAATCGGTCGCGGCTACCGGTGATCTGGATCGCTTCGACTTCTTCGTCCTCAGCGACAGTAACGACACCGATATCTGTGTTGCCGAGCAACAGGCCTGGCTGGACGTCTGCCGCGAGGCCAAAGGCTTCGGCAAGATCTTCTACCGTCGTCGTCGCCGTCGGGTGAAGCGCAAGAGCGGCAACCTCGACGACTTCTGCCGTCGTTGGGGCGGTGACTACAAGTACATGGTCGTGCTCGACGCCGACTCGGTGATGAGTGGCGAGTGCCTGACCAGTCTGGTGCGCTTGATGGAAGCCACGCCGGATGCCGGGATCATCCAGACCGCGCCGCGTGCGTCGGGCATGGACACCCTGTATGCGCGCATGCAGCAGTTCGCGACCCGTGTGTACGGCCCGCTGTTTACCGCTGGTCTGCACTTCTGGCAGTTGGGTGAATCCCACTACTGGGGTCACAACGCGATCATCCGCATGAAGCCGTTTATCGACCACTGCGCCTTGGCGCCGTTGCCAGGTAAAGGGGCGTTCTCCGGTGCGATCCTGTCTCACGACTTCGTTGAAGCGGCGCTGATGCGCCGTGCCGGTTGGGGCGTGTGGATTGCCTACGACTTGCCGGGCAGCTACGAAGAACTGCCGCCGAACCTGCTCGACGAACTCAAGCGTGACCGTCGCTGGTGCCACGGCAACCTGATGAACTTCCGTCTGTTCCTGGTCAAAGGCATGCACCCGGTGCACCGCGCGGTGTTCCTCACCGGCGTGATGTCGTACCTGTCGGCGCCGTTGTGGTTCTTCTTCCTCGTGTTGTCGACCGCACTGTTGGCGGTGAACACGCTGATGGAACCGCAGTACTTCCTCGAACCGCGTCAGCTCTATCCGCTGTGGCCACAATGGCACCCGGACAAGGCGATCGCGCTGTTCTCGACGACCATCGTGCTGCTGTTCCTGCCGAAACTGTTGAGCATCATCCTGATCTGGGCCAAAGGCGCGAAAGAGTTCGGCGGCAAGTTCAAGGTGACCCTGTCGATGCTGCTGGAGATGTTGTTCTCCATGCTGCTGGCGCCGGTGCGGATGATTTTCCACACGCGTTTCGTTCTGGCCGCGTTCCTCGGCTGGGCCGCGACCTGGAATTCACCGCAACGTGACGACGACTCGACGCCTTGGAGCGAGGCGGTCAAACGCCACGGCCCGCAAACCCTGCTGGGTTTCTGCTGGGCGCTGCTGGTGATCTGGCTGAACCCGAGCTTCCTCTGGTGGCTGGTGCCAATCGTCGGTTCGCTGATGCTGTCGATCCCGGTGTCGGTGATCTCCAGCCGTGTCGGTCTGGGCCTGAAGTCCCGTGACGAGAGCCTGTTCCTCATCCCTGAGGAATACAATCCGCCACAGGCGCTGCTGGCGACCGATCAGTACACCCACGAAAACCGTTACCACGCGCTCAACGACGGCTTCGTCCGCGCGGTGGTCGATCCGCAGCAGAACGCTTTGGCGTGCTCGCTGGCGACTTCCCGCCACGGTCAGGCCGAACCGATCGAATGGCTGCGTCAGGAGCGTGTGCGTCACGCGCTGAAGGTTGGCCCTGCGGGGTTGAACAACCATGATCGTCTGCAGCTGCTGAGCGACCCTGTTGCCTTGGCACGTTTGCATGAGCAGGTCTGGGCGGAAGGTCACGCTGAGTGGCTGGATGCATGGCGCGCTTCGGTGAAAGCCGATCCGCATGCGCCGTTGCTGCCGTTGCAACCGGTGGGCTTGCAGGCGCAACCGGCCTGATGAAGAAACCCCGCGATGTTGCGGGGTTTTTTTTGGCCTGCTGAAAAGCCCCTCACCCTAGCCCTCTCCCGGAGGGAGAGGAACCGACCGAGTTGAATATTCGAGATACGCCGACCTGATCTTTCTGCGTTGAATTCATAATCGACTCGGTTTTTCAGGTCGACGTATAGCTTGAGACACCTCGGTCGGCCCCCTCTCCCTCCGGGAGAGGGCTGGGGTGAGGGGACTGATTGGAAGATGCTTCAGAAGTACGCCGACCGATCTTGCTGTGCTGAATCCATAATCGACTCGATCTTTCAGGTCGGCGTATAGCTCGAGACACCTCGGTCGGCTCCCTCTCCCTCCGGGAGAGGGCTGGGGTGAGGGGGAGCGATCTTGATTGTTAAACAAATCGTCCATTAAACCTTGTGCAAAAAAACGAGTGCGTTAGCATCCGTCCCCGAATTGGCGCGCCCGGGCTTTTTTGCCCGTTTCTGTCGGTTTTTCGCGCCGCACACGCAATGGTTTTGGGGACTTGAAGATGAAGAAGTATCTGTCGATGCTGCTGGTCGGCGTCACGGCACTGGTTGCAGTCAATGCGGCGCAGGCTGGCGCAATCGATGACGCGGTCAAGCGCGGCACGTTGAAAGTCGGTATGGATCCGACCTACATGCCGTTCGAAATGACCAACAAGCGCGGCGAAATCATCGGCTTCGAAGTCGACATTCTCAAAGCCATGTCCAAAGCCATGGGCGTCAAACTGGAACTGGTTTCGACCGGCTACGACGGCATCATCCCGGCGCTGATGACCGACAAGTTCGACATGATCGGCAGCGGCATGACCCTGACCCAGGAACGCAACCTGCGCCTGAACTTCAGCGAACCGTTCATCGTCGTCGGCCAGACCCTGCTGATCCGCAAAGAGCTGGAAGGCACTATCAAGTCCTACAAAGACCTGAACACCGCTGACTACCGCATCACTTCCAAGCTCGGCACCACCGGCGAGATGGTTGCCAAGAAGCTGATCTCCAAAGCCAAGTACCACGGCTACGACAACGAGCAAGAAGCCGTGCTCGACGTGGTCAACGGCAAGGCTGACGCCTTCATCTACGACGCCCCGTACAACGTGGTCGCGGTGACCAAGGTCGGCGCCGGCAAACTGGTGTTCCTCGACAAGCCGTTCACCTACGAGCCATTGGCGTTTGGTCTGAAGAAGGGCGATTACGACAGCATCAACTTCATCAACAACTTCCTGCACCAGATCCACGAAGACGGCACTTACGATCGCATCCATGACAAGTGGTTCAAGAGCACCGAGTGGCTCAAGGACATGGAATAACGCGCATCCGCAGATCGTTCCCACGCTCTGCGTGGGAACGCATCCTGTGACGCTCCGCGTCACGATCAGGCAGGGACGCAGAGCGTCCCGAGCGGCATTCCCACGCAGAGCGTGGGAACGATCATCCGAGAACCTGCAATGAAACAGAAAAAAGCCCAATGGCCCTGGCACGTCCTCACCGTGCTGGTGCTGGTCGGCCTGGCCGGCGCGTTGTATTACGCGACGTCGCTGATGTCCTACGAATGGCGCTGGAACCGTGTGCCGCAGTACTTCGCCTATCAGGCTGAAGAAACCCAGCGCGCCGCTGACATTTCCACGGTCACCGAACTCGTGCGCAAGGGCAGCAGCGCGCAGGTCACCCTGCGCAACGACGCTGGTGACGAGCAACACCTGACTGTCGACGAGAACAGCCTGCAATTCGCTCAGGGCGACGATGTGGCTGAAGGTGACGTCGTGGGTGTCACTCGCCATTGGGCGGCAGGGCCGCTGTTGTGGGGGCTGTGGACGACGCTTTGGCTGTCGGTAGTGTCCGGGATTCTAGGGTTGCTCATTGGTCTGGTCACCGGCCTGTGCCGGCTGTCGAACAACCCGACCTTGCGCGACCTCTCGACCATCTACGTCGAACTGGTACGCGGCACGCCGCTGTTGGTGCAGATTTTCATTTTCTACTTCTTCATCGGCACGGTGATGAACCTGTCCCGCGAATTCGCCGGGATCGCTGCGCTGTCGCTGTTCACCGGCGCCTACGTGGCCGAGATCATTCGTTCTGGCGTGCAATCGATCGCCCGTGGCCAGAACGAAGCGGCGCGCTCCCTCGGTCTAAGTGCCGGTCAGTCGATGCGCCACGTGGTGCTGCCGCAAGCGCTGAAACGCGTGCTGCCACCGCTGGCCGGGCAGTTCATCAGTCTGGTCAAGGACACCTCGCTGGTGTCGGTGATCGCCATCACCGAACTGCTGAAAAGTGGCCGTGAAGTCATCACCACCTCGTTCTCGCCGTTCGAAATTCTGTTCTGCGTCGCCGGCCTGTACCTGTTGATCAACCTGCCGCTGTCGAAAATCGCCAGCCGGCTTGAGCGGAGGCTCGCGCAAAGTGATTGAAGTCCGCGAACTGGTAAAAGTCTTCGACACCCGTGGGCAAGTGGTGCGCGCGGTGGATAACGTCAGCACCACGGTCGCCAAGGGCGAAGTGCTGGTGGTGATCGGTCCGTCGGGTTCCGGCAAGTCGACCTTCCTGCGTTGCCTCAATGGCCTGGAGGAATTTAACTCGGGCTCGGTGAGCATCGACGGCCTGCAACTGGCCGACTCGAAAACCGACGTCAACGCCTACCGCCGCGAAGTCGGCATGGTCTTCCAGCATTTCAATCTGTTCCCGCACATGACCGTGCTGGAAAACCTTTGTCTGGCGCAGAAAGTCGTGCGCAAGCGCGGCAAGAAAGAGCGCGAAGCCAAGGCGATGGAGTTGCTGCAAAAGGTCGGCATCGCACAGAAGGCCAACGAGTTTCCGTCACGCCTGTCCGGCGGTCAGCAACAGCGCGTGGCGATTGCCCGGGCGCTGGCGATGGAGCCGAAGGTAATGTTGTTCGATGAACCGACTTCGGCGCTTGATCCGGAAATGGTTGGCGAAGTGCTGGATGTGATGAAGAACCTGGCCGTGGAAGGCATGACCATGGTCTGTGTGACCCACGAGATGGGTTTTGCTCGGGAAGTAGCGGATCGCGTGTTGTTCTTCGATCACGGCAAACTGCTGGAAGATGCAGCGCCGGCGGAGTTCTTTGATGCGCCGAAGGATCCGCGCGCCCAGGCCTTTCTGCGTCAGGTTTTGTAATTTCAGCGCCTCCCAGGACGCCTTCGCGAGCAGGCTCGCTCCCACAGTTGACCGCGTGGTCCAAGCGGACGCGATCCAATGTGGGAGCGAGCCTGCTCGCGAATGACATCACCTCGGTTTTGAGTGAACCGAGGTAGGCCAATCACCTCAAACCTTAAAGCGCCCCACCAGCATCTGTAGATGCGTCCCCAACCGCGCCAGCTCAACGCTGGACGCCGCGGTCTCTTCACTCGCCGCTGACGTCTGATCCGACACGTCCCGCACATTCAGCACGCTACGGTTGATCTCTTCCGCCACCGCGCTCTGCTGCTCGGCAGCCGCCGCAATCTGCTGGTTCATCGCCTGAATCGCCGACACCGTGCGCGTAATGCTTTCCAGCGAACCACCGGCACGACGGGTCAGCTCGACGCTGCTGTCGGTCAGGGTGCGGCTGTTGTCCATGATCGTCGCCACTTGCTGAGTGCCGTTTTGCAGGCCGACGATCAGCTCTTCAATTTCTTCGGTGGACTTCTGCGTGCGCTGCGCCAGGCTGCGCACTTCATCGGCAACCACGGCAAAACCACGTCCGGCTTCACCGGCACGCGCTGCTTCGATGGCCGCGTTAAGGGCCAGCAGGTTGGTTTGCTGGGCCACGGATTTGATCACGTCGAGGACGCTGCCAATCTTGTCGCTTTCGCGCTTGAGCTCGCCCATGGCGGTGGTGGAGTGACCGACTTCAACCGCCAGACGCTCGATCTGTGCGATGGCTTCGCCAACGACTTTGTCGCCTTCGCGGGCCTGTTGGTCAGCGGCGACGGCGGCTTCGGAGGCTTCCTCGGCGTTGCGCGCGACTTCCTGCACGGTGGCGGCCATTTCGTTCATGGCGGTGGCGACCTGGTCGGTCTCGATCTTCTGATTGTTGACCCCGGCGCTGGTTTGCTCGGTCACCGCCGAGAGTTCTTCAGCAGCGCTGGCGATCTGGGTGACGCCGTCGCTGATCCCGCCGATCAGCTCGCGCAGGCCTTGGGTCATGCTCTGCATCGAGCGTTGCAGTTGGCCGAGTTCGTCGCGGCGCTGCGAAACCAGGTTGTGGGTCAGATCGCCAGCGGCCACGCGCTCGGCGACTTTCAGGGTCTGGTTCAGCGGGATGATGATCTGGCGGGTGATCGCCCACGCGGCCAGCAAGCCGAACGCGATGGCGAGCAGGGTGGCGATGATCAGCATGTTTTTCGCGTGTGCGGCGTCGGTGTCACGCACCACGGTCTGGGAAATGGTCAGTTTTTTACTGGCATCGAGGAGGATATCGCCCTGGGCTGCCATGCGAGCAACGGCGCTCCCGCTGGCGGTTTGCGCGTCGCGGAACTGGCCGACGGCGGCGCGATAGGCCTTCATCGACTCGGCGGCTTGCTGCAGGTTGGCAGTGAACTGTTCCGGCAGTTTCGACGGCAGGCTCTCAAGGGATTTCAAAGCATTTTCGATCGCGTCGAGCGCGGGTTGCTCGGCATCGGCCTTGCCGCTGTAGGTGTAACCGCGCACTTGATAGCGCGCCTGTTGCAGCAGCTTGCTCAGGTCTACCACGCTGTTGAATTGCGCGATGCTGTCACCTTGCAGCAGGCCCTTTTCAACTTCCGAGACTTTGGCCACGGCGTTGTCGGCATTCGCGCCGAGTTTGCTGCGCGCGTCTTCGCGGTGCGTGGTCGCCTGGATCATGTCGGCGAAAGCACGTTTGTACTCGGCGACGGCAGCCAGTTGCTGGTCGACCAGGGCGATGTCGGCCGGTTGTTCGATCAGCGTGCGCGCGGTTTGCAGGCCGCTGTCGAGTTTGCCGAGCATGTCGTTGACCGCGCCCGGACCTTGTTCGCCACGGCGTGCATCGTAATCGACGCGGGCCAGACGCAGATCCTTGCTGTACTCATTGAGGCTGGAAATAAACCCGAGCTTGTCGCCCCGGCTGATGATGCCGCTCATGCCGGACCAGCCGGTGAAGGTAATCAACAGCGTCAGCAAAAGCACCAGACCGAAGCCGATACCCAGCTTGCGTTTGACGCTGACATTCCCAAGATTCTCGGCTAACCAACGGTACATGCGACAACTCCCCGACCACAAATTGGACTTATGGGGAGCGTATCGGCCGGGTGATGGCAATCTGTAACACCATTTGTCCGCCATGCCGAGGAAATGATGGGGTCAGGGGTTCGTGAGGAATTGGGTTTGTATTAGGTTTTTTGTGGCGAGGGGATTTATCCCCGATGGGTCGCGCAGCGGCCCCAAAGGCCACAATCGAGGAGTATCAGGCATTCCGCATGCAATGGGTTTGCGACTGCTTCGCAGCCGATCGGGGATAAATCCCCTCGCCACAGGGGTTGGGCATGCTGGGTTTAGAAGAGGCGGGCGAGGAGGGCGGTGACGGCGGTTTCTACGCGCAGGATGCGCTCGCCGAGTTGCACCGGTTGCAGGCCGGATTTGGCCAGCAGATCGATCTCATAGGGAATCCAGCCACCTTCAGGGCCGATGGCGAGGGTCACTGGTTCGCTGAGGGCGCGCGGGCACGGCGGATAATTGCCGGGATGGCCGACCAGACCGAGCGAGCCCTCAGTGATGGCGGGCAGGCGATCTTCAACGAACGGCTTGAAGCGTTTCTCGATGACGATTTCCGGCAATACCGTGTCGCGCGCCTGTTCGAGGCCGAGAATCAGTTGTTCACGGATAGCCGCAGGCTCAAGAAACGGCGTCTGCCAGAAGCTCTTCTCGACCCTATAGCTGTTGACGAGAATCACCTTCGCCACGCCCATGGTCGCCACGGTCTGAAACACCCGGCGGAGCATTTTCGGGCGCGGCAGCGCCAGCACGAGGGTTAGCGGCAATTTCGCCGGTGGCGGCTGATCGAGGGTAACGCGCAATTCAGCTTCACCTGCGTCCAGCCGCAGCAATTCAGCCGAGCCCATCAACCCGTCAATGCGCCCGACGCGCAGGCTGTCACCGACTTCCGAACGGTGAACTTCCTGCATGTGCGTAAGGCGTCGATCACGCAGCACCACACGGTCGGCCGCAATGAAATCGGCTTCTTCGAGCAACAGCAGGTTCATGCCTGGGTCGCTGGCGGCTGGTCGTTGTGGTCGTCGGCCGGGGTTTCTTCCGGACTTTCGCGCTTGCTGATCAAACCACCGAACAGAATGCCGATTTCAAACAGCATCCACATCGGCACGGCCAGCAAGGTCTGCGAGAAGATGTCCGGCGGCGTCAGGATCATGCCGACCACGAAGCAGCCGATGATCACGTACGGGCGGATTTTCTTCAGGTATTTGACGTCGACCACGCCGATCCACACCAGCAGCACCACGGCCACCGGAATCTCGAACGCCACGCCGAAGGCGAAGAACAGCGTCATGACGAAGTCGAGGTAACTGGCGATGTCGGTCATCATTTCCACGCCAGCCGGAGTGGCGGCGGCGAAGAACTTGAAGATCAGCGGGAACACGAAGTAATAGGCGAACGCCATGCCGGTGTAGAACAGCAGGATGCTCGACACCAGCAACGGCACCGCGATGCGCTTCTCATGCTTGTACAGGCCCGGCGCGATAAAGCCCCAGATCTGATGCAGGATCACCGGGATCGCGAGGAACAGCGAGACCATCATCGTCAGTTTCAGCGGCGTCAGGAACGGCGACGACACGTCAGTGGCGATCATCGTCGCGCCGACCGGCAGGTACTGACGCAGCGGCGTCGAGACGAAGGTGTAGATCTGCTGGGTGAAGGCGAACAGCCCGGCGAAGATGATGAAGATCGCCGCCACACAACGCAGCAGGCGGGTGCGCAACTCGGTGAGGTGCGAAACCAGCGGCATGTGCTGGTCGTTTTCGGGGAGATCGCTCATGGGGCTCGCGGCGGCAGAGTAGGGTCGTGAGGCGCTGGTGTGATCGGCGCGGCGGTTGGGGATACGTGTTCAACCGAGGTTTCTGCAGGCGCGGGCAGCGGTTCTGTCGGCGCTACGACGGCAGCAGGTGCAGGTGTCGGAGCAGGTGCAGCAGCGGGTGCCGTCGGCGCATGAATCGTCTGCTGACCCACATGCTCAACAGTCGTCGGCTCTTGCTGAACCGGCGAGAAAATCTTCCGCGCCTCTTGCTCCAGCGACAGAATGTGCTCGTTGTGCAGTTGCCGACGGATCTCGTCGGCACCGATTTCACGTTCAACTTCCTGTTTGATCGCGTTGAAGCTGCGCTTCAGCCGTCCGACCCACAGGCCAGCGGTGCGCGCAGCGCCCGGCAGACGCTCGGGGCCCAGCACCAGCAGGGCGACGAGGCCGACGAGCAGCAGTTCAGAGAAGCTGATACCAAACATTAGTCAGTGCTCACACGTCTTTGCGGATCGGCTCTTCGACTTTCTGCGCCTGCACGTCGATGGTGTGCGGCGGGTTGGCCTGAGCGGTGGCTTGCGGCTGCACCGGTGGTACCGGTTGCGCAGGTGTCACGGTTGGATCAGCGGCAGGTTTTTCGTCGTCGTTCATGGCTTTGCGGAAGCCTTTGATCGACTCGCCAACGTCAGTGCCGAGGTTTTTCAGTTTCTTGGTGCCGAACACCAACACCACGACTACCAGAATGACGATCCAGTGTTTCCAGTCAAAAATGCCCATGTTGCTGTTCCTCTCAAAAAATTGTTCAGGCGGACGGACGCGAGGCTTTCTCGACGTGTCCGGACAGACCGAAGCGACGATCCAGTTCATCGAGCACAGCCTGCGGATGCTGCCCCAGTTGGGCGAGCATGACCATGCTGTGGAACCACAGGTCGGCGGTCTCGTAGATCACATCGCTGCAGTCGCCGCTGATGGCGGCGTCTTTGGCGGCAATAATGGTTTCGACCGACTCTTCGCCGACTTTCTCCAGAATTTTGTTCAAACCCTTGTGGTACAGACTAGCTACATATGAGCTGTCGGCAGCTGCGCCTTTGCGCTCTTCGAGCACTTCGGCCAAGCGGGTCAGGGTGTCACTCATGTTTGTGTCCTGCGGAATAGATGGCGTGCGGGTCTTTGAGAACCGGATCGACGGTTTTCCAGTCGCCGTTTTCGAAGACACGATAAAAACAGCTTTGACGGCCGGTATGGCAAGCGATGTCGCCGATCTGTTCAACCATCAGGATGATCACGTCGGCGTCACAGTCCAGACGCATTTCATGCAGGGTCTGCACATGGCCGGACTCTTCGCCCTTGCGCCACAGCTTGCCACGGGAGCGTGACCAGTAGATGGCACGGTTTTCCGCGGCGGTCAGTTCGAGCGCTTCGCGGTTCATCCAGGCCATCATCAATACACGTCCGGTCTTGTGATCCTGGGCAATCGCCGGCACCAGGCCATCAGCGTCCCATTTGATCTCGTCCAGCCAGTTTTTCATCTTCAATTCCTGACAGAAGCAGCTTCGAGTTGCGAGCTTCACGCTGCAAGTAAAAGCAGTTGCGGTGTGCTTGTAGCTTCAAGCTTGCAGCTCGCAGCTTATAACTTGCAGCTGATTCGTGCTATCGGCGAACGACCAGATACAAGCCGACTGCCACCATGATTCCCGCCGGCCAATGCCCCAATTCGTTTAGCGGGCCACCGATGGCGAGGATCACCCCGCCGGCCAGATGCGCGCAACCGAGCAGGCGCAGGAACCAGTCGTCCTTGCGTTTATGCCACGGTGGCGGCGGGTCGTAGGCGTGCGGTTGGGACATGCGTTCGAGCAGATCGCGGGCCATATTCGCCAGATGCGGCAACTGTTCGAACTGGCTCTGCACGTTGCCGAGCAAGGCTTTCGGGCTGACGCGCTCGCGCATCCAACGCTCGAGGAATGGCTGCGCGGTGTTCCACAGATCCAGATCCGGATACAACTGACGGCCGAGGCCTTCGATGTTCAGCAGGGTCTTTTGCAGCAGTACCAGTTGCGGCTGCACTTCCATATTGAAACGGCGTGCGGTCTGGAACAGGCGCATCAGCACCTGGCCAAATGAAATATCTTTTAACGGTTTTTCGAAGATCGGTTCGCACACGGTACGGATCGCCGCTTCGAATTCGTTGAGTTTGGTCTCCGCCGGCACCCAGCCCGAATCGATGTGCAATTGCGCCACACGCCGGTAGTCACGCTTGAAGAACGCGAACAGGTTGCGCGCCAGATAATCCTGGTCTTCCGGGGTCAGGCTGCCGACGATGCCGCAGTCGATCGCGATGTACTGCGGGCTCCACGGATTGACGGTGCTGACAAAAATGTTGCCCGGGTGCATGTCGGCGTGGAAAAAGCTGTCGCGGAACACCTGGGTGAAGAAGATCTCCACGCCGCGTTCGGCGAGCATTTTCATGTCGGTGCGCTGATCGGCGAGGGTCGCCAGATCCGTCACCTGAATGCCGTAGATGCGCTCCATCACCAGCACTTTCGGCCGGCACCAGTCCCAATAGACTTGCGGCACGTAGAGCAGCGGCGAACCTTCGAAGTTGCGTTTCAACTGGCTGGCGTTGGCCGCCTCGCGCAGCAGGTCGAGTTCGTCATAAATGGTTTTTTCGTAGTCCTGCACCACGTCGACCGGGTGCAGCAGACGCGCGTCGGCCGAGAGCTTTTCAGCGGCGCGGGCGAGGATGAACAGCCACGCCAGATCCTGCGCAATGATCGGTCTCAGGCCCGGGCGGATAACCTTGACCACCACTTCTTCGCCGGTTTTCAACTGCGCGGCATGCACCTGCGCCACCGAAGCCGAGGCCAGTGGCTCAACGTCGAAACGGCTGAACACGTCGCTGATCTTCTTGCCGAGCTGTTCTTCGATCAACTTGATCGACAGCTGTGAATCGAACGGCGGTACGCGATCCTGCAAGCGCATCAGCTCATCGGCGATGTCTTCCGGCAGCAGGTCGCGGCGGGTCGAGAGAATCTGCCCGAACTTGATGAAAATCGGCCCGAGATCCTGCAACGCCAGACGCAAACGCGCGCCCCGGCTCAGATCCAGCGGCTTGCGCGGGAACCAGCGCCACGGCAGCACATAGCGCAGCGCCAGGAGGAACCAGGGCAGCGGCAGATCGAACAGCAGGTCATCGAGACGGTAGCGGATCACGACGCGCTGGATGCGCAACAGACGGCGGACGGCAAGCAGCTTCATGCGTTATCGCTTGGGTCGAGGGATCGGGAAAGGCGCTCGAAACGCGCCTCGAGACGTTCCAGATCAAGTTTGATCCGGTCCAGTTCACTGAACCGCGCTTCGGCTTCGCGCTGCCCGACGAGGGTGCGCGATTCTTCAGCGAGGTATTCGGCGAGGTTCTGGTTGAGGCTGGCAAATCCTTGTTGATACCAGCGCGCGCGGCTGCGCAAGTGACCGCCAATCAGTTGCGTGGCGACCGGGCCGAGCCAGCGCGAGAGTTCGTACTCCCAGTCCAGCTCAAGGTCTTGCAGCACGCCGGCCAGCTCCAGCAGCACGCCGCTGTCGCCATCGAGCTCGACTTCCGGGGCGTGCAGCACCGCGGTCTTGTCTTTGCTCACGGCCAGTTTGATCAGGCTCGAAGCCGGCGCACGCAGGGTGCAGTCGACACCGGTTTCCCAGTGCGAGGCCAGCATCAGACCTTCGTCGCTCGGCAAAATGAACAGTTGCAGCGCCGGGCTGCGGCAGTCGACGGCAATCACTTTGCCGGTCAAATGCGCCAGCCGCGGCAGCGCCGTGCTGTCGAGACGCAGCACCCGGTTGAGGCCGAGTTCAACGCTGGCGAGCAGCCCGGTAAGTAACATCAGGGCTTGATGCCACGGTGCAGGGCGACGATCCCTGCGGTCATGTTGTGATAGGTCACGCGGTCGAAACCGGCGTCGACCATCATCGACTTCAACGTTTCCTGATTCGGGTGCATGCGGATCGATTCGGCCAGGTAGCGATAGCTTTCCGAGTCATTGGTGATCAGCTTGCCCATCAGCGGCATGAAGGCGAACGAGTAGGCGTCGTAGGCTTTCGACATCAGCGCGTTGGTCGGCTTGGAGAATTCCAGCACCAACAGGCGACCGCCAGGCTTGAGCACGCGCAGCATCGAACGCAGCGCGTCTTCTTTGTGCGTCACGTTGCGCAGGCCGAAGGCGATGGTCACGCAGTCGAAATGGTTGTCCGGGAACGGCAGTTTTTCGGCGTCCGCCTGAACGAATTCGACGTTGCCGGCGACACCCAGATCCAGCAGGCGGTCACGACCGACCTTGAGCATGGATTCGTTGATGTCGGCCAAAACCACCTGACCGGTCGGGCCGACCAGGTGCGAGAACTTTTTGGTCAGGTCGCCGGTACCGCCGGCGATGTCCAGCACGCGGTTACCGCTGCGCACGCCCGACAGTTCGATCGCGAAACGCTTCCACAAACGGTGCATGCCGCCCGACAGAAGGTCGTTCATCAGGTCGTACTTGGCGGCTACCGAGTGGAAAACCTCAGCGACTTTTTCCGCTTTCTGGCTTTCCGGAACGTTTTTGAAGCCGAAGTGAGTGGTGGGTTCGGCATCGCTGCCTTTGCGCTGATCAGTCATATCGCTGTCACCAAAAGAGAATGCGCGACATTCTAATCCCCAAGCCATGCTTTGTCTTGGAATGGCTAAAGGTAAGATGGGCAACCTTCGGGACGATTTGCCGCAGCGGCGGTCAAGATTTACCGACACACATTTTTCGCCCCATTCAAAAAGCAGGAGTCAATCAATGGCCAAAATCACTGTTGAGCGTGCCCACAACCTGGGTAAGGAAGCCGCCCGCGAGAAGGCCGACAAGCTGGCGCAAAAACTCTCCGATCAATATGGCCTGGAGCCGCAATGGTCGGGTGACACCCTGAACCTCAAACGCTCGGGCGTGAAAGGCGCGGTGCATGTGGCGGACGATTCGATCAAGGTCGACGTCGAGCTGGGCCTGATGATGTCGGCCATGAGCGGCATGATCAAAGCCGAAATCGAAAAAGCCCTCGATAAAGCCCTGGTCTGATTTTCGCCTGAAATACGATCCCCTGTAGGAGTGAGCCTGCTCGCGATAGCGGTCTGTCAGTCGACATCATTTTTGACTGAAACACCGCTATCGCGAGCAGGCTCACTCCTACATTTGTTTTGTGGTGCTCCCTCTGTTTATGTCAGTTGTTAGGGTGCCGTTTCTAATTTTTCTACCTACTTTGTGCCTGAGCCCGACACTTTCGCGGGCAGTTCCTCAAACCTTCTGCGCGTGAGGTGCACCATGGCCAAAGTAATTTTGAAGAAAAAAATCGACGCTTCGACAACTGCTCTGAGCGACGTCAAATCCTATGCCCGCAAGATCTGGCTGGCAGGCCTGGGTGCCTACGCCAAGGTCGGCCAAGAGGGCAGCGACTACTTTCAAGAGCTGATCAAAGCTGGTCAAACTGTTGAAAAGAAAGGCAAAAAAGCCGTCACCGAAAAACTCGAAGCGGCCAACGCCGAGATCGATGAAGCCAAGGGTGAAGTGAGTTCTTTCAAAGGTCGCGTCGAAGTTCAGCTCGACAAGGTCGAGAAGGCGTTCGACTCCCGTGTAGCAAGCGCCTTGAATCGTATCGGCATTCCGTCTAAACATGACGTTGAGACACTCTCTGCTAAGCTCGATGAGCTGACGGCATTGCTCGAACGCGTCGCGCGTAAATCTTAAGGAGAACGGGATGGCTGGTAAAAAGAACACCGATAAAGAAGGCAGCTCGTGGATCGGGAAAGTCGAAGACTACTCCCGCAAAATCTGGCTGGCTGGTTTAGGCGTGTACTCGAAGATCGACACTGACGGCAGCAAGCTCTTCGATACATTGGTCAAAGACGGCGAGAAAGCCGAGAAGCTCACCAAGTCTGCAGTCGGCAAAAAAGTCGATGCCGCCAAGGATTCCGCTTCGTCGGCCAAGTCGCGCATCAGCGGCGTGAAAGATCGCGCACTGGGCAAGTGGGACGAGCTGGAAGGGGCTTTCGACAAGCGCCTGAACAGCGCGATTTCGCGCCTGGGCGTACCGAGCCGCAATGAAGTCAAAGCGCTCAACAGCAAGGTCGACACACTGACCAAGCAGATCGAAAAACTCACCGGTCTGAAAGCTCAGCCTGTGGCGGCGAAAACGGCTGCGGCGAAACCTGCTGCTAAAACGGCAGCGGCCAAACCTGCTGCTAAAACCGCGGCCAAGCCACTGGTAAAAGCCGCGGCTAAACCTGCAGCAAAAGCAGCGGCCAAGCCGGCAGCGAAAGCCAAAGCCGCCGTTAAACCGGCTGCAAAAACTGCCGCCGCCAAGCCTGCCGCTAAAGCAGCTGCCAAACCGGTTGCCGCTAAGGCCGCTGCGAAACCAGCCGCTAAACCTGCGACAAAAGCAGCAGCCAAACCGGCCGCCAAGCCAGCAGCGAAAACCGCTGCCGCTAAACCGGCTGCCAAGCCTGCGGCCAAACCCGCAGCAGCGAAGAAACCCGCAGTGAAAAAACCGGCCGCGCCGAAAGCCGCAGCGCCGAAGCCAGCAGCACCTGCTGCAGCCAAACCTGTCACCCCGGCAGCTCCGGTAAGCGCGTCGAACTCCGCCGCCGCACCGACTCCAGTGGCAACCCCGACTGCTGCATCGACCCCGTCGACGCCAACCAGTCAGTCCTGATTTTTTCAGGACAAAATAAAACGCCCGGCCTGTGAAGGTCGGGCGTTTTTGTTTGTGTAGATAATCTCAAATCCACTGCATATCCCCTGTGGGAGCGGGCTTGCTCGCGAAGGCGTCGTGTCAGTCACTATTTGATTCGACTGATATACCGCTTTCGCGAGCAAGCCCGCTCCCACAGGGGGATTTGCATCCGCAGAGATAGCTCGGTCAGTCATGGTCTTCAAGGTATTGCAGGGCCATCCGTTCGGTGGCGACCTTCACCGGCGGCAGCAGGTGCGGTGCCACCAACATCATGATCTGGTACACGACCAAACGAACTTCGCCCTCACGATCCAGAATCCGCTGATAATCGAGCGAAAACAGCAGCGTCATGGTGATCTGTTCCACCAACTGCCCCAACGCCTGGGTATCACTGACCAACTGCCCCGCTGCCTTCAACCGCGCCAGCAACGACGCCAGCGTGCGCTTCAGCGCGTTGAGCAGATGACGAATCCCCTTGGCCAGTTTCGGCAACCGTCCGGCCAGGTTCGACAAGTCCTGAAACAGGAACCGATATTGCGCCAACCGCTCCACAATCAAATGCAAAAACAGCCAGTAATCCTCCGGCGCCAGTTCCACATCCGAGGGCGGATCAAGCAGCGGCGCCAGTTCATTCTGGAAGCGTTCGAACAGCCCGAGAATCAGCGGTTCCTTGCCGTGGAAGTGGTAGTAGAGGTTGCCCGGGCTGATGCCCATTTCGTTGGCAACTTCCATGGTGGAGACGTTCGGCTCGCCCTTTTCGTTGAACAGTTGCAAAGCACATTCGAGAATCCGGTCGCGGGTTTTCATCCAGTCTTCTTAGAAAAGTTCGGTTAAGCGTCAGCGCACGCGCACGTAGGTACCGGGCGCTGCCTCCATCGGTGGATAGTTCGGGTTGCCGAGGGTGAACGAGGTTTCGTGCTGCGCGCCGGAGCGTTGCTGTATCCATTCCAGCCATTGCGGCCACCAGCTGCCGTCGACGTGTTTGGCGTCGTAGTACCAGGCGCGCGGGTCGCTGCTCATCTTGGCGTTCTCGACGTACGCGGCTTTCGGGTTGCTCGGCGGGTTGAGAATGCTCTGCACATGGCCGCTGTTGGACAGCACAAAGCGTCGGTCACCACCGAGCAGCAAGGTCGAGCGATACACCGCATCCCACGGCGTGATGTGGTCGTTCATGCCGGCGACGCTGAAGCTGTCGACGGTGACTTTCTGTAAGTCGATCGGCGTGCCGCACACCTCAAGTCCGCCTGGATGGGTCAGTGGGTTGTGCTTGAAGAAGTCCAGCAAGTCACCGTGAAACGCGGCAGGCAGGCGGGTGTTGTCGTTGTTCCAGTAGAGAATGTCGAAGGCCGGCGGCTCCTTGCCCAACAGGTAGTTGTTGACGAAGTAGCTCCAGATCAAATCGTTGGGGCGCATCCACGCGAAGACTTTGGCCATGTCGCGACCGTCGAGCACGCCTTTCTGATAGGAACGACGCTTGGCCGCTTCGAGGGTTTGTTCATCGGCAAACAGCGTGGCCGAGGTTTCGATTTCGCTGTCGAGCAGGCTGACCAGATAGGTCGCACTGGAGACCCGGCGCAGCTGCCGCTTGGCCTGCAAATGTCCTTGCAGGGCGGCGATGGTCAGCCCGCCAGCGCAAGCGCCCATCAGATTGACTTCGCGGGCGCCGGTGATCGCCCGGCAAATATTCATCGCCTCTTCCACGGCTTCGACGTAGGTCGACAGGCCCCATTCGCGATGGCGCACGTCAGGGTTGCGCCAGCTGATCATGAAGGTCTGCAAACCGTTTTTCAGCGCGTACTGGACGAAACTGTTCTGCGGGCTCAGGTCGAAAATGTAGTACTTGTTGATCTGCGGCGGCACCACCAATAGCGGCTTGGCGTACTGCTTTTCGCTCATCGGTTTGTACTGGATCAGCTCGAGCATCTCGTTGCGAAACACCACCGAGCCGGTAGTGGTCGCGACGGTTTTGCCGACTTCAAAAGCCTGCTTGGTCACTTGCCGTGGCAAGCCGTCGTTGTGCAATAAGTCATCGAACAAATGACTGAGACCGCGCACCAGACTGTGGCCGCCGGAGTTGAACAGCTCCTTCACAGCCAGCGGATTGAGCAAGGTGTTCGATGGCGCCACGGCGTCGTTGAGCAGGGTGAAGGCGAAGTGCGCGCGGGCGCGGTCTTCCGGGTTCATGTCGCTTTCGTCGATCCAGCTTTTGACCTGTTTCTGCCAGGCCAGATACGCCTGCAGACTACGCCGGTAAAACGGATTGAGGCTCCACGCCGGGTCAGCGAAACGGCTGTCGTTCGGATTGGTCGGGTGCAGGGTTTCACCGAGCAGGACGCGGCCCAACTGGCCGCCGAGCTTCAAGGCGTGTTTCGCGCTGTGCACCGGGTTACGCAAACCGTGGGCGGCCACGCTGCGCAGGGTCGAGAGCAAGTCGCGACCGCGCAATCCGGTGATCGCACTCTGTGCGTTGATGAACACGGCGGGGCTGGGCACCACGCCCGTCGCTGGTTTGTCGCGCATGACTCAACACTCCTTCGTCTTCAGGCCAAAAACACACTCACCGAACCAGAACACCATAGACGCTGTTACGGGTTGCTGCTTGCGTGGCGTCCTGCCACGAATTGCGGGTAAAGCCCTGCATAAAGCCTGCCGTTGACCTTAGCCGCCGAGCGGTGTCGGGTGCGGGTGCATCACCGCGCGCTGCCGTTCCTCCTGGAGGAATTTCATGATGATCGGCGCCACGGCTTCGGCGCGGGTGATCAGGAACAGGTGGCCGTCATCGATGATGTGCAACTGCGCGTTGGGGATGCGCCAGGCGAGCATGCGCATGTTGATCAACGGGATCAGCGGATCGTCGTCGCCGGCCAGCACCAGCGTCGGCTGATGGATCTTGTGCAGCCAGTGAATGCTCGTCCAGCCGAGGCCGGCGAACAGTTGCCAGTAGTAACCGAGCTTGCCCGCCGAACGCACTTTCGCTGCGTGGCTGGCGGCCAGGGTCGGGTCGCGACGGAACGAGCCGCCATAGATCAGCGGTGCGATGCGAATCACGTGCGAGGGCTGAATGTAGCGCCGTGGGCTGGCCATCATCCACAACACTTTCGGTTTGCCCGGCACCATCACCGCACCGGCAGCGGTCGCCGCCAGCACCAGTTTCTTGCAGCGCTCGGGGTAGTCATAGGCGAACTGTTGCGCGAGCGCACCGCCCCACGACACGCCGATGACGTTGACCTGCCCGTAGTCGAGGTAATCGAGCATCCGCGCCGTCAGTTTGGCCAGACCGGGAAAACGATATGGCCGATTAGGCGTCGAGGAGCCGCCGACACCGGGGACGTCGAAAGCGATCACTTCCAGATCCGGATCCAGCGCCGCGACAAACGGAAACACCAGCTCCAGGTTGGCGCCGATGCCGTTGAAAATCAGCAAGGGCGTCAAGTGAGGCTTGCCGGGGCGTACCGCCGTGCGGAGGGTCTGGCCATCCAGATCGACGGTACGGAATATGAACGGTTGCGGCATGCGTCAGGCCCTTCGGGTTAGAGTGGAGCAGCGACAAGCCGCAAGCTTCAAGCAGAACCTGCTCAGCTTGCGGCTTGTCGCTTGTGGCTTGCCGCTATCTTTCATGTACGTATGTGCCCGGCGAGGCTTCGCCCGCCGGATGTGCCTTGTTGCCCAGTTTCAGCGGGGCCTTTTTCAGGTTGCCCGAGCGCTCGGCCTGCCAGGCCTGCCAGTGCAGCCACCAGGAATCGGTGTGCTTGGTCGAGTTCTCTTGCCAGTCATCGGCATTCGCGGCCATTTCTTCGCCGGTCATGTAGCGCGATTTCGGGTTACCCGGCGGGTTCAGAATGCTCTGGATATGCCCGCTGCTCGACAACACGAACTCCACCTTGCCACCGAACAATTGCGCCGACTTGTAGCAGGACTTCCACGGTGTGATGTGGTCGTTGGTGCCGGCCAGCGAGAAGATATCGGCGGTGACCTGCTTGAGGTCGATCGGCGTGCCGCACACTTCCAGTGCATTCGGGCGGATCAGTGGGTTGTTTTTGAACATCTCGATCAGGTCGCCGTGGAAAGCTGCCGGCAACCTTGTGGTGTCGTTGTTCCAGAACAGGATGTCGAACACCGGCGGCTCGTTGCCGAGCAGGTAGTTGTTGACCCAGTAGTTCCAGATCAGGTCGTTCGGGCGCATCCACGCAAAGACCTTGGCCATGTCTTTACCTTCGAGCACGCCGGCCTGATACGAATGACGCTTGGCGGTCTCCAGGGTCTGCTCGTCGACAAACAGGGCGACGTCGCTGTCCAGCGTCGTGTCGAGCACGCTCACCAGTAGCGTGAGGGAGTTGACCTTCTTCTCGCCGATCGCCGCGTAGTGACCGAGCAGGGCCGTGCAGGTGATGCC
This sequence comes from Pseudomonas sp. AC193, assembly GCF_979258075.1. Taxonomy (NCBI): domain Bacteria; kingdom Pseudomonadati; phylum Pseudomonadota; class Gammaproteobacteria; order Pseudomonadales; family Pseudomonadaceae; genus Pseudomonas; species Pseudomonas sp. AC193. The sequence goes on along the minus strand of NZ_OZ409832.1, from coordinate 4,945,062 downwards.
GCCGGAGCAGGCGCCGAGCATGTTGATGTCTTTGCTGCCGGTGATTGCGGTGACCACGTCGACCGCTTCTTTCAGCGCATCGATGTACGTCGACAGGCCCCACTCGCGCTGCGCCTTGGTCGGGTTGCGCCAGCTGACGATAAACGTCTGCACGTTATTGCGCAGGCAGAACCGCGCCAGACTCTTGTCCGGGCTGAGGTCGAATACGTAAAACTTGTTGATCTGTGGCGGCACCACCAGCAATGGACGCTCGTGGACTTGCTCGGTGATCGGCTTGTACTGGATCAGCTCCAGCACGTCGTTGCGAAACACCACCGCGCCTTCGGTGACGCCGAGGCTCTTGCCGACCTCGAATGCGCCCATGTTGACCTGGCTCGGCATGCCGCCGTTGTGTACCAGATCCTTGGCCAGATGCGAGAGGCCGTCGAGCAGGCTCTTGCCACCGGTTTCGAAGAAACGTTTGACCGCTGCGGGGTTGGCCGCCGAGTTGGTCGGGGCCATGGCTTCGGTCATCAAGTTGATCACGAAGTGGCCGCGCGCGATGTCTTTCGGTGAGAGGTTGCTGTCATCAATCCAGGAGTGGAGTTCCTTGCGCCACGCCAGATAGGTTTGCAGATAACGTTTGTAGAGCGGGTTCTGGCTCCACGCAGGATCGGCGAAGCGACGGTCATCGCCGGCCGGTTGCAGTTCGGATTTGCCGAACAACACGTTCTTCAGCTCAAGGCCGAAATGGGTGACGTGCTTGACGCTATGGATCGGTTGTTTGATGGCCTGTTTCAGCACCATACGAGCAGAGGCGAGCAGATCCTTTCCACGTAGCCCAACGACAGGATTAAGCCCCAAGGTGTTTTCCGAGGCTTGGTACTTCAAGTCATCGTTATTCTTGTTACTCATCTACGACGCTCCATTGTCCTGAGACGAGTACCCGGTTTTCTGCTGTGCAGTTCCACAGCCAATGCCAGGTACTACTGCTCGGGTGACCGTTAATTCTGCATAGCTGTTTTACAGTCGTAGTGCACTGCAGGGAACTTGCCAGCTCCATTGGTTACCCGAGTTTAATTTTTTTCGCAAGCGGGCCGATCCTCGGCCTCACAGCGGAGCATTCAAACAGATGAAGTTAGAAAATGCCCTCTAAAGAGCGCGAGGCTCGGACTAGAGCATCAGCTTGACGATCGACTCGTCGGGATCGCGGGTTTTTCCGGCAGCTTTGAGCTCGGCGAGATAATCGGCCCAGAGTGCGTCAAATCGTCGCCCCAGCTCGTAGAGGTATTCCCAGGTGAACAGACCGCTGTCGTGACCGTCGTCGAAGGTCAGTTTCAGTGCGTACTGACCGGCCGGTTCTACTTTGCTCAGACCGACGTGAATCTTGCCGAATTGCAGGATTGGATTGCCGTGGCCTTGAACCTCGGCGGAGGGAGAATGCACGCGCAAAAATTCGGCGGGCAGGGTGTATTCCTCGCCGGACGCGTATTTGAGCGTCAGGGTTTTCGAGGCTTTGTGCAGTTTGATGTCGGTAGGAATCATAAAAACAGCCTTGAGCTGCAAGCAACAAGCGGCAAGCTTAACTCAGCTTGCCGCATGTAGCTCGGAGCTTGCCGCTTTACAGAATATAACGGGACAGGTCTTCATTCTCCGCCAATTCGCCGAGGTGGCTGTTGACGTATTCGGCGTCGATCAGAATCGGCTTCTCATCGTGGGTGCTGGCCATGTCGCCGGCGCTGAACGACACCTCTTCGAGCAGACGCTCAAGCAGGGTGTGCAGGCGACGGGCACCGATGTTCTCGGTTTTCTCGTTGACCTGCCAGGCGATCTCGGCGATGCGCTTGATGCCTTCTGGCTGGAACTGAATATTCAGGCCTTCGGTTTTCAGCAGCGCACAGTATTGCTCGGTGAGCGAAGCGTGCGGTTCGCTGAGGATGCGTTCGAAGTCCGACGGGCTCAGCGCTTTCAGTTCAACGCGGATCGGCAGACGACCTTGCAGCTCAGGCACCAGATCGCTCGGCTTGCTCAGGTGGAACGCACCGGACGCGATGAACAGGATGTGGTCGGTTTTGACCATGCCCAGTTTGGTGTTGACGGTGCAGCCTTCGATCAGCGGCAGCAAGTCGCGCTGCACGCCTTCACGGGAGACGTCGGCGCCGCCGACATTGCCACGCTTGGCGACTTTGTCGATTTCGTCGATGAACACGATGCCGTGCTGCTCAACCGCTTCCAGCGCTTTGGCTTTCAGCTCTTCTTCGTTGACCAGACGCCCGGCTTCTTCGTCACACACCAGCTTCAGCGCTTCTTTGACCTTGAGCTTGCGCGACTTCTTCTTGCCCTTGCCCATGTTGGCGAACAACGACTGCAACTGGTTGGTCATTTCTTCCATGCCCGGTGGCGCGGAGATATCGACGCCGGCCACTTCGGCGACTTCAATTTCGATCTCTTTGTCATCCAGCTGACCTTCGCGCAGGCGCTTGCGGAACAGTTGACGGGTGTTGGAATCGGAACTTGGCGCTTCTTCATTGCTGAAGCCCATGCGTGCCGGCGGCAGCAGCGCGTCGAGGATACGATCCTCGGCAGCGTCTTCGGCGCGGTGGCGAACGCGGGTCATTTCCTGCTCGCGGAGCAACTTGAGCGCCGCGTCGGCCAGATCCCGGATGATCGATTCGACGTCACGGCCGACGTAGCCGACTTCGGTGAACTTGGTCGCTTCGACTTTGATGAACGGCGCGTTGGCGAGTTTCGCCAGACGACGGGCGATCTCGGTTTTACCGACACCGGTCGGGCCGATCATCAGGATGTTCTTCGGGGTCACTTCAACGCGCAGCTCTTCAGGCAGCTGCATGCGGCGCCAGCGGTTGCGCAGGGCAATCGCGACGGCGCGCTTGGCATCGTCCTGGCCGATGATGTGGCGGTTGAGTTCGTGGACGATTTCGCGGGGAGTCATGGACATAGTAGTTGACGGTCGTCAAGCAAAAACAAGCCGTGGCACAGGGCCGCGTCAGGCTTATTCAGCGAGATCCTGCTCCTCAATGGTCTGAGTGTGGTTGGTGAATACACAGATGTCGCCGGCGATACCGAGGGCGGTTTCGACGATTTCGCGAGCCGACAGGTCGGTCTTTTTCAGCAGGGCGCTGGCCGCAGCCTGCGCGTAGCCGCCGCCGGAACCCATGGCGATCAGGCCGTCTTCGGGTTCGACCACGTCACCGTTGCCGGTGATGATCAGGGAAGCGTCTTTGTTGGCAACCGCGAGCATCGCTTCGAGGCGGCTCAGGGAGCGGTCGGTGCGCCATTCTTTGGCGAGTTCGACCGCGGCGCGCACCAGGTGGCCCTGATGTTTTTCAAGCTGGCCTTCGAAACGTTCGAAGAGGGTAAAGGCGTCGGCGGTGGCACCGGCAAAACCGGCGATGACCTGGCCGTGGTACAGACGACGAACTTTTTTCGCGTTGCCTTTCATCACGGTATTGCCGAGAGAAACCTGGCCGTCGCCGCCCATGACGACTTTGCCGTGACGGCGGACTGAAACGATGGTGGTCAAGGGAAGAGTCTCCACACAGCGGGGCGAAAGTGCCTTATGCCCATTCATATGGGGGTGCTGGAGAGGATTTCAAGCATAGCGCGGGAGAGGAGACGAGCGGTGACCAATTGTAGGAGCTGCCGAAGGCTGCGATCTTTTGATCCTGATCTGAAAGCAAAATCAAAAGATCGCAGCCTTCGGCAGCTCCTACAGGAGGTTTGCCTCGCCTGTGGGAGCGGTTTTCTACGGAGGGTCAGCGGCTCTGGCGTTGTTGTAACAACAGATTGCTAAAACCGCTGCCCGCCAGTTGTTTCTGCGCTGTGGTCAGTTGTTCGCGGTTGCTGAACGGGCCGACCAGCACGCGGTACCAGGTTTCATCTTTCACCGTGCCCGATTCAACCGCGACCGCCTGGCCGAGCAGGATGATCTGCGCACGCACTTTGTCCGCGTCCGCCTCTTTGCGGAACGAACCGGCCTGGAGGAAGAACTTGGTCACGGGCGCCGCTTTCACCGGTGGTGCCGGTGGCGGGGTGATCCCGGCCAGCGCCGCCTGAGCACGCGCAGTGTCGATTTTCGCCGCTTCCGCCGGGGTCACCGGAGTGGTCGGCACTTGTGGCGTCGGCAGGGTTTTCTCCGGCACGGCGTCGGGCGGCACGATCACTTCCGATTCCGGCAGCAGGGTGTAGAAGTCGTACTTCGGCTTCACAGGCTGGGTCGGGCTCGGCGGGGTCTTGTTGGCCTCGGCGATCTTCGACGCTTTCTGCTGTTGCGCCTGTTCGACCTTCTCACGCTTGACCGTGTCGCTGCCCTTGCCCGGCTCCAGCTTCATCAGAAACACGATGAACGCGCCGACCGTCAGGCCGATGGCCATCCACAGCCAACCCGGAATCGGTTGCTTCGCAGGAGCTTGGTAACGGCTGGCGCCACGCTTGGGTGCAGGTTTTTTCTTGGCAGCCAACTTACATACGCTCCAGAGTTTCCAGACCCAACAGCTCCAGGCCTTGCTTGAGGGTGCGACCGGTCAGTGCGGCCAGACGCAGACGGCTCTGCATCTGGGCCGGCGTTTCGGCGGCGAGGATCGGGCAGTTCTCGTAGAAGCTGGAGAACAGACCGGCAACGTCATACAGATAAGTGCAGAGAATGTGCGGCGTGCCTTTGTCGGACACGTTGTTCAGCACTTCGCCGAACTGCGCCAGTTTCGCCGCCAGCTCGAGTTCGTGCTCGGCTTCGAGAACGATCTGTCCGTCGACTTCGCTGAAGTCCTTGCCCAGCTTGCGGAACACACCGGCGACGCGGGTGTAAGCGTAAAGCAGGTACGGCGCGGTGTTGCCTTCGAAGTTCAGCATCAGGTCGAAGTTGAAGCTGTAGTCGCTGGTGCGGTGCTTCGACAGGTCGGCGTATTTCACCGCGCCGATGCCGACGACTTTGGCGATGTTGCGCAGTTCGTCCTCGGCCAGTGTCGGGTTCTTCTCTTTAACCAGGTTGTAGGCACGTTCCTGCGCTTCGGTCAGCAGGTCGATCAGCTTCACGGTGCCGCCGTCACGGGTCTTGAACGGACGGCCATCGGCGCCGTTCATGGTGCCAAAGCCCATGTGTTCCATCTCCATCGGATGGGTTACAAAACCGGCCTTGCGCGCCACGGCGAACACTTGCTGGAAGTGCAGGGCCTGACGCTGATCGACGAAGTACAGCGCGCGATCGGCTTTCAGTTTGCCACTGCGATAGCGCACGGCCGCCAAGTCAGTGGTGGCATAGAGGTAACCGCCGTCAGCCTTGACGATGATCACCGGCAGCGGGTCGCCGTCGGCGTTCTTGAACTCGTCGAGGAACACGCACTGGGCGCCGTTGCTCTCGACCAGCATGCCAGCGGCTTTCAAGTCGTTGACCACGTTGATCAGGTCGTCGTTGTAGGCGCTTTCGCCCATCACGTCGGCCATGGTCAGTTTGACGTTGAGCAGTTCGTAGATTTTCTGGCAATGCGACAGCGAGATGTCCTTGAACTTCGTCCACAGCGCCAGGCAATCAGCATCGCCGGCCTGCAGCTTGACCACCAGGCCACGGGCGCGGTCGGCGAATTCTTCGGATTCATCGAAACGTTGTTTGGCGGCGCGGTAGAAGTTTTCCAGATCCGACAGCTCGTCGCTGGTGATCGGGTTTTCCTGCAGATACGCCATCAGCATGCCGAACTGGGTGCCCCAGTCGCCGACGTGGTTCTGACGGATCACTTCGTCGCCGAGGAATTCGAGGACGCGGGCCACGCCGTCGCCGATGATGGTCGAGCGCAAGTGGCCGACGTGCATCTCTTTGGCCAGGTTCGGTGCCGACAGGTCGACCACGGTGCGTTGTGCCGGGCCGGCCTTGCGCACGCCAACTTGGGCATCGGCGAGCGCGGCGTCGAGACGCGAGGCCAAAGCCTGGGTGTTCTGGAAGAAGTTGATGAAGCCCGGGCCAGCGATTTCGGCTTTGGTGACGTTTTCGTCAGCCGGCAGCGCGGCGATGATTTTTTCCGCCAGATCGCGCGGCTTCATGCCCGCAGGCTTGGCCAGCATCATCGCGATGTTGCTAGCGAAATCGCCGTGGGTCTTGTCACGGGCGTTCTCCACCTGAATCGCCGGCGACAGGCCTTCAGGCAACACACCTTCGTTGACGAGTTGGGTGAGGGCTTGTTGGATCAGCTGGCGAATGGTGTCTTTCATGGTCTTCTCTTTCGACCGCAAGCGCGGCGGCGCATCGATGCGCGGGTGGAAAAACTGGGCATTATCCGTTGCGAAGACGGGCTTGCCAACCTTAGCAGGCAGGATGTGGATATGTGGTGACATTAAAAGCAAAAGATCGCAGCCTGCGGCAGCTCCTACACGGGGATCTGGGTTTTCCTGTAGGAGCTGCCGAAGGCTGCGATCTTTAGATCTTCAATACAAATCGACAGGATCGACATCCAAGGACCAGCGCACCGCCCGTCCACTCGGCATCTGCTCCAGCGCCAACAGCCAACTGGTCAGCAACCGATGCAGCGGCGCCCGCGCGTTCGCCTGCAGCAACAGCTGCGCACGATAACGCCCGGCCCGTCGCTCCATCGGCGCCGGCACTGGCCCGAGCAATTCAATCCCGCTCAGATTCTGCTCCGCCAGCAAGCGCTCCGCCTCGCTGCACGCCTCATCGAGAAACCCTTCCGCCTGCCCCGGTTTGTGCGCCTCAGCGCGCAACAGCGCCAGATGTGCAAACGGCGGCAGCCCGGCCGCCCGGCGCTCGCTCAAAGCCTGCTCGGCAAAGGCGAAATAACCCTGCTCGGTGAGTTGCACCAATAAAGGATGATCGGCCAGATGCGTCTGAATAATCACCTTGCCCGGCTCTTCCGCTCGCCCGGCGCGCCCGGCCACTTGAACAATCAACTGCGCCATGCGCTCGCTGGCGCGGAAGTCGCCGGAGAACAGCCCGCCGTCGGCATCGAGGATCGACACCAGCGTCACCCGTGGAAAGTGGTGACCCTTGGCGAGCATCTGTGTGCCGACCAGAATGCACGGCTGGCCCTTCTGAATCGTCGCGAACAGCTGATTCATCGCGTCCTTGCGCGAGGTGCTGTCGCGGTCGACGCGCAGCACCGGATAGTCGGGAAACAGAATCGCCAGCCGTTCCTCGGCGCGCTCGGTGCCGGCGCCCACCGGACGCAAATCGACCTTGTTGCACTTCGGACACTGGCGCGGCGTGCGCTCGACGTAGCCGCAATGGTGGCAGCGCAACTCGCCATAACGCTGATGCACGGTCATCCGTGCATCACAACGCGAACACTCGGACATCCAGCCGCAATCGTGGCACAGCAATGTTGGGGCAAAGCCGCGACGGTTGAGGAACACCAGCACCTGTTGGCCGTTGGCGAGTGTCTGGCCGATCGCTTGTTGCATCGGCCCGGAAATCCCGCTGTCGAGTGGACGGCTTTTTACATCCAGGCGTAGGAAACGTGGCTGCTTGGCGCCACCGGCGCGCTCATTCAGGCGTAGGAGGCCGTAACGTCCGGTGTAGGCGTTGTGCAGACTTTCCAGCGAAGGCGTGGCGGAGCCGAGCACGATCGGGATGTTTTCCTGCCGCGCACGCACCAGCGCCAGATCGCGGGCGTGGTAGCGCAAACCTTCCTGCTGTTTATAAGAGCCGTCGTGCTCCTCGTCGATGATGATCAGGCCGGGATTTTTCATCGGCGTGAACAGCGCCGAACGGGTGCCGATAATAATGTCGGCCTCGCCATCACGGGCGGCGAGCCAGGCTTCGAGACGCTCGCGATCATTGACCGCCGAGTGCAACAGGGCGATGCGCGCGTTGAAGCGTTGCTCGAAGCGCGCCAGGGTCTGCGGGCCGAGGTTGATCTCCGGGATCAGCACCAGTGCCTGCTTGCCGGCTTCGAGGGTTTCGCGAATCAACTGTAAATAGACTTCGGTCTTGCCGCTGCCGGTGACGCCGGCCAGCAGAAAGGCGTGATAACTGTCGAAACCGGCGCGAATCGCTTCGTACGCGGCGCGTTGCTCGCTGTTCAGCGGCAGCTCCGGTTGCGCCAGCCAGTGTTCATGGCGCAAGCCCGGTGCATGACGGCGGATCTCGACTTGCACCAGACCTTTGGCCAGCAGCAGGTCGAGGCTGTCTTTGCTCAGCATCAGTTTGCTCAGCAACTGATGGGCGACGCCGTGCGGGTGCTGGGCCAATGTGGCGAGCGCTTCACGCTGACGCGGCGCGCGGGCGATACGCGGATCATCAAGGCTGGCACCGGGGGCGGCTGACCAGAAACGTTCCTGACGCGCCTCGGCCAGTTCGCCCTGACGCAACAGCACCGGCAGCGCCCAGCTCAAGGTGTCGCCGAGGCTGTGCTGATAATACTGCGACGTCCACAGGCACAGCTTGAACAGCGCTGGCGGTAGCGGCGGCGTCGTGTCGAGCAGGGCCAGCGCCGGTTTGAGTTTCTCCACCGGCACTTCGCTGGTGTCGGTGACTTCGACCAGAATGCCGATCATCTCGCGTCGGCCAAACGGCACGCGCAAACGCATGCCCGGCTGCAATTGCTCGCGCAGCACGCCGGCCGGCGCTCGATAATCGAACAGGCGGCGCAGGGGCGAAGGCAAGGCGAGGCGCAGAATGGCGTCGGGCACGCGGGGGGATCTCTATCAACACAAGGGCTAGGCACATAACCCTGTAGGAGTGAGCCTGCTCGCGATCGCGGGGTATCAGACGACATAAATGTTGAATGACACACCGCGATCGCGAGCAGGCTCACTCCTACAAGGGAATCGCGTATTGGGTCGGGAGCCTAGCAGACGGTCGGTCTCGGTGACAGCTTGCGTGATTTAAAAGGTCTGGTAGAATCCGCGGCCTAATTACGTGCGGTATTCAACAATAGTGTTGGATGGCGGCACGCAGCCTGAGGAAGACATCATGAAAGCTGATATTCATCCAACATACGAAGTCACCGCAGTTACCTGCAGCTGTGGCAACAAGTTCGAAACTCGTTCGAACCTGGCCAAGCCTCTGGCGATCGACGTTTGCAACGAATGCCACCCGTTCTACACCGGTAAGCAAAAGACTCTGGACACTGGCGGCCGCGTTCAGCGCTTCGCAGACCGTTTCGGTGCTTTCGGCAAGAAGCCTGCTGCTGCAGAGTAAAGTTGAAAGGCCCGATGGGCTTTTCCTCATTGCTGAAAAAGGCGTCCCTTGTGGGCGCCTTTTTTGTGTCTGCGATTTGGCTGTCCGCCGCGCAGGCGTTCTGCCCCACGCCCATAGGGCTGACCCGCGTCACGGTGCAGCGCGTGGTCGATGGCGACACCGTGCGCCTGAGCGACGGGCGCAGTGTGCGGATGATCGGCCTCAATACACCTGAGCTGGGCAAGCAGGGCCGCAGTGACGAGCCGTTCGCGGTGGCGGCGCGCAAACGTCTGGAATCATTGGTGGTCGACAGCAATGGACAGCTCGGTTTGCGTCTCGGCAAGCAGACGAAAGACCACTACGGCCGCACGCTCGCGCACCTCTACAGCGCCAGCGGCGCCAATCTTGAAGCGCAGATGCTCGCCGATGGCCTCGGCTTTCAGGTCGCGGTCGCGCCCAATATCGATTTAGTCACGTGTCAGCACGCCGCCGAGCGCAGTGCGCGACAGGCTGGCCGGGGTCTCTGGCGGCAGTCGCCGGTGCTGAAAGCGGCGCAGATCCAGCGTTCCGGTTTCGCCGTGGTCAGTGGCCGTGTGAGCAAGGTTCAGCGCAATCGTGGCGGAACCTGGATCGAGTTGCAGGGTGCGCTTGTATTGCGCGTTGCACCCAATCTGGTCGGACAATTCGACAATGCCCGATTGCAGGCGTTGAAGGGCAAGCAGATCGAGGCGCGCGGCTGGATTGTCGATCGATCACGGCGCGGCGGTTTGAAACAAGGTCAGCCACGTTGGCTACTTCCGCTGACAGATCCTGCAATGTTGCAAAGCGCTCGCTGAAATAAAATTGTAGACATTTTTTCTGTCGATTGTGAACAGTCCAGCCCTTGTGCGCCGTGGCTCTTGGCCCAAAGTCGTAGGGCAGGGCGCTTGACAGGGGTGACCGCTCAGTCTTGTGGGGACTTTGCGAGGCGCGTATCCTCGCTGACCAGTCTGTCCAACAGTAAAAAGCGGAATGCCAAAATGTCTGATCTGAAAACTGCCGCTCTCGAATATCATGCCAATCCTCGTCCAGGGAAGCTGAGTGTCGAGCTCACCAAGGCCACTGCTACCGCTCGCGACTTGTCGCTGGCTTATAGCCCCGGCGTAGCTGAACCAGTGCGTGAGATCGCTCGCGATCCTGAACTGGCCTACAAATACACCGGCAAGGGCAACCTGGTTGCAGTCATTTCCGATGGCACCGCGATTCTCGGCCTGGGTAACCTCGGCCCATTGGCGTCCAAGCCAGTGATGGAAGGTAAAGGCGTACTGTTCAAGCGCTTCGCCGGCATCGACGTTTTCGACATCGAAGTCGACTCCGAAAGCCCGCAAGCCTTCATCGACACCGTAAAACGCATCTCCATCACTTTCGGTGGCATCAACCTGGAAGACATCAAGGCACCAGAGTGCTTTGAGATCGAACGTGCTCTGATCGAGCAGTGCGACATTCCGGTATTCCACGATGACCAGCACGGCACCGCGATCGTGACCGCTGCCGGCATGATCAACGCCCTGGAAATCGCCGGCAAAACCCTGCCAGACGCCAAGATCGTCTGCCTGGGTGCCGGCGCTGCCGCCATCTCCTGCATGAAACTGCTGGTGAGCATGGGCGCTCGCATCGAAAACATCTTCATGGTTGACCGTACCGGCGTGATCCACTCCGGCCGTGACGACCTGAACCAGTACAAAGCAGTATTCGCTCACGCCACCGAGAAGCGCAGCCTGGCTGACGCTCTGCAAGGCGCTGACGTGTTCGTTGGCCTGTCCGGCCCGAACCTGCTGAGCCCTGAAGGCCTGCTGTCGATGGCGGCCAACCCGATCGTGTTCGCGTGCTCGAACCCGGATCCGGAAATCTCCCCGGAACTGGCACACGCCACCCGTAACGACGTGATCATGGCGACCGGTCGTTCGGACTACCCGAACCAGGTCAACAACGTATTGGGCTTCCCGTTCATCTTCCGTGGTGCCCTGGACGTTCGCGCCAAGCGCATCAACGAAGAAATGAAAGTGGCTGCGGCCAACGCCCTGCGTGAACTGGCCAAACTGCCTGTTCCACAGGACGTGTGCGATGCCTACGGCGGTGCTCCGCTGGAATTCGGTCGTGAGTACATCATTCCGAAGCCAATGGACAAGCGCCTGATCACCCTGATCTCCGACGCTGTGGCTAAAGCCGCGATCGAGACTGGTGTGGCAACCCTGCCGTATCCGAAGAACTACCCGCTGAAAAGCGTGGATGACGTGTTCAACGGCTAAGCCGTTTTAACGCCTCAACCGAAAGCCCTGGCTCGTGAGAGTCGGGGCTTTTTATTGTCTGGAGATCAAGAGCCCCTCACCCTAACCCTCTCCCGGAGGGAGAGGGGACTGACCGTGGAAGACTCGCGAGATACACCGACCTGAAAGTGACTTGGCGCCTATGGATTCAACACAGCATGTTCAGGTCGGCATCACTCACCAGCATCCCCCAATCAGTCCCCTCTCCCTCTGGGAGAGGGCTAGGGTGAGGAGCTCTTGATCTTCAGGCAATAAAAAGCCCCGCACTTCAACCGAAGGCGGGGCTTTTCAGTAGCTGCGGATCAGAACAAGTCGATCGGCGCTTGTTCATCCGCCGGCAGCGGGCTACCCGGCACTGCGCCGTTACCCAGCTCATTCACCGACGGCGGCGTATCCTCAGCCTTGAACAGCTCGAAGTACGCCCCCGGCGTGCTCGGCGTCGCCGCACGGCCACTCACCGGATCCACGCGCAGGCTCAACAAACCTTCCGGCTCGGGCTGCACGTGCGGTGGCTTGTCCTTCAGCGCCGCCGACATGTAGTTCATCCAGATTGGCAGTGCCACCGTGCCACCGAACTCGCGACGACCAAGGCTTTCCGGCTGGTCGAAGCCCGTCCAGACCGTGGTCACGTAATCGGCGTTGTAACCGGAGAACCAGGCATCCTTCGATTCGTTGGTGGTACCGGTTTTGCCGGCGATGTCGCTGCGACCCATGGCCAGCGCGCGACGGCCGGTGCCGAGCTTGATCACGTCCTGCAACATGCTGTTGAGGATGTACGTGGTGCGGCCATCAACGATGCGCTCGGCGACGGCAGGCGTTTGCGGTGCCGCCGCAGTGCCCGGTGCTTCACCCGGCGTAGCGTTGACCGTGATCGCGTCAGTGTGCGGCGCGGCAATGCCGTCCGTTGCCGCAGCGCCCTGCGGCACGGTCGGCGGGTTGGCGACGAACAGCGTGTCGCCGTTACGGCTTTCGATCTTGTCGATCACATAAGGCGTGATCTTGTAGCCGCCGTTGGCGAACGTGCTCCAACCGGTCGCGATCTCCATTGGCGTCAGCGTCGCAGTACCCAGTGCCAGCGAAAGGTTCGGCGGTAGATCCTGCTTGTTGAAGCCGAAGCGGCTGATGTAGTCGATGGTTTTGCTCACGCCCATCGCTTGCAGCAAGCGGATCGACACCAGGTTGCGCGATTTGTACAAACCTTCACGCAAGCGGATCGGGCCGAGGAAGGTGTTGGTATCGTTCTTCGGACGCCAGACCTTGTCCAGGTACTCGTCGACAAACACGATCGGCGCGTCGTTGACCAGCGTCGCGGCGGTGTAGCCGCTGTCCAGCGCAGCGCTGTATACGAATGGCTTGAAGCTCGAACCCGGCTGACGCTTGGCCTGCATGGCGCGGTTGTAGTTGCTCTGCTCGAAAGCGAAACCACCGACCAGCGAGCGGATTGCGCCGTTCTGCGGATCCAGCGAGACCAGCGCGCCTTGCGCCTGCGGGATCTGGCTGAATTTCAGCGAATTGTCTTTCTGACGCTGCACACGAACCAGATCGCCAACCTGCGCAACATCCGACGGCTGACGCGGATTCGGGCCCATGCTGTTGGTATTGAGGAACGGCCGCGCCCATTTCATGGTGTCCCAGGCCACGTGTTCTTCACCGGTGCGGGTCAGCACTTGCAGGCCGTTCTTGTCGATTTGCGTGACGATCGCCGGTTCGAGGCTGCTGATGGTGCGTTGTTTGGTCAGCTCGCTGGTCCAGGCTTCGCGGGTCTTGCCCGGCAGGCGCGATTCAGGGCCACGGTAGCCGTGACGCTGGTCGTAGGTCATCAAACCTTCGTGCAGCGCGGTGTTGGCCATTTCCTGCAGGTTGCTCGGCACCGTGGTGGTGACGCGGAAACCTTCGGTGTAGGCGTCGCTGCCATAACGGCCGACCATTTCGGCACGGGCCATTTCGGCGATGTACGGTGCGTTCACTTCCGGGGTCGGCACGTGATAGCTGGCGTTCAGCGGCTCGTTGATCGCAGCGGTGTAATCCGCTTCGGTGATCTTGCCGAGCTTGTACATGCGCCCGAGGATCCAGTCGCGGCGTTCTTTACTGCGCGTCGGGTTGGCCAGCGGGTTGAAGCGAGACGGGGCTTTCGGCAGGCCGGCGATCATCGCCATCTGCGCCAGGCTGATGTCGCGGATCGACTTGCCGTAATACACCTGCGCCGCCGCCTCGATGCCGTAGGCGCGGTTACCCAGATAGATCTTGTTCACGTACAGCTCAAGGATTTCGTCCTTGGTCAGCTGTCGCTCGATCTGCAGGGCCAGGAGGATTTCAGTGGTTTTGCGCGAGAAGCTGCGTTCGCTGGTCAGGAAGAAGTTCTTCGCCACCTGCATGGTGATGGTGCTGCCGCCGGACTGAATGTGGCCGCTTTTGACCAATTGCGTCGCGGCGCGCATCAGGCTGCTCGGATCGACGCCGTAGTGATTGGCGAAGTTGTCGTCTTCAGCACTTAGTAACGCATTAATGAAATTGGGCGGAATGTCGGCGAAACGGATCGGCGTCCGGCGCATTTCGCCAAATTCTGCGATCAACTTGTTGTCGCTGCTGTAGACCCGCAATGGAATCTGCAACTGAATGCTTCTCAGGGCCTCCACAGAAGGCAAACCCGGACTAAGGTAAAGATAGGCGCCGCTGAGACCTAAAAGCAGTCCGCAGAAAACGGCGACGATGGACCGAACCGAAAAATTTCAGCAGACGAATCAAGGCGTTTGGACATCCAGGGCAAAGAATGAATTTGGCGACGGGGTTCCGGCTACACACAGAACGCCCGCGCAGGCAGTAAAAAGCGGAAAAAATCGCTGGGCATTATAAGCACTTTTCCGCCGGAGGCGTCATTGGCGCGTCTGTCAAGGTGGGGTCAGGGAACGCAATGCGTATTACAGAGTCCGTAACTCACGGAAAGTCATAGGGAATTGGTAGTGCTAGGACTCTTCAATAAAAAGACCAATACGTTACTGGGGATCGACATCAGCTCCACCTCGGTAAAACTGCTGGAGCTGAGCCGTCAGGGCGATCGCTACCGGGTCGAGGCGTACGCGGTAGAGCCGTTGCCGGCGAATGCCGTGGTCGAAAAAAACATCGCCGAACTCGAAGGCGTGGGCCAAGCCCTCAGCCGGGTGCTGGTCAAGGCGCGCACCGGGCTCAAAAGCGTGGCGGTGGCGGTGGCCGGATCAGCGGTGATTACCAAAGTCATCGAAATGGACGCCGGACTTTCCGACGACGAACTGGAAAACCAGCTCAAAATCGAAGCCGACCAATACATTCCCTATCCCTTGGATGAAGTCGCCATCGATTTCGAAGTCCAGGGCGTATCGCCGCGCAACCCGGAACGGGTCAACGTGCTGCTGGCCGCCTGTCGCAAGGAAAACGTCGAAGTCCGCGAAGCGGCGCTGGCCCTCGCCGGGCTCACCGCGCGGGTGGTGGACGTCGAAGCCTATGCGCTGGAGCGCTCGTTTGGCCTGCTTTCCACGCAACTCGCCGCCTCGCAAGAGCGCCTCACCGTCGCCGTGGTTGACATCGGCGCGACCATGACCACCCTCAGTGTTCTGCACAACGGCAAAATCATTTATACCCGCGAGCAACTGTTCGGCGGCCGTCAGCTGACTGAGGAAATCCAGCGCCGTTACGGCCTGACCGTCGAACAGGCGGGACTGGCGAAAAAGCAGGGCGGCTTGCCCGACGACTATGTCAGCGAAGTCCTGCAACCGTTTCGCGAAGCGCTGGTGCAGCAAGTGTCGCGCTCGCTGCAGTTTTTCTTCGCCTCCGGGCAGTACAACGCCGTCGATCACATTCTGCTGGCCGGCGGCACGGCGTCGGTGCCGGGGCTCGATCGCCTCATCGAACAGCGCTTGAATACGCCGACGCAAGTGGCCAATCCGTTTTCCGACATGTCCCTGAGCAGCAAGGTCAACGCTGGCGCCCTGGCCAGTGATGCGCCGGCCCTGATGATTGCCTGCGGGCTCGCGCTCAGGAGTTTTGACTGATGGCGCGGATCAACCTTTTACCTTGGCGCGAGGAGCGCCGTGAAGAGCGGCGCAAACGCTTCCTGCTGGCGCTGACCGGCGTCATCGTCGGTTCGGTGGGCGCGGTGTTCATCGCCGATCAGGTGATCAGCGCGGCGATCGATCGACAAGTGGCGCGCAACGATTACATCGGCAAACAAATTGCTGTGGTCGACGAACGGATCAAACAGATCAGTGAGCTCAAGGCCCATCGCCAGCAACTGGTCGAACGCATGCGCATCATCCAGGACTTGCAGGGCAACCGGCAGGTCAGCGGGCGGATCTTCGATCAACTGGCGCGCACGCTCCCCGACGGCGTGTATTTCACCCAAGTGAAAATGCTCGGCAAAACCCTGTCCATCAGTGGCGCGGCGGAGTCGAACAACCGCGTTTCCGAGTTGATGCGCAACCTCGACGCCTCCGACTGGTTCGATGCGCCGAGCCTTAATGAAGTCAAAGCCACCTCCGCTGATCAAGTGGAACAGGCCAACGTCTTCCAGTTAACCGTTCGCCAGACTCAGCCGAAGACGACGGAGGACGAGCCATGAAGCCGTCCGAATGGCTGGAGAGCCTGCGCAACATCGACTTCAACGACCTCGACACCAGCAACATCGGCTCGTGGCCAGCGGCGGTAAAAGCCATGGCCGGCGCATTGCTGATGATTCTGGTGCTCGCGCTGGGCTACAACTTTTTCATCAGTGACATGGAAGATCAGCTCGCCCTCAAGCGCGAAGAGGAAGCCACGCTCAAGGAGCAGTTCGCCAGCAAAGCGCATGTCTCGGCCAATCTCGAGCTGTACACCCAACAGATGAAGGAGATGGAAAACTCGTTCGGTGTGCTGTTGCGGCAGTTGCCCAGCGACACCGAAGTGCCGGGCCTGCTCGAAGACATCACCCGCACCGGTCTGGGCAGCGGTCTGGAATTTGAAGAGATCAAATTGCTGCCGGAGGTCACCCAGCAGTTCTACATCGAACTGCCGATCCAGATCACCGTGACCGGCGCCTATCACGACCTCGCGACCTTCGTCAGCGGCGTCGCCGGGTTGCCGCGCATCGTCACCCTGCATGATTTCGAACTGGCGCCAGCCAATCCCGAAGGCGGGACGAAGCTGCGCATGAACATCCTCGCCAAGACGTACCGCTATAACGACAAGGGGCTGCAAAAATGAGCCCGCCACGCTATTTGGCCCTGTCGATGGCACTGCTCGCGCTCAATGGTTGTGGTGGCGGCAATGACTTCAGCGACCTCGATGCCTACATGAATGAAGTGCGTCTGCGTCCGCCGGGGAAAATTGAACCAACCCCGACATTCCGGTCTTACCCCACATTCACTTACAGCGCCGCCAACCTGCGCAGCCCGTTCTCGCGTCAGGTGCGCGTCGATCTGGCCGGGCAAAAACATGGCTCGCGCAACGTCAAACCCGACCCCAATCGGGTCAAGCAATACCTCGAAGGTTTCAACATCGAGCAGTTTGAAATGGTCGGCACCATCTCCAATGCCGGCGGCTCTTTCGCGCTGTTGCGCGGAGCCGGCGGCGTGCACCGGATGAAGGTCGGCGACTACCTGGGGCGCAATGACGGACGCATCGTTTCGATCAGCGCCACCCAGGTCGATGTGGTCGAGATCGTTCCCGACGGCGAAGGGGCCTGGCTGGAACGTCCGCGCACCATTCCTTTGAAAGAGCACTCATAGTGGAAGTCGAACAATGAACAGGATTTTCTCCACCCTCGGTTTTTCGCTATGGATAGCGTTGTTGTCACCGATGGTTATTGCGGCCAATCTGAAGACGCTGGACGTGGCGGCCTTGCCGGGTGACCGCGTCGAGCTGAAGCTGTCGTTCGACGGCCCGCCCCCACAGCCCAAGGGCTATACCACTGAATCGCCGGCGCGGATTGCTCTGGACTTGCCCGGGGTTGCCAGCCAATTGGCCAGCAAGAGTCTCGATCTAGGCAGCGGTAATGCGCGTACGGCGACGGTGGTTGAGGCCAAGGATCGCACGCGACTGATCGTCAGCCTCACGCAACTGGCGCCGTATGACACGCGGGTCGAGGGCAATAATCTGTTCGTGGTGGTGGGGCAAGGTGCTCCGGCCGCAGCACCGCGTCCCGTTGCCGTGCCGCGCATTACGCCTGTTGCGGTACCGATAAAACCTTATGTCGCAAAAACCAAAGCCATTCGCGGCGTCGACTTCCAACGCGGTACGGCGGGTGAAGGCAATGTGGTCATTGACCTGTCCGACCCGACCATCGCCCCGGATATTCAGGAGCATGACGGCAAAATCATCCTCAGCTTCGCCCGCACGCAGTTGCCGGAAAAGCTGCGCGTACGCCTCGACGTCAAGGATTTCGCCACCCCGGTGCAGTTCGTCAATTCCAGCGTCAGCGGTGATCGCGCGATCATCACCGTCGAGCCCGGCGGCACTTACGACTATTCAACTTTCCAGACCGATAACAAACTGACCGTCAGCGTCCGGCCGATGACCGTCGACGATCTGCAAAAGCGCAACGCTGATCGCCAGGCTTACGTCGGTGAAAAGCTCTCGCTGAATTTCCAGGACATCGATGTGCGCTCGGTGCTGCAACTGATCGCCGATTTCACCAACCTCAATCTGGTCGCCAGTGACACGGTGCAGGGCGGCATTACCTTGCGCCTGCAAAACGTGCCGTGGGATCAGGCGCTGGATCTGGTGCTGAAAACCAAAGGGCTGGATAAACGCAAAATCGGCAACGTGCTGCTGGTCGCGCCAGCCGATGAAATCGCCGCCCGTGAACGCCAGGAGCTGGAGTCGCAGAAGCAGATCGCCGAACTGGCGCCGCTGCGTCGTGAATTGCTGCAAGTGAATTACGCCAAGGCAGCAGATATCGCCAAGCTGTTCCAGTCGGTGACCAGCGCCGAGGCGAAAATCGACGAGCGCGGTTCGATCACCGTCGATGAGCGCACCAACAACATCATTGCCTACCAGACCCAGGATCGCCTCGACGAACTGCGACGGATCGTGGCGCAACTGGATATTCCGGTGCGTCAGGTGATGATCGAAGCCCGAATCGTTGAGGCCAACGTCGATTACGACAAAAGCCTCGGCGTGCGCTGGGGCGGTTCAATCCAGAACAAGGGCAACTGGAACGCCTCCGGGGTTAACGGTTCATCGACCACCATCGGCACGCCGGGCAGCACCAGTACCAACTCGCCGTTCGTCGATATGGGCACGGTCGGCAATACCTCGGGGATCGGCATCGCCTTTATTACTGACAACGTCTTGCTCGATCTAGAACTGACGGCGATGGAAAAGACCGGCAACGGTGAAATCGTTTCGCAACCGAAGGTTGTTACTTCCGACAAGGAAACCGCGAAGATCCTCAAAGGCACCGAGATTCCGTATCAGGAAGCCAGCTCCAGCGGCGCGACTTCGGTGTCGTTCAAAGAGGCTTCTTTGTCGCTGGAAGTGACGCCACAGATCACCCCGGACAACCGCATCATCATGGAGGTCAAGGTCACCAAGGATGAGCCGGACTACCTGAACAAAGTGCAGGATGTGCCGCCGATCAAGAAAAACGAGGTCAACGCCAAGGTGCTGGTCAACGACGGCGAAACCATCGTGATTGGTGGTGTTTTCTCAAATACTCAAAGCAAGGTCGTAGATAAGGTGCCATTTCTTGGCGATGTGCCGTATCTTGGCCGCCTTTTCCGGCGTGATGTGGTTTCGGAGAAAAAATCCGAGCTGCTGGTATTTCTCACTCCGCGTATCATGAATAACCAGGCGATTGCTGTGAGTCGTTGATTCTGTGCGAAATTTGATTCTTGTAGGACCGATGGGCGCTGGTAAAAGCACCATCGGCCGGTTGCTGGCCAAAGAGCTGCGCCTGCCGTTCAAAGATTCCGACAAGGAAATTGAACTGCGCACGGGCGCCAATATCCCGTGGATCTTCGATAAGGAAGGCGAGCCCGGCTTTCGTGACCGTGAGCAGGCGATGATCGCCGAGCTGTGCGAGTTCGATGGTGTGGTGCTGGCGACCGGCGGCGGCGCGGTAATGCGTGATGCCAATCGCAAGGCTCTGCATGAGGGCGGGCGCGTGGTCTATTTGCACGCCTCCGTTGAACAGCAGGTCGGCCGCACCTCGCGCGATCGCAATCGGCCGTTGCTGCGCACCGCCAATCCCGAGAAAACCCTGCGTGATTTGCTGGCGATCCGTGATCCGCTGTATCGGGAAATCGCCGATCTGGTGGTGGAAACCGACGAACGGCCGCCGCGCATGGTAGTGCTCGACATTCTCGAGCGTCTGGCGCAGCTTCCTCCCCGTTAAAGCATCGCTCGAAATGCGCTATCCTCGGCGTCCTGTCACAACCCGTCGCGGTTGTGGCGGCTGGCGGGCGAGGGGCGTCATACCCGCTATAGGCCGCAGATAACCAATAATTCAGGGCAGGATGCCTGCTTCCATCTTCACTGTGGGGACACATGCAGACACTCAAGGTCGATCTAGGCGAGCGCAGCTACCCGATTCATATTGGCGAAGGTTTGTTGGATCAGCCCGAGTTGCTGGCGCCGCATATCCATGGGCGGCAGGTGGCAATCATCTCCAACGAGACCGTTGCGCCGCTCTATCTCGAACGTCTGACCCGCAGCCTCGCGCAGTTCTCGGTGATCTCCGTGGTGCTGCCGGACGGCGAAGCCTTCAAGAACTGGGAAACCCTGCAACTGATCTTCGACGGTCTGCTGACCGCGCGTCATGACCGCCGCACCACCGTGATCGCCCTCGGCGGCGGTGTGATCGGCGACATGGCCGGTTTCGCCGCCGCCTGCTATCAGCGCGGCGTCGACTTCATTCAGATCCCGACGACGTTGCTGTCCCAGGTCGATTCGTCGGTGGGCGGCAAAACCGGTATCAACCATCCGCTGGGCAAGAACATGGTCGGCGCGTTCTATCAGCCGAACGTGGTGCTGATCGATACCGCCTCGCTGAAAACCCTGCCCGAGCGTGAACTGTCCGCCGGCCTGGCAGAGGTCATCAAGTACGGTCTGATCTGCGACGAGCCGTTCCTCGGTTGGCTCGAAGACAACGTCGACGCCCTGCGTGCGCTGGATCAAAAAGCCCTGACTTACGCCATCGAGCGTTCCTGCGCGGCCAAGGCTGCGGTGGTCGGCGCCGATGAGAAAGAAACCGGCGTGCGCGCCACCCTCAATCTCGGCCACACCTTCGGTCACGCCATCGAGACCCACATGGGCTATGGTGTCTGGTTGCATGGTGAGGCCGTCGCAGCTGGCACGGTGATGGCGCTGGAAATGTCCGCGCGTCTGGGCTGGATCAGCGAAGCGGAACGTGATCGCGGCATTCGTTTGTTCCAGCGCGCCGGTCTGCCGGTGGTGCCGCCGACAGAAATGGCCGAAGCCGATTTTCTTGAACACATGGCAATCGACAAAAAAGTGATCGACGGTCGTCTGCGCCTGGTGCTGCTGCGCCGGATGGGCGAAGCGGTAGTGACCGCCGATTATCCGAAAGAGGTTCTACAGGCCACGCTGGGAGCGGATTACCGCGCCCTGGCTCAGCTTAAAGGTTGAAAAGATTCCAATGACTAGTTTGCATGCCGACGAGGCGTTCCTCGGCCATTTCCAGTTAAGCCACGACCCCTTCGCGCCACGAGTGCCGGGTTTTAAATTCTTCCCGGCCCAGCGCAAACCAGTGCTGGGTCAGCTGCATCATCTGGCGCGTTACAGCCAGTTGCTGCTGGTCGTGACTGGCCCGCAAGGCAGCGGCAAGACCTTGCTGCGTCAGGCACTGGTCGCCAGCACCAATAAGCAATCGGTGCAGAGCGTGGTGGTTTCCGCCCGTAGCGCCGGCGATGCGGCCGGTGTGCTGCGTCAGGTTGCCCAGGCGCTGAACGTCGCTCAGGCCGAAGTGGGCGCGATTCTGGATCAGGTGGTGCAACTCGCGCTGACGGGGCAGGAAGTCTATCTGCTGGTGGATGACGCCGAACAACTCGACGAATCCGCCCTCGAAGCGCTGATGGCGCTGGGTGCCGGCGCACCGGAAGGTCGCCCGCACGTATTCCTGTTTGGTGAGTCGTCGCTGATCGCGCAACTCGAGGCTTTGCACCTTGAGGAAGAGCGTTTCCACGTCATCGAATTGCAGCCGTACACCGAAGAAGAGACCCGCGAGTATCTCGACCAACGGCTCGAAGGTGCAGGCCGTGGTGTCGAACTTTTCACCGCGGATCAGATCTCTGATATTCACGAAAGCGCCGAGGGTTGGCCAGGCAACATCAACCAGGTCGCTCGCGATGCACTGATCGAAGTCATGATTGCCAGCCGCTCTGCGGTCAAGCGTCCAAGTATGGGGTTCAACATGCCGAAGAAACACGTATTGGCGATTTCTGCCGTCGTTGTGGTTGCGGTCGCCGCCGCCTGGCTGATGCCGGGTCGCAACAAGACACCAACTACCGGCGCTCCTGCCAATGAACAGGCGCAGTTGCCATTGGGTCAGGGCGGGGCGAACGGGGCTAATCCTTCCGTCGAGTTCGCCGGCAATACCCAACCGATGCCGCTGCCGCTGGTCGGCAACTCGCAACCGGTCATGCGTGGCCCGTTGGCGGAAGCCGCCGGTGGCATCACCGAAGGCGACGACGGCGTGCCGGTCGAAGGCTCCAGCGCCACACCGCCGACCGTCACCACTTCCGCACCTCCGGCAGGCGTTCCGGCTGGCCCTGCGCCAACACCGGCTCCAGCCCCGGCCGCGAAGCCGACGCCAGCGCCAACCCAAATTGCTACCGCCAAGCCTGCTCCGGCAGCGCCTGCAGCGAAACCGGCTCCAGCGCCGGCCAAGCCAGCCGCTGCTGCCAAGCCTGCCGAGAAGCCGGTTACCGTGGCCAAAGCCGCTGGTGGCAGCTGGTACGCCGGTCAGCCGACCGGTAACTACGTGGTGCAGATCCTCGGCACCAGCTCGGAAACTGCCGCGCAAAACTTCGTCAAGGAGCAGGGCGGCGAGTACCGTTATTTCAAGAAAGTCCTCAACGGCAAGCCGCTTTACGTGATCACTTATGGCAACTTCGCCAATCGTGACGCGGCCGTTTCTGCCATCAAGGCCTTGCCAGCGAAGGTTCAGGCTGGTAAACCTTGGCCTCGCACTGTCGCCAGCGTCCAACAAGAACTGGCAACAACTCGCTGAAGATTCGGCGGCCTTACCCAGGCCGCCTCTCCAAGCACCTCAAAATTTCTGCAAGTGCGCGCTTCCTTCCAGGTCGCGTGCCTTGTGGTGTCTGCGTCATAGTAGTCTTTGAGTCGTTGCAGTCAGAATTAAAAAAGTTTTGACTAGCACAGCAGATCGCTTTAAACCTTTCACAAATGCGACATGAATTTGCGACATTTCGTCGTCAAATTTGTGAGCCTCTGTGTCGCTGTGTACAATGACCACCCTTTTGCCCCCGCTAAGCCGGCGTACGTTCGGCGCGGATCGCAAGTGGTTGAATTGAAAAGAAATTTGCCTCGACAAGAGGCAGCCTGGTGAGAAAGTGTCTATGAAAGCAGGTCTGTACCAACCAGATGAATTCAAGGATAACTGCGGTTTCGGCCTGATAGCCCATATGCAGGGCGAGCCCAGTCATACCCTTTTGCAAACGGCCATTGAGGCCCTGACCTGCATGACCCACCGCGGTGGGATTAATGCCGACGGCAAGACCGGTGACGGTTGCGGTCTGCTGATTCAGAAGCCTGACGCGTTCCTGCGAGCCATTGCCCAGGAAACCTTCAGCGTCGAGCTGCCCAAGCAATATGCGGTGGGCATGGTCTTCTTCAACCAGGATCCGGCCAAGGCCGAAGCCGCTCGCGAAAACATGAACCGCGAGATCCTCGCTGAAGGCCTGCAGCTGATCGGCTGGCGCAAAGTGCCCATCGACACCAGCGTCCTCGGCCGCCTGGCCCTTGAGCGCCTGCCGCAAATCGAGCAGGTGTACATCGGCGGCGAAGGCCTGAGCGATCAGGACATGGCCGTGAAGCTGTTCAGTGCGCGTCGTCGTTCGTCGGTGTCCAACGCCGTCGACTCCGACCACTACATCTGCAGCTTTTCGCACAAAACCATCATCTATAAAGGCCTGATGATGCCGGCCGATCTGGCCGCGTTTTATCCAGACCTGAGTGACGAGCGCCTGCAAACCGCGATCTGCGTGTTCCACCAGCGCTTCTCCACCAACACCCTGCCGAAATGGCCGCTGGCTCAGCCATTCCGCTTCCTCGCCCACAACGGCGAGATCAACACCATCACCGGTAACCGCAACTGGGCGCAGGCCCGGCGCACCAAGTTCAGCAACGATCTGATGGATCTGGAAGAGCTCGGCCCGCTGGTTAACCGTGTCGGTTCCGACTCCTCGAGCATGGACAACATGCTCGAACTGATGGTCACCGGTGGCATCGACCTGTTCCGTGGCGTGCGAATGATTATTCCGCCAGCGTGGCAGAACGTTGAAACCATGAACCCGGATCTGCGTGCGTTCTACGAGTACAACTCGATGCACATGGAGCCGTGGGACGGCCCGGCCGGCGTGGTAATGACCGACGGTCGTTACGCGGTGTGCCTGCTCGACCGTAACGGTCTGCGCCCGGCGCGTTGGGTCACCACCACCAACGGTTTCATCACCCTCGCGTCGGAAATCGGCGTGTGGGACTACAAGCCTGAAGATGTGATTGCCAAGGGCCGTGTCGGCCCTGGCCAGATCTTCGCCGTGGACACCGAAACCGGGCAGATCCTCGACACCGACGCGATCGACAACCGTCTGAAGTCCCGTCATCCGTACAAGCAATGGCTGCGCAAGAACGCTCTGCGCATCCAGGCGACCATGGAAGACAACGATCACGGTTCGGCGTTTTACGACGTCGATCAGCTCAAGCAATACATGAAGATGTATCAGGTCACGTTCGAAGAGCGCGATCAGGTTCTGCGTCCGCTCGGCGAGCAAGGCTACGAAGCCGTGGGCTCGATGGGCGACGACACGCCGATGGCCGTGCTCTCGCAGCGCGTGCGCACGCCGTACGACTATTTCCGTCAGCAGTTCGCGCAGGTTACCAACCCGCCGATCGACCCGCTGCGTGAAGCGATCGTGATGTCGCTGGAAATCTGCCTCGGTGCCGAGCGCAACATTTTCCAGGAGTCGCCGGAACACGCCTCGCGCGTGATCCTCAGCTCGCCAGTGATCTCGCCGGCCAAGTGGCGCTCGTTGATGAACCTCGACCGTCCGGGTTTCGAACGGGCGATCATCGACCTCAACTACGACGAAAGCGTTGGCCTCGAAGCGGCGATCCGCAACGTTGCCGATCAGGCTGAAGAAGCCGTGCGCGCCGGTCGTACCCAGATCGTCCTGAGCGACCGCCATATCGCCCCGGGCAAGCTGCCGATCCATGCTTCGCTGGCGACCGGTGCGGTGCACCACCGCCTGACCGAAAAAGGCCTGCGTTGCGATTCCAACATCCTCGTTGAAACCGCGACCGCCCGTGACCCGCATCACTTTGCGGTGCTGATCGGTTTCGGCGCCTCGGCGGTCTATCCGTTCCTCGCGTACGAAGTGCTGGGCGACCTGATCCGTACCGGTGAAGTGCTGGGCGACCTCTATGAGGTGTTCAAGAACTACCGCAAAGGCATCACCAAAGGTCTGCTGAAGATCCTCTCGAAGATGGGTATCTCGACCATCGCCTCCTACCGCGGAGCACAATTGTTCGAAGCGATCGGCCTGTCCGAAGAAGTTTGCGACCTGAGCTTCCGTGGCGTGCCGAGCCGCATCAAGGGTGCGCGTTTTGTCGACATCGAAGCCGAGCAGAAAGCACTCGCTACTGAAGCCTGGAGTCCGCGCAAGCCGATCCAGCAGGGCGGTCTGCTGAAGTTCGTCCACGGTGGCGAATATCACGCTTACAACCCGGACGTGGTCAACACCCTGCAAGCTGCCGTGCAACAGGGTGACTACACCAAGTTCAAGGAATACACCTCGCTGGTGGACAACCGTCCGGTGTCGATGATCCGCGACCTGTTCAAGGTCAAGACCCTCGACACGCCGCTGGACATCAGTGAAATCGAGCCGCTGGAATCGGTGCTCAAGCGCTTCGACTCCGCCGGTATCTCGCTGGGCGCCTTGTCGCCGGAAGCTCACGAAGCCTTGGCCGAAGCCATGAACCGCCTCGGTGCGCGTTCCAACTCCGGCGAAGGTGGTGAAGACCCGGCGCGTTACGGCACCATCAAGAGCTCGAAAATCAAGCAGGTTGCGACTGGCCGTTTCGGCGTAACCCCGGAATACCTGGTCAACGCCGAAGTGCTGCAGATCAAGGTCGCCCAAGGCGCCAAGCCGGGCGAAGGCGGGCAACTGCCGGGCGGTAAAGTGAACGGGCTGATCGCCAAGCTGCGTTATGCAGTGCCGGGCGTGACCTTGATTTCGCCGCCGCCGCACCACGACATCTACTCGATCGAAGACTTGTCGCAGCTGATTTTCGACCTCAAGCAAGTCAACCCGAAGGCACTGGTTTCGGTGAAGCTGGTAGCGGAAGCAGGCGTCGGCACCATCGCCGCCGGTGTGGCCAAGGCCTATGCGGACTTGATCACCATCTCCGGCTACGACGGCGGCACCGGTGCTTCGCCGCTGACTTCGATCAAATACGCCGGCGCACCGTGGGAACTCGGCCTCGCCGAAACCCACCAGACTCTGCGCGGCAACGACCTGCGCGGCAAAGTCCGGGTGCAGACCGACGGCGGCCTGAAAACCGGCCTCGACGTGATCAAGGCCGCAATCCTCGGCGCTGAAAGCTTCGGCTTCGGTACCGCGCCAATGATCGCGCTGGGTTGCAAATACCTGCGCATCTGCCACTTGAACAACTGCGCCACCGGCGTCGCCACTCAGAACGAGAAGCTGCGCAAAGACCACTACATCGGCACCGTCGACATGGTGGTGAATTTCTTCACCTACGTCGCCGAAGAAACCCGTGAGTGGCTGGCCAAGCTCGGCGTGCGCTCCCTCGAAGAGCTAATCGGTCGTACCGATCTGCTGGAAATCCTCGAAGGCCAGACCGCCAAGCAGAACCACCTGAACCTGACGCCGCTGTTGGGCAGCGATCACATCCCGGCGGACAAACCTCAGTTCTGCGGCGTTGAGCGCAACCCGCCGTTCGACAAAGGCTTGCTGGCCGAGAAAATGGTCGAGATGGCCTCGTCGGCGATCAACGACATGAGCGGCGCCGAATTTGATCTGGATATCTGCAACTGCGACCGTTCGATCGGCGCGCGGATCTCCGGCGAAATCGCGCGCAAGCACGGCAACCAGGGCATGGCGAAAGCGCCAATCACCTTCCGCTTCAAGGGCACTGCCGGTCAGAGCTTCGGTGTGTGGAACGCCGGCGGTCTGAACATGTACCTCGAAGGCGACGCCAACGACTACGTCGGCAAAGGCATGACCGGTGGCAAACTGACCATCGTGCCGCCGAAGGGCAGCGTTTATAAGACTCAGGACAGCGCCATCATCGGCAACACCTGCCTGTACGGCGCGACGGGCGGCAAGCTGTTCGCCGCCGGCACCGCAGGCGAGCGTTTCGCCGTGCGTAACTCCGGTGCCCACACGGTTGTGGAAGGCACTGGCGATCACTGCTGTGAGTACATGACCGGTGGTTTTGTTTGCGTTCTGGGCAAGACCGGTTACAACTTCGGCTCTGGCATGACCGGCGGTTTCGCCTATGTGCTCGATCAGGACAACGCCTTCGTTGACCGGGTCAACCACGAACTGGTGGAAATCCAGCGGATCAGCGGCGAGGCGATGGAAGCCTATCGCAGCCACCTGCAAAACGTGCTGAACGAGTACGTCGCGGAAACCGACAGCGAGTGGGGTCGTGAACTCGCCGAAAACCTCGATGACTATCTGCGCCGTTTCTGGCTGGTCAAGCCAAAGGCTGCCAACCTGAAATCGTTGCTTTCCAGCACTCGTGCCAACCCGCAGTGATATGCGCCTGAAGAGTTTGATGAGGTTTTAACAATGGCTGAACGTCTGAATAACGACTTCCAGTTCATCGATGTCGGGCGCAAAGATCCGAAGAAGAAACTGTTGCGTCAACGCAAGAAAGAGTTCGTCGAAATCTACGAACCGTTCAAACCCCAGCAGTCGGCCGATCAGGCCCACCGCTGCCTGGGTTGCGGCAACCCGTATTGCGAATGGAAGTGCCCGGTGCACAACTTCATTCCGAACTGGCTGAAGCTGGTGGCCGAGGGCAACATCCTTCAGGCCGCCGAGCTGTCGCACCAGACCAACACCCTGCCGGAAGTCTGTGGCCGGGTGTGTCCGCAGGATCGTCTGTGCGAGGGTGCCTGCACCCTTAACGACGGCTTCGGTGCGGTGACCATCGGTTCGGTCGAGAAGTACATCACCGACACCGCGTTCGCCATGGGCTGGCGCCCGGACATGTCCAAGGTCAAACCGACCGGCAAACGTGTCGCGATCATCGGCGCGGGCCCGGCGGGTCTGGGTTGTGCCGACGTGCTGGTACGCGGTGGCGTGACCCCGGTGGTGTTCGACAAGAACCCGGAAATCGGTGGTTTGCTGACCTTCGGCATCCCCGAGTTCAAGCTGGAAAAGACCGTGCTGAGCAATCGTCGCGAAGTCTTCACCGGCATGGGCATCGAGTTCCGTCTGAACACCGAAGTCGGCAAAGACGTGACCATGGAACAACTGCTCGCCGAGTACGATGCGGTGTTCATGGGCATGGGCACTTACACCTACATGAAGGGCGGCTTTGCCGGTGAGGATCTGCCGGGCGTTTATGACGCGCTGGACTTCCTGATCGCCAACGTCAATCGCAACCTGGGCTTTGAAAAGTCGCCGGAAGATTTTGTCGACATGAAAGGCAAAAAGGTCGTGGTACTCGGCGGCGGCGACACGGCGATGGACTGCAACCGTACCTCGATCCGTCAGGGCGCCAAATCGGTGACCTGTGCTTATCGTCGTGACGAAGCGAACATGCCCGGCTCGCGCAAAGAGGTGAAAAACGCCAAGGAAGAAGGCGTGAAATTCCTCTACAACCGCCAGCCGATCGCCATCGTCGGTGAAGACAAGGTCGAAGGCGTTAAAGTGGTCGAGACCCGTCTCGGCGAACCGGACGCCCGTGGCCGTCGCAGCCCTGAACCGATCCCGGGTTCCGAAGAGATCATCCCGGCTGATGCTGTGGTCATCGCTTTCGGCTTCCGCCCGAGCCCGGCACCGTGGTTCGAACAGTTCGAAATCCAGACCGACAGCCAGGGCCGCGTCGTTGCGCCTGAGCAAGGTCAGTACAAGCACCAGACCAGCAACCCGAAAATCTTTGCCGGTGGCGACATGGTGCGCGGTTCCGACCTGGTGGTAACGGCGATCTTCGAAGGCCGCAACGCCGCCGAAGGGATCCTTGATTACCTGGGTGTCTGATTACATTTCAACCTGAAATGCGATCAAAAATGTGGGAGCGGGCTTGCTCGCGAATGCTTTGTATCAGTCAGCCGATGTGTTGACTGACACACCGCTTTCGCGAGCAAGCCCGCTCCCACAATTGTTTCGCGGTGTCGCTGATAAGGCATTTCCAAGGCAATAAATTGACCCGATAGACAAAAGGCTGCCCTGCATCCGTTCCTTTTTCGTCGCTTTTCGCAGTTCGCATTACCTGGGCGTCTGGTTACATTTCAACCTGAAATGCGATCAAAAATGTGGGAGCCGGCTTGCTCGCGAAGAGGGCGTGTCAGCCGGCGGATATGTTGACTGACACTCCGCTTTCGCGAGCAAGCCCGCTCCCACAATTGTTTCGCGGTGTCGCTGATAACGCATTTCCAAGGCAATAAATTGACCCGATAGACAAAAGGCTGACCTGCATCCGTGCCTTTTGCGTCGCGCTCTGAGAAAATGCCCGCACTTTTTTTCCGGATGCCGACATGACTGCCCTGAAGAACGACCGTTTCCTCCGCGCCCTGCTCAAGCAACCCGTAGACGTCACCCCTGTGTGGATGATGCGTCAGGCCGGTCGCTATTTGCCGGAATACCGTGCCAGCCGCGCTCAGGCCGGTGATTTCATGAGCCTGTGCATGAATCCGGAATTCGCCTGCGAAGTCACCATGCAACCGCTCGACCGCTATCCACAACTGGACGCGGCGATCCTGTTTTCCGACATCCTCACCATCCCCGATGCCATGGGCCAAGGCCTGTACTTCGAGACCGGTGAAGCGGCCGCGTTTCAAGAAAGTCGTCAGCACCCTCGCCGACATCGAAGCCCTGCCGATCCCTGATCCGCACAAAGACCTCGGCTACGTCATGGACGCGGTCAGCACCATCCGCCGCGAATTGAACGGCCGTGTGCCGCTGATCGGCTTCTCCGGCAGCCCGTGGACCCTGGCGACCTACATGGTTGAAGGCGGCTCGTCGAAAGACTTCCGCAAGACCAAAGCGATGCTCTACGACAACCCGCAAGCCATGCACCTGCTGCTGGATAAACTGGCGCAGTCGGTGACCTCGTACCTCAACGGCCAGATCATGGCCGGCGCGCAAGCGGTGCAGATCTTCGATACCTGGGGCGGCAACCTGTCGGCGGCGGCGTATCAGGAATTCTCGCTGGCCTACATGAAAAAAATCGTCAGCGGTCTGATCCGCGAAAACGACGGTCGCAAGGTACCGGTGATCCTCTTCACCAAAAATGGCGGCCTGTGGCTGGAAAGCATCGCCGACGCAGGTGCTGATGCACTGGGTCTGGACTGGACGTGCGACATCGGCAACGCCCGCGCCCGCGTTGGCGACAAGGTTGCGCTGCAAGGCAATATGGATCCGACCGTGCTTTACGCAAAACCGGAAGCGATCCGCACCGAAGTCGGACGTATTCTGGCCAGCTACGGCAAGGGCAGCGGTCACGTGTTCAATCTCGGCCATGGCATCACCCCGGAAGTCGATCCGGAACACGCCGGCGCTTTCCTGCGTGCGGTGCATGAGTTGTCGGCGCACTACCACGAATAACGCAGCAACGTCTGTACAAAAAAACCTGTCCCGTGTCATGCGGGGCAGGTTTTTTTATGCCGCGTAATGTCCCCCAATCATTTTCTGATCCCTTCGGAGGGGGCTAGGGTGAGGGCTCTGGAGGGTGAGGATGAATAGTTTCCTGTTGTAAGAATTCTTTCCTTAGTTGTCGGATTAGTTTCCGTGGCGACTATTCCTGCTACACCCGGTGATTACTCCTACATAGAAGTTTTCCCTGTCCACGTAAGGTTTCAGGCATGTGTTCGGCATGGCGTCGAGCACCGTATTAGAGCCTGGCGTTATGCCGGGCTCGCTTATTTGATATGAGCCTGGAATAACAATGAAAAAACCAATTTTTAAAAGGAGTGCGTTGGCAACGTGCACTTCTTCGTTGATTTTACTGTCGGCCATGCTGGGTTCTTCGGGCGCAGTAGCCCATGGTTATGTAGAGGTGCCGCCATCGCGCGCGTTGCTGTGCCAGAAGGGTGTAAACACCGGTTGTGGTGGTGCGCAATACGAACCACAAAGTGTTGGCGAAACCTTTCAGGGTTTTCCGGCCGGTGTGGGTGGTGGCACGGGCCAAGGGCCGGTTGATGGCAGGATCGCTAGCGGTGGCAATGAACTGTTCACTGCTCTGGACGTGCAGTCCGCCACACGCTGGCAGCTGACCGACATCAAAGAGCGCACGCTGGATTTCCAGTGGCATTACGAAGCGCCACACCCGGTGGAAAAACACCAATATTTCATTACCCGTAACGGCTGGAACCCGAATGAAGCGTTGAAACGCACTTCGTTCGAGAGCACGCCTTTTTGCGAGGTCGCGGGTGATTTTCAGATGCCTGTGCCAGGCACCAGGCATCGCTGCAGTATCCCGGAAGACAAAAACGGTCAGCACGTGATCCTCGCGATCTGGGGCGTCAGTGATACCAAAATGGCCTTCCACAATGTCCTCGACGTAAACATCATTGCCGAGCCGTCCCTGCCAGGTGGCTGGTCGTCCGTCGGCGTCATCGCGCCATCGACGCCGCTGCTGGCTGGTGACAAGGTCAAGGCCCGCGCCTTCACCGCGACGGGCGAAAGTGCTTCCTACAGCGTCGAAATCTCGATCGACAACGCCGAAGACGCCGAGCCACAAAACTGGTCGTTCAAACTCGCCGAGCAGATCAACAAGACCCACACCCTGATCCGCGCCGGCGTTCGTGATGAAAACGGCAACATCGAAGCGATTCGCGGCAGCAACACGCTGTACGCACAAAAAGACAGCGGCGTTGTCCGCTACGAAGTGCAACTGCTGATGAAAGAAGACGCCGCCGCGCGTCTGTCGGTGGCCTCGCAACAAGCCGAATACGTGCTCGACAAAGGCAAAACCAAAGTCGATTTCAGCCTGATGTCCAATCGCAAAATGAACGTCGAAGCCAACCTGTTCAACGAGCAGAACAAGCTGGTCGGCACCACCACC
The DNA here is from genome assembly GCF_979258075.1 of Pseudomonas sp. AC193. NCBI lineage: Bacteria > Pseudomonadati > Pseudomonadota > Gammaproteobacteria > Pseudomonadales > Pseudomonadaceae > Pseudomonas > Pseudomonas sp. AC193. The sequence continues at coordinate 4,913,163 of NZ_OZ409832.1, read as the reverse complement.
GCGCAAGCGGACAGCGGTGCAACCTGGCTGGCCATGGACATTCGCAGCAACCCCGGCCCGCACACGCTGACCCTGGTTGGCACCACGCTGGATGGCCGCACCACCCGTCAAGACACCCAGCCTGTCAACGTGACCGGTGAAGGCGCCGGTGCCGATTACGACTTCCTGTTCCCGGAAGGTCTCAGCGACTACACCGCCGGCACCAAGGTGCTGCAGCCGAAAACCAACGAGGTCTTCGAGTGCAAGCCGTTCCCGGCATCCGGCTATTGCAAGCAGTACAAGCCTGAGGCGAACGGTTTCGAACCGGGCGTCGGCGAGCACTCGCATGCGGCGTGGAACAAGCTCTAAGGCTCGTCCCGTGTAATTGCGTCAGACGACCACCGAGGTCGTCTGACCGCTGATGATTTTCAGGGGCGATTCGAATGACGCTTTCAATTTATTCCAAGCAACAAATGCTGCTGCACTGGGTGTCGGCCGCGGTAATTCTGTGGACGCTGGTCACCGGGTTTTATGTGGCCAACGTCAATGTGAGCAATGACACCAAACAGTGGGTGGCCGGGGTCAACGTGTCGCTGACCACGCTGTTCATCCCGGTGTTCTGCTGGCGGCTGGTGGTGTTTGTCAGCCACCTGCGACACGAGCGCATGGCGCAGTTTTCCTCGGCAAAAATGCTCGCGATGTTTGTCCATCGGCTGATCTATTTGCTGGTGGCAGTGGTGCTGGTGAGCGGCGTGCTGATGATGGATCGACCGATCCCTGTGTTCGGCCTGTTCGAATTCCCGCAGCCGCTGAGCGATGTGGCGCTGACGGACGGCTTTTTCGTGCTGCACATCTGGGCCTGCACCGCGTTGGCAGTGCTGGTAGCGATGCACATTGGCGCGGTGATTCTGCACGAGCTGCGCGGTTACCGCGTGCTGCGACGCATGTCGTGGCGCTCGCGCGTTCGCCAGACCTGTGGGCGTATCGGATGAACCGCCGGTGAGATTTTTTTTGCTGTTGGGACTGTGGGCGCTGCCGTTCGCCTGTGCAGCGTTTCTCGCTTGGCAGGAGTGGGCGTTTCGCAGTGCGCAACGTCTTCCAGCACCGGTCGCTGTGCCGATGCCCACGGCACCTGCACCTTTGAACACCGCCGCAGTGGCAACGGTGTTCGGGCTCGCCGCGCCCAGCGCACTTCGACCAAGCGCCGAATCGCTGACCCTGCAAGCGACGTTCGCCGTCGACAGTGGCCTGTCGAAAGCCCTGATAAGCGCTGCGCAAGGTGCGCGGTTATATCGGGTCGGCGACGACTTGCCGGGCGGCAGCGTATTGCGTCGAGTCGAGGCACAACACGTTGTGCTGTGGAACAAGGGGCGGGAGGAATCATTGCTTCTCGCGCCCTCTGCCAGCGTATTCCTCAAGCGCTCGCCCGCGTCCGTCGATGCACCCGCCGCTGACATTTCCGCACGTTTTCTACGCCCGCTGAACGGGCAGTCAGAGTGATCTCATTGATGAACAACTTGAACGGCGCGCACGCTCTGCGCACCTTGTTGGTTTGCGCCGTGCTGGCGACGCCGCTCCTCAATCGCCCTGCATACGCCGAGGAACAGCGCTGGCAGTTGGCGATGAATCAGGCCGAACTGCGCGACATCGTCGAAGAGATCTCGGCGATCCTCGGCACCACCGTCGTGCTCGACCCGCGTGTGTCGGGACGCGTCACCGTCATGTCCCGTCAGGCGCTGGATCGTGAGGGCGTGCGGCGCTTGTTCTACTCGGTGCTGGACGCGCACAACTTTACCGTGATCGATGAGGGCGACCGCATCCTCATCACTCCCGTGGCAGACGTGAAAACCCGCGCCGGTCAATCGGCCAGTGAGCGCGCCACCCCCGCGCAATTCATCACCCAAGTCATCGAACTGAACACCAGCAGCGCTGCCGATCTGTCTGCGCTGATTCGCCCGTTGGTGTCGGCCAACGGCTACCTCGGCCCGTCCGTTTCGGCCAATGCCTTGGTGATCACCGACACCGGCGCCAACGTCAAACGCATCGCCCAGGTGGTGCGCCAACTCGACGGCGGTCAGCAAGATCAGCACGCTGTGGTACCGCTGCGTTTTGCCCAGGCCAGCGACGTCGCCACGGTGATCGAATCCTCGCTGGGCAAGCGCAATGCCGACTCGCTGATTCAAGTGCTGGCCGACGTCAGAACCAATCGCTTGATCGTCATCGGCCCGCTCGCCGTGCGCCAGCGTTTGACCGAGCTGATTCGCCAACTCGACGTGCCGGCCACCGCCAGTCTCGACACCGCGCGGGTCATCCGTTTGCGCCACAGCGATGCCAAGCAACTCGCGCAGGTGCTGGAAAGCATGGGACAGAATCGCAAACAACCCACAGCTGGCAGCGGCAAAGAAGCGTCCGCCGCGACGCCGTTCATGCTCAAGGCCGACGAAAGCCAGAATGCGCTGGTGCTGATCGCCGAACCGGCTCAGGTCAGAACCATCGAGAACATCGTCCGCGAGCTCGATCAGCCGCGTGCGCAAGTGCTGATCCACGCCGCCATTGTCGAAATCTCCGGCGACATCGCCGATGCCGTGGGCGTGCAGTGGGGCTTGAGTACGGGCGACGCGAAGGGCTTTATCAACTTCCCCGGCACCGACATTCCCATCGTCGGTGGCTTGAAGTTCGATGAGAAAAATCGGCGCCCGACGGCGCGATTCTGCAGTTGGGCGGCGACCGTTTCGGCGCGTTGATTTCGGCGCTGGCGAGCAATACGCGGAGCAATCTGCTGTCCACGCCGAGCCTGCTGACCCTGGACAATCAGCAAGCGGAAATCATCGTCGGGCAGAACGTGCCGTTCAAGACCGGCTCCTACTCGACCAACAGCAGCGGGGCGGATAACCCGTTCACCACGGTCGAACGCAAAGACGTCGGCATCAGCCTGAAGATCAAACCCTACATCAATGAAGGCTCGACCCTGCGTCTGGAAGTCGAGCAGGAAGTCTCGGACATCGCGCCTTCGGTGTCGGGCATCGATTCCTCGGATCTGATCACCAACAAGCGCGCGCTGAAAAGCACGATTCTCGCCGACGACGGCGAAATCATCGTGATTGGCGGGCTGATCCGCGACAGCGTGCGCACGCAGAAAAGCGGTGTGCCGTTGCTGCGCGACATTCCCTATCTCGGCGCGCTGTTTCGCTGGAGTCGCGACACCCAGACCAAAAGCAATCTGATGGTGTTTCTGCGCCCGACCATCGTGCGCAGCCGCGAAGATCTCTCCGGGATCAGTCAGCAGCGCTACAACACCTTGCGTGACCTCAGTCAGCCCAAGGCCGGGGAGAGCAACTCGCTGTTGCTGCCGGCCGAGGCGCGGCATTTGTTTGAGCCCGCGACGGTGGCGCCATGAGTGCTCCGCTGGAAATCCTGCCGTTCGGTTTCGCCCGGCGGTTTGGCGTGCTGCTGGACGCTGCGGGTTCCCGTCTGCTCATTCGTGCCGACACGTCGCTGACCGCGCTGGCCGAAGTGCGTCGCTTATGTGCTCGCGAACTGTCAATCGCGGTGCTTGAGCCAGAACCTTTTGCCGCGCGTCTGGCGGCCACTTATCGCGAAGGTCAGAGCGCCGCGCAACAGGTCGCGCAAGGGCTGGACGATGAACTGGATCTGCTCAGCCTCGCCGAGCAGGTGCCGCAAACCGCCGACCTGCTCGAGCAACAGGGCGATGCGCCGGTGATCCGCCTGATCAACGCACTGCTCAGCGAAGCGGTGCGCGCGCAGGCTTCGGACGTCCATCTGGAAACCTTCGAGCAATACCTGTCGGTGCGCATGCGCGTCGACGGCCAGTTGCGTGAGATGCTCAGGCCCAGACGCGAACTGGCGACGTTGCTGGTGTCGCGGATCAAAGTCATGGCGCGGCTCGACATCGCCGAAAAACGTGTGCCGCAGGACGGCCGGATTGCCTTGCGTCTGGCCGGGCACGAAGTCGATGTGCGCGTCTCGACACTGCCGTCGGCGCATGGCGAACGGGTGGTGCTGCGCTTGCTCGACAAGCAGGCCGGACGCCTCGAACTGCAACGTCTAGGCATGCCGGACGACACCCTCGCCAGCCTGCAAAACCTGCTCGCCAGACCTCACGGGATTTTACTGGTGACCGGGCCGACCGGTTCCGGCAAAACCACCAGTCTGTATGCGGCGTTGAGCAGCCTGAACGATCCGTCACGCAACATTCTCACGGTCGAGGATCCGATCGAATATCACCTGCCGGGGATCGGCCAGATGCCGGTCAATGCGAAAGTCGAGATGACCTTCGCGCGGGGCTTGCGCGCCATTCTGCGGCAGGATCCGGACGTGGTGATGGTCGGTGAAATCCGTGATCGCGAGACCGCGCAAATTGCTGTGCAGGCTTCGTTGACCGGGCATCTAGTGCTGTCGACGTTGCACACCAACAGCGCGGTCGGCGCGGTGACGCGGCTGGTCGACATGGGCGTGGACGCTTACTTGCTGGCCTCGTCGCTGGTCGGCGTGCTCGCGCAGCGTTTGTTGCGCACGTTGTGTGTGCATTGCAAGACGCCGTACTTCGCTGACGCCGAGACTCGCCTGCGTCTGAATTTGCAACCCACGCAGACCGTGGCGTTGTTTCGGCCGCAGGGCTGTGAGCATTGCCAACACGGTTATCGCGGACGCATCGGCATCTATGAATTGATCAGCATCAGCGAACCGGTGGCAGCGCTGATTCATCGAGGTGCCAGCGAGCGCGAACTGATCGACGCCACGCGCAAGGATTCGCGCAGTCTGTTTGAGGCGGGTCGGCAACGCGTGCTCGACGGCGTCACCAGCGTCGATGAGTGGCTGCGCGTGACGCAGGAGGACTGAGCGATGCCGACTTTCGATTACCGCGCTGACAACGCGCAAGGCCATCGCTGCCGAGGCCGGCTCGAAGCCGAAAATCCAAGGCACGCGCGGCAGCTGTTGCGAGAGCGAGGACTGTGGCCGTTTCAACTCAAGGAACTGCGCGGTGAACAGGGTGCGAGGCGTGCCGGTTGCTTGAGCGCTGCCGATCTGGCGTTGCTGACGTTGCAGCTGTCGACGCTGGTGCAGGCCGGTTTGCCGCTGGAAGAAGCGCTGGAAGTGGTCGCCCGACAAACCAGCAAACGGCGCGTTGCCGGATTGTTGTGGGCGGTGCGTGGCCGAGTCATGGAAGGCCATGCGCTGGCCGTCGCGTTAAGCCAGTTTCCTGCGGCATTTCCCGAATTGTTCCGCGCCACGGTGGCGGCGGGTGAGCGCTCGGGCCATCTCGGTCATGTGCTGGAGCAACTGGCCGCTTACACCCAGGCGCGGCAGGCGTCGCGACAAAAGATTCAGATGGCGCTGATCTATCCGTCGATTCTGATGTTCGCCAGCGTGGCCATCGTCGGTTTTCTGCTCGGCTACGTGGTGCCGGACGTGGTGAACATTTTCGTCGACAGCGGCCAGCCGTTGCCGTTACTGACCCGCGCATTGATCAGCCTCAGCGACGGTGTACGTCAGTTCGGTCTGGTGTTTCTTGGCGGCGCGCTGGCGCTGTTTAGTGGCTGGCGCTGGAGTTTGCGTCAACCGCTCTGGCGACTGCGCTGGCATGCGCTGGCATTGAATATTCCGCTGATCGGCACGCTTCTGCGCGCCATGGAGGCAGCGCGATTCGCCAGCACTCTGGCGATCCTCGGCAAGAGCGCCGTGCCCTTGGTCGATGCACTGGAAATCGCCGCCGCCGTCATCGGCAATCAGACCATCCGCGCACGCATGAGTGAGGTCGCCCGCTCGGTGCGCGAAGGCTCGACGCTGACCCGCAGCCTGGAACGCAGTGGCGATATCCCGCCGATGATGCTGCACATGATCGCCAGCGGTGAACGTGCCGGCGAGCTCGACGCCATGCTCGCCCGCGCCGCCGAACAACAGGAAGCCAGCCTCGCTGCGCGCATCGCCTTGATGGTGAGTTTGTTCGAGCCGGCGATGCTGCTGGTGATGGGCGCGGTGGTGTTGCTGATCGTCCTCGCCATCCTCCTTCCGATCCTCAGTCTCAACCAATTGGTGAATTGATCCATGGCTCTTTTGCACAGAAAAACAGTGACCGCGCAGCGCGGTTTCACCCTGATCGAAATCATGGTCGTGGTGGTGATCATCGGCATCCTCGGCGCGATTGTTGTGCCGCAATTCATGAGCCGGCCGGATCAGGCGAAAACCACCGCGGCGAAGATCGACATCCAGGCGATCGCCACGGCGCTGGAGATGTATCGCCTCGACAACGCGCGGTATCCGACCACGCAGCAGGGGCTGGAAGCGTTGGTGAAACGCCCGAGCGGCACCCCGGCGGCGCGCAACTGGAATCCTGCGGGATATCTGAAAAGTCTGGCGCGCGATCCGTGGGGCACGCCGTATCAATACCTCAACCCCGGCACCCGTGCGGTGGGCGGCGGTTACGACTTGTATTCGCTGGGCTCCGATGGCATCAGCGGCGGTGACGGCCACGCAGCGGATATCGGCAACTGGGCCATCGATTGATGCGCCAGCGCTGCCGGGGTTTCACCTTGCTGGAATTGATGGTGGTCATGGTGCTGATCGGCGTGCTGCTGGGTTTGGTCAGCCTGGTGGGCGGCAGCAATCCGGCGCAAGTGGCGCGGCAGGAGGCGAGCCGGATTGCACGGGTGATCGAGCAATTTCGCGAACGGGCGGTGCTGGAAGGACGAGAGTTTGGTGTGGGTTTTAGCCTGGAGGGCTATTGCATTCTGCAGCTTGGCGAGCGGGGTTGGTCGCCTTTAATGGCTTTGCAAACATGGCCGCCGGAGCTGCAGCCGCGACTTGCCGTGGAGGGCCTGCCGGTGCGTTTGGCGAGCAGCGCAGATAGGCCGCAATTGTTGATTCTGAGCAGCGATGAAATCAGTGCGTTTACTTTGTTTTTAGTCACTCACGAGCGGGTTTGGGCGGGTCTGTCTTCGGACGGTTTGAGTGAGGTCTCGCTTGATGAGTGACCGACTGCTGATCAAGCGCATGCGAGGTTTCACGCTGCTGGAAGTCATGGTTGCGCTGACGGTTTTCGCCGTACTCGCAGCAGCGATTCTTTCGGCAAGCCGTTACGTGGTGCAGCAGAGTGGTGCGGCTGAGCAACGGTTGTTTGCCGCGTGGCTGGCGGATAACCATTTGAACGAATTGCGCCTGCAAAACACGTGGGTCGCCGGACAACAGCAACAGATCGTGCACATGGATCGCCGCGAATGGCGGTTACGTCAGCATCTGCGCGAGGTCGATGTATCGGGGCTGTTCACGGTGGAACTGGAAATCAGTCTCGCCGACAGCGATCAACCGTTGTATCGCACGACTGCACGGTTGCAGGGCCGCCATGAATAGCCAGCGCGGATTCACCTTGCTGGAACTGGTGATCGCGATGGCGATTTTCGCCGTACTCGGTCTCGCCAGTTGGCGCCTGTTCGATAGCGTGGTGCGCGTGCAACAGGCGACGGCGAGTCATGAGCGCGCTTTCAGAAGTCTGCAACGCGCGGTGGCGGTGATCGAGCGCGATCTGCTGCACATCACCGAGCAGCCACTGGTCTTGAACGCCGGGCAACTGAGCGTGCAGCGCAGCAACTGGCGCAATCCACTGGATCAACCGCGCAGCGAACGTCAGGAGCTGACGTATCGCTTGCTCGGCGACGTGTTGTGGCGCGAGAGCCGTGCCGAGGGCTCGCTGACCGTGCAGCGGCAGAAGTTGCTGGAGGAAGTCGTCGATCTGCGCTGGCGGCTGCTTGATGATTCTGCGATGGAGTTTCAGCTCTCGACCCGACGCTATGAAGGCATTCGCCGGGTGCTGCTGTTGCCGGGAGCCTTGCCATGAAACACCGGCAACAGGGACTGGCGTTGATCAGTGTGATGCTGGTGTTGAGCCTCGCTTTGCTGATCACCAGCGGCCTATTGCGCAGTCATCGACTGGCCTTGCAGAGCAGCGCGCAACAGCTGCAAACCTTGCATTTGCGTCAGTGGGCGATGGAAGGGGAAATCTGGGCGCTACGGCGTTTGCACAAGGCTTTTGTGGAGCAGCAGAACCACGCCGAGATGCTCCGCGACTGGCCGCAAATCACTCCTGAACTGGGCAGCGAAGACGCGCAAGTCGAGGTGCAGATAGAAGACCTGTCGGCGCGTTTCAATCTCAATGCATTGCTGCATCAGGGGCAGATTGATGTGGTGACGCTTGAGCGCTGGGCGCGGTTGCTCGAATTGCTGGAGTTGCCCGCGTTGCGACCTGATCAGGTCGGGTATTTATCAGAGTTGAGCCAATTAAGACTGCTGCCGGGTTTCGATGCGGCAACGTTACTGCGTCTGGAACAGTGGGTAGCGCTGCTGCCCACGGATGCGACGCTGAATATCAATTCGGCACCGGCATTGTTGCTGCGGGTACTTGAGATCGAACCGGACATAGCTGACGCCCTCGTTCACCAGCGTTCGACAACCTCATGGCACAGCGTTCAAGGCTTCAGCGTCGATCCATTAATCGCTGATGCTGGAATCAATACCCATGGACTCGGCGTCGACAGTCGCTGGCATCGCATCAGCGTGCGCGTGGTGCAAGACCAGCACATGCTGACGCTGAGCACTGACGTCGAGTTCGTCGAAAAATCCGCCCAACTGAAAATCCTGCAACGCCGCTTACTTCCCTCCCGCGGCCTCGAGATAACGCAATGAAAAACTGGCTTTACCTGACCGCCGAAGGGTTTGCAGACCTGTCGACTGACTGGCCGTGTTGCCTGTGGTCGCACACCGGCGAACGTCAATCGATACCGCTGCATCAAGCCGCACAAGTACTGCGCGGACAAAAAATCGACCTGCTGCTGCCCATCGAATCCTGCAGTTGGCTGCGCAGCGAACCTTGGCCCGGGCGCCGTGCGCCCGCCGCGCAGGCGCTGGCATTTGCTGTGGAAGAGCAGCTCGGCGAAGCGCTCGATACTGTGCATCTGAGCATTGGCAAAGCGGACGCCGAGCGACGTTATCCGCTGATGGTCATCGCTCGTGAGCGCCTGGCCGCGGTGTTGTCGCTGCTCGGTGAAAGTGGTCTGCAAGTGCGCTCGGTGTTTGTCGATGCCGACTTGTTGCCCAGGGATCAGCCGATCGGCACCCGCTGGTTCGGACGCTGGTTGCTGGGCGGGGCGTTGCCGGCGCGGCTCGCAGTGACGGAGGAAGGTTTGGTCGCGCTGAACGGCGTGTTGCCCGAGGACATGGTTTGGGTCGATGAGCCGGATGAACAGGCATTGCTGGCAGAAGGTTTTCGACAAGCGATCAATCTGCGCCATGGCGAGTTTGCGCCACGGCATTCGCCGTTGCCGTGGCGTTCTCTGGCGGCGGTGCTGCTGACCTTTTTGTTGCTGGGCGTAGGCGCCAGCGAAACGCGGTTCCGTTTCCTTGACGGTGAAACCCGGCGTCTCGCCGAGCACAATGCACAGCGCTTCAAAACGCTGTATCCACAACACGGGCAAATCGTCGATCTGACCGCGCAGATGCGGGCGATTCAGAGTTTGCCAGCGCAGTCTCGCAACACTCAGGTTGCGGCGCTGGTCAGGTTGATCGAGCAGGTGATTGGCGCGAGTCAGGTTGAGGTCAAACGCATCGATTTTGCCGAGGTCGATGGCTGGAAAGTGCAACTGACGGCCAATAGTTTTGCCGAGCTTGAGCAGTTGCGTGAACGCGGGCGTCAGCAAGGTCTGGCGATCAAGATTGATGGCGCGAGCAAGATAGGCGATCGGGTGACGGCGACGCTGACGTGGGAGGCGGGCGTATGAAGTCTGATGGTTACGTTCAGCGTTGGCGGCGTTTGTCGCGCCGTGAGCGTGGGCTGATCCTGCTGCTGATGGCGGGGTTGCCGGGTGGTGCGGTGTTCTCGTGGTTGTGGCAACCGAGCGTGGAACGGCTGGAAGCGCTCGAGCGCCAACATCGTCAGCAACAGGCTTTTGCAATTCAATTGGATCGCGCCCAACCACCAAGCAGTTCGGCGTTCGACGCGACTCATCCGTTGTCGTTAAGGATCAGCGAAAGCCTCAACTCGACCGGGCTTGAGGTGCAGCAAATGGACAGCGACAACGAGCAGATTCGCCTGACCCTCAGTGGCCCGCCCGAGCCATTGTTGCTCTGGCTGGACAGGCTTGAACGTGACGGCGTGGTGCTGCAATCGCTGAGCCTGGAGCCGCGCGACAATCTACTGGAAGCGCGGCTACAGCTCAGATAGTCGTGCCGGTCAGGGGCGGCAGCTTCGCCAGTTTCAATGCCACCAGCAGCGCGATCAGCAACAGCGCGCCGATGAACAACCCGATGCCGTTCCAGCCGCCAAGGTGCCAGAACACGCCGCCCGCAGTACCTGCGATGCTCGAGCCGGCGTAGTAGCTGAACAGGTACAACGACGACGCCTGGCCTTTGGCTTTGAGCGCGCGGCGGCCGATCCAGCTGCTGGCCACCGAGTGCGCACCGAAGAAACCGAAAGTGAAAATCAGCATGCCGACAATCACCAGCGGCAACGGCGTGAACAGGGTCAACGCGAGGCCGACGAACATCAGCGCAATGGTCGCCCAGAGCACTTTGCGACGGCCAAGTTTGTCGGCCAGCGAACCGATTTTCGCCGAGCTGTAGATGCCCGACAGGTACACCACCGAGAGCAAACCCACAAAGACTTGATCAAGGTTGTACGGCGCCGCCAGCAAGCGATAACCGATGTAGTTGAACAGCGTGACAAACGCACCCATCAACACGAACGCTTCGAGAAACAGCAGCGGCAAACCGGCATCGCGAAAGTGCATGGTAAAGCCGTCGAGCAGGCTGCGCGGGTGCAGCGAACGTGAACGGAAATTGCGCGACTCCGGAAGAATCTTCCAGAACACCGCTGCGGCAATCATCGCCAGACCGCCGATCACCAGCATCGCCGTGTGCCAGCTGACAAAGTCGATCAACACGCCGGTGATCAAGCGCCCGCTCATCCCGCCAATCGCGTTGCCGCCGATGTACAAACCCATCGCCAGGCCGATGTGCTGCGGGTGAATCTCTTCACTCAGATAAGTCATCGCCACCGCCGCCAGGCCACTCAGCGACAGGCCGATCAGCGCACGCATGATCAGCACGCCTTCCCAACTCGGCATCATTGCACTGGCCATGGTGCAAATCGCTGCGGCGAAAAGCGCAGTCACCATCACCGGTTTGCGCCCGACCCGGTCAGAAATCGGCCCGGTGATCAGCAGGCCGATGGCGAGCATGCCGGTGGCGACCGAGAGGATCAGGCTGCTCTGCGCGGCGTTGATCGAATATTCGTGGGACAGCAGCGGCATCATCGGTTGCACGCAGTACAACAGCGCAAAGGTCGCGAAGCCGCCACTGAACAGCGCCAGCACCGTGCGCATGAACATCGGCGTGCCTTTTTCGATGTAGATCTCTTGCAGCTCGGCGACGACATCGTCGGCCGCAGCAGGCGGAACTTCATGGGCTAGGGGCGCGACAGCAGTTTTCACTTCAGACCTCGGAGGGCACAGCCAGGCAGGCAATGAAAAAATCATATAGCTGGCTAATGTTTCTATCCAATATATTGTTCGACCTGTTTGATAGCTTTTACGACCTAATGGGGTTTTCATGGAATTGCGTCATCTGCGCTACTTCATCGCCGTCGCCGAAGAACTGCACTTTGGCCGCGCCGCACAGGTGTTGGGCATCTCGCAGCCGCCGCTGAGTCAGCAAATTCAGGCGCTGGAACAGGAAGTCGGCGCTCGGCTGTTCGAACGTACCAATCGTCGGGTCGAACTGAGCGAGGCGGAGAGATTGTTTCTCGAAGAGGCGCGGCTGGTGCTGGCGCAGGTCGATAAGGCAGCGGATGTCGCCCGACGTGCACAACTCGGTGAACTGGGCGAATTGAAGATTGGCTTCACCTCGTCGGCACCGTTCAACTCGACCATTCCGCAGGCGATATTTTCCTTTCGGCAGCGTTTTCCGGCGGTGCACCTGAACCTGCGCGAGATGAGCAGCACGATGGTTGCCGATGCGTTGGTCGATGAGTCGATTGAAGTCGGGATCATGCGCCCGCTCGGATTGCCGGACTCGCTGAGCGTGGTCGAGTTGATGCGCGAACCGTTGGTCGCGGTGCTCAGCTCGAAACATCCGCTGGCGCAGGGCTCGGAGGAGGGTTTGTTTTTGGCCGCATTGGCGCATGAGCCATTCGTGTTCTTTCCGCGCAGTTACGGCAGTGGTTTGTATGCGCAGTTATTGAGCCTGGCGCGCGACGCGGGGTTCAGCCCGCACTTTGCGCAAGAGGCGGGGGAGGCGATGACCATCATCGGCCTGGTGGCGGCGGGGTTGGGCGTGTCGGTGATGCCGGCGTCGTACCAGCGCATGCGCATTGACGGCGTGGTCTATCGGCCGTTGCTCGATCCGGAAGCGGTGACGGCGGTGTGGCTGGTGCAGCGCAAGGATCAGAAGTCGCCGATGGCCAAGGCGTTTGTTGAACTGCTGACGCGTAAGGTTGAGCCATTGAATGTGTGATGGCTGCCGGCCTCTTCGCGAGCAAGCCCGCTCCCACATTTGGAATGTGTCATGCACAAAATGTGTGTTCAATGAAGAACCAGTGTGGGAGCGGGCTTGCTCGCGAAGGGGCCGCTAGCCGCACCAAAAACATCTCGGAATGTCTACGGCAACCGCACCAAATCCCCCTTCAACGCCACCCGCGTCACAAAAATCCCCGCCCGACACTCATAAGTATTCAAATCCTTGCGCACATGCTGGTCGTAATAACTGACGATATTGGTCACCGCATTCGCCCCGGCCCGCTTGGCATCGGCCTGCAGCTTGATCAGATTCGACTGCAACACCCACTCGCAGGAATCGTGATCACTCTTGTTGAAACCGTTGGTGCTCAAATCACTGACCACACCCCGGCGCAGCAACTGCTGAGTGCCCTGCGGCCCGTTGCCGACCAGATAAAACTTCACACTGCCATCCAGCCGCCCAGCGCGAATCGCGTCCGAAAGCACGGTTTCGAATGGCATGTACATGAGGTTGGTGGCATGGCTGGCGCTGGGCAGCAGGCCAAAAAGCGCGGCGGCGATCATGGCTTTCACTTGCATGGTCATCTCCTTGACGATGAAAGAGAACCGCGAGTGCTCGACCGACCGGGCCCGCCGTTCTGGCAGGCGCGATGTATCGGCCTGCGAGAACGAGTGTAGATGCTGTGGGTGCAGGCGTTCAGGCAATAGGTATTGAGTGCCTACATTTTCAGTTACGGAACAGCCTTAGTGAAAATTGTAAATATTGCGCAGAATCGTTTTTTTCAGTGAGTGCCATGGATGCCACTTCGATACCAGCCCAAGGAGGGCAGTGTGCTGATCTGCGATTTCAGAGGGTATGAAGTACCCGAAATGGTGAAGGTCAGACCTGTAGTCGTCATACGTAAAAACAGAACCAACAGTTTATTGGTGACTGTTGTGCCTCTGAGCACGACCGCGCCGGATTGCCTTTTGGATCACCATCTCGAACTGGCAAGTCATCTTCAAGGCGCGAGTCCGACCTGCTGGGCAAAGTGCGACATGGTGGCGACAGTCAGTCTCTCTCGCCTTGACCGGATCAAAACCAGAGATCGCAATGGAAAGCGCGTTTATCTCATTTCACATCTTGCGACAGATGAGTTTCAAGCCATCAAGGCCGCGGTTAGGCGGGCTCTAGGGCTGTGAAAACCGGGCAGATTGCAGGCGTAGGCCAAATGCCATCCGTTGCCCGATATTCCTTTTCAAGGAATACTGACAACGTTCCCGCAAGGGGCTTGTGAGACTCTGAGGATCCTGGATGACCAGCCATCGCAGAGCCAGACAGGTAACAGGCCATGACAAGCCAACCTGTTTGTGAAAGGGCGCCGAATGGCGCCCTTTGTCGTTTCTACCTATTGTTGATTTCTTACTTAAACGGTTCTTTGCTTCGCAGGAGCGTTTCTAGCCTCTTCTTTTCCGCAGGAGGAAGAGCTTTCACCTGTTCTGGAGTCAGCTTCAGAAGTTCTTGGTCATTAAAAGTTTGCATGATGATCACCACCTTATGGACGAGTTCGCTGCATCCGCATCGTCCACCTGATGGTTTAAATTGAAACCTGTAAGAACTAACAGTTTTTTAGACGCTTTTACGATATCCGTAATTCGCAATGACACGAAATTCCCAATGCACCCAGTGACCTGTGGCGAGGGGATTTATCCCCGTTCGGCGGCGCAGCCGTCGTAAAACCAGAGAACTCGGTACGTCTGATGCTCCGAGTTCTCAGGTTTTGGGGCCGCTACGCGACCCATCGGGGCGGTGCGACGTTTCGCTAAATCCCCTCGCCACAGGATTGCATTCATTCAGCCACCCAGCCATTCAGCCACTGAGCCACTCAGTCAGTCGACGTGAGCAAGGTCACCCCTCAACGCCACGCTCGACACCACCATCCCCGCTCGGCACTGAAACTTCTCGGTGTCTTTGTACAGATCCCGCTGATCCACGCTGGCGATGTTGATCACCGCATTGGCGTCGGCTTTTTTTGCGGCGTTCTGCAGGGTGGCCAGCGCCGATTGCAGGGCCCAGAAGCAGGCGTCTTCGTCGGATTTGTTTGAGCCGTTGGTTTTGCGGCTGCTGCTCACGGTGTCGAGTGTGCGCACTTGCTTGGGCAGGGTTTCGCCAGCGAGGTAGAACTTGACGCTGCCGTCGAGCAGGCCGGCGTCGGTGGCGCGTTTGACGCCTTCACGGAAGCTCAGGTAAGTCGGTTCGTCAGCGCCTTGTTTGATGATGCCGAGATTGTTGACCGCTTCGATGTCCGGGTTGATCGACAGCTCTTTGAGCACATTGTCGCGCAGCCGGTTGACCCAGCGGTTGTAGTTGCCGTGGATCTTGCCGTCTTTGGCGTCGAGGCCGTAGCTGCTGCGGTAGTCGATTTCGAACGAGGTCGGGGTGTACGGGATATCGACTTCGGCGTGATGGCGACCGCGCACGGTGATCGCCGCTTTGATCATGCCCGGGCGCACCGATTGCACGACCCACTGACGATCGTTCAGCGCGGTGACGATGGCGCGGCTCATCTGTTGCTGGGTGAAACCGAGGTTCGGCGAAAACTCTTCTTTAGCGTTGTACACCGGTTTGCTGGTGCAACCGCCGAGCACAAAGGCCAGGGCCAGCAGTGCGGCGATGCGGTGAAACTGAGTCATTCCCTTTACTCCAAACGTATTGCGGTCAGTGCCAGCGGCGGAAAATCAACGAGGTGTTGACGCCACCAAAAGCGAAATTGTTGTTCATCACGAACTCGTGGTGCATCTGGCGGAATTCACCGCGCAGGTAATCGAGCTTGCCGCAGTGCGGATCGACCTCGTCGAGGTTGAGCGTGTGCACGTACTGGTCGCGGTTGAGCATTTCGATGCTGAACCACGACTCCAGCGCCCCGCAGGCCCCCAGCGTGTGACCGAGGAAGCTTTTCTGCGAGCTGATCGGCATGCGTTCGCCGAACAAACTGCTGGTCGCTATTGTTTCGGCAATGTCGCCCTGTTCTGTAGCCGTGCCGTGACCATTTACATAACCGATGGCGTCCGGTGTCAGCCCGGCGTCTTCCAGCGCCAGCTCCATGGCGCGGCGCATGGTCACTTGCTCGGGGCGGGTGGTGTGCTGGCCGTCGGCGTTGCTGCCGAAACCGACGATCTCGGCGTGGATGTGCGCACCGCGTGCGAGGGCGTGTTCCAGCTCCTCGAGTACCAGCATGCCGCCGCCTTCACCGATCACCAGACCGTCACGGCCCTTGTCATACGGGCGCGGGCTGGTCTGCGGTGCATCGTTTTTCAGGCTGGTGGCGTAGAGCGCGTCGAAGACCATCGCTTCGGTCGGGCAAAGTTCTTCGGCACCGCCGGCAAGCATCAGCGGCAAACGGCCAAACTTGATCGCCTCGTAGGCATAACCGATGCCCTGGCTACCGCTGGTGCAGGCGCTGGACGTCGGGATCAGGCGCCCGGTGAGGCCGAAGAAGATGCTGATATTCGCGGCGGTGGTGTGCGGCATCATCCGCACGTAGGAGTTGGCGTTAAGGCCCTCGGCCACCGAGTTGAGCAGCATGTTGCCGAACGCTTTGATCTCGTCGGTGCTGCCGGTCGACGAGCCGCAAGCGACGCCCATTCGGCCGTCCTTGATGATTGCGTCGCCGAGCAGGCCGGCATCGGCCAAGGCTTTTTCCGCCGCGCCGACCGCCAGTCGCGAAACCCGGCCCATGCTGCGCAGCTGCTTGCGCGTCCAGTGCGCCGGCACAACGAAATCATCGATTGGCCCGGCCAGACGCGTGTTGAGTTCGCTGAAGCGATCCCACTCGTCCATCCGGCGAATGCCGCTGCGGTTGGCCGCGAAATTACCGGCGATGGTCTGCCAGTCGCTGCCCAGTGAAGTGATGCCGGCCATGCCGGTGACGACGACGCGCTTCATCAGCACAAGCCTCCGTTGACCGCCAGCACCTGGCGGGTGATGTACGAGGCTTCCGCCGACATCAGGAAATTCACCGCACTGGCCACCTCTTCCGGGGTGCCCATGCGTTGCGCGGGGATCATTTTCATCAGTTCTTCCACCGGCACGTTTTCGTCGAGCATCGCCGTGTCGATCAGGCCCGGCGCGACACAGTTAACGGTGATTTTGCGCTTGCCCAGCTCGATCGCCAACGCCTTTGCAGCGCCGATCACGCCAGCCTTGGAAGCGCTGTAGTTGACCTGGCCACGGTTGCCGATCAGCCCCGACACCGAGGTGATGCAGACAATGCGACCGGCGGCGCGGCGGCGGATCATCGGCATCATCACCGGGTGCAGAACGTTGTAGAAACCGTCGAGGTTGGTGCGCAACACCACGTCCCAATCGTCGTCGCTCAGCGCCGGAAACGCGCCGTCGCGGGTCAGCCCGGCATTCAACACCACACCGTAATAGGCACCGTGGGTTTCGACGTCGGCTTCGAGAGTGGCTTTGCAGGTTTCGCGGTCGGCGACGTCGAATTGCAGGATGCGCGCCTTACGCCCCAGCGCTTCGATTTCAGCCTGAACGCCTTGCGCCTCGGTCACGCCGCTGCGGCAATGCAAGACGATGTCGTGCCCGGCCTGCGCGAGGCGCAAGGCGATGGCGCGGCCGATGCCACGGCTGGAGCCGGTGACCAGTACGAATTCAGTCATCGTTCGACTCCTTTGTCTGTTGCAGATATTGAGTGGCTTCGGGCGGGCGGAACACGTTGAGCCGGGCGCTGGCATGAATGCCGTCGCCGTGGATATGGCATTCGAAGACGCCCATGCCGTTGTCATCTTCCAGCGAGCGCAGGCCATGAATGGTCAGCTCGGTGCCGGCAGAAAACGCCTCGACATTGCACTCGAATTTGCGTGTGCCGAGCAGAAAACCCAGCTCCACCGGATTACCTTTTTGTCGCGCGTGGCAACCGGCAAACGCGGCGACGCTTTGCGCCATCAGTTCGACGCCGACCCACGCCGGCAGGCTGCCGTCGTGCAGGTTGAACAGGCCTTCGGGCTTCACCGTGAGGCGGGTGTAAATCTGCTCATCGTCGAAGCGCTCGATGCTGTCGATCAGAATCATGTCGCCGGCATGGGGCAGCAGTTCGGCGAGCGGCCAGTCGGTCATGGGGCGTCTCCGAGAATCAGGCTGACGTTGTTGCCGCCGAAGGCAAACGAGTTGCTCATCAGGTAGCGGGGAGCAATGGACGTCAGGCGTTCGCGGGCGGTCACCCACTTCAGCGCTGGCAGCGCGGGATCGGCATGACCGTCCCAGACGTGCGGCGGCAACGCGTGATCAGGGTTGTCGGCGCTCAGGCTCAGCCAGCAAAACGCCGCTTCCAGCGCACCGGCCGCGCCGAGGGTGTGGCCGGTCATCGGTTTGGTCGACGAACAGGCGACGCCTTCGGGAAAAAGTGTGGCGACGGCCAGACTTTCCATGGCGTCGTTGTGTTGGGTGGCGGTGCCGTGCAGGTTCAGATAGCTGATTTGCGAGGTTTGCAAATGCGCGCGGCTCAGGGCTTTCTGCATCGCTTGCAGAGCGCCGCGACCGCTCGGCTCCGGCGCGGAAATATGGTGCGCGTCCGAGCTGGCGCCGGCGCCGAGCAGGGCGATCGACGGGCCGTCGTGAGCCTGTTTGCTCATGACGAACAACACCGCCGCCTCGCCGATATTGATGCCGTTGCGGTTGGCCGAGAACGGATTGCAGCGTTCGTCCGACACTGCTTCCAGCGACGAAAAACCGTTCAACGTCAGCTTGCACAAACTGTCGACGCCGCCGCACAACACCGCGTCGCACAAGCCCAGATCAAGCAGACGCTGGGCGCTCATCAAGGCGCGGGCGCTGGAGGTGCAAGCGGTGGAAATCACATAGGCCGGGCCGCTCAGTTGCAGCCAGTCGGCGAGGAAATTCGCTGGCGCGCCGAGTTCCTGCTGACGGTAATCGTATTCCGCCGGGAACTGCTGCTCGCGAATATAGTGCGCCAGGCCACGGCTGGCCTCGTCGATGCCCGAGGTGCTGGTGCCGAGCACCACGCCGATGCGGTCGCAGCCGTAGGTCTGGATCGCCTGATCAATGTCATCGCTAATCTGTAGCGCCGCTTCCAGCAACAACTGATTGTTGCGGCTGCTTTGATCGGCAAGTGCTGGCGGGATCGGCGCCAATTCACCGTGTACAGCGTCCACCGGCAATTCACGCTCCGCCACCCAGCCGGATTCGCGGCGCATGCCCGAGCAGTCGCCGGCGAACAGGTTGCGCGCGACTTCTGACTTGTCGCGGCCCAGCGCACAGATCACGCCGAGGGCATTCAGGTAAGCGGTCATGGCGTCGAGTCACCGAGCGGAGAAACGCGATAGTGCGGGCCTTGGGGCAGGTTCAATTCGAAGCTCAACGGTTGTGAATAACGGATGTCCCAGCGCGCGGGCAGGGAACGTTGCCCGGTCTGCTGTTGGGCAGAAGGGTAATTGCGCAACAGCTCGACGGACGGGGTCAAGGCGAACAATAGCGCGGCAAACAGCTCGCGGGCCTCCGGGTTCGGCGGCAGCAGACCATCGGCCTGCCAGCGACCGTCGATCAATTGCTGACGCGCCTGGGGAATACCCAGCGGATCCATCATCGACCAGCGAATACCGGGGCCTTCGCGCTGGATCACCAGCAGCCAGTCCTGGCGTTGCTCGGCTTGCTGGCGTTCGATGTGCAGTTGCAATGGCAGAGGCAGAGTCGGGTTGCCCGCCGGCAGCGGCGCCTGGCTGGCGCAACCGCTCAACAGAAATATTGCGCCGACCATCACCATCCGCAGCACTGCGATCACTGTGGGAGCGAGCCTGCTCGCGAAAGCGTCGGCACATCCAACATAGAGACTGGCTGACCCGCCGCCTTCGCGAGCAGGCTCGCTCCCACAGGTTATGTGTCGCATCAACGATCACCTTCAAGCGGTTTGCGCGCTACGACGTTGACCAGCGTTTCCTCTCGCTGCCCGAACGGTTTCGGTTTGCGCACCCCAAACCGCTCCAGCAAGCCAAAATCTTTCGACCGGCTCCACCACAAATACGGGTACGACACATTGCGCTCGGCAAACTCAAACCCTTGCCCGCGAATCATCTCCAAATACTGCGCCGCACTCTTCTGCACATGCATCGGATGGCGGAACAACCAGCGAATCACCCAGGTATCAATGTAAGCCTCGGTCGATTCGGCAAACAGCAGATAACCGCCCGGTTTCAGAACCCGGTAAAACTCGGCCAGCGCTTTTTCCTGTTCAACCAGATGATGGAACGTCTGATGGCAGAACAGCAGATCAACACTCGCGTCCGGCACATTCAACGTCGCGCAGTCGCTGCCGATCAGCTCAACATCGAGGCCCAGACGCGCCGCTTCTTCGCCGCTCAACTCCAGGCTGTGCGGATCGGCGTCAACACCGATCAAACGCTGCGGCGCGAAGGTCTGGCGCAGGTGGCCGAACGACTTGCCCTGACCGCAACCGGCGTCGAGCAGCACCGGATGCTCCGGCAGCGCTTCGCTGAACAGTCCGCGCAAATCGTTGATCGCCACGCGCAACACATGGTGCTGCCAGGTGTGGCTGCGCAGGAACCAGAAACCGAAGCGGGTTTCCTCGACGTAGCTGTCGCTCAAGTAATTCATGTGGCGTCCTTTGCACAGAGTTCGGAAATCATCTTCAAGCGGCGGCGGGCCTCGCTGACGAACGGGTTGCGTTCGTCCCAGGCGTAACCGGCGAGGATCGAGCTGATCATGCGGCGGATGTCGGCCTGGCTGTCTTCATAAAAAATCACGTCCTGAAAGGTGCCGGCGTACCAGCCCTCGACGTAGCAGCGGAACGTGTCGACGCCACGTTTCAGCGGTTCGGCGAACTCGCGTTGCCAGTCGACCGCTTCACCTTGCAACTGACGGTGCAGCACGGCGGCGGCCATGCTCGCCGAACGCATGGCGATGGTCACGCCAGAAGAGAACACCGGGTCGAGAAATTCGGCGGCGTTGCCGAGCAAGGCAAAACCCGGCCCGTGCAGGGTTTTCACGTTCGCCGCGTAGCCGCCGAGGGTGCGCGCCGGGGTGTCCCACACCGCGTTGTTCAGCACGCCGGCAAGGCTTGGGGTCTCAGCGATGAAGCTGCGCAGGCAGGCATCGAGATCGCTGTCACGGCCCGTGAAGTGTTCTTCGGCCGCGACCACGCCCACCGAGCAGCGGCCGTTGCTGAACGGGATCGTCCAGAACCAGACATCGCGATGTTCGGGATGGGTGGTGACGAGGATTTTTTCGCGGTCGAAGGCCGGGTTGTCGATGTGATCTTCGACGTGGGTGAACACCGCTTGGCGCACCGGAAAATTCGACGGTGCTTCCAGATCCAGCAGTCGCGACAGGACACGGCCGTAGCCGCTGGCATCTAGGACGAAATCCGCTTCGACGCGGTATTCACGGCCGTCCTCGCGACGCACGTCGAGTTGCGGTTTCGGCCGGTCGAAATCGACACTGACGATGGCATCGCCGTAACGGATTTCCACACCTTGCAGCGCGGCTTGGTCGGCCAGCAACTTGTCGAAGTCGGCGCGCTGCACCTGGAACGTGGTGGGCTTGCCGTCGGTAAATGTGTCGCCGAAATCGAAGGCGCTGTAGCGCTCGCCCCAGGCGAAAGCAGCACCGTTTTTGCGCTGGAATCCGGCGGCATTCACCGCGTCGAGCATGCCCGCTTCTTCGACAAAATCGAGGCAATGGCACAGCAGGCTTTCGCCGATGGAGAAGCGCGGAAATTGCTGGCGTTCGATCACCAGCACATCGTGGCCCTGGCGTTTGAGCAGGGCAGCAGCGATGGCGCCGGACGGGCCGGCGCCGATGATCACGACCTGACGGGATTCCATTTCAACGATTGGCACGTGAACTCCGGGGCAGGTGGTTTTTGATGTCCAGCGGTGCACGGTGCAGGCCGATCAGCGCCGGCAGCAGCGTCGCCATCAGGCCCATCAGCATCAGCGCGAAGTACAGCGCCGGGGTGATGAGCTGTTGTTGCAAGAGCAAATTGAGAAAGACGATCTCGCTCAGGCCGCGAATGTTCAGCAGTACACTTTCACGCCAGCGGCTGGCGCCTTCAAACGAGGCGCCGGCCCAGCCGAGGCCGAGCCAGTTGCCGAGCAGTTTACTGGCAATCGGCAACAGCAGCAGCGCCGCCCATTGCAGCGGGCCGAGGCTGGCGAGGGCGCTGTGCACGTCGATCTGCACGATGCCGAAGGTGAGGATCAGCGGGATCGCGATCCACGTCTGCAAACGGTTCATCCAGCGCGCCGGCAACGGCAGCACCAACGGGATTTTCAGCGCGGCCATGCACAGCAAATAACCGATGCCGAAAATCAGCGCGTTGAGTTTGTAATGCTCGGCCATCACCAGCAGCGCGAAGAAACCGAGGCTGTAGGTCAACGGTCGGCGCACGCCGAACAGGCGCAGCACCAACGGCACACCAGCGAGCCCCAGCGGCAGCAACAGACTGCTCAAGTGCAGGCTGCCTTGGGCGAGGCCGAACAGCGTCCAGCAAGTCAGATCGATGAGGATCGCGGTTTGCACCAGACGCCGAGTGGCGGCGGGCGGGTAATCGATGTGGCGCAAGTACAGGTACAGCACCGGAATCGCGGTAATTGCGAACACCAGGCCGATCGCCAGCGAGTTGAGCCACGGTTGCGCCGGCAACAACCAATAAGCCGCCGCCAGCCCGCAGACGAATGGCACGAGAAAACTCGGCAGGGCGATTTTCACGCTCTGCCGATCCAGTTTCAGATCGATCACATCACTGAGGATGTGTCCGAGCAACAAGGCAAAACTCAGGCTGTAGAGGTTTTTCAGCCACTCTGGCGCGATCAGTTCCGCACCGCTCAGTTGCCAGCCCGGTTCGATCCAGAAGTACATCAGCAGCGGCAGGCCGAAGCTCGCCAGCAGCAACTGGCTGACAATCGGGATCAGGCCGAAGTGCCGACCGACACGGGTCGCGACGGCGAACAGCGCCAAGGCCAGCAGCCAAAAGCCGACGACCATCACGCTGCCGACTCCGCGACCGTTGCCGTGTGGGCGTGACGCCCGGCCCACGGTGCGAGCATGAAGCTGAAGGCCAACCCAAGGCTGACCGACAAACCGAAATTGCTCACCGCCGGTGTGCTGGAAACCGCGAGCAAACCAAACGACAGCCATGTCGTCAGCGCCGCCAGCAAGGTGCCGAGCAGGCTCACCGCGGCGCCGCCAACCTGTTCACGCATAAGGATCGCGTAATCGACGCTGATCGCCGTCACCAGCAGCAGGCCGAACAGGCTGAACAGGGTCAGCGGCTGACCGAGCCAGCCAAGACTGGCCAGACTGCACAGCGCCGCGAGCAAGGGCAGGGCGACGATGCGCAGCGCACCGCCGAGGCCGAACGGCAGCATCAGCACCAGCACGATCAACGCGCAGGAGGCGAGTTTCAGCTCCGCGGCGCTGATCTGCGTGGCGGCGAAAACGTCGTTCAATTCACCGAGGCGATCGACCAGTTGCACCCCTGGCAGATCCAGTGCCTGCACGCGCAACAGTGCCGAATTGTTCAGGCCTTGCAGGCTGGTCATCGCCGCCACGCCGTCTTCGGTCGGGCCGAGCCAGAGCGTGCGATAAGGTTCGCCGAGCGGGCCGGCAAGGGCGGTGTCGATATCTTCCGCTGGCACGGTTTGCAGCTGTTGCAGCTCGCTTTGCAGCGCAGCGAGCGGCACGCCGAGTTCGAGCAGCGGCTGCCAGTATTGCGGCAGTTGGTTCAGCGCCTGGCGGACTTTTTCCTGCTCGCTCGGCGGGCTGACCAGTTGATCGAGGGCCAGATAGCCTTGCAGCTTGTCGAGGTTGACCAGTTGCTCCAGACGCTCGCTCAGCGCTGCCTGACGCTCGAGCAATTGCTGCTGATTGGCGGCGCGTACGAGGAAAAACTGGCTGGTCGGCTGGTAACCGGTGATGCGCGCGATGGTCTGCGCCTCATCGGTCAGACGCTGCGGCGCGCCAACCCATTGGCGAATGTCGTTCTTGCTTTGCAGCTGCACCAGACCGCCAACACAGAAGGCGATCAACAGCGCCAACAGCACTGGCGTGCGCACGCGTTCGAGGAGTTTTTCCCGCAGCGCGATCAAGCGCTCGGCGAGCGTCAGCGGCCACTGCGCCGGGCGTAACTCGAGGTTGTTGAGCAGCGCCGGCAGCAGGCACACCGCTGACAGATACGCACCGAGCAATCCGGCCGCAGAGAACACGGCTATTTGCGTCAGCGCCGGGAACGGCGTCCACGCTAGCGCCAGATAACCGATGGCGCTGGTGATCAGGCTCAAGGTCAGCCCGGACAGGGTCAGGCGCAAGGCCGGCCAACTGCGCCACGGCTTCAGGCTCCAGCTCTTCGACAGGTAGTGCAACGGATAATCCACCGCCACGCCGATCAGACTGGAGCCGAGCACCAGCGTCATCACATGCATATGACCGAACAGCGCCACGCACGCGACGGCACCGAAAAGCATGCCGACCAACACCGGCACAAATGCCAGCAGCACACGCCAGCGCCGAAACGCCAGCAGCAGCAACAGCAGAATGCCGACCGTTGCACCGCCGCCAACCCAGGTCATTTCGCGCGTCGCTTGCTGCTGACCGTTGGCCGCGTAAAGCAGACCGCTGGCCGCCAGCAATTGCACGTCATTTGTCGCCGCTTGTTCACGGCTGTGCTGCAGCAGATCCGCCACTTTCAGCGGCAGGTTCATGTCAAACGCATCGCCAGTGGTGCGCGCGCGCAGCAGCACCCAGCTCTTGCCGTCGGCATCGGCAATCAACGCGCCGCTGCCGATGTCGAGTTGCACCGAACCGTGTTGCGGCTGGCTGTTCTGGATACGCCCGGTCAGGCCCAGCCAATCGTCCGGACTCGGCACCAGGCTGAAACCGCTGAACGGATCGAACAGCGCCTGCACCCGCTGATGAATAAATACATCGGGATGTTCGGTGAGCAGTTGCTGATCGTCCGCCGAGAGCATCGCCAGGCGACCTTGCAGCAATTGCGTGCGCAGCGCCGGCAGATCCGCTTGCAGGTTCCACTGCACTTTCTCGAAAAGACCGCTGGCTTGCCATTGCTCGCCGAGCTTCTGCGCCATGTTGACCGCTTGCTGGCGATCGGCGTGGCCGACCAGCACCAGCATTTCGCGATTCAACGGTTCCTGCATGCGCTGTTCGGCGCGCAGTTCGAGGGCGTCCGGGTTAGTGCCGGGCACCAGTTCCATCAGGTTTGCCGACAGCGGCGCACCGTCGCGCCACTGCCAACCGGCCAGCGCAACAACCGCGAGCAGCAGCATCAGAAACAGCCAGGGCAGCCTGCGTTCACTCGGCAAAGTCATGTTGCTCCGTGTCGCTCAGCGGTTGGGCGGCGCTGCTGTCCTGCATGCGCAGCACGGTGCTGTCGCCCTGGGTTTCCAGCAGTTCGATGGTTTGCACCAAGGCGCCGCCGTCGATGTTGATTTGTTTGAACACTTGCTTGAGCAGCAGCGAACGCGGGGTCAGCGACAGTTTCCACTGCTGCGCGTAGCCGCTCAGGGCCAGTTCGAAATCCCGTTGCAGGCCGCTGCTGTCACCTTGCAGCACCGCGAGAAACAGCCGGTTCTGATCGGCGCCGGCGCTCTTGTTTGGCAGCATTTGCCAGCCATTGTCGTCGCGGCGGGCGATGCCGTTGGCGGTGATGCGATAGTCCTGCTGCAGCGGGGTTTTTAGTAGCCAGAGCAGACCGTGATTCTTCGCCAGCACAAAACTGCCCTTGCTGATCAGCGGTTGTGGCAGGGCGCGCAGGTGTTTTTCCTGAATAAACTGGCCGTGGATCACGTCCGGTTTCGCCAGTTGTTCGTTGAGTTGTTGCAGGTCGAAGGCGTTGGCCAGCGCTGACATGGTCAGCAGCGCCACTACGCTCAGGCTTTTCACAAAAACATTCATCGCAGCATCCTTTCCACGGCGTCGGTGAAGACTTTCGGTGAAGCCAGCTGCATTTCGCGGCTGCTGACTTCGACGGCGACCTGCACCGAGCTGGCGCGAGTCAGGCGTTCGCCGCTGTGCAGGTCGGTGATCAGGTAATTGATCTTCAGACGGTTTTCCCACTCGACCAGACTGGCGCGCACATTCAGGCGCTGACCAAACACCGCGCCGCGCACGTAGCGCAGTTGCAGGTCGATGATCGGCCAGGCGAATCCGGACTCGACCATGTGCGTGTAGTTGTGGCCGATTTTGTCCAGCAGCGCGCAGCGCGCGACTTCCAGATACTTGACGTAATGCCCGTGCCAAACCACGTGCATGGTGTCGACGTCAAAAAACGGCACGAGGATTTCGGTGTCGGCGTGAAGCACTCCGGCGCTACGCATGCAGCCTCCAGTGTTGAGCGGCGATGCGTTGCAGGCACAGGCGCAGTTCGCCTTCCAGTGCGCGGTCTTCAATGACCGGCGGGAAGTCTTTGGCCAACTCTTCGTGCATTGCCGCCAACGACGGTGGCAGCGGTCGTGCGTCTTCGGCCTGACCGCGCAGCCACACGCCTTGATTGGCGGCGAGCAGAGTGGCAGCTGCGACTTGTTCGGTCAGCTCCAGCACGCGAATCGCATCGCGGGCGGCGATGGTGCCCATGCTCACTTTGTCTTGGTTGTGGCACTCGGTGGAACGCGAGAACACGCTGGCCGGCATGGTGTTTTTCAGCGCTTCGGCGGTCCAGGCGCTGGTGCCGATCTGCACAGCCTTGAAGCCATGGTTGATCATCGCCCGATCTGCCGGGGCGCCGGACAGGTTGCTCGGCAAACCGTGGTTGTAACGTTCGTCGACCAACAAGGCGAGTTGCCGGTCGAGCAGATCGGCGACGTTGGCCACGAGGTTTTTCAGGCTGTCCATGGCGAACGCAATGTGACCGCCGTAGAAGTGCCCGCCGTGCAAAACGCGCTCGGCTTCGGCGTCGATGATCGGGTTGTCGTTGGCGCTGTTCAGTTCGATTTCAATGAACGAACGCAGCCAGTTCAGGCTGTCGGCCAACACACCGAGTACATGCGGGGCGCAGCGCAGCGAGTAGCGATCCTGCAAGCGATGCAGTGGCGCGGTCGGCGCGTCGATCGCCAGATCCTTGCGCAGCCACGCGGCAACCTGCATTTGCCCCGGATGCGGTTTGGCGGCGAACAGACGTTCGTCGAAATGCTCGGGATTGCCCTGCAACGCGACGACATTGAGCGCGGTGATGCGTGTGGCCAGTTGCAGCAGATAATCGGCGCGGGCGAACGCCAGACAGGCGAGGCCGGTCATCACGGCGGTGCCGTTCATCAGCGCCAAGGCTTCTTTCGGGCGCAGCACCAAAGGTGTCCAGCCGAGTTCGCGATGCACATCGGCAGCCTGACGGCGTTCGCCACGGAACATCACTTCACGCTCGCCGGAAAGTGTCGCGGCAACGTAGGACAGCGGCGTCAGATCGCCGCTGGCGCCGACCGAACCTTCTTCAGGAATCAGCGGCAGAATGTCGTATTCGAGAAACGCGTGCAGACGCTCGAGCAGTTCCACGCGCACCCCGGAAACGCCGTGACACAACGACTGCAAACGTGCCGCCAACACCGCGCGGGTTGCTTGCGCGTCGAGCAGTTTGCCGAGGCCGCAACCGTGAAAGGTGTAGAGGTGACGCGGCAACGCTTCTACGTGATGCAGCGGCACCGCGACCACGCAGGAATCGCCGTAACCGGTGGTCACGCCGTAGATCACGCCTTCCTTGTCCAGCAGCGAATCGAGGAATCGCGCGCCTTTGGCAATGCGCTCGCGATACTCGGCGTCGCTCTGCAACTGCACGGGCGCCTGACGATTGGCCAGGGCCAGCACGTCTTCGATGCGCAAAGGGCGTTCGCCGAAGGTTACCGGCTCATGGGTTGGCGTCGTCATCGGTCTTCCAGAAAGGGTAAAAGTTGAACCATTGGCGCGGTGCTTCGAGGCAATAGTGACTCAGGCGCTGGGCATAGCGGGTGGCCCACTGATGAATGACCTGCTCGCGCTCGCTGCGCTTCCAGGTTACCGCGTCGGCGAACGGTTCGAGGGTCAGGCGATAGTGACCGTCTGGTTGTTTGAGGCACATCAGCAGATTGACCGGGCATTTCAGCAGGCCGGCCAGCAGCCACGGACCTTGCGGAAACGGCGCCGGGTGACCGAGAAAATCCACGGTCACACTGCGTCCGCCGTGCAGCGGCACGCGGTCGCCGGCAATCGCCAGCCACTCGCCGCGCTCCAGGCGTTCGTGCAGTTGCAGCATGATCACCGGGTCGAGTTCGCTGACCTGAATCAGGCGCAGATTGGTCGCTCCGGCCTCGCCCAGCAAACGGTTGAATTGCTCGGCGTGCTTGGTGTGCACCAGCACGTTCATGGTGACCTTTTCGCCGATCTCCGCCAGCGCGCGGCAGACTTCGAGATTGCCCAGATGCGCGCCGACCAGCAGTTGCCCGCGTGTGCCGCGCAACTGATTACGCAGCAGCGCCGGGTCGATGATTTCGATCTGTTCAATGCTGAGCTTGCCGTTCCACACGTCGAGTTTGTCGAGCATGGAGTCGGCGAACGCCATGAACTGACTGAACACGCGCCAGTGGCTTGGGCGCAAGTCATCGCGTTGGCTCCAGTCGGCCAGACGTTGCTGGAATTGCCAGGCACTGCGCCGCGCGGTGCGACCGAACAGGAAAAAGTACAAAACGATGCCGTAGAGCAATGGGCTGAGCAGGCGTCGACCGAGGACTTTGGCGGCGAACGCGGTGAATTTCATCAGCAGGAAGCTGCCGCGCTCTTCGCGGTCGGCCCAGTGCTTCTTGTCGGTTTCGCCGGTCATGCGCGCCACCGTCGCCAGAGGATCACCGGGAAACGCAGCAACATGCCGAAGAACAGCCGTGTGTGCATGCTCGAAATCAGCGCGTTGTCGTGGAACAGGCGGAAGTGCGACACGCCGTCGAGCGGGTAATGCACGCTGGTTTGCAGCCAGCGCATCGGCTGATTCCGCCACGCCAGGCGGACGAGAATATCCGAGTCGAAATCCATGCGTTTGCCGACTTTTCTTGAGTCGATCACCGCCAGCGTCGGGGTCAGCGGATAGACGCGAAAGCCGCACATCGAGTCGCGGATTTGCAGCGACAGCGTATTGATCCACACCATGACGTGGGTCAGGTAGCGCGCGTACAACCGGCCCTTGGGCACGCTTTCGTCGAACAGCGGATAGCCGCAGATCATGGCGTTGGGATGTGCGCGGGATTCTTCAACGAAGCGGGCGACGTCGTGCAAGTCGTGCTGGCCGTCGGCGTCGACCTGCAAGGCATGGGTGAAACCCAGCAGCGCGGCTTCACGCAGACCGGTCATCACCGCACCTCCCTTGCCTTGGTTGGCGGTCAGGCGCACCAGATGCACGTTGTCGCGTTCGGCCAGAGTATCGAGGACTTTTGCGCAGGAGGGCTTGCTGGCGTCGTCGACCAGAATGCATGGCAGATCTTGCGCGAGCAGAGCATCGACCACGGTGCCTATCGCAGATTCGTGGTTATAAACCGGGATCACGGCGCAAGGGTTATGCATGCCGTTTCTCCACTGGAAAATTGCAGTGACTGCTTCGCGAGCAGGCTCGCTCCCACATGAGATCGCGGTTCCTGTAGGAGTGAGCCTGCTCGCGATTGAGTGCGCAGCACTCACCAAGGTCAATCATGCTCTACACCCAAAAGAATCCGCCCACTGGAGCACGTCGCCGTGTCATTGCGATAAGCGAAATACACCTTGCTGCGCTCCGGATCAAAACGCAGGTGCAGCTGAATTTCATCCCCCGGCCGCACCAGTTGCTGGAACTTCAGCACTTCCATCCCGGCAAACGGCCCGCTCAGATTCAGCAACTGCCGCCCAAGATTCAGCGCCCATTCCACCTGCACCACGCCCGGCAACACCGGTGCCTTGGGGAAGTGACCACTGAAATAAGCCAGATCCGCCGGCACGCTCAGTTGCAAACTCCATTCACCCTCAGTCTCGACCTGCGACAGCACTTCCGGCGCTTTCGGACGCGGCGCCATCAACAGTGCTTCAACCTCGGCCTGGGGCAGTTTGCCCTGGCTGTTCAACGGCAATTGCCGCACCAACCGCCAGCGCCGCGGCAGGGCCAGAGCTTCACAGTGTTGGCGCAAATGCTGGCGCAAAGTTTCGGTGAGACTGCGGCGGCCATGTTCACGCAACGCAAACAACCCCGAATCGCTGAGCACCAGCAGGGCCCCAAGGGACGCGCGGTTTTCCTGCACCACGCCAAGCCGCGCTTCGGCAACCCAGTCGTGAGCGACCAAGGCCTGTTCCAGCATCGGCAAAGAAATACGTTTTTCTTCGAGTTTGACGATGCGATCCAGCCGTCCCAACAACTCGAAACGACCATCGGCAGTAATGCGCGCCGCGTCGGCGGTGTGTTCAACATGGCCGCCTGGCAGATAAGGCGAAGCGATCAACAGCGCGCCCTCGCTGTCCTGACTCAATTGGACACCGGCGAACGGTTGCCACAGTTGTTCACCCTGACGCCAGGCAATGCCGCCGGTTTCCGAGCTGCCGAGGATTTCCGTCGGCCATTGCTGTAAGCGTTGTTGCAGACTTTGCGCAGCCTCAAACGGCAACGCTCCACCGGAGGAAAACACTCGGCGCACGGCACTGAGCGCTGGCCAATCAAGGTTGTCGCCCATGCGCTTGAGCAGCGCCGGGCTCGCGACCCAGGCGAAGGTCGGATGTTCGCGGCTGGCGCGCTGCATGTCTTCCGGGAAGGCCAGTTGCTTGCGCACAAACGGGCGCCCGGCGCACAGCGGCCACAGCACGCGAAACAGCAAACCATAGATGTGTTGAGTGGCGACGCTGCCGATGATGCAGGCTTCAGCAAGATCCGCGCCCCACAATTGCTCCAGCGCTTCAACTTCATTGGCCAGTTGTCGCAGGGTTTTGTCGATACGCTTGGGTTCGCCGCTGGAGCCGGAGGTACACAGGCTTAGCTGACATTGATCGAGATCCAGCGCCGCAGCGGGCAATGCCGGCTGCTGAAAGTCATTCAGGTGCGCGTCTTCGGCGAGATCGGTCAGCCACAGATCGACTTCACTCGACCAGCGCTGGCGAGTTTGCGGTTGCAGATCCGACGGCAACAACACGCTGACGCCGGCGCGCCACGCTCCGAGCAGGGCGATGGCAAGATCAGCGGCATCCTCCAGATGCACGGCGAGGCGCTTAACGCCCTGCGCTTGCAGGCCGGCGGCAACGCTCAGCGCTTGTTCGCACAGTTGCGCGTGATCGAGTGCCGGCGCAGCGCAAATCGCCCGCGCCGGCAGGGCCTTGAGCAACAACTGCTCAAGTTTTATCCAGTTCATGTACGACCTCTTACCCGTTGTCGTATCAGCCATTCAATGGCAAACATCAGGCCGATCAATCCGTAGGAGATCAGGCCGGTGTACAACATCCACCAATTCAGCGGCGCCCACAGGGTCAGGAGGGCGGCGCACAAACCGTTGCAAAAGAAAAACACGCTCCAGGCCACGGTGACCTTGCGTGTGTAGCGAATCGCGATGTCCGGCAGCTCTGGCTCACGCAACCGCGCCAGTCGCTCGACCATCGGCGGCCCGTATTTCAGGCTCAGGCTGAACAGCACCAGCATGAAACCGCTGATCAGCACCGGGTACCAGCGCAGTAACAGCGGACTGTCGAACAGCGCCAGCAACAGGCAGAACACGATCGCCACGCAAGCCATCCACAGGCTGCCGGGTTTGCGCTCGCCGGTCAGGGCGCGCGCGAGCCACAAGCCGCCCAGTAGCAGACCGAACTGCCACGGGGCGAAGTGCTCCATGCCGAAATACACCGCAAAGGGGTACAGCAGACCGGCCAGCAGCAGGCCCAGGCCGATCAATCGGCTCATGCGGCCGGTTGAACCAGACGGTAAACCGCCTCGACCACGTCACCGACGGTGCGCACGGTCTTGAACTCTTCGGCGGCGATTTTCTTGCCGGTCTGGCGTTTGATGTGATCGATCAGATCGACCGCATCAATGCTGTCGATTTCCAGATCCTGATACAGATTGGAATCCAGGCTCACGCGAGCCGGATCCAGTTCGAACAGCTCGACCAAGGCATCGCGCAGGGTGTTGAAAATGTCGTCACGAGTTTGCATGCGTCCGGTCTCAAGCTGCCTGTTTTGCCGTGACGAAGGCCGCAAGGCTCGCCACGTTGGTGAAATGGTTGCGGGTGTCTTTGGCGTCGGCGTCGATTTTGATGCCGTACTTTTTTTGGATCGCCAGACCCAATTCCAGCGCGTCGACGGAATCCAGGCCCAGGCCTTCACCGAACAGCGTTTGTTCGTCACCGATGTCGTCGGCGCTGATGTCTTCGAGGCCGAGGGCGTCGATGATCAGCAGTTTGATGTCACGCACCAGGCTAGGGGTGTTCAGTTCGCTCATCTTCGGCGAGCTCCTTGATAAAGTAAGAATGCAAATAATCGTTGAGCTTGCGCGAGGCTTGCGGGGCGGGCCCCTGCGCGGCGAAGGTCTGTGGATCTATATCGGCCCCGACCCGAAAACTGAAGTGCACACGACGGCGCGGGATGCGATACCACGGCTCGGCTTTGGTCAGGGTGGTCGGGTTGACCTTGATGATCACGGGTGTGAGGATTTTCGCACCGCGCAGGGCAATGGCTGCGGCGCCCCGATGAAAGGCTGGCGGCTGTCCCGGCTGAGTGCGGGTGCCTTCGGGGAAAATGATCAGGCTCTGGCCGTTTTGCAATGATTCTGCGGCGGCGTCGAGCATGTCCATGCTGCCGTCATTGCTGATGTATTCGGTGCGGCGCAGCGGGCCACGGGTGAAGGGGTTTTCCCAGAGGCTTTTCTTCACCACGCAATTGGCCTGGCGCACCAGGCCGATCAGAAACACCACGTCGATCAGCGACGGATGGTTGGCGATGATCATTTGCCCCGGTCGGCCGAGGCGTTCGGCGCCTTGAATGTCGTAGGTCAGCACGCCGGTGCGGGCCATGAACTGCACAAAAAACCAGAACAGCCGACTGACCATCTGCCGCGCGCGTTGGCGATGAACCAGTGCGTCGCCGGGCAGGCAGCCGAGAATCGGGAATACCACCAAGCGCAGGCACAGCCCGCCGAGCCCGAACAGGGCGAAGCTTGCGGCGGTGGCCAGCAACCGCCAGTAATAGGCGTCGCGGTTTTTCTCGGTCACGGGTTGCGTTGCCAGGTCCATACACGATTTTTCCAGGCATGTTGGCAAAGGGTTTGCTGGCCGAGCAGGGTACGCAACAGATTGAGCGCGTGGGGCCAGTCCGATTTGGACAGTGCTTGCGGGGTGCTGTTCAGGGTCAGCCGCCAGTCGGTACCGGGGGTTAGCAACAGACCCAGCGCGTAAGGGAACGGCACGTCATCAATCCACTGCGAATAGGCTTGCGGCGGTTGTTCCTCGGTGATCACCAGCAACACGGCCGGGGCGCCTTCATTCAGTAGCGCCGCCGCTTCGAGCATGCCGTGTTCGAGGCCGTCGCCCGCTGCGGCGAGGGCGGTCATTTCACTGGTTTCGCCACGCATGATCGACCACAGACCGATGATCGCGTTATGCACTGACAGGCTGAACTGGGTGGGGGACAGCGGCTGGTCGGTGGCCAGATCGCTGAGAATTTCGTACGTACGTGGGGTTTCGCCGTGGCGCGAGACAAATACCAACGGCAGGTTTTCCCGTCCGTCGGCGAGTGGCCAGCCAACGCTGAACGCCATCCGCGCCAGTCGACTGAGACGGCGCCGCTGCATGGCCGGTAAAAACGACACATCGGGCGCGGCATCACTGCTCTGGAGCACGACCGGTTGTCGGCTCCAGGCCTGCCAGGCGTCCACGCTGTCGAGCCCGGGAGCCCACGCGCGCCATTGGGCGATGTTGAAGTTGATCACGGACATTCATCCCGCCCCTGCGGGCTTTTGTTGACGCATTTAGCCACCAAAGCCGCAGCGGACTTGGCGTGGCGCTTGGCGCCGGGTGGCGCGCATTATCCCGGTGCGACGGGCGTGTAGCAAATGCTGGTTACATTTTGCGCAATGAAATGTACTGGCTGGTTCGCGGTAAAACTGTCA
Source organism: Pseudomonas sp. AC193 (assembly GCF_979258075.1). NCBI lineage: Bacteria > Pseudomonadati > Pseudomonadota > Gammaproteobacteria > Pseudomonadales > Pseudomonadaceae > Pseudomonas > Pseudomonas sp. AC193. The sequence continues at coordinate 4,879,565 of NZ_OZ409832.1, read as the reverse complement.
TTTGGCCATTATCCAGATTGGCGAGGGCCTGTCTGTCGGGGATCTCGTCAATCGTCGGCAGTTTTTACTGAGACTGCAGACGGAAGTTTGCACCTGACTGTGTAGTCCATGTCCGATGAGGTAGCGAAGCGAGGCCGCGCGCATCTACACTCGGTCATTCTTTGATACACGGAGGTTTTGTCATGCGGCGCGTGGTGTTCAATCAGAAAGGTGGTGTAGGCAAATCCAGCATTGCCTGCAATCTGGCGGCGGTCAGTGCCAGCGAGGGTTATCGCACGTTGTTGGTGGATCTCGATGCCCAGGCCAACTCCACTCAGTATCTGACCGGGCTTACCGGCGACGACATCCCGATGGGCATTGCCGATTTCTTCAAGCAGACGCTGTCTTCCGGGCCGTTCTCGAAGAAAAACCAGGCGGATATCTACGAAACCCCGTTCGACAACTTGCACATCATCACCGCCACCGCCGAACTGGCCGATTTGCAGCCAAAACTTGAAGCCAAGCACAAGATCAACAAGCTGCGTAAGTTGCTTGATGAACTGTCCGAGGATTACGACCGGATTTATCTCGATACGCCGCCGGCGCTGAATTTTTACGCGGTATCAGCACTGATTGCCGCTGATCGTGTGCTGATTCCCTTCGATTGCGACAGCTTCTCGCGTCAGGCATTGTATGGACTGATCGCGGAAATCGAAGAGTTGAAAGAGGATCACAACGAAGGTCTGGAAGTTGAAGGCATCGTGGTCAACCAGTTCCAGGCCCGGGCCAGCCTGCCGCAGCAGATTCTCGATGAGTTGATTGCAGAGGGGCTGCCGGTGCTGCCGGTGTACCTGACCAGCTCGGTGCGCATGCGCGAATCCCATCAGGCCAACACGCCGCTGATCCACCTCGATCCGCGACACAAACTGACCCAGCAATTTGTCGAACTGCACAACCTGATCGAAGGGCACTGATCCCCAGAACCACACAAATCCCCTGTAGGAGTGAGCCTGCTCGCGATAGCGGTGTGTCAGTCATATAGATATTGGCTGGACGAACGCTATCGCGAGCAGGCTCACTCCTACAGTTGGATTTGTGGTGGGTCAGATGCCCTGGCTACGCAGCCACGCCAGCAACTGCGGCAACGGCAACGCGCCACTCTGTCGCGCCAGCTCTTTGCCGTTCTTGAACAGAATCAAACTCGGAATCGAGCGAATCCCCAACTGCGCCGACAACTGCTGATTAGCCTCGCTATCCAGCTTGGCCAACCGACACTTGCCCGCCAACTGCACCGCCGCCTGCTCGAACACCGGCGCAAACGACTTGCACGGCCCACACCACTCCGCCCAGACATCCACCAGTAGCGGCAGATCACCCTTGATCTGACTGGCGTAATCGCCTTGCTTGAGTTCGAACGGCTTGTTCAGCAGCACCTCGGATTTGCAGCGCCCGCACTTCGGGTGGTCGTTGAGGCGCTCGGCAGGGATGCGGTTGAGGCCGTTGCAGGCGGGGCAGGGGATGAGGAGTGGGCTGGTCATGAGTGAATTCCGCAAGTGAGCTGATAACACCTAGTTGGAGACGTTTGCTCATATTTTCAATCGTGCAGCCTCTCGCGTTGTGCCTAGGCTGAAAGCGACCAGGCGAGCCCGCTGGTCTGCTCAGCTGTATCGCAACTTGCGATATTTTTGGTTTGTGATTAACTCCCCATAGCAGAATGCGATAAGGATGTTGCATGCATGTGTTTAGTGAAAAACCCATTCGAGTGGCCAAGGAAAAATGGCCTCAGGCGGCAAGCGCGCTAGCGCAGTGGTTTCGTTTGGCAAGCAGAAGTTATTCAAAGGACTTCGCGGCAATGAAGTCGATATTTCCTGCGACCGACAAGGTCGGTGATCTCCATGTGTTCGACATTGGAGGCAACAAACTGAGGCTCATCGCCTTTGTCAGTTATCGATCTCAGAGGCTCTACATCAAGCATGTGTCTGGACCATCGAGAATACGATCGGGGCAAATGGAAAGAGGGAAAACCATGAGTAGTTTGATCAAGACGGTTGCTGAGCACTGGGAGTTTGTCTCTCCATTGCTTCGCAAACCGAAGAACGAAGAGGATTACGATGCGTTGGTGCTGGCAGTCGACGAGATCCTCGAAATAACCGGCGATGACGAGTCGCATCCACTCACGAGTCTGGTGGATATCATCACTGACTGGATTGCGGAATGGGATCGCACGCATCACCCCATGGCCGAGGCAAGTGGCGAAGAGGTCCTCGGCTACATGATGCGCGAACATGGACTGACCCAGAGCGACCTGCCGGGTGTCGGTACCCAATCTGTCGTTTCCGAAATTCTGAACGGCAAGCGCAAGTTGAACCTGCGGCAGGTCCGCTGGTTGGCGGACCACTTCAAGGTGCCTGTAGACGTCTTTATCTAGCTTGCCTCACGAAGAACAACTAACCTCCAAGTGCTTCCCCCACTCCGGAGGCCGCTCGGCATAACCTTCCATCCCCGGCTGTTCTTCAAACGGTTTGCTCAGCACCGCGTGCAGTCGGCGTACCTCTGAGTAATCCCCTTGCTCCGCCGCGTCGATAGCTTTTTGCGCCAAATAATTACGCAGGATGTACAGCGGGTTAACCGCATGCATCCGCGCGCGGCGCTGTTCTTGATCAGGAACGCCATCGCGGGCAACCCGGGCGATGTAGCGTTCGCCCCAGGCGTCGAAGCCTTTGATGTCGACAAAGTCGTCGCGCAACTGAGCAACTGCCTGCTGAGGTGAGTCTTCGCCGAGTCGGCGGAAGAACAGCGTGTAGTCGACGCCGCTGTTCTGCATCAATTGCAGGAGATCTTCGAGCAGTTTCTGGTCGTCGTCTTCGGCGCTGGTGAAGCCGAAGCGGCGGCGCATCAGGTCGAGGTAATGGGCCTGGAACAGTGGCAGGTACAAGCCGAGGGTTTCGCGCAGGGCTTCGACGCTGATGAATGGCGTCAGTGCCTGGGCCAGTGCGCTGAGGTTCCACTGGCCGACCGGCACCTGATTGCTGAACGAGTAGCGGCCCTGATCATCAGAGTGGTTGCAGATGAAGTTGGCGTCGAAGTCGTCGAGGAAGGCGAACGGGCCGAAGTCGAAGGTGATGCCGAGGATCGACATGTTGTCGGTGTTCATTACCCCGTGGCAGAAGCCGTAGGCTTGCCATCTGGCAATCAGTTCGGCGTTGCGCTCGACGATCTCGCGGAACATCGCCAGATACGGTTCCGGCTGCTCAAGGCATTCCGGGAAATGCATGGCCAGCACGTGCTCGCCGAGTGCTTTCTGCTGTTCGGGGCGTTTGGTGTAGTAGAAATATTCGAAGTGGCCGAAGCGGATATGGCTCGGCGCCAGACGCAGCACCATCGCCGCGCGTTCCTGTTTTTCGCGCCAGACCGGGGTGTCGGAGCCGATCACGCAGGCTGCGCGCGAGGATGGAATGTTCAGCCCGAACAGCGCTTCTGAGGCGAGGAACTCGCGGATCGACGAGCGCAGCACCGCGCGACCATCGCCCATACGCGAAAACGGCGTCTGACCAGCGCCCTTGAGGTGCAAGTCCCAATGCTCGCCCGCTGCATTGTAGACCTCGCCCAGCAGCAGTCCGCGACCATCGCCCAGTTGCGGCGTGTAGCCGCCGAATTGATGCCCGGAATAGACCATCGCGCGCGGCTCGGCATCGGCCCACAGCTTGTGGCCGCCAAACAGTTCGGCAAATTCCTGAGTTTCTGCGGTGGCTGGATCGAGATCCAGCAACGCCAGCGCCGCCGGGCTGGCAACGACCAGACGCGGATTGTCGATCGGCTCGGGCAGCACGTGGGCGGAAAACGCGTCACCGAGGCGGGCGAAGCGATTGTCGAAGGTCAGTTCGTCGAGGGCTTTCAAGGGCCTGCTCCAGCAGAATGTCCGAGCATTCTGCTGGGAATAGAACGGTTAGTCGAGTTTGGCCGGCGGCGGCTCTTGCAGCGGTTTCTGATCGTCGGCGACCGGCACGATGGTTTTCGTCTCCGGCTCGATCGGCACCATCTTGTATTCCTGACCGTGCAGATTCTTCAGGTACACCTCCATCTGCCGGAACGAGATGTTGATGTGCTGCTTCTTGAACTCGCGGTTGATGAAGCGGTTGACCTCATCGAGCACTGGGTTGCGGTCACCGAGGTCACGCACGTGCATGCGCAACTCATGGTCGAGGGTGCTTTCGCCGAAGTTGAGGAAGTACACATGCGGCTCGGGTTCTTTCAGCACACGCGGATTCTCGCGGGCAGCCTTGAGCAGCAATTCCTTGACCAGATCCAGATCGGAGCCGTAATCGACGCCGAGCTTCAGCGTGACGCGGGTGATGGTGTCGGTCAGCGACCAGTTGATCAACTGCCCGGTAATGAACGTCTTGTTCGGAACAATGATGTCCTTGCGGTCGAAGTCGGTGATGGTCGTGGCGCGGATGCGGATCTTGCTCACCGTGCCCGACAGGTTGCCGATGGTGATGGTGTCACCGATCCGCACCGGGCGTTCGAAGAGGATCATGATGCCGGAGATGAAGTTCGCAAAGATCTCCTGCATACCGAAACCGAGACCGACCGACAGCGCCGCCACCAGCCATTGCAACTTGTCCCAACTGACGCCGAGGGTCGACAGCGTCGAGACGAAACCGACACCGGCGATCACGTAGGACAGCAGCGTCGTGGTCGCATAAGCACTGCCCTGCGCCAGATTGAGCTTGGACAGCACGAACACTTCAAGCAGACCCGGCAAGTTGCGCGCGAGGGCGAAGGTAATGCCGATGATGATCAACGCGCCGAGCATGTCGCCGATGCTGATCGGCACCATGCTCATGTTGGCGCCGGTGCCGCTGGTGTATTCGTAGAGGGTGATGTTGTCGAGGTACGAGAACACCGAAATCAGATCCGACCAGACCCAATACAGCGCCGCGATAAAGCCGCCGAGCAAGGCCAGACGGATCAGGCGCAGGGATTGTTCGTTGACCTTTTCGATGTCCAGCGTCGGCTCTTCGATCACCGCTTCGCCGTCGCCAGCCTCTTTCGCCGCCTGCCGTTTGGCCAGTGCGCGCTGGTAGGCCAGACGCCGTGCAGCAACGCTCAGGCCGCGAACGAAAGTGGCTTCGATCACCAGCCAGAACATCAGCAGGTACAGGGTGTTGATCAAACGGTCGCTGAGTTTCAGCGCGGTGTAGTAGTAGCCGAAGCACACCGCGACGAACAAGGCGATCGGCAGCACCGTGAACATCACGCCGACGGCTTTGCGGAACAGCGAAGTGTTTTCGTGGGCCGGGCTGCTGATCAGCAGGCGGCTGAGCAACCACGCCATCAAGGCGTAGCAGGTCAGCACCACCGGCATGCCGAGCACGTCGTCGGCGAGTGCCGCCGGTTGCAGTTCGGCAACAGCGACAATCGTTACCAATGCCATGACCACCAGGCCGAGCCTGCGGATCCAGCCGCGCAGGAATTCAACTTGCGGTTTCTCCCAGCGGAAGTGCAGTTCAGCCACGCCGGCCGGCGCGAGAATCCGGTACGCGGTGTAAAACACCAGCCACGCCTGCGCCATTTGCAGCAGCGCCGCGCCCATGTTGGCGTTCTGTCCGCGTGCGTCGATCTGCAAGGCCAGACCACACAGGGCCAGCGCCAGTGCGACCGGCATCGCCAACAGTATGTTGATCAGAATCGCCTGCGGCGTGTGCCACTGGCTATCGCGTTTGAAGTGACCGATGTCCTGGTGAACTATGTTCAGGCGCCCGTAGAGGCTTTTGCGGCGCCACAACAAGGCACCGATCAACAATGCCAGTGGCAGGAACAGCAGTGGTCGCTGGGTCAGGCCATCAGTCAATTCGCTGAGGCTTGAAGCCCACGGCAGCGTGTCGACCTGACGCTTGAGGCGCTCCGGCACGCTGCGCATCCACTCCAGATCCAGCGGCTTGTTGCTCGGAATCCAGAACATCTGCTCATCAAGGGTCGCGCGCAGGCTTTGCGCGGTGCTCAGCAGTTGTTTCTGATTGAGCTGCAGGGTGATCGATTCGTTAAGCACCGCGCTCAGTTCGCGGTTCAGCCGCTCCAGCAGGTCGGCGCGGGTGTTGGCCAGATCCAGCAGGCTTTTGCGCAGTTGCGGGGTGACTTGTTCCGGCGGCTGCGTGGCGAGCAGATTGTCGACGTAGGTGGTCGGACTGCTGAGCAGTTCGCGCTGCTGGCTGACTTCAAACTGGTACAGACGAATGTCAGCGATCTGATCGGCCAGGTCACGATCGACCTTCAGGCGCGGCAGGGCTTGCTTCTGCTTATAGAGAATCTTCGACAGCAGCAGGCTGCCCTTGAGCACGTTGATCTGCTCGTCGAGGGCGGAATCGCTTTGGGTCAGGCTGTCGAGTTGCTGTTTGGTCTGCAGATTCTGCTGGGTGACTTCGTTGAGGCGGTCGGTGCTTTTCAGCAGGTAGTCGGAGAGCTTGAGGTTGGCCGTGCTTTCGCTGGCGAGCAGGCTGCTGCCGCCGGCCTTCTGCGCTTCGATCGATTGCTGGGTCACGGTTTCCTGCGACTGCGCCAGACGCTTCTGGTTGATCAGGGTCTGCAGCTCCTGAATCTCGCGGTCGAGGCGGTCGGATTTTTCCGAGAGCAAGTCATGCTGGGCGTTGCCCAGATCCTGCAACTGGCTGTTGCCGGCCAGCTCCTGACGGCGCAACGGGATCAGCGCGTTCAGCGCGGCGAGTTCGGCGTTCAACTGGTCGCGCTGCTCGGCGCTGACGGATTTGCCCGCGTCCTTGCCGGACTTGAGGATGTTGTTGATCTGCTGAATGCGCGTCTGGCTGGCGGAGATTTCCGCCTGAGCGCGCTCCGGGCGCGTCTGCGCGGTGATGATCAGGCTGTTGGCGTCGGCCAGGGCTTTTTGCAGATCACTTTGCTGAGTGGAGCGGTCGGTGAGGATCTGCTCCAGTTGCGTGATCGATTCGCGGGGGAAACGCTGCGCCACCGGCACCACGGTCGTGGCTTTGAGGCGCGTCAGTTCGCGGGCGTTTTCGATGGTCTGCTTGGGCGCGGTCGCCAGTTGCTGCTTGAGGTCGATCAGTTTCTGCTCGTAATCACGCTGATTGTTCAGCTGATTGAGCGTGTTCTGCAGGACGGTTTGCAGGGTCTTTTTGTCGGCATCCGGCAGTTTGCTGTCGGCAAGTTTGTCCAGGCTGGCCTGGACGGCATCGCTGGACGGTGGTTCGGCGGCATACAGCGGGCCGACAGTAAGACTCAGGCCCAGCAGGGCCGCGGCGAAAAAGGAGCGCAGGGTAGGCATAGAGACCGGTCAAGCAAGTGATAGTGGACGCAGTTTAGAGGAAGAGTCCGGGGCCCGGGCGACTTCCTTCGGGGAATCTGACGCCCACTTTGCCGATCTTGTTCCCGTCCATGACCGCAACCGTCCAGTGGGTGTTGTTCCACTCGACCTGGTCGCCAACGATCGGTGCGCCGCCGACTTTCTGCGCGATGAAGGCGCCCAGAGTCATGTCCGGATCGATGCCTTCGGCCGGTAGGCCATACAGCGCTGCAACCGCTTTAAGCTGGGCGTCTCCTTCGAGCACAAAGTCGCCGAAGAAACGCAAATCGAGGCCGCGTTGTGGCGCCTGGCTGAACAGTTTTCCGAGGGCCGGCAAGTTGTGTTCATGGCCGATAACACACAGCAAATCATCGACTTCCAGCACCGTACTACCCGACGGATGGAGCAGTTGCTGACCCCGAAACAGGGCAGCGATGCGGGTGCCTTCGGGCATTTTCAGCTCACGCAGGGGTGAACCGATGCACCATTTCTCCGCGCCGAGCTTATAAACGAACAGCTCCCACTCGCTGGTGACATGGACTTCCAGCGCCGCCCGGGAAATCGGCGCAGGCTCCGGCGGCACCGTCACCTTCAACAATTTGGCGACCCACGGCAGGCTCGTACCCTGCACCAACAGCGACACCAGCACGATAAAGAAGGCGAGGTTGAAGTACAGCTGCGCATTCGGCAGCCCGGCCATCAGCGGGAACACCGCCAGAATGATCGGTACCGCGCCGCGCAGGCCGACCCAGGAAATAAAGGCTTTTTCGCGGCCATGGAAGGCCTTGAACGGCAGCAGACCGACCATCACCGACAGCGGTCGCGCGAACAGAATCATCCACAGCGCCAGACCCAGAGCGGGCAGTGCGATCGGCAGCAAATCATGCGGCGTCACCAGCAGCCCCAGCACAAGGAACATGCCGATCTGCGCCAGCCAAGCCATGCCGTCGAGCATGTGCAAAATTCCGTGACGGCTGCGCACCGGGCGGTTGCCGATCACCAGACCGCACAGATACACCGCGAGGAAACCGCTGCCGTGCAAGGCGTTGGTCAGGGCGAACACCACCAGACCACCGGCAATCACCAGAATTGGATAGAGACCGGCCGCCAGGTTGATGCGGTTGACCAGTTGCAGCATCAGCCAGCCACCACCGAGACCGATCACGCCACCGATGCCGAACTCGCGGATCAGGTGGGTCAGCAGGCTCCAGTGCAGGCCGGTCTGGCCGCTGGCGAGCATGTCGATCAGGGTCACGGTGAGAAACACCGCCATCGGGTCGTTGCTGCCGGATTCGATTTCCAGGCTGGCCGTAACCCGTTCGTTCAGGCCTTTGCCGCCGAGCAGCGAGAACACGGCGGCGGCATCCGTCGAGCCGACGATGGCGCCGATGAGCAGGCCTTGGATCAGGTTCAGGTCGAACAGCCATGCGGCGGCCATGCCGGTCAGCCCGGTGGTGATCAACACCCCGACCGTCGCCAGCGATAACGCCGGCCACAACGCCACGCGGAAACTCGACACCCGTGTGCGCAAGCCGCCGTCGAGGAGGATCACCGCCAGTGCGAGGTTGCCGACCAGATAGGCCGTTGGGTAGTTATCGAAAATAATCCCGCCGCCATCAACCCCGGCGGCCATGCCGACTGCGAGGATAATGACCAGAATCGGGATGCCGAGACGGGAGGAGAGTGAGCTGACGAGAATGCTTGCACCTACCAGCAACGCGCCGATCAAGAACAGGCTGTTGATGGTCGTCGCATTCAAAGGCAGTACTCCAGAAGCGTAAAGACGGGCACAAACTGACCATGCAGTCTGCGTGCCAGCGATTCTAACCTGTTGAAATGTGATGCTGTCAAAAAAACCCTCACCCTAGCCCTCTCCCAGAGGGAGAGGGGACTGACCGAGGTGTCTGTTCGACGTACGCCGACTTGCAATATCGAGTCGAACTCAAAATCTGGAAGGCCCCCAATCTGCTCCCTTTCCCCCTCTCCCTCTGGGAGAGGGCTGGGGTGAGGGTGCTTTTGCTTTTGATCAGTGAGTCAGAGGCTAAACCGCCCAACCATGTTGTTCAGATCCAGCGCCAGCCGCGACAGCTCATTACTCGCCGCGCTCGTCTGATTGGCCCCGGTCGCTGATTGCACCGACAAATCCCGAATGTTCACCAGGTTACGATCCACCTCGCGCGCCACCTGCGCCTGCTCTTCCGCCGCGCTGGCGATCACCAGATTGCGCTCGTTAATTTCAACAATGGCAGTGTTGATCGTGTCCAGCGACATCCCCGCGCCGCGAGCAATGTTCAACGTCGACTCCGCGCGTTCGGTGCTGTTGCGCATCGAATCCACCGCGTGTTCGGTGCCGCTCTGAATGCTGCCGATCATCCGCTCGATTTCACTGGTCGACTGCTGCGTGCGATGCGCCAAGGCGCGCACTTCATCGGCCACCACCGCAAACCCACGACCGGCTTCACCAGCACGCGCCGCTTCAATCGCCGCGTTCAGCGCCAGCAGGTTGGTCTGATCCGCCAGACCACGAATCACATCCAGCACCTTGCCGATGTCTCGGGATTCATTGGCCAGATCACCGATCAACGACGCTGTGCTCTGCACATCGGCGCTCATGCGTTCGATGGCGCTGACGGTTTCCTGCACCAGATCACGGCCATCGCCGGCCGAGGTCGTGGCGTTCTTCGAGGCTTCCGAGGTGCTCACCGCGTTGCGCGCAACTTCTTCCACGGCGCTGGTCATTTCGTTGACCGCGGTGGCCGCTTGTTCGATTTCGTTGTTCTGCTGAACCAGGCCGCGTGCGCTTTCGTCGGTGACGCTGTTGAGTTCTTCCGCTGCCGACGCCAGTTGCGTGGCCGACCCGGAAATCCGCTGCAAAGTGTCGCGCAGCTTCGATTGCATCTTCGCCATCGCTGCCAGCAAGCGCCCGGCTTCGTCGCTGCCATCGACCTGAATCGGCTGCGTCAGGTTGCCTTCAGCGATGGTTTCCGCCGCTTCCAGTGCCTTGGCGATTGGCTTGGTAATGCTGGCGGTCAGCAACCAGGCGAACAACAACGTCAGCCCAGTCGCAATCACCAGCAGGGTGACCACCAGGTCGAACGCCGAAGAATATTGATCCGCCGCTTGCTGATTGGTGTCGACGGTTTGCCGGGTATTGATCTCCAGCAAACGGTTGAGCACGGTGTTGACCGCTTCGGAGTTGGTCAGCAAGTCGGTGTTGAGCAGGTTGCGCAGTTCATCCACCTGATTGTTGCGCGACAGGGTTCTCATCCGGTCTTCGATCTGGCGGTACTGGCTCAGCAACTGCACATATTGATCGTACGCCGCACGTTCGTCGGGGCTGCTGATAAACGGCTCGTAATCGCTCTGCGCCTTGCGGATCTGCTGGTTGCGCATGTCCAGCAAGTCCATGGTTTTCTGTTGCACGTCCGGTTCGCGATTGACCAGCAAACGGTACGACAACACGCGCAGGCGCAGGGTCAGTTGGGTGAATTCGTCGAGGCTCTTGATGCTCGGCACGCTGCTGTTGGTGATGTCTTCGGTGGCGCCGCGAATTTTGCTCATCTGATTGAGCGCGAATACGCCGAGGATCAACATCAATGCGCCAATCAGGGCGAAACCGGTGAACGCCCGTGGGGCGATGTTCATATTGCGAAGGGACATGGAGGGTACCGAGAAGGGCCGCATCCATGCGGGCTAAAACTGCTGAATGGATGACTTATCGGTCATACGACTAAAGTCTTGAGGGGCTGCGCGTATTTGTCGCCGAGGGCGCTCGGCGACGAAGTGCAGGAACAAGATCGGCAAATCACAGTCTGTAAAGCTCGCGGGAACGCTCGCCCGCCAGGAAAATCAAGGCCTTGCGCCGGTTTAACCCTGGCATCCGTGGTGACTTTTCTTTATCGTACGCGCCCTTTGAAAATGCCTGGAAGATCAAAATGTTGGAAGCATCCCTCAGCCAATTGGAACAGCTCGTCAGCGACCTGGTGCAGCAGAACCAGACCCTCGCGCAAACCAATCAGAACCTGTCCACCGAACTGGCTCAGGCCAAGGATGAAAACGAAAGCCTGCAACTGAGCCTGATGGAACAGGAAGAAAAGCACGGCACCACCGCCGCCCGCATTCAGGCGCTGGTTGATCGCGTCAACGCCGGTCCCGTCAGCGCATGAACCACGGCACAGCAGGGGTAAAAGTCATCTCCATTCTCGGGGAGGACTATTCGATCAAGGCACCGGCCGGGGAAGAACAGACCCTGCTGGACGCAGCATTGATGCTTAAAGCCGCTTTGGCCGACACCAAACGCAAATACCCGACGCTGATCGGTGACCGCTTGCTGGTGCTGGCCGCGATGAATCTGTGCTCGCAGCAGATCGACATGAAGAAGCAGCATCAGGAAGAACTCGACCGTTACCAAGAGCAAGTCAGCGCCACGGTCGACACCATCGCCAAGACCATCAATCAGGGTTGACGGCGTTGCGCACAACCAAAGAATAGATTGTCGATCGGGTTGTATACAATCGGCACGGCTGTTGCATTGCTTCCGCCACTTATTCTTTGGGGGTGCTCCATGCAGTTGTGGCGACGCAGTATCCAATGGCAACTGATCCTCAGCATGGGCACCGCTCTGCTGGTCAGTATCCTGATCGTGGTTGGCATTTATACCCTGGTGGTCAACCGTCTCGCCCAGAGCTATCTGGTCGAACAAGCCTTGCCGTCGAGCATCGAAGCGACGCGCAACGACATCGAACGCATCCTCGTTCAGCCCCTCACCGCTGCCAAAGACATCGCCAGCAACACCATGGTGCGTGACTGGTTGGCGTCTGGCGAAGACAGCAGCAAAACGGCGGGCTTCGCGCAGTATCTGGAAGGCATCCGCGCCGAACACAAGGCTTTTACGGCTTTGATCATCGGCACCGAATCCAATCATTACATCACCGAAAAAGGCCTGGATCGCACCCTCAGTCGAACCAAGCCGGCCGATGCCTGGTTCTATTCCTTCCTCGACAGCAACCAGTCGCGCACCCTCAATATCGACAACGATGGCGCCACTGGAGAATTGGCGCTGTTTATCGATTTGAAGGTCGAGCAGGCCGGCAAAGTGGTCGGTGTGGCCGGTCTCGGGCTGAGCATGAAAGAGCTGTCGGAGCTGATTCACAACTTCAGCTTCGGCGAGCGCGGCAAGGTCTATCTCGTGCGTTCCGACGGTTTGATTCAGGTGCATCCTGAAGCGCAGTTCAGTGGCAAACGCACGCTTACGGAGCAGATTGGTGCTGCGGCGGCGCAAGCGGTCATGGGTCAAAAAATTGCCACGAACAGTCGCTTCCAGCGTGATGGCGAAGACTATCTGGCCTTCAGCCTGCCGTTGCGCGATCTGGGCTGGACGCTGGTGGCCGAAGTGCCGCAATCGCAAATCTACGCCGAAGCGCGCAAAGCGATGTGGATGAGTGGCGGCATCGGTCTGGCTGTAGCGCTGGTGTGCCTGGCCTTGGTGGTGTGGCTGGCGCGCGGGCTGGTGCGACCGATTCGTCAGGTAACAGCGGCGTTGGTAGCAATCGGTAGCGGCGGGGGAGATTTGACCCATCGGTTAGATTCCAGCCGTGCTGATGAGCTGGGTGATCTGGCGCGCGGCTTCAACCGCTTCCTCGACAGTCAGCGCGGCATGATCGCGGAAGTGCTGACCACCAGCGAGCGTCTGCGCACGGCGGTGGGGCAGGTGGCGAAAGTGGTCGAAAACACTGCCGAGCGCTCCGGCCGGCAGCAGGAAATGACTGACATGGTTGCCACCGCGGTTCACGAAATGGGCCTGACGGTTCAGGAGATTGCGCAAAACGCCGGCAACGCGGCGCTCGCATCGCAGACTGCGCGGGATGAAGCGATGCAGGCGCGGGAAGATGTTGGCGGGTCGATCCGGCATATCGAAAGCATGTCGGACGAAATTGGCCTGGCGGCGGGCGCAGTGGGTGAACTGGCGCATCAAGTGGCATCGATTGACTCGGTGTTGGCGGTGATTCGCGGGGTGTCTGAGCAGACGAATTTGCTGGCGCTGAACGCGGCGATTGAAGCGGCGCGTGCCGGGGATATGGGGCGGGGGTTTGCCGTTGTTGCTGATGAAGTGCGCACGTTGGCGCGGCGGACTCAGGCGTCTACCGATGAGATTCAACAGATGATCGGCAGCCTCAAGCAGGGTGCGGAAAACGCTGTGTCGTCCATGCGTACCGGGCAAGCGGCGACGGGTACCGGGGTTGAGTCGAGTCAGCGTACGGGCGCTTCTTTGACCGCGATTACCGGGCAGGTCGAGCGCATCAGCGACATGAACCATCAGGTGGCGACGGCGACCGAGGAGCAGTCGGCGGTGACGGAGGAGATCAACCGTAACGTGCAGGGGATTTCTGATCTGGCGCGGGCGACGGCGGGGGAGGTTCGGGCGTGTCGTGAGGATTGTCAGATGCTGCAGAAACTGGCGGATGATTTGGCGCGGCAGATGGGTGGGTTCAGGTTGAGCTGAGTCCATCCGCTCCAGATGGTGAGGACGCGCTCTAAGGGCGCGTCGTCGCTTGTTTCAGTTTCGTTTCAGAAAAGCAGAATTTCTCGCGCAAAAAAGTCTATTCCACCAATTTTCGCGATAAAAAATACGTGTTTTTCGCTGACGGTCCACACCTTTTGGTCTGCGTGAAAAGTGTCGCCGGCGGCCAAAGCCCTGAACATATCGTCGCTGTTGAAATCCTTCGTACTTGCGTAGATTTTGGTCGGCGTGATTACCATCGCCTGGTAAAGGTTGTCACCTTTTTTGATATAGCGTTTTTCGGTAACCCGCGAAGCACCGGGATCCTTCACGGCGTCGTAGACCCTCGCGGACAGATAAAACTGATCCTCATTGAGGAAGACGTAAGGGTCTATAACCCTCGGGGCTGAATCGTCATTCTGGCCAGCACCGCCATACACCACTGCCCGCCACGAGCCGGAACCGACGTTTTCGTATTCCTTGTAAGCAACTTTGTTCACTGTTTCATATCGGTCATCAACTGAAATGACTTCGAACATGCGCTGCGCAGTCGTTTCGATTTCTGGCGTAGGAATATTGGGTGAGGCGAAAACGGTGATCAGCGATTTCTGGTCGGAAACACGGTGGTGGTTTTTGTTGATGACACTGGTCAACGTTGAGTCTGGATTGGTCCGAAACTGTACCGGTTCGTGAAGGGGACTGTGAGATAGAGGCCAGGGCGCAATATTCGCTCGTTACCAGTCCGGAAAGTTTGATGCTGTGGTTTGCCACTCGGCTATTCATAGCGTTTGCTCGTTTTGAGGGTAAGAAGTGGACGTTAAGGTCCGAACTTGCCGGGCAAACTGCAAACTACATGTCGGCGAAACCAGCCTATCGTGGTGGGCTTGTTTCCACACCTGTCAGAGATGACAGGTGTGGAAACGGCCTGAATGTGCTTTTGAAATGGATAAAATCGCTCGAATCGGAGCTGTGCGTTCTGCCCTCAGGCGGAATAGCCCCTCACCCTAGCCCTCTCCCGGAGGGAGAGGGGACTGACCGAGTGGTTTTGCGTCATGCGCCGACCTGAAAGACCGAGTCGAATATGGATTCGGCAAGGCAATTTCAGGTCGATGTACGTCTTAAATATCCCCCTTTCGGCCCCCTCTCCCTGCGGGAGAGGGCTGGGGTGAGGGTAAGTTTTTAAAACCACGCATCCTGCATCGCCAGGCACGTATCATCCCGCGCCTCCAGCAACGCCAATTCATGGTGGCAACCCGGCACTTCCCACGTCAGAAAATACCGCGCCGCCTGCAACTTGCCTTTATAGAAGTCAGCATCCGCCACATTGCCCTTGGCCAAGCCTTCCTCCGCACGAATCGCCTGTTCCAGCCAGCGCCAGCCAATTACCGCGTGCCCAAATACCTTCAGGTACAGCGCCGAGTTCGCCAGGCTGCTGTTGACCTTGCCCTGCGCCAGATCCGTCAGCAAACCAATGGTCACGGTTTGCAGGCGTGCCACCAGTTTTTCCAGTGGCTCACGCAGTGCTGTCAGCGAATCGTGCGCAGTCGAGCGTTCGGCCGTATTGGCAATCAGGCGAATCAGCTGCTTCAGCCCCGCGCCGCCGTTCTGCGCCAATTTACGCCCGAGCAAGTCCAGTGACTGGATACCGTGGGTGCCCTCGTGAATCGGGTTCAAGCGGTTATCGCGGTAATACTGCTCAACCGGATATTCGCGGGTGTAACCGTGACCGCCAAGAATCTGTATCGCCAGTTCGTTGGCTTTCAGGCAGAACTCCGATGGCCAGGATTTGACGATTGGCGTTAGCAAATCCAGCAATTCCTGCGCTTGTTTACGCTCTGTTTCGCTTTCAAGCGTCGTGGTGTCATCGAACAGGCGAGCGGCGTACAAGCCGAGGTCAAATGCCCCTTCGACATAGGATTTTTGCGTCAGCAGCATGCGTCTTACATCAGCATGCTGAATGATCGCCACGGGCGCGGTAGTCGGATCCTTGCTGTCCGGCACTCGACCTTGCGGACGTTCGCGGGCGTACTCCAGCGAGTACAGATAACCGGCGTAGCCGAGCATCACTGCGCCCATGCCGACGCCGATCCGCGCCTCGTTCATCATCTGGAACATGTAGCTCAAACCGCGATGCGGCTCGCCGACCAGATAGCCGACACACTCGCCGTTATCGCCGAAGTTCAGTGCGGTGGAGGTGGTGCCCCGCCAGCCCATCTTGTGGAACAGCCCGGCCAGCAGCACGTCGTTGCGTGGGCCGAGGCTGCCGTCATCGTTGACCAGAAACTTCGGCACGATGAACAGCGAGATACCTTTCACCCCCGGTGGCGCGTCCGGCAGCTTGGCCAGAACCATGTGCACGATGTTTTCCGAGAGCGGGTGATCGCCGCCGGAAATGAAGATTTTGTTACCCTTGAGGCGATAGGTGCCGTCAGACGCCGGCTCGGCGCGTGTACGAATATCCGACAGGGATGAGCCGGCATGCGGTTCGGTCAAAGCCATAGTGCCGAAGAAGCGGCCGTCGATCATCGGTTGCAGGAAGCGCTGCTTTTGCTCTTCGGTGCCGAAGCTTTCGATCAGGTTCGCCGCGCCCATGGTCAGGAACGGGTACGAGGTCGAAGCGGCGTTGGCTGATTGGAAATGCGCGAAGCAGGCTTGCGACAGCAATGTAGGAAGTTGCATGCCGCCGGCGTCGAAACTTCTCGCCGCGTTGAGGAATCCGGCCTCGAGGAACGCATCCACCGCCGGTTTCACTTCGGGAATCAGAATCGCCTGACCGTCTTCATAGCGCGGCTCGTTCTCGTCGCCCTTGCGATTGTGTGGGGCGAAATATTTTTCGGCGATGTTGCGCGCGGTGCCTATGGCAGCGTCGAAGGTCTCGCGGTTGTGTTCGGCAAAGCGCTCACGCCGGGTCAGGCCCTCGGCATCGAGGACTTCATACAGCTCGAAAGCCAGATTGCGGGAACTGAGCAGCGTCTCGGACATAGCGGCCTACCTGAAATTGGGGTTGGGCCGAGTCTAGGCTTGCTGATAAAGGCTGAACAGGATGATTGACGGGCGTGATACAGAAGCAAAAGATCGCAGCCTTCTGTAGGAGCTGCCGAAGGCTGCGATCTTTTGATCTTTTGATCTTTTGATCTTTTGATCTTTTGTAGGAGTGAGCCTGCTCGCGATAGCGGTGTGTCAGTCAAACAAATGTGTCTGATAGATAGCTATCGCGAGCAGGCTCACTCCTACAGGGGATTTCATTCCAGGCGACCATTGCGGTCGCCTGGAGTTACAGCGGTTTAGCCGATCGTCATCAAGCTGGCATTACCACCAGCCGCCGCAGTGTTAACGCTCAACGCGCGCTCGATCACCAGACGCTCCAGGGCAATGTTGGTCTCGCCCTGGGACAAGCCCTGAACCCCAACAATCGCGCCGGCACGCTTGGCAATCTGCTGGCAAACGCCGCGCAACTGGTCGGAATGGCCGTGATGCAGAACCGCATCAAACACCACTTCGTCTTTATTCCAGTCAGCTACCAGCTTGATCCGCGCCTGAATCTCCTTCGGCAGGCGTGCGAACAATGCCTTGCTGATGTCGGACTCCGGCCATACCGCCGAACCGCCTACCGCCAGCACCGCCGCCAGTTGCGTCAGCAGATCACCTTCAACCTCGGCCAGGCAAAGAACGTGCTCGCGCGGCAGAATGGCGTAGCTGTTTTTCTCGCCGGTCGGGCCGGCCAGCACACGGGTGATCCCGCTCTGCGATTGCGCCGCGTACTGCACGCACAGGGCGCTCAGGTCGGCGTACTTGTTGCTTTCAGCCCAGGCTTTCAGGGCGTTCAGCGGTTTACTCATGGCGTCGCGTAAACGCACGTCCGGGGCGATAACCGCATCACCGCGAGCGAAGGATTGTTCGATGGCATCGGTAGGACGTGTCGCCAGCAAACGGTACAGGTACAGCGGGCCGCCGGCTTTCGGGCCAGTCCCCGACAGGCCTTCGCCGCCGAATGGCTGCACGCCGACCACGGCACCGACGATGTTGCGGTTAACGTAGACGTTACCGGCGTTGACGTTGTCGATCACCTTGGCGATGGTCTCGTCGATCCGCGTGTGCACGCCCAGCGTCAGGCCATAACCGGAAGCGTTGATCTGGCCGATCAGTTGATCGATCTCTTTACGCTTGTAGCGCACCACGTGCAGCACCGGGCCGAAGATCTCGCGTTGCAGCTCGTCGAAGCTTTCCAGTTCGATCAGGGTCGGCATGACGAAGGTGCCGCGTTTGACCTCTTCGGTGTCGGCAATTGCCACCTGGTAAACATTGCGACCTTTATCGCGCATGCCCTGGATGTGCTTGTCGATGCCAGCCTTGGCTTCGGCGTCGATCACCGGGCCGATGTCCACGGACAGGCGCTCCGGGTTGCCGAGACGGCTTTCCGCCATGGCACCTTTGAGCATTTCGATGACGCGATCGGCGGAATCTTCCTGCAAGCACAGTACCCGCAGCGCCGAGCAACGCTGGCCAGCGCTGTCGAAAGCCGACGACACCACGTCGATCACGACTTGTTCGGTCAGTGCCGAGGAGTCGACGATCATTGCGTTCTGCCCGCCGGTTTCGGCGATCAGCGGAATCGGGCGGCCCTGGCTGTCGAGACGGCCAGCGATGTTGCGTTGCAGCAGACGTGCGACTTCGGTGGAACCGGTGAACATCACGCCTTTGACGCGCTCATCGCCAACCAGACCGGCGCCGACGGTTTCACCGCGACCCGGCAGCAATTGCAGCACGCCTTCCGGGATGCCAGCTTCGAGCAGCAAGCGCACGGCTTGCGCGGCGACCAACGGGGTTTGTTCAGCCGGTTTGGCCAATACCGGGTTACCGGCAGCCAATGCCGCAGCGACTTGGCCGCTGAAGATCGCCAGCGGGAAGTTCCACGGGCTGATGCACACAACCGGGCCCAATGGACGGTGGGCGTCGTTGCTGAAATCGTTGCGCGCTTGCACCGCGTAATAACGCAGGAAGTCGACCGCTTCACGGACTTCGGCGATGGCGTTGGCGAAGGTCTTGCCGGCTTCGCGAGCCAACAGGCCCATCAGCGGCTGGATCTCGCCTTCCATCAAGTCAGCGGCGCGCTCCAGAATCGCCGCACGTTCGGCCGGCGGAGTGGCCTGCCAGATCGGTGCTGCGTTCAGCGCGCATTGAATCGCGTTGTCGACGTCTTCGACGGTGGCTTCCTGAACGTGACCGACCACATCGCGGTGATCCGCCGGGTTCAGCACGGCTGCCGGGGTTTCAGTGCTGGAAGCGCAACCGAGCATCGGCGCAGCTTTCCAGTCGGTGTGGGCAGTGGCGAGCAGGGCGCAGGACAGCGAAGCCAGACGATGTTCGTTGGCCATGTCGATGCCGCTGGAGTTGGCGCGCTCGGCACCGTACAGATCGCGCGGCAGTGGAATGCGCGGGTGCGGCAGGCCGAAACCACCTTCCACGGTCGCCATCTGCTCGATCTGCGCCACTGGATCGGCCACCAGCTCCTGAATCGAAATCGACTGATCGGCAATACGGTTGACGAACGAAGTGTTCGCGCCGTTTTCCAGCAAGCGACGTACGAGGTAGGCGAGCAGGGTCTCGTGAGTACCGACCGGCGCGTACACGCGGCACGGACGGTTCAGCTTGCCTTCGGAAACTTTGCCTACAACTTGTTCGTAAAGCGGTTCGCCCATGCCGTGCAGGCACTGGAATTCGTACTGGCCGGGGTAATAGTTCTGACCGGCAATGTGGTAAATCGCCGACAGGGTATGGGCGTTGTGCGTGGCGAACTGCGGGTAGATGACTTCCGGCACCGACAGCAGTTTGCGCGCGCAAGCGATGTAGGAAACGTCGGTGTACACCTTGCGGGTGTAGACCGGATAGCCTTCCAGGCCTTCGACCTGGGCGCGTTTGATTTCGCTGTCCCAGTACGCGCCTTTCACTAGGCGGATCATCAGGCGATGACGGCTGCGGCGAGCCAGATCGATCACGTAGTCGATCACATACGGGCAACGCTTCTGATAAGCCTGGATGACGAAACCGATACCGTTCCAGCCAGTCAGTTGCGGCTCGAAGCACAGGCGCTCTAGCAGATCCAGCGACAGTTCGAGACGGTCGGCTTCTTCGGCGTCGATGTTCAGGCCGATGTCGTATTGCTTGGCCAGCAGGGTCAGCGACAGCAGGCGCGGGTACAACTCGTCCATCACACGCTCGTATTGCGCGCGGCTGTAACGCGGGTGCAATGCCGACAGCTTGATGGAGATGCCCGGGCCTTCATAAATCCCACGACCGTGGGACGCTTTGCCGATCGAGTGAATGGCTTGTTCGTACGACGCCAAGTACTTCTGCGCGTCGTGTTCGGTCAGCGCCGCTTCACCGAGCATGTCGTAGGAATAACGGAAGCCCTTGGCTTCGAACTTGCTCGCATTGGCCAGCGCTTCGGCGATGGTTTCGCCGGTGACGAACTGCTCGCCCATCAGGCGCATGGCCATGTCGACGCCCTTGCGGATCATCGGTTCGCCGCTTTTGCCGATGATGCGGCTCAGCGACGAGGTCAGGCCGGCTTCGTTGTGCGTCGAGACCAGTTTGCCGGTCAGCAGCAGACCCCAGGTGGCGGCGTTGACGAACAGCGACGGGCTGTTGCCCAAGTGCGGGTGCCAGTTGCCGGTGCTGATCTTGTCGCGGATCAGCGCATCACGAGTGCCCTTGTCCGGGATACGCAGCAGCGCTTCGGCCAGGCACATCAGTGCCACGCCTTCCTGGGACGACAAGGAAAATTCCTGCAGCAGACCCTGAACAATGCCTGCACGACCGCCGGCACTTTTCTGGTTACGCAGCTTTTCCGCGATGGAGGCGGCGAGTTTGTTGGTGGCTTCAGCCATGGCGACCGGCAGGCGAGCCTGTTCGATCAGCATCGGCACGACTTCCGGCTCAGGGCGACGGTAAGCGGCAGTGATCGAAGCGCGCAGAACGGACTGCGGCAGGATGCTTTCAGCGAATTCAAGGAAGCACTGGTGAGCGTGATCGTTATGGACTTCGCCCGCCTCATCGGCGTCCTTGGCGGTCAAACCGTTCAGCTCGGTCAGGGTTGCACCACCCTCGAGTTTCTCCAGGTAATTGAAAATTGCCTGCTTGATCAGCCAGTGCGGTGTGCGATCAATCGAGGTCGCGGCAGCCTTCAGGCGCTCGCGGGTCGGGTCATCGAGTTTGACCCCAAGGGTGGTGGTAGCCATATTTTTATCCTCATGGTTGCCACAGTTGCGTGGCATCAGCTGGCCGCAAGATTAGCCGTGCGCCGAAAGAGGTGCAACCGGGTGCAACCCTTTTTTTGCCGGAATAATAAGCAGCTCGTCAGGAATTATTTTCTGGTACGAAAGTACTGCTCCTGCTTGGTGCTTTTGCTTCTAGCAAATGGCCATGACTGCCACAAAAGGGAGCAAAAACGCGGTGATTGTCGATAAAACCGACTAGGTGCAACTTATTCTCACGAAACTGGTTGCACCTCTTTTGCTTTGTTGCATAGGATTCGCGCCCAAGGTGCAACCGGGAAAATAACCCGGTGTATCGGCTGATGGCTTTCCTGGGGAAACATCAGTCCTAAATGCGCGGGATCCCGAATCGTCTGCCAAACGTCGTCGTTTGCGCGCGGTTCATCACCGCCGCTACATAAAAACAAAGCCAGGGCGTAACTTAATGAGCGTTAGCAATCCAACCTTGATCACGTTCGTGATCTACATCGCAGCAATGGTGCTGATCGGCTTGATGGCCTATCGCTCCACCAACAACCTTTCTGACTATATTCTGGGCGGCCGCAGCTTGGGCAGCGTCGTCACCGCGCTATCCGCCGGTGCGTCCGACATGAGTGGCTGGTTGTTGATGGGCCTGCCAGGCGCCATCTACATGTCCGGTTTGTCCGAAAGCTGGATCGCCATCGGCCTGATCGTCGGTGCTTACCTGAACTGGCTGTTCGTTGCCGGCCGTCTGCGTGTGCAGACCGAGCACAACGGCGACGCCCTGACCCTGCCAGACTACTTCGCCAGCCGTTTCGAAGACAAAAGCGGTCTGCTGCGCATTATCTCGGCGATCGTGATTCTGGTGTTCTTCACCATCTATTGCGCTTCCGGCATCGTTGCCGGCGCCCGTCTGTTCGAAAGCACCTTCGGCATGTCTTATGAAACGGCGCTGTGGGCCGGTGCTGCGGCGACAATTGCCTACACCTTTATCGGTGGTTTCCTCGCGGTAAGCTGGACTGACACGGTTCAGGCGACCCTGATGATTTTCGCGCTGATCCTCACGCCGATCACCGTGCTGCTGGCCACCGGCGGCGTCGACACCACGTTCCTGGCCATCGAAGCGCAAGATCCAAGCAACTTCGACATGCTCAAAGGCACCACTTTCATCGGCATCATCTCGCTGATGGGCTGGGGTCTGGGCTACTTCGGTCAGCCGCACATCCTCGCGCGTTTCATGGCGGCGGACTCGGTGAAATCGATCGCCAAGGCGCGTCGCATTTCCATGACCTGGATGATCCTGTGCCTGGGCGGCACCGTGGCCGTCGGCTTCTTCGGTATCGCGTACTTCTCGGCGCATCCGGAACTGGCCGGCGCCGTGACCGAGAACCCTGAGCGGGTGTTCATTGAACTGGCGAAAATCCTCTTCAACCCATGGGTTGCCGGTGTCCTGCTGTCGGCCATTCTGGCTGCGGTGATGAGCACCCTGAGCTGCCAGTTGCTGGTGTGCTCGAGCGCCCTGACCGAAGACTTCTACAAAACCTTCCTGCGTAAATCGGCCTCGCAACTGGAGCTGGTCTGGGTCGGTCGCGCCATGGTGCTGTTGGTTGCACTGATCGCCATCGCACTGGCGGCCAACCCGGAAAACCGCGTACTGGGCCTGGTGTCCTACGCTTGGGCCGGTTTCGGTGCTGCGTTGGTCCGGTTGTGCTGATCTCGGTGATCTGGAAAGACATGACCCGCAACGGCGCACTGGCCGGTATCGTGGTTGGTGCCGTCACCGTGGTGGTTTGGAAGCATTTCGAACTGCTGGGTCTGTACGAAATCATCCCGGGCTTCATCTTCGCCAGCCTGGCGATCTACTTTGTCAGCAAGGCGGGCGAACCGACTCGCGGCATGGTTGAGCGTTTCGAGGCAGCGGAAAAAGATTTCAATCTGAACAAGTAATGCGCTGAGCTACGGCTCACATGAAAACGGCCCGTTTCCTACAGGAAGCGGGCCGTTTTTTTGTGCCTGTAATTTCTCGGACATTGTGGAGATCCAATGTGGGAGCGGGCTTGCTCGCGAAGGCGGTTTCTCATTCAGCAATGATTCAAGCTGACATACCGCTTTCGCGAGCAAGCCCGCTCCCACATTTGGTTCGTCGATGGGTTTGAGGGATTTGTCTGTAGTCGGTTGCGCCAATTTTCTGTGGGTTTTTCGACAACAGAAGTAGGGCAAATCTGATTTTTCCGTCCCCCACTCAACACCCCTTGCCCCTCATGCAGAATCGCCCGCCCTCACTCTGCAGAGACACATCGGATGTTCGCGCCTGCCAATCAACCGCGTTTCACGTTGACCCTCGAAGGCGCCCAAATTGACCTCAAAGTCCTTGAGTTCACGGGCAAGGAAGCCATCAGCCAACCCTTTCGTTTTGAGCTGGAACTGGTCAGTGAACGACCCGATCTGGATCTCGAAAGCCTGCTGCACTGTCAGGCGTTTCTGAGCTTTGACGCTGACGGTTCCGGCGTTCACGGTCAGATTTATCAGGTCGGGCAGGGCGATTCCGGGAAACGTCTGACGCGCTATCACCTCAGCCTGGTCCCGCGTCTGACGTACCTCGGGCACCGCATCAATCAGCGTATTTTTCAGCATCTCAGCGTTCCGCAAATCGTTGAGCAAATCCTCAAGGATCACTCGATCCTGCGCGATGCCTTCGAATTTCGCCTCGGCAGCGATTACCCGGTGCGTGAGTATTGCGTGCAGTACGGGGAGAGTGATCTGGCGTTCATCCAGCGTCTTTGTGCGGAAGTCGGCATCCATTACCACTTTCAGCACAGTATTGAAGAGCACTTGCTGGTGTTCGGCGACGACCAGACCGTGTTTCCGAAACTTGTCGAGCCGACCTTGTATCTGCCCGGCAGCGGCATGCTCGGTGCGGCGCCGGCGATCAAGCGCTTCAACGTTCGTGTGGAAACCCGTACCAGCGTGGTCACCCGGCGCGACTACAACTTCGTAAAACCGCGTCTGCAACTGGAAAGCCGTATCGACAGTGAGCAGCGCCCGGTGCTGGAGGACTATCACTTTCCCGGCCAATTCAAAGATCGTGAAACCGGCAAGCACCTCGCCCAGCGCGCACTTGAACGGCATGTCGCCGATTACCGCCAGGCCGAGGGCCTTAGCGACGAATCCTCCTTGGTGTGCGGACATTTCCTGCAACTGGCCGACCATCCGCGCCAAGACTGGAATGACCTGTGGTTGCTGACTGCCGTCGAGCACCATGGCCGACAGCCGCAAGTGTTGGAAGAAACGGCGACCAGCGATGGGGAAGGCTTCCAGGGTTACCGTAATACCTTTCTCGCCACCCCGTGGGACGTGTTCTTTCGTCCGGTGCTGGGCCCGGAAAAACCGCGCATGCCCGGTTATCAACCGGCCGTCGTCACGGGCCCGAAAGACATGGAAATCCATTGCGACGAGTACGGTCGGGTCAAGGTGCAACTGGCCTGGGATCGTGATGGTGAGTTGAACGAACATTCCAGTTGCTGGCTGCGCGTTGCCACTGGTTGGGCTCACGACGGTTATGGCAGCGTGCTGATTCCGCGAGTCGGCATGGAAGTGCTGGTCGGTTTCATCGACGCCGATGCCGACAAACCGCTGATCATGGGCTGCCTGCCAAACGCCGCGACGCCAGCACCGCTGGATCTGCCCGCCGACAAAACCCGCAGCATTTTCCGCAGCCAAAGCAGTCCCGGCGGTGGCGGCTACAACGAACTGCGCATCGAGGATCGCAAAGGCGCCGAGGAAATCTACCTGCGCGCCCAGCGCAATTGGACGCAGCACGTGCTGCACGATCAACAAGTGCAAGTGGATAACCAGCGCAGCATCGTCGTCACCGGCCTTGCTCGCCATGAGCTAAAGGCCAATGAGCAGCGCATCACCCACGGTCGGCGCCAGACCGAGGTGAAGCAGGACGATCACCTGACCGTGACCGGTGATCAGCATGTTCGCGTGAGCAGTCAGGCGCTTAACGCCAGTGCGCAAATCCATATCAGCGCTGGTCAGCAAGTGGTCATTGATGGCGGCGCGAGCGCAACGATTCAGGCCGGCGGGCAGTGGATCAACATCGGCCCCGGCGGGATTTTCAGCAGCGTACCGATTATCGTGGGCGGCGCGCCGATGGCGGCGATGAGTGCAGCACCGGTTGTGCCGGGACTGCCGGAGAAACTGGCCGCAGCGTCGGCGGCGATGCTCACGGCGGCGCAAATCATGAGCCTGAAAGGTGATGCGCCATTCTGCGAAGAGTGCGAGCGGTGTAAGGATGGCATCTGCCCGACACCGAGCGGGTTGACCCAATCCCCAAAGTCCTCAGCCCGGCCGGCGCCTTCTAGCGTTGAGCCGGGCTTTCATATCGTTGAGCAGGGAATGTCTCGGTCTGCACTGGAATCGACACTGTTCCCGCAGCCGGATCCGGCCGTGCTGGAGAAATTTCGTAGCCTCAATCCGCAGCTCAGCCAATACGCCAAACCTGGGCAACTGATCGTTCTGAGCGATCCGCGTAATACGCTGTGCACTCGGGAAGAGGCGTTATTGATGGAGGCGGCGCAGAAAGTTGATGCCGTGTTGGCGCCGATGAATGATGCGGAGGCGGAGTTCATGGCGCGGCATCATGGGGAGATTGAATCGTTTTTGTCGCAGGGTTCGACTGGGGTGGGGATCGGTTCGGCGATGTTTGGTAGTCATCTTAAGAAACTCGCCGAGACTTTGGGTGAGTTGGAGGTTTTGCATAAACAGACGTTCGACAAGCATGGCAAGCTGCAGGGGGCGGATTTCTTTGCCACGCGCAAACAGTTGATGACGCAACTTGATAACAGTTTAAGTCCCTTGGTGCGTAAAACAGTCGGTTTGCCCAGTCATCCGAGTCTGAGGAGTGCGCTAGGTATTTCTAGTCGCAGCCTCGTCCATCACTGGAGCAAGGCTGGTACTTCAGCCGGCATTCCTGGATATGCGACGCATATTGATGGCGTCAGCAAGGCTAGCAAGGTTATGAAACTGGGAGGCTGGATTGGAATTGGTTTAGGTGCGGGTGCTGCCGGGTTCAAGATTAAAGATACTTGTCGCGCAGGAACGGAGGAGGCATGCAGGAGGGCCAAGTTCACTGAGGCCGGGAAATTGGGCGGTAATGTTGCCGGTGGATGGGGCGGCGCAATGATAGGTGGCTCCGCTTGCGCAGTCATCGGTATAGGTACTGTCGGGGTCGGTGGAATTGCTTGTGGTCTCGCTTTGACAGGCGTGGGTGCATTGGCCGGGGGCGAGGGTGGTGCTCTATTCGGTGAGTGGGTGGGTGAATTGTTATATGAGGCTGCGCAATGAAAATAGCACTGAATGAAGTTTATGTATGTGTGGTTTTGACATTGGCTGCATTGTTTGTCTTATGCTTGGCTCTGATGTTCTATCTTGCATATTGTCGAATTAAAGAGATGTTGGGCTATTTAAATAATTCTCCTGCTGTAATCGGTAGATCAATGCGTTTGAGTCTTGATCCACTCTCGCGATTGGCACTCCTCGGGCATATCAGCATGATGCTAATCATTCCTCGTCGCTCAATAAGAAAGCAGATCCTGAACGCTCAAGATTACGAACGGTTTCCACGCGGTTTGAAGGCATTAATCAGATTTTGTAACTATTCTATGTGGTTGCTGGCTGCGCTTATGGTGGTTATGTATGTTTTGTATCGCTGACTTTTACACATGACTGATGATGACGAAATTTGGTTTGTCTTGACGTTTGGTGCTTTATTTTTAGGGCTGGGGCTTGTATCTTTTTTTGGTCACGTTTGTTTGTATTTTTTTAAGATGCAGAGAATTCTGGATCTTCTTGGTAGATCCAGTGGAGTTTGGGTCAGTAAGTCTTTTTCATTTTTCGGTGCTTATTTTGTCTCTGATTTGTATAGGTTCTTTCATGCTCTTTCCATCTTTGCCATTAGGGGTGGCGCTTTGGATAAGGACGACTATCTGAATTTTCCCCGTGAATTAATGATGGCTGTTCGTATTTGTTATCTTTCTGCGCTCGGGGGAGGAGGGGCAATGATTGTGCTTTTGGCTGGTTGTAAGTATATGGGTTGGATTGAATGAATTTTTTATTGATTAAATAGAGTTTTTTCTGTTGGTAAGTCTTAATTGAATGGGTTTTGCTATCCATTCGGGGAGTGGGGCTAGCAAGGGGCTGATATTGTCTACGAGATCCAGAAATGAGATCGGATATTGAAATACTGTTCCTGTTAAGTGGTTTGGTATTGATTGCACTTGTTTTTCTGTCGTCATTGATTTTGCTATTTGTCGCTTATTTTTTTGCGCGGGATATCTTTAAGTGTTTGAGCAATTCACCGGCTGTTATTTCTAGAAGGCGCACCTTGGGATGGGAGCCGATTGGCCGATTTCTATTTATTAGTAGTGTGGGCACGCTCATGATCTTCTCGCGTAAATCCATACGAAATGGTGAGCTGGACGCCAAGGATTACGAAGCCTTGCCGGTAGGCTTGCGGCGAATAATTTTATTTTCCAATTGGATGATGTTGGTGTTAAGCACCATTGCAATAATCGGTGCGGTGTTGGGAAGGGTTAATGGTTGGCTGAGTTAACCATTTTTCGATGATCAATCTGTTTTTGCCATTCAGGTTGTTTCTTTACGCTGGTTTGTAACTCAGCCATTTGTTTTTGTAGATAACAGCATTCTTGATATTGTCGAGAGCTGCATAGGCCCTTGAATGAATAAACTGATTCCCCAGCATTGGTTACAGCTTCAGCCGCTAATGGCCGATGAACAACTGTTTGCAGTTCTCAGCAGCACCAGCGATGGCGAGCCGTTCAAGGTCTGGAGCGGGTCAACTACCGCACAAGCGCCAAGTCCGATTTGGGCGGACACTATTTACGCTGAGTGGGATACGGTGATGCCCTTCGTGGGAATTGTCGCTGTGGACAGTGAGTTTCTCGATTGGGTGGCTACTACCGAGTCCCGGGATTGGGGCTGGTTGGCAGTGTCTTCGGCGAGTCCTGAAGTGGTGGTCGAGCATTTTCGCAGTCTGACGCAGGTGCTGATGCCGGACGGGAAGACAGTGTTTTTTCGATTCTGGGATGGACGTTTTCTGTTGCCGATTCTGCAGTCTGATGCAGTGGATTCGGCACAACTGTTGCCCGTAATCTCGCGCGGTTTGATCAATGGTCAGGCCATTGATATCGGTGGCGTGGCGCAGGTTTCTGGACGAGTTTTTCCTTGGTGGAAGGTGCCGGATTCGGTGTTGGTTTCGACGGGTGACGAAGTCCGGGTCAGCAATACTCTGCAGTGGCTGAGCGAGGAACATCCGCCAATTTTCGAAGCGTTTCCCGAGCCGGTTTTGCGTTGCAAGGTCAGGCAGTTTTTTCAGGTTTCGGTGTCGGAAGATTCGTCGCAGTTAGCGTTGTTGGCCTATTTGCGGGACGAAGATAAGTAAGATTTCCGGGCGAAGGTGTCGGACTTTTCCTTCGAGTTGCGGCGGTTTCCATGAACTGGTGGGCGGTGGGTTGCAGGGATAGTCTTTTGGCTGTCACCGCAAATTCGGTGGCAGGGCGTGGAAGCCCTTTTATCGTTAGGCGCAGAAGCACCACCAGGCAGGCATTGTTTGCTCTCTGTTTTTATGGTGGCTGTGCGCGGGGCGCTTTCGAGTGCGCCGGGTGCCTAACGTCCCGGTCTTCCACACCTGCGTACAGCCGCCACCTATTGCGTGGAAGTAAAAGTGGCGGCTCCAGTTCATACGTTAGGAGTCAGTCCATTGAAAAATTTAAAACCCGATCCACCCTACAAAAAAATCACTCCCCATCCCGACAACCGCTTCATGGCCCTGACCAGCAACTGCAGCGATATGCCCACGCTGTTCATCGACACTCATGCGCCGCTCGACATCCTCATGGACGCCGCCAACTACCGCCTCCGCGCCGTCGCCCAAGTGCTGGAAAACATGTGCATGCGCGGCTCGATCGAGTGCGACTCCGTCATCCTCAGCGATTTCGCCATGCTGTGTGCGATTCCGCTACGTGATGGCTGTGATGTGCTGGATGTCATCGGTAAGCGGTTGAGTGCGGGGTCTTAAAATCAAAGCCCCTCACCCTAGCCCTCTCCCAAAGGGAGAGGGGACTGACCGAGTCGGCTGGGTGATGTACGCCGACTTGCGCCTTCAGCGGCGAATTTGGCTTGGCCAAGCCTGGATACGAGTTGTTCTTACAGGGGACTGACCGAGTCGGCCGGGTGAGGTACGCCGATTTGCGACTTCAGTGTTGAACCTGGCTTGGCCAAGCCTGAGTTCGCGCTGATCTTTCAGGTCGACATAAGCCGCAAGATCACCTTAATCAGTCCCCTCTACCTCTGGGAGAGGGCTAGGGTGAGGGCGCGCATTTGCCCGCTCAGCCGCCAACCCCTGACTTGCCGCGCGGTAAAAGGTAAACTTTGCGCCCTTCGCAGGAGCAGCCATGAATTATCGTCACGCCTTCCATGCCGGCAATCACGCCGATGTGTTCAAACACCTGACCTTGACCCGCCTCATCGCCTTGATGTCGCGCAAGGAGCAGCCGTTTGCCTATCTCGACAGCCACGCCGGCATCGGTCTGTATGACTTGCAGGGCGATCAGGCGAATCGCACCGGCGAGTACCTGGAAGGCATCGCGCGCTTGTGGGATCAGCCGGATCTGCCGGCGCTGACCGCCGATTACATGAAAGTGCTGCACGAGATGAATCCGGATGGCCAGTTGCGTTACTACCCGGGTTCGCCGGAGCTGGCGCGGCGTCTGACGCGGCCGCAGGATCGGGTGATGCTCAACGAGAAGCACCCGGAAGACGGCGTGCTGCTCAAGGACAACATGGCCGGTGATCGTCGGGTGAAAGTACACCTCGGCGAGGGTTGGCATGTGGCGCGGGCGATGTTGCCGGTGCAGGAGAAGCGCGCGGTGATGCTGATCGATCCGCCGTTCGAACAGCTCGACGAGATGCAGCGTTGCGCGGCGTCGTTGAAAGAGGCCATTGGCCGCATGCGCCAAACGGTGGCGGCTATCTGGTATCCGGTGAAAGACCAGCGTGCGCTGCGTCGTTTCTATCAGGATCTGGCCGGGAGCGGCGCGCCGAAGCTGTTGCGTGTGGAACTGCTGGTGCATCCGCTGGATACGCCGAACAGTCTGAACGGCTCCGGAATGGCGATTGCCAATCCGCCGTGGGGGCTGGAGGAAGAATTGCGTGAGCTGCTGCCGTGGTTGTCGAAGAAACTGGGGCAGACTCAGGGTGGCTGGCAGATGGATTGGTTGATTGCTGAGAGCTGATCGGTTGGTTTGATGGTGTCTGAGCGGACGCCTTCGCGAGCAAGCCCGCTCCCACATTTGGAACGCATTTCAAATGTGGGAGCGGGCTTGCTCGCGAAGCTTCTAAGCTTTAATTACCCGCCAGACTCGGTGGCATGCACACGCCGGTGCCGCCAATCCCGCAATAACCTTCAGGATTCTTCGCCAGATACTGCTGGTGATACGTCTCGGCGAAGTACACGGTCGGCGCCTGTTCGATCTCGGTGCTGATTTCACCCAGGCCAGCCTTCGACAATTCAGCCTGATAGACCGCTTTGCTCTTCAGCGCCGCGTCCAGATGCTCTGGCGAAGTCGCGTAGATCACCGAGCGGTACTGCGTGCCGATGTCGTTGCCCTGACGCATGCCTTGCGTCGGGTTGTGCAGCTCCCAGAACATCGCCAGCAGCTCTTCGTAGCTGACTTTATCCTTGTCGAAGACCACCAGCACTACTTCGGAGTGGCCGGTCAGGCCTGAGCAGACTTCTTCGTAAGTCGGGTTCGGGGTGAAGCCGCCAGCGTAACCGACGACCGTGCTAACCACGCCTTCGCGCTGCCAGAAACGGCGTTCTGCACCCCAGAAGCAACCGAGACCGAAGATCGCAAAATCGACGTCCTGAAAAAACGGGCCGAGCAGCGGGGTGTCTTCAAACACGAAGTGTTTTTCAGGCAGGGTCATCGCGGTTTCGCGGCCGGGCAGAGCTTGTTCTTTGGTTGGAAGCACGTTTTTGTTCACCAGAATTTCCGAGCGCAGAACCATGATCAGTCCTCTCAGTCAGGTTGGATGTAAAAAGTCAGACCGCCAGTGTGCCCAATGATGCCCGACTTCGCACTATCAAAACTGTGGGAGCGGGCTTGCTCGCGAAGGCGGTGTGTCAGGCTAGAGAAATATTGACTGATGCACTGCATTCGCGAGCAAGCCCGCTCCCACAGGGGGAATTCATCCATAGAGAGAGCTGCGGGGGGTTAGAGGGCGAGCGGACCGGCGCGGGTAGCGCTTGAGCGCCTGGATCAGTTCGCCGCCGGGGATCGGGCGGTCGAACAGGTAACCCTGGCCGACGTCGCAGCGATGGCGACGGAGGAATGCCAGTTGTTCGGCGGTCTCGATGCCTTCCGCCACAACCTTGAGTTTCAGGTTGTGCGCCATGGCGATCACCGCTGAGGTGATTTCCATGTCGTCCTGGTTGTCGGGGATTTCGTGGATAAAGCTGCGATCGATCTTGATGATGTCGATCGGGAATTTCTTCAAATAGCTCAGCGACGAATAACCGGTACCGAAGTCATCCATGGCCAGCGTCAGGCCCAGACGCTTGAGCTGATCGAGCTGCAAGTGCGTGTCTTCAGTGGCTTCCAGCAGCAAACCTTCGGTCAATTCCAGTTCGAGCAGATGGGCCGGCAGCGCTTCTTCCTTGAGGATGTTGGCGATGGAGGCGACCAGATCCGGGTCGGAAAACTGTTTCGGCGAGAGGTTGATCGCCACTTGCAGATTGCCCATGCCGGCAGCGGTCAGCGCTTTGCTCATGCGGCAAGCCTGACGCGCGATCCACTTGCCGATCGGAATGATCAGGCCGGTCTCTTCGGCAACGCTGATGAACTGGTCCGGGCGGATCATGCCGCGTTCCGGGTGGTTCCAGCGCAACAGTGCCTCCATGCCCAGCAAGCGACCGCTGCGCAGGCACAACTTGGGCTGATAGAACACGTCCAGCTCATTCTGGGTCAGGGCGCGGCGCAGGTTGTTCTCGACGAACAGTTTGTAACTGGCCTCGGCGTTCAGCGCTTCGGTGAAGACTTGCACCTGATGTTTGCCGTTGGCCTTGGCCTTATGCAGTGCCAGACCGGCGTTACGCATCAGGGTTTGCGGGTCGCGGCCGTGCAACGGCGCGCAAGCCAGACCGACCGAGCCGGTGACGCTGATCAACTGGTTGTCGACGAACATCGGTTTATCCAGCGTCGCCAACAATTGGTTGGCGATCTGCTGACCGGTCGCCAGATCGGTGTCGTCGAGCAGTACGGCAAATTCGTTACTGGCGAATCGCGCGAGGCTGCCACTCGGGCTGAGGCTGTTGCGCAGACGCCGGGCCAGACTGATCAGCAGTTTGTCGCCGGTCTGGTGGCCGAGGCTGTCGTTGATGCGCTTGAAGTTGTCGATGTCGACCAGCAACAGGCTGATCGGGGTATCGCTATCGCGGGCGAAGCGTTCGTCCAGATTGCGGATAAACGCAGGCCGGTTACCGAGGTTGGTCAGGTTGTCGGTGTAGGCCAGGCGCTCGATGCGCTGTTGCGCGAGCTTGGTCTGGGTGATGTCTTCGTAGATGCCGATGTAGTGGGTCAGCTCACGGTTGTCGCCGTAGACCTTGGAGATCGACAACTGGCCCCAGTACGGTTCGAGGTTTTTCCGGCGGCTCTTGAATTCGCCCTGCCAACTGTTGCTCTTGGCCAGTGCGGAAGGGGCATCGAACAGCAGCTCGCTAAGGTTTTCCAAGGCTGGCAGCTCGGATAGGCGCTGGCCGTGGACTTCCTCGGTGGTGTACTGGGTGATCGCGGTGAAGCTCGGGTTGACGTACTCGACCACGCCGTCGCAATTGACCAGCAAAAACGCGTTGGCGCTTTGCTCGACCGCACGCTGAAACAGGTGCAGGGCGCTGGTGGCGGTGCGGCGGTTGTGGTTGTTGATGACTTGCGCGAACTGGTCGGCCAACTCGCCGGCGAAGGCGATCTCGTCGGACTGCCAGGCGCGAGTGACGCCGGTCTGTTCCAGGCACAACACGCCGACGACCTGACCATCGACACGAATGCTGGCATCGAGCATCGCATTGACGTCGCGCGGGCGCAGGGCTTCGGCCATTTCGCGGGTGCGCGGATCACGCATCGCGTTGTGCGCGTCGATGGCGCGGCTGCTCTGCAACGCTTCCATGTAATCGGGAAAGGTGCTGACGTCGATCACGTCCGGCAGGATGTATTCCTGCGTCGTGCGGTGGTATGCCGAGATCGGCACCAGTTGCTGGCCTTCGAGGTTCCACAGGCTGGCGCAGTCGATTTCATAGATATCGCAGGCGCAGCGGGTGATCAGTTCGGCGGCTTCCTGCAAGGAATTGTGCGTGCTGTAGCGCTGACGGGCGAGCAGCAAAATCAAATCCTGCTGGGCGCGGACACGCTCCAGATGCAGCAGTTGTTCCTGCTGCGCGCGCTGATTCAGTTCGAGGGCGATCTGCAGGCGCGAGTTCTGGGTTTCGAGGTCGACCGAGGGTTGCAGCGGCGCATCGTCGAAGACGTCATCGACCGCCAGCAGATAGCCGCGCAGCAGGTGACGATTGTGTTGTTTGTAGGCTTCGCCCAGTTCAAGAATATTCAGCGCGCCGGCCGGGGTGTGCAGCGTGTAACGCACCAGATAATGCGGGCTGGCGCCGAGTTGTTGCTGGATCGCGTCGTGCAGTTGATAGCGCGCTTCCGGCTCCATCAGGCTGGCGTAAGGCGAGCCGACCAGAGCACACAGCTCGACAGCGGGCTGGCCGAACTGGCGTTCGCAATTTGGATCGAGAAAGAGCATCGCCCAACTGGCTTCATTCAAGCGCTCGAAACGCAGCATGCCGAGCCGCGAGGGCACAGGCAACTGCGTCACTACCTCGGCCACCATACGGCTGGCGGCATCGGGTTGGCTCTTCATGAAGGGAACTCGCTTGGAAATATGCTGAACGCGCCGGGCTCTCGCCCTCTTAAACGTTGCCTGCGGCAAGGTTGCATCATTGCAGCACTGACTGACAAGAGTGATGAAGGCCAAGTGCTATAAGAATATGTCGGCTGGAGTGAACATTTCTCCAGCGTCTATTTGAAAACAGCAAAAGATCGCAGCCAGCGCCCACGTTTGAAGAGAAATGCGATCCCTGTAGGAGCTGCCGAAGGCTGCGATCTTTTAAGGTTTAGCGCAGATCTATCGCAATCGACTGCAACGGCCTCCCATCGCGATCATGGTAATTCACCACAATCCGCTCAGCCTCGACCACCATGTGCGCGAAGTTATCCTGACTGATCACCTCGCTGGTCAACTCATGCACATAATCGCCCGCCGCCGTGCGCACCAACGGCTGATCCAGAATGAACGTGGATGCCTTGGCATACGGCAGCAGTTTGCTGTTGCACAGCGGCGATGACACTACGGTGTGCACTTCGAATTCAGGATCTTCACTGTGCGACAGACGCGCAGTCATCGAGCCGTGCACGTCGCCGGAAATGAAGATCACATTGCTGATACGCCGGGTACGAATGGTTTCCAGCAAGCGCAGACGCTGCTGCGGAAAGGCTTTCCACGCATCTTCGCCAAGGCCTTTGCCGTCCGGGTAGAACATCACGCTGGTGACCACGAATTTGACCCGCGCCGTGCTGTTGATCAGCCAGTCCAGCAGCGCTTGCTCCTGTTCGACGTCGAGGATGCGTCGATCGTCGGCCGACAGATTGCGCCGGGTGCGGCTGTCGGTGACAAACCATTCGAGATCGCCGTCGCTGAATTGATACCAGTAATGCTGGACAGATGAGTGATTAACTTGGCCGTTAGTTTTTAAAGAATAAACTGGGCTATGACTGGCTTGATACAGTTCATAGGCTTTGGTTGCGTTGTTATATAACGCGTCGTCACCTGCTTCGGCATTCGCCGGCCAGTTATCCTCGATTTCATGGTCGTCGAGAATCATATACGTCGGAGTTTCCGACATTAAGCGCTTTATGTTGGGTTGCGAAAAAGCTGCGCGGTACTTTGCGAGAATATCTTTGTATTCGCGATCAGGTGCAATCAAGTTGAGATCGTCGACATAGATCTGGTCGCCGGTCATCAGCATTGCACTAATGGGCGGTTGTATCCCTTCGATCAATTGACGGATTGAAGCAAAGATCCGGTCTCCCAACTGCGGCAGCACCGCAACCCCTGCCGTCATGCGTAGGTAACGGCACGAACCAACGATATAGGCGCGCGGCTGCAATGATTCGCCGGAGCGGGTGCGGAAGCGATAGATCTCGCGCGGCCATTGCAGCGGCAGTTCAGCGACACTGTCGACGGTGTGTACCGGACTCATCGGGCTGAACCAGCCGGTTTGATATTCGTACTCGGTGTCTTCATCCAAGTTATTAAGTGTGATCACATTGGACATGTCGCGAGATTCGTCGAGTTTGGCAAAAATGCCTTTAGTCCATTGTTGCGTGTCGCTGGCCCGATAACGAATGCCGGCGAACACCTGAAGATCTTTTTGAAACTCGCCGCGAATAAATATCCGCGCCTGGTTAGTTGTAACGTGGCCAATAATCGGGCCGATAGTCGGTTTTAACATGTTCGAATCCATTCGAATGAGTGTCAGATAAAACTAAAAGGTAGTTTGACTGTGCTGTGCCAAGACTAGTTGGCGTTTGCATAAAAAGATCGGCACGAAGTTGACTCGGGCTGTAGCCGATGTCAGCGCAATGTGTGGGAAAAGTATAAGAGACGAATTTCAGGCAAAAAAAAGCCCCGTCAAACTGACGGGGTTGAGGTACGAGCGTGTGGCGCTCGAAAACGTGAAACACAAGCGGCCCGCCGTTACCGGAGGGCCGCCTGGGATTACAGCAGGATGGTGCGGATGTCCGCCAGCAGGCTGCCCAGACGCTGGGTGAAGCGTGCGGCAGCGGCGCCGTTGATCACACGGTGATCGTAGGACAACGACAGCGGCAGCATCAGTTTCGGCTGGAAGGCTTTGCCGTCCCAGACTGGCTGAATGGTTGCCTTGGAAACACCGAGGATCGCCACTTCCGGCGCGTTGACGATCGGCGTGAAGCCGGTGCCGCCAATGTGGCCGAGGCTGGAAATGGTGAAGCAGGCGCCTTGCATGTCGTCAGCAGTCAGCTTCTTGTCGCGGGCCTTGGCGGCCAGCGCAGCGGCTTCGGCTGCCAGTTGCAACAGGCTCTTCTGGTCGACGTTCTTGATGACCGGTACCAGCAGGCCATCCGGAGTGTCGACGGCGAAGCCGATGTTGATGTACTTCTTGCGGATGATCGCTTTGCCGCTTGGCGCCAGCGAACTGTTGAAGTCCGGCAGCTCCTTGAGCATGTGTGCGCACGACTTGAGCAGCAGCGGCAGGATGGTCAGCTTGACGCCAGCCTTCTCTGCAACGGCTTTCTGCGCCACGCGGAACGCTTCCAGCTCGGTGATATCAGCCGAATCGAACTGAGTCACGTGCGGGATGTTCAGCCAGCTGCGGTGCAGGCTCGACGCGCCGATTTGCATCAGGCGAGTCATCGGCACTTCTTCGATTTCGCCGAAACGGCTGAAGTCGACGACCGGAATCGGCGGGATGCCCGCGCCACCGGTTGCGCCAGCAGCAGCGGCCGGTGCTTCCTTGGCCTTCTGCATCATCGCTTTGACGTAAACCTGCACGTCTTCTTTCAAGATACGACCGTGCGGGCCGCTGGCGCCGACAGCGTTCAGCTCGACGCCGAACTCACGAGCCAGTTGACGCACGGCTGGGCCGGCGTGAACTTTCGCGCCCGGCTTGGCCGGTGCGGCGGCTGGAGCTGCAGCAGGTGCAGCGGCAGCCGGAGCAGCAGTGGCAGGTGCCGGAGCGCTCGGAGCAGCAGCGGCGGCAGCTGGAGCCGGAGCCGGAGCAGCTGCAGGCGCCGCGCCTTTGACTTTCAGCTTCAGAATCAGGTCGCCAGTACCGACTTCGTCATCCAGCTTGATGGAAACGCTTTCCACCACGCCGGCGGCAGGCGATGGAATTTCCATGCTCGCCTTGTCGGATTCCAGGGTGATCAGCGACTGGTCGGCTTCAACGCTGTCGCCAGCCTTGACCAACACTTCGATGATCTTGGCTTTGCCAGCCGAGCCGATGTCCGGAACGTGGATGTCCTGAACGCTGTCAGCAACCGGAGCTGCTGGCGCGGCTGCCGGAGCAGGCGCAGCGGCCGGTGCAGCAGCCTGAGCCGGAGCGGCCGCAGCAGGGGCCGCAGCACCCGCCACTTCCAGATCCAGAATCAGGTCGCCAGTGCCGACTTCGTCGTTGAGTTTGACGCTGATGGCCTTGACCACGCCAGCGGCAGGCGACGGGATTTCCATGCTCGCCTTGTCGGATTCCAGCGTGATCAGCGATTGATCAGCTTCGACGGTGTCGCCGACCTTGACCTGGATCTCGATGATCTGCGCCTTGCCCGACGAACCGATGTCCGGCACGTGCACTTGCTGAACCGAAGCGGCAGCAGGGGCAGCGGCTGGCGCGGCAGCAGCAGGAGCGGCGGCCGGTTTTTCTTCAGCCTTTTTAGCCGGTGCAGCAGCCGGAGCAGGGGCCGCTTCAGCGGCGCCCTCGACTTCCAGCTCAAGCAGTTCGTCGCCTTCTTTCAGACGGTCGCCCAGCTTCACTTTCAGGCTTTTGATGACGCCGGCTTTCGGGGCCGGCACTTCCATGCTGGCCTTGTCCGATTCCAGGGTCAGGATGCTCTGGTCGGCTTCGATACGGTCGCCGACCTTCACAAACAGTTCAATTACTTCACCTTCACCGCTGCCGATGTCAGGTACGCGAATGAGTTCGCTCACAAAATGTCTCCTCAGCAGTCCAGTGGGTTGCGTTTTTCCGGGTCGATGCCGAACTTGGTGATGGCTTCAGCCACAACCTTAGGTTCGATATCACCACGGTCAGCCAGTGCTTCCAGGGCTGCCAACACCACGAAATGACGGTCAACTTCGAAGAAATGACGCAGTTTCTTGCGGCTGTCGCTGCGGCCGAAACCGTCGGTGCCGAGGACTTTGAATTCCTTCGACGGTACCCACTGACGGATCTGCTCGGCGAACAGTTTCATGTAGTCGGTAGAGGCGATGACCGGGCCTGTTACGGCCGTTCAGGCACTCTTCGACGTAGCTCAGCTTAGGCTTCTGGCCCGGCTTCAGACGGTTGCTGCGCTCGACAGCGAGGCCGTCACGACGCAGTTCGTTGAAGCTGGTAACGCTCCACACGTCAGCGCCAACGTTGAACTCTTCACGCAGGATCTTCGCCGCTTCACGGACTTCACGCAGGATGGTGCCGGAGCCCATCAGCTGTACGTGGTGCGCCGCATCGCGGGTGTCTTCTTCGAGCAGGTACATGCCTTTCTTGATGCCTTCTTCGGCACCGGCCGGCATGGCTGGCTGCTGGTACGACTCGTTCATCACGGTGATGTAATAGAAGATGTCCTGTTGCTCTTCGGTCATCTTCTTCATGCCGTCCTGAATGATCACCGCCAGCTCGTAGCCGTAGGTTGGATCGTAGGTGCGGCAGTTCGGGATGGTTGCAGCCAGCAGGTGGCTGTGACCGTCTTCGTGTTGCAGACCTTCACCGTTCAGGGTGGTACGGCCGGCGGTGCCGCCGATCAGGAAGCCACGGGTACGGCTGTCGCCAGCGGCCCAGGCCAGGTCACCGATACGCTGGAAGCCGAACATCGAGTAGAAGATGTAGAACGGCAGCATCGGCTGGTTGTGACTGGAGTACGAAGTACCGGCGGCGATGAACGAGCTCATGGCGCCTGCTTCGTTGATGCCTTCTTCAAGGATCTGACCTTTCTGGTCTTCCTTGTAGAACATCACCTGGTCTTTATCGACTGGCTCGTAGAGCTGGCCGACGGACGAGTAGATGCCGAGCTGACGGAACATGCCTTCCATACCGAAAGTACGGGCTTCGTCCGGGATGATCGGAACGATGCGCGGGCCGATTTCCTTGTCCTTGACCAGTTGCGCGAGGATCCGCACGAAGGCCATGGTGGTGGAAATTTCACGGTCGCCGGAACCGTCAAGGATGGCCTTGAGGGTGTCCAGATCCGGCGTCGGCACGCTGAAGCTTTGTGCGCGGCGCTGTGGCACGAAACCGCCCAATGCAGTGCGACGCTCGCTGAGGTAGCGGGCTTCGGCGCTGTTTGGCTCTGGCTTGAAGAACGGCAGGTTCTCCAGCTCTTCGTCCTTGACCGGGATGTCGAAACGATCGCGGAACAACTTCAGGCTGTCGACGTCGACTTTCTTGGTGTTGTGCGCAGTGTTTTTCGCTTCGCCGGCACCGGTGCCATAACCTTTGATGGTCTTGGCGAGGATAACGGTTGGTTGTTCTTTGTGGTTGACCGCTTCGTGGTACGCCGCATAGACCTTGTACGGGTCGTGGCCGCCACGGTTGAGTTTCCAGATCTCGTCGTCGGACAGATCAGCAACCATCGCCTTGAGTTCTGGCGTGTTGAAGAAGTGCTCGCGAACGAACGCGCCGTCTTTGGCTTTGTAGTTCTGGTACTCGCCGTCGATGACTTCGTCCATGCGACGTTGCAGGATGCCGTCGACGTCTTTGGCCAGCAGTGGATCCCAGAAACGGCCCCAGATGACTTTGGTCACGTTCCACTGAGCACCGCGGAACACGCCTTCGAGTTCCTGGATGATCTTGCCGTTGCCGCGAACCGGGCCGTCGAGGCGCTGCAGGTTGCAGTTGATGACGAAGATCAGGTTGTCCAGCTTCTCGCGGCCGGCCAGGGAGATGGCGCCCAGGGATTCCGGCTCGTCGCACTCGCCGTCGCCCAGGAAGCACCAGACTTTCTGTTTGCCCGGCTGGATGAAACCGCGGTGTTCCAGGTACTTCATGAAGCGAGCCTGGTAGATCGCTTGAATCGACCCAGACCCATCGATACGGTCGGGAACTGCCAGAAGTCAGGCATCAGCCAAGGGTGCGGGTAGGACGACAGGCCCTGACCGTCGACTTCCTGGCGGAAGTTGTTCATCTGGTCTTCGGTGATGCGGCCTTCCATGAACGCACGGGCGTAAACGCCTGGCGAGGTGTGGCCCTGGAAGTAGATCAGGTCGCCGCCGTGTTCGTCGGTCGGGGCCTGGAAGAAGTAGTTGAAGCCGATGTCATACAGGGTCGCACTGGAAGCGAAGCTGGAGATGTGACCACCGAGGTCGGAATCTTTCAGGTTCGTACGCATTACCATGGCCATCGCGTTCCAGCGTACCAACGAGCGAATGCGGCGTTCCATGAACAGGTCGCCAGGCATGCGTGCTTCGTGGGTTACCGGGATGGTGTTGCGGTAAGGCGTGGTGATGGCGTAAGGGAGCTGCGAACCGCTGCGGGTTGCCAGTTCACCCATACGGGTCATCAGATAGTGAGCACGGTCTTCGCCTTCTTTGTCGAGAACCGATTCCAGGGCGTCCAGCCATTCCTGGGTTTCGACGGGATCGAGGTCTTGCATGGCTTGCTCCAGGGCGGAAAGGCTTCCAGAATCGGTTGCCTGAGTTTGCGACTGGCCTTGTGGGCAGACGATTTAAAATTCTTGGATTGCCGACAGGTTGTTCCGGCGGCGTGTAGTTTTACTACAAATCTTTGAGCATTTCAGCCTTTCGGATGTATAGACGAGTAGTAAAACTACAGATGAAAGGCTTGTGGCCTCTGACTGCGTTGTGAGAATAATCGTTAAGGTTGGTCGATTACCATCCGTAAAAGGTGAAACTTTGATGCTGGATGCTAAAGAAGAAGAAATTTCAGCTATTTCTAACTTTTGTTCGACAGTCCTTCAGGTAGCGGGTTTTCACCATTCACTACAAGCGGCTGATTACACGCCGATCAAGGATAGACCATGACCCTGCCCGTGCTTGCCGAACTGCCTGCCATCCTCCTGCCGTTGGTCACTCGATCCGAACAGTCGTTCCGTACGGCCGTCGCCGAACTGGAAGACGATCACGGCTTCTCGACCTGGACGCCAGAACGCTGGGCGCAATTCGCCCGCGTCACCGCTGCCAGCGAGTTTGTCATTGAACAGAGCGTTCGTGACCCTTTGATGTTGCTCGCGCTGGTGCAGTCTGGCGAACTCGACCGGCCGTTCGCACCGGGTGAATTGTGTGCGCAGATTTCCGCTGCGGTGAACGCCGCACAGACTGAAGACGAACTCGGTCGCGCCCTGCGTCGCCAACGGGCGCGCCATCAAGTACGGATCATCTGGCGTGACCTCACCCGACAGGCCGATCTGGTGCAGACCTGCCGCGACCTCTCGGACATGGCCGACGCCACCATCGATCAAGCCTATCAATGGTTGTACAGCCGCCATTGCGAACAATTCGGCACGCCGACTGGCCGCCGCAGCGGTGAGCCGCAGCCGATGGTCATCCTCGGCATGGGCAAGCTCGGCGCGGTCGAGCTGAATTTGTCTTCCGACATCGATTTGATTTTCGCCTACCCCGAGGGCGGCGAAACGGTGGGCGTGAAGCGCTCGCTGGATAATCAGGAATTCTTCATTCGTCTCGGCCAGCGCCTGATCAAGGCGCTGGATCCGATGACCGTCGACGGCTTTGTGTTCCGCGTCGACATGCGCCTGCGCCCGTACGGTTCGTCCGGCGCGCTGGTGCTGAGCTTCAATGCGCTGGAACAGTATTACCAGGACCAGGGCCGCGACTGGGAACGCTACGCGATGATCAAGGCGCGGGTGGTGGCCGGCGATCAGGTCGCGGGCGCGCAGTTGCTCGACATGCTGCGGCCATTTGTTTATCGGCGTTACCTGGACTTCTCGGCGATCGAAGCGCTGCGCACCATGAAGCAGTTGATCCAGCAGGAAGTGCGGCGCAAAGGCATGGCCGACAACATCAAGCTCGGCTCGGGCGGAATTCGTGAGGTCGAGTTTATTGCTCAGGCCTTTCAGTTGATCCACGGTGGCCGCGACCTGAGTCTGCAACAGCGTCCTCTATTAAAGGTGTTGAGCACGCTTGAAGGGCAGGGCTACCTGCCGCCAGCGGTGATCAGCGAGTTGCGTGAAGGTTACGAATTTCTGCGTTACACCGAGCATGCGATTCAAGCGATTGCCGACCGTCAGACGCAGATGCTGCCGGACGGCGCGCAGGATCAGGCGCGCATTGCTTTCATGCTCGGCTTTGCCGATTGGGACGCTTTCCACGAGAAGCTGATGTTCTGGCGCGGCCGCGTCGCTTGGCACTTTGCGCAGGTGATTGCCGATCCCGACGAGGAAGAAGGCACCGAAAGCGAAGTGGTGGTCGGCGGTGAATGGTTGCCATTGTGGGAAGAAGAGCAGGACGAAGAGGCGGCTTGCCGACAGTTGGAAGAGGGCGGTTTCGCTGATGCCAGCAAAGCCCTGAAGGCACTGGCCGGTTTGCGTGGAAGCCCGCAATTGCGCGCGATGCAACGGCTAGGGCGCGAGCGTCTTGATGCGTTTATTCCGCGCCTGTTGGCGCAAGCGGTTGAGCATGCCAATCCGGATCTGGTGCTTGAGCGGGTGTTGCCGCTGGTGGAAGCGGTCGCTCGGCGTTCGGCTTATCTGGTCTTGCTCACGGAAAACCCCGGTGCGCTGCGCCGCTTGCTGACGTTGTGCGCGGCGAGCCCGTGGATTGCTGAGCAGATCACTCGCTTCCCGCTGCTGATGGATGAATTGCTCAACGAAGGGCGTTTGTTCAAGCCGCCCCTGGCGCCGGAATTGGCCGCCGAATTGCGCGAGCGGCTGACGCGAATCCCCGAAGACGACCTCGAACAACAAATGGAAGCCCTGCGCCATTTCAAACTGGCGCACCGCTTGCGCGTCGCCGCCTCGGAAATCGCCGGCAGCCTGCCGTTGATGAAAGTCAGCGATTACCTGACCTGGCTCGCTGAGGCGATTCTTGAACAAGTGCTGGCCCTGGCCTGGCGCCAGACCGTGGCCAAACACGGCACACCGCTGCGCACCGACGGCACCTTGTGCGATCCCGGCTTCATCATTGTCGGTTACGGGAAAGTCGGCGGGCTGGAACTGGGGCATGGTTCCGATCTGGATCTGGTGTTTATCCATGACGGTGATCCGCAGGCGGAAACCGACGGGGCGAAACCGATTGATGGCGCGCAGTTCTTTACCCGGCTGGGACAGCGGATCATTCACTTGCTGACGGCGCAGACCAACTCGGGCCAGCTCTATGAAGTGGACATGCGTTTGCGGCCGTCCGGTGCTTCCGGGCTGTTGGTGAGTTCGCTCGGCGCGTTTGCTCGTTATCAAGAAAATGAAGCGTGGACGTGGGAGCATCAGGCTCTGGTGCGGGCGCGGGTGCTGGTCGGGAGTCAGGATGTTGGCAAAGCGTTCGAGAAGGTTCGCGCGCAGGTGTTGGGCAAATCCCGTGATCTGGCGAAGTTGCAACAGGAAGTCAGCGAGATGCGCGCGAAGATGCGCGACAACCTCGGCACCAAGAGCACCGCGGCCGGCACCGCGGCGAATGCCTTCGACGCCACGGCGCCGTTCGACCTCAAGCAGGACGCCGGAGGTATCGTCGATATTGAATTTATGGTGCAATACGCGGCCCTGGCGTGGTCGCACAACCACCCGCCATTGCTGCGCTGGACCGATAACATCCGCATCACGGAAGAGCTGGAACACGAAGGGCTGATGCCTGCCGAAGACGCCAGCCTGTTGCGCGAGGCCTACAAAGCCTACCGCTCCGCCGCCCACCGGCAGGCCTTGCAGAAGGATCCGGGGGTGATTGCAGGCGACCAGTTCGTCGAAGAACGGCGACAGGTGTTGCGGATCTGGAAAGAGATGGGGCTAAGCTGAAAACACATCAGCAAGGCCGATGAGATTCAAAAAGGTGGGAGCGGGCTTGCTCGCGAAAGCGGAGTGTCAGGCAACATCGATGTTGAATGTGCCGGCCCCTTCGCGAGCAGGCTCACTCCTACAATAGATCTGCGGTGAATCGCAGATGTTGGAACGAATGCAAAACCCTGTGGGAGCGGGCTTGCTCGCGAAAGCGGAGTGTCAGGCAACATCGATGTTGAATGTACCGGCCTCTTCGCGAGCAGGCTCGCTCCCACAGTGATCTGCGCTGAAATGCAGATGTTG
This sequence comes from Pseudomonas sp. AC193, assembly GCF_979258075.1. Lineage (NCBI taxonomy): Bacteria > Pseudomonadati > Pseudomonadota > Gammaproteobacteria > Pseudomonadales > Pseudomonadaceae > Pseudomonas > Pseudomonas sp. AC193. The sequence continues at coordinate 4,835,390 of NZ_OZ409832.1, read as the reverse complement.
GAACGGACGCAAAACCCTGTAGGAGCGAGCCTGCTCGCGAAAGCGGAGTGTCAGGCAACATGGATGTTGAAGGCGCCGGCCTCTTCGCGAGCAGGCTCACTCCTACAATAGATCTGCGCTGAAATGCAGATGTTGGAACGGACGCAAAACCCTGTAGGAGCGAGCTTGCTCGCGAAGGCGGAGTGTCAGGCAGCATTGATTTTGGATGTGCTTGCCTCTTCGCGAGCGAGCTCGCTCCCACAGTGATCTGCGCTGAAATGCAGATGTTGGAGCGAATGCAAAACCCTGTGGGAGCGAGCCTGCTCGCGAAGGCTGGGTGTCAGGCAGCATTGATTTTGGATGTGCTGATCCCTTCGCGAGCAGGCTCACTCCTACAATAGATCTGCGCTGAAATGCAGATGTTGGAGCGAATGCAAAACCCTGTGGGAGCGAGCTTGCTCGCGAAAGCGGAGTGTCAGGCAACATCGATGTTGGATGTGCCGGCCTCTTCGCGAGCAGGCTCACTCCTACAATAGATCTGCGCTGAAATGCAGATGTTGGAACGAATGCAAAACCCTGTAGGAGCGAGCCTGCTCGCGAAGGCGGAGTGTCAGGCAGCATTGATTTTGGATGTGCTGGCCTCTTCGCGAGCAGGCTCACTCCTACAATAGATCTGCGCTGAAATGCAGATGTTGGAACGAATGCAAAACCCTGTAGGAGCGAGCTTGCTCGCGAAGGCGGAGTGTCAGGCAGCATTGATTTTGGATGTGCTGGCCCCTTCGCGAGCAAGCTCGCTCCCACAGTGATCTGCGCTGAAATGCAGATGTTGGAGCGAATGCAAAACCCTGTGGGAGCGAGCCTGCTCGCGAAGGCTGGGTGTCAGGCAACATTGATTTTGGATGTGCTGATCCCTTCGCGAGAAGGCTCACTCCTACAATAGATCTGCGCTGAAATGCAGATGTTGGAACGGACGCAAAACCCTGTGGGAGCGAGCTTGCTCGCGAAAGCGGAGTGTCAGGCAACATCGATGTTGAATGTGCTGGCCTCTTCGCGAGCAGGCTCACTCCTACAATAGATCTGCGCTGAAATGCAGATGTTGGAGCGAATGCAAAACCCTGTGGGAGCGAGCTTGCTCGCGAAGGCGGAGTGTCAGGCAGCATTGATTTTGGATGTGCCGGCCTCTTCGCGAGCAGGCTCACTCCTACAATAGATCTGCGGTGAAATGCAGATGTTGGAACGAATGCAAAACCCTGTAGGAGCGAGCCTGCTCGCGAAGGCGGAGTGTCAGGCAGCATCGATGTTGGATGTGCCAGCCTCTTCGCGAGCAGGCTCGCTCCCACAGTGGATCTGCGGTGAGTCGCAGTTGTGTGAGCAGATACAAAACCATGTGGGAGCGAGCCTGCTCGCGATAGCGGAGTGACAGTCGACAGTTATGTTGAAGGTAATGACCCATCGCAAGCAGCGCCGCTCCCTCAGTGATTCTCGAGGCGGGGAGGCGTAAATGCCTCCCCGGTTCGTTTTTGGAAACCACATGAATATTCTGATCGTTGGGCCCAGTTGGGTCGGTGACATGGTGATGGCGCAGACACTGTTTCAGTGTCTCAAACAGCGCCACCCGCAATGCGAAATCGACGTGCTGGCCCCCGAGTGGAGCCGGCCGATCCTTGAGCGCATGCCCGAAGTGCGCCAGGCCTTGAGCTTCCCGCTCGGCCATGGCGCGCTGGAGTTGGCGACGCGTCGGCGCATCGGCAAATCCCTGCGCGGTCAGTACGATCAAGCGATCCTGCTGCCCAACTCGCTGAAATCGGCGCTGGTGCCGTTTTTCGCCGGCATCCCGAAACGCACCGGCTGGCGTGGCGAATTCCGTTACGGCTTGCTCAACGACGTGCGCACCCTCGACAAAGAACGCTATCCGCTGATGATCGAGCGTTTCATGGCCTTGGCCTATGAGCCGAACGCCGAGCTGCCGAAACCCTATCCACGCCCAAGCCTGCAAATCGACCCGGTCACCCGCGAAGCGGCGCTGGCCAAGTTCGGCCTGAGCCTCGATCGCCCGGTATTGGCCCTGTGCCCCGGCGCCGAATTCGGCGAATCCAAGCGCTGGCCGTCCGAGCATTACGCCAAAGTCGCCGAAGCGCGTATCCGCGAAGGCTGGCAAGTGTGGCTGTTCGGCTCGAAAAACGATCACGCGGTCGGCGAAGACATTCGCGCCCGATTGATCCCGGGCCTGCGCGAAGAATCGGTCAACCTCAGTGGCGGCACCTCGCTGGCCGAAGCCATCGACCTGATGTCCTGCGCCGACTCGGTGGTCTCCAATGACTCCGGCCTGATGCACGTCGCCGCCGCCCTGAACCGTCCACTGGTCGCGGTCTACGGCTCTACCTCGCCGGGCTTCACCCCGCCGTTGGCCGAGCACGTTGAAGTGGTGCGTCTGGGTCTCGATTGCAGCCCATGCTTCGACCGTACCTGCCGCTTCGGCCATTACAACTGCCTGCGCCAGCTGATGCCGGACGCGGTCAACGATGCCTTGCAAAAATTGCAGGGCTCCGTGGTCGAGGTTCATTAAGTTGCGGGTACTGCTGATCAAGACCTCATCGCTGGGCGACGTGATTCATGCGTTGCCGGCGCTGACTGACGCCGCCAGGGCGATCCCCGGGATCAAATTCGACTGGGTCGTTGAAGAAGGCTTCGCCGAGATCCCGACCTGGCACCCGGCCGTCGACAAAGTGATTCCGGTGGCGATCCGCCGCTGGCGCAAAAATATCTGGAAAACCATCACCAGCGGCGAGTGGAAACGCTTCAAACAAAGCGTGCGCGCCAACAAATATGACTTGGTGATCGACGCCCAAGGCCTGCTGAAAAGCGCCTGGCTGACCCGTTACGTCAAAGCGCCGGTGGCCGGACTCGACAAAGGTTCGGCCCGTGAGCCGATGGCCGCGCGTTTTTACGATCGAAAACTGGCCGTGGCCCGTGGGCAACATGCCGTCGAACGCGTGCGCCAACTGTTCGCCATCGCCCTCGGTTACGACCTGCCAAAAGGCCTGGGCGACTACGGCCTCAACGTCGAACGTCTGGTCGAGCTGCCACGGAAAAACGCCTTCGTAGTGTTCCTGCACGGCACCACCTGGGACACCAAACACTGGCCGGAAGCCTACTGGCGTGAACTGACCGAACGCGTCGGTTACCTCGGCGTCGGCGTCAAACTGCCGTGGGGCAATCCGCAGGAAAAGGCTCGCGCCGAGCGCATCGCCGCCGGTTTCAAACACGCCGAAGTGCTGCCGAAACTCAATCTGGCCGGCGTCGGCAAAGTCCTCGCCGGCGCGCAAGCCTGTGTGGCGGTGGACACCGGCCTCGGCCATTTGGCGGCGGCACTGGACGTACCGACCATTTCGCTGTTCGGCCCGACCAACCCGGGCCTGACCGGCGCTTACGGCAAACTGCAGATTCACCTGGCCAGCGACTTCCCGTGCGCGCCGTGCCTGCAAAAGAAATGTACCTATCAACCGACCGCGCAGGATGCCCGTCAGTTTGACCTGAAGCGTGAACAGCCGCTGTGCTTCACGCGTCTGAACCCCGAGCGTGTCGCCAGCCGACTGAGCACGTTGTTAATGGCTGAGGAGCTGCGCTGATGCAATTGGCATTCGTCCTGTACAAATATTTCCCGTTCGGTGGCTTGCAGCGCGACTTCATGCGCATCGCCCTCGAATGCCAGAAACGCGGGCATCAGATCCGCGTCTACACGCTGATCTGGGAAGGCGACGTGCCGCCCGGTTTCGAGGTGCTGGTGGCACCGGTGAAAGCGTTCTTCAATCATCGTCGCAACGAAAAACTCAGCGCATGGATGGAAGCGGATCTGGCCAAGCGCCCGGTTGATCGCCTGATTGGCTTCAACAAGATGCCGGGGCTGGACGTCTATTACGCCGCCGACGGTTGCTTCGAAGACAAGGCGCAGAATCTGCGCAATTCGCTGTACCGTCGCTGGGGCCGCTATCGCCACTTCGCCGAGTACGAGCGCGCGGTGTTCGCCAAAGACGCGAAGACTGAAGTGCTGATGATTTCCGAAGTGCAGCAGCCGCTGTTCATCAAGCATTACGACACGCCGCTTGAACGCTTCCACTTGCTGCCACCGGGCATCGCTCAGGATCGTCGCCGTCCAGCGGATGCTGACGAAATCCGCGCCGGTTTCCGCGCCGAATTCAATCTGAAGGATGACGAGCTGCTGCTGGTGCAGATCGGTTCCGGTTTCAAAACCAAAGGCGTCGATCGCAGCCTGAAAGCACTGGCCGCATTGCCCGCCGAACTGAAGAAGCGCACGCGGCTGTTTGTAATCGGCCAGGATGACCCCAAATTATTCCAGATGCAGAGTGCAACTTTAGGTCTGGGCGACAACGTGACGTTCCTCAAAGGGCGCAGCGATATCCCGCGTTTCCTGCTCGGCGCTGACCTGTTGATTCACCCGGCGTACAACGAAAACACCGGTACTGTGTTGCTTGAAGCGCTGGTCGCCGGCTTGCCGGTGCTGGTCAGCGCGGTCTGCGGTTACGCCCATTACATCGCCGAGGCCGACGCCGGGCGAGTGCTGGACGAGCCGTTCGATCAAGCGCAGTTGACGCAATACCTGACTGACATGTTGAAAGACGACGCTGCACGAGCGGCTTGGAGCCGCAATGGTCTGGCCTTCGCCGAGACGGCCGACCTCTACAGCATGCCGCAGCACGCGGCCGATGTGATTCTGGCGGAGCACGCTTAATGAAGTTGATGCTGGCTGAACCGTTCAAAAGCCTTTGGGCCGGACGCGACCCGTTCGCCGAAGTCGAAGGCTTGCAGGGCGAGGTATACCGCGAGCTGGAAGCACGCCGGACACTGCGCACGGAAGTCGACGGCAACGGATTTTTCGTGAAGATCCACCGTGGCATCGGCTGGGGCGAAATCTTCAAAAACCTGCTGACCGCCAAGCTGCCGGTGCTCGGCGCGGGTCAGGAGTGGAAGGCGATCCAGCGTTTGCAGGAAGTCGGCGTGCCGACCATGACCGCCGTCGCGTACGGCGAGAAGGGCAGCAACCCGGCGGATCAGCACTCGTTCATCGTCACCGAAGAGCTGGCGCCTACCGTCAGCCTCGAAGACTTCAGCATCGACTGGATCAAGCAGCCGCCCGAGCCGAAACTCAAGCGCGCGCTGATCGCCGAAGTCGCGCGCATGACCGGCATGATGCACCGCGCCGGCGTCAATCACCGCGACTGCTACATCTGCCACTTCCTGCTGCACACCGATAAACCGGTGACGGCAGACGATTTCAAGCTTTCGGTGATCGACCTGCACCGTGCCCAGACCCGCGCGAAAATCACCCAGCGCTGGCGCAACAAGGATCTGGCCGCGTTGTACTTTTCCGCGCTGGACATCGGCCTGACCCGCCGCGACAAGCTGCGTTTCCTCAAGGGCTATTTCCAGCAACCGCTGCGGCAGATTCTCGCCGAAGAAGCGCCGTTGCTGAGCTGGCTCGAAGGCAAGGCCAACAAGCTCTATGCGCGTAAACAGCGCTACGGGGATGCGCTCTGATGGCGGGCTGGATTCTGGAGCCGCAATACAGTGAACTCGCCGAAGATTTTGGCAGCCTCGAAGCGGTGTTCGCCCTGCAAGGCGAACGGCTGACTCGCGATCCGCTGTCGGAAGTCGTCCGTGTCGAGCGCAACGGCGTCAACTATTACGTCAAACGCTACGTCGGCGCCGGTAAAGGCTTGCGCCGTTACCTCGGCAAGCCGCGCGTGAAGATGGAGTGGCAGAACCTCAAGCGCTTCGCCAAGTGGGGCATTCCCACCGCCGAAGTGGTGGCCTGGGGTCTGGAGCGACGTGGCGCGGCGTACGACCGTGGCGCGATGATCACCCGCGAATTGCCGCGCACCGAAGACCTCTCGGCGCTGGCCGAGCGCAACGATCCCAAGCTCAAGGATCGCGCCTGGGTGGATGGTGTCAGCCGGCAGTTGGCCGCTTACACGCGGACGATGCACGATCACCGCTTCACCCATAACGATCTGAAGTGGCGCAACCTGCTGATCGACGATCAGGATCGACTGTTCCTGATCGACTGCCCGAACGGCGATTTCTGGCGCGGTTTCTGGCTCAAGTACCGCATCACCAAGGATCTGGCCTGCCTCGACAAGGTTGCCAAATATCACCTGTCGAACACCCAGCGCCTGCGCTTTTATCTGCAATACCGTGGGCGTGATCGCCTGAATGCCGCTGACAAAAAGCGCATTCGCCACGTGGTGAGATTTTTCGAGGGACGCGAATGACTGATTTTCTGGCCGCTGAAGACCGTGCGCTGCTTGAGCGCCATGGCCTCGGCACCTTCGACGCGCTCTGGGCCAAACAGCTCGAAGCGGTGGACGAGCCGAACACCGACGGTGGCGGCTGGAGCAGCGTGTTTCGCCTGGAGCTGGAAGGTCACGCCTACTACCTCAAGCGCCAGAGCAACTACCTGACGCGCACCTTGCATGCGCCGTTTGGTGAGCCGAGTTTTGCTCGCGAATTTCGCAACATTAGTCGCTACAACAAGCTCGGTATCCCGGCGCTGCAAGCGGCGTTCTTCGGCCAGCGCAAGGTCGACGGCGAAGTCCGCGCGATCCTGCTGACCCGCGCCCTCGATGGCTGGGATGATCTTGATTCGTTGTTGCAGTGCTGGCCGGAACTGACCGCCGCGCAGCAATCAGCGATCCTCAAGGCCTGCGGGCAACTGGCGCGGCTGCTGCACGGTCTGCGTCAGGTGCACGGCTGTTTTTACCCGAAACATATTTTTTTGCAGGCCGACGGCGCTGAATATCGCGCGCAGTTGATCGACCTGGAGAAAACCCGGCCACTGCTGTGGGGCATGCGCGATCGGGTCAAGGATCTGGAACCGCTGGTGCGCCGTGCGCCGCAATGGAACGAGGCGCAACTGCGCGAGCTGCTTGCGGCTTATGTCGATCAGGCGACCGACAGTTCGTTGGTCGACGCCTGGGTTACGCGTCTGACCGCGCGGCGCAGTCGCAAGGAGACTCGCTGATGCAGTTGTCCGACCTGAAAAACGCCGGGCGCACGCCGAGTCTGCCGTTGACGATTTCCCTGGCCGATGCCGCCGGGCCGGCCGATTTGCAGTTGCTGAGTCTGCTGCGGGTGCTGCCGGGGCAACGTTATGTCGGTGCCGGGGTCTGGCGCGGTCGGCCAGTGCTGGCGAAGTTGCTGGTCGGCAGCAAAGCGGCGCGGCATTTTCAGCGTGAACTCAATGGCGTGAAGCTGCTGGCGGCGCAAGGCTTGACCACGCCGCTGCTGTTGGCCGATGGCTTGAAGGACGGCGAGGGCGGCTGGCTGCTGTTCGAATTTCTCGAAGACGCTGAAAGCCTTGGCGATGCCTGGCAACAGGTCGAGTCGTTGCCGGTGCTGGCGAATGAACAATCGGCGGTGCTGGGCGAAGCACTCGGCGCGATTGCGCAGTTGCACAGCAAAGGCCTCTGGCAGGAAGACCTGCACCTCGACAATCTGCTGCGCCATGGCGGCCAGTTGTACTTGATCGACGGTGCTGGCATCTGCGCGGAAACCGCCGGTCAGCCGTTGTCGCGGCAGAAAGTGCTGGAAAATCTCGGGGTGTTTTTCGCCCAATTGCCCAAATCGCTTGAGCCGTTCACTGAAGAATTGTTGGTGTATTACCTGCTGAGCAACGGCGAACACGCGTTGCCGCTGGAAGCGTTGCAGAAGCAGATCGACAAAGTGCGCGCCTGGCGTTTGCGCGATTACCTGATCAAGGTCGGTCGCGAGTGCACGCTGTTTGCCGTGCAGCGCGGAGCATTCGCGCTACGTGCTATTCGTCGTGAGGAAGAAGCGGCGATGGCGCCGGTGCTGGAACAGGCCGATGCGTTGCTCGATCAGGGCCATTTGTACAAAACCGGCGGCGCGGCGAGCGTCGGCAAGGTCGACGTGGCCGGGCGCAAACTGGTGATCAAGCGCTACAACATCAAGAATTTTGCTCATTGGCTCAAACGCTTCTGGCGTCCGAGCCGCGCCTGGCATTCATGGCGTGAAGGCAATCGTCTGGCGTTCCTCGGCATCGCCACGCCGAAGCCGCTGGCCGTGCTGGAAAAACGCTTTCTGTGGCTGCGCAGCCGCGCTTATCTGATCACCGAATACCTGCCGGGCCCGGACATCATCGAGCGCTTTGCGCCATATGTTGAAAACGGCAACGCGCCGGAATCCGAGCTGCAGGCGCTGGATCAACTGTTCGCCCGCCTGATCGCCGAACGCATCAGTCATGGCGATTTCAAGGGCCATAACCTGTTCTGGCAGGACAATCGCTGGGCGCTGATCGATCTCGACTCAATGTGCCAACACCGCTCCCTCGGCAGCTTCGCCCCGGCCTACGCCCGCGACCGCGCACGCTTCATGCGCAACTGGCCCGAGAGCAGCGCGCTGTATCGAGTGATTGATCAGCGTTTGCCCAAAGACATCTCCAGCGCTGCCTGAATCGGGTCTTCGACCCTTTCGCGAGCAAGCCCGCTCCCACATTTGACCGCATTCCAACTAAAGGAACACGGTCACCTGTGGGAGCGGGCTTGCTCGCGAAGAGGCCAGCCAAAGCCCCACAAATCTCTCTGACCCAATACGCCTCATCTCCGCAGCACCCGGTGCCGGGACAGGCTTTCATCAGGCTCATACCCCTGGGGCAATTCGCACAGGGTCATTCCCGCCACGTTTACGCTATAATCCCGCCCTTTAGCTGTCTCTCGCCCGGTGCGAGGGCACTTCAATTTTCAAGGCGCCTTGCGCCTGCATGCAGACTAAAGAGGCTAGACCCCTGTGGCATTGACGATTCTTGGCCTGTCCGGCGCCCTTAGCCATGATCCTTCAGCAGCCTTGTACATCGACGGCAAGTTGGTGGCGGCGGCTGAGGAAGAGCGCTTCGTACGCGATAAGCATGCAAAGAACCGCATGCCCTACGAATCGGCGAAGTTCTGCCTTGAGCAGGCTGGCATCAAGCCGTCCGACGTTGACGTGGTAGCGATTCCGTTCGCACCGATCAGCCTGTTCGGTGAGGCGCGCTGGCACTACGCCAAGCGCTACTGGTACGCACCGGATCGCGCTCTTGACGCGATTCTGATGGGCAACCGCCGCTACAAGCGCTATCGCAACAAGATCGTCTGGTGCCTGGAGCAACTGGGTTTTGATCCGAAAAAGATCAAGATCGAGCCGGTCGAGCACCACTTGGCTCACGCCTCCAGCGCCTACCACTGCTCGGGTTTCCAAGAGAAAACCGCGATCCTCGGCATCGACGGCAAGGGTGAGTACGCCACGACCTTCTTCGGTTACGGCGAAAACGGCAAGATCCACAAGATCAAGGAATTCTTCGATCCGGACTCCCTCGGCGGCCTGTACGGCGCGATCACCGAGTTCCTCGGTTTCGAGATGCTCGACGGCGAGTTCAAAGTCATGGGCATGGCGCCGTACGGCGACGCCAGCAAATATGATTTCTCGCGTCTGGCCTCGTTCGAGAACGGCGAACTGGTGATCAACACCGACTACGCCAACGTGATCGGCCTGCGTCGCTACAAAGAGAAGGGCAAAGGCTTCTACTTCTCGCCGAAGCTGATCGAATGGCTGGGCCCGAAACGCGAAGGCGACATCGCTGACGAGCCGTACATTCACTACGCCGCGAGCATGCAAGCGCTGTTCGAAAAGATCTCGCTGCAGATGATCGACCACTACCTGGGCGACATCCTCAAGGAAACCGGCAAACTCGCGTTCGCCGGTGGCTGTGCGTTGAACGTCAAGCTCAACCAGAAAATCATCGCCCGCGATGACGTCAAAGAACTGTTCGTACAACCTGCGTCCGGCGATGCCGGCACCGCTGTTGGCGCCGCCGCTTACGTGTCGCACGCCCGTGGCGTACCGGTCGAGAAGATGGAACACGTCTACCTCGGCCCGTCGTACAGCAACGAAGACGTGATCGCCGCGTGCGCCCGTCACGAGAACAAGCCGACCTGGCGCAAGCTCGACAACATGCCGGAGCAGATCGCCAAGATCATGGTCGACGGCAACCCGGTGGCCTGGTTCCAGGGCCGCATGGAATTCGGTCCGCGCGCACTCGGTGGTCGTTCGATCATCGGCTGCCCGAGCATTCCCGGCGTGGCTGACCGCATCAACCACCAGATCAAGTTCCGCGAGCGCTGGAGGCCTTTCTGCCCGTCGATGCTCGACACCGTCGCGCCACAGATGATCAAGATCGATCACCCGGCGCCGTTCATGACCTTCACTTTCGAAGTCGCGGATGAGTGGAAAACCCGTGTGCCGGAAGTCGTCCATGAAGACGGTACGTCCCGTGCCCAGGTGCTCAAGCGCGAATACAACCCGCGCTACTACGACATGATGAAAGCGCTGGAAGTCCTCACCGGCAACGGCGTGTCGCTGAACACCTCGCTCAACCGTCGTGGCGAACCGATGATCTGCTCGCCGACTGACGCGCTGAACATGTTCTTCGGCTCCGATCTGCAGTACCTGATCATGGAAGACATTCTGGTGGTCAAAGAGGGCGCAAACGCTTATGACTCGCTCGGCTGAACGCCATGTGTTGCAGTTCTGTCACGGCTATGACGGGCCGTTCCTCGACTGCGCACGGCAGTACGCCAGCCTGTTCGCGGGCACCGGTTATCGGGTGACCACGGTCTTTCTGACCGGGGCCGCCGATAGCGAGGTGGCTGCGGCGTGTGCCTCCGATGAAGTGTTGTTCATGGAATACAGCTCCAAGGCCATTCGTGGCCTGAAGCTGGGCGCCATCGGCGATCTGCGCAAGATCGCCGCTTCACGCAATTTCAGTTTCTGCATCGCCCATCGTTTCAAGCCGATCTACATCGCCTTGCTCGGCACGTCGCTGCCGGTGATTGGCGTGCATCACGCGTTTGGTGATTACCAACGCCGTACGCGCAAGCTGTTCGCGCACATTTTCCGTAAACGTCTGAGCCTGCTCGGTGTGTCCGACGCGGTACGTGACGACATGCGTCGTTGCCTGCCGAAGTGGCCGCAAACGCGGATTCAGACGCTGTACAACCGTATCGATCTGCCTGCGCTGCAATTTGCTCAGGTGTCCGCCCGCGAAGCCCGCGAGACCTTGGGGCTGGCGGCGGATGCGTGGATTGTCGGCAACGTTGGTCGACTGCACCCGGACAAGGATCAGGCGACATTGCTGCGAGGTTTCGCCGCCGCGCTGCCGGGGTTGCCCGAGAACAGCCAACTGGTGATTCTCGGCAAGGGCCGTCTGGAACAGGATCTCAAAGAGCTGGCGCTAGAGCTGGGTATCGGCGATCGCGTGCTGTTCCTCGGTCAGGTGCCGGACGCACGCAATTACTTCCGCGCCTTCAATGTTTTCGCGCTGAGCTCCGATCACGAACCGTTCGGCATGGTGCTGCTGGAGGCCATGGCCGCCGGCGTGCCGTTGCTGGCCACCGCGTGTGGCGGGGCGAAGGAAGTCGTCGAAGGCGTGGGCATTCTGTTCCCGCTGGGCGATGCCGAGCGTCTTGCCCAGGGCTTGCAACATTTGGCTGGTATGGATGATCAACAGCGCCATCAGTGCGCCGAGATGATGCTCGAACGTCTTCGTGAGCAATTCTCCGACCGTGCGGTGCGCGACACCTTCTGGCGTCTGCCGCAAGTTATCGATCTGGCACCGAGGGGCTGATGCTCAACCGATTCCAAGGCTGGCGCGAACGTGGCTGGTCGCCCGTTGACGCCTCGACCTATGCAACCACCTGGCAGCGTTTTGGCGGCAGCGTCGCCACGCATCCGCTGGTGGTTGAGCGTCTGGCCGATCTGGCCGGCATCCCGGTGCGCTATCTGGCCTGGGAGCAGCAAGGCGAAATCAAAGCGGCGATCCCGACCTGGGGCCGCGATCTCGCGCTATCCAAGGACGTGCTCAAGCGCAACGGCAAAAAAGGCCTGTTCGACCTCGGCAACGCCGAGCTGATCCTGCCGGCCGCCGTCGATGCCCAAGCCCCGCTGCGCCATCGCGCGCGCTACCTGTCGGCGCTCAACGAAAGTCGCTTCAGCGGTATGAAGTTGCAGGCCGAGCAACTGGCCATGGCCCGCACCCCGGAAGAATTGTCGAAGAAGTTTCGCTACAACCAGCGCCGCGAATTGCGTCTGCTGGAAGAGGCGGGCGGCGTGGTGCGTCCTGTCAGCGACTTCTCCAGCGTTGAGCTGGCGGCGATCTACTGCGATCTGTTTCAGCGCCGCTGGGGTTTCCCCGCTACCGGCGCGGCGCGCATGGCTGATGTCATCGAGCTGTTGCGCGAACTGCTGATCGGTTCGGTGATTTTCCTCAACGATGCGCCGATTGCCATTCAATTGGTGTACCGCGTCGAAGCGCCGGAGTGGATCAGCGTTGAATACATCAACGGGGGCGTCGACCCAGAAACCCGTGAATTCAGTCCCGGCAGCGTGTTGAGCTTCCTCAATACGCAAAGCGCCTGGGAACATGCGCGCGCGCTGAACAAGCCGTTGCGCTTTTCCTTCGGTCGCGCCGACCGTGAATACAAGGATCGCTGGTGCAATCCTGTGCCGGTGTTCACCGTATGAGTCAGCCCATGAGCCGCAAACAGCAACTGCTCAAGCGCCACCGGCGCAATAAACGTATCGGCCTGCTGATTGCGTTGATCGTATTGATTGCGATCGGTGTGCTGGTCGCCTGGTGGTTGCCGCTGCTGCTCGCGGTGATTGGCTGGATCGCCCATGAGGCGTGGTTCGCCGATCATTTGTTCTATTCGCCGAAAGACGATTACCAGTACAGCTTTCCACCGTTTACGCCACAGCCGAAAGTGCATCTGAACGGCGAGCAATTGCGTCTGGATGATGGCGTGATGGTGATGGATGACGCCACGCTGATTCTCGCGGTGCAGGTCAAAAGCACGTGGCTGGGACGCTTCTTCGATCCGCGCATCGAACTGGTGGGCGGTACGAATCCTGATGCGCAAACCTTCGAGCGCGGCGTCAACGGTCTGCGCTATCTGAACCTCAGCGGTCAGGCGCAAGCCTTGTCGCAAAGTGTGCTGCGCTTGCGCGGGCGCTTCTGTCGCGTCTCCGGCGAGCCGGTGCTTTGGGCGTTGGAGCAAACCGATTACCGCCGTTCACGGGTGATGGTCATCGCACCGCATGCCGACGACGCCGAACTCGCGGCGTACGGTCTGTACAGCCAGGCCGATGAAGCCTGGATTGTCACCCTGACCGCCGGCGAAATCGAGGCCGAGCATTATCAGCAGATGGGCCTGAACAAGGTCGAAGCCGCGCGGCTCAAGGGTCGGTTGCGCGCCTGGGACAGCCTCGCCGTGCCGCGCTGGGCCGGTGTGCCGGCGGAAAACTGCGTGCAACTCGGTTACTTCTGTCTGCAACTGGCAGCGATGCAGGCGGCGCCGAATCAAGCGATGGCTTCACGCGAAGCCGATCTGAGCGATACCCGTCTGTTCCGCCAGTTGAACCCGTTCAGCTTGCCGAGCGATGTCGATGGCGCGCCGACCTGGAACAATCTGCTGGCCGACCTGCGCGAAGTGCTGCTGCGCGCACGTCCGGACGTGATCGTCCTGCCGCATCCGACGCTTGATCCGCATCCTGATCATCTGTGCAGCCAGCAAGCCGTGCAGCAAGTGCTGAACACTCTGGACTGGCAGCCAACCCTGCTCGGGTACGCCAACCATTTGCACGACAACGATCGCTGGCCGATGGGCAACGCCGGTGAGGGCATCGCGCTGCCGCCGGCGTTCGATGGCGCCGCACTGATGCAGCCGCTGTGCCTGCCACTGACTATCGAACAGCAACGCGACAAAGCCATGGCACTCGGCATGATGCACGACTTGCAGCCACCAGCGCCGTTCAAGCGCCGCTTGCGCCGCGTGATCCAGCGTTTGCTGGCCGGTCGCGCGCCGTCGGTGTACGGCGAAAACGAATTTTTTCGAAAAACGGTCAGACGCCAGGAATTGCTGTGGCTGCTGAAACCGGGTGAATCAGGCGTCAATCGGGGAGAGTTATGAGTCAACGGTCAAAGGTGCTGCAGTTGCAGCCTGACTACAACGTCAAAGCCCATGATTTCGCTGACCTTGCCGAGCAGATCGTCAAGGCGCTGCCGTCGGATCGTTATGAGATCACCGCTGCGTTTCTGCGCGGCAAACCCGCGCCCGGTGAGCCGGTCAGCCGCGCCGATCGCTCGGTGTATTTCGAGTTTTCCGACAAATCCCTGAAAGGCATGCGCCTGCGCGCGATGTGGGAACTGTACAAGTTCTGCCGCCGGGAAAAGTTCGACGTCGTCATCTGCAACCGTTTCAAACCGGTGAACATGATGCTCACCCTGAACCGCTGGTTGAAGGTGCCGTTGTGCATTGGCATCTCTCACGGTTTTGGCGAGTACGACCGCTTCTATCGTCGTCGTCAAACGCAGCGACTGATTGATCGGCACTGGCGCTTCGTCGGTGTTTCGCCAGCGGTTAAGCAGTACCTGCTGAACTGCGATTGCGGTTTCACCGACCAGAATACTTACGCCATCACCAACGCCATCGACATCGAACAGGCCGAAGGTTTGCAGCACAGCCGCGAAAAGGCGCGTGAGCTGCTCGGCATCGACCCGAATGTGCGCCTGATCGGCGCGTTGGGGCGGCTGGTTTCGGTCAAGGGTCACACCTATCTGTTGCAGGCATTTGCCGCGCTGAAAGACAAATACCCGAACACGCAGTTGGCAATCATCGGTGCCGGGCGCTTGCAAGCACCGCTGGCTGCCGAGATCGAACAACTGGGTTTGAAGGGTCGCGCGCACTTGCTGGGTTTCAAGGAAAACGCGCTGCAATACGTGCGCGCATTTGATATCTGGACGATGCCGTCGCTGGCCGAAGGTTTGGGTCTGGCCTTGCTGGAAGGCATGAGCGGACATTTGCCGGTGATCGCCTCGAACGTGCCGGCGATGGTGCCGCTGATCGAAGGCGCCGGCGGTCTGGCGATTACGCCGAAGGATGTGCCGAGTATTGTTGCGGCGCTGGATCAGTACCTCGCGCTGTCCGACGACGAACTCAAGGCCAAGGGCGAGCAAGCCTACCGCTATCTGCAGGAACAACATGACATCGAGGTGTTCCGTCAGGAGTACCTCAATCTGATCGACTCTGGCCTCGAACAGGCACGCAAGGAGCAGCCATGAGCGAGCAGAAAGCCATGGGCGAGCAAATAGCCATGAGCGAAGCGAACGCCCTCGTCACCGTGATCATCGCCTCGTACAACCACGGCCCGTACATTGAGGAGAGCATCCTCAGCGTCATCAATCAGACCTATAAGAACATCGAATTGCTGGTGGTTGATGACGGCTCGAAGGACGACAGCGTCGAGCGCATCACTGCCTTGCAGGCACAGTACGGTTTCGATTTCCGTGTGCAACAGAATCAGGGCCTGACCAATACGCTCAACGGCGCCATCGCGCGGGCCAAGGGTAGCTTGATCGTGCCATTCGGCTCCGATGACATCATGTACCCGGAGCGCATCGCGATTCAGGTGGCGTACATGGACGGCAAGCCGGAAGTGGGGATTTGCGCCGGCAACATCGAATTGATGGACGCCGACGGCAACCTCTACCCGGAAAAGCGTCAGCGCCGTGATGTGCCGTTCCGTCGTCTGGATTTCGACGACATGTTCCTTGAGCGCAAGCCTTATCCGCCAGCCCCGACCCTGATGATCCGCCGCGAAGCGCTGGACAAGGTCGGTGGCTTCGACCCGACGATTCGCCTCGAAGACCTCTACATCGAGCTGAAGGTGACGCGCGCCGGTTATTTCATCGATGGCTTGAACGTGGTGATGGCGCGCTATCGCAAGCACGCGACCAACTCGTATAAGAATCACCGCTTCATGATCGAAAGCATTCTGCGCATCTATGCGTTGTTCAGCGATCATCCGCTGTACGACGAAGTGCGCTACAAGTCGCTGAATTCGATGTTCCTGAAAACCGCCAACCGCAATCGCAAGCTGGCGTGGGAGCTGCTGAAGCAGATCCCGTTCAAGGCGTGGAACAAGAAGACCTGGCGCGGTCTTGGGCGGTTACTGTTTTCGCCGCAGGAAAAGGGCTGAAACAGCGGTCGCCCGCGCTTAGCGGGCGACTTTCTCCGAGAGCTGCTTATCGCCTTTCTGGCGCGAGCGAATCCACTGCAGTACCTTCTTGCCGGCGGCCATCCCCGGCAACTCGATGTACAGAAAGCTCAGGCTGCTGATCAGAATCAGCAGGCAGGTGCAGATCGCGATCAGCGGCAGATAGACATCCGCTTCCCGCGCGTCGAGATTCAGCAGCAGCGGCAGACGCTGCACCATCAGCCACAAGACAAAACCGTGCAGCAGATAGGTGCTGTAGCTGATCTCGCCGAGCCAGCGGATGCTGCGTGGCTTGAGCGCGCCGAACAGGTTGTTGCCCGACGCCACGATCACGAAAAACAATGACAGCAGGAACAGCGGCCCGGTCTTGAACGCACGGTTGAACGCGGTGAAGGCGATCACCAGCGCCAACACGGCAATCACGCCCGCCAGACGTGTGCGGCTCCAGGCCACCAGCGCAGGCTTGCGAATCCAGTACGCCGCGGCGATGCCACCGAGAAAACTGGCGAGGAAGTGCTTCTTCAGCGAGTGCTCCCAGCCGACCACTTGATACAGCGCGTAAATGCCGATCAGGCACAGCACCACTTGTACCCAGCTGCCGCGATAGATGAACACCATCCCGGCCAGTGGCAGCGCCAGATAGAAGAACACTTCATAGGCCAGCGTCCAGGTGACGTTGGAAATCAGCATGCCGGTTTGCGGGTATTGGTTGATGTCCGGACGGTCGAAGGTCAGCCACGCCAGAATCTGTTTGAACAGTGCGCTGCCAGGCTCTTTCAGTTCCCAGTTCTGCAAATGGAACACGGTGACGAAGACGATCAACATCAGCGGCAGGTACAGCGGATACAGGCGAAACACCCGCGAAATGCCGAATGCCAGCCAGTCGTGCTGACGCCCTTGGGTCAGCAGACGGTTCCAGAACAGGAAGCCGGTGATCATGAAGAACAGCGCAACGCTGCCCTGGCCGATCATCGAGTAGAAGTTGCTCGGCGGAAATCCGAACTCTCCGGTGCGCAGAAAGATCCAGGTAATGACGGCGTGGTGCACGAACACGCCAAACGCCAGGTAACCGCGCAGGCCATCGATGCTGGCATAGCGGCTTTCACCGGAATGCTGCAGGTGGCGGGCGATTTTCGGTACGACGCGCAACAAAAGCGCGGCGGATACGATGGCCAGCAGATAGGCTGCCAGCGCAATGAGGGGGTTGGTTTCGATCATCAATGAACTCGGGCCGCAGTGTTGCCGGCCAGCACTTGCCTGTGCAGATTATCCACCGCAGATTGCGACGCCATGACGGCGTAGCCCTGGAGTAATGCTTCGAAGTGGTCTTCGAACAACCAGCGTTTGTCGACGGTATAGCGCTGCATATGGCGCAAATTTCGCTGGCGCAGGGCCAGACTGAGCGGGCTAGGGTAAACGCGCAGGTCTGCCAGATCAATCAAACCGAACTCGCCATCCTCCAGTACCAGCACGTTGCCCAAGTGCAGCGAGCGGAAATACACGCCTTTTTCATGCAGTTGCGCCATGAATTTGCCAAAGCGCTCGACCAGCGCCTGACGAACGGCCGGTGCGGTAATGCTCTGCAATACCTGACGCAACGTGTGGCCAGGCAGCGGGGCGTAATGCACGGCGCTGCTGCCATCGTTGAGGCGATAAAGATTGAGCACTTGCGGGGTGGGAATGCCCATAAGGCGCAACTGCTCGCTGTTGACGGCAAAGCGCTCTGAATAGGGATTGAAGCTGCCCGAGGTGTACCAGCGGCGACGGCGGAACAGTTTGAGGAAACTGCCATCGCTCAAGCGCAGGACTTTCGGGCCCAGGCCATCTTCTTCGATCACTTGAGCATCGTTGCTCAACTGTTGCAGCCCGCTCGCACTGAGTTTTTTTATCGGCATGCTCAGCAAGCGTCGCGCACGCTGATTGATGCTCAGTGCCGCGATCAGTGCCAACGGGATCCACAGCAGAAACCAGTGTTCCTTGGGGCGCGAAATGATCCCGCCGCCTTCGGTGAGGCCGGCGCCGATGCCGAAGATCAGCAGCGTCGAGGCAACGATCAACAGTGGTTGTACGCGCTGACGCCAACTGCTCAGCAGGCCCCTGAAAATAAAGAACAGCCACGGCACCAGACCGACAATGCCGACGTAATACAGCACGCCCAGGACAAAGCTGTGTGGCTCCTGGAAATTGATGCCGACGCCGGGGTCGACGGACAACGTGGCGCTGTAACCATGTCCGATCCAGGGATGGTCGGCAATCATGTGCAGCACTTGCTTCCAGATCTCCAGTCGATAAGAGTCGCCGCGTTCGAGGATCATTTGCGCAAACAGTACCGCGACGGTGACGCCGCTAAGTGCCAGTCCGGCCAACAGTCCCAGCGAGCGGCGGTTCCAGCAGATGAAGCACAACCACAGCGCGGCCATGGTCAGTGCTACCAGCGGCGTCCTTGATCCGGTACCGATCACGGCCATGAACATGATGGCCATCGCTGGCACGCTCAGCCACATCATCTGGCGGCGTTTGCAGGTCATGGTCACGCTGAGCCAATAGGCGGCGAAAAATCCGAACAAGTGGGAACTGAGCAGCGGGTTGTCGAAAGCGCCACCGCCGATCAGGCGCATACCCGGTTGATACATGTGGGCAAAACGGAACAAGAACCAGGTCGTCGCGGCCAAGGCTACCAGCGCCGCGCCAAACAGCAACGGTTGCAGAATCTCACTGCGATAACGCACCAGCAGATAGGTGCCGGCAAACAGCAGCAAGGTGTGCAATGACGGTTTGAACATCCCGGCGAGGCCTTCTTCGCGCGGCCCCCAACTGAGACTGAGCAGCGCCCAGGCAACAAACACCAGCAGCGCGACGAAAATCGGTTCACGCAGCAACTCTTTGAGTTCGCGCGGACGCAGGCACAAAGCGATCAAGGTCGGAATGCTGAACAAGCCGTAAAACAGCTTGTGATGCAGACTTCGGCCCGGCAGGAAAAACAGCGCGCACAGGAGCAGGAAATAGCCGACGGGAAGTATCCACAGGCTAATGAAGTCGAAGACTCGATTGGACGTACTGCTGAAGCCGCGAAGTTGCATGCTGAGAGATTCAATCCTGAAGAAGTTGATCGACCATTCGGATGATGGCTATTTGATGCTTAAAAAGGTGTCTAACAATAACAGCCTTTCGCCGATTGCCAGAACCCCGAAGAAGCTGTGTTAAAGTCGGCGTCCTTATTTATCGACTCTTCGCGTGATATGACCGACTCCAGTCCTGCCGCAAGCCCCTCGAGCTTGAAAATCTACTTCCGCCTGCTCGGCTATGTTCGGCCGTACATCAGTCTGTTTCTGATCAGCATCGTCGGTTTTCTGATTTTCGCTTCGACCCAGCCGATGCTTGGTTACATTCTCAAGTATTTCGTCGACGGCCTGTCGAACCCGGAAGCCGTGCTGTTCCCGACCGTGCCTTACCTGCGTGACCTGCAACTGCTGCAGGCCGTGCCGTTGCTGATCATCCTGATCGCCGCGTGGCAGGGTCTGGGATCTTATCTGGGCAACTATTTTCTGGCCAAGGTTTCCTTAGGCCTGGTGCATGACTTGCGTGTGCAGTTGTTCAACAACCTGCTGGTGCTGCCGAACCGCTACTTCGACAAGCATAACTCCGGTCATCTGATTTCCCGCATCACCTTTAACGTGACCATGGTCACGGGGGCGGCAACGGATGCGATCAAGGTCGTAATCCGTGAAGGCATGACGGTGATCTTCCTGTTCGCCTCCCTGCTGTTCATGAACTGGAAGCTGACGCTGGTGATGGTCGCGATCCTGCCGCTGATCGCCGTGATGGTGCGCACTGCGAGCAAGAAATTCCGCAAACAGAGCAAGAAAATCCAGCTGGCCATGGGCGACGTCACTCACGTGGCGTCGGAAACCATTCAGGGTTATCGCGTGGTGCGCAGCTTCGGCGGCGAAGTCTACGAAGAGAAGCGCTTCCTTAAGGCCAGCCAGAGCAACACCGACAAACAGCTGCGCATGACCCGCACCGGTGCGATCTACACGCCGATGCTGCAACTGGTGATCTACAGCGCCATGGCCGTGCTGATGTTCCTCGTGCTGTACCTGCGCGGTGACGCTTCGGCCGGTGACATGGTTGCCTACATCACCCTGGCCGGCCTGCTGCCGAAGCCGATTCGCCAGTTGTCCGAAGTCAGCTCGACCATCCAGAAAGGTGTGGCCGGTGCGGAAAGCATTTTCGAACAGCTGGATGTTGCGCCTGAAGTCGACACCGGCACGGTTGAGCGCGATGCGGTCACCGGTCGTCTGGACGTGCGTAACCTGAGCTTCACCTACCCGGACACCGAGCGTCAGGTGCTCGACAACATCAGCTTCAGCGTTGAGCCGGGGCAGATGGTTGCGCTGGTTGGTCGCTCCGGCAGCGGCAAGTCGACGCTGGCCAACCTGATTCCGCGCTTCTATCACCACGACAAGGGCGAAATCCTCATCGACGGTGTGGAAGTCGAAAACTACAAATTGTTGAATCTGCGTCGCCATATCGCTCAGGTGACTCAGCACGTAACCCTGTTCAGCGACACCGTGGCCAACAACATCGCCTATGGCGATCTGGCCGGCGCGCCGCGTGAAGACATCGAGAAAGCCGCGCGTGATGCCTACGCGATGGACTTCATCGCGCAACTGCCTGAAGGCCTCGACACTCAGGTTGGCGAGAACGGCGTGCTGCTTTCCGGCGGTCAGCGTCAGCGTCTGGCGATTGCCCGTGCGTTGCTCAAGAACGCGCCGCTGTTGATTCTCGACGAGGCCACCTCGGCCCTCGACACTGAATCGGAACGGCACATTCAGGCGGCACTCGATCAAGTGATGAAGGGCCGCACCACGCTGGTGATCGCGCACCGTCTGTCGACCATCGAGAAGGCTGACCTGATTCTGGTCATGGATCAGGGCCGCATTGTTGAACGCGGCACCCACGATGAATTGCTGGCGCAGAACGGTTACTACGCGCGTCTGAACGCCATGGGCCTGGATGCTCCGGCTGAAGACATCGCCTGATAATGTTCACGCGGCCCGGTAGGAGCTGCCGCAGGCTGCGATCTTTTGATCTGTTTTCATAGAAGCAAGATCAAAAGATCGCAGCCTGCGGCAGCTCCTATAGGGAAAGTGCATTGCAGTCGTGGGACGTTGTTTGTATCCAGACCTTTACCCTTCTTGACCAAACCGGCATAAAACCGGGCACCGCGCTTGTTAAGGTTCCTCAACGAACTCTTACATCTATCGAGGGGGACATCCCCGTCGCGCGGGTATTCTCATGTTGCAACGCTATCTGTGGAAACTGCTGCCCAAACCGCAGCGGGCCTTCCTGCTTGGGCGCTTGTCGGTGGTTGATCGGCAGGTCGTGAACAAGTCGATGTCGGCCAGTCTCGCGTTTCCAAAGGCTTTCCAGCAGCACTCCTGTTTATTCATTCATGTGCCCAAGTGCGCCGGCAGCAGTGTCTGCGAAGCGATGTTCGACGGCTGGCGTCCGGGGCATCTGCCGTTGTACTGGTATCAGGAACAGTTTCCGCAACAATTCGCCACGGCCTGGAAGTTTGCCTTCGTGCGCGACCCGCTGGAGCGCGCGTACTCGGCTTTCGCTTTTCTGCGCGGTAATGAACTGAGTGGCCGCGATCAGGCCGCGCAGCAACTGGTCAGGCAGTACCGGGATTTCGACGATTTTGTCTTGCGCTGGCTGCATCCCGAGAACATTCCCCGGCAATTGCACTTTGCGGCGCAAACCGATTTTCTCACCGACTCGCTGGGCCATCTGGCGCTGGATTTCATCGGCTATCAGGAACATCTGCAGCGCGACTTTCAGTTGGTCTGCGAGCAGTTGGGTCTGGCCAGTCAGTTGCCCCACGTCAACAGCTCCCGGCAACGTCAGCCCATGCCCGCACGCGAGTTTTGCACCACGCGCACCCGGCGATTGGTGAGACGGGTTTATCAACGTGACTACGAGTTGCTCGGTTATGAATGAATCCCTGTCGCTGCCGTCGCCAGCGCCGGCTATTCGCCCTTATGGTCTGGCGCTGTCGCATCAGGCCCGCGCCATGATCAAGGGGCAGCGTCCGCGTTGCCTGTGGCTGACCGGGTTTTCCGGCGCAGGCAAGTCAACACTGGCCAATGCGCTGGAGTTGTATCTGCATCAGTTTGGCCTGCACACGTTTTTGCTCGATGGCGACAATGTGCGCAGTGGCCTGTGTCGCGATCTGGGCATGGGCGATGGCTGTCGTCGCGAGAACATTCGGCGCATGGCGGAGGTGGCGCGGCTGATGGTCGATGCCGGGCTGATCGTGATCGTCGCGGCCATCTCGCCGTTTCGCGCCGAGCGCGAGGCGGCACGCCGACTGTTTGCGCCGGAGGATTTTATCGAGGTGCATGTCAGCACCTCGTTGCAGGTGTGTGCGCGGCGCGATCCGAAAGGTTTGTATCAAGCGGTTCGCGAGGGCCGGATCAGCAACTTCACCGGCGTCGACAGTCCCTACGAGCCCCCGCTGAGTGCGGAATGCCGAATCGACACTGAAGCCCTTGAACTGCCCGAAGCCTGTCAGCAGTTGGCGGCGTTGCTGCTCAAAAAATGAACAGAAAACCCACCTGTTTCATCCTGTTGCAGCCTGCGCGCAAGCCGGCGCCAACCCTGTGTTAATATCGCGCCCCTGTTCATTTTGTATGTGGGTTGCTCCATGAAGTTGTCCATGCCGCGATTCGATCAAGCCCCTGTCTTGGTGGTCGGCGATGTCATGCTCGACCGTTACTGGCATGGTGGTACCTCACGGATTTCCCCTGAGGCGCCGGTGCCGGTCGTTAAAGTCGAGCAAATCGAAGACCGTCCGGGCGGCGCTGCCAACGTTGCCTTGAACATTGCCGCGCTGGGTGCGCCGGCGTCGCTGGTCGGTGTGACCGGCGATGACGAAGCCGCCGACAGCCTGAGCAACAGTCTCAAAGGTGCGGGCGTTCGTGCCCTGTTCCAGCGCATCGCGCATCAGCCGACCATCGTCAAACTACGGGTCATGAGCCGGCACCAGCAATTGCTGCGTATCGACTTTGAAGAACCGTTTGCCACTGATGCATTGGCCTTGGCCTCGCAGGTCGAAGACTTGCTCGAAGGCATCAAGGTGCTGGTGCTGTCGGACTACGGCAAAGGCGCGTTGAAAAACCATCAGGTGCTGATCCAGGCCGCGCGTGCCAAAGGCATTCCGGTGCTGGCCGATCCGAAGGGCAAGGATTTCTCGATCTACCGTGGCGCCAGCCTGATCACGCCGAACCTCAGCGAATTCGAAACCATCGTCGGCGGTTGCGCCGATGAGCACGAGCTGGTGAGCAAGGGCGCGACCCTGATGCACGACCTCGAGCTCGGCGCGCTGCTGGTGACCCGTGGCGAACACGGCATGACTCTGTTGCGCCCGGATCATCCGGCGCTGCACTTGCCGGCACGTGCCCGCGAAGTGTTCGACGTCACCGGTGCCGGCGATACCGTTATTTCCACGTTGGCGGCAGCGATCGCGGCGGGCGAAGAATTGCCTCACGCGGTGGCCCTGGCCAACCTGGCCGCCGGCATCGTCGTTGGCAAATTGGGTACGGCGGCGATCAGCGCCCCGGAACTGCGTCGCGCAATCCAGCGCGAAGAAGGTTCGGAGCGTGGCGTGCTGGGTCTGGAGCAACTGCTGCTGGCGGTTGACGATGCTCGCGCGCACAACGAACGCATCGTCTTCACCAATGGCTGCTTCGACATTCTGCATGCCGGCCACGTGACCTATCTGGAACAGGCGCGCGCCCAAGGTGATCGCCTGATCGTGGCGATCAACGATGACGCCTCTGTCAGCCGTCTGAAAGGCCCGGGCCGTCCGATCAACAGTGTCGACCGACGCATGGCGGTACTCGCCGGTCTGGGTGCGGTGGACTGGGTGATCAGCTTCCCTGAAGGCACGCCGGAAAACCTGCTGCGCGAGGTCAAGCCGGATGTGTTGGTCAAGGGTGGGGATTACGGCATTGATCAGGTGGTTGGCGCGGATATCGTCACCGCTTATGGCGGCACGGTGAAGGTGCTGGGGCTGGTGGAAAACAGCTCGACCACGGCGATTGTGGAAAAAATCCGCAAGTCCTGATGAAGGGCAATTGTGGCGAGGGGATTTATCCCCGTTCGGCTGCGTAGCAGTCGTAAAACCAGTCACCGCGATAAATCTCAATCACCGCGGTCACAGGTTTTGGGGCGGCTTCGCCACCCAACGGGGATAAATCCCCTCGCCACAAGGTTATGGTGAAACCTTCAAATCGCTTTGCGCGGTACGATTTTCTTCAGCAATTGCTTGGCCTTGCCGCGTAATCGCGCGAGGCCAGTCGTCTTCTCCGGTGGCGTCAGACCTTGTTGACGCAACCAGTCCTTCCAGCGAATCCGCTCATCGCGCACCAGCCAGCCCTCCTGACGGGCAAAGCTTTCCGCCAGATATAAACCGCGAGTACTCGCCGGGTACAGTTGATCCTTTTTCAGGGTGTACAACTCCGGCAACGGCTGACCGTCCTGCAACGGCATCAGGTACAAATCGGGCCGCTTGCGATCCAGCCGCGCCACCAGTTGATCGCCTTCCAGCCGCTCATCCACATGAAACAGGCTCAAGGATTTGGCTTCCTTGGGCACGTCCAGACGCAGGTCGTAAATCAATTGCAGCGACGCCGTCGGCAAATGCACATAAGCCCGTGGCCGTTCCTGCAATTGCAGATTGGCGCAGCGCACCGGTCGCGCTGAACCCGACAGCGGCGACAGGCGAAACGGCAGCGCTTCACGATAATGCAGGGCAGACGAGTAGGGCGCCGGCAGCCACGTATCGTTGAATCGGCCGCCGAGCCAGCCTTCCGGGGTTTCCAGCAAACACTCTTCAGCAATTTCCTGAATCGCCGTGTGCAGCGGAATGTTCAGTTCGTGCGCCGGCACATAACCGGAAATCAGTTTCAGCACCACGTCGCCGCGATCCTGCCGACGCTGGCGCACCAGCACCCAGTAATCGCGATTCTGCCAATGCAGGGTCAGGCGCACCGACACACCGAGGTTGGCCAGCTCCAGCGAAAACCGCTCGGCGTCCGCCACGCTCACCGGTTTGCGCCGTTGCAGGGTCTGGGAAAAATTCAGCGGCATGCCGACGCTCTGATAGGCCAGGCCTTCAGGCGTGGCTTCGACGAACAGTGGCAGGGTTTTGAAGTTGCTCGGGTTCTTTCTGATGAGCGTGCGCGGCATGTCGGCTCCTGCTTAATGCCGCGGGGCGGCGTCAGTGACCACGAAGGACTTGGGCTACGGTCGCAACGTTGTGGGCGAGGTGCAGCGGATTGATCGTTCCGACAATAGCACTGGCTACGCCTGGCTGGGCAAACAACAACTCGAAGCTGGCGCGCACCGGATCGACTCCCGGACTCAGGCAAACGTGACCGCTGGCCAGCGCCTTTTTCACCAGAATGGCTTTGCCGTGGGCAGCAGCATAGTCAATGACTGCTTTCTCGCTCTGTTCGTTCAGATTGTAGGTGACCATCGCGCAGTCCCCTTGCTCCAACGCTTTCAAGCCGCCCTCGACAGTTTTGCCGGAGAAGCCGAAGCCGCGAATCTTGCCTTCGGTCTTGAGCGCGGCGAGGGTCGCGTAAACTTCTTCGTGCTCAAGAATCGCCATATCGTTGCCGTCGGAATGCACCAGAACCAGATCGATAAAATCGGTTTCAAGACGTTGCAGGCTGCGTTCAACCGACATGCGTGTATGCGCAGCGCTGAAGTCGTGGTGCGACAGGCCATCGGCAAATTCTTCACCGACTTTGCTGACAATCACCCAGTCCTGACGCTGATCGCGCAGTAGCGGGCCGAGGCGTTCTTCGCTGCGACCATAAGCGGGGGCAGTGTCGATCAGGTTGATGCCCAGCTCGCGCGCCTGGCGCAGCAGCATCCGCGCTTCGTCATCGCCGGGGATCTGAAAACCGTTGGGGTATTTCACGCCTTGGTCGCGGCCGAGTTTGACCGTGCCCAGACCCAGCGGCGAAACCGTCAGGCCGGTGCTGCCCAGCGGGCGGTGGAAGTCGTGCAGGCTCGGAAGGCTCATGGCAGCAGTTGCTCCCAGGCAGGAACGCCCATCGGTGGTTTCGGCAGGGCCGGTAACGGTTCGCTGGCGTGGGGCTGAATGCCGTCGCGCTCAAGTGCAGCGATCACGCGATCAGCGAAGTCTGGCGCCAGCGCCAGTTTGGTCGGCCAGCCGACCAGCAGACGACCTTGTTCGGCGAGGAAGGCGTTGTCCGGGCGGGTCAGCCCGGTTTGCAGCGGTTCGGCACGGTCAACGCGCAAGGTCGCCCATTGCGTGGTGCTGAGGTCGATCCACGGTAGCAACTGTGCAATCTCTTTTTGTGCTGTGGCGATCTGCTCGGCGGGCTCACGGTGTACGCCTTCGCTTTCGGCGATGTCGCCGCCCATGTACCAGACCCACTGACCGTCAGCGGCAGGATGGGTGGTCACGGTGATGCGCGGTTTGGTGCCGCCGCCCAGGCAGTGCGCGTACAGCGGCTTCAGGCCCGGGCCTTTGGCGATGATCATGTGCAGCGGTCGACGTTGCATGGCCGGTTGGCTCAGGCCGAGGTCTTCAAGCAATTGCGCAGTACCGGCGCCGGCGCTGAGCACGATGCGTTGCGCACGGATTTCGCGGCCATCGACTTTCAGGCCAACCAGCACGCCCGCTTCCAGCAGCGGTTCGATGGTTTGTCCGGCGAGCAGGCCGTCACCGGCCAGATCGGCGAGACGTTCGACCAGACTCGGCACATCCACCACCAGTTCGGCGAGGCGGTAGACCTTGCCCTTGAAGCGTTTGTCTTGCAGGGCCGGCGGCAGTTGCTCACCCTTGACCTGATCGACACGGCCACGCACGGCTTTACTGGCGAAGAAACTGGTGAGGTTGCCGGCGAGGGTGCCGGGCGACCACAGATAGTGAGCTTCGGAGAGCAGGCGCACGCCGGACAGATCCAGCTCGCCGTCTCCTGCCAGCGCTTCACGCCAGCGGCGCGGCATGTCGGCGATGGCTTCCGAAGCGCCGGTCAGCGCACCGTGCAGCGCGTATTTGGCGCCGCCATGGATGATGCCCTGGGACTTCACAGTCTGCCCGCCACCGAGGCTGGCGCTTTCCACCAGCACGGTCGAAAAACCCTGACGGCGCAGACGCGCGTTCAGCCAGAGGCCGGCGACACCAGCGCCGACAATCAGAACGTCGGTGGAAATAACGGATGGCATGCAACGACCTCAGGTGTTCAAGACGAGGGCGCAGTATACAGACTCGGCAAAGCGCGGGATTTGTCGATGATCAACCGGACAAACACAAAACCAAATGTGGGAGCGGGCTTGCTCGCGAAAGCGCTGTGTCAGACAACATATTGTTAACTGACACACCGCCTTCGCGAGCAAGCCCGCTCCCACAGGGGGGAATTGCGTTACTTCAAATTAATGGCCGGCGGTTTTCGAGAACAGCTGGATGACGACGACGCCCAGTACGATCAGCGCCATCCCGAGCATCGCTGGCACATCCAGTTTCTGCCCATAAATAAATAGCGCCGCGACGCTGACCATCACAATCCCCATCCCCGCCCACACCGCGTAGGCCACGCCGACTGGCACCGTGCGCACCACCAGCGTCAGCATCCAGAACGCGATGCCGTAACCGACGATGACCAACACCAGCGGCAGCGGCGTGCTGAAGCCTTTGACGGCTTTCATCGACACGGTGGCGATCACTTCGGCGCAAATGGCAATGGCCAGGTAGGCGTAGGCGTTCATGGTTCAAATCCTCAAGGTGAAACGTTGCTTTACTGAGCCGGCATTTTAGAGGTTCACCAGATGGGGTAAAGTCATTACCTATCTGTTCTGAAGATGGGTTGGTGAGTCAGCATGCAGTGGAATCTGGATCAACTTCGGGTGTTTGTCAGCGTCGCCGAGCAGCGCTCGTTTTCAGCCGTGGCACGGCAACAGCGCAAGGCGCAGTCAGCGATCAGCAGCGCCATCGCGATGCTCGAAGACGACCTCGGTGTCAGCCTGTTCGAGCGTAGCAGCGGTCGCCAGCCGACCCTCACCGAAGCGGGGGAGGCGTTGCTCGAAGAGGCGCGGGAAGTGCTGCGCCAGTGCGAGCGCCTCAACGGTCGGGCGATGGCAATGATGCGCGGCCAGGAAGCGCAGTTGCGCGTGGCGCAGGATGAAGCGATGCCTTATCAGGCATTGGTGGAAAGTTTCGGCGCACTGGCCGAGCAATTCCCCAGCCTCGAAGTGCAACTGACCAGCGCCGCGCAAGGTGAGGTCGCGCGCAAACTGGAAGAGCGTCGCGCCGACCTTGGCCTCCTGTTCTATCACGACGAAATCCCCGAAGCGTTGGAGCGTCGAGTTCTTGGCAGCGTGGAAATGGTCACTGTCTGCGGGATCAATCATCCGTTGGCGACGCAGAGCTACGTCACATGTCAGCAAATGGCGCAGCATCGGCAACTATTGATGTCGACCCAAACCAGTGTCTACCCCGGCAACGAACCGGCCAGCCCGCAAGTCTGGCGCGCCGACAGCTACTACGTGATGGCCGAATGGCTGGTGCGCGATCTCGGCTGGGCGTGGCTGCCACGCCACGTCGTGCAGTACTCGGCCT
This sequence comes from Pseudomonas sp. AC193, assembly GCF_979258075.1. Lineage (NCBI taxonomy): Bacteria > Pseudomonadati > Pseudomonadota > Gammaproteobacteria > Pseudomonadales > Pseudomonadaceae > Pseudomonas > Pseudomonas sp. AC193. Next base: position 4,806,628 of record NZ_OZ409832.1, on the reverse strand, counting down.
ATCAAGGTTTGATGGTCGAACTCGACAGCGAATGGACACCGCCGGCGCTGGTGGTGGAACTGGTCTGGCGCCGTGACGAGCCGCTCGGCCCGGCGGCGCGTTGGCTGGCGGAGCGTTTTGCCGTGCACTTGCGGGCGATCGGCGACAAAAGTCGATAAACTCCGCCGCCATGAATAGAACTCTCTACACCGCGCTGTTTTACCTGGGGCTGCCATTGGTGGCGATTCGGCTGTGGCTGCGGGCGCGCAAGGCGCCGGCGTATGCCAAGCGGATTGGCGAACGTTTTTCCTATGGGATGCCGACGCTGCAACCCGGCGGCATCTGGGTGCACGCGGTGTCGGTGGGCGAAAGCATTGCCGCTGCGCCGATGATCCGCGCGCTGCTGCAACGCTATCCACAGCTGCCGATCACCGTGACATGCATGACCCCGACCGGTTCGGAGCGGATTCAAGCGCTGTTCGCCAACGAGCCGCGCATCCAGCATTGCTACCTGCCGTATGACTTGCCGTGTGCGGCGGCGCGGTTTCTTGATCGCGTGCAACCGAAACTCGCGGTGATCATGGAAACCGAGTTGTGGCCCAACCACATTCATCAGTGCGCTAAACGCGGGATTCCGGTGGCGTTGGCCAACGGACGCTTGTCCGAGCGTTCGGCGCGCGGTTATGGGCGGTTCCGCAAACTGACGGCGCCGATGCTCGCCGAGATGAGTTTTTTCGCCATTCAGACGGAGGCAGAAGCGCAGCGCTTCCGTGATCTGGGTGCGCGTCCGGAAACGGTCGAGGTGACGGGCTCGATCAAATTCGACCTGACCATCGACCCCGCACTGCTGCAACGCGCCGCTGAACTGCGCGGGCAATGGCAGGCGCAAGAGCGTCCGGTGTGGATCGCCGCCAGCACTCACGAAGGCGAGGACGAAGTGGTGCTTGATGCCCATCGTCGTTTGCTGGCCAATCACCCGGACGCGTTGCTGATTCTGGTGCCGCGCCATCCTGAGCGTTTCAACTCGGTGTTCGAACTGTGTCAGCGTGAAGGTTTCTCCACGGTGCGACGTTCGACCGGGGCCAATGTCGATGCGCAGACTTCTGTACTGCTCGGCGACACCATGGGCGAGTTGCTGTTTCTGTATGCCTTGGCTGACAGCGCGTTTGTCGGTGGCAGTCTGGTGGCGAACGGCGGGCACAATCTGCTGGAACCGGCCGCGCTGGCGAAACCGGTACTCAGCGGCCCGCACCTGTTCAACTTTCTCGACATCGCCGCGCAATTGCGTGAGGCCGGGGCGTTGGCAGAAGTGGAAGATGCCGAAGGGCTGGCGGTGGAAGTGCAGCGCTTGTTCGAGTTGCCGCGTGATGCACAACGCATGGCCGACGCCGGGCTGGCCGTGATGCGCCGCAATCAGGGCGCGTTGCAGCGCTTGCTGGATGGCTTGGCGCGGCTGATCAAATAGTCGCTTGGAATATTACTGTGGCGAGGGGATTTATCCCCGTTGGGTTGCGAAGCAGCCCCAAAAACATTCAACGCGGTGATTCAGGAAAAACCTGTTCACCTGTATTGCGACTGCTGCGCAGCCGAACGGGGATAAATCCCCTCGCCACAGGGGATTCATTCCAGATTGTTTACGGGCGGGCCTTGAGTTGCTCTTCCGCAGCCTTGGCCAGATCCGGCGGCAGGAAATCCTTGTCCGGGTTGTAGTCGGCTTTCAGATAGCGTCGCAGATCTTCCAGATCACCCGGATTCAACGTCCCCGCCGCCTGCTTCAAACGCAGGTTGTCGAGGATGTAGTCATACCGCGTGTTGTTGTAGTTGCGCACCGAGGTGTACAGCTGACGCTGCGCATCGAGCACGTCAACGATGTTGCGCGTACCGACCTGATAACCGATTTCCGTGGCTTCCACCGCGCTCTGGTTGGAGATGATCGATTGCTTGCGCGCCTGTACCTGCTCGACGTCGGTGTTCACCGCGCGGTGCAGGTTGCGGGTGTTTTCGACGATCTGCCGACGCAGCGATTCGCGCTGTTGTTCGCTCTGATCCAGCTGCGCATACGACTGACGCACTTGCGAACTGGTCAGCCCGCCGCTGTAAATCGGCACGCTCAGTTGCAGGCCGACGGTGGTCTGTTCAACGTTGCCACCGTAAGGCGCGCCGAACGAATTCGGGTTGGCGAAACCGAGGGCGTCGTTGTCACCTTTTTCGTATTTGGCCACAGCATCAAGGGTCGGCAAGTGACCGGCCTTGCGCTGCTTCAATGTCTCTTCCGCCGAGCTGACGGCGTAGTTACTGGCCAGCAGATTCAAGTTCTGGCGTGCCGCCGTATCGACCCACGATTTAGCATCGTTCGGCGCTGGCGGCAGGATCGGCAGCGAGTGAACGATGCCCTGAATCGAGTTGTACTGACGGTTGGTCAGGGTGATCAGCGCTTCAAACGCATCATCGACCTGACGCTGGGCAACGATGCGGTTGGCCCGTGCGGTGTCGTAACTGGCTTGCGATTGCAGGACGTCGGTCTTGTCCGACAGGCCGACATCGAAACGCTCGTTGGACTGGTCGAGCTGGCGCTTGAACGCGGCTTCTTCAGCCTTGGTCGAGGCCAGGTTGTCCTGACTGCGCAGCACGTTGAAATAGCTTTCCGCCGATTGCAGGATCAGGTTCTGCTCGGTTGCCGACAGTTGCAGTGCGGCTTGCTCGTTGACGTCCTTCGCGGCTTGATACTGGAACCAGCGATCGGCGCGGAACAACGGTTGGGCGAGGGTCGCCTGATACGAATGCGCGCTGCGGTTGGCGATGGCTGAAGGCTGATCAATCGAGGTGCGCACGTTGGCGGTTTCGGCGCCGCCGGACAGGTTTGGCAGCAAACCTGCGCGGGCCTGTGGCACCACTTCTTTCTGTGCACCGTACTGGGCGCGGGCGGCGGCCAGATCGGCGTTGTTATCGACCGCTTCCTGGTAAACGCTGACCAGATCGGTTTTGGTCGACAAGGGCGCTTCTGCTGCCCAAGCCATTGCGTTGGACGCACAAGACACGGCAATAGCCAGTGAGAGTTTGCGCAGCATGAGGCGATCCCTAGCATTAATATTATGGAAATAATGTACGCGCCAAGGCTACGGCGCGGCCCCTGTAGCGTCAAGGCGCGGCAGGGCAAAGCGAGTGTAGTTGCGCAATCGGTTCACAACAATCGGCCAAGCCCCTGTATTTGCGCCATTCATCATGGTGTTTGCCGCGGTGTTGGCGTTCTTTGCCAGTTGTGTCTAGACTGGCCGGGTTCTTGTCGGGGTGCCTTGCTATGAGGCTGAGATCGAATAATTTCGGATCCCGTTGAACCTGATCAGGTTAGCGCCTGCGTAGGGAACAAGATTTCTCGTCACCCGGCGAGTCCTCTTGTGCTTCGTCCGGGAAATTGTTCGACAATCGAACGCTCGACGACGATGCACAGCACCAGTCCTGGTGCGTCCGTGCCTTTCAGGTTCTGCTCCGACAATCCACTGCCTGGATGCTGTCTGGAGAGCCCGTGATGACTACAAAATCAAAAAACGCGATCAACCTGAGTGACTCGGCCAAAGTCGACGAGCAATCGGTCAAGCCGTTCACCCGTTCGCAAAAAGTCTACGTTCAGGGCTCCCGCCCGGACATCCGCGTGCCGATGCGCGAAATCAGCCTCGACGTGACGCCGACCGATTTCGGCGGTGAAATCAACGCGCCGGTCACCGTTTACGACACCTCCGGCCCGTACACCGATCCGAACGTGGTGATCGATGTGCGCAAAGGTCTGGGCGATGTGCGTTCGGCGTGGATCGACGACCGTGGCGACACCGAGCGCCTGCCAGGCCTGAGCTCGAACTTCGGCCAACAACGTCTGGCCGATGCCGAGCTGACCAAGTTGCGTTTCGCCCACGTTAACAACCCGCGCCGCGCCAAGGCCGGGGCCAACGTCAGCCAGATGCATTACGCCCGTAAAGGCATCATCACCGCCGAGATGGAATACGTCGCCATCCGCGAAAACATGAAGCTGCAAGAGGCCCGCGCTGCCGGCCTGTTGACGCAACAACACGCCGGCCACAGCTTCGGCGCGAGCATCCCGAAAGAAATCACTGCCGAATTCGTCCGCGAAGAAATCGCCCGTGGCCGCGCAATCATTCCGGCCAACATCAACCACGTCGAACTGGAACCGATGATCATCGGCCGTAACTTCCTGGTGAAGATCAACGGCAACATCGGCAACAGCGCGCTGGGTTCTTCGATCGAAGAAGAAGTGGCGAAACTGACCTGGGGCATTCGCTGGGGTTCGGACACCGTGATGGACTTGTCCACCGGTAAACACATTCACGAAACCCGCGAGTGGATCATCCGCAACTCGCCAGTGCCGATCGGTACCGTGCCGATTTATCAGGCGCTGGAAAAAGTCAATGGCGTCGCCGAAGACCTGACCTGGGAGCTGTTCCGCGACACGCTGATCGAGCAGGCCGAGCAGGGCGTCGACTATTTCACCATCCACGCCGGCGTGCTGCTGCGTTACGTGCCGCTGACCGCCAAACGCGTAACCGGCATCGTTTCCCGTGGCGGTTCGATCATGGCCAAGTGGTGCCTGGCGCACCATAAAGAGAACTTCCTCTACACCCACTTCGACGAAATCTGCGAAATCATGAAGGCCTACGACGTCAGCTTCTCGCTGGGCGACGGCCTGCGTCCGGGCTCGATTGCCGACGCCAACGACGAAGCGCAGTTCGGCGAACTGGAGACCCTCGGCGAGCTGACCAAGATCGCCTGGAAGCATGACGTGCAATGCATGATCGAAGGCCCGGGCCACGTGCCGATGCAGTTGATCAAAGAGAACATGGACAAGCAGCTGGAGTGCTGCGACGAGGCGCCGTTCTACACCCTCGGCCCACTGACCACCGACATTGCGCCGGGCTACGACCACATCACCTCGGGTATCGGTGCGGCGATGATCGGCTGGTTCGGTTGCGCGATGCTTTGCTACGTGACGCCGAAGGAACACTTGGGCCTGCCGAACAAGGATGACGTGAAGACCGGGATCATCACTTACAAGATCGCGGCGCATGCGGCGGACTTGGCCAAAGGGCATCCGGGCGCACAGATTCGCGACAACGCCTTGAGCAAGGCGCGTTTCGAATTCCGTTGGGAAGACCAGTTCAACCTCGGCCTCGATCCGGACACCGCGCGTTCGTATCACGATGAAACCCTGCCGAAGGATTCGGCGAAGGTCGCGCACTTCTGTTCGATGTGCGGGCCGAAATTCTGCTCGATGAAGATCACCCAGGAAGTCCGCGAATACGCGGCCAACCAGCGGATCGACGCGGTCGACGTGGACGTCGCCCTAGGCCTGGCGGAACAGGCCGAGCGGTTCAAGAAGGAAGGCAGTCAGCTGTACAAGAAAGTCTAGCCCCGAGCGGCAAGCTACAAGCTGCAAGATCAGAAGCAGTCCGCGCACTGCTTCTAACTTGTAGCTCGCAGCTTGCAGCTTTTTCTCTGCTCCTTTTTGAGATAACACCCTTGAGCATTCAACCCAGCACTTACTCCCCCGACCTCGCCGTACCCGCCGACAAGCGTGTATTCGGTGGTCGCGATCTGTTTTCCCTGTGGTTCTCCCTCGGCATCGGCCTGATGGTTTTGCAGACCGGCGCATTGCTCGCGCCAGGTTTGGGCCTGTCCGGTTCGCTGTTGGCGATTTTCCTTGGCACGCTGGTCGGCGTGCTGCTGCTGGCCGCCGTTGGCGTGATCGGCAGCGACACCGGCCTGTCGTCGATGGCCGCGCTGAAGCTCAGCCTCGGCAGCAAAGGCGCGAGCCTGCCGGCGCTGCTCAACCTGCTGCAACTGATCGGTTGGGGCTCGTTTGAAATCATCGTTATGCGCGACGCTGCCAGCCTGCTCGGTACCCGCGCGTTCAGCGAAGGTTCGTTGTGGTCGAACCCGATGTTGTGGACGCTGTTTTTCGGCGCTCTCGCGACGTTGCTGGCGGTCAGTGGCCCGTTGACCTTCGTGCGGCAGATCCTGCGCAAGTGGGGCATCTGGTTGTTGCTCGCCGCGTGCATCTGGCTGACCTGGAACCTGTTTGCCAAAGCCGATCTGGTCGATCTTTGGTCGCGCGCCGGTGACGGTTCGATGCCATTCGCCGTGGGCTTCGACATTGCCATCGCGATGCCGCTGTCGTGGCTGCCGCTGATCGCCGATTACTCGCGTTTCGGCAAGCGTGCGAAGAATGTGTTCGGTGGCACTGCGGTCGGTTTCTTCATCGGCAATTTCTGGCTGATGAGCCTTGGCGTCGCCTACACCCTGGCCTTCGCGCCAAGCGGTGAAGTCAACGCGCTGCTGTTGGCCTTGGCTGGCGCCGGTCTGGGCATTCCGCTGTTGTTGATTCTGTTGGACGAGTCGGAAAACGCCTTCGCCGACATTCACTCGGCAGCGGTTTCGAGCGGGATTCTGTTGCGCCTGAAAGTCGAGCATCTGGCCTTGGCCATCGGCGTGATCTGCACGCTGATCGCCTTGCTGGCGCCGTTGGCGCAGTACCAGAATTTTCTGCTGTTGATCGGTTCGGTGTTTGCGCCGCTGTTCGGCGTGGTGCTGGTGGATCACTTCATTCTGCGCAAGCGCAGTGCTCAGGTCGCGTCAGCCGCATTGCGCTGGCCGGCGTTGTTGGCGTGGCTGGGTGGCGTGAGCACCTACCATTTGCTGGCGAATCTGTATCCGGATATCGGCGCAACCCTGCCGGCGCTGGTGCTGGCAGGGCTGTTGCAGCTAGTGCTGGGTCGGGCCTTCAGTTACGGCCGGGAAACAGCTCAGGCTTGAGAATGCCGTTCAGACGCGGATAAGGAATCTTCAGTTCGACGTGGCCCAGCGCGTAAGGCGCAATAGTGGTCACGTCGTACTTGAGGATCACGCCGCCATAGGTCAGCGCCACGTTCGGGGTTTTCACGAACGGCCAGTTCCTCACGAACTCCGCTTCCTGATCGAGCTTGGTGCTGATCAACCAACTGTTGTGCGCAACCTGCGCCGCTTTCCAGAATGCGTCTTCCTGACCCGGCAGCAACATGTCGGACAGGTTCAGCACCTTGTGCTGCTGGCGCGAATAGTTGATGAAACCGCGACCCGGATTGCCATGCGCGCCGCCGGTGTCGAGGTAGCTCGACAACTCGATGATCACCAAGCCGTCATGCTGCTCACGTACTTTCGCTTGCAGGTAGCTGCTGTTGCGCGGGCCGGCACTGGCCAGAAACTGATCGCGATAAGCCGCCAGGGTCGGCGCTACCGGGGCATTTTTCTCGGTGCGGGTCATTTGCAGCAGACGTTTTTCGATGATGCCGTCCAGTGCAGGTTCGGCCGGAAAGCGCAGGGTGTCGATGTTCACCAGCGGACAATCCGGGTTGGAACAGCCAGGTTTCAACTGTTCGGATGCGTCGCGAGTGGTCTCCAGCGGCGTGCGGTAGTTGGGCTGGAACAGGCTCGCGCAGGCGCCCAGAGTCAGGGCGATGGCGGCTACGGAGGCAATTTTGAAAAGCGACATAGGCGTCCTTTCGAAAACAAGGGAAGGCAAAAAGTTACCGCTTCGACTCTCAACGAGGCAGTCAGTTCGCCACTAAGCTAATTAGAGTGGGTTTCGCCTCCACCGTCCATCCCGCTGACGGTAAAGGGGCTGCATCAAACCGTTCGGGCGCGTTAGGATGGCGCGAAGTCGAGGTTGCCAATCAAGCAGCGCAGCCTCGTAATGGAATTGCAGTAAAGAGGATGCTCATGACTGATTTTGCCAACGCCATTCCGACCGCCGTCGATATCGTGCGGCGCGAAAAATGCTACGAGGGCTTTTACAAGCTCGACCGCGTGCACCTGCGCCATGAATTGTTCGCCGGTGGCATGAGCCGCGAAATCAACCGTGAAATCTTCGTGCGTCACGATGCTGTGTGCATGCTGCCTTACGATCCGCAGCGCGACGAAGTGGTGCTGATCGAGCAGTTTCGCATCGGCGCCATGGGCAAGACCGACAACCCGTGGCTGGTCGAGCTGGTCGCTGGTCTGATCGACAAGGATGAACAACCGGAAGAAGTTGCTCACCGCGAGGCGCAGGAGGAAGCTGGGCTGGACATCAAGGCCCTGTGGCCGATGACCAAATATTTCCCGTCGCCGGGCGGCAGCAACGAGTTCGTGCATTTGTACTTGGGGCGTTGCAGCACCGAAGGCGCAGGCGGCCTGCATGGCCTGGAAGAAGAGGCAGAAGATATCCGCGTCACGGTCTGGGCCTTTGAAGATGCCTTGCAGGCCGTCCGTGACGGACGCATTGCCAACGCGGCGAGCATCATCGCCTTGCAGTGGCTGGCGCTGAACCGCGCCGAAGTGAGGGGGTTATGGTTGTAAACAAGTTGCGCGATCGTTATCGAGTCGACCTCGCGGGGCTGCAAGCCGCCTGCGAGGCCAACTACGCGCGCCTGATGCGGCTGGTGCCGGACATGCGCAACGACCCCGAAGCGCGGCGCATCGCCGTGACCCAGGGCGAGCAGATGCTCGGCGTGCTGGCCCTCGAAGTGCTGCAAACCTGCCCGTACACCACCACTTTGCAAGTGCGTCAGGAACACAGCCTGCCGTGGCTGCCGGTGCCGCAACTGGAAGTGCAGGTCTATCACGACGCGCGCATGGCCGAAGTGGTCAGCGCTGAACATGCACGACGCTTTCGCGGCATCTATCCTTACCCGAATGCCGCGATGCATCAGCCGGATGAAAAGGCTCAGCTCAATCTGTTCCTGGGGGAATGGCTGAGTCATTGCCTGGCGCTGGGGCACGAGTACGAAGTCGTACGCTAGTTGTGAACTGCGTCCGGTTCACCGCTTTCCTCTTTTACTGATCCCCCAGCATAATTGCGGCACTTGATCGATTCCGTGCTTTTGCCTTGGGAGAACGCCTTGCCGAGCGTATCCACGTTGACCCCCGCCGATGCGGCGTTGCTGGTGCAGTTGTCCGACAGCCATCTGTTCGCCGAGGCGGACGGTTCGCTGCTGGGCATGAACACCCGCGAGAGCCTGCAAAAGGTCATCGAACTGGTACTGGGGCAACAGCCGCAGATCGACCTGATTCTGGCCACCGGGGATATTTCCCAGGACGGCACGCTGGAGTCGTATCAACAGTTTCGCCAGATGAGCGCGCAGATCGATGCGCCCGCGCGCTGGATTCCCGGTAATCACGATGAACCGCAGATCATGGCGGTTGCCGCCGTGCAAAGCGCATTGCTGGAACCGATTGTGGACATCGGCAACTGGCGGGTGACGATGCTGGATTCGGCGGTGCCGGGTTCGGTGCCGGGGTATTTGCAAGACGATCAATTGCAGCTGCTGGCCCGTTCGCTGAGCGAAGCGCCGGAGCGGCATCATCTGGTGTGCTTTCACCATCATCCGGTATCGATTGGGTGCGCGTGGATGGAGCCAATTGGTTTGCGCAATCCGGAGGCGTTTTTCGAGGTGCTGGATCGTTTCCCCCAGGCCCGCGCGGTGTTGTGGGGGCATGTGCATCAGGAGATTGATCGCGAGCGTAATGGCGTGCGGCTGATGGCTTCGCCGTCGACGTGCATTCAGTTTGAGCCGGGCAGTGAGGACTTCAAGGTGGGGGAGCAGGCGCCGGGGTATCGCTGGTTGCGGCTGTTGCCGGATGGCCGCTTGGAAACCGGCGTCGAACGCGTCACCGGTTTCGCCTACACAGTCGATTACGGCTCCGAAGGCTACTGAGACCACACTGGCCTCTTCGCGAGCAGGCTCGCTCCCACTTTGAAATGCATTCCCTGTGGGAGCGAGCCTGCTCGCGAAGGCTTCCGCACAAACACCCACGATCTCCCTGACTCCCTGTAAACTCCGCTATCTTTCGCCGACACTCAGGGAGCTCAAATGTCCGGTTCGATCCTCTATATCCACGGTTTCAACAGCGCCCCGGCCTCGAAAAAGGCCTGTCAGCTGGTAACGGTGATGGAGCAACTGGGTTTGAGCGACAAACTGCGTGTCCCGGCCCTGCATCACCATCCGCGCGAAGCCATCGGTCAGTTGGAGCAGGCAATCGCCGAGCTGGGCAGCCCGCTGCTGGTGGGAAGCTCACTCGGCGGCTACTATGCGACTCACCTGGCCGAGCGCCATGGCCTGAAAGCCCTGCTGGTCAACCCGGCGGTCAGCCCGCACCGGATGTTCGACGGCTATCTGGGCACGCAGAAAAACCTGTATACCGATGAAACCTGGGAATTGACCCACGACCATGTAACGGCCCTGGCCGAGCTGGAAGTGCCAGCACCTGTGGACGCCCAGCGCTATCAGGTATGGTTGCAGACCGGCGATGAAACACTGGATTATCGCCTCGCCCAGCAGTATTACCGCGCCTGTGCCTTGCGCATTCAGGCCGGCGGCGACCACAGTTTCCAAGGCTTTGCCGGTCAATTGCCGGCGTTGCTGAGTTTTGCCGGCATTGGTGCCGATGTGTATCAGGCAATCGATTTCACCGCATTGTGAAGTCTTGCCCCTATTTCATGAATGACTGACGACGAGACCCTATGGCCACTCCCAGCGCTAGCTCTTATAACGCCGACGCCATCGAAGTCCTCTCGGGCCTCGACCCGGTGCGCAAACGCCCCGGCATGTACACCGACACCAGTCGGCCGAACCACCTCGCCCAGGAAGTCATCGACAACAGTGTCGACGAAGCCTTGGCTGGCCACGCCAAATCGGTGCAGGTCATCCTGCACGCCGATCACTCGCTGGAAGTCAGCGATGACGGCCGTGGCATGCCGGTCGACATCCACCCGGAAGAGGGTGTGTCGGGCGTCGAACTGATCCTCACCAAGCTCCACGCGGGCGGCAAGTTTTCCAACAAGAACTACCAGTTCTCCGGCGGTCTGCACGGTGTGGGTATTTCTGTGGTCAACGCCTTGTCGACCGAAGTACGCGTGCGCGTAAAGCGTGACGGCAACGAATACCAGATGACGTTCGCCGATGGCTACAAAGCCACCGAGCTGGAAATCGTCGGCACCGTCGGCAAACGCAACACCGGCACCAGCGTGTACTTCGCGCCGGATCCGAAATACTTCGATTCACCAAAATTCTCCATCAGCCGCCTCAAGCACGTGCTCAAGGCCAAGGCTGTGCTGTGCCCGGGTCTGCTGGTCAGCTTCGAAGACAAAGGCACCGGCGAGAAAGTCGAGTGGCATTACGAAGACGGCCTGCGCTCGTATCTGGTCGACGCCGTCAACGAATTCGAACGCCTGCCGAACGAGCCGTTCTGCGGCGCGTTCGCCGGTAATAAAGAAGCCGTCGACTGGGCGCTGCTGTGGCTGCCGGAAGGTGGCGATGCGGTACAGGAAAGTTACGTCAACCTGATCCCGACGGCGCAGGGCGGCACCCACGTCAACGGTTTGCGTCAGGGCCTGCTCGATGCGATGCGAGAATTCTGCGAATTCCGCAGTCTGCTGCCACGCGGCGTGAAGCTGGCGCCGGAAGACGTCTGGGAGCGCATTGCGTTCGTCCTGTCGATGAAAATGCAGGAGCCGCAATTCTCCGGCCAGACCAAAGAACGACTGTCGTCCCGTGAAGCGGCGGCATTCGTCTCCGGTGTGGTTAAAGACGCCTTCAGCCTGTGGCTCAACGCCAACCCGGAAACCGGTCTGGCCCTGGCCGAACTGGCGATCAACAACGCCGGCCGTCGTCTCAAGGCTAGCAAGAAGGTCGAGCGCAAACGCGTCACCGCAGGCCCGGCATTGCCGGGCAAACTGGCGGATTGCGCCGGCCAGGATCCGATGCGCTCCGAACTGTTCCTCGTCGAAGGTGATTCCGCCGGCGGTTCCGCCAAGCAAGCGCGGGACAAGGAATTCCAGGCGATCCTGCCGTTGCGCGGCAAGATCCTCAACACTTGGGAAGTCGACGGCAGCGAAGTGCTCGCCAGTCAGGAAGTGCACAACATCGCCGTGGCTATCGGTGTCGATCCGGGCGCGGCGGACATGAGCCAGCTGCGCTACGGCAAGATCTGCATCCTCGCCGACGCCGACTCCGACGGTCTGCACATTGCCACGCTGCTGTGCGCGCTGTTCGTCCAGCATTTCCGCCCGCTGGTGGATGCCGGTCACGTCTACGTCGCCATGCCGCCGCTGTACCGTATCGACCTGGGCAAAGAGATCTACTACGCCCTCGACGAGGCCGAGCGCGACGGCATTCTCGATCGTCTGGTTGCCGAGAAGAAACGCGGCAAACCGCAGGTCACGCGATTCAAAGGTCTGGGTGAAATGAACCCGCCGCAGCTGCGTGAAACCACCATGGACCCGAACACTCGGCGTCTGGTGCAGCTGACGCTGGGCGAAGACTACGCCGAAACCTCGGAAATGATGGACATGCTGCTGGCGAAGAAACGCGCCGGCGACCGCAAAACCTGGCTGGAATCCAAAGGCAACCTCGCCGAGGTGCTGACCTGATGCACTTTGGCTGGGCCTTGGCGGGTGCGTTGCTGCTGAGTTCAATGAGCGTGTCGGCCGCGCCGATACAAGAGCTGCGCCTGCTCGCCGAGCATCCGGTCGACGGCATGCGCGGCGGCAACCTTTCGGGGCTGGCGCTGTGCGGTAACGAGTTGTGGACGGTGTCCGATCGCGATGACGATCAGATCTACCGTCTCAATACCGGCGACAAGGTCTGGCAGGCCGAAACCGTGCACATCGACGTCCCGCCGGTGCCTGACAGCGGTTTGCCGTGGGGCATCAGCTCGCGCACGTGGGCTGCATCGTTTGTGCGTGGCGGCGATCTGGATTTCGAAGGCATCACCTGCGACAACGCTGGCAATCGCTTCATCGTCAGCGAGGCCCACGCGGCCGTGTTGCAAGTGCCGCCACAAGGCCCGGCGTCATGGCTGAAAATCTCGCCAATGCTGGTGAAAGAAGCCCGCGCCAGTGGCATGTTGCTGCACTTCAATGCGCTGTTCGAAGGCTTGGCGATCAACCCGGCGGGCGATCAGATCTGGTTGGCCGCCGAGCGTGAGCGCCGTGGTCTGCTGACCATCAAGCGTCAGCAAACGGTCTGGGATTGCGACGGTGCCTGTGTTCTGTTCAGCGAAGCTGGCGTTGAAATGCAGCCGCCGCAGTTCCCCAAGGCTCGCGCCGTCACCCGTGATTTCGCCGATCTGTCGCTGTTCAACGGCAAGCTGTTCACGCTGGAACGAAATGCCTTCGAGATCTGCCGCCGCGACGCAGTCACGGCTAAAGTCGAGCAATGCTGGTCGTTCGCTGAAGATGCCTTGCAGCCGCAGCGCCAATACCCACAGGCCTACGGTCTGGCAGAAGCATTGGTGGTGGATGCACAGGGCGCGTGGATCGGTATCGACAACAATGAAGGCGTCCGCGCCGACGGCGAAAAACGCCCGATCATCTGGCGCTTTGCCGCGCCTGACGGTGGCTGGAGCGCCAAGCCATGAGCCAGCAGCCACCGGGCAAACGCGCCGGTCGCGTGCTGATGGTACTGGCCTGGTGCGCGGCGTTGTTTCTGGCCACGCGGTTTTTCGGCCAGTGGGAGCAACGCCAGCAGAATCCGAACGTGGTGGTCAGTTCGGAGCAGGGCGAAGGATTTATTGAGGTGAAACTGGCCGGCAATGCCCAAGGGCATTTTGTCGCCAGCGGTCAGATCAACGGTGAGCCGGTGGAGTTCATGCTCGACACCGGCGCCACTGACGTGGCGATCCCGGCGGATCTGGCCAAGCGTTTGAAGCTGGAAGAAGGTTTCGGCGTGACCCTGAGCACGGCCAACGGCCTGAGCCAGGGCTATCGGACAAAAATTGCCCGCCTGCAATTGGGCGACATCGTGCTGCGGGACGTCCGCGCACTGGTGGCGCCGGGGTTGCATGGCGATCAGGTGCTGCTCGGCATGAGCGCCTTGAACAAACTTGAATTTACTCAGCGCGGTGGCACCATGTTGCTGCGCCAGACAACGAACCGATGAGGCCTGCATGAGCAATCCCCTTGATCTCAGCCTGGACGGTGTAGAACGCCGGTCGCTGGCTGACTTCACCGAAAGTGCCTACCTCAACTACTCCATGTACGTGATCATGGACCGTGCGCTGCCGCATATCGGCGACGGTCTGAAACCGGTACAGCGTCGCATCATTTATGCGATGAGCGAGTTGGGCCTGGACGCCGATTCCAAGCACAAGAAATCGGCGCGTACCGTCGGTGACGTGCTCGGTAAGTTTCACCCGCACGGTGACTCGGCGTGCTACGAAGCGATGGTGCTGATGGCTCAGCCGTTCAGCTATCGCTACACGCTGGTCGACGGCCAGGGTAACTGGGGTGCGCCGGACGATCCGAAGTCCTTCGCCGCCATGCGTTACACCGAAGCGCGCCTGTCGCGTTATTCCGAAGTGCTGCTCAGCGAACTGGGCCAAGGCACTGCCGACTGGGGCCCGAACTTCGATGGCACCCTGCAGGAACCGCTGGTATTGCCGGCGCGCCTGCCGAACATTCTGCTCAACGGCACCACCGGCATCGCCGTGGGCATGGCCACCGATGTGCCGCCGCACAACCTGCGGGAAGTCGCCACTGCTTGCGTGCGTCTGCTCGATGAGCCGAAAGCCACCGTCGAACAGCTCTGCGAGCATATTCAGGGCCCGGACTATCCGACCGAAGCGGAAATCATCACGCCGCGCGCCGACCTGCTGAAAATGTACGAAACCGGCAAGGGATCGGTACGCATGCGCGCCGTGTACCACGTCGAGGATGGCGACATCATCGTCACCGCGCTGCCGCACCAGGTTTCCGGTGCGAAAGTGCTGGAGCAGATCGCCGCGCTGATGCAGGCGAAACCGTCGAAAGCGCCGCAGATCGCGGACCTGCGTGACGAATCCGATCACGAAAACCCGTGCCGCATCGTCATCATTCCGGTCAACAGCCGCGTCGATCACGATGCGCTGATGCAGCACCTGTTCGCCAGCACCGAGCTGGAGTCGACCTACCGGGTCAACGTCAACATCATCGGTCTGGACGGCAAACCGCAACTGAAAAACCTCCGCGCCTTGCTGGTCGAATGGCTGGAATTCCGCGTGCAGACCGTGCGTCGCCGCCTGCAATTCCGCCTCGATAAAGTCGAGCGTCGTCTGCACCTGTTGGACGGTTTGTTGATTGCCTACCTCAACCTGGATGAAGTGATCCACATCATCCGTACCGAGGAACACCCGAAAGCCAAGCTGATCGAGCGTTTCGCCCTCAGCGAGATTCAGGCCGACTACATCCTCGACACCCGTCTGCGTCAGTTGGCGCGACTGGAAGAGATGAAGCTGCGCGACGAGCAGGACGAACTGCTCAAGGAACAAGCCAAGCTGCAAGCGTTGCTGGGCAGCGAAGCCAAGTTGAAGAAACTGGTGCGCACCGAGCTGATCAAGGACGCCGAAACCTATGGCGACGACCGCCGTTCGCCAATCGTCGAGCGCAGCGAAGCCAAAGCGTTGACCGAGCATGATCTGCTGCCGAACGAGAAAGTCACCGTCGTGCTGTCGGAAAAAGGCTGGATCCGTTCGGCCAAAGGTCACGACATCGACGCGACCGGCCTGTCCTATAAGGCTGGCGACGGCTTCAAGACCTCGGCGGCGGGGCGTTCCAACCAGTCTGCCGTGGTGATCGACTCCACCGGCCGCAGCTATTCGGTCGCCGCGCACACGTTGCCGTCGGCGCGTGGCCAGGGCGAACCGTTGACCGGCCGTCTGACGCCGCCACCGGGCGCCTCGTTTGAATGCGTGCTGATGCCGGAAGACGACGCGTTGTACGTGATCGCCTCCGACGCCGGTTACGGTTTCGTCGTGAAAGGCGAAGACCTGCAAGCCAAGAACAAGGCCGGTAAAGCCCTGTTGAGCCTGCCGAATAACGCCAAAGTCATCGCGCCGCGTCCAGTGGCTGATCGTGAGCACAACTGGCTGGCCTCGGTCACGACCGAAGGTCGCCTGCTGATCTTCAAGATCAGCGATCTGCCACAATTAGGGAAGGGCAAAGGCAACAAGATCATCGGTATTTCCGGTGAACGTGTGGCCAGTCGTGAAGAATATGTCACGGACATCGCCGTCATTCCGGAAGGCGCCACGTTGGTGTTGCAGGCCGGAAAACGGACTCTGTCGCTGAAGGCCGACGACCTCGAACACTACAAAGGTGAGCGTGGACGTCGTGGCAATAAGCTACCTAGGGGCTTCCAGAGAGTGGATGCGCTGCTCGTCGAAAACCTCAATTAGGCGTCCTAGAGGCGTCGATCCACGATTTAACGCGTAGATCGACGCTTTGGCGCTGGAGTCGGAACGCATATTCACGGATGATATGGCCTTTCAAGCGCCGGCGTGGCCGAGCGTTCTTCATATTTATTGAGTATTTTCACTGTGGTCAGCCTTGTGGCGGCCACCTGGACGGGATGATGACTGCGCTACGCCTTCCACTTATTTTGTTGCTCGCCGGCGTTCTTGGCCTGGCGGGTTGCAGCGTTCACCAGCCGGTGTCGCTGTATCAACTGGACAGCGGAAGTCCGGTTCAGCCTGCGCAAAGCGCGGGCATGGCGGTTCTGCTGGGCCCGGTAGTCGTCGCCGATTACCTGCAACGTGAAACACTGCTGCAACGTCAACCGGACGGCAGCCTGCAAGCGGCGACCGATGGTCGTTGGGCCGGCAGCCTTTCGTCAGATATCGATCAGTTGTTGATGCGTCAGGTCGCGGGTCACCTCGACAGCCAACGTGTGGTGCTGGCACCGGCCACTAGCGGGTTTACCCCGGATGTGCAGGTGTTGCTGACCATCACGCGTCTGGACTCCGGCGTTAAACAACCGGCGATTCTGGATGCGCAGTGGCGTTTGATTGACCGTCGTGGTCAGGTGCGGGATAACCGCATCATTCATCTGCAAGAGCTGCATGCGGGCAGTACGGCTTCGCAGGTTCAGGCGCAGGGGATTTTGTTGCAGCGTCTGGCTGAGCAATTGTCGGTGGCGTTGAAGCCGTTGGCTAATCAGCCTCCGGTGGCTGAAGCGCCGCGTAAGTCGGCACCGAAACCGGCAGCGCCGGCTGCGGACGCGGATAAGCAGCCGAAGATTCCGATGGCTTCGCCGATTCGGACGGATATGGAAGTGTTCCGCTTCTGACGCTGGATCGAGTTAAAACAGAGCCCGCCTTGTGCGGGCTTTGTTGTGTCTGGGCCTCCAGATCTTCGTCGTCAGTGCTGGCCCCTTCGCGAGCAAGCCCGCTCCCACAGGGTTCTCGGCTGCCCATTCTGTCGAGGACACCCACGCCACTGTGGGAGCGGGCTTGCTCGCGAAGAGGGCCGCTTAGGCGGCAAAAGATCGCAGCCTGCGGCAGCTCCTACAGGTTTGGGGTGTTACGCGGATGGTATGGGCACCACAAATCCCTGTAGGAGCTGCCGAAGGCTGCGATCTTTTCGGCAGGCAACAAAAAAGCCCGCAAACAATTACTCGTCTGCGGGCTTCTGTGTTTCAGGCCGAAGGCTTAAGCCCGACGCTCATGCATCCGCGCCAGTTGCCGTTCCAGCATCGACGGATAAGGCTCCATCAACCGCTCCACACAGCAAGCGCCCTCAGGGCTGGCGATCGGGCGGATTCGCGCGCGTTGGCGGATCAGCGCGTCGTCACCAATTTTGCGTTCCACCAGTAGCAGATTGCGGCTGTGCTGCGACAGGGCCAAAGCATCCTGCGCCGAATCCGTCAGCAGCAGATCGATCTGGCTCAACCCAAACAGCTCATCGCCCAAGGTCAGGCCCAACTGCAATTGCAGGGTGATGCCGCTGTCCGCGACTTCAATCTGCAACTGATGGCCCAGCGCGCGCAGCAGCTCGCCGCAGCAGATCGCGTTGGTCAGGTAGTCGTCGCCACTGTCTTCGGTGTGGAACAGCATCAGCGTGCTGCCGTCGTTCAAGGTTTCGATTTCACCCTGATACAACGAAGCCGCCTGATCGAGACAGTCGCGATAACGTTCCAGCAATTCTTCCAGACGCGCACGCGGCAGGCGACGCAGTTGTTCCTGCGAACCCAGCTGCACGGCGAGCACCGCACTGTGTTGCGGCACGCTCGGCGTGGCTTTGCGCACGACCGGTTGCGGTGCTGCATCGAGCGATTCGTCGCGCAGATCGGCAAACGCGTCGTCGTCTTCATCGTCTTCAACGGTGCTGACGACGTGGCGTGGCGCCGGTTTCTGGGCGGCCATCGGACGGGTTTCGTCGAAGCTCGGATCGCGCAGGTTGCGCACTTCGAACTCGGGCTCGTCGTCCTCTTCTTCGAATTCCGGCTCGGGTTCCGGTTCAGGCACTGGCGCCGGCTCGGGGGCGTAGTTGGCGTTCAGTTGACGCGCCAGATCGCCGATCTCGTCCTGACGATCAGTGCCTGGCGTGTACTCGTCGATGTTGCGCAGCCACACGCGCAATTGCAGCAGTGGCGTCGACAGATTACGGCCAATACGCAGGCTCAAGGCCAGCGACAGCGCCAACAGAATCCCGCTGAGAATGCCCATGCTTTGCAGGCTGATGGTCATCGGCTGCTGGAACTGATCCATGTCGAGGCTGATGCGCAGTTGCCCGGCGGTCACGTCCTGGAACGTGATCTTGCTCTCGTACATGCCTTCGGCTTCGCCCAACAGGCTGTGCTTGGGCCGCTGACCGGACTCGGCGAGGATGCGGTTATCCACGCTGTAGATCGCCGCGTGGGCCACCAGTTTGTTCTTGGTCAGGTTGTTGAGCAGCACGTTGAGGCTGAGGATGTCGTTGGACACCAACAGCTCCGTGGCAGAGGTCGCGGTCTGCGTGGTCAGGCTTTCGCCCAGCGCATCGGCCTGCTGGTGCATGGCCTGCTTGAATTGCAAACCCATCACGCCGGCATAGATCACCAGGGCCAGAGCGACCAGGATCACGTTATGGCTGGCAATGCGCAATGCAATCGGTACACGGCGGTGGCGCAGTGCACGGAAGATCAGCAGGAAGAAGTTATCGGTTTTAACTGGCGTGGGCCGGTTCACTGAGCTCGGCTCTTTTGTCCGTGAAGTTGACGCGCAGTATAGCGACAGGCCCTAGACCGGCAAAGCGCTGACGGTGCCCGATGGTCACTGAAAGTGGGTAGAATGCGGTTTTTTTCCAGTTGCGGGGGTGCGCGTTGCGCGAAATCGTCCTGATTAACATCACGGGAGTCGACCGTCCGGGTCTGACGGCAGCCATTACCGGTGTTCTGGCACAAGGTGGTGTGAACATTCTCGATATCGGTCAGGCGGTGATCCACGACACCCTGTCGTTCGGCATCCTGGTTGAAATTCCCGACTCCGAGCAAGGCAAATCCGTGCTCAAGGACATCCTGTTCAAGGGCTACGAGCTCGACCAGCAGGTGCGCTTCACCCCGGTGTCCGAAGAGGATTACCAGCAATGGGTGGGCAACCAGGGCAAAAAACGCCACATCGTGACCTTGCTGACCCGCAAGGTGACCGCCGGCCAATTGCAGGCCGTCAGCTCTATCACTGCTAAATACGGTTTGAACATCGACCACATCGACCGTCTGTCGGGTCGTATGCCGCTGGACACGCCTGCGGACAAGGGCAAGGGCTGCATCGAGTTTTCCGTGCGTGGCGAAGCGGCCGATCCGCAGGCCTTGCGCGCCGAATTCCTCAGCGTCGCCCAAGAGCTGAACGTCGACATCGCCTTCCAGGAAGACTCGCTGTTCCGTCGCAACCGTCGTCTGGCCGTGTTCGACATGGACTCGACGCTGATCGAAGCGGAAGTGATCGATGAGCTGGCCAAGGCTGCCGGTGTCGGCGAACAGGTGTCGGCCATCACTGAACGTGCGATGTCCGGCGAACTGGATTTCCGCGCCAGTTTCAAAGAACGTCTGGCGCTGCTCAAAGGCCTCGACGTCAGCGTGCTCGATTCGATCGGCGCGTCGTTGCGTCTGACCGAAGGCGCGGAAACGTTGTTTGCCGAACTCAAGCGTCTGGGCTACAAGACCGCGATCCTGTCTGGCGGCTTCACCTATTTCGCCAAACAATTGCAGGCCAAACTCGGCATCGACTACGTGTTCGCCAACGAACTGGAAGTGGTCGACGGCAAGTGCACCGGCGTAGCGATCGAGCCGATTGTCGATGCGCAGCGTAAGGCTGATTTGCTGAAAGAGTTGGCGCACAAGGAAGGTTTGCGTCTGGAGCAGACCATTGCCGTGGGCGATGGCGCGAACGATCTGCCGATGCTGGCAATTGCCGGGTTGGGCGTGGCGTTCCGCGCCAAGCCGTTGGTGAAACAATCGGCGAAGCAGGCGATTTCGACGTTGGGTCTTGATGGTGTGCTGTATTTGCTGGGCTTCCGTGATCGTGACGGACAGCTTTAAGATTTTTGCTGTCTGAGCTGGCCTCTTCGCGAGCAAGCCCGCTCCCACATTGGAATGCATTTCAAATGTGGGAGCGGGCTTGCTCGCGAAGGCCGCGCCTCGGTCTAGAGTGACTTCCACAACGAATCAAAATCCTCCTCGCTCCCGCCATTCTGCGCGGCTTCCAGCGAGCGGTAAGCAAACTGATTAAAACTGTGCGTACTCGCCACCCGCCGATCCAGCCCGGCGCGGTGTTCTTCGCCGTGGGTGTTGATCAAGATTTTGCTGCCTTCCTGAAACGGCAGACGCGGTGCGAGCAGTGTCGCGGGCACGTCGATGGCGCTGATCTCCGGCAACAATAATCCACGCAAATACTGGCTGTGATCGTCCCGCGAACGCACCAGTTGCAAGCCGCAGGGCTGGGCGTGTGGCGCCACCAGTTCAATGCCCATTTGCGTGCCGCCGCCGCGCACCTGACGAATCCAGCGAATCACCGCGATGCTCCAGCCCAGGCTGACGCTGTCCTGAATGCCGAGCATTTCCCCGGCCTGCAATTCGGCGGGGACTTCTTTCGGCCAGCCTAAACAGTAGCCGCCGGGGCTGTGATTGATCACGGGCAATGCGTAGGTCGGATAGTGCGGTGCAGCGTCGGCGCTGCTTTCGTCTTCGCCGAGGTGGTCGTACTGGATTTCTTCGTAGGGCAAAAACTCCTCGTTATTCTGTGGCGCCGAATCGAAGGCCTGGCTCCAACTGTCCTTTTCACCTTGAACCACGGCGTGGCTGAAATTCGCTGCGCGGGCGCCGGGATGTTTGAGCATGTCGCTGAAACTGCGCTCGCCGCCAAGGTAGAAGTGCAGGGCGCTCATGCCCACGCACACGGTCAGATTGCCTTGGCCGACGGTGCGCTGAAAACTGCGCTCGGCCGCTTCGCCCCACGTCGCGTGTAAATGTTGCAGCGTGTCGAAACTCAGTCCGGTCGGGACGGGCAAAGGCTTGGACGTGTCCTGATGCAGCAAATGCGCTTCGAGGGTATTCACCAGCGGTTGCGGATCGAAGCCGAGCAAACTGGCGCGTTGCTCACTGCGGAACATGCTGCGGTAACGCGGGCCGATATCGAGTTCGGCGCTGATCGCAAACAGGCCGTCGTCGGGCGTACCGGGGTGCAGCTTGAGCAGGGCGCTCCATGGTTCAAGCACTTCGGCAAGGCGGGCGATCTGGTTCTGGCGCAGTTGATTGCAGCGGGCGCTGCCGAGGAGCAGGGCGGCGATGTAAGTTTGTTCGAGGCTCAGCTCGGTGGTCAGGCTGGCCAGATCGTCATGCACGCGCCGCTGTTGCAGCTGCAATTCACACGCGATGCGATAGAGCTGATGCAGTTCAAACCACAGATGCTCTGGCGGCGGACTGTACAGCTGCGTGGCACGAACCAATTGACCCTTCAACGCATGCGCCGCTCGCTGCAACGCTAAACCGAGCAGCGCCGCACGATCCTTGCTGTACTTCGGCGCGATCCTCAGGACGATCTGTTTGTAACCGATCGCCAAATGACTTTGCAGAGCCTGACACAGATTGCTGATCTTGCGCGAACGCTCATCGAGCATGATCGCCTGATGCAGGAAATGTCGCTCCAGATGCTGGCAGACGAAATACACCTCGGGCCGCAGCAATTCGAGCAGTTGCAGACGGTTGTCGCTGGGGGTGAGCAATTGGTTGAGTTCGCCGAGGCCTTGATACAGCTGGCGGGCGGTTTCGCCGATGTTGGCCTTGGGCAGGCCGGCGATCCAGCGCTTGAGGTCGCGCGGGGTGGCTTCGCAAAATAACAGGCGCGGCTGATTCGGGGTCGGGGCGCGCAGCTGTGGGGGAGAGATGGTCTGGCTCATGCCAAAAACCATAGCAGCAAATAAGCGAGCGGGTGTTCTGCCTCAACGCATCGTCATTGAAGATGCACACAAAACAACGTGTAGGAGCTGCCGCAGGCTGCGATCTTTTGATCTTAAAACCAGGATCAAAAGATCGCAGCCTGCGGCAGCTCCTACAGGATTGCGTGTTTCTAGAATCAGGCGTTTGGCAGTGCCAGGCCTTGGCCCATCTGCACTGGCGAACCGGCAACCAGTTCTTCAGCCCACTTCACCTGATCCGGGCCGAACAGCACGATGGCCGTCGAGCCCAGTTTGAAGCGGCCCAGTTCAGCACCTTTCTCCAGATGGATCGGCGCACGCGCGGCTTCGTCGTAGCGGAAGGTTTTCAGCTCACGCTTCGGCGGGGTGACCAGACCGGCCCACACGGTTTCGATCGAAGCGACGATCATCGCGCCGACCAGCACTACCGCCATCGGGCCGCGCTCGGTGTCGAAAATGCACGCCACGCGCTCGTTGCGAGCGAACAGTTCCGGCACGTTTTCAGCGGTGGTCTGATTCACCGAGAAAATCCGGCCCGGGATGTAGACCATCTCGCGCAGGGTGCCGGCCAGCGGCATGTGCACGCGGTGGTAGTCCTTCGGCGACAGGTAAATAGTGGCGAAGTCGCCGCCCATGAACGGTGCCGCGTTGGCCGCATCACCGCCGAGCAGTTCGAGGACGCTGAAGCTGTGGCCCTTGGCCTGGAACACGCGACCGTGTTCGATCGGGCCGAGCTGGCTGACCGCACCGTCGGCCGGGCTGAGGATCGCGCCCGGGGTTTCGTCCAGCGGACGCGCGCCGTCTTTCAGGGCGCGGGTGAAGAAGGCGTTGAAGTGCTCGTAAGCGGTCAGGTCACTCCACCAGCGCTTGCGACATGTCGACTTGATAACGCTTGGCGAACCACTGGGTGAACGCATTCTTGAACCAGCGCACGCGGCACTCGGCAACGCAGCCGGCCAGGCGCGACAGCAGGTGATGAGGCAGCAGGTACTGACTGAGGATAAACAGACGCTCTTTCATTAGTTGTCCTTAAAACCTTAAATCTCGACTGGCGTGTCAGGGTGGTTGCCCCATTCGCCCCAGGAACCGGCGTAGCCTTTTACCCGCGGATAACCGAGGGATTTGGCCACCAGATAAGTGAAGCCCGACCGGTGATGGGTCTGGCAGTGGGTAATGATTTCTTTGTCCTTGGTGATCCCGAGGTCTTCGAGGATCTGCGGCATGTCGCTGCGAATGCGCAACTGACGCGCCTTGTCCATGCCCGCCGTCCATTCGAAATTGACCGCGCCGGGAATGTGCCCGGCCTTGGCGGCCAGCACTTTCTCGCCGGAGTATTCCAGCGGCCCGCGCGCATCCCAGATTGCCAGATCGGCAGCCCCGAGACGGCTTTGCAGGTATTCACGGGTCGCGGTCGGTTCGTCGTGCAGGGTCAACGGCAGTGGGCCGCCGACGGCTGCCGGCACCTGAATCGACATCGGCATGCCATCCGCCAGCCACGCCGGCAAACCACCGTCTATATAGTGGTATTTGTGGTGACCGATCACGTCGAGCAACCAGATGAAGCGTCCGGCCCAGCCGCCGCCCTCATCGTCGTAAACCACGTAGACCGCGTCCTTGCGATGGCCCAACTCGCCGAACAATGCTTCCAGATCGGCTTTGGCCGGCAGCAAACCCGGCGCCGGCGGCTGGCCGAGCTGGGTACGCTTGGGGTCGACAAAGCGCGCGCCGGGGAGATGTCCCTCGGTGTAGCGGGCGGCACTGGTCAGATCCACCAGAATCAGCTCTTCAGACTCAAGCCGAGGCAGCAGGTCGCTCGGTTCGATGACGAGCGGCAAGCCAGAGAAGTCAGACATGCGAGGTCTCCAGAGCACAAAGGGGAGGATTGTAGCGCAGCCTCATCGGCCACGGCTGCTAAAGCTGTACAGGGCTTTTTCGATGCACTGCGCGGTTTTGCCAAAGGCCTGCACGGTGATGTCGGCAAACGGCCCGCCGCCCTGATCGGCGACAACGATCATGATCACCCGGCCATTGTTGACCAATGAGCGCAGGAACAAATGCTCACCGCGAAACAACGTGCGCAGGCCCGGCGGCAGCAGGGCGGAGAACTGCGCGTTGTTGTCCGGGTTGATCCGCACCTGCGCTTGTTGCGCGAGCAAACGTTGCAGCACGCTGCTCTGGCTGACGACAAAATTCAGCGCTGCCGCTTCTTTCGGCAGGCCGAAGGTTTGATTCACGCGCAGATTGGATTGTGTGCGGTCAGCCATCAGGATCATCACCCGACGCATGCCGCTGGCCACCAGCGCATCGCGGGCGGCGACGGTCAGGCTCATGGCATTGGTGAAGCGGCTCGGCTCAGCCAGCAGTTCGGCGCATTGCTTACGCCACTGGCCCAGGTCTTCAGAGGTCGGCGCGGCGGCGGGCAGCATGCCGGCCGGCAAGCGACGGGTGCCCCACGGCCACAACAGCGAAACGGCCGGGTGCCACAAATCAGGCATCGCATGTTGCCGGGCACTGTTCGCGGCTTGTTGGTGCAACTGTTGCTGCACCTCGTCCATGGAAATCTGCAGATACAGGCTGGTCAGGTATTGCCAGCGCTCACTGTGCGGACTGTCCCAAGCCTGTTGCGCCGACAGCGCCAGACCGTTGGCAAGCAGCACGGTGTTGGCCGGTTGGTTGAGCCAGCGGCGCAAAGTCGGGTCATCGTCGAGGCGATTTTGCTGGCGCAGCGGGTGTTCGCTGTCGCGGGCGATGCGCAGCACTTTGACCAGTTCACGCTGTTCGCTGAGCAGCAATTTATAGCCTTGCTGCACCCAGATCGGCAGGTGCCAGACCGCAACCAGCGCTTCCGCGATCCGCAGCAGGCGCACGCCGAACAATTGCTTTTCGACGGTGCGTGCCGACTCGCCCTTGTGGATAACCCGCAGCTCCCACTCTTCGAGCAACTGTGGATAAGTCAGCGCCAGTGGCCACAGTGGCGACAGAAACAACAGGCTGCCCCAATGAATGTCCTGCCACAGCCGCGCCAGGCGACTGGCGAAAAAGCCATTGGCCTGTTGCGTCGCGTGCTGGCTGATCATCTGCAATTGGCGCAGGGCCTTGGGAATTTGCATCTGCGGTTGGGCCGGCAGGCGCGCGAGCAACTCTTCGGTGCGGGCGAGGCCGAGACGATTGATCGCCACTTCAAGATTTTCCGCCGGCGTGCCCATGTTGCCGTGGGTGTGACGATTGGCCTCACGGATGATGCTCAAGGCCAGCGCCGGGCTGTCCTGCATCAAATCGGCGATGTCGCGCAGCGAGCTGCGGTTATCGCGGATCGCGCGACAGACTTTGTCGTGTGCCTCTTGCGGCACCGGCAGGCGAACGCTGTCGAGCAGCTTGACCCAGCCTTCGAGGGTGGTCGGTTTTGCGTGTGGGACGTTCGTTTCATTAGCCATGTCTGGACGGGATCTTCATCTGCTTTAGACGCGCCCGGCATGGGCTAAATTGGCTTTTCGCCTGAACTGGCTATAGTCTGGCGCAGTTTTGCCGATAAGTAGAAGAAGAGATTTTTTAACTTCCGAATATGACCTTGAACCCGACTTAAATAAGTACTTTCTACCTATGGCTAAAATTATCGGCATCATCGTCGTATTCGCGAGCGTGCTCGGCGGATACGTGCTTTCCCACGGCAAAATTGCCGCCCTGATCCAGCCTTTCGAGGTGTTGATTATCGGTGGCGCGGCACTCGGTGCGTTCCTGCAGGCCAACCCCGGCTACATGACGATGCACGTGCTCAAGAAATCCCTGAGCATGTTCAGTTCGCGCTTCACCCACACGTTCTATCTGGAAGTGCTGGGTCTGATCTACGAGATCCTCAACAAGAGCCGCCGCGAAGGCATGATGGCCATCGAGGGCGACATCGAAGACGCCGCCGCGAGTCCGATCTTCGCCAAGTACCCGGCCGTGCTCAAAGACGAACGCATGACCGCGTTCATCTGCGATTACCTGCGCATCATGTCGTCCGGCAACATGGCTCCGCACGAGCTGGAAGGCTTGTTCGACATGGAGCTTTACAGCCTTAAAGAAGACCTCGAACATCCATCCCACGCGGTGAACGGCATCGCCGATGCCATGCCGGGTTTCGGTATCGTCGCGGCGGTACTCGGTATCGTAGTGACCATGGCCTCGCTGGGTGAAGGCGATCAGAAATCCATCGGTCTGCACGTCGGTGCGGCACTGGTCGGTACCTTCTTCGGTATTCTCGCGGCGTACGGTTTCTTCGGCCCGCTGGCGCATTCGCTGGCCCACGATGCCAAAGAAGAGCTGAACGTTTACGAAGCCATCAAAGCCTCGCTGGTGGCTTCGGCTTCCGGCATGCCGCCGTCGCTGGCGGTCGAGTTCGGCCGCAAAGTGCTGTACCCGGCGCACCGTCCAAGCTTCGCCGAGCTGGAACAAGCGGTTCGCGGTCGCTAAGTCATGGAAAATAATCAGCCGATTATCATCAAGCGCGTCAAGCGCATAGCCGGTGGGCATCACGGCGGGGCGTGGAAAATCGCCTTCGCCGACTTTGCGACGGCGATGATGGCGTTCTTCCTCGTGCTGTGGCTGCTGTCCACCGCCACACCCGAGCAGAAGATCGCCATCGCCGGTTACTTCAAAGACCCGGTCGGCTTCTCCGAAAGCGGCACGCCGTACATCATCGACTTGGGCGGCACGCCGACCCTGGCACCGGAAAATACCCTCAACCCTGAGGTGAAATCCCAGCCGCAACCAGACAAGGTCACCGTCGACACCGAACAGGTAGAAGGCATGGCCGAGCAGGTCGAGAAAGAACGTCTGGAACTGCTCCTGCAAGAACTGCAGAACAAGGTCGACGAGAACCCGCAGCTGCAGAAATTCAAGGATCAGATCCTCTTCGAGATCACCCCGAATGGTTTGCGCATCCAGATCATGGACGCCGAAAACCGGCCGATGTTTGACTCCGGTTCCGCACGTCTGAAGCCGTACTTCGAAGACATCTTGCTGGCGATGGCCGATACCATCAAAGCGGTGCCGAACAAAATCAGCATCAGCGGCCACACCGACGCCAAGCCGTACACTGGCACCGGCGATTTCGGAAACTGGGAGCTGTCGGCCAACCGCGCCAACGCTGCACGTCGTGCACTGGTGGCGGGTAGCTATCCGGATGCGCAAGTGGCGCGAGTGGTCGGTTATGCCTCGTCGGCGTTGTTCGACCGGGAAAATCCGTTCAACCCGGTCAACCGCCGCATCGACATCGTCGTCCTGACCAAAAAGGCCCAGGAAGCGATCGAGGGTGCGCAAGGTGCGGACGCAGCGAAACCAGTCGATGAAAGCCACAACGGCGCCACCCCGGCAGCGCCGGTTGATCCGAATGCTCTGCCGGCGGATCAGCAACCGGTGCCGCCGCATGAGTTGCGTGAACGGCTGAACTTGTTTGATGACGCCGCGCCGAAGCCGGCGGAACCGGGGAGTGCGGCGCCAGCGCCGGCTCCTGCGCCGAAGCAGTAAGAGACGAAAAAGCCGACAGAGATGTCGGCTTTTTTGTGGTTGTCGGTTTCATTTTGCAGATCATTTTCGTAACGCCACGAAAATGATTGGGAGGCGGTCAGTGAGATCTCAAAACCCCCGCCGAATCCTGCCCTTTAACTGATCATGAAACTGCTCAGCATTCCTCTTGTAAGTCCCCTTCATCGACTCACTCATCGAATCCAGCATCACCGAGCGCTTGTTCGTCACTTCCTCACGATAAGCATCAATAAAGAAATCCAGATCTTTATCCGTACTCAATTTCGGCCATTTATCCAGATACAGCGGCAGCTCCGCCGGCCCGGTCTTGAACGAGCAGATCCGTCGGTTGCTGATGGTCGCCTCGCCAATCTCGAACGGCACCCACCACGACGAAGCCGTCCGCTCCGAGACCACCGCCAGCAAGTGCGTGCACTCGGTGATGTTGCGGGTGATGACGCCGGTGATGTCGTCGGTGGTCTGTGATTCCGGATCGAGCACATCCAGGTAGGTCTTGATGTTCGCCTGTTTCAGGCGACTGTTGATCGCCATGGCCTGCATACGATCCATGTGGCGGTAGCTGATAAACACAGGCATCAGAAGTGTCCTTTGATTGCGAGTTCGCGGTAGTAGGCGCCGAGCGCGGTGAGGCGGCAGCCGGTGGAGTGGAGGGCGGCGTAGTACATGTGCTCGGCGTCGACCGGTTCGATCAGGCTGTGGCGATTGCACTTCTGCAGTTGCGCGAAGACCTCGCCGTGTTCCGGATTGAAGCTGGCTTCGGTCGGTTCGTAGCTGGGGTCGAGCGGGTAGGTCGATTCGGCTTCGGCAAACCATTCGGGCAATTTGCGCAGGATCTCTTTGGGGATCAGCGGCGAGACTTCGCGCAGGGAAATGAACTGCGACACATTGGTCTTGAACACCGGGCGTTGTTCCCAAGCGTCGAGCGCGTTATCGACAAAGGAATAGAGGCTGCCGGGCGTGATCTTGCCGAGAATGTTCGCCGCGCCACCGTGCAAAGCCTGCAGCAGTAAACCGGTAAACACGCCGTGTTGCGCGCCTTCCATGGCCGGTTCTTCCTTTTTGCACGCGGTCAGAATGGTCATGCCTTCGCCGACCACACTGCTCTCGCTGCGCAAGGCACGGACCTCGCCGGCGGCGCCGCTTTGGCAGCAATCGAGGATGATCACTTTGTTCTTGATGCGTGTGGCTTTGCTCGCCCAGTTGAGGATGTCGCTGATGCGGATGCCGTCCTTGGCGTTGCGATAATCCTGGGGCAGCAACATGCCTTCGTCATTGTCGGTGTCGAAGCCGCCATGCCCGGCGAAATACAGCAGGGCGACATTGCAGTCGCCGGAAAACAGCTCGCGGATCTGGTCTTCGAGCATCTCCCGGCCCAGGTAATCCTCAGCCGACGTCAGCACGACATTCTTGAAGTTGGGGTCGCCTTCGGCGTCGGTTTTCAGCACCGAGGCCATGGCCATGGCGTCATTGCTGCAACCGCTCAGGCGCGAAATATGCGTGTAGTCGTTGATGCCGATAAACAGTCCTTTGCGCATGATCAGGCCGCCGTGTGCAGGCGGATCGCGCCGACGATGCTGTTGGTGTTCCACGCGCATTCGGCGTGTGCGGCGTTACGCACCACCGTGGAAATGCGCTCGGCGCCGAAAGGTTTCACTGCGATGATCACCTTGCCCATGCGCTTGGCGATCTCGATTTCCTTGTTGATCCACTTGCTGTAGGTCGAATACATGCCGGCCATGATCAGCACCGCCGAGCACGGACGAATCTTGTTTTCGATGGCTTCTTCGAGCTGTTTGTCAGTCTGCGCGCCCATGATCGGGTTGTGCGGCGGCACCGAAAAATTCTTGTAGGTGAAGTCGGGGTGGGCACTGAGCAGGCGCACCAGATTGTCGTGGGCGTGGGAGTAGTTCCACGAGTGGCTGATGAACAAATGGTAGGTTTGCATGGGGGTTCCTCTGGGGCGCGAACGTGCGACGAGGAACTCAATGTAGGCTCATGAAGCGTGCCCACAAGGCTTGGGCGAAGAAAGAGAAATGTCCTGCAAGCAGGCGTGCAAAAGTCCTACAGAAAAGCCTGATGTTTAAAAAAGAGAGGGGAGAGTCAGGGGAAAACCGACATCCGGCAGCCCTTGGGGAAAGGGCTGCCGGAACGACTGTTTAATAGCCGTTTTCGGGCAGGCTGGCGATGATCGAGCGGTAGCTGTTCATGCGCTGTTGCTGAACGCGGCCGTCTTCCAGTGCCTTGAGCAACGCACAACCCGGTTCGCGGTCGTGCTTGCAGTCGCGGAAACGGCAAGTGCCGAGCAGGTCGTCGAACTCGATGAAACCGGCTTCAACGTCGGCGCGGCTGACGTGGCCGAGGCCGAATTCACGGATACCCGGGGAGTCGATCAGCTCACCGCCGCCGGGGAAGTGGAACAGGCGCGCGGTGGTCGTCGTGTGCGTGCCCTGACCGGACAACTCGGACAGCGGCCCGACGCGGGTTTCGACTTCAGGCAGCAAGCTGTTGACCAGCGACGACTTGCCGACACCGGACTGACCGACGAACACGCTGATGCGTCCGTCGAGCTGCTTTTGCAGCTGTTCCATGCCGTCACCGTGGTGCGCCGACACTTCCAGCACCGGATAACCCAGCGTGCGGTACACCGCCAGCAGCGCATTGAGCGCCGGTGCGTTGTGCTCGTCGATCAGGTCGAATTTGTTCAGCAGCAGCAACGGGCGGATGCCGGCGTGTTCGGCGGCGACCAGATAGCGGTCGATCAGGTTGGCATGCGGCTCGGGCAGCGGGGCGAAGACGATGACGATCATGTCGACGTTGGCCGCGACCGGCTTCAACTGGCCTCGGCTGTCCGGACGGCAGAGTTCGGTGGTACGCGGCAGTTGCGCGACGATCACACCGATGCCCTGATTGCCGGCACGCCAGACAACCGTGTCGCCGGTCACCAGCGCAGGCAGGTTGGCGCGCAAGTGGCAGCGGAAAACCTGGCCAGCCTGTTCGCCGTCAATGGCCTCGACTTCGACTTGCACGCCGAAGTGAGCGATCACCAGGCCGGTCTGTTCCGGGCCCAGGTCGCCGCCCTCCAGGGCTTCGACAGCCGAGGACTCGCGTTTGGCGGCGCGTGCGGCGCGTTCGCCCTGAATCTTTTCGATGCGCCAGTTTTGACGACGATTGAGTTGGCGTTTGGCCATGGGTGTTCCGTCTGAAGAATGCAGCGATTAGGTAAAACGGCCGCGAGTTTAGCACGCCCGGCAGCCGGCCTAGGCTAAACTGCGCAGCATTGCTCAGGAGCCGAAACATGCAAAACCCGCAGAATCTGATCTGGATCGACCTCGAAATGACCGGCCTTGACCCGGACAACGACGTCATCATCGAAATGGCCACCATCGTCACCGACAGTGACCTCAACACCTTGGCCGAAGGCCCGGTGATCGCCATCCACCACAGCGACGAAGTGCTCGCGCGCATGGACGAGTGGAACACCCGCACCCACGGCAACTCCGGCCTGACCCAGCGCGTGCGCGACAGCCGCATCAGCATGGCCGAAGCCGAAGCGGAAACCATCGCCTTCCTCGAGAAATGGGTGCCGAAGGGCAAGTCGCCGATCTGCGGCAACAGCATCTGCCAGGATCGGCGCTTCCTTTATACCCACATGAAAGGGCTGGAAAGCTACTTCCACTACCGCAACCTCGACGTCTCGACGCTCAAGGAACTGGCGGCACGCTGGGCACCGGACGTACGCGACAGCTTCAAAAAGGGCAGCACCCATTTGGCGCTGGACGATATTCGCGAATCGATCGCCGAGCTGCAGCACTACCGCAAGCACTTCATCAAGTTCTGATGCGATCCCTGTAGGAGCTGCCGCAGGCTGCGATCTTTTGATCTTGTTTTTTTAAAAGCAAAATCAAAAGATCGCAGCCTGCGGCAGCTCCTACGTTGTTTTGTGTCTCCCGAGCCCCTTCAGGTACGGCACCGAAATGGCTAGACTGCGCGCCTTCCTGACTGGATCGCCACCATGTTGCTGATGCTCTATCTGATTGCCATCACCGCTGAAGCCATGACCGGCGCGCTGTCTGCCGGCCGTCGCGGCATGGACTGGTTTGGCGTGGTGCTGATCGCCTGCGTCACGGCATTGGGCGGCGGGTCGGTGCGCGACGTACTGCTCGGACACTACCCGCTGACGTGGGTCAAACACCCGGAATACCTGGTGCTGACCTCGGTCGCAGCAATGTTCACCGTGTTCACCGCCCGCTGGATGCGCCACCTGCGCTCACTGTTTCTGGTGCTCGACGCCGTCGGTCTGGTGGCCTTCACCCTGATCGGCTGCATGACCGCACTGGAAATGGGCCACGGCATGCTGGTTGCCTCGGTCAGCGGCGTAATCACCGGCGTCTTCGGCGGCATCCTCCGCGACATCTTCTGCAACGACATCCCGCTGATCTTCCGCCGAGAACTCTACGCCAGCGTCTCGTTCGCCGCGGCGTGGTGTTACATGCTTTGCCTGTATCTGAATGTGCCAAGCGAACAGGCGATTCTGATCACGCTGTTCGGCGGCTTCCTGCTGCGCCTGCTGGCGATCCGCTTCCACTGGGAAATGCCTAAGTTCGTTTACAACGACGCGCCCTGAAATCGGGTGGGCGCTGCGGTCGAAATATTCTGTAGGGATAGTTGAATAGTTTGCGGGGTGTAAATAGGGTAAAAATGAATTAAATGGGGTATTTGAAACTTTAAATACCCCATTTAGCCATTTCTTCCCCCATTTAACAGGCATCCTGAAATGCACTCCCCGACTCCTGAGTTTCTCGGTTCCTTGCGCTATAACGGATCGCAGATCGCGACGCTGAGAGCACTGGGAGAATTCCGAGGCAAGCAACAGTTATTCATAGCTCAATCGCCTCAGGTTTTAGACGATCTGAAACAGCTTGCTGTAATTGAATCAACGGAGTCGTCCAACCGCTTGGAGGGTGTGACTGTCACGCCCGCGCGCTTGAAATCGCTGATGAGCAAAACCAGCGATCCGCAGAGTCGATCTGAACAGGAAATTGCGGGTTATCGCGATGCGTTATCACTCATCCACGAGGCGGCCGAGGACATGCCCTTTTCTGAGGGTGTCCTGAGGCAGCTACACAGTTTGCTATACCGCTATCTGCCGCAGTCGGGTGGTGACTGGAAAGCGACAAACAACGACATCATCGAACGTAACCCCGACGGAACTTCGCGCATTCGCTTTCAACCAGTGGCCGCGCATCTAACGCCTATTGCAATGGCTGAAATGCTGATGCAATACCATCTGGCAGCTCAGCAAAATCTAGCTGACCCTCTTGTCCTGATACCGCTCACCGTCCTGGATTTTCTATGCATCCATCCTTTCTCGGATGGTAATGGCCGTGTAGCTCGTTTGTTGACGTTACTACTGCTTTACCAGTTCGATTATCGAGTCGGTCGCTTCATCAGTCTTGAGCGGATATTTGAGGAATCAAAGGAAGGCTATTACGAGACGCTGGAGATCAGCTCTAAACGATGGCACGACGGCACGCACGACGTGCAACCCTGGTTGGATTATTTTTGGGGTGCATTACTTCGAGCGTACAAAGAGTTCGAAGAGCGCGTCGGGACTATCGATACGCGCCGTGGCGGAAAAAGTGATCGGGTCAGGGAGATAGCTTTGGGCAGGAATCTGCCTTTTTCTATTACAGAAATTGAGGAGTCTTGCCCCGGAGTGAGCCGAGACACAGTGCGTTCAGTTCTGCGCGCCCTGAAGGCCGAAGGGTTGATTGAGCCTACCGGTAAGGGGCGCAGCGCGAAGTGGAGAAAACCAGTCGGAATTCAGCGATGACGTTAGCAGCTGCGTTCAGCATGCTGCCTAAGCGCCCACTCCACATGCTCGCGCACCAGCTCTGACGGATAATCCCGCCGCGCCTTCAACGCTTCCAGCACTGGAATGCTCGACGGCGCATTACCGAGCCCTACTGCCAGATTGCGCAACCAGCGTTCATACCCGGCGCGGCGCAGCGGTGAGCCTTCGGTGCTGCTGAGGAATTTATCCTCGTCCCACATAAACAACTCAGCCAGTTCCGCATTGTCGAGATTGTGCCGTGGCTTGAAGTCGCTTTCCCCGGAAGGTTTGGCGAAACGGTTCCACGGGCAGACGATCTGGCAGTCGTCGCAGCCGAACACGCGGTTGCCGATCAGTGGGCGCAGGTCTTCGGGGATCGCGTTTTTCAGTTCGATGGTCAGGTACGAAATGCAGCGTCGCGCGTCCAGCACATAGGGGCCGACGAAGGCATTGGTCGGGCAGATGTCGAGACATGCGGTGCAGCGACCGCAATGTTCGGTGCTGTGCGGATCATCCACTGGCAATGGCAGATCAACGAACAACTCGCTCAAGAAAAAATAGCTGCCAGCCTTACGGTTCAGCACCAAGGTGTTTTTACCGATCCAGCCCAGTCCGGCCTGCTCGGCGATGGCTTTTTCCAGCACCGGAGCGCTGTCGACAAACGCCCGAAAACCGAACGGGCCGATCTCGGATTGAATCTTGTCGGCTAATTGCTGCACACGTTTACGGATCAATTTGTGGTAATCGCGGCCCAAGGCATAACGCGAGACGTAGGCTTTTTCCGGTTGGGCCAGGCGTTTGGCCATTTCGGTGTCGCCGGGCAGGTAGTCCATGCGCAACGAAACCACGCGCAACGTGCCCGGCACCAGTTCTTCCGGGTGCGAGCGTTTGCTGCCGTGGGCGCCCATGTAGTCCATTTCGCCGTGGTAGCCGGCCGCGAGCCAGCGCTGCAGATGCTGTTCATGCTCGGCGAGATCCAGGCCGCTGATGCCGACTTGCTGAAAGCCTAGCTCGCGGCCCCAATCCTTGATCGATTGGGCGAGGGCGGGCAGGTCTGTGGTGATGGCGGACATGAGGCGAGAGAAACCGGAGCTGAGGTGCGTATAATTCTGCCAGACATCGGAGCCCGAAGACGCATGCCGCACACGAAAGATGAATTACCCGACGCGCTGTATGGCGCCGCACAGGTGCGCGAACTCGATGCGCGGCTGATTGCCGCCGGCACGCCGGGCTTCGAATTGATGCAGCGCGCGGCGCATGCAACGTGGCGCGCGCTGGTTCGGCAATGGCCGTCGACGACCGAACTGACGGTGCTGGCCGGGCATGGCAACAATGCTGGCGACGGCTATCTGGTCGCGGCCATGGCACAGCGAGCCGGCTGGCAGGTGCGGGTGTTGGCAGTCGGCGATCCGCAGCGATTGCAGGGCGATGCCGCGCTGGCCCATGCCGAGGCGCTGGCTGAAGGCGTCGCGGTGCAAGGCTGGCAGGCTCACAGCGAACTTCGTGGCGTCATTCTTGATGCCTTGCTCGGCACCGGTTTGAGCGGTGACGTGCGCGAGCCTTACCTCTCGGCGATCAAAGCCATTAATGCCAGCGGCTTGCCGGTAACGTCCGTCGATATCCCTTCCGGATTGTGCGCTGACACCGGGCATGTGCTCGGTGCCGCCGTGCAGGCCGATCTGACGGTGACCTTTATCGGGCTGAAACTCGGTTTGTTCACCGGCGATGCGGCGGATCACATCGGCTCGTTGCTGTTTAATGATCTGCAAGCCAGCGCCGACATCTATCGTGACATTCCGGTCATCGCCCAACGGCTCAACCCGGCTAATCTTCCGAAACTGGCGGCGCGTAGGCCGACTTCGCACAAGGGCCGTTTCGGCCATGTGTTGCTGATCGGTGGCGATCACGGGTTTGGCGGGGCGATCCTGCTCAGCACCGAAAGCGCTTTGCGCAGCGGCGCCGGAATGGTTTCGCTGGCAACGCGACCGGAGCATGTCCCGGCAGCGCTGACTCGCGTACCGGAGGTGATGACGCTCGGCACATCGTCGGCCAATCAATTGATGGGCTTGCTGGAAAAAGTCTCGACACTGGTGATCGGCCCCGGACTCGGCCAGGCCAGTTGGGGCCGGGCGTTGCTGTCAGCAGCTGCCAATGCGCCGTTGCCGCAAGTCTGGGACGCCGATGCGTTGAACCTGCTGGCGAGCGGTTTGGTGAAGCTGCCCAAGGATTGCGTGATCACCCCGCATCCCGGCGAAGCGGCGCGGCTGCTCGGCATCAGTACCGCCGAAGTGCAGGCTGACCGACCGGCCGCCGCGCGGGCATTGAGCAAAAAATATGCAGCGACTGTAACTCTCAAAGGTGCCGGTACTCTGATCGCACATCCCGATGGGCGTCTGGCGCTGTGTCATCAGGGCCATCCGGCAATGGCGACCGCCGGGTTGGGCGATGTGCTGGCCGGTTTGACCGGCGCGTTGCTGGCGCAGGGTATGCAAAGTTTCGACGCCGCGTGTCTGGCCGTGTGGCTGCACGCCAACGCCGGGGCGCAACAAGGCAAATTGGGCCGTGGGCTGGCGGCCAGTGATCTGATTCCAGCCATTCGTCAGTTGTTGGAGGAGCAAGCACCGTGTCTGAAGTAACCCTGTACCTGGCCGATGAACAGGCCATGAGCGACTTTGGCGCACGGATCGCCCGCGTGACCCAGGGCCACGGCCTGATTTTTCTGGAAGGCAACCTCGGGATGGGCAAAACCACGCTGTCGCGGGGCATCATTCGTGGCCTGGGCCACGTGGGCTCGGTAAAAAGTCCGACCTTCACATTGGTCGAGCCCTACGAGATCGGTGACGTCCGCGCCTTCCACTTCGACCTGTATCGATTGGTCGATCCGGAAGAGCTGGAGTTTCTCGGCATCCGCGATTACTTCGAAGACGATGCGCTGTGCCTGATCGAGTGGCCCGATAAAGGTGCAGGCTTTTTGCCAAAGCCTGACCTGACCATTACCATTAGCCCGCAAGACAGCGGGCGTTCGCTGAAAATTTTATCCCAGGGCTCGCGTGGCGAGGCCTGGTGTGCCGCTTTGGCATTGGAATCCAATTAAATGATGGGGTTAGGTATGCGCTTTCGCGCGTTGGTGGCTGCCGTTGGACTGTTGTTGATGGCAGTAACCGTCAACGCTGTGGCCGATTCAAAGGTCAACAGCGTGCGCTTGTGGCGAGCGCCGGATAACACGCGACTGGTCTTCGACCTGAGCGGCCCGGTGCAGCACAGCGTCTTCACCCTGACCGCTCCGGATCGGCTGGTGATCGACATCAATGGCGCCACATTAGGTGCGCCGCTGAAATTGCAGACCGCGAACACCCCGATCACCGCCATGCGCTCGGCACAACGCACGCCGACCGACCTGCGCGTGGTCATCGACCTGAAAAAAGCCGTCACCCCGAAAAGCTTCTCGCTGGCGCCGAACGGGCAGTATGGCAACCGTCTGGTGGTCGACCTGTTCGACAACGCAGCCGACGCCGAACCCGCTCCAACACCTGCGCCGACCCCTTCGGTCGCGACCATACCGGCAGTGCCGGTCACCCCGACAGAACCGGCGATCAAGTTGCCGCCAGCCCCGGCCGGCAAGCGCGACATTATTGTGGTGATCGACGCCGGCCACGGTGGCGAAGACCCGGGCGCGTCCGGTTCGCGCGGGCAGCGTGAGAAAGACGTGGTGCTGCAGATCGCCCGCGAACTGCAACGTCAGGTCAACGGCATGAAAGGCTTCCGCGCCGAACTCACCCGTACGGGCGACTACTTCATCCCGTTGCGTGGCCGTACCGAAATCGCCCGCAAAAAAGGCGCCGATCTGTTCGTGTCGATCCACGCCGACGCCGCGCCTTCTGCGGCAGCCTTCGGCGCCTCGGTGTTTGCCCTGTCTGATCGCGGCGCAACCTCGGAGACTGCGCGTTGGCTGGCCGACAGCGAAAACCGTTCCGACTTGATCGGTGGTGCCGGCAACGTCAGTCTCGACGATAAAGACCGCATGCTCGCGGGCGTATTGCTCGACCTGTCGATGACCGCCTCGCTGACTTCAAGCCTCAACGTCGGCCAGAAAGTCCTGACCAACATCGGCCGCGTCACGCCGTTGCACAAACAGCGGGTGGAACAAGCCGGGTTTATGGTGTTGAAGTCGCCGGACATCCCGTCGATCCTGGTCGAAACCGGGTTTATCTCCAACGCCAACGAAGCGAACAAACTCTCGGCCTCAAGCCACCAGCAAGCGCTGGCGCGTTCGATCAGCAGCGGCGTGCGCCAGTTCTTCCAGCAGAATCCACCACCGGGCACTTACATCGCCTGGCTGCGTGATTCCGGAAAAATCGCCCAAGGCCCGCGCGATCATCGCGTCGGCCCGGGTGAAACCCTGGCAATGATCGGCGTGCGTTATCAGGTGTCGCCGGCCACATTGCGCAGTGCGAACAATCTGAAAAGTGATGAGCTGAAAGTCGGCCAGCACCTGACCATTCCTGGCACCGAACTGGCGTCCAAAGAATGAACGAAGTGCTGAACGCTGCCGCGCGCATCGAACTGCTCAGCCCACGGCTGGCGAACCAGATTGCCGCCGGTGAGGTGGTTGAACGTCCGGCCTCGGTGATCAAGGAGTTGCTGGAAAACAGCCTCGACTCCGGCGCCAAACGCATCGATGTCGATGTCGAGCAGGGCGGCGTCAAGCTGCTGCGCGTCCGTGATGACGGCAGCGGTATTTCCGCCGATGACCTGCCGCTGGCGCTGGCCCGTCACGCCACCAGCAAGATCCGCAACCTCGAAGACCTCGAGCAAGTGATGAGCCTCGGTTTCCGGGGTGAGGCATTGGCGTCGATCAGCTCCGTGGCGCGCCTTACCCTGACCTCGCGTACCCGCGATGCCGAACAGGCCTGGCAAGTTGAAACCGAAGGTCGCGACATGGCGCCGCGGGTTCAACCGGCGGCGCACCCGGTCGGCACCTCGGTGGAAGTCCGTGATCTGTTCTTCAACACCCCGGCGCGGCGCAAATTCCTCAAGACCGAAAAAACCGAATTCGATCACCTGCAAGAAGTGATCAAACGTCTGGCGCTGGCGCGTTTTGACGTGGCTTTTCATCTGCGCCACAACGGCAAAACCATCCTCAGCCTGCACGAGGCCCACGATGATGCGGCCCGCGCACGGCGTGTAGCGGCGATTTGCGGCTCGGGTTTCCTTGAGCAGGCGCTGCCGATCGAGATCGAGCGCAACGGCTTGCACCTATGGGGCTGGGTCGGTTTGCCGACCTTCAACCGTAGCCAGGCGGATTTACAGTATTTCTTTGTGAATGGCCGGGCGGTGCGCGACAAACTGGTCGCCCACGCGGTGCGTCAGGCTTATCGCGACGTGCTGTTCAACGGCCGTCACCCGACGTTTGCGCTGTTTTTCGAAGTTGATCCGGCGGCAGTCGACGTCAACGTGCACCCGACCAAACACGAAGTGCGCTTCCGTGACGGGCGCATGGTGCATGACTTCCTTTACGGCACGTTGCACCGCGCGTTGGGCGATGTGCGGCCGGAAGATCAACTGGCCGGCTCCGTCACCACTGCCGTCGTTCGCCCATCCGGCCTCGATGCCGGTGAGTTCGGCCCGCAAGGCGAAATGCGTCTGGCGGCCAATGCGCTGCTCGAGCAACCGCAGGCACAACCAGCGTTCAATACCTCGTCCGGGGCCAGCGCTGGCGGCGCTTACCAGTATCAATACACGCCGCGCCCGCAGTCGGGCATGCCGCCGGCCGCCGAGGCGCAGGCTGCGTATCGCGAGTTTTTTGCGCCGTTGCCTGAAGCCAACGCCAATGCGCTGCCGGCCGGTCAGGAAGACATTCCGCCGCTGGGTTACGCGCTGGCGCAGCTCAAAGGCATCTACATTTTGTCCGAGAACGCTCAAGGGCTGGTGCTGGTCGACATGCACGCCGCCCATGAGCGGATCATGTACGAGCGCCTGAAGATCGCCATGGCTAGCGAAGGCCTGAGCGGTCAGCCATTGCTGGTGCCAGAGTCGTTGGCAGTCAGTCAGCGCGAAGCCGATTGTGCTGAAGAGCACGCCGCATGGTTTCAACGTCTGGGCTTTGAACTGCAGCGACTGGGCCCGGAAACTCTGGCGATCCGCCAAATTCCAGCCTTGTTGAAGCAAGCCGAAGCCAACCGCTTGGTCGGCGATGTACTCTCGGACTTGATGGAGTACGGCACCAGCGACCGGATTCAGGCGCACCTGAATGAACTGCTCGGCACCATGGCCTGCCACGGTGCGATCCGCGCCAACCGGCGTTTGGCCCTGCCGGAAATGAACGGCCTGCTGCGTGATATGGAAAACACCGAGCGCAGCGGTCAATGCAACCATGGCCGACCGACCTGGGCCCAATTGGGCCTGGACGATCTGGACAAACTGTTCCTGCGCGGTCGTTGATGAGCCAGCTCCCTCCAGCGATTTTTCTGATGGGCCCGACCGCTGCGGGCAAGACTGATCTGGCCATCGAGCTGACCAAGGTGCTGCCGTGCGAGTTGATCAGTGTCGATTCGGCGCTGGTCTATCGCGGCATGGACATCGGCACTGCCAAACCTTCCAAAGAACTGCTGGCCGAACATCCGCACCGCTTGATCGACATTCTCGATCCGGCGGAGGCGTATTCGGCTGCGGATTTCCGTCGCGATGCGTTGCAAGCGATGGCGGAAATCACCGCGCGCGGAAAAATTCCGCTGCTGGTCGGCGGCACCATGCTCTATTACAAGGCGCTGGTGGAAGGGTTGGCCGAGATGCCGGCGGCTGATCCCGAGGTGCGTGCGCAGATCGAGGAAGAGGCTGCACGCCTTGGCTGGCAAGCCCTGCACGACCAATTGGCGGTCATCGACCCGGTGTCGGCAGCGCGGATTCATCCGAACGATCCGCAGCGCTTGAGTCGGGCACTGGAAGTCTATCGAGTCAGCGGTCAGAGCATGACTGCCCTGCGCGCACAACAATCTGCGCAAAGTACTGAAGCAGCCGCTTCGGGACTGCAACAATTGCCCTATACTGTCGCGAACTTGGCCATTGCCCCGGCAAACCGCCAGGTACTGCACGAGCGCATTAAACAAAGATTCACAATTATGTTGGAACAGGGATTCATCGACGAGGTCGTAGCCCTGCGTAAAAGAAGTGACCTGCATTCAGGGTTGCCGTCTATACGTGCGGTAGGCTACCGCCAAGTCTGGGATTACCTGGATGGCAAGCTGACGTTGGCCGACATGCAGGAGCGCGGCATCATCGCTACGCGCCAATTAGCCAAACGCCAGTTCACCTGGCTGCGCAGCTGGGAAGATCTACACTGGCTGGACAGTCTTGATTGCGACAATCTGCCACGCGCCTTGAAATACCTTGGGACCATCTCCATATTGAGCTGAGTCCTTGCAATTGCCGTCTATCCTTGGGGGTGTGGCGGCTAAAGCCATCTGAATTACCTATTTTTTATTATTGAATCCTTAAAGGAGTGCGGCACATGTCAAAAGGGCATTCGCTACAAGACCCTTACTTGAATACTTTACGTAAAGAGAAAGTTGGGGTTTCCATCTACCTGGTCAACGGTATCAAACTGCAAGGCACGATCGAGTCGTTCGACCAGTTCGTGATCCTGCTGAAAAACACCGTGAGCCAGATGGTTTACAAACACGCTATCTCGACAGTAGTGCCGGTTCGTCCAATTCGTCTGCCTAGCGCAACCGAATCCGAAGCAGGTGACGCTGAGCCAGGTAACGCCTGATAGGAGTCTCCTTTGTTCTTTGAGCGCCACGGTGGTGGTGAACGAGTAATCCTCGTTCACTTGGATGGACAGGACCCTGAGGCGCGCGAAGATCCGCAGGAGTTTCAGGAATTGGCTAATTCGGCCGGCGCCGAGACCGTTGCGTTTTTTAACGTGCCGCGTCATCGGCCAACCGCCAAATACCTGATTGGCAGCGGCAAGGTCGAGGAATTGCGCGACCTGGTCAAAGCTGAAGAAGCCGATCTGGTGATCTTCAATCACATCCTCACGCCCAGTCAGGAACGTAACCTCGAACGTGTTTTCGAGTGTCGCGTGATCGACCGTACCGGCCTGATTCTCGATATTTTCGCCCAACGCGCCCGTACCCATGAAGGCAAGCTCCAGGTCGAACTGGCCCAGCTTGACCACATGAGCACCCGCCTGGTTCGTGGCTGGACTCACCTTGAGCGTCAAGGTGGCGGTATCGGCATGCGTGGCCCGGGTGAAACCCAACTCGAAACCGACCGCCGTTTGCTGCGGGTTCGCCTGCGCCAGATCAAGGGCCGGCTCGAGAAGGTGCGCAGCCAGCGCGAGCAATCGCGTCGCGGCCGTTCCCGCGCGGATATCCCGACCGTTTCTCTGGTGGGATATACCAACGCCGGCAAATCCACACTCTTCAACAACGTGACGAAATCCGACGTCTACGCGGCCGACCAATTGTTCGCCACGCTGGATCCGACCCTGCGCCGTCTCGACATTGACGACCTGGGGCCGATTGTTCTGGCGGACACGGTGGGCTTCATTCGTCACTTGCCGCACAAGCTGGTTGAAGCATTTCGGTCTACCCTCGAAGAGTCGAGCAACTCCGATCTGCTGTTGCACGTGATCGATGCAGCAGAACCGGATCGCATGTTGCAGATCGAGCAGGTGATGGTGGTGCTGGGCGAGATTGGTGCCCAGGACTTGCCGATCCTCGAGGTCTATAACAAACTCGATTTGCTTGAAGGCGTTGAGCCACAAATCCAGCGCGACGAAAACGGCAAGCCCCAGCGGGTGTGGCTTTCGGCGCGTGATGGCAGTGGTCTGGAATTGCTTGAACAAGCCATCGCCGAATTACTCGGCAGTGATTTGTTTGTCGGTACCCTGCGCTTGCCGCAACGATTCGCCCGGCTGCGTGCGCAGTTTTTCGAGCTCGGTGCGGTACAGAAAGAAGAACACGACGAAGAAGGCATCAGTTTGCTGGCCGTTCGTTTGCCCCGGGTCGAGCTGAATCGACTGGTAAGCCGCGAAGGATTGCAGCCGATGGAATTCATCGAGCAACACACTTTGCAATAAAAGCCTGAAGAAGCGGTTGTGCCGTGACGGCAGGCATTCTGTAGCATTGGTCGGCGCGCCGTGGGTGCGTCTTTGCTTTATCAGATGGAGAGCGCTATGGCTTGGAATGAGCCGGGTGGCAACTCGAATAATCAGGATCCTTGGGGTGGCAAACGCCGCAATAACGGCGACCGCAAGGGGCCACCAGATCTCGACGAGGCCTTCCGAAAGCTGCAGGAAAGCCTGAACGGGTTGTTCGGTGGTGGTAAAAAACGCGGTGATGACGGCGGGGGTTCCGGCAAAAGCCGTGGCGGCTTCGGCGGTCTGATCGGCATCGTCCTCGTCGTGCTGGCGGCTATCTGGCTGTACAGCGCGGTCTATGTGGTCGACGAGCAGGAGCAGGCCGTGGTGCTGCGCTTCGGCAAGTACTACGAGACTGTTGGCCCGGGCCTGAACATCTACCTGCCGCCGATCGACAAGAAGTACATGGAAAACGTAACGCGTGAGCGTGCGTACACCAAGCAGGGCCAGATGCTCACCGAAGACGAGAACATCGTCGAAGTGCCGCTGACCGTGCAGTACAAGATCAGCAACCTGCAGGACTTCGTGCTGAACGTCGATCAGCCGG
Source organism: Pseudomonas sp. AC193 (assembly GCF_979258075.1). Lineage (NCBI taxonomy): Bacteria > Pseudomonadati > Pseudomonadota > Gammaproteobacteria > Pseudomonadales > Pseudomonadaceae > Pseudomonas > Pseudomonas sp. AC193. Next base: position 4,763,376 of record NZ_OZ409832.1, on the reverse strand, counting down.
AAATCAGCCTGCAACATGCGACCGACAGTGCCCTGCGCCACGTGGTGGGTTCGACCGCCATGGATCAGGTGCTGACCGAAGGTCGTGAATTGATGGCCAGCGAAATCAAGGAGCGTCTGCAACGCTTCCTCGATACTTACCGCACCGGTATCACTGTGACTCAGGTCAACGTACAGAACGCGGCAGCCCCGCGTGAAGTGCAGGAAGCCTTCGATGACGTGATCCGCGCCCGTGAAGACGAGCAGCGTTCGCGCAACCAGGCTGAAACCTACGCCAACGGCGTCGTGCCGGAAGCCCGTGGTCAGGCCCAGCGAATCATCGAAGATGCCAACGGTTATCGTGACGAAACGGTCTCGCGTGCCAAGGGTGAGGCAGACCGCTTCACCAAACTGGTCGCCGAGTATCGCAAGGCACCTGAAGTCACCCGCGAGCGTCTGTACCTGGACACCATGCAGGAAGTCTTCAGCAACACCAGCAAGGTACTCGTGACCGGTAACAAGAACGGCCAGAGCAACCTGTTGTACCTGCCGTTGGACAAAATGATTCAGAACAGCTCGGGCAGCAATGCGCCGGTCACCGGTTCGGCCGCTGCCAGCAACAACACGGATGCCGCGCCGCACGTCACTGACCTGCCGCAGACGCGCACAAGGGAGACCCGCTGATGAGCAATAAATCGCTGATCGCCCTGATCGTTGGCGTCGTTGTGCTACTGGTGGGCTGGAACTGCTTCTACATCGTCGCTCAGACCGAGCGTGCGGTGCTGCTGCAATTCGGTCGCGTGGTTCAGGCTGATGTTCAGCCGGGCCTCCATGTGAAAGTGCCTTACGTTAACCAGGTGCGTAAATTCGACGCACGTCTGATGACGCTGGATGCACCGACACAGCGCTTCCTGACCCTGGAAAAGAAAGCCGTGATGGTCGATGCCTACGCCAAGTGGCGCGTGAAAGATGCCGAGCGCTTCTACACCGCAACTTCCGGCCTCAAGCAAATCGCCGACGAGCGTCTGTCCCGCCGTCTCGAATCCGGTCTGCGTGACCAGTTCGGTAAGCGCACCCTGCACGAAGTGGTGTCGGGTGAGCGTGATGCACTGATGGCTGACATCACCGCATCGCTGAACTCGATGGCGGAAAAAGAGCTGGGTATCGAAGTTATCGATGTCCGGGTCAAAACCATCGATCTGCCGAAAGAAGTAAACCGCAGCGTGTTCGAACGTATGAGCACCGAGCGTGAGCGTGAAGCTCGCGAGCACCGCGCCAAGGGTAACGAGCTGGCAGAAGGCATCCGTGCCGACGCCGATCGTCAACGCCGCGTGCTGCTGGCTGAAGCCTATCGTGAATCCGAAGAGGTTCGCGGTGACGGTGACGCCCAGGCCGCTGCGATCTACTCCAAGGCCTACGGTCAGGATCAAGAGTTCTACGGTTTCTACCGTAGCCTGCGCGCCTACCGTGAAAGCTTCGCGAACAAATCCGACGTCCTGGTCCTCGACCCAAGCAGCGACTTCTTCCGTTACCTGGAAAAGTCCAAGCCTTGATACGACGTTGACCTGAATCATTCCGCCCGGCGGCTAAAACCTCGGGCGGGGTGATCCTTTCGGAAAACGTGTGTATGATGCGGCAGCCGGGAAATTCCCGGCTTTTTTGCGTCTGCACGTTTGATTGCTGTTTTTTGTTGCAGGCAACGGGTTGAATGGCCCGACCGTTTTTCGAGGAAAGTGATGGGCGAAGCCGCTGACAGGCCTTTCGCTGCGTCGTTCATGCGCGTGCGTTTTGAACGGACTGATCATTTTCTGCTTCACTCAAGGCTCGCCCTCGTGCTGGCCGCCCGGATCAAAGGGGAATGGCGTAATGGCAACGGTAGACCGCTGGCTGCTGCCAGATGGCATCGAAGAAGTACTGCCACCGGAGGCGGCGCGCATTGAAGTCGCGCGTCGTCAGGTGTTGGATCTGTTCCAGAGCTGGGGTTACGAGTTTGTCGTGACTCCCCATATCGAGTACCTGGAATCCCTGCTGACCGGCGCGGGCCAGGATCTGGATCTGCGTACCTTCAAGGTCATCGACCCGCAATCGGGCCGGCAGATGGGTTTCCGGGCGGACATCACGCCGCAAGTGGCGCGCATCGATGCGCACACCCTGCGACGCGAAGGCCCGAGCCGTCTGTGCTACGCCGGCAGCGTGCTGCATGCGCAACCGCGTGCATTGTCGTCCTCGCGCAGCCCGATCCAGTTGGGCGCCGAGTTGTACGGCGACGCCAGCCCGAGCAGCGACGTTGAAGTGATCAGCCTGATGCTGGCCATGCTGCAACTGGCCGATGTGCCGGATGTGCACATGGATCTGGGGCATGTCGGCATTTACCGTGGTCTGGCGCGTGCCGCCGGTCTGTCTGGTGAAGTCGAGCAGCAGTTGTTCGATGCCCTGCAACGCAAGGCCATCGACGAGGTCATTACCTTGACCGAAGGTCTGCCGGCCGATCTGTCCGGCATGCTGCGTGCGCTGGTTGATCTGTGCGGCGGCCGTGAAGTGTTGAGCGCTGCCCGCGAGCGTCTGGCGAATGCGCCGGCGCCGGTTCTGGCAGCACTGGAAGATTTGCTGGCGATCGCCGAGCGTCTGTCGGCACGCTTCCCGGAGCTGCCGCTGTACTTCGATCTGGGCGAGCTGCGTGGCTACCACTACCACACCGGTGTGGTGTTCGCGGTGTTTGTGCCGGGCGTTGGCCAGTCCATCGCTCAGGGCGGTCGCTACGACGACATCGGCGCCGATTTTGGTCGCGCTCGTCCGGCGACAGGTTTTTCCACCGATTTGAAAACCCTGGTGACCCTGGGGCGTGCTGAGATCGAGCTACCGTCTGGCGGTATCTGGATGCCTGACAGTACGGATGCGGCACTCTGGCAGCAGGTTTGCCAGTTGCGCAGTGAGGGTCAGCGTGTCGTTCAGGCGTTGCCTGGACAACCTTTGGCCGCCGCCCGTGATGCGGACTGCGACCGGCAATTGATTCAGCAGAACGGGCTTTGGCAAGTTTCGCCACTGGCTTCTTGAGTTTTCCTGCCGGCCATCGCCGGCACCAAGTTTGCGCGAATGAGGACAAGTGTTATGGGTAAGAATGTCGTAGTCCTGGGCACCCAATGGGGTGATGAGGGCAAAGGCAAGATCGTTGATCTGCTGACCGAACATGCTGCCGCCGTAGTGCGCTACCAAGGTGGCCACAACGCTGGTCACACCCTGGTGATCGACGGCGAAAAAACCGTTTTGCACCTGATCCCGTCGGGCGTGCTGCGCGAAGGCGTGCAGTGCCTGATCGGCAACGGCGTGGTGGTTGCACCAGACGCCCTGCTGCGCGAGATCACCAAGCTGGAAGAGAAAGGCGTACCGGTGCGCGAGCGTCTGCGTATCAGCCCGTCCTGCCCGCTGATCCTGTCCTTCCACGTAGCGCTGGATCAGGCTCGTGAAAAGGCCCGTGGCGAGCTGAAGATCGGTACTACCGGTCGCGGCATCGGCCCGGCGTACGAAGACAAGGTTGCTCGTCGTGGCCTGCGTGTTGGCGACCTGCTGAACATGCCGCGCTTCGAAGACAAGCTGCGTGAACTGGTGGATTACCACAACTTCATGCTGGTCGGTTACTACAAAGAGCCGGCGATCGAGTTCGAAAAGACTCTGGCCGAGTGCAAGGAATACGCTGAGCTGCTCAAGCCGTTGATGCTCGACGTGACTGCCGAGCTGCACGACCTGCGTCGCGCCGGCAAAGACATCATGTTCGAAGGCGCCCAGGGTTCGTTGCTCGACATCGACCACGGCACCTACCCGTACGTGACCAGCTCCAACACCACAGCCGGTGGCGTGGCGACTGGTTCGGGCGTTGGCCCGATGTTCCTGGACTACATCCTGGGCATCACCAAGGCTTACACCACTCGCGTCGGTTCGGGCCCGTTCCCGACTGAGCTGTTCGACGAAGTCGGCGCGCACCTGGCCAAGCAAGGTCACGAGTTCGGCGCTACCACCGGCCGTGCCCGTCGTTGCGGCTGGTTCGACGCCGTTATCCTGCGTCGCGCTATCGATGTGAACAGCATCTCGGGCATCTGCCTGACCAAGCTGGACGTACTCGACGGTCTGGAAACCATCAACATCTGCGTCGGCTACAAAGACGCGCAAGGCAACGCCGTTGCTCCGACCGACGCTGACAGCTACGTAGGCCTGCAGCCTGTGTACGAAGAAGTGCCGGGCTGGACTGAATCGACCGTGGGTGCAAAAACCCTGGAAGAGCTGCCGGCTAACGCTCGTGCCTACATCAAGCGCGTTGAAGAGTTGATCGGCGCACCGATCGACATTATTTCGACGGGCCCGGATCGCAACGAAACCATCGTTCTGCGTCATCCGTTTGCTTGATAAGTCGTTGATGTAAAAAACAAAGGCCCCTTAATCGGGGCCTTTGTCGTTTATGCCTGTCGGACGGCATGACCTTTGCTGTGAAACTTCCTACAAGAGTGCCATCAAATTAATGGCGTCAGAAGTAGAGGTATTCACAGTGTCGGCCGTTCTCTCACTGTTACAAAGCCGTTTGTTGCGCCCGGTATTCGTTACCCTTGGTATCGCCCTTTTGGTGCAAGTGCTGGTGGCCGTCGCCCTGACACGGAGCACCGTCACGGCGCTGGAAGCCGATCTGGCCGTGCGCCTCGGTGCCGACAGCCAGAAACTCTCTGGTGAGCTGGAGCAGGCCGGACGTGAAGTCACGTCGAGCCTGGACAACCTTTCCAGCAGCACCCGCCAGCGCTTGACCGCCGGTTTGTCCACGCGTCTGAAGGATGAGCAGGCACAGCTGCGTGCGACTCTGGAAAAAGACCTCAAGGACTCGGCCAATGACATGGCGCAACTGCTCGCCTCCGTTGCGCCGCGCGCGATGTGGGACAGCGACGTGCCGACCCTCTCCGAATTCGCCCGTCGTGCCCAGCGCAATCCCAACGTGCTGTTCGTGGTGTACGACGATGCCACCGGCCAGCACCTGACCCGTTATCTCAACCGCGAAAACCCGATCAACAAAGCCTTGCTGGAGAAAGGCCAAGGCGAGCGTGCGCTGGATAAAGTGCTGGATGCGGCGAAAAACGACCCATCCGTTTACTACCTTGAAGCCTCGATCAATCCCAACGGCGTGGAAATCGGCAAGGTGCTGATGGGTGTTTCCACGGCGTCAGTGGAAACCGATCTGGCCGCGCTGGATAAACGCTTTTCGGCGCTGATCGCCAGCAGTGATCAGCTGGTCGGCGACAGCCTTCAAGGTGCCGCCGCCGATAGCGCGAAAGCCATGCAAGCGCGTCTGCAATCGGCGCAATCCACCGCTGCTGAAATGAAAGCCAACACCGCCAGCACCGTGCAAGAAGCAGCGGCGACGCTGCGCTGGAGAATCGGTCTGGGCCTGGCGCTGGTCGGCTGCGGCGTGCTGCTGTTGCTGGCCGTGGTGTTGGGCCATCGCGTGGTCAATCGCCTGAAGATGCTCAATGCCGCGATGGATGATCTGGCAGCGGGCGAGGGCGATCTGACCAAGCGGGTGCAGATCAACAGCAAGGACGAAATCGGCGACATGGCTTCGGCGGTCAATCGCTTTGTCGATAAGTTGCAGCCGATCGTGCGCGAGGCGGGCGATGTCGCCCAGCGTACCGGCGTGGAAATCGGCGCGATGACTCTGCGCAATGCTGGTGCCGATGCAGCGGCCGGGATGCAGCGTGATGAAGTGGCGGAGAGTCTGCGCGCACTGTCGCAAATGGCCGACGAGGCACAGTCGGAAAGCCATGCGATGCAGGCGGCGTTGAAGCAGGTGGTGGATATTCGTCAGGCCACTGATGAGAACACGCGCACGTCGGCCAAGGTCGGCGGCTTGATTGAGGCGTTGGCGGGACAGGTCGACACTGGAGCGAAAGTCATCCAGCGATTGGCGCAGCAGAGTGAACAGATTGAAGTGGTGCTGACGGTGATCCACGGGATCGCCGAGCAGACCAATTTGCTGGCACTGAACGCGGCAATTGAAGCGGCGCGCGCGGGTGAAACCGGGCGTGGGTTCGCGGTAGTGGCGGACGAGGTGCGTGCGTTGGCGAGCAAGACGCAAAGCTCCACCGGCGATATTCAGGCGCACATTGTTGCTTTGCAGCAGGGTGCGCGTGAGGCGGTTGAGGCGATTGGTCAGGCCGGGCGTCAGGCTAGCGAAGGCTTGCTGGTGTTGCGCGACAGTGCGCGCTTGCAGCAATCGGTGCAGGCCTCGGTTGAGCAGGTGCATGCGGCGATTGGTCTGGCGACGCAGGCAGCGGCGCATCAGGCGCAGGGTGCGCAGGCGGTGCGTGGGCGGGTTGAGACGATTCATGCGCAGGCCGAGAAAGCGGCGCAGGCGGTGGTGGAAACCACGGCGAGTGGCAAGGTGCTGGATGGGTTGGCTGCACAGCTGAAGGCGAGTCTGGGGCAGTTCAGGGCTTGATGGTGTGATTAAGGGCCCTTTCGCGAGCAAGCCCGCTCCCACATGTTGACCGAGTTCCAGCGCTGGAATGTGATCAAAATGTGGGAGCGGGCTTGCTCGCGAAGGCGATTTCAGCGGCTCAGATACATCCGCGTCGTCAATAGATACACCGGCAACCCGGACACCAAAATCAACAACGCCGCATAAGGCGCCGCCGCCGCAAACTCGACATTCGCGGTATGCGCCCAGACCTCAGTCGCTAGCGTGTTAAGCCCGGTCGGACTCAGCAGCAGCGTCGCCGTCAATTCCTTCATCGCATCGAGAAACACCAGCGCAAACGCCGCGCCCAATGCCGGGAAAATAATCGGCAGCGTCACCCGGCAAAACGCCGTGAACGACGAAGCGCCCAGCGTCCGTGCAGCCTCTTCAAGCTGCGGCGCAGCCTTGTTCAGTGCAGTACGAATCGGTGCCTGCGCCAGCGGCAGAAACAGCAGCGCATAAGCGATCAGCAACAACCCCGAAGTCTGGTACAGCGCCGGCACGTAATGCAGGGCGAAATACACCAGCGTCAGCGCAATCACCAAGCCCGGCAGCGCATGCAACAGGTACGGCAGACGCTCAGCCCAAATCGCCAATTGGCCTTTGTAGCGCACCACCAGCAAACCCACCGGCACTGCCAGCACCAGGCACAACGCCGCGCCGCCCAGTGACAACGCCAGCGACGACAGCAGCGCTTCGGTGATCGCCGCCACCGGAAAGGCTGCCGACGAACCGACCGCCAGCCAGTACGCCAGCATCCCCAGCGGAATTCCGCTGCCGACAATCGCCAGCGCCAGACAATAAAACTGACCCAGCGAAGCCCAGCGACCTAATCGAACTTGCTCCGCCTGACGCGCCGCGCCTTGCCCGGTGCGCACATGCCGGCCTTTGCCACGTACGCGCAGTTCCAGCCACAACAGCAGCAGACACAGTGCCAACAACACCGCGGAAAGCATCGCTGCGTTGGCGTTACTGAATTCCAGCTCGAACTGTTGATAGATCGCGGTAGTGAACGTTTGCAGGCCGATGATCGACAGCGCGCCGAATTCCACCAGCATGTGCAAGGCAATCAGCAGCGAACCGGCCAACAGCGACGGCCAGAGCAGCGGCAGGGTGACGCGGAAAAACACCCCCCAGCGATTCTGCCCGAGGGTGCGTGCGGATTCTTCAAGGGAGGGATCGAGATTGCGCAGGGTCGCCGCTACCGGCAGAAAGATCAGCGGATACTTCGACAGGCTCATCACCAGAATCGCCCCGCCGAGCCCTTCGAACTGCGCGCTCAAAGAAACCCAGGTAAAGCTGCTGACAAACGCCGGCACTGCGAACGGCAGGCACAGAATCACGCCCCACAAGCGCCGCCCCGGCAGATTGCTGCGTTCCAGCAGCCACGCCAGCGATAGACCGATCACGCCGCAGGTAATCGTCACGCCAACCATCAATGCCAGCGTATTGCGCAGCAAGCCGAACACGTACGGGCGCCACAGCAAGTGCAGCGCCTCGGCCCAACCGGCCTGCCAGGCTTTCAGTCCGACGTAGGCGAGCGGCAAAAGGCTGAGCACCACCAGTAGCAACACTGGCAGCACCAGCCAGATCGACGGCCGCTTACGCTTTGGTACGTAACCCCCGCGCGCGGCGGGGGCGGATAACGATGCGGCCATCAGTTCAAGCCAACTTCACGTTCCAGTTCCAGCGCTTCTTCGGCATTGCCCAGATCGGCCGGCGTTACATTCGGCGCTTCCAGCTCGCTGAACGGCTTAAGCCCGCGATCCGATTCCATGCCTTTGTGCAGCGGATATTCGGCGGTGGTCTGAGTGATCACGCGCTGACCTTCTTCGCTGGCCATGTAGGCGAGGAATTGCTGGGCTTCTTTAGGATGCTTGCTGGATTTCAGCACGGCAGCGCTCGATACGGTGATCAAGCCACCGACATCGCCGCCAGTGAAGTAATGCAGTTTCGAGTCGAGTTGGCCTTTCTCGCGCTGCAGGGCGAACCAGTAGTAGTTGTTCACCAGTACGGTAGCGACTTCGCCGTTTTCCACCGCTTTGAGCGCGACCATGTTGTTGCTGTAGGTTTTGCCGAATGCGCGCAGGCCAGTCAGCCATTCTTCGGCAGCGTCACGACCGTGCAGCTTGATGATCGCTACGGCTTGTTCCTGGAACGCGCCGCTAGTTGGTACGAAGCCGACTTTGCCTTGCCACTGCGGATCAGAGAATTCCATCACCGATTTCGGCAGGTCTTTTTCATCGACCAGTTTCGGGTTGTAGGCAACCACGCGAACGCGCGCTGTGACGCCGATCCAGGTGCCGTTGCCGGCTACATATTTTTCCGGAAGCACAGCCAAAGTGGCGTCATCGGTTTTCGCCAGCAGGCCGAGTTCGCCGAGATTGTTAAGCGGCGGCGATTCTTCGGTGTAGATCACATCGGCGGGGGAGCGGTCGCCTTCTTCGATGACCTGGCTGGCGAGCTGATTGCTGCTGCCTTTGCGGACATTGACGTGAATGCCGGTTTTGGCTTCGAAGGCTTTGGCGATCGCGTCGCCGACTTCCTTGTGCTGGCCGTTATAGAGAGTCAGGGAAACCGCATCGGCAGCCTGGGTGAGGGGAGTGGCGAGCGCCAGGCCGAGGAGGGTGAAGGTCAGGCCTCGGCGCAGGGTATTTCGAAACGTCATTCGCAGGGTTCCTCACTGTCGCATTGCAAAAACTTGCAACAATGATAAACGATATTGTTTCTCAAGTGCGCCTTGCGAGAGGCCGCCAGCTCTGATACGACGACTTCGTTGAACCGTAGGAGCTGCCGAAGGCTGCGATCTTTTGATCTTGCTCTTTGGAAAAACAAGATCAAAAGATCGCAGCCTTCGGCAGCTCCTACATGGTGATATCAGGGTTTCGGGAAGCCAGAAACGCAAAAACCCGCTTTCGCGGGTTTTTGTGAAATCCAAGGCCGTAACCTTGAATTTGAATTGGTGCCCAGAAGAAGACTCGAACTTCCACGACCTTGCGGTCACCAGCACCTGAAGCTGGCGTGTCTACCAATTTCACCATCTGGGCAATCATCGCTAGCGTTGCCGCTGTTGATGTGGCGCACTATACGGAGCGCTTTTTAATCTGTAAACCCCTGATTTAATTTTAATAAATCGGTTTTAACAAAAGCGTTCCTTAGAATGCAAAAAACCCGCTTTCGCGGGTTTTTGTGTGAGTCTTGAAACTGATCTAGTCTCAAACTCTAAATTGGTGCCCAGAAGAAGACTCGAACTTCCACGACCTTGCGGTCACCAGCACCTGAAGCTGGCGTGTCTACCAATTTCACCATCTGGGCAGTATCGGCAACGCTGTGCGTCGTCGATGGCGCGCACTATACGGAGCGTCTTTTTAACTGTAAACCCCTCTCAGCAAAAAACATGATTTTTTTTACCAGCGGTGGTCAAAACGGCTTTCAAGCAACGCTACAGCCCCGGATACGCGCCTTATAGAAGCGGAAATTTCCCGTTTCATGGCGCCTATGCCAAACTAACCCGCATATAGACAAGGTGAAAACTCTCTAATGGCCGATTGGCAGTCCCTCGATCCCGAGGCCGCTCGTGAAGCGGAAAAATATGAAAACCCTATTCCTAGCCGCGAACTGATCCTGGCGCACCTCGCCGATCGGGGTTCGCCTGCTGCCCGCGAGCAACTGGTCGAAGAGTTTGGTCTGACCACAGAAGACCAGATCGAAGCCCTGCGCCGCCGCCTGCGCGCCATGGAGCGCGACGCTCAACTGATCTACACCCGCCGCGGCACGTACGCGCCGGTCGACAAGCTCGACCTGATCCTCGGTCGCATCAGCGGTCACCGTGACGGTTTCGGCTTCCTGGTGCCGGACGACGGCAGCGACGACCTGTTCATGAGCCCGGCGCAGATGCGTCTGGTGTTTGACGGTGACCGTGCGCTGGCCCGTGTTTCCGGTCTTGACCGTCGCGGTCGCCGCGAAGGCGTGATCGTCGAAGTGGTTTCGCGTGCTCACGAAACCATCGTCGGTCGCTACTTCGAAGAAGGCGGCATCGGTTTCGTCGTTGCCGACAACCCGAAGATCCAGCAAGAAGTGCTGGTCACGCCGGGCCGTAATGCCAACGCGCAGATCGGTCAGTTCGTCGAGGTGAAAATCACCCACTGGCCAACGCCGCGCTTCCAGCCGCAAGGCGATGTGGTCGAAGTGGTCGGCAACTACATGGCGCCGGGCATGGAAATCGATGTTGCCCTGCGCACTTACGACATTCCGCACGTCTGGCCCGAAGCCGTACTGAAAGAAGCCGCCAAGCTCAAGCCGGAAGTCGAAGAAAAAGACAAAGAGAAGCGCGTCGACCTGCGCCATCTGCCGTTCGTCACCATCGACGGCGAAGATGCCCGCGACTTCGACGATGCGGTTTATTGCGAAGCCAAACCGGGCAAGCTGCGCCTGTTCTCCGGCGGCTGGAAGTTGTACGTGGCGATTGCCGATGTTTCCAGCTACGTGAAAATCGGTTCGGCGCTGGACAACGAAGCGCAAGTGCGCGGCAACTCGGTGTACTTCCCCGAGCGTGTCGTGCCGATGCTGCCTGAGCAACTGTCCAACGGCCTCTGCTCGCTGAACCCGCACGTCGATCGTCTGGCTATGGTTTGCGAGATGACCATCTCCAAATCCGGCGAAATGACCGACTACTGCTTCTATGAGGCGGTGATCCATTCCCACGCTCGCCTGACGTACAACAAAGTCAGCGCGATGCTGGAAACGCCGAAAGTCACCGAGGCGCGTCAGCTTCGCGGTGAGTACAACGACGTTCTGCCGCACCTCAAGCAGCTTTATGCGCTGTACAAGGTGCTGCTGGCGGCTCGTCACGTACGTGGCGCGATCGATTTCGAAACGCAGGAAACCCGAATCATCTTCGGTACCGAGCGCAAGATTGCCGAGATCCGTCCGACCACCCGTAACGATGCGCACAAGCTGATCGAAGAATGCATGCTGGCGGCTAACGTGGCCACCGCCGAGTTCCTCAAGAAGCACGAAATTCCTGCGCTGTACCGCGTCCACGATGGCCCGCCACCAGAGCGTCTGGAAAAACTCCGTGCCTTCCTTGGCGAGCTCGGCCTGTCCCTGCATAAAGGCAAGGACGGCCCGTCGCCGAAGGACTACCAGGCACTGCTGGCGAGCATCAAGGATCGTCCGGATTTCCACCTGATCCAGACCGTGATGCTGCGTTCGCTGAGCCAGGCGGTGTACAGCGCTGACAATCAGGGCCACTTCGGCCTGAATTACGAAGCCTATACCCACTTCACCTCGCCGATCCGTCGTTACCCGGATTTGCTCACGCACCGCGCAATCCGCAGCGTGATCCATTCGAAGCAGGACACTCCGCACGTTCGCCGTGCCGGTGCGATGACCATTCCGAAAGCGCGTATCTATCCGTACGACGAAGCGGCGCTGGAGCAACTCGGCGAGCAGTGCTCGATGAGCGAGCGCCGTGCCGACGAAGCGACCCGCGACGTGGTGAACTGGCTCAAGTGCGAGTTCATGAAGGATCGCGTGGGCGAGTCGTTCCCTGGCGTGATCACGGCGGTGACCGGTTTTGGTCTGTTCGTCGAACTGACTGATATCTACGTCGAAGGCCTGGTGCACGTCACCGCGCTGCCGGGCGATTACTACCACTTCGATCCTGTGCATCACCGCTTGGCGGGCGAGCGCACCGGTCGTAGCTTCCGTCTCGGCGATACCGTTGAAGTGCGCGTCATGCGCGTTGACCTCGACGAGCGCAAGATCGACTTCGAGATGGCCGAAAAAACCATCAGCGCGCCGATCGGTCGCAAAAAGCGTGGTGCTGAAACTGCCGCGCCAGCCGCGAAGGAAAAAGCCGAAGCGGCTCCTGCAAAAACCGCAGGTCGCCGTCCAGCGAAAGAGAAAGCTCCTGAAGCCTATCGTCCAAGCGACGCTGTGGCGAAAAACGCCGAGCTGCGTAAAAGCCGTGAAATGAAGAAGGCTCTGCTTTCCGACGCCAAAAACGGTGGTAAAGCGGCGCCTGGGGGAAAGACCGGGCGGTCGGCGCCTGAAAAGGCCTCCGGCGGCAAGTCAGCAAAACCGAGCAAACATCGTAAAGGCCCGCCAAAAGCGGGTGCTGCTCCAGCCAAAAGTGGCGGGGCGCGTAAACCGAAGGCGAAGTCATGAGTCAGTTGGAAAAAATCTACGGCGTTCACGCGGTAGAAGCTTTGCTGCGTCACCACCCGAAGCGCGTCAAGCAGATCTGGCTGGCGGAAAGCCGCAACGATCCGCGCGTGCAGACCCTGGTTGAGCTGGCCAACGAAAACCGTGTCCAGGTCGGTCAGGCCGAGCGCCGCGAAATGGACGCTTGGGTTGAAGGCGTTCACCAAGGCGTGGTCGCGGAAGTCAGCCCGAGCCAGGTCTGGGGCGAAGCGATGCTCGACGAGCTGCTTGATCGCACTGACGGCGCACCGTTGCTGCTGGTGCTCGACGGCGTGACCGATCCGCACAACCTCGGCGCCTGCCTGCGTTCGGCCGATGCGGCGGGTGCGCTGGCGGTGATCGTGCCGAAAGACAAGTCGGCAACCCTGACGCCGGTCGTGCGTAAAGTGGCCTGCGGCGCGGCGGAAGTGATTCCGTTGGTGGCCGTGACCAACCTTGCGCGCACCCTGGAAAAGCTTCAGCAGCGCGGTCTGTGGGTTGTCGGCACAGCAGGCGAAGCTGAAGTCAGCATCTACGACCAGGATCTGACGGGCCCGACCATTCTGATCATGGGCGCCGAAGGCAAAGGCATGCGTCGCCTGACCCGCGAACACTGCGACTATCTGGTGAAGCTGCCGATGGCCGGTAGCGTCAGCAGCCTTAACGTCTCGGTCGCGACGGGCGTCTGCCTGTTCGAAGCGCAGCGCCAGCGCGGCGTAAAAGCCAAGCCTGCTACCAAGAAATCCTGATTCCAAAACGATCCAAATGTGGGAGCGGGCTTGCTCGCGAAAACGGTGTGTCAGGCGACATTAATGTTGCCTGATGTATCGCATTCGCGAGCAAGCCCGCTCCCACAGTGGTTTTGCGTCGGGGCGAAGATTGGTGATTGTTCAAATAATCACCAATTGCCTTGCACCTCTTCTGTCCCTTCTCTACAATTGCGCCCCTTGCTGTGACGGCAGGCACGCATGTGCCCCGCGCCAGCAAGTCCATAAGTGTCATTCACTCCTTGTCTGACCGTTTTTGAGCGGCAGGCTACAACCCGTAAGGAGCATTCATGCGTCATTACGAAATCATCTTTTTGGTTCACCCGGATCAAAGCGAGCAAGTCGGCGGCATGGTTGAGCGTTACACCAAGCTGATCGAAGAAGACGGCGGCAAAATCCACCGTCTGGAAGATTGGGGCCGTCGTCAACTGGCCTACGCAATCAACAATGTTCACAAGGCTCACTACGTGATGCTGAACGTTGAGTGCACTGGCAAGGCCCTGGCCGAGCTGGAAGACAACTTCCGCTACAACGATGCAGTGATCCGTAACCTGGTCATCCGTCGCGAAGAAGCCGTTACCGGCCAATCCGAGATGCTCAAGGCTGAAGAAAACCGCAGTGAGCGCCGTGAGCGTCGCGACCGTCCTGAGCACGAAGGCGCTGAAAGCGCTGATAGTGATGACAGCGACAACAGCGATAACGCTGACGAGTAATCCACGGACCTTTTAAGGAGCCTATCAAATGGCACGTTTCTTCCGTCGTCGTAAATTCTGCCGCTTCACCGCTGAAGACGTGAAGGAGATCGATTACAAAGATCTCAACACTCTGAAAGCCTACGTATCCGAGACCGGCAAAATCGTTCCAAGCCGCATCACCGGTACCAAAGCTCGTTATCAGCGTCAGCTGGCCACCGCTATCAAGCGCGCCCGCTTCCTGGCCCTGCTGGCCTACACCGACAGCCACGGCCGCTGAGACCGGGCAGTCGACAAGTAGCAAAGGATTGAATGCATGCGTGCCTTAGCTGAGTTCATCATGCGCGGCCGCATGCAGGCCACTCTCGTAGTGGCCGGATGTGCAACATTGCCGTTGTTGTATTGGTTGGGTGCCGCCGCCGGGAGCCTCGTGCTGCTGCGGCGCGGATTGACAGACGCCCTTGGTGTTCTGTTGCTGGGACTGCTGCCGGCCTTGGTCTGGTGGTTGTACGCCGATGATCCACGGGCACTTCTGGTGCTGCTGGGGTCTTCGGGGCTTGCGTTGATTTTGCGCGCAAGTGAGTCCTGGGTTCGTACGCTGCTGGCCAGCGTGGCAATAGGAGTGGTGTTTTCAGTGGTGCTCGGGGCGGCGTTTGCGGCCCAGATCGAGATGCTCGCGCAGGCCCTTATCAAGGTAATGCCCGCGCTTCTCGGTGAGACCTACAAGCAATTGTCGGTCGATGAGCAAGCGCGTTTCGCGTCCCTGATTGCACCAGTCCTGACCGGACTGATTGCGGCGTTGTTGCAGATCGTCAGCGTGCTGAGCCTGATTGTCGGGCGTCATTGGCAGGCGTTGTTGTACAACCCGGGTGGTTTTGGTCGCGAGTTTCGCGCCATTCGGATCCCGCTGGGGCCGGCGATGTTACTGCTGGCGTTGATGCTTCTGGGCCCGAATCTCGGTGCACAGATGGCCATGTTGACGCCGTTGTGCAGTGTACCGCTGGTGTTCGCCGGACTTGCCTTGATTCACGGGCTGGTCGGGCAGAAGCGACTGGCCGGTTTCTGGCTGGTGGGGTTGTACGTCACGCTGTTGCTGTTCATGCAGCTGATCTATCCGTTGCTCGTGGTTTTGGCCATTGTCGACAGCCTGATTGATTTTCGCGGTCGTCACGTGTCGAAAGACACCGACAGCGCGAACGGTGAAGGTTAAAAGTTAGAGGATTTTCACATGCAACTGATCCTTCTGGAAAAAGTCACCAACCTGGGCAACCTGGGTGACAAAGTAAACGTTAAGGCCGGTTACGGTCGTAACTACCTGCTGCCTTACGGCAAAGCTACCGCCGCGACCCCAGCGAACATCGCTGCGTTCGAAGAGCGTCGTGCCGAGCTGGAAAAAGCTGCTGCAGACCGTAAAGCATCGGCTGAAAGCCGTGCTGCCCAACTGGCCGAGCTGGAAGTGACCATCACTGCCACCGCTGGCGACGAAGGCAAGCTGTTCGGTTCGATCGGTACTCACGACATCGCTGACGCACTGACCGCCTCCGGCGTTGAAGTGCAGAAGAGCGAAGTTCGTCTGCCGAACGGCACCATCCGCAACGTAGGTGAATTCGACGTGGCTGTGCACCTGCACGCCGAAGTTGAAGCCACCGTACGCGTTGTCGTGGTAGCAGCTTAAGCAACACCTGATCGGCTGGCGGCTTGCCCGTCAGGCGGTTAACATCGGGCACGATCCTGTTTACAGGTCGTGCCCTTTGTCTTTCTGCAATTCCTGATTTTCAACCAAACTCAAGTGGCCATGAACGATATCTCCGCTCCCGAGCAATACGATCTGCAAACCGCTGCCCTGAAGGTGCCGCCGCATTCCATCGAAGCCGAACAGGCTGTACTCGGTGGTCTGATGCTGGACAACAACGCCTGGGAACGCGTGCTCGATCAAGTCTCCGACGGTGATTTCTATCGACATGACCACCGCCTGATCTTCCGTGCAATCGCCAAACTGGCCGATCAGAACTCGCCGATCGACGTCGTGACCCTTGCCGAGCAATTGGACAAGGAAGGTCAGACCTCGCAAGTGGGCGGCCTCGGTTACCTTGGCGAACTGGCGAAAAACACACCGTCCGTCGCCAACATCAAGGCGTATGCGCAGATCGTCCGCCAGCGTGCGACGTTGCGCCAACTGATCGGCATCAGCACCGAGATCGCCGACAGCGCCTTCAACCCGGAAGGGCGCACCGCCGAGGAAATCCTCGACGAAGCCGAGCGTCAGATCTTTGCAATTGCCGAGGCCCGGCCGAAAACCGGTGGCCCAGTAGGCGTGAACGATTTGCTGACCAAGGCAATCGACCGCATCGACACGCTGTTCAACACCGACAACGCGATTACTGGCCTGTCCACCGGCTACACCGACCTCGACGAGAAGACCAGCGGTTTGCAGCCAGCTGACTTGATTATCGTCGCCGGTCGTCCGTCGATGGGTAAAACCACCTTCGCGATGAACCTGGTGGAAAACGCCGTACTGCGCAGCGACAAAGCCGTTCTGGTGTATTCCCTCGAGATGCCAGGCGAATCGCTGGTCATGCGTATGCTCTCCTCGCTGGGCCGCATCGACCAGACCAAGGTGCGTTCCGGCCAGCTAGAAGATGACGACTGGCCGCGACTGACCTCGGCGGTCAACCTGCTCAATGACCGCAAGCTGTTCATCGACGACACCGCCGGTATCAGCCCGTCGGAAATGCGTGCGCGAACCCGGCGTCTGGCGCGTGAGCACGGTGACATCGGCCTGATCATGATCGACTACCTGCAATTGATGCAGATTCCAGGTTCCGGCGGCGACAACCGCACCAACGAGATTTCGGAAATCTCGCGTTCCTTGAAAGCCCTGGCCAAAGAATTCAACTGCCCGGTGGTGGCGCTGTCGCAGCTCAACCGTTCCCTCGAGCAGCGGCCGAACAAACGCCCGATCAACTCCGACCTCCGGGAATCCGGAGCGATCGAGCAGGATGCTGACGTGATCATGTTCGTGTACCGCGACGAGGTGTATCACCCGGAAACCGAGCATAAAGGCATCGCCGAAATCATTATCGGTAAGCAACGGAACGGGCCAATCGGCTTTATCCGCCTGGCGTTTATCGGTAAGTACACCCGTTTCGAAAACCTTGCGCCGGGCAGCTATAACTTCGACGACGACGAGTAAGCTCTTCATCGTCTGAGCTGACGCCTTCGCGGGCTTGCTCGCGAATGGGGTCGGCACAATTTCCGACCACAGCCGTCGGAATTGGTCAAAATTTGTGCTATATTCCGCGCCCGCGAAATTCAATGAAAGCCAACACCGGTTATCGACATGCAAGCAGCCAAGCCGTTATTTGACTATCCAAAGTACTGGGCCGAATGTTTCGGGCCAGCGCCATTCCTGCCGATGAGCAGGGAGGAGATGGATCAGCTTGGCTGGGATTCCTGCGACATCATCATCGTCACCGGTGATGCCTACGTCGATCACCCGTCGTTCGGCATGGCGATCATCGGCCGGCTGCTGGAGTCACAAGGCTTCCGCGTCGGGATCATTGCCCAGCCAAACTGGCAGTCCAAAGACGATTTCATGAAGCTCGGCGAGCCGAACCTGTTCTTCGGCGTCGCGGCCGGCAACATGGACTCGATGATCAACCGCTACACCGCCGACAAAAAAATCCGTTCCGACGACGCCTATACCCCGGGCGGTATGGCCGGCAAACGTCCGGATCGCGCGAGCCTGGTCTACAGCCAGCGCTGCAAAGAAGCTTACAAAAATGTGCCGATCGTTCTCGGTGGCATCGAAGCCTCCCTGCGCCGCATCGCCCATTACGACTACTGGCAGGATCGCGTGCGTAACTCGATCCTGATCGACGCCTGCGCCGACATTCTGCTGTACGGCAACGCCGAGCGCGCGATTGTCGAAGTCGCCCAGCGTCTGTCCTACGGCCACAAGATCGAAGACATCACCGACGTGCGCGGCACCGCGTTCATTCGTCGTGACACGCCGCAAGGCTGGTACGAAGTTGACTCGACGCGCATTGACCGTCCGGGCAAGGTCGACAAGATCATCAACCCGTACGTGAACACCCAGGACACCCAGGCCTGCGCCATTGAACAGGAAAAGGGCCCGGTCGACGATCCGCAGGAAGCCAAGGTTGTACAGATTCTGGCCAGCCCGCGCATGACTCGTGACAAGACCGTGATCCGCCTGCCGTCGATGGAAAAAGTCCGCGGTGATGCGGTGCTTTATGCCCACGCCAACCGCGTGCTTCACCTCGAAACCAACCCGGGCAACGCCCGCGCGCTGGTGCAGAAGCACGGCGAAGTCGACGTCTGGTTCAACCCGCCGCCGATTCCGATGACCACCGAAGAAATGGACTACGTGTTCGGCATGCCTTACGCCCGTGTTCCGCACCCGGCGTACGGCAAGGAGAAAATCCCGGCCTACGACATGATCCGTTTCTCGGTGAACATCATGCGCGGCTGCTTCGGTGGCTGCACCTTCTGCTCGATCACCGAGCACGAAGGCCGGATCATCCAGAACCGTTCCGAAGAGTCGATCATTCGCGAGATCGAAGAGATCCGCGACAAGGTGCCAGGCTTCACCGGCGTCATCTCCGATCTCGGTGGCCCGACCGCGAACATGTACCGCATCGCCTGCAAAACGCCGGAAATCGAATCCGCGTGCCGCAAGCCGTCCTGCGTATTCCCGGGCATCTGCCCGAACCTGAACACCGACCACTCGTCGCTGATTCAGCTGTACCGCAGCGCCCGTGCCTTGCCGGGTGTGAAAAAGATCCTGATTGCCTCCGGCCTGCGCTACGACCTCGCGGTCGAGTCGCCGGAGTACGTCAAAGAGCTGGTGACCCACCACGTCGGCGGTTACCTGAAGATCGCCCCGGAACACACCGAGGAAGGTCCGCTCAACCAGATGATGAAACCGGGCATCGGCAGCTATGACAAGTTCAAGCGCATGTTCGAGAAGTACACCAAGGAAGCGGGCAAAGAACAGTACCTGATTCCGTACTTCATCGCCGCCCACCCGGGCACCACCGACGAAGACATGATGAACCTGGCCCTGTGGCTCAAGGGCAATGGCTTCCGCGCCGACCAGGTGCAAGCGTTCTACCCGTCGCCGATGGCCACCGCCACCGCGATGTATCACTCGGGCAAGAACCCGCTGCGCAAGGTCACTTACAAGAGTGACGGCGTGAATATCGTCAAGAGCGAAGAGCAGCGTCGTCTGCACAAGGCGTTCTTGCGTTATCACGACCCGAAAGGCTGGCCGATGCTGCGTGAAGCGCTGATCCGCATGGGTCGCGGCGACCTGATTGGTTCGGGCAAGGATCAGTTGATCCCGACGCACCAGCCGACCACCGACAGCTACCAGAGCGCCCGTCGCAAGAACTCGACGCCTGCTGGCAGCCATAAAGTGGCGAAAGAAGGCAAAGAGAAGACCACCAAGATCCTCACGCAGCACACCGGTCTGCCGCCGCGTGCCAGTGATGGTGGTAATCCGTGGGACAAGCGTGAGCAGGCCAAGGCGGCGGCATTTGCCCGTAACCAGCAGGCGGCCAAGGAACGTAAGGACGCCGCGAAAGGCAAAGGGCCGAAACCGACCCGCAAGCCGGTCGTACCGCGCTAAAGCAAACGCCAACCTTAGGGTTGGCGTTTTTTTTTGAGTCAAAAGATCGCAGCCTGCGGCAGCTCCTACAGTGGGATTCGCGTTTCCCTGTAGGAGCTGCCGCAGGCTGCGATCTTTTGATCTTCGCCACATTTAGGCGCAACTTCGCCTAACCATTTCCCCGCATCGCCCGATTTTGGTGCTGTACTGCCCTAAGCATTCCGGGAAAGCGCCCAAGCCTCTGCATGGCATAAGTCTTGCGCGCTTTCGAATACGCTTAGGCTCGCAGGAGGCACGCCGTGTCGATTCATGTCGCATTGCATCACGTCACGCATTACCGCTACGACCGCGCTGTCGAACTCGGCCCGCAGATCGTTCGCCTGCGCCCGGCTGCCCACAGTCGCACGCGGATTTTGTCGTATGCGCTGAAAGTCTCGCCCGAGCAGCATTTCATCAACTGGCAGCAAGACCCGCAGGGCAACTACCTCGCGCGGCTGGTCTTCCCGGAAAAAACCGACGAGTTACGCATCGAGGTCGATCTGCTGGCCGAAATGGCCGTGTTCAATCCCTTCGATTTTTTCCTTGAGCCCTACGCCGAGAAAATCCCTTTTGCCTACGCCCCGGACGAACGCAAAGAGTTAGCGCCGTATCTCGAAACCCTGCCACTGACGCCAAAATTCAGAGCCTATCTGGACGCCATCGACCGCACGCCGCTGCCAGCGGTGGACTTCCTCGTCGCACTCAACCAGCGCCTGAGCGAAGACATCGGCTACCTGATCCGCATGGAACCGGGTGTGCAAACCCCGGAGCACACCCTCGAACACGCCTCCGGCTCCTGCCGCGACTCGGCGTGGTTGCTGGTGCAATTGCTGCGCAACCTCGGGCTGGCCGCGAGGTTTGTATCCGGTTATCTGATTCAACTGACCGCTGATGTGAAAAGCCTCGACGGCCCGTCCGGCACCGAAGTGGATTTCACCGACCTGCACGCTTGGTGTGAGGTGTACTTGCCGGGTGCTGGCTGGATTGGTCTGGACGCCACGTCCGGACTGTTCGCCGGTGAAGGACATATTCCGTTGGCCTGTAGTCCCGATCCGTCCTCGGCGGCGCCGATCAGTGGCTTGGTCGAACCCTGCGAATGCGTGTTCAGCCACGAAATGTCGGTGGAGCGGATCTGGGAGGCGCCGCGCGTCACCAAGCCTTACACCGATGAGCAATGGCTGGCGATTCAAGCGCTGGGCCGGCAGATCGATGCGGATCTGTTAGCCGATGACGTGCGCCTGACCATGGGCGGCGAGCCGACTTTCGTGTCCATCGATGACCCGGACGGCGCCGAGTGGAACACCGCTGCATTGGGCGAGGACAAGCGCCGTCTCTCTGCGGAATTGTTCCAGCGCATGCGCAAACACTACGCACCGAAGGGCCTGGTGCATTTTGGTCAGGGCAAGTGGTATCCCGGCGAGCAACTGCCGCGCTGGTCGCTCAATTGCTACTGGCGCCGCGACGGCGTGCCGGTCTGGCACAACGATGCGCTGATCGCTGACGAGCAACAGGATTACGGCGCCACAGGTGAATTGGCCGGGCGTTTTCTGGCCAGTGTCGCCGAACGCCTGAAATTGCCTACACGTTTTGTATTCCCGGCCTACGAAGATAACTTCTATTACCTGTGGCGCGAGGGCACGCTGCCGAGCAACGTCAGCGCCGAAGACTCGCGCCTGGAGGAGCCGCTGGAGCGCGCACGCCTGCGCAAGGTCTTCAGTCAGGGCCTGAACAAGGTGATCGGCCAAGTGCTGCCTCTGGCGCGCACAGCCAAGGGCGATCAATGGCAAAGCGGCCGCTGGTATCTGCGCGATGAGCATTGCCGTCTGGTGCCGGGGGATTCGCCACTGGGTTATCGCCTGCCGCTCGGTTCGCAGCCGTGGGTGAAAGCCGCCGAGTACCCGTTTATTCATCCTCAGGATCCGAATCAGGATTTTCCCGAGCTGCCGCAAACCACCCAACTCAATCTTCACGGCGACCCGGCGACGTCTGATGAGCGCACGCCAAAAATCGACGAATCCGCCGATTGGCTGACCCGCACCGCGTTCTGTGCCGAAGCCCGCGAAGGGCGTTTGTACCTGTTCATGCCACCGCTGGAGCGGGTCGAAGATTATCTGGAACTGGTCGCGGCCATCGAGGCCACCGCCGAAGAACTGCATTGTCCGGTATTGCTGGAAGGCTACGAGCCGCCTAGCGATCAACGCCTGAGCAACTTCCGCATCACCCCCGATCCGGGCGTGATCGAGGTCAACGTGCAGCCATCGGCGACATGGGACGAGTTGGTTGAGCGCACCGAGTTCCTCTATGAAGAAGCGCGGCAGACGCGGCTCACCACCGAGAAGTTCATGATCGATGGCCGCCACACCGGTACCGGCGGCGGTAACCACTTTGTGCTCGGTGGCGCGATGCCGGCGGATTCGCCGTTCCTGCGCCGCCCTGATCTGCTGCGCAGTCTGATCAGCTACTGGCACAACCATCCTTCGCTGTCGTATCTGTTTTCCGGTTTGTTCATCGGCCCGACGTCGCAGGCGCCGCGTGTCGATGAGGCGCGTAATGACGCGTTGTATGAGCTGGAAATCGCTTTCGCGCAGATGCCGGAGCCGGGCGAGGAATGCGCACCGTGGCTGGTCGATCGATTGCTGCGCAACTTGCTGATCGACGTCACCGGCAATACCCACCGTGCCGAATTCTGCATCGACAAACTGTATTCGCCCGACGGCGCCACCGGGCGTCTCGGCTTGCTGGAGTTGCGCGCCTTTGAAATGCCGCCCCACGCACGCATGAGCCTCGCTCAACAATTATTGCTGCGGGCGCTGGTCGCACGGTTCTGGCGCGAACCTTATGCGCCCACGAAACTGGCGCGCTGGGGCACCGAACTGCACGACCGCTTTTTACTGCCGCACTTTATCGAGCAGGACTTCGCCGACGTCATCGTCGAACTGAACAACGCCGGTTATCCACTGCGGGCGGAATGGTTTGCGGCGCATCTGGAGTTTCGTTTTCCCAAGGTCGGCGATTACGCCGTCAATGGCATCGAACTGGAACTGCGCCAGGCGCTGGAGCCTTGGCATGTGTTGGGTGAGGAGGGCGCGGCGGGCGGCACGGTGCGCTATGTCGATTCATCGCTGGAGCGCTTGCAGGTCAAGATCAAAGGGCTGCCGCCGCAGCGTTATCTGCTGACGTGTAATGGCGTCGCGGTACCGTTGCACCCGACCGGGCGCGTCGGTGAATTCGTCGCCGGTGTGCGTTACCGCGCCTGGCAACCGGCCAACTGCCTGCAACCGACGATACCCGTACATGCACCGCTGGTATTCGACCTGCTCGACACCTGGATGGGTCGATCACTGGGCGGTTGTCAGTACCACGTCGCGCATCCCGGCGGGCGTAATTACGAGACGCTGCCGGTTAACGCTAACGAAGCGGAGAGCCGGCGTATGGCGCGATTCTTCCGCGTCGGACACACGCCAGGGAAACTTCCTATACCGAAGGTGGAAATCACTGACGAGCTACCGATGACAATCGATTTACGACGTTTCCAAATCGTACGCGACGCTTAGATTTTTCGTATATCCGGGCGTCATGTGCCTGCGTTAGTCTGACCGTTCCTTGCTGTCTGCCGAGCTTTCCATGCCTGACCTGCTAGACCGCTACCCGCTCACGGCGGGCACTTATCACGAACTGCTCGACGGCAGTGGAGCGGTGCGCCCGCATTGGCAGCGGCTGTTCGATCAGTTGCAGCGCAGCAGCCCGGCGCAACTGCTGCAGCGGCAAGCGTTGCTGGCGCGGCAGATTCAGGAAAACGGCGTTACCTATAACGTCTATGCCGACCCCAAAGGCGCGGATCGGCCGTGGGAACTGGATCTGCTGCCCCATGTGATTGCGGCGGATGAATGGCAGCAGTTGTCGGCGGGGATCGCTCAGCGGGCGCGTCTGCTCAATGCTGTGCTGGCGGATCTTTATGGCCCACAAAAGCTGATCAGTGAGGGGTTGCTGCCGGCGGAACTGGTCTTCGGCCACAACAATTTTCTCTGGCCGTGTCAGGGCATTGCGCCACCGGAAGGGGCTTTCCTGCATCTCTACGCGGTGGATCTGGCGCGCACGCCGGACGGCCGCTGGTGGGTCACGGCTGATCGTACTCAGGCGCCATCGGGTGCCGGTTATGCGCTGGAAAACCGCACTATCGTTTCCCGTGCCTTCCCCGAGTTGTACCGCGACCTGAAGGTGCAACATCTGGCCGGTTTTTTTCGTACCTTGCAGGAAACCATGGCCCGTCAGGCGCCCTGCGACGATGACGCGCCGCTGATCGTGTTGCTGACGCCGGGGCGCTTCAACGAAAGCTATTTCGAACATTTGTACCTGGCTCGCCAGCTCGGTTATCCACTGGTCGAGGGCGGCGACCTGACCGTGCGCGATGCCACGGTCTACCTGAAAACCCTCAGCGGCCTGCGTCGGGTACACGCGATCATGCGCCGGCTCGACGACGATTTCTGCGACCCGCTGGAGTTGCGCACGGACTCGGCACTCGGCGTGCCCGGATTGCTTGAAGCCGTGCGTCAGGGCCGTGTGCTGGTGACCAACGCATTGGGTAGCGGCGTGCTGGAATCGCCGGGGTTGCTGGGGTTTCTGCCGAAGATCAATCAATACCTGTTCGGCGAAGAACTGATCCTGCCATCGATTGCCACGTGGTGGTGCGGCGAGGCGCCGGTGTTGGCGCAGGCGTTGGAGAAACTTCCGGAACTGTTGATCAAACCGGCATTCCCCTCGCAAACCTTCGCACCCGTGTTTGGTCGTGATCTGAGTGAAAAACAGCGTCAGGCGCTGTCCGAGCGCATGCAGGCGCGCCCTTACGCCTACGTCGCGCAAGAATTGGCTCAACTGTCCCACGCGCCTATCTGGCAGGCTGAGAACGGTCAGTTGCAACCCCGGGCGATCGGCATGCGCATGTACGCCGTGGCCAGTCGCGACGGTTATCGCGTGCTGCCCGGTGGCCTGACCCGCGTGGCCGCCGAGGCCGATGCCGAAGTGGTGTCGATGCAGCGCGGCGGCGCGAGCAAGGACACCTGGGTGCTGGGCGAACGACCGCCGAGCGGTGAGCAGTGGAAAACTCAGCGCAATGTCGGCGTGCACGATCTCGTCCGCCGCGATCCCTATTTGCCGTCGCGGGTGGTGGAAAATCTGTTCTGGTTTGGCCGTTATTGCGAACGCTGTGATGACAGTGCGCGCTTGCTGCGCATCATGCTCGCGCGGTATGTCGACGGCGATGACCCGCAAGCGTTGCAGGCTGCGGTCGATCTGGGTGAACGGCTGGCGCTGTTGCCGGATGAAGGTGAATTGCCTGAACGCCTTTTGGCGGCATTGCTCGGCGAAGATTGGTCATTCAGCCTGCGCTCCAACCTGCAACGCTTGCAGTGGGCGGCTTCGCAGGTGCGCGGCAAACTTTCGCGGGAGAACTGGCAGGCGCTGGTCGAGTTGCAGAGCGAAGCGATGGAGCTGGATACCGACGAGCCGGACTTCGGCGAGTTGCTGGATTTTCTCAACCGACTGGTGATGTCGCTGGCGGCGCTGTCTGGGTTTGCCCTCGACGACATGACCCGCGATGAGGGTTGGCGATTTCTGATGATTGGCCGGCGCATCGAACGTCTGCAATTTCTCAGCAGCAGTCTCGCGGCATTTTTGCGCGGCGCCGGCGCTTTCGATCAGTCGGGGCTGGAATGGCTGCTGGAACTGGGTAACAGCAGCATCACCTATCGCTCACGGTATCTGGCGGTGGCGCAATTGATCCCGGTGCTGGATCTGTTGCTGCTGGATGAGCAGAACCCGCACGCGGTGTTGTTCCAGCTGAAACTGGTGACGCGCACGTTGAAACGCCTGAACGAGGATTTTGGTGCGCCGCGGGAGGCAGGGTTGCCGCAATTGGTCGAGCGGCTGGCGCGTTTCGATCTGGGCTGTCTGGAACATCCGCTGTTCGGTGACACCAGCGTGCGCGCCGCGCTCAATGGCCTCGCGGATCTGCTGCAAGAGATTGCCGAGGCCAGCGGGCAAGTGTCGGATCGTCTGGCGCTGCGCCATTTCGCTCACGTCGATGATGTCAGCCAACGCACGGTGTCCGTCTGATGAGCGCGCATTACCAGATCCTCCACGACACCTGTTACCACTACGACAGCCCGGTGTCGCTGGCGCAGCAATTGGCACATCTATGGCCACGCGATTGTGCCTGGCAGCGCTGCACCGAACAAAAATTGCTGATCAGTCCGGAGCCGACGGCGCGCCGCGATGAACTGGATGTGTTCGGTAATCCGCTGACGCGACTGGCGTTCGAGCGCCCGCATGATGAATTGCAGGTCAACGCGCGGCTGACGGTGGAAGTGCTGGCGCGGCCGGTGCTGGATTTTAAACAGTCGCCGGCGTGGGAGCAGACCCGCGATGCTTTGACGTACAGCAGCCTGCCGTTGTCCGCGGAGATACTTGAGGCGTGTCGCTATCGGTTTCAGTCACCGTATGTGCATTTGAAACGCAGCTTCGTCGAGTTCTCGCAAAGCTGCTTTGCGCCGGGGCAGCCATTGATGCTCGGTGTGCAGGCGTTGATGCAGAAGATTTTCAGCGAGTTCACCTTCGATGCCGAGGCGACTCAGGTGGCGACGCCGCTGGTGGAAGTGCTGGAGCGCCGGCGCGGGGTATGTCAGGACTTCGCGCACTTGATGCTGGCGTGTGTGCGCTCGCGAGGCTTGGCGGCGCGTTATGTCAGTGGTTATCTGCTGACTCAGCCGCCACCGGGGCAGCCACGCTTGATCGGCGCCGATGCCTCGCATGCGTGGGTGTCGGTGTTTTGCCCGGTGCTGGGCTGGGTGGATTTCGATCCGACCAATAACGTGCAGCCGGCGCTGGAGCACATCACTTTGGCGTGGGGCAGGGACTTCTCAGATGTTTCGCCGCTACGCGGGGTAATCCTCGGCGGCGGCAACCACGACCCGGAAGTCCGCGTCACCGTAATGCCACTGGATTAACGCAGATCAAACTGTAGGAGTGAGCCTGCTCGCGATAGCGGTGTGTCAGCAGCAAATATTTCAACTGGCACACCGCTATCGCGAGCAGGCTCACTCCTACAAGGGGAATTGGGGTGTTTCGGCAAGTGGGGCTGTGAGGGCCGGCAGTGAAACCGCCAGCCCCGTCACAAATCCGCAGGGTCTGATTCGATCATCAAACCCGGTGGGGTTCAGGCGTCAGGCGCCTGATCTTTCGGTGCTTCGGTTGCGTCAACATCATCTTCTGTTGCCACTTCACCCTCAGGGTTCAGTGCTGCTTCTTCAGCGGTTTGCTTCTTGCGCTGAAGCTTTTCCTCTTTCTTCTGTTCCTTTGCCAAGTCGCGTTGACGTTTGGCGAAGGAGTAATTGGGTTTGGCCATGGGCGTTCCTCTAGGTCGAAGGTGAGGTTGAGCGGCGCGTATTCTGCCCTGTATCGACGTCCGAGGGTTAACCGGGTTTTTGATCGACCCACTTTGGCGTGACGGTCGGCTTCCAGTTATCCAGGGCATCGAGCAGCGTTTGCGGCGATTCGCTCACTTGCAGCATGTCACGGTGTGGCGCGCGAACGAAGCCTTCGCCGACGATGTGGTCAAGAAAAGCAGTGAGTTTGCTGTAAAAACCGTTCACTTCGAGCAGACCCAGCGGTTTGCCGTGATAGCCGAGCTGGCCCCAGGTCCAGACTTCAAACAATTCTTCCAGCGTGCCGAGGCCGCCGGGCAGGGCGATGAACGCATCACTGAGCTCCGCCATCCGCGCCTTGCGCGCGTGCATGCCGTCGACCACTTCTAGGCGCGTCAGACTTTTGTGACCGATTTCCTTGTCCATCAGGCTCTGCGGAATGATGCCGATCACTTCGCCACCAGCGGCCAGTGCGGCGTCGGCGACAATCCCCATCAAACCCACGGCGCCACCGCCGTAAACCAGCGTCAGTTTACGCTCGGCGAGGGCTCTGCCTAATGCAACGGCCGCTTCGGTGTAAGCCGGATCAGTACCGGCGTTGGCACCGCAAAATACACAAACGGATTTCAGAGACATGCTTTTCTCCTGGGTCAATCCGACACAGGGTAATGGCTGGCACGCCTTGATCCAAGGGCTAAACTTCGCGTTCCGGTGTTTCAAAGGTACCGCTGGCGCCACAGGCGTAGGCGGCGAGCAAACTGCACAACAGACCGTTAAAGAACATGACAGGCACTCCGTTTCAGTAGATGCGCCGATCATAGGGCGGGGCGGGAATTCCGGCCGTTAGATTGTGTCGATGAGTGTCATAGCCTGAAAGTTGTATACAATTTTTGACGCAAGTCATAGGAACTTGCGAAGATTTCAGGCAGTCTTTCCACCATTAGTGTTTTTGTTAACCCTGCCTTGGAGATTCACCATGTTTTCCAAAGTTGTTGCGGTATCCCTGCTGGCGCTGGCCAGCAGCCAATTGATGGCTGCCGAGTGCAAAACCACCGTTGACTCCACCGATCAGATGTCCTTCAACACCAAGGAAATCGTGATCGACAAGAGCTGCAAAACCTTCACCGTCGAACTGACCCACTCCGGCAGCCTGCCGAAGAACGTCATGGGCCATAACCTGGTGATCAGCAAAGAAGCTGACATGCAGCCAATCGCCACCGACGGCCTGGCCGCCGGCATCGACAAGAACTACCTGAAAGACGGCGACGCCCGCGTAATCGCCCACACCAAAATCATCGGCGCCAAAGAAACCGACTCGCTGACCTTCGACGTATCGAAGCTGGACGCCGCTGAAAAATACGGCTTCTTCTGCTCGTTCCCAGGCCACATCTCGATGATGAAAGGCACTGTGACGCTGAAATAATCAGACGCTGAAGCTTTAAAAAAACGCCGCTGCGAGGTTATCGCAGCGGCGTTTTTTTGTGTCCGTTATCCATTGGTCGGGAAAGAGCGCTCACCTGTAAATTCTGACAGTAGACGCAATTGTCGATCCGGCATCTGATGGCTGGGCGCCCGCAAAACAGTGTGCGCCCACCGCTCGAAAAAGGAATTTTCACATGACCGATCAAGAGAAGCTAAGCGGACAACCTACGTCGAAATCAACGCTCGATGGAATGGTCGCGGATAGCCAGACCCAAATCGTGAGCGTAGAAAACAGTGAAGGACAGTTGATTGCCAATGGGGGCGAGAGCAAGGATCCGAACCTGAACATAAAAGGCGTTGCGCAACCAGGTCAAAAGGCCGAGCTGTATGACTCAACCGCGTTAGCGGCTGCTCCCGGGATAGTCGATAGCAACGGTCGCTTTGCGTTCTCTGTGCAAAATCAGCGGCAGGGCTATCACTACTATGTGGTGATGACAGCTGACAAACATAGATCTGAGCCTTGGAAGATTTTCGTCGACACGCCTGTTCGTTCAGAAATCACCAACATCAAGGATTCCAGCGGGGATATCGAAAACGGTGGGAGCACTGTGCATAGCGATTTGTTTTTTGTCGGCAAGGGGGAGCGCGAGCAGGCTGTAGATTTACTGGACCATGGGGCGGTGATTGCGACTATGAAAGTCGATACCGGCAATAACTGGAGCTTGAAGCGCGCAGGTATTTTGGCCGGCTCGCACGAGTTTACTGTTCGTGGCGCAGATGGCGTGCCTTCAGAGCCTTGGCGAATTCTGGTCAGAAAGCCGAAATAAGATAGCGTGAATATGCGCTCAATGTGGGAGCTGCCGAAGGCTGCGATTTTGATCTGTTTTTGAAGATCAAGATCAACAGATCGCAGCCTCGTTTCACTCGACAGCTCCTACAGGCTCCGTCGCGACTTATGGGGCGAATGGCATCACACGTTTGTGATGGGTTTTGTTGTAGGTGTCGACGATGATTTTGAAGGCTTCCTCGCGCACCGGCTCGCCGTGCAGAAACGCATCGATTTCGGCATACGTCACGCCATGCGACGCTTCGTCCGGTTTGCCCGGCGACAAATCTTCCAGATCCGCCGTCGGCACTTTCTCGACCAGCGATTCCGGCGCGCCGAAGCTGCGGGCGATCGCGCGCACCTGATTTTTCACCAGACCGCTCAGCGGTGCCAGATCGCAGGCGCCGTCGCCGAATTTGGTGAAGAAGCCCATCACCGCTTCCGCCGCGTGGTCGGTGCCGATCACCAGACCGTGCGCTGCGCCAGCGATGGTGTATTGGGCGACCATGCGCATCCGCGCCTTGGTGTTGCCGAGCACGAAGTCCACCGACACCGCGTGTTTGCCTTCGAACGCGGCGACTTCGCTGGCCAGCGACTTCACGGCCGGGCCGATGTTGACGGTGTGGCGTTCGTCCGGGGCGATGAAATCCACCGAGGCCTGGGCGTCGTGTTCGTCAAACTGGGTTTCGTACGGCAGGCGCACGGCGATGAATTTGTAGCTGTTGTCGCCGGTCTGGTCGCGCAGCTCACGCATCGCGCGCTGGGCCAAGAGGCCTGCGGTCAGCGAATCGACGCCACCGCTGATGCCGAGCACCAGCGTCTTGAGCCCGGAATTGACCAGACAATCCTGAATAAAGGCGATGCGCCGGGCGACTTCGGCCTGCAGGGCTTTGTAGTCAGCGAACGGCGGTTGCACTTTGAGCTGTTCAGCAATCTCACGCTGTACGGCTTGCATGAATTCACTCCTTGCTAGATGAACTGGAATCGGCAGGAACCTGGAACACGTGTCGCAAGTAGGCGACGAAATTCGGGTCTTTGCAGTGGGACTTGCCTGGCTCGTCGGAGATCTTCGCCACCGGTTGGCCGTTGCAGGCAGTCATTTTAAGCACGATGCTCATCGGTTCGACACCCGGAATGTCGCAGGTGAGGTTGGTGCCGATGCCGAAGCTGACGTTGATCCGACCGTGCAGCGCGCGGAAGATCTCCAGCGACTTGGGCAGGGTCAGGCTGTCGGAGAACACCAGCGTCTTGCTCATCGGGTCGATGCCGAGCTTGTGGTAATGCGCGATGCATTTTTCGCCCCACACCACAGGATCCCCGGAGTCGTGGCGCAGGCCATCGAACAGCTTGGCGAAAAACAGATCGAAATCGCCGAGAAAGGCATCGGTGGTAATGCAGTCGGTGAGGGCGATGCCCAGCAAACCCCGGTACTCACGCACCCAACAGTCGAGCGCGGCGATCTGGCTGTCGATCAACCGTGGGCCGAGTTGCTGGTGGGCCATGATCCATTCGTGGGCCATGGTGCCCAGTGGTTTCATGTCGAGTTCGCGCGACAGGTGCACATTGCTGGTGCCGACGAAACGCCCGGGGAAATCGTGCTTGAGCACGTTCACCACTTCTTCCTGCACGCGGTATGAAAACCGGCGGCGGGTGCCGAAATCGGCTACTTGCAGTTGCGACAATTCGTCGGCCGAGGCGTTGGCGGTCAGCCAGTCGAATTTGCGGTAGAGCTGCTCGCGCGCCTGTTCGAGCACGGTTTCGCGGTAGCGATAGCGGTTACGCACTTCGCTGACGATCGCCAGCAGCGGCACTTCGTAGAGGATCACATGCAGCCACGGCCCGCGCAGGCGGATGAACAGCTCGCCGTTCTCGATGCCGGTGTGCACGTAGCGCAGGTTGAAGCGGAACAGACCGAGGAATCGCAGAAAATCCGGTTTCAGGAAAGAGATACGCTCAAGGAAATTCAGTTGATCGGCGCTCAGGCTCAGTTCGGCCAGACGCTCGATCTGATAGCGGATCTCGGCCAGGTACGGGCGTAGATCCTCACTGTTGCGGCAACGGAATTCCCATTCGACTTCAACGTTGGGGTAGTTGTGCAGCACCGCCTGCATCATCGTCAGTTTGTAGAAGTCGGTGTCGAGCAGGTTCTGCACGATGCGATCGGCAAACACACTCTCGCTCATAAACGGTCTCCAGGTGCGCCGCGCTGTGGCGCGGTAAAAATCAATGGCGCTAGTGGCGCATATCAGTGGTGGGGATTGCCAGCAATTTCTGAAAACGCATCAGATCCTTGTGGGAGCGGGCTTGCTCGCGAAGGCGTTCTGTCAGTCGATTCAAATGTCGCTGAAACACTGCTTTCGCGAGCAAGCCCGCTCCCACAGGGATTGTGGATAACTCTGCATTGGGCGTCAGGTCAGGGATTGTCGATCTGTTCGAGCATCCATTTGACGAAATCCCGCACCTTGGGCACTTCCGCCGCATGTTCCGGGTACGCGAGGTAATAGGCGTCAGTACTCGGCATCGCATGCTGCCAGGGAATGACCAGTTTGCCGTCGGCCAATTCCTCTTCCACCAGAAACCTTGGCAACAGCGCCACACCACATCCCACTTGCGCGGCACGAATGCACATATAAAAGGTTTCAAAACGTGGCCCGTGATAGCTGTGTTCGGTCTGGTAGCCCTGACTGTCGAACCAGTCGTGCCACGCCTGTGGGCGCGAGGCGTTTTGCAGCAAGACCAGATCGGTGAGTTGCGTCGGATCACTGAACGGTTTCTCCGGCAGACTGCTCGGCGCGCACACCGGCACCAGTTCTTCGCTGAACAACTTCAGGCACTCAGTGCCCGGTCGCGAGCCTTGACCGTAATAGAAAGCCAGATCACTGCGCCCTTGCAGCAAATCATCGGCCTCTTGCTCGTTGCACAAATCCAGATGAATTGACGGATGGCGCAAACGCCAGCCTTTCAGGCGTGGCACCAACCAACGCGCGCCGAAGGTCGACGGGGTCGATACGCGTAAGACTTCGGTCTCGCCGCCGTAGGAACGCAGGTAATGCGTCGACATCTCCACTTGCGTGAGAATTTTTCGTACTTCCACCAAGTACAAATCCCCGGCCGGGGTCATCTGCAAACGTCGGCGCACGCGGAGGAACAACAAGTGTTGTAACAATTCCTCAAGCTGCGCGACCTGCTTGCTCACCGCACTCTGGGTCAGGTTCAGTTCCTCGGCGGCGCGGGTGAAGCTCAGGTGCCGGGTCACGGCCTCGAAGCATTGCAGGGCGGTGATCGAGGGCAAGTGGCGTTTGTTCAGCATGGCCGATCCTTTTCTTGTCTTTCTATGCTCAGCATGAATAAACGGAATGATATCTCGCGTAAAGGTCGTTTGTTGCCTCGCCATTGTGAAGCTACAACTAATGGCCTGCCCGGTCGTGAAATGGCGACCGCACACATTCAGTTTTTTGCTTGAGGAGTGACCCATGGTTGCCGCATTGCTTGATCGTCTTGGTGTGAACCCGGCCCTTTATCAGAACGGCAAAGTGCCGGTGCACTCGCCGATCGATGGCAGTCGCATCGCCGCCGTGAACTGGGAAGGCCCGGCCGAAGTCGAGCAGCACATCAGTCGCGCAGATCATGCGTTCGAGCAATGGCGCAAGATTCCGGCCCCGCGTCGCGGCGAGCTGGTGCGTCAATTCGGCGAGGTGTTGCGTGAATACAAGGCTGACCTCGGCGAACTGGTTTCGTGGGAGGCGGGCAAGATCACTCAGGAAGGTTTGGGTGAAGTGCAGGAGATGATCGACATCTGCGATTTCGCCGTCGGCCTGTCCCGTCAGTTGTACGGTTTGACCATCGCTTCCGAGCGTCCGGGCCACCACATGCGTGAAACCTGGCATCCGCTGGGCGTGGTCGGTGTGATCAGCGCGTTCAACTTCCCGGTGGCGGTGTGGGCGTGGAACACCACGCTGGCGCTGGTCTGCGGCAACCCGGTGGTGTGGAAGCCGTCGGAGAAAACCCCGCTGACCGCACTGGCCTGCCAAGCGCTGTTCGACCGTGTGGTGAAGAATTTTACCGATGCACCGGCGAATCTTTGCCAAGTGATCATCGGTGGTCGCGATGCTGGCGAAGCGTTGGTCGATGACCCGCGTGTCGCCCTGATCAGCGCCACCGGCAGCACGCGCATGGGCCGCGAAGTGGCGCCGAAAGTCGCCGCGCGTTTTGCCCGCAGCATTCTGGAGTTGGGCGGCAACAACGCGATGATCCTTGGCCCAAGCGCCGATCTCGACATGGCGGTGCGCGCGATTCTGTTCAGCGCCGTCGGTACCGCCGGCCAGCGTTGCACCACGCTGCGTCGCTTGATCGCCCATGAGTCGGTCAAAGAAGAAATGGTCACCCGCCTGAAAGCCGCGTACTCGAAAGTGCGCATCGGCCATCCGCTGGAAGGCAATCTGGTCGGCCCGCTGATCGACAAGCACAGCTTCGAAAACATGCAGGACGCGCTGGAGCAGGCGTTGAGCGAGGGCGGTCGGGTGTTTGGCGGCAAGCGCCAATTGGAAGATCAGTTCCCGAATGCTTACTACGTGTCGCCGGCGATTGTTGAAATGCCGGAGCAGAGCGATGTGGTGTGCAGCGAAACCTTCGCGCCGATTCTGTACGTGGTTGGTTACAAAGATTTCCAGGAAGCACTGCGCCTGAACAACGCGGTGCCGCAAGGGTTGTCGTCGTGCATCTTTACTACTGACGTGCGCGAGGCTGAGCAATTCATGTCGGCGGTGGGCAGTGATTGCGGGATCGCCAACGTCAACATCGGCCCGAGCGGTGCGGAGATTGGTGGTGCGTTTGGTGGTGAGAAGGAGACCGGCGGTGGTCGTGAATCGGGTTCGGATGCCTGGCGCGGGTACATGCGCCGCCAGACCAACACCGTGAACTACTCGCTGGAGTTGCCGCTGGCGCAGGGCATTACGTTCGACTGAGGATGGAGGAAAAGCTGAAAAGATCGCAGCCTTCGGCAGCTCCTACATAGGTGGCGCCAGGCTGCGGTTTTGTAGGAGCTGCCGAAGGCTGCGATCTTTTGGCGGCCCCACAAGCGCATTTGGTTAGGTTTCTGTTGGAGTCTGGCAATGCCATTACGCGAAGAATGTCTGTGGGAAAAACTCACGCCGCAAAGGCCGGATAACTCCGCGCTCAAGGGTGAAGTCAAAGTCGATGTCTGCGTGATCGGCGCCGGGTTTACCGGGTTGTCGGCGGCGCTGCATCTGTTGGAACAGGGCAAAAGCGTCTGCGTGCTGGAAGCGCATCGCGCTGGCCACGGCGGTTCCGGGCGCAACGTCGGATTGGTCAACGCCGGCATGTGGATTCCACCGGACGAGATCGAAGCCGGTTTCGGTGAAGCGGTCGGCAGTCAGCTCAATCGCATGCTCGGGGCCGCGCCCGCGCTGGTGTTCAGCCTTGTGGACAAGTACAACATCGATTGCCAGTTGCGCCGCGAAGGCACGCTGCACATGGCGCATAACGCCAAGGGCGAGGCCGATCTGCGCAGTCGCGAGCAACAATGGAAACGTCGCGGCGCACCGGTCGAGCTACTCACCGGCAAGGCATGCGAACAAGCCACCGGGACGCAAAAAATCGCCGCCGCACTGCTCGATCGTCGCGCCGGCACGCTCAATCCGATGGCTTATGTCACCGGGCTGGCGAAC
Source organism: Pseudomonas sp. AC193 (assembly GCF_979258075.1). Taxonomy (NCBI): domain Bacteria; kingdom Pseudomonadati; phylum Pseudomonadota; class Gammaproteobacteria; order Pseudomonadales; family Pseudomonadaceae; genus Pseudomonas; species Pseudomonas sp. AC193. The sequence goes on along the minus strand of NZ_OZ409832.1, from coordinate 4,728,239 downwards.
GCGGTGCTCGGCCTCGGCGGGCAGATGTTCGACCATTCACCGGTCACTCGACTCGAGCGTCAGGGCGCGAAATGGTCGGTGCAAACCGAGCACGGTTCGGTACTCGCCGAACAAGTGGTCATCGCTTCCAACGCCTACACCGAGGGCGACTGGACGGAACTCAAACGCAATTTCTTCCCCGGTTATTACTATCAGGTCGCTTCGGTGCCGCTGACCGAAGACGCTGCGCAGGAGATTCTTCCGGGTGGGCAAGGCTCGTGGGATACCCGCCAGGTGTTGAGCAGCATCCGCCGCGATAAAGAAGGGCGGTTATTGCTCGGCAGCCTCGGCAACGGTAATCAAAAACCGGCCTGGTTTCTCAAGGCTTGGGCTGATCGGGTGCAGCAGCATTACTTCCCGCAACTGAAACCCGTCGAATGGGAATGCACCTGGACCGGGCGCATCGCGTTCACGCCCGATCACCTGATGCGTCTGTTTGAGCCGGCACCGGGTCTGGTCGCTGTCACGGGCTATAACGGCCGTGGCGTCACCACTGGCACGGTGGTCGGCAAAGCCTTCGCCGATTACTTGTGCAACGGCAATGCCGAGGCCTTGCCAATACCCTTTGCACCGATGCAGCCCTTGGCGGGCGTGGGCTTGCGCAGCTGCCTGTACGAGGCCGGATTCTCGCTGTATCACGCGGGCCAGTGCCTGCGCATCGTGATTTGAGTGTTGAATTATGTTGCCGGAAGCGGCGCTTTTCGATGCAGCGACTAGCCTGTAATGGTGCGGGTTGTAGCAGTCCCGCACCAGCAGTGTGCAGTTCGGTGACGCGGGCTGTTACAGGCTGGTTGCACGTCGTTTGGTGCCGCGGTTGCAATGATGGCGCACGCGGGTTGCGCCTGAAAAAATAAATGGTTTCACCTTCCGCGGTTTAGACGGTTGCACGCCCAATGAAAATGGGAACGAAACAGTCGAAATAACAACAATGCAGCGACTTTTTGAAGAATAAAAAACCGATGGCACGGCCCTTGCTCTGCGCATTCAGTGAAGTGAAGTCGCAGTGCCAACTAAAAAAAACCTTGGAGCACCACCTCATGTCCCAGACGTTTTACAAGAAAGGCTTTCTGGCCCTCGCAGTGGCTACTGCGTTGGGTGTTTCTGCGTTTGCTCAGGCTGATATCAAAATCGGTGTAGCGGGTCCAATGACGGGCGCCAACGCGGCATTTGGCGAGCAGTACATGAAGGGTGCACAAGCGGCGGCCGACTCGGTCAACGCGGCAGGCGGCGTCAACGGGGAAAAAATCGTTCTGGTCAAAGGCGATGACGCCTGCGAACCGAAACAAGCGGTAACGGTCGCCAAGGATCTGGTCAATCAGAAAGTCGCTGGCGTGGTCGGCCACTTCTGCTCGTCTTCCACCATTCCAGCCTCGGAAATCTACGACGAAGCCGGCGTAATCGCGATCACCCCGGGTTCCACCAACCCGCAAGTGACCGAGCGCGGCCTCAGCGCCATGTTCCGTATGTGCGGGCGTGACGACCAGCAAGGTATCGTTGCCGGCGACTACATTGTCGACGTGCTCAAGGGTAAAAAAGTCGTTGTATTGCACGACAAAGACACCTACGGCCAAGGCCTGGCGGATGCCACCAAGGCACAACTGGTCAAGCGTGGCGTGACGCCAGTGTTGTATGAAGGGCTGACCCGTGGCGAAAAAGACTTCAGCACCATCGTCACCAAAATCCGTGGCGCTGGCGCCGATGTCGTCTACTTCGGTGGTCTGCACCCGGAAGCCGTTCCGCTGGTTCGTCAACTGCGTGAGCAAGGCCTGAAAGACGTCAAGTTCATGTCCGATGACGGCATTGTGACCGATGAACTGGTAACCACCGCGGGTGGCCCGCAATTCGTGGATGGCGTGCTGATGACCTTCGGTGCCGACCCACGCATGCTGCCAGAGAGCAAGGCAGTGGTAGACGCGTTCCGCAAGGCCGGCACCGAGCCTGAGGGCTACACCCTGTACGCCTACGCTTCGGTACAAACCCTGGCCGCAGCCTTCAACGGCGCCAAGTCCAACAAGGGCGAAGAAGCGGCTGCCTGGCTGAAGAAAAACCCGGTGAAAACCGTCATGGGCGAAAAAGCCTGGGACTCGAAGGGTGACCTGAAAGTCTCCGACTACGTGGTTTACCAGTGGGACAAGGACGGCAAATATCACCAGCTGGAAAAACAGAAGTAAGGGCTGACGCGATTAACTGAACGCCACAAACCCCTGTGGGAGCGGGCTTGCTCGCGAATGCGGGGTGTCAGTCACCATCAACGGTAGCTGATACACCGCATTCGCGAGCAAGCCCGCTCCCACAGGAGGTGGTGGAGATAGGTGGATCGCGCTCTGACATTGCTCCGACGTAAATCTGTATTTTCCCTAGAAGAGCCGCACGTCCACAGGCGTGCAGGTTCTCACTGCGTGAGATTGCGTTATGGATGGTATTTTCCTGCAGCAACTGGTCAACGGTCTGACCCTCGGGTCGGTCTATGGCCTGATCGCCATCGGCTACACAATGGTCTACGGCATCATCGGCATGATCAACTTCGCCCACGGCGAGGTTTACATGATTTCTGCTTACCTGGCGGCAATCAGTCTGGCTCTGCTGGCTTACTTCGGTATCGAATCTTTCCCGCTGCTGATGCTCGGCACACTGATCTTCACCATCGTCGTCACGGCGGTGTATGGCTGGGTCATTGAACGAGTCGCTTACAAACCCCTGCGCAACTCCACCCGACTGGCACCGCTGATCAGCGCCATCGGTATCTCCCTGATTCTGCAAAACTACGCACAGATCGCTCAAGGCGCGAAACAACAAGGCGTGCCAACCTTGCTGACTGGCGCGTGGCGTGTCGACATCGGCACCGGTTTCGTGCAACTGACTTACACCAAAGTCTTCATTCTGGTGGCCGCGTTTGTCGGCATGGGCGTACTGACCTACATCATCAAGTACACCAAGCTCGGGCGCATGTGCCGTGCCACTCAGCAAGACCGCAAAATGGCCTCGATTCTGGGGATCAACACCGACCGCGTGATCTCTTACGTGTTCATCATCGGTGCCGCCATGGCGGCGTTGGCCGGCGTGCTGATCACCATGAACTACGGCACGTTCGACTTCTATGCCGGCTTCATCATCGGCATCAAGGCATTCACTGCTGCGGTGCTCGGCGGTATCGGCTCTCTGCCCGGTGCGATGCTCGGCGGGATCATTCTCGGGATTTCCGAGTCGCTGTTCTCCGGCCTGGTCAACTCCGACTACAAAGACGTGTTCAGCTTCTCGCTGCTCGTACTTGTTCTGGTCTTCCGGCCGCAGGGCCTGTTGGGCCGTCCTCTTGTGTCGAAGGTGTAAGCGATGTCTTCAACCACCAAAAAAACCATCGATATCAAAAAAAGTCTGGTTGAGGCGATTCTTGCCGGCCTGATTGCCCTGATCGTATTCGGGCCGATTGTCGGCGTCGTCCTCGACGGTTACAGCTTCAACCTCGAATCGACCCGTGTGGCGTGGATCATTGGCGTTGTCATGATCGGCCGGTTTGCCCTCAGCCTGTTCTTGCAAACCCCCAAAGGCCTGAAAATTCTCGACAGCTTCGAGAGCACCGGGTCGGGTGTGCATGTGCTGCCGGCCGATCACAAATCGAGCCTGCGCTGGATCATCCCGCTGCTGATTGTGCTGGCTGTCATCGTGCCGTTTGTTTCCAACTCCTATTTGCTGGGCGTGGTCATCCTCGGGTTGATCTACGTGCTGCTGGGGTTGGGGCTGAACATCGTGGTCGGTCTGGCCGGTCTGCTCGACCTCGGTTACGTGGCGTTTTATGCCATCGGCGCCTACGGTCTGGCGCTCGGTTATCAGTACCTCGGTCTGGGCTTCTGGACGGTGCTGCCGCTGGCAGCGATCACCGCTGGCCTTGCCGGCTGCATCCTCGGTTTTCCGGTGCTGCGCCTGCACGGCGACTATCTGGCGATCGTGACCCTGGGCTTCGGTGAAATCATTCGCCTGATCCTCAACAACTGGTTGTCGCTGACTGGCGGCCCGAACGGCATGCCGGCGCCACTGCCGACGTTCTTCGGTCTGGAGTTCGGCAAACGGGCGAAGGATGGCGGGGTGCCGTTCCATGAGTTCTTCGGCATCGCCTACAACCCGGACGTGAAGTACTACTTCATATACGCGGTGTTGTTCCTCGTGGTATTGGCTGTGCTGTACATCAAACACCGTTTGGTGAAGATGCCGGTCGGCCGTGCTTGGGAAGCCTTGCGTGAAGACGAAATCGCCTGCCGTTCGATGGGCCTCAACCACGTGCTGGTCAAGCTTTCCGCGTTCACCATTGGCGCGTCGACGGCAGGTCTGGCCGGTGTGTTTTTCGCCACCTATCAAGGTTTCGTTAACCCGACCTCGTTCACTTTCTTCGAATCGGCGTTGATCCTGGCCATCGTCGTCCTCGGCGGCATGGGCTCGACCATCGGCGTGGTGATTGCAGCCTTCGTGCTGACCGTCGCCCCGGAACTGCTGCGCGGCTTCGCTGAATATCGCGTGCTGCTGTTCGGCATCCTGATGGTGTTAATGATGATCTGGCGACCACGTGGGCTGATCCGCATCAGCCGTACCGGGGTCACTCCACGCAAAGGTGCCATTCACTATGAGAGGACTGCGCCATGAGTGAAGTCGTACTCTCTGTTGAAAAACTGATGATGCATTTCGGTGGCATCAAGGCCTTGAGTGATGTCAGCCTGAAGGTCAAACGCAACTCGATCTTCGCCTTGATCGGCCCTAACGGCGCTGGCAAAACCACTGTGTTCAACTGCCTGACCGGTTTCTACAAAGCCTCCGGCGGCAAGATCGAGCTCAACGTGCGCGGCCAGCAGACCAACGTCATCCAGTTGTTGGGCGAGTCGTTCAAAGCGTCGGATTTCGTTTCGCCGAAATCCTTCCTCAGTCGCATGTACTACAAGATGTTCGGCGGCACGCACCTGGTGAACCGTGCGGGGCTGGCGCGGACATTTCAGAACATTCGTCTGTTCAAGGAAATGTCGGTGCTGGAAAACCTGCTGGTGGCCCAACACATGTGGGTCAACCGCAACATGCTCGCCGGCATTCTTAACACCAAGGGCTACCGCAAGGCTGAAAGCGACGCGCTGGACGTTGCCTTCTACTGGCTGGAAGTGGTCGACCTGGTCGACTGCGCCAACCGTCTCGCCGGTGAACTTTCCTACGGCCAACAACGCCGTCTGGAGATCGCCCGGGCCATGTGCACGCGGCCGCAGATCATCTGCCTCGACGAACCGGCCGCCGGCCTCAACCCACAGGAAACCGAGGCGCTGAGCGCGATGATCCGGCTGCTGCGCGACGAGCACGATCTGACCGTGGTGCTGATCGAACACGACATGGGCATGGTAATGAGCATTTCTGACCACATCGTGGTGCTGGATCACGGCATCGTCATCGCCGAAGGCGGGCCTGAAGCGATTCGAAATGATCCGAAAGTGATTGCGGCGTATCTCGGCGCTGACGAAGAGGAACTGGTATGACGCAACCGATCCTCGAACTCAAAAACCTCGACGTGTTCTACGGACCGATCCAGGCGCTCAAAGGTGTTTCGCTGCAGATCAACGAGGGGGAAACCGTCAGCCTGATCGGCTCCAACGGTGCCGGCAAGTCGACATTGCTGATGTCGATCTTCGGCCAGCCGCGTGCGGCTGGCGGGCAGATCATTTATCAAGGCGTCGACATCACCCAGAAGTCCTCGCACTACATCGCTTCCAATGGCATCGCGCAGTCACCGGAAGGACGGCGGGTGTTCCCTGACATGACCGTCGAGGAAAACCTGTTGATGGGCACCATCCCGATTGGCGACAAGTACGCCAAAGAGGACATGCAGCGCATGTTCGCGCTGTTCCCGCGACTGGAAGAGCGGCGGACGCAGCGGGCGATGACCATGTCCGGTGGTGAGCAACAGATGCTCGCGATTGCCCGGGCGTTGATGAGCCGACCGAAGTTGTTACTGCTCGATGAACCCAGCCTGGGCCTGGCGCCGATCGTGGTGAAGCAGATTTTTGCGACCCTGCGGGAATTGGCGAAAACCGGGATGACGATTTTCCTGGTCGAGCAGAACGCCAACCATGCGCTGAAGCTGTCGGATCGGGCGTATGTGATGGTCAACGGCGAGATTCGCCTGACCGGTACCGGTAAAGAGTTGCTGGTGAATGAGGAGGTGCGTAACGCCTATCTGGGCGGACACTGATTCTTCGCACGTTATACACAGCCCCGGCGACGCAAGTCCCGGGGCTTTTTTATTTCAAATCCAACACAAATCCCCTGTGGGAGCGGGCTTGCTCGCGAATGCGCTGTGTCATTCAACATGGGGTTTTCTGACTCGCCCCCTTCGCGAGCAAGCCCGCTCCCACAGTTAACCTGTGGCAGATTTCAGAATTGTGGAAAACAAATCCGGCAAGCTACCAAAGCGCGACATAAAGACGCTGCAAATGGCTGTTTTTCCACAGTTTTGACTTGTCCCCGTTTGCTGTGGAGCTGGCTGTGAATAACGTGGGTGTATCTGGCTGCAGGCCTTGTAATCCGTGCCTTGCAAAGGTGTGGTTGTTTTTTGATCAGACGCTTTTGCCTGAGCGAGAGGCGCCAATGTCAACCTTTTTATAAGGCTGATAACGCAGTCGATATGCAGTGCGCCTGCCTGTGGATAAGTCTGTGATTAAACTCTGGAAAGACCTCGCTAAGCAGCGTAATTGCTGGCCTCGCGCAATCACTGTGTCGACCGCTTGGTCGTGCAAAATGCCCTGTCCCGCACATCTGCCGCTTCAGGGTCAAGCAAAAAACTTTCTGTTTCCCCCGCAAAGCCTTGTGCGGCGCGGCTTTGCGCGTATCCACTTGCCCCCGGAAACTGTGGAAGGGACTGTGGATAACATGCGCGCACATGGCTACAGGCCACGCCCTGTATGGCGTTCCTACGGTTGATCATTTTTTGAGCTGAATCCGTCCGTGTAGGAGCTGCCGAAGGCTGCGATCTTTTGATTCTGGTTTTTAAGATTAAAAGATCGCAGCCTCGTTGCACTCGTCAGCTCCTACACACGGGGGGGTGTTGCCCGTGAGTGCGGGGCCGGGCATGCTGCTGGCTGATTTTCTATTCCAAGGGCTGCCTCGGTAGCCGAAGCAAGGAGAACACGATGTCCAACACCCTGTTTATCACCGGCGCAACGTCCGGTTTTGGTGAAGCCTGCGCCCGCCGTTTTGCCGAGGCTGGCTGGAAACTGGTGCTGACCGGTCGTCGTGAAGAACGCCTTAATGCACTGTGCGCAGAATTGTCGAAGCAGACCGAGGTGCACGGTCTGGTGCTCGACGTGCGTGATCGCAAGGCGATGGAGGAGGCGATTGCCAATCTGCCGCCGTCGTTCGCCAAGCTGCGTGGCCTGATCAACAACGCCGGTCTGGCGCTGGGCGTTGATCCTGCGCCGAAGTGCGATCTGGACGATTGGGACACCATGGTCGACACCAACGTCAAAGGCCTGATGTACGCCACGCGTTTGCTGCTGCCGCGTTTGATCGCCCATGGCCGTGGCGCCGGCATCGTCAACCTCGGCTCCATCGCCGGCAACTACCCGTATCCGGGCAGTCACATCTATGGCGCGACCAAGGCGTTCGTTAAACAGTTCTCGCTGAACCTGCGCTGCGACTTGCAGGGCACTGGCGTACGGGTCAGCAACATCGAGCCAGGTTTGTGCGAGAGCGAGTTTTCGCTGGTGCGTTTTGCCGGCGATCAGGAGCGATACAACGCGACTTACGCCGGTGCCGAGCCGATCCAGCCGCAAGACATTGCCGAGACGATTTTCTGGGTGATGAATGCGCCGGCGCACATCAACATCAACAGCCTGGAGTTGATGCCGGTGAGCCAGACCTGGGCTGGCTTTGCGATTGAGCGTAACAAGGCCTGACACCGCGTTATCGTTCTTCGCGAGCAAGCCCGCTCCCACATTTTGAAATGTATTTCCCTGTGGGAGCGGGCTTGCTCGCGAAGAGGCCAGAACAGGCAGTACAAGGCTTTGAGGTAAACTCCCCTCGCAACAACCCAACCGCACACCCCGCGGTTTTCAAGGTTTTTCGAGGAGTCAAAGTGAGTAACCGAGGTGAGCAGTCGCTGCTCAAACAATCGACCATTCTGATGTTCGCCGTGGCGATCGCCGGGATCGTCACCGGTTTTGTTTCTGGTTCGCAATCCATCCTTTTTGATGGTTTTTTCTCGCTGATCGCCACCTTCATCAAAGTCCTGATGCTGATCACTGCCAAGTTGATCGCCAAGGAAAGCAATCACCGCTTCCAGTTCGGTTTCTGGCATCTGGAGCCGATGGTGCTGCTGATCGAAGGCAGTTTCCTGCTGTTGATCGCGATCTATGCGTTTCTCAACGGTGTGTTTGGCATCATCAACGGTGGTCGCGAGATCGAGTTGGGGCTGGTGATCATTTACGCCGCGGTGTTTACCGTGGTCGAGTTCGCCTATTTCTTCTACGTCCGGCACCGTAACCGTAAGCTCAAATCGACCCTGATCCAGTTCGACAACATCAGCTGGCTGGTGGACGCGATGCTGTCTGTGGGCCTGTTGATCAGTTTCCTCGCGGCACTGCTGCTCAAATCCCAGGGTTATGGGCAGTGGGCGGTGTATGTCGACCCGCTGATCCTGATCGTGCTGGCGCTGACCATGTTGCCGCCGGCGTTCAAGATTCTTGGGCCGGCGTTACGCGATGTATTGGGGATAGCGCCGGACACGCTGGATGATCAGGTGCGTCAGGTGATGGAAGAGGCGAAGACTGAGCATGGTTTCGACGATTACGTGTCGTACGTGCAGAAGCACGGACGGGCGCGGTTTATCGAGATTCATGTGGTGTTGCCGGCGGACTATGCGCTGAGCCATGTCGGGCAATTGGATGCATTGCGCGAGGAGATTTCGGCGAAGCTGGGCAAGCCGGATGCAGCGCGGTGGCTGACTATCAGCTTTACCGGCGACAAGAAGTGGATTGCCTGATGTAACCCTGATTGCTGTTGAGAACAGATTTGTGATGAAGGGGATTTAGGTAGAGAAGGGATTTACTGTAGAGAAGGGATTTATTGTGGCTAGGGGATTTATTGTGGCGAGGGGATTTATCCCCGTTGGGCTGCGCAGCGGCCCCGCTTTTTATCAGGGCCGCTTCGCGCCCCAACGGGGATAAATCCCCTCGCCACAGAGTAGATCTCCTCAGCACATTGCATTACGTTTGCCATGAGATCAGCGCAAATATTCAGCCAGACCGTGATAGCAAGTCGCAAGGTGATACGGCGTAGTCGAAGGCATGTCCTTGCGACTCACCTCACCCTGCTCATCCCGGCATTCATGCCAGCCACCGGCATGCAGAAACCGCTGCTGCAACGCCTGCAACTGACGCAACACCACCGCCTCGCTGCCCTGACGCAACGTCAGCGCGCGCAAATATTCCGCCTGCGCCCAGATTCGTTGAGTCGAATCCTTCGGCTCGCCATCCTGCTGCAGATCGAGCATCGCTCGCACCGCGCCAGACGGCTGTTCCACACCTTGAAACTCAGTAAACGCAAACGCGCGATCCAGCGCCGCGTGCAGTTTCGAACCGCGCAACAACGGCGACGACTCGAGCAGGAAATACCATTCGAACTGATGCCCCGGCTCGTACCAGTTATCCACAGCCCCCAGCGGTTTCTCCATCAACACGCCATATTGCGGATCGACGAAGCGCTTGTGCATGGCTGTGCATAACTCCAGCAACGCGGTTTGGGTCTGGGCATCTTCGCGAACGGCGAGCGTGGCGAGGAAGGCTTCGGCCAGGTGCATCAACGGGTTTTGCAGCGGGCCGGTTTCGAGGGTGATCCAGTCGCGATTCAGGCACGCCTCGTACAACCCATCACCGGTGGCAAAGCGCCGACCAATGATTTCCAGCGCCGCATTCAACGTCGACTCGACCAGCGGATCGCCGGACTTGCCCCAGTAATGCGCGCAAGCAAAAAGGATGAAGGCGTGGGTGTAGAGATCCTTGCGCTGATCCAGCGGCTTGCCCTGCGCATCGATGCTGTAGAACCAGCCGCCGTGGTCGGCGTCGTGGAAGTGCCGTTGCAACGAGCGGAACAGCGCCGCCGCGCGAACCTCAGCGTTATCCACAACCCCGATCAGACTGGAAAACAGATACAACTGCCGCGCGCAGGCCATCGCTCGGTAGCGTTGCGGTGGCAAGGGTTGATGCGTGGCGTCCAGCGCCTCGTACGGCAGCGCCATGTCGGCGTTCCAGCCCGGGCCTTGCCAGAGGGGCACGATCACGTTGACGAAGTGCTGTTGCACAGCGCCGAACAGGGCGGTCAATTCAGGCAGGGAGGTGGAGCGGGAAGCGTGGGGCATGGGCGGGCGTCGTCACGGGCTGGGGCGATTGCGCGACATGGTAGCAGAGAGCACTGCTTGAGAGAGACGGTGTCTGTCAGGCCGCCTTCGCGAGCAAGCCCGCTCCCACAGGTTCTGTGTACGGCACAAATCCAATGTGGGAGCGGGCTTGCTCGCGAAGAGGCCAGCGCAGGCGCTAAAAAATCAGCCTGCCAACAACCAGGCCCCAGTCACCGCCGAAGCCGCGCCTGCAAGACGAACCAACGGCGCAGCAGCCTGAGGCAGAAAACGCACCACGGCATAACCCGCCGCATGCAGTGCAGCCGTCGCCGCCACAAAACCAGCCGCATACGCCCACGGGCTGGTCATATCCGGCAATTCCAACCCATGCGCGACACCATGGAACAACGCAAACACCGCCGTCGCCACCACCGCCATCACCAACGGCGGACGCACCGCCAATGCCACCGCCAGACCCAGCGCCAGCACCGACGCAGCAATCCCGCTTTCCAGCGCCGGCAGTTCCAGCCCTTCAAACCCGAGCAGGCCGCCCATCAGCATGGTGCCGACAAACGTGCACGGCAGCGCCCAACGCGCCGCGCCTTGTTGCTGCGCCGCCCACAAACCGACGGCAACCATCGCCAACAAGTGGTCGAGGCCACCAATCGGGTGGCTGATACCGGCGATCAATCCACTGTCGCCGTGGCCCGGGTGGGCGAAGGCCAGCGCCGGGGTCAGCAGCAGTGCCATGGCGCCGAGAATGCGTTTAAGTGTCATGAATAAGCTTCCTTGTTGATAAATAAATCAGGCTGCGGTCAGCAGGCCCTGGCGTTCAATAAAGGCGATGATGGCTTCCAGACCCTGACCGGTTTTCTGGTTGCTGAAGACGAACGGCTTGCCGTTGCGCATGCGTTTGGTGTCGCTGTCCATCATTTCCAACGAGGCGCCCACCAGCGGCGCCAAGTCGATCTTGTTGATCACCAGCAGATCGGATTTGCAGATCCCCGGCCCGCCCTTGCGCGGCAGCTTGTCGCCAGCGGAGACGTCGATCACATAGATAGTCAGGTCGGACAGTTCCGGGCTGAACGTCGCCGACAGGTTATCGCCGCCCGACTCGACGAGAATCAGATCCAGCCCCGGGAAGCGCCGGTTCAATTGATCGACCGCTTCAAGGTTGATCGAGGCGTCTTCGCGGATTGCCGTGTGCGGGCAGCCGCCGGTTTCCACGCCGATGATGCGCTCCGGCGCGAGGGCTTCATTGCGCACGAGGAAATCGGCATCTTCGCGGGTGTAGATATCGTTGGTGACCACGGCGAGGTTGTAGCGCTCGCGCAGGGCCAGACACAGGGCCAGGGTCAACGCGGTTTTGCCGGAACCGACCGGGCCGCCGATGCCGACGCGCAGAGGTTGTGTGTTCATTAATGGTTCTCCTAGGAGCGAAAGAGGCGGCTGTACTGGCGCTCGTGGGCCATGCACGCCAGGGACAGGCCGAACGCGGCGCTGCCGATGTGTTCGGGATTGATTCGGGTCGCGTCCTGCTGTGCCTGTTGCAGTAACGGCAGCAATTCGCTGGTCAGGCGCTGGGCGGCTTGCTGGCCCAGCGGCAGGGTTTTCATCAGCACGGCGAGCTGGTTTTCCAGCCAACTCCACAGCCACGCGGCGAGGGCGTCTTGCGGGGCGATGCCCCAGGCGCGTGCAGCCAGCGCCCAGCACAAGGCCAGATGCGGTTCAGTGCATTGATCGAGAAAATCACGGGCAGGCGCGTCGAGCTCCGGCAAACCGTTGAGCAATTGCTGCAACGAATAGCCCATCTGCCGACTTTCCAGATGCAACTCGCGGGTCTCGCGGCTGGCGCGATGGCTTTCACAGAGGATCAGCAACTCTCTCCAGTTTTCATCCGCCGCCGCCTGGCAATGCGCAAGCAACAGCGGCGCCTCAAAGCGCGACAGGTTCAACAGCAACTGATCGCTGATCCAGCGGCGGGCGTCGTCCGGGTTTTTCACCCGTTCGTTATCCACAGCCATCTCCAGACCTTGCGAATAGCTGTAGCCGCCAATCGGCAACTGCGGACTGGCCAGGCGCAGCAGCGCCCAGGCCGGATTCACAGGCGGACGCCGAACTGATGGAGTTTCGGCGCGTAGTTGAAGTCTTCGTCGCCGTGTCGTGAATGATGATGGCCGCCGCCATAAGCGCCGTGTTCCGGCTGGAACGGTGCTTCGATGGCTGCAACCTGCGCGCCCAATTGTTCGAGCATGGCTTTGAGTACGTAATCGTCGAGCAGACGCAGCCAGCCGTCACCGACCTGCAGGGCGACATGGCGGTTACCGAGGTGATAAGCGGCGCGGGTCAGTTCGAAGGCGTTGGCGCAGGTGACGTGCAGCAACTGCTCGGGGCGGGCGCAGACGCGAACGATGCGGCCATCTTCAGCCTGTAGGCATTCGCCGTCATACAGCGGCGGTTGGCCACGCTCCAAAAACAACCCGACGTCTTCACCTTCAGCACTGAAACAGCGCAGACGGCTTTTGCTCCGCGCTTCGAAGGTCAGGTGCAACTCGGCGGCCCAGACGGGTTGAGGGTCGATTCTGCGGTGAATCACCAGCATCGGGAAACTTCCAGCTATGGACAATGGTTGCTCTAGAGCAAGGGGCTTGCCAATCGGACGAGATGTAGGAAATCCCTGTCGGAGCGTAGTGGATGTTTCAAGATGTTGCGGGGATTTGGAAGGTTTTGGTGCATGAAGGTTTTTACATGCACCAAATAGAGGCCGTGACGCATGACCCTTGTGGGAGCGGGCTTGCTCGCGAAGGCGGTGGGTCAGCAATATAGATGTTGGCTGATACGACGCTTTCGCGAGCAAGCCCGCTCCCACAGGGGGAATTTGGTGTGTCAGTGGTAGAGGGGAGTTATTCGGTACTGCCGAGGCCTTGCCAGTGCTTCAGGCCGATAAAGATAAAACGCAGCTGCTGAGTGATCTTCGCCTGTGGCGTCAGATGCTCCGGCAGTGCTTCAGCGGGCGGGTCGATGATGTCGGGGAGGGTGGCGAACACCGATTTGACGATCAGATCAGCCATCACACTCAGGCCATCGGCATCGAGATGCTGGAGCTTGGGCATCATCGTCAGATCCGATGCAAGGTCGGAGCTGATGTTCTCGCGCAACCGACCAATGGCCTGCCGTACCGGCAGCGAACCGCCGTATTGCTCGCGGGCGAGAAACAGAAATTGCGAGCGATTAGCGCTGACCACATCGAGAAAGATCCGCACCGAGGCATCGATAATGCCGCCCATGACGAATTCGTTGTGGCGCACCAGGCGGATGGTTTCGCGGAAGGTCTGACCGACTTCGCTGACCAGCACCAAACCCAGTTCGTCCATATCGGCAAAATGCCGATAAAAACCGGTGGGCACGATCCCGGCGGTTTTGGTCACTTCGCGCAGGCTCAGGCTGCCGAATCCTCGGCCGCTTTCCATCAGGTGGCGGGCAGCGTCCATCAGGGCGTTGCGGGTCTGTTGCTTCTGTTCGGCGCGGGGCAGCATCGCAGGGTGTGTTCTTCGGCGGGACAAGCGCCGCACTCTAGCAAATCGGCTTTATCGGCGTCGAACGGCAGGACGGTGCAGCGGGGATTTTTGCGGGATGTTTTACCGGGGCCTGAAAAGTCAAAAGCCCAATCCGTCGATTGGGCTTTTTTTCTGGGCCACCATGGGCTCAGCTCACAGCGTTGTTGCGTTCGATCACACGATCACCACCACCTTCGGCAACAGCCTGGCCTTGTGGGGTTTTGTCGTAGCCGTCTTCAACCAGGCCTTTTTCTTCGAGGCGGTTGCGACCGTTTTCGGCGACAGCCTGACCTTGAGGGGTTTTGTCGTAGCCATCTTCGACCAGACCTTTTTCTTCCAGGCGATCACGGCCGCCTTCTGCTACAGCTTGACCCTGTGGAGTTTTGTCGTAGCCGTCTTCAGCGAGGGTGCCTTTGGTGTGGTCGGAGCCGTCGGCAGCTACGGTCTGGCTGAACACCGAGTAGCTGGTTTTTACTTGTGGCGTGGCTTGTTCGGCGGCAGGCAGAGCGAAAGCAGTGCTGGCCAGCATCGAGAGGGTAAGGCTAAGCAGTAATTGGCGTTTCATGATGGGTTGCTCCTTGGGAGGGCGATAAAGTGGGTACGAAGGCAATGCTACTCTCGATAAGTCGATATAAAAGTTCATAAACGCAATGGTAATAATCAACAGAATTGATTGTTCCGGCGGGAGGCTCTAGATCGGGCCTTTCAGAGCATCGGTTTTGCACCGAGGTGGGTATTTTCGACCCACTCGCGCCTCGCAAAAGTGCGGGTCGCGGTAACGCTGTTCGACTGATCGGTCAGAATTCACCCGGGTTTTTCCGTCTTAATCGGCTTTTCGGTTAAACCTGCGGGCCTTTTGCCAGTCACAGTTTTCATAGGGGCCGCTTTGGCCCGCCGTTTCAGCCTTTCACCGTGTTTTGGGTGAGGGGTCGTGATCAGGAGTTTTGTGCATGACGCGCACTGGAAAAATCTTCAGCTGGATCTTCGCCACCCTCGTGCTGCTACTGGCCGTGCTGGTATTGATCATCGTGTTCTTCGACTGGAACCGGATCAAATCGCCGCTCAACGCCAAAGTCTCGGAAGAACTGCACCGACCGTTTGCCATCAATGGCAACCTCGCGGTGATCTGGCAGCGCGAGCCGGATGAAGGTGGCTGGCGCGCCTGGGTGCCGTGGCCGCATGTGGTTGCTGAGGATTTGAGCCTGGGCAATCCGGACTGGTCGAAGAAACCGCAGATGGTCACCCTCAAACGTGTCGAACTGCGCATCTCGCCACTGGCGCTGCTGGCGCAACGCGTGGTGATTCCGCGAATCGACCTGACCGAGCCCAACGCCGATCTGCAACGACTGGCGGATGGTCGCGCCAACTGGGTGTTCAAGTTTGATCCCAAGGATCCGAATGCTGAACCGTCGAGCTGGGTGGTCGACATCGGCGCGATCGGTTTCGACAAGGGTCACGTCACCCTCGATGACCAGACCCTGAAAACCAATCTCGATGTGCTGATCGATCCGCTGGGCAAGCCGATTCCGTACAGCGACATCGTTGGCGACAAAGCGGCGAAAACCGCGCAGGACAAGGGCGGCGCGCCGCAGGACTACGCGTTTGCGCTCAAGGTCAAAGGCCAATACCACGGCCAGAACCTTACTGGCCAGGGCAAAATCGGCGGATTGCTGGCCTTACAGGACGCGAGCAAACCATTTCCGCTGCAAGCCCAGGCGAAGATCGGCGACACCCGCATCGAACTGGCCGGCACCCTGACCGACCCGATGAATCTCGGTGCCCTTGATCTGCGCCTGAAACTGGCCGGCGACAGCCTCGGCAATCTCTATCCGCTGACCGGCGTTACGTTGCCCGACACGCCGCCGTATTCCACCGACGGACATTTGATCGCCAAGCTGCATGACGCCGCTGGCGCGAAATTCACCTACGAAAAATTCAACGGCAAGATCGGCAACAGCGACATCCATGGCGACCTGACTTACGCCGCTACCCAGCCGCGACCAAAACTCAGCGGTGCGCTGGTTTCCAATCAACTGCTATTCGCCGACCTTGCGCCGCTGATCGGCGCCGATCCGAATGACAAGCAAAAGGCCCGTGGCGGCGACAGCAAGCAACCGGCGGATAAAGTGCTGCCGGTCGAGGAGTTCAAGACCGACCGCTGGCGCGCGATGGATGCCGACGTCGAGTTCACCGGCAAGCGCATCGTCCACAGCGAGAAGCTGCCGTTCAATGACCTCTATACGCATCTGGTGCTCAACGACGGCGAACTGAGCTTGCAGCCGCTGCGCTTCGGCGTCGCTGGCGGCAATCTCGATGCACAAATCCGTCTCAACGGCCGCACCGAACCGATGGAAGGCCAGGCCAAACTCACCGCGCGCCGCTTCAAGCTCAAAGAGTTGTTCCCGACCTTTGAACCGATGAAGACCAGTTTCGGTGAGCTGAATGGCGACGCCGATATCAGCGGTCGCGGCAACTCGGTGGCGAAATTGCTGGGCGGCGCCAACGGCAAGTTGAAGATGTTGATCAACGACGGCGCGATCAGCCGTGAATTGATGGAGTTGGCCGGGCTTAACGTCGGCAACTACGTGGTCGGCAAGATCTTTGGCGACAAGGAAGTGAAGATCAACTGTGCGGCGGCGGACTTCGACATCAAAACCGGTCTGGCGACCACGCAGCTGTTTGTCTTCGATACCGAGAACGCGATCATTTATATCGATGGCACGGCGAACATGGCCACCGAGCAACTGGATCTGACGGTGACCCCGGAATCGAAGGGCTGGCGTTTGATTTCCCTGCGTTCACCGCTGTACGTGCGCGGCAAGTTCATCAAGCCGGACGCCGGGGTTAAAGCGGTGCCGCTGCTGTTGCGTGGCGCGGGGATGGTGGCGTTGGGCGTGATTGCGGCGCCGGCGGCGGGGTTGCTGGCGTTGGTGGCACCAAGTGGCGGCGAGCCGAATCAGTGCGCGCCGTTGCTGGAGCAGATGAAGGAAGGGAAAGCGCCGGTGACCGTAAAACCCACTAAATAAGGGCAAGATCAAAAGATCGCAGCCTTCGGCAGCTCCTACATAGAACCGTGTAGGAGCTGCCGAAGGCTGCGATCTTTGTGCTTCTGTTGCGGCCTCTTCGCGAGCAAGCCCGCTCCCACATTTGGAATGCATTTTAAATGTGGGAGCGGGCTTGCTCGCGAAGGCGATTTATCAGGTTCAGAGGTCTTTCAGGATGTCGGCCATGTCATCGGCGTGCTCTTCTTCCTGCGCGAGGATATCTTCGAAGATGCGCCGAGTGGTCGGGTCTTTTTCGCCGATGTACTGAATGATCTCGCGGTAGCTATCGATGGCAATCCGCTCAGCGACCAGATCCTCGTAAACCATCTCTTTCAGGGTGTTCCCGGCCACGTATTGCGCGTGGGACATTTTCGACAGCAGGTCGGGATTGAACTCAGGCTCGCCGCCCAATTGCACGATGCGCTCGGCCAGACGGTCGGCGTGCTCGGCTTCCTGGGTGGCGTGCTCGAGAAATTCTTCGGCGGCCACATGGGCTTTGACGCCGTTGGCCATGAAATAGTGGCGCTTGTAGCGCAACACGCAGACCAGTTCGGTGGCCAGCGATTCGTTGAGCAAGCGCAGCACCTCCTCACGGTCAGCGCTGTAGCCTTCAGTTACAGCACCGTTCTCGACGTGTTGGCGCGCACGTTCGCGCAGTGTTTGAACATCTGACAGATGCAGGTCGTCGCTCATTTCGATCTCCAGGAGGCTAATCCGATGGGCGCCACGTTCTGCGGCCGTGGTCGCTACCCAAGTTGTGAGTCATGAGCGAAGCAAAAAGTTTTATGCAATTTGCGCAGGCCTCGGCGTCAACCCCGACAACGCCGCCTCCTCGCGCAACCACGCAAAAAATGCGCGCACCGGCGGATGCCGTTCGCGCCCCGGCACACACAACGCGCTGTACCCGGCGCCATCCACCACAACGTCGGCTTTGTAAGGCACCAGCAGGCCACTGGCGACACTTTCCGAGACCAGAATATTGCTCGCCAGCACCAGGCCTTGCCCGGCGATCGCCGCTTGCAGGGCGTAATGCTCTTCGTCGTACTCGCGGTTTGCCGGCGACTGCTTGAGCCAGTTTTCGCCAGCCTTTGCGCACCACGCTTGCCAGCCATGGGCGTAGAGCTTCGAGTTATGCCAATGCACGCTGATCAATGTTGGCGTGCGCCGCGCGGCCAGTGCCACTTGCTCCGGTGAGCCGTAGACGCCGAAGGATTCATCGAACAGGCACAAGCCATGCAGGTTCGGATAGTCGTCGAGGCTGTAACGCAGCACCAGATCGACGCTGGCGTCCTGATGCAAATCGATGACCTCGCAGTGGGTATCGAGGCGCACGTTGATGTTCGGATGCTGTGCATAAAAACGTCCGAGACGCGGCACCAGCCATAACGCTGCAAACGCGGCCGTGGTCGACAACGTCAGGCTGCTGACGCTGCGTTGCGGGCGCAGGGTGTCGACGCTCTGCGCCACTTCCAACAGCGCGCCGTGCAGGCTGCGAAACAGGCGCTCGCCGCCCTCGGTCAGGCGTACCTGGCGCGGCAGGCGTTCGAATAGAGCAAGCCCGAGCCAGTCCTCCAGCGTACGAATCTGATGGGAAATCGCCGTCGGCGTCACCGACAACTCTTCGGCGGCCGCTTTAAAGCTCAACAAACGTGAAGCGGATTCGAAAGCGCGCAGGGCGGTCAGCGGCAGCGAGGCGAACATTGAAAACTCCACGGATGAAATCAATTCATCCCGACTGATTTTTGCTCATTTGTTTAGACGTAATGGCGAGCTTCAAGCTGCAAGCCACAAGCCGTTTGATTCTAGTCCGGAGAAAGTACAGATGAGCAAGATTCTTGTGCTGCATGCCAGTCCACGTGGTGATCGTTCCACTTCGCGCCGTCTGGCGGAAAGTTTTCTCAGCGCTTGGCAGGTGCGCCATCCGCAGGCTCAAGTCACTCGCCGTGAAGTCGGGCGGGCATTGATTCCGGCAGTCAACGAAGCGTTCGTCGCCGCAGCGTTTTACCCCGAGCCCGACAACCGGCCTCTGTCGATGCAGGCCGATCTGGCGCTCAGCGATCAACTGGTCGGCGAATTGTTCGATCATGATCTACTGCTGATTTCCACGCCGATGTACAACTTCAACGTGCCCAGCGGGCTCAAGGCCTGGGTCGATCAGATCGTGCGGCTGGGCCTGACCTTCGATCACACGCTGGACAACGGCGTCGCCCAATACACGCCGCTGTTACAGGGCAAGAAAGCCTTGATCGTCACCAGTCGCGGCGGATTCGGCTTCGGCCCCGGTGGCGAACTGGAAGCGCTGAACCACGCCGATCCATGGCTGCGCACGGCGCTGGGTTTCATCGGCATCAACGATGTCAGCGTGGTCGCCGCCGAAGGTGAAGAATCCGCCGAACGCAACTTCGCGGTGTCGGTGGCCGAGGCCGAGCAGCGTTTGCTCGACCTTGCCCGGGAGTTCTAGGTGGCCTGGGTGTTCCTGCTGATCGCCGCCGGTTTTGAAGTCACCTTCGCCATGGGCATGAAGTACGCCGAAGGTTTCACCCGGCTGTGGCCGTCGCTGATCACGGTGATCGCGGCGATCGGCGGGATTTACTTTCTGACTTTGGCGATGCGCGAGTTGCCGGTGAGTATTGCTTATCCGATCTGGACGGCCATCGGCTCGCTGGGCACGGTGTTCCTCGGTTTTGCCTTGCTCGGCGAAAGCCTGACGCTGGTCAAACTGCTGTCGGTGGGGCTGATTGTGGCGGGGGTGGTGGGCCTGAAGTAGGCTGGTCGATGAGTTGTCATCATCAGGGAGGATGCTTGGCGGGCGTTTTGCAGGCCTTGCATCCACTCACCGACCACAAGGATGTTTGACCATGTCCACGCGTTATCCGCTGGTGCTGGTTCCGGGCATGCTCGGGTTTGTACGTTTAGTGCTCTATCCGTATTGGTACGGAATCGTCAAAGCCTTGCGCCGTGGTGGTGCGACGGTGTTCGCGGTTCAGGTGTCGCCGCTCAATTCGACTGAGGTGCGGGGCGAGCAACTGCTCGCGCGTATCGATGAGATTCTGCGCGAGACCGGCGCGCAGAAGGTCAACCTGTTCGGCCACAGTCAGGGCTCGTTGACGGCGCGCTATGCCGCGGCGAAACGCCCGGATCTGGTGGCGTCGGTCACGTCGGTGGCGGGGCCCAATCATGGTTCGGAGCTGGCGGATTATCTGGAAAAACATTACCCGGCGGACAGCGCCAAGGGGCGTCTGCTTGAGGCGTTGCTACGGCTTTTCGGGTGGCTGATGGCGGTGCTGGAGACCGGTTATCGCGGGCCGGGATTTCCGGTGGATATCCATGCTTCGCACCATTCGCTGACCACCGCGGGCGTGGCGCTGTTCAACCAGCGTTATCCACAGGGCTTGCCGCAAACCTGGGGCGGGCATGGGCCGGAGGAGGTTAATGGCGTGCGTTATTACTCGTGGTCGGGGACGTTGCAGCCGGGCAAGACCGACCGCGGCGGCAATCTGTTTGACGGGACCAATCGCAGTTGTCGCTTGTTCGCGAAAACCTTTGTGCGCGAGCCGGGGCAGTGCGACGGGATGGTCGGGCGGTACAGCTCGCACCTCGGGACGGTGATTGGCGATGATTATCCGCTGGATCATTTCGACATTGTTAACCAGTCGCTGGGGCTGGTGGGCAAGGGCGCGGATCCGGTGCGGTTGTTTGTTGAGCACGCGGCGCGACTAGAAGCTGCGGGGCTTTAGGGGCGAAAAACAAGATCAAAAGATCGCAGCCTTCGGCAGCTCCTACATGATGTTGAGGCGTTCACATAATTTGTGTCCGACACCCAACCTGTAGGAGCTGCCGCAGGCTGCGATCTTTTCCATCAGGCAACGCTGATTCGACGACCCAACACCGTCGTCCAACGCTCAGAAAGTATCACCCCACCCAACGTCAGCAACCCGCCCACCAAGTGATACATCGCCAACTGCTCCTTCAATA
The DNA here is from genome assembly GCF_979258075.1 of Pseudomonas sp. AC193. Taxonomy (NCBI): domain Bacteria; kingdom Pseudomonadati; phylum Pseudomonadota; class Gammaproteobacteria; order Pseudomonadales; family Pseudomonadaceae; genus Pseudomonas; species Pseudomonas sp. AC193. The sequence continues at coordinate 4,707,270 of NZ_OZ409832.1, read as the reverse complement.
CCACCGCCGCAATCAGCGCAGTAATCAGCGGCAGCAAATTAAAGAACAACGTCGTCCGGCTCGGCCCCAGGCGTTGCACCGCCTGCATCCACGCCAACGGCGCAACCATCGAAGCCAGCAGGCACGCATACAACACCAGCGGAATGTTCTGCAGAGTCAGTCCGGTTTTCGGCGACGCCGCATACAGTGGAAACAACACGACAATCGCCACCAGCACCTGCAAATACAGCAACACCAGCGGCGGTAAGCGCAGCTGCCATTTCTTCAGCAGCGTGCTGTAAATCGCGTAAGCCAGCGTCGCGATCAACATCATCGCATCGCCCATGTTCAGGCCGTGTTGCAGCAACGCGCCAAGGCTGCCCGACGACACCACCACCAGCACGCCAGCAAACGACAGCACCGCGCCGACCAGCGCACCGGCGGTCAGACGTTGACCGAGGCTGATGATTGCCATGGCCAGCGACATCAATGGCATCAGCGACAGAATGATGCCCATGTTGGTCGCGGTGGTCAGGGTCGCCGCGAAGTAAGCAAGGCTCTGATACACCGCCATGCCGAGTACGCCGAGGACGAAGATCTTGCCCAGATTCGGACGAATCTGCGCCCAGTGCGCGATCACCGCTTTGAGCATGAACGGGGTGAACAGCAAACCGGCGAGCAGCCAGCGATAGAAACCGATCTCGGCGGGGAAAATCGCCCCGACCGCCAGTTTGTTGATCACGGTATTGCCGGCCCAGATAAAAATCGCCAGCAGTGGAAACGCGTATTGCATGAGTTGAAACCAGTACGTTGATGAGTCGCAATTATCCCTTGTCTGGATGCAGGCCTATACTTCGAACCGGACAACCTGCCTCTGAAACCGGACAGCATGAACAGTAAACACATCGATCTGCTGGATTTCAGCGAGCTGCCGTCGGCGGTGTACTTCCGTTATGCCGATTTCAACGCCCACGAATTCGCCGCGCCGCACCGCCATCCGTGGGGCACGCTGGAATACGCGGCGCATGGTGTGCTGCACATGGACGTCGACGGCAGTCGCTTCATGTCGCCGCCGCAATACGCGGTGTGGGTGCCGCCGCAGGTCGAGCACAGTTTTTACAGCCATCAACCGGTCAACTATCGCGCGGTGTGTCTGGATCCCAAGGTCTGCGCCGATCTGCCACGACGCGCCTGCACGCTGGCGATCAGCGACATACTCAAAGCGATCCTCAAGGACTTCGCCGCGCGCGATGTGAAAATTCCTCAACTCGATGCCGATCAACGACTGGCGCAGGTGTTGGTTGATCAACTGCAACAGGCGCCGGTGCACGAGTGTTATCTGCCCTACGCGAGCAGTCCGGGTTTGCTGGCGATCCTCGAAGCGTTGCAGGCCGAGCCTGGCAACAACCAGCCGCTGGCGCATTGGGCGGCGCAAGTGCATGTCAGTGAGCGCACGCTGGCGCGTCAGTTTGTACGGGAGTTGGGGATGAGTTTCGGCGAGTGGCGCCAGCGTCTGCGTTATCTCGCAGCAATCGAGGCGCTGGAAGGCCAGCGCAGCGTTCAGGAAATCGCCTTCGATCTCGGCTACAGCAGTGGCTCGGCGTTTATCGCCATGTTTGCGCGACAGGCCGGTTGTACGCCGGAGCACTACCGGCGAAACAATATGTTTTGATTGGCGGGATTGTTGAGAGGCGAGCGGTTTTTCTCGCTTGCACCGTTGCAGTGAATGCGAAGTCTGCACGGTGAAAAGTGCTGCATAACATTGTTTGGGAAATTTTTGAGAGGGCGCTGTAAAACCGTCGAGAAATCACCCGGCATGTAGCCGCAGCCGTACAACAAGGATGAAAACCGATGATTCGCAGACCCCCCTCCAATGGCACCGTGAGAGTCGATGCTCCTGCGCCGGGTTCGCGCCCGGGCAGTCCGGTACCACGACCTGACTCACCCCCCCGTATAACTGTTGAATTCTTTCCCGGGGCGAACCGCTCTCCGACGCCGGGGACAAGTCACGCACCCGGTAGCGCCGACGTGAATTTGCCGACACCTGAGCTATCGGTAACGATCGGCGATTTGGTCATCGGCACCGGACAACCGGCAGGGGCATCATTGCCTCGCCCTCTGAGTGAATATCAGGTGGTCAAGGTTGCGAAGTTACCGGCGGCCGATGCCGACGGGTTACGAACGCTCAATGGCCGGCAGTACGTTGACGTCGAATACGTTGGGGTTGTGCATGTCGTCAAGGATCCTGTCATCGGGCAATACCGTGCAAAGCTGTTGAGGGAGTCAGTCGCTTCCGGCCCGATACTTTTACACGATCCCGACAGCAAACTTTGGTATCCGTATGTGGGGGAGGCGACGCAACTGCAAGAAATCGCCCATCTCTATTCGGATTTTGTCGACATGGCCTTCAATCCGGATGTTCCTGATGCAGAACGATTTGATTTTTTGCGCGGTTTGCAATGGCTTGCGGCGTATCCCAAAGACAACTTTCTCTGGAAGGCGCTGGCGGAGGCCAACATGGCGGGGGACTGGGACGCCAGTCAACAGACGATAAAAAGTGTAGAAGCGCTGCCGGATCTGCAGAGATTGATGACGCCCGAGCAGTTCGAAGTCCTGACTGAACGGATGTTCACCGCAGAACGACTGGTGCCGCTGACCGAATTCGAGCGAAATCTGGGCGCTTATGCGCGCAATCTGGAGCAGACCGGGCGGTTCGACGACTACGATTCCTTGCAGCTTGCCACCCGAGAGGCACGGGCGATCCCGGAAGAATTACAGGAGCTGCGCGACATGTTTCGAGAACACGGCACCGTGGAGCAACCGCAGCGGCAAGAGCCAACCGAGGTAACAGCGCAAGTGATGTTCAATCTACAACAGGCCCAGCGTGCTATCTATCGCGCCAAGGAGCTGTTGCCGATGTCGGGTAATCAGCTGCCAAGCATTTTTGAGAAAGGCGGGGCGGGCATCGCGAAGATCAAGAGCCTTCGAAAATATAATGCGGTGACCCAGGAATTCACCGCCGATATGACCATTGCCGAACATGCGCAAAAAGCCATTGAAATAAAGAGTGGCAACTGTTCGGAAAACTCCAAAGTGGTGTTTTCGATTCTTGCCAGTCAACCGAGAACGTCTCCGATTCATATCGTCCAGGCGACGTTGACTGATGTCGCAGGTTCGCAAGTTGACCACCAGTATGTGCTGATCGGCGATCTTGACGGAAAACCTTCCGACCTGGTTGTCGCCGATTCCTGGGTAGAATTCCCGGCAGCCCACACAGTTGACAAAGGTAAGTTCAATTTCAAGTTGCCTGCGCTCGAGACCCTGGAACCAGGCCCTGCTGTCGCAGAGTACGGTTTCATCAACGATACCGCACCGGGGCCCGCCATGCTTCCAGCCGTCGTTGAAGACAGTACGATCCGAGAGCTGAAGATCAGCAAAATGCACAAAAACGGCTACGCCCAGTGGATCTCCCTGGAGACGCTGGGCTCCACCTATCATATGCCGGGTGAGGTACCGGTTTCGTTCGAGAAGTTGCCACTTTCCGCGATTGAGCAGCGAAGCGCTGCATATGAACGATTCAGGGCTATTTTCAGGTCGGATACCAACGCTACGCAATGATCCTGTTGGGAGAAACCCCCGAGGCATTCTTCGGGTGTGGCCCACGGGTGATGAGGAAGGTGTAACAGCCTTTGTCTACACTCCACAGTGAGGCCGCATCCATCGGTGCGGCGACAAGGAGAAAACTCCATGAAGATGTTGCGTGTGCCTTTGTTGATGATTGGTTTGCTCCTGTGTTCCCAGGGCTTCGCCGCCACGGCGCAGCAAAACAAGATGACCACCTGCAATGCCGATGCGACTGCCAAGAGCCTCAAGGGCGATGAGCGCAAAACCTTCATGAGCACTTGCCTCAAGGCAACGCCTGCGGCTAACGACGGCAAGCAACTGACCCCGCAGCAGCAGAAAATGACCACCTGCAACGCCGATGCGAAAACCAAAGCGCTGACCGGCGATGCGCGCAAGGCGTTTATGAGTGATTGCCTGAAGAAAAAATAAGAGCAAAAGATCGCAGCCTGCGGCAGCTCCTACCTGAGACCGCGATCCTGTAGGAGCTGCCGCAGGCTGCGATCTTTTCGGCGCGACGAGGCACCCGGGCCTGTGCTCGCTTCGGCGCCGGAACGCTGGCAGACTGCCCATCCTTTTACGCCGTTCGTTTTGAGGCTGTATGCCAACGTTTTCTGAGCGTCATGTAGTGTTCTGGGTCAGTTGCATCATCATTTTCGGCGGTTTGCTGCTGGTGCTGCCGCTGCGCTTGTTGCCGAGCCTGCTCGCCGGCTTGTTGGTGTTCGAGCTGGTCAACATGCTCACCCCGCAACTGCAACGGCTGATCGAAGGCCGCCGTGCACGTTGGCTGGCGGTGGCGTTGCTGGGGACGTTGGTGGTCAGTGTGCTGGCGCTGCTTTTTGCCGGCGCGATCAGTTTCCTGTTGCACGAAGCGGAAAACCCGGGCGCCTCACTGGATAAATTCATGGGCGTGGTGGATCGTGCGCGCGGGCAACTGCCGCCGTTCATCGACGCTTATCTGCCCGCCAGCGCCGGTGAATTCCGCGTGGCGATTGGCGAATGGATGAGCAAGCATCTCTCCGAGTTGCAGCTGGTCGGTAAAGACGCCGCGCACATGTTCGTGACGCTGCTGATCGGTATGGTGCTCGGCGCGATCATCGCCCTGCAGCGCGTGCCGGACGTCACCAAACGCAAACCGCTGGCGGCGGCGCTGTTCGACCGTCTGCACCTGCTGGTTCAAGCGTTTCGCAATATCGTTTTCGCGCAGATCAAAATTGCCTTGCTCAACACCTTCTTCACCGGGATCTTCCTCGCGGTGATCCTGCCGATGTTCGGCGTGAAGCTGCCGTTGACCAAAACCCTGATCGTGCTGACCTTTCTGCTTGGTCTGCTGCCGGTAATCGGCAATCTGATATCCAACACGCTGATCACCATCGTCGGCCTGTCGCTGTCGATCTGGGTGGCGGTGGCGGCGTTGGGTTATCTGATCGTTATCCACAAACTTGAATACTTCCTGAATGCGCGCATTGTCGGCGGGCAGATCAGTGCCAAGTCGTGGGAGTTGCTGCTGGCGATGCTGGTGTTCGAGGCCGCGTTCGGCCTGCCGGGGGTGGTGGCGGGGCCGATTTATTACGCGTATTTGAAGAGTGAGTTGAAGCTGGGAGGAATGGTTTAAAAAGCAGCTTCGAGTTGCAAGCTGCGAGCTACAAGTAAAAGCAGAAGCCAGAGCCGCAGTGGCTCTTGCTTTTGCTCTTACTTGCCGCTTGCCGCTTAAAGCTTGCAGCTGCCGTTAAACGCCATAGCGTTTGCGGGCTTCAATCGCCAAACCACTACCAATGCTGCCAAAGATATTCCCTTCAACATGCCGCGCATTCGGCAGCATCGCCGAGACGCTGTTGCGCAGCGCCGGAATCCCGCTCGAACCACCCGTGAAGAACACCGTGTCGACCTGATCGACCGCCACTCCGGCATCGTTCAACAGCTGCGTAACACTGCCGCGTACCCGCTCCAGCAGCGCATCGATCGCCGATTCAAACAGCGCGCGGCTCAGTTCCACGCTCAACCCGGCCTCGATCCGATCCAGCGGCACATGGCGGCTGTCGGTGTGGGTCAGCTGGATCTTGGTTTCTTCGACTTCCATCGCCAACCAGTGGCCGGCGCGCTGTTCGATCAACTTGAACAGACGGTCGATACCGCCGGTGTCTTCGATGTCGTATCGCATGCTGCCCAGCGCCAGGCTGGATTTCTGCGAGTACACCGAGTTGATGGTGTGCCAGGTCGCCAGGTTCATGTGGTGGCTGGTCGGCATGTAGGCGCCGCTCTTCATGCGGCTGCCGTAGCCGAACAGCGGCATCAGGCCTTGCAGGCTCAGCTGTTTGTCGAAGTCGGTACCGCCGATGTGCACGCCGCCGGTGGCGAGGATGTCATCGTGACGGTTGTCGACACCGCGACGCTCGGGCGACAGGCGCACCAGCGAGAAGTCAGAGGTACCACCGCCGATATCGACGATCAGCACCAGCTCTTCTTTTTCGATGGTCGACTCGTAATCGAAGGCCGCAGCAATTGGTTCGTACTGGAACGACACTTCCTTGAAGCCGATCTTCTTGGCCACGTCGACCAAAGTGTCTTCAGCCTCCTGATCCGCCAGCGGATCGTCATCGACGAAGAACACCGGACGACCCAGCACCACTTGCTCGAATTCCCGACCAGCGGCGGTTTCGGCGCGGCTCTTCAACTGACCGATAAACAGGCCGAGTAAGTCCTTGAACGGCATCGCCGTGCCGAGAACGCTGGTGTCGTGCTTGATCAGTTTGGAGCCGAGCAGGCTTTTCAACGAGCGCATCAGGCGGCCTTCGTAGCCTTCCAGGTACTCGTGCAGCGCCAGGCGACCGTAAACCGGGCGGCGTTCCTCGATGTTGAAGAAGACCACCGACGGCAGGGTGATCTTGTCGTCTTCCAGCGCGATCATCGTTTCCATGCCGGGGCGCAGCCAGCCGACGGTGGAGTTGGACGTGCCGAAGTCGATGCCGCAGGCACGGGCTGGAGAGGCGTCTTTCATGTCTTTCGGTTCCGGTCAAAAAAACGGCCGCGCAGTGTATGTCAGTGCGCGCCAGAATCGAAGGCCGGTCATCAGCTATTTCGCGACTAAACTGGTTGAAAATCGCAGCTTCGCCCCAAACTTGCTGGCATGGGCCGGCAGAACCACCGGCGGTCACAAGAACCGCCGTCTACTGCCGATAAACTTCTGCTGCGCCACCCGGTCACAACTTTGAGATCGGTCAACCTGGCACGCGCGAATCGGCGCATGCTTGGCAACGGCGCGAAATCGATAACGGATGGTGATTCCTTCAATGGACTTCAAAGACTATTACAAGATACTTGGCGTGGAGCCGACAGCAGACGACAAGGCAATCAAGGCGGCCTATCGCAAGCTGGCGCGCAAATACCACCCCGATGTCAGCAAGGAAAAAGACGCCGAAGAGAAATTCAAGGACGCCTCGGAAGCCTATGAAGCGCTGAAAAGCGCCGACAAACGTGCCGAATACGACGAGCTGCGCCGTTATGGCCAGCACGGTCAGCCGTTCCAGGGGCCACCGGGCTGGCAGAGCCGTGGCGGCTTTGGCGGCGGCGGTCAGGACACCGGCGACTTCTCGGACTTCTTCAGTTCGATTTTTGGCAATCGCGGCCCCGGTTTCGGTGGCGGTGAAGGCCGACAACAACGCAGTGCAGGGCGCCGAGGGCAAGACGTGGAAATGGAACTGCCGATCTTCCTCGAGGAGACGCTGTCGAACGAGTCGAAGAAAGTCACCTTCCAGGTGCCGCAATACAACGCCAACGGCCAGCACGTCAGCAACACCACGAAAAGCCTGAACGTGAAGATTCCGGCAGGTGTGACAGACGGCGAGCGCATCCGCCTCAAAGGCCAGGGCGCACCGGGCGCCGGTGGCGGGGCGAATGGCGACCTGTACCTGACCATTCGTTTTGCGCCGCACCCGAAATTCGATGTCGAAGGCGACAACCTGATCATCACGCTGCCGCTGGCACCGTGGGAGCTGGCGCTGGGCACCGAAGTGGCCGTGCCGACCCTGACCGGCAAGATCAACCTCAAGGTGCCGGCCGGCAGCCAGAACGGCCAGCGCATGCGCGCCAAGGGGCACGGTCTGAAAAACAAGGCTGGCGAACGCGGTTTCCTGTTCGTGCAGCTTAAAGCGGTGATGCCGAAAGCGTCAGACGATGAGGTCAAAGCGCTGTGGCAGGAACTGGCGAACAAAGCCGCCTTCAATCCGCGAGAGAACTTCTAAATTCGACGACGGAGTAGCCCATCATGAGCAGCCCCCTGATCGTTCAACTGGACCTGGCAGAATTCTGTGAGGCGGCCGATCTGTCGGACGTCTACGTGATCGAAATCGTCGAACACGGCATCCTCGAACCTCAGGGCGCGCAGCCCCGGGAATGGCGCTTCACCGACTACGAACTGGCCCTGGCCAAGCGCGCCGCCAAGTTGCGGCGTGACCTGGAGCTGGAGTGGGAAGGCGTCGCGCTGGCGCTGGATCTGCTGGAAGAGGTTCGCGAGTTGCGTGCCGAGAACCGCATGTTGCGGCAGCGGTTGGGGCGGCTTGTTGTCGAGTAATTCTGAAGTATGTGTATTGGCTGATCGGGCCTCTTCGCGAGCAAGCCCGCTCCCACATTTGGAATGCATTTTCCTGTGGGAGCGAGCTTGCTCGCGAAGAACGATGACGCGGTATCGTTGATTAAACCTGCCTCGGTAACACTACGCTAAACCGCGTGCCGTCAGCCTCACTCGAGCTGACTTCAATCGTCCCGCCATGGGCATTAACCACTTCCCTGACAATAAACAAGCCCAAGCCCAGACTGGTCGAAGGCTGCCCCAGTTCTTCATCGGCGCTGCGCACCAGCGGATCGAAAATTGTCCCTAAGGCATCCTCCGGAATCGGCGTGCCGAAGTTATGCACCGACAGGCACACCGCGTCCGCCTCATCCTGCAAGGTCAGCGTTACCTGTTGCGTGTTCGATCCATGCTGCAGCGCATTGCCGATCAGGTTTTGCAGCAGTTGATCAATGCGCCCCGCGTCCCACACACCTCGCGTATCACCGTCAATGTGCAAAACCGGCGAGCAATTCGGGTTGCCGGCACACGCCTCGGCAATCGCCGCCCGCGCCGCCTCGGCCAGATCCATCGGGGCCGGTTCGATCGGCAGACCTTTACCTAGACGACTGCGCACCAGCTCCAGCAAATCACTGACCATCGCCGCCATGTGCCGGGCGCCGCGCTTGATGTTGTGGGCGCATACCAGCGCATCGTCTTGCAGCGCCGCTTTGCGCAACAACAATTCGGTGGACATGCTCACCGCTTGCAGCGGCGCGCGCAGGTCGTGGCCGAGAATCGCCAGAAAGATGTCCCGCGAACGATTGACCTGTTCTGCGTAGGCCGCCGTCGATTCGGCCAATGCTTCATCGATGGCTTCATTGAAACGAATCATGTCCTGAAAGTAGGTCATGTCCGGCGCTTCGAGGCTGTCGACCCAGCGGCGGATCACGCAGGCGCGCAAGTGACGGAACTCCGAGGTCATCTGCACCAGATCAAAACCGACGGTGTGGCGCAATTCACCATGGCTGGCGCCGGCCTGATCGAGGCTCGGGGTTTTCTCCGGGCCGTCGCCCTTGGCTTTGGCAGCCTGTTCGTCGGGACTTTGCGGTTTGTTCATGTCACGGGCGGCGGCCAGCAAAATGGCTTTGGCGTGGTCACGCAAGCCTTCGGCGTCCATGTACTCGGCAGCGGGCGTGATGGTGGCGGCGAACTGCTCCCACTCCGCGACGATGGGATCCACGTTGCACACGATGAACTCGGAAAGACGCATGAGCGGTTACCTGAGCATGAATCGATGGACGGCGATTCGAATATTAGCCCCTCTGGCGAGAATTACACCCCCGCTGATGCCCGGCTCCCGGGGTATTTTTTTGGGTGCGGTACATATGTATTTTCGGCTCTTCAATTACTGCGGGATTAAGGGGTTTTCAGCGTTTTGTTGAGCAGGATTTTGGTTTTTTGTTTTTTCTCGTCATCCGTAATCTGAGCCCAGGTTAATGGATGACGAGATGCTCAATATGGATGTAGTGACTAACAACGTGTCGACAGATAACGGCCCGCATCACGATGAACTAATCGGGCTTATTCCAGAGGCAATCAAACAGGCTCCGCCCCATCGACTTGAAACGCTCAAAGCGAACCTGGACGTTGCGCAACAGTACCCGGCATGGCCGTCAACAGGCCGGCAGCGTTTGAAACAGCTCGTACAAAAACATTGGCAGCTTCAGGGTGAAGTCGATGCATCTCTGAAGCACCTTGAACAGAACATCGAAGACTTTGCCCGGCCCTTGCTGACCGAGGCCCTGAAAAGCCAACTCAACGTCGATCTGGACGTCGATGCAACGATGCTCAGGCTTTATGTCCCGGACAAAATCATCTTCGGCATCGACCGAGGGGCCGCGCGCTCGCAGCATTCCACATTGCTGGCCGCGGCGTTGCACAATTTCGAGCAGTCGGAAACCGAGGACGGCTATTTTCGCAGCGGCTCCGGTGTGTACGTTGCCGACGCTGACGGCGCGCCTGTGCAGCAGGCTGTCACGGTCGGTGAGATTGCCAGCGTCTGCCGCTCGCTGGATATTGGCGCGCAATATCAGCAACACCTCAAGGCGTTGTTGCTCCCCGACGATGTGACAAAACAAGCGACATTAAGACAGCAGTCGATGGCGGTCGAAAAATCCGCGCTGGAAGTTGCGGCGGCCATTGCCGGGATGAATGCGGATCTGGGCATGCACGCTCAGGCCGTCATTAGTGATGTGATCAGCGGACAACGATCGATCAGCTTTCACGGGCGTCCGTTGAAGGCGCATCGTTTGCGGATCATGGGGTTGGAGTTGTCCGGTATTGTGCTGTTCAGTGCCGTTGCAGAAAAAACCGAGATCGAGAAATTCCTGCTGGGGCTTGTATCGGCAGAACTTCAGTTCCTGTTTGACTGGTCACGGCGTATCCCCGGTCTCAACGATAATCTGTATGAAAAGTACAAGGTGCTCAGTGATGTATTCGCCAATGGACCAGGCGCTGTCACTGACGAAATGTCTCGGCGTAACGACTTCTACGATCAAAGTATTCTGAATGGGCCGTTGGTTGCATACATCCCGGATGATCCGCTGCACCCGTTGAAAGAATACCCGTCACTGACTGCGTTCATGAAAGCCTTGGCCACGCAGTTGCTGGAAAAATCCTACCAACAGTTTTTCAGCCGGTTTGTGGCGCAGAAGGACAAACCGACGTTCTACAAACGCGCTAACGAGCGTCTCAAGGAAATCACCTGGCATCAGCGTGAGCCCCTCGATATGGGGCCTTGGTGGCGAGAAACTCCAGTGGAAAATCCTCATGCAGAACCGATCACCGTGCCCATTCAGGACGGTCTCTGGGAGCACCTGTATCTGCGCAAACGCGACAAGTCGATCAGCGATGCACGACGGATTGCTGTGCCTACCGGAGACGAAGATGCTAAAAGCCGCTGGAACCGACTGATCAGCTATCTGAATTATGGCTGGAACTTCTTCAACTACGTTGTGATGTTGGTACCGGGCGTCGGCGAGGTAATGCTCGGGGTGATGGTCGCCCAGTTACTGGCGGAGTTTGCCGAGGGCATTGAGGACTGGAGTCACGGTGACAAGGAAGAGGCGTGCGCGCACATCAACAGCGTGATCCTCAACTTTGCGCAACTGGGGCTGATGAGCGCCGGCCATGTTCTGCCCAACGGTGCAATAGCAATCAAGCCTTCCCCTTTTATCGACAACCTCAAGTCGGTGTCTTTGGGCGACGGCCGCACGAAAATGTGGAACCCTGATCTCGCGCCTTACGAGCACAAACTCGAGCTGCCTTCCCGTACATGGGCTGACGAGGCCGGGTTGTACCCGTATCAAGGAAAAAGAGTGCTGCAACTGCAGGGCAAGCAGTACGTGTTGAAGGAGGATCCACTTAACGGCCAGTTCCGCATGCAGCACCCGAACCGCGCCGATGCGTATGCGCCACAGGTCGAACACAACCGGGCGGGCGCCTGGAAGAGCGAAGTCGACCGCCCGCTTGAGTGGACGCAGGTTCAGCTATTGCGCCGTCTCAATCCGCTGGCCGCCACCCTCAGTGACACAACGCTGACACAAGCGCTTAAAGTCAGCGGTGTTGATGAAGGCGTGCTGCGGCGTCTGCATGTCGAACATGAGCTGCCGCCACCCTTGTTGACCGATACCCTTAATCGCTTCGATCTCTATGACTCGATCAGCCGGTTCGGCGGGCAGATCCGTAACGGTGACATAAGCGATCATCTGACGGGCTATTTGCCGGGGCTGATGACCGAGCTACCGCACTGGCCCGAGTCCAAAGCCATCATGTTGAAAGATCCATTGCCAACCGGCCGAGCGTCGGTGACTTATGGCAACTCTGGCGCCACACTTGCCGATACATTAATAGTCACCCAGGAAGAACTTAAAACAGGCCGGTTCGAAAGCCGGGTGCTGGCGTTTCTGGATGAGCCCGAAACCGAAGCGCTGCTCGGCCGTGCCATCTCCACTGACAAAACCGTGCGTATTGAGGCATTGCGTGAAGCGCTGGCAGTGCGGGCCATCAAGCGCACCTCGCGGGTGTTCGAGTTGCAGTACAAAACCTCGGACGTTTCCGCCGACATTCGCGTGCGCAGATTGCAAAGCGATTACCCCGATTTGCCGTGCAGTGTGATCGAACAAATACTCAAGGATGCTGATCCGCAGAATGTGCGCGTGTTCGAAGAGAGCGGGCAGGTTGTCCTCAAACTGCGCCAGCAACTGCGTGCGGCGGGCGTCAAGGTTCGTATGAGTCGCGCCTTTGAAGGGCTTTACCTTGAGCAACTGGACAATGCCGATAGCCGTCGACTGGCACTGCGCTCGCTGGAAACTCTGCCAGGATGGTCGCCTGATGTGCGCATGGAGATCCGCCATGGCTCTTTCACCGGGCAGCTTGAGGCCAGTGTCGGAGAGGCTGACGCACCGATCCGCAAAGTACTGATCGCTGATGAAAATGGCCTCTACAGTGCACGCGATGAGCAAGGTCTGCATTTGCACAGTGCCGAGGATCTTTACAGCGCTGTGTTGCATGCGTTGCCCGATAAACAACGACAGGCACTGGGTTTCGACATTTTTCAGGGAGAACGACTGAAACATGCAATCCAGCGCTCGCCATTGAGTCACGAACAATTCGAACGGGTGCTGCTGGATAACCCGATTCGCAAGCCTGCCTATGATCCCGAAAACATGCGCCTGCGCGGCGGTATGCAGGGCTATCCGTTGCGACCCGAAGGTTGGTCGGCGCTCAAGCACCGGGTGGGATCGCTGTATCCTGCCTTTACGGATGCAGAGGTTGAAAGCCTGCTTGGTAGCTTCGGCGCCAATGTGATGGAAAGTCGCGTGGCGGCACTGGAAAAAGAGTTCAGCAGGTTCAACCTGCACTTCCAGCGCTGGTTGAACAGCATGGATCTGATCTATCGTCTTAGCCCTGAAGGCGTGGCGGAGTGGACGTCGCGCAACAGGGTCTATCAGCTTCTGCGTCAAAGCTGGCAGCGCACCGGCCCTGCGGGGCCTCCTGCACGGGGAGTTATCCGGGCCCAGGCGCTGGTGCTCGATGGTCTGCCGATGGATCGTCATCTTGAGACAATGCCCGCGCTAAGCGCCAGCTTTGACCACGTCACCTCCTTAAGCTTGCGAAACGGCCAGATACGCCCCAACCAACTATCTTTTCTCGGCGGATTTCGCCAGTTACGCGACCTCGATTTGTGGAAGAACCGCTTGAGCGATTTTCCGCAGGTCATCAGTTACATGCCGTATCTGCGTGTGCTGACGCTTTCGGATAATCAGATCACATTGACGTTGGAGAGCGCTGCCCGGCTGCGCTCGATGAGCCGGCTGCATGTGCTGAAGCTTGATGGGAATCCGCTCGGATTGGTTCCGGATATCAGTCAGATGCCGGCTCTGCTGGTACTGACACTGGATAGCACGGGCATTGATACGTGGCCGGTGGGGCTGTTCGCTAAACAACGACCGCGAAACCTGTTCCTGGATTTGCGCCATAACCAGATCAGTGAGCTTCCGGATGTCGCACCGGGTTCGGTTTACGCTGAATTGATTGCGCGAACCAAAGTGAGCCGCGAGCCTTATTTCCTGTCGGCGGAAAATCTTGAGAAGCTCAAGCAATATATCGAGTCAGTCGGGCTCGATCCGGATCGCCCATATCCGTCGTGGGGAACCGTCGACAGCTCGGCCTGGGATGAGGGCATCAGCGAGGCTGAATGGAATGCGCGTCAACCATTCTGGGATGAAGTGGAGGATGAGTTCGGCTCCGAGCCATTCTTCAACGAGCTGCGCAAGCTGACGACTTCAGCCGACTTCCGTGCGACGGATCCGAGCTATCGAGCTGACCTCACGGCCAAGGTCTGGCGAATGATTTTCGCCATGAACGAGAACACTGTTCTGCGCGAGAGAATTTTCGCCGAGGCCGTCGCCTCCACAACCTGTGCGGATGCCGGTGCGCAGTTTTTCAACGCGATGGGCGTCGAGGTACTGGTGCATGAGGCGTACGGGCTGATCAACACTGATCTGGTTGAGGCCGAACTGGTTTCGCTGGCGCGGGGTAAGTCGCGCCTCGACGAGTTGGGGCAGATCGCCCGGCAGCGTGTGGCTGACCGCTTGGAAGCCGGCGAAACATTTCGCCGCGAGGATGCCGACGGAGTCACCGGCAGTATCGATGAAGTGGAGGTTCATATGGCCTACATGACCGATCTGGCTGACCGCCTTGATCTACCGTGGCAGTCGCGCGGTATGTTGTTCCGCAACGTCGCCGGCGTCACCGAGAAGATGATTGAGGATGCTTATCAGCGAGTGATCGCGCTGGAGGAGGGAGAGTTGCTGGCGCCACGAATCCTTGAACAGCCTTTTTGGCAGCAGTTCCTCAAGCGTACGTACCGCAAAGAGTTCGATGAGTTGCTGACCTCTCTCAAGGATGAGGACGATATGGCGCAATTTGAAGCGTTGCAAACGCTGGAGAAAACCCTGACGCAAAAAGCGATAGATCGGGCGAAGCTGCAGACGGTTTATCCGCCGTTCACGGTGAAACCGTAAACAGGCCTGGAGGCGCGATAACGCCTCCAGGTTTTTTGCTGCTGTGGCTTAAAACAGAAAGTAACGCTGCGCCATCGGCAGCGTTTCCGCCGGTTCACACCATAGCAATACGCCGTCGGCCTTGACCTGATACGTCTGCGGGTCGACGTCAATGTTGGGCAGGTAATCGTTGTGGATCAGATCGGTTTTCTGCACATCGCGACAACCTTTGACCACGGCGATTTTTTTCTTCAAACCCAGCGCTTCGGGCAACCCGGCCTCGTGCGCAGCCTGGCTGATGAAGGTCAGGCTGGTGGCATGCAGCGAGCCACCGTAACTGGCAAACATCGGGCGGTAATGCACCGGTTGAGGGGTTGGAATCGAAGCGTTGGCGTCGCCCATGAGGCTGGCGGCAATCGCCCCGCCCTTGAGAATCAGCGTCGGTTTCACGCCGAAAAACGCCGGACGCCAAAGCACCAGGTCGGCCCATTTGCCGACCTCGATCGAACCGACCTCATGGCTGATGCCATGGGTGATCGCCGGGTTGATCGTGTACTTGGCGATGTAGCGTTTGGCGCGGAAGTTATCGTTGCCTGCGCCGTCCTGCGGCAGTGGGCCGCGCTGTTTTTTCATTTTGTCGGCGGTCTGCCAGGTGCGCGTGATGACTTCGCCGACGCGGCCCATGGCTTGACTGTCGGAGCTGATCATCGAGAACGCGCCGAGGTCATGAAGGATGTCTTCGGCGGCAATCGTTTCGCGACGGATGCGGCTTTCGGCGAACGCGACGTCTTCGGCGATGCTCGGGTCGAGGTGGTGGCAGACCATCAACATGTCGAGGTGTTCGTCGATGGTGTTGCGCGTAAACGGTCGGGTCGGGTTGGTCGAGCTCGGTAGCACGTTGGGGAAGCCGCAAGCCTTGATGATGTCCGGCGCGTGACCGCCACCGGCACCTTCGGTGTGGTAGGTGTGGATGGTGCGACCCTTGAATGCGCCGAGGGTGGTTTCGACGAAACCGGATTCGTTGAGGGTGTCGGTGTGGATCGCCACCTGCACGTCGAATTGATCGGCAACGGTCAGGCAGTTATCGATGCTCGCCGGGGTGGTGCCCCAGTCTTCGTGCAACTTGAGGCCGATGGCGCCGGCCTTGACCTGCTCGATCAGCGGTTCCGGCAGGCTGGCGTTGCCCTTGCCGGTGAGGCCGATGTTCATCGGGAAGGCGTCGGCGGCCTGAAGCATGCGCGCCAGGTGCCAAGGGCCCGACGTGCACGTTGTGGCGTTGGTGCCCGTGGCCGGGCCGGTGCCGCCGCCGATCATGGTGGTAACGCCGCTCATCAGCGCCTCTTCGATTTGCTGTGGGCAGATGAAGTGGATGTGCGTGTCGATGCCACCGGCGGTGAGGATCATGCCTTCACCGGCGATGACTTCGGTGCCGGCGCCGATGGCGATGGTCACGTTGGGCTGCACGTCCGGGTTACCGGCCTTGCCGATCGCGGCGATGCGACCGTCCTTGAGGCCGACGTCGGCTTTGACGATGCCCCAGTGGTCGATGATCAGCGCGTTGGTGATCAGCGTGTCGACCACTTCGGCGGCCAATAACTGGCTCTGGCCCTGACCGTCGCGGATGACTTTGCCGCCACCGAATTTGACTTCTTCGCCGTAGGTGGTGAAGTCTTTTTCGACCTCGATCCACAGCTCGGTGTCGGCCAGGCGCACCTTGTCGCCGACGGTGGGGCCGAACATGTCGGCGTAGGCTTGTCTGGAGATTTTCATGTGCTTGCCTTGGAATTCAATTGGGTTTGAGACTGTTCGCTGCGCTCCCAGATTCGCGAGCAAGCCCGCTCCCACATTCGGTCGCGTTCCTTCAGTTGAAATGCGATCAACTGTGGGAGCGGGCTTGCTCGCGAAGGGGCCGCAGCGGACTCCACATCAGTTAAAGATCACCCATCACTCTTCCCGCAAACCCGAACACCCGCCGATGCCCGGCGTAATCCACCAACTCAACTTCACGACTCTGCCCCGGCTCAAAACGCACCGCCGTCCCCGCCGGAATATTCAGGCGCATGCCACGGCTGGCTGCGCGATCAAACGCCAGCGCGTCGTTGGTTTCAAAAAAGTGATAGTGCGACCCCACCTGAATCGGCCGGTCGCCGCTGTTAGCGACTTTCAGGCTGATGGTGCGGCGATCGACGTTGAGTTCGATGTCGCCGGGCTGGATCTGGTACTCGCCAGGAATCATCACTGGGCTCCTTGCAGAATCTTGTAATAGAGGGCGGTCGGCCGATAGGTGCCGTTCGGGTCGCAGGCGTAATCGGGGATGGCACCCGCGCGGGTGTAACCCAATGCCTGATAGAAATTTTCGGCGGGCGAGCCCGCTTCGGTGTCGAGGTAGAGCATGCCGCGCTTGTGCTTCGGCGCTTCGAGTTCCAGCGCGCTTATCAATTGCTGACCGAGGCCGCGACGCCGCGCGTCTTCGCGCACCAGCAGTTTCTGCACCTCGGCGCGGTTCAAGCCGTTGGCCTTCTGACACAGACCCAATTGCACACTGGCCAGCACTTCTTCGTCTTTGACCACCACCCAGAGCAGCACGCTGCCCTTGTTGACGTTGTCCTGAACCTCATCGAAATATGCGCGCGCCTGCACCGCATCGAGGTCGGCCATGAAACCGACGCTGGCGCCATAACCCACTGCGTCGAGCAGCAAATCGATCAGGCCCTGACGGTAGTGGGCAAAACTTTCAGCATTGACGCGGCGCAGTTGGGCGGCGTTCATCGGTGTCACTCCTTGATGGTTTCAGGCGGCTCCGCGCCAGGATTGAGGGTCAGTTGCATGAATGTCAGGTCGAGCCAGCGGCCGAACTTGGTGCCGACTTGCGGCATCTGCCCGGTGGTGATGAAACCGGCGCGCTCGTGCAGACGAATCGAAGCAGCGTTGCCGCTTTCAATGGCGGCGACCATTACGTGCTTGTCGCAGGTCTTCGCCCGTTCGATCAGCACAGTCATCAGTTGCGGGCCGAGGCCGTTGCCGCGTTGGTCGCTGCGCACATACACCGAGTGCTCGACGGTGTGGCGGAAACCGTCGAACGGCCGCCAGTCACCGAACGAAGCGTAGCCGAGCACAGTGTTGTCGGCGTCGACGATCACCAGAATCGGATAGGCCTGTGCCTGACGCGCGCTGAACCACGCCTGGCGGTTGCCGAGGTCGACGGCTTGTTCATTCCAGATCGCCGTGGTGTTGAGCACGGCGTCGTTGTAGATGTCGCGGATCGCCGGCAGATCGGCGTGAACGGCGTCGCGAATGGAGTAAGTCATGGCGCGGCCTCAGACGATCGGTTGGTGGACGGTGACCAGTTTGGTGCCGTCGGGGAACGTCGCTTCGACCTGAATCTCCGGGATCATTTCCGGGATGCCTTCCATCACTTGTTCGCGGCATAGCAGGGTAGTGCCGAAGTGCATCAACTCGGCGACGGTCTCGACCGTCACGCGCGCCTTCGAGCAGCGCAGCGGAGATGTAGGCCATGGCTTCCGGGTAATTGAGTTTCACGCCGCGCGCCAAACGCCGCTCGGCGACGAGGCCGGCGGTGAAGATCAGCAGCTTGTCTTTTTCGCGTGGGGTCAGATCCATTGTGGGGTTCCATCAGGGCAGATTTGTGAGGTTCTTGCGGGTGTGGGCTGCCAGTTGGAGCAGCCCCTCACCCTAGCCCTCTCCCGAGGGAGAGGGGACTGATCTCGGTTGTTTTCAATGGTCGGTTCAGTCAGCAGAATTCGTTCAGGCAGTTAAATTCATTTCAATCGACTCGGTCAGGCTCCCTCTCCCTCCGGGAGAGGGCGGGGGGTGAGGGTTGCTTTCAGGTGCTCCATATTCTCGGTGACACCGCTTCGCGGTCCAGCAGCACCGGGCGTAGCAAGCGCCATAAATCGATCAGCCACGCACGGGCGAGCAATGCTTCGTTAGCCAGACACCGAGTCACCAACAGGCCGGGCAATTGCGTCAAATCCCCGCGCACGTCATGCCCCAGCGAACGACAACGCTCCAGCAATTCAGCATCAATCTCTCCGGTGACCAACAACGTCGCAAACACCGGATGACCATCCAGCCCGATCGGCGAATCAAGCAAACCGTCGTCACCGACAATGCGCTGGCGCTCATGCCAGAGCAATCGGCCGTCGCGGCGAATATCCAGATGCGCCTGAAAATGCCCGCGATCAAAACGCTCACCACTGGCCGGACGACCCAACGCCACCACGTCCCAATAAAACAACCGCGCGTCACCTTCAAGATCAATCGAAGTGCTCAGTTCAGCCTGGGCGGCGCTGTAGACGATGGTTTCCTGCGGCAGCCATTCCAGCGTCGCGCCGGCCGCCACTTTAAAGTCGAGTTTCTGATAAGCCGGGCCACCGGCGCGATACCACTTGGCCGCGCCGGGGCTGGTGATCTGCGCCCAGGCCTGATGCTCGACGCGCACGCTGATGTCGAGGCGATCACCGCCGGCAATTCCGCCTGGCGGATGGACGATGATGTGCTGGCAGACCTCGGGGCCTTCGGCGTACAGGTGCTTTTGCACCCGCAGCGGGCCGAGGTGCCGGCGCTGAACCGGACGTGTGCAGTCGCCGAAACGCGCGTAAGCGAGTTCCAGCTCGGCGTGCCAGCTCGGGGTAAACAGGGCAGGTGAAACAGTCGAATTCATGGTTTGTAATTATCGTTAGGAAGCTACAGATTAGATCGTTGCCTTAGATCGTGACCAGCCCGCGCACGCCTTCGGCCTCCATATTTTCGCCGCGACCCTGCTGCACGATCTCGCCCCGGGACATCACCAGGTATTGATCGGCCAGTTCCGCCGCGAAGTCGTAGAACTGCTCGACCAGCAAAATCGCCATGTCGCCCCGCGCCGCGAGTGTCTTGATCACCGCGCCGATCTCCTTGATCACCGAGGGTTGAATGCCTTCGGTGGGCTCATCGAGGATTAGCAAGCGCGGACGACTGGCCAACGCGCGACCAATCGCCAATTGCTGTTGCTGACCGCCGGAGAGGTCACCGCCGCGACGCTGCTTCATTTGTAGCAGCACCGGGAACAATTCATAAATGAAACTTGGCACTTCTTTGGCTTCACTGCCGGGAAACCGCGACAGGCCCATCAACAGATTTTCCTCAACGGTCAGGCGGCCGAAGATTTCCCGACCTTGCGGCACGTAAGCGATTCCGGCGTGAACCCGTTGATGCGGCTTGAACGTGGTGATCGGTTTGCCTTCCCAGTTCACTGCGCCTTCTTTGGCGGGCAGCAGGCCCATCAGGCATTTGAGCAGGGTGGTTTTGCCGACGCCGTTGCGCCCGAGCAGACAGGTGACTTCGCCGACTTTCACGTCGAACGAGAGGCCGCGCAGGATGTGGCTACCGCCGTAGTACTGGTGCAGCTTGTCGACTTGCAGCATTTCCAGATCTCCTCAAATCCCCCTGTAGGAGCTGCCGAAGGCTGCGATCTTTTGATCTTTTTTTTGAAGAGCAAGATCAAAAGATCGCAGCCTTCGGCAGCTCCTACACAGGGCATAATCTTTAGCGGCCGAGGTAAACCTCGATCACACGCTCGTTTTCCTGCACTTGCTCAAGCGAGCCTTCCGCCAGCACGCTGCCCTGGTGCAACACGGTCACATGGTCAGCAATCGAGCCAACAAACCCCATGTCATGCTCCACCACCATCAGCGAATGCTTGCCCGCCAGGCTCTTGAACAACTCAGCGGTGAACTCGGTTTCCGCATCGGTCATCCCCGCCACCGGCTCATCGAGCAGGAGCAATTGCGGATCCTGCATCAGCAACATGCCGATCTCGAGAAACTGCTTCTGCCCGTGGGACAGCAACCCCGCCGGGCGATTGACCGAGGTGGTCAGGCGAATCGTCTCCAGCACTTCGCTGATGCGATCCTTCTGCTCACCACTTAACCGCGCACGCAAACTGGCCCAGACCGACTTGTCGGTTTTCTGCGCCAGTTCAAGGTTTTCAAACACGCTCAAAGCCTCGAACACCGTTGGCTTCTGAAACTTGCGACCGATGCCGGCCTGAGCGATTTGCACTTCGCTCATTTGCGTCAGATCCAGCGTTTCGCCGAACCACGCCTTGCCGTGACTCGGGCGAGTCTTGCCGGTGATCACGTCCATCAGCGTGGTCTTGCCCGCACCGTTGGGGCCGATGATGCAGCGCAATTCACCGACGCCGATGTACAGATTCAGATTGTTCAGTGCGCGAAAGCCATCGAAGCTGACGCTGATGTCTTCGAGTGTGAGGATGGTGCCGTGACGTGTGTCGAGGCCCGGGCCGACGCGTTGACCGAGGCCGATCGAGTCGCGGCTGGTGCCGGCGTCCTTGTTCGGTTCGACGGGAAAAAAGGCTGGTTCCAACATGAATTCAGCGCTCGCTGTGACTCTCATTGTTCACCTCGTTTCTTCAGCAGGCCGATCACGCCTTTGGGCAGGTATAGCGTCACGACGATGAACAGCGCGCCGAGGAAGAACAGCCAATACTCCGGGAACGCCACGGTGAACCAGCTCTTCATGCCGTTGACCACACCGGCACCGAGCAACGGCCCGATTAGAGTTCCACGACCGCCAAGAGCCACCCAGACCGCCGCTTCAATCGAGTTGGTCGGCGACATTTCGCTCGGGTTGATGATCCCGACTTGCGGCACATACAACGCGCCGGCCAGACCACACAACACCGCACTCAACACCCACACGAACAGCTTGAAGCCACGCGGGTCGTAGCCGCAGAACATCAAGCGGTTTTCCGCATCGCGCAATGCCGTCAGCACGCGGCCAAACTTGCTCTGCGCCAGGCGCCAGCCGATAAACAGGCTCGCCACCAGCAACAACACCGTGGCCAGAAACAGCACCGCGCGGGTGCCCGGTTCAGTGATGCCGAAACCGAGAATCGTGCGGAAATTGGTGAAACCATTGTTGCCGCCGAACCCGGTCTCGTTGCGGAAAAACAGGAGCATGCCGGCGAAGGTCAGGGCCTGGGTCATGATCGAGAAATACACGCCTTTGATCCGCGAACGGAAGGCGAAGAAGCCGAACACCAGCGCCAGCAATCCCGGCGCCAACACCACCAGACACATCGCCCAGAAGAAGCTGCTGGTGCCGGTCCAGTACCACGGCAATTCGCTCCACGACAGGAAGGTCATGAACGCCGGCAGACCATCGCCGGCAGCCTGACGCATCAGGTACATGCCCATCGCATAACCGCCAAGGGCGAAGAACAGACCGTGGCCCAGCGAGAGCAAACCGGCGTAACCCCAGACCAGATCCAGCGCCAGTGCGACGATGGCGTAACAGAGGATTTTGCCGACCAGCGTCAGGGTATACGCCGAGATGTGCAGCGCATTGTCGGGCGACAACAACGACAGCAGCGGCAGGGCGATCAGCAGGGCGAGGATTACCGCACCGATGGCAATGGTGACTTTCGGCCCGGCCTTTTGCGTGGCCGTGACTAACAGAGGCTGGTTCATCAGTCGATCACCCGTCCTTTCAGTGCGAAGAGGCCTTGCGGACGTTTCTGGATAAACAGAATGATCAGCGCGAGGATCAGGATCTTGCCGAGCACCGCACCGATCTGCGGTTCGAGAATCTTGTTGGCGATGCCCAGGCCGAATGCTGCGAGCACGCTGCCGGCCAACTGGCCGACGCCGCCGAGCACCACGACGAGGAACGAGTCGATGATGTAGCTCTGACCGAGGTCGGGGCCGACGTTGCCGATCTGGCTCAGCGCCACTCCGCCGAGGCCGGCGATGCCCGAGCCGAGGCCGAAAGCGAGCATGTCGACGCGACCGGTCGGCACACCGCAGCAAGCCGCCATGTTGCGGTTCTGGGTAACGGCGCGGACGTTGAGGCCCAAGCGCGTTTTGTTCAGCAGCAACCAAGTCAGCACCACCACGAACAGTGCGAAAGCGATGATCACGATGCGGTTGTACGGCAGCACCAGATTCGGCAGCACTTGAATACCGCCGGACAGCCATGCCGGGTTGGCGACTTCAACGTTCTGCGCGCCGAACAACAGGCGCACCAGTTGAATCAGCATCAGGCTGATGCCCCACGTGGCGAGCAATGTTTCCAGTGGGCGGCCGTAGAGGTGACGAATCACCGTGCGTTCCAGCGCCATGCCGATTGCTGCGGTAACGAAGAACGCCACCGGCAATGCGATCAACGGATAAAACTCGATGGCTTGCGGTGCGTAGCGCTGGAACATCAACTGCACCACATACGTCGAGTAGGCGCCGAGCATCAACATCTCGCCGTGGGCCATGTTGATCACGCCGAGCAGACCGAAGGTGATGGCCAGACCGAGCGCGGCCAACAACAGAATCGAACCGAGGGACATGCCGCTGAAGGCCTGACCGAGGATCTCGCCGATCAGCAGTTTGCGTTTGACTTGAGCAAGGCTGGTTTCGGCGGCGGTGCGCACCGTGGCATCGGCTTCGACGCCGGGTTCGAGCAAACCTTCGAGGCGCGTACGGGCCAGTGGATCGCCGGTTTCGCCGAGCAATCTCACCGCGGCGAGGCGCACGGCGGGGTCAGTGTCGACCAGTTGCAGATTGGCCAGCGCCAGGCTCAGGGCGGCGTGGACGCTGTCATCTTTTTCGCCAGCGAGTTGCTGGTCGAGGAATTTCAGCTGCGCGGGTTTCGCGCTTTTCTGCAATTGCTGCGCGGCAGTCAGACGGATTTTGGCGTCGGCGGCGAGTAATTGATGGCTGGCCATCGCGGTGTCGATCAGACCCCGCAGGCGATTGTTCAGGCGCAGGGTTTTTGGCTGGCCATCGATGGTCAACTTACCTTGTTGCAGGGCGTTGATCAGTTCGATACGCGCCGGATCGGGCTGCGCGGCCCAGGTTTCGAGGAGCTTGGCCTGTTGCACGGGATTGGCCGCGACGAAGTCTTCGGCATCGCCGGCGTGGGCGAGCATTGGCAGCAACAGTGCGATGGCACAGATAAAGCGGTAGAGAGCAGTGGGCATTGGTGGTGTCCTGTTCAACCGCCCCTCACCCTAACCCTCTCCCGGAGGGAGAGGGGACTGACCGAGGTGTCTGGACGATATTTTGCGACCTGCGAATTCGAGTCGAACTCAAGCTTTGAAAAGCATGAAGATCGGCTCCCTTTCCCCCTCTACCCCTTGGGGGAGAGGGTTGGGGTGAGGGGGAAAAGATCTCCGCCTCACCACAAAACCCAAGTCAGACTCAGTTGCTCTTCACCGCATAATCCGGCTTCTTGTCGTTGCCCTGAATGAACGGGCTCCACGGTTGCGCACGGATCGGCCCTTCGGTCTGCCATACGACGTTGAACTGACCATCGGCCTGAATCTCGCCGATCATCACCGGTTTGTGCAGGTGGTGGTTGGTCTTGTCCATGGTCAGCGTGTAGCCCGATGGCGCCGCAAAGGTCTGCCCGGCCAGCGCCTCACGCACCTTGTCGACGTCAGTGGATTTGGCTTTTTCAACCGCCTGAGCCCACATGTGGATACCGACGTAAGTGGCTTCCATCGGGTCGTTGGTCACGGCTTTGTCCGCGCCCGGCAGGTTGTGTTTCTTCGCGTAGGCTTTCCAGTCAGCGACGAATTTCTTGTTCGCCGGGTTCTCGACGGATTCGAAGTAGTTCCACGCCGCGAGGTTGCCCACCAGTGGTTTGGTGTCGATGCCGCGCAGTTCTTCTTCGCCGACCGAGAACGCCACGACTGGTACGTCGGTGGCTTTCAAACCCTGGTTGGCCAGTTCTTTGTAGAACGGCACGTTGGAGTCGCCGTTGACGGTCGAGATGACCGCAGTCTTGCCACCGGCGGAGAATTTTTTGATGTTGGCGACGATGGTTTGATAGTCGCTGTGACCGAACGGCGTGTAGACCTCTTCGATGTCCTTGTCGGCCACACCTTTGGAATGCAGGAACGAACGCAGGATTTTGTTGGTGGTGCGCGGATAAACATAATCGGTGCCGAGCAGGAAGTAGCGCTTGGCGCTGCCGCCTTCTTCGCTCATCAGATATTCCACCGCCGGGATCGCTTGCTGGTTCGGCGCGGCGCCGGTGTAGAAGACGTTCGGCGACATCTCTTCGCCTTCGTATTGCACCGGGTAGAACAGCAGACCGTTGAGCTCTTCGAACACCGGCAACACCGATTTACGTGACACGGAAGTCCAGCAGCCGAACACCACGGCGACCTTGTCCTGAGTCAGCAACTGCCGGCCTTTCTCGGCGAACAGCGGCCAGTTCGATGCCGGGTCAACCACCACCGGCTCAAGCATCTTGCCGTTGACGCCGCCCTTGGCGTTGATCTCGTCGATGGTCATCAGCGCCATGTCTTTGAGCGACGTTTCGGAGATCGCCATGGTGCCGGACAACGAATGCAGAATCCCGACCTTGATGGTCTCAGCGGCCTGGACAGTCCAGGTCATGCCCATCGCGGCAATCGATGCCGTGAGTGTGAAAGCCTTGATCAAACTGCGACGCTTCATTGTGCGATCTCCATGAACATTTGAAGTTTTTTTGGTTGGCAGATGCGGACGACTGAAGGCTGTTTTGCAAGGGCTGTGCCCGGTCGGGTTCAGGCAGGAAAATGTCGTGTTAGAGCGCTTGCGCGGTTTTGCGCTGCACCACGAAGGAACGCGCAGGGCGCGTTGGTGCATGCGGTCGCGCCACTTTGGGGCGCGAAAAATCATGTGTAGGAGCTGCCGAAGGCTGCGATCTTTTGATCTTGCTCTTAAAACAAGATCAAAAGATCGCAGCCTTCGGCAGCTCCTACAGGGAGGAGAAATCTGTGAAGAGTCAGCGACGGCGCATCAGGCCGATGAAGAAGAGGCCGCCGATGGCAGCAGTGGCGATGCCGATCGGCAAGTCTTCCGGCGCGATCAACGTGCGCGCTGCGACATCGACCCAGACCAGAAAGATACTGCCAAGCAGCATGCACGCCGGCAGCAAACGCCGATGTTCGGCACCGACCAGACGCCGCGCGATGTGCGGCACCATCAGCCCGACAAAACCGATCGAGCCGCTGATCGATACCAGCACACCGGTCATCAACGAGGCGATGACGAACACCCGCAAACGCACCGCGCGCGCATTCAAGCCGAGGGTCACGGCGGTTTGCTCGCCGGCCATCAATGCGTTCAACGGTCGCGCCATGCCCAGCAGCAACATCAAACCGAGCAGCACGCTGGCCGCTGGCACCGCGAGCAACTCCCAGCGCGCCAGCCCGAGGCCGCCGAGCATCCAGAACATCACCGCCGAACTGGCGCGATGGTCGCCCATGAACAGCAGCAGATTGGCGATCGCCATCATCACGAACGACACCGCCACGCCACACAGCAGCAAGCGGTCACTGTCGAGTCGGCCATGGCGACTGGCAATCGCCAGCACCACCAGCATGCTCAACAGCGCGCCGATAAAAGCGGCGATCGGCAAGGTCAACAACCCGACAATTTCGCCGACATGCAGCACTACAATCACCGCGCCCAGCGTGGCCCCGGAGGTGACGCCGAGCAGATGCGGATCGGCCAGCGGATTGCGCGTCACCGCTTGCAGCACCGCGCCAATCAGCGCCAGCCCGGCACCGACCAGCGCGCCGAGGAGCATGCGCGGCACGCGAATCAGCCAGACGATATGTTCCTGCCCGGCGCTCCAGTTCACCTCGCCAACACCGAAGGCCTTGTGCAGCAAAATCCGCCACACCACGTCCACTGGCACCCGCGCCGGGCCGAAGCCGAGCGAGACCACGCACGACACCAGCAACACGGCGCCGAGGACGAGCAGCAGCAAGGCATATCGACGGTTGATCATTCGCCGTGGAAACCTTTGGCCAGGGTTTCAACGGCCAACACGTTGTCGATGCCCGGCGTGGCCTGCACATACGGGATGACGATGAAGCGCTGGTTCTTTATCGCATCGACCGATTGCAGGGCTTTGTTATCGAGCAGGAACTGGATTTTCTGATCTGCGGTGATTTCGCTGTAGTCGACGATCACGATCACTTGCGGATTGTGTTCAACCACGGTTTCCCAGTTGACCCGCGTCCAGCTCGCGTCGACGTCATCAAGAATATTGCGCCCGCCCGCCGCATCGATCAGTGCTTGCGGCATGCCGAGGCGGCCAGAGGTCATCGCGCGGTCTTCGCCGCTGTCATAAAGGAACACGCGCGGCTTTTCTGCTGGCAGGTCTTTGCGCACGGCAGCGACTTGCGCCTGCATGTCGGCGATCAAGGCATTGGCGCGATCCTGCACGTCGAAGATTTTGCCGAGGTTGCGCAAGTCGTTGTAAGTGTCCTCCAGCGTCGCCGCCGGGCGCTTCATCACGAAAGCGCAGGACTCGGTCAACTCGTAGACATTGATGCCCAGCGGTTGCAGGGTTTGCGGCGTCAGGTCGCCGCCGACGCGCATGCCGTAATCCCAACCGGCGAAGAGGAAATCGACGTTGGCGTTGAGCAGGGTTTCCACCGACGGGTACTTCGCCGCGAGCTCCGGCAGACCGTCGAGCAGCGATTGCATCTCGGGTGTCACCGACTTCCAGCCACTGACGCCGCTGTAGCCGGCCATCCGCGATTTGAGACCGAGGGCGAGCATCATCTGGGTCATGTTGATGTCGTGGCTGACCGCGTGTTTTGGCGCTTCCTTGAAAGTCACGTCGCGGTTGCAGCTTTGCACGGTCAGCGGGTATTTGGTCGATTCGGCCAAGGCCTCGGCACTGCACAACAGAAGGGCGACGCAAAGCAGGGAACGCAGGGTCATGGTCGGGTTATCCAGGTGATTCGCGGGTAGCCGTGGAGGGGATGCGCGTCGATCAACGCCTCGACGCCAAACACCTCGCGCAGCAATTGTTCAGTGAGGACTTCTTGCGGCGTGCCGCTGGCGACGATGCGGCCGTGATCGATCACGTACAAACGGTCGCAGAACGCGGCGGCCAGATTCAGGTCGTGGATGCTGGCGAGGGTGCCGATCTTCAGGCGTTTGACCAGTTGCAGCAGTTCGAGCTGATAGCGCGGGTCGAGGTGATTGGTCGGCTCGTCGAGGATCAGCAGTTGCGGTTGTTGAGTCAGGGCGCGGGCAAGAAAAACTCGCTGCTTTTCGCCGCCGGAGAGGGTGGCGAAGGCGTGGTCTTCGAAGCCTTCGAGGCCGACGGATTTCAGCGCTTGAGTGGCCAGATCGCGGTCTTCCCGGGTGTCACCGTCGAACAGACGTTTGTGCGGCGAGCGGCCCATGGCGACGACTTCTTCGACGGTCAGGCCGAAGGCATCAGGAAACTCCTGCAAGACCACGGCGATGCGTTGCGCACACCAGCGTGAGGACTGTTTCCAGACGTTGTGGTGTTCAAGTCTGACCTCACCGCTTTCCGGCGCGCTGAAGCGATAGGCGCAGCGCAGCAGACTGGTTTTGCCGCTGCCGTTGGGGCCGATCAACCCGACGAACTCACCGGCGGCCACCTGCAACGAGGCGTCACGCAGCTGGAACTGGTGATGACAGTGGCCGTGGCCCAGCGGTGTCCAGGCGAGGTCGGTGAGGGTGAGTGAGGTCATGCGGGTCCGGTGTGATGTCGATGATTGTGGTGGTTCAGTGAGATTTTTTCCCCCTCACCCCAACCCTCTCCCCCAAGGGGTAGAGGGGGAAAGGGAGCCGATCTTCATGCTGTTCAAACCCTGAGTTCGACTCGATCTTTCCAAATTTATAGAGGAAAGGGAGCCGAGCTGTGTGCTCTTCAAAGCCTGAGTTCGACTCGGTATTTCAAGTCGGTGCAACTTGGCCAAACACCTCGGTCAGTCCCCTCTACCTCTGGGAGAGGGCTAGGGTGAGGGCAAGGCTTTTCAATCAAAAGGTGTAATCAGCACTGACAAAAAACGAGCGCGGTTCGCCAAGGATCCACTGCTGCCCTTCATTGTATTGGGTTTGCGCATACCGGCGGTCAAACAGGTTGTTCACCTGCAAGCCCAGCGTCGTGTTGCGCAGGGCTTGCCACGACAACGTCGCGTCGACCACGGTGTAACTCGGCAGCTCGTTGCGGTTGGCCATGTCGGCGTAACGCGCATCAACATACCGCACACCGGCGCCGGCTTTCAGGTCATCGTTAATGGCCTTGTTCAACCAAAGATTGGCCGTACGCCTTGGCACGTCCACCGGACGATTGCCGTTATACGACAGCGTCTGGCCGTTCACTACCGCCGAGAAATCGTCGTACTTGGCCTTCACGATCGCCGCGTTTGCTTGCAGTTGCCAGGCGTGCGGCAATTGCAGATCGAGGCTCGCTTCCAGCCCGTTAGACGACTGCTGACCCACCTGCTGCTTAAGCGTCGGGTTGCCCGGATCGTCAGTCAGCAGCTTCTTTTTCACAACGCGATACGCCGCCAAGGTGAACTCGCCGCGCTGATCCCAGAACAATTGCTTCAAGCCGACTTCAGTCTGGCGCGCGGTCGACAGATCATATTGCTGCTGGCTCGGGCTCAGAGAAATCAGCCCGCCAATACCGTCGGTGCTGGTCGCCATCTGGCCGTAGAGCGACGTATCCTGCGTCAACGCAAACACCAACCCGGCCTTCCAGTTGTTGCCGGTCAGGGTCTTGTCGCTCTGACTGCCATCGAGCAGATTGTTGCGATCGACGTGCACGTAATCGCGGCGCACACCGGTCACCAGCGACCAGCGCTCACTCAGTTGCGTGCGGTTCTCGGCGAACACCGACAGCTGTTTGGTGGTGCTGTCGAACTGATCGCGATAAGGGTCGGCGCTCTCGAAAGTGCCGGCTTGCGGGTGATACAGATCCACGGCCTGGCCGGTCGGCAACACGTCGTTGAACGGTGAGTTGCTGTTGAGCTGGAAGCGGATGCGGTTGTATTCGACGCCGCTGACGGTTTGGCTGTCGAGGCCGAACAGCGAGTGTTTGAAGGTGAAAGTCTGACGGTCGCCAACCTGTTCTTGTTTATGGCCGATGCCGAAATAACCGCTGCGGCTCAGTTGCTGCGTGCCCGCGTCGAAGTTGTAGTTCTCGGCGTTCTGCCAGCGGCGCTGGGCTTTGAGGTAGTACAACTCGTTGCTGGCGCTGACCGAGTCGTTGATCTGCCAGTCGCTGGTCAGACGCGTCCACTGATCGTTGTAGTGCTGTTTGTCGTCGCGCACGTTGTAGTTTTTGTTGCGCAAACTGTCCTGCAAATGGCCATTGATCAACGGCGTGCCGAAGTAGTTTTGCGGGCGCTGATCGCCGTAATCGTGGGCGAGGGTAAACGCCAGCTCTTCGCTGGCCTGCCAGCGCAGGGCCGCGCTGATGAAGTCGCTGGAGGCGTCGCCGCGATCGATCCAGCCGTTGCTGCGCAGACGATTGAGATTGAGGCGATAGCTCAACGTATCGCTCAGTGAACCGCCGCTGTCGAAGGCCTGCTGTTGGCTGTCGTAAGAGCCATAACCGACGCGCAGATGATTTTCGATGTCGCCCTCGAATGGCTTCTTCGGAATGACGTTGACCACCGCGCCGGTCGCGCCTTCGCCGTACAACACCGACGCCGGGCCACGCAGCACATCGACACGCTCCACCGACCAAGTGTCGACCGGAAACGTGACGGTGCCCATGCCGCTGTACATGCGGTTGCCGTCATACAACTGCATCACCGAACTCTGCCCGGTGAAACCGCGCGCCTGCAACGATGTGCCGCCATCGCCCGGCGTCCCGGTGCGGCTGATGCCGGTGCTGCGCGACACCGCGTCCTGCACGCTGCGATCGCCGCGTGCGCGGACTTGCTCGCCGCTGAGGCTTTCAACGCTGGCCGGGGTTTGCATGGCGCTGAGGTTCAGCCGCGAACCGGCGGTGGTCGGCGTGGTGAGGCTGACGGTTGCATCGTCAACGGCGGGCGCGCTGATGGTGCCGGTGGGCAACGTCAGGGGGGCGCTGTCGGCGTGGGCATTGTTCATGGCGAACAGGCAGAGGCTGGACAAGAGGTACTTGTTCATCGGTACGGTGAATCACTTCATCAAATGAAAAGCCCACGACTTGTGGTCGTGGGCAGAATGGCAAATTCGCGTTATACAGTAACACTAAAAATTGCCGGCATATAAGCCCCGGCAGTCTATAGAGCTGTCTAAATCGCGCATCTCGCCTGCTTCATGATGAAGTTGAGGCAGATTCAGGTTGGCGACCAAACCGCGACAGCAGCAGTCGATCCAGCAACCACACCACCACCAGCGAAGCCCCCACCAGCGGAAAAATCACCGCCAGCGCGAGCATGATGACCACGCCGGTTTTCCATTTCGGCAGGTCATGCCGCAGCGGTGGCACGCCGAATTTGCCCTGTGGCCGACGCTTCCACCAGATCACCACGCCGCTGACGGCGCTGAGCAGAATCATCAGACAGATCAGCAACACGACGATCTGATTGAAGGTGCCGAACATCTTGCCTTCGTGGAGCATCACGCCGATTTCGGTGGCGCGGGCAACCGTGCCGTATTGTTCGAAACGCACATCGGCGAGGACTTTGCCGGTGTATTGATCGACGTGCAGGGTGGCGTCGTTGCGCGGATCGTCGGCGAACACGGCGATGGTGAACACGCCGGTGGCGGTGGTCGGCAGGGTGATGCTGTAACCCGGTTCGACCTTGCGCGCGGTGGCGATGTTTTGCACGTCTTGCAGGCTGATGCTCGGTGCCGCCGGGCCAGCGTTGGCGCCGCCGTGGGCCATGTGTTCGGCGTGGTCGCCGGACATCGGCATCGGCGTGTTTTCCATTGCCCAAGGCACGGTCTGGCGGGTGGCGCTGTTCAGGGTTCGCGCTTCAACATCGGAGGTCGGCACGTTGTCCCACATCGCCGCCGGGAACACGTTCCACACCTGCGCGTATTGTTTGCCCCAGAAACCGGTCCAGGTCATGCCGCTGAGCAACATCACCAGCAGCAATGTCGCACCCCAGAACCCGGTGACCGCGTGCAGATCCCGCCACAACACACGACCGCGACTGTTCAGCCGAGGCCACAAAATGCCTGCTGCCTGACCGCGCGGCCACCACAGGAACAACCCGGACACCACCAACACCACGCCCCAACCGGCGGCCATTTCGATGAGACGGTCACCGACGGTGCCGATCATCAATTCGCCGTGAATCGCGCGGGCGATGGCTTGCAGGTTTTGCTTGGCATCTTGTTCGCCGAGGATGTCGCCGTGGTACGGATCGACGAACACATTGAGTTCGTGACCGGCGTTGGTCACCACAAATTGCGCGCTGCGTTCGGCGTTGACCGGCGGCAGGTATTGGGTGACCTGGCCTTGTGGATAAGCGCTTTTTACCCGTTGCAGCAAGTCATCGGCCGGGACGCTGTGATGACCGGCGGGGACGTTGAGCAGGCTGCTGTACATCAATGAATCGAGTTGCGGTTTGAACAGGTAAATCATGCCGGTCAGGGCCAGCATCACCATAAAAGGGGCGACGAAGAGCCCGGCGTAAAAATGCCAACGCCAGGCCAGGTTGTAGAAATTCGGTTTGGGCTGATTCATCACGTGTGCTCCGCTTGGCTTGGGTCTTCTAGTTGTTCATTCAGGTTGCAACACTGCATTCCCTGTGGGAGCGGGCTTGCTCGCGAAAGCGGCGGCACATTCAACATTGATGTCGCCTGGCATGCCGCCTTCGCGAGCAAGCCCGCTCCCACATGGGTGGGTGTTGCCTGTCAGAAACTCATGTCCACCTTGGTCCAGAGCGTGCGCCCCGGTTCGTTGATGGCTTGCGGGTCGTTGGCCGGGTAGCCGAATCCGGCGTTGCCCGCCAGGTTCAGGTGTTCGGCGTAAGCCTTGCCGAACAAATTGTCGACGCCGCTGCTGACCTTCCAGTTTTTGTTGATCCGGTAGGCACCGTTGAGTGAGAACACGCCGAAGCCCGAACTCTTGTCGTAATCCTTGCCGACCACGTTGCCCTTGTTCTGGTCGATACGGTTTTGCGCAGCAACCACCCTCCACAGTGCGCCGGCGCTCCAGTTGTCTTTGGTATAGGTCAGACCGAAGCGTGCATCCAGCGGCGGCATTTGCGGCAGGGCCGAACCGTCGCTGCTGTTCTTGCCCCAGGCGTAGGCCAGGGTTGCATCGGTCTTCCAGTTGTCGGTGAGTTGATACGCGGCACCGAGTTCACCGCCCATGATTCGCGCGTCGATGTTCTCGGCGCGCGAAGTGCTCATGCCCATCATTCCCGGGGTGTAATCGAAGAGGATGTAATCGCGCACCACGCCGATGTAGCCCGAGGCCCAGGCTTCCAGATCGGCGCTCTTGTAGTTCACGCCGAAATCGAACTGCGTGGTCTTTTCCGGTTTGATCGAATCGAACGCGTTGAGCGAACCGACCGGGCCGCTGCTCGCCGAGAACAGCTCCCAGTAATCCGGAAAGCGCTGCGCGTGACCGAGGCCGGCGTAGAGCGTGGTCGGGCTGTCAGCGAGGTCATGCTCGTAGCGCACGAAGCCGCTGGGCAGGGTGTCGGCGCGGGTGTCGTCGGCGGTCGGATTGGGGCGGGTCATCATTCCCGAGCCGCTGGTTTGCCGATAATCCTTGGCCGAGGCGCGGTCGACGCGGGCGCCGGTGATCAGCCGATCGCGGTCGGCGGCGTACCAGGTCATTTCACTGAACACGCCGTAGTTATGGAAATCGGCGTCCTTGGTGTAGGGCAGATCTTTGTAGGTGTCGACGCCCATTGAACTGCGCTGGCGATGCTCGTTGGTCTGCGCGTCGAGGCCGGTGATCAGTTGAATGTCGGCCCAACGCCAGGTCGCTTTGATCCGCGCACCGAGGGTGCGGCGGTCGACATTGGAGGCCATGGGCCCGGCCATCATGCCGGTGCCGGACGGCGTGCGCAGCGTATAGTTGTCCATCACGTGGTCGGCGTAGTTGTAGTAGACCTGCGCTTCGAGTTTCTCCAGCACGTCGGTGATGTTGGATTTTTCGAAACGCAGGCCGAGGCTTTCACGCAGGAATTGCGAGCCGTCCATGCCGCGCCCAGCGTAGCGCGCTTCGCCGTCGCCCTTGCCGGCGGTGAGTTCGATCAGGGTGTCGGCATCCGGCGTCCAGCCGACCGCGACGTCGCCGTTCCACTTGTCGTAGCGCGAGGCGACGATGTCGTTGTTGCCGTCGCGGTAATCGTCGGAATGCGCGGTGTTGCCGATCACCCGCACGTAACCCAACGGGCCACCGGCAGCGGCGTCGACAACCTTATCGAAGCGTCCGTGAGAACCGGCCAGAACGCTGGCGTTCACCCGCGTGCCGAGTTCGCCGAAGCTCTCCGGTTCACGATCAAACAACACCGTGCCCGCCGAGGCGCCCGGGCCGTAAAGCACGGTTTGCGGGCCTTTGATCACGGTGAGTTTGTCGTAGGTCTCCGGCGAGATGTACGAGGTCGGCGCGTCCATCCGGCCCGGGCAAGCGCCGAGCAGCATGCTGCCGTTGGTGAGAATGTTCAGACGCGAGCCGAACATGCCGCGCAATACCGGATCGCCGTTGGTGCCGCCATTGCGCACCAGCGCAAAACCCGGAATGGTTTTCAGATAGTCGCCGCCGTCACTGGCCGGCACTGGTTGGCGTGGATCTTTTGGGTTGGTAACGATGGTCAGCGGTGAGCTCGGCGCGATCGCGGTGATCACCGTTGGACTCAGTTCTTCGTTGTGGCCGGGGTGATCATCGGCCAACACCAACGGGGACAGCAGGACGCCGCAAAGGACGGCGCTAGCGTGCCTGAAACGAATCCGCGATTCGTTCAACACGAAGGACGCCGGGGCGGAACCCGAGCGTGAAACAGCAGCAAACCTGGACATGACAATTTCCATCAAACAGTCGTAAACGACACGGCCGGCAGCCTGAAGCTGTCTTCTCCACCGTGTGCAATCAAAGGTGCGTGTTTACGTGGCGATGGGCGGGGCGCGGGTGCGGGCGCCGGGGAAGAAGGTTTGCCGGGCGTGGCCCAGGCGCGGGGAGGGCGGAGTGAAAGTGTTGAGTGGCGGGATGTTGAAGGCGACGAAATCGCCGCCGCCGGTCAGTGCCGGGCAATTGAACAGCAGGCTGCAATAGCCGCATTTTTCCCACAGCACGTGGTGCGAGGATTGTGGCGGGCAATGTTCGGCGCTGGGTTTCGCGTCATGTCCGGAGTGATCCATCCCCGGCATGTCCATCGACATGTCCATGCTCATTGGCAGGGAGGTCGAGGCGTGTTGATCCATCGGCATCGACTGAGAAATCAGTGGGCCGATGAAAATCATCAACATGGCGAACAGGGCGATCCAGCTGCCGCGAGTCAGGTGTTCAGTCTGACGGCGTGGCGCGGAGGGCCTGGCGCTCAGCGGGCGCATGGGCGGAATCTGCCGGAAGGCTTACTGAGCGTGCGCGTGAGCCTGCGTGGTTTCCGGGGGCTTCTTCTGCACCGAAACTTCGACGGTGACGTCGCCGGCCTTCTCGAAATGCAGCGTCAGCGGGAATTGCTTGCCGTCCGTGAGCATGCTGCGATCAGTCGGGTTGAGCAGCATCACGTGGTAGGCCATCGGCGCAAATATCACGTTGCCGCCAGCAGGGATTTCCACGCTCGGCACCTGCTGCATCTTCATCAGATCGCCCTGCATCACATGCTCATGCAACTGCGCTTGGGGGGCGATCGGCGAGTCGACGCTGAGCAAGCGGTCAGCCGTTTTGCCGCCGTTGTGAATCACGAAATACGCCGCTACGGTCGGCGCATTCGGCGGCAATTCCTGCGACCACGGGTGGGCGATTTCAATCTCGCCAGCCTTGTATTCGTGGGCATTGGCGAAGCACGCGGGCAGCAACAGCGCAGCGATGACGATGAGTTTGTTCAACATGGCAGTTCTCCAGAACGATTTGAAACGCAGGTCAATTGCGAGAACAAATCAAACCAGAGGAGAGGCGCGGGGATTGAGGCTCGGCCATTGCTGGCGCGGAGTAGGGGTTTGCAGTGAGAGCGGCGCGACGCTGTGATTGCTTTCATAGCGGGCGAAATACAGCTGCGGCGAATGGCCCGGCAACGCCACCAATGGCGCAGAACCCGAGCAACACCAGCAATGCTGCATGTTGGAATGCGTGTCGTTGGCCGGCGCCTTCTGCTCGGTGGAACCGATGTTGATCGCGACCATCTTCGTCCCGCTGCCGGTGCAGAAACTGCTCCACAGCAACTGTTCGGCCGGTGAATTGGCCGCCTGCGCCATCGCCCCCGTCATCGGCATGGCGAGCATGTTGAACAGCACTGCAAAGCAGGCGATCCAGGCAAATGCTAGCCGTTGTCGGTTCATCGGAGAGATCCATTGGGTGGGCGATCAGGCGCGGGCTATTTAGCCTGATCAGGGCCGATAAGTAAAAAAGCGTCGTGCGGTTTGGTGTCGCAGCGTTTTTCAAAGAGTGTAGCGGTTGCGAATCGCGACGCCAGTCAGGCCGCCTTCGCGAGCAAGCCCGCTCCCACAGTGATTGATGGCGTACGCAGAAAATGCGAACGCCGCGAACCCTGTGGGAGCGGGCTTGCCCGCGAAGGCGGCCTCAAGGTTTCTAACCTTTCAAACCAGGCCTTCAGTCGTGAGGGCCGCGAGGACTTCAGACGCCGACCCAAACTCCCGATCAACCCCCGGCAACACCGGTCGCTTCAACACCAGCACCGGCACTCCACGCTCGCGTGCCACTTCCAGTTTCGGCTCGGTCGCAGTGCTGCCGCTGTTTTTGCTGATCAGCACATCGATCTGCCGGCGTTCGAACAAGGCGCGTTCATCGTCGATCAGGAACGGCCCGCGCGCGCCGATGACTTCGCAGCGTTCGTTACCGGGATAAACGTCGAGGGCGCGCAGCGTCCAGAATTGCTCAGCGGGGATTTCGTCGAGGTGCTGCAACGGTTCTCGGCCAAGGGTAAACAGCGGACGGCGGAAGGGTTTGAGGGCATTGATCAGCTCCGCCCAGTCGCTGACTTCGCGCCAGTCATCGCCCGCTTGCGGCTGCCACGCCGGGCGGCGCAGGGCCCAGCACGGGATGCCGGTCAGATGCGCGGCGGTGGCGGCGTTTTGGCTGATTTGTGCGGCGTACGGGTGCGTGGCGTCGAGCAGCAGGTCGATGCCTTCGGCGCGAATAAATTGCGCCAGACCTTCGGCACCGCCATAACCGCCGACGCGCACCTGACAGATCAGATCGGTCGGCACACGGCCGACACCGGCGAGGCTGTAAATGTGCTCCGGCCCCAGCTTGCGTGCGATCGCGAGCGCTTCGGTGACGCCGCCGAGCAACAGGATTCGTTTACGCATCGAAGGGTTTAACCAGATCAAGCAAAGTGATCGGCAACGCTTGTCGCCACGTATCAAACTCGCCCAGCGGCTGCGCCTGCGCGACATGAATGCGCGTCAGCTCACCGCCGAAACGTTCGCGCCAGCTCATCAGGGTGACTTCACTTTGCAGGGTCACGGCGTTGGCCACCAGACGCCCGCCGGGTTTGAGCCGTTCCCAGCACGTTTCAAGCACGCCCTCACGGGTGACGCCGCCGCCGATGAAAATCGCATCCGGGCGCTCCAGACCTTGCAGCGCTTGGGGAGCCTTGCCGCGAATCAACTGCAAACCGGGCACGCCCAACGCATCTCGGTTGAGCTCGATCAATTGCTGGCGACCGTCATCGGCTTCGATGGCCAGCGCGCGGCAGCTCGGATGTGCGCGCATCCATTCGATGCCGATCGAGCCGCTGCCGGCGCCGACGTCCCAAAGCAATTCACCGGGCGTCGGGGCGAGGCGGGCGAGGGTGATGGCGCGCACGTCGCGTTTGGTCAGTTGGCCGTCATGTTTGAACGCCGAGTCCGGCAGGCCGGCAAGGCGCGACAGACGTGGCGTGTTGGCGTCGGCGAGGCATTCGATGGCGATCACGTTGAGGTCGGCAGTCGAGGCAAGGTTCCAGTCGTGGGCGCTGGCGTCGATCCGTTGCTCGGCATCGCCACCCAAGTGTTCGAACACGCTCATGCGACTCGAACCAAAGCCGCGCTCACGCAGCAATTGCGCAACTGCCGCCGGGCTCTGTCCGTCATTGCTCAACAGCAGCAACCGCACGCCGCTGAACAACTGCGCATTGAGCGCTGCCAGTGGCCGCGCCACCAACGACACAATGCTCACTTCCTGCAACGGCCAGCCCAGCCTTGCCGCCGCCAGTGAGCAGGAAGAGGGCGCGGGTAAAATCAGCATCTCATCGCTGGGCACCTGCCGCGCGAGACTGGCGCCAACGCCATAGAACATCGGATCGCCGCTGGCCAACACACAGACCGCTTCGCCGCGCTGCTCAAGCACCGGCGCGAGAGAAAACGGGCTCGGCCACAACTGGCGTTCGCCGCGAATGCACACCGGCAGCAAATCCAGCTGACGCTGGCCACCGATAATCCGCGAGGCGTTCATCAGGGCGCGCCGGGCGTTTTTTCCAAGGCCTTTAAAGCCATCTTCAGCGATGCCTACAACCGTCAGCCAAGGGGCCATACCTTCCTCAATCGTGTGCTTGCGATTATCCGGCGACATGATAGCGCGATGGCTGCCCACTGACTGCTTTCAATCTGTTAATTGGCGAACGGACACTAATTGTTTTAGTTGCTTTTATTGGAATTGTTTTGAGGTTGTTATTCTCAGTGCAATGCGCTGCCGTTACAGCTGAACAGGCATTAATAATGAGTGCCAGGCAAGGCACCTTAAATATACAGGAGTGTAAATATGAGTGAGATGCAGCGGGCTGCAAGTGCTTTAATTGATGGCGGTGCTTCAGTCGTAATGGGAGGCAACTTACTGTCGTTTCTCTCGGGTGTGGCCAAGATAGATCAACGGTTTATTAAAGACAGTATGCGCTGGGCGGAGTTTGGAGCGGATCAGCGCCATAACAGAAAACATGAACCTGCGGCATGGTTCGAATTTTACTCTGGCGTCCTGTGGTCTGTTGGCTGGGGGTTGGAGTACGAGCCGGTAATTGTTGCCGACAAAAACTTTACAGGGAACGTGTTGGACAAGTGGGCGAAATCGGTGTCGACGCTGATAAGCCGATCAAAAATTGCCGCAATGAAAGAGACCTTTCAGTTACTTGAGTTTAGCTCGGCTGGAATCGACGTGTTATCCGATGGCGCGCGCGCATGGGCAGACTTTCGTTTTTCCCCAGCGCAATATAACGCGCAAAAAGAGTTGGAGATCGTGATTAGCAACGTGCGCTTTCTGCAAACTGACTGGAGTTCAAATTATCTGTTCTGGACGGTACAGCACAGCGGTGCGCAACTTGATATCCAGTCCAGGCGCTTTGCAATCAAACCGCGACAGATGGAAGAGTATCGCGCACGATTAAGCGAAGCGGTGCTTGAAATGCGTACGAGGGAAATTGAACTGACGCGTTAAATGGTGGCTGGAGATGAAATGGTTTTAATGTTGGCGTGACAGCTGAAATGAATTGAATGGAACGGAAGTTGATTAATTTTAAACGTGGGGTTAATTTGGTTTTACGCCAAGACGGCGTTTAAATAATTGCAGGGAATCAATAGTCATGACTGAAGTAAAAGAACAGGTAACTTCTGCTGCTCAACGTGTTGCATTAATTACGGAGTGCAATGAGTTTGTTGCGGCACAACCAGTAATGCATGCGCGCACCGTTCGGGCCGCAGCGAACTTGCCCATTGACAAGGATGAACTGAACGCCGCCATCATGGGGTCGGGTATCGCAGGTTTTGATGCGAGCATGTCCAAGCGCAGCAAGCGTATCGTCAAGAATACGTACATGTACGCCGACCTGGTGGCCTTGCTCAAATTTCCGGCGGCCAGTCAGAAAGAACAGCGATACAACGAGTTCATGCGACTGATGAAGTTGACCGGATGGTTCGCCTTCAGCCAGCCGTATAATCGCTACAGTGCTTCTTCGCAAAAGCTCACGATGGACAATGTTGCCTTGACCATTATTCATGCGGCAGTGGGTGCAGCCATTGGCCAAGGCCAGACAGCATTGAAGGTACTGTCGACTGTCGCCGATTCAACTATGGATGCACTGAAGAACGAGCCTGAAGCATTGAAGCTTTTCGAAAACAACTCGAAGAAAGCCGAAGGTGGCAACTTCTGCATGTCCAGTGCCCTGGAAGATACCGACGGTGGCATTACCCTGGCCGTTGCAGCCGTGCAATACCTCGCCACTGCGCAACCGACCAAAGTGTTGTTTGTCGAGTGGGCCACTTCGGCGGTTGAAATCTATAACGGCGCGGCCACCATGCACATGGATGAAGAGGATTACTTGATGGTCGAGCCGCTGATTGTCAAAGCGCTGACCGAGCAGCGTGAAAAAGCGCTTAGCTATGAGTTCGGTAAAAAGGCCTGAGTTTAAATAAAGCCAGAGACGCGAGTCTCTGGCTTTCCAGGAAGCTGAAAATGAACACAGGATTTAAAACTTTTGTCTGCGCCGGCGCGGTCATTCTGGTGGCGGACGAATTATCCGCAGCAGACCGATCCGATAGCCTTGATGCCCTGCTGTATGCTCAAACAGTCGCCTCCCATAAAGTGTCCGATGGCCGCGACGTTGAGTCATGGGCCCACGCTAATAACATGGCATTGAGAGCCACCGGTGCCCTGTTGCTGGACAACCCGGGCGTAAATTTTCCGGCGCCTTTGCCTGAAAGCTTTACCGTGTTGGAGTTGGCAACCAGACTTCTGCACAGCTGGATTCCCGCGACGGTCACACGCGTGTGCGCTTCAGCGATCAAGTTGCAGTTGAAGCAAGTCTGCGCTGAGGTTGCTAATCAGAGTATCCAGCCACATGTTTTGTTAGAGGGGAATTGCATAAGATTTATGTTGGGCTTTGTTTCTTCCGGGACAGCGGTATCGACTGTGGTCGTGTCTTTT
Organism: Pseudomonas sp. AC193; assembly: GCF_979258075.1. Lineage (NCBI taxonomy): Bacteria > Pseudomonadati > Pseudomonadota > Gammaproteobacteria > Pseudomonadales > Pseudomonadaceae > Pseudomonas > Pseudomonas sp. AC193. The sequence goes on along the minus strand of NZ_OZ409832.1, from coordinate 4,666,737 downwards.
GAAGTTGCAGAAATCGTCGTCGATAATGTGCTTTATCATCGTTTCAATAACAAAAGTATCCAGGGCCGCGTGTTTGTCGAAGGCTACAAAGCGCTGATCGATCCCGAGGATTATGGTTTTTCCCGGGCCAAGGTTATCTCGTTACTGGGCGAGCGCCGCCAAGAGCAAATCATCGCGTTGGCCTGAAATGCCCGCGAGGGCAATGCCCGTCGAGGGATATGTCTTGCAAAACCGACGGGCAGACTTTTCATGCCGGTGAACAAAGCAGGCATAATACCGCGCCTTTCCCTCGCAACCGGTTCGCCCCTTGAACGAACGCCCGATGTCCACTGCCATACGCCCCTCGGCTTGTCCGGGGTTGCTGCGCATCGTTCAGGCATTGGATGGCGGGATCTGTCGGATCAAACTCAACGGTGGCTCGATCAGTGCCGATCAGGCAGATGCGGTGGCGAATGCGGCACAACAGTTCGCCAGCGGCGCCATCGAGGCGACCAACCGCGCCAATCTGCAGATTCGCGGGATCGGCGCTCAGTCCTCTGCATTGATCGACAGCCTGTTGGCTGCCGGCCTCGGCCCGCGATCCGCCGCCGGCGACGATGTGCGCAACCTGATGCTCAGCCCGGCTGCCGGGATCGACCAGCAGATGCAATTCGACACTCGTCCGCTCGCCGAACAGATCCTCGATACCCTGCAAAACCATCCGCGCTTTCATGAATTGAGCGCCAAGTTCGCCGTGCAACTGGACGGCGCTGAAGCCTTGGCGATGCTCGAACACCCGCATGACCTGTGGTTGTCGGCCTTCAAAAAGGACGGCGAAACATTGCTGGCATTCGGTCTGGCCGGTTGCCCGACGGATCGTGCGCTTGGTGCGGTGGCACTGCACAACGGCCATGCGCTGGTGGTCGCGGTGCTCGAATTGTTCCTTGATCTGGCGCGCCCTGAGCAAACGCGGATGCGCCATTTGCTCAGCGAAATGACGCCTGAGCTGTTTCTCGAAAAACTCGCTCAGCGGGTCAATCTGCAAACCCTCAGCGACCGGCAACGCCCGCCAGCGGCGGACAATCTGCACATCGGCGTTCATCCGCAAAACGCCTTGGACTTGGTATACATCGGCGCCGTGCCAGCGCTCGGTCGACTCGATCCGACAATGCTGCGCGGTGTTGCACAACTGGCTCGCCAGTTCGGCAACGGCCACCTGCGTTTCACCCCGTGGCAAAGCCTGTTGCTGCCCGACGTCAAAATCACTGACGCCGCCGAGGTGCTGCAAGGCCTCAAGCAACTCAACCTGCTGACCGAGCCGAGCGAACCGCTGTCGCGCCTGATTGCCTGCACCGGTTCCAACGGCTGCGGCAAAGGCCTCGCCGACACCAAACAGGACGCCCGCCATCTGGCGACGCTGCTGCCCTCGGCGCTCAGCGTGCACCTGTCCGGTTGCTCGCGTTCCTGCGCCGCCGCGCACCGTGCGCCGGTGACGTTGCTGGCGGTCAGCCCCGGTCATTACGACCTCTATTTTCGCGATGCGACGCTGCCGGGTTTCGGCGCGTTGCACGCACGCAATCTTACTATTGAAGCGGCCGCGACCCTGCTCGACGCCCGCTCCCGGAGCCCCCTTGATGCTTGATTACATTCGCGACGGTCAGGAGATCTATCGCAACTCCTTCGCGATCATTCGCAGCGAAGCCAACCTCGCGCGAATCCCGGCCGATCTGGAAAAACTCGCGGTGCGGGTGATTCACGCCTGCGGCATGGTCGAGGCCATCGACGGTCTGCAGTTTTCCGAAGGCGCGGGCAAGGCCGGGCGCGAGGCGCTGGCCGCCGGTGCGCCAATCCTGTGTGATGCACGAATGGTCTCCGAAGGCGTGACCCGCGCGCGCCTGCCGGCCAACAACGAAGTGATCTGCACCTTGCGCGACGACAGCGTGCCGGAGCTGGCGCGCGAGCTGGGTAACACTCGTTCCGCCGCTGCGCTGGAACTGTGGCGTCCGCACCTTGAAGGCAGTGTTGTGGTGATCGGCAACGCGCCGACTGCGCTGTTCTATCTGCTGGAAATGCTCGATGCCGGCGCACCAAAACCGGCGCTGATTCTGGGCTTCCCGGTCGGCTTCGTCGGCGCTGCCGAATCGAAAGCGGCACTGGCCGCCGACAGCCGTGGCGTGCCGTTCGTGATCATGCAAGGCCGCCTCGGTGGCAGCGCCATGGCCGCCGCCGCCGTCAATGCCCTCGCCACGGAGATCGAATGATGCAGGCTAAAGGACGTTTGATTGGCCTGGGCGTCGGCCCCGGTGATCCGGAACTGATTACCGTCAAAGCGCTGCGCTTGTTGCGTGAGTCGCCAGTGGTTGCGTACTTCGTCGCCAAGGGCAAAAAGGGCAACGCGTTCGGCATCATCGAAGCGCACCTGCAAGAAGCGCAGAACCTGCTGCCGTTGGTGTATCCGGTGACTACCGAAGCATTGCCGGCGCCGCTTTCTTACGAACAAGTCATCAGCGATTTCTACGATGAAGCCGCCGAAACCGTCGCCGCGCATCTCGACGCCGGTCGCGATGTCGCAGTGATTTGCGAAGGTGATCCGTTCTTCTACGGCTCCTACATGTACCTGCACGATCGCCTCGCCACGCGCTATGAAGCGCAAGTGGTGCCGGGCGTTTGCTCGATGCTCGGTGGCGCTTCGGTGCTGGGCGCGCCGTTGGTGTATCGCAATCAAAGCCTGTCGGTGCTCTCCGGCGTGTTGCCCCATGAAGAATTGAAGCGACGTCTGGCCGATGCTGATGCCGCCGTGATCATGAAGCTTGGGCGCAACTTTCCGAAAGTGCGTCAGGTACTGGAAGAACTCGGTCTGGCCGAGCGTGCGTTGTACGTTGAGCGCGCGACCATGGCCAATCAGAAGATCGTGCCGATGGATCAGGTCGAGCCGATGTCCTCGCCGTACTTCTCGCTGATCATCGTGCCGGGCGAACGGTGGCAGGGCTGATGACTCACTCAATACCCGCGATCGTCATTCTTGGTCAGGCCAGCCTGGCCACGGCCCGTCGCATTCAGCAGGTCTATCCGGCGGCGCAGATTCACGGCCTCGCCGGGCGCGTTGAAGGCGCCGATTGCAGCTATCAGGAATTCGGCGCGACCCTGCGGGATCTGTATCAGCACAACACGCCAATCATTGCGCTGTGCGCTGCGGGCATTGTCATCCGCACACTGGCGCCGCTGTTGCTGGAGAAGGGCGCCGAGCCTGCCGTGCTCGCCGTGGCTGAAGATGGCAGCGCGGTGGTGCCGCTGCTTGGCGGCCTCGGCGGGGTGAATGTCATGGCGCGGGAAATCGCTATGGGGCTGCAAGTGACGGCGGCGATCACCACCAGCGGCGAATTGCGCTTCGGCACTTGCCTGCTCAATCCACCGAGCGGTTATGCGCTCGCCGATCTGGAACTGGGCAAGCGTTTTGTCTCCGATCTGCTGGCCGGGCACAGCGTGCGTATTGACGGCGAGGCGCCGTGGCTGGATCAGGCGCAACTGCCGGAAGACCCGCAGGCGCAGCGTTCGATTCATGTCAGCAGCGCTGAGCGTGAAGTCAGCGCCAACGAATTACTGATTTATCCGCGCAGTGTGGCGGTGGCGGTCACTGCCGACGTTGCCGATCTACCGAGCGCCGTTCGCAAAGCATTGCAGCAAGCAAAAATTGCGCTGCAATCGCTGGCGTGTCTGGTTGCCGCTGACAGTGACATGGCTTCGGCGAACTTGCGTGATGCAGCGCTTGAACTGGGCGTGCCGCTGCGGTTTGTCGCTGCGCAAACTGATCTCGAAGCATTGGCACTTGATGCCGTACCTTCAGCGAGCATCGTGACCGCAAACAACCTCGCCATCGCGATTGCCGAGCAGCCGCTGGACGTTGCTCATGTCGGCCGCCCACGCGGTCGTCTCGCCGTCATCGGTCTTGGCCCCGGCGCTGCCGAACTGATGGTGCCCGCCGTCAAAGCCGAACTGGCGCGTTGTACCGATGTGCTCGGCTACGAAACCTACGTACGCATGGCCGGCCCGTTTCGCGACGATCAAGTGCAGCATTGCACCGACAACCGCGAAGAAATGCAGCGCGCCCGTCACGCTTTCCGACTGGCCGCCGAAGGTCGTTCGGTGATCGTGGTTTCCTCGGGCGATCCCGGCGTGTTCGCCATGGCGGCGGCGGTGCTCGAAGCGCTGCATGAGTCGGATGATCCCGCCTGGCACAGCGTCGATCTGGAAATTCTTCCCGGCGTTTCCGCTTCGCTGGCCACCGCCGCACAGGCCGGTGCGCCGCTGGGGCACGACTTCTGCGTGATGTCGCTGTCGGACAACCTCAAGCCGTGGTCGATCATCGAGAAACGTCTGGACCTGGCTGCGGAGGCGGATCTGGCCCTGGCCTTCTACAATCCGATCTCCAAGGCTCGGCCGTGGCAGTTGGGCCGCGCGCTGGAAATCGTCGGCCAACACCGCACAGCGCAAACCCCGGTGGTACTGGGGCGCGACATCGGCCGCCCAGGGCAGACACTGCGCGCCACGACGCTGGGGGCGCTGACCCCGGATCAGGTGGACATGCGCACGATGGTGCTGATCGGCTCGTCCACCACCTGCACGTTCCCGCGTGCCGACGGTAGCAGCTGGGTTTACACCCCACGTTGGTACGGTGAAAAACCCGCCTCCTGAAATCATGCGGCCCGCGCTGGGCCGCCTATCCCTTCCTGCGTCAGCCTTGATCAGGTATTTATTCGCTTATCGCTGTAGGCATCTTCCTGAATGCCGACGTAAAGCCAGCTGGCGGGTGTAGGTTTTTTTACATTGGGTTGTCAGTCTATTTACTGCCTTGATTGAAGTTGTTTCCGACTGATTGCAGATGTAAGTAATGTTTTTGTTGTTTTGCGCTGTGAGCGCTATTTGCGTGCTGGCTTGAAGTTCATATTGTTTATTGTATTTCCATGCCGCTGTTTATTGATTCGACATGTAGCCGTGCTCCTGAAAACAATTGAATTCCTTGTGGCTTGATCGCGTTGGCAGGGGGAATAGTTTTTCCTTGTTCAAAAGGTCAAAGCGGCCTTGCGTTAATTTAAGTCAATGGTTGATAAAAGGGGTTTTAGTGTATGAGTGAGTCAGAAGTCTCGCCGGCGAACGGCTATGTTGAATTTGTAGAACTCTTTAAACTGCAAACGCTGGAAGAAGCATTGTTGGCCTATAAAAGCAGTAAGCAGCATGACGCGATCTTGCGTTATTACGCCGGCTGCGTTGCGGCAGATACGGCCTCTGAATTACTTGAGCCGTTGAGATTGTTACAGCAGGCGCTTGCCTCGTTGACTGATTCTCCCGGTGGTCGCCGTCGACGTTCAACAGAGCCCGCTGCTCCTGTAACGGAAGAAACCAAGGCTGATGCGGAGTTGACGGTTATCAGCAACAGAATCGATGAATACGCCACTCGCCTGGGCAACAGCGTCGAGCAACTGAATGCCTCGGCCAGGGAAGTGGTGAAGTTGCAGCACTTTGTCTGGCTTGGCGGAGGCATCGGCGATATCCAGCGTGATTACATCAATGTCTGGACGCAGGTACTGGGCCCCGAAGGCTATGCCTTCAAGCTCTGGTATGACAGTGATGCACTGCTGGTTCATGAAACCAATCGGATTGTGGTGGAAGCGGCAAAGGCTGATGCCATGGCGGCCGGAGGTGCAAGCGTTTCCACGGGATATGATTTGGCCGATCTCTACGAAGCGCGTCTGGAAGTTTTGAAACTACAACTGTTCGAGCATGTGCAGGCGGGAAAATCTGGCGCCGATGAAGCGCGAATAGACTTGCTGGTACGTGCTTACGGTCAGGACGAAAAAAGGCTACGTGAGCTGCGGCAGAAGAACCTGGTGACACTGCAGGGCATGAACCAGGATTCTTTACGGTTAGTTGATGTGCGTGAGAAGGACTATTTACTCCCGCTTGTGGATATCTATGAGCGTGAATTGAACATGCGTGGCAATCTGGCGGCGGCGGGCGATGTTCTACGCTACCAGGTGTTATTCAATGAAGGCGGAACTTACAGCGATGTAGATTACTTGCCACCGTTCAAGAAGATGCTGGGCGAAGTTCACGTCGATATGATCAAGGGAGATCTGGCCTCGCTGGCGGTAATTCAATTGATCCTTGATCGTAACCCGCATTTTATGCCCGGTCGTCAGGCTTTACGCGACCGCTACAAAAGTTATGCAGAGGGTATTCCGGCGGATTTATTACCTGAAATTGAGGCGTTTGCTGCCAGCGGCCCTTTGTTGAAGGACGTGTTTGCCGCCCCCGAACCTCGTGTAGCCATTCCACACGCATTGCGGGCTGCTTACGTTAATAATGCCGCTTTGAGCAATGCTTTTTTGATCGCTCACCCAGGCGCGGCGAGTTTGGAGGCTGTTACATCGCGTGTGCGATTCATGTACGAGTTGATGGATCAGTACAGAGATGCATTGATTGAGCAGCGAGTACCTGCGCTCGACCGTGAAACCCAACTTCGGATTGCTACTGATGTGATCGTTGGCGCACCGGGGTTTAATGAGCTACCTGGTGAAATTCAGGACTACCTTCAGGCTCGAACATACGATCTCGTCGGTTACATTGGCGAAGGGGTGACACCCAATGCCAAAGGCACCATTCATTTGACCGGGCCGGGCGTCATGCGCACGGGGATGTCAGTCTACGCAGCAGCCCATTTCACGCCCCGCGCTGCAGCGGTGTTCAGCGAGCAGGCGAAGTTGCAGGACGGGTTCAACTACTACACTGAAGAAGATCAGGATCACAGCTGGCACGAGAAGTTTTCTGACTTCGAACAGTGGCGTTTGAGTGAACAGAAAAAATCGCAGGAAGGCGTATTCAAGGCCCGCTATGTGGGTGATGTCGAAGAACTGCTCAAACGCCAGATTATTGAGTTCGATGAAGGCTGGCCGGTCATCGAGGGGCGTTACGTGCTGGCGACCGAAATCCTTCATGGACCTCGCCGAAGGGCTTGGCGAACCTTTCTTGCGGGCGATGCGTGAAGGCTTCACCGGCACCGTGGGCTTTGCCCGTCTGGTGCCGCTGGGTTTTGATCAGCGTCAGGCCATTGTCGCGCAGAAGGCCAACGTCTTCGCCCCTGCTTCAGGCGCTACCGCGGAGACCCGCGATCTGCCACTGGATGAATTCCTGCAGCGATACGCCAAGGGCACGTTCGGGCTAGAGCAACTCAGTCCTTGCCAGCGCCTGTTGCTCGGCTCGTTGCTGGGTGCGCCGAGCCTGGACAAACACAGCTTTGAAGCGCTTGTCGTGGAACTCGATAACCTCGCCAACGGTGTTTTGGAGCTGGGCATTTCAAGTCGTTATGCGGTCATCGAGCGCGAGCTGTTCAGGCGTCAGGCACCGGCGTTTCTCGCCGGGCTGAAACGCCCGCCGGCCTCGCCTCCGGCCCATGATGAAACGGCATTGGCGTTGAAGAAGTATGCGCTGGAGCAACCACTGACATTGAGTCAGTGGGGGGAGCATGTCGCACGCATCCAGCAGGTGGCGAAGCTCGAGTTTCGCGACCGTATCGTCGAGCGCCTGAGTGATGTGCTCGACAGCTTCCACGGCGCCGACACCAAACTGGTGCCTCAGGATCTGTTGCTGGAAGGAGCGGGCGACACCATCGGTGGCCGCTGCTACCCGCTGGCACTGGTGATGGCGGCCGCCCTGCATCAGGGCGCTGACGCCATGAACACCCTGCGCGAGCGTTTCTACCTGGGCGTGATCGAGCCTTCTGATCGCGACTCGATGGCGTTTTTGCAAGTACTTGAAGAACTGCGCGATGAAAGCCTGGCTGATTCCGGCAGCGCCCTTGAACGTTCCACGCTGGAGCAGGTGGTGAGCCTGCTGGAGGACGCCGATGCTACTCGCACGATCATGCTCAACTCTGACAATCACGCGATGCTGGTCGCTAAAACGTGGACTGGCGAGGGCAGCGCCTATCACTTTTACGATCCCAACTTTGGCGTCTTCGAATTTGCCCAGGCGCAGCCGTTTCGCGAGGCGCTGGAACGCTTTTTCATTGAGCATGGAATGGCTCGTCACTACGCCACGTTCGGCGAACTGTCCGCACCGACATTTGATCTGATCGAACTGAATGCCGAACGCGTCGGGGCGCTCGTCGTGCCGTCGGGGTTGCAGGTGAACGAACTGCTGGCGCCGGGAGCACTGCGCGAAAGACCGCTGCTGCCCGGGCGCCAGCGCCTGACCAGTGCGCGCGGGCAGTCCCTGGTGAGCAACATCAATCTGGGCAACAGCCTGCGTGATCTGGACGGTCACTGGTGGGCGCAACAGATCGAGCAGGCCACCCGCCGACTGCAAATCGACAACCAGCTGACAGCAAGCTTTGCGCCGGTGTTTGATTCGCTGGAGGTGACGCCGACGGGTGACTATCACCTCAGCCTGGTCAACCTCGAGGATCCGCAGCAGTGGGTGAAAGTCACCACCCGCGATCATGGGATCTTGCGCATCAAACAGTTCTTGAGCGAGCGTTTTGCCAGTCTCGCCCGACAGCCTGTGTCCGCTGGCAGTCCGCCGGATCCGACCGAAGCCGGCAGCGTCCACACCCTCAACGCCGGGTTTACCATTCAGGCACTGATGCATGCACTGCGTTCGCGCGAGGGTGATACGCGGGAGCTGACCATGGCGGTGCGTTTGCACGCCTACATCAACTACGCGCAGTTGCTGCACGGCAACCTGGTGGATATCGCCGGTGTCATCCAATTGGTGCGTCAGGCGCTGGCGCAGGAAAAACTCATCGCGCAGACCAGCTCTTCGGTGGTCGGTGAAGCCCTCGGGCATGCCGCCGGCGAAGGCGCTGGCGCGGTGTTGGGACTGGCCAACGTCGGGTTTGATATCTATCAGTTGAGCGAGGCGGGCAGTGATGCCGAGAAGGCGCGCTTCGGCACCCAACTGGCGTTTGACTCCGCCAGTTTGCTGGTCACCGGTTCCGGACTGATCGCGGCAGCCGCCGGCGCAGGCACGGCGGCGGCGGTGCTCGGCGGCGCCGGGGTGATTCTGGGCGGACTGGCCATCGGTGTTGGCGCATTGGTTGAAGGATTCGCCGGTATTTTTGAACGGGCCAGGCAAGTCGGGTTGTTCTTTTACGAGTTCGATAAAGCCGTTCGGCAGGGCGGTTATCGTCTGGATCCGCAGAGCAAGGCGTGGACGGCCCACGCCTCGCTGGTGGTCGAGTCCGTTGACCTGCTGACCGGTCAGCTACGTCTGGGCAGCCCTCAACTGTTTCCGCTACGTGATCATTTCGGGGTTCCGGACTACGAGGTTGATTTCACCCGTAGTGTGGATATTCGCCAAGGCCTGGAGTTGCCGCAGACGTTGGCTTTTTCGCCGCAGGCAGGCGACTTGATCGTCCTGCCCTGTACGCCGAAAACCTGGTATGGCTACGGCTACAAAGCCTTTCCGTTCGCAAATGAAAAGCACGCTGAAGGTTTTGACCTGGCGCGCCGCCTGGAGAAACCCGGGGCCGATGGAAAACGCAGGTTTTTGTTCTCGTTCTACTCGTTTCCAAGTGAGTATCTGGTCGCAGACATGGCGCCGGTCTACAAACCCTCGGCGATCAAAGTGCGGCTGGACACTGTCGAACGAACGCTGGTGGTGCCGGTGTTGCCGAAAAACTGGCACGGCTTGATCAGTTACGACATTGAGGGCTGTGGAGCGCCGTGTACTTTGTTGCTCAATCCCGGGGTCAGCCTGGCATTCACCGGCACTCATCTGGCCACCACACGCTGGACATTGCTGGCGAGTTGGGCGACGCAAGCCGATGTCAGCTTGTCCGGCGGCCGGCTGGATATCGGTAAGATGAGGCTGTGCTTCGACGACGTCAATCTGCATGAGGTCAGCCTCAAACTGGCCGATCAGGTCCTGCGTATCGACCTCACGCAGCAGACGCTGCTGCTGGTTTCAGCAGATCTGCAGCCGGGCATGATGGACCCGCGCACGCTGCATGCGCACTTCAAGAAACTCGCCCATGAGCATCGCCTGGCGTTGCCCTATACGCCGGTGCATAACTATCGGGTGCCCTTCGAAGACCCTGGCCAACCGCGCGATACAACGGCGTTCTACGACGCCCGAGAGGATCGCTTCATCTACATTCGCGATGAAGACCTGCCGTTAGCCGATGAGGCCCAATTGGGTATGGTCATGGGCCAGGATGCGTTCTTTTATCAACCCGACAGTTTCCTGGTCTGGCAGGTCGATGTCGTCACCGGTCTGATCAGCCATCACTACCGTCTGCTGGCGAGCGTCACGGGCAGCCGCATCACTCGCTGCGAGCCTGTTGCCGGTGGCGCCGTACAGGTGACGCAGGAGACACCTCGCGCCGGTCAGGCTGCAGATGTGCTGAGCTACCTGATCCGCGATGGCGAGGTGTATCTGACTTCATTGGTACGCGGGCCGGACAGTGCATTGCAGGCGCTTTTCAGTGCGACACCGACGTTGTCCGACTGGTCGCTGGTGCTCGGTGAATTCTATGAATTGCGCGAGCGCGAACACACCGCAACCGCTGTCTTCGTCAATTGGCAGCCGGCGCCGATCGTCTCGGTCTGCTGGGCGATCGATTCGAACCAGCGCGATATGGCATGGGTGCGTCATGAGGATCGTTTGATCATTCGTCCGCCGGCGCGTCGGCACCATGCTCGCGGTTGGGCCGACTCGATCAAGAATATGCAGGACCTGTTGTTGATAGTGCCCGCAGGCGGACGGCAGGATCTGTTCGTCGTGTACGACAAACTGCACAAACGCCTGTTGCGCTTGCAGCGCAATCAGAGCGCGCAAGCGGGGGCACACTGGTCAAAGGCAAATATCTGGGTCGATGGATTGCAAAACATTCTGGCCACAGACCACGGTTACGTGGCGCTGAGTGAGAACGGGCTGTGCTTCGACGTGACGAATGATGGTCAGCTGGCGCTCAGCGGCCTGGCCGAATCGTGGTTCAAACAGCGCCCTGAGTGGTGGGCGCACTTGGCAGAGGTCGCGGCGAAACACCCCGTTATCCGTTTTGCGCTGCTGGGATTGAGCAACGCCGCCGGTGATGCAAAGTTGTGTGCCTGGTACGTCGACGATCGTTTGTTGCTCGCCGACTTGGGGCCGGGTGCTCATGTTCGTCTGCTCGGGGTTACGCCGGACCGGCAGGCCGCCTGGTTGTTCGAGGTTGATAGCGGCGTCATCTATCGCCAGGGTTTCATCGCGGCTGATCGACTGTCAGCAGCGTTCGGTCAGGGGACTCGGCTGTTACAGGCTGACAGACTGCCGGCACCCCAACGGCTGTGGGCGGATTGGCCTTTTGTCGATGTGACGGCCAAGGGTGCAGAGCTTAGAGGCGTTACCGCGCAAGGTCTGATTATGACCTTGCAGCAGGATCAGCCCGCGTTGCTGACCGGCGTCGAAAGCCAATGGGTTTCGACGCATGAAGACAGGTTGCTGGCTGACCTTGCGGCACTGGCGAACTCCCATCGACACGTGGATTTCCTGTCCGTCGACACGCCGCAGAAAGTCCAATGGTACGTCGCCGCCAGCGGGCAGTTGCTCGGGGTTGATCGTGCATTGGTGCAGCCTTCCAGCGCTTTGCTTGGGACGCGGCAGCAAGGCCATGCACTGGTGCTCCATGACCCGGCGCGGGGTGTGGTTCAAGCCTTTCCGGGCGAAACCCGAATCGGGCCGCTGCCTTATGCTCGACGTGACACTGACGTGATGACGCTGGAGGGTCAGCAGTTGATCGGCGATGTTTTGCCTTTGCTTCCCGACGATGTCAAAACCCTGGTATTGCGCCTGGGGCAGGGCGCTGTGACGTATCGACTGTCGCGGGGGGCCTGGCTGAGGCTGGATTCGCTGGTGCTCGATTGCCGACCGGCCTTGGCCGGTAAGCCAGCGATTCCCGGCAAGTTGATCTGGGAGCTGGATGATCCCGGCAAGTTGCTGCTGAGCATCGTTGGCGAACATCTGGTGCTGATCGAACCGGACAGTGGCCACGCGGTGATCATCCGGGAAGCCTGCGCGGCTGATGTCAGCTTGCGTGGCGAGGTTGTCCTGGCGTTTGCCGGCTATCGCTCGCTGCTTGTGTCTGCGCTGGTCGCGGCGATCGCTGATTTGGGGGCCGCCGCAACAGGCGTGTCGCTGGAAGAACTGGTGGGGCGTGCGACCAATTAGGTCGAGGTGGCGCCTGCCGACCTGGATGCCTTGATCGATTGAAAATGACGCCCTTGCGCGTTACCCGGTTTGGCCTGTTCCGCCAAACCGGGTGTGCAGAGCCGTCTTAAGGCACCAGATACCCCTTCACCCCGGTAAAGATGATTTGCGCCGCCAGTGCGCAGACGAACAGCCCCATCAAACGGCTGACAATCTGCAACCCCTGATCGCCGAGAATTCGCTCGATGCGGTTCGACAGATAAAGCACCACGCCAACCGTGAAGCTGGCCAGAATGATGCTGAGAATCGCCGTGAGTTTGTCGTCCCAGTGCGGCTGGCTCACGCCCATCACCAGCAGCGCACCGATGGTGCCGGGGCCGACGGTAATCGGGATGGTTAAAGGTACGATTGTCACGTCTTGCTGGACATTATCGGCCTGCACCGCCGATTTTCCCTGCGCCATGCCCAGTGCCGAGATAAACAGCACGCTGCCGGCGCCGATGCGGAACGCATCCACGGTAATGCCGAAGACATCGAAAATCACTCGCCCGAACAGGTACAGCAAGACGCTGGAAATCAGCGTGGCGGCGGCGACTTTCCAGGCCAGGCGCCGTTGTTCCTTGCGCGAGTAGCCACGGGTCAGGGTAATGAAGCACGACAACACGAAGAACGGGCTGTAAAGCACCAGCATCTTCAGGTAAACGCTGAACAACACGTGGAGCATGGTGCTGGCTCACTGGCGAGGGTAGTCGTGGGGGAGTCTAACAGGCGTTACGACGGTTGGGTTGTCGCGCGATTCTGCTGATCACGCTCAGCTACCCAATGCTCGATCAACTCGCGCAACTGCGACAATTCCACCGGTTTCGACATGTGCCCGTCCATGCCGGCCTGACGCGCGCGTTCTTTGTGTTCGGCAAGAATGTGCGCGGTCAGGGCAACGATTGGCGTGCGGATGCGCTGATTGCTGACTTCCCAGGCGCGTAACTGCTGGGTCGCTGAGAAGCCATCGAGAATCGGCATTTCGCAGTCCATCAGCACCAGATCGTAACGCTGCGCTTTCATCGCCTGCAGGGCTTCTTCGCCGTTGCTGGCAGTGTCCGGTTGCAGGTTGAGCTTGCCGAGCATGCCGCGAATCACTTTGGTCGAAATCGTGTTGTCTTCGGCGACGAGGATGCGGAAATCGCTCGGCACTTTCGCTGCCGTGGCGGCGGTGACCACTTGCGGCTGGAACACCACCTGACCTTTGTTGCGCTGGTTGAGTTCGTCCGCCAGCGTGGTCTTGAGGGTGTAGCCGGCCACCGGTTTGGCCAGAATGCGTTTGATCCCCGAGTTGCGCGCGATGATCTTGCTCGGCGCGTTGCTGATGCCGGTGAGCATGATCAGCAGAATGTCGTGATTGAGGCTCGGGTCTTCCTTGATCTTTGCCGCAAGCTGCATGCCGGTCATGCCGGGCATGTTCTGATCGAGCAACACCACATCGAAATAATCGCGCAGGTGCGCTTTGGTGCGCAGCAGGGCCAGCGCTTCCTTGCCCGACGGCACGGCGCTTACATTCAAGCCCCAGGCGCTGCATTGCTGCACCAGGACTTTGCGGCAGGTGTCGTTGTCGTCGACCACCAATACGCGCGCGCCTTGCAGTGGGCTGTCGAGATCAGAGGTCGGGTGTTCGAGACGATCCGGATCCAGCGGCAAAGTCAGCCACAACGTGCTGCCCTGCGTGGCGCCGCTCTTGATGCCGAATTCACCCTGCATCAAACGAATCAGTTGCCGCGCGATGACCAGCCCGAGATTGCCGCCCAGACGATTCGCCGAGAGGAAGTGTTTGCTGTGCAGTTCGGCGTGCATCAGCGCATCGCGTTCTTCCTGCTCCATCGGCGCGCCGCTGTCCTGCACGGCGATGCGCAGACGCGGTTTGGTGCTGCGCTCGTCGAGGGCGACGACGATCAGCACTTCGCCTTCTTCGGTTTTCTTCAGGGCGTTTTCCAGCAGGCTGAGCAAGGTCTGGCGCAGGCGGGTCGGATCGCCGCTGATCACGCGCGGCACTTGCGGCTGGATGAAGCTGATCAGTTCGACGTTCTGCTGTTCGGCCTTGGCGCGGTAGATGCTCAGGCAATCGTCGATCAACGCATTGAGGTCGAACTGCACATCGTCCAGTTCGATCTGTCCGGACTCGAGTTTGGAGATGTCGAGAATCTCGTTGATCAACGTCAGCAATTCGTTGCCGGCGCTGTGGATGGTTTGCACGTAATCGCGTTGCTTGACCGACAGCGGCGTGCCGAGCAGCAGTTCAGTCATGCCCAGCACGCCGTTCATTGGCGTGCGGATTTCGTGGCTGATCTTGGCGAGGAATTCGGCTTTGGCGTTGATCTCGGCGTTGCTCGCGGCGAGGTCGCGGCTGACGCTGAAACGGCTTTCAGTGATGCTGCGCTGACGCTCGCCGAGGGCGATGCTCATCAACAGACCGCTGACGCAGATGAACGCCATCAGCGTCATGATCAAGCCTTGCGGCGACACCAGTGTCAGCCCCAGCAACGCCGGCAAAATAATCAGCGTGCCGATGTTGAACACCACCATCGCCGCCACGAACAGGCGCGCCGGGCGATAACCTTTTTGCCAGTGATAGACGCCGACGAACAACATGCTCAGACCGGCGAGTGCCACCAATGCGTAGGTGATGATGTTCAGCGGCAGTGTATTGACGAACAACAGCAGCAGGCTGCAGATGACAATGAACAGGATGTCGGCCATCAGCAGCTTGTTCAGCGGGTGCGGGCCGAGCGGGCCGAAGAAGCGATAAGCAAACATCAAACCGGCGGGTGCGGTCAGCAGCAGCGCCAGATAAGCGCCCGGTGTCTGGATCGCGTGCCAGTTCGGCAGCCAGGGCCCGAGTAGATTGAGCAGCAGCAACAGGCTCAGGCCCAGCAGACCTTCGCAAACCGCCAGCCACAAGCTGCTGCGTGAACGCGAATAGCTGTAACGCACCACGTTATGCAGCAGAAGCATGGCGAGGCAGCCGAACAGTAAACCGAAAATCAGCGACTGGTTTTGATTGGCCGCGCTCATCACGGCCGATTGCAGGGTGATGTGCGGACGTAATTGATGGTCGGAGAACATCCGCAAATAGACGTCGAGGGGCTTATTGCTTTGCGGCAGGGCGAGCATGAAGTCGCTGCTGGGCAACGGTCGCTCGGCCTGCGGTTGCTCGGTGCCGGTGTTGCGTTGCTCGATCAACTGGTCGCCGTCGAGCACGTACAGATTGAGCTGCGAGAGGTCGGGGGCAAAGATGCGCAGCACTTGTTCGTGCTTGCCCGGCGCCAGTCTGAAGCGCAGCCACAGTGCACCATCGGGCTCGGACGCGGTGAGGCGGTCAAGGTCGATGGGGCTGAATTGATTGGTGTAGCGAGCGGAGCGGATGTCGCTCAGTTGCAGATTGCCCTGATCGTCGAGCAATACCGACCAGCCACTGCCTTGTGCGGCCTGGGCCGGAAGCATGCAGAGCAAGGTCAGCATCGTGACGGTGAAGCTTATGGCAATCCTGAGCCAGCGCACGGCGAAATCCCTTCGTAGGTTGATGCCAGAATATAACGATGCGCCGCGGCGGAACAGCCCGGCGAGGAACGGTATCCCTCGCCGGACTTGATGAACAGCTTATTCCTGGGTTTCGCCACGTTCACGGGCAATGGCGCGGTAGCCAATGTCCTTGCGGTAGAAGCTGCCTTCCCAGTCGATGGCTGCCGCCAGCTTGTACGCTTGCTGCTGCGCTTCACCGACGCTTGCGCCCATCGCAGTGGCGCAGAGTACGCGACCACCGGCGGTGACAACCTGGCCATCCTTCAGCGCAGTACCGGCGTGGAAGACTTTGCCTTCCAGCTTCGCCGCTGCGTCGAGACCGTTGATCGCCGCGCCCTTGGCGTAGTCGCCCGGGTAGCCGCCAGCGGCCAGCACGATGCCGACGCTCGGGCGTGGATCCCACTGTGCTTCAACCTTGTCCAGCGCTTGCGCCAGCGCGGCTTCGACCAACAGCACCAGGCTCGATTGCAGACGCAGCATCACCGGTTGGGTTTCCGGGTCGCCGAAGCGGCAGTTGAACTCGATGACTTTCGGATTACCGGCCTTGTCGATCATCAGACCGGCATAAAGGAAACCGGTGTAGACGTTGCCTTCTTCGGCCATGCCGCGCACGGTCGGCCAGATCACCAGATCCATCACGCGTTTGTGCACGTCGGCAGTGACCACCGGGGCAGGGGAGTAAGCACCCATGCCGCCCGTGTTCGGGCCGCTGTCGCCGTCGCCCACACGTTTGTGATCCTGGCTGGTGGCCATCGGCAGCACGTTTTTGCCGTCGACCATGACGATGAACGACGCTTCTTCGCCGTCGAGGAACTCTTCGATCACCACGCGCGAACCGGCGTCACCGAAAGCGTTGCCAGCGAGCATGTCGCGCACGGCGTCTTCGGCTTCGGCCAGGGTCATGGCGACGATCACGCCTTTACCGGCGGCCAGGCCATCGGCCTTGATCACGATCGGTGCGCCTTTTTCACGCAGATAAGCCAGGGCCGGCTCGATCTCGGTGAAATTCTGGTAGTCGGCCGTCGGGATCTTGTGACGGGCGAGGAAATCCTTGGTGAAGGCTTTCGAACCTTCCAGTTGCGCAGCGCCGGCAGTCGGGCCGAAGCAATCCAGACCACGGGCGCGGAACAGGTCAACGACGCCAGCCACCAGCGGCACTTCCGGGCCGACGATAGTCAGGGAAACGTTTTTCTCGGCGAAGTCGGCCAGTTGCTCAAGGGCCAGCACGTCGATGGGGACGTTTTCGCACTTGGCTTCAATGGCGGTGCCAGCGTTGCCCGGTGCAACAAAAACCTTCTGCACGCGCGGATCCTGAGCCACTTTCCAGGCCAGAGCGTGTTCACGGCCACCGCTGCCAATGATCAAAACGTTCAAAGAGAGACTCCTTCGGAGAAAGCTGCAAGCTATAAGCTGCAAGCAAGAGCGAATGTGTGGCTCTTAACTACAGCTTATGGCTCTGAATTAATAAGGCTGCATCTGCAAGAAAGAGCGACACATGCCTGCTCTTTCTTGCAGCTTGCAGCTTGAGACTTGTAGCTGCCGTATTTCAGTGACGGAAGTGGCGCATGCCGGTGAACACCATGGCGATGCCGGCTTCGTCAGCGGCGGCAATCACTTCAGCATCACGCATCGAGCCGCCCGGCTGGATCACCGCAGTGATACCGACTTTGGCTGCGTTATCCAGACCGTCGCGGAACGGGAAGAACGCGTCCGAGGCCATCACCGAACCGGCGACTTGCAGACCAGCGTGCTCAGCTTTGATCGCAGCGATACGCGCCGAGTTTACGCGGCTCATCTGGCCAGCGCCGACACCGATGGTCTGACGGTTCTTGGCGTAGACGATGGCGTTGGATTTAACGTATTTGGCAACTTTCCAGGCGAAGATCAGGTCGTGGATTTCCTGCTCGGTCGGCGCACGTTTGGTCACGACTTTCAGGTCATCGGCGCTGATCATGCCGATGTCGCGGCTCTGTACCAGCAGGCCGCCGTTGACGCGCTTGTAGTCCCACGCTGCAGCGCGGTCAGCCGACCACTCGCCGCAGGCCAGCAGGCGCACGTTAGCTTTGGCCGCGACAATCGCGCGGGCTTCTTCGCTGACGCTTGGGGCGATGATCACTTCAACGAACTGACGCTCGACGATCGCTTTGGCGGTCTCGGCATCCAGTTCACGGTTGAAGGCGATGATGCCGCCGAACGCCGACTCGGTGTCGGTGGCGTAGGCCAGTTCGTAGGCCTGACGAATGCCGCCTTCAGCGTCCGGGCTCACCGCAACACCGCACGGGTTGGCGTGCTTGACGATGACGCAGGCTGGCTTGACGAAGCTCTTCACGCATTCCAGCGCGGCGTCGGTGTCGGCCACGTTGTTGTACGAGAGTTCTTTACCTTGCAGTTGGGTCGCGGTGGCGATGCCGACTTCGGCAGGCTTGGCTTCAACATAGAACGCCGCGCTCTGGTGCGGGTTCTCGCCGTAGCGCATTTCCTGGGCCTTGATGAACTGGCTGTTGAAGGTGCGCGGGAATTCGCTGCGACCTTCAGTGCTCAGGGTTTCAGCGGCCTGATTCACGGTGCCCATGTAGTTGGCGATCATGCCGTCGTAGGCAGCGGTGTGTTCGAATGCCTTGAGCATCAGGTCGAAGCGCTGAGCGTAGGTCAGGCCACCGGCTTTCAGACCTTCCAGTACGCTGGCGTAATCGCTGGCATTCACCACGATGGCCACGTCTTTATGATTTTTCGCTGCCGAACGCACCATGGTCGGGCCGCCGATATCGATGTTTTCGATCGCGGTCGGCAGGTCGCAACCTGGCTTGCTGATGGTGGCTTCGAACGGGTAGAGGTTAACGGCAACCAGATCGATCGGCTTGATGCCGTGCTCGTTCATGATCGCGTCATCGATACCACGACGACCGAGGATGCCGCCGTGGATTTTCGGGTGCAGGGTTTTCACCCGACCGTCCATCATCTCGGCGAAACCGGTGTAATCCGCGACTTCCACTGCGGCAACACCGTTGTCGCGCAGCAGCTTGAACGTTCCGCCGGTGGAGAGGATCTCGACGCCCAGAGCTTCAAGCTCCTTGGCGAATTCGAGGATCCCGGTCTTGTCGGAAACGCTGATCAAGGCGCGGCGGATCGGCAGGCGGGTAGTCTGGTCGGTCATCTCAATTTCCATCAAAAGCAAAGGAAGTCAGCAAAAAAGGCGACCGTTTTTTACGCGGGCGCCTTTCTGGTTTGATTGAATGCTTACAGCAGATCGTACTGCTTGAGTTTCTTGCGCAGCGTGCCTCGGTTGAGACCGAGCAGCTCGCTGGCCTTGGTCTGGTTGCCCTTGACGTAGTTCATCACGCTTTCGAGCAGGGGCGCCTCGACTTCGGAGAGCACCAGGTTGTACACATCCGTGACGGACGCGCCCTCAAGGTGGGCGAAATAATTGTGCAGCGCCTTCTCGACACTCCCGCGAAGGGTCTGACCTTCTTCGCTCGGGGTATTGAGGTGCTGTTTCAAATTCACGTTGTCGCTCACGGGTGCTGTTCCACTCACTAAAGTCTCGGTCATCATCGTCATGCGGCCACCCCTTCTTCGTCCCCTGTCAGGCTCTTGTAATGCTCGGCGAAGAACTCCCGAACATTGGCGCATTGTGTTTCCGTACCATCCAAACGATTGAAGTGGGCGCGAAACTCCTTGGCGCCCGGCAAGGTTGCGAGATACCAGCCCACATGCTTCCGAGCAATTCGCACGCCCATCACATCCCCATAGAAAGCGTGAAGTGCGGCCAGATGCTCTAGCAGTATGTGTTCCACTTCGATCAACTGCGGCGCCGGCAATTTCTCGCCCGTGCGCAGGTAATGATCGATCTCGCGAAAAATCCATGGCCGCCCTTGGGCGGCGCGGCCTACCAACAGGCCATCGGCTCCGGTCGCGTCGAGCACGTAACGGGCCTTCTCCGGCGAATCGATATCGCCATTGGCAAACACCGGAATCGACACGGCCTGCTTGATCGCGGCAATCGTGTCGTATTCGGCTTCACCTTTGTACAGATCGGCGCGAGTGCGGCCATGCACTGCCAGCGCGGTGATCCCGGCCTGCTCGGCGATCTTCGCCACGGTCAGACCGTTCTTGTTGTCGCGATCCCAACCGGTGCGGATCTTCAGGGTGACCGGCACATCAACCGCAGCCACAACGGCCTGCAGGATCTCGGTCACCAGTGCTTCATCTTTCAACAACGCGGAACCGGCGGCCTTGTTGCAGACCTTCTTTGCCGGGCAACCCATGTTGATATCAATAATCTGTGCGCCCAGCTCAACGTTGGCCCGGGCTGCATCCGCCAGCATCTGCGCGTCACCACCGGCAATCTGTACCGAGCGTGGCTCGGGATCGCCTTCGTGGATCATGCGCATGCGCGACTTGCGGGTGTTCCACAAGCTCATGTCGCTGGTGACCATTTCCGAGACTACAAGCCCTGCGCCCAAACGCTTGCACAGCTGACGAAAGGGCTGATCGGTGACGCCCGCCATCGGGGCGAGAATCAAGCCGTTCTGCAATATGTATGGGCCGATGCGTACCGCCGACATAGGACTTCCCTGAAGTGGGGCCGGATCATGAGAGTTCGAAAAAGGGTTGGCATGATACCCGCTCTCGATGACTGGATAAAGGCTGAATTGAACAAAATCTGAACAGTTATTCTGTTATTGCCAGCGGTTTGGTTGCCCGCCGCTCAGTCAGAAAACTGCCGTCAATCGAGAAACGGTGAAGCGATTCACTCGGGCGAGTGAAAACTCAGGCTGTAATTCACCGCTTTCGGGCCTGGATCGAGAATATCCAGCGCAATGTGGATCGGCGTCTGTGGTGGCATTTCCGCCAATCCTTCGAGATCGCCGCTCAGGTATTCGCCGGGTTTGAACCGACGACTGGCAATCAAGTGACCGTTGAGGTCGGCGAAACGCAGTTCCAGCAGCGGAAACGGCTGCGAGAATGTCGCGCGGTTATAGATGATCGCGTCGACCACCAAGGCACCGCTGAACTCCGGATGGCTGCGCACCACCAGATTGCTGCTTTTGATGCGGGCAATGTCGACTTTCGACGGCACGGTGCAGCCGATCTGCGGGCAGATCTCCTGGAACCATGGCCGGTATTGATCCTGCCGCGCCAGTTCGTCGAAATGGTAAGCAACGTACTGCGCGCCGAGACCGCTCGCCGCCAGCAGCACCAACAACAGCCAAAGCATGCGCCGGCCCCACGGCGAGCGGCGCTTCTGCCAGTCGAGTTGCAGCGGGTCGTCAGTCAGATCCTGCAGGACTTCGGCGCGCACGCCGGGGTCTGCGCGGTCACGCTTTTTGCGCAACGGGGTGATCGTTGGCAGGTCGTCGTCTTCGCTGTCGTCGCTGGCGGAAAAGCGTTCGCGACGGGCGTTCGGATCGATCGGGTCGTGCAGGCGCAATTGCGGGATGGCCGGCTCGTCGTCGAGATCCGCCGGTTCGAGCGACAACGAAGGCTCGGTGCGCGCGGATTTCACCGGCTCGATGTCGACGGTTTCTGGCTCGTGTTCTTCGTGCTCTTCGTGTTCGGCGGCGTGCTCATCGGCGCGTTCGCTGAACAGAGTATCGCGCCAGACCGTTTCATCCGGCTCAGGGCTGTCGCGGCGGGCGCTCAGGGAATCTTCGCGTTGACGACCGAATTCGGTGGTCGGCTGGATTTCCCGTTGTTCGAGGCGGGCAAGTTCTTCGTCCAGATCGAGGCTGTCGAGATCAAGCTCCGACGCGCTCCACTGTTTTTGGCTGATGGCGCGCGGTGCGGGCGGCTCGATGATGGGCGGTGGCTCGATAACGGGCGCGGCCTCGACAATCGGCGCGGGCTCGACAATCGATGGCGCGACCGGCGTCACCGCATCCTTGCCGGCGTGTTGTTCCAGCAGCTGTTTGGCCGCGTTGAACACTTGCAGACAAGAGCCGCAGCGAACCACCCCGCGGGCCACGCTCAATTGAGCATGGCTGACACGGAAACTGGTTTGGCAATGCGGGCACTGGGTGACGAAGCTGTCGGTCATGCGGCGATCCGGATTGTGCAGGCGGTCATATTAGCGCCGACGGCCGGTGATGCGCACCCAGCCATCGCGATTGGCGATCGGGTCGAGGTCGAAATCCTGCGCGTAAGCGGCGGCGACTTCATCACCTTGCTCGGCAAGAATGCCCGACAACGCCAGACGGCCACCGGATTTCACCAGGCTGGACAGTTGCGGCGCCAGCGAAACCAGCGGGCCGGCGAGAATATTGGCGACCAGCACATCGGCTTGAATCTGCGGCAGATCTTCCGGCAGGTACAGCGGGAACAATTCATCAGCGATGTTGTTGCGCCCGGCGTTGTCGCGCGACGCTTCCAGCGCCTGCACATCGATGTCGGTGCCGACCGCTTCTTTCGCGCCGAGCAGCAGCGCGGCGATGGCCAGAATCCCCGAGCCGCAGCCAAAATCGAGCACGTTGCAGTCTTTCAGATCCTGACCGTCGAGCCATTCCAGGCACAGTGCGGTGGTCGGGTGCGTGCCAGTGCCGAAGGCCAAACCCGGATCGAGCAGCAGGTTGACCGCATCAGGCTCCGGCGCGGCGTGCCAGCTCGGCACAATCCACAGACGCTGACCGAAACGCATCGGCTCAAAACCGTCCATCCAGCTGCGTTCCCAATCCTGATCTTCGATGACTTCGCTGTGATGCTCGGGCAGCGGGCTGCCGGTCAGCAGTTCGAGATGGGCCAGAACCGGTGCCGGTTCGGTGCCGCCTTCGAACAGCGCCAACAGATGCGTGTGTGCCCACAGCGGGGTGGTATTGAGTTCCGGTTCGAAGATCGGCTGATCTTCGGCGTCCATGAAGGTCACCGACACGGCGCCCACTTCAAGGAAAGCGTCTTCGTAGGTTTCGGCTTGTTCCGGGCTGATGGCGAGACGTACTTGCAGCCAAGGCATGGCGGGCACCTTTGAAAAATATTGATTGCAGCCTAGCGGCCGGCGAGAAGCGCGCAAGTTTACGCGAGCGCAGGCGGTTTGTGGGAGCTGGATTTGTAGCGCCAATCCCTTGTAGGAGTGAGCCTGCTCGCGATGGCGATGTTGCCGTCAACATAAATGCTGAATGTGCCGGCCTCATCGCGAGCAGGCTCACTCCTACAGGGATTTATGCAATCTGCAGAAACAACAAAGCCGCCCGAAGGCGGCTTTGTCTGGTGCGGGCTGAAGCTTAGTGCTTCTCGCCAGCCAGCTTGTGTTCGAGGTAGTGAATGTTCACACCGCCCTTGCAGAAGCCTTCGTCACGAACCAGATCACGGTGCAGCGGGATGTTGGTCTTGATCCCGTCAACCACGATTTCGTCCAGGGCATTGCGCATGCGGGCCATGGCTTCGTCGCGGGTCGCGCCGTAAGTGATCAGCTTGCCGATCAGCGAGTCGTAGTTCGGCGGAACGGCATAGCCACTGTACAGGTGCGAATCGACGCGAACGCCGTTGCCGCCTGGAGCGTGGAAATGCTTGACCGTACCCGGGCTCGGCATGAAGGTTTTCGGGTCTTCAGCGTTGATCCGGCATTCCAGCGAGTGACCGCGGATTACCACATCATCCTGAGTGAACGACAGCTTGTTGCCAGCGGCGATGCTGAGCATCTCCT
Source organism: Pseudomonas sp. AC193 (assembly GCF_979258075.1). NCBI lineage: Bacteria > Pseudomonadati > Pseudomonadota > Gammaproteobacteria > Pseudomonadales > Pseudomonadaceae > Pseudomonas > Pseudomonas sp. AC193. Next base: position 4,643,369 of record NZ_OZ409832.1, on the reverse strand, counting down.
TGACGATGTCGATGCCGGTGACCATTTCCGAAACCGGGTGCTCCACCTGAACACGGGTGTTCATTTCGATGAAGTAGAAACGACCGTTCTCGTACAGGAACTCGAAAGTACCCGCGCCGCGGTAACCGATGTCGATGCACGCCTTGACGCAGCGAGCCAGTACTTCTTCGCGAGCCTTCTCGTCGATGCCCGGTGCCGGCGCTTCTTCGAGAACTTTCTGGTGACGACGTTGCAGCGAGCAATCGCGGTCGCCCAGGTGGATCGCATGACCCTGGCCGTCGGACAGCACCTGAACTTCGACGTGGCGCGGGTTGGTCAGGAATTTTTCCAGATACACCATCGGGTTGCCGAACGCCGCGCCAGCTTCGGTGCGGGTCAGTTTGGCGAAGGCGATCAGGTCTTCTTCCTTGTGCACAACGCGCATGCCGCGACCACCACCGCCGCCAGCGGCTTTGATGATCACCGGGTAGCCGACTTCACGACCAATGCGCAGCGCCGTTTCTTCGTCTTCCGGCAGAGGGCCGTCGGAACCTGGAACGGTCGGTACGCCCGCTTCGATCATCGCGTGCTTGGCCGAAACCTTGTCGCCCATCAGGCGAATGGTCTCGGCTTTCGGGCCGATGAAAGCGAAGCCGGAGTTCTCGACTTGCTCGGCAAAATCGGCGTTTTCCGCGAGGAAGCCGTAGCCTGGGTGAATGGCGGTAGCGCCAGTCACTTCAGCGGCAGCGATGATGGCCGGGATGTGCAGGTAGGACTGAGCGGCAGACGCCGGGCCGATGCAGACGGATTCGTCTGCCAGACCCAGGTGCATCAGCTCTTTGTCGGCCTTGGAGTAAACGGCGACGGTCTTGATGCCCATCTCTTTGCAGGCACGCAGAATCCGCAGGGCGATCTCACCGCGGTTCGCGATCAGAACTTTTTCCAACTTCGCAGTCATCAAAGGCTCTCCGCAGTTCAAACGATGGTGAACAGCGGTTGGTCGTACTCAACCGGCTGGCCGTCTTCGACGAGGATGGACTCGATCACACCGCTGGTTTCAGCTTCGATGTGGTTCATCATCTTCATGGCTTCGACGATGCACAGAGTGTCGCCTTTCTTCACGGTCTGGCCGACTTCAACGAAGGCTGGCGAGGCTGGCGAAGATTTACGGTAGAAGGTGCCGACCATCGGCGAACGGGCAACAGTGCCGTTCAGCGCTGGCGCAGCAGCGGCAACCGGGGCTGCAGCCGCTACCGGAGCAGCAACAGGTGCGGCAGCCGGTGCTTGCATCGGAGCCGGCGCGTAATACTGCTGAGCCGGGGTTTTGCTGTGACGGCTGATGCGTACGGACTCTTCGCCTTCCTTGATCTCGAGCTCGTCGATGCCGGACTCTTCCAGCAATTCGATCAATTTCTTAACTTTACGGATATCCATGAATCATCAACTCCCAAGGGTCGGTCAGGGGCGCTTAACGCTTGTATTTCAAGTCGTTGCCGGTGTTTCAAGCTGTTCTAGTGCAGCCTCCAGGGCCAGTCGGTAACCGCTGGCGCCAAGGCCGCAGATCACTCCCACCGCTACGTCGGAGAAGTAAGAGTGATGGCGGAAAGGTTCGCGTTTGTGCACGTTGGACAAATGCACTTCGATGAATGGGATGCTCACTCCCAGCAGCGCGTCACGTAATGCGACACTTGTGTGTGTAAAAGCTGCTGGATTGATCAGGATGAAATCCACACCTTCGCCGCGCGCGGCGTGGATCCGGTCGATCAATTCGTACTCGGCATTGCTTTGCAGATACAGCAGATGGTGGCCGGCTTCACGGGCGCGGCGCTCCAGATCCTGATTGATCTGCGCCAGGGTCGTTGAACCGTAAGTACCGGGTTCGCGGGTGCCGAGCAGGTTCAGGTTGGGGCCGTGCAGCACCAGTAGCGTTGCCATCTGCGTGTCCTTGTTATGGGTGAGCAATGTTCAGAACCCGGCGACTATGCCGCAAAGACTTTGTGACTGTCCAGTTCTATGCAATAGCCAGCACGATGGGCGATGTTTGCGCAAAATATGTGACCGAGTGATTAGATCCGGTCATTCCGCAAGATATGCGGTGATACGAATGACGCTATCGCGAGCAGGCTCACTCCTACAGTTGAAATGCGTTCCCCTGTAGGAGTGAGCCTGCTCGCGATAGCGGTTTATCAGACGCGAAAGGCCTGCACGGCTGTATGCAATTGCCCGCCTAATACCAGCAAGTTCTCGCCTTGTTCGCGCCCACGACCGATCCGCACCAGGTTATCCCCACCCAACTGATGAATTCGCTCACTGTGGTCGCGAATCTCGCTGACCGCGCCACTCTGCTGCGCCGTCACGTCGGCAATGCGCACTGCCGTGTCGGAAATCGTCTGGATCGCGCCAACAATTTTATCCAGCGCCCCGTCCGCTGCTTGTGCCTGACTGGCCGTGGCTTCGGCGTGTTCGACCTGCGCGCGCATGCCTTCGACCGATTGCCGCGCCGCCGTTTGCAGGCCGGCAATCAACGTCTGAATCTCCGCCGTGGCCCCGGCTGTCCGCTGCGCCAGCGAACGCACTTCCTCGGCGACCACTGCAAAACCACGACCCATTTCCCCAGCCCGCGCCGCTTCAATCGCCGCGTTCAGCGCGAGCAAATTGGTCTGATCGGCAATCGAGCGAATCACCGTCAACACGCCGCCAATGGTCGCTGACTCCTCAGCCAGATGCTCAATCATCTGCGCATTACCTTGCACTTCACCGACCAAGGCGTGCAGCCCGGTCAGGCTCTGGCCAATCACGGTTTGGCCATGTTCGACGGCCAGTCCGGCATGACGGCTGGCATCGGCTGCCTGTCGCGCGTCACCGGCCACTTGTTGAATGGTCGCCTCCAGTTCGCCGAGGGAATCGCGGATCAACGCGGTGTCGCCGGCCTGATGCTCGGCGCCGCTGTGCAAATCGTTGCTCAGCTCGGCGAGGGTGCGGCTGCTGCCCGCGACCTGCTCGGCGTTGCCGCGAATCGTCCCGACCAGATCGACCAGATAGGCGCGCAAGCGATTGAGCGAAGCCTCGATGTCATGCAGTTCGCGGTTGGTTTTGCCCAGATGAATGTCGCGGCTGAAATCGCCTTCAGCCCAGGTCGACAGCGCTGGAGCGAGGTTGGTCAGGGTGCGCGAGAGTCGGCGCTGCAAGGTGTCGATCAGCAGCGCGATCAACAGAATCAGGCCGATCATCACGCCCTGCATCAGGCGCACTTCACCCTGAATCTGCCCATGTTGCGCACGCACCACCGGCTCAAGTCCGGCGATGGCCTGCTGCACGGCGGCGATTTTCTGGTGGGTGGCGGCGCTGAGATCGCTGCGCTTCTGGATCTGCTCGCGGGTGCGCGCCAGCTCTGCCGGATAACGACCGAGCAGGCTGTTGAGTTCGCGTTTGAGGCCGACGCCAGCATCTTCGGCGACGGCTTTTTCAGTGTTCTCGATGCCCATCATCGCGGCGAAATCGTCGCTGCCGGATTCACTTTTCGCAACCACGCCGAGCAAGGGCAGGGCATCAATCGCTTGCGCCTGCGTGCTGATATTGCTGACTTCACGCTCAACGTCCGCCGCCAATTCACTGCGACCGCTGCTGACCAGTTTGTCCCGCGCCAGCGACAATTTGCCGAGATGTTGCGAGGCGGCAAGCAGCGGCGTCAGGTAATCCAAGTTGCCGTTGGCGTAGGTGCTGAGTTGATCAAGGCTGGCGCTCAGTTCGCGTTCGGCCTGCAACAGCAGCGCCTGCGGATCACCGGCCAGTTTGCCGGCGGCGAGCAGATCGGTTTTGCTGAATTCATCCAGCTCCGACAGGCTCGGGCGCAGCGTATCGGCCAGCGCCGGCGGCAGTTCGCCGAGTTCTTTGTGCAAGCCATCAATGGCCTGACTGGCAGCGCTCAGGCGCAAGGCGTCGCCGCTGGCGAGGTAGTCCTCGACGTTGCGCGCCACCTCGTTCTGAAATTGCTGTGACAACCCCAGATACCGCTCCATCAATAGATACGGGCGTTCGAGGGCTTTTTGCGACCACCACAGCGTGGCGCCGAGTGCGACACACACGGCGACCAGCAGCAGGGTATTGAGATTGGTGAGCAACTTCAGGCGCATGACGGCTACCAACGGCAGAAATGGTAAGCGCCTGAATTTATTGCGGTTCTGTTACAGGGTTATGACCGAATCAGTGGAATCTGATGAAAAGGTGGCACTTTGCTTTGATTCCCGCGCCGACTGCACGCGATTGCGTCCGGCACCCTTGGCGCGGTACAGCGCTTCGTCGGCCTGGCTGGCCATCATCAGGCTGTCGCAGTCGTCGTGCATTTCCACCACGCCGGCGCTGAAGGTGCACCACAAATCCTGCGGTTGCGCCGGGTAATGAATCTCGGCGAAGCGCTGACGAATTTCGTCGAGCACTTTGTGCGCAGCCTCTATATCGGTGTCGGGCATGACGATGGCGAACTCTTCGCCGCCGTAACGGCCGATGAAATCGGTCTTGCGCAGACGCTGCTTGAGGAACAGTGCGAGGCTCTTGATCACGCGGTCGCCCATTGGGTGGCCGTGGCTGTCGTTGACCCGTTTGAAGTGGTCGATGTCGAGCATCGCAAAGCTCAGCGGCTTGCTCTCGCGGCGGGCGCGGAACGAGCAGTCTTCGAGCAATTGCAGAATGTGCGTGTGGTTGTACAAACCGGTGAGGCTGTCGCGCACCATCCGTGCTTTCAGATTGCGCGCACGGGCGGCGCGGTTGCGCACGGTGGTGATCAGGTGGCGCGGCTTGATCGGCTTGGTCAGGAAGTCATCGCCGCCCTCGCTCATCGCGTCGAGCTGTTTGTCCAGATCGTCCTCGGCCGACAGATAGATGATCGGCACGCTGACATAACGGTCGTTGTGGCGAATCACCTTAGCCAGCTCGGTGCCGGTGCAGGCCGGCATGTACATGTCGAGGATGATCAGATCCGGCTGGAAATCGGCCAGTTCGGCCATCGCCTGAATCGGTTCGATCAGCGTGCGCGTGACGATGCCGGCGCTGTTGAGCAGGCGCTCGGTGTGCAGGGCTTGCGCACGCGAGTCGTCGATGATCAGCACTTTATAAGGTTCGTATTGGGCGACGCAGGTGAGAACTTCGATCTTCTCCAGCAGGCTCGACGCTTCGAGGGTGCCGGTGAGGAATTCCTGGCCGCCGGCGCGCACGGCGGCGAGACGGGTAGGGGTGTCGGTTTCGTGCAGGCTGAAGAACAACAGCGGCAGCGGTTCATCCAGACCGACTTGCGCTTCGGCGGCGAGTTTCAGGCCGATGCCGGCCCCGCTGAAGTCCACGTCCATGACGATGGCGGCGGGCAAGCGCTCGACCATCGACGAACGAAAGGCTGCCACGCTGTCCAGCGCCTGGGCGCTGAGACCGAAAAATTCCAGTTGTTTGGCCAGTCGTTCGGCGCGGTCGTGATCCTGCAGCATCACGTAGATCGGCTTGCGCAGCGGCGGCAGGAAGGTCTGGTCGAGTTGATCGCCATGACGCAGGCCGGTGCGCGACAAACGCTGCATCAAACGATTGAGGTCGGTGATCAGACCACTGCTGAGACGGCCGCGATTGGCATCCACTGCTTGCAGCGATTGACTGATGTGGTGCGCCAGTTGCGTGTGTTCGGGCTGTTCGAAGCGCTCGGCAAAACGCAGCAGGCGCAAGTTCGCCTCGCTCAGTTCGGCGAGGTCGACGGTTGACCACTCACTGCGTTGCAGGCGCTGCCATATCTCAAGAATCTGACGTGCCTGATGAATTACCCGCTGGGCAAAGTGGTGCTTGAGACGCTCACGGCTGGGGTCTTCTGGCTCGGTCATATCCTGACTACTAGTTAGGCTGCATGCTGAGGGCGACTGGTGGCTCTATGCTAGCACCTCTTTTCCCTTACACGAGCGTCGTACTGCAATAATCTGCAATGCGTCATCATTCAGTTTCTGACCGATCGGTTTTGTTTTCGACCTGCTCGTCGGTGAAGTCCCCGTGATCTGGGGGCGTTATAGAGGCAGGGTGATTTTCGGATGGGTTTTTTGCCCACGCTTTTATCATCGCGGTGAATGCGCTTTTCGATTGTTTTCAAGCGCCTGCATGCGTGTGAAGGGCGCTCGGGTATCAGGGAAACCCTTAGATCGGCGCGAAGCGTCATTCGCCCGCATGATTTGCGGCTTATCTTTACGCGCGGGTGCCCGGCTCTGGCACGTTGTTGTATGGTTGTGGTCGAACCGTTGAACCCAAGTGATTGAAAGGATATCGCCATGCTGGACTGGAAAAACCGCGCGGGCAGCGCGCCTGAACGTGCCGCCGAGCCCAAGTCGGCTACCCGCAGCTATGTTGGCGGGCTGCTGTTCAGCCGCGCATTGGCCACACTGATCGGCATTTATCTGCTGGTGACCATCGGCCTCGGCTGGTACTGGAGCCAGGAGCCGGCGCTGTTTCCGGTCGCTCAAAACGCGCAAGTGGCTGCCGAGAAAGAAGGCAAGCAAATGGTCATCGGCTACACCACGGTCGAAACCCTGAAGACCGTCGCCGGCACGTTGCTCAACAAACCGGGCGGCTACATTTCCAACGACCGCTTCCCGCCAGGCCTGTGGATGGACAACACGCCGAGCTGGGAATACGGCGTGCTGGTTCAGGTGCGTGACCTGACCCGCGCCCTGCGTAAAGACTTCGCCCGTTCGCAATCGCAGTCTGCCGAAGACGCTGATCTGGCCAAGGCCGAGCCGCGTTTCAACTTCGACAACAAGAGCTGGGTTCTGCCTTCCAGCGAATCCGAATATCAGGAAGGCATCAACTCGCTGAGCCGTTATCAGGCGCGTCTGTCGGATCCGAGCCAGAAAAACGCACTGTTTTATGCGCGTGCTGACAACCTGAACAACTGGCTGGGCGATGTCGGCACCCGTCTGGGTTCGCTGTCGCAACGTCTGTCGGCCAGTGTCGGTCGGGTCAAGCTGAACACCGCGCTGAAAACCGAAACCCCGGCGGTGGGTGAAGTGCCGCAGGTCGATGAGGAAATCGTCGAGACGCCGTGGATGCAGATCGACAACGTCTTCTACGAAGCACGCGGTCAGGCGTGGGCGCTGTCGCACTTGCTGCGCGCTATCGAAGTCGACTTCGCCGATGTACTGGCGAAGAAGAACGCCACCGTCAGCGTGCGTCAGATCATTCGTGAACTGGAAGCCTCGCAGGAACCGGTGTGGAGTCCTATGATTCTTAACGGTAGCGGCTTCGGCGTTTTGGCCAACCACTCGCTGGTCATGGCCAACTATATTTCCCGTGCGAACGCTGCTGTGATCGATCTGCGTCAACTGCTTAATCAGGGATGAGTCATGTCCGATAGCGCGAAAGAGGCGGCGCACCGTGCCGCCTCCGATGCCGAACAGATTGCCTGGGTCGACGAGCAGGACAACCTGCTCGGCGCTCTGGTGCGCGCCGATCTGCGCGAACGCGGGCTGATCGGTCGCGGCACTTACATCATGCTGTTCAATTCCGCCGGTGAGCTTTGCGTGCATCGGCGCACCTTGAGCAAGGCGATTTATCCCGGTTACTGGGATGTCGCGGCGGGCGGCATGGTGCAGGCAGACGAGACTTACGCCGAGTCGGCGGCCCGTGAGCTTGAAGAAGAGCTGGGCGTCAGCGGCGTGGAGTTGACCGCTCACGATCATTTCTACTTCGAAGACACCGGCAACCGTCTCTGGTGTTCGGCATTTTCCGCCGTCTGGGACGGCCCGCTGAAACTGCAGCCGGAAGAGGTGCTGGAAGCGCGCTTTATTCCGGTCGAGCAGGTCATGCAGGAAATCCGGCAAAAGCCTTACTGCCCGGACTCGCTGGCCGCGTTGAAGCGCTATCTCAAGGCGCAACAAAGCAACGTCGCAAAGAACACATAAATTGGCGCTGATTGGCACTTAGCAATCGGGTTTTTTGCCGTTACACTGCGCGACCTTTTCAAGCTGCACCGAATAGTTTGAGGTTGGCCTGATTGACTGCTGGCCTGTGGGGAATCTGTAGGAGCTGCCGAAGGCTGCGATCTTTTGATCTTGGCCTTTAAAAAAGATCAAAAGATCGCAGCCTTCGGCAGCTCCTACATTTCAGCAATTGAGCAGTCCAGGAATCGATATCCGGTGCAGTAGCGCTGCCCCTGCCTGAGTGGGGCTTCGCGGTCGATGACCTTGCCCAAGGTCGCGATCAGTCTTTGTCCTCCCAAGAGGATTGCCGGTGGCCAAAAAAGCCGCATCCTTCGCCGCCCTTGGTGGCCTGGTATTTTCCACCGACGCAGGTCGTCATTGCCCGGAATGCAGTAAGCCGGTGGACGCCTGTATCTGCAAACAAACCGTGATCCCGGCAGGGGACGGCATTGCCCGCGTGCGTCGCGAGAGCAAGGGCCGCGGCGGCAAGACGGTGACCACCATCACCGGCGTGCCACTGGCCGAAGACGCGCTCAAAGAGTTGGCGACAACGTTGAAGAAACGTTGCGGCACTGGCGGGGCGCTGAAAGACGGGATCATCGAAATCCAGGGCGATCATGTCGAGCTACTCTTGGCTGAGCTGATCAAGCACGGTTTCAAAGCGAAGAAGTCCGGCGGCTAGCAGCCTCTGTGAAATCCATCTGCGGCTTGATCCGGCGCTGAATTCATTCAGATCCGGCGTCGTCTCCATGGTTTTCACAGAGCCTGTTCATGACCGGTTTCTAAACTCCACGCGGTCAGCGCGGTCTACCGCCGCGCTGACGAATCGTCATTTTCATTCTTTAGACTGCGCCAGCCTGCGTTCAGGCGACGCACTATGACTTCTTTATAGGGGACTTCGATGTCCGTACGACGCACACGTAAAGACGATGGCAGCCAATGGACAGTTGCGGACAGCCGCAGTGTTTACGGGATTCGCCATTGGGGGGCCGGGTATTTCGCGATCAATGAAGCCGGTCGCGTCGAAGTTCGTCCGAACGGCCCGAGCAGCTCGCCTATCGACCTGTTCGAGCAAGTCGACCAACTGCGCAAAAGCGGTTTGTCCTTGCCGTTGCTGGTTCGTTTCCCCGACATCCTGCAAGACCGTGTCCGCCAGTTGACCGGCGCCTTCGATGCGAACATCGAGCGTCTGGAATACCAGAGCAAGTACACCGCGCTGTACCCGATCAAGGTTAACCAGCAAGAAGCGGTGATCGAGAACATCATCGCCACCAAGGACGTCTCCATCGGTCTGGAAGCCGGCTCCAAGCCTGAGCTGCTGGCCGTGCTGGCGCTGGCGCCGAAGGGCGGCACCATCGTCTGCAACGGTTACAAGGATCGCGAGTTCATTCGTCTGGCGCTGATGGGTCAGAAGCTTGGCCACAACGTATTCATCGTCATCGAGAAAGAATCCGAAGTCGCTCTGGTGATCGAAGAAGCCGCCTCGCTGAAGGTCAAGCCACAGGTCGGCCTGCGCGTGCGTCTGTCGTCGCTGGCCTCGTCGAAGTGGGCGGACACCGGTGGCGAGAAATCCAAATTCGGTCTGTCGGCGGCGCAACTGCTGTCGGTGGTCGAGCGCTTCCGCGCGGCCGGTCTGGATCAGGGCATTCGCCTGCTGCACTTCCACATGGGTTCGCAGATTGCCAACCTCGCTGACTATCAGCACGGTTTCAAAGAAGCGATCCGTTACTACGGCGAGCTGCGCAACCTCGGTCTGCCAGTCGATCACATCGACGTCGGTGGCGGTCTGGGCGTCGACTACGACGGCACGCACTCGCGCAACGCCAGCTCGATCAACTACGACATGGACGATTACGCCGGTGTTGTGGTCGGCATGCTCAAGGAATTCTGCGACGCGCAGGCCCTGCCGCATCCGCACATCTTCTCCGAGAGCGGCCGCTCGCTGACCGCGCACCACGCAATGCTGGTGGTGCAGGTGACTGACGTCGAGAAGCACAACGACGAAATCCCGCAGATCGAAAACAAGGAAGCGCTGCCGGAAACCGTGCAGTGGCTGGTTGACCTGCTCGGCCCGACCGACATTGAAATGGTCACCGAAACCTACTGGCGCGCGACTCACTACATGAGCGACGTGGCCGCGCAGTACGCCGACGGCAAACTGACTCTGGCTGAAAAAGCCCTGGCCGAGCAGTGCTACTTCGCCGTGTGCCGTCGCCTGCACAACTCGCTGAAAGCGCGTCAGCGTTCGCACCGTCAGGTGCTCGACGAGCTCAACGACAAACTGGCCGACAAGTACATCTGCAACTTCTCGGTGTTCCAGAGCCTGCCGGACACCTGGGCGATCGATCAGGTACTGCCGATCATCCCGTTGCACCGTCTCGACGAAGAGCCGCTGCGCCGTGCCGTGCTGCAGGATCTGACCTGCGACTCCGACGGCAAGATCAATCAGTACGTCGACGAGCAGAGCATCGAAACCAGCCTGCCGGTACACGGTTTGAATGAAGGCGAAGACTACCTGCTGGGCGTGTTCCTCGTGGGCGCCTATCAGGAAATCCTTGGCGACATGCACAACCTGTTCGGTGATACCGACTCGGTGAACATCTACCAGAACGCCGATGGCAGCGTGTACCACGCCGGCATCGAGACCCACGACACCATCGAAGACATGCTGCGTTACGTGCACTTGTCGCCGGAAGAACTGATGACCCACTACCGCGACAAGTGCGCCAGTGCCCGCATCAGTGCCAGCGAACGCACGCAATTCCTCGATGCCTTGCGTCTGGGTCTGACCCGCTCCTCCTACCTGTCTTCCTGACGGCAGGTTGTCCTTAAACCGGGTTGTCTGAAATTTTCCCCACTGGCTGTGGAAAATTCGGATAACCCGGTGGGACATATCCCAACTTCCCCGCGAAATCCTTGGCCATCCCGGCCAGCAAAGTCATCCGGTCTGCTTTTCGCGTAGGTCATTTCCTAAGTTGTACTTCGGCACTCTACTCAGCCATGGGTCTCGGCGAGAATCCCCGGCCGCCCCTCCTGTAGAGATCCGCCTATGTTTGATCCAGTCAACGAGCCGACCTTTCGTCTCGATGTAGCGGGTCTGTCCGACGCCTTCGAAGTGCTGGCGTTTACCGGTAACGAAGCCCTCAGCGAACCCTTTGCGTTTGAGATCGATGTGTTGATCGACGATGTGCAACTGGATCTCGCCGGTCTGCTGCACCGCTCGGTGTTCCTGCATTTCGATGCGCTGCGCAACGGTGTGCACGGGCAATTGCACAGCCTGGTTCAGCACGAGCATGGCCCGGGCGTCCGCCTGTGCCGCGCGCGGCTGGGGCCAAAATTGAACTGCCTGGCGCTGCGTTTCAGTCAGCGGGTGTTCAGTGGTTGCTCGGTGCCGCAAATTCTCGCGCAAGTGCTCAAAGAACACGGGATCAGCGGTGGGCAGCGACGCTTTGAGCTGGGCGGCGACTATCCGCCGTTGGCGTTCTGCACCCAATACCGCGAGTCCGACCTGCAACTGCTGCAGCGGTTGTGCGCGCAGGCGGGCATCCACTATCACTTCGAGCATCGGCGTGACGGCCATTGTCTGGTGTTCGGTGACGATGTCGCGCAATTGCCTCGGGCCGGTGCCGCGCAATTTGCTGACGTGATAGAAGACGAAGCGCCGGCGGTACGTCGCTGGCAATTGCACAACGCATGGTCGCCGAGCGAGGGCGGTACGCAAGCGGCGCAGAGGGCCGAGGGCGAAACTGATCTGGCCTGCTTGCGCAGTGGCCGCTGGTTGCCGCTGGCGGGGCATCCGTTTGCCGAGTGCAACCGTGAATGGCTGCTGTCGCGTGTCGAACATCACGCCGATATGTCCCTCGAACAGCCTTACGCCAACCGGATTTTCGCGGTCTTGCAGGATGCCGCGCCGGTACCGGAAACCGTGCCCGCGCGCCCACGCATGCAAAGTTTGCAACGGGCCTGGGTGGTGGCGGTCGATGAGCCGCGTCCGGATCGCTCGCGGCCGGTGGCGGTGCAGTTCGACTGGCTGTATCAGGGCGAAGGCGCTGCGGCCAGTCATTGCTGGCTGCCGCTGGCGCCGGCGTTGGCCGACCAGGCGTTGCCATTGCTGCGCGAAGGGGTCGAGGTGGTGGTGAGTTTTCTTGAAGGCGATCCGGATCAACCGGTGATCAGCGGGGTTTTACAGGCGCCGCTGGCCGATGAAGAGCCTGAGCAAGATACCCCGTTGCCGGAGCAGATCATCACCGAAGGCCTGCCGCAATGGCTGAAGTCGGCGCAACCGTTGCTGCTGCTGTGCCTGATCCCCGGCGGCGGCAGTTACAGCCATTGTCGCGAATCAATCTGCAGCTGCCGGTTGGTCAGTGAACTCGACCAGAGCGGTCGCGGATGAGCGACGTCATGCTCGAACCGCTGGCGCAATGGCTGCTACTCGATGTCCAGGAAGCACCGCAGGCGCTGAAGAATCTGCGTGAAGAGTTTGCCGGCTTGCGGCACTTCTGGCTGTTCGATGCCACGGAGTTTCAACCGCTGCGCGAGCACGGGCCGTTGTTGATCGAGTTGCACGACAGCGAGGCGCTGCTGGAATGCTGTCAGCGCGACCCGCAGACCTGGCGCGGCTTGTTGCTGGATAGCGAAGTGTCGAGCGCGGAATTGCTCCTGCATTTGCGGCGCATGCTCACCGTGTCGTTCGGCCTGCATCACCGGGCGCTGCTGAGTTACTACAACCGCCAGACCGCCAGCTATTTCTTCGACGCCTGCGATGCCCGCGAGTTGAGCCGCTGGCTCGGGCCAATCCAGCAACTGCGTTGGTACGGCGGCACCTGGGCCGACCGGGCAATCGGCAGTCACGGCTGGCAGCAATTGCGCAATCCACGCTTGGCGGTGGCGCCGCTCGGGGTTGAAGAAAATCTGACCGCGCAGCAACGCGAGCGCCTGCAAACCTGTCTGCTGGAGCAGCACATCTGGCGCTGGTGCCAATCGCTTGGAACCGACTACGCGGCGATGGCCTCCCATGTTCAACAAGGTCTGGCGCTGGGCTTCAGCGACCGCGGTGTGCTCGACGGCTGGTTGTGGCTACGCTTGCTGCATCCGCGCGCTGTGTTGCTGCCGCCGCCGGCGGGATTGACCCAGCAGGAAGGGCTCGACCATGTGCGTCGTCAGTGGCAGAACGATCAACCCTGAAACAGAGGTTCGGCATCCATGGCAGGCACTTTGCGGCAACGGTTTGGCGCGCTGATCGGCGGGATTTTACTGTTGGTGCTGGGCGGTTGTTCGCCGGTGAAGGTGCTCAACGCCCTGACGCCCGAAGATACCTTCGATAAAACCGCTGGGATTGCCTACGGTGACGATCCACGGCAGAGGCTCGACGTCTATGTGCCGCGTCATCCGCTCAAGGACGCGCCGGTGGTGGTGTTTTTCTACGGCGGCAGCTGGAACAGCGGCGACCGTGGTGACTACACCTTTGTCGGCGAAGCGCTGGCGTCGCGCGGAATTGTCGCAGTGGTGGCGGATTATCGGCTATATCCGCAGGTGCGTTATCCACTGTTTCTCGAAGACGGCGCGCGGGCGGTGGCGTGGGCCAAGGCACACATCAGTGAATATTCCGGCAACCCGCAGCGCCTGTATTTGATGGGCCACAGCTCCGGCGCCTACAACGCGGCGATGCTGGCGCTGGATGGCGATTTGCTGGGGAAGGTCGGCATGTCGCCGAAAGATCTCAGCGGATGGATCGGTCTGGCCGGGCCGTATGATTTTCTGCCGATCGAGAACCCTGATGTGCGCCCGGTGTTCTTCTGGCCGAATTCGCCGCCGCAATCGCAGCCGATCAATCACGTCAGTCGCGGCGCGCCACCGGCGTTGCTGATTGCCGCGAGCAAGGATGATCTGGTCAATCCGACGCGCAACACCGGCGGCCTCGCTCGCAAACTGCGCGAAGCCGGGGTGCCGGTGCAGGATGTGTATTACTCGCGGCCCAGCCACATCACGTTGGTGGCGACACTGTCACGACCGTTGCGGCGATTGGCGCCGGTGCTCGATCAGGTGGTCGGCTTCATCGAGCACACGCCCACTCAGTGAGCGCCGCCGTTGAACCAGCCGTCATTGCGTTTGAGCCACAGCGCTTGCGCGCCGAGCGTCAGGCTGCGCAAGACCATGAACAGCAGAAACGTTATCCACAGGCCGTGATTGCCCAGACCTTGCAGCGCCCAGGCGAAGGGCAGCAGCAGAACCACGGTCATCAACATGCCATTGCGCATTTCCCGCGCACGGGTGGCGCCGATGAACAGGCCATCGAGCAAGTAGCTCCACACCGCAATCAACGGCAGCACGGCGAGGTAGGGCAGGTAGATAAATGCGGTGTCGCGCACGCTCTGGATGTTGGTCTGCATCTCGATAAACAGGTGCCCGCCGAGCAGAAACAGCACGGCAAAACCGACGCTGGCGATCAATGACCATCCGCCAGCCACCACCAGCGATCGACGCAACGCAAGGCGATCACGCGCGCCGATGGCGTGGCCGCAGAGGGCTTCGACGGCGTGGGCCAGGCCGTCGAGGGCGTGGGCGGTCAGCAGCAAGCCATTGAGCAGCAACGCGTTGGCGGCGACGGTGGCATCACCCAGCCGCGCGCCTTGCACGGTGATCAGGAAAAACACCGATTGCAGGGCGAGGCTGCGGATGAAGATGTCGCGATTGACTGCCAGCAGTGGGCGCCAGCTCTGCCACAGCTTCAACGCCGCCCAGGCAATGTGCCCCGGATACGCACGCAGGGCTTTGCGGGTCATGTAGAGGCCGAGCAGGGCGCCGCTCCATTCGGCGATCACCGAAGCGCGGGCCGAACCGACCACGCCCCAGTCCAGGCCGATGACGAACCACAGATTGAGGGCGATGTTGATCAGGTTGGTGCTGAGCAGAATCGCCAGCGGCGCCCGCGCGTTCTGCGTGCCGAGGAACCAGCCGACCAGCGCGTAACTGGCCAGCGCCGCCGGCAGGCCGAACAGCCGCGTATGGAAAAACTCGCGGGTGAGCTGATCCAGCTCCGCCGACGGCTGCATGAAATGCAGAGCCACGCCGCTCAACGGCACGCCGAGGGTGCCGAGTACCAGCGCCAGACCCATCGCCAGCAGCAGCCCTTGCAAGAGAATCTGCCGCAACGCCGCGCCGTCACTGCGCCCGGCTGCTTGCGCGGCAAAACCGGTAGTGCCCATGCGCAGAAAACCCATGGCCCAAGCGAGAAAGGTGTACAGGCTGGCGCCGACCGCCACAGCGCCCAATTGATGGGCGTGGGGCAAATGGCCGATGACAGTGCTGTCGACCAGCGCCACCAGCGGCACGGAAATATTCGAAAGGATCATCGGCGCAGCCAGCGCCCAGACCTTGCGGTGAGTCGGGCGGTCGCGCCAGTCGGTGGTCAGGTTGGACATGCGGGCTCCTTGGGGGAGCGGCATTGTAGCGATTAACGCTATCCCCTGTAGGAGTGAGCCTGCTCGCGATAGCGGTGTGTCAGCTGAAGATGTTTCAACTCAACCACCGCTATCGCGAGCAGGCTCACTCCTACAGGAGGGCGGTGGTGTCAGTGAATAATCCAGCTCAGCAACCACAACCCCAGCAACAACCAGATAATCCCGGCAATAATCGACGCATTCATAAACGCCCGAATCGCCGACCACAACAGCATCAACCCGACAATCAGCGCGATGATGCTGATGATCGACGTGTCCATCCCCAGCGTCTTCGCCAGCCCGTCGACAAAGTTGCCGCCGGCATTGCTCAGAATATTGAACAGCCCGCTGAGGCCATCGACGATAAAGCGGATGACCGACCCGAGCGCCTGGCCGAGCCATTCGAAAAAGCTTTCTACCTGCATGTGTGCATCCTGATGAAAGAGCTGAGCCTTGGGCCACAACGCAGGTGGCCGAGTTCCCTGCATGATAGTGGGTTTACCCCAATCCTGTGGGAGCGGGCTTGCTCGCGAAAGCGGTGTGTCATTCAACACTTCAATTGACTGATCCAACGCCTTCGCGAGCAAGCCCGCTCCCACAATAGATCACCGGCGCTGCTTGCCTTCAGGTCGTATCCGCTTGAAGCTATACGCCTTCAGGAGAGCCCGATGAACCTTGTTGAACTGACCGAACGCCTGCACGTCATTCGCGACCGCAATGACTGGCGGCAATTTCACAGCCCGAAAAACCTGGCCATGGCCGCCAGCGTCGAGATGTCTGAGCTGGTGGAAATCTTCCAATGGCTGAGCGAAGACCAGTCGCGCCAGTTGCCCGCTGACAAACTCGCCCATGCCGGGCAGGAAGTCGGCGACATCGTGCTGTACCTGTTGCTGCTGTGCAGCGAGTTGGGGTTGGACATGAATGAAGTGGTGCGCGCCAAGCTCGCCGACAGCGAACGGCGGTTCAGCTGATGAGCGACCGGCATTTCGATCAGTTGGCGACGCGTTTCGCCGAAAAAATCTACGGCGGTGCCAAAGGCGCGATTCGCCTCGCGGTGTTGCAGGCCGACCTCGTTGAAGCGCTGCCGGATCGGCCGTTGCGCGTGCTCGACATCGGTGGTGGTCTCGGCCACATGTCACTGTGGCTGGCCGAACGCGGCCACGAGGTGACCTTCACCGAACCGGCCGAGCCGATGCTTGAAGGCGCGCGCCAGCGTTTCGCCGAAGCCGGGCAGACCGCGACGTTTATTCAGGCGCCGTGGCAGGAATTGCTTGGGCAACTCACCGAACCGTATGACCTGGTGATCTGTCACGCCGTGCTCGAATGGCTCGCCGAACCCCACGCGATCCTGCCGGTGCTGCATCAATTGACCAAGCCCGGCGGCTGGTTGTCGCTGGCGTTCTACAACCGCGACGCGCTGATTTACCGCAACCTGCTCAAAGGCCATTTCAAGAAAATGCGCAAGAACGACATGGCCGGTGAAAAGCAGAGCCTGACCCCGCAGCAGCCCCTCGATCCACGGGAATTGGCAACGCAACTCGAAGGGTTGTGGCAGGTCGAAACTCAGAGCGGGATCCGGGTTTTCCACGACTACATGCCGGTGGAATTCCAGGCCCGCGCCGAACTCGTCGATTTGCTCGAGATGGAGCTCGCTCACCGTCGCCACCCAAGCTTCGCCGGGCTTGGGCGTTACTTGCACTGGATCTGCCGGCCGATCTGATCGGAGCGCGAAATGAAAGCTCAATCCGGGTTATTGCTGATCTGTCTGGGGTTGGCCGCCTGCGAGGGCAGCAACCCTTACGTGGCGCAGTCGCGGCCCTTGCCGCCGGCGCCGCCGCAAGCCGCCAACACCTTTGATCGCAGCGCTTACCCGGCACCGCCGCGCGATTACGGGCGTTATCGCAGTTGGGCCTGGCTCAACGGCCAATTGCCGCCAGGCACGGCGTGGGCGGATTCGGCGCAAGTGGCCGAGGCAGTGAGCAACGCGCTGGATCAGCGTGGTTTGCGCCCGCTGCACGACAATCGTCCGGCCGACCTGTTGGTCAGCGCCAACCTGAGTCTGCAAACACGCTTGCGTCAGGTGCAGGACGATTACGGCTACTACGGCGGCGGATACAGTGGCTATGATCGTTATGGTCGGGGTTACGGGATGTACAACAGCGTGCCGATCGTGCGCACGTACTCCGAACAAGTGGTCGTCGTTCAGGTAGATCTGTTCGACGCCGGTACCGGACAACCGGTCTGGAGTTCCAGCGCCGAAACAGGCACCCGTGGCAACCAGAGTGATCAAGCCGATTCGATCCGGGAGGCTGTGGAAAAGGCCATGTCGGCGTATCCTCCCAGTTAGCTTCTTGCAAATGAGAAGCTTGTGCAGGTCATGTCTTCTACCGGAGAAAAACCATGTTCCGTCGTCTCGCCTTACTGGCCATGGCCGCGTTGCTCAGCGCCTGCGCCGCCAATCAGGTCAATCATGACTTCGACGCCAGCCGCGATTTTGCTGCGTATCGCAACTGGAGCTGGAAAGAACCCGCCCTGCAATATCGCCCGGATGATCCACGGATCAAAAGCGACCTGACCGAGCAACGCATCCGCCAGGCCGTCACCGATCAACTCGATCAACGCGGTTTGCGCCCGGCCGCTGCCGGGGCCAAAGGTGATTTGAGTGTGCAGACTTACTTGATCGTCGAGGATCGTCAGCAGCAAGTGACGACCAACTACGGCGGTGGTTGGGGTGGCCCTTGGAATGGCTACTGGGGCGCGCCGATGTACAACGAAACGCGCAACATTACCTACAAAGTCGCGACCATCCAGATCGACTTGCTCGACGGCAAGGACGGCAAACTGGTGTGGCGCGGCAGCGACGAGCAAATGCTCGCCAGCAAACCGAACCCGGAAGATCGCAGCAACGCCATCCGCGAGACCGTCACCCGAATCCTCGCCAACTACCCACCGCGCTGAAATCCCAATCCCTGCAGGAGCCGAGCTTGCTCGCGAAGACGGTGTGTCAGGCAGATAAATGCTGAGTGCCCCGTCGCTTTCGCGAGCAAGCCCGCTCCCACAGGTTTTTGGGGTGTTCACAGAATTTGTAGGCACCTCGGTCATTGTGGGAGCCGGGCTTGCCCGCGAAGAGGCCGGCACATTCAACATTGATTTGGCAGACAGTTCGCTTTCGCGAGCAAGCCCGCTCCCACAGGTTTTTGGGGTGTTCACAGAATTTGTGCGCACCTCGGTCATTGTGGGAGCCGGGCTTGCCCGCGAAGAGGGCGGCACATTCAACATTAATTCGGCAGACAGTCCGCTTTCGCGAGCAAGCCCGCTCCCACAGGTTTTTGGGGTGTTCACAGAATTTGTGCGCAACTCGGTCACTGTGGGAGCAGGGCTTGCCCGCGAAGAGGGCGGCACATCCAATATTGATGTGGCAGACAGTTCGCTTTCGCGAGCAAGCCCGCTCCCACAGGTTTTGGGGTGTTCACAGAATTTGTGCGCACCTCGGTCACTGTGGGAGCCGGGCTTGCCCGCGAAGAGGCCGGCACATTCAACATTGATTTGGCAGACAGTTCGCTTTCGCGAGCAAGCCCGCTCCCACAGGTTTTTGGGGTGTTCACAGAATTTGTAGGCACCTCGGTCATTGTGGGAGCCGGGCTTGCCCGCGAAGAGGGCGGCACATTCAACATTGATTTGGCAGACAGTTCGCTTTCGCGAGCAAGCCCGCTCCCACAGGTTTTTGGGGTGTTCACAGAATTTGTGCGCACCTCGGTCATTGTGGGAGCCGGGCTTGCCCGCGAAGAGGGCGGCACATTCAACATTGATTCGGCAGACAGTCCGCTTTCGCGAGCAAGCCCGCTCCCACAGGTTTTTGGGGTGTTCACAGAATTTGTGCGCAACTCGGTCACTGTGGGAGCCGGGCTTGCCCGCGAAGAGGGCGGCACATTCAACAATGATTTGGCAGACAGTTCGCTTTCGCGAGCAAGCCCGCTCCCACAGGTTTTGGGGTGTTCACAGAATTTGTAGGCACCTCGGTCACTGTGGGAGCCGGGCTTGCCCGCGAAGAGGCCGGCACATTCAACAATGATTTGGCAGACAGTCCGCTTTCGCGAGCAAGCTCGGCTCCTACAGGTTTTGTGCTGTGTGCGCTGGCGTGTTGCCAGCAGTGTTGCTCGGTCGCGTCTACACTCAATCGCATCAATGGAGGTTGCGCTCGGCAGTGCGCCGGCAAAGGAGTGCGCCATGTCGCCTCGTTCGCAGTTCAATGGCCCGGCCCGGCAACGCGGGGCGATCGGGTTGATGGCGGCTGCCACGCTGAGTGTGGCGCTGGTGGCGATGCTGTTGGTGGTCGACACCGGGCGCTTGTACATGGAGCAGCGCAAATTGCAGCGGGTGGTGGATAACGCTGCGCTGGAGGCGGTGAGCCGTGGCGGCAACTGTCTACCCGGTTTGACCGCTGCCACTTACGCCGGGCAAAGCGCGGTGCGTAATGGTTTTACCGTCGATGCCAACAACACCCTCGCCACCACCTGTGGTTCGTTAGTCACGGCCGCGACTGGATTGCGCTCGTTCACCGTGGATGCCACGCAAGCGGCAGCGGTGCGCGTAGTCGGCAGTCACACCCTCACCACCAGTTTTGCTGGCGGCGTGCAGGCGTTATTCAGCGGCACGGCGGTCAGCCTCAACACCACGCTTAACGCCACGGCCGTCGCCGCGAAACCCCAGCCGACCATCGCCCAACTGAACATTCGCAGCACCTTGGCCACGATCAATACCGCGCAATCGAACATCCTCAATCCGCTGTTTTCCGGGCTGCTCGGCGGTAACGTCAACCTCACGGCGCTGGGCTGGGACGGCTTGCTCAAAACCGATATCAACCTGCTCAGCTACCTCAACCAATTGGCGATCAACCTCAACGTCGCCGCCGGTAATTACACGCAACTGCTCAACACCCAGGCCACGGTCACTCAACTGATTCAGGCCGCCGCGACGGTGGTGCAACTTAACGGCGCCACCGCAGAGGTGATCACCGCGCTGGGCCAGTTGCAGGTGGCGGCGATCAACGCGGCGCCGGTCAAACTTGGCGATATTCTGCAATTGCAGACCGGCACCACGGCGGCGGGGCTCGACGCCAATCTGCAACTGCTGCAACTGGTGCAGGGCGTGATTCAACTGGCCAACAGCAAAAGCGCGGTGGCGGCGACGTTGCCGATCAGTGTGTTGGGGCTGGCGAATGTCACGGTGAAAGTGAAGGTGATCGAGCCGCCGCAGTTTTCTGCGATTGGTGATCCGGCGCGCGCCAAGGTCGACCCGTTGGGTGCGGATCGGATTTTTGTGCGCACCGCGCAGATTCGCACTTTGATCTCGGTGGATCTGACGGGATTGTCCGGGGTCACCGGGCTGACCAATGCGGTGCTGGGACTGGTTGGTGGATTGACCTCGACACTTAATGCGGCACTGAACCTGAATCTCGTGGCGATACTGGAATCGGTTGTTTGCATTGGCTGCAAGCAACTGGATCCGAAGCTGTTGTCGACCCCGAAAATCGATATCAGCCTGGATGCCGGCGGCGCGGAAAGTTATGTCACCGATTACAGCTGCCCAACCGGAACAACCGGCACCAAGAGCCTGACTGCGCACACCGTCACTTCAATTGCCGACCTCAAGCTCGGCACGATCGATCCAACTAACGCCTTCTCTTCCGTCGCCGAGCCCACCGTTACACCGTTGCCGCTGATAGACCTTGGCATCGTGAGTTGCTACCGGATCATCGGGCTGGGCAGTTGCGACCCCTCCACACATATTCAGTACGGTGCTGGTGGTATTGCAATCATGCTCGACACCAGCGTCGCGCAAAACTCGCAGGATCTGTTGTTCTCCAGCGCCACCCCGTTCGCGACTCCAGCCAACCTCAAATTGCCGCCGAGCATTCAATCGGCGGTGCCTACCAATAATATTGTCGGCAGCCTGTCGAGCACCTTGGCGGGTATCAATCTGATCGTTTACAGACCGCTTGGCAGCAATCCATTGGGGGCTATCGTGACGGGTGTTGCCTCTCTGATCAGTGATGTCACCAGCAAGATATTGCCCGTAATCACCAACCTGCTAAGCCCGCTCCTCGACCCCTTACTCAACAACCTGCTAAAAAGCCTAGGCATCAACCTGATGGACGTCGACGTCGGCGCCAACATGACCTGCGGCCAGACCGGCAAAGCCTATCTAGTCATCTAATCGTCCGCCGCAATCGGCAGTTCAATACAAAACCGCGCGCCCTCGACCGAGTTGCGCACGCTCAAAAGCCCACCCATGTTGTCGATAATCCCGTAACTCACCGACAGCCCTAACCCCGTGCCGACACCGATCGGTTTGGTAGTAAAAAACGGCTCGAAAATCCGCTCGAGCAATCGCGGATCAATGCCGCCACCGTTGTCCTCGACCCAAAGCCTGACCTTCTCATCATCACGCTCGGCATAAATCGAAATCCACGGTTTGAAGCTCGAATCCTTCTCGCGCTTGCTCAACAACGCATCGCGGGCGTTGACCATCAGGTTGATCAACACCTGCTCCAGTTGATCGACATAACCGCGCACCTGCACCTGAAAACCGGTGTCGCTGATGCGCAGATCCACGCCTTTACCGCGCATGCCTTCAGCCAACAGTGACAACGTGCCTTCGATGGCCGACGCCGGATTGAACAGTTGCTGCTCGATCTCCGAACGGCGGCCGAACACGCGCATGTGATCGACAACCTTGGCCGCACGCTGCACCTGCGCGTCGATGCGGTTGAGTTTGTCGGTCAGGTAATCAACCTGCACATCGCCGTTGCCCAAGCGCTTGAGCACGTTGACGATGGCCATGCGCATCACGTTCAGCGGCTGATTGATTTCGTGGGCGAGCCCCGTGGCCATCTCGCCGAGGGTGGCCATTTTTGCGCTCTGCGTGAGCTGCTGCTGCGAACGGCGCACTTCGGTGTTGTCGCGACCCACCGCTTGCACTTCGATCAACTGCCCGCGTTCATCAAACACGCCGCGATCCGACCACACCCACCAGGCATGTTCGCGGCCAGGCAATTGCAGACTTATTTCAGCGGTGCTCACCGGGTTGTCCGGGGTCAGCAGCGTCAGGCGCTGGACGAACGCGGCGCGCTGCTCGTCGGACATCCAGGTGCCCAGATCGATGCCCGGCAATTGTTCCGGCGTGCATTCCAGATAGTTAGCCAGTGGCCGGTTGCCGAAAGTCAGGGTCAGATTCGGGCGATAGCGGCAGATCATCGCCGGTGAATCTTCGACCAGAATCCGGTAGCGCTCTTCGCTTTGTTTGATCCGCTCAGCGGCCAGCGTTGCATCGGTGACATCCAGCCACAGGCCAACGGCTTCGACCGGCAAACCGAGGTCGTTGCGCAGCAATTTGGCCTCGTCAAGCAGCCAGTGATAATCGCCACGGCTGTCACGCAGGCGATAACGCGCACGCACCGAACCTTCGCGCAGCAACTGCCGAGTACGCTGGAAATACACCTCGCGATCTTCCGGATGCAGGCGCTCGATCAGCGCCGCCGCGCTGCAATCTTCCAGACGCAAACCGAGCAGCGGTTGCAGGCTGGCGCTGAAAAATGCTGGTTGCAACGCACCTTCGGCGTAGTGCTGCACGTAAATTACCGCCGGTGAACTGGCGATCAGATTGTCCAGCCGCGCATGAGCGGCGGCGGCCAGTTGTTGCTGGTTTTTGATGTCGCTGATGTCGAGCATGAAACCGACCAGCCGCCGGTGTTCGGCGCTGCCGGTGACTTGTCCTTGCACGCGAAACCACGTCGGCGCCTGCTCGTTATCCGCAGGGTGCAGACGCACGCTCAAGGTCAGCGGCTCGCCGTGTTGTTGCAGCGCGTGCAGACCGCTGCGCATTTCCTCGCGATCGGCAGGGTGGATCTGCGTCAGCCATTCTTCCTGGGTCAATCGTGTCGCCTGCAGATGCAGGGCGGCCGCCAATGACGGTGCCAATTGCACCGCATCGCCGACACCGGGGATTTCCCACCAACCGGTGCCGAGCAAGGTCTGTAGGGATTCCAGACGTTCGTGCTGGCGATGATGTTGCTGCTCGCGCAGACGCCCGAGCAACGGCGCCGCCAGTGAACTTGCCAGCCACATCCAGTCGCGCACGGTCAGATAGGGCGCTGCGTGATCAACGTCGTAAAAACCGCAGAGCAGCCATGCGACCACGCCGCGATCATCGCTGTAGGGCACGGCAAAACCGTCGGCGTTGCCGAAGATGATCTGTACGCGCGAATGTTCGTTGAGGCCGTGGTGCGCATCGAGTCGCTGCGGCGCGGTGCCGTTCAAACTGTCGAGCGGCGTGCCCAGTCGCTGACCGTCGTGCCACAGCGTGGGCGCGTCATGGGCCTGGAACTGTCGATAGATTTGCCAGCCCTGTTCCTGTTCATCGAGCAGCGCCAATGCCAGACAAGGGATGTGCCAGCGCTGGGCGATGACTTGCAGTTGTTCGCTGACAATCGCCGGCAAACGCAGCGGGCCGCAACTGCGCAATTGTTCGCTGATTTGCCCGGCGATCACTTGGCAGGCGTCGTGGTGACGCGCTTGCTGGCGTTCGATGAGCAAGTCGGCGATGTCCATCAATTGCAACAGCCAGCCGTTGCCCCAGCGCTGCGCCCAGCCGCGCAAATGCAGTACCTGATCGCCGAGGCAGGCGAAGTCGAGATCGAGCAGTTGCCCCTGCCAATCACTCGGCTGACCCTCGATGGCCAGGCAACTGTGGGCGAGCAAGTAGTCGGTCAGTGGCAATGGTTGAGCGTGAGGTTTCTGTTGTTTGAGCACATGGCGCAACGGCCCGGCCATCTGCAATACCGCGCCGTCATCGTCGAGATGAATGTGCAGGCCCAGCATCGGCGAGACCAGAGGCTCCAACGGTTCGTGAGCGACGATCGCTGAACGCTTGAGCAACCGCCCGAAAAGTTTATCGCCCGCCGTCAAAATTGCAGACTCGATTGGGCGGTCAGATTGGTCGGCAGGCTGGGCACGGTGCCAACTCCCGGCAGCACCAGAAACGGCAGCACCTGATTGAGTTTGCTGACCGGGTAATTGACGCTGACGGTGAGCGTGCCGTTGAGACCTTTAGTGCTGTCGAAAACCGCGCTGGTATCGGTGCCAATCACCAAATTGAACGACGACGGCACCCACGATAGTTGTTGAGTCAGAGCCGCATTCGCAGCATTGACGACCGCCGTCGCATAACCGGGCGTCGTCGGGTCAACGGCGACGCTACGGCGCACGGCTTCAGCCGTTGCCTGATTGAATGATTGCATCATCACGAACGGCAGGCTGTAGCTGATCAAGCCGTAAAACACTGCAAAAAAGATCACGAACACCAAGGCGAACTCAATCGCCACCGCACCTTTTTGCGACTTCCGAAAGCCGTTTTTCATGAGTGCGTCTACCCTGACAGTCACTGCGTAGTATCAGCATAGAATCATTCAGCAAAAACGGACGGTTTTTACCGGATGCAGAGTTTTATCCTTCTCGTATGGCTGCTGGTTTGCGCCGCTCAGGACGCCCGGCAGCGGCGCATCACCAATCTCTTGACCGTCGGTGTCGGTGCCTTGGCGCTGGGGTTTTTATTGGCCACCGGCAGCACGTGGCTGGGGGCTCAGGCCGGGCAGGGCGGCTGGGCGGTTTTGTTGGCGTTGGCGTTCACCCTGCCGGGTTATTTGATGGGCCGCATGGGCGCCGGCGATGTGAAATTAATGACAGCTCTGGGCCTTGCGACGGACGGTATTTTCGTTCTTTGGACATTTGTCGGCGCCGGTATCGCCAGTGTGCTTTGGCTGCTGCTCGCGCCAAGAGTCTGGCTGCATATGAGTCAAGGGCTTAGAGATCGTCTTCGATATTTGGGCCCGGGATCGTCAAGAAAGCTGCCATTTGCGCCGTTTGTGCTGCTCGGCACGGGGCTGGCTTTCTATTGGATCCACTAGTCGCCGGGTGCCACTAGTTCTATGTACATAGTCGGAAAGTACGTCTACTTTCAAAGGAGCTGGTTATACAGCCGAGAGCTGTCAGTACAGGAATGGTCAGCTTTGGCCTAGGGCATGGAGTGGCACGTGAACAAGCTTACGTCTGCGGTAAAAGTCCTCGTGGTTGATGATCAACCCTTGATTGTCGAGGAGTTGTGCGAGTTTCTCGAGTCCAGCGGTTATCGCTGCGTCCCCTGCGTTTCCAGCCAAGAGGCGATCGAGCGTTTTACTGAAGACGCGCAGATTGGTCTGGTGTTGTGCGATCTGCACATGCCGGGGATGGACGGCATTGAACTGGTGCAGGCGTTGCAGCGGCTGGCTGGCAAGCAGCGGGCGTTCGAGGCGATCATGTTGACCGGGCGCGCGGACAAGCAGGACGTGATCAAGGCGTTGCGCGCGGGGATTGCTGATTATTATCAGAAGCCGATTGATCTGGCGGAGTTGCTGGAGGGTTTGCAGCGTCAGGAGTTGGCGTTGCAGGAGCGGCACAAGAGTGTGCAGCTTGGGCATTTGAATCAGAAGTTGCAGTTTTTGTCTGAGTCGATTGATGACCTTTATCAGGATCTGGATAAGGTTCGGCGTAGTCCTGCGACGGTGGTGCGGGATAGTTTGGGTGGGGAGGCTGAGGCGGCGGAGATGCCGGAGATTTTCAATCAGTTGTCGCCACGGCAGTTGGATGTGGCGCGGTTGGTGGGGAAGGGGCAGACGAATTATCAGATTGCTTGTGAGTTGGGGATTACCGAGAACACGGTGAAGCTTTATGTTTCGCAGGTTTTACGGTTGACGCATATGCATAATCGGACGCAGTTGGCGTTGGCGCTTTCGCCTGGGCGGGGGCGGGTTACGGCGCATTGATTTGGGTACATATCCTTTGTTTGTGGTGGGGCGGGTATTGGTTCCGCCCTTACGGCGGGTCACTTTTGCAGACGCCCAAAAGTAACCAAAACGCTTTGCCCTGACGTCCGGCCCTCGCTAAGGCTCGGGTTCCTTCGCTCCGGGTTCATCCGGGGGCATCGCCTACGGTTTGCTTCGCTGCACCTCCTCTCGATGCTTTCCCCGTATGAATCCCTCCCGCTCAGCCTCCCGACGGGCTCTAAGATCAAAATCAAAAGCTTGTCGAGCTTGCGCTCATCCTTTGTAGGAGCTGCCGAAGGCTGCGATCTTTTGATCTTCGTTGGATTCGCCCCTCACCCCAGCCCTCTCCCGAGCGAGAGGGGGCCGATTTTTGGGCTTTTCAAAACTTGAGTTCAACTCGGTATCCCACGTCGGCGTACCTCGCCCAAACAGCCCGGTCAGTCCCCTCTCCCTCCGGGAGAGGGCTAGGGTGAGGGTTTGCTTTTGATGGTTGACTTTGTATTTGGAATCACCGGGATCTTTCCAAAGGTTTCAGGCTGTCCGGGTTGATCCACAGACGTAAGACCGTGTCATCGTTCTTCGCGAGCAAGCCCGCTCCCACAGTTGACCGCATTCCAGCTGCAGGAACTCGGTCAACTGTGGGAGCGGGCTTGCTCGCGAAAGCGGTCGGATGGTCAACCCGCTTCTAATTTTTGGTCTCAATCTTCCCGCCCGCATCCGGGTCATACAGATCCGGGATTTCGTATTTGTATTTTTTGATCCAGCGCTGCATCGCCAATTCACGCTCAGTGGCGGTCGCCGGTTGTGGGTTTTTCGAGGCGGCCTGGTTGCGGCTTTGCAGGACGAGCCAGCCTTCGGTTTCCTGTTGTTGCGCCGAGGCGGGGCCGGCGTCGATGGCGTGGGCGCTGAGGGGCAGGCTGAGCAGGGTCAGGTAGCACAGGCCTTTAACGGAATTCATGGCTGTCTCCTTATTTGATCGAGGACGGCATTGGGTCGGCGACGACCGCGACCTGGTTGCCGGGCACGGGTTTGGCTTTGACCGGGGCTTTGAGTTTTTCCGCGCGTTCCTGGGCTTCGGTGAATTGATCCGGGGTCAGTTTGGCGCGGCTGACGATTTCGGCGGCTTGCGGCCAGTTGTTCTGGTAGAGCAGTAAGGTGACCAGGTTCTGCGCCGCCAGTTGGTTGTTTTGCTTGAGTTCGAGGGCGGTGAGGAATTCGAAGCTGGCGTCGTTCAGGCGCAGTTGGTTGAGGTAGACCACGCCCAGGTCGTTGCGGATTTTTTCGTCGGTGGGCGCCAGGCGCACGGCGCGTTGCAGGTGCGCCTGGGCCTGGCCGTTGTCGCCGCGCGCGGCATAGAGTTGGCCGAGGCCGTGTTCGGCTTCGGCGGTCAGGCAGCCGCCGACGAGGCTGCGGTAAAGCGGTTCGGCTTCGCTGCGGCCGAGCAGGCGATAGACCTTGGCTTTGCGCAGACGCACTTCGCTGAGGTTATCCGGCAGGCTTTCGAGGTTGGCGAGGCTGGCGTGCAGTTTGCCGTCGTTGGCCAGGTCGTCCGCCAGGTTCAGCGCCAGTTCCTGTTCCGAGGAAAGTTTGCTGCAACTGGACGGCGACAGCAGCGACGTCCACGGCGCCTGGCCGTTGGTGGCGCAACCGCCGAGCAGCAGCAGACTGGCGATGACTATCAGTACTTTCATCAAACACGCTCCATGAGTCGGATTCAGGATGCAAACGCCCGGGTAATCGCAGTGAAGCCGGGGCCGGCGAGGACGATCAGCAGCGCCGGGAACAGGAACAACATCATCACCACCGACATTTTTGCCGACATCTTCGAGATGTATTCCTGCAAGCGTGTCAGTCGCCGGTCATCCAGCAGTTGTTTGAGCGCCAGCAGCGATTTCATCGCGCCGCCGCCCTGTTGGATCAGTTGTTGAAGGATCACGCAGGTGTCGGTGAATTCGTCGACGGCGAGCATCACCGCGGCTTTGTTCAGCTCCTGACCGAGCTCCAGTCCGGAGTCGACACGGACGAGGATCAGGCGCAGTTCGCTGGTCAGTTCCGGCAGCAGTTTTTGCCCCTCGATGCTCAGCACGCGCAGCGCTTGTTCCACCGCCATGCCGGATTCGAAGAGGATGCGCAGCAGCGGAATGAACGTCGAAATTTCCACCGAGATGATTTTCTGCCGACGCCCGGCCGCGTAGGCGAGCAGGCGTTTGGGCAACAGGTAACCGACGCCGGCAGCGAGCATCGGCATGATCCATTCGTTGTCGGCGTGAGGGAAAAACACTTCCTGCAGAAACACCGCGACGCCAAGGGTCAGCAACGGTGTACCGATCTGGCAGGCGGCGAACAGCGCGCGCTCGTTGGCGCGGCGCCAGCCAATGCGGCTGAGCAGGGTTTGGGTTTCGCTGTCGATGCTCACCGAGCGCCGACCAAAACGCGTGTTGCCGAACGCGCGCAACCAAGTGCCGAAGCGGTTTTCGCGCACCAGATGCCCCTGCAAACGCTGGTTGACCTGACGTACGCGACGGCGCTCGGTGAGCAAGTGGTTGGCCACCAGCAGCAGGGCACCGAGCAATAACATCAGGGCGGCGAGATAGAGCATTTCAAACACTCCGCAACATGCGCCACAGCGCCAGGCATCCGAACACTTGCAACAGCGCTGCGATGATCAACATGGTGTGGCCGCCCGAGTCGTGCCACATGCCGAGCATGTAACCGGGATTGGTCAGCATGAAATAGCTGACGAGGATGATCGGCAGCGAGCCAAGCACCCACGCGGTCATTCGTGTTTCTCCGGTGAGGGCGCGCAATTGACGGGCGCCCTGATCGCGTTCGCGGATCAGTTTGATCAGGTTCTCAAGCAGCTCGCTGGCGTTGCCGCCGTAGCGGTGATTGACCTTGAGGCCGAGGGCGAACATGCGCAGTTCGTCCTGCTCGTACAGCTCGGCAAAGTCGCTGACCGCGTCGGGCAGATTGACCCCGAGTTGCACGTTGCGCTGCACCCGGCCCATGGCTTTTTTCAGCGGATCGTCACTGGCTTCGATGCCGCCCATGACCGCGTCGCTCAAGGTGCGCCCAGACTTCAAACTGCGCACGGTGTGATCGAGTAACTGCGGCAGCTGCTCGATCATGCGCTTGATTCGGCGCCGATAAAGGAAGGCGATGTACAGCCGCAAAATCAGCGGCGGAGCGACCAGCATCACCAGCAAACCAACCCAGTCGAACAACAGATAACCGAGGCCCATAGATACCGCCCACAGGCTCATCCACAAACCAAATCGCTCGGTCGGACGGCCTAATCCTGCACGCAGAAACATGCGTTCAAGGCCCACCCATCTGGGTTTTTCTTCAGCCAGTTGCGGTTGCCCGGCGGCCAGTCGACCGAGGACTTTTTCGTTGGCGGTTTTACGCAGGCCGTGCAGGAACAGATAGAGCGACAGCCCGAGCAAAACCAGACACAAGGTGATGAGAATGAACGCTCCCAGCATGCTCTGCACTCCTTGCCGTCAGCCGAGGTGAGTCTCGTGGCGCAACTTGTCGCCCGCCGGATTGACCGCTTCACGGAGGAAGCCGAAACCGGTGCGGCGGTCGAGGCGGAACAGGGTGTTGGTGACGTAGACGTCTTCGCGGATGCCGACCACTTCCACCACTTCGCTGACGCAGCGGCGGCCGTCGGGCATGCGGGTCAACTGGATGATCACGTCGAGCGCCGCGCAGATCATCTGGCGCAAGGTGCGCTCGGCGATGGCGCGACCGGTCAGGCCGACCAGCGTCTCCAGACGCAGCAGCGCATCCTGCGCATTGTTGGCGTGCACAGTGCTCATCGAACCGTCGTGGCCGGTGTTCATCGCGGTCAGCACATCGACCACTTCGACCCCACGAATCTCGCCGAGGATGATGCGGTCGGGGCGCATCCGCAGGGCGTTGCGGATCAGGTCGCTGGCCTTCACTTCGCCGTGGCCCTCGGCATTCGGCGGACGGGTTTCCAGACGCACCACGTGCGGGTGGCCGAGCTGCAATTCGGCGACGTCTTCGATGGTCACCAGACGTTCGTGCGGGTTGATCAATTGGCTGAGGATGTTCAGCAGCGTGGTTTTACCGGTGCCGGTACCGCCGCTGATAAGAATGTTGCAGCGCTTGCCGACCGCGTCCTGGAGGAATTCGAAGATCTGCAGATCGATGGTTTGCATCGCCATCAGGTCGCTGCTTTTCAGCATGTCTTTACGGAATTTCCGAATCGACAGGCACGGGCCGTCGAGGGCAATCGGCGGAATGATCGCGTTGACCCGGCTGCCATCCGGCAGGCGCGCATCGACCATTGGCGACGACTCATCGAGACGCCGACCGAGCGGCGCGAGAATCCGTTGCATCACCCGTTCAACGTGATGCGCATCGATAAAACGCAGGTCACTTTGATGCAGCACGCCGTCGCGTTCGATGAACACCCGGTGCGGGCCGTTGACCAGAATTTCCGTCACCGTTGGATCGCGCAGCAGCACTTCCAATGGGCCAAAACCGGTGAGCTCGTCGACGATTTCTTCGCCCAGCCGCTCCATCTCATAACGCGAGATCGCCAGGTGCAAACGGGCGATGTATTCAGCGACTTTGTCGGTGACGAATTGCGCGAGTTGCTGGCGCGAGCCCTCCAGCAGGTTTTTCCCCGACTCTTCGATGGCATCGATGATGTAGCGGTGCAGCACCAGTTTCAGGCCTTCGTGGTCGGTGTTGCCCGTCGCCCCGCGTTGAGCGGCGCCGAAGAGTTTTTCGCTGCTCATGTGTTGCCTCGCAGGCGCCCGAACCAGGTGATTTTCGGTTTCGCCAGACCTTCGGAGCGTTTCGCCAGACGTTCGCCGAGGGCGCGCAGGCTTTGCGTGAGTTTTTCTCGCGGGGCCAGTTCGAACAGGCTGACACCCTGATTTTTCGCGTTGAGACGGACTTCGGCGTTGGCCGCCAGAACCGCGATAACTTCCAGGTTGTAGGTCTTGCCGAGGGTTTCCGCATCCGGCGCGACGTTGCTTAAATAGCGGTCGATCAGCAGTCGGCCGTGGTCGAGTTTCATGCCTTTCTCGCGCCAGTTATTGAGCACGGCGAGGTTGCGTCGGCAGTTGAGCACGTTCTGATCGGTGTACCAGAGCAGCTTGTCGCAATGGCTGACGAAGGTGCGCAAGGCTTCGCTGTCGGCTTGCCCGGTGAGGTTGACGACGATGTGCTGGAAGTGCTGACGCAGGGCGCTGAGCAGCATGAACAATTCGGCGGCGCTGGTGGTTTCCAGCGGCTCGTCACTGCTGGCGTAAGCGAGGATGCGCAGCCCGGCTTCGGCGCTGGTGAAGGCGCTGTCGATCAGCGTGGCGTCGAGGCGTCTTAGATGGCGCAGGGCATCACCGAAGTGGAAAGAGCTCTCCAGCCCCAGCAACGCGAGGCTGTCACCACGGGGCAGACCGAGGTCGAGGAGCAAGGTTTGCTGACCGCTCTTTTGCACGACCATCGCCATGTGATTGGCCAACAGTGCGCCGTCGGAGCTGCTCTGCACGCCATACATCACGGTCAGGCCACCCAGTTGCGTGTTCGGTGCCACCGGCGGCAGACGTTTGCTCAGGCGCCGCACCAATCCTGCGACTTCGCTGGAGCGCGAACCGTAGGCGACGAAATCCCGTGCACCGGCGCGCATCGCATTGAGCACCAGTTGATTGTCCATGCCGTCGCCGAGGGCGACGATCGCCAGCATCGGTTTGGCTTCCAGCGCACCTTCGATCAGCGCGCTCTGCGCCACGACGTGTTCGCGATCAAGGCCGACAAACACCAGATTGGCGAAGGTGACATCGACCAGCGCGAGCAATTCGTCGAGGCTGCCGCCACCGGCGCTGACCACTTGGCCGAGCGGCGCGAGGGCGCTTTGCAGCCATTCCAGATCGGTGCTGTTGCGGGTGATGGCGAGGAACGTCTGGCTCAGGCTCTGGCTCATTGGGACAACCCACTGCGCTTGTCGAAATTGCCGTTTTCGAGGAAGAACATGCGATAGAAATTCGGGTCATAGTTGCGCAGTTTTTCCCCCGGCAACGACGGCAGTTGCGCGTCGGCGGCCAGCGGCTGCACCAGGTGCGGGGTGACGATCATCAGCAGTTCGCGCTCTTCGCGTTTGATCTGCGAATCACGGAAAAATGCGCCCAGCACCGGGATGTCGCCCAGGCCCGGAAACTTGTTCACCTGCGAAGTGTTGGTGGTGCTGATCAAACCGCTGATGACGAAACTTTCGCCGTCGGCCAGCGACACGCTGGTGTCAGTGCGGCGCACGGTCAGCGCGGGCACTGGGGTGCCGCCGATGTTGATGGCGTTGGCGTAATCCAGTTCGCTGACTTCTGGTGCGACTTTGAGGGTGACGCGATTACGGTCGATCACGGTCGGCGTCAGCGTCAGACGAATACCGAATTCCTTGTATTCGATGGTCACTGTGTCGCTGCCGGAGCTGGGCACCGGAATCGGGATTTCACCGCCAGCAAGGAAGCTTGCGCTCTGCCCGCTCAGCGCCACCAGACTCGGCCGCGCCAAGGTGTAAGCGAAGCCGCTGCCTTCAAGCGCATTGATGATCGCCATGGTCTTGCCGCCGATCCACGAGAAGTTGAACAGACCGTTGTTCACCGGCAAGCGTGGCTGCGGCACACCATCAATATTCGGCAATGTGCCGGGCGAGCCGAACAGGAAGTTGCCGCGCACACCGATCAACGAGGCGGTGGCTTCCTTGAGTTTGGTGCGGCTGACTTCGACGAAACGAATGTCGGTCTGCACTTGCGACGGCAAGGTCGGATCTTCTGACGGCGGCAGGCTGGCGCCGGTGAGTGCGGCGGTGGCGGCGCCTTGCACGAACACCATGCTTTGGCGCGGTTCGCTGGAGCACGACGTCCAGACCATCAGGCTGGTGGCGCCGGGCGCGACGCCGGTGAGCAGAAAAGACGAGCTGCCGTTGGCGTGCACGTCAGCGATTTTCGGATCACCAATCGCCAGCCGCGTGATCGCCACCGGTGATTGCACATCCTGTTGAAAGCCCTCGCCGATCTCGATCACCGGCGGCATGCGCCCGAGTGCCGAGCAATTACCGGTGGCCGCCCACACGGCGTCCATCGACAGGCCCATCAACAACATGGCCTGCAGCATTGGTTTTAAGGTCGGCCAGCAACGACTCGGCATGCACTTGGATCCTTGCGCAATCATGGGGTTTGTTGAGTGATCTGGTTGCCGCGAATGATCTCCACCGCCGGCCGTGCAACTGCCCCGGAGCCACCGCTGGACGGCACTTTTGGCGCCGCGCCGAGGGCCAGTTGGGTGAACTGGAAGAGTTGACTGTTGGCGTTATCGATGTGGGCGGGCGCCTGACTTTCGCCGGCCCAGTATTTCGCCAGACGTTGTTCTTCACTGCTGCGCACGGCCAGGCGCAAGGTGCCGACCTGGGTCGCGAGCATCATCCGGCTGAGCAGTTGTTCCGGTACCGCCAACACCACGGTGCGCGCGGCGATGCGGCGCTGATCCTGTTTGATTTTTTCGTCGGCGCTCAGCGCGGGGGAGGCGGGTTGACCGTCGTTGGTCAGGCCGTATTGATCACCGACGCCGAGCACGCGCATGGCCGGTAAAACGATTTGCGCCGACTGCTGCAAGTTGCTGCCGTCCTGGCGCAGGTAGAGGAGGACATCGACGTAGTCACCGGGAAGTAATTGCCCGGCAGCGCTGATAACTTCGTCGACGGCCACGGTCAGCGCGCGTTCATCGCTGTGGATCATGCGTGCCAGTGAGCCACCGGCGGAGAAGCTTTCATCGTTCAGCCAGGTGCCGGCGCTGAGGTGCCGCCATGGTGTGCGGCCGACCGCTTGATCGACGCTGCTCAAGCTGCCGGCCGGGGCGCTGCGCAGTTTTTCCACGGTGACGTCGGCGGCGATCAGCGGCGTGAATGGCGGCACGTCGTGGAGCAGAACCACCACCGGTTGGCGGGTCTGGTCTTCGGCGATCGCGACAGTTTTTTCAACGGCGACGTTCGGCGCGGCAGGCGCCTCGGCAACAGGTGCCGGTTGGCGGCTGAGCACCAGCCCCCAGTAACCGACAAAAACGGCGCCGAGCAACAACACTGCTGCAAGGCCCATGGTGACGCGACTGTTCATGACGGCTCTCCCTTTCCTGCTGCACGACCCACCGCTTTTTTCAACGAGAGATTTCGCAATCCGGCAGCTATGAACATTCAACTATTTCGCTATTTCCACGCTAGCTGATCCAAGCCAAAACGCCATTAGTGACAGACAAATAACTGACTAAAGTAGGGGTGTTGGCCAATTAACAGCAGGAAACGGCCGATCACCAATGGACTAATCCTTTGTGATTAATCCGTTCTTACAGTTGTTGGGAGGGGGTTTGTTGACAATGCTCAAATGGCACGGTGGAACCTTGCCGCTGTAGCGTGACATCGGCGCCAAAGGCGCGAAGGAGTGGACGTATGTTTCGTATGACTCTCGACTATCTGCGGGCACGTGCCCGGACATTCTGCAAAAGCGACGAAGCGGCGTCGGCGATCGAGTACGCGATCGTTGTGGCGATGGTCGCCGTGGTCGTCGTGGTGTTTGTGACACCTATCGGCGACAAGGTGCTGGCGATTTTCAACGTGATTCTGACCAATCTTAAAGGCACGGCGCAGACTAAACCCGGTATCTGATCAAACTCACTCTTCCTTTTTCATGGCCTGTGCGCGCTGACGAATAGCGGGCTCAGGCTTTGACGAGGCTGTTGGATTTTCCGTGTCCGGCCAGTGGTTGGCGCGAAGGAGAATAGCCATGTTGCTTGAATATGTGATTGCTCGTGTGCGCTCGTTCCTGGGGAGCACCGAGGCGGCGTCGGCCATCGAGTACGCGATTGTGGTGGCGATGGTCGCTGTGGTGGTTGTGGTGTTCGTTACGCCGATAGGAGCGAAGGTCTATGCCATTTTCAGCAGTGTGCTGACGTCCTTGGGCGGAACCCCGCCAGCGGCTCCGGTGCAGACGCCCTGATCGCGATGATGGGCGAATGACGCGCTACACTCGGGTTCACTTTCGGTTTTTCAGGGATTGCCCATGACTGCTTCCTCGCTGCCGCGCCAACAGTTGCTTCTGGTTGACGATGAAGAGGATGCGTTGCTGGAACTGGCTGAGTTGCTGGAGGGTGAGGGGTTTGTGTGTCATACGGCGACGTCGGTGAAGTTGGCGTTGCATCATTTGACGCGGCATCCGGATATTGCGTTGGTGATTACCGATTTGCGCATGCCTGAGGAGTCGGGCATGTCGTTGATCAAGCGCTTGCGTGAGCATACGTCGCGGGCGCATTTGCCGGTGATTGTGATGTCGGGGCATGCGGATATGGAGGATGTCAGTGATTTGCTGCGGTTGCAGGTGGTGGATCTGTTTCGCAAGCCGATTTATCACGTGAGGTTGTTTGAGACTTTGGATAATTTGTTTCCCAAGCCTAGGGGGGTTGGGCGGGGGTGAGGTTTTTGGGGTATATCCGTTTTTTTTGTGATGGCGGATATGGGTTCCGCCCTTACGGCGGGTCACTTTGGCAAACGCCCCAAAGTAACCAAAGGTCTTTGCCCTGACGTTCGGCCCTCGCTAGGGCTCGGGTTCCTTCGCTGCGGGATTGATCCGGGGTTCATCGCCTACGGTTTGCTTCGCTGCACCTCCTCTCGATGTGTTTGGCTGCGCCAAACGGTCGCTGCGCTCCCACCCCGGATCAATCCCTCCACTCAGCCTGCCGACGGGCTCCAAGATCAAGAGCTGCACCCGAGCTTGCGCTCATCGTGTTGAGTGGTTAGGGGCAAAGGCGATGGGGTTTTTGCTTTTGATCTTCGTAGGAGCTGAGCTTGCTCGCGAAGGCGGCCTGAGAGCCGACCAATCTCCACATGAACACACCCAATCAAACTGTAGGAGTGAGCCTGCTCGCGATGAGGCCCGCCCAGCCAGCCACTCTCTACCTGAATGCCTCCAACCCAAACTGTAGGAGCTGCCGAAGGCTGCGA
This sequence comes from Pseudomonas sp. AC193, assembly GCF_979258075.1. Taxonomy (NCBI): domain Bacteria; kingdom Pseudomonadati; phylum Pseudomonadota; class Gammaproteobacteria; order Pseudomonadales; family Pseudomonadaceae; genus Pseudomonas; species Pseudomonas sp. AC193. The sequence continues at coordinate 4,607,138 of NZ_OZ409832.1, read as the reverse complement.
TCTTTTGATCTTGCTCTTAAAAAAAATCAAAAGATCGCAGCCTTCGGCAGCTCCTACAGGGGGCTCGCGTCATAGCTGATAACTAAAACTGATGCTATATCGCGTGCGCCGGTTAAACGTATCCAGCGCTTCATCCGACATCGCCTTCGCCGCTTCCAGGGCAACGTTGTAGTACTTGGCATCGCCAAACCTTAATCCCAGCGCCGCCGAGGACAAGCTGTTCGCCTGCACCGGCAGTTGATTGAACCAGCTGCGCGAGCGATCCAGCACCACATACGGTTGCAGTATCCGCACCCAGCTTCCTTCGCGGTTGTAGCTGTAGTTGACCTCGTATGCCACGCCCCAGCCTTTGTCGCCGGACGCTTGGTCATCGGGATAGCCGCGACCGAAATTCTGTCCACCAAATACCGCGCGTTCGCTGTCGGGCACGCTGTCGTCGCTCCAGTACAGAGCGGCGGAGAGCACGCCTTGCCAGTTGTCGAAGAATTTATCGCTCTGCACCCCGGACAGTCGTGCGCGGAAGAAGTCGAGGTCGATGGCGGTGTTGTTGGTTTTTGCGCCCATGCTGTCGAGGCCTTGGTAGAGGCCGGCGCTGAGGATGCGCAGTTGTTTGGCATCGGCTTTGCGCCAGTCGCCTTCGAAGGCGAGGGCGCGGATGTCGGTGCGTTCTTCGACGCTCAGCGGGTAGCCGACGACGTTGTAGCGGGTTTTGTCGTTGACGGCGTAGAGGCGCGAGCCGGCTGTTAGCAGTTCGTTGGAGGCGGCGATCAGGGGAACGGTGAAGCCGATCGAGTAGCGATCGTTTTCGCGGTGCGGTTTGAGTTCCAGGCCGTTGTCCAGTCGCAGGTTGGTGCCGGGGTCGGCGCGGTAGCGTGAGGCGGACAGGGCCAGTTGTGTGCCCTCGGATCCGAGGAATTGGCTGTAGTCGGCGCGGTAGTAATGTTCGTCATCGTCACCTGGCGGGAACAGGCCGCTGAGGGTCAGTTGTTCGCCCATCGAGGTTTGCGAATTGCTGCTGACACCGAGCAATGCTTGAGTGCCGTTGCGGTTGTCTTCGGTGGTGCTGAGTGTGCTGGTGAACGGCTTGCGACTGGCCTGGGCGATCAGGGTGGTGGCGCCGTCGGTGGTGCCCGGTGGTGGCACTTGCGCCTGGATGGTGACGCCGGGGATGCGTGTCATCAACGTGGTGTAGCGTTCGAAAGTCTTGCGGGTCAGCGGGCGTTCGGCCTGGATTTTGGTGATGAATTTATCCAGCAGACCTCTGACGCGGCCGACGTCGCCTTCGACTTGTACGTCGCGTACGTAACCTTCCACCAACACCACGCGCGCAACGCCGTCGTCGAATTTCTGTTGCGGCAGGAACGCGTAGGACAACAGGTAGCCGTCCTGTTGATAACGGCGGGTGATGTTGCGCGTGGCTTCGATCAGATCGGCGAGGCTGGTTTCGCGGCCGATCAGGGGCTTGTAATTTTCCGCCAGTTCAGTGAGCGGGTAGATCGTGCCGCCTTCGATCTGCACGGTTTTCAGGTTGATCTTGGTGCTCATCATCAACGGCTGCGCGGCGGCAGCGCCGGGATCCGGGACTTGCACGGGCGCGGCGTTCGGGCGATAGGCATCGGCCGGCAGGTTGGGCACGGGCAGGTTGCGGATGGTTTCGTTGGAGTTGAGAAAGGTCGGCAGGGTGTCGGCGAGGGCAGTGGAACTGAGGCTGAGGAACAGCAAAGACGCCATTACGCGCATAGGACACTCCGTGGTCATCACAGCACCGGGCTGATTTTTCCTAAGAAAAAAGCGGAAGACTCGTGGGAATCTTCCGCCCTCAACCAAGCGTAGGCGCTGTAGGTGAGGCCGTCGAATCGGCCAGGTGCAATTTAGCGTTTGTTGCCGCCCAGGGTGCCGGTCAGACCACCGAGTACGCTGCCCAGACCACCACCGGTGGCGGTGCCGCCAGCGCCGGACGCGGTGCTGGTGACTGTGTTGAGTACGCCGCCTACAGTGCCGCCGACAGTGTTGACCGTATTGCCGACGGTGGCGCCGACGTTACTGACCAGTGAGGTGACCGGGTTTGTCGCGCCAGTACCTCCGCCCGCCGTGCCGGCGTTGACCAGGCCTCCGACAGCGCCGACGGTGGTGCCCACGCTGGCGACGGTGCCACCGACGGCGCTGAGAACCGGGTTGCTTGTGGCACCGGCGATGCCGCCACCGAGGTTGCTGACTGCGCCGCCCACCTGTGCGGTGAGGCTGGAGACCGGGCTGCCAAGGCCGGTCGCTGCGCCGACATTTTGCGTCAGGCTGGTGACGGCTGTCGTGACCGGAGCAATGCCTGTACTGACGGTGTTGGTGATGGTTGCCAGGGTTGCGGTCGGTGCGGTGATCGGTGTGCCCGAACCGCCCAGAGCCGTGTTAAGCGAGGCGACGGTGTTGCCGACCGAGACGACGGTGCCGCCCGGAGCTGCCAGTGCGCTGTTGCCAGTGCTCAAGCCGCTGCCAACATTGGCCACCGCGCCGCCGACGGTTTGCAGCAGGCCAGTGCCGCCCAGACCACCACCGACACCACCCGAACCGCCACCGGTACCGTTGGATACCAGGCCGCCCGCCTTGCCGACGGCGGTGCCGGCATTGCTCAACGCTCCGCCGACTGTGTTGGTCAGGGCATTGCCGTTGCCAGCGCCGGTGACTTTGCCACCCAGGTCGTTAACGGTGCCGCCGACTTTCTGGATCACGCCGTTGAGTGGAGCGCCCAGACCGGTAGCGCTGCCGATCTTGTCGGTGGTGCTTTCAACCATGGCAATCACCGGCACCAGTTTCTGACTGACCTGGGTGGTTAAGCCGCCGAGGGGGCCTGTCGTCGTCGCTGTGCTCAGGGTGTCACCGAGCATGGTGACTTTTTCGCCGACGCCATCCAGCAAAGGGGCGACTTTGGTGACGATACCGCCGACCACTGGCACGCTGCTGGTTGCGGTGGCCAGTTTGCCACTGACATCGGATACGCCATCACCGACATCTGCTACTACGCCGCCGACCGATGACGCCGTGACGCCAACACCGTTGGGTGTGCTGGCCAGTTTGCCGATGCCGTTGCCCAAGCCATCCCCCAAGGTGCTGACGACATTGCCGGTGGTGTTGGCAACGCTTTGCACGACGCCACCCACCACGGGAACAGTGCTCAGGGAATCGCCGACCTGGCCAACGCCGCTGCCGACGCCGCTGACGGTGGTGCCGACATCTTGCACCAATGTCGTGGTCACCAAGGTAGGGACGGTTGGATTGGTCGGGTTGGTTGGATCTGTAGGGTTGGTCGGATTGGTCGGGTCAGTGCCGCCACCGGTTCCGCCTGTGCCTCCAGTGCCTCCAGTACCGCCGGTTCCACCCGTGCCACCAGTGCCCGCGGTGCCGCCATCAGTGCCACCGGTTCCGCCCGTGCCGCCAGTTCCAGCGGTGCCGCCATCAGTGCCACCGGTTCCGCCTGTGCCGCCGGTTCCATCAGTACCGCCTGTGCCTCCAGTGCCGCCAGTTCCCGCAGTATCTCCGCTGCCACCGGCGCCACCCGCAGCGCTATCGCTGGCCGGCGCAGAACTGCCGGAGCTGCTGTGATGGCCGCCACCGCCGCTGCTGCAACCGGCGAGACCGAGAGAGAGAACCACTGCCAAAGCGATTGCAGATTTTGACCAGACTTGAGTTTTCATGATCGAGATTCCTTGCACCTGTCACAACGTTCGTTGCCTTCGATGACTCGCCGATTCATGTCGCCGGCAATGTCCTCGTCCGTTGCTGCAATCTCAGTCCAGGCGCGGGTTCCCGCCATTCTCAAGTTGGTATTAACGCCTTTATATAGAGGGCCGTTTGCAGCGCCTAAGGACTAATACCGAGGTGATAAACGCGCAAAAAAAAGCCTTGAAAATCAAGGCTTGGATTTTTTCATTGGAAGGGAGGGGAGGCGGGAAAACTTAAGTGATATATACACAATTAACAGGTCGACCCTTCCGTTTCCGGGATCAACACAATCCTCTGTGCGACCTCAAGCCTGTGGTGAGGGGATTTATCCCCGATCGGCTGCGCAGCAGCCGCAAATCCATTCAATGCGGTGAATCAGGATGAACGTGTTTGCTGGGTTTGGGGCGGCTGCGCCACCCATCGGGGATAAATCCCCTCACCACAAGGGTTCTGCGTTTATTACGCGATCGGTTGCCACAGGCCAACCATATGCTCCAGATCTTCCGCACCCACCAATCGCAACTCACCACTCGACCCCGCAGCACTCGCCAGCAACGTCACCTCGCTCGGCAGTCGCACCGGCTTGCGAAAGTGCACAGTGATTTCCAGATTGGCCTTGGGCAAATGATCGGCCAGTGCCGCCAATGTCCGTGCCTTGTTCCACAAACCATGAGCAATGGCCGTAGGAAAACCAAACAGCTTGGCACTCGCGGCGCTCAAGTGAATCGGGTTGTAGTCACCGGAAACCTTGGCGTACTGCCGGCCAATGTCCGCCGGCGCTTTCCAGCGCGCCACTTCGCTCAACGCTTGCGCAGGCTCCCAGTGCTGTTCCACCGGTTCGCCCTCGAGCTTCACCCCGCGACAAAGCATCTGACTTTCCGCTTCCCACAACGGCCCTAGTTGATCGTCCAGCGTGGTCAGCACATCGAACGTCGCGCCCTTGGGGTGCGGCTGCAAGTTGTGCACACGCACGCTGACCTGCGCGCGACTGATCCCGCCCATTGGCCGCAACACGCGAATGCGATTGCTCAAATGAATCAGCCCCAGCAGCGGAAACGGAAATTCTTTTGCCGTGAGCAATTGCATCTGCAACGCGAACGCGAGGATGTGTGGATAAGTCGGCGGCAACAGCCCGTCATCGGCAAAGCCGCAGACCTTGCGATAGTCCGCCAGGCGCTTGCCATCGACATCGACCCAACAGCGCAAACCGCTGTCGGGCAGGGTGGTGCCGGTGATTTTGCGTCGCGTCGCGGCCCGTGCGTAAAGCCCCGGCAGGCTCGGTTCGCGATCCAGCGTGTGCCATTCGATGCTCATGCCTTAAGCCCCCAAAACACTTTGCCCACAAACCCGCAACGCCTGACCGGTGAACGCGCCAGTGCCCGGTTGACCCAGCCACGCGACGGCTTCGGCGACGTCTTGCGGCAAGCCGCCCTGGCCCAGCGAACTCATGCGCCGCCCGGCTTCACGCAAACCGAACGGAATGTGCGCGGTCATCTGCGTTTCGATAAAACCGGGGGCGACCGCGTTGATGCTGATGCCACGCTCCAGCAACGTCGGCGCCCATGCTTGGGCCAGACCGATCAAACCGGCCTTGCTCGCGGCGTAGTTGGTTTGCCCACGGTTGCCGGCGATGCCGCTGATCGAGGCGAGCAGAATCACCCGCGCATTGTCGTGCAACGTGCCGTTGTCGAGCAGCGCTTTGGTCAGTACTTGCGGCGCGTTGAGATTGACCGCGAGCACCGCGTCCCAGAATTCCGGGGTCATGTTGGCCAGGGTTTTATCGCGGGTAATGCCAGCGTTGTGCACCAGAATGTCGAGGCCGTCCGGCAGGTGTTCGGTCAACTGTGTAGCGGCGTCTTCGGCGCAGATATCGAGGGTGATCGCGCGACCACCGAGGCGGGCGGCGAGGGCTTCGAGATCGGTTTTCGCTGGCGGCACGTCGAGCAGAATCACTTCGGCGCCATCGCGGGCGAGGGTCTCAGCGATCGATGCGCCGATACCGCGTGCCGCACCGGTGACCAGCGCTTTGCGACCGGCCAGCGGACGCGTCCAGTCAGTGACTTGTGTGGCGCACGCAGTCAGGCGAATCACTTGTCCGGAGACAAAGGCGCTTTTCGGCGAAAGGAAAAACCGCAGCGGGCCTTCCAGTTGATCCTCGGCACCTTCGCCGACATAGATCAGCTGCAACGTGCCGCCGCTGCGCAGTTCTTTGGCCAGCGAACGCGAAAAACCTTCGAGCGCGCGTTGTGCGCTGGAGGCGAACGGATCGCTGAGAGTTTCCGGGGCGCGGCCCAGAATCACCAGATGCGCGCTGCTCTCAAGATTTTTCATCAGCGGCTGAAAGAATTCGCGCAATTGCTTGAGCTGGTCGGTGTGCTGCAATTCGCTGGCGTCGAACACCACCGCTTTGAGTTTCGGGCCATGGCCGGGAATCCATTCGGTGGCGGTCGCCGGTTGCTCGCCGTAGCGGTAAATGCTTTCGGTCAGACGGTTAGCGAACGTGCTGACGCGCTCGGCCAGCGGCCCGCCACCGATCAGCAGCGCACCTTCCACCGGCCGCAGGCGCCCAGCCTGCCAGCGTTCCAGTCGCACCGGCGACGGCAGGCCCAGCGCCCCGACCAGACGATGGCCGAAGGACGAGTTGGCGAAGTCGATATAGCGGTCAGACATGGAACGCTCTCCAAAAGTTGGGGTTCAAAGTGTGGACTACCGATGGCAATCAATCGTTCGATCCACGCAATAGGGCCTACGCTAGAACACTGAGGTTTAGCAGGTCTGGCAGATAAATGCGGAAACTGTGGGAGCGAGCTTGCTCGCGAAAGCGTCCGGTCAGCCCCTGCACATAGTGAATGTGCCGGACTCTTCGCGAGCAAGCTCGCTCCCACAGGAACAGCATCAAATTCGATAATGTGGAAAAGGAGTTATTCATGAGTCAGCTGCGCCGCGTCGCGATCATTGGCGGTAACCGTATCCCTTTCGCCCGTTCCAACGGGCCGTACGCCACGGCCAGCAATCAGGTAATGCTCACTGCCGCGCTCGAAGGCCTGATCGAACGCTACAACCTCCACGGCCTGCGCATCGGCGAAGTCGTGGCGGGCGCGGTGCTTAAATTGTCACGGGATATGAACCTGACCCGCGAATGCGTCCTCGGCTCGCGTTTGTCGCCAGCCACTCCGGCCTACGATATCCAGCAAGCCTGCGGCACCGGTCTGGAAGCCGCATTGCTGGTCGCCAACAAAATCGCCCTCGGCCAGATCGATTGCGGCATCGCTGGCGGCGTCGACACCACGTCGGACGCGCCGATCAGCGTCAGCGAAGGCCTGCGCAAAATCCTTCTGCAAGCCAACCGCGCGAAAACCACCGGCGACAAACTGAAAACCTTTCTGCAACTGCGGCCCCAACACCTGATCCCGGAATTCCCGCGCAACGGCGAACCTCGCACCGGCCTGTCGATGGGCCAGCACTGCGAATTGATGGCGCAGACCTGGAACATTCCGCGTGAAGAGCAGGATCAACTGGCCCTCGAAAGTCACCAGAAACTGGCGGCGTCCTACAGCGAAGGCTGGCACAACGATCTGATGACACCGTTCCTCGGCCTGACCCGCGACAACAATCTGCGCCCGGATCTGACCCTGGAAAAACTCGCCGCGCTGAAACCGGCGTTCGAGAAAAGCGCCAAAGGCACGCTGACGGCAGGCAACTCCACGCCACTCACCGATGGCGCCTCGGTGGTGCTGCTCGGCAGTGAAGAGTGGGCGAAGGAGCGCGGCTTGCCGATTCTTGCCTATCTGCGCGATGGTGAGGCGGCGGCGGTGGATTTCGTCAACGGTGCCGAGGGCCTGTTGATGGCGCCGGTGTACGCGGTGCCACGCTTGCTGGCGCGCAACGGGCTGAGCTTGCAGGATTTTGATTACTACGAAATTCACGAAGCGTTTGCGGCGCAGGTGTTGTGTACGCTCAAGGCTTGGGAGGATCCCGAGTATTGCAAATCCCGGTTGGGGCTGGATGCGCCGTTGGGGTCGATTGATCGTAGTCGGCTGAATGTGAAGGGCAGTTCGCTGGCGGCGGGGCATCCGTTTGCGGCAACCGGTGGACGCATCGTCGCCAACCTGGCCAAACTGCTGGAGGCGGCGGGCAAGGGGAGAGGTCTGATTTCGATTTGTGCCGCCGGCGGGCAAGGTGTTACCGCGATCATCGAACGCTGACCACAGTCCCTTGTAGGAGTGAGCCTGCTCGCGATGACGGCGGTAAAATCGACATCATCGTTGCCTGATGTACTGCTATCGCGAGCAGGCTCACTCCTACAGGGAGCGCTCTGCATGTCAGATTCTGTCGCAAATGCCCTCGACGGCCGATACCAACAAGTGACACAGGCTCGGCTATGATTCGCAACGGTCGATTTTTTCGGCACAGTGTGTGCATTCACAGGTTCACAGGTCGGCAACCCCTCCCCGTACTGCGAGGATTGCCGTATAACGAGTGACATTCGCGTGTTTGGTAATAAAGGACCCACAATAAAAGCTGATGAAGACTCCAAAACGCATTGAACCGCTGATCGAAGACGGTCTGGTTGACGAGGTGCTGCGACCACTCATGAGTGGTAAAGAAGCAGCTGTTTATGTGGTGCGCTGCGGCAACGAGTTACGTTGCGCCAAGGTCTACAAGGAGGCAAATAAACGTAGTTTCCGCCAGGCAGCCGAGTATCAGGAAGGCCGCAAGGTGCGTAACAGCCGTCAGGCGCGCGCGATGGCCAAGGGCTCGAAATTCGGTCGCAAAGAGACCGAAGACGCTTGGCAGAACGCCGAAGTGGCGGCGCTGTTCCGTCTGGCTGGTGCCGGTGTGCGCGTGCCCAAGCCGTTCGACTTCCTCGAAGGCGTGCTGCTGATGGAACTGGTGGCCGATGAATACGGCGATGCGGCGCCGCGTCTTAATGACGTGGTTCTGGAAGCCGATCAGGCCCGTGAATATCACGCGTTCCTGATTTCGCAGATCGTGCTGATGTTGTGTACCGGTCTGGTGCACGGTGACCTCTCGGAGTTCAACGTGCTGCTGACACCGACCGGCCCGGTGATCATCGACCTGCCACAAGCGGTCGATGCTGCCGGCAACAACCACGCGTTCAGCATGCTTGAACGTGACGTTGGCAACATGGCTTCGTACTTCGGTCGCTTTGCACCGGAGTTGAAGAAGACCAAGTACGCGAAAGAAATGTGGGCGCTGTACGAAGCCGGCACCTTGCACCCGAACAGTGTGCTGACCGGTGAGTTCGACGAGCCGGAAGAGCTGGCCGATGTCGGCGGGGTTATCCGCGAGATCGAAGCGGCGCGGCTTGATGAAGAGCGCAAGCAAGCAATCCGCGCGGCGGATGACGAGCCTAAGGGCAAATCAGAAGAACCACCGCCACCCCCGTGGATGCAGTGATCGTTTGAACAGAAACCCGGCTTCGGCCGGGTTTTTTGTCTTCAGCACACCACCAATCCCTTGTAGGAGCTGCCGAAGGCTGCGATCTTTTGATTTTGGCGATCGATCAGAACAGGATCAAAAGATCGCAGCCTTCGGCAGCTCCTACAAGGATCGTATGTGAGTACCCAACGCAACACCCACCTGATTATTACGGCGCGGCTTATCTCCGATTTCGGCGCCTTCCTCAACATGGTCGCGCTGGCCACCTACGTCTACCTGCTCAGCAACAGCGCCATGAGCGTCGGCATCTTCCTCGCCAGTCGCGTCGGCGGCGGGATTTTTGCCAGCCTCATCGGCACTGCGTTTTACCGGCGCTGGAGCGGTCGCGCGCCGCTGATTGCCTTCGACCTGTTGCGCGCCAGCGTGCTCGGTTTGCTGTTGATCGTACCGGTTAGCCAGCAGGTCTGGTTATTGCCGCTCATTGCCTTCGGCCTCGGCCTGGGCAATTCGATGTTCGCCATCGGCCTCAACAGTCAGCTGCCGCGTTTGATCCCCGCCCATCAACTGCTCAAAGCCAACGCCTGGATCACCGCCGCCTCATCAGCAGCGATGGTCGGCGGCAGTCTCGTATCGGGTTTGCTGGTAGCTGCATTCGGATTTGAAACGGTATTCGCCCTGAATGCCGTGACCTATCTGCTCGCGGCGCTGTTGATCGTACCGTTGCGCTTCAACGCGCCGACGGACAACGAGGAACCCGAACGCGGTGAATGGTCAGCGCTCAAGCACGGCTTGCGCAGTGCGCCGGTGATTGCCGCGATGCTCGCGGTGACGATGGCCGACACCTTGGGCAGCGCCGCGCACAACGTCGGTTTTCCGATCATCTCGAAACTGCTCACGCCCGATTCGGCGAGTACCACGTTGGGCCTGATGCTCGCTGTGTGGGCCAGCGGCAAACTGCTCGGCGCGCGCATCGCCAGTCGCCTCAAAGGCTCGGACAATATCCATCTGGAGCGGCGGTTTTTCTTCGGTGTGGCACTGATGTCCTGCGGTTTCATTCTGATGTTCCAGCAGCACAGCCTCTACGGATTGCTGCTGTTTTCATTGCCGGCGGGGCTGGGCGATGGCTTTTCCGAAGTCGGCCTGATGTCCCGTCTGCAACGCGAGCCCGAGCACTTGCGACTGCCAATCTTCAGCGTGCTGACGTTGCTGCAAATGACCGGTTTCGGCATCGGCATGCTCATCGCTGCGCCGTTCTACGCGTGGTGGACGCCGGGCGCCGTGGTCATGTTGTTCCACGGCATTCCGCTTTGCACATTGCTCACGGTTAAACTGTTGGCGCTCAAACGCGCGCGGGTTGTGCGCAGCAGCCCGACGCCAGTTCCTTGAGGATCGGGCAGTCGGGGCGGTGGTCGCCATTGCAATGTTCGACCAGGTCTTGCAGGGTGTCGCGCAGTTCGCCGAGTTCGCGAATCTTCTGATTCAGCTCGTCGATGTGCTGACGCGCCAACGCCTTCACATCGGCGCTGGCGCGTTGGCGATCCTGCCAGAGTGTCAGCAGTTTGCCGACCTCTTCCAGTGAAAAGCCTAAGTCCCGCGAGCGTTTGATAAACGCCAGGGTGTGCAGGTCATCGTCGCCGTAGACCCGGTAACCGCTGTCGGTGCGATGCGCCGCTTTGAGCAGGCCGATCGATTCGTAATAGCGGATCATTTTCGCGCTCAGGCCACTGTGTTTGGCCGCTTGACCGATGTTCATCGGTGCTCCTCCAGATCCTTGGGTTTCCAGGTTTTCAACAGTAGCGCATTGCTCACCACGCTGACGCTCGACAGCGCCATCGCCGCCCCGGCGAGTACCGGGTTGAGGAAGCCGAACGCCGCCAGTGGAATGCCGATCAGGTTGTAGACGAAGGCCCAGAACAGGTTCTGACGAATTTTCGCGTAGGTCTTGCGGCTGATTTCCAGCGCCGCCGGCACCAACCGTGGATCGCCGCGCATCAGAGTGATACCCGCCGCGTGCATGGCGACATCGGTGCCGCCGCCCATGGCGATGCCGATGTCGGCAGCGGCGAGGGCCGGGGCGTCGTTGATGCCGTCGCCGACCATCGCGACCACGCCGGTTTTTTTCAGCTCGGCGACGGTCGCGGCTTTGTCAGCCGGGAGGACTTCGGCGTGGACATTGCGGATGCCCAAGGCTTCAGCGACCACGCGAGCGCTGCCACGGTTGTCGCCGGTCAGCAGATGGCTGTGGATATCTCGTGCGGCGAGTTGCTGCACGGCTTCCAGTGCGCCGGGTTTCAAGGTGTCACCGAAGGCGAACAAACCGAGTACTTTCGGCTCCGGACTTTGTTCGATCAACCATGACAACGTGCGACCTTCGGCTTCCCAGACTTGGGCAGATTCGCTCAGGTTGCCGGCGCTCAAACCACTTTCGTCGAGCATGCGCCGATTGCCCAAGGCCAGACGTCGGCCATCGAGATTACCGGCGATGCCGCGACCGGTCAGCGACTGGCTGTCGCTGACATCGGGCACCGGCAGATTACGTTCAGCCGCTGCATCCAGCACGGCTTTGGCCAGTGGGTGCTCGCTACCGCGTTGCAACGCGCCAGCCAGCTTCAGCAGGGTATTTTCGTCGCCATCCACCGCACTGAGGTGGGCGATGCGCGGCGTTCCGGAGGTCAGTGTGCCGGTCTTGTCGAACACCACGCTACTGACTTCATGAGCACGTTCCAGCGCTTCGGCGTCCTTGATCAGAATGCCGTGACGCGCGGCGACGCCGGTGCCGGCCATGATCGCGGTCGGCGTGGCGAGGCCCAGTGCACAGGGGCAGGCGATAACCAAAACGGCGACCGCGTTGATCAGTGCGGTTTCCAGCGGCGCGCCGTACAGCCACCAGCCAATCAGCGTGGCCAAAGCGATCAGCAACACGGTCGGCACGAAAATCTGACTGACCTTATCCACCAGTTTCTGGATCGGTGCTTTCGCCGCTTGAGCATCCTCGACCAGACGAATGATCCGCGCCAGCACAGTCTCGGCGCCGAGCGCCTGAGTGCGCACCAACAAGCGACCTTCACCGTTGATTGCGCCGCCGGTGACTTTGTCGCCCGGTTGTTTCGGCACCGGCAGGCTCTCGCCGCTGATCAACGCTTCGTCGGCGTGGCTCTGGCCTTCGATGACTTCACCGTCGACCGGGAAGCGTTCGCCGGGTTTGACCAGCACCAGATCATTGAGGCGCAGGGCGCTGATGGCGACATCTTGTTCGCGGCCGTCGAACACTTGAGTCGCCCGTTCCGGCCGCAAGGCTTCGAGGGCGCGGATGGCGCTGGCGGTCTGGCGTTTGGCGCGGCTCTCGAGGTATTTGCCGAGCAGTACCAAGGCGATGACCACCGCCGACGCTTCGAAATACAGATGCGGCATGCGCCCGGCGGCGGTGGCCCATTCGTAGAGACTCAAACCGTAACCGGCGCTGGTGCCGAGGGCGACGAGCAAGTCCATGTTGCCGGCGCCCGCGCGCACGGCTTTCCACGCAGCGACGTAGAAACGCGCACCGAAGATGAACTGCACCGGCGTGGCGAGGGCGAATTGCGCCCAGGCCGGCAGCATCCAGTGAATGCCGAACGGTTGCAGCAACATCGGCGCCACCAGCGGCAAGGCTAGGGCGATCGCGCAGATCAGCGCCCAGCGTTCGTGCTTCAGCTTCTGCTGTTGGCTATCGGTTTGCGGGTGTTCGGCTTGCCAGACGCTGGCGGAGTAGCCGGCATTGTTCACGGCGTCGAGCAGGATTTGTTGATCGACCTGACCGAGCAATTCGAGGTGGGCGCGTTCGTTGGCCAGATTGACGCTGACGCTTTTCACCCCGGGGACTTTATTCAGGGCGCGCTCGACGCGGCCGACGCAGGAGGCGCAGGTCATGCCTTCGATATTCAGTTCGAGAGTTTGCTGCGGGACGCTGTAACCGGCGCGCTCGACCGCTTCCATCAAGGCCGCAAGGCTGTCACCCGGCGCTTGCACACGGGCCTGCTCGGTGGCGAGGTTGACGCTGACGGCACTGGCGCCGCTGACTTTGCTCAAGGCCCGCTCGACACGCCCGGCGCAACTGGCGCAGGTCATGCCGGCAATCGGCAGATCGAAAGTGATGGAATCGGACATCGGTCGTACTCCCTGTAGTAGATGCCTACAAGGATCAACCTTGCCATGCGGGCAAGGTCAAGCGCCAATCCAAAAAGCAAAAGATCGCAGCCTTCGGCAGCTCCTACAGAGGACTGCATTCCAATGTAGGAGCTGCCGAAGGCTGCGATCTTTTGGCTGACGACTCAGTATTCGAGATCGGCGCGTTTCAGGTAGACGCCTTCGGAATTCATCGCCAAGCGATACTTCAGCACATCCCCGGCACGCAGTTTGATCTCCTGCGAACCCGGCGCAAGCATGCCCGGATTGCAACCGGCGACTTGCCCCGGCAGCAACTTCAAGCGCAGCGACACGGTGCCCGGCGGCAGGTTGAAGGAAATACTCTGCTCCTGCAGCAGCCGCGCCGAGAGCTGATCCTGGATGTACACGCCGATCTCGCAGGAGGTCGACACTTCCAGACGCTCGCGGGAGATGATCAGCACCGCGTAATCCTCCCCGGCGGCTTGCACTTGAGGGACGGCGGCAAAGAGGCTGAGCAAGCCAAACAGGCTGAAAGCTGACCAGCGCATGGCTGAATCTCCTGAATTTAAGTCATTGATGCACGCAGCTTGGCCGAGCGCGGCGCCGATTGCCAGCCCGGCAGATGATTGCAGAACTTGACCTTGCCATCATGGCAAGCTCGACACTGCCGGCAACCTCACTCAAAGGAGTCATTCCATGCAAGTGTTCAACGTTCAAGGCATGTCCTGCGGCCACTGCGTCAAAGCCATCACCAACGCCGTGCAGGCCAAAGACCCGGCGGCCAGCGTGCGCGTCGATCTGGCGGCGAAAGAAGTGGGCGTTGAAAGTGCGCTGAGTGCCGAGCAGGTGATCGAGGTCATCAGCGAAGAGGGCTACGCCGTCAAACTCGCCTAGAAGCAAAAAGATCGCAGCCTTCGGCAGCTCCTACAGGAGACGCATTCATGTAGGAGCTGCCGAAGGCTGCGATCTTTTGCCGTTTTTATAGTTAGCGAGCTATCGGAATGTTCAAGGCGTCCAGCCGCAGCTAGACTGTCGGGCTGCCGACTTGCCTGACTGGATGCCTGATGAACTTCCGTACCATTTTGATTCTCGGTGCCTTGACCGCCTTCGGGCCCTTGGCGATCGACTTTTATTTACCTGCATTTCCCGCGATGGCGCTGGCGTTCGCCACCGACGAGAAGCACGTGCAGATGACCCTGGCCGCCTATTTCGCCGGTTTGTCCCTCGGCCAGTTGGCCTACGGCCCGGTGGCGGATCGCTTTGGTCGGCGCATTCCGCTGCTGGTCGGCCTGACCCTGTTCACCCTCGCTTCATTGGCCTGCGCCTACGCGCCGAACCTCGAATGGCTGATCGGCGCGCGCTTCGTGCAGGCGTTGGGCGGCTGTGCGGGCATGGTGATTTCCCGCGCCGTGGTCAGCGACAAATGCGACGCCGTCGGCTCGGCGAAGGTGTTTTCGCAGCTGATGCTGGTGATGGGTCTGGCACCGATTCTGGCGCCGATGCTCGGCGGTCTGCTGGTCAACACCACCGGTTGGCAGTCGATTTTCCTGGTGCTGACCGGTTTCAGCGCCCTGGCCGGCCTCGCGGTCGCGCTCGGTCTGCCGGAAAGCATGCCAGCGAGCATGCCGCGCCAACCGTTGTCCGGTGCCTTTCGCCAGTACGCACGCCTGCTGAGTGATCGCGTTTACCTCGGCCACGCGCTGACCGGCGGCATCGCCATCGCCGGGATGTTTGCCTACATCGCCGGTTCGCCATTCATCTTTATCAAACTGTATGGCGTGCCCGCCGAGCATTTCGGCTGGCTGTTCGGCACCAACGCGGCGGGCTTCATTCTGGTAGCGCAGGTCAACGCGCGGCTATTGGCCAAGCGTGGCCCGGCATTCCTGCTGGCGCGTGCAGTCTGGGTTTATCTGGCAGCGGGCCTGACGTTGTTGGCGGTCAGCGCCTTGCACACCGAATCGTTGTGGCCGCTGCTGATTCCATTGTTTATCTGCGTGTCGAGCCTCGGCTGCATCAGCCCCAACGCCGCCGCGTGCGCGATGAACGGGCAGGGCGGGCGCGCCGGCAGTGCGTCGGCGTTGCTCGGTTGCATGCAATTCAGCGTCGCCGCCGGGGCTTCGGCTCTGGTCGGTGTGTTGCACGACGGCACCGCCGTGCCGATGGCGATTGTCATCAGCGTTTGCGGGTTGCTGGTGGTGTGCGTCGCGATGCTGACCCGACGTTTGCAAAACGCCCGGGCGCTGGCGCAGGCTCAAGCCGAGGTCTGAAACACTCAGCCGGCGGCGCGCTGCTGGCTGCGGTCGGGAATCTGATGGGGCGCAAATATTCGCGCTTCGAGGGTGCGGGTGAAGGCCAGGGCTTCGGCTTCACTGCGGAATGTCACGGCGTGCTGGTCGAGACGAACCTGCCATTGAGACTTTGCCACTTCTTTTATCAGGATCTTCATTGCTGACCTCCTTTGCGTAAAAGATGTACCGCAGAGGCTTCGATTGTAGTCCTGAATACCATCGCAATTGTGACAAGGGTCAGCCATCTGACTGACGGCAAAGATCGCAGCCTGCGGCCGCTCCTACACGGCCGCGCCCACTCCACCGTGGCTCTACACCCCTGTAGGAGCTGCCGAAGGCTGCGATCTTTCGACTTTAGAAACTTTCTAAAACAATTTTCCCCTTGGCTTTGCCACTCTCCAGCAACTCATGCGCCCGACGCAGATTGGCCGCATTGATCACACCGAAATGCTCGCCCACCGTGGTCTTCAACGTCCCCGCATCAATCAGCTCAGCCACACGATTGAGCAGGTTGTGCTGCTCGATCATGTCCGGCGTCTCGAACAGCGAGCGGGTGTACATGAACTCCCAGTGCAGCGACAGGCTCTTGCGCTTGAGCTTGCTCACGTCGAGCGACTTCGGATCGTCGATCAGCGCCAGTTTGCCTTGCGGCGCCAGTGCCTCGACCAGTTGATCCAGATGCTGATCGGTCTGGGTCAGGCTGGCGACGTGAGTCACGCTGTCGATCCCGGCGCGTTTCAGTTCTTCGCTCAACGGCTTGCTGTGATCGATCACCAGATCGGCGCCCAGTTCTTTCACCCAATCGCTGGTCTGCTGGCGAGAAGCAGTGCCGATCACTTTCAGCCCCGTCAGTTGCTTGGCCAACTGAGTGAGGATCGAACCGACACCGCCGGCCGCGCCGACGATCAGCAGGCTTTGGCCTTCATCGGTTTTGCCTTCGCGGATTTGCAGACGTTCGAAGAGCAATTCCCACGCGGTGATCGCGGTCAGCGGCAACGCAGCGGCTTCGGCGAAACCGAGGGATTTCGGCATATGGCCGACGATGCGCTCATCTACTGTGTGCAGTTCACTGTTGCCGCCAGCGCGGGCAATCGAACCTGCGTAGAAAACCTTGTCGCCAGCCTTGAACAGCGTCACGTCGCTGCCGACAGCCTTGACCACACCGGCGACGTCCCAGCCCAACACTTTCGCCGCGCCGTTTTCCGGCGCCACGTTTTGCCGCACTTTGGTGTCGACCGGGTTGACCGAGATGGCTTTGACTTCAACCAGCAGGTCGCGCGGGCCGGCGACCGGTTCTGGCAGTTCGATGTCTTGCAGGGACTTGGCGTCGCTGATCGGCAGGGACGCGTAATAGGCGATGGCTTTCATGAGTGGCTCCGTACAGGTAATAGAAGAAGGAATCAGGCAATCGCGCCGAGGCGCTTGAGTTCGAAGTGTTCGATGGTCTGCGCGGCAGTGGCCTGAAAATTCTGGAAATGCGCGCTGGCGTTGTGCGTCTGGAGGATTTCCTCGCTGGCCCAATGTTCGATCACATAAAAAACCTGTGGGTCGGCGAGGTCGCGGTGCAAGTCGTACTGGCTGCAACCGTCCTCGGCGCGGCTCGGTTCAACCAAGGCGCGCAGGGCTTGTTCGAGGGCGTCCTGCTGGCCGGGTTTGGCGATCAGGGTAGCGATGGCGGTGAATGGCTGGGACATGCGCGGCTCCAGAGAAGCGGGATGAATTCGATGAGCGGATGATTAGCTATTTCTCTGCGGGATAAAACCGGCTAAAACAGCAGTCTCTTTCAATATTTTTTTGATAATCGAGGCTGAGGATGCTGCGTTTCGATGACTTGCAGTTGTTTGTCCGAGCGGCGGATCTGGGCAGCCTGTCGGCAGCGGCGCGGGTGATGGACATGTCCGCCGCCGTGGCCAGCGCGGCGTTGAAGCGCATCGAACAGCAACTCGGCGCACGTTTGCTGGCGCGTTCGACCCGCAGTTTGCGCCTGACCGCCGAGGGCGAGGGTTTTCTCGAATACGCGCGGGCGGCGTTGAGCAACCTCGACGAAGGGCGGCGCTTACTGGCCAGCGGGCAGGATCAGGTCAGCGGGATCTTGCAGTTATCGGCACCCTCGGATTTCGGTCGCAATTTGTTGCTGCCGTGGCTGGATGAGTTTCAGCGCGAGCACCCGAAACTGACCGTGCGCTTGCTGCTCGGTGATCGCATCGCCGACCTGTTCCGCCAACCCGTGGACATCGCCTTGCGCTATGGCGAGCCGGAAGATTCCAGTCTGGTCGCCATGCCGATCGCCCCGCACAACCGGCGCGTACTCTGCGCCTCCCCGGCGTACCTGGCCCGACACGGCGAACCGCGTCAGCTCGAACAACTGGCGCAACACAATTGCCTGCTGTACATGCTCGGCAGCCGGGTTCACGACCACTGGAGTTTTCACGACGGCAAGCGCGAAGTCGGGCTGACGGTCAGTGGCGACCGTTTCAGTGACGACGCCGATGTCGTGCGCCTGTGGGCAGTGGCCGGCGCAGGCATCGCCTACAAATCCTGGCTCGACGTCGGCGCCGATGTCCTCGCCGGACGCCTCAAAGTGCTGCTTCCGGAGCTGTTATGTGAGCGCGCTCCGCTGAATTTGTTGTGCGCACATCGCGCTCAATTGAGTAAGCCAGTGAACCTTCTGAGGGAAATGCTCGCCAGCCGATGCGCTGAATTGAGTAGTCAATTTCCCGCTTTCTCGAAAGTTGATCATTAGTCGCAGGTAAATAGAGAAATTTCTCTCAGCAACAATCACCACCCGTGCAGGCCCCGGCGCGGGACGCAGCCTGTAACCCGCTTATACTAGCGGCCGCCTCATGCCGTACCGACACCCCGATCCACAGACCTTCACCGCCCGTCGCCGGGAACGGGTGACGGGCGCGCAACGGCGACTGATTCAGTGCCCAGGCAGATTGCGTCAGTGGCCAGCATGGCCCCGGTACATGGCGTATTTCGCGTCTTGGCCGACGACTCATTAGTGGTCAAGATGTCTGCGAGCAGTAGACGATACGATTCAACAGGGAGTGAATATATGGAACATGCACCTTGCATCAGCCAGATCGCCACGTTGCTGGCTGACCCCAAGCGCAGTGCGATGATGTGGGCCTTGATGGATGGCTCGGCGCGGCAAACCGAAGAGCTGGCGTTGCTGGCGGGGTTATCGCCGTCCTCGGCCAGCGCTCATCTGGCGCGACTCTCCACTGGCGGCCTGTTGAAAGTCGAAGTGCGTGGGCGCAAGCGCTTTTTCCGTCTGTCGGCGCCCGAGGTCGGCGCGGCGATCGAAGCGCTGGCCAGCGCCACCATCGCCAGCGCACCGCGCGACATTCCCGCCGTGTTCAAACGCGCAACGCCGATTGCCAAACCGCAGACGGCGCCGTCTTCACTGCTGCGCGCACGCTTCTGCGACGACCACCTCGGCGGCACGCTCGCTGCCGATTTGTATCAACGTTTGCTCGATGCCGGCTGGATCGAGCAGATCGAACAGCGCGTGGTGGTCACGCACAAAGGTTCGACACAACTGGCCAAGCGCGGGGTGTTCATTCAGGCGCTGGCCCATCGCAACGTGCAAGTCGCCTGCGCCTGCCCGGACTGGAGCGAAAGGCGTCCGCACATGGGCGGCACCCTCGGCGCGGCGCTGTTGCAGTTGTTCATGCAATCCGGCTGGCTGACCTTGCCCCACGACTCCCGTGCCTTGCAATTGACCGCCACCGGCCAGCGCGAAATCCATCGCTTCGCCAAGGAGACTGAGCTGGAAATGGCGTTGTAGAGCAGTCGCCGCGTCGCCCACGGCTGCGAACAGGTCGCATCCAGCACGAACGCCTGAACGCGATCGCGCACACTCGATCCGGGGACTTTTCGGATGGGGGAGGCGGCATGGACACTCAACACTTCAGTGCGGCAGAGCGGCTGGAACGCCTGCCGATCAGCGGTTATCACCGGATCATTTTCATCATCATTGCCTTGGCGTTTTTCTTCGATTCGATGGATCTGGCGATGATGACGTTTCTGCTCGGCTCGATTAAGGCCGAGTTCGGACTGAGCAGTGCGCAGGCCGGGTTGCTCGCCAGTTCGAGCTTTTTCGGCATGGTGCTGGGCGCGTCGTTGTCGGGCATGCTCGCCGACCGTTTCGGGCGTAAACCGGTGTTCCAGTGGAGTATCGTCTTGTGGGGCGTGGCCAGTTATCTGTGCTCGACGGCGCAAACGGTCGAGGCGCTGACGCTGTTCCGCATCCTGTTGGGAATCGGCATGGGCATGGAGTTTCCTATCGCGCAGTCGATGCTCTCCGAGCTGATTCCGGCACAGCGGCGCGGGCGTTATATCGCCTTGATGGACGGCTTCTGGCCACTGGGTTTTGTTGCGGCGGGCGTGCTCTCGTACTTCCTGCTGCCGCTGATTGGCTGGCGCGACATCTTTCTGGTGTTGGCGATACCGGCGGTGTTTGTTTTGGCCATTCGTTTTTTCATTCCCGAGTCGCCGCGCTGGCTGGAACAGGCCGGGCATGATGAAGCGGCGGACAAGGTGTTGAACGGCATCGAAGCGCGGGTGCGTACATCTCTCGGCGGTGCGGCGCTGCCGGAACCGATTCGCTTGCCGCGCACCGTGACGCCGCCGGGCAACTTCTTTTCCGCGCTCAAACAGATCTGGTCACCGCAGTATCGCCAGCGCACGACGATGATCTGGAGTCTGTGGTTTTTCGCCCTGCTGGGCTTTTACGGGTTGACGTCGTGGCTGAGTGCGTTGCTGCAACAGTCGGGTTTTGCCGTGACGCAGTCGGTGTATTACACGGTGCTGATTTCGTTGGGCGGGATTCCCGGGTTTCTGATGGCGGCGTGGCTGGTCGAGCGCTGGGGGCGTAAACCGGTGTGCATCGTCACCTTGCTCGGCGGCGGGGTGATGGCGTTTCTGTATGGGCAGAGCGCAGTGTTCGGCGGCAACGTGGCGCTGCTGATCGGCACGGGGTTGTTGATGCAGTTTTTCCTGTTCGGTATGTGGGCGGTGCTTTACACCTACACGCCGGAGTTGTATCCAACGTCGGCACGGGCAACCGGTTCGGGCTTCGCCTCGGCTATTGGCCGCGTGGGCTCGTTGCTCGGGCCATTGGTGACCGGGCTGGTGTTTCCGATTACCGGGCAGGGCGGGGTATTCGCGCTCGGCGCGGCGTGCTTCGCGATTGCGGCGGGGGTGGTGTGGTTGTTCGGGATGGAGACGCGGGGCAAGACCCTCGAAGAGCTGACCGAAACCCAATCCAACGGCTAACACCGATCCAATGTAGGAGTGAGCCTGCTCGCGATTGCGTTCTGTCAGCTAACACATCGGTGTCTGACACTCCGCTATCGCGAGCAGGCTCACTCCTACAAGGGTTATGCGGTGCTGCTTACGGTTTTACCAGGCGCGCATCCAGGCTGTTTTGCGCCAGGCGCTTGGCCTGATCCTGGGTCATGCCCAAATGCTCATGCAGCGCGTAGAAGTTCTCGGTCACATAACCACCGAAATACGCCGGGTCATCGGAGTTCACCGTGACCTTCACGCCACGCTCGAGCATGTCGAGAATGTTGTGCTGCGACATGTGATCGAACACGCAGAGTTTGGTGTTCGACAACGGGCACACGGTCAGCGGGATCTGCTCGTCGATGATCCGCTGCATCAGTCGCTCGTCTTCGATGGCGCGTACGCCATGGTCGATGCGCTGGATTTTCAGCAGGTCGATGGCTTCCCAGATGTACTCCGGCGGGCCTTCTTCGCCGGCGTGGGCGACGGTCAGAAAGCCTTCGTGACGGGCACGATCGAACACGCGCTGGAACTTGCTTGGCGGGTGGCCCATCTCGGAACTGTCGAGGCCGACAGCGACAAACGCGTCACGGAACGGCAGCGCCTGATCAAGAGTTTTCTCGGCTTCTTCTTCGCTCAAGTGGCGCAGGAAGCTGAGGATCAGACCGCTGGTGATGCCCAGTTGCTGCTCGCCATCCTTCAATGCCGCGGCGATGCCGTTGAGCACCACCTCGAATGGAATGCCCCGGTCGGTGTGGGTCTGCGGGTCGAAGAACGGTTCGGTGTGAATCACGTTCTGCGCCTTGCAGCGCAACAGGTACGCCCAGGTCAGGTCGTAGAAATCCTGCGAAGTGCGCAGCACGTCGGCGCCCTGGTAATACAGGTCGAGGAATTCCTGCAGGTTGTTGAAGGCGTAAGCCTTGCGCAGGGTTTCCACGTCGTTCCACGGCAGGGCGATCTTGTTGCGCTCGGCCAGGGCGAACAGCAGCTCGGGCTCCAGCGAGCCTTCCAGGTGCAGGTGCAGTTCAGCCTTGGGCAAGGCGTTGAGCCAGTCGTACATATTCTTTTCTCATCAGGTGCAATGACGGCATTCTACAGATGCTCGCCGAAACAATTGGCAAAACCTGACCAAGCGATCCATCAAACGGCTTCCTGCTCACGGCGATAAGCGTAGGTATCGGCGAAGCGCGACAGGAGGAATTCGGCGCAAGTGGTCGTCGGATATTTCGCCGGATGCTGTGCGTCCTGACAACCGGGCAGGCATTCGATGCGCGTGTCCGGGTGCGGCTCGGCGAAGAACGGCATCGAGTAACGGTCAACGCCCAGCGGGCTGATCACCCGGTGCGGGGTCGAGCGATAACGATCATTGCTCCAGCGCGCCATCATGTCGCCGAGGTTGACCACGAAAGTGCCGTCGATCGGTGGCGCGTCGATCCATTCGCCTTTGACGTTTTTCACTTGCAAGCCGCCGGCGCTGTCCTGATAGAGCAGGGTGATGCAGCCGTAATCGGTGTGCGCGCCGGCGCCTTGCTGGTCGGCGGAACTGGCGGTGTGGCGCGGTGGGTAGTGGATCATGCGCAGCACGCTGACCGGATCAACGAAGCGGCTGTCGAAGAAATCGCGTTCGATGTCGAGGGCGAGGGTCATTGCGCGCAGCAGGGTTTGTGCGAGGGCTTGCATGTCGAGGTAGTGCTGCTCCATCAGCGCTTCCCAGCCCGGTTGTGCCGGATGGCGGTTGGGGCCGCGGAGCGGTTTTTCCGCGAGTACTTCGGGATGCTCGGCCGGCAGGTGCAGGCCCATGTCGAAGGTCTCTTTGAGGTCGCTGGGTTTACTCGGGTCGAGTTGCTCGGTGGCGATGGCGCCGTAACCGCGATGGTGGCGGGTCTGGGTGATGTCGATCTTGAGTTTTTCTGCGGCGGGCAGGGCGAAGAAGCGTTGGGTGTGATCGAGCACGGCGGCGATGCGCTGCGCTGAAATCGGATGACCCTTTATGTAGAAAAACCCCCATTCGCGGCAGGCCAGGTCGATCTGCTCGGCCACCGCAGGCCAGGCGTTTTCGTCGTCGGAATAGAGCGGGCTGATGTCGATGATCGGAAGCTGATCCATACACAATCCTTGAATACGCTGAAGATCCAACTGTGGGAGCGAGCCTGCTCGCGAAGAGGGAGTGTCAGACAACATTTTTGTTTGATGACACACCGCTTTCGCGAGCAGGCTCGCTCCCACAGGGTTATGTGTGACTAGTAAAAATTTACTTCGGCATCTCGGCTTTCATGCCTTCTACGTAGTAGTTCATCGACGCCAGTTCCGCATTGGTCGCGCTTACGCCTGCGGGGATTTTCTCGACGCCGGCCTGATCCTTGATCGGCCCGGTGAACGGCTGGAAGGCACCGCTCTTGATGTCAGCAATGATCTGCTCGGCTTCGGCTTTCACCGGCGCTGGCACCAGATCGCTGATCGGCAGTTCAATCGTGCCTTCCTTCAGCCCGCCCCAGTAATCCTGGGATTTCCAGGTGTGATCGATCACGCTTTGCGTCGCCTGAATATAGTGCGGCGCCCAGTCGTTGACGATCGAGGTCAGCACCGCTTTCGGGCCGAAGTGCGCCATGTCCGAGGCATAACCCACCGCGTACACGCCACGACGTTCGGCAGCCTGAATCGGCGCCGGGCTGTCGGTGTGCTGGAACACCACGTCGACGCCCTGATCGATCAGCGCGTTGGCCGCGTCGGCCTCTTTGCCCGGATCGAACCACGAGTTGACCCACACCACTTTGATCTCGGTGCCCGGGTTGTATTTGTTCAGCGCCAGTTGAATCGAGTTGATGTCGCGGATCACCTCGGGGATCGGGAACGAAGCGACGTAACCGATTTTTTTGGTCTTGGTCATCTTCGCCGCGAGGAAGCCGCCGACGTAGCGACCTTCATAGGTGCGCGCCAGATAGGTGCCGAGGTTCTTGTCCTGTTTGTAGCCGGTGGCGTGTTCGAAGGTCACCTTGGGAAACTGCTTGGCGACTTTCAGCGTCGGGTTCATGTAGCCGAACGAGGTGGTGAAGATCAGGTCGTACTTGTCCTTGGCCATGTTGCGGATGACCCGCTCGGCGTCGGCGCCTTCAGCGACGTTCTCGACATAGTTAGTGGTGATCTGATTGCCGAATTTCTCCGCGAGTGCCTTGCGCCCCTGCTCATGCTGATACGTCCAGCCGTGGTCACCGATCGGGCCGATGTAAACGAAACCGACCTTCAGCGGATCGGCAGCGCTGGCGCTCAGACTGATCCCCAGACCGAGGGCGGCGCACAGCAATTTGTGCAGCGGACGTATTTGCATGAATTCGAACTCCATTTTGTTGTGTGTGGTCAGGGCCAATGCAAATTGCTGACCAACAGGACAACAAACTTTCCGAAACCGCGTAACGGCCATCGCGAGCAGGCTCACTCCTACATTTGGAATGCGTTCCCCTGTAGGAGTGAGCCTGCTCGCGATAGCGCCCTCAAGGCCAATAAAAGTGCACCGGGCAAAGTACCGCTATCAGTTGGTGCGCTAATGTGTAACGAAACGTTAGCGCCGCTCCGCAGTCAGTAGCTCATTCGCACTCTTCGGTAAAAGGCCCGTCCATGCTCACCCTCCTCAAGCAAGAAAGTTTTCTGCTCCTGGCCGTCATCGCCGCGTGCGTTGCCTATCCGTTGGAACACTGGATGCTGCACAGCGGCCAGATCGTCGCGCTGACTGCCGGCCTAGTGCTGATCGCTTTCATTGTCGCCGCCTCGATGCGCGTCGCCCATCACGCCGAATTGCTCGCCGAAAAGGTCGGCGACCCTTACGGCACGATGATCCTCACGCTCGCGGCCGTGCTGGTCGAAGTGGTGATTCTGGCGATCATGATGAGCAACGAAGCGTCGCCGACGTTGGTGCGCGACACGATCTATTCCGCCGTGATGCTCGACATCAACGGCATCCTCGGCCTCGCCGCGCTGATGGGCGGGATCAAACACGGCGAACAGTCCTACAACGACGATTCCGCGCGCAGCTACAGCGTGATGATCCTCACCGCCATGGGCGTGTCGATGGTGGTGCCGGAGTTTATTCCCGAGGCCAACTGGAAGATTTATTCGGCGTTCACCATCGGTGCGATGGTGGTGCTGTATGCGCTGTTTCTGCGCATGCAGGTCGGCCCGCACAGTTACTTTTTCAGCTACAGCTATCCGGATAAACGCCGCAAGAAAGAACCGCAGGACGCGCAGGCGAAAGCACCGAGCATCGGCCTGTCGATCGGCATTCTGGTGTTTGGCATTGTGGTGATCGGCGCACTGGCCGAAGTGATGTCGAAGACCCTCGATCTGGGCCTGGAAGGCACGGGCGCACCGCCGGTGATCACGGCGATTCTGGTGGCGGCCATTTCTGCGGCACCGGAGATTTTGACCGCGTTGCGCGCGGCATTGGCCAACCGCATGCAGTCGGTGGTGAACATTGCGATGGGCGCGTCACTGTCGACGGTGATTCTGACGGTGCCGGTGATGGAGGCGATGGCGCTGTATACCGGCCAGCCGTTTCAGATGGCGATGACGCCGGTGCAGACGGTGATGATTTTCCTGACGTTGATCGTCAGTGCAATCAACCTCAATGACGGCGAAACCAATGCCATCGAAGGCATGACGCACTTCGTACTGTTTGCGACGTTCATCATGCTTTCCCTACTCGGCCTTTAAGCCCACCACAAAACCCAATGTGGGAGCGGGCTTGCTCGCGAAGGCAGTGTGTCAGGCTATTCAATACCGACTGACACGACGCTTTCGCGAGCAAGCCCGCTCCCTCAGTTTTGAACGGTGTTTGGATCAGGTACCGGCGATCAGTTGGCGAGCCGCCTGGCTGTGATCGGCGATCAGGCCTTTGAGGTCAAGGCCCTCAACCTGGCCATCGACCACGCGCCATTTGCCGCCAATCATCACCCGATCGGCACGATCGGCGCCGCACAACAGCAGCGCCGAAATCGGATCATGGCTGCCGGAGAAACGCAGCTCATCAAGCTTGAACAACGCCAGATCCGCCTGCTTGCCCACGGCAATCTCACCAATATCGGTACGGCCCAGCAAGCTCGCCGAACCCTTGGTCGCCCAGCCCAGCACGCGTTCCGGAGTGATCTTCTCGGCGCCATAACGCAGACGTTGGATGTACAACGCCTGACGCGCTTCGAGAATCATGTTCGACGCATCGTTAGACGCCGAACCATCGACGCCCAGACCAAACAGCGCACCGGCGTCAGTCAGATCAATACTCGGGCAGATGCCGGAAGCCAGACGCATGTTCGAACTCGGGCAATGGCAGATACCGGTACCAGCCTCGCCGAGACGCGCGATTTCGTCCGGGTTGAAGTGAATACCGTGCGCCAGCCAGGTGCGCGGGCCGAGCCAGCCGACGCTGTCGAGATAATCGACGGTGCGCAGGCCGAAACGCTGCAGGCAGAAATCTTCTTCATCGAGGGTTTCAGCCAAGTGTGTGTGCAGGCGCACGTCGAGCTTGTTCGCCAGTTCAGCACTCGCCGACATGATTTCCGGGGTCACCGAGAACGGCGAGCACGGCGCCAGCGCGATCTGGATCTGCGCGCCGTCGCCACGCTCGTGGTACTCGTGAATCAGGCGCTGACTGTCGTCGAGAATCACCTGACCTTCCTGCACGGTCTGCTGCGGTGGCAGGCCGCCGTCCTTCTCGCCGAGGCTCATCGAGCCGCGAGTGAGCATGGCGCGCATGCCCAGTTCACGCACGGTTTCGACTTGTACGTCGATGGCGTTTTCCAGACCGTCCGGGAACAGGTAGTGATGGTCGGCAGCGGTGGTGCAGCCGGACAGCAGCAGCTCGGCCAACGCGACTTTGGTGGCGAGCGCGAGTTTCTCAGGTGTCAGACGCGCCCACACCGGGTACAGGGTTTTCAGCCACGGGAACAACGGCTGATTGACCACCGGCGCCCAGGCGCGAGTCAGGGTTTGATAGAAGTGATGGTGAGTGTTGATCAGGCCAGGCAGGATCACATGCTCGCGGGCATCGAACACTTCATTGCACGGCGCCGACGGCTGTTGGCCGGCAGCCAGCACTTCGACGATGACACCGTCTTGCACGACTAGACCGCCACGGGCATCGAGCTCGTTGGAGGTGAAAATAGCGAGGGGATTTTTTAACCAGGTACGGGTCGCGGGCATGTTGCCGGCTCCTCTGAAAATTGGGTTCAGGGTTGCCAGCTCAGTGATGCCCTGTCTGCTGATCCAGGGTCGCCGCGGGGACGAGGTGCGCAGTTTCGAACAAAACGCTGCATCGGGCAAGCCCAACCCGACCAGACAACATCACACCGTCCCTGTGGGAGCGGGCTTGCTCGCGAATGCGTCGTGTCAGTC
The DNA here is from genome assembly GCF_979258075.1 of Pseudomonas sp. AC193. Lineage (NCBI taxonomy): Bacteria > Pseudomonadati > Pseudomonadota > Gammaproteobacteria > Pseudomonadales > Pseudomonadaceae > Pseudomonas > Pseudomonas sp. AC193. The sequence continues at coordinate 4,579,914 of NZ_OZ409832.1, read as the reverse complement.
AATACATCAGTAGCCTGATAGACCGCATTCGCGAGCAAGCCCGCTCCCACAGGGAGTATGTGGTGTTTACCAGGGAATGGTTTCACCCTTGTAATTGATGAAGTGATGCCCGCCCTTGCCGGTGTACGCATTCACCTGATCAACCAACCCACGGGTGCTGGTTTCCACATCCAGATCCGCGCCTTCGCCACCCATGTCTGTCTTTACCCAACCCGGATGCAGCGACAACACGGTCATCTTCTGCTCGCCCAATTGCGTGATAAAACTGTTGGTCATCGAATTCAGCGCAGCCTTGCTCGCTTTGTACAACGCCAGCTCCGGCGCGTCCGGCACCGTCACGCTGCCGAGCCCGGAACTCATGAACGCCAGCACGCCACTGCCATCACGGATCTGCCCGACAAAACGCTGCGCCAGATTGATCGGCGCCACCGCGTTGGTGAAAAACAGCTGACCGACTTCAGCCAATGTCGCGCCGCCCGGGGTCTGATCGGCCGGGCCTTTGACCCCGGCGTTGACGAACAGCAGATCAAACGTTTCGCCCTTGAGCTGTTGGCTCAGGGCGATCACCGCTTGCTGATCGTCCATGTCGAGCTTCTCGATCCGCACCTTGCCTAATGCTTGAAGCGCATCGGCATTGGCAGGATTGCGCACGGTGGCGGTGACTTGCCAGCCATCGGCCAGCAGGGTTTTCACCAGACCGAGGCCAAGGCCCCGGGAGGCGCCGATGATCAGTGCGTTTTTTGCAGACATGAGGGGCTTCCTTGATGAATGAGGATCATGGATTCAATGGACAGGCCTGACCGAGCCGAAGTTGCAGCTCTTGCCGCAGTACGTCGAGTTCGCTCATGCGGGTTTCGATCAGTTGCAGTTTGTCGCGCAGCAACTGCGCCACGGCGTTGTCCGGATCGGGGGCGTTCCACAACGCCGCGACACTGTCGCCGATCTCGCCGAGGGTAAATCCCAGGCGCTGCGCGGTTTTGATATAGAGCACCAGTTGCACCATCTCCGGTGGATAGTCGCGGTAACCGTTGGCGCTACGCTGCGCCGCAATCAACCCGCGTTGCTCATAGAAACGCAGGGTGTCACGGCTGACGGCGCTGGCCAGGGCTAATTCACCGATGCGCATGGCGACTCTCAAAAGGGCTATTGACCCTGGAGCATACTCCAGGCTTTAACGTACTTGCTCCCTGAATTTCTGGAGCAAGGACGATGTGGACTTCAACGCAGTATCGCCACGTGGTGCGCGGCAGCGCCTGGTATGACTTGATCGTTACTGCGGCTTTTGCCACGCCGTGGAGTTTTGCGCTTGTGCATCGGTTGTTGAGTGCGCTGGATTTGCCGGGTGAGCTGCCGGCGTTTCAGCCTGTGCACATGTTGATGGCGAATCTGTTGGGGTCGGTGGTGTGTGTTTGGGCGGTGCTGCGGATTCGTGATCCGCAGGCGCTTTATGGACGGTATGACGCGGTGGCGCGGTTTTTGTTTGCGGCTTGGCAAGCGTATGCCTTGTTGCACGGTGCCAGTTCGATTTTGCTGGTTTTCCTGGTCTTCGAACTGGCGTGGGGCGTTGCTCAGGTTTTGCCTGTTAGAAAGCCATCGCGAGCAGGCTCACTCCTACAAGGAAATTGTGAACCCGATCCAATGTAGGAGTGAGCCTGCTCGCGATAGGGCCAACAAGGTCAACGCATTAATGCCCCGCCTGCCACGGCTGCCCCAACGAAACCGGTGCATACAACCGCGTACGCACCGCATCCCGCGACAACAGCACCAACACCAAAATCGTCGCCACGTACGGCAGCATCGCCAGCAAACTCGACGGAATCGCCAGCCCCAACCCCTGCGCCACCAAATGCAGGATGCTGGCGAGCCCAAACAAATAAGCCCCGAGCAACAACCGCCACACTCGCCAACTGGCAAACACCACCAGCGCCAACGCTATCCAGCCACGCCCGGCAGTCATGTTTTCCGCCCACATCGGCGTATACGCCAGCGACAAATAAGCCCCGGCCAACCCGGCCATTGCCCCGCCAAACAGCACCGCCAAGGTTCGTACGGTCAGCACCGGCAAGCCCATCGCACTGGCCGCATCCGGGTTCTCACCCACGGCTTGAATAATCAACCCGACACGACTTTTGATGATCACCCACGCCACCAGCGCAAACAGCGCGAACGACAGATACACCAGCAGATCCTGCGCAAACAGCATCCGCCCGATCAGCGGAATTTCACTCAGATAAGGAATCGCCAACGGCTCAAAACCGGCCAGTGGTTTACCCACCCAGGCCGCGCCGACAAAGGTCGACAGCCCGACACCAAAAATCGTCAGGGCCAAACCGGTCGCCACTTGATTGGCATTGAATACCAGCGCCACCAGCGCAAACAGTGACGACAACAACATCCCGGCCAACATCGCCAACAACACGCCAAGCCACAGGTTGCCGCTGTTCAGCGCGACGATAAAACCGATCACCGCGCCAAACAGCATCATCCCTTCCTGCCCAAGATTGAGCACACCGCTCTTCTCGCAGATCAGTTCACCCAGCGCCACCAGCAACAGCGGCGTGCCGCATCGCACCATGGCGTAGAAAATATTGCTCAACAGATCGATATCCATCACAGCGCTCCGGCGGTTACGGCGGTGGTCGACGTGCGCTTCACCCAGCGCAGGTTCAGGCGTGGCCGATAGAGGATCAGCACGTCACAGGCGAGCAGGAAAAACAGCATCATTCCCTGGAACAACTGGGTGATCGCCTGCGGCAGATTCATCGTCATTTGTGCGCTCTCGCCACCGATGTACAGCAGCGCCATCAACAGACTGGAGAACAGAATCCCGATCGGATTGAGGCGCCCAAGAAACGCCACGGTAATCGCCGCATAGCCGTAACCCGGCGAGACCTGCGGCACCAATTGGCCAATCGGCCCGGTAACTTCGCAGACACCCGCAAGCCCGGCCAAGCCGCCGCTGATCAACAGCGCGAGCCAGATCAGCCGCTTCTCGCGAAAGCCGACAAACCTCGCCGCACGCTTGTCCAGCCCGAGCACTTTGATCTGGAAACCGACAAAGCTTTTCTGCAACAACACCCACACCGCGACCAGTGCGAGCAGGGCGAAATACACCCCGGCGTGCACGCGGCCATCCTCCATCAACAACGGCAAACGGCTGGCGTCGCCGAACATCGCCGACTCGGGAAAGTTGAATCCGGCCGGATCCTTCAGCGGCCCATGCACACAGAACAGCAGCAGGTTCAGCGCGATGTAATTGAGCATGATGCTGGTGAGGATTTCGTTGGCGTTGAAGCGTGTGCGCAACCACGCGGTCAGTCCGGCCCACGCCGCGCCGGCGAGGGTGCCGGTGAGCAGAATCAACACCAGCGCCCAACGGCTTTGCATGTCGATGATGTTCACCGCCAACGCACTGCCGGCGAGGGCACCGAGGAGCAATTGACCTTCGGCGCCGATGTTCCAGATCCGCGCCTGATAGGCTACCGCCAGGCCCAGTGCGCAGAGCAGAATCGGCAGCGCCTTGACCAGCAATTCGGAGACACCATACAAATCGCTGACCGGCGCGATCAGCAGCGTATGCAAGGTTTGCAGCGGGTCGTGGCCGAGGGCGATAAACAGCAGCGAGCCGCAACCGAGCGTCAGCGCCGCCGCCAGTAACGGCGAGCACCACAGCATCAGGCGCGATTGCTGGCCACGGGGTTCGAGGGAAAGCAGCATGTGGAAAACTCCGTTAAACCGTGGCGGCAGAAGGTGGGTTGTCGAACTGGCCGGCCATCCAGCCGCCGACGTCGCTGAGTTGCGTATCGGTGGTGTTATGCAGCGCCGACAGGCGTCCGCCACACAAGGCGCCGAGGCGGTCGCTGATCTGGAACAGTTCGTCGAGGTCTTCGGAAATCACCAGAATCGCCGCGCCGGCGTCGCGCAACGCGATCAACGCACGGTGGATGGTCGCGGCGGCGCCGACGTCGACGCCCCAGGTCGGGTGCGCGGCGATCAGCAGTTTCGGTTGCTGAAGGATTTCGCGGCCGAGGATGAATTTCTGCAAGTTGCCGCCAGACAGGCTGCGCGCAGCGGTTTGCGCGTCCGGGGTTTTTACGCCGAAGCGCTGAATGATTTGCTGGGCGAGGGCTTCGACTTTGCCGCGTTCGATCAAACCGTGGCTGACCAAGCCTTGTTGGAAAGCGGTGAGCAGAGCGTTATCGGCCAGACTCAATTCCGGTACCGCACCATGGCCGAGACGCTCGGCGGGGACGAACGCCAAGCCCAATTTGCGTCGCGCGTCGGGGCGTAAATCGGCGACATGTTGCTCGGCGAATCGAATGGTTGCAGCTTGCGCGCGAGGCAAGGTTTGTTCGCCACTGAGCAAGGCGAGCAACTCATCCTGGCCATTGCCCGCGACCCCGGCGATACCGACGATTTCACCGCTGCGTACCTGCACATTAATGTCAGTCAGCGAGCAACCAAACGGATCGGGGTTGTGCCAGCTCAAGCCATTCACCTGCAAAAACGCCGCGCCACCGCTGACTTTCGGATAGTCGCCAATCAACGCCGCCGCTTCGCCAACCATCAACTGCGCCAATTGCTGATCGGAACATTCGGCCGGTACGCAATGCCCGGCCACGCGCCCGCCGCGCAGAACCGTCGCGCTATGACACAGCGCGCGAACTTCGCCGAGCTTGTGGCTGATAAACAGAATGCTGCAGCCCTCGGCGGCGAGACGGCGCAAGGTGATGAACAACTCGTCGGCCTCCTGCGGGGTCAGCACTGACGTCGGTTCGTCGAGGATCAGCAGACGAATGTCCTGCATCAGGCAACGGATGATTTCCACCCGTTGCCGCTCGCCGATCGACAGGCTGTGGACAAGTCGCTCCGGCTCCAGCGCCATGCCATAACGGCGCGACACTTCGCGAATTTTCGGTTCCAGTTGTTTCGGCGTGCCAGCCTTGGCGCCCATCGCCAGCGCGATGTTCTGCGCGACGCTGAGGGTTTCGAACAGCGAGAAATGCTGGAACACCATGCCGATGCCCAACTGCCGCGCCTGCGCCGGATTGCGGATGTTGACTCGCTGACCTTGCCAAAGCATTTCCCCGGCGTCGGCCTGGGTGACGCCGTAGATGATCTTCATCAAGGTACTTTTGCCCGCGCCGTTTTCACCGAGCAGTGCGTGAATTTCACCGGGCGCGATGCTCAGGTCGATGGCGTCGTTGGCCAGACAACCGGGGTAGCGTTTGCTGATGTGGCGCAGTTGCAGGCGCGCAGGAGTAGAAGCAATTGGCATGACAGGCTCGACTTGCTTGGAGTTGTGCCTGTGGATAAAGCAATTTCCTGGCCATTGAGTCAGGAACCCGAGCGGGCTGCGGATGCGGGCGCTCGGCGCAGAGCATTGCGCTGAAAATCGGCGGGATTTGCAGCACCAAATCGGAGCAAAGGTGTTGATCGGGCTCCAGTTTTGCCCGGCAGCAACTGATCAAAAAACGAGCAAACCCTTGGGAGCTAGGCAGAACCTGCGACTGCGGCGGTCATGAACGGGTTATCCACAGGTTGCTCCACAGTTATTGTGCGCAAGCCGAAACGCCGGGCATAAGCACTGTGGTGCTTTCTTCTAATAGTGATAAACGTAGCTAACTGATTGTTTCTGCTTGGAAATTACATTTCGTCGGGCAAATTGAACGAAAAGTGAACAAACCGCGCAAAGCCACGTGACAGAAGGGTTACAGCGTTATGTGCTCAGGTTATCCACAGTCGGGTGCACAGCAGATGTGGGCAAGTTTGCGGGATATGAAATTTCGAGGTCGCCCCAAAAGATCGCAGCCTTCGGCAACTCCTACAGGGAAACGCATTTCAATTGTAGGAGCTGCGGAACGCTGCGATCTTTTGACCTTGCTTCACCGCTGCAACAAAATCCGCCCCCGACTCAAATCCGCCAACTGTCCCTGCAACACCGCAATCTGCGCCTCACCCACCGCCAACTTCAACTCAACCCCATTCGCCGTAAAATTCTCTTCAACAACCAGCCCACCCAAATCCGCCACGCGCAACTTCACTAACGCCAACTCGGCAAACCCGCAGGCACAACTCAACGCCACCCGACTGATCAACTCAACCTTCGCCGCCGTCTGCAAACACTTGTTCGCCCCACCGCCATACGCGCGGGCCAACCCGCCAGTTCCCAGTTGAATCCCGCCGTACCAACGAATCACCAACACCGCGACCTGATCACAATCCTGCGCTTCAATCGCCGCCAATATCGGTCGCCCAGCAGTACCACCCGGTTCGCCATCATCATTGCTGCGATATTGATCGCCGAGTTTCCATGCCCAGCAATTGTGCGAAGCATTCAAATCGCTGTGCTGTTCAAAGAACGCCTGCGCATCAGCAGGGCTGCCGATCGGCGTGGCGAAGGTGATAAAGCGGCTTTTGCGAATCTCTTCGCGGTACTCGCAAAAACCGCTGAGGGTGAAAGGCATAAACGTCTTATAGAGAAGGAGTGAGGCCGCAGCCTTTGAGGATAATGCGGATCAGGTTGTTGCCGGCGTCTTCCATGTCCTGCTTGGTCAACTTGCTGCGTCCGCTGACGCGACAGATCTGCGTGGCGAAGTCGGCGTAATGCTGAGTGCTGCCCCACAACAGGAAGATCAGATGCACCGGATCGACCGCGTCCATTTTGCCCGCATCGATCCACGCCTGAAACACCGCCGCACGGCCAGTGAACCAGGCGCGGTAATCCTGATTGAAATATTCGGTCAGGCATTCGCCGCCGCTGATCACTTCCATCGCAAAGATTCGCGAGGCTTGCGGCTGGCGACGGGAAAATTCCATCTTGGCGCGGATGTAGCGGGTCAGCGCCTCGGCCGGATCGTCCTCGGCGGTGAGCGTGTTGAAGGTGCTGTCCCACAGCTCGATGATGTTGCTCAGCACCGCCACGTACAAACCGAGTTTGTTGGTGAAGTAGTAATGCAGGTTCGCCTTGGGCAACCCGGCATTCTGCGCGATGGTGTTCATGCTGGTGCCTTTGTACCCGTGACGGGCGAACTCGTCTTCGGCGGCTTTGAGGATGGTCTCTTCGTTTTTCTGACGAATGCGGCTGGCGGGTTTACCGCCGTGGGCTGGGACTTCAAAGGTCATAGGCACTTCCGGGTTTGTCTGTGGGTGCAACCAGTTGCGTTGATAGCGCACCCACAGGCATCCGACAAGTCTTTGCGCGATAAAACCGTTACGCCTGTTCGATCTTGTTCAGCGGCGCGTGGGTTTCAGTGGCTTCGGTTTTCGACTCCGGCAGCAACAGGCACAGGATGATTGCGGTCAGGCCACCGCTGGTGATCGCCGAGTCGAACAGGTTCTGCACCAGTTTCGGCAGCAGGTGCAGCAGGTTCGGTTGTGCGGCGATGCCCAGACCAACGCCGAACGATGTGGCGATGATCAACATGCTGCGCCGATCCAGCGACGACTGCGCGAGGATGCGCACGCCGGCCGCAGCCACCGCGCCGAACATCACCAGAGTCGCGCCACCCAATACCGGTTTCGGAATCTGTTGCAGCACCGCGCCGATCATCGGAAACAAGCCGAGACAAAACAGGATCGCGCCGATGTACAGCCCGACGTAGCGGCTGGCGACGCCGGTCAACTGGATCACGCCGTTGTTCTGCGCAAACGTAGTGTTGGGGAAAGCGCTGAAGGTCGCGGCGATCATGCAGCTCACGCCATCACCGAGCACGCCACCGCGCAGGCGGCTTATATAAGATGGGCCGCTGATCGGCTGACGAGCGAGCATGCAATTGGCGGTGAGGTCACCGACGGTTTCGATGGTGCTGATCAGATAAATCAGCGCGACCGGCAGGAAAGCTGTCCAGTCGAAGCTGAATCCGAACTTGAACGGCGTAGGAAAACTCACCAGCGGCAAGTCAGGCAATGGCTGCGGTACCAGTTTCCCACTGAACCACGCGGCCAGACTGCCGAGCACCAGACCAATGATGATCGCTGACAAGCGCACCCACGGCGTGTTCGAGCGGTTGAGCAGAATGATCGTCAGCAGCACGAACACGCCCAACGCCAGATTGCCCGGCGCACCAAAGTCCGGCGCGTTGAAGCCACCGCCCAGGTCAGTGATGCCGACTTTGATCAGACTGATGCCGATCAGGGTGATAACGATCCCGGTCACCAGTGGCGTAACAACTCGACGCAATTGCCCGATGAAACGGCTGAGGACGATCTGCACGATCGCGCCGAAAAAACACACACCGAAAATCATCGCCAGAATGTCTTCCGGGCTGCCGCCACGTTGCTTGACCAGAAACCCCGCCGACAGCACCGCACCGAGAAAGGCGAAACTGGTGCCTTGCAGACAGATCATCCCGGCGCCAATGCCGAACGGCCGCCGCGCCTGAATAAAGGTGCCGACGCCCGACACCATCAACGCCATGCTGATCAGGTAAGGCAGATAAGCGGTCAGCCCCAGCGCCGAACCAATCACCAGCGGCGGGGTGATTATGCCGACGAAACTGGCGAGCACGTGTTGCAGCGCTGCGAGCGTTGCGGCGAGTGGTTTAGGCCGGTCGTTGAGGCCGTAGATCAAGTCGCTGGACGGTGCGGAATCTGGCTGCATGGTTTAAGGCTTCTTATCAAAGGAACGAAGTAATTCCCCCTCTGCAAAAACCTGTCCACTTGCTCAACTTATTTTCTCTGTAGGAGCTGCCGAAGGCTGCGATCCCTTGATCTTGCTGTACTTCACCAACATCGCAATCCCGATCAACGCGTCGCCGCCAAACTCTCCAAAAAGCTCTCCAGCACCAAATGAGGGCGCCGCCCCTTGCGCGTGACCGATGCCAGACTCAAATCGTAAAACCGCGTCCCTGCTTTCAAAGCACGCAAACGCCCCTGCTGCACCCAAAGGCTGGCGTAATGATCCGGCAGATACCCAATGTAACGCCCGGTCAAAATCAAAAACGCCATGCCCTCTCGGTCAGAAGCACTGGCCGTGCAATTAAGCGCCTGGTAATGCGCCTGAATATCCGCCGGCAAACGAAACGTCGGCGCAATCGCGTCCTGACTGTTCAGGCGTTCGTCATCCAGTTGCTTGTCATCAACGTAAAACAGCGGATGACCCACCGCGCAATAAAGCAGTGAACGTTCGCTGTACAGCGGCTGATATTCCAGTCCCGACAAGGCACTGGCCTGCGGCACCACGCCGACATGCAGGCGGCCATCGAGCACACCTTGCTCGACTTCGTTCGGCGCAATCATGCGGATCTGAATCTGTACATCCGGCCCGCGCTCCTTCAGTTGTGCGAGGGCGTGGGTGATGCGCATGTGGGGGAGGGTGACGAGGTTGTCGGTCAGGCCAATGATCAGCTCACCGCGCAAATGCTGGTGCAGGCCGTTGACCTCGGTGCGAAAACTTTCCAGCGCACTTAATAGTTGCAACGCCGATTGATAGACCTCGCGTCCTTCCTCTGTCAGCGAAAATCCGGCGCGACCACGCTGGCATAGACGCAAACCGAGGCGCTGCTCCAGATCACTCATCTGTTGGCTGATCGCCGAGCGACCAATGCCGAGCACGGTTTCCGCCGCCGAGAAGCCGCCGCACTCGACCACGCTGCGAAAAATCCGCAGCAGGCGAATATCAAAGTCACTGACCTGGGCCAGCGGATCTGGGCGGCGGCTGCTCATCTTATCGTTCTCATTGTTTAGCAAAGTTCTAACTGAAGGTTAGAAGAGTTGAATTTCACCGACTTTATCGCCGTGGCAATTTAGCTGCAACAACGCTTTTTATCTCCCTGACGCTTATGCCCTGCGAGGTTTTGCCCGATGAACATGCCTGAAAACGCTCAGTCGCCACTGGCCAGCCAACTGAAGTTGGACGCGCACTGGATGCCGTACACCGCCAACCGTAACTTCCAGCGCGATCCGCGTTTGATCGTTGGCGCCGAAGGCAGCTGGCTGATCGACGACAAGGGCCGCCGGGTATACGACTCGCTGTCCGGTCTGTGGACATGCGGCGCCGGTCACACCCGCAAGGAAATTCAGGAAGCAGTCTCCAAGCAATTGGGCACCCTCGATTACTCGCCGGGCTTTCAGTACGGTCACCCGCTGTCGTTCCAGTTGGCCGAGAAAATCACCGAGCTGACCCCCGGCAACCTCAACCACGTGTTCTTCACCGACTCGGGTTCCGAGTGCGCCGACACCGCGGTGAAAATGGTGCGTGCCTACTGGCGCCTGAAAGGTCAGGCGACCAAAACCAAAATGATCGGCCGTGCCCGTGGTTACCACGGTGTGAACATCGCCGGCACCAGCCTCGGCGGCGTCAATGGCAACCGCAAGCTGTTCGGTCAGGCGATGATGGACGTCGATCACCTGCCGCACACGTTGCTGGCAAGCAACGCGTTCTCCCGTGGCATGCCGGAGCAGGGCGGTATCGCCTTGGCTGATGAGCTGCTGAAGCTGATCGAGCTGCACGATGCCTCGAACATTGCTGCCGTATTCGTTGAGCCAATGGCCGGTTCCGCTGGCGTACTGGTTCCGCCACAGGGTTACCTGAAGCGTCTGCGCGAGATCTGCGATCAGCACAACATCCTGCTGGTGTTCGACGAAGTGATCACCGGTTTCGGCCGTACCGGCAACATGTTCGGCGCCGACACCTTTGGTGTGACCCCGGATCTGATGTGCATCGCCAAGCAAGTCACCAACGGCGCGATCCCGATGGGCGCGGTGATTGCCAGCTCTGAGATCTATCAGACGTTCATGAATCAGCCGACGCCGGAATACGCCGTGGAATTCCCGCACGGCTACACCTACTCGGCGCACCCGGTGGCTTGCGCCGCTGGCTTGGCAGCACTCGACCTGCTGCAAAAAGAAAACCTGGTGCAGAGCGTCGCTGAAGTCGCGCCGCATTTCGAAAACGCGCTGCATGGTCTGAAAGGCTCCAAGCACGTTATCGACATCCGTAACTTCGGCCTGGCCGGTGCGATCCAGATTGCCGGCCGTGACGGCGACGCCATCGTGCGTCCGTTCGAAGCGGGCATGGCTCTGTGGAAAGCCGGGTTCTACGTACGTTTCGGCGGCGACACCCTGCAGTTCGGCCCAACCTTCAACAGCAAGCCGCAAGACCTCGATCGTCTGTTCGACGCGGTCGGCGAAGTGCTGAACAAGCTCGACTGATTCCACGCAGAACCTGTGGGAGCCGAGCTTGCTCGCGAAGGCGTTGTGAAGAGCGCCAAAGACATCCGGCTCCCCCACAAAGCTACCTATATATAGAAGGCGCCCTTCAATGGGCGCCCGCTGAACAAAAAATCAGGAGTTTTCGATGAGCGTTATCCCGCATTTGATCAATGGCGAACTGGTGACCGAGAACGGTCGCGCGGTTGATGTGTTCAACCCGTCCACCGGTCAGGCTATCCACAAGCTGCCATTGGCCACCCGCGAAACCATCCAGAAAGCCATCGATGCCGCCAAGGCTGCGTTTCCGGCCTGGCGCAACACGCCACCGGCCAAACGTGCCCAGGTGATGTTCCGTTTCAAGCAACTGCTGGAGCAGAACGAAGCGCGCATCTCGCAACTGATCAGCGAAGAACACGGCAAGACCCTCGAAGACGCCGCCGGTGAACTGAAGCGCGGCATCGAGAACGTCGAGTTCGCCTGCGCCGCCCCGGAAATCCTCAAGGGCGAGTACAGCCGCAACGTCGGCCCGAACATCGACGCATGGTCGGACTTCCAGCCGCTGGGCATCGTTGCCGGTATCACCCCGTTCAACTTCCCGGCCATGGTGCCGCTGTGGATGTACCCGTTGGCGATCGTCTGCGGCAACTGCTTCATCCTCAAGCCGTCCGAGCGTGACCCGAGCTCGACATTGCTGATCGCTCAGTTGCTGCTGGAAGCCGGTTTGCCGAAAGGCGTAATGAGCGTGGTGCACGGTGACAAGACTGCCGTGGACGCGTTGATCGAAGCGCCGGAAGTCAAAGCGCTGAGCTTCGTTGGTTCGACGCCGATTGCTGAGTACATCTACGCCGAAGGCACCAAGCGCGGCAAACGCGTGCAGGCACTGGGCGGCGCGAAGAACCATGCAGTACTGATGCCGGATGCCGATCTGGATAACGCGGTCAGCGCACTGATGGGCGCGGCGTACGGTTCGTGCGGCGAGCGTTGCATGGCAATTTCTGTTGCCGTGTGTGTTGGCGACCAGGTTGCAGATGCGCTGGTGGCGAAACTGGTGCCACAGATTCAGGCGCTGAAAATCGGTGCCGGCACTTCGTGCGGTCTGGACATGGGCCCACTGGTCACCGGTCAGGCGCGCGACAAAGTCAGCGGTTACGTAGATGACGGCGTAGCGGCGGGCGCGACCCTGGTGGTCGACGGTCGTGGTTTCAGCGTCGCTGGTCATGAAGAAGGCTTCTTCCTCGGTGGCTGCCTGTTCGACAACGT
>NZ_OZ409832.1:1212500-4565000 GCF_979258075.1 Pseudomonas sp. AC193 | reverse complement strand
ATCAGCTGCTCCATGAGCTCCCACACGAATTGCTTGATTCATTGAAGAAGACGAAAGAAGCAGCCCGAAATTGGGTCTGTAGCTCAGTTGGTTAGAGCGCACCCCTGATAAGGGTGAGGTCGGCAGTTCGAATCTGCCCAGACCCACCAATTTTGTGTGGGAAACGCCTGTAGAAATACGGGGCCATAGCTCAGCTGGGAGAGCGCCTGCCTTGCACGCAGGAGGTCAACGGTTCGATCCCGTTTGGCTCCACCACTACTGCTTCTGAAGTTTGAAAGCTTAGAAATGAGCATTCCATCGCTGTGATGATGAATGTTGATTTCTAGTCTTTGACTAGTTCGTTCTTTAAAAATTTGGGTATGTGATAGAAAGATAGACTGAACGTTACTTTCACTGGTAACGGATCAGGCTAAGGTAAAATTTGTGAGTTCTCTTAGTTGAGAAATTCGAATTTTCGGCGAATGTCGTCTTCACAGTATAACCAGATTGCTTGGGGTTATATGGTCAAGTGAAGAAGCGCATACGGTGGATGCCTTGGCAGTCAGAGGCGATGAAAGACGTGGTAGCCTGCGAAAAGCTTCGGGGAGTCGGCAAACAGACTTTGATCCGGAGATGTCTGAATGGGGGAACCCAGCCATCATAAGATGGTTATCTTGTACTGAATACATAGGTGCAAGAGGCGAACCAGGGGAACTGAAACATCTAAGTACCCTGAGGAAAAGAAATCAACCGAGATTCCCTTAGTAGTGGCGAGCGAACGGGGACTAGCCCTTAAGTGGCTTTGAGATTAGCGGAACGCTCTGGAAAGTGCGGCCATAGTGGGTGATAGCCCTGTACGCGAAAATCTCTTAGTCATGAAATCGAGTAGGACGGAGCACGAGAAACTTTGTCTGAATATGGGGGGGCAGATCCTCCAAGGCTAAATACTACTGACTGACCGATAGTGAACTAGTACCGTGAGGGAAAGGCGAAAAGAACCCCGGAGAGGGGAGTGAAATAGATCCTGAAACCGTATGCGTACAAGCAGTGGGAGCAGACTTTGTTCTGTGACTGCGTACCTTTTGTATAATGGGTCAGCGACTTATTTTCAGTGGCGAGCTTAACCGAATAGGGGAGGCGTAGCGAAAGCGAGTCTTAATAGGGCGTCTAGTCGCTGGGAATAGACCCGAAACCGGGCGATCTATCCATGGGCAGGTTGAAGGTTGGGTAACACTAACTGGAAGAGCCGAACCGACTACCGTTGAAAAGTTAGCGGATGACCTGTGGATCGGAGTGAAAGGCTAATCAAGCTCGGAGATAGCTGGTTCTCCTCGAAAGCTATTTAGGTAGCGCCTCATGTATCACTGTAGGGGGTAGAGCACTGTTTCGGCTAGGGGGTCATCCCGACTTACCAAACCGATGCAAACTCCGAATACCTACAAGTGCCGAGCATGGGAGACACACGGCGGGTGCTAACGTCCGTCGTGAAAAGGGAAACAACCCAGACCGTCAGCTAAGGTCCCAAAGTTATGGTTAAGTGGGAAACGATGTGGGAAGGCTTAGACAGCTAGGAGGTTGGCTTAGAAGCAGCCACCCTTTAAAGAAAGCGTAATAGCTCACTAGTCGAGTCGGCCTGCGCGGAAGATGTAACGGGGCTCAAACCATACACCGAAGCTACGGGTATCACCTTCGGGTGATGCGGTAGAGGAGCGTTCTGTAAGCCTGTGAAGGTGAGTTGAGAAGCTTGCTGGAGGTATCAGAAGTGCGAATGCTGACATGAGTAACGACAATGGGTGTGAAAAACACCCACGCCGAAAGACCAAGGTTTCCTGCGCAACGTTAATCGACGCAGGGTTAGTCGGTCCCTAAGGCGAGGCTGAAAAGCGTAGTCGATGGAAAACAGGTTAATATTCCTGTACTTCTGGTTATTGCGATGGAGGGACGGAGAAGGCTAGGCCAGCTTGGCGTTGGTTGTCCAAGTTTAAGGTGGTAGGCTGAGATCTTAGGTAAATCCGGGATCTTAAGGCCGAGAGCTGATGACGAGTGTTCTTTTAGAACACGAAGTGGTTGATGCCATGCTTCCAAGAAAAGCTTCTAAGCTTCAGGTAACCAGGAACCGTACCCCAAACCGACACAGGTGGTTGGGTAGAGAATACCAAGGCGCTTGAGAGAACTCGGGTGAAGGAACTAGGCAAAATGGCACCGTAACTTCGGGAGAAGGTGCGCCGGTGAGGGTGAAGGACTTGCTCCGTAAGCTCATGCCGGTCGAAGATACCAGGCCGCTGCGACTGTTTATTAAAAACACAGCACTCTGCAAACACGAAAGTGGACGTATAGGGTGTGACGCCTGCCCGGTGCCGGAAGGTTAATTGATGGGGTTAGCTAACGCGAAGCTCTTGATCGAAGCCCCGGTAAACGGCGGCCGTAACTATAACGGTCCTAAGGTAGCGAAATTCCTTGTCGGGTAAGTTCCGACCTGCACGAATGGCGTAACGATGGCGGCGCTGTCTCCACCCGAGACTCAGTGAAATTGAAATCGCTGTGAAGATGCAGTGTATCCGCGGCTAGACGGAAAGACCCCGTGAACCTTTACTATAGCTTTGCACTGGACTTTGAATTTGCTTGTGTAGGATAGGTGGGAGGCTTTGAAGCGTGGACGCCAGTTCGCGTGGAGCCAACCTTGAAATACCACCCTGGCAACTTTGAGGTTCTAACTCAGGTCCGTTATCCGGATCGAGGACAGTGTATGGTGGGTAGTTTGACTGGGGCGGTCTCCTCCTAAAGAGTAACGGAGGAGTACGAAGGTGCGCTCAGACCGGTCGGAAATCGGTCGTAGAGTATAAAGGCAAAAGCGCGCTTGACTGCGAGACAGACACGTCGAGCAGGTACGAAAGTAGGTCTTAGTGATCCGGTGGTTCTGTATGGAAGGGCCATCGCTCAACGGATAAAAGGTACTCCGGGGATAACAGGCTGATACCGCCCAAGAGTTCATATCGACGGCGGTGTTTGGCACCTCGATGTCGGCTCATCACATCCTGGGGCTGAAGCCGGTCCCAAGGGTATGGCTGTTCGCCATTTAAAGTGGTACGCGAGCTGGGTTTAGAACGTCGTGAGACAGTTCGGTCCCTATCTGCCGTGGACGTTTGAGATTTGAGAGGGGCTGCTCCTAGTACGAGACGGACCGGAGTGGACGAACCTCTGGTGTTCCGGTTGTCACGCCAGTGGCATTGCCGGGTAGCTATGTTCGGAATAGATAACCGCTGAAAGCATCTAAGCGGGAAACTAGCCTCAAGATGAGATCTCACTGGAACCTTGAGTTCCCTGAAGGGCCGTCGAAGACTACGACGTTGATAGGTTGGGTGTGTAAGCGCTGTGAGGCGTTGAGCTAACCAATACTAATTGCCCGTGAGGCTTGACCATATAACACCCAAGCAATTTGCTTGCTTCGAAGCTGAAAAGCGAAAGAGCACCAGATTGCGGTGTGTGAAGACGAAACGAACCGAAAGTTCGATGTTCACAAAACACCGAAAGCTATCACATACCCAATTTGCTGAAGCGAGGCCATCTGGTCACGATTCAGTACCCGAATTTCTTGACGACCATAGAGCGTTGGAACCACCTGATCCCATCCCGAACTCAGCAGTGAAACGATGCATCGCCGATGGTAGTGTGGGGTTTCCCCATGTGAGAGTAGGTCATCGTCAAGATTAAATTCCGAAACCCCAATTGCGAAAGCAGTTGGGGTTTTGTTTTGCCCGCAGGAAAGTTCCTACAGCATTCAACGGCGTCGTCCGGCTGTCACAACCTGCTGACAATGCTAAGGTTCTGCCCTGGCTTTCGCACTTTTCCAAGGAATTCTTTATGCCGGGCGCCCAGTCCCTCAACGCTGCATTCATGGTGGTTCAGAGCAATAGCCTGGACGAACTGCGCAGCCTGGTGATCAGCATAATGCGGCGCTATCCACTGGCGCCCTTGGAAAACGAAATTGCCCTCGTACAAAGCAACGGCATCGCCCAGTGGCTCAAATTGGCCTTGGCTGAAGACCCTGAAGAAGATGACCTCGGTGGCTGCGGTATTGCCGCTGCTATCGATGTGCAACTGCCCGGCAGCTTCATGTGGCAGCTGTACCGGATGGTGTTGGGCCGCGAAGAAATCCCACCGAAATCCCTGCTCGATAAAGCCCCGCTGACCTGGCGCCTGATGCGCTTGCTACCTCAAGTGATCGAGCGCCCGCATTTCGAGCCGTTGCAGCGCTTCCTCACTCACGACACTGACTTGCGTAAGCGTTACCAGTTGTCCGAGCGACTGGCGGATCTCTTTGACCAGTACCAGGTCTATCGGGCCGACTGGCTCGAAGATTGGGCCGAAGGACTGCACCAAATCCGAAATGTCCGAGGTGAAATAAAGCCACTGGCGCCCGCGAGCTGCTGGCAGGCTGAACTGTGGCGTGCGCTGCTGGAGGATGTCGGTGAACAAGGCATGGCGCAAAGTCGCGCCGGTGTTCATCAACGATTTATCGAGCGCATCAACACCCTCACAGAGGCACCCGCCGGCCTGCCCTCGCGAGTGATCGTTTTCGGGATTTCTTCGTTGCCCGCTCAAGTGCTCGAAGCATTGGCCGGGCTTGCACGTTTCAGTCAGGTTCTGCTTTGTGTGCACAATCCATGTCGCCACCATTGGGCCGATATCGTTGCCGATAAGGATCTGCTGCGACACCAGTACAAACGCCAGGCACGCAAGAGCGGTATGCCCGTCGTACTCGATCCGGACGCATTGCACCAACACGCCCATCCGCTGCTAGCTGCATGGGGCAAGCAGGGCCGCGACTACATCAACCTGCTCGACAGCTACGACGATCCCAACAGTTATCGCGCGGCTTTCCGGGATGGTCGCATCGATCTGTTCAGCGACACTCAACCCGAGAACCTGCTCAACCAACTCCAGAACGACATCCTCGAACTTCGCCCGCTCAATGAGACACGCGAGATCTGGCCAGCTGTCGATCTGATACAAGACCATTCGATCCGTTTTCACATTGCACACAGCGCCCAGCGTGAAGTGGAAGTTCTTCACGACCAACTCCTCGCGCGCTTCAGCGCCGATCCCGAATTACGTCCTAGGGATGTAATCGTGATGGTGCCGGACATCGACAGCTACGCGCCGCACATCCGCGCCGTATTCGGTCAGCTCGATCGCCCTGATCCGCGATTCATTCCATTCACCTTGGCGGATCAGGGCCAACGCGGCCGTGACCCCTTGCTGATTGCAGTCGAGCACCTGCTAAAGCTGCCAGACAGCCGCTTCCCTGTCAGCGAAATCCTCGACCTGCTCGACGTTCCTGCACTGCGCGCTCGTTTCGGTGTGGAAGAGCGCGACCTGCCGACGCTGCATCGCTGGATCGAAGGCGCCGGTGTGCGTTGGGGCATGAGCGCCGAACAACGCGCAGGCCTCGGTTTGCCGGATGAGCTGGAGCAGAACAGCTGGCACTTCGGCCTGCGCCGGATGCTGCTGGGTTACGCCGTCGGCAGTGCGAATGCCTGCGCCGGTATCGAACCCTACGATGAAATCGGCGGACTGGACGCCGCGTTGATCGGGCCATTGGTGGCACTGCTCGATGCCTTGGAACTCGCTCATCAGGAATTGATGCAACCGGCTCAACCCAAAGAGTGGGGCTACCGGTTGCAAGCGCTGATGCAATTGTTCTTCAAAGCCAGCAACGAGCACGATGACTATTTGCTTACCCAACTCGAAGAACTGCGCGAAACCTGGCTGGAGACGTGCGAGGCCGTCGGTCTCGACGATGAGTTACCGCTGACTGTCGTCCGTGAAGCCTGGCTCGCCGGTCTGGATCAGGGGCGTTTATCGCAGCGTTTCCTCGCCGGTGCGGTGAACTTTTGCACGCTGATGCCCATGCGTGCGATCCCGTTCAAACTGGTCTGCCTGCTGGGGATGAACGATGGCGATTATCCGCGTGCACAACCGCCGCTCGACTTCGATTTGATGGGCGGCGATTACCGTCCCGGCGACCGTTCGCGGCGTGAGGATGACCGTTATCTGTTGCTCGAAGCATTGCTGTCCGCGCGCAATCAGCTCTACATCAGTTGGGTCGGCCGCAGCATTCGCGACAACAGCGAGCGGCCTGCTTCGGTGCTGATCGGCCAGTTACGCGATCACCTCGCCAGCGGCTGGCGATTGCTCGACGAGACCCAGGATATTGTGAGCGCCATGACCGAGGAGCATCCGTTGCAACCGTTCAGTGCGCGCTATTTTCATGAGGGCGATCAGCTCTTCAGCTATGCCAGCGAATGGCAGGTGCTGCACCAACAGCACGGATCTCAAACCGCTGTGGAACTGCTTGCGCCCTATGTCCAAGAGGAACCGTTGACCCTCGCCCTGTTACAGGACTTCCTGCGCAACCCGGTTCGACACTTTTTTACCCAACGCCTCAAGGTCTATTTCGAAGCCGCCGAGGCGCCGCTCGCGGACGAAGAGCCGTTCGTGCTCGACGCTTTGCAGCGCTACACGCTCAGCGACAGTCTGCTCGAAGCCGCAATGAGGCAGCCGGACAATATCGATCAGGCCCTCGAATCTCAGGCCCGTCGCCTGCAAAACAGTGGTCTGCTGCCAATGGCTGGTTTTGGCGAATGCCTGCAACGCGAGCTGATCGAGCCGCTGCCGGACTTGCTGCAACGCTACCAACAACTGCTGACGTTGTGGCCGACCCCGCTGACCAGCGCAATTCCGATCAGCCTTGAATTGCAGGGCTTGCGCCTTGAGGGCTGGCTCTCAGGTTTGCATGAGCGCGCCGATGGTGGTCTGCTATCGGTCACAACCATTCCCAACAGTATCGGCTCGATCAAAAGCCGCAAATGGCATCGGCTGACCAAGCCGTGGGTCAACCATCTGGTGGCCTGTGCCAGCGGGCTTTCGTTGACCACTGCGTTGGTGGCCAGCGACGATTCGTTGCTGCTGGAGCCCATGGAAAAAGACCGCGCAGTTCGCATCCTCAGCGATCTGCTGCTCGCTTGGCAGTCCGACATGCGCCAACCACTGCCGATCGCAGTAAAAACTGCGTTCGCCTGGCTGTCCCAGACCGACCCGCTCAAGGCCGAAGCCGCCGCGCGCAAAGCGTACGAAGGTGACGGCCAGACCAGTGAAGGTGAGCGCCGCGAAAGCCCGGCCTTGTCTCGACAGTTTGTCGACTTCGATGCCTTGCTCGCCGATGAAACATTTTCTGGTTGGTGCGACGCGCTCTATCGACCACTGCTGGAAGCGCCTTGGCGTTCCTTGTCCAGTGAAGGAGCGCGCGCATGAGTAGCAAAACTCCACTGGCACTGGCCTTTCCGCTGCACGGCAGCCAACTGATCGAAGCCAGCGCCGGCACCGGCAAGACCTTCACCATTTCTGCACTCTATCTGCGGCTGATCCTTGGTCACGGCGGCGACACCAATGGCTTCGGTCGCGACCTGCTGCCACCGCAAATTCTCGTTGTGACCTTCACGGACGCGGCGACCAAAGAACTGCGTGAGCGGATCCGCACGCGTCTGGCCGAAGCCGCGCGATTCTTCCGCGACGAGACGCCTGCGCCTGACGCGCTCATCGCCGAACTGCGCGAACAGTTCGAGCCACAGCAATGGCCCGGCTGCGCCAATCGTCTGGACATCGCTGCGCAATGGATGGACGAGGCCGCCGTTTCTACGATTCACAGTTGGTGCCAGCGCATGCTGCGCGAGCACGCATTCGACAGCGGCAGCCTGTTTACTCAATCGCTGGAAACCGATCACAGCGATCTGCTCGGTGAAGTGCTGCGCGATTACTGGCGGCTGTTCTGCTACCCGATGCAGGGCGATGCGCTGAACTGGGTTCGCAACAATTGGGGTGGGCCGGCAGCGCTGTTGCCGCGTGTCCGTGGACTGTTCGCCAGCGAGCGCGACAGCGACGAAGGCAAGGCTCCCGCCGAGCTGATCGAGGAATGCTTGCTGGAGCGTCGCGCAGCATTGGTCGAGCTGAAAATGCCTTGGCGGCAGTGGGCCGATGAGTTGCTCGCCATCTGTCATCAAGGCGTTGCCAGCAAAACCGTCGACGGTCGCAAGATGCAGGCGCGCTACTTTGAACCTTGGTTCGAGAAGCTTAAAAGCTGGGCCGAAGATGAATCCATGGAGCAACTGGATATCGGCACCGGCTTCACCCGACTGACCCCCGACGGCATGGCCGAAGCGTGGAAAGGTCAGGCCCCGAGTCATCCGGGGCTGGATGCCATGCCCGCACTCAAGTCGAGTCTGGATGGCTTGCCCACGCCAGACGCCGCCGTCCTGCAGCACGCCGCGAAATGGGTGGGCGCGCGCTTCGAAGAAGAGAAGCGTCGCCGCGCCGAAATGGGCTTCGACGACATGCTGCTGCGACTCGATGCCGCGCTGCAATCAGAAGGTGGCGAGCGTCTCGCAACGCTGATTCGCGAGCAGTTCCCGGTAGCGCTGATCGACGAATTCCAGGACACCGATCCGGTGCAGTACCGGATCTTCGAAAGCATCTATCGCATCGAGGAAAACAGTCCTGACACTGGCCTGTTTCTGATCGGCGATCCCAAGCAGGCGATCTACGCCTTCCGTGGTGCGGACATCTATACCTATCTGCGCGCGCGCAAGGCTACGACCGGCCGCTTGCATACCCTGGGCACCAACTTCCGTTCCAGTCACGGCATGGTGACAGCGGTCAATCACGTATTCGAACGCGCCGAGGCCCGCGAGCTGGGACGCGGCGCGTTTTTGTTCCGCGAGAAAAGTGGCGAGAACCCGGTACCGTTTCAACCCGTCGACTCACAGGGCCGCAAAGAACACCTGCAAATTGCCGGGCAGAAAGTTGCGGCGCTGAACGTCTGGCAGCTGTCCAGCGATCAGCCGTTGTCCGGCGCGGTGTATCGCCAACAACTGGCTGCCGCCTGCGCCAGCGAAATCACCGCGTTGCTCAATGGCGGGCAAACCGGTCAGGCCGGATTTGTGCAGGACGGCAAAGACTTCAAAGGCCTGCGACCTTCCGACATCGCGATTCTGGTTCGCGACGGCAAAGAGGCGCAGGCCGTACGCGGTGAGCTGGCCGCTCGTGGCGTGCGCAGCGTTTATCTGTCCGACAAGGATTCCGTGTTTGCCGCGCAGGAGGCCCGAGACTTGCTGTCCTGGCTCAAGGCCTGCGCCGAGCCTGACGTTGAACGTTCTCTGAAAGCCGCGCTGGCCTGCATCACGCTGAACCTGCCGCTGGCCGAACTGGAGCGTCTGAATCAGGACGAACTGGTGTGGGAATCCCGCGTCATGCAGTTCCGTGGCTATCGCGAGTTGTGGCGCAAACAGGGCGTGCTGCCGATGCTGCGGCGTCTGCTGCATGACTTCCATTTGCCGCAGACATTGATTGCCCGCAGCGATGGTGAGCGCGTGCTGACTAACTTGCTGCACTTGTCCGAATTGATGCAGCAAGCCGCTGCTGAGCTCGACGGCGAACAAGCGCTGATCCGGCATCTGGCCGAGCTGCTGGCCTTGTCCGGGCAGGCCGGCGAAGAACAGATTCTGCGCCTCGAAAGTGATGAGCAATTGGTCAAAGTGGTGACCATCCACAAATCGAAAGGCCTGGAATATCCGTTGGTGTTCCTGCCGTTCATCTGCTCGGCCAAACCGGTCGACGGTAGTCGCTTGCCGCTGCATTACCACGACGCAACAGGTAACGCGCAATTGAGTCTGAAGCCGACGCCCGAGCTGATTGCGTTGGCCGATGACGAGCGTCTGGCTGAAGACCTGCGTTTGCTTTATGTAGCGCTGACGCGTGCGCAACACGCCTGCTGGTTGGGCGTAACCGATCTAAAACGCGGCAATAACAACAGTTCGGTGCTGCACCTTTCTGCGCTGGGCTATTTATTGGGCGGTGGTGCGTCGTTGGGTGAGTCCAGCGGTTTGAATAGCTGGCTGCGAGATTTGCAGCAGGACTGCCCGGCGATCAGTGTCGGTGAAATGCCGCCGGCCAGCGCCGAACATTACGAACCTGCGCGCAACGAAGCGGTTCTCAGCGCCACGCTTGTGCCCAAGCGCAAGGCCAGCGAGAACTGGTGGATCGCCTCGTACAGTGCGCTGCGCATCAGCGACGTATTGAGCGTCGGCAGCGATGAGGCGCCGGACAGTCCGCAAGCGCAAAAACTCTTCGATGACGAACGCCTCGATCCGGATGCACCACGCGAAATCATCGCTGGCGGTGCCGATATCCATCGCTTCCCGCGTGGCCCCAACCCCGGGACATTCCTTCACGGTTTGCTGGAGTGGGCAGGGGATGACGGTTTCGCCGTCACGCCCAAAGCCGTGGAAGACGCGATCGGCCGGCGTTGCAACCTGCGCGGCTGGGAAGGCTGGATCACCACGTTGAGCGACTGGTTGCAACACCTCCTCAAATCGCCGCTGCCGATCGGCGCCGGCCAACCGCCGGTGGTGCTTGAGCAGTTAACGCAGTATCGCGTCGAGATGGAATTCTGGTTCGCCAGCCATAAAGTCGACGTGCTCAAACTCGATGAGCTGGTACGTCAGCACACCCACAACGGCGTGGCGCGGGTGGCCGCCGAACCGGTGCAACTCAACGGCATGTTCAAGGGTTTTATCGACCTGACCTTCGAACACGATGGCCGTTACTACGTGGCCGACTACAAATCCAACTGGCTGGGCGTCGATGATTTCGCCTACACCGAGCAAGCCATGGAGCAGTCGATTCTCGACAACCGTTACGACCTGCAATACGTCTTGTACCTGTTGGCCTTGCACCGTCAGCTCAAGGCGCGGTTGCCCGACTATGACTACGACCGGCACGTCGGTGGCGCGCTTTATCTTTTCCTGCGTGGCACCCGCGCAGACAGTCGCGGGGTGTACTTCGCCCGGCCACCCCGTGAATTGATCGAACGTCTGGATCGGCTGTTTCAGGGCAAACCCGAGCCCAAGGCCGAACCCGCGTGGGAACAGGGAGTCTTGCTATGAGCCGCACCTTCGCCGATCTGCTGCCGACGCCTTTGGCCGCCGACAGCCTGTCGAGACTTTCGCCGCTGACCCGCGCCGAAGACTTGTTGCTCTTGCTCACCCGCTGGGTCGAGCGCGGCTGGCTGCGTGCACTAGACAAGGCATTCGTCGCGTTTCTGCATGAGCTCGAACCGGACACCGATCCGCTGGTGTTGCTCGCGGCGGCGCTGACCAGCCATCAACTCGGCCATGGTCACGTTTGTCTGGATCTGTTTGAAACCCTCAAAGCGCCGGACTTTGCGCTGTCATTGCCGCCCGAAGGCGATGTGCAGGGTGGCGTCTTGTTGCTGCCTTCGCAATTGCTTGAGGCGCTCGACGGTGCTCATTGGTGCAAGGCTCTGGCGGGCAGCGCTTTGGTCGCCCTGGCTGCCGATACCAGTGAAGAAGCTCAGCAACGCCCGCTGGTGTTGTCCTCGAAACGTCTGTACTTGCGGCGCTACTGGGCTTACGAGCGGCGTATCGATTCCGCGTTGCGCCAGCGTCTCGCCCAATCCGAAGCGACGCCGGCCGATCTGCCGCAGCGCCTCAATGAGCTGTTCGGTTCAGCCAATTCCGACGAGGTCATCGACTGGCAAAAGCTCGCTTGTGCGCTCGCCACGCGCGGTGCCTTCAGCATCGTCACCGGCGGCCCCGGTACCGGTAAAACCACCACCGTCGTGCGTTTGCTGGCATTGCTGCAGGCGCCGGCGGTGGAGGCCGGCCATCCGTTGCGCATTCGCCTGGCAGCGCCCACCGGTAAAGCCGCCGCACGCTTGACCGAGTCGATCAGCCAGCAAGTGCAATCGCTGAAAGTCAGCGAAGACGTGCGGGCGAAAATTCCCTGTGACGTGACCACCGTGCACCGTTTGCTCGGCAGTCGTCCGGGCACCCGACATTTCCGCCATCACGCCGGAAATCGTTTACCGCTGGATGTGCTGGTGGTCGACGAAGCCTCGATGATCGACCTGGAAATGATGGCCAATCTGCTCGACGCCTTGCCGGCCCATGCGCGACTGGTGTTGCTCGGCGACAAGGATCAGTTGGCGTCCGTGGAGGCAGGTGCGGTGCTGGGTGATCTGTGCCGCGATGCCGAGGGCGGCTGGTACAACCGGCAAACCCGCCAATGGCTGGAGTCGGTCAGCGGTGAGTCGTTGCAGGACAGTGGTCTGCACGAAGATTTCGACGGCACGCATCCGCTGGCTCAGCAAGTGGTGATGTTGCGTCACTCGCGGCGTTTCGGTGAGGGCAGCGGCATCGGTCAACTGGCGCGGCGGGTCAATCAACAGCTCCCGGAAGAGGCGCGGCAATTGCTCGCGGCGGGGCACTATGACGATGTGTTTTCGCTGCCGCTCAAGGGCGAGCACGATCACAAACTCGAGCGGCTGCTGCTCGACGGTCATGGCGAGGGCCCGCAGGGGTATCGGCATTACCTGAGCGTGCTGCGCAATCAACGCCCTGCATCTGGCAAACCGCTGGAACATCCGGACTGGATTCTCTGGGCCCGCGACGTCTTGCAGGCGTTCGACACCTTCCAGTTGTTGTGCGCGGTACGCAAAGGCCCGTGGGGCGTTGAAGGTTTGAACCAGCGCATCACCGCCGCGTTGCTCAAGGCCCGGCTGATCGAGCATGACCAGCAATGGTACGAAGGCCGGCCGGTGTTGATGACCCGCAACGACTACGGCCTGGGCTTGATGAACGGCGACATCGGCATCGCCCTCAAACTGCCGGAACGTGAAGGGCCCGACGCCGGCAAACCGGTGCTGCGCGTGGCGTTTCCGCGCAATGACGGTCAGGGCGGCGTGCGTTTCGTCCTGCCGAGCCGACTCAACGATGTGGAAACCGTGTACGCCATGACCGTACACAAATCTCAGGGCTCTGAGTTCGCCCACACCGCGTTGATCCTGCCGGATGCCTTGAATCCGGTGCTGACCAAGGAGTTGATCTACACCGGAATCACCCGCGCCAAGCACTGGTTCACCCTGATCGAGCCGCGTGCCGGGGTATTTGAAGAGGCCGTACAACGCAAGGTCAAACGCCTCAGCGGACTGATGTTGGAGCTGGAGGAGGGCAACCAGTCTCCTGGATGAAAACTGCGATGATGGCCAGCGGTTTCTGACCGACCAGTCAGAGGTCGCTGCCTCGCTGGCTATTCGCCGCTGTGCTATCGTTGCGGCATCATTTCGGTAAGATCCAAGAGAATCCCTGCATGAAGGTGTCTGTCTGGGCGGCAGAGCGCGTGGTTGGCTGCAGGCACGCGTTGCTTGTCGGCCTGCTCTGGTTGTTGACGAGCGTGGCCGTCGCACAACCGCAAGCGCCGACGGGCATGGCCGAACAACGCGCCAAATCTGTCACCCAAGTCGTGCTGGGCATCCTCAGTTATGCTCGCTGGCCGGTAGAGCCTGCGCAATTGCGTCTGTGCATCGTCGGCCCCACCGAATACACCGACGACCTGGTCAAAGGCACCACTCAAGCCACCGGCCGACCGGTTGTCGTGCGCCGCTTGCTGGCCGATAACTCGGCCATCGTCAGCGAATGCAATGCCGTGTACATCGGCAAGCTCACCGCCGATGAGCGCAGTCGCCTGTTCGCCGCATTGATCGGACACCCGGTGCTTAGCATCAGCGAAGCCGACGACCAATGCACGGTCGGCAGTCTGTTCTGCCTGCGCGTCGGTGACGAGCAGGTGTCCTTTGAAGTCAATCTCGATTCCGTTGCCCGCAGTGGCGTGCGCATTCACCCGAGCGTGCTGCAGTTGTCGCGCCGTAAATCGGCGGCCCCATGAAATTGTTCAGATCGAATAAGCGCCCCACGTTGGGCTCGGTACTGGGCCGTGGACATTTAACCGTGGCATTACTGGCGGTAGCGATGGCCAGTGTCTCGCTGACGCTGCTCGGTGTTTTGGCGCTGCGGGTTTATGCCGACCATAACTTGCATCTGATCGCCCGTTCGATCAGCTACACCGTGGAAGCCGCGGTGGTGTTCAACGACAAAGCGGCGGCGACGGAAGCGCTGGAAATGATCGCCTCGACCGAAGAAGTCGCCGACGCGCAAGTACTGGACGCTCAGGGGAAATTGCTGGCGCGCTGGCATCGCGCGGAAAACGGCCTGTTCTCCGATCTGGAAATGCAGATCACCCGCGCCCTTCTGGAAAAACCGATCAGCCTGCCGATCGTGCATCAAGAGCATGAAATCGGCCGCATCCTGCTCACCGGACACGGCGGCAGCCTGATGCGCTTTCTGCTGAGCGGTCTGGCGGGGATCATTCTTTGCACCGCGATCAGCGCTTTTGTGGCGATCTATCTGGCGCGCCGGCAACTGCGTGAAATCATCGGCCCGCTGCGCAGCCTCGCCACCGTGGCCCACGCCGCACGCAGCGAACGGGCGCTGGATCGCCGCGTGCCACCGGCGCAAATCGCCGAGCTGGACAACCTCGGCAACGACTTCAATGCCCTGCTCGACGAACTCGAGTCCTGGCAAAGTAACCTGCAAAGCGAAAACGAAACCCTCGCGCACCAGGCCAGCCACGACAGCCTCACCGGTCTGCCCAATCGCGCCTTTTTCGAGGGCCGCCTGATGCGTGCCCTGCGTAATGGCGGCAAGCTCAACGAGCGCGTGGCGGTGCTGTTTCTCGACAGCGACCGTTTCAAAGGCATCAATGACAATTTCGGCCATGCCGCCGGCGATGCTGTGCTGGTGGCGATTGCCAATCGTGTCCGCGCGCAGTTGCGTGAAGAGGATCTGGTCGCGCGATTGGGCGGTGACGAGTTCGCCGTGCTGCTCACGCCGTTGCACAAGATCGAAGATGCCGAACGCATTGCCGACAAGATTCTCGCCAGCATGGACACGCCCATCGCATTGCCGGGCGACACCAGTGTCGTGACGTCGCTCAGTATCGGCATCGCGGTTTTCCCTGATCATGGCGCCACCCCCGGCGCCCTGCTCAACGCTGCCGACGCGGCGATGTATCAAGCCAAGCGCCTCTCCCGTGGCGCGCAATTCACGGCCGGGTCGGAGCACCCGGTCGATCCCGTTCAAACCAGGAGCTGATTCCCGTGTTCAAACTTCCATTTCGATTGTTCTCCGCTGTGCTGTTGATGGCCGTGCTGGCCCTGACCGGTTGCCAGACCGCGCCGCAAAAAGGCCTGACGCCGGCGCAAGTCGCCGTGCTCAAACAACAAGGGTTCGAGCTGACTGATGAGGGCTGGGAATTTGGCCTGTCGGGTAAAGTGCTGTTTGGCAGCGACGTCGAAAGCCTGAACAAACAAAGCACCGAAATCGTCGAGCGCATCGGCAAAGCCTTGCTCGGTGTCGGCATTGAACGCGTGCGGGTCGATGGCCACACCGATGCATCGGGCAAAGAAACCTACAACCAGCAACTGTCGCTGCGCCGTGCGAAAAGTGTCGCCGCCGTGCTCAGTACCGTCGGCATGAAGCAAGAGAACATCCAGCTGCAAGGCCTGGGCAGCAAAGACCCGGTGGCTTCCAACAGCACCGCCGCCGGCCGCACGGAAAACCGCCGGGTGGCGATCGTGGTCAGCGCTGATTAATCGGCGAACTGCATTTCGCGGGTCTTGCCCATTAACAGACCCTGATTCTGTTCAGTGACCGAGCGGATGTAATCCCACAAGGAGTTTTGCATTGAATAAAGGACGTTTCATTCTCGGATTTTCAATATACGCCGCCCTTCAGGCGTTCTCGTTGGGGGCGATGGCTGACAATCAATTGTGGGTCACCACAGATCGCACTGACAGACATACTTGCCCCTCGTCCGAATGCGGGGTGGCGGGACGACTGATGTTCAGAGAGGGCGTCGAAGCCTTGGAGAAGAAGGGGAAATGGGTGCGTATCACCAAGACGTACTCGGCGTCCTGTGTAGGAGGCAAAAGCGAGTATGTGAAGGAGGGTAATAAATCCTGCACAAGCGCTAACGGAATAAAAGATGGAAAGTTTGCCGAATGGATCCAAGCTCGACAGGAAGCGGCCAGAGTCGAACATTCGAAAAGCCCGCTAAGCCAAGGGCGATGCAGTTCTCATGGATACGTAAGTCACTTGAGCACTCCCGACTTACCCACAGCGGCAAGCACGGTCATCGCGGAGAGTAGCCCTATCGCACTCCATTGCATCAAGACGAGGTTTTTCTTGAGAGGGACAGGGAAGCCGCTTACATCCTGTGTGCTGAGGGTGCCACGCCGTGTATAAAAATTCGCAAACGTGACGAGTCCAGACGCACCGCCAACCAAAAGCAATTTCCCCCACGCTCCCCCGTGTTTCAGTGCGGCCAACCTAGTGCCAGCGGAGCTATTCTTGAGATGCTCAAGTATCAAGTCCATCTTGGTGTTTGCAATGTAGAGAGCTATTCCCATCCAGATGATCATCGAGATAATCACTACACCGCACAATCCACCAACGATGAGTTCAGCGGTATTCATTTAGTAACCTCATAAATCATTTCGCCGAACATTTCACCGCCAGACCCGCCCACTGCCCCGCCAGCAAATGAGCCTGCCGCTACGACTACAACGCCGCAAGCGAGAGTACCTAGCCCGCCAGTAGGCGGGCAGCTATCCGTGACGGATCCCCTAAAGGTTGTACGCCTTAATTATCTTGGAGAGGGCGACGAATACAGCCATTGCCCCTATCAGCCCCCATACGCTCCACTGCAAAAAGACAAGCTTTCGTCGGATGTTTGAAGGAAGTTTCTGTAGGTCGTTAGTGTCCACTTCTCCTCTTTTAACGAAGAAATTCGGGAACGTCACAATGCCTGATATGCCACCAACTAGAAGTAGCTTTCCCCACGGGCCGCCGTGCCTAAGTGGTGCTCGATCCGTCACAGCCGTGCAGTTCTTCAGGTGTTCTAATATGCCGTCTATTCGCGTGTACGCCAGATGCAGGCATATCGCAATCCAAGCAATCATGCCTAGGAGAACTGCTCCGCAGAGCCAGCCCACTACAAATGCAGCAGTACTCATTTGACCGCCTCGTATATGACTTCGCCTAGTTCCTGTCCACCTGCTCCTGCAAGTGCGCCTCCCGCATAAGAACCTGCCCCGACGACGACAAGACCGCAGAGTAATGTCGCAACACCGCCTGTTGGAACACCTAGCCCGACACAGATGGCACTTACCGCCGTACCCGTTAATGCTGCCCCTGTCGCTGCCCCACCAGCTACTCCGCCAATGAAACTTCCGGATTCTGTAAACTTGATTTTTCTACAGGCTTCCATATTGCCAGTTGTGCACACATCCTGAACCTTCATGTATGACGCCCCACCTCCTACAGCTGTACCAATCCATCCGCCGTACTTCACAAATTTGGCTGCTTTGGCGACACCTTCCGAGTGAGTAGCATAACCGGGAATCTGGCTTGGGGCGCCCGCCAAGCTCCAATGGTGAACCAAGCTTCTGCTGGAAATTCCTAGTGCTGTCTTTAGGCTCGGATGGTCAGGGAAGCCAATACCTTTTCTGGTCAGCCCAGTGAGTTGTCTATCTAGACGAGCAAACAGTCTTGATCGCTCAGCGAAGAACTCGGGGCTACGTAAATGCCCGTCACGTTGAAAGCTTTTCTGGTGCAGTGCTTCGATATCCTTCAGCGACGTTTTCACGTCTTCCAGATTCTTGGCGAAAATTGATTCGCCGACACCGATGGATGTCGATCCTTGCGACAAGATAGATTCGATAACGTCCCTATGGTGCATCATGAAGCTGGCTTCTTCGTCGCTCATGGGTATGAGTGCCGCCTCGACTTTCTGGGCTGCCTCAGTCAGCAATGCTTCTTCGCGTGTGCACTGCTGATTGTTCGGGTCGCTCAAGACAATAAGTTGGCCCGGTTTGGCGTAGCCTGTCAGGTGCGGGTTGAGTCGCTTGAATTTCTCTAGCGTGGCTCCATCCGGTTTATCGAAGAGGGCTGCTTCGAGCGCGGATCGCGGCATTGTCTCTTGCACGATGTAAAAGCCGGGTTCGGCCACTTCTTTTGCTTCAACGGGCTTTTCTTCTGGGAGTTCTGGATATTCCGCCCAATGCTTTGCGTGCAGGTCAACAGGCTCAACACCGCTATACGTCTTGTTCTTTGGTTGGTTGGGCAGGGCAGGCTTTGGAACGTTTCCGTATCCGCTCATGGGGCATCCTTGTTCGTCCTTGGGGAAATCCCGGCTTGAAGCTGGGGTAGCCTGACGTTACTAGGAGGCTCTAGAGATGGCTGTAGGATAAATCCCAAAAGCCTGACCGAATGACACTGCTTGCATGTCGGTGTCGAGGTGTTACAAGTTGCGTTCCAAGTCCTGTTACAAATCCTCAGCAAAACCTGCTTACTTCGTTACGGTCCGGTCACCTGATTCCTTGAAATTTTCAGTCAGAAAACTGCATCTCGCGGGTCTCACCCATCAACAGACCCTGATTCTGTTCAGTCACCTCGCGGATGTAATCCCACAACAAAGTAATCCGCTTCAACTTCCGCAGATCCTCTCGGCAGTACATCCAGAACTGCCGGGTGATGTTGATTTCCTCCGGCAGCACCGGCAGCAAGCGCGGATCCTGCGCGGCGAGGAAGCACGGCAGAATCGCTAGTGAGCGGCCTTGCTGCGCTGCGACGAATTGCGCGATCACGCTGGTGCTGCGCAAATTTGCGTGGGCACCGGGCAGCACGTTGGCCAGGTAGAGCAGCTCCGAGCTGAACGCCAGATCGTCCACATAACTGATGAATTGATGCTTGCCCAAATCTGCCGGGCGGCGGATCGGTGGGTGTTTGTCGAGGTAGTCCTGGGTGGCGTAGAGCTGCAAGCGGTAGTCGCAGAGTTTGCAGCAGACGTACGGCCCGTGCTCCGGGCGTTCGAGGGCGATGACGATGTCGGCCTCGCGCTTGGACAGGCTGATGAAGTGCGGCAGCGGCAGGATGTCCACCGAGATCGCCGGGTAGGCGTCGACGAAATGGCTCAGTTGCGGGGTGATGAAAAAGCTGCCGAAACCTTCGGTGCAGCCCATGCGCACGTGGCCGGACAAGGCGACGCCGGAGCCGGAGACCTGCTCGCAAGCCATGTGCAACGTGCTTTCAATCGACTCGGCATAACCCAGCAAACGCTGGCCTTCAGCGGTCAGGACGAAACCGCTGGTGCGCGACTTTTCAAACAGCAGCGTGCCGAGCGCCGCTTCCAGCGAACTGATCCGTCGCGACACCGTGGTGTAGTCGACGGCGAGCCGTTTGGCGGCTGTGCTGGCCTTGCGGGTGCGGGCGACTTCGAGGAAAAACTTGAGGTCGTCCCAGTTCAGCGAGCCTAGAGAGGTGATGTTTTTTTGCATGATGGACGGGCTTTTATGTGCGTTCTTATTAGAAGTTTGCACATCTATACTCCAAAAACAGTCCGACAACCAATTCGTGACACACGCCTCATCTCAAGGCGAACCTTTCGCCTTGGCTCCTACGATAAAAACAAGTTTCGGAGACCAGCATGAACGCATCGCTTACGCCCAACGAAACCACGCTGCAGAAGGTCAAGCTGCTGATCGACGGCGAATGGGTCGAGTCGCAAACCACCGAATGGCACGACATCATCAACCCGGCCACTCAGCAAGTGCTGGCCAGAGTCCCGTTCGCCACCGCCGCTGAAGTCGATGCCGCCGTCAGCGCCGCACAGCGTGCCTTCCAGACCTGGAAACTGACTCCGATCGGCGCGCGGATGCGCATCATGCTCAAGCTGCAAGCGCTGATCCGCGAACACTCCAAACGCATCGCCGTGGTGCTCAGCGCCGAGCAGGGCAAAACCATTGCCGACGCCGAGGGCGATATTTTCCGTGGTCTGGAAGTGGTCGAGCACGCCTGCTCCATTGGCACTCTGCAAATGGGCGAATTCGCCGAGAACGTCGCCGGCGGCGTTGATACCTACACCTTGCGCCAGCCAATCGGTGTTTGCGCCGGCATCACACCGTTCAACTTCCCGGCGATGATTCCGCTGTGGATGTTCCCGATGGCCATCGCTTGCGGCAATACGTTTGTGTTGAAGCCTTCGGAGCAGGATCCGCTGTCGACCATGTTGCTGGTTGAGCTGGCGGTCGAGGCGGGCGTTCCGGCGGGCGTGTTGAATGTGGTTCATGGCGGTAAAGACGTGGTCGATGGCCTGTGCACGCACAAGGACATCAAAGCGGTGTCCTTCGTCGGTTCGACCGCTGTTGGGACTCACGTTTACGATTTGGCCGGTAAGCACGGCAAACGCGTGCAATCGATGATGGGCGCGAAAAACCACGCTGTGGTGCTGGCCGACGCCAATCGCGAGCAAGCGCTGAATGCCTTGGTCGGCGCCGGTTTCGGTGCGGCCGGGCAACGCTGCATGGCC
Source organism: Pseudomonas sp. AC193 (assembly GCF_979258075.1). NCBI lineage: Bacteria > Pseudomonadati > Pseudomonadota > Gammaproteobacteria > Pseudomonadales > Pseudomonadaceae > Pseudomonas > Pseudomonas sp. AC193. Next base: position 4,544,681 of record NZ_OZ409832.1, on the reverse strand, counting down.
ACTTCGGTGGTGGTGCTGGTTGGTGCGGCGAAACAATGGTTGCCGGATCTGAAAGCGCTGGCGCAGAAACTTACCGTCAACGCTGGCAGCGAGCCGGGCACCGACGTTGGCCCGGTGATCTCGAAAAAAGCCAAGGCACGAATTCTCGACCTGATCGAAAGCGGCATCAAGGAAGGCGCCAAGCTGGAACTTGACGGGCGCGACGTCAAGGTGCCGGGTTACGAGCAAGGCAACTTTGTTGGCCCGACCCTGTTCTCGGGCGTGACCACCGACATGCAGATCTACACCCAGGAAATCTTCGGCCCGGTGCTGGTGGTGCTGGAAGTCGACACCCTTGATCAGGCGATTGCGCTGGTCAACGCCAATCCGTTCGGCAACGGCACCGGCCTGTTCACCCAGAGCGGCGCAGCGGCACGTAAATTCCAGACGGAAATCGACGTCGGTCAGGTCGGCATCAACATCCCGATTCCGGTGCCAGTGCCGTTTTTCAGTTTCACCGGTTCGCGCGGTTCGAAACTCGGCGACCTCGGCCCGTACGGCAAGCAAGTGGTGCAGTTCTACACGCAGACCAAAACGGTCACGGCGCGCTGGTTCGACGACGACAGCGTCAACGACGGCGTGAACACCACCATCAACCTGCGCTGAGGATCGGCCATGAAAATCGCATTTATCGGGCTGGGCAACATGGGCGCGCCGATGGCGCGCAACCTGATCAAGGCTGGCCACTCGCTGAACCTCGTCGACCTGAACAAAACCGTGTTGGCGGAACTGGAACAACTCGGCGGCAGCATTCGCGCTTCGGCGCGTGAGGCGGCCGAGGATGCAGAACTGGTGATCACCATGCTGCCGGCCGCTGTGCATGTGCGCAGTGTCTGGCTGGGTGAGGACGGCGTTTTGGCCGGGATTGGCAACGGCGTGCCGGCGGTGGATTGCAGCACGATCGATCCGCAGACGGCGCGTGATGTGGCTGCCGCTGCCGCCAAACAAGGCGTGGCCATGGCGGATGCGCCGGTGTCTGGCGGTACGGGCGGCGCGACGGCCGGGACGTTGACCTTTATGGTCGGCGCCACGCCAGAACTGTTCGCCACCCTGCAACCGGTGCTGGCGCAGATGGGCCGCAACATTGTGCATTGCGGTGAAGTCGGCACCGGGCAGATCGCCAAGATCTGCAACAACTTGCTGCTGGCGATTTCGATGGTTGGCGTCAGTGAGGCGATGGCGCTGGGCGATGCGTTGGGGATTGATACGTCGGTGCTCGCCGGGATCATCAACAGCTCGACCGGACGTTGCTGGAGTTCGGAGATGTACAACCCGTGGCCGGGGATCGTTGAAACGGCACCGGCTTCGCGGGGGTACACCGGTGGGTTTGGTGCGGAATTAATGCTGAAGGATTTGGGCCTGGCGACGGAAGCCGCGCGTCAGGCGCATCAGCCGGTGGTGCTTGGCGCGGTGGCGCAGCAGTTGTATCAGGCGATGAGTCAGCGTGGGGATGGCGGGAAAGATTTCTCGGCGATTATCAACAGCTACCGCAAACCGCAGTAACTTGGGTCAGCAATACTTTTGTGGCAAGTGAGACTTTGTGGTGAGGGGATTTATCCCCGATGGGTTGCGCAGCAGCCCCCTACAGTGTGTCAGGTAAACCGAGTGCTCAGGTTTTGCGACTGCTGCGCAGCCGAGCGGGGATGAATCCCCTCGCCACAGGGATCTCTATTTCCATAGGGATCATTGGGTGGGTTTAAAAATTTGCAGTAGGTGTTGCCGGGAAATCACGTCGGGTGATTTCCCGGCTTTTTTGTGCCAAAAAAGATCGCAGCCTACGGCAGCTCCTACAGGAAACGTATCTCTGTAGGAGCTGCCGAAGGCTGCGATCTTTTGCTTTATCAGGCAAACACGAAATACTTACGCACCGTCTCAACCACTTCCCACGTACCTTTCATCCCCGGCTCAATGACAAAGATATCGCCAGCACGCAAGTGAATCGGCGCCATGCCGTCCGGGGTGATCACGCAGTAGCCTTCCTGGAAATGGCAGTATTCCCACTTCACGTATTCCACGCGCCACTTGCCCGGCGTGCAGATCCACGTGCCCATGATCTTGCTGCCGTCTTCGCTGGTGTAGGCGTTGAGGTTGACGGTGTGCGGGTCGCCCTCGAGTTTTTCCCATTTGCAGGCATCGAGTACCGGCAGCGGGTGGGTGTCGCGCAGAACGGTGATTGGGGCGGTCGCGGTCATGGGAGCTCCGGGCAGAAGGAATTGAAGTCGCACCGTATAGCGCCCGGGCGCTGCCCAGTTGTCTGGGGTCGACATCGAGCTGCTCAGAAACGCGCGAACGTTCAGAGTTTTTCCAGCGGCTGAATCTGTTTGGATGAAGTCTGCCCCTTAGGGGAGAGTCAAGGCGTGTAGCAGGGCTTTGGCGTAACCCGGCAGGGCGGTGAAGTCCTTGGCGCAGAGCATCAAGGTGCGGCGCGCCCACGGTTCGTTGAGCGCAACGCTTTTGAAGCTGCGTGGCGCCGCGCGTTCAATGGCGGCCAGTGGCACGATGGCGAGCCCGGCGCCATGGCTGACCATGCGCATCACGCCGTCGAAACCGTCGGCGCGGATACGCACCTGCATGCGGGCGCCGCTGTGCAGGGCCTGTTCTTCGAGGTGGATCGCCAAAGCGCTGTTGGCGCTGAGTCCTACAAAATCGTGGTGCAACGCATCGCTGAAACTGACCTCGTCGGCGTCAGACAACGGGTGGTCGAGGGGCAGAATCAGCACCAGTGGATCATCGCGAAAGGGTTGGGTTTGTAGTTCGCGGGTGTCTACGGCGTCGGAAACAATCCCGAGATCCGCTGCGCCTTGGCGTAAGGCGTGGGTGATGCGCGCGCTCGGCAGTTCCTGCAAATCGATGTCGAGATTGGGGTGATTGCGCAGGAAATCGGCGAGCACTTCCGGCAGGTATTCGGTGATCGCCGTCGTGTTGCACAACAGCCGCACCTGGCCTTTGACGCCTTGCGCGTAGTCGGCGAGATCCTGCTGCATACGTTCGGCTTGTTGCAGGAGGATGCGCGCGTGATGGGCGAGGGCTTTGCCGGCGGGGGTCGGGGTGACGCCACGGCGACCGCGTTCGAGGAAGTCGGTGCCGAGCGAGGCTTCCATGGCGCGGATTCTGGCGCTGGCGGCGGCGAGGGATAAATGACTGCGCGCGGCGCCGGCGGTGATGTTGCCGGTGTCGAGGATGTGCAGGTAGAGGCGTAGGTCGGTGAGGTCGAAGTGCATGGTTAGCCTCTGGTTTTGCGGTGGCTGGGCCGGCCCCTTCGCGAGCGAGCCCGCTCCCACATTGGACTCATGTACGACACAGATCCACTGTGGGAGCGGGCTTGCTCGCGAAGAGGCCATCAGCCCCAACGAAATCATCAGCCTCTCCCAAAAGCAGAGGCACCCTCAGTATATGGCAGATTTTCAGCCAACCCCGACTGGCGCACAGTACCGCCATGAACACACTCACAGACTTCTACCAACACCTGGGCCTGACCCTGTCCCTGCTGGTCATCGCCACCTTCATCCTCGCCGGCCTGATCAAAGGCATCATCGGCCTCGGCTTGCCCACGGTCGCCATGGGCCTGCTCGGTCTGGCTATGGCGCCATCGCAGGCAGCCGCGTTGTTGATCATCCCGGCCACCCTGACCAACCTCTGGCAACTGGCATTCGGCGGGCATTTAAAAGGCCTGATCAAACGCCTCTGGCCGATGCTCCTGATGATCTTCCTCGGTACCGGCATCGGCACGTTGTGGATTGGCATGGCCGGCGGACATTGGGTCGTGCGCGGACTCGGCGCGGCGCTGTTCCTGTATGCGTTGAGCGGATTGTTCCTGCCGACGCTGAGCGTAAATCCCCGCCACGAACCCTGGCTCGGCCCGGCCTGCGGTTTGATCACCGGCATCATCACCTCCGCCACCGGCGTGTTCGTGATTCCGGCGGTGCCCTATCTGCAAGCACTGTGTTTGAATCGTGATGAACTGGTGCAGGCACTCGGCCTGTCCTTCACCGTCTCGACTCTGGCGCTGGCCGGCGGTTTGCTCTGGCGCGGCGCACTCGGCGGCGGTGAATTGAGCGCCTCGCTGCTGGCGCTGATCCCGGCAGTGCTGGGCATGTTGCTCGGCCAATGGCTGCGGCAACGCATCAGCGCCGTACTATTCAAACGGGTTTTCTTCATCGGTCTGGGCGCGCTCGGCGCCCATTTATTGATCAGCGGTTAGCCGACGCTTCGCTGAGCATGTCGATGGCGCGAATGTCGAAATCGCGTTCCAGATAGTCCATGCGCTCGGCGAAAAACGCCTTCATGTGCGGCAGACTCGAGTGCACATCCAGGTGTGCCTGGCTCTCCCAGATCTCGTAGAAGATAAACAGCGACGGATCTTCCTTGTCGCGCAGCATGTGGTACTCGATGCAACCGGGCTCGGCGCGGCTCGGTTCAACGTAAGCACGAAACAGCGCCTCGAAGGCCTCGGCTTTTTCCGGGCGGGTCTTGGCGTGCAGGATAAAACCCTGGCGTTCACTCATCACAACGACTCCTCAAATACAGATGGCCGAGCATGCTATTGCAACAATCTGTGTTCGATTCGTGCTTTTTGGTCAAATGTATTTTGCGCAATCACGGCTTATTCCGCGTGAGGCAGATGGTTAATCTGCCGCCATTCCAGTTTCCCTTCTCCACCCAGCCGGAATGGCTGCGCCGAGGCTTTCTCATGAAAAAAGTTTTGTTGTTGAATGGCGGTAAAAAATTCGCCCACTCTGATGGTCGTTACAACGCCACCCTGCACGAAGCTGCGCTGAGCGTGCTGGATCGCGGCGGGCTCGACGTCAAAACCACCTTCATCGACGAGGGCTACGACGTCGCTGAAGAAGTGGCGAAATTCCTCTGGGCCGACGTGATCATTTATCAGATGCCGGGCTGGTGGATGGGCGCGCCGTGGACGGTGAAAAAGTACCTCGACGAAGTCTTCACCGAAGGCCACGGCAGCCTCTACGCCAGCGATGGCCGCACCCGCTCCGACGCCTCGCAGAAGTACGGCAGCGGCGGTCTGATTCAGGGCAAGCAATACATGCTGTCGCTGACCTGGAACGCACCGCAGCAAGCCTTCGATGACCCGACCGATTTCTTTGAGGCCAAAGGTGTTGATGCGGTGTACTTCCCGTTCCACAAGGCCAATGAGTTTCTGGGCATGACCGCGTTGCCGACGTTCTTGTGCGTGGATGTGATGAAGCGTCCGAACATCGAAGGTGATGTAGCGCGTTATGAGCAGCATCTGACCGAGGTGTTTGGCCTTAAGGCTTGAGTGGTTTAGGGCTACTATCGGTGGTAATAGCAAAAGATCGCAGCCTGCGGCAGCTCCTACAGAGTTCACATGTAGGAGCTGCCGAAGGCTGCGATCTTGGCGATCTCAAAGAGGACACCCGTGAAAGCCAGATCCGATGAGTTGCAGATTTTCGTCTGCGTGATCGAGTGCGGTTCCATCTCCGCCGCTGCCGAGCAGGTCGGGCAAACACCGTCGGCCGTCAGCCGCACGCTGTCGAAGCTGGAAGCCAAACTCGACACCACTCTGATCAACCGCACCACGCGGCGCATGGATCTGACCGAGGAGGGCAAGTACTTCTTCGAGCACGCCAAGCTGATTCTCGATCAGATGGATCAACTCGAAGAACGCCTGTCCTCACGCCAGCAAACTCCGTCCGGGCGTTTGCGCATCAACGCGGCGTCGCCGTTCATGCTCCACGCCGTCGTCCCCTACATCGACGAATTCCGCCGGCTCTACCCAGACATTCAGCTAGAACTGAACAGCAATGACCTGATCATTGACCTGCTGGAACAAAGCACCGACATCGCCATCCGCATCGGCACCCTTGCCGATTCGACGCTGCACGCGCGTTCGCTCGGTTGCAGTCCGCTGCTGATCGTCGCCAGTCCTGCGTATCTGGAAAAACGCGGCGCGCCGCAGCAAGTCGCTGATCTGAGCGAACACACTTTGCTCGGCTTCACTCAGAACGAAGGCCTCAACCAATGGCCGCTGCGCTATGTGCACGGCGATCGCTGGCCGATCACCCCGGCGATCAGCGCCTCCAGCGGCGAGACCGTGCGGCATCTGGCGCTGGAAGGGCAGGGCATTGCTTGCCTGTCGCACTTCATGACCATCGACGACATCCGCGCCGGCCGTTTGAAAGTCCTGCTCGGTGAATTCAACAGCGGTTATCGCCAGCCGATCAACGCGGTGTACTACCGTAACTCGCAACTGGCGCTGCGCATTCAGTGCTTCCTCGACTTCATCCAGAGCAAACTCGCCGCCTACGCCAGCGCCGATTTCAAGGGCTGATTCGTGACCTCTGCGCAAGAGTGAATTGGGCGGGAGCGGGTTTTTCCCCCGGGCTCACGGGCCGATACTCGTCCCATCACTTACTCACGCAGGGAGTTTCTCCATGAACGTATTCGTCACCGGCGCTGCCGGTTTTATCGGCGGCTCGATCGCTACCGGTCTGGTTCAGGCCGGGCACAACGTCACCGGCCTGGTGCGCAGCGCTGAACAGGCTGATGAGCTGAAAGCACTCGGCATCACCCCGGTTATCAGCACACTCGATGACAAAGCACTGCTCGCCGAACAGGCCCGCGCCGCCGACGCCGTGATCAACGCCGCCAGCAGCGACCATCGCGGCGCGGTGGAAGCGTTGCTCGATGCTTTGCGCGGTACCAACAAAGTGTTCCTGCACACCAGCGGTTCGAGCATCGTTGGCGATGCGTCGGGCGGCAAGTCCAGCGACGTCATCTACTACGAAGACAATCTGCCGGAGCCGACCGTCGATAAAGCCGCACGCGTGGCCATCGACAACTTGATCCTCGCAGCGGCGAAGGACGGCGTGAACTCCGCCGTCATCTGCAACACGCTGATCTACGGCCACAGCCTGGGCGTTAATCGCGACAGCGTGCAGTTGCCGCGATTGCTCAAACAAGCGCGCAAAAGCGGTGTCGTTCGTCACGTGGGTACTGGCCAAAACATCTGGTCCAACGTACACATCGAAGACGTCGTCGCCCTGTACCTGCTGGCGCTGACCAAAAACGTTCCGGGCACTTTCTACTTTGTTGAAAGCGGCGAAGCGTCGTTTAACGACATGACCACCGCCATGGCCGCAGCGATGAACCTGGGCCAACCGCAAGACTGGCCATTGAAAGACGCCGAAGCCGAGTGGGGCTACGAAATGGCCAACTACGGCCTCGGCTCCAACAGCCGTGTGCGCGGCAAACATGCGCGCGAAATACTGGGCTGGACGCCGAAGCGCACGTCAGTGGTTGAATGGATTCGTAACGAAATGGTGTGATGGGTGTTTGAGCCCGCCGGGCTTTGCTATCACCCTTCAGAACGGCTGCCATCGGGCAGCCGTTTTCGTTTCAGGCTTTGCGCTTGTATTGCGCCAGACCTATGGTGCTCTGAACATCGCCAATTCAGCAGGTACAGGGATGATTAACCGTTACGACGCAGAAGGGGCACAGAGCACTTTTCAGCTTGGCTCGAATGAGCAAGTGCTGAGCAATAAGCTGGGAATTACCGATCCTGAAGACATGGACGATGCAGAGCTGGTTTTGTTGGAAAAGCTTTACCAATCGGTACTCATCGAGCATTTACCTGATCGACCACTGACAGTTCAGGATTTAAAAGATTGGCATCGACACTGGCTCGGGAACATCTATCCATGGGCTGGCGATGTCCGTGCGGTAAATTTGGGCAAGGATGGATTTTTCTTCGCCGCTGCGCCGCAGATCCCTCGGTTGCTCGATGGATTTGAAAGGGACTGTCTTGCCAAATACACACCGTGCAGGCCCGAACTGGACGAGAACCTGATTCGCGCCATCGCTGTAACGCACGTGGAGTTCATCCTTATTCATCCCTTTCGCGAAGGTAATGGACGCTTGTCGCGATTATTGGCGGACGTCATGGCCGTGCAGGCGGGCTACGTGCCGCTGGATTACAGCAGTTGGGAAAGAAACAAAGAGGCTTATTTTGCAGCGATCAGTCAGGGGCTGAACTGCAACTACGAACCCATGGAGTATTGGGTTCGGCAGGCATTGTGGACTTGAAGTCGACGCTACTTGGCCAGGGACAAATTTAGAAACTTACTGGATCTGACTTTGAGTTTGCGCTCAATTGCCTCGACACTTTGGCCCGTCTCTATGGCTGTCGAGCTGGCGATTGCGCGGATCAGAGTATCGGCTGTCAGTTTTTTTCGGGTGCGACGCGCGGAGGTCATGGCGGGGACTCTACGGAATTTGTAAGGCGAGTATAGCGCTTGGCTGGCTTAGAAAAACACAACGTAGGGTTGGACGCGAACCAGTTGGAGCTGGCTTGCTCGCGAATGCGGTATCCCTGGCAACACAGATATTGAATGTGCAACCGCCATCGCCAGCAGGCTGGCTCCTACAAGTTAACCGCGTTCTGACTGAAGGAATGCACTCAAACTGTAGGAGCAAAGCTTGCTCGCGAAAGCGCTGTGTCAGTCGACAGAAATGTTGGATGTGACATCGTCTTCGCGAGCAAGCTCAGCTCCTACAGGTCTTGTGTGGGCATGAAAATTCGCTGGGTGGATTTTCATTAATCACGACAAGACATATCTGTTAGCGACACACCTTACCTCTCCACGAAAATTACTTTCATGTGGTTTGAAATCTCGATCTCGAAATGATTTATGAGTTTCACAACCCATTCGAACGTGACCCTTTCGAGGAGTACCGCATGACGCCTGACTTCGGCTATTGGCTGCTGGTTTATGCAGCCGTTGCCATCATTGCTTTGATCGTGTTGATCGCCCGTTACCGGCTCAATCCGTTCATTGTCATTACCTTGATTTCCATCGGCCTGGCGCTGGTGGCCGGAATGCCGGCCTCCGGGGTTGTCGGGGCATATGAGGCCGGGGTGGGCAAGACGCTGGGGCATATTGCGCTGGTGGTGGCGCTGGGGACGATGCTCGGCAAGATGATGGCCGAGTCCGGCGGCGCCGAGCAGTTGGCGCGCACGTTGATCGATAAATTCGGCGAAAAGAACGCGCACTGGGCGATGGTCTGCATCGCGTTTCTTGTCGGGCTGCCGCTGTTCTTCGAGGTCGGTTTCGTCTTGCTGGTGCCGATTGCATTCACCGTGGCGCGCCGTGTGGGTGTGTCGATTCTGATGGTCGGTTTGCCGATGGTCGCTGGTCTGTCGGTGGTGCACGCGCTGGTGCCGCCGCACCCGGCGGCGATGCTGGCGGTGCAGGCCTATCAGGCGTCGGTCGGACAGACCTTGCTCTACGCGATTGCCATCGGCATTCCAACGGCAATCATTGCCGGCCCGCTGTACGCCAAATTCATCGTGCCGCGCATTCACTTGCCGGCGGATAACCCGCTGGAAAGACAATTCCTCGACCGCGAACCGCGCGACAAGCTGCCGGGTTTCGGCATCACCATGGCGACCATTCTGTTGCCGGTGGTGTTGATGCTGATCGGTGGCTGGGCCAACCTGATTTCCACGCCGGGCAGCGGTTTCAACCAGTTCCTGCTGTTCATCGGCAACTCGGTGATCGCGCTGTTGCTGGCGACGTTGCTGAGTTTCTGGACGCTGGGTATCGCTCAGGGTTTCAGCCGTGAATCGATCCTGAAATTCACTAACGAATGCCTCGCGCCAACGGCCAGTATCACCTTGCTGGTCGGCGCTGGCGGTGGTTTGAACCGCATTCTGGTCGACGCGGGCGTAACTGATCAGATCGTCGGCCTCGCTCACGAATTTCACCTGTCGCCGCTGATCATGGGCTGGCTGTTTGCAGCGCTGATGCGCATCGCCACTGGCTCGGCGACCGTGGCCATGACCACCGCGTCCGGTGTGGTCGCGCCGGTGGCCATTGGTCTGGGATATCCCCACCCGGAACTGTTGGTGCTGGCGACCGGCGCCGGGTCGGTTATCTTTTCCCACGTCAACGACGGCGGCTTCTGGTTGATCAAGGAATACTTCAACATGACGGTCGCCCAGACTTTCAAGACCTGGACTGTATTGGAGACCCTGATTTCGGTGGTCGCTTTTGCAATGACCCTCGGTCTTTCTTACCTGCTGTAACCGGAGCCAGCCGTCATGGACATCCTTTATCAGATCCGCGCTCGTCAGGATTCCTTCAGCGCCGGCGAAGGCCGTATCGCCCGGCTGATGCTCGACGACGTCGGTTTCGCCGCGAGCGCCAGCCTCGAAGACCTCGCGCAACGCGCCGAAGTCAGCACCGCCACGCTGTCGCGGTTTGCGCGCACGGTTGGCTGTCGTGACCTGCGTGATCTGCGTCTGCAACTGGCCCAGGCCAGCGGGGTTGGCAGCCGTTTTCTCGACCCTGCCGGTACGCCCGAGCAGTCAGCTTTCTACGGGCAAATCGTCGGCGATATCGAAACCACCTTGCGTCAGCATCTGGCCGGTTTCGATGAATCACGTTTCGCCGATGCAGTGAGATTGCTCGGCCAGGCACGGATGATCCACGCCTTCGGCATGGGCGGTTGTTCGACACTGTGCAGCGATGAATTGCAGGTGCGGCTGGTGCGCCTCGGCTATCCGGTTGCGGTGTGTCATGACGCGGTGATGATGCGCGTCACCGCCGCCAGCCTCAACGCCGAACAAGTGGTCATCGTCTGCTCGCTGACCGGCATCACCCCGGAGCTGCTCGAGACCGTCGAACTGGCACGCAACTACGGCGCACGCATTCTCGCCATCACCCGCGCCGACTCGCCGCTGGCCGAATTGGCCGACGTCGTGCTGCCGCTGCAGAGTGCGGAAACCTCGTTCATTTTCAAACCGACGGCGGCGCGCTACGGCATGCTGCTCGCCATCGACGTGCTCGCGACCGAGCTGGCGCTGGCCAATCCTGAAGACAATCAAGAACGTCTGCGGCGGATCAAACTGGCCCTCGACGAATACCGTGGCGGCGACGATCACCTGCCGCTGGGAGACTGACATGTTGTACGACACCCTGATTCGCAATGCCCTGATCATCGACGGCAGCAACACGCCCGGCTACCAGGCCGACGTGGCAATCCGCGACGGCCGTGTCGAGCGCATCGGCGATTTGTCCGAGGCCACGGCGACCGAAGAAATCGACGCCGCCGGCCGCGTGCTGGCGCCGGGTTTTATCGACGTGCACACCCATGACGACACGGTGGTGATTCGTCAGCCAGAGATGCTGCCAAAACTCAGCCAAGGTGTGACCACGGTGATTGTCGGCAACTGCGGGATCAGCGCCTCGCCCGTGAGTTTGAAAGGCAATCCGCCGGATCCGATGAACCTGCTCGGCACGGCGGCGGCGTTTGTTTATCCACGTTTTAGCGATTACCGCGCGGCGGTTGAAGCGGCGAATACCACGCTGAACGTCGCCGCATTGATCGGTCACACGGCGCTGCGCAGTAATCATCTGGATGACCTGTTGCGCACTGCGACACCGGAAGAAATCACGGCGATGCGCGAGCAATTGCGTGAAAGCCTTGAGGACGGTGCGTTGGGTTTGTCCACAGGTCTGGCCTACGCCAGCGCCTACAACGCGTCCACCGATGAAGTGATGCAACTGACCGAAGAACTCACGGCATTCGGCGCGGTGTACACCACCCATTTGCGCAGCGAATTCGCCCCGGTTCTGGAGGCGATGGATGAGGCGTTTCAGATCGGTCGTCACGCCAAATCGCCGGTGATTATTTCCCACCTCAAGTGTGCAGGGGTGGGTAACTGGGGGCGCAGCCCTGAGCTCCTCGCTTCATTGGAAGAGGCCGCGAAAACCCACCCGGTTGGCTGCGATTGCTATCCGTATGCGGCGAGTTCTTCGACGCTGGATTTGAAGCAAGTCACCGATGCGCATCGCATCACCATCACCTGGTCGACGCCGCACCCGGAAGTCAGCGGCCGCGATCTGATCGACATCGCTGCGGAATGGAATCTGCCGCTGCTTGATGCCGCGAAACGCTTGCAACCGGCGGGGGCTGTTTACTACGGCATGGACGAGGCGGATGTACGAAGAATCCTCGCGCATCCGCTTTCGATGGTCGGCTCTGACGGACTGCCGGAAGATCCGTTCCCGCATCCGCGTTTGTGGGGCGCGTTCCCACGGGTGTTGGGCCATTTCAGTCGCGACGTCGGCCTGTTTCCGCTGTACACCGCTGTGCACAAGATGACCGGGCTGTCGGCGGCGCGGTTTGGTTTGAAGGAGCGCGGCGAGATTCGTGAAGGGTATTGGGCGGATCTGGTGTTGTTTGATCCGGCGACGGTGCGTGATGTCGCCGATTTCAACGATCCGCAAAGAGCGGCGCAGGGTATTGACGGGGTTTGGATCAATGGCGTGTTGAGTTACCGCGACGGGCAGGCAAATGGGCGCAGGGAAGGGCGGTTTCTGGCGCGCGAAGGTGATTTACGCAAAGGATTTCATCAGTCGAAATCCCCCCTGTAGGAGCTGCCGAAGGCTGCGATCTTTTGATCCACATCTCATAGTGGCAATCTGAGATTAAAGAAAGCCATCAACAAGCCGAATTCCTGACATCCACCCCGTCTACACTGTGGGGCCAACCAGTCAGGGAGCACCCCATGAGCTTCGGCAAAACCACCCCGATCCTGCGGATCTTCGATGAAGCCAAAGCGGTAGAGTTTTACGTCGATTTTCTCGGTTTCAAGATCGACTGGCAGCATCGCTTTGAAGCGAATTTCCCGTTGTATTTGCAGGTGTCTCGCGGTGAGTGTGTGCTGCATTTGTCCGAGCACCATGGCGACGCGAGCCCGGGTTCGGCGCTGCGTATCGAGACGGATGAGCTGGAGGCGTTTCAGCAGCAATTGATCGCCAAGGACTACAAGTTCTCGCACCCGCAGATTCAGGCGATGCCGTGGGGGAGTCAGGACATGACGATTGCCGATCCGTTTGGCAATCGGTTGGTGTTTACCAATGCGATCAGCCTCTAGAACGAAAAGCCCCTCACCCTAGCCCTCCCGAAACGTCTGGACCGCCCGGAGGGAGAGGGGACTAACCGAGGTGTATGAAGTTATCCATCGACCTGAGAGATCTGCAGCGATTATGGATTCAAAGCAGCACTTTCAGGTCGATGTCATTCACAAATATCCCCCGGTCGGCCCCCTCTCCCTCTGGGAGAGGGCTGGGGTGAGGGTAGAAGCGGTTCACCCCGGATGTGACTGTCGAATCCGGTTGGTTTTTACCGATGCGATCAGCCTCTGAGGCTAATGAAGCGAAAAGCCCCTCACCCTAGCCCTCTCCCGGAGGGAGAGGGGACTGAGCGAGGTGTCTGAAGCTATCCATCGACCTGCAAGACTGAGTCGATTATGGATTCACAGCCTGTTTTTCAGGTCGGTGTAATTCGAGAATATCCCCCGGTCGGCCCCCTCTCCCTCCGGGAGAGGGCTGGGGTGAGGGTAAAAGCGGTTCACCCCCGATGCATCTGCCGAAACTCCCCCGGCGGCATCCCGCGTCGGCTCTTGAACGTACGGTGAAACGACCTCGGTTCGGTAAACCCCAGATACTGCGCAATGTCCTGAATCGGCAACGAACTGTTGAGCAAATAATGCTCCGCCAGCTCCTGGCGCAAATCATCCAGAATCTGCTGATACGACGTCCCCGCCTGATGTAACTGGCGCTGCAACGTACGCACCGACACCGCAAGATGTTCTGCCACCTGTTCCTTGCGCGGTAATCCTTCCTTGAGCAACTGCCGCAGAATGTTTTTCACCTGCTGCTCCAGCGATGCATCCTCCAGCGTCGCCATCAATCCCAGCGCGTGTTCTTCCAGCGTCCGCAGTAACTGCGCATCGGCCTGACGCAGCGGCAACTGCAAATACGTCAGCGGCACAACCAGCGCCGAATACGGCCGATCAAACAACACCGGGCAATCGAAAAACGCCTCGTACTGCGCAGGCGTCGCCTCGGCCGGGCATGAATGTTCGAGCCAGACTGCGGCCGGCGACATCTGCGTATCAGCGATCCAGCGTGCATATTGCAGCCACGAACCGAGCACATTTTCCACCAGATGCCGGCGAATCCGTGGGCGCTGATAACGGCACGTCCAGATCAAATGCACGTGGCCATCCAGCACCTCGGCGCGACTCACGCCCATGTCGCCGACCAGTTTCTCGAACGGCATGATCCGGCTCATCGCATCGCCCAACGTCGCGCAGTTCATGGTGATGTAACCGAGCACGCTCCACGAATTGGGCAGGACGAAATTCGCCGCGTTAAGCCCGAACAACGGATCCCCCGAGTGTTCGCAGAAATAATCCAGCAAGCGTTCATGCGCCTCACCGGGCAAACGCAGGGTGTTGTCGTTCAACTGCTGCGCCTGCAAACCCGCCGCCGCCAACGCCGGTTCGACGGCCATGCCCAGTTGTTCGGCGTGGCGCAGGTATTTGAGCAGGGGCGGAACTGAGGTGAAGCCGAGCGATTGCATGATCCCTTCCTTTGATCGACGGCCGCGTGGGCGGATGAATGCCTGAAAGGTAATTTGAAACCCCGACTAAAGTAAATGGCTGATGCTTGCGCGACGTTTGACTCAATTGGCTACACGAACTGGCCGGATGCGACCGTGACACTTTGCGGCCGCTGGCTAGTATGGGGGCCTGAAATATCACTGATCTGACGGCAAAAAAGGACACACGCATGCGACGCTGGAACGGCTGGGGAGATGCAACCACGGTGGTCGAACTGCCGGCCCAGGGCGCGGAGTTTCTTCATGAGCGACTGGGCGAGGGACGCGCGCTGCCCGATGCCACGCTTGAAGCGGCATTGGCCCGTGTACCGGCCTCGCGATTGCCGGCGCACACGTTGTACAGCATTGATGCCCACGACCGTTTGCTGCATGCGCGGGGCCAGAGCCTGCCGGACTGGCTGGCATTGCGCGAAGGTGTGCTGGGCAATTATCCCGATGCAGTGGCGTTTCCCGAGACCGCTGAGCACATTCGCCAATTGCTGGCCCTCGCCCACGAACAGGACTTGTGCCTGATCCCTTATGGCGGCGGTACTTCGGTGGCCGGGCACATCAATCCGCCGGAATCTGCGCGGCCAATGGTGACGGTTTCGCTGGCGCGGATGAATCGCCTGATCGACCTCGACGAGCAGAGCCTGCTGGCGACGTTCGGCCCCGGTGCGAGTGGGCCGCAGGTGGAAAGTCAGTTGCGTGCGCGGGGCTACACGCTGGGGCATTTTCCGCAGTCGTGGGAGTTGTCGACGTTGGGCGGATGGGTTGCCAGTCGTTCCAGCGGTCAGCAGTCGTTGCGCTATGGCCGGATCGAGCAGTTGTTTGCTGGCGGCACTTTGGAAACGTTCGCCGGGCCTTTGGAAATTCCGACGTTTCCTGCTTCGGCTGCCGGACCCGATTTGCGCGAAGTGGTGCTCGGTTGCGAGGGCCGTTTCGGGATCATTTCCGAGGTCAAAGTGCGGGTCAGCGCGCTGCCTGCCGATGAACGTTTCTACGGCGTTTTTCTCCCCGACTGGCCGCAGGCTCTCAGAGCCATTCGCCAATTGGCCCAGGCACGCGTGCCGCTGTCGATGCTGCGTTTATCCAACGCCGTGGAAACCGAAACGCAACTGGCACTGGCCGGTCATCCGCAACAAATCGCCTGGCTGGAAAAGTATCTGAAGCTAAGGGGGGCAGCAGAGGGCAAATGCCTGCTGACCTTCGGCGTCACCGGCAATCGCCGACAAAACGCACTGTCGCTGACACAGGCGCGGCAACATCTGAAGGCGTTCGGCGGCGTGTTCACCGGCACCTTGCTCGGCAAGAAATGGGCGCAGAACCGCTTCCGATTCCCTTACCTGCGCGAGAACCTGTGGAACGCCGGTTACGTCGTCGACACCCTCGAAACCGCCACCGACTGGAGCAACGTCGACAATCTGCTCAACCTCATCGAAAACAGCCTGCGCGAGGCCTTGGCCGCCGAGGGCGAGCGCGTGCATGTGTTCACCCACTTGTCCCACGTCTACGGCGAAGGCTCGAGCATCTACACCACTTACGTGTTTCGCCCGGCGGCTGACTATCCGGCGACGCTCGCGCGCTGGAAAGCGCTCAAACACGCGGCCAGCCAGACCATTGTCGACAACCACGGCACCATCAGCCATCAGCACGGCGTCGGCAAAGATCACGCGCCGTACCTGTTGCGTGAGAAGGGCGCACTGGCGATGGATACCTTGCAGGCGCTGAGCAAACACTTCGATCCGGCCGGGCGCCTCAACCCCGGCACGCTGTTGCCGGAGTGACGGCCATGAGTCATGACTGGAACGCCGCATGGCGCCAGCAGACTCTGCCAACACTGGCGGATGAAACCTGGGATCTGATCGTCATCGGCGGCGGTATCAGCGGCGCCGGCATCCTGCGTGAAGCGGCGCGTCGCGGCTGGCGCTGCCTGTTGCTGGAACAGCGCGACTTTGCCTGGGGCACCTCCAGCCGATCGTCGAAA
Organism: Pseudomonas sp. AC193; assembly: GCF_979258075.1. Taxonomy (NCBI): domain Bacteria; kingdom Pseudomonadati; phylum Pseudomonadota; class Gammaproteobacteria; order Pseudomonadales; family Pseudomonadaceae; genus Pseudomonas; species Pseudomonas sp. AC193. Next base: position 4,528,219 of record NZ_OZ409832.1, on the reverse strand, counting down.
ATCGGTCCATGGCGGTTTGCGTTACATCGCCAAGGGCCAGTGGCGTCTGACCCGCGATTCGGTGCGCGAACGTCAGCGCTTGCTCGACGAAGCGCCGGGGCTGGTCGAGCCGATGAGTTTCATGATGCCGCACTATCGCGGCAGCTTTCCCGGGCCTCGGGTGTTGGGTGGTTTGTTGAGTATTTACGATGCTTTGGCCGGACGGCGCAGCCATCGTTTTCATGATGCACAACAGCTTCGATATCTGGCGCCGGGCGTGAAGGAAAGTGACTTGCTCGGCGGCACCAGTTTTGTCGATGCGCTGACCGACGATGCACGGCTGGTGATGCGCGTGTTGAGCGAGGCGCGAGCGGATGGCGCGGTCGTGGTCAATGGCGTTCGCGTCGAGCATTTGCTGCGAGAAAACGGCCGAGTGTGCGGCGTTCAGATCGAAGACTGCGAGACCGGGGCGACCCTGCAATTACGCTGTGGCGTGATCGCCGTGGCCACCGGCGCCTGGGCTGAACGCTTGCGGCCGACTGAGGCACCACGGCAATTGCGGCCGTTGCGTGGCAGTCATTTATTGCTGCCGGGTTGGCGTTTGCCGGTGGCGCAGGCGTTCACGTTTCTGCATGAGCGGGATCGCCGACCGGTGTTTGTTTTCCCTTGGGAAGGCGCGACTGTGGTCGGCACCACGGATCTCGATCATCGCGAAGATCTTGATCAGAGCGCTAGCATCAGCATTGAGGAACTCGACTATCTGCTGGCGGCCTGCACACAACAATTTCCCGGTGCTGAAGTGACGGCCAATGACGTGCTGTCGACCTGGTCGGGCGTACGTCCGGTCGTCGGCAGTGCGGCGGGCAATCATCAAGACCAACCGTCGAACGAAACCCGTGAACATGTGCTGTGGCAGGAGCCCGGATGCGTGACGCTGGCCGGCGGCAAACTGACCACGTTTCGCCCGCAAGCCATCGAAGTGCTCAAGGCCTGCGCGGACATGCTCGAACGTCCCTTCGTCGATGACGCCGCGCCGGTGTTTGCCGCCGTACCTGCGCTGGCGATTGCAGAATTGAGCAACCAGCAATGGCAACGACTGGCCGGAAGGCATGGCCGAAACCTGCCGAGGCTGGCGCAACTGATCAACGATATCGGCCACGAAACGGTCGGCGCCACGGACACCTTGTGGGCGGAACTGGCCTTCGCTTGCGAAGCGGAAATGGTTCTGCACCTCGACGATCTACTGTTGCGCCGCACGCGTCTCGGCCTTTTGCTGCCTCACGGTGGCGAAGACTATTTCACCGCCATCCGCCAAATCTGCCAGCCACGACTCGGCTGGAGCGACGCATACTGGCAGCAGGAAATTCAGCGTTATCGGGCGTTGTGGCAACGCCATCACGGTCTGCCGGATGCCACGCCTTGATGCCCCTTGAAGAGAGCTCCATGGATAACCACCCGAACAAGCGTTACTTGCTGGCGATCGACAACGGCACCCAGAGCGTGCGCGCGTTGCTCTTCGATTTGCAGGGCAATTTGCTCGGCAAAGGCAAGGTTGAATTGCAGGCGTATTACTCGACGCAACCGGGTTGGGCCGAGCAGGATCCTGAGTATTACTGGGCGAAACTCGGCGAGGCGTGTCAGCAAGTCTGGGCGCAAACCGGCATTGATCGTTCGCAGATTGCTGGCGTTTCCCTGACCACTCAGCGCGGCACGGTGATCAATGTCGATGCCGAGGGCAAACCGCTGCGCCCGGCGATTTTGTGGCTCGATCAGCGCCAGAGTGAAGTCGAGGGCGGGATCAAAGGGCCGTGGGGCTGGTTGTTCAAACTGGTCGGCGCGCAGGGCACGGTGGATTATTTTCGTGCCCAGGCTGAGGCGAACTGGATTGCGCAGCATCAGCCAGAGGTGTGGGCGGCGACGGACAAGTTTCTGTTGCTGTCCGGGTTTCTCACTCATCGACTGTGCGGGCGTTTCGTCGACTCAGTGGGTTGCTGCGTTGGCTACCTGCCGTTTGACTTCAAACGCCTGAAATGGGCCGCGCCGAGTGACTGGAAATGGCAGGCGCTGGCGGTACGTCCCGAGCAATTGCCGACCCTGCACAAACCCGGTGAAACCCTCGGCTACATCACCGCTGAAGCGGCTCGCCACACCGGCATTCCCGAAGGCTTGCCGCTGATTGCGGCGGGTGCCGACAAGGCGTGTGAAGTGGTCGGTGCCGGCGTGGTCGACGCGGGCACGGTGTGCCTGTCCTATGGCACCACGGCGACGATCACCAGCACCCGTTCGCGCTATCTGGAAATCGTCCCGTTGATTCCGCCGTACCCCTCGGCGGTGCCGGATCAGTTCAACTGCGAGGTGATGATTTATCGCGGTTACTGGATGGTCAGTTGGTTCAAGAACGAGTTCGGCTTGCGCGAGATGCAGCAGGCCAAAGAGCAGGGCATCGAGCCGGAGCAGTTGTTCGATGCGCTGGTCGATGCGGTGCCGCCGGGGTCGATGGGCCTGATGCTGCAACCGTACTGGTCGCCGGGGATTCGCGAGCCCGGCGTGGAAGCGAAAGGCGCGATGATCGGCTTCGGCGATGTGCACACCCGCGCGCATATTTACCGGGCGATTCTTGAGGGGCTGGCGTATGCCCTGCGCCAGGGCATGGAGAATATCGAGCGGCGTTCAAAGGTTACGGTGAAGCGCCTGCGCGTGGCCGGTGGCGGTTCGCAGAGTGATGCGGCGATGCAGCTTACGGCGAATATTTTCGGCCTGCCGGCGGAGCGACCGCATGTGTACGAAGCATCTGGCTTGGGGGCGGCGATCTGCTGTGCGGTGGGGCTCGGATTGCACGCAGATTTCCCAACTGCAATCGCCGCGATGACCCGCGTGGGTGCGGTCTTCACCCCACAACCCGAGGCGCAGAAAATCTACGAGCAACTGTACAAAGAGGTTTACCTGCGCATGTACCGACAGCTCAAACCGCTCTACCAAAGCATCCGCAAAATCACCGGCTACCCCGCCTAAAAAACACACCACAATCCCCCTGTAGGAGCTGCCGAAGGCTGCGATCTTTTGATCTTTTTTTCAGGATCAACATCAAAAGATCGCAGCCTTCGGCAGCTCCTACAGGGATCGTGTTGAGATTTGAATTGGCGCCATCGGAGACTTTTTCTGGTGAGATCGGACAGTGTCAGCGGCGGGGGCGGTTGTTAGGCTCATCCCCCACGGCACCTCCAATAAGAACCCGGCAATGAAGCTGACATTCCTCCTGTTGCTGCTTTGTGCAACGGCCCCAAGTGCTTGGGGCTGGTCGAACCATACGGTGGGCAGCTACCTGGCGTTGCAGGATCTGCCGGCGTTGCGTGATGCGCCGCAGGTGGAAGTCGAGCCGTTGGAAACGTTTCTCGCGCAGCAATACCAAGCCGTCAGCGCATTGCTGGAAGAGCAGGAAACCTTCGCCCGCGATCACTTCGCTGAATACCCGCCACGCCCCGATGCGCTGAAATTACCGGCCACGCCGAGTGACAATCTGCGCCACGACTTTTTCACCGCGCTGCGCATCAACCCGCAGATTCATCTGGCGATGGTCATCCAGCCATTGCCCGGCAAAGACCTGCCCGAGCGCGAGCATTTGCAGGCCAATCAAGTCATGGTCGAACAAACCCTGTCACCGTGGAATCGCCAGCGCTTTATCGTCGTCGCCAACCACGAAAAAGTCGCGCCACTGGCCGTGCTCGCCAGCGCCGCCGACGAACCGGATTACGGCCACGACATCAACCTGTTCAGCGACAACCCCGGCGACGCTGGCGCGCGCTACGGCTTCGGCCCGCAACCCTTTGGTGACGAGCGTTTCCAGTACAGCTCGCAAGCGCCGTTCCACATGGGCTTCTTCCACGAAAGCCCGGTGGTCTATGCCGCTGCCGGATTCCTCGAACGCAGTTGGCCGGACTGGCGCGCGTATCAATACATGGGCCTGGCGCGACTGGCATTTGCCAGCGGCCATCCGTATTGGGGTTATCGCTTTCTCGGCTGGGGCCTGCACCACGTTCAGGATCTGACTCAGCCGTATCACGCCAAGCCATTGCCCGGCGTCGACCTCGCCAATCTCCTCCTGCTGGAAGGTAAGGCCATCGCCGGATTCGCGGAGGACAAACAGGCCTCCATCGAACGCGTTGCGACCCGGCATATGGAAGTCGAAAAGTATCAATCGACCTGGCTGCGGCGTTTGCTGCGTGCCGGCAATCCGCATCCGATGCTCGACGCTTACACCGATGTCGCCCAAGACAAAAGCTATCCGCCGTACTCGGTCGACTACCTGCGCGAAGTGGTCAGCGCCGAGTCGGTCGATGATTCCGCCGCCTTCGACGAAGCGATCGGCCAATGGCTGGAAACGGCGCCAGCGACCAGCGATTTCAGCAGCGGCAATCAGCTGCAACGCGAAGATTTCGACCATCCGGCACTCAATCAACAGCTGTTCAAATTGCTCGGCCATTTCGGCGCGCACAGCCGGATTTACGTCAGCGCGGGATTGGCGCCCTAGCCACCGCGACAGGACAAAAAACAATAAAAAACAGGGAAGGAGGAACACATGATCAACACTCGATTGCGCCTGACGGGCGCGGCGCTCCCCGGTGTCGGCCTGGCAGGGCTGCTGCAACTGTGCGCAGTCGATGCGGCGCACGCGGTGGAGTTCAGCTTCATGGACAAACAAGTCACCGGTTCGATCGACACGACGTTGTCGTACGGTCGTATGTGGCGGGTGCAGGGGCGCGACAAATCCAACGATGACGTCAACACCAACGACGGCAATCGCAACTTCGACACCGGGCTGGTTTCCGAGGTGTACAAGATCACTTCCGAGCTTGAAGCCAACTATCAGAACTACGGTTTGTTCATGCGCGGCACGGGGTTTTACGACACGCAGCTGATGGACAAGCGCAACAACTATTACGACAACAACAGCCCCTCGCAACCGAGCCAGAGCTACCCGCAGGACGACCGTTTCACCAGCCAGACCCGCGATATTGCCGGCAGCCGCATCGAGATGCTCGACGCGTATGTGCACGGCAGTTGGGACGTCGCGCAGATGCCGGTGACCGCCCGAGTCGGGCGACAAGTGTTCAACTGGGGCGAGGGGATTTTCTATCGCGGCGGGATCAACACCACCAACCCGGTGGACGCGGCCAAGTACCGTTTGCCCGGCGCCGAAGTGAAGGAAGTGCTGGTGCCGGTGGAGGCGCTGAGCTTCAACGTCGGCCTCACCGATTCGCTGACCATGGAGAGTTTCTACCAGACCAACTGGAAAGAAACCCGCATCGATCCGGTCGGCACTTTCTACTCGCAAACCGACCTGTTCGCCGATGGCGGCAACACCGGTTACAACAACTTCAGCGGCACCGCGCTCGATACGCCGGTGCCGGGGTTTGGCAACGTGATTGGCTTGTACAGCGCGCTGGGTAACAACCCGTTGCTGAGTTCAGCCCTGCAAACCACCGGGCTGTACGCCAACGGTGTGACGCCGGCTTACGGCAACACGTTGAAAGTGGCGTCGATCGGCAAGGACTACAACGCGCGCAACGACGGGCAGTTCGGCTTCGCTTTCCGCTACATCGCCGAGCAGCTCAACAGCACCGAGTTCGGTTTGTACATGGTCAACTACCACGCCAAGGAACCGACCATCGCGGCGGATCTGGGCGGGTACAAGGGCATCGACATGGATGCGCTGACCAATCTGTTGTCCGGCGTTGCAGGCGATCAGGCCGGGGCGCTTGCCGGTGGTCTGGCCACGGCCGATGTGATGGGCAACATTCAGGCGCATCGTCGTTATGCCGAAGACATCCGCATGTACGGTTTCAGCTTCAACACCACGCTGGGCGAGGCCTCGGTGTTTGGCGAAATCGCTTATCGGCCGAACCTGCCGATTGGCGTCGCGGCCACCAACGATTTGATCGGCGACCTGGCCAACGGTGCGGCGGTGGCGGTGACGGGCCGGTCGATCAACGTCGGCGGGCAGATGGTCAATCTCAACAGCGAGATCAATAACGCCGAGCGCGTCGAAGCGTTCAACACCTCGCTGGGCACCATCTACAACTTCGGCCCGACGGCCTCGTTCGACTCGCTGTTCGGCATCTTCGAACTGGCCTCGGAACATCTGCGTGGCAGCAGTTTGCAATACACCGCTTATGACGGCAGCACGCGTTATTACGCGGGGACTGGTAACTATTCCTATGTGTCCGGTGGTGATCGCGACGATCAGGTCAACCGTGATTCCTACAGCTACACGGCGATGCTCAACGGCACGTGGAACGACGTGTACGCCGGGGTCAACGTCTCGCCTTACATCGTTTACAAAGACGACTTTCAGGGCAACAGCTACCAGGCCGGCAACACCATCGAAGGTCGCAAGGCTTACACGCTGGGGGTCAAGGCCAACTACCAGAACAAGCTCGAAGCCGAACTGCAATACACCGAGTTCTACGGCGGCGGACAAAACAACGGCATCCGCGACCGCGACAACGTCGGGTTCAACCTCAAGTATTTCCTTTAAAGACCAGAACACAGGCGCACCCCTTGTAGGAGTGAGCCTGCTCGCGATGGCGGACTTTCAGTCGCAGTAGTTTTTGCCTGATACACCGCTATCGCGAGCAGGCTCACTCCTACAGGGGATCTGCGGTGATTTGCAGACCTCACTCCCATTTCGGAGATTGATTATGTTTCACAACTCACGATTGACTAAGGCTTCGCTCGGGCTTGTTCTAGGTCTGGCGGCCAGCAGCGTTTTCGCAGCCATCACCCCACAACAAGCCGAACAACTGAAAACCACCCTGACCCCCATGGGCGCCGAGCGGGCCGGCAACGCCGCCGGCACCATCCCGGCCTGGACGGGCGGCATCACCAAAGCCCCGGCCGGCTACAAACCGGGTCAGCATCACCCTGATCCGTACGCGGCGGACAAACCGTTGTTCACCATCACCAAAGCCAATCTCGACCAATACAAAGCCCACCTCAGCCCGGGCCAGATCGCGCTGTTCAACAGCTACCCCGACACCTTCCAGATGCCGATCTACCCGTCCCGTCGCTCCGGCTCGGCACCGCAGTGGCTGTACGACAACACCTTGAAAAACGCGACCTCGGCGAAACTGCTCGAAGGCGGCAGCGGCTTCTCCGACGCTTACGGCGGTGTACCGTTTCCAGTGCCGAAAGACGGCGTCGAAGTGCTGTGGAACCACATCACCCGCTATCGCGGCATCTACGTCGTGCGCCGCGCTTCCGAAGCGCCGGTACAGCGCAACGGCAGCTTCGCGTTGGTGACCTCGCAGCAGGAAGCGCTATTCAACTACTACCGCCCGAACGGCCAGTTCGCCGACCTGAAAAACATCCTGTTCTACTACCTCGCCTTCGTAAAAAGTCCGGCGCGACTGGCCGGTGGTGCAGCCCTCGTTCACGAAACCCTCGACCAGCTCAAAGACCCGCGCCAGGCCTGGGTCTACGACGCCGGCCAACGCCGCGTACGTCGCGCGCCAAATCTCGCGTACGACACGCCGATCTCATCCTCCGATGGCCTGCGCACCGCTGACGACACCGACCTGTTCAACGGCTCGCCGGATCGCTACGAGTGGAAGCTCAAGGGCAAACAGGAAATCTACATTCCCTACAACAACTACAAAGTCTCCAGCCCCGACGTGAAGTACGCGCAACTGCTCACCCCGGGCCACCTCAACCCGCAATACACCCGCTACGAACTGCATCGGGTCTGGGTGGTGGAAGGCAACCTGAAACCAGGTTCGCGACACATCTATTCCAAACGCGTGCTGTTCCTCGATGAAGACAGTTGGGGTGCTGCGCTGGTCGATCAATACGACGGGCGAGGGGAGTTGTGGCGCGTGTCGATGGCCTACCTGAAAAACTTCTACGACCTGCCGACCACGTGGAGTGCGCTGGACGTTTTCCATGATTTGCAAGCCCGCCGTTACTACGTGCAGAACCTCGACAACGAAGAAGCCGAGACCGTGGATTTCGCCCAGCCGGTGCCCGAGGATGCGTACTTTATGCCGTCGGCGTTGCGCCAGCGCGGCACGCGATAACCGACTTGGAACCAGGCCATGCCTCGTGCAGGGCATGACCTGGGCCAACTCGATCAAGGCAGAACGCTTAATCAGAACCGCTTGAAGTAGTTCGCGGGGAACATGTTGCCTATGTCATGAGCCAGCCGGGTTTCAATCTCAATCTGGTTGAGATGCCCCACGGGGACTTCAGCGAAATTGAAGAAATTGAAGCCGTCGCTGATGTTGATGTCGCTGGACTGCTGTTGGGAAGTCAGTTGATGCCATATCCAGGTACTTGAAGCCCCGGTTGAATAGGCCTGCACCAACTGGTCGTTAACCAGCGTCGGATTTTGTTGCGGCTGTTGCGCATACAGCGGCGCGAGCGCAGCGACGTCAGCCATGGCAATTTCATACGCCGGATCTTGTGGCATACGCGGTGTGACGTTGAGGCTTGAAGCTACTTGGGGGTAGCGACTCTCCGAAAGCAAGTGCGGCATCGGATAAATCACCCAAGGATCGATGACCAGCGGATCCAGGCCAGGGTCACCCAGTAACGTGAATCTGTGTCCGGGAATTTCCGAGAGGTGAACGGGAAGTAGCTGGCTGTTGCGTGCTGAGGATGAGAGCAGGCTGGAACTGACGACAGCGTATTCATCGCAATTGCCGGTCGCAGCGGCCACTGCGTGTTGTGCCCAGGGCTGCACGGCCGATGGTTGCCCGACGTTGGCGCGCAGGGCATTGGTCATTGTCGAGGACAGCTCCAGACTATTGGAAATGGCGCCGATCTGATTGCCTGGGCCGTTTGAAAGTAATGAGCGTGTCGTCCAGATCGTGTCATAGGCCAGTCTGTAACGCTCAAGATCGCCAGGATCCAGATACGCGCTGGAAGCGCTGTGCGCAACCGAAGCGCGTGTAGCCGCCGGGGCCGGGGCAGTGGGCTGGGTACTGAAAGTGCCGACTTCATACTTGAAGAGGCCGGCGTGATCCTTGTACCGCAGTGGGTTGTTGGCGACGAACGCATACAGATTCAACCCGTCTACCCTCCCGGCCGGATCCGCACTGATCCAGCGTTGGAGCCAGGGCGCGTAGTAACGCGAGCCGTAGTAATACAGCCCGCTGGCATCGCGCTCTTTGCCGGAGTAGCGAACGGTGCGGTAGTTGGCCACGATTTCGCTCCGTGCCGCCCGCCAAGCGGTCGAACCAAAAGGGTAATAACCTTCCTCGCTGATGCGTTGGCCGCCGCCATCGAGTTCCAGTGTGGTGCAGGCGGGATGGTCATTAAAGGTGTATCGCAGAGCACCATTGTTGATGGCGTCGGGGCGGCCTTTTTTCCAGTACAGACACGTGACCTGGCACGCTCCCGCATCGACGGTGATGACATCAAGCGTTGACCTGCTGTCAGTGCGCACTTCCAGTCCCGGCAAATAAAGCGTCTGGCGCAGATGTGTGGTGGCGTGGGCTTTTCGAATTTGACGTTTGCGTACGCGTTGACCATTGGCGTCGTAGAGATAGGTTTCCTGGTCGGCGTCGCCATCGGCCCGTTCGATCACCGCAACACGTTGCAGTTGGTTGCGGTTATTCCACTCCAGCGGTTGGCCCGGTTGCAGGGCGAGTTGGTTGCCATTGGTGTCGAAGCCATTGTCGAGATCGGGTGGGACATCGCCCTTTTTCCTGCGCAGGGCGCGGTTACTGCCGGCGGCGACTTGCAGGGCGCGGGTGTAGTTGTTGCCTTCAGATTGATGCCGCAACGTTATGAGGTTGCCACGCGCGTCGTAGCTGTATCGCTGAATGAAATTGACCAAACGACTGAGGTCGCCGGACGCAGGGAGCCAGGCAGGGAGCGACGCTTGCACGCGCGCGCCTTTTATCTCCCGTCCTGTCGCCTGGATCAGTTGATAAAGGCTGTCGTACTCATAAGTACTGACGGGGAGGATGCGCTGGTTAGTGTGGTGTTGCTCGGCCTTGCTGCTATCCGTAACGCTCACGATATTGCCGACCCGATCGTAGTCGACGTGCATTGATTGCAGGATTCGACCATCGGCCGTGGCCACCTTGCGTTCCTTCACCCAGCCATTGGCGGGCTGGTAAGACGTCTGCTGGGTGATTTTGCCACCGACATTCTGCGAAGTGATCTGCCCCTGCTCGTTGTAGGTCACCTGGTCGAGAATCAGCGTTTGCCCGGTGTCATCGTGCTTTTGCAACGTGATTTTCTTCAGCTGGCCCGCCACATCGAATTCACGACGCTGGATATGCCCGCTGGCGTCTTTTTGCATTCGCAGCTCACCCGTCACAGCGTACTCCCAGGCTGTCGAGAAGCCGGGACCACTTTCCAGCAGGGTTTCCCGCTCTTCAGGGATTTTTGGCCAGCCCCCCGTGAGCGGCTGTTTCAGCAAACGCCGGGTTTCGCCAATCAGGTTGCCATGCAGATCGTACTCCGCCAACGCTCGACTGCCGGCGCTATCGTCATGACGAACCAGACGGCCGCACAGGTTGTAGCGCGCATTGTCGGCCGAGCCGTCGGCGTAGGCCAAGCGCTCCATGACTTGTTGTGGGCCTGCGTTGTGTTGCTCGTGGATCACTACCGGACGCATCAGGCTATCGTGTTCGAACTGCCAGTGACTGCCGCGCGCATCCCACTTTTCCTCAAGTTGCCCAGCCTCCCCGAACAGGCTGACGCACCAGCCGGCATCAGCGCTTCGGGTCAGCAGGATTGCGCCGGACAGGCTGGTGATTTCGCTGAAATCTGTGATGGAGGGACTGGCGTCGACCGTGGGTGAATGGTGCTCGACGGACTGCCGGTAGATGTCGTGCAGGCTTCTGCTGATGCGTGCCTGCGGACGGCTGAAAGGGTCATTGCACAAGTACCTGACCTGGCGGATTTGAACCCCGCGGCTATCGACGACATTCAGGGTCGGCGTATGGCGATGAAGAGCGCTCATGATGCGTCTCCCGGCTCAAGCGAAAGCGTGTTCTCGAAAGGCTTGTCGGCGTGGGTATCGTTTTCGTCCTCGCTCAGGGTGTACCAAGGGTGATAGGCATATCGGCGCTCATCACCGCTGGCATTGATGACCCTGATCAATCGCCCTGCGGGATCGTAGAATTGCTGATCGCAAAAGCCCGATGTACGTTTTATCGCGTCGTGGCTGTAGCGGTAATCGTCACTGAACCATGGCCGGTAGAGGCGGATGACTCGACCCTTGTTGTCGTATTCCACCGGTGCACTGACTCGCCAGCGTGCATCGACTTTCTGTTTGTTTTGCAGAGGCCGGCCAAAGCCGTCCTGACTGGCGATCATGATGCCGATCTGTTGCCCGGCAGCGTCCGGGTAACGATCAGCCTGCAATGCAACACTGTGCACCGGTTCACGCACGGCGTTGCTTGTCTCACGCCGCAAGTAGCGTTGCGCCGGAGTCAGGGTTGCGAGTTGCTGCAAGCGTTTGCGGGTGCTGGCGCGAATGAACCCGCCCGGGAGCAATTCGCCGGACGCGATCGCCTGATTGCGCCATTGCGACTCTTGTTCAGCATCGACAGGTGCCACCGTTCCCATCCAGCTCAGAGGGGCATAGAAGAATGCGCTGGCCGCTTGTTGCAATGCCCGCTGAGGCGACTCGATGGCGGCGACAGTTGACGTGTTCAACGGATGAGCGTCGAGCGGTTTGAAACCTTGTTGCTTGTCGACGGTGTTTTTGTACTGGCTGAGCACGCGCACGTTTCCAAAGCCATCGTAACGCGCTTCTCGGATGATGCCGTTGGGGTCGATCAGTTGGGTGGCGCTCAGGGTTCGATAGTCAATGGCGCGTGTTTGCGTGGTGCATTGATCCGGCAGCGTGATCGAAGTAATCAGGCAATGGTAACGGTCATAGCCGATCGTAGTCCGCCCCTGTTGTCTGCTGGCGCTGAACGTTTTGGGTCTGAAAAAACCGTCCGCGCCCTGGTAAGTGGTGTAATCGCGTCGCACCGACCAGAGGTCTGCGGCAATCGCCCAAGTGTCTTGCAGTGGCGGCGCGATGGTCATATTCCGGTAGCCGCTGGCTTGCAGTTTTTCGCGAATATCAACAGCACGGGGCGCGGTCTGGAGTGTGGCGAAGGCTTTCAGTGCCAAGTCGTTGATCTCGGCAGTTTCGCGATGAGCCACCAGCGCTTCGATACTTGCCTGGCCATCGGCCAATGTTTCATCAGTCTTGCTGTCGCGGTAGCGCAGCACCGACAGAGCGGTCAAAACGCGTAAGGTTTTCCAGCGAGCGGTGGCGCTCAGTTTCAGCATGCTCTCATGGTTGATGCCGGCGGGGTCGAGTCCGTCGGGGAGTGGCGACTTGGGCAATCTCAAGGCATGGGCGCATTGTAGATACGGCAATCCCAGGCGATGGCTCTGCCCTGCATCCAGATGAATGAAGCGTTCTCGGTTTTCCTGCACGTAGTAAAACTGCTGTTGATCGTCATGCGCATCACGCCACCATTGTTGTTGCCACTCATCAGTGAAGGGACTGGCATCAGTGGCCTGTTTGCGTCGGGCATAACGGATCTCCATGGAGTGGGTGGTAAGCCCGTACTGATCCCATTGCAGATTGAGTGTATGGCGGCATTGCGGATCATCGGCGATCCGCTCGTATTCAAGGCGCACCGTTTCGGCAAGTACGGGGTGCACGATGGAACAGGGACTGTGCTTGCCGCGTCCCCGGAGTTCGTTCAGTTGATAACGATACGTCTGCACTGAATAAGGAACTACTGATCGCGCATCGGCATCGCGGGCGTAAGTTTCTTCACGGAGGACGCTGCCCGCTAACGCGATGGCCATCTCACGCTGACGGGATTTCCAGTGGGCTGTCGCCGCCTTGCGTTTGTGGGTGTCGGGAGACCAGCTTTCGCCTGTGTTCTGAATGGCAGGTTTCAAGGCGACCGCGTCTTTGTCACGCCAGTCCGAAACCGGCAACAGTGGATCAATGGTGTCACCGCTGTGGAACCAGGTTTTGCTGAGCATTGGCGGGGTATGAGCGCTGTAGGGGCTGGATCCGCTCTCGAGGCTGTCTGTCTGTTCAAGCAATCCGAAACCGCGGAACTCACGCTCTTTGCTGTCGTAGGCTGCGCGTCGGTAAGTGAAATGGCGGGTCAATCGATTGTCGGTAATTTCGTCGTGCACGGTCTGCTCCTTGACCACGGGTAACGGAAACGGCAATCGACAGAGCGTTTTTTGGTTTTTCTCCAGTAACTGTTTTTTCTCATCCAGCCACTCCTGGGCCGAACTGCGATAGCGGATGCTGTGAATGGCGCCCATGTTGTTGTCGGTTGTACCGAGCAAGTACGGTTTACCGTTCACGAAGTCATAGCGCCAATACCTCGTCGCGCTTCCCGGTATCTCGATCACCAGGCTGGAGCAACCGGTTCCCTGCAGGTCGGCTGCCCTCACCTGACAGAAACGATCCAGGTGCAGGCCATTGGGCCAAGGCAATTTGATCGGTGCCGCCAGTCCGTTGCCAAAGCAGTTCATGAAAATACGGGCACCATCGGCTTGCAGATAGATCAGGTCGGTGGCGCCACTGCCATCCAGGTCAGCCAGCAAAATGCGCGATGCATCGAAAGATTCGTAGGCAAAATCAAGTGGGGCAATGACCCGGCCTGTGCCGAATCGGCCTCGTCCAAGATTCGGCCAGCACTTCATTTCGTTGTGACGAATGCGCACCAGATGTTGCTGGCCGCTGCCCAGCACATCGCTGAAGGCCACCAGTTCGCTGGGGGAGTGGTTGTCACTGGGCAAGTCATCGTCATCAGGCATGCGCAGTATGTCGGTTGCCGTTTTGAACCCTGCCTTGCCCAGGCTGGCATTCAGCCTCACGCTGCGGGGGCCGATGATGGCCAGATCGCCGAGGCCCGTCCCCATCAGATCGACCAACTGTCCGTTGGCCTGGAAAAACTCTGTGGGGAATGCCTCAAAAGGCGTGAATCCCGACCATTTGCCCCCAGCATCCAGGGTGAAAAAGCCGCTGATGCCGGGTTTGAGCATTAGCCAGTCCGGCCGTTCATTGCCGGTGAAATGGCCAAGGATTTGCCGGACAGATTTGTCGGTGTCAGCGACGGGGATGCGTGGCAGTAATTGCGCAGGCAGATAGTCCACGCGATCGCTGCCGTCTTCATGACGTTTGGGGGCTCGGTAATACCATGCTTTTTCAGTCCGCTGAAGAATCCCCGGCAGACCCTCGCCGTACAGGTCGACAAACTGGAACAAGGGCGGATGTTGCAGCGTGTTCAGCACTTCGAAGGGCTGGAACCGGTTTGTCTCGGGTTGCCAGTCAAACGGGGTGTAGGAGAACTCGAGCGGAGGCAGGTAATCGGTATTGCCGTCACTGCCATAGGCCTGATTGAACACGGCGGTCAGCAAACTACAGGACAGGGGCGAGGTCTGGTACTCGAACAAAGTGCGGCGTACCAGTACCGGGCCGCTGGTCATTTTTTCTTCATCGGGGAAATGGTGAAACATCAGCACCTGCCGGCACAGGCGTGTGGTGCGCAGCTCAAAACCATAGCGAAAGTCCGAGAACGGATCTGGACGCTCCTCTACGATGGCTCGCCCGGCGACGTCAGGTTTGTCCTCCAGCGTGGCCGCACGTTCGCCGTAGTCGAAACATAACTCGAAATGGCAGAGTCGATCCGTGGCGGATGGATGGGTGAATGCGTAAAGCTGTGGAGCACCAGTGACGTTGCCATAGCGCACACGGGTCAAGTAACACTGGATGCCTGTAGCGAGGGGCTCGGTGCTGTACTCGTAAACGATGTGTTCGCCGTGGGCATTCATGCTTTCTTCAAGCAACCATTCCGCAACGTGGTCAGGGTGGGCCGGATCAGCGCGGCGTGCCGACGGTGTTTTGCCATAGACGTGCTGGTGGCCATCCGCGCTGCCTACCAGCCAGAACCCGACCGGGTTATCAGCGCTCGCCCAGTGTTCGATGCGGTCGAAGCCGCGCTCGACCCGGGGGCGGTAGCGCACCACGGTATGAACGGGGTTTGTCGTATCGTCAGCGTAGTGTTTCCGGGTGGATTCGATCGCACCGCTGTCCTTGTTCCGGTCGGGCATCCAGACCGTGCCTTCGGGGCCGACGAACAAATCCTCATCGTTGTATGCCGGTACGCCCAGGCTGGTGCGCCGGGATATGGTCGGCACTGGCAGGTACCAACCCAGGCCGAATATCCCATTGCCGTGGCTGGAGCTGTAGCGTAAGGACAGTGCTGGCGCATAACCGCGACCTGCCGAGATCGGCAAGGCGATTTCGCAGGTGGCCGCGCCGCTGGAACCGACCGTGCCGATGTCCGCGCCGAGCGATTGAATCGCACCGCCTCCCTTGGGTAGCGACTGCGGCGTTGCAATGAGTTGAGGGTCTTGGGTCATGGCGTGAGCCCTCCGACCCTGGCGGTGTAGCGCAGGTGAACGATGACATCGGTGAGCGATTCGAGCATGGCTTTTTGCGAGCGGTGATTGGGAAAGGACAACTTCCATTTCGAGACCGCACCGGTGTATTCGAATGGCAAGAAGCGCTCATCCTGAAAGTTCAGCATGAACAGGCCGCTATCATCGACGCCCGTCGACAATGCGATTTGCTGATTCAATCTTGCCTGTTTGAGGACAGTCTTGCCGTCGCCGGGCAAGACCACTTCACTCGCGGTTTGGGTCAGCGTGGCGCGGATATCTTCATAAGGGCCGACGATGGCCGGCAGCGAAACACTGATGCTTTTGATCCGGCGCAGACAGTGTCCGGGATAGTCATGGTCGAAGAGCGATTGGCTCAACTCGAACTCGCAGGATCCATTGTTCACCAGCTCAAATTTGATGCCTTGCATCGCCGGGTTGCCGCCAGCCCCGGGGACGATGTCATCCCAGGGCTTGTTGATGGATTTCGCCCCGCCTGGCAGATCGTCCTCTTTCTGCTTGAGTCGTCGCAGCGACACGGTCTTGCGAATCTCCAGTTCGCGGTCATGGCACAGCAGGTAGGCATCGTTCATCTTCAGCAACCCAAGCTTCATTCGCTCACCCGGGCCCAGACCCCGATAGGTGGTATTCCACGCCAGATGCTCAAAGAAGGGCGGGGTTGAATCGTCGGCCAGCTCATAGCGCCAACACTGTTCCGTCAGTCGGCACAGGGCGAGTGTCGAGTCATACACCTGGTAGTAGAAGCTCGAGAGCTGATTGGTGAACCACTGATAAAGCTGTGAGTTGGTAAAACGCTTGCTGAGAAAGTTGTAGGCGTTGCGGGCTTGGTTCAGTGCTGTCCGGGTTTGTCGTAATAGCAGTTGCGAGGCGGCTTCCTTTTCGGCCTCCAGCGCCAGTTGGGCATCGATCTGGGCAATTTCGAGGGTGACCTGGTCGCGGGCGAATATCCATTCCTGATGGCGGCGACGGTATTGGGCGGCGCGTTCGAGCGCTTCGCCGGTTCCGTGGGCGGCAGTGGCTGCACCCATTGCCGCTGCTGCCACAGCCATAGGGCCGCCTTCCAGACGAAATCCGCCGTCGGCCAGGCCGAAAATATTCGGTACGAGCTTCAATCCATGGCCGACGGCCTGTGCCGCATGCGCGCCAGCCTCGGCAATGCGCCCGGTCAGATGGGCAACGGCGGCGCCGACTTCTTCAGGATTGAGGACTTCATCAACCAGCTTGCTGTAGTAGTCCCGGCGTCCCTCAAGGATGGCTCTACCGGCAAGCAATGCCTCGCGGGACTTGCGGTCGATGGTCAGTGAATGCGTCTGCAGTTCGACGGCCATGTTGGCGATGTCCCAGACATGGTGTTGTTGCAGCTCCAGATAGCTGGCCTGCTCGCTACGTTCGATAAAGGACAGCAGCGTCGCGCCGAACTGGATGACACTTTCCACCGCCGTCATGGCTTGGGCGTGCATTGCGCTGAAGCGGTAGGGTGGAATCACCAGACCGGAGCGCTGGACGTTGCCGGGCTCCGCCGCTTTTGGCGGATTGGTGCTCAATGGATCGCCCGAGTCCGAAGTTGAACCGAACATTGGAGGGTTTAAGGGCCGGCCGACGATATCGAGATTGTGCCGGAGGTTGTGCAAGCGACTTTCCAGTCTGTCCCAGTGCGCGATCAATACGGGATTGAAGGGCAACCGCAGGTGCGGGGTATCGATGGTATGGATCGACGGTGGATGGGCGTAAGGTCGCACGCACACCTCAGGTGCCAGATTTTCCTGTGCCGATATGTCTTTGTTTTCGGTGCTCAGTTTTTTTTCAAAACTGCGCAGATCCGTGTTGATCTCGCTGCTGAAGTCGCCGAGGGTTATCGCGTTCCAGATGTCGGTCTGGCGGATATCCGGGCGCGGCCCGAGCAAATCCGCTGCCCGGACATACCATAGCTTTGCCTGCGATAAACCGTCCGGGGTCAACCGGCGATAGGCGGCATCGGCGCGATTGAGCAAGATGTCGATATGGAGCATGTACAAGGCTTTTCGAAAGTGCACCGGGTGACTCAGTGCGATTTGATGCGGATCCTGCGGGCCCTGAATGGCATGGCTGAGTTGCCCCGGCGCCGGAGTGCTGTAAGTCAGCGGTACTGAATTCCAGTAATCAGGGCTGCCGCCCTCGATTTTTTTACGACCGGGGTTGAACAGGTACTGCAACCAGTTTTCGGCGTGAGCGTATTGCCGCTCCTGATTGAAACGATGGGCGACCAGCCACGGCAAATAGAGAAATAGCTCGAAGAAATAACGACCGTAGGCACCATGGAAATCCATTACCCCGGCATCGCCGCCCGCCTCGAAGGGCGGCTCGGGCAAGTGCTGTGAACTCCAGCTCAGCAACTCATCCATGCTCGCTTCGGCACGTTCGATCAGGTGCCTGGCGAACGTGATATTCATTCGGATGGGCGAGCGTTTTTGCTTTTCAGTGACTGTGCTGCCGGATTCCGTGAACTCGATCTCGGATCCGGCGAAGTCGATGAACTCAGTGGTTCCTGTCTTCCCATCGAAGTGAGTGTTGATGCTGGGGGCGATGCGCTCGTTCTGAAGCGCTTCATGGAGAAATTGCAGTTGCCGTTGCTCACCCGGCGGAAAGTGCTCGGCAAGATTTCTCAGAGGAACGTCTGTGTCAGCCTCTAGCAGACCGCTTGCACGAATGTCGGATCTGGAGATGGCATCCTTGTCGATCTGCGCCGACATCCAGAGTAAATGTTTGGCAGCCTTGTTGACGTACGGCACGTCAGTGACATACAGCACGACCAACAGGCACGCATCATTCTTGTCGTAGACAGCGATAGTCTGTGTGCCCTGCAGTACTTGCTCCACACTCAGCGTGTGCATCTCTGCATGTAGCCCATAGGCTTGCACGCAGCTTGTGGGCGTACTCCAGCTTCCATCGTATTTCTTGAAACACATATTCAGACGGAATAAAGGGTTGGTCTTGGGCTTCGCTGGATCGCTGTTGCCTGAGGCCTTGTCTTGAAAGATGCATTCGGCCCAGATCACATACAGGCGCTTGTTGAACATCACGGGACGGACAGTGTGTTCAATGGCGCTTTCGGAAAAGGGCAGATCGAAGCGGTTCCAGTCCGACCAGGCCTGGGGTTCGGGCGCATCGTATTGGCTGGTCAGTGACTCAGGGACGCTAGGTCTTTTCGTCATGTCCAGTGAGCGCCAGTACCAGGTGTTCGCCGTTCTGGATCTGGCAACAAAGTAATAAGTACTGGCGCTGAAACCGCTGCCGTCGATGTAACCGTTGACGGTTTTCAGGTTTGCCACTTCTTCCAGCCTGCTCAGATAAGCCAGTACCGTGGTTTGTACAGACTCAATGCTTAACTGGTTCTGGTTGAGGTCGTTTTCCAGTTTCTTGAAGCTCTCGGTGCTGTTCTGGCGCAACGTTGGATCAAGATAGGCCGCCGGGAAATAGTGCAGGCGTTCGTTAGTTGCCCAGCCTTGGTATTCATGCATCGCCGTGCGCCAGGTTTCAATCTGGTCGGGTGCAACGATTGCCGTGTGATACCCCTGCTCCATGTTATCCAGAATGCTGTTGATGTATTGCTGCAGGCTGGCGATAGCGCAAGCCACCGGGCTGGTCGGCACGTCCTGGCTGACCAATACGTCCAGCAGCAAGTGGTGGTAGAGGTCATTGGCGGTCTTGAGCTGCGTGTTAATGTCGCCGCTGTTTGAAACGTCCGAATTGATCAAGGACAGATAGAGCCCGAGCAGCGCGTCACGCAGGCTTTCTTCAAGTTGTTTTTCGATCAGTGCTTTCATGTTCGTTCCTTGAGCATGAGATGGGATCAGTTTCCGCTGGCCATTACCGCCACACCGACGGATTTCCAGTGTTCTTCAGGGCTGTCGTTCTGCAGTCTGGTCGCGTCAAGCAAGGCCGCCGCGCCCAGGCCGGTTTTTGCGCAGGTGTCGTGACAGCGCACAAGCCAGTCGATGTCCTCCATGGTGCTGGCCCGTGAGCGGGGTAATCTGGCGGTCAACAGACTGACTTGCGCCGGCGTCCAGTTCAGCAGTCGAGCCAGATGAAGGTTGCTGGCGTCCGCGGATGAGCCGGGCTCGTTGGCCAGCTCCAGATAATTCAGCAGGCTTTCTTCATCATGCTGATGGGTCGTCATGCAATGGACTATCCGGTCGAGCAGGTAGAGGGTCTCGAGTGTCAGCGCCAATGCCGAATTCGAGCGTTGCAGCCAATCGGGATGTTTCTGGAAAACCTGTAATGCCCTGTTGCTCATTTGCAGCTGAACGGCCGCCCGGGCATGGCGCAGAACGGGTTCGAGGGTCGATGCGAGATCGTTCAAGCGTTCCGAGGACAATGCGGCAAGCAGGATTCGGTGGATCGAGGACTTCGCCCAGGTCACTACGCCCTTTGCACACGTCATGGGAAGCCAGCAGGTTTCCTGAAGAAACGTCTCGATCAGATGTTGCTGTCGATCATGGGCTGGCAGGAGCAGGTCTTTGAGTTTTTGTCGGGCGTTTTTCTTTTGTCTCTGGCTTTGCGCGTCGTCGTCGACGTGAATCAACAGCGCGGGTAATTTCTCGAGGGCCGCGTCCATCCTTTCAGAGGCGTCGTCCGTTGCCAGCGGCGCGAAATTTTTCACCAGACCCTTTTCATCGAGCAAGTCGATAGCCAACTCTGCGCGCAAATTCGCACTGTCGGGCAATGACAAGGCTGCCAACTCGGGCGTCGTCACCACGGCTTTTCGGGTCGCAGCCTGCAGACTGGTGAAGTGTTGCAGCAACTTACCCAGCATTTGCTCGCTGCTGCCTGCCGGCGTAAGGAGCTGCTGAAGTCCCGGGATGTCCAAGACGGATTGCTTGATCCAGCGGCTGGTCCAGTCCATTTGCATCAGGACATCAAGCATGTCGAGATCCCGTGGCGGGCTCTCGGCGCTGGTCAGTGTGACCTTTACGTAGGTTTCAAACTCCGCCCGGTTGGCGCCCTGTGCAGTCAGCGTTACGAAAGGGCTTTGCAACTGCAGCAGCTCATCGAGAGTGCCACCGTAGGTGGTCACAGTCCCCGATAAGGGCGTGACGGTATTCGCCGGGACCCATGAGGTATCTTGAAATACAGTTCATGCATCTCCCCGGATAAATTAGGGGGATAGCGGACAGTGATCACGTTGTTGATCGAGTCGGAAAAAAAAGCCGTTCCTATCTCGATGCTGGAGCCTGGAAGCAAGTGCCAGTGCTTCATGTCCGCCGACAACGGGGCGCCGATGCACAGGTTTATCTTGAGCCCTTCAAGATCGGAGCAATCGACCTTGATTTCATGGTCTTTGGTCTGACCTGACACCAGATACGCGGCAATCCTTTCTCCGCCTAACAGATTCGCCAGCGTCGCACTTTCACTGACGGTGAAGCCGAACAGCTGCGCAATGCGAGCCTGTCGGTAAATGGAAGACAACGTGTGCGCGTCGCACTTCAGCGAGCCCAGTTGTTTCTCGGTATTTTTCACAATGTGCAACAGCGCGTTTTCCGACAGGGGAATACCCAGGCTGGCGCTCAAATGCTGCAAAACCGAATGCGAGAGTGGATCTGTCGGGTTTGACGAAAACGCTCGGCCATCAAGTATCAGCGGCTCATCGAACAAGCGCGCCTGATTGAAGATCCGGTCAAAGAGTGCCGGCTCATCACTGGTCGCGGACGTTGATACAAGGTGCAGTAATGCGGCGAATTCCTCAGCCGTGAGTGAATAGTTGCGCTGAAAATATCGATACACACCGAGTGCCCGAATCACATAGCGATCAATTTGCAGGCTGGGTTCCGGTGCGCGCGGCGAGCCCATGGCACTGCAGAGGAGGACATCCAGATCGGCAAAGGGCATCTCCAGCCAGCGTTGCAGGCGAATCATTCGATGCAGGCGCTCTAAACGTTGCGCGGTTGCATGTGTGACGCGCGCAGGTTTCGTGTTTCGGTCGATCGTCATCGCCGGGTAGCGGGCGCTAGTCGCACCGTTGACGTAACGGGCTGTACCGGCACCGAATGAGCTTGCCCCCAGACGATTCTGAGGGGAGTTGTGCAGGGCGTATCGGCCTTGCGCGAGTAATGCCTCCAACTGGTCGGCATTGAGCCCGGTTCGCTCGAGGAAGGTGCTGATGTGACTGAGATCGTCGGTCGTTGCCGGGCCGTAAACAGGTTTCCAGTATTGCGACTGTTGCTCGGCTGTAAACGAATCACTTGCGACGCTCGACAGTGTTCTGGCATCAGGCCAGTCAGTCAGAAGTGCCTGACGCTTGGGTCCCAATCCTGACATCAGGGCCTGTGCCACACGCGGTGAAGATTGCGGCACGCTGCCATAAAGATGGCTTTCATGCTGGCTTAAGGGGAGATGCTGGCTGATGCGATAGTTTAATTCGCCCAGCGCAGTGTTTTTTTCGTTCAGCCCCAGCAGGCATTGGTGATGAAAGAATTCGTAGGGAAGGACGAAAGGGAACTGCCGTTGAGCCAGAAGTTTATAGGTCGATTGAGCTTTGTCGGGGGCCGATAACAACCCTGCGCGAATATTGTTATCCAGCGTCTCGTTGACGATCCTGAGCATCGGTTGAGCAGTGAAGGTGCTTTGATGACTGATCGACAGTAGCGACAGATCCGGGCGTCGTGCAGCCAAAAGAATTCGATCGTTTTTCTCTTCGCTGTTAACTGAGGGACTTGACTCCAGTTGCAGGGCAAACAGGTACAGCGCGCGGAGATAGGCGACCTGCGAATCGATGGCGGCAATCGAATCGACCTTGCAGGCATCGTCCCAGTTTTCCATGAACAGATGGGTATAAGTGGGGGCTTGTTCCTCGGCTTTGCGAATGCTCGACGGATGCCAGTGGTGTTGTGCTTTTCCATCTGAAGTGCGCTGTTCCCGGTAGAGATGCGTGAGCTGCGCCGCGAGGCATCTGACATTGTCGAAAAGCGTTTTTGTATCGATTGAGGACGACAGTTGACTCAGTGATTGTCTGGCTTCAACGCCGGCGCTGACTCTGGCGGCGAATTCGGCCTCGGTCAGTCGGGTGATGTCGAAGATCGAGCCAAACTTCAGATCCTTGTCGAAAAGCTCTTTGAACTCGCTCTCCTGATCTTTCGGACTGTGCGTCTGGATCAACGTCTTGAGCAGTGTTCGATCGGTCATCCCGGTTGTCTCCTTCTCTGTGGAGAATCGACACTACGCGGGACGCTTCGACAGCGCTGTCAGCCATTGCGGCCGTTGGACAGAGGATATTCGCCGCTGCACATCGGAAAGGGATCACGAGGATGTAGGAATTTGAAGGGAGGAGGCGGGACATGCTTCGGGCGCTGTAGATGTCGTTGCACGGCTCCAGCGCCGGAGACGTGCAACGGACAGTTTAGCGGTCGAATCAGACCCGGAAGTGGCTGACCATCTGCTGCAGCTGCCCACCCAACCGCGCCAGCTCAACACTCGACGCCGCCGTTTCATCACTCGCCGCCGCGGTTTGTTCCGAGACGTCGCGCACGTTGATGATGCTGCGGCTGATCTCTTCCGCCACTGCGCTCTGCTGTTCAGCCGCCGCAGCGATCTGCTGGTTCATCGACTGAATATTCGACACCGTGCGGGTGATGCTTTCCAGTGACAGGCCGGCCTTGCGCGTCAGCGCGACGCTGCTGTCGGTCAGTGCGCGGCTGTTGTTCATCACTGCCGAAACCTGCTGGGTGCCGTTCTGCAGACCGGCGACCAGGCCTTCGATTTCTTCGGTGGATTTCTGTGTGCGCTGGGCCAGGCCACGTACTTCGTCGGCAACCACGGCAAACCCGCGACCGGCTTCACCGGCGCGCGCGGCTTCAATCGCAGCGTTGAGGGCGAGCAGGTTGGTCTGTTCGGCGACGGCTTTGATCACGTCCATGACGCTGCCGATCTTGTCGCTTTCCTGTTGCAGCACGCTCATGGCTTCGGTGGAGCGCACCACTTCGCTGGCCAGACGTTCGATCTGCGCGATGGCTTCGTTGACCACTTTGTCGCCTTCGCGGGCTTCGCCGTCAGCGGCGGCAGCGGCTTGCGAGGCTTCCTCGGCGTTGCGCGCAACTTCCTGCACGGTGGCAGTCATTTCGTGCATTGCGGTGGCGACCTGATCGGTCTCGACTTTCTGGCTGTTCACCCCGGCGCTGGTCTGTTCGGTCACGGCCGACAGCTCTTCGGCGGCGCTGGCGATCTGGGTGACGCCGTCGCGGATGCCGCTGATCAAGTCGCGCAGGGTCACGCCCATGCGCGCGATGCCTTGTTGCAGCACACCGAGTTCGTCGCGACGGGTGACGATGACGTTGTGGGTCAGGTCGCCGCTGGCGATGCGGTCGACCACGGCCATGGTTTCGCGCAGCGGACGGGTGATCTGACGGGTGATCAGCACGGCGGCAATCACGCCAACCAGCAACGCCAGCAGGGTGCTGATCAATTGCAGGGTGCGAGCCTGAGCGCTTTCGGCGTCACGACGATCGAGTTGGATCTGATACAGCTGCTCGCTCTGGGTGACGATGGTCGCGCCCTGATCGGTCATTTCCTTGCGCGCCTGCACGGCTTCGCTGTTGGCGTTTTTAAACGCCTGTAATGCGCTGCGGTAATTGACCAGCGCGGTTTCCAGCTGACGCAGGGCATCTGCCTGAGTGTCAGCGAAATGCACGTTCAATTGTTTGAGGCTGGCGATCGCCACGTCGAGTTGGGCGACGGCTTTCTGCTCGGTGTCGGCGTTGGTGGCGGCCATGTAGCTGCGCACTTCGTAGCGGGTGAGGATGAACGCTTCCTTGGCCGTAGTGATGGCCTGGAACTGTTCGAAACGTTGCTCGCTCATGTCCATTTGCTGCACATGTTTGCTGATCGATTCGATCTGACGATACGCGGCCTCGGCATTCACGCTCATGGCGTCGCGCGCACTGTTGGCGGTGCGGTAGGCGTTGCGCATTTTGTTCAGCGAGGTCTGGTATTCAGCGATGGTCGCCGCCTGCGCCTTGAGCAACTTGACGTTTTCCGGGCTCTTGAAGCTGCTGATCAACTTCTGCTGTTGCGCGGCGAAGGCTTCAAGGGTGGTCTGCACGTTTTGCGCGGCGGTTTCATCGCCGTTGGTCAGCATGTATTGCAGGCGCACCACGCGCAGTTTGGTCAGGCCGGAGTTGAGCTGGGTGATGTCGCTCATCCAGTTGCTGCGGTCGATCAGGCCGCCGAGGCCTGGTCCAACCGGTCAGGGCCAGGACGCAGGTCAGGGCCAGCACCAGGCCGAAGCCCAGGCCCAATTTCATGTTCACGCTGATGTTGCCGAACCAGCTATTCATCAAAAATCCTCCAGAAACGTTGGGTTTCTTGGTCGTCGGTTAGGCTGGAAGATTGTTGTTTTTTTGAGCCAGCAAGGGTGTTAGCAGGTCTGTATCGGCCGCAATGCCGAGAGCTGAAAGGATTTTGTCCTACGGAATTTGTAACAAAGGATCCCAAGACTTTTTTCACATGGGTTTCACTGGCTGCCCACGCCCGCCTCTGTACCTTCGCCGCATCGAATGACAAGTGATGCATGCCGGTGAGGCGGCTTTTTGTGGAATTGAGACTGAATCTGTTCGGCGTCAAACGCACGATCGATCTGAGCGGTTTGGCGCGTTTTCGCAACACGTGGGTGGTGTTGGCCGCCTCCGTACTGGTGATTCCGCTGACCTTGTGGTTGCTGGCACCCGCTGCCGTGCCGGATCTGGCCCACGGCAATGTCGCCGGCGCGCAGGCGTTGGCGCAGGGCTGGGCGCAAGGCGACATGATCGTGCTGGTGCGCCACGTCGAACGCTGCGATCACTCCAAGGCACCGTGCCTTAGCGGCAATGACGGCATCACTCAACGTTCGCGCAGTGTCGCGGATGCGGTGGGTTCGCAGTTTGAACAACTGGGCCTGAGTAACGCCGACCTCTACAACAGCCCGATCGAGCGCACCGTGCAGACCGCCGGTTACATGTTCACCAAGACCTCCACCGCCGCCGACTGGTTGATCAGTTGCAAGGGGCGGATGTTGCAGGACGCGCTGGCGCACAAAGTGCCGGGGCGCAATCTGATCCTGGTGACCCACAGCGAATGCATGGCGCAACTGGAGAAAGACCTGAACGTACCGGCCTCCGATCCCGGCTACGGCTCTTCGCTGTTTGTCTCCGCTGCCAATCCGGCGGCCCCACAGATGCTCGGCTTCATTGAAGCCTCCGACTGGCGCACGGTGACCACCCGATGAAACCGCGTTTCTACGCTTACAACTTTGGCATCCCGCTGCTCTGTGCAGCGGTGGTGTTTCTGCTGTTCGACATGACCAAAATCGACATCGCCTTCAGCAACCTGTTGTTCGACCCGCTGACCCAGACTTTCCCACTCGACAAAATCCATCTCTTCGAAAAAATCACGCACAAATGGGCGCGGATCATTCCGAACTGGACAGGCGAGATTGCCTTGATCGGTGCGATGCTCTCGGTGATCTGGCCATTGGTCAATCCGCAGAAGCGGCCACGACTGGGTGCCTTTCTGCAGCGCAGCCGAGTCGCGCCGGTGCTGCGATTTACCGCTGATCATCGTAGGGATTTTTTCTTCGTCGTGGTGGCGTTCGCCGTTTGCACCGGGGTGATCCACTTCCTCAAGGCGCACACCAGCGTTTACTGCCCGATCGAGACCACGCTGTACGGCGGCAAAATGGCTCATGTCGAGTGGTACGAGAATTTTCAGTTGTTCCATGAAGCGGGCGAGGGCCGTTGCTGGCCGGGCGGGCACGCGTCGGGTGGGTTCACCATGCTGGCGCTGTACTTTGTTGCGCGACGCT
Source organism: Pseudomonas sp. AC193 (assembly GCF_979258075.1). NCBI lineage: Bacteria > Pseudomonadati > Pseudomonadota > Gammaproteobacteria > Pseudomonadales > Pseudomonadaceae > Pseudomonas > Pseudomonas sp. AC193. The sequence continues at coordinate 4,501,983 of NZ_OZ409832.1, read as the reverse complement.
ACCAGTGGCGGTTTTCCAAGGCGATTTTGTGGGGCTCGTTGTTGCTCGGTTTTGTCTACGGCACGACGCGCGTCCTGCAAGGTTGGCACTACATGTCCCACACGTTTTGGGCAGGGATCTTTGTCTGGCTGGCGTGTTTGCTGACAGCGTTGGCGTTTTATGGACGGGCGCGGCTGGAGATGCCGGTGTTGGAGAAGCATGAGCGGACAGTGTCAGTCGCAACGTCGGCAACAGTTGGAATGCCCATCCAGTGAATAACCTGTGGCGAGGGGATTTATCCCCGATGGGGCGCGAAGCGGCCCCTCTCTTGATTCAAAAGAAAGGGCTGCTGCGCAGCCCATCGGGGATAAATCCCCTCACCACAGGGCTTTGTGTTTAGCCCGATCTAGTAGGTGACAAAGTAATAAGCCTGCCGCCCAACCTTCATGGTCTTCAGCACTTTCAGCGGCGCAACAGGCTCAGTATCCCCTGAGATCACCGCCACGTTCGTCGCTGCCGCCCCCAGAAACGCCCGCAACTGCGCCTCCGTATCGAGCCCCTTCAACACACTCTGCGTATAAAACACGCTCGCGCCGCCCACCCGCTCATTCGCCTGAAACAACGCCACCTGATGACCACTGGTCTGTAACGATTGAATGTGTTCCGTCAGCGGCAGGAACGACAGGTGTTTATCCGCATTCGGCAGCGCCCACTGCGCCGCCCCGAGATAACCGGCGATCACCACCGCCAACACGCCGAATCCCAATGCCTGACGCCGACGAGCGATCCAGCCTACAAATCGATTCGCCGATTCGTACGCTTTCAACCGCTCGAACAACACAAATGCGTATTCAGCCGCGATCACCGCGGCCGCCGGCGTCATCGACATCAAGTACACCGTGCGCTTGCTCGACGCCAACGTCAGCATCACAAACTGCGCCACGATCCACAGGCTGAAAAACAGCAAATACCGATTAGCCTTCAACTCTTTACGGAAGTGCCACAGCCCCAGATACACCAGAATATTCCACGGCAAAAACGCTTGCGGCAGCTTGGCGAGGTAGTAATAAAAAGGCTCGTAATGCCCGGCCTCAACGAACGACCCGCTGAAACGTCCGACACTGTTGGTCAGCAAAACCTCTCTCACCGCTTGCGCCCCGCCATGCTGATAAAGCACCACCAGCCAGATCAGCAGCGGAATCAAACCGACGACGGTGAGCAACCCCGGCCGCAACCAATCAGCGATCTTCAAACGCCTGTCGATCAGATTGTCCGCCAGCAGATAAGCAAAAATCACCACGCCGGGCATCGCCAAGCCGAGCACGCCTTTACTCAGCGTCGCGATGGCGATGCCGACGACAAACAGCAGCGAATTGCCCAGCGTCGGCACTCGCTGCGCCTGAAAAAACGCCAACAACGCCGCCGTCACGCCGAGCGCCAGCAGCGCGTCTTCGCCAACGCCACGTACGTTGCTCCAGTAACTGGCCATGGTTGCCAGCAGAATCCCCGCCGTCCACGCGACCCTTTTCGGCCGCTCAAAGCGACGCAACATGCCGTACAGCAACATCACGCTGAGCAGCCCGGCCACCGCCGACGCCAGCCGCACCGCCCACGGCGAAACGCCGAACACGCGCATGGCGCCGGCGTCGAGCCACAAACTCAGTGGGGGTTTTTCCAGAAACGCTTCGCCGAACAGACGCGGCGTCACCCAGTCATTGTCCAGGTGCATTTCCATGGCGATGCCGGCGACGCGGGCCTCGGTGGAGCCTTGCAACTGATGGTTGCCCAGTGCAAAGAAAAACAGCAGGGCGGCAAGCAGAAACAGCGAAGTGACGGCACGCGACATGGCGTTCAGGCTACCGAAAGGGGCGGGAACCCCGAGCATACGTCGGCAATGCTGAACAATTCGTGAAGCTTAAGCGAGTGGTCGCGACCAACGTTTGTCCGGCGTTTCAAAAAGCGGGTTTACCAGCGCCGTCAGCACATGATCCTGCCAGCGCCCGGCAATGTTCAGATACGCCTTGGCGTAGCCCTCACGCTCGAAACCCAAGCGCTCCAGCAACCGCGCACTGCGCTCGTTGCCGGGAATGTAGTTGGCCATGATCCGGTGCAGATTCTGGCCCTCGAACATGTACGCGATGCCAGCCTCCAGCGCTTCCTGCATCAAACCCTGGCCCTGATGGGCTTCATCGATGTGATAACCCAGATAACACGCCTGAAACGCCCCGCGAATAACCCCGCTGAAATTGCACGCGCCGATCATCTGCTGGCCGTCCGGCGACAACAGCGCGAAATGCATCGCCAGCCCGGCCTCGAACGCACTGGACTGAATCTCGAGACGTCGACGGATTTGCGCGGTGGAGAAATATTCAGTGGTACGGATCGGCGACCACGGCGCGAGATGGCGCAGGTTGCGGCGATAAAACTCACTTTCGAGTTCCGCCTGATCCGGGGCAAGAATCGCCAGCGTCAGGCGTTGGCAGGGCAGGGTCAACAGCGGCATCGGACGTTCCGGTCGGCGGGGTTGTCAGACAGCATTGCCCGACACCGCAGAAAATACAAACCGGTTGATGTTCTGTAGGCGCTGCTGAAGGCTGCGATCTTTTGATCCTGCGTTTCAAGATCAAAAGATCGCAGCCTTCGGCAGCTCCTACAGGGGAAACTTGGAATGATGAGGAATTTCAGGCAAAAAAAAGCCCGCAGGAGCGCGGGCGAACCGTAGTTTCTTGAATGAGCGAGCGAACTTTACAGGTTCGGTCGGGCAGGGGCAGTGAAGAAAAATTCATCTCGTTGGCGGCCGCTCTAGCCCGGTTCAAGGCAGGTAATCAGCGGTAAAGTCGGCTTCCGAACGTGCGCGCAATCGACCTTTGCGACAGGCCAATTGAAAGCGTTCGAAGTCGCGTTCATTTTGCGCGGTGTAGCTTTGCGCATACTTCAACAACGCATCGGCCAGCGCATCGCTTTTGCCGATGTAGCCGCTGATTTGCGCGGCTTGTCCGGACGCTTTCGCATGCGCGCGGGCCAGGGCACGACCGCAAACCCGTCCATAAGCGGCGAAGGTTTCAGCGTCGAAGGTTTCCAGTTCGGCGGAGATTTTCATGTCACGCAGTTGCCGCACATAGAAATGCCGACCGTTGGGCCCCGTCGTCCAGCCGAGAAACAGATCGCTGGCCGCCTGCATCAAACGCTGACACTCGACCACGCGCTGACCTTCGTGGCGCACCCGCGATTTGCCTTTGACGTAATCGGCAAGCACCGAGCGCCGCGCCTCCTTGAACTGCAGAAAAAGCGGAAATTCCTGATCGTCGGTCATCAGCGCCACCAGACAACGCGTGCCGACACTGCCGACGCCGACCACTTTGAACGCCATGTCTTGCACATGAAACCGCGACAACAATTCGCGACGATCGGGTTGCAACGTGCCGCGATAATCGCGCATGAACATCTCGTAAAGCGGACGCCAGTCCGACAGTCGCAGCCAGTCATCCTCGGCATCCAGCAACGTGGAGTTGTTGTGCAGATGGAAAATTTCCGGCAAGTCATCGCGAATAATCAGACGCCCGTGTTTATCGCGCTCGCTGATCTTCGGCAGCAGGCCTGCGTGAGTGCGCTGCTCAGCTTTTTCGATAGCCCGTTGCACGTGTTCAAGCGTGGTTTTGCGCGCCTGCGCGAGCAAGTCGGTGTAACTGATCGACTCGTACCAGTTCTCCAGCGAACTCTGTTCGGCGCACTCCAGCAGGGTCGCTTGATACGCGCCGATCATGTCGCGACACACCGACTCTTCGACCGAATCGCCGTGGCGCAAGTCGCGCGCGGCAATCACCAGACTGGCGGCCAGACGTTTCAAATCCCACTCCCACGGCCCGGGATGCGCCTCGTCAAAATCATTAACGCTGAAGAGCAGATTGCGCTCCGGCGTGGCGAAACCACCGAAATTCATCAAATGACAATCACCGCAGATCGGCGAAATCAAACCCATGGTCGCCGTGCTCGACAAGTCATGCGCCTGCAACAACGCATTGCCGCGAAAAAACGTAAACGGCGACACCAGCATGCGCCCGTAACGCAACTCCACCAACGACTCGACACGCCCCTGACTCGACGCCTTGATCAGCGGAATCGGATCACGACTCATCTTGCCCGTCGAAGCCTGAGAGCCGCGCGAGCACTGCTTGCGTGCGTCCTTGCCGGTTTGCATGCGGTCTTTTAAGGAAGTCATGATCACTCGGGTGTCGACGTTGAATGGCAGGTGCGCTGTGAGTGTAGAAGCGCTTTCGCACTTCACCCGCAAGGTTTGCACCGCGCGCGATCTGCGATAACGTCCAACCGACCTCACGTTCCAAAAACGGGGAGCCTTGTGCTTTCACTGTTGATTTCGCTACTGCTGGCCTTCCTCATTGGCCTGGTGTCCCAGCGCATGGGCATGTGCCTGGTCAACGCGGTCGGGCAACTGCTGCGACGCCGACCGACACTGTTTGTGTCGCTGGTTTCCTGTGGCTTGTTTGGATTGTTGCTGGGGCCGTTGTATGGATTGTCCGGATTCAGTCAGCCGCTGTTTATTCCTGAAGTGGGCTATCGGTCACTGGTGCTTGGCGGCTTGTTGTTCGGTGTCGCCTCGGTGCTCAACGACGGATGCAGCGTCGGCACCCTGACCAAACTCGCCAGCGGTCATCTGGCGAAAATATTTACGGTGATCGGCTGGGTGCTGGGCATCGTGCTTTGGCACCACCTCAACATGCTCACTGAACACAAGATTCAGCACATGGCGGAGATATCCAGCCATCAGTATTGGCTGACTATCGGCATCGTCTTACTGGTTTTGGTGTTTTTGTCACAGATGCATGGCGATCGGCGTGTGGTGGTTTCGAGCCTGCTGCTCGGCGCTCTGACCAGCGCGCTCTACACGTTCGAACCGCAGTGGACGCCGAGCGTGTTCATTTATGACTTGTCGCGGATGTTCTGGGCGATGGATGAGGGCGCGTTGACGGTTCAGCGAGTGGCGGTGTTTGGCATGTTGCTGCTGGGGATGCTGGTGTACACGTTGAAGCGACGGACGTTTTGTTATCAGCGGTTGCAGTGGTTGCCGGTTGTTCGGCATTTACTGGCCGGGATGCTGATGGGGATTGGCGCGTCGATGATGCTGGGCGGGAATGACTCGCAGATCTTGTTGGTGTTTCCGACGATGACATGGGTGGGGGCGGTGCCGTTGGCGGCGATTGTGTTGGGGGTGTTGGTGGGGGTTGGGGGGCGCGGTTTTTTTCGGAGATTTCCGAAGAGAAATGCTGAGGATTGAGCGAACCCCTGTGCGCCAGAAAGCCCGGTCATCTGCCGGGCTTCATGCCAATAATTCGGATCAGATCCGTTTGGCTTCTGCTTCGGCTATCAACTGATTTTGTTGCTTGGTGGCTTCGGCCAACACTTCACTGTAAATACGCTTTTTTTGCTCGGATCCGGCATTGCGGATGAAATCGGCGAAGGCGCTTTTTTGGGCGTTGGGTGAGCCGGACTTGGTTGCGTTCATCAATGAGCTCCTGATGTTAAAACCCTACCTCGGCCATCAAATCGGCTCGCGAGTGTCGCTCGGGGATATGGTGGTCGATCTTATCGACGCCAGCTTTATAGAGTCGACCAGAGTTGTCGATATGCTTGAGTAACAGATCGACGGTTACCTGACCTCCAAACTCTAGCTTAAGAGTGTTTACGGAGCTCTGAACCTTCAAGCTGGGCGAACCGAGCGTCTTCCCTAGCCGTGTCAGACATCAGTCGCTAAGCGCAGAAAATCGTTGTGGGCGAGGGAGTGAAGTAGAGCTGCTACGAAGCGCGGCTTTTGCACTGACAGCAGCCATTTCAAGCATCTCAGGGGCAGATGAATAGACAGCATCAACCTGGCGGTCACGTGACCTGCTTTTAAGGCTCATCAAGCCCGCAAAGCTAAGGTCTTTTGAATGCTGCTGGCCGCTTATCATGGAGAGAGTACCCATAAGGTTGAAAATAAACTTTGATTTGAGATGAGCACATACAGGTGGCGCATTTACAGGCGAAGAGCTGTCATTGCAGGGTGTTCGCCGACGAAATGCATAATCATCACACTGTCTAGGCGCAGTGCAAATCCCCATTTTTCGCAATTTCATGATGCGTGCGTGCTTGAATTTCAGCCATAAAAAAAGACGTCCGAGGACGTCTTTTTTTTGAGTTGGTGGAGCCGGGGGGATTTGAACCCCCGTCCGCCAGTACTCCGCTGTCGGTACTACATGCGTAGCCGTTTCTATTAAGTTAACCCTCAGCGACCCGAAGGGCAGGGTGCTTTGGGCGAGTTGTGTAAGTTTTAGCCGCTTCGTCCACAACGTACTGCACGGCGATTCTGTTCTATATGACAATCATTTTGGGTTTACAGACATCCCCTGATGATTGCTGGACCCGAAGGTACCAGAAGGGAAGGCTAAGGCTGCTTACGCAGCGAGAGCGTATTCCCCGTAGGTTTCGTCATTGGCAACTATAAGAAGTTGCAACAGTGGATTTACGACTTCTGTTACCAAGTCGGCATGCACCTAAAGTTTCGCAACCGGCGTCGAATCCTAAACGGCCCCGAACTCATTGCTCAGTACATCTGTTTGAGCAACAAGCCTGCGCAGTGTACGCCAATCGCCCGGGAAGGCCAACCCGAAGGTTGGCTTCCGGGTGTGTCAGTTACGCGTTGGACTGCGGATCTGCATTTTCGCGATCATGCCGTTGGTGATTTCAACGCATTTGCCATCGTCCCCGGCAGCCTGCGCCTTCATGGCGTTTTCTTGAGCGGTCTTGACGTCGTCCACCGAGGTTTCCGGAATGGAAGGCTGGCTGGTGACAAAGTCTTTCATCAGTTGAAGATTCCCGGCACACAGGTCTTTATTCGAATCTGCCGCAAACACCGGCGACGCCAGAAGTGCACCAGCGATGAACAATCCAGCAATTGCAGAATGCTTCATGGGTATCTCCTTGAACGGTTGGTCTCGGTGCTACCGGACAGTCTGGCGGCGTTGCCGAGGTCATAACAGGCTACGTTAGCGTAGGGCCTGTTCAATCGACCGCCGCGCTACGCAGGAATTCGGTTTTTTTTACATCTAGTATGAAAAGGCCATTTCGGCGAGGTCACTTTTTGGTGTCGCCCGACGCGTTCTGGATTTCCAGAATGGTGCGCTGGGTTTCTGCCAGGCAGTCGTCGATCTTGCCTTGGGACTTGAGATCCTGAGCCTTTTGCACGCTGGCCGAGACGCGTGCATTCAGATCAGGCGATGTCTGATATTGCGATTTCGCATTGTTGATCGTCTGCAGATTGGCTTCGCAGAGGCTGGTGGGCTTGTCAGCGGCAAACGAAGTCGACGCCATCACCGAGGCAGTAACGAACAGACCGAGCAGTACAGAGCGTTTCATGTGTATCTCCTTGCGCTGAGGGATCCAGACTTCGCTGACCCTGAGTGCCGGTCACCGAAAGAAGGAACGGCCCCGAGTGTTCGGGGCCTGTTCTGTGGACTGCGGTCTCGCGCAAGGGTTCTGTTTTCTTCAGCAGGCCTTCGCCTGAGTGACTCGATCGACCAGATAAACCAGACCGTGATAGTCGATGCCGCCGTGTTGCGTCAGGCCGATTTCGCAGGTGCGACTGGTGGAAATTCCTTCACTGCAATGCTGCACCGCGTCCTTCAAAGTGCGTAGCGAATGGCTGTTCAGCTCCGGCGTGGTGAAGCCCTTGTCGCCGGCAAAACCGCAGCAATGAATGCCTTCCGGAATCACCACGGTTTTGCTGCATTTGCGCGCCAGATCGATCAACGCCTGGCTTTCGCCCAGGTGCTGAGTGCTGCAGGTCACGTGCACGGCAATCGGTGCGTCTTGTGGGGTGAAGTCCAGTCGATCGAGAAGATGCGTACGGATGAAGCGCACCGGGTCGTACAGATCGAGACGGATTTCTCCCACGTCCTGAACCAGGCGCAACGTGCATGGGCTGGTGTCGCAATAGATTGGGTCGAGACCGCCGCGACTGGCGTGGAGCAAGGCGCTGATCAACTCCTGACGCTTGTGTTCGGCTTGCTCGGCGTAGCCTTTTGAGGCGAAGGGCTGACCGCAGCAGAGGTTGTCCTGATTGTCCGGGAACACCACTTGGTAACCGGCCTTTTCCAGTAGGCCACGGGTTTTGTCGTAGAGCGACATCTGCTCTTTATCTCCCGCCGCCGGGCCCATGACCCGCGAGACACACGCGGCCAGATACACCACACGCGGGCGTTCGTCCGACACACTCGGGCTGAAGCGAATGGCTTTCTCCGGTTGCGGCATCGCATTTGTCCACAACGGCACCTGGCCTTTGGACAAACGCGTCAGCGTTGCCGACAGTTTCGCCAGACGCGGCGCGCCGAGCATCATCCGCGCACCGTTGGCCACATGCAGAGTGAGGCGTGCGCCTTGCAGAGTCTTGGCGAAATTTCCTTCAATCCAGTCAGCCGTTTTCTGATGCGTTGCGTGTCGGCCTCGGAGTTTTTTCACCAGCTCGCCGGTGTTGATGCCTACAGGGCAACGTTGTGCGCACAGACCGGTGGCGGCGCAGGTTTCGATGCCTTGGTATTCGTAGGCTTTTTCCAGTTCGGTGGTGTCGACGCCGGCACGTTTTTTCGCCTGAATATCGCGCCAGATCACGATGCGTTGGCGCGGGCTCAGGGTCAGTCCTTTCGACGGGCAAACCGGTTCGCAGAAGCCGCACTCGATGCACTTATCCACAATCTCATCGGCCGCCGGCAGTGGCTTCAGGTGCTTGAGATGGATCTGCGGATCTTCGCTGAGCACCACGTTCGGGTTGAGAATTCCGTTAGGGTCGAGCAGACGTTTCAGTTGCCACATCAGTTGATAGGCGTCGCTGCCCCATTCCAGTTCCACGAACGGCGCCATGTTGCGACCGGTGCCGTGCTCGGCTTTCAGCGAGCCGCCGAACTCCACGGCGACCAGTTGCGCGACGTCATCCATGAACGCTTGATAGCGTGCGACTTCTTCCGGGTTGTTGAAGCCTTGGGTGAAGACGAAGTGCAGATTGCCTTCCAGCGCGTGTCCGAAAAGGATCGCTTCGTCGTAGGAATGTTTGTCGAACAACTCGATCAAGCGGTTCACACCGATGGCCAATTGTTCGACCGGGAACGTCACGTCTTCGATGATCACCGTGGTGCCGGTTTTACGTACGGCGCCGACGGCAGGGAAGGTGTCTTTGCGAATGGCCCAGAGCTTGGCGTTCTCGGCAGGGTCTTCGGTGAAGTCGACCTGCTTCTCCACCGGGAAACCACTGAGTGACGCCATGATCTGCCCCAGTTGTTCCTGTAGGAGTGCAGAGGTCGCCGCGCGGGATTCGATCAGTAGCGCGCAGGCATTGTTCGACAGTTGTTGTACGAAAGCGGGCATGCCGGGTTTGTCTTGCACCGAGCGCAGACTGCGGCGATCCAGCAACTCTACGGCGGACACCGGTTGGCTTTTCAGCACGGTAACCGCGTTGCAGCAGGTCTCCACATCGGGGAAGACGATCAGCGCCGAGGCCTTGTTCGGGTGATCGATTACCGTGTCGTACGTCACCGCGCTGATGAAGCCGAGCGTGCCTTCGGAGCCGACGAGCAAGTGGCTCAAGATATCCACAGGCTCATCGAAATCCACCAGGGCGTTGAGTGACAGGCCGGTGGTATTTTTCAGACGGTATTTGTGGCGGATTCGTGCAGCCAGTTCAGCGTTGGCGCGGGTCTCGCGGCCCAACGTCGCCAAGCGTTCGAGCAGTTCGCCGTGGCTGGCGTGGAATGCCGCGACACTCGCAGCATCTTCAGTATCGAGCCGTGTGCCATCGGCCAGCACTAACCGAATCCCGGCCAGCGTGTGATAGGTATTTTGCGCGGTGCCGCAGCACATGCCGCTGGCGTTGTTGGCGACGATGCCGCCGATTTTACAGGCATTGATCGACGCCGGATCCGGGCCGATCTTGCGTCCGAACGGCGCCAGCCACGCATTGGCTTGCGCACCAATCACGCCCGGTTGCAGGCGGATTTGCGTACCTTGGCCACGAATCTCGCGCGCGTTCCAGTTATCCCCAAGCACAATCAACACGGAATCGCTGATTGCTTGCCCGGACAGACTGGTACCCGCCGCGCGGAAGGTCACCGGGACATGGTCACGTTGAGCCAACTTCAGCAGCGCCACGACTTCGTCTTCAGATTCAACGCGGATCACCAACTGCGGAATCAGCCGATAAAAACTTGCATCGGTGCCGAAGGCCAGCGTCGATAACGGATCATCAAAACGGCGCTCGGCCGGAATCAGTTGCTGCGCATCACGCAGGAAATTCACTGGAAGTGTCATTGATCCTCCAGGATCAGCACCACAAGGTCTTTCGGGCCGTGGGCGCCGTAGGCCAGCACTTGTTCAATGTCAGCGGTTTTCGACGGGCCGGACACAAGTAGCGCGTTGGTCGGCATGCCTTGCGCCCACTCGAATTCCTGTTGCACCTGATAGAAGTTGTCGCGAATTTCACTGGCCTTGAGCAGGGCGAAATGCACCGGCGGTACCAGACTCATCAGCCGTGGTTCTTCGCGGGTTGGCCACAGGATCAGACTGCCAGTGGCGGCGATCGCACCGAGGGTGCCGGTGAGGCTGGCCGGGGTGTCGTTGAACAGCTCGGCTTTCCATTCTTCCATGGGCCGGTCGTAGGATTTCAGCGTCGGCAGGTCAGGATTGTTCGCCCAGTGTTGTGTGATTTTCTGCCCGTGGGCGGTAGTCGGTGCAATCAACAGGCTCGGTAACTGACGATCGCGCAGCAATTGCGCAAGCAGCGCTGGCCACTCTTCGCCCGAGGTCATGTGGATTTCGGTGTGTACCGCTTCCATCAGTTTGCGCAGTTGCGGGATGCGTTGTTCGGCGCTGTAGGTGTAGGGCTGCGTCACCAAATCGACGTCGAAGTCGTCGGCAATCGGCGTGGCGCCGGTCAGACTTTTCCGCAGTTTGCCGAGGATATTTTGCTTGGCGCTCATCAGCGATCTCCCTGTTTGGCCAGATGCTCGCGGGCCATGTCGTGCAGTGAGCGGGCGGCGGGTTTTGGCGCGCTGTGATTTTGCGTCCACGGGCCGACGTTGCTTGGCGTCAGCGCCCGCAGGCGCGTGGCGAAGAATCCGAACAATCGATACAAGGTTGGCGAGCTATTGAGCCTGGCCCAGGCGTTCCAGATAAAACGTTCCTTGCGCGAATACTTGCTGCCCTGACCGCGCATCACTTGATAGGGGCTGTCCGGGGCTTTGACGTTTTCTTCGCGCAAGCGCCGCAGGATCGCCGGGATAGGAATTTTTACCGGACATACTTCACCGCAGGCACCGCACAGCGATGACGCGCTCGGGTGATCCGGAACCTTGGCCAGGCCAACCATGTGCGGGGTGATGATTTTGCCAATCGGCCCCGGATACACCTCGCCATAAGTGTGACCACCGACGCGGGTGTATACCGGGCAATGGTTCATGCAGGCGCCACAGCGGATGCAGTTCAGGGTCTGACGCAATTCACTGTCGGCGAAAGCCTGGCTGCGACCGTTGTCGAGCAGCACAAGATGCACTTCCTGCGGGCCGTCGAGTTCGTGTTCTTTGCGCGGGCCGGAGATCATGTTGACGTAAGTGGTGATCGGAATGCCCAGCGCCGAGCGTGTCAGCAGCGACAGTAACGGCACCACGTCGCGCAAGTTTTCCACAACCTTTTCGATGCCGGTGACGGCGATGTGCACCGGCGGCACGGTGGTGGTCATGCGGCCGTTGCCTTCGTTTTCCACCAGCAGCAGGGTGCCGGTTTCGGCGACGGCGAAGTTGACACCGGAGACGCCGATGTCCGCTTCGAAGAATTTCTGCCGCAGGACTCTGCGACCGATCTGAATGAGTTGGTCAACGTCCTTGGTGTATTCCACGCCAAGTTTGTCGTGGAACAAGGACGCGACCTGACCGGCATTCTTGTGGATCGCCGGCATAATGATGTGTGAAGGCTTCTCGTGGTCGAGCTGGACGATGTATTCCCCCATGTCGGACTCCAGGCATTCAATGCCTTGAGCCTCGAGGAAATGGTTCATCTCCATTTCTTCGCTGACCATCGATTTGCCCTTGATCACTTGCCGCGCCTCGTGAGCACGGATGATCGATAAGACGATGCCATTGGCCTCGTCCACCGTTTCCGCCCAGTGCACTGTCACACCGTTGCGGGTCAGGTTTGTTTCCAGTTGCTCGAGCAGGTCGGGCAACTTGGAGAGCGCGCGGGCTCTGATCGAGTTGCCCAGAGCACGCAAGTGTTCTCTTTCGTGGGCATCGCTGAAAGCGGCTGCCCGTTTGGTCATCAATGAATCCATCGCAGTGCGGAAGTTGTTCCGCAGTTGCTGATCACCCAAGGCGTTGTGGGCCCGGGTGCGGAAATCTTCTTCTACGGCGACCGTAGGAATAATCGCGGAAGTGCTCATTGCGCACCCCCGGTTCGTTGCCACAGAAAGCTGGCGAGATGTTGCCCGCGTAGCGTTTCTTTTTGTTTCTCCAATGCGCCGTTGATGTTCATCAAACAGCCACAGTCGGCGCTCAACACCTGATGCGCGCCGGAATCCTTCAGCGATCGGGTCTTGTCAGCCACCATCGCGCCGGAAATGTCTGGCATACGGACGCTGAATGTTCCGCCGAAGCCACAGCATTCGCTTTCGTGGTCGTGGTTGACCCGTTCCACGTTGCTCAACTGCGCCAACAACTCGCGGCCGTGCAGGTGGGTGTTCATTTCGCGGCGTGCCGAACACGAAGTGTGCAGGGCGACTTTGACCGGTTCGCCGCTGTCCTTGAGCTGCACCTTGCAGACGAACAGCAGAAACTCGGCCAGTTCATAGGTGCGGGCCGCGAGGGCCTGAACCTGTTTCAACGTGTCCGGCTCGTCCTTGAACAAGTCGGCGTAATGCTCGCGCAGCATGCCCGCGCAGGAACCCGACGGCACCACCACCGGATAATCGCTGGCAAACAGCGCCAGTTGCGAGCGCGCTACCGTCCGCGCCTGCTCGGTGTAACCCGAGGTGTAGGCCGGTTGACCGCAGCAACTCTGCCCTTGCGGGTACTCGACCCGAATCCCTTCGCGCTCCAGCAAGTGGATCGCGTCCATCCCGGCTTCGGGGTAGAACAGATCAACCACGCACGTCCCGAACAGATAAACCCGCGACGGTTTCTCGCTGGGGTATTGCCGAGGTTCGGGCAGTGGCGGTGCCACGCGGGTCGCGTTCGGCACAGCGTTGTAAAAAAGCTCGCTCATCAGGCGTGTCTCCGGGTGATCCCGGTTATCCGTCCGCTGAGGCTGCTGAATATAGAGAGTGTTGCTTTCAGCAGCCTTACAGACCGGGTGGTGAATTGCTGACGCCGGCATCACGAACCGGCGTCGGTTTTTTCCATGGTTCTTGTAGGTTTAGTGCACCAGCATGCCGGTGAACCAGTAGGCCTGAGCCAGGGTGATCAGACCGACAATCGTTGCAAAGAATAGGCTGTGCTTGAGGGTGAAGCGGAACAGATCCGATTCCTTGCCGACCAAACCGGTCGCGGCGCAGGCCACGGCGATCGATTGTGGCGAGATCATTTTGCCGGTCACGCCGCCGCTGGTATTGGCCGCTACCAGCAGGACATCGTTGACGCCGATCTGGTGTGCAGTGGTTGCTTGCAGCGAACTGAACAGCGCGTTGGACGATGTATCGGAACCGGTGAGGAACACGCCGAGCCAGCCGAGGAACGGCGAGAAGAACGGGAACGCCGCGCCGGTACCTGCCAGCACGAGGGCCATGGTCGAGGACATGCCGGAATAGTTAGTGACAAAGGCGAACGCCAACACCATGCCGATCGACAGAATGGGCCAGCGCAGTTCGAAGAAGGTCTCTTTCAAAGTGGTCAGACCAGTTTTGAAATTGATCTTCAGCACCAGCATCGAGATCAGCGCCGAGAAGAAAATCGCCGTGCCGGTCGCGGAAATCGGGTCGAGCTTGAACACCGCTGGAATCGCGGTCGGAGCGGCCACGATCGGTGCGGTCTTGATTACCAGTTGATCAAGGTGCGGAATCGCAAAGTTGAACACCCAGCTGTACATCGAACCGCCAGCGGCGAACATCGCTTTGAAAGGCTTCAGCGTCCAGATCGTTACCAGCACGGTGAGGATCAGGAACGGCGACCACGCTTTGAAAATTTCCCCGAGACTGTAAGGCGAAGCCACGGTGGTGCGCTTCTGGCCGAAACCACCGACGCTGGCGGTAATCGCTGCGCTGGAGGTAGCGCCTGCGATTTGTGCGCCGGCGGTGCGTTTCGGTTGCCAGACTTTGAGGAACAGGGTCAGGGAGATCAGGCTGGCCAGTGCCGAAGTGATGTCTGGCAGTTCCGGGCCAATGAAGTTGGAGGTGAAGTATTGGGTGATGGCGAAGCTCAGGCCCGCGACCAATGCAGCCGGCCAGGTTTCACGAACGCCGCGCAGGCCGTCCATCATGAACACCAGCCAGAACGGCACGAACAGCGACAGCAGCGGCAGTTGGCGACCGGTCATGGCGCCGATCTTGAACGCGTCAATCCCGGTCACTTGACCGGCAACGATGATCGGGATCCCCAAGGCGCCGAACGCAACCGGTGCGGTGTTGGCGATCAGGCACAGGCCAGCGGCGTACAGCGGGTTGAAGCCCAACCCGACAAGTAGCGCGGCGGTAATCGCCACGGGCGCGCCGAAACCGGCGGCACCTTCCAGGAACGCACCGAAGCAGAAACCGATCAGCAGCACTTGCAGGCGCTGGTCGTCAGTAATCGATAACACCGAACTGCGAATGACCTCGAACTGACCACTTTTCACCGTCAGTTTGTAGAGGAATACCGCCGCGACAATGATCCAGGCAATCGGCCACAAACCGTAGGCGAAACCATAACCGGCGGCGGCGAAAGCCATGTCGACCGGCATTTGAAACGCGAAGATCGCCACGGCAATCGACAGGGCGAGGGTGATGCTTCCGGCCACGTGGCCCTTGAGACGGAACACCGCCAGCGCGAGGAAAAAGAACACGATGGGGATGACGGCCGCGAGTGCGGACACGCCGAGACTGCCGAGCGGGCTGTAGAGCTGTTGCCAGGTTTGCATATGGGGTGGCCCCTAATTGTTGTTGGTCAGGCACTGTCAGCGTTCTTGGTTAATTGGTAAGACCAATTTACAATCGCTGTTGGCTAGGGTAAAAGCCTTGGTATCGGTGTGTCAATTTGTCGCCCTAAAACTTTTGTCGAACGTGCAGCGCAGATCGCGTCTGATCCGCTTCGACGAAGTGGCGTCTGGTAGGTGTCGGCAAGGCGCCGATAGGCCAGAATAGAGAGCCCGGCGAGCGGTCGGGATCGTGGAGAAGTGAGTTATGGGGTTTGATCAGATACGTCAGCGCCGTTTGTCTGACGATATTGTCGAGCGACTCGAGGGGATGATCCTTGAGGGCACGCTGAAGTCCGGTGAACGGCTTCCGGCGGAGCGCACGCTGGCCGAGCAATTCGGCGTATCGCGTCCGTCATTGCGTGAGGCGATTCAGAAGCTCGCGGCCAAAGGCTTGCTGGTCAGCCGTCAGGGCGGCGGTAACTATGTGGTGGAAAGTCTGGGCTCAACGTTCAGCGATCCGCTGCTGCATCTGCTCGAAAACAATCCTGAAGCGCAGCGCGACTTGCTCGAGTTTCGCCACACCCTGGAGGCATCGTGTGCCTATTACGCAGCATTGCGCGCGACGGACGTCGATCGTGAACGGCTGACGGCGGCGTTCGATGAGTTGCAGGATTGCTACTCGCGCCACGATGAGGTCAGTCGGGTGGAAGAAGGCGCGGCGGATGCGAAATTCCATCTGGCGATTGCTGAAGCCAGTCATAACGCGGTGTTGCTGCACACCATTCGTGGCTTGTTCGATTTGCTCAAGCGCAACGTGGTGACCAACATTGGCGGCATGTACAAGCAGCGCACGGAAACCCGCGACATGCTGATCACCCAGCATCGGGAATTGTATCTGGCGATTATTGAAGGTCGCGCGGAGCAGGCGCGGGAAGTCTCCAGTCGACACATTTTGTATGTGCAGGAAGTGCTGGAAGAGGTGCGGCAGGAGGTTCAGCGCATGGCTCGGGCGGAGCGGCGCAAGGGCATGTGATCAGTTGTTTGTGTGTTGATGCTGCCATAGCTTTCGCGAGCAAGCCCGCTCCCACATTTGAAATGCATTCCAAATGTGGGAGCGGGCTTGCTCGCGAATACGCTTTAAAGGCAGAAGAAATTAATCTTCCTTGCCCTTGTTGCGCACAGCACGCTGCAGCTCACGACCGGCGTCGCGCTCGCGTTCGGTGTCACGCTTGTCGTATTCCTTCTTGCCCTTGCCCAGAGCAATCTCGCACTTGACCATGTGCTTGCTCCAGTACCAGGACAGGCAGACGCAGGCGTAACCCTTTTGCTGCACCATCGCGGCGAGCTTTTCCAGCTCGCGGCGGTTGAGCAGCAATTTGCGTGTGCGCACCGGGTCAGCGATGACGTGGGTACTTGCGGTCATCAGAGGCGTGATGTGGCTACCGAGCAGCCACGCTTCGCCATCCTTGAGCAGGACATAGCTGTCAACCAGCTGTAGCTTGCTTGCCCGCAGACTTTTTACTTCCCAGCCGGCCAGGACCAGACCAGCCTCGAACTTATGCTCGATGAAGTAATCGTGTCGCGCCTTTTTGTTCTGCGCGATGGTCCTGTTGGGTGTTTCTTCTGTTTAGCCATAGGGGCGGCATTATATGGAGATAAACGGCCGTCGGCTACGGTGATGCTGCGTGCTTGAGCAGGTTGAGTGAATCCCGGACAATGCGGCCTCTTTTTCTAACGCTTGGGCGTGATAAACGATGTCGACAGACAAGGTTTCTGTCCACGGCAGTTGGGCTAGCCGCTGGGTATTCATACTCGCCGCGACCGGTTCGGCCGTGGGACTGGGTAGTATCTGGAAATTCCCCTACATGGTCGGGGTCTACGGCGGCGGTGCGTTTGTACTGATGTTTCTGGCGTGTATCGCCCTGATCGGCATCCCGGTCATGCTCGCTGAAACCCTGATTGGCCGGCGCGCGCGGCAGAGTCCGGCGAACGCCTTGAAGGTATTGGCGCTGGAAGCCGGGCACTCGGCCAAATGGTCGTGGGGCGCGTTTGCCGGGATGATCACGGCATTGCTGATCCTGTCTTTCTATAGTGTGGTCGGCGGCTGGTCGCTGGATTACATCGTCGACATGGGTCGCGGTGACTTCCAGGGCGCGACGGCCGATCAAGTCGGTGCGTATTTCGGCAATGTCATCGCCGATCCATGGCGCCTGACACTTTGGCACACGATTTTTATGCTGTTGTCCGCCTTCGTCATCGCCAAAGGCGTGGTTGCCGGGCTGGAACGCAGCCTGCGCATCATGATGCCGTTGCTGTTTGTGATGGTGCTGGTGTTGCTCGGTTACAGCATGACCACCGGGCATTTCATGGAAGGCGTGCATTTCATGTTCGACTTCCATCCGGAAAAAGTCCTCGACGGTCTGTTGCCTGCGATGGGCCACGCGTTCTTCTCGCTGAGCGTTGGCGTCGGCTCGATCATGATCTACGGCGCGTACATGCCGAAGAACGCGTCGCTGTCCGGCACGGTGGTCGGCGTGGCGCTGCTTGATACCTTTGTCTCGCTGGTCGCTGGTCTGGCGTTGTTTCCGATCGTCTTCGCCGCCGGCCTGAACCCGAGCGAAGGCCCGGGCCTGATGTTCGTCAGCCTGCCATTTGCCTTTGGTAACGTAGCCTTCGGCCAATTGATGGGCGTGGTGTTCTTCGTGCTGGTCGCCGTTGCGGCCTGGAGTTCGGCGATTTCTTTGCTCGAGCCGATGGTGGCGTATCTGGTTGAGCGCACCAAAGTCAGCCGCGCCTGGGTGACGTTTTGGTTGGCGTTTACCTGCTGGTTCGTCGGTTTGGGCACGGTGTTTTCCTTCAATATTTGGAAGGAAGCCAAATTTTTCGTGAACGAAGACGGTCTGTTCCACCTCTACCAATGGGGTGCGAAGAGCGGTCTGGACTTCTTCGGTGTGATCGATTTCTTCACCTCGCGGATCATGTTGCCGCTCGGTGGCCTGTGTTTTGTATTGTTCGCCGGATGGGTGATGGGGCGTGAAGCGGTGCGTGACGAGTTGTCGATCCGCAACCCGAAACTGTTTTCCCTGTCTCTGTTCTTGATGCGCTACGTGGCGCCAATCGGCATTGTTGTAGTGTTTGCCGCTCAGCTCTGGAAGTAACGCTTACATGACGACTCATATTCAACGCTCAGCCCTGCTGCCGTACCCGGCGCAATTCCTCTACGACCTGGTCAACGACGTAGCGCGTTACCCGGAGTTTCTGCCGTGGTGCTCGGCGGCCGAGGTGCTGGAAAGCTCGCCTGAGCACATGCGCGCCAGTGTTGGCGTGGCGAAGGGCGGGCTGAGTCAGCATTTCGTCACGCGCAATACGCTGGTACCGGGCCAGTCGATCGAGATGAATCTTGAGGAAGGCCCGTTCAATCAGTTGCACGGCGTCTGGGTATTCAAGGCGTTGAACGAAAAGGCCTGCAAGATCAGCCTGGATTTATCGTTCGATTACGCCGGGCCGCTGGTGCGTGCGACGTTGGGGCCGCTGTTCAATCAGGCTGCCAACACATTGGTGGATGCGTTCTGCCAGCGCGCCAAGCAGATGCATGGTTAAGCCGGTGATCGAGATAGAAGTGGTGTATGCCGCGGTTGATCGCCAGGTTCTGGACACGGTCAGCGTGGCAGAGGGCACGACAGTACGTGCTGCAGTGCTCGCTTCGGGTATTGCTGGCGCGTTTCCTGAGCTGAATCTGGAGGAATGTTCGCTAGGGATTTTCGGCAAGGTAGTGCCGGATCCAGACTCGCGGGTGATTCAGGCAGGCGAGCGCATTGAGATTTACCGCTCTCTGCTCGCTGATCCGAAAGAAGTTCGACGCTTGCGTGCGGCCAAAGCAGCTGAGGCTAAAGCGCGAAATCTTTAAATAAGCCAAACGCCAGACAATAAAAAACCCGGAATTTCCGGGTTTTTTATTGCGTCGCAAATTATTGCGGCGTGGTGTCCAGCGGCTCTGGTGTCGGAACCGGAACGGTTTCCACACCATCGACGTCCTTCTGGATCTGATCCAGCAAGGAACCTGGCTTGACCGGTTTTTCCGGTGCTGGCTTCTCGGTGTTTTCAGCAGGAGCGGTCACGTTAGTGCCACTGTCCTTACCGAGAATGGCTTCGTCACGGCTGACGCCCGGCATAAAGTCACCGGACAAGCTGACTAGCTGGTCGTTAGAATTGAAGATAACGCTGACGCGTTCCTGTTGGCGTTCACCGCCACCCGGTTGCAGGCTATACAGGTAATCCCAGCGATCGGCATGGAACGTGTCGGTCAGCAGGGGGTTACCCATAATAAACCGTACTTGCGGCCGGGTCATTCCCGGGCGTAACTGGTCTATCATATCCTGCGTGACGACATTGCCCTGCTGGATGTCGATTTTGTAAACCCCGGGGAATGAACAACCGGCGAGTGCGAGCAGTCCCACAAAGGTGAAACTGGTTAGCAAGAGCTTGGTGTTTTGCATCGGTGGGCGACTTCCACTATCTTGGCTGGGACAACGTAAACGCCGATCATACCCGCATTAAGAGAAGCTGCGAAG
Source organism: Pseudomonas sp. AC193 (assembly GCF_979258075.1). Lineage (NCBI taxonomy): Bacteria > Pseudomonadati > Pseudomonadota > Gammaproteobacteria > Pseudomonadales > Pseudomonadaceae > Pseudomonas > Pseudomonas sp. AC193. The sequence goes on along the minus strand of NZ_OZ409832.1, from coordinate 4,482,298 downwards.
CAGCATCGCGAGAAAGCTGACCATGGTTGAAAATAGCGAACTACGCAAAGCCGGCCTCAAAGTGACCCTGCCACGGGTCAAGATCCTGCAAATGCTCGACTCTACCGAGCAGCGTCACATGAGTGCCGAGGACGTCTACAAGGCGTTGATGGAAGCTGGCGAGGACGTAGGTCTGGCCACGGTTTACCGTGTTCTGACCCAGTTCGAAGCAGCTGGCCTGGTGGTCCGTCACAACTTCGACGGCGGCCACGCGGTATTCGAACTGGCTGACGGTGGCCACCACGACCATATGGTCAACGTGGAAACCGGTGAAGTGATCGAATTCTTCGACGAAGAAATCGAAAAACTTCAGAAGTCGATCGTCGAGAAGCATGGCTTTGAGATGGTTGATCACAACCTGGTGCTGTACGTCCGCAAGAAAAAGTAAGCATGTCGCGCGAATTCAGGTTCGCGAAACGAGCGAAGGCGACCCAAGGGTCGCCTTCGTGCTTTCTATTGTTTCAAAATCTTAAACTTTCGCGGTAACCACCATTTTTTTCGCGTGAGCCAACGATTCCTTGGTCAGATCGATGCCGCCAAGCATCCGCGCGACTTCTTCTATACGTTCGTTCTTGCTCAGCTTGGACACAGCTGTGTGGGTTGCCTCATCGCCACGCACCTTGTGCACAAACAGGTGCTGATGACCCTGCGCGGCCACCTGCGGCAAATGCGTCACCGTCAGTACCTGTCCGCGTTCACCCAGGCGACGTAGTAACTGGCCGACAATTTCCGCCGTCGGGCCACCAATGCCCACGTCCACTTCGTCGAATACCAGCGTTGGCACCCGGGATGTCTGCGCAGTGATCACCTGAATCGCCAGGCTGATCCGCGACAGCTCACCACCGGACGCCACTTTCGCCAGCGCTTTGAGCGGTTGCCCGGGGTTGGCGCTGACCAACAATTCGACCTGTTCCAAGCCGTTCGGCAGCAGTTCGTCACTGCTGTTGGCGCGCAGCTCGATGGTGAATCGGCCGCCGGGCATGCCCAGACGCTGAATCTCTTGTTCCACTGCACTGGCAAGGCTGCCGGCGGCCTGATGGCGCAAATCGCTCAGCTCGCGGGCCTTCTCTTGATAATGACGGGCGTAGGACGCCAGCTCCTCACCCAGACGCTCGATGGATTCATCGTTGGCATTCAGGGTTTCGATTTCATCCAGCAGCTTCTGCTGCATTTCCGCGACTTCGGTCGGCTGGATCCGGTGTTTGCGCGCCAGCGTATAAATAGCATCGAGGCGTTCTTCCAGATATTGCAGACGTGCCGGATCGGCATCGAAGTTGTCGAGGAATCGATTGAGTTCACCGACAGCCTCTTCAACCTGAATCTGCGCGCTGGTCAGCAAGCTGCTGGCTTCGCCCAGAGCACCGACCGAATTATTCACGCTCGACAGGCGATTGAGACTGGCGGTCAGCGCGTTCAGGACATTGCCCGAATCACTTTCGCTGCATTGCTCGACCACTTGCCGGCAAATGCCCAGCAAGGTTTCAGCGTTGGTCAGGTTTTTGTGTTCCTGCTCCAGTTGCTCCAGTTCGTTATCGCCGAGACCGAGGTTTTCCAGTTCTTCGAGCTGATAGCTGAGCAGTTGATGGCGCGCGCGTTGTTCGTCGCCGGAATTGGAAAGGCGCTCCAGTTCCTGACGGGTCTGGCGCCAGCGCTGGGCAGCCAGTTGAACCTGACGGGCCAGATCGGTCGCGCCGGCGTATTCGTCGAGCAAACGGCGATGGGTATCGGTTTTCAGCAGCGACTGGTGTTCATGCTGGCTGTGGATATCGATCAGCAATTCGCCAAGGGACTTGAGGTCGCCGAGCGGGCAGGGCGTGCCGTTGATGTAGCCACGCGAACGGCCTTCGCTGGTGATGACCCGACGGAGGATGCACGGGCCGTCGATGTCCAGATCGCGCTCGGCCAGCCAGGCGCTGGCCTCGGGGATGTCGACCAGATCGAACGTCGCGAGGATGTCGGCCTTGTCGGCGCCCGGGCGAACCACGCCGCTGTCGGCACGATCGCCCAGGGTCAGGCCGAGGGCGTCGAGCATGATCGACTTGCCGGCGCCGGTTTCCCCTGTGATCACGCTCATCCCGCGATCAAGTTCGAGATCGAGATGTTCAACGATGGCGTAGTTATGTACGGACAGGTGCACCAGCATAAAGGCCGCTCCCAGGCTTTAGGTCTGGTTATTTATACAGTGTTTTGTTTCGGCCTGACAATGCCCTCGCTTAGCTCGATTTGCTTGAACCGCAAAACTTCTTAGCGCATCAGGGAATGAGAATGCGGCACTTTTTTGTAGGGTTAATGCTTGAAGGCCCTTGAAGCCTGATTTTGCGGCCCCATATATCGGGACAGAAGCGCGGGTCAGGCTCGCGGAAGAAATTGAAAGGAGAATTCTATGGCTGACGAACAGACAGTAGATACGCAAAACCCAGATGCCCCTCAGGCGCCGGAAGGTTCGAGTGATGACCTGGCGACCCGTGTGCAAGTGCTCGAAGAGCAATTGGCCGCAGCGCAAGATCAATCTCTGCGCGTAGCTGCCGATCTGCAGAACGTCCGCCGCCGTGCCGAACTGGACGTCGAGAAGGCGCACAAATTCGCCCTGGAGAAATTCGCCAGTGACCTGCTGCCGATCGTTGACAGTCTGGAGCGCGGTCTCGAGTTGTCGAACCCGGACGACGAAAGCATCCGTCCGATGCGCGAAGGCATCGAGCTGACGCTGAAAATGTTCCACGACACCCTCAAGCGTTATCAGCTTGAAGCGATCGATCCGCATGGCGAACCGTTCAACGCTGTTTACCATCAGGCGATGGCTGCACAAGAAAGCGCCGACGTAGAACCGAACAGCGTTCTGAAGGTGTTTCAGAAAGGCTACCAGCTCAACGGTCGCCTGTTGCGCCCGGCCATGGTTGTGGTCAGCAAGGCGCCTGCGCCAATTTCGCCTTCGATTGACGAGAAGGCTTGAAATTAGCCGCAAGGCCCCCATTTAGAAGTCAAGCGTTTAAGTGCTACCGCAGTCAGCCACCACTGCTGCGGCATCCAAATCCAAAGTTTCGGGAGAGTTAACATGGGCAAAATTATCGGTATCGACCTGGGGACCACCAACTCCTGCGTCTCCGTGCTGGAAAACGGCAAAGCAAAAGTTATTGAAAACGCTGAAGGCGCGCGTACTACGCCGTCGATCATCGCTTACGCCAACGATGGCGAAATCCTGGTAGGTCAGTCGGCCAAGCGTCAGGCTGTGACCAACCCGCACAACACTCTGTACGCAGTTAAGCGTCTGATCGGTCGTCGTTTCGACGAAGAAGTTGTGCAGAAAGACATTCAGATGGTTCCGTACAAGATCGCCAAGGCTGACAACGGCGACGCTTGGGTTGAAGTGAACGGCCAGAAAATGGCGCCGCCACAAATCTCGGCTGAAATTCTGAAGAAGATGAAGAAGACCGCCGAAGACTACCTCGGCGAGCCAGTGACTGAAGCGGTCATTACCGTTCCGGCCTACTTCAACGACAGCCAGCGTCAGGCGACCAAAGACGCCGGCCGCATCGCGGGTCTGGACGTAAAACGTATCATCAACGAACCAACCGCAGCCGCTCTGGCTTACGGTATGGACAAGGCCAAGGGCGATCACACCGTGATCGTTTATGACCTGGGTGGCGGTACTTTCGACGTCTCCGTGATCGAAATCGCTGAAGTTGACGGCGAGCACCAGTTCGAAGTGTTGGCCACCAACGGTGACACGTTCCTGGGCGGTGAAGACTTTGACATTCGTCTGATCGACTACCTCGTCGACGAATTCAAGAAAGAAAGCGGCATGAACCTCAAAGGTGACCCGCTGGCGATGCAGCGCCTGAAAGAAGCCGCTGAGAAAGCCAAGATCGAACTGTCCTCGAGCCAGTCGACCGACGTTAACCTGCCGTACATCACTGCAGATGCGACCGGTCGCTAAGCACCTGAACGTGAAAATCTCGCGTGCCAAGCTTGAAGCACTGGTTGAAGACCTGGTTCAGCGCACCATCGAACCTTGCCGCATCGCCATGAAAGACGCTGGTCTGGACGTTGGCGCGATCAACGACGTGATTCTGGTCGGTGGTCAGACCCGTATGCCGCTGGTACAGAAGCTGGTAACCGATTTCTTCGGTAAAGAAGCACGTAAAGACGTGAACCCGGACGAAGCTGTTGCCATGGGTGCTGCGATTCAGGGCGCTGTTCTGGCCGGTGACGTGAAAGACGTTCTGCTGCTCGACGTCAGCCCGCTGACCCTGGGTATCGAAACCATGGGTGGCGTGATGACCGCGCTGATCGAGAAAAACACCACGATTCCTACCAAGAAATCGCAAGTGTTCTCGACTGCCGACGACAACCAGGGCGCTGTGACCATTCACGTGCTGCAGGGTGAGCGTAAGCAAGCCACTCAGAACAAGTCCTTGGGCAAGTTCGACCTGGCGGACATTCCACCTGCACCACGTGGCGTGCCACAGATCGAAGTAACCTTCGACATCGACGCCAACGGCATCCTGCACGTCGGCGCGAAAGACAAGGCTACCGGCAAGACTCAGTCGATCGTGATCAAGGCCAACTCCGGTCTGTCCGATGACGAAATTCAGCAAATGATTCGTGATGCTGAAGTCAACGCGGAAGAAGACCGCAAGTTCGAAGAACTGGCCGCTGCCCGTAACCAGGGTGATGCACTGGTTCACTCGACTCGCAAAATGGTTGCTGACGCGGGCGACAAAGTCACCGCCGAAGAGAAGACTGCGATCGAAGCGGCTGTGGTTGCTCTGGAAGCCGCTGTCAAAGGCGACGACAAGGCTGCTATCGAAGCGAAGGTTGAAGAGCTGTCGAAAGTCTCCGCTCCGGTTGCTCAGAAGATGTACGCCGAACAGGCTCAGCCAGCTGATGGCGCAGCCCCGCAAGGCGAATCGGCTGAGAAGGCTGACGACGTTGTCGATGCAGAGTTCGAAGAAGTCAAAGACCACAAGTAAGTTGTTGGTCGGCCGGTTGACTGCCTTCGGGCAGTGACTGGTAGGATGTCGCCGCGCGGGAGCTAGCTCCCGCGTTGGCGTATCTGGAATACGCGAATTTTTACAGCATGCGACAACGTTCGGATGCTGGCGGTATGGCCGGGAATGCTCCTGCTTTTCGCGCCGCAAGTACCGCAGAATCAAAGACCAGGATCGTTGAATTGACGTGAGTTGGGTCCGGGCCTGTATTGGGGCTCAACGAGTTTGGCGATCCTCAGGAGGGGTTTGCCGGACGTCCTCAAGAGTGCAGAAGACTTATGGCAAAGCGTGACTATTACGAAGTGTTGGGTGTTGAGCGTGGCTCAAGCGATGCAGACCTGAAGAAGGCCTACCGTCGTCTGGCGATGAAGCATCACCCGGACCGTAATCCCGATGACAAAGCGTCGGAAGAACTGTTCAAAGAGGCCAACGAGGCCTACGAAGTACTGTCCGATTCCAGCAAGCGTGCGGCTTACGACCAGTACGGTCATGCCGGCGTCGACCCAAGCATGGGTGGCGGCGGTGCTGGTTTTGGCGGTCAGAACTTCTCTGACATCTTTGGCGATGTCTTCAGTGATTTCTTCGGTGGCGGTCGCGGCGGTGGTCGTGGCGGCGCTCAGCGTGGCAGTGATCTGCGCTACACCCTGGAGCTGAATCTGGAAGAAGCGGTGCGCGGCACGTCGGTGAATATCCGCGTTCCGACATTGGTCAACTGCAAGCCGTGTGATGGTTCGGGCGCCAAGAAAGGCTCCTCACCATCGACGTGCCCGACCTGCGGCGGCATCGGTCAGGTGCGCATGCAGCAAGGCTTCTTCTCGGTGCAGCAAACCTGCCCGCGCTGCCATGGTCAAGGCAAGATCATTTCCGATCCGTGCGATTCCTGCCACGGTGACGGTCGCGTTGAAGAGTACAAAACCCTCTCGGTCAAAGTACCGGCCGGCGTCGACACCGGCGACCGCATTCGTCTGTCCGGCGAAGGCGAAGCGGGTACGCAGGGCGGCCCGACGGGCGACCTGTACGTGGTCATCAACGTCCGCGAGCACGACATTTTCCAGCGCGACGGCAAGCATCTGTTCTGTGAAGTGCCGATCAGCTTTGTCGACGCAGCATTGGGCGGCGAGCTGGAAATCCCGACCCTCGACGGTCGCGTCAAACTGAAAATCCCTGAAGGCACCCAGACCGGCAAGCAGTTCCGTGTGCGTGGCAAAGGTGTAGCGCCGGTGCGTGGCGGCGGTGCAGGCGATCTGATGTGCCGCGTTGCGGTCGAAACGCCGGTGAATCTGAACCGTCGTCAGCGCGAACTGTTGGAAGAATTCCGCAGCTCGCTGGCCGACGACAACAGCCATTCACCGAAAACCACCGGTTGGTTTGACGGTGTGAAGCGCTTCTTCGGCGATCTGTAAGGAGTCGGCATGCGACGTATAGCTGTGATGGGCGCTGCTGGGCGCATGGGTAAGATTCTGGTCGAAGCCGTGCAACAGCGCGCGCCGCTGACCGGTTTGACCGCTGCCGTGGTGCGTCCGGGCAGCACGTTGATCGGCGTTGATGCCGGTGAGCTGGCTTCGCTGGGTCGTATTGGCGTGCCGTTGTCCGCTCACATCGAAGCCGTGGCTGAAGAGTTCGATGTATTGATCGACTTCACCCTGCCCGAAGTGATGCTGAAAAACCTGGCGTTCTGCCGCAAGGCAGGCAAAGCCATGGTCATCGGTACGACCGGGCTGGACGCGGCGCAGAAGCAATTGCTGGCCGATGCCGGGAAAGACATCCCGATCGTGTTTGCCGCCAACTTCAGCGTCGGGGTCAACCTGTCGCTGAAATTGCTCGAGATGACCGCGCGGGTGCTGGGCGATGAGGCTGACATCGAGATCATCGAAGCTCATCACCGGCACAAGATCGACGCGCCTTCGGGTACCGCGCTGCGCATGGGCGAAGTGATTGCCGATGCGCTGGATCGTGATCTGCAGAAGGTCGCTGTCTATGGGCGTGAAGGCCACACCGGCGCTCGTGAGCGTGAAACCATCGGTTTTGCCACGGTTCGCGGCGGTGATGTGGTCGGCGATCACACCGTGCTGTTTGCCTGTGAGGGCGAGCGTCTGGAAATCACCCACAAGGCTTCCAGCCGCATGACCTTCGCCAAGGGCGCGGTGCGTGCTGCGCTGTGGCTCGACGGTCGTGAGCCGGGCCTGTATGACATGCAGGATGTGCTCGATCTGAAGTAATTCGATCGTGAAAAAAACAAGGCGCGTAAAGCGCCTTTGTTTTGTCTGAAGTTTCAATTTTTGAAAGGAATGCAACGGATGCAACCATTGGATCTGGCCGATGTGGCCAAGTACGTCGAAGACAATATCGGCACGTTTCACCAGAAGCGCCTCGACAGCCTGTCGCGGTTGAAGCTCAAGAGTGTGCTCAAGCGCAAGAATCCCTACATGTTCAAAGCCAAGGACATGCAGACGGCGGAGCAGATCGTTCGCGGGATTGTTGATGCGCACGTGTCTTCTAACGAGGAAACCCTGTTCGGCGATTGGCTGGAAGGGCTGGCGATCTTCATCAATGGCAAGACCTATGGAGGATGGAAGTCAGCGGTCGCCGGTGTTGATCTGGAGTTTGATAAAGACGGGCGCCGTCATCTGGTCGCGATCAAGTCCGGGCCGAGCTGGGGCAACAGCTCGCAGATCACCCAAATGCGCACCAACTTCAAAACGGCGCAGCGGACATTGCGTACCAGCCAGTCCGGCCTGAACATCGTTGCCGTCAACGGTTGCTGCTACGGGCGTGATAACAATCCGGACAAGGGCGACTACAGCAAACTCTGCGGGCAGCGTTTCTGGGAGTTTATCTCGGGCGACCCGGATCTGTTTGTCGAGCTGATCGGGCCGCTGGGCTTTAAGGCGCACGAGCGTAATGCCCAATTCCAGGACTCGTACACGCAACTGGTCAACCAGTTCACGGAAGAATTCACCCGCGAGTTTTGCAACGCTGAGGGTGCGATCCAGTGGGATCGTCTGGTACGCCTCAACTCTTCAAGCGATGAGTGAGGCGTGAGGCTTGAGGGAGCAGACGCTCCCTCGGCGGTGAATCAGGCCAGTTCCAGGTCGAATTGGAGCTTCTTCTTCTGCTGCTCGAACACTTGCAGCCAGTCGCTGTGTGACGTGGCCTGGTAGCGCGAGAAGCGGAAGTCCTGCGGCGGCGCCTGATCGGTGCCGCTGAGCAGGTCGCGAATCAACTTGCCGACCGCATGGCCGAGGCTGACCGGTACGGCGTTGCCGACCTGTTTGTATTGCTCGATCAGCGGGCCGGCCAGTTGCCAGTCGTCCGGAAACTCCTGAATGCGTTTGTATTCCTGAATCGACAGCGGGCGATCCTCTTCCGGGTGCGCGAGGTCGGTGGCCGGCATGGCTGGGTGGGTGACCAGCGTCGGCGAGGGTTTTTCCCAATGCAGACGGCGCAGGAAACCGGTTTTGCCGCCGCCGGAGAAATACGACTTGCCGAGAGCTTCTTGCTGCAAGTCCGGAGTCAGGCTGCGCCAGTTCTGTCCGGCGGTGAGCATGCGGTAGTACTTGAGGCGTTTTTCCGGGAAGTTCAGGTGCGTGTGCTGATCCAGACCGACCAGTGCGCCGCGCAGCTTGTTCCACACCGGCAGGCCGTGGGAGCCGTCTTCGGAGTGGGTTGGCGTCAAGAACGGCGCTTCTTTGCCGTCGCGGGAGCAGACAATGATGACCCTCTCGCGAATTTGCGGCGTGCCGAAGTTTGCCGAGTTGTACAGGTTGAACGTGCAGGTGTAGCCGGCACGTCGCAGCACGCTGATGACGAAGTTGAGCGCGCCGCCCTTCATTTCGTCGAGGGACAGATCGGGGAATTCGCTGCCGCGCTGATTGTGCGGGCGATGATCCATCGGGCACGACAACAGCCCGCGCACGTTCTCGATCACGATGAAGCGTGGGCGAATTTCCAGCGCCAGATCGATGTACTTGAGGAAGGCGTTGCCGCGATCATCGTTGAACGCCTTGCGCTTGCCGGCGGTGCTGAAGGCCTGGCAGGGCGGGCCGCCGACGATCAGGTCGACGTCTTCGGCGCGCACCTGTGCGGCTTCCAGCACTTGCTCGGCGGTGCAGTCATTGATGTCACCGAGCAGCGCGGTGTTGGGGCGATTCAGGGTGATGGTCTGGCGGCAATGCTTGTTCGATTCGCAGGCCAGGCGGATATCGAAACCAGCCTTTTCCAGGCCGAGATCGAGGCCCATGGCGCCGGAGAAAAAACTCAGAGCGATAGGTATGCGCTCGCTCGACGACGTCTGCACGGCGTAAGCAGGGTGATCTTGTGCAATCATATGTGCGGTTCGGAGCCCGTAATTTTTTAAGCTGGCGTGGTCGATGATCCAGGTATTACCGATCTTTTCGGACTGGAGATCGCCGTTGCGGCAAAGGGTTCTGACCCGTTGCGTACTGACATTCAGCAGCGTGGCGGCGTCAGCGATGCTGATGTGGGTACTCATTCAGGGTTTCTTGCTCGAAACTTGAGATGGGTACCTATTCTAGAGAGGGGTGAAGGGGTGTCAACCGTGCCATCACCGTGGTCGCGCGTCGCCATGCCTTTATAAGGCGAGTTTGTGTGTGTTTCGCCCTTCCGAAATCGAGGTCTTTCCTGTAAGCTACAGCTTTAGTGTGTCCACTAAAAGCGCGCAGAATAATTCAGTGAAGAAGCGGGGTGACGTGTCCATACGTCACTCCGCTTTTTTACAACCTGCGATTGCCCCTTCATGCTTTATTTACGGGAGGTCTTCTTGACTAAGCCAGCCATACTCGCCCTTGCTGATGGCAGCATTTTTCGCGGCGAAGCCATTGGAGCCGACGGTCAGACCGTTGGTGAGGTGGTGTTCAACACCGCAATGACCGGCTATCAGGAAATCCTTACCGATCCTTCCTACGCCCAACAAATCGTTACCCTGACTTACCCGCACATCGGCAACACCGGCACCACGCCGGAAGACGCCGAGTCCGACCGCGTCTGGTCCGCTGGCCTGGTCATTCGTGACCTGCCGCTGGTAGCGAGCAACTGGCGTAACACGATGTCCCTGTCCGATTACCTGAAAGCCAACAACGTTGTGGCAATCGCCGGTATCGACACCCGCCGCCTGACCCGCATCCTGCGTGAAAAAGGCGCACAGAACGGCTGCATCATGGCCGGCGACAACATCTCCGAAGAAGCTGCAATCGCTGCTGCGCAAGGCTTCCCGGGCCTGAAGGGCATGGATCTGGCGAAAGTCGTCAGCACCAAGAAGCAATACGAATGGCGCTCGACTGTCTGGGATCTGAAGACCGACAGCCACGCGACCATCGAAGCCTCCGAGCTGCCTTACCACGTGGTTGCCTACGACTACGGCGTCAAGGTCAACATCCTGCGCATGCTGGTCGAGCGCGGCTGCCGCGTCACCGTCGTACCTGCCCAGACCCCAGCGGCCGATGTGCTGGCGCTGAAGCCGGACGGCGTATTCCTGTCCAACGGCCCGGGTGACCCGGAGCCATGCGATTACGCGATCAAGGCGATCAAGGAAGTCCTGGAAACCGAAATTCCGGTATTCGGCATCTGCCTCGGTCACCAACTGCTGGCTCTGGCTTCCGGCGCCAAGACCCTGAAAATGGGCCACGGCCACCACGGTGCCAACCACCCGGTGCAGGATCTGGACACTGGCGTTGTGATGATCACCAGCCAGAACCACGGTTTCGCGGTAGACGAAGAAACCCTGCCAGCCAACGTGCGTGCGATCCACAAATCGCTGTTCGACGGCACCCTGCAAGGCATCGAGCGCACCGACAAGAGCGCGTTCAGCTTCCAGGGTCACCCTGAAGCGAGCCCGGGCCCGAACGACGTCGCGCCACTGTTCGACCGCTTCATCAACGAGATGGCCAAGCGACGCTAAGCGTTCGCCTTGAGACTGTAGAGAGAAGCCTCTCGAGGGCGGCCCCGGCACCGGCGGCCCCCTCGGGACTTCAGAAATCGATCAAGACGGCTTGCCGACTGACCTGCGGATTTGAGTGACAAACCCATGCCAAAACGTACAGACATTAAAAGCATCCTGATTCTCGGCGCTGGCCCGATCGTTATCGGCCAGGCCTGCGAATTCGACTACTCCGGCGCTCAGGCCTGTAAAGCCCTGCGCGAAGAGGGCTACCGCGTCATCCTGGTGAACTCCAACCCGGCCACCATCATGACCGACCCGGACATGGCCGACGCGACTTACATCGAGCCGATCAAGTGGCAGACCGTTGCCAAGATCATCGAGAAAGAGCGTCCGGACGCCGTGTTGCCAACCATGGGCGGCCAGACTGCTCTGAACTGCGCCCTGGACCTGGAACGCGAAGGCATTCTGGAGAAGTTCGGCGTAGAAATGATCGGCGCCAACGCCGACACCATCGACAAGGCTGAAGACCGTTCGCGTTTCGACAAGGCGATGAAATCCATCGGCCTGGCGTGCCCGCGCTCCGGTATCGCCCACAGCATGGAAGAAGCCAACGCGGTTCTCGAAACCCTCGGCTTCCCGTGCATCATCCGTCCGTCCTTCACCATGGGCGGCACCGGTGGTGGCATCGCCTACAACCGTGAAGAGTTCGAAGAAATCTGCGCCCGCGGTCTCGACCTGTCGCCGACCAAAGAGCTGCTGATCGACGAATCGCTGATCGGCTGGAAAGAATATGAAATGGAAGTTGTCCGCGACAAAAAGGACAACTGCATCATCGTCTGCTCGATCGAAAACTTCGACCCGATGGGCGTGCACACCGGTGACTCGATCACCGTGGCTCCAGCACAAACCCTGACCGACAAGGAATACCAGATCCTGCGTAACGCCTCCCTGGCGGTACTGCGCGAGATCGGCGTCGAGACCGGCGGTTCCAACGTGCAATTCGGTATCTGCCCGGACACTGGCCGGATGGTCGTGATCGAAATGAACCCGCGCGTATCGCGTTCCTCGGCGCTGGCTTCGAAAGCCACCGGTTTCCCGATTGCCAAAGTCGCGGCCAAACTGGCTGTGGGCTACACCCTCGACGAACTGTCGAACGACATCACCGGCGGCAAAACCCCGGCGTCCTTCGAGCCGTCGATCGACTACGTAGTGACCAAGCTGCCGCGCTTCGCCTTCGAAAAATTCGCCAAGGCTGACGCACGTCTGACCACTCAAATGAAGTCGGTTGGCGAAGTCATGGCCATCGGCCGTACCTTCCAGGAATCCCTGCAGAAAGCTCTGCGCGGCCTGGAAGTAGGCGTTTGCGGTCTGGACGAGAAGCTCGACCTGAGCAACCCGGAAAGCATGAGCGTGCTCAAGCGCGAACTGACCGTGCCGGGCGCCGAGCGTATCTGGTACGTGGCAGACGCTTTCCGCGCCGGCATGACCGTCGAAGAAATCTTCGCGATGAACATGATCGATCCTTGGTTCCTGGTACAGATCGAAGATCTGATCAAGGACGAAGAGAAGGTCAAGACCCTCGGCCTGTCCGCGATCGACCGCGACGTGATGTACAAGCTCAAGCGCAAAGGCTTCTCCGATCAGCGTCTGGCCAAGCTGCTGGGTGTGACCGAGAAGAACCTGCGGACTCACCGTCACAAGCTGGAAGTGTTCCCGGTCTACAAGCGCGTTGACACCTGCGCCGCCGAGTTCGCCACCGACACCGCTTATCTCTATTCGACTTACGAAGAAGAGTGTGAAGCCGCGCCGTCGGGTCGCGACAAGATCATGATTCTGGGCGGTGGCCCGAACCGTATCGGCCAAGGTATCGAGTTCGACTACTGCTGCGTTCACGCTGCCCTCGCACTGCGCGAAGACGGCTACGAAACCATCATGGTCAACTGCAACCCGGAAACTGTTTCCACTGACTACGACACCTCCGACCGTCTGTACTTCGAATCGGTAACCCTCGAAGACGTGCTGGAAATCTGCCGCGTCGAGAAGCCGAAAGGCGTGATCGTCCAGTACGGCGGCCAGACTCCGCTCAAACTGGCTCGCGCTCTGGAAGCCGCCGGCGTGCCAATCATCGGCACCAGCCCGGACGCGATCGACCGTGCCGAAGACCGTGAGCGTTTCCAGCAAATGGTTGAGCGCCTGAACCTGCGTCAGCCGCCAAACGCCACCGTGCGCAGCGAAGACGAAGCAATTCGTGCCGCCAGCAAGATCGGTTATCCGTTGGTCGTACGCCCATCCTATGTACTGGGTGGCCGCGCGATGGAAATCGTTTACGAAGAAGAGGAGCTCAAGCGCTACCTGCGTGATGCGGTGAAAGTGTCCAACGACAGCCCGGTGCTGCTCGACCACTTCCTCAACTGCGCCATCGAAATGGACGTGGACGCGGTCTGCGACGGCAAAGACGTTGTCATCGGCGCAATTATGCAGCACATCGAACAGGCTGGCGTTCACTCCGGTGACTCGGCGTGCTCGCTGCCGCCGTACTCGCTGCCTGCGCACATCCAGGACGAGATGCGCGAACAGGTCAAGAAGATGGCCTTGGAGCTGGGCGTTGTCGGTCTGATGAACGTACAGTTGGCGCTGCAAGGCGAAGACATTTACGTCATCGAAGTCAACCCGCGTGCCTCCCGTACCGTGCCGTTCGTATCGAAGTGCATCGGTGTTTCCCTGGCCATGATCGCTGCCCGCGTGATGGCTGGTAAAACCCTGAAAGAAATCGGCTTCACCAAAGAAATCATCCCGAACTTCTACAGCGTGAAAGAGGCGGTCTTCCCGTTCGCCAAATTCCCTGGCGTTGACCCGATCCTCGGCCCAGAGATGAAGTCGACCGGTGAAGTGATGGGCGTCGGCGACACCTTCGGTGAAGCATTCGCCAAAGCCCAGATGGGCGCGAGCGAAGTGCTGCCGACCGGCGGTACCGCGTTCATCAGCGTACGTGACGACGACAAGCCATTGGTTGCAGGCGTGGCCCGTGATCTGATCAACTTGGGCTTCGAAGTGGTTGCCACTGCCGGTACTGCCAAGCTGATCGAAGCCGCAGGTCTGAAAGTGCGCCGTGTGAACAAGGTGACCGAGGGTCGTCCGCACGTGGTCGACATGATCAAGAATGACGAAGTCACGCTGATCATCAACACCACCGAAGGTCGTCAGTCGATCGCTGATTCGTACTCCATTCGTCGTAATGCCTTGCAGCACAAGATCTACTGCACCACTACCATTGCTGCTGGCGAAGCTATCTGTGAAGCGCTGAAGTTCGGTTCCGGAAAAGACCGTGCGCCGCTTGCAAGATCTACACGCAGGATTGAAGGCATGAGCATAACCAAATACCCAATGACTGTTCAGGGCGCCAAAGCCCTGGAAGAGGAACACACTCACCTGACCAAGGTCGTCCGTCCGAAGCTCAGTCAGGACATCGGTACGGCTCGCGAGCTGGGTGACTTGAAGGAAAACGCTGAATACCATGCCGCGCGCGAACAGCAAGGCATGGTCGAGGCGCGGATTCGTGACATCGAAGGCCGGATTCAGAATCAGGTCATCATTGATGTCACGTCGATCCCGCACACTGGCAAAGTGATTTTCGGCACGACCGTGGAAATCGCCAACGTCGAGACGGATGAGCGCGTTACTTACCACATCGTGGGTGAGGACGAGGCTGACTTCAAACTCGGCAAGATTTCCGTCGGTTCGCCACTGGCCCGCGCCTTGATTGCCAAGGAAGAGGGTGATGTGGTGGCGGTTAAAACGCCTGGTGGCGTGATCGAGTACGAGATTGTCGAAGTCCGTCACATCTGAAAAAGGGCGCCCGCTGCACGCGGGCGCCATGCTTTGGCAATTGGCCCAGATGTTATGGGTCGGCGGTCTATGGCTTATTCATCTCGGTTTGCAGCCGGCACTGGGCAAAATTGGCCTGGCGCCGCTGCTGATCGATGAAGTAGCCGCTGCATTTGAAGTGCTGGTGGTGGGATTTGCCGCTGCTTGCGTGATATTTCAGGCTTTGGTGCTGGTACAGGCTGAAGGCCTTGCCAGTCTGTGGCGGGATTTTCGCGGCCAGGTGCTGCTGATGGCGTTGTACGCGTGCGCGATGTTTGTCGCGGTGCGTGTCGGCTGGCCGGAGGCGCAGCGCTGGCAGGAATTCAGTTTTCTGATTCTGGGCTTTTCCGGTTTGATACTGGTAATGCAACCGGTGCCGGGGTGGAGTGTCAGGGTGCGCGAAGCACACCCTTGACCCCTGTCATCACTTGAAGCGATGAACGTTCGACAGCTGCTTGTTGGCGCTGAAGTTCTTGCGATACACCAGTGCCATCTTGCCGATGACCTGTACCAGATCCGCTTTGCCGACCTTGCACAGCTCTGCGATTTGCGCCAGGCGCGCTTCGCGATCAAGGATGGTGAGCTTGATCTTGATTAGCTCGTGATCCGCCAATGCACGTTCAAATTCGGCTAACACACCTTCAGTCAAACCATTGTCGGCTACCGTCAAAACGGGTTTCAGATGGTGGCCAATGGATTTGTACTGTTTCTTCTGCTCTTGAGTGAGCGGCATAATCTGACCCTTTCGTCTGGATTCTGTAAAATGGCGGCCATTTTACCCGAGGGCTCGTGGATCCGCCCAATTAATCACGACCCTAATTATCGAGGTGCCCAATGGCGCGTTCCAAGACAAGCCTTGGTTGGCTGAAAAGACATGTTAATGACCCGTATGTGAAGCAGGCCCAGAAGGATGGCTACCGCTCGCGTGCGAGTTACAAGCTTCTGGAAGTCCAGGAGAAGTACAAGCTGATCCGTCCCGGCATGAGCGTTGTCGACCTGGGCGCAGCGCCTGGCGGCTGGTCGCAGGTCACCAGCCGGCTGATCGGCGGTCAGGGGCGTCTGATCGCCTCGGATATTTTGGAAATGGACAGCATTCCGGACGTGACTTTCATTCAAGGTGACTTCACCGAGGATGCAGTGCTCGCACAGATCCTTGAGGCGGTAGGTAATTCGCAGGTGAACCTTGTGATTTCCGATATGGCCCCCAATATGAGTGGTACGCCCGAAGTGGACATGCCCAAAGCCATGTTTCTTTGCGAACTGGCGCTAGACTTGGCGGAGCGAATCCTCAAGCCGGGCGGTAATTTTGTAATCAAGATTTTTCAGGGTGAAGGGTTCGATACCTACCTGAAGGATGCTCGCAAGAAGTTCGACAAGATCCAGATGATCAAGCCGGATTCTTCTCGAGGCACCTCCCGCGAGCAATACATGCTGGCTTGGGGCTACCGCGGGCGTAGTGAGTAAAACGGAGTTTTTTTGGCGGGATGATAGGTTTTTCGTATTTCGCCCCGAGCGCATTAGCGAATATTGTGTAGAAAGTGTTTCACAAAGGGTTACAGACGGCGCCTGCCAGAGCCGTAGGTAATGTAGTAAGTTAGGCCGGTGAATATCATGCGAAGCGCGCGCCAGTAGCGGAGCTTGCTTCAGAGGGTAGTTAATTGAACGATATGGCAAAGAATCTGATCCTGTGGTTGATCATCGCGGCTGTCCTGGTGACAGTGATGAACAACTTCTCCAGCCCTAACGAGCCGCAGACCCTCAACTATTCCGACTTCATCCAGCAGGTCAAGGATGGCAAGGTCGAACGCGTAGCGGTTGATGGCTATGTGATTACCGGCAAACGCAACGATGGCGACAGCTTCAAGACCATTCGTCCGGCGATTCAGGACAATGGCCTGATCGGCGATCTGGTCGACAATCACGTTGTGGTTGAAGGCAAGCAGCCTGAACAGCAAAGCATCTGGACCCAGCTTCTGGTGGCCAGCTTCCCGATCCTGGTGATCATCGCGGTGTTCATGTTCTTCATGCGCCAGATGCAGGGCGGTGCCGGCGGCAAGGGCGGGCCGATGAGCTTCGGCAAGAGCAAGGCGCGCCTGCTCTCCGAAGATCAGGTAAAAACCACGTTGGCTGACGTTGCTGGTTGCGACGAAGCCAAGGAAGAAGTGGGCGAGCTGGTTGAATTCCTCCGTGATCCGGGCAAGTTCCAGCGCCTGGGCGGTCGTATTCCTCGCGGTGTGCTGATGGTCGGTCTTCCGGGTACCGGTAAAACCTTGCTGGCCAAGGCGATTGCCGGCGAAGCCAAAGTGCCGTTCTTCACCATTTCCGGTTCTGACTTCGTCGAGATGTTCGTCGGTGTCGGTGCCAGCCGTGTGCGTGACATGTTCGAGCAGGCGAAGAAACACGCGCCTTGCATCATCTTTATCGACGAAATCGACGCCGTCGGCCGCCATCGTGGCGCCGGCATGGGTGGCGGTCACGATGAGCGTGAGCAGACTCTCAACCAGTTGCTGGTTGAGATGGACGGCTTCGAAATGAACGACGGCATTATTGTTATCGCTGCAACCAACCGTCCTGACGTACTCGACCCTGCGCTGCTGCGTCCGGGCCGTTTTGACCGTCAGGTTGTGGTCGGTCTGCCGGATATCCGTGGTCGCGAGCAAATCCTCAAGGTGCACATGCGCAAAGTGCCAATGGGCGACGACGTCGCTCCGGCCGTGATCGCACGTGGTACTCCGGGCTTCTCCGGTGCTGACCTGGCTAACCTGGTCAACGAAGCGTCGCTGTTCGCTGCACGTAGCGGTAAGCGCATCGTCGAGATGAAAGAATTCGAATTGGCCAAAGACAAGATCATGATGGGCGCCGAGCGCAAATCGATGGTCATGTCCGAGAAAGAAAAGCAGAATACTGCTTATCACGAAGCTGGCCACGCCATTGTGGGTCGCGTCGTGCCTGAGCATGATCCGGTCTACAAGGTGTCGATCATCCCGCGCGGTCGTGCGCTGGGTGTGACCATGTTCCTGCCGGAAGAAGATCGCTACAGCCTGTCCAAGCGCGCACTGATCAGTCAGATCTGCTCGCTGTACGGCGGCCGTATTGCTGAAGAAATGACCTTGGGCTTCGACGGTGTTACCACCGGTGCTTCCAACGACATCATGCGTGCCAGCCAGATTGCACGGAACATGGTGACGAAATGGGGCCTGTCGGAAAAACTCGGTCCGCTGATGTACGCCGAGGAAGAGGGCGAAGTGTTCCTCGGTCGCGGCGGTGGTGGTCAGGCTGCCAGCTTCTCTGGTGAGACAGCCAAGCTGATCGACTCCGAAGTACGCAGCATCATTGATCAGTGCTACGGCACGGCCAAGCAGATCCTCACGGACAACCGTGACAAGCTCGATGCCATGGCTGACGCTTTGATGAAGTACGAAACGATCGATGCTGAACAGATCGACGACATCATGGCCGGTCGCACACCTCGCGAACCTCGCGACTGGTCGGGTGGCACGGGTACACCGCCGCCGCCTCCGGTTGTTCAGGATGAGCGTCCGGAAACACCGATTGGCGGTCCGGCTGCTGACGTTTAAGGTTTGAAATGACTTTTGCACAGTCCCTGACCCGGTTGCCTTGCGGCAACCGGGTTCTTGATTTGGCCCATACGCATGTCATGGGCATTCTCAATGTCACTCCCGATTCCTTTTCCGATGGCGGCCGATACAGCCAGCTCGACGCGGCCCTGCGCCACGCCGAAGCCATGGTCGCCGCCGGTGCGACGCTGATTGATGTTGGAGGCGAGTCGACCCGACCCGGAGCGCGTGCAGTTTCGCCGCTGGAAGAGCTTGAGCGCGTCGCGCCGATCGTCGAGCTGATCAATCGCGAACTCGATGTGATTATCTCGGTTGATACCTCGACGCCTGCCGTGATGCGCGAAACGGCGCGTCTCGGTGCTGGCCTGATTAACGATGTCCGTTCATTGCAGCGTGACGGTGCACTGGATGCAGCAGCGGCGACCGGTTTGCCGGTGTGTCTGATGCATATGCTGGGCGAGCCTGGTGACATGCAGGACAATCCGCACTATCAGGATGTCACTCGGGAAGTCGGTGAGTTTCTCGCCGAGCGCATGACGCAATGTGCGGCTGCCGGTATTCCTGCCGAGCGAATCATTCTCGACCCGGGGTTTGGCTTCGCCAAAACCCTGCAGCACAATCTAAGCTTGTTCAAGCACATGGAAGCCCTGCATGCGTTGGGCCGGCCGCTGCTGGTGGGCGTTTCTCGTAAAAGCATGATTGGTCATGCCTTGAATCGTCCTGTGGGTGAACGACTTTTTGGTGGCCTGGCGCTGGCAGCGCTGGCTTCTGTCAAAGGTGCGCGTATATTGCGCGTCCATGATGTGGCGGAGACGGTAGACGTGGTTCGGATGATCGCGGCCGTGGAATCAGCTGAATAAGAATGATGGAGCGCATATGAGCAAAAAATACTTTGGTACCGACGGCATTCGTGGTCGTGTCGGTGTTTATCCGATCACTCCTGAGTTTATGCTCAAGCTCGGTTGGGCTGCCGGCATGGCGTTCCGCAAGATGGGTGCCTGCAAGGTGCTGGTTGGCAAGGACACGCGGATTTCCGGTTATATGTTCGAATCGGCGCTTGAGGCCGGCCTGACTTCGGCGGGTGCCGATGTGATGCTGCTGGGCCCGATGCCGACGCCCGCGATCGCTTACCTGTCGCGTACGTTCCAGGCTGAAGCCGGCATTGTGATCAGTGCCTCGCACAATCCGCACGACGATAACGGTATCAAGTTTTTCTCCGGCAAAGGCACCAAGCTGCCAGATGAGCTGGAGCTGATGATTGAAGAGTTGCTCGACACACCGATGACGGTGGTTGAGTCGAGCAAGATCGGCAAGGTGTCGCGTATCAACGACGCATCCGGTCGTTACATCGAATTCTGCAAAAGCAGTGTGCCGACCGGTACCAGCTTCTCCGGGCTGAAAATTGTTATCGACTGCGCCCACGGTGCGACCTACAAGGTAGCGCCTAGCGTGTTCCGTGAGCTGGGTGCGGAAGTGGTGGTGCTGTCGGCGCAACCTAATGGCCTGAACATCAACGACAACTGCGGCTCGACCCATATGGGCCAGTTGCAGGCGGCGGTGCTGGCTGAGCATGCTGATCTGGGTATTGCCTTCGATGGCGATGGTGATCGCGTGTTGATGGTCGATCATACCGGTGCCATCGTTGATGGTGACGAGTTGTTGTTCATCATCGCCCGTGACCTGCATGAGCGCGGCAAACTGCAAGGCGGCGTGGTTGGTACCCTGATGAGCAACTTGGGTCTTGAGTTGGCGCTGGCGGAGCTTTCAATCCCGTTTATTCGTGCCAATGTCGGCGACCGCTATGTGATTGCTGAATTGCTCGAGCGCAACTGGCTGGTTGGTGGTGAAAATTCGGGGCACATCGTTTGCTTCAATCACACCACGACCGGTGATGCGATCATCGCGGCGTTGCAGGTGCTGATGGCGCTAAAGACTCGTAACGAGGGTCTGGCGCAAAGCCGTCAGGCGCTGCGCAAGTGCCCTCAAGTGCTGATCAACGTGCGTTTTGGCGGCGGCGATAATCCGCTGGAGCATCCTGCTGTCAAGGAAGCCAGTGCGCGTGTAACCCAGGCAATGGCGGGTCGTGGTCGTGTGCTTTTGCGCAAGTCCGGGACAGAGCCTCTGGTGCGCGTCATGGTCGAAGGCGAGGACGAAACGCAGGTTCGCAGCTACGCCGAAGAACTGGCAAAACTGGTAACTGAAGTTTCTGCCTGATTCGGCTTGCAAGGCATGATTGTGTTGGGTAACATCTGCGCCCACTTTGACCGACGAGGTACAGCATGCGTCGCCCTATGGTAGCTGGTAACTGGAAGATGCACGGTACCCGCGCCAGCGTCGCTGAGCTGATCAACGGCCTTCGTCATCTGGCCTTGCCAAGCGGTGTTGATGTCGCGGTATTCCCGCCTTGCTTGTATATCAACCAAGTGGTTGATGGCTTGAAAGGTAAATCGATTTCGGTCGGTGCGCAGAATTCTGCGGTGGAATCCATGCAGGGTGCATTGACCGGTGAAATTGCACCGAGTCAGTTGGTGGATGCAGGTTGTTCCCTTGTGCTTGTCGGGCACTCCGAACGCCGCCAGATAATGGGTGAGCGAGACGGGATGCTGAATCGCAAGTTCGCAGCGGCACAGGCATGTGGTTTGATTCCGGTGTTGTGTGTAGGGGAAACCCTCGAGCAACGCGAAGCCGGGAAAACTCTTGAGGTTGTCGGGCGTCAGCTGGGCAGCATCATCGAGGAGCTGGGTGTTGGTGCTTTTGCTAAAGCAGTCATTGCTTACGAGCCTGTCTGGGCCATTGGCACCGGACTGACTGCAACGCCGCAACAGGCGCAGGATGTGCATAAAGCCATTCGCGAGCAGTTGGCGGCAGAGAATTCTGAAGTCGCACGAGGTGTGCGGCTTCTATACGGCGGCAGCGTGAAGGCGGCCAATGCGGTCGAACTGTTCGGCATGCCGGATATCGATGGGGGGCTCATTGGTGGAGCTTCCCTGAATGCAGATGAGTTCGGTGCGATCTGTCGCGCCGCGGGAAACTGAAAAAATGCTGGAAACAGTCGTAGTCGTTTTTCATCTGCTGGGTGCATTGGGCGTAGTTGCTCTGGTTTTGCTGCAGCAGGGTAAGGGTGCGGACGCTGGCGCGTCTTTCGGAGCAGGTGCTTCAAATACTGTGTTCGGAAGCCAAGGTTCCTCTACCTTTCTTAGTAAGTTTACTGCTATACTTGCCGCCGGTTTCTTCATAACCAGCTTAGGGTTAGGTTACTTTGCTAAAGAGAAAGCTCATCAGCTGACTCAAGCAGGTTTGCCAAACCCGGCAGTGTTGGAAGTACCTAAGCAACAACAACCGGCTTCTGATGATGTCCCGGTGCTTCAAGAGCAAAAGTCGGCTACTCCAGCGACTGACGTACCTCCAGCTCAAGAGCAGAAGTAAGAAGGGTTTCAAACGTAGTTTTGCCGAGGTGGTGGAATTGGTAGACACGCAACCTTGAGGTGGTTGTGCCCATAGGGTGTAGGGGTTCGAGTCCCCTTCTCGGTACCAATTAGTCAGGAGAGCCCGCTGTTGCGGGCTTTCTTGCAGGTGGAAGGTTACATTGACCCTATAAGGGATCGGTCGTATACTTCCGCCCCAGCTTTGTCGCGGGGTGGAGCAGTCTGGTAGCTCGTCGGGCTCATAACCCGAAGGTCGTCGGTTCAAATCCGGCCCCCGCAACCAGTTTAAGGAGCCCCTTTTCAGGGGCTTTTTGTTAGCTGGACACTTTCAACGCCGCTGTTCGACGGCGTTTCAAGGATGGGCGTTTCGCCCATTTTTTTATTTTGCAAAGCATGCACATATCATGCACTAGGGGGTTCAGGTGTCGAGCAAGCTAGAAGAGTTGCAGGCCTTGCTGGCCCCGGTGGTCGTGGCCCTGGGCTATGAATGCTGGGGTATCGAGTTTTCGGCTCAGGGTCGTCACTCGATGTTGCGCGTTTATATCGATAAAGAGGGTGGCGTGCTGGTGGACGATTGCGCCATTGTCAGCCGTCAGATCAGTGGTGTGCTGGATGTTGAAGATCCAATCACCGTTGAATACACCCTTGAAGTTTCCTCGCCTGGCATGGAGCGCCCACTGTTCACTATTGAGCAGTTCGCCCAGTTTGTCGGTGAACAAGTGAAGATCAAGCTGCGCTCGCCTTTTGAAGGTCGACGCAACTTTCAGGGCCTTCTGCGCGGTGTAGAAGAACAGGATGTCGTGGTGCAGGTAGACGACCATGAATTCCTGTTGCCGATCGATATGATCGACAAGGCCAACATTATTCCCAGTTTTGACTGAGACGCGGATCCCGCGGATCCAATGGCTTGCGAAAGGCGAGGCGTACGATGAGCAAAGAAGTACTGCTGGTTGTTGAGTCGGTATCCAATGAAAAGGGCGTACCGGCAAGCGTAATTTTTGAAGCGCTGGAGCTGGCTTTGGCCACTGCTACCAAAAAGCGTTTTGAAGACGAAGTTGACCTGCGTGTGGAAATTAACCGCCACACCGGGGCATACGAAACTTTCCGTCGCTGGACGGTCGTCGAAGAGAATGATCTCGACGATCCGGCCATCGAAACCTGGCCGAGCAAGGTTGCCGAAACGCATCCGGGTGCCAACGTTGGCGACGTCGTCGAAGAAAAGATCGAATCCATCGAGTTCGGCCGCATTGCTGCACAGACTGCCAAGCAAGTCATCGTGCAGAAAGTGCGTGAAGCCGAGCGCGCTCAAGTGGTCGACGCTTATCGCGAGCGCCTGGGAGAAATCATCTCCGGCACCGTGAAAAAAGTCACCCGCGACAACGTGATCGTCGATCTGGGTAACAACGCTGAAGCGTTGCTGGCCCGTGAAGACATCATTTCTCGCGAAACCTTCCGTGTCGGCGTGCGTCTGCGTGCGCTGCTCAAGGAAATCCGCACCGAGAACCGCGGCCCGCAGCTGATCCTGTCGCGTACCGCGCCGGAAATGCTGATCGAGTTGTTCCGCATCGAAGTGCCGGAAATTGCTGAAGGCCTGATCGAAGTGATGGCTGCGTCCCGTGATCCGGGTTCGCGCGCCAAGATCGCCGTCCGCTCCAAGGACAAACGCATTGACCCACAAGGTGCTTGCATCGGTATGCGCGGTTCGCGCGTCCAGGCAGTGTCGGGTGAGTTGGGCGGTGAGCGTGTTGATATCGTTCTTTGGGACGACAACCCGGCTCAGTTCGTGATCAACGCCATGTCCCCGGCTGAGGTTGCGGCAATTATCGTTGACGAAGATGCCCACGCAATGGACATCGCCGTTGGCGCAGACAATCTGGCTCAGGCCATCGGTCGCGGTGGTCAGAACGTGCGTCTGGCTAGCCAGTTGACTGGCTGGGCCCTGAACGTGATGACCGAATCGGACATCCAGGCTAAGCAGCAAGCAGAAACCGGCGACATCCTGCGCAACTTCATCGACGAGCTGGAAGTCGACGAAGACCTGGCACAGGTGCTGGTAGATGAAGGCTTCAC
Organism: Pseudomonas sp. AC193; assembly: GCF_979258075.1. Classification (NCBI taxonomy): domain Bacteria; kingdom Pseudomonadati; phylum Pseudomonadota; class Gammaproteobacteria; order Pseudomonadales; family Pseudomonadaceae; genus Pseudomonas; species Pseudomonas sp. AC193. The sequence continues at coordinate 4,458,435 of NZ_OZ409832.1, read as the reverse complement.
CAGCCTGGAAGAGATTGCCTACGTACCGGTGGAAGAAATGCTCAACATCGACGGCTTTGACGAAGATACCGTCAACGAGCTTCGCGCTCGTGCCAAGGATCGTTTGTTGACCAAAGCCATCGCTACTGAGGAAAAGCTGGCAGACGCCCATCCGGCCGAAGACCTGCTCTCGCTTGAGGGTATGGACAAGGATTTGGCGATGGAACTGGCGGTGCGCGGCGTAATTACCCGCGAAGACCTGGCCGAGCAGTCTATTGACGACCTGCTCGACATCGACGGCATTGACGATGATCGTGCCGGCAAGTTGATCATGGCCGCCCGAGCCCACTGGTTCGAGTAATTAGGCGCGGCCTGAGGAGAGAAGTGCATGACGCAAGTCACGGTGAAACAACTGGCCGATGAGGTCAAAACACCGGTAGAGCGCCTGTTGCAGCAGATGCGTGAGGCAGGTCTGCCGCACACCGCCGCCGAAGAAAATGTGACTGACAGTGAGAAGCAGTCCCTGCTGACTCACTTGAAAAGCAGCCACAAGGCGAAAGTGGAAGAACCACGCAAGATCACGCTGCAGCGTAAAACCACCAGCACCCTGCGTGTTGCTGGCAGCAAAAGCATCAGCGTTGAAGTCCGCAAAAAGAAAGTTTTCGTACAGCGCAGCCCGGAAGAAATCGAAGCCGAGCGCAAGCGTGAACTGGATGAGCGTCGCGCAGTAGAAAATGCTGCCCGTCAGAAGGCTGAAGAAGAAGCCAAGCAACGCGCCGAAGTAGAAGCGCGTAACCAGCCTGCTGCTGCGCAGAACGCTAATAGCGCCCCTGCTGCTGCGCCGGTTGCCGCTGCCGAACCTGTACGCGAAAGCGCACCGGTCGCTGCCGCTGCTCCAGCGCCGTCTGCTGAAGTTCGCAACAAGCAGAACGAACAGCGCCGTCCGGACAAGCCACGTGCTGACGATAACAATCGTCGCAGCGGTGGCGGTGATGGCGAGCGCAAAAACGCTCCGCATCGCGCCTCGGTCAAAGAAAAAGCGCCGGCACCACGTGTGGCGCCACGCACTACCGACGAAGAAAGCGATGGCTTCCGTCGTGGTGGTCGCGGCAAGGCCAAGCTGAAGAAGCGCAACGCTCACGGTTTCCAGAGCCCAACCGGCCCTGTCGTGCGTGATGTGCAGATCGGCGAGACCATCACTGTTGGCGATCTCGCCAATCAGATGTCGGTCAAGGCTGCTGAAATCATCAAGTTCATGTTCAAACTGGGTACTCCAGCGACCATCAACCAGGTGCTTGATCAGGAAACTGCTCAACTGGTAGCCGAAGAACTGGGCCACAAAGTGACCCTGGTCAGCGACACCGCCCTGGAAGATTCCCTGGCCGAGTCCTTGAAGTTTGAAGGTGAGTCGTTCTCCCGTGCACCAGTCGTGACCGTAATGGGCCACGTTGACCACGGTAAAACGTCCCTGCTCGACTACATCCGTCGTGCCAAGGTAGCTGCTGGCGAAGCCGGTGGTATCACCCAGCACATCGGTGCATACCACGTTGAAACCGAACGCGGCATGGTCACCTTCCTCGACACCCCGGGTCACGCCGCGTTTACCGCAATGCGTGCTCGTGGTGCCAAGGCGACAGACATCGTGATCCTGGTAGTTGCAGCGGACGACGGCGTGATGCCGCAGACCATTGAAGCTGTTCAGCACGCGGTAGCGGCTGGCGTTCCACTGGTTGTAGCGGTGAACAAAATCGACAAGCCGGGCGCCGATCTGGATCGCATCCGTAGCGAACTGTCGGTTCACGGCGTGACGTCTGAAGAGTGGGGCGGTGATACGCCGTTCGTTCCGGTTTCGGCGAAAGTCGGTACTGGCGTGGACGAGCTGCTTGAAGCCGTTCTGCTGCAAGCTGAAGTTCTCGAACTGAAAGCAACTCCATCGGCTCCTGGCCGTGGCGTTGTGGTTGAATCGCGTCTCGACAAAGGTCGTGGCCCGGTTGCAACCGTTCTGGTTCAAGACGGTACCCTGCGTCAAGGCGACATGGTGCTGGTCGGTTCGAACTATGGCCGCGTGCGCGCCATGCTCGACGAGAACGGCAAGCCAATCAAAGAAGCCGGCTCTTCCATCCCTGTCGAGATCCTCGGCCTGGACGGTACCCCGGACGCTGGCGACGAGATGAGCGTGGTTGCTGACGAGAAGAAAGCCCGTGAAGTGGCTCTGTTCCGTCAAGGCAAGTTCCGCGAAGTCAAACTGGCTCGCGCTCACGCCGGCAAGCTGGAAAACATCTTCGAAAATATGGGTCAGGCAGAGAAGAAGACGCTCAACATCGTCCTCAAATCCGACGTCCGTGGTTCGCTGGAAGCGTTGAACGGTGCCTTGAATGGCCTGGGCAACGACGAAGTACAAGTGCGCGTAGTAGGCGGCGGCGTGGGTGGTATCACCGAGTCCGACGCTAACCTGGCACTGGCTTCCAACGCTGTACTGTTCGGCTTCAACGTGCGTGCCGATGCTGGCGCACGGAAGATCGTCGAGCAGGAAGGTCTGGATATGCGTTACTACAACGTGATCTACGACATCATCGAAGACGTCAAGAAAGCCCTGACCGGTATGCTCGGCAGCGATGTTCGCGAGAACATCCTGGGTATCGCCGAAGTGCGTGACGTGTTCCGTTCGCCGAAGTTTGGCGCGATCGCAGGTTGCATGGTGATCGAAGGTGTTGTGCACCGTAACCGTCCGATCCGTGTACTGCGTGAAGACATCGTTATCTTCGAAGGCGAGCTGGAATCCCTGCGCCGCTTCAAGGATGACGCTTCCGAAGTGCGTGCCGGCATGGAATGCGGTATCGGCGTGAAGAGCTACAACGACGTCAAAGTCGGCGACAAGATCGAAGTCTTCGAGAAGGTTCAGGTTGCTCGCAGCCTCTAACTCGCGCACTTCAGGAGCCGTGATGGTCGGCCGCACTCAAGGGTGTGGCGCATCACCCGGACTCTAAACGCAACGCCCGGTCTGGCTTTTGTCAGGCCGGGCGTTTGCCGCTTTCAGACCTGGCGGGTTTCACCGCCTGGCAGTAACAGGTAACAAAATCATGGCAAAAGAATACAGCCGTACCCAACGTATCGGCGATCAGATGCAGCGCGAGCTGGCCCAACTGATCCGTCGTGAAGTCAAAGATCCACGTGTGGGTCTGGTCACCATTACCGCTGTGGAAGTCAGCCGTGACGTCGGTCACGCAAAGATTTTCATCACCGTGATGGGGCAGGACAACGCTGAAGACATCGCGCAAAGCATCAAGGTGCTCAATTCCGCCGCAGGTTTCCTGCGTATGCAATTGGCCCGCGAAATGAAGCTGCGCAGCGTGCCGCAACTGCACTTCCATTACGACGAATCCGTCGTTCGTGGTGCGCATTTGTCGGCGCTGATCGAGCGTGCGGTGGCTGAAGACAATCAGCATCCGGTCGCTGCTGAACCTGAAGACACCAAGGAGTAATTCGGTGGCTCAGGTCAAACGTATCCGTCGTAACGTCAGCGGCATCATCCTGCTCGACAAGCCGCTGGGGTTCACCTCCAACGCCGCGTTGCAGAAGGTTCGCTGGTTGCTCAACGCCGAGAAGGCCGGTCACACCGGCAGCCTCGATCCGCTGGCCACTGGCGTCTTGCCGCTGTGCTTTGGCGAGGCGACCAAGTTCTCGCAATACCTGCTCGATTCCGACAAGGCTTATGAAACCCTCGCGCAACTGGGCAAGACCACCACCACGGCAGATGCCGAAGGTGAGGTTTTGCAGGAGCGCCCGGTGACCGTTGGTCGCGCCGATGTCGAAGCGGCATTGCCGAAATTTCGTGGGCAAATCAGTCAGATACCGCCGATGTACTCGGCACTCAAGCGTGATGGCCAGCCGCTGTACAAGCTGGCGCGTGCAGGCGAAGTAGTGGAGCGTGAACCGCGTTCTGTTACTATTGCGCGCTTGGAATTACTGGCCTTCGAAGGCGATACTGCGCGTCTTGCGGTGGATTGCAGCAAGGGCACCTATATCCGCACCCTGGTGGAGGATATCGGTGAGCAACTCGGTTGTGGTGCGTACGTCGCTGAATTGCGCCGTACCCAGGCCGGGCCTTTCACCCTGGCGCAGACCGTGACCCTTGAAGAGCTGGAAGCGGTACATGCCGAAGGCGGCAACGAAGCGGTTGATCGCTTCCTGATGCCATCGGACAGCGGCTTGCAGGATTGGCCGCTGCTGCACTTCTCGGAAGCGAGCGCGTTCTACTGGCTCAACGGCCAGCCGGTACGTGCCCCGGATGCTCCGAAGTTCGGCATGGTGCGGGTACAGGATCACAATGGTCGCTTCATCGGTATCGGTGAAGTGAGCGAAGACGGGCGCATTGCGCCACGTCGACTGATTCGGTCGGAATGACCGAAACCGGTCTGTGTCAAAGCAGGCTGGCGAGGGTGGCTGTTAACAGGCACGGTCACTACTCATTTATAGATACAGGGATTTGTCCCTGGCCTGTTGAAGCTGTTTCTTTGAAACAGTTTCCTGATAAAAGGATTGCCTCATGGCTCTCGACGTTCAAGAAAAAGCTCAAATCGTTGCTGACTACCAGCAAGCTGTTGGTGACACTGGTTCGCCAGAAGTGCAAGTTGCACTGCTGACCCACAACATCAACAAGCTGCAAGGTCACTTCAAGGCCAACGGTAAAGATCACCACTCCCGTCGTGGTCTGATCCGCATGGTAAACCAGCGTCGCAAGCTGCTGGACTACCTGAAAGGCAAGGATCTGGGTCGTTATCAGACTCTGATCGGTCGCCTGGGTCTGCGTCGCTAATCAGCGATTGCGCTATGAGGTTGGTTGTCTGTCGGACGTCTGCGGTTTACCGCCGGCGGCTTGCAGGCTCCCAGCCTCAAGTTTTATCTGGATACACGTTTTACCCTGGACAGGCGTTGGGCCGATTCCCGACATTGCCCAAGAATTCGCAAGAAACCAGTTCCCCCAAGAGCCACAAAGAAGGTAGGACACCGTGAACCCGGTAATCAAAAAATTCCAGTTCGGTCAATCGACCGTTACCCTCGAGACTGGCCGTATCGCCCGTCAGGCCTCCGGCGCAGTATTGGTCACCGTTGACGACGACGTCAGCGTATTGGTGACTGTAGTCGGTGCAAAACAAGCCGATCCAGGCAAGGGCTTCTTCCCTCTGTCGGTTCACTACCAGGAAAAGACTTACGCTGCCGGTAAGATCCCTGGCGGTTTCTTCAAGCGTGAAGGCCGTCCTTCCGAGAAAGAAACCCTGACTTCCCGACTGATCGACCGTCCGATCCGTCCGCTGTTCCCAGAAGGCTTCATGAACGAAGTGCAGGTTGTCTGCACCGTCGTTTCCACCAGCAAGAAGACCGATCCGGACATCGCTGCGATGATCGGTACCTCGGCTGCCCTGGCCATCTCGGGTATTCCGTTCGACGGCCCGATCGGCGCCGCTCGTGTAGCTTTCCACGAAAGCACCGGCTACCTGCTGAACCCGACTTACGAGCAGCAAGCTGCTTCGAGCCTGGACATGGTCGTTGCCGGTACTTCGGACGCCGTGCTGATGGTTGAATCGGAAGCCAAAGAGCTGACCGAAGACCAGATGCTGGGCGCGGTACTGTTTGCTCACGACGAATTCCAGGTGGTGATCAACGCTGTTAAAGAACTGGCCGCTGAAGCTGCCAAGCCAACCTGGAACTGGGCTCCTGCTCCAGAAGCCACCGAACTGCTGGGCGCTATCCGTGCCGAGTTCGGCGACGCGATCTCCCAGGCTTACACCATCACCATCAAGGCCGACCGTTACGCTCGCTTGGGTGAGTTGAAGGATCAGGTGGTTGCCAAGCTGTCCGGTGAAGAAGGCCAGCCTTCGTCCAGCGAAGTCAAAGCTGCTTTCGGCGAAATCGAATACCGCACCGTTCGCGAAAACATCGTCAACGGCAAGCCACGTATCGACGGTCGCGACACCAAAACCGTACGTCCGCTGAACATCGAAGTCGGCGTTCTGCCGAAGACTCACGGTTCGGCGCTGTTCACCCGTGGTGAAACTCAGGCTCTGGTAGTCGCGACTCTGGGTACTGCCCGTGACGCACAGCTGCTGGACACCCTGGAAGGCGAGAAAAAAGACCCGTTCATGCTGCACTACAACTTCCCTCCGTTCTCGGTAGGCGAGTGTGGTCGCATGGGTGGTGCTGGTCGTCGTGAAATCGGTCACGGCCGTCTGGCCCGTCGTTCGGTTTCGGCCATGCTGCCAGCCGCTGACGTGTTCCCGTACACCATCCGTGTGGTTTCGGAAATCACCGAATCCAACGGTTCGAGCTCGATGGCTTCCGTTTGCGGCGCTTCCCTGGCCCTGATGGACGCTGGTGTGCCGATGAAGGCGCCAGTTGCCGGTATCGCCATGGGTCTGGTTAAAGAAGGCGAGAAATTCGCCGTTCTGACCGACATCCTCGGTGACGAAGACCACCTGGGCGACATGGACTTCAAAGTAGCGGGTACCGCCAAAGGTGTTACCGCGCTGCAGATGGACATCAAGATCAAAGGCATCACCGAAGAAATCATGGAAATCGCTCTGGGCCAAGCCCTGGAAGCGCGCCTGAACATCCTCGGTCAGATGAACCAGATCATTGGCCAGTCGCGTACCGAACTGTCGGCCAACGCTCCGACCATGATCGCGATGAAAATCGACACCGACAAAATCCGTGACGTTATCGGTAAAGGTGGCGCGACCATTCGTGCGATCTGCGAAGAAACCAAGGCTTCGATCGACATCGAAGACGACGGTTCGATCAAGATCTTCGGCGAAACCAAGGAAGCTGCTGAAGCTGCACGTCAGCGCGTTCTGGGCATCACCGCTGAAGCCGAGATCGGCAAGATCTACGTGGGCAAGGTTGAGCGCATCGTCGACTTCGGCGCATTCGTCAACATCCTGCCGGGCAAGGACGGTCTGGTGCACATTTCGATGCTGAGCGACGCTCGCGTAGAGAAAGTGACCGACATCCTGAAAGAAGGCCAGGAAGTGGAAGTGCTGGTACTGGACGTGGACAACCGCGGCCGTATCAAGCTGTCCATCAAAGACGTGGCAGCTGCCAAGGCTTCGGGCGTTTAATCACCCCCAGGCTTTAGCGCAATAAAAATGCCCCGCCGTGAAAACGGCGGGGCATTTTTTTGTCTGGCATAAAGCAATTGTGGCGAGGGGATTTATCCCCGTTCGGCTGCGCAGCGGCCGTGAATCCAGCACCTCGGTGTTTCAGGCAGTCAGCAGTGTCTGGTTATACGACTGCTGCGCAGCCGAACGGGGATAAATCCCCTCGCCACAAATGGGAGTTTCAAGAGATAACCATCAGGCAACCCACAAATTTGCCGCAGCACACGACCGGTGCTAGGTTTAGCCCACCGCCCGTGTAGCTCAGCCGGTAGAGCAGCGCACTCGTAACGCGAAGGTCGCAGGTTCGATTCCTGTCTCGGGCACCATTTTCCTCATGCCCCCTCGATTTATGTCCCTCAGGTCAAAGTTTTTGTGAGAGAGATGTAAAGACCCGTGTAATTCGTCATGCAAACGTCCTATATTCGGTGCCTGCATGAGCATCGCTTAGCAGTTTTCAGATGATCCCGAATGGTTCCGAAGGCCGGAAAAAACCGCGTCAGAGAGATCCTTGATGATCCAGATCCATCCTCCATTCTTACGATCAGCGAGAACGCCATGACCGAATTAACTCAAGAGCAACGTCACGAACAAGCGCTGGAGAAATACAAACTCGACGCGCCCCAGCTGTTGGAAGAGATCAAGGACTTGAGTCCTGATGATCAGAAAGACCAGATTCAGTGGGCATTCGAAGACGAAGCCGAGGCCCAGGGCCTGCAGCCGTGGGAGCTGACGCTCAAGTACACGAGCACGCCGGAGGAGTTCGAGGCGCAGCGCCTCGTGCTGCACAAAGAGGCGGCTGAAGTGCTGGGTGTCGATTGGGAAGAGTACTGCGAGATGAATAATCTCGTCGTATAAGAGCTGCTGCGAGTTTCAAGCGGCAAGCTACAAGTCGGAGCAAAAGCGCTGTGGCTTGTAGCTTGTAGCTCGCAGCTTGCCGCTGCTGTCAAAGACTCAAGCGCATCGACAGGTCGACCGCTTTGACATCCTTGGTCATCGCGCCGATCGAGATGTAATCCACCCCGGTTTCGGCGATTGGCAGCAGCGTGCTTTCGTTGATGCCACCGCTGGCTTCCAGTTTCGCCTTGCCGCCGTTCAGGCGCACCGCTTCGCGCATGTCGTCCAGGCTCAGCTCATCGAGCATGATGATGTCGGCGCCGGCTTCCAGCGCTTCTTTCAGCTCCTCCAGACTTTCCACTTCGATTTCCACCGGTTTGCCCGGCGCGATCTTGTGCGCGGCCGCGATGGCCTGCGGGATTCCGCCGCTGGCAGCGATGTGGTTTTCCTTGATCAGGAACGCGTCGTAGAGGCCGATGCGATGGTTGTGGCAGCCGCCGCAGGTCACTGCGTATTTCTGCGCCAGACGCAGGCCCGGCAGGGTCTTGCGGGTGTCGAGCAGCTTGACCTGAGTCTCGCCGACAAAATCCGCCAGGTACTGCGCCCGCGTCGCCACGCCGGACAGCAGTTGCAGGAAGTTCAGCGCACTGCGCTCGCCGGTCAGCAGCGAACGGGCCGGGCCTTCCAGGTGAAACAGTGGCTGGTTGGGCTTTACCCGCTGGCCATCGACCACTTGCCAATGCACCGCGACGCGCGGGTCGAGCTGACGAAAAACCGTATCAACCCACGCTGTGCCGCAGATGACGGCTTCGTCACGGGTGATGATGGTGGCTTTGGCCAGACGTTCGGCCGGGATCAGTTGCGCGGTGATGTCGCCGCTGCCGACGTCTTCGAGCAACGCACGGCGCACGTTGGCTTCGATTTCGGCGGTCAAATCGGCGAGACGTAGATTCGGCATAACGGGCTCCACAAACAAAGTGATTCGATTATAGGGGCATGGCGCGAGCCAACCCAAGGCGTGAACGTGCGTGGTTGACTGCATCCGGTCGAATTTCTTTGAGCAAAGGCCGGCCGACGTGGTCAATGCAAGGGGCGAGGTATAGGGGAAACCCTGACGGCTATAGCGGCGGTGACACCTTTTGCAAGATAATCCGCCTTGCATTTGACGTCATGGCTTTGACGATTTTGAGCGCGCCGCATCAAAACTGTGGGAGCGGGCTTGCTCGCGAAGAGGGCGTGTCAGCGACATTTCTTTTTCTGACCCACCGCTTTCGCGAGCAGGCTCGCTCCCACAAAGGGCTTGCGCAGAAAGTGACCGACGAATCACCGTTTCAGGAGGCTTGGATGCACAACGACGGGAAAGTAGTGCCTTTGCACAAGGCCACTACGGATCAGGCGAATCACTCGCCGCTCGCCCGCCTGCCTGTGATTCTGCTTCAGGTTCGCGACAAGGCTGCGCAGCAACTGCGCCACGGCTTGCAGGAGTTGTTCGATAACGCCGACGACACCCTGTTCGAAATGGCGGATCGCGCACGCAATGACGTCGAACAGAACATCTTTTTCGAAGCCATGCGCGACCTGCGCCTGAAGCGCAAAAATATCGAGCGTGGTTTTCTCGAACTGTTTTTCGAGGCTTTCGTCGGCCTCACTCAATACGACGCCTCACCCAACGCCTTGCCGCCCGCACTGATGTTCGACGAGTCGGCGCCACGTACCGACGACATGGAGCGCAGCGTAGCGATTGAGACCATGGTTGGCCGGGTGCTCAAGCGCGATGGCTTTGCGCTGGATCAACTCAGTGCACGGCTCAGCGTTTTGCTCGGCAAACCTCTCGACGCGCAGCACAACCCGCTCGCCCCGGCGATGCTCTGTGAGTACTTCTTGCAGGCCGGGCGCAACCTCGGCGTGGAGATCAAGGTCAAGCTGATCCTGCTCAAACTGTTCGAGCGCTATGTCCTCGCCGACACCGAGCAGTTGTATGCCGAAGCCAACCAACTGCTCAGCGTCACCGGCGTATTGCCCGAGCTGAAACCGGCACCAGCGCGACGTGCGCTTGATCGCGCGATGGCCAACGTGCACAGCGAAGACAGTGACGAACCGCTGCCGGCCGACGAGGGTGTGCAAGAAGTCTTCGCCGCGTTGCAGGAACTGTTACTGCAAGTGCGCGGCAGCGTCGCGCCGACACTCGAGCCCAGCGCCGCTACGCAGCCGATCAGCACCCGCGACCTGCTGCGTCTGCTCTCGCACTTGCAACAATACGTGCCGGCACTCGCGGCGCAGGACGATTTCGATCTGCGCAATCAGCTTGAACAGTTGTTGACGCGGGTCAGCCTCAGAAGTGGCAAATCGCGGATTGTCGAGGGCGCGGACGAAGACGTGATCAACCTGATCGCCATGGTCTTCGAGTGCATTCTGGATGACCGTAATGTGCCGGATTCGCTCAAAGCGCTGATCGCGCGATTGCAGATTCCGATGCTCAAAGTGGCGGTGCTCGACAAGAGTTTCTTCAGCCGCAGCAGCCACCCGGCACGGCGCCTGCTCAATGAAATCGCCGCTGCCGCAATGGGCTGGGGCGATAGCGACAGCGAAACTCGCGACAACCTTTATGTGCGTATCGAACAAGTGGTGCAGCGCCTGCTCACGGATTTTGTCGATGATCCAGCGATCTTCTCCGAACTGCTGGCGGACTTCCTCGCTTTCACCAGCGACGAACGCCGCCGCAGCGAACTGCTTGAACAGCGTTTGCGCGATGCCGAAGAGGGTCGGGCGAAAACCGAGCTGGCCCGGCGCCGGGTCGAACGGGCGTTGAATCAAGCGCTGTTGGGCAAGGTGTTGCCGCCGGCAGTGGTGACGTTTGTTGAGGATGCCTGGAGCAAAGTGCTGCTGCTGACCTGTCTCAAGCATGGCGAGGCTTCCGCCCAGTGGCGTGACGACGTGCAGACCATGGAGCAACTGGTCTGGAGCGTGCAGCGTCACAACGACGCGGAATCCGGTTTGCGCCTGTTGGCTTTGGTGCCCGGCCTGCTCAAATCACTGCGAGATGGCCTGACTCGTGCGGCATTCGATCCATTTGCCACCAGCGAATTTTTCAGCGAGCTCGAAACCCTGCACGTGAGGGTGCTCGAACCTGCCAGCGAGGCCGATCCGATGATCGAAGTTTCGCAGCAGATTGTTTTGCCTTCGGCCGATGAGGGCGCAATGACGAAAAACTCTACGCATCTGCCTGACGATGCCGCTGGTTTGCGTCAGGTCGATCAATTGCGTCTGGGCAGTTGGGTGGCGTTTCAGGAAGACGAAGAACACAGCTTGCGCTGCAAACTCGCGGCGATCATCGACGCCACCGACAAATACGTTTTCGTCGACCGCACTGGCATGAAAGTCCTCGAGCGCAGTCGTGCCGCGCTGGCGGTGGAATTCCAGCGTGGCGCCGCGCGAACACTGGACGACACTTTGCTGTTCGACCGGGCGCTGGAATCGGTGCTGGGCAACCTGCGGCGACTCAATCGTTCCAAGTGATCGCGCGCCGGGTGCCGATCACGGCATACTGGACGCCAACACAGTCGGCGCTGAAGGAATCGTTATGCAGCTGGATCCCGCTAGCGGGTGGTGTCACGGGGTGCAGGTGTGCCCATCGCCCAATTTCAATGAACGCCCGGCGGGCGAAGTTTCCCTGTTGGTCATCCACAACATCAGCCTGCCACCGGCGCAATTCGCCACCGGCAAGGTGCAGGAATTTTTCCAGAACCGTCTGGATGTCACCGAACATCCCTACTTTGCAGGGATCGCCGACCTACGCGTCTCGGCGCATTTTCTGATTGAACGTGACGGCAAGGTCACCCAGTTTGTCTCCTGTCTGGAACGGGCGTGGCATGCGGGCGTGTCGATTTTTGACGGTCGCGAAACCTGTAACGATTTTTCCGTGGGCATCGAGCTCGAAGGCACCGATGATCTGCCCTTCACCGATGCGCAATATCAAGCGCTGACCGTGCTCACCCGTCAGTTGCAAAGAGCATTTCCGGCCATCACCGGCGCCCGTATTTGCGGGCACAGCGACATCGCACCCGGGCGTAAGACCGATCCTGGCCCGGCATTCGACTGGGTGCGTTACCGCGCAGCCCTGGCACAAGAGGAAGGACAATGAGTTTTCTGGTGTTACTGCTGGCCGTCTGGATCGAGAAGTTCTCGGCCCTGCGCCATCGGGTTCAACGCGATGGCGGATGGATCCGCGAACTGAACAAACTCGAAAGCAGCGAGCGACTGGCGGGTAAACCGTGGCTGGTGCTGACCATTCTGGTGCTGTTTCCGGTCGCGCTGCTGGCACTGTTGCTGGTGGTGCTGGAACCGGTGGCTTACGGTCTGCTGGCGTTGCCGGTGCATCTGCTGGTGGTGATTTACAGCCTGGGGCGCGGCGATTTGCTCGGCGGGCTCGGGCCGTTCCGCGATGCCTGGCGCCGTGAAGATCTGCAAGCGGCGGCGCATGTCGCCAAGCGCGATCTGAATATCTGCGCCGACAGTGGCGAAGAGCTGCTCGATCGGGTGCAGGGGCACTTGCTGTGGGAGGCCTATCAGAGCTTCTTCGCGGTGATCTTCTGGTACTTCGTGCTCGGCCCGGTGGCGGCGTTGGCGTATCGCTTGTTGGCGCTGGCTGAAGAACACGGCACGAACCCGGCGCTGGTCGAACGCGCCGCGCAATTGCGCCATGCTTTTGATTGGGTGCCGGTGCGACTGCTGGCGGCGAGTTTTGCCTTGGTCGGCAATTTCGTTGCGGTTGGCCGGGTGATGTTGCATGAGTTGCTGAACTGGAACATCAGCGCTGCGCAACTGATCAACAAGGTTGGCTTGGCAGCGGGGGAGATCCCGCCGCCTGCGGTCGGGCCGGAAGGCATTACTACCCTCGACAGCCTGTGGGAACTGCTGCTGCGTGCGGCGGTGTTGTGGTATGCCGGGTTTGCTTTGTGGACAGTCTTGATCCACTGATTTAAACAAAGATCAAAAGATCGCAGCCTGCGGCAGCTCCTACAGAGATTGGGTTTTCTGTAGGAGCTGCCGCAGGCTGCGATCTTTTTTTTCGTTAACCTTAAGTTACAAAACCTCCCGCCGATTTGAGCTATACAGTGATGGCGCCGGATAGTGGCTATCTGCTGTCGTCCCGCGCCTGCCAATAAAAACAAGAAAAACCAAGGGAGACTTCCAGTGAAGAGCTTGCTCTATCCCGCCGTCTCGCTGATGAACCGTCTGAGCTTTGGCATGAAGTTCAGCTTGATCAGCGTGCTTTTTCTGGTGCCGATGCTGGTGACCAATTTCTATCTGGTGCGCGATTCCTATCGCGAATTCCAAGGCACCCGCGTCGAATTGCAGAGCCTCGATCTGCTGGGCAGCAGCCTGACCCTGCGCCGGGATCTGGAAACCCTCAACAATCTGGTGCAGATCAACGTCACCCTTGGCCAGTCTGGCAAGGCGGGCAACATCGAATCGAAAATCACCAGCCTCGAACAAGCCGTGCTGACACGCCTGCAAGGGCTGACGGCGATGGCCGACGATCCCGAGCAGATCAAGGTGTTCGAGGGCAAACGCGATGAAATGATTGCCGCGTTCAAAGCCCAGCAAGTGGAAAGCTCACTGCAAAGCAAAAGTGCGCTGATCGGCAAATTACTCGCCAGTGCGCAGATTTTCAGTCAGATCATCACCAGCCAGGCCGGTTTGAGCCGCGACAATCAGGGCGATATTCGTCAGCTCAGCGAACTGGTCACCCTGATCACCCCCGGCGTCACCCAGACCCTCGGCGAAGGCCGGGCAATTGGCTCGTACTCGCTGGCGCAGGGCTTTCTCAACAGTGCCTCCAGCACGCGTTTCGACGAACTGTTGGTGAAGATCGAAAAACTTCAGGCCGAGTACGGCTTGAAACTGCAGGATGCCCTCGCTTCCAGCAAAGCCGCGCGGGACGACCTCAGTGCTCAGGCTGATGACAGCAAGGCAACGTTGAAGCAGGCCAGCGAACTGTTTGAAGAACAGGTGGTGATGGCTGACACCCTCGATGCGCCGTGGCAGGGGTTTTACGATCAGGTCACCGCGCTGATGGACAAAACCTACGCGCTCAACGAAGCCTCGTTGAAATTCCTCGACACTCAATTGCAGCAGCGCCTGGCACAGAACCGTACGCACATGATCTTGCAGGCCGTGGCGTTGTCGGTGGTGTTTGTGCTGATTTTCTATCTCTACGGCGGTTTCTACGCCTCGACCCGCACCACGCTCAAGCGCCTCGGCGCAATGATGGACAAGGTTGCGGCGGGTGACATGACGGTCAATTTTGTCGCCCACAGCCGCGATGAGTTGGGTGAGTTGGGCGAAGTGTTCAATGGCACGGTGAAGAAAATTCACGATTTGATCGAGCGTGTCGGTCACACCGTCGGCGAAGTCGAGCGTCAGGCCGGGCAAGTTGAAGACGTTTCCGCGCAGAGCAATCAGGCCGTGGCGGGGCAGCGCACGCAGATCGAGCAAGTGGCAACGGCGATGAACCAGATGTCAGCGACCTCGCTGGAAGTCGCACGCAGCGCGGCGGCGGCAGTGAGCAGCGCCCACAGCGTCAACAACGAGACTCTCAGTGGTCGCGGTCTGGTCGAGTCGCAGCAGGGCAGCATTGCTGCGCTGGCCAGCGAGATCGATCAGTCGGTGTTGGTGATCAATCAATTGGCGAGCGATAGCCAGTCGATCAGTCGCGTGCTGGAAGTGATCAAAAGCATTGCCGAACAGACCAATTTGCTGGCGCTCAATGCCGCGATCGAAGCCGCGCGTGCTGGCGAGCAGGGCCGTGGTTTTGCGGTAGTGGCGGACGAAGTACGCACGCTGGCCAAACGCACCCAGCAATCGACTGAAGAAATTGAACAGATGATCGCCAAGTTGCACGGCGGTGTCGGCGCGGCGGTGAAGGCCATGGGCATCAGCCATCAGATGGCCAATGGCACGGTCGGGCAGTCGGAAAAAGTACAGCAGGCCTTGGAAAACATCCTCGGCGCTGTGGGCATGATCGTTGATCAGAACCAGCAGATTGCGGCGGCGGTGGAACAGCAAACGGCGGTGGCCCATGACATCGACCAGAACATCGTCGAGATTAACCGCGCCGGTGAGCGCACGGCACAGGGTGCGCACCAGACCGAAGACGCCAGTCGCGCGCTGTCTGCCCAGGTCGTCGAGCTAAAACAACTGATCAGCGCCTTCCGCGTCTGAGCCATACACAAACCCCCTGTAGGAGCTGCGGCACGCTGCGATCTTTGATCTTTAAAAACAAGATCAAAAGATCGCAGCGTGCCGCAGCTCCTACAGTTACCAATTGCCAGTTTGCTGGGGCACGGTTCCGGTTTTGTCTGAATAGTTTGTAGTCTTTTGAGGCTGACCCCTGTAGGCGAAGTCCTGTTTTCCTCCACCCGCTGGATTTTCGCCTTCAATCAACCAAAATCCCTACCAGACCGTTTTGGAGGAGACTGCTCATGTCCGTCGCCACCCTGGGAATCCAGGGCCGTTGTGCCCATTGCCAGACCACGTTGCTGCTCAAACCGTGGCAACTCAACGCCATCGCGATCCACGAGGCGTTCACCTGCGAGCATTGCCAGAAAACCCTGGAGTTACGCTGCCCGAAACAGATCAAGCGCTTCAAGTCGCTCGATTCGCTGGCGCTCTTGCGCTTCAGCGCTTCGGTGACGGTGTGTGCCGCGCTGCTGGTGGCTCTGGTGATGGAATGGGTCGGCCTGCTCAGCGTCACGGAACAACTCAACGCTTCACTGATTACGATCTTTGTGTACTTTCTGGTCGTCCGTTACGCGCGCCATCGTCAACATCTGACGCTGGTTCTCGACGCCGCCAAGGCCCACGCCGACTGAATGCTGACCACTGCTCACTGACCACTGTCTGTAGGAGCTGCGGCACGCTGCGATCTTTTGATGTTGATTGTAAAAACAGATCAAAAGATCGCAGCGTGCCGCAGCTCCTACAGGAGGACGCATTCGGTTACCAGCCGAAGACCTCGCAGCTGTTGGCGGTGCTCGCAGCGGCGAGTTGTTGCGGGGTGATTTTCATCAATTCGGCCAGCGCTGCGCAGATCGCCGGCAAGTGTGCCGGGCTGTTGCGCTGACCGGGAAACATCGCGGGCGCCATGTCCGGTGAATCGGTTTCCAGCACGATCGATGCCAGCGGTAAGTCCGCCAATACCCTATGCATGCGCAGCGCCTGCGGCCACGTCGGCGCGCCGCCCAGACCCAGTTTGAAACCGAGTTTGATGTACTCCCGCGCCTCTTCCCGGCTGCCGGCAAAGGCGTGGATGATCCCCGCGCGTTTGAGCTTGAAGCGCTTGAGCGTGGCGATCACCGCCGCGTGGCTGCGGCGCACGTGGATCAGCGCAGGCAACTCAAAATCCGCCGCCAGTTGCAGTTGTGCTTCGAACAGCAACTGTTGGCGCTCGCGATCCAGTGTTTCGATGAAGTAATCCAGACCAATCTCGCCGACCGCGCACAACTGTCGATGACCCTTTAATCGGGTCAGCCAATCACCGAGTGCCGTCAAATCTTCAGGACGATGTTGATCGAGATACACCGGGTGCAAGCCGAGCGCCGCGTGCAAATCAGCATCGCTCTGCACCAGATCCCACACCCGTTGCCAGTTGCCCTCGTACACGCCCAACACCACCATCCGCCGCACCCCGAGGGCGCGGCTTTCGGCGAGCAAGGCCGGGCGATCGGCGTCGAAGTCGGGGAAGTCGAGGTGGGTGTGGCTGTCGATCAGCTCCACGGCTCAGTCCCGGTGAATTCGCTGCTTGAAGGTACGCGCAATGGCCTGCACGCCAGGCTTGTATTCCGACTGCTCGACGGCAGCGAGCGCCAGTTCCAGCGCCTTGTCGGCGATCAACTGGTGCTGCTGGGCCATGGCGTTGACCGGCAGCGGCAGGAAATCCAGCAACTGCGTGTCGCCAAAGGTGCCGAGGCGCAGCGGTCGCGATTTCAACGGGAAGTCATGCAGCGCATCGAACACGCCCTGCAACAGCACGTAGGAAGTTGTCACCAGCGCGTCGGGCAAATGCCCCAGACGTTGCAGGAGTTCTTCCATCAATTGCTTGCCACATTCGCGGCTGAAGGCTTCGGCGTGCTCGACCAGCACTTCGCCTTTGAAATCGGCCAAGGCTTGTTTGAAACCGGCGGCACGCTCTTGGCTGATACTCAGCTCAGGCCGCGCACCGAGCAGTACGATTTGCTTGAGCTGCGGTTCGAGCAGGCTTTGCGTCAGGTGCTGACTGGCCTCGCGGTCGTCACTGATCACCGAGCAGAAATGCTCCGGCTCCATGACCCGGTCGATGGCGATGATCGGCGTGCCCTTGGCCTGCAACTGCCGATAACTGTCATCACCGGCCGGCAGGCAACTGGCGACGATCAGTGCATCGCAACGACGCGCGCGGAACAGTTGCAGCAACTGGCGCTCGCTGTCCGGCGCATCGTCCGAGCTGGCGATCAGCAGTTGATAGCCGCGTGCCCGCGCGCCTTGCTCCAGCAGTTTGGCGATCCGCGCGTAACTGGGGTTTTCCAGATCCGGCAGGATAAAACCCAGCGTGCGCGTATGCCGACTGCGCAGCCCGGCCGCTTGAGGATTGGGTGTAAAGCCATGCAGATCGACCACCGCCCGCACACGTTCGACGGTGGCGGTACTGATGCGCTGCTGTTCGGCCTTGCCGTTGATGACGTAGCTGGCGGTGGTCACGGACACTCCGGCCAACCGCGCGATATCACTGAGTTTCAACCCGGGATTTCCTTGTTTTTTCGAGCTTGCCGCAACATTTTCGCCAATCCTACCCGATTAGGGCAGACGACTATTGTCGCAACGCATCCGACAAGTTGGACTTCAAGGATGGGACATTATCGAGTAACGTGCCGATCAATCTAGATTAAACGTTTCAGCAAGCGTATTTTCTACGTTTTAGACGCCTTTGGCCGGTTCTGCCGTGAAACCGCCAAAACTGCCGCTGAAAAGCGAAGCAATCCAGCGCCTAAGCTGTGACCATTCAAAACAATACCTGGCGCATCCAGCGTCAAAAAGGAGATTGCATGCTCGAGCTCACTATAGAGCAGATATCCATGGGCCAATCGGCTGTGGATAAACCCGCTGCCTTGCAACTGCTGGCCGATCATCTGGTGGCGGATGGTCTGGTCGCCGACGGTTACCTCGCCGGTTTGCAGGCCCGGGAAGCGCAGGGCTCGACCTTTCTCGGTCAAGGTATTGCCATCCCCCATGGCACCCCGGAAACCCGCGATCAGGTGTTCGCCACTGGCGTGCGCCTGATGCAATTCCCTGAGGGTGTGGATTGGGGCGATGGCCAGATCGTTTATCTGGCGATCGGCATCGCGGCCAAATCCGACGAACATTTGCGTCTGCTGCAATTGCTGACCCGCGCCCTCGGCGAGACCGATCTGGGCCAGGCCCTGCGTCGCGCCAGTTCGCCGGAAGCGCTGCTGAAACTGCTGCAAGGCGCGCCGCAGGAACTGGCGCTGGATGCACAGATGATCGGCCTCGGCGTGTCGGCTGACGATTTCGAAGAACTGGTCTGGCGCGGCGCGCGTTTGCTGCGTCAGGCCGATTGTGTGAGCAACGGTTTCTCGGCGGTGCTGCAACAAGTCGAAGCGTTGCCGCTGGGCGACGGCTTGTGGTGGTTGCACAGCGAGCAAACCGTGAAACGCCCGGGCCTGGCGTTCGTTACCCCGGACAAACCGATGCGCTACCTCGGCCAGCCGCTCAGTGGTCTGTTCTGCTTGGCCAGCCTTGGCGAAGCACACCAGGCGCTGCTCGAACGTTTGTGTGCGTTGCTGATCGAAGGTCGCGGCCATGAATTGGGCCGCGCCACCAGCAGCCGCAAAGTTCTCGAAGTGCTCGGTGGTGAACTGCCTGCCGACTGGCCGAGCGCGCGCATTGCGCTGGCCAACGCCCACGGCTTGCACGCGCGTCCGGCGAAGATCCTCGCGCAACTGGCGAAGCGTTTTGATGGTGAGATTCGTGTGCGCATCGTCGACGGTCAGGACAGTGCTGTATCGGTGAAGAGTTTGAGCAAACTGCTCAGCCTCGGCGCCCGCCGTGGTCAGGTGCTGGAGTTGATCGCCGAACCGAGCATCGCTGGCGACGCCTTGCCGGCCTTGCTTGCGGCTATCGAGGAAGGTCTCGGTGAAGAAGTCGAGCCGCTGCCCGCCATCAGTGAGCACCGTGAAGTTTTTGCCGACATCGCTGAATTGCTGGTCGCCCCGGCGTCCGGCACTCAGTTGCAAGCCATCCCCGCCGCGCCCGGCATCGCCATCGGCCCGGCGCACATTCAAGTTCAGCAAACCATCGATTACCCCATGCGTGGCGAGTCCGCCGCCATCGAACGCGAGCGCCTCAAGCAAGCGCTCAGCGACGTGCGCAACGACATTCAGGGCCTGATCGAACGCAGCAAAGCCAAAGCCATCCGCGAGATCTTCATCACCCATCAGGAGATGCTCGACGACCCGGAACTCACCGACGAAGTCGACACCCGCCTCAAGCAAGGCGAGAGCGCCGAAGCGGCGTGGATGGCGGTGATCGAAGCGGCGGCGAAACAACAGGAATCGCTGCAGGACGCGTTGCTCGCCGAGCGCGCGGCGGATTTGCGTGACATCGGCCGCCGCGTGCTGGCGCAACTGTGTGGCGTGCAAACCCCGAGCGAACCCGAGCAACCGTACATTCTGGTGATGGACGAGGTCGGCCCGTCCGACGTCGCGCGGCTGGATCCGGCGCGTGTGGCGGGGATTCTCACCGCACGCGGCGGCGCCACCGCGCACAGTGCCATCGTTGCGCGAGCGCTCGGGATTCCGGCGCTGGTCGGTGCCGGCGCCGCAGTGTTGTTGCTGGCGCCAGGCACACCGTTGCTGCTCGACGGTCAACGCGGTCGCCTGCACGTCGATGCCGATGCGGCGACTCTGCAACGCGCCACCGAAGAACGCGACACCCGCGAACAACGCTTGAAAATCGCTGCCGAACAACGCCATCAACCGGCGCACACCACTGACGGTCACGCCGTCGAAGTCTTCGCCAACATCGGTGAAAGCGCCGGCGTGATCAGCGCGGTGGAGCAGGGCGCCGAAGGCATCGGTCTGCTGCGCACCGAACTGATTTTCATGGCCCACCCGCAAGCGCCGGACGAGGCCACGCAAGAAGCTGAATATCGCCGTGTTCTCGACGGTCTAGCCGGTCGTCCGCTGGTCGTTCGCACGCTGGATGTCGGCGGCGACAAACCGCTGCCGTATTGGCCGATCGCCAAAGAAGAAAATCCGTTCCTCGGCGTGCGCGGCATTCGCCTGACCTTGCAGCGTCCGCAGATCATGGAAGCGCAACTGCGCGCCCTGCTGCGGTCGGCGGATAACCGTCCGCTGCGGATCATGTTCCCAATGGTCGGCAGCGTTGAAGAGTGGCGTCAGGCCCGCGACATGACTGAGCGTCTGCGTCAGGAAATCCCGGTCGCCGATCTGCAACTGGGGATCATGATCGAAGTGCCTTCCGCCGCGTTGCTCGCGCCGGTGCTGGCCAAGGAAGTCGACTTCTTCAGCGTCGGCACCAACGACCTCACGCAATACACCCTGGCCATCGACCGTGGTCACCCGACCCTGTCGGCGCAGGCGGACGGCTTGCACCCGGCGGTACTGCAACTGATCGACATCACCGTGCGCGCGGCCCATGCCCATGGCAAATGGGTCGGTGTTTGCGGTGAGTTGGCGGCGGATCCGCTGGCGGTGCCGGTGCTGGTTGGCCTCGGTGTCGATGAACTCAGCGTGTCCGGGCGCAGCATTGCTGAAGTGAAAGCGCGCATCCGCGAACTCAGCCTGACGCAGGCGCAAACCCTTGCTCAACACGCCCTGGCCGTGGGCAGCGCCAACGAAGTGCGCGCATTAGTGGAGGCCCTGTAATGGCCAAGATACTTACCCTGACCCTCAACCCGGCGCTCGACCTCACCGTCGAACTGCCACGGCTGGACGCCGGTCAGGTCAACCGCAGCGACGAGATGCACACCCACGCTGCGGGCAAAGGCGTGAACGTCGCGCAGGTACTCGCCGACCTCGGGCATCAACTGACGGTCAGTGGCTTTCTCGGCGAAGACAACCTGCAAGCGTTCGAAACCCTGTTCGCCAAGCGTGGTTTTGTCGACGCATTTATCCGCGTGCCGGGTGAGACGCGCAGCAACATCAAAGTCGCTGAACAGGATGGGCGCATCACCGACATCAACGGCCCGGGGCCGGTGGTCGATGCTGCCGCGCAGCAGGCGTTGCTTGATCGTTTGGTGCAGATTGCACCAGGTCATGACGCGGTGGTGGTCGCCGGCAGTTTGCCGCGTGGCGTGACGGCGCAGTGGTTGCGTGAGCTGATCGAACGGCTCAATCAGCTCGGCTTGAAAGTCGCCCTCGATTCCAGCGGCGAAGCGTTGCGCGAAGCATTGAAAGCCAGTCCATGGCTGATCAAACCGAACACTGAAGAACTCGCCGATGCGCTCGGTTGCGAGGTGGTTTCGCACACGGCGGAAGCGCAGGCAGCGGCGCGTTTGCATGCGCAAGGCATCGAGCACGTGGTGATCTCCCACGGTGCTGACGGCGTGAACTGGTTCAGCGTCGGTTCGGCACTGCACGCCACGCCGCCGAAAGTCAGCGTCGCCAGCACGGTCGGTGCCGGTGATTCATTGCTGGCCGGCATGCTCCACGGTTTGCTCAGCGCCGACATGCCTGAACAAACCCTGCGCACAGCCACTGCGATTGCGGCGATGGCGGTGACCCAGATCGGTTTCGGCATCAACGACCGTGCGCAATTGGCGCAGCTCGAACAGGGCGTGCGCGTGCGCCCCCTGACAGAACAATAAGAGGGTTTGTCATGAAATTAGCCATTGTTACGGCTTGCCCGAACGGCATGGTCACCAGTGTGCTGTGTGCGCGTTTGCTTGATGCGGCGGCGCAGCGTCAGGGCTGGAGCACCAGCGTTGAAGTGGTCGATGCGGCGCACCCGGAACGCGAATTGTCGGCGGCGACGATTGCTGCGGCGGAGTGGGTTTTGTTGGTCGCCACGGGTGCGGTCGACATGACGCGTTTTGTCGGCAAGCGGGTTTTCCAGATTGCTCCGGCACAGGCGCTACAGGATGTCGAAGCGGTGCTGCGGCGTGGTGCTGAAGAGGCATCAGTCTACGTTGCCAGCGCGGCTGAACCGGTTGCTGATGCGTCGCGTGTGCCGCGCATCGTCGCCATCACCGCGTGCCCGACCGGTGTTGCTCACACCTTCATGGCCGCCGAAGCCTTGCAGCAAACTGCCAAGCGTTTGGGCTATGAGCTGCAAGTCGAAACGCAAGGCTCGGTGGGCGCGAAAACCCCGTTGAGCGCGGCGGCGATTGCTGAAGCGGATGTGGTGTTGCTGGCGGCGGATATCGAAGTCGCCACCGAGCGTTTCGCCGGTAAGAAAATCTATCGTTGCGGCACCGGCATCGCGTTGAAGCAGTCCGAAGCCACGCTGAAAAAAGCCTTGGCCGAAGGGGCTGTGGAAAGCGCGGCGAGTGACGGCAAAGCACCGGCCAGGCAAGAGAAAACCGGCGTCTATAAACACCTGCTGACCGGCGTGTCGTTCATGCTGCCGATGGTCGTGGCCGGCGGTTTGATGATTGCGCTGTCGTTCGTGTTCGGCATCACCGCGTTCAAGGAAGAAGGCACGCTGGCGGCTGCGCTGATGCAGATCGGCGGCGAGACTGCGTTCAAACTGATGGTGCCGCTGCTGGCGGGTTACATCGCTTATTCGATTGCTGACCGTCCGGGCCTGGCGCCGGGGATGATCGGTGGGTTGCTGGCGAGTACGTTGGGCGCCGGGTTTATCGGTGGCATCGTCGCCGGTTTTATCGCCGGTTATGCGGCGAAGGCGATCAGCCGTTATGTCGCGTTGCCGCAAAGCCTTGAAGCGCTGAAACCGATTCTGATCATCCCGTTGTTTGCCAGTCTGTTTACCGGGCTGGTGATGATTTACGTGGTCGGCAAACCGGTCGCCGGGATGCTGTTGGCGCTGACGAGTTTTCTAGACAGCATGGGCACCACCAACGCGATCCTGCTCGGCGTGGTGCTTGGCGGCATGATGTGCGTCGACCTCGGCGGGCCGATCAACAAAGCCGCGTATGCGTTCTCGGTGGGGCTGCTGGCGTCGCAGAGTTATGCGCCGATGGCAGCGACGATGGCAGCGGGGATGGTGCCACCGATCGGGCTCGGAATCGCCACGTTTATTGCGCGGCGCAAGTTCGCCCAGACCGAGCGCGAGGCGGGTAAAGCCGCGCTGGTATTGGGGCTGTGCTTTATCTCCGAAGGGGCGATCCCGTTTGCCGCGAAAGACCCGTTGCGAGTGATTCCGGCGAGCATTGCCGGTGGTGCGTTGACCGGTGCGTTGTCGATGTATTTCGGCTGCAAACTGATGGCGCCGCACGGTGGCTTGTTTGTGTTGGCGATCCCGAATGCGATCAATCATGCGCTGTTGTATCTGCTGGCGATTGTCGCGGGGAGCCTCTTGACCGCCGTCGTCTACGCCACAGTCAAACGCCCCGAAGCCGTCGAACTGGCCCTCGAACCTGCCAAGGCTTAACTAACACCACGAAACCCCTGTGGGAGCGGTGTTGGCGGGATCAGAGGCCGGCGCTAACAGGGCTGGATTTGAGGTGATTTGGCGGCGGCGTACATCACCCGAGTGGGAGCGGGCTTGCTCGCGAAAGCGTCGTGTCAGTCGATACTTTTTTATCTGACCCACCGCTTTCGCGAGCAAGCCCGCTCCCACATTTTGGTTTGCGGTGTTGGCGGGATCAGAGGCCGGCGCTAACAGGGCTGGATTTGAGGTGATTTGGCGGCGGCGTACATCACCCCTGTGGGAGCGGGCTTGCTCGCGAAAGCGTCGTGTCAGTCGATACTTTTTTATCTGACCCACCGCTTTCGCGAGCAAGCCCGCTCCCACATTGGATTTGTGGTGTGGCAGGTGTCATTGCGGGGTCATGTGGGCGTGCTTAAGTGTCCCTTTTTCCAGGGAGAACCCCATGAGCGATTTCAATCTCGGTCGCCGGCGTGTCGTGCAAGGGATCGGCGCCGGGCTGTTGCTGCCGGGGCTGGCGCCGGCGGTGATTGCTTCGGTCAAGGATCGTCCGCAGTTGACCGATGGCGTGCAGTCCGGTGACCTGCTCGGCGATCGCGCGATGATCTGGAGTCGCAGCGATCGCCCCGCGCGCATGGTGGTCGAGTGGGACACCCGCAGCCTGTTCGGTAACCCGCGTAAATTCGTCTCGGCACTGGCCGACGCGCGCACTGATTTCACCGCCCGCGTCGAGCTCACCGGGCTGCCCGCGAATCAGGCGATTTTCTATCGCGTGTATTTCGAAGACGCCCAGACCGGCGTCGCCAGCGAGCCGTGGTTCGGCCATTTGCGCAGTGCGCCGACGGCCAGACGCGATATCCGTTTTGTCTGGAGCGGCGACACTGTCGGCCAAGGCTTCGGCATCAACCCGGACATCGGCGGCATGCGCATCTACGAAGCCATGCGCTTGCGCCTGCCGGACTTCTTTATCCACAGCGGCGACACCATCTACGCCGACGGCCCGGTGCCTGCGCAGCTCACCACCGAAGGCGGGCGTATCTGGCGCAACCTCACCACTGAAGCCAAGAGCAAAGTCGCGCAAACCCTCGACGATTATCGCGGCAACTATCGCTACAACCTGATGGACGAAAACATCCGCCGCTTCAATGCCGAAGTGCCGCAGATCTGGCAGTGGGACGACCATGAAGTGGTCAACAACTGGTCGCCGGGCAAGCAACTGGATGAGCGTTATCAGGAAAAAGATATCCACACCTTGGTGGGGCGCGCGCGGCAGGCGTGGCTGGAAAATGCGCCGATGCGTTTGCAGGCCGCCGACGGTGGCGGGCGGATCTATCGCAAGCTCAGTTACGGGCCGATGCTCGATGTGTTTGTGCTGGATATGCGCAGTTATCGCGGGGCGAATGACGACAATCTTGGCGTGGAAAAACCGTTTCTCGGGCGTGAGCAACTGGACTGGCTCAAGCGTGAATTGAAGGCGTCGAAGGCTCAGTGGAAAGTCATTGCTGCGGACATGCCGATCGGGCTTGGCGTGCCGGACGGTGAAGTCAGTCCGGGTGTTGGGCGCTGGGAAGCGGTGGCCAATGGCGACCCGGGCCCGGCGCAGGGGCGCGAGCTGGAAATCGCCGAATTGCTCGGCTTTTTGCGAGCGCAGCAGGTGCGCAACTTCGTCTTTTTGACGGCGGACGTGCATTACTGCGCGGCGCATCACTATCACCCGGATCGGGCGGCGTTTCAGGATTTCGAGCCGTTCTGGGAATTTGTCGCGGGGCCGTTGAATGCCGGGAGTTTCGGGCCGAATCCGCTGGATAAAACCTTTGGGCCACAGGTGGTGTTCGAGAAGGCCCCGGCGGTACAGAACACCTCGCCGTTTGCCGGGTTTCAGTTTTTTGGTGAGGTGAATATTGAAGGGCAGAGCGGGGAGATGAGTGTGGTGTTGCGGGATCTGGATGGGGTGGCGGTTTTCGAGCAAAAACTACAACCCGTTTGATCACTGGAAAAACTGTGGGAGCGGGCTTGCTCGCGAATGCGGTGTGTCAGCGAAGTCGATATTGACTGACACGGCGCCTTCGCGAGCAAGCCCGCTCCCACAGGGGGTATGAGTAAAGTCAGTAAACGTCGCGGCGATAGCGGCCCTGTTCGATCAGGCGCTCGACTTCAGCGCTGCCGAGAATGTCCTTGAGCACCTGATCCACGCCTGAAGCCATGCCCTGAAGGCTGCCGCAGATGTAGATGACGGCCCCATCCGCCAGCCACTTCTTCAATTTACCCGCCGATTCACGCAAGCGATCCTGCACATAAAACTTCTCCGCCTGATCCCGCGAAAACGCCAGATCCAGCCGTGCCAGATCACCGTTGATCAACCACTCTTCCAGCTCCGCGCGGCAGAGGAAATCGTGTTCACGGTTACGCTCGCCAAACAGCAACCACTGGCGCTGCTGACCATCGGCAATCCGCGCCTTGAGCAAGCTGCGCAGCCCGGCCAGACCGGTGCCGTTGCCCAGCAGAATCATCGGCACCGGCTCGTTCGGCAGGTGAAACCCGCTGTTGCGACGTACGCGCAGGCTGATGCTGCCACCGACCGGCGCATGCTCGGTCAACCAGCCGGAACCAATGCCCAGCGTGCCATCGGCATGCTGTTCCTGACGCACGATCAGCTCCAGCACACCGTCGGCGGCAATCGAGGCGATCGAGTATTCGCGCATGGCCAGCGGCACCATCGCATCGACCAGCGACTGCGCATGCAAACCGACCAGATGCGCGCGATGCTCCGGCAATTGACGCGAAGCCAGTGCGACTTCCAGCGGCTCGTCGAGGCCGTTGATTTTCACCATGGTCTCGCCACGAATACCGAGGCCGTCGAGAAAATGTTCGATGACCCACGGGCAGTTGCGCGGCAGCACTTCGACCAGATCACCAGCCAGCCAGCTGCTGGTGTTCGGTGCGCTCAGGCCCAACAGATAAACCGGCGAACCGCTGCTGTCCGGGTTCATCAATTCGCGGCGGGTCAGCGTCCAGTTGTCGTAGCTCGGTGCTTGCCAGGTGTCGACCGGCGCTTGTCCGGTGAGCAGACCGAGTTGCGTCTGCCAGTGACGCAGCGCATAGGGATCGCCACTGTCGACTTCCACCGGCGCAAAAAGTGTCTTGCCACCGTGCTCGCCGAGCCACTGATGCAGACGTTTGGCAAAGCCGCAGAAGTGTTGGTACTGACGATCGCCGAGCCCAAGCACCGCGTAGTTCAAGCTGTCCAGTGTCGAAGCTTTGCCCAGCACTTTGCGCTCGAAACCACGGGCGCTGTCCGGTGCTTCGCCGTCGCCGAAGGTGCTGACGACGAACAGCGCGTTGTTCGATTCACGCAGATCCTGCTCGCTGACATTCGCCAGCGGCTGCACCCTCACCGGCAATCCGGCGGCTTGCAATTGCCCGGCGGTTTGCCACGCCAGTTGCTCGGCGAAACCGCTCTGGCTGGCGAAACCGATCAGCCACGCCGGTGCATCGCCCGCCGGTTGTTCGAGGCCTTTACGTGCGTCCTTGATCTGCTTTTTCTTGCGTCGGCGATCGAGGTACAGCAGCCACCCAGTGATGAAAAACAGCGGCATGCACACCGCTGCGAGGGTGACGATGATCCGCCCGATCAGGCCGAAATAGCTGCCGACGTGCAGCGCATAGATGCTGGTCAGCAGTTGCGCCTTGACGCTCTTGTCAGCGTAGCGGTCGACGCGTTTGACGATGCCGGTGGCCGGGTCGAGAGTGATCTGGTTGAGCGCGCGCTCATGCGGCGAGTTTTCCAGCAGATAGAACACGGTCGCCGGTTGGCCAGCCACGGGCGGCATACGAATGTTGTAGGCAGACAGGCCAGGGCCGGCGGCGCTGTAGATGCTGCTCCACATCGCCGCGTAATCGGCAGTCGGCGCCGGGCCTTGCGGTGCCGGGCCACGACCACCGCGCACGCGTTCGTTTTGCGGCGCATCGGAAAGCAGTTTGGTCAGGCCTTTGTTGTACCACTCGTACGACCAAGACAACCCGGTCAGCGCCAGCAGCAGATAGACCAACAGGCACCATGTGCCCGCCACCGAGTGCAGATCCCAATTGAAGGCGCGGCCCTTTTTCTTCCAGTCGAGGGTCAGCCACACACGCCAGCTGTTCCACTGACGCGGCCAGCGCAGGTACAACCCGGAGAGGCAGAAAAACAGCAGGATCAGCGTGCAGGCGCCGGTGATGTTGCGGCCGGTATCGCCGATGGCGAGGAAGCGGTGCAGTTGCAGCATCAGGCCGAAGAAGTCCTGGCCGACGGCATCGCCCATGAATTCGCCCGTGTAGGGATCGAAGTAGCGCATCTCGCCGCGACGCTCACCCTTGGGCGGGGTGAAGAACACTTTCGCTGCGTTGCCGCTGTCGGTCTCGACCGAGAGCATCGAGACTTTTTTGCCGGACGCGGCTTCGATGCGCTCGACCAGTTCGACCGGTGGCAAGACGCCGGCGACTTGTTTTTCCACTTGCAGGACGGAGGGATTCAGCGCCCGCAGGATTTCGTCCTGAAACGAATAAGTCGCGCCGGTGATGCCCATCAACGCCAGCACCAGGCCTGCGGTGATGCCAAAAAACCAGTGCAACTGGAACAGGGTTTTCTTCAACACGTCACTCGCCGTCCGTTCGGAAATTGTCATCACGGCGCGCATTATGCCGTGGGTTATCGAGAAGCGTTCTTTATTACGCAGAAAAGCCCCGTTCAATTGAATGAACGGGGCCAAGCCTTGCGGCACATTCCTTGTGGGAGGGGGCTTGCTCCCGAATGCGTCGTGCCAGTCGATATCCATTTCTCTGACACGCCGCTTTCGCGAGCAAGCCCGCTCCCACATTTACAGCGTCAATCAGAAGTGGAAATTGGTACTCAACAATGCCGTACGGCCCGCCGCCTGGTTGGCGAAATGGGTCGAGAAGGCTTTGTCGTAGTAGGTTTCGTTTGTCAGGTTCTGCACGTTGAGTTGCAGGTCGACGTTCTTGGTCAGCTTGTACGCCGCCATCGCGTCGTAACGCACATACGAATCGACCATGGTGGTGTTGGCCACGCTGCCGTAAACGTCGTCGACATAGAACGCGCCGCCACCGAGGGTCAGCTTCGGTGTGACCTGATAAGTAGTCCACAGGCTGGCGCTGTTTTTCGGCGTGTTTGGCAGTTCGTTGCCGTCGGTGGCGCGGTTCAGCGGGCCGCCGTCAACTTGCTCGCTGTCCATGAACGCGTAACCGGCGAACACTTGCCATTTCTCGGTGATCTTGCCGCTGGCCGACAGTTCGAAACCTTGCACGCGGGTCTTGCCGGCGTTTTCGTACGAAGTGGTGTCGACTTGTACCCGAGCGTTTTCTTTCTCGGTGCGGAAGATGTCAGCGGTCAGCGACAGACGATCGTTGAGCAGATCCCACTTGGTACCGATTTCGTAGTTCTTGGTGGTTTCCGGCTCCATGTCGCTGCTCAGCAGGTTGCCGGCACGGTCAGTGCTGCCGCCCAACGGGTTGCCTTCCTGACCTTCGCCCAGGGTGTTGCCCGGTGGCGTGGCCGAGGTCGCGTAAGACGCATAGATGCTGCCGTTTTCCGCTGGCTTATAAACCACGCCGAACTGACCGGTGACGAACTCGCTGGTGTCAGCACCCTTCGAAGTGGTGGTGCCGGCGTTGGTGTAAGTCTTGTAGCCGGTTTCGAAGTGGTCGTAACGCAGGCCCATATTCACCAGCCACTGCTCGGACAACTCCAGCGTGTCGAACGCATACAGCGCGTACGTATCGGACTGGGTGTCGGTGCCGGCGTAGTTGCGCGAGATCGCGCCGTTCCACGGATCGTTCGGGTTCGGGTTGGACAGCGAGGTGCAGTTGTAGCCGCTGGCTGCGCCGATCAGCCCCGGGTTGCAGTTGGTGGTCGCGGCGGTGGTGCGCGGCGTGGTGTCAGTGTTGACGTTGTACGAGGACTTCTGGCTCTCCTCACGGGTGTATTCCACACCGGTGGAGAAGCTGTTCTTGAAGCCAGCAACGTAGAAGTTACCGAACAGGTCAGTCTGGTTGGTGGTGGTCTCGGTGTTGCTCACCCGAGTGTTCGCACGACGCCAGACCGTACCGTTGTTAACGTTGCCCTTGCTGTCGTCCGGCTGGGTCAGGATGTAATCCTGCATGCTGGTGCCATGACGCAGGGTGTTCTTGATCGTCAGCGAGTCGCTCAGGTCGTGCTCGATGGCGAAAGTCGCGGTGTCGGTGCGGCCCTTGCGGAAATCGCGATCCAGACCGTAGAAGTTGCTGTGGTCGCCACCCGAGTACGGCTTGTCCGGATTGGATTTGGTGCGTGCCGCCGAACCGCCGAGCGGAATGGTGTACGGCACGCCGGAGTCCGGGGTGTCGTTGCTTTCCAGATGGTAGTAATCGAGGTTAACGCGGGTGTCGGTGCCCAGACCAAACGCCAGAGACGGGGCGATGCCCCAACGATCGTAATCGACCTTGTCGCGACCGGCGACATTGCTCTCGTGGCTCATCAGATTCAGACGGCCAGCGGCGGTGTCGCTGAACTGGTAGTTGCCGTCGAGGGTGTAACGCTGGGTCTGGTCGGAACCCCAGGTGAAACCACCGTCGAACGAGTTGCCGAGGTGCGCTTTCTTGCTCACCAGGTTGATGCTGCCGCCTGCTGCGCCACGACCGCCGATGGCGGAGTTCGGGCCCTTGCTGACTTCAATGTTTTCCACGGCGAAGATTTCGCGGCTCTGCGAACCGGTGTCGCGCACGCCGTCGAGGTAGGTGTCGCCCTGGGCGTCAAAACCACGAATGAACGGACGGTCGCCCTGCGGGTTGCCGCCTTCACCGGCGCCGAAAGTGATGCCCGGCACGGTGCGCAGCGCGTCCTGCATGTTCAGGGCGCCGGTGTCTTTGAGTACTTGTTGCGGGATCACGGTGACCGAGCGCGGCGTGTCGACCAGCGGCGCGGTGTACTTGGGCGAGGAGGCTTTTTCGACCTGGTAGGACGTCGAGTCCTGCGCTTCGCCGGTGATGGCGGTGGCGTCCAGAGCGATGGCATTGCCGGACGCTTTGCTGTCGGTTTTCTCGGCAGCGAACACCATCTGGCCAGCGGAGCCGGCGGTAATTGCGACGCCGATTGCAGAGGCGAGCAGACGTGGTGAACTGACCGGTAATTGTGCGTGTTGACGTGCCATTTTTATTCCCCTCCCCAAGGATTTGAGGCGGCGGAATATAGGGTAAACAGGTATTCGTATCAATTGCGAAACATTGTTATTCGCACTGAATTTACATTCTTTACAATTTAACCTTACGGTTTCTGCCAGTTCATTCGTCTCCCGGGTTTTACACAGACAATAAGAATCAATACCATTGCCGCCTCTTTGCCATCAGGTGACATCGCCATGCTGCTGCACATCCCCGCACTGTTCGCGAAAGACGAGGTGCAGCGCATTCGCGAGGCTTTGCAGCAGGCTGACTGGGCCGATGGCAAGATCACCGCCGGCTTCCAGTCGGCCAAGGCCAAGCACAATCTGCAACTGCCTGAAGGTCATCCGCTGGCCAAGGAAATCGGCGCGGCGATGCTCGAGCGGCTGTGGAAAAATCCGCTGTTCATGTCCGCCGCGTTGCCACACAAAGTCTTCCCACCGTTGGTGAACTGTTACACGGCCGGTGGCAGCTTCGATTTCCACATCGACAACGCCGTGCGTCAACCGAAGGGCAGCATCGAGCGCGTGCGCACCGATCTGTCGGCCACGCTGTTCTTCAGCGAGCCTGAGGATTACGACGGCGGCGAACTGGAAATCCAGGACACCTACGGCACGCAACAGGTGAAACTGCCCGCGGGCGATATGGTGTTGTACCCCGGCACCAGCCTGCACAAGGTCAACGCGGTCACTCGCGGCGCGCGCTATGCGTCGTTCTTCTGGACGCAAAGCCTGGTGCGCGAAGACAGCCAGCGCGCGCTGCTGTTCGAGATGGACGGCGCGATCCAGCAGCTGACGCAGGACATGCCGGATCATCCTTCGCTGATCCGCCTTACCGGCACGTATCACAACCTGCTGCGTCGCTGGGTCGAGGTATGAGTTTCCAACTGCGCCGCGAGGAAATCCTCAGCGGCGAACAACTCCGCGCCATGCTCGAAGAAAGCCCGGCCCGTGCTGCGCAGGCGATTCTGCTGGCGGCGGGAGAGGGCGAAGTGGAGGCGCAGGCGTTGCTCGGGCAGATTCTTCTGGACGGCCAAGGCATCGCCAAGGATCAAGCGCTGGCGCTGCGTTGGTTTGGCATCGCCGCCGGACGCGGGCATCTGATGGCGCGCAACATGCTCGGGCGTTGTCATGAGCATGGCTGGGGGTGTGCCGCCGATGCCGGGGTTGCCGCGCAGCATTATCGAGTCGCGGCGCAGGCAGGCCTGGATTGGGCGATGTACAACCTGGCCAATCTCTTGGCGACCGGGCGCGGCGTGGCGGTCGATCAGCCGCAAGCATTGGCGCTTTATCGCCAGGCCGCCGAGTCCGGACACGCCAAGTCGATGAACCTGCTCGGGCGTTATCTTGAAGAGGGACGCCATTGTCGCGCGACCCTGCCGCAGCCTTCGACTGGTATCGCCGCTCGGCGCAGGCCGGCGACTTCCGTGGCCAGTTCAGTTATGCCAGCGTGCTGGCCGAGCGCTCACAGATTGAAGAGGCGTCAGGCTGGTACCGCAAGGCGATGTTCGGGGGGCATGCTGCGTTTCTCGGCGTGGCGGCCCAGACTTTGGAGAGCGCAGCACACCCGGCCATTCAGGCATTGGCTCAAGAGTATAAAGAGCGCGCAGGGCACATCAGCGTCTAGTTGAATTCAAGGCGCTGTCCGCAAGTATCGAGTCGTATGTCCAGTTGTTAGTATTCTTTATAAATATATTGAAGGCATGAAACGATTTTTTTAAGTGCGGCTTTTATGTTTAAGTCTGTCTGGCAAGTTTAAGTTCTTACGGGTTCTGACTTGTTTTTGATTTTACTTAACTTAAAACTGATTAAAGGAATGATCATGTCTTCTTCCAGCTTATGGGGCGATGCCCTGAATAATACCTCGCCTGAACAAGTTATGCAGATGGCGGCGGCGGCGCCAAAGTTACTAAGTGACGCATCGACGTCGGATGGCGATGATGTAGTGCGCGACAGAGGGTTGCTCCTCACTAAAAAGCAGATCATTGATTTGCGTAAATATGAAGCAGCCGGCCTGGCGCTGCCGCATACCCTGAAGGATGTCGAAGATTATCTGCGCTATGGCGCAGGGCAGAACGGCGGCCCAGGGTTGAATCCGACAGATTTCCTCTCGACCTTTGTAAACACCCGCAACCACGCAAGACGCTGGTCGCCGCTGCGTGAACGCATCATGATGACCGGGCAGGGGCTGAAGAGCTTTGCCAGCAGCATGCTTAATTATGGCAAGGCGATTCAGGAAGTCTTGAGCGACGATGATTCGGTCGCGTTCCTCAAGAAAAACAAGATTAAAACACTTGCCCAGCTTAAAGCACTCGAAATTGAATTGGGTGACAAGTTTCCGGGTATTGAAATTGATCCGGATACCGTCGCGACGTTGGGCTATTACCTGCAGCGGATATTCGAGCGGATCAATAAAAACCTCAGCGATGTGCAAGGCATCAAGAATGACCTGGACCTATTTGGTTATGATCTGCGCGAGCATGTCCTGCCCAGTATAAAACTCAGGGTCGGTTTGATCGACAGCAGTTCGTTGGCAGCAGATATCAAGGTATTGAAGAGCGACATCGATAATCGTGCCAAAGAAATCGATATTAAAAACACTGAATACAAGGCCGCTGTTCAGGAGGCATTGAAGTCTGCCGCCGGGATGAACATCGTGGGCCTGGCCATGGCTATCTACATGGGGGTGGAGGCGGAAAATATTCGTGCTGCACGCAAAGCGTTGTATGCCGAACAGGAACGGGATATCCAGGTGTTGGCGAGCAAGAACCAGACACTCGGTTCTCTTGCCCGCGTCAAACATGACCTGCAAAGTCTGATGATCGTGGCCATCGATGCCGACATCGCCACGCAGAACCTGATGCATGTCTGGAAAAGCCTCTACCTGCACATTTCCAACTCGGTCGCTGCGATGGGCCGCGTCAACGATGCCTTGAGCCTGCGGGTCTTCGGTACCGAGTTCGAGGAAGTCGTGCTGCCATGGAAAACCATCGAAACCGACTCGGACAAGCTTATTCAGGTCTTCAAAGAGGCTGATGAAGAATACGAGCGCAACTATTCGTTCAGCACGCGAACCTCGCGTGTGATCAGTCTCAGCGCGACAGTGAGCTATCCACCTGTGGACATGGCCACCCTGGCCTCCACTGTTGAACAGATGCGTGAAGCTCGCACTCAGGCAGAAGTCTTGAAGACTAAACTGGGTTACCTGCCTGATCTGTTCGACCGCTTCAAGCGCACTGTGAGTGGCATGGGGCAATGCCAAAACCAATTGCAGGATTCGGCCCAGACCGGAGTGAATGATCTGCAAAACAGCCTGCGACGTCTCGCCCGCAACGAGAAGGATCGATTGAAAGAAACCGATCCTGAGGTCATTGAAGAAATCGACGATGAGCGCAAGGACATTTTGCGTTCGATTTCCTCTGCCATGACCAAGCAGGCAACTCTGGTGCGTGACGCCTTGCGCAATATTGATGCACGGTTTGATATGCGCCTGACGCAGGCTTACATCACCGATTTCCAGCGCGACGCGCTCGTGGCCGATGCAGAAATTGCACAACTGGACAGCAAACTTGCAGAGCTTGCGGCTGATCGAAAGGTCATCATTAACGGGGTCAATCTGCTGGAAAAAAGCGGTATCGAGAATCTGGGCAAGGACGTTGAGCTAACCATCGCCAAGATCACCGAACTGGGCCTGGCTCCGCCGGAAATCAAACTGGTGATGGCGGCCATCGACCAACTGAAGCGAACCCTTATTGGCATTCGTGAGTCTGTGCGCTTCCTGGACATGGTGCGTGAGAGCGACAAGCTGAAGCTGAAAATCGATGGTGTGCAGGCCGAGATTGAACGCGAGCGCGCGGCTATCCGTGATTCGCAAGGCAAGGTCACTTACCTAAAGGCCATTCACGCCATGGAAGACTGTCGCGCCGAATATGCCGCCACCTATCGTCCTGCCGTGAATGCTTTTGAGCAGTTGCGCGATGCAATCGATGTCGAAGTGTCGGACGACTGTGATGCACTCAGTGCCGCGTTGAAACAGCATGCGCCACTGTTAATCGCTTTCCTTAATCCGCTGTCCGTTCCGCAGCGCTGAGTCTGCCGGTAGGCGTGCTCTGCATTTGTGTGTGATATCAGAGTCCGGCGCAGGATTGCCGATGGGCACGGTTCCATCGGCAATGAAAGTACGATCAGACTAAGGAGAGGCTGATGCTTGAATATTTACTGGCAGAAAAAAACTTCGCTGCATTGAAGCAGTACGTGAAGTTTCTGCAGGATCTACCCCCTGCCTTGCAGGAAATGACCGAGTTTACCGGGATCTTCGAACGGCAAAAGCACATCATGGTGCCGCCGCCGAATGTTCATAGCCTGAGGCAGGCTGCACAAACCAGTGAAATGTGTTGGCGGGCGATACAGGTGGCCACACCGGCGCTTGGCAGCCGTTCTGCGCAGGTGTTGCGTGAGATTTTTGCCTTTATCGAAGAGTTTCAGGCAGTCGTTTCAAAGGCCGACAATCGCCGAAAGACGATCGTCACGATCGATCCGCGGCAATTTTCGCTGGTGAGGTCGCCTGCCTGGGGCAATGCACCTGCCGAAAGCATCATCGATGTGCTGCGCGAAATGGATCGCCGGCTTGAGCAATACCGGGGCATGGTGCTCAATTTCAAAACCCGGGTGATCGGACTGACCGAGTCGATCCACGGCATCTTCGTGCGTTTCATCGAGTGCCTGACGATGCCGATATGCACGTGCGATAAACCGATCCCCAAGATCGAGGCCTATTACAATCTGGGTAAAATCTGTCTGCCCGGCACGACTTATGAGCCAGACCGGTTGTATTCGCAGGAGGAGCGAATCGCGCAGTCCAAAGAACATGTCGAGTTTCTGTTCAACCTGCGCCGACGCGCTGCCAGTGCGGCGAACAACCTCAGCGATTTCTGCCATCGGATGTCGTGCATGCTGGATGAAGCGCAACAGATGCTTCGAAACCATTATCCAGCGATGACGATGGCGCGGGCGAAATCTGCGCTGCCGATGCTCAAGGGGCCGTTGAACGATGTGCAAAGCATGTCGGACCAACTGGGCAAATTGACCCGGCTGTAACGCAAAAAGCCCATGACAGGTCATGGGCTTTTTGCGTTACAGGTAAGACGCTTACACGTAGTACGACTTCAACGGCGGAAAGCCATTGAACTCAACCGCGCTGTAACTGGTGGTGTAAGCACCGGTCGACAACCAGTACAACCGGTCACCAATCGCCAGGTTCAGCGGCAAACCGTACTTGTAGTTTTCATACATGATGTCGGCGCTGTCGCAGGTCGGGCCGGCGATGACCACTTCTTCCATCTCGCCTTTCTTCTCGGCTCAGATCGGGAACTTGATCGCTTCGTCCATGGTTTCGATCAGACCGGAGAACTTGCCCACATCGGTGTACACCCAGCGTTCAACAGCCGTGCGCGACTTGCGTGCAACCAGCACCACTTCGCTGACCAGAATACCGGCGTTGGCGATCAACGAGCGGCCTGGCTCCAGAATGATTTCCGGCAGGTCATCACCAAAATCTTCTTTGAGGAAGCGGATGATTTCTTCGGCGTAGGTTTCCAGGCTGTTGGTGCGGGTGATGTAGTTGGCC
Organism: Pseudomonas sp. AC193; assembly: GCF_979258075.1. Lineage (NCBI taxonomy): Bacteria > Pseudomonadati > Pseudomonadota > Gammaproteobacteria > Pseudomonadales > Pseudomonadaceae > Pseudomonas > Pseudomonas sp. AC193. The sequence goes on along the minus strand of NZ_OZ409832.1, from coordinate 4,422,022 downwards.
GGGAAGCCACCGCCCATGTTGATCAGCTTGAGATGGATGCCGTCTTCTTCTTTCAGACGCTCGAAGATCACTTTGACCTTGGCGATCGCCGCGTCCCAGACGCTGATGTCGCGCTGCTGTGAACCGACGTGGAAGGAGATGCCGTAAGGCACCAGGCCGAGGTCGCGAGCGAGGATCAGCAGATCCATGGCCATGTCGGTCTGGCAGCCGAATTTGCGCGACAGTGGCCAGTCAGCCGTGGTCGAGCCTTCGGTGAGGATGCGTACGTAGACTTTCGAGCCCGGTGCAGCCTTGGCGATGTTGCGCAGGTCAGCTTCGGAGTCGGTGGAGAACAGACGCACGCCCTTCTCGTAGAAGTAGCGGATGTCCTTGGATTTCTTGATGGTGTTGCCGTAGCTGATACGGTCGGCGCTGACGCCGCGATCCATCACTTTGTCCAGCTCGTAGATCGAGGCGATGTCGAAGCTCGAACCCTTCTCTTTGAGCAGGTCGATGATCTCGACGGCCGGGTTGGCCTTGACCGCGTAGTAGACCTTGGCGAATTCGAAACCGGCGCGCAGGTCATCGTAGGCCTGGCTGATCATCGCGGTGTCGATCACCACGAACGGGGTTTCCTGTTTGTCGGCAAACGCCTTCATTTTGTCAAAAGTGGCGCGCGCGAAATAGTCTTCGACATTGATCGACATGCTGGGAACTCCTACTGGCAAACTGAAATTAACAATGGGTGCAAATGAACGTCCTCCGTATCCCCACTTTGGTTCGCCTACTTCCCAAGGCATGTCGCCGAAAGCAAAAAGGCCACGGGCGGATTTGCCCTTGGCCTTGCTGTCTCGTCGTCAGTACTTGAGCCGGATGGATCGTTTCCAGCATGGACGTTCGGCGCGAACTTTAGGGCGTGAGGGGCCTGAGATCAACTAAAAATGTCGCGTTTTTGCACGCTTCTGACGTGCGTCGCTCTGATCACTCTTTGTAGCCGACCGAGATGACGGACAGATGTTCCCCGAGAATTTTGAAGTGTTAAAAATACCTGCACGTTCGCGGATTATGTCGGCGAAGTCGTGGGTAAGTGTGATGGCGGCAACATCGGCGACGTTGGCGGCGAGGGGAGGGTGTGAGGGAGAATTTGGCTGTTTCGAGCAGGAGGTTTGAGAACAATTCAGAGTGGCGGGTGTTGAGATTCTTTTCCGCCTGGTGAATGACTTGGTCACACCCCCGATCCTGTAGGAGTGAGCCTGCTCGCGATGACTTTTTTTCAGTCGACATCTTCATCGACTGAGATTGCCAATCGCGAGCAGGCTCACTCCTACATGGATTTGTGTTTCTTGCCCGAAAATCAGGCGACTACGGCCTCAGCCGGCGAGACGATACTGGTCTTCATCCCGCGCGAACGACCCGAGCTCAGATAAGCCGCAATCGATTCCTGCGTCACCTCACCGAGGAACACCCGCTCGGCGTCCATCACCGGCAGCCACGAACGGTTGAACTCGTACATGCGCGACAACAGAATGCGCAGATGCTCGTCGTACGCGGCGGTGGCGTTGAATTCACGCAGGAACTGCGCGCAAGTGCCGGTCTGACGGTGCAGATCACGACGACGCACATAGCCCAGTGCCTTGTTGTCGGCGCAGGTAACCACCACGTAGCGACGGTCATGTTCGTCCATCAATTCCAGCGCATCGGCCACTGGCGTTTCCGGGCTCACCGATGGCGCGTTGTCCGCCGCATCTTCCGCTTTGACCAACAGCAGACGCTTGAGTGTGCTGTCCTGGCCGACGAAGTTGCTGACAAAGTCGTCCGCCGGGTGCGCGAGCAGCGTGTCCGGGTGATCGATCTGCAGCAGTTTGCCGGCGCGGAAAATCGCGATCTTGTCGCCGAGTTTGATCGCTTCGTCGATGTCGTGGCTGACCATGATCACGGTCTTGTTCAGCGCGCGCTGCATCTCGAAGAATTCGTTCTGGATCATCTCGCGGTTGATCGGGTCAACCGCACCGAACGGCTCGTCCATCAGCAGCAGCGGCGCATCCGCTGCCAGTGCGCGGATCACGCCGATGCGCTGTTGCTGGCCACCGGACAATTCACGCGGATAACGATGCAGATACTGCTTGGGCTCCAGCTTGATCATGCTCATCAATTCGCGGGCGCGGTCGTGGCATTTCTGTTTGTCCCAGCCGAGCAGTTTCGGCACGACAACGATGTTCTCTTCGATGGTCATGTTCGGGAACAGACCGATCTGCTGGATCACGTAACCGATGTTGCGACGCAGGGTCACTTCGTCGAGATCGGTGGTGTCTTCACCATTAATGAGGATCTTGCCCGAGGTCGGTTTGATCAGGCGGTTGATCATTTTCAGCGTGGTGCTTTTGCCGCAACCCGATGGCCCGAGGAACACGCAGATCTCGCCTTCATTGACGGTCAGGCTCACCGAGTCCACGGCTTTGACGTCTTTGCCGTTGCTTTGGAAAGTTTTGCTGAGGTTTTGAAGTTCGATCATTTGAGGAGTCCTTTTGGAGTCAACGAGCGTTGCAGCCATTGGAGAAACAGGTCAGCGAAAATGGCCAGAAGACTGACCAGCAGCGCGCCGACGATCAGCATCGACATGTCACTGCGGCTGATGGAAGCGAGGATCAACACACCGAGGCCGCCGGCGCCGATGGTCGCGGCGATGGTCATCACGCCGATGTTCATCACCACGGCGGTGCGCACGCCGGCGAGGATGACGGGCACCGCGATTGGCAGTTCGACCATGCGCAGGCGCTGGCCGAAGGTCATGCCGATGCCGCGTGCGGCTTCACGAATACCGGGCTCTACGCCGGTGAGGGCGAGGTAGGTGTTGCGCATGATTGGCAGCAGTGAATAGAGGAACACGGCGGTGATCGCCGGCATCGGGCCGAGGCCCTGACCGAACTTCGAGTAGAACGGCAGCAGCAAACCGAACAGCGCAATCGACGGCACGGTCAGCAGCACGGTGGCGCTGGCCTGTAGCGGGCCGGCGAGGCTCGGGAAGCGCGTCATCAGAATGCCCAGCGGCACGCCGACGACAATCGCCAACGTTACAGCGATGCCGACGAGGGTGATGTGCTGCCAGGTCAGGTGCATCACCTGTTGCCAGTCGAGATGGGAAAAGGCGTTGAAGAATTCCATGACTTTTCCTCCTTTAATTCAGCGGATGTTGGCGCAGGAAATCGGCGGCAACGGACGATGGGCTTTCATGATCGACATCGACCCGCGCGTTGAGCTGGCGCATGGTTTCGTCGTCGAACAGTTCGGCCAGCGGCTTGAGTTGCTCGGCCAGTTTCGGGTTGGCGTCCAGTGTTGCCTGACGCACTACCGGGGCTGCGGTGTAATCGGGGAAGTAGTGTTTGTCGTCTTCCAACAGCTTCAGGCCAAAGGCGCTGAGACGACCGTCGGTGGTGTAGACCAGACCGGCGAACACCTGACCGTTGCGCAACGCCGTGTAAACCAGCCCGGCATCCATCTGGCGGATGTTCTTGCGGGTCAGATTCATGCCGTAGAGGTCGACCATGCCGATCAGGCCGTCGGAGCGGTTGGCGAACTCGGTGTCCAGCGCCACCAGGTGATTGGTCTTGGCTTCAGCGCGCAGCACCTCGTTCAACTGGCTGATGTTGGTGATCTGCGGATATTCCTCAGCCACTTTTTTCGGCAGCGCGAGGGCGTAGGTGTTGCTGAATTTCGACGGCGTCAGCCAGATCAGGCCTTTTTTGGCGTCGAGTTCTTTCACCCGGGCGTAGGACTGAGCGCTGTCGAGTTTCTCGGTGACATGGTTGTAAGCCACCAGCGACACGCCGGTGTACTCCCAGAGCAAGTCCAGTTGCCCGCTTTCGTGAGCGCTGCGGGCGAGATTGCTGCCCAGACCGCCAGTGATCTGCGCGTCGTAGCCTTTGCTGCGCAGATATTGCGCGGTGATTTCCGCGAGCAGGGTTTGCTCGGTGAAGACCCGGGCGCCGAGGCGAATCACCGGTTTGTCAGCGGCTTGCGCGATGCCGGCGAACAGCAGGGCGCTGCTCAGCATCAGGCTTAGAATCAAGCTAAATCGTTTCATAGGTATTCCTTCGCAAAAGCCTTAAGACGTGCGCAAACCGCGTTCCAGCCAGAGACGGCTGGCAAGCGTGACGACGCCATCGAGCAGCAACGCGAGCAGTGCGGTGCACGCAGCGCCGAGTACCAGTTGCGGCTGATTGTTCAGGGCGATGCCGGGGAAGATCAGACTGCCGAGGCTGTTGGCGCCGATCAGGAATGCCAGCGGCGCGGTGCCGACGTTGATCGCCAGGGCCACACGCACACCGCCGACAATGATCGGCACGGCGTTGGGCAATTCGACTTTCCACAGCACCTGGCGCGGCGTCATGCCGATGCCGACGGCCGCTTCTTTAAGCGATCCCTGAACGTTTTTAAGGCCTTCGTAGGTGTTGCGCACAATCGGCAACAAGGAGGCGAGGAATAAAGCGAAGATCGCCGGGCCACTGCCGATGCCGAGGACGCCCAGGGCAATCGCGAGCACGGCCAGCGGAGGCACGGTGTTACCGATATTGAAGATTTGCATGAAGCGCTCGGCGCGTCCGACCATGGTCGGGCGACTGAGGAAGATGCCGGCGGGGATGCCCACGACAAGGGCGGCCAGCATTGAAGCGAGGACGAGAATCAGATGAGCTTGCAGGTAAAACAACAAATCGTCGCGGTAGTGTTCGATCGTGTTGATGCCGATCCAATGGATCAGCAGGGCCAGGAGCGCGATCACCACCGCACCTCCAATCAGCCCTTTGCCATAGCGGATAGCCACAGGCGGACTCCTTTTTTTGTAGTCGGCAAACGCTCTCCCGTGTGGCATGCCATACATGGCTGCCGGGAATAAACGTTCGCGAGAAGCAGCTCCTTCAGCACCGGAAAAGCGGTCTGAAAGCGAGCCATGAGCGCAGCCTCGTCAGGCTAACTTGCTGATTTTTCAGCCCCTGACGACATGTCGTAACAGGGGATGGACGTCTCCGAGCGCTGAAAGGTTCCCACATAAGATGCCATCTGGCCACCTGTAGGAGCTGCCGAAGGCTGCGATCTTTTGACTTTGTTCTAGCGCAACAGAGCAAAAGATCGCAGCCTGCGGCAGCTCCTACAGGGTTTTGCGGGCCCGAGGGACGGTGGTTCGACGGTTACTTTTTAAGCTATACTCGCCGCCCTTTTTTGAATCACCGCCAGGCGATTTCCCATGACCAACCAGGCCGCCGAAGTCGCGAAACGCCGCACTTTCGCCATTATTTCCCACCCCGATGCCGGTAAAACCACGATCACCGAAAAGCTCCTGTTGATGGGCAAGGCGATTGCAGTGGCCGGTACGGTGAAATCCCGTAAATCCGATCGCCATGCGACATCCGACTGGATGGAGATGGAAAAGCAGCGGGGTATTTCCATTACCACGTCGGTCATGCAGTTCCCGTATCGCGAACACATGATCAACCTGCTCGACACCCCGGGCCACGAAGACTTCTCCGAAGATACCTACCGCACCCTGACCGCGGTCGACTCGGCGCTGATGGTGCTCGACGGCGGTAAAGGTGTCGAGCCGCGTACCATTGCGCTGATGGACGTCTGCCGTCTGCGAGACACGCCGATCGTCAGCTTCATCAACAAACTCGACCGTGACATCCGCGACCCGATCGAACTGCTCGACGAAATCGAAGCCGTTCTGAAGATCAAAGCCGCGCCGATCACCTGGCCGATCGGTTGCTACCGCGACTTCAAAGGCGTGTACCACCTGGCCGACGACTACATCATCGTTTACACCGCCGGTCATGGTCACGAACGCACCGAAACCAAGATCATCGAGAAACTCGACTCCGACGAAGCCCGCGCACACCTGGGCGACGAGTACGACCGTTTCATCGATCAGCTTGAGCTGGTTCAGGGCGCCTGCCACGAATTCAACCAGCAGGAATTCCTCGACGGTCAACTGACCCCGGTGTTCTTCGGTACGGCTTTGGGCAACTTCGGTGTTGACCACGTCCTCGACGCCGTTGTCGATTGGGCCCCGCGTCCATTGGCCCGTGTCGCCAACGAACGTACCGTTGAGCCGGTCGAAGAGAAGTTCTCGGGCTTCATCTTCAAGATCCAGGCGAACATCGGACCCGAAGCACCGCGACCGTATCGCGTTCATGCGTATCTGCTCCGGCAAGTACGAGAAAGGCATGAAGATGCGCCACGTGCGCACCGGCAAGGACGTGCGCATCGGCGATGCCCTGACGTTCTTCTCCTCCGAGCGTGAGCAACTGGAAGAGGCTTTTGCGGGCGACATCATCGGCCTGCACAACCACGGCACCATCCAGATCGGCGACACCTTCAGCGAAGGTGAAGTTCTCGGGTTCACCGGCATTCCGCACTTTGCGCCGGAGCTTTTCCGTCGTGTACGTCTGCGTGATCCGCTGAAGTCCAAGCAGTTGCGTCAGGGTCTGCAGCAGTTGGCCGAAGAGGGTGCAACGCAGGTGTTCTTCCCGGAGCGCAGCAACGACATCATTCTTGGCGCCGTGGGTGTGCTGCAGTTTGATGTGGTCGCCAGCCGTTTGAAGGAGGAATACAAGGTTGAGTGCTCCTACGAGCCGATCACCGTGTACTCCGCGCGCTGGATTGAATGCAGCGACAAGAAAAAGCTTGAGGAGTTTTCCAACAAGGCTGTGGAGAACCTGGCGGTTGATGGCGGTGGGCACCTGACTTACCTCGCGCCGACACGGGTTAACCTGGCGTTGATGGAAGAGCGCTGGCCGGACGTGAAATTCCGGGCGACGCGTGAGCATCACTAAGTTCTGAACTGTTTTGTCCGAAGCCCCCAAGGTGTATGCCTTGGGGTTTTTTATTGCCTTGGGTTTGGGGGTATATCCGTTTCTGCGGGAGTTTCTGATTGCGGTTTCGCCCTTACGGCGACTCACTTTTTTTACAAACGCCTAAAAAAAGTAAGCAAAAAAACGCTTGCTCCTACGTGCGGCCCGCTCGCTGGGGCTCGGGGTTCCTTCGCTCCGGGATCGATCCGGGCGCAGCGCCTACGGTTTGCTGCGCTGCACCTCCTCTCGCTGTGTTTGGCTTCGCCAAACGGTCGCTGCGCTCCCACGCCCGCATCAATCCCTCCACTCAGCCTTCCGATGTCGCCTGTGGATCAAGATCAAGATCAAGAGCAGGCGAGCTGACACTCGGCCTATTGAGTGGTGAGGAGCACGGGTTTCGGCTTTGGATTTGTGGTGTTTTTGCCCCTCATCGGAACGCCGCCCGCCCAGCCCTTTTCCGAGGGAGAGGGGGCCGATTTGTGAGCCTTTCAGAATCTGGGCTCGACTCGGTATCCCACGTCGGCCTACCTCTCCCAATCACCTCGATCAGTCCCCTCTCCCTCCGGGAGAGGGTTAGGGTGAGGGGCTTTTGATCTCAAGTCGGTTTTTTGTAATCTCTCGATGTACTTGGCCACAACGTTTGGCTGGCCAGTACGGTGCTTGTGCTGTTTAAAATCCGTTGACCCGCCAAGCCACTCGTTCGTCCACCCCGCACAACCCGTCACTTAGGTGATTCAGCTATCAGTGTTATTCAAAAGCAATCTGTCCTTCGAGGGCATTTCCACTCGGCCCTTAGCGTCCTATCTGGTGAACACGGCTGATCGGAACTAGATTTCACACAGCGCCAGTCAGGCACGTATGTCTCACCTGCAAAAAGAAGGAGTCGGTTATGAAGAGCAGATTGCTACGCGTTTTATTGCTATTGAAAGTGATGGTGATGCTGTCCCTCGGCACCGCGACGGCTTGGGCCGAGTGCGAGGATCACGATTCTCAGGCGTTCAACGGGCAGGTGGGGCACAGCGGGATGATGCTCGCCAAGTCCGAATCAGAGCCAGGCGATCAGGGGCAGGGCGGTGCCGCCGACGATGACGACTCGACCACCGACGAGCCGGACACTGATGATCCGGATGAGGGCGATAGCCAGACGTAGATCTAAGATCAAATAAACCCCTGGATGCGATATCCCTGTAGGAGCTGCGGCACGCTGCGATCTTTTGATCTGGATTTTATCAATCAGAATCTAAAGATCGCAGCGTGCCGCAGCGCCTACAGTTTTAACAACGTGTTGTCCGGATCGAGCAAGATCGACTTTTCGTCTGGAACCGTTTGTCAGATTTTCAGGATTATGTAGAGATACCTGTCAGATATGACAGTAGACGAAAGTCATTGAGTCTTTAAAAATGTCCTTGCAGTCTTGGGTTTTTTTATGACTAAAAGGAATGACATCATGAGTAATGAAAAAAGCGAGTATACAGTTGGGGAAATGAAAATATCGGGGCTTGATGTGTCAGGCATTACTACCCGGGAAGTTCACGCTGCCGTAATTCCACTCTATCCAAATTGTACTTTCATAGGTTCTTGGGGGGATGGCGAAAGTATGAGATTGAGTATTCGTTCACTGATTAAAAAAGACGATGTTTACAATGTGGATCACCCAGAAGGTCATGGCTTGGCCAAAGTTTATTATGAACAAGGCGAAGACCTGAAATATTACGGAGTCTCCGGAACAATTACAATTACAGATTTCGATAGTGAGTTACAGAAGGCCAACGTCTACGTTGATGTTTTGATGAAGGACAGGAAGTCGGAAGATACTAAGTCTGTCAGAATCGAAGGTGAGTTTGTTGGTTTTCAAATAATTGAAGTAAACTCGCCAGAAGGTCTGGCTTTAATTGATAAGGGAAAGATTTTTTAATGTTCCCATTAGCTGTAGGTTTCCTTTAATGGCGTTTATGAAGTTTCCCTGGATAAAACTTTTTGTTCATTTTTCAGGTGAGAAAAAATAATCCACAGCATGGATAAAACGCCCACGGTGACGTGGGCGTTCTTTTATTACGCCGCGCCGTCGAGGAATTGCTCGGCGTAGTGGCAAGCCACCTGCCGGTTATCCAGCGGACGCAGTGCCGGTTCTTCGGTGCTGCAACGCTCGGTCGCGTACGGGCAGCGCTTGTGGAAAGCGCAGCCCGGTGGCGGGTTCAGCGGGTTAGGCAGTTCGCCGACGATTTTGATTTTCGGCTTGTTCGGATCCGGGTGAATGGTCGGGGTCGCCGACAGCAGCGCCTGGGTGTACGGGTGCAGCGGGCGTTCGTAGATGTCGTTCTTCGGGCCCATTTCCACCGGGCGGCCGAGGTACATCACCATCACGTCATCGGCGACGTGTTGCACCACCGCCAGGTTGTGCGAGATGAACACGTAGGCGGTATTGAACTCCTGCTGCAGATCCATGAACAGGTTGAGCACCTGCGCCTGAATCGATACGTCGAGTGCCGAGGTCGGTTCGTCCGCCACCAGCACTTTCGGTTGCAGCATCATCGCGCGCGCCAGGGCGATACGCTGACGCTGGCCGCCGGAGAACATGTGCGGATAGCGCTGGTAGTGCTCCGGACGCAAACCGACCTGCTTCATCATCGCCTGGACTTTCTCGCGACGTTCGGCGGCGGAGAGGTTGGTGTTGATCAGCAGCGGTTCGCCGAGCTGGTCACCGACTTTCTGCCGTGGATTCAACGAGGCGTACGGGCTCTGGAACACCATCTGCACGTCTTTGCGCAGTTGCTTGCGCTGAGCCTTGTCGGCGCCGGCGACTTCCTGCCCGGCGATTTTCAACGAGCCGGAAGAAGGCTCTTCAATCAGCGTCAACGCACGGGCGAGGGTGGATTTGCCGCAACCCGACTCGCCTACAACAGCGAGGGTCTTGCCGGCTTCCAGTTCGAACGACACGCCGTTGAGGGCGCGCACGGTCGCGTGACCCTTGAACAGGCCACGGGAGACTTCGTAGTGACGGGTGAGGTCGCGGGCGGTAAGTACGACGGCCATTACGCCACCTCCTGGTTCAGCGGGTAGAAGCAGCGGGCGAGGCTGTGGGCTTTCGGATCAAGGCCTGGACGCTGCGCGCGGCAGCTGTCCTGCACGTACGGGCAACGCGGCGACAGCAGGCAACCCTGCGGACGGTCGTAACGGCCCGGAACGATGCCCGGCAAGGTCGACAGGCGTGAGGCGCCAAGGCTGTGCTCGGGAATCGCCTTGAGCAGCGCTTCGCTGTACGGGTGCGCCGGGATGTCGAACAGTTGCGGCACCTGACCGACTTCAACGGCTTGCCCTGCGTACATCACGCAGACGCGCTGGGCGGTTTCAGCCACAACCGCGAGGTCATGAGTGATCAGCACCAGGCCCATGTTCTGTTCTTTCTGCAACGCCAGCAGCAGATCCATGATCTGCGCCTGAATCGTCACGTCCAGAGCAGTGGTCGGTTCGTCGGCGATCAGCAGTTTCGGCTCGCCGGCAATCGCCATGGCGATCGCGACGCGCTGGCTCATACCGCCGGACAGTTGATGCGGGTAGGCGTCCATACGGCTGGCGGCACCCGGGATTTCGACTTTTTCCAGCAGTTCGATCGCACGTTTGCGCGCTTGCTTGCCGGACATTTTCAGGTGCAAACGCAGCACTTCTTCGATCTGGAAACCGACGGTGTAACTCGGGTTCAGCGCGGTCATCGGATCCTGAAAAACCATCGACAGGTCTTTGCCGACGATCTGCCGGCGCTGACGGTTGCTCAGTTTGAGCATGTCTTTGCCGTCAAAGTTGAGCGAGTCGGCGGTGACGATGCCGGGATGCTCGATCAGGCCCATCAGCGCCATCATGGTCACGGATTTACCCGAGCCCGATTCGCCGACGATGGCCAGTACTTCGCCTTTGTCGACTTTCAGGTCGAGGCCGTCGACCACCGGGGTCGCGGTCTTGTCGCCGAAGCGAACGTTGAGATTCTTGATTTCTAGCAGTGACATGGGAATCTCCTCAGGCGGCGTTCTTGAGTTTCGGGTCGAGCGCATCGCGCAGACCGTCGCCCATCAAGTTGATTGCCAGCACGCTGAGCAAAATGGTCAAACCAGGCAGGCTCACCACCCACCAGGCGCGTTCGATGTAGTCGCGGGCCGAAGCCAGCATGGTGCCCCACTCAGGGGTTGGCGGTTGTACGCCAAGGCCGAGGAAGCCCAACGCAGCAGCATCGAGAATCGCCGAGGAGAAGCTCAGGGTCGCCTGAACGATCAGCGGCGCCATGCAGTTCGGCAGCACGGTGATGAACATCAGACGCGGCAGACCGGCACCGGCGAGGCGCGCGGCGGTCACGTAGTCGCGGTTCAGTTCGCCCATCACGGCGGCACGAGTCAGACGCACGTAGGACGGCAGGGAAACCACAGCAATCGCAATCACGGTGTTGATCAGGCCAGGGCCGAGGATGGCGACAATCGCCACAGCCAGCAGCAATGACGGCAGGGCCAGCATGATGTCCATCAGACGCATGATGGTCGGGCCAATCATCTTCGGAAAGAAACCGGCGAACAGACCGAGGAGGATCCCCGGAATCAGCGACATCACCACCGAAGACAAACCGATCAGCAGCGACAGGCGCGAGCCCTGAATCAGACGCGACAGCAAATCACGGCCGAGTTCATCGGTGCCTAGCAGGAACTGCATCTGCCCGCCCTCAAGCCACGCCGGCGGCGTCAGCAGGAAGTCGCGGTATTGCTCGCTCGGGTTGTGCGGGGCGACCCACGGCGCGAACAGCGCGCAGAAAATCACCAGCAACATGAACAGCAGGCCGGCAACCGCGCCCTTGTTCTTGGAGAAGGCTTGCCAGAATTCTTTGTACGGAGACGGGTACAGCAGGCTTTGATCCGCGGTGGTGGCGGACGTCGCTACTGAGGAAGTTGGAGTGCTCATTGGATTGGACCTCAGCGCTGATGACGGATGCGTGGGTTGGCAAAGCCGTAGAGGATGTCCACTACGAAGTTGACCAGAATCACCAGGCAGGCGATTAACAGGATGCCGTTTTGCACAACCGGGTAGTCCCGGGCGCCGATGGCTTCGATCAGCCATTTACCGATGCCGGGCCAGGAGAAAATGGTTTCGGTCAGGACTGCACCGGCCAGCAGGGTGCCGACTTGCAGACCGACCACGGTGAGTACCGGAATCAGCGCGTTACGCAGACCGTGGACGAATACCACGCGCGACGGCGACAGGCCTTTGGCCTTGGCGGTGCGGATGTAGTCTTCGCGCAGTACTTCGAGCATCGACGAACGGGTCATCCGCGCGATTACCGCCAGCGGAATGGTGCCGAGCACGATGGCCGGCAGGATCAGGTGATGCAACGCGTCGAAGAACGCCCCGACGTCATCGGCCAGCAGCGTGTCGATCAGCATGAAACCGGTGCGCGGCTCGATGTCGTAAAGCAGATCGATCCGCCCGGAAACCGGCGTCCAGCCCAGGCTCACCGAGAAGAACATGATGAGGATCAGGCCCCACCAGAAGATCGGCATCGAATACCCCGCGAGGGAGATGCCCATCACCCCATGGTCGAACAGGGATCCTCGCTTGAGTGCCGCAATCACCCCGGCCAGAAGGCCCAGTATGCCGGCGAACAGTAGGGCGGCCATGGACAGTTCCAGGGTCGCCGGAAATAGAGAGGAGAACTCGGTCCATACACTGGTTCGCGTGCGCAGGGATTCACCGAGATCGCCTTGAGCCAGTTTGCCGATGTAGTCCAGATACTGGGCATACAACGGTTTGTTCAGACCTAGGCGTTCCATTGCCTGAGCGTGCATTTCGGGGTCGACCCGACGTTCGCCCATCATCACTTCCACGGGGTCGCCAGGGATCATGCGAATCAACGCGAAGGTCAGCAAGGTGATGCCGAAAAACGTGGGGATCAATAACCCCAGTCGGCGGGCAATAAAACTAAACATCTTGTGTAGTACCTCATCAGCCGGTTAGGCGTGCCCGGCGTCCCTCGGGGTCAGGGACGCGGGGAGTTTCTTATCTACTTCACCTGGGTGGTGGCGAAGTTATTGGTTGTGAGAGGGCTGATTTGATAACCCTCTACGTTGTTACGCATTGCGGTAAACATCCTGGTGTGGGCCATGCTGATCCATGGCTGATCCTGATTAAACAGCACTTGCGCCTGTTCGTAGAGCGCGGCGCGTTCGGCCGGATCTACTTTAGCCCGTGCTTCATCCAGCAGTGCCTGGAATTTCTCGTTGCACCAACGTGCATAGTTTTCGCCGTTCTTGGCCGCTTCACAACTGAGCATAGGCGTCAGGAAGTTATCCGGGTCGCCGTTGTCACCCGCCCATCCGGCAGACACCATGTCGTGCTCGCCGTTCTTGGCGCGTTTAAGCATTTCGCCCCATTCCATCACACGGATGTCGATTTTGATCCCGACTTTCGCCAGATCAGCCTGCATCATTTGCGCGCCGAGCATCGGGTTCGGGTTGGTCGGGCCGCCGCCGTTACGGGTAAACAGGGTAAACACGGTGCCGTCCGGAACCCCGGCTTCCTTGAGCAGGGCGCGGGCCTTGTCGAGGTCACGTGGCGGATTCTTCAGGTCGTGGTTGTAGCCGAGCAAGGTCGGCGGGTACGGGTTGACCGCGACCGAGGCGTTGCCTTTGCCGAACAGCGCGTTGACGTAGGCTTCCTTGTCGAAGGCGATGTCGATGGCCTTACGCACGCGCACGTCGCTCATGTATTTGTGCGTGGTGTTCATGGCGATGTACGAGACGGTCATCGCGTCGAGTTCTTCGACTTTCAGGTTGCTGTCTTTCTTGATGCTCGGGATGTCATCCGGCTTCGGATACAGCGCGACCTGGCACTCGTTGGCTTTGAGCTTCTGCAAGCGCACGTTGTTGTCGGTGGCGATCGCCAGAATCAGCGCTTCGGCTGGTGGCTTGCCACGGAAGTAGTCCGGGTTGGCCTTGAAACGTACCTGCGCATCTTTGGCGTAACGCTGGAAGATGAACGGGCCGGTGCCGATCGGCTTGCTGTTCAGGTCGCCGGTCTTGTTGGCCTTGAGCAACTGGTCGGCGTATTCGGCCGGGTAGATCGAGGAGAACGCCATCGCGATGTCGGCCAGGAATGGCGCTTCGCGGCGGGTCAGGGTGAACTTGACCGTGTTGTCGTCGACTTTTTCTACGCTTTTGAGCAGTTCTTTGAAGCCCATGCTTTCAAAGTACGGGAAGCCCACGCTCGACAGTTTGTGCCACGGGTGATTCGGATCCAGCTGACGCTGGAAGCTCCAGACCACATCGTCGGCGTTCATGTCGCGGGTCGGCTTGAAGTATTCGGTGGTGTGAAATTTGACGCCTTTGCGCAGATGGAAGGTGTACGTCAGACCGTCTTCGCTGATGTCCCAGGATTCGGCGAGCGCCGGGATCACTTCAGTGCTGCCGGGTTTGAAATCGGCCAGGCGGTTGAAGATGGTTTCGGCCACAGCGTCTGCCGTGACTGCAGTTGTGTACTGAACCATATCGAAGCCTTCCGGGCTGGCTTCGGTGCAGACGACCAAGGGTTTGGCCGAGACGCCAACAGCGACACTCAGCAACGCAGCCGCGATGGCCGCACGTAGGGGAAGCATTTTCATCGATAACCCTCTGCAATCGGTTGAAGACAAAAAGCCGAACGGCCGACTCATCATGAGTCAGCCGTCGGCAGGCGTTTTACAGAATGTTGAACGGAATGGTGGTCACCAGACGGAACTCGTTGATGCTGCCGTCAGCCTGGTTTTCGCTGGCACGGTGAGCGGTGTAAGTGCCGCGAACCGTGGTGGCTTTGAGCGGGCCGCTCTGTACCGCGTAGGTTGCACCGATGCCGTATTCATAGTGGGTTTCGCCGTCCATCGCCTGCACGCCGTCGTAGCCGCCACCCTTGTAGTGAGTGCCGTCGATGCCCCAGCCGCGCGCTTGGTAGATGTTGAATTTCAGACCCGGCACGCCGTATTCGGCCATGTTGATGCCGTAAGAAACCTGGAAGGATTTCTCGTTCGGGCCGTTGAAGTCGGACAGCAGGGAGTTGGCCAGGTAAATGCCGTTGGTTTCGTGCAGGTAGTCGAAGTACTCGTTACCGTTCACTTCCTGATACGAGAAGGTCAGGGTGTGGGCCAGGTGAGTCAGGCCGAACGACAGCGAGTAGGTGTCGTTGTCGATTTCGCCGAGCAGCTTTTTGCCTTCGTCGACGGTTTTGTAGTAGTTCAGGCCGGTGGTCAGGCTCAGTACCGAGCTGTCGCCCAATACGTGAGTGGCGCCGAAGTAGTACTGGTTCCAGATATCTTCAACCTGCGTGCCCCAGAGGCTGGTGGTCAGGCTGGCGAATGGCTGGTAGGAAATACCGGCGGTGTTGACGTGATCGGATTCCACCCGGCCGTTACCGTACTCGGTGCGGAATTTTTGCAGGCTCTGCTCCGAACGTGGCGAGACGCGGTCGAAGGTCGCCACGTCGAATGCCAGGTTGTTGAGCTCTTCGCTGTGGATCGCGACACCTTCGAAGCTCGAAGGCAGGGCACGGTTACCGATCACGTCGACTTGCGGGCTGCTGAAGTTCATGCGGCCGGCGGTCAGGGTGGTGTTGGAAACACGCGCTTTGATGTTGGCCAGGCCCAGTTTGCTCCACTGATCAACCGCGTCGCCGTTGTCTTTATGGGTCAGGGTACGGTTGTTACCGGACGCCGGGCCGGTTTTCGGCGCGCCGCCATTACCGGAGGCCAGGTTCTCGCGATCACGCTCCAGCGCGAGGGCGTTGTAGGCCGCGATTTCAGTGCTGAAACCGACAGTACCTTCGGTGAAGCCCGAGTTGTACTTGACGATGGTGCCCTGAACCCAGTTGATCCGGCGATCAGTCTCAGCCAGTTGACCGTCCTTTTTGTAGGCGAACTTGGCGCCACGCTTCAGTTGCTCGTTGGCGTACCAGTTACGGGTCGAACCGCTGATCGATTGACCTTCGACGAAACCGGTGGCTTCCGCCTGGGCGCTCTTGTCGTTGATCGTCACCGGGGTGAACGCCTGGCTCTGGGTTTCCGCATAAGCGGTTGCGGTGATGCTGTTTATGGCCAAGGCCAGTATCGCGGTGCTGCTCAGTTTCATGGGTGAAGCTCCTTTACTTTCTTTTTATGCCGGCTTTTTTGGGTTGGCCGGTTATTGGTTTAGAACTCATTCACACATCGCAAACGTTTGCCAAATGCCTGATTGGCGAATTTCGGCAAAGCGCTTGCGTGAGGGGCTAGACGGGCCCCTCAGCGTTGCGGCTAATCGGTTGGGTTAATCGATGCTGACACCCGAGAAAACGTTGCGTCCGAAGGGGCTCACCTTGAACCCTTCGATTTTCGTGCTCAGCGGCTGGTTGACCGTCGAGTGGGCGACAGGCGTGATCGGCACTTGCTGTTTCAGCAACTGCTGAGCCTGTTTATAGAGAACGGTGCGCTGGTCGCGGTCGGTGACGACCTTGGCCTGTTTGATCAGCTTGTCGTACGCCGGATCGCACCACATGGAGTAGTTGTTGCCGCCAATGGCGTCGCAGCTGTACAGCGTGCCGAGCCAGTTGTCGGGATCACCGTTGTCGCCGGTCCAGCCAATCAGGCTGATGTCGTGCTCGCCATTCTTGGTGCGCTTGATGTACTCGCCCCATTCGTAGCTGACGATCTTCACTTTCAGACCGATCTTGGCCCAGTCAGCCTGGAGCATTTCGGCCATCAGTTTGGCGTTCGGGTTGTACGGACGCTGCACCGGCATCGCCCACAGGGTGATTTCGGTGCCTTCCTTGACGCCCGCAGCCTTGAGCAGCTCTTTGGCTTTTTCCGGGTTGTAGGCGGCGTCTTTGATGCTGTCGTCGTAAGACCACTGGGTGGGTGGCATGGCGTTGACGGCCAATTGGCCGGCGCCTTGATAAACAGCGTTGAGAATCCCTTGTTTATTCACCGCCATGTCCAATGCCTGACGCACTTCGAGCTGATCGAACGGCTTGTGGCGGACGTTGTAGGCGATGTAACCGAGGTTGAAACCCGGTTTGGAGATCAGTTGCAGTTTCGGATCGTTCTTCAGCGCGTCGACATCGGCCGGACGCGGATGCAGGGTGATCTGGCACTCGTCAGCCTTGAGCTTCTGCACGCGCACGGAGGCGTCGGTGTTGATCGCGAAAATCAGGTTGTCGAGTTTGACCCGGCTCGGATCCCAGTACTGCTTGTTGCCGGTGAAGCGGATGTTCGAGTCTTTCTGATAGCTCTTGAACACGAACGGCCCGGTGCCGATCGGCTTCTGGTTGATGTCGCTCGGTTTGCCGTCGGCCAGCAGCTTGTCAGCGTATTCGGCGGACAGAACGGCGGCGAAGCTCATGGCGAGGTTCTGGATGAACGCGGCGTCGACGCTGTTGAGCGTGAACTCCACGGTCAGCGGCCCGGTCTTCTCGACCTTGGCGATGTTCTTGTTCAGGCTCATCCCGTTGAAATACGGGAACTCGGTCGGATAAGCCTTACGGAATGGCTGCTGTGGATCAAGCATGCGATTAAACGTGAACAGCACGTCGTCGGCGTTGAAATCGCGGGTCGGCTTGAAGTACGGCGTTGTATGAAATTTCACACCTTCACGTAAGTGAAACGTGTACTTGAGACCATCCTCGGAAATGTCCCACTTGGTGGCCAGACCCGGTACGACATTGGTCGCGCCTTTTTCGAACTCGACCAGACGGTTGTAGATCGGTTCGGCGGCATCGTTATCGGTGGCCGTGGTGTATTGCGCGGTGTCGAAACCCGCGGGGCTGCCTTCAGAGCAGAACACCAGACTTTTGCTGGCGGCGAAACTCGCGGACGTGGCGGCCATCAGGCCGGCGCCCAGCAATGCGGAAAAAACCAAGGTATGGCGCATGACGCTCCCTCTTTTTTAGTGTTGTGCAATGCGCCGCGTCTCGTCCTGAAACGTTGTGGTCGCATTGAGCTCAATCCAATACGTACGGCAAACCGGTGGCCCACACAGAAACTGGTCAGAACCCGACGGTATTTGCCGTGGGCCTGGCAGTAAATGCGTAAAAGCCTGAAAACCTCGTAGGAAAAGGCGACGCGGCCTCGCCACTGCAAGTCTCTGCAGCGGAATCGGCTGTAGGCAAATTCCTAACTTCCCGGCAGGTAAAACAGCGGCGACGTCATAAACGTCGCCGCTGCAGTGCCTTATTTGCTGACGCTGACGCCGTAGAAGGAATTCAAGCCGAATGGGCTGATCTTGAAGTCCTGCACGTTGGCGCGCATGGGTTGGTACACCGTCGAGTGAGCGATAGGTGTCATTGGGACTGCATCTTTGAGGACGTGTTGTGCCTCTTTGTACAGTTCGGTGCGCTTACCTTGGTCGGTTGTGCGCTTGGCTTCTTTGACGAGGCCGTCGAACTTCTTGTCGCACCACTTGGAGAAGTTGTTGCCGCTGAGCGAGTCGCAGCCGAACAGCACGTTCAGCCAGTTGTCCGGATCACCATTGTCACCGCTCCAGCCAATGATCATGGCCTGGTTCTCGCCACCTTTGGAGCGCTTGATGTACTCGCCCCACTCGTAGCTGGTGATCTTCACTTTCAAGCCGATCTTGGCCCAGTCGGACTGGAGCATTTCGGCCATCAGTTTGGCGTTCGGGTTGTATGGACGCTGAACCGGCATCGCCCACAGAACGATCTCGGTACCTTCCTTGACGCCGGCTTCCTTGAGCAGCTGTTTGGCTTTCTCAGGATCGTACTTGGCATCTTTGATGGTGGTGTCGTAAGACCACTGGGTTGGCGGCATGGCGTTGACGGCCAATTGGCCCGCGCCCTGGTAAACCGAATCGATGATCTGTGGCTTGTTCACAGCCATGTCCAGCGCCTGACGCACGCGCAGGTCAGCCAACGGGTTTGCCTCGTTGCTGCCCTTGACCTTATCCATCACGTTGTAGGCGATGTAACCCAGGTTGAAACCCGCCTGGTCAGGCATCTTCAGTGCTGGATCTTCTTTCAGCGCTTTCAGGTCGGCCGGACGCGGGAACAGGGTGACCTGGCACTCGTTCTTTTTCAGCTTCTGAATACGTACCGACGGGTCGGTGGTGATGGCGAAGATCAGGTTGTCGATCTTCACGTCTTCAGGCTTCCAGTAGTCCTTGTTCCCGGTGTAGCGGATGTTGGAGTCTTTCTGGTAGCTCTTGAACACGAACGGGCCAGTGCCGATCGGCTTCTGGTTGATGTCGGCGGCTTTGCCTTCCTTGAGCAGCTGGGCAGCGTACTCGGCGGACTGCACCGACGCGAAGCTCATGGCCATGTTCTGGATGAACGCAGCGTCGACTTCTTTCAGGGTGAACTTGACGGTGTGGTCGTCGACTTTATCGATCTTGGTGATGTTGGTGTCCATCCCCATGTCGGTGAAGTACGGGAATTCGGTCGGGTACGCCTTACGGAACGGGTCATCCTTGTTAATCATGCGATTAAAGGTGAACAGCACGTCGTCGGCGTTGAACTCACGAGTCGGCTTGAAATACGGGGTGGTGTGGAACTTGACGCCTTCACGCAGGTGGAAGGTGTAAGTGAGGCCATCGTCGGAGATGTCCCACTTGGTCGCCAGACCAGGAATCACAGCGGTGCCGCCGCGTTCGAACTGGGTCAGACGGTTGAACATGGTTTCAGCTGAGGCGTCGAAGTCGGTTCCGGTGGTGTACTGGCCCGGGTCGAAACCGGCCGGGCTGCCTTCGGAGCAGAACACCAGGTTAGTCGCAGCGGATGCGAAAGGTGCGGAGGCTAACAAGCCTGCGCCGACTAGAAACGGAATGACCGCGTGTTTAAGCATGTTGGCCTCATGATTTGTTGTCATTTTTTAGTAGTGAGGTACGACCTCGTGAGTCGTGCCTGCGGATACTTATGCAGGGGCCATACCCATTGCAAGATCCAGAGTGTGTGCGAGCGTTAAACGGTGGCACGTACGTACCTTAATGTCGCATCTGTGTAAGTTTTGACGCATTTGACCGTTTGCGCGGGTTTTTTACGGTGCAAATGGAGCCCCAAAACGGTGCATTGGTCACGTTGTGTGCGCCGGGGTGGGGCTGGGTGTTACTTATTTATACTGTTGGTTTTTGTAGGATTTTTCTGAGGTTTGG
This sequence comes from Pseudomonas sp. AC193, assembly GCF_979258075.1. Classification (NCBI taxonomy): domain Bacteria; kingdom Pseudomonadati; phylum Pseudomonadota; class Gammaproteobacteria; order Pseudomonadales; family Pseudomonadaceae; genus Pseudomonas; species Pseudomonas sp. AC193. The sequence continues at coordinate 4,402,071 of NZ_OZ409832.1, read as the reverse complement.
GTGGGGGCTTGGTGGGGGTTGGGTTGTGGATTTTTTTGGAGGTTGTACTGGGTGCAACTGGGGTGCTTCTTTTGGTAGCGCCTTGGGTGAATATCCTTTTTTTCGGGTGTTGCGGATTATGGTTCCGCCCTTACGGCGGGTCACTTTGGCAAACGCCCCAAAGTAACCAAAGGTCTTTGCCCTGACGTCCGGCCCTCGCTGAGGCTCGGGTTCCTTCGCTCCGGGTTCATCCGGGGGCATCGCCTACGGTTTGCTTCGCTGCACCTCCTCTCGATGCTTTCCCCGTATGAATCCCTCCCGCTCAGCCTCCCGACGGGCTCTGAGATCAAGATCAAAAGCAGGCGAGCTGACACTCGGCCTAGTGGTTGGCGTGGGTTTGCCGCGATTTCATGTAGGAGCTGCCGAAGGCTGCGATCTTTTGATCTTCGTTGGATTCGCCCCTCACCCCAGCCCTCTCCCGAGGGAGAGGGGGCCGATTGGTGGGCTTTTCAAAATTTGTGTTCGACTCGGTATCCCACGTCGGCGTACCTCGCCCAAACACCCCGATCAGTCCCCTCTCCCTCTGGGAGAGGGATAGGGTGAGGGTTTGCTTTTGGCTGTTTAAGTTTGCATCCGCGTTTCAGGGGCGCGTTCAGACTCGAGTGCAGTGGAAGGGCTTACTTTCGCTCACTGTTTTTAAATATAAAACGGAAGATGTTTATTTCGAATGGTTCTCCGAAAGTTACATATTTTGACGGCTACCTGTTACTTCTGACAGTAGACGGATTTTTTGATCTTGGGTTGAATGCCACTGCGCCTTTGCGTTTTTATTTGTAAGGGCATCGATGGATTGCAGAACATCTACAGGAAGGGATGATATGAGTTACCCAATTGTCACTGACTATAAAGGCTTCAAGATTCACGAAAATAACCCAAGCGATGCAGGGGATCATTTTCAAGGGTTTTACGCGGACGGTCGGCAATTTACCGGCCTTTGCAAATCCAGATCCGAGGTTGAGCACCTGATTGATGCCAGCCGAGCATACAGTAGCCGTCCAGGCGAGTAACTGTCTTGTAAACCAGACGGATCACTGATGCATAGTGATAAAGAGTGTTTACCACTTTTTTGCACGGAGTGATGGTTATGAACTATCCAAAAGTTATCGAGTACAAAGGGTGCTTGATTAAAGAATATGACCCGCAGTATCAGGCTAACTCTTTTCAAGTGTGTTACATGAACGGGGAACCTATGGGAGGGCTGGAGAAAACCTTAGCTGATGCGAAAGCGCAAATCGACTCCATGGATATCAGTTATAACGATGAAAGTTGAGCTCGATGGTGGATTATTAATTGGTTCATAGTCAGTGTGGTCAATCTGTTGTGAAAATAAAAAACCGGCAATCACTGCTGATCGCCGGTTTTTCATTCAACCCAAAATCAAATCACTGCATCAACACTTCAATCGAGCCATCCGCCGTCATGCTGACCTGGCTTGTGCCCGCTTCAACTTCCGGCGTCACCGGCGCTGCATCCATCGCCGCCGCTTTCATCATCATCGGCGCGCGCAGGTACGGTTGTGGGTAACCGTTGCTGTTGAGGTTCAGGTTGACGATTTTGTAGCCCTTGCCGCCGAGTGCGTCGGTGGCCAGTTGGGCGCGGTTTTTGAACGCGGTGACGGCTTCTTTGAGGAGTTTGTCTTCGCTGGCCTTGCGGGTCGGGTCGGCGATAGCGAAGTCCATGCCGCCCATTTTCAGGTCGCCCAGCAGTTCGCCGGTGAGTTTGGACAGGGCGGCGAAGTCGGAGCTTTCCAGGCGCAGTTCTGCGCGTTCACGCCAGCCGGTGATCTTTTGGCCTTTGGTGTCGTAGATCGGGTAGCTGTTGCGGCTGCCCTGGCGCAGGGTGATGTCTTTGACTTGTTTGGCCTGGCCGAGGGCCTTGTTCATGGCGGTGCTGATGTCGGCGGCGAGTTTGGCCGGGTCGGTGTTTTGTTCTTCGGTGTAGAGGGTGACGATCATCAGGTCGCGGGCGACTTCCGTGCTGACTTCGGCGCGCAGGGAGATCTGGTTGTAGTGCAGCTCATCGGCGGCCAGGGCCGGGAGGCTGGCGACGCTGCCGACGGTCAGGGCGAGAAGGGCGGCGCTGCGGCGAAATGTGTGCATGAAAGCTCCTTGATGAGGGCGCAGGTGATGGTTCGGGGGCCTGCGTGAAACCATCAGACTCTAGCTTTTATGATCCGGTTCGCCCAGTTACAACTTCTATACAGATACCGCGGATCCCAAGTACAGAGAGCTTTTGTGGCGAGGGGATTTATCCCCGTTCGGCTGCGCAGCAGTCGCAAATCAGGCTGATGCGGTATGTCTGGTTGAATGAGGTCGCATGATTTGGGGCGGCTTCGCCACCCAGCGGGGATAAATCCCCTCGCCACAATTGATCTCGGACAGCCATGCGAGGTGGTCAAGTTTGAGAGCCGTACCATGTGGTCGTTTGCCGCACTTTCGCCTCTCAAGCCCGCGGCTTGGTTATACTCCGTGCGATCCGCCTGGAGCGCTCATCAGGAGAGCTCATGCTCGCCCCCGTACAACTGACTTCCGCCACTCGCCAGAACCTCTGGCGGTTGACGTTCATCCGCACCTTGGTGCTCGCCGCGCAGGCGGGCTCCGTAGGCCTGGCCTACTGGCTGCAGCTGTTGCCGTTGCCGTGGGTGCAACTGGCGATGACCCTCGGCTGCTCGACGCTACTTTGCGTGTTCACCGCCGTGCGCCTGCGCACCTCGTGGCCGGTGACCGAGCTCGAATACGCGCTGCAACTGGCCTGTGATCTGGTGATCCACAGTGCGCTGCTGTATTTCTCCGGCGGTTCGACCAACCCGTTCGTTTCCTATTATCTGGTGCCGCTGACCATCGCTGCGGTGACGCTGCCATGGCGTTATTCGGTGGTGCTGTCGGGTATCGCGCTGGCCTTGTACACGGTGATGCTGACGCGGTTCTATCCGCTGGAAACCTTGCCGATCGCCCGTGAAAACCTGCAGGTCTACGGCATGTGGCTGAGCTTCGCACTCGCCGCTGCGGTCATCACCTTCTTCGCTGCGCGCATGGCCGAAGAGCTGCGTCGTCAGGAAGAGTTGCGGGCGATTCGTCGTGAAGAAGGCCTGCGCGATCAGCAGTTACTCGCCGTCGCCACGCAAGCCGCCGGCGCTGCCCATGAACTCGGCACACCGCTGGCGACCATGAGCGTGCTGCTCAAAGAGATGCAGCAGGATCACCCCGATCCGCTGCTGCAGGACGATCTGAAAGTGCTGCAAGATCAGGTCAAACTCTGCAAGGAGACCCTGCAGCAACTGGTGCGCGCCGCCGAAGCCAATCGTCGTCTGGCGATCGATATGCAGGACGTCACCGACTGGCTCGACGAGGCGCTTAATCGCTGGCACCTGATGCGTCCCGAGGCAAGTTACCGTTTCCATCGTCTCGGCCAAGGCACGGTGCCGCGCATGGCGCCGCCGCCGGATCTGACTCAGGCGCTGCTCAATCTGCTGAACAACGCCGCCGATGCCTGCCCGGAAAACCTTCAGGTAACCCTGGATTGGGATGCCGAAGACGTCACCATCAGTATTCGTGACCACGGCGCCGGTGTGCCGCTGGCCATCGCCGAACAGATCGGTAAACCGTTTTTTACCACCAAGGGCAAAGGTTTCGGCCTGGGCCTGTTTTTGAGTAAGGCCAGCGTGACACGCGCCGGCGGCTCAGTGAAACTCTATAGTCATGAGGAAGGCGGCACGCTCACCGAGCTGCGCCTGCCCCACGGCGCCCGAGGAGACCAACATGAGTGACGAAATCCAAGTCGAAGGCGAAGAACTGCCGCATTTGCTGCTGGTCGATGACGACGCAACATTCACCCGCGTCATGGCCCGCGCCATGGCTCGCCGTGGCTTTCGCGTCAGCACCGCCGGTTCCGCCGAAGAAGGCCTGACCATCGCCCAGGCCGACCTGCCGGACTACGCAGCGCTCGACCTGAAAATGGACGGCGATTCCGGTCTGGTGCTGCTGCCCAAGCTGCTGGAGCTGGATCCGGAAATGCGCGTGGTGATCCTCACCGGTTATTCGAGCATTGCCACCGCGGTCGAAGCGATCAAACGCGGCGCCTGCAACTACCTGTGCAAACCGGCCGACGCCGACGACGTATTGGCCGCGCTGCTCTCCGAGCACGCCGACCTCGACAGTCTGGTGCCGGAAAACCCGATGTCGGTCGACCGCCTGCAGTGGGAACACATCCAGCGCGTGCTCACCGAACACGAAGGCAACATCTCCGCCACTGCCCGCGCCCTGGGCATGCACCGCCGCACCCTGCAGCGCAAACTGCAGAAGCGCCCGGTTCGTCGCTGAACCTGCGCTGAACGACTATCGCCAGCCCTCGCGATAAAACGCACCGATCAACTATGATCGGTGCGTGTCTGTTCTTTTCTATATCGAGCCTTTTCCATGAATCAGAACGCTGAATATTCCGCGGTCAACGATGCTGTGCGCGGGCAGTTTTTTCGCAAAGTGTGGGCGATCATCACGCCGTATTGGCGCAGTGAAGAGAAGGGCAAGGCCTGGACGCTGTTGATTGCCGTGATTGCGCTCTCGCTGCTCAGCGTGGGCATCTCGGTGTGGTTCAACACCTGGTACAAAGACTTTTATAACGCGCTGCAAAAGAAAGACGAGGCAGCGTTTTGGCAGTTGATTCTGTATTTCTGCGGCATTGCCGCCGTGGCGATTATCGGCGCGGTGTATCGGCTGTATCTGACGCAGATGCTGACGATTCGCTGGCGGGCCTGGCTCACCGAAAAACATTTCTCCCGTTGGCTTTCCGACAAGAATTACTACCAGCTGGAGCAGGGCGGTTATACCGATAACCCGGATCAGCGGATTTCCGAAGACCTCAATAACTTCACCTCCAACACCCTCGAGCTGGGCATTGGCCTGCTGCGCAATATTGTCAGTCTGGTGTCGTTCTCGATCATTTTGTGGGGCGTGTCGGGCAGTATCGAAGTCTATGGCGTGACCATTCCCGGCTACATGTTCTGGTGTGTGCTGGTTTACGCGATCGTCGGCAGTTGGCTGACGCATTTGATCGGTCGTCGCTTGATCGGCCTGAACAACCAACAACAACGTTTCGAAGCCGACCTGCGTTTTTCCATGGTGCGGATTCGTGAGAACGCCGAAAGCATCGCGTTGTACAACGGTGAACCGAATGAAAATCGTCGCTTGAGCGGCCGCTTCGGCAATGTCTGGCATAACTTCTGGGACATCATGAAAGTGTCCAAGCGGCTGACCTTTTTCACCGCCGGTTACAGCCAGGCGGCAATCATTTTCCCGTTTATTGTGGCGTCGCCGCGTTACCTTGCCGGCAAGATCGAGCTCGGTGAGCTGATGCAGATCAGCTCGGCGTTCGGCAACGTGCAGGAGAGTTTCAGCTGGTTCATCAGTGCCTATCAGAGCCTCGCTTCGTGGCGCGCCACGTGTGATCGTCTGCTGAGTTTCCGTCAGGCGATGACCGATAACGAAGAGCGCAAGCCTGCGATCGATGTGCAGAATCAGGGCAGCGAATTGAAGGTGCACAACCTCGGTCTGGATCTGGCCGACGGTCGTCATCTGCTGACCAGCGCCGACATGACTGTTGAGCCGGGTGATCGAGTCATGCTCAGCGGGCGTTCCGGCAGTGGTAAATCCACACTGCTGCGGGCGATGGGGCATTTGTGGCCAGCGGGGCACGGCAACATTCGTTTGCCAGCGGCGCGTTATCTGTTCCTGCCGCAAAAACCGTATCTGCCGATCGGCACCTTGCGCGAGGCGCTGAGTTATCCACAACCGAGCGAGACCTACGCGCCTGAGCGTTATGCCGAGGTGCTGGAAACCTGCCGCTTGCCACATCTGGTGGCGCGACTGGACGAAGCCAATCACTGGCAGCGCATGCTGTCGCCGGGTGAGCAGCAACGACTGGCCTTCGCCCGCGCACTGCTTTATGCACCGCATTGGCTGTACATGGACGAAGCCACGTCGGCGATGGATGAAGAGGATGAGGCGACGTTGTATCAGGCGTTGATCGATCAGTTGCCGGGGCTGAGCATTGTCAGCGTCGGCCACCGCAGCAGCCTGAAACGCTTCCACCCAAGGCATGTACGCATCGACAGCGGCCATCTCGTCGAGCAACCCGTAACCGCCTGACCCCCACACAAATCCCCATGTGGGAGCGGGCTTGCTCGCGAAAGCGTCGTGTCAGGCAACACTTTTGCATCTGACCCACCGCTTTCGCGAGCAAGCCCGCTCCCACAGGAGGTTGAGGTGCGGCGGGAAGTGATCGTACAACCGCCTTGCGCTATGATGCGCCCAAGCCGAATTCTCGAGACAAGACGTAAATCATGGAAAACTCGCTCAACGCCCCACGCCTCCCGCGCAAGCGCCGCAGCCTGGCCCAGGAACTGGTGACGGTGCTGACCGAGCAGATCCGTGACGGCCTGCTCAAACGGGGCGATAAGCTCCCCACTGAATCGGCGATCATGCAGGAGCACGGTGTCAGCCGCACCGTGGTGCGCGAGGCGATCTCCCGTCTGCAAGCCGCCGGACAAGTGGAAACCCGCCACGGCATCGGCACTTTCGTACTCGACACGCCGAGCCCAAGCGGCTTTCGCATCGATCCGGCCACCGTCGTCACCTTGCGTGACGTATTGGCGATTCTCGAATTGCGCATCAGCCTCGAAGTCGAATCCGCCGGCCTCGCCGCGCAACGCCGCAGTCCGGAGCAACTGGCAACCATGCGCGCCGCCCTCGATGCGCTGAACGACAGCGTCGCCCACGCCAGCGATGCCGTCGCGTCCGATTTCGCCTTCCACCTGGAAATCGCGCTGTCGACCGGCAACCGCTACTTCACCGACATCATGACCCACTTGGGTACCAGCATCATTCCGCGCACGCGGCTGAACTCAGCGCGTCTGGCCCATGACGATCAGCAGCACTACATGAATCGCGTCAGCCGCGAGCATGAAGAGATTTATCAGGCGATTGCCCGGCAGGATTCCGATGCAGCGAGAGCGGCGATGCGGCTGCATTTGACCAACAGCCGCGAAAGGCTGCGCCAAGCTCATGAAGAGGCACAGGCGCAGGGGTGACGGTAATTAAAGTTCGAGTTGAACGGTCAGCACTGGCGACACCGAAATGTTACCGGCGCGGGTAACGGTGTAGTGAAGCTTGGCGTTTGCACGCGGAACGAGTTTTTTCTCAAAAACAGCTTTGGGAATGGCGAAGACGAGTTGCGTTCCTACCGTCGTTGCAGTCAATGTGATTTGGTCTTTGAAGCTGTTGCCGGTAGAAGTTTCTACGTCCAGCGCAACTACATCTCCGACAGCTGAGTTTTCGTAAGTCACTTCGCCGTTAGCGTTTCCATCTAACTTCCCGACATAAAGAACTCCTTTAACTGCTTCCTGGAGTACTGGTGCTGCGAGTGCTTTTACCTGTGCAGTCATGAGTAAATTCCTTTTCGTTATCTCTTTTAACCGTTTTATTGGCGCAAGGGACGGCATGCGCTGTCGGAGCCGGTTCGTTACTCCTCAGTCATTAAGCGGGTAACCGGAAATAGCTGGCACCTGTAAGAAATACCAGTTCCGATGAACGGTTTACGGTGTTCAAGGTTTATGGATTTCGGTTTCGATCTCCACATCGGTAATCGGCGAAGCAATATCAAATGGCACGTTTAGCGTTCTACTGATAACCGCATGGATTTCGTTCAGGCCTTCGAATCTCAGGAGATCGCCTTGGTAGACATGACCGTCGAACTCGAGGCTGCGACGTTTGCCAACGGCGTTTTTCAGTGTGTAGGTCACTTTCATGGCGAATTGCTCTGGGTTGAGTGCCTGTACTCAAATTAGGAGCAGCGGGCGTATGGACGCACCTGTAAGAAATACCAGTTTCGACGAATGGTCATTGGTTCCCCTGACAGCTCCATGTCGTCTGATACATAGCCTTCGCGAGCAAGCCCGCTCCCACATTTGGAATGCATTTCAAGTGTGGGAGCGGGCTTGCTCGCGAAGGGGCCATTCGCCGCAACGCCTATCTCATCCTCGGACAACGTATCTCTCAGTCGTTCGTCATCCTGTCTCCTAAGCCCTTAAAAGCCAGCAAACACAATCCTGTCCGACAAAAAACCACCCGCAACGATGAAATGCAGTTGACGGTTATCTTTTAAGTTGTACGATGACCTACAACTTCGGCGAAGGCTGAACCTGACAATCACAACAATATTGCTACCCAGGGTGTTCGAATAATGAATCCACAAGAACTGAAGTCCATCCTCTCTGCCGGCCTGCTGTCCTTCCCGGTTACCGATTTCAACGCGCAGGGTGATTTCAACCGTGCGGGCTACATCAAGCGTCTGGAATGGCTGGCCCCGTACGGCGCTTCGGCTCTGTTCGCAGCGGGCGGCACCGGTGAGTTCTTCTCCCTGGCCGCCAGCGAATATTCGGAAATCATCAAGACAGCCGTCGACACTTGCGAAACCAGCGTGCCGATTCTCGCCGGTGTCGGCGGTTCGACCCGTCAGGCCATCGAATACGCACAGGAAGCCGAGCGTCTGGGCGCCAAAGGCTTGCTGTTGCTGCCGCACTACCTGACCGAAGCCAGTCAGGACGGCGTTGCCGCACACGTTGAAGCCGTGTGCAAATCGGTCAAGATCGGCGTGGTCGTCTACAACCGCAACGTTTGCCGCCTCAACGCGCCGCTGCTGGAACGTCTGGCCGAGCGCTGCCCGAACCTGATCGGTTACAAGGACGGTCTGGGCGATATCGAGTTGATGGTGTCGATCCGTCGTCGCCTCGGTGATCGCTTCAGCTACCTCGGTGGCTTGCCGACCGCCGAAGTCTACGCCGCTGCCTACAAGGCGCTGGGCGTGCCGGTTTACTCCTCGGCGGTGTTCAACTTCATTCCGAAAACCGCGATGGATTTCTACCACGCGATCGCTCGCGAAGATCACGCCACCGTCGGCAAGATCATCGACGACTTCTTCCTGCCGTACCTCGACATCCGCAACCGCAAGGCCGGTTACGCGGTGAGCATCGTCAAGGCCGGCGCCAAAATCGCTGGCTATGACGCCGGCCCGGTGCGCGCACCGCTGACCGACTTGACCGGCGAAGAGTACGAGATGCTCGCCGCGCTGATCGACAAGCAAGGTGCGCAATAACCCCCGAACAAACCGAGGCCGCTGCGCAATCAGCGGCTTTTGCGTCGAGAGGAGAAAAGGCTGTGACTGATTCCAAGCGTTACGACAATTACATCAACGGTGAATGGGTTGCCGGTGCCGATTACTCGGCCAACATCAACCCGTCCGAGTTGAGCGACACCATCGGCGACTACGCCAAGGCTGATCTGACTCAGGTTAATGCCGCCATCGACGCCGCCCGTGCCGCGTTCCCGGCGTATTCGACTTCGGGCATTCAGGCCCGTCACGATTCGCTGGATAAAGTCGGCACGGAAATCCTCGCTCGTCGCGAAGAACTCGGCACCTTGCTGGCGCGGGAAGAGGGCAAGACCCTGCCCGAAGCCATCGGCGAAGTGACCCGCGCCGGCAACATTTTCAAATTTTTCGCCGGTGAATGCCTGCGTCTTTCTGGCGACTACGTGCCGTCGGTGCGCCCGGGCGTCAACGTCGAAGTCACCCGCGAAGCGCTGGGCGTGGTCGGTCTGATCACCCCGTGGAACTTCCCGATCGCGATTCCGGCGTGGAAGATTGCTCCGGCGCTGGCCTACGGCAACTGCGTGGTGCTGAAACCGGCCGATCTGGTGCCGGGTTGCGCTTGGGCACTGGCCGAAATCATCTCCCGCGCGGGCTTCCCGGCTGGCGTGTTCAACCTGGTGATGGGCAGCGGTCGAGTGGTTGGCGACGCGCTGGTGCAGAGCCCGAAAGTCGACGGCATCAGCTTTACCGGTTCGGTGGGCGTGGGTCGTCAGATCGCCGTCAACTGCGTGTCGCGTCAGGCGAAAGTGCAGCTGGAAATGGGCGGCAAAAACCCGCAGATCATTCTCGATGACGCCGACCTTAAGCAAGCGGTCGAGTTGTCGGTACAGAGCGCGTTTTACTCCACCGGTCAGCGTTGCACCGCGTCGAGCCGCTTGATCGTCACCGCCGGGATTCACGACAAATTTGTCGAAGCGATGGCCGAGCGCATGAAGTCGATCAAGGTCGGCCACGCGCTGAAATCCGGCACTGACATCGGTCCAGTGGTTTCGCAAGCACAGCTTGAACAGGACATGAAGTACATCGACATCGGTCAGTCCGAAGGTGCGCGTCTGGTCAGCGGCGGTGGTCTGGTGACCTGCGACACCGAAGGTTACTTCCTCGCGCCAACGCTGTTTGCCGACAGCGAAGCGTCGATGCGCATCAGCCGCGAAGAGATCTTCGGCCCGGTGGCCAACATCGTTCGGGTGGCCGATTACGACGCGGCGCTAGCGATGGCCAACGACACCGAGTTCGGTCTGTCGGCGGGTATCGCGACGACGTCGCTGAAGTACGCCAACCACTTCAAACGCCACTCGCAGGCCGGCATGGTGATGGTCAACTTGCCGACCGCCGGCGTCGATTACCACGTTCCGTTCGGTGGCCGTAAAGGTTCATCCTATGGCTCACGTGAGCAAGGCCGCTATGCCCAGGAGTTCTACACCGTGGTGAAAACCGCGTACGTCGGTTCCTGATACACGCAATACCCCTGTAGGAGCTGCCGAAGGCTGCGATCTTTTGATCCTGTTTTCAAGGTCAAGATCAAAAGATCGCAGCCTTCGGCAGCTCCTACAGGGAACCCGAAATACGAACATCCCGTAATACAGGGAACCCGAAATACGGACATCCCGTAATACAGGGACACCCGGAAAACCGGGCGCCAAAGAAGATTCACCCGCGCATAAAAATAATCAGTGGGAGTACATCTACATGCAATCGTCCAAGCCGACTCACGTCCGCTATTTGATCTTGCTCATGCTGTTCCTCGTGACCACGATCAACTACGCCGACCGCGCCACGATCGCCATCGCCGGCTCCAGCCTGCAAAAAGACCTCGGCATCGACGCGGTCACCCTCGGCTACATCTTCTCTGCATTCGGTTGGGCCTACGTGGCCGGGCAAATTCCCGGTGGCTGGCTGCTCGATCGTTTCGGCTCGAAAAAAGTTTACGCCCTGAGCATTTTCACCTGGTCGCTGTTCACCGTGCTGCAAGGCTTTGTCGGTGAGTTCGGCATGTCCACGGCGATCGTTGCGCTGTTTATGCTGCGCTTCCTCGTTGGTCTGGCTGAGGCGCCATCGTTCCCGGGCAACGCACGCATCGTAGCGGCGTGGTTCCCGACCGCTGAGCGCGGTACCGCGTCGGCGATCTTCAACTCGGCGCAATATTTTGCCACCGTGTTGTTCGCCCCGTTGATGGGCTGGATCGTGTACTCCTTCGGTTGGGAGCACGTGTTTATCGTCATGGGGATTCTCGGGATTGTGTTCTCGCTGGTCTGGCTGAAAGTGATCTACAGCCCGCGTGAGCACCCGCGTATCAACGAAGCCGAGTTCAAGCACATCGCTGAAAACGGCGGCATGGTCGACATGGATCAGACGGGCAAAAAGTCCGACGGCCCGAAATGGGACTACATCCGTCAGTTGCTGACCAACCGCATGATGCTCGGCGTATACCTGGGCCAGTACTGCATCAACGGCATCACTTATTTCTTCCTGACCTGGTTCCCGGTGTACCTGGTGCAAGAGCGTGGCATGACCATTCTCAAGGCCGGTTTCATCGCCTCGTTGCCGGCGATCTGCGGCTTCATTGGCGGCGTGCTCGGCGGGGTCATTTCCGATTACCTGCTGCGCAAAGGCCACTCGCTAACCTTCGCCCGCAAAGCGCCGATCATCGCCGGCCTGCTGGTTTCCAGCAGCATCGTGGCCTGCAACTATGTTGATGTGGAATGGATGGTGGTCGGCTTCATGGCCTTGGCCTTCTTCGGCAAAGGCGTTGGCGCGCTCGGTTGGGCGGTGGTTTCTGACACCTCGCCAAAACAGATCGCCGGTCTGAGCGGTGGCCTGTTCAACACCTTCGGCAACATCGCTTCGATTACCACGCCGATCGTGATTGGCTACATCATCAGCTCCACCGGTTCGTTCAAATGGGCGCTGGTGTTCGTCGGTGCCAACGCACTGGTGGCGGTGTTCAGCTATCTGGTCATCGTCGGCCCGATCAAACGTGTGGTACTCAAAGAGCCGCCAACCAACGGCGGTGTTGAAGCCAGCGGTAAATTGTCTCAAGCGCATTCCTGAGGAGCGGCGTCATGCAGTTGATTGAACATTCCGACTCGCCGCGCCACATCCGCCTGCACGAGCGGGACAATGTGGTGGTTGTGGTCAACGACCAGGGCGCACCGGCCGGCACTGAGTTTGCCGATGGTCTGGTGACCGTGGAATTCGTGCCGCAAAGCCACAAGATCACCCTCGAAGACATTGCCGAGGGCGGTCAGGTGATTCGCTACGGTCAGGTCATTGGCTACGCGTTGCAGCCGATCCGCCGGGGCAGTTGGGTCAAGGAAGATCAACTGCGCATGCCGACCGCGCCGCCACTGGACAGCTTGCCGCTGTCCACCGACGTGCCGGACGCGCAGGCACCGCTGGAAGGCTTCACCTTCGAAGGCTATCGCAACGCTGATGGCACCGTCGGCACGCGCAATATTCTCGGCATTACTACGACCGTGCAGTGCGTCACCGGCGTGCTCGATCACGCGGTGAAACGCATCAAGGATGAGCTGCTGCCGAAGTACCCGCACGTCGATGACGTGGTGGCGCTGACCCACAGTTACGGCTGCGGCGTGGCGATCACCGCCACCGACGCTTACATCCCGATTCGCACCGTGCGCAATCTGGCGCGCAACCCGAACCTCGGCGGCGAGGCGTTGGTGATCAGTCTGGGCTGCGAGAAATTGCAGGCGGGGCAGGTGATGCACGAAGACGATGCGTCGGTCGATCTCAGCGATCCATGGTTGTATCGCTTGCAGGATTCCAGTCACGGTTTTACCGAGATGATCGAGCAGATCATGCAACTGGCTGAGGTGCGCCTGAAGAAACTCGACCAGCGCCGCCGCGAAACCGTGCCGGCGTCCGAGTTGATTCTCGGCATGCAGTGCGGCGGCAGCGATGCGTTCTCCGGGATCACCGCCAACCCGGCGCTGGGCTATGCCTCGGACTTGTTGTTGCGCGCCGGGGCGACGGTGATGTTTTCCGAAGTCACCGAAGTGCGTGATGCGATTTACCTGCTGACTTCGCGTGCCGAAACCAAAACCGTCGCCGAAGAACTGGTGCGCGAAATGGACTGGTACGACCGTTATCTCGCCAAAGGTGAAGCGGATCGCAGCGCCAACACCACGCCGGGCAACAAGAAGGGCGGGTTGTCGAACATCGTCGAGAAGTCGCTGGGTTCGATCGTCAAATCCGGCAGCAGCGCGATCAATGGCGTGCTCGGCCCGGGCGAACGTTTCAAGCAGAAGGGGCTGATTTTCTGTGCGACGCCGGCGAGTGATTTTGTCTGCGGGACGCTGCAGTTGGCGGCCGGGATGAATTTGCATGTGTTCACCACCGGGCGGGGTACGCCGTACGGATTGGCGATGGCGCCGGTGGTGAAAGTGTCGACGCGCACGGAGCTGGCGCAGCGTTGGCCGGATCTGATTGATATCGACGCCGGGCGGATTGCCACCGGGCGCGCGACGATTGAGGAATTGGGTTGGGAGTTGTTTCACTACTATCTGGATGTTGCGAGCGGCAAGCAGCAGACGTGGGCGGAGAAGCACAAGCTGCATAACGACATTACGTTGTTTAACCCGGCGCCGATTACCTGATGGTTTTGGGGTAGGGCAAAAGCTACCCTCACCCCAGCCCTCTCCCGGAGGGAGAGGGGGCCGACCGAGTTGTCTTGCGCAATACATCGACCTGAAATACCGAGTTGATTATGGATTCAACGAAGTCATTTCAGGTCGGCGGATTTTTTGAATATCCCCCGGTCAGTCCCCTCTCCCTCCGGGAGAGGGCTAGGGTGAGGGGCTTTTGCTTTATCATTGCCACCTAACGACGCTCATCCAAGGCTCTCTCGGCATGCTGGCAATTTTCCTCGAAACCCTGAACATCACCGCGCCGGTGTTTGCCATGCTGTTTCTCGGTGTGTTGCTAAAGCGCATCGACTGGATCAACGACAACTTCATCCACACCGCCTCGGCGCTGGTGTTCAACGTGACCATGCCGGCGCTGTTGTTCCTCGGCATTCTGCACGCCGACCTGCACGCCGCGTTGCAACCAGCGCTGCTGATCTACTTCTCCGTCGCCACACTCGTCTGTTTCGCCATCGCCTGGGGCTGGGCGATTTTCAAGTGCCCGCGTGAAGATCGCGGCATCTACACCCAAGGCGCGTTTCGCGGTAATAACGGCGTGATCGGTCTGGCGCTGGCGGCGAGCATGTACGGCGATTACGGCATCTCCCTCGGGGCGATTCTCGCGGCGTTGGTGATCCTGTTTTACAACACGCTATCGACGATTGTGCTGGCGGTGTACAGCCCTGTGATCAAGTCCGATCCGTGGAGCATCTGCAAAAGCGTGTTCAGCAATCCGCTGATCATCAGCGTGATTGCGGCGGCGCCGTTTGCCTATTTCAAGATCGGTTTGCCGGGGTGGCTGGAGACTTCCGGGCAGTATCTGGCGCAGACCACGTTGCCGCTGGCGCTGATCTGCATAGGCGGCACCCTGTCGCTGGCGGCGTTGCGCAAGAGCGGCAACATGGCGCTGAGTTCGAGTCTGGTGAAGATGATCGGTTTGCCGGTGCTGGCGACGCTCGGGGCGTGGTTGTGCGGCTTTCGTGGGGCGGAGTTGGGGATTCTATTTCTGTACTTCGGCAGCCCGACGGCGGCGGCGAGTTTTGTCATGGCGCGGGCGGCGCAGGGTAATCATGAGTTAGCGGCGGCGATTATTGTGCTGACCACGTTGATGGCAGCGATTACCACCAATGTCGGGATCTTTGTTTTGCAGTGGGGTGGGTGGATCTGATTTTGAGTTTGTGTTGTTGCTGAGGGCCTTTTCGCGAGCAAGCCCGCTCCCACAGGGGAATGCATTCCAAATGTGGGAGCGGGCTTGCTCGCGAAGGCGTCGGTTCAATCACTCGGGTTTCTGATAGGTATCGATCACTTCCTGCGCCGCGCGAAACGCATCAATCGCCGCCGGCACGCCGGCATACACCGCGCAATGCAGCAGCGCCTCACGAATCTCGTCCACCGTGCAGCCGTTGTTCAGCGCCCCACGCACATGGCCTTTCAACTCTTGCGGACACTTCAGCGCCGTCAGCGCGGCCAGGGTAATCAAGCTGCGCGTCTTCAGCGGCAAACCTTCGCGATTCCACACGCCGCCCCAGGCATGTTCATTAACGAAATCCTGCAACGGCTGGGTGAACTCGGTGGCGTTGCCCAGCGCGCGATCAACAAATGCATCGCCCATTACCTGGCGGCGAACTTCTACCCCGGACTTCTTCGATTCGGTCATGGCATATCACTCTTGTGGTGTTGGCGGCGCCAGGCGCGGATGGACGTAAACAACAAATACCCCAGCAGCGGCGGCAGAACGTAAAACAGCATCAGCCGCTCCAGTTTGCCGGCCAGCGGCATGCCGGTGGTGAACGACACCACGTGCAGCCCGTAGACCAGATACAAACCGAGCAGCAACAAACCTTCGGCGCGGGTCACGCGGTAGCCGGAATAGAACACCGGCAGGCACAGCGCGGCGACGCCGAGCATCACCGGCAGGTCGAAATCCAGTGCGTTCGGCGATACCGACAATGGTGTCGGCGCGATCAACGCGGTGAGGCCGAGCACGCCGAGCAGGTTAAACAGATTGGCGCCGATCACGTTGCCCACGGCGATGTCGCGTTGGCCGCGCAGGGCGGCGATCAGCGAGGTCGCCAGTTCCGGCAGCGACGTGCCGACAGCGACCACGGTCAGACCGATCACCCGTTCCGAGAAGCCCAGATCCGTCGCCACCACCACAGCGGCGCCGAGCAGCAGATGCCCGGCGAATACCAGCATCGCCAGCCCGACGATGATCATCAAAACGCTGGCAAGCCATGAGGTTTTTACCGCGTCGGGTTGCGCGGAATGCGGTCGCGCCGAGTGCCGTGACTGACGCAACAGCAGGCCGAGATACAACGCCAAAGCGCCGAGTAAGAGAACGCCGTCGAAGCGGCTGATTTCCTCGTTCCACGCCAACACGAACACCAGCAGACTGGCGCCGATCATCAGCGGAATGTCGAGACGCACCAGTTGCCGCGACACGCGCAGCGGAATGATCAGCGCCGACAGGCCGAGAGTTACAAGGATGTTGAAGATGCTGCTGCCGACCACGCTGCTGACGGCGATGTCGGGGTTGTGCCCCAGCGCGGCTTGCACGCTGACGGCCATCTGCGGCGCACTGCTGCCGAGGGCGACAATGGTCAGGCCGATGATCAGTGGACGCACATGCAGACGCTCGGCCAGCCGCACCGCCGCGCGCACCATCAGTTCGGCGCCGAAGATCAGCAGGCACAGGCCGGCGAGCAATTCGATCACGCTGATCAGCGGTAAATCGGTCAGTCCGAAAATGGTCAGCGCTCCATCAGTCGAGGGCCTGCACGCGAACCCGCGCGGTACCGCTGCTGAGCATACCGAGTTGTTTGGCGGCTTCGCGTGAAACATCAATCAGGCGTCCACGCGTATGCGGGCCACGATCGTTAATGCGCACCACAACGGACTCATCGTTTTTCAGGTTGGTGACCTTCACCCGCGTGCCAAAGGGTAGCTGGCGGTGGGCGGCGGTCAGGGAATTCTGGTTGAACGCTTCGCCACTGGCAGTGCGTTTACCGTGGTGCTTGGCACCGTAATAGGAGGCGACACCGGTCTGGTCGTAACCGTGCGGGTCGATGGTGTCGGTACTGGCGCAACCGGCCAGCAAAGAGAGCAGGGCGCAGCTGATGAACAAACGCTTCATTCAAAGGTTTCCCGAAACTAGTGCAGGGTGAGCTTTTGTGGCGAGGGGATTTATCCCCGTTGGACTGCGCAGCAGTCCCAAAATCTGAGAGCTCGGTTTATCTGGTGTAAATCAAGCTCGGCATTTGGGGCCGCTTCGCAGCCCAACGGGGATAAATCCCCTCGCCACAGATCACTCCCACAGGAGATGGAGCCAGGCTTTGAGTCTGGCTCCATTTGCATCAGCCTTCGAGCTTGCTTTTCAGCAGTTCGTTCACTTGCTGCGGGTTGGCTTTGCCTTTCGACGCTTTCATCGCCTGACCGACAAAGAAGCCGAACATCTTGCCGCGTTTGGCTTCATCCGCCGCGCGATACTGTTCAACTTGCTCGGCGTTGGCCGCGAGCATTTCGTCGAGCACCGCCGAGATTGCGCCGCTGTCGGTCACTTGTTTCAGGCCGCGTTTTTCGATGATCTCGTCTGCGCTGCCTTCACCGTTGGCCATCGCTTCAAACACCACCTTGGCGATCTTGCCGGAGATGGTGTTGTCCTTGATGCGCAGCAGCATGCCACCCAACAGTTCCGCCGACACCGGCGACTCGTCGATGTCCAGGCCTTGCTTGTTGAGCAGGCTGCCCAACTCGACCATCACCCAGTTCGCCGCCAGTTTGGCGTCGCCGCCGATGCTCGCGACTTTCTCGAAGTAATCGGCTTGCTCGCGGCTGGTGGCCAGCACGCTGGCGTCGTAGACCGACAGACCGAATTGCTCCTGGAAGCGCTCGCGTTTCTGCGGAGGCAGTTCCGGCAGGGTGGCGCGCACCTCGCCGAGGAACGACTCTTCGATGACCACCGGCAGCAGATCCGGATCGGGGAAGTAACGGTAGTCGTTGGCTTCCTCTTTCGAACGCATCGGACGGGTCTCGTCCTTGTTCGGATCGTACAGACGGGTCTGCTGGATCACTTTGCCGCCGTCTTCGATCAGCTCGATCTGACGCTGGATCTCGGAGTTGATCGCCTTCTCGATGAAGCGGAACGAGTTGACGTTTTTGATCTCGCAACGCGTGCCGAATTCAACCTGACCTTTCGGACGGATCGACACGTTGCAGTCGCAACGCAGCGAGCCTTCGGCCATGTTGCCGTCGCAGATGCCCAGATAACGCACCAGCGCGTGGATCGCCTTGACGTAAGCCACGGCTTCCTTGGCGCTGCGCATGTCCGGCTCGGAAACGATTTCCAGCAGCGGCGTGCCGGCACGGTTCAGGTCGATACCGGTGGCACCGTTGAATTCTTCGTGCAGGCTCTTGCCGGCGTCTTCTTCCAGGTGCGCGCGGGTGATGCCGACACGTTTGACCGTGCCGTCTTCCAGCGCGATGTCCAGGTGGCCCTTGCCAACGATCGGCAATTCCATCTGGCTGATCTGGTAGCCCTTCGGCAGATCCGGGTAGAAGTAGTTTTTACGGGCGAACACGTTGTGCTGACCGATCTCGGCGTCAATCGCCAGACCGAACATCACCGCCATACGCACCGCTTCCTGGTTCAGCACCGGCAACACGCCAGGCATGCCCAGATCGATCAGGCTGGCCTGGGTGTTCGGCTCGGAACCGAATGTGGTGGAACTACCGGAAAAGATTTTCGACCGGGTGGTGAGCTGAGTGTGAATCTCCAGCCCGATCACGACTTCCCATTGCATGTGTGTCTCCTCAGAAGCCGGTTGGGGTGCGGGTGTGCCAGTCAGTGTTGAGCTGATACTGGTGGGCAACGTTGAGCAAGCGGCCTTCCTGGAAATACGGCGCAAGCAACTGCACGCCCACCGGCAAGCCGTCGACAAAACCGGCCGGCATCGACAGGCCCGGCAGGCCCGCGAGGTTGGCGGTGATGGTGTAGACGTCTTCCAGATAAGCAGCGACCGGGTCACTGTTCTTCGCGCCGAGTTTCCAGGCCGGGTTCGGCGTGGTTGGGCCGAGGATGATGTCGACTTCATTAAACGCAGCCATGAAATCGTTCTTCACCAGGCGACGGATCTTCTGCGCTTTCAGGTAGTAGGCGTCGTAGTAACCGGCGGACAGTGCGTACGCGCCGACCATGATCCGGCGCTGCACTTCCGGGCCGAAGCCTTCGCCACGGGAGCGCTTGTACAGGTCGATCAGGTCTTTCGGTTGCTCGCAGCGATGGCCGAAACGCACGCCGTCGAAACGCGACAGGTTCGAAGAAGCCTCTGCTGGCGCGATCACGTAGTACGCAGGAATCGCGTGCTGCATGTTCGGCAGGCTGATTTCCTTGATCACGGCACCGAGCTTCTGCAGCTCTTTAATGCTGTTCTGGATCAGCTCGGCGATGCGCGGGTCGAGACCGGTGCTGAAGTATTCCTTCGGCACGCCGATGCGCAGACCTTGCAGCGAATCGCCCAGGCTTGCGGAGTAATCCGGAACCGGCTCATCGATGCTGGTGGAGTCGTTCTGATCGAAGCCAGCCATGCCTTGCAACAAAATTGCGCAGTCTTCGGCCGTGCGCGCCAACGGGCCGCCCTGATCGAGGCTGGAGGCGTAAGCGATCATGCCCCAGCGCGAAACACGACCGTACGTCGGTTTCAGGCCGGTGAGGTTGGTGAACGCTGCTGGCTGACGAATCGAACCGCCGGTATCGGTGGCCGTCGCCGCTGGCAACAGACGAGCGGCAACTGCGGCCGCCGAACCGCCGGACGAACCGCCCGGTACGTGTTCCAGATTCCACGGGTTTTTCACCGCGCCGTACCAGCTCGACTCGTTGGCCGAACCCATGGCGAATTCGTCCATGTTGGTCTTGCCCAGGGTCACGGCGCCGGCAGCGGCCAGTTTCGCAACGACAGTGGCGTCGTACGGGGCCTTGAAGTTGTCGAGCATCTTCGAGCCGCAGCTGGTGCGAATGCCCTGGGTGCAGAACAGGTCTTTGTGGGCAATCGGCGCGCCGAGCAGGGCGCCGCTCTCACCGTTGGCGCGGCGGGCATCGGCGGCTTTCGCCTGCTCGAGGGCCAGCTCTTCGGTGAGGCTGATGAAACTATTGAGCTGCGGATCGAGCTGGGTGATACGCGCCAGCAGGACTTTGGTCAGCTCTTCGGAGGAAAACTTTTTATCGGCGAGACCGCGGGCGATCTCGGCCAGAGTCATTTGATGCATTGCAGGCTCTTTCCCTTTAGTCGATGACTTTCGGAACCAGATACAGGCCGTTTTCGACCGCTGGTGCGATGGACTGGTAGGCCTCGCGGTGATTAGTCTCGGTCACGACGTCGGCACGCAGGCGCTGACTGGCTTCCAGCGGGTGGGCCAGAGGCTCGATACCGTCGGTATTAACAGCCTGCATTTCGTCGACCAGCCCGAGAATGCTGTTGAGGGCGGAAGTAATGTGTGGAAGATCAGCATCATTGAGGCCAAGGCAGGCCAGATGAGCAATCTTTTCCACGTCGGAGCGTTCTAGCGCCATCGGGATTCTCCAGTGGAAAACAGAACACACGGCGTCCGTGTGTTAGATTGTTCGGAACACTACCGCACTTCTACGGTCATAAGGCCGCGATTGTGGGGCTTGGTGCACAGAAAAGCGGCCAATTTAACATATTGGCGCCTTGCCCAAAATCCCTGTCGTTGTTAGAGTTTGCCGCACTTTTTTACCCACGCGTTGCCTAGGCTGCCCCTTTCCCATGTTCAAGAAACTGCGTGGCATGTTTTCCAGCGATCTTTCCATTGACCTGGGCACTGCCAACACCCTTATTTACGTGCGCGAGCGCGGTATCGTCCTGAATGAGCCATCGGTTGTGGCTATTCGGACACACGGTAATCAGAAAAGTGTCGTCGCTGTCGGCACCGAAGCCAAGCGCATGCTCGGTCGTACGCCGGGCAACATTGCTGCCATTCGTCCGATGAAAGACGGCGTGATCGCCGACTTCAGCGTCTGCGAAAAGATGCTGCAATACTTTATTAACAAAGTTCACGAAAACAGCTTTCTGCAGCCTAGCCCTCGTGTGCTGATCTGCGTTCCATGCAAATCCACCCAGGTTGAGCGTCGCGCCATCCGTGAATCGGCCCTCGGTGCCGGTGCCCGTGAAGTGTTCCTGATCGAAGAGCCAATGGCTGCTGCGATCGGTGCCGGCCTGCCGGTCGAAGAAGCGCGCGGTTCGATGGTCGTGGATATCGGTGGTGGTACCACTGAAATCGCACTGATCTCCCTGAACGGTGTGGTCTATGCCGAATCCGTACGCGTTGGCGGCGACCGCTTCGACGAAGCGATCATCACCTACGTGCGCCGTAACTACGGCAGCCTGATCGGTGAATCCACCGCTGAGCGCATCAAACAGGAAATCGGTACTGCCTACCCGGGCGGCGAAGTTCGCGAAGTCGATGTTCGCGGTCGCAACCTGGCAGAAGGCGTTCCACGCGCATTCACCCTGAACTCCAACGAAGTGCTGGAAGCTCTGCAAGAGTCCCTGGCAACCATCGTTCAGGCCGTGAAAAGCGCGCTGGAGCAATCGCCGCCGGAACTGGCTTCCGACATCGCCGAGCGTGGCCTGGTGCTGACCGGTGGTGGCGCGTTGCTGCGTGATCTCGACAAGTTGCTGGCGCAGGAAACCGGTCTGCCGGTGATCGTTGCCGAAGATCCGCTGACCTGTGTTGCTCGCGGCGGTGGCCGTGCATTGGAAATGATGGATAAGCACACCATGGATCTGCTCTCCAGCGAATAAGTGCTGGGTTGCAATACGTGGGTGAGCGCGCGCAGGCAGCACTTTGCAGTGCTGCCTGTTGGCGTTTATCTTCTGTCAGTCTTCATCCAGGCCGGTTTGATGCCGTATGAATAAACAGAACATTTGCCTGGGAGGAGCGGCTTATTAAACCGCTTTTCGCCAAAGGCCCTTCGTTGGGTGTGCGCCTGTTGGTGCTGGCCGTGCTGTCGGTCGCGCTGATGGTCGTCGATGCCCGCTTCAGTCTGCTCAAGCCTGCACGCAGCCAGATGTCGCTGGTGCTGATGGATGCCTACTGGATCACTGACCTGCCCGGACGTTTATGGGAAGGCGTGGCCAGTCAATTCGGCAGCCGCACCGAGCTTGTCGCCGAAAATGAAAAACTCAAAACCGAAAACCTGCTGCTGCAGGGTCGCATGCAAAAGCTTGCCGCCCTCACCGAGCAGAACGTTCGGCTGCGCGAGTTGCTGAATTCTTCCGCACTGGTCAACGAAAAGGTCGAAGTGGCCGAGTTGATCGGCATGGATCCCAATCCCTTCACCCATCGCATCATCATCAATAAAGGTGAGCGCGATGGCGTGGTGCTCGGTCAACCGGTGCTCGATGCGCGCGGCTTGATGGGCCAGGTGGTCGAGTTGATGCCGTACACCTCACGTGTATTGCTGTTGACCGACACCACTCACAGCATTCCTGTGCAGGTGAACCGTAACGGTCTGCGCGCGATTGCCAGCGG
The DNA here is from genome assembly GCF_979258075.1 of Pseudomonas sp. AC193. Lineage (NCBI taxonomy): Bacteria > Pseudomonadati > Pseudomonadota > Gammaproteobacteria > Pseudomonadales > Pseudomonadaceae > Pseudomonas > Pseudomonas sp. AC193. Next base: position 4,379,641 of record NZ_OZ409832.1, on the reverse strand, counting down.
CACCGGTAACCCGGAACGTCTGGAACTGCGCCACGTTGCCGACACCGCCGACATCAAAGAAGGCGATCTGCTGGTCAGTTCGGGTCTCGGCCAGCGTTTCCCGGCCGGTTACCCGGTGGCGACCGTCAAGGAAGTGATCCACGATTCCGGTCAGCCCTTCGCCATCGTCCGCGCCGTGCCGACGGCAGCCCTGAATCGCAGCCGCTACATGCTGCTGGTGTTCAGCGACACCCGCACGCCGGAAGAGCGCGCCAATGACGCCGCGCAAGCCCAGGAAAATCTCGACGCGCAGGGCGGTGGCCCGGTGATCCCGGCCACTGTGCCGAAAACCGTCACGCCACCTGCCGCCGCTGCGGCGACTCCAGCAGCAACGCCCGCCGCACCGGCCGCTGCCGCTGCGACACCGGCCAAGCCGGCTGCGAGCAAACCGCCAGCGGCGTCAAAACCGCCCGCCGCCAGTAAACCTCCGGCCGCTCAGCCGGCTGCACGGCCAGCGGCGAAACCGCCGGTGACTGCGCCCGCCACCACCGGGAGACAAGAATAATGGTCGGAGCGACTGCCTCGCGTAACGGCTGGATCGTCTGGCTGACCTTTGCCATCGGCCTGCTGCTCAGTGTTTCGCCGTTGCCGCAATTCATGGAAATCCTCCGCCCGCTGTGGCTGGCGCTGCTCCTGACGTTCTGGGCGCTGTACATGCCGCAAACGGTCGGGATGGTCACCGCGTTTTGTCTGGGGCTGGCCGAAGACGTGCTCTACGGCACGCTGCTGGGGCAGAACGCCTTGATCCTCACGCTGATTACTTTCCTCGTCCTGTCGTTGCAGCAGCGCTTGCGCATGTTCCCGATGTGGCAGCAGTGCCTGGTGATTCTGGTGATCTTCGGCCTCGCCCAGCTCGTGCAGCTGTGGCTCAGCGCGTTGACCGGCAACCGTCAACCGACGCTGGCGCTGGTATTGCCGGCACTGGTCAGCGCCTTGCTCTGGCCGTGGATCAGCTTCGCTCTGCGTGGATTGCGCCGCCGCTACAAGATCAATTGAGTCGATCAGGCATGTACCCGCACCGGTGACGCCGCCAACAGGGAAGAGTATTTGTGAGGCAGGGCACTAAACAGGGAGATGTCGTGATGAAGTCGCTTTACCTTGCCTCAGGTTCGCCGCGTCGGCGTGAATTGCTCACGCAGATCGGCGTGCCGTTCACCGCCATCAGCGCGGACATCGATGAAACCCCTTTAACCAACGAATCCCCTTCGGCCTACGTCGAGCGTCTGGCGCGCGGCAAAGCCGAGGCCGGGCGACGCACGCTCGTGTCTGCCGAACAGCATTGTGTGCTGGGCGCGGATACCGCTGTGGTGCTCGACGGTAAAATTCTCGGCAAACCGGTGGACGAAGCCGACGCATGCGCCATGCTGATGATGTTGTCCGGCAAGGAGCATGAAGTGCTGACGGCAATCGCCGTACTCGACGACGAGCGTTGCGAGTCGCGCGTGGTGCACAGTCTGGTGCGGTTCCGCCCGATCAGTCGTGAAGAAGCCGCGGCCTACTGGGCCAGCGGTGAACCCCGCGACAAGGCCGGTGGTTATGGCATTCAGGGCCTCGGCGCAGTGTTTGTCGCCGGGCTCAATGGCAGTTACTCGGCGGTGGTCGGGTTGCCTGTTTGCGAAACCGCAGAACTGCTGGGCCATTTCGGCATACCCTGTTGGCAAAACCTAAGCGCGCAATGAGCGTCGTACGAAACCAGATGCGGCCATTATCGTGAAAATGTCTGAACGAGATCCTGCCATGAGTGAAGAGATTCTGATCAACATCACGCCGATGGAGTCGCGCGTGGCGGTGGTCGAAAACGGTGTGCTGCAAGAAGTCCATGTCGAGCGCACGCAAAAACGCGGGATCGTCGGCAACATCTATAAAGGCAAGATCGTCCGGGTACTGCCGGGCATGCAGGCGGCATTCGTCGACATCGGTCTGGATCGCGCCGCGTTCATTCATGCCTCGGAAATCTCCCTGCGCGAAGGCTCCTCCGTTGAAAGCATCAGCGCGCTGGTGCACGAAGGCCAGAGCCTGGTGGTGCAAGTCACCAAAGACCCGATCGGCTCGAAAGGCGCCCGCCTGACCACACAATTGTCGATCCCATCGCGCTATCTGGTGTACATGCCGCGCACCGCCCATGTCGGCATTTCCCTGAAAATCGAAGACGAAGCCGAACGCGAACGCCTGAAAAAGGTGGTCAGCGATTGCGTGGCCAAAGAAGGCATTCAGGAGGCGGGCGGCTTTATTCTGCGCACCGCGGCCGAAGGTGCCGGCGCTGAAGAAATCCTCATGGACATTCGTTATCTGCGCCGTTTGTGGGATCAGATCAACGAACAAATCAAAACCATCGGCGCGCCGAGCGTGATCTACGAAGACCTCGGTCTGGCCCTGCGCACCCTGCGCGATCTGGTCAGCCCGAAGATCGAGAAGATCCGCATCGACTCGCGGGAAACCTTCCAGAAAACCACGCAGTTCGTCGCCGAGCTGATGCCGGAGATCGCCGATCGTCTGGAACATTACCCGGGCGAGCGACCAATTTTCGACCTCTACGGCGTTGAAGACGAAATCCAGCGCGCCCTTGAGCGCAAAGTCCCGCTGAAATCCGGCGGCTATCTGGTGATCGATCCGGCGGAAGCCATGACCACCATCGACGTCAACACTGGCGCGTTCGTCGGTCATCGCAACCTTGAAGAAACCATTTTCAAGACCAACCTCGAAGCCGCCACCGCGATTGCCCGGCAGATGCGCCTGCGCAATCTGGGCGGGATCATCATCATCGACTTCATCGACATGGAAGATGAAGAGCACCAGCGTCAGGTGCTGCGCACGCTGGAGAAACAGCTGGAGCGCGATCACGCCAAGACCAACATCATCGGTATCACCGAGTTGGGCCTGGTGCAGATGACCCGCAAGCGCACCCGCGAAAGTCTTGAACAAGTGCTGTGCGAGCCGTGCAGCAGTTGTCAGGGTCGTGGCAAATTGAAGACTCCGGAAACCATCTGTTACGAGATTTTCCGCGAGATTCTGCGTGAGGCCCGTGCCTATCAGGCCGAGGGTTATCGCGTACTGGCGAACCAGAAAGTGGTTGATCGACTGCTCGATGAAGAATCGGGTAACGTCGCCGAACTTGAAGGGTTTATCGGTCGCACCATTCGTTTCCAGGTGGAAACCATGTATTCCCAGGAACAATACGACGTGGTGCTGCTCTGATCCCCTGCGTCACATTTTTTCTACCGCGGCTGGCCTCAGCTTTTCGCAGTTTTATTGCCATGGGAGCCATCTGACATGGAGCGTCTGACACGCATTCTGGCCGCACTCACCCGTTGGGGGCTGGGCCTGTGCGCGTTGGTTCTGGTGTTGATGGCGTTGTACGTCAGCCTCGGCCGCGAGCTGACCCCGCTGGTCGCCGAATACCGCACCGACATCGAAGACAAGGCCAGCGCCGCCCTTGGCATGCCGTTGCAGATCGGCGAGCTGGAAGGTAACTGGAGCGGCTTCGCCCCGATTCTGTTGGCACGCGATGTGATGGTCGGCAGCGGCGCCAATGCGTTGCGTCTGGATCAAGTGCGCGCCGTGCCTGATCTCTGGGCCAGCCTGTTGGCCCGTGAAGTGCGCATTGCCCATCTGGAACTCAATGGCCTGAAGATCAGCCTCAAGGAAGCCGAGGACGGCAGTTGGGCGCTGGAAGGTCTGCCAGTGCAGAACGATCAACCGCTGGATGCGCAGCAGTTGTTCAATCGTTCGCAAATGATTCAGCAACTCTCGGTGCTCGACAGCCAAGTGACCCTGCAGCCGCAGGATCACGCGCCGATGACCCTCACCTATGTCGGCATCAACCTGAAAACCGGCGCCAGTCGCCAACGTCTCGATGCCCGTTTGACTCTGCCGGACGGCCAGCCCGTGGCGATCAACCTGCGCACGCGCCTGCGTCCGGAGCAATGGCAGGACAGCACGGTCGAGGGCTACGCCAGTCTGCCGCAAAGCGATTGGGCGAAATGGTTGCCCGAGCGCCTGACCCAGCAATGGAATTTCTCCGAGATCAAGGCCGGCGGTGAGGTCTGGATCGATTGGGCCAAGGGCACGCTGCAAAGCGCCTCTGTTCGCTTGAACGCGCCGCAAGTCACCGGCGCCTATGGCGAGCGCAAGCCTATCCAGATCAACAACCTCGCCATCAACGCGTACTACCGCGACGGTGGCGACGGCGCGGCAGTGACGTTCGATTCGCTGGCGATGAATTTCGGCGAAACCCGCTGGGAATCCCGCGTCCAACTGCAACAGACCCGCGCCACCGACAAAGTGGAAGAGCTCTGGCATCTGCAGGCTGATCGTCTGGATCTGACGCCGATCACGCCACTGCTCAACGCGCTCGGGCCGTTACCGAAAGGTTTCGCCGAAGTGGTCGATCACCTGAAAGTGACCGGTGGCCTGCGTAACGTGCTGCTGGATTTCCGTCCGGCGGCCACTGACGGCACAAAATTCAGCTTCGCCGCCAACCTCGACAAGGTCGGCTTCGATGCCTATCACGGCGCTCCGGCTGCACGAAATGTCAGCGGCAGCCTCAGCGGCAACCTCGACGGCGGCGAACTGCGCATGGACAGCAAAGATTTTGTCCTGCACCTCGATCCGATTTTCGCCAAGCCATGGCAATACATTCAGGCCAATGCGCGCCTGACCTGGAAACTCGATAAAGACGGCTTCACCCTGATCGCGCCGTACCTCAAGGTGCTCGGCGAAGAGGGCAAGATTGCCGGCGACTTCCTGATCCGCCTGCATTTCGATCACAGCCAGGAAGACTACATGGACTTGCGCGTCGGTCTGGTCGACGGCGACGGTCGCTACACCGCCAAATACCTGCCAGAAGTCTTGAGCCCGGCGCTCGACGAATGGCTGCGCACGGCGATCCTCAAAGGCGCGGTGGATGAGGGTTTCTTCCAGTATCAGGGCTCGCTGAGCAAGGACGCCAAAGAGGCTGATCGCAGCATCAGTCTGTTCTTCAAGGTGCATGACGCTGAACTCGCATTCCAGCCGGGCTGGCCGCACGTCAGCAAGGTCAGCGGTGATGTGTTTATCGAGGACAGCGGTGTACGCATTCTGGCGAAAAAGGGTCAGTTGCTCGACACCCAGGTCAGCGATGTCTCGGTCAATATTCCGCATGTGCCGTCCGGGCAGAACTCGCACTTGCTGCTGGATGGCGCGTTCGCCGGTGGTCTTGGCGATGGCTTGAAGATTCTGCAGGATGCGCCGATCGGCACGGGCGAAACCTTCGCCGGTTGGGAAGGCTCAGGGGATCTTCGTGGCAAGCTCAAACTCGACGTGCCGCTGGGCAAAGGCGAGGAGCCGAAAGTCCTCGTCGATTTCAAAACCGCCAATGCGAAGTTGAAACTGGCCGAGCCGAAGCTGGAGCTGAGCCAACTCAAGGGCGATTTCCGCTTCGACAGCGCCAAGGGCCTCAGTGGGCAGAACATCAGCGCACGGGCCTTCGACAAACCGGTGACCGCGCAAATCTTTGCCGACGGCAGTCCGGGCAAACTCAAAACGCGTGTTGCGGCGACAGGGCAGGTCGAAGTCAAGAAGCTCACCGACTGGCTGGCGGTGACGCAACCGTTGCCGGTGTCCGGGACGATTCCGTATCAACTGCAATTGAATCTGGACGGCGCCGACAGCCAATTAATGGTCAGCTCCAACCTCAAGGGCGTGGCGGTGGATCTGCCGGCACCGTTCGGCATGGCGGCGGATGTCGGGCGCGACACGGTGTTCCGCATGACCTTGCAAGGGCCGGAACGACGTTACTGGGTAAACTACGATCAACTGGCCAATTTCACCTATGCCGCGCCATCAAGCGGTTTTGCTGACGGTCGCGGTGAGTTGTTCCTCGGGGCGGGCGAGGCGGTGTTGCCGGGCGCCAAGGGTTTGCGCATCCGCGGTGTGCTGTCGGAGCTGGACGTCGCGCCGTGGCAGGATCTGGTCAACAAGTACGCCGGGCAGGATCCGGGCGGCAGCGCCAACAAATTGCTCAGCAGCGCGGATATCAAAGTCGGCAAGCTGACGGCGTTCGGCACCACGCTGGATCAGGCGTCGGTGCAGCTCAATCGCAAACCTGGCGCGTGGGCGCTGGCCCTCGACAGTCAGCAGGCCAAAGGCACCGCCAGCCTGCCCGACGCCAAGGGCGTGCCGATTGCGGTGAACATGCAATACGTGAAGCTGCCGGCGGCGGATCCGAATGTGCAGACCGACGAGAACGCCCCCGATCCTTTGGCCTCGGTCGATCCGACTAAAATCCCCGCGCTGGATATCACCATCAATCAATTGTTCCAAGGCCAGGATCTGGTCGGTGGCTGGTCGCTGAAAATCCGCCCGACCGCCAAAGGCATCGCCTTGAACAGCCTCGACATGGGCCTCAAAGGCATCCTGTTGCAGGGCAACGGCGGCTGGGAAGGCGCGGCGGGTTCGAGCAACAGCTGGTTCAAAGGCCGGATCAGCGGCAAGAACCTCGCCGATGTGCTCAAGGGCTGGGGTTATGCGCCGAGCGTGACCAGCGAAGACTTCCACATGGACGTCGATGGCCGCTGGCCGGGCTCGCCGGCATGGCTGGCGACCAAGCGTTTCTCAGGCACCCTCGATGCCTCGCTGAACAAAGGTCAGTTCGTTGAAGTGGAGGGCGGCGCGCAGGCGTTGCGCGTGTTCGGTCTGCTCAACTTCAACTCGATTGGTCGTCGCTTGCGCCTGGACTTCTCCGACCTGTTCGGCAAAGGCCTGAGCTACGACCGGGTTAAAGGCCTGCTGGTGGCGACCAACGGTGTTTACGACACCAAAGAGCCGATTCGCCTGACCGGGCCGTCGAGCAACATCGAACTCAACGGCAAACTGGACATGGTTGCGGAGCAAGTCGACGCCAAGTTGATGGTGACCTTGCCGGTGACCAACAACCTGCCGATTGCCGCGCTGATCGTCGGTGCCCCGGCGATTGGCGGTGCTTTGTTCCTGATCGACAAGCTGATCGGCGACCAGGTGGCGCGTTTCGCCAGCGTCAAATACACCGTCAAAGGCCCGTGGAAAGAGCCGAAAATCACTTTCGACAAGCCTTTTTGAGTAGCATGATCCTATCACCCGCGTAGGAGCTGCCGAAGGCTGCGATCTTTTGATTTTGTTTTTAACAGCCAGATCAAAAGATCGCAGCCTGCGGCAGCTCCTACAGGCCCGTTGATGTTCAGGAGTGGCCATGTCTTTTGCGGTGATTCAAATGGTCAGCCAGAGTGACGTGCTGGCCAATCTGGCTCAGGCCCGGCGCCTGCTCGAACAGGCTGCCGCCGGGGGCGCGAAGCTCGCGGTGCTGCCGGAAAACTTCGCCGCCATGGGCCGTCGCGACGTCGCTGATATCGGCCGCGCCGAGGCATTGGGCGACGGCCCGATCCTGCCATGGTTGAAACAGACCGCCCGCGACCTCAAGTTATGGATAGTGGCCGGCACATTGCCGCTGCCGCCGGTGGATCAACCGACGGCGAAGGCCAATGCCTGTTCGCTGCTGGTCAACGAACACGGCGAAATCGTTGCACGCTATGACAAGCTGCACCTGTTCGATGTCGATGTCGCCGACAATCGCGGCCGTTACCGCGAATCCGATGACTATGCTTATGGCAGTGGCGTGGTGGTGGCGGACACGCCGGTGGGCAAATTGGGCCTGACCGTGTGTTACGACCTGCGCTTCCCGGAGCTGTACAGCGAATTGCGCGCGGCCGGTGCTGAATTGATTACCGCACCGTCGGCATTTACCGCGGTGACCGGCGCGGCGCATTGGGACGTACTGATTCGCGCGCGGGCCATCGAAACCCAGTGTTATGTGTTGGCGGCAGCGCAGGGCGGAACCCATCCGGGGCCGCGCGAAACGTTTGGCCATGCGGCGATTGTCGACCCGTGGGGCCGCGTGCTGGCGCAACAGGATCAAGGCGAAGCGGTGTTGTTGGCCGAACGCGATAGCAGTGAACAAGCGTCCATCAGGGCGCGGATGCCGGTGACGAGTCATCGGCGGTTTTTCTCGCAGGGCGCACAGCGACCTGCTTCAGAACATGAATTTAAGGCGTAAACCTATGAGCGAGTTGTTGTCCTCAGTCAGTGATCACCTGTTGGCACCGGGCGGCGTGACCATCGAGAGCCTGCAAGGCGTACTCGGCGATCTGGCCGGCCCGGGCATCGATGCCGCCGACCTGTATTTCCAGGGACAGATCTCCGAGTCCTGGGCGCTGGAAGATGGCATCGTCAAGGAAGGCAGCTTCAACCTCGATCAGGGCGTTGGCGTGCGCGCGCAATCCGGTGAGAAAACCGGTTTCGCCTACAGCAACGCGATCACCCTCGAAGCCCTCGGCGCAGCGGCTCGCGCGGCACGTTCGATCTCCCGTGCCGGGCAAAACGGCACGGTGCAGGCGTTCACCACTCAAGACGTCGCTCAGTTGTACGCGCCGGATAACCCGCTGGAAGTGCTGAGCCGCGCCGAGAAAGTCGAGTTGCTCAAGAGCATCGATGTCGCGACTCGCGCGCTAGATCCTCGTATCCAGCAAGTCAGCGTAAGCATGGCCGGTGTCTGGGAGCGGATTCTGGTCGCGTCCACCGACGGCGGTCTGGCGGCGGATGTGCGCCCTTTGGTGCGTTTCAACGTCAGCGTGATCGTTGAGCAGAATGGTCGTCGCGAGCGCGGCGGACATGGCGGCGGCGGGCGTACCGACTACCGTTATTTCCTCGCCGAAGACCGCGCCATGGGCTACGCCCGTGAAGCGTTGCGTCAGGCGCTGGTGAACCTCGAAGCGATCCCTGCCCCGGCCGGTACTTTTCCGGTGGTGTTGGGTTCGGGTTGGTCTGGCGTGCTGTTGCACGAAGCCGTCGGCCACGGTCTGGAAGGCGATTTCAACCGCAAGGGCAGTTCGGCCTACAGCGGGCGCATGGGCGAAATGGTTGCCTCGAAGCTTTGCACCATCGTCGATGACGGCACCTTGAGCGGCCGTCGCGGTTCGCTGAGTGTCGACGACGAAGGCACGCCGACCGAGTGCACCACGCTGATCGAAAACGGCGTGCTCAAGGGTTACATGCAGGACAAGCTCAATGCGCGTCTGATGGGCGTGGCCCGTACCGGTAACGGTCGTCGTGAATCTTACGCGCACTTGCCGATGCCACGCATGACCAACACCTACATGCTCGGTGGCGAAAGCGATCCGGCGGAAATCATCGCGTCGGTGAAGAAGGGCATCTACTGCGCCAACCTCGGCGGCGGTCAGGTCGACATCACCAGCGGCAAGTTTGTGTTCTCCACCAGCGAGGCGTACCTGATCGAAGACGGCAAGATCACCGCGCCGGTCAAAGGCGCGACGTTGATCGGCAACGGCCCTGAGGCGATGAGCCGGGTGTCGATGGTCGGTAACGATCTGGCGCTGGACAGCGGTGTGGGGACGTGCGGCAAGGATGGGCAGTCGGTGCCGGTGGGCGTGGGTCAGCCGACGCTGAAAATCGATGCGATCACCGTCGGTGGTACGGGCGCATAAGAAACGTGTGTAGGAGCTGCCGCAGGCTGCGATCTTTTGATCTTTAAAAAGCAAAGATCGCAGCCTTCGGCAGCTCCTACAGGGATGAGATCAACGCAGGCCGCGTTGAGTCTCGTCCAGCTCACGGATGTACTTGAAGATCTTGCGGCTGGAAGCAGGAGGTTTGTTTTGCGCAACCTCGTGCTGAGCCTGACGGATCAGGGAACGCAATTGCTGGCGATCGGCGTCCGGGTACTCGACGACGAATTTTTCCAGCACGGCATCGTCGCCCGCGATCAGGCGATCGCGCCAGCGTTCCAGGTTATGGAAACGCTCGTTGTATTGGCGAGTGGAGGCATCGAGTTGATCGAGCAAGGTCAGAATCGCGTCAGTGTCCTGGTCGCGCATCAGTTTGCCGATGAACTGCAAATGCCGTTTCCGCGCGATATTCGCGGTGTGCTTGGGCGCATCGGCCAAGGCCCGGCGCATGGCGTCGGTCAGTGGCAGTTTTGCGATCAAGTCAGGCTTGAGTGTTGTAAGGCGCTCGCCAAGGTCAACCAGAGCATGCAGCTCGCGTTTGACCTGAGATTTGCTTTTTTCTCCCGTATCGAGGGAGTCGTCGTAAGAATCAACCATGGTGGCAGTCCGCAAAGAAACGCCGCCATGATAACCAGTCGGGGGCCGCTTGTCCGGCCCGGTCGCTCGATGGCCCCAGCCGAAAGCAGAATTTGAGTGGAGATGAGCATGAGTGCAGTTGAAAGCGTCGGCCCGCAGGCATTGCCGGCACTGCAGGAACAGGTCGAGCAGATCATCGCCGAAGCCAAGCGTCAGGGCGCCAGCGCTTGTGAAGTCGCGGTGTCGCTGGAGCAAGGCCTGTCCACGTCCGTGCGTCAGCGCGAAGTCGAAACAGTCGAATTCAACCGCGATCAGGGGTTTGGCATCACCCTGTACGTCGGTCAGCGCAAAGGCTCGGCCAGCACGTCAGCCACCGGGCCTGAAGCGATTCGCGAAACCGTCGCGGCGGCGCTGGCGATTGCCAAGCACACCTCTGAAGACGAAGCCTCTGGCCTGGCCGATGCCGCGCTGATGGCCAAGGATCTGAAGGATTTCGACCTGTTCCACGAATGGGACATCACCCCGGAGCAGGCGATCGAGAAGGCGTTGATCTGCGAAGCGGCGGCGTTCGATGCCGACGCGCGGATCAAGAATGCCGATGGCACCACCCTCAGCACCCACCAAGGCTGCCGCGTTTATGGCAACAGCCACGGTTTTATTGGTGGTTACGCGTCGACCCGACACAGTCTGAGCTGCGTGATGATCGCTGAGGCCGACGGCCAGATGCAGCGCGATTATTGGTATGACGTCAGCCGTCAGGGCAGTTTGCTGGCGGATCCGGTGAGCATTGGTCAGCGAGCTGCGCAACGGGCCGCGAGCCGTTTGGGCGCGCGTCCGGTGCCAACCTGTGAAGTGCCGGTGCTGTTCTCCGCCGAACTGGCCGGTGGCTTGTTCGGCAGTTTTCTCTCGGCGATTTCCGGCGGCAGCCTGTATCGCAAATCGTCGTTCCTCGAAGGCACGCTGGGGCAGAAGCTGTTCCCGGAATGGCTGACCATCGATGAGCGTCCACATCTGATGCGCGCCATGGGCAGTTCGGCCTATGACGGCGATGGTCTGGCGACGTACGCCAAACCGTTCGTCGAAAAGGGCGAATTGGTCTCGTACATCCTCGGCACATATTCCGGGCGCAAACTCGGCATGCCGAGCACCGCTAACGCCGGCGGCGTGCACAACCTGTTCGTCACCCATGGCGACGAAGACCAGGCGGCGCTGTTGAAGCGCATGGGCCGTGGTTTGCTCGTCACCGAATTGATGGGCCATGGCTTGAACATGGTCACCGGCGACTATTCACGCGGCGCGGCGGGTTTCTGGGTCGAGAACGGTGAAATCCAGTTCGCGGTGCAGGAAGTGACCATCGCCGGCAACATGCGTGACATGTTCAAGCAGATCGTCGCGGTCGGTAATGACCTGGAACTGCGCAGCAACATTCGCACGGGTTCGGTGTTGATCGAGCGGATGACCGTCGCGGGCAGCTAAACCGCAACCGTCACAAAAAGGCGCGCCATCCACCCGGATGGCGCGCCTTTTTCATGCCTGACACAAATCCCCTGTGGGAGCGGGCTTGCTCGCGAATGCGCTGTGTCAATCAGAGATGTTGTGACTGAAAGACCGCATTCGCGAGCAAGCCCGCTCCCACAGGGGAGTGTGCAAATCTCAGGCTTGTTTTGGTTCTCATTATCATCTAATAATAAATCTCATTATCGGATGAGCCCCGGATCATGAGTTCTGCCTTGCACGAGCAGCCGTACCTCGAAAGCTGGCGATGGATGAGTCGCCAGATCCGTTGCGCGATGGATCCTGACGAACCGCGCCTGATCGAACACTACCTCGCCGAAGGCCGGTACCTGTCTTGTTGCACCGCGACCTCACCCTGGACGGTCGCCGAAACCTCCTTCCGTTTGCTGCTCGACACGGCCACCGACATCGCGCTGCCGTGGCACTGGCGCAGCCTCTGTCTCGACCAAGCCTGGCGCCCGCTGCGTGAAATGGAGCGCCTGTCCCTGTGCAAATGCCGGCTCAAACGCTGGCAGCGCTACACCTGGCAGCTCGCCACTTGCGAACTGCTTCCCTCGATTCCTCTTATTGAACTGGTGCAAGGATTTTCAGATGACCAAGACACGTATTGAGCGCGACAGCATGGGCGAACTGCAGGTGCCGGTGGACGCTCTCTACGGCGCGCAGACCCAGCGCGCAGTGGATAACTTCCCGATCAGCGGCAAACGGATGCCGACGCAATTCATTCGCGCGCTGATCCTCGCCAAAGCCGCCGCCGCCCGCGCCAACGTTGAGCTGAACCAGATCAGCGCCGCTCAAGGCAAAGCCATTAGCGACGCCGCGCAAGGCCTGCTCGAAGGCGATTTCATGCAGCATTTTCCGGTGGATATTTTCCAGACCGGTTCCGGCACCAGCTCGAACATGAACGCCAACGAAGTGATTGCCACCCTCGCCAGCCGCCTGCTCGACGAGCCGGTGAACGCCAATGATCACGTCAACTGCGGCCAGAGCAGCAACGACATCATCCCGACCACCATCCACGTCAGCGCCGCGTTGGCCCTGCACGAACAACTGCTGCCAGCGCTGCTGCACCTGGTGCAGGTGATCGAGCGCAAAGCCGAGCAAGTGCATCACCACGTCAAAACCGGCCGCACGCATTTGATGGACGCAATGCCGGTGCGCATGAGCCAGGTACTCAACGGCTGGGCGCAGCAGCTCAAGGCCAATATCGCTCATCTGCAGGATTTGTTGCCGAGCCTGCAATCCCTCGCGCAGGGCGGCACAGCGGTCGGCACCGGGATCAACGCACATCCTGAGTTCGCCGCGCGTTTCAGCCGTCAGTTGAGCCAATTGACCGACGTGCAATTCACCCCGGGCAAAGACTTGTTTGCGCTGATCGGTTCGCAAGACACCGCTGTCGCCGTCTCCGGCCAACTCAAAGCCATCGCCGTCACTTTGATGAAAGTCGCCAACGACCTGCGCTGGATGAACTCCGGCCCGCTCGCCGGCCTTGGTGAAATCGAGCTGGAAGCCCTGCAACCGGGCTCGTCGATCATGCCGGGCAAGGTCAATCCGGTGATTCCGGAAGCCACCGCCATGGTTGCCGCACAAGTGATCGGCAACGATTCGGTGATCACCATCGCCGGCCAGTCGGGCAACTTCGAATTGAACGTGATGCTGCCGATCATCGCGCAGAACCTGTTGAGCAGCATCGAACTGCTGGCCAATGCCAGCCGCCTGCTCGGCGACAAAGCCATCGCCAGCTTCAAGGTCAATGAATCGCGCTTGAAAGAAGCGTTGTCGCGCAACCCGATTCTGGTCACTGCGCTCAACCCGATCATCGGTTACCAGAAAGCCGCCGAAATCGCCAAGCAGGCCTACAAAGAAGGCCGTCCGGTGATCGACGTCGCCCTGGAACACACCGATCTGTCACGCAGCCAACTGGAAGAGTTACTCAATCCCGAGAAACTCACCGCCGGCGGCGTGTAAACCCCGCAACCGCTTTGGAGGCTCACCATGGAGCACTGGAAACGCACGATCGAACGGGCCAATCGCTGCTTCATGTTGGGCGAACTGATCGACGCCCGTGAGGCTTACCTGCAAGCCCTGGCCCTGGCGCAAGTGTTGTTCGAACGCTGGGCGGACGCCGACGAAGCGGTGGCGGCCTGCGTCATCTCGCACCACAACCTCGCGGATTTACACCTGCGCCTGAATCAACCGGAGGAGAGCGCCGAATACCTCTGCGCCATCCATCAACGGCTGTTGCAAACCATGCAGGACGAACGCCAACGCCTGGCATTGCGTGAAGCGGCGCTGCGCCAGAGCAGCAAAACCTATGTCGAGCTGCTGAATTTCATCAGCGAACACGGCGAATACCCGCGCACTCAACGCCTGCTGCACCCGGATACCGGCAATGCGCGCCGCGCGCCTGCCCCACATCACCATGGAGTCCATTGAAATGGCTTTTACCTTGCCCGCTTTGCCTTACGCCTACGATGCCTTGGAACCGCATATCGATGCGCAGACCATGGAGATTCACTACACCAAACATCACCAGACCTACATCAACAACCTCAACGCGGCGGTAGAAGGCACTGAATACGCCGAGTGGCCGGTGGAAAAACTGGTCGCCAGCGTTAAGGATCTGCCGGAAAAACTCCGTGCGGCGGTGATCAATCAGGGCGGCGGTCACGCTAACCATTCATTGTTCTGGGAAGTGATGGTGCCCAACGGTGGTGGCAAGCCGGATGGCGCGCTGGCCAAGGCCATCGAAGAACATCTCGGTGGTCTCGATAGCTTCAAGGACGCCTTCACCAAAGCTGCACTGACCCGTTTCGGCAGCGGCTGGGCCTGGCTCAGCGTGACCCCGGAGAAGAAATTGACCGTGGAAAGCAGCGGCAACCAGGACAGCCCGCTGATGAACGGCAACACGCCGATTCTCGGTCTCGACGTCTGGGAGCACGCCTACTATCTGCGCTATCAGAACCGTCGCCCGGAATACATCAACGCGTTCTACAACGTGATCAATTGGCCGGAAGTTGCTGCGCGCTATCAGGCCGCACTGGTTTAAGTCATCTATAAAAACAATCCAAGGCTGACTATGGGCACTGAAACACTGGCGATCGGAAGTGGGCGTATGTTTCGTTACGCAGTGGGATCGCTATTGCTGTTGGCGGGCATGACCTTGCTGGTTGCCCACGGACTGGCATGGCTGAATCTGGAACCGAGGCTATTACGGGCGTTGCAGGGCGGTGCGATCTGCGCGCTCGGCACGGCGCTTGGCGCTGTTCCGGTGCTGGTGATTCGGCGCATGCCGCAGGCACTCAGCGATACGTTGCTGGGATTTGGTGCCGGGGTGATGCTGGCGGCGACGGCGTTTTCGCTGATCGTGCCGGGCATCGCCGCTGCTGAGAGCCTGGGCCTGACGCCGTGGGGCGCCAGTGGCCTGATCTGTTTTGGCATCATGCTCGGTGCGTTCGGGTTGTATCTGGTTGATCTAAAGGTCTCGGGCGCGTCCCCGGAAATGCTCGTCGGCACTGTCGATCGCCCAGTGATTCCGCCACGGATCTGGTTGTTCGTGTTCGCCATCATTGCCCATAACATCCCTGAAGGCATGGCCGTCGGTGTGTCTGCCGGTGGCGGCATGCCGGATGCGGACAGCCTGGCCATGGGCATCGCTTTGCAGGATGTGCCGGAAGGTCTGGTGATTGCGTTGGTATTGGCCGGGGCGGGGATGTCGCGGGTCAAAGCGTTTTTGATCGGCGCGGCGTCTGGACTGGTTGAACCGGTGTTTGCGCTGTTGTGCGCGTGGCTGGTCAGTCTTGCGCAGGTGTTGTTGCCGTTAGGGCTGGCGCTGGCGGCGGGGGCGATGTTGCTGGTGGTGACCCACGAAGTGATCCCCGAGTCGCGACGCAATGGTCATGACAAACTGGCCAGTCTTGGCTTGTTGAGCGGATTTTGTTTGATGATGGTGATGGATACCGCATTAGGTTGAAGATCAAAAGATCGCAGCCTTCGGCAGCTCCTACATTGGAATGCGTTCACTGTAGGAGCTGCCGAAGGCTGCGATCTTTTGACTTTTGCTCTCAGCCACCTTCATCGAAGTAGTTGTTGATCAACGCCACCAGCGCATCCAGCGCTTCCTGTTCCTGATGCCCTTCAGTACTCAAATAGATCTTGGTGCCCTTGCCAGCCGCCAGCATCATCATCGCCATGATGCTTTTGCCATCAACCGTGGTCTCCGGCGTGCGACCCACTCTGATCGTGCAATCCGGATACTGCCCGGCCACGCCAACGAACTTGGCCGATGCGCGGGCATGCAGGCCCAGTTTGTTGATGATTTCGATTTCCAGAGCAGGCATCGCGGTGTGAATCCTTTAAGTGAGGTCGCGGTGGCGAACCTGGACGTTCTTCAGGGTTTTCTGCAGGGCCTGACCCAGACGTTCGGTCAGGTAGACGGAGCGGTGATGCCCGCCGGTGCAGCCAATGGCAATCGTGACGTAGGCGCGGTTGCTCGCTGCGAAGCGCGGCAGCCATTTGTGCAGGTAAGTGAAGATGTCCTGAAACATTTCTTCGACGTCAGGTTGCGCTGCCAGATATTCAGCCACCGGCGCATCGAGCCCTGATTGCGCACGCAGTTCCGGCTTCCAGTACGGGTTGGGCAGGCAGCGCACATCAAACACCAGATCGGCATCCACCGGCATGCCGCGCTTGAAGCCGAATGACTCAACCAGATACGCCGTGCCCGGCTCCGGCTGATTCAGCAGGCGCAGCTTGATGGTGTCGCGCAACTGGTACAGGTTCAGACTGGTGGTGTTGATCTTCAGATCAGCCAGGTCGGCGATCGGGCCGAGCAGGGCGGTTTCATCCTGAATCGCCTCGGCCAGCGAGCGGTTGGCATTGCTCAGCGGGTGGCGGCGGCGGGTTTCCGAGAAACGCTTGAGCAGGGTTTCCTCGTCGGCATCCAGGTACAACACATCGCATTGAATGTGCCGGCTACGGACGACTTCGAGCAATTCGGGAAAGCGTGACAAATGGCTTGGCAGGTTGCGCGCGTCAATCGATACGGCGACCAGCGGTTGCGCCAATTCGGTGTGAATCAGCGCTCGTTCGGCCAGTTCCGGCAGTAAACCCGCCGGCAGGTTGTCGATGCAGTAATAACCGTTGTCCTCAAGGACATCCAGTGCGGTGCTTTTACCCGAGCCGGAACGGCCACTGACGATGATCAAACGCATGATTACTGCCCGTTTTGCTCGTCCAGTACGACCTGGTACAAGGCTTCGTTGCTCGGAGCGCTGCGCAGTTTATCGCGCACATCCTTGCGATCCAGCATGCTGGCGATCTGGCGCAGCAATTCCAGGTGCGCATCGGTGGCGGCTTCCGGAACCAGCAGAACAAACAGCAGGTCAACCGGCGCGCCGTCGATGGCGTCGAAATCGATAGGGGCTTGAAGGTGCATCAACGCGCTGATTGGCGTTACACAACCTTTCAGGCGGCAATGGGGAATGGCGATGCCGTTGCCAAAACCGGTCGAGCCGAGTTTTTCACGGGCAATCAGAGCCTCGAAGACATCTTGCATCTCCAGATCCGGCACTTCGCGGGCGATCAGGTTGGCAATTTGTTCGAGGGCTTTCTTTTTACTGCCGCCCGGCACGTTCACGAGGGAACGGCCGGGGGTCAGGATACTTTCAAGTCGGATCATGGAATGGGGGGTTATCGACCGGTCGCGCCCTGGAGGAGGCTCTGGGTCTTTTCCTTATGCTTTTTGAGTTGGCGATCCAGCTTGTCGGTCAGTGAGTCGATCGCAGCATACATATCAGTATCTTCTGCGTTGGCGACCACTTCGCTGCCGGGAATATGCAAGGTGGCTTCGATTTTCTGCTTCAGCTTTTCGACACACATCGTGACTTGCACGTTGGTGATCTTGTCGAAATGTCGCTCCAGTCGTTGGAGTTTTTCCTCGATGTAGGAACGCAGAGGTTGGGTCACTTCCAGTTGGTGTCCACTGATGTTGACTTGCATACAGCTTCTCCTTCGTTGCCAGTGCATAAAGCGGCAGGCTGGATAGCCTGCCACTGGAACGCTGTAACGTGGCTTACATCAACCGCTTGCGTTCGCTCGAAGGCGCGATCCCGAGGGATTCGCGGTACTTGGCGACGGTGCGGCGAGCCACCTGAATGCCTTGTGCCTCCAGTAAACCAGCGATCTTGCTGTCACTCAACGGCTTTTTCTGATTTTCCGCGGCAACCAGTTTTTTGATGATCGCGCGGATCGCCGTGGACGAGCATTCACCGCCTTCGGAGGTGCTGACGTGGCTGGAGAAAAAGTATTTCAGTTCATAAATACCGCGCGGGGTATGCATGAATTTCTGCGTGGTCACCCGGGAAATCGTTGATTCGTGCATGCCGACTGCTTCGGCGATGTCGTGCAGCACCAACGGCTTCATGGCTTCGTCGCCGTACTCCAGAAAACCGCGCTGATGCTCGACGATCTGGGTGGCAACTTTCATCAGGGTTTCGTTGCGGCTCTGCAGGCTCTTGATGAACCAGCGGGCTTCCTGCAACTGATTGCGCATGAAGGTGTTGTCGGCGCTGGTGTCGGCACGACGCACAAAACCGGCGTACTGCGCGTTGACCCGCAGGCGTGGCATCGATTCCTGATTCAGCTCGACCAGCCAGCGCTCGTTGTCCTTGCGCACGATGACGTCAGGGACGACGTATTCGGCTTCGGTGGATTCGATCTGCGAGCCCGGACGCGGGTTGAGGCTTTGTACCAGTTCGATGACCTGGCGCAGCTCGTCTTCCTTGAGCTTCATACGGCGCATCAACTGGCTGTAATCACGGCTGCCGAGCAGATCGATGTAATCGCTGACCAGACGTTTGGCTTCCGCCAGCCAAGGCGTCTTGGCCGACAGCTGACGCAATTGCAGCAGCAGGCATTCGCTGAGGTTGCGCGCGCCGATACCGGCCGGTTCAAATTGCTGGATGCGGTGCAGGACGGCTTCGATCTCGTCCAGTTCGATGTCCAGTTCCGGATCGAACGCCTCGAGAATTTCTTCGAGGGTTTCGTCCAGGTAGCCCTGATTGTTGATGCAATCGATCAGGGTCACGGCGATCAGGCGATCGGTGTCGGACATCGGTGCGAGGTTGAGTTGCCACAGCAAGTGGCTTTGCAGGCTTTCGCCGGCGGAGGTGCGGGTGGTGAAATCCCACTCGTCATCATCGCTGCTGGGCAGGCTGCTGGCGCTGGTCTGGTAAACGTCTTCCCAGGCAGTGTCGACCGGAAGTTCGTTGGGGATTCGTTCGTTCCATTCGCCGTCTTCGAGGTTATCGACGGTCGGTGCGGCTTCCTGATAGGAAGGTTCCTGGATCTCGGTGGGCTTCTGTTCGGCGTTGTCGGCCATGGGATCCGAGTTGTCGAAGTCGTCGCCTTCTTCCTGGCGTTCGAGCATCGGATTGGATTCCAGAGCCTCCTGGATTTCCTGTTGCAGATCCAGGGTCGACAATTGGAGCAGGCGGATGGCCTGTTGCAGCTGCGGTGTCATCGTCAGCTGCTGGCCCATTCTCAAGACTAGCGATGGTTTCATGGCAGGGGCTTAACACCTTATTCGCCGGCGCTATGCGCCATCCACTACAGGGCGCCGAAGCGCCAAACTTAAGCAAATTATATGCCTGAAACTGAAGTGTTTGCCTAGAGCGCTGTAACAATTAAGCGTATTAAATCCAGCTTGAATCGATACAGCACTCCGGCTGCGCACCGGGCACTGTGACGCTTACAGGCGGAACTCGTGACCCAGATACACTTCCTTGACCAGTTCGTTGGCCAGGATGGTTTCGGCGTCACCTTCGGCGATCAGTTGACCGTCGTTGACGATGTAAGCGGTTTCGCAGATATCCAGCGTCTCGCGGACGTTGTGGTCGGTGATCAGAACACCGATGCCCTTGGCCTTGAGGTGGTGGATGATCTGCTTGATGTCGCCGACCGAGATCGGGTCGACACCGGCGAACGGTTCGTCGAGCAGGATGAATTTTGGTGCGGTGGCCAGCGCGCGAGCGATTTCCACCCGGCGGCGTTCACCACCGGACAGGCTCATGCCGAGGTTGTCGCGGATGTGGGTGATGTGGAATTCCTGCAACAGGCTTTCCAGCTCTTTGCGGCGACCGGCCTTGTCGAGTTCCTGACGGGTCTCGAGGATGGCCATGATGTTGTCGGCCACCGACAGTTTGCGGAAGATCGACGCTTCTTGCGGCAGATAGCCGATACCGGCCTTGGCACGACCGTGCATTGGCTGGTGGCTGACGTCCAGATCGTCGATCAGCACACGGCCCTGATCGGCCTGTACCAAACCCACGATCATGTAGAAGCAGGTGGTTTTACCGGCACCGTTCGGGCCGAGCAAACCAACAATCTGGCCGCTGTCGATCGACAGGCTGACATCACGCACGACCTGGCGGCTTTTATAGGCCTTGGCCAGGTGCTGAGCTTTCAGAGTTGCCATTACTGGGTCTTCTCGTCGGTTTTCTTCTTCGGCTGGATCACCATGTCGATACGCGGACGCGATTCGGTGACTTTGCTGCCGGTAGCGCGACCGGCGCTGGCCAGTTTCTTCACGGTGTCATAGACGATTTTCTCGCCCTGAGTCGTGTTGTTGTCCTTGTCGACGACCTTGGCCTTGTCGATCAGCACGACGCGGTTTTGCGCGGCGTGGTACTGAATCGTCACGCCCCAGCCCTGTACAGGCTTGGCGTCACCCTGGGTTTGCAGTTGCTCGAAGTAGGCAAGGTTACCCACCGACGTTACAACGTCGATATCGCCGGCTGGCGTGCGGGTGATAGTCACCGTATTGCCTTTAACGATCATCGAACCCTGGGTGATGATCACATCACCTTTATAGGTGGCGATGCCGTTCTTGTCGTCCAGTTGGGCGTCGTCGGCCTGAATACGGATAGGTTGCTGCTGATCGTTCGGCAGAGCCCAGGCGCTCACGCTTCCCAGTGCTGCGCCCAGACTGAGCAAAATAGGGAGGGTTTTAACGAGCCTCATACTGTCCTCTTACGTTCGATAGCAGGTGTATCCTGCTTTCCTTCAGGTACGCTTTCATGCCAACGCCGGTTGATACACCGCCAGCGCCGTCGATTCTAACGGGTTGCTCGGTCTGCGCATATTGCTCCTGAGGGAACACGGTCATGCGCGTGGAAGTGACCAGCAGGTCGCGGTTTTGTTCGTCAGTGCGTTTGATACGCACCGAGTCAATCAATTCTACTTGTGTACCGCCCGGATTCACTTCGCCGCGCTCGCTGGTCACGTGCCACGGAAAGTCAGTGCCGCGGTACATGTTCAGGTCGGGTTTGGTGACCAGAACGATGTCGGTCGCCTTGACGTGCTCGGCTTTGTCCGACGTCATTTCATATTGCACGCCGCCATCCGGCAGGTATTGCAGAGTGTGCGTGTTGGTCGCGTACCAGTCGATCGGGTTTTCCTCGGTCGTCACTGGCGGCTTGTCGAGAAAGCGTTCCGGGCTGATGTTCCAGTAGCCGACCGCAGCAAACAGCGCAGCGATGCAGCCAAACAGCAGGAAGGTGCGAAATTTTTTGCTGAACATGGTTTGGCTCACAGGTACGCGGCGTTGGCCGCATCGAGGCGGCCCTGGGCGCGCAGGATCAATTCGCAGAATTCACGGGCAGCACCTTCGCCGCCTCGGGCCCGGGTCACGCCATGGGCGTTTTCGCGGACGAAATCAGCAGCGTTGGCAACCGCCATGCCCAGGCCTACGCGGCGGATCACCGGCAGGTCAGGAAGGTCGTCACCGAGGTAGGCGACCTGTTCATAGCTTAGGCCCAGTTGTTCAAGTAGACCGTCGAGAACCACCAATTTGTCTTCACGCCCCTGAAAAAGGTGCGGGATGCCCAGATTTTTCGCCCGACGTTCAACCACTGGTGTCTTTCGACCGCTGATGATGGCGGTTTGCACGCCAGCGTTCATCAACATTTTGATGCCCTGACCGTCGAGGGTGTTAAACGTCTTGAATTCGCTGCCGTCTTCAAGGAAGTACAGGCGGCCATCGGTGAGGACGCCATCGACGTCGAACACCGCCAGTTTGATCGCTTTGCCGCGTTGCAGCAGATCGTTGCTCATTACATGACTCCTGCGCGCAGCAGATCGGAGAGGTTGAAGGCGCCAATCGGGCGATCATCCTCATCGACGACTACCAATGCGTTGATTCGGTGGTCTTCCATGATTTTCAGCGCTTCGGCGGCGAGCATGTCGGGCCGGGCGGTTTTGCCGTGAGCGGTCATCACCTGGTCGATGGTCGCGCTGCGGATGTCGATGCTGCGATCCAGCGTGCGGCGCAAATCACCGTCGGTGAAGATCCCGGCCAGTTTGCCGTCGGCTTCAACAATGGCGGTCATGCCCAGACCCTTGCGGGTCATTTCCATCAAGGCGTCTTTGAGCAGGGTGCCGCGTTGTACTTGCGGCAGCTCCTGGCCGGCGTGCATGACGTTTTCGACTTTCAGCAACAGACGACGGCCCAATGCGCCACCAGGATGGGAAAACGCGAAATCTTCAGCGGTAAAACCGCGAGCTTCGAGCAGCGCCACCGCCAGGGCATCGCCCATAACCAATGCAGCCGTCGTCGACGAGGTCGGTGCCAGGTTGAGCGGGCAGGCTTCGTGCTCGACGTGAACGTTGAGATTGACCTCGGCAGCCTTGGCCAGCGGCGATTGTGGATTGCCGGTGACGCTGATCAACTGGATGCCCAGACGTTTGATCAACGGCAGCAGGGTGACGATCTCGTTGGTCGAGCCCGAATTGGACAGGGCCAGAATCACGTCATCACGAGTGATCATGCCCATGTCGCCGTGGCTGGCTTCGGCCGGGTGTACGAAGAATGCAGGGGTGCCGGTGCTGGCCAGGGTGGCGGCAATCTTGTTGCCGATGTGCCCGGATTTGCCCATGCCGACCACGACTACACGGCCTTTACTGGCCAGAATCATCTCGCAAGCGCGTACGAAATCGGCGTCGATATGGGGCAGCAAGCCTTGAACGGCTTCCACTTCGAGGCGGATGGTGCGTTGTGCCGATTGAATCAGGTCGCTGGTTTGGCTCATGTCAGAAATCGTATAGCCCGATGAAAAGGCGGCGATTATAGCGGTTATGTGGCAAAGCCTCACGCAAGTTCGTCGTGCTTTGTCATTCGCCGTAACTAAAAGCCCGAAAAAGCGTCTGTAACCCTGTCATATCGTTGAACACGGCCCGGCACAAGCCTTGGGCGCGCGCCCTTTGCAGTGATATAGTTCGCCGCCAGTTCGGCCTGCCCGGGATGTATGTGCTTTTCCAGGAAAGCCTGGCGTCCGAGTGAGAGGCTGCATCGCAAGGAGTTTAGATGAGTGCCGATAACGCCTACGCGGTCGAGCTGAAGGGAGTCTCCTTCAAGCGCGGTGCGCGCAGCATTTTCAATAACGTCGATATCCGTATCCCGCGCGGCAAGGTCACCGGCATCATGGGGCCTTCCGGGTGTGGCAAGACCACGCTGCTGCGGTTGATGGGCGCACAATTGCGTCCAACCAGCGGTGAGGTCTGGGTCAACGGTCAGAACCTGCCGAAGCTTTCGCGCAGCGATCTGTTCGACGCGCGCAAGCACATGGGTGTGCTGTTTCAAAGTGGCGCCCTGTTCACCGATCTCGATGTTTTCGAGAACGTCGCTTTCCCCCTGCGCGTTCATACCGAGTTGCCGGAAGAAATGATCCGCGACATCGTCCTGCTCAAATTGCAGGCGGTGGGTTTGCGCGGCGCCATCGAGCTGATGCCCGATGAGCTGTCCGGTGGCATGAAACGTCGTGTTGCATTGGCCCGCGCCATTGCCCTCGATCCACAGATTCTCATGTATGACGAACCGTTCGTCGGTCAGGATCCGATCGCCATGGGCGTGTTGGTGCGCCTGATCCGTCTGCTTAACGATGCGCTGGGGATCACCAGTATCGTGGTTTCCCACGATCTGGCCGAGACCGCGAGCATCGCCGACTACATATATGTCGTCGGTGATGGTCAGGTGTTGGGGCAGGGCACGCCGGACGAGTTGATGAACTCGGACGAGCCGCGTATCCGTCAATTCATGACCGGCAACCCGGATGGCCCGGTGGCGTACCACTTTCCAGCGACGGATTACCGCGCAGATCTTCTGGGGAAGCGTTGATGCGCAGACTTTCATTAATAGAACGCGTACGCCGTTTCGGCGCAGCTGCGATCGACGCCATCGCGGTGTTCGGTCGGGCAACGTTGTTCCTGTTTCATGCCTTGCTGGGGCGTGGCGGTATCAGCGGCGGCTTCGGCCTGCTGGTCAAACAGCTGCATTCAGTCGGCGTGATGTCGCTGGTGATCATTGTTGTTTCCGGGATTTTCATCGGCATGGTGCTGGCGCTGCAGGGCTTCAGCATTCTGTCGAGCTACGGTTCGGAGCAGGCGGTCGGGCAGATGGTTGCGCTGACGTTGTTGCGTGAACTCGGCCCGGTCGTCACTGCTCTACTGTTCGCCGGGCGTGCCGGTTCTGCGCTGACTGCAGAAATCGGCAACATGAAGTCCACCGAACAGCTGTCCAGCCTGGAAATGATCGGCGTCGACCCACTCAAGTACATCATTGCCCCGCGCCTGTGGGCCGGCTTCATTTCCCTGCCGGTGCTGGCGATGATTTTCAGCGTGGTGGGTATCTGGGGCGGTTCGTGGGTGGCTGTCGACTGGTTGGGCGTGTATGAAGGTTCCTACTGGGCGAACATGCAAAACAGCGTCAACTTCACCAGCGATGTGCTCAATGGCGTCATCAAGAGTGTAGTTTTTGCCTTTGTCGTCACCTGGATCGCCGTATTCCAAGGCTATGACTGCGAGCCCACTTCCGAGGGGATCAGTCGTGCCACCACCAAGACCGTGGTATTTGCCTCGCTGGCAGTGCTCGGCCTGGACTTTATTCTGACCGCTTTGATGTTTGGAGATTTCTGATGCAAAACCGCACCCTGGAAATCGGTGTCGGCCTGTTCCTGCTGGCAGGGATCCTGGCTTTGCTGCTGCTTGCACTGCGCGTCAGTGGTCTGTCTCCGACATCGACCACCGACACGTATAAACTTTATGCCTACTTTGACAATATCGCCGGTTTGACGGTCAGAGCCAAAGTGACCATGGCCGGTGTAACCATCGGCAAGGTCACGGCGATCGATCTGGATCGCGACAGCTTCACCGGTCGGGTGACCCTGCAAGTGGATAAAAAGGTCGACAACCTGCCGACTGACTCCACAGCGTCTATCCTGACCGCGGGTCTGCTGGGAGAGAAGTACATCGGTATCAGCGTCGGTGGCGAAGACAAGCCGCTGACAGATGGTGGAACCATCCACGACACGCAGTCGTCTCTGGTACTGGAAGACCTGATCGGTAAATTCCTGCTCAATACCGTTAGCAAAGATGCCAAATGAGGAGCTTTGAATGATCTCTATCTTGCGACGCAGTCTGTTGGTATTACTCGCGGCCCTGCCGTTGATGGGTAATGCCGTTGCTGCTGCGACTTCGGCACATGATCTGGTTCAGGACACAACCACCCGGTTGCTGGCCGACCTGGCTGCCAACAAAGAAAAGTACAAGCAGGATCCGAGCGATTTCTACACCGCGCTCAACACCATCGTCGGGCCGGTAGTGGACGCCGAGGGCATCTCCAAAAGCATCATGACGGTCAAGTATTCGCGCAAGGCCACCCCTGCGCAGATGAAGACCTTCGAAGAAAACTTCAAGAAAGGTCTGTTCCAGTTCTACGGCAACGCTCTGCTTGAATACAACAACCAGGGCATTACCGTCGATCCTGCCAAGGATGAGTCGGGCGATCGCACCAGTGTTGGCATGGTTGTAAAAGGCAGCAGCGGCGCGATCTATCCAGTGCAATACACGCTGGAGAAGATCAACGGCGAGTGGAAGCTGCGCAACGTGATCATCAACGGCATCAACATTGGCAAACTGTTCCGTGACCAGTTCGCTGACGCGATGCAGCGCAATGGCAACGACCTCGACAAGACCATCAACGGTTGGGCGGGTGAAGTGGCCAAGGCCAAGGAATCCACCGAAAAGAACCCAGCGCAATGAATGAGGCAGCAGTTCGTATGAGTGATGTCGACGAGCTATTGCTCAGCGGAGTGCTGGATTACCGCACCGGCCCTGACTTGCGAAAGGAAGGGCAGGCGTTGATCAAGTCCAGCAAGGCGTCAGCGCTGGTCATCGATTGTTCGGCAGTGAAGAAGTCCAGCAGCGTCGGCCTGTCGTTGCTGCTGTGCTTCATGCGCGATGCGCAAGCGGCCGGCAAGGCTGTGAGCATCCGCGCAATGCCCGAAGACATGCGCGAAATCGCTCAGGTCAGCGAACTGACCGAGCTGTTGGCGCATCCCTGAACCCGCATCTATAAAGAAGCCCCCCGTCAGAGTCCTGCCATGCGGGGTTCGCAGGCGCGGGGCTTTTTTGTATGATGTCCGACCCGTGCGCACAGGGCGCCGATTGAGGTTGAGCATGCAGGCCGTAGAAGTGAAGAGCTTCCTTGAAGGAAAGCTGCCCGGAACGTTGGTAGAAGTTGAGGGCGAAGGCTGCAATTTCCAGCTGAACGTGATTAGCGATGAACTGGCGGCGTTGAGCCCGGTGAAGCGTCAGCAGCAGATCTATGCCCATTTGAACCCATGGATCACCGATGGCAGCATCCATGCGGTCACTATGAAATTTTTCAGCAGCGCGGCCTGGGCCGAGCGCACCTGAGCCTAAGGGCGTCGAGATTCTTATGGATAAATTGATTATTACCGGTGGCGCTCGTCTTGATGGCGAGATCCGCATTTCCGGGGCAAAGAACTCTGCCCTGCCGATCCTGGCTGCCACGCTGCTGTGCGATGGCCCGGTGACCGTTGGCAACCTGCCGCATCTGCACGACATCACCACCATGATCGAGCTGTTCGGTCGCATGGGCATTGAGCCGGTGATCGACGAGAAACTCAGCGTCGAAATTGACCCGCGCACCATTAAGACCCTGATCGCCCCGTACGAACTGGTGAAAACCATGCGTGCGTCGATTCTGGTACTGGGTCCGATGGTTGCCCGTTTCGGTGAAGCCGAAGTCGCACTGCCTGGCGGTTGCGCCATTGGTTCGCGTCCGGTCGACCTGCACATCCGTGGTCTTGAAGCCATGGGCGCAGTCATCGACGTCGAAGGCGGCTACATCAAGGCCAAGGCGCCTGAAGGTGGCCTGCGCGGTGCAAGCTTCTTCTTCGATACCGTCAGTGTGACCGGTACCGAGAACATCATGATGGCCGCTGCTCTGGCCAAAGGCCGCAGCGTGTTGCAGAACGCCGCTCGCGAACCTGAAGTAGTTGACCTGGCGAACTTCCTCAACGCCATGGGCGCCAAGGTTTCCGGCGCCGGCACCGACACCATCACCATTGATGGCGTTGAGCGTCTGGGTTCGTGCTTCTACAAAGTGATGCCTGACCGTATCGAAACCGGCACCTACCTGGTCGCTGCTGCCGTGACCGGTGGCCGCGTCAAGGTCAAGGACACCGATCCGACCATCCTCGAAGCCGTTCTGGATAAACTCCGTGAAGCCGGCGCAGAAATCACCTGCGGTGAAGACTGGATCGAGCTGAACATGCACGGCAAACGTCCGAAAGCCGTGAACGTGCGCACCGCGCCGTACCCGGCTTTCCCGACTGACATGCAGGCACAGTTCATCTCGCTCAACGCCATTGCCGAAGGCACTGGTGCGGTGATCGAGACGATCTTCGAAAACCGTTTCATGCACGTATACGAACTGCACCGCATGGGCGCCAAGATCCAGGTCGAAGGCAACACTGCCATCGTTACCGGTACTGAAGTCCTCAAGGGCGCGCCAGTCATGGCCACCGACCTGCGTGCTTCGGCCAGCCTGGTGATCTCGGCTCTGGTTGCTGAAGGCGACACCCTGATCGACCGCATCTACCACATCGACCGTGGTTACGAGTGCATCGAAGAAAAACTGCAGATGCTGGGCGCCAAGATCCGTCGCGTTCCGGGCTGATTGCTGCACGTGGACACAGGGACGTGTCCGTTGAATTCGTTTTGAGTCGAGCCGGTTTCCGGCTCGATGTGTGTCCGGCGCCGATTGCGACCGGGCATGAGTACCTTGATAAGGACTGACGTTTCCCATGTTGACCATCGCACTGTCCAAGGGCCGCATCCTTGACGACACCCTGCCGCTTCTCGCCGAAGCGGGCATCGTGCCGACCGAGAATCCGGACAAGAGCCGCAAGCTGATTATTCCTACGACTCAGCCAGACGTACGTCTGCTGATCGTGCGCGCCACTGACGTGCCGACCTATGTCGAGCATGGCGCGGCCGACCTCGGCGTCGCCGGTAAAGACGTGTTGATGGAATACACCGGCCAGGGCCTGTACGAGCCACTGGATCTGCAAATCGCGCAGTGCAAACTGATGACCGCCGGCAAGATCGGTGCGCCAGAGCCCAAGGGCCGACTGCGCGTGGCGACCAAGTTCGTCAACGTCGCCAAGCGTTACTACGCCGAGCAGGGCCGTCAGGTCGACATCATCAAGCTTTACGGCTCGATGGAGCTGGCACCGCTGATTGGTCTCGCCGACAAGATCATCGACGTCGTCGACACCGGCAACACCCTGCGCGCCAACGGTCTGGAACCTCAGGAACTGATCGCCACGATCAGCTCGCGCCTGGTGGTCAACAAGGCTTCGATGAAAATGCAACACGCCCGAATCCAGGCGTTGATCGACACCCTGCGCAATGCAGTGGAGTCTCGACACCGCGGCTGATTCACCTGCGCGACGTTAAGTCGCGCCCGTCTATCCGCCTCATAGCCAGAATCTCAGGTGCCCAAGCGGAAACGACTGCTAAGTTAGGGCGCCTGAGTTTTTGCCATTCCTATGAGGCTCTCGCTATGACCGCAACGACTGCAATTCGCCGACTCAACGCTGCTGACCCGGATTTCGCGCATCATCTGGATCATCTGCTGAGCTGGGAAAGTGTGTCTGACGACTCGGTCAATCAGCGGGTGCTGGACATCATCAAAGCTGTGCGCGAGCGCGGTGACGCGGCGCTGGTCGAGTTCACCCAGAAGTTCGACGGCCTCGAAGTCGCGTCGATGGCCGACCTGATCCTGCCGCGCGAGCGTCTGGAACTGGCGCTGACGCGCATCACCGTGCCGCAGCGCGAAGCACTGGAAAAAGCCGCCGCCCGCGTGCGCAGCTACCACGAAAAACAGAAGCAGGATTCCTGGAGCTATACCGAGGCTGACGGCACCGTGCTGGGCCAGAAGGTCACGCCGCTGGATCGCGCCGGTCTGTACGTGCCGGGTGGCAAGGCGTCGTACCCATCCTCTGTATTGATGAACGCGATTCCGGCCAAAGTGGCTGGCGTGACCGAAGTGGTCATGGTCGTGCCGACCCCGCGCGGTGAGATCAACGAGTTGGTGTTGGCCGCCGCCTGCATCGCCGGCGTCGACCGCGTGTTCACCATCGGCGGCGCGCAAGCCGTTGCTGCCTTGGCTTATGGCACCGAAAGCGTGCCGAAAGTCGACAAGGTGGTTGGCCCGGGCAACATCTATGTCGCCACGGCCAAGCGCCACGTGTTCGGTCAGGTTGGCATCGACATGATTGCCGGCCCTTCGGAAATCCTCGTGGTGTGCGACGGCCAGACCGATCCCGACTGGATCGCCATGGATCTGTTCTCGCAAGCCGAGCACGACGAAGACGCGCAGGCGATTCTGGTCAGCCCGGACGCCGAGTTCCTCGACAAGGTCGCCGCGAGCATCGACAAACTGCTGCCGACCATGGATCGCGCGACCATCATCGAAACCTCGATCAATGGCCGTGGTGCGTTGATTCAGGTGAAGGACATGGCCCAAGCCATCGAAGTCGCCAACCGCATCGCCCCGGAACACTTGGAGTTGTCGGTCGCTGATCCGCAAGCCTGGTTGCCGCAGATCCGCCACGCTGGCGCGATCTTTATGGGCCGTCACACCTCCGAAGCGCTGGGCGATTACTGCGCGGGCCCGAACCACGTATTGCCGACCTCCGGCACCGCGCGGTTTTCGTCGCCGCTGGGTGTGTATGACTTCCAGAAACGTTCGTCGATCATCTTCTGCTCCGAGGCCGGTGCCTCTGAACTGGGCAAGACTGCGTCGATTCTGGCCCGTGGCGAATCGCTGAGCGCCCACGCGCGCAGCGCCGAATACCGCATCAAAGACGAATCGAAGGGGAACTGAACATGAGTAAATTCTGGAGCCCGTTCGTTAAAGATCTGGTGCCGTACGTGCCGGGCGAACAACCGAAGCTGACCAAACTGGTCAAGCTCAACACCAACGAAAACCCGTACGGGCCATCGCCAAAAGCCTTGGCGGCGATGCAGGTCGAGCTGAATGACAACCTGCGTCTGTACCCGGATCCGAACAGCGATCTGCTGAAAACCGCTGTCGCCAACTACTACGGCGTACAGAGCAATCAGGTGTTCCTCGGCAACGGTTCGGATGAAGTGCTCGCGCACATTTTCCACGGTCTGCTGCAACACGATCAGCCGCTGCTGTTCCCGGACATCAGCTACAGCTTCTATCCGGTTTACTGCGGTTTGTACGGCATCAAGTTTGATGCGGTGCCGCTGGACGCGCAGTTCCAGATCGACCCGGCTGACTATGCCAAGCCGAACGGCGGGATCATTTTCCCTAACCCGAACGCCCCGACCGGTTGCCTGCTGGCGCTGGAAGCGGTCGAGCAAATCCTCAAGGCCAGCCCGGATTCTGTGGTGGTTGTTGATGAGGCGTACATCGACTTCGGCGGCGAGACGGCGATCAGTCTGGTCGATCGTTATCCGAATCTGCTGGTGACGCAGACCCTGTCCAAATCGCGCTCGCTGGCCGGTTTGCGCGTGGGTCTGGCGGTGGGGCATCCGGACTTGATCGAGGCGCTGGAGCGGATCAAGAACAGCTTCAATTCCTATCCGCTGGATCGTCTGGCGATTGTCGGTGCTGCTGCCGCGTTCGAAGATCGCGAGTATTTCGACAAGACCTGCCGGTTGGTGATCGAGAGCCGCGAGTGGGTGATCGCTCAGTTGCAGGCCAAGGGTTTTGAGGTGTTGCCGTCGGCGGCGAACTTCATCTTTGCGCGGCATCCGCAGCATGATGCGGCGGGGCTGGCGGCTAAATTGCGCGAGCAGGGCGTGATTGTGCGGCACTTCAAGCAGGAGCGGATTGCGCAGTTCCTGCGGATTTCGATTGGCACGCCGGAGCAGAATCAGGCGCTGATCGACGGTCTGGGCGAGCTTTAAACCACCGCTGCACCCTGTAGGAGTGAGCCTGCTCGCGATGCGTTTCAGCATTCAACATGTGAGTTGAATGACACACCGCAATCGCGAGCAGGCTCACTCCTACAGGGGATTTGTGGTGGTTACTCGTGATGTGGTTCGCCAAGGAAGGTCAGTGAGCTGAACAAGCCGCGACTGTTCACATCAGCACTGTCCTTGACTGGCACCTCAACCTGCGCCGCAATCACATTCAGCCCTTCATTTCTCACCAATACCTGCGCCCGGCCATCCTTATCCGTCTCGGCGCTCAACGTGTTCGGCGCATTGCGATAGTCGCCAATCAACTTCACCGCCGCCGCCGGTTTGCCATCCAGCAACACCCGCACCGGCAATGATTTCCCCGGCCCCACCGTCAGTGGATCAAC
The DNA here is from genome assembly GCF_979258075.1 of Pseudomonas sp. AC193. Classification (NCBI taxonomy): domain Bacteria; kingdom Pseudomonadati; phylum Pseudomonadota; class Gammaproteobacteria; order Pseudomonadales; family Pseudomonadaceae; genus Pseudomonas; species Pseudomonas sp. AC193. The sequence goes on along the minus strand of NZ_OZ409832.1, from coordinate 4,348,272 downwards.
CTCCGGCACAATCAGCAGCTTGATCTGATCCAGCTTCGGCAACTTCGCCCCCGGCTGATAAATCGCCAGACTGTATTTAAACGTCTCCGTCGCCTCGACAGCGCCCGGTACTTTGCTGCGGCCTTCATTTATCCACTTCTTGTCAGCCGTCTGCGACCACATGCCGTTATTCAGCGCCACGGCCATCACCGCAGGCGACTTCAGCGGTTTCAAACGTGCGTGATCGGCGAGTCGCTCAACGCTGACCGGAATCATCTTGCCGCCCGCGTCATAAGCCCAGGCGCCGCTGATTTTCTGCGCCTTGAACGCGTTGTCTTCGGCGCCATGGCCGTAGATCACTTCGATATTGCCGCGCCGTTGTTCGGTCCACAGGCCATGAGCCGAGACTTGGCCGGCGAACAGGGCGGCGATGAGCACGAGGGTTTTGCCGTATTGCATGTTGACGTCCTTTTACAGATTGAGTGTCAGGCTGACGGTGAAATTGCGCGGCTCGCCGGGGTTGACCCAGTAATTGCTGTACGAGCGCTCGTAGTATTTTTCGTCGAAGAGGTTGTTCAGGTTCAGGCCGACGGTGACGTTATCGCTGGCCTTGTAGTGGGCCAGCAGGTCGACGGTGCGATAGGCCGGCAATTCAAAATCGCTGCCGGATTCACCGGAACGGTCGCCGACATAGGTGAACGCGGCGCCAACGTCCGAGCCGCGCAAACGGCCATCCTGAAACTCATACACCCCGAGCAGACTGCCACTGCGTTTGGCCACGCCGAGGATGCGGCTGCCGGTGGGAATCACCGCGTCACCCTGGGTGACTTCGGCGTCGATATAAGCGAAGGCACCGATCACCCGCACGGCATCGGTGACTTGCCCGGTGACTTGCCAATCGAAGCCGCGACTGCGCGCCTTGCCCATCGCGCGGCTGGTGTCGGTGCCCGGGTCGAGGGCGAGGACGTTTTCCTTGTCGATGTGGAAGAAGGCGAGGGTGCTGCTCAGGCGCTCGTCGAACAGCTCGTTCTTGATGCCGACTTCGTAGCCGACGCCTTCTTCCGGGTCGAAGGATTTACCGGACGCGTCGAGGCCATTGTTCGGTTTGAACGAGGTCGAGGCGTTGGCGAACAGACCGGTTTGCGGCGTCAGTTGATAGAGCAGGCCGGCGCGTTGGGTGAGGGCGTCATGCCGTTGGTTGCTTGTTGCGTTGCGGCTGTGATCGTCGATGTGTTGATCGAAATGTTCGAAACGCGCACCGATCATCCCGCGCAGTTTGTCGGTGAAGATGATTTGATCCTGCAGGTTCAGCGCATGGCTTTCGACGTGTTCGAACGTATCCGTGCCCGAACGTGCACCGTTGGGTTTCGGCTGGCCGTAGATCGGGTTGTAGATGTCGATCGCGTAGGGGCCGCCAGCAATCGTGGTGACGCGCTCGTTCTTGCGGAAGTTTTCGTATTCGGTGCCGATCAGCAGTTCGTGTTGCCAAGGGCCGAGGTCGAACAGGCCACGCAGCTCCAGTTGGGTAATGCTGTCGTGCCAGTTGGTGTCGCGCTCGCGATAGCGGCGGTTGACGGTGTGGCCGTCGGCATTCAGCGGACGCGCTTCCGAAGCGAAGCCCCAGAGTTTGCCGTCCTTGTAATGACTGGCCAAGCGCAACTTCCAGCTGTCGTTGAGGTGATGTTCGAGGGTCGCTTGCAGCAGGTTGTTGTGGTTGTCGATGTTGCCGTCGTTGGGCTCACCGAGGAAGGTCGAGCGCGACACGCCGCTCCATGTGTTGTTCGGCGCAACGATGCCGCGATCAAACGTGGAGCTGTGGCGGACGATTTCGCTTTCCACCAACAGCGACGTGTCCGGGTTCAATTGCCAACTGATCGAAGGCGCGACGAACACGCGCTTGCTGTCGACGTGGTCGCGAAAACTGTTGTTGTCCTCGACCGCGAGGTTGATCCGCGAGAGCACATCGCCCTGATCATCCAGCGGCGTGTTGACGTCCAGCGCAGTGCGATAGCGATCCCAACTGCCGGCGCTGGTTTGCAGCGTGGTAAAGGCTTCGGGCTGCGGTTTCTTGGTGACGATGTTCACCGTGCCACCCGGATCGCCTCGACCATAGAGGCTGGCGGCCGGGCCTTTGAGCACCTCAATGCGCTCGATGTTGGCCGCATCCGGCGTGCTCGGGTAACCGCGATTGGCGGTGAAACCGTCCTTGTAGAACTCAGAGGTGGTGAAACCGCGCACGCTGTACTCGTAAAGCGTCAGGCCACCGAAGTTGTTCTGCTTCGACACGCCGCCAGCAAAATCCAATGCGCGCTCAACACTGCTGCTGCCCAGATCCTTGAGCACGCTGGCGGGTACTACGCTGATTGCTTGCGGGATATCACGAATCGCCGTGTCGGTTTTGGTCGCGCTGGACGAACGCGTGGTGCGATAACCCTTGACCGGGCCGGTCGGCGATTCGTAATCGGAGATGACGCTGATGGCGTCGAGTTCGAGGGGTTGCGGTTCTTCGGCGAAGGCCGGATCAACCAGCAAACCGAGGCTCAGGCCGAGCAGGGAGGCCTTTGTACGAGACGACATGTTATGTTGTTCCAATTTCTGAAATTGAAACAATATAACATGACTTTTGAGAATGTCTTTTATTCGCGCGCCTGGCGCGAAAAAAGTTTTACTCTTCTTTTTCCTGCACTGGCGCTGGTGGTGGACGCAGGCCGATTTCAGCGGTGAGCTTCAACTCTTTGCCGTTACGCATCACCTGAATCGTCACCTTGTCAGTCGGTTTGATCCGCGCAACCTGGTTCATCGAGCGACGACCATCCCCGGCTGGCTCGCCATCAATGCTCAGGATCACGTCACCCAATTGCAGGCCGGCCTTCTGTGCCGGGCCATCGCGGAAGATCCCCGCGACGACAATCCCCGGGCGCCCGGACAAGCCAAACGACTCGGCCAGTTCCTGGGTCAGTGGCTGCACTTCAATGCCCAGCCAGCCACGGATCACCTGACCGTGCTCGATGATCGACTTCATCACTTCCATCGCCAGTTTCACCGGAATGGCAAAACCGATGCCCTGCGAGCCGCCGGACTTGGAGAAAATTGCCGTGTTGATGCCGGTCAGATTGCCGTTGGCATCGACCAGCGCACCACCGGAGTTGCCCGGGTTGATCGCCGCGTCGGTCTGGATGAAGTCTTCGTAGTTGTTCAGGCCCAACTGATTACGCCCGGTGGCGCTGATGATGCCCATGGTCACGGTCTGGCCGACGCCGAACGGGTTGCCGATGGCCAGCGCGACGTCGCCGATGCGGATGTTGTCGGAGCGACCGACGGTGATGGCTGGCAGGCTTTTCAGGTCGATCTTGAGGACGGCCAGATCGGTTTCCGGGTCGCTGCCGATCACCCGGGCGAGGGTTTCGCGACCGTCCTTCAAGGCGACGACAATTTGGTCGGCGCCGCTGGTCACGTGGTTGTTGGTCAGAATGTAGCCTTCCGGGCTCATGATCACGCCGGAGCCGAGGCTCGATTCCATACGCTTTTGCTTCGGCGAGTTGTCACCGAAGAAGCGGCGGAACTGCGGGTCTTCGAACAGCGGATGGTTCGGCTTGTTGATGACTTTGGTGGTGTAGAGGTTGACCACCGACGGCGCCGCGATGGTCACCGCGTCGGCATAGGACACCGGGCCCTGCTGCACGCTGGTGGTTTGCGGGGCCTGTTGCAGGTTGACGTCGAGGCTCGGCAGCCCGACCCATTGCGGGTAACGCTGAATAATCAACAGAGCGATAAGCACACCGGCCAACAGCGGCCAGCCCATAAAACGCAGCGCCTTGAACATTAAGCACGTCCTGGAAAAGTTGCAGGCGGGGTCAGACCGCCCATAATGTCGCGCATTATACGAGGCCGCGCGTGCCTCTGAACGGGATATTTAGGAGTCTTTCATGGCCGTTGCCCTCAGCACCCTCGTCGAAGAAGCCGACCGTTACCTTGGCAGTGCGAAAATCGCCGATTATTGCCCCAACGGCTTGCAGGTCGAAGGCCGGCCGCAGGTGATGCGCATTGTCAGCGGCGTCACCGCCAGTCAGGCCTTGCTCGACGCTGCCGTTGAGGCCGGGGCGGATCTGGTGCTGGTGCATCACGGTTACTTCTGGAAGGGCGAAAACCCGTGCATCACCGGCATGAAACAGCGCCGGTTGAAGACGCTGCTCAAGCACGACATCAGCTTGCTCGCCTATCACTTGCCGCTGGATCTGCACCCGGACGTGGGCAATAACGTGCAACTGGCGCGTCAGTTGGACATCACGGTGGAAGGGCCGCTGGATCCGGATAACCTGAAAATCGTCGGCCTGGTCGGCTCGTTGAAAGACCCGATGACCGCCCGCGACTTCGCCCGCAAAGTGCAGGAAGTCATGGGCCGTGAGCCGCTGCTGATTGAAGGCAACCCGATGATTCGTCGGGTCGGCTGGTGCACTGGCGGTGGCCAAGGCTACATCGATCACGGCGTCGCGGCGGGCGTCGATTTGTTCCTCAGTGGCGAAGCGTCCGAGCAGACTTTCCACAGCGCGCGCGAAAACGACATCAGCTTCATCGCCGCCGGCCACCACGCCACCGAACGCTACGGCGTGCAGGCACTGGGCGATTACCTGGCAAAACGCTTCGCCCTCGAACACATCTTCATCGACATCCCCAACCCGATCTGACTGACACGACCTCTGTAGGAGTTGCCGAAGGCTGCGATCTTTTGATCTTGTTTTTAAAGATCAAAAGATCGCAGCCTTCGGCAGCTCCTACAGGGGCGGGTTGGCCGAACTGTGAGGCATATTCATATGCTCTTTCGTTCTAGCCCGCGTCCTGATTAGAAGAAGGTCGCTGTGCTAGGATTCCCCGCTCGAACACGGCCCGCTGGCCGTTCATAAGAAAGTTTTCGTGAGTAGCCATGGTCGACAAACTGACGCATCTGAAACAGCTGGAGGCGGAAAGCATCCACATCATCCGCGAGGTGGCCGCCGAGTTCGATAACCCGGTGATGCTGTACTCCATCGGTAAAGACTCCGCCGTGATGCTGCATCTGGCACGCAAGGCGTTCTTCCCGGGCAAGCTGCCGTTTCCGGTGATGCACGTCGACACCCGCTGGAAATTCCAGGAGATGTACAAGTTCCGCGACAAGATGGTCGAAGAACTGGGCCTGGACTTGATCACCCACATCAACCCCGATGGCGTGGCGCAGAACATCAACCCGTTCACCCACGGCAGCGCCAAGCACACCGACATCATGAAAACCGAAGGCCTGAAACAGGCACTCGACAAACATGGTTTCGACGCAGCCTTCGGCGGCGCCCGTCGCGATGAAGAGAAATCCCGCGCCAAAGAGCGCGTGTACTCGTTCCGCGACAGCAAGCATCGCTGGGATCCGAAAAACCAGCGTCCAGAACTGTGGAACGTCTACAACGGCAAGGTCAACAAGGGCGAATCCATCCGTGTATTCCCTCTGTCGAACTGGACCGAACTGGACATCTGGCAGTACATCTACCTCGAAGGCATCCCGATTGTGCCGCTGTACTTCGCCGCCGAACGCGAAGTGATCGAGAAGAACGGCACGCTGATCATGATCGACGACGAGCGCATCCTCGAGCACCTGTCCGACGAAGACAAAGCGCGCATCGTCAAAAAGAAAGTGCGTTTCCGCACCCTTGGCTGCTACCCGTTGACGGGCGCCGTGGAGTCCGAAGCCGAAACGCTGACGGACATCATTCAAGAAATGCTCCTGACGCGAACTTCCGAGCGCCAGGGCCGTGTCATCGACCACGATGGCGCCGGCTCGATGGAAGACAAAAAACGTCAGGGTTATTTCTAAGGGGTTGTCATGTCGCACGTATCTGATTTGATCAGCGAGGACATCCTCGCCTACCTGGGCCAGCACGAACGTAAAGAGCTGCTGCGCTTTTTGACTTGCGGTAACGTCGATGACGGCAAGAGCACCCTGATCGGGCGCTTGCTGCACGACTCGAAAATGATCTACGAAGATCACCTCGAAGCGATTACCCGCGATTCGAAGAAAGTCGGCACCACCGGTGACGACATCGACCTGGCATTGCTGGTTGACGGTCTGCAGGCCGAGCGTGAGCAGGGCATCACCATTGATGTTGCTTACCGCTATTTCTCCACCGCGAAACGCAAATTCATCATCGCCGACACCCCCGGCCATGAGCAGTACACCCGCAACATGGCCACCGGTGCCTCTACCTGTGACCTGGCGATCATCCTGGTCGACGCGCGTTACGGCGTGCAGACCCAGACCCGTCGCCACAGCTTCATTGCTTCCCTGTTGGGGATCAAACACATCGTCGTCGCCATCAACAAGATGGATTTGAAAGGCTTCGATGAAGGTGTGTTCGAGTCGATCAAGGCCGACTACCTGAAGTTCGCTGAAGGCTTGAAGATGAAGCCGACCAGCATGCACTTCGTGCCGATGTCTGCCCTCAAAGGCGACAACGTGGTGAACAAGTCCGAGCGCTCGCCTTGGTACACAGGCCAGTCGCTGATGGAAATCCTCGAGACCGTGGAAGTCGCGGGCGACCGCAACTTCACCGATCTGCGTTTCCCGGTGCAGTACGTCAACCGTCCGAACCTGAACTTCCGTGGTTTCGCCGGCACGCTGGCCAGCGGCATCGTGCACAAGGGTGACGAAGTCGTGGTGCTGCCGTCGGGCAAGAGCAGCCGCGTGAAATCCATCGTCACCTTCGAAGGTGAGCTGGAACACGCCGGTTCAGGTCAGGCAGTGACGCTGACCATGGAAGACGAAATCGACATCTCCCGTGGCGACCTGTTGGTGCATGCCGACAACGTCCCGCCAGTCACCGACAGTTTCGAAGCGATGCTGGTGTGGATGGCTGAAGAGCCGATGCTGCCGGGCAAGAAATACGACATCAAACGCGCCACCAGTTACGTGCCGGGCTCGATTGCCAGCATCGTTAACAAGGTTGATGTGAACACCCTGGAAGAAGGCCCGGCGAGCGCGTTGCAGCTCAACGAAATCGGCAAGGTGAAGATTGCGCTTGATGCGCCAATCGCCCTCGACGGTTACGAAAGCAACCGCACCACCGGCGCGTTCATCATCATCGATCGCCTGACCAACGGCACCGTCGGCGCCGGCATGATCGTCGCGCAGCCAGTGACGCATGGCACTGCCACGCACCACGGCAAACTGGCGCATGTTGCGACTGAAGAACGTGCTCAGCGCTTCGGCCAGCAACCGGCCACCGTGCTGTTCAGCGGTCTGTCGGGCGCGGGCAAAAGCACGCTGGCTTATGCGGTCGAGCGCAAGCTGTTCGACATGGGCCGTGCGGTGTTTGTGCTGGATGGTCAGAACCTGCGTCAGGACCTGAACAAAGGTCTGCCACAGGATCGTATCGGCCGCACGGAGAACTGGCGTCGTGCCGCACACGTGGCGCGTCAGTTCAACGAAGCGGGTCTGGTGACGTTGGCTGCGTTTGTCGCGCCAAGCGCTGAAGGTCGCGAGCAGGCCAAGGACCTGATCGGCAAGGATCGTCTGCTGACGGTCTACGTACAGGCCTCGCCGGCCGTGTGCGCCGAGCGTGATCCGCAAGGTCTGTATGCCGCCGGTGGCGACAACATCCCGGGCGAATCCTTCCCGTACGACGTGCCGCTGAATGCCGATCTGGTGATCGACACGCAGACGCTGAGTCTGGAAGAAGGCGTCAAGCAAGTGCTGGATCTGCTGCGTCAGCGTGGCGCGATCTAAGCGTTAGCGACAAATAAAAAGCCCGCCGATGAGTGATCATCGGCGGGCTTTTTTATTGGAGCCAACTCGGTCAAAACTGTGGGAGCGGGCTTGCTCGCGAAGGCGGTGTGTCAGTTCACATTGATGCTGACTGATCCTCCGCATTCGCGAGCAAGCCCGCTCCCACATGGGTTCAGTGTTTGGCTGGATATTCGCGGTGCATCTGTTCCAGCAGCGCATCCTTGTCCAGCCACAGCTGATTGATCCAGCCCTGAAACTGCAAACGATACTCGCCGTCCTGATCGTAATTCTTGCCAATGAATTGCTGCGGAATCTTCAGCTCTTCAAAATGCACCACCACGTCGCGCACATTGCCGCAGAGCAAATCCCAGAACCCCGGACGCCCGGCCGGGTAGTGAATCGTCACGTTAACGATCGACTCCAGTTGTTCGCCCATCGCATCCAGTACAAACGCGATGCCGCCAGCCTTCGGCTTGAGCAGATATTTGAACGGCGATTGCTGCTGCGCATGCTTGCCCTCGGTAAACCGCGTGCCCTCGACGAAGTTGAAAATCCCCACCGGATTATTGCGAAATTTCGCGCAGGTTTTACGCGTAGTTTCGAGGTCTTTGCCTTTCTTCTCCGGGTGCTTGGCCAGGTACGCCTTGGAGTAGCGCTTCATGAATGGAAAGCCCAGCGCCCACCACGCCAGACCAATCACCGGCACCCAGATCAGCTCCTGCTTGAGGAAGAATTTCAGCGGCTGAATCCGACGGTTGAGCACGTATTGCAGCACCAGAATATCGACCCAGCTCTGGTGGTTGCTGGTGATCAGATACGAGTGCTGATAGTCGAGGCCTTGCAAGCCGCTGAGGTGCCAGCGCGTGCGGCGCACCAGGTTCATCCAGCCTTTGTTGTTGCTGATCCACGCTTCATGGGTGTGGCTCATCAGCCAACCGGCGATGCGCTGGGTGAAGGCAAACGGCAACGCCTTGACCAGCGCCACGCAAAACAGAAACGAGCAGAGCAGAATCGTGTTGAGCGCCAACAGCAGCGAGGCGATCACACCGCGCACGGGTGCAGGTAGAAAATCCAGCATTTACACATCCATAGGTCGGTTGGCGGCTTGAATCGCGGTGAGGGCGATGGTGTAGACGATGTCATCGACTTGCGCGCCGCGCGGCAAATCGTTCACCGGTTTGCGCAGGCCTTGCAGCATCGGCCCGAGGCTGACGCAATCGGCGCTGCGTTGCACGGCTTTGTGCGTAGTGTTGCCGGTGTTCAGGTCAGGGAACACAAACACCGTGGCGCGACCGGCGACCTGACTGTTCGGCGCCAGTTGCCGGGCGACTTCAGCGTTGGCCGCAGCATCGTATTGCAGCGGGCCGTCGATCAGCAGCGTGTGCTGTTGCTCGTGGGCGAGCAAGGTGGCCTCGCGGACTTTTTCGACTTCCTCGCCAGTGGCCGATTCGCCGCTGGAGTAACTGATCATCGCCACGCGCGGGGTGATGCCGAACGCCGCGGCCGAATCGGCGCTTTGCAAGGCAATTTCGGCCAGCTCGGTGGCACTTGGGTGCGGGTTCATCACGCAGTCACCGTAGACCAGCACTTCCTCCGGGAAGAGCATGAAGAACACCGACGACACCAGCGTGCAGCCCGGTGCCGTTTTGATCAGCTGCAACGCAGGGCGGATGGTGTTGGCGGTGGTGTTGATCACGCCCGAGACCAAGCCGTCGACTTCATCCAGCGCCAACATCATGGTACCGATCACCACGGTGTCTTCCAGTTGCTGCTCGGCCATCGGCGCATTAAGGCTTTTGGTTTTGCGCAGGGCCACCATCGGCTCGACGTAGCGTTCGCGGATCAGATCCGGATCAAGAATCTCCAGCCCCGGCGGCAATGTGATGCCTTGGGCGCGGGCGACGGCTTCGACGTCTTCCGGTTTCGCCAGCAACACGCAACGGGCGATCCCGCGTTCCTGACAGATCGCCGCCGCTTGCACAGTGAACGGCTCGCTGCCTTCAGGCAGGACGATGCGCTTGTTCGCTGCCTGCGCACGCTGAATCAATTGATAACGGAACACCGCTGGCGACAGGCGCATTTCCCGAGGCGTGCCACAGCGCTGGTGCAGCCATTTGGCGTCGAGGTGGCTGGCGACGAAGTCAGTGATGATCTCCGCACGCTCGCGGTCATCAATGGGGATTTCCTTGTTCAAACCGTTGAGCAGATTGGCGGTGTCGTAGGAGCCAGTGCTCACCGACAACACCGGCAGACCGGCCTGCAACGCGCCACGGCAGAGATCCATGATGCGCGGGTCGGGCAGGGTGTCGCTGGTCAGCAACAGCCCGGCCAGTGGCACACCGTTGATCGCGGCGAGGCTGACGGCGAGGATGATGTCGTCGCGATCGCCCGGCGTCACCACCAGCACGCCGGGCTTGAGCAGCTCGACGGTGTTGCGCATGGTGCGCGCGCAAATGATGATTTTGGTCATCCGCCGGGTTTCGTAATCACCGGCGTTGAGCACCTGCGCGCCCATCAGATCGGCAACGTCGCGAGTGCGCGGGGCGTTGAGTTCTGGTTGATACGGAATGCAGCCGAGCAAGCGGAAATCACCGCTGCGCAGCAACGGCGAATGTTCCTTCAGGCGCGCGGCGAAGGCGTCCATGCTTTCGTCGGTTTTGACCTTGTTGAGGATCACGCCGAGGACTTTCGGGTCTTTCGGCCCGCCGAACAATTGCGCCTGTAATTCGACACGCCCGGAGAGTTCGGCGAGCACTTCGTTTTCCGGCGCGGAGACCAGAATCACTTCGGCGTCGAGGCTCTTGGCCAAATGCAGATTGACCCGTGCGGCGTAACTGGCGCTGCGGGTCGGCACCATGCCTTCGACGACCAGCACGTCTTTGCCGACGGCGGCTTGCTGATAAAGGGTGATGATTTCTTCGAGCAACTCATCGAGCTGACCGTCGCCGAGCATCCGCTCAACGTGAGCGAGGCCCAGCGGTTGCGGCGGTTTCAGGCCGTGGGTGCGCGCCACCAGTTCGGTGGAACGCTCAGGGCCGGTGTCGCCCGGGTGCGGCTGGGCAATCGGTTTGAAGAACCCGACTTTCAGGCCCGCTCGCTCCAGCGTGCGCACCAGCCCGAGGCTGATGGAGGTCAGACCCACGCCAAAATCGGTGGGTGCGATAAAAAAAGTTTGCATGCGAATTCTCTAAAGTTGCATGGCAATGGTGTCAGCTTATGTCTGGCTGACTACCGAAATTCAGTCGCCAAGGTTATCGCTAACCGAGCCTTGTGCGCACCAACCGCAGGCAAAGGGTTGGCCTATTTTTTCAATACGTTGCGCCGGGTCGAGTACCCACGCCCGGGTTTGCCATGGCGGCTGATGGCGCAGGTGCTGGGTGTGGCCACAGGAAAGCTCGGCCACCCAATGGCCCTCTTCGTCTTGATGGAAGCCTGTGATCGTTGAAACCCGTTTGTCCGGGTTGTGTTCGCTTTCGCGCGATTGCTTCGCTAAACTTGGCCTTTCTATATTCTTATGCAAAAGGTCTCGCCCCATGCTGATCGCCGCCAATAAGGCTGTCTCCATCGACTATACCCTGACCAACGACGCTGGTGAGGTCATCGACAGCTCCGCCGGCGGCGCTCCGCTGGTCTACCTGCAAGGCGCAGGCAACATCATCCCGGGCCTGGAAAAAGCTCTGGAAGGCAAAACCGTTGGTGACGAGCTGGACGTTTCCGTTGAACCGGAAGACGCTTACGGCGAATACGCCGCTGAGCTGGTCAGCACCCTGAGCCGCAGCATGTTCGAAGGCGTTGACGAGCTGGAAGTCGGCATGCAGTTCCACGCTTCGGCGCCGGACGGCCAGATGCAAATCGTCACCATCCGTGACCTCGACGGCGACGACGTGACCGTTGACGGCAACCACCCGTTGGCCGGCCAGCGTCTGAACTTCAAAGTGAAGATCGTTGACATCCGTGATGCCAGCCAGGAAGAAATCGCTCATGGTCACGTCCATGGCGAAGGTGGCCATCACCACTGATTTCTGCGCTAAGCTTCGAGTACTGGAGAGGCGCCTGCGGGCGCCTTTTTAGTCCGCGGCTGTCCTTGGTGGTCTCGCCAAGTGGCTGTTTCGAGTAGAACACGGGAATCTTGGAGTTCGTCATGAGTGCTTTTCACGACCTTAAGTTGACAGCCCTGAATGGTCAGGAGCTACCGCTGGCGCCTTTCAAGGGCCAAGTCGTGCTGGTGGTCAACGTCGCCTCCAAATGCGGCTTGACCCCCCAGTATGCGGCGCTGGAAAACCTCTATCAGCAGTTCAAAGGCAAAGGCTTCAGCGTGCTGGGCCTGCCGTGCAACCAGTTTGCCGGTCAGGAACCCGGTTCTGAAAAGGACATTCAGGATTTCTGCAGCCTCAACTATGGCGTGACGTTTCCGTTGTCGAGCAAGCTCGAAGTCAACGGTCACGAACGGCATCAGCTCTACCGTCTGCTGGCGGGCGAGGGCGCGGAGTTTCCCGGTGACATCACCTGGAATTTCGAGAAGTTTCTGCTCGGCAAGGACGGCCGGGTGTTGGCGCGGTTTTCGCCGCGTACGGCGCCGGATGATCCGACCATTGTTCATGCGATTGAAAAAGCGCTGAGCTGATCAAGCAAGATCAAAAGATCGCAGCCTTCGGCAGCTCCTACAGGTGACCTAAAAATTCCATGTAGGAGCTGCCGAAGGCTGCGATCTTTTGCTTTGCGTCTTTTGATCCTTAATCACCGAAATCAATAATGCTGTTCAACGGCTTCGGCTCTCCATATTATCGCCGTCATAAAGTCATCTCTGTGGAGCCTCTCGATGCCCGTTCAAGCCTTGTTCAAACCGTTCCACCTCGGTGCCCTCGAACTGCCGACCCGCGTGGTCATGGCGCCGATGACCCGTTCATTCTCCCCGGGTGGCGTGCCCAATTCGAAAGTCATCGAGTACTACCGCCGTCGTGCGGCCGCCGGTGTTGGCTTGATCATCACCGAAGGCACAACCGTTGGCCACGTTGCCTCGAACGGTTACCCGAACGTGCCGCAGTTCTTCGGTGAAGCGCCGTTGGCCGGCTGGAAAAAAGTCGTCGACGCCGTTCACGCTGAAGGCGGCAAGATCGTTCCGCAACTGTGGCACGTGGGCAGCGTGCGTCGCATCGGCACCGAGCCGGACGCCAGCGTGCCTGGTTACGGCCCGTCGGAAAAACTCAAGGACGGCCAAGTCGTGGTGCACGGCATGACCAAACAAGACATTCAGGACGTGATCGCTGCGTTCGCCCAAGCGGCCAAAGATGCACAAAGCATCGGCATGGACGGTGTGGAAATCCACGGCGCCCACGGTTACCTGGTCGACCAGTTCTTCTGGGAAGGCAGCAACCAGCGCACCGACGAATACGGCGGCAGCCTGGCCAACCGTTCGCGTTTTGCCATCGAGTTGATTCAAGCCGTGCGTGCTGCGGTCGGCGAAGGTTTCCCAATCATCTTCCGCTTCTCGCAGTGGAAGCAGCAGGATTACACCGCGCGTCTGGTGCAGACCCCGGAAGCGCTGGGCGAATTCCTCAAGCCGTTGTCCGACGCTGGCGTGGATATTTTCCACTGCTCGACGCGCCGTTTCTGGGAACCTGAGTTCGACGGCTCTGACCTGAACCTCGCTGGCTGGACGCGCAAGCTGACCGGCAAACCGACTATCACCGTTGGCAGCGTTGGTCTGGATGGCGAGTTCCTGCAGTTCATGGTCAACACCGACAAGGTCGCGCAACCGGCCAGTCTGGAGAACTTGCTGGAGCGTCTGAACAAAGAGGAATTCGATCTGGTGGCGGTGGGACGTGCGCTGCTGGTTGACCCGGACTGGGCGCTGAAAGTCCGCGAAGGGCGTGAGCAGGATATTTTGCCGTTCAGCCGTGAGGCGTTGATGTCGCTGGTTTAAGCGGCGCCTGTTACGACCCCTTCGCGAGCAAGCCCGCTCCCACATTTGGAATGCATTTCAAAATGTGGGAGCGGGCTTGCTCGCGAAAGCGGTTTCAAAGGCAACGATAATTCAAGGCAGTGTTTGAGCCTCAGGCACCACCAAATCCCCCAAACATGCCCCACGCAAATGGCTCTCAAACTGCTCGATAATCGCCGCCCATCCCTGGCGACTCGCATGCTGCCGCGCATTCAGGCGCACGCAACGCAAGCGCTCATCCTCTTCCAATAACCACACCGCCGCCTCGCAAAACGCCTCTTCGTCCCCGGGCATCGCCAGCACGCCGCTGTAGCCATGGCGAATATGCTGCGCCGCCGCAGCCTGATCGTACGCCACCACCCCCAACCCTGACGCCAACGCCTCCAGCACCACGTTGCCAAAGGTTTCGGTCAGGCTCGGAAACAAAAACACATCCCCCGACGCATAGTGCGCCGCCAGCGCTTCGCCACGCTGGGCACCGCAAAAAATCGCCTCAGGCAAATCCTTCTCCAGCGCCAGCCGTTGCGGCCCGTCGCCGACCACTATCAGTTTCAGATTGCGCTGTGGATAAGCGCTGCGCAGTGCTTCGAAGCTGGGCTTGAGCAGGCCCAGGTTTTTCTCCGGCGCGAGGCGTCCTACGTGAATCACGGCAACGTCGCGCTCGCCGAGTTCCCATTGCTCACGCAAGGCGTTCAGGCGTTTGCTCGGGTGAAACAACTGGCTGTCCACACCGCGCGACAACAACGCCAAACGCTCGAAATGCCGACGCTCCAGTTCCAGACGTTGACTGGGACTGGGCACCAGCGTCATTGCCGAACGATTGTGAAACCAGCGCAAATAATGCGTGAGCATCCGCGTCAGCAGGCCGAGGCCGTACTGACTGGTGTATTGCTGAAAATTTGTGTGAAAGCCGCTGACCACCGAAATCCCCAGGCGTCGCGCCGCGCGCAAAGCCGATAAACCCAGCGGGCCTTCCGTGGCGATGTACAGCACATCCGGGCGCTGGCGTTTCCATCGGCGCAGCAATTTGTGCATCGACGACTGGCCCCATTGCAGGCCCGGATAGCCCGGCAGCGGCCAGCCTCGGCACAACAGCAGCGCGTCGTCATCGCTGCGCTGCGGATCGCCAGCCTGACGCGGGCGCACCAGATCCACTTGATGCCCGCGCGCGCGCAGTCCATCGCACAAGCGGCCAAGGGTATTGGCCACGCCGTTGATTTCCGGTGGGAAGGTTTCGCTGATGAGGGTGATATGCAGAGCTGTCGTCATGACCTCAGTGTCGGCTGAGGCCATGTCGTCGTTGTGACGTTCGCATGATGGATTTGTGACGCCGCGTTAGCGTTGAGTCACCAGGTTCTCGGCGCCACGCTCACGCACCCAGAACAGCGTCGCACCAGCGACAGCAGCCGGCATCATCAGAATGTTGACCACTGGAATCAGCAGCACCAGATAGACGATCCCGCCAAAACTCATGCTCTGCCAGCGCTTCTGCCGCAGCCAGGCGAGCATCTCGTTCCAGCCGAGTTTGTGGTTGTCTGCCGGGTAGTCGATGTACTGGATCGCCATCATCCACACGCCGAACAACAGCCACAGCGGCGCGGCGATGATGTTCACCACCGGGATGAACGAGAGGATGAACAGGCCGATTGCGCGGGGCAGGAAATAGCCGAGTTTGCGCATTTCCCGGGCAAGGGTGCGCGGCACCATCTCGATCAGTTCGCCCCAGCTGAAGGCCGGGAAGTCATCGGTGCCGCGCACGACCACTTCGACTTTTTCCGCGAGGAAACCGTTGAACGGTGCGGCGATCACGTTGGCGAGCATGGTGAAGGTGAAAAACACCATCAGCGCCACCAGCACCACGAACAGCGGCCAGAGGATGTAGCTGAGGAAGCTCAGCCATTCCGGCAGCGACGGCATCAGCGTGTCGACCCAGAGGCTGAACTGGTGGCCGGCCAGATAGATCAATCCGACGAACAGCACGAGGTTGATCGCCAGCGGCAGCAACACGAACAAGCGCAGGCCAGGGCTGAGAACCAGTTTGAGGCCTTCGCGCAGGTATTGCGGGCCGGACAGAACAGGGGCGGGCATAAGGTGCTCCGAGCAAGGGAAAACGCGCCGACCTTACCGACTTTGCAACGGCGGCGAAAGCACGGTAGAGCGATCGACATTCACTGTAACAAAGACGTCCATCTCGTCAGTGTGTCGGCATAGAGACCACCTATGAGCTGGATTGTTAATCCGTATTTCCTTAATCTTGCCCCCCTCGATACGCTGCACCCAACTTTTTACAGGACTGTCGAGCTCAAGCCTTCCCCAAGGTTTTCCACGGTCCTTTTTTATTTCCGCCGGCAGTCCGGCGATCCGTGCCAGTTTTTTCGGCCCGGTCAACAGGAGCAGGTCATGTCTGAAGTCCGTCATTCGCGAGTGATTATTCTCGGTTCCGGCCCTGCCGGTTACAGCGCTGCGGTATACGCGGCCCGTGCCAACCTCAAGCCACTGCTGATCACCGGCATGCAGGCCGGCGGTCAACTGACCACCACCACCGAAGTCGACAACTGGCCGGGCGACGTTCACGGCCTGACCGGCTCAGCCCTGATGGAGCGCATGCGCGAGCACGCCGAGCGTTTTGAAACCGAGATCGTTTTCGATCACATCAACGCTGTGGATTTCGCTGCCAAGCCTTACACCCTGACCGGCGACAGCGCGGTTTACACCTGCGACGCCCTGATCATCGCCACTGGCGCCAGCGCCCGTTATCTGGGCCTGCCGTCGGAAGAAGCGTTCATGGGCAAAGGCGTTTCGGCCTGCGCAACCTGCGACGGTTTCTTCTACCGCAACAAGCCAGTCGCTGTGGTCGGCGGCGGCAACACCGCGGTTGAAGAAGCACTGTACCTGGCCAACATCGCCAGCACCGTGACCCTGATTCACCGTCGCGAAACCTTCCGCGCCGAGAAGATCCTGATCGACAAGCTCAACGCTCGCGTCGCTGAAGGCAAGATCATCCTCAAGTTGAACGCCACTCTCGACGAAGTCCTGGGCGACAACATGGGCGTGACCGGTGCGCGTCTGAAGAACAACGACGGCAGCTTCGACGAAATCACCGTCGACGGCGTGTTCATCGCCATCGGCCATACCCCGAACACCTCGCTGTTCGAAGGCCAGTTGACCCTGAAAGACGGTTACCTGGTGGTGCACGGCGGCCGTGAAGGCAATGCAACTGCGACCAGCGTCGAAGGCATCTTCGCTGCCGGTGACGTGGCTGACCACGTTTACCGTCAGGCCATCACCTCGGCCGGCGCCGGCTGCATGGCGGCACTGGACACCGAGCGTTACCTGGACGGTCTGCAGAACGCATCGTTCTAAGATCGCAGGCATAAAAAAACCGGCCAGATTGGCCGGTTTTTTTATGCCCGAGATTCCGAACCACCGCATAACCAATGTGGGAGCGGGCTTGCTCGCGAAGGCGACGTGTCAGGCAATATTTTTGGTGACTGACACACCGCTTTCGCGAGCAAGCCCGCTCCCACAGGGATTTTGTGTGGATAGAGGGATCAGCGGCGGGTCAGGGGTTGGGCGGTGAACTTGACGCCGGCCAGACCGTGTTTGATCAACGCACGAATGTTGCCGTGATCACTGCCCTCAGGCGTCGCCACTACCGAGCGGTAATGCTCGCCAAACGCCAGCAGCGCTTCTTCATCGCTCAGGCCTTCCAGCAGCGCCAGGCCCAAGGTCTTGCACGAACCTTCGTTCTGCCCGGCGGCGTTTTCTACGCCACCGTTGTTGAAGGCTTGCGGCTGGTAGTCGTAACCGGCAGCAATGAAAGCCAGGGTGTCGGCGAAAGCGTGCTCGCCGCTTTTCAGGCTGGCGCGCAGGGTGTTCAGGTCACTCATGGGTTTTTCCTTTGGCGAACGCCGCTTGCTGGTCGGCGCTGGCTTCTTGCTGATATTGGGCTTTCCACTCGGCGTACGGCATGCCGTAAACCACTTCGCGGGCGTCATCGAGGCTGACGTCGATCTGGCGCTCGTCGGCTTCGGCCTTGTACCACTTCGACAGGCAATTGCGGCAGAACCCGGCGAGGTTCATCAGGTCGATGTTCTGCACGTCCTTGCGGCTGTCCAGGTGGGCGACCAGCCGGCGGAAGGCGGCGGCTTCGAGTTCGAGGCGTTGTTGCTCGTTCATGGAGGTCTCTTCGAGACAGCTTCAAGCGGCGAGCTTCAAGCTGCAAGTTTGAATTGTGGGTGGCGGTAGCTTAACGCTTGCAGCTCGAAGCTTGAAGCTCAGCGGCTTGCCGCGAGAGTGATCGATACCGATTCGGCAAATCGCAGCGCATGCGGCTTGTCGACTTCGACTTCGGCGTACAGCACCGAACCGTTGCTCATCACCAGATCGAGCAATTCCTGCGTCAGGCGTTCAAGCAGCGCAAAACGGTTGCCCTCGACGTGAGCGATGATCGCTTTGGTGATCGTGCGGTAGTTCAGCGCGTGATCGATGTCGTTGTCACGCACCGCTTCTTGCGCGGCGTACAGAATGGTGACGTTGATCAGCACATCCTGCTTGTTGAGGATCTCGTCCTCGTTGATCCCGATAAAGGTGCGCAAGCGCAGATCCTTGACCCGGATGCGCGCCATTCCCGGTTGAAGTTGTGGCATTTACTTGCTCCGTCCAATCAATTGCAGGAACTCCTGACGGGTGTTGCTCGACTCGCGGAAGGCGCCGAGCATGACCGAGGTGTTCATCGTCGAATTCTGTTTTTCCACGCCGCGCATCATCATGCACATGTGTTTGGCTTCGATGACCACGGCGACGCCAGCGGCATCGGTGACCTGTTGCACCGCGTCGGCGATTTGCCGGGTGAGGTTTTCCTGAATCTGCAGGCGTCGGGCGAACATGTCGACCAGCCGCGCGATTTTAGATAATCCCAGCACCTTGCCCGTCGGAATATAAGCCACATGGGCCTTGCCGATGAAGGGCAGCAGGTGATGTTCGCACAACGAGTACAACTCGATGTCGGCGACGATGACCATCTCGTCACTGTCCGAAGCAAACAGCGCGCCGTTGACGATTTGCTCGACGCTCTGTTCGTAACCGTGACACAGGTATTGCATCGCTTTGGCCGCGCGCACCGGGGTGTCGAGCAACCCTTCGCGGTCGGGATTTTCGCCGAGACCGATGAGGATTTCACGGTAGTTTTCGGGCAGGGAAAGGCTCATGGACATCCTCGCAGCTAGGCGTTATTTGACGTGCCGCCCGCCGTTGACGGTCAGGGTCGTACCGGTGACATAAGGGTTGTCGAGCAGATAGCGCAGGCTCTGGTAGATCACTTCGCTGCCGGGCTCGATGCCCAGCGCCGATTTGGCCAGCGCTTTGGTGCGGTACGCCGCGTCGTCGTCGGGATTGAACAATAGCAGGGCCGGCGCGATGCCGTTGACCTTGATTGCTGGCGCAAAGCGCGCGGCGAAGGACAGCGTCAGGCTGTCGAGCCCGGCTTTGCTGGCGCAATAGCCGATGTGTTTGCTGCTGCCCTTGCGCGTGACATCGTCGCTGATATGGATGATGTCGGCGGGTGTCGAGCGGTGCAACAAATCGGCGCAGTGCAGGTTGATCAGGTAGGGCGCGAGCATGTGCAGATTGATCATGCGCATGAAGGCTTCGGCCTCGCTGCCCGGGGTTTCGGCGAGCCATTCGGAGGCGTTGTGCACGATGGCGCGCAGGCTATCGGTGTGGCTTTTCAGTTCGCTGATAAAGGCGAGAATCCCGGCTTCGCTGGAGAAGTCGGCGAACAGGCCGATGGCGCCCAAATCGCGCAGTGTTTGTACGCCGGGACGTTCGGTGCGGTAGGTGAAGATGACGCGATGACCGTCTTCAAGCAAACGCTGCGCGCAGTGCAGACCGACACGCTGGCCGGCGCCGGTGATGAGGATCGGGGCTGCGGAAGTGGACATGAACGGCTCGCATCGCGGTGGGAGCAAAAACTATAACAGCGACACGGCTTGCCCACCTATTGTGCGGGCTTTGCGCTTTTGCTTTAAGTGGGAGCGGGCTTGCTCGCGAAGGCGTCGTGTCAGGCAATACTTTTGCTGACTGACACACCGCTTTCGCGAGCAAGCCCGCTCCCACAGGTTATTCAGCGATTTTGGGTTACTGGCTCGGCTGGCACACGTCGAACCGGCGCGCTGTTCAACCAATTCGCCAGTAACCGCGTCGACAACGGAATAAAGAAATAAACCATCAATGGCGTCAGGCACAGCGTGCTGATGAACACCCGCGGCAGCAGGCTCATTTCGCCGAGCAACGGCCCAAGCACAAAGTTGAACAGCATCGACACCGGAAAGAACGCCAGCCAGATCGCCACCGCCTGTTTCCAGCGTGGCGGACGTTGACCGGCCGCGCCGAACCAGCCTTCGATGCCGCTGACGCGATGTTCCTTAGGATGGGCAAACAGATCGCTGCCCCGATCCAGCCATGCCGTACGCGAAGCCGAATGCTCCCACGCATGCAACGTCTGTTCGTCGACGAAGCGGAAAATGATTTGAAATTCGTTATCACCGGGCGGCGGAGCGAGCACGCCAGAGCCGAGATAACCGGGAAAGTCGGTGGCCAGTTGTTCGCCTTCGCGCAACCAGGCAATCAGATCCTGGTAGCGACCATCGGCGACGCGACGCGCGACCATCAGCGTGACGGGGGAAGTAGACATTGTGTATCTCCGTATTTCGTTCGCGGCACTCCGGGTAGGAGTTTCGCCAGACGCGCGCCGGGGTAGAGGCCCGCGTTTATTGCCAAGCAAGGATTATTCCTGAATTTCGCGATTTAACCAGAGACTTTCGTCGCAGTTCATCGCTTTTACCTTTAGCGGGCATTGCAGCTAGAATAGGATCCAATCACTTCACATGGACGTCGAACGCGAAATGCCTGTCATCACGGAGCTGAGCCCTGTTTCACGGGCGTCTGACGCGCTCGAGCGCGAAGACCTTTTTCCCATTCGTGAAGTGTCCCGACTCACCGGGGTCAACCCGGTCACGCTGCGTGCCTGGGAGCGACGTTACGGTTTGATCGAACCGACGCGCACCGAAAGTGGGCATCGGCTGTATTCAATGACCGAAATCGAGCGCGTTCGCAGCATTGTCGAGTGGATCGATCGTGGCGTCTCCGTGAGCAAGGTCGGCAAAATCCTCGCGAAAACCGAACCGCTAAAAGCACTGGCGCACATCATTTCCGATGATCAGGTTCAAGCCGATTACCAGCAATGGCAGCATCAGGTAAAGCGTGCTGTCAGCGCCTTCGACGATCTTGAACTGGATCGAGTCTACGGCCAGATTTTTTCTTCTTATTCGCTGCCCGTGGTTTTTCAGGACATCCTGCTGCCGCTGTGGCGGCAATTGCTGCTGGGGCAGGACGCCTTCGGACACACCAGCGAATGGCTGTTCTACGACGGCTACCTCAGAACCCGCGTACTGCAGCGGATCATCGCGTTACGCACCACGCAGCCCCGCAAGATTCTCGTCAGTGCATTGGCCGGTCAGTGCCGTGAACTGGAATTGCTGGTGGCCGCGCTGTTTTTGAGCAGCAGCGACGCCGGTGTGCGAGTGCTGACGACCGGTCAGCCATTCGATGAATTGACGCTGGTCTGCGAAAAGATCAAACCACAGGCGCTGGTGCTGTTTTCCAATCATGCACCGGCCGTTGAACTGCCACGGCGTTTGAACCGTTTGGCATTGAGTCTGGATTGTCAGGTGTTGCTGGCGGGGGATGCGGCGGATCTGGCAGAGGAAACTCTGGCCGGATCGTCAATCGGTTGCCTGGGCAATGAAGGCGCGACCATGCGTCAGCGGCTGACGCAATTTCTCGCGGGCAAACTCGATACCTGAGACTCAGGTGTGCAGGGCAGGGTGGGTCAGGCGATGTTGTTGCAGAATGAACTGGCGCAGGCGCTCGGTTTCATCGGCATCGGTCTGGCTCAGTTCGTAGGCGAAGAAACCTTTGTCGGTCTCACGCTCGAAATTGCCGCGTAGGGAAATTCGCTCATAGCCTGAAGGGCTGAACCACAGGGCGAAATGCTTCGGCGGTTTGGTCTTGTTGCGCACTTCCAGCAACACGCCTTTGTGGGACACCTCATGAACCCACAACGTCCCCGGTTGGCCATTGGCATTTTCCAGCGCCACCGGCTCGTCCAGTGCCAGGCGCCATGGCCGCACCATCGGGCCGTCTTCGTAAATGCTCGGCACGCCGAGGCGCAAATGCAGCGCGTGGAACTCGTCTTCCACCAGGTGCAGCGGGAAAGTCATCTGTTGGTTTTCGAAGTTGGCCTGAATGGTCACTTGTTCGTGAGCGGCCAGGCGCGTGAGCAAATCACGGATCTGCGAACCGCCATTAACCAGCAGACTCGACGTCGCATCCCGCACATTTAGCTGCGGGTTGTGCTGCATGGTCTGGATAAAATCCAGCTCATCCTGAGTGAGGAGGGCGTCGCGTTGCATGGCTAGCTCGAAAGATATAGTTACAAAGTCATTGGTGATTGTAGTTAATGACAATTAGTTCGCTGATTTGTTTGCGCCGTTCGTCGCTTTCAGTTCTGCCAGCTGTGCTTTCAGTGTCGCGACCTCGTCTTCGAGTTGAGCAACACGTTGCTGAGCCTTGACCTGAATCGTTACATCTTTCTGTACACCGACGAAATAAGTCAGCCCGTCATCAGCGCTTTTTACCGTTGAAAGCGACAGTTCGTTCCAGAACGGTGTGCCGTCCTTGCGATAGTTACGCAGGATTTCCCGGCACGATCCATTGTTGCGCAGCACCTCGCGAACCCGCTCCAGACTGGCCTGGTCGCGGTCTCCGGCCTGTAGAAAGCGGCAGTCCTGATAGAGAATCTCTTCGCTGCTGTAGCCAGTCAGCTGTTCGAACGCGGGGTTGACGTAAATCAGGATGGTGTCCTGATCGCCTTCCTTTTCCGCTACCACGATTCCATCGTTGGAGGCGTTGATCACCATTTGCAGCAGGCTGGCGTTGATCATCTGTGAGTCCGTTCAGAATGGCCGAGGGTTCGCATTCTAGATAAACCGTCAGCGCTGTCTACTGGCCATTATCGCCAGTTGAGATCCAATCGCAGCTTTGCGGCTCGGGCTGCTACTATCGCCGCTCATTTTTTCAGTTTCAGGATCAGATTGATGAAAGTCGCCATCCTCTCCGGTTCAGTTTACGGCACCGCCGAAGAAGTCGCCCGCCACGCCCAGAACCTGTTGAAAGCCGCTGGCTTTGAAACCTTCTACAACTCGCGGGCCAGCCTGGCGGACATTCAAGCGTTCGGCCCGGAAGCATTCCTCGCGGTGACCTCGACCACCGGCATGGGCGAGCTGCCGGACAACCTGCAACCGTTGTATTCGACCATTCGCGATCAACTGCCAGCAGCGTGGCGCGGTTTGCCCGGCGCGGTCATCGCCTTGGGCGACGCCAGTTATGGCGACACCTTCTGCGGTGGCGGCGAGCAAATGCGTGAACTGTTCGGCGAACTGGGTGTGCGTGAAGTGCTGGAGATGCTGCGCATCGACGCCAGCGAAAGCGTGACCCCGGAAACCGACGCCGAGCCTTGGCTGGCGCAGTTGATCGACGCGCTCAAGGGCTGATCGGCCGCTCGCGCAGGAGTGCCAGCCACGCCTGCGCGGCATTCGACAAATAGGCGCCCTGACGCCAGATAAACGCGATGTCCCAGCGCAGATAGTCCGGCGCACGCAAGGTCAGGCGCACCACGCCTGAACGCACCAGCCCGCGCGCCACCACGCTGGGCAACAACACCACGCCTTGCCCGGCGGCCACCAGCGCCGCAAGAAAATCCGCCTGACCGCTGCGCCCGCCTTCCTTCGGCGTAAAGCCCATTTGCTGGCACGCCTGCAGCAAACGATCGTTGAGCACGAAGCTGCGCTGATAAAGCAGGAACGGCGTATCGGCGAGCTCCTCCAATCCGATCTCGCCGCGATCCGCCAACGGGTGATCGATCGGCAGCAGCGCATCGAGTTTCTCATCGCAAAACGGCTGACAGTCGAACTGCGGATCCTTCGGCAACAAACTGCCACCCAATTCCAATTCACCGTTGAGCACGGCTTGCTCGATGTTGCGGCTGCCGCCCTCGAGCAACTGCACGCTAATGTTTGGATAGCGCCGGCGATATTCAGCAAAGAGCCCGGCGAACAAAGCATCGCTGCCCAACAGCGGCAGACCGAGGCGCAACTCGCCACGGGCCAGATGACTGAGATCGTCCAGTTCGACCAGCAATTCGTTGCGTAAACGCAGCATCGCTTCGGCGCGCTGCAACACCACGCTGCCGGCGGCGGTGAGGCGCAACTGTGAACCGAGGCGTTCCAGCAGCGGCGTGCCGAGGCTCTGTTCCAGTTGCGCGACTTGTTTGCTCACCGCTGATTGGCTGATGTGCAGGGTTTTCGCCGCTTGGGTAAACCCGCCCTGATGCATGACTTCGACAAAGCTGCGCAGCTGTTTGAATTCCATATGCCTGATTCCGTTTTGGAATGGCTTTGAGTCTAACAATTCGCTTCGGGGATGGCAGGTCACTTCGTAAAATAGGCTTCTGTAAGGAGCCAATCTCATGAACGCCGCCCGCTTCAAACACCTTTCACGTCTCTTCGTCGAACTCGCCGTGTTGCTCGGTATCTACCTGCTCGGCTGCCAACTCGCTGCGTGGCTGGCCTGGCCGATTCCTGGCGGCGTGATCGGCATGGCACTGTTGCTGCTGGCCTTCGCGTTCGGCTGGGTCAAACCGGCGGCGCTGCAATTGGGTGCGGGCTTGTTGATGGCCGAGATGCTTTTGTTCTTTATCCCGGCGCTGATGAGCCTGCTCGATTACGGCACGTTGCTGCGCAATGACGGCTGGCGGATTTTGCTGGTGATCGCCGCCAGTACCTTGATGGTGATGCTGGTGACTGCATTCACCGTGGAGTTGGCCGTGCGCGCGAGGCGTTCCCATGAAGCTTGAATGGATGCCGATGTTCTGGCTCGCCTTCACCTTGCTGGCGTACTTGTTCAGCCGCTGGATTTATCGGCGCACCGGGCGCTATGTGTTGTCGCCGCTGATTTTGGTGCCGGCGCTGTTGCTGGCGCTCGCCGTGCCGCTGCACACCGCCTATGCCGAATATTCCAGCAACACCCATTGGCTGATGTTGGTGCTCGGCCCGGTGACCGTCGCGTTCGCTGTGCCGATCTGGCAGCAACGGCGTTTGCTGATGCGGCACTGGTCGGCGCTGATGCTCGGCATGGTGGCCGGCAGTGCGGCATCGATCGGCACCTCGTTCGGCTTGGCCAAGGCATTGGCGCTCGACAGTTCGGTGACGATGTCGCTGGTACCGCGTTCGATCACCACGCCGTTCGCCATGCCGCTCGCGCAAAACCTCGGCGGTGTGCCGGAGCTGACCGCGGTGTTTGTGATGTTCACCGGCGTGTTCGGCGCGATGCTCGGCGGCGTGCTGTTGAAGTGGTTGCCGCTGCGCAGTGCCTTGGCACGTGGCGCATTGTTCGGCGTTGGCGCGCACGGTGCCGGGGTCAGTCGCGCGCATGAAGTGGGCGGTGAAGAAGGCTCTGTCGCCGGGCTGGTGATGGTGCTCACCGGGTTGCTCAATCTGTTTGCTGCACCTTTGTTGGCGTCGTTGCTTTGACATGGATCCAAGCTGTTTGCACGACTGACCCGGTCAGTCATCAAGCTGGCTGCCAATGCAACTACGTGATTGCCTGCACCTGACTAGACTGCTCACACGTTGCAGAACAATAAGAACGCAGAGGTGCATACAGTGAGCGTAGCCCCCGTCCAATCGTCCCTTAACGTCAAAGACCAGGTCAGTGCTGCGGAATGGCAGACCCGTGTCGATCTCGCCGCTTGTTATCGTCTGGTCGCCGCCCATGGCTGGGACGATCTGATCTTCACGCATATTTCCGCCAAGGTGCCGGGCACCGAAGACTTTCTGATCAATCCGTTTGGTCTGATGTTTCATGAGATCACCGCGTCGAGCCTGGTGAAGGTCGATCAGGCCGGCAACAAACTCATGGACAGCCCGTACGAAATCAATCCTGCCGGCTATACCATCCACAGCGCCGTGCACGAAGTACGGCACGATGTGGTTTGCGTCCTGCACACGCACACCGCCTCGGGTGTCGCGGTGTCGGCGCAAAAGCAGGGCGTGTTGCCGATCAGCCAACAATCGTTGTTCGTGCTGTCGAGCCTCGCCTATCACGGCTATGAAGGCGTGGCGCTGAACCACGAAGAGAAGGCGCGTTTACAGGCCGACCTCGGCGAAAATAATTTCCTGATGTTGCACAACCACGGTCTGCTGACCTGTGGCAGCACCATCGCCGACACCTTTTTGATGATGTTCACCTTCCAGCGCGCCTGCGACATTCAGGTGATGGCGCAAACCGGTGGCGCTGAACTCATCGCCATCGAACCGCAAATTCTGGCAGGCGCCAAAGCGATGATCGCCGGCGTCACCAAAAGTGCTCAAGGCATGGGTGGCGCGCTGGCCTGGCCAGCGCTGCTGCGCAAACTCGATAAACAAGACCCCGGATATAAACTCTAATGCCTCTTGCCGAGATTCCTCTGTGTGTCTGGCGTAAACGCAGCCGGACGTTTGTCTTTCGTGGTCAGCCGATCCGTTACTGGACGGCGGGGCAGGGCGAGCCGCTGCTGCTGATCCACGGTTTCCCGACCGCCAGTTGGGACTGGCATTACCTGTGGCAGCCACTGGCCCAGCGTTATCGGGTGATTGCCTGCGACATGCTCGGTTTCGGCGATTCGGCCAAGCCGATCAACCACACCTACAGCTTGCTGGAACAGGCGGATTTGCAGCAGGCATTGCTCGCGCATCTGCAGGTCGAGCAACCGGTGCATGTGCTGGCGCATGATTACGGTGACAGCGTTGCGCAAGAACTGCTGGCCCGGCATTACGAAGATCGCCTCGAAATCGCCAGTTGCGTGTTTCTCAATGGTGGCCTGTTTCCGGAAACCCATCGGCCGGTGTTGATGCAGAAACTGCTGCTCAGCCCCTTGGGCTGGATGATCGGCCGCGCGTTTACCCGCGATGCGCTGGTGAAAAGTTTTCGGCAGATCTTTGGGCCGAACACCCGCCCGTCAGAGAGCGAACTGGATGATTTCTGGAGCCTGGTCGAGACCAATCGTGGGCCACGGATCATGCACAAACTGATCAGCTATATTCCGGAGCGTCGAGTGCAGCGTGATCGTTGGGTCGCGGCGATGCAGCGCGGTGAAATTCCTCTGCGGGTGATCGATGGCGAAGTCGACCCGATCTCTGGTGCACACATGGTGCAGCGTTATTGCGAGTTGATTGCTGATGCCGACGCTGTGCTCCTGCCGGGCATTGGTCACTACCCGCAAACCGAAGCGCCGGTGCAGGTGCTTAAGCACTATCTGGAATTTCGCGAACGCCAAGTGCTGCCGCCGCGCAAAGTGGCCTGTTCCTGAAGATCAAAAGATCGCAGCCTTCGGCAGCTCCTACACCGATCCCCTGTAGGAGCTGCCGAAGGCTGCGATCTTGTGCTTTTCAAACCTGACTATCCCCCAACCTTATCGCACACCATTCAGCCCCAGCCCTGTTCGTTGTGACACCACGCCCGGTGCCTGACACTCGGACTCAATGTCCCATTGGCCTGCTGGAGTTGCCTCGATGAATGAGTCTGTGCATTTCGAAGATAAAGTCGTGATCGTCACCGGAGCCGGTGGTG
This sequence comes from Pseudomonas sp. AC193, assembly GCF_979258075.1. Lineage (NCBI taxonomy): Bacteria > Pseudomonadati > Pseudomonadota > Gammaproteobacteria > Pseudomonadales > Pseudomonadaceae > Pseudomonas > Pseudomonas sp. AC193. The sequence goes on along the minus strand of NZ_OZ409832.1, from coordinate 4,320,877 downwards.
GCCTTGGCCGCGCCCACGCACTGCTGTTCGCCAAACAGGGCGCGAAAGTGCTGGTCAACGACCTCGGCGGCTCGGCTCAGGGTGAAGGCGCCAATGCCTCCGCTGCCGACCGCGTCGTCGCTGAAATCCGTGAAGCCGGCGGCACCGCCGAAGCCAACCATGACTCGGTCACCGACGGCGACAAACTCGTGCAAAACGCCCTCGACGTCTTCGGCCGCGTCGACGTGGTGGTCAACAACGCCGGCATCCTGCGCGACAAGACCTTCCACAAAATGGACGACGCCGACTGGGATCTGGTTTACCGCGTCCACGTCGAAGGCGCCTACAAAGTCACCCGCGCCGCATGGCCGCACCTGCGCGAGCAAAACTACGGTCGCGTGATCTTCACCGCCTCAACCTCCGGCATCTACGGCAACTTCGGCCAGTCCAACTACGGCATGGCCAAACTCGGCCTCTACGGCCTGACCCGCACCCTGGCCATCGAAGGCCGCAAAAACAACATCCTCGTCAACGCCATCGCGCCAACTGGCGGCACGCGCATGACCGAAGGCCTGATCCCGCCGCAAGTGTTCGAACAACTCAAACCGGAACTGGTCAGCCCGCTGGTGGTGTACCTGGCCAGCGAGCAATGCCAAGAGACTTCTGGACTGTTCGAAGTCGGCGGCGGCTGGATGGGCAAAGTGCGTTGGGAGCGTAGCCTGGGTGCCGGGTTTGATCCGCGAGTAGGTTTCTCGCCGGAAGATGTCGCGGCGCACTGGCAGCAGATTTGTGATTTCGAAGGCGCGGCGCATCCGAAGGACAATATTGAGGCGCTGAAGGAAATGATGGCGAATTTGCAGAAGTATTCGCTGTAAGGGACGTTTTAGCCTCGCTGCGTTCTCGACATGGCGAGGCTCTTTCTTTTATTCCTCGTACCGTTTATCAATTATGAATTCCGGGAGTCTCCAATTTGGGCCCGGAACGGCGACAGCCTCTGTGCCCTCAGCCAATACGCCCTCATGAAATAATTCCTCGTATGTTTTACACAGTTCACCGCGTGCTATGACTTCAAATCGATAACGCCCGAACAGTGTATCGAGGGCGGGAAATGCCAAACCTATTGCCAACACTGATAACAAATCCCTGAGATTTTCTTGCCTGACAGCCTGCTCGAGTTTTGCAGGCGAACTCTTGATTCTGCTGATGCATTCAAATGCTTCCAGCTCCTGCTTTTTCGCAGCGTCAATCGCCTCGGCGGTGTAGCGCAATGCCTCATCATCACCCAGTTTTAAATCTTCAAGTGTGGCCGAATGGACGTTATTCCAAAGCGACGGATTACTTTTGGGAATGTAGTCGTCAGCAAGCCCCATCGCTCTGAATCGCTCCATCATTCGAATCGCATGCGCATAGTACCGGCGATCGGTGTCGGTCATCGCAAGCTTGCACTCCAGGATGGCATCAAGACGCGCAAGCATGATGAGGTCGGCAGCAGATCCTTTTCTTTCGATTTTTGTCTCTGCGGCTTTAACAGAATCTTGTTCCAACATTCGTTTTACTCGCTGCAAGTTTTTCGGATTTTCGGAGCGATTAACCTACATCAGCTTTTGAACGGACATATCTGCATCGTTCGTCAGTAATGACGCGCGTATTTGTATGAATAATCTTTAGCCCTGAATTAAAGCTTGGCATCAGCGGGTCAAAAAGAGATTTCCTACAACTGATGGGAAAACTTCCTGATGAATGCAGGAGAGGTGGGTAAAACGGCGCCCATAAAAAAGGCCGCTGCAAACGCAGCGGCCAAGGTAAGACGTTGGATCAAGGAGCTACAAATCAACGTCAGTGAACACCGGGGCGATAAACCGACCACTTCGATTCATCTGAAATCTGTCAGCAATGGCCAGCGTTGCTCCTGGCCTGTGCTTCGCGCTTTACGGCGTATCCCGTGAAAGCCCGCTCAGAATAAGCACTTCGGCCTGTAGGAAAAATAGCGATTCCAGACATGCACTGTTGCGGGGCATGCAACAGTCGCTGCGTCCCGGCATGCGCCATGCGTTGCGCTGATGATCCTCCATCCAGCTCACGGATGAATCGCGCAAAGCCCCGTCCTGTGCGGGGATTCATCCTTTCGAGCGACAGCGCGAATACCTCCTTGGTGCGCTTATCGTCCCGTGCCGGCGGCAGTAGGGTGGGGCCTTCTGTCACTCACCGGGGAAGACGCATGACAAAAACAACAATGCGAGCCATCTTCACACCGCAAGCGCTGGCCGCTGCGGTGGCTCTGGGTTGCTGTGCCCAGGCGCAGGCGGTTTCGTTCAACATCGGCGAAATCGAAGGGACGTTCGACTCGTCCTTGTCGATCGGGGCGAGCTGGGGCATGCGCGATGCCGACAAGTCGCTGGTCGGCACGGTCAACGGCGGTACCGGGCAATCTTCCACGGGTGATGACGGGCGCCTGAACTTCAAGAAAGGCGAGACCTTTTCGAAAATCTTCAAAGGCATTCACGACCTCGAACTGAAGTACGGCGACACCGGTGTGTTTGTGCGCGGCAAGTATTGGTACGACTTCGAGCTCAAGGACGAAGACCGCGAGTTCAAACAGATCAGCGACAGCGGCCGTAAGGAAGGCGCCAAGTCTTCCGGCGCGCAGATCCTCGATGCGTTCGTCTATCACAACTATTCCATCGCTGATTTGCCGGGCACTGTGCGCGCCGGTAAGCAGGTGGTGAGCTGGGGCGAAAGTACCTTCATCGGCAACTCGATCAACAGCATCAACCCGGTCGACGTTTCCGCGTTTCGACGTCCCGGTGCCGAGATCAAGGAAGGTCTGATTCCGGTGAACATGTTGTTCGGTTCGCAAGGTCTGACCGATCAACTGACGGTTGAAGGCTTTTACCAACTGGAGTGGGATCAGACCGTTCTCGACAACTGCGGCACGTTCTTCGGTGTCGACGTGGCGGCGGATGGTTGCAACAACGGCTACACCGTCGGCAGTCCAGCCATTGCACCGTTTGTGCCGTTGACCCAGGCATTCGGTCAGGGCATTCAGGTCACTCGCGAAGGGGTGGTGATTCCCCGTGGCGGCGACCGCGATGCGCGGGATTCCGGGCAGTGGGGCACGGCGCTGCGCTGGCTCGGCGACGATACCGAGTACGGCCTCTATTTCATGAACTATCACAGCCGCACGCCAACGGTGGGCACCACCACGGCGGGGCTTTCGACGCTGGCGGCGTTGCCGGGCATGGTCGGCATAGCCAACGGTCTGGCGCCTGGCAGCGGTGCGGGTCTGGCGCAGAGCGTGATGCTCGGACGCGGTCAGTACTACCTGGAATACCCGGAAGACATTCGCCTGTACGGCGCGAGTTTCTCCACCACTTTGCCGACCGGCACCGCGTGGACTGGCGAGATCAGCTACCGGCCCAACGCGCCGGTGCAGGTCAACACCAACGACTTGACGCTGGCGCTGCTCAACCCGATTGCCGGCGGTGCGGCCTCGCCACTGGCGACGTCGCCGGGCGCGGACAACAAAGGTTATCGCCGTAAAGAAGTGACGCAAGTGCAGAGCACCCTCACGCACTTCTTCGATCAGGTGTTGGGCGCTGAACGTCTGACCGTAGTCGGCGAAGCGGCGGTGGTGCACGTCGGTGGGCTGGAGTCGCGCAGTCAGCTGCGTTATGGCCGCGACTCGGTCTACGGCCAGTACGGTTTCGGCGGCGACACCGATGGCTTTGTCACATCGACGTCGTGGGGCTACCGCGCTCGGGCGATCCTCGATTACGCCAACGTGGTCGGCGGGATCAACTTCAAACCCAATCTGTCATGGTCGCATGACGTTGCCGGTTACGGGCCCAACGGCCTGTTCAACGAAGGCGCGAAAGCGATCAGCGTCGGCGTCGATGCCGACTACCGCAACACCTACACCGCGAGCCTCAGTTACACCGACTTTTTTGGCGGTGACTACAACGTCCTCGAAGACCGTGACTTCGTGGCCCTGAGCTTCGGCGTGAACTTCTGATCTGCCCGAGAAGGATGACTGCAATGCGCAAAATGATTCTGCAATGTGGTGTGCTGGCCCTGAGTGTGCTGGCGGCCAACGTGATGGCGGCGGTGTCGCCGGATGAAGCGAACAAACTCGGCACCAGCCTGACCCCGCTCGGTGCTGAAAAGGCCGGCAACGCCGATGGCTCTATCCCGGCGTGAGCACGGCGGCATTCCGAAAAACGCCGCCGCGGTGGACAGCAAAGGTTTCCTTGCCGACCCCTTCGCCAACGAGAAACCGTTGTTCACCATCACCCCGGCCAACGTCGACAAGTACAAAGACAAGCTGTCCGAAGGCCAGGTGGCGATGTTCAAGCGCTACCCTGAAACCTACAAAATTCCGGTCTACACCACTCACCGCACCGTCGCCGTGCCGCCGGAAATCTACGAATCGGCCAAGCGCAGCGCGCTCAACGTCACCACCATCAACGATGGCAATGGCCTGGCCAATTTCACCGGCAACCGCTACTACGCCTTCCCGATTCCGAAGAACGGCGTCGAAGTGTTGTGGAACCACATCACCCGTTACCACGGCGGCAACGTCAGACGCATCATCACGCAGGTGACCCCGCAGACCAACGGCAGCTACACACCGATCCGCTTCGAAGAAGAGATCGCCGTGCCGCAACTGATCAAGGATATCGACCCGGAAAAAGCCGCCAATGTGCTGACCTTTTTCAAACAGTCGGTAACTGCTCCGGCGCGTCTGGCCGGCAACGTGCTGCTGGTGCACGAAACCCTCGATCAGGTGAAGGAGCCGCGTCTGGCGTGGATCTACAACGCCGGTCAGCGTCGGGTGCGTCGGGCGCCGCAAGTGGCGTATGACGGCCCGGGCACGGCGGCGGATGGCCTGCGTACTTCGGACAACTTCGACATGTTCTCCGGCGCACCGGATCGCTACGACTGGAAACTGGTCGGCAAAAAGGAAATGTACATCCCGTACAACAGCTACAAACTCGATTCGCCGAGCCTGAAATACGATGACATCGTCAAGGCCGGGCACATCAATCAGGATCTGACCCGTTACGAACTGCACCGTGTCTGGGAGGTGATCGGTACGGTGAAACCGAACGAGCGGCACATCTACGCCAAGCGCCACATGTACATCGATGAGGACAGCTGGCAAGTCGCACTGGTCGATCACTATGACGGTCGCGGTCAACTGTGGCGCGTGGCCGAAGGTCACTCTGAATATCACTACGAGCATCAGGCACAGGCTTACACCCTCGAAGCGCTCTACGACATCATCGCCGGTCGCTACATTGCCCTGGGCATGAAGAACGAAGAGAAACACAGTTACGAATTCGGCTTCGAAGCTAAGGCGGCGGATTACACGCCATCGGCCTTGCGCGCCGAGGGCGTTCGGTAACGGTCTGGATACATCGGCAAGGCAAAAGGCGACCACTTGGTCGCCTTTTTTATGGGAGCCAATCAGCGCGCTGAATACTCGTCAACAAGGTGCCCGGAGCGGGCTAGGGTGAGTGCACAACGATAAGAAGGCTCACTCGATGACCGCCATGACGCCCTGCCTGGATCGCCGCGGATTTCTGCCCAGGCTTTCTTCCCATCATCAGTCGCGTACGCGTTTGAGCGCGCCGTTGCTCGAATCCGTGGCGCGGGTGCGGCTGGTGTGCGCGCCGGCCGGCAGCGGCAAAAGTGCATTGCTTGCTGAATGTCTGTTTCAGGCGCCGCCCGCGTGCGAGGTGCGGTGGTTGCCGTTGGCTGGCGCAACGCTCAGTCCCGCCGACTTCTGCCAGCGTCTGGCGCAGACGTTGGGACTCGCCGAGCGGGTGGATGAGGCGCGGTTGATCGCGACGCTGGCACGTTGGGCTGAGCCGACCTGGTTGTTTATCGATGACTACTGCCGCCTGCCCGATCCGGAGTTGGACACGTTGCTTGATCGCTTGCTGGCGGTCAGCAGCCCGGCACTCACGTGGTGGATCGGCACGCGCCGACGTCCGCAATGCAACTGGCCACGTTTGCTGCTCGACGATGAGTTATATGAATCTGAAAGCGTGACCCTCGCCCTGACCCAAGACGAAATCGCTAGCGCGCTGACGCATTTGACGCCACAGCAGGCCGGCAGTGTTGCCGGGCGAATTTTCCAGCGCACCGGCGGCTGGTGCGCCGGGGTGCGCATGGCGCTGCTGCAAAAGTGCGACTGGACGCAAAGCCTTCAGCCGCAACAACGGGTCGATACGCTGCTCGATTATCTGCAGCACGAACTGTTCAGCAGCCTTACGCCGGAGCTGGCCGAGGCCTGGCGGGTGTTGGCGCATCTGCCGCGATTCAATGCCGAACTGTGCGAGCACTTGTTCGGTGCCGGTGAGGGCGCGCAACTCTTGCGCACGCTGCAAACCCTGGGCTGCTTTATCGAGCCGTGGCACGAGTCGGCGGAATGGCTGCAAGTGTTCCCGCCGCTCGCGCAAGTCATGCGCGAAGAGCAATGGCCGGCGAGCCGTTCCTGGCATCGGCGTGCCTGTCAGTTTTTTACCGTCGGCAAGGATTGGCGTTCGGCCTTCGAACAAGCGCTGCTCGCCGAAGAATTCGAAGTGGCTGTCAGCCTGTTGCAGCACTTCAGTTTCGAGCATCTTTTTGAAGAGCAGACCGTGGTGTTGTTGCTGCAATTGCACGAGCAACAAGGCGAAGAGTTGATCCTCAGTTCGCCGCAACTGGTCGGGCTGTTTACCGGGGCGCTGTTGTTCGCCGGGCGGTTCGAGCAAGCAGAACAATGCATCGCGCATATGACGCGATTCCTGCCACAACCGTCGGCGCAAGCTGAGCGGCAATTAATCGCCCGTTGGCAGGCGCAACAGGGTTGGCTCCTGCATTTGCAAGGGCAGATGCAGCCTGCGCAGGAACACTTTCAGCAGGCGCTGGCCGAGCTGGCCCCCGAGACGTGGCCGACCCGGCTGCTGTGCCTGTCGGGGCTGACTCAGCAGGCATTTCTGCGCGGTGAACTCGACGTGGCGCATGCGTTCAACCGGCAAGCGCTGTGCCTGGCGCGGGCGCATGATTCATTGGTCTTCGAAGGCCTGCTCGAACTAGATCATGCGCACCTGCTCGAACAGCGCGGTGCGAGTGCGCGGGCCGAGGCGTTATTGAGCAACATGGATGAATTGCTTCGCGAACACACTGTGCGGCTGACGCCTTTGCACGGCAGGATCGCGCTGCTGCGCGGCCGCCTCGCACTTAATCAGGGGCTGGACGAACGCGCGGCGGCACTGTTTCAAAGTGGCCTGAATGATTGCCTGCGCAGCCACGACAAACGAGTGCTGTACGGCTATTTGGGCCAGGCGCAATTGGCGGCCAATCAGCGTGATTTTGAGCTGGCCTTCAATCGGCTCCGGGCGGCTGAACGCTTGATGCAGCAGCGGCAGATTCCCGACACGGTCTATCGCGGTGTGCTGCTGCAGGTCAGCAGCCATTTCTGGTTGCAACAGCAACGTCAGGATCTCGCTTGTGAAGCGCTGAGCCGCGTGTTGCGTCATTACCAGGGAGCTCAAGCTGTGCAGGCTCCGCCAGCAACCGTGTTGCTGATCCCGAGAATTGAATACCTGCTGATCCTTGCTCGCGCTGCCAGTTCGCCGATGGACGCTGAGCACCTGGCGCAGTTGCAGCGCAGGATGAACCAGGCCCAATCCAGCGCGATGAACGCCTTGCACACGGAATTGCAGCTGGTCATCGCCGAGCTGCTGTGGCTCGCCGGCCGCAAGGATGAAGCCGATAAAGCCTTGCGACAGGGGCTGCGGCTGGCGGCGGATTTTCAGTGCCGTCAGGCGTTGCAAGAGTTGAGTCTGCGCAGGGCCGAGATGCTGCAAACGGTGGCGCTGCCATCGGCTCATCATGCGGATTTTGAAAACTCCGCCAGTTTGCCTTTATTGAGTCAGCGCGAACTTAAAGTTTTGAAGCTGATTGCCCTCGGTTATTCGAATCAACAGATTGCCGATGAAATGTTTATCTCGTTACACACGGTAAAGACTCACGCTCGACGTATTAACGTAAAGCTCTGCGTAGAGCGCCGGACTCAGGCGGTCGCGAAGGCAAAGTTGTTAGGCGTGCTGAGTTAGAAATAAAGCGTGCTAACAGCACGTTGAAGTCATTGAGACGTTTTGCATGCTTTGCCCATATTTTGAATTGCTTGTCGGTTTTTTTGTTTTCGTCAACTGAAGTAATTTTTGCCCGTTGACCTGCCATTCGGCTGGTTGTGTTCTGAAATAACTCAGGGGCATTGAATGAACTTGTTTGATAAGCGAATTTTGGCGAACGTGCAAGAACCTGCAAAATGGCTGGGAAATGCCGAGGGTGATAAGCAGCTCGAGTTTGCGCAGTTAGAACAACAGCTTGTTGCCAGTCGACTGCATCTCGAACGACAACTGGGGCACCTGACCGATCTCCAGTCGTATGCGCGCTTTGTCATTGCTGATTCGATCAGGCTCGATTTTGGTAGGGTATTGAATCCTGATCAAATCACCGTTCGTTCACAATATGTTTTCAAAGTAGGCCCGCACCTTATTCAGCAGGACAACTCACGGAGTCTGACTGAGTTTGCGCTGTATGGGCTGCACGACAAATCGTCACGTGGGCGCCTGGAGTGCCTGGGGGAGGGAGTGCCTGCGCGGATGAACCAGCGATGGCTTGAAAACTCCATGGACACTTCAGATCTACGCGCTGATTACGGTGCGAGTTTGCGCAAGACTTACGAAAAAAGCACTGTCATCGAGGCCATGGCGGCTTTCGTAAAACAGCAGCTGTTACTGAGCGCTTTTTCGGCGCGGCTTCAGGGACATCTCAATCAAACCAATCTTGAGCGTGTTCGGCGCGCGGTCGAAGGTGAGGCGGGGCTCGTTGTCAGTTGCCTGAAACTGGAGTTGCCCGGAACTAACAATCGGCCACTTAAGGATCTCGTCGTCATCGGTTCTGAGCAGCCAGGTCAGGGTGGCTGGCTTCTCTATGCGCCGGGCGCTCCAATCGATCGCGAATGGCGCGAACTGCCGGATCTGCGCAGCCTGAGTCTGGAAATCGGTAGCTGGGCCGCGACTGAAAAGGGCTGCGATTACCTCGCCTGGCAATCTCATGCAATGGATCGGCAGGCCATTTCCAGTCATCTTAAGAAGGTCGTGCAGTTACCCTCACTGTGGCGAGGTGTGGAGGTGGGGCCTACTTCTTACCGTGGCTCGGAAGTGATGTTGAATCTGGTGTACAACCTGCGAGCATGGATTGTGGCGCAGGAGGAAAGTGTCACACCTTATGCCTATCGATCGGCCACTGCAGTCCAGCGTCAGCTGTTTACTCGCGTCAATACCGAACTTCAAGCACTGCAAGCAGTGAGCGTGCGTCAGGGTGGATTTGTTTCGTACGAACAATTCTGTTTTGACCTCATCAAGAAGCTTGTTGAAGAGCATTTGTCGGAAAAAGGCGTTTATGTTTCGATCAATCCAGATCAGATCCGGATTGAGATCAGCGAAGACCAACAACTGACCTTGACTCAGTTGATCGTTGGTGAAGTATCTTTTTATGCCAACCGTGTCGGCGAGCCAAAATATCCGAGATTTATAGTCACGGGTGGTCATCCGCCGCTCGATGCGCTGGATATTCGAAATATCTCCAGTTGGTCGAAGAGGCTGCGGCCGGGCGAACAGTACATTAATATGTTGCGCACTGTTCAGCTGAATCCACAGCATGTGACGGGCGCCTTCAATCGCCGCCTGTATTTGGCGATCTTGAAGCGAAAAATGTATATAGCAGTCATGCAGGCGTTTTTCAGTGGCCAACTAAGTGCTCAAGCATTACCTGAGTTACTTAATGTAGTTGCGGACGTTGATGGCGTGCACCCTCCCAAAGCGGTTCTGGAAGAGATTTCTCAAATTGGTTACAGCGCGCTGTGCAATTTGCACATCAAGAGAGCAAAGGTTGTAGGCGTGTTCGTCTTTCGGATACAGCTGGGCAGTCACGTCGAAGAATATCTCTTCGCCCCCGATGCACCGGATGGTCGTGAACTCTGGCCATTCTCCGAGTTTGTCGACGCGGTGAAATCTCGCGGTTATGGTCGGTATTTTTATGAAAAAGTTGAGGAAAAATATCAAAACAAGGTCAAAGATTATCTGGAGCAACTCGAACTACGAAGCAATTTTACCGAGGCTCCTGCGCTTGAACCCTATGCTCGAATCGAGAACTTCCAAGCGTGCTATAGCGAGTTTATTTACAAAGTGATTTCCGATGTTGATGAAAAAACCCAAAGCATGGCCGAAATCATTTTTGGGCTGATTTTTGACGGCGTTGTCACGGTCGTCACCGCACTGAGTTTCGTATTCCCGCCGGTGGGCGTTGCCTTGAGTGTTGTGCTGTTCACAAAAGAGGCCGTATCCGGGCTGGATGCACTCGTTCAGGGTGATCGGGCGAAAGCGCTGAAGCATTTTGTGGGAGCAATTGCGGAACTGGCCTCGTTGGGCAAGGCTGCCGCGGGTAAGCGCGCCGCGTCCACATTGCAACGTAACTTCGTTTCACTGCTCGGTGACGTTTATAAAGTCGAGAGTTTTTACAGGCAGGCAACAGGACATGCTGGTCTGCCCGGTCTGGCAAAGGAGGCCATTCAGGAGATCCTGGATGGCCCTCAAGCCCTGACCAGTAAAACCACGGTTATCTGACCCAGTACCGTGCCATGCCACAGCGTCGCACGCTAATGGCGCTGCTCAGCGACTGACTTCATCGCTTTGGTAGCCCATTCGCCAGCTCACGGCCCGCGTCGCCGCCAACAAGCGCTGCGCCGCCGGGCCGTTTTCGTCAGCGTGAAACAACGAGGTCGGGCCGACGATAGTGAGCACGGCTGCGACCTGGCCGACGGCATTGAACACCGGCGCGGACAACGCGTCCACGCCGGGCATCAGCAAGCCGTGAACATGGTGCAGACCGCGTTCGCGGATCTGTTCGCACAGGGTTGTGTAAGTCTTTTCGTCTTTGAGCGGGTGATCAGCAACGGCGATTTCCTGCTCGCGCAGATCATCGGTTTCCCGATGCGGCAGAAACGCGCTGAACACCAGTCCCGTCGAAGAACTGAGCAGTGGCAGAACCGAACCGAGTTGTGTCACCACCGTCACCGCACGCACGGCCGGCTCGATATGGACGACGGTTGCACCCTGATTGCCCCACACCGCCAAAAAACAGGTCTCGTTGAGCTCGTCACGCAATTCGGCCAACGGCAGGGCGGCGACTTTCAGCACGTCCATACTGTTGAGTGCGGCCAAACCCACACGTAGCGCTTCGCGACCGAGACCGTAATGGTTGGTGGCGGCGTTCTGCTCGGCGAAACCCGAGGCGATCAACGCCTGTAAATAGCGATGCACCTTGCTCGCCGGCATCTGTACGTGTTCGGCCAGACGCGACAGCGAGGTCGACGGTGACAGCTCGGCCAAAGCCTTGAGGATGTCGGTGCCGACTTCGGCGGAGCGGACTTTCTGTTTGCCGTTACTGTCGCTGGTTTTTTCCATGGTGCGGCCGGGTTCCGATACGAATGGGCGTCTTTATAGCTTGACGCTGGATAGCGAGCAAATTACGTTATGCGTAATCGAATTACGATAATAACAACCCCGGCGTGCCGAAACCTCTGAGCCAGAGCGATGGGCCACTGCCGACTCCCTGTTCAGGAGGCTCCATGAACCTCGATTCAACCGCTCAGGCGCTGGCGTATCAGTCCGGTTTCGGCAACGAATTCAGCACTGAAGCGTTGCCCGGCGCGCTGCCCGTCGGCCAGAACTCCCCGCAAAAAGCCCCGTACGGCCTCTACACCGAATTGTTTTCCGGCACCGCGTTCACCATGGCCCGCAGTGAAGCGCGGCGCACCTGGATGTACCGGATTCAGCCGTCGGCCAATCACCCGGCGTTCGTCAAACTGGAACGGCAATTGGCCGGTGGGCCGTTGGGCGATGTGACACCGAATCGTCTGCGCTGGAATCCGCTGGAGATCCCGACCGAGCCGACTGATTTCATCGATGGTCTGGTGAGCATGGTGGCCAACTCCGCCGCCGAAAAACCGTCCGGCATCAGCATTTACAACTACGCCGCCAATCGTTCGATGGAACGCGTGTTCTTCAATGCCGACGGCGAACTGCTGCTAGTGCCGCAACTCGGCCGTCTGCGCATCGCCACCGAGCTGGGCGTGCTGGAAGTGGCTCCGCTGGAAATCGTCGTGCTGCCGCGCGGCTTGAAATTCCGCGTTGAACTGCTCGACCCACAAGCGCGCGGCTATGTCGCCGAAAACCATGGCGCGCCGCTGCGGCTGCCGGATCTGGGGCCGATTGGCAGCAACGGTCTGGCCAATCCGCGCGACTTTCTGACGCCGGTCGCTGCTTACGAAAATCTGCAGCAGCCAACCACGCTGGTGCAGAAATTCCTCGGTCAGTTGTGGGCCACCGAACTCAATCACTCGCCGCTGAACGTGGTCGCCTGGCACGGCAATAACGTGCCGTACAAATACGACCTGCGCCGTTTCAACACCATCGGTACGGTCAGTTTCGATCACCCGGATCCGTCGATCTTCACCGTGCTGACGTCGCCGACCAGCGTGCACGGTCTGGCCAACCTCGACTTCGTGATCTTCCCGCCGCGCTGGATGGTCGCCGAAAACACCTTCCGGCCACCGTGGTTCCACCGCAACCTGATGAACGAATTCATGGGCCTGATTCAGGGTGAATACGACGCCAAGGCTGAAGGCTTCGTGCCCGGCGGCGCGTCGCTGCACAGCTGCATGAGCGCCCACGGCCCGGACGGCGAGACCTGCACCAAAGCGATCAACGCCGAGCTCAAACCGGCGAAAATCGACAACACCATGGCCTTCATGTTCGAGACCAGTCAGGTGCTGCGCCCAAGCCGTTTCGCCCTCGACTGCCCGCAACTGCAATCTACTTACGACGCTTGCTGGGCCACGCTGCCCGCCACGTTCGACCCGACCCGGAGATAACCCATGACGCAGAATTCCATCACCCGCAGCTGGGTCGCTTCAGCCAACGGTCACGCAGATTTCCCACTGCAGAACTTACCGCTCGGTGTGTTCAGCGTGGACGGTTCGGCGCCGCGCGCAGGCGTGGCGATTGGCGAACAGATTTTTGATCTGCAAGTCGCGCTGGAAGCCGGGCTGTTCGACGGCGCCGCGCGCAGTGCCGTCGAAGCCATGCACGGCGGCCAGTTGAACGCGTTTTTTGAACTCGGTCGCGACGCTCGCGTTGCTTTGCGTGAGCGCCTGCTGGAACTGTTCAGCGAAGGCAGCACGCACCGTGGCAGCATCGAAGCGCAAGGTGCAAAACTGCTGCCACTGGCCGCCGATTGCCAACTGCACCTGCCGGCACGCATCAGCGATTACACCGACTTCTACGTCGGCATCGAACACGCGCAAAACGTCGGCAAACTGTTCCGTCCGGATAACCCGTTGCTGCCGAATTACAAGCACGTGCCGATCGGTTACCACGGTCGCGCCTCCACCGTGCGTGCCTCCGGTACCGATGTGCGTCGCCCGAAAGGCCAGACGCTACCGGCCGGTCAGACTGAGCCGACCTTCGGCCCGTGCGCGCGACTGGATTACGAACTGGAACTGGGCATCTGGATCGGTCAGGGCAACGAGATGGGCGATTCGATCGCCATCGGCGATGCCGCTGATCACATCGCCGGTTTCTGCCTGCTCAACGACTGGTCGGCGCGCGATATCCAGGCGTGGGAATACCAGCCGCTGGGCCCGTTCCTGTCGAAGAGCTTCATCACCAGCGTTTCTCCGTGGGTCGTAACAGCAGAAGCGCTGGCGCCATTCCGCACCGCGCAACCGAAGCGTCCGGAGGGTGATCCGCAGCCGCTGCCGTACCTGTTCGAACAACGTGATCAGGACGGCGGTGCTTTCGACATCGAACTGGAAGTGCTGCTGCTCACCGAAGCCATGCGCGAACAGAATCTGCCAGCCCATCGCCTGACCCTGAGCAACACCCGCTACATGTACTGGACAGTCGCGCAAATGGTCGCGCACCACAGCGTCAACGGTTGCCAGTTGCAGGCCGGTGATCTGTTCGGTTCGGGCACTTTGTCCGGCCCGGAAAACGGTCAGTTCGGCAGCCTGCTGGAAATCACCGAGGGCGGTAAAAAACCGATCGAACTGGCCTCCGGCGAAGTGCGCAAATTCCTTGAAGACGGTGACGAAATCATCCTGCGTGCACGTTGCGCCCGTGATGGTTTTGCCTCGATCGGCTTCGGCGAATGCCGTGGCAAAGTGTTGGCGGCGCGCTGACAGGAGCGGTTTATGGATCTCTATACCTACTACCGATCGACCTCGTCGTACCGCGTGCGGATCGCATTGGCATTGAAGGGTCTCGACTATCAGGCACTGCCGGTCAACCTGATCGCACCGGCCGGTGGCGAGCATCGGCAAGCGGCGTATCTGGCGATCAATCCACAGGGCCGGGTGCCGGCCTTGCGCACTGATGAAGGCGAGTTATTGATCCAGTCGCCGGCGATCATCGAGTACCTGGAGGAACGTTATCCACAGGTGCCGTTGTTGCCGGAAGACCTCGCGGCCCGCGCCCATGTGCGCGGCGTGGCGGCGGTGATCGGCTGCGACGTGCATCCGCTGCACAACGTCAGCGTGCTCAATCGCCTGCGCCAGTCGGGGCAGGAAGAGCCGCAGGTGGTGGAGTGGATCAGTCACTGGATCGGCCAAGGCTTGGCGACGGTGGAGCAGTTGATTGGTGATAGCGGTTTCTGTTTCGGCGAGTGGCCGTGTGTGGCGGATGTTTACTTGATTCCGCAGTTGTATGCGGCTGAGCGGTTCAATGTTTCGTTGGAGGCTTATCCGCGAATCTGCCGAGTGGCGGCGCTGGCCGCAGACCATCCGGCATTCATCAAAGCCCATCCCGCGAATCAACCTGACACCCCGTAATCCCCTGTGGGAGCGGGCTTGCTCGCGAAGGCGGAGTGTCAGCTACGGAAATGTTGACTGACCCACCGCCTTCGCGAGCAAGCCCGCTCCCACAAGGGGTATCGGTTGCTGCACCAAAAAATCATAAAAACAAAACAGGTACCTTGCGATGCACAACCAGATTGCCAGCTTCCGTGCGGCACTCGACGCCCGTCCTGTGTCCCGTTATCAGTGGTTGCTCCTGATCCTGCTCGCCTTGCTGCTCGTCACCGACGGCTACGACGCGCAGGTGCTCGGTTACGTTGTCCCGGCACTGGCTCAGGATTGGGGTCTGGAAAAAGCCGCATTCGGACCTGTTTTCAGCGCCAACCTGCTCGGTTTGACCATTGGTTCGCTGGTGGTCACACCATTGGCTGACCGCTTCGGCGTGCGACGGATTCTGCTTGCTTGCGTGCTGATCTACGCCACGCTCACCGTGTTGATGGTGTTCGCCGATTCCCTGAATACGCTGATGATCGCGCGTTTTATCTGCGGCATCGGCATGGGCGGCGCGATGCCCAGCGCGATGGCGTTGATGTCGGAATATTCGCCACCACGCTTGCGTACTTTGATGGTGACGCTGGCGGCGTGCGGTTTTTCGTTCGGTGGTGCGGCGGGTGGTTTTGTCGCGGCCGGATTTATCGATCAATTCGGCTGGCAAGCGGTGTTCCTCGCTGGCGGCGTGACGCCGTTGCTGCTGTTCCCGTTCCTCTGGTGGATGCTGCCGGAGTCGCTGCCGCGTTTGCTGCGTGACGCGCCGCCGTATGCGCGCCTGCGCAAAGTCACCGCGCGAATGTTGCCGGACTGGCAACCGCCAGTGGCGAGTGTCGAGCAAAACGAACGCGAGCAGGGCAGCAAACTGACCGTGGTCGAATTGTTCCGCAACGGCTACGCGCGACCGACACTGCTGATTTGGGCGACGTTTTTTGTCAGCCTGATTCTTCTGTATTTCATGATCAGCTGGCTGCCGACGTTGCTGCTGGAAAGTGGCCTGACACTCAACGAAGCCAATCTGGTGACGTCGATGTTCCTGTTCGCCGGCACCCTCGGCGCGATTTGCATGGCGTGGTTTGCCGACCGTTTAAAGCGCAAGGTGCGGCTGTTGTCTGGCGTGTTGGCCGGCGCGGCGCTGTGTACGATTTTGCTCGGCCTTAATCACGACAGCCCGCGTTATCTGGTGGCCTGCGTGTTTGCGGCGGGGTTCTGCATCATCGGCGGGCAACTGACGTTGAATGCGTTCGCCAGTAACTTCTATCCGGCGCACGTTCGCGCCACGGGCACTGGTTGGGCATTGGGTGTAGGGCGTTTTGGTTCGATTCTCGGGCCCTTGTTCGGAAGTCTGCTGCTGGCGATGCACATTCCCGTGGAGCAGATTTTCTTCTTCTGCGCGATTCCGGCGGTCATTGCGGCGCTGCTGATCATCCAGGTGCGCTCGCCTTCCGAGGGTGGTTCGGTTGTTGGTGTTGCGGCGCCTTTTAAATCTTGAAGATCAAAAGATCGCAGCCTTCGGCAGCTCCTACATGAGATCACCTGTAGGAGCTGCCGATGGCTGCGATCTTTTGCTTTTAATGGACGACAGAATTAGGCGGCAAGTGGCTGAGCCGGTCGGTCAGGCGCAGACGCTGGATCGGATCATCGCTCAGCAACAACGCACGCTCCAGATCGAAGCGCTCGGCATTCGGGCAATCCAGCCGCTGATACAAACTCGCCCGCGCCAGATAATCAGCGGCAGCAGCATCGCCCAGTTCGAGTACCCGTTCAGCGTCGATCAGCGAGGCAATGTAGTCCTCATGGGTCAGATGCAATTGCCGCAAGTTGCGCGACAAACGTTGCAGCATCTGCACCGGCGAGGCGGTCAGTAAATGCTCGGCGTTGAGCTTCATGTTCGGCCCGTACTGGCGCTGCAACAACTCGCGACAATCATTCGGATACAGGCGTCGACCGCCGCAGGGATCAAGCAGGTGATCGGCCCCTGGTACTCGCAGCAGAAAGTGCCCGGGGAAGTTGACCCCGACCAGCGGAATCTCCAGGCCCTGTGCCAACTCCAGCGCAATCAACGCCAGCGCCAAAGGCTGACCGCGACGGGTCTGCATGACTTTCGGCAGCATCGCCGCCTGCGTTCGTAACGGCAAAAAATCATCCTGAGCGAAACCCAGATCGGTCATCCGCCGCAGCAACGGTTGCGCCAGTTCACTGACCGGCAGCATCGGCAGCCCATAACTAACGCGCTGTTGCAGCTCTTTGAAGTCGTGCAGCAGCGCCGCCGGGTCGACGTCTTTTTCGTGCTCGGCAGCAATCCACAACGCGGCTTCTAACAGCGCGGGCGGTGAACGGTGCAGGCACTCGAAAAATCGTTGACGCGGACTCATCGCAATCTCCCTCGAATGCCTCGTTTTAGCCCCGTCAGTGCTATTCGTCCAGTGGCGGATTTTGCAGCGATTGAGTTATGCCGCAAAACATCTGTCTTCGAGGCCGCTTATTCCGGTGCGCTCCAGCAATTTTCAGGCGCAAGCCTATACTGGCGTTCTACAAGAAGTGATTCGGGAGCCCAACAATGTTTGCGCTCATGCAAAGCACTCGCCTGGATTCGCTGCACCTTAGCGTCGACCCGGTTTCAGGGTTGAAGGCGGTCATTGCCATCCATAACAGTCGCCTCGGGCCAGCCCTGGGCGGGTGTCGTTACCTTGCCTATCCGAATGATGAATCAGCCATCGAGGATGCCATTCGCCTGGCTCAGGGTATGAGCTACAAAGCCGCGCTGGCGGGATTGCCGCAGGGCGGTGGCGTTGCGGTGATCGTGCGGCCGGCGCATGTGGAAAATCGTGCGGCGCTGTTCGAGGCGTTCGGCCGCTGCATCGATCAGCTTGATGGCCGTTACATCACCGCCATCGACAGCGGCACCTCAGTGGCGGACATGGATTGCATCGCTCAACAAACCCAACACGTCACCAGCACCACCTCGGCGGGCGATCCGGCCCCGCATGCGGCAATGGGCGTGTTCGCCGGTATTCGCGCGACCGCCATGGCGCGGCTGGGCAGCGATAATCTTGAAGGTTTGCGCGTGGCGATTCAGGGTTTGGGCAACGTCGGGTATGCGCTGGCGGAGCAACTACACGCGGCGGGTGCCGAATTGCTGGTCAGCGATATCGACCACGGCAAGGTGCAACTGGCGATGGAGCAACTCAACGCGCATCCGATTGCCAACGATGCGTTGCTCAGTACGCCGTGCGACATTCTTGCGCCGTGTGGGCTGGGCGGGGTGCTCAACAGTCACACCGTCACACAATTGCGTTGCTCGGCGGTGGCGGGCTCGGCGAACAATCAACTGACGCATCTGGACGTGGCTGATCAACTGGAACGGCGCGGAATTCTCTATGCGCCGGATTATGTGATCAATGCCGGTGGGCTGATTTATGTCTCGCTGAAGCATCGCGGCGAGGAATTGCCGACAATTACCGCGCATCTGTCGAAAATCAGTTCGCGGCTGACGGAAGTGTTTGCTCATGCGCAGGCGGAGAAGCGTTCGCCAGCGCGGGTGGCGGATGAGTTGGCGGAGCGGGTTTTGTATCGGTGATGGGGGGAAGATCAAAAGATCGCAGCCTTCGGCAGCTCCTACAGGGGCTGCGATCCTTTGTTGATTACTTCGGGGCTTTTGCCGCTTTCGCAGGCTTGGCCGGCGCTTCAGCGACTTCCACCACTTCAGCGTTCTCGACAGGCTCGGCCGGTGCGTTGATCAGCTCCGACAGCGCGTCAGGCTGGCTCTTGAACGCCCGGGCGAACACATCGCGATTCTTCGCCATGTAGATCCCGGCTTCTTCCACTTGCTGTTCAGTCAGGGACGGAACGGCTTTTTGCAGGACATCGGCCAGATATTCGGCCAGTTCGAGCATTTTGTCATGACGGTCAGCTTCGGCTTTATCCATGAACAAGCGCTCCAGATCTCGGCTGCTGCGGTATACCACTTCGACGGCCATTCACCACCTCACATGCCTTCACATTAAGTTGTCTTGACGACTACTGTATCCATATACAGCGAAAAGGATAAGCGAATCCCTGCGCCATGGGTAGTGGGATTTTAATGTAGACCGGATTTAGGGTTTGTCAGTGGGATCGTGTTGGGGCCATTCGCGAGCAGGGATCGTGCAAACCCGAGGCCTGCGACCAAACGCCACGGCGCGGGTTTGGTGATGGCTCGCCATGATGGCGTGGCCTCTTTTCTGCATGAAAACCGTTACGTGCAGAAAACCGTCACGTCCAACGCGCATCATCCGCTCGCATCGAGCTAAGGAACATCATCGTGAAAATAAACTGGGCCGAGAAACTGCGGCAAAACGTGCATCAACTGGCCGAGTCCCTGGGCAACCTGTTCGTCGAAACCTTCCACTATCTGGCGCTGTTTGCCATCGGTGCGGTGACGGCATACGCGGCGGTGATGGAGTTTCTCGGGATGCTCGAGGAAGGCCACATCAAGATCGATGACATTCTGTTGCTGTTCATCTATCTCGAGTTGGGCGCGATGGTCGGGATTTATTTCAAGACCAACCACATGCCGGTGCGCTTCCTGATCTATGTGGCGATCACCGCGCTGACGCGCCTGTTGATCTCCAACGTCTCGCACCACAACCCGCCGGACATGGGCATCATCTACCTGTGCGGCGGGATTCTGCTGCTCGCGCTGGCGATTCTGGTGGTGCGTTACGCCTCGTCACAATTTCCCTCGGTGAAAATCGAGAAACCACAGCGCACCCTCGGTACAGGTTCCAGCGAGCATCCCGAGGTCGAGAAGGGCGAGCTTTAAAGTCCGGCCGCTGGTCGGGGCTGATCAATGATTTTTTGCGGTGGCGGGGTCAGTCCGTCGCCGCTGGTCATCGATTCGAGGATCGCCATGGCGCTGTGGCCCTGTTCGATGGCGATGCCGAATTGAATGCTCTGCACCAGGCGTTTAAGGCGCGCGGGATCGTTGCGTTGTTCGGCGCTGATCATGCGTTTGGCCACGATCCGGCCGTTGTTGGATAGGGTCAGCATAATGCTGCCGTCCAGCCCTTGAATGCTCAGGTTGATCTGATAATCCGGCGCGAAAGCATCGGTAATGATCTGAAATGGATTGTCCATGATGCGTCACCGCCTGATTGAACGTGCAGTTGTTGACCGGCCGTGATCGGGTTGGTTCGCCAGACCTGATCACCGGCCATTCCGTGGCCATTCGCGAATTGCTCGTGTAGGAGCTGCCGCAGGCTGCGATCTTTTGATCTTCGGTGTTTTGATTTCAGTCATGAAGATCAAAAGATCGCAGCCTTCGGCAACTCCTACCATGGAGTTTGCAAGGGACATGCCGGAAAAATTGTCGAACAATGAACACGGCGATAAAAAAGGCGAGCCACGGGGCTCGCTTTTTTTTATCGCGCGGTTTCAGGGCAGAACTGCGCAGATGACCGCTGACAGTGCAATCGCGATCAGCACTCCACCCAGTTCACCGCCAGGCCGCCGCGCGAAGTTTCTTTGTACTTGTCATGCATGTCGGCGCCGGTATCGCGCATGGTGCGGATGACCCGATCGAGGGAGATGAAGTGATTGCCGTCGCCGCGCAGGGCCATTTGCGTGGCGTTGATCGCTTTCACCGCCGCGATCGCGTTGCGCTCGATGCACGGCACTTGCACCAGCCCGCCGACCGGGTCGCAGGTCAGGCCGAGGTTGTGTTCCAGACCGATTTCGGCGGCGTTTTCCAATTGCTCCGGAGTGGCGCCGAGCACGTCAGCCAGACCCGCAGCGGCCATTGCGCAGGCCGAGCCGACTTCGCCCTGACAACCCACTTCGGCACCGGAGATCGAGGCATTTTTCTTACACAAAATACCGACGGCAGCCGCGCCGAGAAAGAACGCGACGACATCGTCGTCAGACGCGTCCGGATTGAATTTCATGTAGTAGTGCAGAACCGCCGGAATGATCCCCGCTGCACCGTTGGTCGGTGCAGTGACCATACGTCCACCCGCCGCGTTTTCTTCGTTCACCGCGAGGGCGAACAGATTCACCCATTCCATTGCAGACAGGGTCGAGCTGATCACATTCGGTTTGCCGATTTCCAACAGGCTGCGGTGCAATTTCGCTGCACGACGCGGCACATTGAGACCGCCGGGCAGGATGCCTTCATGGCGCAAACCTTGTTCGACGCACTCCCGCATCACCGACCAGATATGCAACAGGCCCTGACGGATTTCGGCGTCGCTGCGCCAGGCGCGCTCGTTGGCCATCATCAGCTCGGACACCCGCAAGCCATGCTTTTTGCACAACGACAGCAGTTCGGCGGCGCTGGAAAAATCGTACGGCAGCACCACGTCGCCGGCCGGGGCTACACCCGACTCGGCTTCCGCCGCTTCGACGATGAAACCACCACCGACCGAGTAGTACGTTTGCTCAAGCAGCACGTCGGTTTCGCCGAAGGCTGTCAGCGACATGGCGTTGGGGTGGTAGGGCAGGCTCTCGTCGAGCAGTAGGAGATCTTCCTGCCAGTTGAAGGCAATCGCGCGTTGACCGGCGAGGGACAGTTGGCCTGACTCACGCAATTGCTGGATGCGCGGGTCGATGGTCGACGGATCAATGCTGTCCGGCCATTCGCCCATCAGGCCCATGACCGTGGCGCGATCGGTGGCGTGACCGACGCCAGTAGCGGAAAGCGAGCCGTACAGGCGGATTTCCACGCGCCGCACATCATTGAGTAACCGCTGGTCGATCAGCGCTTGAGCGAAGGTCGCAGCGGCGCGCATCGGGCCGACGGTGTGGGAACTGGACGGGCCGATGCCGACTTTGAAAAGATCGAAAACACTGATAGCCATACTAAAGCCTTGCAAGTCATGGAGTAGGAATCGCCGCCATTTTTTGTAGGCCAAGCGCAATGTCGGCGATACTGCCTCTCTCGGTCTGACGTGACCAACGAAACTTCCTAAGACAGCCTTTAGCAGGACTAAACGATGAGTCGTCAATTGCACGCACAGACCTATGTCTGGCTGCAGGTGTTTTCCTGTGCCGCACGGCACCTGTCATTCACCCGATGCGCGGAAGAACTGCACATCACCCCGGGCGCGGTCAGCCAGCAAATCCGCCAACTGGAAGAGCGCCTCGGCTTTCGTCTGTTTCACCGGCGTGCGCGGGGCGTGGAGTTGAGCGCGGAAGGGCAGCGGCTGGCGATCACGGTCAACGAGGCGTACGGCAGCATCGATGCGGAATTGCGTCGACTCGATGCCGGGATGATCAGCGGCACGCTGCGGGTACGCTCGATTCCATCGTTTCTGAGCAAATGGCTGACGCCACGCTTGCCGCGCCTGCAACAGCGTTTTCCGGATATCCAGTTGCGACTGGTGGCGGAGGACAGCAGCGTGCCGTTGCACGAAGGCGACTTCGATCTGGCGATCGATCTCAACGACGGCAGCTATCCGGGATTGTTATCCACAGCCTTGCTCGATGAGCAGATTTTCCCGGTGTGCGCGCCGAGCCTGCTACGCGGTCGCCCACCGCTGCACGGGCCGGCGGATCTGGGGCATTTCCCGCTGCTGCACGACATCACCGCCTGGCGCGGCAGTTATGAATATGCGGAGTGGGAGTTTTATCTCAACGCGATCGGCTTCGAAGGCGCCGACGTACGGCGCGGGCACACCTTCAACCGCAATCACCTGACCATCGAAGCGGCGATTGCCGGCATGGGCGTGGCGATTGCCCGGCGCACATTGCTTAACGATGAGCTGGAGCGGGGCGCGTTGATCGTGCCGTTCGGCTTGTCGGTGCCCAATCACAAACGTTACGTGTTGCTCTATGCGCCAGGGGCGCTGAGCCATCCGGGCGTGCGTGCGGTGCATGATTGGCTGGTCGAAGAGGCGGGGATTTTTCGCAGCTTGCACCCGTTGAACGACGGGCAATTGTGAGCAGATTTTGCCGGGTTGCGAGGCGACCCAACTCCCGACCTTACCAGCGCTTTACTCGGTTGTCCGGCTTTTTTTGCGAATGAATATTTATCTTTTCTCAGGGGTTGAAATGTTCGGCAGTCGGGCCGATTGTTGTAACCAAGGGGTCAGGAAATTCAATTCAGGCCCCTCGCGAGCTAGCTGAAATAAGGGATGAACTATGCAAATCCAAGTCAACAGCGATAACCATGTTCAAGGCAGTAAACGACTGGAGGAGTGGGTACGTACAACCATTGAGAGCACGCTCGACCGTTATGAGGAAGACCTGACCCGTGTCGAAGTCCATCTGAGCGACGAGAACGGTGACAAACCAGGACCGCATGACATGCGCTGCCAACTGGAAGCGCGGCCAAAAGGCCATCAACCGATTTCCGTGACCCACAAAGCCGATTCGCTGGAACAGGCGATCGACGGCGCTGCCGAAAAACTCGAGCACGCCCTGGAGCACCTCTTCGGCAAACTGCGAGGTAAACCACGCGCCGCTGTAGTGCCCTTCACCGGCAAGGCCAACGACAAGCTGTTGGCGGAAGAATTTGACGAGAACGAACAGGCAGCGATCAACAGTTGATGCGCTGATTCTATAAGCCAACCTGATGAGAACGGGCCTGCGAATGCAGGCCCGTTTTTTTTGTGTTGTGGGATGGTTTTGGGTATCGCAGCAGAAAGCAGCCCCTCACCCCAGCCCTCTCCCAGAGGGAGAGGGGGCCGACCGAGGTGTCTAGCGGGGTACATCGACCTGAAAGACCGCGTTGATTATGGATTCGGCAAAGCAGAATCAGGTCGGCGTGACTCACAAGCATCCCCCAATCAGTCCCCTCTCCCTCCGGGAGAGGGTTAGGGTGAGGGCAATTTTCGAGCTGCCGCTATTCGTATGATCTGCTCCAGTACGTCATCCATCTGCTGAAGTACCTCCAGATTGCTGAACCGTACGACCTCAATGCCCTGTTGATACAGGTAGAGAGTTCGGCGCTGATCATGAATCAATCCCGACGTTTCAAAGTGCTGCCCACCGTCCAGCTCAATCGCCAATTTCAGCTCAGCACAGTAAAAATCCAGCACGTAAGGCGGACAGGGAAACTGTCGGCGGAATTTAAGATTGGCGATCTGGCGGGAGCGTAATTTCTGCCAGAGCAGGAGTTCGCAGTCGGTTTGGTTAGCGCGTAACTGGCGGGAGAATTGGACGAGGGTGGGGCGGGTTTGCATGCTTCACGATCCTTGTGAAGTTGATTTGATATTTTACTGTAGCCGAGAACCCTCACCCCAGCCCTCTCCCAGAGGGAGAGGGGGCCGACCGAGGTGTCTTGCGGGGTACATCGACCTGAAAGACCGAGTCGATTATGGATTCCGCACAGCACGTTCAGGTCGACGGAGATCGTGAGCATCCCCCAATCAGTCCCCTCTCCCTCCGGGAGAGGGTTAGGGTGAGGGGCTCTTCAATCCTCAGAACGCTACCGAAGTCTGCACATAAACCGTCCGCGGTTCCCCCACATACTTGCCTTTGTTGTTGTCATCAAACGAGCGCGTGAAGTACTGCGTGTTAAAAATGTTCTTCACCCCAACAGCCACATTAAGATCCGACAACTGCGGCCCAAAGTCATACCCCGCGCGGCTGCTGAACAGCATGTACCCCGGGATCTTGCCCGTACTGCCATCAGCACTTTCCTTCGAGGTATTGGCGTTATCAGCAAACTGATCACTCTGGAAACTGCTGTCCAGATTCAACTTCCACGCCCCCTCGGTGTAACCCACGCCAATCGTGCCCTTGTGCTTTGACGAGAACGGCACCCGATTACCTTTGTTCGGCCCGTCTTCACGAATAGTCGCGTCAACGAAAGCGTAAGTCGCGTAAACATCGAAACCCGCCAGCGCCGGGCTCAAGTCATCCAGCGCGTAGTTGACGCTGGTCTCGATACCCTGATGACGGGTCTCACCCCGGGCGATCACCGAATCGTTGGTCTGATTACTTTCATACTGATTGTCGAAGTTGATCAAGAACGCACCAATCTCCGCGCGCAACGCGC
Source organism: Pseudomonas sp. AC193 (assembly GCF_979258075.1). NCBI lineage: Bacteria > Pseudomonadati > Pseudomonadota > Gammaproteobacteria > Pseudomonadales > Pseudomonadaceae > Pseudomonas > Pseudomonas sp. AC193. The sequence goes on along the minus strand of NZ_OZ409832.1, from coordinate 4,295,960 downwards.
CATTGTCATAGCGAGTACCAAGCTCCCAGGTGCGGGCCTTTTCCGGTTTCACTTCACCGCTGCTGACACGGTTGGGCATCTGGCTGTACTGCACGCTGCCGAACGAGCCTTCGGTGTTGGCGTACAGATTCCAACTGTCGGTCAGGTGATACAGCACGTTCAACGCCGGCAGCGCGGTGTTGTAGTCGCCTTCATATTTGACGTTGGTCAGGTTGTTGGTTTGCTGCGAGTCGATCATCTCGTAGCGCACGCCCGGGGTGATCGTCCATTTGCCGATGTCGATGCGGTCGTCGACGAAGAACGCATTGGCTTCGGTGCCGCCACGGGTATCGCGGTCGTTGCGGCTGTTGGTGGTCGGGTATTCGTTGCTGGCGATCGGCGTGCGATAGCGCAGTTCGTGGCCGGCCTCGTTGATGTAGCGGTAGCCGATGCCGACTTCATGGCTGGTCGGGCCGAGGTCGAAGCCTTGGGCGAAGCGAGTTTCCAGGCCGCGTACCCAATACTCGCGCGGCGACAGCGAAAGGAAGCTGCCCTGATCCAGATAACCGCTGCGCAGGGTTTTGGTGAAGAAAGTATTGGCGGTGAATTCGCGGCGATCTTCCTGATAGCGATAGCCGAAGTTGAACATGGTGCGACGGCCCCAGAACTGGTCTTTCGAGCGGGTCGACTGATACGGATCGGCATCGTAATCGGCGACGTTCAGCCCGCCCGGCATGTCGGCCTTGCCTTCGTAATACTGCGCCATGGCGTTGAAGCTGTTGGCCTCGTCGAGCTGGTATTTGCCCTTGAGGATCAGGTCGTCGATTTCGCTGTCGCTGTGTTCGCGCCAATCACCGCCGCGCGTGCCGGAGTAGAGCAATGCGCCGCCGAGACCGTTGGCGTTGGTGCCGCCAGCCAGCAGGTTGGCGCTGGTCTTGAAGCCGTCGTGGCTCGACGAAGGGCTGGTCTCAGTCTGGAAGCCACCCTTGACCGTAGGCGCTTCAGGAATCGCGCGGGTGACGAAGTTGACCACGCCGCCGACGTTCTGCGGGCCGTAACGCACCGCGCCGCCGCCGCGCACCACGTCCACCGCATCCATGTTGCCCATGCTGATCGGCGCGAACGACAACTGTGGTTGGCCATAAGGGGCGAACGGCACGGGAATGCCGTCCATCAACACGGTCGAGCGTGCGGCCAGACGCGGATTCAAACCGCGAATGCCGAAGTTCAGCGCCATGTCGTGGCTGCCGGTGCCGTTGTTTTCCGGGGCGTTGACGCCGGGAATGCGGTTGAGCACATCGCGGGCCTGGGTCGCGCCCTGACGTTCGAACTCTTCGCGGCGGATCACATCGCGCGCGCCGGGGTGTTCGAAGACGTTGATCTGCGCGGCATCGCCGAGCCAGTCGCCGACGACTTTCGAGGTGTCCAGCTCCAGCGCGGCATCGGTGATCGGTTGCAGGCTGAACGCGTTGTTACCTTCGGCGCGTGCTTGCAGACCGGTGCCTTCGAGCAGCGCATTCAAACCTTGCTCAGGCGTATAGCTGCCCTCCAGGCCATGGCTTTGTACGCCGCTGGTAACTTGTGAACCGAAAGAAATCAGCACACCCGCTTCACGGCCAAACTGGTTGAGGGCATTTTCCAGCGACGACGGTGCGATGTGATAAGCCTTGGCGTCGGCCGCCATCGCGGCGGGCAGGGCGCTGAAGCTCAGGCTGGCGCCGAGGACGAGATTGCGCAGGCTGCGGGCCAATGGCGTGAGGCGGGTGGGGTGCATGGTGGATGATCCTGAGAAGGTTGAATCAAGGGGGCTTTCCTTCTCTGTCACGCCAGATCTGAAAAACGGCTCATTTATTTTTCAAGGATCAAAAGATCGCAGCCTTCGGCAGCTCCTACATTTGCAATGCATATCTCCTGTAGGAGCTGCCGAAGGCTGCGATCCTTTGATCTTGTTCCTTACACCCGCGCCTCAACGGTCACCCAGTACCGGGTAAAGCGCTTCACCTTCACCGGCAGACTGATTTCCAGCAGATCAAGAATCCGCTCACTGTCGTCCAGCGGATACGTCCCGGAGATCAACAAGTCAGCGACCTTACTGTCGCAATTAAGCTGCCCGCGACGATAGCGACCGAGCTCATCGACAAAATCCCCCAAGCGCATATGCGCCGCCACCAACATGCCGTCCACCCACGCTCCACTGTTGGCATCCAGCGCTTTCGCGTCACCAACAAACGTCGAGGTAAAACTCAGTTGCCGAGCCACCGGCAGCAGCATCGGCGCACGCCCATCGGCGCTTAGTTCGACCCGCCCTTCAAACAACGCCACCTGCGTGCGATCGGCCAATTGCCGCACATTGAGACGCGCGCCCTGGGTTTTCAGAATGCCCTGCGCCGTACGCACTTCAAACCCGTGCGACGCGGTCAGGAGCATTTCGCCTTCAAGCAAACGAATCAAACGCTGATCAACACGCACGTCAGCCGCACTCGCCGTGTTGAGGTGCAACTGATCGCCCGCACCCAACGCCACCTTGCGCCGCTGACCAACCGGGCTGCGGTAATCAGCAAGCAGCGACGGCAGCGGATTGTGCTCACGCATTCCCCAGGTCGCAGCCGAACCGGCGCCAAGAATCAGCAACAATTTCAGCGCCTGACGTCGACTGCCCGACTTCGGCCCGTTCAACACCGCATGCGCCAGCGGTGAAGACACACCGCGCAACCGCTGATTGACCCGCTGAATGTGTTCCCACGCCCGCCGATGTTCGCTGTGCGCCTCCAGCCATTGTTGCATCGCCATCTGCTCGCGCGGGCTCAGGGCGCCTTGCTGCATTTCCATCAGCCAGTGCACAGCCTGTTCGGCCACCTGCGAAGAAAAATCCGGCGCGCGATTCATAGGGCGAAGTAGCAGCGCATCGCCACTTTGTTCAGATGACGTTTGACCGTGGCCACAGAAATGCCGAGTTCAGCGGCGATCTGTGGATAAGTCAGGCCATCGACCTGCGCCAGCAAAAACGCGCGTTTGACCTGTCGCGGCAAGCCGTCGAGCAACTCATCGAGCTCCATCAGGGTTTGCAGGATGATCGCTTTGTGTTCTTCCGAGGGTGCGAGCATTTCCGGCATCTGCGCGAGGGTGTCGAGGTAGGCGCGCTCCAGATCCTGACGGCGGTAGTGATTGAACAACACGCGCTTGGCGAGGGTGGTGAGGAACGCGCGCGGCTCAATGATCACCGGTGGATCGCGAGCGGTCAGCACTTTGATGAAGGTGTCCTGCGCCAGATCCGCCGCGCTGTCCGGGCAGCCGAGTTTGCGCCGCAGCCAGCCGGTCAGCCAGCTGTGGTGGGCCTGATATAGCGATTCGACGGGATGGGCGGACGACAACGATGACTCCGGGCGTTTTGTTGACGCGGTAGAGAGGTGCGTTAGAGAACAAGAACTGTTCGCATTGTAGGGTGCGCTGACGGTGTCCGGCAATCAGATGCTTTTGCGTATGAGAATATTTATCATTAATATTGCTCGACTGTTGTTCGGCTTGTCGGCCGGACGTTTTCGTTTCAGGGTCGAAACATGAAAGCCAAACTCGCCACACTTCCCATGTCCTATCGTCTGGCCGTTACCTCGCGGGTGCTGGCGGCGGTGTTTGGCGGCTATCTGGTCGCGGCGCTGGCCAGTGTCACCCTGACCATGTGGTTGCCGCTCAACCGCGCCGAAGCCGTGGTGACCGGCATGACCGTCTCGTTTCTGGTTTATCTGGTGGCGGTGTTGTGGTGCTTTGCCTGCCGCACGGCGTGGTCGGCGTGGGTCGGTTTGCTGGTGCCGAGCGTGATTCTGGCGACCATCTCCGGCGCCGCTCGCGGGTTGGGCTTTGCATGAAAGAGGGTTTTCGCCAGGCCATGGCCTGGTTGCACACGTGGGTCGGGCTGGTGTTCGGCTGGTTGCTGTTCGCGATTTTTCTGACCGGCACGCTGGCCTATTTCAATGATGAAACCACGCACTGGATGCAGCCGGAAATTCCCTCGCGACCGTTGAATGCCGAGGCGAGCCTGACGCTGGCGCAAAATTATCTACAGCAACATGCCGCCGGCGCCTCGCGCTGGTTGATCGACTTGCCCGACGCCCGTGATCCCGGGCTGACCGTGCGCTGGCAACAATCACCGGGCAAACCCGGCGAGCGCGGCCGCTTCGAATCGAAAACCCTCGACGCGCAAACCGGCAGCGAAGTGCAGGGCCGCGAAAGCATGGGCGGCGAGTTCTTCTACCGCTTCCACTTTCAGCTGCAAATGCCCTATCCGTGGGGGCGCTGGCTGGCGACGATCGCCGCGATGGTGATGTTCGTCGCGCTGATCACCGGGATCATCACCCACAAAAAAATCTTCAAAGACTTCTTCACCTTCCGTCCGCGCAAAGGCCAGCGCTCCTGGCTCGACGGGCATAACGCGGTCGGCGTGCTGGTGCTGCCGTTTCACCTGATGATCACCTACAGCAGCCTGGTGATTTTCATGTCGATGGTCATGCCGGCGAGCATTTTGGCGTCGTACGGCAGCGACGTGAACAAGTTTTATGATGAGGTTTTTCCTGCATCCAATACCCCGGAACGCGCCAACATTGCGCAGGCGCTGGCGCCCATGGCACCGCTGTTGGCCAAGGCCAGCGAGCAATGGTCGGGCGGCCATACGGCGCGACTGTCGGTGAACAATCCGGGCGACGCCAATGCGACGGTGGTGCTGTCGCGTGCCGGCGACCGCGTGGTGCACGATTTCGGCCGTGCGGTGACGTTCAACGGGGTCAGCGGGCAGATGCTCGGCAGCACACCGAATCAGCCGATGGCCATGGCGGTCGGCGGCGCTTTCTATGGTTTGCACATGGGCCACTTCGCCGGGCCGGTGTTGCGTTGGCTGTACTTTATTTGCGGGCTGGCCGGCACGGCGATGATCGGCACCGGGCTGGTGATCTGGCTCGGCAAGCGTCAACTGAAACATGCGAAGAGCGGCGTGATGCCGTTCGAACTGCGGCTGGTTGAAGTGCTGAACATCGCCAGCATGGCCGGGCTTGTGACGGCGATTGCGGTGTTCTTCCTGGCTAATCGTCTGTTGCCGATTGGCCTCGCCGGGCGTGCGGATTGGGAAGTGAATGCGTTCTTTATCGCCTGGGGTCTGAGCGTGGTGCACGCGCTGTTGCGACCGGGGCGCAAGGCGTGGGTCGAGCAACTGGCGTGCGGCGCGTTGCTGTTTACTGCTGTGCCAGTGATCAACGCGCTGACCACGTCGTGGAATCTCGCTGCAACCCTGACGCAGGGCGATTGGACGCTCGCCGGTTTCGATCTGACCTGCCTCGCCACCGGCGTGTTTCTCGCGTGGGCCGCATGGAAAATGCAACACGCCGCCAGCACTGTCAGCGTGAAAAATCCTCGTCGCGAAAAGGCCCGGGCGATCACCCTTGAGCAGGGAGCGAACTGATGCTGCTGGCGCTGCTGCTGTGCTATGCCGGGTTCACCGCGTTGTGTCTGTCGATGCCGCGACATCACGATGAATTGCTCGGTCACAAACCTTCGGCCTCGCGTCGTCAGGCGCTGAAAATCGGCGGATGGTTGTTGCTGTGTTTGTCGCTGTGGGCGGCGGTGACGGTGAACGGCTGGAGCTTTGGCCTGGTCGACTGGTTCGCCGTGCTGATGCTCAGCGCATTGACGCTGGTGTTGCTGATGCCGTATCGCCCGCGTCTGGCGTTGGCGCTCGCCGGGCTGAGTCTGTTGGCCAGCCCGGTGGCGGCATGGGCGCAGTGCTGACGTGCTGATCGGTCTCCCTCCGGAATCCCGCGACGACGAACCGCGCGGGGCGCGTGCGCATTTTCTCCAAGTGTTCCTGTCCCAGCGCTCGCAGATGGAAGCGCTGGTGAATCGGCGCGTCGGCTGCCGGGCGACAGCGGCGGATCTGGTGCAGGATCTGTTTCTGCGTTTCTGGCGCCGACCGCTGGTGCAAGTCGAAGAGCTCAGCACTTATCTTTTGCGCTGCGCCGGCAACATCGCCATCGACCATTTGCGCAGCGAAGGTACGCGCTCGCGAGTCAACGAAGGCTGGCAACCGGATGAGCCGCACAGCCACGGCAGCGAGCCGCAAGCCGCGCTCGAAGCGGGCAATGATCTGCGTCATGTCGAAGCTGCGTTGCGTGCATTGCCCGAGCGCACCCGACAGATCTTTTTGCTCAATCGCATCCACGGTCGCAAGTACGCAGACATCGCCAAAGCCATGGGCCTGTCCCAAAGTGCCGTGGAAAAACATATGATGCGCGCCCTCGAGGCCTGCAAGGCCAGCCTGCGCGAACCCGCGCCACGCCTGCCAGGGAAAGCACCGTGAAGCCAACCGATTACGTCACCCCGACACCGGCTCAGGAGCAGGCTGCATTCGCCTGGCTGAGCCTGTTGCATGACCGGCCAAGCGCGGGCGATCAACTCACCTTCAGCCAATGGCTACGCGCCGATCCGGCGCACGCCGAGGCTTATGCGCAGGCGCAAGTGGTCTGGGAGCTGAGCGAAGGCCCGGCGCGAACATTGGCCGATGAAGACGCTTTGGCGCTGCAGGGTTATCTCGATGCGATGGATCGACCGCGTCGTCCGCAGCTGTTGCGGTGGTCGGGTGCGCTGGCGATGGCCGCGTGTCTGTTGTTGATGATCAGCCTCGGCACCGGGTGGCAGCCGCAGCGCTGGATTGATGATCTGGGGGCGGATTACGTTTCCGCGCCGGGGGAAATTCGCACGGTGACATTGGCTGATCAATCGCAAGTCACCCTCGATGCTGACAGTGCGATTGCAGTGGATTTCAGCCGGGGTGAGCGGCATGTGCAGTTGCTCCGTGGCGCCGGATTTTTCACGGTTACGCACACCGGTGAGCCGTTTGTGGTCGAGGCCGAGAAAGGTTCGGCGCGGGTGCTTGGGACGCGATTTGAAGTGCGACTGCAAGCGCATGGCGCGCAGGTGACGGTGTTGTCCGGGCGTGTCGGGGTGACGGCGGATCGTGATGGCGAACAGCAGATTCTCACGGCCGGGCAGCAAGTCGCTTACGGCGCGGGATCGGCGGAAGAACTGCATGCCGTGGACAGCGAGGCGCAACTGGCCTGGCGGCAGGGTTGGCTGACGTATTACAAGTCGACGCTGGGGGACGTGGTGGAGGATTTGCGCCGGTATTATCCGGGGCGGATTGTGCTGCTCAATGATGAGCTGGCGGCGCGCAAGGTCAGTGGCAGTTTTCCGAGCAAGGATCCGCAGGCGGTGTTGAATTCTTTGCAGGGGGTGTTGGGGTTTGAGCAGCATCAGGTGCTTGGGCATCTGATTATTTTGCGTTAAAGCGACTGGCCTCTTCGCGAGCAAGCCCGCTCCCACATTTTGGAATGCGTTCCCCTGTGGGAGCGGGCTTGCTCGCGAAGGCGTCGGCCCCGACAACACACCTGCAAAAATATTTTCAAATTGTGATGAGGTAAACCCAGGCCCCATCCGTGTAGTGACTGAAACTGCGAGTCATTCGCATCCGTTGCGGTTCTACACAGGTCATGAGTCATGAAGTCCAGGGCAAAATCGGGTTCGGTCAAACAGTGGTTAGGCGTGTCGGCGTTGAGCTTTTCGGCATTGGCGCTGTTACCGATGAGCGTGGCGCGCGCCGCTGAAACCGTCAGCAGCCAGCCGCAAAAGCAGTTCACGTTCAGCCTGGCCGCCAAACCGCTGCCGCAAGCCTTGAGCGATTTCAGCCGCGTCACCGGGCAGAGCGTGGTCTACACCGATGAAGCGCCGTACGACCTCACCGCCCCGGCGGTCAACGGCCAGATGAGCGCGGAACAGGCCCTGCAAAAGTTGCTCACAGGTTCCGGTCTGAGTTTCCGCCGTACCGACAGCCACACCCTGGCACTGGAGCCGCAACCCACCGCAGGCGCGTTGAACCTCGGCGCCACTACCATCACTTCGATGCGCGACGATTCGTTGAGTTATCAGCCGCCGGAAACCAGTTCGGTGATGCGCTCGTCGGCCTCGCTGCAAGAAGTCCCGCAGACCGTCAACGTCATCCCGGCGCAGGTTATCCGCGATCAGGCGCCGCGCAATCTCGACGATGCACTGGCCAACGTCAGCGGCATCACTCAGGGCAACACCTTGGGCAGCACGCAGGACTCGGTGATGACCCGCGGGTTTGGCGATAACCGCAACGGTTCGATCATGCGCGACGGCATGCCAATCGTGCAGGGCCGAGGCATGAACGCCACGGTCGATCGCGTCGAAGTGCTCAAAGGCCCGGCCTCGTTGCTCTACGGGATTCAAGACCCCGGCGGCGTGGTCAACATGGTCAGCAAGAAGCCGGAACTGGCGCAATACAACGCCCTGACCCTGCGCGGCTCGACCTACGGCGACGGCAAGAATGGCAGCGGCGGCACTTTCGACAGCACCGGTGCGCTGGGCGATTCCGGGCTGGCCTATCGCATGGTGCTCGATCACGAAGACGAAGATTACTGGCGCAATTTCGGCACGCTCCGCCAAACCCTGATCGCACCGTCGCTGGCCTGGTTCGGCGAAAGCACCAAGCTGTTGTTCGCCTACGAGCATCGCGAATTTCTCACGCCGTTCGACCGTGGCACGCTGATCGATCCGCGCACCAATCATCCACTGGATATCTCGCGCAACGAGCGCCTCGACGAGCCGTTCAACAACATGGAAGGGCGTTCGGATCTCTATCACTTCGAAGCCGACCACGAACTCAACGACGACTGGAAAGCCCACTTCGGCTACAGCTGGAATCGCGAAACCTACGACGCCAGTCAGGTTCGCGTGACCGCCATCGACACCAACAAGGGCACGCTGACCCGCAGCATGGACGGCACCCAGAACGCGATCAGCACCGACCGTTTCACCACCGCCAGCCTCGAAGGCAAGGTCAACGTGTTGGGCATGCAGCATGACCTGGTGTTCGGCGTCGATGACGAGTACCGCAAGATCTACCGCGCCGACCTGATCCGCCAGAAAAGCCTGAGCACCTTCAGCTACGTCAATCCGGTGTATGGCCGTGAAGTCGAAGGCACCACGGTCAGTGCCGCCGACAGCGCGCAGACCGATGAACTGCGCAGCGATTCGGTGTTTATGCAGGACTCGATTCACCTCACCGATCAATGGATTCTGGTCGCCGGCGGGCGCTTTCAGGAGTACGACCAGTACGCCGGCAAAGGCGTGCCGTTCAAGGCCAACACCGACAGTAACGGGCAGAAATGGGTGCCGCGCGCGGGGCTGGTGTATCGCTACACCGACGCTTTGTCGTTCTACGGCAGCTACACCGAATCGTTCAAACCCAACTCGACCATCGCCCCGCTGAGCGGCAGCAGCACCGTGCTCGACGGCAGTATCGCGCCGGAAGAAGCCAAGTCGTGGGAGCTGGGCGCGCGCCTCGATCTGCCAGGACAAGTCACCGGCAATATCGCGCTTTTCGACATCAAGAAACGCAACGTGCTGGTGGCCAATGCTGAAGGCCCAACGACGATTTACAGCGCCGCCGGCGAAGTGCGTTCGCGCGGTCTGGAACTGGATTTGAGCGGTCAGTTGAGCGAGCGCTGGAGCATGATCGGCAGCTACGCCTACACCGATGCCGAAGTCACGGAAGACCCGGACTACAAAGGCAAGCGCCTGCAAAACGTGGCGAAGAATAGCGGCTCATTGTCGGCGGTGTATGACTTCGGCAGCGTGATCGGTGGCGATCAATTGCGCGTCGGTGCCGGGGCGCGGTATGTCGGTGAGCGGGCGGGTAACGCGGTGAATGATTTTGATCTGCCGAGCTATACCGTGGCGGACGCGTTTGCCACTTACGACACCCAGGTTGAAGGGCAGAAGGTCAAGTTTCAGCTGAATGTGAAGAACCTGTTTGATCGCACTTATTACACGTCGGCGGCGAGCCGGTTCTTTGTGTCGATGGGGGATTCGCGGCAGGTTTCGTTGTCGAGTACGTTGGAGTTTTAAGTCAAAATCAAAAGCCCCTCACCCTAACCCTCTCCCGGAGGGAGAGGGGACTGATTGGGGGATATTGGAGAACTCCGCCGACGTGATCGATCTTTACCGAATCCATAATCGACTCGGTCATTCAGGTCGATGTACAACGCCAGACACCTCGGTCGGCCCCCTCTCCCTCCGGGAGAGGGCTGGGGTGAGGGGAACCAGGCCTCAACGCAAAAACGCCTGCCGATACTCCCCCGGCGTTCCGCCCAACACCTGCTTGAATCGATTGGTAAAGTGGCTCGCACTGGCAAACCCGCAAGCCAGGGCAATCTCCCCCAACGGCAACGCCGTACCGCGCAACAACTCCCGCGCCCGATCCAGACGTCGCGCCAGCACGTACTGATGCGGCGGCAAGCCAAAACTCATCCGAAACATCCGCGCAAAGTGATATTCCGACAATGCACATAATCCGGCCAACTGCCCAAGGCTGATCGGCTCGGCCAACTGGCTGTCGATGAACTCCACCAGTTGCCGACGCTGATGCGCTGCCAGCCCACCCTTCAAACGCAAACCCTGACGCGCGCCAACCTGGCTGAGCAAAGTGTGGCTGATCAATTCGTGAGCGATGCTACTGGTCAGCAAACGCTCGGCAGGCTCGTCCCAGTTCAACGTCAGCAATTGTCGAAAGCGCTGCGCTTGTTGTGGATCTTCAAGAAAAGTCTGCTCGCGCAATTGCATCTCACGCGGTTCACGATCCAGCAGCGTGACGCAACCGAGGGCGAATTGTTCAGCGCTGAAATACAGGTGCGCCAAACGAATATCACCGTTGATCACCCAGCCCGATTCGTGATCGGCGGGCAGGATGCACAGCTTGTCCGGCCCGCCTTTTTGCCCCGGCTGGCCGCGACGGAAAGTGCCGGTGCCGCCAGCGATGTAGCAGGACAGCGTGTGATGGCTCGGCGCTTCGTATTCCTGCGCGTCGTGATGGTTGGTTCCACAAAGCTGCAGACAAGCCGTCACCGAGCTCGGCGCTGTGCACAAGGCGTGCGTTCGGCGAGCGGTTGAGGGCTTGAAAGACTTGCAGGTTATCGATTGCGGCCATGATCGGTTCTCTCCAACGCCTTGCATCCTACTCCGTAGACTTCGCGCTGCCAGCCCACTGCCGGACAAAAGCGCAAGAATCTGCAAGCGCCGAAGGCAAGCCTCGGCAGACACTCAAGGCCTATTGAGGAGTAAGCGCCATGAACCTGTCGTTGTATTTGCTGACCGTGCTGATCTGGGGCACTACCTGGATTGCCTTGAAATGGCAGTTGGGGGTGGTGGCGATTCCGGTGTCGATTGTTTATCGATTTGGCCTCGCGGCGCTGGTGCTGTTTGTGTTGTTGCTGCTCAGCCGTCGGTTGCAACCGATGAACCGTCGCGGTCATTTGATTTGCGTGGCGCAGGGCTTGTGCCTGTTCTGTGTGAACTTCATGTGTTTTCTGACGGCGAGCCAGTGGATCCCCAGCGGTCTGGTGGCGGTGGTTTTTTCCACGGCAACTTTGTGGAATGCGTTGAATGCGCGGGTGTTCTTTGGGCAACGCATCGCGCGCAATGTATTGATGGGCGGGGCGCTGGGGCTGTTCGGTCTGGGCATGTTGTTCTGGCCCGAACTGGCCGGGCATCAGGCCAGTCCGCAAACCTTGTTGGGACTGGGTCTGGCGTTGTGCGGCACCTTGTGTTTTTCGGCGGGCAACATGCTCTCGAGCCTACAGCAGAAGGCGGGCCTCAAGCCGCTGACCACCAATGCCTGGGGCATGGCGTATGGCGCGGCGATGTTGTCGGTGTGGTGCCTGGTCAAAGGCATTCCGTTCGACATGGACTGGTCGCCGCGTTACGTCGGCGCGCTGCTTTACTTGGTCATCCCAGGCTCGGTGATCGGCTTTACCGCTTACCTGACGCTGGTCGGCCGCATGGGCCCGGAGCGCGCGGCGTATTGCACGGTGCTGTTCCCGGTGGTCGCGCTTAACGTTTCGGCGTTTGCCGAAGGTTATCAGTGGACGGCGCCGGCGCTGGTCGGGCTGGTGCTGGTGATGTTGGGGAACGTGTTGGTGTTCCGTAAACCGAAAACAGTCTTGGTTCCGCCACACGGTAAGTTAGCTTGATATGAAAGAGCGCTGTTTTATCAGCGCTCGACTTTCAAGGTGATGTAAATCATTACCGGGAAGATGAAGTCAACAATGTGCCGAGCCCAGTCTTTTGCATTCCATGATTGCGAAGTGTCCATGTCGAACCATTCGACGCCGACGGTTTGCAGGCAGACGTAATAGATGAAGATGGCAACCAGTATGCCCATGATCGAGAACTTCTTGGCTTCATGGAAAGCGTCCGCCGAGTCATTGACCTTACGGTACAAATGATAAGTCCCCATCAGGCAGAGCACGGTGTACGTGACTTCCATTGTAATGATGAACCAGTAAATCCGGTGGTGCAGATACGGTGAGTCGATCGCCCGGTACAGAATGTTTTCGTTGGCGGTGGTGGTGTCCATGCTCAGGATGTGAGCAACGTATTCGTAGTTTGAATTGTAGTCGGTAAAGTTATGGGTGATCACTAACAGACCAAAGAAGCTGATGTAGGCCATCAAGATAACTTTGCTGTAGCGGATAAGTTTTTCGGTGGTCATGTTGTTCAAGGTGTTCGCTCTCCATAGCGCGTTATCGTTAATTCGATAGTCTGGAGAGCTTATAGCGCTTGACTTTTATTAGGGTTAAAGTTGAATTTCAAGTTATGTAGTCAAGTTGTGGCGGGCAAGTGCAAGTTTTGCACTTGCCCGTTTTTTATCCGCGCCAGACTTGTGGGTTGACCAGATCCTGCGGGCGTTCGCCGAGCAGGGCGCTGCGCAGGTTGGCGAGGGCACGGTTGGCCATGGCTTCGCGGGTTTCGTTAGTTGCGGAGCCAATGTGCGGCAGGGTCACGGCGTTTTTCAGTTGGAACAGTGGCGACTCGGCCAGCGGTTCTTTTTCGTAGACGTCCAGACCGGCGCCGCGAATGCGGTTGTTCTGCAGGGCTTCGATCAGCGCGGGTTCGTCGACGACCGGGCCACGGGAGATGTTGACGAGGATGGCGCTTGGTTTCATCAAGGCCAGTTCGCGGTGGCTGATGAGGTGGCGGGTTTTGTCGCTGAGTGGCACCACCAGGCAGACGAAATCCGCTTCGGCGAGCAGCTGGTCGAGGCTGCGAAATTGGGCGCCGAGTTGTTGTTCAAGGTCTGTTTTGCGGCTGTTGCCGCTGTAGATGATCGGCATGTTGAAGCCGAGGTGGCCACGGCGGGCGATGGCGGCACCGATGTTGCCCATGCCGATGATGCCGAGGGTTTTGCCGTGTACGTCGCTGCCGAACAGCGGGGCGCCGACGCTGGCTTGCCATTGGCCGGCCTTGGTCCAGGCGTCGAGTTCGGCGACGCGGCGGGCGCTGCTCATGATCAGGGCGAAGGCGAGGTCGGCGGTGCTTTCGGTGAGGACGTCGGGGGTGTTGGTGAGCATGATGCCGCGTTGGTTGAAGTAGTCGAGGTCGTAATTGTCGTAGCCGACGGAGACGCTGGAGACGACTTCGAGTTTGGTCGCGGTTTCGAGTTGGGCCTGGCCGAGTTTGCGGCCGACGCCGATGAGGCCGTGGGCGTGGGGCAGGGCTTCGTTGAATTGGGCGTTGATGTCGCCGGTTTTTGGGTTGGGGACGATGACGTCGAACTCTTGTTGCAGGCGTTCGATCATTGGCGGGGTGATGCGGCTGAAGGCCAGGACAGTCTTTTTCATTGCTGAGGGCTCGACGGGCTTGATTGCAAGCAAGCTAACATTTTCTCGCTTTGATTGTCTCGGGGGGCTTGGCGGCCTTTGGGCCGACCATGTTCTTGGGGTTTTGGGTGTATATCTGTTTTTTTTGTGATGGCGGATTGAGGTTTCGCCCTTACGGCGAGTCACCTTTTCCAAACGCCGAAAAGGTAACCGAAAAGGCTTTGCTCCTGCGTTCGGCCCGCTCGCTGGGGCTCGGGGTTCCTTCGCTGCGGGATTGATCCGGGCGCAGCGCCTCCGGTTTGCTTCGCTGCACCTCCTCTCGCTGTGTTTGGCTGCGCCAAACGGTCGCTGCGCTCCCACCCCCGGATCAATCCCTCCACTCAGCCTTCCGACGTCGCCCGTGGATCAAGATCAAAAGCTTTGTCGAGCTTGCGCTCATCCTGTGTAGGAGCTGCCGCAGGCTGCGATCCTTTGATCTTGCTTGTGCTTGTGTAGGAGCAGAGCTTGCTCGCGAAGGCGGCCTGACAGCAGACCCATTTCTTGCAGACTGCACACAATTCCTGTGGGAGCCTGGCTTGCCAGCGATGGCGGCCTGACAGCCGACCAATTCCTGCCAGATGTACTCAATCCAACTGTAGGAGTGAGCCTGCTCGCGATAGCGGTGTGTCAGGCGCCCAACATGTTGAATGTGCTGACGTCTTCGCGAGCAGGCTCGCTCCCACATTGGATTAGTTGTGGGTTGGGGTTTGGGATATTTCATGGTTATCCAGCGCCCGGTTCACCGCCAGTTCGGCGAGCATGATGATTTGCTGGATCGCCAGAATCGTTCTTCGCTGCGGGAGTTCGATGTAGGCGGCGATGTCGCTGGTCATGAGGCTGGCTTGTGCCAGTGATTCGCAGGCGTGGACCAGCAGGCTTTCGTTGTCCTGATTGGGGGCGACCTGGAACATGGTGCTGGGTTTGTGGAAGCGCAATGTGAGTGCGTTGGGTTTGAGGTAGTGGTCGAGGGCGCGTTCGGCGGCTTCGTGGAATCTTTTTGAACCGGGGAATTCGTAGGGGGTGGTGTCTTCGAGTTCCGGGGGATTCGGTGTTGGTTTGATCATGGTGAAGCTCCATTCGGGAAGTGGAGTTCGCCAAGCACTGCGACCAAGCAATAGGGTGGCGAACCGTACGCGGGTTGGTCGACCAGGGAATGGAAACCCGGCAGAGCCGAAGCTCTCCCACGCACGGCTCGCCATTAAGCAAGCTTGCAAAGTGCGCCATTCTAAACCCGAGCGACCAAGCCCGGTCGCTGATTCGTCAGCGACACCCAAAGCCTATCCACCTCGCTTCCGACGGACAACCGACGCGACCTGTCGGAAACATCCGCGAAATTCCCGTTCTGTAGGAGCTGCCGTAGGCTGCGATCTTTTGATTTTTAAACGGCAAGATCAAAAGATCGCAGCCTGCGGCAGCTCCTACAGGGGCGTGGTGTGTTTAAAGGTCAGTTGGCGACTCGGGCGCCGGCGAGGGTGCCGCTGAGTTCGTAGGCGGCCAGTTCGGCTTGGTGCGCGGCGAGGATTTCTGGCAACGACCCGCGCAGGTATTCGACCCACGTTTTGATCTTCGCATCCAGATATTGCCGCGACGGGTAGATCGCATACAGGTTCAATTCCTGCGAGCGGTAGTTCGGCATCACCCGCACCAGCGTGCCGTTGCGCAAACCTTCAATCGCCGCATACACCGGCAGCACGCCCAGGCCCATGCCGCTGATGATCGCGGTTTTCATCGCGTCGGCGGAGTTCACCAGAAACGGTGAGCTGTTGATGGTGACCACTTCCTGGCCTTCCGGGCCGTCGAACGCCCATTTCTCCAAGGGGATCACCGGGCTGACCAGGCGCAGGCAGGCGTGGTTGAGCAGGTCGCTGGGTTTTTGCGCGGCGCCGTTGGCTTTCACGTAGGCCGGGGAGGCGCAGACGATGCTGTAGGTGATGCCCAGGCGTTGCGAGACGAAACCCGAATCGGGCAGTTCGCTGGCGAGCACGATGGACACGTCGTAACCCTCGTCGAGCAAGTCCGGCACGCGGTTGGCCAGGGTCAGGTCGAAGGTCACGTCCGGGTGGGTTTTGCGGTAGCGGGCGATCGCGTCGATGACGAAGTGCTGGCCGATGCCGGTCATGGTGTGCACTTTCAACTGCCCCGCCGGGCGCGCGTGGGCGTCGCTGGCTTCGGCTTCGGCTTCTTCGACGTAGGCGAGGATCTGTTCGCAGCGCAGCAGGTAACGTTTGCCCGCCTCGGTGAGGGCGATGCGCCGGGTGGTGCGGTTGAGCAAGCGGGTTTGCAGGTGGGCTTCCAGGTTGGAGACCGCGCGCGAGACGTTGGCGGTGGTGGTGTCGAGTTGCACGGCGGCGGCGGTGAAGCTGCCGGCTTCGGCGACGCAACTGAAGGCGCGCATGTTTTGCAAAGTGTCCATGGGGTGCTCTCAAGGGAGATGGCAAATTGTGACACGAAGTTTCGGGGGCTGAGACCCCCGACCAAGGGATTATCTCGTTAACCGTAACAAAGATTCACAGAAATCCCAGCTTATCGCCGCACAGGGCCTTCCATAGAATTGCGCCGATCCCTGTAGGAGCTGCCGCAGGCTGCGATCTTTTGATTTTGTTTTAAGGGAATCAAGATCAAAAGATCGCAGCCTGCGGCAGCTCCTACAGAGAACACGCCCCGCCTTATCCTCTTCTCAGGAATTCGCAGCTGTGCCGCGTCGCATCAACAGAGCGCTTTTGCCGCTCAGTGTTCTGGCTTTTACCCTGGGTCTCAGCGGCTGCATCTCAACTGACGGAATTGCCCCGCAGGGCAAGGCGTTGGAAGCCAATTCACTGGCCACCGACGACGCCATCGCCCACGCCGCCCGTGACGCCAACTGGCCCACCGCGCAATGGTGGCAAGCCTACGGCGACCCGCAACTCAACCGCTGGATCGACCTCGCCGTGCAAGGCAGCCCGAGCATGGCCATGGCCGCTGCGCGTGTGCGTCAGGCCAAAGCCCTAGCCGGTGTTACCGAAGCGGCGGAGTCGTTGCAGATCAACGGCGAATCGACGCTCAAACGACACAACTGGCCGACCGATCAGTTCTACGGTTCGGGCGAGCTGGCCAACACCACGACCTGGGATAACAACGCTGCGCTGGGTTTCAGCTACGCCCTCGACCTCTGGGGCCGCGAAAGCAATAGCAGCGAGCGCGCGGTGGATCTGGCGCACATGAGCGCGGCCGAAGCGCGACTGGCGCAGCTGGAATTGCAGAACAACATCGTCCGCGCCTACATCGAACTGTCGCTGCATTACGCCCAGCGCGACATCGTCGCGGCGACGCTCAAGCAGCAGCAACAGATTCTCGATCTGGCGCAGAAACGTTTGAACGGCGGAATCGGCACGCATTTCGAAGTCAGTCAGGCCGAAACACCGCTGCCGGAAACCCATCGGCAAATCGATGCGCTGGATGAAGAAATTGCCCTCAGTCGCAATCAACTTGCCGCGCTGGCGGGTAAAGGGCCGGGGGAGGGCGCGCAGTTGCAGCGCCCGACTTTGTCCCTTGGCGCTGAGTTGAAACTGCCGTCAGCATTGCCCGCCGAATTGCTCGGTCAGCGACCGGACGTAGTCGCCAGTCGCTGGCAAGTGGCGGCGCAGGCGCGTGGGATCGATGTGGCGCATGCCGGGTTTTATCCCAATGTCGATTTGGTCGGCAGCCTCGGTTACATGGCCACGGGTGGCGGCGCGCTGGAGTTTTTGACCGGCAAGAAACTCAATTACAACGTCGGCCCGGCGATCTCGCTGCCGATCTTTGACGGTGGGCGTTTGCGTGCCGAACTCGGTGAAGCCTCCGCCGGTTACGACATCGCCGTGGCGCATTACAACCAGACGCTGGTGAATGCGCTGAAGAACATTTCCGACCAGTTGATCCGCCGCGAATCGATGGACAAGCAGCAAGGCTTTGCCGCTGAGTCGGTGGCCACGGCGCAGAAGACTTACGACATCGCGATGATCGCTTATCAGCGTGGGCTTACCGATTACCTCAACGTGCTCAATGCGCAGACGTTGCTGTTCAAGCAGCAGCAAGTGCAGCAGCAGGTGCAGGCGGCGCGTCTGAGTGCGCATGCCGAATTGGTGACTGCGTTGGGTGGTGGTCTTGGCGCCGGCAACGACGTACCGAGTGCTGAGCAGACAGCGGCCCCGAAAACCCCGGTTCTCCTGCGTTGAACACAAAACCCAATGTGGGAGCGGGCTTGCTCGCGAAAGCGGCGTATCAGTCGACATCGATGTTGAATTTGAACACGCCTTCGCGAGCAAGCCCGCTCCCACAGGATCCCGGCCCGCCCCGACTTTTCTGAGCAGAATTTAATGACTCCCTTGCCCGCACCATTGCGCTGGCTCTACTCCCTGGAATGGCGCCGTGGATTTTTCGACTGGGCGCGCAGCGATGGCGTGACCTGGGTTTACATCTTCAAGGTGTTGCTCGCCGCATTTCTCACGCTGTGGCTGGCCATGCGCCTGGAATTGCCGCAACCGCGCACGGCGATGATCACCGTGTTCATCGTCATGCAGCCGCAGAGCGGCCAGGTGTTTGCCAAGAGTTTCTATCGCTTCCTCGGCACGTTGGCCGGCTCGGCGATGATGGTCACGCTGATCGCCTTGTTCGCGCAAAACACTGAACTGTTTCTCGGCTCATTGGCGATCTGGGTCGGCATCTGCTCGGCCGGTGCCGCGCGTTGCCGCAACTTCCGCGCCTACGGTTTTGTCCTTGCCGGTTACACCGCCGCGATGGTCGGTTTGCCCGCGCTGGCGCACCCGGACGGCGCATTCATGGCTGCCGTGTGGCGAGTGCTGGAGATCTCGCTGGGCATCCTTTGCGCGACCGTGATCAGCGCCGCGATCCTGCCGCAAACCGCCAGTGCCGCCATGCGCAACGCCTTGTATCAGCGCTTCGGCGTGTTCGCATTGTTCGTCACCGATGGCCTGCGCGGACGCAGCAAAGCCCAGTCTTTCGAAGCGAGCAACGTGCGCTTTATCGCCGAAGCCGTTGGCCTCGAAGGTTTACGCAGCGTGACGGTTTTCGAAGACCCGCACATGCGCCGGCGCAACGGTCGCCTGAGCCGTTTGAACAGCGAATTCATGGGCATCACCACACGCTTCAACGCCTTGCATCAATTGCTTGAACGCCTGCGTGTCAACGGCGAAGAACACGTGGTCGCGGCGATCAGACCGGGCCTGCAGGATCTCGCCGAAGTGCTCGACGGCTTCAGCGGCCGCGCCCTGACCAGCCCCGATGCCGCCCGTTTGGCAACTGCGCTGGCAACCTACAAAGAAGGTTTGCCGACACGCGTGCGAACCTTGCGCGCGATCTTTCAAGACACCGACCCCAGTGAAGCCGAGCAGCTGGATTTCCACACCGCGTACGAACTGCTTTACCGCTTCGTCGACGACCTGCACAGCTATGCACAGACCCACGCGTCACTCGCCGATCACCGTCACGAACGCGAGCGCTGGGATGAACCGTTCACCCCGCAAACCAACTGGTGGGCCGCTGCGGCATCAGGCATACGCGCCTCGTTCATTCTGGTGGTGCTCGGCAGTTATTGGGTCGCCACTGCATGGCCAAGTGGCGCGACGATGACCCTGATCGCCGCCGCCACCGTGGGCCTTTCGGCTGCCACACCCAACCCGAAACGCATGGCTTTCCAGATGGCTTGCGGCACCTTCCTCGGTGCCCTGATCGGCTTCGTCGAGATGTTTTTCATCTTCCCGTGGATCGACGGTTTTCCATTGCTGTGCGTGATGCTCGCGCCAGTGATCGTGCTCGGCTCGTTCCTCACGTCGCGCCCGCAATACGCCGGTGTCGGCCTTGGTTTGCTGATCTTCTTCAGCACCGGTTCGGTGCCGGACAACCTGACGATCTACAACCCCTACACCTTCATTAACGACTACATCGCCATGGTCATGGGCATGCTGGTCTGTGCCGCTGCCGGGGCGATTATTCTGCCGCCGAACAGTCGCTGGCTGTGGAAACGTCTGGAGCAGGATCTGCGCGGCCAAGTGGTTTACGCAATCAGCGGCAAACTAAAAGGCCTGGCCTCGAGCTTCGAGAGCCGCACCCGCGATCTGCTGCATCAGGCTTATGGTCTCGCGGCCGGGGAACCTAAGGTGCAAAAGAATCTGCTGCGCTGGATGTTCGTGGTGCTCGAAGTCGGCCACGCGATCATCGAGTTGCGTAAGGAACAGGCGATCCTGCCGGTGCACCCGGCCTATGCCGAATCGCAGCCGTGGCGCCAGGCAATTCGCGTGATGGGTCGCGCGTTGGTGCGGCTGTTTCTGCAACCCAACTCCAGCAATCTCGAACGCGCACTGGTCGCTGTCGATCACGCAATCAGCCGTGTCGCGGCGACCGATGAGCCGTTTGCGCCGCATTTCGATACCTCCGCATTGCGCCGGGTGAAGAGCTATCTGCACTTCATCCGCACCTCGTTGCTCGATCCGCAATCACCGCTCGCTGCCTACGCCGTCGCCAAGCCCGAAGGACTTGCCCATGCCTCGTGAAATCGCTTTCCACGGCGTGTACATGCCGACCATGACCCTGATGTTTTTCATCGCTGCGGCACTGGCCTGGGCGGTGGATCGGTTCCTGTCCGGGTTCGACCTGTACCGTTTTTTCTGGCACCCGGCGCTGCTGCGTCTGAGTCTGTTTACCTGTCTGTTCGGCGCCATGGCGCTGACTGTCTACCGTTGAGAACGTCCCCATGAAAAAGTTTTTCAGCCTGCTCGCGACCCTGCTGGTGCTGGCCCTGGCGCTGTGGATCGGCCGCACGTTGTGGGAGCACTACATGAACACGCCGTGAACCCGCGATGGCCGCGTGCGTGCCGACATCATCAACGTCGCCGCCGACGTCACCGGCGAGGTGATCGACGTGCCGGTGCGCGACAACCAACTGGTGAAGAAGGGCGATTTGCTCATGCAGATCGACCCCGAGCACTACCGCATCGCGGTCAAACAGGCGCAGTCGCTGGTCGCTTCGCGCAAGTCGACGTGGGAGATGCGCAAGGTCAATGCCCACCGTCGCGCCGATCTCGACAACCTGGTCATTTCCAAGGAAAACCGCGACGACGCCAGCAACATCGCCGACGCCGCGCTCGCCGATTACCAACACGCTCAGGCGCAACTGGAAGCCGCCGAACTCAACCTCAAACGCACCGAAGTGCGCGCGGCCGTCGACGGTTACGTGACCAACCTCAACGTGCATCGCGGTGATTACGCCCGTATCGGCGAAGCGAAAATGGCCGTGGTCGACATGAACTCGTTCTGGGTTTACGGCTTCTTCGAAGAGACCAAACTGCCCCACGTTCGCGTCGGAGATAAAGCCGACATGCAATTGATGAGCGGCGAAGTGCTCAAGGGCCACGTGGAAAGTATTTCGCGCGGCATCTACGACCGCGACAACCCGGAAAGCCGCGAGCTGATTGCGGATGTGAACCCGACGTTTAACTGGGTGCGGTTGGCCCAGCGGGTGCCGGTGCGGATTCACATTGATGAGGTGCCGGAGGGGGTTCTGTTGGCGGCGGGGATTACCTGTACGGTGGTGGTGAATCAGGCTGGGGAGTGACTATGGAAATTCCCCGCCTGTGGGTAGGCGGGGATTCAGCGGCGAGGCAGGTTCAACTGAAGAAGCATTTCATAGTGCCAAGACCCTCAGGTTTGATACCCGTAATGTTGGCGCTGACAATGACTCGTCCGTCCTGACGGGAGATCAGTTGCACGGGAGGGTTGCGCACGGTGAAATCCGCCTCGGTGTAGCCGGTGCCATTGAACGCTGTGTCCAGACTTGCGTCTGGATTAAAGCGGGCGACCAGTGCCCACCATTGACCGGTTGCAAGGATGATTTTGTTGTCGGTTTGCGCCAGTGCACTGCTCCAATCGTTATCACGTCCTTCATCAAACTGGGTCAGCAGGGGCTTGCCTTGGTTGAACATGAGATGGGGACTGCCTTGGGGAGTCAGTGCAACCATCAGTCCGGCCACACTGCCGCCACTTTTTGAAGCCGCTGCACCTGCCGCCAGCAGGGTGCCATCGGGTCGTTCAATCACAGCATTGAACAACGTGCTTTTGTCGGTCAGATCGATGTAATGGAAACCGGGTGAGCGCGGATCGCCGAACGTCGTGTCGACCTGGCCGTTATCCTCCAGTCGCGCAAAAAACGCGCGATTGTCCCCCGGCGTGGATCGAACATACCCAGCCAGCACAATGCTCTTTCCTTGGGATAGACAGCCATTGATCGCCGTTGAAGCCAACGGGTCTGCCAAGGTGAACTGCCAACGGCCGCTGCCGTTGAAAGTCGTATCCGGTTGACCGTTGGGCTGCAGGCGCAACACTACGCCAGTGGTAATCAGAGAGCCGTTGCGCTGCGTGTAATTGAAGCTGATTAGCAGTTTGCCATCGGATCGAACATGCACTGCACAGGAGTCGGTCATGAGTTCCTGATCCGACGGCGTTTCTATAATGAGGTTGCCGTTGTCGCCGAATGACGTCTGCGGCTGGCCATGCTGATCGAAGCATGCAATCGCCAGGTCGGCCCAGCCTGTCAGATTCTCTGTCCAGCCTTGCAGGTAGATGTGGCCGGCTCCATTTTCCTGCACGGTGAGCTTGCCACCCCCGCAAGACGCAGGATGAGCGAAGCTGCCCAGTCGCAGACCGTTGTCAGCAAAGGTTGGATCGCCAGTGCCATCAGCATTGATGCGACCCAGTACATATTTGTACCGATCCTCATGGAAGACCTCAGCACTGAAAACTGTCTTGCCTTGCAAATCACTGTAGATGCCCCGGAAGAGAGCCAAAACTTCGAATGCAGGATCCCTTCCGAGTAAATCCTGCAGATAAGCCATGCCATTATCGTTACCGAAATCTGTATCCGGTGTGCCGGGTAAACCAGACGATTTAGCGTTTGAAAGTGTCATGTGCGGACTGCCTTCAGTAATGAATGAGGAGTGGCACCAGTCTCTATTCAGCCACGGTGCGCAAGGCATTCACGACAACTTTCGCTCGATTGTCACTCAGGAAACTGTGGGTGCTTGTCGGACACTTTATGGGCGCTTTCTTTGGAAGCGTCTACTGTCAGAAATTACAGGTGACAGGCAAAAAAAACGGTGGCAGGGCGGCATCAGCCCTGACAGAACGTCTCGTGCAAATGCCGCCAGATGACCCGCCCGGATTCAGCTTTTTCAAACACCACTGTCGAGCGTCGATCCGTATTCAATCCGCTCGCATCCGTCTGCAGTTCACGGTAACTCACCGTGGCCCCGTGTTCATGCAACGCAATGGCACGCAGTTCGCTGAGCTCAATGTTGAATCCGGTTTTCTTACCTCCAGCCATCCGAAACAGAGCGCTCAACGCCGCGAAATTCAGCATCCGGCCCAGCGGCGAAATCATGGAGAACTCAGGCGAAAACCGCGCTAGCAGTCGCTCCAGTTCAGCGTCGTCTCCCTCCACGGCGAACCATCGCTCGATGGCTTCGTGTGCCTGAATCACTTCATCAAAATATTCGCTGTAGTCGGTCATATGGATTTTTCCTTCAGGGGATTAGGCGCCAGCAGGGCGAGCACGGTGGTTGAGTCGAAGCGCAGCACGCTGACCATCGGCAGCAACGTGAGCAGCGCGGCAGCGAGGAAGCAGTAGCGAAAACCCTCACCACCCAAAGCCCCCAACAAGGAGCTGAGCAACGCCGCGCCGAGGCAAAAACCAAGCTGACGATTGATATTCCACAGCGCACTGGAGTGGCCCATTTTTTCTGGCACGATGCCGACGAATGCCAAGGTCTGCGCAGTGACGCTGCACAGGCTGCCGCCGAGGCCCATCAGGCCGTAGGCGATGATCAGCGGCGTGCTGGCGGGTTGTTCGATGCGCATCAGCAAGACGATACCGAGGCATTGCAGGAGCATGCCAGCGCTCAACAGCGGCTTCGGCCCCAGGCGATTGAAACTGCGTTTGCCGAGCATGATCGCCACGCCCGAACCCACTGCCCATGGCAGCATCAACGCCCCGATTTGCGCTGCGCCTAAGCCGAGATTGTGCAGGTACAACACGGCGATCATGTGGGTGCCGGTGAACACGCCGGGCACGCACAGGTAGATCAGCATCGCCAAGCGCAGCGACGGGTTTTTGATCAGTTGCAGATCAAGAATGGCGTTGGGTTTACGCCAGCCGTCACGCAGATAAATGCACAGGGTCAGGACGCTGAGCACGAGGACAAAGAGACCGAGGATGCGGGTGTCTGTTTCGCTCAGCATGCTGACGGCGATCAACAACAAACTCAGCGCAGTCGCCGCCAATAGCAAGCCGCGCGCATCCAGCGTCGGGCGTTCACTCGAAGGCTGATCGGCTTTCAGCCAGAACAGACCCAGGCCAAACGCGAGCAGCGTCACCGGCAAATTCAGGTAGAAAATCCACCGCCACGACAACGCCTGAACAATCAATCCGCCCGCCGCCGGCGACAGTGCCGGCACCATCAGCGCCACCAGCAACACCACGCCGGTGAAATGCGCGCGCTGCGACGGCGGAAACTGTCGATACGCCAACGCCTGACCCACCGGCAGCAACAACCCGCCACCGAGCCCTTGCAACAGGCGCCAGCCAATCAAGCTTTCGATCGATGCCGCTTGCGCCACCAGCGCCGAGCCAATCCCGAACAACAGCAGCGAGGCGAGAATCAGCCGTCGTTCGCCGATCCGTGCCGCCAGCCACACGCTCAGCGGAATGATCAGCGTCAGCCCGAGCATGTAGGCGTTGGTGATCCACGCCAGTTGCGTCACCGAGGCATGCAATTGTTGGGCGATGTCGGGGTAGGCAATGCTGGCGACGAACATGTTCAGCAAGTCGAGGGCGAAGCCCAACAAATACACCAGCGCGACTTTCGAGCGATAAGCCATGGCAGCTTCCCTGTGATGAGACGTGCAGGGTAGGGCGCTTCTGGTGATAGGAAAACGCTGGTTTGGCTGCTAGTTTGTCAAAATTATTTTGACAAGGAGCGCCGTGGTCATGGTCAGTCTGGATCGATTCGACACCTTCAAAGCTGTGGTCGAGGCCGGCTCGTTGACCGCTGCCGCCGACACATTGGGCCAGACTCGCGCGGTGGTGAGTTTCAATCTCAAGCGGCTGGAAGAGGAATTGGGCGTGACCTTGCTCACGCGCAACACCCGGCAACTGGCGCTTACCGATGCCGGGGAGCGTTTTTATCGACGCTGCTTGCGCACGCTGGATGAAGCGCGACTGGCCATTGAGGAAGCGCGTTCGGAACATTCACAGCTCAAGGGCACGTTGCGGATTACCACGACGGTGGAGTTCGCGCTGGCGCAAGTGGTGCCGGCGCTGGAGGTATTTCGTCAACAGCAACCGCAGTTGAATATTCACCTGTCGACGTCTTCGACGCATGCCGATCTGATCTCTGAACGGTTTGATATGGCGATCCGTTTGGGGCGCATGCACGACTCCAATCTGCGTGCGGTGCAGCTGTCGACGTTCGAGGTGTTTGCGGTGGCAGCACCGGGGTTGGTCGAGCGCTTTGCGTCGGTTGATACGCTGGCGGTGCTGGAGTCGATGCCGACATTGGGGCACGGGCGGGTGCCGGAGATGACGGTGACTGATCCGCACGGTGCTGAACATTTCTACCAGCCGAAACCGGGAACCACTGCGATTGTTGCGGACAACTCGGCGACGCTCAGGGCCTTTGCCTTGACCGGGCAGGGTGTTGCGATTTTGCCGCAATGGTTGATTCAGGAGGATCTGGAGTCGGGGCGGTTGGTGCGTTTGCTCCCCGACTACCGCTTTGCCCAGCAAGGGGTGTACGCGCTGTACCCGGATACCCGGCATTTGCCGCTGAAGGTGCGGGCGTTTATTGATTTCATGAAGGGTTGGGGCTGAGGATTTTCGGTGTAGGGTCTGGCCTCTTCGCGAGCAAGCCCGCTCCCACATTTGGAATGCATTCTCCTGTGGGAGCGGGCTTGCTCGCGAAGGCGTCAACTCGGTCTCAGAGCTGCCTCTGCAACCCGAACCGCCTCATCAACACCGACTCCAGCAACCCCTTCGGCAACAACGCCGCCAACAGCGGTAACGCCCGGCTGCCGTTACCAATGCGGATCAAGCGCGGCGGGTTACTCTGCCGCACGGCCTTGAGCAAATCAGCGGCAAACTCAGCAGCCGGCGTCGGCTTGTCCTGCGAAGCCTTGGCCCGCGCGCGAATGCCTTCACGCAACGGAAACCACGGCGATTGTTCATTGATCAACTGCTCGGCCTCATGCCCGGCATTCTTGGCGAAGCTCGACTGAATCGCCCCCGGCTGCACTTCCATCACACGAATGCCGAACGGCGCCAACTCCATGCGCAAGGCATCGGTCAATGCGTGCACCGCCGCTTTCGAGGCGCAGTAAGCACCGGCAAACGGCGTGACCAAAACCCCTGACACGCTGCCGATATTCACCACCAGTCCCTTGCCCCGCCGCAGCACCGGAAACAACGCGCGGGTAACGCCGACTATGGAAAACACATTGGTTTCGAACTGCCGCTGCATCGCCGGCACACCGCCGTCGAGCAACGGCCCCATCGCGCCATAACCGGCGTTGTTGATCAGCACGTCGAGGCCGCCATGCTCCTGACTGATTCGCTCGCCGAGTTGCGCCAGCGCCGCGCCGTCGTTGACATCCAGTTGCACGGCGGTAAAACCGGCCGCACTCAATGCAGCGACATCGTCGGCCTTGCGCGCACTGGCCCAGACTTCGTAGCCCGCCGTTTTAAACGCATCGGCAAGCGCGCGGCCGATGCCGCTGGAACAACCGGTAATCAACGCAACGGGCATGGCGCATTCCTTGTGCAAAAAAGTTGGGAAGGGGGATCAGTCGGAGAAACTACCCTGCAAATGCTCGGCGCGGAACTCCAGAGTTTGCGGGCGATAACCGGGACGCAGTGGCGGCAATGGCAAACAGTCTTCCCATGTCGAACCGGCCTGCAATTCGCCGGGGCCACGGTAGCGCGGCGCGGTGTATTGGTTGTCGGCCAGGTTGACCGTGTCACCCGGCGCGTAGGCTGCAATGCGCCAGCGCAGTTCGGTCAGCGGCACGCTGTTGCCGTTGTTCATCTTCAGTTGCAGCGGGCGATCGGCCGGGCATTGCTCCGGCGCGTAGCTGATGCGTAACTCAAGACGCGCCAGTTGCTTGATCTCGCGGTTGTCCAGCCACACCACCCACATCGCTACCAGACCGAGGCCGATAGCGGCTGCCACTGACACCGGAAAGGCTTTGGCCGGATAGCGCAGCAACAGGATCAGCCAGGTGATGACCAGCAAAATGCCGATGAACATGTGTACAACCTCTAGGAGAGAGAGGGTCATCCTACCTAAGCGTAGGTGAGGTTGGCGATGGGAAGGGCAAAGTCAAAAGATCGCAGCCTGCGGCAGCTCCTACAGTTGGAACACGTTTGCCCTGTAGGAGCTGCCGCAGGCTGCGATCTTTCGCTTCTAAAAAAAAAGCCCCCGCCCAACCCGCTGCGGATAGGGAACGCAACGGGCTGGACGAGGGCTTCTTGTTTTGCCGATCAGTTACTGCGCGATGGTTTTCACCGACACGCCGCGTTCGATCGGGGTGGAGCGGCCGTAGATGTCTTCGAAGCGTTCGATGTCGTCTTCGCCCAGGTACGAGCCCGACTGGACTTCGATGATTTCCAGCGGGATCTTGCCCGGGTTGCGCAGGCGATGCACCGAGGCGATCGGGATGTAGGTCGACTGGTTTTCGCAAAGCAGGAACACGTTTTCATCGCAGGTCACTTCTGCGGTGCCGCTGACCACGATCCAGTGTTCGGCGCGGTGGTGGTGCATCTGCAGCGACAGGCATGCGCCCGGTTTTACCGAGATGTGCTTGACCTGGAAACGCCCGCCCATGTCCACCGAGTCGTACGAGCCCCACGGACGATAGACTTCGCAATGGTTCTGGGTTTCGCTGCGGCCCTGCTCGTTGAGCGTGTTGACCATTTGCTTGACGCCCTGAACCTTGTCTTTGTGGGCAATCATCATGGCGTCTTTGGTTTCGACCACGACGATGTTTTCCAGACCGATCACCGACACCAGTTTGCCGTTGCCATGGATCATGCAGTTCTTGCTGTCCTGGATGACCACGTCGCCTTTGGTGACGTTGCCGTTGGCGTCTTTCTCGTTGACTTCCCACAGCGACGACCAGCAACCGACATCGCTCCAGCCAGCGGTCAGCGGCACCACGCAGGCGCGCTGGGTTTTTTCCATCACGGAGTAGTCGATGGAGTTGTCCGGGCAGCAGGCGAAGGTGGCTTCGTCCAGTGTCACGGTGTCGGCATCCTGCTCGCTGCGCTCAAGGGTCAGCAGGCAGGTGTCGTAGATGTCCGGATCGTGCTTTTTCAGCTCTTCGAGGAAGCGGCTGGCGCGGAACAGGAACATGCCGCTGTTCCAGTAGTAACCGCCGGACTGCACGTACTCGGTAGCGCGTTTGACGTCAGGTTTTTCGACGAAGTGCGAGACGCGGCTGACGCCTTCGGGCAGCAGCGAATCCGCAGTGGATTTGATGTAGCCGTAACCGGTTTCCGGTTTGGTCGCCGGTACGCCGAACAGCACCATTTCGCCGTTTTCAGCGGCGACGGTGGCGAGGGCGAGGGCGCGTTGCAGGGCTTTCTGGTCTTCGAGGACGTGGTCAGCCGGCAGCACCAGCATCAGTTCGTCGCGACCTTCATTGACCAGCATCATCGCGGTCAACGCCACGGCCGGCGCGGTGTTGCGGCCGAACGGTTCCATCAGGATGCGCTGGCATTCCAGATTACGATTGCTCAACTGCTCGTTGACGATGAAGCGGTGATCCTTGTTGCAGACCACGATCGGGGTGTCCATGCCTTCGAACACCAGGCGCTCGAGGGTCTGCTGGAAGAGCGTGTGTTCGCCGGTCAGGGCGAGGAATTGCTTAGGGAACTGCTTACGCGAAAGCGGCCAAAGACGTGAACCGCTACCACCTGACAAGATCACCGGAATCATATTGTTTACTCCATAAAATCGATTGGTTAGAGGCACGAACGCTGTGTCGTTTCACTCTTGTTTTTGTTTCGTACCCAAACTGACAACCCGATCAAGGGTGGGAGGGGGCTTGCTCCCGAAGGCGGTGTATCCGTCGACATATCTGTTGAATGTCGTACCGCTTTCGCGAGCAAGCCCGCTCCCACAGGGGATAGACGTCAGTCAGGAAAAATGATTAGCGAGTCGATACCGGGCGTTTTACCCAGACTGGCGACAGGCTGCTGCCGCTGCCGGTGACGTACAGCACCGCAGCTTCGCCGCGCTCAAGGGCGACCGGTTTTACGTCGCCGACTTTCTTGTCACCTTCGTACAGCGCCAGGCTGACTTTCACCGGGTTGATTTCACGTTCGCCACGGCCCTTGGCGGCCACGTTCGGCACCACGTCGGTCTTGCCGTCGGCGGTCTTCAGGGTCAGCGGTTTGTCGCTGAGGTTCTGCACGCGCACCAGGGATTTCTGCTTGTTCTTGAACGGCGGCTCTTCGATCAGTTGCGGCGCGCCGGAAGCGTTGTTGACCAGGGTGTAGTAATGGTCACCGGCGAGTTTCACCGGCAGGGTCTGGCTGCCGACTTTGGCGCTGTAATCACCGCCCGGCATGAAGCTGAAGTCGCTGCTGGCCAGTGGCGCAACGTCGCTCAGGTTGGTGCTGCCGACGGTGGCACTGACTTCAGCGTTGCTGGCGTTGTAGACACGCACAAAGGACGAGCCTTTCGGTGCGGTCGGGCCGTACAGCGCGGCGTCACCACCGGCGAAAGCTTGAACCGACAGCACGCTCAAACCTGCAACCAGTGCAATGCGTTTTGCGAGACGACGAGGAGTAGTAGTGAAAGTCATGGTGTACCTCTCTTTCAGTTTTGCGCCCGATCGGGCGTCTCGGATTTAGTGTTGATTGCTACGTTTTGTTGGCGCGCGCCGGCTTGTTTAAGCTCTGCGACCCACTGCGGGTCGGCGTCGCCGATTTCGTTGTTCACAGGCAGATATCGTTCAGGAAACTCCCAGATCAGCACCTGTGGCGGGCTGTTCTTGAAGTCATCGCTTTTCAGGTAGCTGAGCATCGGCAGGATCGGGCCGTGGCCGTCTTCGGCGTAGCTCACCACGTCGCTGTGCAGCGTTTGTTTCAGTGCACCGACGAAGTTCCAGTTGGGGTTGGCGCTGTAGCTGGTGCCGACCAGTGCCACCGGCACTTCATTGCTGGCGAACAGCGCGTCGTCACCGGCAGGCTGATCGCCGGCCGCGACGGTGTTGCGCTTTTGCAGCGGCTCTTGCGCCGGCATCAGGTTTTCAAACAGCGGATCGAGTGGCAGGAACAAGCGCAGATCGCCCTTGTGCGTGACCTTTTCCGCTGGCGTAGTGACGAAGCGCTGCGGCTCGCCGCTGAGCGGGAACTTGTCAGCGATGGTTTTCGCCAGAGTGTTTGCTGCAACCTCGGCGCCTTCCGGCGTCCAGTGCGTATCGGTGCGCAGGAACACTTGCTGACCGCTTTGCTTGGCCTGTTGGAACGGCTTGAGCAAGTCAGGGGCGAGGATCTTGTCGGCGGCTACCCGAGCATGGAAATCCTGATAGAGATTTTCGTGAATGCTTGCCGGTTTCACTTCACCCAGATGCTCCGGGTACAGACGAACCTTGGCCGGCACGATTGCCATCACCAGTTTCACGCCTTTCTCTTTGAGGGTCTGGCGCACGCCTTCGACCAGCGCGTAGTTGCCTTGCAGGTTCAGCTCTTCGTTGACGATCGGGTTGAATTCTTCATCGCTGTACAACCACTGATCGCGGCCGAGCACCACGCCCGGACGACCTTCGTTGAACAGTTTGAAATCCAGCGCGGCCCAGAGGTTAGTGCCCAGACGCTTGATCGGGAATTCATCGTCGTAGTGGGTTTCCACAGCCTTGGTCCAGCGGCCGTTGAGCACCGTCGCATCGGCATTGGTGCTGAAGCCGAAGAAGCTGCGAACCGACCACAGACCCAAGACCAACAGGGTCACCAGGAACAGGGCGATGTAGAAGATGCGTAATGAGCGGGTCATGTCAGATCCCTCAGAACTGGAAGTAAAGGAACGGCGAGAAGCTTTGCGCCGAGAGTTTGAGAATCGAGGCGATGAACAGCAGCAGGATCAAGCCGCGCATCACGTAGCGCGACCAGTCCGCGCTCCAGTAGGCCGGTTGCACCTGGGCTTCGACGCCGACGGTGTAGCCAGGCTCGTGGATGCTCGCCGGGTTTTCGCCGGGTGCGGCTTTGATCATTCCCGGAGTCGCCGTCGCTGGGCCGTTGGCCTCGACGTTGACTTCAGGTTTGCTCTTGGCCGGCGGCTGGTTGGTGTACAGATCGCGCAGGCCGAAGAACGCCAGCGTCACGTAAGCCACCACCAGAGTTGCCACTTGCAGACCGGTGAGGCTGGCCTGATTGAGTTCCGACAACGACCAGTCGCCGAAGCTGAACATCGCGCCGTACATGCGACCGGCAACGTGCAGGTTCTCGGCGCGGAAGATCACCCAGCCCATGACCACGAGCAGGAAGGTCAGCGCCCAGCGGATCGGATTGAGGCTGCGTGGCGAAGTGTTCAGGCCCAGCGCTTTTTCAATCGCCAGCCACATGCCGTGCCAAGCGCCCCAGACGATGTAGGTGATGTTCGCGCCGTGCCACAGACCACCGAGGAGCATGGTCAGGAACAGGTTGCGATAGGTCATCAGCGTGCCTTTACGGTTACCGCCGAGGGTGATGTACAGGTAGTCACGCAGCCAGGTCGACAGGCTGATGTGCCAGCGACGCCAGAACTCGGTAATCGACTGGCTGATGTACGGCTGTTTGAAGTTTTCCATGAAGCGGAAACCCATCATCAAGCCAAGACCAATCGCCATGTCGCTGTAACCGGAGAAGTCGAAATACAGCTGCGCGGTGTAGGCCAGTGCGCCAAGCCACGCGTCACCGGTGGTCGGGTTTTGCAGGGCGAAGCAATGGTCAGCGACCACCGCGAGGGTGTCGGCGATGAAGACCTTCTTGATGAAACCCTGCATGAACCGCGTGCAGCCCTCGGAGAATTTATCGAGGGTGTGCGTGCGGTTGTTGAACTGGTCGGCGAGGTCGCGGAAACGCAACACCGGGCCGGCAATCAAGTGCGGGAAGATCGCTACGAAGGCGGCGAAGTCGATCAGGTTGCGCGTGGCCGGGGTGTCGCCGCGATACACGTCGATGATGTAGCTGATCGATTCGAAGATGTAGAACGAGATACCGATCGGCAGCAGTACGTGGGTGAGGATGAACGGTGACAGACCGACCGACGTCATCATCGCGTTGATGCTGTCGACGCCGAAGTTGGCGTACTTAAAGTAGCCGAGGATGCACAAATCGACTGCGACACCGAGCAACAGCCAGCGCTGCGCCGGTTTGGTTCTGACACCGGCGGCACCGACTTTGAGGCCGATCCAGTAGTTCCACAATGTGACGGCGGCGAACAGCGCGAGGAAGTCCACACGCCACCAGGCATAGAACACGTAGCTGGCGATCAGCAGCAGCAAATTGCGATAGCGTTGCCCGCTCAAGTAGTACAAGCCGAGAAAGATCGGCAAGAACAGAAACAGGAACACGTTGGATGAAAATACCATCCCGATCTCTCCATGTTTGAACCAACAGTCAAGGGCCAAAGCCCCCCCAAACCCCCCGTGGTAGTGGAGGGGTGACACAGTGCTTGCTTGAGGTCGGAGCTGGCCGTCAGACCGCGCCCCTCACCCCCCGCCCTCTCCCGGAGGGAGAGGGAGCCTGATCTCCATTGTTTTCAGAAATGGAGATCGACTCGGTATTTCATTTCGGCGTAACTCGCACAGCCACCTCGGTCAGTCCCCTCTCCCTCCGGGAGAGGGTTAGGGTGAGGGGCTTTTGCTTTTCGCCTTTCAAGAGCCCTTGTTGCCCTTTTCATGGGACGGGTCGTAGACCTTGGTCAGGTCGCCGCCGAGGCGGAAGGTCTTGAACGGCTGCATGCCGCGCTTCTTCTCGATGACATCCGGCGCACAGGTGTAGAGCGTGCAGAACGGTTCGAGCCAGGCGAATTTCATGTCCTCTTTCAGGTCGGTCATGTCCTGCTCTTTGCCGTTCTTCTTCTCGAATTCATCCGGGTCTTTCACCCCCGACAACACCCGATCACCCAGACGCTTCAGCGCACCGTTGTTTTCCTGACGCAAATCGACCCCGTTGACCTGAGCGAAACTGGCGATCATCGCCAGCGGCGGCAGGGCGTAGTTGTGATAGGCGAGGGCGCGTTGCTGGCGCTTGAGTTCGTTCGGCAGGTAACCGTCGGCATCGACTTGATTGGCGCCGACCTTGTATTCCTTCACCGCCCAGTCAAACAGGTCGCGGCGGTTGGTCGCGACCGAGGTCGCCATCACCGACCATGCGGCCCAGTACGAGTGGTTGTTGGTTTTTTCCAGCGGCAGGTTGTCCCAGTCGCTGACCACTTGGTCGGCCATTTTGCTGAACCACGCCTCGATCACCTGCGCTTCCTGCTGATGCTGCGCCAGCGGATGCGAGTCGGAGAACTTCAGGCGAATGTACGAAGAGGCCATGCTGCCCAACGCCCATTTGCGCATCGACTTGCCGGTGTGGTTGAAGTCTTTCGACATCAACGCGTCGGCCTTGGCCCACGCGGTCAGCCAGTTCAGCGTGCAGTCGAGCTGTTCCGGACGACCGTCGCGCATGAACTGCATCACCCGTTTGGCGGTGCCGCGTTCCAGCGTGGTGATGTCTTTGGTGGTGTCGCGGAAAGCTTTTTCCGACTGCACGTTCAGCGTTGAACGCGCCTTGTCCGAGCCTTCGTATTTGCTGCGAAATTGCAGCGCCCCGGTGTACGGCGTCGGCATGGCATCGCAGCCTTCGCTGTTGTCGCCGGTCTTGAATTTATCCACAGGCGCGAAATAGCCCTGCGGTGGACGCAGTGGCGCGGCGGCCTGAGTGGCCCCGGCGAACATCGCCAGGCTCAGCAGCGTCGGTGCCAACAGATTTTTGAGTTTCGGATTTCGCATAGCAGACCTCATTGCCCGACCTGAGCGGTTTGTTGCCCAGCGCCCGGGAATACGTTGCGTTTGCAGATTTTCGCTTCGACTTTTTGTGGCGCGGTGCCCGCTTCCGGGCCCTGAACTTCGACCGCCAGCAGGTTCTGCGTGGCCCAGTCTTCGTCCGTGCGCAACTCAAAGGCGAAACGACCGTCGGTGTCGGAGGTTTCCGGTTTCTCGATCTTGATGTCCTCGTGGCGACCGTTCATGTACCAGAGGGTGGCTTGCAGGGTTTTCACCGAAGGGTCGGCGAAGCGGATGTCGACCTGATGGCTGCTGTTTTGCAGGTTCAGGTTCTTGCTGTTGACCAGCAGTTCTTGTTTGCCGCCCGGCTTGAGCGTGGTGCTCGCGGACATCTGTGCGTCTTTGCCTTCGCAGCCGTTGTCGAGCAGGGACATCATCTGGCGATAGATGGTCTCCTGGTCGAGGCGATACAGCGGCGAGAATTCCCAGATGAGAATTTTCGGCGGGGTCTTCTGAAATTCGTCGCTGCCGAGGTACTGCAGCATCGAACCTTCCAGACCACCGCCGGGGAACGCGACGTTGAGAATGTCGGCGCCGATGGCTTCTTCGAGGAAGCCGGCGAAGTTGTAGTTCTTGCCGCTGTGCGACGTACCGACGAGGGTGATTTGCGGGTTGCCGGAATCACCGAACAGGTCGCCGTCGCCAGCCTCGCCCTTAGGCTCGGTGGTGAATTGATCCATGTACTGGATCGCGTAACTGGTGCCGCAGAGTTGCCCGGCCATGTTGTGCAGGGTGCCGGTCTTGCCCATGCGCCCGGAGCGTTTGGTTTCGAATTCACGCTTGGGCACGTCGGCGAAGGCCGGGATCTGCTTGACCTTCTCTGCGACGATTTTCGCCGTGCGCTGTGCACCGTATGGCGTCCAGTGTTGGTCGCCGCGGAAGTAGAAATCGTGGGCGGGCAGGGTGTCGGGCAGCGATTCGTTGGTCAGCGGCGACAGGTCCGGCACGACGTAACCCATCTTGGCGAAACGCCCGAGCATGGTCTTGTAGTTGCCCAGCGCTTTCTCGTAATCGAACGCGGCTTTTTCCTGCGGGTTGAGCTTGTTGCGGTTCACCAGGCCACGGGTTGGCTGGTAAACAATCACCAGCTCGACGCCTTTGGCCTTGAACGCATCGTGCAGCTGTTGCAGGCGTTTGTAGCCGGCCGGGGTGGTGTTGAACTCGGTGCGCAAATCTTCCTGAGTCCGGAACAGCCAGTCGCCTTGCGCCTGCACCAGCGTGGTGAAGTTCTGCTGATAACGCGTGGTGTAATTCTTCGCGTCATGCGCCGCCGGGCACAGGTTGCAGCACGGTTCGGCGCTGAACTTTGGCGGCGTGGCGGCGGCGCCTTCGTCGGCGCGGGCGCCGTTGCTGGCCGCGAGAATGCCCACGGTCAGGGCCGACAGGCTGAGTAATTTGATCAAGTGTGGGTGCATAAAATTATCCTCAGTCCTGCATTTCGGTCTGGCGTTCGACAGGGTCGATCAGCACGGCTTTCTGCTGGCGCACCAGCAGGTCGAGAATTTCATCCTGGCGCTCGCCGAGGATGCCGTTGAAGCTGATGCCGCTGGATTTGGTCGGCGCCAGCATCGACACGCGATACAGCTCGACACTCAAAGGCGAATCGATCGACAGCGGGCCGCTGCCATTGGCCGCCAGCTCACCGCCGACGACGATCAGCGACACCTGCGCATCGAACGGATCGAGCTTGATGTCACGGTCGGTGTCGCTCAGGTCCTTGATGTGGCCGTAAACGCCGGTCAGGCCGTTGGCCATGGCGACGTTTTCGTAGAGGCGGATGTTCACGCTGTTACGAATACGGATGCCGTGGCGTTTGTTGCTGATGACCTTGTTGCCCCACAGCAGATTGTCGGCGGACTCGTAGAGCGTGATGCCGTCGGTGTGGTTCTTGTAGATCTCGTTGTAGGCAATGATGTTGTTGACGCTGTTACGGTCGATCACCAGGCCCGAGAGGTGGTTGTCGAAGCTCTTGTTGTTAAAGATGAAGCTGTCGTTGACCTCACGGGAAATAATGATCCCGTGCTTCTTCTTCGTGCCGTGCACAGTGTTCTCGGCAATGATCAGGCCGTGAGAACGGTCGTGCGGGTCGATGCCGTAAACGATGTTGTCTTTGTAGGTGTTGCCCTTGACCACGAAGTCGCGGGTCTCGTAGCAGTAGAAGCCGTACCACATGTCGGAGAACTCGGAACCGACGATCCAGCCAGTCGGTTCGGGACGCTTGAGCACCTTGGCCATGTTCGGCGTGTACTGGGAAATACTCACGCCGTACGACTTACTGTTGGCGTAGCCGAAGCTAGCCATCTTGCTGTTGACGATGTAGGTCTCGGTGCCGCCCCAGGCCAGCAGGAACGGACGGAATTCCTTCGGCGAACGGAAGGTCGCCGGGCCGTTTTCCTTCTCGCGCCAGCCAGTGATCTTGGTGTCACGCACGAAGAGCTGACCGTCGTTGACCAGGAATGAGCCGGCCTCTTGCGACAGGCGCAATTCCTGGGTCTGGCCATCGATTTCGAGGATGCCTTTACGGCCAACCACGATCGGCAGCTTCGACAGGTACACGCCCGGCGAGGTTTCGCTGAAATACTGCTTGGGCA
Source organism: Pseudomonas sp. AC193 (assembly GCF_979258075.1). NCBI lineage: Bacteria > Pseudomonadati > Pseudomonadota > Gammaproteobacteria > Pseudomonadales > Pseudomonadaceae > Pseudomonas > Pseudomonas sp. AC193. The sequence goes on along the minus strand of NZ_OZ409832.1, from coordinate 4,259,518 downwards.
GTTTCTGCGCCAGATCCTTGAGGTTCATGTAGCCGTCGTCGACGAAGATCGCCTGCGGGATGCCGTGCTGACGCACCACCCATTCGGCCATCTTGTTGTCGCCGCCGATGAAGTCCTTCAGGGCGTCTTCCTGCATCATCCGGCGCACGCTGATCTTGCCCGGTTTGCTGCGGACGATTTTCGCCGCAGCGGCTTCGGCGGTGAAGCCGGACAGGTCGGGCAGTTTTGGCGCGGCCAGATTCAGCGCGTCGGTTGGCGCGCTGCTGACGGTGTAGGTCTTGGCCTGTTGCAGTTCTTTGGCCACGGTGGCCGGCTTGGCCGGTTGCGGCGCCGTCGGCTCCACGTTGGCGAAGGCGCCGGCGCTGGCCAGCAGCATCGCGCCGGCCAGCAGGCTGAGTGAGCCTATCCTGGTGCTGATCATGTCGGGCACTCCCTTGGCGGTTTGCATCAGAAGCGCCAGATCACGTCGATGAACGCGCGGTGCATGTACGAATCAACCTGCTTGCCGTAGGCATCGCCCGGTTTGAACACACCGCCACGGAAACGCACGAGGGCCGAAGGCTCGTCGATCGACTGGCTCAACGCCGCGGGCAACAGGCCTTGCTTGAAGTACTTGGTGACGACCAGATCCATCTCCTGACCGAGATCCTTGTTGCCGTCTTCAAGCGGCAGCGAGGTGCTGGAAAGAATGGCGCCGGTGGCGTCGTCGGTGTTGTTTTCCACGGCGTTGATGCCGTTGCTGCCGACTGGCTTGTTGCCGTCGACACGCCAGAACTTGTGGTAGATCAGGCTGGCGTCGTACTCGTCGTTGACCATCCACGAACCGAACAGCGTCGCGGTTTGCATGTTGTTCATTTCGCCACGGAAGGCTTCGCCGAAACGGTGAACCCGCGAACGCGTACCGGTGTAGTTGGAGCGGTTGCTCTCCAGACCGTTCTGCTCGTAATCGGCGCTGGCGCGGGCATACGCACCGCCGACTTGCCATTGCGGATCGAGGCGCAGACGCACACCGATGTCGGTGGCCCAGCCGTTGACGTCATCGCTGCGCTTGGCTTGTGCCGGGCGCGAACCATCGGCGTTCAGTGCGTTGACCGTGTCGCGGTCGCCGCTCATGCCGGTGATGCTGCCCCAGTAGTTGACGGTGTTGGTGTTGCGCCAGTTGTAGGCGTCGCTATCGGCGGTCAGGCCGAGCCAGCTGATGTCGCCGTTCTCGGTTTTATCCAGCGAATCACGCGGGACACCCGGCTCGGCGTAATCGAGTTTGCCGTCGTCGTGGGTATGGTGACCACGAATGCCGACCCACTGGCCCGGTGTCCACTGGTAAGCGGCATCGGCGTAGGCGTGCAGACGATCTTTGTCTTTCGGCGCCAGCTCTTTCAAGTCGGTGCGGTATTCGCTGAAGCGTTCGGCGACACCGGCGTTGGCGCGCAACAGGGTGGTGTCGAAGGTCCAGTTCAGCGCTTCGATGTTGGTGTCGCGCCATTGGCCGTCGTCATTGCGCAGGCGCTGGCGACCGAACTTGAGCATCTCGCCCGGGTATGGCGTGAGGCCGCTGTAGCCGACCCAGAACTCGCGCATCGCCAGGTAGTTTTTCTTGGTTTTGCGATCGCCGTTGTCGGTGGCTTGTTCACCGTCGGATTGTTGCAGGGTGTCGGTTTCGATGATGTCGGTCGAGGTCACGGCCTGACCCATGGCGTAGGCGCTCCACGCGCCGCTCTCGCCGTAGATCCACGGACGCAGGTCGAGGCCGACGCCGTTGACGTCGCCGCCGCTGGCGGTGCCGAGGTCGCGATCGTCTTCGGACTGGCCGGTGACTTTCACTTCGAGGCCGAAGTTCTTGGTTTCAGTCATCGCGGCCAGTGTCGGGCAAGACCAGATCAGCGCGAAAGTGAGGCCAATGCCGGCCTTCACGAATGGATTCAACTTCATAATTTTTCCTCGCCGTCTTCTTCTTGCAGGGCGTGCAGTTGCAGCGTGTTCTGGTTCAGAGCGCCACGGCTGGCTTGCTCCTGTTGCAGCAGACGTTGGGCTTCGGCCAGACGCTCGGGCGGCAATTGCGCGGCGAGGGTGGTCGCCAGCTCATCGGCTTGCGGGGTGTTTTGCGCCTTGGCCAATTGGCTGAAGACGTAGGCGTTGAGCGGGTCGGGCTTGGTGCCCTTGCCTTGGGAGAACAGTTGCGCGATGGCGAAATCGGCGCTGTTCTGGCCGTTGCGCGCAGCGGTCAGCAAGTGGTCGAGCGCCTTCTGCGGATAGACCTTGCCGAGGTAGCCACGGCGATAGATCTGGCCGAGGTAGTAGTCGGCGGCGACTTCACGGCCAACGGCTTTCTGGAAATGTTCTTCAGCGACTTTCGCGTCAGCCGGAACCATTTTGCCTTCGTAGTAGAGCTTGCCCAGCAACAGCTCGGCGCGTGGCTGGTCGGCGGCGCGGCCGTTGTCGAGGTACTTCATCATCTGGTCGACGTCGCCCAGTTCCGGGTAGTCGTAAAGCAATTGCGCGAGGGTCACCCACGATGCTGGGTAGCCTGGAGCGATCGGCTCGAGCAGCGACTGCGCGGTTTTTTCGTCGGGCTTGCCCAGGGTCGAATCAGCCAATACACGGGCCACCGAATCGACGCGCTGGGCGGTGACGGTGCCACGGCTGTAACCGGCCTGCATCTGTTTGATCAGCTCGGCTTGCTGTTCTGGCTGGGCACGTTTCTGATAGACCGTGGCCAGTTCGACGTAGCAGATGTCGGTGGTGTTGAGCGCGGCTTTGCAGATTTTTTCCACGTCATCCAGGTGCTGGTCGTAGGTGCCTTGGGTGCGATACAGCAGCACCTGCGCCAGACCTGCTTCCGGATAACCGGATTTGCGCCATTGATCGATCTGCTGCTGCGCGTTGATGTTCGGGAAGCTGTGCGGGTATTGCAGGTACAGCATCGCCAGCGGGATCAACGTGTTGCCTTCGCCATTGGCGGCGGCTTTTTTCAGCAGGCTTTCGGCTTCGTGGTGCTCGGCTTCGGTGGAACCCGGTTTGGCCACCAGCAGGCGACCCAAGCGTGCCTGAGCACGCGGCGAAACACTGGCGGCGGCGCGGTAAGTCGCTTCGGCCTGTTTCATTTGCTCAGGGTCGCGGCTGTCGACCTGGATATCGGCGAGGCCGACTTGCGCTTCGCTGTAACCCAGATCGGCCAGTTGCTGATAATTCTGCGCGGCGGTGGCGGTGTCGCCACGTTTGAGCGCTTCGTTGGCCAGACGCTGATCGGGCAGGCCGGCGCAACCGGCGAGACTCACCGCCAATGCAACTGCACACAGAGGCCCCATGTGGGAGCGGGCTTGCTCGCGAAAGCGGTGTGTCAGCCCACACGGATTTTGAATGTTGAACCGCATTCGCGAGCAAGCCCGCTCCCACAAGGGCTGCGGCGTGTTCGAGAGAGTTGGAGTAGTCACAGGCATGTCCTCGACTTAAAGACCGGCAGCCATGGCTTTGTCGATCAGCCAGTTCAGGTTCGGGCCACGGTCGCTGTTGACTTCCACAGGGCGGCCGGCGAGGTTGCTGTCGAGCGGCTCGTCTGGCTGGATCTGTACGCGGATGTCAGAGGACAGGTCGGCGCTTTTCAGGCTGGTGCTGCTGACGATCTTGCCGGTGCGGGTCTTGTCTTCGCCGGCGATCTGGAAGCTCACCGGAGTGCCCGGACGCACGTCGCCGAACTGGCGATAGGAGAAGCGCGCATCAACGGTGGCTTGGGTGTTGCGCGGCACCAGTTGGAAGATCACGTCGCCCTTGCTCGCGTATTGACCGTCAGCCACCAGTTGCTGGGCCACGGTGCAATCGCAGGGCGAAGTCAGGGTGCCGGTCATTTGTTTGCCGAACAGTTCTTCAACCTTGGCCGGGGACAGTTGATCTTCTTCCAGATGGCCCTTGAGCACGTCGAGCATGCTGGTGCTGAAGGTCGCCAGTGGCGCGCCTTTGGCGGCAACGCCGTCGGACTTGATCAGGCTCTGCACGGTGCCGTCGCGGGGCATGGTGATGTTCATCCCCGGCACGCTGACCAGACCAGCCTGCGCGTGGCTGACGAAGTACATGCCGTACACCGATTTGAAAATGAAGCCCGCCGCGACCAGACCGACGACAAACACACCGGCGCTGAAGGTCACTGCTTTCAGGCGACCGAACGGGGTCATGCCGGAGCCGCCGTCCTTCACTTTGCGCGCCTTGGTGAAGTTGTCGCGCTGCAGCGTTGCCAACACTTCACCCATGCTGACGATGTCGCCGGCCAGGTGCGAAGTGATCAAGTGGCGCAGGGTGGAAATGTCCTGCGGCTCGAGGTTCTGAAACTGGCAACCGACGCGGCCGGTCTGGCGGTCGTAAGAACGGATCTGCAGCTCTACATCCATCGCCAGCCCGAGGTTGTCGATGACGAATTGCAGACGCGCCTTGTGCACATCGCCAGCCTTGAGCGGCAACTGCCCGGCGTTGAACGCCAGACCACCGGCCGACAGGTCGATGACCCGCGCTTCAACCGGTGTCCGGTCGGGGCCGAAAAAGCGCAGTTTGGCCGGGATTTTCACGCGGGCGTGTTGGCGCTGGGCTTCGGATTCATGCACTACGTTGGCGTTGACGGCGGTATTCATAGGGGCGATTTCCTTGTTAATTCAATAGGGGCGGGTCAGACCATCATCAGCAGCACGGCGACAAAAATGCTGCCGGCGGAGAAGGTCATGGTCCGAGACGACCAGGTGTTGAACCAACGTTGAAAGCTGGCGAGATCACGGGTCAGGGATGTGGGTTGGCGCGTCCAGGATTGTTGGTCGAGGCGGAAGAACACGTAGATCTTCACCAGCGCGCCGACGATCTGGTTGTAATAAAGAATCGCGGGATAAGCCGGGCCGATGCGGTGACCGGAGCACGACAGCAGCAGGGTCAGAATCAGGCGGGTGATGCCGATCCACAGCAGGTAAACGAGGATGAACGCGGTGCCGTATTTGAAGCTGGCGATGATCGCCACGGTCAGGCCGAGCAGTGACGTCCACATCGATACGCGCTGGTCGAACAGCACCACCGAGGTGAAGGCGCCGAGGCGTTTCACACCCAGGCCCAGTGCTCGCGAGTTCTGGCGCAGGTTGTTGCCGTACCAGCGGAACATCAGTTTGCGGCTGGCCTTGATGAAGCTCTTTTCCGGCGGGTGTTCAACGGTGTTGATCGCCGCGTCAGGCACGTAGAAGGTGTCGTAGCCAAGGCGCATCAGGCTGAACCAGCTCGACTTGTCGTCGCCGGTCAAAAACTTGAAACGGCCCAGACGCCAGTGTTGCAGCGAGTCGCTTTCAACGTCGGCGATGAATTCCGGGTTGGTCACCACTGACGCTTTGAACACCGACATACGCCCGGTCATGGTCAGTACGCGCTTGGACAGGGCCATCGAGCACATGTTGATGTGGCGCTGGGCGAAACGCAGCTTGTGCCATTCGCTCATGATGTAGCCGCCGCGCACTTCGCAGAATTCGTTGGTGGTCAGGCCGCCGACGTTGCCGAACAGCTGGAACCACGGCACGGTCTTGCGCACGGTGCCTTCGCCGAGCACGGTGTCGCCATCGATCACGGCGACCACGGCACGGTCGTCCGGCAGGTGACGGGAGATCGCGCGGAAACCGTAGGCCAGGCCATCACGTTTACCGGTGCCGGGAATGCGCACAAAGTCGAGCTTGACGCGCTCTGGCGGATTCATCCGCGCCCACAGCGCCTTGACCAGCAGCTCATCGGACATTTCCACGATCGAGCAAACCACGGTGGTCGGCAGTTCGCAGTCGATGGCTTCGCGGATCACCGAGCTGTAGACCTGCGCTGTGGTCAGCGCGTCGATACGGAAACTGGTGACCATCAGAAACACATGCGACGGATCCGCCGCTTTACCCAGCTTGCGCACTTTGCGACGCAGGTGCGGGTAAACGATGTAGAGAAAAATCATGCCGCGCACAAAGTGCGTTGCACCCATCGAATAGCGCCAGATACCCACGGCGCCAATCAGGAAAATGAAGTCCTTCGACTCGGAGTCGAACGTGGACGTGGGCAGCATCAAGGCCAGGCCCATCAGCAAACTTAGGTAAAACAGCCAACCGGCGGCCTGAAGTAGGCCGTGTTTTAGCCTGTGCATAATCTGCATCCGTCTCTATCTCGGGCCGGGCCCGATGGGGTTAAGGCAGGCTTACAAAAAACTGCGATGTCACGCGCAATTCGGGTGATCCCTGTAGGAGCTGCCGAAGGCTGCGATCTTTTGATCTTTGCCGGTTCACTCGGAACTCAAGCGTTGCCGGTAAAGATCGCAGCCTCGTTTCACTCGACAGCTCCTACAGGGCTCGCTGCAATCCGTGAGTCCCTGTAGGAGCTGCCGAAGGCTGCGATCTTTTGATCTTTGCCGGTTCACTCGGAACTCAAGCGTTGCCGGTAAAGATCGCAGCCTTCGGCAGCTCCTACATTTGGGTTCTGTTGCACGGCGTCGCGAGGGCGGCGCCGTGCAACGTCTGCCTTACCAGCAGATACCTTCGGTGCGAGTACCGGCGTCGGTGGCCTTGGCCATGAAGCCCACCAGGTCGATGACCTGTTTGCCATGCGGAGCCTGTTGCGCCAGCGCACGGAATTTCTCGTCGCGGTTGCCGAGGATGATCACGTCGGAGTTGTCGATCACCGAATCGAAGTCCGCGTTGAGCAGGGACGATACGTGCGGGATTTTCGACTCGATGTAGTCTTTGTTCGCGCCGTGAACACGGGCGTACTCGACGTTGCTGTCGTAGATGCTCAGGTCGTAACCCTTGCCGATCAGCATCTCGGCCAGCTCGACCAGCGGGCTTTCGCGCAGGTCGTCGGTGCCGGCCTTGAAGCTCAGGCCGAGCAGGGCGACTTTGCGTTTGTCGTGGCTTTCAACGATGTCGAAGGCGTTCTGCACTTGCGATTCGTTACTGCGCATCAGCGAGTTGAGCAGCGGCGCTTCGACGTCCAGGGAACCTGCGCGGTAGGTCAGGGCGCGCACGTCTTTCGGCAGGCACGAACCGCCGAAGGCGAAGCCCGGGCGCATGTAGTACTGGGACAGGTTGAGGGTCTTGTCCTGGCAAACCACTTCCATCACTTCACGGCCATCGACGCCGACCGCTTTGGCGATGTTGCCGATCTCGTTGGCGAAGGTCACTTTGGTCGCGTGCCAGACGTTGCAGGTGTACTTGATCATCTCGGCAACGGCGATGTCCTTGCGGATGATCGGCGCGTCGAGTTCTTCGTACAGCGATTGCAGAACGTCGCCCGAAGCCTTGTCGAATTCGCCGATGACGGTCATCGGTGGCAGGTCGTAGTCGGCGATGGCGGTGGATTCACGCAGGAATTCCGGGTTGACCGCGACGCCGAAATCGACGCCAGCCTTCTTGCCGGAGCAGTCTTCGAGAATCGGGATTACTACGTTGGCAACAGTGCCCGGCAATACGGTGCTGCGTACAACGATGGTGTGGCGGGTGGTTTTTTCACGCAGAACAAAACCGATCTCGCGGCACACGGCTTCGATGTAGTTCAGTTCGAGGTCGCCGTTCTTTTTGCTCGGCGTACCGACGCAGATCATCGACAGGTCAGTGTCACGAATCGCTTCGGCGAAGTTGGTCGTGCCACGCAGACGACCGGTTTGAATACCCTGTTGCAGAAGTTCGCCCAGGCCCGGTTCAACAATGGGAGATTTGCCAGCGTTGATCATGTCGATCTTGTCTTTGGCAACATCGACGCCAACCACGTCATGGCCCCGTGCAGACAGGCAACCGGCACATACTGCGCCAACGTAACCCAAACCAAATATGCTGATGCGCATCGCAATTACCTCTGTATATATCAGGCCTTAGAAGGCCGGAGTTAATGGTGTTCAGCGTTCACTAGTGCACTCGAAAGTGCGGCTTACAGGCGCCACAATGCCGTGTGCAGGCATACAAAGTTCCGAGTGTCTAAATAAGTGCACTCAAGATGTGCGCAACCAGGCCTTATAGTTATGACTTGCCCTGTTATGCAGCGGATCTTCCTTTGGAAGACTCAGGTGCATTCGTCTTGCGCGCTTGATGGCGGGCAGGAAGGCCCGTAGATCAAGCGGTTTGGTGCTCAGGCGAGCACGTTTATAGGGGCGCGGCCTTGGCCTTGTAGGGGATATTAACGCTGCGTATCTCCTGTCCTTCAGTGTACTTTGCGACCGGTTAGTCATCTAGGCAAGTTGCTGTGACAACTTGGTTATATGGCTAATTGTCCTACGTAAGTTATCTCGTACAAACTCGGCGAGAATCGTTACCGGTGGTATGAACTACGCATTTGGACATAGTTCCAGTCCGCTCATCGCGCCATCTGAAATTTTTTGAAATATTGACAAAGATGGCACTGGTCTCAATTTGATAGCACTTTCCGTTTCGCCCTTTATTGATAGGGGCGTCATTGCGCTAGATAGTTTTGTGCCACTACCGTGAAAAAAGTTACGTGCCACTACTGAAAAAAATGATCAGTGTCGAGTGAAACTAAAATTAGAAAGGACAGGGATTGTTTTCTGGCGCCATAAAAATGGCGAAATGAAGCGAGGAATTTTTGACGTCGTGCGAGCTGCACGACTCTTTATAAAAAGAGTCGTGCATTAGGCATGCTTTATTCGGGGGCGTGGTCGCGTAGAAATACCAGGTTGTCAGGTTTCGACTGTTCGGCGCTGTAGCGATAACCCTGCACATCGAACTGCTTGAGCTGGGCGGGATCGTTGATCTTTTCCTGAATCACGAAACGGCTCATCAGGCCACGAGCCTTCTTCGCGTAGAAGCTGATGATCTTGTACTGGCCGTTCTTCTGATCCTTGAACTCGGTGTTAATGATCCGCGCGTTCAACGCCGTGCGTTTAACCGCCGAGAAGTATTCGTTGGATGCGAGGTTGAGCAGCACGTCGTCGCCCTGATCGGCCAGCGCTTCGTTGAGCCATTCGCTGATGCGCGTGCCCCAGAAGGCGTACAGGTCTTTGCCACGGGCGTTGGCCAGTTTGGTGCCCATTTCCAGGCGATACGGTTGCATCAGGTCGAGCGGGCGCAGCAGGCCATAGAGGCCGGAGAGCATGCGCAGATGCTTTTGCGCGTAATCGAAGTTGGCTTCGCTGAAAGATTGTGCGTCGAGGCCGGTATAGACGTCGCCCTTGAAGGCGAGCAGCGCTTGCTTGGCGTTTTCCGGGGTGAACGCGGGCGTCCAGCTGCCGAAACGCGCGGCGTTGAGGCCGCCGATCTTGTCGGACACGTGCATCAGCTCACTGATCTGCGCCGGGGTCAGGTCGCGCAATTGCTGGATCAGTTCCTGAGAATGGTCGAGGTACTGCGGCTGGGTGAAGCGCTGGGTCGCCGGCGGTGTTTCGTAATCGAGGGTCTTGGCGGGGGAAATCACCATCAGCATGAAGTCGTCTCCTTTAATCGTGGGGGCGATTCTAGGGGGTTGTCCGAGTTGACTCCAGCTATCAAGCCCATAGGTGATCGACGGCTCACCTCAGATCCTTTGTGGGAGGGGGCTTGCTCCCGAAGAGGCCCTGTCAGTCGCTGTATGTGTTGAATGACCCACCGCATTCGCGAGCAAGCCCGCTCCCACAGGGATCAGCGGCGTGTCTAATCAGCTATAGTGCCGCGCGGGTTTTGTTATGGAGACGCCCCTTTGCGCATTGTTCTTTTATTCACCGCGTGGCTGTTGAGCTTCGGTGCCATCGCGGCGCCGGGTGATGTGGCGACGCTGGATCGCAGCACCTGGCCGGAGCAGCTCAGCAGCCCGACGCTGTTCGACGTCGCCTCGCGCGCCGAAATCCTCATGTTCGCCCGGGGCCTGCTCGGCACCGAAGCGCTGGACGAAACCGCGCTGGCCCAGCGCCTAGGCCTGCGCACGGTGAATATCGACGCGGTCAACAGCCTGCGTCAGCGTCTCTGGCAGCGCCTGTTGGCCAACTACAACTACGCCCAGCAAAGCTGCGATCAGGACGCCTCGTTCTGCTTCCTCGTCGAAGACCTGCCGACCCTGCGCGAGCAAGCCGCCAAATTCGTCGTCAGCGATGACAGCTATTACACCAAGTGGGCCGAGCCGAGCCGGATCTTTCATGTGCAGTATCTCGATGAACTGATGCGTAAGGCCGCGCTGTTCCCGCAGACTAGCAGCGAAGTCGATCGTTTCGGCGACTACGAGCGCAACGGCGACGAGATGCACGACCGGCTGTTTCTGCTGACTTTCGACAGCGCCGCGAATCTGCAACCGGACAATACCGACTGGCTCACCGGCTATCTGCGCAAGGCTAATCTGAGCGGCACGTTCTTTGTGTTGGGCAAGGATATTCAGGCACGCCTGAGCGATCGTTCGGTGAGTAGCCTGCAAACCGAGTTCTCCAGACAGTGCGTCGGCGTGCAGGGCTGGGAGTTCCGCTCCCACAGCCACTGGCAGGACTGGCAGGATTCCGTGCGGCGCAGCGCCGATCTGGTAAAGAACAAACTACCGGAAAACTACGTGCCGCTGTTCCGTCCGCCGGACGGCCAGCGTCGCAGCGATGCGCAAGGTTTCTTTAACACCCAGGGCCTGCAAGTGGCGCTGTGGGACATCGATGCCCAGGACGGTGCCGGCAAACTCAAGGGTGCGCCGAGCGCGCAACGGGTGCTGACCCTGATGCTGTTGTGGCGTCACGGGGTGATCAATTTCAATATGAAACAGGACGCGGTGAAGACCTCGTTGCCGTGGCTGATCACGCAAACCGCGCAGAGCGGCATCGGTTGGGAAGACTGTCAGGACGCGTTTCGCTGAGAAACGCTAAAAGCCCGGAAACATTGGGCTTGGGGTGATTTTTTCAGAGAATTTGCTGCAGGTGGACTTCCGACTCTAACGGTGTCGACGGAGTCCGCCAAGGGCTTTTCGTCACTTTGCAAAATAAACTTAAAAAAACCGTCAAAGTACTTTTTTATGTCATCGGTTTTGGAGTATTACGAAGACAGACCGCCGAAACCTGCAACACAGGTGGCGTCTTCCAAGACCCGTTTGTTTGCAGTCACTTGAATCTCCGCAGGTGAGATTTCGGCAGTCACTTCGAGGCGCAGCACCGCTCAGGTATTGCGTCTACTGGCTCTGACATAGGTGACCGAGTATGGATGATCACGGACGTAGCCCTTCCTCCAACCAGCCAATCCTGTATGTACTCGATACCAACGTATTGATTCACGATCCAAACGCCCTGCTGAATTTCGAAGAACACCACGTCGCGATCCCGATGACCGTGCTTGAGGAGCTGGACAAGCTCAAGAGCGGGCATCACAGCGTGGCCGCTGAATGCCGACAGGCCATCCGGCTGATCGACAAAACCCTGGGCGATGCGTCCCCGGAAGATGTCGAACTGGGTGTGCCGATCCAGCGCGGCAAGGGCGGGCCGAAGGGCTTGCTGTCAATTCTGATGAGCAAGCAGGCCGAATCGAACCTGATTCTGCCCGAGCATCTGAACGACAACAAAATCATCAACCAACTGATCGACCTGCACACCCGCGACCCGAAAAAACCGGTGGTGCTGGTCACCAAAGACATCAACATGCGCCTGAAGGCGCGCGCCTGCGGTATCGCCTCCGAGGACTACAGCACCGACCAACTGGTCGACGACGTGTCCCTGTTGCCGAACGGCTACCACAACATGACCGGCTCCTTCTGGGACCGCGTGAGCAAGGTCGAAACCCGTCAGGATCACGGCCGCACCTGGCACCAGGTACAACTGATCGACAACCTGCCGGCCGTGCACATCAACGAGTTCATCATTGATGAACAGGGCTTCGTCGGCTGGATCAAGGAGATTGAAGAAGACCGCCTGCTGATTCTCGACCTGCATCAGGAACCGCTGCTGCACCAGGAAGCGTGGGGGCTCAAGCCGCGAGACATCTATCAAAGTCTGGCGCTGTACGCGCTGCTCGATCCGGACATTCATCTGGTCAACCTGTCGGGTGCGGCAGGCTCCGGTAAAACCATTCTGGCGCTGGCCGCTGCGATCGAGCAGACCATGGTCAGCAAACGTTATCGCCGCATCATTGCCACCCGCAGCGTGCAGGGCCTGGATCAGGAAATCGGCTTCCTGCCCGGCACCGAAGCGGAAAAAATGGAGCCGTGGCTGGGCGCCATCACCGACAACCTCGAAGCCTTGCACATGGATGACGAAAACACCCATGGCAGCGTCGACTACATCCTCAGCAAAGTGCCACTGCAGTTCAAATCGCTCAACTACATTCGTGGTCGTAGCTTCCAGCAGAGCCTGATCCTGATCGACGAATGCCAGAACCTCACACCGCACCAGATGAAAACCATCATCACCCGTGCCGGCGCCGGTTCGAAAGTGGTGTGCCTGGGCAACCTCGCACAGATCGACACCCCTTACTTGTCCGCGACCAGCTCCGGGCTGACCTACCTGACCGAACGCTTCAAGGATTTCCCGAACGGTGTGCACATTACCCTGCAAGGGGTGCCTCGCTCGATCCTGGCTGAATACGCCGAAACCCATCTGTAACTGCATCACAACCAAAACCGGGCGGCCCCAAAAGCCGCCCGGTTTTTTCTGGATAAATGCATAACTAATGTGGGAGCGGGCTTGCTCGCTCCCACAGGGGATAGTGGTGATTTCATAATCAATGATGCGGAAATTTGACCCGCAGGTTTACAATCCCCGCTCCTGATCAGGAGTAATCCCGTGCTGACTCATCTCGATTCCCAAGGTCGCGCCAACATGGTCGACGTCACCGAAAAAGCCGTGACGTTCCGTGAAGCGACGGCCCAAGCGCTGGTGCGCATGCTCCCCGAAACGCTGCAGATGATTGTCAGCGGCGGCCATCCCAAGGGTGACGTGTTTGCCGTGGCGCGCATTGCCGGCATTCAAGCGGCGAAGAAAACCAGCGATCTGATTCCCCTGTGCCACCCGCTGATGCTCACCGGCGTTAAAGTCGAACTCAGCGCTGACGGCGCAGACACCGTGCGCATCGTCGCCCGCTGCAAACTGTCCGGGCAGACCGGCGTCGAGATGGAAGCACTGACCGCCGCCAGCGTCGCCGCCCTGACCATCTACGACATGTGCAAAGCCGTCGATCGCGGCATGACTATCGAAAGCGTGCGTCTGCTGGAGAAGGTCGGTGGCAAGAGTGGGCACTTTCAAGCGGAGCAGCCATGAACCTGACCGTGAAGTTTTTTGCCCGTTACCGTGAAGCGCTGGGCGTGGATTCGCTGAAGGTTGAAGGTGATTTCGCGACTGTCGACGACGTGCGTGCATTGCTTGCGCAACGGGATGGCGCTGAAGTACTGAGCGAGCAGAACCTGATGTGCGCACGCAACGAAGACCTCTGCCAGCTCGACGAGCCGGTGGTCGATGGCGACGAAGTGGCGTTTTTCCCCACCGTGACCGGAGGCTGAGCCATGGCGATTCGTGTGCAGGCCCCGCCGTTCGACCCGGGCGCTGAAGTCAACGCGATGCACGCGGCCAACGTCGGTGTTGGCGCGGTGGTGAGTTTTGTCGGTTACGTGCGCGACTTCAATGATGGACTGGATGTGGCGGGGATGTTCCTCGAACACTATCCGGGCATGACCGAAAAAGCCCTCGGCAAAATCGCCATCGAAGCCGAGCAGCGCTGGCCGCTGTTGAAGCTGGAGGTGCTGCATCGCATCGGCGCGCTCGAGCCGGGTGAACCAATCGTGTTCGTCGGCGCCGCCAGCGCCCATCGCCAGGCCGCATTCGATGCCTGCGCCTTTGTCATGGACTACCTGAAAACCCGTGCGCCGTTCTGGAAGAAAGAAAACACCAGCGACGGGCCGCGTTGGGTTGAAGGGCGGGACAGTGATCATGCAGCGGCGGATCGCTGGAAGAAGTAAATCAAAAGATCGCAGCCTTCGGCAGCTCCTACATTGGGTCGGCATACCCTGTAGGAGCTGCCGAAGGCTGCGATCTTTTGCTTCTTCCCCGAATTGACGATTTGTACATATAAGTCCAAGATAGATTTAAAAGTACAACGCGCTTCAATCTCGCCGCTCGAAGCTCCCCTGCTCGCAGCTGCTCTTCTTCATCTTGCCAAACCAACAACAACCCGCGAGAGAACGAACATGAAGACACTCCCCCTCATCACCGGTCTGGCCCTCAGCCTGTTGTCCTGCGCCAGCGTGTTCGCCGCCGAGCAAACCCTGCGCATCGGCATCGAAGCCGCTTACCCGCCATTCGCCTCGAAAACCGACAAGGGCGAGATCGTCGGCTTCGACTACGACATCGGCAACGCCCTGTGCGCGCAGATGAAGGTCAAGTGCGTGTGGGTGGAAGGTGAGTTCGACGGTCTGATTCCTTCGCTGAAAGTGAAGAAGATCGACATGGCGCTGTCGTCGATGACCATCAACGAAGACCGCAAGAAGTCAGTGGATTTCACCCACAAGTACTACTTCACCTCGTCGCGTCTGGTGATGAAAGAAGGCGCCACGGTAGACGATCAATACGCCAGCCTCAAAGGCAAGAACGTCGGCGTTCAGCGTGCGACCACCACCGATCGTTACGCCACCGAGGTGTTCGAGCCCAAGGGCATCAACGTCAAGCGCTACAGCAACAACGAAGAGATCTACATGAACCTGGCGGCGGGGCGGCTGGATGCGATTTTCGCTGACACCATTCCGCTGAATGACTTTTTGACGATGCCGCGCGGCAAGGGCTATGCGTTTGTCGGGCCTGAGTTGAAGGATCCGAAATACGTCGGCGAGGGCGCGGGGATTGCGGTGCGCAAGGGCAATGCGGAACTGGTCAGCCAGTTGAATGGCGCGATTGATGGCATTCGCGCGAGTGGCGAATACCAGAAGATTTCCGAGAAGTATTTCAAGTCCGACATTTACGGCGACTGATAGTCCGCCATCGCGACAGGCTCACTCCTACATTTGGAATGCGTTCCCCTTGTAGGAGTGAGCCTGCTCGCGATGGCGTCAGAGAAATCACCGCAAATCTCTAGCCCTTCATTTCCTTCAAATGCTTGTACACCGTCGCCCGCCCCATGTTCAGCACATTGGCCACGTAGTTCGAAGCGCTCTTGCCCTTGAACGCGCCCTCGGCGTGCAGCGCCAGCACCAGTTCGCGTTTGTGATCGCGGGTCAGCACATTCAGGCTCAACTGCCGCTCGCGCAGCCAGGCGTGGAGGAAGGTGTTGATGCGTTCCTGCCAGTCATCGCGAAACAGTGAATCCGGTTGCGGGATCAGTTTGCTCGGCGACAGGAACAGATCCAGCGCCGCCTTGGCATTCTCGAACAGCGAAATATTCAGATTGATGCACAGCACCGCCAACGGCAGACCTTCGCTGTCGCGCAGCACGCTGCTCAGGCTGCGAATCTTCTGACCGTCCCAGTTGAGCTTTTCGTACGGGCCGATATTACGGTCGCTGACATCCTCGCTGAGCATGTCTTCCAGCGATGAGTCGTCGCCAATCTCGCGTTTCGACAGGTTGTTGGCGATGTAGTCGACCTTCTGCGTGCGCAGGTCGTGCAGCACCACTTCGGCGTGCGGAAAAAACAGCGTGGCGATGGCGTCGGCGATGGCGCGGAAGTTATCCAGCGCCGGATCGAATTCGGGGGCGGTCATGACAGTGGAGCTCCAGGCAGCGTCAGCGCCCCCGTGAACAGGAGGCGCTCCGAGTGTGCCGCAATCCGTTGAGCGAGTCATCCTGACGGGCATTCAAGCGAGGCGGGCAGGGGAGAGCATGGCGCTGCTCAGACCGAAGTTGCGCAAGTGTTCAGGCAAAGGTTCGCCGCGAACCAGCGCCGCGCTGGCCTGGCCCATCGCCGGCGATGTCTGGATGCCGTAACCACCCTGCGCCGCGACCCAGAACAGCCCCGGCACCTGCGGATCGAAACCGCTGAGCAGATCACCGTCGGCGACGAAACTGCGCAGACCGGCCCAGGTGCGGGTCGGGCGGCGGATGGTCAGCGTGGTGGCTTCTTCGATCTGGTAAATGCCCATGGCAATGTCCAGTTCTTCCGGTTGCACATCGTGGGGTTCGACCGGGTCGGCGTTGGCCGGTGAGCCGAGGAACATGCCGGCGTCGGGCTTCATATAGAAGGACTCGTCAAGGCTGACCAGCATCGGCCAGTGATGAATGTCGACGCCTTCGGGGCCGGCGAAGATAAAGGCGGCGCGGCGTTTCGGTTGCAGGCCCAGCGGTTTGGCGCCGGCTAGCGCGCCGATCTTGTCGGCCCAGGCGCCGGCGGCGTTGATGATCACTGGCGCGCTAAAGGTCTGGCCGTTGGTTTGCACCTGCCAGAGGCCGTCGGCGTCGCGGCTCAGGCCGAGCACTTCGCAGTCGGTGTGCACTTCACCGTGGTTGCGACGGATGCCGCGCAGGTAGCCCTGATGCAGGGCATCGGTGTCGATGTCGCTGGCGCTCGGGTCGTAGATCGCGCCGTGGACTTTTTCCCGACGCAGGATTGGCAGACGCGCGCAGGCTTCGTCGGCAGTGAGCAGTTGCATCTCCGGCACTGTGGCTTTGGCGCTGAGGTATTGGTTGTTGAGTTCGGCGTTGTCACCGGTGAAGTCCACGGTCATTTCGCCACGTGGGGTCAGCAGTGGGTGTTCGCAGAAACCGCTGGGCGGGTTATCGAAAAACGCCCGGCTGGCCTGGGTCAGTGCGCGGACTTGCGGCGTGCCGTAGGCAGCGGTGAACAGCGCGGCGGAACGTCCGGTGGAATGATAGGCCGGGTGCGACTCACGTTCGAGCACGATGACTTTAGCCTGCGGCGACAGCCAGAACCCGGTGGAAGCGCCGGCAATCCCGCCGCCGATGATGATGAAATCTGCCTGGCTCATGAAGGTCTCCAGTGAGTACGCAATATCAAGGCGTTCGCTATCCCCCTGTGGGAGCGAGCCTGCTCGCGAAAGCGGTGTATCAGTCGACATCTTCGGTGAATGTCAGACCGCATTCGCGAGCAGGCTCGCTCCTACAGGGGGATTTTTGGTGTTAGTGGGTTAGGTGATACACCGCATTGGCGAGGGCGATGTCTTCCAGGCCCAAACCGATTGAACGGAAAAACACGTGACGGTCGTAACCCGGACGCTGCACTTTTTCACTGAGCAGGTCAGCGAGGTCACCAACGATCGCATCCTTGCTCCAGCCATGCTGCTCACTGGCAATCAGCATTTCACCCGCCGACCCTGGCGTGGTCAGTCGATAGTCGCAGAACACCTGCATGTCGTTGAGGCTCTGCGGCGGCACTTCGTGGGCGCGCGGAGCGTTGGTGCTGATCGAGGTGATCAGCGCCGGTTTGCTCAACTCAGCGGGATCAATCACCGGGCCCGCCGATGAGGTGCAAAGCATGATCACATCCGCATCCACGAGGGCGGTTTCGCGGCTGTCGGTGATCTTCAGATTGGGCGTGATGGCTTTCAACAGTGCCTGGGATTGAGCGTCAGCGCACAGGCTTGGCGAATACAGACTGATGCTCTGCCAGTCACGCAGCGACTTCACGTAATGCAGATGCGCCTGTGCAACCTTGCCGCTGCCAATGATCGCCAAATGTTTAGCGTCCAGAGGCGCGAGCGCATCAACCGCCACCGCTGTGGTCGCCGCCGTTCGCGCAGTGGTCAGTTCACCCGCATCACAAAGCAGCAATGGCTGGCCGGTTTTCATCGACATCAACAGCGTCCACGCTGTCACCAGCGCACCTTGTTCGCGAACGATGTACGGCGAGGTCTTCACGCCGTAAACGCCATCCTCGGCCAGCACGCCCAGATAGTTGATGAAGTCGCCAGCACCCTGCGGGAACTCGACCAGTTGCTGCGCCGGCTGCACGGCTTTGCCGTTGGCAAGATCACGAAACAGCTTGCGCAAGATCTGCGGCACATCGATACGCGCCAGCAACTCACGGGCCTGGGCTTGGTCGATCACGTAGGGCGTACTGGACATTTCATACTCCGCAGACAAAAAACTAAACTTGTTTGTCCATTATGGACTTTTAGTTTTGTCGGGCAAGCACCTGCGGCAAAAAATCCAGACGAAAAAAAAGCGCAGTCCGTTGCCGGCTGCGCATTCTTTTTTAGCGTCGCTTACTGCTGCGGACGCTTGCGCTCGACCGCACGCAACAGATGCGTCGGTGGCGTTTCACAACTGATCTTGCGACCGAGCTTCTCTTCGATAGACGGCAACTGATAGGAGTCGTCCTCACCGGCGAAGCTGATCGACACGCCGTCAGCGCCCGCACGACCGGTACGGCCGATGCGGTGCACGTAGTCGTCCGGCACTTCCGGCAGGGTGAAGTTGATCACATGGCTGATGCCGTCGATGTGAATACCGCGACCGGCCACATCGGTGGCGACCAAGACACGAATCTTGCCTTCGCGGAAACCTTCCAGAGTCTTGATACGTTTGTGTTGCGGCACGTCGCCGGACAACTGCGCAGCGTTCACACCGTCGCGCACCAGGCGCTCTTCGATGCGGCGGACTTCGTCCTTGCGGTTGGCGAAGACCATCACCCGCTCCCAACCATTATCGTTGACCAGGTTGTAGAGCAGTTTGTACTTGTCGGCACCGGCCACGGCGTAGATGTGTTGCTCGACGTTTTCGTTGGCGACGTTGGTGATTTCGATTTCGACGATCGACGGATCGGTCGTCCACTGCTTGGCGAGGTTCATCACGTCTTCGGTGAAGGTCGCAGAGAACAGCAGGGTCTGGCGTTCGCTTTTCGGCGGGGTCTGACGAATGATCTGCCGCACTTGTGGGATGAAACCCATGTCGAGCATGCGGTCGGCTTCGTCCAGCACCATCACTTCGACCATGTCCAGGTGCACGTCGCCGCGCTGGTTGAAGTCGAGCAGGCGGCCCGGGGTCGCGACGAGAATGTCGCAGTGGCGCGCTTCGAGGTGCTTGAGTTGCTTGTCGAAGTCCATGCCGCCAACGAAGGTCATCACGTTGAGGCCGGTGTACTTGGTCAGGTCAGCGGCGTCTTTAGCGATCTGCACCACCAGCTCACGGGTCGGCGCGATGATCAGCGCACGGGGTTCGCCCATGTAGCGTTCTTTCGGCGGCGGTGTTTGCAGCAACTGAGTGATGATCGAGATCAGGAACGCGGCGGTTTTGCCGGTACCGGTCTGCGCGCGACCAATGGCGTCTTTGCCGGCGAGGGTGAAACCCAGCACCTGCGCCTGGATCGGCGTGCAATACGGGAAGCCCAGATCCTGAATGGCGTGCATCAGTTCTGGCGCTAGTTTGAAATCGTGAAAACGGGTTTTGCCTTCTTGTGGCTCGACGACGAAATCTTCGAGTTTCCACGGAATGACCGGTGCCTTGGGCTTCGGTTCGCGACGCGGTCTGGCCGGTTTCGGCTCTTCACTGCGCGCAGGCTCGGCGGCGATGGGCGCGGCCGGAGCGGGTTGCGGGTCTTGCTTCGGTGCTGCTACGGCAGCGGGGCGGTCGGCCTGGGGCGCATCGTGGCGATGACCGGGGGCGTGCGACGGCGCACTGGGAACTGGCGCGAGCTGCTCAGCCTCGCTTTTACCGAACATTTTCTTGAGTGCTTCGAGCACGGTCATCTCATCAATTGGTTAAGGAATGTACGCCGGCCAGTGTAATGCAAGAAACGGGCGCGGCGTAGTGTGATGATCAACGGGCAGGCAATGCTGTCGCGATTAGCGCAGACGTTCGCTCAACCAGACGCCAATGTCGCGAATTTCTTCGGGTAACACTTCGTGCTCCATTGGGTATTCCTGCCATGTCACGGTGACACCATGCTTCACCAAGTGCTCGTAAGCACTGCGGCCCATCGAGTTCTGCACCACGTTATCGAACTGACCGTGCAGGCACAGCACCGGAATCCGCTGCTGGCTGGCCGATAACTCCAGCTCATCACTGAACGTCGGTGCATACGTCGACAACGCCAGCACGCCACCCAACGGCCCCTGCCATTTCAAGAAAGCGGTGTGCAACACCACGGCGCCACCCTGGGAAAAACCGGCGAGGAAAATTCGCGAGGCGTCTATTCCGCTGGCGCGCTGGTTTTCGATCAATTCGATGATGCGATCCGCCGACGCTTCCAGCTCATCGCGATCGATCGCCCGCGCCGGGCTCATGGCTTTGATGTCGTACCAGCTCGGCATGGCATATCCGCCATTTATCGTAACGGGACGTGTCGGCGCCTGCGGCAATACAAAACGCGTGCTCAACAGGCTTTCCTGCAACGCTTCGGCCACCGGCAAGAAGTCGTAGCGGTCGGCGCCGAGGCCGTGCAGCCAGATCACGCAGGCGTCTGCGGGCTTAACAGGCTGAAGAATCAAGGGCTCGGTCATGGCTGCTCCAATTGTGTGCGGGCGCTCTCATTGAGTGCGTGATTGAAGGGCGCGCCCGATTGATCTGTTAAGAAGATGTCGCAAGGGTACAAGTTTTGCTATTGACCTGTCGCTAAAGCGCTTCAGCGATCGGTGTGGTACGGGCTTTGCTATGGCTTCAGGCGTGCAACCGATCTCGCGCCTGGCGGTAACACTATCAGTGTACCCCGTGGGCCGGGATTGCAAAAAATCCGGTGATGGATGTTCGCCAAGGGCCGCTACGGGCTTCGCGAACGTGAAAGGGCTACCGCCCGTTCGGCCGATTGGTGAGAAGTGAGTGATCCATTTTGTGGATCTTCTCCTACTAGACTCATAGCGAAGGTCTTACGTCGGTTGACCCAATAAAAAGCCAACAAGGGTCAACACCGCCTCAAAAGGGTGCGACTGGACTCAAGCTCCGACACAACAAGAGCAAAACTGGAGGTTTGAATGAAGATGTTGAAATCCACCCTGGCCATCGTGACTGCAGCAACAGTACTCGGTGTCAGCGGGTTCGCTCAGGCGGGTGCAACCCTGGATGCAGTGCAGAAGAAAGGTTTCGTGCAGTGTGGCGTGAGCGACGGTCTGCCGGGCTTCTCGGTACCGGATGCAACCGGCAAGATCCTCGGGATCGACGCTGACGTCTGCCGCGCTGTGGCCGCTGCCGTATTCGGCGACGCGACCAAGGTCAAATTCAGTCAGTTGAACGCCAAGGAGCGCTTCACCGCGCTGCAGTCCGGCGAGATCGACATCCTGTCGCGCAACACCACCATGACCAGTTCGCGTGACGCGGGCATGGGCCTGAAATTCCCGGGCTTCATTACCTACTACGACGGCATCGGCTTCCTGGTGAACAACAAGCTCGGTGTGAAAAGTGCCAAAGAGCTGGACGGTGCAACCATCTGCATCCAGGCCGGTACCACCACCGAGCTGAACGTTTCCGACTACTTCCGTGGCAACGGTCTGAAATACACCCCGATCACTTTCGACACCTCCGATGAAAGCGCCAAGTCGCTGGAATCCGGTCGTTGCGACGTGCTGACCTCCGACAAGTCCCAACTGTTCGCCCAGCGCAGCAAGCTGGCAGCGCCGAAGGACTACGTGGTTCTGCCGGAAACCATTTCCAAAGAACCACTGGGCCCGGTCGTACGTAATGGCGACGACGAGTGGCTGGCCATCGTGCGTTGGGTTGGCTACGCGCTGCTCAACACCGAAGAAGCCGGCATCACGTCGAAAAACGTCGAAGCCGAAGCCAAGTCGACCAAAAACCCGGACGTCGCTCGTATGCTCGGTGCTGACGGCGAATACGGCAAAGACCTGAAACTGCCGAAAGACTGGGTAGTACAAATCGTCAAACAAGTCGGTAACTACGGCGAAATCTTCGAGAAAAACCTCGGCAAGAGCACTCCGCTGGAAATCGACCGCGGCTTGAACGCCCTGTGGAACAACGGCGGCATTCAGTACGCACCACCAGTGCGCTAATGGTTCTATCGCCCGGCGGGCCAACCGCCGGGTGATGTTCTTGTTCCATTTTTTGCGGGGCACTTCATGCAAAATTCAATCGGCGCACCTAAGCAGAGGCTCAGCCTCAGCGATCCACGAGTGCGTGCGTGGCTATTCCAGATCATCACGATTGTCGCGGTGGTTTCGCTGGGCTGGTTCCTGTTCGACAACACTCAAACCAACCTGCAGCACCGGGGCATCACTTCCGGTTTCAGCTTTCTGGAGCGCAGTGCCGGGTTCGGCATCGCTCAACATCTGATCGACTACACCGAAGCGGACAGTTATGCCCGCGTCTTCGTCATCGGTTTGCTCAACACTTTGTTGGTGACAGTGATCGGCGTGATTCTGGCGACGATTCTCGGCTTCATCATCGGTGTGGCACGGCTGTCGCAGAACTGGATCATCAGCAAACTGGCGACGGTGTACGTGGAAGTTTTCCGCAACATTCCGCCGCTGCTGCAAATCCTGTTCTGGTACTTCGCGGTATTCCTGACCATGCCGGGGCCGCGCAACAGCCACAACTTCGGCGACACCTTCTTCGTCAGCAGCCGTGGCCTGAACATGCCGGCCGCGCTGGCCGCTGATGGTTTCTGGGCGTTCGTGATCAGCATCGTGGTGGCCATCGTCGGCATCGTGCTGATGTGCCGTTGGGCCAACAAGCGCTTTGAAGCGACCGGCGTACCGTTCCACAAGTTCTGGGTGGGCCTGGCGATTCTGCTGGTGATCCCGACCTTGTGCGCACTGATCTTCGGCGCGCCGCTGCACTGGGAAATGCCCGAGCTCAAAGGTTTCAACTTCGTCGGTGGCTGGGTGCTGATCCCGGAACTGCTCGCGTTGACCCTGGCCCTGACCGTGTACACCGCGGCGTTTATCGCCGAGATCGTGCGTTCGGGGATCAAGTCGGTCAGCCATGGCCAGACCGAAGCGGCGCGTTCGCTCGGCCTGCGCAACGGCCCGACCCTGCGCAAGGTGATCATTCCGCAAGCCCTGCGCGTGATCATTCCGCCGCTGACCAGCCAATACCTCAACCTGGCGAAAAACTCTTCGCTGGCGGCCGGTATCGGTTACCCGGAAATGGTTTCGCTGTTCGCCGGCACCGTGCTCAACCAGACCGGTCAGGCGATCGAGGTGATTGCCATCACCATGAGCGTGTACCTGGCGATCAGTATCAGCATTTCCCTGCTGATGAACTGGTACAACAAGCGCATTGCGCTGATCGAGCGGTAAGGAAAAGCGCATGAGTACTCATACTTTCAAACCCGACATGCCCCCACCGAACAGCAGCATCGGCGTGGTCGCGTGGATGCGCGCGAACATGTTCTCCAGCTGGCTCAATACCCTGCTGACGCTGTTTGCGTTCTACCTGATCTACCTCGTCGTGCCACCGATTCTCAGCTGGGCAATCATTGATGCCAACTGGGTCGGCACCACCCGCGCCGACTGCACCAAGGACGGCGCCTGCTGGGTGTTCATTCAGCAGCGTTTCGGGCAGTTCATGTACGGCTATTACCCGGCTGAATGGCGCTGGCGCGTCGACCTGACCGTGTGGCTGGCGGTGATCGGCGTGGCGCCACTGTTCATCTCGCGCTTCCCGCGTAAAGCGGTGTACGGGCTGAGCTTCCTGGTGATCTACCCGATTGTTGCCTGGTGCCTGCTGCACGGCGGCGTGTTCGGCCTGCCACAGGTGGCGACCAGCCAATGGGGCGGCCTGATGCTGACCCTGGTGATCGCCACCGTCGGTATCGCCGGCGCCTTGCCGCTGGGGATTGTGCTGGCGCTGGGTCGACGCTCGAACATGCCGGCGATTCGGGTGGTCTGCGTGACCTTCATCGAATTCTGGCGCGGCGTGCCGTTGATCACCGTGCTGTTCATGTCCTCGGTGATGCTGCCGCTGTTCCTGCCCGAAGGCATGAACTTCGACAAGCTGCTGCGGGCGCTGATCGGCGTGATCCTGTTCCAGTCGGCCTATGTCGCTGAAGTGGTGCGCGGTGGCCTGCAAGCGATTCCCAAAGGTCAGTATGAAGCGGCTGCAGCGATGGGCCTCGGTTACTGGCGTTCGATGGGCCTGGTGATTCTGCCGCAAGCCCTGAAGCTGGTGATCCCCGGCATCGTCAACACCTTCATTGCGCTGTTCAAGGACACCAGTCTGGTGATCATCATCGGCCTGTTTGACCTGCTCAATAGCGTCAAACAAGCCGCTGCCGATCCGAAATGGCTGGGCATGGCCACCGAAGGCTACGTGTTCGCCGCCCTGGTGTTCTGGATTTTCTGTTTTGGTATGTCGCGCTATTCCATGCATCTGGAACGCAAGCTCGACACTGGCCACAAGCGTTAGGAGTTTTGAGATGAGTGAAGTAATCAAAAAGCCTGTGAGCCCTGAAGGCATTATTCAGATGCAGGGCGTCAACAAGTGGTACGGCCAGTTCCACGTGCTGAAAGACATCAACCTCAACGTAAAACAGGGCGAACGCATCGTTTTGTGCGGCCCGTCGGGTTCCGGCAAATCAACGACGATTCGTTGCCTCAATCGTCTGGAAGAACACCAGCAGGGCCGCATCGTCGTCGACGGCGTGGAACTGACCAACGACCTCAAGCAGATCGAAGCGATCCGCCGCGAAGTCGGCATGGTGTTCCAGCATTTCAACCTGTTCCCGCACCTGACCATTTTGCAGAACTGCACCCTGGCGCCGATGTGGGTGCGCAAGATGCCCAAGCGCAAGGCCGAGGAAATCGCCATGCATTACCTGGAGCGCGTACGCATTCCGGAGCAGGCGCATAAATTCCCGGGACAACTGTCCGGTGGTCAGCAACAGCGTGTAGCGATTGCCCGCGCCCTGTGCATGAAACCGAAAATCATGCTGTTCGATGAACCGACTTCAGCGCTCGATCCGGAGATGGTGAAAGAGGTGCTCGACACCATGATCGGCCTGGCGGAAGACGGCATGACCATGCTTTGCGTGACTCACGAAATGGGCTTCGCGCGGACTGTGGCGAACCGCGTGATCTTCATGGACAAGGGTGAGATCGTTGAACAGGCTGCGCCAAATGACTTCTTCGACAACCCGCAGAATGAGCGGACGAAGTTGTTCTTGAGTCAGATTTTGCATTGATGGTTTTTGCGTAAATCAAACCCGGCCTTGTGCCGGGTTTGTTTTTTGGGGTCAGGAGACGGTGAGGGTTTCGTGTTCTTTGTGGACGGTGTGCTTGAAACCGCGCAGGTCAGCGCCTTCAGCCAAGGTCTGGATATCGACGAGCATGTAGGGATGTCGATCCAGCAAACGCATCAGCAGCACCAATGCTTTGGGTGGAAGTAACTCACCACGCTCGTAACGAGAGAACGCGTTATGCCCGCCACCGGAGAGCAATTGCACCGTCTCTTTTTGCGTCAGGTGCAATTTGCGTCGAATGCGTTTCATCTCGGCGCCGATCATTTGTCTGGCAGCGAGAACCAGCTCGTCACCGGCGTCGCTGTAACGCTCTGCACTATCGGTGTTGAAATCCCATTCCACTTCACCGCACTTCTGGCACTCCCAACCGGACAGATCGTCTACTCGGCGCTCCATGCCTTTGACACTCAGGGTTTCTCCGCGACCCTGGAAATGCCTCATTCCCTCACGTGCACCGCAGCTGACACATTGCTGGGTTTTCATGGGTTTTTCTCCTTGAAAGAGATTACCGGTGGGCCGCCGCCGGGGCGGTAGGTCACCTTGATGTAAATCTCCTGATCTCGTGAATTGATGTGATACACGTCTTGCCAGATTCGATGATCGTCATAAGTAGTCATCGATTTGTACAGCATCCTGGTTTGCAGCTCGAAGACGATCTCTAGCATTTCGCTGAGGTTGAAGCCGAGCTTCTCAGCTGATTTGACCGAAGTTTTGGTGAAAGCTTTTTGACCTAACCGCCTGACCTCAGCCTTGATCACCGCCAGCTCATAATGGGGTGTGTTCTTTTCCATAAGAAACCAAAACCCTGTCCCTGAAATTACCCTTAAAGGGTAATTTTGACTAATCGAAAATGCCGCTCCATGTGTCGCCTTTTGACCCTAGGTGGTTGCCGTCCTACATGGGTCTGACTAACATGTCGGAAAATTCATCCTATGATTGGATGAAAGGGCGAATCCTATGTCAGACATTTCTCCACTCATTAAACGATCCTTGGTCGATCAGGCCCTGGATCAACTCCGCCAGCGCATTAACAGTGGTGCCTGGCAGGTCGGCGAACGCTTGCCGACCGAACCCGAGCTCTGCGCTGAGTTGGGCATTAGCCGCAATACCGTGCGCGAAGCCATGCGTGTGTTGGCGTTTTCCGGATTGATCGAGATTCGCCAGGGCGACGGCAGCTATTTGCGCGCGCTGGTTGATCCGCTCGATACGCTGAAGGCGTTGTCGCGTTGCTCGCTGGAGCAGGCGCGGGAAACTCGGCACATCCTAGAAGTCGAGGCAATCGGTCTGGCGGCGTTGCGTCGCACCGATGAGGACCTCGCCGCTTTGCGTGAAGCCCTCGGCACCAGCGGCAGTCACTACCACGGCGACCTCGACACCTACATCGCCTGCGATCTGGTGTTCCACCGCCGACTGGTCGACGCCGCGCACAACCCGACCCTCAGCGAGCTCTATCGCTATTTCTCCAGCATCGTCGGCGCGCAATTGCGCCAGACCCTGAACATCGTCCCGCGCCGTCAGGAAGTGTTCGACCTGCACATCGAGTTGCTCGATGCCGTCGAACAACGCGACCCGGAACGGGCCAAAGCCTTGTCGAGGCAGTTGATCAATGAACCTTGAAACCGAGAAATCCATGTCCCGCAGTAAGCTATCCACAACCCCGAAACGCACGGCAGAGCTTGAAGAGCTGCTGATCGACGCCGAGGCCGATGACGAGCAGGTGCAACACAGCCACCCGCTGGTGCGCCGGCCGTGGCTGTTGCTGTTGGGGCTGATTCTGGTGGCGTTGAACTTGCGCCCGGCGCTGTCGAGCATGGCGCCGCTGCTCAGCGACGTTTCCAAGAGCCTCGGCTTGTCGGCGGCGCAGGCCGGTTTGCTGACCACACTGCCGGTGCTGTGCCTCGGTTTGTTCGCGCCGCTGGCACCGATTCTGGCGCGACGTTTTGGCGCCGAACGCGTGGTGCTGGGCATCCTGCTGACACTGGCCTGCGGCATCATTTTGCGTAGCAGCTTTGGTGAAATCGGCCTGTTTGCGGGCAGCGTATTGGGCGGCGCAAGCATCGGCATTGTCGGCGTATTGCTGCCGGGTATCGTCAAACGCGACTTCGCCAAACACGCCGGCACCATGACCGGCGTTTACACCATGGCCCTGTGTCTGGGTGCGGCAATGGCGGCGGGCACCAGTGTGCCGTTGAGTGAACATTTTGGCGGAGACTGGACAATTGGCCTGGGCTTCTGGGTCATCCCGGCGCTGGTGGCGGCGTTGTTCTGGCTGCCACAGGTCGGGCAGAAACACGGTGCACACAACGTCGCCTATCGCGTGCGCGGTTTGCTGCGTGATCCGCTGGCGTGGCAAGTGACGTTGTATATGGGCCTGCAATCGTCGCTGGCGTACATCGTGTTCGGCTGGTTGCCGTCGATCCTGATTGGTCGCGGGCTGACCCCGACGCAAGCGGGGCTGGTGTTGTCCGGCTCGGTGATCATCCAGCTCGCCAGTTCGCTGGCCGCGCCGTGGCTGGCCACTCGCGGCAAGGATCAGCGTCTGGCAATTGTCGTGGTGATGGCGTTGACCCTGGGGGGCCTATTCGGTTGCCTGTATGCGCCGATCGAAGGCCTGTGGGGCTGGGCGATTCTGCTGGGCCTGGGGCAGGGCGGTACGTTCAGTCTGGCGCTGACGTTGATCGTCTTGCGTTCGCGCGATTCGCACGTCGCGGCGAACCTGTCGAGCATGTCCCAAGGCTTCGGTTACACGCTGGCGTCGATGGGGCCGTTTGCGGTCGGCGTGGTGCATGACTGGACGGGCGGCTGGAATGCGGTGGGCTGGATCTTCGGCATCATCGGCACCGGCGCGATCATCGCCGGCCTCGGCGCCGGGCGAGCGCTGTACGTGCAAGTACAAAGCGAAAGAATCTGAATCCAATGATTTCAAAATGTGGGAGCAACTGTCTTGATACCCTTTATTTTGAATGCAGGGTGATAGGCAGCTGATCTCCCACAGCCCATAGCCGTGCATTTTTTCCCAGAAACACCGCTCTATTTCAAGCCAACTGTTCCTTCCATGGCGTTCGATCCCGGATCATTGCGTTCAGTCTTATCAACAGCACACGCATGCAGGCGATCAGCGCTACTTTTGCGCATTTTCCTTTGTCGCGTAGGGTTTGATATCGAGCCTGAAACTCGGGCTGGCGCATAATCACGACCCAACTTGCCATGTACAGCGCGCGGCGAGCGGAAAATCTTCCCCCCTCAATGTGTCGAAGTCCTTTGTGTTTCCCGCTGTCGTCGTTGTAAGGGGCTATACCTGCCAAAGCTGCTATTTCGTGGCGTCCAATCTCACCCAGCTCAGGTAAATAGGCCATTAAACTGGCAGCCGTCACGAGCCCGATACCCTTGACCGAGCACAAGCGTGCAGCTTTATCACTGTCCAGTTTTTTCGCACTTTGACGGATCAGCTTTTCTATCGACTTTATTGCCTGGGTTAGATAATCGATATGGCTCTGCAACAAGGGTTTCACCAAATCTGCTGAAGCCGTTTTGATGCGTCGCAAATCGTCACTTTGTTGCTGAACAAAGTTTTCACGCTGCTGTACGAGCGCACGCAAATTATCCTGCTCAGGGCTAGAGACTCGACTGTTTGGCGACTTTATGACTTCTGCAAACTGCGCAAGAAGTCGTGCATCAATCGGGTCGGTTTTAGCGCGTTGGCCCATTGCACTGGCAAAGCTCTTGGCGCGGCGAGGATTGATTCGTATAACGTCGAACCCCCCGGCCTGAAGCGCTTTCATGACCTCTCGCTCATAACCACCTGTGGCTTCAAGCAACACGCGATTGACCTTATAGCAATTAAACCAATCAATAAGCTTGGGGAAGTCACTGATGCTATTGGAAAAACTCGCACCTACGTCTTGCGGGTTAATCCGAATCTCAAGAGTATCTTTGGCGACATCGATACCGGCGCAGGAAAACATGGCGGAATCCTCTTACACTCAAAGGTGAGAGCACTCTGGTTGGGCACCACGCTTGTACTGTTCGAGGTCGGCTCGTTCAACTGTTCGGGCTCAATAACCAGAGCGAGAGATGATTGGCAGCTTGGGCTCCCACACGTGCTTTAAGCACCCCGGGCATTCAGCTTGCCAACCATCCCTCTCATCCCGATTCTAACTCCTATGCAAGACACAAGCGGGCTTGCTCGCGAATGCGGTGTAT
Source organism: Pseudomonas sp. AC193 (assembly GCF_979258075.1). Taxonomy (NCBI): domain Bacteria; kingdom Pseudomonadati; phylum Pseudomonadota; class Gammaproteobacteria; order Pseudomonadales; family Pseudomonadaceae; genus Pseudomonas; species Pseudomonas sp. AC193. The sequence goes on along the minus strand of NZ_OZ409832.1, from coordinate 4,230,334 downwards.
CAGTCGACATCTATTTTTAATGTCAGACCGCTTTCGCGAGCAAGCCCGCTCCCACACTGGTTTTGTGTACTGCGGGTATTCGATGTGCGAATGCCGATAGTGTTTCTTCGTATTGCGGATTATCGTGCTGGCAATCTGTACCTATTTTGGAGATTGCCCATGAGCGAAGCCCACAGCGCGTTGATCACCCGCTTCTACGAAGCCTTCAAACGTCTGGACGCCGAGGCCATGGCCGCGTGCTACACCGATGACGTGGTGTTCAGCGATCCGGCCTTCGGCGAACTGCGCGGGCGCGATGCCGGCGACATGTGGCGCATGCTCACCACCCGCGCCAAAGACTTCTCCCTGACCTTCGACAACGTCCGCGCTGATGAGCGCAGCGGCAGCGCGCACTGGGTTGCGACCTACCTGTTCAGCCAGACCGGCAACGTCGTGATCAACGATATCCAGGCCCGTTTCGTCTTCCGTGACGGCAAGATCTGCGAGCACCACGACCATTTCGATCTGTGGCGCTGGTCGCGTCAGGCTCTGGGTTTCAAAGGTCTGCTGCTGGGCTGGACGCCCCTGGTACGCAACGCCGTGCGTGCGCAGGCGTTGAAGGGACTGAAGGCATTTCAGGCCGGTCGCTGATAAGATCGCGGCCTGTTTCCTACACGTCTTGATCCCGAAGTGACCAGCCTTAGCGAAAAATCTGTCGATGTTACCGAACCGGTGAACAAGTCCTGGTTCGTCTACCTCGTTCGTGCGGCCAACGGCTCGTTGTACTGCGGCATCAGCGATGACCCGGTGCGCCGTTTCGCCAAGCACCAAAGCGGCAAAGGCGCGCGGTTCTTCCTTTCCAGCCCGGCGATGGCGTTGGTGTACACCGAGCTTTGTCGCGATAAAAGCGATGCTTTGCGTCAGGAACGGCTGATCAAAAAACTGCGCAAGAGCGCCAAGGAATGCCTGGTCGCGTCTTATCAATCTGACTGATCGGTTCCCATCAGCCAGATCTGTAGGCTGCTAAGCAAATGCACGCTAAGCTGCCGACTCACTTTCTGAGCGGCGGAGCCGAGCATGTCCGAGTTGATTCTGCATCATTACCCGACTTCTCCATTTGCCGAGAAGGCCCGCCTGCTGCTGGGTTTCAAAGGTTTGTCGTGGCGCTCGGTGCATATCTCGCCGGTGATGCCCAAGCCGGACCTGACTGCCCTGACTGGCGGCTACCGCAAAACCCCGGTGCTGCAAATCGGCGCCGACATCTATTGCGACACTTCGCTGATCGCCCGTCGCCTGGAGCAGGAAAAAGCCCTGCCGAGCTTCTTCCCTGAAGGCCAGGAAATGACCACCGCGAGTTTCGCCACTTGGGTTGATTCGGTGGTGTTTCAACATGCCGTAAGCCTGGTGTTTCAGCCGGAATCGGTAGCCGTGCGTTTCGGCAAGCTGCCGCCGGAAGCGATCAAAGCGTTTATGGCTGACCGCGCCGGTTTGTTCAGTGGCGGCAGCGCCACACGTTTGTCCGCTGAGCAGGCCAAGCATCAATGGCCGACGATCATGCTGCGTCTGGAGCAACAACTGCAGCGCGAGCAGGGCGACTTCCTGTTCGGCGAGCCGTCGATTGCCGACTTCGCGCTGGCGCATCCGCTGTGGTTCCTCAAAGCTACTCACGTCACCGCGCCGTTGGTGGATGAGTATCCGGCTGTTTCCGCGTGGTTGGGTCGAGTGTTGGGTTTTGGTCATGGTGCGGCGAGTGCGATGACTGCTGAGGAGGCGTTGGAGGTTGCCCGTAGCGCGACGCCGGCGGATCTGCCGAAAGAGCAGTTCATTGACCCGAACGGGTTCAAGGCAGGCCAGCAAGTGGCGATCTCGGCGACGGATTACGGTGTTGATCCGGTGGTGGGTGAGTTGCTGTTTGCCGGTAGCGAGGAGCTGATCATTCGTCGCGAAGACGAGCGTGGCGGCGTGGTGCACGTGCACTTCCCACGCTTCGGTTTCCGCATCGAGGCCCGCTAAAAGCAAATGATCGCAGCCTTCGGCAGCTCCTACATGGGACTTGTGTAGGAGCTGCCGCAGGCTGCGATCTTTTATTTCAGGGCGGCGAGGATCTCGTTAGGGTCAAACCCGCGAATCAAGGTGCCGTTGACATCAATCAACGGAATCCCGCGTCCACCCAATGCCTCATACGCCTTGCGCGCATCGGCATCCTTCTCGATGTCGAACTCCTTGAATGGAATCCCCTTGCTGTCGAGAAAACGCTTGGTCTGTTTGCAGTAACCGCACCAGTCGGTGGCGTAGAGCACGACGTTGGCTTGCGCCCGCGTCTGCTCGGCAACCATCTGCGAAGGGTTGAACACCCGCTCGATCTTGCCCCAGTTCTGATACACCACGACCACCAGCAGAACCAGCGCGACCTTCTTCAGCACATTGGCAAGCATCAGTTGCGCCGCTTCAGCTGATCGGTCAGCGACGTCGGCAAACCTTTGATCACCAACGTGCCGGCCTCTTCGTCGTACTCGATCTTCGAGCCCAGCAGGTGCGCTTCAAAGCTGATCGACAGGCCTTCGGCGCGGCCGGTGAAGCGGCGGAATTGATTCAAAGTGCGTTTGTCCGCTGGAATCTCTGGCGACAGGCCGTAGTCCTTATTGCGGATGTGATCGAAGAAGGCTTTCGGGCGCTCTTCGTCGATCAGCTCGGAGAGTTCTTCCAGGCCCATCGGTTCGCCGAGTTTGGCCTGGCTGCTGGCGTAATCGACCAGAGTTTTGGTCTTCTCGCGCGCGGACTCTTCTGGCAGGTCTTCGCTTTCAACGAAATCGCTGAAGGCCTTGAGCAGCGTGCGCGTCTCGCCCGGGCCGTCGACGCCTTCCTGGCAGCCGATAAAGTCGCGGAAGTATTCCGAGACCTTTTTGCCATTCTTGCCTTTGATGAATGAGATGTACTGCTTCGATTGTTTGTTGTTCTGCCACTCGGAGACGTTAATCCGCGCCGCCAAGTGCAGCTGGCCGAGGTCGAGGTGGCGCGACGGGGTCACGTCCAGCTCATCGGTCACCGCCACGCCTTCGCTGTGGTGCAGCAGGGTGATCGCCAGGTAATCAGTCATGCCTTGCTGATAATGCGCGAACAGCACGTGGCCGCCGACCGACAGATTCGACTCTTCCATCAGCTTCTGCAGGTGCTCGACCGCGACTTTGCTGAATGCGGTGAAGTCCTTGCCGCCCTCCATGTATTCCTTCAGCCAGCCGCTGAACGGGAACGCGCCGGATTCCGGGTGAAACAGGCCCCAGGCTTTGCCCTGTTTGGCGTTATAGCTCTCGTTGAGGTCGGCGAGCATGTTCTCGATGGCCGCGGACTCGGCCAGTTCCGTGTCACGGGCGTGCAGAACTGCGGGCGTGCCGTCGGGTTTTTTGTCGATCAGGTGGACGATGCAATGACGGATCGGCATGGGCTTCTCGGCTGTTGGAAGGGAGGAGGGCAGGCTCCCCCGAAAAAGCGCTAAGTGTACCCGATTCTCGGCACGGGCCTGTTGTAGGAGCTGCCGCAGGCTGCGATCTTTTGATCTGGCATTTTAAAAAAACAGGATCAAAAGATCGCAGCCTGCGGCAGCTCCTACATAAGCGGGAAACTGCGTTGGCGGCAGTACAAATGGGGGGTTGTAGGGCAAAACCGGGGCGTGCGACCGGGCTTATGCAGTTTTTTCGCGGTTTAGAGCAATAAAGCTGACCAAATGGGTAGCTAGAGGCGGATATTTCCTTGTCTCTGTGCTAGTTTTGCCCGGTCTTACGCGAAGTCACTGCGTTAAGCGTGCAATCAGCATTTGTCAGGTCGAACCAAACCCTGATTTCGGTATCTATAACCCGACTCGTCGTGGTTATCGCCGAGGGTGCCAGATCCAGAAGATCGGGCTCGATGGCTGACACTGCACTCTGCAATCCATATGAATTTGATAGGGAAGGAACACTACATGGCTCTTACTAAAGACCAACTGATCGCCGACATCGCTGAAGCTATCGACGCGCCGAAAACCACCGCGCGTAACGCTCTGGACCAACTGGGCCAAATCGTTGCCGATCAGCTGGAAAACGGCGGCGAAATCACCTTGCCAGGTATCGGCAAGCTGAAAGTGACCGAGCGTCCTGCCCGCACTGGCCGTAACCCTTCGACTGGCGCTGCCATCGAAATCCCTGCGAAGAAAGTGATCAAGCTGGTTGTGGCCAAAGGCCTGACCGACGCTGTGAACAAGTAAGACGCAGCAATAAAAAACCGTGCTCCGGAGTGATCCGGGCACGGTTTTTTTGTGCCTGCTTTTTACAGGCGGCACAAATCAAATGTGGGAGCGGGCTTGCTCGCGAAAGCGGTCTAGCAGTCGAGATTAGCGTTGACTGACACACTGCCTTCGCGAGCAAGCCCGCTCCCACATTTAGTTTTGCATTTCTTCAGAAATAGCTTTGTTTAGCGCACCCAACGCTCGCGGCGCCAGATCTGCTGCTCGGACTTGGTCTGGAACGTCCACGCCACGAAACGGCTCTGCTTCTGGCCCTGCGACATTTCCACGACCTGGCTTTCTAGCACGCCGGCCTTCTTCAGTGCAGTTTCAATGGCTGGCAAGTTCGACGCCTTCGACACCAAGGTGCTGAACCACAGCACTTTGTGCTGGAAGTTCGCGCTCTCGGCGATCAGTTGCGTCACGAAACGCGCTTCGCCGCCTTCACACCACAGCTCGGCCGACTGGCCACCGAAGTTCAGCACCGGCAGTTTGCGTTTCGGATCGGCCTTGCCCAGGGCGCGCCATTTGCGCTCGCTGCCCTTGGTCGCTTCGTCCATCGAGGCGTGGAACGGCGGGTTGCACATGGTCAGGTCAAAGCGCTCGCCCGGCTCAAGCAGGCCGATCAGAATGTGCTTGCGGTTTTCCTGCAAACGCAACTGGATCACCTTGTTCAAGTCGTTGGACTGAACAATGGCTTTGGCGGCAGCCACCGCCGTCGGGTCGATTTCAGAACCGAGGAAGTGCCAGCGATATTCGCTGTTACCGATTAACGGATACACGCAGTTGGCGCCCATGCCGATGTCGAGCACGTTGACGATCGCGCCGCGCGGCACCTTGCCGTCGTTCATGCTCGCCAGCAGGTCAGCGAGGAAGTGCACGTAATCGGCACGGCCCGGCACAGGCGGGCAGAGGTAATCTGCCGGGATGTCCCAATGCTGGATGCCATAGAACGACTTGAGCAGCGCCCGGTTGAACACGCGCACCGCATCGGGGCTGGCGAAGTCGATGCTTTCCTTGCCGTACGGGTTGGTGATTACGAACTTCGCCAGTTCCGGCGTGGTCTTGATCAGCGCCGGGAAGTCGTAACGACCCTGATGGCGATTGCGCGGGTGCAGGCTGGCCTTTTCGCGCGGCTCGACGGCCTTGGCCGGGGTCGCGGAGTCAGGCTTCTTGCGCGCAGGTTTGGGGGGGCGGGGGGCGTTCATGGGCGTGGTCGATTCGGGTATGGCTGAAAGTGGCAGGTATTGTCCCACATTGACGAGCTATGCGCCGATCCCATGTAGGAGGTGCCGCAGGCTGCGATCTTTTGATCTTGGTTTTTAAAAGCCAGATCAAAAGATCGCAGCCTGCGGCAGCTCCTACAGGGGAAATGTGCTGGGCATGAAAAAGGGAGGCCACTTGGGCCTCCCTTTTTCAATGCGATTTGCCGTTACAGGCTGGCAATCCGCGCGTGTTGCTCGGCCAGTTTGGCCAGAGCTTGTTCAGCCTCGGCCAGTTTGGCGCGTTCCTTCTCGATGACTTCGGCCGGGGCCTTGTCAACGAAACCGGCGTTGGACAGTTTGCCGCCAACACGCTGGACTTCACCCTGCAGACGCAGGATTTCCTTGTCCAGACGCGCCAGCTCGGCGCCCTTGTCGATCAGACCGGCCATCGGCACCAGCACTTCCATCTCGCCAACCAGCGCGGTGGCGGACAGCGGCGCTTCTTCGCCAGCCGCCAGAACGGTGATCGATTCCAGACGCGCCAACTTCTTCAGCAGCGCTTCGTTCTCGGTCAGACGGCGCTGGTCTTCAGCGCTGACGTTCTTCAGGTAGATCGGCAGTGGTTTGCCCGGGCCGATGTTCATTTCGCCACGGATGTTGCGCGTGCCGAGCATCAGTTCCTTGAGCCATTCGATGTCGTTCTCGGCGGCCGGATCGATGCGCTCTTCGTTGGCCACTGGCCACGGTTGCAGCATGATCGTCTTGCCCTGAATACCGGCCAGCGGCGCGATGCGCTGCCAGATTTCTTCAGTGATGAACGGCATGAACGGATGCGCCAGACGCAGCGCCACTTCCAATACGCGAACCAGCGTACGGCGAGTGCCGCGCTGACGTTCAACCGGCGCATTCTCGTCCCACAGCACAGGCTTGGACAGTTCCAGGTACCAGTCGCAGTACTGGTTCCAGATGAACTCGTACAGCGCTTGCGCCGCCAGGTCGAAACGGAACTGATCGAGTTGACGGGTCACTTCGGCTTCGGTGCGTTGCAGTTGCGAGATGATCCAGCGATCCGCCAGCGACAGTTCGTAAGCTTCGCCGTTCTGGCCGCAGTCTTCGCCCTTGTCCAGAACATAACGCGCGGCGTTCCAGATCTTGTTGCAGAAGTTGCGATAGCCTTCAACGCGGCCCATGTCGAACTTGATGTCGCGACCGGTCGAAGCCAGCGAGCAGAAGGTGAAGCGCAGGGCGTCGGTGCCATAGCTGGCGATGCCGTCGGCGAACTCGTCGCGGGTCTGCTTCTCGATCTTCTTCGCCAGTTTCGGCTGCATCATGCCGGAGGTGCGCTTCTGCACCAGGTCTTCCAGCTCGATACCGTCGATGATGTCCAGCGGGTCAAGGACGTTGCCCTTGGACTTGGACATCTTCTGGCCCTGACCATCACGCACCAGACCGTGAACATAAACGGTCTTGAACGGTACCTGCGGCGTGCCGTCCTCGTTCTTGATCAGGTGCATGGTCAGCATGATCATCCGGGCAACCCAGAAGAAAATGATGTCGAAGCCCGTCACCAGCACGTCGGTGGAGTGGAATTTCTTCAGGAACTCGGTTTTTTCCGGCCAGCCCAGGGTGGAGAACGTCCACAGACCGGAACTGAACCAGGTGTCGAGAACGTCGTTGTCCTGTTGCAGCGCTACGTCCGGGCCAAGATTGTTTTTGGCACGCACTTCGGCTTCGTCGCGACCGACGTAGACTTTGCCCGACTCATCGTACCAGGCCGGAATCCGGTGGCCCCACCACAGCTGACGGCTGATGCACCAATCCTGAATGTCGCGCATCCACGAGAAGTACATGTTTTCGTACTGCTTCGGTACGAACTGGATGCGACCGTCTTCAACGGCAGCAATCGCAGGCTCGGCCAAAGGCTTGGTCGACACGTACCACTGGTCGGTCAGCCACGGCTCGATCACGGTGCCCGAACGGTCGCCTTTCGGCACTTTCAGGTTGTGATCGTCAACGCTGACCAGTAGGCCGGCGGCGTCGAACGCAGCGACGATCCGCTTGCGCGCTTCGAAACGCTCAAGACCGGCGTACTCGGCCGGAATTGCGCCGTCGATGCTGTCGTTCAGCGTACCGTCGAGGTTGAACACCTGGGCTGCCGGCAGCACGTTGGCGTTCTTGTCGAAGATGTTCATCAGCGGCAGGTTGTGGCGCTTGCCGACTTCGTAGTCGTTGAAATCGTGGGCCGGGGTGATTTTCACGCAGCCGGTGCCGAATTCAGGGTCGCAGTAATCGTCGGCGATGATCGGGATGCGGCGGCCAACCAGTGGCAGCTCGACAAACTTGCCGATCAGGGCTTTGTAGCGCTCATCGTTCGGGTTCACCGCGACGGCGGAGTCGCCGAGCATGGTTTCCGGACGGGTGGTCGCGACGATCAGGAAGTCGTTGCCTTCAGCGGTTTTCGCGCCGTCGGCCAACGGGTACTTCAGGTTCCACAGGAAACCTTTCTCGTCGTGGTTTTCCACTTCGAGGTCGGAAATCGCCGTGTGCAGCTTGGTGTCCCAGTTGACCAGACGCTTGCCGCGATAGATCAGACCGTCTTCGTGCAGACGCACGAACGCTTCTTTAACGGCTTCCGAGAGGCCGTCGTCCATGGTGAAGCGCTCGCGGCTCCAGTCAACGGACGAGCCGAGGCGGCGGATCTGACGGCTGATGTTGCCGCCGGACTGATCCTTCCATTCCCAGACTTTCTCGAGGAATTTTTCGCGGCCCAGATCATGGCGATTCTGGCCCTGGGCTTCGAGTTGACGCTCCACCAGCATCTGCGTGGCAATACCGGCGTGGTCGGTGCCCGGCTGCCACAGGGTGTTGCGACCCTGCATGCGGCGGAAACGGATCAAGGCGTCCATGATCGCGTTGTTGAAACCGTGACCCATGTGCAGGCTGCCGGTGACGTTCGGCGGCGGGATCATGATGGTGTAGGAGTCGCCCGCGCCTTGCGGGGCGAAGTAGTTCTCGGACTCCCAGGTGTTGTACCAGGAAGTTTCAATGGCGTGCGGCTGGTAGGTCTTATCCATGCGCGGCGGGACCCTATTGGCATTAATTCAGGAAAAGCCGACGAGTATAGCGGGGCATGGGGCCGAGGGCGAGCGGGTGCGGATCGAGTGTCTGTCCGTGCGCGCAATGATTTGTGCGCCTATACCCATTGTGACGTTCTGGCCGGCGGTGAATCGCGGGGTTTCTGCCGCGCCTCTTTGACTTAGAGTGACTGAATGAAACTGTCCGAGACTTCACTGAATACCAATACGCCGTCGGTGATGGCCTGTGATGCCCGTGGTCTGTCGGTGCGAGAAGTGCAATATCACCGCCATCCCGATTCGCCAGCGATCACCCAGGCACGCATTACCTGTCATCAGTTCGATGCGCGCGGCATCAACGTTCGAAGCGCTGACCCGCGTTTGAATGAGGCAGGGTTGGCCAACTTCATCCATATCACGAGCCTTTCCGGCACTGTGCTGTGCCAGGAAGGCGTCGACAATGGCACTGTCGTGACGCTGAATGACGCGGCTGGCCGGTCGTTCAGGGTGGTGAGCAACATTCGCTCCGGTGACGATGGCGCAGACATCAATCGGCATGCCCTGACCCGAATCTTTCAATACGAAAGCAATAATCTGCGAGGACGCCCGGTTAGCCTTGTCGAGCAGAACGCAGAGGGTGTCCGCCGAATCAGCGAGCGCTGGCGATATGCGGGGAACAGTGACCTTGAAGCGTCTCAGAACCTGGCCGGGCAATGCGTGAGCCACTACGACACGGCGGGTCTGGTCAGAGTCGACAGTCTGGCGCTAAGCGGCGTAGCGCTGTCCGTTACTCGTCGTCTGCTGGCGAACGCCGAAAACCCGGACGCCGTTGCCGATTGGCAAGGCGAAGACGCTCAGGCTTGGGATGCATTGCTGGCGGCCAAGGGCTTCACCCACCAGACCACCACCGATGCGACGGGCGCGGAACAGACCGCCACGGACGCTGCGGGCAACCGACAGCGCATGGCATATGACGTGGCCGGTCGGCTTACGAGCCGTTGGCTAACCCTGAAAAATCGGCTCGAGAAAAACATTGTGAAGTCCCTGACTTACTCGGCGGCCGGCCAAACGCTGCGCGAAGAACACGCTAATGGCGTGGTGACTCGATGGGGATACGAGGAAGAGACGCAACGCTTGCTGGGGATAAATGTACAAAGGCCGGTCGGTCACGTGTCCGGGGCGAAAGTCTTGCAAGATCTGAAATATCAATATGACCCGGTCGGTAATGTGCTCGGCGTGCGTAACGATGCAGAAGAAACCCGCTACTGGCGTAATCAGGAAGTCGTGCCGCAGCACACTTACGTCTATGACAGTCTCTATCAATTGGTCAGCGCCACCGGACGTGAGATGGCGAATGCCGGCCGGCAGCGTGGCTTTCCTGTCGTATCCAGTTACGACAACGCCACGTTCACGACCTATACGCGCACCTACAGCTACGACAAGGCGCGCAATCTGACGCGGATTCGCCACTGCGCGCCAGCGTCCAATCATTGCCACACCACAACCGTCACGGTCAGTCACCGCAGCAATCGCGGCGTGACAAGTCTCCTTTGCACTGATCCGCGAGAAGTGGACGGCTGGTTCACCGCAGGCGGGCAGCAAACAATCCTGCAACCCGGTCAACCGCTGGCCTGGACGTCCCGCAACGAAATTCTTAAGGTCACTCCGGTTGAGCGAGGTGGCGCAAAAGATGACGTCGAGAGCTACCGCTATGACGGCGGCAGTCAACGGCTCTTGAAGATCACTACCCAGAACACCATCAGCGCCACGAGGGAACAGCAGGTGATTTACCTGCCCGCGCTGGAGCTGAGGACTATGAAAATCAACGGCACTGAAGTGCAGCGTTTACAGGTCATCAGCGTGGGAGCTAGCGGCCAGTCGTCGGTACGGGTATTGCACTGGGAGGGCGAAGCGCCTAAAGGCATTGGTAATGATCAGTTTCGTTACAGTCATGATGATCTGATCGGCAGCAGCGGGCTGGAAGTCGATGCGCAGGGGAAAGTGATCAGCCGCGAAGAATACTTTCCTTACGGCGGCACGGCAGTCTGGACGGCGAGAAATACCGCGGAGGCGAGTCTCAAAACCGTCAGGTATTCAGGCAAGGAGCGCGATGCAACGGGGCTTTACTACTATGGCTGGCGTTACTACCTGCCATGCATTGGACGCTGGTTGAGTGCTGATCCGGCCGGAGCGATAGACGGGATGAACCTGTATGTCATGGCCGGCAACAACCCGGTCACATTCCGTGACAGTAACGGGTTATCAATACAAGGCCAGGAGGCCAGGCGCCGCGTGGGTGAGACGTTTGTTCATCCTCGGCATATGCCTGTCTTTGAAAGAATTTCAAGGGTGCAAAATATTGCCCTGAGCGTTCGTGAATCAGGCAGTCACACGATCAATGCGTTGGGTGAAGGCGCGGCCGCCAAAGGGCATGACATTCTTGAGAAAACCATAAAGCGAAGTTCGCTGACGGGCGTTTATGGTGAGCTGGCTGGGGCCATGCTTCAGCGGGCCGAGAGCAGCGGGTTTGCCGGGCGAGTGGGCAAGTGGAACAAGGCGGGCCTGCAGGGTGTTTATGCGCGCAATAACGTAAGTTTTGAAGACACGACTTACGACATCAATTTGCAAAGCCCCGTAGAGCACGAACTGGTTGATTCCTGGATCAAGTTCAAGATCGTCACGCCTTATACGGGCGATTACGACATGCATGACATCATTCGTTTCAGCGGCGGCAAGGGGCATGTCCCTGAATCGGGAAGTGTCGATGAGACAGAAGTAAAGGATCTGATCAATCTTGGCGTCGCAGCATCTGACCCGGCGAGGTCATTTGAAGACGTCTCGATGAATGTTGTTCGTCATGGGCCGCAAGTGAACTTCGTATCTTATATGTGGAAAAACGAGTTTGAAAAAGTCCAGGCCGACAATGGTTATCTCGGTGCAGTGGCGCGGCCAGGCCCGTTTCCGATAGCGATGGTGCACCAGGGGCGGTGGAGCATTCTGGAGAATAGCCATGAGCTGTTCGAGTTCTACGGCTCTACCAATACCGTTGTTCCGGAACACTGGGCGCAAGAATTTGTGGGGCGAGGAGGGGCAATGGTCGCCACTCCCCGGCACGCGAAAATTCTGGATAAGTTCCGCAGGGCAAATACGGTCTGAAAGCTTATTCGTATTGGCTGAGCAGCCTTTCCATCCGCGCATCGAGGCGCCGTTTGATTTCGGTTTCGATGTGCGGCGCGAAGTCGTCGATCACGTCTTGCATGATCAATTGCGCAGCGGCGCGCAGTTCGCTGTCAAGGTGGAGCAGGGCGTCCGGGCCTTTATTCACCGCTGCCGCAGGTTGCGCGGACGGTGCGGGCGTTGGCGCAGGTTGCGGTTCGACGGCTTGCGGTTCATTGCCAACCGCTTCGAACAACATCGGAATCTGTTCCTGTTCACCTTCATCGACCGTATCGGTCAACAGCGGTGGTTGCAGGTTGTCGTCGCCGAGCAACTGACGGATCGATTCGAGATCGTCGAGCAGGTGTGTCGGCTTTTGCTGCGGTTTCGGAGTGTCCATTGGAATGCTCAGAGTCGCTGTAAACGGTGATCTTGCAGAGGATAGCCCTGTTCGCGGTAGAAGCGAAAACTCTCCCGCGCCGCGGCACGAATCGTCGGGTCTTCGACCACCACTTCCGCCACCCGGGCGAACTTGTTGGCGAAGGCCGGGACTTTCAGGTCGAGGTTGACCAGCAAATCCTGATGCTGACCGCAGTCATCGCCCAGTCCCAGCACGATCAAGCCGTCCGGCTCGGTGTCGGCAGGGCCATGCGGCACGAAGCTCTCGCCCTTGAACGCCCACAGGCGCGCATCGAGATCGTCACGCTGAGCGGCATCGCCGCAATGCAGGTAGATGCGGTGGCCCATGCGCCAGGCTTTCTCGGTGAGCTTGCAGGCAAAATCCAGACGAGCCGATGGGTCGGCGCTGGGCAAGATATAGAAGTCGACTTTGGTCATTGCGGTTCCAGAACGGCAAGCGGCGTCACCGGAAAGTGACGCCGCCGCCCATCAACGGGTTCAGGCTTTGGCGCGATCGAGCAGGTACTGGGTCAGCAGAGGCACCGGGCGGCCAGTGGCGCCCTTGTCCTTGCCGCCACTGGTCCATGCGGTGCCCGCGATGTCCAGGTGCGCCCAGTTGAGGTTCTTGGTGAAGCGCGACAGGAAGCATGCCGCTGTGATGGTGCCAGCTTTCGGGCCGCCAATGTTGGCGATGTCGGCGAACGGGCTGTCCAGTTGCTCCTGGTACTCGTCGAACAGCGGCAGTTGCCAGGCGCGGTCGTCAGCAGCCTGGCCAGCGCTGAGCAGTTGGCCGATCAGTTCGTCGTTGTTGCCCAGCAGACCCGAGGTGTGCGCACCCAGTGCGACGACGCAAGCGCCGGTCAGGGTGGCGATGTCGATCACCGCTTGTGGCTTGAAGCGCTCGGAGTAGGTCAGCGCGTCGCACAGCACCAGACGGCCTTCGGCGTCGGTGTTGAGGATTTCCACGGTCTGGCCGCTCATGGTGGTGACAATGTCGCCTGGACGGGTCGCGTTGCCGCTCGGCATGTTTTCCGCGCAAGCGAGGATGCACACCAGGTTGATCGGCAGTTTCAGCTCAAGCACGGCGCGCAGGGTACCGAACACCGAGGCAGCGCCGCCCATGTCGTACTTCATTTCGTCCATGCCGGCGCCCGGCTTCAGGCTGATGCCGCCGGTGTCGAAAGTGATGCCTTTGCCGACCAGTGCGTACGGCTTCTCGGATTTCTTGCCGCCGTTGTATTGCATGACGATCAGACGTGGCGGTTGCTCGCTGCCTTGGCCGACGGCGTAGAAAGAACCCATGCCCAAAGATTTGATCTTCTTCTCGTCGAGGACTTCGACCTTCAGATCCTTGAATTCTTTGCCCAGGTTTTTGGCTTGTTCGCCAAGGAAGGTCGGGTGGCAGATGTTCGGTGGCAGGTTGCCCAGATCACGGGTGAAGGCCATACCGTTGGCGATCGCGGTGGCGTGATTCACGGCGCGCTGCACTTCAGCCTGGGCAGCCTTGATGGTCAGCAGGGTGATTTTCTTCAGCGCGCGCGGTTCGGCTTTCTGGCTTTTGAACTGGTCGAAAGTGTATTCGCCGTCCACCAGGGTTTCCGCCAGCAGTCGGGTTTTGCCGTAGCTGTCGCGGTTTTTAACAATAACTTCATCCAGCGCCAGCACGGCGTCGCTGCCGTTCAGGCCTTTCAGAGTATTGAGGATACCGGCAACGATTTTGCGGAACGGACGGTCGCCCAGTTCTTCATCCTTGCCCACGCCAACCAGCAGCACGCGCTCGGCTTTGAGGTTAGGCAGGCTGTGCAGCAGCAGGCTTTGACCGACTTTGCCGGCCAGATCGCCACGCTTGAGGACGGCGCTGATCGCGCCACCGCTCAGTTCGTCGACCTGTTTGGCGGCGGCGCCGAGTTTGCGGCCTTCGCCGACGGCAACCACCAGGGTGGCGGTTTTCAACGTTTCTGGGCTAACGCTTTTTACAACCAGTTCCATGTCCGGATCCCTGAATGAATGGTCAACATGCAGGCGTTCGACGGTGTCCGCAGTCGCCTGCTTATAAATAGAAGAGGCGCAGGCCAAAGCCTGCGACAAGGGCCGCAGTTTGAACCTCGCTCCCCGCGCCTGACAACCCTCGGTTGTACGATCTGCAACGGATTACAGACATGGATGAGTGTGCGCAGTGACAGGCGCCCCCAATCACAGGATAATGCCGCATCTTTTTCCGACGGCTCTGCGTTGCGGGCCGGTCGGTGTGTTTGCTTGTTTGGCCGCCTTAGCCTGACAACCCTGGAGTGTCTGGTTTGATCGTCTTCCGTTATCTGTCCCGCGAAGTCCTGCTGACCCTCAGCGCCGTGAGTGCCGTGCTGCTGGTCATCATCATGAGCGGTCGCTTCATCAAATATCTGGCTCAGGCCGCTGCCGGCCAGCTCGATCCGGGCTCGTTGTTCCTGATCATGGGCTTTCGTCTGCCGGGGTTCCTGCAACTGATTCTGCCGCTGGGTCTGTTCCTCGGGATCCTGCTGGCCTACGGTCGCCTGTACCTCGAAAGCGAAATGACCGTGCTCTCGGCCACCGGCATGAGCCAGCAGAAGCTGTTTCGCATGACCCTGTTCCCGGCGACCCTGGTGGCGTTGGTGGTGGCATGGCTGAGCCTGGGCTTGGCCCCGCAAGGCGCCAACCAGTTTCAGTTGCTGCTGAACAAGCAGGATGCGCTGACCGAATTCGACACCCTCGAACCGGGTCGCTTCCAGGCGCTGCGCGACGGTACGCGGGTGACGTACACCGAAACCCTGACCGACGACCGGATCAATCTGGGCGGCGTGTTCATTTCGCAGAAAAACCTCGGTGCCGACAAGAAGGATCGCGGGATTTCCATTCTGGTGGCCGAGTCAGGTCTCCAAGAGAGCCGCAAGGACGGCACCCGCTACCTGATCCTCAAAAACGGTTACCGCTATGACGGCAGCCCGGGTCAGGCGGATTATCGTGCGGTGCATTACGAAACCTACGGTGTGCAGTTGCCCAAGCCGGAAGTCAGTGAAGAAGTCACCGACCGTGACGCCATGCCGACCTCAGCCTTGCTTGGAAGTGATGACATCCGCTCCAAAACCGAACTGCAATGGCGTCTTTCCCTGCCGCTGCTGGTGTTTATCGTGACCCTGATGGCGGTGCCGCTGTCGCGGGTCAATCCGCGTCAAGGGCGTTTCCTCAAGCTGCTGCCGGCGATTCTTCTTTATATGGCTTACCTGACCATCCTGATTGCCGCCCGTGGCGCCCTCGAAAAAGGCAAGATCCCGCCGACCCTCGGGTTGTGGTGGGTGCACGCGATCTTCCTGTTTATCGGTCTCGGCCTGCTCTATTGGGAGCCTCTACGCTTGAAGATGGCCAGCCGTCGCAGCGCTGCGCTGGAGGTGGCCCGTGGTTAAACTCGACCGCTACATCGGCAGCAGCGTGTTTATGGCGATCATCGCCGTGCTGGCGATCATTCTGGGTCTGGCGACGTTGTTCGCTTTTATCGATGAAATGAGCGACGTCAGCGACACCTACACGCTGATGGATGTGCTGAGCTTCGTGATGCTCACCGCGCCGCGCCGTCTCTACGAAATGCTGCCGATGGCCGCGTTGATCGGCTGTCTGATCGGTCTCGGCAGTCTGGCCAGCAGCAGCGAATTGACGGTCATGCGTGCCGCTGGTGTATCGATCGGGCGCATTGTCTGGGCGGTGATGAAGCCGATGCTGGTGCTGATGCTGGCCGGTTTGCTGATCGGCGAATACGTCGCGCCGGCCACCGAAAGCATGGCTCAGGCCAATCGCTCGCTGGCTCAGGGCAGCGGCGATGCGCAAAGTGCCAAGCACGGTATGTGGCACCGTCAGGGTGAAGAGTTCATCCACATCAACGCCGTTCAACCCAACGGTTTGCTGTACGGCGTGACCCGTTATCACTTCGACAAAGAGCGTCATCTGCTGAGTTCGAGCTTCGCCAAAAAAGCAGAATTCGACAAAGATCACTGGCAGCTTAGCGGTGTCACCACCACGGTTTTCCATGAGCGCAGAACCGAAGTGGTCAATGTGCCGGCCGAGCGTTGGGACGTATCCCTGAGCCCGCAGTTGCTCAGCACGGTGGTGATGGCGCCGGAATCGCTGTCGATCAGCGGTCTGTGGGGTTACATCCACTATCTGTCTGAACAAGGCCTGAGCAACGGCCGTTATTGGCTAGCGTTTTGGGTCAAGGTGTTGCAGCCGCTGGTGACTGCTGCGTTGGTGTTGATGGCGATCTCGTTCATCTTCGGCCCGCTGCGTTCCGTGACCCTTGGTCAGCGTGTGTTCACCGGTGTGCTGGTCGGCTTCACCTTCCGCATCGTCCAGGATTTGCTCGGCCCTTCGAGCCTGGTGTTCGGTTTCTCGCCGCTGTTTGCGGTGCTGGTGCCGGCCGGCGTGTGTGCGCTGCTCGGTGTCTGGCTGCTGAGACGGGCCGGTTGATGCCGCCGGTTTTGCCAGTGTTTTAACCTCGAAAACGCCTCGGTCGACAGACCGGGGCGTTTTTGCATGCAATCCGGGTGACAGGTGAACGTGACGCTTGCGCCGTGTATCAGGTACAATTCCCGGCTATTTTTCGGCGGGCTATGCCTGCAGCCTTTTTGAGTGTTGATCCGTGAGTGATTTGAGTCATATCCGCAATTTCTCCATCATCGCCCACATTGACCATGGCAAGTCGACGCTGGCCGATCGCTTCATCCAGATGTGCGGCGGCCTGGCCGAGCGTGAAATGGAAGCCCAGGTACTGGATTCCATGGATCTGGAACGTGAACGCGGGATCACCATCAAGGCCCACAGCGTTACCCTGTACTACACCGCCAAAGACGGTATCAAGTACCAGCTGAACTTCATTGACACCCCGGGCCACGTCGACTTCACCTACGAAGTCAGCCGTTCCCTGGCCGCGTGTGAAGGTGCACTGCTGGTGGTCGACGCCGGTCAAGGTGTTGAAGCCCAGTCCGTGGCCAACTGCTACACCGCCATCGAGCAGGGCCTTGAGGTCATGCCGGTGCTGAACAAGATCGACTTGCCACAGGCTGATCCTGATCGCGTCAAAGACGAAATCGAGAAGATCATCGGCATCGATGCCACCGACGCCGTCACCTGCAGCGCCAAAACCGGCCTGGGTGTCGACGAAGTGCTCGAGCGTCTGGTGCACACCATTCCTGCGCCGACCGGCAACATCGAAGATCCGCTGCAAGCGTTGATCATCGACTCCTGGTTCGACAACTACCTGGGCGTTGTCTCCCTGGTGCGTGTGCGTCATGGCCGCGTGAAGAAGGGCGACAAGATCCTCGTCAAGTCCACCGGCAAGATCCATCTGGTCGACAGCGTGGGCGTGTTCAACCCGAAGCACACCGCTACTGCTGACCTGAAGGCCGGCGAAGTAGGCTTCATCATCGCCAGCATCAAAGACATTCACGGTGCACCGGTCGGTGACACCCTGACCCTGAGCTCGACCCCGGATGTTGAAGTGCTGCCCGGCTTCAAACGCATCCAGCCGCAGGTTTACGCCGGTCTGTTCCCGGTCAGCTCCGATGACTTCGAGGATTTCCGCGAAGCGTTGCAGAAGCTGACCCTCAACGACTCGTCGCTGCAATACACCCCGGAAAGCTCCGACGCACTGGGCTTCGGCTTCCGTTGCGGCTTCCTCGGCATGCTGCACATGGAAATCATCCAGGAGCGCCTCGAGCGCGAGTACGACCTGGACCTGATCACCACCGCGCCAACGGTAATTTTCGAACTGGTTTTGAAGACCGGTGAAACAATTTACGTCGACAACCCATCCAAGCTTCCGGATGTGTCGTCGATCGAAGACATGCGCGAGCCAATCGTGCGCGCCAATATCCTGGTGCCGCAGGAACACTTGGGTAACGTCATCACCCTGTGCATCGAGAAGCGTGGCGTACAAGTCGACATGCTGTTCCTCGGCAATCAGGTGCAGGTCACTTACGACTTGCCGATGAACGAAGTGGTGCTCGACTTCTTCGACCGTCTCAAATCCACCAGCCGCGGCTATGCTTCGCTGGATTACCATTTCGATCGTTACCAATCAGCTAATCTGGTGAAACTGGACGTGCTGATCAACGGCGACAAGGTCGACGCTCTGGCGCTGATCGTGCACCGTGACAACTCGCACTACAAAGGTCGCCAGTTGACCGAGAAGATGAAAGAACTGATTCCTCGTCAGATGTTCGACGTGGCGATTCAGGCCGCCATTGGCGGTCAGATCGTGGCACGGACAACCGTCAAGGCGCTCAGAAAGAACGTATTGGCCAAGTGCTACGGCGGTGACGTTAGCCGTAAGAAAAAACTGCTTGAAAAGCAGAAGGCCGGTAAAAAACGCATGAAGCAGGTCGGCAACGTGGAAATTCCACAAGAAGCCTTCCTTGCAGTGCTCAGGTTGGATAGTTAGGTCCTATGTCACTAAATTTCCCGCTGTTGCTGGTCATCGCCGTGTTCGTCTGCGGCCTGTTGGCGTTGCTTGATCTGTTGATCCTTGCACCGCGTCGGCGTGCCGCCATTGCCTCTTATCAGGGCAGTGTCGGTCAGCCAGATGTCGTGGTGGTCGAGAAACTCAACAAAGAGCCGCTGCTGGTTGAATACGGCAAGTCGTTCTTCCCGGTGTTGTTCATCGTGCTGGTGCTGCGTTCGTTCCTCGTGGAACCGTTCCAGATCCCGTCCGGTTCGATGAAGCCAACCCTGGACGTCGGCGACTTCATTCTGGTGAACAAGTTTTCTTACGGGATCCGCCTGCCGGTGATCGACAAGAAAATCATCGAAGTCGGTGACCCACAGCGTGGCGATGTCATGGTGTTCCGCTACCCGAGCGACCCGAACGTCAATTACATCAAGCGTGTAGTCGGCCTGCCGGGCGACACGATTCGCTACACCGCTGACAAGCATCTGTTCGTCAACGGCGAGTCGATTGCCGAGCAGATGATCGGCTCCGAGCCGGGCACCCTGGGCAGTGCCGAGCTCTATAAGGAAAAACTCGGCGCTGCCGAGCACCTGATCCGCAAGGAAATGAGCCGCTACCGCGCCACCCCGGATCGTTCGTGGACAGTGCCTGCCGGGCACTACTTCATGATGGGCGACAACCGCGACAACTCGAACGACAGTCGCTACTGGGATGATCCAAAGATTCCCAAGGATCTGCTGGGCATGGTTCCCGACCAGAATATCGTCGGCAAGGCCTTCGCGGTCTGGATGAGCTGGCCGGAACCGAAACTCAGTCACCTGCCGAATTTCTCGCGGGTTGGCCTGATCAAGTAATCACACACGGCGCTGTTGAACACAGCGCCGAATGCATTTCTGGCGTCGACACAATCGGCTCCGGGGCATGAAGCCAACGATATTCAGGATGTAATTTTTGAACACAGCGTTAATTGTCCCAGGCCCGCGCCGTACCCCGGCGATGGCGGTGGAATCCAGCTTTGAACACAGCGTGGGTAAACCGTGAGCGCCTCATTAAGCCGTCTCGAGCGACAGCTCGGTTACACCTTCAAGGATCAGGAGCTGATGCTGCTGGCCCTCACGCACCGCAGTTTTGCCGGGCGCAACAACGAACGCCTGGAATTCCTCGGCGATGCCATCCTCAACTTCGTCGCTGGCGAGGCGTTGTTCGATCGCTTCCCGCTGGCCCGCGAAGGCCAATTGTCGCGTTTGCGCGCACGTCTGGTAAAAGGTGAGACGCTGGCCGTACTGGCGCGCGGTTTCGACCTTGGCGACTACTTGCGACTGGGTTCCGGTGAACTGAAGAGCGGCGGTTTCCGTCGCGAATCGATTCTGGCCGATGCCCTCGAAGCCTTGATCGGCGCGATCTACCTCGATGCCGGTATGGACATGGCGCGCGAACGCGTCCTGGCCTGGCTCGCTGGCGAGTTCGAAGGTCTGACCCTGGTCGACACCAACAAGGATCCGAAAACCCGCCTGCAGGAACACCTGCAATCGCGCGGTTGCGATTTGCCACGCTACGAAGTGGTGGATATCCAGGGCGAGCCGCACTGCCGAACCTTCTTCGTCGAGTGCGAAGTTGTCTTACTGAATGAAAAAAGCCGAGGTCAGGGTGTCAGCCGTCGTATTGCCGAACAGGTAGCGGCCGCTGCAGCACTGATTGCCCTGGGCGTGGAGAATGGCAATGACTGATACAAACGCAACTCGCTGTGGCTATGTTGCCATCGTCGGCCGTCCCAACGTCGGTAAGTCGACGCTGCTCAATCACATCCTCGGCCAGAAGCTCGCGATCACTTCGCGCAAGCCGCAGACCACTCGCCACAATATGCTCGGGATCAAAACCGAGGGTGACGTGCAAGCGATCTACGTCGACACCCCGGGCATGCACAAGGGTGGCGAAAAGGCCCTGAACCGTTACATGAACAAAACCGCTTCGGCCGCGTTGAAAGACGTCGACGTGGTGATCTTCGTCGTTGACCGCACCAAGTGAACCGACGAAGACCAGATGGTGCTGGAACGCGTGCAGTACGTGACCGGCCCGCTGATCGTCGCGCTGAACAAGACCGATCGCATCGAAGACAAAGCCGAGCTGATGCCGCACCTGAGCTGGTTGCAGGAACAACTGCCGAACGCGCAGATCATTCCGATTTCCGCACAGCACGGGCACAACCTCGACGCGCTGGAAAAAGTCATCGCCGATCACCTGCCGGAGAACGATCACTTCTTCCCGGAAGACCAGATCACCGACCGCAGCAGCCGTTTCCTCGCCGCCGAACTGGTGCGCGAGAAAATCATGCGCCAGATGGGCGCCGAGCTGCCGTACCAGATCACCGTCGAGATCGAAGAGTTCAAGCAGCAGGGCAAAACCCTGCACATCCACGCCTTGATCCTCGTTGAACGTGACGGTCAGAAGAAGATCATCATTGGCGACAAGGGCGAGCGCATCAAACGCATCGGTACCGAAGCGCGCAAGGACATGGAGCTGCTGTTCGACTCCAAGATCATGCTCAACCTGTGGGTGAAGGTGAAGGGCGGCTGGTCCGACGACGAGCGTGCACTGCGTTCGCTGGGTTACGGCGACCTGTAAACACGCGGTTGTCGCAACACCGAAGAAACCTGTGGGAGCGAGCTTGCTCGCGAAGAGGATGTAACATTCAGCATCGATGTTGACTGTCACACCGAATTCGCGAGCAAGCTCGCTCCCACAGTGGTTTTGGGGTGAATATAAAATCGCGCTTTTCCCATGAGAGTTCCATGTCCTCAAACCCACCTCCCGCCCAACCCGCCTACGTCCTGCACTCGCGCGCCTACCGTGAAACCAGTGCGCTGGTGGATTTCCTCACGCCGCAAGGTCGGCTGCGGGCGGTGTTGCGCAGTGCGCGGGGCAAGGCCGGGACGTTGGCGCGGCCGTTCGTGTCGCTGGAAGTCGAGTTTCGCGGCAAGGGTGAGTTGAAGAATGTCGGGCGCATGGAAAGTGCCGGCACTTCGGCGTGGCTCAACGGTGAGGCGCTGTTCAGCGGTCTCTATCTCAATGAACTGCTGATCCGTTTGCTCCCTGCTGAGGATCCACACCCCGGTGTATTCGATCACTACGCCGCGACCTTGCTGGCATTGGCTGAGGGCCGTCCGCTGGAGCCGCTGCTGCGCTCATTCGAATGGCGCTTGCTCGACGATCTTGGCTACGGTTTCTCGCTGAACACCGATATCCACGGCGAACCGATAGCCGAAGACGGCCTCTATCGCCTGCAAGTGGATGCCGGCCTGGAGCGCGTTTTTCTGCTGCAACCCGGCCTGTTCAACGGCGTCGAATTGCTGGCCATGGCCGAAGCCGACTGGACTGCACCGGGCGCACTGTCCGCAGCCAAGCGCCTGATGCGCCAAGCCCTCGCCGTCCACTTGGGCGGCCGTCCTCTCGTTAGTCGCGAGCTGTTTCGCAAGCCCTAGCCCCGTGTATGCTGTGCGCCGAATCTTTTTCTTCAGGAGCGCGCACCCGTGACCACCAGCAATCGCATTCTTCTTGGCGTGAACATCGACCACGTCGCCACCCTGCGTCAGGCCCGTGGTACGCGCTACCCGGATCCGGTCAAGGCTGCGCTGGACGCGGAAGAGGCGGGCGCTGATGGCATCACTGTTCACCTGCGTGAAGACCGCCGGCACATTCAGGAGCGCGACGTACTGCTGCTCAAGGATGTGCTGCAAACCCGCATGAACTTCGAAATGGGCATCACCGAAGAAATGATGGCGTTCGCTGAGCGCATTCGTCCGGCGCACATCTGCCTGGTGCCGGAAACCCGTCAGGAACTGACCACTGAAGGTGGTCTGGATGTGGCGGGGCAGGAAGAACGGATCAAGGCTGCGGTTGAGCGTCTGTCGAAGATTGGCAGCGAAGTGTCGCTGTTCATCGATGCTGATGAGCGGCAGATTGCGGCGTCGAAGCGCGTTGGCGCACCGGCGATCGAGCTGCACACCGGGCGTTATGCCGATGCTGAAACCCCGACGGAAGTGGCTGAGGAGCTGAAGCGCGTTGCGGATGGCGTGGCGTTTGGTTTGGCGCAGGGTTTAATCGTCAATGCCGGCCATGGCCTGCATTACCACAACGTTGAGGCGGTGGCGGCGATCAAAGGGATCAACGAGCTGAACATCGGCCATGCGCTGGTGGCGCATGCGTTGTTCGTGGGCTTCAAGTCCGCTGTGTCCGAGATGAAAGCGCTGATACTGGCTGCTGCGCTCAAGGGCTAAGATCAAAAGACCGCAGCCTTCGGCAGCTCCTACATTGGAATGTGTATCCCTGTAGGAGCTGCCGAAGGCTGCGATCTTTTGCTTCAAAGCGGGGCAGGTTCTTGAGCGGGTTTTGACTTGTCGATGCCAGGCACATGCAGATTGCCCTCAGCCACTTGATCACCCTCAAGCTGCGGCTGCGTCACCCAGGTCAGAATGTCGTAATAACGACGAATGTTCGCCACAAAATGCACCGGTTCGCCGCCACGGGCGTAGCCATAGCGGGTTTTGCTGTACCACTGTTTCTGCGCCAGACGCGGCAGGATCTTCTTCACGTCCAGCCACTTGTCCGGGTTCAAACCTTCTTTGGCGGTCAGTTTGCGCGCGTCATCGAGGTGGCCGCTGCCGACGTTGTACGCCGCGAGGGCGAACCACGTGCGATCCGGTTCCTTGATCGAATCGTCGAGCTGATCCTTCATATAAGCCAGGTACTTGGCGCCGCCCATGATGCTCTGCTTCGGATCAAGTCGGTTCGACACGCCCATCGCCTGCGCGGTGTTTTGCGTCAGCATCATCAGCCCGCGCACACCGGTTTTCGAGGTGACGGTCGGCTGCCACAGCGATTCCTGATAACCGATCGCCGCCAGCAGGCGCCAGTCGACTTTCTCTTTTTTCGCGTAATTCTTGAAGTGCTGTTCGTACTTCGGCAGGCGCTGCTGCAAGTGCTGGGCGAAGGTCGTGGCGCCCATGTAGCCAAGCACGTCAACGTGGCCGTAGTAGCGATCTTTCAAGCGTTGCAGGGTGCCATTCTTTTGCACCTTGTCCAGATACGCGTTGATCTCGTTGAGCAGACTGTTGTCTTCGCCCGGGGCCACGGCCCAGCTCTGGTTGCTGGCATCGCCAAGGTCGAAGGCGACGCGGATGTTGGTGAAGTACACCTGGTTCATCGCCACTTCGTTGGAATCGACGAGGGTCAGGTCGATCTGGCCTTCATCGACCATGCGCAGCAGATCGACCACTTCAACCGCGTCGGATTCTTCATATTCAATGCCGGGGAATTTCTTTTTCAGCTCCGCCAGTTGCTCGGCGTGGGTGCTGCCCTTGAGCACCATGATCTTCTTGCCTACCAGATCGCCGGCGTCGGTAGGGCGCGACTGGCCGTTGCGATAAATGATCTGCGGGGTGACTTCTAAATAAGAGTGGGAGAAACGCACCTGTTGCTTGCGATGCTCACTGCTGACCAGCCCGGCGGCGGCGAGTACCGGGCCGTTGGGTTTGCCGATCTGATTGAAAAGGTCGTCGAGGTTGTCAGCGGTCTCGATCTTCAGCTCGACCCCCAAATCGTCGGCGAAACGCTTCACCAGCTCGTATTCGAAGCCGGTTTCACCGCTGCGATCCTGGAAGTAGGTGGCGGGGCTGTTGCGTGTAATCACGCGCAGCACACCATCCTCCTTTATGCGCTCCAGCGTGTTGGGTTTATCAACACAGCCACTGAGCATCAGGAAGAGTCCGGTTGCGATCAGCCATTTGGCGTACCGCGGACGCAAAGCCGTTGGGAAAAACATGTGCGCAGTATACGCAAACGGCCACTGGCGCCATATCTCGACGGTGCAGGATGACTCTGCTGGCCGTCACAAAACCGCACTAAACCCAGCAGGAATGGGGCTTCGCGGGTTTTTGTTACAGTAAAAATAAGCAGGTCTCAGATCGCTGATTTACCTGACTCCGGAGTCGGAAACACAGATTGATACCCGAGTGCAACCGTGCGTAGCGTTTCGGGTGATGTTGAGGGCGGTTTAGGCTAGAATGCACGGCCTCAAAGCACACCCCTTCCCGAGGCTGTCCCGAAGATGTTGATCCTGCGCGGCGCTCCTGCCCTTTCTGCCTTTCGCCACAGCAAACTCCTTGAGCAACTGAGCCAGAAGGTTCCAGCTGTCAGTGGCCTGTATGCTGAATTCGCTCACTTCGCCGAAGTCACCGGCGTCCTGACCGGCGACGAACAGCAGGTGCTAGCGCGCCTTCTGAAGTACGGCCCAAGCGTTCCGGTACAAGAGCCGACCGGTCGTCTGTTTCTGGTGTTGCCGCGTTTCGGCACCATCTCGCCATGGTCGAGCAAGGCCAGCGACATCGCCCGCAACTGCGGCCTGAGCAAGATCCAGCGTCTGGAGCGCGGTATTGCCTTCTACGTGGCCGGTCAGTTCAGCGAAGCCGAAGCCCAGCAGATTGCCGACGTGCTGCATGACCGCATGACTCAGATCGTGCTGGCCAACCTTGAACAGGCCGCCGGTCTGTTCAGCCACGCCGAGCCGAAGCCGCTGACCGCGATCGACATCCTCGGTGGCGGTCGTGCCGCGCTGGAAAAGGCCAACACCGAGCTGGGCCTGGCCCTGGCCGAAGACGAGATCGACTATCTGGTCGACGCCTTCAACGGTTTGAAGCGCAACCCGCACGACATCGAACTGATGATGTTCGCCCAGGCCAACTCCGAACACTGCCGTCACAAGATCTTCAACGCCAGTTGGGATATTGATGGTGAGAACCAGGAAAAAAGCCTGTTCGGCATGATCAAGAACACCTACGTGATGCACAGCGAAGGCGTTCTGTCGGCTTATAAGGACAACGCCTCGGTGATCGTCGGCAACGTCGCCGGCCGTTTCTTCCCGAACCCTGAGACCCGCCAGTACGGCGCGGTGCAGGAGCCGGTGCACATCCTGATGAAGGTTGAAACCCACAACCACCCGACCGCGATTGCTCCGTTCCCGGGTGCATCGACCGGTTCCGGCGGCGAAATCCGTGACGAAGGTGCAACCGGCCGTGGCGCCAAGCCAAAGGCTGGCCTGACCGGTTTCACCGTATCGAACCTGCAAATCCCGGGCTTCGAACAGCCGTGGGAAGTGCCGTACGGCAAGCCTGAGCGCATCGTTACCGCCCTGGACATCATGATCGAAGGCCCGCTCGGCGGCGCCGCGTTCAACAACGAATTCGGTCGTCCAGCCCTGACTGGCTACTTCCGTACCTTCGAACAGTCGATCACCACCCCGCACGGTGACGAAGTTCGTGGTTACCACAAGCCGATCATGTTGGCCGGCGGCATGGGCAACATCCGCGAAGAGCACGTCAAGAAAGGCGAGATCGTCGTGGGCTCCAAGCTGATCGTCCTCGGCGGCCCGGCGATGTTGATCGGTCTGGGCGGCGGCGCGGCTTCCTCGATGGCCACCGGCACCAGCTCGGCGGATCTCGACTTCGCTTCCGTACAGCGTGAAAACCCTGAGATGGAGCGTCGTTGCCAGGAAGTCATCGACCGTTGCTGGCAACTGGGTGACAAAAACCCGATCAGCTTCATCCACGACGTCGGCGCGGGCGGTCTGTCCAACGCCTTCCCGGAACTGGTCAACGACGGCGACCGCGGTGGCCGTTTCGAACTGCGCAACATTCCAAACGACGAGCCGGGCATGGCCCCGCACGAAATCTGGTCCGAACGAATCCCAGGAACGTTACGTTCTGGCCGTCGGCCCTGAAGACTTCGCGCGCTTCCAGGCGATCTGCGAACGCGAGCGCTGCCCGTTTGCCGTTGTTGGTGAAGCCACCGCTGAACCGCAACTGACCGTGACCGACAGCCACTTCGGCAACAACCCGGTGGACATGCCACTGGAAGTGTTGCTGGGCAAGGCCCCGCGCATGCACCGCTCGGTGGTTCGCGAAGCTGAAATGGGCGATGACTTCGATCCGTCGAACCTCGACATCAGTGAATCCATCGAACGCGTTCTGCATCACCCGGCCGTGGCGAGCAAGAGCTTCCTGATCACCATCGGCGACCGCACCATCACCGGCCTCGTGGCCCGTGACCAAATGGTCGGCCCGTGGCAGGTTCCGGTGGCCGACGTTGCCGTCACCGCCACCAGTTTCGACGTTTACACCGGTGAAGCGATGGCAATGGGCGAGCGCACTCCGCTGGCTCTGCTGGACGCCCCGGCGTCGGGCCGCATGGCCATCGGCGAAACCCTGACCAACATTGCCGCGTCGCGCATCAACAAGATCTCCGACATCAAACTGTCGGCGAACTGGATGTCCGCTGCCGGCCACCCGGGCGAAGACGCGCGTCTGTACGACACCGTGAAAGCGGTCGGTATGGAACTGTGCCCTGAGCTGGGTATCACCATTCCGGTGGGCAAGGACTCGATGTCCATGGCCACCCGTTGGAGCGATAACGGCGAAGAAAAAACCGTGACCTCGCCGATGTCGCTGATCGTGACCGGTTTCGCGCCAGTGGCTGACATCCGTCAGACCCTGACCCCGGAACTGCGTATGGACAAGGGCACCACCGACCTGATCCTGATCGACCTCGGTCGCGGTCAGAACCGTATGGGTGCTTCGATCCTTGCACAGACCCACGGCAAGCTCGGCAAACACGCGCCGGACGTTGATGACGCTGAAGACCTGAAAGCCTTCTTCGCGGTGATCCAGGGCCTCAATGCCGACGGTCACCTGCTGGCGTACCACGACCGTTCCGACGGTGGTCTGCTGACCTCCGTGGTGGAAATGGCCTTCGCCGGTCATTGCGGTCTGAGCCTGAACCTCGACGGTCTGGCAGAAACCACCGCCGACATCGCCGCCATCCTGTTCAACGAAGAACTGGGTGCGGTGATTCAGGTTCGTCAGGACGCCACGCCAGACATCCTCGCGCAATTCAGCGCGGCCGGTCTGGGCGACTGCGTGTCGGTGATCGGTCAGCCGATCAACAATGGCCAGATCAACATCACCTTCAACGGTGACACCGTGTTCGAAGGCCAGCGTCGTCTGCTGCAACGCACCTGGGCTGAAACCAGCTACCAGATCCAGCGTCTGCGCGACAACGCCGACTGCGCCGAGCAAGAATTCGACGTGCTGCTGGAAGAGGACAACCCGGGCCTGAGCGTCAAGCTCAGCTACGACGTCAACCAGGACATCGCCGCGCCTTACATCAAGAAAGGCATTCGCCCACAGGTTGCCGTGCTGCGTGAGCAGGGCGTCAACGGTCAGGTGGAAATGGCCGCTGCGTTCGACCGCGCTGGTTTCAACGCGATCGACGTGCACATGAGCGACATTCTCGCCGGCCGTGTCGACCTGAACGAGTTCAAAGGTCTGGTGGCGTGCGGTGGGTTCTCCTACGGCGACGTGCTCGGCGCCGGTGAAGGCTGGGCCAAGTCGGCATTGTTCAACAGCCGTGCCCGCGATGCGTTCCAGGGTTTCTTCGAGCGTAACGACAGCTTCACCCTCGGCGTGTGCAACGGTTGCCAGATGATGTCCAACCTGCACGAGCTGATCCCGGGCAGCGAATTCTGGCCGCACTTCGTGCGCAACCGCTCCGAGCAGTTCGAAGCGCGCGTGGCGATGGTGCAGATTCAGGAATCGAACTCGATCTTCCTGCAGGGCATGGCCGGTTCGCGTATGCCGATCGCCATCGCTCACGGTGAAGGTCACGCCGAGTTCTCCAGCGAAGAAGCACTGCTGGAAGCTGATCTGTCGGGTTGCGTGGCGATGCGTTTCGTCGACAACCACGGCAAGGTCACCGAGAAGTATCCGGCTAACCCGAACGGTTCGCCGCGCGGGATTACCGGTCTCACCAGCCGTGATGGCCGTGTGACGATCATGATGCCGCACCCGGAGCGGGTGTTCCGTGCCGTGCAGAACTCGTGGCGTTCGGAAGACTGGAACGAGGACGCACCTTGGATGCGTATGTTCCGTAATGCACGCGTCTGGGTTAATTGATCGTCGTGTATAAGCTGGCGTTTTTTGTTCCTGACAGTCATGTCGAGGTGGTCAAAGGGGCTGTGTTCGCTGCCGGTGGTGGGCGGATCGGTGACTATGACCACTGTGCCTGGCAGGTGCTTGGGTCTGGCCAGTTTCGACCTTTGGACGGCAGTCAGCCGTTCATTGGTGAGGCGGGGCAGGTTGAGCGGGTTGAGGAATGGAAGGTTGAGCTGGTGGTGGTGGATGAATTGATTGTTGCTGTTGTGGCGGCGTTGAAGCTTAGTCATCCCTACGAGACGCCGGCTTATGAGGTGTGGCGGCTGGAAGATTTCTGATAGCCGCTTATTACAAGAAACCCGCAGATGAGAGATCGTCTGCGGGTTTTTTGTTGCCCCCGATTTTTTGCGCGATGGTGTTTTTAATGTGGGAGCGAGCCTGCTCGCGAAGGTGCCGGCTCAGGCAATAATGTTCTGACTGACCGAGTACATATCCATTGCTGCGGTAACGGCTTCTCAGGGTTCCGCCCTTACGGCGGGTCACTTTTGACAAACGCCTCAAAAGTAACCAAAAAGGCTTGCCCCAACGTTCGGCCCGCTCGCTAAAGCTCGGGGTGCCTTCGCTCCGGGATCCATCCGGGCGCATCGCCTCCGGTTTGCTCCGCTGCACCTCCTCTCGATGCATTTGGCTGCGCCAAACGGTCGCTGCGCTCCCACCCCCGGATAAATCCCTCCACTCAGCCTGCCGACGGGGCCGGTGGATCAAGATCAAGAGCAGGCGAGCTGACACTCGGCCTATTGAGTGGTGAGGAGCACTGCGCGATCGGCTTTGGTTTTGAAGTGGATTCGCCCCTCACCCCAGCCCTCTCCCGGGGGAGAGGGAGCCGATTTGTGGGCTTTTCAGGATCTGAATTCGACTCGGTATTTCACGTCAGCGTAGATCCACCAAACACTTCGGTCAGTCCCCTCTCCCTCTGGGAGAGGGGGGAGTGAGGGGCTTTTGATCTATGTCAGGATCTGAATTCGACTCGGTATTTCACGTCGGCGTACATTCACCAAACACCCCGGTCAGTCCCCTCTCCCTCTGGGAGAGGGCTAGGGTGAGGGTTTGCTTTGGTCTGTTTAGATATGTGTAGAAATAGCAGAACCTTCCCACAAGGTTTTCAGGTTGTCCGTCGGACGCGCGCTCTCTAGTCTTTGCCTGTCGCTGCCAATTCAGCGACCGGGAGGTGAGATACCCGATTTGGATCCCCAGACAAGTGCCCCCATAATTGCGGCCAGTTAACGCTGTCAGCAATTCCTTATGGCGGCTATGTGCGGGCGGACTTCGGTTCGGCCGGTTTCGGGGTTCTATCGGTGATCTCACTCCGTACATGGCTGCCACCTCTTCTTCGAGTGAGATCGGGAGCAAGTGGCTGCAAACTTAAAGGACTTGTTCGATGGACAAACTGATCCCCGATCCACCCCCCGAAACCACCACCCCACTCGAAGCCGCCATCCGCGCCGAAGACTTGGCAAAAAACCGCGAAGCCATCAAACGCGCCCTCGATTTCTACCTCAGCCCCGAACCCGCCAAACCCCGACAGCCGAGCACCATGTTCCTCGTCCACCCCAGCGTCGACACCGAAAGCCTGCTCGCCCACGCTTGTGAATCGTTGGCCTCAGCGAACGCCATGGCCAGCAACTTCGCAACCGAGCTAGGCGGCTTGCAACGCAGCACGGCACTGGCCATCCAGCAAATCATCATGCTCGCCGAACTCGCAGTAAACCGCGCACTGGATCGAGTCGATCCACAAACCTGACGACCGCGTCATCGTTCATCGCCAGCAGGCTGGCTCCCACAAGGTCGTGCACAATTTTGAGAACAGTGAAGAACCTGTGGGAGCCTGGCTTGCCAGCGATGACGGCCTGATTCTTCGGATTGATAGCTTCCCTGTAGGAGCTGTCGAGTGAAACGAGGCTGCGATCTTTTGCTCTTGCTTATGATTGTAAAAAAGCAAAATCAAAAGATCGCAGCCTGCGGCAGCTCCTACAGGGGTGATGTGTGGGGTCAGACTTTGGCGCTGACTTCGCTGCGGTTGACCAGGCTTTCGAGTGCCCCGCTCAAACTCGCTGCTTTATCCCCCACCAGCAAATGCCAGACCCCGCCATCCAACTGGCTGACACCGTGACAACCCAGATCCTTCAACTGCGCCTCGGACAACGCCTTGCCATCCGCCAATTGCAGGCGAATCCGTGTCATCGCAATGCAATCCAGTTGCAGCACATTGTCGCCACCGCCCAATGCATTCAGCCATTGCTGCGCCTCGGAACCGGCAACGGCCATAACTTTCGGCTCATGAACAACAGCGGTTTCAACCAAAACTGCACGTCCGAGAGAAGGCATCGCCAGTCGAATCTCATCCGCAATGCTGTCCGCCATCGGCCCGACAACCACCTGCAAACTGCCACCTTTACCCGGTCGCACAACCGCCATCGCACCCAGCGCTTTCAGATCAGCATCCGAAGCCCTGTTGCGATCAACCATCTCCAGCCGCAGCCGCGTGGTGCAGGCGCCAACCGTCAGCAGATTTTCAGCGCCGCCCAACGCCTTGATGTATGCACTGGCGCGCTCGTTTTCAGTCAGTACGGCTTTTTCACTGACAGCGACCTCCTCACGCCCCGGCGTTTTCAGATTGAAGCGACGAATGCAGAAGTCGAAGACGAAGTAGTAGATCACCGCGTAAGCCAACCCAACCGGGAACACCAGCCAACCATTGGTGGACTTGCCCCAGCCGAGAATCATGTCGATAAAGCCGCCGGAGAAGGTGAAGCCCAAGTGGATGTTCAACGCATTGGTAATCGCCATCGACAACCCGGTCAGCAACGCATGCAGCAGAAACAACAACGGCGCCAAAAACATGAAAGCGAATTCAATCGGTTCAGTCACCCCGGTCAAAAACGAGGTCAGCGCCATCGACAGGAAAATCCCGCCCATGACTTTGCGGCGTTCCGGCAGCGCATTGCGGTACATCGCCAGACACGCTGCCGGCAGGCCGAAGATCATCATCGGGAACATGCCGGTCATGAACTGGCCGCCCTTCGGATCGCCGGCGAAGTAGCGCGACAGGTCGCCAGTCACCAATGCGCCGGTAGTCGGGTCGGTGAAGTTGCCGAACACGAACCACGCCATGTTGTTGAGGATGTGGTGCAGGCCGGTGACGATTAGCAGGCGGTTGAACACGCCAAACACGAACGCGCCGATGCTGCCGCTTTCCATCATCAAGGCGCCGAAGGCGTTGATGCCGTGCTGGATCGGCGGCCAGATGTAGCCGAACACCACGCCCAGACCGACCGCTGCAAACCCGGTAACAATCGGCACAAACCGCCGGCCACCGAAGAACGCCAGATACTCCGGCAGCTTGATGTCCTTGAAGCGGTTGTACAGCGCGCCAGCCATCAGGCCGGCGACGATGCCGGCGAGCATGCCCATGTTGATGCTCGCATCGAGCACCTTCAGCGTGGAGATCATCACCAGGTAACCGATCACCCCGGCGAGGCCGGCGGTGCCGTTGTTGTCCTTGGCGAAACCGACGGCGATGCCGATGGCGAAGATCATTGCCAGGTTGGCGAAGATCACTTGGCCGGCATCGTGGATGATCGCGATGTTCAGCAGGTCAGTGTCACCCAGACGCAGGAGCAGGCCGGCAATCGGCAGGATCGCGATGGGCAGCATCAGCGCGCGGCCGAGGCGTTGCAGGCCTTCGATAAAGAGTTGGTACATGGCGTTTGTCCTTGTTGTTTTTGTTAGCGCAGTGGCCAATGTTGATGACAGGCATGGCGCACGGCGGCGGCACTGCTCAACTTGAGCAGGTCGCGACTGAGGCGCTGGCATTCGGCTTCGTGCACCTGGCGCACGCGATCCTTGATTTCACCGATCTGCACCGGGCTGACCGACAATTCGGTAACGCCCAGACCAATCAACACCGGCGTCGCCAGCGGATCAGAGGCGAGGGCGCCGCAGACGCCGACCCAACGCTTGTGCACCGCCGCGCCTTCGCAGGTCATGGCGACCAGGCGCAGCAGCGCCGGGTGCAGGGCGTCGACGCGGGCGGCCAGACCGGCGTGATCGCGATCCATGGCCAGGGTGTATTGCGACAAATCGTTGGTGCCGATGGAGAGGAAGTCAGCGTGTTCGGCGAGTTGTTCGGCCTGTAATGCGGCGGCGGGGACTTCGATCATTACGCCGATTTCTGGACGCTGAGCGATGTTCATCTCCAGGCACAGCGCTTCTACGCGCTGGCGAATGTGCAGCAGTTCGTCGACTTCGGTAACCATTGGCAACAGGATTCGGCAGCGACGCAGCGGGCTGACTTGCAGCAGCGCGCGCAGTTGCTGATCGAGGATTTCCGGGCGGGCCTGAGCCAGACGAATGCCGCGCAGACCGAGCACCGGGTTGGCTTCGATCGGCAGCGGCAGGTAATCGAGTTGCTTGTCGCCGCCGACGTCGATGGTGCGGATGATGACTGACTTATCGCCCATCGCATCGATCACAGCTTGGTAGGCGCAGCGCTGTTCTTCGACATCCGGCGCGGTCTGCCGATCGACGAAGAGAAACTCTGTGCGCAGCAGACCGACGCCATCGGCGCCGTTGGCGAAGGCGTCTGCCGCTTCAGCGCTCGAGGCAACATTGGCGACGACTTCGATGTGCACGCCATTACGGGTTTCGGCCGGCAGATGAGCTTTTGCCTGTTGAGCATCGCGACGTTGCTGACGATCGATTTGCGCCTGCTGAACTTCAGCCAAACGTTCAGCGTTTGGCGTCAGTTCCAGACGTCCACCGTCAGCATCGAGCACCACCGATTGACCTTGCGGCTGATCAAGCAGTACCGACCCCAACGCCACCATGCAAGGCAGACCTTTGCCGCGAGCGAGAATCGCCACGTGCGAAGTCGCGCCACCCTCGGCCATGCACAACCCGGCGACACCTTGGGCGCTGAGTTGCAGCAGATCCGAAGGCGTCAGTTCATGTGCGGCAACAATGGCACCGGCCGGCACATCGTAATTCCACGCCTCACCGAGCAACGCACGCAGCACGCGTTGTTTGAGATCGCGAAGATCGTTGGCGCGCTCAGCCAGCAGCGCGCTGCCGGTGTGCTGCAGGACTTCGCACTGCACATCGATCGACTGGCTCCAGGCGTGAGTCGCCGCAGTGCCTTGTTCGATGGATTGCTGTGCCGCGTCGAGCAGCGCCGGGTCTTCCAGCAACGCCAAATGCGCGGCGAAGATTGCTTCTTCATCGGCATTCTTGTGCTTTTTCGCTTGAGCGAGAGTGCCGTCGATTTCGCTGCTGACGTGTTGCAGTGCAGCTTCAAGCACTTGCTGTTGTTGCAGCGGATCGTGATTGCCCGCGTCCACCGGCAAACTGATCGCGTTCAAGCGAAACAGCGGCCCACCGACGAATCCCGGCGCAGCGCAAACCCCGTGCAACACGCCAGCCTCGGCCGGGCGTTTAAGAGGGGCAACACTGACCGGTGCCGCCGCGTGATGATCATCCGGCAGCGCCGTGGCCAATGCCGTGAGCAACGCTTGCAGCGCCGCTTC
Source organism: Pseudomonas sp. AC193 (assembly GCF_979258075.1). Taxonomy (NCBI): domain Bacteria; kingdom Pseudomonadati; phylum Pseudomonadota; class Gammaproteobacteria; order Pseudomonadales; family Pseudomonadaceae; genus Pseudomonas; species Pseudomonas sp. AC193. The sequence goes on along the minus strand of NZ_OZ409832.1, from coordinate 4,196,250 downwards.
AGCATCCGGCCCCTGACAGCTGACTTGCACTTCATCCTGTTCGCCAACCGCCAGGCCCATCAAACCGATCAGGCTGTTGCACGGCGCCGATTTACCGGCGAAGTGCAGTTGCGACTGGCTTTTGAAACCTTGCGCGGTCTGCCGAATCAGCGCTGCCGGGCGCGCATGCAAACCGCCGCGATGCGCCACCAACACATGACCCTGAACCTCCGGCCCGCCGACGACTTCGGCGCTCGCTGCCGAACCGTTACGCGCCAAAATGTGCAGCAATGGTTCGCCGACTTTCACCGCTTTGAGGGTGATCGGGCGTACCTGGAAATCCTGACTGTTGGTAAGGATCAACAGGCTGACGAGGCTTTTGCATTGCTGGCCGACCTTGTCGAGGTCGTAGCGCAACAACGGCTGACCCTTGGTTACGCGAACACCTTCCTTGACCAGCATCGAGAAACCCTCGCCGTTCAACTCAACGGTGTCGAGGCCTAGATGCAGGAGGATTTCCGCGCCGTTGTCGGCACGTACGGTGAGAGCGTGGCCGGTGCGCGCGACGTGGATGATTACCCCGGCGCACGGCGAGTACAGCGTGTCGTTGATCGGGTCGATGGCGATGCCGTCACCCATCGCGCCGCTGGCGAACACCGCGTCCGGGACTTTGGCGAGCGTGAGCACCGGGCCGCTGAGCGGGGCGCTGAGGGTCAGCTCTTTATTGTTGTTGTGCATGGCTCGGTCTCATCAGTAATTTCGCTGGCCCTTGTAGGAGCTGCCGAAGGCTGCGATCTTTTGATCTTGTTTTCTGTGAATCAAAATCAAAAGATCGCAGCCTTCGGCAGCTCCTACAGGGGTTGTGCATCAATCAGCGGTTTAGCGTCCGCCGACAGGGTTGTGCATCAATCGGCGGTTTTGCGTCCGCCGACAGGGTTGTGCATCGATCGGCGGTTTTGCGTCCGCCGATAGGGTTGTGCATCGATCAACGGGTGTCAGTGCGTGCGGGTTACTTTGCTCAGGTGGCGCGGCTGATCCGGATCCATGCCACGGGCCACGGCCAAACCTGCCGCCATCACGTAGAAACTCTGGATCGCCAGAATCGGATCGAGCGCTGGGTGCTCGGCGCGGGTCAGTGTCAGGTCGCGTTCGCTCACGTCATCCGGCGCGGCCAGCAACACACGAGCGCCGCGTTGGCGCATTTCTGCCGCCAGGCTCAACAAGCCAGCCTGTTCAGCACCGCGCGGTGCGAAAACCAGCAACGGATAATGTTCGTCGATCAACGCCATCGGGCCGTGACGCACTTCGGCGCTGCTGAACGCTTCGGCCTGAATCGCCGAGGTTTCCTTGAATTTCAGCGCCGCTTCCTGAGCGATGGCGAAACCGGCACCACGGCCAATCACCATCAAACGCTCGCAATCGCGCAACGCTTCGATGGCCACGCTCCAGTCCTGTTTTGCCGCTTCGCGCAAACCTTCAGGCAGGGCGTTACCGGCCTCGAGCAATTCGCTGTCCTCTTTCCAGTGCGCGATCAACCGGGCGCTGGCGCTGAGGGTGGCGATAAAACTCTTGGTCGCGGCGACGCTGCTTTCAGTCCCGGCGAGCAGTGGCACGCTGAACTCACACGCAGCTTCCAGTGGCGAATCGGCGGCGTTGACCATCGACACGCTCAGCGCGCCACGTTTGCGCAACAGACGCAGGCTGTTGACCAGATCCGGACTCTGCCCCGATTGCGAAAAGGCGAACGCGACCTGACCGCTGACCTTCAACGGCGCTTGCTGCATGGTCACCACTGACATCGGCAACGACGCCACCGGCACACCCAGTTGCTGCATGGTCAGGTAGGCGAAGTAGCTCGCCGCGTGGTCGGAGCTGCCGCGCGCAACGGTCATCGCCACTTGCGGCGGCTGACGGCGCAGGCGTCCGGCGATCTCGATCATTTGCGGGTCGAGCTGTTGCAGTTGGGCTTGCACGGCCTCGAACGAGGACAGCGCCTCCTCAAGCATTTTTGAAGTCAATGTCTTCTCCTTCGACCATGACGGCGGTCAGTGTGAGTGAGCGATCGAGCCGCACGCAGTCGGCCCAGGCACCTGGTGCAAGGCGCCCGCGTTCGGTGATGCCGAGGTAGTCGGCGGGGAATTGCGAAAGACGTTGCGAGGCTTCGGCGATCGGCAAACCGATCTTCACCAGGTTGCGCAGGGCCTGATCCATGGTCAGCGTGCTGCCGGCCAACGTGCCATCGGGCAGGCGCACGCCGCCCAGGCATTTGGTCACGGTGTGGCTGCCGAGCTTGTATTCACCGTCGGGCATGCCGGCGGCAGCGGTCGAATCGGTGACGCAATACAGGCAAGGGATCGAGCGCAGGGCCACACGAATGGCGCCGGGATGCACGTGGAGCAAATCCGGAATCAGTTCGGCGAATTTGGCGTGTGCCAGTGCCGCGCCAACGATCCCCGGCTCGCGGTGATGCAGCGGGCTCATGGCGTTGTAGAGGTGGGTGAAACTGGTTGCGCCAGCCTCCATTGCAGCAACGCCTTCCTCGTAACTGCCGAGGGTGTGGCCGATCTGCATGCGCACGCCCCGGCTGCTGAGTTCGCGGATCAAGCCGTCGTGACCGGCGATTTCCGGGGCGATGGTGATCACGCGGATCGGCGCCAGTGCCAGATATTCTTCGACTTCGGCCATCAACGCGGTGTGGGCGAAGTTCGGTTGTGCACCGAGTTTGCCGGGATTGATGTACGGGCCTTCGAGGTGGACGCCGAGCACTCGTGCAGCACCTTTCGGACGCTGTTCGCAGAATTCTCCGACTTCCTTTAACACGCTGGAGATCTCGGCACTCGGCGCGGTCATGGTGGTGGCCAGCAGCGAGGTGGTGCCGAAACGCACGTGGGTTTTGGTGATGGTCTCGAAAGCGCTGGCGCCTTCCATGATGTCTTTGCCGCCACCGCCGTGGACGTGCAGATCGATGAAACCGGGCAGCAGATACGGCAGGTCATTGCTCGCTGGATCGCAAGGCACGCCTTCGATCGACACGACTTTGCCGTGTTCGTGGATCAGCCGGCCGCGAATCCAGCCGCTGGCGGTGAGGATGTTGTCTTCGGACATTTCGGTTCTCGCTTATGGCTGCGCTTAACGGCGAAGCTCTGCAACAAAGTCGTAGTAGTCGTTGCGGCAATAGGTGTCGGTGACTTCGATCGGTGTGTTGTCTTCGAGGTAGCCGACCCGGGTCATCAGCAGCATCGCGGTGCCGGGGGCGATGCCGACCAGCGCGGCGAATTCGTCCGAGGCGTTGATTGCCTGAATGTGCTGCAAGGCGCGGACGATCGGTTTGCCGATGCCGTCGAGGTATTCGTAGAGCGAATCGCCGACCAGTTGCGGCTTGGGCATGATCGAGGCGGGCAGGGTGCTCATCTCGATGGCCATAACTGTGTCATCGGCTTTGCGCAGACGCTTCATGCGCGCGACCTTGTCGTTCGGCGACAGGCTGAGGCGGATCAGTTCTTCGTGGGTCGGCAGGGTTATTTCGCGCTCCAGCCATTTCGAACTGGGTACGAACCCCTTGAGGCGCAGCATTTCGCTGAAGCCCGACAGACGCGACAGCGGTTGCTCCAAGCGCGGGGTGATGAACGTGCCGGAACCTTGCAGGCGACGGATCAGCCCTTGATCAACGAGGACTTCGAGGGCTTTGCGCGCGGTGACGCGGGAGATGCCGAGCAACTCGCTGAGATTGCGTTCCGAGGGCATCGCTTGCTCGGACTTCCACTGCCCTGAATGGATGGCGGCTTCAAGGTTGCGCGCCAGTTGCAAGTACAACGGTGTCGGTTGAGTGTCGTCGGGGCGTAAGGCCTGGAGGTCATTCATGTAGTTCGTTTCCGGCACCGATGTAGGATTGTTTTGATTCGGTTGTCGGACGAAAGCTAATACCACTTGAATACCATGTCAACGCAGTGAAATGGCCTGTAGCCCGCTAATATCGGGGCTTTGAGATCTGGTGGTCTGAAGTGGTATTAGAGGTGGAGGCTTGAAAGCAAAAGATCGCAGCCTGCGGCAGCTCCTACAGTGGGAAGTGGTATCACCTCTGTAGGCGCTGCCGCAGGCTGCGATCTTTTGATTTATTTTTTTTGCAGGTGACCAGTGGTTGATCGTTAAGGGCGGATTTCGACCATCGTGCCGTCCGGCACCAGGCTCCACACTTCACGCATATCCACATTGCGCATGGCGACGCAGCCGTCCGTCCAGTCCAGCGTGTGGAACAGGTCTTCCGGGGTTTCTTCGGAATCCGGCGTGCCGTGGATCATGATCATGCCGCCAGGCTCGACGCCTTCACGACGGGCGCGGGCTGAGTCGCTGATGTTCGGGTAGGAAATGTGCATCGACAGGTTGAATTTGTCGCTGGTCTTGCGCCAGTCGATCCAATAGAAACCTTCCGGCGTGCGCTTGTCGCCTTCAATCAGTTTCGGACCTTTTTCGCGCCCTTGCCCAGGGAGATGCGATAGGTCTTCAGCGGCTTGCCGTCGGCGATCAACTGCAGTTGATGCGCCGATTTGAGTACCAGGACTTTTTCGATAAGCGGGGTATTCGCCGGCGTCACGGTGGTCACGAAGGACGCTTGGGAGACGCTAACGAACGACAGGCAGAACAGGGCAAGCAACCAGCGCATTGAAACGATTCCCCAAGGAGTGACGCAGATAAGTGTTGTGTAGGAGCTGCCGCAGGCTGCGATCTTTTGATCTTCTAACCGACAATGACCGGCTGCACCAACGGCGGAATCGATTCCGAACGAACCGGATACACCTCAACCCGCCGATCAGCGAAGAAGCATTCTAAGGTACGACCCACCGTCCTGAAAGCCAGCTCGTCCCATGGAATGTCGGCTTCGTCGAATAGTTGCACTTCAAGGCTCTCGGGGCCGGCAGCAAAATCCAGATCAACCAGTTCGGCGCGGAAGAACACATGCACCTGACTGATGTGCGGCACGTCGATCAGCGTATAGATGCTCAGATTACGCACGCGGGCGCAGGCTTCTTCGGCGGTTTCGCGCACGGCGGCCTGTTCGATGGTCTCACCGTTTTCCATGAACCCGGCAGGCAACGTCCAGTAACCGAGGCGCGGCTCGATGGCGCGGCGGCACAGCAGCACTTTCGTGCCCCAGGTCGGCACGCAACCGGCGACGATATTGGGGTTTTGGTAGTGAATGGTCTGACAGCTGTCACAGACAAATCGCCGCCGCGAATCGCCTTCGGGAATGCGCTGGGTGACCGGGTTACCGCAGTGGCTGCAAAATTTCATGCTGGGCTTCCTGAATGCTGCGCCTATCTTGGCGTGCAGCGGTGTCGGTCGGCAAGTTGTCGTTTCGCGACATGGCGAGATTCGGGGGCTTGGGCGGCTGCAATGATTGGTGCATGATGCAGGGTAAGGCACCGATCGAGAACACTCATGCTGGACGAGCTACTGCATAGGGTAAGCAACCACACACCGCGCACGCTGGAGACTGACAAACGTTTCCCCGAGGCCGCCGTTCTGGTGCCGATCACCCGCAGTGACCAACCGGAACTGGTGCTGACCCTGCGCGCCAGCGGGCTCTCGACCCATGGCGGCGAAGTGGCTTTCCCCGGTGGACGCCGCGATCCCGAAGACCCGGATCTGATCTTCACCGCCCTGCGCGAAGCAGAGGAAGAGATCGGCCTGCCGCCGGGACTGGTCGAAGTCATCGGCCCGCTCAGCCCGCTGATCTCCCTGCACGGCATCAAGGTCACGCCTTATGTCGGCGTAATCCCCGATTTCGTCGAGTATCAGCCCAACGATGCCGAGATCGCCGCGGTTTTCAGCGTGCCGCTGGAATTCTTCCGCAAAGACCCCCGCGAACACACCCATCGCATCGACTATCAAGGTCGCAGTTGGTACGTGCCGAGCTATCGCTACGGCGATTTCAAGATCTGGGGCCTGACCGCGATCATGATCGTCGAGTTGATCAATCTGCTCTATGACGCCAAGATCAGTCTGCATACTCCGCCTAAAAGCTTTATTAACACCTAAGCCATCGTTCGAATGGCCATCACCGTGAGCCCTGAGGAAAACAAGATGAAATACCGCCTGGGCGACGCCCGTGTCGAGACCCACCCGCAGAGCTGGGTCGCCCCCAATGCCGTGCTGGTAGGCAAGGTCAAACTGGAAGAGGGCGCCAACGTCTGGTTCAACGCTGTGCTACGTGGCGACAACGAACTGATCCTGATCGGCAAGAACAGTAACGTGCAGGACGGCACCGTGATGCACACCGACATGGGCTATCCGCTGACCATCGGCACCGGCGTGACCATTGGCCACAACGCCATGCTGCATGGCTGCACCGTTGGCGATTACAGCCTGATCGGTATCAACGCGGTGATTCTCAACGGCGCGAAGATCGGCAAGAACTGCATCATTGGCGCCAACTCGCTGATTGGTGAAGGCAAGGAAATTCCGGATGGTTCGCTGGTGATGGGCTCGCCGGGCAAGGTTGTGCGTGAGCTGACCGAGCCGCAGAAGAAGATGCTTGAAGCCAGCGCCGCGCACTATGTACATAACTCCCAGCGTTATGCGCGTGATCTGGTTGAGCAGGAAGAATGAACACGCCAGAAAGACCGGTTGCCTCGCCATGCGTGAATATTTGTGCGCTGGATGAGGATGATGTGTGCACCGGGTGCCAGCGTACGGTGGAAGAGATTACCCGCTGGAGCCGCATGAACAATGACGAGCGCCGGGTGGTGCTGGGGTTGTGTCATGAGCGGGCGAAGGCGAGTGGGTTGGTGTGGATGATCCCCGGGACATCGGGCTCCTGAGCCAACGCTTTCGCGAGCAAGCCCGCTCCCACATTGGAATGCACTCCCCTGTGGGAGCGGGCTTGCTCGCGAAGGCGGCGGTACATTCACCACTTCTTATTGGCGCAAAACCAACCCTCAAGTAATCTGTGCGCCAATCTGCCAGGTCGCCCCCATGATTTTCCTCATCGCCTACATCAGCAGCGTCGTGCTGATTAACTTCGCCTTCTCCACCGCTCCGCACCTGGACATCATCTGGTCGGCCTGGGGCGGTCTGGTGTTCGTGCTGCGCGACATGGTGCAAATCCGTTTCGGCCACGGTGCGATCGCGGCGATGCTGGCGGCGCTGGTGCTGTCTTACGTCACCTCCGACCCTTCCATCGCGCTGGCCAGCGCCACGGCATTCGCGGTCTCCGAGATCATCGACTGGCTGGTGTTCAGCATCACCAAACGTCCGTTGCGCGACCGCTTGTGGATCAGCTCGGCGCTGAGCATTCCCCTCGATACCTTTATCTTTTTCGGCATGATCGACGCCATGACGCCACCGGTGATCATCACCGCGCTGCTGTCGAAATTCGCCGGTGTAACCGTCGTCTGGCTGATCATGGCCTGGCGCGATCGCAAACAGGCCGTCGCCAGCTGAAGCCAAACCCTCGGGTTCATGTAAAATGCCGCGCTTTCTCCCCATGGAAAGCGCGTCTGGCGTCGCTTTCCTCGATGATCCGCTGCTTTGACGACCTGAGATGACCCGTATCGGAACTCCGTTGTCGCCAACCGCGACCCGCGTATTGCTGTGTGGCTGTGGTGAGTTGGGCAAGGAAGTGGTGATCGAGCTGCAACGCCTGGGCGTTGAAGTGATCGCCGTTGACCGCTACGCCAACGCGCCGGCCATGCAAGTCGCCCATCGCAGCCACGTGATCAACATGCTCGACGGCGCCGCCCTGCGCGCGGTGATCGAAGCCGAGAAGCCGCACTTCATCGTGCCGGAAATCGAAGCCATCGCCACCGCCACCCTGGTTGAACTGGAAGCCGAAGGCTTCACCGTGATCCCGACCGCGCGCGCTGCGCAACTGACCATGAACCGCGAAGGCATCCGTCGTCTGGCCGCTGAAGAGCTGGATCTGCCGACCTCGCCGTATCATTTTGCAGACACCTTCGAGGACTACAGCAAAGCTGTCGAAGACCTCGGTTTTCCATGCGTGGTCAAACCGGTGATGAGCTCGTCGGGCAAAGGCCAAAGCCTGCTGCGCAGCACTGATGACGTGCAGAAAGCCTGGGATTACGCGCAAGAGGGCGGTCGCGCCGGCAAAGGTCGGGTGATCATTGAAGGCTTTATCGATTTCGACTACGAAATCACTCTGCTGACCGTTCGCCACATCGGCGGCACCACGTTCTGCGCGCCGGTCGGCCACCGTCAGGAGAAGGGCGACTACCAGGAATCGTGGCAGCCACAAGCCATGAGCCCGATTGCCCTGGCTGAATCCGAGCGTGTTGCCAAAGCCGTGACTGAGGCGCTGGGTGGCCGTGGCCTGTTCGGCGTTGAGCTGTTCATCAAAGGTGATCAGGTATGGTTCAGCGAAGTCTCGCCACGCCCGCACGACACCGGTCTGGTGACGCTGATTTCGCAGGATCTGTCGCAGTTCGCTTTGCACGCTCGCGCGATTCTGGGCCTGCCGGTGCCGTTGATCCGTCAGTTCGGGCCTTCGGCTTCGGCGGTGATTCTGGTGGAAGGGCAGTCGACCCAGACAGCGTTCGCCAATCTGGGTGCGGCGTTGAGCGAGCCGGACACGGCGTTGCGTTTGTTCGGCAAGCCAGAAGTGAATGGCCAGCGCCGTATGGGCGTGGCGCTGGCGCGGGATGAGTCGATCGAGGCTGCGCGTGCCAAGGCGACCCGTGCTGCTCAGGCTGTTGTCGTAGAACTCTAAACCGGGTCGCGGCATTCGCGAGCAGGCTCGCTCCCACATTGGTTTTGTGTATGCCACAGACCTAATGTGGAGCGGGCTTGCTCGCGAAGCTTTTATCTTCTGTCAGGCCATCCGATTCAGATCATTATCCCGCGTTTCTTTCAGCCACAGCACCGCAATCAAACTCAGCACCGCCGCCCCCGACACATACCCGCCGACATAGCTCAAACCACCCATCGCCACCAGTTTCTGCGCAAAGAACGGCGCCGCCGAGGCCCCGACAATCCCACCCAGGTTATACGCCGCCGAAGCACCGGTATAACGCACGTGGGTCGGAAACAGCTCCGGCAACAGTGCGCCCATTGGTGCAAACGTCACGCCCATCAAAAACAGCTCGATGCACAGAAACAGCGCCACGCCCCAGGTCGAACCCTGCGTCAGTAACGGCTCCATCAAGAACCCGGACAGAATCGCCAGCACGCCACCGATGATCAGCACCGGTTTACGCCCATAACGATCGCTGGCCCAAGCCGACAATGGCGTCGCAGCCGCCATGAACAGTACGGCAAAGCACAGCAATCCCAAGAATGTCTCGCGGCTATAACCCAGCGTGGAAACTCCATAGCTGAGGGAAAACACCGTCGAGATATAGAACAGCGCATAGCAGACCACCATCGCCGCCGCGCCCAACAAGGTCGGTGCCCAGTACTGGCTGAACAGTTCAACCAGCGGCACTTTCACTCGTTCCTGACGTGCGATGGCGTTGGCGAAGACCGGGGTTTCGTGGAGTTTCAGGCGCACATACAGGCCCACCATCACCAACACTGCACTGAGCAGGAACGGAATGCGCCAGCCCCAGCTGCGGAATTGCTCGTCATCGAGGGTCATGGCCAGGGTCAAAAACAAACCGTTGGCCGCGAGAAAACCAATCGACGGGCCGAGTTGCGGAAACATACCGAACCACGCGCGTTTACCTTTCGGCGCGTTTTCCGTGGCGAGCAACGCAGCACCGCCCCATTCACCGCCCAATCCCAGGCCCTGACCAAAGCGCAGCACACACAACAGAATCGGCGCCCACGCGCCAATCGTGGCGTAACCCGGCAGCACGCCGATCAGCGTCGTACACACGCCCATCAATAGCAGAGATGCGACCAGCGTCGATTTACGCCCGATACGGTCACCGAAATGGCCGAACAGCGCCGAGCCCAACGGTCGGGCCAGAAAAGCGATGCCAAAAGTAAGAAACGCCGAAAGCATCTGCGCCGTGCCGGACGTCTGCGGAAAGAACACCGGCCCAATCACCAGCGCAGCCGCCGTGGCGTAAACATAGAAGTCGTAGAACTCGATCGCGGTGCCGATAAAACTCGCCGTCGCCACGCGGGTGGCGGAGTTGGTCGGTTGGGCAGGCGCGGTGTCGCTGAAAGCGGTACTGGTCGTCATGCGGTGATCCCTGACAGTCATGAGCTCCGTTGGAGCGAATTATTATGGTCGAACACCCAGGGATGTGGGATGAGGCGCGGTCGCTGTTTCAGGTAGGAACAGTCGCCGGAGTACAGCGGAAATGGCCGAAACCGGTCTGGTGCGGGGTAAGCACGCGGTTTGGCAACGCTTGGGTAAGCGGATTTGATTATAGGAAGGGGGCTAACAATTGAACAAGAGCAAAAGATCGCAGCCTTCGGCAGCTCCTACATTTGGAACATTTGGAACATTTGGAACATTTGGAACATTTGGGGCATTTGGAACATTTGGAACATTTGGAACGCATTCCAATGTAGGAGCTGCCGAAGGCTGCGATCTTTTGATCTTCTGATCTTCTATCGGACAGGCACCAAAGCAGGCACAGACGAGGTATGCCAGATCAACACCTTGCTCACCCGATTCTCCTCAGTCTCAAGAATCTCCAGTCGATAGCGCCCGATCTTCAAGCAAACCGAACTCTCGGGAATCGTCTCCAGCGCCTCAGTCACCAACCCGTTCAGCGTTTTCGGCCCATCACTCGGCAAATGCCAGCCCAGGCACTTGTTCAATTCGCGAATCGAAGCGGTGCCATCAATCACCATCCGCCCGTCAGTCTGCGGATGAATGTGCGGGTTCTCCAGGCTGTGCTCGCTCTCGAACTCGCCGACGATCTCTTCAAGAATATCTTCCAGCGTCACAATGCCGAGCACTTCGCCGTACTCGTCGACGACCATGCCCAGGCGCCGCTGCTGCTTGTGGAAGTTCAGCAGCTGCAGTTGCAGCGGCGTACTTTCCGGGACGAAGTACGGCTCGTAACTCGCCGCCAGCAACGCTTCGAGCGTCAGATCGCCGTTGCTCAGCAGATGCCTGATCTGGCGGGTATTGAGCACCGCTTCAACCTGATTGATGTCGCTGTGGAACATCGGCAGGCGCGTGCGCTTGTTCTGGCGCAGTTGCTCGATGATCGCTTCAATCGAATCGTCGAGGTTGATGCCGTCGACGTCACTGCGCGGCACCAGAATGTCGTTGACGGTGATGTTGTCCAGCGCATGAATTCCCGAAACAGGGTGTGCGTGAACAGGATGCTCGGGGTCATCACGTCGATCGCCGGGCGCGTCGTCGTCGCTCTGCTGCACCACTTGCGGCTTGCGCGTGAACGGGCGGATCAGCAAAACGCTGACACGGCTGAACAGCCACGCCAGTGGGTAAACAATCTTCAGCGGAACCGCCAACAACGAATTGCCGAAGGCCAGCACGGCATCCGGATAACGCTGGGCGAGGGTGCGTGGGAAATAATCAGCGAACACCAGCAACACCGCACCGGCACTCAGGCACGCTGCCCACGGGCCGTTTTCTTCGCAGAGGAAAATCGCCAGCAACGTCGCGATGACCACCGCGAGCGCACGGCACAAGGTGTTGCAGAGGATCAGGCTGTCGAGCGGGAAGCTCAGCTTCGCCAGCGGTTTATCGCTGGCGCGCGAGGCGGTGCGTTGCGCGAGCAGATGCTGCTGCGCGATTTCGACGGCGGTAAACAGCCCTGACCATAAAATCAGCAGGACAAATACCGCGAGCATCGGCCCTATGGGCAAACCGTCCATTTATGCCGCCCGTCAGATGTGCAGGATGTATTCACGAACCAGTTTGCTGCCGAAATACGCCAACATCAGCAGGCAGAAACCGGCGAGAGTCCAGCGAATCGCCTTGTGACCGCGCCAGCCGAGACGGTTGCGGCCCCACAGCAGCACGCTGAACACGATCCAGGCCAGACACGCCAGCAAGGTTTTGTGTACCAGATGCTGGGCAAACAGGTTCTCGACGAACAGCCAGCCGGAGATCAGCGACAGCGACAACAGCGTCCAGCCGGCCCAGAGGAAACCGAACAACAGGCTTTCCATGGTTTGCAGTGGCGGGAAGTTCTTGATCAGTCCGGACGGGTGTTTGTGCTTGAGCTGGTGGTCTTGCACCAGCACCAGCAAGGCCTGGAACACCGCGATGGTGAACATGCCGTAGGCCAGCAGCGACAATAGAATGTGCGCGAGGATGCCCGGCTCTTCGTCGATGATCTGCACGGTGCCGGTCGGTGCGAACTGCGCCAGCAACACCGTGACCGCGCCGAGCGGGAACAGCAGCACCAGCAGGTTCTCCACCGGAATCCGTGAGCAGGCGATCAAGGTCAGGGCGATCACCGCCGCCGAGATCAGGCTGGAGGCGCTGAAAAAGTCCAGGCCCAGGCCAATCGGCGTCAGCAAATGCGTGAACAGGCTGGCGAACTGGGCCACCACGGCGAACACGCCGAGCGTAACCAGCAGGCGCTTGTTCGCCTTGGCACCGGCGGCCAGACGCGTGCCTTGATAGAGAGTCGCAGCGGCGTATAGAAGGGCGGCGGCGAGGGTGGTCAGCAAACTGGGTGACAAGGGGAGCATAAATCCTGTTAGGCAAGCCCGAAAGGGGCTGAGTTTGGCATAGAACCGCCATGGCACGAAAGACTCAGGAAGCTGACGGCGAGGTGTCCGCCAGCCGCAGTCTTCGCTATAATCCGCGACCTGCCCACGCCGCAGGCTCGCCGAGCACATGTTGATTCCGGTCTGGGCCGCCATTATCCCGGTCTACACAGGGCCTGAAAGGATCGCGCAATGTTTGAAAACTTAACCGACCGTCTCTCGCAGACGCTGCGCCATGTCACCGGCAAGGCCAAGCTGACCGAAGACAATATCAAAGACACCCTGCGTGAAGTGCGCATGGCGTTGCTCGAAGCCGACGTCGCCCTGCCGGTGGTCAAGGACTTCGTCAATTCGGTCAAGGAGCGCGCTGTCGGCACCGAGGTGTCGCGTAGCCTGACGCCGGGCCAGGCGTTCGTGAAGATCGTCCAGGCCGAACTCGAAAGCCTGATGGGCGCGGCCAACGAAGACTTGAACCTGAGCGCCGTGCCGCCCGCCGTCATTCTGATGGCCGGTTTGCAGGGTGCCGGTAAAACCACCACCGCCGGCAAACTGGCGCGCTTCCTGAAAGAGCGCAAGAAGAAGTCGGTCATGGTCGTGTCGGCGGACGTTTATCGTCCTGCGGCGATCAAGCAGCTGGAAATGCTCGCCGGTGAAGTGGGCGTGACCTTCTTCCCGTCCGACCTGAGCCAGAAGCCGGTCGACATCGCGCAAGCTGCTATTAAAGAAGCAAAACTGAAATTCATCGACGTGGTGATCGTCGATACCGCCGGTCGTCTGCACATCGACGAAGAGATGATGGGCGAGATCAAGGCGCTGCACGCCGCGATCAACCCGGTCGAAACCCTGTTCGTGGTTGATGCCATGACCGGTCAGGATGCGGCCAACACGGCCAAGGCCTTCGGTGATGCGCTGCCGCTGACCGGTGTGATCCTGACCAAGGTCGACGGCGATGCCCGTGGCGGTGCTGCGCTGTCGGTTCGCGCCATCACCGGCAAGCCGATCAAGTTCATCGGTATGGGCGAGAAGAGCGAAGCGCTCGATCCGTTCCACCCTGAGCGTATCGCCTCGCGCATTCTCGGCATGGGCGACGTGCTCAGCCTGATCGAACAGGCCGAAGCGACCCTCGACAAAGACAAGGCCGACAAACTGGCCAAGAAGCTGAAGAAGGGCAAGGGCTTCGACCTCGAAGACTTCCGCGATCAGCTGCAACAGATGAAAAACATGGGCGGCCTCGGCGGCCTCATGGACAAACTGCCGAGCATCGGCGGCGTCAACCTGTCGCAAATGGGCAATGCCCAGAACGCCGCAGAGAAACAATTCAAACAGATGGAAGCCATCATCAACTCCATGACCCCGGCCGAGCGCCGCGACCCTGAGCTGATCAGCGGTTCGCGCAAACGCCGTATCGCCATGGGATCCGGCACTCAAGTGCAGGACATCGGTCGCTTGATCAAGCAACACAAGCAGATGCAAAAGATGATGAAGAAATTCACCGCGAAAGGCGGAATGGCGAAAATGATGCGCGGCATGGGCGGAATGTTGCCCGGCGGCGGCATGCCCAAAATGTAAAGAATCCGCGCCGGTCGTCGCACCGGCGCAGACCCTGCAAGGACGCAGGATCAACAGCAAACCCGCACACGGCGGGAGCTGACCGGCCGTTTTTATCGACGGCTCTATATGCAGATCTGCACGGCATGCCATAGGCGCCGGAAAAAGTCATTTGCAAAAGTCCGGATATTCCTTAGAATATGCGGCCTTTCGGGCACCCATGCCCGCTGTGCATTTAGATTTGCAGCACCGACTACAGGAACGATGTTCACATGCTAACAATCCGTCTTGCCCTTGGCGGCTCCAAAAAGCGCCCGTTTTACCACCTGACCGTAACCGACTCGCGTAACCCGCGTGACGGCTCCCACAAAGAACAGGTTGGTTTCTTCAACCCTGTTGCCCGTGGTCAGGAAGTTCGTCTGTCCGTGAACCAAGAGCGCGTTGCCTACTGGCTGAGCGTTGGTGCACAGCCTTCTGAGCGTGTTGCTCAGTTGCTGAAGGACTCTGCAAAGGCTGCGGCCTGAGCAATATGAACGCGACGCCAGCTGTTGCTGATGATTTGATCGTTATCGGCAAAATTTATTCTGTTCATGGCGTTCGCGGCGAAGTGAAGGTTTATTCCTTTACTGATCCGACTGAAAACCTGTTGCAGTACAAAACCTGGACGCTCAAGCGCGAAGGCAATGTCAAACAGGTCGAGCTGGTCAGTGGACGCGGGAGCGATAAGTTCCTGGTCGCAAAGCTCAAGGGTCTTGATGATCGTGAAGAAGCTCGTCTTCTGGCCGGTTATGAGATCTGCGTGCCGCGCAACCTGTTCCCTGAATTGACCGACGGCGAGTACTACTGGTACCAGCTGGAAGGTCTGAAGGTCATCGATCAACTGGGGCAAATGCTCGGTAAAGTCGATCATCTTCTGGAAACCGGCGCCAATGATGTAATGGTAGTCAAGCCTTGCGCTGGCAGCCTGGATGATCGTGAACGCTTGCTGCCCTATACGGCGCAGTGTGTGTTGGCAGTTGATCTGGCAGCGGGCGAGATGAAGGTGGATTGGGATGCGGACTTCTAAGCGTGGCTAAATTGCGCGTAGAAGTGATCAGTTTGTTTCCCGAGATGTTTTCCGCCATCGGCGACTACGGCATCACCAGTCGAGCGGTCAAACAGGGGCTCTTGCAGCTGACCTGTTGGAACCCGCGGGATTACACGACGGATCGGCATCACACTGTGGACGATCGCCCGTTTGGCGGTGGTCCGGGCATGGTGATGAAGATCAAGCCCCTGGAAGATGCTCTGGTTCAGGCCAAGGCAGCAGCCGGGGAGGCGGCGAAGGTTATTTACCTGTCCCCCCAAGGCCGTCAACTGACTCAGTCGGCGGTACGCGAGTTGGCACAATCGGATGCATTGATCCTGATTGCCGGCCGCTATGAAGGCATTGACGAGCGTTTTATTGATGCTCATGTCGATGAAGAGTGGTCGATTGGTGACTATGTATTGTCTGGCGGCGAGCTGCCGGCAATGGTCATGATCGATGCGGTTACACGACTGCTGCCTGGAGCTTTAGGGCATGCGGACTCCGCCGAGGAAGATTCCTTTACGGATGGTCTGCTGGATTGCCCGCACTACACCCGACCTGAGGTGTATGCGGATCAGCGTGTTCCCGACGTGTTGCTAAGTGGCAATCACGCGCATATCCGGCGTTGGCGTTTACAGCAGTCCCTTGGTAGGACCTATGAACGACGCGTCGATCTTCTGGAAAGCCGCTCGCTTTCTGGAGAAGAGAAGAAGCTGCTCGAGGAATACATCCGCGAGCGGGACGATAGTTAACAACGTATCGATGGTAGATCGAACGATTTACCTTAGGAGCACAGCATGACCAACAAAATCATCCTTGCACTCGAAGCAGAGCAGATGACCAAAGAAATCCCTACCTTCGCCCCAGGCGACACTATTGTCGTTCAGGTGAAAGTGAAGGAAGGCGATCGTTCCCGTCTGCAAGCGTTCGAAGGCGTTGTAATCGCCAAGCGTAACCGCGGCGTGAACAGTGCGTTCACCGTTCGTAAAATCTCCAACGGTGTTGGCGTAGAACGTACTTTCCAGACCTACTCCCCGCAGATCGACAGCATGGCTGTTAAACGTCGCGGTGACGTACGTAAAGCCAAGCTGTACTACCTGCGCGACCTGTCGGGTAAAGCAGCTCGCATCAAGGAAAAACTGGCTTAAGTCCAGCTTCCGATGCAGAAAAAAGCAGCCTACGGGCTGCTTTTTTGTTGCCCGAATTTCACCGATCCTCTGTAGGAGCTGCCGAAGGCTGCGATCTTTTGATCTTGCTTTCGATCCGCAATCCACTGTTTACGAGCTGCCCGACATGACCACCCGCGACCAGGAAATCGAACGCCGCACCGAACTCTCGGTGACCCGCGTCACCAAAGCCGTCTTCCCGCCGACCACCAATCACCACAACACCCTGTTCGGCGGCACGGCGCTGGCGTGGATGGACGAAGTCTCGTTCATCACCGCCACACGCTTCTGCCGCTTGCCGCTGGTGACCGTGTCCACCGACCGCATCGACTTCAACCACGCGATCCCGGCGGGCTCGATCGTTGAGTTAGTGGGCAAGGTGATCAAGGTCGGCAACACCAGCCTCAAGGTTGAGGTGGAAGTGTTTGTTGAAAGCATGAGCTGTGATGGTCGAGAGAAGGCGATTCATGGGCAGTTCAGCTTTGTCGCGATTGATGACGATAAGCGCCCGGTGCCGGTGCTGCCGGGTTTTGCGGTCTGATCCGGAATCGAGTCGCGCCCTTCGCGAGCAAGCCCGCTCCCACAGGTTCTGTGCCGGACACAATTGTTGTGTTCACTCCGATCACTGTGGGAGCGGGCTTGCTCGCGAAGGCGTCAGATCAGGCGCCGCTGCTCTCAGGCTGAATCAACGCCAACAACGTCCACCCCGACCCCGGCTTCACGACAGTCTCCGGCGTCACCACATGCACCCAGCCGCTGTCATCGCGCATAAACAGCAACGTCGCGCGATTACCATGCAGCGCCCGGTAATCATCCCAACTGAAGCCATCCGTCAACGTCGTGCTGTACAACTCCGCCCCTTGGCCAATCTGACTGGCCAGCTTCGCGTAGGTAAACGCTTCGCTGCCCAACTGATTGCCACGATGCTCAAGACTCGCCCGGTGCTTGTCACTGCGACGGCTTTCCTGACCACTCGCCAAGCCAAACAAGCGCTGATGCCCGAAGTCATGACGGAAACGCATCGCCGCCAAGGTATTCAGCTCACCCGACGGCGACAGCGCCAGCAAATGCCCCAGCCCGACCAGATCCAGATGCGCATCAGCATGCTGCGAGGCCGGATTGCCGAAGTACGTCGGCAAACCTTCCATGCGCGCCGCACGAATGTTTTCCCAGCTTGAATCGGTCAGCAATACCCGGCTGCCCAATTGCTGCAGCGACTTGGCCAGCTCGCGTGCCGGGCCATTGGCACCGACGATCAGGAAGCCGCTCGGCGCCGGTTCGGCCACCTTAAGCAAACGTGCCAACGGGCGCGCCGTCGCGCTTTGCAGCACCACCGTGCCGATGATCACCGCGAACGTCAGCGGCACCAGCAGCAGCGCCCCTTCATGCCCGGCCTCGTGCAGACGAATCGCAAAAATCGCCGACACTGCCGCCGCGACAATCCCGCGCGGCGCGATCCAGCACAGCAGCGCACGCTCGCGCCAGCTCAGGCTCGAACCGGCGGTACTGAGCAGCACGTTCAGCGGTCGGGCGATGAACTGAATCACCACCAACAGAATCAGCACCAACGGCCCGAGGCCCATCAACGCGTACAAATCCAGACGCGCCGCGAGCAAAATGAACAACCCGGAAATCAGCAGCACGCTGAGGTTTTCCTTGAAGTGCAGAATGTGCCGCACATCCACGCCTTTCATGTTCGCCAGCCACATGCCCATCAGCGTCACCGCCAGCAGACCGGACTCGTGCATCACCTCGTTGGAGGCAATGAAAATCCCCAGCACCGCCGCCAGCGACGCAAGGTTATGCAAATACTCCGGCAGCCATTGCCGGCGAATCACTGTACCCAGCAGCCAGCCACCGACAACGCCGAACACCGCGCCACACAGAATTACCCCGCCAAACGTAAACAGACTCTGTTTGAGCCCATGCCCTTCAGCGCTGGCAATAATGAAGCTGTAAACCACAACGGCGAGGAGGGCGCCGATCGGGTCGATGACGATGCCTTCCCAGCGCAGAATGTTGGCGATGGAAGATTTCGGCCGCACCACGCGCAGCATCGGCACAATCACCGTCGGGCCGGTGACCAGCGTCAGGCTGCCGAAGAGGATGGCCAGCATCCAGTCGAAACCAAGCAGATAGTGCGTGGCGACGGCGATGACGACCCAGGTCGACAGCGCACCGATGGTCACCAGACGATGCACGACGCTGCCGATTTCCTTCCATTCCGACAGGTGCAGCGTCAGGCTGCCCTCGAACAGAATCAGCGCCACCGCCAGCGATACCAGCGGCATCAGTAAAGGGCCGAACATTTCCTGTGGATCGAGCAGGCCCAACACCGGCCCGACCAAAATCCCCGTCACCAGCAGAAACAGAATCGCCGGCAGCTTCAGGCGCCATGCCAGCCATTGGCAACCCAATGCGGCGACACCGATGCCACCGAATGCCAATAGGATTTGCTGCTCGTTCATTGAAGCTCCCTGTTCCTTGAAATGGCGCGCTGTGAAAGACTAGCGCGCATTATTACTGTTCATTTTCTATTTGCGTACAGCGCTTTTGCCTGTGCGTGCAGAGTGCCCATGGCTGCCATTGACCACCCGCTGATTGATCAATTCCTCGACGCTTTATGGCTGGAGAAAGGCCTGTCCGACAACACCCGTGACGCCTATCGCAGTGACCTGGCGTTGTTAAACGGCTGGGTGCAGGAGAAAAATCTCGAGCTGATCAATGCCGGGCGCGAATTGATCCTCGATCATCTGGCCTGGCGCCTTGAGCAAAACTACAAACCGCGCTCGACGGCGAGATTTCTCTCCGGGGTGCGTGGCTTTTATCGCTACTTGCTGCGCGAGAAGATGATTTCCGTCGACCCGACGTTACGTGTCGAAATGCCGCAGCTGGGTCGGCCGTTGCCCAAGTCGTTGTCGGAAGCTGACGTGGAAGCGCTGCTGAAGGCGCCGGATCTCAGCGACGCCATCGGTCAGCGTGATCGCGCCATGCTTGAGGTGTTGTATGCCTGCGGCCTGCGGGTGACCGAATTGATCAGCCTCACGCTGGAACAGGTCAATCTGCGTCAGGGCGTGTTGCGGGTGATGGGCAAGGGCAGTAAGGAGCGGCTGGTGCCGATGGGCGAGGAAGCGATTGTCTGGGTCGAGCGCTACATGCGCGATGGGCGCGGTGAACTGCTCGGCGGGCGGCCCAGCGATGTGCTGTTCCCCAGTCAGCGCGGCGAGCAGATGACCCGGCAGACGTTCTGGCACCGCATCAAGCATCAGGCCAAGGTCGCGGGGATTGGCAAGTCGTTGTCGCCGCATACGTTGCGCCATGCGTTCGCCACGCACCTGCTCAACCATGGCGCGGATTTGCGCGTGGTGCAGATGCTGCTCGGCCACAGCGACCTCTCCACCACACAAATCTACACCCACGTCGCCCGCGCCCGTCTGCAAGAGCTGCACGCCAAACACCACCCGCGCGGTTAACTCCATACCTCCCCGTGTAGGAGCTGCCGAAGGCTGCGATCTTTTGATCTTAAAAACAAAATCAAAAGATCGCAGCCTTCGGCAGCTCCTACATAAAGCAGGTGTGAGGAGTGGCGACAGGCGCATTCGGCCACCGTGGCCTTATGTGTTAGGCTTTGCCGGTTTGCACGATGGACGGTTATGACCCGGTGTTCCGGCACGGGCGTTCTGATCGTTCCATTTGTCCGCCTTCAGGAGTTCTCATGCGTCTGACCCAGATTTTCGCCGCCGCAGCCATTGCGTTGGTCAGCACCTTTGCCGTCGCCGATGACGCGGCCGACAAAGCGATTCGTCAAAGCCTGGAAAAACTCGAACTCGAGGTTCCGGTAGAAAGCATCAATGCCAGCCCGTTGCCAGGCATGTACGAAGTCAAACTCAAAGGCAGCCGCGTGCTCTACGCCAGCGCCGATGGCCAGTACATCGTTCAGGGTTACCTGTTCCAGCTCAAGGACGGCAAACCGGTCAACCTGACCGAGAAAACCGAACGCCTGGGCGTCTCCAAACTGGTCAACGCCATTCCGGTTGCCGAAACCGTGGTCTACCCGGCCATCGGCGAAACCAAATCGCATATCACCGTGTTCACCGACACCACCTGCCCGTACTGCCACAAGCTGCACGCCGAAGTGCCTGAGCTGAACAAGCGCGGCATCGAAGTGCGCTATGTTGCGTTCCCGCGTCAGGGCCTCGGTTCGCCGGGTGACGAGCAACTGCAAGCCGTGTGGTGCTCGAAAGACAAGAAAGCCGCCATGGACAAAATGGTCGATGGCAAGGAAATCAAGGCCGCCAAGTGCGAGAACCCGGTTTCCAAACAGTTCGCTCTGGGCCAGTCGATCGGCGTGAACGGTACACCGGCCATCGTTTTGGCCGACGGACAAGTCATTCCGGGCTACCAGCCTGCGCCACAAGTCGCCAAACTGGCGCTGGGCGCGAAGTAATTCGCATCGTCACGGTCAGCCGCTGACGATCATGGTCCGGCAGCAACATTGCCGGGCCATCAATAGAGAGCCGCGAGCACGCGGTTGTTTTCCGGCCGACCCAGCGTCGGCCGTTTTATGGGGAGTTCACAGTGAATCCGGTCAAAGTAGGCATCTGTGGGTTAGGCACCGTCGGTGGCGGTACCTTCAACGTACTTCAGCGCAACGCCGAGGAAATTGCTCGTCGTGCCGGGCGTGGAATCGAAGTGGCACAAATTGCCATGCGCACGCCAAAGCCTCAGTTCCAGACGACCGGTATTGCGATTACCAACGATGTCTTCGAAGTGGCCACAAACCCTGAGATCGACATCGTTATAGAGCTGATGGGCGGCTATACCGTTGCCCGCGAGCTGGTACTCAAGGCCATCGAGAATGGCAAGCATGTGGTCACCGCGAACAAGGCTCTGATTGCCGTTCACGGTAATGAAATTTTCGCCAAGGCTCGCGAGAAAGGCGTGATCGTGGCGTTCGAAGCGGCCGTGGCCGGTGGCATTCCGGTGATCAAGGCGATCCGTGAAGGCCTGTCCGCCAACCGCATCAACTGGGTCGCCGGGATCATCAACGGCACTGGTAACTTCATCCTCACCGAAATGCGCGAGAAGGGTCGTACCTTCGAAGACGTGTTGGCCGAAGCGCAGGCACTGGGTTACGCCGAAGCCGATCCGACCTTCGACGTTGAAGGCATCGACGCCGCGCACAAGCTGACGATTCTGGCTTCCATCGCGTTCGGCATCCCGCTGCAATTCGACAAGGCTTACACCGAAGGCATCACCAAGCTGACCACCGCTGACGTCAACTACGCCGAAGCGCTGGGCTACCGCATCAAGCACCTCGGTGTGGCGCGCAGCACTGCTGCCGGTATCGAGTTGCGCGTACACCCGACGCTGATCCCGGCCGATCGTCTGATCGCCAATGTCAACGGCGTGATGAACGCGGTGATGGTCAACGGTGACGCCGCCGGTTCGACGCTGTTCTACGGCGCCGGCGCGGGCATGGAGCCAACCGCTTCGTCGGTGATCGCCGATCTGGTCGACGTGGTTCGCGCCATGACCTCCGATCCGGAAAACCGTGTGCCGCACCTGGCCTTCCAGCCGGACTCTCTGTCGGCCCACCCGATTCTGCCGATCGAAGCCTGCGAAAGCGCTTACTACCTGCGCATTCAGGCCAAGGATCATCCGGGCGTGTTGGCTCAGGTGGCGAGCATCCTCTCGGAGCGCGGCATCAACATCGAGTCGATCATGCAGAAGGAAGTCGAGGAACACGACGGTCTGGTGCCGATGATCCTGCTGACCCACCGTGTGGTCGAGCAGCGCATCAACGATGCCATCGCCGCCCTCGAAGCGCTGGCCGGCGTAAATGGTCCGGTCGTACGGATCCGCGTCGAGCACTTGAACTAAATAGAAGCAGCTGCAAGCTTCGAGCTGCAAGCGGCAAGAGAAAAGCGGTCTGGCTTTTACTTGCAGCTTGTAGCTCGTAGCTTGAAGCCCAAACCGAAGGTTTGCCCTTATGCGTTACATCAGTACCCGCGGCCAGGCACCGGCCCTGAATTTCGAAGACGTCCTGCTGGCTGGTCTGGCGACCGACGGCGGTCTGTACGTTCCGGAAAACCTGCCACGTTTCACCCAGGAAGAAATCGCTTCCTGGGCCGGCCTGCCGTATCACGAGCTGGCCTTTCGGGTGATGCGCCCGTTCGTCACCGGCAGCATTCCGGATGCCGATTTCAAAAAGATTCTTGAAGAAACCTACGGCGTGTTCGCCCACAGCGCCGTGGCGCCGCTGCGTCAGCTGAACGGCAACGAATGGGTGCTGGAGCTGTTCCACGGCCCGACCCTGGCGTTCAAGGACTTCGCCCTGCAACTGCTCGGTCGTTTGCTCGACTACGTTCTGGAAAAACGCGGCGAGCGCGTAGTGATCGTTGGCGCTACTTCCGGTGACACCGGTTCGGCCGCCATCGAAGGCTGCAAGCACTGCGAAAACGTCGACATCTTCATCCTGCACCCGCACAAGC
This sequence comes from Pseudomonas sp. AC193, assembly GCF_979258075.1. Classification (NCBI taxonomy): domain Bacteria; kingdom Pseudomonadati; phylum Pseudomonadota; class Gammaproteobacteria; order Pseudomonadales; family Pseudomonadaceae; genus Pseudomonas; species Pseudomonas sp. AC193. Next base: position 4,173,394 of record NZ_OZ409832.1, on the reverse strand, counting down.
GCGTGTCGGAAGTGCAGCGTCGCCAGATGACCACGATCTTCGGCGAGAACATCCACAACATCGCCATTGAAGGCAACTTCGATGACTGCCAGGAAATGGTCAAGAACAGCTTCGCTGACCAGAGCTTCCTTAAAGGCACGCGTCTGGTCGCGGTGAACTCGATCAACTGGGCGCGGATCATGGCCCAGATCGTTTACTACTTCCACGCCGCACTGCAGTTGGGCGGCCCGGCGCGTTCGGTGTCGTTCTCGGTGCCAACCGGCAACTTCGGCGACATCTTTGCCGGTTACCTGGCGCGCAACATGGGCCTGCCGATCAACCAGTTGATCGTCGCCACCAACCGCAACGACATCCTGCACCGCTTCATGAGCGGCAATCAGTACGTCAAGGACACCCTGCACGCCACGCTGTCGCCGTCGATGGACATCATGGTCTCGTCGAACTTCGAACGCCTGCTGTTCGACCTGCACGGTCGCAACGGCGCAGCAATCGCCGGTCTGATGGATTCGTTCAAGCAGGGCGGCGGTTTCAGCGTCGAGCAAGAACGCTGGACCGAAGCGCGCAAGCTGTTCGATTCGCTGGCTGTAGATGACGCACAGACTTGCGAAACCATCGCTGAAGTCTACGAGCAGACTGGCGAAGTGCTGGATCCGCACACCGCCATCGGTGTTAAAGCTGCGCGTGAATGCCGTCGCAGCCTGGATATCCCGATGGTCATCCTGGGCACCGCTCACCCGGTGAAATTCCCTGAAGCCGTAGAGAAAGCCGGTGTAGGAAAAGCGCTCGAACTACCTGCACATCTTTCTGATTTGTTTGAGCGAAATGAGCGCTGCACCGTTCTGCCAAACGAGCTGAAAGCCGTGCAAGCCTTTGTCAGCCAGCATGGCAACCGCGGCAAACCGCTGTAAGCCGTAAAAGCTGTCACATTTTGAAGCCCGTCTCCTGACGGGCTTTTTTGTTTCTGCTGCCACACTGCTCGGGTTTTCACCCACGAAGGACGGGTGAGTTGATCACGAAGGAAGTGGCAATGTGGTTTTCCAGAGATTTGAAGCCGGCCCTGTGCTGGCTGTTTTTATTGGCAATGCTGGGGTTTATGCGCTGGAGTGTGGCAGCGCAACTGATGCAGCATGACGCTGGCGTCAGCAAGGTTCAGCCCATCGAGCTCAACGCAGAAGAGCAGCAATGGATCCGCGACAATCCGCGGGTCATCGTCGCGTCCGTGCAGTATCCGCTGTACCTGTTCCAGGATGAACATGCGCACTGGAACGGCCTGAACATTGATGTGCTCAAGCGTATCAGCGCGATGACCGGTTTGCAGTTTGTGCATCAAGAGTCTTTCTCCACCGACCACCTGCTCGAACGGCTGGAGCGCGGTGAAGCGGACATCAGCACCACGCTGGCGATGAGCGATGAGCGCAAGGCGTTCCTCGATTTCAGTCATGCCTTTGGCGGTGCCGGCTGGGTGTTTGTCGGGCGTGTTGGTGAGCCACAGGTGCAATCGCTGGAGCAGTTGGCCAAACGTGTGCTGGTGCTTCCGGCCCGGCACGCGCTGGAAGGCATCATCCGCCGCGACTATCCGGCCATTGAGATCCGCTCGGTGAAAACCTATGCCGAAGCACGCGCGTTGGTCGAAAGCGGTGAGGCTTATGCCACGATTGAAAACGAGATTGGCGCGCAGTTGTTTCCTTCCGGATTGCTCAGGGTCGGCGATTTGCTCGAAGGAAAATGGGAGGCAGATCACTTGGCGGTGCGCAAGGGCCAGCCGCAGTTGTTGAGCATCCTCAACAAGGCGCTTGAGGCTTTTCCGCCGGAGGAGTTGCGCGCGATTCGGCTCAAATGGCTCGACGGTGTTTCCCCGCTGCGGGCGCCCTCGGTGTGGCAGCGCATCGCCAGTTGGGGCTGTTGGGCGATGGCCGTGATTGGCACGTTCGGTTTGTTGTCGCTGGTCTGGAATCGCCGATTACGCGCGGCAATCAGGCAACGCACTGAAGCTGAAAAAGATCTCGGCGACCAGTTGGCGTTTCAGCATGCGTTGATCAATTCAATGCCCGATCCGGTGTTCGTCCGCGACCTGCTGGGCCGCTTGATCATGTGCAATCGCAGTTATGAGGAGGCGCTCGACATTCGTTTCGATCAAGTTCAGGGACGCTCGCTGATGGAGGTTGATGCCCTGCCACAGATCACGTCACGCATGCTTCACGACGAATTCATGGCGCAGTTGCAGACGCGCAAGACGCGATTCTGCCGGCGCCAACTGCAATTCAAGAACGGCTCGCGGGAGATCTACCAATGGACGGTGCCGTTTTACAGCGCCGACGGAAAACTGCGCGGACTGCTCGGTGGCTGGACAGACATGAGCCGACGTCTGCACTGAGTTTGGGAAAAGTCCTATAACCCCTGAGGCCTTTTCCGATGGGAGGCTGAGGACGGCTGCCCTAGAGTGAACGGTGTCTGCGGTGAGAGTCCGCACCCGCCGTTTCAGAGGTCGCCTATGCGCTCGCTCAAAGTCCTGATCCTTGAACACAATCCGTTCCAGTTGATGGCGTTGCACCAGATGCTCAACGCCATCGGCATCTACAACGTACTGACCGCGCCGTCGCTGGGTTCGGCCTTGGGTTCGCTGGAGCAAAGCGGCGTCATCGATATCGCTATTTGCGATCCGCAACTCAAGGGCGGCGATGGCCTGGCGTTGATCCATCATCTGACCCGGCAGGAGCAGTCACGCGCATTGATTCTGCTGGGCAACGTGGCGCCGAGCCTGCTGACCGACCTTGAAACGCTGCTGCACGCGCATGAGCTGCAACTGCTCGGACGCCTGCAAACGCCGGTTTCGGCGGTGTTGATGCGCGGTTTGCTTGATCAATACCTCAGCGCGTTGCATCAGCCTGTCGGGGCTTGAAACGCCGGGTATTTTTACTGTCATCTTCGCCGTGCATGCTCCATAGACCGGTAAGGCTCCAGGGATGGAGCAATCGCAGGCAGAACTTTCTTCTCGGGCCGGTGGTCATTTATTGTGAACACGCCCCAGGCACTGTGTTTTCGGACTATTGAGTGGAGATCGAGATGGAAAGTATCAGTCTATTGCTCGGTGAGGCTCTGAGCCCGTATCAAGTGACGTTGACCCCTCGCGGCAGCCATGGCGAATGCCTGGTGACCCTGAAGAACAGCAACGGCGCCATTGTGGTGGAACGCGAATTCAATCAGGCGCAGTTGAGCGACAAACGCTTGCTGACCGATGTCGTCGACGGCCTGCACCGTGACGTGCTGATTGCCGAAGGTCGGCTGGAACCCTGTGTGATCGCGGCATTGCGCAACGCAGCGCTGGATAAACGTCCGACGCTGTAAAGATGAAATATTTTTTGTGGGAACCTTCCTGCATCCCTGTCAGTCAGACCCAGTAACAGCAGGATCAAGCATTGTGCTCCGGTGCTTGTCGCTTGCTGCTACTGGTCTTTATGTAGGCCACGTTTAACCCCGAGTCGTTTCCCCACTTCTCGGGGTTTCTTTTGTCTGGCGTTTGCCTATTGCGCGGCTTGCTGCTCGAAAAACGTCCGCGCCTGCTGCAGATAATCCGCTTGTCGTTCGGGATCCAGCCACGCCGCGTAGAGTTGATTCAAATGCTCGTGGGGCAGGGTGCGCAGCAGTTGGTTGATTTCGCTGATGGCCTGACGGCCCTGCGTGGTGTCGGAACAAGCGACATAGCCTGAGAGATATTTCTCGGTGCCGCGAATCGAATAGAACTCCAGCTCATCTTCCGGAATTTGTGCCTGTTTCGCCTGATAGCGGATCTCTGGCCAATAGCCGAGCACCACCTGTAATCGGTTCAGCCGCTGCATCGACAGCAAATTGCTCAATGCATCGTTGCCGTAGTGCGGGGTCAATGCGCCGCTGGGGGCGTGGCGCAACAGTCCGTCGATGTATTCGCCGTAACTGCGTTCGGCAACTACGCCGACTTTTCGCTCACCACTGGCCAGCAGCGCAGAAAAATCCACCGCACCGTCCACCAGATACGGTTCGAGTACCGCGCGATCTTTCTGACGCACCACCAGGCCATTGGCTACAGCGCGAATCGCCGGAATCGAATACGCCACCCACTGCGCGCGCTCCTTGTTCCACAGCAGCGCGGGGTCACAGGCGAAAGGGTTTTCGTGAAGCATCTGCAAACCACGCGCACGGTTGACGCGCATGATCTTGTGTTCGTATTGCGGCATGCCGGCAATCAGTTGCGGCATCAAATGATCGATCACGCCCTGACCCTTTTTCGGGCCTTCGAAAATCGTCATCGGTGGCAAGTCGCGCAGCAACCAGATCAACGTTGGCTTGGCCTGCGCCCACGTTGGCGAGGCCAGCAAAAACAACAGGCCGAACAGACGCCACGTCCACCATTGGTGAGTGCGGTTGGCGTCTGAGGGATGCAGGTTTTTCAGCTTAAATGGCTCCGTCTTCGCGCAATCTAGCGATCTGCTGTGCGTCGTAACCGAGGTCGGCGAGCACCTGCGCATTGTGTTCACCCAGCGTCGGCCCGACCCATTCGGAACTGCCTGGCGTCTCGGAAAGTTTCGGCACGATACCCGGCATCTTGAAGTCCTTGCCGTCCGGCAACTTGGCGGACAGGAACATCTCCCGGGCGAGGTATTGCGGGTCGCTGAACATGTCTTCGGCGCTGAAAATGCGGCTGACCGGTACTTCGGCCTGATTGAGCAGATCGAGCACCGTTTGCAGCGGCTGCGAATTGACCCAGCGATCGATCACGCCATACAACTCGTCGCGGCGACTGTCGCGCCCGTCGTTGCTGGCCAGCATCGGGTCATTAGCCAGATCTTCGCGGCCGATAATCAACATGAAACGCTTGAAGATCGCATCGCCATTGGCGCCGATCTGCACGTGCTTGCCGTCGGCGCTGGTGTGGATCGAGGAAGGTGTGATGCCGGGCATGATGTTGCCGGTGCGCTCGCGGATAAAACCGAACACGTCGAACTCCGGCACCATGCTTTCCATCATCGCGAAAATAGCTTCGTACAAGGCCACATCGACCACTTGGCCGAGCCCGCCGTTGACCTCACGATGACGCAGCGCCATCAGTGCGCCGATCACGCCCCACAGCGCGGCAATCGAATCGCCGATGGAAATCCCGGTGCGCACGGGCGGGCGGTCTTCAAAACCGGTGATGTAGCGCAAACCGCCCATGGATTCACCAACCGCGCCGAAACCTGGCTGATCTTTCATCGGCCCGGTCTGGCCGAAACCGGACAGACGCACCATCACCAGTTTCGGGTTCAGAGCGTGCAGGGTTTCCCAACTCAGGCCGAGTTTTTCCAGCACACCGGGGCGAAAGTTCTCGATGAGGATGTCGGCTTCACTGAGCAGTTTTTTCAGAATCGCCAAACCGTCGGGGTGTTTCAGATTCAGCGTCAGCGACTTCTTGTTGCGCGCCTGGACGAACCACCACAGGGACGTGCCTTCATACATTTTTCGCCATTTGCGCAGCGGATCACCGCCGTCCGGCGATTCGATCTTGATCACTTCAGCGCCGAACTCGCCGCAAATACGCGAGGCAAACGGCCCGGCAATCAACGTACCCAATTCAATGACTTTCACACCGCTGAGCGGCTTGTTGGAAAACGGCATGCTGAATCCTGTAGGACAAGGCTGTGCGGATACAGCGTTTTAACATAGCCGGCTGTCAGACGCCGCAGGTTGATCGCCATCAATTCGATGATTGCCTACCGCATCGGTTAGACTTGCCGCCTTTCCTCGTATCAAGAAGCCCGTTCATGGCCCAGCCGTCCACTACCTACAAATTTGAACTGAATCTCACCGACCTCGACCGCAGTGTCTACGAGAGCGTCAAGCAGACCATCGCCCGTCACCCTTCGGAAACCGAAGAGCGCATGACCGTGCGGCTGCTGGCCTACGCCCTCTGGTACAACGAGCAGTTGTCGTTTGGTCGCGGTCTGTCAGACGTGGATGAACCTGCGCTGTGGGAAAAGAGCCTGGACGATCGCGTTCTGCACTGGATCGAAGTCGGCCAGCCAGACGCCGATCGCCTGACCTGGTGCTCGCGTCGCACCGAGCGCACCAGCCTGCTGGCCTACGGCAGCCTGCGCGTTTGGGAAACCAAAGTGATCCCGGCGATCAAGAACCTGAAAAACGTCAATATCGCCGCCGTCCCGCAGGAAGTTCTGGAAACCCTGGCCAAAGATATGCCCCGCGTTATCAAGTGGGACGTGATGATCAGCGAAGGGACGATCTTCGTCACCGACGACCGTGGTCAGCACGAAGTCCAGTTGCAATGGCTGCAAGGTGAGCGCGGCTGATCCCGCGCCTGTAGCTGATTAATCCCACGTATTAAAGAGAAGTCTCCGTCACCCCATGCGTATCGAACCTCGCCAACTGCCTGCCACTCTGCCGTTTCTCGGTGATATTCCGCCGCTGCTGACCCGCCTGTATGCGGCGCGGGGCGTGCAGTCCGAGGCAGAACTGGACAAGAGCCTGGCGCGGTTGATCCCGTTCCAGCAGCTCAAGGGCATTGATGCGGCGGTGGACTTGCTGGTGACGGCGCTGGAGCAACGCCAGCGCATCCTCATCGTCGGCGACTTCGATGCGGACGGCGCGACGGCCAGCACGGTCGGCATGCTTGGCTTGCGTTTGCTCGGTGCGGCGCACGTCGATTATCTGGTGCCGAACCGCTTTGAATATGGCTACGGCCTGACCCCGGAAATCGTCGAAGTCGCTTTGACTCGCGAGCCGCATTTGCTGGTCACTGTCGACAACGGTATTTCCAGCGTCGAAGGTGTTGCGGCGGCGAAAAAGGCTGGCCTCAAGGTCTTGATCACCGATCACCACTTGCCCGGCGAAGAGCTGCCGCAGGCCGATGCGCTGGTCAATCCGAACCAGCCTGGCTGCGAGTTTCCGAGCAAGGCACTGGCCGGCGTCGGCGTAATTTTTTATGTGTTGATGGCGTTGCGTGCGCGTTTGCGCAGCCTCGGCTGGTACGAGAACAAGCCGCAGCCGAACATCGGTGAACTGCTTGATCTGGTGGCACTGGGCAGCGTTGCCGACGTGGTGCCGCTGGACGCCAACAACCGGATTCTGGTGCATCAAGGCCTTGAACGCATTCGCGCCGGTCGCGCACGGCCGGGGATCAAAGCGATCCTTGAAGTGGCCAAGCGTGACGCCACCCGCATCACGTCCACCGATCTCGGTTTTATCGTCGGCCCGCGCCTGAACGCTGCCGGGCGTCTGGATGACATGAGTCTGGGCATCGAATGCCTGCTCACTGCCGACGCCAGCAAGGCCCAGGAAATGGCCGCGCAACTGGACGGCATGAACCAGGATCGCAAATCCATCGAGCAGGGCATGCAGCGTGAAGCGCTGGCGCAGCTCAAGGATTTGCCGGTGGAGTCGATGCCGTTTGGTCTGTGCCTGTTCGATCCGGAGTGGCACCAAGGCGTGATCGGTATCCTCGCATCACGGATGAAAGAACGTTACTTCCGTCCGACCATTGCCTTCGCTGATGCCGGTGATGGCCTGCTCAAAGGCTCGGGGCGTTCGGTGCAGGGCTTCCATATTCGTGATGCGCTGAGCGTTGTTGCAGCGCAGCATCCGACCCTGATCGCCAAGTACGGCGGCCACGCGATGGCCGCCGGTCTGACCTTGCCACAAGAGAATTTTCCGCTGTTCGCCGAGGCCTTTGACGCTGAAGTGCGTAGGCAACTTCGCGAGGAAGACCTGACCGGGCGCATGCTCTCGGACGGCACGCTGGCGGTGGAGGAATTCCACCTCGAACTGGCTCGCGCCCTGCGCCATGCCGGGCCTTGGGGGCAGCATTTTCCTGAGCCGCTGTTTCACGGGGTGTTTCAGTTGGTTGAGCAGCGGGTGGTCGGTGAGCGGCATTTGAAAGTGGTGCTGAAGAGCGAGTGTGGCTCGGTGAAGCTGGATGGCATCGCGTTTGGGATTGACCGGGATATCTGGCCGAATCCGACGATCAAGTGGGTTGAGCTCGCCTATAAGCTCGACGTTAACGAGTTTCGGGGTAATGAGACCGTTCAGTTGATGATTGCCCATATCGAACCGCGCTGACGCCTTCGCGAGCAAGCCCGCTCCCACAGGAGAATGCATTCCAAATGTGGGAGCGGGCTTGCTCGCGAAAGCATCCTTTCACACGCTGAATCACTCTGAACCCTCCTTTCCCTCCCGTTGTCGACTAGGCTCTAAGCACTGCTTGATTGGCCTTGTGACGTCTTGTCGATTTTTTTGCCCGCGGGGGCGGGTGCTGCACCTTTTCCTGTCACTCGTCGACTATTCAAACAGAACCCTGGAGCCTGCCCACTGATTTGAGAGGTGCCCCATGAGTCTGCTGCTTGAACCCTTCACCCTTCGCCAACTGACCCTTCCAAACCGCATCGCCGTCTCGCCGATGTGCCAGTACTCCAGCGTCGACGGCCTGGCCAACGACTGGCACCTGGTACACCTCGGCAGCCGCGCGGTGGGCGGCGCCGGTCTGGTATTTACCGAAGCCACGGCGGTGACCGCCGACGGGCGGATCACCGCCGAAGACCTTGGCCTGTGGAACGACGAACAAATTGAGCCGCTGCAACGCATCACTCGCTTCATTACCTCCCAAGGCGCGGTCGCCGGCATTCAACTGGCCCACGCCGGGCGCAAGGCCAGCACCCATCGGCCGTGGCTCGGCAAGCATGGCAGCGTCAAACCCGATGATGGCGGCTGGACTTCGGTCGGGCCCTCGCCGATTGCCTTTGACCCGCAACACACGCAGCCGAAACAGCTTGATGAAGGGCAGATTGCCGACGTCATTCAGGCGTTTGTCGATGCCGCGAAACGCGCGCTCAAGGCCGGCTTCAGTGTGGTTGAGGTGCATGCGGCGCATGGGTATCTGCTGCATCAGTTTCTCTCGCCGTTGAGCAACCAGCGCCGCGATCAATACGGTGGCTCATTTGAAAATCGTATTCGTCTGGTGCTGCAAGTGACTGAGGCAGTGCGGGCGGTTTGGCCGGAAGAGTTGCCGTTATTTGTTCGCGTATCGGCCACCGACTGGGTGGAGGACGGCTGGAATCCGGATGAAACCGTCGAGCTGGCGCGACGGCTGCACACGCTTGGCGCGGATTTGATCGACGTATCTTCGGGTGGCACCGCAGCGAATGCCGAAATCCCCGTCGGGCCGGGTTATCAGACGCGCTTCGCCGAACGAGTACGCAAAGAGTCAGGCATCGCCACCGGCACCGTGGGAATGATTACCGAGCCGGCGCAGGCCGAGCACATTCTGCGCACCTGTCAGGCCGACATCATCTTCCTCGCCCGCGAGCTGCTGCGTGATCCGTACTGGCCGCTGCATGCCGACGATGATCTGGGTGGACGCAAAGCGGTGTGGCCGGCGCAGTATCAGCGCGCGACGCATCGGGATCAGCCGATTCATGAGTCTGATTTGCGCGATTGAGTCAATAGCGATAAAGCAAAAAGCCCCGGTCAGTGATGGCCGGGGCGTTTTTCTGGTGAGTGGATTTGTGTTGATTGGGCGGACGCTTTCGCGAGCAAGCCCGCTCCCACAGGGAAATGCATTTCAAGTGTGGGAGCGGGCTTGCTCGCGAAGAGGCCCGTGAGGCGCTACATAATTATCAAGGATATTTGCGCTTATCCGGCGCCGGCGGGAAGTACTGGTACAACCACGTCTCGCTCAACGTGCGATCGTTGGTGCGAATAAATAACCGCAGCTCCACCGGCTCAACGCTGTCACTGGTCGGGTACCAGTCAAACAGAATCCGGTAACCCTTGATGTCATCCAGCACCAGCACGCTGAAATCCTGCACCTTGCCGTTCGAGCACGTCACCACCGGCTCAATCCCGGTGCCCTGTGGCAATCGATCCAGGCCGCCACCCGTGAAATCCACAGCAAAACGACGCGCCCAGACCGGCGGATAATGCTCGCCCGGTGCCCAGCCCTCAACGAAACCGCCCATCCCGGAACGAGTTGCCTGCACCCGCGCCAACGGCGTGCTCACCGGCGGCAAAGCGCTCCAGTAGAGTTTGTAGCCGTAGTTCAGCGAATCCCCGGCAGCCACCGGTTTCTTCGGTGTCCAGAACGCGACGATATTATCGAGCGTCTCGCCGGTGGTAGGAATTTCCAGCAGATCGATAGAGCCCTCGCCCCACGCGGTGGTCGGTTCGACCCACAGGCTCGGACGCTTGCTGTACCAGTCGACGGTGTCCTGATAGTTGGCGAACTCATGGTCGGTCTGCACCAGGCCGAAACCTTTCGGATCGGTATCGGCAAACGCGTTGAATTGCAGAGTCGCCGGGTTGTTCAGCGGACGGCAGATCCACTCGCCGTTGCCGCGCCACATGGCCAGGCGATCCGAATCATGGATTTGCGGGTGGATGGTGTCGCACATGCGCCGTTCGTGGTTGCCGCAGCTGAACATGCTGGTCATCGGCGAGATGCCCAGTTGCTCGATGGCGGTGCGCGCGTTGATGTGCGCGTCGATCTCCATCACCACGCGCTCGGCCTGGCAATCGATGTCGAAGCGATACGCGCCGGTCGCACTCGGCGAGTCGAGCAGGGCATAGACCACAAAACGCGTGGCGTTCTGATCCGGGGTCTCGAACCAGAACTTGGTGAAGTCAGGGAATTCTTCGCGCTTCTTGGCGTAAGTGTCGATCGCCAGACCGCGCGCGGAGAGGCCATATTGGCCAGTCGCATCCACCGCACGGAAATAACTGGCGCCGAGGAACGACACCACGTCGTGGCGATCCAGTTCCGGCGCCTTGAACAGCTTGAAGCCGGCAAAACCCAGGTCGCCCTTGAGCTGCTGGGTGTCGACCGAGGTGTTCTCGTAGTTGAACAGCGCCGGGCGGAAATGCACTTCGCGCGCGGTGCGGGTCTTGGGATCGACGCTGTACATGCGCACCGGCTGGCGGAAACCCATGCCGACGTGGAAGAACTGCACGTCGAGCTGGCCCTTGTTTTCCTTCCACAACGAATGATTGCCGTCGTAGCGGATCGCGTTGAAATTCTGCGGCGTCATGGTCGCCAGCGTCGGCGGCAGCACCTGTTTAGTGTCCAGATAGGCACTGCCAGCCAGTTGCTTGGCCTGGCGCTTCAGCGCTTCGAAGTCAAACGCCTGCGCCTCCCCATCAGCGGCGCCGCCATTGGCAGCCCACGCTCGGGTCGCCAGCAGGCCGGTGGCCGAAAGACCGGTGTAAGCCGCAATGGCCATGGACGCTTTGAGCAAATTCCTGCGGTGCATAAATACAACCTGTCGTGTGCAATCCCGCGCCGTTCCTGGCACGTGCTGGATCGAAAATAACGGTTCGGACAAGCCTTCGGCCAAACGCAACGGACTATAAACAGATGCCCGCTAGCTTAAACGGTTCGCTCGCAATGCAAAATTCGTTGATTCACTGCGCCAGTGTGTCAATGAAACAAGACATGTCGGTTAAAAATCTGACAGGACGTTCTGATTTACACGGCATATCTGCTTTTCCTGACTAATTACTCTAAAAACCGCTTTTCAGCGCCGAATTTATTTCTATTCTATGGGCATGGCCGGCGCGATCCATTTGGCCGGCAGGGCACACGGCGCTGCTGTAAGGGGCAGGGCGATGTGGTGTTTAAGCAATTCTTTGCAGTACTAGAGAAGGACATCGTCCATGGCAAAAATACAAGGCATCACCGACATGCTGGGCATCTTCCCCTGCCTGGGCAGCGGACGCAGAAGGCGTCGGTTGAGCTCTGAGGAACTGAAACTGGTGGAGCGCTATCGCGAGCTTTCGGAAAGTGACCGGATTGCGATGCGCTATCTGGTGGATGCGATGCGGAGTGTTTCGCGGTTTTAACGCTGGGGCGGCCAGCGTGAAAGCCATTTGGCTTTTACGGTGGCCAGATCAATCAACCTACGAGTAACCCTGTGGCGAGGGAGCTTGCTCCCGCTGGACCGCGCAGCAGTCCCCTGCTTTTTTACAAGAGGGGCCGTTACGCGCCCAGCGGGAGCAAGCTCCCTCACCACAGGTTTTTTATTTATGAGCTTTAGCTGCAAGTGCCCAGAACCGGATACGGCCGTTGGCCGTGCATCAACTCTGGAACATCCCGCCATTTGACCCACGCCTGCTGTTGCCAGTGCAGCAGCGGCACGGTGACGCCTGCCCAATGCATTGAGCTCAGGCTCGGGTGGTTTTCCACAGGGCTTGATTGGGTTTCGCGCAGCATAGGGATGACTTCATGGCTCAGCCATTGGCGCAGGTGCCGGTTTTCCGGGACGAAGTGATGGACGAGCAGGGCGAACAGGCCCGATTCGCTGACCATCGCGCAATCGATGATTTCGCCGTCCTTGCGCAGGAAGACATTGCGACGCTGGTCGGGATCGAGTTTCAGGGTGAGGCGTTCGTTCAGTGGGTAACCCATCAAGCGACCGAGATCTTGCACGCAGAACCAGGCTTCGTGGTCTTGCATGAAGGCGTGGAGGAAGCGGTTGTGGCGGGTGAAGATGATGGGGGTGAAGAAAGCAGAGCTTTCAGAAGGAATTTGTACGTCGTTAGGCATTTGTCGACTCCAATATCGAGAATAGAGCCGCCACTCAAATGAGCGCGGTTGCGCCATGTTGATTTTGTTCCGGCTTCGACACCGGGCCGCTGATTTCGCCGCCGAGAGAAAGCCTATCGGCTAGCCACCTACGACGCCAAGTCGGCTCTGTCGATACCTTCTGTAGGAAAGAGGATTTATCTCTGAGAGTCGTCTCTGTAGGAAATGCCTGTTTTTGCACTGGCACCAGCGAGACCACCCCTAACCAGTGTTTTTTTCGTTATTTGTTTGAATCTTGCGCATCGCTGCAGATGCTCGGCCCTTGGTTTCAGGGTTCAAAGGATTGTCACGAATAAAGGAGAATTCAATGAAGGTGTCTCTCAAGCAGATCAACGGCCCATGGGATCAGGGCTGGGTGCTGGACAAACACATGGTAAGTAGTACCTTTCTTGGCAACGATGATCGCGGACACCCATGCTTCGATAATCAGCGTACTGAGATTGGTGAGGCGACCTACCAGCTCAAATACCAGAAGGATTGGACTCAGGTCAGTCCACTTGCCCAGGCAGTAGCGACAATTGTGTTCCCAAAACTGAACCAGGTCGGGTTTGTAGTGCCTATGCCCGCTTCAAATATTCGTCAGCGACAACCGGTGACTGAAGTTGCCCTGGCGTTGGGACGAATTATCGGTCGGCCGGTTTTCACGGATTTGCTTCGAAAAGCGACCACGGGAAAGTCGCTCAAGGATTTACATTCCAAAGCCGACAAGGTTGCCGCGATTGGAGACAGTTTCACTGTCAATGATGAAATCACCACCGATGGATGCTGGAATGTTTTGGTTGTAGATGATTTGTTTGATAGCGGAGCGTCGATGGACGCGGCCTGCGCTGTTCTGCGTAAATATCCGAAAGTAGGGAAAATTTACGTCGCAGCGCTAACTTGGAAGTGAATTCAATGACCACTGTATTTATTGCTGGCTCTATCAACATCAAGAACCTTGATCCGAAGGTTAAAGAGCGCATCAATAATATCGTCGCGTCAGATTTTGAGGTGGTGGTTGGGGATGCAGGTGGCGCCGACACCTCCATTCAGGAGTACCTGCTGAGTCTCGAACGATCCAAAACTACAGTGTTCTGCAGCGGTTCTGCTCCGAGGAATAACCTTGGACAGTGGCCCGCCAGAACAGTCGACTCCAAGCATTCCAAGGGGTCGAGAGCCTTCTTCACCGAGAAAGACGTCGTCATGGCCGAAGCAGCTGACTACGGTTTGATGATCTGGGACGCAAAGAGCACCGGTACGCTCAGTAACGTCATTGAACTGTTGTCGAGAAAGAAGAAGTCGCTTGTTTTCGTCAACAAGGAAAAGGAATTCAAAGTGGTCGGAGACGTCAGTCAGCTCGAAGAATTGATTGCATTCATGTCCGATCACGCCAAGCAAAAAGCCAATGAAAAAATCAAATTGTTCGACCGTATTTCCCTGTTGAAGCACGATCAGGCGGAGCTTTCTTTTTGATGACGTTTCATGGCTTGCCTGAACCCCGGCACCCTGTCGGTGCCGGGATCAAACGCTCTTAGCGACTCACTTTCCACGCATCCCCAGCCGGCGCCTTGCCATGGTCATACGGCTTGCCAATCCACATATAAACCAGCCCTAAACCGATCACGATCGCCGTGCTCAACACCATCGCATAGTTCACATACCACGCCGCATCGGGCGTGCGTGGCCAGGCCATGTTGATGATTGCGCCAACGCCGTACACCAGCGCGCCGATGTTCACCGGCCAGCCCCATGCGCCGAGGGTGAATTTGCCGCTCGGTTTCCAGCCTTTGCTGCGGGCATACAGCGCGGCCAGCACGATCATCTGGAACGCGAGGTAGATGCCGATGGCGGCGAAGCTGACGATGGTGGCCACGGCGTCTTGCAGGAAGAAACCGAGGGCGATGATCAGCGCGGGCAGGACGCCGGACACGAACAGTGCGGCAACCGGTACTTGGGTTGTAGGAGAAATCTTTTTCAGCAGTCGGCTGCCGATGACCATTTCGTCGCGAGCGTAGGAGTACAGCAGACGGCTCGCCGCGGCTTGTAGGCTGATGACGCAGGAGATGAAGGAAATCATCACCACGCCCATCACTACTTTCGAACCGACCGGGCCGAAGGCGTTGTTGAGGATGGTAGTGACCGGGTCTTTGTCGGTGCCGTTGATCACGGCTTGCATGTCCGGCACGGCGAGGATCAGCGCCAGGCAGGCGAACATCGCCGCGATGCCGCCGATGTAGATGGTCATGCGCATGGCCACCGGGATTTTCGCGCTCGGGTTCGGGGTTTCTTCGGCGACGTCGCCGCAGGCCTCGAAGCCGTAGTAGAGGAACATCCCCGCCAGCGACGCGGTGAGGAAGGCCGGCAGGTATGAGCCGTCGACGCTGATGTCGAAGGTGTTGAACAGCACGCTGAGCGGTTGATGGCGTTCGAACACCAACAAGTAAACGCCAACGATCACCGCGCCAACCAGTTCGCAGAGGAAGCCGAACATGGCGATGCGCGCCAGCACTTTGGTGCCGCTGAGGTTGACCAGTGTGGCGAACAGGGTCAGCACCAGGGCGATGACGATGTTGGTGTTGTTGCTTGGCTCGAAACCGAGCATGGCGGCCAGGTACGGGCCAGCGCCGACCGCAACGGCAGCGATGGTCACGCATAGGGCGATGGAGTAAATCCAGCCGACCATCCATGCCCATTTTTTACCGACCAATCGGCGTGCCCAAGGGTAAACGCCGCCGGAGATCGGGAACTGCGAAACCACTTCGCCGAAGATCAGGCACACCAGCAATTGGCCGCAACCGACCAGCAAGTAAGCCCAGAACATCGGTGGGCCGCCAGCGGCGAGGCACAGGCCGAAGAGGGTATAAACCCCTACGACCGGTGACAGATAAGTGAAGCCCAAGGCGAAGTTTTCCCACAGGCTCATGCTGCGGTTGAAATTCGAGGTGTAGCCCAGTTTGCGCAGTTGTTCGGCATCGCTGTCGGCAACGGCTGTGGCGAGATCGGGTGAGGAACTCATGTGTGTTTTGCTCCGTGAAATCGGCAGATTTCGGATGGCCGAGGCCGTGGCGGGGCTTTGTGGGCGCCGCCCGGGTCGGTAGTTATTGTTTTGGGATCCTGGTGGTGCGTAATTGCCGGTTTCCTTCCTGAAACCGGGGTGACGCCTTCGCGAGCAAGCCCGCTCCCACATTTGGAATGCATTCCCCTGTGGGAGCGGGCTTGCTCGCGAAGCTTTTGACCTTAGTGCTTGAACATCACATGCCGAACCGTGGTGTAGTCCTCCAGCCCATACATGGACATGTCCTTCCCGTAACCGGACAATTTCTGACCGCCATGGGGCATTTCGCTGACGAGCATGAAGTGCGTGTTCACCCACGTGCAGCCGTACTGCAAACGAGCTGACATGCGGTGCGCGCGTCCTACATCCGCTGTCCACACCGAGGAGGCGAGGCCGTAGTCCGAATCGTTGGCCCATTCCAGCGCCTGCGCTTCATCGGTGAATTTGGTCACGGAAACCACCGGCCCAAACACTTCGCGGCGAACGATTTCGTCGTCCTGCTGCGCATCGGCCAACACGGTCGGCTCGAAGAAGAAACCATTGCCATCAACAGCCTTGCCGCCAGTGATCAAACGAATGTGCGACTGCGCCACAGCACGCTCGACAAACCCGGCAACACGGTCGCGATGCTGCGCAGTGATCAACGGCCCCAGCTCAGTCGACGGATCATCCTGCAAGCCGTACTTGATGCTGCTGACCGCCGCGCCGAGCTTCTCGACGAACTTGTCGTAGATGCCTTGCTGCGCATAAATCCGGCACGCGGCGGTGCAATCCTGCCCGGCGTTGTAGAAACCAAACGTGCGAATACCTTCCACCGCCGCATCGATATCCGCGTCATCGAAAATGATTACGGGCGCCTTGCCGCCCAGTTCCATGTGCATGCGTTTGACGCTGTCGGCAGTGCTGGAAATGATATTGGCGCCCGTGGCGATGGAGCCGGTTAGCGAGACCATGCGCACTTTCGGATGCGTGACCAACGGACTACCAACGGTAGGCCCACGACCAAACACCAGATTGAGTACACCGGCCGGGAAGATTTCCGACGCCAGTTCGGCCAGGCGCAACGCGGTCAGCGGGGTTTGTTCCGACGGCTTGAGCACCACGGTATTACCGGCGGCCAGCGCCGGGGCGATTTTCCAGGCGACCATCATCAGCGGGTAGTTCCATGGCGCGATCGAGGCGATGACGCCAACCGGATCGCGGCGGATCATCGAGGTGTGGCCGGGCAGGTATTCGCCACCGGCCGAACCGCTCATGCAACGGCTGGCACCGGCGAAGAAACGGAACACGTCGGCAATCGCCGGGATCTCGTCGTTGAGCGCGGCGCTGTAGGGTTTGCCGCAGTTGTCGGATTCGAGTTTGGCCAGCTCTTCGCCGTGGGCTTCGATGGCGTCGGCGAGTTTGAGCAGCAGCAGCGAGCGGTCTTTCGGCGCGGTTTGCGACCAGTCGACGAAGGCGTTGTCGGCGGCGCGCACGGCGGCATCGACCTGGGCTTCAGTGGCTTCGTTGATCTCTACCAGGACTTCGCCACGCGAAGGGTTGAGCACCGGTTGCGCCGGGCCTTCGCCGTTGACCAGTTGGCCGTTGATCAAGAGTTTGGTTTGCATGTCTGTTGTCCTCTTTGCAGCAATTGTTATTTTTCTGAAGAAACCGAAACCCTGTGGGAGCGGGCTTGCTCGCGAAGGCGGTGTGTCAGCCGACATCAATGTTGAATGTCATGGCCTCTTCGCGAGCAAGCCCGCTCCCACAGGGGGATTTTTGGTGTCTGTTGGATATTTATTTGCCGCCGCTGCCGGCGACGCTTTCGCCACCACGCGTCAGGTAATACGCGCCAAGGATCGGCAGCATGGTCACCATCATCACCAGCATCGCGACGACGTTGGTCACCGGCACATCCCGAGGGCGACTCAACTGATTGAGCAGCCACAACGGCAACGTGCGCTCATGCCCGGCGGTGAACGTGGTGACGATGATTTCGTCAAACGACAGCGCAAACGCCAACATGCCGCCCGCCAGTAACGCCGAGCCAAGATTCGGCAGGATGATGTAGCGAAAGGTCTGCCAGCCATCGGCGCCGAGGTCGATCGAGGCCTCGATCAAACTGTGCGAAGTGCGGCGCAGGCGGGCGATGACATTGTTGTAGACGATCACCACGCAGAAGGTCGCGTGGCCGACGATGATGGTGAACATCCCCGGCTCGATCCCCAGGGTTTTAAACGTCGCCAGCAGTGCGATCCCGGTGATGATCCCCGGCAGCGCAATCGGCAAAATCAGCATCAGCGAAATACCCTGTTTGCCGAAGAATTCCCGGCGGTACAAAGCGGCCGATGCGAGTGTGCCAAGCACCATCGCAATCAACGTGGCGATCGCTGCGATCTGCAGTGAGAGCTTGATCGACTCCAGAACATCCGGCCGCGAAAAAGCCACGCTGAACCAGTGCAGCGTGAAGCCCTTCGGCGGAAAGCTGAACGCGGCTTCCTCGGTGTTGAAGGCGTACAGGAAGATGATCAGGATCGGGAAGTGCAAAAACACCAACCCGCCCCACGCTGCGATTTTCAGGCCTAGAGAGGCATGCCCTTGTGATGAAGAGTCAGAGCGCATCGAAAGCCCCCAGTCGTTTGACGATGGACAGGTAAACCGCGATCAACACAATCGGCACCAGCGTGAACGCCGCCGCCATTGGCATATTGCCGATCGCACCTTGCTGCGCGTAGACCATGCTGCCGACGAAGTACCCCGGCGGCCCGACCAGTTGCGGCACGATGAAGTCGCCCAGGGTCAGCGAAAACGTGAAAATCGAACCGGCGGCAATCCCCGGAATCGACAGCGGCAAAATCACCTGCATAAAGGTCTGACGCGGCTTCGCACCAAGGTCAGCGGAGGCCTGCAACAGCGACGGCGGCAAACGTTCCAGTGACGCCTGAATCGGCAGAATCATGAACGGCAGCCAGATGTACACAAACACCATGAATCGCCCCAGATGCGAGGTCGACAGAGTGCTGCCGCCCACCCCGGGAATCCCCAGAATGAACTGCAAAACCGGCTCCAATCCCAGGTGCTGCACGAACCACTGCGCCACGCCGCCCTTGGCCAACAGCAACGTCCACGCATACGCCTTGACGATATAACTGGCCCACATCGGCATCATCACCGCGATGTAGAAAAACGCCTTGGTTTTACCCGTGGTGTAGCGCGCCATGTAGTAGGCGATCGGGAAAGCGACGATGGCGCTGGCGATCGACACAACGATGGCCATGCTCAGCGTGCGCAGGATGATGTCGAAGTTCGACGGCTGAAACAGCGCGGCGAAATTCGCCAGGGTCAGGTCAGGGGTGACCGCCATGGTGAAGTCGTCGAAGGTGTAGAAACCCTGCCACAACAGCACCAGCAGTGAGCCAAGATAGATCGCGCCAAACCACAGCAGCGGCGGCACCAGCAGCATCGACAGATACAGGTTCGGCTTGCGGTAGAGCAGGTTGGAAAACCTGCGCAACGGCGGCGATGCAGTCATCGCGAGCGTGCTCATGTCACACCCCGCTCGCCACGGTGTCATGCAGCGGAATCATCGCTTCCCGCGCCCAACGTGCGCTCAGGCGCTGGCCGGTCTGGTGTTGTGCGCTGCTGTCTATCCACTGGTTGTTGGCGTGGCTGATGCTCAGGGTCTGGCCGTTTTCCAGTTTCAATTCATAGCGCGTGGCGCTGCCCTGATACTGGATATCGTGGAGCAGGCCGCTGACTTCGATTTCGTGGCTGGCGAGTGGGCCTTCGGCGAAACGCACGTGCTCGGGGCGAATCGAAAACGGCTGC
Organism: Pseudomonas sp. AC193; assembly: GCF_979258075.1. Taxonomy (NCBI): domain Bacteria; kingdom Pseudomonadati; phylum Pseudomonadota; class Gammaproteobacteria; order Pseudomonadales; family Pseudomonadaceae; genus Pseudomonas; species Pseudomonas sp. AC193. Next base: position 4,153,958 of record NZ_OZ409832.1, on the reverse strand, counting down.
GGATGACCGCTGATTTCGCGGGCCAGATCGCCACGAATCACGTTCGAGGTGCCGACGAATTCAGCCACGAATGTCGTGGTCGGTTTCATATACAAATTGCGCGGCGTGTCGACCTGTTCGATGCGGCCCTTGTTGAACACAGCGACGCGATCAGACATCGACAGCGCTTCGGTTTGATCGTGAGTGACGAAGATGAAAGTGATGCCGAGCTGGCGTTGCAGCTTCTTCAATTCGCTTTGCATTTGTTCGCGCAGTTTCAAGTCGAGTGCGCCCAAAGGCTCATCCAGCAACAGTACGCGCGGGCGATTGACCAGGGCGCGGGCGAGGGCGACACGCTGGCGCTGACCGCCGGACAACTGCACCGGTTTACGTGCGCCGTAACCGCCGAGGGCGACCATGTCCAAGGCTTCTTCGGCGCGTTTGTGCCGTTCGGTTTTGCCGACGCCTTTGACCTTCAAACCGTAGGCGACGTTGTCGAGCACGTTCATGTGCGGGAACAGCGCGTAATCCTGAAACACCGTGTTGACGTCGCGTTGATACGGCGGCAGACCGGCTGCTTCAGCACCGTGAATGCGGATCGAGCCAGCGCTCGGTTGTTCGAACCCGGCGATCAGGCGCAAGCAGGTGGTTTTGCCCGAGCCGGAAGGGCCGAGCATGGAAAAGAACTCGCCGTCCTCGATATCGATGGAAACCCGGTCAACGGCTTTTACGTCGCCGAACTGCCGGGAAACGTTGGTGAACTGGACTGCAAGCGTCATGGTGCGGTGCTCCGGTAAAACGGGCTTTCAAAAAAAGTCGTGTGTGCGTGCGAAAAGATCGCAGCCTGCGGCAGCTCCTACAGGAGGTGTGCAGGGCGCTGAGATTGCTTTTAGCTCCCTCTCCCTCCGGGAGAGGGCGGGGGGTGAGGGTGGCGGTTTCGGCCATTGCTCAGAGATCAAGAGCAAACTCAAAAGCTACCCCCTCACCCCAGCCCTCTCCCCCAGGGGGGCGAGGGGGAAAGGGAGCAGACCGCGTCGTTGTCGAGAGCTAGCGGCCGCCCATGATCGCGATGTAGTCCTGAGTCCAGCGGCTATACGGCACAAACTTGCCGCCTTCAGCCTGCGGGGTTTTCCAGAAGGCGATCTTGTCGAACTGGTCGAAACCGTTGGTCTTGCAACCTTCAGCGCCAAGCAACTCGCTGTCCTTGCACGCCGCCGGAACCGCCGGCAACGAACCAAACCACGCCGCCACATCACCCTGGACTTTCGGTTTCAGCGACCAGTCCATCCACTTGTACGCGCAGTTCGGGTGCTTGGCCTCAGCGTGCAACATGGTGGTATCAGCCCAACCCGTGGCGCCTTCTTTCGGAATGGTCGACGCGATCGGCTGCTTCTCGTTCATCAAACCGTTGACCTGATACGGCCACGCGCTCGACGCCACCACGCCTTCGTTTTTGAAGTCGCTCATCTGCACCGTGGTGTCGTGCCAGTAGCGGTGGATCAGCGGCTGCTGCGCGCGCAACAGATCGAGCACGGCTTTGTACTGATCTTCGGTGAGTTGATACGGGTCTTTGATACCCAGTTCAGGCTTGGTCGACTTCAGATACAGCGCCGCATCGGCGATGTAGATCGGGCCGTCATAGGCCTGCACGCGGCCCTTGTTCGGCTTGCCGTCGGGCAGATCCTGCGCGGCGAACACCACGTTCCAGCTGGTCGGCGCGGTTTTGAACACGTTGGTGTTGTACATCAGCACGTTCGGGCCCCACTGGTACGGGGTGCCGTAAGTCTGGTTGTTGACCACGTACCACGGCGCGTCTTTGAGGCGTGGGTCGAGGGTATTCCAGTTCGGGATCAACGCGGTGTTGATCGGTTGCACACGCTTGCCGACGATCAATCGCAACGAGGCATCGCCCGACGCGGTGACCAGGTCGTAACCGCCCTTGGCCATCAGGCTGACCATTTCGTCAGAGGTGGCCGCTGTCTTCACGTTGACCTTGCAGCCGGTTTCCTGCTCGAAACCGGTCACCCAGTCGTAGGCTTTATCGCTCTCGCCACGTTCGATGTAACCCGGCCACGCAACGATATCCAGCTGACCTTCGCCGGCGCCGACGGCCTTCAACGGCTCGGCCGCTTGCAGGCTGGCGCTGGCCAGCAGGGCCGTAGTGATTGCACTGAGCAGTGCGGTCTTGTGCACGAACATGGTTGAACCCTCTTCTTTAAATTATGGTCGGGGCAGTTGTGAACGCGGTGAAGCATGCCGTTGGCGGCTTGTTATTAGCGTAGTCAGAGATGCTGGCCGTGGCGGGCCATGATGTGCCGCACCACGCTGTAGTCCTGCAGCGAATCGCTGGATAAGTCTTTGCCGTAACCCGAACGTTTCAGCCCGCCGTGGGGCATCTCACTGACGAGCATGAAATGGCTATTGATCCACGTGCAGCCGTATTGCAGACGCGCGGCAACCTGCATCGCCTTGTCTAGGTTCTGTGTCCACACCGACGAGGCGAGGCCGTATTCGGAGTCGTTGGCCCAATCCACGGCCTGCGAGAGTTCGTCGAAACGGGTCACGGTGACCACCGGGCCGAACACTTCGCGCTGGACGATTTCGTCGCTCTGTTTGCAACCGGCTAGCAGCGTCGGTTGATAGTAGAAACCGGCACCGGAATGCACGGCTGCACCGGTCACGCGTTCGATGTGCGGCTGACCGAGGGCGCGTTCGACGAAACTGGCGACGCGGTCGCGCTGGCGCGTGCTAATCAGCGGGCCAATCTCGTTGTCGGCATCACGTTTGCCGGCGAAGCGCAGGCTGCTTACGGCGGCGCCGAGTTCGGCGACCAATTTGTCGTGAATCCCGGCCTGCGCGTAGATCCGGCAGGCGGCGGTGCAGTCTTGCCCGGCGTTGTAGTAACCGTAAGTGCGCACGCCGTCGACCACGGCTTGAATGTCGGCGTCGTTGCAGACGATCACCGGGGCCTTGCCGCCGAGTTCGAGGTGCGTGCGTTTCAGGGTTTTCGCTGCGGCCTGGAGGATTTTCTGGCCGGTGACGATATCGCCGGTCAGCGAGACCATGCGCACTTTCGCGTGGCCGACCAAATGGCTGCCGACGCCTTCGCCGCCACCGCAGATGATATTGATCACCCCGCGCGGGAGGATTTCGGCCAGCGCTGGCGCCAGTGCGAGGATCGACAGCGGCGTGTGTTCGGAGGGTTTGAACACCAGCGTGTTGCCGGCGGCGAGGGCCGGGGCGATTTTCCACGCGGCCATCATGATCGGGTAGTTCCACGGCGCAATCGAGGCGACCACGCCAATCGGATCGCGGCGCACCATGCTGGTGTAGCCCGGCAGGTATTCGCCGCTGAGCTGGCCGGTCTGGCAACGCACGGCGCCGGCGAAGAACCGGAAGACATCGACGGTCGCTGTCAGATCGTCCTGACGCGCCAGGTGCAATGGCTTGCCGCAGTTCAGCGATTCGAGGCGGGCGAGGTGGTCGGCGTGTTTTTCGACGGCGTTGGCGATGTCGAGCAATAAGTTCGAACGTTGCTGCGGCGTGGTGCGCGACCATTCGGTGAAGGCGCGGTGGGCGGCGAGGATGGCGGCTTCGACTTGCTCGGTGCTGGCCTCGGCGATGTGGGTGAGGATTTCACCGGTGGCCGGGTTGAGAATTGGCTCGACGAAACCTTCCCCGGCGACCAATTCGCCATCGATCAACAACGCGGTACACATCGGGGTCTGCGCGCCAGCCATTTTCCGCGTTCTCTTTTCTTGTGTGGCCATTGTTGCTCCCTGATATCGGGAGCCGACCGTCTTATAGATGCAGCAAGACTAGTGCGCGGCTCCGAGGTCGACAAATTCTAAATACTGAAGGCAGCATTCGATTAAATAGATGGCTTGCGCCCGCCGTGGGGTTGCTCACGGGCCACAGTGAGAAATGGATCGACGAGAGCGGGGCGCGCGGTGCCACGGCGCCAGGCCAGGCCGACGTCGAGGGTCTGGTTGAGGTCGGCGATGGGCCGCGCTTCGATGATGTCGCCCTCGAGTGACCAAGGGCGATAAGTCATGTCTGGCTGGATCGAAACGCCCAAACCGGCGGCGACCAGACTTCGCACAGCCTCCGTCGATGCGGTTCTCAAAGTGATTTTTGGTTGGAGCCCGGCGCCGCGCCAGAGACGTTGGGCGTTGCGATCCATTTCATCGACGTTGAGTTGAATCAACGGCTCGCGGGCGACATCGGCGAGGTTGATGCTGTCGTGCTCCAGCAGTGGATGCTGGGCCGGGAGCCACAAACGGTGCGGCGAGTGGGTCAGCACTTCGGTCTGCAAGGCGTGGCGATCTTCGAGGTTGGAGAGGATCAACACGCCGACATCGATCTCGCCGCTGACCAACAAATGTTCGATATACGGGCGCTCGTCTTCCATCACCCGAATCTCGACATTCGGGTAAGCACGCTGAAAACGCGTGAGTAAATCTGCCAGGTAATAACCGGCAACCAGACTGGTCACGCCGACGATCAACTGCCCGGCAACTTGGTCGGTGCTCTGTTGCAGACTGCGTTTGGCGTTGTCCACAGTCGCCAGAATCAGGTGTGCCTGACGTAGGAATTGATGACCTTGGTGCGTAAGCGTCATGCCTTTGGCGTGACGGCTGAACAGGCTGACGCCGATTTCCTCTTCCAGTTGCTGGATCGCCAACGTCAGGGTCGATTGAGAAATAAACGCGGTTTGCGCGGCGGCGGAGATCGAGCCGGTCTCGGCCACAGCGATGAAGTGACGAATCTGACGCAGGGTCATCATGACGGGAATACCCAGTGGGCGGTTTTTATAGATGGATCTGAGTGTATATCTATTTTCAAGAAGGCCTGCGGGAGGTGAGCAACATCTGGAAGCACACTCGCAGGCCGGTCACGGGCACTTTCGAACTAGGCTGGAGGCCTTATAGATCCGGATAACCCCTGTTTTGGAGGCGGAACATGAACACCCGTGGATTGCTCGATCAACTACTCAAGTCCGGCCAGGATCTGTTGCAGAACAAGGCCGGTGGTTCGCAGAACAAATCGTCCGGTGGAGGCTTGGGCGGCTTGCTCGGTGGCGCATCTGGCTCCGGTGGCCTCGGCGGCCTGTTGTCAGGCGCGGGTGGCGGAGCGCTGGCGGCTGGCGCGATGGGCCTGCTGCTCGGTAACAAGAAAGTGCGCAAGGTCGGCGGCAAAGTCGCGATCTACGGCGGCCTCGCGGCGTTGGGCGTGCTGGCTTACAAGGCTTATGGCAACTACAACGCGCAGAAAGGCATCGCGCCGCAAACTGAACCGCAGACGATCGACCGTCTGCCAGCGGCGCAAGTCGAACAACACAGTCAGGCGATTCTCAAAGCACTGGTCGCCGCCGCCAAGGCTGACGGCCACATCGATGATCGTGAGCGCCAGTTGATCGAAGGTGAATTCACCAAACTCGACAACGATCAGGAACTGCAACACTGGCTGCACGCTGAACTCAACAAACCTCTGGATCCCACCGACGTCGCCCGCGCCGCGAGTACCCCGGAAATGGCCGCAGAGATGTACATCGCCAGCGTGATGCTGGTGGACGAAGAGAACTTCATGGAGAAGTCGTACCTGGATGAACTGGCGCGACAGTTGAAGCTGGAGCCCGGTCTGAAAATCGAACTCGAGAAGCAGGTACGCCAGGCGTTGACTTGAATCTTGTGGCCAGCACAGTCCCAAGCCCGGCCACCGTCCCCTGTGGGAGCGGGCTTGCTCGCGAATGCGGTGTATCAGTTACCCAAAGTGTTGACTGACACGCCGCCTTCGCGAGCAAGCCCGCTCCCACTTTTGGTCGTGGTGGTCATTAGATTTTGGTTAGGCACCTGATGCAGTAGGGCCGTAATGGCCATTGCGTCGCCTCTTTTTGCCGTTTCATCGCTGGCACGCCCACCCCTGATTGTCGGACAGTCCCACCACAGAGCCTCCGGCCAACCCCGTCGGGCAGGCCCGGGGGTTAAAAAGCGTCTTATAAATGAAACACCGCCCTCGGCTATACTCCCCGCATTTCGACCTAGGCACGAGGAATCACTGTGAAGAACTGGACGTTGCGCCAACGCATTTTGGCGAGCTTTGCGGTGATTATCGCCATCATGTTGCTGATGGTCGTCGTCTCGTATTCGCGTTTGTTGAAGATCGAAGCCGGTGAGCAGAGCGTGCGACAGGACGCGGTGCCGGGCGTGTATTACAGCTCGATGATCCGCAGCGCCTGGGTCGACAGTTACCTGCAAACCCAGGAATTGCTGGGTCTGAAGCGGGGCCAGGGCATCAGCGCCGAAGACGCGGCGGACTTCAAGGCCTTCGAAGCGCGCCTCGATGAGCAGATGGCAAACTACCAAACCACCGTCACCACCGACGAGGACAAGGCCGAGTTCTCTGTCTTCAAACAGGACGTGCTCAATTACTTCAAGGTGCAGACGGCGGTGCTCGATCTGCATCAGCGCAACCAGGACGATGAAGCGGCGAAGATGTTCAACGAACAACTGACCCCCGCCTGGACGGCTGGCCGCATGAAGCTCAACGACATCATCCGCGAGAACAAGTCCGTCGCCGATGAAGCCATGAACAACATCGACGATGCCGTGGCCGCTGCGAAAGTCAGCATGGCCGTTTCCCTGCTGGTGGCGGTTTTGGCCGCAGCGGCCTGCGGTCTGCTGTTGATGCGCGCGATCATGGCGCCGATGAACCGCATCGTGAAAATCCTCGAAATCATGCGCACCGGCGACCTCAGCTCGCGCTTGAACCTCGATCGCAAAGACGAATTCGGCGCGGTGGAAACTGGCTTCAACGACATGATGACCGAGCTGACCTCGCTGGTGTCTCAAGCTCAGCGCTCATCGGTGCAGGTGACCACCTCGGTGACTGAAATCGCCGCCACTTCCAAACAGCAGCAAGCCACCGCCACCGAAACCGCCGCGACCACCACCGAAATCGGCGCGACCTCCCGCGAAATCGCCGCCACGTCGCGCGATCTGGTGCGCACCATGACTGAAGTCTCCACCGCTGCCGATCAGGCCTCGGTGGCCGCCGGCTCCGGCCAGCAAGGCCTCGCACGCATGGAAGACACCATGCACTCGGTAATGGGCGCCGCCGATCTGGTCAACGCCAAACTGGCGATCCTCAACGAGAAGGCCGGCAATATTAATCAGGTGGTGGTGACCATCGTCAAAGTGGCCGACCAGACCAACCTGCTCTCGCTCAACGCTGCGATCGAAGCCGAGAAGGCCGGTGAATACGGCCGTGGTTTTGCCGTGGTCGCCACCGAAGTGCGACGTCTGGCGGATCAGACTGCGGTCGCCACGTATGACATCGAACAAATGGTGCGCGAGATTCAGTCGGCGGTGTCGGCGGGTGTGATGGGCATGGACAAGTTCTCCGAAGAAGTGCGTCGCGGCATGTCGGAAGTGCAGCAGGTCGGCGAGCAACTGTCGCAGATCATTCATCAAGTGCAGGCGCTGGCGCCGCGCGTGTTGATGGTCAATGAAGGCATGCAGGCGCAAGCCACCGGCGCCGAGCAGATCAACCACGCGCTGGTGCAGTTGGGCGATGCCAGTAGCCAGACCGTCGAATCGTTGCGTCAGGCCAGTTTCGCCATCGACGAACTGAGCCAGGTGGCCGTCGGGCTGCGCAGCGGCGTCTCGCGATTTAAAGTCTGATGAGCGAAATCATCGCCAAACGCAACGTCGCCCCGGTGGCGAAGCAGGCGTTGTTCCTGCTGTTTCGCATTGGCAGCGAACGTTACGCGTTGCGCGCGACCGAGGTGGCGGAAGTGCTGCCGCGCCTGCCATTGAAACCGATCGCGCGGGCGCCGCAATGGGTCGCCGGGGTCTTCGCTTATCGTGGTGCGGTGGTGCCGGTGATTGACCTCAGCGCGCTGACATTCGGCCAACCGGCCGAGGCGCGCACCAGCACGCGACTGGTGCTGGTGCATTACCGCCCGGACGAGTCGCAGCCGGGGCAATGGCTCGGGCTGATTCTTGAACAGGCCACCGACACGCTGCGCTGCAACCCGCAGGATTTTCAGCCGTACGGCCTCGACAATCGCGAGGCGCCGTACCTCGGCCCGGTGCGCGAAGATGCGCAGGGGCTGGTGCAATGGGTGCGGGTCAACGATTTGCTCGATGACGGCGTGCGCGACTTGCTGTTCCCCGATCCGCCGCTGAGTCCGGCGCAGTTCGAGGGGCAGCCATGAGCAGCGATCAGCGCTTTTTCGACTTCCTCAAGGAGCGCATCGGCCTCGATGTGACCTCGGTGGGCCCGGCGATCATCGAGCGTGCGGTGCGTCAGCGCACCACGCTGTCGCAAGCGGCCAACGCCGAAGAATACTGGCAGTTGCTGCAAGGCTCGCGCGATGAACAGCAAGCGCTGATCGAAGCGGTGATCGTCCCGGAAACGTGGTTTTTCCGTTACCCGGAATCCTTCGCGACGCTGGGCAAACTGGCGCTGAAACGCCTTGGCGAGCTGAACAACATGCGTGCGCTGCGCATCCTCAGCCTGCCGTGTTCGACCGGCGAAGAACCTTATTCGATTGCCATGGCCTTGCTCGATGCCGGGCTCAAACCGCATCAATTCAAAGTCGACGGCATGGACGTCAGCCCGCTGTCGGTGGAAAAAGCCCGGCGCGCGCTGTACGGCAAAAACTCCTTTCGTGGCGATGAACTGACCTATCGCGAGCGCCATTTCAGTGCGCAACAGGACGGTCATTTGCTCAACGAAAATGTCCGCGAGCAGGTGCGTTTGCAGGTCGGCAACGTGCTTGATCCAACGCTGTGGGCCAGCGATCCGCCGTTCGATTTTGTGTTCTGTCGCAACCTGCTGATCTATTTCGACCAAGCGACGCAGAAGCAAGTGTTCGAAGTGCTCAAACGCCTCACCCATGACGACGGCGTGCTGTTTATCGGCCCGGCCGAGGGCAGCCTGCTCGGACGTCTGGGCATGCGTTCGATCGGCATCCCGCAGTCCTTCGCGTTCAGTCGTCACAGCGATCCGCATCCCGAGCCGCTGCCGACGCCGAAACCGGTCACGTTGCCGATCAGCCCACCGCCGCGCAGCACGCCGCCAACGCCGGTACGCAATCGGCCGTTCAGCGCAGTGACGCCAATGCCGACCACTCGTGCCAGCGCCAACCCGGACGCGGCAACGCTGCTGGCGAACATTGCCGCGCTGGCCAACGAAGGCAAAAGCGCCGAGGCCCGTGCCGCGTGCGAACAGTATTTGCGCACCCACGAACCGGTGGCGCAGGTGTTCTATTGGCTCGGTCTGCTCAGCGATGTCGCCGGTCTGACCCTTGAAGCCCAAGGCTTCTACCGCAAAGCTCTGTACCTCGAACCGCAACACCCCGAAGCGCTGATGCACCTGGCCGCATTGCTGCAGGCCCAGGGTGACAGCGCCGGTGCCAGACGATTGCAGGAGCGCGCTGCCCGCAGCGGCCGCACCGCCGACAGTGAGCGTAAACGATGATCGCGTCCGACACCTTGAACGTCACCCACGAAGACGCCCGGGCCATCGACGATTGCTGGAACCGCATCGGCATCCATGGCGACAAGTCCTGTCCGCTGCTGGAAGAACACATTCATTGCCGCAACTGCTCGGTGTATTCCGCCGCCGCCACGCGATTGCTCGACCGTTACTCGTTGCAGCAGGATGAGCGCGATCCGGTCGCCAGCGTGGTTGAAACCGACGTCAAAACCCGTTCGTTGCTGATGTTCCGTCTCGGCGAAGAATGGCTAGGGCTAGCGACGCGCAGTCTGGTCGAAGTGGCGCCGATGCAGGCGATCCACTCGTTGCCGCACCAGCGTTCGCGCGCCTTGCTCGGCGTGGCCAACGTGCGCGGCGCGTTGGTGGCGTGTCTGTCGCTGGTTGAGTTGCTTGATCTGGACGCCAATGCCGTGCCGGTCAGCACCGGGCGGGTGATGCCGCGCATGCTGATCATCGCCGCCCATGGCGGGCCGGTGGTGGTGCCGGTGGATGAAGTCGACGGCATACATGCCATCGACGAGCGCATCCTTGATGCCGCCTCGCAATCCGGGGCGCAGGCCAGTGCCAAATATACCCGTGGCGTCCTGCAGTTTTGCGGTCGCAGCCTGCGTTGGCTGGATGAAGAACAGTTGCTGTCCGCCGTGACCCGGAGCCTCACATGACCCCCGATCAGATGCGCGACGCTTCCTTGCTGGAGCTGTTCAGCCTCGAAGCCGAAGCGCAGACCCAAGTTCTCAGCACCGGGCTGTTGGCGCTGGAACGCAATCCGACCCAGGCCGATCAACTTGAATCGTGCATGCGCGCGGCGCACTCGCTCAAAGGCGCGGCGCGGATTGTCGGCATCGACAGCGGCGTCAGCGTCGCCCATGTGATGGAGGATTGTCTGGTCAGCGCGCAGGAAGGGCGATTGTTGCTGCGTCCGGAACACATCGATGCGTTGTTGCAGGGCACCGATCTGTTGATGCGCATTGCGACGCCGGCGAATGCGCCGCAACCGCGCGATATCGAAGCGTACGTGGCCTTGATGGGGCAGTTGCTCGATCCGTCAGCGCTGCCAAGTGCCGTCGCTGCGCCGGTGATGGCCGAGTTGCAACTCGAAGCGCCGCCTGCGCCTGCTTTCGAACCGCCGGTTGAAACGCCCGAGCCCACGCCACAGAAAAGCCGACGCACCACCGAGGGTGGCGAACGCGTGCTGCGCGTGACCGCCGAACGCCTCAACAGCCTGCTCGATCTGTCGAGTAAATCGCTGGTCGAAACCCAGCGCCTCAAGCCGCATCTGGCGACCATGCAGCGCCTCAAGCGCATGCAGAACAACGGCCTGCGCGCGCTGGAAAATCTCAACGTGCACCTCAAGGAACACGCGCTGAGCCTTGAGGCGCTGGAAGCTCTGGAAGATGCGCGGCGCTTGCTCGCTGAATCGCAGCAACTGCTGAGCGAGAAAAACGCCGAACTCGACGAGTTCGCCTGGCAGGCCAGCCAGCGCGCGCAAGTGCTTTACGACACTGCGTTGGCCTGCCGCATGCGCCCGTTCGCCGACGTGCTCACCGGTCAGGTGCGCATGGTGCGTGATCTGGGCCGCAGTCTCGGCAAACAGGTGCGGCTGGAGATCGAAGGCGAGAAGACCCAGGTCGACCGCGACGTACTGGAAAAACTCGAAGCACCGCTAACGCATTTGCTGCGCAACGCGGTCGATCACGGCATCGAAACCCCGGAGCAGCGCCTGCTCAAGGGCAAATCCGAGGAAGGCCTGATCCGTCTGCGCGCCTCGCATCAGGCCGGTTTGCTGGTGCTGGAGCTGAGCGATGACGGCAACGGCGTCGATCTGGAAAAAGTGCGCCGCAGCATTATTGAACGGCAGTTATCCCCAGCCGAAACCGCCGCGCAGTTGAGCGAAGAAGAACTGCTGACGTTCCTGTTTCTGCCCGGTTTCAGCCTGCGCGACACGGTCACCGAAGTCTCCGGCCGTGGCGTCGGCCTCGACGCGGTGCAGCACATGGTGCGCCAGTTGCGCGGCGCGGTAGAGCTGGAGCAAACGGCGGGCGAGGGCAGTCGCTTCCATCTGGAGGTGCCGCTGACCCTGTCGGTGGTGCGCAGTCTGGTGGTGGAAGTCGGCGAGGAGGCCTACGCCTTTCCGCTCGCGCACATAGAACGCATGTGCGATCTGGAGCCCGAAGACATCGTGCAGGTCGAAGGTCGCCAGCATTTCTGGCACGAAGGCCGGCATGTCGGGCTGGTTGCGGCGAGTCAATTGCTCAATCGCCCGGCCAGCCAGAACAGCGGCGAAACCCTGAAAGTCGTGGTGATCCGCGAGCGCGACGCGATTTATGGCGTGGCCGTGGAGCGCTTCATTGGCGAGCGCACCTTGGTGGTCTTGCCACTCGACGAACGTCTGGGCAAAGTGCAGGACATCTCCGCCGGGGCCTTGCTCGACGACGGTTCGGTGGTGTTGATCGTCGACGTTGAGGACATGCTGCGTTCGGTGGACAAACTGCTCAATACCGGGCGCCTTGAGCGCATCGCCCGCCATGGCAATCAGGCTGTGGAAGCGGCGCGCAAACGCGTGCTGGTGGTCGACGATTCGCTGACCGTACGCGAGTTGCAACGCAAGCTGCTGCTCAATCGCGGCTACGACGTTGCGGTGGCGGTGGACGGTATGGACGGCTGGAACGCCCTGCGCTCCGAGGATTTTGATTTGCTGATTACCGACATCGACATGCCGCGCATGGACGGCATCGAGCTGGTCACCTTGCTGCGCCGCGACAACCGTCTGCAATCGCTGCCGGTGATGGTTGTATCGTACAAGGATCGTGAAGAGGATCGCCGCCGTGGACTGGACGCCGGGGCGGACTATTATTTAGCCAAAGCCAGTTTTCATGACGACGCCCTGCTCGACGCAGTGGTCGAGCTCATCGGGGGAGCGCGGGCATGAAGATCGCAATCGTCAACGACATGCCGATGGCGGTGGAGGTGCTGCGCCGTGCGCTGGCCTTCGAGCCGGCGCATCAGGTGGTCTGGGTCGCCCGCAACGGCGCCGAGGCGGTGCAACTGTGCGCCGAAAACACCCCGGATCTGATCCTCATGGATCTGATCATGCCGGTGATGGACGGCGTCGAAGCCACACGGCGGATCATGGCCGAAACGCCGTGCGCGATCGTGATTGTCACGGTTGATCGCCAGCAGAACGTCCATCGCGTGTTCGAGGCCATGGGCCATGGCGCGTTGGACGTGGTCGACACCCCGGCGCTCGGTGCGGGTGACGCACGGGAAGCGGCGGCGCCGTTGCTGCGCAAGATCCTTAATATTGGCTGGCTGATCGGCGACAAGGCACCGCGCTCGCGCCCGGCACCGACACCTCCGCGCAGCTCGGGCTCGCGCCAGCGACTGGTGGCGATCGGTTCATCGGCGGGTGGCCCGGCAGCGCTGGAAGTCTTGCTCAAAGGCCTGCCGCGGGACTTCTCGGCGGCGATTGTGCTGGTGCAGCACGTCGATCAGGTGTTCGCCGCCGGCATGGCCGAATGGCTGGCCAGCGCCAGCGGCCTCGATGTGCGTCTGGCCCGCGAAGGCGAGCCGCCGCAAGCCGGCACGGTGCTGCTGGCCGGCACCAACCACCATATTCGTTTGCTCAAAAACGGCACGCTGGCCTACACCGCCGAACCGGTCAACGAGATCTACCGACCCTCGATCGACGTGTTTTTCGAGAGTGTCGCCAGCTACTGGAATGGCGATGCGGTCGGGGTTTTATTGACCGGGATGGGACGCGACGGGGCGCAAGGGCTTAAGCTTTTGCGCCAACAGGGTTATCTGACCATCGCGCAGGATCAGCAAAGCAGTGCGGTGTACGGCATGCCCAAGGCCGCCGCCGCGATCGATGCCGCCGTAGAAATCCGCCCCTTGGAAAAGATAGCGCCACGATTGCTGGAGATTTTCCCCAAATGAACCGATTTATCCGCAATCCTGGCCCCCGCAGTACTCAGGTGACCGCCCATGACTGATTTACAGATCGACGACATTAAAACCGACGAAAACGCCGCCATGGTGTTGTTGGTGGACGATCAGGCGATGATCGGCGAAGCCGTGCGCCGTGGGCTGTCGAATGAGGAAAACATCGACTTCCACTTCTGCTCCGACCCGCATCAGGCCATCGCCCAGGCGGTGCGGATCAAGCCGACGGTGATCCTCCAGGATCTGGTGATGCCCGGCCTCGACGGCCTGAGCCTGGTGCGCGAATACCGCAATCACCCGGCGACCAAGGACATCCCGATCATCGTCCTGTCGACCAAGGAAGACCCGCTGATCAAGAGCGCGGCGTTCTCGGCCGGGGCCAACGATTATCTGGTGAAACTGCCGGACACCATCGAACTGGTGGCGCGGATCCGCTATCACTCGCGCTCGTACATGACGTTGCTGCAGCGCGATGCGGCATACCGCGCGCTGCGGGTCAGTCAGCAACAGTTGCTCGACACCAATCTGGTGCTGCAACGCTTGATGAACTCCGATGGCCTGACCGGGCTGTCCAACCGTCGCCATTTCGACGAGTACCTTGAACTGGAATGGCGCCGCTCGTTGCGTGATCAGAGCCAGTTGTCGTTGCTGATGATCGACGTTGACTACTTCAAGTCCTACAACGACAGTTTTGGCCACGTTGAAGGGGATGAAGCGTTGCGCAAAGTGGCAACGGCGATCCGCGACGCCAGTGCGCGACCGTCGGACTTGCCGGCGCGCTATGGCGGCGAAGAGTTTGCGCTGGTGCTGCCGAACACCTCGCCGGGAGGGGCGCGGTTGGTGGCGGAGAAGCTGCGGCAGACCGTGGCGTCGCTGAAAATCCCGCACAACACCCCGACGGAAGGCGTAAGCCTGACCATCAGCATTGGTCTGGCGACCATGGTGCCGCAGTCGGGCACGGATTGCCGGTTGCTGATTTCGGCGGCAGATCGTGGCCTGTACCTGGCCAAAAACAATGGCCGCAACCAGGTCGGGATCGAATAACCACCGCAATCCCCTGTAGGAGCTGCCGAAGGCTGCGATCTTTTGATCTGTTTTTAAAATCAAAGTCAAAAGATCGCAGCCTTCGGCGGCTCCTACAGGTGAAAGGCGTCAAGTGAATCGCCGCCACACCCGCCAGACGGGCTGCCGTCACAGCCTGATTACGTTATACTCGCCGGCTTTCAAAAGTTCGCCAACGAGTGCTGCCCGTCATGGAAATCAACCCGATCCTGAACACCATCAAGGACCTGTCCGAGCGCTCCGAAACTATTCGGGGGTATCTTTGACTACGATCAAAAGCATGAGCGTCTGACTGAAGTCAATCGCGAGCTTGAAGATCCGAGTGTCTGGAACAAACCTGAATACGCCCAGGAGCTGGGCCGCGAGCGTTCGGCGCTGGCGCAGATCGTCGACACCCTCGATGAACTGAACGCCGGCCTGGCCGATTGCCGCGATCTGCTGGACATGGCCGTCGAAGAAAACGACGAAGGCGCAGTGGGCGATGTCGTCGCCGAACTGGCCCGTCTCGAAGAAAATCTGGCCAAGCTGGAATTCCGCCGCATGTTCAGCCATGAAATCGGACCCGAACAACGCCTACCTGGACATCCAGGCCGGTTCCGGCGGCACCGAAGCGCAAGACTGGGCCAACATCCTCCTGCGCATGTACCTGCGCTGGGCGGATAAGCGCGGTTTCGACGCGACTATCATGGAATTGTCGGCCGGTGAAGTCGCCGGTATCAAAGGTGCGACCGTGCACATCAAGGGCGAATACGCCTTTGGCTGGCTGCGCACCGAGATCGGCGTGCACCGTCTGGTGCGCAAGAGCCCGTTCGACTCCGGCAACCGTCGTCACACCTCGTTCTCCGCGGTTTTCGTCTCGCCAGAGATCGATGACAAGGTGGAAATCGAAATCAACCCGGCAGACTTGCGGATCGACACCTATCGTTCCTCGGGTGCCGGTGGTCAGCACGTAAACACCACCGACTCGGCCGTACGTATTACTCACGTACCGACCAACACCGTGGTCAGCTGCCAGAACGAACGTTCCCAGCACGCCAACAAGGACACCGCCATGAAAATGCTGCGGGCCAAGTTGTACGAGCAGGAAATGCAGAAACGCAACGCCGCGTCGCAAGCGCTGGAAGACACCAAGTCCGATATCGGCTGGGGTCACCAGATTCGCTCGTACGTGCTCGATGCGTCGCGGATCAAGGATCTGCGCACCAACATCGAACGCAGCGACTGCGACAAGGTACTCGACGGCGACATCGACGAATACCTGTATGCCAGCCTGAAATCAGGGCTGTAAAAGACGCAATACAGGGCGACTGATTCACCTCGATCCCTGTAGGAGCCAGCCTGCTGGCGATCCCCGGGCCGCAAGGCCCGGAGGCAATGAACCTGATGGAATATCTAAAGACATGAGCGACCAACAACTCGACCCGCAAGCCCTGCAACAGGAAGAAAACTCCCTGATCGCCCTGCGCAAGGAAAAGCTGGCTGCCGAGCGCGCCAAGGGCAACGCCTTCCCGAACGACTTCCGCCGCGAAAACTACTGTGAAGATCTGCAGAAGAAATACGCGGACAAGACCAAGGAAGAGCTGGCAGAGGCTGCAATCCCGGTCAAGGTTGCCGGTCGCATCATGCTCAACCGTGGCTCGTTCATGGTGATTCAGGACATGACCGGTCGCATTCAGGTCTACGTCAACCGTAAAACCCTGTCGGAAGACACCCTGGCCGCGGTGAAAACCTGGGACATGGGCGACATCATTGCCGCCGAAGGCACCCTGGCGCGTTCCGGCAAGGGCGACCTGTACGTTGAAATGACCAATGTGCGTCTGCTGACTAAATCGCTGCGTCCGCTGCCAGACAAACACCACGGCCTGACCGACACCGAACAGCGCTACCGTCAGCGTTACGTTGACCTGATCGTCAACGAAGAAGTGCGCCAGACCTTCCGCGTACGTTCGCAAGTGATCGCGCACATCCGCAGCTTCCTGATGAAGCGCGACTTCCTCGAAGTCGAAACGCCGATGCTGCAGACCATTCCGGGCGGCGCTGCGGCCAAGCCGTTCGAAACCCACCACAACGCGCTGGACATGGAAATGTTCCTGCGTATCGCCCCGGAGCTGTACCTGAAGCGTCTGGTGGTTGGTGGTTTTGAAAAGGTTTTCGAGATCAACCGCAACTTCCGTAACGAAGGCGTTTCGACGCGTCACAACCCTGAATTCACCATGTTGGAGTTCTATCAGGCGTACGCCGATTACGAAGACAACATGGACCTGACCGAAGAACTGTTCCGTGAACTGGCGCAGCTGGTTCTGGGCAGCACCGACGTGCCGTACGGCGACAAGGTGTTCCACTTCGGCGAGCCGTTTGTACGTCTGTCGGTATTCGACTCGATCCTCAAGTACAACCCTGAGCTGACTGCCGATGATCTGAACGACATCGACAAGGCCCGCGCCATCGCCAAGAAGGCCGGCGCCAAGGTGCTGGGCTTCGAAGGTCTGGGCAAGCTGCAGGTGATGATTTTCGAAGAACTGGTCGAGCACAAGCTGGAACAGCCGCACTTCATCACTCAGTACCCGTTCGAAGTGTCGCCGCTGGCTCGCCGTAACGACGACAACCCGAACGTCACCGACCGCTTCGAGCTGTTCATCGGTGGCCGTGAAATCGCCAACGCCTACTCCGAGTTGAACGACGCGGAAGACCAGGCCGAGCGCTTCATGGCGCAGGTGGCCGACAAGGACGCCGGCGACGACGAAGCCATGCACTACGACGCCGACTTCGTTCGCGCGCTGGAGTACGGCATGCCGCCAACGGCGGGTGAAGGCATCGGCATCGACCGACTGGTGATGTTGCTGACCAACTCGCCGTCGATCCGCGATGTGATCCTGTTCCCGCACATGCGACCGCAAGCGTAAACGTTTCAGTTAAAAAGCCGCCTAAAACAGGCGGCTTTTTATTGCCTGTCTGGTACAAATGTATCAATTGGTTACTTTGGAATTAGCAGAGGAAGTCCGGTCGTGATGGGTGCAATAGCTCAAGAAGGTGCAGCGGGTATCGCCACTGCGGTCGCTGAAAGTGTTCAGTACCAGGGTCGCAAGGCCAGCCGACAGGGCAGTGAGCAGCGTCGACAGGACATTCTCGACGCGGCGATGCGCATTGTCGTGCGTGATGGCGTGCGCGCCGTGCGTCATCGTGCGGTGGCGGCCGAGGCCGGTGTGCCGCTGTCGGCGACTACGTATTACTTCAAGGACATCGATGACCTGCTCACCGATACCTTCGCGCAATACGTCGAGCGTAGCGCGGAATACATGGCCAAGTTGTGGAACAACAACGAAGGCCTGTTGCGTGAGATGGTCGTCAGCGGCGATGGCAGCCCGGAGTCGCGTTCGCAACTGGCGGACGACATTGCGCGGTTGATGGCCGACTATGTGCACCGGCAGTTGGTCAACCGTCGCGAGCATTTGATGGCCGAGCAGGCGTTCCGACAGGAAGCGTTGCTTAACCCGGGGCTGGCGATTCTGGTGCGCTCGCATCAGCAGATTCTGTTGCAGGGCACCTGCCAGTTGTTTCAGGTGCTGGGCTCGCGTGAGCCGCAGCAAGATGCCAAGGTGTTGACGGCGATTATCGGACGGATGGAATATCAAGGCCTGCTCAACGACGCCGAGCCTTTGGCCGAAGAAGACATGCTCGGCATTCTGACGCGCTACATGCACCTGGTGCTTGCGTCGGTGTAATCGGCTGTTGCTTCACCCTGTGGGAGCGAGCCTGCTCGCGAATGCGGTCAGACATTCAACATCTTTGTTGCTGACACACCGCTTTCGCGAGCAGGCTCGCTCCCACAGGGGGCAGTGTTCATTTGAAGGCCGTATGTTCATAGGGAGTATCGAATGAAAGCCTGGCGTAGCGTGCTGATCGCCTTGTCGTTCCTGCTGCTCAGTGGCTGTCTGGTGACGTTCAAGGAGCCGCTGACCGCCAGTGACCCGGCGCCCAAAGGTTTGCTCGGCAAATGGTCGAGCACCAACGCCTGGGGTGAACCGATGAACCTCGAGCTGACGCGCCTGGGCAATGATCGCTATCAGGCGGTCGCGTATTTCAAAGCCAAACCCCGCGAACGCGAAGCCTATCCGTTCACCGTCTCGCGCCACGGCAACCGCTGGTACTTGTCGGCAAAAGTCCCGGCGCAGTACGGCGGCCACTTCACCATCGCCGGTTTCGAGCTCACCGACAAACACGAATTGGTGGTCTACAACCTCGATCTCGAACAGATCAATCAAGCGATCAAGCAAAAAGCCCTCGACGGTCAGGCCTTCCAGACCGACGATGGCGACGGCGTGCAGGTCGACAGCAGCCTCGACAAGGTCTTTGCTTACCTCGATGATCCGGCCAATTCCGATGTCTTCGTCGAGGCCGTGCGCTACCAGCGCCAGGCCCGCGCCAAATAAATTCAGTACGTCACGTATCTACAGGAGTTTCGGGTGGACGATTACCAGCAGACGATACGCATGTTGTCCGACCGCATTGTGCTGGCGCAAACGCCGATCCGTGTCCTCGACGCGGTCAAGTGGGACGAGAACATCCGCAAGGGTTTTCTCAAGGCCAAAGGCAAGGAAATGCCGGCGATCGACCGCGACTACTACCTCAATCGCCCACTGAGTTTCGATTCGAGCAAGGTCAAACTGGAATTCCAGAACATCGAGCGCGACATCACCCGCCAACTCGGCCAGTTCAACCCGGTCGGGCAGATCATGCGGCGCATGTGCAAGGAATACCGCATGGTCGTGCGCATGCTCGAAGCGCGCGGCACTGAGGATTTCGGTCTGATCTCGCAAGAGCTGTATGGCGCCGCGTCCGATGCGTTCCATGCCGGTGACCCGACCCTGGCCGACCTTGGCCTGATGATGTCCGACTACCTCAACAACATCGACGGCCGTGGCGACCTGAAGGATGAGCCGAAAACCCTCACCGCCAAAGACGCCGTGCACCTGTTGCAGACGCGTCTGAACAAGGTTTTTGGCGAGGCCGAGGAAACCATTCGCGTGTTCGAGTCCGACGGCATCGTCGCTGACGCGGCGGCGGGCGCGGATTACATCAAGATCCGCACCGACGCGATGTTCAACGATCGCGACGTGCGCGCGCTGGAAGTTCACGAAGGGCTGGTACACGTCGGCACCACGCTCAACGGTTTGAATCAGCCGATTTGCACCTTCCTCTCCAAAGGCCCGCCGTCGTCGACGGTGACCCAGGAAGGTCTGGCGATCCTGATGGAGATCATCACCTTCGCCTCCTACCCGAGCCGCCTGCGCAAACTGACCAACCGCACCCGCGCGATTCACAT
Source organism: Pseudomonas sp. AC193 (assembly GCF_979258075.1). NCBI lineage: Bacteria > Pseudomonadati > Pseudomonadota > Gammaproteobacteria > Pseudomonadales > Pseudomonadaceae > Pseudomonas > Pseudomonas sp. AC193. The sequence goes on along the minus strand of NZ_OZ409832.1, from coordinate 4,134,148 downwards.
GGTCGAGGAGGGCGCCGACTTTTTGCAGGTGTTCGAGTTCTTCCGCGAGCAGGGCTTCGAGATGGCGGAAAGCTACGGCAACGCCAGTCGAGTGTTCCGTGGATCGACGCCGACGGGGCTGCCATTCACCAAAGACTTGTCCTATCTCAAGGGCTTTATCATGGTTTACAACTACATTCAGTTGGCCGTGCGTAAGGGCAAGTTAGAGCAGATCCCGCTGTTGTTCTGCGGCAAGACCACGCTGGAAGACATGCGTACCTTGCGTCAGTTGGTGGATGAAGGGCTGGTGGTGGCGCCGAAGTACTTGCCGGATCAGTTCCGTGATTTGAACGCGTTGTCGGCGTGGATGTGCTTCTCCAACTTCCTCAATCACCTGAGCCTGGGCCGGATCGAAGCGGACTACTCCAACATCCTCTGACCCAAACACAAATCCCCCTGTGGGAGCGGGCTTGCTCGCGAAGGCGGCGTGTCAGGCAACTGATATTTTGAATGTTCAACTGCATTCGCGAGCAAGCCCGCTCCCACATTGGATTGATGTTTATTGCACTTTTTTGCGAGGTTTCACCGGATGAGAATCCTCGGCATTTTCTGCCTGCTCCTGACCCTCAGCGGTTGCAGCTCGTTATTGTTCTACCCCGAACCGGGCCAGATCTTCACCCCGGAAAAAGCCAAGCTCGAATACCGCACCGTCACCCTGGTCACCGCCGATGGCTTGAAGCTCAACGCCTGGTGGCTACCGGCCAAGCCCGGCGTCGAGGTCAAAGGCACCGTCCTGCACCTGCACGGCAACGGCGGCAATTTGCCGATGCATCTGGGCGGCAGTTGGTGGTTGCCGAAGAACGGCTATCAAGTGCTGCTGGTCGACTATCGCGGTTATGGCTTGTCCGAGGGCGAGCCGAGTTTGCCGGCGATCTATCAGGACATCGACGCCGCGTTCGCCTGGCTGGACAAGGCACCCGAGGTCAAAGGCAAGCCGCTGGTGCTGCTCGGCCAGAGCCTTGGCGGATCGATGGCCGTGCATTGGCTGGTGCAGCATCCGGAGCGGCAGAAGCAGCTGAAGGCGCTGGTGCTTGATGGCGTGCCTGCCAGTTACCGCAGCGTCGGCCAATACGCGCTGAGCACGTCGTGGCTGACCTGGCCATTTCAGGTACCGCTGTCGTGGCTGGTGCCGGATGGCGACAGTGCGATCAACTCGATGCCGCAGCTGAATGGCGTGCCGAAGCTGATCTTCCACAGCATCGACGATCCGCTGGTACCGCTTTCCAACGGCATCCGTCTGTATCAAGCTGCGCCGCCACCGCGCGTGCTGCAACTGACTCGCGGCGGCCACGTGCAGACCTTCGGCGACCCGGTGTGGCGCCAGGTGATGCTGCGCTATCTGGAAGATCCCGAACATTTCAACGGCCTGCGCCGCCTCGGTGAAATCCCCAATTACCCGACACCCCCGAATTCTGAAGATGAGAGTCCGCAATGACTGAAGAACGCAACGCCATCCCGCTGATCATCACCGGTATCTGCAGCATCCTCGGCACCGTCGGGGCGCTGTGGTACTACGGTTACCTGCACTTCGCCAAACCCGAGGATGCGTTGCTGCTCAACGAATTCACCATGCTCAAGACCGTGCCGGGGGAGGATTACAAAGTTTCGCTGGAGCCGGCAGCGCAAGTGGCGCAGTGCATTGATGGCGTGCTGGTGTTGTTTGATACCGAGCAGAAAGGTTTGACCGGTGTGCTGATCAACGCACAGAAAAAAGCCGTGCGCTGCATGGGTGAAGAGACCCCGCAAAAACTCCAGCCTTAAAAGCAAAAGATCGCAGCCTTCGGCAGCTCCTACATTGGAATGCGTTCCCTGTAGGAGCCGCCGAAGGCTGCGATCTTTTGATCTGAAAAAAAGCCCCGCCTGATCACTCAGGCGGGGCTTTTGCGTTACAGCCTACAGCTTAGTTCGAGCTAACAGCCGAACGTGGCACAACCGGCTGGTTGTCGTTGGAAATGGTCACTTCCACACGACGGTTTTGCGCACGGCCCGAAGCGTTGCTGTTCTCGGCAACCGGGTATTCCTTGCCATAACCCTGAGCGACGATGCGCGCTGGATCAACGCCCATTTTTACCAGTGCGGTACGCACGGAGTTGGCGCGACGCTCAGACAGGGTCTGGTTGTGGCTGGCAGTACCGGTGCTGTCGGTGTAACCCTCGACGATCACTTTGCGATCCGGGTTTTCCTGAAGGAACTGCGCCAGTTTGTTGATGTTGACCAGACCGCTGGATTTCAGGTCAGCACGGTCGGTAGCGAACAGCACGTCACCGAAAGTCACCAGCGTACCGCGATCGGTCTGCTTGGCGTTCAGGCTGTCCTGCAGTTGTTTGATCTGCTGATCACGGGCATCCAGACGCGCTTGAGCACGTTGGGCAGCGGCGTTTTTCAGGTTGTTTTCAGCGGTGCGCAGGGCGATGGTCTGCTTGGCCACTTCTACGCGCTGATTGGTCAGGTAAGCCAGTTGGTCAACCTTGGCCGCGTCTTGCTTGTCCAGATAAGCCTTGTCGGCTTTGTCCAGGTAATCGCTGGCGTCTTTGGTTTCCAGCGCTGCGACTTTGCTCGCCTGCGGGTTGGCTTGCAGGCCGGCGTAGTTGGTGCGCGCGTTTTCCAGATTCGGGTTAGGCGGAGTGGAGCAGGCAGCCAGGGCAACGCTTGCGGCCAGAAGAGCTGGGATCATCAGTTGCTTACGCATAATTTGTCGTCCTTTCTATCGATAAAAGTTTCAGCTTTGCGGTCGGGATGCGCGCTTATTGCACGGTGCGCTGACTTTCCTGACGCAGTTCCTGAACACCTTTCTGGGAATCCTTCACGGCTTGTTCAGCCTTGGCTGCCTGAGCTTTGCGTTCGGCTACGCGAGCGTCCCACTCGGCTTGCTCGGACAGGGTGCGCGCCTCGTCATACTTCTTGTCGTGCATGGCGATTTCGGCTTGTTTCAGTTTGTCCTGCGCTTGCTTCATCTCGACCGCTGCGAACTCGGTACCGCCAGCGCTGACGGCGCTGTTCACGGCCGATTGCGTCACGGCGTATTGCTCGGTCGGTGGATTACCGGCGCAACCGGCCAGAACGAAGCTGGTGCCGATCGCCAGAGCAGCCAGTTTCAGACCGCGCAGGTGGGTAAACGAGGTTTGGTTTTTCATGGTCTTCAACTCCATTAGGCATCTCCTGAAAACATCTAAATCCATCCTGGTCGAGGAGCCGAAAAGCGTCGTGTGAAAGGCGTTTTTGAAACGCTCGTTCCAGGCGTGGTTACAGGTTCCGACCGGAGTGATTTTTCAAAAGTTCAGAAAAGATGGCTAATCGCCAAAATAATTTTTGACTGAATGGACAAGGCTCTAAAGCGGGAACTTTGGCGGGATAGAGCGGTACGCGCGGGGTTCTAAAAGCCAGAAAACACACGATTTTCAAATTGAAATACGATCCCTGTAGGAGTGAGCCTGCTCGCGAAAGCGGTGTGCCAGTCACCATCAATTTTGACTGATACACCGCTATCGCGAGCAGGCTCACTCCTACAGTTTGATGTGTGTTGTGTCAGTGTTTTTGCTTGCCTTCAACAGCCGAGAGGTCATGCAAATGCCGCCGCGACAACGCCAGAAAACGCGGCGTAGGCCCGACGTCCTCGTACAGCGGATCACCTTCCTCATCCGTCGCCACTACCGTCGAACCTTTCACATACGGCAGGCTCGCTTCGAACTCCTCAAGCGCGGCGCCAATCAGTTCGCCGAGCAATTCTTCGGCATGCCGTTTGGGGTACATCTCGGCAATCGCGGCCAGTCGCGCAGCCGCCTCAACGTCCAGATGAATCGTGTAGCCAGTGTCGGTCAGGCGACCTTTGGCGTTTTCTTCCCAATGCTGGGCGAGTTCACGAATTTTCATGATGACCTCATTTCGCACCTGCTCATGGCAGGTCTGGGTGAGTGTCCGCCGGGGCCGGCGGCAAGCCGTTGTACGGCTTACTGTTGAGACTAGCTTTCGGCCACAAGGTTTAAAGTCCCTTGGTCGGATGCTTGTAAGAAGCGGCGCAGAGCGGCACTCTCTAGGTCATGCACTCGTTTCTAAGCCGTCCGGATTACTGCTGGGGAATTGCTGATGACCGATATTGATGCACGCTTGCGCGAAGACGTTCACCTGCTCGGAGAGCTGTTGGGCAATACGATTCGAGACCAGTACGGCGAAGCGTTCCTCGACAAGATCGAGCAGATTCGCAAGGGCGCCAAGGCCGACCGCCGAGGCTCGATGGACGCTGAACTGAGCGCCAGCCTCAATCAATTGAGCGAAGACGAGCTGCTCCCGGTGGCGCGGGCGTTCAACCAGTTTCTCAACCTGGCGAACATCGCCGAGCAGTATCAGTTGATCCATCGGCGCGAAGAGTCGCAGCCGGCGCCGTTCGAATCCCGCGTATTGCCCGAGTTGCTCGCGCGTTTGCGCAACGAGGGCCACAGCGCCGAATCGCTGGCCCGCCAGCTGTCGCGACTGGAAATCGAACTGGTGCTGACCGCGCACCCCACCGAAGTCGCGCGGCGCACGCTGATCCAGAAGTACGACGCGATCGCCGGGCAACTCGCAGCCCAGGATCATCGCGACCTGACCAGCGCCGAACGTGAACAGATTCAAAACACCCTGCAACGGCTGATCGCCGAAGCCTGGCACACCGAAGAAATTCGCCGCACGCGACCGACGCCGGTTGACGAAGCCAAGTGGGGTTTCGCGGTGATCGAGCATTCGCTGTGGCAGGCGATTCCCAACCATATGCGCAAGGCCGACAAGGCTTTGTTTGAAGCGACCGGCCTGCGTTTGCCGCTGGAGGCGGCGCCGATTCGCTTCGCGTCGTGGATGGGCGGCGACCGTGACGGCAACCCCAACGTCACCGCCGCAGTGACCCGCGAAGTGTTGCTGCTGGCGCGCTGGATGGCCGCCGATTTGTACCTGCGCGATGTCGATCATCTCGCGGCCGAACTGTCGATGCAGCAGGCCAGCGATGCGCTCAAAGCCAAGGCTGGCGACAGCGCCGAACCGTATCGCGCAGTCCTTAAGCAACTGCGCGAACGCCTGCGTGCCACGCGCAATTGGGCACACGCCGCACTGACCGCGCCAACGCCTGCGCCGGCCGATGTGCTGAGCAACAATCGCGATCTGCTCGATCCGCTGGAACTGTGTTTCAACTCGCTGCACGAATGCGGCATGGGCGTGATTGCCGACGGGCCGTTACTTGATTGCCTGCGTCGCGCGGTGACGTTTGGCCTGTTCCTCGTGCGCCTCGATGTACGTCAGGATTCGTCGCGGCACAGCTCGGCGATGACCGAAATCACCGATTACCTCGGCCTCGGTCGTTACGAGGATTGGGATGAAGAACAGCGCATCGGCTTCCTCACGCAAGAGCTGACTAATCGCCGGCCACTGCTGCCGGCGCACTTCAAACCGTCAGCCGACACCGCCGAAGTGCTCAACACCTGCAAGGAAATCGCTGCCGCACCGGGCGCTTCGCTGGGTTCCTACGTGATCTCCATGGCTGGCGCCGCTTCCGATGTGCTCGCCGTGCAACTGCTGCTCAAAGAGTCCGGCGTGTTGCGGCCGATGCGTGTGGTGCCGCTGTTCGAAACCCTCGCCGACCTCGACAACGCTGGGCCGGTGATGGAGCGGCTGTTGCTGTTGCCGGGCTACCGCGCACGGCTGCAAGGCCCGCAGGAAGTGATGATCGGTTACTCCGACTCGGCCAAGGACGCCGGCACCACTGCAGCGGCCTGGGCACAATATCGTGCGCAGGAACGCTTGGTGGAAATCTGTCGTGAGCAGCAAGTTGAATTGCTGCTGTTTCACGGTCGCGGCGGCACCGTCGGCCGTGGCGGTGGCCCGGCGCACGCGGCGATTCTGTCGCAGCCACCGGGGTCGGTGGCGGGGCGTTTCCGTACCACTGAGCAGGGGGAAATGATTCGATTCAAATTCGGCCTGCCGGACATCGCCGAGCAAAACCTCAATTTGTATCTGGCAGCGGTGCTTGAAGCGACGTTGCTGCCACCGCCGCCACCGACGCCGGAATGGCGCCATCTGATGGACGAATTGGCGGCCGATGGTGTCAGTGCTTACCGTCAGGTGGTGCGAGAGAATCCGCAGTTCGTTGAGTATTTCCGCCAGTCCACGCCGGAGCAGGAGTTGGGCCGCTTGCCGCTCGGCAGTCGTCCGGCGAAACGCCGTGCGGGCGGCATCGAAAGTTTGCGGGCGATCCCGTGGATCTTCGGCTGGACGCAAACGCGGCTGATGCTGCCGGCGTGGCTCGGCTGGGAATCGGCGTTGAGCAAAGCGCTGGAGCGTGGCGAAGGCGAGTTGCTCGGGCAGATGCGCGAGCAGTGGCCGTTCTTCCGCACGCGCATCGACATGCTGGAAATGGTGCTGGCCAAGGCCGACGCGGACATCGCGTTGTCCTACGACGAGCGTCTGGTCGAGGCGGATTTGCTGCCGTTGGGCGCGCAGTTACGCGACCTATTGTCGCAGGCGTGCGCGGTGGTGCTTGGTCTGACCGGTCAGTCGCAGCTGCTGGCGCATAGCCCGGACACCCTCGAATTCATCCGTCTGCGCAATACCTACCTCGACCCGCTACATCTATTGCAGGCCGAGTTGCTGGCCCGTTCACGGCAGCAGAATGTCGAGCAGGGCAGCCCGGTGGAACAGGCGTTGCTGGTGTCTGTGGCGGGGATCGCCGCCGGTTTGCGCAACACCGGCTAACAGTTTTGGCGTGGCATGCGGCACCGGCCACAGGCGCCGGTTGCCGCTTTGCCTGACGGGTGAAAGTGCCGCCAGGCGACAGTTAATGATGGGGTTGCGACTTGGGTCACCGTGTCGCAGGGTCGCGGCGGGCGAAGGTTTCTCCGACTTTTGGCGTCTTGTGTGGGCGCAGCCTGCTGTGTATCTTGATCAGCCTTTGGCCGTTTCTGCGGCCACGTCCCGTATTTTCAGGATTCGTCCCAAGAGGCGAATCCTTTGTTTTGTAAAAGCTTTTTATAAAAAAATTGAGGAGCACATCTAATGCGCGTCATTCTGCTGGGAGCTCCCGGGGCCGGTAAAGGTACTCAGGCAAAGTTCATCACCGAAAAATTCGGCATTCCGCAAATTTCCACCGGTGACATGCTGCGTGCAGCGGTCAAGGCCGGTACTCCGCTGGGCGTGCAAGCCAAGAGCATTATGGATGCCGGCGGCCTGGTGTCGGATGACCTGATCATCGCACTGGTCAAAGATCGTATCGCTCAGCCTGACTGCGCCAACGGCTTCCTGTTCGACGGCTTCCCGCGCACCATTCCGCAGGCTGAAGCACTGGTTACTGCCGGCGTCGAGCTGGACGCTGTGGTTGAAATCGCTGTTGAAGACGAAGAAATCGTTCAACGCATCGCCGGTCGTCGTGTTCACGAAGCCAGCGGCCGCGTTTACCACATCGTCTACAACCCGCCGAAAATCGCTGGCAAAGACGACATCACCGGCGAAGAGCTGGTACAGCGCAAGGACGACACCGAAGAAACCGTGCGTCATCGCCTGTCGGTTTACCATTCGCAGACCAAGCCGCTGGTGGAGTTCTATCAGAACCTGTCCGCCAAAAATGCTGGCAAGCCGAAGTACAGCCACATTCCAGGCGTAGGTTCGGTTGATGCAATCACCGCCAAGGTGCTGGCAGCGCTGAGCTGAAAAGTCTGAATCGCAGCATCATCCACGGCCCGCTTGCGGGCCGTAGTTGTTTATACTGACGCACTTTTTCCCACCCCTGTTTTGGAAACATCGATGAGCACCTTGCTGGCCCTGGACACCGCGACTGAAGCTTGCTCCGTTGCCTTACTGCATGACGGCAAGGTCACGAGCCATTACGAGGTGATCCCGCGCCTGCACGCGCAGAAGCTGCTGCCGATGATTCAGCAACTGCTGGCCGACGCTGGCACCACGTTGCAAGCGGTCGATGCGATCGCTTTCGGTCGCGGGCCGGGTGCGTTTACCGGTGTGCGGATTGCCATTGGTGTCGTGCAGGGCCTGGCGTTTGCGCTGGATCGCCCGGTGTTGCCGGTGTCCAACCTCGCGGTGCTGGCGCAGCGGGCTTTGCGTGAACATGGCGTGAGCCAGGTCGCGGCGGCCATCGATGCGCGCATGGATGAAGTGTATTGGGGCTGCTACCGCGAGACGGCGGGGGAGATGCGTCTGGTCGGCGCCGAAGCGGTGCTGCCGCCGGAAGTGGTCGCGCTGCCGGCGGATGCCAGTGGCGACTGGTTTGGTGCCGGCACCGGTTGGGGCTATGCCGAGCGCATCGCAGTCAATCTGACGGGTTCCGACGCAGGCATGCTGCCCCACGCCGAAGATCTGCTGACGTTGGCGCGTTTCGCTTGGGAGCGCGGCGAATCAATCCCCGCAGACGATGCACAACCGGTTTACCTGCGCGACAAAGTCGCCACCCCCAAGGCTCGCTGAGCCTTTAAAAGATCGCAGCCTTCGGCAGCTCCTACAGGGATCACATTCCAACTGTAGGAGCTGCCGAAGGCTGCGATCTTTTGATTTTCAAAACACCAATCGTCAGTTTCCAGCCCCTCGCTTTAAACCTTTTGCGCTTTATGTGTTCTAGTTATCACTCGGCAGTTTGCTAAGTCGGCCCGGTGCCGCTAAATTGCCATCATCGATACCGAGCATGAATTTATGCGTATAGACGGCCTCTCCTCTCAGTCTTATCCCATCAAGCGCAAGCCTCGCAAAGGCAATGTGACCGTGGATGAATCCGTCGACGATATCGACGGCGAGCTGGAATTCCCGACTGAAGAGCAACTGGCCGCCCGCGCTGCCAAAGCTTCCGCACAACGCCTGGCCAATCTGCCCGCCCGCCAACAAGACATGATTTACCACCGCGCCATGAGCAAAAGCGTAGCGATGGCCCTCGCCAGCTACCTGAGCACTGCCGGTTTTGTCGATTGGGATGCAGACGTGCTGGGCCTCGATCTGTACATCTGATGGATTTGCCTTACTACCTCGGTTGCCCGTCCTGGAGCGAAAACGCCTGGCGCGAGTATCTCTACCCGGTAGACGCAAAAACCTCTGACTTCCTCGGTCTCTATTCTCAAGTGTTCAACGCCGTCGAAGGCAATACGACCTTCTACGCCAGCCCGTCGCCGGCCACTGTGCAGCGATGGGCCGAAGTCATGCCCGAACACTTTCGCTTCACCGCCAAATTCCCCGGCGACATCAGCCACAGCGGCGACTTGCGCGAGCAACTGACCGCCGCCGAAACCTTCCTGCAATTACTCAAACCCCTCGGTCAGCGTGTTTCGCCGTTGTGGCTGCAATTATCGAAAAGCTTCACGCCACATCGGCTGCCGGAACTGGCGGCGTTCATCGATGCGCTGTATTGCCCGCTGGCGGTGGAAGTGCGCCATGAACAGTTCTTCGCCAAGGGTGAGAGCGAACGTTTGCTCAATCGCTTGCTGCTGGATCGTGGCGTCGAGCGCATCTGCCTCGATCCGCGTGCACTGTTCAGTTGCCTGTCGACCGAATCCTCGGTGATTCATGCGCAATCGAAAAAGCCCCGCGTGCCGACGCGCCCGGCGGCATTCACGCAATTCCCGCAGGTGCGCTTCATCGGCCATCCCGAGCTTGAGGCCAACGACACCTTCCTCGTGCCGTGGGTGGCGAAAATCGCCGAGTGGATCGAAGAGGGCCGCACGCCGTACATCTTCCTGCACACCGCCGACAACCTGTTGGCGGCGAAGCTGGCGCAACGTTTTCACGCACAATTGATGCAACGTTTGCCTGGCCTGCCACCGCTGCCTGAGCTATACAGAGAACCCGCCGCCGAGCAACTTGGCCTGCTCTGAGGCGGATTCGTTTTCCTGCCCGGGAGCCAGCCGATGGACGCCTCAGACCTTCAAGCACAAACCCGTAAAGCCCACGCTTTCAAAGCGCTGCATGAGCGTGCGGAAGTCTTCGTCATTCCCAATCCGTGGGATGCAGGTTCGGCGAAGATGCTCGCCAGCCTCGGCTATCAGGCCTTGGCCACGACCAGTGCCGGTTATGCGTTTTCCCAGGGCAAGGCCGATGGCGCGTTGAGTCTTGATGAGACCTTGGCCAACGTCCGCGCGATTGTCGCTGCGACCGATTTACCGGTGGCGGTGGATCTGGAAAACGGCTTTTCTGATGACCCGACCGAGTCCGCGAAAAGCTTGTTGCGTGCCGCCGAAGCGGGCGCGGTCGGTGGTTCGATCGAAGACGCGACGGGGCGCCCGGATGCACCGATCTATTGTTTCGAACATGCCGTCGCGCGCATCGAAGCCGCCGTCGCTGCCGTGCGCACGCTGCCATTTCCTTTCATTCTCACCGCGCGTGCGGAGAACTATCTGCACGGCAATCCTGACCTCGATGACACCATTCGCCGCTTGAAAGCCTTCGCCGACGCTGGCGCCGACGTGCTGTACGCGCCGGGTTTACGCAACGCCGAGGAAGTGTTGGCGGTGGTACGTGCGGTGGCGCCGAAACCGGTCAACGTGTTGATGTCCGGCGGTTTGAAACTGACCGTGCAGGAATTGCAGGACATGGGCGTGCGCCGCATCAGCACCGGTTCGGCATTGGCGCTGGCGGCGTTCGGCGAGTTCTTCCGCGCTGCCGAAGAGATTCAGCAGTCCGGCACGTTCGGCTTCACCTCGCAATCGATGCCGTATGCCAAAGCCAATCAGCTCTTCAAAGGCTGAACATGGGGCGATGGATATTTTGCCTGGTGCTGTTGATGATCGGTGGTGCCGCGTTCAGTGTCTGGCGCGGCTGGCTGCAGGTGCCGCCGCAGTGGAATCCGTGGGCGCCGCTGGACGTGAAAGCCGCGCCTAATTGGCTCACCGGTTACAAGCTGATGCGCTTGCGCAGTGATCCAGAACTTTGCGCTCAAGCGTTGAGCAGCTCTGATCTGCGCGTCACCCGGCAATCCGACAGCCCCGACGCCAAGTGCCCGCTGATCGGCGCTTTGCGCGTGCAGGGCGGCGAGGTGGCGCTGAGCAGCAGTTTCCTCGCCAGTTGTCCGTTGGCGGTCGCCTACGCCATGTTTGAACACCACACCCTGCAACCCGCCGCGCAAGCGGTATACGGCGAGAAAGTCGTACGCCTCGATCACCTCGGCAGTTTCGCTTGCCGCAATATCTACAACCGCGAGAGCGGCGCACTCAGCCGTCATGCCAGTGCCGATGCGCTGGACATCGCCGGGTTTCGTCTGGCTGACGGGCGCAGCATCAGCGTGCTCAAGGACTGGCCGAAGCAAAATCAGGACGCGCAATTTCTACGGCAGGTGCGCGACGGCGCCTGCGAAGCGTTCAGTGTGGTGTTGAGTCCGGATTACAACGCTGCCCATCGCAATCACTTTCATGTCGATGTCGGACGCTGGAGCGTGTGTCGCTAGAGGTTACGCGGCGAGGCGCAGGTTCTGCAGAACGATCGGGCGTGCCCAGCCGTTGTCGAAGTCCAGCGCCTTCTGTTGCTCGACGATTTCTTCCGGGGGGAATGGCGGATAAGGTTTCTGCATCAGGTCGAGGTCGAACTCGGCAATCGGCAGGTACAGAGGCTTTTTCTGCGGCGCCGGGCCCGGTTCTGGCATTGGCTGGCCGTTGTTGATAACCACAGGGCGAACCCAGCTGCTGTCGAAATCCTGCTGCTCTTGCTGCGCTTTCAGTTTTTCTGCCGGGAACGGTGGGAACGGCTTGTCGAGCAGATCGGTTTCGAATTCGGCAATCGGCAGGAACAGCGGCTCCGGCGGACGCACTTGAGTTTCTACCACATCGCATTCGCGCTGGCTGACGATGTGCGCGTGCAGGTCGCTGCCGACGGTCGGCTCTTCGCTGCTGCTCAGGTCAACCGGTGGAAACGTGCCGCAGGCCGGCACCACATCACTCGTCTGCTCGGCCAGCGCCTGGGCAAAAAAATCCTGCCACAGGTGACTGACGCCGCTCAGTGCTTGAGTGTTTTGACGGCTAAAGTCGCCATGGGGCGAAATGTAGCCAATCGATGTGGGAAGAATGCCTGACATTTTTTTCGGTTGACGCTCAGCTCTGGCAAAATGTGCGTTGAATGAGTTATCGGCGGTTTTTGCCGCTCCTTGAATTTTTGAGCGTGTTTTCCATGATTGAGCAACCCGCGGCCTGCCGCATCCATGTCGAAGCCCTCGGCGCGACGTTTGAAGCGCAAGCTGTGCAGTGGGCCGAGCGTCTCGGTCTGCCGCGCGAGGTGGCTGACGGCGAGTTTGCCTTGCAGGTCGGCGAGCAGGGGTTGCAGCTGCAACAGCTCGGCCCGGACGCACCGGGGCCGGTGCGGGTCGACTTCGTTGAGGGTGGCGCGGCGCATCGGCGTTTATACGGTGGCGGCAGCGGGCAGATGATCGCCAAGGCTGTCGGCGTCGCGCAAGGCGTGCGCCCGCGTGTGCTGGATGCGACGGCGGGGCTGGGCAAGGATGCGTTCGTGCTGGCCAGTCTGGGTTGCGAGATGAGCCTGATCGAGCGCCAGCCGCTGATCGGCGCGCTGTTGGAGGATGGGCTGGCGCGTGGTGCGGAAGATTTCGAAGTAGCGCCGATCGTGGCGCGGATGAAATTGCTCAAGGGCAATTCCATCGAGGTCATGCAGAACTGGGAAGGTGAGGCGCCGCAGGTGATTTATCTCGACCCGATGTTTCCGCACCGCGAGAAGACCGCGTTGGTGAAGAAGGAGATGCGTCTGTTCCGGCCGCTGGTGGGCGATGATCCGGATGCGCCGGCGCTGTTGCAGGCTGCGCTGGCACTGGCGACGCACCGGGTGGTGGTCAAACGACCGCGCAAGGCGCCGTGCATTGAAGGGCCGAAGCCGAGCCATGCGCTGGATGGCAAATCGAGCCGCTACGACATCTACCCGAAGAAAGCGCTCAAGCCTTAAACCGCGTCGCCCTTATCGCGAGCAGGCTCACTCCTACAATTGATCTGTGGTGCACACAAATCCACTGTAGGAGTGAGCCTGCTCGCGATAGGGCCAGCCCAAACAGCGCAAAAGCTAAGGTTTGTAAGCGCGCATAAACAACCCCACCACTTCCTCAATATGGCTTTCCGCAGCCTCTTCGCTCAACGGCTCCCCGCAACCAAACATCAGCCGGAAATTCCCGGCGCCTTTGATCAGGCAAAAGAAATGCTCGGCGGCATTGCGCGGCAGGTCGATGTTCAGCGCGCCCGTCTCATGGATGCGCGTCAGCAAGCGCTCCATCCCTTGCACCATGCGCTGTGGGCCGGCCTCGAAGAAGATCAGTGAAAGCTTCGGATCCTGCACCCCCAACGCCATGATCAAACGGTGCAGATTCACCGATTCATCGCTGTTGATCAGGTGATGAAAGCCTCGGGCAATGTTCAGCAACACATTTTCCACGGCGATGCCTTCCGGCAATTCGAAGATCAGTGTGGGTAATTGCTCCTCGCATTTGGCCATCACGGCGGCGGAGAACAGCGTCTCCTTGTCGTTGAAATGGCTGTAAACCGTCAGCTTCGACACGCCAGCCTCGCTGGCGACCGCGTCCATGCTGGTGTTGGCATAGCCATGACTCAGAAACAGAATTTTCGCCGCGTCGAGGATCGCCTGGCGTTTGGCCAGATCCTTGGGGCGGCCCGGGCCGTTTGGAGCTGAAAGATTGTTCGACATTCTTCGCTTTTAATACTGGACTGGTGAGTTTGCTATTAATAACATACCCGCCAGTATAATTATTCCAAGCACCATTAGCGAAAGGTCCGTCACCATGTTCCGCCATGCGTTGTCCTGTGCGTTGCCAGCGAGTCTGGCGTTCCTTTTGTCAGCGTGCGGTCAGGAAGAAGTGACGCAAGTCACCGTGCGACCGGCCATGGTGGTGCAGCCAGAGCCTTCGGCGCAGGCGATGGAAAGTTATCCGGGCGAGGTGCGCGCCCGCTACGAACCTGATTTGGCGTTCCGCATTGGTGGCAAAATCAGCCGACGACTGGTCGATGAAGGTCAGCGCGTGAAGGCCGATCAACCGCTCGCTGAACTCGATCCGCAAGACGTGCGCCTGCAACTGGAGGCCACACGCGCGCAAGTCGCCGCCGCCGAAGCCAATCTCAATCTGGTGCGCGCCGAGCGCGATCGCTACAAAACCCTGATGGATCGGCAGATGGTCAGCCGCTCGGCTTACGACAACGCCGAAAACCTTTACCGCTCAGGTGAAGCCCGCCTCAAACAAATCAAAGCTGAATTCAACGTCTCGACCAATCAGGCCAGTTACGCGGTGCTGCGTGCGCCGCAGGACGGCGTGGTGGCCAAGCGTTCGGTGGAAGTCGGCCAAGTGGTTGCCGCCGGACAGACCGTGTACACCCTCGCCACCGATGGCGAGCGTGAGGTGTTGATCAGCCTGCCCGAGCAAAGCTTCGGCCGCTTCAAGGTCGGTCAGCCAGTGTCCGTCGAATTGTGGACGCAGCAGAACCAGCGGTTCGCCGGACAAATTCGCGAACTGTCGCCCGCCGCCGATCCACGCTCGCGCACCTTTGCCGCGCGCATTTCGTTCACCGCCGGCAAAGTCCCGGCCGAACTGGGCCAGAGCGCTCGCGTGTTTGTGCAATCGGCCGACGCCGTGTCGCTGTCGGTACCGCTCTCGGCACTCACCGCTGAAAACGGTGCGACCTACGTCTGGGTGGTCAACGGCAACAACACGTTGAAGAAAACCCCGGTGCGCGTTGGCCCGTTCGGCGAAAAAACCGTGCCGGTGCTTGAAGGCTTGAACGCCAGCGACTGGGTGGTGGCGGCCGGCGTGCATGTGCTTTTGGAAGGTCAGCAGGTGCGTCCGGTGGATCGCTCCAACCGTGTGGTCAATCTGGCGGACAAGGAGTAAGTCCCGATGCGCTTCAACCTTTCCGGATGGGCGCTGCGTAATCGCCAGATCGTCCTGTTCCTGATGCTTTTGCTGGCCATCGTCGGCGCGTTGTCCTACACCAAACTCGGCCAGAGTGAAGACCCGCCGTTCACCTTCAAAGCCATGGTCATTCAGACCCGCTGGCCGGGTGCGACCGCGCAGGAGGTCTCGCGCCAGGTCACCGAACGCATTGAAAAGAAACTGATGGAAACCGGTGAGTACGAGCGCATCGTCTCGTTCTCGCGTCCCGGTGAATCGCAGGTCACGTTTATCGCCCGCGACTCGATGCATTCCAAGGAAATCCCCGACCTCTGGTACCAGGTGCGCAAGAAGGTCGCCGATATCCGCCACACGTTGCCGCCGGATATTCAGGGGCCGTTTTTCAACGATGAATTCGGCACCACGTTCGGCAATATCTACGCGCTGACCGGTGATGGTTTCGACTACGCGGTGCTCAAGGATTACGCCGACCGCATCCAGATCCAGCTGCAACGGGTCAAGGATGTCGGCAAGGTTGACTTGCTCGGTTTGCAGGACGAAAAAATCTGGGTCGAGTTATCCAACGTCAAACTGGCGACCCTCGGTTTGCCGTTGGCGGCGGTGCAACAGGCGCTGCAAGAGCAGAATGCGGTTTCGACTGCGGGATTCTTTGAAACTGGCAGTGAGCGATTGCAGCTACGGGTGTCGGGGAATTTTCAGACAGTCGACGAGATAAGAAACTTCCCGATCCGTGTCGGTGATCGCACGTTCCGCATCTCCGATGTCGCCGATGTGCGCCGTGGTTTCAACGATCCACCGGCACCGCGCATGCGCTTTATGGGCGAGGATGCGATCGGTCTGGCCGTGGCGATGAAGGACGGCGGCGACATTCTGGTGCTCGGTAAAGCGCTGGAAGTGGAGTTCTCGCGGATCCAGAAAAACCTTCCGGCCGGCATGCAATTGCGCAAGGTTTCCGACCAGCCAGCGGCAGTGAAAACCGGGGTCGGCGAGTTCGTCCAGGTGTTGGTCGAAGCGCTGGCGATTGTCTTGCTGGTGAGCTTCTTCTCCCTCGGCGTGCGCACCGGCATGGTCGTGGCGCTGACCATTCCGCTGGTGCTGGCGATGACCTTCGCCTGCATGTATTACCTGAACATCGGTCTGCACAAGATTTCCCTCGGCGCGTTGGTATTGGCGCTGGGGCTGTTGGTGGACGACGCGATCATTGCCGTGGAAATGATGGCAATCAAAATGGAGCAGGGTTTCGATCGCATCCGCGCGGCGAGTTATGCCTGGACCAGCACCGCGTTCCCGATGCTCACCGGCACGTTGATCACCGCTGCCGGCTTCCTGCCGATTGCCACTGCGCAGTCGGGCACCGGCGAATACACCCGATCAATCTTTCAGGTGGTGACCATCGCGCTGCTCGCTTCGTGGGTGGCGGCGGTGATGTTCGTGCCGTATCTGGGGGAAAAACTCCTGCCGGATCTGGCGAAAATTCACGCCGCCAAACACGGCACGGGCGATGGTCAGCCGGATCCGTATGGCACGCCGTTTTATCAGCGTGTTCGGCGGCTGGTCGAGTGGTGTGTGGTGCACCGTAAAACCGTGATCGTGCTGACGGTGGGGCTGTTTATCGCTTCGGTAATGTTGTTCCGTTACGTTCCGCAGCAGTTCTTCCCGGCCTCCAATCGACTGGAATTGATGGTCGATCTAAAACTGGCCGAAGGCGCATCGCTGGCCAATACCACCGGTGAGGTCAAACGCCTGGAGGCGATGCTCAAGGATCACGCCGGCATCGATAATTACGTGGCGTATATCGGCACCGGTTCGCCGCGTTTCTATCTGCCGCTGGATCAGCAGTTGCCGGCGGCGAGCTTCGCGCAGTTTGTGGTGTTGGCGAAAACCATCGAGGAGCGTGAAGCGCTGCGCAGCTGGTTGATCAGCACATTGAACGAGCAATTCCCGGCGATGCGTTCGCGGGTCACGCGTCTGGAGAATGGCCCGCCCGTGGGTTACCCGGTGCAGTTCCGCGTCACCGGCGAACACATCGAAGAAGTCCGTGCGTTGGCGCGCAAAGTGGCGACCAAGGTTCGCGAGAATCCGTATGTGGTCAACGTGCATCTGGATTGGGAGGAACCGAGCAAAGTCGTGTACCTGAACATCGATCAGGATCGTGCCCGGGCGCTCGGTGTGAGCACGGCCAATCTGGCGAAGTTTCTGCAGAGTTCGCTGACCGGCGCGAGTGTCAGTCAGTACCGCGAAGACAACGAGTTGATCGAGATTCTGCTGCGCGGCACGGTGCATGAGCGCACCGAGTTGTCGTTGCTGCCGAGTCTGGCGGTGCCGACGGACAACGGCCGCAGTGTGGCGTTGTCGCAGGTCGCAACGCTGGAATATGGTTTTGAGGAAGGGATTATCTGGCACCGCAATCGGTTGCCGACGGTGACGGTGCGCGCGGACATTTATGGCAAGGAGCAGCCGGCGACGTTGATCAAGCAGATCATGCCGACGCTCGATCCGATTCGCGCGGAGTTGCCGGATGGGTATTTGCTGGAGGTCGGCGGCACGGTGGAGGATTCCGAGCGTGGGCAGAAGTCGGTGAATGCCGGGGTGCCGATGTTTATCGTGGTGGTGCTGACGCTGTTGATGGTGCAGTTGCGCAGTTTTTCGCGCACGGCGATGGTGTTTTTGACGGCGCCGTTGGGGTTGATCGGGGTGGTGCTGTTTTTGATGGTGTTCCGTCAGCCGTTCGGGTTTGTGGCGATGTTGGGGACGATTGCGTTGTCGGGGATGATCATGCGCAATTCGGTGATTCTGGTGGATCAGATTGAGCAGGATATCAAGTCGGGGCTTGGGCCTTGGCAGGCGATTATTGAGGCGACTGTGCGGCGGTTTCGGCCGATTGTGTTGACGGCGCTGGCGGCGGTGTTGGCGATGATTCCGTTGTCGCGCAGTGTGTTTTTTGGGCCGATGGCGGTGGCGATCATGGGCGGGTTGATTGTTGCTACGGCTTTGACGCTGTTGTTTTTGCCGGCGTTGTATGCGGCTTGGTTCAGGGTTCGGCGGGAGGCTTGATCTTTTGTGTTACGTGGCGGCCTTCGGGCCGACCATGTTCTGGGTGTTCTTTGTGAATATCCGTTTTTGCGGGGGTTGCGGCTGGCGGTTTCGCCCTTACGGCGAGTCCCTTTGGCAAACGCCCCAAAGGAACCAAAGGTCTGTGCCCTGACGTCCGGCCCTCGCTAAGGCTCGGGTTCCTTCGCTCCGGGTTCATCCGGGGGCATCGCCTACGGTTTGCTTCGCTGCACCTCCTCTCGATGCTTTCCCCGTATGAATCCCTCCACTCAGCCTCCCGACGGGCTCTAAGATCAAAAGCAGGCGAGCTGACACTCGGCCTAGTGGTTGGCGTGGGTGCGCCACGATTCCTTGTAGGAGCTGCCGAAGGCTGCGATCTTTTGATCCTGCTTTTGTAGGAGCAGAGCTTGCTCGCGAAGGCGGCCTGACAGCCGACCTGTTTCTGCCCGGATGTTCACGATCCAATTGTAGGAGTGAGCCTGCTCGCGATAACGGCCTGCCAGCCAACCATGCTCTGTCTGATTCAACACCATCCAATTGTAGGAGTGAGCCTGCTCGCGATAACGGCCTGCCAGCCAACCATGCTCTGTCTGACTCAACACGATCCAATTGTAGGAGTGAGCCTGCTCGCGATAACGGCCTGCCAGCCAACCAGGCTTTATCTGATTCAACACCATCCAATTGTAGGAGTGAGCCTGCTCGCGAAGGCGGCCTGCCAGCCAACCATGCTCTGTCTGATTCAACACCATCCAACTGTGGGAGTGAGCTTGCTCGCGAAGGCGGCCTGCCAGCCAACCATGCTCTGTCTGATTCAACACCATCCAACTGTGGGAGCGGGCTTGCTCGCGAAGGCGGCCTGACAGCCGACCAATTTCTGCCTGAGTTGCCTCCATTTCCTTCCTACATCTTTTTCAGAAACCTCCGATATTGAGCCTGTCCCCCCTCGGGTGTTGTACTCCAGCGTCTGTTTTCAACCGCCTCGAGTCCACCCTTTCATGAAAAACCCACCCGTCTTCAAAGGCCGATCCGATCCCGTGTTCAATCTTCTGCTGCGCTCGCCGCACAAGCAGCGTCTGGAGGATTATCTGGCGTTGCTCAAGCCGCTGGATGATCAGGGCCGTTATCTGCCTTTCGAGGCGTTGCGCTATCGCTGGGCGTCCGGGTTGGATGTGAAGCTGTGTTGGGCGTTGGTCAAGAAGGCGCGGGTGGCGCAGTACGTCAATCTGTTGCCGTTGGGCGAGCCGGTGCAGTGGGGCAAGTATGTGCTGACGCCGTTGGCGCAGATCACGTTGTCGTTGGTGGATCGGCAGACGACTTTTGCCGCTCTGGATTACATGACTCGGCAAATTGGAGAACAGGCGCATTGCAGTTATTTGCTTAATGATTTGATCGAGGATGAGGCCATCGCCAGTAGTCAGTTAGAGGGCGCGGCGACGACTACGCGTGTGGCCAAAGACATGCTCAGGCATCGGCGTCAGCCGCGTACGCCGGATGAGCGGATGGTGATGGGCAACTACAGGATGATGAATTTCGCGTGGGAGAAACGCGATGTGCCCATGAGTGTGGATTTGATCGCTGCGATGCATCGGGTGGGTGTGGAGGGGATTGCTGACGAGGACTATTCTCCGGGCGTTTTCCGGGCGAATGATGAGGTGGTTGTTCAGGACGGCGCGGGCAATACGGTGCATCGTCCTCCGTCTGCTGCCGGATTGATTTCGCGGCTGGGGAGGTTGTCGGACTGGATCAATTTGCCTGAGGGATCACCTCAGGAGAAGGGTTATGTGCATCCACTGATCAAGGCGATCACGCTGCATTTTGCCTTGGGTTACGAGCATCCCTTTCGCGACGGTAACGGGCGGGTCGCGCGGGCGTTGTTTTACTGGTTCATGTTCAAGCATGAGTTTGCGGCGTTTCGTTACATTGCGATCAGTTTGCTGCTGCGCAATTCGCCGGTGAAGTATGGGCGCTCTTATTTGCACAGCGAAGCGGATGAGCTGGATCTGACGTACTTCATCGAGTTTCAGTGTTCGGTGATTCAGCGAGCGGTAAGCCGGTTCACTGACGTGTACCGCAAGAGCGTGGTTCACATGACCCATGCAGCCTGACAGAAAACCCTGTAGGAGCTGCCGAAGGCTGCGATCTTTTGATCTTCAATGCTCGACAGCAAAGACAAGATCAAAAGATCGCAGCCTGCGGCAGCTCCTACACGTGACGTTACAGCGTGCCGAAGACTTTTTTCGCCAGACTCGTCGCCGCAGCGGCCGGGTTCTGGCGGATGGTTTCTTCCTGTTTGCCGATCATTTCGAACAAGCCGTTCAGTGCCTGTTCGGTGACGTAGTTTTCGACATTCGCGCTTTTCGCATCGACCACACCGAACGCTGCAGCCTGGCCGGCGAACGAGTTGTACTTCTGCGCCACGCCGACTTTGTCGGTCGCCTGTTTGACGATCGGCAGGAACTTGGCGCGGATTTGTTCGCGGCTGGATTTGTCGAGGTATTGCGTGGCTGAATCCTGGCCGCCGCTGAGGATGCCTTTGGCGTCAGCGACGCTCATTTTTTTCACGGCGTCGACGAGGATTGGCTGGGCTTGGGTCACGGCACTTTCCGCCGCTTTGTTCATCGCGGTTTCGAGTTCTTCAACCTGGGCGCCCATGCCGAAGGCTTTCATTTTGCTGGCGGCTTTGCCGAGTTTGCCCGGAAGTTCGATTTTCACCTCGGGGTTGTTGCTGAAGCCGCCCGGGGTGCCCAGTTGTTTGACGGCGATTTGCGCGCCTTGGGTCAGGGCATCCTTGAGGCCGCCGGTGGCGTCTTGTTGCGACAGGTCGCTCAGTGACAGGGCCAGAGCGTTGGCGCTGATCATCAGGCCGGCGCACAGGCCGGCGAAGCGAAGGGTAGGGCGGAGCATGGCGGCTTCCTTGTTGCAGAAAGTGGTGGCGGAGAATGAATTAACGAATCGCGTCGACGCGGATTTTCAGCGGCTGCGGGTCGTTGCCGTCAAGTTGCACGGCGTGGTTTTCGGTGGTGATGAACATCAGCTCGCCGTTGACTTCGATACGCGCGCTGACCGAATAACGGTGGCCGGGTTTGACCTGCGCCGGATCGTAGCTCAAGTGGAACGGCAGTGGCACCTGGCCTTTGATCGGGCCTTTCTGCTCGTCGAGCACGACCGCCGGGGCGTCGGCGAGGGTAACGTCTTGCAGGCTCACGCTCAGGGTCGCGCTCGGTGGCAGGGCGATGCGTTGCAGGTAGAACACTTCGCCATCGAGGCTGGCCTTGCCGGCGGGGGTGGTCGATTGGCAGGCGCTCAACAGCGTGGCGGCGGCGAGAAGGGTGAGTTTTTTCATCGGAACCTCTAATACTTTTGCGCCGGAAGAATCCCGGCGCCGAAGAGAAATCTAGCGGATTTTGCCATCAACGTCAGTGAACAAACGTAATGGTTTTTCCAGCCACTGCGAGATGTTCTGCAGCAACCGGGAGCTCAGGTTTTGCGAAACCGGTGCCAGTTCAACTTGCCGGGGCGTCACTTGAATGGATTGGTGGTAGCGGTTTTCAACGCCGCTCAATGTATAGCGTTTACCGGGTATGACGTCATCCGGGTCGTATTGCAGATAGAACGAAGTGGCTGTTTGCTCGTCGTGAGTGACGCGGGCCAGTTCTGTTGCATGGGCAGTATCGTGCAAGCTGATGGTGACCGCTTCATGCGCAGAGATCGGGCGAGCCTCCTGCACTTCGACATACAGAAAACCGATCGGGCTCAGGTGCAGCGTTTGACGGTGCGGAGCCTTGTTGACGATTACGAAGTAGTCCTGTTCAACCAGCAAGGGGCGCTGGTTATGGAACATCTGAATATTGATCTGATACTTGACGCCCACCTCGTTGTAGCGATGCGGGAAAGAAAACTTCCAGTCGACTTCGAAGACTGAAGAGTGTCGCCAGTCTTTGATGGCAATCGGGGAAGTTAAAGTAATGGCTTTGACGCTGACCACCGTTTCATTCTCGCCGCCCTCAGGAGCGCGGAAGTCTGGGGGCAGACGGAAGTCGACGGTGACAATGGGAGTTTGTTCGTGCAACAGGCTCATCTCGATATCCTTATCGCGATTATTAAAGTGAGCCTATTTATTCACGAATCAACTAACGAGAGAACCCGGCGGGCTCTCCGTTAGTTATCAGCAAGTTTCAGCCTTCGGCAATGACCGCTGTTTCAGCCGCATCTTCACTGCGATGCAGCGCAACCTGGCGGATCGACAAACGAATGTCCGCTGGCAGTACGCGCTTGGCCGCACCTTCGGCCAATTCACCGAGCAGTTCGTGGTAGCTGAGCTTGCCGGCCTCGTCGCGACGCAGCACGTCGAGGTCGAGCAGGGTCTGGATGAAGTGACGGAACAAGCTCTTGTCGAAGAACTCCGGCGCATTCAGCCCATGGAGGATCGACAGGCGCTGGGCCATGACGGTGCAGAGGTCTTCCAGTTCTTCGGCGCTGATGCTGTTCTGGCCGCTGTTGAGCAGCAAGGACACGGTCATGTAGAAACGCTGCAAGGTCTGCGCGATGCTTTTCGACAGCAATGTCAGCAACACAAAATGCCGCGAACTTGGCGCCGGACGCAGGTAGACGTCTTTCTCGAAACGCAGCAGACCTTGCTCGACGAATGCTTCCAGCCACTGATCGACCACGGCATCCAGTTCGTCCAGCGACCAGCGGATGAACAGCTCCGATTGCAAGTACGGATACAGCGCGCGGGTGTAGCGCAGGATCTGTTCGCGGCTCATGCGCGACGCACTCTGGAAGAAGCTCGCCAGCAACGCCGGCAGAGCGAAGATGTGCAGCACGTTGTTGCGGTAGTAGGTCATCAGGACGGCGTTCTGCTCGTCGAGATAGAGAATCTTGCCAAGCGCATCGTTCTGCTCGGACAGCAGATCCATGTCCTTCACGTGCTCGATCAAGGCACGACCATCGCCTTCCGGCAGCGTGGTGTGTGGCGAGTACGGGACTTTGCGCAGCAGCGCCAGATACAGATCCAGCACCCGCGCCATGGCGCGATCATCCAGCGCCAGGCGCGTGGTCGACAGCAGCGCCAGTGCCACCAGGTTGACCGGGTTGATCGCCGCCGCTTCGTTCAGATGCTGCGCGACTTTCTCGCCGAGGCGATTAGTGGTCTCGTTGAGCCACGCCGGTTTGAACTGTGGGCCGAGTTCCTGTTGGCGCCAGTCCGGTTGCTCGGCATCGAGGAATTCCGCCAGTTTGATCGGCTCGCCGAAGTTGACGGCGACCTGACCGAAGCGCTGCTTGAGCGCACCGATGACTTTGAAGATGTCGAAGATCGATTCTTTCTTCTTGCTCGCGCCGCGCAATTCGCCGAGGTAGGTACGCCCCTCCAGCACGCGCTCGTAGCCGATGTACACAGGTACAAACACGATCGGCATGCGCGACGAACGCAGGAAGCTGCGCATCGTAATGGCGAGCATGCCGGTTTTCGGTTGCAGCATGCGTCCGGTGCGCGAGCGGCCGCCCTCGACGAAGTACTCGACCGGGAAACCTTTGGTGAACAGCGTGTGCAGGTATTCGTTGAACACCGAGGTGTACAGCGGATTGCCCTTGAACGTGCGGCGCATGAAGAACGCGCCGCCATGCCGCAGCAGGCTGCCGATCACCGGCATGTTGAGGTTGATCCCGGCGGCGATGTGCGGCGGGGTCAGGCCGTTGCGGAACAGTAAGTACGAGAGCAGCAGATAGTCGATGTGGCTGCGATGGCACGGCACGTAGATCACTTCGTGACCCTGGGCGACCTTCTGCACGCCTTCGATGTGGTTGACCTTGATGCCGTCGTAAATCTTGTTCCAGAACCAGCTCAGCACCACTTCGAGGAAACGGATCGCGGTGTAGGTGTAGTCCGAGGCGATCTCGTTGCCGTAGCGCAGGGCCTGGGCCTTGGCTTTTTCCGGGGAGATGTTTTCGCGCTCGGCTTCGTCGAGGATCGCTTGCTTGACCAATGGCTGATTGAGCAGGCCTTTGACCAGATTGCGGCGGTGGGAAATGTCCGGGCCGATCACCGCGGCTTTCAGATTGCGGAAGTGTACGCGCAGGATCCGCTGGGCCATGCGCACGGTGCGCTCGTGACCCTTGTTGTGATCGATCAGCTCGCGCAGGTGAATCGGTGCGGAGAATTGCACGCGGGTTTTACGGCCGAGGACGATGATGCTCAGCAGACGACGCAGGCGTCCGGTAACGGCCCAGCTGTCGGCGAACAACAGTTTCCACGGACTGTTTTCGCTGTCGGGCGATTGGCCCCAGAACACGCTGACCGGAATGATCTGCGCGTCTTCGGCAGCGTTCTGGGTGAGGGCGCTCACGAGGCGAGTCAGTGTCGGCGGCGCGCCGCGTTTGTCCTGACGACCGAGCCAGTCCGGATCCGGCGTCAGGTAGAAAAACGCCGCTGGTTCAATCAGCGAACCCACCGACACCGGCAGTACCGGGCGCGGCAGGCCGGCCTTGGTGCACTCGGTGTCGAGCACGGCCAGATCGGTCAGCGAAGGGTTTTGCAGGACGTAGAACACCGGACGACTGCGGTCGAGGTTGAGGGTAAACGACGACTGGTTGATCGTCTCTGAGCGAACCCAGAGATACAACAGTCGGCGCAGGGTGCCAAACACAAGACGGCGGAACGGGGAACGGGTCATACGGCTTCTGCGTGAGTGAATAAAACCGAGCGTTTGCTCGGGCGGTCGATAGTGTGCCGTATTGGACGAAAATCGGCAAAAAAGCGGCGAAGTAATCTCCTGTTGAGACTTTTCGCACCTGTCATATACTCGGCGGTCTGTCGCCGGGGCCCTTTTATGGACGTCGGATGCAGGCTGACGTTCCTCAAAGGCTTTCCTGCGAAAAGCCTGTTCAATAATAAAAAAGGAGTATGAACAGATGGCAACACGTGAAACCGGCAACGTGAAGTGGTTCAACGACGCCAAAGGCTACGGCTTTATTCAGCGCGAAGACGGGGTGGACGTGTTCGTGCACTACCGCGCGATTCGCGGCGAAGGGCACCGGTCGCTGGCTGAAGGTCAGCAGGTTGAGTACGCGGTGATTACTGGCGAGAAGGGCTTGCAGGCGGAAGACGTTGTAGGCCTGTAACCTTGAAGATCAAAAGATCGCAGCCTTCGGCAGCTCCTACAGGTGTACACATGACCCTGTAGGAGCTGCCGAAGGCTGCGATCTTTTGCTTTTAAGCGGTTTTCCAGGTGATCTCTTCTTCACCGTCTGCGCTGATGCGCATCCAGCGATCAGCCGTCTCTTCACCTTCTTCCTCGACCCACGTGCCCGGCGCGCAACGCACTTCGACGTTCAGCGCAGCAAATGCCGCGCGGGCGCAGGCGATGTCGTCGTCCCACGGCGTCTGGTCGCTTTCCAGGTACAGGCTGTTCCACTTGCCCACGGCTTTCGGCAGCCAGGTCACTGGCACGTTGCCGGCCTTGCACTTCCAGGTCTGGCCTTTCTGAACCCAGTCGCTGCATGGGCCCAATGCGGCGCCCAGCCAGGCGGAAATGGCCTTATGGTCGACGTCGGCGTCTTTCAGGTAAATCTCGATATCCGGTTGGCGCATGGATGTCCTCACTGCGGTCTGAAAAATCCACTCGCGGATTTAGCCGGCCCCGGGCACTCGCCCGAGACCAAAAGTTTATTGAAGAACGAAATAATCGTAGCGCATCGACACGGTGGTCTCGAACGGCTCGGCCTGTTCGATCACCGCCGCGCGACGCTCGGCACTGGCGCGCCAGCCGTGGGGTGTCATCGCCAACAGGTTGGCGCGATCCTCGGGCTTGTCCAGGGTCAGTTTGAATTCCAGGGTTTCACTGTGCGCCAGCGCCATGCCTTGCGGCACCAGGGCCAAGTGCTTGTCGTCGGTGTACTCGCGCACTTCGTCATACAGGCGTTCGCGCAGTTCCATCAGGTGGCCGCTGGTCGGGCCGACTTTCATCAGACCGCCGCCAACACTGAGCAGGCGCTTGGCTTCTTCCCAGTCCAGTGGACTGAAAACGCTGGCGAGAAACTGGCAACTGCCCGACGCCAACGGCACGCGAGCCATGCTGGCGATCAACCAGCTAATCGCCGGGTTGCGTTTGCAAGCGCGTTTGACCGCTTCACGGGAGATGTCCAGCGCGTAGCCATCGGCGTTCGGCAAGGCCTCGGCGATTTGCGCGGTGTAATAACCCTCGCCACAACCAATGTCGACCCAGCGGCCCGGCGCATAACTCGCCGCCAGCTCGGCCAGACGCTTGGCCACCGGCGCGTAATGGCCGGCGTTCAAAAAGTCGCGGCGCGCTTCAACCATGGCCTGATTGTCGCCAGGATCACGGCTGTTTTTGTGCTGCACCGGCAGCAGGTTCAGATAACCCTGGCGCGCACGGTCGAAGCGGTGGCCGGCGGGGCAGACCACGCCGTTATCCACCGCATTCAGCGGCTCACTGCAGATCGGACAAGCAAGCATCAGGCGAGCAACTTGATCATTGTCTGGTAGTAGATCTCGGTCAGTACGTCGAGATCCGCCGCCAGCACGCGTTCGTTGACCTGGTGGATGGTCGCGTTGACCGGGCCCAGTTCAACCACTTGCGTGCCCATGGTCGCGATGAAGCGGCCATCGGACGTACCGCCGCTGGTCGACGCTTTGGTCTCGCGACCGGTGATGTCCTTGATGCTCGCCGACACCGCGTCGAGCAGCGCGCCCGGTTCGGTGAGGAACGGCAGACCGGACAGCGCCCAGTCGATGTGCCAGTCCAGATCGTGTTTGTCGAGAATATCGGCCACACGTTTCTGCAGGCCTTCGACGGTCGATTCGGTGGAGAAACGGAAGTTGAACACCGCCACCAGATCGCCCGGAATCACGTTGGTCGCGCCGGTGCCGGAGTTGACGTTGGAGATCTGGAAACTGGTCGGCGGGAAGAAATCGTTGCCGTGATCCCAATGCTCGGCAGCCAGTTCGGCCAGCGCCGGAGCGGCGAGGTGGATCGGGTTCTTCGCCAGATGCGGGTAAGCGACGTGACCCTGAATGCCTTTGACGGTGAGCTTGGCACCCAGCGAGCCACGACGGCCGTTTTTCACCACGTCGCCCACCAGCGTGGTGCTCGACGGTTCGCCGACGATGCACCAGTCCAGACGTTCGTTACGCGCGGCCAAACGCTCGACCACAGCCTTGGTGCCGTGGTGCGCCGGGCCTTCTTCATCGCTGGTGATCAGAAACGCGACTTTACCCTTGTGATTCGGGTAATCGGCGACGAAGCGCTCGGCGGCGACGGTCATCGACGCCAGGCTGCCTTTCATGTCTGCCGCGCCACGGCCGCAGAGCATGCCGTGTTCATCGATCAGCGCGTTGAACGGGTCGATCTGCCACGCGGTGACCGGGCCGGTCGGCACCACGTCGGTGTGGCCGGCGAAGCACAGCACCGGGCCATCGTTGTTGCCGTGGGTGGCCCAGAAGTTATCCACATCTTCGATGCGCATCGGCTCGAGGCTGAAACCGGCATCGCCCAGGCGCTGCATCATCTGCTTCTGGCAATCGGCGTCGACCGGCGTCACGGATGGACGGCGGATCAGGTCGATGGCGAGTTGGAGGGTCGGCGAAAGGTCGGCGTGGGCCGTCATGGAAAACTCCGGAAATCATGAATGTGGGCACGGACTAAATGTGGGAGCGGGCTTGCTCGCGAAAGCAGTGTGTCAGTCGACATCAATGTTTAATGACACACCGCATTCGCGAGCAAGCCCGCTCCCACACGGCTTAGCGCCAAGCCCCGCAAAATGGCGGTTATCTTAAAGCAAAACGGCGACCATTGGCCGCCGTTTAGTGCATCGATGAGGATTTAGACGACCGGCGCCGGCTCAGCCTTGGCCGCAGGTTTCGGCAGCGACGACAGGAACGCCATGATCAGCGCCGCCAGATACGGCAGCGATTGCACCAGCAGCATCACCACCCAGAAGCGCATGTCGTTGCTCGGCATGCCGTTGACCAGATAGATCCCCAGCGCCGCGCCCCACAACAGCAGCATGATGAACAGCTCTTCCCGCGCTTCGGAAATCGCCACCCAGAAACCATGGTTGTCGGCGTTTTTCGGTGTGCGGAAGAACGGAATGCTGGTGGTGAAGAAGCCGTACAGCACCGCTTTGGCGATGGTGTGCGACAACGCCAGCCCGGCCAGTGCCGCGCAGAATGCATCTTTCAGGTTCACGCCGACGGCGCGACGGTAGAGGAAGATGATCTTGCCGACCTTGAACACGAACAGCGCCAGCGGCGGAATTGCAAAGATCAGCAACGGCGGATCGACCCGCTGCGGCACGATGATCATCGCCGCCGACCACAACAGCGCGCCGACGGTGAAGAAGATGTTCATGCCGTCCGCCACCCACGGCAACCAGCCCGCGAGGAAGTGGTAACGCTGGCCGCGTGTCAGTTCGGTGTCTTTGCCGCGCAGCAGGCTGCGGGTGTGGCGCTTGATGATCTGAATCGCACCGTAAGCCCAACGGAAACGCTGTTTCTTGAAGTCGATAAACGTATCCGGCATCAGACCCTTGCCGTAGCTGTCGTGGTAATACGCCGCCGACAGGCCTTTTTCGAACACGCGCAGACCGAGTTCGGCGTCTTCACAGATGCACCAGTCAGCCCAACCCAATTCTTCCAGCACCGAACGACGGGTCATGGTCATGGTGCCGTGCTGGATGATCGCGTCACGGTCGTTACGAGTGACCATGCCGATGTGGAAGAAGCCTTTGTATTCCGCGTAGCAGAGCTTCTTGAAGGTGCTTTCGTTCTGGTCGCGATAATCCTGCGGCGACTGCACCACGGCGATTTTCGGATCGGCGAAGTGCGGCACCATGTGCTTCAGCCAGTTCGGGTGCACGCAGTAATCGGAGTCGATCACGGCGATGACTTCGGCGTCTTTTGCGGTGTGCGGAATCAGGTAGTTCAGCGCGCCGCCCTTGAAACCGGCCAGGGGCGAGACGTGGAAGAACTTGAAGCGCGGGCCGAGGGTTGCGCAGTAGTCGCGCACCGGCTCCCACACCGCCGGATCCTTGGTGTTGTTGTCGATGATCAGGACTTCATAGTCCGGATAATCCAGCGCGGCGAGGGCGTCGAGGGTCTGTTTGACCATCTCCGGCGGCTCGTTGTAGCAAGGCACATGAATCGAGACTTTCGGGCGGTAGTTGGAGTCGCCCTCGACCGGCAGGAATTCGCGCCGGCGTTTGTGAATCCAAACCGCTTCGGCCAGCTCATGCGCTTCGGTCAGCAACACAATGAACACCCCGAGCGCACCGAGCGCCAACAGGAAGCCGACCGTCAAACTGAACCACGTGCTGTATTGCAGGCTGTAGTCGTAGCCGATCCAGACCAGCACCGAACCGCAAAGGAAGGCGATAAAGGTCAGGAAGATCCGCCCACGCTGACGCAGGGCCGAACCGTCGATCATCAGCAAAGTCAGCGACAACAGCGCCAGCACCACCGAGCCGATCGCCAGCACGCGCCACTGCGGGATCGCGACCACCGGGCCTTCGAAGTTGAATTTCTGCTGACGCGCGGCGTTGAACACGCCCCAGTACGCGCCGACCGAACCTTCGTCGCTGGCCTTCCACGGCTGGTCAAACGCTTCGATCACGAAGTAGTTGAAGCCTTGGCGGTTGAGCTTGTTGACCAAGGTACGCAGGTAAATCGCTTGATCCGCCGGCGACGCATCGGCGCCACCGCGCATGCGACCGTTGCTCGGCCAGCCAACCTCTGAGAGCAGCAGCGGTTTCTTCGGGAACAGTTTTTTCAGGTCGCGGGCACGGTCGAAAACGAACTGCCCAGCCTTGTCGACCGGAATAAATTCCCAGTACGGCAGAACGTGCGCAGCGATCAGATCCACGTGCTTGGCCAGCTCCGGGTGTTCTTCCCAGACGTGCCATTGCTCGGAGGTGGTCACCGGCACTTTCACCGCCGCGCGCACACGATCGAGCAACACGCTCAGCTCTTGCGCAGTGATTTCCTTACGGAAGATCGCTTCGTTCCCGACCACCACGCGAACCACGCTGCGCGAAGTGTTGGCCAGTTCGATGGCGCGGGTGATTTCCCGTTCGTTGCGTTCCTGATCGGGACTGATCCAGATCCCCAGCGTGACGCGCAGACCGAACTCTTCAGCCAGTTTCGGGATGTCTTGCAGCGAACCGTCGACTGAGTAGATGCGGATGTTGTCCGTCAGCTTGCTCATGATCTCCAGGTCGCGGCGCATTTCTTCGTCAGACGGATACTGATCCTTCTGCGGATATTGTCCCTGCTGGAACGGCGAATAGGAGAAACCGGAGATCTGCTCCGGCCAGTTCGGCGCGGAAACCGGGCGATTGATCAGTGCCCAGAAACCGGTGAACAGGGCAGCGATTGCCAGAACCACCACCAGGTTGAGTCCAAATTTACGCGATGACATAGCTATTTCGGGTTCCAAAGGCTGTGGAACGAAGGAGTCGGTTGGCGTTGCGCCTTTCTTATTGCAAAAGGGCGCGCATCCTACACCGGCAGTCTGCCAGTCGTACATCTGACAGGGAAATGCCCGACATTGGGCAGCCGACTTTGACTTAAGTTCTTACACTTGTAGCTCGAAGCTTAAAACTTGTCGCTGTGTAGCCCTATAATGCGCGCCGGTTTTTGGGGTAATGGTCATGAGTACAGAAGATCCGCGGTTTGCAGGCATCGCCCGTTTGTATGGCATCGAAGGTCTGGCGCGTTTGCGCGCGGCCCACGTGGCGATCGTCGGCGTCGGTGGCGTCGGTTCCTGGGCGGCGGAAGCCATGGCCCGTTGTGGCGTCGGCGAGATTTCGCTGTTCGACCTCGATGACGTCTGCGTCAGCAACGCCAACCGCCAGTTGCACGCGCTGGACAGCACCGTCGGCAAGCCCAAGGTCGAGGTGATGGCCGAGCGTCTGCGCGGGATCAACCCGGATTGCACCGTGCACGCGGTGGTTGACTTCGTCACCCGCGAGACCATGGCCGAATACATCACGCCGAACATCGATTGCGTGATCGACTGCATCGACGCGGTCAACGCCAAAGCTGCGCTGATTGCCTGGTGCAAACGCCGCAAGATTCAGATCATCACCACCGGCGGCGCGGGCGGGCAGATTGATCCGACGCTGATTCAGGTGTGTGACCTCAACCGCACGTTCAATGACCCGTTGGCCTCGAAAGTGCGTTCGACGTTGCGTCGTGATTATGGCTTTTCGCGCACCGTGACCCGTCATTACAGCGTGCCGTGTGTATTTTCTACGGAGCAACTGCGTTATCCGAAGCCGGATGGCAGCATTTGTTTGCAGAAGAGTTTTGTCGGTGACGGCGTGAAGCTGGACTGCGCGGGTGGGTTTGGTGCAGTGATGATGGTCACGGCGACGTTCGGGATGGTCGCGGCGACCAAGGCTGTGGACAAGATTGTGGCGGGCGTCCGGCGCCCGGCGGAGCGGGTCAAACCGATTAGCTAGCAAACCTTGTGGCGAGGGGATTTATCCCCGATGGGGTGCGAAGCGCCCCCAAGATCTGCTTCCTCGGAGCGTCAGGCTGTCCGCATGTGTCGGAGTTGGGGCCGCTTCGCAGCCCATCGGGGATAAATCCCCTCGCCACAGGATTAACCGGCCAACTCATTCATTCGCTTGAGCACGGCATTCAGGCCATTGCTGCGCGAGGGCGATAGCTGGCGCGAAAGGCCTAGCTGATTGAACCAGTCCGGCAGATCAATTTGCTGCAACTCCGCCGCTGACAGTCCGTTCACTCGCAACAGCAACAACGCCACCAACCCACGAATCATCCGCGCATCGCTGCTCGCCGCGAACTGCCAGTGACCATCACGCAATTCCCCAATGAGCCACACCTGACTCTCACAGCCATGCACCCGGTTGACTTCGCACTTGTCGGCGTCACTTAGCGGTGGCAACCGATCACCAAACTGCATCAACAACCGCGCGCGCTGTTCCCAACCCGCCGCATTCTGAAAAGTCTGCAACGCCTCGGCAGCCTCGACCGGCAAGCTCATCGCAACAGCTCCAGCGCCTGATCCAGCGCTTCAAAGAACCGTTCCAGATCCTCCGAATCGTTGTACAACGCCAGCGACACGCGAATCGCCCCGGCCAGCTCGAAGCTTTTCAACAGCGGCATCGCGCAATGATGTCCGGCGCGCACGGCAATACCTTGCTCGGTGAGCAAATGCGCCAAATCAGCGTTATGCACGCCTTCCACGATGAAACTGGCCAGCGCCAGTTGCGGCTTGCCGAGCAGGCGAATGCCGTTGCGAGCAGCGAGGCCACGCAGCAGATAGTCATGCAGCGCCGCTTCGTGGGCCGACACTGCGTCCTGATCGAGCCCGGCCAGATAATCCAGCGTCGCACCTAGGCCGATCACACTGGCAATCGGCGGTGTGCCCGCTTCAAAACCCAGCGGAGCAGGGCGGAAGCGCGCGTCGTGGTAGTTGGCTTCCAGCACCATTTCGCCGCCAAACTGCCAAGGCTTCAGTTTTTCAAGCGCAGCATTGCGCCCGAACAGAACGCCCAAACCATCCGGCCCATACAGCTTGTGGCTTGAAAACACGTAGAAGTCGCAACCCAGCGCCTGCACGTCATGCCGGCCATGCACTACGCCTTGCGCGCCATCGACCACGGTCAACGCGTTCTGCGCCTTGGCCATGCCCAGCAGCGCCGGCAATGGCTGCCAGGCACCGAGCACGTTGGACAACTGACTGACCGCCAGCAAGCGTGTACGCGGGCCAATCAAATGCACGGCAGCCGCGAGGTCAATCAAACCGTCAGCATCCAGCGGCAGAATCACCAGTTTCAGATTGCGCCGTTGCGCCAGTTGCTGCCACGGCAGCAGATTGGCGTGATGCTCCAGGGCGCTGATGACTATTTCATCGCCCGGGTGGAAAAGATGTTCCAGGCCATAAGCCAGGAGGTTCAGCGCACTGGTGGCGCCGTGGGTAAAGATGATCTGCCCGCTGTCTCCGGCATTCAGCCACTGCGCAACCTTGCGCCGACTGTCCTCGAACGCCTGCGTCGCATGGGCGCCGGGCAGGTGTTGCGCACGGTGCACATTGGCCGCGCCATTGGCGTAGTAATGCGTCAGCGCGTCGAGCAGGGCTTGGGGTTTTTGCGTGGTGGCGGCGTTGTCCAGATAGGTCTGGTCTTGCCGTTGCAGCGCGGCGATGGCCGGGAAATCGGCACGCCAGGGGGAGGGAATCATCATCTGTTCAGCCCTGTGAACTTGGGCGGGTGTACACCGCCCCCTGTAGGAGCCGAGCTTGCTCGCGAAGCTTTTGGCGGCCTCAAGGACGCCTTCGCGAGCAAGCTTTGCTCCTACAGAAGTCGGATGAGGCTGCTTAGTTGTGAGCGTGCAGCGCTTCGTTCAGTTCGATCGCCGATTTGTGGGTTTTGCATTCCACAGCACCGGTTTCCGAATTGCGACGGAACAGCAGGTCAGCCTGACCGGCCAGCTCACGCGCCTTCACAACCTTAACCAGGTTGTTGTTTTCGTCGAGCAGCGCCACCTTGGTGCCGGCGGTCACGTACAGGCCCGACTCAACAGTGTTGCGGTCGCCCAATGGAATACCGATACCGGCGTTGGCGCCGATCAGGCAGCCTTCGCCAACCTTGATCACGATGTTGCCGCCGCCCGACAGGGTGCCCATGGTCGAGCAGCCGCCGCCCAGATCGGAGCCCTTGCCGACGAATACGCCAGCAGAAACGCGGCCTTCGATCATGCCCGGGCCTTCGGTGCCGGCGTTGAAGTTGATGAAACCTTCGTGCATCACGGTGGTGCCTTCGCCGACGTAAGCGCCCAGACGCAGACGTGCCGCGTCAGCGATACGCACGCCGGCCGGAACCACGTAGTCGGTCATTTTCGGGAACTTGTCCACCGAGAACACTTCCAGCAGCTCGCCACGCAGACGGGCTTCCAGTTGCATTTCGGTCAGTTCGCTCAGGTCGATCGCGCCCTGGCTGGTTCAGGCCACGTTCGGCAGCAGCGGGAAGATGCCGGCCAGGCTCACGCCGTGCGGCTTGACCAGACGGTGCGACAGCAGGTGCAGCTTCAGATAAGCCTCAGGCGTCGAGGTCAGCTGAGCATCTTCGGCCAGCAGAGTGGCGACCAGCGGCTTGTGGCTTTCGGCCAGACGGGTCAGCAGTTTGCCTTGCACGGCGTCGATGCCTTTCACGGCTTCAGCCAGTTGCGCCGCCTGAGCGGTGGTGAAGGTGATGGCCTGGTTGCCTTCGATATAACCGAGGATTGGCGCAACGGCAGCGACCAGTTCGGCCGAAGGATTGAGCAATGGCTGTGCGTAGAACACTTCCAGCCAAGCGCCTTGACGGTTCTGAGTGCCGACACCAAAGGCGATGCTGAACAGGGAATTGGACATGTAAATACACCTCTACAAAGAGTGACGGGCTGCTTACTTCAGAGCGGCCGCGTAGATATCTGGCTTGAAGCCAATCAGGGTTCGGTCACCGAGATCGAGCACCGGGCGCTTGATCATCGAGGGTTGAGCGAGCATCAGTTCGATGGCTTTCGATTGGTCGAGATCGGCTTTGCGTTCGTCGTCGAGTTTGCGAAAGGTCGTGCCTGCGCGGTTCAACACCGTTTGCCAGCCGTGCTCGTCACACCATTGGGTCAGGTGCTCACGGTCGATGCCGGCGCTTTTGTAATCGTGAAAGTCGTAGCTGACAGCGTGCTCATCAAGCCAGGTGCGCGCCTTTTTCATGGTGTCGCAGGCTTTGATGCCGAAAAGGTGCAACGTTTTACTTGAAACGGTCAAGGAATTGCCCCCTTTACAGGTGCTGGAGAAAAATGGTGACGGATTATGCCATGACCCTTCGGCGAATACGCAAAACCCTGTAGGAGCTGTCGAGTGAAACGAGGCTGCGATCTTTTGATTGTGTCTTTAAAGATCAAAAGATCGCAGCGTGCCGCAGCTCCTACACATTGTTGTGCGGACATCATTTGGGGCGTGTGCGACATAGGTGCAAACGCCAGACGCATCCTAAGCGGCTAATATGGCAGTTCAACGCTGTCGATTGTCTGAGATTTCCGCTTTATGCAAACCGCTTACACCGTCCTGATCCTGCTGATGCTGGTCAGCGTCTCGCGTCTGGTCGGACGGGTCATCCCGCTGCCGCTTCCTTTAGTGCAAATCGCCGCCGGTGCCTTGCTGGCCTGGCCGACGCTGGGTTTGCACGTTGCCCTCGACCCCGAACTGTTTCTGTTTCTGTTCCTGCCGCCGCTGCTGTTTTCCGATGGCTGGCGCATGCCCAAACGCGAGTTCTGGCATCTGCGCGGGCCGATTCTGACGCTGGCGGTGGGCCTCGTGCTGTTCACTGTGGTCGGCGCCGGTTACTTCATTCACTGGTTATTGCCGACGATTCCGTTGCCCGTGGCTTTCGCCTTGGCGGCCGTGTTGTCGCCGACCGACGCCGTGGCCGTCTCGGCTATTTCGCAGAACCGCTTGCCGACCCCGCTGATGCACATCCTGCAGGGCGAGGCGCTGATGAACGACGCCTCTGGCCTGGTGACCTTCAAGTTCGCCTTGGCCGCCGCCATCACCGGCGTGTTCTCGCTGACCAACGCCAGCCTGACCTTTGTCGTGGTAGCGCTCGGTGGTCTGGCGGTCGGCGTGGCGCTGAGCTGGCTGGTCGGACGCCTGCGCTCGTGGATGATCGCGCGCGGCTGGGATGATCCAGCGACGCACGTTGTATTTATGTTGCTGCTGCCGTTCGCCGCGTATGTCTTGGCTGAACGCCTCGGCGTGTCGGGCATTCTGTCGGCAGTGGCGGCGGGGATGATGCAGAGCTGGCTCGATTTGCTGCCTCGGCAGACCAGCACCCGTTTGCTCAACCGCAGCGTCTGGTCGCTGCTGGAATTTGCTTTCAACGGCTTGATCTTCCTGCTGCTCGGCCTGCAATTGCCGGACATCATCAAAGCCGTGGTCAGCCATGAACCGACCTTGTGGCCAACCCTTTTGTATCGCGGCCTCGACGTCGTGGCGATTTTCCTCGCGTTGGTGCTGCTGCGATTTATCTGGGTGCAGAGCATCTGGCGTTTGTCGGTGATGCTGCGGCGATTGCGCGGCAAGGGCGAGTTGACGCAAGTACCGACCGCGCGTTCCTGCTGGTTGCTGACCGTTGGCGGTGTGCGCGGTGCGGTGACGCTGGCGGGTGTGATGTCGGTGCCGATGCTGGTGGGCGTGGAGGCATTTCCCGAGCGTGATCTGCTGATCTTCATCGCCGCCGGGGTGATTCTGCTCTCACTGATTTCGGCGTGTATCGCGCTGCCGCTGTTACTGCGCGGCATCGAAAAGAGCCCGGACGACAAGCGTCGCCAAGAAGTACGCGATGCCTGGCGCAAAACCGCCGAAGCAGCGATTCACTCACTGGAAACCGAGGAGCTCCCACCGCAGGATGCCGCTCAAGCGGCGCTGGCGGCAGAGCTCAAGGCGCGGATCATGTCTGAATATCGCCATCAACTCGACGTGTTCAACGACTCCGCCGAAGCGCAGGCGATGGCATTTCAGATGGATCTGCTGGAGCGGCGTTTGCGTTTGAAGGCGCTGCGAGCGCAGCGCCTGGAACTCTATAGTCTTAGCCGTCATCACCAGATTGGTGATGACGTATTACGTGAAGTGTTGGGTGAACTTGATTTGAGTGAAGCAAATCTTGGACAGGTGAAATAACCAGGCTCGGGTTTACACCGGGCAGGGGTAAGCCTTCGCCATGAAGGCTTTGTCTTTTTCGCTGAGCTCCAGATTAAGAAAGTTCTGAAAATCGCCTGTGGTCCAGGATTGGTAAATGACGTAGTGCATGATCGACTTGCGGTCGTAGTCCGAGCAAATGCTGTCTTCGGTGGCTGCCCGATCAAGATACTCACGGTGTAGCCATTGGCGCTTCCTGTTCGCCTCGTAGTTATCCTTATCAGGATTATCGGTAATGCCGTGTCTTTCGTAGATGGCGGGCACATTCCATGGAATTGCGGCTGCCGGGTGGATCTGTTCGTGTTCCGCACCCAGCATATGGCCGAACTCATGCATCACATTCGCGGCGAAATAACGCGCGTGAATGGCCGGGTGAGGCCAGAGCTGCATCGTCGCTGTATGGGTATTGAGTAAGGCGTCAGTGCCAATATTGGACGAGAAAACGCCATCGTTGCTAAGTATGCGGATATCCCCCTCGACACCCTCAACGAAATCAAACTTCAAGTTGATGTGCGGCAACCAATTGCTGGCTGCCGCGATGGTCGCGTCTTTGAACTCTTGCGTGCCATTGAGGAAGGCGATACGAAGAATGCGGCCGGGAGTCCACAGTTTCGATGGGTTTTTTCTAGCCCACATCAGTAATGCACTCCACAAGCATTTGTCTTGAACAGGGCGGGGGCGTGAGTTGAATTGGATAACATGGTTTAACTTCCTTGTTTTTTGCGAGATTGCTTATTGGGGATAGAGCAAGCTCATCATCTTGATGTCTTTCTTGCTGATCTCGCGATTGATCGGGTTCTCCCAGTCGCCCAAAGTCAAATCGTTAGATACCGGATGATGCATGATCGATTTACGGTCGTACTCTGTGTAAATCGCTTCGAGGGTGTTGAATGGCGTGAACAGGTTGAAGTCCACTTGCTCCGGGGTCAGCGGCCCCATCTCGCGGTTCTGGTAATAGTCGTACACTTTCGGTTTGTCCCAAGGGATGTCGGCCTGCGGGTGCTGGTGTTCGTGCATGGCGCCCAGAGCATGGCCAAACTCGTGGGTGACAATGGTTTCAAAGTCTTCATGATCCGGTTTGACGCCCAGGTTCATCGTTGGCCAATCCGGATGAATCAGCAGCGCGTCTGTGCCGAGCATGGAACTGTTGTAATTATTCTTTGTGGCGATGCGAATATCACCTTGCAGGTCATCGACAAACTCGAAACTCAGATTAACGTATGGAATCCAGCGAACAGCTGCCTCCATGATTTTGCGTTTGTGATCAGGGTCGACGTCGTCGATGAAGGCGATGGTCAGCGTTCGACCATTGGCCCACAGTTTTGAATAGTTGATCAGCGAGCGTTTGCGTCGACCGCCGCTGGCGGAAGTTACGTTCGCCGGATTCTCTTTAATGGCCGCCTCATAAGCAGCGAGATCATCCGGCCACTGTAGGAGTTTGCAATCCTGGAGATCATTCATCTTTATTTTCTTCCCTGAAGTTGTACTTGATGTTGAATTTTATGCGATGAAAATCGCGACTCAAGAGTAAGTCGTGAGGGACGAAAGAGGGAGTGATCAGTTGTTTTGAAGTGTAACTTGCATGGGAAAGTTACCGTGCCAGATTGCCTGGCACGGTATTCAGTTGTTTATTTCTGACGGGTAATGAACGCGCGAATACGTTCTGCCGCTTCAACACATTCAGCCAACGGCGCAACCAGCGCCATACGCACACGGCCGGCGCCCGGATTAACGCCATCGACATCACGGGACAGATAAGAACCCGGCACCACAGTGACATGCTCTTGTTCGAACAAA
Organism: Pseudomonas sp. AC193; assembly: GCF_979258075.1. Classification (NCBI taxonomy): domain Bacteria; kingdom Pseudomonadati; phylum Pseudomonadota; class Gammaproteobacteria; order Pseudomonadales; family Pseudomonadaceae; genus Pseudomonas; species Pseudomonas sp. AC193. The sequence continues at coordinate 4,095,685 of NZ_OZ409832.1, read as the reverse complement.
TCACGGCAGAACGCCGCGTCATCACCGTTCACATTCGGCCACAGATAGAAGCTGCCATCCGGACGCTGCACGTCCATCACCGGGCTGAGGATTTCCAGTACTGCGTCGAACTTCTCGCGGTACAGCGCACGGTTGGCGCGCACGTGTTCTTCGTCGTTCCATGCGGCAACGCTGGCCAGTTGCGTTTGTACCGGCATCGCGCAGCCGTGGTAGGTGCGATAGAGCAGGAAGCCTTTGAGGATGTCGGCATCGCCAGCAACGAAACCGGAACGCAGGCCCGGCAGGTTGGAACGCTTGGACAGACTGTGGAAGACCACGCAACGTTTGAAATCCTTGCGACCCAGTTCGACGCAAGCGGTGAGCAGGCCCGGCGGCGGGGTTTGCTCGTTGAAGTACAGTTCGCTGTAGCACTCGTCGGCGGCGATCACGAAGTTGTATTCGTCGGCCAGGGCGATGAGTTTTTTCAGCACATCGACCGGGATCAGTGCGCCGGTCGGGTTGCCCGGCGAGCACAGGAACAGGATCTGGCAACGCTTCCAGATGTCCGGCGATACCGCGTCGAAATCCGGGTTGAAGCCGTTTTTGTCGAGGCACGGCAGGTAATGCGGCTTGGCCCCGGCGAGGAACGCGGCGCCTTCGTAGATTTGATAGAACGGGTTCGGGCTGACCACCAGCGCATCGTCGCCGCGATTGACCACGGTCTGGGTGAAGGCGAACAGCGCTTCACGGGTGCCGTTGACCGGCAGCACGTTGCGCGCCGGATCGATCCAGCCGCTCGGCACGCCGAAACGACGCTCGCACCAGCCGGCAATGGCTTCGCGCAGGGCCGGGATGCCCAATGTGGTCGGGTACACCGCCATCTGATCCAGATTGTTCGCCAGCGCTTCGGCGACAAAGCTTGGCGAGCGATGTTTCGGCTCGCCGATCGACAGGGCGATCGGACGTTTGTCCGGGTTCGGCGTGACGGTGCCGAGCAGGGCGCGGAGCTTTTCGAACGGGTAGGACTGGAGCTGGTTCAGAGCGTTGTTCATTGGGGCCTCGTTCAATGTGGGAGTGGCCATGCTCCAACTTTCAGGCTGGATGAGAAATCTGTGGGAGCGAGCCTGCTCGCGATGAGGGCGGCAGATTCAGCATTTATGTGTGCTGAAGCACCGCTATCGCGAGCAGGCTCGCTCCCACATGGGGTCATTGCCAGGCTTGCAGTGGAGCTTGCCGGTTCCAACAGGGGAAATTCATTGATTCAAATACTGATACGCGAAAGCTTGATATCCGGTTCCTGATTGACGCTCAACTGCTCAACAATCGCATCCTGCAAACGGCTGCACAGCAGCGGGTCGGACAGCGGCTGGTTGTGCGCGTCGGTGATAAAGAACACGTCTTCCACCCGCTCGCCCAAGGTCGCAATCTTGGCGTTCTGCAGCGACAGGTCGAACTCCAGGAAAATCCCGCCGATCCGCGCCAGCAGTCCCGGCCGATCCGGTGCGGTCAGTTCCAGCACGGTCACTGGTCGCTGCGCATCGTTATGGATTGTCACTTGCGGGGCGAAGGCAAAATGCTTGAGCTGACGCGGCACCCGACGCTGAATGATCGTCGGGTAGTCGTCCGGGTTGCGCAGCGCTTCGGTCAGGCCTTCGCGGATCTGTTTGACCCGCGTCGGGTTGTCGCCGATGGACTCGCCTTCGTTGTCGAGCACGATGTAGGTGTCGAGGGTGAACTGACTGCTCGAGGTGATAACCCGCGCGTCATGAATGTTCAGGTTGAGCTGATCCATCGCCGCCACGGTCACTGCGAAGAAGTCGTGCTGATCCGGTGCATAAATGAAGATCTGTGTGCCGCCCTCGAACTCGCGCTGGGTGGTTTCCTTGATCAACACCAGCGGCCCGCCATCGACCGGTTGCTGCAGGATCGCATCGCTGTGCCAGGCCACGTCGCCGGCGGTGTGGCGCAGGAAATAGTCATCGCCCAACTGCGCCCACAACTGCTCGACGTCGTCCGGATCGGTGCCGCCGCGCACCAGAATGTCCAGTGCCGCGCTCTGGGTCTGGCGGATCTGCTCTTCGCGATCAACCGGGTTTTCCAGGCCACGACGCAAGGCGCGTTTGGTCTCGGTGTAGAGCTGACGCAACAGGCTCGCTCGCCATGAGTTCCACAGTGTCGGGTTGGTCGCGTTGATGTCGGCCACGGTCAGCACGTACAGGTAGTCGAGGCGGGTTTCGTCGCCGACTGCCTGTGCGAAATCGTGGATCACCTGTGGGTCGGACAAGTCCTTGCGCTGCGCGGTGGTCGACATCACCAGGTGGTTCTGCACCAGCCAGACAATCAGACGGCTGTCCCACACCGGCAACTGATGGCGCTGGCAGAATGCCTCGGCATCGACCGCACCGATCTCCGAGTGATCGCCATGCCGACCCTTGCCAATGTCGTGGTACAGGCCGGCCATGTAGATCAGTTCGGGCTTGGGCAGTTTCGCCATGAGCTTGGCGGCCAGCGGGAATTTTTCCGACACCTGGGTGTACTGCAATTTGCGCAGGTGCTTGATCAGATTGAGCGTGTGCGCGTCGACCGTATAGATGTGGAACAGGTCGTGCTGCATCTGCCCGACGATAAAACCGAACTCCGGCAGATAACGCCCGAGAATGCCGTAGCGGTTCATCCGGCGCAGGTTGCGGTGGATGCCGATCTTGCACTTGAACAGCTCGATGAACAGGCTGGTGTTGCGAATATCGTTACGGAAATTGTCGTCGATCAGGTGACGGTGCTCACGCAGCAGGCGAATGGTGTCTGCACGTACGCCTTTGATTTCTGGCTGCTGGGCCATCAGCACAAAGATTTCCAGCATGGCGAACGGTGTGCGGCGGAACACGTTGTCGTTGCGCGCTTCGATGTAGCCGTCATGCAATTGAAAACGCGCGTTGATCGGCTGCGGAGGCGCTTCGTCTTCCGGCGCGAGGATGACTTCCTCGAAGTGCTGGATGATCAGCTCGCTGAGCTGGGCGATGCTCATCACTACGCGGAAATACTGTTGCATGAAGTTTTCGACCGCCTGTTTGGCGTCGTCACCTTCAAAACCCAGCAGGCCGGCAATGGTGCGCTGGTGATCGAACAGCAAGCGGTCTTCGGAACGGCCAGCGAGCATGTGCAGGGCGTAACGCACTTTCCAGAGGAATTCCTGGGAGGAGGCGAGCAGGGCGTTTTCGCTCTCAACGAGGAAACCTTCGCCAGCGAGGGCGCGCAGGTTCAGCGTGCCGTATTGGCGACGCGCAACCCACAGAATGGTCTGAATATCCCGTAGTCCGCCGGGCGAGCCTTTGACGTTGGGTTCGAGGTTGTATTCGGTGTCGTTGTATTTGTGGTGGCGCGCCTTTTGTTCGGCGCGTTTGGCCAGGAAGAACTCCTTGGCCGGCCACATGTGTGCGGTGCTGGTGACGTCGAGCATGCGCTGACGCAGACGCTCGGGGCCGCAAATGGTGCGGCTTTCCATCAGGTTGGTGACCACGGTCAGGTCGGCGCGCGCCTCTTGGGCACATTCGTCGACCGAGCGAACGCTCTGACCGACTTCCAGGCCGATGTCCCACAGCAAAGTGAGAAAACGCTCGATGGAATCGCGGAAGACTTCGTGATCAGCGCTGTCCAGCAGGATCAGCAAATCAATGTCGGAATACGGGTGCAACTCTCCACGACCGTAGCCGCCGACCGCGACCAGCGCGATGTCGGCGTCTTCGCTCCAGTTGAACTGCTCCCAGGCCTTTTGCAGGATGTTGTCGACGAACCAGGCACGGTCTTCGATCAGGCGGCGGATGTCGCGGCCATTGCGAAAACGCGTGTCGAGTACCTCGCGAGCCTGGCGGATCGCCTTCTTGAACGCCGCGATAGGACTCGCTTTGAGGGCCAGTTCAGCCTGGAACTGGCCGCGGTCGAAGAGTTCGGGATCCACCTGCGGCATTGATTGGCTTTCCTTCTATAAGGCTGGGAGCGTTTGCTGGATCAGGCCGAGATGCGCGGGATGGTGTCGTCGGCGCGCAGGGTGAAGATCTCGTAGCCGGTGTCGGTGACCAGCAGGGTGTGTTCCCACTGTGCCGACAGCTTGCGGTCTTTGGTGATCGCGGTCCAGCCGTCGCCCAATACTTTGGTGTCGGCCTTGCCCTGGTTGATCATCGGTTCGATGGTGAAGGTCATGCCGGCCTTCAGTTCCATACCAGTGCCGGCCCGGCCGTAGTGCAGAATCTGCGGCTCTTCGTGGAAGACCTTGCCGATGCCGTGGCCGCAGAACTCGCGAACGACGGAGAAACCGTTCTTTTCCGCGTGCTTCTGAATCACTTCACCGATGTCGCCGAGGCGGCAACCGGGTTTGACGATTTCGATCGCCTTGTACATGCATTCCTGAGTGATCTGCGACAGACGCTCGGCCCAGACCGGCACTTCGCCGACGTGGAACATGCGGCTGGTGTCGCCGTGGTAGCCGTCTTTGATCACGGTCACGTCGATGTTCAGGGTGTCGCCGTTTTTCAGCGGCTTGTCGTTCGGGATGCCGTGGCACACAACGTGGTTGATCGAGGTGCAGATCGACTTCGGGTAGCCCTTGTAGTTGAGCGGGGCAGGGATGGCTTGCTGCACGTTTACGATGTAATCGTGGCAGATCTGGTTCAGCTCATCGGTGGTGACGCCCGGTTTGACATGTTCGGCAATCATTTCCAGCACATCGGCGGCCAGTTTGCCGGCGACACGCATGCCAGCGATGTCCTCGGGGGTTTTGAGGTTGACGGTCATACAGGCTCTCTCTGCGCTCGGCGGCGCTTGCTGATACGAATAGGGTGGCAGGTGTGCGTTTTGCGACCCTGAAAAACGCGATTCTAACAGACGCACGGCGCAATTCAGTGCCTGCGTGCATCGCTTCTCTCTATACAATGGTGCCCCTGAAGCCGATTCCAAGGGGGCTGCGCCCATGTCCTTGGTGCGAATACAGATTTCGTGTTCCGTTTCTGCGCACCCTGTGGTATAAAATGCGCCGCTTTCCGGGGATACCCCGAAAAGCTTAAATCCACACACGTGTCGACACGATGACCTGGGTGCTTTTGGCTTTATGCCACTGGTTGGTCATTGGGATACGTGGAGGCCAAACCCGACTTATTAAGGAACTATCATGTCCCAAGTCAATATGCGCGATATGCTGAAGGCCGGTGTGCACTTCGGTCACCAAACCCGTTACTGGAATCCGAAAATGGGTAAGTACATTTTCGGCGCGCGTAACAAGATTCACATCATCAACCTTGAAAAAACCCTGCCAATGTTCAACGAAGCTCTGACTTTCGTAGAGCGTCTGGCCCAGGGCAAAAACAAGATTCTGTTCGTCGGCACCAAGCGTTCCGCTGGCAAGATCGTTGCTGAAGAAGCAGCACGTTGCGGTTCGCCGTACGTCGATCACCGCTGGTTGGGCGGCATGCTGACCAACTTCAAAACCATTCGTGCTTCCATCAAGCGTCTGCGTGACCTTGAAGTTCAAGCCGAAGACGGTACTTTCGCCAAGCTGACCAAGAAAGAAGCGCTGATGCGCACTCGTGATCTTGAGAAGCTGGATCGTTCGCTGGGCGGCATCAAGGACATGGGCGGTCTGCCAGACGCACTGTTCGTGATCGACGTTGACCACGAGCGCATCGCGATCACCGAAGCCAACAAGCTGGGCATCCCGGTTATCGGCGTTGTCGATACCAACAGCAGCCCGGAAGGCGTTGACTACATCATCCCAGGCAACGATGACGCAATCCGCGCTATCCAGCTGTACATGGGTTCGATGGCTGACGCAGTTATCCGTGGTCGCAACAATGTTGGCGGCGGCACTGTAGAGTTCGCAGCTGAAGAAGCTCCGGCAGCTGCAGCTGAGTAATTAACGCCCTGGCGTTGACTCAGTAAGCAAAAAGGGGGCTTGGCCCCCTTTTTGCCACCTCGAAAACCATTTGTCGGCAGCGCAGCTACAGCATCTGTAACGTGCAGCGGCTACAAACGGCTTCGGGAAGAATTGAACGCCCGTTCGATCGGGTGGAATGGTTGAAAACCTATCCAAGAGGAATTTGAAAATGGCAGCAATTACTGCAGCGTTGGTTAAAGAACTGCGTGAGCGTACCGGCGAAGGCATGATGGATTGCAAGAAAGCCCTGGAAAAGGCTGACGGCGACATCGAAAAAGCCATTGATGACATGCGTGCTTCGGGCGCAATCAAGGCTGCCAAAAAAGCAGGCAACGTAGCTGCTGAAGGCGCGATCGCTCTGAAAGAAGACGGCAAATCTGCTGTTCTGCTGGAAGTGAACTCGCAGACCGACTTCCTGGCTCTGCAGGACGACTTCAAGGCATTCGTTGCTGAAAGCATTGAAAAAGCCTTCGCTGACAAGCTGACCGATGTTGCTCCGCTGATCGAAGCGCAAGAAGCTGCTCGTCTGGTACTGGTCGGCAAGGTTGGCGAAAACGTCAACATCCGTCGTCTGGTTCGCGTAGAAGGCGACGTTGTTGGTGGCTACCTGCACGGCAACAAGATCGGTGTTGCAGTTGTTCTGAAAGGCGGCAACGTTGAACTGGCCAAAGACATCGCTATGCACGTAGCGGCCAGCAACCCTGAGTTCCTGCTGCCATCGGAAGTTTCGGCTGAAGCGATCGAGCGCGAAAAAGCTGTGTTCCTGCAGCTGAACGAAGAGAAGATCAAAGGCAAGCCAGAAAACATTGTTGAAAATATGGTCAAAGGCCGTATCAGCAAGTTCCTGGCAGAAGCAAGCCTGGTTGAGCAGGCGTTCGTCAAGAACCCTGAAATCAAGGTTGGCGAACTGGCCAAGAAAGCCGGTGCTGAAATCGTTTCCTTCACCTACTTCAAAGTAGGCGAAGGCATCGAGAAGCCGGTCGACAACTTCGCTGAAGAAGTTGCTGCCCAGCTGGCTGCCGCCAAGCAATAAGACAGTTTTCAACTGTCGCCCGAAAGAGGCTGCCCGCTTACGCGCGCAGCCTCTTTTCAGATGGGGTAGCCAATTTTTTATTGGTTTCCACTTGGAACTGACTTACAAAGCCATGTTCCGATGGCGCTGAAGCAGCGCCAAGCTAGAGTGAACGCCAGCTGTAAACAGCTCGCACAGAATTTTTTAATACGCCGCAGGAGAGATTCGCAATGGCTCAGCAGGGCAGTGGTTATCAGGCTCGCTATAAACGCATTCTACTCAAGCTTAGCGGCGAGGCCCTGATGGGCTCGGAAGAGTTCGGGATCGATCCGAAAGTGCTCGATCGCATGGCGCTGGAAGTCGGCCAACTGGTCGGCATCGGTGTTCAGGTCGGTCTGGTGATCGGTGGCGGTAACCTGTTCCGTGGCGAAGCCCTGAGCAAAGCCGGTATGGATCGGGTCACAGGCGACCACATGGGCATGCTGGCCACTGTGATGAACGCCCTGGCCATGCGCGATGCGCTGGAACGTGCCAATATCTCGGCCATCGTGATGTCGGCGATTTCCATGGTTGGCGTAACCGATCACTACGATCGCCGCAAAGCCATGCGTCACCTGAACTCCAAGGACGTCGTGATTTTCGCAGCCGGTACCGGCAACCCGTTCTTCACCACGGATTCGGCAGCCTGCCTGCGTGCCATCGAAATCGATGCCGACGTCGTGCTGAAAGCGACCAAGGTCGATGGTGTTTACACCGCAGACCCGTTCAAAGACCCGCATGCCGAGAAGTTCGATCATCTGACTTATGATGAAGTACTGGATCGCAAGCTGGGTGTAATGGATCTGACCGCTATCTGCCTGTGCCGCGATCACAAGATGCCGCTGCGCGTATTCAACATGAACAAACCTGGTGCCCTGCTGAACATCGTCCATGGCGGCGCTGAAGGCACCCTGATCGAGGAAGGTCAACAATGATCAACGAAATCAAAAAAGACGCTCAAGAGCGCATGCAAAAATCCCTGGACTCTCTGGCTCACGCCTTTGGCCAGATCCGTACCGGTAAGGCTCACCCAAGCATTCTGGGCAGCGTGATGGTGCCGTACTACGGCGCTGACACCTCCATCACCCAGGTTGCCAACATCACTGTTAAAGACTCGCGCACCCTGCAAGTCGTGGCCTTCGAGCGCAACATGCTCGCTGCCGTCGACAAGGCAATCCAGAGCGCTGGCCTGAATCTCAACCCGACCAACCTCGGCGAGTTGTTGCTGATCTCCATGCCTGCCCTGACTGAAGAAACCCGTAAGGGCTTCACCAAGCAGGCGCGCAGCGCTGCTGAAGACGCTCGTGTTGCCGTGCGCAACATCCGTCGTGACGCGTTGGGCGAGCTGAAGAAGCTGGTCAAGGATAAAGAAATCAGCGAAGACGAAGAGCGTCGTGCAATCGCCGATATCGATAAGCTGACCAAGGATTCCGAAGCCATGATCACCAAGGCCACGGAAGAGAAAGAAAAAGACCTGATGGCCGTATAAGGGTCGAGCTTTTAATGGACAAGACCAAGCAGACTGCGCCGTCCGCGGTGCCGCGCCATGTCGCGATCATCATGGATGGTAACAATCGCTGGGCTAAAAAACGCTTTATGCCGGGTGTCGCCGGGCATAAAGCGGGCGTGGATGCTGTGCGAGCCGTCATCGAGGTGTGCGCTGAGGCCAAGGTCGAAGTGTTGACCTTGTTCGCCTTCTCCAGTGAAAACTGGCAGCGCCCGGCCGATGAAGTCAGCGCCTTGATGGATCTGTTCTTCAAGGCATTGCGTCGTGAGGCCAAGCGCCTCAACGACAACAACATCTGCCTGCGCATCATTGGCGATCGCACGCGCTTCCACCCTGAACTTCAGGCAGCGATGCGCGAAGCCGAAGCAATGACTGCCGGTGCCAACCGTTTTGTTCTGCAGATCGCCGCCAACTACGGCGGTCAGTGGGATATCGCGCAGGCTGCACAGCGCCTGGCACGCGAAGTTCAGGCCGGGCATCTGCGTCCGGAAGACATTACTCCGGATCTTTTGCAAACCTGTCTGGTCACCGGCGATCTGCCGTTGCCGGATTTGTGCATCCGCACCGGTGGTGAGCACCGCATCAGCAACTTCCTGCTGTGGCAGCTGGCTTACGCCGAGTTGTACTTCTCCGACCTGTTCTGGCCGGACTTCAAACACGATGCCATGCGTACTGCGCTGGCCGATTTCGCTTCACGTCAACGTCGCTTCGGTAAAACGAGCGAACAGGTCGAAGCTGGAGCCCGGGTTTAATGCTTAAACAACGAATCATCACTGCACTGATCCTGCTGCCGATTGCCTTGTGCGGGTTTTTCCTGCTCGAAGGCTCCGGGTTTGCCTTGTTCATCGGTCTGGTCGTGACTTTGGGCGCCTGGGAATGGGCGCGCCTGGCAGGTTTCACCGGGCAAGCGTTCCGTGTGGGTTTTGCCGCCGTGGTCGCGTTCATGATCTTCATCATGTACATCTTGCCCGGCCTTGCGCCATGGGTGCTCGGTGCTTCGGTGTTGTGGTGGGCAGTGGCGACTTACCTGGTGCTTACTTACCCGGCCTCCAGTGCTCATTGGTCCAGTGCGGCGACCAAACTGGTGATCGGTCTGCTGATTCTGTTGCCGGCCTGGCAAGGTCTGGTGCAGATCAAACAGTACCCGTTGGGTAACTGGCTGATCATGGCGGTGATGGTGTTGGTGTGGGGCGCTGATATCGGCGCCTACTTCTCCGGCCGTGCTTTCGGCAAACGCAAACTGGCCCCGCAGGTCAGCCCGGGCAAAAGCTGGGAAGGCGTTTACGGTGGTCTGGCATTGAGCCTGGTGATTACCGCCATCGTTGGTCTGGTGCGCGACTGGACAGTGGCCGAACTGCTCAAGGGCTTGATCGGCGCTGCGCTGATCGTCTTTATCTCGGTGGTCGGCGACCTCACCGAAAGCATGTTCAAGCGTCAATCCGGCATCAAGGACAGCAGCAATCTGCTGCCCGGGCATGGCGGTGTGCTTGACCGCATCGACAGCCTGACCGCAGCGATTCCGGTGTTTGCCGTGCTGTTGTGGATGGCCGCACCGTGAGCCGAGCCCAACAGATTACCGTTCTGGGGGCGACCGGTTCGATTGGCCTGAGCACCCTGGATGTCATTGCGCGTCACCCTGAGCGTTATCAGGTATTCGCCCTGAGCGGTTTCACTCGTCTGAGCGAGCTGCTGGCCTTGTGCGTGCGCCATGTGCCGCAGTTTGCCGTGGTGCCTGAAGTCGCCGCTGCCCGTGGCCTGCAAGATGATCTGCGTGCCGCGGGTTTGCCAACGCGGGTGCTGGTGGGGGAGGAGGGCTTGTGTCAGGTCGCCTCCGCGCCGGAAGTCGATGCGGTGATGGCGGCGATTGTGGGTGCTGCGGGGCTGCGTCCGACTTTGGCCGCCGTCGAGGCTGGCAAAAAGATTCTGCTGGCTAATAAAGAAGCGCTGGTGATGTCTGGTGCTCTGTTCATGCAGGCCGTGCGCAAAAGCGGTTCGGTGCTGTTGCCGATCGACAGCGAACACAACGCGATTTTCCAGTGCATGCCGCAGGATTTTGCTCGTGGCTTGAGCTCGGTCGGCGTGCGAAGGATTTTACTGACAGCTTCTGGTGGCCCGTTCCGACAGACACCGATGGCTGAACTGGTGCATGTTTCACCTGACCAGGCGTGTGCGCATCCGAACTGGTCCATGGGTCGCAAGATTTCCGTGGATTCGGCCAGCATGATGAACAAAGGCCTTGAGCTGATCGAAGCCTGCTGGTTGTTCGATGCCAAGCCGTCGCAGGTCGAGGTGGTGATCCATCCGCAAAGCGTGATTCACTCGCTGGTCGATTACGTCGACGGCTCGGTGCTGGCGCAGTTGGGTAACCCCGACATGCGCACGCCGATTGCCAATGCGTTGGCTTGGCCGGAGCGTATTGATTCCGGTGTGGCGCCGCTCGATCTGTTTGCCATCGCGCGCCTGGATTTCGAAGCGCCTGATGAAGAACGTTTCCCGTGCCTGCGTCTGGCGCGTCAAGCGGCCGAGGCGGGTGACAGCGCACCGGCGATGCTCAACGCGGCCAATGAAGTGGCTGTGGCAGCGTTTCTCGATGGGCGGGTTCGTTACCTGGAAATCGCGAGTATCATCGAGGAAGTCTTGAATCTCGAATCCGTGGTGGCGCTGGATGATCTCGATGCGGTGTTTACCGCCGACGCCAAGGCGCGAGTTTTGGCCGAACAATGGTTGAAACGTCACGACCGATAAGTTTTGCAACACAATGGCTTTACGCGGCACTGAACAGGATTGCGGAGAAAGTAGATGAGCGCGCTCTATATGATTGCCGGCACCCTGATCGCTTTGGGTGTGCTGGTCACTTTTCATGAATTCGGCCATTTCTGGGTCGCGCGTCGCTGTGGCGTCAAGGTTCTGCGTTTTTCCGTAGGCTTTGGTATGCCGTTGCTGCGCTGGCACGACAAGAAAGGCACCGAGTTCGTGATCGCCGCGATTCCGCTGGGTGGTTACGTCAAGATGCTCGACGAGCGTGAAGGCGAAGTGCCGCTGGATCAGCTCGATCAATCGTTCAATCGCAAATCTGTGCGCCAGCGTATTGCTATCGTGGCTGCCGGCCCGATCGCCAACTTCCTGCTGGCTCTGGTGTTTTTCTGGGTGCTGGCGATGCTTGGCAGTCAGCAGATACGCCCGGTCATCGGTGGTGTGGAGTCCGGCAGTATCGCGGCCAAGGCTGGTTTGACGGCAGGTCAGGAAATTGTCGCGATTGATGGCGAGCCGACTTCCGGTTGGGCAGCGGTCAATTTGCAGTTGGTACGTCGACTGGGTGAGAGCGGTTCGCTGCAGTTGTTGGTGCGTGAGCAGGGCTCTACGGCTGATTCGCCGCGCGAGCTGGCGCTGGATCATTGGCTGAAAGGGGCTGATGAGCCGGATCCGATTCGCTCGTTGGGTATCCGTCCATGGCGTCCGGCATTGCCGCCCGTGCTCGCAGAACTCGATCCAAAAGGCCCGGCGCAAGCTGCTGGCCTGAAAACCGGCGACCGTCTGGTCTCGCTCGACGGTCTGGCGCTAAACGACTGGCAGCAAGTGGTTGATACCGTTCGTACGCGTCCTGATACCAAAATCATGCTGCGTGTCGAGCGTGATGGTGCTCAAATCGACGTCCCGGTGACACTGGCGGCGCGTGGCGAAAGCAAGGCGCCGAGCGGTTATCTGGGCGCTGGCGTCAAAGCGATCGACTGGCCACCGGAAATGATCCGCGAGGTCAGTTACGGGCCTTTGGCCGCGATTGGCGAGGGCGCTCGTCGCACTTGAACCATGAGCGTTCTGACCCTCGATTCGCTAAAGAAAATGCTGTTCGGCGAGCTCTCGGTAAAAAACTTGAGTGAACCGATAACCATTGCTAAAGTGGCGGGCGCTTCTGCCCAGTCGGGCGTCGCTGATTTCCTGAATTTCCTTGCTTATCTGAGTATTAGCCTGGGGGTTCTGAATTTGCTGCCCATTCCTGTACTGGATGGGGGGCATTTGTTGTTTTATCTGATCGAGTGGGCGCGTGGTCGTCCCTTGTCGGATCGGGTGCAAGGTTGGGGGATACAGATCGGTATCAGTTTGGTGGTCGGAGTGATGTTGTTAGCTCTGGTCAACGATCTGGGTCGACTGTAACGCTTCGCTGAATTGCGAATCTGCCGCATTTTGCGGCAGTTTGTTTATTGCCAGTTGGAATAAGAAAGGACTTCATGAAACGTCTGCTGCTAACTGCGGTTCTCACCGTATTGATGATCGCCGAAGTTCACGCCGAGTCCTTCACTATCTCTGATATTCGCGTCAATGGCCTCCAGCGGGTCTCCGCGGGTAGTGTCTTTGGTGCCTTGCCGTTGAACGTCGGCGAGCAGGCGGATGATCGTCGCCTGGTGGAATCCACTCGTGCGTTGTTCAAAACCGGTTTCTTTCAAGATATCCAGCTGGGCCGCGAAGGCAACGTACTGGTAATCACGGTCGTTGAACGTCCGTCGGTCGCCAGTATCGAGATCGAAGGCAACAAGGCGATCTCCACCGAAGACCTGATGAAAGGCCTCAAGCAATCCGGTCTGTCCGAAGGCGAGATCTTCCAGCGTGCCACCCTCGAAGGTGTGCGTAACGAACTGCAACGTCAGTACGTTGCTCAGGGTCGCTACTCGGCCACCGTTGATACCGAAGTGGTTTCGCAGCCACGTAACCGTGTTGGTCTGAAAGTGAAGATCAACGAAGGCACCGTTGCGGCCATTCAGCACATCAACGTCGTTGGCAACACGGTTTTCCCTGAGGATGACCTGACCGACCTGTTCGAGCTGAAAACCACCAACTGGCTGTCGTTCTTCAAGAACGATGACAAGTACGCCCGTGAAAAGCTTTCCGGTGACCTGGAGCGTCTGCGCTCCTACTACCTGGACCGCGGCTATATCAACATGGATATCGCTTCGACCCAGGTGTCCATCACCCCGGACAAGAAACACGTCTACATCACCGTTAACGTCACCGAAGGCGAGAAGTACACCGTTCGTGACGTCAAACTCAGCGGTGACCTGAAAGTCCCTGAAGACCAGGTCAAATCGCTGTTGCTGGTGCAGAAGGGCCAGGTGTTCTCGCGCAAGCTGATGACCACCACCTCCGAACTGATCACCCGTCGTCTGGGTAACGAGGGTTATACCTTCGCCAACGTCAACGGTGTTCCGCAACCACACGATGACGATCACACTGTCGACATCCTGTTTGCTGTCGATCCGGGCAAGCGTGCTTACGTCAACCGTATCAACTTCCGTGGCAACACCAAGTCGGAAGACGAAGTGCTGCGGCGTGAAATGCGTCAGATGGAAGGCGGCTGGGCTTCTACTTACCTGATCGACCAATCCAAGACCCGTCTTGAGCGTCTGGGCTTCTTTAAAGAAGTCAACGTTGAAACCCCGGCTGTGCCAGGTGTCGACGACCAGGTTGACGTGAACTACAGCGTTGAAGAGCAGGCTTCCGGTTCGATCACCGCCAGCGTCGGTTTCGCCCAGAGCGCCGGTCTGATCCTCGGTGGTTCGATCACCCAGAACAACTTCCTCGGTACCGGTAACCGCGTCAGCGTCGGCCTGACCCGAAGCGAATACCAGAGCCGCTACAACTTCGGCTACGTTGACCCGTACTGGACCGCCGATGGCGTGAGCCTGGGTTACAACGCGTTCTATCGCACCACTGACTACGATGACCTCGATGTCGACGTTGCAAGCTATGCGGTAGACAGCCTGGGTGCTGGCGTAAACGTCGGCTACCCGATCAGCGAGACTTCGCGTCTGACCTTCGGTCTGTCCGTTCAACAGGATGAGATCAAAACCGGTACCTACACAGTTGACGAGATTTTTGACTTCGTTAACAAGGAAGGCGACAAGTACCTGAACTTCAAGGCGTCGGCCGGCTGGTCTGAATCGACCCTGAACAAAGGCGTACTGCCGACCCGTGGTCGTTCGCAGAGCCTGACGCTGGAATCGACGATTCCGGGCAGCGACCTGTCGTTCTTCAAGCTTGATTACCGTGGTCAGCTGTTCCAGCCGATTACTGAAAACTACACCCTGCGTCTGCACACCGAATTGGGTTATGGCGACGGTTACGGTTCGACTGACGGCTTGCCGTTCTATGAAAACTACTATGCTGGTGGTTTCAACTCGGTTCGTGGCTTCAAGGACAGCACCCTCGGCTCGCGCAGTACCCCGAGTAAGGGTAACAACCCGGGTACGTTGGCTGACCCGGATCAGGATCCACTGCCGTTCGGTGGTAACGTCCTGATTCAGGGCGGTGTCGAGGTTCTGTTCCCGCTGCCATTCGTCAAGGATCAGCGCTCCCTGCGTACTTCGGTATTCTGGGACGTGGGTAACGTATTTGACTCCAAGTGCTCGGACACTACGAACGCTAACGGTTCGAAGTCGGACACGCAGTGCAACGACATCAGCCTGAGCAATATGGCGAGCTCCGTCGGTGTAGGCGTGACCTGGGTCACCGCACTGGGTCCTCTGAGCTTCGCGTTGGCCATGCCGATCAAGAAACCGGATGACGCTGAAACTCAAGTGTTCCAATTCTCCCTCGGCCAGACGTTCTAAGCGTCTGACCCAAGATAACGACAATGGATTTTGTAGGAGTGCATCGTGCGTAAGTTGACTCAATTGGTTCTCCTGGCCTCCGTACTGGTGGCAGGCCCGGCTTTCGCCGACATGAAAATCGCTGTTCTGAACTATCAGATGGCTTTGCTGGAATCGGACGCGGCCAAGAAGTACGCCGTTGATGCCGAGAAGAAGTTCGGTCCGCAACTGACCAAACTGAAGACTCTGGAAAGCAGCGCCAAAGGCATTCAGGATCGTCTGATGGCCGGTGGCGACAAAATGCAGCAGGGCGAGCGCGAGCGTCTGGAGCTTGAATTCAAGCAAAAGGCCCGTGACTTCCAGTTCCAGTCCAAAGAACTGAACGAAGCCAAAGCTGTTGCTGACCGCGAAATGCTCAAGCAACTGAAGCCGAAGCTGGATGGCGCAGTGGAAGAAGTCATCAAGAAAGGTGGTTTTGATCTGGTGTTCGAGCGTGGCGCAGTGATCGATGTCAAGCCTCAGTACGACATCACGCGCCAGGTTATCGAGCGCATGAATCAGCTGAAGTAACCCATGACCGTGACTATCAAGCTCGGCCAGTTGGCCGAGTTCCTCGGCGCCACCCTGCGTGGCGACCCGGAGAAGCAAATTACTGGGCTAGCCACTTTGCAAGAGGCTGGCCCAGCTCAGTTGAGCTTTCTGGCAAACCCTCAATATCGCAAATTCCTGGCAGGTTCGCAGGCGGCAGCGCTATTGCTCAAAGAAGCTGATGCTGAAGGCTTTGCCGGAAATGCGCTGGTGGTGCCGGATCCTTATCTGGCCTACGCACGTATCTCGCACTTGTTCGATCCCAAACCAAAAGCTGCGGCGGGTATCCACCCGTCGGCAGTGATTGCGGACGACGCGGTGGTTGATCCAACCGCCAGCATCGGCCCGTTTGTAGTGATCGAAGCCGGTGCGCGTATCGCTGCTGAGGTGACCTTGGGCGCCCACTGCTTTATCGGTGCGCGCAGTGAAATTGGTGAAGGCGGCTGGCTCGCGCCCCGCGTGACCCTGTATCACGACGTGCGCATCGGCAAACGTGTGGTGATTCAGTCCGGTGCTGTGCTCGGTGGTGAGGGCTTCGGCTTTGCCAACGAGAAGGGCATCTGGCAGAAAATCGCCCAGATCGGTGGCGTGACCATCGGCGACGACGTAGAGATTGGCGTGAATACCGCTATCGACCGCGGCGCGCTGGCCGATACCGTGATCGGCAATGGCGTGAAACTCGATAACCAGATTCAGATCGCGCACAACGTTCAGGTCGGTGATCACACCGCCATGGCCGCGTGTGTCGGGATCTCCGGCAGCACCAAGATCGGCAAGCATTGCATGCTCGCTGGCGGTGTCGGTCTGGTTGGACACATTGATATTTGCGACAACGTTTTCCTCACCGGGATGACCATGGTGACCCACTCGATTACCGAGCCAGGCGCCTACTCATCCGGTACAGCCATGCAACCGGCGGCCGAATGGCGCAAAAGCGCGGCCCGTATTCGTCAGCTCGATGACATCGCGCGACGTTTGAAACAGCTGGAAAAGCGCGTAGGGGAAGTGACCCCTGACGGCAATGCTTCATCAGATGGCTGATACCATTTCCATATCAAGTGTGCACAGCCTCTAGACTGCCTCCTTGATTTGCTAGAGGAGTGCGCGTCAGTCGCGCTCCCAATCTTTACATAGGCTTCCCCCCGAAATGATGGACATCAACGAGATTCGCGAATACCTGCCTCACCGTTACCCGTTCCTGCTGGTGGATCGGGTGGTGGAATTGGACACTGAAGGCAAGCGCATTCGCGCCTACAAGAATGTCAGCATCAATGAACCGTTCTTCAATGGTCACTTCCCTGCGCATCCAATCATGCCGGGTGTATTGATCATCGAAGCAATGGCTCAGGCTGCCGGGATCCTCGGTTTCAAAATGCTTGATGTGAAGCCTGCCGACGGCACGCTTTACTACTTCGTCGGTTCCGACAAGCTGCGCTTCCGCCAGCCTGTGTTGCCAGGCGACCAGTTGATCCTTGAAGCCAAGTTCCTCAGCTGCAAGCGTCAGATCTGGAAATTCGAATGCCAGGCTTCGGTCGACGGCAAGCCGGTCTGCTCGGCTGAAATCATCTGCGCGGAACGCAAGCTATGAGTTTGATTGACCCTCGCGCAATCATCGATCCGTCGGCCGTTCTGGCTGACGGTGTCGAGGTCGGCCCGTGGTCGATCGTCGGCGCCGGTGTGGAAATCGGCGAGGGTACCGTGATCGGGCCCCATGTAATTCTTAAAGGCCCGACCCGCATCGGTAAGCACAATCGCATCTACCAGTTTTCTTCGGTAGGCGAGGACACGCCCGATCTGAAATACAAAGGTGAAGAAACCCGTCTGGTGATTGGTGACCATAACGTCATCCGCGAAGGCGTGACCATTCACCGTGGCACCGTTCAGGATCGTTCGGAAACGACGCTGGGCGACCACAACCTGATCATGGCCTATGCCCATATCGGTCACGACAGCGTCATCGGCAACAACTGCATTCTGGTCAACAACACCGCGTTGGCTGGCCATGTGCACGTTGATGACTGGGCGATCCTCTCCGGTTTCACCCTCGTACATCAGTATTGCCACATCGGCGCCCACAGCTTTTCCGGCATGGGCACGGCGATCGGCAAGGACGTTCCGGCGTTCGTGACGGTATTCGGCAACCCGGCGGAGGCGCGCAGCATGAACTTCGAAGGCATGCG
Organism: Pseudomonas sp. AC193; assembly: GCF_979258075.1. Classification (NCBI taxonomy): domain Bacteria; kingdom Pseudomonadati; phylum Pseudomonadota; class Gammaproteobacteria; order Pseudomonadales; family Pseudomonadaceae; genus Pseudomonas; species Pseudomonas sp. AC193. The sequence continues at coordinate 4,077,876 of NZ_OZ409832.1, read as the reverse complement.
CCGTCGTGGGTTCAGCGAAGACGCGATCCACACCCTGCGTCGCGCCTACAAAACCGTGTACCGCCAAGGCCTGACGGTCGAGCAGGCACTGGCTGAGCTGGCAGAACCGGCGGCGCAATTCCCGGAAGTCGCGATTTTCCGTGACTCGATCCAGTCGTCGACTCGCGGCATCACTCGCTGATCATGGCTAGTCTGCGTATTGCGCTGGTGGCGGGTGAGGCTTCCGGCGACATTCTTGGCGCCGGTCTGATGCGCGCCCTCAAGGCACAGCATCCGGCGGTCGAGTTCATCGGTGTGGGTGGCCCGTTGATGCAGGCCGAAGGCCTGACTTCCTACTTTCCCATGGAACGCTTGTCGGTCATGGGCCTGGTAGAAGTGCTCGGGCGTCTGCGTGAGTTGCTCAAGCGCCGCAAGGAGCTGATCGCCACGCTGATCGCCGAGAAACCGGACGTGTTCATCGGCATCGATGCCCCCGATTTCAACCTCAATATTGAACTGAAGCTGCGTCAGGCCGGAATCAAAACCGTGCATTACGTCAGCCCGTCGGTGTGGGCATGGCGGCAGAAACGTGTGCTGAAGATTCGCGAAGGCTGCGATCTGATGCTGACGCTGCTGCCATTCGAAGCGAAATTCTACGAAGAGAAGGGCGTGCCGGTGCGGTTCGTCGGCCACACGCTGGCCGATGCCATTCCGCTGGAGGCTGATCGTGCCGCCGCGCGTGCCGAGTTGGGCTTGCCTGACGGCCCGCTGGTGGCCTTGATGCCCGGCAGCCGTGGCGGCGAAGTGTCGCGACTTGGCGCGCTGTTCCTCGATACCGCCGAGCGCCTGCGCAGCATGCGCCCGGGTGTGCGTTTCGTCATTCCTTGCGCCAATGCCGAGCGCCGCGCGCAGCTTGAAGAGCTGCTCGCCGGCCGCGATCTGCCAGTGACCTTGCTCGACGGCAAATCCCATCTGGCTCTGGCCGCGTGCAACGCCGTGTTGATCGCTTCCGGTACCGCGACCCTTGAAGCGCTGCTGTACAAGCGGCCGATGGTGGTCGCCTATCGCTTGGCACCGCTGACGTTCTGGATTCTCAAGCGCATGGTCAAGAGCCCGTACGTGTCCTTGCCGAACTTGCTCGCCCAGCGTCTGCTGGTGCCAGAATTATTGCAGGATGATGCGACGGTCGAAGCGCTGGCCCAGACCTTGTCGCCGCTGATCGAGGGCGGTGAGGAGCAGACGCGCGGTTTCGACGAGATCCACCGCACCCTGCGCCGGGATGCCTCCAATCAGGCGGCGGACGCCGTCCTTAACCTGATCGGTCAAAAACAATGAGCAAGACAAGCATGCAGATGGGCCTGGATTTCACCCTGGTCGCCGAAGTCGAAGAACTGGTGGCCGGTGTCGATGAAGTCGGTCGCGGCCCGTTGTGCGGTGCAGTGGTGACGGCGGCGGTGATCCTCGATCCGAATCGGCCGATTCTCGGTCTCAACGACTCGAAGAAACTCACCGAAGCCAAGCGTGAAAAGCTATACGACGAGATCATCGAGAAGTCGCTGAGCTGGTGTATTGCCCGCGCCGAAGTCGAAGAAATCGACGAACTGAACATCCTTCACGCCACCATGCTCGCCATGCAGCGCGCGGTCGCCGGCCTGCATATTCAGCCGAAACTGGCGATGATCGACGGCAACCGCTGCCCACACTTGCCGATGCGCGCTGAAGCGGTGGTGCAGGGCGACGGTAAGGTGCCGGCCATTGCTGCCGCGTCGATTCTGGCCAAGGTCAGTCGTGACCGTGAAATGGCTGCGTTTGAATTGATCTACCCGGGTTACGGCATCGGCGGCCATAAAGGCTACCCGACGCCCGTTCATCTGGAAGCCTTGGTACGTCTGGGCCCGACACCGATTCATCGGCGCTCGTTTGCCCCGGTGCGTCTGGCTTACGAAGCGCTGGAAGGCCTGACGCAGGTTTAGTCGCAAGGCTGATGTTTTGTTCGAGGCCCGGTACAATCCGGGCCTTGTTGTCTCTATGTAACTGGACAGGATCACTATGCCGGCTTCATTCGTTCATCTACGCCTGCACACTGAATACTCGCTGGTCGACGGGCTGGTGCGGATCAAGCCGCTGGTCAAGGCGCTGACCGCCATGAACATGCCGGCGGTCGCGGTCACCGACCAGAACAACATGTGTTCCCTGGTCAAATTCTATAAAAACACCATGGGCGCCGGCATCAAGCCGATCTGCGGCGCCGACCTGTGGCTGTCGAACAAAGACCCGGACGCGCCGCTGAGCCGGCTCAGCCTGTTGGTGATGAACGCCAAGGGCTATCGCAACCTCACCGAGTTGATCTCGCGCGGCTTCATCGAAGGTCAGCGCAACGGCATGATCATCATCGAGCGTGAGTGGGTCGCTGAAGCCAACGAAGGCCTGATCATGCTGTCCGCCGCCAAAGAAGGTGAGATCGGCTTGGCCCTGATCAGTGGCAACCCGGCTGAAGCCGAGGCCCTGACGCGCGAATGGATGGCGGTGTTCCCGGATCGCTTCTATCTGGAAATCCAGCGCACCAAACGTCCCAACGATGAAGAACAACTGCACGGCGCCGTGGCGCTGGCCGACAAACTCGGCGCGCCGCTGGTGGCGAGCAACGATGTGCGCTTCATCAAGCAGGAAGACTTTGCCGCCCACGAAACCCGCGTCTGCATCGGTGAGGGCCGCGCCCTCGACGATCCGCGCCGTTCGAAGAATTACAGCGATCAGCAATACCTGAAAAGCGCCGAGGAGATGATCGAGCTGTTCAGCGATATTCCCGACGCGATTGAAAACACCGTCGAGATCGCCAAGCGCTGCAACATCGACGTGAAACTGGGCACGCACTTCCTGCCCAACTTCCCGATCCCCGATGGCATGACCATCGACGAATATTTCCGCAAAGTCTCCTTCGACGGTCTCGAAGAGCGCTTGGCGGTGCTGCTGCCCAAAGACACCACCGAAGACTACGAAGCCAAGCGTCAGGTCTATGTAGATCGCTTGAATTTCGAGCTGGATATCATCATCCAGATGGGCTTCCCCGGTTACTTCCTGATCGTTATGGACTTTATCCAGTGGGCCAAGAGCAACGGCGTGCCGGTAGGCCCTGGCCGTGGTTCGGGTGCCGGTTCGCTGGTGGCCTACGTGCAGAAGATCACCGACCTTGATCCGCTGGAATACGACCTGCTGTTCGAACGTTTCCTTAACCCGGAACGGGTATCGATGCCCGACTTCGACGTCGACTTCTGCATGGACGGTCGTGACCGCGTGATCGACTACGTGGCCGAGAAATACGGGCGCAACGCGGTAAGCCAGATCATCACTTTCGGTTCCATGGCCGCCAAGGCTGTGGTGCGCGACGTGGCGCGGGTGCAGGGCAAGTCTTACGGTCTGGCGGATCGTCTGTCGAAGATGATTCCGTTCGAAGTCGGCATGACTCTGGAAAAAGCCTACGAGCAGGAAGAAATCCTCCGTGACTTCATCAAGGTCGATGAAGAGGCCGCCGAAATCTGGGAGATGGCGCGCAAGCTCGAAGGCGTGGTGCGTAACGTCGGTAAACACGCCGGTGGTGTGGTTATCGCGCCGACCAAACTGACCGACTTCTCGCCGATCTATTGCGACGAGGCTGGTGACGGTCTGGTAACCCAGTTCGACAAGGACGACGTTGAAGCCGCCGGTCTGGTGAAGTTCGACTTCCTTGGTCTGCGGACGCTGACGGTCATCGACTGGGCGCTGAAGACCATCAACCGCGACCGCGCCAAGGTCGACGAGCCGCCACTGGACATCGCGTTCATTCCGCTCGACGACAAACCGACTTACACGCTGTTGCAAAAAGCTGAAACCACCGCGGTGTTCCAGCTTGAGTCGCGAGGCATGAAAGAGCTGATCAAAAAGCTCAAGCCCGACTGCCTGGAAGACTTGATCGCACTGGTGGCCCTGTTCCGTCCGGGCCCGCTGCAATCCGGCATGGTTGATGACTTTATCAACCGTAAGCACGGTCGCGCCGAGCTGGCGTATCCGCACTCCGACTATCAATACGAAGGCCTCAAGCCGGTATTGGCACCGACCTACGGCATCATCCTGTATCAGGAACAGGTGATGCAGATTGCCCAGGTCATGGCCGGTTACACCCTCGGCGGTGCGGACATGCTCCGTCGGGCGATGGGTAAGAAAAAGCCCGAAGAAATGGCCAAGCAGCGCGGCGGTTTTATTGAAGGTTGCAAGACCAACAATATCGAAGCCGACCTTGCCGGTAACATTTTCGACCTGGTGGAAAAATTCGCCGGTTACGGCTTCAACAAGTCTCACTCCGCTGCATACGGTCTGGTTTCGTACCAGACGGCATGGCTGAAGACCCACTACCCGGCGCCGTTCATGGCCGCGGTACTGTCGGCGGACATGCACAACACCGACAAGGTCGTGACCTTGATCGAAGAAATTCGCACCATGAAGCTGCGTCTCGACGCGCCGGATGTGAATACCTCGGAATTCAAGTTCACGGTGAACGACGAAGGCCGCATCATTTATGGCCTCGGCGCGATCAAGGGTGTGGGCGAGGGCCCGGTCGAGGCGATCACTGAGGCGCGCGCGAACGGGCCGTTCAAGGATCTGTTCGATTTCTGCGCCCGCGTCGACCTCAAACGCATCAACAAGCGCACCCTCGACGGTTTGATCCGCAGCGGTGCGCTGGATCGTCTCGGCCCGTTCTTCCATGAAGAGCAAAAGGCTTATCAGGCCAACATCGACCGCAACCGCGCGGTGCTGCTGGCCGCGATGGAAGAAGCGATCAAATCCGCCGAGCAGACGGCGCGCACCCACGACAGCGGCCACGCCGACCTGTTTGGCGGCTTGTTCGTCGAGGAAGACGCCGACGTTTACGCGGTGCATCGCAAAGCCAAAGAGCTGACCCTCAAGGAACGCCTCAAGGGTGAAAAAGACACCCTGGGCCTGTACCTGACCGGTCACCCGATCGACGAATACGAAGGTGAGATCCGCCGTTTCGCCCGTCAGCGCATCATTGACCTGAAACCGGCGCGTGACACGCAGACCGTGGCCGGGATGATCATTGCCCTACGGGTGATGAAGAACAAAAAGGGCGACAAGATGGGCTTCATCACCCTCGACGACCGTTCGGGGCGAATCGAGGCGTCGCTGTTCGCCGATGCGTTCCACTCCGCGCAGTCGCTGTTGCAGACCGACGCGATGGTGGTGGTTGAAGGCGAGGTCAGCAACGATGACTTCTCCGGTGGCCTGCGCCTGCGGGTCAAGCGTGTGATGAGCATGGAAGATGCGCGCACCAACCTTGCCGAGAGCCTGCGCCTGAAGCTGCAAACCCAGGATCTGAAAGGCGATCAGCTACGCTGGTTGGGTGATTTGCTCAAGCGCCATCGCGGCGCGTGCCCGGTGACCATGGAGTACACCAGCCCTGATGCGAAGACCTTGCTGCAGTTTGGCGAGACGTGGCGAATCGACCCGGCGGATGCCTTGATTCAGGCTCTGCGTGACCAGTTCGGGCGAGACAACGTCTTCCTCCAATACCGTTGACCGGCGAGCGCCATCATTGCACTTGCCCGAAACCTGAATTTTTAATCTCGACCTCAGCGCGCCTCTCCCTTAAGGTAGGGCGCGAATAGACAACCGGCCGGCCCAAGCTTATTTGGGACTCGACCCAAGACGGACGCCTATGAACCCGAATTTTCTAGATTTCGAACAGCCGATCGCCGACCTGCAAGCCAAGATCGAAGAGTTGCGCTTGGTCGGTAATGACAATTCGCTGAATATCGGCGATGAGATCTCCCGCCTGCAGGACAAGAGCAAAACGCTGACCGAGGACATCTTCGGCAAGCTGACCAGCTGGCAGATCGCACGCCTGGCGCGTCACCCGAAACGCCCGTACACCCTCGACTACATCGAGCACATCTTCACCGAGTTCGACGAACTGCACGGCGACCGTCACTTCTCTGACGACGCCGCTATCGTTGGCGGTATCGCCCGTCTGGACGACCAGCCGGTGATGATCATCGGCCACCAGAAAGGCCGCGAAGTGCGCGAGAAGGTTCGCCGCAACTTCGGCATGCCGCGACCGGAAGGCTACCGCAAGGCGTGCCGTCTGATGGAGATGGCCGAGCGTTTCAAAATGCCGATCCTGACCTTCATCGACACCCCGGGTGCTTACCCTGGGATCGACGCTGAAGAGCGCAACCAGAGCGAAGCGATCGCCTGGAACCTGCGCGTGATGTCGCGCCTGAAAACCCCGATCATCGCCACCGTTATCGGTGAGGGTGGTTCCGGCGGTGCGTTGGCGATCGGTGTCTGCGATCAGTTGAACATGCTGCAGTACTCGACCTACGCGGTGATCTCGCCGGAAGGTTGCGCATCGATTCTGTGGAAAACCGCCGAAAAAGCGCCGGATGCTGCCGAAGCGATGGGCATCACCGCTGAGCGTCTGAAAGGCCTGGGCATTGTCGACAAGGTGATTGGCGAGCCTCTGGGCGGCGCCCACCGTGATCCGGCGACTGCCGCTGCTTCGATCCGTGCCGAGCTGAGCTCGCAACTGGCGATGCTGAAGAAGTTCGATAACGAAGCGCTGTTGAAGCGCCGTTATGATCGACTGATGAGCTACGGCCTCTAAGTCGAACGCGGTACCCCTGTAGGAGTGAGCCTGCTCGCGATGAGGGCGTAACATTCAACCAATGTGTTGGCTGTCACACCGCTATCGCGAGCAGGCTCACTCCTACATTTGTTTTGGGGCAAAGAGTTGAATATGCGCCAGTCCATGATTGATTTGCCTTCACGGCTTCTGGTGAATCTTGAGCCCTGGCGCAATGCCGCTCATTGGCGTATCGCCTTCTCTGGTGGTCTTGATTCCACCGTCCTGCTGCATCTGCTGGCCTCTCTGGCAAAATCCGATTCCTTCCCGCCGCTAAGCGCTGTCCATATCCATCACGGCCTCCAGGCTGCGGCTGATGCTTGGCCACAACATTGCCAAGCCGTTTGCGATGCGATGGGTGTGCCCCTGCTGATCGAGCAGGTTACGGTGCAACCGGGTGCGAGTCTGGAGCGAGCAGCACGGGATGCGCGTTACGCGATGTTCAGTGCGCTGACGCAGACCAATGATCTGTTGCTGACCGGGCAGCATCGCGATGATCAGGCGGAAACGCTGTTGTTCCGCTTATTGCGCGGCGCCGGTGTACGCGGATTGTCCGCGATGCCGGCGCAGCGGCCAGTAGGGCAGGGCACGCTGGTTCGGCCGCTGCTGGACATCTCCCGCGCCGAACTGGAAGCGTACGCGCAGACACATCAATTAACCTGGATCGAAGACCCGTCCAATCAGGATCGGCAATTCTCGCGCAACTATCTGCGCCATCAGGTCATGCCGCTGCTGACCGGGCGCTGGCCGCAAGCGCAGGCGAGCATGGCCCGCAGCGCCGCGCATCTGCGAGAGGCGCAGGGGCTGCTTGATGAACTGGCGCAAATCGATCTGACACAGGCGAACACCCCGCACGATTTCGAATGGCTGGGTTTGCCGTCGCTGGAACTGGCGCCACTCGCCGCACTGTCTGCCGCCCGTCAACGCAACGCGATCAGTCATTGGCTCGAAGCCTTCACCCAACTGCCGGATAGCGACCATTGGTCGGGTTGGACGGATCTTTGCGAAGCGGCTTCCGATGCTTCGCCTATCTGGCGTCTGGCCAATGGCGAATTGCATCGCAGCGCCGGACGTGTGTGGTGGCTCAGCGGCCACTGGTTGCGCACGCCGATGATCGGCGCCGACTGGCAAGTGCCGTCTTCACCGCTACGCTTGGCCGATAATGGTCGTGTCATGTTCGACGTGCAGACGCCTTGCGGATCATTGCGTATCGCCTATCGTCAGGGCGGCGAAGTGATGCATCTGGCGGATCGCGGTCATCGTGATCTCAAACGCCTGCTCAATGAGCGCGCGGTGCCGGGTTTTGTGCGTGGCAGATTGCCGCTGCTGTTTCGCGGTGACGAATTGCTCGCGGTGGCGAACCTGCCGGGGCTTGATGGCAATGGGCAGTACGGCTGGAAATTGCATTGGCAGCCATCAGGCGAAGATCTGGGTTTGAGCTGAAAGGAGCATTCCGGTAGACTACGCTCCCTTCTTGATACAACTTCTGTGGATTCGCCTGAATTGCAGGAGTTGCCGATTACCAAGCAGTCTTTGCTGGGCGATTCCAAAAAATGTGTAGCGAGCAACGTACCGGTGTTTCATCTGCCGGTCTGTCCCAACGCGGCGGTTTTTTTGAAAGGTGCACTGTGATTAATGCAGGTGATCGGGGGCTTCGGCCTTCCTTCGCTTCCCCCGGCGGCTCGGACCGCTTTAACGCAGACTTCTAGGGTTTTTCATGACGCGCTACATATTCGTCACGGGCGGTGTTGTTTCTTCTTTGGGGAAAGGCATTGCATCGGCTTCATTGGCAGCCATCCTGGAGGCGCGGGGACTTAAGGTCACCATGCTGAAGCTGGATCCGTACATCAACGTTGACCCGGGCACCATGAGCCCGTTCCAGCACGGCGAAGTGTTCGTCACCCACGACGGCGCCGAGACCGACCTGGACCTGGGCCACTACGAGCGGTTCATCCGCACGACCATGACCCAGAACAACAACTTCACCACTGGCCGTGTTTACGAACACGTGCTGCGCAAAGAGCGCCGTGGTGATTACCTGGGTGCAACCATCCAGGTGATTCCGCACATCACCGACGAAATCAAGCGCCGCATCATCAAGGGTGCTGGCGACGCTGACGTGGCGATGGTTGAAATCGGTGGCACCGTCGGTGACATCGAGTCGCAACCGTTCCTCGAAGCGATCCGCCAACTGCGTTTCGAAGTCGGCGCCAAGCGCGCGATGCTGATGCACCTGACCTTGGTGCCGTACATCGCCACTGCCGGCGAGACCAAAACCAAGCCAACCCAGCACTCGGTGAAAGAGCTGCGTTCGATCGGCCTGCAGCCAGACGTGCTGGTGTGCCGTTCCGATCACCCGATCGACATCTCGTCGCGTCGCAAGATCGCTCAGTTCACCAACGTTGAAGAACGTGCGGTGATCGCGCTGGAAGACGCCGATACCATCTACAAGATCCCGGGCATCCTGCACTCGCAGGGTCTGGACGATTTCGTCGTTGAGCGTTTCGGTCTGCAGTGCGGCAGCGCTGATCTGTCCGAGTGGGAAGCGGTGGTTGACGCCAAGCTGAACCCGGAACACGAAGTGACCATCGCCATGGTCGGCAAGTACATGGAGCTGCTGGACGCCTACAAGTCGCTGATCGAAGCGATGAGTCATGCCGGCATCAGCAACCGCACCAAGGTCAATCTGCGTTACATCGATTCCGAAGACATCGAAAACCAGGGCACCGCGCTGCTCGAAGGTGTCGACGCGATCCTCGTACCGGGCGGCTTCGGTCTGCGTGGCGTGGAAGGCAAGATCACCGCCGTTCAGTACGCTCGTGAGAACAAGGTTCCATACCTGGGCATCTGCCTCGGCATGCAAGTGGCGGTCATCGAGTTCGCCCGTAACGTGATGGGCTGGAAAGACGCCAACTCCACCGAGTTCGACCGCGCCAGCGGCCACCCGGTTGTGGGTCTGATCACCGAATGGGAAGACGCGACCGGCGCTGTTGAAGTGCGTACCGAAGCGTCCGATCTGGGCGGCACCATGCGCCTCGGCGCTCAGGAATGCCTGCTTGAAGCCGGCTCCAAGGTGCACGACTGCTACGCCAAGGATGTGATCGTCGAGCGTCACCGTCACCGTTACGAAGTGAACAACAAGCTGCTGCCACAACTGATCGAAGCCGGCCTGAAAATCTCCGGTCGCTCGGCTGACGCAGCGCTGGTTGAAGTGGTAGAAGCGGCCGATCACCCATGGTTCGTTGCTTGCCAGTTCCACCCAGAGTTCACCTCGACACCACGCGATGGCCACCCGCTGTTCAGCGGTTTCGTCAAAGCAGCGTTGGCTCAACACCAGAAGAAGGCGTAACCCCGATGGCACAGAAGATCATCCGCGTCGGCGACATCGAGATTGCCAACGACAAACCCATGGTGCTGTTCGGCGGCATGAACGTGCTGGAAAGCCGTGACATGGCCATGCAGGTTTGCGAAGAGTACGTAAAGGTCACCGAAAAACTCGGTATCCCTTACGTGTTCAAGGCTAGTTTCGACAAGGCCAACCGGTCTTCTGTGCATTCGTATCGTGGCCCTGGCCTGGAAGAAGGCATGCGCATCTTCCAGGACATCAAACAAGCCTTCGGCGTACCGATCATCACCGACGTCCACGAGCCTGATCAGGCTGCGGTCGTCGCTGAGGTCTGCGACATCATTCAACTGCCGGCCTTCCTGTCGCGCCAGACCGATCTGGTCGTCGCGATGGCCAAGACCAACGCAGTGATCAATATCAAGAAAGCCCAGTTCCTCGCGCCTCAGGAAATGAAACACATCCTGAGCAAGTGCGTGGAAGCGGGTAACGACCAACTGATCCTCTGCGAGCGTGGTTCGAGCTTCGGCTACAACAACCTCGTGGTCGACATGCTCGGCTTCGGCATTATGAAGCAGTTCGAGTATCCGGTTTTCTTCGACGTGACCCACGCGCTGCAAATGCCTGGCGGTCGTTCCGACTCCGCTGGCGGTCGCCGTGCGCAGGTGCTGGATCTGGCCAAGGCCGGCATGAGCCAGTCGCTGGCGGGTCTGTTCCTCGAAGCGCATCCGGATCCGGACAACGCCAAATGCGACGGCCCTTGCGCCTTGCGTCTGGACAAACTGGAGCCATTTCTGGCCCAGCTCAAAGCTTTGGACGAACTGGTGAAGAGTTTTCCGACGGTAGAAACCGCGTAACACTCAATTCTCCGGTAAAGTACCGCACGATTTGTCGCACATGCCCTCGGGCATGTGCGTTGTCGTCTGCAAGCTGCCCGCTGCACACCACTTGCCGACGGTAAAAAGATTTCCTCTAGCTGCGTCGTTTTCGTCAACTTTGGAGTGTTTACAACAATGGCAAAAATCGTCGACATCAAAGGTCGTGAAGTTCTCGACTCCCGTGGCAATCCCACCGTGGAAGCGGATGTGCTTCTCGACAACGGCATCATCGGCAGCGCTTGCGCGCCGTCCGGTGCATCCACTGGCTCGCGTGAAGCGCTCGAGCTGCGTGATGGCGACAAGAGCCGTTATCTGGGCAAAGGCGTACTGAAAGCAGTCGCCAACATCAACGGCCCGATCCGCGATCTGCTGCTGGGCACCGACCCAAGCGACCAGAAAGCGCTGGATCACGCGATGATCAAGCTCGACGGTACCGAAAACAAAGCGACCCTGGGCGCCAACGCCATCCTCGCCGTGTCCCTGGCTGCGGCCAAGGCTGCTGCACAGGATCAGGATCTGCCGTTGTACGCACACATCGCCAACCTCAACGGCACTCCGGGTGTTTACTCGATGCCGGTGCCGATGATGAACATCATCAACGGTGGCGAGCACGCCGATAACAACGTCGACATCCAGGAATTCATGGTGCAGCCGGTTGGCGCCAAGTCTTTCTCGGAAGGTCTGCGCATGGGCACCGAGATTTTCCATCACTTGAAAGCTGTGCTGAAGGCCCGTGGCCTGAGCACTGCCGTTGGCGACGAAGGCGGTTTCGCACCGAACCTGGCCTCGAACGAAGACGCGCTGAAAGTGATCTCCGAAGCAGTTGCCAATGCAGGTTACAAGCTGGGCACTGACGTGACCCTGGCGCTGGACTGCGCGGCGAGCGAATTCTACGAAGATGGCAAGTACAACCTGTCCGGCGAAGGCCAGGTGTTCACCGCTGAAGGTTTCGCTGATTACCTGAAGGGCCTGACCGAACGTTATCCGATCATCTCGATCGAAGACGGTCTGGACGAGTCCGACTGGGCTGGCTGGAAAATCCTCACCGACAAGATCGGCGAGAAGGTGCAACTGGTAGGCGACGACCTGTTCGTCACCAACACCAAGATCCTGAAAGAGGGCATCGATAAAAACATCGCCAACTCGATCCTGATCAAGTTCAACCAGATCGGCACCCTGACCGAAACGCTGGAAGCCATCCAGATGGCCAAGGCTGCCGGTTACACTGCTGTGATCTCGCACCGTTCGGGCGAAACCGAAGATTCGACCATCGCCGACCTGGCTGTGGGCACCTCGGCTGGCCAGATCAAAACCGGTTCGCTGTGCCGTTCCGACCGTGTTTCCAAGTACAACCAACTGCTGCGTATCGAAGAGCAGTTGAATGGCAAAGCCAAGTACAACGGTCGCTCCGAGTTTCGCGGTTAAGCCGTAGATGGTAAAAAGACACCGGATTGTGTCGGAAAAGTCGTGACAGCGATGGATTTGCCACTAATCTGATGCCTTATATGCACAAGCCTGGATCTTCCAGGCTTCGTGCTATCAGATGCTTCAAAGTTTTGGCATGGCTGTCTTTTTTCACTGGATACCTGATATTCGATGCGCAGTCCCTACTGGTTGTTTCTCGTTTTGCTCTTGCTGCTGGCCGGTCTGCAGTACCGCCTGTGGGTGGGCAATGGCAGTCTGGCGCAAGTCGCCGAGCTGAATCAGCAGATTGCTGATCAACACGCCGAGAACGAAGCCCTGCTGGAGCGCAATCGGGTGATGGACGCTGAAGTCAGCGAGCTGAAGAAAGGCATGGAGACCGTTGAAGAACGTGCTCGCCATGAGTTGGGCATGGTCAAGGACGGCGAAACCCTTTACCAGTTGGCCCAATGATCAATTCCCTGCCGGCCTTCTGGGCCGTGATTCCTGCCGCGGGCGTCGGTGCCCGAATGGCCGCGGATCGTCCCAAGCAATACCTGCAACTGGGCGGACGCACAATTCTCGAACACAGCCTCGGCTGTTTCCTCGATCACCCAAGCCTGCAAGGGTTGGTGGTCAGTCTTGCTGTTGATGATCCTTACTGGCCGAACCTGGCGTGCGCAAGCGACTCGCGAATTCAGCGGGTTGACGGCGGGGCCGAGCGATCGGCTTCGGTGCTCAATGCCTTGCTGCACTTGCATGCGCAGGGTGCCGATGATGACGATTGGGTGCTGGTGCACGATGCGGCGCGGCCGAATCTGAGTCGCGATGATCTCGACAAGTTACTTGCTGAACTGATGGATGACCCGGTCGGCGGTTTGCTCGCCGTGCCGGCACGCGACACGTTGAAGCGGGTCGACAAGCACGGTCGTGTGCTTGAAACCGTCGATCGCAGCGTGATTTGGCAGGCGTATACGCCGCAGATGTTTCGTCTTGGGGCGTTGCATCGGGCGCTGGCGGACAGCTTGGTCGCAGATGCCGTGATTACTGATGAAGCATCGGCGATGGAGTGGGCGGGGCTGAAGCCGCGACTGATCGAAGGGCGGGCGGATAACCTCAAGGTGACGCGGCCGGAAGATCTGGAGTGGTTGCGGCAGCGTTGGGCGAATCGCCGCTGAGTGTTGTGGCGTTTGTCAGATTGCCTTCGCGAGCAAGCCCGCTCCCACATTTGACTGTGTTCGACAGGTAACTGCGATCAAATGTGGGAGCGGGCTTGCTCGCGAAAGCGATAGCCCAAGCGACGCATAACTCAGCTGCGATACTCCGGCCGCTCAGCCAACCCCTCCTTCAAAAAATCCACCAACTTGCGCACCTTCGGCGACAAATGCCGCTGCTGCGGATACAGCGCCCACACCGCCGTATTCGGCGGCTGATGCGCCTCCAGCAGCGAAATCAACGCGCCACTGTGCAAGTGCTCCAGCACGTAATAATCCGGCAACTGACACAACCCGACGCCCTGCAACGCCGCGTCCAGCACCGCTTGCCCACTGTTGCAGCGCCAGTTTCCCTGCACCCGCTGAGAAAATTCCCGCCCGTTCTGTTCCAGTTGCCAGATGTCCGAGCTGCCGATCAGGCAATTATGCCGACTCAATTCCGACAAACTGTGTGGGCGTCCATACCGTTCGAGGTAGGACGGGGATGCACATAGGTACATGCGCCGGGGTGCCAGCCGTGCGGCGACCAAGCGCGAGTCCTGTAACCGACCCAACCGAATCGCCAGATCCAGCCCTTCATGCACCAGATCAAGTTGGCGATTGCTCAGTTCGATATCAATGCGCAACTGCGGATACAGCCCCATAAACCGCGTCACCAGCGGCACGATAAAGCGTTCGCCGTATGCCACCGCGCAGGTCATGCGCAGCATGCCTTTCGGTTCGCTGGTCAGGTCGCCGACCGCGCGCAATGCTTCCTCACGACCATCCTGCAAACGTTGGCAATGCTGGAGGAACGTCTGCCCGGCCTCGGTCAGCGTCACCCGGCGGGTACTGCGATAGAGCAGACGCGTCTGCAAACGCTCTTCCAGTCGTACGATTTGTCGACTGACGTGGGAGGAAGAAACCCCAAGGCGTTCGGCCGCAGCGGTGAATTGGCTGCACTCGGCGACGGCGACGAACTCGTCGATGCCTTCCCAGCGGTTCTCGGACATTGGATTATCCCTGTACGGCAATAATATTTTGCATTTGTCCGGATTATTCATCAGCCAGCGCTGAACTACACTCGCTGTCTGGTTTTTTTATTCATTGGATTCACTGGAGAGTCAGCATGATCAAGTCGCGCGCCGCCGTTGCCTTCGAGGCCAAAAAGCCGCTGGAAATCGTAGAAGTCGATGTCGCCATGCCCAAGGCCGGTGAAGTATTGCTGCGCGTCGTCGCCTCCGGTGTTTGCCACACTGACGCCTACACCCTGTCCGGTGCTGATCCGGAAGGCATCTTCCCGTCGATCCTTGGCCACGAAGGTGGTGCCATCGTTGAAGCGATCGGCGAGGGCGTGACCTCGGTTGCCGTTGGCGATCACGTGATTCCGCTGTACACCCCGGAATGCGGTCAGTGCAAATTCTGTAAGTCGGGCAAGACCAACCTGTGTCAGGCGATTCGCGCAACTCAGGGCAAAGGTCTGATGCCGGACGGCACTTCGCGTTTTTCCTACAAGGGCGAAACGATTTTCCACTACATGGGTACTTCGACATTCTCGGAATACACCGTACTGCCGGAGATCTCCGTAGCAAAAATTTCTAAAGATGCACCGCTGGAAAAGGTTTGCCTGCTCGGTTGCGGCGTCACCACCGGCATTGGCGCAGTGCTCAACACTGCCAAGGTGAAACCGGGTGACACCGTGGCCATCTTCGGTCTGGGCGGTATTGGTCTGTCTGCGGTGATCGGCGCTGTGAAAGCCAAGGCTGCGCGCATCATCGCCATCGACATCAACCCGGCCAAGTTCGAGATCGCCAAGCAACTCGGTGCCACCGACTGCGTGAACCCGAAAGATTTCGATCGCCCGATTCAGGAAGTGATCGTCGACATGACCGATGGCGGCGTCGACTTCTCCTTCGAATGCATCGGCAACGTGCAACTGATGCGCGCCGCGCTTGAGTGCTGCCACAAAGGTTGGGGCGAGTCGGTAATCATCGGTGTCGCCGGTGCCGGCCAGGAAATCGCTACCCGTCCATTTCAGTTGGTGACCGGTCGCGTCTGGCGCGGTTCGGCATTCGGCGGCGTGCGCGGCCGTACCGAGTTGCCAAGCTATGTCGACATGGCGCAAAACGGCGAGATCCCGCTGGATACTTTCATCACCCACACCATGGGCCTGGAAGACATCAACAAAGCGTTCGACCTGATGCACGAAGGCAAGAGCATCCGTACCGTCATTCATTTCTGATCAATCGCCGGGATATGGCGACACGTCGTTGAGGCGTGTTGCCGTGACCGCGTAGGAGTCTTTACATGAGCCTGGAAAACATCTCCTGTCAGAAAAGTTTTGGCGGCTGGCACAAGCGTTACCGCCATCGCTCCGATGTGCTCGGTTGCGACATGGTGTTCGCCGTGTACCTGCCGCCGCAAGCGGAGCAGGGCGGCAAATTGCCGGTGCTGTACTGGCTGTCCGGCCTGACCTGCACCGACGAGAACTTTATGCACAAGGCCGGCGCCCAGCGCATGGCCGCTGAGCTTGGTCTGATCATCGTCGCGCCCGACACCAGTCCGCGTGGCCCGGATGTGCCGGGCGATCCGGATGGCGCCTGGGATTTCGGTCTCGGTGCCGGCTTCTATCTGAATGCCACGCAGGAACCTTGGTCGCGTCACTATCGGATGCATGACTATGTCGTGCAGGAGTTGCCTTCACTGGTTGAAGCGCATTTCCCCGCGTCGGACAAACGCAGCATCAGCGGCCACTCCATGGGCGGCCACGGTGCGTTGGTTTGTGCGTTGCGCAACCCGGGACGTTACCAATCGGTGTCAGCCTTTTCGCCGATCAATAACCCGATGGATTGCCCGTGGGGGCAGAAAGCATTCTCGCGTTATCTGGGCGAAGACCGTTCGAAGTGGAAGGAGTGGGATGCCTGCGCACTGATCGCTGAAGCGGATGAACAATTGCCGCTGCTGGTTGATCAAGGTGATCGCGACGACTTCCTTGAAAAACAGCTGAAACCCGAAGCCCTGCAACAAGCGGCAAAACAAGCGAGCCATCCGCTGACATTGCGTCTGCAACCGGGCTACGACCACAGCTATTTCTTCATCGCGAGCTTCATTGACGACCACTTGCAACATCATGCACGCGCCCTCAAGGGCTAATGCGGGTAGAATCACGCCCTGACAAAAATCGGGGCGTTTTTTTTATGCGTATTGGCCACGGCTATGATGTGCATCGTTTCGCTGAAGGCGATTTCATTACTCTGGGCGGCGTGCGCATTGCACACAGCTTCGGGCTGCTCGCTCATTCCGACGGTGACGTCCTGCTGCACGCCTTGAGCGATGCCTTGCTCGGTGCTGCGGCGCTGGGTGATATCGGCAAACACTTCCCGGACACCGACCCGCAATTCAAGGGCGCCGACAGCCGAGCGCTGCTGCGGCATGTGGTCGCGCTGATCCACGCCAAAGGCTGGAAGGTCGGCAACGTCGACAACACCATCGTTGCCCAGGCGCCAAAAATGGCCCCGCATATCGAATCGATGCGCGCGCTGATCGCCGCGGATCTTCAAGTTGAGTTGGATCAAGTGAACG
Organism: Pseudomonas sp. AC193; assembly: GCF_979258075.1. Taxonomy (NCBI): domain Bacteria; kingdom Pseudomonadati; phylum Pseudomonadota; class Gammaproteobacteria; order Pseudomonadales; family Pseudomonadaceae; genus Pseudomonas; species Pseudomonas sp. AC193. The sequence goes on along the minus strand of NZ_OZ409832.1, from coordinate 4,060,824 downwards.
TGAAAGCTACCACCACCGAAAAGCTTGGCTTTGTCGGTCGCGAAGAAGGCATCGCTGTGCACTCCGTTACCTTGTTGCTGCGCGCATGAATGAACTGCAACTGCTCGGCCCGCGAGCCTATGGCGAACCCCTCGGCACGGCGGTACTGAAAGCCATCGCTGAAGATTTTCAGGTCGATGAAGTCCTCGACATCCCGTTCAGCGGCGACGGTGAACACCTGTGGATCTGGGTGGAAAAGCGTGGCCTCAACACTGAAGAAGCCGCACGGCGTATCGCCAAGGCTGCCGGCGTGCCGTTGCGCACCGTCAGCTATGCCGGCCTCAAGGATCGGCAGGCGCTGACCCGTCAGTGGTTCAGCGTGCAATTGCCCGGCAAGGCTGATCCGGATCTGTCGGCGGCGGAAAACGACACGCTGAAGATCCTCAAGACCACGCGCCACAAGCGCAAGCTGCAACGCGGCGCACACTCGGCCAACGGTTTCACCTTGCGCCTGACCCAGTTCGCTGGCGACAAAGACGCGATCGAACAACGTTTGCAACTGATCGCCAAGCAAGGCATTCCCAATTATTTCGGCGCCCAGCGTTTCGGCCATGACGGCGGTAACGTCGTTGATGCGCGTGGATGGGCGGCGCGCAAAGCCTTGCCGGAGCAGCGCAACGTGCGTTCGCGTCTGCTGTCGACCGCGCGCAGTTTTCTGTTCAATCAGGTGTTGGCGGCGCGTGTGGCCGATGGCACCTGGCAGCAAGCGCAAGTCGGTGATCTGCTCGCGTTCACCGACAGTCGCAGCTTTTTCCCCGCCGGTGAAGCTGAATGCAGCGACCCGCGTCTGGCGATTCTCGATCTGCATCCGACCGGCCCGCAGTGGGGCGAAGGTGACTCGCCGACCGCTGGCGTTGTCCATGAACTGGAGCAGGGGATTGCCGCGCGCGAAGCGGAGCTGCGCGATTGGTTGATTCACGCCGGCATGAGCCACGAGCGTCGCATCCTGCGGCTGCCCATTGGCGGGTTGACGTGGCATTATCCCCAGCCTGACATTCTGCAACTGGAATTCGTCCTCCCGGCCGGATGCTTTGCCACCGTATTGGTGCGCGAGCTCGTTGATCTGGTGCCGGTGGGGCAGACGGACAGCCCATGCGTATTCTGATTTCTAACGACGATGGGGTAACCGCACCCGGTCTCGCCGCACTTTATGCTGCGCTGGCGGATTACACCGAATGCGTGGTTATCGCCCCGGAGCAGGACAAAAGCGGCGCCAGCAGTTCGCTGACGCTCGACCGTCCGTTGCACCCGCAATACCTGGCCAACGGCTTTATCAGCCTCAACGGCACCCCGACCGACTGCGTGCACCTGGGCCTCAATGGCTTGCTGGAACGCCAGCCGGACATGGTCGTGTCGGGCATCAATCTCGGCGCCAATCTGGGCGACGATGTGCTGTATTCCGGAACCGTGGCAGCGGCCCTTGAAGGGCGCTTCCTCGAACGTTCGTCGTTCGCTTTTTCGCTGGTCTCGCGTCAGGTGGATAATCTGCCGACAGCGGCGTACTTCGCGCGCAAACTGGTCGAGGCCCACGCCGGGCTGGATCTGCCGCCGCGCACGGTGCTCAACGTGAACATTCCCAACCTGCCAATCGATCACATTCGCGGCATTCAGCTGACCCGTCTCGGCCATCGCGCCCGTGCAGCGGCGCCGATGAAAGTGGTCGATCCGCGTGGCAAGGCCGGTTACTGGATTGCTGCCGCCGGCGACGCCGAAGACGGCGGTGCCAGGCACCGACTTCCATGCGGTGATGCAGGGCTACGTTTCCATCACCCCGTTGCAGCTCGATCGCACCTTCAACGATGCCTTCAGAAGTCTCGACGGCTGGCTGGAGGGACTGCGCTGATGGCTCGCGAACACGACGACAGACTGCGCAGCGGCATCGGCATGACCTCCCAGCGCACGCGGGAACGCCTGATCCAGCGTCTGTATGAAGAAGGCGTGTCGAACGCCAAGGTACTCGAAGTGATTCGCCGCACGCCGCGCCATCTGTTCGTCGATGAAGCGCTGGCGCATCGCGCATACGAAGACACGGCACTGCCGATCGGCCACAACCAGACCATTTCCCAGCCTTATATGGTGGCGCGCATGAGCGAGCTGCTGCTCGAGGCCGGGCCGCTGGATAAAGTGATGGAGATCGGCACCGGTTCCGGTTACCAGACGGCGGTGTTGTCGCAACTGGTTGAGCGAGTTTTTTCGGTTGAGCGGATCAAGGTTTTGCAGGATCGGGCCAAGGAACGTCTAGTCGAGCTGAACCTGCGCAACGTGGTGTTTCGTTGGGGCGATGGCTGGGAAGGCTGGCCGGCGCTGGCGCCGTACAACGGCATCATCGTAACCGCCGTGGCCACCGATGTGCCGCAAGCCTTGCTGGACCAATTGGCCCCGGGCGGACGCATGGTGATTCCGGTCGGCTCCGGCGAAGTTCAGCAATTGCTGTTGATCGTGCGTGAAGAAAACGGTTTTTCCCGTCACGTTCTGGGGGCGGTGCGCTTCGTTCCATTGCTCAATGGGCCGTTGGCCTGAGCATTTGTTCGCCGCTGTTGAATTCCTTTCAACGGCTCCGGTCTTACTCCGGCGATAGCGGATTAAACGTAGCGTATTGCCAGCTGGCAAACGTGTGCGTGAAGCGATTTCGCTTCATTAAGGGTAAAGCCGAATCTGCCCGTTATACTTGCGACAGTTCATGCCGAAATCCGGCATTCCAAATTTTTCAGCCACCACAAAGGGAGCGGCGGGTGAGTCTCACAGTCATTGCGCAGCGTATGGGTAACACGAGCTTTCAGCGCCTGGTGACTGGCCTTGTCTTGAGCACCTTGCTGGTCGGTTGCTCCAGCACCAAATCGAGCAACGTGAGTGTCGTCGATCGCAACAAGGCGGTCGCCCAGCGTCCGACAGTGACGACCGGGCAGTACGTAGTCCGTCCGGGCGATACGATGTTTTCGATCGCTTTTCGCTACGGCTGGGACTACAAAGCCCTCGCGGCCCGGAACAATATTCCTACGCCGTATACGATCCATCCGGGTCAGACAATTCGCTTTGACGGGCGCACCGGTTCAACGTCGAGCGCGGTGGTAAGCAACTCGAGTTCTTCGCCTTCTTCGTCGAGCAAAACCACGGTAATCCGGCGCCAGGCGAATGGCACGACGACCACCACAACCACCGGTTCTACGGGCGCTGCACCGTCCGTCGCGAATAAGCAAACCCCCGCTCCGATGCCTCCTGCAGGCCCGGCCCCGACCGGCTGGGGATGGCCATCTAATGGCATTCTCATTGGAAAATTCTCTTCAAACGGTAGTTTGAATAAAGGAATTGATATCGCCGGGGATTTGGGACAGCCTGTTTTAGCTGCGTCTGATGGGACGGTGGTTTACGCCGGGAGTGGCTTAAGGGGCTACGGCGAATTAGTCATCATCAAACACAGCGAAACCTACGTCAGTGCTTACGGTCACAACCGCAGGCTGTTGGTTCGGGAGGGTCAGCAGGTCAAGGTCGGACAGACAATTGCCGAAATGGGGTCAACGGGTACAGACCGGGTGAAACTGCATTTTGAGATTCGCCGCCAAGGTAAACCTGTAGATCCACTGCAGTTCCTGCCACGACGTTGATTTGTCATCCAGCCTGTTCCGTCGCGTAGAGGGGACAGGCTCCAGCGTTGCCAAGGATAAAGGCGTCGCTTGAGCTTGGGGTCGAACTCACCAAAGGACTATAACAATGGCTCTCAGTAAAGAAGTGCCGGAGTTTGACATCGACGATGAGGTTCTCCTTATGGAGGCCGGCATCGATCCGGATTCTTCGATGTCGAATGATGAAGGGGCTGCACCGCCTTCCGTTCGTTCCAAATCCAGACAATCTGCGACACTCAAACAGCATAAGTACATCGACTACACGCGGGCACTCGATGCCACGCAGTTGTATCTCAACGAAATCGGCTTTTCCCCATTGCTCTCTCCGGAAGAAGAAGTTCATTTTGCGCGCTTGTCGCAAAGTGGCGACCCTGCCGGACGCAAGCGCATGATCGAAAGTAACCTGCGGCTGGTGGTTAAAATCGCCCGGCGTTACGTCAATCGGGGGCTGTCGCTGCTGGATCTGATCGAAGAGGGCAACCTCGGATTGATCCGCGCGGTGGAAAAGTTCGACCCCGAGCGCGGCTTCCGCTTCTCGACCTACGCCACTTGGTGGATTCGTCAAACCATCGAGCGCGCCATCATGAATCAGACCCGGACCATCCGGTTGCCGATTCATGTGGTCAAGGAGCTCAACGTGTACCTGCGGGCTGCACGGGAGCTGACGCAAAAACTCGACCACGAACCTTCACCCGAAGAAATCGCCAACCTGCTGGAAAAACCGGTGGGCGAGGTCAAGCGCATGCTGGGCCTCAATGAACGGGTTTCTTCGGTCGACGTCTCGCTGGGTCCGGATTCGGATAAAACCCTGCTGGACACCCTGACGGATGATCGTCCGACCGATCCATGTGAACTGCTGCAGGATGACGACCTGTCGCAGAGCATTGATCAATGGCTCTCGGAACTGACCGACAAGCAACGCGAGGTAGTGATTCGCCGCTTCGGCCTGCGCGGCCATGAGAGCAGTACGCTGGAAGATGTAGGCCTGGAGATCGGCCTGACGCGCGAGCGGGTGCGGCAGATCCAGGTAGAGGGCCTCAAGCGCCTTCGCGAAATCCTCGAGAAGAATGGCCTGTCGAGCGAGTCGCTGTTCCAGTAAGCGCCTCACACGACCGCCCGCAAAAAGCCCCGACTGGTTCGGGGCTTTTTGTTGCCGGCAGCTTTTGAAGTTGTTGCTGTTGCTGTTGCTGTTGCTGTTGCTGTTGCTGTTGCTGTTGCTGTTGCTGTTGCTGTTGCTGTTGCTTTTGTAGGAGCTGCCGAAGGCTGCGATCTTTTGACCTTGATTTTAAAAAGCAGAATCAAAAGATCGCAGCCTTCGGCAGCTCCTACACGGGAGGGTTTGTAGTTTGCTGCTGTAAGCCTTGGCTTACTCTTTCGTAGGTGTTCGTTATTTTTACACTTCGGCAGACGCCCATTCAGTCAGTCGACGATCACTAACCTGCTGACTAATAAGCTTATTTTGAAATATGAAGCGGTTATGACAAACGATTTCAGCACGGAAGGCCGATTGCCCCCGCCGCAGAACTCTCTAGTATTCAGGTTGTGTCGACGGACAGACACACCCTTCAAGGAAGAAGGGAATGGACATCGCAGGATGCGATTCATCAGGACGATGAAAAGGAATACAGGGATTAGGGAAAAAATGTGGGCGGGTCAAACCGCCCCTTTTTTTGTCCGCAGAAAAGTAAAACCCGGAAAAACAAAAAGGCCCGCAACGGGCCTTTTATTCGAGCGCGTGACAGATCAGCGTTCGAGGTCTTTGATCTTGCCTTTGACGCCATCCCACTCTTCGGCATCCGGCAGCGATTCTTTCTTCTCGGTGATGTTTGGCCAGATTTCAGCCAGATCAACGTTCAGCTGGATGAACTCCTGCATCTCTTCCGGAACTTCGTCCTCGGAGAAAATGGCCACGGCCGGGCATTCTGGTTCGCACAGGGCGCAGTCGATGCACTCATCCGGGTGAATCACCAGGAAGTTCGGGCCTTCGTAAAAGCAGTCCACCGGACAGACTTCTACGCAGTCGGTGTACTTGCACTTGATGCAGTTGTCGGTGACGACGAAGGTCATTTCTAATTTTCTCCTCAGGCGGCGGCAGCGTTGCCCCTTCACGGTTGGGGTCGCCAGGTTCGGGAGCGATACCTGCTGGCCAGGCTATTAGCCAGCAGCATCCCAAACCGCGCGAGATTCTAACAGCTTGAAGCCGTTTGCGTTATATCCGCTTCTTCAGTGCTTATATCCGGTTCTTCAGGGCATAGAGCATTTCGAGCGCACGGCGTGGTGTCAGGTCGTCCAGATCCAGTTTAGCCAGCTCATCGAGAACCGGGTGCGGCAGGCTGGCAAACATATCGCTTTGCTGCGGCGTCGCCGGTTTGCCCTTGGCCGCCGGTTTCGGCGCTTCATGGGGCAACGCGGTCTCTTCCAGTCGGCTCAGGTGCTCGCGGGCCCGCACGATCACTTCGCTTGGCACACCGGCCAATTGCGCCACCGCCAGGCCGTAGCTCTGGCTGGCAGGCCCCGGCAGCACGTGGTGCAGGAACACGATGCGTTCGTTGTGCTCGGTCGCGTTGAGGTGAACGTTGGCCACCAACGGCTCGGCTTCCGGCAGCACGGTCAGTTCAAAGTAGTGAGTGGCGAACAGCGTGTACGCGCGTAGATGCGCCAGACGCTCAGCCGCTGCCCATGCCAGCGACAGACCGTCGAAGGTGCTGGTGCCGCGACCGACTTCGTCCATCAGCACCAGACTGCGTTCGGTGGCGTTGTGCAGAATGTTGGCGGTTTCGCTCATTTCGACCATGAAAGTCGAACGACCACCGGCCAGGTCATCGCTGGAACCGATCCGGGTGAAGATGCGGTCGACCAGCGACAGTTCACAACTGGCCGCTGGCACGAAGCTGCCAATGTGCGCCAACAGCACGATCAAAGCGGTTTGTCGCATGTAAGTGGATTTACCGCCCATGTTCGGGCCGGTGATCACCAGCATGCGCGTGTTGTCATCGAGGCTCAGATCGTTGGCCACGAACGGCGTGGTCAGCACTTGCTCGACCACCGGGTGACGACCCTGAGTAATGCGCATGCACGGCTCGCTGACGAAACGCGGGCAGTTCAGATCGAGGTTCAGCGCACGCTCAGCGAGGTTGCTCAGCACGTCCAGTTCGGCCAGCGCCGCAGCGGTGTCCTGCAACGGTGGCAACTGGCTGATCAAATCTTCCAGCAACGCTTCGTAGAGCATTTTCTCGCGGGCGAGGGCGCGGCTCTTGGCCGACAGCGCCTTGTCTTCAAACTCTTTCAGCTCAGGCGTGATGAAACGCTCGGCGCCTTTCAGGGTTTGCCGGCGAATGTAATCCGCTGGCGCCGACTCGGCCTGCTTGCTCGGCAATTCGATGAAGTAGCCGTGAATGCGGTTGTAGCCGACTTTCAGGTGGCTCAGGCCGGTACGGGCCTTCTCGCGGGCTTCCAGATCGATAAGGAACTGGCCGGCGTTTTCGCTCAGCGATTGCAGCTCGTCGAGTTCGCTGTCGTAACCGGTTTTCAACACGCCGCCGTCACGGATCACCGCCGGCGGGTTGTCGATGATGGCTTTAGCCAGCAGCGCCGCCAGTTCCGGGTAAGTGCTGGTGGTGGTCGCCAGACCTTGCAGGTGCGGCGCTTCCAGATCGGTCATCGCCACTTGCAGTTCAGGCAGGGCGCCGAGGGCGTCGCGCAGACGCGCGAGGTCACGAGGACGGGCATTGCGCAGGCCGATTCGCGCAAGAATCCGCTCGATGTCGCCAATTTCCTTGAGCTGTGGCTGCAGCTTTTCGAAACGGTAGCGATCGAGCAGGCAAGTGATCGAGGTCTGGCGCGCCAGCAACACGGTCAGGTCGCGCAACGGACGATTCAACCAACGCGTCAGCAGACGGCTGCCCATCGCGGTCTGGCAACGATCAACCACCGATTGCAAAGTGTTGTCGCGGCCACCGGCCAGGTTAGTGTCGAGCTCGAGGTTGCGACGGCTCGCGCCGTCGAGCACCACGGTGTCATCAAGACGTTCGTGACGCAGGCTGCGCAAATGGGGCAGGGCGGTGCGCTGGGTTTCTTTGGCGTAGGCCAGCAGGCAACCGGCAGCGCCGATGGCCAGCGTCAGGTTCTCGCAACCGAAGCCTTTCAGATCCTGAGTGGAAAACTGTTGGCAGAGACTTTTCAGCGCCGAATCACGCTCAAAATCCCACGGCGCACGGCGGCTGACGCCACGGCGTTTTTCCGCTGGCAGGTCGCGTGGCCAGTCGTCCGGGATCAACAACTCAACCGGGTTGACGCGCTCCAGTTCCGCCAGCAGGTTTTCCCAACCTTTGATTTCCAGCACGCTGAAGTTGCCGCTGGTGATGTCCAGCACGGCCAGACCAAACAGACGCTCGTCCCCCAACAGCGCGGCGATCAGGTTGTCGCGGCGCTCATCGAGCAGCGCCTCGTCGCTGACCGTACCCGGCGTGAGAATCCGCACGACCTGACGATCAACCGGGCCTTTGCTGGTCGCCGGGTCGCCGACCTGCTCGCAAATCACCACGGATTCGCCGAGCTTGACCAGTTTCGCCAGATAACCTTCCGCCGCGTGGTAAGGAATCCCACACATCGGAATCGCCTGCCCCGCCGACTGCCCGCGCGCGGTCAGGGTGATGTCGAGCAACTTGGCAGCCTTCTTCGCGTCTTCGTAGAAGATCTCGTAGAAGTCGCCCATGCGGTAGAACATCAGCTGATCCGGGTGCTGATTCTTCAGCCGCCAGTACTGCTGCATCATCGGAGTGTGGGAGGACAGATCTGAAATTGCTTTATTCATCAGAGGTTTAGCTATACCGAGAAAATGTGTCGGGGCAGAGGTGCAGGCCCCTGAGTTGATTCAGTGGGCGGAGTATGAAGTTTTTTTGAGGTGGATGCAGCAACGCGCCGCCGCTCGGGTTGGCATTGTGTCCTATAGTGCCGAAAAGCTATCGAATCATTGGAGTTGGTGGGTTGAAGGTCAGTTGAGGAAGCGGCGTGGAACAGTCTGAAGGCATCGGCTCGGGATCGTCATCGAGCGATTGTTACTACGATGCAGAAAAAATGACCCTCACTCGGGCGCAGCAGTCGGTCATTCTGGGCAGTAATGAGAGTGATCTGTTGCTGGCGTTGATTGCCGGGGTGACGGACAAGGAGCAGCTGATTTCGCGGGTCTGGGGTGAGCGCGGGCTGGTGATTTCCGACAGCAGTTATTACAAGACGCTGCACATGCTGCGCACGCATTTTGCTGATGTCGGTTTGCCGCGTGACAGTCTCAAGACGTTGCCGCGCCGGGGCGTGGTGCTGTTGTGTGAGATCCGTTTGATCAGCGCAGAGGTGCCTGAGTCCGTACCGGCAGCGCCGGCGGTCATCTCGGTGACGAAGCCACCGCGCCGCTACTGGCGTTTTCTGCTGCCTGCATTGGTTGTACCGGCTATCGCGCTTCCTTTGTTTTACGCCTACCTGATGTTTAAAAAACCAGCCGACCTGGAAGAGTGGAAACTCATCTGGCAAGACGGTGATGCGCAGTTGTATGTGGAAGAAAGTGAAAAGATGTCCAAGGACGAGATTGTAAAAGCCCTCGGCGAGTTTGAACCGCCCATTGTGTTATCCGACATTAATTATTATGTAAGAAAGCCGCTCTCCCAGTTATTGATCAAGTGCGTCAAGCCTGAAAGTAAAGGGGAGGCCATATGCGTGAATTACCAGCTCGTTGGAAAAAAATAATCGCATTGATGGCAGTAGCCTCTGTGTTGGTTTTCGGTGGGCTGGTGGTCAGGTATTTCTACGTGATCAATCGTGATATTCCACGTGCACCGTGTTTTGCTTCTATTGACTTCGTTCATACCCATGATCACAAAGTCCGCTGGCATGGTGTCGGTGATATGACGATTGATCCAAAGGAAGGCGCTCTCTATGTGTATTACGTAGTGAAAACGCCAGAGGGGAAAGTTTATACCTATGATCGAAAGTTCGGTATTGCGCTAACGCATCTGGATACTTCAAGGTTTCTGTTCAAAACCCTTTCAGTAGTGAAATTCGATGCCGATACCGCTGGAGATGAACTGCCGTTTATGGAGCGAGGCTTTCAAGGCGGCATGGTCACCTTCAATTATTTCTCCGATGCCGAGTACTACTACAACATCAACAACCTGATCAATGGTGTCTGTCACGTCCCTCGCTGACTCAGCCCCCGGCGCGACTAAGTAAGACTGAGTAAGACGCCAGTAAGGCCACGACAGCCCCACATTGTTAATGTCATTCCCCGTAGGAGCTGCCGAAGGCTGCGATCTTTTGATCTTGCTTTAAGAAGATCAGGATCAAAAGATCGCAGCCTTCGGCAGCTCCTACAAAGGAAGCGATTCAAGCCAACAGCCTCTGCGACGGCACCGGAGAGTCCGCGCAGTCCGGCTGTTTTTATTGCCTTGAAGAATGTGACGATGTTTAGAGTGTTGAGGGGTTTTATACATGCTCTGGTTTTGTGTGCGCAGTGCATATGGCGTTCAGGCTCCAGTCTGGAAACGATCAATTGCGATAAACAGACAAGGCACTGTGTTTGTTGCGGCGGCGGTGGGTGGGAAAGAAAAAGAGGTGAGTATTTCCACACTGTCAGAACGGATCCCGGTATTGCTCTGTTTTGATCATGTTTATGTGCCGATGGCGTGGATGGTTGAACACTTTCCGATGTGCAAGGCACGTTGTCGCGACATGGTCATGGCAGCATTAACTGCGATACAAAGAAACTTGAATTGTCGCGATGCCTGGTCTCGCGTCAGCTATTTCGGTGGGCATTATGGCGAGAAAAGTTACTTGGGGTCTGCCTCATGAAACTGAGTCTTTTCTGCAGTCTGTCCCTCGCAGTCAGCGGCGTATTTATCATTGAAAACTCATTCGCCGACTCGCGACAAAGTTGCGCCGAGCGCCGCGCTGAACTTATTCGCCAAATAGACCGTGCAGAAGCGGCGGATAACGTTTATCGCCAGGCCGGACTTGAGCAGGCGCTGGCCAATGTCGAGCGTTATTGCCGAGAGCCCTCTGCCGAGGATGATCATTCAAGAGCGATTCGCAAGGCCGAAGCCGAAGTGCGGCGCCGTCAAAACCATCTGAAAGCAGCGCGTCAGTACGGTGATGTGAAAGTCATCAAGAAGCACGAAGCCAGGCTCGAACGCGCCGAGGAAAAATTGCAGCGGCTTGTGGATGAGTGACAGCCGCCGTTGTGAATGACGTATGAGTCAATGACATCAGGAAACCTTCCAATGAAAACCGCAGTGATCTTCGCTTCAATCTTTACCTCAGCCATTTTGCTCACCGGCTGCACCGCCACCGATTGGGTACACGCCGCCGGTGGCATCATGGGCGCCAAAGACGATTACGACAAAAAGGCGCGCAATGATCGGATCAAACGCGCCAACGCGGCGGCTCGACGCGTCAAATCTTGATTTATGCGTTTTGTATGCGCATTTTATGCAATTCGGCATTTGTCTTGAGATAAAACTTCAAGCACTATGCGCGTTATGCAAAAACGCAACGTAGCAACCGTCTTAAGAGCACTGCTTGATCAGCACGGGATCTCCCCCACGGAGCTTCACCGTCGCACCGGCGTGCCGCAATCCACTCTCTCGCGAATTCTCAGCGGGAAGATCGTCGATCCCTCGGATAAACATATCTCGAAGATCGCCGAGTACTTCGCCGTGAGCACCGACTTGTTGCGCGGTCGCGCGGATGCGCCGCCGGCGAGCGCTGGCGCGCGCAACACCGATGTGCACGCGGAACTCAAGGACATAAGCCTGTGGGACGACGACACACCGGTCGATGATGACGAGGTGTCGGTACCGTTTCTTCGCGAGGTTGAATTGGCGGCTGGATCAGGAAGATTCATCGTGGAAGAGAGCGAGCGCTCTAGTCTGCGCTTCGGCAAGCGCAGCTTGCGCCATAACGGTGTGCAATTCGACCAGGCCAAATGCGTGACCGTGCGCGGCAACAGCATGTTGCCGGTGCTGCGTGACGGCGCCACCGTCGGTGTCAACGCCGGCAAATGCGGCATTGGCGACATCATCGATGGCGACCTTTATGCAATCAACCACAACGGTCAATTGCGGGTGAAGCAACTCTATCGCCTGCCCACCGGTATCCGTTTGCGCAGCTTCAATCGTGACGAACATCCGGACGAGGACTACAGCTTCCAGGAAATCCAGGAAGAGCAGATCGTCATCATTGGTCACGTCTTCTGGTGGGGCATGTACGCCCGATAAGCAGATCGCCGTCAGATAAAACCCGCCTCTCGGCGGGTTTTTTTCGCCTCGAAAAGCCACCAGCGCCTTTAACCACGCGGCTTATCATGCATTAACGCATTTCTAGCGCATAAATAAATGCATTTATGCATTGACTGTATATGCATCCATGCATATTCTTGCCACCAAGCCGCTCGACAAAGCGGCTGGCAAGACAAGCTCTTTAGTTCGACAAGAACAGGCAGCGATGAACCGGCCTCAACGGTTCAGAGGGTTGGCAACTGACCCGGGTGTGCAGCGTAAAGCACCAGAAGCAGTTATCCGGCGGGCAGGGACAGCGGTCGGAAAAACAATCTGAATGGACTCGTACCGCGCCAGTAGCGCCGAAAAGTCAGCTTCCTTCCGGGTTTCAGGAATTGAAGGGAGGCGTAGGAGCGCATTACTGAAACGCCTGGCGGGTGACTGCCGGGCTTTTTGGAATGCCTGCCTGGTAAACATCGTCTGGCCGGTATCGCCGTACTCAAAAACATACGCAAGTCATTTCGCTCAAGATCTAACTAAAAGGAAATTTGAATGAATCGTTATGCACTCACAATTACTGCCATGGGTTACACCGTGGTTCTGCAGGTAGTGGACATTGATAGCGAGGCACCAGCCGTACCGGTAAGTGAACCAAGTGCCTCATGGCGCGATGTCACCGGTAACGACACTGTTCAACCGGGAATGAAGCTGGTGTGGGGGCCTTCTGGAAATGAATTCGCCGAAACTACGATCCAAGAGCAGCAGTTGATTACTACTGGTCGCATAGAACTTCGGTTAAACGACGCAACACGCTGGCTGATGTTCAACCCCCTGCAATACAAGTCGGATCTGGGTATCGCTACAGCAACAGATGAAGCAGCGTTAGTAGCCTTCAAGCAATACTTTATCGCTGTCGGCGAAGTGAAAAACCAGAACACCTTTCCAACCATCAACTGGCCTGTTGCGCCTTTTTGATTGCAGGAATTTCAGGATTGCACTTCAGGAGCGCATTACTGAAAAGCCCGGCCTCAGCGCCGGGCTTTTTGGAATGCCTGCCTCAAGAGAAATCGTTTGAATCCAACTCACATCACTCATCAAATCCTCAAGGAGGCGTGACATGACAAACGAGCAACAAGCATTGGCAGACATGCCGATCTGGCTGGTCATCCTCCTTGCCGTGGTGGGTGGGGTGTCCGGCGAAATGTGGCGCGCTGACAAAGAGGGCGCCCGTGGCTGGTCGCTGATGCGCCGCCTGGCCCTGCGCTCCGGCGCCTGCATGATCTGCGGTGTGTCGGCGATCATGCTGCTGTATGCCGCTGGCATGTCGATCTGGGCGGCTGGCGCTTTTGGTTGCCTGACTGCGATGGCCGGGGCCGATGTGGCGATCGGACTTTATGAACGCTGGGCGGCCAAGCGGATTGGCGTCTGCGAAATTCCGCCGCGCGATCCGCAGTAATTCTGCATTTTCTGCCGCCCTTCAATACTGAAGCTGCTGCCAAAAATTCCACAGCGGAGCAATTCCCGGTGGGAGCGGGCTTGCTCGCGAAAGGGCGGGCACATTCAAAATTGATGGTGACTGACACGGCGCCTTCGCGAGCAAGCCCGCTCCCACAGTGGATCTGCGTTTTTCCCCAATTGCACTCAACTCTGGAACACCCCCATGAAGATCACCCCGATCCTCACGCAATTGCGTGCGCAATGCCCCAGCCTGGCCGATCACATTTCGGCGGGGGTCGATCTGGCGTTGTTGCAGGGCAATTCCGCTCTGCCGACACCTTCGGCCCACGTGCTGCCGCTGGCTGATCTGGCCAGCAATAGCACGGCACAAAACCTCACCACCCAACCGATCCGCGACCGCTTTGAAATCGTCCTGGCACTTGATGCCAGCGACCCTACAAAAGCGCTGGATCTGTTGCACGACCTGCGCGCCGAACTGTGGCGTGCGCTGGTGGGTTTCAAGCCCGATACCGACTACAGCGCCATCGTCTACGACGGCGGTGAACTGCTGTCGATCAACAGCAGCCGGGCGTTTTACCGGCTGCGTTTTTTTGCCGAGTTCCAGCTTGGCCGCAATCTGCCGAGTCAGCCTGCGGAGAGTTGGCACGAACGCGAACTGGACGGCTTGTCGTCCTTCACCGGGGCCACCGTGCGGGTCGATGCGATCGACCCGGCCGACCCCAATCTGAAACGCCCGGGCCCCGATGGGCGCGTGGAAATGACTTTCTCTGGAGACGTAACCCCATGAGCAATCGCATCACCGTACTGCCGGCCGCCGGCCGCGTCGTACCTGACCCGGAGGCGGGCGATCTGCTGCCGCTGGAAGGCCGTGAAGTGCTGGACAGCGCCTGGTGGCGCCGACGTCTGGCCGACGGCGATATCACCCTCAAAACCGCAACCGCTAAACAAAAGGGAGCCAAATAATGGCGATCGGATTCAGTAACATCCCCGCGGACATTCGTGTACCGCTGTTCTATGCCGAAATGGACAATTCGGCCGCCAATAGCGCGAGCTCGACCCTGCGTCGCTTGATCGTCGCTCAGGTCAACGACAACATTGCGCCGACCGAGGTCGGCAAACTGGTGTTGGTCTCCAGCGTTGCGCTGGCCAAAAGCATCGGCGGTCAGGGCTCGATGCTCGCCGCGATGTACGAGACCTTCCGCAAGGCTGACCCGATCGGCGAGATCTGGTGCCTGCCGCTGCACAACGCTGAAGGCGCGGTCGCCAAAGGCGTGCTGACCCTGACCGGCGCCGCCACTCAGGCTGGCGTGTTGAATCTGTATGTCGGCGGTGTGCGAGTGCAAGCCACCGTGGTCAACGGTGCTACCGCAGCACAAGCGGCCACCGCGCTGGCGCAGAAAATCAACGCCACCGCCGATCTGCCGGTGAGCGCTGCCGCTGCCGAAGGTGTGGTCACCCTGAACGCCAAATGGACGGGCGACAGCGGCAACGACATCAGCCTGCAATTCAATCGTCTGGGCAAGAGTAACGGCGAAGAAACTCCGGCCGGTCTGACCGCCGCAATCACCGCCATGACCGGCGGCGCCGGTGTGCCGGATCAGGTCGAAGCCATCGCCGCACTGGGTGATGAGCCGTTCGAATTCATCGCGCTGCCATGGTCCGATCTGTCGACGCTCAATACCTGGCAAGCGGTCATGGATGACAGCACCGGTCGCTGGTCGTGGGCCAAGCAATTGTTCGGTCACGTCTACAGCGCCAAGCGGGGCACCGTTGGCACATTGGTTGCCGCTGGCCAGGCGCGCAACGACCAGCACATGACCATTCAGGCGCTGGAGCCGGGCGTTCCGCAACCGTTCTGGGTACAAGCCGCTGCATTGGCTGCACGCACCGCCGTATTCATCTCCGCCGACGCCAGCCGTCCGACGCAAAGCGGCAGTCTGCCGGGTGTCGACCCTGCGCCGGCGAGTGAGCGTTTCACCCTGACCGAGCGTCAGTCGCTGCTCAACTACGGCATCGCCACCGCGTACTACGAAGGCGGCTACGTGCGCATCCAGCGCTCGATCACCACCTACCAGAAAAATGCTTACGGCCAGGCCGACAACTCCTATCTAGACAGCGAAACCATGCACCAGTCGGCGTTCATCGTGCGCCGTCTGCAAAGCGTGATCACCAGCAAATACGGTCGGCACAAACTGGCCTCCGACGGCACCCGTTTCGGCGCCGGCCAGCCAATCGTCACCCCGAGCACCATTCGCGGTGAGCTGATTGCGCAGTACGCCAAGCTTGAACTGGAAGGCCATGTCGAGAACGCCGAGCTGTTCGCAGAGCACCTGATCGTCGAGCGCGACGTGCAGGACCCCGAGCCGCGTGAACGTGCTGTTCCCGCCGGATTACATCAACGGTCTGCGCGTGTTCGCACTGCTCAACCAATTCCGTCTGCAGTACGACGACGCGGCTTGATCCGCGCGTTTGACGGCAAGCATTCAGCCCACCTCGCGTGGGCTTTTTTATTCAAGGGAGTAACACCATGGGTCAACTGATTGCAGGCACCTGCTACGTCAAAGTCGACGGCGCACAACTGACGATCAACGGCGGCTGCGAAGCCCCGCTGATGTCCACCAAACGCGAAACCATCGTGCCGGGTTTTTACAAGGAAACCGACGTGGCAGCGTCGTTCAAAGTGACCGCGCTGCACACCCCGGACTTCCCGCTCAAGCAACTGATCGAAGGCGTCGACATGACCGTCACCTGCGAATTCAGCAACGGCAAAGTCTACGTGCTGGCCGGTGCGTATCTGGTTGAAGAGCCAGTCTCCAAAGGCGATGACGCCGCTATCGAACTGAAATTCGAAGGCATCAAAGGAACCTGGCAATGAGCGGCGCCGTGAAGCTTCAAGTCGCGATCGAAGCTCACGGCGAGCCCCTGACCGAACTCGTTCTGCGCCGCCCGACGGTGCAGGAAGTGCGAGCGATCAAGGCGCTGCCGTACAAGATCGACAAGAGCGAAGAAGTCAGCCTCGACATGGACGTGGCGGCCAAATACATCGCCGTGTGCGCCGGCATTCCGCCGTCGTCGGTCAACCAGCTGGATCTGGCTGACCTCAACGCGCTGAGCTGGGCCGTTGCGAGTTTTTTCATGAGTGCGGCGTCGGCGCCATCACCGACCTGATCGCAGTCGCCTATGACCTGGCCTGGTTCTGGAAGGTTGACCCCGAACAGATGATGGCCAGGCCACTGGATGTGCTCCGCGAATCGCTGGAGCACGCGCAACGGATCAATGCGATGCAGCAGGTGCAGTGATGGCAGACACAGAAAGCAAACCCAAAACATCGGTGCTGATCACTGGCATCGATGAGCTGTCGCCCAAGCTCGGTGCGCTTCGCGAGAAAGTCGACAGCTTCAAGAAAAACCTCGAACAGACCGGCCTCGGCAAACTCGACATCAGTGGCCTGTTCAAGGGCGGCAGCGTGATCACGCCGTTCGTGGACGGAATCAAATCGGCAGCGGCATTTCAGGGCAAATTGACTGAAGTCAGCGCGACGGCAAAAACCGTCGACCTGCCCGCTGCACCGAAAGCCGCTGCACAGAACATGAACGTGTTCAGTGCGTCGATGGAAAAGGTCTCGGCCGCCATCGACGCTGCATTGGTGCCGGCAGTCGGTGCCGTGGTGATCGGGCTTGAGCCGATGATGACGCAGTTCGGCAGCCTGCTCGCCGACAATCCGAAACTGGTCGAAGGGCTGGCCGCGGGGGCCATCGCCTTCTCGGCGATGCAAACCGCTGTCACCGGTGCCACACAGGTGTTCGATGTCATGAGCATGGTGCTCAAGACCAACCCGATCATGCTGATCGCCATGGGCATTGCCGTGGCGGCCGGTTTGATTGTCGCCAACTGGACGCCGATCAGTGCGTTCTTCAAGGGCATGTGGGAAAGCGTGAAAAATGCCGGAGCCAGTGCAATGGCGATCTTGCGCTCGGTGCTCGACTGGCGACCGCTCGATACGTTGGCAGCGCTTTGGCAACCGGTCACGGGATTCTTCTCGGGGATCTGGGACAAAGTCAAAGCGGTGACTAGTCCGTTGATCGACTTCTTCAAGAGCGTTTTTTCATGGACGCCGTACGGCATGATCCTGGACAACTGGGGGCCGCTGACTGGCCTGTTTTCGGCAATCTGGGAATTGCTCAAGGCCTTGAGTGTGCCGGTGATGTCGTTCCTGAGAAACCTCTTCGATTTCTCGCCGATGCAGATGATCCGCAGTGCCTGGGGCGGAGTGGTGACGTACTTCGAACCGATGTTCACCGGGCTGCGAAAAATGGCGCAGTCCACCAAGGATTTCCTGGCGGATGCGTTCGACTTCTCGCCGATGCAGATGATCAACAGTGCATGGGGCGGCGTTGTCACGTACTTCGAACCGACGTGGACAGCGCTGCAGTCCGCCGTGCAGAAAACCCGTGAAGCTTTCCAGACGCTGTTCGACTTCTTTCCAATGGATATGATCAGCAGCGCATGGGGCGGTGTCGTCGGGTTTTTTCAACCGATTTGGGCCGCTTTGCAAACGTCGGTGCAACAGGTCAAAGGCTTTTTCACAGACCTGTTCGACTGGTCGCCGCTGGAGCAGATTGCGCAATTCTGGCAACCGATCGGTGAAGTCTTTTCGGCGCTGTGGGGCGTGGTGCTGGCGGTGTCCGCGCCCGTCGTGGATTTTCTGCACACGCTGTTCGAATGGAAACCGCTGGATCAGATCATCGAGAGCTGGGGGCCGATCACCGAGTGGTTCGGCGAGTTGTGGCAAAAGCTGCAAACCGTCATCGCACCGATCAAGGAGCTGTTTGACGGTGGCTTCGCCGGGTTGATCGCCAAGGTCACCGGCAAGGTTGAAACCCTGACTAAAGCGCAGCGCCAGACCAATGCCGAAGGCAAGGGTGAGCTGGCGCCGGCGTTCTTTGGTGCAAGCCCGCAAGCTTCGGCGGACGGCGCGTTGTCGGCGGGTTCGCTGCCACAATCCTCCAGCGCCCTGATCCAGCAAAGCGCAATCAACAACCGCACGCAACTCGAAGGTGGCCTGACCGTCAGCTTCGTCAACGCGCCGCCGGGGCTGCGCACCGATCAACCACAAACCAATCAACCGGGCCTGGCGCTGTCGTCGCGCATCGGTTATCGCTCGCTGTCGGCCGGAGGTTCCAATGAACTGGCGTGACCGTTTATTGCCGGCATCCTTTCGCGGTGTCGGTTTCTGGATCGATCAGGCGAAAACCCCGGTCGGTCGCAAGGGGCAGTTGCACGAATACCCGCAACGCGACCTGCCGTTTTTCGAAGACCTCGGCCAACAAGCCAAGACCCACGACATCACCGCGTTCATCATCGGCGCCGATTGCCTGGAGCAACGTGACAAGTTGCTCAAAGCGTTGGAGGCGGGCAGCGGTGAGCTGGTGCATCCGTGGCTCGGACGCCTGCAAGTCAAGGTCGGCGAATGCGACATGACCCACACCCGCCAGGACGGCGGTATGGTCACGTTCACGCTGAAGTTTTATCCCGATCAGCCGCTGCCGTTTCCGACGGCGACCGTCAGCACGCAGAAAGTCTTGTTGGTGAAAGCCGACTCGCTGCTCGGTTCTGCGGTGGCGCGTTTCGAACAGGCGATGACGCTGATCAAGGCTGCGCGGATCGGCATCGCCAATCTGCGCAACAGCCTCATCGGGGTTTACGAGGTGATCAAAGAGCAGCTGAAACCGCTGATCGCGCAATACAAGCAGATCACTGAACTGGTGAAAGCGGTCAAGGAATTGCCCAAGGAAGTGGCAGCGGAATTCAAAGGCTTGCTCGGCGATATCAAGGAGCTGAAAGCGTTCGCGAAGGAGGGCTACCGTGGCGTGATTGCCGACGTCTCCCAACAACTTGAAGCGATCCGCAAAGCCGATGCGCCGAAGATCACCACCGGCAAAGACACCAACGCGGCGGCGCAAGCCATGGCCGATCTGGTGCAGGACACGCTGCTGGTCAAAGTCGCGCAATGGGTGGCGTCGATGCCGGTGGCGACCACGCCGGTGAAGCTGCAATCCACACCGTCGGTGGGCCAACAGGCGACCACGCCGGTGACCCGTCAGGAAGTGCCCGTCAGTGATGACATGCAGGCCCTGCGCGAAGCGGTGAGCGCGGCCATCGATCCGATGCTGGACAAGGCCGGTGCCGCACATTTTCAGGCGATCAATGATGTGAAGGAGGCGTTGATCAATCACCTCAAAGCGGTGGCGTCCTCCGGTGTGCGGCAGGTCAGCAAGTCGTTTCAGGAAAGTTTGCCGGCACTGGTGGTGGCCTACAAACAGTTTGCCGATGCCACCCGCGTCACCGAAGTGATCCAACGCAACGGTACTGTTCATCCGTTGTACCTGCCGCCCAACGACGTGAAAGTTTCCAGGGAGTAAGCCATGAGCGAGATGGATAATCGCGTCACGCTGACGGTTAATGACATGGAGTACGGCGGCTGGAAAAGCGTCGAAATCAGCGCCGATCTGGAGCGTCAGTTTCGCACCTTCAAACTGGATATCACTTGGCAGTGGCCGGGACAAACTGTGGATCAGCGGATCAAACCCGGTGACCCCTGCGAAGTGAAAATCGGTAAGGATCTGGTGCTCACCGGTTATGTGTTCAAAGCGCCTATCAGTTATGACGGACGTCAGATTAGCCTGAGCATCGAAGGCAGTTCCAAGACACAGGATCTGGTCGATTGTGCAGCCGCCAACCGGCCGAATCAATGGCAGGATCAACCCTTGCTGAGTATCGTCGAGGCGTTGGCGAGTGAGTATTCGCTGAAGGTGGTCAACGAAATTCCCGAGACGTCGCGGCTGGCCAAACACACGATCGTGCCGGGCGAAACGGTGTTCCAGTCGATCGACCGTTTGCTCTCGTTGTTGCGGGTTTTTTCCACCGATGACGAGCAGGGCCGGCTGGTGCTGGCCAAGCCCGGCAGCGGCGGTCGTGCCAGTGATGCGCTGGAACTGGGCAAGAATATTTTGTCTGCCAATGCGCCGATGGATCAGAGCCAGGTGTTCTCCGAATACCGGGTGATCGGTCAGCAAAAAGGCTCGGACACCCAGAGCGGGGCGGCGGTCAGCGAAGTTGAATCGACGGCGGCTGATCTGACCTTCAAACGTCGGCGCACCACGGTGATCAACGAGGGCACGCAACTGACCTTTGAGTTGGCGCAGCAGCGTGCCCAATGGGAAAGTGCCACCCGCCTGGGCCGCGCGCAAACCACCACGTATCAGGTGCAGGGCTGGCGTCAGGCCAATGGCGATTTGTGGCGTCACAACACGCTGGTGCGAGTGAAAGATCCGGTGCTTGGTTTTGACGGCGACATGCTCATTTCAAAAGTGACGTATTCATTGTCGGCACAAGGCTCGGTGACCACGCTGCAAGTGGCCCCGCCGCATACCTTTGACGCCAACCCAACACCCCCGAAAAAATCCCCGACCTGACACCGCCCCCTGTGGGAGCGGGCTTGCTCGCGAAGACGTCGGCAGCTGCAACATCACATTGCCTGACCCACCGCCTTCGCGAGCAAGCCCGCTCCCACATTGATCGCGTGACTGTCAACTTTGAAGGACACCCCATGAGCCTGATGACACGCCTGCTGGCGCGCGGCACTGTCGTGCTCGCCAATTCGGCCGCCAAGCTGCAATCGCTGCAAATGCGCCTCACCGCCGGTGAAGTCAACGACGACCTCGAACACTTCGAACCGTACGGTTTCACCAGCCATCCACTGGCCGGCGCCGAGGGCGTCGTCACCTTCATCGGCGGCGACCGTTCCCACGCCATCGCTTTAGTCATCGCCGACCGCCGCTACCGCCTGCAAGCGCTGGCCGCCGGCGAAGTGGCGATCTACACCGACGAAGGCGACAAGATCCATTTCAAGCGCGGACGGATCATCGACATCGAAACCGCCACGCTGAACATCCGCGCCAGCAGCGCGGTGAACTTCGACACGCCGGTGATCAATCAGAGCGGAAAAATCGTCTCCACCGGTGATCAGCTCGCTGGCGGTATCAGCCAGATCAAACACGTCCACGTCGGCGTACAAGCCGGCAGCGGCCAGACCGGTGTGCCGGCAGGAGGCAAGTGATGTTTATCAGCCAGAACCTCCACGCCGCACTGACCCGCGCCGTGCTTATCAGCCTGTTCACCTGGCGCCGCGCTGCCGATGACGACGCACTCGACGATGAAGAACGATTCGGCTGGTGGGGCGACAGTTTTCCTACCGTCGCTGACGATCGCATCGGCTCGCGGCTGTGGCTGTTGCGCCGGGTCAAGCTGACCCGACAAACCCAGATGGACGCCGAGTTCTATGCCCGCGAAGCCTTGCAATGGCTGATCGACGACGGCCACTGCAGCGCCATCGACATCCTCAGCGAACGCCTCGATGCCCAGCGTCTGAACCTGCGCACGGTGCTGACCCTGGCCGACGGCGAACGTCTGGACATCAACCCCGATAACAGTTGGCAGGTGATCTATGCCGTTTGAAACCCCTTCGCTGCCGGTGCTGATCAAACGCACCCAAAGCGACCTGGCCGGCGATTCGCTGCGCCAGTCCGATGCGCAAGTGCTGGCCCGCACCCTCGGCGGCGCCGCGTTTGGTCTGTACGGTTATCTCGACTGGATTGCCGAGCAGATCCTCCCCGACAAAGCCGATGAGTCGACCCTGGAACGCATCGCCGCGTTGCGTCTGAACCAGCCGCGCAAACCCGCGCAGGTGGCCACGGGCAGCGTCAGCTTCAGCGCTACGGCCGGTGCGATTCTGGACGTCGATACGTTGCTGCAAACCAATGATGGCCGTACTTACAAAGTCACCACTGCGCGGGTCACGGCCAACGGTGTCAACAGCACCACCATCGCCGCGCTTGACGCCGGCAGCCTCGGTAATGCCGATGCGGGCCTCGTATTGACGCCGGTGCAGCCGGTTGCCGGCATTGTCGGTAGTAGTTTTGTGGTGCAGGCGCCGGGACTCAGCGGTGGTGTCGCGCGGGAGAGTCTGGAGTCGCTGCGTTCGCGAGTGATTCGTTCCTATCGCGTGATCCCTCACGGTGGCTCGGCCAGTGATTATGAAACCTGGGCGCTGGAAGTGCCGGGTGTGACGCGGGCGTGGTGCCGTGCAAGCGATGTCGGCTATGGAATTGTCTATTTGTTCGTCATGCGCGATGACGATTTGCAGCCTATTCCCAACGCAGAACGGTTGGCCGAAATCCAGGCCTATATCGAACCCCTGCGTCCGGTCACAGCCGAGTTGCACGTGCTGGCGCCGCAACAAGTTTCGGTTACCTACAAACTACGTTTGAACCCTGATACCAGTGCGGTACGAGCTGCGGTCGAAGAGCAATTGCGCGACCTGCATAACCGAGAGGCAGGCATGGGCGATACGTTGCTGCTCAGTCACATCCGCGAAGCGATCAGCAGTGCAGCCGGTGAATACGACCACAGTCTGATTGAGCCAATCGGCGATGTTGAGGCTGCGGACAACCAGTTGCTCACCTACGGGGGGTGTGTATGGGTGGCATAAGGACGCCTGCTCAATATCAATCCCAGCTCCGCACTCTGCTGCCGAGCGGGTCGCTGCCTGGGATCCTGAACGAGTGCCGGAACTGGAGGCAGTTCTTGAAGGCATTTCGCAGGAGTTATCGCGTCTGGACGCGCGTGCGGTTGACCTGCAAAACGAGATGGATCCGGCTGGCGTCAGTGAACTTGTACCGGATTGGGAGCGGGTCATGAACTTGCCCGACCCCTGCCTTGGTCAGAAGCCATTGTTTGACGATCGTCGCCTGGCGGTACGTCGGCGCCTGCTCGCGGTAGGCAGCCAAACCATCGGTTACTTCATAGAAATCGCCCAGACCCAAGGCTATCCCAACGCCACCGTCACCGAGATGCAGGCACCCCGAATGGGGCGCTCACGTTTTGGCAGTGCGCACTTCGGCAGTTGGCGGGCGCAGTTCATGTGGACACTCAATACCGGTGGGCGGCAGTTCACCGGCCGCCGTTTCGGCGCCAGTTACTGGGGCGAGCGTTTCGGCGTGAATCCGGGCAGTGCTCTGGAATGCCTTATCCATCGCAGTGCGCCGGCGCATACCCGTGTGTACATCAATTATGACTAGAGGTTAGAAAATGGATTTCCCAAAAAATACGCCCGGCGTCGGCCTGGTGAACGGACAGTTTGCGGACGAAAATCCGGTGGCTGGAACTCCGGGTTCTTTGATTCCGGCAACGTGGGGCAACGCTGTCACGCAAGAAATTCTGAATGTGATTAGAGCAGCCGGGTTAGTCCCCAAAGAAGATGCTTCCACGCAATTGCTGGAGGCTATCCAGAGTTTCGCTGCCCACGATTTCAAGAACTCGGCCCGTGTTGCGACAACAGGCTCGATTGCCCTGAGCGGCTTGCAAAAAATCGACGGTGTGCAGCTCGCTGCAGCTGATCGAGTGCTGGTGAAGGATCAACCCAATGCATCGCAAAACGGTGTGTACGTGGTGGCTGCGGGGTCCTGGTCGCGAGCGGTGGATGCAACGCAAGACTATCAAGTAACCAGTAGTTTCATCATCGCGACCGATGAGGGCGTGGTGAACAAATCTCGCATTTGGCAGTTGACCACTCCGGGCCCGATCAAGGTCGGCACTACCGGTCTGACCTTCGAAATGTTTGCCGGCTACACCGGTGTGGCGTCTGGCGAATACCGCAAGGTCATGGTCAACGCGCGCGGGCAAGTAACCGCTGGCTCCAACCCGACCACGCTTGATGGCTATGGCATAACTGATGCCTACACAAAAGTGGCAGCGAACAATGCGTTCGTGAAGCAGGGCGGTGGCGCCGGACAGCTGGGCAACTCGGTGTCGATTGGCTGGGATGGTAAAAACATCCTTATCCAGGTGGACGCCACCAGTTTTGGCAACCTGTGGTGCTCTGCCAACTTTGACCCGGGCACCAAGGCCAACGTCGCCGATGTTTATTCAAAGACCGCGACGGACAGTTTTCTCGACAACAAGATCAGCGGCGATGCCTGTGCTATCGCGGGTTTCGCCAGCGGCAACTCCGCTGCGCCGTACATGCGAAACAGGAACAACAACGAAGTTGTCGTGCTGGCCAGAACCGCGACGACCTTGGGTGGCTATGGCATTACCGATGCGATGCCCCGCGCTGAAGCCAACAGTGCGATCAATGCTCGTGTGCTGAGTGACGGAATTACCTACGCAGGTTTCGCCAGTAACGATCTGTCCCAGCCTTATTTTCGTCGCGCCTCCGACAGCACTCTTCTGCTGCTACAGCCTCGACTTGGGTTTGTGCCGGTTCGTCAGGGCGGTGGCAATTTCCAGTCCACCAATACAGTCATGATCGGTTGGGCGGCGGACGGAACGTCGTTGCGGGCGCAAGTCGATGCCACGGATCTGGGCAGTATCTCGACCGACGGCATCGGCAATGTCAAAGCGATTTACGCGCAGTCAACGGCAGAAACCGGGATGGTCGGTTCGTATGCCTTGCTGGTGGTCGGTGGTGGTGGCGCGACGGGGCCGGGGGCACTCGCCGCAGGTGTCAATTGCCGCTTCACCGCCACCGATGGCTCTGCCTGGGGCGGCGCACCTGCCGGTACCTGGCGATTGATGGGTGCTATTCGTAACGCGGACGGCGCCAGTCCCGATTCCACCACCGTATGCCTGAGGGTTTCTTGAACATGATGAAAGTATTGAGTGCACGTAAGCCACGCTGGAATGACGTCGAACACACCTCGTTGAACCTGTTGGTCACCTTCGAAGAGTCCAAAGATACATTGGGGGAAATGCCATTTACGGCCTCTCCGAAAGATCCGGAATCGCACGGCCGTGAACTGTTTGAACGGGCGACGGCACTGGAGTACGGCGACATCGCCGAGCCCAGCGACGAGACTTTGAAAAATACACAGCGCATGAAATGCTCAGGCCTTTCAGCGTTGGCATCGTCGACGATCACAAAGTTGCAGGGCGACTTGAGTACGTTGCGGGACTCTATCGCCCTGGAAATGGCGACAGAGGAAGAGCTCGCTCATGTGCCAGTGGTTCAGGCGCAGCTGGATCTTTGGAGAAAGTACCGGGTATTGCTTTCAAGAGTAGAAACCCAGGCCGCTTTTCCTCGCACGATCGATTGGCCGCAGCAACCTGATTGATTGCTGATGTAAGCGCGGGAGCGTCGGTTCATGACGCTCCCGCCAGTCTGCGGTTTCTTGCTGATGAAGGTTCTTCTAAAGAGTGGTTGGATTGAAATGTCCGTTACCCAAGACCAACTGGTCAACATCCTCCCCAACGCCCGCACCCAAGCGGGCGTTTTTGTTTCTGCGCTCAATGCTGCCATGGAGCGCTTTCGTATCAATACCCCCAAACGCATCGCCGCGTTTCTTGCGCAAGTCGGTCACGAGTCCGGGCAATTGCGATACGTGCGCGAACTGGGCAACAACCAATACCTGAGCAAATACGACACCGGCACCCTGGCCTTGCGCTTGGGCAACACGCCCGAAGCTGACGGCGACGGGCAAAAATACCGCGGGCGCGGGCTCATCCAGATCACCGGGCGCAGCAACTATCGCCAGTGCAGCCTCGGTCTGTTTGGCGATGAACGCCTGCTGTCGCTGCCAGAACTGCTCGAACAACCGCAATGGGCGGCCGAATCTGCCGCTTGGTTCTGGGAGCAGAACGGCCTCAACGAACTGGCTGATCGCGACCAGTTCAACACCATCACCCGGCGAATAAACGGCGGGTTGAACGGCTTGCAGGATCGCCTGGAAATCTGGGCGCGGGCGAGGGCGGTGCTATGCCAATCCCCTGGCGAATGATTGGCTTACTCTTATTGGCCGTCGGCGCTTTTGTGGCGGCCTGGCAGTTTCAGGACTGGCGCTACGGCCGCCAACTCGCCGAGCAATCGCGTTTAAACACCGAAACGTTGAATCAACAGAATCTCGCCGCCGCCTCGGCGCAACAGGCCGAGCAGGATAAACGCCTGGCGCTCGAGCAACGGCTCGCGACCAGTGAACAAACTCACTATCGAGCACTGAGCGATGCCCAACGTGATCAGGATCGCCTGCGCGATCGCCTTGCCACTGCTGATGTGCGCCTGTCAGTCCTCCTCGACGCAGGCGATGTTGTCCACGGCTGCAACGTGCCAGCCACCGCCGGCCCCGGCGGCGTGGATCATGCAGCCGTTCGCGCCCGACTTGACCCGGCGCATGCTCAACGAATTATCGCCATCACCGACACCGGCGACCGCGGACTGATTGCCTTGCAGGCGTGTCAGGCCTATGTCAGAGCGCTCGCGCCCGAACATTTTGAATGACTCTGTGTCTTGAAAGCGCAACCGGCTCGTGTACGGTGGAGGCATTCCACACGATCCGGAGTGCGCCGTGAAAGAGATCACCCAATTGGCTGCTGAACTGGGCCGACGCCTGCAAGTGCTCAATGCCCATGTCACCACTGCGGAGTCGTGTACCGGTGGCGGCATCGCCGAAGCGATCACGCGGATTCCCGGCAGCTCGGCCTGGTTTGAAGCGGGTTACGTGACGTACTCCAACCGGCAGAAAACCCAGCAACTGAATGTGCCGACCGGGTTGTTCGAGACGGTAGGCGCGGTCAGTGCCGAGGTGGTTGAGGCGATGGTGCGTGGCGCGCAGGACAAAAGTCTGGCGCGATTTGCCGTGGCGGTCAGCGGTGTGGCGGGGCCGGACGGTGGTTCACCAAACAAACCGGTCGGCACCGTGTGGCTGGCCTGGGGCGTTGGCGAGACGGTCACCAGTGAGGTTCAACACTTCCCCGGTAACCGCGACGAAGTCCGCCGACAAACGGTGAAGGCCGCGCTAGAGGGGCTCCTGCGACTAGCGGCACGAGAAATCGAAAATCAGGGGTAGGCGATCCGCGAACGCTGTGGAATAATACTGGCTACTTATACAGGTGTTGGCCGTCAGGCCTTATTGATTACGTGAGGACTTTAATGGACGACAACAAGAAGAAAGCCTTGGCTGCGGCCCTGGGTCAGATCGAACGTCAATTCGGCAAGGGTGCCGTAATGCGTATGGGCGATCAGGACCGTCAGGCGATCCCGGCTATCTCCACTGGCTCTCTGGGTCTGGACATCGCGCTCGGCATTGGCGGTCTGCCAAAAGGCCGTATCGTTGAAATCTACGGTCCTGAATCCTCCGGTAAAACCACACTGACTCTGTCCGTGATTGCCCAGGCTCAGAAAGCTGGCGCGACCTGCGCATTCGTCGATGCCGAACACGCCCTCGACCCTGAGTACGCCGGCAAACTGGGCGTCAACGTCGACGACCTACTGGTGTCCCAGCCGGACACCGGTGAACAGGCACTGGAAATCACCGATATGCTGGTGCGCTCCAACGCCGTTGACGTGATCATCGTCGACTCCGTGGCAGCCCTGGTACCGAAGGCTGAGATCGAAGGCGAAATGGGTGACATGCACGTGGGCCTGCAAGCCCGTCTGATGTCCCAGGCGCTGCGTAAAATCACCGGTAACATCAAGAACGCCAACTGCCTGGTGATCTTCATCAACCAGATCCGTATGAAGATCGGTGTGATGTTCGGTAGCCCGGAAACCACTACCGGTGGTAACGCGCTGAAGTTCTACGCGTCGGTTCGTCTCGACATCCGCCGTACCGGCGCGGTGAAAGAAGGCGACGAAGTGGTCGGTAGCGAAACCCGCGTCAAGGTTGTGAAGAACAAGGTGGCTTCGCCGTTCCGTCAGGCCGAGTTCCAGATTCTTTACGGCAAGGGCATCTACCTCAACGGCGAGATGATCGACCTGGGCGTGCTGCACGGTTTCGTCGAGAAGTCTGGCGCCTGGTACGCGTACGAAGGCACCAAGATCGGTCAGGGCAAGGCCAACTCGGCCAAGTTCCTGGCGGACAACCCGGAAATCGCGAAAAAGCTTGAGAAGCAACTGCGTGACAAGCTGCTGACCCCAGCGGCCGACACCAAGGCTTCGCCGGTCAAAGAGACCGAAGACGACCTGGCCGACGCTGATATCTGATCGCAACGATGAGCGCCGTCGTACTCGAAACCCTCGTCGCGGTGCGGCGAACCGCCATGGATCTGCTTGCACGTCGCGAGCACGGTCGAGTCGAGCTGACGCGCAAACTGCGACAGCGCGGCGCTGAGGCGGAGATGATCGAAACAGCCCTCGACCGTTTGACGGAAGAGGGCCTGCTTTCCGAAGCCCGTTACCTTGAAAGCTTTGTTTCCTACCGTGCCCGCTCCGGCTATGGCCCATTGCGGATTCGAGAAGAACTGAGTCAGCGCGGCTTGCAACGCGCTGATATCGAACTCGCCCTGCGCGAAAGCGGTATCAGTTGGCAGGAGCAACTTCAGGAAACGTGGCAGCGCAAGTTCTCCGGGCATTTGCCGATAGATGCGAAAGAGCGGGCCAAGCAAGGCCGATTCCTTGCGTATCGGGGTTTCTCGATGGAGATGATCAACCGCTTGTTCAGCGGTCGAGGGATGGACGATTAAGACGCCTCAATAAAAACGGCCCGCTATGGAAATAGCGGGCCGTTTTTTTGCCTTTAAATTGCCTTTGACGGCTCACGCGTACGTTGCGCCGCTTGCGGTTTGGACTGCGCCCAGTTTTCCGGCAGGTTGATGTAGTCGATCAGTTCCCTCAAACGCCCTTGATTACGCGCATTGAAGGCGAAAGCCAGTCGCGCCAGATGGCTGTATTGCGCGTCATCATGTTCCTCGCCGCTGTAAGCGTGTTGATGGAATTGGTCGCTGAGGCACAAATCGGCAAAGGCCTCCTGCATATGCTCAAGCGCCTGATCGCTGAGTTTGTGATTCATGCGAATGACAAACTGCCGCTTGAGCCAGCGGCTGGAGTGGAAGTTGCTGTAGAACTGGTTGATCTGCTCCACCGCCTCTTCGACCGTGTACACCAGACGCATCAGTTTCATGTCGGTCGGCAGGATGTAGTGATTTTCCTCCAGTTGCTGGCGAATGAAATCCATCGCGCCCTGCCAGAACGTGCCGCCCGGCACATCCAGCAACACCACCGGCACCAGCGGACTTTTCCCAGTCTGAATCAACGTCAGCACTTCCAGTGCTTCATCCAGCGTGCCGAAACCGCCGGGGCACAGCACCAGCGCGTCGGCCTCTTTGACGAAGAACAATTTACGGGTGAAGAAGAAGTGGAACGGCAGCAAATTGCCGGTGCCGTCGACGGTCGGGTTCGCATGCTGTTCGAAGGGCAGGGTGATATTGAAGCCGAGGCTGTGATCGAGACCGGCACCTTCGTGCGCAGCGGCCATGATGCCGCCACCGGCACCAGTGATGACCATCATGTCGGAGCGTGCCAATTGCGCGCCGAGTTCTCGGGCCAGCGCATACAGCGGATGTTCGACCGGCGTGCGTGCCGAGCCGAACACGGTGACTTTACGTCGGCCCTTGAATTGCTCCAGCACGCGAAACGCTTGCTCCAGTTCGCGCAGGGCTTGCAGGGTGATCTTGGCGTTCCAGCGGTTGTGGTCTTCCTGAGCCATGCGCAGCACGGTCAGGATCATGTCGCGGTAAATGGGAAGGTTCGGGCTGTTGGGGGAAACACGGCTGAGTTGTGCTTCGACCTGACTGATGAGGTCGGGGCCGCTTTCCTGAAAATGACGACTCAACAGGTCATTCGGTTGGTAAGGCATTCAACGTCTCCTTCTGCACAGAGCGGGTGGCCCTGACGAGCGGCGTCAGGGCCGCGCTGCAAAAACACACACGATCGGCAGTTCCATTTCTGCCGTTAACAGATGATCGGGAATACTTTGAATTTAGACCCTTGCGTGCAATTGCGCTGACTCGATCATTGCGCCGCAATGTTCTGGCTGGCAACCGCTTGTTGATATTCAGGGATCGGCACACCGCTCGTCTGAACGTGCTACGCGCGCTAAACCCTCTGATTAACTAACTTACAGGCGCCGTACGACAGCGTTGCGGCAATAACCGTACGCAAGGTGCACGTTTTTGAAGGATTTGCGGGTAGCCAGGAGGCGGGACATGACCAGAGTGGTTCTGGAGATCGATGCACAGTTGTATCGAATGTTGAAAGCATCTGCCGAGACCCATCAGGTCAGTCTCGAAGAGGAATGCTGCCGGCGTTTGGCGGGTGGTGAGCATCCGTCGCAGTATCTTCAGGCCTTGCTGGCCGAACTGCGCGCCGAGGATGAACAGCGGCGCGCCAATTCGCGATGATTACTTCTTCTTCGCCGGGGCAGTTTTCGGGCAATCCGAATCCTGATAGCTGGCGGAGCCGATCGCCTTGTTGGTTTTCACTTCGGTGAAGTCGTAACGCATGACCGCGCCCTTGGCCATTAGCTTGCGAAAGGCCGGGTTGTTGCACACCGAAGCGCCCAGTTGAAAGTACACAGCCTTGGGATCAGCACGCATTTTCTGCGCATGACTGGCCTGCACGCTCAGGTGGTTGATCAGCGTGGTGCCTTCAACGGTGAAACCCTGATCAAGAATGTCTTCACTGATGGCGCGTGGCGTGCCGACGCTGCTCTGGGCGGCGACGTTGCGCAGCTCGCGGTTCAGATTCTGCTCACTCAAGGATGCAGCCTGAGCGGTGAAGGACGACGCCAGCAGAATGGCAGCGGTGGGAACAATAAGGCGCAGCATGAAACTCTCCTGATTCGGTGACTGGTGGTTCGACCAGCCTCGGGGCTGTGCGTTCAGTGGCGCCGAATTATAGGGGAGCCGGTCGGGAGGGTACAGGCTTGTCCCCGTTGCTCTGGTAAACTGCCGGCCTTTATTGCCCTGCCGAGTGCTGTTCGTGTCGAGTTTCCCTGTCTGCCGGCGTTGCCCGCGATGAACCATGCCCCCAATGCCGTCGCCCGTTTGCGCGACCAGCGCGAAGATGAAGGCATCAAGCCGATTCAGGCCCGTGGCTTTCGCTCCGAGCGTTGCCGCGATTGCCGGGTGATCATCAGCCATTGCCTGTGTGCGTGGCGACCAAGCGTCGACACGCGTTCGGGCGTGTGCCTGATCATGACCGGCAAGGAAGTGTTCAAACCAAGCAACACCGGTTGGCTGATTGCCGACGTGGTGCGCGATAACCATGCGTTCATCTGGTCTCGCACCGAGCCCGATCCGCAGATGCTGGCGCTGCTCAACGACCCGCAATGGCAGCCGTATCTGGTGTTTCCCGGCGAATACGTCGAGCCGTCGCGGGTGACCAACACGGTCGCGCCCGATAGCAGCAAGCGCCCGCTGTTTATTCTGCTGGATGCGACGTGGACGGAAGCGCGGAAGATTTTCCGCAAGAGCCCGTATTTCGATCGCTTGCCGATCCTGAGCCTGCTGCCCGACAAACTCTCGCGTTATCGCCTGCGCCGTTCCACCCGCAGCGAACATCTGTGCACCGCCGAAGTCGCGGCGCTGTGCCTGGAGCTGGCCGGCGACTCGGATGCCGCCTCGGCGCTGGACGCCTATTTCGATGTGTTCAGCCAGCATTACCTCGGCGCCAAGCAACAGCTCGACATGAATGAATCCACGCCCGCGCACGCCGAGTTGCTGCCCTATATACGAAAGCCGCAGCCGGAGTTGGCGCAATAGTGGCCCATACTGTAGCTACCGGCGGCCTTGCTGCTTGACCACCCAGTCTTCGCTGGGCATGCTTGGCGCCGATTAGGGTGCGGCCAAGGTTTGAAACGCCGTCTTTGCTGGTTATTGGCGTTGAACGTGCCCCTGTGGATACCGCTTGCAAGCGGCATCTTGAGTTGCTTTGGCCAGACCCGACTGCATCGGGTCTGCCATCAAAAACAGGATCATTTGAAAAATGGCCACATACGACATCCTGATTGCCGATGATCACCCCCTGTTTCGTAGCGCCCTGCATCAAGCGGTGACGCTGGGTCTTGGCCCCGATGTGCGACTGGTGGAGGTGGCGAGCATCGCCGAACTGGAAGCGCGCCTGACCGAAAAATCTGACTGGGATCTGGTGCTGCTGGATCTGAACATGCCCGGCGCTTTCGGGTTTTCCGGGTTGGTCATGCTACGCGGACAGTACCCGCAGATACCGGTGGTGATGGTTTCGGCTCAGGAAGAAGCCTCTGTGGTGGTCAAGTCCCGTGAATTCGGTGCCAGTGGCTTTATTCCCAAGTCCAGCGACCTCAGCGTGATCCAGCAAGCTGTGCGCAAAGTGCTCGATGGCGATGTGTTCTGGCCGCCGCAAGCGTTCGAAGCAGTCGCCGTGTCCGACGAAGCCAAAGCCGCCAGCGATGGCCTCGCTAGCCTGACGCCGCAGCAGTTCCGCGTGCTGACCATGGTCTGCGAAGGCCTGTTGAACAAGCAGATTGCCTATGAGTTGAGTGTGTCGGAAGCGACCATCAAGGCCCACGTCACGGCGATCTTCCGCAAGCTGAATGTGCGCACCCGCACGCAGGCTGCGTTGCTTCTGCAACAACTTGAGTCAATTCCGAGTCAATAAAGCCTGGCGCCTTCACGCTTTTTTGACTTTTGTTGATCTAGCTTTCTCACTCCTTTTTGGTTGGTCTCAACGTTATGTCACCTTTCAAGGGCCAGACCGGCCTGAAACGCATCCTTAATGCCTCCGGTTACTCGCTGGACGGTCTGCGCGCAGCCTTCACCGGTGAAGCGGCGTTCCGCCAACTGGTGCTGCTTAATGTGATCCTGATTCCGGTGACGTTCTTTCTGAATGTCAGCCGTGTTGAACAGGCGCTGTTGATCGCGGTGTGCCTGCTGGCGCTGATCGTCGAGCTGCTGAATTCGGCGGTCGAAGCGGCCATCGACCGCATCTCGCTGGAACTGCACCCACTGTCGAAGAACGCCAAGGACATGGGCAGCGCCGCGCAATTCATCGCGCTGAGCATGATCGGTCTGGTGTGGGCAGTGATTCTGCTTTAAGCGATCGTTGGCAAGACGATCTCGTCGCTGCGCTGAACCCCGGCGGTGAAAGCGCGGCACAGTTCGAGAAACTCGCGCATCGCCGAGGTCTGGTATTTCTGTTTGTGCCAGATGAAGTAGAACTGCCGCGCCAGATCCAGATCCGGCGTTTCCACCGGCACCAGACTGCCGCGTCGGAACGCATCACGCAGCGCCAGTCGCGAGATGCAGCCAATCCCCAGCCCTGATTCCACCGCGCGTTTGATCGCTTCGGTGTGTTCCAGCTCCAGACGGATATTCAGCGCGCTGCGATGATGACGCATGGCCTGATCGAAGGTCAGCCGCGTGCCGGAACCCTGTTCGCGAAGAATCCACGCCTCGTGCGTCAGCTCTTCCATGGTTGCGGTGCCGCGTTTGGCCAAAGGATGCTGCGGCGCGCAAAACACTACCAGCTCATCCTCAACCCAACTCTGCACTTCGATGTCCGGGTGGCTGCAATCGCCTTCGATTAGACCCAGATCAATTTCGTAGTGGGCAACTTGTTGCACGATATTGGCAGTGTTCTGCACGTGCAGCTTCACCTGGCTTTCCGGGTGGCGCTGCATGAAACTGCCGATCAACAGGGTCGCCAGGTAATTGCCGATGGTCAGCGTCGCGCCGACCGACAGCGAGCCGAAACCGGATTTGCCGTTGAGCAGGTCTTCGATTTCCTTGGCCTGATCGAGGAGGGCCACCGCCTGTGGCAGTAGCTGTTTGCCGAGGGCGTTAAGGCTCAGCCGTTTGCCGGCGCGGTCGAACAGCTGGCAGCTGGATTGGCGCTCAAGCTCGGTGATCGAAGTGCTGGCAGCCGACTGCGAGAGGTTGAGCAGACCCGCAGCACGGGATACGCTTTCCTGCTGGGCGACGGCGACGAAGACTTGCAGTTGACGGAGAGTAAATCGCATATCGATATAACCGATAACCCTTATCTTAATAATCCAGTTAACAGATATTGTCGTCGCTATTAGAATGCGATGCAATTGCGCACCGTCGCCTTCAAAAGCCAGCGCAGACCCAATCTCCAGGAGTCAAACGTACATGAGCAACATGAACCACGAGCGTGTCCTCAGTGTTCATCACTGGAACGACACTCTGTTCAGCTTCAAGTGCACCCGCGATCCGGGCCTGCGCTTCGAGAACGGTCAGTTCGTGATGATCGGCCTGCAACAGCCTAACGGCCGCCCGCTTATGCGCGCTTACTCGATCGCCAGCCCGAACTGGGAAGAGCATCTGGAGTTCTTCAGCATCAAGGTGCAGGACGGCCCGCTGACCTCGCAGCTGCAGCATTTGAAGGAAGGCGACGAGATCATCATCTCGAAGAAGCCTACCGGCACCCTGGTTCTCGATGACCTGAACCCGGGCAAGCACCTGTACCTGCTGAGCACCGGCACCGGTCTGGCGCCGTTCATGAGCGTGATTCAGGATCCGGAAACCTACGAGCGCTTTGAAAAAGTGATCCTGGTTCACGGCGTACGCTACGTCAACGAAGTCGCCTACCGCGAATTCATCACCGAGCACCTGCCGCAGAACGAGTTCTTCGGCGAAGCGCTGCGTGACAAGCTGATCTACTACCCGACCGTGACCCGCGAGCCGTTCGAGAATCAGGGCCGTCTGACTGACCTGATGCGCAGCGGTAAACTGTTCAGCGACATCGGGCTGCCACCGATCAACCCGCAGGACGACCGTGCAATGATCTGCGGCAGCCCGAGCATGCTCGACGAGACCAGTGAAGTGCTTGATAGCTTCGGCCTGAAGATCTCGGCGCGGATGCGCGAGCCGGGTGATTACCTGATCGAGCGTGCGTTCGTCGAGAAGTAATCTCCAGACCCCTGTGGGAGCGGGCTTGCTCGCGAAAGCGGTGTATCAGACACATTTCAATTGACTGGTACGGCGCTTTCGCGAGCAAGCCCGCTCCCAAAATTGGTTTTGTGGTGTGACAGTAAAAGCCCGCGTTGCCTGAGAAGGCAGCGCGGGCTTTTTCGTTTCCGGGGGTTACGCTTCGGCAGGAATGACTTCGAGCACGCGAATCTGCTCAGGCGTCGGGTAATGCCAGCGTACGTCCAGATCCCAGAACTGCGCGCCGTATTCACGCTCAGGTACCGGGGTTTGGTACGCCGGACGCGGATCCTGGGCCAGACACTGTTCAATCAACGCAACCAACGGCTCATCAAGGCGCTGAGCGTGTGTGTGTGCTTGTTTCAGCGCCGAGTCCGTCCACTGCACGTCAATTAGCTGCGGTGCTGCACTGGCGATGCTGTTAGAGGCTTCGGGGATGATATCGGCATAGGGCACGTAGGGTTTGACGTCGAGAACCGGCGTGCCGTCGAGCAAATCGATGCCCGAGATGAACAGGCGATTGGCTTCGACCTTGTCCAGTTTCACCACAGACTGACCGATGCCGTTGGGTCGGTGAGTCGCGCGGGTGGCGAACACGCCCATGGACTTGTTGCCGCCCAAGCGGGGTGGGCGGACTTTCAGGCGTGGTTTTTCTTCGAGTGCTTGATGGAACAGGAACAGCAACCAGACGTGACTGACCTGTTCCAGGCCTTGCACGGCGTCACCCTGATCGAACGGCGCCACCAGTTCCAGCACGCCACGGGCTGCGGGAGCCAGTTGCGGTTGGCGCGGGATGGCGAATTTCTCCTTGAAGCAGGAGCGCACGAAGCCGATGGGGGAGACGCTGTAAGTCATGGTTTGCATTCGAAGCGGGGCAGGGTGGGCATGATAACCCGTCCCATCCCAAGTCTGGTGGTGACTGGGCGGACGCCATCGCGAGCAGGCTCACTCCTACAGGGTTGTGGGTGTACACAGAATTTGTGTTCGCTGGAAATCCCTGCAGGAGTGAGCCTGCTCGCGATAGCTTCACCGTCGACCTAGAGGCTAAACCCACCATCCAGCGGAATAATATTCCCGGTCATATAGGCCCCGGCGGTACTCGCCAGGCTGATCGCCAACGCCGCCATCTCTTCCTCACGCCCCCAACGCTTCATCGGGATCACCGCCGTGTCCTCCGCCAGCGCCTTCTCATCATTGCCAATATGCTGAGTCATCTTGCTCGGAAACCTTCCCGGTGCGATCACATTGACATTGATGTGCTGGCTCACCAGCTCCCGCGCAAGAATCCGTGACAATTGGTGCAGGGCAGCCTTACTCGGCCCGTAGGCATAAGCCTGCTCCCCAAACGAAGAAATCCCCGCCACTGAACCAATATTGATAATCCGCGCCGGATTCGCCGCTGAGCCTGCCTTGCGCAACAGCGGCAGAAACTGCTGGATGCAGGTGAACACCGACGTCACGTTGAGCTGCATGACCTTCTCCCAGCCCTTGACCGGGTAACTCTCCAGCGGCGCGCCCCACGTGGTGCCGGCATTGTTTACCAGAATATCCAGATGGGTGATTTGCTCGCCCAGACGCGCGGCCAGTTCCTGCACGCCTTCTTCAGTCGCCAGATTCGCTGCCATGCCGTAGCAAGTACCCAAAGCGCTGAGTTCTTCCGCGGTTTGATGACAGGCTTCGGCGTCGCGCGAGCAGACATAGACACGCGCGCCAGCCTCGACGAAGGCTTTGGCGATCATTTTGCCGATACCACGGGTGCCGCCGGTCACCAGAGCGGTGCGGCCTTGCAGGGAGAAATACGGGTGCATGGCGAGTCCTGAGTGCTAGGGATCAATACACCCTAGTCGTCAGCCGCGAAAAGCGGAGCCACTATTTTCGAAAGGAATGGGGGGCCATGCGGCCAGCTTCGAGTGGCAAGCTGCAAGCTACAAGTTAACGCGGTGCGGCAACTTGCAGCTTGCAGCTTGTAGCTGCTTTTAAGCTCTCACGCGCAGCGTGAGCCCTTTGAGGAAGTTGCGCAGCAACTGGTCGCCGCACGGGCGGTAGTTGGTGTGGCCAACCTTGCGGAACAACGCGCTCAGCTCAGGCTTGGACACCGGGAACTCGGCAGCCTTGAGGATCGCGTGCATGTCGTCTTCTTTCAATTCGAAGGCCACGCGCAGCTTTTTCAGGATGATGTTGTTGGTCACCGGCACTTCGATCGGCTGCGGCGGACGGCTTTCATCCTTGCCGCGCTTGAAGATCACCAGACCGTCGAGGAAGTGTGCGATGACTTCGTCCGGGCAGCGCACGAAACCTTCTTCGTCTTCTTCTTTCTTGTCGAGCCAGGTCAGCACGTCAGCGAGTGCTACGTCCATGCCGCCGAGTTTGATGATTTCGACAACTTTCTTGTCACTGATGTCGAGCATGTAGCGCACGCTGCGCAATACGTCGTTATGAATCATGTGAGTAATCCTGATAAGCGTTGTGGGCAGCACGCGGGCGCGCTGCCGGAATGTGTGGCGGCAGTGGAAGTCTTAGAACTTCTCTTTGCCGGACAGGTAGCGCCATTGGCCGACCGGGACTTTGCCGATCGAGACGCCGCCGATGCGGATGCGGCGGATGCCGATGACCTTCAGGCCCACCGCTTCGCAGAACTGGGCGATGATCCCCGGCTGCGGGTTTTTCATGGCGAAGCGCAGGCGGTTTTCGTTCTGCCAGCTGGCCTTGACCGGCGGCAACTCCTTGCCCTTGTGCGTCAGGCCGTGCTGCAAGCGATTGAGGCCGTGGGCGACCATGTCACCTTCAACTTCGACTACATATTCCTGCTCGATCTTCGCGGCGTCGGCGGTGAGCTTGCGCAGGATTTTCCAGTCCTGGGTGAACACCAGCAGGCCGCTGGCCTTGGCTTGCAGGTCAGCGCTGGCGGTCAGGCGCAGGAAGTGCCCGCGCAACGGGCGTTTGCCATAGCGGTGTTCTTCGCTGAGGGTGTCTATGCTCAGCGAATGCATGGCGCTTTCGACGTCCATGCCGGCCGGCGCGTTGAGCAGGATAGTCACCGGCTCCGGCGCGGTGGCCTGGGCGTCCTTGTCGAGCTCGACCTTCTGGTCGCCGACCTTGAACTGCGGTTCGTCGATGACTTCGCCGTCCACGGTGACCCAGCCGCCCTCGATGAACAGCTCGGCCTCCCGGCGGGAGCAACCGACCAGTTCAATGAGGCGTTTGGAGAGGCGAATCGGGTCAGTCATGACAGGGCCGTAACAAAAAAGGGGTGGGCATTGTACCTGTGTGGCGCCGGTTAAGCCCGGTTCCATTTTCACGGTGTGGCTTTTTGTAGGAGTGAGCCTGCTCGCGATAGCCATCTGACATTCGACATTGATGTTGGCTGATCTGGCGCTATCGCGAGCAGGCTCACTCCTACATTGGTTTGTGGTGTTTCAGGCGTGGCTTGAGCGTGTTTGGGTTTGCCGCAAACGCATATGCAGCAACGGATACGGCTGGCCCATGCCATCCACCTCCGAGCGGCCGATCACCTCAAAACCCTGCTTGAAGTAAAACCCCAGTGCCTGCGGGTTCTGTTCGTTGACGTCCAGCTCGTCGGCGTTCAAATGCTGCATCGCATAGTTGAGCAGCTTCTTGCCCAAACCTTGACCGCGAAAATCGGGATCAACGAACAGCATCTCAATCTTGCCCGCCGCGACCCCGGCAAATCCGGTGATGCGCTGGTCGGCGTCCTTGGTGCAGATCAGCATCACCGCATCCAGATAGCGGGTCAGCACCAAATTACGCAGCAGCTCGATGTAGCTGTCCGGCAGAAAATCATGGGTGGCGCGAACCGAGGCCTCCCAGACCCGGGTCAGTTCCTGATAATCGCTGAGTTTCGGCGTGTGGATAACCGAGTGGTGACGCATGCCTGTTGGCCTCTTGTTCGTTCAAGGGAGTCCGTCCCCCGATAAACGATAGCCGTAAAAAAGCCCCGCATCTTGGAAAAAGAGCGGGGCTTTTGAATTCAGAGCTGTCCCGAATCCCTGTAGGAGCTGACGAGTGAAACGAGGCTGCGATCTTTTGATCTTGTTTATCGAGATCAAGATCAACAGATCGCAGCCTTCGGCAGCTCCTACAGGGTATTCGGTGTTAGATCTGCTCAGCCCACAGGTCGTATTCGTCGGCGTCGGTGACTTTGCACCAGACCTTGTCGCCCGGCTTCAGGTTGCTGCCGTTATCAATAAACACGTTGCCATCGATTTCCGGGGCATCGAAGAAGCAGCGGCCAACCGCGCCTTGCTCGTCGACTTCGTCCACCAGCACTTCGATTTCACGGCCGATGCGCATTTGCAGACGTGCCGAGCTGATCGCTTGCTGGTGCGCCATGAAGCGATCCCAACGATCCTGCTTGACCTCGCCCGGAACGATCTCCAGATCCAGATCATTGGCCGGAGCGCCTTCCACCGGCGAGTACTGGAAGCAGCCGACGCGGTCGAGCTGGGCTTCGGTCAGCCAGTTGAGCAGGTACTGGAAGTCTTCTTCGGTTTCGCCCGGGAAGCCGACGATGAAGGTCGAGCGGATGATCAAATCCGGGCAGATCTCGCGCCAGTTCTTGATCCGCGCCAGGGTCTTGTCTTCGAACGCCGGGCGTTTCATCGACTTCAAGACTTTCGGGCTGGCGTGCTGGAACGGAATGTCGAGGTACGGCAGGATCTTGCCGGCGGCCATCAGCGGGATCAGCTCGTCAACGTGCGGGTACGGGTAAACGTAGTGCAGACGTACCCAGACGCCGAGGGTGCTCAGCGCTTCACAGAGTTCGGTCATGCGGGTTTTCACCGGCGCGCCGTTCCAGAAACCGGTGCGGTATTTCACGTCAACGCCGTAAGCGCTGGTGTCTTGCGAAATAACCAGCAACTCTTTAACGCCGGATTTGACCAGGCGTTGAGCTTCGTCGAGCACATCGCCGACTGGACGGCTGACCAGTTTGCCGCGCATCGACGGGATGATGCAGAACGAGCAGCTATGGTTGCAGCCTTCGGAAATCTTCAGGTAAGCGTAGTGACGCGGGGTCAACTTGATGCCTTGCGGCGGCACCAGGTCGATCAGCGGGTTGTGATCTTTACGCGGCGGCACGACTTCGTGCACGGCGTTGACCACTTGCTCGTACTGCTGCGGCCCGGTCACGGCCAGCACGCTCGGGTGCACGTTGCGGATGTTGCCTTCTTCCACGCCCATGCAGCCGGTGACGATCACCTTGCCGTTTTCCTTGATCGCTTCGCCGATCACTTCCAGCGACTCAGCCTTGGCCGAATCGATGAAACCGCAGGTGTTGACGACTACAACGTCGGCGTCCTGATAGGTGGACACCACGTCATAACCTTCCATGCGCAGCTGGGTCAGGATGCGCTCGGAGTCGACCAGTGCTTTCGGGCAACCCAGAGATACAAAGCCAACCTTTGGATTGGCCGGCGCAGGAGTGGTGGACATGTCTAACCTCGGTATTTTGTGACGCCGCTTGCGCAGTGCGGAAGCCGACGGATGGGCGCTTAGGGTGCGCCTCTGATCAAAAAGTGCGCAATTCTAGCGGCGAGAAGCGCACTTGACCAGCTTTATGCCGGGAAATACGACGAGTGCTGCGCTATGCTTCGCGCCGTTGGGCTTTACCAATTTTTTACAGTCAACAAATCGTCTGTAACAACAGGTAAATCAGCGCATCATGCTGCACGACAAAGCATAGTGCTTCATTGAAAAGAAGCCGGTTCCGGTAAGTCAGGAGTGTTGGATGGGTCAGGCAAGTAGTCATGCGGCAGGCGCCGAGGGTTCGGCAACCAAGCCGCTGAGTATGCTGGTCGCGGCGGTCGGGGTGGTTTACGGCGACATCGGCACGAGCCCGTTGTACACCCTTAAAGAAGTGTTTTCCGGCGGCTACGGTGTGCCCGTCAATCACGACGGCGTGCTGGGCATTCTGTCGTTGATCTTCTGGTCGCTGATCTGGGTGGTTTCGATCAAATACATGATGTTCGTGCTGCGCGCCGACAACCAGGGCGAGGGCGGCATTATGGCGCTCACCGCACTGGCACGGCGAGCGGCCGGGCATCGCAAGAAGCTGCGTTCATTATTGGTGGTCTGCGGACTGATCGGCGCGGCGCTGTTTTACGGCGACAGCATGATCACCCCGGCGATTTCCGTACTCTCGGCGATTGAAGGTCTGGGGCTGGCATTCGATGGCATTGATCATTGGGTGGTGCCGCTGTCGCTGGTCGTTCTGGTCGGGTTGTTCCTGATCCAGCGTCACGGTACCGCGCGGATCGGCATTTTGTTCGGGCCGATCATGGTCACCTGGTTCCTCGTCCTCGGCGCGCTTGGTGTGTATGGCATCAGCCACACGCCAGAAGTGCTGCATGCGATGAACCCGATGTGGGCGGTGAATTTCTTCGTCGTTCATCCGGGCATGGGCGTGGCGATCCTCGGTGCCGTGGTGCTGGCGCTGACCGGTGCCGAAGCGCTGTACGCCGACATGGGCCACTTCGGTCGCAAACCGATTGCCCGCGCGTGGTTCATTCTGGTGTTGCCGGCGCTGGTGCTCAACTACTTCGGTCAGGGCGCTTTGCTGCTGGACAACCCGGAAGCGGCGCGTAACCCGTTCTACCTGCTGGCGCCGAGCTGGGCGTTGATTCCGCTGGTCGGTCTGTCGACCATGGCCACGGTGATCGCCTCGCAAGCGGTGATTTCCGGCGCGTTCTCCCTGACCCGTCAGGCGATTCAGCTCGGCTACATTCCGCGCATGTACATCCAGCACACCTCCAGCGCCGAGCAGGGCCAGATCTACATCGGCGCGGTGAACTGGGCGCTGATGGTTGGCGTGGTGTTGTTGGTACTCGGCTTCGAATCGTCTGGCGCACTGGCCTCGGCCTACGGCGTGGCGGTGACGGGCACCATGCTGATGACCACCATTTTGGTGTCGGCAGTGATGCTGCTGCTGTGGAAATGGCCACCAATCCTTGCCGTGCCGGTGTTGATCGGCTTCCTGCTGGTGGACGGCCTCTACTTCGCCGCCAACGTG
This sequence comes from Pseudomonas sp. AC193, assembly GCF_979258075.1. NCBI lineage: Bacteria > Pseudomonadati > Pseudomonadota > Gammaproteobacteria > Pseudomonadales > Pseudomonadaceae > Pseudomonas > Pseudomonas sp. AC193. The sequence continues at coordinate 4,018,657 of NZ_OZ409832.1, read as the reverse complement.
CCGAAGATCGTTCAGGGCGGTGCGTTCCCGGTGATCGCCGGTATTGCGCTGTTCGTGCTGATGACCACCTGGAAACGCGGCAAGCAGTTGCTCGTCGATCGCCTCGACGAAGGCGCGCTGCCGCTTCCGATCTTCATCAGCAGCATCCGCGTACAACCGCCGCATCGCGTGCAGGGCACTGCGGTGTTCCTCACCGCGCGCTCCGACGCCGTGCCGCATGCGTTGTTGCACAACCTGCTGCACAACCAAGTGCTGCATGAGCAAGTGGTGTTGCTGACGGTGGTTTACGAAGACATCCCGCGCGTACCACCGTCGCGGCGTTTTGAAGTGGAAGCGCACGGCGAGGGCTTCTTCCGGGTGATCCTGCACTTCGGCTTCACCGATGAGCCAGACGTACCGCAAGCGCTGAAGCTGTGTCATCTGGATGATCTGGACTTCAGCCCGATGCGCACCACCTACTTCCTCAGCCGCGAAACGGTGATTGCCTCGAAGCTGGAAGGCATGGCGCGTTGGCGTGAGGCGCTGTTTGCGTTCATGTTGAAGAATGCCAATGGGAACTTGCGGTTCTTCAATCTTCCGTTGAACCGGGTGATTGAGTTGGGGACGCAGGTGGAGATGTAACTTCGCGTTATAGAAAGAGCCCCCGTCAGCCTTGTGGTTGGCGGGGGCTTTTTTGTGGGCGGCAACTTCAGATCAAAAGATCGCAGCCTTCGGCAGCTCCTACAGGTTTCGCATTCCATGTAGGAGCTGCCGAAGGCTGCGATCTTTTGATCTTCAAACCTCTACAAGCCTTCAGGCATCTCTGCTTCAGACTCGGTCTTCGTCCTTGCGGGGCGTGGCATCAGTGTCTGTATCACGTCATCAATCAAGGCTTTGCCCATCACCGTCAGGTAATGCGCAGCCCAAGCGTGGCGATCGGTGTCTCTGATGAAGGCCGCATCCTCGACGAAGGATTTGGCGAGGGTCAGCAGTTCGGAGGATTGGGACAAAGCATCAATGATCGGGATGCCGGAGCGGACGTTGAAGAACGCTTGATCCGAGTTGTAGAGGAAAGGGGTGAAGCCGATGGTTTTAAGATCAGATGGATTGTTCATGTTCAGTTCCCTTGATTTCGAGAGCTGCCGCATCCGATACCAAGCGAATGGGTGGCAGCTGTGCGCAGGTTGGTAAACCGGGGAATCAAGGAAACCGGCACGCCCGAAAGCGTCCCACGCACAGCTGCCATAACACAGGGGCTCGGGCGGGATAACGCCTGAGTCGTGTCGGGTGCGCTGTTGCGCCTTATTCCACCGGGTTACCAAGCCCGATCACTGAATGGGTCAGCGACGTTCGGAGAGTATCCCTTCGAAAAACAGCGCAATAGAGCGGTACAGCGCCCCAACAAGAGTTTCGGAGTTTGCCTACAAGGTCTGTGGGCGTCATCTGATATTGCGAGACCAGAAGTAAACGAAACTAAACGTTGCTGGCGGTTTTGCGGGTATTGGTTCGGCGGAAGATTTGAGTGTGGAGTTGACGATTCGATAATGCCAATCAAGCAGGTGTCCACGTTTTATGGAATGTGGACGCTTGGCGTTTTTGGCTTCCTGAAGCGTCAAGAAATTTACGGTCACTGCACAAAATCTCGAATCCAGCGCCATCCCTTGTAGGAGTGAGCCTGCTCGCGATAGCGGTGTATCAGTTGGCAAATAGGTGGCTGACACTCCGCTATCGCGAGCAGGCTCACTCCTACAGGGGAACGGGTTAATCGTCCGAGATGTAAAAAAGCCCCCGCAACTGCGAAGTTGCGGGGGCTTTTTGTGGGCGTGGCTCAGATCACTCTTCGGCGACCGAGTCCTTGCTCTGACGCTTCTCGATCAAGTCCACCAGACGCTTGGCCAGCGCCGGGTAGTTCTCGTCGAAGTGGTGACCGCCGGGCAGTTTCACCGCTTCACCGACTGCAGTCTTGTCGGTGCAACCACTTTCATCCGCCTCTTCTTCGCCATAGATGCAGATCACCTTGGCCGGTGGCAGTTTGGCCATTTCCGGGCCGGTGGCGGCTTCTTTGCCGGCGTTGCCCAACCAGCCTTCGACTTCGATTTCGAAGCTGCCGGTGCGGGCGAAGGCGAGCAGGATGATGGCGTCTACGCGTTGCTGCTCGGTGTCCGGCAGGCGGTTGTAGATCGCCGGCAGAACGTCGGCGCCGAACGAGTAACCGGTGAGGATGAAGCGCTTGGTGCCCCATTTCTGCCGGTAATGTTGCATCAGTTCACTCAGATCCAGTGCGCTTTGCTCCGGGCTCTTGTGCTGCCAGTAGTAGCGCAGGGTGTCGATGCCGACCACCGGGTAGCCGATCTTGGCCATTTCACCGGCCACATCGCGGTCGAGGTCGCGCCAGCCGCCGTCACCGGAGAGGAACAGGGTGACAGTGTCTTTGGCCTGACCGGCCGGCACTTCAACCACCGGAATCGCCAGACCGCCGTTAGCCTTGTCGCCGCCAACAAGGATTTTGCGCAGTTCGTTGTTCAGCACTTGCGGCAGGTTGATGTCGTAGTCGCTGATGCTGGTTTCGGCGTTCGGTTGATCGCGCACGAAACCTGCGCTGGCGTCGTCCGGGTTGTCGTTCCACGCTGCCAGCCAGTGGCCGTGGGCAGCGGATTTCGGCAGCAGGTGCGTGCAGCCACCTTTTTCCAGTGCCAGGTCGACGGAAATGGCCTGGGCCTTGTCATCTTTCTGTTCCGCCAGCCAGCGCCAGGCCAGCACCGCGCCAGGGCCGATGCCGCTGACCAGAGTGGCCGGGCCGTTCAGCTCGCGCAGACCGGTTTGCAGGGCGCGGCTTTGTTGCAGGCAGTCCTTGGGCAGAATCACCTGAACGATCTGCGCCGAGGCACTGCGGCTCAGGGTGGTCAGTTGATTGTCGGTCAGCTTCTGGTCGCTATTGACCGCCACCAGCACCTGCGCCTTGGGCTTGGTGCCGGGGATGATGCGGGTCAACACGGTGCCGTCGGCTGCCGTAATGGGTTCGAGCGTCGGTTCCGGTGCCGGGCGTTTGAGGTACCAGTAACCGCCGCCGGCAATCACGGCCAGCACAATCAGTGCGGCCAGGATGTACTTCAGGGAGCGTTGAATCATCAGCGTTTCACCAATCCAGTCAAGCCGCCCGCGATCAGGGCAGCAGTGTCGGCCAGCGCCACCAACGGATCGAGTCCGGCTGGCACGGCCATATAACGGGGTTCCCAGTCAGGCTGGAACTTGTCTTTGAAGCGGCGCAAGCCTTGGAAGTTGTACAGCTGCTCACCACGGCGGAAAACCATCGAGCCCAGACGCTGGGTCAGCGGTGCACCACGGCGGGGCTGCAACCCCGACAACGGCACCATGCCCAGGCTGAAACGCGCGTATCCGTGACTCTTATAATGTTGAATCAGGCCGACCATCATGAATTCCATGGTCAACTTCGGCGCGTCCGGGTGCGCGCGCATCAGGTCGAGACTGGCCAAATCGTGGCTGAATGTCTCAAGCAGGTTGGCGAACGCCACCGGGCGGCCTTCGAAGCGAATCACCGCGATGCGGAAATGCTTCAGGTATTCGTCGCTGAAACGGCCGAGGGAGAAACCTTTCTCGCGCACGTTCTTGCCGGTCAGCCAGGCATCGGAAATCACTTTCAGCTCATCCATTGGCGCCTGGCCCGGCTCATGGATCTCCAGCGACAGACCGTCGCGGGTGCCTCGGTTCCAGGTGTAACGCAGATCCTTCATCTCTTTGCCCTTGGCTTCCAGGTCAAAGCGATGCAGATCGACGCGGGCTTCTTCGCCGAGCTTGATCGCGGTCAGGCCGATGTCCATGTAGTACGGCAGGTTCTCGGCGCGTACCTGATAGAACACCGGGCGCGCATGGTAGATGTCGCAGAGGTCGCGGAACTGCCAAATCATTTCGGCGCGTTGCTGGCTTGGGCCGATCGGGTCGTACAGCGCCACCAGACTGCGGCCACGGCGGGCGTACATCAGAAACGCCTCGTCGTTGGGGTGGAACAGCAACGCCTTGTCACCGGTCAGCGCGAGGCCGCCGTCGGGTTGCGAAGAGGCCATCAAAATCTTCGAGGCGCGCTCCAGCTCATCCGGCGTCGGCAAGTGAATCACCGGACGCGCAGTGCGCAGCAGCCAGGTCAGGGCGATCACCAGCAACAACACCGCAGCGCCAAGCAGCGAACGCAGTCCGCGAGGGGCATCAGCGTCGAGGGTGAACTGCCACCACAACTGATGGCTGTAAGGAACGTCCTGGTAGGCGAACAGCAGCAGCCAGGTCGATGCACCGAGTACGCACAGGCTGGCGACCAGATACAGCGGCGAGAAGGGCAGTTCGGTCAGGCGACTCGGGCGATAGAACGAGCGACGGAAAACCCCCAGCAACGCGGCGGTGAGGGTCATCAGTGTGGCTTCTTCCCAGTCGAAGCCTTTAAGCAGCGAGAGCAGGGCGCCGACCAGCAACAGAATAGTGGTCAGCATCCATGCTGCCGACAGGCGACGGCGCAGACCTTGGGCGAGCATCAGACACAACACGCCAATCAGGCTGGCGCCGAAGTGCGAAGCGTCGACCAGGCGATGTGGAATCAGAAAACCAATGTGCTCAAGACGCGTGTCGATTTCAGGAGTGGCGCCAGAAAACAGCAGCACCACACCCGATAAGAACACCAGCACTGCAAGGATCGGCGCGGCCAGACCCGAGGCGGCGCGCATCGTTTGCGATTGAAACAGGCGCTGACCTTCGTTGATCAGCAGCACTACGCAGGCCACCAGCAATGGCAGCACCACGTAGATCAGGCGATACAGCAGCAGGGCTGCGGCCAGTGGTGCGGCGCCAAGCTTGTCGGCAAACGCTGCCAGCAGAATCGCTTCGAACACGCCAACGCCGCCCGGCACATGGCTGAGCACGCCAGCGGCAAGGGCGAGCAGATACACCAGCAAGAACGCACCAAACGGCGGCGCTTCGGGCAGCAGCAGATATAGCACGGTCGCGGCGGCAGCCACGTCGAGTGCGGTGATGATCAGTTGCAGAAAGGTCAGGCGGCGGCCCGGCAGGCGCAAGGTGCGGCGACCGACCCGAACCAACAGGTTATCGCGCAACGGCTGTTCCGGCAGACGCCGACGATAGATGCCGATAGCCAATACCGCGCCAAGCAACAGCACGACAGCGGCAACTGTGCCGAGCAGACCTTCGGACAGGCCGAGTGCCGCAGAGGCAGCGGGCAGGTCACTCAGCGTCGCCAGCGCAGCCAGTGGCGGTAGCGCGCAACCCAGCGACAGGCTGGCGAACAGGGTCATGTGCGCGACTTCCGCCGCCCCCAGACCATGCCGTGCATATAAACGATAGCGAACCGAGCCGCCGGACAGCAGCGACAGGCCAATGGCGTTGCCAATCGCAAACGCGGTGAACCCGCCCATCGCCAGAGTACGCGGCGGCAAGGTCACGCCGGCATAGCGGCTGGCCGACCATTCATAGCCCAGCAGAATAATGAAGCCGACCACCGTCGCACCGAAAGCGCCGAGCAGGGCGGGTTTCGGTACCTCGAGAATCGAGTCGTGCAGAGCGTCGAGATCAAGTTCGGCCAATAGATGGCGACAGGCAATCAGCGCAATGGCGAACAGCAGCAACGTAACGGCCAGACCAATTGGCTGACGGTATTTGCTCAAACGATCCAGCAAGCGCAAACGCTCTGGCTTGATCGGATGTTCCGCTGTGACGGTGTCTTGTGGATCAGACGAGTTGGCGCGCATCAATCACCTCTTGGATTGTGCGCGACAGGATGGAGGTATCCAGCCAAGTTACCAATCCCTGTAGAAAAAAATAATCACAAAATACTACGCCTCTCACCGGGTATCGGCGAGGGCAGTTCCTGGATTGCAGACGTCGTGCCTGCGACACAAGCATAGTCGCAAGTTGGCGAGTCTGAAGATCCCAAGCGTTCACTGCACAGTGACAGATCATTGTTGCGAAAGGACTTTTTCAACAGATACAAAAAAGGCCACTCTTTCGAGTAGCCTTTTTTGATGTTTGGTTGCGGGAGCCGGATTTGAACCGACGACCTTCGGGTTATGAGCCCGACGAGCTACCAGACTGCTCCATCCCGCGTCTGTGTGGCGGCATTCTACAGAGGAACGACGGGGTGTCAACCGCTAATCCCGTAAAGGGTCAAATAAGTGTGAGATCGCGTCAAACGGTCGCAGGTCGCGCCTAAGTTTCGGAAATGCAACGAATTCCTGTTTGGCGATCGCTTCCTTATAAGTAGAAGAAATCTGCAAAACAGACACGCACAAAAAAGGCCACTCTTTCGAGTAGCCTTTTTTGATGTTTGGTTGCGGGAGCCGGATTTGAACCGACGACCTTCGGGTTATGAGCCCGACGAGCTACCAGACTGCTCCATCCCGCGTCTGTGTGTCGGCATTCTACAGAGGATCGCCGGGGTGTCAACTCGCAATCTGGATAAAATCTGTTGAGGTTCAATCGGTTAGCGCTTTTTGCAGTGCCTGAAAAGGCGTGCAGGGCAGGTGGCACAAGGGTTTCAGCTCTATCGAAGGGCTTCTTTCGATTGAGAAAATAAATTCATCGGCCTTTTCCTACGCGTGGAAAAGAACATTCTTACCACTGGTGCTATATACAGGTGTCAGTGAGATACTGCCGATCCGGCTCGCCATGTTTCCTTTTCTGTCATGACTCAGCGAAAAATCATCCACGTCGACTGTGACTGTTTCTACGCCGCCATCGAGATGCGTGATGACCCGAACCTCGCCGGCAAGCCTTTGGCGGTAGGTGGTTCGGCGGATCGGCGCGGTGTCATCGCCACCTGCAACTACGAGGCGCGGGCCTATGGCGTGCGCTCGGCGATGTCCTCGGGGCATGCCTTGAAGCTGTGCCCGGATCTGACCATCGTCAAGCCGCGCATGGACGCCTATCGCGAAGCCTCGAAAGAAATTCATGTGATTTTCAGCGATTACACCGACCTGATCGAACCGCTGTCGCTGGATGAGGCTTATCTGGATGTCTCGGACAGTGCGCATTTCGGCGGCAGCGCCACGCGTATTGCTCAAGACATTCGTCGACGCGTCTCCAATCAGTTGCATATCACCGTGTCTGCCGGTGTGGCGCCGAACAAGTTTCTGGCGAAGATCGCCAGCGACTGGAAAAAGCCCAATGGTCTGTTCGTGATCACCCCGGATCAGGTCGAGGACTTCGTCAGCGGTTTGCCGGTGAGCAAGTTGCACGGTGTCGGCAAGGTCACCGCCGACAAGCTGGGCAGGCTCGGCATCGTCGACTGCTCGCAATTGCGCGATTGGGACAAGTTGGCGCTGGTGCGCGAATTCGGCAGTTTCGGCGAGCGAATGTGGAGCCTGGCGCGTGGGATTGATGATCGTCTGGTGCACAACGACAGTCGGCGTCAGTCAATCAGCGTGGAAAATACCTACGACGTTGATCTGCCGGATCTGCGCAGTTGCCTCGACAAGTTGCCTGAGCTGCTGGAAACCCTGAAAACCCGCATGGCACGGATCGACAGCAGTTATCGACCGGGCAAACCGTTCGTCAAAGTGAAGTTTCATGACTTTACCCAGACCACGCTGGAACAGGCCGGGGCAGGGCGGGACTTGGGCAGTTATCAGTTGATGCTGACGCAGGCGTTCAATCGCGGCGGGAAACCGGTGCGGTTGTTGGGGGTTGGGGTGAGGCTGGAGGATTTGCGCGGTGGGTTTGAGCAGATGGAGTTGTTTGAGCGGTAGATTTGCGGTGTTTGTCAGTCAGCCTTCGCGAGCAAGCCCGCTCCCACATTGGATCTGTGTCGTACACAAAACCAATGTGGGAGCGGGCTTGTTCGCGAAGCTTTCAGCTTTTAATTCGGCCCCGGATCAGCCACCAACCGCCCTGCATCCTTGGTCAGCGACTTGAGAAACTCAGTCTGCAACTCAGGATCGTTGCGCGTCAGTTCGATCAGGCTTTGTTCCAGTTCGCTGGCTTCTTCTTCCAGACCCAGTTCCGACAGACGTTTGACCCGGTGTACCCACTGGCTCACTTCGTCGTCTTCCAGATCGTCGTAAATCAAGCCGTGCGCTTCGAGCAACTTGCCACGCAGGTGGCTGCTGATCGCCAGGGACGAGTCGGAATGCACGTCATCCTTGGCGTCCTCGACGCTGATCTGCAGTTTGCCGACGTAATTGAGGTCATGCTCAGCGAATGGGCTGTCGAGCAGGTTCACACGCAGCACGCCGTTGCGATCGGTGGTCATGTCGAAGGTCTGTTTGCCAGCCTTGACCTGCACCGGCCGCTCGCTCCACGGCAGGCTCGAATACTCCGTGCGCTTTTCGCGCTGGACTTCATCGATACCGGCCAGGTTCTGCTGCGCACGGCCGTTGGACTGCACGTTCATGAACGGGTTGAGCCCGGCAAAACCGTAACTCAGCCAATCCTTGGTGACGCTGTCCGGCAGATTGCCGAGGGCAAACACGTTGACCACGTTGGCGCCGACACCACCGACCACCGCCACCACGCCCAGCGGAATCTCGTAGACCTCGCGCCAAGGCTGGTAAGGCGTGTAGCGATCGTAACGACGTGTCACTTCGAACTCGGTGACTTCAAAAGTCTTCTGTTCGTTGATCTTCACGCGTCGCTGCGGCAGCTCAAGCTCCTTAGGCTCACCGACATCAATCTGCAGGCTGTGGTCGAGCAACTTTCGCTCGACCCGCTCTTCGTGCTCGCTGCGCTGTGACATGTGATTGGCACAGCCGCTGACCAGCAGGGCACCGCACAGGGCGGTGCCACCGAGGCCTAAGGTGTTTCGCTTGAACATGACGTCTCTATCTGGTTTCAGCGGCGGATACGGGCCTGAAGGAAGGACAGTACGTCGGCGACCGGCAGTGCTTGCGCTTCACCTTCGGTACGACTCTTGTATTCCAGGTTGCCTTCGGCGAGGCCGCGGTCGCTGACCACGATCCGGTGAGGAATGCCGATCAGCTCCATGTCCGCGAACTTGATGCCCGGGCTGGTTTTCTTGTCGCGATCGTCCAGCAGCACTTCGAAGCCGGCCGCCGTCAGTTCGGCGTACAGCTTGTCGGTGGCTTCGCGCACCTGCTCGGTTTCATAACGCAGCGGTACCAGTGCGATCTGGAACGGCGCCAAAGTGTCGCTCCAGATGATGCCGTTGGCGTCGTTGTTCTGCTCGATGGCCGCCGCCACCACGCGGGAAACGCCGATGCCGTAGCAACCCATTTCGAGGGTGACTGGCTTGCCGTTTTCGCCCAGCACTTCGCACTTCATCGCTTTGCTGTACTTGTTGCCCAGCTGGAAGATGTGCCCGACTTCGATGCCGCGTTTGATTTCCAGCGTGCCTTTGCCGTCCGGGCTTGGGTCGCCGGCGACCACGTTACGCAGGTCAGCCACGGTCGGAACCGGCAGATCGCGCTCCCAGTTCACGCCGAAGTAGTGCTTGTCGTCGATGTTCGCGCCGATGCCGAAGTCGCTCATCAGTTCGACCGAGCGGTCGATGATGATTGGCAGCGGCAGGTTCAGCGGGCCGAGCGAACCGGCGCCGGCGCCAATGGCGTCACGCAGTTCGGCATCGGTGGCCATGACCAGCGGGTTGGCCACGCCAGCTTGCTGGGCAGCCTTGATTTCGTTGAGTTCGTGGTCGCCACGAATCACCAGCGCGATCAGCTTGCCTTCTTCTTCGGCGCGCACGATCAGGGTCTTGATGGTCTTTTCAATCGGCAGATTGAATTTCTCCACCAGCGCCGCGATGGTTTTGGTGTCAGGCGTATCGACCAGGCGAAGTTCTTCAGTCGCAGCGGCGCGCGACGTTTCGCGCGGCACGGCTTCGGCTTTTTCGATGTTCGCTGCGTAGTCGGAACCGTTGCTGAAAACGATGTCGTCTTCGCCGGACTCGGCCAGTACGTGGAATTCGTGCGAACCCGCGCCACCGATCGAACCATTGTCGGCTTCCACCGGACGGAATTTCAGACCCAGACGCGTGAAGATGTTGCAGTAGGCTTCATGCATGCGGTCGTAGGTAATCTGCAGCGATGCCTGATCCGCGTGGAAGGAGTAGGAGTCCTTCATGATGAATTCGCGGCCACGCATCAAACCGAAGCGTGGACGGATCTCGTCACGGAATTTGGTCTGGATCTGGTACAGGTTGATTGGCAGCTGTTTGTAGCTGCTCAACTCGTTGCGCATCAGATCGGTGATCACTTCTTCGTGGGTCGGGCCCGCGCAGAAATCACGACCGTGGCGGTCTTTGATGCGCAGCAGCTCAGGGCCGTATTCTTCCCAGCGCCCCGATTCCTGCCACAGCTCGGCCGGTTGGGTGCTCGGCATCAACACTTCCAGAGAGCCGGCAGCGTTCATTTCTTCACGAACGATGGCTTCAACCTTGCGCATTACTCGCAAGCCCATCGGCAGCCAGGTGTACAGGCCCGAGGCGAGTTTGCGGATCATGCCGGCGCGCAGCATCAGCTGGTGGCTGATCACGACCGCGTCGGAAGGCGTTTCTTTCTGTGTGGCGAGCAAAAATTGACTGGTGCGCATGGTTGGCCGTTGTCGGTTGCTATGACTGGAAATGACGGAGCAGTGTACCGGCGACTTTTGCTGACGTACAGGCGTGTGGCCGGTGGAGGAGTTCAACGGCGGGATTCCTCCCGCCATTGACGAAATGTCTTACGACTCTTCCGCGACGGGCGTCGGGACGGGCTCGGGCGTAGGTGTCGGGCCTTCGCGGCGACTTTCCTGGAACCAGTGCAGGGCGATCAGCACCAGCGTCGGCACACCGAGCAACGCGGTGATCAGGAAGAAGTTGTGGTAACCGAACTTCTCCACCATTACCCCGGAATAGCCGCCGATCAGGCGCGGCAGCAGGAGCATGATCGAGCTGAGCAGGGCGTATTGCGTCGCGGAGAACTTCAGGTTGGTCAGGCTCGACAGGTAGGCGACAAACGCCGACGTCGCCAGACCCGAACTGAAGTTGTCGAGGGAAATGGTCACCACCAGCATCTTCAGGTTCGGGCCCATGTCGGCGAGCATCAGGAATAGCAGGTTGGTGCCTGCCGAGGCGGCGCCGCCGATCAGCAGAATCGGCAGGATGCCGAAACGCACGATCAACAGGCCGCCCATGCCGGCGCCGACGAGGGTCATGATCAGGCCGAAAATCTTGCTGACACTGGCGATCTGATCCTTGGTGAAGCCCTGATCGATGTAGAACACGTTGGCCATTACGCCCATGACCGTGTCGGACATCCGGTAGGTCGCGATCAAACCGAGCAACAGCAGTGCCTGCCAGCGATAACGCAGGATGAAGTCGTTGACCGGCGTCAGCACCGGCGCCAGGCCACGGCGACCCATGGTCGACAGGCACAGACCGGTCAGCAGCGTATAGAGGATGGCGCGCAGGAAGGCGCGGTCTTCGAGCAGCAGATCGAGCGGGCTCATGCTGCCGAACAGCACGCTGGCGAAATCGGTGTTGTACAGCTGGGTGAACATCGCCGGCACGGACACGAGCAAGACGATCAGCACGAACACCGACATCAATTGATGCATGAACGTATAGCGCCCGGCCTGCAATTGCGTACGCAGCGGCACCGGCGGTTCGCGCATGAACAGCGTAGTGAGCAGGGCAGGGATCATCAGCGCGCCGAACAACACATAAGTGCCGGTCCATGCCGAGTGCTTGTAGTTGAAACCGGTAGAGCCGAAGCCTTCGGCGAAAAACAATGCGCCGGCGGTGGCGAGCAGGGCGGCGACGCGGTAGCCGGACATGTAGCTGGCGGCGAGTGCGGCCTGACGGTTGTCGTCGGCGATTTCCAGTCGATAGGCGTCGACCGCAATGTCTTGGGTAGCGGAAGCGAAGGCGACGACCACGGCAATCGCGATCAACCAGGACAGGTGCTTCTGCGGATCACAGAAACCCATGCCGATCAGGCCAAGGATCACCAGGACTTGTGAGAGCACCAGCCAGGAGCGGCGTCGGCCAAGCTTGCCGAGCAACGGCAGGCGCCATTGGTCGAGCAGCGGTGACCAAACCCATTTGAACGCATAGGCCAGGCCGATGAGGCTTGCGTAGCCAATCGTTTCACGGGCTACGCCCGCTTCACGTAGCCAGACGGAAAGCGTTGAAAACACCAGCATGTACGGCAGGCCGGCGGCGAAACCGAGCAACAACAGCACGAGCGTCGAAGGACTGGCATAAGCAGCTAGCGCGGCGCGCCAGGTTTTACGGGGCATGGGCTGAAGTCTGCCTCAAGATTGCGAAAACAAAGCGCGCACTCTAACCGCTGTGCTCTACCGGACGCCAGCCATGGCGCTGAATATCCACACGATTATTCTGGACGGTGATGCCTTCCACGCGCAAACGCGCCCGTTGTTCATCGCCCGACGGGCTGCCCACCGGCAAACTGATACGACCGCCGGCGCCCAAGACACGGTGCCAGGGCAGTTTTGTGTCACCAGGCAACTGACTCAATACGCGGCCGACCCAGCGGGCGGCGCGCCCCAACCCGGCCAGTTCGGCTAACTGACCATAGCTGACGACTTTGCCTTCGGGCACTTGGGCAAGTGTCGAGTAGAGCGCAGTGCGTCGGATTTGCGCTTCGCTGTCCCCTTCGGGGTTCGGGTCTTTCACGTACGGAGTTCCTGAACTTGATCGTATCGAGGCCCTAAGCGTAATCCCTCGTCGTGCAGTTGAGAAATGAACTCAATAGAAATAGTCCGGTCAGTCCTTGTCAGGGTCTTATTCCTACGGATAATGCCCACCTTTTTTCGCAAACTTGAGCCCTCGATTCGCTTATGTTGTCCAGAACCTTGCTGTGCCTTGCTGTTTTCAGTGCGTCCACGCCCCTGCTTGCCGACACCGTCTGGTTGAAGAACGGTGACAAGTTGAGCGGCACCATTTCCCTGTTCGACGGCGGCAAACTGTTGATTCAGACCAAGTACGCCGGAGCGGTCACGATCGACTGGAAAGAGGTCAAGACCCTTGAGAGCGATCAGCACCTGTTGGTCAAACAGGATGCCTACAGCGGCGAAGTCTCCAAGTCGCTGACGGCAGCGGAAGACGGCAAGGTCACCCTGGCCAACGGCGAGGCGCCAAAAACTGTCGAGCTGGCGAGCATTCAGCAGATTCTCAAGCCGAAACCGGTGGTCGAGGATCTGGTGTGGAAGGGCAATGTCGACCTGGCAATGGATTATCAGCGCGCGGAAAAAGACACTGACGATTACGACATCGATTTCAAGACCACCGCGCGCCACGGTCGCTGGCGTCACACCGCCGAGGGCGAGTACAACCGCGAAGTGCAGGACGACGAAGTCACCACCAACAACTGGCGCGCCGAATACTCCCTCGACCGCTTCCTGACCGATAAGTGGTTTTGGCAAGGGCGCCTGAATTACAAGCGCGACCATGTTGAAGACCTTTCGCGCCAGCGCGTGGTCGGTACCGGTCCGGGTTACCAGTTCTGGGATGACGAGTTGGGCGCGTTCTCGCTCGGTTCGCTGCTCAACCGTACCGATTACGAATACAGCGATGGCGGCAAGGACAACTTCTATTCGGTCGCGATGAAGTGGGATTACAACCGTTACCTGATTGGCAAGAAGGTCGAGTTCTTCACCAACGGCGAGTTTGGCAAGCCGTTGTCGGGTGTCGCGGATTACGCGCTGGATGCTGAGATGGGGCTGCGCTACAAGGTTACTGAATGGGCGTCTCTGAATTTGAAAGCTGAGCGCGACATTATCAGTGGTACCGATGATGCGGATTTGAGCAAGACCCGTTATACCGCTGGGTTTGGCGTGGCCTGGTAACGTTTAAAGCAAAAGATCGCAGCCTTCGGCAGCTCCTGCACGGATTGTGTGGGGCTGTTGAAGGCTGCGATCTTTTTTTTGCGCCTGAAAAACAGACGCCCACAAAAAAGCCCCGCTTTTAAGGGCGGGGCTCTTTTCTAAAGAAGCTACAAGTTAGATAACTTGTACTTCCTCAGCTTGCATGCCTTTCTGACCGCGGGTAGCGATGAAAGAAACCTGTTGGCCTTCTTTCAGGCTTTTGAAGCCGTCGGATTGGATAGCTTTGAAGTGAACGAACAGGTCGTCACCGGATTGTGGAGTGATGAAGCCGAAGCCTTTTTCATCGTTGAACCACTTAACGGTACCGGTTTGGCGATTAGACATGGTGTAACTCCTTGAACAAAGATAACTGCGACACAGGAAGAACCCTGGCCGAGACTGAGTGCAAAGAGCAGGAAAAATTCTTGTAGATGGTTGGATCGAAATTCAACATATCGTGTAGAGATTCTCAGTGACACAAGCAGCACAGTGGCGCCACCTTAACCCTTTTTCCGGAACGTGCCAATGCTTCTTGCGAAGGTTTCTAAGATTTAGGGACCAGCGGTGTGACAGTTCGTCGCCAGCGCGCGTAAATACGGGGTGTTCGGCGAGAATTGCAGCGCGCACTTTGAAGAGGGCGGCGCGCCCGGTAAGATGCCGGACAGAATTTTTCCACCTCGCTATTCAGGACACCCCGCCATGAGCATCAAATCGGACAAGTGGATTCGCCGCATGGCGCAGGAACACGGCATGATCGAACCTTTCGTCGAGCGCCAGGTGCGCGGCAGCGACGAGAGCCGGGTCATCTCCTATGGTGTCTCGAGCTACGGCTACGATGTGCGCTGCACCAATCATTTCAAGGTGTTCACCAACATCAACTCGTCGATCGTCGACCCAAAAAACTTCGATCCGGGCAGCTTCGTCGACGTCCACAGTGATGTCTGCATTATTCCGCCGAACTCCTTCGCCCTGGCCAGCACCGTTGAATACTTCCGCATTCCGCGCAACGTATTGACCATTTGCCTGGGTAAAAGCACCTACGCACGCTGCGGCATCATCGTTAACGTGACGCCGCTCGAGCCTGAGTGGGAAGGTCACGTGACGCTGGAATTCTCCAACACCACCAACCTGCCGGCGAAAATCTACGCCAACGAAGGCGTGGCACAGATGCTCTTCCTCGAATCCGATGAAGAATGTGAAGTTTCCTACAAGGATCGCGGCGGCAAGTATCAGGGCCAACGTGGCGTAACGCTGCCACGTACCTGAGTCGTCCATCCGGCGGATGCCGGGAATTCTTTGGCGGGCAGACACTCTATGGGGTGTACTGCCCGTTTTTGTTTCAGCAAATGCGGGCCTTCGCCGAGGAGTGCTTTATGAAGATCGATCCGCATATCACTGCCGAACTGGCAAGGCTTGAGCCCAATCAGATTGGCGTATTGGCCTGGTCACTTGTTGGCACACCCGCCTATCAACATGGCCGGCGGAATTCCTGGTCAGCCTGATCCAGATACCCCCAATGAGCAACCGACCGAGCCGGGCGAGCCAACGCTTCCGGACGAGCCACCACCGGCGCCAGTTGCCTGATTAATTACCTGCTTTTGTAGGAGCAAAGCTTGCTCGCGAAGAGATCTGTCTGATTTATTTGTGTGAAATGGACGAACGCTTTCGCGAGCAAGCTTTGCTCCTACAAGGGCAGGGTGTGATTAGTTGATGGGCCAGATTTCGTTGTCGCCGGTGACGAAGATTCGGCATTGGTCATCTTTTTCGACCGGATAGCCGCCGGTAAACGCTCCGAATGCCGGTAGCAGGCTGATTCGCTCGCCCAGTCTGAAACAGGCTAATCGTAAACTTTGCCGCCCTTTGCCAAACAACCGGTAAACCGGGTGGACGTGGCCGGCCAATACATGCCGTTCCGGGTGCGGATCAGGCTCGTGTTGAAGCGCAAAAGGCCCTAAGAGCAGCGGCTCCGGCACCACGCGAATGTTCAGCGACGCCGGTGGATCCCCTGCGCGTTTGTCGTGATTGCCGCGAATCAACGTCATCGGCAGATTCGCATGACGCTCACGCCATTGCGCCAGCGCATTCAGCGTACCGACCGCATGCGAGCCCGGCCCGTGCAGGAAATCCCCCAGAAAGATCAGTTGCCGACACGGCAGCACGGCCAACAATCGGTCGATCACCGCAATGTTGCTCGCCGTCGTACCCTGCGGCACTGGTTGTCCGAGGCTGCGATAGGCCGCTGCCTTGCCAAAATGCACATCGGCGATCAACAACGCTTCTTGTGCTGGCCAGTAGAGCGCCTTTTCCGGGAGCAGCCACAACTCCTCGCCGGCCAAACGCACGGGATACGCCGCGTTCATGACGATTTACCGTTGTCGGCAGACTTCTCCAGATCACCGACCATGCGCCTGATCCGGTCGGCGAGTTTTTCCGAACTCATGCTTTCGCGCATGCGTTCCACCAGCAGCGGGAACCCGAGCGGCGTAGGACGTTTGATTTGATGCACATCGAGTTTCATCCCGTTGATCCGCTCCAATGTCTGTTCCAACCGACGAATATCCAGTTCTTCACGTAGGACTTCTTCCCCGGCCTGGGCGAGCAACAGGTTGTCGGCGTCATATTGTTTGAACACTTGAAAAAACAATCCGCTGGAAGCCTGCACCTGCCGGGTACTTTTCGGCGCGCCGGGATAGCCGGCGAATACCAACCCGGCGATTCGGGCGATTTCGCGAAAACGGCGCAAGGCCAATTCACCGGCATTGAGACTGGCGAGCACATCAGCCAAAAGATCCGCAGGGTCGAGCAGCTCAGCATTGAGGTGTTGCGACCAATCCACCGGCGTGGCACTGAGCAGCTCCAGCCCGTAATCATTCACCGCGATGGAAAAGGTCACCGGTTGGCGCTGGCTGACGCGCCACGCCAACAGGCTCGCCAGCCCCAGATGCACCTGGCGCCCGGCGAACGGGTAGAGGAAAAGGTGCCAGCCTTCGCGGGATTTCAGCACCTCCGCCAGCAGATTATTAACCGTCGGCAAGCCTGACCAACGTGCCTGAGTCTCAAGCAGCGGACGCAGCGCCTGCATTTCCGGGCCGACGAACTCACCTTCGGCGGCTGCACTAAACCGCGCAACCACCGCTTGCGCGAGTTCATTGGAGAGCGGCATCCGCCCGCCATTCCAGCGTGGCACTGCCGCTTTTTTCACGGTGCTGCGTTTGACGTACGCCGTCATGTTTTCCACCCGCACCAACTCCAGCAAACGCCCGGCGAACAGAAAACCATCACCGGGTTTCAGTCGGGCGATAAAGCCTTCTTCGACGCTGCCGAGCTGCTTGCCACCGCCGCCCTTGCTCCAGAATTTCAGGTTGATGCTCGCATCGCTGACAATGGTGCCGACGCTCATGCGATGCCGCCGCGCCAATCGCGCATCGGGCACACGCCACACGCCGTGCTCATCCGGTTCGACCCGGCGATAATCCGGATAGGCTATCAGAGACATCCCGCCATGGCGTACGAAAGCCAGCGCCCACGCCCAATCCGCAGGCGTCAGATCACGATAAGCCCACGCCGTGCGGACTTCTTCGTACAGCTCATCCGGTAAAAATCCGCCACCCAGCGCCATGCTGACCAGATGCTGTACCAGCACGTCCAGCGATTGATGTGGCGACAGGCGCGGTTCGATGCGCCGTTGTTCGACGGCGTCGCGCGCGGCAGCGGCTTCGATCAGTTCAAGACTGTGGGTCGGCACCAGCGTCACCCGCGAGGTGCGTCCCGGTGCGTGACCGGAGCGTCCGGCACGCTGCATCAAACGCGCAACGCCTTTGGCCGAGCCGATTTGCAGCACGCGTTCGACCGGTAAAAAATCCACCCCCAGATCCAGACTCGACGTACAGACCACCGCTTTCAACAAACCATCCTTCAAGGCTTTTTCGACCCAGTCACGGGTGTCGCGAGACAGTGAACTGTGGTGCAACGCAATCAACCCGGCCCAGTCCGGCCGCGCTTCCAGTAATGCCTGATACCAGATTTCCGATTGCGCCCGGGTGTTGGTGAATACCAGCGTACTGGCGCAGGCATCGAGTTCGGCGACGACTTGCGCAAGCATCTTCAGACCAATGTGCCCGGCCCACG
This sequence comes from Pseudomonas sp. AC193, assembly GCF_979258075.1. Lineage (NCBI taxonomy): Bacteria > Pseudomonadati > Pseudomonadota > Gammaproteobacteria > Pseudomonadales > Pseudomonadaceae > Pseudomonas > Pseudomonas sp. AC193. Next base: position 4,000,714 of record NZ_OZ409832.1, on the reverse strand, counting down.
GAAAACGCTCAATGGACGGTGGGATCAGGGTGTCGACCTTCAGCGTTTTTTCGCTTTGTCCCTGAATACTCACGCCGCCGCCCTGTGGGATCAGCACGTGTTCGGCGTGGGATTGATTACCGAGCGTGGCTGACACCCCCCAGACGATCAGATCAGGCTGCCAGCGGCGCAAACGAGCGAGCGCCAGTTGCAGCTGCACGCCGCGTTTGTTGCCAAGTAATTCGTGCCATTCATCGACGACGATCATCTTTAGTGAAGCGAGCGCGCTCTGTGCGTCGGCACGGGCCAGTAGCAGCGTGAGGCTTTCCGGCGTGGTGATCAGCGTGGTTGGCAAACGTCGACCCTGCCGCGCACGTTCGCTGCTGCTGGTATCACCCGTGCGCAGGCCGATGCTCCACGGGATTTGCAGGTCATCGACGGGTGTTTGCAGGGCGCGCGCGGTGTCGGCGGCAAGTGCCCGCATCGGCGTGATCCACAACACGGTCAGTGGTTCGGCAGGTTGTTTGCGTTTGCGTGGCGGCGCATCGACGGGAAGGGTTTTGGCGAATCGATTGAGGGCGGCGAACCACACGGCATAGGTTTTACCGGCGCCGGTGCTGGCGTGGAGCAGGCCGGATTCGCCGTTTTTGACGGCCGCCCACACCTGTTTTTGAAAGGCGAAGGGCTTCCAGTCGCGGGCGCTGAACCAGATTTTTGCGAGGTCGAGAGATTTCGCCATGCCGGCTGCGCGCGCTGTGGAGGGGTTCTTCCAGAGACCACGGCGCGGGCGGACAAGTTTGATTTTTGTAGACGATGAACATCCATTGTGGGAGCGGGCTTGCTCGCGAAGGCGGTGTGTCAGTTAAAGAATTATTGGCTGACACACCGCCTTCGCGAGCAAGCCCGCTCCCACAGGGGTGATTTGTGTATGGCGTTATTTCAGGTTGCCGCTGAGGAATTGTTTCAGGCGTTCGCTTTTCGGGTTGCCGAGCACGTCTTCGGGGGCGCCTTCTTCTTCGACCAGGCCTTGGTGCAGGAACAGCACCTGGCTGGAAACTTTGCGGGCGAAGCTCATCTCATGCGTGACCATGATCATGGTTCGGCCTTCTTCGGCCAGACCTTGAATCACCTTCAACACTTCCCCCACCAACTCGGGGTCAAGCGCCGACGTCGGTTCATCAAACAGCATCACCTCAGGCTCCATCGCCAGTGCCCGGGCAATCGCCACGCGCTGTTGCTGACCGCCGGATAAAAACGCCGGGTACTGATCCGCCACCCGCGCCGGCAAGCCAACCTTGTCCAGATAACGCCGCGCGCGATCATCGGCTTCCTGCTTGCTGCAACCCAACACCCGGCGCGGGGCCATGGTGATGTTTTCCAGCACGGTCATGTGGCTCCACAGGTTGAAATGCTGGAACACCATCGCCAGTCGCGTGCGCAAACGTTGCAGTTCATCGGCGTCGGCGACGTGCATGCCGTGGCGGTCGGTGACCATGCGGATGGTCTGGCCATCGAGGCTCATGGCGCCGTCGTTGGGTTGTTCGAGAAAGTTGATGCAGCGCAAAAAGGTGCTTTTGCCCGAGCCGCTGGCGCCGATCAGGCTGATCACGTCGCCGGTCTTGGCCTTGAGCGAAACGCCTTTGAGCACCTGATGGTCGCCATAGCTTTTGTGCAGGCCTTCAACGGTCAGTTTGTACATGGGACAGACATCCTCAAGGCGAAAGTAGGTAGCCGCTGCGATAGGCTTCGGCGCCCGCCACGTGGGCGATGACCATGCCCGCCGTGGCCATGCGCCGCAGCGAACGGGCGTACATCAGCCCGGCCGTCGAGCTATGAATTGGAGTGATGCGGTCGTGGATCGGGTCGATGATTTCGGCGATCTGCTGCCCCGCTTCCAGGTATTGGCCGGCCACCGCCGTGTACACCAGCAAGCCGCCGACCGGCGTGGTCACCGGTTCCACGCCCGCCAGTGGCGTAGCGGGATACGGCAGCGGCGGTTGCGGTTTGGTTTCACCAACGATCGCATCGGACTGAATCAAGTAGTCGATCAGCGCCTGGCAGTCGCGGCTGGCCATCGGGTGATTGACGTCACCCTGACCGCGCAACTCGACGGTCACCGAAAAACTGCCGAGCGGAATCTCGAAGTGTTCGCCGAAGCGTTCCTTCAGTTGCCACCACAGCAGGGTGAAGCATTCGTCGAACGACTGGCCGCCGGAATCGGTGGCCAACAGGCTCGCCTGGGATTCGATGTAGCGCGCCAGCGGTTCGACCTGCGGCCACGCTTCGGGCGTGGTGTAGAGGTGCACCACCGATTCGAAATCGCAGTGCAAGTCCAGCACCATGTCCGCATCGCAGGCCAGCCGTTGCAGGGTCAGGCGCTGCGATTGCAGTTGCGTGGTGGCGGTCTGGCGGGCGAGGGCGTCGCGCAGATGGCTGCGGATCAGTTCGAGGTTGTGCTGCGCATCGTCGCTGAGCTTGCCCTCGATGGCGTTGCCGATCTCTTCACTGAGGTCGACGAACCAGCGGTTGAAATTCTGCCCGCTCTCCAGTTCGTAACGGCCCAGCGGCACGTCCATCAGCACTTGTTCGAGGCCGACCGGGTTGGCCACCGGCACCAGCACGATCTGGCTGCGCAGGCGGCCGGCCGCTTCCAGCTCGGCCAGACGTTGCTTGAGGTGCCAGGCGACGAGCATGCCCGGCAGTTCGTCGGCATGCAGCGAAGACTGAATGTAAACCTTGCCCTTGGCCTGTTCCGGGCCGAAGTGGAAGCTGTGAATCTGTCGCGCAGTCCCCGGCAGCGGGGCCAGCAAGTCATGGATCAGGTGGCGCATTGGCATCTCTTTTTTTCTGGGGCCGATCCTAGTGAGTCGGGCCGAGGAAGGCCAGCCATCGGCGTTCGGCAAGGCGGAACAGGCCGACCAGCGCAAAGGTAATGGTCAGGTAGATCAGCGCGGCGATGCCGAACGACTGAAAGGTCAGAAAGGTCGCCGAGTTAGCGTCCCGCGCGACTTTCAGGATGTCGGGGATGGTCGCAGTGAAAGCCACCGTGGTCGAGTGCAGCATAAGGATTACTTCGTTGCTGTAGTAAGGCAACGAACGGCGTAAGGCCGACGGCATGATCACGTAGGCATACAACTTCCAGCCTGTCAGACCATAGGCCTTGGCCGCTTCGACTTCGCCGTGGTTCATGCTGCGGATCGCCCCGGCGAAAATCTCCGTGGTGTAAGCGCAAGTGTTGAGGGCGAAAGCGAGGATCGTGCAGTTCATCGCGTCGCGAAAGAAGCTGTCGAGAATCGGCTGCGCACGCACGGCGGCGAGGCTATAGATCCCGGTGTAGCAAATCAGCAACTGGATATACAGCGGCGTGCCCCGGAACAGGTAGGTGTAGAACTGCACCGGCCAGCGAATGTAGAAGTGCGGCGACACCCGCGCGATCGACAACGGAATCGACACAAGGAAACCGATAACGATTGAGGCCGTGAGCAGCCACATCGTCATCGCCAGCCCGGTGATGTTCTGGCCGTCGGTATAAAGGAAGGCGCGCCAGTATTCCTGCAGAAGTTCGATCATCGTACGGCCTCCCGGGAACCGGCGGCATAACGGCGTTCGAGCCAGCGCAGAATGAAGTTCGACGCACTGGTGATCAGCAGATAAATCAACGCGGCGAGTACCAGAAAGTAGAACAGTTGATAGGTGCTTTTACCGGCGTCCTGTGCGGCTTTGACCAGGTCGGCGAGGCCGATGATCGACACCAGCGCCGTGGCTTTAAGCATGACCATCCAGTTGTTGCCGATGCCCGGCAGGGCGAAGCGCATCATTTGCGGAAACACCACGTAGCGAAAGCGCTGACCGCGTTTGAGGCCATAGGCGGTCGCAGCTTCAACCTGACCGCGCGGCACCGCGAGAATCGCGCCTCGGAAAGTCTCGGTGAAATACGCGCCATAAATGAAGCCCAGAGTCAGCACCCCGGCGCTGAACGGGTTGATCTCGATGTATTCCCATTCCATGTAGTCGGTCAGCGATGTCAGCCAGGTTTGCAGGCTGTAGAAAATCAGCAGCATCAGCACCAGGTCTGGCACGCCGCGAATCAGCGTGGTGTAGAGCTGGGCGGGCAGGCGCACCAATTTGATTTTCGACAGTTTGGCACTGGCGCCGAGCAGGCCGAGCAACACGGCCACCAGCAGCGACAACGCCGATAATTTGATGGTCATCCAGGTGCCTTCCAGCAGCAAAGGACCAAAGCCCTTGAGGCTGAAGGCGGAGAGCCCCAGATTTTGCAGGAGGGTTTCGAACATAAATCAGCAACCTGAGCGGATGGAAAAGGCGCCCATCGAAGATGGGCGCCGAGGCATTATTTGCCGCTGTACAGATTCAGATCGCCAAAGTGTTTCTTTTGAATCTCGGCGTATTTGCCGTCATCGTGTAACGCTTTGATACCTTTATCTAAAAGCGCCTTCAGCTCAGTGTTACCTTTCTTAATACCGACAGCGGTTTTGGCTGGCAGCAATTCGTTGTCGACTGGCTTGCTGACGTCATAGTCGGCGCCCTGTGGCGACTTCAGGAAACCCAGTTCGGCTTGCAGCATGTCCTGGATACCGGCGTCGAGACGGCCAGACGTCAGGTCGGAGTACACCTGATCTTGGTTCTGATAGGCCTGGGTTTTCACGCCGGCCTTGTCCAGCACGGCTTTGGCGTAGGCTTCCTGAATGGTGCCTTGCTCGTAGCCAACGGTTTTACCCTTCAGCGACGCGACGTCGGCGGTGATGCCGGAGCCTTTTTTCGACACATAAGCCGTCGGGCCGGAGAACAGCTCGCTGGAGAAGTCGATGACTTTCTCGCGGGCCGGGGTCACGGTCATCGACGAGATCACGCCGTCGAACTTATTGGCTTTGAGGCCCGGAATCATGCCGTCGAAGTCACTTTCGACCCATTTGCACTTGACCTTCAGTTCGGCGCAAATCGCGTTGCCCAGGTCGATGTCGAAGCCCACCAGGCTGCCGTCGGCTGCTTTCGACTCAAACGGTGCATACGAAGGGTCAACGCCAAAGCGCAGCTCTTTGTATTCCTTGGCCAGCGCGGAGCCAGCGGCCATGCACAACGCCAGTGCAGAAAGGGTCAGCAATGCTTTTTTCATTATTCAATCCCTAAGAACCAATATGAGCGCTTGTGGCGCAGAATTATTGTTACTGGAACGCGTACGACCTATAGAAAGTAGCAATTTCCGAACCATAGTCCCGAACAAGTGTTTTAAAAGGTTGGGCGGGGAGGGATGAGGGCGATTGAATGCCCGGAAATGGGCACATGAATAACGCTGCACCAACCTGGTTCGACGTCATGGCAACAAACTATTGTGGCGAGGGGATTTATCCCCGATCGGCTGCGCAGCAGTCGCAAAACCTGAATGCACGGTATTCAGGGAGAATTGCAGGGGGCCGCTTCGCAGCCCATCGGGGATAAATCCCCTCGCCACAGGGGATATTTATCGCCTGAGAAAGAAGGTCAGGCCAACAGATCTTGCAACGTCGCGAGGCTATCCGCTTCTTCCACGGTTTTATCCTGCCGCCAGCGCAACATCCTCGGAAAACGCACCGCGATCCCGCTCTTGTGCCGCCGTGACAACGCGATCCCTTCAAACCCCAACTCAAACACCAGACTCGGTTTCACGCTACTCACCGGCCCAAATTTCTCCACCGTGGTCTTGCGCACAATGCTGTCGACCTGACGCATCTCCGCATCCGTCAGTCCCGAATACGCCTTGGCAAATGGCACCAGCGCCCGCTGGCTCGACTCCGGCGGGCCGTCCCACACGGCAAAGGTGTAATCGCTGTACAAACTGGCGCGCCGACCGTGCCCGCGCTGCGCATAAATCAACACCGCGTCGACGCTGAACGGATCAACCTTCCACTTCCACCACACACCCATGTCCTTGGTGCGCCCGACGCCATACAGCGAATCCCGCGCCTTGAGCATCATGCCTTCCACACCCAGTCGCCGAGAGGCTTCGCGCTGGCGGGCGAGGTCGAACCAGTCGCTGCCGGTCAGCACGGGGGAGGGCAGCAACACCGGGCTGTTACACCTTGCAATGACCTCTTCAAGTTGCGCGCGACGTTTGGCCTGCGGCTGGTTTCGCCAGTCTTCGCCCTGCCATTCGAGCAAGTCGTAGGCGAGCACCACCACCGGCACTTCTTCGAGGATTTTCTTGTCGAGGGTTTTACGGCCGATGCGCTGTTGCAACAAGGCGAATGGCTGCACTGCTGGCGGCTCTGTCGATTGCGGATCGAAGGCGTCTTCGGTGGTCGGGTGAGTGCTTTTCCACACAACGATTTCGCCGTCGATCACCGTGCCGTCGGGCAAGCCGTGCACCAGCACATCCAGCTCGGGGAAACGCTCGGTGACCAACTCTTCGCCGCGTGACCACACCCACAATTTGCCGTCGCGCTTGACCACCTGCGCGCGGATGCCGTCCCATTTCCATTCAATCTGCCAATTGCTCGCCGGGCCGATCAGCGCTTCAAATTCTTCAACCGGTTGCGACAACGCATGAGCGAGGAAAAACGGGTAGGGCTGGCCGCCGCGCTGGGCGTGTTCGTCGGCGGATTCCGGGGCAATCAGTTTCAGGTAACTGGCGGCGTTCGGGCGGTTCGACAGGTCGGTGTAACCCACCAGCCGCTGCGCCACGCGTTTGCTGTCCAGGCCAGCCATTGAGGCCAGCGCGCGGGTGACGAGCAATTTCGACACGCCGACGCGGAAGCTGCCGGTGATCAGTTTGATGCACAGCATCAGGCTTGATCGATCGAGTTGCGCCCACAGCGTTGGCAGTTGCCTGCTCAAAAATTCGGGTGTTTCACCACGCAGCGGCAGCAGCTTTTCTTCGATCCATTCGGCGAGGCCAGCTTCAGAGCTGTGCGGATTCTCCGGGAGCACCAGCGAAATGGTTTCCGCCAGATCGCCTACCGACTGATAGCTCTCCTCGAAAAGCCACGGTTCGAGGCCCGACATTTCCACGGCAATCTCGCGCAGAATCCGCACCGGTACCAACTGCCGAGGCCGTCCGCCGGACAAAAAATACACCGCCCACGCCGCGTCCTGCGGTGCAGCTTGTGCGAAGTAGGCTTGCATCGCCGCCAGTTTGGCGTTGCTGGAAGTGGTTGCGTCGAGCTCGGCGTACAACTCGGCGAAGGCTTTCATGTGGGAGTCTCGGCGACGGTTGGTTCGGCGGCAATGTTGTCTTCCTCGTCATCGCCGTATTCGGTGTTGAAGCCTTGCGCGTCGAGGCCTTGCTCACGCAAGTGGCGCACCAGCACGCCGATTGAGCCGTGGGTGACCATCACGCGTTCCGCGCCGGTTTGATTGATCGCCCACAACAGGCCGGGCCAGTCGGCGTGATCGGAAAGAACGAAACCACGATCGACACCACGCCGCCGACGGGTGCCGCGCAAGCGCATCCAGCCGCTGGCGAAGGCGTCGCTGAAATCACCGAAACGGCGCATCCAGCTACTGCCGCCAGCAGAAGGCGGGGCGATGACCAGGGCTTGGCGCATGAGCGGATCGTTTTTGCTGACGTCGCCGGCGTAGATCGTCGGCGGCAGGTATACGCCGGCCTCGCGGTACACACGGTTCAGCGGCTCGACCGCGCCGTGGCTGAGGATCGGGCCGAGGCTTTCGTCGATGCCGTGAAGGATTCGCTGGGCTTTGCCGAACGAATAACAGAACAGCACGCTGGCCTTGCCGGCGGCGATATTGGCTGACCACCACTGATTGATTTCGCTGAACACCTGCGCCTGCGGCTGCCAGCGATAGATCGGCAGGCCGAAGGTCGATTCGGTGATGAAGGTGTGGCAGCGCACCGGTTCGAAGGGGGCGCAGGTACCGTCCGGTTCGATCTTGTAATCGCCGGACGCGACCCAGACTTCGCCACCGTATTCGAGGCGCACTTGTGCTGAACCGAGCACGTGGCCGGCCGGGTGGAAACTGAGGGTGACGCCGTGGTGGGTCAGGCGTTGGCCGTAGTCGAGGGTTTGCAGGTTGATGTCTTGACCCAGACGCGCGCGGAGAATCCCTTCGCTGGCGCTGCTGGACAGGTAATGCTGATTGCCGGTGCGCGCATGATCACCGTGGGCATGGGTGATCACCGAGCGCTCGACGGGGCGCCAGGGGTCGATATAAAAATCACCCGCAGGGCAATAAAGACCTTCGGGACGCGCGATAACAAGGTCCATGGCGTGACCACAATGGGGGGCTTGTTAGCTATGAGGCTGGCGCTGGGCTGGAAGTTCTATCAACTTTTTCGCGGGGGTAAAAAGTAAAAGATCGCAGCCTGCGGCAGCTCCTACATTGATCGGTGTAGGAGCTGCCGCAGGCTGCGATCTTTTGATCTTGCCGTTACTTACCCGGTGTCAGGGTCAACCGGGTTTTGCCATACACCCGCTCAAAGTTCTGCGGCTGCCTCTATTTTCAGGACGACACAAAGCCAATGTGGGAGCGGGCTTGCTCGCGAATGCGGTGTGTCAGGCGCGAAAAGTATTGACTGTCACGACGCCTTCGCGAGCAAGCCCGCTCCCACAGGGGGAATTGCATTTACTTGCCGGGAGTCAGGGTCAACCGGGTTTTGCCATACACCCGCTCAAAGTTCTGCGGCTGCATCGGTAACCCGATGTACTGCCCCTTCAACCACTGGTCAATCCCGTTGAGGTAATTCGGGCTCAGCGGATTACCCGATTGCCCCGTACCGTTCTGCCCCATCAGCGGTTCGGTCTGGCCGAAGTCGACGATAAAGCGCATCGACGGCGCGCGCGTGGTGTTGAAGTCCTGACCCCAAGCGAATGCCGACGTGTTCAACGTGGTGTGATCGCCGCCCGCCGCCAATGGGCCGCGCACGGTCTGACCATTGCTGTTCTTCCAGGCGTAGCTGTGCAATTTGCCCCACTGCCAGGCCCGGTGATCGCCGCCCAACTGACTGTCGCCAGCGCTGATCGCCGCCGCAAGGCTGCGGGCAAGAATCAGCGCTTTGTCTTCTTTCTGCGGTGTGCGGATGTCGTCCCAGAACGGACTGTCTTCACGCCCCAACAGATGATCGGCCTGCGCCGCGTAGGACAAATCGCCGTTGGCGATAAACGCTTTCCACGCCGTGCTCGATTCCGGGCCGAGTTCGTCGAGGAATATCTGCTTCATGCTTTCTTGCAGAAACAGCTCATAAATCGCCGCGTCCGCCGAGGTCGGGCTGAGCTTGCCGTCGAACGCCATCAATCGTGTGAACGCCTCGCGGGCCTTGCTGCGGTCGGCTTCCGGCAGGCCATCGATCGCCTGCTTCAGCGGCTGCTTCATGCCCGGCGCTTCGAAGACTTTCTTCAGCTTGGCGGCAAACGTGGTGGTCTGGTCGTATTGCATGGCGATCACGCTGCGGCTGTCGTGCTTGCCGCTGCCGGCCAGTTCGGCCAGGCGTTCGCCACGCTCCGGTGCGGCCCACGAGTTCGACAACTGCATGCCGTAACCGTGAGGAATCACGCGCTGGTTGGCGGTGCCGAGCCAGCCTTGCGCCGGATCCTGATCGTAGGGGTGCAGCATCGGGTCGGCGTAACCGTCCCAGTCGTAACGACCTTCCCAACCCGGCGAGGGCAGTAAACCTTCGCCTTCGCGACGGTTAGGGAAACGTCCGGTGACTTGCCAGCCAATGTTGCTCGCATCGGCGAACACCAGATTCAGGGCGATGGCGCGGATTTCACGGCTGGCGTCCGAAGCACGTTCCACGGTTTGCGCGCGGGTCAGATCGAAAAAAGCGTCCAGCGATTTATCGTCGGTGAAGCTCGGCGTCTGCAACGCCAGACCGTAGCCACTGCCTTGCGCCGCTGCCTGTGCACTGTTGAGCAACGCACCGTGACGGGTTTCGTACACCGATTCGCGAATCGGTCGCTGACCTTTGACGAAGTAGGTTTCGTTGCGCACGCCCAGCGGCTGCCATTTGCCGTTGACCTCGTAGGTCAGGCTGCTGCCCTGACGACGGATTTTTTCCAGGAACAGATCCTGGTTGTCGCCGAGCACGCTGGTCATGCTCCAGGCGACTTTGCCGTTGAAACCACCCAGTACGAGCGGCAAACCGGCAACGGTGACGCCGGCGGCTTGATATTTTGGTGCGCGGATCTGCACGAAGCTCCACAGCGACGGCGCGGCCAGCGGCCCATGGGCGTCGCTGGCGAGAATGCTTTTGCCGCTGCGGCTGCGTTGCGGGGCGATCGCCCAGTTGTTCGAAGACGTCGCGCCCAAGAGGTTCAGCATCGCCAGCTGCTGGCTGGCGCTGCTCAATTCAGTCAGGCCGGGGATCTGCCCGTTGAGCTTGAGGCCTTGCAGCTTGTCGGCTTCGGCCAGCGGCAGGTTTTCGTCCGGCGCCGACGGGGTGAGCCAGGCGAGTTTGTCGGTGGTCACGGTTTGCGCGAGCACCAGCGAGGAGATTTCTTCCGGCAGGTTGGCCGATTGGCTGAAGTTCAGCAGGGCGAAAATCAGCGCCGAATCTTCCGGTTTCCAGTATTCGGGTTTGTAGCCGCTGGAGGCGAGGTCGCCCGGCAGTTTGTCGGCGTAGCGGAACAGGTAAGCGTTGACGCCCCGCGCATAGACTTCGAAGAAACGCTTGAGGCGTGGCGACGAAGCCTTGTACAGCTCGGCGGCGCTTTTCTTCAGATTGACCGCGCGCATGTAGCGGTCGGCGTCGAGCATCGAGGCGCCGGACATTTCCGCCAGACGGCCCTGAGCCAGCAGACGCAGGGTGACCATCTGGTTGATCCGGTCGCTGGCGTGGACGTAGCCGAGGCTGAACAGTGCGTCATGGAAGGTATTACTTTCGATCAACGGCATGCCCATGGCATTGCGTCGCACCGAAACATTCTGCGCCAGGCCCTTGAGCGGTTGCACGCCGGAGGTCGGCGGGAGGGTGTCCTGAGCGTTCCAGGTCTGGCAACCGGACAGGCCCAAAACACCGGCCACTGCTGCGGCAACGCCGAACCGGGGAAGAAAATGAGTAAGGGCTGGCGAGGCCATGGCAAAGCTCCTGCGGGGGTAGCGTCAGTAAAGGCGCTACGTTAGTGAGCAGGAGGATGCCGCGCAAGCGGGTGCGGGGGTTATTTCAAGATTTGTCTGATAAACCGTTCACCTGAGGACAACTCAATACCTGTGGCGAGGGGATTTATCCCCGTTGGGCTGCGAAGCGGCCCTGATTCCTGCAACCAGGATGAGTCTGGCACACCGTGAGTGCAGTTTTTGGGGCTGCTGCGCAGCCCAACGGGGATAAATCCCCTCGCCACAAAGGTCTTCCCTGACTTCAATCAGGATTTCGGTGGATTGATCTTCTGCACCAGCGCATAGGCCTTCACCGTCGCCGGGCGATCCTTGATGTGGTTGAACCAGCGCTGCACATGCGGGAAGTCTTCAAGGTTCTGGCTCTGCCATTTGTGCGAGACGATCCACGGATAAATCGCCATGTCGGCAATGCTGTATTCACTGCCAGCAACAAACTCGTTGTCCGCCAATTGCTTGTTCAACACGCCATACAGCCGCGCCGTTTCATCAATGTAGCGCTTGATCGCGTAAGGAATTTTCTCCGGCGCAAACTGGCTGAAGTGATGATTCTGCCCGGCCATCGGCCCCAAACCGCCCATCTGCCAGAATAACCACTGCAACGCCGTTTGCCGCCCGCGCAGATCCTTGGGCAGGAACTGGCCGGTTTTTTCTGCGAGATACAAAAGAATCGCCCCGGATTCAAACACCGACAACGGCTCGCCGCCATCAACCGGCTGATGATCGACGATCGCCGGGATGCGGTTGTTCGGGGAGATTTTCAGAAAGTGGGGCTGGAACTGCTCACCCTGACTGATATTGATCGGGTGAACCTTGTAGGGCAGGCCGGCTTCTTCGAGGAACAGGGAAATCTTGTGGCCGTTGGGGGTGGTCCAGTAATACAGGTCGATCATGGAAAGCTCCAAATCAGAAAATGGCTTACTTGCGGACAGCAAACGCCAGCGTCAGGTGATCCCGTGTGCGTTCGATAGCTTGCCTGTTATCAGGAGGTGATGCTGAACTGCGCAGAATTCAATGACCCGCACATGAGAAAATCGCCATGGAGCTTCAGGCCAACGCAGCACTGATCATCATCGACCAGCAAAAAGGCATCCTGCAGCCACGTTTGGGGCGACGGAATAATCCTCAGGCGGAAGAAAGAATTGTTGATCTGCTGGGGTTCTGGCGGCGCAGCGGACGGCCGGTGATTCATGTGCAGCATCTGTCGCGCGAGCCGGACTCGGTGTTTTGGCCTGAGCAGGAAGGCGTGGAGTTTCAGCAACGGTTCTTGCCGCAGGACGCTGAATGGCTGATTCAGAAACAAGTGCCGGATGCGTTTTGTGCCAGCGGACTGGCGGCGCGTTTGCGTGAGGCGGGGGTTGGGCAGTTGATCATTGTTGGCGTGGCGACGAATAACTCGGTGGAATCGACGGCGCGTTCGGCGGGGAATCTGGGGTTTGATACGTGGGTGGCGGAGGATGCGTGCTTTACCTTCGACAAGGCCGATTATTTCGGCACGTTGCGGACGGCTGAAGAAGTGCACGGGATGTCGTTGGGGAATTTGCAGGGGGAGTATGCGACGGTGGTGAGTGCGGCGCAGGTATTGGCGGCGGGCTGAAATCTGTAGTGAATGTGCGGGCCTCTTCGCGAGCAAGCCCGCTCCCACAGGGGATTGCATTCCACCTGAAGAAACGCGGTCAACTGTAGGAGTGAGCCTGCTCGCGATAGCAGTTTGTCAGGTAACAAATTCATCAACTGACACACCGCAATCGCGAGCAGGCTCACTCCTACTACAAATGCATTCCAACTGAAGGAACGCGGTCAACTGTGGGAGCGGGCTTGCTCGCGAAGGCTTCAGATCAGGCGAAGAAGCTCTCCGCCCAGAGCATCACGCCCCGTGGCACTTCTTGAATTTCTTGCCGTTGCCGCATGGGCACGGGTCGTTGCGGCCGACGTCTTTCAGGGCGTTGCGCACCGGTTCCTGGTGGGCGTGGCCGCAGTTCGGGCCGTGTACGTGACCGTGGTCATGATCGTGGTGATGGTCATGATCATGATCGTGGTTGCAGTCAGGGCCATGGACATGAGGTTGCTGAGTCATCGGTGTTGCTCCGGAATAAAATCGGCGGGGATTATCACGCCATTGCGCTCAAGGTGCACGTAGTGGGCGATGAATAAACCGGTTTCCATTTGACCCTGCAATCGATAAGGAATCTGCTGGTCGGGTTTTTTCAGCAGTTTCACCACGTCTTTGACCTTCGGCCACAGGTTGGTGCGGATCGGCACCTTGAAGTACGCGCTGTGCTTCGGCCCGACGGTGAACCAGTGTTCATGCTCGCCTTCAGCCAAGAGCATATCGCCCAGATGAATGCGGTATTCGAGGCCGCGCACGGTCAGGTCGCTGTCGTTGGGATTGTCGACACGGAAGTGCAGGATGAATTTCTGCTCGAGCAGTTTCGCCCGCACCACTTCGACGTTCACCAAGTGCACGGCGGGGTCGACGCTGTCGTCGCTGAACCACGAGGCACAGCCGCCGAGGTTGAGGAACAGCGTGAGGATCAAGAATTGGAATGTGCGCCGACGACCGAGCATGGTTTAACTCCCTTTGGTGCCAGTCTAGACGCTAAAAGATCGCAGCCTGCGGCAGCTCCTACAGGAGATCGCGTCCCCCGTAGGAGCTGCCGCAGGCTGCGATCTTTTGATCTTCAACCTTAAGCGCCGAAATACCCAGCGCAGCACTTCTTGAACTTCTGCCCGCTGGCGCATGGGCAACTGTCATTGCGCCCCAGTTTCAATTGCACTGTCGGGTCGATGAAATACCAGCGCCCGGCGTTCTGCACAAACGAGGAACGCTCGCGATGGCTGTGCTCACCCTGATCGTCGTGCCAGCGCGCAGTGAAGGTGACGAAGGCGTGTTCCGGCTGCCCACCAAAGACTTCCGAGCTCTCGACTTCCAGGCCGAGCCAGGTGCTCTGCGCGCTCCAGTTGCTGATCGACTGCCGATCCAGACCCGCTTGCTGAGCGGGCAGGGTGGTCGCCACCAGATAGTCGATCAGGCCCAGCACATAAGCGCTGTAGCGCGAGCGCATCAAGGCTTCAGCACACGGCGCCGGCAGGCCGTCGTGATAATGGCCGCAGCAGGCATCCAGCAGGTTGCCGCTGCCGCACGGGCAAATGGCTGTACTCATTGCATTACCACCAGTATTTCCCGAAATTTTCCGGATTGGCCCAGAACCGCGCGTTGAGCCAGTCGGGGACTTGTTTGTAGTCAAGCAGATCGTAGGTGAACAGGGTCAACACTTGATCGTCGCGCTGAAAACGTTCGCTGGCTTGCAGGGCCAGCGAATAGAAATCGGTTTCCTGCCAGCCGCAAGCCGACAGATCTGCCAGTACCGCAATGCGGCTGGCATTTAAATTTCGAATCCCGCCCAACAGATTCAGGCCATCGCGCTTGGGTAAATGTTCCAGGCAATCGACCACCAGCGCCAGATCAAAACGCTGCGCAGCCAGTTCGGCGGGCAAAGCACCGGGGGCGGCGTGGGCGACAACGGAGTCCGGGTGCGCCTCCTTGAAAGCAGTCAGGGCCGGGAATTCGCTGGCGCCGATCAACAGCAAACGCGCCGGGGCGTAGCGATCCAGCAATGCGGCCAACGCCTGTTGCGGCGTGCGGGAAGAAATGGCGACGTTCATCGAAGCTCCTCAATCAGACCGCCAAGACTAGCCTGCCTGATCACGCCCGCAAAGAGCCCTGTCCCGCGACTTTGCGGCAATTGCGGCGAAGTCCTGTGAACACAGTCGCAAACAGCAGTGGCCTATTGCTGGCGGAGATTAAAACTCCGGTCTTTACTCCCTGAATCGGTTTCAAGCCGATCCCTCAGGAGAAAACCAGATGAGCATAGTGCGGACAGCATTACCTTTGATTCTGCTAACCAGTGTGTTGACGGGTTGCGCAGGTTTGCAGAAAACCGACTGGCCGACCTGTGCGGCGGTCGGTGGTGTCGTCGGGGCCGGTCTTGGCGCGACGGAAAGTTCGGCGTGGGCGGGCTACGGCGCGCTGATCGTAGGCGGTACGGCAGCGGCGTATTGCTGGGTACATGGTGATGGCGACGAAGACGGCGATGGTGTGCCGGACAGCCGCGACAAGTGCCCGGGCACTCCAAAAGGCGTGCAGGTCGATGCTGACGGCTGCCCACCACCGGCTCCAGCCCCCGTGGTTGAAGAAGCGGTAGTGGTCAAAGAAGAAACCATCGTTATTCGTGATGTGCACTTCCAGTTCGACAAAGCCACACTGACCAGCCCTGACAAACAGGTGCTCGATAAAGTCGCGACGCGCCTGAAACAGGAATCCTCGACTGCACAACTGACCGTCACTGGTCACACCGACAGCGTGGGCAGCGATGCCTACAACAAAAAACTGTCGGATCGCCGTGCGCACTCGGTGGTGGAGTACCTGATCCAGCAGGGCGTGCCACGTGCCAGCTTCGTTTCGGTGTCGGGTCTGGGTGAAAGCCAGCCGGTCGCTGACAACAAAACGGCAGACGGTCGCGCGCAAAACCGTCGCACCGAAATCAAAATCCAACGCTAGCCCCCTCGCATCCGCGGCTTGTGCAGTCGCGGATGCGGGTCTTTACTCCTGTGTAACCGGTATGGGCCGGTGACACAGGAGCTTTCAAATGAGTGTTTTCTCAAGGTCCGTCTTGCCGGTTCTGCTGCTAGGCAGTTTGCTCACCGGTTGCGCCACGCACAGCGATGGCACTGCACCCCTCAATCAACGTACGTGGCCGGTCTGCAGCCTTCTTGGCGGCTTGGTCGGTGGCGGTCTTGGCGCCATTGAAAGTGGCGGCTGGGCCGGTGGCGGCGCAGCGCTGGGGATTCTTGCCGGCGGACTGATCTGTTACGCCCAGGATGGCGATGAAGACGACGATGGCGTGTTCGACCGCCGCGACCGTTGCCCCGATACGCCAGCCAATACCCCGGTCGATCACCGTGGCTGCCCGTTGCCGCAATATCCGGTCACCGAAAAAACACCGGAGCCTGTGCCGCAAACGGAAGTCATCACCCTCAGTGATGCCGGCGATGTCTTGTTCGATTTCGACAAGTCTGACCTGACGCCTTCGGCCAAAGCCCTGCTCGATACGCTGATGGACAAACTGCGTAATGCCGACGTGGTGAGCATCAAGGTCATCGGTCATACCGACAGCAAAGGTTCGGACGCTTACAACCAGGCGCTGTCGGAACGTCGCGCCAGCAGTGTCGCCTCCTATTTGCTGAGTCAGGGTCTGTCGCCGAATAAGCTCACCAGTGAAGGACGTGGCGAGAGTGAACCGGTGGCTGACAACGCAACCGATGAGGGCCGCGCGAAAAACCGTCGCGTGGAATTGCACATCAATCGTTAGGACGCGTCTGTAGGGCGCAGGCTAGAGCCGCCGGGCTTCGATCATCGTTGACCCGGCGGCCATTTGGCGACTTGTCTGGATTTTTTCTTTTCCCCTCTGGCTTATCCCCCGCAGAAGCCGTTACTGTGCGTCCAAAGAATAATTCGCAACACGGGGGAGCGTATGAAAGTGTTCTGGGGGCTGGGGCGGTTGTTGACCCTGCTGTTCTGCTGCGTGGTGCTGGCCAATCAACTGGTGCCATTCGTTCATCCGCTGCACCTGCTGGTCAATCTGGCTGGCGGTCTGTTGTTGCTGATCCACGTGCTCGAAGTGCTGCTGTGCAATCGCAGCCTCAAGGGGCGTCCGCACCCTTGGCGTGACCGTGGCCGCATCCTGTTGTTCGGCGTATTCCACCTGCAAACCATCCCGGCCCCGGCCGCTCCGGAGGCTTCTTCCCATGCGTAAACTTTGCCTGCTCGCTGCATTCATCAGCCCTTTGGCCTGCGCCCAAGTGGTGACGGTTGAAACCAACTCGCTGATGCGCCTGCCCAACACCACCAGCACCTTGCAACTTGAACGTCTGGACGTGGCTGATTACGGCACGTTGCTGATTCCATCGAACGTGACCGAACTGACCGTGGGCGAATTGCGTCTGGGTCATGAGGCTCGAATCGCCATCGTCCCGGCGGAACAAGCGCTGGAGATGAAAGTGGCGCGCGCTGAATTGAGCGAAGGCAGCCAGATCACCGCGCGCGGTGCTCCCGGTACTTATGAAAAAGCCGCGCGTGCGGGGCGCAATCTGAATCTGCAATTCAAAGCGTTGAGCGCGCCGCAACTGTTGGTTGATGCCCGTGGTGGCACCGGTGCGCCGGGGTTTGTCGGTCTGGATGGCGGCAACGGTGAGGATCCGGGCTGCACTTATGGTTCGGCCGGGCATGGCTTTGATGGCAGTGACGGCGCCGACGGCCAGCCGGGGGCACCGGGTGCGCTGGTGCGGCTGGAAGTGCCGCGCGAGTTTCCGGCTGAGCTGATCAAGGTCAATGTGACCGGTGGCAACGGTGGCCCGGCGGGTGTCGGCGGCAAGGCAGGCAAGGGCGGCAAGTCCAAGGGCTGCCTGGTGTATCGCGCCGATGGCGGCAAAAATGGCAAGGCCGGGGCGGATGGACAGCCTGGGCCAGTGGGTGCGGCGGGGGCTGTGACTGTTCAGCGCCTGTAAAAGCAGACCCTCACCCCAGCCCTCTCCCGCAGAGAGAGGGGGCCGACCGAGATGACTCACGCTATCCATCGACCTGAAAAACCGAGTCGATTATGGATTCAACGCCAATCTTTCAAGTCGGCGTAGCTCTTCAATATCCCCCATTCAGTCCCCTCTCCCTCCGGGAGAGGGCTAGGGTGAGGGGACTTTTGATCTAATCCCCGATCTTCAAATCATTGGCCTCGCCGAGGCAATCGCCACCAGCACCAACCCAACAATCAGATTAATCCCCACCACCCGCCGAATCCGCCCCAGCACCGCCGCACCCGTCGGCCAGTCCTTGGCGTCCACCGCCGTGCGCAATTCCGGCAGCATCAGCCCTTGAATGCGGATAAACAGCGCCGTCATCACCACGTACAACCCGATCATCACCTGCACATATTTCGGCGCGGTTTCAAACCCGACCTGCTGCAGATGCAACATGCCCACGCCGCTAATCGGCAACAGGATCACCGCGACCCACACCCAGCGGAAAAAACCTTGAAACACTTCCACCCACAAGGTCAGCCGGGCGGGGCCGTCGAGGGCCTTCACGGCCGCGGGGCGCAAGACCATCCAGGCGAAAAACATGCCGCCGACCCATACCAGGGCGGACAGGACATGCAGGGGGTAGACGAGGCTAAAAAGTGTCATTGGGTTACTCCGTTCTGCGCAGGATCGATTCGCGGGGTATGATAGCCGCCGATCCAAACCACTGAAAATTTATCCAGCGTTTTTTGCGCCCGACACTCAATGATCAGCACTGAACTCAAAACCACGATCCAGGGCGCCTACTCGCGTTTTCTTGAAGCCAAGAGCCTCAAGCCGCGTTACGGCCAGCGCCTGATGATCGCTGAAATCGCCAAAGTCCTCGGGGATATCGACACCGACGACGAAGGCCGGCGCAGTGGCGACCCTGCAATTGTTGCGGTGGAAGCCGGCACCGGTACCGGCAAGACCGTGGCCTACAGCATGGCGGCGATCCCCACGGCCAAAGCCGCCGGCAAGCGTCTGGTCATCGCCACGGCGACCGTCGCGCTGCAAGAGCAGATCGTCTACAAGGATTTGCCCGACCTGATGCGCAACAGCGGGCTGAATTTCACTTTCGCCCTGGCCAAGGGCCGTGGCCGCTACATGTGCCTGTCCAAGCTCGACATGCTCTTGCAGGAAGGCCACGCGCAAACCGCCACCGCGCAGCTGTTCGAAGAAGAAGGCTTCAAGATCGAGGTCGACGAAGCCAGTCAGAAGCTGTTCACCAGCATGATCGAGAAACTCGCCGGCAATAAGTGGGACGGCGACCGCGACAGCTGGCCGAATGCGCTGGAAGACGCCGATTGGGCGCGTCTGACCACCGATCACAGTCAGTGCACCAACCGTCATTGCCCGAACTTCGGCCAGTGCGCCTTCTACAAGGCCCGCGAAGGCATGGGCAAGGTCGACGTGATCGTCACCAACCACGACATGGTGTTGGCTGACCTGGCATTGGGCGGCGGCGCGGTGCTTCCCGATCCGCGTGACACCATTTACGTGTTCGACGAAGGTCACCACCTGCCGGACAAGGCCATCGGCCACTTCGCCCATTACACGCGTCTGCGCTCCACCGCCGACTGGCTGGAAACCACCGCGAAGAACCTCACTAAACTGCTGGCCCAGCATCCGCTGCCGGGCGATCTCGGCAAGTTGATCGAGCAAGTGCCGGAGCTGGCGCGGGAGATCAAGGCGCAGCAGCAGTTCATGTTCAGCGCCTGCGAACAGGTCGCCGATTTTAAACCCGGCGAAGACGTCGAGGGCCGTGAGCGGCCGCGCCATCGTTTCGTCGCCGGGGTGATTCCCGAGCACATGCGCGAAATGGGCATCGAGCTGAAGAAAGGCTTCTCGCGTCTCAACGATCTGTTCACGCGTCTGACCGACCTGCTCAAGGAAGGCATGGACGGTGAGGTCAACATCGGCATCGCCAGCAATCAGGCGGAAGAGTGGTATCCGCTGTTTGGCAGTCTGTTGTCCCGTGCCTCCGGCAACTGGGAGTTGTGGACGGCCTTCACCGCCGAAGACCCGGAAGACAGCCCGCCGATGGCGCGTTGGCTGACTTTGGCTGAAAGCGGTTCGCTGTTCGACATCGAGGTCAACGCCAGCCCGATTCTGGCCGCCGAAACCTTGCGCCGCAGCCTGTGGAACGTCGCCTACGGTTGCCTCGTTACGTCCGCAACCCTGACCGCACTGGGCACTTTTGACCGCTTCCGCATGCGCGCCGGTTTGCCGAAAAAAGCCGTCACCGCCGTGGTGCCGAGCCCGTTCCATCACGCCGATGCCGGCGTGCTGCGAGTGCCGGATCTGAAAGCCGATCCGCGCGATGCTCCCGCGCACACCGCCGCGATCATTCGTGATCTGCCGGATCTGGTCGAAGGCTCGCGCGGCACGCTGGTGCTGTTCTCTTCGCGCAAACAGATGCAGGACGTGTTCGACGGCCTCGACCGCGACTGGCGCAAGCAAGTGTTCATTCAAGGCAACTTGTCGAAACAGGAAACCCTGAACAAGCACAAGGCGCGCGTCGATGGCGGTGATTCCAGCGTGCTGTTCGGTCTCGCCAGTTTTGCCGAAGGCGTCGACTTGCCGGGTGCTTACTGCGAGCACGTGGTGATCGCCAAGATTCCGTTCTCGGTGCCGGACGATCCGGTCGAAGCGGCGCTGTCGGAATGGATCGAAGCCCGTGGCGGTAATCCGTTCATGGAAATCTCGGTGCCCGACGCCTCGCTGAAACTGGTTCAGGCCTGCGGTCGTCTGCTGCGTACCGAAGAAGACCGCGGCACCATCACCTTGCTGGATCGGCGCCTGGTCACCCAGCGCTACGGCAAGGCGATCCTCAATGCGTTGCCGCCATTCCGTCGTGAAATATCCTGAGACATCGGTGGGCAGTTTTGCCCGCCGTGTTGTCTATCTCTCTGCCATCGCTTTTCCATTGGCCATTATTGGTCGTTAGGGAGAACTCCGTTCTTATGATCCGCCGTTCGCTGCCTGCCGTTTTCGCCTTGATCTTCGCAGCCCCTCTGCTGGCAGCGCCTGCCGGTCAGCAGACCCTGTTCAACTTTGTCCGCCCGGCGGACGTGGTCAAAGTCACCACCGAAAACGCCGATCTGCCCCAAGCCAACGCTGAGCAAACCGCAGAAGGCGAAGTGCTGCGCCGGGTGACGTTCAACCCGGTGGCCCGTCCGACCCTGCGTCTGACCCCGCAGACCGGTGCCTGGGACTGGTCGCAGTCGGGCATGATGAGCCTGCGTCTGCAGAGCGCGATGAACTGGGCCGTGACGGTCTATGTGCAAATCCAGAGCAATGACGGCCGCACACTGGTCAGCCGCGTCGACCTGCCGGCCGGCCCTGCGCAAACCTTGCTGGTGCCGCTGGTGGCGTCGACGCCGCTGAGCCAGGGCATGAAAGCCGGGCCGCCGATGCCGATGACCGTCGACGGTCAGCGCATTTTGCTGGCCGCGAGCAGCGGTGAGATTGATCGCAGCCAAGTGGTATCGGTGAGCCTGTCGATGGATCAGCCGAAAGTCGCGCATAGCTTGCTGCTTGAGCGTTTCGGCGTGCAGGACGGTGAGTCGGTCAGCCAAGCGGTGTACGGCAATCTGGTCGACGCTTACGGGCAATCGACTCGTAGTAAATGGCCGGAAAAAATCGCCAGCGACGAACAGCTGAAATCCGCCGCCGCCAAGGAACAGCAACAATTGAAAACCTGGCTGGCCGAGCGCGAGAAGTCCTCGCTGGACAAGTTTGGTGGCTGGAACAAAGGCCCGGCGTTCAAGGCCAGTGGCTTCTTCCGTACTGAAAAGCGTGACGGTCGTTGGTATCTGGTCACGCCTGAGGGGCATCCGTTCTACTCCCTCGGCGTCAACACCGTCAGCCCCGACGTCAGCCAGACGTACGTGACAGGTCGCGAGTTCATGTTCGAATCCTTGCCGAAACCGGATGAGCCGTTGGCCAGCCACTTTGGTGAAGGCGACAACCGTGGCGGCAATGGTGTTGATCAAGGTCGAGGCTACGGCAACGGCCGCTGGTACGATTTCTACGGCGCCAACTTGCAGCGTGTGTACGGCGAACCGTGCAAAGCGGACAGCGCAGGCAAATCCGGGGTCGCTGAAGCGGCGAAGGCTGAAGCCACTGAAACCGCCGCCGCCAAAGCCGCAGAACCTGCCGCTGTGCCGGCAGAGCCGAAGTCAGGCGTCGCCGAAGCGGCCAAGACTGAAACCGTGCAAGTGGCCACTGAAAAGGCTGCCGCGCCGTGCAAAGCAACTATTGATGAGCAACAGTGGGCCAACCACACGCTCGATCGCCTGCAAGCCTGGGGCTTCAACACGGTCGGCAACTGGAGCGCCGATTCGCTGAGTGAAGCCGAGCGCGTGCCGTACACCTTGCCGCTGTCGATCGTCGGCGATTACACCAGCATCAGCACCGGCAGCGACTGGTGGGGCGGCATGCCCGATCCGTTCGACCCGCGTTTCGCCATGGCCACCGAGCGTGCCGTGGCCATCGCTGCTCGCGATCACCGCGACGATCCATGGTTGATCGGCTATTACGCCGACAACGAACTGGCCTGGGCGGGTCCAGGGCGACGATGCTAAATCCCGTTACGCGCTGGCCTACGGTACGTTGAAAATGACCACCGACGTGCCGGCCAAACGCGCATTCCTCAAGCAATTGCGCGACAAGTATCGCAATCAGGCGGGCCTGTCGAAGGCGTGGGGCATTGATCTGCCGGCGTGGGAATTGATGGAAGACCCGGGGTTCGTGCCGCCGCTGCCGAACCCCGAGCACCCGGAAATCGAGGCAGACTTCAAATATTTCCAGAAAGTCTTCGCTGACACCTACTTCAAGACCATCTCCGATTCGCTGAAATGGCACGCGCCCAACCAGATGCTGTTGGGCGGTCGCTTCGCCACCAGCACCCCGGAAGCCGTGGCGTCCTGCGCGCAGTATTGCGATGTGCTGAGCTTCAACATGTACACGCTCAAGCCGCAGGATGGATATGACTTCGCTGCGCTGGGAGCTTTGGACAAACCGGTGCTAATTACCGAATTCAACTTTGGCTCGGCTGATCGCGGCCCGTTCTGGGGTGGCGTGACGCAACTGAGCAAGGAAGAAGATCGTGGGCCGGCATATGCCAATTTCCTCAAACAGGCGCTGAGTGAACCGTCGATCGTCGGCGTGCATTGGTTCCAGTATCTGGATCAACCGGTGACCGGGCGTCTGCTCGATGGCGAGAATGGACACTTTGGTCTGGTGGGCGTGACGGATCTGCCGTATCAGGGCTTTGTTGAAACCGTGCGCAAGAGCAATTTGCAGGCGATGGATCAGTTGGGTCAGCAGGCGCAGAAAGCGCCGGTGCATGAAGCGGAAGGCGGCCGCAAGGGTGAGGCCGGTAAGGGCGCGGGGGCCGGGCATGCGGGTGGGCATTCGGGGAATGGTCATTAAGGCGTGATACCGCGTTATCGTTCTTCGCGAGCAAGCCCGCTCCCACAGGGGATCTTTGGTGCTATCGAGATCCAGTGTGGGAGCGGGCTTGCTCGCGAAGGCGTCAGGCGCCTCAACCCAAAATCTGAAATAACCGTCTAGCCCGCAGCTGTTCCCAAATCCCTCAAGGGCTGGAACAATGCGGGCCACTTTGTAGAGCGTTTTCGCGGGGGAGTTGCGGGTGCAGATTCAGGGACATTACGAGCTTCAATTCGAAGCGGTGCGCGATGCTTTCGCCGCGCTGTTCGACGATCCCCAGGAACGCGGCGCAGCCTTGTGCATTCAGGTCGGCGGAGAAACCGTCCTCGACCTCTGGTCAGGTACCGCCGACAAGGACGGCGCCGAAGCCTGGCACAGCGACACCATCGCCAACCTGTTCTCCTGCACCAAAACCTTCACCGCCGTCACCGCGCTGCAACTGGTCGCCGAAGGCAAGTTGCAACTCGATGTGCCGGTCGCCCGCTACTGGCCGGAATTTGCCGCCGCCGGCAAAGAATCCATCACCCTGCGCCAATTGCTCTGCCACCAGGCCGGTCTGCCGGCGCTGCGTGAATTGCTGGCGCCGGAAGCCCTGTACGACTGGCAAACCATGGTCGACGCCCTCGCGGCGGAAACGCCATGGTGGACGCCGGGCACTGGCCACGGTTACGCAGCAATCACTTATGGCTGGCTGATCGGCGAATTGCTGCGACGTGCCGACGGTCGCGGCCCGGGCGAATCGATTGTTGCCCGCGTGGCCAAGCCGTTGGGGCTGGATTTCCACGTGGGTCTGGCTGACGAAGAATTCCATCGCGTGGCGCATATTGCGCGCGGCAAAGGCAATCCCGGAGATGCCGCCGCGCAACGTCTGCTGCAAGTGACCATGCGTGAACCGACTGCCATGAGCACCCGCGCCTTTACCAATCCGCCGTCGGTGCTCACCAGCACCAACAAACCGGAATGGCGACGCATGCAGCAACCGGCGGCCAATGGTCACGGCAATGCGCGCAGCCTCGCCGGCTTTTATGCCGGGTTGCTCGACGGCAGCTTGCTGGAAAGCGACATGCTCGAAGAGCTGACCCGCGAACACAGCCTCGGCGAAGATAAAACCCTGCTGACCCGCACCCGTTTTGGTCTGGGCTGCATGCTCGACCAACCCGATGTGCCTAACGCCACCTACGGCCTCGGCCCACGGGCGTTCGGCCATCCGGGCGCGGGCGGATCGATCGGTTTTGCTGACCCTGAGCACGATGTCGCGTTTGGTTTTGTGACAAATACCCTTGGACCTTACGTTTTGATGGATCCGCGCGCGCAGAAGCTCGCGCGGGTGCTTGCCACTTGTCTATAAAGCAACACCCGAGGTCTCTGTATCGGAACCTCGTGCAATTTTTCGATTCAAAGCGACAGTTTATCCGGGCGAAAGTGCTCTGATTTTTCATTACTTTATTTTGTGGATTTTCAATGTCATCTAAAAAGACCCTCGCCCTGGCCCTGTGTGTAGCGATCACCGGTTGCGCACAGACCCCAAAGAACGATGCGGAAGGCGCCAGCACTTGGTGGCCGTTCGGTTCCTCAGACAAAGTCGCGGCCAAAGAGCCAGCTCCAGCCCCGTTGAAACCTGCCGCAACCGCGCCGGTTGCCAAGTCTGAAAGCAGCAACCCTTGGTACTGGCCGTTCGGTTCCGATGACGAAGCCGTCAAGGCTGACATGAAGGCCGAAGTCGCGCCTGAAGCGAAAAAACCGGTCGCCGTGGCCAAGGCTGATGCCGATTCGGGCGCTAAATGGTGGTGGCCGTTCGGCGACAAAGACGATCAAACCCCTAAAGCCGTGCCGATGCCAGATCCGAAAGTAACTCAGGCCTGGCTCGACGATTACGAGCCGCGCCTGCGCGAAGCGGTCAAGGACAGCAACCTGCAACTCGAGCGCCGTGAAAACGTCTTGGTCGTTACCGCACCGGTAGAAGGTTCGTTCAACCCGGATCGCCCGGCCATGCTGTTGCCGGTCACCCTTGGCCCGTTCACTCGCGTGGCTAAAATCCTCGAAGCCGATCCGAAAACCGCTGTGCTGGTACTCGGTCACAGCGACACCAGTGGTTCTGCGCCAGCCAACGTCAAACTGAGCCAGGAACGTGCACAAGCCATCGCGGCGATTTTCCGCCTCAGCGGTTTGCAGCGTGATCGTCTGATGCTGCGCGGCATGGGTTCCGAAGCACCGCGTGCGGCCAACGACAGCGTTGAAGGTCGCGCCCTGAACCGTCGCGTCGAGATGCTGGTGACTCCGCAAAACACCATGGTTGCCCTGCTGAGCAAGTACAACATGCCAGCACCGAAGCCCGTCACCATGGTGGCGGCGCAAGACGTCAAGCCAGTGGCCAAACCGGTAACTCCGGCTCCGGCCGCGAAGAAAGCCGCTGTACCGGCCACCAAAAAAGCCCCGGCGAAAAAAGCCGCTGCCAAGGCTCCGGCGAAAAAAGCCCCGGCCAAGGCACCGGCGAAGAAAACCACGCCAGCCAAAGCGTCGACCACCGACAAGAAAGTCGCGGCGACCGATACCACCAAAAAGTGATTCGCTAACGAAAGGAATGCGCCATGACCCAGGCTCTGGCAGATATGCGTCGTGATTACACCCGGGATGGTTTGTCCGAGGCGCAAGCCCCGGCCGAGCCGTTTGCGCTGTTCCACCAGTGGTTCGCCGACGCGGTGAAAACCGAGCAGGCACCGGTGGAAGCCAACGCCATGACCCTGGCCACGGTTGATGCGGACGGCCGTCCGCATTGCCGCATTCTGCTGCTCAAGGGCCTGGACGCGCAGGGCTTCACCTTCTTCACCAATTACGAAAGTGCCAAGGGCCAGCATCTGGCGGCGAATCCGTTTGCCGCCATGACTTTCTTCTGGCCAACCCTAGAGCGCCAGGTGCGCATCGAAGGGCGCGTCGTGAAGGTCACGCCGGAAGAATCCGATGCGTATTATCAGGTGCGTCCGCTGGGCAGTCGCCTCGGTGCATGGGCGTCGCCGCAAAGCCGGGTGATCAACGGTCGTGGTGAGCTGGAAGACCTGCTTAGAGCGACTGAACAACGTTTCTCCGACAGCCAGCCAGATTGCCCGCAACACTGGGGCGGTTACCGCTTGCTGCCTGAGCGCATCGAATTCTGGCAGGGCCGTCCGAGCCGTCTGCACGATCGCCTCAACTACCGTCTGCAGACCGGCCAATGGTCTGTTGAACGTCTGGCACCTTAAGCAGTCTACCGAGCGAGATAGCTTGCCGCAGCGGCAATGAGCCACTGCGGCAGATCGCGGCGCTTGATCTTCTGCGCCCGAGCGCTCGCCAGTTGCTCGAGCATGTAGGCGCGTTTACCTTCATCCTTGCCGGCCAGCGACAGCGCCAGGTCGCGATCCATCCAGCGTTTGATCCGTACGTACAGCCACCCGTGGAAGTACAGTCCGGCGATAGTGGTGACGACTATGATGAAGTAATCCATGAAAATCCTTGGGGGCGGTGGCGCAGGATCCGTAATTTGGCGCTACTGTAGGGCTCTAGAAGGAAACGTGCAGGCGTCTGTACCTCGCCTGAATGAAAGCAAATTTGTCCGGGCTGCGCCGTGACAGGCGTCAAGCAGCGGAGTTTAATGAATATATGTTCTTTTGGAGTTGATGCTATGCGTAAGTCTGTTCTGCTGGTTGCTTCCTTTTCCACGATGGCGATGTTGCTTACCGGCTGCCAATCGAGCCTGACCGGTGACTCCTACTCCCGTGACGAAGCGCGTCGCGTGCAGACGATTCGCATGGGCACCATCGAATCCCTGCGCCCGGTCAAAATCGAAGGCACCAAAACCCCGATCGGCGGCCTCGCCGGTGCAGCAGTCGGCGGCGTCGGCGGCAGCGCCATTGGCGGCGGCAAGGGCAGCATCGTTGCAGCGGTCATCGGTGCGGTGGCGGGTGGTTTGATTGGTTCGGCGACGGAAGAAGGTTTGACCCGTACTCAGGGTGTGGAAATCACCGTACGTGAAGACGACGGCAGCATGCGCGCCTACGTGCAGCAGGTTCAGGAGAACGAAGTGTTCCGTGTTGGCGAGCGGGTACGGATTTCCACTGTCGGCGGGACGAGCCGCGTTTCGCACTAAGCGAAAGCGAGTTGTTGAAGAAAACCCCGATCAGGTGACTGGTCGGGGTTTTTCTTTCTTACATCTTCAAGTCAAGACCCGGCTCGGGTGCCAATGAAATATTCCAGGCCTTCGGGGAACTCAGTTTCCAACAGCTTCGCGGCTTGCCTGATTTGAGCATCATTCATTTCCAGTTCGCCTGGTTCCAGATCTTCAAGGGATTTGGATTCTGTGATCTGTGCTAATGCTTGGTTAAGCTCGTAGTCTTTTATTAGCAGCTCGAACTGCAGTGAATCGTCTTGTGCTTCGTCAGGCAAGAATCCAGTAATGGATAAGTAGCGCATAACTTTTCTCGTTGTTGAGTCATTTTGGAGTCGTACGGCCCGGTTTTGCTTTTTTGGTCTGCCTTCCGGTTACGTGATCGAACTCTCCCAGGTGTATTCCTAATTTGTCAAAAATCTCGACAGCACCGCTTTTTGAGTCCCACTCATATATCCGGTTCTTTCGATCAAGCCAGCGGGCTCTTTTCTTTCCTCCTCCTTGCACTGAAGCTTTTGACTTCACCCTTTTCGTGTCAGGGAATGCGGGAAGCGTGTCTGGATCGTCGTAATACTTATGGTCTGGGAGTTTGCTTAAAACAATGTAAACCGGCTGAACCAATGAGCCCGCGGGAAAAACCAAAATGAAATCCCGGTACTCCGGCGGATAAACCGGATTAACCAGAATCCCGTCCGCCGCTTTCGTCGGTGGATACACCCAGATATGCGGCGCTTGCGGTGCAGCCTCCAGCGCCGGAATACCGAGAATGTCGGAGCCATCCACAGCAGGCGTCCAGATCAGTTCGACGCCTTCACCCAGATCCGCAATGAACTGGCTGCCGCGCGCGGTGAACTGCACGACATCAACCATTTCCCAATTACGATTCTTGCCGGTGTAGAAACCGTAACCTTTCAGACTGCCGTCGGCCTGTTGTTCGATCCTCAGCCGAACGCGAGTTCGCGCCTGCTCAAGTCCGCGCAACTGCTCGTCGGTATACAGCGCACTGTCGCCAAGACTCGATGGCATGAACAGCGCGACCAAACCCACCAAAGGCGCAACAGCCGCACTGGATATCACAGCGGGTAGTGTTTCCAACACCGAACCCGCCAACGCCAGACTGCCAAACCCGGCAGGAATGGCGGTTGCACCGATTTTCTTGAGCGGGACGCCGCCGCTATCATCAGCCTCACGCGCGCCCAGCAAAATCAGCTCACCGTAGTCCTTCAAACCGTCAGTCGGCACCATCCCCGAAGGATTGGCGTAATCGATGATCGCGTCCGGCAATTTGCAGGACTTGGCGAATACGCAGCCGGCCCGAACGACATCGTCCTTTTTCGCCGCCACTTCCCGACCACGCTCGAAAGCCTCCTGCCGGGCCAGCATGGCGTCGTAAGCATTTTGTCTGGCGTCGCGGTCAGCCAGTTCACTGGCCGTCATGTAGCGGTAGGTGACGTGATGCCCGTCGCCTTGCGGTGGGTTGGGAACCCGGGGAATGTCCTTGTTGCCAGCCACTGATCGTCCTTTCGTTCATCCATCGACAGCCCCTCGCAAGGGACTGGGCAACGTTAACGAAGCAGGAAAATTGTGGCTGTAGGACGCGTCTCTAAAGACGTAGGGATTAGTCGCTGTGTATCAGTGTGGCGGGACTTGTGGCGAGGGGATTTATCCCCGATGGGCTGCGCAGCGGCCCCAAAAGAATGGGACTGCTGCGCAGTCCATCGGGGATAAATCCCCTCGCCACAGGTGTTCTACGTAGGATTCGGTAATGTGTTTCGGCGACTCGCCGCCGCTGTCACCGCATAACCAATCAGCGCCGCCAGAATCGAGCCGGTCAGAATGCCCATTCGATCCATCCCGGCGTAGTCGCTCACGCCCGGTTCAAAGGCCAGCGAACCAACAACCAGGCTCATGGTGAAGCCGATACCGCAGACCCCGGTCGGCGGCCTCGCCGGTGCAACCGTTGGCGGCGGCACGGGCAGCATCGTTGCAGCGGTCATCGGTGCGGTGGCGGGCGGTTTGATTGGTTCGGCGACGGAGGAAGGTTTGACCCGTACTCAGGGTGTGGAAATCACCGTACGTGAAGACGACGGCAGCATGCGCGCCTACGTGCAGCAGGTTCAGGAGAACGAAGTGTTCCGTGTTGGCGAGCGGGTACGGATTTCGACTGTCGGCGGGACGAGCCGCGTTTCGCATTAAGCGATAGCGAGTCGTTGAAGAAAACCCCGATCAGGTGACTGGTCGGGGTTTTTTTAGGACATTTACTCGCTTCCATGACAACCCATTTGAAAATTGTACTTAGAGTCGTAGAAGGCTCGACCGATTAAAGCTTCCAATTGCTTTATCTGCTCTTGGTCTAGGTCATAACCAAAGATTTCGTCTTCGGGGTTGACCCAATGCATGATTATTCTGAGCCGCTCAATGTTTCCATCGGGAACGGGGATCTCGAAAACCAACCGATCTGTGCGTTTATTAAATGCCTCGACGGTGTGATTGAGCTTGAAATTGCCGTAAGTCATTCGATGCACACCAACTGAACTATGTGATTTGCGTCCAAGAGCTTTTCTCCAGTCCAGTCCTCCAAAACTTTGATCTGCTCTTCGTCTAAATCAGAGCCATCGAACTCATCTTCAGGTTCTTGCCAGTTCATCAGCGCCTTCAATGCTTCCTTGTGATGCGCCGCGATCTCTACGGTAAGGAGCAAATCCTCAGTCGTTCGATCGAATACCTCTATGACATGCTTCATTTTTCTACTCTCCTTGTGGAATCGGCAGTCTTTGTTTGTTTCCCTGTTTCCGGGTCGTATTCTCCAAGATGTTTTCCTTGCTTGGTGTACATCTCAACCTTGCCATGCTGAGAGTCCCATTCATAAATTTTCCCCGATGCATCTTTCCAACGTCTTCGCTTTTTTCCTCCACCGCGAACGGAGGTTTTCAGTGGTGCAGGTTTTGCGTCTGGATAGGCCGGCAGCGAAGCAGGGGCGGGGTGGTATTTGAAATCGTTTGGAACGTTTAAGACTATATATACCGGCCTAACACCCGAATTAGCCGGAAAAACCAAAATGAAATCCCGGTACTCCGGCGGATAAACCGGATTAACCAGAATCCCGTCCGCCGCTTTCGTCGGTGGATACACCCAGATATGCGGCGCTTGCGGTGCAGCCTCCAGCGCCGGAATACCGAGAATGTCGGAGCCATCCACAGCAGGCGTCCAGATCAGTTCGACGCCTTCACCCAGATCCGCAATGAACTGGCTGCCGCGCGCGGTGAACTGCACGACATCAACCATTTCCCAATTACGATTCTTGCCGGTGTAGAAACCGTAACCTTTCAGACTGCCGTCGGCCTGTTGTTCGATTCTCAGCCGAACGCGAGTTCGCGCTTGTTCAAGTCCGCGCAACTGCTCATCGGTGTACAGCGCACTGTCGCCAAGACTCGATGGCATGAACAGCGCGACCAAACCCACCAAAGGCGCAACGGCCGCACTGGATACCACTGCGGGCAGGGCTTCAAACACCGAACCCGCCAACGTCAGACTGCCAAACCCGGCCGGAATAGCTGTTGCACCGATTTTCTTGAGCGGGACGCCGCCGCTGTCATCAGCCTCACGCGCGCCCAGCAAAATCAGTTCACCGTAGTCCTTCAAACTGTCAGTCGGCACCATCCCCGAAGAATTGGTGTAGTCGATGATCGCGTCCGGCAATTTGCAGGACTTGGCGAATACGCAGCCGGCCCGAACGACATCGTCCTTTTTCGCCGCCACTTCCCGACCACGCTCAAAAGCCTCCTGCCGGGCCAACATGGCGTCGTAAGCATTTTGTCTGGCGTCGCGGTCAGCCAGTTCACTGGCCGTCATGTAGCGATAGGTGACGTGATGCCCGTCGCCTTGCGGTGGGTTGGGAACCCGGGGAATGTCCTTGTTGCCAGCCACTGATCGTCCTTTCGTTCATCCATCGACAGCCCCTCGCAAGGGACTGGGCAACGTTAACGAAGCGGGAAAATTGTGGCTGTAGGACGTGTCTTTAAAGAGGTGGGGATTAGTCGCTGTATGTCAGTGAGGTACTGATCTGAAGAGGTTTAGAGCCATGAGTCCACAGAGAAGCCTGTTCTACCGACCTAAAGTAATTTGTCGAGCACGAACTCTTTGAACCAAGGTGGTTGGGTGTCTGATTTGATTTCAATCAGCTCGCCATCAGTGATTTCTGCTATTTGCGTCAAGCCTTCACTACCTTCATCCGAGTTATCGAATATATAGGCCCGGTTTGAGGTCAGGATAGCTTCAGACAAAAGCTCAAGAGAGCGCCAGTATCGCGCTTCTATTTTTTCGGGAGGAACGCTGTGTCCGCCTTGGGACACACGATAGGCAACCCTGGCAATGTTGATCTGAGGATCAGCGGTAGCGACGTAGTAAACGTAAACCCGGTAGCCAGACTGATGGGCTTCGGCGAGCAGGCTGACTTTGTCTGAGGAGGACATGACTGTTTCGAACGTGAAACTGATGCGTTCCTTGATCAGAGACCTACGTATGAAGTCGGAGAGGGCGGATGCGACATAGGAGTCGATTTCCGTATTGAAGAAGCTTAGGCGTTCGCCATCAATCGTAAGGGTATCGAGCTTTGCTAACGAACGAGGGGACTTCTTGAGTAGGGCATGCTCACGGAAGAAGTCGAAAATGCCTTCCTTGTGAGCCTCGATGCGGTAGGAGGTGAAATCAAAATAGCCGGTATCTTTGATTGCCCGTTCTATGTCATCAGGATTTATGTAGTTTCCCAGCAAATGCGCGGGAACCAGTCGATTGAAAGTACTTTTTCCTGAGCCGTTCGGGCCCGCAAATATCCGTATTCTGGGTGTGCTCAAGAAGTGACCTGTTTTGAGGATTTGTTAATGTGCAGGCGAGTGCCGCTTTTCAGATTTCCATAGGTACCGATTGAGCGCAGTGCAACGGAAGTCTTCTCAGTCACTTCAAACAACTGGCCGTCTTTAGCGACGAGCACCACTGCGCCATTGGCGAGCGCCATCTTATAGGCGTTGTTGAAGGCCTTCAGAGCGATATCTGGAATCCGCGATTCCTGGACGGAAATCTGATCGTCCGTCATTGGGCGTTTTTCTGCTTTACGTGACATGGATGACTCCAGAAAGTCGCTGCTGAAAAAGGTGCTGCGGCAACGAAAGATATAGCACACTTGCAAGGTTTAGAGCCAAGCCCCTCTATAAGAGAGGGGCTCTGATTTTTGTAGAAAGATGTATCTCAGGCGTTTTGTAAGGTGTTCTTGCGACTCGCCGCCGCTGTCACTGCATAACCAATCAGCGCCGCCAGAATCGAGCCGGTCAGAATGCCCATTCGATCCATCCCGGCGTAGTCGCTCACGCCCGGTTCAAAGGCCAGCGAGCCAACGAATAGGCTCATGGTGAAGCCGATCCCGCAGAGGATCGCCACGCCCATGACCTGGCCCCAGTTGGCGCCTTGGGGCAGGGCGGCGATGCCTACTTTGACGGCCAGCCAG
Organism: Pseudomonas sp. AC193; assembly: GCF_979258075.1. Classification (NCBI taxonomy): domain Bacteria; kingdom Pseudomonadati; phylum Pseudomonadota; class Gammaproteobacteria; order Pseudomonadales; family Pseudomonadaceae; genus Pseudomonas; species Pseudomonas sp. AC193. The sequence goes on along the minus strand of NZ_OZ409832.1, from coordinate 3,967,964 downwards.
GTGAGGCCGAAGACGCCGACGGTTTTACCGAGCAGCAGGCCGACCGCAATGCCCATCGGTACGTCGTGGGTGAAGCTTTCGACGGTGACGCCGCTCAGCGACAGGCCGGCGTTGGCGAAGGCGAACAGCGGCAGGATGCCGTAGGCGACCCACGGATGTAGCGCATGTTCGAGGGTCAGCAGTGGCGACGGCTCGGCGTTTTTCGTGCGCAGCGGGATGCAGAAGGCCAGGGTCACGCCGGCCAGCGTCGCGTGGACACCGCTTTTGAGCACGCAGACCCAGAGGATCAGACCGATGATCATGTACGGCCCGAGCTTAACCACCCCGAGTCGATTCATCGCTACCAGCGACGCAATACACGCGGCCGCGAGGCCCAGCGACAGGGTCGACAGTTCGCCGGAGTAGAAGATCGCGATGATGACGATGGCGCCGAGGTCATCGATGATCGCCAAGGTCATCAGGAAAAGCTTTAACGATACCGGTACACGCTTGCCGAGCAGGGCCAGTACGCCGAGGGCGAAGGCGATGTCGGTGGCGGTCGGGATCGCCCAGCCGCTGAGGGCCGCAGGGTTGTCGCGGTTGAGGAACCAGTAGATCAGCGCCGGCACCAGCATGCCGCCGATGGCTGCGGCGCCGGGCAGGACGATTTGCGACGGCTTCGACAGCTGACCGTCGAGGACTTCACGTTTTACTTCCAGGCCGATGAGCAGGAAGAACATCGCCATCAGACCGTCATTGATCCACAGCAGCAGGGGTTTAGCGATTTTCAACGCACCGATCTGCGCCACCACGGGGGTGTCGAGCAGGCCGGTGTACAGCCACGACAGTGGCGAGTTGTTGATAATCAGAGCCAGGATGGCCGCGGCGATCAATAACAGACCGCTGGCAGCTTCCAACTGAAAGAAACGCGTGAAAGTGCTACGCAGAGGCAAGGTCGCTCTCCATCGAATCGTCAAAAAGGTGGAACACCCTAACCCGTACTGTTAGTTGTTAAAACAAAAGTTATATTCTTTTTTGTTATATGTCGTTACAGGCTGTCTGGCTCAAGCCACGGTGAGCCTAGCAGTTGCCTGACATATTGAGACTCAGCTGTATCTGTGCGGAATATAGGATTAATCCTAATCTGACGTACGAACCTTTTCAGGAGGCCAATCTCCTGCCCGATTCAACGAGAACACAGACCATGAGCGACAACCGACAGTGGGCCCGCGAAGCCATCCGCATCATCGAAGCGGACTTCCAGCGCAGCGCCGACACCCATCTGATCCCCTTGCCGCTGCCGGGTTTTCCGGGCATCGAGCTGTACTTCAAGGATGAATCCAGCCATCCGACCGGCAGCCTCAAACATCGCCTGGCCCGTTCGCTGTTCCTTTATGCGCTGTGTAACGGCTGGCTGAAACCCGGCGCGCCGGTGATCGAAGCGTCGAGCGGTTCGACGGCGATTTCCGAAGCGTATTTCGCGCGGATGCTCGGTCTGCCGTTTATTGCAGTGATGCCGGCGACCACCTCGAAAGAAAAAATCGCCCAGATCGAGTTCTATGGCGGCAAAAGCCATCTGGTAAAAGATCCGACGCAGATTTACGCCGAATCCGAGCGTCTGGCCCGTGAACACGATGGTCACTTCATCGACCAGTTCACCTACGCCGAGCGCGCAACCGACTGGCGCGCGAACAACAACATCGCTGAATCGATCTTTCAGCAGATGCGCTTCGAGACGCACCCGGAACCGAGCTGGCTGATTTCCAGCCCCGGCACCGGCGGCACCACCGCGACCCTTGGTCGTTACGTGCGCTATCGCCAGCATTGCACTCGCGTCTTGTGCGCCGATGCCGAGCGTTCGGTGTTCTTCGACTACTACCAGACTGGCGACGCGACTTTGCGTCTGGATTGCGGCTCGCGGATTGAAGGCATTGGCCGGCCACGGGTGGAAGCGTCGTTCCTGCCGAAGGTGATCGATGCGATGGTCAAAGTGCCGGACGCCTTGTCGCTGGCGGCCATGCATTATCTGGCGCAGCGTCTGGGCCGGCATGTTGGTGGGTCGAGCGGCACCAATCTGATCGGCGCGTTGATGGCGGCGCAGCAGATGAAGGCGGCGGGGGAGTCGGGGTCAATCGTGGCGATTTTGTGCGATGGCGGCGAGCGGTATGCCGACACGTATTACGATCAGGATTGGCTGACGGCGCAGGGGTATGAGTTGAGTGGGTTGATTGAGGCGGTGGCGGCGAGTGCCGAGCGCGGTGAACCGCTGCCGACCTCAGTGCAACGCGCCAACATCTGACACACCGAAAACCAAATGTGGGGCTTGCTCGCGAAGGCAGTGTGTCAGGCGATACATGTATCGCCTGACACGACGCTTTCGCGAGCAAGCCCGCTCCCACAGGGGGGTTGGGTTGTGTCAGCTAGTGCTGATTAGTCAGTCAGGCCGAGGATGTCGCGTGCCACGGCCTCGGCAATCCGAATCCCGTCCACACCCGCCGACAAAATCCCGCCCGCATAACCCGCGCCTTCACCGGCCGGGAACAAGCCCTTCACGTTCATGCTCTGCAGCGTTTCGTTACGCGTAATGCGCAGCGGCGACGAGGTGCGCGTCTCGATCCCGGTCAACACCGCATCGTGCAGCGAGTAACCGCGAATCTGCTTCTCGAACGCTGGCAAGGCTTCACGAATCGCTTCAATCGCAAATTCCGGCAATGCCAGGGACAGATCGCCCAGCGCCACGCCCGGTTTGTACGACGGCTCGACTTCGCCCAGTTCGGTCGAAGGAATGTCGTTGATGAAGTCGCCGACCAGTTGTGCCGGCGCCTTGTAGTCGCTGCCACCCAGAATGAACGCGTGGGATTCCAGGCGTTCCTGCAACTCGATCCCCGCCAGCGGGCCGCCCGGATAATCGACTTCCGGGGTGATGCCGACGACGATGCCGGAGTTGGCATTGCGTTCATTACGCGAGTATTGGCTCATGCCGTTGGTGACCACGCGGTTCGGCTCGGAAGTCGCCGCGACCACGGTGCCGCCCGGGCACATGCAGAAGCTGTAGACCGAACGGCCGTTCTTGGCGTGGTGCACCAGTTTGTAGTCGGCGGCACCGAGTTTCGGGTGGCCGGCGTACTTGCCCAAGCGCGCACGGTCGATCAGCGATTGCGGGTGTTCGATGCGGAAACCCACCGAGAACGGCTTGGCTTCCATGAACACGCCACGGCTGTGGAGCATGCGGAAGGTGTCGCGGGCGCTGTGGCCGAGGGCCAGAACCACGTGTTTCGAATGCAGGGTTTCGCCGCTGGCCAGCTCGACGCCGACCAGTTGGCCGTCTTCGATCAGCACGTCGGTGACGCGTTCCTGGAAGCGCACTTCGCCGCCCAGTTCGCGGATCTGCTCGCGCATGTTTTCAACCATGCCGGTCAGGCGGAACGTACCGATGTGCGGCTTGCTGACGTAGAGGATTTCTTCCGGCGCGCCGGCCTTGACGAACTCGTGCAGGACTTTGCGGCCAAGGAACTTCGGATCCTTGATCTGGCTGTACAGCTTGCCGTCGGAGAACGTGCCCGCGCCGCCTTCACCGAACTGCACGTTGGACTCGGGGTTGAGTACGCTTTTCCGCCACAAGCCCCAGGTGTCTTTGGTGCGCTGGCGGACTTCGGTGCCGCGTTCGAGGACGATCGGCTTGAAGCCCATTTGCGCCAGCAGCAGGCCGGCGAAGATGCCGCACGGGCCGAAACCGACAACGATCGGGCGCTGGCTCAGGTCGCTTGGCGCTTCGCCGACGAATTTGTAGCTGACATCCGGCGCCACGTTGACGTTACGGTCGTCGGCGAACTTGCCCAACACGTTGGCCTCGTCGCGCACTTCGAGGTCGATGGTGTAGATGAAGCACAGTTCGGAGGACTTTTTGCGCGCGTCGTAGCTGCGCTTGAACAAGGTGAAATCGAGCAAATCATCGCTGGCGATGCCCAGACGCTGCACGATGGCAGGGCGCAGGTCTTCTTCGGGATGGTCGATTGGCAGCTTGAGTTCAGTGATTCGTAACATGGCGAGGATCCGGGTTCGCGGGGCGCACAACTGCGCCAGGGCGTTTGAAGGCCGCGATTATAAGCCGCAAAGGCCGGATCCGGTGAGGCTAAAACGCTCAGTCGTTGCGCGATCCGCCGAAATACCCGCAACCGCGCTGCACCTTACCGTCGATACGCAACTCGGCGGTCATGTGCTGCACGCTGCCGGTGCTGCTGTCGACGCAGCGCTGCGGCGCGACCCACAATTCGATGCGCTGGTTGTTGGCTTCGCTGCTGAGGTTGAAGCGGCCATCGCCCAACTGATCTTCAATATAGGGCACGGCGAGTGGCGGCTGGCCCTCGCGGTCGATGACCATACCTTTGCCGCTGACCTTGACGTTCCACTCCGGGCCATGGCCGGCGGCACGCAGGATCAGCAGTTTGAAATTCGGATCATCACACGCGGTGCCAGAGCGCTCGACACGATACAGCTGAGTCAGATCAAGGCGATCACCGGAGACTTTGCCGCGAACATCGGCGAACAGCTTGCCTTGCTCGTCGGCGAGGGTGGCGGCCTCTTGCAGCACGCTGGTGCCGCCGACGTCGTTGACCACCAGTTGCCGAGAATCCTGACAAGGCTGGAACACCAGTTTGCCGTCAGCGGCGGTCAGTTGCCCCTGCATCCGCGTCTGCCCGACGTGCGAGGCACTTTCACGCGGGCCATCGAACAACTGGCACGCCGCAAACAACGGCAGCAGGGCAACAAGGACTAACGAACGGGCAACACGCATCTTCGGCTCTCCAGACAAGTGTCGCCACGTTACGCAGCCTGTCAGTCAAATGCAAAAGATCGCAGCCTGCGGCATCTCCTACACCGAATTACGACGCCCGCCGGCAAAATGCAAAACATCGCAACCCCGACATTCCCCCGTAGGAGCTGCCGCAGGCTGCGATCTCTTGATCTCACCCCACGTGAAACGTCTGCCCGGTCTGTAGCCCTTCAACACTTTTCGCGTAGGCCAACGCCACATCCGCCGCAGGAACCGGCTTATAGCCACGGAAGTACGGCGCATATTTACCCATCGCTTCCAGCAACACCGTCGGGCTGATCGAGTTCACACGCAGACCACGCGGCAACTCAGTGGCCGCTGCCCGCACAAAGCTGTCTAGCGCACCGTTGACCAGCGCTGCCGACGCACCGCTGCGAATCGGATCGTGGCTGAGCACGCCAGTAGTGAAGGTGAACGAGGCATCATCGTTGGCGAATTCGCGGCCGATCAGCAGCAGATTCACTTGGCCCATCAACTTGTCCTTGAGGCCGAGGGCAAAACTGTCTTCACTCATCTCGCCCAGCGGCGCAAACGTGACGTTACCGGCGGCGCAGATCAGTGCGTCGAATTTGCCGGTCTGCTCGAACAGCTTGCGGATCGACGTGCTGTCACTGATATCCACATGGAAATCACCGCTGGTGCGGCCGATACGAATCACTTCGTGGCGTTGCGACAGTTCTTTGTCCACGGCCGAACCGATGGTGCCGCCAGCGCCTATCAACAGAATCTTCATCGAGCTGTACCTCAAGTGTGTGAACGAGGTTTCAGTCTAGAGTGGTTTTTCCTGTGGATAAGCGCACTAATAGGCAACCTTTGGTTTTCAAATGGAAACAATCCATGAGTGAAATGGATGATCTGGCGGCGTTCGCCGTGTTGATCGAAGCCGGCAGTTTCACCTTGGCGGCGCAGCAATTGGGCTGCAGCAAGGGGCAGTTGTCCAAACGCATCAGTCAGCTCGAAGCGCAGTTTTCCGTGGTGTTGCTACAACGCACCACTCGACGCCTGAGCCTGACAGCAGCGGGCGCTGCGTTATTGCCCCAGGCGCAGGCGCTTGTAGTCCAGGTCGAAAAAGCCCGTCAGGCATTGGCGCGATTGAAGGACGACATGGCCGGCCCGGTGCGTATGACGGTTCCGGTGTCGCTGGGGGAAACGTTTTTCGATGGATTGTTGCTGGAGTTTTCGCATCAGTATCCCGAGGTGCAGATCGAGCTGGAGTTGAACAACAGCTACCGCGATCTGTCCCGCGATGGCTTTGATCTGGCGATCCGTTCAGAAGTGGCCAATGACGAACGACTGGTGGCCAAGCCGTTGCTGGCCTGGCAGGAAATGACCTGTGCGAGTCCCGCGTATCTGGATCGATTCGGCGAACCGTCGACACCACAAGCGCTGGCCGAGCACCGTTGCTTGCTCAACAGCCACTACCGCGGTCGCGAAGAATGGCTGTATCACCAACAGCACGAATTGTTGCGAGTACGGGTGTCGGGGCCGTTTGCCAGCAATCACTACAACTTGCTGAAAAAAGCCGCGCTCAGCGGCGCCGGTATCGCACGATTGCCTTCCTATCTGCTGCAAGCGGAATTGGCTGACGGCCGATTGCGCTGGATCCTGCGTGATTATCAGACGCGGCGCATGCCGATGTACCTGGTGCATCCGTATCAGGGCGGTTTGCCGAAACGCACGCAGGTGCTGGCGGACTATCTGATTGGCTGGTTCAAACGCAGCGGCGAGGCGCTGGATCGCCTCCAGCGCTAACCCCCTGTAGGAGCTGCCGAAGGCTGCGATCTTTTGATCTTGAAAAAGAAAAGATCGCAGCCTTCGGCAGCTCCTACAGAGATTTTTGTTTAGCGGGAGAAACGGCGGGCGATCAGGTGGTCAATCGACAACTTGCCCGGTCCGGTCGCCATCAGATACAGCAATACCGCCGCCCACGTACCGTGAGTCGGGTAAGCATCCGGGTATACAAACAGCTGAATGGTCAACGTCATCCCCAGCAACGCCATGGCCGAAAAGCGCGTAGCAAACCCAACCAGAATCAGCACCGGAAAGAAGTGCTCGGCAAACGCGGCCATGTGCGCGGCGATCTCCGGCGACAGCAGCGGCACGTGATATTCGCTGGTGAACAACGGAATGGTCGAATCGGCCAGACGCGGCCAGCCAAGCTGAAAGGTGCCGTCGATGAGGTCGATCGCCAGCCCCTCGATCTTGGTCTGCCCGGACTTCCAGAACACCGCTGCAATCGCGAAGCGCGCAATAAAAGCGATCAGGCTCTGGGGGATTCTCTCGAGCAGCGCAATGGCGCGAGTGATCAGGTTGTTCATGGCGTTACCTTATTGTTCAAGTGGGTGATGACGTTGCGCGCGATCAGCAAGGCCAGGGTCTGGCTGAGATCGAATTCAGGGCTGTTTTCGGCGGCTGCCAGCAATGGCTGGCCGTTGATCAAATGGCGGATAAACACGCTGGCGCCATAATCGATGGCGAACACCTCAACCTCCAGACCGTTGCGCAGGATCAGCGCGTGCTGGCCCTGATGGATCTCGATGCCTTCAAGTGAAGGTTCTTGCTGATGTGCAGCCCAGATCGCAACCACGGCATAAGTGGAATCGAGCAGGTGCAGGGAGGGATGAAGCTTGAAGCGCAGTTCGCTCAAGCCTTGCGGGGCGGCGAGTGCTGCGGTGATTTGTTCTGGCCGTACGGGGTCGGCGTCGGCGGCGTGATAGGCCTGCGTGCGTAAATGCTCAAGGCGCGCAACATCGGCCAGATAGGGCACGCTCGATGCCGGTTCGAAGGCGTCGATAAAGTCCGCAAACGCTTCGCCATAGCGGCTCATCAACGGACTCTGCGGCGGCTGCTGTTGTACGAAAATGGCCGCCATGGCGCGGAAAAATTCCTCGCCGACCAATTGCGCAACCACCGGATAACCGTCCGCCAGTGCGTTGATCAACGAGCTCTGCACATTGTTGCGGTACACCGCAAAACGACTGGCGGGATCGGCGCCGTTGTTGCTGCACAAACCGGCAGGGCAGGGCAGACGTACATTGAGCAGCGCGGCGCTGAATTCGCTTTGCATGCTCATGGGCGACTCCCGGCGCACAGCAGCATTTCGTCTGCCTGCTGCGCTTCGGCCAGCAAGGTGTTGAACGGGGGCACCTGATTGTCCCGTTCGATCAAGGTTGCTATCGGCCCGATACGATCCAGCGTCTGCCAATACAAAGCCCAAACCGCCTGATCGATCGGCGCGCCATGATCGTCAATCAGCAATCGGTCGCCGAGGTTGTCGGAATCTTCGGCGAACCCGGCCAGATGAATCTCACCAACCGCGTGCAGGGGCAGCGCATCGAGATACGCCAATGGATCACGGTGATGATTTACGCACGACACATAGACATTGTTGACGTCGAGCAACAGCCCACAGCCGCTGCGACGGATCACTTCATGGATGAAGTCAGGCTCGTCGTACGTTGAATGCTGAAACGCCAGATACGTTGCCGGGTTTTCCAGCAGCATTGGCCGTTTAAGAGTGTTCTGCACCTGATCGATGTGCGCGCAGACGCGGTTCAGCGTCGGCTCGTCGTAGGCCAGGGGCAGCAGGTCATTGAGGAACACTGGGCCGTGGCTCGACCAGGCCAGATGTTCGGAAAAGGAGTGTGGTTGATAGCGCTCGATCAGCTCGGCCAGACGTTGCAGGTGCTGAGTATCCAACGGCCCTTCGCTGCCGATGGACAAACCGACGCCATGCAGCGACAGCGGATACTGTTCGCGAATCAAACCGAGAAAGTGATGAAACGGGCCGCCGGCCACCATGTAGTTTTCGGCGTGGACTTCGAAGAAACCGATGTCCGGCTGGGTGTCGAGCACTTCACGAAAGTGCCCGGTCTTGAGCCCCAGCCCGGCACGGGGCGGGAGCCCGGTGAGGGCTGCCTGAGTGCGGGGGAGGGCATGGTCGTCAGGTGTGAACATGATCGTCACTCAGGCAGGCCGTGAATCAGGACTTCGCTTTGAAAGCTTCCATCTGGCCGAAGCCGGTCGGCGAGGTTTTGCTTTCAGTCTTGGCGCAGGTGCCTTTAGGGACGAGCTTCCAGGCGTTGGCCTGGTAGTCGGTTTTCGCGGTGCCAGCGCAGGTGGTGCCGGCGCCTGCAGCGCAATCATTCTTGCCTTTCATGGCCACGCCAAAGCATTTTTCCATGTCATCGGCCGCGTGGGCGGTGGAGACGGCGGCAATGCTCAGCGCAGAGCCGAGGGCCAGAACCAAAGCGGTAGCGGACAGGGTGCGGGTGGTAGCAGTCATGGTGTTTCTCCAGTTTCGGTCAGGGTTTTTACAAGCGTTTTTGCGCTTGCTTAACCCTCTAGAGAAAGGTCATGGCGATGCGTTACAGCGGGGCTGGATGTTTTTTTTTATAATTCTTCCGGGCACCGCCGTCCCCCTTGTGGGAGCGAGCCTGCTCGCGAAAGCGTTGTGTCAGACACCATTGATATTGAATGACACACCGTCTTCGCGAGCAGGCTCGCTCCCACAGGGGGATTTTCGGTGGGTTCGAGGTTTATGGTGGACATAAAAAACGGCCCGAAGGCCGTTTTTTTGTTGGGCGAAATGCGTCAACCGCCGAGGTATGCCTCGCGTACTTTCGGATCGGTCAGCAGCGCTTCACCGGTGCCGTGCATGACCACACGGCCGTTCTCCAGAACGTACGCGCGGTCAGCGATTTTCAGCGCCTGGTTGGCGTTCTGCTCGACCAGGAACACCGTCACACCGTCCTTGCGCAGCATTTCGATGATGTCGAAAATCTGCTGGATGATGATCGGTGCCAGGCCCAGCGACGGCTCGTCGAGCAGCAGCAGTTTTGGCTTGCTCATCAGCGCACGACCGATGGCGAGCATTTGCTGTTCGCCGCCGGACATGGTGCCGCCGCGCTGGTTGAAGCGTTCTTTCAGGCGTGGGAAAAGTCCGAGAACCTTGTCCATCTGTTCCTGATAGTCGCCCTTGTCGGTGAAGAAGCCGCCCATCGAGAGGTTTTCTTCAACGGTCAGACGGGCAAACACCCGACGACCTTCCGGCACCACCGCGATGCTTTTGCGCATGATCTGCGACGAGTCCTGGCCGACCAGTTCCTCACCCATGTAACGGATGCTGCCACTGTGCGCTTGCGGCGAACCGCACAGCGTCATCAGCAGCGTGGACTTGCCGGCACCGTTGGCGCCGATCAGGGTCACGATCTCGCCCTGACGGACTTCGACGTTGACGCTGTGCAGGGCCTGGATCTTGCCGTAGAAGGTGGAAACGTTTTCGAACTGCAGCATTTACGCTTCCCCCAGGTAGGCTTTGATCACTTCAGGATTGTCGCGGATCTGTTCCGGCGTGCCGTCGGCCAGAGGCGTGCCCTGGTTGATCACGACGATGTGGTCTGAAATGCTCATGACCAGTTTCATGTCGTGTTCGATCAACAGCACGGTGACGTTGTGCTCCTCACGCAGCACGCTGATCAGCGCCTTGAGGTCTTCGGTTTCCTTCGGGTTCAGGCCGGCGGCCGGTTCGTCGAGCATGAGGATCCGCGGACGGGTCATCATGCAGCGGGCGATTTCCAGACGACGTTGCTGACCGTAGGCCAAGGTGCCGGCGGTACGGTTGGCGAACTCCTTGAGGTTGACCTTTTCCAGCCAGTACTCGGCAAATTCCATGGCCTCGCGCTCGCTTTTGCGGAACGACGGGGTCTTGAACAGGCCGGCCAGGAAGTTCGTGTTCAAGTGACGGTGCTGGGCGATCAACAGGTTCTCGACCGCCGTCATGTCCTTGAACAGGCGCACGTTCTGGAAGGTGCGCACCACGCCTTTGAGGGCGATCTTGTGGCCCGGCAGGCCTTGAATCGGCTCGCCGTCGAGCAGGATGCTGCCACCGGTTGGCTGATAGAAACCGGTCAGGCAGTTGAACACGGTGGTCTTGCCGGCGCCGTTCGGCCCGATCAAGGCAACCACTTGTTTCTCTTTGACGGTCAGGGCCACGCCGTTGACCGCCAGCAAGCCGCCGAAGCGCATGCTCAGGTTCTCAACTTTTAAGATCTCGCGGCTCATTTTCGCAACTCCATGTGTGGGCGTTGCATCGGCAGCAGACCTTGTGGACGCCAGATCATCATCAACACCATCAGCGCACCGAACATCAACATGCGGTACTCGCTGAACTCACGCATCATTTCCGGCAACAGGATCATTACCACGGCGGCCAGAATCACACCCAACTGCGAGCCCATACCACCCAGCACGACAATGGCGAGGATGATTGCCGACTCGATGAAGGTGAACGATTCCGGGGTCACCAGACCCTGACGGGCAGCGAAGAAGCTACCGGCGAAACCGGCGAACGCAGCACCGAGGGTGAACGCCGACAGCTTGATGATCGTCGGATTCAGACCCAACGCACGGCAGGCGATCTCGTCTTCACGCAGCGCTTCCCACGCTCGGCCGATCGGCATGCGCAGCAAACGGTTGATGACGAACAGCGCCGCCAGCGCCAGCACCAGGGCAACCAGGTAGAGGAAGATCACCTTGTTGATCGAGTTGTATTGCAGGCCGAAATACTCGTGGAAGGTTTGCATGCCTTCCGCAGCCTTGCGTTCAAAGGTCAGGCCGAAGAACGTTGGTTTCTCGATGTTGCTGATGCCGTTCGGACCGCCAGTGATGTCGGTCAGGTTACGCAGGAACAGACGGATGATCTCGCCGAAACCGAGGGTTACGATCGCCAGATAGTCACCGCGCAAACGCAGCACCGGGAAGCCCAGCAGGAAGCCGAACGTCGCCGCCATCAGGCCGGCAATCGGCAGGCAGATCCAGAAGCTCAAGCCGTAGTAGTGCGACAGCAGCGCGTAGCTGTAGGCGCCGACGGCGTAGAAGCCGACGTAACCGAGGTCGAGCAGACCGGCCAGACCGACGACGATGTTCAGGCCGAGGCCGAGCATCACGTAGATCAGGATCAGCGTTGCGATGTCCACCGCGCCACGCGAACCGAAGAACGGCCACACCAGTGCACCGATGATCAGCGCAATGATGAAGTAGCGCTGCGTGGTCGGCAGGGTCAGGAAGTTGCTGGCCTTGGCCGGGATCAATGGCATGCCCGGCGAGGATTTCCACGCCTTGCTGATCTGCTGGTTGAACAGCACCCGCAGGAACATCAGCACCGAACAGATGGCGATGGTCGCCAGAATCATCGGACTGGTGTTATGCACTTCGAGGTTGATGCCGACGATGGTCAGTTTCAGTCCGAGTACCGGGTAGGCCACAGCCCACACCAGCAAGGCACTGAACAGTGCCTGTTTAAGATTCCTAGTCATACTTTCTCAACCTCCGGACGGCCCAGAATGCCGGTCGGACGGAACAACAGCACCAGAACCAACAAGCCGAAAGCCACGACGTCCTTGTATTGGTCGCCGAAGATATCGGCGCCAAACGCTTCCGCCACCCCAAGCACCAACCCGCCGAGCATGGCGCCGGGGATGCTGCCGATGCCGCCGAGTACCGCTGCGGTGAAGGCTTTGAGGCCGACGAGGAAACCGGCGTTCGGGTTGATCACGCCATATTGCATGCTCAGCAGCACGGCCGCGATGGCCGCCAGCGCAGCACCAATGACGAAGGTCAGGGCGATGATGTTGTTGGTGTTGATGCCGAGCAAGTTGGCCATCTTGATGTCTTCGGCGCAGGCGCGGCAGGCGCGACCCAGGCGAGAACGGGAGATGAACAGCGTCAGGCCGAGCATGGCGATCAGCGTCACCACGAACACCACGATTTGCATGTAGGAAATCAGCACTTCATGTGCGCCACCTGGCCCGAAGGAAATGTTCCCGGGGATCAGGTTGGGGATGGATTTGTCCTTGGAGTCTTGCGCCAGCAGAACCGTGTTCTGCAGGAAGATCGACATACCGATGGCGGAAATCAGCGGGATCAGACGGTTGCTGCCGCGCAGGGGGCGGTAGGCGATCCGTTCGATGCTGTAACCGTAGGAACTGGTGACAACGATGCTCGCAATGAAGGCCGCGGTCATCAACAGCGGGACGTTGTCGATTCCCATCATGGCCAGCCCGGCGATGGCGATGAACGCCACGTAGGAACCGATCATGTACACCTCGCCGTGGGCGAAGTTGATCATTCCAATGATGCCGTAAACCATCGTATAGCCGATGGCAATCAGGGCATACGTGCTGCCAATGGTCAGGCCATTAACCAGCTGCTGGAAGAAGTGATAGAGGTCAGGCATTACAACGCTCCTAAAAACCTGATACGCATTTCACTGGTGGAGTCATTTTCCCGCCCGGCCCCGTGGATCTATATCCACTTCGAATCCGGGTTTTGCCAGCGAACCGCTGATGACGGTTTTGAGATTTTCAGGTGGGGAGACTGGCGGATCACGCCAGCGCGGCCCATACATTCGTAAAACAAAGCCCACGGCACGCCGTGGGCTTTATTGGCAGTCAGTCAGGCAGCGCCTTACTGAGGGGATACTTCAGTTTTTGGTTTGCCGAAGTGCCACTCGTAAACCACAAATTTGAAGTCCTTCAGGTCGCCCTTGGCGTCGAAGCTCAGGTCGCCAGTCGGGGTTTTGAAGGTGCCAGCGTGAATGGCTTCAGCCACTTTGGCCGGGTCTTCGCTCTTGGCAGCGGTGATACCGCCGGCAATCACTTCAACCGCCGAGTAGGAAGGGAACACGAACGGGCCGCTCGGATCTTCTTTCTTTGCTTTGAATGCATCAGCCAGGGCGATGTTGGCCGGATCCTGGTCGAAGGATTTCGGCAGGGTTACCAGCAGACCTTCGGAAGCGTCTTTGGCGATCTGCGAAATCGAGTCATTACCCACGCCTTCCGGACCCATGAACTTGGCTTTCAGGCCTTTTTCAGCCGATTGACGCAGGATCAGGCCCAGCTCCGGGTGGTAGCCGCCGTAGTAAACGAAGTCGACGTTGGCTTGCTTGAGCTTGGCGATGATCGAGGAGAAGTCCTTGTCGCCGGCGTTGACGCCTTCGAACACGGCAACTTTCACGCCTTTCTTCTCAAGGGTCGATTTGACGGCGGTGGCGATACCTTCACCGTATTGTTGCTTGTCGTGCAGCACAGCAACGATTTTCGGTTTGACGTGATCGGCAATGTAGTTACCGGCGGCAGGGCCCTGGGCGCTGTCCAGACCGATGGTACGGAAGACCATTTTGTAACCACGGGCGGTGATGTCCGGGCTGGTGGCGGCCGGGGTGATCATGATCACGCCTTCGTCTTCGTAGATGTCCGAAGCCGGTTGAGTGGAGCTGGAGCACAGGTGACCGACCACGAACTTGACGCCGTCGTTGACGACTTTGTTCGCTACCGCTACTGCTTGTTTCGGATCGCAGGCATCGTCGTATTCAACGGCTTCGAGTTTCTTGCCGTCGACGCCGCCCTTGGCGTTGATTTGCTCGATGGCCATTTTCGCGCCACTGAACTGCATGTCGCCGTATTGGGCTACTGGAACCGGTCTTAGGGCCGGCGATACCGATTTTGATGGTGTCAGCTGCAAACGAATGGCTGGCAACCCCGGCCAGAACCATAGCGGCAAACAGTTTGGAAATCTGCTTAGTAGCCTTAGTCATAGTGCTCCACTCTTACTGTTGTATTTTTTTTTGAGTTCTGGCGCCGTAGCAGCAGAACCGGGTCAGATATCTTTGCGATACCCTCCGGAAATGCCCCCGGCAACTGTACCGGTACAGTGTAGAGCGCCGGTTGTTAGCCTGGGAAGCGGGCGCCGAGGGGCAAAACCTGAGGGTGTCGCTTTTTTGAATGAAAAAGACAGAATTGCGGCGGGGCGTTCGTGGGGTTATGCCCCAATCAACAGCATTCCTTGGCTTTCCTGCTCTTTTCGTTCGGTACAGCCTTTTGCAACCGGGTTTTGCTGACGGATCACCGACGTTATTATTCGCGTCGATTTCTTTTCCGGACAGTTCCCATGAATCAAGAACCTAGCACCCTCTATGCCAAGCTGCTTGGTGAAACCGCATCTATTACCTGGAAAGAGTTGGAGCCGTTCTTCGCCAAGGGTGCCCTATTGTGGGTCGACCCTGACCTGGATTTGATCGCCGCCGCCGAGGCCGTGGCGTCGGATGATGGCGAGAAAGTCGCCGCCTGGCTGGCCGAAGACAAAGTCGCCAAGCTGTCTGAAACGCGGGCGCTGGATCTTTTCGAACGCGATCCGCAGCTCTGGGCAGTGGTGGTTTCGCCGTGGATTCTGATCCAGGAAAGGGCGGGTGCTGCCGACGTTGCACCTTGATGGTGCGTCCGCTGGTCGGCGAAAAGTGTGTAGCGGAGTAGCGTGATGGCACGTTGCCGTGAAGAAAGGCCACAAGCGAGGGTGGCATCACGGTGACGTAAACGTAACGGGAACAGTTGAGAGAGCAGCCTTTGGGCTGCTTAATTGTTTCTGGATGTTGGAATGGCTGAAATATTCAGTGAATTTGGGGGCCTCTTCGCGAGCAAGCCCGCTCCCACATTTGGAATGCATTCCCCTGTGGGAGCGGGCTTGCTCGCGAAGGAGGCGACTCGGTCCTGGATCAGACCGTAAACGACTTCCCAGTATGGTTATTCAGCGAAATAACCTTGGTCTTGCCAATCCGGTGACGATAGATCTCGCGCAAATACTTGATCGACTTCTTCACACAATCGCGCGACAACCGAATGTCATTGATCGAAACAAACTTGTCTTTGTCGTTGATCAGCTCGCGGTACTTCTTCTCGTACATCGGTTTGATCGCGTACCAGTTGGTGTCGAGGATCTTCGCCGGGTTCTCGAATTCATTAAGCAAATCGTCGATGCGATCTTCGTCGAATTCTTCATTAATGATGAAGTCGAGGATCGAGTTGTCCAGCGTCTCATCGAAACGGTACGGGGTCTTGGCGAAGCAGCGTTTGATGAACGCGACGATCAGGGTCAGGAAATCATCCGACAGGCACGGGCTCTTCGCGATCAGCGTGGTCAGCGACAGGTTGGCCGAGGCGCCGATCACCAGCGCATAACGCTTGAGCGTGGTGTTGGGGAACAGGCTGTTGAGGTGGGTCTTCAACCGGTTCAGATCCATGTAAGACAGCTTGTAATCCTTCGGCAGCGAAACGATCGAGACCACCGACGAGCAGTTCTTGAAGAAGTGCAGGTCGTGCAACGCGGCGGCGTCGTAGCCGGAATTCTTGTACTGCTCCAGCGAAGCGCGATAACGCTTGGATTCGATCGGCAGCAGGCTGATGCCTTCGATCGCTTGCGTGACCTTGTTGAAGTGCGGCAGGTCGATCGAGCGGAAGAACAGATCGTCGATGTTCAGGCGCTGCGGCTCTTTATCGAAGACCTTGAATTTGTCGCTGCTCGGCGGCGGAGTTTCCGGCACCACCGATTCGGCGTAGGCAATCGCCACCGGGCCGGCCAGACTCATGAACAGGTCGTTGGCATCGAGGCGAATGGTCTCACCGATGTCGATGCCGGCGCGGCGGAAATAGTTCTGGTCGTAGTCAGTCGTTACCGCCTGCGCCGTCAGAATGTTGAAGATCTGCTGCGAGATGTATTGGTTGGCGTGCTTCTCCATCGCATTGACATCAATGTTCTGGATGTTGCCGTCATCGCTCTCTTCGGCGTAACGCATGATGTCGTTGGAGATCAGCATCATCGCGTTCCATGGGCGGATACGGCCCATGACGCTGGCTTCGCTGCTGTCTTCGTTGGCGAAGTTGTAGGAGAAATCCCATTCTTCCGAGAGGTATTTGCACAGCAGGCGTCCGGCGTTGATGTGCAGCGCCTCGGACATTTCGCTGCGGTGATCAGAAATATTCGGCAGCACGCAGATGCCGCTGGTAAAGATCGGTTCGAACACGAACGAATGACCGCTCTTGCCGTCATGCTCGTCCATCGGTTTGGTGTCGAACGTCTTGTTCATGTACGAGTGCTGCTGGGCCAGACCGAATTCCGAGGCCATGCCGGAACCGGTACCGCCGCCGGCACTGAAGATCGAGAAATACAGGCGCGACTGGTTGGCTTTGATGCCGCAGCTGTCGATCAGGTACGAGTGGATCATTTTCCAGTCAGGGCTGGAGAAACGCTGGGTGTCCTTGTTGAGGATGATCTTCGCCAGATACTGGCCGAGAATCGGCGCGTTACCGGCGCCACCGGCGTGGACTTCGGACAAGTCCATGATCTTCATTTTGCTGTAGTCGCGAAGGAAACCGCTTTTTTCGCCCTTGCGCGAGAAACGAATGCGCCCGGCGATGTCCTTGTCGAGGTCGCCGAGCATTACCAGCGGCTCGACCAGAAACACCGGTTTGCTCGCTTTGCTGTTGCCGATGCGCAGGTTGTTCTTGATCCACTGCGCCGGGCTGTAGCCTTTTTCGGTGGCGCGTCGGTCATTCGACGGGCGATCTTCGTTGTTGAATTCGTTGAGGTAAAACTTGCGCGCGTTGTACACCAACTCCGCCACGTCGAGAGCGATGTTGGAGCCGCAGCGACCGAGGCCGATCAGGCACACCGACGGAAATTCCTGATCGTTGTGCTGTTCGTTATCGCCTTCCAGGTGCGGCGGGCGCGGGAACACCATGTCGCGCAGGCCGTCGAGGTTGTCGAGGATGCGGTCGGTATTGGTTTCGGTGAAGTACAGGTATTGCTGGGTCGACAACGGGCGCGAGGGAACCAGCGGTTTGGGCGATGACGGGCTGTTGGCGGCGGGGCTCGGATTCAGATCGGAGACCGCGGTGGCGGTATTGTTTTTAGAAGTCATTGGGCGCCATTTACCTGGTACTGGGTTGGTTCGCAGACCAATGTCAGCGAACCTCACGGAATAAGAGCTCGCGTCTTGTTTGCGCGAATTTGGCCCGGGCGTCAGGGACTTGGCCTGACGGTCGCTCGGGGGAATCCTTTCCTGATCGCTGATGAATCGGCCATTATTCGGCGATCTTTAATCAAAAGGAGGCTAAATGATGTCAACGCTACCTTCGTTGGGGTTCGCCGGAATCGGTCTGATGGGCTTGCCGATGTGCCGCCGCTTGCTGGCCGCCGGTTACCCGCTGAGCGTGTGGAACCGCAACCCGGACAAATGCGCGCCACTGGTTGAGGCCGGCGCCCGGCAGGTGGCGACCCCGGCTGAACTGTGCGCGCACGCAGACGTGGTGATGTTGTGTCTGGCCGATACGGCGGTGGTGCGTGAGGTGGTGTTTGGCACGGGCGGTGTCGCTGAGGGTGGCAAGAGCGGTCAGTTGCTGGTGGATTTTTCCAGCCTGGAACCGACCGCGACGCGCGAAATGGCCGCTGAATTGGCGCAGAAAACCGGCATGTCCTGGCTGGACTCACCAGTGTCAGGAGGCGTGGTCGGCGCCGAGGCAGGCAGCCTGGCAATCATGGTCGGTGGTGAGGCAGTGGATCTTCAGCGAGTGCGCCCGGTGCTGCTCAATCTCGGTCAGCGCGTTACGCACATGGGCGGCGTGGGCGCCGGGCAGGTGACCAAGGCCTGCAATCAGATGATCGTCGCCTGCAACGCGCTGGTGATTGCCGAAGTAGTGGCGCTGGCGGAAAAAGCCGGCGTCGATGCCAGCCTGATTGCCGAGGCATTGGCCGGCGGTTTTGCCGATTCGAAACCGTTGCAGATCCTCGCCCCGCAAATGGCCGAAAGCCGTTTCGAGCCGATCAAATGGCACGTGCGCACGCTGCTCAAGGATCTCGACACCGCGGTGAAGTTTTCTCGCGAACAGGGTTCGGCCACGCCGATCAGCGGATTGGCCGCACAATTGATGCGCCTGCATGGGGCGCAGGGCTTTTTGGCGAAGGATCCAGCAACGCTGGTGCAAATGTACCGCGCGCCAGAATCAACGGATTGACCGCATGGGACTGTTTGCGCTGATTGATTTCTTCCAGCACCGGGCGTAATTCGTCGAGCGGCACCGGGCGGCTGAGCAGGTAACCCTGAATGAAATCGCAGCCCGAGCGTTCGAGAAATTCGTACTGCTCCAGGGTTTCGACGCCTTCGGTGACCACCTGCAAATGCAGGGTGTGCGCCATGACGATGATCGCCTGGACGATTTCCATGTCCGCCGTGGCATTGGGAATGTCGATGATGAACGAGCGATCGATTTTCAGCGTATTCAGCGGCAGACGCTTGAGGTAGGCCAACGACGAATAGCCGGTGCCGAAGTCATCGATCGACAGCGACACGCCGAGGGCGCGGATCTGCCGCAACAACACCAGGGTGTTGGCGATATTGCCCATCAGCGCATTTTCGGTGACTTCCAGCTCCAGCCGTTCCGGCGCGACACCGGCAGTGCGTAAGGCGTTTTCGATTTCGTCAGCCAGTTCTTCGCGGCCAAGGTTCAGCGGCGAGCAGTTCCAGGCGATTTTCAATTCGTCGCAGCCGTGGCGCGACAGTTCTCCCAAATCCTTGCAGGCGCGACGCAGCACCCAGTTGTCCAGTTCGGCGATCAGGCCATTGTTTTCAGCGATGCTGATGAAGCGATCCGGCGTCAGCAGGCCGTTCACCGGATGCTGCCAGCGGATCAGCGCTTCAAGCTTGGTGACCTTGCCGGTTTTCAGTTCGAAGATCGGCTGGTAATACAGCATCAAACCATTTTCTTCGCGCAGGGCATGACGCAGTTCTTCTTCGAGTTGCAACTCCATCGTCGCGCGGTTTTTCAGGTTGGAATTGAAAAAGTGCAGGCCGTTGCGCCCGGCACCCTTGGATTGATACAGCGCCAGATCGGCGTGCTTGAGCAGTTCTTCGCAGGTGGTGCCGTCATCCGGAAACAGACTGATGCCGATGCTGGTGGTCATCACCATGCGCCGCCCGGCCAGCTCAATCGGCTCCTTCATTTTTTGCATGATGCGCTGGGCCATGCTGCGCGCTTCTTCGCGGTCATGCAGGCCGATGAGGATGCAGAACTCGTCGCCACCGAACCGCGCGACCACGTCTTCATGGCTGCGCACCGAGCCTTTGATGTGGTCAGCGATGACTTTCAGCAGCGCGTCGCCGGCGTCATGACCGAGGCTGTCGTTGATGCGTTTGAAGTGGTCGATGTCGAGAAACATCACCGCGAGCATGCCGCCCTCAATGGCTTTCTGATTGAGTTTCTCGGCGAAGATCTGGTTGAAGCCGCGACGGTTGATCAGGTTGGTCAGTGCGTCGTAATTGGCCACTTGCTGCAGCGACATGCGCGCCTGGTCGAGTTGGCTGAGCAGGGCGTTGACCCGGCGCAGGTCGTGCTCCTTGTGTTGCAGTTTTTTATCGGCGAGTGCGGCGCTGATTGCACTGCCGAGAATCAGCAAGGTGATCAGGGCCACGGTCAGGCCCAATTGCAAATGGCTGGTTTCGGCGGTCAGTGTCGGCGTGCTGGCCTCGGGCAAAATCAGCTTGAGTGCGGCCATCCCGGTGAAATGCATGCTGAAAATGCCGGCGCCGAGAATCAGCGCGGCGCTGTATTTGAGTACCTGATGAAGTAAACCGCTGCCTTCGCGCAGATAGCCTGCCACCCACAGAGCGGCGAAACTGGCGCCGATGGCGATCACCACTGACAGGGTGAACAGTCCAGGATCGTAGTACGCGGTGGCGGCCGATTGCATCGCCGCCATGCCGACGTAATGCATGCCGGCGATGCCCAGACCGATGACGAGCGCGGTTTTCAGGTAGAGCACCAGACTGGGCTGGGATTCGCTCAGGGTGTGCATGGCCAGCCACGAGGCGAGCAGGGCGATCAGCAGGGAAAACAGGGTGATGGGCAGGTCGTACTGGATGTCGATCGGTGCCTGAAACGCAAGCATGCCGATGAAGTGCATGGCCCAGATGCCGCCGGCCAGGCAGGTCGCGCCGATCCAGCGCCATAGTCGCTGTGAGCGCGGGTCTTCCGCGTGACCGACGCGTTCGGCCATGTCGAGGGTGGCAAAACTGGCGGCGCACGCGACCAGATAGGCCACCAGCATCAGCAGCGGGTTATGGGTGCAATTAAGAATGACCTGCCCGCTCTCCGGCAGCTCGGTAACAAACTGCAAACCAAGCCACTCCATAGCATGCCCCGTCTCTGAGTCGTCCTTACTGCGCGGCTAGCGCAGGCGAATGACTGGAGTATAGAGGCGGTTTTCGCAGAGCAAGTGGTAGTGGCACATTGGCGCTAATGATTTCGGCATTAGCGTCATAGCGATTGGCGCTAAAGACCTAAGCGATCTGTTCGAAAGGGATTTGCGCCCAGTCCGGTTGCAGCGGCGGCAGGCCAAAACGTGCGCGGGCCTTGTCGCAATCGACGTTCTGCTCGCCGTTTTCCCACGACGATTCGAACTCGCGGCAGGGGCTGGAGCGCAATTCATAAATCGAGCACTTCACTTCGCTACCGACTTCGCCTTCCAGCGCCGTGCAGCGTGGCGATTTGCAGTCGGTACCGTTCATCGCCACCCGGCTCGGGCTGATCTGCGTGACCAGTTCATCGGGCACGGTGCCGCCGGAGGAAGCGCACTCACCCCAGAAAAAAGACACACGGAAATGGGAACAACAGGCACCGCAATTCAGACACGGACTGACTTCGGACATGGACGGGGGTATCAAAGGGATTGATCGGGAGATCCGGACGGATCCGGCGGCTATTCTAGGCTTCGCCACGGCGTTGGGAAGGGGGGCGTGAAACTATTTTTTTGTGGCAAGGTTTTGCCGCAAAAGCCCCGGTTTTCGGGGGATTCAAGCGTTATCAAGGGCTTACGTTTCGTTACAGTGCCATGGCCCGATATCAGGCAGACGAATGATCACAGACAGCCTCGGTCTGGCTGACTAGATTGCAGGTTCCGGGCTCGGATGCGTTGGCAGTGAAGCCCTATAACAATAAAGAGACGGACCCATGCAGAACTCGACCCAAGCGGCGAATGCCTGGCGCATTCTGTTCCTGCTGTTCCTTGCCAACCTGTTCAACTTCTTCGACCGCACCATTCCGGCGATCATCATCGAGCCAATCCGCATGGAATGGCACCTCAGCGACTTTCAACTGGGCATCGTCGGTACCGCATTCACCCTTGTTTACGCGATTGCCGGCCTGCCGTTGGGGCGCATGGCCGACACCGGCTCACGGCGCAAACTGATGGGCTGGGGCCTGGCGACGTGGAGCGCGCTGACCGCAGTCAACGGGCTGGTCGGCAGCTTCTGGAGCTTTTTGATCGTGCGCATGGGCATCGGCATCGGTGAGGCCAGTTATGCGCCGGCAGCCAACTCGCTGATCGGTGACCTGTTCCCGGCGCACCGTCGGGCGCGGGCGATGGGCATTTTCATGCTCGGTCTGCCACTGGGCTTGTTGCTGGCATTCTTTACCATCGGCGCGATGGTCAAGGCGTTCGACAGCTGGCGCGCGCCGTTTTTTATCGCGGCGGTGCCGGGGCTGATCCTGGCGATCTTCATGTTCTTCATTAAAGAGCCGAAGCGCGGCGCGGCGGAAACCGTGCAGGTTTCGCAGGAGCGCGTCGACAAGCCGATCCGGCGGATTCTGGCCGTGCCGACCTTTCTCTGGCTGGTGATGGCCGGGTTGTGCTTCAACTTCGCGACCTATGCCTGCAACTCGTTTCTGGTGCCTATGCTGCAGCGCTATTTCCTCATGCCGCTGCAGGAAGCGGCCGTGGCAACTGGCGTGATCGTCGGCGTGACCGGACTGATCGGTTTGACGCTGGGCGGCTGGATTGCGGACAAGATTCACCAGCGCGTGGCCAACGGGCGGTTGTTGTTCGCGGCGTTCAGCCTGATTATTTCGACCCTGTGCACGGCGTGGGCCCTGCATTCCGGGCGCATCGAGATTGGTGTGTTTGTCGCGGTATTCAGTGTCGGCTGGCTGTTTGCTTACAACTTCTACACCTGCGTTTACACAGCGATTCAAGACGTGGTCGAACCGCGTCTGCGGGCGACGGCGATGGCGTTGTTCTTTGCCGGGTTGTATCTGCTGGGCGGTGGCTTGGGGCCGGTGGTGGTCGGTGGGTTGTCCGATCACTTTGCGCACACGGCGATGCTGGCGGCGGGGGCTGAGCAGATGACCGAGGCGTTCAAGGCAGTCGGGCTGCATGACGCGATGTATTTGATTCCGGTGGCGCTGTTTCTGACGATGGTGTTTCTGTTTCTCGCGGCGCGGTGTTTTGTGCGCGATGCGCAGCGGATGAAGGAAGGTTTGGTTGCGGTGGTTGAGCCAGAGGTTGCAGTGGCGACGGCTTAACCGCCTTCGCGAGCAAGCCCGCTCCCACAGGGGAACGCATTCCAAACTGTGGGAGCGAGCCCGCTCGCGAAAGGGCCATTAGCATCACTGGTCAAATAACAGGCAATCAAAAAGGCCCGCATCGCTGCGGGCCTTGTTGTTTCAGCAGGGGAGCAGGGCGGTTAACCCGCCACCAACACCCGAATCGCTTCCAGGCGCAACGCCGCTTTGTCCAGCAACGCCAGACCTTGCTCGCGCTGTTCACGCAATGCCACCAGTTCGCTGTCACGTACGGTCGGGTTGACCGCTTGCAACGCGGTCAGGCGCGCCAGTTCTTCGTCGGTGTCAGCCGCCAGACGGCGACGGGCCTCGGCCACGCGCTCGGCGTGACGCGGGGTGATCTTGTCTTCACCGGCGTTGATCCGTGGCGTCAGCTGATCGCGCTGGGCCTGGATGAACTTGTTGGCGCTGGCGCGCGGCACGCTTTCCAGCTGATCGTTCAGGGTTTCAAACGAGACGCGTGGCGACAAGTCGTTGCCATTGGCATCGAGCAGGCAGCGCAGGGCGGCCGGCGGCAGGTAACGGCCCAGTTGCAGCGCGCGCGGGGCAACCACTTCGCTGACATAGAGCAATTCCAGCAACACGGTGCCCGGCTTCAGCGCCTTGTTTTTGATCAGCGCGACGGCGGTGTTGCCCATCGAACCGGACAGCACCAGATCCATGCCGCCCTGCACCATCGGGTGTTCCCAGGTGATGAACTGCATGTCTTCGCGCGACAGCGCCTGGTTACGGTCGTAGGTGATGGTCACGCCTTCGTCGTCGCCCAGAGGGAAGCTGGCGTCGAGCATCTTCTCGCTCGGCTTGAGGATCAGGGCGTTTTCCGAATGGTCTTCGCTGTCGATGCCGAACGCGTCGAACAGGGTTTCCATGTAGATCGGCAGGGCGAACTGATCGTCTTGCTCAAGGATGTCCTCGACCAGCGCTTCACCTTCGCCAGCGCCGCCGGAGTTGAGCTCCAGCAGACGATCGCGGCCGGTGTGCAGCTCGGCCTCCAGACGCTCACGCTCGCTGCGCGCTTCGTCGATCAGCGCTTGCCACTCGCTGTCGTCGGCTTCTTCGAGCAGCGGCAGCAGGCGTGGGCCGAACTGATGCTGCAAGGCGTTGCCGGTCGGGCAGGTGTTGAGGAACGCGTTCAGCGCTTCGTGGTACCACTGGAACAGGCGCTCTTGCGGGCTGGTTTCCAGGTACGGCACGTGCAGTTCGATGATGTGCTTCTGGCCGATCCGGTCGAGACGACCGATACGCTGCTCAAGCAAATCCGGGTGCGACGGCAGATCGAACAGCACCAGGTGGTGTGCGAACTGGAAGTTACGACCTTCACTGCCGATTTCCGAGCAGATCAGCACTTGCGCACCGAACTCTTCATCGGCGAAGTAAGCAGCGGCGCGGTCACGCTCAAGGATGTTCATGCCTTCGTGGAACACCGTGGCCGGGATGCCGGAACGCACGCGCAGGGCGTCTTCCAGATCCATCGCGGTTTCGGCGTGGGCGCAGATCACCAGCACTTTGGTGCGCTTGAGCATTTTCAGCTGATCGATCAGCCATTCGACGCGCGGGTCGAATTTCCACCAGCGTTCTTCTTCGCTGGCGTCCGGCTGCGCCTGGAAGCTGACTTCCGGGTACAGCTCGGCATGATCGCCCAACGGCAGTTCGAGGTATTCGTCCGGGCACGGCAGCGGGTACGGATGCAGTTTGCGCTCCGGGAAACCCTGCACGGCGGCGCGGGTGTTACGAAACAGCACGCGGCCAGTGCCGTGGCGGTCAAGCAGTTCGCGCACGAGGCGGGCGCTGGCTTCGGTGTCGCCATCGTTGACCGCAGTCAGCAGCGCTTCGCCTTCGTTGCCGAGGAAACCCTGAATGGTTTTGTGCGCTTTGGCCGAGAGACGGCCCTTGTCGAGCAGTTCCTGAACGGCTTCAGCCACCGGGCGATAGTTGTCGCTCTCGGCACGGAACGCGGCCAGGTCGTGGAAACGGTTTGGATCGAGCAGGCGCAGACGGGCGAAGTGGCTGTCCTGACCAAGTTGTTCCGGAGTCGCGGTGAGCAGCAGCACGCCCGGAATGACTTCGGCGAGTTGCTCGACCAGCGAGTATTCGGCGCTGGCCTTTTCTTCGTGCCAGACCAAGTGGTGGGCTTCGTCGACCACCAGCAAATCCCAACCGGCGGCGAACAGAGCGTCCTGCGCCTTCTCGTCGTCGACCAGCCATTCCAGCGCGACCAGCGCCAATTGGGTGTCTTCGAACGGGTTGGTGGCATCGCTTTCGATAAAGCGTTCTTCGTCGAACAGCGCGACCTGCAGGTTGAAGCGGCGGCGCATCTCCACCAGCCACTGGTGCTGAAGGTTTTCCGGGACGAGGATCAGCACGCGGTTGGCGCGACCCGAGAGCAGTTGGCGATGGATCACCAGACCGGCTTCGATGGTTTTACCCAGACCTACTTCGTCCGCCAGCAATACGCGCGGCGCAATGCGGTCGGCGACTTCACGGGCGATGTGCAATTGGTGCGCGATCGGTTGCGCACGCACGCCACCCAGGCCCCAGAGCGAAGATTGCAGCTGGCGGCTGGTGTGTTCGAGGGTGTTGTAACGCAGCGAGAACCACGACAGCGGGTCGATCTGCCCGGCGAACAGACGGTCGCTGGCCAGACGGAACTGAATAAAGTTCGACAGCTGGGTTTCCGGCAGGGTAACGGCTTCGTTCTGCCCGTTGAGACCGTGATAAACCATCAGGCCGTCGACATCGTCGACTTGCTGCACGGTCATCTTCCAGCCTTCGAAGTGGGTAATGGTGTCACCCGGCGAGAATCGCACGCGGGTGAGGGGCGCATTCCGTAGCGCGTACTGGCGGGTTTCGCCAGTGGCCGGGTAGAGCACGGTCAACAAGCGGCCGTCCTGTGCCAGAACGGTGCCTAAACCCAGCTCGGCTTCGCTGTCACTGATCCAGCGTTGCCCCGGTTGATACTGCTGCGCCATGCTGCCTGACTCCCACCTTGAAAAAGCGGGCTATCTTAACGGAATGAGGGCTTCAGGGCCAAAGATTACTGGCGTAGGAGCTGCCGAAGGTTGCGATCTTTTGATCTTTGGAAACACTTGAGTTCTGCGCTGTCCGATGAAAGATCGCAGCCTGCGGCAGCTCCTACAGGTGCCAAGTGCGTCACAGAATTGCGACGGGTGGCTCAAGGCGTGTTTGCCTTAGCCGATAGCCTGCTGACAGGAGAACCCCCATATGTTGCCACCGATGCTCCCCCTGAGCGCTGTGCCGATCACTTCGCAGCAGGATCCGATCCGCCAGCGGCCGGATATTCCGCCGGTGGTGCCGGTGCAGGAAAGCTCCAACGAAAGTACGATCGATCTGCAAAAACGTGATCCGGAAGAGGATCGACTGCTGGCGCGCGAAGAACAGCGCCGTCAGCAGGAGCGTGATCGTCGCCGTCGCGAGGCTGACGAAGACCCGGAAGAGCATCTGGCCGTGCCGGGTACGGTGCTCAACGCCGACAATACCGTGCCGGTGGTGCCGCTGATTGAAGATCAGCCGCGTCAGGGCTTGTGGGTCGATATCGAGATTTGAGCGGCTCTGGCTAGATGACTGGTTTGATCGTGTTTGGCTGGGTGGCTGGTCAGCGCTGACGGCAGGCGGCATTATTGGCACAGTCCTGCCGGTGATGTGGCAGTTGTGATTCTTTGAAGCGATGTTCTGAACGCCATGAGCCAAGACGACAAACTGATCGACCTCAGCACTGAACGCGCCAAGCGGGTGCATGACATTAAAGAGAAGCGGCTGAACGAAGTGCGTCAGGCGTTTGAGCAGGCGATGCCGTTGGGCAAGCCGAAGAAAAAGTCGAAGAACAAGCCGAAAAAGCGTTGATCTCCCCCTGCATCTGTTGATGCAGGTCAGTTATTTCCCCTCCTTTCTCTTCCTTCGTTGTGGTTATTGATCCCGGTCAATTTGTGCGCCTGTGTGTTTGGTAATTTAGTCCCATCGCAGCAAAGCAGGGGCCAGGAGGCCAGTCATGTTTTTCGATAACGTGGTGTTTGCCGGGGTTCTGACTGTAGGGCTGATGGTTCTGTTTTTTGCAGGGTTTGGATTTTTTATCTGGAAGGATGCGCATAAGCGTAAGAAGTGATTCTTCTGGATTGATGGGCACGCAAGGCATTTTGGGGCGACTTCGGTTGCCCCTTTTTTTTGCCTTGGCGGCCTTGGCGGCCTTTGGGCCGACCAGGCTGGGGGGGTGTTTTGTGAATATCCGTTGCTGCGGTAACGGCTGCTTAGGGTTTCGCCCTTACGGCGAGTCACCTTTTCCAAACACCGAAAAGGTAACCGAAAAGGCTTTGCCCTGACGTTCGGCCCGCTCGCTGGGGCTCGGGGTTCCTTCGCTCCGGGATTGATCCGGGGGGCAGCGCCTACGGTTTGCTTCGCTGCACCTCCTCTCGCTGTGTTTGGCTGCGCCAAACGGTCGCTGCGCTCCCACCCCCGGATCAATCCCTCCGCTCAGCCTGCCGACGGGCTCTAAGATCAAAAGCAGGCGAGCTGACACTCGGCCTATTGAGTGGTGAGGAGCACGGCGCGCTTGGCTTTGGTTTTTGTGGTGTTTTTGCCCCTCATCGGAACGCCGCCCGCCCAGCCCTATCCCGAGGGAGAGGGAGCCGATTTGTGTTGCTTTCAAATCTCGAGTTCGGCTCGAACATTCAGGTCGATGCATCTCTCGCAAACAACCCGGTCAGTCCCCTCTCCCTCCGGGAGAGGGCTAGGGTGAGGGGCTCTTGATCTTGATCTGGCTTTTGACGTGGCTTTTGATCTCAAGCCCCTTCGGCAGGCCGAGCGTAGGTGTCCATCCGGGGATCAGGCGCGTAGCGCCGTGCGGCGTAGCCGCACACATCGAGAGGAGGTGCAGCGAAGCAAACCGTAGGCGATGTCCCCGGATGGACACCGTAGCGAGGGAACACTGAGCCTCAGCGAAGTGCCGTACGCCGGGGCCAAGCCTTTTCGGTTACCTTTTCGGCGTTTGGAAAAGGTAACTCGCTGTAAGAGCGAAACCGCCAGCAGCCATCACCGCAGCAACGGATATGCCCCCAATCCCAATCCCAATCCCAATCCCAACCCCCGAACCAAAAAAAAGGCGCGATCCCAAAGAATCGCGCCTTCTTCATATACAGCTATCTATCAACTACCCAAAGCCTTCGAAGCCAACCAGAACAACCCAGCCGACAACGCCACGGTAGCCGGCAAGGTCAACACCCAAGCCAACAGAATAGTGCGAACAGTCCCACCTTGCAGGCCGCTCTTATTCGCGACCATGGTCCCCGCCACACCCGAAGACAACACATGAGTCGTCGACACCGGCAAACTGAAGATGTTGGCCAAACCAATCAAACTCGCCGTAGTGATCTGCGCCGACATGCCCTGCGAGTAGGTCATGCCCTGCTTGCCTATCTTCTCGCCAATGGTCAGAACCACACGTTTCCAGCCAACCATGGTGCCCAGACCCAGCGCCAGTGCAACCGCCAGAATCACCCAGAACGGCGCGTATTCAGTGGTCGTGGTCAGGTCTTTGCGCAACTTGTCGAGGTCAGCCTTTTCACGGGCATCCAGAACCGGCAACTTGCTGACTTTCTTCGCGGTATCGTCCAGGCAAAGCAAGTAACGACGCACTTCGATGCGGCTATCCGACGACAACGAATGGTAGTCCGCTACACCTTTAAGCGTGTGCAACAGAGCGGTGATAGTCGGTTCGGTCTGCTGCGGGTTGCAGCGGAATTTCTCCGGCAGGTCGCCGTCTACGCTCTTGCCCAGTGCGAGGAATTCACCCAGCGAATCGGCGTTGCGCTGGTAGAACTGGCTCAGGTGCAGGGTCGCGTCGCGGGTGCGTTCGATCTGGTAAGTGGTGCTGTTCAGGTCGAGAACGAACTGCGCAGGCACGATACCGATCAACACCAGCATGATCAGGCCGATGCCTTTCTGGCCATCGTTGGAACCGTGCACGAAGCTCACGGCCATGGCCGAGATCACCAGAACAAGACGGTTCCAGAACGGCGGATGCTTTTTGTCGTCGAGTTTGCGGCGCTGTTCAGGCGTCTTGTGCATCTTCGACAGCGGGCGCCACCATTTCAGGCCGATCAGGATCAGCGCTGCAATCAGGAAGCCGGCCATTGGCGAGAACACCAGCGAAGCGCCGATGTCGATCGCTTTCTGCCAGTTAACACCGTCGGCCAACGGAATGTCGTTGATCAACGCGTTGGCCAGGCCGACACCGAGGATCGAGCCGATCAGGGTGTGGGAACTGGACGCCGGGATACCGAAGTACCAGGTGCCGAGGTTCCAGGCGATTGCCGCTGCGAGCAACGAGAAAACCATCGCAAGGCCATGGCCGGTGTTCACATTGATCAGCAGCTCAACCGGCAGCAAGTGGACAATGGCATACGCCACGCCAACGCCACCCAGCAGCACGCCGAGGAAATTGAAAACACCGGAAAAGAACACCGCCAAGTGCGGCGGCATGGCTTTGGTGTAGATAACAGTGGCTACCGCGTTAGCGGTGTCATGAAATCCATTGATGAACTCGAAGGCGAGGACAAACGTCAGGGCGAGCAAGAGGCTCACAAGCACCCAAGCATCCAGTCCGCTGAATAAATCGATCATGAAGGTTTTCTGACCCGGTCGTAAGGGGGCGCGATTATGCCAGAAAAGACTGGAAATCGATGCCCTCAGTGCTCATCGGTAACGCACTTCTTCGATTTAATTTGTTGCAGCACATGAAAACCAAGCGGCGTGCAGGGTTTTTCAAGCCTTTGATTTGTCTATAAAAAGGCTTTTTGGAACAAGCGTTTTACCCGCGTTTGGAGGGCTCAAACGCTTGTCTGAAATATCTGTGAAACTTTCCGAAGCTGTCCTTTAGCCGGCTCTACGCAGAATCAGCCGCTGCCCGCGGGTAGCGGGCGCGCAAGGCATCGTCTCGGCACCGCGTGGGTAACCGGTGCGTACACGGATGCTCAAGGCCTTCAAAAACCGTGGCTCATGGCTCTTCGGCTTTGAGTTCCTTTTCGATCTTTTCGATTTCTTGCTTGAAGACCTGATCCTGAACGGTAGGGCGTTTGCGCCATGCCTTGCGTTCCGGTTCTGGTTGAGCGGCGTAGGTGGTGACTTCCCCGCCGTAAACATCCTTGTAACGTTGTTCCTGGCGCTCAAGTTCCGCGCGCAGTTCGTCTTTCGTCACAGTGCTACCTGTATGAGTTGAGATAAGTGTCTGGTGAATCGCACTGCAACGAGTCGATTGAGCGGGCCCGTCGAGAACTCAACGCCAGAACAGGCATTGATGTCTTCGGCAGGGCGATCAAGACTTCCATGTTACAGGCGGCTACGACACCAGATTAAAACGGACGCAGCATCAGTTCCTGTTTCAGCGAGCGCTGGCGTTACATCAATCATGAGCGTCAGGCGCTTGCCGGGACTGGCAGCGATTGGCATCGCCTCAGCCGGTGACCACCTCGATGAATAACGGGTGCCACTGAGGTGCATTATAGCGGTCGATTCAGGATTGACTATCGTTGCCAAGTTAAAAACGGTTCGGGATGTGTGATTGTTTTGTTAATCGCAACTTTCTCGGGTAGTTGAAGTGCAAGCAAACGTTTACTTCGCCGCGATCTGTTTTTGGCGCCATTTAGTCGATCAACTAAATCTTGATTGAGTTCCCCGGCAAAGTTGCACAAGCGTCTCAAATAGCAAACCACAGCAGAGGAGGGCGATTGCGATTATCGGTCGACGGTTCGATAATCGCCCAATGTTGATGGCTCGCCGCTTGTGCATCTGCCCGCGAGCCGTTTGTATAGCCATTGATCCGTGTCGGGTAAAAAGGACAATAAATGAACGATCAAATGCGCAACTCCTTCACTTCCGTGGCGCCGCCGATCGTCGCCTCGCCGGCCAAGCGGATTCAGGCGCTGACCGGTGATCCGGATTTCATGACGT
The DNA here is from genome assembly GCF_979258075.1 of Pseudomonas sp. AC193. Taxonomy (NCBI): domain Bacteria; kingdom Pseudomonadati; phylum Pseudomonadota; class Gammaproteobacteria; order Pseudomonadales; family Pseudomonadaceae; genus Pseudomonas; species Pseudomonas sp. AC193. Next base: position 3,936,968 of record NZ_OZ409832.1, on the reverse strand, counting down.
CGCTGGCCCGTGGCCTGGCGGTGGTGCAGGCGTTTCAGGAGCGCAAACGTCATCTGACCATCGCGCAGATCAGCCACCGCACGGAAATTCCCCGCGCCGCGGTGCGCCGTTGCCTACACACTCTGATCAAACTCGGCTACGCCACCACCGACGGACGCACCTATTCTCTGCTGCCGAAAGTGCTGACCCTCGGCCACGCTTATCTATCATCGACGCCGCTGGCCGTGTCCGCGCAGCCGTACCTCGACCGCATGAGCGAGCAACTGCACGAAGCCTGCAACATGGCCACGCTTGAGGGCGACGACATTCTTTACATCGCGCGGTCGGCGACCACGCAGCGGCTGATCTCGGTCGACCTGTCGGTGGGCGGGCGTCTGCCGGCGTATTGCACATCGATGGGCCGGATTCTGCTGGCAGCGCTGGACGACACGTCCTTGCGCGAATACCTCGACCACGCCGAACTGGTCGCTAAAACCAGCCGCACGATCCACACCCCCGACGCGTTGCTCGAATGTTTACAGGAAGTGCGGCAGCAAGGTTGGTGCATCGTCGATCAGGAATTGGAACAAGGCCTGCGCTCGATTGCCGTACCGGTCTACGACGCTTCGGGCCAAGTGGTGGCGGCGCTCAACGTCAGTACCCACGCCGGTCGCGTCAGCCGCACCGAGTTGGAGCAGCGCTTTCTGCCGGGCCTGCTCAGCGCCAGCCGCGACCTCAGCGCGCAGTTGTTTGCCTGATGAAGCTGTTCGATAAACGCACAGTGTTGCGTTTATCGAATTGACGCTAAAACCCCCGGATCATTAATGTCGCGGCAGCGTCATCCGGCGCTGTTGTGAATGAGCCCGCCGGATTGTCGACTCCCATAATAATGACAAGAGGCAACTCACCATGCGCACGCTCCCCGACTGTCTCCGCTCCAACCGCTGTTGCCGGGTTCACTGCAACGCCTGATTGCAACCTTCTATTCTTGTAGCTGTGCCGCTCCCTGGCCGGCCGCCGTTCGACTGCGTTTTTTGCGTGGATAAAAATAATGAACCAGCCTCAGTCCGCTGTGGGTCAGTGCCTCGACGTGCAGACCTTCATCAACGCCCAACCGATCTCGCGCTATCAATGGCGGGTGGTGATCCTGTGTTTCCTGATTGTCTTTCTCGATGGCCTCGACACCGCCGCGATGGGCTTCATTGCCCCGGCGTTGTCGCAGGACTGGGGCATCGACCGCGCCAGCCTCGGCCCGGTGATGAGCGCCGCGTTGATCGGCATGGTATTCGGCGCACTCGGTTCCGGCCCTTTGGCTGACCGCTTTGGGCGAAAAGTCGTACTCGTCGGCGCCGTGATTCTGTTCGGTGCCTTCAGCCTGGCGTCGGCTTACAGCACTAACGTGGAACAACTGCTGGTGCTGCGCTTCCTGACCGGTCTCGGTCTGGGCGCGGGGATGCCCAATGCCACCACGTTGCTGTCGGAGTACACCCCGGAGCGCAAGAAGTCGCTGCTGGTGACCAGCATGTTTTGCGGTTTCAACCTCGGCATGGCCGGTGGCGGGTTTATTTCCGCCAAGCTGATTCCGGCGTTCGGCTGGCACAGTCTGCTGCTGATCGGCGGGATTTTGCCGCTGATCCTCGCGGTGGTGCTGCTGTTCTGGCTGCCGGAATCGGCGCGCTACCTTGTCGTCCGTAACCGTGGCACCGACAAAGTGCGCAAAACCCTGGCGCCGATCGATCCGGTCACCGTCGCCCAAGCCTCGAGTTTCAGCGTGCCGGAACAAAAAACCGTGAAGGCACGCAATGTGTTCGCGGTGATCTTCTCGGGCACTTACAGCACCGGCACCTTGCTGCTGTGGCTGACCTACTTCATGGGCCTTGTGATCGTTTATTTGTTGACCAGTTGGCTGCCGACGCTGATGCGTGACAGTGGCGCGAGCATGGAGCAGGCCGCGTTCATCGGTGCGTTGTTCCAGTTCGGCGGGGTATTGAGTGCGGTCGCTGTGGGATGGGCGATGGATCGCTTCAATCCGCACAAGGTTATCGGCATTTTCTACCTGCTGGCCGGGGTGTTTGCCTACGCGGTGGGGCAGAGCCTGGGCAACATTACGTTGTTGGCGACTTTGGTTTTAGTGGCGGGGATGTGCGTGAACGGCGCGCAATCGGCAATGCCGTCGCTGGCAGCGCGGTTTTATCCGACGCAGGGGCGGGCAACCGGCGTGTCGTGGATGCTGGGGATTGGCCGCTTTGGCGCGATTCTCGGGGCGTGGATGGGCGCGACGTTGTTGGGCTTGGGCTGGAATTTTGAGCAGGTGTTGACGGCGTTGGTGATTCCGGCGGCGGTGGCGACGGCTGCGGTGGTGATCAAGGGCATGGTGAGTCATGCGGATGCGACTTGAGGTCAGGTCTATAGATCTTCATTGATACAACAGACCTCTTCGCGAGCAAGCCCGCTCCCACATTTGAAATGCATTCCCATGTGGGAGCGGGCTTGCTCGCGAAGCTTTTGATCGGATTGTTAGGCAAACAACAATCTGTTCGATAAACGAACACTCAGTCGATTATCGGATTGTTTGGCACTTTTCCCAGGCTTAATCTGCAGTAACTCCGGCGCTGAACCTCGCGCCTTTTTATCACTGGCGATTCATTACAAAAACAGGAGCCCGCTCCATGGCTGAGATCCTTTCGCTGCACGACGCGGTGAAGCAATTCGTCAACGACGGCGACACCGTCGCACTCGAAGGCTTCACTCACTTGATCCCTACGGCCGCAGGTCATGAAATCATTCGTCAGGGCAAGAAAGATCTGACGCTGGTGCGGATGACGCCTGACCTGATTTACGACCAACTGATCGGCGCCGGTTGCGCACGCAAACTGATTTTCTCCTGGGGCGGTAACCCTGGCGTGGGTTCGCTGCACCGTCTGCGCGACGCGGTCGAGAAGCAATGGCCGCAGCCGCTGGAGATCGAAGAACACAGCCACGCCGACCTGGCGAATGCCTACGTCGCCGGCGCTTCCGGCCTACCGTTCGCGGTGCTGCGTGCCTACGCCGGTTCCGACCTGCCGAAGGTCAATCCGCTGATCAAAACCGTGACTTGCCCGTTCACCGGTGAAGTGTTGGCGGCCGTGCCGTCGGTGCGCCCGGACGTGACCGTGATCCACGCACAGAAAGCCGACCGCCAAGGCAACGTGCTGCTGTGGGGCATTCTCGGCGTGCAGAAAGAAGCTGCACTGGCCGCCAAGCGCTGCATCGTTACCGTCGAAGAAATCGTCGACAACCTCAACGCGCCAATGAACTCCTGCGTGTTGCCGACCTGGGCCTTGAGCGCAGTCTGCCATGTACCCGGCGGTGCACATCCGTCCTACGCCCACGGTTACAACGAGCGCGACAATCGTTTCTATCAGGCGTGGGATCCGATCGCCCGCGACCGTGCGACGTTTACCGCGTGGATCAACGAATACATCCATGGCTGCGCTGACTTCAGCGAGTTCCAGGCCAAGTTGGCCGCTGCTTCGGAGGCCAAGTAATGACTTACACCACCAATGAAATGATGACCGTCGCTGCGGCCCGTCGCCTGAAGAACGGCTCGGTGTGCTTCGTCGGTATCGGCCTGCCGTCGAAAGCCGCCAACCTCGCGCGTCTGACTTCGTCGCCGGACGTGGTGCTGATCTACGAATCGGGCCCGATTGGCGCCAAGCCGAGCGTGCTGCCGCTGTCCATCGGTGACGGCGAACTGGCGGAAACCGCCGACACCGTCGTCCCGACCGGTGAGATTTTTCGCTATTGGTTGCAGGGCGGACGCATCGACGTCGGTTTTCTCGGCGCCGCGCAGGTCGACCGTTTCGGCAACATCAACACCACCGTGGTCGGCGATTACTTCTCGCCGAAAGTGCGCCTGCCGGGTGCCGGTGGCGCGCCGGAAATTGCCGGCTCGGCGAAAAGCGTGTTGATCATCCTTAAACAGTCGGCGCGTTCGTTTGTCGACAAGCTCGACTTCATCACCTCGGTCGGTCACGGCGAGGGCGGCGATTCGCGCAAACGTCTGGGCCTGCCGGGCGCCGGCCCGGTCGGCATCATCACCGACCTGTGCATCATGGAGCCGGAAGAGGGCACCCACGAATTCGTGGTCACCGCACTGCACCCGGGCGTGACCCGCGAGCAAGTGGTCGCGGCCACCGGTTGGGCGATTCGTTTTGCCGACAGCGTTGAAACCACCGCGGAGCCGACTGACGTCGAACTGACCGCGCTGCGCGATCTCGAAGCGCGCACCGCCGCCGCCCACGGCCAGGCACCGGGAGAAGCATGATGCGTGACGTTTATATCTGCGACGCGATTCGCACGCCGATCGGCCGTTTCGGCGGCGGACTGTCCCCCGTTCGCGCTGATGACCTGGCCGCCGTGCCGATCAAGGCCCTGATGGAACGCAACCCCTCGGTGGACTGGAACGCCATCGACGAAGTGTTCCTCGGCTGCGCCAACCAGGCTGGCGAAGACAACCGCAACGTTGCGCGCATGGCGCTGCTGTTGGCCGGCCTGCCGGAAACTGTGCCGGGCGTGACCCTCAATCGTCTGTGCGCTTCGGGCATGGACGCGATCGGTACGGCATTCCGCGCCATCGCCAGCGGCGAGATGGAGCTGGCGATTGCCGGCGGCGTCGAGTCGATGTCCCGCGCACCGTTCGTGATGGGCAAGGCTGATGCGGCGTTCTCGCGCAACATGAAACTGGAAGACACCACCATCGGCTGGCGTTTCATCAACCCGCTGATGAAGGCGCAATATGGCGTCGACGCGATGCCGCAGACCGCTGACAACGTCGCCGACGACTATAAAGTCTCGCGCGCCGATCAGGACGCTTTCGCCCTGCGCAGTCAGCAACGCACCGCCTCCGCGCAGGCTGCAGGATTTTTCGCTGAAGAAATCGTCGAAGTGCGGATTGCCCACAAGAAGGGTGAAACCGTGGTCAGCCAGGATGAACATCCGCGCGCCGACACCACGATAGAAGCACTGACAAAATTGAAACCGGTCAATGGCCCGGACAAAACCGTCACCGCCGGCAATGCCTCCGGCGTCAACGACGGTGCCGCGGCGCTGATTCTCGCGTCCGCCGAAGCGGTGAAAAAACACGGTCTGACCGCCCGCGCCAAAGTGCTCGGCATGGCCAGCGCCGGCGTAGCGCCGCGCGTAATGGGCATCGGCCCGGTGCCAGCGGTGCGCAAATTGATCGAACGCCTCGGCGTAGCGGTCAGCGATTTCGACGTGATCGAGCTCAATGAAGCATTCGCCAGCCAAGGCTTGGCGGTGCTGCGTGAACTGGGTCTGGCGGATGACGCCGCGCAGGTCAACCCGAATGGCGGCGCGATTGCCCTCGGTCACCCGTTGGGCATGAGCGGTGCGCGTCTGGTGTTGACCGCACTGCATCAGTTGGAAAAGACCGGTGGCAAGAAAGGTCTGGCGACCATGTGCGTCGGTGTCGGCCAAGGTCTGGCTTTGGCCATCGAACGCGTCTGACGCAAGCCGTGACGAAAAAGAACAGAGGAAAGCGACATGTCTGACAAGCCTGGTTACCGTCGTCCGCAGGAAGGCACTCAGCCTGAGTACCTGCACCCGACCTATCAATCAACCAACCTGCGCTCGCCGTCGAAGCCGTTGGTGTTTCTGCCGCACTCGCTGTCGGAAATCACCGGCCCGACCATCGGCGCCGAACGTGTAGGCGACACCGATAACGACCTGACCGCCCAGCATGCAGGCGAGCCACAGGGCGAACGCATCATCATTCACGGCCGCGTGCTCGACGAAAACGGTCTGCCGGTGCCGGGGATTCTCGTGGAAATCTGGCAGGCCAACGCCGCTGGCCGCTATAACCACAAGCGCGACGTGCATGATGCGCCGCTGGATCCGAACTTCACCGGCACCGGCCGCACTGTGACCGACGCCGACGGCTGGTATCAGTTCCAGACCATCAAGCCTGGCGCCTATCCGTGGGGCAACCACCACAACGCCTGGCGCCCGGCGCACATTCACTTCTCGCTGTTCGGGCCGAGCATTCTTACGCGCCTGGTCACGCAGATGTACTTCCCGGGTGACCCGCTGCTGGCCTACGACCCGATCTACAACTGCGTGCCGGACACTTCGGCCAAGGAACGCCTGATCGCCAGTTTCGATCTGGAAAAAACCATTCCGTCCTACGCCCTCGGTTATCGCTGGGACATCGTGCTGCGCGGGCGTGAAGCCACGCCGATGGAGAAATAAGATGACGCTGACTGCGACCACGTCCCACACCGTCGGGCCGTATTACCACATCGGCCTGACCTGGCTGAACCGCGAAGACCTCACCGTCGAACAAACCCTCGGCGAGCGCGTGGCGATCACCGGGCAAGTGGTGGATGGCAACGGCGATGTCGTCAACGACGCCATGCTCGAAGTCTGGCAGGCGAATGCTGCCGGCAAGTACGACCACCCGGAAGACGAGCAGGACAAAGCGCTCGACCCGAACTTTGAAGGCTTTGGCCGCGTGCCGGTGGATGCTGAAGGGCGGTTTCGCTTTACCACGATCAAACCGGGCACGGTTGAAGGGCTTAAGGGTTCGACCCAAGCGCCGCATCTGGTGGTGTTGGTGTTTGCCCGTGGCTTGGTGAAGCATTTGCTGACGCGGATCTACTTTGATGGCGAGCCGGCCAACGTTGATGATCCGTTGCTCGAATGTGTGCCGGCTGAACGCCGCGCGACCTTGCTGGCGAAGAAGGATGAATCGGGTGTTTACCAGTGGAATGTGATTTTGCAGGGCACTGATGCCGAGACGGTGTTCTTCGATTATTAAGATCAAAAGATCGCAGCCTGCGGCAGCTCCTACATGATCGTTCCCACGCTCTGCGTGGGAACGATCAATAGATCACCACCCCCCCTGTGGGAGCGGGCTTGCTCGCGAAGGCAGAGTGTCAGTCGACAGATGTATCACCTGACACACCGCTTTCGCGAGCAAGCCCGCTCCCACAGGTGAGAACTGTGTTGCATATGGAACTGTGGAACGGGACTGTTGCAAAGTATGTCTAGACTCTCACTGTCCCTATCGAGTGAAAAACAATGACAACCACCACCTCCCATTACACCGGTGAAGAGCGCAGCAAGCGCATCTTTGCCATTGTCGGCGCCTCGTCCGGCAACCTTGTCGAATGGTTCGACTTCTACGTCTACGCCTTTTGCGCGATCTATTTCGCCCCGGCGTTTTTCCCCTCCGATAACCCGACGGTGCAACTGGTCAACACGGCTGGCGTGTTCGCTGCCGGCTTCCTGATGCGTCCGATCGGTGGCTGGATTTTCGGCCGGATCGCTGACAAACACGGCCGCAAGAAATCCATGCTCATCTCGATTCTGATGATGTGCTTCGGCTCGTTGCTGATCGCTTGCCTGCCGACCTACAACAGCATTGGCGTCTGGGCGCCGATCCTGTTGCTGTTCGCGCGTCTGCTGCAAGGCCTGTCGGTCGGCGGTGAATACGGCGCCACCGCGACCTACATGAGCGAAGTCGCGCTCAAGGGCCAGCGTGGATTCTTCGCCTCGTTCCAGTACGTGACCTTGATCGGCGGGCAACTGCTGGCGGTGTCGCTGGTGGTGATCCTGCAACAGTTCCTCACCGAAGAAGACCTGCGTGCTTACGGCTGGCGTATCCCGTTTGTTGTGGGTGCAATTGCGGCGGTGATTTCGCTGTTCCTGCGTCGCTCGCTGAAAGAAACCACCAACAAGGAAACTCGCGAACACAAAGACGCCGGCAGCATCCGCGCGCTGTTCCGCGATCACAAAGCCGCGTTCATCACCGTGCTCGGTTACACCGCCGGTGGCTCGCTGATTTTCTACACCTTCACCACGTACATGCAGAAATATCTGGTGAACACCGCCGGCATGCACGCCAAGACCGCCAGCTACATCATGACCGGCGCGCTGTTCTTGTATATGTGCATGCAGCCGCTGTTCGGCATGCTCGCCGACAAGATCGGTCGACGTAACTCGATGCTCTGGTTCGGCGCGCTCGGTACGCTGTTCACCGTGCCGATTCTGTTGAGCCTGAAAAGCGTCAGCAGCCCGTTCCTTGCGTTTGTGCTGATCACCGTGGCACTGGCGATCGTCAGTTTCTACACCTCGATCAGCGGCCTGGTGAAAGCCGAAATGTTCCCGCCGGAAGTCCGCGCCCTCGGCGTTGGTCTGGCGTACGCGGTGGCGAATGCGATCTTCGGTGGTTCGGCGGAATTCGTCGCGCTGAGCCTGAAGAACATCGGCATGGAAAACTCCTTCTACTGGTACGTGACGGCGATGATGGCGATCGCGTTCCTGTTCAGTCTGCGCTTGCCAAAACAAGCGGCGTATTTGCACCACGATCTCTAACCCGATGCGCGCGGGCCGTGATGGCCCGCGCCGGCAAGGATTTTTATGACTCAGCGACCGGGCAATCAATTGTTCGATGCCTACTTCACTGCCCGCGATATGCGCGAAGTGTTCTGCGATCAGGGCCGGGTGCAGGCGATGCTCGACTTCGAAGCGGCGCTGGCCCGGGCCGAGGCGCGGGTCGGCTTGATTCCGTCCACTGCGGTGGCGCCGATTGCGGCGGCTTGCAGCGCCGGTCTGTATGACTTCGCAGCACTGGGCGAGGCGATTGCCACGGCCGGCAATTCAGCGATTCCGCTGGTCAAGGCGTTGGGCAAGCAGATTGCCGCGACCGATGCAGAAGCCGAGCGTTATGTGCATTTGGGCGCGACCAGTCAGGACGTGATGGATTCCGGGCTGGTGCTGCAATTGCGTCAGGCGCTGGAATTGATTGAAAGTGATCTGGCGCAATTGGCCGATTCGCTCGCCAGTCAGGCGCAACGTCATGCTGCGACGCCGCTGGCCGGACGCACGTGGCTGCAACACGCGACGCCGGTCACCCTCGGCATGAAAATCGCCGGATGGCTGGGCGCCGTGACTCGCAGCCGTCAGCGTCTGCGCGAACTCAAACCGCGTCTGCTGGTGCTGCAATTTGGCGGCGCCTCGGGGACGCTCGCGGCGTTGGGTGAGCAGGCGATGCCGATTGCCGAAGCGCTGGCCGAAGAACTGCAACTGAACTTGCCGGAACAACCGTGGCACACCCAACGCGATCGCGTGGTGGAGTTCGGCGCGGTGCTCGGTTTGATCGCCGGCAGCCTCGGTAAATTCGGCCGCGACATCAGCCTGTTGATGCAGACCGAAGCCGCTGAGGTTTTCGAGCCTTCAGCGCCGGGCAAGGGCGGTTCGTCGACCATGCCGCACAAACGCAATCCGGTTGGCGCAGCGGTGTTGATCGGTGCGGCGACGCGTGTGCCGGGTCTGGTCTCGACGCTGTTCAGCGCAATGCCGCAGGAGCACGAACGCAGCCTCGGTTTGTGGCATGCCGAATGGGAAACCTTGCCGGAAATCTGCTGCCTGGTTTCCGGTTCGCTGCAACAGGCGAAATTGCTCGCTGAGGGTCTGGAAGTCGACGCTGAGCGCATGGCGCGCAACCTCGAACTGACCCAAGGGCTGGTGCTCGCCGAAGCGGTGAGCATCGTCCTCGCGCAACGGGTTGGCCGCGACACCGCGCATCATCTGCTCGAACAATGCTGCAAACGCGCGGTGGCCGAGCAGCGTCATTTGCGCGCCGTACTCGGTGACGAACCGCAAGTCACCGCCGAATTGAGCAGTGCTGAACTCGATCATCTTTTGAACCCCGCCCATTACCTCGGCCAGGCGAAAACCTGGGTCGAGCGTGCGGTGGCCGAACACAACGCATTGTCTGTCTGAAAGGAGAAGGCTGTGGCTTTCGTTCAACTCGCCGATTGCGAACTGCACTATCAAATAGACGGCCCGGTCGATGCGCCGGTGCTGGTGCTGTCCAACTCGTTGGGCACTGATCTGCACATGTGGGACGCGCAGATGCCGGCATTTACCGAGCATTTCCGCGTGCTGCGTTTCGACACCCGCGGTCACGGCAAATCACTGGTTACGCCGGGGCCGTACAGCATCGAGCAACTCGGTCACGACGTACTCGGTTTGCTGGATGCGTTGCACATTGATCGCGCGCATTTCTGCGGACTGTCGATGGGCGGCCTGATCGGCCAGTGGCTGGGGATCAATGCCGGGCATCGTCTGCACAAGCTGATCGTCTGCAACACGGCAGCCAAAATCGGCGATCCGACGGTGTGGAATCCGCGCATCGAAACCGTGCTGCGTGATGGCGCGGCGGCGATGGTTGCTCTGCGCGATGCATCGATTGCTCGCTGGTTTACCCCGGATTTTTCCGCTGCACATCCGGCCGCAGCCAAGCAGATTACCGACATGCTCGCGGCGACTTCGCCTGAAGGGTATGCGGCCAATTGCGCGGCGGTGCGTGATGCCGATTTCCGCGAGCAACTGGCTTCGATCAATGTGCCGTTGCTGGTGATTGCCGGCACCGAAGATGCGGTGACGCCGCCGGCCGGTGGGCATTTCATTCAGGAGCATGTACGCGGTGCCGAGTACGCCGAGTTCTATGCGGCGCACCTGTCGAACGTGCAGGCCGGTGCTGATTTCAGTGATCGCGTATTGGCGTTTCTAAACGCCTGACAAGGGGATTTTCGTGGACGAGAAACAACGTTACGACGACGGCATGCAAGTGCGCCGCGCGGTGTTGGGCGATGCGCATGTCGATCGCAGCCTGACCACGCTGACCGAGTTCAACTCGGAATTTCAGGAGATGATCACCCGGCATGCCTGGGGCGATATCTGGACACGTCCGGGCTTGCCTCGGCACACGCGCAGTTTGATTACGATCGCCATGCTGATCGGCATGAACCGCGAAGGCGAGCTGAAACTGCATTTGCGCGCGGCGGCGAATAATGGCGTGAGCCGCGGCGAGATCAAGGAAGTGATCATGCAGAGCGCGATTTACTGCGGGATTCCGGCGGCGAATGCGACGTTTCATTTGGCGGAATCTGTGTGGGATGAGCTAGGGGTTGAATCCCGGGAATAGTCGTTGACCGGGCTGACGCCTTCGCGAGCAAGCCCGCTCCCACATTTGGAATGCATTTCAACTGTGGGAGCGGGCTTGCTCGCGAAGGCGATAGTCGCCCGAATGAAGTCAAACCCTGGCAACAATAAATATCCGCTTGAACGCAAACAACGTATGCCCATCCGCCTCCTGCGGATACTGCGCATGCACCCGCATCAGATAGTGATAAATAAACCGCGCCTGCTCCGCTGAATCCAGCGCCTGCATCACTGGCCGCAACGCCGAGACCTTCACCCAGTCATACACCGGCGATTTGCCGTCGACCACCTGCAACTGCTCGGTCTCCCAGATATCCAGCGACGTGGTCAGCGGCGCCAGCAAACGGTAGTAATCCTCCAGCGCCAACAACGGTCGCGCCGCCATACGCTGGCGCAGTTCCGGCGCGCCCAATGGCGTGCCGCCGACACCGCCGTCTTCGAGTGTTTCCAGCATCAGCCGATACCACAACGCATCGCGCCAGTCCGGCATATGCGCGGCCAGGCAGCCGCCGGCGTTGAGCTGGCCGAGCAGGCGCGGCAGCAGCGTTTCATGGCCATCAATAAAGTGCAGCACGGCAGCTGCAAACAGCAGATCCGCCGGTTGTTCAGGCTGCCAGTCGAGCAGGTCGCACTGTTGCCATGAGGCGTTGATCGGCAAGCGGCGGGCCTCGTCGAGCATTTGCGCTGAACTGTCGATGCCCAGCAAGTGCGCCTGCGGCCAGCGCTCGGCCAACAACCGCGTGGCAATGCCGGTGCCGCAACCGAGATCAAAAATACGTTGGGGTTTTTGCAGCTCAACACGGTCGAGCAATTCATTGACCGGGCGTTGCCTGAGGCGGGAAAACTGCTGGTACGCCTTGGCGTTCCAGTCAGGTGCTGCTTCTTTGAGTCGGGTGATCATGAGGTCGTCCTCTGGTGATCAACAGTGTCTTCCGATGACAGCCTGGCTCAAGTCTTTAGGGGACCGAACATCAACAGATAACGGAAGTGGGAAGGGGCATACACCTGAGTCCTTCAGGTTTTTTAACTTTACCTGCCGGCCGGCAAATCACCACTCATCCAGACCAATGGCACAAATCCCTGTAGGAGCTGCCGAAGGCTGCGATCTTTTGATTTTGTTTTTTAAGATCAAAGTCAAAAGATCGCAGCCTGCGGCAGCTCCTACAGGGTGGATTTGTGTTTAGAGGAGGCTGATCGGGTAACTGACAATCAAACGATTCTCGTCGAATTCGTTATTGCTGAAATCCCGGCGCATGGTCGAGTTGCGCCATCTGACGTTGAGGTCCTTGAGCGTGCCGCTCTGCACGGTGTAGCCCAGTTCCGATTCGCGGCCCCACTCCTTGCCGTCGGTGATGGTGCCGGTGTGTACGTTGTCGCCGCTGATGTAGCGGTTCATCAGGGTCAGGCCGGGCACGCCCAACGCGGCGAAGTTGTAGTCGTGGCGCAGCTGCCACGAGCGTTCCTGCGCGTTGTCATAACTGGCGTTGTAACTGTCGTTGGCCAGCGTGCCGCCGCTGGTGCCGTTGACGCGCATCCATGCGCTGTCGCCGGTGAGTTTTTGCAGGCCGACGTAGAAGGTGTTGCCGCCGTATCGGGCCGAGAACATCCCCGACCAGGTCTTGTTGTCGAGATCGCCGGCGCGCGCGCTGCCGTCGTCCTTGCCGTAGAAGAAACCGAGGTTGGCGCCCAGCGTCCAGTCGCCCAGCGGTTGGCTGTGCGTCAGGTTGACGTATTGCTGGCTGTAGATGTCCTTGAGTTCAGCGTTCCACAAGCCGATCTGGGTGCGCTTGTCGTTGAACACATATTCACCGCCCTGAAAGTTGAAACGATCCGAGGTGAACGCCGCTTTGCCGGTCATCGACATGTCACTCATGCTGCTGTCGTCGCGTGGACTGTTGGCGCGGAACTGGCCGCCATAGAGGGTCAGGCCGTCGATTTCTTTCGACGTAATCTGACCGCCACGAAAGGTTTGCGGCAGCGAGCGACCGTCGTCCGAACGCAGGATCGGCAGCACCGGCATCCATTCGCCGACCTTCACTTCGGTCTGGGAAAGCTTCGCCTTGAACGCGACGTTGGTGCGCCCGAAGTTATCCGCCGGGCGACCGTCGTGATCCAGTGGCAACAACTGCGTGCCGCCCGTGCCTTTGCCGCCATCGAGTTTCAACGAATACAAACCCAGCACGTCCATGCCGAAGCCGACGGTGCCTTGGGTGAAGCCGGATTTGGCGTCGAGGATGAAGTTCTGCGTCCACTCTTCAGCCTTGCCCTGCGCCTTGGTCGGGTTGGTGAAGTTGCGGTTGATGTAGAAGTTGCGCAGGTTGAGGTTGACCTTGGCCCCTTCAATAAACCCCGCTTCTTCAGCCGCGACGGGGAGGGCGGCACCCGCCAGGGCCAGGGCGATCAGGCCGGGAAATGCATAGGGCGCAGGGGAGGTGGTCATAGCTGGGTCTCTCTTGTTTTTTTGAGGCAAACGGAATGCGCTGCGGCCGTTTTTGTGGCGCAGAAATGCGATGGATTCAGGGGGCGGAGCGGCGGCGATCAGCCGGACGGAGCAGAGCGTGGGAGCATGTGGCGAACCTGTTGTTATTGGTTTTGTGGCTCGAATGGTGCGGGGGGCGGTGGTGGGGATTCAATCGGGAGAAGCGGGTTTTGGGCGATTATCGAACGCAAGATTGGGCCGGTTTTTTTGGGTGAATGTGAGGGCCTCTTCGCGAGCAAGCCCGCTCCCACATTTGGAATGCGTACCCCTGTGGGAGCGGGCTTGCTCGCGAAGGGGCCAGTTCAGGCAATACAACTTTATGGCAGGCAACAAAAAGCCCACCAATCGGTGGGCTCCTTGTTTTCACTTGATGATGATCAGAACAATCTCATCTTCGGTGCTTCTTCTTTCACCGGCTCGTTCTTCGCGGTTTGCGAATTCCAGCCGCCACCCAAAGCCTTGTACAGGTTGACCGCACTGGTCAGCTGCGCGAGGCGGTCGGTGATCAGTGCTTGTTGCGCGCTGAACAGCTGACGCTGGGCATCGAGGAAGGTCAGGTTGCTGTCGACACCGATGCGGTAACGACGCTCGGCCAGGCGGTAGTAATCCTGGTTGGCCTGAACAAAGTCACGCTGCGCTTGCAGCTGCTCGGTGTAGGTCTGGCGGGCGGCCAGGCCGTCGGCGACTTCCTGGAAGGCGGTTTGAATCGACTTCTCGTAGTTCGCCACGCCAATGTCCTTCTGGATCTTGGCGTAGTCGAGGCTGGCGCGCAGGCTGCCGGCGTTGAAGATCGGCAGGTTGATCTGCGGCGAGAACAGCCACGTCCCCGAACCACCCTTGAACAGACCGGACAGATCCGGGCTCAGGGTGCCCGCGTTGGCGGTCAGGCTGATGCTCGGGAAGAACGCTGCACGGGCCGCGCCGATGTTGGCGTTGGCCGCTTTCAGGTTGTGCTCGGCTTGCAGAATGTCCGGACGACGTTGCAGCAGATCCGATGGCAGACCCGGCGGTACGTCGCTGAGCAGATCATCCGACAGCGGTTTGGCCGCTTGCAGGTTGGCCGGGATACCGGTGCCGAGCAGCAGGGTCAGGCTGTTTTCGTCCTGAGCGACTTGGCGGGTATAGCGCGCCAGTTGTGCACGGGCGTTTTCCACCGAGGTACGCGACTGCGCCAGATCCAGTGCCGAAGCGACACCGACTTCGTTGCTGCGGCTGGTCAGCTTGTAGCTTTCTTCAAAGGCACCGAGGGTGTCCTGGGTCAGCTTGAGCAGTTCCTTGTCCGCTTGCCAGGTCAGGTAAGCATTGGCGACGCTGGCGACCAGACTGATCTGGGTGCTGCGACGGGCTTCTTCCGTGGCGAAGTATTGTTGCAGCGCTTGTTCGCTCAGGCTGCGAACGCGACCGAACAGGTCGAGTTCGTAGGCGCTGATGCCAACGGTGGCCGAGTACGAGCTGCTGATCATCGACTCGCCGGTCTGCGAAGCGCGCTCCGGAAGACGTTGACGGCTGCCGGAGCCATTGGCCGAAATCGCCGGGTACAAGTCAGCACGCTGAATGCGGTATTGAGCCGCGTAAGCGTCGATGTTCAGTGCCGCGACACGCAGGTCACGGTTGTTTTCCAGCGACACCTGGATCAGCTGTTGCAGGGCAGGGTCGTGGAAAAACTGCTTCCAGCCCTGCTCGGCAGCGGCTTGCGCCGGTGCCTGGGCCGGCGAGTACGCCGGCCCTTGCGGGTACTGGCCTGCGACCGGAGCCTCAGGCTGCTGATAATCAGGTATCAGCGAGCAACCGCTCAGCACGAAGGCGGCGACTGCGATGGAGAGTAGCGACTTGCTCATTGGCCAGCCTCTTTAGGAGTTTCTTTAGCTTTGTCATCTGGATCGGCGATTTTACGCTGGCCGATGGACGAAACCGTAACGAAGAACAGTGGAACCCAGAAGACCGCCAGGATCGTGGCTGTGAGCATACCGCCAATTACGCCGGTACCGATCGCGTGTTGGCTGCCCGAACCGGCACCGGTGGAGATAGCCAACGGTACAACACCGAGGACGAAGGCCAGCGACGTCATGATGATCGGTCGCAGACGCATGCGGCAGGCTTCGATCGCTGCATCACGCAGGCTACGCCCTTGTTCATGCAGTTCCTTGGCGAACTCGACGATCAGAATGGCGTTTTTAGCCGCCAGACCGATGGTCGTCAACAGACCCACCTGGAAGTACACGTCGTTGGACAGACCGCGCAGGCTGGTGGCCAGCAGCGCACCGATGATCCCCAGCGGCACCACGAGCATAACGGCGATCGGAATAGACCAGCTCTCGTACAGCGCCGCCAGACACAGGAACACCATCAGCAGCGACAGGGCGTACAGCGCCGGCGCTTGCGAACCAGACAGACGTTCTTCATACGACAGACCGGTCCAGGAGATACCGACACCCGCCGGCAGCTTCTTGGCAATCGCTTCGACTTCGGCCATCGCATCACCGGTGGAGTAACCCGGCGCCGGAGAACCGAGGATCTCCATCGCTTCTACACCGTTGTAACGCGCCAGTTTCGGCGAACCATAGATCCACTCGCCCTTGGCGAATGCGGAGAACGGCACCATGGTTCCGGCGCTGTTGCGCACGTACCATTTCTTCATGTCTTCGGGGCTCATGCGAGCACCGGCCTGACCTTGCACGTACACCTTCTTCACCCGACCACGGTCGATGAAGTCGTTGACGTAGCTACTACCGAAGGAAATCGACAGCGTGCTGTTGATGTCGGAAATGCTCACACCCAGGGCGCGCGCTTTCTCGTCATCGATTTCCAGATGGTATTGTGGCTCGTCGTTCAGGCCGTTCGGACGTACCTGGTAGAGCACCTTGCTCTGCGCGGCCAGACCGAGGAACTGATTACGCGCTTCCATCAACTTGTCGTGACCGATACCGGCACGGTCTTGCAGGAACACGTCGAAACCGGTGGCGTTACCCAACTCCAGTACCGCTGGCGGGGCGAAAGCAAACACCATCGCGTCGCGGAAGGTGAAGAAGTGCTGCTGCGCACGCTGGGCGAGGGCAAACACGCTGTTGCTGGCGTCACGCTCGTCCCACGGTTTGAGCATGATGAACGCCAGACCCGAGCTCTGCCCACGACCGGCGAAGTTGAAGCCGTTCACGGTGAACACCGAGGCCACCGCGCCGGACTCTTTCTCCAGCAGGTAGGAACGCATTTCGTCGATGACGACTTGGGTACGTTCAGCACTGGAACCGGCCGGGGTTTGCACCTGAGCGAACAGTACGCCCTGGTCTTCTTCCGGCAGGAACGCGGTCGGAATGCGCGTGAACAGCCAGATCATGCCAACCACGATCAGCAGATACGCCAGCAGGTACGGGGCTTTGCGCGACAGCATGTTGCCAACGCCGCGCTCGTAGCTGCGAACGCCACGGTCGAAGTTGCGGTTGAACCAGCCGAAGAAGCCTTTTTTCGGTGTGCCGTGCTCGCCTTTCGGAATCGCCTTGAGCATGGTGGCGCAGAGCGCCGGGGTGAAGATCAGCGCAACCAATACCGACAGGGCCATGGCCGAGACGATGGTGATCGAGAACTGTTTGTAGATCACACCGGTGGAGCCGCTGAAGAACGCCATCGGCAGCAATACCGCCGACAGCACCAGCGCAATACCGACCAGTGCGCCCTGGATCTGGCCCATGGACTTTTTGGTCGCTTCCTTCGGTGACAAGCCTTCTTCGCTCATCACCCGTTCGACGTTTTCCACCACAACGATGGCATCGTCCACCAGCAAGCCGATGGCCAACACCATACCGAACATGGTCAGGGTGTTGATGCTGAAACCGAACGCCGCGAGGATGCCGAATGTACCGAGCAATACTACCGGCACGGTCATCGTGGTGATGACGGTGGCGCGGAAGTTTTGCAGGAACAGGAACATCACCAGGAACACCAGCACGATCGCCTCAACCAGGGTTTCAACCACACCCTTGATCGACTCGGTCACCACCGGGGTGGTGTCGTACGGGAACACCACTTCCATGCCTTCCGGGAAGAACGGCTTGAGCTCGTCAATCGTCTTGCGCAGGGCTTTGGCGGTGTCGAGGGCGTTGGCGCCGTTGGCCAGCTTCACCGCCAGACCGGACGATGGCTTGCCGTTGAACTGGGCCGAAATGGTCGAGTTTTCGCCACCCAGACCGACATCGGCAACGTCACCGACACGAACTTGCGAACCGTCCTGATTGACCTTCAGCAGAATCGCCTTGAACTGCTCGGCAGTTTGCAGACGGGTCTTGCCGATGATCGTGGCGTTCAGTTGCTGGCCTGGCAGCGCCGGCAAACCGCCGAGCTGACCGGAGGAGACCTGGACGTTCTGCGCCGAGATCGCGGAGCTGACGTCGGCCGGGGTCAGGTTGAATTTGTTCAACTTGGCCGGGTCGAGCCAGATGCGCATCGCGTACTGGGCGCCGAAGACCTGGAAGTCACCGACACCGGCGGTACGCGAGATCGGATCCTGCATGTTCGACACGATGTAGTTGGACAAGTCGTCCTTGGTCATGCTGCCGTCACGCGATACCACGCCGATCACCAAGAGGAAGTTTTTCACTGCCTTGGTCACACGGATACCTTGTTGCTGCACTTCCTGCGGCAACAGCGGGGTGGCCAGGTTCAGCTTGTTCTGAACCTGAACCTGCGCGGTGTCGGAGTTGGTGCCTTGCTCGAAGGTCGCGGTGATGGTCATGCTGCCGTCGGAGTTACTTTCCGACGACACATAACGCAGGTTGTCGATACCGTTGAGCTGCTGCTCGATGACCTGAACCACGGTGTCCTGCACGGTCTGCGCCGAAGCGCCCGGGTAGGTCACGGAGATCGCAATGGCCGGTGGCGCAATGCTCGGGTACTGGTTGATCGGCAATTTCAGAATCGAAAGTGCCCCGACCAGCATGATCACCAGGGCAATTACCCAGGCGAAAATCGGACGGTCGATGAAGAATTTTGACATGAGTTACTCCCCTTTGCCGCCAGCGGCTTTGTCAGCAGGCTGAGCGGGGGCCGGGTTCTTTTTCGCTACGTTGGTGGCTTCGGTCGGGTTGACTTGCACGCCCGGACGAACGTATTGCAGGCCTTCGGTGATCAGACGATCGCCGGCTTTCAGGCCGTCCTCGATCAGCCACTGGCTGCCGACGGTGCGGCTGGCCTTGAGCTGACGCAGCTCGACCTTGTTGTCGGCGCCAACGACCAGTGCGGTCGGGGTGCCTTTGAGGTCGCGAGTCACGCCTTGTTGCGGTGCCAGAATTGCTGCGGCATTAACACCAGCCTGCAATTGAGCGCGGACGAACATGCCCGGCAGCAGGGTGTGATCCGGGTTCGGGAACACGGCGCGCAGGGTCACGGAACCGGTAGTCGGGTCGACCGACACTTCGGAGAATTCCAGCTTACCGTCGAGCTTGTACTGGCTGCCGTCTTCCAGGGTCAGCTTGACCGCTGCCGAGTTCTCGCCGGATTTTTGCAGGCGACCGCTTTCCAGCTCGCGGCGCAGTTCCAGCAATTCAACCGAAGACTGGGTCACGTCGACGTAAATCGGGTCCAGCTGCTGGATCGTTGCCATCGCATCGGTCTGGCCATTGTTGACCAGCGCACCTTCGGTGACCGAAGAGCGACCGATACGGCCGGAGATCGGCGCGTACACCTTGGTGTAACGCACGTTGATCTGCGCGCTCTGCAACGACGCTTCCGATTCCATGCGGTTGGACACGGCGGTGTCGTATTCCTGACGGCTGACGGCTTGTTCATCGACCAGTTGCTTGTAGCGATCGGAGATCGACTTGGTCGAACGCAGGTTGGCTTCGGCGCTTTTCAGGGTCGCTTCGTACACGGCTGGATCGATCTGATACAGCTGCTGGCCGGCTTTGACGTCGCCACCTTCCTTGAACAGACGCTTGAGAATGATGCCGTTGACCTGTGGTCGAACTTCGGCAACGCGGAACGCGCTGGTGCGGCCCGGCAGTTCCGAAGTGAGGGTAAAGGCTTGTGGTTGCAGGGTAACGACGCCGACCTGAGGGGGCGGAGCGGCCGGTGCCGCTTCTTCCTTTTTACATCCGCTGAGCAGCGATGCCAGGGCGACGGCAGTGACCAGAGCGGTAACAGCTGGCTTGAATTGCATGAAAATCCTCGGGTCAGGCGCGCAAAAAGCGCACAAGAAGTGTGGAAGGGTAAAAAAAGGGTACCGGGTGGATAAGTAGCTTGCTAAGGAATATACTTACGTTCATGGTTGTTTGTAAACACCTTGGCGTCGTACCCACCCTGTTACAAAAGTCGTCGCAAGGTAAGAAATTGTAGGCCGGGGAGCCGATCCGCGAGAGATCACCCCCTCTTTATTCAGCGGATATTCAGCCATCCCTGAAACATCCTGTTTGAGGTTTTACTGCCATGGTCCGTCGTACCAAAGAGGAAGCTCAGGAAACCCGCAACCAGATTCTGGAAGCGGCGGAGAAAGCCTTTTATGAAAGGGGCGTCGCTCGTACGACGCTGGCGGACATCGCGACCCTTGCCGGCGTCACGCGTGGCGCTATTTATTGGCATTTCAGCAATAAAGCCGACCTGCTTCAGGCCATGCTCGACACCCTGCACGAAACGCTGGATGAGCTGGCCAAGGCCAGCGAGAGCGAGGACGAACTCGATCCGCTGGGCTGCATGCGCAAGCTGTTGATTCATTTGTTTCATCAAATTGCACTGGATCCGAAAACCCGGCGTATCAACGAAATTCTGTTTCATAAGTGCGAATTCACCGATGAAATGTGCGATTTGCGCCAGCAGCGCCGGTCGGCCAGCCTCGAATGCAATGATCGCATCGGGCTGACCCTGCGTAATGCGGTAAATCGCGGCCAGTTGCCGGAGGATCTCGACACTGCCCGCGCGGCCATCAGCATTCATGCCTATATTGACGGCCTCCTGTACGGATGGCTTCTGGCACCGGACAGCTTTGAGCTGCATGCCGAGGCCGAGCGTTGGGTCGATACAGGGTTGGATATGCTGCGCCTGAGCCCTAGCCTGCGCAAATGAAACAAAATGCGTAATTGGCACAGCTTATGTCAATTGGCCTGCTTTTACTTACGTTTGCCGGGGCGCAGTTTATACGGTGCGAACTGAGCATTTTGTAGGGAATTTGTTTCTTCTGTGTGAAACGTGTGTGGCCGCTTGCCCTCTCCCAGAGGTAGAGGGACTGATCGGCGGGGTCTTTCGAGATACGCCGACGTGAAATATCCCGCCGAACTCAGGTTTCGAACATCCTCGATCGGCTCCCTCTCCCTCGGGAAAGCGCTGAGGTGAGGAGCTACATACTCAGCCTCGCAATCGCGTTCCAAGTGAACACAAAAAAAGCCCCCGACTCTCACAAGTCGGGGGCTTTTGCGTTTCTGGGTGATGCCTTACAGCGTCGGATAGTCGATGTAACCAACCGGCCCCTTAGCGTAGAACAACTCCGGACGCGCTTCATTCAACGGCGCATCAGCCTGCAAACGCGCTGGCAGATCCGGGTTGGCAATAAACGGCACGCCAAACGCCACAGCATCAGCCTTGCCACTCGCCAGCCACGCGTTGGCGCTGTCCTTGGTGAAGCGTTCGTTGGCGATGTACGGGCCACCGAAAGCTTCTTTCAGTTGCGGGCCGAGGCTGTCGGCGC
This sequence comes from Pseudomonas sp. AC193, assembly GCF_979258075.1. Classification (NCBI taxonomy): domain Bacteria; kingdom Pseudomonadati; phylum Pseudomonadota; class Gammaproteobacteria; order Pseudomonadales; family Pseudomonadaceae; genus Pseudomonas; species Pseudomonas sp. AC193. The sequence continues at coordinate 3,915,834 of NZ_OZ409832.1, read as the reverse complement.
CTTCTTTCTCACGGGAGCAGATGAACGCGATACCGCGCTTGCCCAGCTCACGCGCGACGTAGGTGAAGGTTTCGGCCAGGTTGTCGTCGCCCATGTCGTGGGAGTCGGCGCGCGGTGCCAGGTGCACACCGACACGGCCGGCACCCCAGACTTCGATCGCTGCGTCAGTCACTTCCAGCAACAGGCGCGCACGGTTTTCCAGGGAGCCGCCGTAGTTATCGGTGCGCTGGTTGGTGCTGCTTTGCAGGAACTGGTCGAGCAGGTAACCGTTGGCGCCGTGGATTTCCACGCCGTCAAAACCGGCGGCTTTGGCGTTCTCGGCACCGGTGCGGTAGGCGTCGACGATGTCGGCGATTTCAGCGGTTTCCAGTGCGCGCGGAGTCGGGTAGTCGGCCATTGGACGAACCAGGCTGACGTGACCTTTTGGCTGGATGGCGCTCGGTGCAACCGGCGCTTCACCGTTGAGGTACGACGGGTGGGAGACGCGGCCGACGTGCCACAGTTGCAGGAAGATCTTGCCGCCAGCGCCGTGAATGGCTTTGGTCACATTGGACCAGCCGCGCACTTGGTCGTTGGACCAGATGCCCGGGGTGTCCGGATAGCCCACGCCCATTGGCGTTACCGAAGTGGCTTCGCTGAGGATCAGGCCGGCGGAAGCGCGCTGTACATAATATTCAGCCATCAGCGCGTTCGGTACGCGGCCTTCATCGGCGCGGCAGCGGGTCAGCGGGGCCATGATGATGCGGTTGGCCAGTTCGACGTCGCCGAGTTTGATGGGATCAAAAATAGTTGCCATGTCTACAACCCTCGTAAAAGTGAAAGTTAATCAGTGAGTCGCGGGGGCCAGATCGGCATTGCCGTTCTGACGGAAAGTAATCAGGGTCACCAACAGCGCCAGTACCGCGAGGGCACCGCCGGCGAGCGGCACGCTGGTCAGGCCGTAACCGTGGGCGATGACGCTGCCGCCGACCCAGGCGCCGAGGGCGTTGCCGACGTTGAAAGCGCCGATGTTCAGGGTCGACACCAGGTTCGGTGCGGCTTTGCCGAAGGTCACCACGTTGACTTGCAGGGCCGGCACGGCGGCGAAGCAGGCGACAGCCCAAAGGAACAGGGTGATTTCAGACGGAATCAGCGCGACGCTGGTCCAGGTCAGCACGGTGGAGATCACCGCCATGGCGATGAACACGCCGATCAACGTGGCGGCCATGCCTTTGTCGGCGAGTTTGCCGCCGATGATGTTGCCGACAGTCAGACCGAGGCCGATCAACATCAGCGTCCAGGTCACGCCACGCGGCGAGACGCCGGTGACTTCGCCAAGCAGCGGCGCGACGTAAGTGAACACGGTGAAGACGGACGCGGCGAACAGCGCGGTCATGCTCAGCGACAGCCAGATACCGGCACCTTTGAGGGCGGCGAGTTCGGCGCGCATGTCGAGTTTTTCTTCGTCACGCTTGGCCGGCAGGAAGCGGATCAGGCCGATCAGCGCGATCACGCCAATCACGGTCACTGCCCAGAAAGTCGAGCGCCAGCCGTATTGCTGACCCAGCGCAGTGCCCAGTGGAACGCCAAGCACGTTGGCCAGGGTCAGACCGGTGAACATCAATGCGACGGCCGAAGCACGTTTGTTGGCCTGCACCAGATTGGCGGCAACGACCGAACCGATACCGAAGAAAGCGCCGTGGCAGAGGGCCGTGACTACACGGGCGAACATCAACACGTTGTAGTCACTGGCGATGGCGCAGAGCAGGTTGCCGACAATAAAGATGCCCATCAACGCGACCAGTGCCGCCTTGCGCGGCAGTTTGGCGGTGGCCAGTGCCATGAACGGCGCACCGATGGCCACGCCCAAGGCGTAACCAGTCACCAGCCAGCCGGCGCCGGGGATCGACACACCGAGGTCAGCCGCGACATCGGGCAGCAGGCCCATGATGACGAATTCGGTGGTGCCGATGGCAAAGGCGCTCAAGGCGAGGATGAGTAGCGAGAGGGGCATGCGGGTTTCCTTGTCGGCTGGCTGACGTTAAGGGTCAGAGCTCTTTACTGAGGGTGCTGAGGAACGCCTGGATCACGTCCTCGTTACGTTTGAAAAAGTGCCATTGCCCGGCCTTCTGGCTGCTGATCAACCCGGCGCGTTGCAACGTTGCGAGGTGGGCAGAAACGGTCGACTGCGACAGGCCGCAGCGCTGATCGATCTGTCCGGCGCAAATGCCGTACTCGTGGTTGTGCAACTGTTCCGGGAATTCGCCTTTCGGGTCTTTCAGCCAGTTGAGGATGTCTCGCCGTACTGGGTGCGCCAGGGCTTTTATTATTTCGTCGAGGTCAAGGTTCATGGCAGGGTGCTCGGTTGTGTACAACGCTATATCGCGATGAGGCGAACTTTAAATCGGTACTTCGCGATATACCAATATGATTTTGGTCTGATGAGCGCATAAATCGGTATATCGGGTTATAACGATATGGTGAGGTGTCGATTGCAGGGCGCGGTGCTAAGCTGCGCCCATGAACTATCTCGCACATTTGCACCTCGGTGGCCAGCGCCCCGGGCAATTACTCGGCAGCCTCTATGGCGACTTCGTCAAAGGGCGGTTGCAAGGGCAGTTTGCGCCGGAGGTGGAAGCGGCGATTCAGCTGCATCGACGGATTGACGTGTTTACTGATCGCCATCCCTTGGTGGATGTCGCCTTGGGGCGGTTTACCGAAACGCGGCGGCGTTATGCCGGGATCGTGCTTGATGTGTTTTTTGATCATTGTCTGGCGCGGGATTGGCGGTTGTATGCCGATCAGCCGCTGGAGGTTTTTACGGCTGATGTGTATCGGGTGCTGACCCACGAGCGGGAGCTGCCCGAGCGACTGGCGAAGATTGCGCCGCACATGGTTGCCAATGACTGGTTGGGTTCGTATCAGGAATTTGAAGTGCTGGAACAGGTGTTGCGCGGGATCTCGCGGCGGCTGAGCCGGCCCGAGGAACTGGCGGGGGCGATGCAGGAATTGCGGCGGTTGTATGAGCCGTTGAGTGAAGATTTTAGATTGTTCTACCCACATCTCCAGGACTTCGCCCAAAACCCCCAGACACCGAATATCTAATGTAGGAGTGAGCCTGCTCGCGAAAGCGGTGGGTCAGTCACATTGATGTTGCCTGATGTACCGCTATCGCGAGCAGGCCCACTCCTACAGGGGATTTGTGTTTCAGGCAGTTCTCCAGGATTTTGCTGGGTTGCGGGATTAAGCAAGATCAAAAGATCGCAGCCTTCGGCAGCTCCTACAGGGATCGGTGTAGGAGCTGCCGAAGGCTGCGATCTTTTGCTTTTCAGGCGGCGATCAATTCGCCTGTGCGACGCGGTTCGGCAGGTTTCGCCACCTCACCAAACAACACCTTCTGCACCGCCTGCTGCGCTTCAAACGCCAGCGCCGCACGCTCACGACCCTGACAGGCAATCGGCTGAAGCAGGTGCACTTCAACGTCGCCGCAATCATTGCTGAACAAACGCATCAAGTGCGAGAGCAAATCATCGTCGCCAATAAACGGCGCCAGCGTATCGATCTCGCCGTCGCGCAGATAACGAATCGCCACCGGTTGCAGCATCACCTCGGAATCAATCGCCGCCGACAGCAAGCGACCGTGAAAGGTGCGCAGCGAGCGGCCATCCGTGGTGGTGCCTTCCGGGAACATCAGCAGCGGATGCGCGGTTTGCAGGTGACGGGTCATTTGCTTGCGAATCAACTGGCTATCGCCCGAACCGCGACGAATAAACAGACTGCCAGCCTTCGCCGCGAGCCAACCGGCGACCGGCCAGGTGCGCACTTCGGCCTTGGACAGAAACGACAGCGGCGTGAGCATGCCGAGCAACGGAATATCCGTCCATGACACATGATTGCTCACCCACAACATCGGCTGCTTCGGCAGCTCGCCGTGCACGGTCATGCGAAAGGGCAGGGCATTGCCCAAGCGTGCCATGAAAAAGCGCGACCAACGCTGGCGACGTTCCATCGAATGCGCCAGACCAATCCGTTCAAAAACGCCGAAGACACCGGCCATGGTCAGCCCCAGTGTCACCACGATCAGCACTCGCGCAATCCGCGCGTACACCCGCAACCGGCTCATCACACGGCCGCCTTGAAGTGCTTGGCGTAGCGCGGGCAGAGTTCGTCGCGCTTGAGCAGGATGAACACGTCGGCGACCTGAAAATCTTCGTCCCAGCACGGCTCGCCGCAGATCTTCGCGCCCAGACGCATGTAGGCCTTGAGCAGCGGCGGCATTTCCGCGATCACGTTCGATGGAATATCCAGCGTCGGCAGCGGTTTTTTCGGCTCGGCGCGCAGGTGTTCGGTGCACAGATAACGTTCGCGCAGACGCTGCATGATCGCGTGCGCCTGCACGCCGCCGTCCTGCATCGGGATGCTCGCGCAGCCCATCAGATAGCTGTAGCCGCCCTGATTCAACACCTCGGCCAACTCGCCCCACAACACGGCGATGGTGCCGCCATTGCGGTACGCCGGGTCGACGCAGGTGCGGCCGATTTCGAGGATCGGGCCTTGCAGATGCGCGAGGCCGTGCAGGCTGAATTCTTCTTCGCTGTAGAACTTGCCGAGGCTGCTGGCGGCGGTGTGGTCGAGCAAACGCGTGGTCGCCACCAACCGCCCGGTGTTCAGATCACGCACGCCGATGTGGCTGCAGTGAACATCATAATCATCCATGTCCAGACCCAGTTCCGCGCCTTTCAGCTTGGCGTTGAACTCGCCGCTGAACACGTTGAATCGCAGGGCCTGGGCTTGCTGCAAGGCCTCGGCGCCGATCAGGCGTTCGGCTTGCAGGCGGCGTTCATTGCCGGTGTCGCTGATGCGGGCGATCTGAGTCATGTGAATCTCCGTACGGGCCTTGAACCCGTCGTGGGTTGCAGCCGATCGACTTTCTTTATGCAGCCGTGTTGTGCAAAGTCAGGCTATGTAGCCCCGGTGTCATCGCCATGAACGTTCGGTGATGCTTATATGACAGCCCACAAGGAGCCTCCTATGCCCTGGCCAGATCTGCTGCAAAGCCGTGAACGAATGCCCGCCGTTGCTGACCTTGCCGAGGGTTTTGCGACGTTGTTGCAGCAGTTGGGCAACGTCACGCCGTTCGAATTGGCGGTCGCCGGTGGGCGGCGAATGGCGACGCCGGGGCTGGCGTTTCTGGTCGGTTATCAGGCGGCGTTGCGCATGTTGTGGCCGAGTGCGCCGCTCAGCCTTGGCGCTTTGTGTGCGACCGAACAGCGCAGTCTGCGCCCGCCAGACATGCAGACGCGGCTGACGGATTTGCGTCTGAGCGGACGCAAGGATTTCGTCACCGCCGGCGATGCGGCGGATTGGCTGTTGATCGCGGCGCGCAGTGAAGAGCCCGGCGAAAGTCCGCGCCTGAGTCTGGCCGTGGTCTACCCCGGCGAGCCCGGCGTGAGCGTGGAGAAATTGCCGGCGCTGCCGTTGATGCCGGACATCAGTCATGGTCGGCTGTTGCTCGATGGTGCGCTGTGTGAGTTGTTGGCCGGGGATGGTTGGGATGCTTACGTGAAGCCGTTTCGCACGCTGGAAGATGTTTATGTGCTGAGTGCGATGACCGCGTGGCTGTATGGCGTTGGGCAGGACAGCGATTGGCCGCAGACGCTGCTATTGCGTTTGCTGGCGCTGTTGGCCGGGTGTGCCGAGGCGAGCCGGCAGCCGCCGAATAATCCGGCCGGGCATGTGTTGTTGGCTGGGCTGTTTGCGCAGTTTGATGCGCTCAAGCCTGAGGTCGATCACGCGCTGGGGGAGAGTGGCTCGGAGTGGGCGCAGATGTGGCGGCGGGATCAAGGGGTGATGCAGTTGGCGGCGGGGGCTCGGGCTAAGCGTTTGGCAAAGGCGCTGGCGGTGGCATGACTGGCGCTTTCGCGAGCAAGCCCGCTCCCACAGTTGATCGAGTTCCTTCAATTGGAATGCAATCAAACTGTGGGAGCGGGCTTGCTCGCGAAGGCGGCCGAAAAATCACCACACCCCTGTCATAAACCCCGACTAATCTCAGCAGGTTCACCCCCAGAGCCCCTCACCATGTTCAAAGGCCTGACCCTGCTTCTGCTGCTGATCAGCTTCACCATTCAGGCCGAACCATGGCCCGGTGAGCAATGGCCGAGCGGCTCGCCCATCACCAATACTCAAGCGCTGGAAAACTACGCCTTCCCACCCCGCGACGACACCAGCCGCAAAGGCATCCGCACCGATGCGCTGCTGATCATCCGCGACGGGCAGATCATCTACGAACGCTACGCCGGCCCGACCAACGCGCAAACCCCGCACCTGACCTGGTCAATCAGCAAAAGCCTGATGGCCGCCGTCCTCGGTGTGGCGTACGGCGAAGGCCTGTTCAAACTTGAGGATCCGGCAGCGAAGTTTTACCCGCCGCTGGCTAAACACCCGCAGATAAAAATCGCTGACTTATTGCATTGGGCCTCAGGCCTCGACTGGCAGGAAGACTACGAATACGCCCCGCTGAAATCCTCGGTGGTGGCGATGCTCTACACCCGTGGTCACCGCGACATGGCGGCTTTTACAGCGGATCACGACAGCTACGCACCACCGGGTCAGGCTTTCCGTTATTCCAGTGGCGACAGCAATCTGCTCGCCGCCGCACTGAAAAACATCGTCGGCCCGCAGCGTTATCCCGACTATCCGTGGACAGCGCTGTTTGAGCCTTTGGGCATCCACCACGCCGTGTGGGAAACCGATGCGACGGGCACCTTTGTCGCTTCGTCTTACGCCTATCTCACCGCACGGGATCTGGCGCGAGTCGGGCTGTTGATGGCCCGCGACGGGCGTTGGGACGGACCAGCAGTTGCTGCCCAAGGATTGGCTCGGGTTCAACCTGAAACCGTTCGCCGGTTACCAGGCCCATCAGGACGAAGCCGTGCCCGGCGGACAGTGGTGGCTCAATCGAGCGGTAGATGGCGCAACGTCTCCGTGGCCCGAGGCGCCGCCCGATACCTTCGCTGCCCTCGGCCATTGGGGGCAGGCGCTGTATGTGATTCCCAGCGAGAAACTGCTGATCGTCCGTTATGGCGATGATCGCGATGGCAGTTATCGGCATAACGAGCTGCTCAAACGCGTGCTGCAGGCGGTGCGGCCATGAAGCGCTTTTTGCTGTTGCTGCTGGTTTTGTTGCTCGGCTGGATCGTCTATGAGCGCGAAAATCTGTGGGCCTTCCCGGACATCATCAGCGCCTACACCGCCAAGGAATATTGTTCGTGCCGGTACGTGATGAACAACGATGCAGAGTATTGCCGTGGCTACGTAAAACAATGGCTACCGACCAGCCTGTTCAGCGATGACCCGGCCCGCAAAACCATCACCGTCAGCGGCATGGGGCGCAGCAACAGCGCCCAGTGGCAAAGCGAACGCCAGGGCTGCCGCCTGAATCCCTGATCACACCGAATCGTCCCTGTAGGAGTGAGCCTGCTCGCGATGGCTGTGTGTCAGTCAACATAATTGTTTCTGATACACCGCCATCGCGAGCAGGCTCACTCCTACAAGGGGTTGGGTTGATCACGGAAGCGGGGTTCCACTCTGCGGAACCACATTCGATTGTCCTCGCGCGCGTCTCGCGGTTATCTGGCGGTGAGCACGACCTGCCTTCCAACGTGTCGTGAATTCATTGCGAACAACAAGACCGGGAAAACCCGCGCGAGGAGAACCGTCATGACCCGACATCAGCACATTCTGGCCTGGCTCAGCGACGTCGCCAGCGACCTGCACGCTACCCGCCAGGACATCCACGCCCACCCAGAACTCGGCTTTGAAGAAAGCCGCACCTCGGCGCTGGTCGCCAAATCCCTCGAAAGCTGGGGCTACGAAGTCCACACCGGCATCGGCAAAACCGGCGTCGTCGGTGTGCTGCGCAACGGCAGCAGCTCGCGCAAACTCGGCTTGCGTGCCGACATGGACGCCTTGCCGATCATCGAAAACACCGGCGTCGCCTACAGCAGCCAGCACAAGGGCTGCATGCACGCCTGCGGTCACGACGGACACACGACCATGTTGCTCGGCGCCGCACGTTATCTGGCGGCGACGCGTCAGTTCGACGGCACCCTCACGCTGATTTTCCAACCCGCCGAAGAAGGTCAGGGCGGCGCCGAAGCGATGCTCGCTGATGGCCTGCTTGAGCGTTTCCCCTGCGATGCGCTGTTCGGCATGCACAACATGCCGGGCCTGCCCGCTGGGCATCTGGGCTTTCGCGAAGGGCCGATGATGGCTTCGCAGGATCTGCTCAACGTGGTCATCGAAGGCGTCGGCGGCCACGGTTCGATGCCGCACCTGACTGTCGATCCACTGGTCGCTGCGGCGAGTGTGGTGATGGCGCTGCAAACCGTGGTCGCCCGCAACATTGATGCGCAGCAAGCGGCGGTGGTCACCGTCGGTGCACTGCAAGCGGGGGAGGCGGCCAACGTCATTCCGCAGCAGGCGATTCTGCGTCTGAGCCTGCGCGCACTGAATGCCGATGTGCGCGAGCAAACCCTCAATCGCGTGCGCAATATCATCGAAACCCAGGCGCAGAGTTTCGGCTGTACTTCGACAATCGAACATCGCCCGGCCTATCCGGTGCTGGTCAACCACGCTGCCGAAACCGAGTTCGCGCGCAGCATTGGAGTCGAATTGGTCGGTGCTGATGCCGTCGATGGCAACACGCCAAAATTGATGGGCAGCGAAGACTTCGCCTGGATGCTCCAGCGTTGCCCCGGCGCCTATCTGTTTATCGGCAACGGCGTGTCGCGGCCGATGGTGCACAACCCCGCCTATGACTTTAACGACGACATCCTGCTGACTGGCGCCGCCTACTGGGGCGCGCTCACCGAGAGCTGGCTCAAGCCGGCCTGATTTCTTCACGTTCTGCTGCCGCTGAATCCCGAGCGCACCGGCGCACGGGCTCACCCAACAGCTTTTGGAGAATCTCCCATGCAGGCTTCAGGCACAGGTGTTTCGCGTACCCGGCAAGTGGTCGCCGCCGTGATCGGCAACGCGCTGGAATGGTATGACTTCATTGTTTACGGCTTTCTGGCGAGCATCATCGCCCGGCAATTCTTCCCCTCCGAAGACAGCTACGCCTCGCTGCTGATGGCGCTGGCGACCTTCGGCGTCGGCTTCTTCATGCGCCCGGTGGGCGGCATCCTGCTCGGCATGTATTCCGACCGCAAAGGTCGCAAAGCGGCGATGCAGATGATCATTCGTCTGATGACCGTGTCCATTGCAATGATCGCTTTCGCGCCAAGTTACGCCGCCATCGGCATGGGCGCGCCGTTGCTGATTGTGGTCGCGCGGATGCTCCAGGGCTTCGCCACTGGCGGCGAATACGCTAGCGCCACGGCGTTTCTGGTGGAAAGCGCGCCGGCTCATCGCAAAGGTTTGTACGGTTCGTGGCAATTGGTCGGGCAATGCCTGGCGGTGTTTGCCGGCGCGGCGATGGTGGCGTTGGTCACCCACCTGTTTACCCCTGAGACGCTGGACAGTTGGGGCTGGCGGATTCCGTTCGTGCTCGGCCTGTTGATCGGCCCGGTCGGCTTGTGGATTCGCAAGCACATGGAAGAGCCGGAAGAGTTTCTCGAAGCGCGCAAAAAAGCCAAAGGCGCAGCGCCGGGTCTGTGGCAAGTGGTTCGCGAACATCGCCGCAGTCTGCTGGTGTCGATGGGCCTGGCCAGTGGTGCGACGGTGGCGTTTTACGTGGTGCTGGTGAACATGCCGACCTTCGCCCACACCAACCTCGGCTTGCCGCTGGATCAGGTGTTGCTGGTGCAGATGCTCGCGGTGGCGCTGATGACCGTGGTGATTCCGTTCTCCGGCGCACTGTCGGATCGCGTCGGCCGGCGACCGGTGTTGATGGCGTTCACCCTGGCGTTTTTCGTGATGATTTATCCGCTGTACGTGTGGGTCGCGGCAGCGCCTTCAATCGAACGTTTGCTGGTGATGCAACTGCTGCTGTGCGGCGCGATTGGCGGCTTCTTCGGCCCGGCACCGACGGCGCTGGCCGAGCAATTTCCCATCGAAGTGCGCTCCACCGGCGTGTCGATTGCCTACAACATTTCGGTGATGGTGTTCGGCGGTTTCGCGCCGCTGATCGTGACCTGGTTGAGCAAGGTGCTGGAAACCCCGGTGGCGCCTTCGTTTTATGTGTTGTTCGCTTGCCTGCTGACCTTGCTCGGGATTTATTGCATGCAAGAGGCGCCCCGCGCCAAAGCCCCCAGCGCGCTCAACCTTGGAGTGAAATCTTGAGTCCGTTAGCCATCGATCCGATTGTCGCGCTGGACGCCGATGCGTTGTCCCGCGCGATTCATGCCCGCAAAGTCTCGTGCCGTGAAGTGATGCAGGCGTATCTGCAACACATCGAGCGTTTCAATCCGCAGGTCAACGCGCTGGTGTCGTTGCGTCCGGCGGAGGAGGTTTTGCGCGAGGCCGATGAATGTGACCGACAACTCGATCGCGGCGAATCCCGGGGCTGGATGCACGGCATGCCGCAGGCGATCAAGGATCTGGCCGCCACCGCTGGACTGCGCACGACCATGGGTTCGCCGCTGTTCGCCGAGCAGGTGCCGCAGCACGATGCGATCAGCGTGGCGCGGGTGCGCGAGTGCGGCGCGATCATCATCGGCAAGAGCAACGTGCCGGAATTCGGCCTCGGCTCGCAGACCTACAACAACGTGTTCGGCACCACCACCAATGCCTACGATGCCAGCCGGATTGCCGGCGGCAGCAGCGGCGGCGCGGCGGTGGCGTTGGCTCTGCGTTTGCTGCCGGTGGCCGATGGCAGCGACATGATGGGCTCGCTGCGCAACCCGGCGGCGTTCAATAACGTCTTCGGTTTTCGCCCGTCCCAGGGCCGCGTGCCGCACGGGCCGACCCCGGAAGTGTTCGTCCAGCAACTGGCCACTGAAGGGCCGATGGGCCGCAGCGTCACCGACGTCGCACGATTGCTGTCGACGCAGGCGGGTTACGACCCTCTCGTGCCGCTGTCGCTGAAAGATCAGCCGCGCAACTTTGCCGAAGGCCTGCAACGGGACTTCAGCGACGTGCGCATTGGCTGGCTCGGCGACTACAACGGCTATCTGCCGATGGACGACGGTGTGCTCAGTTTGTGCGAATCGGCGCTGGCAGATTTCACCGCGCTGGGCTGTCAGGTCGAAGCCTGTCAGGCGGATTTTTCCATGGAGCGTTTGTGGCAAACCTGGCTGACCCATCGGCACTTTCTGGTGCAGGGCAGTCTGGGTGCCGCGTATGCCGATCCGCACAAACGCGAGTTGCTCAAACCGGAAGCACAATGGGAAGTCGAGGGTGGTTTGCGTCTGAGCGCTGCCGATGTTTACAAGGCCTCGGTCGACCGCAGTGAGTGGTATCGCGCGCTGAGTGAATTGTTCGAACGTTACGATTTCCTGCTGTTGCCTACCGCACAAGTGTTCCCTTTTGATGCACAACAGCCATGGCCGCGCGTGGTCGGCGGGCAGACCATGGACACCTATCACCGCTGGATGGAGGTGGTCATCGGCCCGACGTTGGCAGGATTGCCGAGCATCAGCGTGCCGGTCGGTTTCAACCCGGCGGGGCTGCCGATGGGCCTGCAAATCATTGGCCCGGCGCAGGCGGATCGCGCGGTTCTGCAACTGGCGTATGCCCATGAACAACTGACCCGTTGGGTCGAACGGCGCCCGCCACCATGCCTGCAATCGGCTTGAGCGGCCCGCATTTTGCTGCAAAAAGTGTTCATCCATCTGTGCGCAGGGAGATCGAACACATGGGCAGCAAAACAGATACCGGCAGCGTGCGTTCGGTTGAACGAGCGCTGGCGATCGTCGAATTGCTCGGCGAGCATCAGGCGCTGGGGCTGGAGGAATTGCACTACCTCACGAGTCTGCCGAAGGCCACGGTGTCACGGATGCTTGCGACATTGCAGGAGCAGGGCTGGATCTATCGCGGCCTCAGCGACCGGCGTTATCGCCTGTGCGCCAAGCGTCTGTTTGGTGATCGTCAGCAACGTTTCAAACGGCATCTGGTGGAGAGCGCGGCGCCGATGCTGGTGGAGTTGTGCGAGCGCACCGGGCTGGTGGTGGATCTGTCGTGCTTCGATGGCGAGCGGGTTGAGGTGATGGAAAGCGCGATTCCGCAGGTGTTGCGCAAGCGTTATCCGAACAACTGCCAGATCGTCGGGCATCACGCGAGTTTGTTTCACTCAGCGATGGGCCGGGCGTGCCTTGGCGAGTTGGGCAGTGATGAGGTCGAGCGGCTGGCCCAGCGTGAGCAGTTGAGCGCGGAAAGTTTGTTCAGTGCGACAGAGCAGGCGTTGCAACAGGGCTTTGGCCAGCGCACGGAAGGTTATTGGGAGTACCCGGTGCGCCTGCCGTTTCTGATTCGCGCGGTGGCGTTGCCGATTCGTGCTGAAGGGAAATTGGTGGGCAGCATGGCGCTGCACTGGCCGATGGATCAGGCGCCGGTGGAGCGGGTGTTGAGTCTGCATTTGAACAGTCTGGCGGCGACGATTGGCGATGTGCAGCAGGTATTGGCCTGACAGCCAAAAGATCGCAGCCTGCGGCAGCTCCTACAGGGGAATGCATTTCAAATGTGGGAGCGGGCTTGCTCGCGAAGGCGTCGTGTCAGTCAATACATGCACAGTCTGGCACACCGCTTTCGCGAGCAAGCCCGCTCCCACAGGGGATCTGCGCTTTAGGCAGGAGCTGCCGCAGGCTGCGATCTTTTGATCTTGATGTTTGCAATAACCCCATGGCCAGTTAAGGTTCGTGCAGGTTTATCGGCCCCACGAGTCCTCAATGTTCAACCGCTCCCTCATTGCATCCCTGTCCAGCCTGCTGCTCGCCGCTGTCGCGTTGCCGGCGCAGGCCAATTGGTATCTGGACGGCGAGTCGTCGCGGCTGTCGTTCGTCAGCACGAAAAACGCCAACATTTCTGAAGTGCAGCGCTTTCTGGTGCTGCACGGCAAGGTCGACCCCAACGGTCGTGCCGAAGTCGAAGTCGAACTGGATTCGATCAACAGCGGCATCCCGCTGCGCGATGAGCGTATGCGCAAGGAGCTGTTCCAGATCGAGCAATTCCCCGAAGCGACCATCACCACGCAGATTGACCTGCGCCCGATCAACGATCTGGCGCCCGGCGCGCAGCTGGAATTGCGTCTGCCGCTGACCGTCAACCTGCACGGCAAACAACACGAATACCCCGCCGAATTGCTGGCGACGCGGCTCGATGATCGACGCTTTCAAGTGGTCACCCTCGAGCCGCTGGTGATCAACGCCGAAGATTTTGATCTGGCGCCGGGCCTCGAAAGCCTGCGCAAACTCGCCGACCTGTCGGCCATCAGTCTGTCGGTACCGGTGGGTGCGGTGCTGATTTTCACGGCGCGCTGACATGCGCGGCGCGGTGTTCCCATGGCGTGACGGCAACCGGTTCGAGCTGTTGATCGACGGCCCGCAATTCTTCCCGCGCATGCTCGAGCAGATTGCTGGCGCGCAGGAGCAGATCGAACTTGAGCTGTACCTGGTCGAGGCCGGCGCCTGTGCCGAAACCATCGTCCAGGCGCTGGTGCTGGCGGCCGAACGTGGGGTGCGCGTGCGCTGCCTGTTCGACGATTACGGCAGCCTCGCGTTCACCCTCAATCTGCGCCAGCGCCTGACCCATGCCGGGGTGGAACTGCGTTTCTACAATCGGCTGAACTGGCGGCGCTGGGTCGGTAATTTCTATCGCGATCACCGCAAGTTGCTGCTGGTCGATCAGCGTCTGGCGGTGGTCGGCGGCACTGGCGTCACCGATGAATTCTGGACGCCGGGGCACGACACCAGCGAATGGCACGAAGTGATGGTCGAGATCAGCGGCCCGTTGGTGATCGACTGGCAATTGCTGTTTGATCGCCAATGGATCGCCAACCGCTACCGCCGCGCCTGGCGCCCGGCTGCGCATTTCGGTCTGCCACGGTTGCCGCGCGTGCCGGACAAGGGCGAGGGCATGGGCCGCGTGGCGTATGCCGATGCCCGTCAGCATCGCGACATTCTGCAGTCGCTATTCCGTGCCCTGAACAGTGGGCAAAAACGCGTGTGGATGGCCACGCCGTATTTTCTGCCAACGTGGAAAATCCGCCGCTCCCTGCGCAAGGCTGCCGCGCGTGGTGTCGACGTGCGTCTGCTGCTGACCGGGCCGCGCACCGATCACCCGTCAGTGCGTTACGCCGGGCATCGTTACTACCCGCGCCTGCTCAAGGCCGGGGTGCAGATCTTTGAATATCAGCCGTGCTTCCTGCATTTGAAAATGGTGCTGGTGGACGATTGGGTGAGCATTGGTTCGTGCAACTTCGACCACTGGAACCTGCGCTTCAATCTGGAGGCGAATCTGGAGGCGCTGACCTCGTCGTTGACGGCAGCGGTAGAGGCGAGTTTTGTGAAGGACTTCGGGCTGAGTCAGCTGGTGAGTCTGGAAGAGTGGCAGCGTCGGCCGTTGTGGCGGCGGGTCAAGCAGCGGATCTGGGGGTGGGTGGATCGGGTGGTGGTGAACATCCTCGACCGCCGCGGATAAAACCGATTTTGAATACACCCTAAAACCAATGTGGAGGGGGCTTGCTCCCGAAAGCGGTGTGTCAGGCAATAATATGCTGAATGACACTCCGTCTTCGGGAGCAAGCCCCCTCCCACAGGGTTTTGCAGTGTTGCTGGGGTTACAGCAGTTCAAAGCTCTGCTGTGTGACGTCCTGCGAATCCAGGCCGATCTGTACGTTGAACTTGCCAGGCTCGGCCGCGTATTTGAGCTGGGCGTTGTAGAACTTCAGGTCATCCTCGGTGATGGTGAAGTGCACGACTTTCTGTTCGCCGGCCTTGAGCATGATTTTCTGGAAGTTCTTCAGTTCTTTGACCGGACGGATCATCGAGCCGGTAACGTCCTGAATGTACAACTGCACCACGGTTTCGCCGTCACGCTTGCCGGTGTTTTTCAGCATGACGCTGGCGTCGAGCTTGCCGGTGGCGTTCAGGGTGGTCGACGACAGCGCCATGTCGCTCAGGGCGAAATGGGTGTAGCTCAGGCCATAACCGAACGGGAACAGCGGCCCGGTGGTGTCATCGAAATACTGCGAGGTGTAGTTGCCCGGTTTGCCAGGCGTGAACGGCCGGCCAATGCTCAGGTGGTTGTAGTACGTCGGGATCTGGCCCACGGAACGCGGGAAGGTCACCGGCAGTTTGCCCGACGGGTTGTAGTCGCCGAACAGCACGTCAGCGATGGCGTTGCCGCCTTCGGTGCCGCTGAACCAGGTTTCCAGAATCGCGTCAGCCGACTGGTTCTCTTCGAGAATGGTCAGCGGGCGGCCGTTCATCAACACCAGCACCAGCGGTTTGCCGGTGGCTTTCAACGCGCGGATCAGCTCACGCTGGTTTTCCGGGATGTTCAGGTCGGTTCGGCTGGACGATTCGTGGGACATGCCACGGGATTCGCCCACAGCCGCGACGATCACGTCAGCATCCTTGGCCGCTTTGACCGCTTCGTCGATCAACACGTTAGCCGGGCGCGGGTCATCGACCACTTCCGGCGCATCGAAGTTGAGGAAGTTCAGGTAATCCAGCACTTTCTTGTCGCTGGTGATGTTGGCGCCACGGGCGTAGATCAGGTTCGCCTTGTTGCCGATCAGCGAGCTCATGCCGTCGAACAGGGTGACCGATTGCGTCGGTTTACCCGCCGCTGCCCAACTGCCCATCATGTCGATCGGCGCCTTGGCCAACGGGCCGACCAGCGCGACTTTCGCGTCTTTCTTCAGTGGCAGGGTTTCGTTCTGGTTCTTCAGCAGTACCAGGCTGCGACGCGCGACGTCGCGGGCCTCGGCGCGGTGCAGACGGCTTTCGGCGTAGGTGTCGGTCGGATCGTCTTCAGCCTTGCCGATGCGCAGGTACGGATCCTTGAACAGGCCCATGTCGTACTTGGCCGCGAGCACTTCACGCACGGCGTTGTCGATGTCTTTCTGTTCGATCTCGCCGGACTTGAGCAGCCCCGGCAGCTCTTTGCCGTAGAGGGTGTCGTTCATGCTCATGTCGATGCCGGCCTTGATCGCCAGCTTCGCCGCTTCACGACCGTCGCGGGCGACGCCATGTTTGATCAGTTCGAAGATCGCGCCGTGGTCACTGACCGCCAGGCCTTTGAAGCCCCAGTCGCGACGCAGCAGATCGTTCATCAGCCAGGTGTTGGCGGTGGCCGGAATGCCGTTGATCGAGTTCAGCGCAACCATCACGCCACCGGCGCCGGCATCAATCGCGGCGCGGTACGGCGGCAGGTAATCCTGGTACATCTTCACCGGACTCATGTCGACGGTGTTGTAGTCGCGACCGCCTTCAACCGCGCCATACAGGGCGAAGTGTTTGACGCTGGCCATGATGCTGTCGGCCGCGCTCGGGGTGGCGCCCTGATAGGCACGAACCATGACGCCGGCAATGCGCGAGGTCAGGTAGGTGTCTTCACCGAAACCTTCGGAGCTGCGGCCCCAGCGCGGGTCGCGGGAGATGTCGACCATCGGCGCGAAGGTGATGTCGAGGCTGTCGGCGGCGGCTTCTTTGGCAGCGACGCGGCCGGATTTGCCGATCGCGTCCATGTCCCAGCTCGAGGCGAGGGCCAGCGGAATCGGGAAAATCGTGCGGTGACCGTGGATCACGTCGTAGGCGAAAAACATCGGGATCTTCAGACGGCTGCGCATCGCCGCGTCTTGCATCGGGCGGTTTTCCGGGCGGGTGATCGAGTTGAACGTGCCGCCGATGTTGCCGGCGGCGATCTCTTTGCGGATCAACTCACGAGGCATTTCCGGGCCGATGCTGATCAGGCGCAACTGGCCGATCTTCTCGTCGAGGGTCATTTGCTTCATCAGGTTGCTGATGAACGCGTCCTTGTTTTCCAGGGGTACCGGGGTCGTGGCGGCCAATACTTGATGACTGGCCAGGCTGACGAACAGACCCAGCAAACACAGCTTCTTCATGAATTTTTTTCTCAAGGGCCCAAGCGGCGATGCAACGCCGGCCAGCCAAAATTTAGGGAGCGACTATTGTTGTTCGGGTGCAGGCTCAAAAAACCAGAGCCAAAAACGACAGCCGACACTGCGGCAGCGTGATCGCGCAGGGCACTTTTTAGCCCATTGGCGCGTCGTAATCCAGCGGCGCGGCCGATTATGCCCCAAGAGCCGGCGCAGAGTGTTTCGCGCTCGGTTTTTATAATGAAATGTGCCAAGGAGCATCACTGCGATGAATGTAAGCCCAACCAATCGCTCGCGTTTGCAGGTCGTCACCCTGCTGATGCTGGCCACGCTGTTGACCGCGTGCGGCATCAACAATATCCCGACCCTCGACGAACAGGCCAAAGCCGCGTGGGGCCAGGTGCAGAACCAGTACCAGCGCCGCGCCGACCTAATCCCCAATCTGGTGGAAACGGTGAAGGGTTACGCCGAGCATGAAGAGGAAACCCTGACCGCCGTAATCGAAGCGCGGGCGAAAGCCACGTCGATTCAGGTCGACGCCAGCACCCTCGACAATCCCGAGAAGCTCAAGCAGTTCCAGCAGGCGCAGGATCAACTGACCGGTGCGTTGAGCCGTTTGATGGTGGTCTCCGAGCGCTATCCGGATCTGAAGGCCAACCAGAACTTCCTCGCCCTGCAATCGCAACTTGAGGGTACGGAAAACCGCATCGCCGTGGCGCGCCGCGATTTCATTCTGGCGGTGCAGAAGTACAACACCGAAATCCGCACCTTCCCCGGTCGCCTCTGGCACAGCGTGATGTACAGCGACCTGCCGATCCGCGAAACCTTCGAAGCCACCACACCAGATGCCGATAAGGCACCCCAGGTCAAATTCTGAAAACACACCTGTGTAGGAGCTGCCGAAGGCTGCGATCTTTTGATTTTGACCGTAAGAACAAGATCAAAAGATCGCAGCCTGCGGCAGCTCCTACAGGGATTGGTGGGGGTAATAGATGCGCGTGTTGAAGATGGGGCTGGTGTTGCTGTTGTGGGTATTCGCCCTCAGCGCTCGGGCCGAGTTGACGTTCCCGGCGCTGAGCGGGCGGGTGGTGGACGAAGCGCAGATGATCGAGCCGTCGGTGCGCGCGCAACTGGGCCAGCAGTTGCAGGCCCACGAGCAGGCGACCGGCGAGCAATTGGTCGTCGTCACTGTGCCGGATCTGCAGGGCACCACCATCGAGGATTTCGGCGTTCAGCTCGGCCGGCACTGGGGCATCGGCCAGAAGGACAAAAACAACGGCGCGCTGCTGATCGTCGCCCGTGACGAGCGCAAACTGCGCATCGAAGTCGGTTATGGTCTGGAGGATCGGCTGACCGATGCGCAGTCGTCAGTGATCATCCATCAAGTCATCACGCCTGCGTTCAAGACCGGTAACTTCAGCAAAGGCATCAGCGACGGCGTCGCGGCGATGCTGGTGGTGCTCGGCGGCAATCCGCTGGACGAGCCGTCGACGGTGTATGAATCGAGCGGTGATCCGTCCGATGATTTCATCTCGCGGCATCCCGGTTTGTTCGTATTTTTGGTGATGTTGTTCATCCTGACCGTGTTTGTCTTCCAGATGCTCGGTATCCTGCCCGCCGGCCGGGGCGGTGGTGGCGGAGGCGGCGGCTTTGGCGGTGGAGGTTTTGGTGGCGGCGGCGGTGGAGGCGGGGGCTTCAGCGGCGGCGGGGGCAGTTTCGGCGGCGGTGGATCGTCCGGCGGCTGGTGACATTAAAAGAATAATGAGCAGGCACTTTTCAATATGGCATTACTGACCGAACACGAACAACGCAAAGTCGCCGAAGCGATTGCCCGGGTCGAGCGCGACACCGACGCCGAACTGGTGACGGTGCTGGCTGCCCGCGCCGACGATTACGCGTACATCCCGCTGCTGTGGGCGAGTTTGCTGGCGCTGGTGGTGCCGGGCGTCGTGCACTACCTGACCGGCTGGCTGACCATGCACAGCCTGCTGTTGGTGCAGTGGGGCGCGTTTATCGTGCTGTGCCTGCTGTTTCGTTTGCCGAAAATCACCACGCATTTGATCCCGCGTCGCGTGCGCCATTGGCGGGCGTCGAACCTGGCGCGACGGCAGTTTCTCGAACAGAACCTGCATCACACGGTGGGCAGCACCGGGATGCTGATTTTTGTCTGCGAGGCGGAGCGGTATGTGGAGATTCTGGTGGATGAGGGGATTTCCAAGCGGCTGGATAACAAGAGCTGGGATGTGATTGTCGCGGCGTTTACCGAGCAGGTGCGGCAGGGGCGCACACTGGAAGGGTTTGTGACGTGCATTGAGGCGTGTGGGGAATTGCTCAAAGTGCATGTGCCGGTGACGCAGGTGCGCAATGAATTGCCGAATCGGTTGGTGGTGTTGGCCTGATTCTCCCAGGCTCAGCAGTCCCCTGTGGCGAGGGGATTTATCCCCGTTGGGCTGCGAAGCGGCCCCATGCGATGTGTCAATCAAAGCAGACATTCAGATTTTGCGCCTGCTGCGCAGCCGAGCGGGGATAAATCCCCTCGCCACAATGGATTGTGCCGTTCGGTAAATAAGAGCGTGTCCCCAACCCCCATCCCCCCTAAAATACCCGCCATTCCCGATTTCGCCCGTCCGAGGCCGCTTTTTCATGTCCGTTACCGCCCCGTCCACCAAGCCTGCGCCCGATCACCACGCCCAGTTCATCGAGCTGCTGCAAACCAGCCTCGAGCAGAACGGCTTCATTAAACTGGTGCTGGCCAAGTACGTCGGTGAAGAGGCGGAGCTGCAGCGGGTCATCATCAAAGCGGTCACCGTCAAAGCGCAGCCGAACCTGTCCTTTGTCTATCGCTACAAAACCCGCGACATCACCAAAAACCTGCCGCTGAGCGAAGGCGTGGCGACGATTGCCGCGCTGTTGCCGGCCTCGTTCAAAAATGCGCATTTACTCGCTGTGACTGACGAAGCTCAGCTCGAATACAGCAAAAAGGGCAAGAGTTCGCTGTTCAAGAGCAAACCTCAGCAATTGCGTGAAGCACCGTCCGCCGAGCACAACCGAGAGAAAAACCGCTTTCTTGAGTTGAGCCGACCGTTCCTCAAGGATCTGGGCGTGACCAACGCGCAGCAAGAGCTGATCCCGGCGATGTCGCGCAAGTGGAAGCAGATCAACAAGTTCATCGAAGTGTTCAGCCATGCGCTGACCACCTCGCCGCTGGCGCTGGACAAACCGGTGCGCGTCGCGGATTTCGGCTCGGGCAAGGGCTATCTGACCTTCGCGATTCACGATTACCTGCGCAACACCTTGAAGGCCGAGGGCGAAGTCACCGGCGTCGAGTTGCGCGAAGAAATGGTCAACCTGTGCAACGCCGCCGCGGCGAAGCTTGATCATCCGGGGCTGGTGTTCAAGTGCGGTGACGTGCGCAGCGTGGCGCCGAGCGAACTGGACGTGATGATCGCTTTGCATGCCTGCGATATCGCCACTGACTACGCGATCCACACCGGCATTCGTTCGGGGGCGTCGATCATCATGTGCTCGCCGTGCTGCCACAAACAGATCCGCCTGCAAATCCAGAGCCCGGCGCCGCTCAAGCCGATGCTGCAATACGGTTTGCACCTTGGTCAGCAGGCAGAAATGGTTACTGACAGTTTGCGTGCGCTGTTCCTGGAAGCATGCGGTTACGAGACTAAGGTGTTCGAGTTCATCTCGCTCGATCACACCAACAAGAACAAGATGATTCTCGCGGTGAAACGCGCCGAGCCGGTCGATCCGGCTCAGCTGTTGGTGAAGATTGAAGAATTGAAAGCGTTCTATCACATCAGCGAACACTGCCTGGAAACCCTGCTGCGCGCCGACGGTTACCTCTCCTGACGGCCATCTGCCTTGGAATAAACATCCTGTAGGGGCTGCCGAAGGCTGCGATCTTTTGATCTTAAAAACAAAATCAAAAGATCGCAGCCTTCGGCAGCTCCTACATAATCAACCGTTCAACCGTTCAACCGTTCAACCGTTCAACCGTTCAACCGTTCAACCGTTCAACCGTTCATACGGTGGCAATGCGGGCCGGTTGCACCGTGGTTTTGCGCCCGAGCATGACGGTCGCAATCACCCCGCAAGCAAACACCCAGGTAATCGGCTCGACGTGCTCGCCAAAGAACAGCGCCGAAAACGCGATGGTGAAGAAGATCTGCAACAACTGGATCTGACTGACCCGAGCGATCCCGCCCATCGCCAGCCCGGCGTACCAGGCAAAGAATCCAAGAAACTGCGAAAACAGCGCAACATAGCCAAACGCCCACCAAGCCTTGGCCGACACCGCGCCGTGATGTTGCAGCGCCAAGTAAACCACCGGCCCGATCAACAACGGTGTCGACAGCACCAGCGCCCAGCAGATCACCTGCCAGCCGCCCATCTCCTTGGCCAACCGGCCGCCCTCGGCATAACCCAGCCCACCCACGGCAATCGCGCCGAGCATCAGCAAATCCCCCGCCTGAATACTCCCAGCCCCGGTGTACAACGCATAACCGAGCACCAACGCACTGCCCAACGCGGCGCAGGCCCAGAAGGCTTTTGACGGACGCTCATGAGACAACCACGCGGCATACAGCGCCACGCACAGCGGCTGCAAACCGTTGACCAATGCCCCGTGCGACGCCGGCAGCGTTTGCATGGCCCACGCCGACAACACCGGGAAACCGAGAATTACCCCGGCGATCACCAGGCTCAGGCCTTTGACTTGCTGCCACGTTGGCCACTTCTCACGGCGCCACAACAACAGCATCGCCGCCGGAATCGCCGCGAATAACGCGCGACCCAAGCCGTTGAGCAGCGGATGCAGTTCCTGCACCACGATGCGGGTGAAGGGCAGGGTGAGGCTGAAAATCACCACGCCGAGCAGGCCGAGGGCCATGCCGGTGTTTTCGCGCGAGGACATGAGGGGAGACCAGGATCGTAGAGAATTGGAAGGTGTCCTCATCTAGCCATAATCCGCGAATTTCGGGGTGTTACAGCTAGGCACTCACTTATCCGTACAGTTTGCCGGCGCCATCGCGAGCAGGCTCACTCCTACATTTGAAATGCGTTCCCCTGTAGGAGTGAGCCTGCTCGCGATGGCGTTAACCCGGTAGTAGCCCGTTGTTACCCGTCACTGTCGAATAGGTCTACCTTGAACACTCCCAAGCATTTCCCAGAGGAGTCCTCCCCATGGCCGCGAAAAAGATTCTAATGCTGGTCGGCGATTACGTCGAAGATTACGAAGTGATGGTGCCGTTCCAGGCCCTGCAAATGGTTGGTCACACCGTCCACGCCGTGTGCCCGGACAAGGCAGCCGGTAAAACCGTACGCACCGCGATCCATGATTTCGAAGGCGATCAGACCTACAGCGAAAAACCCGGTCACCTGTTCGCCCTCAACTTCGACTTCGCCAAGGTCAGCGAAGGCGATTACGACGCGCTGTTGATCCCCGGCGGTCGGGCGCCGGAATACCTGCGCCTCAACGAAAAAGTCCTCGACCTGGTGCGCGCCTTCGACAAGGCTGGCAAACCGATCGCGGCGGTCTGCCACGGTGCTCAGTTGCTGGCAGCGGCCGGCGT
Organism: Pseudomonas sp. AC193; assembly: GCF_979258075.1. NCBI lineage: Bacteria > Pseudomonadati > Pseudomonadota > Gammaproteobacteria > Pseudomonadales > Pseudomonadaceae > Pseudomonas > Pseudomonas sp. AC193. Next base: position 3,893,271 of record NZ_OZ409832.1, on the reverse strand, counting down.
GCTCGAAGGTCGTGAGTGCAGCGCCTATCCGGCCTGCGCCCCGGAAGTGCGACTGGCGGGCGGTACGTACATCGACATCGCCGTGACGGATGGCCACGTTCAAGGCAATCTGGCCACAGCCCCGGCATGGCCGGCGCACCCGAACTGGCTGGCCGGTTTCCTCGGCTTGCTCGGCACTAAAATCACCCTGTAACGAGGATTCGCCGATGTGCGAGCTCTACGTCAAGGCCGACCCGATTCTCTACGAATCACGCTCGCGCTCGCTGCGCATCTGCGGCGTGGTGACGACGTTGCGTCTGGAGAATCAGTTCTGGGACATCCTCAGCGAGATCGCCGAGGTCGACGGCATGACCACCAACCAATTGATCGCCAAGCTGTATGAAGAGGTGATGGATTATCGCGGGGAGGTGGTGAATTTTGCGTCGTTCTTGCGGGTGAGTTGTACGCGGTATTTGAGTCAGCGGCGGGTGAGTGCGCCGGAGTTGTCGGTGGTGCGGGCGCAAGTGAAATAGTCCAGACCGGGTTGACCCTATCGCTGGCAAGCCAGCTCCCACAGGTATCGTGTGTGCCTCGAACCCTGTGGGAGCGGGCTTGCCCGCGATGGGGCCGGTATAGGCGACAGATACGCTTGGCTGGTCTTTACTCTGAAGCGCGAAATCTCTTAATTGCCCAGGAGAAACGAGCATGTCCGGATGGTACGAGTTGAGTAAAAGCAGCAACGGCCAGTTCAGGTTCGTCCTGAAAGCGGCGAACGCCGAAACGATTCTGACCAGCGAGCTGTACACCACTCGCGCGGCGGCCGAAGGCGGCATCGCCTCGGTGCAAACCAACAGCGCGCTGGATGACCGTTACGAGAAAAAATCGACGAAGGACGGCCATCCGTACTTCAACCTCAAGGCGGCCAACCATCAGATTATTGGCAGCAGCGAGGCGTATTCATCGGATGCGGCGTGCGATAAAGGCATCGCCAGCGTCAAGGCGAACGGGCCGACAAAAGCCATCAAGGACAAAACCCTGCCTGTCCTTTAACCCCATTTTAAATCCACCATAAATCCCCTGTAGGAGCTGCGGCACGCTGCGATCTTTTGATCTTGATTTTTAGAAGATCAAAATCAAAAGATCGCAGCGTGCCGCAGCTCCTACAGGGGTTTTGATTGCCGGGGGATCAGCGCAGGGTTTTCAGGATTGTTTGTAGTTGGGTCTGGCCTGCCGCGCTCAATGCAAATACCGGCAGGCGTGGATCACCCACTTCCAGCCCGGTCTGGCGTAACCCGGCCTTGATCGTCGCCGGCAAGCCGCCCTTCAGAATGAAGTCCAGCAGCGGCAACTGGCGATAAAACAGATCCCGCGCGCGATCCAGATCGCCCGCCATCGCTGCTTCATACAGATCCAGATTCAACTGCGGAATCAGGTTCGGCGCTGCCGTGCACCAGCCCTTCGCCCCGGCCGCGAACGCTTCCAGTGCCAGTGGATTGCAGCCGTTGTAAAACGGTACCTGACCTTCGCCGAGCAATTGCAGTTTGTGCATGCGCTGGATGTCGCCGGTGCTCTCCTTGACCATGGTCACGTTTTCCACGGCATTGACGATGCGCAGAATCAGATCGACCGACATGTCGGTGCCGCTGGTGGCCGGGTTGTTGTAGAGCATGATCGGCACGCCGATGCTCTCGCCAATCGCGCGGTAGTGGGCGAGGATTTCCGCTTCGGTGAGTTTCCAGTACGAGGCCGGCAGCACCATCACCACGTCGGCGCCATGGGCTTCGGCGAAGCGAGCGCGGCGCACGGCTTTGGCGGTGGTCAGGTCGGACACGCTGACGATGGTCGGTACACGTTTGGCCACGTGCTTGATACTGAATTCGGCGACTTGATCCCACTCCGAATCGCTCAGGTAAGCGCCTTCGCCAGTGCTGCCCAATGGCGCGATGGCGTGGACGCCGCTGGCGATCAAGCGATCAATCGATTGGCCGAGTGCTGGCAGATCGAGCCCTTCGCCATTGGCACTGAACGGGGTGATGGTGTAGCCGATGATGCCGTGAATGTTGGACATGGGAGCGTCTCCGTAATGAGGTTTCAGTTCAGGCAATCGGCGTGTTGGCGCAGGTTCTGCCGAGCGTAATAGTTGAAGGCGGCGGCGTGGCGTTTCGGTTTGGCGATCCAGTCATGGGCTTCGCGGCCCAGCGCGGGGATGATCGGTTTGATCGTGCCTGCCGCCATCGCCAGCAGCTGCAACTTCGCCGCGCGTTCGATCAATTGGGCGATGACACACGCCTCTTCAATCGTCGTGCCGGTCGACAGCTGACCGTGGTGCGAAAGCAAAATCGCGCGTTTGTCGCCCAGCGCACCGGCGATCAACTCGCCTTCTTCATTGCCCACCGGCACGCCCGGCCAGCCTTCGAGAAACGCGCAGTCGTCGTACAGCGGGCACAGATCCATGTGCGAAATCTGCAGCGGCACTTCCAGCATCGACAACGCGGCAACGTGCGTCGGGTGGGTGTGGATGATGCAGTTCACGTCCGGGCGAGCGCGGTACACCCAGCTGTGGAAACGGTTGGCCGGGTTAGCCATGCCGTGACCTTCGAGAACCTCCAGATCCTCGTTGACCAGCAGCAGGTTGCTCGCGGTGATTTCGTCGAAACCCAGGCCCAGTTGCTGAGTGTAATAGGTGCCGGGCTGCGGGCCACGGGCAGTGATTTGTCCGGCCAGGCCGGAGTCGTGACCATTTTCGAAAAGAATCCGGCAAGTCAAAGCCAGCTTTTGCCGGTCTGTCCACGTATTATCCGCGAGGCTTTTTTGCATCTGGGTCAGCGCTTGCTTGACCAGTTGGTCTTTGGGTAGTGCTAATGTCTTGGCCATGTCTGTGTCCTTTGGGGGATTGCAAATGACACGAAAGAGGCTATATGACACAAAGTGTCATTGGCAAGCACAAATCGTCGCTTCCTTGATGGAATAACCGCTGCGCATGTCTATCCGTTTGAAATTATTGAGAAAAAAACTTGGCGTAACCCTTGAGGCACTGGCCGAAAAATCCGGCATGACCAAGAGTTATCTGTCGAAAGTCGAGCGCGGGCTGAACACCCCGTCGATTGCCGCCGCGTTGAAACTGGCGAAAGCGCTGAACGTGAAGGTCGAGGAATTGTTCTCGGAAGACAACGTCAGCCTCGACAGCTACAGCCTGGTACGCAGCCACGAGCGGCAGTCATTGGCGGCAAACGATCAGAGCCCGGGTTATGCGGTGCTGGCGCATCAGGTCAGCGAGCGCAATTTGCTGCCGTTCATCATCTATCCGCCGAGCGAATTCAGCGACAAGACCTTCAAGGAGCATCTGGGCGAGGAGTTTTTGTTCGTTCACGAAGGGCAAGTTGAAGTGGATTTCATGAACGAGAAAGTGCTGCTGCAACGCGGTGACGCGCTGCACTTCAATGCACAGAAACCGCACCGAATCCGGTCGGTGGGGGAGGTGCAGGCGCAGTTGCTGGTGGTGGTGCACAGCGCTGAGGATTGAGGCGCCCCCAAAAGCTTCGCGAGCAAGCCCGCTCCCACAGGGGAATGCATTCCAAATGTGCGAACTGGCTCTCCAGCGATTGATGCTGACTGACTCAACGATATCGCTGGCAAGGCAGTTCCCACAGGGGAATGCGATTCACATGTGGGAGCGGGCTTGCTCGCGAAGGCGTCGGTGCGGCTTACATCAAACCTCGACCGGCACCGACAATTTCGGACTGCCCAGCGCATGCGTCTTCGCATCAAAAAACCGCAACTCAACCCCCGTCCCGTCAAACACCTGCGCGTAGTGCCGCTTCTGGTGCTGCACAAACGCCGCACTGCGCGGATAGATCGAGATCGCTACAGTCTTCGGTTTCGCCAAGCGTAGCGCCCGCACAATGTGCGCATCCTGCTCGGCCAACGCGTGGCCAAAGATGCACAAACCGCCGCCATGCCCGAGCAATTGCTCATAACAGAACGACAGATAATCCGAACTGCGAATGGTTTTGAGCTTGTCCGCACTCGGCCCTTCGGTGACGAACAGCGGCACGTCATCCAGCGTCTTGATCGTATTGTTGATCGCGAAGCTGCCGAGCAGCGTGCCCTCGGTCGAGGTCAGTTTGCGCGCGGTGCCGTCCTGATTTCGCACCAGGTGCAGGCCACCGTGCAGGTACAGCAAACGCGGTTTGTCAGTGGCGCTTTCGGCCAGATCGAAACTCGCGTTGGCGCCGTTGAACAGGTCGTCGATGGCATCGCTTTGGTGTTGCAGCGCCCAGTAGTTGAGCAAGTCGTAATTGGTGGTGAACACTGTGCGATAGCGCGCCAGTTCTTCATTCAGCGTCGCCAGCGTCGAGGCTTTCACCAGGCGCCACGGAATGTGCACGGCGTGCACCGTGTTGATCAGCGCTTCTTTGATGGCGTAGTAGCGATTGCGCGGGGCGGCGGAGCTGACGGCCAGCGCCTTGTTGACCCGGCTGGTGGTTTTCAGCGCGCCGAGCACCTGCTCGAAACTGCGCGTCTGCATGGCGTCGAACACCGCCAGTTCCGAGGCACTCAACGGTTTCTCTTCGACGGTGCGGGCGTTTTCGAACAGCGAGTCGTAGCCGAAATCGTCCCACACCGCGCGGCTGGCGCCATTGCCCACCAGCAGGCCGTTGAAATCGGTCGCGGCGCGCAGGGTGTTCCAGTCTTCAAGGCTGGCGTCGACATCCAGAAAATCGGTCATTGCGTAGGCGGTCTCAAAACATAGGGGCTGATGGGCGGCGACTTTATCACGAGCGGGCATTGAGCCAGATCAACATCGGCGCTGACCGATCGGTCGATGCTGTGCTTATCCGCTGAATCGCAGCAGTCGATTCGGCCCCTGTCAGGAGACGCGCGCATGACCAGCACCTTTTTCATTCCGGCGGTAAACATCATGGGCAACGGCTGCCTCGACGAAGCCATGGTCGCGATCCGCAACTACGGTTTTCGCAAAGCGCTGATCGTCACCGACACGGGGCTGGCCAAGGCCGGCGTGGCGACGATGGTCGCCGAGAAGCTGGCCATGCAGGACATCGATTCGGTGATTTTCGACGGCGCCAAACCGAATCCGAGCATCGCCAATGTCGAATCCGGGCTGGGTTTGCTCAAGGAAACCCGCTGCGATTTCGTCGTGTCGCTGGGCGGCGGTTCGCCCCACGACTGCGCCAAGGGCATTGCCCTGTGTGCGACCAACGGCGGGGAAATCGGTGATTACGAAGGTGTTGATCAATCGAGCAAGCCACAACTGCCGCTGATCGCGATCAACACCACCGCCGGCACCGCCAGCGAGATGACCCGTTTCTGCATCATCACCGACGAATCGCGCCACGTGAAAATGGCCATCGTCGACCGCAACGTCACGCCGCTGCTATCGGTCAACGACCCGGAACTGATGGTCGCCATGCCCAAAGGCCTGACCGCCGCGACTGGTATGGACGCATTGACCCACGCCATCGAGGCTTACGTTTCGACCGCCGCCAACCCGATCACCGACGCCTGCGCGTTGAAAGCAATCACCCTGATCAGCAACAACCTGCGCCTGGCCGTGCGCGACGGCACAGATCTCGCCGCACGGGAAAACATGGCCTACGCGCAGTTCCTCGCCGGCATGGCTTTCAACAACGCCTCGCTCGGTTTTGTGCACGCGATGGCGCACCAGTTGGGCGGTTTCTACGACTTGCCCCACGGCGTGTGCAACGCGGTGTTGCTGCCGCATGTGCAGACTTTCAACGCGCTGGTCTGCGCCGATCGCCTGACCGATGTCGCCCACGCGATGGGCGCCGACATTCGTGGTTTCAGCGCCGAGGAGGGCGCGCAAGCGGCGATCACCGCGATCCGCACCTTGGCCAAAGACGTCGACATCCCGAGCGGTCTGCGCGAACTCGGCGCCAAACTCAGCGACATCCCGATCCTCGCCACCAACGCACTGAAAGACGCCTGCGGCATTACCAACCCGCGCGCGGCGGATCAACGGCAGATCGAGGAAATCTTCCGCAACGCCTTCTAACGCTTGCCATCCCCCGGCGCAAACCTTACGCAAAGCATCGCGCCGACGGCCAGCAACGTGCACAGCAGCGACAATGGCCAGGCTTGTGGACTGGCGATCAGACTGGCCATCGCGCCAATGATCGCCGCCATCAATTGATGGATAAAACCGCTCAGCGCCATCGCATAAGCACCGGCAATCGGCGCGCCATCGTTGGCGCGTGACAGGCTGATCGGGTAGTTCAACGACTGCCCGAACACCGCCACGCAATACGGCAGCCAAAACAGTAGCGCGATGGAACTGGCCGCCAGACTGCCCAGCAACATCACGCCGCTACCGGCCAGCACCAGACCGACGCCAACGGTCATCAACCACGCCTGACCGGTGCGCAACACGAAGTGATTGACCGCCACCGCACCCAGAAAATACGCCGCGCTGATTGGCCAGCCGAGCAAACCGTAATCCACCGTCGACCAGGCGAACGGCCCCTGCAAAATCAGTGGCCCCGCAGTGTTGAACGCAATGATCACGCCGTAGCCCAAACCACCGGCCAGCGCCGGCAAAAGAAATGCCCGATGCAGCAGAATCTGCCGATAAGCCGACCACGATGAAGCGCTGACCGGTTCGTCGGCGACTGCAGGGAACGCCACCCGCGACACGATCAGCGCCATCACCAGGCAGACCACGCCGAGCAGGTAGAAAATCGCCGGCCAGCCCAGCGTCACCTCAATGATCGAGCCCAGGTATTGGCCGATGCCCAGCGCCACTACGAACGAGATCGAAATCCACGACAACGCCTTGGCCAGCAGATCGCCGCGAAAGCTGTCGCGGATCAGCACCCGCGCCATCACCGAAATACCGCTGGCGCCGACGCCTTGCAGCAGTCGCAGCAGCAAAAACCACTCAAGCGTCGAACCCAGCGGCAAGGCCAGATTGGCCAGGCCGTAAATCGCCAGCGCCGCCAGCAACACCGGTTTGCGGCCGATGCGCTGGGCCAGACTGCCCCAGAACAACATCGGCAGCGCCATGCCGATCAGGTACAGCGACAAGCCCCACGACACCTGCGCAGGTTCCGCCGCCAGATAGCGGGCGATTTCCGGCAGCGCCGGCAAATAAATACTCATGCCCAACTGGGCAAGAAAAACCGTGCTACAGGTGATCAGGAGAGTGACGCTGGCGTTCATGATTCGTCCCTGTTTTCAGTCGTCGAGATCACAGCGGTGGGTGCGCAACAGCTCGGTGATCAGTTCACAGAAGCGGCGGATCAGTGCTGGCGGCATGTCCGCGCGCAGCGTAATGCGGATGGCTGCCTTACCTTGTGCAACCACCGGAAAAAACACCGCACTGGTGAAAAAACCCTGTTCGGCCAGTTCGCTGGCCACTCGATTGGCTACCGCTGCCTGCCCGCATTTGATCAAGCGGATGGCCATGTTGCTGTGGCATTGATCGGTGCTGATCAGGCTGTCGAAGAGGCGAATATTAGCCTGAAGGTTGCTTTGCAGCGCGGCGAATTCGGCGCTGCGATGCAGGCGGATCGACGCTCTGCCGGCACCGATCGCCGCGCAGTTGAGACTCTGCGACCAGTTGCTCGGCCCGCCGTAACGCTGGATCAGGGTTTTCTGCCGCTCATTGCCCAGCATTACCAAACCGCCGCTGGCGCCAAACGACTTGGCCAGCGACGCGACGATCAGGCAGTCCTCTTCCAGCGCCGCCACCCGTGGCCGCACAAGCCCGGCGCCGTGCTGACCGACCGCCGACAACGCATGGGAATCATCCAGATACAGAAACAGCCCGTAGCGATCCTTCAGATACAACAGACCTTCCATGTTGGCGACGCCGCCCATGCTGTACGCGCCATCGGCGACATACGCCACGCGACCGTGTTGCTGGCAGGCGCGTTCGAGAAAATCCATGTCGTTGTGCGGCGCGGTGACCACGCGGGTCTCATCGGCGCACGCAGCTTTCAAATGATTCATCGAGTAGTGCGCGTGGCGGTCGAAGACCATCACCGGCGGCTGACCTTCGGTGAAGATGCCGCTGGCCAGCAACGGCAGGATTCCAGCGCTGGCGGCGCTGCAAGACAAAGTGCTCAGACAGACCGTATCAAAGAGTTGCGACAACTCGTTTTCGTACTGCTCGAGAATCGCCAATTTGCAGCGGTTCTTCGAATTTGCGACGCGCAAACTGCCGGTTTCACGGAGGGCAGCGATGGCGCCCTCGAGCAGGGCCGGGTGATGATCGAGCCCCAGATAAGAGGTCGTGCAGAAGTGATGGAATTCACGCCCGTACTGATCGAGCAAGTGATTCGGACTTTTTACTTCGACATTGAGGCCGGCGACTTTGCCCTGTTCGGCGATGTCCCAATCGTAGTCGGCGAGGGCAATGATCTTGCGGAAATTGGAATACAGATTCGGGGTGTGCAACGGAAGATTCACAGGCGACATTCCTTGAGCGTAGCGATCCATGGGTGTTGCAATTTGTGTGTGTTGCCAGACTTTACAGAGCGAAAAGTCGGACAAAAATAGGCCGATTCCGCGAATCCTGAGAGGCAAAAGAGTTTTGTTTGTAGGGCGAAGCCATGAACGTTGGCGGATTAATCACATGTCTGACTTCAACGAAAACCGGGCTATCCTGCCGACTCGAATGTCCCCGCCAGCGAGCCTTCCATGCTGCAAAAAAGCCTGATTCGCCGCCTCGACCTGATCACCCTGCAACTGTTTGTCGCCGTGCATGAAGAGGGCACGCTGACCCGCGCCGCCGCGCGTGAAGCCATCGCGGTGTCGGCGGCGAGCAAGCGCTTGATGGAACTGGAAGAAGCGCTGGGCATCAGCCTGTTCGTGCGCCAGGCCAAGGGCATGACGCTGACGCCGGCGGGGGAAACGCTGCTGCACCATGCGCGGCAGATGTTGTTTAACGTCGAGAAGATGGGCCTGGAGCTGGGCGAGCACAGCCACGGTGTGCGCGGCTATGTGCGGATGCTGGCGAACCTGTCAGCGATCATTCAGTTTCTGCCGGAAGACTTGCGCGACTTTTCCGCGCGGCATGCGCAGGTCAAGACTGACCTTGAGGAACGGCCCAGTGCCGGGGTGATTCAGGGCGTGCTCGATGGCGTCGCGGATCTCGGTATTTGCTCCAACGACAGTGACATCAAGGGCCTGCACAGCGTGTTGTACCGCGAGGACAAACTGGTGGTGGTGATGTTGCCGGAGCATCCGTTGGCCGCGCGTGAATCCGTAGCTTTTGCCGAAACGCTGGACAGTGATTACGTCGGGTTGCACGCGGCCAGTTCGATCAACATGCGCACCCACGCGGCGGCGCGGCAGGCGGGCAAGGTGCTGCGCATTCGCATTCATGTGCCGGGGTTTGATGCGGTGTGCCGGATGGTGCAGGCCAACATGGGCATCGGAATTTTGCCGCAGCGGGCGTATGAGTTGTTCGGCCAGGCGCTGGGGCTGCACGCGGTGCCGTTGACCGATGACTGGTCGGATCGCGCGTTGATTGTAGTGGTGCGCGATGAGGCGGGGTTGTCGCCGGTGAGCCGGTTGTTGTTTGAGCATTTGCGCGGCTGATATTCCAATCATCTGCGTGGCCGAACCCCCCTGTAGGAGCTGCCGAAGGCTGCGATCTTTTGATCTTGCCCTTGAAACAACAGATCAAAAGATCGCAGCCTTCGGCAGCTCCTACAGGGGTGGTGCGTTCGCATTTCGCGAACGCCCTTTGCCGAACGAAGGTTGGATTCCTTCACCATCAGGCCTCTAGTCTTGCCCGCATATTCCAAGAATAAGAGGTACCCCGCGATGACTGCCCCCCTGAGTGCGATCAAAGTGATCGAAATCGGCACCCTGATCGCCGGACCGTTCGCCGCGCGCATGCTTGCCGAGTTCGGCGCCGAGGTGATCAAGATCGAAGCCATGGGTCAGGGCGACCCGCTGCGCAAATGGCGCAAGCTGCACGAAGGCACGTCGCTGTGGTGGTACCTGCAATCGCGCAACAAGCAGTCGCTGGCGCTCAATCTGAAATCCCCGGAAGGCATCGAACTGGTCAAACAACTGGCGACCGACGCCGACGTGATCATCGAAAACCTGCGCCCCGGCGCGCTGGAAAAACTCGGCCTCGGCTGGGACGTGCTCCACGCGCTCAATCCCAACCTCACCCTCGTGCGCATTTCCGGTTATGGCCAGACCGGCCCCTACCGTGATCGCCCCGGTTTCGGTGCGATCGGCGAGGCGATGGGCGGTATCCGCTACACCACCGGCACCCCCGGTTCGCCACCGGCGCGGGTCGGTGTCAGCCTCGGCGATTCGCTGGCATCCTTGCATGCGGTGATCGGCGCGTTGATGTCGCTGCTGCGGGTCAAAACCGGGCGGGGCGGCGGGCAGATCGTCGATGTGTCGCTGGCCGAAAGCGTGTTCAACGTCATGGAAAGTCTGGTGCCGGAATACGACATGCTCGGCCACGTTCGCGAACGCAGCGGCGGTGCGTTGCCGGGCATTGCACCGTCCAACACGTACCTTACGGCTGACGGCGCTTACGTGGTGATCGCCGGCAACAGCGATCCGATCTACAAGCGGTTGATGCAAACCATCGGTCGCGATGATCTGGCTGACGCCGAAGAATTCGCCCACAACGACGGCCGTGCGGCCAAGAGTGGCATGCTCGACGCCGCGATCACTCACTGGACGAGCAGCCTACCGATCAACGACGTGCTCGCCGCCCTCGAAGCTGCCGAAGTCCCGGCCGGGCGCATCTATTCGGTGGCCGACATCGTCGCCGATCCGCACTATCAGGCGCGCGGCATGCTGCTCGACGCCGAACTGCCCGGCGGCGCAACCGTGAAGATGCCCGGCATCGTGCCGAAACTCTCGGAAACCCCCGGTGGCGTGAACTGGTCGGGGCCGACACTCGGCCAGCACACCGACGGTATTCTCGCCGGTCTCGGCCTGACTGAACTCGACATCGAACGCCTGAAAAACCAGGGAGTAGTGCAATGATTTCCGACTATTCGCAAACCTTGATCGTCCAGGAAGTCTCGCCTCGCGACGGCTTGCAGATCGAGCCGACGTGGGTGGAAACCGTCGACAAAATCGCGCTCATCGATCAACTGTCGCTGGCGGGTTTCAGCCGCATCGAAGCCGGCTCGTTTGTGTCGCCGAAAGCCATTCCGGCGCTGCGTGATGGCGAGCAGGTGTTCCAAGGCATTCAGCGTCAACCGCAGGTGATTTACGTCGCGCTGATCCCCAATCTCAAAGGCGCGCAGCGCGCACTGGAGGCCGGTGCCGATGAGCTGAATCTGGTGATGTCCGCCAGCCAGACGCACAACCTCGCCAACATGCGCATGCGTTGCGAGGATTCGCTGGCGGCGTTTGCCGACATTGTTGCTTTTGCCGATGGCTCGGGCGTGCGGCTCAACGGCAGTATCGCGACGACGTTCGGTTGCCCGTTCGAAGGCAAGATTGACGAGGATCGCGTGCTGCAGATTGTCGACGCTTATCAGGAACTGGGCATTCAAGGCATCACCCTCGCCGACACCACTGGCATGGCCAATCTGCGTCAGGTGGAACGCTTGGTACGGCGGGTTTTGCAGCGGGTTTCGACGGCGGATCTGACCCTGCATTTCCACAACACCCGAGGTTTGGGGTTGTGCAACGTGCTGGCGGCTTACGAGGCAGGAGCGCGACGTTTCGATGCAGCGCTGGGCGGTCTCGGTGGTTGTCCGTTTGCACCGGGGGCGTCGGGCAATATTTGCACTGAAGACTTGGTGAATTTGTGCGATGAAATCGGCATTCATACCGGCATCGACTTGCCGCTGCTGTTGAAGCTCTCGCGCGGATTGCCAGACCTCCTCGGCCACGAAGTCCCCGGCCAACTGGCCAAGGCCGGGCGCAATTGCGACCTACACCCGATCCCCACCTGATCACATCATTCCCCTGTAGGAGTGAGCCTGCTCGCGATTGCGGTCTGTCATCCAGCACGGATGTCGACTGATCCATCGCCATCGCGAGCAGGCTCACTCCTACAGTTAAAAAACCAAACCAGACAACAAAAACAATCGGACGCCCACCGGCAGTCCGCCTGGAGAAAAGCTATGAGCCTCAATGTAATGGAGGCGGGCGCGAGCTCGTCTGTCGATCACGACGCCGAAAAAGCCCTGGTCAGCAAAGTCGCCTGGCGTCTGATGCCGCTAATCATGGTCTGCTACCTGTTCGCCTTTTTCGACCGCATCAACATCAGCTTCGCCAAGTTCCAGCTGCAAGCCGACCTGAGCCTGAGCGACACCGCTTACGGCCTCGGTGCCGGGCTGTTCGTGGTCGGTTACGTGCTGTTCGAAGTGCCGAGCAACATGATGCTCTACAAGGTCGGCGCGCGCCGCTGGATCGCGCGGATCATGATGTCGTGGGGCGTGGCGACGGCGCTGATGGTCTTCGTCACCAGCGAATGGCAGTTCTACGCGCTGCGCTTTTTGATCGGCGCGATGGAAGCCGGTTTTGCGCCGGGCGTGTTGTATTACCTGACGCTGTGGTTCCCGCAGCACTTCCGTGGACGCATCACTTCCCTGTTGTTTCTTGCCTCTGCATTCGCCGGGTTGGTCGGCGCACCGTTCTCCGGGCTGGTACTCGAACATCTCGACGGTGTGATGCAGATGCGTGGCTGGCACTGGCTGTTTCTACTCGGTGGTCTGCCGTGCATCGGCCTAGGGTTTCTAGTGCTGACGCTTCTCAAGGATCGCATCGAGGACGCGCACTGGCTGACCGCTGACGAGAAAAAATTGCTGTCCAGCCGTATCGCCCATCACGAACCGCACAAGAGCGGCGGCTCATTGCTGGCGGCGCTACGGATTCCGGGTTTTCTGACCTTGGGGCTGATCTACTTTCTGATTCAGGTCGCGTCTTACGGACTGAATTTCTGGGCGCCACAACTGATCCGCAGCGCGGGCACCGAGAGCCCGGTGATGATCGGTCTGCTGACCGCCATTCCGTACATCTGCGGTGCGATCACCATGATCGTGATCGGGCGGTTGTCGGACGCAACCGGCGAGCGCCGCAAGTTTGTCGCGGGGCTGGTGGTGGTAGGTGCGATCGGGTTCTTCAGTGCGGGGATTTTCGCCGATCACACCACGTTCCTGATCGTCGCCCTCGGCTTGCTCGGCGCCGGCATCATCGCCGCTATTCCAAGCTTCTGGACGCTGCCACCGAAGTTGCTGGCCGGTGCCGGCGCAGGTGCGGCGGGCGGGATCGCGGTGATCAATACGCTGGGGCAGTTCGGCGGCATCGTCAGCCCGGTGATGGTCGGGCGGATCAAGGATCTCACCGGCAGCACCACGCCAGCGCTGTATGTCATTGGCGTGGCGGCGTTGATCGCAGCGGCGTTGTTGCTGTGGGGGTTGCCGCAGAAATTGCGCACGCTCGATAAGTACTGAACCGCTGAAATGATCGCAGCCTTCGGCAGCTCCTACAGAGTGCGAATCCAATCCTGTAGGAGCTGCCGAAGGCTGCGATCTTTTGATCTTTATTGCGGTGCCAAAACTCTTCCCGGCGAGTTGCCAAACTGAATCAACACCACCCCCGCAATCAACAACACCGCGCCAAACAGCCGAGGCAATGTCAGCTGTTTCTCCACCAACCCAAACAAGCCAAAGTGATCCAGCAGCATTGAGGCCAGCACCTGCCCAGCCAGCGCCAACGCCACAAACCCCGAAGCCCCGAGCTTAGGCAGTAACACCACCGCCAGCGCGACAAAACAAACCCCAAACGCGCCACCGGCCCACATCCACATCGGCGCCTTGCTGATAAACGCCAGCGACGGCAGCGGCAGCCGCAATGCCAAAATCACTGGCAACAACACCAGCACACTCACCAACAACGACGCCAACGTCGCCCACAGCGGATGGCCCAATCCGCGCGCCAGGTTGCTGTTGATCGCGCTCTGAAACGGCACCACCGCCCCGGCAAACGCGGCCAACGCCAACAAACCGGCCCACTGCAACGTACTCATGATCATTCTCCAACAGGTTTTGCTGGACTCTAGAGTATTCGTCGCGCAGATTTAAATTCCGTTTCGTCATCCAGAACATGCATCAGATGAATGATCTGCGCCGCATCGATCTCAACCTGCTGGTGATCCTCGACGCCTTGCTCAGCGAGCAGCACGTCACCCGCGCCGCCGAGCGCCTGCACCTCAGCCAACCGGCGGTCAGTCATGCGCTGGCGCGTCTGCGCGATTTGCTCGGCGACCCGCTGCTGGTGCGCGCCGGCGCAACCCTGGCGCCCACCGCGCGAGCGCTGGAACTGGTCGCGCCGCTCGCCGAAGCGCTGGCCCAAGTGCAATCGCTGCTGGCACCAAACACCTTCGATCCGGCCAGCGCCCGACGCACCTTTCGCGTAGCGATGTCGGACTACGGCGCGGCGATCATTCTCCCCGATCTGATCCGAACCCTGCGCCGCGAAGCGCCGGGCATCGACCTGCAAATCAGCCACGCCAGCCGCGAAGGCATGCTCGAAGGCGTGCTCAATGGCGATATCGACCTCGCCGCCGGCGTCTTCCCGGAAATGCCCCACGAATTGCGCAGCACGCTGCTGTTCGAAGAACGCTACGTCTGCCTGCTCGACCGCCAGACCTTGCCGGCCAACGGCGTGCTCGATCTGCCCACCTACCTGTCGCGCCCGCACGTCTTGCTGGAAATGCGCGGCAGTGGCACACCGGAAATCGAGCGAGCCCTGACGACACTGCGCGAACGCCGTCGCGTCGCGATCAGCCTGCCGCACTGGAACGTCGCGCCGCAGTTGATCAGTGGCACGGATTTGATTCTCACCGTGTCATCGCGCAGCGTGCGCGATTTGGGGCATGGGGATTTGATTGTTGTGCCGCCACCGTTTGATATTCCGCCGTTTACGTTTGTGCTGGCTTGGCACAAGCGACGGGGTGGGGATCAGGCGTTGAATTGGTTGAATCGGAAGATTGAGGAGGGGGACGAGGAAAACGCCACAGACTGGAAATCTTGATTGTGCCGTTACTGATTAACGCGTATTGCCACTCCACTTTGCAGTGATGGTTTCAACTGCTGCAGCGGAGGCGAAATCTCCAGCATCGGCCTCTATTATCGCTTGCTGGATTTGCGCAGTTTTCCAGGTTTCGCGCTCCAGATACTCACTCAAGGCGTCATTTGCCAAGCTAGATTTGCTGCGCCCCGTTGCTTTGGCGAGGTCGGTTAGTGCGTCAGCGATTTCATCTGGAAGATGTAAAGAAATGACAGGCATAACGCTCTCGCTGTAGTCGTAGGCAATTCACGACGCTACAGCTTTGCGCGGGGCGGAGCTATCTCTGGTGCTGCCTTGACTCAAGTAATTGCGAATGTGGGTTGCGATTACTTCAGTTGAATCCGTCGAAAGAGGAGGGGATAGTGCGCGGCTGAACAGTCATCAAGGAGCGGGACGTGAAGCCAAACCAGTGCTGACAACACTGCGCTACGACGGCAATGCTTATGTTTTGCCAAATGGGTTCAGTGGGCTGTAATTGACGACGTTACTCCCGAATACCTCAGAGGTTATCGTACCGATGCTCACCGGCCTCAACCACCTGACCCTCGCCGTCAGCGATCTGAACCGCAGTCTGGCGTTTTATCGTGACGTATTGCAGTTGCGCGTCGAGGCGACGTGGGACGACGGTGCCTATCTTTCGCTTCCGGGGCTGTGGCTGTGCCTGTCGCTCGATCCATTACGCACTAGCGAGCCGGGCGCCGACTACACCCATTACGCCTTCAGCCTCAACGCTGCGGATTTTGCGCTTTTTGTACAAACGCTAAAAGCAGCAAACGTGCGGGAATGGCGCGATAACCGCAGCGAAGGTGCGTCGTTCTATTTTCTCGATCCTGATGGCCACAAACTCGAAGCTCACGTCGGCGATCTGGCCTCGCGACTCGCAGCGTGTCGGCGGAAACCGTACGCCGGTATGCGTTTTTACGACGGGCAGTGATCAGGCGCAATCGGCTGATATAGACTGGCCGCCACGTGTTCTGGCGCTTGCAGGTTTTCCATGACTCTATCGTTGCTAATGGCCGTTCTGGCCTCGGGTTTCATTTACGGCATCACGCCGGGGCCGGGTGTGCTGGCGGTGTTCGGTATTGGCGCGGCCCATGGGCGACGGGCCGGGGCGGGGTTTCTCTGCGGGCATCTGCTTGGCGATGTGGTCTGGTGCAGCACGGCGCTGATCGCGATTGTTGGCGCTCGGGAAATCGGCAGCACGGCATTCGACGTGCTCGGCGTGCTTAGCGGTCTGTACTTGTTCTGGCTCGGCTGGCGCGCGGTGCGGGCGCAGCGACGCAATGCGGACGAACCGCAGGGCGCGGCGCGCAATCCATTCTGGCACGGCATTCTGTTCGGGCTGACCAATCCCAAAGCCTACCCGGTGGCGGTGGCGACGTTTACTGCGCTGCTGTCGAGCCGTGCCGAGTTGCTCAACTGGTCGATGCTGCCGGCGCTGATCGCCCTGAGCTTCCTTGGCGGGCTGCTCGCCTACGCTATTCTCATCGGTGTTGTCGGCGCGCAGCGGGTGCGCACGCTGTATCAGCGCCACGAGTTGCTGATCACCCGGTTGTGCGGGGTGATGTTCATCGGTTTCGCCATCAACGCGCTGGTGCATGCGTTGCCGGGGCTGATGCCGAACAAGGCTTGAACGTGACTGTACATCGCGCAGCGCGGCAATCATCGGCGCTGCATTAGCTGATTGCGCTTCACCGTTCGTCAGTGCAACGACAACTTTTCTAAACCTTTGCCGGCCAGAAAATTCTCAATCTAGGCGGGCACCTGCTCGCCACGATCATTACCAAGAGGTAGAGAATCATGCCTAATTCAAGAAACTCGAACTCGGGAAACTTCGCTAACGATCGAACGAAGGCGTCTGAAGCCGGTCGCAAAGGTGGGAAAACCACTACAACGACTGTCGACAAAGACCCTGCGAAAACAGAAATGGGCCGCAAGCCCGGTCAGAAATCGAAGTAGTCAGTGAAGTCGTTTTGATTGAGAGGCGGGGGCGTAAGCTCCCGCTTGAATTTTGAGAAAAGGAGGGCGCGACCATGAGCCGGATGGCCACCCGTTTACGCAATTTGAGTGTTGTTTCGCTGTTGAGCCTGTGCGCCACCAGTGCGTTTGCCCAGTCGCCTGCCGATTTCATCAACGATGCGTCGGCCAAAGGCATGGCTGATATCGAAGCCAGCCGCTTGGCCCACGGGAAAACCGAATCCAAAGAGGTCAAGGATTACACCATCGTCGTCATCAATGACCGAACCACCGCCAATCAGCATCTGGCGAAAATTGCCAAGAAGCTCGACCTGCCGATCGCGCCGCGCGAAGAAATCGCCGACAAGGCCAAAGAGCTGATTCCAGAAGTGAAGGACGGCGCGACGTTTGACCAGGCCTACGCCGCGAGTCAGGTCAAAGCCACCGAAGAGGCCATTCAGCAGATCGAGCAGGAAGCGCAGACCACTGACGTGCCTGAGATCAAAGCCTTCGCCGACGAGACCCTGCCGAAACTGCAGAATCACCTGGAAATGGCCCGAGCCTTACAGGCCAGCCGCTAATCTCACAGACAACACAGATCCCCTGTGGCGAGGGGATTTATCCCCGCTCGGCTGCGCAGCAGTCGTTAAACCATTCAATGCAGTGTGTCAGGTTGAATTCGGCAGCAAGAAATGGGGCTGCTTCGCAGCCCAACGGGGATAAATCCCCTCGCCACAAGTGTTTTTATTCGCCCGACCAACTTAGCACTCATTCAAATCCTGCTTCGACTTGCTCTTCTCACCCAGCCCTTCAAGGTTAAACACCTCGCCCTCGCCCAACGAACGGTAATGCCTGCGCAACGCCTCCAGCTGTTTCAAATCCAGCGCCTCCAGCCCGAGCATCGCGTTCTGCGCTTCCTTGGTCACCAGTAGCAACTCATCAATCTTCAAATGCAGAATGTCGGTGTCGCGGTTCTGCGTGTTCTGAATCAGGAACACCATCAGAAACGTGATGATCGTGGTCGAGGTGTTGATGATCAGTTGCCACGTATCGTTGTAATCAAAAATCGGCCCGCTCAACCCCCACAGCCCGATCAGGATCAACGCCCCCATAAACGTCTTCGGGCTACCGGCCCACAGAGCAAGCTTCTGGGAAATCTTCGCGAATTTCATAGCCGTATTCCTTATTGGGGGGAGTGCATGAAATTCAGACACTGACGGCGTTGTGAAAATTCTAATTACAAATCAGCGAATGGAACCGGACGTTGGTAGGGCAGCGCAGGCCAGTCGGATCACGGTATGGTAGCGGCAGCTGTTTTTTCCAGGTTTTGAAGCAAGCGCCTTACAGGAGAACGCAATGAGTTGGTCCGCCAAGCAATACGTCGCTTTCGAAGATGAACGCACCCGCCCGGCCCGCGATCTGCTGGCGGCGATTCCCACGGCAGAGGCGCGAGCGGTGGTTGATATCGGTTGTGGCCCGGGCAATTCGACGGAGCTTCTGCTGCAGCGTTTTCCTGAGGCGCAGGTCTGCGGGCTGGACAGCTCGCCGGACATGATCGACGCGGCACGCAAGCGTTTACCGCAGTTGCAGTTCGAGGTGGCAGAGATTGATCGATGGGTGGACGCCGGGCCGTTTGATGTGATCTTCGCCAATGCCGTGTTGCAGTGGGTGCCGGATCACGCAGCGTTGTTGCCCGCGTTGGCCAACAAGTTGTCGGCGGGCGGCAGTCTGGCGATTCAGATGCCGGATAACCTCAACGAACCGTCTCACCGCTTGATGCGTGAAGTCGCCGCCAATGGCCCGTGGGCCGCGAAGCTCGCCGGCGCGGCGGGGCAGCGAACGGACATGGCGAGTGCCAGCGATTATTTCTCGATGTTGCGCCCGCACTGCGCGCGGGTCGATGTCTGGCGCACGACGTATCACCATCAATTGTCGGGTGGCGCGGCAGGGGTGGTTGAGTGGTTCAAGGGTAGCGGGTTGATTCCGTTTTTGAGTCCGCTGACTGAAGCGGAGCGGGCGGAGTATCTGGAACAATACCTGGGGGAAGTCGCGAGGGCTTATCCGGCGTTGGCGGATGGGTCGGTGCTGTTGCCGTTTCCGCGATTGTTTATTGTTGCGACTTGCTGAAACGAACGAATGCGTTGTTCGACTTGAGAGCGGTGGGGTGGCGTCAAGCGAGCCCCTCACCCCAGCCCTCTCCCAAGGGAGAGGGAGCTGAATTGGGTGTTTTTCAGAATTTCAGTTCGGCTGAATATCCCAGGTCGATGTAGCTCGAACAGGCACCTCGGTCAGTTCCTTCTCCCTCTGGGAGAGGGCTAGGGTGAGGGGCTATTCCAAGGTTGAATCCGTTCAGCGCTGCACCGCGACCAGCATCATCATCGGCCGCTCCCGCTCTTCCGCCAGCGCCGGTTGCGCCGCCACCTCGGCATCACTCGGCCCCCATTCATTGACATGACGAATGGTGAACCCCGCCTCAATCAAAGAATTGAGTAGCGTCCCGATCGTACGATGCTGCTTGATCACGCCCTCCGCCAACCAATGGGTCACCCGCTCACCTTCCATCTGATAACTGTCCAGCGGCCAACGCTTGTTGCCCTCGCTATCAACCAGCCACCCCGGATTACGCGGGGCCATAAAGATCGGGTGCTCGATGGAAAACACAAAGTGCGCACCCGGTTTCAACGCCGCATACAGATGAGCAAACAGCCCCGACAAGTTCTTGATGTAGTGCAGCGCCAGTGAACTGTACGCCAGATCAACACTGCAAACCGGCAGGTCGAGCTGCTCAAGATCGGCACGTTCATAACGGATATTCGTCGCCACCGTTGTCTGCCGCGCGCGCTCCAGCATCTTCTCCGAAACATCCAGACCCAACACATTGGCGGCGCCGCTCTCACTGGCCCAACGGCTGAACCAGCCATAACCACAACCCAGATCGACCACATTCAAACCATGCATGGCCGGCAGCAACGCTCTGAGTGCCGGCCATTCCGGCGCGGCATCAAGCCCGCCGATGGAGCGGTTCATCTGGCTGTAGCCTTGGAAAAACTCGGGATCGTCGTAGATGTTTTGCGTCATGGTGCGGGAGCTCTTTGAAGTTCTGACGAGTTGAGTGTGTCGAGACAATGTTTGATAAACAACCTGTGGCGAGGGAGCTTGCTCCCGCTGGGCTGTGCAGCAGCCCCAAGATTGTTGGGGGCGCTTCGCACCCCAGCGGGAGCAAGCTCCCTCGCCACAGGTTCACTGTGTTTTTTAACTTTGCTGCAATACTTTCAAAGCCGCCGACGCAAGAAAACCCGAGCGGCTCTTTTCTTCCGGATGGTGCAATAGATCTTCATCAATGCAATTAAGCAACTGGCCCGGCGCCGTTAAGGAGGGTGTGTTTCAAGGATTTGCGCTCGAGTTTTTACCAAACCCCAAACACAAAAAAACCGGCCTTTAAAACCGGTTTATCTTGCAGCCAGAAGCATTCAAGCCCCTGCAAGCAAGCTCTCGTAGGGGATCCGCAAGCCTTCATGCAAGCGCTTGATCATCGACAGGCTCAGTTTGCGCTTGCGATTCAATACCTCGGATACGCGTCCACTGGTGCCAATGAACGGTTCCAGATCACGTGGCGTCAACCCCTGCTGTTCCATGCGAAATTTAATCGCTTCAATCGGGTCGGAAGGTGGCATTGGAAAATGCTGGTCTTCGTACTTCTCGATCAGCAATGCGAGAATTTCCAGCTCGTCGCCCTCAGGCGAGTTGAGTTCGGCGCCCCACAGCTGCTCCATGCGTACAAACGCGGCGGCGAGGTCTTCCGGACTCCGAATGGGTTTGATGTTCATTACACGGTCTCCGCGTTGATCTGGTCATATTGGGTATGGCTGCCAACGAAGCGGATGAAGCCGAGCTGCCGTTGATAGTCGATCGCCAAAATCACTCGATACTTGTTACCGCCAATATTGAACACCACTCTCGCGCCTTTAAGGACGCTTGCGGTTCTCAACTCGGCTTTAACCTCCTGTGGCGTACGGTATTCGGCCTTTTCCATGTGGCGATACCATTCAACAAGCGGTGTCTCGGAGTCAGCGAAAGCAGGATGGCTTTCCCAGAATTGCCGCAAAGTTGATCTTGCCATTATCCGCATCCATGTCTCCTCCCATTTTGGGAGATGCTAGTCGTCAATGTCCAGTGATGCAATCACTGATGTCAAAGGAACAGGGCGAGGTAGCAGCCCCAGCTTCAGGTTAGAAGGCATCTGAACTAGAAAACCGAGGTTTGTTTTGCAAGGAGTGACAAGACGAGGCGAGGAGAGAAAACCTACGGAATATCGAACTCTACAAACCCCAGACACAAAAAAACCGGCCCTATAGGCCGGTTTTCTGTATTCCTGCATCCCCCGTCAAAAAATCACGACGTGAGACCAAATTTGATTGGAGCGGGTAGAGGGAATCGAACCCTCGTCGGAAGCTTGGGAAGCTACTGTTCTACCATTAAACTATACCCGCTCAGAGCGGCTGACTTTGTACCAGACTCGGCCACGGATTTGAAGTTTCTTTTGCAAAATAAGCCTTTGAAGCGTTAAAAACGGTCAATCGCGTACGAGCGCTGCGGGTCGCAAATCAAAAGCTCAACCCTGCAGGCTCGTGCGCGACGACACTTTTTCAAATAGCCAATGCATGTTGATCCTGAACAAACGAGTAACGCGTTCGGCTGGTTTGCTGCGCCGGTTTCAGAAAGCCGAGCAAGGCGTTCTGGCTATCGCGGCACGCCGCTTTGTGCTCCATGTCGAGAAAATGCCCGGTGGCTTGCAGGGTGGTGAAGGTACTCTGCGCGACGTGGTTGCCGAACAGGCGCGCATCGTCGGCGGCGGTGTATTCGTCCCATTCGCCGTTTAAAAACAGCACTGGCACGTTGATCTTTTTCGCCGCGTTCAAGTAGCACTGGCGGTCGCTGTGCAGCACGTCGCTGATGTGGAAATGCATCTGCCCGTATTCGTGCTCGGCCAGGCTGCTGACGTGGCGGTAGTTGAAGCGCTTGAACAGCGAAGGCAAATGTTTGCCGATGGTGTCGTTGACCAGATGGCCGACGCGGTCGCCGTCGCGCTGGCCGAGGTAGTCGACGCCACGTTCAAGGTAGTCGAGCATGTGCGCGTTGATCACCGGCGAGAACGAGCTGATCACCGCCCGTTCGATGCGCCGAGGCTGGTGGGCGAGGGCGACCAGAGTCGCAGCACCGCCCCAGGAAAACGACAGCACGTGCTCTGCGCCAAAGTGGTCAATCAGCTCCAGCAGGATTTGCCCTTCGACTTCCTTTGTCAGATGTTTCTCGTGGCGGTTGTGGGCTTTTGACCGACCCGCGTAGGGCTGGTCGTAGCAGACCACGTTGAATTGCGGGTGCAGGTTCTTCACGGTTTGTGCAAACGACGCAGTCGTGGCCATCGAGCCGTTGACCAGAATGATGGTCTTTTCTGCGGCGTCTGCGCGATAGAACTCCGTGTAAACCCGATACTGACCCTGTATATCCAGCACAGCGATTTCTGGCCTCATGTCATAAGACTCCTGGCAAGCAAGCGGGTATGCGCGCAATGGTGAGATTGCACGAGCTTTGTGACAGGTAGGCATACGCCTGGAATTTGCTTGGCCCATGTCGATCCGATAAGGCAGGTCGACGGGTATTGTTATTGGCGGGCAGTTTGTCGGCTGAGGCGCAGCCCTTGGGGCTGACGACCGACAAAAAGTTTCTTAGAGGTATGTTGTGACTCATCGGTCACATTTCGGCCGACGTCCTGATTCAAGCAGGGGAGGCAGGATCGCGCAAGTGCCGTTGGTAAATTGTTCGACAACTTCTGCTGAGCGGTCGCGGGCTTAGAACAAATGAATCTCTTCGGTGCGCAAAGCGCGGTATTCGCCCGGTTTTAGCGCGTCATCAAGCTGCAACAGCCCCATGGATTCACGGTGCAAGCGCAGGACTTTGTTGTTGAAGAAACCAAACATGCGCTTCACCTGATGATAACGCCCCTCGACGATGCTCAGCCGCGCCGAGCGTGGGCCGAGCAGCTCCAGTTGCGCCGGCTGCGTGGTCAGATCCTCGAACGCGAAGTAAATCCCCTCGGCAAAGGTGATCGCATATTCCGCGCCAATTTCCTGCTCGGTCTCGACGTAATAGACCTTCGGCAGTTTGGTCTGGGGCTGGGTCAAGCGCCGCGACCACGCGCCGTCGTTGGTGATCAGCATCAGCCCGGTGGTGTTGAAGTCCAGACGCCCGGCGATGTGCAGGTCGTCCTTGTTCGGCTCATCGATGAGATCGAGCACGGTCGGGTGTTGCGGATCGCGGGTGGCGCTGACGCAGCCGGGCGGTTTGTGCAGCATGAAATAGCGTGCCGGTTTGCCGACTTGCAGCACTTCGTCATCAACCTCTACGCGACTGAATTCCAGCACCTCGCTGTGCGGATCGCTGACGACTTTTCCGTCAATCCGCACGCGCTTTTCCACCAGCAACAGGCGCACCTGCTGACGGTTGAAGCGCGGTAGATTGCTGAGGAAACGGTCGACGCGCATGTTCAGTGTTCGATCAATGAAGGGGCGCGCATCTTACGGGATCGGCCGCTTGGCCGCTTGCAGTTGCGCCTCGACCTGCGCGCAACGCGGGCACAGGCACGATTGGTTGCGCAGTGCTGGCGGCAGCGCTTCGAGCACCGCCGGGTCGATGCTCACGCCGTAGCACCAGCATTCGCGGTCGGCGGTGCGCGGGTCGGCCAGGCTGCAGTCGTTGCGGGCGCCGCAGGCCGGGCAATGGTCGGGTTTAACGTCGGAATCAGGCATAAGTCGAGTGAGGCATTTCCACGCAGGTGCGGTTGCGGCCGGTTTGTTTGGCCCGGTACATCGCATGATCGGCCCGCGACAGCAGACTGTGCAAGGTGTCATCGCGTTGCAGGGTGGTCGCGCCGATGCTCACCGTCAGATTCAGGGTGTGACCGTTGTAGGCATATTCCTGTTGTTCGACGTGCTGACGAATTTTCTCGGCGATGTTCTGACCGGTGTCGCCGTCGGTGTCCTTCAGCAGCACGATAAATTCCTCACCGCCCCAACGGCAGACGATGTCGGCGTGGCGCAGGCAACTTTGCAGATCGCGGGCGAAGCCAATCAACACCTGGTCACCGGCCATGTGCCCGTACGTGTCGTTCAGCGCTTTGAAGTGATCGAGGTCGATCAGCAACGCCGTCAGCGGTTTGGTCTCGCGTTGCGCTTCGTGCAGGGCTTGCGCGGCGAGCAGGTCGAAGCCGCGACGGTTAGGCAGTTCGGTGAGGCTGTCGAGGGTTGCCTGCGCCTGGATTTTGCGCTGATAGCGTTTGATCACGCGATTGAGCAACGCCAACACGCTCAGCGTCACCAGCAAGCAGATCAACAGATTGAGATAGAGCGACTGACGGATTTCGCTCAATGCACCGTCTTCGCGTTTATCGACGAACAGGTACCAGTTCAGCTCGGGAATGAAGCGCACGTTGAGAAAATGCCCCTGGCCTTCAGCGGAATACTCGTAGCTGCCGCTGTGTGGTTTCGGCAACTGACTGACCAGACTTTTCATACTCTCGATTTCGCCAAGACTCTGGCCGATGTGCGCGCCTTCCGGGCCGCCCTCGGCGCCGGTCAACACCAGTCGGCCGAAGGTGTCGACAAAGTACACGCTGCGTTGATAGCGCTGCTGGTATTTGTCGATCAACTTGATCACTGCGTCGACGGTCAAACCGACGCCGGCCGCGCCGATGAAACGCTCGTGGTAGTCGTAGACTTTGTAGTTGATGAAGAAGGTCAGGTTGTCCTTGTTGGCCAGATCGGGGTCGACGTTGATCTCGTACGGATCCTTCATGTCGCGCACGCGGAAGTACCAGGCGTCGCGCGGTTCTTCGACTTTGATCTGCTTGAGCACGCCTTTGGCGTGGTAGTAGGTGAGGGTGCTGTTGGAGACGAAAAACGCGGTGTAGGCGCCGTAATGGGTCATGACCTCGTTGAGGTAGCGGGTCATCTGCTCGGGGTTTTGTTCGCCGTTGACCACCCAGTCGCGCATGAAGGTGTCGCGGGACATCATCGAAGAAATCAGGATTGGTCTGACGAGGTCTTTCTGGATTTCCGAATAGACCGTGTCGGAGGTCAGCGGCAGCTCGGTGTTGACGATGTTGTCGCGGATCGAGGCGCGCGAGGCGTAGTAGCTCAGCAGGGACGTGGCAAGGAAACCGGCGCCGAGCAGGGCGATCAGCGTGAGTACCAGCGAGCGTTGGGAGTACAGCGCAGATCGATGCGGCATGGCAGTTCCGTTGGCAGTGGCCCGATGGCATGCATTCTAGTGGGACTGCGGGGAAATAACTGCTCCATGTGCGGCGCGAATGGTCGTTCCTGTATTTCCCTGTTGCTACGCTGTCCTTGTAGGAGTGAGCCTGCTCGCGATAGCGGTAGATCAGTCACATCTTCGGTGAATGTCATACCGCTATCGCGAGCAGGCTCACTCC
Organism: Pseudomonas sp. AC193; assembly: GCF_979258075.1. NCBI lineage: Bacteria > Pseudomonadati > Pseudomonadota > Gammaproteobacteria > Pseudomonadales > Pseudomonadaceae > Pseudomonas > Pseudomonas sp. AC193. The sequence goes on along the minus strand of NZ_OZ409832.1, from coordinate 3,867,800 downwards.
TACAGATGGCGGTCAGGCCTGGGTTTTCAGGTAGGCCCGCCAGCCGCCGAGGTGGCTGATGTCTTTGGCGCCTTCAAGACCATACTGCTCACAGATAAACCCACTCTCCCAGCGCCCATCCGCCAATTGCACTTTGCCCAATCCCAACGGCGCCGGAATCCCCATCAGAAACGAACCCAACTCGCTACTCGGCAACTCCCACACCTCCACCGCAATCGCCACGCCGCCGTCCTTCACCCGCACCATCCCCGGACGCAACGGCGGGCCGCCGGCCAAGGCATGCAGTTGATAATCCGGCGAGCTCAGCGTGGTTTCCAGCAACCGCCCACCGCGCTGCGTCAGTTGCCAGTTCAACGCCAAGCCTTGCAGATGTGCGCCACACACCACAATCCGCGCACGATCATTGCGCGCTACGTTCGCGGGCGTCGGCAATGCAGTGTCCTGCTGACGCTGCATCGCATCCGCCACACTCAACAGATATTGATCGGTAAACACCCGCCCAAACAACGTCACGCCCCACGGCATCCCGTTAGCCATAAATCCGCTCGGCACGGCGACGGCGGCGTAGTCGAGCAGGTTCATGAAGTTGGTGTAGTAACCCAGTTCGGAATTGCGCAGCACCGGTTCGGCGTGCAGTTCGGCGAGTGTCACCGGGCGGCCGATGGTCGGCGTCAGCACACAGTCGAGACCTTCGAGCGCTTGATCGCACAGCGCTTTCAACGCTTGCAGCCGGTACTGCGCGCGGAAAGTCTGCACGCCGCTCACCGCCGGGGCTTTGGCCAGCACGGCGCGGATCACCGGCAAAACGGCTTGCGGATTCTGCTCCATCAATTCGCCGGCAACGCTGTAACGCTCGGCGACCCACGGCCCTTCGTAAAGCAAACGCGCGGCTTCAAGAAATGGCGTCAGATCCAGTTCAACCGCTTCGCCACCCAAGGCCTTGAGTCGGTCGATGGCATCGCCGAACAACAGCGGCCCTTCGACACAGCCGAAAAATTCAAGATCCTGCGCACGCGGCACACCGAAACGAAACGGCCGCGGCGCACCAAACGCCGAGGCGTCATTCCACGACGGATTGCGGCGGCTGTACTCATCGCGCGGATCGATTTTCGCCGTCAGCGCCAGCAACTGACTGGCCTCACGCGCCGTTGCGGTAAACGTGGTCACGCAATCCAGCGTACGGCACGCGGGCACCACACCGGCGGTGGAAATCAGCCCTTTGCTGGCCTTCAATCCGAGCAGATTATTCAACGCCGCCGGCACCCGACCGGAGCCTGCGGTGTCGGTGCCCAAAGCAAAACTCGCCACGCCCAAGGCCACCGCCAACGAGGAACCGGCGCTGGAACCGCCCGATGGATATTCCGGCAATACGCTGTTCGGACAAGCGCCGTAAGGCGAGCGGCTGCCATTGAGCCCCGTGGCAAATTGATCGAGGTTGGTCTTGCCCAGCGGAATCGCGCCCAACGCGATCAGTTGCTCGACGATGGTCGCCGAGCGCTCCGGCACATAAGCAAAATCTGGGCAGGCGGCGGTGGTCGGAATGCCGGCCAGATCGATGTTGTCCTTGATCGCAAACGGCACGCCGTACAGCGGCAGACTGTCGAGATCACGACCATCGAGGGCCGCCAGATACGGCTCCAGTTCGGCGACGCTGAGCAGGTGGATGAACAGGTGATAATCCGGGTTCAGCGCGGCTGCTTTGTCGCGCAGTGTCGGCAGCAATTGACGCGGTGTGGTGTCGCCATTGCGGTAGGCCTGGCGCAGAACATCGAGTTGCAGATTCATGGGTTGATCCTTATTCAATTGGCTTCAGTCGAGTTCCAGCACCACGACCCGTTGTCCCGCACGCACCGCCGAACCGGGTTGCACACGAACCTCGCGCACGACCCCGGCCATCGGCGCGAGCAGCGGAATCTCCATCTTCATCGACTCGAGAATCACCAGCACATCGCCGGCCGCAACACGGCTGCCAGCCTCGACCTGCACCTGCCAGAGATTGCCGGCGATGTGGCTGTCGACGCTGTGTTCACCCTCCGCCAGCAGCGCGTCCTCGCTGGATTCGACCACCGCTTCTTCACTGTCGAAATGCGCCTGACCACTGGCGATCCAGCGTTCGCGTTCGGCATTGAAGGCACCCTGTTGCTGAGCGCGAAAGGCGCTGATGCCCTCGGCCTCGCGACTTAGAAACGCTTGATAATCGGCGAGGTTGAGCTGGCTGGGTTCGATGTTCAGATCGAAGCGCCCCAGCGGAAAATCGCGGCGGATGCGCAGCAGTTCTTCAGCGCTGACCGGGTAGAAACGGATCTGATCGAAGAAGCGCAGCAGCCACGGTTTACCGTCAAACGCCGCCACTTCGCGATAGCGATTCCACATCTGTAAGGTACGCCCGACAAACTGATAACCGCCGGGGCCTTCCATGCCGTACACGCACATATAAGCGCCGCCGATGCCCACCGAATTCTCGGCCGTCCAGGTGCGCGCCGGGTTGTATTTGGTGGTCACCAAACGGTGGCGCGGATCGAGCGGCGTGGCCACCGGCGCACCGAGGTAGACATCGCCGAGGCCCATCACCAGATAGCTCGCATCGAATACGGTGCGCTGCACTTCGTCGAGGTTCGGCAGGTCGTTGATGCGGCGGATGAACTCCAGATTGCTCGGGCACCACGGCGCGTCCTTGCGCACGGTGGTCATGTATTTCTCAATCGCCAATTGGCAGGCCGGATCATCCCAGGACAACGGCAAATGCACGATGCGCGACGGCACTTGCAGGTCGTTGGCGGCGCACACCGCGTCCCATTCGCCGGCGATGATGCCGAGGAGATCGGCGAGCGGCAGTTGCTCCGGCTGGTAGTGGATTTGCAGCGAGCGAATGCCGGGGGTGAGGTCGATCACGCCGTGCAGGGCTTTGTGTTCCAAGGCTTGCATGAGGGCGTGGGCGCGGAAGCGCAGGACGAGATTGAGCTCCGGCTCGCCGATTTCCAGCAATAGATGCGTATCCCCAGAGACACGCGCAACAAGCCGCACATCCCCCTGACCCAGTTCCAAAACCACAGGCGATACTAAACCCTGTGGGAGCGAGCCTGCTCGCGAATGCGGTGGATCAATCAATACTGAGGTGTCTGAAATATCGCGTTCGCGAGCAGGCTCGCTCCCACAGTGGGAATCCCATTTCAGGGCGAGGTTGCGGGCGGTTTTGAGGTCGATCGGAATGAACTGGACTTTATCGCCCGCCTTGAGCTGCCCCAGCTGCCACAAATCCGCCTCGATCACCGTCACCGGGCAGACAAATCCGCCAAGGCTCGGGCCATCCGGGCCGAGGATCACCGGCATGTCCCCGGTGAAATCCACCGCGCCAATGGCGTACGGATTGTCGTGAATATTCGAAGGATGCAACCCGGCTTCACCTCCGTCCGCGCGTACCCATTCCGGCTTCGGCCCAATCAGCCGAACACCGGTGCGGCTCGAGTTGAAATGCACTTCCCATTGGGTTTCAAAGAACGTGCCGATGTAGTTCTCAGTGAAATACTCCGGCGCAGCGTGCGGGCCGTAAATCACCCGAATCTGCCGCACCGCAGGTAACGCGGTGACGTGTTCTTCAGCCAGTTGTTGACCGCTGCTGCGATCACTCAAAGCAGGCACATGCAACACATCACCCGCGCGCAACGCGCGACCACCGTGGCCACCAAACTGACCCAACGTGAAAGTGCTTTTGCTACCCAGATAATCCGGCACCTGCAAGCCACCGCGCAGGCACAGATAGCTGCGCGCCCCGGCACCGCTGATGCTACCCAGATGCAACGTCGCACCCGCCGGGATCAGCAGGGCGGTGTTCATCGGCACGCTGTCACCCTCAAGCGTCAGCGCGATCGGCGCACCGGTCACCGCGATCACCGCTGCACAATTGAAGCGCAGCAGCGGCCCGCTCATGGTGATTTCCAGCGCCGCCGCGCCTTCAGCATTGCCGAGCAAGCGATTGCCCAGACGCAATGCGCGGCTGTCCATCGGCCCCGACGGCGGCACACCGACCGCCCAGTAACCGAGGCGACCGGGATAATCCTGCACGCTGGTTTGCGTGCCTGCGCTGAGCACTTCAAAAGTGTTGGCGCGATAGACCAGACCTTCCAGACAACGCGTCCACGGCTCACCGCTGGCGAACGGCGTGTCGAGGAGAATCTGCCGCAGGTAATCACGGTTGGCTTCCACGCCGTACAACAGACTGTCGCCCAGCGCTTGATGCAATTCGGCCCGTGCCTGTTCACGAGTGGGCGCCCAGGTAATGACCTTGGCGATCATCGGATCGAAATACGGCGGGATCTCGCAACCCGCTTCGACCCATGTATCGATACGCAACTGAATACCGTTGGCCGGCGGAAACTGCACCGCCGTCAGCAGGCCCGGGCTCGGCTGAAAATCACGCCCCGGATCTTCCGCATACAGCCGCGCCTGAATCGCATGGCCTTCGGGTTTCAACTGACGAGACAACTCGCTCAGCGGCGGCAGATCACCGGCGGCCAGCTCCACCATCCAGCGCACCAGATCCACGCCCCAGACCTGTTCGGTGACACCGTGCTCGACCTGCAAGCGCGTGTTCACTTCGAGGAAATAGAAGCGCTGCGCCTCGCTGTCGAAAACGAATTCCACGGTGCCGGCGCTGCGGTAGTTAACGGCTTTCGCCAGTTTGATCGCCGCCGCGCACAGCTCTTCGGCCATGCCGTCCGGCAGGTTTGGTGCCGGGGTTTCTTCGAGGACTTTCTGATTGCGCCGTTGCACCGAGCAGTCGCGCACGCCGAGGGCGATGACTTCACCGCGACCATCGCCGAACACCTGCACTTCCAAATGGCGGGCGCGCTGGATGTACTTCTCGATGAACACGCCGGCGTCGCTGAAGTTGTTCTGACCGAGGCGTTTGACTGTCTCGAACGATTCGCTCAACTCGCTGGCGCTGCGGCACACGCGCATGCCGATGCCGCCACCGCCAGCGGTGCTTTTCAGCATCACCGGGTAGCCGACTTGTTCGCCAGCGATCAGCGCGGCGTCGAGGCTGTCGAGCAGTTCGGTGCCTTCGAGCATCGGCACGCCGTGCTGTTTGGCCAGGGCGCGAGCGGTGTGCTTGAGGCCGAATACGCGCAGCTGCTCTGGCGTCGGGCCAATGAAGGCGATGTTCTGCGCCTCGCACGCTTCGGCGAACGCGGCGTTCTCGGACAGAAACCCGTAGCCGGGATGGATCGCCGTGGCACCGCTTTGCTTGGCGATGGCGAGGATCTTGTCGACGGCCAGATAGGTACCGGCAGCCGCGCCTTCACCGAGGCTGTGCGCTTCATCGGCTTGCAGGATGTGCAGGCTGGCGGCGTCGGCTTCGGAGTACACGGCCACGCCTTTGACCTGCAATGAGGCGAGGGTGCGCAGGATGCGGCAGGCGATGGCGCCACGGTTGGCGATAAGGATTTTTTCGAACATGGCATAACCCCTGAAGGGGAAGCGGGCCGTCCCGCCGTTTTTCGACAGACATCCGGGCCGTCCCGGATGAAAAAACATGTCTCTCAAACTCACCACAGCCCCCCTGTGGGAGCGGGCTTGCTCGCGAAAGTGGTGTGTCAGTCAGCGGTGATGTATCTGATACACCGCATTCGCGAGCAAGCCCGCTCCCACAGGTTGATCAGGGGTGTTTGGGGGATTTCAGGCACTGCCCGGAACGCGCTTGGCACAGTGCAAAAAACCAACGGCGCAACCGGCTTGTTTTCAGTTCCATACCAGCAGCTCCGCAGGTGTCGGGTTGTAGGCATTGCACGGATTATTCAACTGCGGACAATTGGAAATCAGCACGATCACATCCATCTCCGCGCGCAAATCCACATACTTGCCCGGCGCCGAAATGCCGTCTTCAAACGTCAGTCCGCCATCCGCCGTGACCGGCACATTCATGAAGAAATTGATGTTCGGCCCGATGTCGCTTTTGCCCAGTCGCCCGTCATGTACACAGGCGCGCAGGTAGTTGTCGCGGCAGCTGTGCATGTAGCGTTTTTCCAGGGCGTAACGCACGGTGTTGCTCTCTTGCGCGCAGGCACCGCCGAGGGTGTCGTGGCGTCCGCAGGTGTCGGCGACGATGGTCAGCATCGCGTGGCCGAGGTTGGAATAGAGCACGCTGCCGGTGCTCAGATATACGCTGTTCTGTCGGCGCAAAGTGCGTTGCACGTCGTAGCGTTCCTTGGGATTGGCGACGCTGTAGAACAACGTATCGACCGCTTGATTACCTTCCAGATCAAGGATGCGCAGGGTCTGCCCGGCCTTGACCTCCATCAGCCACGGCTCACCGGCCGGGATCGTGGCGCGGTACACCGCAGCGTCGGGTTGTTTTTGCGAAGTGGCGATAGCAACTGACATGGCAGCGATCCTCAGGCGAACAAACGGTCGGTGTTGACAAAGCCGCGCTCATTTTCCGGGCGCGAGGTACGGCAGTGTTCGGCGACGCTGGCGTCGGCGTTCATCCAGCTCAGCTTCAGCGGTTTTGGTGCATATTCCGGCGCCGGATCCATCGGGTGCTGCAGCGCGGTGAGCACCACCAGCGTGTCCATCGGCGCGTACAGTTCGATGTAGTCGCCGGCCTTGGAATTGCCCTCGACGAAGTGGAAACGTCCGGCCTCATCGACGTTGACGCGGCTGAACAAATTGAGGGTCATCAACAGGTCGGACAGGCCCAGGCCCCACTTGCCGAGTTCCACCAACAGGTTGTCGGTGCCGTTGCGAAAGAAGCCGTTGCGCAATTCCTGATAGCGGCCCTGACCGTACTTTTGCGCGACCTCTTCGGCGCAGAGCACACCGCCGAGGCTGTCGCTCCAGCCGCACGTGTCGGCGGTGATTGCGGCCAGCACGCGGCCCATGTCCGAGTACAGGCAGTGACCGCTGGTGAGCTTGGCGGTGTGTTGGCATTTGAGGCTGTCGGGCAGGTTGAGCCGCTCGGTTTTTTCGTTGGCGTTGAGCAGGGTCAGGCTGACGTTGGCGCCGCCACGCAGATCGGTCAGGCGCAGCAATTGGCCGCGCTTCAACACGAAGGAACGGTGGCCGCCACCGGGGAGCATTTCTTCGGCGAAGGGTGGAAACAGTTGAGTCGAATCAGTCATCGGCTTATTCATCAGAGCAGTCCTCTCAAGCGGTGCGAAGGGCGCCTGCCAGTGGCAACGGCAGGGCGTCGACGGCGGCGCGTTGGGCGCGGCGGTCGCTGTTCAAAGGGATGTCGTAGGTGATGCGTGCGCCATAGGCGCCGGGGGCGTGCGGGTCGAGGCGCACCTTGTCGAACACCAGCAAACGTGTGCCGAGGCTGAAGCCTTCGGATAAGTCATGGGTGACCATGAACACCGTCAGTCTGGTCTCGCGCCACAGCTCCAGCAGCAAGGCGTGCATGTCTTTACGGATGCCCGGATCGAGCGCGCCGAACGGCTCGTCGAGCAGCAACACGCGCGGTTTCATGATCAGCGCCTGAGCAATCGCCAACCGTTGCTGCATGCCGCCGGACAACTGCGCCGGGTACTTGTCCAGCGCATGACCGAGGCCGACTTTGTGCAGCAGCGCCGCAGCCTGTTCGCGCGCATCACGTTTGGCGCTGCCGAACAACCGCCCCAGCAACGGCGCACGCGGCAGTTCAAGGCCGAGGGCAACGTTGTCGAGCACGCTCAAATGCGGGAACACCGAGTAGCGCTGAAACACCACGCCACGGCTGGCATCCGGCTCACTGGCCAGCGCTTGACCGTCGAGCAGAATCTCGCCGCGACTCGCCGTTTCCTGACCGAGCAGCAGACGCAGGAAGGTTGATTTGCCGCAACCGGAGGCGCCGACCAAGGTGCAAAATTCACCTTCGTTGACGTTCAGGTTCAAGCCTTCGAGCACCACTTGATCGGCGTATTGCTGCCAGACGTTTTTCACGGTGATGAAGCTCATTTGGCCGCCCCTTCATACCAAGGGAACGCCCGCCGCGTCAGGTATTTCAGGCCCCAATCCATCAGCCAGGCGAGGAGGGTGATCCACACCACGTACGGCAGAATCACGTCCATCGCCAGATAACGCCGCACCAGAAAAATCCGGTAGCCGAGGCCGTCAGTGGAGGCGATTGCTTCGGCGGCAATCAGGAACAACCACGCCGAGCCGAGCATCAGCCGCAATGAGATCAGCAAGCGCGGCAGCAACTGCGGCAACACCACGCGCAGCATCAGCGTCCAGGTCGAAGCGCCGAGGGTCTGCGCCTTGATCAGCAGTTCGACCGGAATTTCGCGGGCACGCTGCTCCAGATCACGAGCAAGCGCCGGGGTGATGCCGATGACGATCAGCATGACTTTCGACAACTCGCCCAGACCGAAAACGATGAACAGAATCGGCAGGATCGCCAACGGCGGCACCATCGACAACACCGTCAGCAAGGGCGACAACGGCGCGCCGAACAGCGGCAGTGTGCCGGCGGCGATGCCCAGGCACAGCCCGGCGAGTGCAGCGATGCCGAGCCCAATGGCCAAGCGCCGCAGACTCGACGCGGTGTCCTGCCACAACAGGTAGTCACCGGTGCGGCTGTCGGCATTGAAGGCCAGACGTTTGACCGCATCGGTCATCTGCACGGCGCTGGGCAGCAGTTTGTCGTTAGGGTTGTCCGCCAGGCGCTCGGCCGAGCCCATGAAGTAGGCGAACAGCAGCAGAGCGAACGGCAGGATCACCAACAACAGGCGACTCGGGCGATCCGGGTGGCGATTGATCAGGCGCATGGCCAAATCCTCCGTGGCTTACAGCTTGGCGTCGGCAGCCATCTGCACGTAAGTCGGATCGAAACGCAGCTTGAGGTTGCCGGTGTCGCCGCTGGTCACGCCGTTGGCGAAGGCCATGCCGACCGCGCTGGTGTCTTTTGCGCCTTCACCGAGCAAGCCGTGCTGGAAGGAAAATTCGGCGACTTTGCGCATGGTTTCCGGCAGCTGTTGGCTGGTGGCGAAGTTCAGCGCTTCGCTTGGCGTGGCGAACAGTTTGGTGGTGTCGAGTTGCGCATGGAATCCAGCGAGGTCGGTGCCCGAAGCTTTGGCCATGTGCTCCAGCGCAGCCTTGCTCGCGGCGTTCTTCGCGTTCATCAGTTCGACCACTTCGAACCACGCGCCGGTCAGGGCTTTGCCCAGTGCCGGGTTGTCTTTGAGGGTGGCGCTGTTGACCACCATCATGTCCATGATCTCGCCGGGAATCTGGCTGGAGTTGAACACTTCGGTCACGCCCGGTTTGGCCTTGATGTCCGAGAGCATCGGGTTCCAGGTCGTCACTGCGTTGACCTGTTCGGTGTTGAATGCGGCGGAGATGTCGGCGTCGGAGGTGTTGACCACTTTCAGGTCTTTTTCGGTCAGGTCGACCGAATCCAGCGCGCGGGCCAGCAGGTAGTGCGAGACCGACAGTTCAACCAGATTGACGTCCATGCCCTTGAGGTCGGCGACTTTTTTACCGTCGCCCTTGAGCACGATGCCGTCGTTGCCGTTGGAGAAATCGCTGACGATCAGCGCGGTGCTGTCGACGCCGCCGGCGGCCGGAATGGTCAGCGCGTCCATGTTGGTCATGGTGCAGCCGTCGAACTGGCCAGCGGTGTATTGATTAATCGATTCGACGTAATCGTTGAGCTGCACGACGTCGATCTTGATCCCGTATTTCTTCGCCCATTTATCGACGATGCCTTGGCTGCCGGCGTATTCCCATGGCATCCAGCCGGCGTAAATCGTCCAGCAGACACTGAAGTGATCTTTCTGAGCGGCGGGGGCTTGGCTGCTGATGAGCGCAGCGAACGCGGCGGCGAGCAGGGCGGGCAAACGTAGTCGGGTCATGGCGGATTCTCCAGTTGATCAAGGGCGGACAGGAAGGCAACGCGGCACCGCGAACGGTGGCTTGTCTCCCGGGCTTTTGTCCCGCCGTGTAACCTCAACTGGAGGTCGCCAACTCTCGGACCAGCCACTCGCGATTGCGAGCCGGAACCCTAGTCAGCCATTGCAAATTGTGGTGCCGCGAACCTGTGATATGACTCCTGCACGGGTTTGCTAAAGCGAGAGGCGTGCCAAGTCACGGAGAGCGCTCTGGCACGGGGCTATGGGATGAACGAGGTTTGACGCGAGGACGGGGCGGCGCTTTGTGTTGGTGCGCCGATGCACCGCGATGCAGCGTGAATGCCGCTGATCCGATGTCATCTTGCGGCTGGCACTTGGTTTGCGAATGCCAGTCAAAACAGGTGTCAGCCGGCCTGCGCCGACTGCGCTCGCAGGTCTTTCAGGAGGCCGCCATGCTCACTCACAAAACGTTGCGTCGGGTGCTGCTGTGCGCAGTGCTCGGTCTGGGGCTGTCCGGTTGTTATTACTACGGGCCACCCGCCGATGTGTATTACGCCCCTTCCTACTATCCCGGTTACTACTCGCCCTATTACTACGGTGGTTATTACGGCCCGCGCTACTTTTACGGCGGCCCGCGTTATTACTACGGCGGGTATGGCTACGGTTATCGTGGCGGTTATGGACGCGGTTATCACGGCGGCGGATATCACGGTGGCCACCATTAATCAGCGGCTGAATGACCGCGTCTGGCGGATGAACAGGCTTTCATAAATCACTTGTTTCAACTTGTTGCAGGGTCGCACCAGATTCGGAAAACGCTGTCTGATTTTTCGACAGTCACCGATTAAATGACTGTCGCCTGCCAGCGTCGCTGGTGCGGCCAACCCGCGGTCCAGGAGGCCGCCATGTATAGACGAATTCTTCTGCTTGCTGCGTTGATGTTTTCCGTTGCCGGTTGCGCCCCTTACTCCTACGCGGACTCGTATTACAGCTCCGAGGTTTACACGTCACCGGCACCGGCCTACTACAACACAGGCGGCACTTATTACAACGGCGGCAGCCGCTATTACGCCCAGCCGCGTTACTACCAACCAGCACCGCGGTACTACCAGCAACCGCGTTATTACCAATCGGCGCCGCGCCACTATCAACCGGCCCCACGCTACTACGAAAGCCGCCGCTGGCACGGCAATGACCGCGGCAATTGGGATGGCCACCGTCGCGGCGGTTGGGACAATGATCGCCGCGGTCGTGGCAACTACGACCGACACAGTGGTCGCGGCGATCACAACGGACGTGGCAACCGCTGGTAATCACCCGCAAACAGAAAGCGGCGCATGAAGCGCCGCTTTTTTTGTGCGCGAATTTTAATACTGCGTCAAATCCGCCAACGGATGCCGCCCTTCCCAAACCTTGTGAAAGTGCGCCTGAACCACCGCGTCCGGCACGTTGTTGATGTCCGGCCAGTGCCAGTGCGGTTTTTGATCCTTATCGATCAACCGCGCGCGCACGCCTTCGCTGAATTCCGGGTGCCGGCAGCAATTGAGGCTAAGGGTGTATTCCATCTGGAAAACCTCGGCCAGCGACAGGTGCCGCGCACGAATGATCTGTTCCCAGACCAGATGCGCGGTCAGCGGCGAGCCTTCGCTCATGGTCTTCGCGGCCCGGGCGATCAATGGATCGCTGCTGTCGCGTTGCAGGCTGATGGCTTTCCAGGCGCAGGCTACATCGCTGACGTCGAGCAGTTCGTCGATCTGCTGACGACGCGGCAGCCACTGCGCTTCGGGCATTTGCGCCACGGCTTCCTGCTGCAAAGCCTTGAGCAGGCTGTTGAGCTGCCGAGCGATCTGTTCCTGCCAGTTGAGCTGCAGCAGGCCTTCGATCAGTTCCGGTTGCTGTTCGTCGAGCAGGAAGCGGTCGGCCAGATCCAGATCGATCGCATCGCGCCCATTCATGTGCGCGCCGGTCAGGCCGAGGAACAAACCGAGCTTGCCCGGCAGCCGCGCGAGAAACCAACTGGCGCCGACATCCGGATACAGACCAATGGTGATTTCCGGCATCGCCAAGCGGCTGCTCGGCGTGACGATCCGCGTGCTCGCGCCTTGCAACAGGCCCATACCGCCGCCCAGCACATAACCGTGGCCCCAGCAGATCAGCGGTTTCGGATAAGTATGCAGGTTGTAATCCAATCGATATTCCGCGCTGAAAAACTGCGCGGCCAGCGGCGGCACTTCTCCGGGGTGGGCACGGCAGGCTTCAACCAGGCTGCGCACTTCACCGCCGGCGCAGAAGGCTTTGGCGCCGTTGCCGCGCAGCAATACGCAGACGATTTGTGGATCCTTGGCCCAGGCGTCGAGTTTGTCGCTCAGGGCGTTGATCATCGGCAGGGACAGCGCGTTCAGCGACTTTTCAGCATCCAGGCTGGCGATACCGATGCGGGCGCCGTCGGTGCCGGTGAGTTCTTCGAAGTGCAGATTCATCGTGACCTCGATCGGGAATTTGAACGATCAGTATGATCGTTGTGGGGGAAAGTGCCGGATCTGCGTCAGATCAATTGACAAGCGTGGTCGGCTTTCCTAGGGTTCGCCCCATTGTTTTTGCCGGGTATGACCATGACTGCTGACGACCGTATCAAACTCGAACCGAGCTGGAAGGAGGCACTGCGTGCTGAGTTCGACCAGCCCTACATGACAGAGTTGCGCAATTTTCTGCAGCAGGAGCGGGCGGCCGGCAAGGAAATCTACCCGCCGGGGCCGATGATTTTCAATGCCTTGAACTCGACGCCGCTGGAAAAAGTGAAGGTGGTGATCCTCGGCCAGGATCCGTATCACGGCCCGGGTCAGGCCCATGGCCTGTGCTTCTCGGTGCAACCGGGTGTGCCGGCGCCGCCGTCGCTGGTCAACATCTATAAAGAGTTGAAACGCGACCTGAACATCGATATTCCCACTCATGGCTACCTGCAGAGCTGGGCCGATCAGGGCGTGTTGATGATTAACACGACGATGACCGTCGAACGCGCCAACGCCAATGCGCACAAGGACAAGGGTTGGCAGTTTTTCACTGACCGGATCATTGAACTGGTCAGCGAGCGCCAGCCGCATCTGGTGTTCATGCTTTGGGGCGCGCATGCGCAGAGCAAGCAGAAGCTGATCGACGCGACCAAGCACTTGGTGCTGACGTCAGTGCATCCGTCACCGTTGTCGGCTTATCGCGGGTTTTTGGGGTGCGGGCACTTTAGCCGGACGAACAAGTTTCTTGAGCAGAATGGCGAAACGCCGATTGAGTGGCGCCTTCCGCCGATTTGAAAAGCATCGCGAGCAGGCTCACTCCTACAGTTGGAATGCGTTCCCCTGTAGGAGTGAGCCTGCTCGCGATGGGGGCAACTCGGTTTTATTCGGGACTACGATTCCAGTACTTGAACAACGGCTCCGCCAGAAACAACACAAACAACAACCGCATCACCTGCATCGCTGTCACCAACGGCACTGACAACTGAAGTGTTTCCGCCGTCAGACTCATTTCGGCAATCCCGCCCGGCATCATGCCCAGCGTCAGCGAACGCAGATCCAGATGCGTCAGCGCACTCAACCCCAACGCTGCCAACGACGCGATCAACATGGTCAGCGCCGTGCCAATCAACGTCCGCCCCATGAATGAAGGCGCACGCCGGAAGAACTGCCGATTGAAGTGACAACCCAAGCCGCTACCAATCAACCACTGGCCAATCTGACTGCCACCATCCGGCAAACCGATGTGCAAATCCCAGACAATGCTGACCGTCGCACTCACCAGCAACGGCCCGAACAACCACGGATTGGGTTGGCGCAAACGCTGCCAGAGCCACGCGAGCAAACCGCCCGCCGGAAACAGAATCGCCAGCCAGCGCCAATCGACGCTGCCAGCATGAGAAATCGGGTTGCCGTCACCGAGCAAATACTTGAACGCCGCCGGCACGCACAGCACCACCACCAACACCCGCAAACTTTGCCCCGCCGCCACATGGCTAAGCATCGCGCCATTGCGCGCACCGAGGTTGACCATCTCGCCGGAACCGCCGGGCATGCTCGAGAAAAACGCCGTGGCGCGATCCTCACCGGTGCGGCGCATCAACCACACGCCAACCACCGCCGACACACTGGTGACCAGCGCACCGAAGAAGATCAAGCCGAAATGACTGAGCACCTGCTCCATCACCACCGGGGTGAAGTGCAGTCCGATGCCAATCCCGACGATCCACTGGCCACACTTGCGGCCGCCAGGAATCTCGGTGAGTTGCCACGGGGTCAGGCAGCGCACGAGGATGATCGCCAGCAACGAGCCGACCATCCACGGCAGTGGCCAGCCGATCTGGCTGGCGAGGTAACCGCCGAGCAGACCGACCAGCGGGGTTCCCCACCAGGATTTCAGTGAGGCGCGATCAAACATCGGCAATGGCGCGACGCGCGACCGAACGTTTGCGCCAGATGCGGATCAGCGGGAAGGCCAGCATCAGCGCGGTCAGCACCCAGACACCGAAGGTGATCGGGCTCGACCAGAGGATCTCCAGTGCGCCATTAGAGATCGACAACGCACGACGCAGGTTCTGCTCCATCAGACCGCCCAGGATGAAGCCCAGCAGTACCGGCGACAACGGGAAGTCGAGCTTGCGCAGGATGTAACCGAAGATGCCGATGCCGACCATCAGGAACAGGTCGAACGTGGTGGCGTGCACCGCGTAGACGCCGATCCCGGTGATGATCGCGATCACCGGCACCAGTGCCCAGTTCGGCACGGCAAGGATGCGGGTGAAGATGCGGATCATCGGGATGTTGAGGATCACCAGCATGATGTTGGCAATGAACAACGAGGCGATCAGGCCCCAGACGATGTCCGGTTGTTGCTGGAACAGCAGCGGGCCCGGGGTGATGTTGTACAGCGACAGGGCGCCGATCATCACCGCCGTGGTGCCCGAACCTGGCACACCCAACGTCAGCATCGGCACCAAAGCACCACAAGCCGACGCACCGATAGCGGTTTCCGGCGCGGCGAGGCCACGGGCATCACCCTGACCGAATTTGCCGCTGGCACCGGCGATGCGTTTTTCGGTCATGTACGCCACGGCGCTGGCCAGCGTCGCGCCAGCACCCGGCAACACGCCCATGATGAAACCAAGCAGGCCGCAGCGAATGTTCACCACGAACACCGACGACGCTTCCTTGAAGTTGAACATCATCCGCCCGGTGGCTTTCACCGCTTCCTGACCGCGATGGGTTTTCTCCAGCAGCAACAGAATTTCACTGACCGAGAACAGGCCCAACACCAGCACGACGAATTGAATGCCGTCAGTCAGGTGAATGTTGTCGCCGGTAAAGCGGTACACGCCGCTGTTGGCGTCGATGCCGACACTCGACAGGAACAGGCCGATCAACGCCGCGATAAACGTCTTCAACGGTCGATCACCGGCCATGCCGCCGAGACAGACAATCGCAAACACCATCAACACGAAGTATTCCGCCGGGCCGAAGGCTATCGCCCATTTCGCCAGCAGCGGGGCGAACAGCACCATGCCGCAAGTGGCGATAAATGCACCGATGAACGAACTCCACGCCGACAACGACAGCGCTACACCGGCCAGACCTTTGCGGGCCATCGGGTAACCGTCGAGGGTGGTCATCACGGTCGATGCTTCGCCCGGAATATTCAGCAAAATAGAGCTGATCCGGCCGCCGTATTCGCAGCCCAGATACACCGCTGCCAACAGAATCAGCGCCGATTCCGGCGGCAAACCAAGAGCAAAGGCAATCGGGATCAGCAGTGCCACGCCGTTGATAGGGCCGAGGCCCGGGAGCAAGCCAACGACGGTGCCGATCAGCGTGCCGGTCAGGGCCGTGACCAGGTTGTACGGGCTCAGCGCGACGCCGAAGCCTTGGCCCAAATAACCGAGGGTATCCATATCAGTTCTCCAGCACGTCGAGCAGGCCAAGGGGCAGCGGAACGTCCATCACACGGTCGAATAGCAGGTACAGACCGATGGCCATCAGCGTGGTGACTACGATGCTCGGCATCCAGCGACCGCCATACAGGCGCGCCATCGGAATGCCGATGAGGATGCTGCTGAGGATGAAACCCAGCGGTTCGAACAGACCGGCGAACACCAGCAGCAGGGCGACGCAGATAGCAATCTTGGTCAGGGTTTCGCGATCCAGTGGCGGCTCGTCCTCACTGTGTTTGATCGGCGCCGGGCGAAACACCATGTACAACAGCGCCGCGCCCATCAGACCGAGCATCAGCAGCGGGAAGGCGCGCGGGCCGACCGGTTCGTAGGAAAAAGCCGCTTGGTACGGCCACGCCATCAGTGCCAGGCCGACACAGACCAGCAACAGCACCGAGGCGAAAATGCGTTGAATAAGCATGGGAGCTCCTGTGCCGCGTCCCCGCAATCGGGAACGCAGCCGCTAGACAGAGGCGATCACTGGATTAGGCCGAACTCTTTGGCCAGCACTTTGTAGTCGGCAACTTGCTTCTTCACGTAGGTGTCCAGCTCCGGGCCAGTCATGGCGAACGGGAACAGTTCACGCTGATCGCGCAGCTTGGCGAACTCGTCGGATGCCAGCAGTTTGTCGAACGAGTCTTTCCACCAGGCGTAGTCTTCGTCGCTGACTTTTGGCCCCAGGTAGAACCCGCGCACCACCGGCCAGACGATGTCGTAGCCTTGCTCGCGAGCGGTCGGGATGTCTTTCATTTCCGGCTCGTCGAGGCGCTTGTCGGAGAACACCGCGAGCAAACGCATGTCGCCACTTTGAATGTGCGGCATGGAGTCGGAGATGTCGGTACTGCCGACCTGGATGTGGCCGCCGAGCAGGGCGGTAGCGATTTCGCCACCACCTTCGAGGGCGACGTAACGCAACTCACGCGGGTTGATCCCAGCTGCCTTGGCGATAAGCGCGGTTTGCATCCAGTCCTGGCTGCCGACGGTGCCGCCGGAACCGATCACCACCGAGCCTGGATCTTTCTTCAGCGCTTGAACGAGATCGTCGAGGGTCTTGTAGGGAGAATCGTTTTTCACTGCGATGGCGCCGTAGCTGGTGCCGACGGCTGCCAGCCAACGCACATTGGTTTCATCGAAACGACCAAACTTGCCTTGGGCCAGGTTCAACAACGAACCGCTCGACC
The DNA here is from genome assembly GCF_979258075.1 of Pseudomonas sp. AC193. Taxonomy (NCBI): domain Bacteria; kingdom Pseudomonadati; phylum Pseudomonadota; class Gammaproteobacteria; order Pseudomonadales; family Pseudomonadaceae; genus Pseudomonas; species Pseudomonas sp. AC193. Next base: position 3,850,821 of record NZ_OZ409832.1, on the reverse strand, counting down.
ACGCCACCAGCGTGCCGGCATCGGCCGGACGCTGAGCGACCACCGCGTTGTACGCCACCGCGCCGACACCGCCGGGCATGTAGGTCACGCGCATCGGTTTGCTCAGCAGTTTCTGGTTGACCAGTGCGCTCTGCACCAGTTTGCAGGTCAGGTCAAAACCACCACCGGGCGAGGCCGGCGCGATACACTCCGGACGTTTCGGTTCGGCCATCAACTGCCCGGCCACCAGCATCATGCCGGCCGCTAAAGCAACTTTACGCAGTGAAAAATTCATTGGTCTCTCCACAGATTTCTTGTTGTAAGGACTGTTTGTGTAGGAGCTGCCGAAGGCTGCGATCTGTTGATCTTCCGATCACAGCGCCAAGGCATTTCAATCAATTACCAAAGAGCAACGCTATAGCTCACCAGCAACCGCACTTCATCCGCATCGCGAGCCGAGTAATTGGAACGGTAAGTGGCATTCCTCAAACGCACGGCGACATCCTTCAAAGCGCCGCTTTGTACTACATATTTGATCTCGGTGTTGCGCTCCCACTCCTTGCCTTCCTCGCCGGTCTTGAGCTTGATGTTGTCACCGCTCAAGTAGCGGCTCATGAAGGTCAGGCCGGGGATGCCGAGTTTGGCGAAGTCGAAGTCGTAACGTGCCTGCCAGGAGCGTTCTTCCGCGCCGGCGAAGTCGTTGATCTGCACGAAGTTGACCAGGTATGGATCGCTGCCATCGACATACGGGAACGCGCTATCGCCAGACATATGCTGATAACCGGCGCTGAACTTGTGCCCGCTCAGCGCATAGCTGACCAGACCGTTGAGCGAGCGGTTGTCGATCTCGCCACCACGGGCCGCGCCCTGATCATCACTGACGGCGAAACGCAGATCTGTGCCAAACGTGCCCGGGCCCATCGGCCGCGAGGCGACCAGGCCGAAGAAGTGCTGGTTGTAGACTTCGTCGAGTTGCGCGAAGTGGTAACTGCCGGTGATCTTGTCGGTGAACTTGTAATCGACGCCGCCAAAGTCGAAGTGCTTGCCGGCAGCGGTACCGGCGAAACGGCTGTTCTTGTTGTTGAGGGCAATGTCCTCGAAATCGGTGCTGTCGCGATCCTTGGCTTTCTCCAGTCGGCCACCGGTGAAGGTCAGGTTTTTGATCTCTTTGGAGGTCAGCAAACCGCCTTCAAAGGTCTGCGGCAGGATGCGTCCGTCGTTCGGTTTGAGAATCGGCAGTTCAGGAATCAGGCTGCCGATTTTCAGTTCGGTGGCGGAGATTTTCACTTTGCCGGTCAGGCCGAGCTTGGAGTATTCGTCCGCCGCGCGTCCGTCATCGTGGGTCGGCAGCAGGCCGGTGCCCGTGCGATCCGGGCTGGAATCGAGTTTGACGCCGAGCATGCCCAGCGCATCGACACCAAAACCGACGGGGCCATCGGTGTATCCCGATTGCAGATTGAGCATGAAGCCCTGAGCCCATTCGTCACGCTTGGATTGCTGGGCGCTGGTGCCATCGCGGAAGTCGCGGTTGAAATACATGTTGCGGGTTTCGAAGGTGGCGCTGCTGTCTTCAATGAAGTCGGCAAAACTCAGCGGCGAAAAACCGGCAAGGGCGGCGGCACTGGCGAGGGCGGTGTGGCTGAAACGGGAAGGGCGAACAGGCGTGAATGCCTGAGTCTGCATGGACGGCATGCGGGTGTACTCCGTTTATTGTTCTTATTGGTCGAAAACGCTTCGTGGCGTTTTTCGTATCGCTGTGTGGCAGCAGCGACGGCAGTCGGGACTGTCCGTGAGCCGACTCTAACCGGCTAACCTTTCACTAACCTTTCAGCTGACTTTCACGGTTTTCGGGCTTCACAGCGGCGGTTGCGGCTGTAAACTCCGCGGCAAAGAGTGGCGTCGGCCATCCCTGAACGAGGTAAAAATCCATGCGTGTCCTGCTCGTCGAAGACCATCTGCAACTGGCCGAAAGTGTTGCCCAGGCGCTCAAGAGCACCGGTCTGACCGTGGACGTGTTGCACGATGGCGTGGCCGCTGATCTGGCCTTGAGCAGCGAGGAATACGCCGTGGCGATCCTCGATGTCGGCCTGCCGCGCATGGACGGTTTTGAAGTGTTGGCGCGGTTGCGCGCACGCGGGAAAAACCTGCCGGTGTTGATGCTGACCGCGCGCAGTGATGTGAAAGATCGCGTGCACGGCCTCAATCTCGGCGCCGACGATTACCTCGCCAAACCGTTCGAACTGACAGAGCTGGAGGCGCGGGTTAAAGCCTTGTTGCGCCGCAGTGTGCTCGGCGGCGAACGCCAGCAGCGCTGCGGTGTGCTGGCCTATGATCTCGACACGCGACGCTTCAGCCTCGGCGAAGAATTGCTGACGCTGACCTCCCGCGAACAAGCCGTGCTGGAAGCGCTGATCGCCCGACCGGGCCGCGTGATGAGCAAGGAGCAACTAGCCGCGCAGGTGTTCGGTCTCGACGAAGAAGCCAGCCCCGACGCCATCGAAATCTACGTGCATCGCTTGCGCAAAAAACTCGATGGTCAACCCGTAGCGATCGTCACCTTCCGTGGCCTCGGCTATCTGCTGGAAAGCCGTGATGCATAAGCCCAGCAGCCTGCGCTGGCGGTTGCTGTGGAACCTCGCGTTGTTGCTGGTGGTGTTGATGCTCGCCAGCGGATTGAGCGCTTACTGGAACGGTCGCGAAGCCGCCGACACTGCCTACGACCGCACGCTGCTGGCCTCGGCGCGCACCATCGCCGCAGGGTTGTCGCAACGCGATGGCAGCCTCAGTGCCGATGTGCCTTACGTGGCCCTCGATACCTTCGCCTACGACAGCGCCGGGCGTATCTATTACCAGGTCAACGACATCCATCAGAAGCTGATTTCCGGTTACGAAAATCTGCCAGGCCCGCCACCGGGCACGCCTCGAACTGACAGTTATCCGGCGCTGGCACGTTTCTACAACGCCACTTACAAGGGCCAAAACGTTCGCGTGGTCAGCCTGCTGAAAGCCGTTACCGAACCGAACATGAACGGTATGGCGGAAATCCGTGTCGCCGAAACCGACGAGGCGCGCGTGAGCATGGCGCGCAGTCTGGCCGCCGATACTTTGCTGCGTCTGGGCATGTTGGCGATTGGCGCATTGTTGCTCGTCTGGTTCGCCGTCAGTGCGGCGTTGCGCCCGCTGGAGCGTCTGCGCACGGCGGTGGAAGAGCGTCAGCCCGATGATTTGCGGCCATTGCCGCTGGTGGAAGTGCAGCATGAGTTGTGGCCACTGGTGCGCGGGCTCAACCATTTCACCGAGCGGTTGCGCGTGCAGTTCGAGCGCCAGGCGCAGTTCATTGCCGATGCCGCGCATGAGTTGCGCACACCGTTGGCCGCATTGAAGGCGCGACTTGAGTTGGGGCTGCGCTCGAACGAGCCCGAGACGTGGCGCACGACGTTGGAATCCTCGGCGCAAAGCACCGATCGCCTGACTCATTTGGCCAACCAGTTGCTGTCGCTGGCACGTGTTGAAAACGGCGCGCGGGCGATTGCCGAGGGTGGCGCGCAGTTACTCGATCTTAGCCAGTTGGCCCGTGAATTGGGCATGGCCATGGCGCCGCTGGCGCACAAACGCGGGGTTGCGTTGGCATTGGAAGCGGACGAGCCGGTGTGGTTGCGCGGTGAGCCGACGTTGCTCAATGAGTTGCTGAGCAATCTGGTGGACAACGCTCTGGCGCACACACCACCGGGCGGCAATGTGATTCTGCGCGTGACGGCGCCGGCGGTGCTTGAGGTTGAAGACGACGGGCCGGGTATTCCGCATGAAGAGCGCGATCGCGTGTTTGAGCGGTTTTACCGGCGCAATCAGCAGGTGGCCGGGTCAGGGTTGGGACTGGCGATTGTCGGCGAGATTTGCCGGGCGCATCTGGCGCAGATCAGTCTGCACGATGGCGAGGAGGCGGGGTTGAAGGTGCGGGTCAGCTTTGTTGCCGGGTGATTGCGGCGTCTGTGTTGGCCTCTTCGCGAGCAAGCCCGCTCCCACAGGGGTTTTGTGTACGACACAGATCCAATGTGGGAGCGGGCTTGCTCGCGAAGGGCGCACCTCGGTTCTGGATCAGCTCAATAAAACATCGACCGTGATTCTTCCAGATCCACGCACAGCGCTCTGTTCTCCGGATCTATCCCCAACTTCCTGAACGCCGGCACACTCGCCAGATCAATCCGCGCAAACGGATGATCGGTGCCTTTACGGCAATGCAGATTCGCCACCTGCACCAGATCGACATAATCAATCTGCGTCGAATCGCGTTTGAAATCCTGATAACGCCCCGGCAATTCCACCAGCCGTTCCGGAAACTCCCAGACCCGCAACAGTTTGTCACCGAGCAACGGATGAATGCGGTCGATCACATGGTTGAGGCTGACCGGATCCGACAGCAACTCGTAGTGATCTTCGGCGTAAGTCAGAATCGGCAGCACACCAATCTGATGCACCAGCCCGCCCAGCGCTGCCTGATCCGGCTTGAGCTGGGTGTAGCGGCGGCACAGCGCGTAGCTGACCCCGGCGATCTCCAGACTGCTGCGCCAGACTTCGCGCATCTTCTGTTCGACCACTTCGGAGCGGGCGTGGAAAATCTGCTCCATCACCAGACCGATCGCCAGGTTGCTGCTGTAGTTGATGCCCAGCCGCGTGATCGCGGTGTGCAGGTCGGTGACTTCCTGCGCGGCGCGCAGTAGCGGGCTGTTGACCACTTTGATCAGGCGCGCCGACAGCGCGGTGTCGCGACCGATGACTTTGCTCAGGTCGCTGACACTGATTTCCGGATCTTCAGCAGCCTTGCGAATTTGCAGGGCCACTTCCGGCAACGTTGGCAGAACCAGGTCATCGTTATCGATGGCCTCAACCAAATCCCATTGGGCAGCTTTTCCGCCAGTTCGCTCATTTGGACTCTCTAGGGTGTTGCAACCAGGCTGCGATCAACGCTGGATTTCGCGGTCGCGATCCAGTTCGTAGGGCAAATCGAGCACTTGCAACGCAGGCCCTTCAAGGCTGCCCAGATGCAGATCGCCCGCTTCGGCAGCTTCGGCCTGCAGCACCGCCAGGAGTTCAATGTTTTGCTCGGCGTTGGCGGCCAGCACCACTTCACCGATGGAGCTGTTGTGGCTCGGCGCGAACAGTTGTGTGCCAGGCTCTGGCAGTTCGCTCGCGTCTAGACTCAAGCGATACAGGCGACGTTTGAGTTTGCCGAGGTACTGCATGCGCGCGACGATTTCCTGGCCGGTGTAGCAGCCTTTCTTGAAGCTCACGCCACCGACGGCTTGCAGATTGAGCATCTGCGGAATGAACAGCTCACGGGTGCTCGGCATGACCTGACCGATGCCGGCGCGGATCTGGCCCAGCAGCCATTGATTCAATGCGGCCTCTGGCAGTGCGGCGGACAGTCTGGATTTGATCGCATCGGCTTGATCGGCCGGTACCCACAGTTCGGCGCGATCCGGCGAGACGCGAATCGCAATCAACCCTTCGTCGCGCACGACACTGTCGGTTTCTGCCGGCAAGTCGAGACCAAGGCTGCTCAGGGCAGCGTCAGCGTGCGCCAGACCAAAACGCACCCAAGCGGCGCTTTCGTCGGTCAGTTTCGATTTGGAGAACACCGCGTATTTTTTCAGATCGGCCAATTGCGGCTCGAGCAACTCGCTGGCCATCGCCAGCACCACGCCGTCACCTTCGAGCAGAATGCGGAAACTCGACTGCATCCGGCCTTTCTGGGTGCAGCGCGCGCCGAGGCTGGCCTTGGTGTCACTGAGGTAATTGAGGTTGCAGGTCAGCTGGCCTTGCAGGAATTTTCCGGCATCCGCGCCGCGAACCGCGAGAACGCCTTCATGAGACAGGGTGCAGAAAAAAGCAGAATCGGCCATGGGTCTTCGCAGGGTAAAAAAGTCTGGGGCACATCATAAGGGTGCGTTGTTGAAATGGGTAGTTGATAAAGGATCGGTGGTGCCCGACCAAAGCCGACTGTGCGACCCGCTTGGGGGCTGTATACTTGCCGCCAAATTTGAGGAGGGCCCCATGGTCGAACAAGTTGAACTGAATCGCCTCTTTTGGCACAGCCGTCGCGGCATGCTTGAGCTTGACGTGTTGCTGGTGCCGTTCGTGAAGGAGGTCTACGCGACGTTGAATCAGGTGGATCGCGATCTGTATGTGCGTCTGCTGACGTGCGAGGATCAGGACATGTTCGGCTGGTTCATGGAGCGCAGCGAGTCTGAAGATCCGGAATTGCAGCGCATGGTTCGCATGATCCTGGATCGTGTCCAGCCCAAGTAATACGTTCGAATGCCGCTGGCATGCCTCACGGCAGTTGCTGGCGGCGTATCTGTTGGCCCAGGCGTTCGCACTGGGTGCTTTGTTTCTTCTATCTATTCCACTCTGGGCAAGTCTGCTCGGGGCTTCTGCTTGTCTGCTGCATGGTGTTTGGGTGTTGCCACGGCAGATTTTGCTCAGCCATCCAACAGCATTCTGCGGATTGCGCCGTGATGCCGATGGCTGGCAATTGTGGAATCGTGCGGATGGCTGGCAAGTGGTGCAGCTGCGCCCGGACAGTCTGGCGCTGCCATTGATCGTGGTGCTGCGCTTTCGTTTGCACGGCGAGTGGCGGGTCAGATCGATCTGTGTGCCACGAGATTCGCAGGTCGCCGATATGCATCGACGCCTGCGAGTGCGGCTCAAGTTCAGCCGGCGTAGGTGGGCGGTATCAGAATAGTGTCGAGCGCTTCGGGCAGCAGGTTCGGGTAGTCGAGGGTGTAATGCAGACCGCGACTTTCCTTGCGCTCCATGGCTGAGCTGATCATCAGTTCCGCCACTTGCGCCAGATTGCGCAGCTCGATCAGGTCGCGGCTGACTTTATAGTTGCTGTAGAACTCGTCGATCTCGTCCAGCAGCAAACGCACGCGGTGCTGCGCCCGTTGCAGGCGCTTGTTGGTGCGCACGATGCCGACGTAGTCCCACATGAACCGGCGCAGCTCATCCCAGTTGTGCGCAATGATCACGTCTTCGTCGGAGTCAGTGACCTGGCTGGCGTCCCAGACGGGCAGGGCGCTTGGCGCATCGATATCGTCGAGTTGCGCAAGAATGTCCGACGCCGCCGAACGGGCATAGACGAAGCATTCCAGCAGCGAGTTGCTGGCCATGCGGTTGGCGCCGTGCAGGCCGGTGAAACTGGTTTCGCCGATCGCATACAAACCCGGCACATCGGTGCGGCCTTGCTGATCGACCATTACGCCGCCACAGGTGTAATGCGCGGCGGGGACGACCGGGATTGGCTGTTTAGTGATGTCGATGCCGAAACCGAGGCAGCGCTCATACACAGTCGGGAAGTGGCTTTTGATGAATTCTTCGGGTTTGTGGCTGATGTCGAGATAGACGCAGTCGACGCCCAGACGCTTCATTTCATGGTCGATGGCGCGGGCAACGATGTCGCGCGGGGCCAGTTCGGCGCGTTTGTCGAAGCGATACATGAAGCGTTCGCCGTTGGGCAGCTTCAGATGGGCGCCTTCGCCACGCAGGGCTTCGGTAATAAGGAAGCTTTTCGCTTGCGGGTGATACAGGCAGGTCGGGTGAAACTGGTTGAATTCCAGATTCGCCACGCGGCAGCCCGAACGCCAGGCCATGGCGATGCCGTCGCCGCAAGCGCCGTCAGGGTTACTGGTGTAGAGGTAGACCTTGGCGGCGCCGCCCGACGCGAGGATCACGAATCGTGCGCCGTAGGTGTCGACTTCGCCAGTCTTGCGGTTCAGCACATAGGCGCCGAGGCAACGATCGCCGTCCATGCCCAAGCGGCGTTCGGTAATCAGATCAACGGCAACCCGCTGTTCGAGCAGTTCGATGTTCGAACGCTCTTTGGCTTGGGCCAGTAAGGTTTTGAAGATGGCTGCGCCGGTGGCATCGGCGGCATGAATGATGCGTCGATGGCTGTGGCCGCCTTCGCGGGTCAGGTGAAATTCAAATCCACCGTCTTCAGTGCCGGATTGTTCGTCGCGGGTGAACGGCACACCTTGGTCGATCAGCCACTGAATGGCTTCACGGCTGTGCTCGACGGTGAAACGCACGGCGTCTTCGTGGCACAGACCACCGCCAGCATTCAGGGTGTCGTCGACGTGGGATTCGACAGTATCGGTATCGTCCAGCACGGCGGCAACGCCACCCTGGGCCCAGAAGGTCGAACCGTTGGCGAGATCGCCCTTGCTCAATACGGCAATGCGCAAATGACCCGGCAGGGTCAGCGCGAGACTCAAACCGGCAGCGCCGCTGCCAATGACCAGAACATCATGTTGGAATTGTTGGCTCATTACAGGATTCCGCTCAAAGCGACCCGGGTCGGGGGTGGCGCGATTCGCCTGGATCGGCGAGTCAGGTCAGCCACACAGCCCACTAGTATATAGAGGGGTGGGGCGGCACAATAGCCGGGCCTATATGGCATTGTGAAACTACTGTGACGGGAAAAACCGGGTGCTTCGTCGGAAGTTTTTTTCGCCGGTTTTGGGAAAAGACGACTGTATCGGCGCTGAAACAGCCTTTTTCCGCCCAGGGTTGCCCAATGTCGGGTGGGTACGGCTATAAATAATTGGAACTTTTGCCAAAGGCCCAAGATCAATAGTCGGTGCCAGAAACAAGGGACGTGTCGGCTTCAGTGCGGAATCTGCGGTTGGATTCCTGCCCGGCGAAACCGATAACAAGATTATTCGCGCAGCCGGTTCATCCCGTGCTGCGTTTTTCGTGCGTGCCAAATCAGAGTCCGCAGGAAACTTGCCTGGAGGGGGAGAACTTTTGCGAAAAGCCCGAGTCTATGTTTGCAAGTCTGGTCGTTTAGTTATGCAAGTCTCCTTCGGGCTTATCGAGGAGTGTTCATGCTAACCCAGGAAGAGGATCAGCAGCTGGTCGAGCGCGTTCAACGCGGCGACAAGCGAGCTTTCGATCTGTTGGTGCTGAAATATCAGCACAAGATTCTCGGGTTGATCGTGCGTTTTGTGCACGACACCCATGAAGCCCAGGACGTGGCTCAGGAAGCCTTTATCAAGGCGTATCGAGCACTTGGAAACTTTCGCGGCGACAGTGCGTTTTATACGTGGCTGTACCGTATTGCCATTAACACGGCAAAGAACTACCTGGTTTCTCGCGGCCGTCGGCCGCCGGATAGCGATGTAAGTTCAGAGGATGCAGAGTTCTACGACGGCGATCACGGCCTCAAGGATCTCGAATCACCAGAACGTGCGTTGCTGCGGGATGAGATCGAAGGCACCGTCCATCGAACCATCCAGCAACTGCCAGAGGATTTGCGTACGGCGTTAACTTTACGTGAATTTGATGGTCTGAGTTACGAGGACATTGCGAGCGTCATGCAGTGTCCGGTGGGTACCGTGCGCTCCCGGATTTTCCGCGCTCGGGAGGCCATCGATAAAGCCCTGCAGCCGTTGTTGCAGGAAAACTGAGACAGCGGCGATAGCCAAGAGAGGAACGCCATGAGTCGTGAAGCCCTGCAGGAATCGCTGTCCGCAGTGATGGATAACGAAGCGGACGAACTGGAATTGCGTCGAGTGATTAATGCACTTGATGACGTCGAAACCCGTGAGACCTGGGCTCGTTACCAGATCGCTCGGGCAGCCATGCACAAGGATCTGCTGCTGCCACGTCTGGATATCGCTGCGGCAGTGTCTGCTGCGCTGGAAGACGAAACGGCTCCGGCCAAAGTATCCCGCAGCCCATGGCGCAACCTTGGCCGTCTGGCTGTTGCAGCCTCGGTAACTGTTGCCGTTCTGGCCGGTGTTCGCCTGTACAACCAGGACGAAATCGCTGGTGTGGAACTGGCTCAGCAAAGCAACCAGACAACCCTGGCCACCCCTCAGGTGAAAGGCCCGGCTGTTCTGGCAGGCTACAGCGAGAGCTCGGAAGCCACTGGCCCTATGGCCAACGGCGTACTGCAAGGTCAGCCAGGCTGGCACGATCAGCGTCTGCCAGGTTACCTGCGTCAGCACGCTCAGCAGGCTGCATTGAAAGGTACTGAAAGCGCGCTGCCATACGCACGTGCCGCAAGCCTGGAAAACCGTTAAGGAGGATCATGCGCGCCATACCTCTACTTTCGCTTCTGCTCAGTGGCTGGTTCATTGTTCCAGCCCATGCCGATGAGGCCCAGGACTGGTTGACTCGTCTGGGCCAGGCCGAGCAGCAGCAAAGCTTTCACGGTACTTTTGTTTACGAGCGTAACGGTAGTTTTTCTACCCACAACATCTGGCATCGCGTCCAGAACGGTCAAGTCCGCGAGCGTTTGCTTCAGCTCGACGGCTCGGCTCAGGAGGTCGTGCGCATTGATGGACACACTCAATGCGTCAGCGGCACCCTGATCGCGGGGCTGGGGGATTCTCCCAACTCGACCGCCCGTGCCCTGGATCCTAAAAAGCTGAAAAACTGGTATGACCTTGCTGTCATCGGCAAGTCGCGCGTGGCCGGTCGCGATGCAGTGATCGTTTCACTGACGCCTCGCGATCAGCACCGTTACGGTTTTGAATTGCATCTGGATAAGCAGACGGGCCTGCCGCTCAAGTCATTGCTGTTGAATGACAAGGGTCAGTTGCTCGAACGTTTCCAGTTCACCAGTCTCGATACCGACGAAGTCCCGTCCGACAAAGACTTGCAAGCCGATGCCGGTTGCAAGACTGTGACGCTCGACAGCGACAAGGCCTCCGCCGTAAAGACCGCCCAGGTCTGGCGTTCAGACTGGTTGCCGCCAGGTTTCGAACTGACCAGCAGCACCTCGCACAAAGATCCGCAAACCAAAACACAGGTCAACAGCCTGATGTATGACGATGGTTTGGCACGTTTCTCGGTGTTCCTCGAACCGTTGAACGGCGCGACCGTCACCGACACCCGGACTCAACTGGGCCCGACCGTTGCCGTTTCCCGTCGCCTGACCACACCCGAAGGCGAAATGATGGTGACTGTGGTTGGCGAGATTCCAATCGGCACCGCCGAACGGATCGCCTTGTCGATGCGAAACGACAGTGCCGCCACCAGCAAGCAGTGAGCTGATTCCAGTCACTACCACTTCTTCGTCGAGACGGAGATGAAATGTTTGCTGAGCATTTTCATTTGCAAATAACCCGAAAATTTTTTATAGGTCAGAGCCTCACGGCTCTGGCCTTGTTGTTGTTCCTGGAATAAAAGCGCCAGCTTGTGGTTGCCGGTGATTCTTGTTCCATATCGCTTAAACCTGCTCGTCGTAACGGGAGCTGTATGTCGATACCTAGCTTGAAATCTTATCTGTCCATTTTCGCCGCCGTGCTATTGCTCGGTCAGGCGGTGCCTGCTGCGCAAGCGGCCGATCTGCCGGACTTCACGCAACTGGTCGAGCAAGCGTCGCCGGCCGTGGTGAACATCAGTACCACGCAGAAACTGCCGGATCGCAAAGTGAACCAGCAGATGCCGGATCTGGAAGGCTTGCCGCCGATGCTGCGCGAGTTCTTCGAGCGCGGCATGCCGCCTCAGCAGCGTTCACCGGGCGGTGGTGGTCGTCAGCGTGAAGCGACATCGCTGGGCTCAGGCTTCATCATCTCTCCGGATGGCTACATCCTGACCAACAACCATGTGATCGCTGATGCTGACGAGATTCTCGTGCGTCTGGCTGATCGCAGCGAAATGAAAGCCAAGCTGATCGGCACCGACCCGCGTTCCGACGTGGCCCTGCTGAAAATCGAAGGCAAAGACCTGCCAGTACTCAAACTCGGCAAATCCCAGGATCTGAAAGCCGGCCAGTGGGTTGTCGCGATCGGTTCGCCATTCGGCTTTGACCACACCGTGACCCAAGGCATCGTCAGCGCCGTCGGCCGCAGTCTGCCGAACGAAAACTACGTGCCATTCATCCAGACCGACGTGCCGATCAACCCGGGCAACTCCGGTGGCCCGCTGTTCAACCTGAACGGTGAAGTGGTCGGCATCAACTCGCAGATCTACACCCGTTCCGGTGGCTTCATGGGCGTGTCGTTCGCCATCCCGATCGACGTGGCGATGGACGTTTCCAATCAGCTGAAAAGCGGCGGCAAAGTCAGCCGTGGCTGGTTGGGTGTGGTCATCCAGGAAGTGAACAAGGATCTGGCCGAGTCGTTCGGTCTGGAGAAACCGGCCGGTGCGCTGGTTGCACAGATTCAGGATGACGGCCCGGCAGCCAAGGGCGGCCTGCAAGTCGGCGACGTGATTCTGAGCATGAACGGTCAGCCGATCGTTATGTCTGCTGACCTGCCGCACCTGGTTGGCGCACTGAAGGCTGGCGCCAAAGCCAATCTGGAAGTGATTCGTGAAGGCAAGCGCAAGAACGTCGAGCTGACCGTTGGCGCCATCCCGGACGAAGACAAAGAACTGGATGCACTGCCGAAGTCCGGCGCTGAAACCACCAGCAACCGTCTCGGTGTTGCCGTGGGCGAGTTGACCGCCGAGCAGAAGAAAACCTACGACCTCAAAGGTGGTGTGGTGATCAAGGAAGTGCAGGACGGCCCAGCTGCCCTGATCGGTCTGCAACCGGGTGACGTCATCACGCACCTGAACAACCAGGCTATCGGCTCCACCAAGGAGTTCGGCGAGATCGCCAAAGCGCTGCCGAAGAATCGTTCGGTGTCGATGCGCGTTCTGCGTCAGGGTCGTGCGAGCTTCATCACCTTCAAACTGGCTGAATAAACCAGCGGCAAGGTAAAAAAGAAACCGCCTCGAAAGAGGCGGTTTTTTTGTGTCCGAAGATTTTGTGTTGCTGGATAAAACTCAGCCCATCATGTCCTTGATCATGCGTTCCTGCTCCATCAGCTCGCGCTGACGGGCATCGATGCGAGACGACAATGGGAAGTTGTTGCCCGCCTTACGCTTGGCAAAGTCGAGTTGCTGAATCGCCTGACGGTAATCGCCAACCAGCGCGAAGTATTCGGCGCGAGCCTGATGCAAACCGATGATGTTGCCCGACAAACCACGGGTCTCGGCAACTTGGTACCAGACGTCCGGATCGTTTGGCCGCGACTTCAACAGACCTTCCAGTGCTTTCTCGGCATCGGCCGAGCGATTCTGCTTCAACAGTAAATCTACGCGAACCTGATTTAGCGGATAGTTGCCCGGATACTGCGTGAGCATGCGGTCAACACGCGATTGCGCGTCGGGCAGGCGATTGTTGGTGATGTCCAGATCGACTTGCGCGAGGTTGTAGATGATCTCGTTCGGCGATTTGGCCAGCAGTTGTTTCAGGTTCTCGCGAGCCTCATTCAACTGTCCACCCTTGATCTGCGCGATGGCCAGACCGTAGCGCGCCACATCGTTCTTCGGGTTTTCATCCAGCTGCGCGCGGAAACGCTTGGCGCCAAGGCCCGGGGTTTCTTCGTAGATCAACTGCACGCGTGCACGAATCAGCTGATAGCGCATGGTGTCTTCGATCCCGCCCGGTTTCGCCTGTTCGGCGCGGTTGCGGGTGTCGGCGATACGCGATTCCGTTACCGGGTGAGTCAGCAGAAATTCGGGTGGCTTGGCGTCGAAACGGTACTGACGCATCAAGCGTTCGAACATCGTCGGCATCGAGCGTGGGTCGTAACCGGCCTTTTCCAGATTGAGGATGCCGATGCGGTCGGCTTCCTGTTCGTTCTGCCGCGAGAACGTGCGTTGCGATTGAATCGCCGCTGCCTGGGTGCCGGCAATCGCGGCGATCCCGGCATCACCGCCACCGGCCGCCGCAATGACGATACCGGCCAGCAGCGCGGCCATCATCGGCACTTGCATGCGCTGCGAGGCTTCGACGCCGCGAGCGAAGTGGCGTTGCGACAAGTGAGCCAATTCGTGCGCCAGTACCGAAGCGTATTCGCCCTCGGTCTGGGCATTGAGGAACAAACCACCGTTGACCCCGACCACGCCGCCAGGCGCCGCGAAGGCGTTGAGCTGCGGGCTGTTGATCAGAATGAATTCGAGGCGTCGGTCAGTGACCTGGCTGGTCTCGACCAGTTTGTACACGCTGGACTCGACGTAGTCCTTGAGTTGCGGATCGTTAAGCTGCGAGACCTGGCTGCGCAGCATTGCCAGCCACGCGCGGCCAAGCTGGTATTCCTGTTGCGGTGAGACGATGGCAGAACTGGCGTCGCCGAGTGACGGCAGATCGTCGGCAAAGCCTGGTGAGGCGAGCAGGCAAGCGAGCGTCAGCAGGGTAGGGCGCAGAAAAGTCATGCACAAAGCCTTAGAAGACAAAGACCTTACTGTAGCCGGACACCGGGCTTGCGACCAGATATTCTAGGCAGCTCGACTATCTCGATCGGAGTGACGCAATGACTGACGCTGTAGCCCATGACGTGGAACTGGACGCCAGTGGCCTGAATTGTCCGTTGCCGTTGCTCAAGGCGAAAATGGAATTGAATAAACTGCACAGCGGCGCGGTGCTCAAGGTGATCGCCACCGACGCCGGCTCGCAACGCGACTTCCGCACCTTTGCCAAATTGGCCGGTCATACGCTGCTGCTCGAAGAAGACGACGCGGGCGTTTACCGTTACTGGTTGAAAAAAGCCTGAAGCCGACAGCGTAAAAACAACTTAAGGATTATTGATGTTCAAAGTGTTACGCGACTGGATTCAGCGCTACTTCTCCGACGAAGAAGCCGTGGTGCTGGCAGTGTTGCTGATTCTTGCCTTCACCGCCGTGCTCACCCTCGGCGGCATGCTCGCGCCGGTGCTGGCGGGGATGGTACTGGCGTATCTGATGCAGGGCCTGGTGGTCACGCTCGAACGCCTGCGCGTGCCGGGCGGCGTGGCCGTGGGATTGGTGTTTGCGCTGTTTATGGGCGTGTTGATGCTGTTTATTGTCGTGGTCATGCCGCTGCTCTGGCATCAGTTGATCACGCTGTTCAACGAACTACCGGGCATGCTTGCCAAGTGGCAGTCGCTGCTGCTGTTGCTGCCGGAGCGCTATCCGCATCTGGTCTCCGATGAGCAAGTGCTGCAAGCCATCGAAGCGGCGCGCGGCGAGATTGGCAAGTTCGGTCAGTGGGCGCTGACGTTTTCGTTGTCGAGTCTGCCGCTGCTGGTGAACATCATGATCTATTTGGTGTTGGTGCCGATTCTGGTGTTCTTCTTCCTTAAAGACCGTGCCATGATCGGCGAGTGGGTGCGCGGTTATCTGCCGCGTGAGCGCGCGTTGATTACGCGAGTCGCGCAAGAAATGAACCGGCAAATCGCCAATTACATTCGCGGCAAAGTCATCGAGATCGTGATCTGTGGCGGCGTGACCTACATCGCTTTCGTCGCGCTCGGGCTCAATTACGCGGCGCTGCTGGCGTTGCTGGTCGGGATTTCGGTGGTGGTGCCGTATGTGGGTGCAGTGGTGGTCACGGTGCCGGTGCTGTTGATTGCGTTGTTCCAGTGGGGCTGGAGCGATCAGTTCATCTATTTGATGGCGGTGTACGGGATCATCCAGACGCTGGATGGCAACGTGCTGGTGCCGTTGCTGTTTTCCGAGGCAGTCAACTTGCACCCGGTGGCGATTATTTGCGCGGTGTTGTTGTTTGGCGGATTGTGGGGATTTTGGGGGGTGTTCTTTGCGATTCCGCTGGCGACGCTATTCAAGGCAGTGTTGGATGCCTGGCCGCGCAAGGAACCGGAAGTGGCGCCGCTGCTTTAAAGCAAAAGATCGCAGCCTTCGGCAGCTCCTACAGATTCGATTCCCGATCGCATATTTCGCGATGGCACGACTCCTGTAGGAGCTGCCGCAGGCTGCGATCTTTTGATCTTAGGCCTTGTTCAGTTCCTGAGCAGCAGCCAGAACAGCATCCACATGCCCCGGCACTTTCACACCGCGCCATTCCTGACGCAGCACACCGTCCTTATCAATCAGGAAGGTGCTGCGATCAACGCCCAGGTATTCCTTGCCGTACAGCTTCTTCAACTTGATCACGTCGAACAACTGGCAGACCGCCTCGTCCTTGTCGCTGATCAACTCAAAGGGAAATTCCTGCTTGCCCTTGAAGTTCTCGTGGGACTTCAGGCTGTCGCGCGAAATGCCGAAGACTTCGGTGTTGGCAGCCTTGAACGCTTCATGTTGATCACGAAAGCCCTGACCTTGAGTGGTGCAGCCCGGGGTGCTGTCCTTCGGATAAAAGTAGATCACCACTTGCTTGCCCTTGAGGGCAGACAACTTGACGGTCTGCCCGCTGGTGGCAGGTGCTTCGAAATCGGCAACCGGTTGGTCGATGACAACGGCCATGAAAGCTTCCTTACATTGGGTTCTGTGGGCGCCAAGGCTCGATCAGTGCGTCGAGATTCATTGCGTCGGAGAAATCGAGGAACTGGTCGCGCAGCCAACTGATCTGGGTGCCGGCCGGCAGGGTCACGGTGAACGTGGCGTTGAGCATGGTGCCGCCGGTCTGTGGCGCCTGATACGTGTCGCAGGTCAGGTTTTCCAGCTCGACGTTGTGATCCATGAAGAACTGGCACAGCTCATTGATGATGTCCGGGCGATACGCCGAACTCACATAAGCCACGTACGGCAGGGCCTGCGGACGATTTTCCAGCGGCGCGCTGCGCACCACGTTGGCGGTGAAAGCGTGTTTCTTGGCCAGACTCGGCAGACTGCCTTCGAGGCGGGCGAGGGCGTCCCAACTGCCGGTGATCTCGAGGATCAACGCGCTGCACTCGCCGTGGCGAGTCAGACGGGAGGTGACCACGGCGCAGCGATTTTCATGGCTGGCGCGGCACAGGACGTTAGTCAGCTCCATGGGGTTGGCGCCGAGGGCACTGATGACAAGGAATTGTTCGCGAACTGTGGGGGTGGACATGCAGCATTCCTAAAGCGATGAGCGGTCGGTAGGTGACGGACGCTGGTGGCCGGGGCGCGCCTGTTCTGGCTGTCCATGCAATAGACCCGGCAAGCGCTCGCGGCTCGCTCCACTATAGCGGGAGCGCGTCGATGCGACGCAGGAACGGGGTCTGGGAGGCCGAAAAGGGAGGCTGGAACCCGGCGTACAAGCTGATCGGTACCGATCAAAGTCTGAAGGGTAGCGAAAAGCGCGGCCAAGGGGAATGGCGGCAGCGCAGTACTTCGCTTGTGCAAGCATCTTGGCGCCAGTACCATTACCGCTCTCTTTTTCCGGCAGGAGCGGTTTCATGATTGCGGGCAGTATGGTGGCACTGGTCACTCCCATGGATGCACAAGGGCGTCTTGACTGGGACAGCCTCAGCAAACTCGTGGACTTCCATCTCAAGAACGGCACCCATGCCATTGTCGCGGTCGGTACTACCGGCGAGTCGGCAACCCTTGATGTAGAAGAACACATCGCCGTCATCAAAGCCGTGGTCAAACAGGTTGCCGGGCGCATCCCGGTCATCGCCGGCACTGGCGCCAACTCGACCCGCGAAGCCGTCGAGCTGACCCGCAACGCCAAAGAAGCCGGCGCCGATGCCTGCCTGCTGGTCGTTCCGTACTACAACAAGCCGACTCAGGAAGGCCTGTACCAGCACTTCAAACACATTGCTGAATCGGTCGACATTCCACAGATTCTCTACAACGTTCCGGGCCGCACGTCGTGCGACATGCAGGCCGAGACCGTGATTCGCCTGTCCACCGTGCCGAACATCATCGGTATCAAGGAAGCCACCGGCGATCTGAAACGCGCCAAAGCGATCATCGATGGCGTGAGCAAAGATTTCATCGTGCTGTCCGGCGATGATCCAACCGCCGTTGAACTGATCCTGCTGGGCGGCAAAGGCAACATCTCTGTGACCGCCAACGTCGCGCCGCGCGAAATGGCCGATCTGTGTGAGGCCGCGCTGAAAGGCGACGCCGACACCGCACGGGCCATCAACGAAAAACTGATGCCGCTGCACAAAGACCTGTTCATCGAAGCCAACCCGATTCCGGTGAAGTGGGCTTTGGTTGAAATGGGCCTGATGCATGAAGGCATCCGCTTGCCGCTGACCTGGCTGAGCACACCTTGTCATGAAACGCTGCGCTCGGCCCTGCGCCAGTGCAGCGTCCTGGTTTAATTGAGGAAGTACAACGCATGAAGCGAATGGCCGGACTTTCCGCACTTGCCTTGATTATCTCCAGCACCAGTGGCTGCGGATGGGTCTGGGGCCCGGAAGGTTATTTCCGTGACCGTGGTAGCGATTACCTGGAAGCGCAACAGACTGCACCGATGCAACTGCCACCGGATGTCAGTACCTCCAAGCGTCTGGATCCGCTGCTGCCGATCCCGCGCAACGTCGCTGATGACACCGCCAAGGGCGAATACGTGGTTCCACGTCCTCAGCCACTGTCGGCCATCGCCGATGCCACTGACTACTCGTTGCAGAAGAGCGGCGATTCGCGTTGGGTCATGGCCCAGCATCCACCGGCCGAAGTCTGGCCAGTGGCGGTGCAGTTCTTCCAGGACAACGGTTTCCGTCTGGATGAACAGCGTCCGCAAACCGGCGAATTCACCACCACCTGGCAGCATTCCGATGAGCTGTCCGCGTCGATGGCCAAGCGCCTGAGCGCGGCCGGCGTCGCCACTGACAGCGAAACCCGCGTCCGTGTGCGTATCGAGCCAGGCGTGCAGCGCAACACCAGTGAAATCTACGTGGTCAGCGCCGAGCGTCCTGCCGGCAGCACCGCCGATGTCGATTTCACCAACCGCTCGGTCAACACTGGCCTGGACGCTGCGCTGGTCGACGACATGCTCGCAAGCATGAGCCGGATCTCCGAGAAGGGCGGTTCGGTGTCGATGCTCGCTTCGCGTGATTTCGATACCCCGAGCCGCGTCAGCCTCAGTGAAGACGGCAGCGGCAACCCGGTGTTGAACGTCGGTACCGATCTGGATCGTGCCTGGTCGAGCGTTGGCCGTGCACTGGAACAAGGCGAATGGCGCGTTGAAGACATCAACCGCAGCCTCGGTCTGTACTACATCAACCTGGCCGAAAAAGCCGAGAAGAAAGACGACAAGCCTGGTTTCTTCAGCAGCCTGTTCGGCAGTGCGCCGACCAAGGAAGAAGTTGAATCCCGTGCCGAGCGTTATCAGGTTCGCCTGAGCAAGGTTGGCGAGAACATTCAGGTCACCGTCGAGAAAAACATCAACACCGTCGCGCCGGCTGAAGTGGCGCGTAAAGTGCTGAGCGTGATTCAGGACAACCTGGGCTGATCAACCATGCGTTTTGCCGTTCTCGGCAGCGGTAGCCAAGGGAACGGCACGCTGATCGCCAGTGCTGATACGTATGTGCTGGTGGATTGTGGTTTTTCCCTGCGGGAAACCGAAAAACGCCTGTTGCGTCTGGGTGTGAACCCGGCGCAACTGAGCGCGATACTCGTAACCCACGAACATGCCGACCACGTGCATGGCGTGGGTTTACTGTCTCGGCGCTACAATCTGCCGGTCTACCTCAGTCGCGGCACACTGCGCGGGATGCGCAAACCGATTGAACCCGCAGGCTTGCTGGCCGGCGGCGAGCAACTGCAGATCGGTGCACTGAACATCGGGGTCATTGCCGTGGCCCACGATGCGCAGGAACCGACCCAGTATGTCTTCAGTGATCAAGAGCAGCGGCGCTTCGGCCTGCTGACCGATCTGGGTTCCTACTGCGAGCGGGTGCTGGACGGTTATCGGGATCTCGATGCGTTGATGATCGAGTCCAACCATTGTCGTGACATGCTGGCCCGTGGGCACTACCCGTACTTTCTCAAGCAGCGGGTGGGCGGCGAGCTGGGACATTTGAACAACCATCAGGCGGCTTTCCTGGTGTCCGAGTTGGGCTGGCAGGGCTTGCAACACCTTGTCCTGGCTCATCTGAGCAGCAAGAACAACATGCCGCAGCTGGCCCGGCAATGTTTTGTCGACACCCTCGGGTGCGACCCGGACTGGCTGCAACTGGCCGATCAAGATTCAGGGCTCGACTGGCGCCACATCGCCTAGCCCACCTACTTAGCAAGCGGAGCCCATCATGGAAAAACGTGAAGAACTCTACCGCGGCAAAGCCAAATCGGTTTACAAGACCGACGACGCTGACCGCTTGATCCTGCTGTTTCGCAACGACACCTCGGCGTTCGACGGCAAGCGCATCGAGCAGCTTGACCGCAAAGGCATGGTCAACAACAAGTTCAACGCCTTCATCATGCAGAAACTCGAAGCGGCCGGCATTCCGACCCAATTCGACAAACTGCTGGCCGACAACGAAGTCCTGGTGAAGAAGCTCGACATGATCCCGGTCGAGTGCGTCGTGCGTAACTACGCCGCCGGCAGCCTGGTCAAGCGTCTGGGCGTCGAAGAAGGCCTGAAGCTCAACCCTTACACCTTCGAACTGTTCCTCAAGGACGACGCCAAGGGCGACCCGTTCATCAACGAATCCCACGTTGTGGCGTTCGGTTGGGGCACTGCCGAGCAACTGGTTCGCATGAAAGAACTGTCGCTCAAGGTCAACGAAGTCCTGTCCAAGCTGTTCGATGACGCTGGTCTGTTGCTGGTCGACTTCAAGCTCGAGTTCGGCGTGTTCAGCGACGGCTCCATCGTCCTCGGCGACGAGTTCAGCCCGGACGGCTGCCGTCTGTGGGACAAGGACACCAAGAAGAAGATGGACAAAGACCGCTTCCGCCAGGGCCTTGGTGATGTCATCGAAGCCTACGAAGAAGTCGCCAATCGTCTGGGCGTACCGCTTTAATCGACGCAAGCATCTGATAGCACGAAGAAATTTTCGAAAGAGGGTTTGCTTTCGGTAAAAGTGTTGTTATGATGCGCGCCGTTGGAGAGATGCCAGAGTGGCCGAATGGGACGGATTCGAAATCCGTTGTACCTTCACCGGTACCTAGGGTTCGAATCCCTATCTCTCCGCCATACATAGAAAATCCCCGTAAATCAATGGTTTACGGGGATTTTTGTTTTCCGGTTGTACTACTCTGTTGTACTACTTCAGCGGTGCTGTTTGCGTTCCCCTGCGGTCATTTCTTCACATGTCTGTCAGCCAGTTGCTGGGCAGCATCTAACGCAAATTTCAGAACGTTTGCAGCCTCTGTGAAAGCTTCTGGATCATTCGTCCCTTCGTAGATGATTCCGCCCTTTGTGACGTCCTGCACAACGCTATCGACGTATTGGTAGAAGCTGACAACCAACTGTGCATCCTTCGGCGATAGGTATCCCAGCTTCCCGAGGTTCGCGACATAAACTCTGCAATAGTGTTCGGGAATTCGCACCTGCAATGATGCCCATGGACGCTCGTCTTCCGGCATTGCAAGTAATTCGTTCCCAAATTCGATCAGGGCGGAAAGGTAATCACGCTCTACGGCGACCTTTCTCAGCGCCAACACCTCCGCAACGATAGCCACGCGAACGCTTGTACGTTCCTGCCAGCGTTGCCAGAGCCAGCCACTGGCAGCTATTAAAGCGGTAAGAAGCAAGCCTGCGGTGCTGATGATTTCACTAGTTTCCATCGCATTTTACCCTTCGTACTGTAGGTGGGTCTGTGAGTGGAGGGGAGTCGCAGATGCTTGCAAGTACCGATATATATAAGTACTTGTATTTCCGTCGCATTATATAGAGAGCGAAGCGGCAACAGTCTGGCGAGGTGCAGCCCTATCACCTTGATACGAGAAAGCAACGAGCCTGCCGCCAGTGTCCAGTCCTCTGGTATCGCTGATGCTTCCAGATCCCTGTCTGGAGAAATTCCAGCCCCAGTCAATCACTCCACGTCAGCACTCCCGGCTATTCAATCGCGAGAATCGGAATAAAGTTCGGCGTGAGCTTGCCTGTAGTGTGTTCGATGTAGCTATATGCGTCCAAAAATAGCCGGAGGAAACACCGGCATAAACGGCAGCAGGGGCGGCAGGAAATCTGGACGCAAAACGTATGCACGACCCTCTGAAGTCAAAGTCACGTATTTGCCAGATGTTGCATAAGAAAATTGAATCAGTTTTCTCTTTGCGAGCACGTCTGAAGCGCCCTCAACCTGCAATAGCGTCAGTTCGGTAACGGAGGGAAGATCTTTGGTGCGGCATTCCCTGTCAGCATTGTCGTAGGCAGCGATGGCTGAGATGACCTTATCCTGTTCCGGCGTCAGAGGTGGCACCTCGGGTTCCTTCAAGCCTGCAATCTCTGCGTGAGCAGTCTTCAGCTCTGCTTTATGTGCATCCAGTTCCGCTTGAGTCGAATTCAGTTTGGCTTGGATGGAGTTCAGTTCACTGAGTTTCGCATTCGCAGCATTCAATTCCGTATCAGCGGCTTGCAGCTTTGCATTTGCATCAACGATTACCCAAACCACCACTCCCACCATCAGCAAAGCCCATACGGTGACCGCAACGAGTGCCCATAGCGGCAGGGAAACTGAAAGGTTCATCCAGTTCCACAGTCCGGAAATTGCGGGGCTGAAAAACGAAAAGTTGAATTGAGACTCGACCCATTTCGTTATCGGCACCGCTACCACCGTAGCGACCACCCACCACGCAAGCTTCTTTACGGTTTTTAACTTAGATTCCTTCTTTGCGTTAACCATCTGCATTTCTCCGCCTGTGCACCTTATTCTCGCGGATGTTAACCGAGTCATCTGTTTGAAAGCCAACCACAGTTGGGCACCTGAAAAACACAACTATTGAAGCTCACAGACTCAGCGATATCTGTATGTGCACCAGCTCTTGGCGTAACTGCAATGAAAGACGAAGTAGATGGGTTGATTGCGATCCTGCCTTTGAGCTAGGGGGCTCGCACGCTGAATTGCTTCAACACTACAACCGTTTATTAGTGCAGAGTTGGACACCACACCACACCACACACACCACACCACACCACACGCCTACGTCTACAGAAGCTCGCAGTGGCATCGTTGGATTCACAGTCATGTACCGAATCCCCACTGAACTTGCTGCACGGAAGGTGGAGCACACGGGTTTCAATGGACGCTGAGCGATGTGAACCGGCACCAAAGTGAACAGCAAACTGTTCGCATGGGACATTCCTGTGGTGACCGCAGAAAAAAAAGCTGAGACGCCGTCAGCCAGCAACTGCCAGGAAGTTAATTTCCACCCACTTCCACAGGGCGATGGTGGTACTGATTGCACCCAGTATCAGCGGAGCTACGTGGTCAGTGAACCAAGGTGTCACGAAAGCGCCTTTGACTATGGCAAAAGCTTTCGCCGTCCGCGTCAGGATGGCACTGGGCTGGTACTCGCCGTAACTTGCAGTGCCGCAGAAAGGAGTCCATTCCCCCTTTGAGGTGTACTTGTAGTTTGCCCAAAGAGAAATTTTGGTGCGGCTTTCGCGAGTAATCTGGTGTAGCTCTGGCGCTTCATCCCCATGGTATCGCTGATCCTCCGCAACAGAACTACGCCCCATAGCTTGACCACTGCACGCATGTAGTTTCATGCGCTCGCCCGGCTCATGCTTCGACTTGAACTGTTCTTCTGCACATCGCCTAAGCGCTGACCGCTTTACCTTCACCGCCAACCACACCAGTGCTGTGTCATACAGATCGTGCATAGGCTCGTCAAAGTACAAGCCGAGACGGGGCATACGTTGCCAGCAGCGGAACCAGAGGTATGCGTTGAGAAGCGCCAGCACCAACCAAATGCTTTCTTTGTGATGTTCCAGTGTCAGGCTAACGCCAAGCAGGTTGAACGATTTCAGTTCGGCTTTGAAGAACCACATTGCGAGCAGAAAGACAGAATACGTCAACAGAAAACCACGGGCTTTCTTGAAATCCCCTCCATCGTCCATCAGACCCACTCCTTCATTTTTGCAAGAATGCTAGCACGACGCCCACCGCAGCCGGTGCAGCTCGTACATATGAAAAGGTACTGCTCAAGGGGCCTTTCTCAGAAAGAGTCTCGGCTACACTCGTTGAATAACTGGGAAAGCACGGGGGGCTGTCTGTGGCGAATCTAGGAAAGCTGTGGGCAGGGCGAGCATTCGGAACAAACACAGGAAATCTTTCAATCATTTTTGAAAAAGACGGGGAAGAGCTGGACGGAGTAGTTCGTTTCCGTGACGACGAATACGGGCTCGTCACCTATAAAATACAAGGCACGTACAAAGACGAAGTAGTGCTGACTGGCAAGGCCATAACGGAAACTGAGGGGGTTGAATACGCTGAGCTGACCGTCAAAGCAGCCCTCACGCCCGAAGGCAGCCTAAAAGGCGAATGGTATACATCAGCGGGATCGGGGGGGCCGTTTGTTGCTCACATGCACGATGTAGGAGCGGCAAACACCGACAAGACAAACCTCGACATTGAACAGTTTTACACGCAGGGATACACGCTTGGAGCGTTGAGGCTGGCGAAAGACGATGTGATATCGCTGATGGAAGCAGTGAAAAAAGATTTCAACGCCGAAGCGAAGCTGGTTGTGACCTACCGAAGCGCTGGAGCGGAGGTGACGCAGCATGAGAAGGACTTCCTTGCACTGATGGGCGGACATAAAAAGCTGACCTACCTGAAGGTGTACATGCAAGAGCCTGATGAATTTGGCGTGAACAAGTTTGCGTTTGCAGAGCTTGCAGAATCCGGCTTCAATCGTGTGGTTGCACAAGGTGTGCGTGAAATCTGGGTTGAAGGAAAGGCGCAGATGCTGCGTAGCGAACTGGCGAAGAACGAAAAAAGTATCATAACAAACTTCAAAAAGTTCGGACTCAACCTAAATCAAGTTGCACTGTTCGTCATGATAGTTGCCATAACCTACGTGCCAGAATTCTGGATGAAAGCAGTGGTTGGCATATTGGTTTTTGGGTTGATAAAGTTTATAGGTTGGCTGCATGTGACATTCATACCAAACGCCTCTATCCGGCTCACGGATATCAAAGAAAATTGGATTACACGCTGGGGGTCGTCAATTTTCTCTTGGGTGGCTACGCTCGCCTCGACTGTCTTTGGCGGGTATTTAATCTATATATTGACGAAGACGACATCATGACCGGAGGAGTGTATGAGCAGTGAAATCACATGCGAAAAATGTGGCTCCATCTATAAGCTCACGGGAATCAAATTCCCTGTGCGAGATCAAGGCTCTATAGATTGCAGCGTCTGTGGTGAAGAGCTGAAACGCTGGAGCGGAACAACAGACTGGATGGCAGAACTCATAGAGAAGCATGAAAAACACTTGCAGAAGTAGCCAAGACAACAGGGAGAGCAAAGCGTGAAGGAAACAATTTACAGCTTCTACTTGGTTGCAGATGCACAAGAAAGGGTAGGATTTCTCGGACATATACGCTACGAAGTTGATGGCGCAGATGAAGACAAACTTGCGTACCTGAAAGCTTCGGTAGAGCGGGATTATCAAAAGGCAACACTAACGAAAGCTCCAGTAGGTTTGACAATCGGTGCATATACTGCACGCTGTCGCTTGGGTACAGCGCTTGAACTATTCGAGCATGTATTTGAGCCGCACGAAACACGGACACCCCTCTATGGAATCACAATAATTCTCGACGGAAAGCCCTCGATAAATTATGTCTCGGATCACGCACCGCTAGATATGGATGACGTGAATAAGGAGATGGGAGAAAAAAGCGTCATGGATGATTGGCTGGCAAAATATACAAGAGACAATAGATTTCACTACGCCGATCTTATAAATGACGATTTTTTGTTGGCCTACAAACTCCTTTTCAATAACAAGCACTATGCATCTGCTGCCAAGCTATTCATGTCCTGTATCGACAGCATTGCACATGTTGAATATGGTTATGACAAGAAACCATCAGAGCGTGCCGTGTTTAGCAGATGGCTTGACGCTTATGTTGACTTGAAGCCTATAGGCGTCACTGCCGACGAACTTTGGGAGATGAGAAATGGAATGTTGCATATGTCGAATCTGGATTCAAACAAGGTATTAAAGAAAAAGTCTCGACGAATTTCAATATCGATAGGAAATGTACCAGAGGAAGCACAGGGTGTAGGTGACACCTATTATTTCAATCTCCATCCATTCTATCTTGCTGTGTGCGAAGGGATAGGCAAGTGGCTTCAAACATATGCGGATGACTACAATAAATTTCTCATATTCATCGAGCGATGGGATAGAACAATATCTGATTCAAGGATGGCGCTCTACGATCCTGGCAGATAGCACGAGGGAATCTGGAAATTATCCCACCCCCCCAATTTTTTTTTGATGCGCTTCGATAGTCGTTTGGTTTTTTGGCTGGAAATATAATCTGGTGCCCCGTCACACCCACTTAACAAAAGCCATAGCCCCCACTGGAAACCGTGGCTTTTTGAAAATAAGTTGAAACTCTGTCAGACACAGAGACGACAAAGCCCCGCGTTGGCGAGACTATAGGGCATCGTGCAAACCTTTATGGGGAGGCGTGGAAGATCGTACAGGGGCTCACAGAGCCGCTTCACTCGAAGGGAAGTGAAGGGCCAGGTTCTTCATTACACGACTCACTTGCATGGAAGACCATTGGCCTCCCCGGCTTGTCGTGATGCCCTTGCCGTTCAGGCAATCAGCAACCTGTTGGAGTGTCCGACCTCCCTTGTGTATGCACAGGTCGATAGGATCACGCACAGACTCTTGCCATGTATTCACGCGCTGTTGGACTGCCTCAGTGGCCTTCGCACGATTGGCTTCTGTACGGCCTTTATCCAGCGCTTCGGAACGGCGGGAAATCTTTCCAACAGATTGCACGTCGCCAGCGTCCGCACGCTTCTTGAGGGCTGCTAGAGCTTCTTTGGTACGGTTGGCAATGAACTCTCGTTCCTGTTGAGCAAGAGCTGCAAACAGATGGAGTTGGAAAGAGTTGGCGGTGGGCATCGTTGCAACTTTGAACTCTGTTTCTTCCATCAGGCGGGCGATGTGATGAACCGAACGGGATAGACGATCCAGCTTGGCGACAACCAGTTGTGCACCCAGCTCTTTGCATGCTGCCAGTGCCTTCTCCCCTTCTGGACGATCTTCTATTGCCAACTTGCCCGACACTACGTCCACGAACTCACCAACGATGTTCCAACCATTCTGTTGAGCTGCACGAGCGATGTACTCGCGTTGAGCTTCCAGACCCAAGCCACTTTCACCTTGTCCCTGACTAGACACACGGCAGTAGCTCACTACGTCGATTGTGTTGGTGGTGATGTTGGTATCGGTGGTCATGTTCCCGCCCTCTGAATTCCGTCTGAGAGCAACTATAACAGTTCTCGAATGGTCGTTCTAGATTTGTTATAGAGATTTCCCAGCGAAGCTTTTACTGCCTGAGCTTGAAAAGCCCTGCGGTGATGGCGGATGCGTTCGCATCAAGAGTTTGCAATGCGGTGACGGCGTTATCATGGGTTTCACTTGAGCCTCCAGCTTTGGCCCACAACGCCACCTCTTCAATTGCAGCAGCCAGAGCGTGCTGGTTGTGCAACAGGAGGGTTAGTACGTCCGCCGCAGCTACATTGGCTTCTGTGTTGTCTGGCATGGCTGTCGTCCTTGAGGGAATGGATGCACGGATCGTAGCTCAGCAACTGGATGAACGGGTTGGCGCTCATATGCAGAATCCGCATGGCCCAGGTCGAATCTGTGACGAAAGCGACGGTGACGCGCTTCTGTGTGAAACGGATCGACCATTCTCCCTCGACACTCTCCAGATTCTGCGTGCAGGCGGAGAAAACCGGCTTTTGTTTGGTGTTCTGGAAGGCAGGGGGCTCTAGAATCAATGTTTCCGGGCATCGAACCACTCCAGCGCCCTCGAATAACCACACTCAATGGCCCAGTTTCGACCGTTAAAACAGGGTTTATCAGGGTTTTTTTCATACTTTATTTTGTATAAAACTGGTGCAACTCAAGCGCTCTCGTGCAATCCGTGTGCAGGCTACGGGTGCGTGCTGGATGCCCAATCGAAGGAATGACCCTGCTAGGGCGCCCGAGCTGCCAGTGCAGTTTCATAGACAGTGCCAGCAGTACCACTGTCGCCAACCATTGCACGCGCTCGCGTCCACCAATACCAGCTGGAAGCCACGGAATACAAGGTCTGCAAGCGAATCGCACCGTGTGCGTTACACTTCTACTGCGTGCATCCGGTTGTTCTAAAACGGAGCTGGCATAAGTTCGCGATCAACTGAGGCAGAGCCGAAATACAGTGCGTCTGGAGCGATGTAAGGCGTGCAGTTATCCAAGCCGTCAAGGAACGACTCTGTCACGCTCATGGAAGCTCGTAGAGGCTTCAAAACAACTGACACAAGTGCTTCGGTTGCTGAGTACAGCAGAGGGCTAGCAAATACCTTGGCGTACATTGCGTCGATGATCGAAGTGACGGTGTGGGCTGGTCGGCCATGCAACATGTCGAAGACCAACCGAAGGTCGATGGCGTCGAATTCGAAGCTATAGCGGAAACGTGAAAAGGCTGTGTTGGCGAACAGATACTGGATGCGTTCGAGGGCTGGCAACAACTCAGGGCGATACGCCTTGCCAATACGTTCCCACTCGCTCAGAAGAACACTGGTGTCATTGTGGTAGTCGAGCCACGCACGGAAATCACCCACGGGTTCCTTGCCTTCAAGCTGGCGTTTGATGCCATCCAAAATACGAGCTGTCGCGGTTTCGATTGTCTTCAAGTGTTCGGTGTGGTCTGGATTGGCCGGGTCGAGATGATCGACTAACCACGAGTACAAGGCTTGTCGCTTGCTTGGCTTGATCTTGCGGGACTGAACGACGGCTTGCACTACTTCCACACCGATTATCTGGATAACACGCTGCACCACCTCCGAGACACTGGCGTCCTTGGAAACTGCGAAGCGAGCCGAGAGTTCTGCACGAGGGATTGAAGCCCCGCCGCTGTAGTGCTTGGCACCATGCGAACGATTGAGCGACATTGGCGCTATGACCAGATTGTCGGCTCTGAACAGGCCGATAGAAGCTTGTCCACGCACAGGGGCGATATGGGACAACTCGAATGGAGCTTCGCCGTGGTCTCTGCGTAGACCATACCCATTCATCCGCTGACAACTCGCGTACACGTCGTACAGAGCTTCAAGTTCCTGCTGGTCGAAGTGGTGATAAATCTGAACGGTGCGGGCTCTGATCGCCTGACGAGCGAGTTCGTAGAAGAACGGGGAAGTACTGGCGTTGGCGATTCGTCTAACGTGGCGTGCTTTGTTGTAGAACGCTGTGCGGCATGATGTGTTGCAAAACTTCGCTGTTTTGCTGCTAGTGCGAAAACGCTTTTTGCACAGTTGGCAGGTTGGGCGGCGTTCAGTTGTTGTTCTGGATGTTGCGGTCATGTGTATAGGCTCCATTATGGTTGGCATTGATCGGACTTTGGGCTTTCGGGTTTACGGGATCAGAGTGAAAGCAGACGGCATTGCAATAGCGACGTCGTTTCGGAACTGAGAACACATGGCCGCAGTAATTGCAGGTACAGGTCTTGTTCATTGGTTATTCTCCTGGGGGTTGATATTCTGGATCTTGGATCTTGGATGTTGCTCGCGTAACTTCAATGGACACAATTTTTCGAGTCTGTTCTTCGTTAACTTCTCGCTCTTGCGAACGTTCTAACTGGACTCGATTATATGTCTGCCGATTCAAATCGATGGAGTGCTGGCTGATGGATTCAATCTCTGCCCCTTGACTAAAATGCAGTATCACAATCAGTGCCCAAGTCATACAAAAGGCGAGCGGAGTTTTGCCGATGTACACTGGCTCTTTCCTTTATGTAGGTATATGGGGAATGACCCGAAGGCCATCCGGATATATGAAGCTTTGTGACTAACTTGTACGGTTGATCACTTCGAAAGCTCAGCACGGATACGAGTTTCGATTGCATTGCGTTGAGCCAGACGCTCCGCTGCAAGCTCCCGTTCAATCTGTCGATCAATGCTCGCTTGTTCAAGTTGAACTTGGCGGACAATGATCAATTCGTTCTCACGTTCAATACCTGCACGGTAATCCGATTCGACTTGAGCATGGATCGCCTTCAAATCGGCTTTCTGCTCTGCCTGCGGTTTCTTGACGTAGAAGGTGATATAGGCACCGAGTTGGATCGGACTCACATCGCTGTGCATGTATCCGGCGGCCAGGAATTCATCGCGGAGTTTGAATGCAGCTGGAAGACCCAAGGCCATGACGGCCAACTGACTCACTGTAGCGCGTATTGCTGGAAGCGCATTTTCATCGCAAGATCCACCATCATAAAATTTTGTGGCGTTGTCTTTCAGGGCTTGCAGTTCTTGCCTTGTTTCTTTTCGTAGAATCGACATTAATTTGTTTCCTCGTGGTTGGGTTTAAGTGCTTGGGTTGGCCGTTCTAATTGGCCTATTTCTTCATTGTGTTTCATCTTGTCCTCCTATCAGTTTGTTGTCGTTGCTTGAAAGATCGACCAGATGTTTCTTGCTTGCTCGATGTGCTGCCACTCGACAGCGAATGCTGCAATAGTTCCGAATACGAATACGCTCTGGAGCGTGTATGCGGCCGCAACACGGGCAGCGAACAACCTTGTTTGCCATCAATGGCCTCCTGTTCTATGGGGATATTGGATGTAACGATTATGAGCGAGACAATAAAAATGGCCGCTAGGGCCATTTCGATTTCAACGCCGATTGAATTAGTTGCTGTTTTCCATCACCCTACAGCGAAGGGCTCTTTGAA
The DNA here is from genome assembly GCF_979258075.1 of Pseudomonas sp. AC193. NCBI lineage: Bacteria > Pseudomonadati > Pseudomonadota > Gammaproteobacteria > Pseudomonadales > Pseudomonadaceae > Pseudomonas > Pseudomonas sp. AC193. The sequence goes on along the minus strand of NZ_OZ409832.1, from coordinate 3,820,299 downwards.
CAAACGGAGACGAACCCGTTTGCCCTGATGTACCAGTTTTGCCAACGATACTGGAAGAACGCAAGGATGGCGGGGAAACGTCCGCCATTGGCATTTCTCAAGGACACACAAGTAGACATTGAGAGACATGTAGGAACCACGTTGAACGTAGTTCGCCCACCGTCACAAGAGGGAACAGAACAATGACAGGAGGTAGGAAATAGAGGTAGCAACAGGACGTTACCACCAGACAACAACAGCAAACCCATTCAGACTATGATTGATAAAAATCTGTTGTTGAGAAGAGCCGAGAAGGATTACTGCTCTACATTGAACATGATAACACGAAAGTTTATTTTGTCAAGATAGTACTTGCTTGTATAGTTTGTTTTGTGTATGGCGTTTTATTTGTGTGCATCGTTCCTGCCGGGTTGTAGGGCGCACCGTCAACCCAACTTTAACCAGATGTCTCCTGAACAGCTTCGGGGGTTATGGGAAGCAGGGGTAGTTTTGAAATAGCCTCTAGTTTCTGTGCTGCTGTCGCACCTTGGCTGTACACGTCGAAAGTCACTGAGCCTGTTTCATGACCAACTAGTTCAGCGATCAGGGCGCCTTGCACAGAGGCTCTATAAAGTTGAGTAACGACAGTCTTTCGGATGGAGTGAAAAACCTGCTGGCTACCATATCCATGCGTTTTCTTGAGTCTGCCAAACGCCTTTGAGAGAGCGTCTGATCGGATGCCGTATTTGTTTCTGCTGCCAGAAGGCACCAGATAACCGCCCTTGGATTGCTCAACCAGACGATCAACGAGAGCAGACAGGGCAGGGTGGATTGGTACAACACGGATGCCTGCTGCTGTCTTGGAGTCGACAATGTCGAAGCTCCTTATACCGTCTGGCTCAATGACGTGTTCAGCCTTCAACTGACAAAGCTCTTCGATGCGGGCGCCGGTATATGTGCCGAGAAGGATCAGATCAGCCAGTGTGGTGTGCCCCTCGGCTGACGCTGCTGAATGTAGTTTGCTGATGTCTTCCAGATTGAAATCTTTTCGCTGAGCATCGTTCTTGGCCTTTCCCCTCACCTGCGGCAGATCGTGATTCTCGAAGGGGTTCGCACGATCCTTGAATTCCTCTCGCCAGCGAGCGTCGTGCTTCATTGCCCATCTCCAGAACACGCTACCAGCCAGCAGGTATTGTGTCAGGGTCTTGCTTGTCAGCTTGAGGGAGTCCAGCCACGCCGACACAGCGTCAAAGTCGAGACTGCGTTCTCCTGTTTTCAAGAAGTCGGAAAGCTTCTCCAGCTTCGATTCCTGCTGGTCGATGGTCTTTGCGGCAATTTTCCGACCTTGCCGGTATTCGCGGAATGTTGCCAATCTGGCCTTGGTGATGGGTGACTTTGATTTGTAGCTGGAAGGATTGCCCGTCAACTCCCCCAACTCTACCCGTTGCTGTGCGGTCATCTGATAGCTCTCCATGAGCTGGAGCGGCACCATCCTCTTGAACATATTGGCGAGGCTATCTTCATACTGGAGGTTGCCGGTCAGCCCATTTGCCCTTTTGGCTGTGACGAGCTTGGTGGCGATTTCAACCATGCGGGGCTCAGCCATCATTCGGGCCACCATTTTAGGGTCTGCTTGCGGCAGCTCTGGCACCGTCTCTCCGATCAGTTTGCGTTTCTGGTCGGTAGCCATTTGATCGAACTGTTGCAGTTGAGAAATGACCCCGGCTTGCCAGTCTTCGGGCAGCGCCCGTCTCTCTCTCGCTGCTGCAAATGCTGCCTTCCAGTTCGCGAGTATGCTCAGGCGTCGACTCATGGCCTCCGACCGAAGCCCGGTCTTCAATGATTGGACGAGGACAGATTTCCCTCCCATCGCTTTTCGCACATCCGCAGGTACTGCTAGCCGCACATACCAAGTGAACTCGCCTTTCTTTTGAATCAGATTGTCAGCCATTGGCACGCCGTGAAAATAAGTGAGTGATACAGCCGATTGTACTACTCAATTGTACCACTATTCGACCGTAAAGCGTTGATAAACGGCGTTTATTGGGGCTGGATGACGTTTATGGTGAGTCCCTATCTCTCCGCCATTACATAGAAAAAGCCCCGTAGATGAAAATCTACGGGGCTTTTTCGTTTCTGCGAGTCTGATTTTTCGTCGCCACAGCGAACGCGCTCCAGCGCACCGCGCGCGCAGTGGGGTCATTGGGCGAGAAGCAGTTCTTAAGTAAACTCCGCCTCTGCCGACATTATCGATACGGTGCTCACGAGGCTTGCCAACGAATTTAAAGCTGGTTTCGGAGAGTGCCGCGCGCTCATCGAAGCGGATACTCGCGATCGCCTTGGCCGCACAAGGCGCATCCCGCGAGTTCTATCCTCGCCCCCTATTCAAATTTGGTTTGAACATGACGATTCCACCATCAGCCCAAGTTACTGGCCAGACCTCTGACATCCAGACCATCAATGCCGGCAGCCGTACAGATTTGTTCGAGGGTTGCGAAGTGCTGGTTGCGCAGCAGCCCGCCTTCGAAGAGGGCGAGCCACCAGTAGGGGTGGTGATCCACGCGTTTTATTCCGAGGTGCTGAAGGACATTCTGGTTCGTTTGCTCAAACTGCCTGAACGCCTGCATCTCTACGTAACCTGCGTGGCCGGGCGTGACGACGCGATAGGTAATCTGCTGGCAGCCAGTGGCTTGAGTTACTCGTTATACCGGGTGCCGAACCACGGCAGGGACGTGTTGCCGTTCCTGCGTGTGCTGCCGTTTTTGCGGGCCGATAACATTAAAACGGTCGTCAAGCTGCACACCAAGCGCTCGTTACACATGGGTGGGGAGAACGACTGGGGCCGTGAACTGTTCGATGACCTGTTAAGCCCGTCACGCTTTCGTCGAGCGCTGGAACAGCTTGCCGATCCGGTGCACGTTCCCATGTTGGGTTCCCAGCAATACCTGCTACCGGTCACTCGATACCTTACCGAAGCCAACCGCACGTTGCTGGTCACCCTCGCCGAGCGGGCAGGCATTGATCCGCAAGGCATCAATGAGGCGGATTTTTTTGCCGGCACCATGTTCATTTCGCGCACCGAAGTATTTGCCCCGCTGGAGCGGGTGCAACTGACGGGCAAGGATTTCGAAGTTGAACGCGGCCAGCTCGACGGCACCCTGGCACACACGTTAGAGCGTTTTTTCGGCGTTCTGGCAAATGTTGGCCGACAGCAGCGCAGTCTTGACCTGTATCAGCGCTGGTTGGCTAACCGGCAACTGACGGCTGCCGAGGTTGAAGGTTTACCCGCACGATTGGCGAGTTGGCCTGGGCAACCGAGCGTGTTGTTGGTGTTGACCGACACCACGGGTGACATTGAGCTATTGCGTGCCAGCCTGAACAGCATCGACCGCCAACTGTATGAAGCGGCGGCGATCGTGGTGCTCTCCAATACCGAACCTGTGGGGGTGACGCCGGCCGCCAATCTGGTCTGGCTACCGCTGGCCGATTCCTGGCCGAGTCAGCTCAATGAACTGCTGCAGGGCATCGAGGTTGACTGGTGGTACCTGCTGCGGGGCGGCGACGAACTTGATCCCCATGCGCTGCTTTTGCACGCCGAAGGCATCGCACTGAACCCCGGCGTCAGCGCTTGCTACAGCGATGAAGACTCACTGACGGTCGACGGCTGCCAGAACCCGGTGTTCAAACCCGATCTGAACCTCGATATGTTGCGCAGTTATCCGTATGTCGGCCGCACATTGGCCTTCAGTCGCGATGCCGCGTTGGCGGTTGATGGCTTCGATCCTGCCTTCGGCGAACTGGCGCCGCATGATTTGCTTTTCCGGCTGATTGAAACGCATGGGCTGGGCACTGTCGGGCACTTCGCCGATGTGCTTGTGCACCAGACAATCAATTTCGGCCGGTGGCTGGGTGAGCCGCAGGTCATCGCGAACTCGGCGGCCATCGTCGAGGCGCACTTGCAGCGCTTGGGCGTGGCTCATGAGTTGCAGCCCGGGCCGTTGGCAATGGCTAACCGAGTGGTTTACCAACACGCCGAGCAGCCGTTGGTGTCCATCATAATTCCCACCAAAGATTGCCTGGCGATGCTGCTGCGCTGCATCGAAAGCATCATGGAGAAAACCGGCTATACCCATTACGAACTGATCATCGTCGACAACAACAGCGAAACTGACGAAGCCCGTGAGTGGTTCGCTGGCATGGAGCAATTGAACGACCCCAAAGTGCGCATCCTGCGTTACGCGCATCCTTTCAATTATTCGGCGATCAATAATTTTGCCGCCAGCCATGCTCGTGGCGAATACCTGGTGCTGCTCAACAATGACACCGTGATCATTGATGGCGACTGGATGGGTGCGATGCTCCATCACGCTCAGCGGCCAGAAGTGGGAATCGTCGGCGCCAAACTGTTGTTCCTCGACGGGACTATTCAGCATGCCGGCGTGGTACTCGGCTTGCGTGGCGTTGCAGACCACCCGTTTATCGACGATCCAATGCACTCCAATGGCTACCTGCACCGTTTGCATCTTGATCAGAACTACAGCGCGGTAACCGCCGCCTGCCTGATGATCAGCACCGAACTATATCGTCAGGTCGGTGGCATGGACGAGGTCGACCTCGCCGTTTCCTTCAACGATGTGGATCTGTGCCTGAAAGTCGGCCAGGCTGGCCGACTAATTGTCTGGACGCCTTACGCGCAGCTTGTGCACGAAGCCAGCGTGAGCCAGAACAAGGTCGACACGACCACGCAGGAAGCCAAGCGCAAGCGGTTCAAGCACGAGCAGTCGGTGATGTACCAGCGTTGGCTTGCACCCATCGCCAACGATCCGGCCTACAACCGCAACCTGACTCTGGAGGGCAGCGGCTTCTCCTCAAAATACCGCACGGATACTGACTGGCACCCGTTCGCCAGTCGTGAGTTGCCGCACGTGCTCTGTCATCCCCTCGACGCTTTCGGCAGTGGACATTATCGGGTGCGCCAACCCTTCGCTGCCCTGAAAGATGCGCAACTGATCGGCGGGGCGGTGAGCGACGCGGGGCTGCAACCGACAGAGCTGGCGCGCATGGCGCCGGACACGATCATTTTCCAGGGGCAGCACACAACGCCTCATCTGGAATACATGCAAGACACCAAGGCATTCTCCAAGGCCTTCAAGGTTTACGAGCTGGATGACTACATTCTTGACGTGCCAGCCAGCAATCTAACCCCCGAAGCGCTGCCCAAAGACATCGCCAAACGCTTGAAGAAAGCTTTAGGGCTGTGCGATCGGTTGGTGGTGTCGACCCAGCCGCTGGCCAATGCGCTGAAGGGTTTCAACGCCGACATTCGGGTAATCGAAAACCGTCTGCCAAGTCATTGGTGGAGCGGTCTGACCGCCCTGCGCGAACAAGGCCGCAAGCCTCGGGTCGGCTGGGCAGGCGGCTCGAGTCACAGCGGCGATCTGCAAGTCATTGCCGAAGTGGTTCGTGAGCTGGCAGGGGAAGTTGAATGGGTGTTCATGGGAATGTGCCCACCGGCACTGCGTCCGTATGTTCATGAGTTTCATAGGGGGGTGAGTATCGAAAAATACCCGCAAAGACTGGCCGGCTTGAACCTGGATCTGGCTTTGGCGCCTCTGAAAGATAACTTTTTCAACACCTGCAAAAGCAACTTGCGGTTGTTGGAGTACGGTGCCTGCGGCCTCCCCGTGATCTGCTCGGATATCCTCTGTTATCGCGGTGACTTTCCGGTGACGAGGGTCAGGAACAGAGCGCAGGACTGGATTGCCGCTATTCGCGAACATCTTGCTGAGCCTGATGCCAGCGCCAAGTCCGGAGAAGCGCTGCGCAGCGTGGTACTTGATAACTGGATGCTCAAGGACGCACATCTGCTGGCGTGGCGAGACGCCTGGCTCGCGGATTGAAAAAAGCCCCACAGGCGCAAAACCTGTGGGGCTTTTGCATTTCTGCAGGATCTACATCATCCCGCGTCTCCAGCCAATCAAGGCTGCGAGTGGCCCAACTTGCGCTTGATCAGTTCATACACATCCTTATGCGTCGAGTTGTGCAGCGTCTTGTCCTTGCAGGCCGAGCTGAGGAAGGTTTTCACTTCTTCCTTGGCGTGCGGGTAGAGGCTGGCGACGTAGTCGGCTTCGTGTGCTTGTGTGCAGTTAAAGTGCATGTCGTCTTTCGCTTTGTCTCTGGCCATGTCTGCGGCTCCTTTTTGAGTGTGAATGATCGGGAGAAAACAGGGCCGGATGGCCCCCTGCATTGCTGAGCGTAGGGGTGCAGCGGTGGCCCGCCAGTCATTCGGTCAAAAAAGGAAGGAGCTGTAGGACGCAGCCTTTTATCGACTCACGCGGTTAAATTTCCTTGACCGGGGTTTCGCCCTGTACCGCTTTGATCAGCTCGATCACGTGCAGACAATCCGCTTTGTTCACGTATGACTCGCCGCTGGCGATGGTCTCGTGATTGCCCGCGCGTAGCCTCCAGCGCCATTGGCCTTTGCCGGTGGTCGGGGTGCCTTTGGATTGCCTGTAAATCTCGAAATACATTCAGTTCGCTCCATGCGATAGACGGGTGCGTCAGCCAGTGTGGCGCATCGACGCAAGCCTAGCGCAGGCGGTTTTTTTGGCCATCGGAGTTTTGTTTCCAATCGTTGGTGGATGTTTCTAAAGAGTGCGGACTAGAGCGCCAGGAACGTCCCCTTGATTGGCCGGAACGGCGTTTTTTCACCCTTGCATCGCTGTCGGCGCTGCTGCTTAATACGGGTCGGCTCATGGCGTCGAACAAGTCTTCGGCGACCGACAATCACTATAAAAAGAGCACTCCCTTGACTGAGCACGGACTGCAACAGGCAACGCGGGTAACGTTATCGCTGGTGGTTCCCGTTTTTAACGAGGAGGACAGCCTCGACGGATTTCTCCTGCGCATCGATGAAGTCTTTCAACAGCAGCCGTTGATCGAGCTTGAACTGGTGTTCATCAACGACGGCAGCACCGATGCCACGCTTGAGCGCCTGCTCAAGCATCAGCAGAGCGATACGCGTCTGCGTATCGTTGACCTGAGTCGCAACTTCGGCAAAGAAGCGGCGTTGTCTGCCGGTCTGCAGATCGCCACCGGGCAGATCGTGGTGCCGATTGACGTTGATCTGCAGGATCCACCCGAAGTGATTCTGCAAATGATCGAGCGCTGGCGAGAGGGCTACGAAGTGGTGCTCGGTCATCGAGTCAGCCGACGCAGCGATACCTGGGCGAAACAGACGTCTGCGCACTGGTTTTATCGCCTGCACAACAAAATCGCCGAACAACCATTGCCCGAGAACGTCGGCGATTTTCGCCTGATGGATCGTTGTGTGGTCGACGCGTTGCTGACGTTGCCCGAGTCGCGTCGCTTCATGAAAGGCTTGTTCGCCTGGGTTGGCTTTCGCACCACCCACGTCGACTACGAGCGCCCGGAGCGCGCAACGGGGCAGAGCAAGTTCAACGGCTGGCGGCTGTGGAATTTCGCCCTGGAAGGCATCACCAGTTTCAGCACCGAGCCCTTGCGCATCTGGACGTACGTTGGCGCACTGGTGTCGTTTGTTTCGTTCGCCTTCGCCATCTTCATCGTGTTGCGCACCCTGATTCACGGCGTCGACATGCCCGGTTATGCCTCGCTGATGGTGGCGGTGACCTTTCTCGGCGGCCTGCAACTGATCGGCATCGGCGTGCTCGGCGAGTATCTGGGCCGCACCTATATCGAATCCAAACGTCGACCGGTTTTTCTCGTGCGTCGCGTCTACGACCCCAAGGATTGAAACATGGATCTCAAGGAAACCGACATCCTCGGCGACAGCATCGGCGAGCATTGGTATTACTGCTCCAAAGCGGCGGCCACCCGGCGTTTGCTGGGGGACGCGCCGATAGCGCGGATCCTCGATGTCGGCGCCGGATCGGGGTTTTTCTCCCACCATTTGCTGACGCATACCGACGCGCGCGAGGCATGGTGCGTGGACATCAGTTACCCGAGCGATTCCAGCGCAACCACCGCCGGCAAACCCGTGCACTACCTTCGGGATATCGATGCCATCGACGCCGATCTGGTGCTGTTGATGGACGTGCTGGAACACGTCGATGACGACCTCGGCTTGCTCAAGCATTACATCGACAAAGTGCCTTCCGGCAGCCGCTTTCTGATGACGGTGCCGGCGTTCCAGTTTCTCTGGAGCGGTCACGATGATTTTCTGGAACACAAGCGCCGCTACACCCTGGCGCAGTTCGAAACCCTGGCGCGGGACGCTGGTTTGAGTGTGCAGCGCGGTGCCTATTATTTCGGTGCGGTGTTCCCGATTGCAGCGGCGTTGCGCTTGCTGCCAAAGGGTGCGCAGGCACAGCCGCCGCGCTCGCAGCTCAAGCGCCATCACCCGCTGGTGAACGGCGTTCTGAAAACCTTGTGCAGCCTCGAATTGCCGCTGATGGGCATGAATCGCCTGGCCGGGTTGAGCGTGTTCGTGCTGGCGCGCAAACCGTGACCTCAACGGAAAAAACGGCGTTGATCCAGCGCGGTCTGCGCTTTGCCGTGACCGGGTTGTTTGTTACCGCGCTGCACGCGTTGATCGCGGTGCTGTTCATCAACTTCGTCGCCCCGCAACCGCCGCTCGCCAATGGTGTGGCGTTTGCCGTGGCGACGGTGGTGTCCTACGTGATCAATACCACCTGGAGTTTTTCGGCGCGTCTGCACGGTCGAACGCTGCTGCGTTTTTCGCTAGTGTCCGTGGGTGGGTTTTTCCTCGCGATGTTCGTTGCCTGGGTCGCGCAGATGGCCGGGCTGCATTATTTGTTGGGCATCGTGGCCGTGGCGCTGACGATTCCGGCATTCACTTTTGTACTGCACAATTTCTGGACGTATCGATGAAGGATTCCGCAAAACGTTTGGCCGTCACTCTGTTGCCTTTGATGATTGGGGTAGTGGCGTTCTTCATCGTAGTGGGCCCTAGGGCGCTAAATCCGCAGAACATCGCCTGGCTCGGTCAGGGAGACCCTGCAACGCATTATCTGGGGTGGGTGTTTTTCCGCCAGGGGCCTTGGACATTTCCGATCGGTTTGAACCCGACATACGGGCTTGAGTTGAGCAACGGCTTGATTTTCTCCGATTCAAATCCGCTGTTGGCATTGTTGTTCAAGCCGTTTTCTTCATTGCTTCCGCACACATTTCAGTATTTCGGCATCTGGTTTCTCGCCTGTTTTGTTTTGCAAGCGTGGTTTGCCTGGAAGCTGGTGGGGTTGATCACCTCAAGTGTCGCGTTGCGCGCTCTGGGTAGTGCGCTTTTCCTTTTTGCGCCACCGATGATTATCCGCATGCCGACACACTTGTCGTTGGCCGGACATTTTCTGATCCTGGCCGCCTTGTACCTGGCTCTGCGCCCCGTGGATCAGCGTCGGCGTCTGGCTTGGGGGGCTTTGCTGGCGTGTACCGCGTTGATTCATGCGTATTTTCTTGCCATGGTTGCGCTGCTCTGGCTGGCCGATCTGGTCGCTCGGCATTTCAAAGCCAGAATGACTTTGCGCGATGTCGGAATCGAGCTGGTTTTGTTGTTTGCTCTGGTGAGTTTCTGTTGCTGGCAAGTGGGCTACTTTTCCGTCAATGGCTCCGATGCGGTTTCCGACGGATTTGGCTTGTATCGAGCCAATGTGCTGACCCTGTTCAGTCCGAATCATTGGTCATACATCCTCAAGGATTTACCTGGTGGTTTGGGCGATACGGAAGGGTTCAGTTATCTCGGGCTGGGGCTGTTATTGCTCGCGGTCTGTGGGCTGGTCGGGTGGTTGCAGGGGCAAACCGGGTTGGGGCAGACATTGCGTCGACAGAGGTTTGTGCTGATCGCGTTGGCGGGGCTGACGGTATTTGCGTTATCCAACAACATTGCCGTTGGAGGGGCGAACGTTACCTATTCATTGCCGGAAAAAATAATCGCTATCGCCAATATTTTTCGAGCCTCGGGACGCATGTTCTGGCCGGTTTATTACGCGTTCATTCTGTTGATCATTTTCCTTGTCGTACGCGCGAATAAACCGCGTGTGGCAATCTTGTTGATGGCTCTTGCGCTGTTAGTTCAAGTCGCCGATACGCGCAGCGGCTGGTCTTTGGTGCGCAAGCAGTTGATGGTCGAGCCCAGCGCGCATTGGAAGACGCCTTTTGTCGATCCGTTCTGGAAGAATGCCGCAGCGCACTATCAAAAGGTTCGCTGGATCCTTCCTCAAAACCTGTCACCGGCGTGGATGAATGTCGCCGCATTTGCCGCAATGTATGGGTTGCCGACTGACGCCGTCTATCTGGGGCGGATGGGCAAGGATCAGTGGGAAGTTGCCGATCGGTACAGCCGCACGATGCTGGCGTCGGGTCAATATGATGCGGATTCGTTGTACTTGCTCAGTGACCGGGCGTTGCTGCAGGCGGTCTCGAGCGTTAATACCGAAACGGATCTGTTCACCAGTATCGACGGATTTAGAGTGCTGGCGCCGGGCTGGAAAAAATGTGGTGAATGCGTGCAGGTGGCCGTCAACAAGACGCCACAACAACTAGTGCCTGAGTTCGTCTCCGGAGAAAAAGCACTGTTCAGCTATGGTGCTGCGGGCAAGGACTATCTCGCACGCGGCTGGTCGGATGCCGAAACCTGGGGGGTATGGTTCAGCGGCGCCGAAGCCGAAATGGTGATGCGAGTTCCCGAATCGGCTCGTACCCTGCTTCTTGAGACCACAGCGTTTCTGGCGCCGGGACATCTGAGTCAGAGCGTGGTGATCAAACTCAATGGCATTGAAGCGCTGTCGACCACACTGGACAAGCCCGATGGCAACCATCTTGAACTGCAATTGACGCCGGCTATCCGGCAACGCATCAAGGAAGAGGGGTTGCTGCATGTGCAACTACAATTTGCCGATGCGATCAGCCCTGAGCAGTTGGGCGTTGGCCAGGATCGCAGACAGCTCGCCATTGGCTTGAAGGCAATGTCGATCAACTAACCTGTACCCGCATAGACGTTATTGGCGGAGCTTTCTACACTGCCGGCAGTCTGGGGATCGGGGAGCAATGGATGAACCGCAATGAACTACGCAAGGCCGACATCAACCTGATGGTGGTGTTCGAGACCTTGATGCTGGAGCGCAACGTGACCCGGGCGGCCGAGAAGCTGTTTCTTGGCCAGCCGACCATCAGTTCGGCGCTCAATCGCCTGCGCACGATGCTCAACGATCCGCTGTTCATCCGCGTCGGCCATCGCATGGAACCGACGGCCCGCGCTGAAGATATCTTCCGCCACCTGAAGCCGGCGCTGGATTCGCTTTCAGTGGCGTTGAGCCTGACCCGTGATTTTGATCCCGCCGTGAGCACCATGACCTTCCGTATCGGTCTGTCCGATGACGTCGAGTTCGGTCTGCTGCCGCCGCTGCTGCGCGCCTTGCGTCAGGAAGCGCCGAACGTGGTGTTTGTGGTGCAGCACGTCGATTACTGGCGCATTCCCGATCTGCTCGCCGCCGGTGACATCACCGTCGGCATCAGCCAGACCCGTGGCTTGCCGGCGAATGCCAAGCGCAAATTGCTGCGGCACATTCAACCGAGCATCCTGCGCGCGGATGCTTCCGACACACCGCTGACCCTCGATGAATATTGCGCGCGGCCGCATGTGCTGGTTTCCCACACGGCGAATGTCAGTGGTTTCGCGGATGAGTGGCTGGCGGAACTGGGCCGCACCCGGCAGGTGGTTCTGTCGGTGCCGCAGTACAGCGCGTTGCCGGCGTTGTTGGCGGGCACCGATCTGATCGCCAGCCTGCCGGATTACACGGCGGCAGCGATGGCCACTTCGGGGTTGCTGTTCAAAGAGCCGTTCCCGTTCAAAACGCCGACGCTGGATCTGTCGATGGTCTGGCTCAGCCACGTCGACAGCGACCCGGCCGAGCGCTGGCTGCGTTCCCGGCTGGAGCAGTTCATGAGTGAACGGCCCGTCACCCCACCTTAAGCAACACCACAAATCCCCTTGTGGGAGCGGGCTTGCTCGCGAAAGCGCCGGGTCAGCCGATGCATTTGTAACTGATCCTCCGCCTTCGCGAGCAAGCCCGCTCCCACAGGAGATTTTCCCCAAGCCGGTCATTGAGCGCTGGTATAAATCTTCGTCCGACAGTCCGGAAAAAGCCGCGGAAGGGTAGGGCGGGGCTGTGTTATACGTACGACCTTTCTGCCGCCCGACTGGAGCCTCCCGATGCCACACCTGCACATGGAATACACCGCCAACCTGCCGCAGCTGAACGCCGACGTCGCGTTGATTCGCCTCAATAACACGCTGGTGGGTTCTGGTCAGTTCGCGGCGGAGTTCGATATCAAGAGCCGTGCGTTGAAGGTCGAAACCTTCAAGGTTGGCACGGCGATGAGCGAGCGCGGTTTTGTGGCGGTGAAGCTGGCGTTGCTCAGCGGGCGCTCAGCGGAGACCAAAAAACAGCTGTCGCAAAGTCTCTTGGCCGTGCTCCAGGATCTGTGTGAATGGCCGGCCGGTGTCGAGGTGCAGTTGAGTGTCGAGCTGATCGATATCGATCGCGAGTCCTACACAAAAACGGTCATCGGCGTGTAGGAATCAGGCCGCTTGCAGTTCACTGCACACCTTGACCACTTGTTCGCGCAGCCAGACGTTGGCGCTGTCCTGATCAACGCTCTGGCTCCACTGCATGTCGAGGGTAAACCCCGGCAAACCGTTCGGCGCCTCGCAGTGATTGAACACCGCATCGTTGGTCAGTAACCGCTGAATCCGCCGGGGCAGGGTGAGGATGAAATCGGTGCCAGTGATCATCTTCAAAGCCGCGCTGTAACTGTTCGAACGCGCGACGATCTGACGTTTTTGCGCCTGTCGCGCCAGCCAGCCATCAACCATATTCGTCGTCGACGTCCACGGCGTCGGGAACACATGCCGGCGCTCGGTAAACGCTTGCAGGCTCAGGCGCGGTTCCAGCGGCGTCGCGCGTTTATCGAAGACGCAGACCAGGTCATCTTCCAGCAACATGCGCGACTTCAAGTCCGTGTGGTGGCGGTGAAAGTTGGGGCCGAAACTGATGACCAGATCGAGGCTGCCATCGCGCAACTCATCGGCGGGCACATCGGTTTCGAACTTGTGCATGTTGACCATCACTGGCAAGTCATCGAAGTCGAAGCGCTTCAACAGGCGCGGCAAAATCAGTTGTTCGAAGTATTCCGGGGCGCAGATGTTGAAAGTGACAGCTTGCTGGCTCGGGTCAAATGTCGGTGCGCCGGCGTGGCAGAGGTTGATGCTTTCGAGGATTTTCTGCACATGGCCGTACATGCTGCTGGCCTTGTAGGTCGGGCGCATGCCGGTGCGGGTGTTGATGAAGAGTTCGTCTTCAAAACTGGTGCGCAGTTTTTTCAGGCAGTAACTGACGGTGGACTGACTGACGAACAACGTTTCCGAGACCTCGGTGACGCTGCTCTGCTCATACACGGCGATAAACACCATGAGATCCTGCATGTCGAGCTTTCGAAGCAAGTTACTGTTCAGCATCCGTTCCGTCCCGCTGTGCTCCTTGCGCTGAATCCGCGCAAACGTGTGCGAACGATCCTAACGGAACGATGGTGCAAGGACAAAGGCTTGTAGGACGTTTCATGGACAGTTGTGGGACAGAAAGTTTTAGCAACACGACGTTACCGCTAAAACCGCTGAAAGCTGGCCAGAGGCCTGTAGCCCGATCACTGGAAGTGTTGCGAATAACGTCGCGGATCGAAGCGCAACACCATCAACGCCATGATCAGCATCACGCCGGTCAGCGACCACCATGCCCATTCGAAACTGCCCAGTTGATCGCGGATCATCCCGGCGATCAGCGGCGAGAGGCCGGCAATCAGATAGCCGATGCCTTGCACGAAAGCGGTCAGGCCGCCGGCGCGTTGCGGGTTGTCGAGGTGATCGAGCGAGACGATCAGGCTCATCGGAAACAGTCCGCCGATGCCCAGACCCAATAGGCAGGGCCACAGCAGGCTGAAGTGTTGCGGGCTAAGGATCAGTCCGCAGAAACCGGCGATGATCAGTCCAAGGAGGGCCATCAGTACGATGCGTCGGTCGCGGCTGCGATTGGCGATGGCTGGCACTACCAGGCCGGAAATCACCTCCATGGCTGTCAGAAAACCTAACAGCAGGCCGGCGTTTTGTTCGCTCCAGCCTTTCTCCACGTAGTACGGCGCCAGCCAGGCGAGGACGCAGGTGTAGGACGCAGTGCCCAAGCCGAAGAAGATTGCGAGTAACCAGGCGCGGGAATGTTTGAAGAAGGTTTCTTTTCTGACTGAAGTGTTCGCGGTCGCAGGCAGGTTGCCGCGTTGCGACCACCAGAACAGCAAAGCCAACATTGCCAGGATTGCCCAAACGGCCAATCCCATCCGCCAACTGCCGGTGCTGATAAGCACCAACGGTGCGAACGACGCAGCAATGGCGGCGCCGCCCATGATCGAGGTGACGTACAAACCCATGCACAGGGCGACGTTGTCGGGGAAACGCGATTTGATCAATGCTGGCATCAAGGCCTGAATCAGCGCAATGCCGACGCCGGCCAGCACCGCACTGACAATCAGCTCGGCGGCGGAATCGACAAGCAACCGCGACAACGTGGCCAGACCGATCAGCAGCAACGACCACAGCACCGTGCGTCGCTCACCCAGACGCTGGCTGATGCCGATGCCAAAAAACATCGCCAGTCCCATCGCCATCACCGGCAGCATGGTCAGCAGCGAGGCGAGGCTGAAGCTCAACGGAATATCGCCGCGAATCGCCGACAACAATGGCCCGACCGCCGCCATCGAAGGGCGCAAATTGAGGGCTACCAGCATGATGGCGAGCATCAGCCAGATAGCGGGGCGGGCAGTGGCGCGGACGTTTTCCATCATCAGACCTTGGGAAAGGGCAGATGATTAGGCGCGGAGCCCTATGATTCGGGCAAATCAGAAAACCGACAGGCCTACCTAAAAACTCGATACCTCCACAATTCCCCTTGTGGGAGCGGGCTTGCTCGCGAAGGCGTCCTGTCAGTCAAAACAGATGCTGGCAGACGGACCGCTTTCGCGAGCAAGCCCGCTCCCACATAAAAGCCAGATCCGTGTTTCGCTGAATAAAAGCTGAACCATTCCCAAATACTCCACAAGTTTCAGACTTTGCTCTCAGTCCAACTAATCGTTGGCGTCTTTTTCACAAAAAATTGATGGTTGCCAGCCTAAAGTTTGTCATGCCTTGGTTAATGAATTTTTCACAACTAACCAAGGGTTCTTTTCAGGAACTGCCCCTCATCATGTTGAAGTTAAAAGCCGTGCGCCCGGAATGGGTGACGTTGATTGCCAGCGCCTTTCTTTTGATTGGTTTTAACGTTGTGCTCTGGCAGCACCTGTTCGACATCACCGCGTCAGACGGCAAGGGCATTGCCATGCGCGTGGCGTTTGGGGTGATGATCTTCGCGGCGTTCAACATCGTGCTGACCTTTCTGGCCTTCCGCCCGCTGCTTAAACCCGTGCTGACGCTGATGTTTTTGATCAGCGCTGGTGTGGCTTATTTCATGAGCCAGTATGGCGTCATGATTGACCCGGGCATGTTGCGTAACTTTGCAGAAACCAATGCCACCGAAGTACGAGACCTGCTCTCGTTAAAGTTGTTTGTGTATATTTTCTTTCTCGGTGTTTTGCCGTCGTTGTTGTTGTGGAAGCTGCCGATTAATTATCGGCGCTGGCACCGCGAGTTGTTCAGCAAAGTTATTGTCAGTGTGGCCTCGGTGGCGGTGATTGGTGGTGTGGCATTGGCCAACTATCAGGGTTTGTCCTCGTTATTTCGCAACCACCACGAAATTCGCTTGATGTTGGTGCCGAGCAACTACATTGGTGCGGCGGCCGGTTACCTGCGTGAGCAAGTGGTTTCGGCGCAGCAACCGTTCGTCAAAATCGGCGAGGACGCCGAGCGCAATCCCGATGTAAAACTTGAGCCGCGCAAATCCCTGACTGTATTGGTGGTCGGCGAAAGTGCCCGCGCCGAGAATTTCGGCATCCTCGGCTATAACCGTGACACCACACCAAAACTCGACAAGGAAACCGGGCTGATCGCGTTTACCGACGTGCATTCCTGCGGCACGGAAACTGCCGTCTCGGTGCCGTGCATGTTCTCTAACATGGGCCGCAAGAACTACGATGCGAGCAAGGCAAAGAACGAGGAAGGCCTGCTCGACGTACTCAAACGGGCCGGCATCGATGTGATCTGGCGCGATAACCAGTCCGGCTGCAAAGGCACTTGTGATCGCGTCACCGTGCAGGATGTCAGCAACTTGAAAGACCCGACGCTGTGCGCCAACAGCGAATGCCGCGACGAAATTCTGCTGCAAGGTCTGCAGAGCTTTATCGATCACTTGGACAAAGACACCGTGCTGGTTCTGCACCAGATGGGCAGTCACGGTCCGGAATACTTCAAGCGTTATCCAAAGGAGTACGAGCACTTCACGCCGGTCTGTGAAAGTAACGCCCTGAACAATTGCAGCCGCGAAAGTATCGTCAACGGTTACGACAACACGCTGGTGTACACCGACCATGTGCTGTCGAGTCTGATCGATGTGTTGCGCAACAATCAGGACAAAGTCGATACCGCGATGTTGTACCTGTCCGATCACGGCGAGTCGCTGGGTGAGTACAACCTGTTCCTGCATGGCACGCCGTATATGCTGGCGCCGGAACAACAGAAGCACGTGGCGATGCTGGCGTGGTTCTCCGACAACTATCAAAAGTCCTACTCGGTCGACACCCATTGCCTGCAAATGAGCCGCGATAAACCGCTGAGTCAGGACAACCTGTTCCACTCGATGCTCGGTTTGCTCGAAGTGAAGAGTTCGGTGTATCAACCGGATCTGGACATGTTTGCCGGTTGCCGCGGGTCAGTGATCGACGGCGTGCTGGCCAAGGACTGAAGCATTCCCCTGTAGGAGCTGCCGCAGGCTCGGGCCGCGATCGGACGATCTTTTGATCCTGTTTTTGAAGATCAAAAGATCGCAGCCTGCGGCAGCTCCTACAGTTAATGGCCACGTTTGATCCTTCTGTCAGACTATTCTTGCCCATTGGCAGGACATTTCGTTACAGCTCTTGCCCTTCGCAGGCGCGTAAATCGCCGGTGGCGATATATACTGCGCGCCATTCTTCAAGGGAGAGCCGTGTGGCCATCGATATTCACTGGATTCGCGACAACGAAAGCCTCGCGCAGTTTTGCGCCGAGTGGCAGCAGCTGCCGTTCGTTGCCCTCGACACCGAATTCATGCGGGTCGACACCTTCTACCCGATTGCCGGCCTGTTGCAGATTGGCGACGGTAAACGCGCCTACCTGATCGATCCGCTGACCATCAATGCCTGGCAACCGCTGGCTGCGCTGCTGGAAAACTCGGCGGTGCTGAAAGTCCTGCACGCCTGCAGCGAAGACCTCGAAGTGCTGTTGCGTCTGACCGGTAGCCTGCCGGCGCCGATGTTCGACACACAATTGGGCGCGGCTTATCTGAACCTCGGTTTCTCCATGGGCTACTCGCGTCTGGTGCAAGCGGTGCTGGGCATCGAACTGCCGAAGGGCGAAACCCGTTCCGACTGGTTGCAGCGTCCGTTGTCCGACACACAGATCAGCTACGCCGCTGAAGATGCCGTGCATCTCGCGGAAGTTTTCGTACAGCTGCGCCCGAAACTGTCCGACGACAAGTTCGCCTGGGTGCTGGAGGACGGCGCCGAACTGGTGGCCAACCTGCGCCGCGAAACCGATCCGTACGAGGTTTACCGCGAAGCCAAACTGGCGTGGAAACTCTCCCGTGCACAGCTCGCGGTATTGCGTGTGCTGTGCGCATGGCGTGAAACCGAAGCGCGTGCCCGTGACTTGCCGCGCAACCGCATCGTTCGTGAGCATTCGCTGTGGCCGTTGGCTCGCACGCAACCGGACAACCTCGCCGCGCTGGGCAAGATCGAAGACATGCACCCGCGTACCGTGCGTCAGGACGGTCAATTTCTGCTTGATCTGATCAAGCGCTCTGGCAGTGTGGGCCCTGATCAATGGCCGCCTGCCGTGCCGGAGCCGTTGCCGATCGAAGCTGCTGCGTTGATCAAACAACTGCGTGCGCTGGGTCAGGCCGAGGCCGAGCGCCTCGATATCGCGCCGGAACTGATGCTACGCAAGAAAACCCTCGAAGCGCTGGTCAAAAGTGGCTACCCCGAGGGTCACTTACCAATTGCCTGAGTCGCTGCGTGGCTGGCGCCGCGAACTCATGGGTCAGACGCTGCTCGACAGCCTGGCCACCGCCGGAGAACAGCCTTGAAACGTATTTGTTCCATCTACCAAAGCTCGAAGCGCAGCGGCATGTACCTTTACGTGCTGAAAAGTGATGCACTCGAGCGCGTGCCGGAAGCGCTGATGCTGGCGTTCGGCAAGCCGAAACATTCATTTGACCTGGTGCTGTCGCCTGAGCGCAAATTGGCCAGCGAAGACATCGTCGTCGTGCTGGAAAACCTCGACAAGCAGGGCTATCACCTGCAAATGCCGCCGGCCGAGGACGAGTACATCGAGCACTTGCCCGAAGAGTTGCTGCGACGCAACGACCCGGTCTGATCTGCGAGGCCCTGTTCTGGGCCTCGATTAACCCAGGAACTGTTTTTACCGCGACGGTCGCCCGACATCCGGCGACCGTCTGCACGGTTTGCGAAAGGTTTGAAGATGCGCGTTCTGATTGCCGAACACGACCACGCGATATACGCCCGGCTGCTGCGTCAGGCAGTGCCCGAGCTTGAAGTGCTGACCAGTGGCGACTCCGCCGAACTGGCGCGGCTGGCCGCTGATTGCCCGGTGTGGCTGGGTCAGCCGGATCTGCTGGCGACCCTGTTGCGTCAGGGCCACCAGCCACAATGGCTGCAATCGACCTGGGCCGGCATCACGCCGCTGCTTGCCGATGGCTTGCGCCGCGATTATCGCCTGACCCGTGCCGTAGGCATTTTCGGCCAGGTGATGGCTGAATACGTTTTGACCTACATGCTCGGTCATGAGCGCGAGGTATTGGCGCGACTGGTCAGCCAGGTCGAGCGCAAGTGGGACAACCGCACCGGTCAGAGTCTGGTCGGGCGCAAGGTGCTGATCGTCGGCACCGGCGACATCGGCCAGAGCGTGGCGCAGTTCCTGCTGCCGTTCGGCGTCGAGTTGTACGGCATCGCCAGCAGTGCTCGCGAGCAGGCGCCGTTCGTTGAAGTCGCTCCGATGGCGGATCTGCCACGGCTGGTCGGCGAAGTGGATTACGTGGTCAATCTGCTGCCGAACACCGAACATACCCACGATATCTACGACGCGGCGCTGTTCAAGCAATTCAAGCCGACCGGATTGTTCATCAACGTCGGGCGCGGTGTGGCCGTGGTTGATGCGGATCTGGTCGATGCGCTGAAGGAAGGGCACCTGGCGGGCGCGGTAATTGACGTGTGCCGTCAGGAGCCGTTGCCGCAGCGTCACCCATTCTGGACGGCGTGGGGCTTGCTGCTGACCGGGCACAGCTCGGCACCGACTTCACCGGCGTTGATGGTGCAGTTGTTCGTCGACAACCTGAAGGCCTATCAGGCGAGCGAGATATTGCGCGGGGAAGTGGATTTCAATCGCGGGTATTGATTCACCACAAACAATGTAGGAGTGAGCCTGCTCGCGATAGCGGTGTAACAGTCAATGATGATTTTGAATGTTACGGCCTCATCGCGAGCAGGCTCACTCCTACAATTGGTTTTGCGGTGTGGCTTAGAGGGTGAAGTCGCCTTCAGCTGCCAGTTCGCTCAGCGGACGACGCGGGCTTGGCTCTTCGCGTGCTTGCAGGTAATCCGCCAGCGTTGCCTTGTCACCCAGTTTGCCTACCGCAACAGCGGCATGCAGCGCATAACCTTCAGGAATATTCAGCTCCTTGCGCGTCAGCTCCTGATCGAAGCCGGCCATGCCGTGGGTGTGCCAGCCGCTGATGCTCGCTTGCAGCGCCAGATGGCCCCACGCCGAACCGGTGTCGAAGGTGTGCCACAGCGCCGGGGTTTCTTCGGTCGCGCCCGGTGCCGTGAAGGTGGTTTTTGAAATCACGATCACCAGTGCCGACGCATGCTGCGCCCAGCTACGGTTGAATTCATTGAGCAGACCCAGATAACGCTGCCAGTTCGGCGTGTCGCGGCGCGCGTAGAGGAAACGCCATGGCTGCGAGTTGTACGCCGACGGTGCCCAGCGGGCGGCTTCGAAGAAGCTCAGCAGGGTCTCTTCCGGGATCGCTTCGCCGGTGAAAGCGCGCGGCGACCAACGGTCGGTGAACTGCGGGTGAATGGCGTATTCGGCAACGCGAGGGTTGGCACTCATCAAGAGATTCCTGGCTACGTTTGAGTAAATGAATTCGAGGCAAAACCCTACTCGGCAGCGCTGAGGCTGACAAGCGCGATTTACCGACAGTCGCCAGCGCTTGGCCCGCGCGGCCCGGGGCACTAGACTGGCGGCCTTTCACCACCTGATGTTGATGCTTGAGCCATGGCCGCCGAAGTCGAACCGTTCTGGAAACACAAAACCCTTGATCAACTGGATCACCAGGAATGGGAATCGCTGTGCGACGGCTGTGGTCTGTGCTGCCTGCAAAAACTCGAGGATGAAGAAGACAACAGCGTCTATTACACGCGCATCGCCTGCAAACTGCTGGATCTGAACACCTGCCAGTGCAGCGATTACCCGAATCGCATCAAGTTTGTCCCGGATTGCATCCAGCTCACCCCGGGCCAGGCCGAAGAATTCAAATGGCTGCCGCCGACCTGCGCCTATCGACTGGTCAGCGAGGGCAAGGATCTGCCGTCGTGGCATCACTTGGTGAGTGGTGATCGCGAGGCGGTGCACCTCGAACGAATTTCACAATCCGGGCGTATGCTCGCCGAAGGCAGTGTGCCGGAAGATGACTGGGAAGATCACCTGATTTTCCGCGCTGGCTAACGGGATAACCTGTAGCGAGGGAGCTTGCTCCCGATATTGAGTGCGCAGCACTCACACAATAATTCTGACTGCCACAAGGAGTGGGTATGGCTGTGGGTTTGCTGCGAGCGTTGCTGATCGGCCTGCTGATGTTCAGTGCGCCCGTCTGGGCAGCAAAAAAAGTCGATCTCGATTACCACATACGCCTGTTGCCACAGAGCGATCAGGCCGAAGTGCGCCTGACCCTGGCCAAAGGCGAAGCCGTGCGCAGCCTCGATTTCGACCTTGGCGACGGCAGCCATTACAGCGACTTCAAAGCCGATGGCCAATGGCTGCTGACTCCCGGCAAACACGCGCGCGGCGTCTGGCGCCCGACCAGTGCCAAGGCCAGCCTGACCTACCGCGTGCGCATCAGCCACGGCCGCAAAAACGGCAGCTTCGACACACGCATGACGCCGAGCTGGGCGCTGCTGCGCGGTGATGAACTGGTGCCGCCGGCCAAACTCGATCAGCAGGACGGCACGGAGCTGGTCTCGCGTCTGCAATTCGAATTGCCCGATGGCTGGAAAAGCGTCGAAACCGCCTGGCCACGAATCGGCAAAAACAAATTCCGCATCGACAACCCTTCACGCCTGTTCGACCGCCCCACCGGCTGGATGCTCGCCGGCAAGCTCGGCAGCCGTCGCACGCGCCTGGGCGAAACCGAAGTCACCGTCGCCTCACCGCAAGGGCAGGGCATGAGGCGCATGGACGTACTGACGTTGCTGACCTTCGTCTGGCCGCAGGTGCAGGCGGTTTATCCACGTCATCCCACCAAACTGCTGATCGTCGGCGCCAACGACCCGATGTGGCGCGGCAGCCTCGGTGCGCATGAATCGATCTACGTGAACACGCGCTTGCCGCTGGTCAGTGAAAGCGGCAGCAGTGCGCTGATGCGTGAACTGGCGCAGGTGTTTGGGCGGATCAACGACGAGCAGCGCAGCGACTGGATCAGCGAAGGCTTTGCCGAGTATTACGCGATCGAACTGCTGCGCCGCGCCGGTGGCATGAGTGATGAGCGCTATCAGAGTCTGCAGGCGAAACTGGCGAGGGACAGCCAGAAAGTCACGACACTGCGCGGTGAGCAGATCAGCCCGGCGCAGGTAGCAAAAGCCGTGATTGTGTTGCAGGAACTGGATCGCGAGATTCGTTTGAAGACCCGCAATAAACGTTCGCTGGATGACGTGTTGCGTGGGGCGATGCATTTGGGGACGGTGAGTACTAAAGAGTTTGTGCAACTGGCTGAGAGCGTGCTCGGCGAGTCCTCTAAAGTCCTTGATACCGAGTTACTACAGTAATACCGCTTTCGCGAGCAAGACCGCTCCCACAGGGGAATGCATTTCAAATGTGGGAGCGGACTTGCTCGCGAAGGGGCCATCAGCCCCAGCGCAAATGCTGGATCAAACCCCGGCTTTCGGCGATTTCACCGAATCATTCCCGGTCACTGTCGCCGAGCTGGTCGCCGCTTCGGCATTCGCCTTCAGCTTGCTCAACTCTTCCCCGGCACGTTCGATCTTCGCCCGCACGTTATTCATGTCCTGACGACTCTTCTCGATCAGGCTTTTCACCGAACTGTGTCCGGTGATACCGCGCGCCATGGCCACACCGCCAATCGCCACCTGAATCAAACCGAACACACCGCCACGGCGCAGGCCCTTGCCGACCATGATCACGCCACCGGCCAGCGAGCCGATGCGCTCCCAGCCTTCGACGTTCTGCTCGGAACGGCTCTGAAACGGGGTGGATTCGATACGTTCGACGCGTTTGAGCTCGGTCATGATCTTTCTCCAGGCTATGAGTAATGGATAAATAAGCTGACTGCGCGAGCGGTCAGCTTGTTCCATCGGATGTGCCACGCTTCAGCGGAATTTCGGCCCGGAGCGGGTGTTCAGGCCTTTGGCCATGCGGTCGTAGAGCACGACGTTGACGGTGGCAGCGAGGTTCATGCAGCCGGTGGTCGGGATGTACACGACGTCTTCGCACCAGTCGCGGATCTCTTTATCCAGCGAACCGTCTTCAGGGCCGAAGATGTACAGGGCGCGATCCGGGTGGGTGTATTCAGGTAGCGGACGGGCGCCTTCGACCAGTTCCACGGCGACGGGCACGCAGTTGAGCGGGAGGATTTTTTTCAGATCATCGATGCCGATCAGCGGGATGTCGTAGTGCACGCGTTTGGTGTCGGTGACGAAGTCGGCGGCGCGTTCATAACGCTTGCCGGTGTAGAACACTGACGCCACGCCGTAGCAGCCTGCGGCGCGCATCACCGAACCGACGTTCTCCGGTGATTTGGGGTTGTACAAACCAATGCAGCTGTACCGTTTGTCTGCCACGAGCGGGGTGCCTTCGGGAAAAAAGAGCGCGATTATACGGGGATAAGATCAAAAGATCGCAGCCTTCGGCAGCTCCTACATTTGGATGGCGTACACCCTGTAGGAGCTGCCGAAGGCTGCGATCTTTTGCTTTTTAATCTTCTTTCTTCATCAACCCGGCAAGGGCGGCAAACGGGTTATGCGTGGCCTTGGCGATCTTCGGCGTGCTCAGCGAGCCTTCGCTGAAGTACTGCTGATCGGTATAGCGCGAGTGCTCGTTATCGTGGCAATACAGGCACAACAGCTCCCAGTTCGAGCCGTCCTGCGGGTTGTTGTCGTGGTTGTGATCGCGGTGATGCACGGTCAGTTCGCTCAGGCGCTTGCCGGAAAATTCACGGGTGCAGCGGCCACAGACGTGCGGGTACATCTTCAGGGCTTTGTCGCGGTAGCCCATTTCCTTGTCGCGCTGGTTGTCGGCGAGGATGCGATCCAGCTTCGACGTGTTGGTTGGGGTGGACGAACTCATGGGTTCACCTTTGTAAAAGACTAATGACGGTTATGGGCAGAGTTTAGCTCAGCCCTTGAGCTTCTCGGCAATCCAGATCGTGTGGCGCGTGCCCTTGTTGCCGTGGGCGAAGACCTGGACTTCCTCGGCCTTGAACCCGGCCTTCTTCAATTTGTCGGAAAACAGCCGATCAGCGCTGGCCGACCACACCGCCAATACGCCTTTCGGACGCAATGCCTTGGCGCAGGCATTCAGACCAGCGGCGGAGTACAGCCAGCTATTGGCCTTCTGGGTCAGACCTTCGGGGCCGTTGTCGACGTCGAGCATGATCGCGTCGAAGCCGTTCGGCTCGCTTTGCAGCACTTTGGCCACGTCTTCCTGACGGATGACGGTGCGCGGATCCAGCAGCGGACGACCGGACTTCTCGCCGAGCGGGCCACGGTTCCACTCGACCACGCCGGGCACCAGCTCGGCGACCACGACTTCGGCAGTCTTGCCCAGATGCTTGAGCGCCGAGGCGAGGGTGAAACCCATGCCCAGACCGCCGATCAGCACCCGCGAATTCGGCCGGCCAGCGACCTTGCGGCAGGGAATTTCGGCCAGCGCATCTTCGGAACCGTGCATGCGCGTGTTCATCAATTGCCCGCCGTCGCCGCCCTGGATCTTGATGACAAAATCCTCGCCATACTCGAACAGGCACAGGGCACCGCCGCTTTCAGGGATCGGGGTGGTGTCGAGCAGAACGAAACGTTTCATGGAAATCTCTACAAGGGGGAAGGCAAGCAGGCCCGTTGGGAGTAGCCTGAGCGCAGACTAAGGCCAAACGGAGCCCTTGATGAAGCGCACCATTCTAACGGTCATTGCCCTGGCCGCGCTCTCGATTACTGCGGTGCAGGCGCAGCAGACCATTCCGGTCAGCCCGACGCCGCAGCCCGGCGCGCCGGGCACTGCGACACCGACGCCGTACCCGCCTATCACGCCGTTCAACATTCCCAAGTCCGGCCCCGGCAGTGGCAGCCCACCGCTGGTGCCGATCGAAATGCCCAGCCCGCCGAGCAAGGATCAACCAGTGCCGGGCATTGAGCCAACCGGCACCAAGACTAAGTCCCCCGGCGGTTAAACCTGTTGCGCCGCCAGTTGGCCGTCGGCCATGCGCAGACGTTTCGACAGAGAGACGGCGAGGGCGCGGATGATTTTCGCGGCGATCTTCGGCGCGTCGTTGAGCATTTTTTCCAGCGAGTCCTTGCCCAGGTTCAATAGCTGACAGTTCGTCGCTGCCACGCACGTTGCCGAGCGTCGTTCGCCATCGAGCACGGCCATTTCACCAAAGGCGCGGCCGCTGCGCAGGGTGGCCATGGTGATGACCTGGCCGTCGGGCCCGGTTTTCTGCACGGCGACCTGGCCGGTGTGGAGGATGCACATGAAACTGCCGGCATCGCCCTCGCGGAAAATCGCTTCGCCTTCAGCCACGGTGCTGATGCTGAAGTAGCCCGAGGCGGCGGCGAAGTCGGCCAGTTGCAATTGATCGAACAGGCCACAGTCCATCAGCCAGTCGCGGATTTCATTGTTCAGGAAGGTTGGTTCTGACATGTCGGTGCGGTCTTTATTGTTTTCACATTTCAAGGCTATACACGGATCCCGTAGGAACGGGCTTTTGTGGCGAGGGGATTTATCCCCGCTCGGCTGCGCAGCAGTCGCAAATCCTGCCAACTCGGTGCTTCAGGAATACTGAGTTTGCAGGTTTTGGGGCCGCTTCGCAGCCCAACGGGGATAAATCCCCTCGCCACAATGGGTCTGGAATTAAGACCCAAGTGACCGACGGAGTTCCTCAGGCCAGGCCCAAAACCTTGAAAACAAATGCGTATTCGAGCGCTACGTCACGTAATCCCTGATAACGCCCGCTCATCCCGCCATGTCCGGCGCCCAGTTCGGTCTTGAGCAGCAACACATTGTCGTCAGTCTTGGTCGCGCGCAGTTTCGCCACCCACTTGGCCGCTTCCCAATACTGCACGCGGCTGTCGTTGTAGCCGGCAATCACCAGCGTCGCCGGATAATCCTGCGCGCTGACGTTTTCGTATGGCGCGTAAGCCTTGATCCGCTCGTAGACGTCCGGCTCCTCGGGATTGCCCCACTCGTCGTACTCGGTGACGGTCAGCGGCAGTTCCGGGTCGAGCATGGTATTGAGCACGTCGACGAACGGCACTTCGGCAATTGCCACGGCGAACAGATCCGGACGCTGGTTCAACACGGCGCCGATCAGCAAACCACCGGCGCTGCCGCCGCTGATCGCCAGTTTTTCAGCCGTGGTGATGCCGTTGAGGATCAAGAATTCGGCGCATGCAATGAAGTCGCTGAAGGTGTTCTGTTTGTGTTCCTGCTTACCAGCGCGATACCACGCTTCACCCAGCTCACCGCCGCCGCGCACATGAGCAATGGCAAAGGCCATGCCACGATCGAGCAGACTCAAACGCGCATGGGAGAACCAAGGATCCAGACTGGAACCGTAAGCGCCATAACCGTACAGATACAGCGGCACCGGTTTGCCGAGCATTTCGCGCTTCATCACCAGGCTGATCGGCACTTGCGTACCGTCCGGCGCGGTGGCCCACAGGCGCTGGCTGACATAGGCGTCGGCGTCAAACGGGCCGAGCACCGGGGTTTCTTTCAGCACGGTTTGTTCGCCAGTGGCGAGGGCACGAACTGGCGCACCTGAGCCGGACGATTCAGTGCTTCATAGCGCAGACGAATACGATCGCTTTCGAATTCCAGGCTGTTTTGCACATAGAGGCTGTAGGCCGCGTCCGGTAATTGCACGCGATAAGGCGCCAGGCCTTGTGGGTGAACTTCGATGATCGGCAGGCCACCTTCGCGCAGGCTCAAAGTCATGGCTTCGGTGTTGAGGCTGACGCCGTCGAGCATCACCGTGTCGCTGTGCGGGATCAGGTTTTGCCAGTCGGCTTCGGTCGGCGCGATGCCGGTGTCCGGCGCCTGATACAGCGCGTAGTTGATGCCGTCGCGGTTGGTGCGGATAAACCATGTCCACTCGCCGTCGAGCAGGCCGTGATCGACGTCGTACTCGTGATCCTCGACCCGTGGCGCCAGGCAGGTGAACGGCAAGTGCGGCTGATTGGCATCGAGCACCCAGACTTCGCTGGTGGTCTTGCTGCCCAGCGACAGCAGCAATTGCTGCTCGGAGCTGGAACGGTAGCAATGCAGGAAAAAGCGACCGTCCGTCTCAGTGAAGACTTCTTCAGCGGCGGTGCCATCGAGGCGATAGCGCAGCAGTTTGTGCGGGCGATGGGTGTCGTCGAGTTCGCCGAAGAACAGGGTCAGGCTGTCGTTGGCCCAGGTCATGCTGCCGTCGCAGTCTTCGAATTCCAGCTCACTGACCTTGTCGTTGGACAGTTCTTTAACGAACAGCGTGTAAATCTCATCACCCGTGGCGTCGACGCTGTAGGCCAGCCGCTGATGATCGGGGCTGATGCTGAACGCGCCCAGCGAGAAGAAACCGCCATTGGCCAGTACGTTCGGGTCGAGCAACAGTTGTTCGCGACTTTCATCAAGGGTCAGGCTGTCGTCGGCTGGACGCGGGCAGCGATAGTGCCGCGCGTATTCGTCGCCAGCGGTGGTGCGCGTGTAATACAGGTACGGGCCCCATGGCGAGGGCAGGGACAGGTCGGTTTCGAGAATTCGGCCCTTGATCTCTTCGAACAGCGTTTCGCGCAGCTCGGCCTGATCGGCGGTTTGCGCTTCCTGCCAGGCGTTTTCAGCCTTGAGGTAATCAAGCACCGCGTCGGTGTCGCGTTCCTGCAGCCAGGCATACGGGTCGGCGCCGGGCGCCTTGTGGGCAATCGGAGCACTGCTGACGTTGGCGGATTGGGGCATGGAAGGCTCTCGAACAATGTACGGAATAGGGGGTTTCGCAAATCCTGGAAACACTGCAACCTCTGTAGGAGTGAGCCTGCTCGCGATGAGGCCGGCAGCTTCAACATCAATGCCGACTGGCAGTCCGTCATCGCGAGCAGGCTCACTCCTACAGGTCTTGTGTCTATTGGGACAAGCCGGACGGGCGAAAAGTCGTTACTATAAGCGCCTCTTTGCCTGCCTTGCCATGGACACCATGACCGAGAACGACTATCTGATCGCCTGGGGCCTCTACGCCTTTGCCGCCGTAGGCTGCCTGTTGGTATGGATGCGCCTGACCACCTGGATGTGGCGCTACCTGCGCGAGCCGCTGCGGGTGCTCATGGCGGTGTTGCTGTTCAGTCCGACCATCATTGACCCGGTGAAAGCCAAAGTTGCGCCGTCTATCGCCATTACCGCGCTGGATCTGGCGTTCAAGGTCGGCAACAACGCGTGGCGAGCGATCTCCGATCTGTTCATGTACAGCATGATCGCCCTCGGTATTTACCTGATCTTCGTGTTGATCCGTCTGCCAATCGAACGCGCGTCCCGTGCTCGCCGCGAGCAGGCAGAAGCCGCCAAAGCTGCCGCCCGTGCCGATGATTGCGATGACGATCAACCGTTCGGCGGCGTCGGCGATGACCGCTACGGTCGTCCGCCAGTCCCGAGCAATCCGCAGCGCACGCGGGTCGAGCCGCGCCTGTAATCCCGAGAGTCCGCACATGTGTGAATTACTGGGCATGAGTGCCAACGTGCCGACCGATATCGTGTTCAGCTTCACCGGCCTGATGCAGCGTGGCGGGCGAACCGGCCCGCACCGCGACGGCTGGGGCATCGCGTTTTACGAAGGTCGTGGCTTGCGCCTGTTTCAGGATCCGGCGGCCAGCAGCGAGTCGGAAGTCGCCAATCTGGTGCAACGCTATCCGATCAAAAGCGAAGTGGTCATCGGCCACATTCGCCAAGCCAACGTTGGCAAAGTCTGCCTCTCCAACACCCACCCATTCGTCCGCGAACTGTGGGGCCGCAACTGGTGCTTCGCGCACAACGGCCAACTCGCCGATTTCACCCCGATCAAAAGTTTCTATCGCCCGGTCGGCGATACCGACAGCGAGGCGGCGTTCTGCGATTTGCTCAACCGCGTGCGTGCAGCCTTTCCGGAGCCGGTCG
The DNA here is from genome assembly GCF_979258075.1 of Pseudomonas sp. AC193. Classification (NCBI taxonomy): domain Bacteria; kingdom Pseudomonadati; phylum Pseudomonadota; class Gammaproteobacteria; order Pseudomonadales; family Pseudomonadaceae; genus Pseudomonas; species Pseudomonas sp. AC193. The sequence goes on along the minus strand of NZ_OZ409832.1, from coordinate 3,791,447 downwards.
ATATTGAAGAACTGTTGCCGGATCTGGTCGCCGCCTGCGCCGAATACCGCAGCAAAGGCGTGTTCAACTGCCTGCTCAGCGATGGCGACTGGCTGTTCTGCTATTGCTCGACCAAACTGGCACAGATCACCCGGCGCGCACCGTTCGGCCCGGCGCGCTTGAAGGATGTCGATGTGATCGTCGATTTCCAGGCGGAAACCACGCCCAACGACGTGGTCACCGTGATTGCCACCGAACCGTTGACCGAAAACGAAACCTGGACACCGCTACGAACCGGGCCAATGGAGCCTGTGGCGACGCGGCGAATGCGTCAGCCAGGGTAAGACCGAATAAGGATTGCGCGCCATGTTGCTCAGTTATCTACGGCTGGTGTTGTTCGCGGCGGGCCTGTTGATCGGTGTCCAGGTGCCGGGCTTCATCAACGATTACGCAAAACGCGTCGAAGCGCATCTGATTGAAGCGCAGGCCGGATTGCGCGGCTTTCAAGGCACGGCCGATCAGTTTTTCAAAGGTGATATGCAAGCGCTGGTTGCGCATTATCGTGCCAGTGAAGATCCGATATTCCGTAGCGATGCGGATAGCCTGAACACTTTGCTCACCCGTCAGGTGGCGTTGGACAAGCAGTTCCAGGCGATGCAGGGCCCTTGGTACATCCGCTTCCTGCAAGTGGTGCTGGCGGCGGATCCGGATATTCGCAAGGAAACCTGGAATGGCTACAGCTATCAGATTCTGCTGACCCCGGAAGCGATGATCTGGGGCATGAGCGGCGCGCTGTTGCTGTCGTTCGGGATCGAATGCGTGTTCCGTCTGATTGACTGGGTCGTGCTCGGCGGCCGACGTTTGCGCCAGAGCCGCCCGATCGAAGACCGCGACGTGCGCGGGTTGTAACAGCACAAGATGATGATCATTCCCACGCGGAGCGTGGGAACGATCATGTAGGAGCTGCCGAAGGCTGCGATCTTTTGCTGTTAAGGGGTCAAAACCACATACCCATCACCAACCTTCTGCGCATACCCCGCCAACACCTGCTGACACAACGTCACAATCTCCTCGACCCACTCAACCCCCACCCGCCACGACACCACCACCTGCAAGTCCGGTGGCCGCTGATCGATGTTCAGCAAGGTCAATTCCCCCCGCGCCAATTCCTCCGCCACCAACACCGGCGGCAGCACGCCAATCCCGAATCCATCGCGCAATAACCGGGTAATCGCTGACACCGAATTCACGCAATTCAAACGCGGCGCCAGTACGCCGTTCGCCTGCATCAACGCCAGAAGATCCTGATGCGGTCGCGAGTTTTTCGAGTAGGTGATGATGCGTTCCTGCGCCAGTTCAGCGAGGTCGGCGTAGTCGCGGTTGTAGATCGAATTACTGGCGACGATCCAGCCCAGCGGATGGCTGGCCAGTTCCAGGCTGCGCACACTTTCGTGGCGCACCAGATCGGTTTGCAGAACGATATCGAGAAAACCTTTTTGCAGCTGATCGCAGAGGTTCAGCGAGGTATCCGCCACCAGCTCGATTTCCACGCGCGGATACAGATCGGTCATCTGCGCCACCAACGGGCTCAGCCAGGTGTGGATCACCGTGTCCATCACGCCGATGCGCACGCGGCCGACCTTGCTTGAGCGAGTCTCGATCGACTGCTTCAGCGCTGACATGGTGTCGAGCATCTGCTCGGCATAGTCGAGCACTTTCAGACCCTCGGGCGTCAGGCTGACACCGCGCGAATCGCGCAGAAACAGCTTCACCCCCAGCTCGCCCTCCAGCACCGCAATGCGGCTGGAAATCGATGCCTGGGTGGTGAACAGCTTGTCGGCGGTCAGGCGAAAACTTTTCAGGCGGGCGACCCAGACAAAGGTCTCGAGAAACTTCAGGTTCATGGGCAAGGCTCGGGTGACAAATTTTTCTTATGCCTAAGGCGGGTTTTTATTCGTTGGACGCAGCACGCCCGGGCGACGAAAAATCGGCGCATCCGGTTCCCACGATAGGCGTCGTCGGGGCTACGAACAAGACCAATAAAAAACCTGCGGAGATAAGCCATGAGTGCTCCCGACACCCTAGAAGCATCCCCGGCACCGGCGCGTCCGGGGCCGTTCGACTGGTATCGCAACATCAATCAGCAGGAGCGCCGCACCTTCTGGAACTGCAAGATCGGCTACGGTCTGGACGGCATGGACACGCAGATGCTCAGCTTCGTCGTGCCGACGCTGATTGCGATGTGGGGCATCACCACCGGCGAGGCCGGTCTGATCCATACCAGCACGCTGATTGCTTCAGCGATTGGCGGTTGGGTTGCCGGAATTCTCTCCGACCGCATCGGCCGCGTGCGCACCCTGCAACTGACGGTGCTGTGGTTCGCCTTCTTCACTTTTCTCTGCGGCTTCGCGCAAAACTACGAACAACTGCTGATCGCCCGCACCCTGATGGGCTTCGGTTTCGGCGGCGAATGGACGGCCGGCGCGGTGCTGATCGGCGAGGTGATCCGCGCCAAGGATCGCGGCAAAGCGGTGGGCATGGTGCAATCCGGGTGGGCGCTGGGCTGGGGCCTGACGGCGATTCTGTATGCGCTGCTGTTCTCGGTGTTGCCGCCGGAAGACGCCTGGCGCGCGCTGTTCATCCTCGGCATCGTACCGGCGATTTTTGTGATTTTCGTCCGCCGTCTGGTCAAGGATCCGGAGATCTATCGCGAAGCCAAGGCCCGACAAACGCCGGAGAATCAATCGAAATTTTACGAGATCTTCGCGCCGGGCATGCTCTTCACCACGTTCCGCGCTTCGCTGCTGACCACGGGAGCTTTGGGCGGTTATTACGCGATCACTTCCTGGCTGCCGACCTTCCTCAAGAACGAACGCGGTTTGAGCGTACTCGGTACTGGCGGTTATCTGGCGATGGTGATTGTCGGCTCTTACGTCGGTTACGTGATCAGCGCCTATCTGACCGATCTGCTTGGCCGCAAAAAGAATTTCATTCTGTTCGCGGTCGGCTCGTTCACCATCGTTTTGCTCTATACGCAATTGCCGGTGAGTAACGGCGTGATGCTGTGGCTGGGCTTTCCGCTGGGCTTTTTCGCCTCAGGGATTTTCAGCGGCATGGGCGCGTTTCTCACTGAGTTGTTTCCGACGCGGATTCGCGGTTCGGGGCAGGGTTTTTGCTACAACATCGGGCGGGCGCTGGCGGCATTGTTTCCGCTGCTGATCGGTTTGCTTAGCCAGACTGTGCCATTGAGTGTCGGCATTGGTGCTTTCGCGGCGGTGTCTTACGGCGTGGTGATCATCGCGGCATTGAGCCTGCCGGAAACCCGTGGCAAGCAACTGGACGCGCAGTAACTGATAACCTGCGAAGCACAGTCCTACCGATAAAAAGACAAGCCCCTACAGGAGTGTTCACCGTGAGCCGCCTGCTATTGAATTGCGACATTGGCGAGAGCTTCGGCAACTGGACCATGGGTCTGGACGCCGAGGTCATGCCCTTCATCGATTGCGCCAACATCGCCTGCGGTTTCCATGCCGGCGACCCGAGCATCATGCGTAAAACCGTCAGCCTGGCGTTGAGCCACGGCGTAAAAATCGGCGCGCATCCGGCTTATCAGGATCTGGTCGGTTTCGGCCGCCGTTCCATGGCGTATTCGGCGCAAGAGCTGCAAGACATCCTGCATTATCAGATAGGCGCCCTCGACGGCATTTGCAAGGCGCAGGGCGGGCGAGTCAGTTACGTCAAACCGCACGGCGCGATGTACAACGACATGATGGCCAACCCGGCGCAATTGCGTGCGGTGATTCAGGCCGTGGCCGCTTACGACAGCAGCCTGCCGCTGATGTTGATGGCCACTCGCGACAACTCGGCCGCGCAGCAAATGGGTGATGAGTATGGCGTGATGTTGTGGTTCGAAGCCTTCGCCGACCGCGCCTATGACAGCGCCGGCAAACTGGTTTCGCGACAACTGCCGGGTGCGGTGCATCACGAGCCTGAAAAAATCATCGCGCAAGCGCTGACCATCGCCCGTGGCGGCAACCTCACCGCCAGCGATGGCAGTGCGTTGCGCCTGCACGCCAACACCCTCTGCGTGCACGGCGACAACGCCAGTTCGGTGGCCGCCGTGCAGCGCATTCGCGAGGCCTTGAATCAGCAGGACGCGCAATGAACCCAAGGATTGAAGTGGTGGCACTGGATTGCCTGATGCTGCGTCTGTTCGATGAAATCGCAGAAGCCAACATGCCGTGGATGCTCGCCGCCAGTGAGCGCTTGCGTACGGTGTTTGGCGCGCAATTGATCGATCTGGTGCCGTCGTACACGACGCTGATGGTGCATTACGATTTGACGGTTTTGAGCCCGAATCAGGCGCGGGAATTGATCGCTGAGGCGCTGATTGATCTGTCGCCGAATTCAAGAACCGCCGGTCAATGTCATGTGTTGCCGGTCTGGTATGACTTGAGCGTCGGGCCAGAGTTGAGCTTGCTGGCTGAGCGCAGTGGGCTGGCAGTGGATGAGGTGATCCGTCGCCACAGCGGCCGCGAATATCAGGTGTTCGCCCTCGGCTTCGCGCCGGGTTTTGCCTTTATGGGTTTGGTCGAAGAAATCCTCGCGGCGCCACGTTTGAACACGCCGCGCAAGAAAGTCGCCGCTGGCAGCGTCGGTATCGCTGAGCGGCAAACCGCAGCCTATCCCGTGGTCTCGCCCGGTGGCTGGAATCTGATCGGTCGCACGCCGGCGAAACTGTTCGATCGTCATCGCGAGGGCTACAGCCTGATGCAACCCGGCGACACCGTGCGTTTCGAAGCCGTGAGCCATGCCGAGTTCATCAATCTGGGCGGCGACGACACGCCACTGGAGGCGCAGGCATGAGCCGATTGACGATTGAGGCGAGCACGGCGCTGTGTCTGTTGCAGGACGCCGGACGATTTGGTGTGCGGCATCTGGGCGTGACTCAGGGCGGCGCGGCGGACTGGAATTCCATGAGTTGGGCCAATTGGCTGCTGGGCAATGGGCTGGATGTACCGGTGATCGAAATCACCCTCGGCGGGTTTGCGCTGATCGCCGAAGAGGATTGCTTGCTGGCGCTGGCCGGGGCGGATCTTGGCGCGCAGGTAGATGGTCAGCCGTTGGCGCCGTGGCGCAGTTTCAAATTGGGCAAAGGGCAGAAACTGCAGTTCACGCAACCGTTGCTTGGCGCGCGGGCTTATCTGGCAGCACCCGGCGGCTTCGACGCGCCGAAGGTGTTGGGCAGCAGCGCGACGGTGGTGCGCGAAGAACTCGGCGGGCTCGATGGCATGGGGTTGCCATTGGCCAAAGGGTCGACGCTGAGCTATCACGGGGACTCGCTGTGTGTTCGCGAAGTGCCTGTGGCTTTACGGCCGGATCTGAAATCGAATGCGCCGCTGGATCTGGTGCTCGGCGCACAGATCGGTCAGTTCAGCGGGCAGAGTTTGTTTGATGCGTTCAACAGTGCCTGGACGCTGGACAGTCGCGCTGATCGCATGGGTATTCGTTTTCTGGGCAAGGCGCTGGAATATCAGGGGCTGCCGATGATTTCCGAGGGGATTCCGTTGGGCGCGGTGCAGGTGCCGCCGGATGGCCAGCCGATTGTGTTGCTCAATGATCGGCAGACGATTGGCGGCTATCCACGGTTGGGCGCATTGACGCCGCTGGCGTTGGCGCGGCTGGCGCAGTGTTTGCCGGGGGCGCAGGTGCGGTTGCGGCCGGTGGTGCAGGACGTTGCGCACCGTGAGCATGTCGGATATTTGCGGCGCTTTAAAGAAAGCTAAGAGCTTCGCGAGCAAGCCCGCTCCCACAATTGGAATGCATTTCAACTGTGGGAGCGGGCTTGCTCGCGAAGGGGCCGTCACTGACAACAAAGATCACTTGGACAAAAACCGCATCCCTTCCTCAAGCCCACGCAACGTCAACGGATACATCTGATCCTCGATCAAATCCCTGACGATATTGGTCGACGAGGTATACCCCCACGTATCTTTCGGGTACGGGTTAATCCAGATGAGTTTCTTGTACTTCTCCATAAACCGCTGCATCCACACATAACCCGGCTCTTCGTTCCAGTGCTCGACACTGCCGCCGGCCTGGGTGATTTCATAAGGCGCCATCGCCGCGTCGCCAATGAAAATCACCTTATAGTCAGCGCCGTACTTGTGCAGCAGATCCTGGGTTGAAGTGCGCTCGGAAGTGCGGCGCATGTTGTTCTTCCACACCGATTCGTAAACGAAGTTGTGGAAGTAGAAGTACTCCAGATGCTTGAACTCGGTCTTACAGGCCGAGAACAACTCCTCGCAGATCTTCACGTGCGCATCCATCGAGCCGCCGATGTCGAACAGCAACAACAGCTTCACCGTGTTGCGCCGCTCCGGGCGCATCTGGATATTCAGCAATCCGGCGTCGCGTGCGGTGTGATCGATGGTGCCGTCGATATCAAGTTCTTCCGCCGCGCCCTGGCGAGCGAATTTACGCAGACGACGCAGGGCAACCTTGATGTTGCGCGTGCCCAGTTCCACCGAATCATCAAGGTTCTTGTATTCGCGCTGATCCCAGACTTTTACCGCTTTGCCCTGACGCTTGCCGGCATCGCCCACCCGAATGCCTTCCGGGTTGAAGCCGCCGGAGCCAAACGGGCTGGTGCCGCCGGTGCCGATCCATTTGTTGCCGCCGGCGTGACGTTCCTTCTGTTCTTCCAGACGCTTCTTGAACTCTTCGATCAGTTTATCGAGGCCGCCGAGGGACTGGATTTGCGCGCGTTCCTCGTCGCTCAGCGAGCGTTCGAACTCCTTGCGCAACCAGTCTTCGGGAATCAGCGCCTGTAAGTGATCGTCGAGCTTTTCGAGGCCATTGAAGTAGGCGCCAAACGCACGGTCGAATTTGTCGAAATGGCGCTCGTCCTTCACCAGAATCGCCCGCGACAAGTAATAGAACTCGTCCATGTCGGCGAAGGTCACGCGCTGTTTCAGCGCGTTGATTAGGTCGAGCAGCTCGCGCACCGACACCGGCACCTTGGCGGCACGCATTTCATTGAACAGGTTGAGCAACATGGCATCAGCCTCTTAGCGAGAACCGCGACGGCTCATGAACGCCAGACGCTCAAGCAGTTGCACGTCCTGTTCGTTCTTCACCAAGGCACCGGCCAGTGGCGGAATGGCTTTGGTCGGATCACGTTCGCGCAGCACCGCTTCGCCAATATTGTCGGCCATCAGCAGTTTCAGCCAGTCGACCAGTTCCGAGGTCGACGGCTTCTTCTTCAGGCCTGGCACTTTGCGCACATCGAAGAACACGTCCAGCGCTTCGCTGACCAGATCCTTCTTGATGTCCGGGTAGTGCACGTCGACGATTTTCTGCAGGGTCGGGCGATCCGGGAAAGCGATGTAGTGGAAGAAGCAGCGGCGCAGGAAAGCGTCCGGCAGTTCTTTCTCGTTGTTCGAGGTAATGATGATGATCGGGCGCTTCTTGGCCTTGATGGTCTCGTCGATCTCGTAAACGTAGAACTCCATCTTGTCGAGTTCTTGCAGCAGGTCGTTGGGGAACTCGATGTCGGCCTTGTCGATCTCGTCGATCAGCAGAATGACCCGCTCTTCGGACTCGAAAGCCTCCCAGAGCTTGCCTTTCTTCAGGTAGTTGCGCACGTCGTGGACTTTTTCAGTGCCCAGCTGCGAGTCGCGCAGACGGCTGACCGCGTCGTACTCGTACAAGCCCTGATGGGCCTTGGTGGTGGATTTGATGTGCCAGGTGATCAGCTTGGCATTGAACGATTCGGCCAGTTGCTCGGCGAGCATGGTCTTGCCGGTGCCCGGCTCGCCCTTGACCAGCAGCGGCCGCTCCAGGGTGATGGCGGCGTTGACCGCCAGCTTCAGGTCATCGGTGGCGACGTAGGCCTGGGTGCCTTCGAACTTCATCTGCTAATCCTCGAACGGTAACGCCGACCTGAACGGGCAGGGCGGGGGCGAAATAATCGGATGCCCGACTATAACGCGCAGGCCGGTCGACTGTGAACGCAGACGGCTTATTCAGTCTCTGAATGGGGCGTCACATGTTGACTCACCTGTGGTGAGGGGATTTATCCCCGACGGGCTGCGAAGCGGCCCCTAATGTGAACAAACCTAACCCGCATCCGGCTTGGGCCGTTCATACCGCGCATTGAATGCCTGAACAAAGCCATTACGCAAAATCTGCAAAAACGCTTCAAACGCGCTGATATTTTGCTGATGCACATTGCCGCTCAGCTCAACCTTGGTCGCAAACTGGTTTTTCGCCTGATTCTTCAGCACGGTTTCCGTGCCGCCGACCAGCGCTTCCCAGACGGAGCGGAAGATGCTTTTGTTCTTGTTTTCCACGTCCTGCTGCCAGTTGAAGACTTCGACGTCACGCAGCAGGGGTTTGATGTAGCCGTTGACTTGCGCCTTTTTGGCTTTGGCCTCAATCACTACATCGCCGTGACCTGCATTGAAGTCGAACTTGCCGTAGGCCGAAGCGAAGTCGTTCATGCTCTTGAGTTCGATATCTTTGGCGCGCAGGCGGAATTCGAAGTCTTCAAAATTGCTCAACGGATCGAAGGTGGCGGTGGTCTCCAGCGGTGCGTGGCCGAGTAGCAAGGCTTTGCCTTCGAAACGGGCGTCGCGTTTACCTTCCTTGTCGACCACGTTGGTCAGGTTGTAGATGCTCGCGTTGACGTCAGTGGCATTCATGTTCACCGGCGGTTTGGAGTTGAAGTTGCGGAAACTGATGCGACCGTCGTTGATCTGCACTTCGTCGAGGGTAATGGGCAACAACTTGCCCAACTGCTCACGCCAGTCGGTGCCTTGACCGGTTTGGGAATTCTGTTTGTTGGCGCCACCGTCGACGAAGTTGATTTCAGGTTTGAAGAACTTCACTTGAGCGACGACGGCATGGTCGTACCACAGCGAGTGCCAACTGACTGAAAGGTCGATCAACGGCGCATTGACGAACGGCACCGGCACTTTGCCGTCGACTTTGACAATCTTCAGACCGTTGATTTTGTAGGCGCCGCGCCACCACGCCAGGTCAACGTCAGTGATCTGACCTCGGTAATCGCCCATGTTGGCCAGTTTGTCATTCAGGTAATCGCGCACCACGTAGGGCAGGGCGATGTGCAGCGCGATCAGCAGCACGACGATTCCCGCGAAAGTCCACAAGGGCCAACTGTAGCGACGTTTCATGGTGACAATTCCCGAACGATGTAAAGCGATTGACTACTGCGTGTTGCAGACGTTCGCCTCGACTGGACTGTGATGGGCAACAGGCATACCTTGGAGCGCTGAATTCAATGCTGCATAAGGACCCAGCCATGAGCCGTATTTTTGCTGACAATGCCCATTCCATCGGCAACACGCCGCTGGTGCAGATCAACCGTATTGCGCCGCGTGGCGTGACCATTCTGGCCAAGATCGAGGGGCGCAACCCCGGTTATTCGGTGAAATGCCGGATCGGTGCCAACATGATCTGGGACGCCGAAAGCAGCGGCAAACTCAAGCCCGGCATGACCATCGTCGAGCCGACCTCGGGCAACACTGGCATCGGCCTGGCCTTCGTCGCCGCCGCTCGCGGTTACAAATTGATGCTGACCATGCCGGCCTCGATGAGCATCGAGCGCCGTAAGGTGCTCAAAGCACTGGGCGCTGAACTGGTGTTGACCGAACCGGCCAAGGGCATGAAAGGCGCGATCGAAAAAGCCGCTGAAATCGTGGCCAGTGATGCCGACAAATATTTCATGCCAGCGCAGTTCGATAACCCGGCCAACCCGGCCATTCATGAAAAAACCACCGGCCCGGAAATCTGGAACGACACCGATGGCGCTGTCGACGTATTGGTGGCCGGCGTCGGAACCGGCGGAACCATCACCGGTGTTTCGCGGTATATCAAGAATACCCAGGGCAAACCGATTCTCTCCGTGGCCGTGGAGCCAGTGTCCTCACCGGTGATCACGCAAGCGCTGGCCGGTGAAGAGATCAAGCCGAGCCCGCACAAGATTCAGGGTATCGGCGCAGGTTTTGTGCCGAAAAACCTCGATCTTTCGATGGTAGACCGGGTTGAGTTGGTGACTGACGAAGAGTCGAAAGCCATGGCCCTGCGTTTGATGCAGGAAGAAGGGATCTTGTGCGGGATCTCCTGCGGTGCAGCGATGGCGGTTGCCGTGCGTCTGGCGGAGACCCCGGAAATGCAGGGCAAGACCATCGTCGTGATTCTGCCGGACTCAGGCGAACGTTATCTGTCGAGCATGTTATTCAGCGACCTGTTCACCGAGCAGGAGAATCAGCAGTAATCTGGATTGATTCAGGTCAGCCAAGGTTCAGGATCGTTATGTTAATAAGCGCTTTATTGCGCATTGCTTAACACTGAATCTTGGAATGCACGGGTTTTTCCCGACGCCGGTAGTGTTTATCATGGCCGGCTGCCATGCCGGGTAAATGGCATCGCAGCGTCGTTTTTTATCAAGGAGTTGTGGATGACCGTTTCGTTTGCCGCCAAGGCGTTTGTGCTGTTGCTGTTTCTCGGCAGCACGCTCTATGTGCATTTGCGCGGCAAGGCGCGTTTGCCGGTACTGCGTCAGTTCGTCAACCATTCGGCGCTGTTCGCTCCGTACAACGCCTTGATGTACATGTTCTCTGGCGTGCCGTCGAAGCCGTATCTGGATCGCAGCAAGTTTCCAGAGCTGGACGTGTTGCGCGACAACTGGGAAACCATTCGCGACGAAGCGATGCACCTTTTCGACGAGGGCTATATTCGCGCCGCCGAGAAGAACAACGATGCCGGTTTCGGTTCATTCTTCAAGAAAGGCTGGAAGCGTTTCTACCTCAAGTGGTACGACAAACCGCTGCCTTCAGCCGAAACCCTGTGCCCGAAAACCGTGGCGCTGGTCAGTGCGATTCCGAATGTAAAAGGCGCGATGTTTGCGTTGTTGCCGGGCGGCAGCCACCTCAACCCGCACCGCGATCCGTTTGCCGGCTCTCTGCGTTATCACCTCGGCTTGTCGACGCCTAACTCTGACGATTGCCGGATCTTCGTCGACGGTCAGGTTTACGCCTGGCGCGACGGTGAAGACGTGATGTTCGATGAGACCTACGTGCACTGGGTTAAAAACGAAACCGAGCAAACCCGCGTCATTCTGTTCTGCGATGTCGAACGTCCGCTGAAAAACCGCTTCATGACTCGCATCAACCGTTCGATCAGCGCCTGGCTCGGCCGCGCGACTGCGCCGCAGAACCTCGATGATGAACGCGTGGGCGGGATCAACCAGGCTTACGCGTGGAGCAAGAACTTCAGCGACAAATTCAGCGGCGTTGTGAAACAGTGGAAGCGCCGTAATCCCAAGGCCTACCGCGTGGCACGACCGGTATTGGCGGTAGTGGTGTTGACGTTGTTGGGGTATTGGTTGTTTGGTTGAGGCTGGATATTGAAATGAAAAAACCGCTCTTTGGGAGCGGTTTTTTATTGGGAAACTTACAGGCGACCTGCTGCGAGTACACTCGGCTCTTCTGTGTCAGTACCGGTTTCCAGTAATTTCAGAAGCCGGTTTTGGCTTGCAGTCAGAAGCACCTCTCCAGATTTTCTGCTGCGGGGAAGAGATCCCTTTCTAGTGGGAGCCTTTTTCTCGGATTTGCTCATGTTTCCACCACTATTGATCGTTATTTGAACAGTTTTCACGATACTCGGTTCTCTAGGTTTTTTACAAGGCGGCCCTGAGAATCGAAGTCAAAGCCGAGTTTTTGATAATGTGAAACCGCACCCTTCAAAGGCTCCTGGATTTCGAGAATATTGCTTCCAAGGAATTGGGCATATTGTTCGATTGCGATCAACGCCAATGCACCGATACGGTTTTTCAACGGATGTTTTTCTCTTGGGCGTCCTTCCAGACGCACAATTCGTATTCTTTTCCTGCTGGCGTTTGGATTTGCAAAGCACAGTCCGCAAAGCTGCTCTTCGTGCCAGATCGCTATGTCGAGAGACAAGGGTTCCCGGGCTTTCCATTCAACGACTTCACACCACGCGAAGTGCTGATCTTTCCAAAGTCGTGACGCTTCCACTGCTTGCCGATTGATCGGTTCGAAACGAACTTTTGATAAATCTATGAGAGTCGATTCATTTTGCGCCGGTTGAAGCTGTAACCGGGCGGTGACGATAGCGGCCTGCTTTCTGGCTTGTGATCGATACAACTGATATCGCAAAGATGTCCTTTCCCTTGGCATGTGATTCCGTGCATTCCTTGTCCTCCATGGATGGGTGCCGCCATTGCAAACCAGCCTATGCGCCTCCCTCTCATCTGTCGCTAGCGGCCATTCGCCCAAGTCATTGCAATCCATGTCATACGCTGGTTATATTCAGCCCCACGTGAGCCAACCGACTTACGTATCCATTCAAAAAGATCAGCCCCAATGCCTGCATCCCTCATCAACGCGGTAGTCGATTCAGCGGTCAGCGCTGGCGTCGTGCCGTGCGGGAATCAGCAGCCAAGGCAGATCAGTCATTACCCTCCACCTGTCAGTAGCACGCCGGTGTGCGCAGTCGTATCACCGCCGGGCGTTGGCGTTTCGGGCTGATCAGCGTTTTTGCTGCCCCCCGTGCCCGCCTGAAAAAACCTACTGAATTTCAGCCTCGGCTGAGTTGGCTATTTGCCTGACTACAGGTGGTATTCATGTTTGTCCTTTCGAAAAAAACCGCGCTCGCGGCGGCGTCCACGAGCCTGTTCGTTCTGCTGTGGAGCAGCGGGGCGATCTTCTCCAAATGGGGGCTGGCGCATGCGTCACCCTTTGCCTTTCTGCTGATACGTTTTGCGATTGCCTTGTGCGGGCTGGTACTGCTGGCGCCGTTGCTCAAGTTGAAGTTGCCCAAGGGCGGCAAGCCGATGCTGTATGCGATTGCCACGGGCGTGGTGTTATTGGGGGCTTATCAGATTTTCTATCTGCTGGCCCTGAACACCAAAGTCACACCCGGCGTGATGGCCACGATCATGGGCGTGCAACCGATCCTCACCGTGGTGCTGATGGAACGGCAGCGCTCAGCGAGCCGCTTGTTCGGCCTGGCGCTGGGGCTGGCCGGGTTGATCATGGTGGTTTATCAGGGTATCGGTCTGGCCGGCATGTCTTGGGCGGGAATGCTCTTCGGGCTGCTGGCGCTCGTGAGCATGACGCTCGGTTCGATCATGCAGAAGCGCATCACCGATAATCCCCTTGGCACGCTACCGGTGCAGTACCTCGCCGGGCTGTTGCTGTGCGGGATTTTTGTGCCGTTCCAGCCGTTTCATTTTGAACACAGCGCAGGGTTTTTCCTGCCGGTGTTGTGGATGGGGCTGGTGGTGTCGGTGCTGGCGACGCTGTTGCTGTATCGGCTGATTGCGCAGGGCAATCTGGTGAACGTCACCAGCCTGTTTTATCTGGTGCCGGCGGTGACGGCGGTGATGGATTACCTGATTTTCGGTAATCGGCTGGCGGCGTTGAGTGTGCTGGGGATGCTGCTGATCATTGTTGGGTTGGCGTTTGTGTTTCGTAAAACGGGGTAACTGAGAGTCAGGTGGCGGCTGTTCGGCCGCCAATCGCGAGCAGGCTCACTCCTACAGGGGGATGCATTCCAATTGTAGGAGTGAGCCTGCTCGCGATAGCCTTTTCTGCACCAGCACAAATCTACCGGGCCGGTACCTCCGCCGGCTTAACCACCGCAGGCTTCAACACCAGCCACAACGCCGCCGCAATCAGCACGCCGCCATAAATGTGCGCCATCGACAGCGGCTCATCCAGCAGCAACGCCCCCCACAACACGCCAAACGGCGGAATCATGAAGGTCACGGTCATCGATTTCACCGGGCCGATCGAGCTGAGCAGGCGGAAATAAATGATGTACGCGAACGCCGTGCAGCCCAGGCCAAGACCGAGCAGCGACAGCCAGACATGCCAGCCGCCCCAACTCACGGGTGGCTGGGTTGCCACGCTGTAGCCGAACAGCGGCAGCAGGAACAATGTCGCGCCGAGCATACTGCCCAGTGCCGATAACCGACTGTCCAGTCCGCCGGCCTGATCCAGCCAGCGCCGCGCAAGAAACCCGGCAAAGCCATAACAGGTGGTCGCGAGCAGGCAGGCGACGGCGCCCATCAACAATTCCAGATCGAATGCCACCGGCCCTGCGCGCGTCAGCACGCCAACCCCGAACAGTCCGAGGAAGACGCCGCTCAACTTGGCGACGGTCAATCTTTCACTGAAGAACAATCCGCCAATCAACACGCCCATCAACGGCGTGGTGGCGTTGAAAATCGCCGAGTAACCGGCCGGCAGCACTTGCGCGGCAACCGAATACAGCGTCGCCGGAATCCCCGAGTTGATCACGCCGAGCAGCATCACGGTTTTCAGTTTGCCTTTGAAATCCCAGCTGATGCGCATCAAACCGAGGATCACCAGCAGACCGACGGCAGCGATCGATACGCGAAAAAACGCGGTCGGAATGGTTCCGATCACGGGCGCAATCACGCGCATGAACAGGAAGCTCGCGCCCCAGATGGCTGCCAGCGACAACATACGGAAAATATCGACAGGGCTCACGGCGGGGCTCCTTCCTTGATCGGGACGAGAGTGTTGCCGAGGCCCCGGATCATGGCAACCGCTAATCGGACATTTAATTTCCCGCAGCCGCCGCTTACACACAGAAAACCGTACGCGGTAACAACCGGAACGGCATTTGGCCGAAATTGCACTTCACCTGTGCCCGCAACCGTGGCTAAGCTCAGGCACAGATTTCCAAACGTACGCCGAGGTCTCATTTATGCCGCAGCAATGGCCAGCCACCGACATCGCCCGCATGATCCTCGATGGCTTTGACGATTACCGCGAGCATTTCCGGCGGATCACTGACGGCGCGCGCGAGCGTTTCGAGCAGGCGCGCTGGCAGGAGACGCAAACGGCGTCGGCGGCGCGGATCAACCTCTACGAAGAAAAAGTCGGCGAAACCATCGCCCGCCTGCGCGAGCATTTCGACGACGACACGCTGATGAACGTCAGTTGCTGGCCGCTGGTGAAAAGCGCCTACATCAGCGTTATCGACCTGCGCTTCGACGATGAACTGTCCGAGACCTGGTACAACTCGATTTTCTGCGGGCTGTTCAGCCATGACCTGATCAGCGATGGCTGCATGTTCATTCACACCACGCGCCCGAGCCTGCGCCGTGCTCGCGCCGCGCAAACCCGTACCTATAAACCGCAAGGGCAGTTATCGGGGATGCTCGCGAGCATTTTTGCCGATTACCGTTTCAGCGAAGACTACGCCGATTTACCGGGTGACCTGCAGCGCCTCGAAGCGCAACTGCGTGAGAATCTGCCGGACTGGGTGTGCAAGGATCCGGAGCTTAGCGTCGAGCTGTTTTCCTCGGTGCTGTACCGCAACAAAGGTGCGTACCTGGTCGGGCGCACCTACACCCGCGACGAACAATGGCCGCTGGTGATTCCGCTGCTGCACCGCGAAGGGCGCGGGATTCAGATCGATGCGTTGATCACTGACGAAGCCGACGTGTCGATTATCTTCTCCTTCACCCGCTCGTACTTCATGGTCGATGTGCCGGTGCCGGCGGAGTTCATCGGCTTCCTGCGGCGCATTCTGCCGGGCAAACACATCGCCGAGCTGTACACCTCGATCGGTTTCTACAAGCACGGCAAATCCGAGTTCTATCGCGCGCTGATCAATCACCTGGCCAACACCGACGATCAATTCATCATGGCTCCCGGCGTGCGCGGCATGGTCATGAGCGTGTTCACCCTGCCGGGCTTCAACACTGTTTTCAAAATCATCAAAGACCGCTTTTCGCCCTCGAAAAACGTCGACCGCGCGACGGTGATCGAGAAGTACCGACTGGTGAAAAGCGTCGACCGGGTAGGGCGTATGGCCGATACCCAGGAATTCGCCGATTTTCGCTTCCCGCTGACCAAGTTTGATCCGGCGTGTCTTGAGGAATTGCTCGAAGTGGCAGCGTCGACGGTATCGGTTGAAGGCGACACCGTGCTGATCCGCCACTGCTGGACCGAGCGGCGAATGACCCCGCTTAACCTCTATCTGGAGAACGCCAATGACGCGCAAGTGCGTGAGGCGCTGGAGGATTACGGGCTGGCGATCAAACAACTGGCGGCGGCGAACATCTTTCCCGGCGACATGCTGCTGAAGAACTTTGGCGTTACTCGTCATGGGCGCGTGGTGTTTTATGACTATGACGAGATCTGTTTCCTGACCGAAGCCAACTTCCGTCACATTCCTGCGCCGCGCACGCCGGAGGACGAAATGGCCTCTGAACCGTGGTATTCGATCGGGCCGCTGGATGTGTTTCCGGAAGAATTTCCGCCGTTTTTGTTCGCTGATTCGGGGCAACGCAAGTTGTTCGATCAGTTGCATGGCGAGTTGTATAACGCGGATTACTGGAAGAGCCTGCAGGAGGCGATTCGCGCCGGCAAAATCATCGACGTCTTCCCGTACCGCCGCAAAGGCCTCGATAACGAATAACTCCTTCAAAAACCCCTCACCCCAACCCTCTCCCAAAGGGAGAGGGGGCCGACCGAGTTGTTTTGGGTCAAACATCGACCTGAAAAATTTTGGCGATTATGGATTCGGTAAAGCATTTTCAGGTCGCTGAACATCTTCTGCATCCCCCAATCTGTTCCCTCTCCTTCCGGGAGAGGGCTAGGGTGAGGGCAGCAATCCCCCCTGACACGCCACAAATCCGCCAAATCTGCGACAATCGGCCCCCTGCACAAATAGACGACCGAATTGCGTACCCGATGACCGACGAATCGCCCTCCATCGACAAACTGCTGAAAAACCTCGACCACGCCATGCTCGCCGACCGTCACCGGCTGCGGCGGCAGTTGCTTGAGCTGCGCAAGAAACCTGATGAGGCCAAACTGGCCCAGTGGGTGACGCGCATGCAGGCGTCCTGTGATCAGGTGCTGGCGCGCAAGGCCAGCCTGCCGGTGATTCGTTACGACGACAGTTTGCCGATCGCCGCCAAGCGCGACGAGATCAAGAAAGCGCTGGAAAAGCACCAGGTCTTGATCATCGCCGGTGAAACCGGTTCGGGTAAAACCACGCAATTACCGAAAATCTGTCTGGAGATCGGTCGCGGTCAGCACGGCTTGATCGGCCACACCCAGCCGCGCCGGATTGCAGCACGCAGTGTGGCCAGTCGGGTTGCCGAAGAGCTCGGCACGCCGCTCGGGTCGCTGGTCGGCTATCAGGTGCGTTTCGAAGATCAGAGCGATGCCAACACCCTGATCAAGCTGATGACCGACGGCATCCTGCTCGCGGAAACCCAGAATGATCGTTACCTCGAGCGCTACGACACGATCATCGTCGACGAAGCCCACGAACGCAGCCTCAACATCGACTTCCTGCTTGGTTACCTGAAAACCCTGCTGCCGCGTCGTCCGGATCTGAAAGTCATCATCACCTCGGCGACCATCGATCTGGAGCGTTTTTCCAAGCATTTCGACGATGCGCCGATTGTTGAAGTCTCCGGCCGTACCTTCCCGGTCGATACCTGGTATCGCCCGCTGACGCTCGAGCAGGACGAAGAGGGCAACCGTGTCGAGGATGACCTGACGGTGGATCAGGCGATCCTTGCCACCCTCGACGAAATCGCCGCTTACGAACGCAGTGAACGCCGCAGTCCCGGCGATGTGCTGGTGTTCTTGCCAGGCGAGCGCGAGATTCGTGACGCTGCCGACATGCTGCGTAAAGCCCAACTCAAACACACTGAAATCCTGCCGCTGTACGCGCGCCTGTCGCCGGCCGAGCAGCAGCGGATTTTTCAGTCGCACCCGGGCCGTCGCGTGGTGCTCGCGACCAACGTCGCCGAGACGTCGCTGACCGTGCCGGGCATTCGTTACGTGATCGACAGCGGCACCGCGCGCATCAGCCGTTACAGCTACCGCGCCAAGGTGCAGCGTCTGCCGATCGAGGCGATTTCCCAGGCCAGCGCCAACCAGCGTAAGGGCCGTTGCGGCCGGGTCGAGCCGGGCATCTGCATTCGGTTGTACAGCGAAGAAGATTTTATCGGCCGCCCGGAATTTACCGATCCGGAAATTCTGCGCACCAACCTCGCCGCAGTCATTTTGCAGATGCTGCATCTGCGCCTCGGCGAGATCACCGCGTTCCCGTTTATCGAGCCGCCGGATGGCAAGGCGATCAGCGACGGTTTCAACCTGCTGCAAGAACTCTCGGCGGTGGATCGAAACAGCCAGCTAACGCCGTTGGGTCGGCAATTGGCGCGTCTGCCGGTCGACCCGCGCATGGGCCGCATGCTGCTCGAAGCGGCGAAACTGGGCAGCTTGCAGGAAGTGCTGATCGTCGCTAGTGCCATGTCGATTCAGGATCCGCGCGAGCGTCCGCCGGAGCGTCAGCAAGCGGCGGATCAAGCTCACGCGCAGTGGAAAGACATCGACTCGGATTTCGCCGGATTGGTGAATCTTTGGCGTGGCTTCGAAGAACAGCGCCAGGCCCTGACCGCGAGTCCGCTGCGCAACTGGTGCCGGAAGAATTTCCTCAACTACCTGCGTCTGCGCGAGTGGCGCGATTCCCATCGCCAGTTGAGTTTGATCTGCCGCGACATGCAGTTAAGCCTGAATAAAGAGCCGGCGGATTATCCGAAGCTGCACAAAGCCGTGCTGGTCGGTTTGCTCAGCCAGATCGGTCAGAAAACCGAGGACGGCGATTACCTCGGCGCGCGTCAGCGGCGCTTCTGGATTCACCCCTCGTCGGGCATCGGCAAGAAGCGCCCGCAATGGCTGATGACCGCCGAACTGGTGGAAACCACCAAGCTCTACGCACGCATGGTTGCCAAGATCGACGCCGACTGGATCGAGCCGCTGGCCGGGCACTTGATCAAGAAAAACCACTTCGAACCGCACTGGGAGAAGAAGCGCGGCCAGGTCGTCGCGTTCGAGCAGATCACCCTGTTCGGGTTGATCGTGGTTGGTCGTCGCCCTGTGCATTACGGCCCGGTGGATCCAGTGGTTTCCCGTGAGCTGTTTATCCGTGAAGGTCTGGTGCGCGGCGAGATTCAGTCGAAAGCCAAGTGCCTGACCGCGAACAAACAACTGCTGGAACAACTCGACGAACTCGAAGCGAAGGCCCGTCGCCGCGACATCCTTGCTGACGAAGAAACCCTCTACGCCTTCTACGACGCGCGGCTGCCAGCGGAGATTCATCAGACCGCGACCTTCGACAGTTGGTATCGCGTCAACAGCCAGAAAGATCCGCAGCTGTTGATCATGCGCGAAGAAGACGTGCTGGCCCGTGAGGCCAGTGAAGTCACCGCGCTGCATTACCCGGACACGCTGCACATCGGCGATCTGGAACTGGCGCTGACCTATCACTTCGAACCCAATCACCCGCGCGACGGCGTGACCTTGCGGGTGCCGGCGCCGCTGTTGCCGATGCTGCCGCCGGAGCGTCTGGAGTGGCTGGTGCCGGGGCTGATCGAGGCCAAGTGCATCGCCCTCGTGCGTAACCTGCCGAAAGCCTTGCGCAAGAACTTCGTGCCAGTGCCGGACTTCATCAAAGCGGCGTTGCAACGCATGACCTTCGCCGAGGGTTCGTTGCCGCAAGCGCTGGGTCGTGAACTGTTGCGCATGACCGGCGCGCGGGTCAGCGATGAAGCGTGGGCGGAGGCTGAGCAAGGCGTCGAAGGGCATCTGCGGATGAACCTGGAAATCGTCGACGGCCAAGGCAAATTCCTTGGTGAAGGACGTGATCTGGCCGAGTTGACCGCGCGGTTTGCCGAAGCCAGTCAGGCTGCATTGGCGGTGCCGCAGAGTGCGAAAAGTCAGCAACCGGTGGAGGCGAAAGTCTTCGCGCCGGTTGCAGAAAGACCCAACAGAAGATCGCCGGGTTGTCGATGACGGTGTATCCGGCGCTGGTCGAAGAGGGCGGTACGGTCAAGGAAGGGCGTTTCTCGACGCCGGCCGAAGCCGAGTTCCAGCATCGTCGTGCGTTGCAGCGTTTGTTGATGCAGCAACTGGCCGAGCCGGCGAAGTTTCTGCGCAGCAAGTTGCCGGGGCAGACTGAGTTGGGCTTGCTCTATCGCGATTTGGGCCGGGTCGATGCGCTGGTCGAAGACATTCTGCTGGCTAGCCTCGACAGCTGCATTCTTGAAGGCGAAGACCCGTTGCCGCGTGACGGCGCCGGTCTGGCAGCACTGGCTGAGCGCAAGCGCGGCGGTTGGACGGAGCACGCTGAACGTGTGGCGCGGTTGACCCTGGAGATTCTCAAGCTGTGGCACGGTTTGCAGAAACGCTTCAAGGGCAAGATCGACCTGGCTCAGGCCGTGGCGCTGAATGACATCAAGCAGCAGATTAGTAACCTGGTGTATCCGGGGTTCGTGCGCGAGACGCCGATGCAGTGGCTGAAAGAAATCCCGCGTTACTTGAAAGCGGTAGAGCAGCGTTTCGAGAAACTTGGCGCGCAAGTGCAGAAGGATCGCGTCTGGAGCGGCGAACTGGCCGGTCTCTGGGCGCAATATCAGGCTCGCGCCGCCAAGCATGCACAGGAAGGCAAACGCGATCCGCAGCTTGAGTTGTACCGCTGGTGGCTGGAGGAATACCGGGTTTCCCTGTTCGCCCAGCAGTTGGGCACGAAAACCCCGATCTCCGACAAACGCCTGAGCAAACAGTGGAGCCAGGTCGAACCCTGATCTGCAGCCATACACAATCCCCCTTGTGGGAGCGGGCTTGCTCGCGAAAGCGGTGTGTCAAACAAGAATCTGCTGACTGACACACTGCCTTCGCGAGCAAGCCCGCTCCCACATTGAGATTTGGGTTGTGCTTGAGAAAGGGGCCAAATCCCTGCGTTTATGGCAAACTTCGCGACCATAAACGCCGGTTTCGCGACCCAGAGCCTTCGGCCGTGTCGCGTGGCGGAATAAAACGATGCCAGGTTTGCGTCCCCCGGATGGGAATAGACCCTTTGTGTGTTGGTACGACGGTTCCAGCACTTTCTGCCTGAACAGATTAGAGAAACGACCATGCATAACGTCGTCATCAGCGGCACCGGCCTGTACACCCCGGCCAACAGCATCTCCAACGAAGAGCTGGTGCAGTCTTTCAATACTTACGTCGCGCAGTTCAACGCCGACAACGCCGACGCGATCGCCAGCGGCGAAGTCCAGGCCCTGACCGAGTCCAGCGCAGCCTTCATCGAAAAAGCCTCGGGCATCAAAAGCCGCTTTGTCATGGACAAGGACGGCATCCTTGACCCGCAGCGCATGGCCCCGCGTCTGCCGGAGCGTTCCAACGACGAATGGTCGGTGCTCTGCCAGATGGCCATCGGCGCAGCCGAAGAGGCCCTGCAACGCGCCGGCAAAACCGCCGCTGACATCGACGGCGTGATCGTCGCCTGCTCCAACCTGCAACGCGCCTACCCGGCCATCGCCATCGAAGTCCAGGAAGCGCTGGGCATTCAAGGCTTCGGTTTCGACATGAACGTCGCTTGCTCCTCGGCGACCTTCGGCATTCAGGCCGCCGCCAACAGCGTGCAACTGGGCCAGGCCCGGGCGATCCTGATGGTCAACCCGGAAGTCTGCACCGGTCACCTGAACTTCCGTGACCGCGACAGCCACTTCATCTTCGGCGACGCCGCGACTGCGGTGATCATCGAACGTGCGGACACCGCCACCTCCAAGCACCAGTTCGACGTGGTCAGCACCAAACTGCTGACCAAGTTCTCCAACAACATCCGCAACAATTTCGGCTTCCTCAACCGCGCAGCAGAAGAGGGCGTCGGTGCCCGCGACAAGCTGTTCGTGCAGGAAGGCCGCAAGGTGTTCAAGGATGTCTGCCCGATGGTTGCCGAGTTGATCGGTGAACACCTGCAAGAGAACCAGCTCAACGTTGGCGACGTGAAGCGCTTCTGGCTGCACCAGGCCAACCTGAGCATGAACCACCTGATCGTGCGCAAGTTGCTCGGTCGCGAAGCCACTGAAGAAGAAGCCCCGGTGATTCTCGACACCTACGCCAACACCAGCTCGGCGGGTTCGGTCATCGCGTTCCACAAATATCAGGACGATCTCGCCGCCGGTTCGCTGGCCGTGCTGAGCTCGTTCGGTGCCGGTTACTCAATCGGCAGCGTGATCCTGCGTAAACGTTGATCGCGCCTTAAAGATCGCCGCCTGCGGCAGCTCCTACACTGATCCTTGTAGGAGCTGCCGCAGGCTGCGATCTTTTGCTTTTGATCCTACGAACAAGAGGCGCCAATGGCCGCACCGGACGACACTCAACTGCTCGAACGCCTGCTGGCCGGTGAGCAGAAGGCTTTCAAGGAACTCGTCAGCACCTATCAAAGCGCGATGCGCGCCGTGGCCTATGCCATCGTCGGTCAGCGTCACGTCGAAGAAGTGGTGCAGGACGCCTGGCTTTCCGTGGTTCGCCATATCGGCACCTTCGAAGGTCGTTCCAGCCTGAAAACCTGGCTGCTGACCATCACCGCCAACTCCGCCAAAAGCCGCTACAAGCAAAATCGCCGCGAAGTGCTGATGGATGATTTGCCGTCACCCCACGGCAGCATCGACGACGACCGCTTTTCCCCCGGTGACGGCCATTGGCTGATCGCCCCGTTCGCCTGGCACCAGGACACCCCCGAAGCGCTGCTCACCGAAGGTGAATTGCGCGACTGTCTCGAGCACACGTTGCTCAGTCTGTCGGAGCTGCAAAGCAGTGTTTTGCTGCTGCGCGAACGGCAGGGGCTGGAGCTGGAAGAGATCTGTAATCTTCTGGAGATCTCGCTCTCCAATGTCCGTGTGCTGCTGCATCGTGCGCGGCTGAAAGTCTTCGCCACGGTGGAGCATTTTGAGGAGACCGGGGAATGCTGACCTGTAAAGAACAAGTGGCGCGCTCCAGCGATTATCTCGATGGCCAGTTGAGCTTCCGCGAGAAACTGATGGTGCGTCATCACCTGATGTTCTGCCCCAATTGCCGCCGCTTTATTCGGCAGATGCGCTTGATGCAGGCCACGTTGAAAGCGATGCCGGAAAAGCCGGAGGAAGGCGTTGATACCTTGGCCGAACGCCTCGCCGAACAACGCCGCAAAGACCTGTAGGAGCTGCCGAAGGCTGCGATCTTTTGACCTTGATAAACAAGATCAAAAGATCGCAGCCTTCGGCAGCTCCTACAAGGGAGTAGCGCAGCGCGGGTGAAACGAACGGATGATGGGGATCGTCCCGCCCGCACCGGGCTAAATTGACGCGGTTAGAACTTGGCTTCGGCATCCAGTTGCAGGGTGTCGATGTCGGAGTCGGTCTTTCTGATGCTGGCGTTGGTGTAGTCCGAGTTAGCCATGAAATACGTGGCGCCCAGGGTGAAGTTCTTGTCCAGTTCGTAACTCACTTTCAACTTGCTGCCGCGCGAGCCGGTGTAACCGTTAGCGAAGTCGGAGTCGGTGAAGGCGCCGACCACGGCATTACGCTGCACGTCGCGATAGTTGTAGTCGACGTTGAAGCCGTACAGCTTGGACTTCACACCGGCCAGCCAGCCAGTGTCCTGATCGGTGCTGGCGTCTTGGTTGTTGACGTACTGACCGTAGATCGCCAATGGAACCGGCAGGTTGCTGAAGTCGATCTGACCGAAGCCTTCGTACAGTTTGAAGGTCTCGTTCGGGCTGTTGCCGTTAACGGCCAGGGCGCATGGCGCGGTAGCGGTGCCGGTAGTCGGGCAGGCGCTGTCCTTGTCGTTGTCGTAAGAATAAATGCTGCCGCCGACGGTCATTTTCACGCTATCGGTGATGGCGAAGCGCGCACCCAACTGGCCGGTGTACAGACGCAAGTCGTGCTTGAACTGCACGCCTTCGCCGTCAACGTTGTCTTTGAGGGTGTAGTGGCCGGCGCTACCGAACAACTCGGCGCCACCGTCCAACGGATACTTGTAAGTGACTGCCAGACCTTCCGGGTTGATATCGCTGTCCCAGATGATGTCGCCCATGCTCACCCACGGCTGAGCCATTTTACCGGCGATCAGGTGCAGGTTTTTCACCGCATCAGGGTGGTAGTCGACGTAGCCCAGGTCGAGCCAGATCTGCTTCTTGTCGAAGTAGTTGTTCAGATCCTGGTTGGTCGAACGCGCGTCATCGCTGCTGCCGGTGGCGATACGGATGCCGGTGTCGACTTGCGGGTTGATCTCGCTGTAGGCACCCAGACGGGCACGAATGCGCTGACGATCCTGGTCTTTGCTGTTCGGCACGCCGTCGTTGTGCACGTTTTCCTGACGGAAGCGCACGTCACCCTTGAACTGGGTCTTGGCGGCCCATGCCAGTTTCTGATCGAAAAGGCTTTGTTCGTCGTTTTTCTTCGCGACAGCCGCCACCTGTTGGTTGGTCTCTTGCTGCGCCTGCTGCGCGATTTGCTGAGCCTTCTGATCCTTGGCCAGTTCGGTTTGCAGTTCGATGTACTGCGCCTGGGAAATCGAGCCGTTGGCTTTAAGCATGTCGAGCAGTTTGGCGTCGACTGCGGCGCTGGCCGGAACACTCATGGCCAACAACAGGCCGCCACACAGGGCCGCCGCAGTTTTCGTGGAAGCAAGACGCATAGCAATCTCCGAAGATGAAAGGGGATGGCTGAACCATCCTGGACACAACCGACGGTTGAAGGTCGGAAAACAGTGGCCGGGCTATAACCCGACGCTCTAAAAACAGGCGCCAGTATCGCGATGGTTTATGACAGTGCAGTGGCACAGTGATGGCAGGATGATGACGATGGGTGTTTGGCCGGAACGATTGATTTAGAGCGGTGTCGGCCGAAGGAGCGTGTGCAAAGCACGTCGATAAGCGATACTCGCCGGGCTTTGAAGCCCCGATGTGGAGAGCCCGTTGATGCCGTTGCAACGCCTGCAAAACCTGTCAGAAATCGCCCCGGCGAGTTGGGATGCGCTGGTGCCCGAGAATCAGCCGTTTCTGCGGCATGCCTTTCTCAGTGCGCTGGAAGACAGCGGCAGCGTTGGCCCGCACACCGGTTGGCTGCCGGAGCATTTGCTGCACGTCGAAGATGATCGACTGATCGCCGCGCTGCCCAGTTATCGCAAGTGGCATTCCTACGGCGAGTACGTGTTCGATCATGGCTGGGCCGACGCTTGCGCCCGCGCCGGCATCGACTATTACCCCAAACTGTTGATCGCCGTGCCGTTCAGCCCGGTCAGTGGCCCGCGCTTGTTGGCGGCGAAAGTAGAGGACGGTTTCGAACTGCTGAAAAGCCTGCCGGGTTATCTGGAAATCGAAGAGCTTTCCAGCGCACACATCAACTTCACTGACCCGTTTACCGATGCAGCGATGGCCGAGCAACCCGGTTGGCTGCAGCGCATCGGCTGTCAGTATCACTGGCAAAATCGGGGTTATCGCGACTTTCAAGACTTCCTCGACGTGCTCGCCTCGCGCAAGCGCAAGCAGATGCGCAAAGAGCGCGAGCAAGTGGCGGGGCAGGGTTTTGAGTTTGAATGGCTGGAGGGGCGTGAGCTGGATGAGGCGCAGTGGGATTTCGTCTATGCCTGCTACGCCAATACCTATGCGGTGCGCCGCCAAGCGCCTTATCTGACGCGGGAGTTTTTCAGTTTGCTCGCCGAGCGCATGCCCGAAGCGATTCGTGTGGTGTTGGCAAAACAGGGCTCACGGCCGGTGGCGATGGCCTTCAGTCTGGTCGGTGGCGACAGTTTCTACGGACGTTATTGGGGCTGCCTGGCCGAGTTTGATCGGCTGCATTTTGAGACGTGTTTCTATCAGGGCATGGATTACGCGATTGCACAGGGTTTTCAGCGGTTTGATGCGGGTGCTCAGGGGGAGCACAAATTGATTCGCGGGTTTGAGCCGGTGATCACGCATTCTTGGCATTACTTGCGTCATCCGGGGCTGAAAGCGGCGGTCAAAGACTTCCTCGAGCAAGAGCGCGCCGGCGTCCTCGCCTACGCCGAAGAAGCCCGAACAGCCTTGCCCTACCGCCAAACCTAGAACCCATGCAGGAGCTGCCGAAGGCTGCGATCTTTTGATCTGGCCTTTTAAAAACCAAGATCAAAAGATCGCAGCCTTCGGCAGCTCCTACACGGGAATTGTGTTGGGCTCAGGTTTCTTCTTTGCCGAGCCAGCGGTAGATCCCGCCGCCCACCACCGCGCCTATCAGCGGCGCGACCCAGAACATCCACAACTGCGCAATCGCCCAGCCGCCCACCATCAGCGCTGGCCCGGTACTGCGCGCCGGGTTGACCGAGGTGTTGGTGACCGGAATCGAGATCAGGTGGATCAGCGTCAGACCCAGACCAATCGCAATCGGTGCCAGCCCCGGTGGCGCGCGTCTGTCGGTCGCGCCGAGGATGATGATCACGAACATCGCGGTCATCACCAGCTCAGTGACAAACCCTGCCGCCATCGAATACTTGCCGGGAGAATGCTCGCCATAACCGTTGGACGCGAGGCCGGAGGCAATATCGAAACCTTCCTTGCCGCTGGCGATATGAGCGATCAGCGCCGCCGCGAGAATCGCGCCGAGCACTTGGGCAATGATGTAAGCAGGCAACTCTTTGGCGGGGAATCGACCGCCGACGACCAGACCGACCGACACGGCCGGGTTGAGATGACATCCGCTGATGTGGCCGATGGCGAACGCCATGGTCAGCACCGTCAGACCAAACGCCAGGGCCACCCCCAGCACGCCGATGCCCAACGGCGAAGACGCGGCGATCACCGCACTGCCGCAACCACCTAACACCAACCAGAACGTACCCAGCAACTCAGTAACTGAACGTTTGAACAGAGACATGAGAGAGTCCTTGATAGCTCGGCTATCGAGACTGTATCGAGTTGTGCTTCCGTGCAGACTTACGACAGGCTCCGTTCCGAAGCCTTGGCTGAGTACAGCAGGGTTTTTACGGATTTCCAGCAGGGCAAAAAGCAAAGATCGCAGCCTGCGGCAGCTCCTACAGTGATTGTTCCCACGCTCTGCGTGGGAATGCCTCAAGGGACGCTCCGCGTCCAGTGACGCGGAGCGTCACGGGCTGCGTTCCCACGCGGAGCGTGGGAACGATCATTCAGTGCATCAATCGATACCGACGAACCCACCGGTCTGGTGCGCCCACAGCCGCGAATACAAACCGCGATGTGCGAGCAATTCCGCGTGAGTACCGCTCTCGGCAATCTTGCCGTTCTCCAGCACCACCAGCCGATCCATCCGCGCAATCGTCGAGAGCCGGTGCGCGATCGCAATCACGGTTTTGCCCTGCATCAAGGTTTCAAGACTTTCCTGAATCGCCGCTTCCACTTCCGAGTCCAGCGCCGAGGTCGCTTCGTCCATGATCAGGATCGGCGCGTCCTTGAGCAGCACCCGCGCAATCGCAATGCGCTGACGCTGACCACCGGACAACTTCACCCCACGCTCGCCGACGTGCGCATCGAAACCGGTACGGCCCTCGGCGTCCGACAGCAGCGGAATAAACTCATCGGCACGCGCCTTGTGCACCGCGTCCCACAACTCGGCATCGGTCGCGTCCGGTTTGCCGTACAACAAGTTGTCGCGGATTGAGCGGTGCAGCAGCGAGGTGTCCTGGGTGATCATGCCGATGCGCGCACGCAGGCTTTCCTGACCGACGTCGGCGATGTTCTGCCCGTCGATCAAAATGCGCCCGCCCTCGACGTCGTACAGGCGCAGCAGCAGGTTGACCAAGGTCGATTTGCCAGCGCCGGACGGCCCGATCAAACCGATTTTCTCGCCGGGTTTGATGTTCAGGTTGAGGTCGCCGATGATCCCGCGCTTCTTGCCGTAGTGAAAATCGACGTGCTCGAAACGCACTTCGCCACGGGCTACTTGCAGCGGTTTGGCGTCTTCGCGATCGGTGACGCTGACCGGTTGTGCGATGGTCTGCAGACCGTCCTGCACCATGCCGATGTTTTCGAAAATCCCGGTGACCACCCACATGATCCAGCCGGACATGTTGACGATGCGAATCACCAGACCGGTCGCCAAAGCAATCGCGCCGACGGTGATCAACGATTGCGTCCACAACCACAGGGCCAACGCGGTAGTGCCGACGATCAGCAAGCCGTTCATGGTGGTGATCGCCACGTCCATGCTGGTGACCACACGACCAGCCAGTTGCGCTTTGACGGTCTGTTCTTCGATGGCTTCCTTGGCGTAGTGCTGTTCGAAATTGGTGTGGGCGAACAGCTTCAGCGTGGCGATGTTGGTGTAGCCGTCGACGATGCGCCCCATCAGTTTCGAGCGCGCGTCGGAGGCTTCCACCGAGCGTTGTTTCACCCGTGGCACAAAGTAGTAGAGCGCGCCGATGTAGGCGGCAATCCACAGCAGCAACGGGATCATCAAACGCCAGTCGGCTTCGGCAAACAGCACCAGCGAACTGATCGCGTAAATCACCACGTGCCACAGCGCATCCACCGCTTGCACCGCAGAATCACGCAGCGAGTTACCGGTCTGCATGATGCGTTGGGCGATGCGCCCGGCGAAGTCGTTCTGGAAGAAATTCAGGCTCTGCTTGAGCACATAGCTGTGGTTCTGCCAGCGGATCATGCTGGTCATGCCGGGGCTCAGCGTCTGATGCACCAGCAGGTCGTGCAGGCCGAAAAAGATCGGCCGCAACACAAGGGCAACGACCACCATCCACGTCAGTTCGAGGGCGTGGTCGCTGAAGAAATTCGGGTTCGGCGTGCCTTGGGCCAGGTCGATGATGCGGCTCAGGTAACTGAACAGCGCCACTTCGATCAACGCGGCGAAGAGGCCAACGACGAGCAGGGCGGCGAAACTCGGCCAGACCTGTTTGAGGTAGTAAACATAGAAGGGCCAGACACGGTCTGGAGGGGACGCCGTGGGGGCGTCGCGGAATATGTCGATCAGTTGTTCGAAACGGCGATAGAGCATCAGATAACCGCCCGGAATGCGGGCTCTCCTTTTATCAGTGTGAGCGGCGCGGGATCAGCCCGGCGCCGCTCGATATGCCCTGCAGTACTCAGTCGATGCGCTTGGCCGACTTGATGATCACAGGGTCGACAGGCACGTTTTGCATGCCGCTTTTGGTGGTGGTCTGCGAGTTGACGATGATGTCGACCACGTCCATGCCCTTGACCACTTTGGCGAATACCGCGTAACCGGCGTCACGGCCCGGGTCGAGGAAGGCGTTGTCAGCCACGTTGATGAAGAACTGGCTGGTGGCCGAATCCGGGTTGGAAGTGCGCGCCATCGACAACGTGCCGCGAACGTTGTGCAGGCCATTGCTGGCTTCGTTCTTGATCGGTGCCTTGGTGTCTTTCTGTTGCATTTGTTGGGTGAAACCGCCGCCCTGAGCCATGAAGCCGGGGATCACGCGGTGGAAAATGGTGTTGGTGTAGAAGCCGCTGTCGACGTACTCAAGGAAGTTCTTGGTACTGATCGGCGCCTTGACCGGATCCAGCTCGATTTCGATCTGGCCGTTGGTGGTGTCCAGCAGCACGTGTGGCGCCTTGGCTGGCGTTGCTGCCATCAGGTTGGCGGCAAACAGAACGGTACCGGCGGCGAGGGCGAGTTTTTTCAGCATGGGTCAGTGATCCTGAGATTGAAGGTCGGCTGTGGCGAGAAACTCCAGCAGCGTTTGATTGAAGCGTTGCGGTTGGTCGAGCGGGGTGGCGTGGCGCGAATCGTCGATCACCACCAGCCGCGCATCGGGCAGCAGTTTTACATAGGTTTCTTTCAGCGCGACGGGTGTGTAGTCGCGGTCGGCGCTGACGATGAGGGTTGGACAGGTCACGCGGGAAAGTCGTTCCTGAACGCCCCAACCGACAATCGCATCGAAGCTGGCGAGATAAGCACGTTTGTCGTTTTTTGCCCAGCGTTCGGCCATTTTCTGCCGCAGATCGGCCTGTTCCGGCTCGGGAAAAAGTTTGCCGCCGAGGGCTTTGCCGATGGTCGCGAGGCTGAGCACGCGCATCAGGCTCCAGCGTTTGAACCACTGCCAGTAGTCATCACGGCTGCGCAGTTTGACCTCGGGCGCGCTGTTGACGATGGTCAG
Source organism: Pseudomonas sp. AC193 (assembly GCF_979258075.1). NCBI lineage: Bacteria > Pseudomonadati > Pseudomonadota > Gammaproteobacteria > Pseudomonadales > Pseudomonadaceae > Pseudomonas > Pseudomonas sp. AC193. The sequence goes on along the minus strand of NZ_OZ409832.1, from coordinate 3,761,451 downwards.
GCTTTTAAGCAATTGCGGGTGATCGACGGCGAACTGAAAACCGATCATGCCGCCCATGGACAGCCCGGCGTAATGCACCGGGCCGAGGTTCAAATGTTCGATCAGCGCAAGCAGGTCTGCGCTGAAACCGGCGATGCTGTAGCGCTCACGGGGTTTGTCCGAGCGGCCGTGGCCGCGAACATCCGGAACGATCACCCGGTAGTGCGCGGCGAGAGCCGGGATCTGCATTTCCCAGTCCAGCGTGCTCGAACCGAGCCCGTGAACCAGCAGCAACGGCGTACCGTGGCCATATTCCTCGTAGTGCAGGTTGCAACCTTCGTGCTCGAAATACGCCATCGGTGGACTCCGTGTCAGGCTTGTTCAGGGGCGGCGTACGGCGCATCCAAAGGCAACGTATCGAAGGTGCGCAGCAGTTCGATGAGGATTTGCGTCGCCGGGCCCAGGGGTTTGTCTTTGTTCGAATACAGATAGAAGCTGGAGTTGCGGGTGCCGCCCCTGTCCAACGGTAGCAGCTTGAGCGAGCCATCCTTGAGTTCTCGTTCAATCATGTGTCGAGGCAACCAGGCAAAACCCAGTCCGCTGCTGACAAATGTCGCCGCCGTGGCAAGGCTGCCGACCGTCCAGCGTTGTTCGGCGCCGAGCCAGCCGACGTCGCGGGGTTGCTGGCGGCCGGAGTCGCGGATCACCACTTGCATCTGCGTTTCGAGATCCTGAAAACTCAGTTCGCGATTGAGCCGATGCAGCGGGTGATCGGGGTGGGCGACGGCGATGAACTCAACGTCGCTCAATTCCGCCCCGAGGTGACCGGGAATGCTCAGGCCGGTGATGGCCAGATCGGCTACGCCTTCAAGCAGTACTTCTTCCACACCCGACAACACTTCTTCACGTAGACGCACGCGGCAGCCACGGCTCTGCGGCATGAACGCGGTCAGTGCGCGGACGATGCGCGCACTCGGGTAAGCGGCGTCGACCACCAGCCGCACTTCCGCTTCCCAGCCTTGTTCCATGTGATGGGCGAGGTCTTCGAGTTGGCTGGCCTGTTTCACCAGTTGCCGCGAACGGCGCAGCAACACGCCGCCGGCTTCGGTGAGCACGGCTTTACGCCCATCGATGCGCAACAGCGGCACGCCGAGCTGATCCTGCATGCGCGCGACGGTGTAGCTCACCGACGATTGCGAGCGGTGCAGGGCCTCGGCGGCCTGGGCAAATCCGCCATGGTCGACCACGGCCTGCAATGTTCGCCATTGATCCAGGGTCACGCGGGGCGCTTTCATCAATAGCTCCTCTTGTCCTAAGCTGGCGATCCCTCATGGAGACTGCCGAATGAAAAAATTCTGTTGTGTGTTGCTGGCGCTGCTGCCGCTGACGGCGTTCGCGTACCCGATCGACGTGGAAAAGGATCTCAACGGTTTGAAGATCGACTACGAAACCTACGACACCGACAACGACATCGGCTCCATTCGGGTCGCCAACTACGGCGATGTCGATGCGACGTGCAAGGCCGTCTTCAGCAACGGCCCCGAGGCGCCGCGCACCCGCAGCATCGATGTCCCGGCCGGCAAACATAAAAACGCCACGGCCAAGTTCACCCGCTCGATCATCAAGTTGCGCATCAAACTGACCTGCGTCCCGAAATAACCCGAATCCCTTGTAGGAGTGAGCCTGCTCGCGATAGCGGTGTGCCAGATAAATTAATGGTGCCTGACACTACGCCATCGCGAGCAGGCTCACTCCTACAGGGTAGGTGTCAGCATCTAAACGAATTATTCGATACTTTGCAGCAATTATTTGCGCTTTTTCATCGATTCAACTCTGTTTAACCTTCACTCCATCGACTTACAACATTCTCGGATGGAGGCTACACAACATGTCCCGCGTTCTGATCATTGAAAGCAGCGCCCGCCAGCAAGACTCGGTGTCCCGTCAACTGACCCAGACCTTCATCAGTCAGTGGAAAGCTGCACACCCTGCCGATCAGATCACCGTGCGTGACCTCGCCGTGAACCCGGTACCGCATCTGGACGCCAACCTGTTGGGTGGCTGGATGAAACCTGCCGAACAGCGCAACGCCAGCGAACAATCGTCGCTGGATCGCTCCAATGAATTGACTGATGAACTGCTCGCCGCTGACGTGCTGGTGATGGCTGCGCCGATGTACAACTTCGCCATCCCGAGCACCCTCAAGGCCTGGCTCGACCACGTGCTGCGTGCCGGCGTGACTTTCAAGTACACCGAAACCGGCCCGCAAGGCCTGCTCAGCGGCAAGCGTGCTTACGTGCTGACCGCTCGCGGCGGCATCTACGCCGGCGGCCCGGCGGATCATCAGGAACCGTACCTGCGTCAGGTCATGGGTTTCATCGGTATCAACGACGTGACCTTTATCCACGCCGAAGGCATGAACCTTGGCGGCGACTTCCAGGAGAAGGGCTTGAATCAGGCCAACGCCAAACTGTCCCAGGTCGCTTGACAGGTTAATCGCCAGATAATCTCTGGATGGTCTAGTGACCTGGCGCAACCCCTTCAAGGTTCCACGCGCATCGAACCTCCCTTTGCACTTGTTGCTCCTGAGTGCTGTAGCCCGATTGAACGCATATGCGAGATCGGGCTTTTTTTTGCCCGGGATTTGCCATTGACGCAAACCTCACTGTGGGAGCGGGCTTGCTCGCGAAAGCGGTGTATCAGTCAAACATTTGCTGTCTGACTCTACGCCTTCGCGAGCAAGCCCGCTCCCACAGGGGATTTGTATTGTTTGAGGGTTCGCGGTCTTGCGCAAAAACCGCTATCGTCGCCGCCATTCAAAACCGAGGCGAGCATGGGCTATCTACTTTTTGTCACGCTGATCCAGGCGTTTTCCTTCAGTCTGATTGGCGAGTATCTGGCCGGTCATGTCGACAGTTACTTCGCCGTGCTAATGCGCGTGGTGCTAGCCGGGCTGGTGTTCATCCCGCTGACCCGCTGGCGCTCGGTCGAACCGTCGTTCATGCGCGGCATGCTGATGATCGGTGCGTTGCAGTTCGGCGTGACCTACGTCTGTCTGTACCTGAGCTTCCGCGTGCTGACGGTGCCGGAAGTGTTGCTGTTCACCATCCTCACGCCGTTGCACGTGACGTTGATCGAAGACGCGCTGAACCGCCGCTTCAACCCGTGGGCGCTGATCGCTGCACTGGTGGCGGTGAGTGGGGCGGCGGTGATTCGTTTCGACAGCATCAGCCCGGACTTCTTCATGGGCTTCCTACTGCTGCAACTGGCCAACTTTACCTACGCCGCCGGGCAGGTGATGTACAAACATCTAGTGGCCAAGCACCCGAGTGATTTGCCGCATTACCGACGTTTCGGTTTCTTCTACGTCGGCGCACTGGCGGTGGTGCTGCCAGCGTTCTTGTTGTTCGGTAAAGCGAATTTTCTCCCGGAAGCGCCGCTGCAGTGGGGGGTGTTGCTGTTTCTGGGACTCGTCTCGACCGCGCTGGGCATGTACTGGTGGAACAAGGGTGCGTGTATGGTCAATGGCGGCACGTTGGCGGTGATGAACAACCTGCATGTGCCGGTGGGGTTGCTGCTGAATCTGCTGATCTGGAATCAGCATGAGGAGCTGGGGCGGTTGTTCCTGGGGGGTAGCGTCATCCTTGCTGCCGTGTGGATCAGCCGCCTGGGCATCCACAAATCACCAGCCACCGCATAACCCTGATTGAAAACTGTCCCCTGTGGGAGCGGGCTTGCTCGCGAAAGCGGTGTGTCATTCAACGATTATGTCGACTGATCTGACGCCTTCGCGAGCAAGCCCGCTCCCACAGTTTTGGTCTGTGCGTTACATAAGGTGTTTTTGTGGCTCGGGGATGCTTGCCGAGCCGAGCACCGCTGGCAGCAGGCCAGAGCGCAAATCCCCGCCACTCGGCTGCTGATACAGACTCAACCCAAACTCCGGCAACACCGCCAGCAGATAATCAAAAATATCCCCCTGAATCCGCTCGTAATCCGCCCACGCCGTGGTGCGGGTGAAGCAGTAGATCTCCAGCGGAATGCCCTGCGCCGTAGTCTGCATCTGCCGCACCATGCAGGTCATGTTCGGTTGAATCTCCGGATGACTCTTCAGATACGCCAACGCATACGCGCGGAACGTGCCGATATTGGTCATCCGGCGGCGGTTTGCCGACATCGCCGCGACATTGCCCTGAGCCTCATTCCACGCCTTGAGCTCGGCTTTCTTGCGGCTCATGTAATCGGTGAGCAAATGCACCTGCGAGAGCTTTTCTTCCTCGTCATCGCGGATGAAACGCACGCCGCTGGCGTCGATGAACAGGCTGCGTTTGATCCGCCGTCCGCCGGATTGCTGCATGCCACGCCAGTTCTTGAACGACTCGGACATCAAGCGCCAGGTCGGGATCGACACTATGGTCTTGTCGAAATTCTGCACCTTGACCGTGTGCAAAGTGATGTCGACCACATCGCCATCGGCGCCGACTTGCGGCATTTCGATCCAGTCGCCAACCCGCAGCATGTCGTTGCTGGTGAGCTGCACGCTGGCGACGAACGACAGCAGCGTGTCTTTGTAGACCAACAGAATCACCGCCGACATCGCACCGAGACCGGAGAGCAGCAACAGCGGCGAGCGGTCGATCAGGGTGGCGACGATGATGATCCCGCCAAACACGTACAGAACCATTTTCGCCAGTTGCACGTAGCCTTTGATCGAGCGCGTGCGGGCGTGTTCGGTGCGCGCGTAGATGTCGAGCAGGGCATTGAGCAGCGCGCTGATGGTCAGCAGCAAAAACAGGATGGTGAACGCCAGCGCGACGTTGCCGAGGAAGTTCATCGCGGTTTTGCTCAGTTCCGGCACCAGGTGCAGGCCGAACTGGATCACCAGCGACGGGGTGATCTGCGCCAGGCGCTGAAACACTTTGTTGTGGCGTAAATCGTTGATCCAGTGAAACGCCGGCTGGCGACCGAGCATGCGGCTGGCGTGCAGGATCAGGTAGCGCGCCACTCGTCCGAGTACCAACGCGATCACCAACAGCAGCATCAGCGCGAGGCTGGCTTGCAGGATCGGATGCTGTTCGAGGGTGCCCCAGAGGTCTTGGGCGTTGAGCCAGAGCTGTTTGATATCCATAAGTGAAACGATTCTTCTGTAAGACGCGATGGCCGATTAGAGCATTTAAGACGCCAGGTATTACGTTTGGAGACAAATCAGGCAACAAAAAAACCACTGATTGCTGCCGTTTGCATAAAGAAACTCGGCCTGAGCGCTCGAAACCGGTAACCTATGCAGCTGTTTTTTTGCATATCTTCGAGGTAGCACCCGTGTTTTCCCAATTCGCCCTGCACGAACGCCTGCTTAAAGCTGTGGCCGAGCTGAAATTTGTCGAGCCAACGCCTGTGCAAGCCGCGGCCATCCCGCTGGCGCTCCAAGGGCGTGATTTGCGGGTGACTGCGCAAACCGGTAGCGGCAAAACCGCCGCTTTCGTACTGCCAATCCTCAATCGCCTGATCGGCCCGGCCAAGGTTCGCGTCAGCATCAAGACGCTGATCCTGCTGCCGACCCGTGAGCTGGCCCAGCAAACCCTGAAGGAAGTTGAGCGTTTCTCGCAGTTCACCTTCATCAAATCCGGCCTGATCACTGGCGGTGAAGACTTCAAGGTACAGGCCGCGATGCTGCGCAAAGTGCCGGACATCCTCATCGGCACCCCGGGCCGCATGATCGAGCAACTCAACGCCGGCAACCTCGATTTGAAAGAAGTCGAAGTGCTGGTGCTCGACGAAGCCGACCGCATGCTCGACATGGGCTTCTCCGAAGACGTTCAGCGTCTGGTCGACGAATGCACGAACCGTCAGCAAACCATGCTGTTCTCGGCCACCACCGGTGGTTCCGGCCTGCGCGAAATGATCGCCAAAGTGCTGAACAACCCTGAGCACTTGCAGCTCAACGCGGTCAGCCAGCTGAACTCGACCACCCGTCAGCAAATCATCACCGCCGACCACAATCAGCACAAAGAGCAGATTGTGAACTGGCTGCTGGCCAACGAGACCTATCAGAAGGCGATCATCTTCACCAACACCCGCGCCATGGCCGACCGCATCTACGGCCGCCTCGTGGCTCAGGAATATAAAGCGTTCGTGCTTCACGGCGAGAAAGATCAGAAAGATCGCAAACTGGCGATCGACCGTCTGAAGCAGGGCGGCGTGAAAATCCTTGTGGCCACCGACGTGGCGGCCCGTGGTCTGGACGTTGATGGTCTGGACATGGTGATCAACTTCGACATGCCCCGCAGCGGCGACGAGTACGTGCACCGCATCGGTCGTACCGGCCGTGCCGGTAACGATGGCCTGGCGATCTCGTTGATCTGCCACGGCGACTGGAACCTGATGTCGAGCATCGAGCGCTACCTGAAGCAAAGCTTCGAGCGCCGCACCGTCAAGGAAGTCAAAGGCACCTACGGCGGGCCGAAAAAGGTCAAGGCCTCGGGCAAAGCCGTTGGCGTGAAGAAGAAAAAGACCGACGCCAAGGGCGACAAGAAGAAAACTGCCGCCAAGACGCCGACCAAGCGCAAGAGCGCCAACCGTCCGAAGCCAGACTCGTTGGTCAGCAGCGACGGCATGGCCCCGCTCAAGCGCCGCAAGCCGGCAGAGCCAGCGGCTGAGTAAGTCGTTTCAGGCTGGATAAAAAAACCCGGACAATGTCCGGGTTTTTTTTCGCCCCTCTGTAGGAGCTGCCGAAGGCTGCGATCTTCGCTTTAGCCTTCCGCCTTCTTCTCCGCCGTACCCAACTCTTTCAAGCGCTGATCAATCAACTGGCACTTGTCCGGCAGATCCGCGCTGGCCGTGCCCAGATCCATTTTCTGCAACTCGGCGTTGATCTCTTTGGCCTTGGCCGGATTCTGTTCAGTGAGCTTGGTGACCTCTTTGGCCAGTTGTTCACGTTTGGCGGTCGCCTCCTCAGGCGTGCAGGCCCAGACGGGCAGGGCGCAGGCAAGGGTGGCGGCGAGGGTGAGCTTGATCAGGGTTTTCATGGGGGCAGGCCTCAGTTCCGGTTAAGGCGGGTTAACCGGTTGAGGGGCAAAGCCTGCGAAAAGTTCAGAAACTGTGGCAGAACCTGTGGGAGCGAGCCTGCTCGCGAAAGCGGTATGTCAGGCACTGTTCATGGTGGCTGACACGGCGCTTTCGCGAGCAGGCTCACTCCCACAATGGGCGATCAGTTGCCGTGGCAGCAGCTGGATTTTGTCGCGCCTTCATACCGATCATGATGCCGCACCCACTCCATGATCTCGTCTTCATTGCGGCCCTTCGGCGTCAGGTCGAGGTAGTTGTAGGCGCCAACCAACATGTCCAGACCCCGGGCGTAGGTGGAATAGGTGTGGAAGACGTTTCCGGCCTTGTCCTTGTAAAACACGCTCAGCCCGGGCATTTCTTCTTCGGCGCTGTCAGTTTTTTCGTAGTTGTACGTAGCCTTTCCGGCGGCAACATCCTCGGCACGGGCGCACACGCCGAAGTCATAGTTGAAGTCGCAGCCCTCTGACGATACCCAGTCAAACTTCCAGCCCATGCGTTGTTTGAAGTCTTGAAACTGGTTAAACGGTGCGTGGGACACCGCAACCACGGCGATATCGTGATGGGCCAAATGCTGGTTGGCGCCGTCGATGTGGTCGCTGAGGAACGAGCAACCTTGGCAGCCTTCCTCCCAATCCTTGGCGAACATGAAGTGGTAGATCACCAATTGGCTGTGGTCGCCAAACAGGTCAGCCAGCTTCAATTCGCCGTTCGGGCCCTGGAAGTGGTAATCCTTGTCGACTTTCACCCAAGGCAAGGCGCGGCGTTCAGCGCTGAGGCGATCGCGCTCTTTAGTGAAGGCTTTTTCGTGTTCAAGATGTTGTTTGCGGGCGGCGAGCCATGCTTTGCGCGATACCACCGGATGGTTCTCAACGTTCATGATGATTTCTCCTGCGGGGTTGAAACCGTCTGTTTCAGACTAGTCGTTCAGCCCGCCGGGAAATCGACAGACCGCCGGTCGGTCGCTGAAGGAAATACAGCTGAACGGCTGCGTCAGGCTCCGGTCACAACCTAGGTACGCGCCCCAAAATCATGCGCACCGGAGGTTGAATCAGGATGACGACTTATAACTGGGATTTGATTGAACGCTTGCTGCACGAAGTGCAAAACAGCGCCGGCCACAGCTTCGCCCCTCGCGCCTACGCTGAGGATTACGCGGCGGAGAAAGCCAGCGCCGGCGAGCCGATCGAGAATCTGGATCACCTGAAAACGGTGGCCTGCGACTATGAAAGGCTGTTGCTTTTGCGCGGTTTTATCCAGCCGCGTCCGGATGAAGAGGGCAGCACCGGCAACAATTTTTCGCTGACCCCGCGCGGTTCGAGCTTGCTGAGCCTGATCGACAGCAGCATTCCCGGCAATGACCACCCGCGTCAGGTGCTGGATGAACAGCCCGATGCGCTGGATGAAGCGACGTTTGATGAAGTCGCCTCGAAAGCCCAGATCGCCTGAATAAACGGAGATCCCTTGTGGGAGCGGGCTTGCTCGCGAATGCGGTGCGTCATTCAACATTGATGTTGCCTGACATGGCCCTTTCGCGAGCAAGCCCGCTCCCACATGGGTTTTTGTATGGATTTCAGGATTTTTGTGCGGCCTTCAGGCATTTGAGGTCGTTGAAGTCTTTGCGTACCCCTTCGATTTTTTTCAATAAGCGCTGGCGCTGCTGCGGCGTACTTTCCGCCATCAGGTCAACAAATAACGAGCGCGCCTGCGCTTCGGTATCGGCGTAGGCCTTGCGGTAATCCGCTGTCCATAAGCTCTCGCGATTCACCAGAAGCGTCTCGATCCGTTGTGGGAATTCTGCACTCTTGCGTTGCGCCACGGCGGCACTGAACTGCTTTTGCCAATGCGCGCGGTTGGCGATCCACTGGGTGTTCTGATCCCCGAGAGCGTTAGTCCAGGCCACTACACGCTGTTCTTGGGTGGCGCTCAGCGGGCCGAGCCAGTCGTTTAGACGTTTGGTCATGCGCTCGCCACGTTCCTTGATCTGCTGGGCCAGCGGCGGATTGACGTAATCCTGCTGGCGTTTGCGCAAGTCCTTGGCGAACGCTTCATTCATCTCTGCCACTTGCTTGTCGTCCAGACCTTGCAGCAATTCGATGGCTGACGGGGTGATCTCTTTCGCGGTTTCGGCGATGGCTTGCTTGGCTTCGGCGGTGCGCGCCTGCAGGGCGGCGTCGGTGACCTGATTGGTCTCGACCATGGTTTGCAAGCGATCCAGCCAGTCGAGGTAACCCGGCAACTGCGTGGTGCAGTGCCAGTTCAGGTGTTCCTTGAGGCGCTCGTTGAACCAGTCTTTCTGCTCGCCGTTCATGTCGACGTAGTCGCCGAGCGTCCACGGAATGATCACGTCGAGGTTGCGATAGGCCAGGCCGACGCGGCTGCAGGCGCCGAGGGCGAGGGTGAACATCAATAACGCGGCAATGTGCTTGAACCAGCGAGACATGGGCGAATCCTTGCGATGGCCAGCCTGAGGGTCTGATGTTTATGTGAACGCAGAATGAGCCCGGCAGTTCAGCCGATCAATAGAAGGCGCGTTCGGCCTTGAGCGTGACGAGGCCGTCGCACTGGCTGTTGTGGCCGGAATAGGCCGAGCAATCGCTGCCGCTGAGGCTGGAGTTGCTGTAGATGAGGTCGAGATCGACGCCCATCACCGGGCGGGAGAACTTCACCGACCAATCGGTAAAACTACTGACGTAGCCGCCGTCCACCGCCACGGGCGAGTTCAACTGGTGGGTGGTGTATTTCATGCTGACGCCGATGCCGAACGGCTGATTGCCGCCAAGGTCGGCGAAAAGGGTGTTGTTCTGTTTATCCGGGTCGTTGCTCAGCGCGATGCCGAAGCGGCTGCCGAGCAGGGTCAGGCCACCGAACACTTCCTGGCTGTCGAGGGTGTCGACCTTCGGATAGCTGTAATGAATCATCCCGACTTCGTAGCCGAGCAACTGATCGAATGGTTGTTTAAAGCCGACGTAGGAGTCGATTTCAAGGTTCTTGCCCGGCGAGATGCCCATGCTCGGCGCGTACTGACCGACGTAAAGGCCGCTGTCGTGTGTCAGGTCGAGACCGCCGTGGAACGAGCCGACCGCCGCCGGTTTGACCAGGCCCTGCGCCATGCTGCGGCTTGGCGTTGTGCCGAGCTTGAGGTCGAAATCACCGAGTTCACGCTGGAAAATCTGCGCGTGCGCAGTCGTTGCCGCGAGCAGGCCTACAAGCAATAAACAGGAAGATGTGCGCATGCGTCACTCCATGAACAGCGAGCGCAGGACGGCGGGCCTGCTGAAACGCTTGATCTAGACGCGTGCAAGGATACCGGCGAATGCTCGGCATTGAAGGCCGTTCGTCGATTTCTGAATATTTGCTGTTTGGTTTGTTTAAAACGGGGAGGGTGTTGCGCGGTGCCAGTCCAGGCGCTTCGAAGCTCAAAGCGCCTCTGGACGGGTGTAAAACCGGGTGTTACTTCTTGCCCAGGCTGATCTGCTTGGACGGGCCGAACGTCTGGCCACTGACGCCTTTGGCAATTTGCTGGATCTCGCCGCCGGACTTGAGGAACGCTGCGATTTGATCGTTGATCGATTCGCTGGTTTCAACGGCTGGAGCTGGCTTTGCTTTGCTGTTGGATGCTTTTACACGCATGGCGGCCATTAACCTGTAGAAAAGTAACTCGGCCAGGCATCGTACAGTAATTACTTGACAATTGCTTGGTAAATATCCCCGGGAATAACCCAGTGCAGCGCTGCATTATTCGCGGTTAATTAATTGGAATATCCAGCTAACCTGCTGTTTTAAATAAGATCATTGCTGTTTGACGGGACATTATGTCGCGGCTGAAACCCTCGCTGGCAGACTGACGAGCGGCACCTCGCTCGTCGGCGATCAAGGAAAATCAAGGCGTGGCGCAGATTTAGCCGAAACCGAGGATCTGCCGGCGAACGTTCACGGCAAAAACGGGTAGAATGCCGCCCACGTAATGAGGGTTCTGGAAATGGCTTTAGTCGGGCGTTACAACAGTTTGCAAGTGGTTAAACACACTAACTTCGGTTTATATCTGGACGGCGGTGCGGACGGCGAGATTCTTTTGCCCAACCGTTATATCCCTAAAGATATTCCCAGCGAAGATGAAGATTGGCTCAACGTTTTTGTTTATCTGGACAGCGAAGACAAACTTCTCGCTACCACAGAGAAACCAAAAGTTCAGGTCGGCGAATTTGCCAGTCTGAAAGTTGTTGAAGTCAACAGCATCGGTGTGTTCCTCGATTGGGGGCTGCCGAAGGATCTGTTGCTGCCGTATTCCGAAGAAAAGCGCCAGATGACTGCCGGCGAGTATTGCGTGGTGCACGTCTACCTCGACAAGCACACCCGCCGCATCACCGCCACCGCGCGCCTGGATCGCTATCTCGACAAAACCCCGGCCAATTACAGCCAGGGCCAGGAAGTTGATCTGCTGGTCGCCGAAGCCACCGACATGGGCTTCAAGGCGATCATCAACAACAAGCACTGGGGTTTGATCCACAAGAATGAAATCTTCAAGTTCATGCGTGCCGGCATGAGCGAGAAGGGCTACATCAAGGAAGTGCGCGCCGACGGCAAGATTGCCCTGAGCTTGCAACCGGTGGGTCAGGAAGCGGCGAGCAGCCTCAACTCGAAGATTCTCGCCAAGTTGCGCGACAACGACGGCACGCTGCCGGTCAGCGACAAGAGCGATCCGGCGTTGATCAGCAGCCTGTTCGGCGTCAGCAAAGGCAACTTCAAGAAGGCCATCGGTTCGCTGTACAAGGAAGGCAAGATCGTTATTCATGCCGATCGCATTGAACTAACCTGAGCCCACGCCAGCCCCATGTAGGAGCTGCCGCAGGCTGCGATCTGTTGATCTTCAAGGTCAAAAGATCGCAGCCTGCGGCAGCTCCTACATTGAGGGTGGTGTGATGAAAAGATCGCTGATTGCCTACGTCGCCACGCTGCTGACGTTTCTTCTGCTCGACGGCATCTGGCTCGGGCTGTTGATGGCGCCGACCTACCGCGAACTGCTCGGTTCGCTGATGCTGGAAAAACCGCTGCTGTTACCGGCCGCGGTTTTTTATTGCCTGTATGTTTTTGGCTGCGTGGTGTTTGTGGTGTTGCCCGCGCTGAGTTGGCAGTGGGCGGTGAAGAGGGGGGCGTTGTTGGGGCTGGTGGCGTATGGGACGTATGACCTGACGAATTGGGCGACGTTACGTGGGTGGTCGGTGCAGGTGACGTTGATGGATTGGGTGTGGGGGATGGTGGCGACGGCTGTGGCTTGTGCGGTTGGGTATTTGGTGGCGAGGCGGTTTGGCCGGCGCTGATGATCCTTCATATGGGGTGGCAGTGAGGGCCTCTTCGCGAGCAGGCTCGCTCCCACAGGGGAAGGCATTCCAATGGTGGGAGCGGGCTTGCTCGCGAAGGGCGGCGCAGCCGACGGCCATTCACCGCTGACGCTGCAGAAGAAACAAATGTCTTTTCCAGACGGCTTTTTCCGCCCGACTCATTGATAATCCCAAACACTGTTTTCTGACCATTGGATGGCCTGCCATGTTGTGTGTGTTCGAGGTGTTGCGGTGAGTGTCGAGCGGCGCAATGCCGACCGGTTTGCCCTGCAAGTGATGATCGGTCTGTGCCTGATCTGGGGTGTGCAGCAAGTCATGATCAAATGGGCTGCGCCGGACATCGCGCCGGTGATGCAGGCCGCGGGGCGGTCAGGCATTTCTGCGTTGCTTGTAGGATTGTTGATCTGCTGGAAGGGCGGTTGGGATCAGGTCGGCAACACCTGGCGCGGCGGTTTGCTCGCCGGTGCGTTGTTCGGTCTGGAATTCTTCTTTATCTCCGAAGGCCTGCAACTGACCACGGCCGCGCACATGTCGGTATTCCTCTACACCGCGCCGATCTTCACCGCGTTGGGCGTGCATTTTCTGCTGGCGAGCGAGCGTTTGCGGCCGCTGCAATGGCTGGGGATTCTGTTGGCGTTTCTCGGCATCGCGATTGCCTTCGCCGGCGGTGTGTCGTGGGACAACCTTGACCGGAGCATGCTGCTCGGTGATTTCTTCGGGATTGTGGCCGGTGCCTGTTGGGGCGCGACCACCGTGGTGGTGCGCGCCTCGCGTCTATCGGACGCACCGGTGACCTTGACCCTGTTCTATCAATTGATGGTCGGTTTCGTCGGCCTCCTGTTGATTGCGCTGTTCAGCGGCCAGATCACTCACGTCAACCTGACCACGGTGGCGGTGGCCAGTGTGCTGTTCCAAGGGCTGGTGGTGTCGTTCTTCAGTTACCTGGTGTGGTTCTGGCTGTTGCGTCGGTATCTGGCGGCCAATCTCGCGGTGTTTTCGTTTATGACGCCGCTGTTCGGCGTGACCTTCGGCGTGATTCTGCTCGGCGAAGAGCTGAGCCTGAACTTCATCATCGGCGCCGTGCTGGTGTTGCTCGGCATCACCTTCGTCAGCGCCGAGCAGTGGGTACGTCGGCGTTTGCGCAAAGCGCTGGGTTAGTAGCCGCTGGCCGAGCATTCAGGGGGTGCGACAACATGGCTCATGGGGCCAAAGGCAGAGTCGGGGCCAATCCGAATGCGTGTTTAGAAGTGCTGCAGGCTGTCTATCCCGCGGCTTCGGCGGATGTGCGAGAAACGGCTTGAACCAATGGCTGCAGATTCTGTTCCATTCAGTAACAGATCATTGCGGATTTCGCCGAGCATTGCGTAGGACTTCGGACTATTATCAGTGCGAAGCGGCCTCAGAATTCCGGTCGCTCAGCACCACCCTGAAGGGGGCATGACGATGAAAGAGAAAATTCAAAACTGGCTGCACGACTTGGGTGTTGCCCTCGGCTTGATCGAACCGCCTCTGCAACCTGTCCCGATCCGCACCGATGACGAGCAGCGTCGCCGCCAGCCGCGCCGGCGGTAAGTGCCTCTTTAAGGATCAAGAGATCGCAGCCTTCGGCAGCTCCTACATGGATCAGTGTAGGAGCTGCCGAAGGCTGCGATCTTTTGCTTTCAATGCCGTCCAATCTCTAGCAAAAACCGGCTCAAGTCATTCGCAGTCTTCGCGGTCTTGAGCATCCGGTCTTCCTCGGCGGTGAATGCCGTCAGTCCGAATTCATCTTCCAGATGAAAGATCAAATCCTCGATATCGGCCTTTTCCAACCCCAATTGCACCAGGCTGGTGTGGTCGTTGAAGTCGTGGTTCTCCAGCAGACGGCGGATGAACCGGTGCACGGCGGCACGCACGGCAGCTCTTCTCATGGCAGTTTTTTCTAGTCGTTGTTCTGCTTGAGTGAAGCATCTTCATCAGCACTTTTCTACAGACGAAAAAAACGGGTGTGGCAACCGACGCCACACCCGTCGAAGAAAGCATCAAGTCGTTACATCAAGCTTAGATCGCGCTCGCCACGGTAGCCGGGCGAGGGGAGACCAGGCTGACCACCACGAAACTGATCAGGCCCACAGCCAGGCTGTAGTAGATCGGCGTGTTGGCATCGAGGCCGTCCTTGATCATGAACAACAGCGCGGTGGCGAAACCCAGACCCATGCTGGCGATGGCGCCGGCGGTGGTTGCGCGTTTCCAGAAGATCGCCCCGATCAACGGGATCAACATGCCGCCGACCAACAGGTTGTAAGCGAGGGTCAGCGCGCTGATCACATCGTTTACCACCAGAGCGATACCCAGCACCACAACACCGGTCAGCAGGGTGAACAGGCGGTTGATGCCCAGGCTCGATTGTTTACCGCCGCGCAGTTTCGGCAGCAGGTCTTCGGTGATGGTGGTGGCAGCGGCGAGCAGGCCGGCGCTGGCGGTCGACATCATGGCCGCCAGTGCAGCAGCGATCACCAGACCCCGGATGCCGTCCGGCAGCGACAGTTTGACGATGGCGGCGAAGGCGTTGTTGACGTTGGACAGATCAGGAATCAGCACGTGTGCCGCCATGCCGATCAGGGCGCAGGCCAGGCCGTAGATGATGCAGTAGATGCCGGCGGCGCTGCCGGCGTACTTGGCGACTTTTTCGTTCTTGACGGTGAACACCCGTTGCCAGATGTCCTGACCGATCAGGATGCCGAAGAAGTAGATCATGAAGTAGGTGATGATCGTGTCCCAACCGATCGTGGTGAAGTTGAACGCGGTGGCCGGCAACTTCAGCACCAGCTCGTCCCAACCGCCCACGCGGTACAGGCAGATCGGCAACAGGATGAACATCAGGCCAACGGTCTTGATGATGAACTGGACGATGTCGGTCAGGGTCAGCGACCACATGCCGCCGATCGCCGAGTAGATCACCACCACGCCACCACCGACCAGTACCGAGATCCAGAACGGCAGGTCAAACAGCACTTGCAGGACGGTGCCGATCGCGAGGATCGAGGTCACGCCGATCATCAGTGCGTAGGCCAGCATGATCAGCGCGGAGGCCGAGCGAGCCATCGGGTTGTAGCGCTTTTCCAGCACTTGGGTAACGGTGTAGATCTTCAGTTTCAGCAGCGGTTTGGCCAGAAACAGGTTCAGCGCGAGAATCCCGCAACCCAGCGCGGCGCACAGCCAGAAACCGGAGATGCCATGCACGTAGCCGAGGCGAACGGTGCCGACGGTGGACGCACCACCGAGCACGGTAGCGGCCATGGTGCCCATGTACAGGCTTGGGCCGAGGTTACGACCGGCGACCAGAAAGTCCTCGTTGGTCTTGGCCTTGCGCATGCCGAAATAGCCGAGCAAAAGCATGCCGGCTGCGTAGATGAGGACGACGAATAAATCCAAAGCCATGATGGCGTGTCTCCGATTGTCTTTTTTATGGTGAAACAAAATTGGTTCTGAGTGCTGCTCACTGTGGGAGCGGGCTTGCTCGCGAAAGCGTCAGCACATTCAACAGCGATGTGACTGACAGATTGCTTTCGCGAGCAAGCCCGCTCCCACAGGGGATTTGCGTCAGGCGGCCTGTCGCAGTTGAGGTTTCACTGCGGCTTCACGCCGTGCATCCTTCGGGCCGAACACTTCTCGCGGTTCCGGGAACAGGCTCAGCAGCGTCAGGTACACCACCGAAGCCAGGCCCAGGGTCACCAGCAAGCTGATGTCGATGCCGCCGGCCATTTCACCCAGCGGGCCAACGAATTGCCCCGGCAGGTTGACGAAGCACAGGCCGACCGCCGCGCTCGGGATCCATGCGCCCAGACCGCGCCAGTTCCAGCCGTGGTTGAACCAGTAGCGTCCGCCCTGTTCGCCGCGCGTGAACACTTGCAGGTCATCCGGGCAGTAGAAACCGCGACGCACCAACAGGCCGATGATCATGATCACCATCCATGGCGTGGTGCAGGTGATGATCAGCACGGCGAAGGTCGACACGCTCTGCACCAGGTTCGCCGCAAAGCGACCGATGAAGATGAAGGCAATCGACAGCACGCCGATCAACAGCGTCGCTTTTACCCGCGACAGCACGCGCGGGAAAACGCTGGACATGTCCAGCCCGGTGCCATACAGCGACGTGGTGCCGGTGGACATGCCGCCGATCACCGCAATCAGACACACCGGCAGGAAGAACCAGCTCGGCGACACCGCCAGCAAACCACCGACATAGTTGTTCGCCGCGATGTAGTCCGGCGCCTTGATCGCGACGATGGTCGCGGTGGTCAGGCCGAACAAAAACGGAATCAGGGTTGCCAACTGTGCCGCGATCACCGCCAGCATGATCTGGGCTTTCGGGGTTGTGCGCGGGATGTAGCGTGACCAGTCGCCGAGGAAGGCGCCGAAGGAAATCGGGTTGCTCATCGCCACCAGCGCGGCGCCGATAAACGCCGCCCAGAAACCTGCCTGGCCGAGGGCCACGCTGCCGGCGTACTGGCTGTCGAAGGCGGGGGCAAAGGCGAAAATGCCGAGCAGGAACAACAGGCTCGCGGCCCACACCGCGATGCGGTTGACCCACAGCATGATGCGGAAGCCGTAGATGCACACGGTGAGTACCAGCAACGCGAACAAGCCGTAGGCCAGACCCAGGGTCAGGTCGGTTTCCGGCAGGCCGATCAGACGTTTGGCACCACCGACCAGCGCGTCACCCGAACTCCACACCGACAGTGAGAAGAACGCGATCGCCGTCAACAACGACAGGAACGAGCCGACGATCCGCCCGTGCACACCGAAATGCGCACCCGATGACACGGCATTGTTGGTGCCGTTGAGCGGGCCGAACAGGCCCATCGGCGCAAGGATCAGCGCACCGACCACCACGCCCAGCACAATCGCCCAGACGCCGGCCTGAAAAGACAGACCGAACAGCACCGGGAAACTGCCGAGCACGGCGGTGGCGAAGGTATTGGCGCCGCCGAAGATCAAGCGAAACAGGTCGCTGGGTCGGGCGTCGCGCTCATGATCCGGGATCTGTTCGACCCCGTTTGTTTCAATGCTGCTAAGGCTTTTTTCGTTGTTGTTGTTATTCATGATCTGCTCCGATCACAAAGGCGCGCTCATCGTTCGTGAGCGTCACCTGTTTTGGCTAAGGGGATGGCAGCCCTTCCGGCATCGCGGACAAATGTTCGTGGCAGGCCAGCCAATGGCCTTGTTGTTCTAGGCTTGACGCTTGTTTCTTGAAAACAATCGTCTCGCGCTCCTGGCTGAAGTGTTGCTCCCCTTGCATGCGCAGCTCGGTGGCCACGTCATGGATGAAAATCGCCACGTCACCTTGCAGGCTGACGAAGGCGTTGCTCGAGGTGCACGCAAGCACCTCGAAGCCATCCTCGGCCCGCCAGCTGTCCCACAAGGCCTGATAGGCATCGCGCGACAGCAGTGGCTGTTCGAGGGTGTAGAAGACGAAACTTGCATCGGCGCTGAACGCGCCGAAGTAAGCCTCGCGATCGTTACGGGCAAATGCAGCCACCAGCTCGGCGGCCGCTTGCAGAACCTGATCACGTTCGTTCATGACGCAACCCTCAGCGGTGAACCACGCCAGGCAGTACGCAGAGCATTTCGTACAGCAGGTTGGCGGCCAGCAGCGAGGTGTTGCCGGTGGTGTCGTAAGCGGGCGAGACTTCTACCAGATCGCAACCGATCAAGTCGAGGCCTTGGCAGCCGCGAACGATTTCAATCGCCTGAATGGTCGTTAGACCACCGATTTCCGGGGTGCCGGTGCCAGGCGCCCAGGCCGGATCGATGCCGTCGATGTCGAAGCTGAGGTACACCGGGCCGCCGCCGACTTTCTCGCGCACTTCGGCCATCAGCGGTGCCAGCGACTTGTGCCAGCACTCTTCGGCTTGTACGACGCGGAAACCCTGATCGCGGCTCCAGTTGAAGTCGTCAGCGGTGTAACCCTGAGCGCGCAGACCGATCTGCACGACGCGATCGCAATCGAGCAGACCTTCTTCAACCGCGCGGCGGAAGGTGGTGCCGTGGGCGATTTTCTCGCCGAACATGTGATCGTTGACGTCCGCGTGGGCATCGATGTGCACCAGACCGACCTTGCCGTGCTTCTTATGAATCGCACGCAGGATCGGCAGGGTGATGGTGTGGTCGCCACCCAGGGTCATCGGGATCACGTTGTGCTCGAGGATGTTGTCGTAGGCTTCTTCGATGATGCGCACGGCGTCGAGCAGGTTGAAGGTGTTGATCGCCACGTCGCCGATGTCGGCCACGGCCAGCGAGTCGAACGGCGCAGCGCCGGTCGCCATGTTGTAAGGGCGGATCATCACCGATTCGGTGCGGATATCGCGCGGCCCGAAGCGGGTGCCGGGGCGCAGCGAAGTACCGATGTCCAGTGGCACGCCTACGAAGGCAGCGTCCAGGCCGGCAGCGGTCGGTACATGGGGGAGTCGGAGCATGGTGGCGATGCCGCCGAAGCGCGGCATTTCGTTGCCGCCCAGTGGTTGGTGAAGAATCTTGTCCACGGGTAGGGCCTCATCGTCTTTGTTTTATTTATATCGGCGCGCCGTTGAGCACAGGTTCGGACGCCGCTGTGGGGCCGATGATGCGAAATGTAGTGAGGGGAAAGAATCGCTACGGGCAAATACTTAGTTCAGATTTTTCTAAACTAATGGCGAGGCCCGGGATAGACTCGTTACCTGGTTAAATATCCCTGTAGGAGCTGCCGAAGGCTGCGATCTTTTGATCTTGACCCTGAAAACAAAGATCAAAAGATCGCAGCCTTCGGCAGCTCCTACAGGGGAAAAGTCCGATGTTTGGAGAGCCGCATGGCCAACGCTTTACCCGACCTGAAACTATTGCGCATCTTCGTCAGCGTCGTGCGCCATCAGGGTTTCGCCAATGCGCAGCAGGAACTCAACCTGTCGACCTCGGCGATCAGCACCTACATGAGCCAGCTCGAAGCCGCGCTCGGTCTGG
Organism: Pseudomonas sp. AC193; assembly: GCF_979258075.1. Classification (NCBI taxonomy): domain Bacteria; kingdom Pseudomonadati; phylum Pseudomonadota; class Gammaproteobacteria; order Pseudomonadales; family Pseudomonadaceae; genus Pseudomonas; species Pseudomonas sp. AC193. The sequence continues at coordinate 3,742,093 of NZ_OZ409832.1, read as the reverse complement.
TGCTGTGCCATCGCGGGCGCGGCGGGTTCAGCCTGACCAGCAAGGGTGAGCTGTTCCATCAGGAAACCCTGCGCCTGCTCGCCGAACTCGAAGGGTTCGAGCAATACGCCGCCGCGCTCAAGGGCGAATTGCGCGGCACGCTTAACCTCGGCGTGATCGACTCCACGGTCAGCGACAAGGCCTTGCCGTTCGCCGAAGCCATCGGCGGCTACAGTCAGGAACACCCGGCGGTGCATTTGCACTTATCGGTGATGAGCCCGTACGAACTGCAACTCGGCGTGCAGGACAATCGCCTCGACCTGGCCATCGGCGCGTTCTCCACACGGATGAGCGGTCTGGTCTATATGCCGCTGTACCGCGAACAGCACTGGTTGTATTGCAGCAGCCGCCATCCTTTGTTCAACGAGCGGCGCATCCCCGAGCAAGTCATCACTCAGCAGCGCATGGTCGGTCGTGGTTACTGGAGTCAGGCGGAACTGGCGCGTCACGGTTTCAAGCACAGCGCAGCGACCGTGGAAAGTATGGAGGCGCAGCTGATTCTGGTGCTGTCCGGCGCCTACATTGGTTACTTGCCGGAGCACTACGCGCAGGCGTGGGCCGACAAAGGGGATTTGCGGGTTCTGCTGCCGGCGACGTTCGGTTATCAGGCGCCGTTCTCGATGATCATGCGTCGCGGTCGTAGCCGTGAGCCGCTGATCCAGACCTTCCGCGATTTGCTCAAAGCACAGCTCAATCAGGCCTAACAACGATGCCCAGACCACAATGCCCGCGCTGCCTGCGCCCACAAACCCATTGTCTGTGCCCGCTGATCCCCAGCCTCGACAGCCGCACGCGGGTGTTGCTGTTGCAGCATCCGAGCGAGGTCAATCATGCGTTGAACACCGCGCGATTGGCGGCGCTGGGGTTGAGCAATGCCGCGTTGATTGTCGGCGAGGTTTTTGAGGATTTGCCGACGTTGCTTAATCAGCCGGGGTATCGGGCGCGGTTGTTGTTTCCCGCCGATGATGCGCAGCCGATGCAGGCTTACGCTGAGTCGGATGAGCCGTTGTTGCTGGTGGTGCCTGATGGAACGTGGCGTAAAGCGCGCAAGATGCTGCACCTCAATCCACTGCTGGCGGCGTTGCCACGGGTGACGCTGGCCGAGGGCGGGGTGTCGCGCTATCGGTTGCGCAAGGCCCCGGGGCCGGGGGCATTGTCGACGGTTGAGGCGATTGTGCAGGCGTTGCAAACGCTGGAGGCACCGGTTTCGTTTGAGCCGTTGCTCAAGCCGTTTGAAGCGTTGATCGAGGGGCAGATTGCCGCGATGGGGGAGGAGACCTTTCAGCGTAATCATGGCGATAGATAGGCGTTGATTGTGCGGGCCTCTTCGCGAGCAAGCCCGTTCCCACAGGGGGAACGCATTCTCAAATGTGGGAGCGGGCTTGCTCGCGAAAGCGCCAGATCAATCACCACAAAATCCGGATAATCCCTACCGCTCGCGCATCGCCTCAGTCCGCGCCTTCAACACCGGTTTCAACAGGTAATCCAGCACACTTTTCTCGCCGGTAATGATGTCCACCGTCGCAACCATTCCCGGAATAATCAGCAACGGCTTCACATCCCCGCCCAAATGGTTTTTATCGGTGCGCACCTGAATCAAGTAAAAGCTGTTGCCCTTGTCATCGGTAATCGTGTCCGCGCCGATCAACTCAAGCTTGGCGCTCAGCCCGCCGTAAATCGTGTAGTCATAAGCACTGAACTTGACCATCGCCTTCTGCCCCGGATGCAGAAACGCCACATCCTGCGGGCGCACTTTGGCTTCGATCAGCAGGTTGTCCTCCAGCGGCACGATTTCAACCATGTCGCTGCCCGGCTGCACCACGCCGCCGATGGTGTTGACCTTCAATTGCTTGATCACGCCGTGCACCGGTGAAGTCACGGTGGTGCGGGTGACCCGGTCGTCGATGGCGATGCTGGTCGCGGTGATTTTTGACAGGTCGGTGCGCTTCTCATTTAGCTCTTTGGCGGCTTCGGAGCGGAAGGTTTGTTCGGATTCGTCGATCTTGCTGCGGATCTCGGCAATCGCCGATTCAGCACGCGGAATCGCCAGTGTGGTGGCGTTCAGCGAACCTCGGATCTCCACGGCGCTGCGCTTCAATCGCAAGATTTCCACCGGCGACACCGCACCGGTTTTCACCAGTGGTTCGGACATGTTCATTTCTTGCTGCAGCAAGGCCAGACTGGAACTGAACTGGCCCTGCTTGGAACGAAATTCCGCCAGTTCCTGGGTTTTCTGCCGCAGTTGTTCGCTGAGGGTTCGTTGTTCACTGGCCAGTCGGCGCTGGCGTTGGTCATACAGCGAGCGCTCGTCTTCAGCGACTTGCGGCGCTTTGGCGACCACTTCATCGGAGAGTTTGAACGGCCGACCTTCCGCTTCGGCTGACAACCGTTCGACCTGCGCCGTCAGCGCATAACGATCGGCCTCGCTCTCGCCTTTGTTCGAACGGAAGCGCGTGTCATCCAGACGCAGCAGGGTGTCGCCCTTGTTCACCATTTGCCCTTCACGCACGAAGATCTCAGTGACGATGCCGCCCTCAAGGTTCTGGATCACCTGAATCTTGCTCGACGGAATCGCCTTGCCTTCGCCCATGGTCACTTCTTCGAGAACAGCGAATTTGGCCCAGACCACCGCACTGATCATCAGCCCCGCCGCCAGCCACACGGTGATCCGCGACCAGCGCGGCGAATCCTGCAACGCCGCCCCGGCGGTTTCCGGCATGAACTCAGCCTCGGCGCTTTTGCCGAAACTGTCGAAGTAGCCGCGAGCTTTGCTATCTGAAGATGCCGACATGGGGCGATACCCCTCAATTAAGAAACATCAAACTGGATGACCCATTAGTGGCCAGGGGCGCGTATCTGTAACCAGAGAACTCCCTTTGGCCTGAGAATTTCCCAGTGGCCACAGAAAATTCCTGTGGCCAAAAAGGTTTCCTGTGGCGAGGGGATTTATCCCCGTTGGGTTGCGCAGCAACCCCAAAAATTTCATGGGCGCTGCGCACCCAAGCGGGGATAAATCCCCTCGCCACAGGTTTTGTATAAGCCGCGCACTTACACCGCCGCAGAGCCGACGCGGCCCTTGCGCAGTGCTTCGATGACTGCTTCTTTCGGGCCGTCGGCGACGATCCGGCCGTTGTCGAGTACCAGCAGCCGATCCACCAGGCTCAGCATCGAGGTGCGGTGGGTGACCAGCAGCAGGGTTTTGCCTTGCACCCAGCCATGAAGTTTCTGGCGCAGGATATCTTCGCTGCTGTTGTCCATGGCGCTGGTGGGTTCGTCGAGCAGCATGATCGGCGGGTCGAGCAACAGCGAACGTGCGAGCAATACCGCTTGGCGTTGGCCGCCGGAAAGCAATTGCCCGCGCTCACCGACCGGCCGATCAAAACCTTGCGGATGCTGGCGAGCGAGTTCGGTGACGCCGGTCAGCTCAGCCACTTCAAGCATCCGCGAATCGCTGACGTAGCGTGCGCCGAGGGTGAGGTTATCGCGCAGGCTGCCCGCCAGCAGCGGCAGGTCGTGGGCGACATAGCCGATTTGCTGGCGCAGATCCGCGACATCCAGTTGCCGCAGGTCGAGACCGTCGAGCAGCAACTGGCCTTCTTCTGGCTCATAGAAACCCATGACCAATCGCGCCAATGTGCTTTTACCCGAGCCACTGCGACCAATAATGCCAACCCGCTCACCGGCCTTGAGGCTGAAACTGATGTTGCTCAGGGCCGGCGCATTCTGGCCGTTGTAGTGAAAGGTCACGCCGCTGACGTCCAGGGCGCCTTGCAGTTGCGTGCGTTCCAGCGGCCGCTGTTTGCCGTCACGTTCCTGTGGCAACGACATCAGCGCGTCGGTGCTTTTCATGGTCAATTGCGCTTGCTGATAACGGGTGATCAGCCCGGCGATCTGCCCCAGCGGCGCGAGTACGCGGCTGCCGAGCATGTAGCTGGCGACCAGCGCACCAACGCTGAGGTTGCCGGCGATGATGCTGTAAACCCCGGCGACAATCGTCGCCATCCCCGAGAACTGCTGAATGAACAATGTGCCGTTGGTTGCCAGCGCCGAGAGGTTGCGCGCATGGCTGTCGAGGCGGGTGAGGGCGCCGTGGGTGCTTTCCCATTTATGCTGGCGCTCGCTTTCGGCGCTGCAGGCCTTGAGGGTTTCCAGACCGCCGAGTGTTTCGATCAGCACGGCCTGGCGTTCGGCGCCGAGGCTCAAGCTTTTCTGCACGGTGTCGCGCAGACGTACCTGAATCGCCAGGGCGAAGATGATCGTGATCGGAAACGCCAACATCGGAATCACCACCAGCCAGCCGCCGAGGAGGCCTATCACCACCAGCATCAAAACGACGAAGGGCAGGTCGATCAGGCTGGTCAGGGTGACGGCGGTGAGGAATTCACGCAGGCCCTGGAAGTCATGAATGCTCTGCGCAAACCCGCCGATGGTCGCTGGCCGCGCCTTCATCGACATGCCGGTGATGCGTTCAAACAAAGTCGCGGAAAGGATCACATCGGTTTTCTTGCCGGCGGTGTCGAGCAAGTGCGCACGCACCACCCGCAGCACCAGTTCGAAACCGGTGCCGATCAACAGGCCGATCGACAACACCCACAAGGTCGACGTCGCTTGGTTTGGCACCACGCGGTCGTAGGTCTGCATGACGAACAGCGGCACCATCAGGCCCAGCAGGTTGATCAGGAAACTGGCGAGAATCGCGTCGCCGTATAGCCATTTCGACAGCTTCAGCGTGTCGCGAAACCACGCATGCACGCGCGGCACCAGCGGCGAGCGCAGGTCTTCGAGTTCGTGCCGCGGCCGGGCGAACAAGGCCTGGCCGCTGTAGTGTTCGGTGAGTTCTTCACGGCTGACCCATTGCTCGCCGCCATCGGCTTCGCTGGGCAGAATCAGCGCTTTGCCGTCATCGCCGAAGCGCCGCAACACGGCGGTGCGGCCGTCGTTGAGTAACAACAGAATTGGCAGGTTCAGTGGTGAAATATCTTTCAGTTCACGGCGCAACATCCGCGCCTGCAACCCCGCACGAGCAGCAGCGCGCGGCAGCAAATCCAGGCTCAGACGTTGTTTGTTCAGCGGCAGCCCGGCACTCAGGCTGGCGCGACTGACCGTCGCGCCGTGCAGTTTGCAGAGAATCAACAGACCGTCGAGTAACGGATCATCGAAGCTCAGCCGCGGATCGACCCCAGAGTTGCCGGGTTCCATGCTGGTCATATTGATCGCTCCTTTGAACTGGCTCGGACACCCACATCAACCCTGCTGCATGATCGTTCCCACGCTCTGCGTGGGAATGAAGCCCGTGACGCTCCGCGTCACTGGACGCAGAGCGTCCCTAGAGGCATTCCCACGCAGAGCGTGGGAACGATCATGCAGCCTTCGGCAGCTCCTACAGAGGGGTTATTTCAGCTCGGGGAGGCGGGCTTCGTTTTTCACTTCGCTGGAGGCGATCGCATCGGCGGGCAGCACCACCCGTTGTTTGCTCAGCAACTGGCCCATGTTCGCTAGCACGCGGTACATCGAATATTCCTCGGTGTAGCGAATTTCGGTGTAACGACGGTTGGCGTTGTAGAGCTCGTTTTCACTGTCGAGCAAGTCAAGCAGGGTACGTTGGCCGAGGCCGAACTGATCCTGATAGGCGGCGCGTACACGCTTGGTGGTTTCCGCGTATTCGCGGGCGGTCGGGGTCTGTTTCTTCGCGTTGAGCATGGCGTTCCAGGCCAGGTGAATGTTCTCGTTGAGCTGACGCAGGGCGTTGTTGCGGATGTCCATTGCCTGGTTGATCTGGTGCGCATCGGAGGCCAGTCGCGCCTTGTCGCTGCCGCCACGGAACAGGTTGTAGTTCATGATCACGCCGACACGCCATTCGTTGTCGTGACCTTCATCGCCCTGCACGTTGTTGTTCGCGCCCACCGCTGCTTCAGCGTCGAAGCGTGGGTAGAACGGCGACTTGGCGACTTCGTATTGGCTCTCGGCCGATTGCACGTCGGCCTGCGCCGATTTCAGGTACGGGTTGTTTTCGACCATGCTCTGCTGGGCTTCCGGCAGGGTGGTCGGCAACTCGCCACGGGTCGTGGCCGGGGCTTCCAGTTCATCAGGCATGCGCCCGACGACGCTGAAGAAGTTCGACTCGGCATCCGCCAGATCCACTTCCGCGGTGTCGAGGTTGTTTTGCGCCAGCGCTTTACGCGCCACCGATTGATCGGAGTCGGCAGTGCTGCCGATGCCACGCTCGGTGCGCAGGCCAATCTGATCGTTGACGCGCAAGTGCGCTTGCAGGTTATTCGTGGCCAGGGTCACCAGTTCGCGGCGCTTGAGCACTTCGAGGTAGACCTCGATGGTGCGCAGGGCCAGATCCTGAGCGGTGCCTTGCGCGTAATAGGCGCGCGAATTGGACACGCCTTTGGTGCGCTCAACCTCGTTGGCGGTGTTGAAACCGTCGAACAGCATTTGCCGCAAACGCAGCTCGGACTGGGTGTAGTTGAGAATTCGCGTGTCGTGGTTACCGAAGGCGCGGGTGTTGGTGTTGTCGCTGTAGCCGCGACCGTAAGCGGCGTTCAAATCGACGGACGGATAGAAGCCGCCCTTGGCGACTTTGATCTGTTCATCAGCCGACAGGCGTGCGTCCACGCGCGAAGCGAGTTCCGGGTGGGTGGCGATGGTGCTTTGGATCGCCTCGGTGAGGTTCATGGCCTGGGCTTGGGATGTGCAAGCCATGGCCAGCAAAACCGCGCTGCAGAGGGGGGTTAAAACGCGCATGGGTGCATCTCCCTGAGTCCTGATGGTGTGTTACTGTCGCCAAAAATTTGACGATATTTTTAGTGGAAAGCGTTTCACTCTTGTAACAACAGAGCTAAGAACATAATGAAGCGTAGCTAAGAAAAAATTTTCATAAGGCTTATTCCGAAAAAAACTTATGCGGTTTGTAAAAACCGGCACATTGTTCAGCTCGAAAGCCTTTGTTTTCTGCGCGCTAGGGAGCGCAAAAAGGCTTGAGGAAAGTTCCATTCACTTTGCGACATACGGCGAAGTACTGCTGAAGGGGAGGGACGCGTAGCGGCTGGCGAGTGACAGATTTTTGTCACTCGGGTGATTCATCAGCGTTACGTAGCGCTCGTGGGTTTGCTGCATTGATCAGGTTTTTCAAGTGCTTGATAGCACTGATTTTTCCTGAACGGCGCAACCTGCGAACGAACTGTCGAAGGCGCGAGCGTCGCCACGGCAACCCGATTGAGCCATGGGCTACTTCGTTAACCAGTGCCGACAGTGGTCGGCAGCGGAGGAATTCACATGGCAACGCTCATCGGTACCGTCACTAAAGTCATTGGTCAGGTTTTCGCACAGGCAGCGGACGGCACAAAACGCGCCTTGGTCGAAGGCGATCGGCTGTTTGCCGGCGATCAATTGATCACCGGGGCCGAAGGCGCCGTTGCCGTTCATCTGCAAAATGGCAAAGAGCTAACCCTTGGGCGCGGCAGCAGCATGACCCTGTCCGGGCAACTGCTCGCCGATCAAGCCGCGCACGTGAACGCGGCCGAGGCGGTGACGCCGAGCGAAGCGCAACTGACCGACGTTGAGCAAATCCAGAAAGCCATCGCCGCCGGTGATGACCCGTCGAAAACCGCTGAAGCCACTGCCGCCGGGCCAAACGCCCCGGGTGGCGCGCCGGGTGAAGCGGGCGGTGGTCACAGTTTTGTCTTGCTGACGGAAGTCGGCGGGCGGGTTGATCCGATCATCGGTTTCCCCACCGCCGGGTTCGGCGGCATCCCTGAATTCCCTGAAGAACGCCACAACGTGGTCATCGACAACGGCGACGACACGCCAGTGATCGTGCCGCCACCGGTCAACAATCTGGTGACCCTCAACGGCCTGTCCGTGCCGGGTGGCGAGCTGAACCTCAACGAAGCCAATCTGCCCGACGGCTCGGCCGCCAATCCGGCAGCGCTGACCCAAAGTGGCAGCTTCACCGTTAACGCGCCGGACGGTTTGACCAGCCTCAGCGTTGGTGGCATCAGCCTGGTCAACGGTGGTGTGGCGGTCGGTTTCCCGCAGTCGATCACCACGCAATTGGGCAACACCCTGACCATTACCGGCTACAACCCGAGCACCGGTGTCGTCACTTACAGCTACACCCTCAACGGCAACGACACCCACGCGGCGGGCGACGGCGCGAACAACCTCAGTGAACAATTCACCGTGGTTGCCGGCGACAGCAATGGCGATACCGCGACCGGTACGCTCGACGTCAACATCACCGACGACGTGCCGCGCGCGGTGGATGACAGCAACAGCTCAACCGCTTCGGAAACCTTGCTGACGCTGACCGGCAATGTGCTGACCAACGATGTGCAAGGCGCTGACCGCGTGGCCACCGGCCCGGTGACGCCGGGCACGTTCACCGGCACTTACGGCACCCTGGTGCTGAACGCCAACGGCACTTACACCTACACGCTGAATACCAGCGATGCCGATTTCAAAGCGCTGCACGGCGGTGGCAACGGCACCGAAACCTTCGCCTACACCCTCACCGATTCCGACGGCGATAGCAGCACCGCGAATCTGGTTTTGCAGATCCACAACAACGACGACCCGGTGACCCTCGGCGGTTTGAATATTGTGGGCGGCGAGCTGACAGTTTTCGAGAAGAACCTGGCCTTGGGCAGTTCACCTGATTCGGCAGCGCTGACGCAAAATGGCAGCTTCACCGTTACTGCTCTCGATGGCGTCACCACGCTGACCGTCGGCGGTATTGCTGTGGTCACCAACGGTGTCGCGGCTGGTTTTCCGCAATCGGTGACGACGCCGCTGGGCAGCACGTTGACCATTACCGGGTTCAACGCGGCGACAGGTGTGGTCAGTTACAGCTACACGCTGGTCGATAACGAAACGCATCCGAACGCCAATGGCGCGAACACTCTGCCAGAGCAATTCGCCGTCACCGTCGTCGATGACAACGGCACCACTGCCAATGCCACGCTCGATGTGAACATCATCGACGACCTGCCAAAAGCGGTGGATGACAGCAATACCGGCACCGCCTCGGAGACCAATCTCAGCCTCACTGGCAACGTGTTGACCAACGATGTGCAGGGCGCCGACCGCGTGGCCACTGGCGAGACTGCCGGGCCGATCACCGCCGGTACGTTTGCGGGGACTTACGGGACTTTGGTGCTGAACGCCAACGGCACTTACACCTACACGCTGAACACCAGCGATGCGGATTTCAAAGCCCTGCACGGTGGCGGTAACGGCACCGAGACGTTCACCTACACCATCACCGATTCCGACGGCGACACCAGCACCGCGAACCTCGTCTTGCAGATCCATAACAACGATGATCCAGTGGTAATCGGTGGTCTGGATGTTAACGGCGGCGAACTCACCGTTTACGAGAAAAACCTCAGCGACGGCAGCGCACCAGACTCCGGTGCACTGACTCAAAGCGGCACGTTCAACATCACTGCGCTGGACGGCGTGACCACGTTGACCGTTGGCGGCATCGCCGTCGTCACCAACGGCGTAGCAGCAGGCTTCCCGCAATCAATCACCACCCCATTGGGCAGCACACTGACGATCACCGGTTTCAACGAAACCACCGGCGTCGTCAGCTACAGCTACACCCTGGTCGATAACGAAGCGCACGCAACCGCTAACGGCGCAAACAATCTGCCAGAGCAGTTCGCCGTCACCGTCGTCGATGACAACGGCACCACCGCCAATGCGACTCTTGATGTAAACATCGTCGATGACTTGCCAAAAGGCGTGGATGACTCGAACGCAGGTACCGCCTCGGAAACCAATCTGTCGCTCACTGGCAACGTGTTGACCAACGATGTGCAGGGCGCCGACCGTGTGGTCGTTGGCGAGAATGCCGGGCCAATCACCGCCGGTACTTTCGCGGGGACTTACGGCACATTGGTGCTCAACGCCAACGGCACTTACACCTACACCCTCAACACCACTGACGCCGATTTCAAAGCGCTGCACGGTGGCGGCAACGGGACAGAAACCTTCACCTACACCATCACCGATTCCGACGGCGATACCAGCACCGCGAACCTCGTCTTGCAGATCCACAACAACGACGATCCGGTGATCATCAACGGCCTCAACGTCAACGGCGGCGAACTCACCGTTTACGAGAAAAACCTCAGCGACGGCAGCGCACCAGACTCCGGCGCACTGACCCAAAGCGGCACCTTCAACATCACCGCACTCGATGGCGTCACCACGTTGACCGTTGGCGGCATCGCCGTGGTGACGAATGGCGTAGCAGCAGGCTTCCCGCAATCAATCACCACGCCATTGGGCAGCACGCTCACGATCACCGGTTTCAATGAAACCACCGGCGTCGTCAGCTACAGCTACACCCTGGTCGATAACGAAGCGCACCCAACCGCTAACGGCGCGAATACGCTGCCAGAACAGTTCGCCGTCACCGTCGTCGATGACAACGGCACCACCGCCAATGCGACCCTCGATGTAAACATTATCGACGACCTGCCAAAAGGCGTGGACGACAGCAACGCCGGCACCGCCTCAGAAACCCTGCTGAGCCTGTCCGGCAACGTCCTGACCAACGACGTACAAGGCGCCGATCGCGTACCTACCGGCCCGAATGCCGGCCCAATCACCGCCGGTACGTTCTCCGGGACTTACGGCACATTGGTGCTCAACGCCAACGGCACTTACACCTACACCCTCAACACCACTGATGCTGATTTCAAAGCGTTGCATGGCGGCGGTGACGGCACCGAAACCTTCACCTACACCATTACCGATTCGGACGGCGATACCAGCACCGCAAACCTCGTCTTGCAGATCCACAACAACGACGATCCGGTGGTTATCAACGGTCTCAACGTCAACGGTGGCGAACTCACCGTTTACGAGAAAAACCTCAGCGACGGCAGTGCTCCAGACTCCGGTGCATTGACTCAAAGCGGCACGTTCAACATCACTGCGCTGGACGGCGTCACCACCCTGACCGTGGGCGGCATCGCTGTCGTCACTAACGGCGTAGCCGCAGGTTTCCCGCAATCAATCACCACCCCATTGGGCAGCACACTGACCATCACCGGTTTCAATGAAACCACCGGCGTCGTCAGCTACAGCTACACCCTGGTCGATAACGAAGCGCACCCAACCGCTAACGGCGCAAACAATCTGCCTGAGCAGTTCGCCGTCACTGTTGTGGATGACAACGGCACCACCGCCAATGCCACCCTCGATGTGAATATCATCGACGACCTGCCAAAAGGTGTGAACGACAGCAACGCCGGCACCGCGTCAGAAACCAATCTCAGCCTCACCGGCAACGTCCTGACCAACGACGTACAAGGCGCCGATCGCGTACCTACCGGCCCGAATGCCGGCCCAATCACCGCCGGTACTTTCTCCGGGACTTACGGCACATTGGTGCTCAACGCCAACGGCACGTACACCTACACGCTGAACACCACCGACGCCGATTTCAAAGCGCTGCACGGTGGCGGCAACGGGACAGAAACCTTCACCTACACCATCACCGACTCCGACGGCGATACCAGCACCGCGAACCTCGTCTTGCAGATCCACAACAACGACGATCCGGTGATCATCAATGGTCTCAACGTGAATGGCGGCGAACTCACCGTTTACGAAAAAAACCTCAGCGACGGCAGCGCACCAGACTCCGGCGCACTGACCCAAAGCGGCACCTTCAACATCACTGCGCTGGACGGCGTCACCACGCTGACCGTCGGCGGCATTGCTGTCGTCACTAACGGCGTGGCCGCTGGTTTCCCGCAATCAATCACCACCCCATTGGGCAGCACACTGACCATCACCGGTTTCAACGAAACCACCGGCGTCGTCAGCTACAGCTACACCCTGGTCGATAACGAAGCGCACGCAACCGCTAACGGCGCAAACAATCTGCCAGAGCAGTTCGCGGTCACCGTCGTCGATGACAACGGCACCACCGCCAATGCCACCCTCGATGTGAATATCATCGACGACCTGCCAAAAGGTGTGAACGACAGCAACGCCGGCACCGCGTCAGAAACCAATCTCAGCCTCACCGGCAACGTCCTGACCAACGACGTACAAGGCGCCGATCGCGTACCTACCGGCCCGAATGCCGGCCCAATCACCGCCGGTACTTTCTCCGGGACTTACGGCACATTGGTGCTCAACGCCAACGGCACCTACACCTACACGCTGAACACCACCGACGCCGATTTCAAAGCGCTGCACGGTGGCGGCAACGGGACAGAAACCTTCACCTACACCATTACCGATTCGGACGGCGATACCAGCACCGCAAACCTCGTCTTGCAGATCCACAACAACGACGATCCGGTGGTTATCAACGGTCTCAACGTCAACGGTGGCGAACTCACCGTTTACGAGAAAAACCTCAGCGACGGCAGTGCTCCAGACTCCGGTGCATTGACTCAAAGCGGCACGTTCAACATCACTGCGCTGGACGGCGTCACCACCCTGACCGTGGGCGGCATCGCTGTCGTCACTAACGGCGTAGCCGCAGGTTTCCCGCAATCAATCACCACCCCATTGGGCAGCACACTGACCATCACCGGTTTCAATGAAACCACCGGCGTCGTCAGCTACAGCTACACCCTGGTCGATAACGAAGCGCACCCAACCGCTAACGGCGCAAACAATCTGCCTGAGCAGTTCGCCGTCACTGTTGTGGATGACAACGGCACCACCGCCAATGCCACCCTCGATGTGAATATCATCGACGACCTGCCAAAAGGTGTGAACGACAGCAACGCCGGCACCGCGTCAGAAACCAATCTCAGCCTCACCGGCAACGTCCTGACCAACGACGTACAAGGCGCCGATCGCGTACCTACCGGCCCGAATGCCGGCCCAATCACCGCCGGTACTTTTACCGGTACTTACGGCACATTGGTGCTCAACGCCAACGGCACTTACACCTACACCCTGAACACCAACGACGCCGACTTCAAAGCGCTGCACGGCAATGGCAACGGCACTGAAACATTCACCTACACCATCACCGATTCCGACGGTGACGCCAGCACCGCCAACCTGGTGCTGAACATCCACAACAACGACGATCCGGTGATTCTCAACGGCCTCGACGTCAACGGTGGCGAACTCACTGTCTACGAGAAAAACCTCAGCGACGGCAGCAGCCCGAACACAGCGCTGCTGACCCAAAGCGGCACCTTCACCGTGACCGCACTGGACGGTTTGCAAACCCTCACCGTCGGCGGCATTGCTGTGGTCACCGGCGGTGTGGCCGCAGGCTTCCCGCAATCGATTACCACGCCGTTGGGCAGCACGCTCACGATCACTGGTTTCAACGAAACCACCGGTGTCGTCAGTTACAGCTACACCCTGGTCGATAACGAGGCACACCCAACCGCCAACGGCGCCAACACCCTCACCGAGAACTTCAACGTGGTCGCCACCGACGGCGACGGCAGCACCGCCAACGGCCAGATCAACGTCAACATCATCGATGACCTGCCGACTGCCAAAGCCGACACCGGATCGGTGGCCGAGGGCGGTACCGTCAATATCAGCGTGTTGGGTAACGACGTTACCGGCGCCGATGGTGCAGCGGCGGGCGGCGCCGTGGTCGGCGTGCGCGCCGGCAGCAACACCGGCACCTCGGCCATCGGCGGGCTCAACAGCAACATCAACGGCAACTTCGGTTACCTGACCCTCGATGCAGCGGGCAACGCCATTTATCACAGCAACCCGAACTCGGTGAGCCCTGCGGGCGCGACCGACACCTTCACCTACACCATCCGCGATGGTGACGGCGATGAAAGCACCACGACCATCACCATCAACGTCGCCGACAGCAAACTGATTGCCTCGGTCGATCAGGACGTCACGGTCTACGAAAAAGCCCTCGACCTGACCAAGGATGGCCAGGATCTGGCCGCCGGTACGGTCACCGGTAGCGATCCAACCAACACCGGCGAAACCGCGACGGGCACGCTGGTCGGCGCGGTCACCGGCGGCAGCGGCGCGCTGACTTACACCTTGGTCGGCAGCGCCACTGGCAGCTACGGGCAGATCCAGCTGAATGCCGACGGCACCTACACCTACACGCTGACTTCGGCGCCGAAAACCTCGCCGAACGCCAACGACGGCGCGAATACTCTCAGCGAAAGTTTCACCTACAAAGCCACCGATGCGCTGGGCAACAGCACCACCAGCACCATCGTCGTCAACATCGTCGATGACGTGCCAAAAGCCGTGGCTTCCGATCGTTCGGTGGCGGCGGTGGAGATCGATTCCAACTTGCTGATCGTCCTCGACATCTCCGGCAGTATGGCCGACGCCTCCGGTGTGCCGGGCCTGTCGCGACTGGCGCTGGCCAAGCAGGCGATCAGTGCGCTGCTCGACAAGTACGACGATCTCGGCGACGTCAAAGTGCAACTGGTGACCTTCAGCAGCAGCGCTACCGATCGCACCTCGGTGTGGGTCGATGTCGCCACTGCCAAGTCGATTCTTGCAGGCCTGACCGCGGGCGGCGGTACCAACTACGACGCCGCCGTAGCGACCATGCAGACTGCGTTCAACACCTCGGGCAAACTCACCGGCGCGCAGAATGTCGGCTACTTCTTCTCCGACGGTAAACCGACCACCGGCCAGGAAATCGGCACGGCGGACGAAACCGCGCTGAAAGCCTTCCTCGATGCCAACAACATCCGTAACTACGCGATCGGTCTGGGCAGCGGCGTGAGCAACGCCAACCTCGATCCAGTGGCGTACGACGGCATCACCCACACCAACACCAATGCTGTAGTGGTGACCGATCTCAACCAACTCAACTCGGTGCTTTCGGGTACCGTGGTCGGCGCGCCGGTTACCGGCTCGTTGCTGGGCGAGGGCGGTACGTTCGGTGCGGATGGCGGCTTTATCAAAACCATCGTCGTCGACGGCACCACCTACACCTACGATCCGAAAGCCCTCAGCGGGCAGGGTTCGTTGACGCCGAGCGGCGGCACCAACCACGGCACCTTCAACACCGTGGACAACTCGGTGAGCATCGCCACCAACAATGGCGGCACGCTGGTGGTCAACCTCGACACCGGCGACTACACCTACACCTCGCAGAAAACCACTGCGGTGGTGATCACCGAGAACATCGGCTTCACCGTCAGCGACAACGACGGCGACCTCGCCAGCTCGACACTGACCGTGAAAGTGATCCCCAACGCGCCTCCGGTGGCGGCGGACGATCACGTCATCACCAACGTGCTGTCGAGCAACGTGGTGGTGCCGGGCGAGTTGTTGCTGGCCAACGACACCGATCCGAATGGCGATACACTCAACGCCACCCCAACGACGTTCAATACCGGTTGGGCAGCGAAGGGCGCGGACTTCACCGGCACTGGCGCGATCAGCTTCGCCGGCACGGGCAACAATGCCGCCAACCAAAGCCTGGCCGATGTGCGCAGTTCATTCGCGGCCAACACTGCGGCGATGACCGCCGTGCTGGTGATCAGTGGCTATCTCGGCGCCGTTTCCAACAGCAATGCCAACGACGAAGACCTGATCACCGTCAAACTGAAAGAAGGCGAAACGCTGAATCTGGATCACAACCTGGCGGCCGGTCACATCACCATGGAGTACTCGATCAATGGTGGCGCGTTCACCGCCATTGCTGACGGCGGTACCATCACCGCGAGCGCTGACGGTACCTATCAGATCCACGTGACCAACATCACCAACACCAGTGGCAGCAACACTACGGCGGCGGAAAACTATCAGTTGACCATGACGGTCAACTACGCCGGGGCGCACGACATCACCCCGGACTTCAACGGCACCTACACCGCCAACGACAACCATGGCGGCAGCGACACCGCCAACGTCAGCATCAGCTACCAGGACGGCCACACCCTCACCGGAACCTCCGGCGATGACATCCTCGTCGCAGGCACCGGCAACAACATCATCAACGCCGGCGACGGCAACGATGTGCTCACCGCAGGCTCTGGCAACAATGAAATGCACGGCGGCGCCGGCAACGATTTGCTCTACAGCGGCCCGGGCAATGACCTTCTGGACGGCGGCACCGGCACGGACACGGCAAGCTATGCCCACGCCACCGCCGGCGTCACCGTCAACCTCGGCCTGCTCGGTGCGCAAAATACCCTCGGTGCCGGAACTGACATCCTGACGGGCATCGAAAACCTCGTCGGCTCGAACTTCAACGACACGTTGACCGGTGACAACAATAACAACGTGATCAATGGTGGGCTGGGCAACGACATCCTCAACGGTGGCGGCGGTGACGACCTGCTGATCGGCGGCCTGGGCAACAACACCCTGACCGGCGGAGCAGGGGCCGACACCTTCCAGTACCTCAAGGGCAACAGCGGCCACGACACCATCACCGACTTCACCCCCGGCACCGACAAGCTCGACCTGTCGCAACTGTTGCAAGGTGAAAACGGCACCACGGCGTCGCTCGATGACTACCTGCACTTCACCGTCACCGGCACGGGCGCGTCGGTGCTCACCAGCATCGACGTCAGCGCCATGGCCGGTGCCGCGCCAAACCAGACCATCGACCTGGCCGGCGTCAACCTCGCCAGCCACTACGGTGTAACACCGGGGGCCGGCGGGATGATTGCCAGCGGGCACGACACGGCGACGATCATCACCGGCATGCTCAACGATCATTCGTTGAAGGTCGATACCGTCTGATCTGAGGCTGAAACGACAAAACCCGCGCTCCCGGTTGAAAGGGAGGGCGGGTTTTTTTACGTCTGAAAATAATGGATCTCAATGATATTCCCGGCGTGTGAGGAAGCTCAGGTGGGCAGTTCTCCGACGAACGGTCGCAAAACCTGTAATTTCTGACAGTAGTCAGAACCTGCCCTCGCGCATTAAATGAAGCCATGCAGTGACGGCGCAAATCGCGCCGCTCCGCAACTTTCATAAGGGAAGGCCGGGAAATGGACAAGCATGAACATCCTGCCGAGCCGCCGATCGATGGCCTCGCTGAAATAGCTGCCGCGATGGAAGCACCCAAAGTCCCCGCTGTGCTCGATCCGGATGACCCCAGGGGATTGCTGCCGCTGACAGCATTGGGTGACAGGCTGGCGGTGACCTTCGAAGACTTCGGCCAAGGAATGGCACCGGGTGAGCTCGACCGTGTTGAATTGGGTTTTATGCCCAAAGGTGGGGTCTTCAATAACGTCGACGAGCGTTGGTACCCGACCAGCGACCCCATCACCTGGCCGCAAACACTTTATGTGCCCCGGGATCTTCTGTCACACGGCGTGTATGAAGTGGCGATCCGCGTCTCCATTTACGGCAGTAATCCGAATCCCGGAGACCGTAAAACCCTGACGATCGATACCAGCAAGCCCAATTTCGGCAACAAGCCAGGGGCCGTGATATTCCCCGCCGAATTGGGCGGCACTATTGACGAAATCTTCTTGGAGCAAGAGGGTGAGGTCAACGCGCTGGTGCCTTGGTATATCGACGCCGAAAGAGGCGATCGGGCAGTGTATTACTGGACATCGGAGCAAGACCCTCCGGACACCGAGGCTCCGGTTCGTGAGCAGGAATTCAGTGCCGAAGACATCGCCGCGAAACGTCTGAACATCACGGTGTACGCCGATGAAATTCGTGCCGGGGGCGCGGGTAAACGCTTCCTTTATTACTTCCTCAGAGATCCCGCGGGGAATGAAGGGCCACACTCCTTTCTTTCGCCGATCAATGTTGATCTGACTCCCGCTCCCGGTGCCTTGCCACCTCCAAGGGTTCCGCTCTCCGCAAGAGGTCTGGTGGATCGGCAGCAGGCCCGGGACGGGCTGTTTGTGGAGATCGATCGATACGACCTTGCGGATTCCGCGCAATGGGTCGCGGTTTTCTGGGACGGTATCGCGCTTGCCGAGATTCCCGTGGATCTTGCCGGTTTTCCGTTGAAAGCCCCCGTGCCCTGGCCGGCGTTGCACGACAGAGGCGACGGGCCATTTCGAGCAAAAATTTACTACAAAATAAGGCAGGGAGCGGTGTACGGAAGGCCTTCGCCAGAGATATCGGTCGCAGTCAACCTGACGCTGGCGGGCCAGGATCATGACAAGGCACCCGCTCTGATTAATGAAGACCTCGCGTTGGTTGAGGTATATGGGGAGCATTCCGCCACCCTCAACACGTTGCTTACTGAGGATCACGGATTCCCGGCCACTGTGTCACTGACGCTGTACGACGCACCCGAAGCCGGACAGTTGCTGGAACTTCACTGGGGCAGTTACACAGGGGCTGTTGCTCAGTACAAAGTTCAGTCTGGCGATGTGGCCGGTCAACCGATCTCCTTTATCGTGCCGTGGCATGTAATCGACAGCGATAAAAAGAATCCGGCCTTGCCGGTGTTCTACACCACCGACAACGGAGTGAATCAGCAACACTCGCTACCGACCCATGTCAGGGTCGACATTGTCGTCATCGACAACATGAAGGAACCACTGTTTCCCCATGCCGGAAAGGAAGGCGTGCTCCATTGTTGCGCCAGACCCCGACTGTGGGAGGGCGTCACGGTAAGAATTCCCGCCGACCCGAATATCGAGCAGGGCGATACGCTCATTGTTATATGGCAGGGATGCGCGGGGCCCAACGGTACACGTCCTATTCCCGGAACTTACCGGGAAATTGAACACCCGCTGCCGACACGGGTGCCTGGCACAGGCATCGATATTGTCGTTGCGGATTACGACAGGTTGATCGCCCCCATGGTCAATAACGGTTCCGCACTGGTGTATTACAAATTGCGTAAGTCAGGAGGCGGGCGCGGAACGTCTCGACCGGACTTCGTCATCATCAACCGGACTATGCCCAGCGGCGACATCTGTTCGCCAACTAATGATGTGTGTCAGGAAAACTGAAGCAGTTTCAAATCGTGTAATGCAGTGAATGCCGAGTCCGCTTCGTCAATCAGTAGTGGAAGCAAATGACTTGGCGCGTCTATTTGATCAGGAGATCGGTTATGACTTATTTGAAAGAGTTGTCGGCGGCAAAAAAATCTTCTCGCAAACAGTTGAGTGCCTTGCGTAAGTCCTTATTGACAGCCGGTGCGGCGCCGCAAGTTGAAGGGATGTTGGGCCCGATCGCGGGGGACGATATTCACAAGTTGCCAGTTATCCTTCAGGGGAAAGACTGCGCCGTTAAACTTAATGATGTGCAAGTTCCTCCTGGCGCAAAACCCGATGAAACATTGATCTCCCTTTGTAAAGACGGGGTACCGTTTGGGGGATGGGTAGACCTTCCAATGGTGCCAGACAATCCATTTCTAATGACATTGGGCGGAGCCTTTACGACGACGTCAGGGTTGTTCAATTTGTCTTACAAAATCGAATACGGGGGTAATGAAAGTCAATCAGAATCGTTGATATTTTTTATCGATACTACGGCTCCCGGTTTTGGATTACCCGCTACGCCGGGTACTCCTCCGGTTGAAGTTATTGATGGTCTGGTGACCCGAGATATTCTGGCTGACCTCGATGGCATCACCATGACGCTTGATGCCCCAGGTGATATTAAGCCAGGTGATATTTACAACGGATATTATGGGAAGAGCGACCCTGGTGTGTCGGTGGGTTTTTATAAAGTTGTCGAAGACACGACGTTGCCCATTGAAATAAAAATCGAAAAAAACATTATCGAAACGATGGGCGAAGGCCAGCATATTTTTTATTGTAAATACGAAGATCGGGTCGGCAATATCGGGCCGTCATCCAATCCGTTTACATTCACCATTCAGCTTCGACCCACCCCAAGTGCTTTGAAGCCTGCAAAGGTTCCATTACATGAAGATGATGATCTGATAGATCTGGACGATGCATTTCCCTCGTTAGGGGTCGTCATTCCGGTGTTTGATAATGGCATTCCAGGGGACGCCGTTCGCGTAACGTTTGATGGGAAGCCTCAACCACTTCAACCCACTGACGGTAAGACTGAAGTGATTGTTGATGTGCCGTTTCTGGTTGTGAAGGGTACCGATCCCGGACCGAAAGACGTAACGCTTACTTACGAGATTTTACGGGAAGGCAAACCTTATCCCGAAGGAACCGCAGTGCCCCTCAAGGTTGACTTGTCTATTGCAGGTCCGGTTAACCCTCAGCCCGATCCGGAGTTGGGCAATCCGAACCTGACAAAACTGATTGTCAAAGGCAGCACCGGCAATGACAAGTTGGTAGAAGCGGACGTGGGCAATGATATTGATATTGATCTGACTATTTACACCGGTTACAAGGACGGCGATATCGTCGATCTTGTCTGGGAAGGCGTTAAGGTGCCACCGCCCAACGGGCAATACGAGGTTGACGGGACGGAGGCCGCAGGATTTAAAATTCCTTTCAAACTGCCCAAGGCAGTGTTCCTGGACAGTGGTAATGGTATTAAGTCAGCGCGGTATGTTATTTCCAACCCAACGGCAAATGGTGACAATGAAAACCCGTCGCCACCGACCGCGGTGGACGCTTATATTATTCCAATCGTCTTGCCAGCTCCCAAGATTCTGAATCTGTACACCAATCCTGCCAATCGCGAGTTCCTTAACTGCAAGTCACTTCGTAGTATTCCGGTGGTGGGCTGGGGTGCCATCGTTAAAGTTGACGGTGATACGGATTTTTCACCGAACATGAAATTAAAGTTCAAGTGGGTTGGTAAGTCCTCGGATCCAGTTGCTGATCCCATTGAGGATTTTCTGTTTGAAAAAGAGCTGAAGGGGCTAGAGCATGTTCTTGGGTTTGAGGTTTATTTGCCGTTCGAAACAGCGCTGAAAACGATCGGCGATGGAGAAGGGGAAATCAGCTATGTCGCTGAGATTGATGGCCATGATCGATCGGGAGGGTCACATAAGGTCAGGGTTGTAATGATCAATAATGAAGGTCATTTCTGCCCTCTTCCTTAAATATTTTGTGTGCATTTTGAAGTTGACAGGCGGGGGCTTTGTCGTCTGTCAATTTCTTACATTTGCGGAGGTGAATTCTTGCTTAACTTAAGATTAGTCCTACAGAGTAATTACCTGATTCCTTGTATCGTGCGCTCGTTTTAATCATCTGATTCGTGGGAAGGCTTGTCTTCTGAAAGTTTCAAGGAGGTTTCATGGGCGTTTGTACACCTCAATTTTCGTTAGGATTGATCAGTAAAAACTTTATCTGGTTAACCTTGGTTCCCATTTTTTCGTCAAGCCCCCTAGTGTGTGCAGCGACCTTTATCGAAGCGGGCGAAACGCTGAATATTGATCAGACTACGGCGCAGGACAACTACCTCGCACGCAACGGCGGTGTATTGAATGCCAACGGTGCCAATACGTTCGAGGTGTTAATAAACAGCGGATCCGCTCTTAACGCAGTAGGTGGAACCTATGCCGGACGCTCCGGCAACGCCGGCGTATCCGTCACCAACGCCAGTGCCAGTCTGACCGATGCCATTGTGACGGGTGATCGTATGGGTATGTCGGTCAATCGGGTGGCGGGCAGCCCCACCGGCTCCAGCGCAGTAATCAGTGGTAGCCAGATCACTGGCCGAACGGCAGGGCTCGAAACGTCCGGCGGCAGCACGACCGTCATGACCGATACTCACCTCACGGCCACTGCGGCGACGGGGGTGGGCCTGAATTCCTTTGGGGGAGAAGTGCATGCCAAAGGCGGCAGCATCATGGGTGGTTTGCATGGCATTCGCCTACGGCCCGACACTCAAGGCATAGGCAACGGCGCCAACGTGATTCTTGATAATGTCCAGGTGCAAGGACAGACCGGCGCGGCGATCCTCGCGACATCCGGGGTGACCTCTCATATTCAAGTGCTTAATTACACGCGCCTGCTTTCCGGCAATGGCATCTTGCTGGACGTTCAGGAAGCTTCGAATGTAACGATGGAGGTGGTCGGCAGTACGCTTGAAGGCAAGCTGAACGTCGCTGACAACAGCACGGCCAATCTCGCGTTCCAACATGGTCTTATGGCGGGCGACGTGCTGGTTGGTGAAGCCTCCACCACTGCCCTGCACCTTGACCGCAGCGAACTTCGCGGCAATATCGATATCGCAGATAACAGCAAGGGCGACCTTATCTTCGACCAGTCTCAAATGACAGGCGACGTGTTGGTCAATGACTCGACCGCGACCGTCGTGTTTGCCAACGGCAGCAATCTGGAAGGCAACGTCAGCTTCACCGGCAACAGCAGCGCTGGCCTGACCTTCGATCAGAGCCAGATGAAAGGCGATGTACTGATCGATAGCCTGCCCGACACGACGGCCGTGAACTTTGCCAACAACAGCGTACTCACCGGCAATGTGAACATCGCGGGCGGGAGCAACGTCGATCTGCGCTTCGATCAAAGTCAACTCGCCGGCGATGTCCGGGTCGCCGGGAACTCGACGACGCAGATGGCGCTGAACAACAGCACGTTTCTCGGCAACCTGAATATCAGCGATGACAGCACCGCCAATCTGACGCTCAATCAAAGCCAGATGACAGGTGACGTACTGGTGGATGGGTTAAACACCACTGAGTCGGTCACCCTGGAAAATCAGTCGCAACTCACCGGGCGTCTCGACAAGGTCAACAGCGTTAACATCAAAAGCCAATCAAACTGGACGCTGACGGGTAACGACAACATTGGTACGTTGGCCATGAATGGTGGCAGCGTCACGTTTGGCGCTGCCGAGGCAACCAGCACTTATTACACACTCAACGTCGGCACGTTGGCAGGTACCACCGGTACGTTTGTGATGAAGGGCGATTTTGTCAGCGGCGAGAGTGACAAACTCATAGTGGCTGGACAATCGACGGGGAATTACGGGCTTGCCGTCGCGGCCTCCGGGCTGGATGCGATAGCCCCCGAGCAGGTTGTACTGGTGCGTACCGGCACCACCGACGGTGCCAGTTTTACGTTGGCGGGCGATCGTGCGGTGGATCTCGGCACCTGGTCTTACAGCCTGGCCAGTCGAACCAATGCCGAGGGCGGCAAAGAGTGGTACCTCGATCCGACCACCGAAGTCATCAGCCCCGGAGCTCAGTCGATTCTGGCCTTGTTCAACACCCCGGTCACCAGTTGGTATGGCGAACAGTCGTCACTGCGCACCCGCATGGGCGAGCTGCGTCTTAACGGCGGACAGTCCGGCGGCTGGATGCGCACCTACGGCAGCCAGTACAACGTCGCTGATGGCTCGGGCGTGGGCTATCAGCAAAACCAGCAAGGGATCTCGCTGGGCGCCGATGCGCGAGTCGGCGAGAGTCAGTGGCTGGTCGGTGTGCTGGCGGGGACGAGCAAGTCGGATCTGAATCTCGATCACGGCACCACGGGCACCGTAAAAAGCTACTACGTCGGGCCCTACGCAACCTGGCTGGACGCCGACACCGGCTACTACTTCGACGGTGTGCTCAAGTTCAACCGGTTCCGCAACGAGTCGAAGGTTAACCTCAGCGATGACACCCGCGCCAAGGGTGATTACGACAACTGGGGCCTCGGCGCTTCGGCGGAATTTGGTCGGCAATTCAAACTCGCCGACGGCTACTTCATCGAACCGTTCACCCAATGGTCTGCGGTGCAAATTCAGGGCAAACGCTACACCCTGGACAACGACATGACAGCCGACGGCGACACTACGCGTTCCTTGCTCGGCAAGGCGGGCGTTACGGTTGGCCGTAACTTCGAGTTCGGCAAGGCCAGTATTGCGCAGCCTTATCTGCGCATGGCGGTCGCTCATGAGTTTGCGAAGAATAATGAAGTGAAAGTCAACGACAACGTGTTTAACAATGACCTGTCAGGCACACGCGGCGAGTTTGGCGCAGGTGTGGCAGTGGCGATGTCCGAGAAGTGGCAGGTGCATGCGGACTTTGATTACTCGAATGGGGAACATATTGAGAAGCCGTGGGGGGCGACCGTCGGGCTGCGGTATTTTTGGTAATAGCTGTCCTGGTCTGACGTAAAAACCGCTTTTCCTTACAAGGGTAAGCGGCTTTTTTATCACCCGATGTTAGTTCGCTTCGACGCCAAGTCGTTATTGGCCAGAGTGGCAGAGGAAATTCGGGGGTCAGGTAAGTTCGCCGATGAGCAGGTCGAGCCCCGCCGAATATTCAAACTGGTTTGTGGCTGCCCGCAACAACGTATAGCGCACCCTGATCGATTGCCCGGTATTGGCATGAACGTACCGGGCATCCAGTCGAAATCTCACGGGTTTGCCGATGATCAGGCTGGTAATCGGAACCCAGTCAGAAGTACTGGCACCGGGGCCAGTCCAATAGTAGGTGAGGATGTCATCCTTGTGCGTTCCGGGGAAATTCACCAGTACGGTGACGTTGTCGCTGACGTTGTCAGGGTCGAGCACACCGTTGGTTGCCTCCGGAACTTGGGGCGCCGGCAGTGTCGCGTGAATGACCTGAACCTTGGCCAGCAGCCGATCGGAGTCACTCACGCCATACAGCGTCACGTTGTCATTGCTCACGCGATAGGACATATCCAGGCTGCCGCCATCAAGCACTTTGATGTGTTGGTTCTTGATCTGAAAAGTAATGAGCTTGGCTTCAGCTTCATTGCGAGTGACCGTGTGTTGTTCTTCATGCGGGTAAGGCACGGCGTCCGCTTGAGTGCCCAGCCAGATCAAATTGATGAAGTCGCCGCTGGCCATGCCCGGATAGCGGACATCCACAGTCGCCAGCGGGGTGTCCGGTTCGAGCGTATCGCCGATCAGCTCGCGGATCGTCGGCTCCGGTAGCATCACCACCGCCCCCACCACATCGGCGAACGTGTGCTTGGACGACAACGGCGGGCCACCACTGTTTTTGCGCAGCACATAAGAAGCATCGGCGCGGCCCATGGCTATGGCGCGGACATCCTCATAGGGCACGTTTATTTCCACAGTGCCCGGAACAGATTCGATCGTGCGCGACTCGCTGTGCATCAGCGGCTGGCCGGTAAACGGCGTGCCGATCCACGTCATGGTCAGCGTATCGCCCAGCGCGAAATCCGTACCCTCTACACGCACCTGAACCGTGACCGGCTGCTTGTTCAGATCCTTGACGGTAATGACCCCGTTGATGGCTTCTTTGATGATCGGCGCGTCCAGCCGCCAGGCACCGGCGTCCACGTCGATGTGGGTGCGCTTGGAATGGCGCACCGCCCAGTTCCAGGTTTCATCGTAAAGGTCGTATTTGATCTCCAGCTTCTTGCCATCGCCGCCCGCCAGAATCGCCTGCTGATCAACCACGATGACGATCGGTTGCAGCCGGTCGACATGCGCCTGGGTGACCCGATAAGGCGTCAGCGCGACACTGCCCCAACGCAGCAAAATCGAGTCGCGCAGGGTCATGTCCGGGTAGAACGGAATCGTCACCGGCACACCTTTTTCCGCCCATGCGGCATCGATGACACCTTGATCGACCAGATCCGGGGGCAGTTGCACAATCTTCAATTCCGAGTGGCCATCCGGCAGATGCGGTTCCCGGTCGCGCCCGCCCGGTCGAAAGAGTTTGACCAGCAATCGCAAGGGCACAGAAGGATCGTCCGGCACCGTTGCACCGGCGCGAGTCAGCTGGTAATAACACTGCTCGACCCAACCTGAGGCCAGACCATCGACGGGCAGGAAAAAGTACATCGGCTTATCGACGTCGCCGGGCTCGACGGTCTTGCGGAAAATCACTTTGGTTTCCCAATAAATATCATGGGTGTCGCCGTCGTGCATGTCCAGATACGGATTGATCAAGCAGAGCAAGCCTTCGGCATGGTCACTGACGACGGCAATATTGATCCCGCCATCGCCCTCGACAATCGGCTGCACCATGCCCGCGATCAGTAAGGGGCGCAGGGCAAACGGCGCGTTTTGGTCATCGCATGGCGGAAACAGAAAGGGCGAGTGGCTGGGCATGGCAAGCTTCCTTGCTGGGGGCGGGGGGCGATCGTTGGCAGACGCGCCGGGTCTTGTGATTGAGCATTACGGGCGGCAAGTTGGCTACTGTCAGATCTGACAGGGGCGGGGTGGTTTGAGACGAACGGTCGGTGGAGTGGGGGCGAAGTCTGTCGGACGGTTCGCCGAATCGCATAGGCAATGATCGCCGTTTAATGTACGCGTTTAAAAGACACTGGGTGTTACGTCCTGAGGCCCACAAAACGTTGCGCCATTGCCTACGCGTAAGACAGAATCCGCCGGCTTGTGCGCCTGGGGGGCTGGTCGGTAACTTGGATCGGGTCACTGATTTCCAGTGATCGGGTTTAGCAGCCCGATAGGTAACAACGGTTGCATGAGCGATATTCAGTCAGGCGTTTTTTCGCCTGCACTAAATGGTGGCTGTGCGCATGGCGTCTGCGGACGCGCCGGTTTTGTTACTTATCCGGTCTGCTAACTTGCGTACAGCTGCCACCCAAACGTTTAGCAGCGGGATGGTTGCGGCCTCTATTGAGAAAGTAACTATGTTCAAAGTAACGCCAAACCCGCCGGCCACCGATCCGGCATCGCCCTACGAATCCTCGCAATCAAAGAAATTCCACGAAGCCGCCGAGCGCGCCCTCGACCACTACCTCGGCCCACCCACCGCCGAAATCATGGCTGCACCGTATGTGTCCAACCGCTTGTTCATGGTCAACCCGGCCAGCGCGAACGAACCCCTGTTAGCCGACGCCAGTGAGAGCCTAGGTTCGGCGTGCGTGATGATCAATGATCTGGCCGGCATGTTGGAGGGCACTCATCGCCGGACGCTGTTGGGCATTGCGCAGGTTGTGATGTTGGGGGAGTTGGCGGTGAATAAGGTGCTGGATAATTTGGTTCCGGTGGATTAACTCTATATTTTGGATAACGAGCTAGTTCAACGTTGATCGGGGCAGACTTATCCTGAGGTAAGTCTGTCCCTTTTCCCGGTTTTTTGTTATTTGGTGATGTTATTTGAAAAGTAGCGTCAGGTTGTCGAGATCAGCAGTTAGGGAAGGATGTATCCCAATAATAAAGTCCTTAAGTACTTTGTTTACTGATGGGTCGACTGAAATCCACTTTGTCTCTCCGCTTTTGACGTCGATGGCATAAATATCCTGAGAATAATCCGTGTATTCGAAAATAATTATCGGGACTTTAAAATAAGGGTTTTGTGGCTGTGTAATACCAAACATTAATCCGGAAAACCTAACGATCTCGTATTTAGGAGTGAACCTATATCCGCCGTTTTTTAGATTAATGACTTTTCCTTTCAAATAAGGAGCTGATTCGGACGAGGCATTGGCTACGAAAACGTCGTGACCACCAAGAGCGCTAATAGTGAAGTATGTCGTGTCTATGGTTTTGTGACCTCCGATTCTTGTATGTTCAAATCTTTCCATGAAACCTCGTGCGATTTTTATTTTGTAAGTCAGTGACACCTCACCACTTCCATAGAGGGCTTTTACGCTAAAGTTGTGTGCGCCCGAGCTCAATTGAGCTGTCGACTTTGTCCAAATCCCCGTTAAGGGATCGACATCTGCCTCGCCCATATCATCTGAACCATCGAACATTTGCACCTTCTGCCCATTGCTCGCAGTACCGCTCAGGGTCAGTGCTTTTTCCACTGTGACGCCATTCTCAGGAATTTCAATCCCGCTCGGAGAACCTTTCACCGAAGTAATCACCGGTGCGACCAGTTCGGCCCCAACCCTGAACTCCAGCGCATTCGAATAACTCGTCCCACCCGCCGCACGCTTGATGAGGTACTTCGCCAATACCGTTCCGTTGTTGTTGCCGCTGATGAACTCAGCCTCAATCCTGAACGGAACCGGTTTGCCCTCAGTCAAAGACGACAGCGTGATCCCGTCCGTTTTCGTGCCGGTTTTCGAACCGATCCATTCGTAAATCACCTCGTCACCTTTGGCCGTGTTGAGGTAGTTCACCGTCAACGTTGTACCAGCGGTGTCGCCGGGTAATGCGCCGTTGATCACGCCGGCCACTACGGGTTCGGGCAGTTCCAGGCGTGGCTCGCCGACCTGCAGAATATCGGCATGAATGGATTCGCGGATGGCATGGGTGGCGTTGACATGGTTCATCGCGCCGAGCGCGGCGTCCTCGATCAGCAACTGATAGTAGAGCTCCAGTTTGCCGCCGTTGATCGGCGTCAAATGCGCGCCGTCGCAGGGGATCAGCAGCGGTTTGCCGGCACTGATGTCGCCCGCAGTGAGCGGGTACAGTGGCAGTTCCGGAAGGTAAGGGGTGAGTTCCGGGTGGGTGCCGAGCCAGAACAGTTTGATCGCCTGACCCTTGTCAAATGAGGTGTCGAACGGAATCTCGATGCGCACCTGTTTCAACGTCGGATCGAGCGCGCCACTCACGGCGTCCAGTGCTTTGGGGGCGGCCAGGCGTTTGATCGCACCGATGGCGCTGATGAACTGTGATTTGGAAGGCATGTCGGGCGCGCCGCTGGCCTTCTTCAGGCGATAGGACAAGGCGATCTGGGACTTGGCCATCTGCCGCAGCACGGCGTTGGCGATGGGGATTTCGGCGGTGGTGGGCACGCTGGTCAGCGGCTCGCCGGTGAACTCGACATCGATTGGCAGGCCCTCCACGGGCGTGCCCTTGACCCGGATGATCGGGGTATCACCGGGCTGGAACGATCCGCCAGTCGTGACCCAGACCTGCGCCGTGCCTGGGGCATTGCCCAGTTGGTCGATGTCGAGCACGTTGCTCTGCGCCTCCTTGAGAATCGGCGCTTCCAGCCTGCTCGCATCGATCGCGACCATCACCCGTTGTGCCGCGCTCCAGTCCTCAGAGCGATTGTCGACCTTGTCGTAGACCTCGAAGGCCACGGACAAACCCACCCCGTCAGAATCCCCGGCCTCACGAATGACCGACTCGCTGACGTGCACCACCAGCGGCACCTTGCCGTCCGCCTGATCCTGAGTCAGTGGCGCACTGAGCACAAACACACCGCCCCAACTCACTTGAATCACATCACCGGCAGCAATGTCTGGATACGACTCGATGGCGACCGGAACACCGGCGGCCACGTTGTCCTTATCAATGCCGCCGTCGAGGATGTCCTGCGGCAAGCGCATGATCAGCTTGGAGTGGCCGGGATCGTTGTTTTCGTCATGACCGCCGGGGCGGGTGAGCTTGGCCAGCACCTGCATGTCCTCGGACGGCTCCCAGGCCTGGCCGAGGCGCTTGACGCTATAGGATGCGACGGCCCGGCCTTCCGGGATGCGCGCCGAAGGCACGAACATTTGCAGCGTCGTGTTGACGTCCGCCGGGCCAACGGTTTTCTGCAGGACTTCCACATCCTTGCTCCAGAACACCTTGATCTGATCCCCAATTTCCATTGGTGTCCACGGCCCGGCGCGGCAGAGCAAGCCTTGACGCGGGAAATTACCCAACGCCGCCGCAATATTGATGCCCCAGACCTTTGGTGACTCCGACACCGGCCCGGTTTTGCCGGGGATATCGAGTTGGTCGAGGATCAATGTGTCGGCGTCGGGAAGGTTGGGGGTAAGCATGGACAGCTCCGTTGAGCGGTGAGGCAACGGAGTGATTTATGGCTGGAAACGGGTTAGGCGTCACCTGTCAGATCTGACAGGGTAGGGTGGTTTCAAGACGAACGGTCAGCGGGAAGCCTCAGCGCTTGGGAAGGGTCTTCTGTCGCAAAATATAAACCGTCACCAACACCGCACTGGTCAACATAAACCCGCGCGCCCACGGCATTGGCACCAGATAACACGAGAACAGAATGCTGGCCCACATCAGCCCGATCGCGTAGACCTTGCCCTTGAGCGGAATGCCGTTGCCTTCGAGATAGTCGCGAATCCATGGCCCGAGCCGGGGATGCTCGACCAGCCAGCGATAGAAACGCGGAGAGCTGCGGGCGAAGCACGCGGCGGCCAGCAGCAGGAAAGGTGTGGTGGGGAGAACAGGCAGGAAAATACCGATCACCCCCAATGCCACGCTGAGCCAGCCGACGGCCAGCAGGATGTAGCGCAGCATCAGGGAGCGGTTGCCTATGGGGTTGTCCATAGGCCGGATCTTAGTGGTGACGTGGCTTGAGGATCGCCGGTTTTTCGTCTGGCGCCTGGCACAGCAAGTACAGCGCGGTCAGGGCTTCCGGGATCTGCACGATCATGTCGTCCATCAGGTTGGCGTCTTTGGCGATGTCTTCGAACTCAGGCTGTTCGTCGAACAGGCCCGAACCGACCATGATCGGCAGAAGCATTTCGCTGACTTCTTCTTCAGCGGTTTCGAACCAGGCGGCTTCGCGCAGGAACACGCCTTCCATGAAACCGATGCACCAGCCGCGCAGTTCGGAATCGTCCGGATCTTCGCCCAGATCCAGTTCGCATGGCAGCTCGAATTCTTCATCCGACGCCAGTTGACGGGCGATGTGCGCCTTGAGGCCGATCAGCGTGGCTTCGATTTCTTCGCGCTGGGCTTCACCGCTGTAGTGCGGCTCTTCGGCGAACAGCGCGTCGATCCACTCGCGATCCGGCACGACGTCCGAGCAGATCGACAGGGCGGTCAGGTAGCCGTGAGCGGCCACGTAATCCAGCGCCTCGTCGTGCAGCTCGTCGGCGTCGAGGAAGACTTGCAGGCGGGTTAGTTGCTCAGCGAAGGACATTACGGGGCTACCTTGGGGGAATAAACAATGCGGGAATTCTAGGCCTTCTTGCGCGCTCAAGCCAGCCGCACGGCAGATTTGCCGGGCAGAACACGTCACCTGTGGGAGCGGGCTTGCTCGCGAAGGCGCTGTGTCAGGCACTTTTGCATTCACTGATCCACCGCCTTCGCGAGCAAGCCCGCTCCCACAGGGTTCGGTGTGAAGCCAATTACAGCGTGTGTCTTATCAGCGGCACCCTGTGCAGGGAAGGCCTCGGGTATACTGCCGCGTTTTGCGATCCCTGCCCGCATTGCGGCCGTCATGCAATGCGTTCTTACGATTCAGCGGTGCAGCTTTGCCCGTCATGAACCAGCCTTGCAGGGATGTTTTTGTGATTTTTGGAGTTTCTATGCTCGAACAGGCTCAACGCGTCCTCAAGGACATCTTCGGCTACGACAGTTTTCGTGGCCGTCAGGGTGCAATCATTGAGCGCGTGGCCAGCGGCGGTGACGCACTGGTTCTGATGCCTACTGGTGGCGGCAAATCCCTGTGCTTCCAGGTGCCGGCGCTGTTGCGCGAAGGCCTGGCAGTAGTGGTCTCGCCGCTGATCGCGTTGATGGACGACCAGGTCGCCACTCTTGAAGAGCTGGGGGTCGCGGCGGCAGCGTTGAACTCGACACTGAGCGCCGAGCAACAACGCGATCTCGCCGCACGAATCAAACGCGGTGAAGTGAAAATGTTGTATCTGGCGCCCGAGCGTCTGGTGCAGCCGCGCATGCTGTCGTTCCTGCAGAGCCTGGACATCGCCCTGTTCGCCATCGACGAAGCGCACTGCGTATCGCAATGGGGTCACGATTTCCGCCCGGAATACCTGCAACTCGGTCAACTGGCGGAACTGTTTCCCGATGTGCCGCGCATCGCCCTGACCGCCACCGCCGACAAACGTACCCGCGAAGAAATCGTCACGCGTCTGCACCTGCAGAACGCCGAGCGTTTCCTGTCGAGCTTCGACCGTCCGAACATTTTTTACCGCATCGTGCCGAAAGAGCAGCCGCGCAAGCAGTTGCTGGCGTTTCTGGCCGAGCGACGCAGCGACGCGGGCATCGTCTATTGCCTGTCGCGCAAGAAGGTTGAAGAAGTCGCGACGTTCCTGAGCGAGCAGGGTTTCCCGGCGTTGCCGTATCACGCCGGTCTGCCCAACGATCTGCGTGCCTTCAACCAGAAGCGCTTCCTTAATGAGGAAGGCCTGATCATGGTCGCCACCGTGGCGTTCGGCATGGGCATCGACAAGCCCAACGTGCGCTTTGTCGCGCACCTAGATTTGCCGAAATCCCTTGAGGCGTACTACCAGGAAACCGGTCGCGGCGGCCGTGACGGTTTGCCGGCGGACGCGTGGATGGCCTACGGTCTGCAAGACGTGGTGATGCTCAAGCAGATGCTGCAGAACTCCGAAGGCGACGAGCGCCATAAGCGTCTGGAGCAGCACAAGCTCGACGCGATGCTCTCGCTCTGCGAAGAAACCCGCTGCCGTCGTCAGACGTTGCTGGCGTACTTCGATGAGGACATGCCCGAGCCGTGCGGCCACTGCGACAACTGCGTCGATGGCGTGCAGACCTGGGACGCCACCGAGCCTGCGCGTCAGGCGTTGTCGGCGATTTTCCGCACTGGCCAGCGTTACGGCGTCGGTCATTTGGTCGATGTGCTGCTGGGCAAAGACAATGAAAAAATCCGCAGCTTCGGTCATCAGCATTTGTCGGTGTGGGGCGTTGGCAAGGCGTTGAGCGAGAGCGAATGGCGCTCGCTGTTCCGTCAGTTGGTGGCCCGGGGGCTGGCGGATGTCGATCACGAAGGTTATGGCGGTCTGCGTCTGAACGACAGCTGCCGACCGCTGCTCAAGGGCGAAGTGAGCCTGGAGTTGCGCCGCGACCTCAAGCCGCAAGTCACTGCGAAAAGCGGCAGCAAGAGCCCGGCCAGCCAACTGGTACGTGGCGAAGAGCGCGAACAGTGGGAAGCGCTGCGTGCGTTGCGGCGCAAACTCGCCGAAGAACATGGCGTGCCGCCGTACGTTATTTTCCCGGATTCGACGTTGCTGGAAATGCTCCGCAGCCAACCGACTTCGTTGGCGGAAATGGCCCGGGTCAGTGGTGTCGGTGCGCGCAAACTTGAGCGTTACGGCGATGCTTTCCTCGAAGTGCTCGGTGGCGAGGTCGAGGCGCCGAAAGTCGTGGCCGATGTGCGCCATGAGCTGATCACTTTGGCCCGCGCGGGCATGACGCCGTTGCAGATTGCCGGTCAGTTGCAATGTTCGGAGAAGAACGTTTACACGATGTTGGCTGAGGCGATTGGCAAGCAGCAGTTGTCGCTGGAACAGGCGCTGGATCTGCCTGAAGAGCTGATGGGTGAGGTGCAGGATGCGTTTCTTGATGGCGAAGGTGAGTTGCCGTCGGTCGCTGAGATTGCCGAGTTGTTCGCCGGGCGGGTGCCGGAAGGCGTGCTGTATTGCGTTCGGGCTGCGTTGCAATCGGAATTTGAGATGTAATTTGGCCGTTGCCCCTCACCCCAGCCCTCTCCCCTAGGGAGAGGGGGCCGACCGAGGTGTCTTGCGTCCTACATCGACCTGAATGACCGAGTCGATTATGGATTCAACGTCGCACTATCACGTCGGCGTAATTCCCCAATATCCCCCAATCAGTCCCCTCTCCCTCTGGGAGAGGGCTAGGGTGAGGGCTTTCCAAATTTCGATTCAGCAAAGCACTCCCAAGTCGCCGAAAATCCCGAGCATCCCCCGATCAGTCCCTTCTCCCTGCGGGAGAGGGCTAGGGTGAGGGCATTCCAATTTCGAATTCATCAAAGCACTCCCAAGTCGCCGAAAATCCCGAGCATCCCCCGATCAGTCCCCTCTCCCTCTGGGAGAGGGCTAGGGTGAGGGGCTTCAAGATGTAACGATTCAGTACAG
The DNA here is from genome assembly GCF_979258075.1 of Pseudomonas sp. AC193. NCBI lineage: Bacteria > Pseudomonadati > Pseudomonadota > Gammaproteobacteria > Pseudomonadales > Pseudomonadaceae > Pseudomonas > Pseudomonas sp. AC193. The sequence continues at coordinate 3,708,563 of NZ_OZ409832.1, read as the reverse complement.
AGCGACTCTTGCCTATAACTGCGGCTCATGCTTAGCTGGCTAATAATTAGAAATTCCTTATTTTTCAGACTAACCGTGAGTGTTTTATGCCGTTAACCGATCAACACCGCTTTGGCATGCAACTGGCCCAGATGTCCCGTGGCTGGCGCGCCGAACTGGATCGTCGTCTCGCCGGGCTGGGCTTGTCCCAGGCGCGCTGGCTGGTGCTGCTGCATCTGGCGCGTTTCGAAGAGGCGCCGACCCAACGTGAGCTGGCGCAGAGCGTCGGCGTTGAAGGGCCGACCCTCGCACGCTTGCTCGATAGTCTGGAAAGCCAGGGCCTGGTGCAACGCCAGTCCGTGATGGAAGACCGTCGGGCGAAAAAAATTGTCCTCTGCGCCCCCGCGCTGCCGCTTATCGAACAAATAGAAACCATTGCCACGCAGTTGCGCCACGAATTGTTCGAAGGCGTCGACGAGGCGGATTTGAAGGTGTGCATGCGCGTCCACGCGCACATTCTGACCAACCTGGAAAAATCTTGAGGCACAACCCTGTGCCGATTTTTTGAGAGATCGCACTGAGCCGACTATAAGAACTACTGGGCAATATCGTGTTCGTACCGGATGTGCGAACGCATAGAAGTCGGTTTTGCTTATTTAAGGGATGCTCATGCTCGCAAGTTGGCACGTGGTACGGCGCAGTGGCGGCAAATGGCTGCTGCTGGCCGGGCTATTCAGTTATTCGACGTGGTCGATGGCGTTGGGGCTGGGTGACATTACGATCCATTCAAGCCTCAATCAGCCGCTCAAGGCCGATATCGCGTTGGTGGATGTCGGCGGGCTGACGCAAAACGATCTGTCGGTGCGTCTGGCCACGGCGGATGAGTTCGCGGAGGCCGGGGTGGAGCGGGTGTTTTTCCTCAACGACCTCAAGTTCATCCCGATCCTGCATGGCAATCGCCAGATGATCCGGGTGACGTCCAGCAAACCGGTTAACGAACCCTTCCTGAATTTCCTCGTGCAGCTCAATCAGCCCAACGGCCGTTTGCTGCGCGAATACACCGTGCTGATCGATCCGCCGGGCACGCCGGGAATCGAGCCGGCTACTGATGAGCCGGATCCGCGTGCGCAGTCTTCTGCGTTTCCGATTGTCGAGCCTGTGACCGCGCCGGTTCAGGCGGCGCAGGGCAAGCGCGAAACTGCTCCGCCGCCGCCAGCACCGGCCGCACCGGCCGCACCGGCCAACGATGCAGTCGCTGAACAGTTAGCCGCCAGTGTGTTGCTCAATCAACAATTGCAAAAAACCATCGAAGAGCAAAACGCCAAGTTGCAGGAGCAACAGGCGCTGATCACCGACGGCAAAAAACAAATGGGCGAATTGCAGACGCGTCTGGCCGAGCTGCAGAAACCGTCGCCAGCTGTGGTGACGCCAGCACCCGCTCCGGTGGTTGCGCCAGTCGCTACGGAAGATGATTCGCCGAACTGGCTGCTGCTGGGCGGATTAGTGCTGTTGTTGGTCGCGCTGATTGGCGGGTTGATCGTGCGCCGTCGCCAACAAACGCAAACCGTTGCCGCGCCGGCGCTGCCACTTGGCATCGAGCCCGACACCGAGGAAACGCAGAGTCCAGATTCGTTCAGACACCACGCTTCAGCCGAACACCGCGAAGAACCCGCGGCAGGCGATGTGCTGGAAGCGGTGGGCATTTACCTCGCTTACGGAAGACTCGGCGAAGCCGTCGGCTTACTGCGCGATGCCCTGGCCAAAGAACCGGAACGCATCGACCTCGGGGTGCAACTGCTCGAAGTTTTAGGGCGCCAAGGCGATAACGCCGCGTACGAGCAACAGGAAAACCACTTGCGACAGCTTGGAGTGGATGAACACGAGTTACAGGCAGTTCGCGATCGGCATCCGAAGCTGACGAGTGTTGCGCCGGTTCTGGTGGCCGCACCGATCGCTGCCGCTCAGCCCGAACCCACGCCGCCGGTGGATGATTTCGAATTGAATCTGGGCGAGCTGTCGATGGATTCCAGTTGGGATCTGCAGGACAGTCCTCCAGCGCCGGTTCAGCCATTGTCGGAGGAGTCGGAGCTGGAGTGGATTCCCGAGCCGGATGCGCAGCCGCTGGATGATGACTTCCTCAATGAGTTTGGTGATCCGCAGGCGTTGACGCTGGAGCCGCTGGATTTGCAACTGTCAGAGCCTGAAGTGGAGGAGGGCGCCGGCAAGCTTGAGCAGGCGCAGAACTGCATTGATGACGGCGATATCGACAGTGCGATTGCGTTGCTTAATGAATTGCTCAAAGAGGGCGATGAACCACTAAAGCAGACGGCGCGTACTTTGTTGGCGGGGATTCGCTGAGCTGATTGATGGGGTGAATGTACTGACGCCTTCGCGAGCAAGCCCGCTCCCACAAGGGGAACGCATTCCAAACTGTGGGAGCGAGCCTGCTCGCGAAGGGGCCAGACCAAACAATATCAATCAGAAAGTCTGGCCAAGATTCAGATAAACCGCCTGCTCATCCGCATCATTCAACCCATACGTGAAATTCAACGGCCCCAGCGGCGTGTCAAACCCGATAAACACACTCGCCGCATTGATGTAACCACTGTCGAACTCATTGTCATTGTTCCACGCCCGCCCACGCTCCAGTGAAGCACCGGCGTACAGCGGGAAGTCCAGCGGCAGGTATGAACGCGGTGTCAGACGGCGGAAATACACGGCACGCATCAGGCTGACGTTCTGCCCGGAAATCGCATCTTCCCGGAACCCCGACAACTGGCGCGCGCCGCCGAGCAGGAAGCTCGATGTCACCACATTGGCGTCGTCCAGCGTGCGCCCATAACGACCGCCAAGAATCAACGTGTCAGGGCCATGACTCATGGCTTTGTCGATTTTGAAATCCCACTGCCGGTAACGTATATCCGAGCCCAGACTCGGTTCGAATTGCGTCAGCGTCAGGCTGATGTCCTTGCCTTCGTGAGGGTAGTAAACGTTGTCCAGCGAGTCGTACGAGTACTTCAGCGAGTAGAAGCCTTCGTTAAAGCTTTCGCTCGGCAGATCCTGATCACCAATGCGCACATCGGCCTTGCCCCACGCCTCGCCAACACCGAAACGCACTTCGCCGTTGTTGCCGATCTGCCGGCCGAGATTGAGGCCGAAACCGTAGCGCTCGACGCGGTATTGCGCGATCGGATCATTATCGAGAATCGACTCGACGTTCTGCGCTTCGAACGATGCATACGGCGCGACGAAGTAGCGCGAGCCGACGTCCAGCGGCTGATAGAACTCGGTGTACAACTCTTGTTTGTCGCCGATCTGCGCGCGCGTCAGCCATTCCGCGCCGAGGCGGTTGATGCCGTTGACGCGGTAGCTGGCGCCGAGGTTGAAAGCGCTGTCGCCGCGCATGTCGTCCGACAGATTGAGGCCGACGCGCAGGTAATCGGTGCCGCTGCGTTTGCCGCGCGCGCTGATCACCAGGGTGTGATCCGGGCCTTTGTGCACCACGCGGTATTGCACCTGCTCGAAGTAGTCGAGGCCGTACAAGGTGCCCATGTCCGAATGCAGTCGGCCGAGATCCAGCGGTTCGCCGATGGGTTGACGGATGTAGTAGCGGATCACGTCATCATCGACTTTCGAATCGTTCTCCACACGAATGGCGGTGATGACCGGCGTGCGCTGGCCCGGCGAGCGGGCGGCGTTGAGTTCGGCGTCTTGGGATTCACTCGGTTTGAGCTGTGCGAGGCGGGTGTCGAGGGCTTTGGTCGCGCGGTAACCGGCGTCGATCATTTCCTGGGCCTTGCCGAAATCGGTGACGCCGAAGGCGGCCAGTGCCGGTTGAATCAAAACGTCGTCAGGGTGCAGCGCGGCGAGTTGTTCTTCCGAGTTGCGCCGGGTCATCAGGGTGATCGACTGGTTGAGCACGTCGACCACGGTGGTCAGTTGTTTGCGGTTGCGCAGCGGCGTACCGATATCGACGACGATAGCGATGTCGACACCCATTTCCCGCGCCACATCGAGCGGAATGTTGTCGGTCATGCCGCCGTCCACCAGCAACCGGCCATCGAGTTCGACCGGCGCGAACACCGCCGGGATCGACATGCTCGCGCGAATCACCTGCGGCAGATGGCCTTTGCGGAATACCACTTTCTCACCGTTGGCGATGTCGGTGGCCACGGCGCGGAAGGGGATCGGCAGTTTGTCGAAATCGCGGGTATCACTGGTGTGGGCCAACAGGCTTTCCAGCAGCAGCGCGAGGTTTTGCCCCTGAATCACACCCAATGGTAGACCGAGGCTGCCGTCGTCGCGAAAGCTGAGTTTCTGTTTCACCAGAAAATCGCGGTCATCCTGCTTACGTCGAAACGGCACGTCTTCACGCGGTGGCGCGTCGGACAGCGCGGCTTGCCAGTCGATGTTCAGCGCGAGTTTTTCCAGCTCGTCGATCTTGTAACCCGAGGCGTACAAGCCGCCGACCACCGCACCCATGCTCGTGCCGGCGATCGCATCGATCTTGATGCCTTGCTCTTCCAAAGCCTTGAGCACGCCGATGTGCGCCAGCCCGCGCGCGGCGCCACCGGACAGCACCAGGCCGATTTTCGGGCGCGGCGCTTCAGTGGCATGGACGAAGAGGGGCAGAAAACCAAGCAGCAGGCAGAACAGCAGACGGCGCATTGTGAGTCTCGGGGCAAGCGGTAAAGCCGGCTATTATAGCGGCGCCCTCTGTCTCAGGAGTTGTAGCGAACATGACTGTCGCAAAAGCAGAAGTTGTCATCACTTATTGCACGCAATGCCAATGGCTGTTGCGCGCCGCGTGGCTGGCGCAGGAGTTGCTCAGCACCTTCGGCGACGACCTCGGCAAAGTCTCGTTGGTGCCGGGCACTGGCGGGGTGTTTCAGATCACCTGCGCTGACGTGCAGATCTGGGAACGCAAGGCCGACGGCGGTTTTCCGGAAGCCAAGGTGCTGAAGCAGCGGGTGCGCGATCAGATCGATCCTGACCGCGACCTCGGTCACAACGACCGCACTCAGTGAGACGCGGCCTCGGCGGCGACGGTTTTCTTGTCGGCATTGCCTGACATCCGCGCCGAGACGACGATGGCGACAATGATCAACGCGCCGCCGATCAACATCTTCGGCGTCGGGTTTTCATTGAACAGCAGCCAGGCGACGGTGATGCCGTAGACCGGCTCCATCGCAAACACCACCGCTGCGGTGCGCGCCTTGATCACCGCCAGACTGGCCACGAACAGACTGTGAGCGACGCCGGTGCAGAACACGCCGAGCAGGGCGATCCACAACCAGTCCAGTGCGCGCACTTCGCTCAATTGCGGCGCCGCGACCGGCAGCAGACAAAGCGCCACCACCACGTTTTGACACAGCGCCGCTTGTACCGCCGGAATGCGTCCGGAGCTGGCGCGGTTGGTCAGCGACAGCAAGGAGAACAGCAGCCCCGACAGCACCGACCAGAGCAAACCAACGGTGGCGCCGCTGCCCAGATCGAAGGCCGGGGTCACCAGAATCAGGCCGACGCTGACCAGCACCACCAGCACAATCTCGTTGGCGCGGATGCGTTCGCGGAAGATCAGCCCTTCGAGAATTACCGTGAATGCCGGGAAACTGGCGAAGCCCAACGTGGCGATGGCGACACCGGCGATCTTCACCGAAATAAAGAAACTCACCCAATGCCCGGCCAGCAACACGCCGCTGAGGATCAGTCGACGCCAGTCCACGGCCTCGAGTTTTCGCCAGCCCTGCGCACTGGCAAAACGGGCGAAAAACGTCAGAGCGAGCACGGCAAAAGCGGCGCGGCCGAAAACGATCACGGCGGGGGAGGCGGCAGCGAGTTTGCCGAACACACCGGTCAGGCCAAACATCAAAGCACCGATATGCAGAGCGCCGAGGGCGGTACGCGGAGTCATTGCAATCCTTCTATCTCAAACAAAATCACTGACACAATCTCACTGTAGGAGCTGCCGAAGGCTGCGATCTTTTGATCTTGCTTTTAAAAAACAACATCAAAAGATCGCAGCCTTCGGCAGCTCCTACATTTAAGCGTGTGGAGATCAGTAAGTCTGTCGGCGGACTATCGTCTTTTGTCGCCGGAATCGCGGCGAAGCTGGCCGGGTGATGAGCCGAACTCGCGCAGGACGGCGGCCGAGAAGGCACTCTGCGAGCTGTAACCGACGCGACTGGCAATCTCGCCCATCGGCAAAAGCGTGTCGCGGAGCATTTGCACCGCCAGATGCAGCCGTCGACTGCGCATGTAATCCATCGGCGTCTGCCCGCATTCCGCCATAAACCGCGCATGCAGACGCGCACTCGACAGCCCGGCAACCCGCGCCAGATCGGCAACTTGCAGCGGATAAGCCGCGTTCTGCTCGATGTGCGCATCCAGCGCCGCATAAGGCAAACGGCGGGCAGTCAGTTCGGCTGGTTTCGCATGATTGAGACTGGCCAGCAGCAACACCGAGCCTTGCTGTGCGATCAACGGATCGCTGACCGGGCTGTTCGCCAGCCAACTGACCAACTGGCTCTGCCCGGAATCCAGCGACAGGCGCGCAGGCTGATCGAGCAAGCGGCGGCTGGCCTCGGCATGTTCACCCAACGAATCCACCAGCCATTGCCCGTCAGGAATGTCCATCACCAGACAGCGGCTGCCATCGGGACTGCCGCACGCGTGATGCGCACCCGAAGGGATCACCACAAAACTTTGCTGACGCACCTGACTGCCACGGCCCTCGACCTCGAAATCCAGCGCGCCAGACAGCCCGAACACCAATTGGGCGTGCTCGTGGCTGTGGACGATCAGATCGCGGGTGTACTGACGCAGGGTGAGAATCGGGCGCATAAACAAGTCTCCGGGCAGGCCTGCAGTCTACACCGGCGGGCGCTGTGTGCGCTGTCACACGACTGACTCGCGCCTGTCATGGTCGATTAACCGGACGCGCGCAGAGTGGCGAAAACATCGCAGAGGGTTGCCCATGACCAGCGCCGAGCTCGCCAGACCCAGCCGCAAACAACGGGTGCGAACCCTGTGGATCTCCGACGTGCACCTGGGCACGCGCGATTGCCAGGCCGAGCACTTGTCGACGTTCCTCAAGGGCTATCACGCCGACAAGGTGTATCTGGTCGGCGACATCATCGACGGCTGGAAACTGCGCGGCGGCATGTACTGGCCGCAAGCGCACACCAACGTGATCCGGCGCTTGCTGACCATGAGCAAGCGCGGCACCGAAGTGATCTACGTCACCGGCAATCACGACGAGTTCTTGCGCCGTTACTCGAAGCTGATTCTGGGCAATATTCAGTTGGTCGACGAAGCGGTGCATGTCACGGCTGACGGTCGGCATCTGTTGGTGATTCACGGCGATCAGTTTGATGTGATCACCCGATATCACCGCTGGCTGGCCTTCCTCGGCGATTCGGCCTACGAATTTACCCTGACCCTGAATCGCTGGCTCAACCATTGGCGTGCGCGTTATGGCTACGGTTACTGGTCGCTGTCGGCGTACCTCAAGCACAAGGTGAAGACGGCGGTGAGTTTTATCAGCGACTTCGAAGAAGCCATCGCCCATGAGTGCGTGAAGCGCGGGTTTCACGGGGTGGTCTGCGGGCACATCCACCATGCCGAAATTCGTAAGGTCGGTGAGGTGGATTACCTCAACTGCGGCGATTGGGTGGAGTCGTGTACGGCGCTGATCGAGCATTGGGATGGCACGATCGAGTTGTATCGGCTGGCGGATGCGCAGGCGCGAGAGGCGGAGCTAAAAGCGGCCAAAGTCGCCGAACTCGCTTAAATGCAAAAGATCGCAGCCTGCGGCAGCTCCTACATGAGACCTGTGTAGGAGCTGCCGAAGGCTGCGATCTTTTGATCTTAGGCGGGGCTATGTTCTTCCATCGCCGCCTTGTAAATGGAGTTCTTCGGCTGCGCAAACAACCGCTCCATCATCGGTTCAAAAAAGCTCAACGGCAGCGTGTCATACGCCGGATCAAACGCCGCCGCATCGTACTTGGCGCAAAACTCGGCCGTCGCCTGATACTGCGGATGCCCGGCGAACTGCTCGCGCAAATGCCGATCCATGCCCAAGTGATGAAAGAAGTAATAACCCTGAAACACCCCGTGTTTCTCCACCATCCACAAATTATCGGCACTGACAAACGGCTTGAGAATCGCCGCCGCAATGTCCGGATGGTTGTACGAACCCAGAGTGTCGCCAATGTCATGGAGCAACGCGCAGACCACGTATTCCTCGTCGCGACCATCACGAAAGGCGCGGGTTGCGGTTTGCAGCGAGTGGGTCAGGCGATCCACCGGGAAGCCGCCGAAATCGCCTTCAAGCAATTTCAGATGAGCCATGATCCGCGAGGGCAATTGTTTGGCGTAGGCACTGAAGTCCGAGGCGATGATCGCCCAGTCTTCCTGCGTACCGTCCTTCATATGGGTGAAACGGGCATTGGCATTCATCGGCAAACCTCGTGTTTCTTATTGTTTAGAACGCCACGCGACCCAGGATCATGTCGCGGTACATGACGAAATCGCCGAGCAGGCTGTACAGCGGATGCTGGAAAGTCGCCGGCCGGTTCTTCTCGAAAAAGAAATGCCCGATCCAGGCAAAGCTGTAGCCCGCCAATGGCACGGCCAATAACAGCAGCCAGGCGCCTTTGGCGATGGTCATCGCCAGAATGAAAATAACCAGCGTCGTGCCGATGAAATGCAGACGCCGGCAGGTGCTGTTGTTGTGCTCACTGAGGTAATACGGATAGAACTCAGCGAAGCTGTTGAATTGCTTGATGTTTTCCACGACCGCGTTCTCTGTGGTTATTGTTCTGGCGACGAGTTGTTCTGCGGGTAGCTTATTTGAGTCTAGAGTGATCATTGGCGTGGGCCAGTGACAATCGGCGCCACTTTAGTATCCTTCGCAAATCAGGCCGTAACATGCGGCCCATCATGTAAAAGAAAAACGCCATGAGCGAACGAACGACTTCTGCAAGCTGGGCGATGGGGATTGTCAAAGCATTGGAGATGGACGGCCTGGATTGCCGGGTTCTGTTCAAGCAACTGGGGCTCGATTACACGGCTCTGGATGATCCGGATGCACGCTTCCCGCAAGATTCCATGACCCGGTTGTGGCAACGGGCGGTCGAGCTGTCCGGTAATCCGGCGATCGGCCTGAACATGGGCAAAGTGGTGCGACCGGCCTCGTTTCATGTCGCCGGTTACGCGCTGATGTCGAGCAATACGCTCGCTGAAGGCTTTCAACGGCTGGTGCGCTATCAGCGGATCATCGCTGAAAGCGCCGACTTGAGTTTTCGTCTGCTGGAGGAAGGCTACGCGCTGATTCTGACGGTGCACGGCGATCATCTGCCGCCGACCCGGCAAAGCGCCGAAGCCTCGCTGGCCTGCGCCTTGGGCCTGTGCGGCTGGTTGAGCGGACGTACGCTGCACCCGGTCAAAGTGTTGGTGCAGGGCGCCCAACCCGCCGATCTCGAACCGTATAAACAAGCTTTCCATGCGCCGTTGGTGTTCAACGCGCCATACGATGCGCTGATCTTCGAACGCGCCGACATGGAAGCGCCGCTGCCCACCGCCAACGAGGCGATGGCGCTGCTGCACGATCGTTTTGCCGGGGAATATCTGGCGCGGTTTTCCGAGAGCCGGGTCACGCACAAGGCACGGCAGGTGCTGTGCCGTTTACTCCCGCAAGGCGAGCCGAAGCGCGACACCGTGGCGCAAACTCTGCATTTATCTCAGCGCACGCTGCAGCGACGGTTGCAGGAGGAGGGCACGAGTTTTCAGCAGTTGCTCGATGACACCCGCCGCGAACTGGCCGAGCAGTATCTGGCGCAACCGAGCATGACCTTGCTGGAAATCGCTTATCTGTTGGGCTTCGCCGACCCGAGCAACTTCTTCCGCGCCTTCCGCCGCTGGTTCGACACCACGCCCGGCGACTACCGGGCGCGGCTGTTGCAGGCGCCGAACGCGGTCAATGACGCCAAAATGCCGGAATGCACAGCACAAACACCGTAATGATCTCGAGTCGGCCGAGCAGCATGCCGAACGACAGGATCCACTTGGCTGCGTCCGGCAAGGTGGCAAAGTTGCCCGCCGGGCCAATGGTTTCGCCCAGGCCCGGGCCAACGCCGGACACGGTGCTGGCAGCGCCGGTCAGCGCAGTCATCCAGTCGACGCCGAGCAGCGACAGCAGCAGGGCGATCACGCAGATGGTGATGGCGAAGAAGAACGAAAAGGTCAGAATCGAACGCACGATCTCTTCGTCGAGACGGTGACCGTTGTACTTCTGCTTGATCACCGCGCGTGGATGAATCAACTGATTAAGGTTGGCCTTGAGCAGGATGTAGGCGACCTGGAAACGGAAAATCTTGATCCCGCCCGCGGTCGAGCCGGAGCAGCCGCCGACAAAACCCAGATAGAAAAACAGCATCAGCGAGAAGTTGCCCCACAGGCTGTAATCGCCGAGGGCGAAACCGGTGGTGGTGACCACCGAGGTCACGTTCAGCGCCACGTGGCGCAGCGCGTCCAGCCAATGCAGGTTGGTCGTCCACCAGTACCAGGTGCCGAGCACCAGCCAGGTCACCAGCAACATCCCCAGCAAACCCTGCACCTGCTGATCGCGGATCAACGCCTTGCGGTTGCCGCGCATGGTCGCCACGTACAGGGTGAACGGCAGGCTGCCGAGAATCATGATCACCACCGCGACCCAGTGCACCGCCGGTTGCGTCCACTTGGCCAGCGACTGGTCGGAGGTCGAGAAACCGCCGGTGGAAATCGCCGACATCGCGTGGTTGATCGCATCGAACGGGCTCATCCCGGCCCACCAGAACGCGAGGCTGCCGACAATGGTAATGCCGACGTACGCCGCCACGATCAGGCGCGCCACCATGTGCGAGCGCGGCATGACCTTTTCCGAGCGGTCGGACGATTCGGTCTGGAACAGACGCATGCCACCGATGCGCAGCAGCGGCAAAATCGCCACCGCCATACCGATAAAGCCGATGCCGCCGATCCAGTGCAGCAACGAGCGCCACATCAGGATGCCGGGGGACATGGTGTCGAGGCCGTTGAGCACGGTCGAACCGGTGGCGGTAATGCCAGACATGCTCTCGAAAAACGAGTCGGTGTAGCTGATGTGCTGGGTCAGCAGAAACGGCAGCGCGGCGAAAATGCACACCACCAGCCAACTGCTGACGGTGAGCAAATACATGTCACGCGGGCGCAAATGAATGTGTTCGGGCCGACCCGGAATCACCAGCGCGAGGCCGGCGACGAAGGTGATCATGCTCGCCCAGAGGAACGACGGCAGATCGCTGGTGCGATCGAAAATCACCAGGGTGGCCATGGGCACGACCATGGCGACAGCCAGCGTGATCAGGAAAATGCCGATGATGAAACCAATGATCCGTAAGGTCGGCAACGCCATGAAGTCCGCTCGGGCTGTGGTGGGAGGGCGCCATTCTACCTGCGAGGCAGGGCATGTAAACCGGCATCCTGTTGGCAGTTACAGCTAGAATAGCCGCACATATTTTTCAGGAGGTGGCCGATGCAGGCTCTCGACGCGTTGCTCAACCGTGTTTCCGTTCCACGACTGGTCGAACCGGCCCCTACTGCCGAACAACGCGAAGCCTTGTTTGGCGCAGCCTTGCGTGCACCGGACCACGGGCATTTGCAGCCGTATCGCTTCCTGACCGTCGAAGGCGCGGCGCGCGAGCAAATGGGCGAGTTGCTGGCCGAAGCGGCGCAGCAGCAGGAAGGCGACGTCACCGAAGCGATGATCGACAAGGCCCGCAACGGCCCGCTGCGAGCGCCGTTGGTGGTTGTGGTGATCGCTAAATTGCAGGAACACGTGAAGTATCCGAAGGCTGAGCAATTGCTCGCAGCCGGGTGCGCGGCGCACGGGATTTTGCTGGCGGCGTATGCGCAGGGTATTGGCGCGGTGTGGCGCACCGGGGATTTGGCGTATTCCCGGCACGTGGCGCAGGGTTTGGGTTTGGTTGAGGGTGAAGAGGTGATTGCGTTCTTGTACCTCGGCACACCGCAGAAAGAACCGCGTGTGGCGGAGAAGGTAGACCTGGCAGAGTTTGTCAGCGCCTGGCCCGGTAAGTCCTGACAGCGACGATCAAATGTGGGAGCGGGCTTGCTCGCGAAAGCGGTGAATCAGTCACAAATAACGTCGACTGACACAGCGCTTTCGCGAGCAAGCCCGCTCCCACATTTTTGATCAGAGTTGAACCACCGCACCCGGCACCAACGGCAATTCCAGGCTGGCAATAAACCCACCCTGCGGATGATTGGCCAACGTCAAACTCCCGCCATGCCGCTCCGCCGCCCTGCGCGCAATCGCTAGGCCCAAGCCATGTCCCGCCGCCGTCTGCCCCGGCGCCCGATAGAACGGCTCACCCAACTGACTCAAATGTTCGGCCTGCACGCCCGGCCCATGGTCGCGCACGCTCACAATAATTTTCTCGCCCTGACGTGACGCCTGCATCTCAATCGCCTGACCCTCTGGGTTAAAACGCTGAGCATTGCGCAGAAGATTATCGACGGCCCGCTCAATCATCGTTGGCCAACCTTTGAGTTGCAGATTCGGTTCAACGTCCAGGCGCACTGTCTGCTCGGGTGAGCCGAGTTTCGCGTCCTTCTGTAAGGTACTCAGCAGCGCATTCAAATCCACGTCTTCAGCACTGGCGTTGTCTGCATCGACCCGCGCCAGTACCAGAATCTCGCTGATCAAGGCTTCGAGGCGATCGCACTCGCGGGTCAGGCGTGGCCAGAGCTTTTCGCGTTCTTCCGGGTTAGCCCGTTCGGCCAGTGCCAAGGCAATGCGCAGCCGCGCCAGTGGTGAACGTAATTCATGGGAAACGTCGCGCAGCAACTGGCGTTGACTGCCGATCAGGCTTTGCAGGCGCGCGCCCATGCGGTTGAAGTCAGTGGCGAGCACACCGAATTCATCGCGGCGGTTGGCCAGTTTGGCCAGGCTGTTTTGCTGATAGGTGGTTTGCCCCAGATCATGCACCGCACCGCGTAATCGACTGAGCGGGCGGGTGATGGAGAAAGTTACCAGCAAGCTGAACAGGGTCAGCACTACCAGCGCGATACCCAACGCACTCAGCGGCCAGAGCAGGCTTTCGCGGTGCCAGGCGTCGAGTTCCGGGTGCGGGATGCGGTAGATGAACAGGTAGGTGTCGCCGGTTTTCTCACTGGTGAATTCGTCAGTCAGGCGGCGCCATGGCAGGCGGCGGTCATCGTTGTTCTGTCGCGCTTCGAACGCGGCGGCGCGGCGCGGAAAGGTGCCGCGTACGACCGGATCGCCGGATTCGTTCAGCACTTGGACGTCGATGTGATATTGACGTTTGCGTTGTTCGAGGATGTCCTGAGCGGCTTCCTCGCCCTGGGCTTCGTAGGTTTGCGTCCAGTCGCCGGCCAAGGTGTTGAGGCCCGGATGGCGGCTGAGGATCCACGCGTCTTGATTGAGCATATGCCCGAGCAGAATCGACAACCCGGCCACCAATGCGATGGCCAGCCAGAAGCTCGCGAGAATACGCCAGAACAATGAACGCACAGAAAATCCTCAGAACAATGCAAAACCAATGTGGGAGCGGGCTTGCTCGCGAATACGGTGTGTCAGTCAACATTTCTTTGTCTGATACACCGCATTCGCGAGCAAGCCCGCTCCCACATTGGGATTGAGTGGCAACAGGCCCAACGGGGTTAGCCGTTGGGCCATGGTCAGAACATTATTGCGCTTTTTGCGGCTGTTGCGCTTTCCACGCCTTGAACTCAGCCCATTCGGCGCGGCGTTCAGCCTGCTTTTTCTGGATCTCGTCGAATTTCTTCTGTTGATCCGGCTTCAGCACCGCACGAACATCAGCCTCGCCTTTCTTGTGGTTGGCGGCCATCTCGTCTTTCAGGGCTTTCTGATCCGCTGGCGAGAGTTTTTCCAGGTACTTGTCGACCACTTGCTTACGCTCGTGCATCTGCTCGCCCATGATCTTGCGAATCTGCTCACGCTGTTCGCGGGACAGGTCGAGTTGGCTGTACGGGCCTTTGCCGTGCATGCCGTGCATCTGACCGCCGTGGCGTGGGCCGTCGAGCGGGCCACCCATCGGGCCGCCATCTTGCGGCATGGCCATGGCAACGGTTGGCAGAGCGGCAGCGAACATCAGAGCGATAAGAGTCTTGCGCATGGTGAATCTCCTTGTCTCGTTCCCGGTACGTTCCGGATGAGTTCAGATTACGGAGATCAAGGTCAGCGGCGGTCAGCACTGCGTAAAGCTTGGGTAAAGACGTTTCGTCATCAGCCTTACACATATCCCTGTAGGAGCTGCCGAAGGCTGCGATCTTTTGATCTGTCTTTTAAAAACAAGATCAAAAGATCGCAGCCTTCGGCAGCTTCCTACAGGGGGCGATTTATCGTCATGCCCGTGCGGGACGGGTGTAATTCAGAGGCTGTAGTAGTAACCACGGCTGCGCAGGGCGACTATGCGTGGGCGGCCGTCGGGGTGGGGGCCGATCTTTTTGCGCAGGTTGCTGACGTGCATGTCGAGGCTGCGGTCGTACAGGGTCAGTTTGCGGCCGAGGGCGATCTGCGCCAGTTCCTGCTTGTCCAGTGGTTCGCCGGGCTGCTTGAGCAGGGCTTCGAGCAAGCGGCTTTCGGATACGGTGAGGGTCAGTTCTTTTTCGTCGATGCTGACCACGCCGCGCACCGGGCTGAAACTCAGGTCGCCCAGCTCCAGTTGCGTCGACACGGCGGCCGGGTGACTGCGGCGCAATACGGCGCGCAGGCGCGCAGTCAGTTCGCGCGGGTCGCACGGTTTGGCCAGATAATCGTCGGCGCCGAGTTCCAGGCCGAGGATACGATCAAGCGGTTCGCCACGGGCCGACAACATCAACACCGGCAGATCAGCGTGATCGTTGCGCAACTGCTTGAGCAGTTCCAGACCGCTGCCGTCGGGCAGCATCACGTCCAGCACCACCGCCGCCGGAGCGGTTTCGGCCAACGCTTTGCGGGCGCTCTGGCCATCGTGGCAGGCGCGCACCTGGAAGCCTTCCTGGCTTAACCAGCTACTCAGGAGTTCGCACAACTCCTGGTCATCATCAATCAGTAACAGCTCGCTCATGACTCACTCAATTTAGCCATTGCCGACGTTTTCGGCTTGCTCCACTGGCAAAGATACCGCAGAGCAGCGCCAATAGCGCTACCCCGGCTCCCGTGACAAACCACTGCTGTTGATCGGTCAACAAACGCGGGAGCGGGCTGGCCTGTGCTTCCTTGAGTTGCAGCTTGAGGCGCTGGTTCTCCTGGCGCAACCGGGCGAGCTGAGCGCTTTCGCGTTCGTTGTCGACATTTTGCAGTTGTTTGTTCAGTTCTTCTCGCTGCTGCTCGCTGGCCTTGAGGCGCTGCTGCAACTCGGTGATCTGGCTGCCGGCGCTCAGCGACAACGGTGTGGAATTGCCACCTTCGGTGGTTTCCTCGCCATGGGCGGGCGCCATGATCGACAGCGTGATCAACATCAGACACAACGAACCCTTGCGCATCGCAACACCTGCTTCCCAATGGATAGTGGGCAGGTTGTCGGCAGACGAACGAGAATAATGAGCGATTGAGATGGGTGAGAAGCGAGAAGGTTCAGTGCGCGGGAGGTGATGTTGGTGGCTGATGGGGTTTTTGTGGCAGATGAGGGTTTTGTGGCAGGTGGGTATTTTGGGACAGCTGAGTATTTGAGTCAGATGACTATTTGTGCCAGATGAGTATTTGTGGCGAGGGGATTTAGCGAAACGTCGCACCGCCCCGTTCGGCTGCGCAGCAGTCGTGAATCAATGAATGCGGTGTGTCAGGCACACCGCATTGGATGGCTTTGGGGCGGCTTCGCCACCCAACGGGGATAAATCCCCTTGCCACAGAACCCCTCGGCACACTGCAGATCTGTTTAAGGGAGTACTTGTTTGAACGGTTTGACGACCACATTGGCATACACACCCGCCGCAATATACGGATCCGCATCAGCCCACGCCTGCGCAGCGCTCAGGGAGTCGAACTCGGCGACGATCAGGCTGCCGGTGAAACCCGCGGCGCCCGGATCATTGCTGTCGACCGCCGGGTGTGGGCCGGCCAATACGATGCGGCCTTCGCCCTTGAGCGCTTGCAGGCGTTCCAGATGCGCAGGGCGCGCGGCCAGGCGAGCTTCCAGTGAGTTGGCGACGTCGGTGGCAATGATTGCGTAGAGCATGTCAGTCCTCGGTTTTTGGTGTTGTTGGGGTATCGGCATCGTGCAGGTGGCGCGACAGGTAAATGCCCTGTGCGACCAGGAACACCAGGGTCATGCCCAGGCTGCCGAACACCTTGAAGTCCACCCAGTAGCTCTGGAAGGTGAAGGCGACGAACAGGTTGGCGGCCCCGCAGAACAGGAAAAAGGCGATCCAGGCGATGTTCAGGCGCGTCCAGACCGGATCCGGCAGGGTCAGCGCGTGGCCCATGATCCGTTTGATCAGCAGGCGGTCGCCGATGAAGTGGCTGCCGATGAACGCGACGGCAAACAGCCAGTTGACCACCGGGGCTTTCCACTTGAGGAAGGTTTCGCTGTGGAAGGCCAGCGTCAGGCTACCGAACACCAGACACGCGATCAGGGTCAGCCACTGGCTCTTTTCCAGCTTGCGCTGTTTGATGAAAAGCGCGCCGTACACCACCAGGGAGCTGATGATGAGCATCGCGGTGGCGCTGTAAATACCGCCTACAGTGACTTCATGGCCCGCGACATCGACCACCCGTGGATCAAGTTTGTAAACGATGAAAAACAGCAGAAGCGGGATGAAATCGATGAATTGTTTCACAGTAAGAGCCAGAAGCTGGATGTGGCGGCATAATAACAAACATATGGGCGCGCGATAGCGCCAGCTGATTTGAGGTTACAACTCTCCGTGAATGTTGATTTGCACTGCCATAGCACGGCCTCCGATGGCGCACTGGCGCCTGCGGTTCTGGTTGCGCGTGCGTTCGAAAACGGCGTGCGAGTCCTGGCGTTGACCGACCACGACACCCTCGAAGGCCTCGCTGAAGCGCGCGCGACCGCCAAAGAATTGGGCATGCAACTGGTCAACGGCGTCGAATTGTCCTGCACCTGGGGCGGCGCGACCATTCATGTGCTGGGCTACGGTTTCGACGTCAACGCCGCGCCATTGGTCGAGGCCATCGCCAAATTGCACGATGGGCGCTGGCTGCGGTCGGAAGAAATAAGCCGCAAGCTCGCCCTCAAAGGCATGCCCGGTGCCCTCGATGGCGCACGGAAAATCCAGCAGGAACTGGGCGACAGCGGCAACGCGCCGGCCCGTCCGCATTTCGCTGACTGGATGGTACGTGAAGGTTTTGTTAAGGATCGCGCCGAGGCCTTTCGCAAGTGGCTCGGCGCCGGCAAGTTGGGCGACGTCAAGCTGCACTGGCCGACGCTGGAAGACACCGTCGGGACGCTGCGCGCCGCCAATGCCTGGGTCAGTCTGGCGCATCCGTGGCACTACGATTTCACCCGCAGCAAGCGCCGAAAGCTGATTGCCGACTATATTCAAGCAGGCGGGCATGCAATCGAGGTGGTCAATGGCCACCAGCCTGCGGAACAGGTGGGCAGCCTGGCAATCCTTGCCCGTGAGTTCGGTCTGCTGGTCAGCGCCGGCAGTGACTTCCATGGCCCTGGCGGCTGGTCCGAGATCGGCCAGTACCGGCCGGTTCCCGATGAGCCTTCCACCCCTGTGGTGTCGGTTCAAACATGACACAGATATTGCCGCCGTCTGAACAGGTAGAGAATGTGAGTCAATTTTTCCAGATTCATCCGGAAAACCCGCAAGCGCGCCTGATCAAACAGGCGGTCGAGATCATCCGCAAGGGCGGGGTAGTGGTGTATCCCACGGACTCTTCCTACGCGATCGGTTGCCAAATCGGCGACAAGACTGCCATCGAGCGCGTGCGACGCCTGCGTCAGCTCGATGAAAAGCACAACTTCGCGCTGATCTGCAGCGACCTGTCGCAACTGGGCAATTACGCCAAGATCGACACCGGCACCTTCCGCATTCTCAAGGCGCACCTGCCGGGGCCTTACACTTTTATTCTCAACGCCACCCGCGAAGTGCCGCGCCTGTTGCTGCACCCGAAGAAGCGCACCATCGGTCTGCGCGTGCCGAGCCATCCGATTGCGCTGGCGCTGCTGGCCGAACTGGGCGAGCCGTTGATGAGCGTGACCCTGATCATGCCCGGCGATGAAGACCCGCTCAGCGATCCGTACGAAATGCGTCAGTTGCTCGAACACCAGGTGGACTTGATCGTGGATGGCGGTTTCGGCGGCATCAAAGCCTCCACCGTGATCGACCTGACCGGTGACGACCCGGAAGTGGTGCGCGTCGGTTGCGGCGATCCGACGCCGTTCATGGTCGAGGCCTGAATGTCCGCAGTGGAAACCGTTGTCGATCCCCAGGCCGATGCTCAGCAGGAACTGCCGTTTGCCATGGTCTATGGCCAGGCGGTCATGGAAATGCCGCTCGACCTGTACATCCCGCCGGATGCGCTCGAGGTATTTCTTGAAGCCTTCGAAGGCCCGCTCGACCTGCTGCTGTACCTGATCCGCAAACAGAACATAAACATCCTCGACATCCCGGTGGCGGAAATCACCCGTCAGTACATGGGTTACGTCGAGTTGATGCAGTCAGTGCGCCTGGAACTCGCCGCCGAGTATCTGGTGATGGCCGCGATGCTCGCCGAGATCAAGTCGCGCATGCTGCTGCCGCGCGCCGAAACTGTCGAAGACGAAGAAGACGACCCGCGCGCCGAACTGATCCGCCGTTTGCAGGAATACGAGCGTTTCAAGGCTGCCGCCGAAGGCATCGACAACCTCAGCCGCGTCGGCCGCGACGTGGTCGTGCCTAAGCTCGATGCCCCGGAAGCCCGCGCGCGCAAGCTGTTGCCGGATGTAGCGCTGGAAGAAATTTTGATGTGCATGGCCGAAGTGCTACGCCGTGGCGATATGTTTGAAAGCCACCAGGTCAGTCGTGAAGCACTGTCCACCCGCGAACGCATGAGCGATGTGCTGGAACGCCTCAAGGGCGGCGGTTTTGTGCCGTTTGTCGAGCTGTTCACTGCCGAAGAGGGCAGGCTGGGTGTGGTGGTGACCTTTATGGCGATCCTTGAACTGGTCAAGGAATCCTTGGTCGAGCTGGTGCAGAATGAGCCGTTCGCCGCGATCCACGTGCGAGCCCGAGCCGAATAACGAGTCGAAACATGAACCTGACTGAACCCCGCGAGCTGGCACCCCTGCTTGAAGCCTTTCTGTTGGCCTCGGGAAAGCCGCAATCCCTTGAGCGTCTTTTTGAACTGTTCGAAGAGGGCGAACGGCCTGAGCCTGCAGTCTTCAAGAAAGCCCTGACCCTGCTCGGCAAGTCCTGCGAGGGCCGTGCGTTCGAGCTCAAGGAAGTCTCGTCCGGTTATCGCTTGCAGATCCGCGAGAAGTTTTCGCCGTGGGTTGGCCGCCTCTGGGAAGAGCGCCCGCAGCGTTATTCCCGAGCCTTGCTGGAAACCATCGCGCTGATCGCCTATCGCCAGCCAATCACCCGTGGCGAGATCGAAGACGTGCGCGGTGTGGCGGTGAACAGCAACATCGTCAAAACCTTGCTGGAGCGCGAGTGGATTCGCGTTGTCGGTTACCGCGACGTGCCGGGCAAACCGGCGATGTTTGCCACCACCAAGATGTTTCTCGATCACTTCAATCTGAAGAACCTCGAAGACCTGCCGCCACTGGCCGAGCTGCGCGAAATGGAAACCGATCCGGTGCTCGATTTCGACGATGCGCCGGTGCCGCAGAGTCTGCAGGAACTGGCCGACGCCAGTGCCGAGCCGGAGGAAGAGAAGGAAGAAACCAGTTTCCACACCTTGCTGCTGGAGCTGGACAGCATGGAGGAGGGCATCAAGACCGACTTCGACGATTTGCTGCGGGATGCGGCGGACGGTGAGGCGCCGACGTCCGAGCCTGAAGTCGAGGCTGAGCCTGAGCCTGAGCCCGTCATTGAAGTTGAACTTGAAGCTGAGCCAGAAGCCGAACCGGAAGAGGACATTCTTGGCGTCGCCGAAGCCCGCGAAAAGCTGTTGGCCGCCGTCGCCGCCCTCGAACAACCCGCGCCCGAACCCGAGCTGAGCGAAGAAGAAGCCGAAGCCCGCGCACTGGCCGAAGCCATCGAAGCCGAACGCCGCGAATTCGAAGACTGAGGGGCGCCGAAAAGATCGCAGCCTGCGGCAGCTCCTACAGGACCGCATTCCAATGTAGGAGCTGCCGCAGGCTGCGATCTTTTGATCTACCAAAGGTACCCAAATGAGTTCGACAAAAGACCCGTGCATCAGCCTCTGCAAATTCACCGACGACATCTGCCTCGGCTGCGGCCGCAGCAAGCGTGAAATCAAAGCCTGGAAGAAACTCGACAAGGACGACAAGCGCACCGTGCTCGCCGAAGCCGCGCTGCGCCTGATCAAACTCGGTGGCGCCGGTCGGCGGAAAAAGAAATAACTGCCGATCGATCAGCTAGTCTCTGATGCGCGACGGCGCACATCCGCGTATGATTCGCGACCCTTCGCCGATCCCTTCGGCCGAGAACCCAGATTTCAATGCTTCAGGCCCCCAATTCAGAGTGCCTGAACAGACCACACCGGGAGGTGCCCAGATGAGTATCAAAGATCAGCAAGACGACCAGCCAATCGGCCCAGCAGGCGAAAAACTGCAGAAAGTCCTCGCCCGTATCGGCGTCGGCTCGCGCCGTGACGTGGAATCCTGGATCAGCCAGGGCCGGATCAAGGTCAATGGCAAAGACGCCACCCTCGGTCTGCGTGTCGATCTGCACGACGCCATCACCATTGATGGCAAGGTGATCAAGCGCGAAGAAGCGGCCGAATCGGTACGCCGCGTGATCATGTACAACAAACCCGATGGCGAGATCTGCACCCGTGACGACCCGGAAGGCCGTCCGACCGTGTTCGACAAGCTGCCGCGTCCGAAAGAAGGGCGCTGGATCAACATCGGCCGTCTCGACATCAACACCACCGGTTTGCTGATGTTCACCACCGACGGTGAGCTGGCCAACCGCCTGATGCACCCGTCCTACGAGATGGACCGTGAGTACGCCGTGCGTGTACGCGGTGAAGTCGACGACGAGATGATCGAGCGACTGAAGGCTGGCGTGGTGCTGGAAGACGGCCCGGCCAAGTTCACCGACATCAAGCAGGCGCCGGGTGGCGAAGGCTTCAACCACTGGTACCACTGCGTGGTGATGGAAGGCCGTAACCGTGAGGTTCGTCGTCTGTGGGAATCCCAGGGTCTGGTGGTCAGCCGTCTGAAGCGCGTACGTTTCGGTCCGGTGTTCCTCAACTCCGACCTGCCGATGGGCCGCTGGCGCGAAATGAGCCAGTACGAAGTCGACATCCTCAGTGCTGAAGTCGGCCTGACGCCAGTGGCGATGCCGCAACTGAACGCCAAGAGCAAAGACAAGCTTGAGCGTATGCAGCGTAAATCGTCGCGTCCGATGGGCAAGACCGAGCGCGTACGTACCCTGCGTCCAGCCGCTGGCGCACCGACCGGCCCACGCCCAAGCCGTGAGCCGCAGATCGAAGGCGAGCGTCCAGTCCGCAAGCCGGTTGCCCGTGACGGCGAGCGCGCTCCGCGTCCGGCCAACGGTCGCACTGAACGTGGCGAGCGTGGCGCGCCTGCCGGTCGCGGTACGCCAGTGGCGGATCGTCCAGCAGACACCACCAACAAGCGTCCGGCTAAACCGACGTCGAAGCGTCCGGGGATCAAGCTGGTTGATGGCGACAAGCCGTCGGGCAAGCGCCGCGGTGCGCCGGCCGGTTCCGGTCAGCGTCCGGGGTTTGGTCGTCGCAAGCCTGAATAAGGCGGCTGTGAGCTTCTAGCGGCAAGCTTCAAGTTTCAAGCTCGAGCAAAAACGCCAACCGCAGGGTTGGCGTTTTTTTTTCGTCTGAAGAAAGGTGTTCGGTGTCTGATGGGCCTCTTCGCGAGCAAGCCCGCTCCCACATTTGGAATGCGATCCCTGTGGGAGCGGGCTTGCTCGCGAATGGGCCAGTGGTCTCAACAAATTAATTCCTGGCTAAAACACCGATGACCGTTAACCAGCAGACGTCCTACAGAAAATTCTGAAATGGAAACTCTACGTTACGACTCGTAAAGAAATGTTTACGAAAAATCCGCTAAATCCCCGTGAATGGCAGGTTCCCGTCTGGGTGTAAGGAAAAGCTTCCGAAGCCCAATGGGCCGAGCCCGACGCAAGGCTCTGGGCCGCTTGTTTCAGCGACGTTTGCAGGGTGAGATGCGCCCCATGCCTGCCGTGCAGGTGCATAACAACAAGGAGGCGCAATGAACGCCGTGACTGATTTCCACTTCTCTCCGTGGGACGGTTTTTTCCTCGTCCACGTCGATGGCCCGCAAAGGCCTGACTCCATTTTTGCAGCCGTTCGAGCCTCTCGAAACGGACACACGCAATCCCGGCAACCGACACGCTGATCCAGCGGGGTCTGGCAGCAGGGGGTTAGCGGTGTACAATGCGCCGCGTTTTAACTGTGACCCTCTGCGTAATCGCGCAAAACTCAAGGCTACCCGCCTTGTTCACTCCGTCGCGCCACAAGCGTTTCGGGTTCGATTTCGTCACAGATAAAAACAAACAGGTGACGCATGACCGTTGTAATTGAGCTGAACTCCTGGTGCCTGCGCTGGGGTTTGATCGGGGCTGCTTGAAATCGCAACCTTGCAGCAACGTCTACTGAACATCATCAAACCTTGCGTGAGACCTTTTTCATGAGTGGACAACCCTCGCAATCAGGCGAGCTGAAACGCGGCCTGAAAAATCGCCACATTCAACTGATCGCCCTCGGTGGCGCGATCGGTACCGGATTGTTCCTCGGCTCGGCCGGGGTACTGAAATCCGCCGGCCCGTCGATGATCCTCGGCTACGCCATCTGCGGCTTCATCGCCTTCATGATCATGCGCCAGTTGGGCGAGATGATTGTTGAAGAGCCGGTGGCCGGCTCCTTCAGCCATTTCGCGCACAAGTACTGGGGCGGCTTTGCCGGTTTCCTGTCGGGCTGGAACTGCTGGATTTTGTACATTCTGGTGGGCATGTCGGAGCTGACCGCGGTCGGCAAGTACATCCACTACTGGGCGCCGGACATTCCGACCTGGGCCTCTGCGGCAGCCTTCTTCGTGCTGATCAACGCGATCAACCTGGCCAACGTCAAAGTCTTCGGTGAAGCCGAATTCTGGTTCGCGATCATCAAGGTTGTGGCGATCGTCGGCATGATTGCGCTCGGCAGCTACCTGCTGGTCAGCGGCAACGGCGGCCCGCAAGCGTCGGTCGCCAACCTGTGGTCGCACGGCGGGTTCTTCCCCAACGGCGTCAGCGGACTGGTGATGGCCATGGCGATCATCATGTTCTCCTTCGGCGGTCTGGAAATGCTCGGTTTCACCGCAGCAGAAGCCGACAAGCCGAAAACCGTGATCCCGAAAGCGATCAATCAGGTCATCTACCGCATCCTGATTTTCTACATCGGCGCACTGGTCATCCTGCTGTCGCTGACCCCTTGGGACAGCCTGCTGGAAACCCTCAACGCGTCCGGCGATTCCTACAGCGGCAGCCCGTTCGTACAAGTGTTCTCGATGCTTGGCAGTAGCACCGCTGCGCACATTCTCAACTTCGTGGTACTGACCGCGGCGCTGTCGGTGTACAACAGCGGCACTTACTGCAACAGCCGCATGTTGCTGGGCATGGCCGAGCAGGGCGATGCGCCGAAAGGCCTGGCGAAGATCGACAAGCGTGGTGTGCCGGTACGTTCGATTCTGGCCTCGGCAGCGGTGACCGTGATCGCGGTGTTGCTCAACTACCTGATCCCGCACAGCGCGCTGGAACTGCTGATGTCGCTGGTGGTTGCGACGTTGGTGATCAACTGGGCGATGATCAGCTTCTCGCACTTCAAGTTCCGTCAGCACATGAACAAGACGCAGCAGACGCCGCTGTTCAAGGCGCTGTGGTACCCGTACGGCAACTATGTCTGCCTGGCGTTCGTGGTGTTCATCCTTGGCGTGATGCTGCTGATCCCGGGGATTCAGATCTCCGTATACGCGATTCCGGTGTGGGTCGTGTTCATGTGGGTTTGCTACGTGATCAAGAACAAGCGCAGCGCTCAAGCTGCGGTGCCTGCGACCGCGAAGTAATCGCGCGAGCAGAAACAACAAACCCGGCCACAGTGCCGGGTTTGTCATTTTCAGGATTCACACAAACCCCCTTGTGGGAGCGGGCTTGCTCGCGAATGCGGTGTGTCAGATAAAGAATTGTTGGCTGACAAACCGCATTCGCGAGCAAGCCCGCTCCCACAGTTTTGATCTCCAACAGGCTGGAGGTCTGAATCAAGGTATCCTGCACGCTCTGAATACGGACGCTTTTCCATGCTGGTGATTTCCAACAATGTGCATCTGCCGGATGCCGAGATCGAATTGACCGCCATCCGCGCGCAAGGCGCCGGTGGGCAGAACGTCAACAAGGTTTCCAGCGCCATGCACCTGCGCTTTGACATCCCGGCCTCGTCCTTGCCCGATTTCTACAAGGAACGGCTGCTGGCGCTGCGCGACAGTCGCATCACCAGCGATGGCGTGTTGATCATCAAAGCGCAGCAATATCGTACGCAGGAGGCCAACCGCGCCGATGCGCTGGAACGGCTGGTCGAACTGATCCTCAGCGCCACCAAAGTCGAAAAGAAACGTCGCCCGACCAAACCGACCCTCGGCTCAAAGAAGCGTCGACTGGAATCGAAAACCAAGCGCGGCAGCATTAAGGCTGGGCGTGGCAAGGTGGATTTTTAAGTAAACGCGCGGATATCAATTCGGGGATTGGTGGGTTCAGGATGCTTTTTATATCGAAATGATCTCGCTGCCTGTCAGATCTGACAGGTGCGGGGATTCTGCAACTGATGTCTGATTATTTCTCCTTCATCGAGAGAAATCCGGACATGGAAAGTTCTAATTCAACTGAACAAGTAAAGGTTACTCGCGGCAGCTTAGATTATTCCTTCGGGGTTGGGGGGAGAGCCTATCTGTACGATGCAGATACTCGGGCGCGTATTCAACCTCGCGCGATTGTCGTTTTGGCAGACGAGCGGATTCTTTGTGCGAGTTGTTCCTATCTGACCCAATCAACTTATTTGACAATGTTTACCAAAAGGGGGGAGCTGGACACGAGCTTCGGCAAGGCGGGTACCGTGAAATTCAAATTGTCAGATCTACTTCCAGTACGTTTGTTGGCGCAACCCTATAGTGTAAAGTTTGATCCGGTTTCTCAAAAAATAATCGTTGGTTTTTATACGAGTGATCTAAGTTACAGTCAGCAAGTCGGGTTGGTACAATTTGAAGCGAATGGCACGCTGGATAAGCACTACGGAACTGATGGTGCCATGATCTGGAGTTCTCAAGCTAAAGATGATGATCCAGCGACATCGGTTTCAACCGAAATCGTTGAAGAGGAACAGGCCCCTCTTCACCATGGCGCAATGGTTCTCCTGAAAGACGGCGGGGTCATGATCCTGGCGACGCTCTATCATCAAAACAGAGGATTGACTCACTTGGTTAAGGTGGGAGCCAACGGCGCTCTGGACCAAACGTTTGTTGGAACAGGGTACAAGCTAATCAATCGAAACAATCGCCTTATCCATGGGGAAGATCTTATTCTTCAGGATGATGCTTATTTGGTTATTGCTACCACGCAGTTGACAGGTACGGGCGGTTGGTTTGTTGCGAGGTTTAAAGGGGATGGCAGTCTCGATACCAATTTTTCGGTAGGAGGCTACCATGATAAAGAACCCAGGGTTAAAAAGTCAGTGTTGTACCGTGCGGATCAGTCAAAGGTGTATGTTGTTGGTACCTCTGCCAATGCTGCCTCGCAACATATTTTTTTATCGACTCAGCGACTCGAAGCTGACGGCACCGAAGACCCCCATTACGGCGAGAATGGTTGGGGGGACGCACTAAGCAATGATTGGTTTAAGGACACTATCGTAAATAAGAGCGCGCTTTACAATCCGGGATCTACATTGGTGATGGCCGGTGTTCAAGTCAGGGAAACTTTGGAAGAGAGTCGATTATTCATTGCCAGTATCGAGCAAGATATGGGTTGGGACTTCGGGTTTGGCACCGATGGGAGATTTTTCCTGCTCGGCGAAACAGCTGTTCTTGATCTTGTGATCCAGTCGGATCGAAAGATTCTCTTCATTTCCGGTTACAACAGCTTGGCCAATAGTGCATCTATCGTTCGATTACATGGCTAGGAGGCGGCAGGTACGGTAATTGTTGGCCGTTCTGCTATCTGAGCCGAACGGCCAATTGCATCACGCTCAATGATGCTTGGGAGAGTGACGATATAAGTACGCGCTCAGAATCAACCCGCTCAACGCCGCAATGGCCGCAAAAAGAAAGATCGAGGCAAACCCGAATCCCGCCGCAATCGCGCCGGCCAATGGCCCGGTGATCCCCAGCGATAAATCGATGAACAGCGAATAAGCCCCGACCGCCGCGCCACGGCTGGACGCCGGCACCAGATTTACTGCCTCTACGCCCAACGCCGGGAATACCAGCGAGAAGCCGAAACCGCTCAACGCTGCACCGGCCAATGCCCAGTGTGCGTCCGGGGCGAGCCACAACAACAGCAAGCCCAGCGTTTCCACCGACAGGCAGGCAATTGCCACGCGGAAGCCGCCGAGGCGGTTGATCAAGTTGCCGAACAACAGCCGCGCACCGATGAAGCTGGCGCCGAACAGGCTCAGGCACAGCACGGCGTTTTCCCAGTGCTGAGTCGCGTAGTACAAGGTGATGAAGGTGGCGATGGTGCCGAAGCCGATCGAGCCCAGCGCCAGGCCGCAGCCGTGGGGAAATACTTTACCGAGCACATGCATGAACGGCAGGCGTTCGCCGGCGACAATCGGTGCGGCGGTTTTCGGCCATGCCAGCGCCAGACCGAGAATGGCCAGCAAGATGATGCTGACGCCCATGCTCCACAACCCCAACTCGCCGACCAGCCACACGCCGAACGGTGCGCCGATCGCCAGTGCGCCATAACTGGCGATGCCGTTCCAGGAAATAACCTTGGCGGTGTTGGCCGCACCCACGCGGCCGATGCCCCAGCCAATCGAACCGGAACCGACCAGGCTTTCAGCGCTGCCCAGCACCAGTCGGCCAATCAACAGACTGATCAAACTGAGCATCGGCATGTTCGGTGTCCACGCCGAAATCAGCATGAACACGCCGCTCAAGCCGCAACCGGCCAAGCCAATCATCACCGCTCGTTTGCTGCCCTTGTTGTCGATGATCTTGCCCGCGTACGGACGGCTGAGCAGGGTGGCGAGGTATTGCACGCTGATTACCAGCCCAGCGATTACTGCGCCGAAACCCAGGTCGCTGTGGACGTAACCCGGCAGCACCGCCAACGGAATGCCGATGTTGAGGTAACCGATAAAGGTGAACAGGACGATGGAAACGACTTGCAGCGTAACCGCCAGGGGGCGCTGGGGCTCGGACATAGAGGACGACATGGGTAAAGATCCACGGGAGCGGCAGATTAGATAGGCTGCTTATGATACCGGCGTGGAGGAATCTGGGGCGGGGAAAAGTAAAACTATTTGCCGGATGGCAGATTCACGGCTTGGCCGGCGCAACCAGTTGCGTGGTGACGAGTGCGGCAAGGGCGTTTTCTTCAGTGCCGAAACGGGCGAGGAGGGCGGCCTGTTTCTCGGGGGAGAGACGGTTCCAGATCTCGATCATTTTCTCGGTGGCGCCGATCAGTACGGCAGCTTGGCTTTCGGAGAATTCGTCGGTCATGGCGGGCTCAGGGTTCAGGCAGTGTGGAAAGCGCATGTTAGCGCTTTCCACACGGTCTGTACGACGGGTCTTACTCTTCGTTGTCGGCCGGACGGCTCTCAACGGCTTCTTTCGGCTCGGGCTGTTGGGCGCCGGCTTGTTGCGTGGTCGTCTGCTCAGGTACGTGCAGGCTTGGGAAGGGGAGATTAGGAATCTCGTGCATGGTTGCGCTCCTCGCTAAGTCTGTTGATAGATCTGGTAGATCCGCGCTTTTACAAAGCCTGCGCAGGATACAGCAGGAAAAATGACAATCAGACTTTTAATTCAAAATAATGCGACAGATGGCCGCAGGGGAGGGCGCGGACTGTGGTGATTGATCGTTCCCACGCTCTGCGTGGGAACGCCTCAGTGGACGCTCTGCGTCCGCTGTTGGGACGCAGAGCGTCCTGGGCTGCATTCCCACGCGGAGCGTGGGAACGAGCAAATGTAGGAGCTGCCGAAGGCTGCGATCTTTTGATCTTTGTTTTTAAAATCAAGATCAAAAGATCGCAGCCTGCGGCAGCTCCTACAGGGGGATTGCGGTGTTATTTGCAGACGCTGGCGATCGCTTCGGCCAGCAGCGCGAGGCGGGTGGCGTCGATGCCGGCGACGTTCGCGCGGCCTGAGCTGACCATGTACACGCTGTGCTGCTCGCGCAGTTGTTTCACTTGCTCCGGCGACAAGCCAGTGTAAGAAAACATGCCGCGCTGCACGCCAATGTGCGCAAAACGCTCGCGCAAACCGTGAGGCTCCAGCGCTTCAACCAGACCGCTGCGCAATTGCGCAATACGCAATCGCATGGCTTCCACTTCATCAGCCCAGCGCGCTTTCAGCTCTGGATCAGCGAGGATCGTCGCAACAACAGCAGCACCGTGATCCGGCGGTGTCGACCACAAGTTACGGGCGATGTTGGCCAATTGACTACGGATGTCGATGAGCTTGTCAGCGCTTTTCGCGCAGACAATCAGCGCACCGGTGCGATCGCGATACAAGCCGAAATTCTTCGAGCAAGAACTGGTGATCAACAACTCGGGGATCTCGGCCGCGAACAACCGTGTCGACCACGCATCCTGTTCCAGTCCGTCGCCAAAACCCTGGTAGGCAAAGTCGATCAGCGGCAGCAGATTGCGGCTGCGCACCACGTCGAGCACACGCTGCCAGTCGTCGTGGTTCAAGTCGAAACCGGTCGGGTTGTGGCAGCACGCGTGCAGCAGCACCACATCACCTTTCGGCACTTCATTGAGCACGGCGAGCATGGCGTCGACGTCGAGGCGGTTGTCGCTGCCCACGTATGGGTAGTGACTGACCTTGACCCCGGCCGCAGCGAAAATGGTTTCGTGAATCGGCCAGGTCGGGTTGCTCAACCATACCCCTTTGCCTGGCAGGCACTGGGCGATGAAGTCAGCGGCCAGACGCAGCGCACCAGTACCGCCCGGCGTCTGGGTGGCGCCGGCACGTTGTTCGGCGATCAGTTTCGAGTCAGCGCCAAGCACCAACTCGTTGATGACTTTGCCGAACAGCGGGTTGCCGTGGCCACCGATGTAGGTCTTGGTGTCCTGGCTTTCGACCAGTCGCGCTTCGGCGATTTTCACCGCTTCCGGGATCGGCGTCAGGCCTTGGGCATCCTTGTAGACGCCAACGCCCAAGTCGAATTTGCGCGGGTTGGAGTCCTGCGCATACGCCTCCATCAAGCCGAGGATCGGGTCGCCGGGTACCCGGCCGATGGCGTCGAAGTGCATTACTTGCGTCCTTCTGCAGTCTTGGCCACTTCGTCAGTGCGCGCGGCCATGATGAAGTCGTTGCGGTGCAGGCCTTTGATCGAGTGGCTCCACCAGGTCACGGTGACTTTGCCCCACTCGGTCAGCAGACCCGGGTGGTGACCTTCGGCCTCGGAGATCTCGCCAACAGCGTTGGTGAAGGCCAGCGCGTGCTTGAAGTTCTTGAACAGGAAAACTTTTTCCAGCTGCATGATGCCGTCGCGAACTTCGATGTTCCAGTCAGGGATCTGCTTGATCAGGATCGGCAGTTCTTCGTCGCTGACTTGTGGTGCATCGGCGCGGCAGGCTTCGCAGTGGGCTTGGTTCAATGTGGACATGGTCGGTTCCTGAATTCGATTCTTGTTGGAAATTACTATCTTTGCACGCAAGTCGCGAGCGGGTTCTGCTCAGGCCGCTTTCGGCTTTGGCGGAAATTTTGGCGCGTGCAGACCCAGCTGCATGCCTTGTTTGACCATGGCCATGATGTCTTCATGGGCCACGTCGAACAGGCGCTTGAGGTTCGGCAGGACGAAGTACAGCGGTTGCAGGATGTCGATGCGATACGGCGTGCGCATCGCTTCGAGCGGGTCGAAGACTTGATGCTCAGGCTCGTCCGACAGCGAATAAACGGTTTCTTTGGGCGAAGACAGAATGCCGCCGCCGTAGATGCGTTTGCCTTGCGGGGTGTCGACCAGGCCGAACTCGATGGTCATCCAGTACAGACGCGCCAGGTACACGCGTTCTTCCTTGGTCGCTTGCAGGCCGAGTTTGCCGTAGGTGTGGGTGAATTCGGCGAAATACGGGTTGGTCAGCAGCGGGCAGTGGCCAAAAATCTCGTGGAAAATGTCCGGCTCTTGCAGGTAGTCCAGCTCTTCACGAGTACGGATAAAGGTCGCGACGGGAAACTGCTTGCTGGCGAGCAATTCAAAGAAGGTCTGGAAAGGAATCAGTGCCGGCACGCGGGCGACCTGCCAACCGGTGGTCTCGCCGAGCACCTTGTTGATCTCGCCGAGTTGCGGAATGCGGTCGTGGGGCAGACCGAGTTTCTCGATACCGTCCAGATACTCCTGGCAGGCACGCCCTTCGATCACTTTCAACTGGCGAGTGATCAGCGTGTTCCACACCGCGTGTTCTTCGGCGGGGTAGTCGATAAAACCTTGCGCATCGGGCTCGCGGGCCACGTATTGCGTCTGCTTCATACTGCTCTCCTGCTAGGGGAATTCGTTCTTGTTATGTCCAGCGATGGACTCAGAATTACCTGAGAGTGGAGTGGTGTGCAGTAGGTTGGATCGCGACCGCGTAGGAAATTTCCGTGGATTTCGTAAAGTTATCGTTACGGTTTAGGCGTTATCGCGCATTTGCGGCGATTCGCCGGTTTGAAAAGGTCGGTAACTGTCACATAATCTTGACAACTGTTTGCGCGCCACCAAAGAAAACTGGCGGCGCTGTCCCCTGTAGGAGTGAGCCTGCTCGCGATTGCGATGAATCAGTCGCCATCACTATCAACTGACCGACCGCCATCGCGAGCAGGCTCACTCCTACAGGTTTCTCATCGTTTATTCGGGTCTTTTATATGCGTATCAAAGTCCACTGCCAGAACCGCATCGGCATTCTGCGCGACATCCTCAACCTGCTCGTGGCCTACGGGATCAACGTCGCGCGGGGCGAGGTCGGTGGTGAGCATGGCAACGCGATCTACTTGCACTGCCCGAACCTGATCAACATCCAGTTCCAGGCCCTGCGCCCGAAATTCGAGGCGATTGCCGGGGTGTTCGGCGTCAAGCGCGTCGGGCTGATGCCAAGCGAACGGCGGCACATGGAATTGAACGCGTTGCTCGGCGCGCTGGAGTTTCCAGTGCTGTCGATCGACATGGGCGGCTCGATCGTCGCGGCCAACCGCGCGGCGGCGCAGTTGCTCGGTGTGCGCGTCGATGAAGTACCGGGGATTCCGTTGTCTCGCTACGCCGAAGACTTCGATTTGCCGGAACTGGTGCGCGCCAACAAATCGCGAATCAACGGCATGCGCGTGAAGGTCAAGGGCGACGTGTTTCTCGCCGACATCGCGCCGCTGCAATCGGAACACGACGACAGCGAAGCCATGGCTGGCGCGGTACTCACGTTGCACCGCGCCGACCGTGTCGGCGAGCGTATCTACAACGTACGCAAACAAGAACTGCGTGGCTTCGACAGCATTTTCCAGAGCTCTAAAGTCATGGCCGCCGTGGTACGCGAAGCACGCCGAATGGCACCGCTCGACGCACCGCTATTGATTGAGGGCGAAACCGGCACGGGTAAAGAGTTGCTGGCGCGCGCCTGTCACCTCGCCAGTCCGCGCGGGCAATCGCCGCTGATGGCGCTTAACTGCGCCGGACTGCCGGAGTCGATGGCCGAGACCGAGCTGTTCGGTTATGGCCCCGGCGCGTTCGAGGGCGCTCGCGCCGAAGGCAAACTCGGCCTGCTGGAATTGACGGCGGGCGGCACGCTGTTTCTTGATGGCGTCGGTGAAATGAGCCCACGCTTGCAGGTGAAATTGCTGCGCTTTTTGCAGGACGGTTGCTTCCGCAGGGTCGGCAGTGATGAAGAGGTCTATCTGGATGTGCGAGTGATCTGCGCGACGCAGGTCGACCTGTCTGAATTGTGCGCGCGCGGCGAATTTCGTCAGGATTTGTATCACCGCTTGAACGTGCTCTCGCTGCACATTCCACCACTGCGCGAATGCCTCGATGGGTTGACGCCGCTGGTTGAACACTTCCTCGATCAGGCCAGTCGGCAGATCGGTTGCCCGTTGCCGAAACTCGCACCGGCGGCGATGGATCGACTCAGTCATTACCACTGGCCGGGCAATGTGCGGCAGTTGGAGAACGTGCTGTTTCAGGCGGTTTCGTTGTGTGACGGCGGCACGGTCAAGGCTGAACATATTCGCCTGCCGGATTACGGCGTGCGTCAGCCGCTTGGCGATTTTTCGCTGGAGGGCGGGCTGGACGAGATTGTTGGGCGCTTTGAAAAGGCCGTGCTCGAGCGGCTGTATTCAGAGCACCCGAGCAGTCGGCAGTTGGGTAAGCGGCTTGGGGTTTCGCACACGACGATTGCCAACAAATTGCGCGAATACGAAGTCGGCAAAGACTCGGGCAGTTAAGTCGAGCTTTTGTGGCGAGGGGATTTATCCCCGATCGGCTGCGCAGCAGTCGCAAAACCTGCAAATGAGGTCGTCCTGAAGGAAAAGCGGGGCGGCTTCGCCACCCATCGGGGATAAATCCCCTCGCCACAGGGTTATTCATTCAGCCCGAGATCGGGATTGCCGCCAAGCGGCATAACACCGCCGGTTTTTCGACTTCGATACATTTCCCCAATCCTCTAAATCTCCCCCAAGTCCTTTGTTTACCGGGCCGCGCGCCGCCAGAAAAAAGTTGGTCTGCAAATTGCTTATGGCTCAGCAGTACAGCAGTGGGCGGCAAACGTCCGGCATGCAGAGGAAAGAGTGTGGACAAGTACCTTTATGTGGCAATGACCGGTGCCAGCCAGAACGCGCTGGCGCAAAAGGCGCATGCCAACAACCTGGCGAACATCTCCACCAACGGTTTTCAGAAGTGACCTGGAACAGGCCCGTTCGATGCCGGTGTTTGGTGACAGCTTTCCGGCGCGTGCGTTTGCCATGAGCGAACGGCCGGCCACTGACTTCTCGCCGGGCTCGCTGGTCGAGACCGGTCGCGACCTCGACGTCGCCGTGACCGGCAACGGTTTCATCGCCGTGCAGAACCCTAACGGCGGCGAAAGCTACGTGCGCACCGGCAGCCTCAATATCGACGCCCTCGGCGTATTGCGTGCCGGCAACGGCATGGCGGTGATGGGCAATGGCGGGCCGATTGCCGTGCCGCCCGAGCAGCAAGTCGAGGTCGGTGAAGACGGCACCATCAGTATTCGTGCGATGGGCGAAGGCCCGCGCGTCATGGCGGAAGTCGACCGGATCAAACTGGTCAACCCGGACATCAAGAACATGAACAAGGGCCTCGACGGCTCGATTTACACCAAGGACGGCCAGCCTGCGCCGGCCGATGCCAACGTCAAACTGGTCTCGGGTTTCCTTGAGTCGAGCAACGTCAACGCCGTCGAAGAGATGACCTCGGTGCTGGCCCTGGCCAAGCAGTTCGAGTTGCACGTCAAGATGATGAACACCGCCAAAGACGACGACCAGGCCATGGCTCGGGTCTTGCAGATCAGCTAATTATCAGAACGTCGCGCCGTAAAACAGGCGCACGAGGAGAATTGAATGCTTCCGGCTCTATGGGTTGCCAAAACCGGTCTGTCCGCCCAGGACACCAACCTGACCACCATCTCCAACAACCTGGCGAACGTGTCGACCACGGGTTTCAAACGTGACCGCGCCGAGTTCCAGGACTTGCTCTATCAGATCAAGCGTCAGCCAGGCGCCCAGTCGACTCAGGACAGCGAACTGCCGTCGGGTCTGCAATTGGGTACCGGTGTGCGCATCGTCGGCACGCAGAAAAACTTCACCGCCGGCAGCCTGCAAACCACCGAGCAGCCGCTGGACATGGCCATCGACGGCCGCGGTTTCTTCCAGATTCTGCAGCCGGACGGCACCACGTCCTACACCCGTGACGGCACCTTCCATCTCGACTCCAATGGCCAGATCGTCAACGCCAGCGGTTTCGCTCTGGAACCAGCCATCGTTATCCCGAACAACGCACAGAGCTTCACCGTCGGCGTTGACGGTACCGTGTCGATCACCGTTCCGGGTAACCCGGCCGCTCAGGTGATCGGCAACCTGCAAACCGCCGACTTCATCAACCCGGCCGGTCTGCAAGCGGTGGGCAACAACCTGTTCCTGGAAACCGCTGCTTCCGGCGCGCCGCAAATCGGCACTCCGGGCCTCAACGGTTTCGGCACCACGCTGCAGAACACACTGGAAGGTTCCAACGTCAGCACCGTTGAAGAGATGGTCAACATGATCACCACTCAGCGCGCTTACGAGATGAACTCCAAGGTGATCTCCACCGCCGACCAGATGCTCTCGTTCGTAACGCAGAATCTGTAATCAGTCTATGAGGCCGCCATGAGGCTGCCTGCAACACCGTGAGGTAGGGTCATGAAACGCTTCGTATCTGTTTTGGCATTGGGTGGGGTCGTCTCGCTCGCGGGCTGTGTCGCACCGACGCCCAAGCCCAATGACCCTTATTACGCTCCGGTGTTGCCGCGTACGCCGTTGCCGGCGGCGGCCAACAATGGCTCGATCTATCAGGCCGGTTTCGAACAGAACCTGTACAGCGACCGCAAGGCGTTCCGGGTCGGTGACATCATCACCATCACCCTCAACGAGAAAACCCAGGCGAGCAAAAACGCCAACTCGCAAGTGGCCAAGAACAGCAAGACCGGCATCGGCTTGACCTCGCTGTTCGGCGGTAGCGGCGTGACCAACAACCCGTTGGGCGGTAACGATTTGAGTCTGGACGTTGGCTACAGCGGCGACCGCGCGACCAAGGGCGACAGCAAGGCTGCGCAGGGCAACACCCTGACTGGCTCCGTCACCGTGACCGTGGCGGACGTGCTGCCCAACGGCATCATCGCCGTGCGCGGCGAGAAGTGGATGACGCTGAACACCGGCGATGAGCTGGTGCGCATTGCCGGTCTGGTGCGTGCTGATGACATCGCCACCGACAACACCGTGTCGTCGACTCGCGTCGCCGATGCACGCATCACCTACTCGGGCACAGGCTCATTTGCCGATGCGAGTCAGCCAGGCTGGTTCGACCGTTTCTTCCTCAGCCCGCTGTTCCCTTTCTAGGTGGCTACGTTGAATCTGAAAAGCCTTATGGTGGCCGCGCTGTTGATGTCTGCGGCTTTCACTGCACACGCCGAACGGTTGAAAGACATCGCCAGTATTTCTGGCGTGCGTTCCAACCAGTTGATCGGCTACGGCCTGGTGGTCGGGCTTAACGGCACCGGTGACCAGACGACGCAGACCCCGTTCACCCTGCAGACCTTCAACAACATGCTCTCGCAGTTCGGCATCAAAGTGCCGCCGGGCTCGGGCAACGTGCAATTGAAGAACGTCGCGGCGGTGTCGGTGAGTGCCGATCTGCCGGCGTTCGCCAAACCGGGTCAGCAGGTCGATATCACCGTGTCCTCAATCGGTAACTCCAAGAGCCTGCGCGGCGGCACACTGTTGCTGACCCCGCTCAAGGGTATCGACGGCAACGTTTACGCCATCGCTCAGGGCAACCTGGTCGTCGGCGGTTTTGATGCGGAAGGTCGTGACGGTTCGAAGATCACCGTCAACGTTCCGTCGGCCGGTCGCATCCCCGGCGGTGCGTCGGTTGAGCGTTCGGTACCGAGTGGTTTCAACCAAGGCAACAGCCTGACCTTGAACCTCAACCGTTCCGACTTCACCACCGCCAAACGCATCGTCGACAAGATCAACGACATGCTCGGCCCTGGCGTGGCGCAAGCCATCGACGGCGGCTCGGTACGCGTCACTGCACCGCTCGATCCGAGCCAGCGCGTCGACTACCTGTCGATCCTCGAAAACCTTGAAGTTGATCCCGGTCAGGCGGTGGCGAAAGTCATCATCAATTCGCGCACCGGCACCATCGTCATCGGCCAGAACGTCAAAGTTTCGCCAGCCGCCGTGACCCACGGCAGCCTGACCGTGACCATCACCGAAGACCCGATCGTCAGCCAGCCAGGCCCGTTGTCCAACGGTCAGACCGCTGTGGTGCCACGCTCGCGGGTGAATGCCGAGCAGGAAGCCAAACCGATGTTCAAATTCGGCCCGGGCACCACCCTCGACGAGATCGTGCGTGCGGTGAACCAGGTCGGCGCGGCGCCGGGTGACTTGATGGCGATCCTCGAAGCACTGAAGCAGGCCGGCGCGTTGCAAGCCGACCTGATCGTGATCTGAGGCCGACCATCATGGATATGCGCAAAGGCAGTCTGGTCAGCAACGCCGATTCGGGGTCCTACTCCGACCTTAATCGTCTGAATCAGCTCAAGGTTGGCGACAAGGACAGCGACGGCAACATGCGCAAAGTCGCGCAGGAATTCGAGTCGTTGTTCATCGGCGAAATGCTCAAGTCGATGCGTTCGGCCACCGACACCCTCGGTCAGGACAATCCGCTGAACACCCCGGCGGCCAAGCAATATCAGGAAATGTCCGACCAGCAACTGGCGGTGTCCATGTCCCGCGAGGGCGGTGGTATCGGCCTGGCAGACGTGCTGCTGCGTCAGATGCAGAAGAACAAACCGATGGCGCCGGGTGAGGCTGCGGTCGCGTCCGCCGCCAAGCAGGAAGAAGCCCGGGCGAAAGCCGCTGGCGTGGTCACGCCGATTGCGGCGGGCACCACGGCGATCAACGGCCCGTTGTCGCGGGTCAATGGCGAGCGTCCGTTGTGGGCATCGCGTTCCGGGCGTGTGTCGAGCACTGATACGTCGCACAGCAATGACATGGCGATGATCAACAAGCGTCGTCTGTCGTTGCCGCCGAAGCTGACCGATCGTTTGCTCGCCGGTTTGGTGCCGTCGGCCACGACCGCGACCACCGCATCCAATGCGCTGCCGCAAGCGACCGCGCCCGCCGCCATTACCGGTTCCGGCCCGCTGTACAACGGCGACTGGCTGGCCCGTGCCGAGAACGAAAAAGCCTCCGGCGGGCAGATGCAGGTCTACGGCCGCGCGATGGCGCAGATTCCGCTGGCACCGGCGAAAAAAGCCTTCAGCTCCGCTGATGAATTCGTCAACACCATGCTGCCGATGGCCAAGGAAGCTGCCGACCGTATCGGCGTCGATCCGCGTTATCTGGTGGCGCAAGCGGCACTGGAAACCGGTTGGGGCAAATCGGTCATGCGCGCTCAGGATGGCAGCAGCAGCCACAACCTGTTTGGCATCAAGGCGAGCAGCAACTGGCAGGGCGATTCAGCCCGCGCCATCACCAGCGAGTTCCGCAATGGCGCGATGGTCAAGGAGACGGCCGAGTTCCGTTCCTACGCCTCGTACAAGGACAGCTTCCACGATCTGGTGACTTTGCTGCAGAGCAATAATCGCTATCAAGATGTGCTGAAGTCGGCCGATAACCCAGAACAGTTTGTACGCGAGTTGCAGAAGGCCGGTTACGCCACCGACCCGAACTACGCGACAAAGATTTCGCAAATTGCCAAGCAGATGAACAATCTTCAAAACTACGCTGCGGCGGGTGTATCCACCACGCCTTTATAAGGCACAAGGTATAAGGTCTGAACCATGAGTTTGCTCAATATCGGGATGTCGGGTCTGGCGTCGAGCCAGTCCTCTTTGGCTACGACAGGCAACAACATTGCCAACGTCGACACCGCCGGTTACTCACGTCAGCAAACCGTGCAAGGCACCAAAGCCTCGCAGCAGTACGGCACTGTTTTTATCGGCACGGGCACGACCCTCGCCGACGTGCGTCGGGTCTACAACTCGTACCTCGAATCGCAGTTGCACACCGCGACCTCGCTGAACAGCGAAGCAGCGTCGTACCTGGCCCAGGCCACGCCGCTGGATTCGATTCTGTCTGACACCAACACCGGTCTGACCGGCGTGTTGCAGAAGTTTTTCACTTCGATGCAGGGCGTGTCGACCTCGGCCACCGACGACACCTCGCGTCAGTCGGTACTGACCGGTGCGCAAGCGCTGAGCAGCCGTTTCAACGCCCTCGCCAAGCAACTGAATGACCAGAACACCACCATCAACGGCAGCCTCAGCGACATGACTGCCCAGGTCAATAAACTGGCCACGTCGATCGCCAATCTGAACCAGAAAATCGGTGAGATTTCCACCAGCGGCGGCGCGCCGAACGACTTGCTCGACAGCCGTAACGAAGCCGTGCGCCAGCTCTCCGAATTGACCGGCGCGCAGGTCGTTGAACGCGGCACCAGTTTCGACGTGTATGTCGGTAGCGGCCAGCCGCTGGTGATCGGCAACACCACCAACTCGCTGAGCATGGTTGCCAGCAAAGACGACCCGTCGCGCATGTCGATTCAGATGGATCGCGGCTCGAGCACCATCGACATCACCTCGGTGATCAGCGGTGGCGAGATCGGTGGTCTGCTGACGTATCGCAAAGACGTTCTCGACCCGTCGCTCAATGAGCTGGGCCGTGTGGCCCTGGTAGTCGCCGATCAGATCAACAGCCAGCAAGCGCAAGGCATCGACAAGAACGGTGACTTCGGCGCGGCGATTTTCAACAACATCAACAGTGCCGCGCTGATCAGTCAGCGCAGCATCGCGCAGGCCGGCAACAGCAGCGGTTCGGGCAACCTTGACGTGACCATCAAGGACACCGGCAAGCTGACCACCAGCGATTATCAGGTGACGTTCACCAGCGCGACCGACTACAGCGTCAAGCGCTCCGACGGCACCGACCTCGGCACGTTCAGCACCACGACCAATCCGCCGCCGGTGATCGACGGTTTCAGCCTCGCTCTCAACGGTGGTGCATTGAGCGCCGGTGACAGCTTCAAGATCACGCCGACGCGTAATGCCGCCGCGAGCATTCAGACCGTGCTCAGCGATCCGAAGAAGATCGCTGCCGCAGGCCCGCTCACCGGTACTGCCAGCGCCAACGGTCTGGGCACTTACACCCAGCCGACGCTGAGCGACACGATCAACATCTACAACCCGACTGCTCAGGCTGACATGCAGGCGGCGCTGAAGAATTCGACGCCGGTGAAACTGGTGTTCGGTGACGCCAGCGGCGGCAGCCAGTCCTACACGCTGGTCGACGCCAAAGGTCAGAACATCGGCACCGGCACCATCGTGCCTGGCCAGTCGAACACACTGAACCTGAAAGTCGGCGTCCTCGATGCCAACGGCAATCCGGTGATGGACACCTCCGTCACGCCGAACGTGCAGAAGACCTTCACCGTGCAAACCACGGTCGGCGGCACGCCGAAGTCCGGTGAAACCTTCACCATGAACCTCACCGGTGCGGCGTCTTCGGACAACCGTAACGCGCAGGCGCTGGTCGGTCTGCAAACCAAACAAACGGTCGACACCGGTTCGGCGAGCAAGGGCATCAGCCTGACCGACGCCTACAACAAACTGGTGACCAACGTCGGCACCAAGACTGCCCAAGGCAAGTCTGACAGCGCCGCGACCACGGCGATTCTGGATAACGCGCAAGGTGCGCGCGATTCGCTGTCCGGGGTCAACCTCGATGAAGAAACCGGCAACCTGGTCAAATATCAGCAGTACTACACAGCGTCTTCGCAGATCATCAAAGCTGCGCAGGAAACTTTCGCCACGCTGATCAACAGCCTTTAAGGAGTCGTAATTCATGCGCATTTCCACCGCCCAGTATTACGGCACGCAAGCGTCGGACTATCAGCGTAACTTCAACAAGGCTGTGGCCACCGCGAGCGAGGCGAGCAGCCTGCAGCGGATCAACACCGCATCGGATGATCCGGTCGGCGCCGGTCGTTTGCTGCAACTGGGCCAGCAGGCCGCGTTGCTTGATCAGTACAACGGCAACATCAGCAGCACCAAAAATGCCTTGTCGGTGCAGGAAACCACACTGGATTCCATCACCACTGCATTGCAGGCCGCCAAGGAAATCGGCCTGGCCGCCAACAACGGCACGCTGACTGATAAGGATCGCCAGGCTTACGCCTCGCAACTGGCGCAGATCCAGCAACAAGTGCTGGGCCTGATGAACTCCAAGGACGCCGACGGCAACTACCTGTTCTCCGGTTCGAAAACCGACACCGCGCCGTACTCGCAGAATCCGGACGGCACTTACACCTACAACGGTGACCAGACCACCATCAATCTGGGGATTGGCGACGGCATGACTGTCGGCACCAACACCACCGGCTGGGACGCTTTCCAGCAGACCATCAATACCGCGCGCACCAACACCACCATGACGGCGCCAGCAGTCGACGATGGTCGTGTCGTGCTGTCCAACGGCACCGTGGGCACCGCGGCGACTTACAACGCCAAGTTCACCGGCGGCGAGCCGTACACGGTCAGCTTTCTCAGCAGCACTCAGCTGAAAATCACCGATGCGCAGGGCAACGACGTCACCGCTGAAGCGACCAAGGGCGGCGCGATTCTCAATTCCAGCGGCGCCAACCAGACCGTCAGTTTCCGTGGCGTCGACATGAAGTTGAACATCAACCTCAAGGCCGGCGACACCAATCCGGACGCGGTTATTGCCGGTCATAGCTTCCAGTTGGCAGCAACGCCTGATTCGTTCACCACGACGCGCAGCCCGGGTAATCCATCCACTGCCGTGATCACTGGCTCGAACATCACTGATCAGGCCGCTTACACCGCCGCGTTCCCACAGGGTGGGGCGGTGCTTAAGTTCACCAGCGCCACCGCGTTCGACCTGTACGCGGCGCCGGTCACTGCTGACAGCAAGCCAGTTTCTTCGGGCACGGTGTCGGGCAACAACGCCACTGCTGCGGGCGTGACGTTCGCGTTGGGCAGCGCGCCGGCTGCCGGCGATCAGTTTTCGATTCAGCCTAATGATCACCAGACCCAGAACATCCTCGATACCCTGGGCCAGATGGTTGCCGCGCTGAACGCACCGATCGACGGCGATGATGTGGCCAAGCAGAAATTCCAGGGCATCATGGAAGGCGGTCTTGGCAACATCGATGCCGCGAGCAATCAGGTCGGCGCTGCCGTTACCTCGATCGGCGCTCGTGGTCAGTCGCTGGATATGCAGACCGTCACTAACCAGAGCCTGAGCACGGCGAACTCCACGACTCAAGGTTCGATCCGTGATTCGGATCCGGCCGAAGTCATGACCCGCCTGACCCTGCAGCAGACCATGCTGCAAGCGGCGCAGCTGGCGTTCAGCAAGATCAGCCAGTTGGGTCTGTTCAACAAGATTTGACGGTTGGCGGGCGCGTGAGCGCCCGTTTGCCCTGTCCCTCAGTTAATGTTTTTTAGCGGTTTCAGAGCTCGCTTTCCGAGCAGGCTCGTACCGCCTGTGAGCCCGCCGTGAATTCACTTCCTCTCGTCAGCATCGCCATCCCTGCCTTCAATCCGCGCTTTTTCGAGCGGACGCTGAACAGCGCCGTCAGCCAGAATTATGGCCATCTCGAAATCATCGTGTGCGATGACAGTCGTGGCGACGAGATCGAAGCCATCGTTGCGCGAGTGACCGAACAGACCGGTTTTGCCGTGCGTTACGTGCGCAATCCACGCACGCTGGGCCTGGTCGGTAACCTGAAGGCGTGCCTTGAGCAAGCCCAGGGCGAGTTCATCAAGTTTCTCTGTGACGATGACCTGCTGTATTCGGCCTGCATCGAACAACAAGCCCATGAAATGCGCCGCGAAGAAGTCAGTCTGGTGATCGCGCAGCGGTTGCTGTGGGATGCCAACGACATCATCCTGC
The DNA here is from genome assembly GCF_979258075.1 of Pseudomonas sp. AC193. Lineage (NCBI taxonomy): Bacteria > Pseudomonadati > Pseudomonadota > Gammaproteobacteria > Pseudomonadales > Pseudomonadaceae > Pseudomonas > Pseudomonas sp. AC193. The sequence goes on along the minus strand of NZ_OZ409832.1, from coordinate 3,666,528 downwards.
CCGCACGTCTGGAAAACAGCTCGCTGACGCCCGTTAGCGGTTTGCTCAAGGGCGACGATGTCCTGAGCATCTTCGAAAAATTTCCGGTCAACGTGCTTGGCGGATTCAGCAGTGCGCTGTTTCGCCGTAGTGACGTCGCTGAGCTGTTGCCGGCATTGACCGAGGAGGGTGCCTGCTTCGTTGCGACACTGGATTTCGCCCTGTATGTCTGCCTGCTGCGGCGCGGCAATCTGGTGATGTCGAACAATGTGCTCAGCGCCGAGCGACTCTACCCGGAGCGACTCAGCGCGCAGCAACCGATGAAGGACGCGGCGGAGATCGAGCGTGAGTGGCTCTCGCAGATGCTCAAGGTTCGCAGCGGTGAATCGGCTCCGGCGCAGGGCTGGGTGCGCTATGTGCCGTTGACCAAGGCCGACGAGTCGCCACGGGTCTGGGAAGAACTGCCGTTGAGCCGTACCCTCGGCTCCAAGCAGAGTCGTCAGGAACTGGGCGTCGGTGTCGACAGCTTCAGTTTCGGCGAACTCTATGCGCAGTGGCTAGCGGTTCGGGTGCTTACCGAGGCGCAGCGCAAATGGCTGCCGGAAACCCTCGCCGGCTGGTCACATCAGCCGCGCATCGTGCCGATCATTATTGATGAGCACGGGCGCCGCGACGGTCTGCAGCGCACCCTGGCAGCGCTCGCCGCTCAGGATTATCCGCCGGAGCTGGTGCTGGTGTTGTCCACGGCGTGCACTGAAGCGCAGCTGGACGGGCGGGTCTTCCACATGCCGTTGCAGGACGACGGATTGGAACAGATCAACAGCCTGCTGCCGCAACTGGAAGGCGCGGATTGGTTCTATCTGTTGCAGCCAGGTGATTGCCCGGTGGCGCCGGCGCTGCTGGTGATGGCCGATCGCATCGCGCATTCGCGCACGCTGACCTGCCTGTACAGCGACGAAGGCAGCCTGCGTGATGGCGAGTCTGCCGAGCCGGCGTTCAAACCGGATTTCAACCTCGACCTGATGCGCAGTTACCCCTACGTCGGGCGTGCGCTGGCGTTTCAGCGCGAACGGTTTCTGGCCCTCGGCGGTTTTGCCGCAACGTTCGCCGAACTGGCCCCGCACGACGTGCTGTGGCGCATGGTCGAGAGCGACGGATTGCAGGTCGTCGGGCACATCGCTGAAGTGTTGCTGGAGTCGAAATTCGACCTGTCGCAATGGCTCACTGAACCCGGCGTCGTCGAACAAAGCCCACGCATTCTCGAAGCGCACTTGCAGCGTCTGGGCATCGCTCACGACATTCGCGGTGGCAGCAGCGGGGTGCTCAATCGGGTCGATTATCGCCACGCGCAGCGTCCGTTGGTCTCGGTGGTCATCGTTACGCAGGATCAGACGGCCGCCTTGCAGCGTTGCGTCGAGACGCTGCTAGAGAAGACAAGCTACAGCGAGTACGAATTGCTCCTGGTCGATAACGCCAGTGAGAGCGCCGAAGCGCGGGCATGGCTGGACGGTATGGCGCAATTGGGCAGCGACCGGATTCGCGTGCTGAGCTACTCGCAAAAGGGTAATGCGGCGGCCGTGCACAACTTTGCCGTCAGTCAGGCGCGCGGTGAGTATGTGCTGATGCTCAATGCCTTTGCCGTGGTGACTCAGGCCGATTGGCTCGACGAACTGCTTAATCATGCGCAACGCCCTGAGGTCGGGGTGGTGGGTGCAAAACTGTTCAATCCGGACGGTGGCGTGCTGCACGCCGGGTTGATTCTCGGCTTGAACGGGCCGGTCGGGCTGCCGTTTTACGGTCAGCCGATGCAGTCGGACGGCTACATGTTCCGCTTGCAGGCAGTGCATGATCTGAGTGCCGTTGGCGGTGATTGCCTGATGATTCGCAAGTCGGTGTTCGACGCTGCCGGCGGTCTCGACGAGCAAGACTTCAAGCAAACGCTGAATGTCGTGGATCTCTGTTTGCGCGTTGGCCGCGACGGTTATCTGGTGGTGTTGAATCCCCATGCCGTGCTGGCCGTGGGCGCGCGGCCCAATACCGAGGCCACGCCTGAAGAAGAGGCGCTGCACAACGAGGAGCGGGAAACGTTTTTCCAGCGCTGGCTGCCGCAGGTTGCGCGCGATCCGGCCTACAACGTCAACCTGACGTTGCAAGGCGTTGGCGCGACCAATTTCAGTCTGGAACCGGGTTTGCGCAATGGCTGGAGCGCGTTTTCCAAGGCGCAATTGCCCAACCTGCTGGTGGTGCCGATCAACGCTTCGGCGATCGGACATTACCGCATGAGCCAGCCGATGATCGAGCTGGAGGCAGCCAATCGGGTCGAAGGTCGGATCTGCTACGGCTTGCCGTCGATGATTGATATCGAGCGTCAGTCGCCCGATGTGATCGTCCTGCAGGGGCGCTATTCGGAGCATTCGATCGATGAAATTCCACCGCTGAAGAAGTACTTCAATGCGCGGCGGATTTTTGAGCTCGACGACTACGTGATTGACGTTCCTCATCGCAACGCGCATATCCGCAACATGCCGAGCAAGCAGGACATGGAACGCATGGTGCGGCGTGCCATTGGCTTGTGTGATCGCGCGGTCGTGTCGACAGCGCCGCTGGCCAATGCGCTGTCGGACATGCACCACGACATTCGTGTGGTGCCGAACATGTTGGCTCAGGACTTGTGGGGCAATTTGCGCAGCCAACGCCGCACGTCGAAGAAGCCGCGCGTGGGCTGGGGCGGCGGCACCAGTCACCACGGTGATCTGGCGGTGATCGCTGATGTGGTGCGTGAGCTGGCCAATGAAGTTGATTGGGTATTTTTCGGTATGTGCCCGGATGATTTGCGTCCGTACATGCACGAGTTTCACGGGGTGATCGGTCTGGATGTGTACCCGGCGAAGCTGGCGAGTCTCAATCTTGATCTGGCGTTGGCGCCGCTGGAATTCCATATTTTCAACGACTGTAAGAGCAACTTGCGTCTGCTGGAATATGGCGCTTGTGGTTATCCGGTGGTCTGTACTGACACTGAAGCGTATCGCGGTTATTTGCCGTGTACGCGGGTCAAGAGCAATACCACTGATGAGTGGCTGCAGGCGATTCGTATGCACTTGGCGGATCCTGATGCCAGCTATCGGATGGGGGATGAGTTGCGTGAGGTGGTGTTGCGTGACTATGTGTTGCGGGGGGATAACTTGCGGTATTGGGAGTATGGGTGGTTGGCGGATTGATTGGGGCTTTTGGTTTTTTTGGGTTTTTTGGGTGGGGCGGCTGGCGGTTTCGCCCTTACGGCGAGTCACTTTTTCCAGACGCCGAAAAAGTAACCCAAAAGGCTTTACCCTGACGTTCGGCCCTCGCTGTGGCTCGGGTTCCTTCGCTCCGGGATCGATCCGGGCGCATCGCCTCCGGTTTGCTTCGCTGCACCTCCTCTCGCTGTGTTTGGCTGCGCCAAACGGTCGCTGCGCTCCCACCCCCGGATCAATCCCTCCACTCAGAGTCTTTCTCCCAAACACCCCGATCAGTCCCCTCTCCCTCCGGGAGAGGGCTAGGGTGAGGGGCTTTTGAAGCTGACGCATTCCTAAGCCTGTGCGTGCCGGTTTTTTGTGTTTTCCAGCACCCGAGTTCAACGCGATCTCGCACGTCGGCATACCTCTCCCAAACACCTCGGTCAGTCCCCTCTCCCTCCGGGAGAGGGCTAGGGTGAGGGTCGTGTGGAGCTGGCGCGTTTCCTGCAAGTCCCCTGTAAATCGCCATAAAACGAGCGCTCGCGGTCATCGCAGCGGCGCCGTCAGCGGCGGAAGGTTTAGCCAGAAGGCTCGCGCCGCTCAAGAAAGCTGCGTACAGCCCGGTGACGAACAAGAGGGGAGACGATGAAGGCAGTTATTTTGGCGGGTGGCCTCGGCACGCGCATCAGTGAAGAGTCGCACCTCAAGCCTAAACCGATGATCGAGATCGGCGGCAAGCCAATTCTCTGGCACATCATGAAGCAGTATTCCGCGCACGGAATTCACGACTTCGTGATTTGCCTTGGCTACAAGGGCTATGCGATCAAGGACTTCTTCGCCAACTACTTCCTGCACACCTCTGACGTCACTTTCGACATGCGCAACAACCGCATGGATGTGCACCAGAATTACAGCGAGCCGTGGAGTGTCACGCTCATCGACACCGGCGAAGAAACCATGACCGGTGGCCGTTTGCTGCGCGCTGGCCGTTATCTGCAGGATGAAGAGGCGTTCTGCTTCACCTACGGCGATGGCGTTTCCGATATCAACATCGCGCAGTTGGTCAACTATCACAAAGCCCACGGGCGTTTGGCGACGGTCACGGCGGTGCAGCCGCCGGGTCGTTACGGTGCCTTGGAGCGTCAGGGTGATCAGGTGCTCGGGTTCACCGAGAAGCCTCGTGGCGACGGTGGCTGGATCAATGGCGGCTTCTTCGTGCTTTCGCCAAAAGTGCTGCCGTATATCACCGACGACACCACCACGTGGGAAGCCGAGCCGTTGGCGCGTCTGGCGCAGGATGAACAACTGAAAGCCTTCGAACACGAAGGGTTTTGGCACCCGATGGACACCCTGCGCGACAAGAATCATCTTGAAGCGCTGTGGCAGAGCGGGGAGGCCCCATGGAAGCAATGGGTCTGAGTGCGGATTTCTGGCGCGGTAAACGCGTTCTGGTCACCGGGCATACCGGTTTCAAGGGCAGTTGGCTGACCCTGTGGCTGCAAAGCCTTGGCGCCGAGGTCAGCGGTTTTGCCCTCGATCCGTCGACCGAACCGAGCCTGTTCGAACTGGCGCGCGTACACGAAGGCATCAACGATCAGCGCGGTGATTTGCGCGATCTCGGCGCACTGCTGGAGATCATCGCCGACACCGAGCCGGAGATCGTTTTGCACCTCGCCGCACAGCCGTTGGTGCGTGAAGGCTATCGCGATCCTCTGGGCACTTATTCCAGCAACGTGATGGGCACGCTCAACCTGCTCGAAGCGATTCGTCAGGTCGGTTGCGTGCGCGCCTGTGTGCTGGTGACTACCGATAAGGTCTACGCCAACAAGGAATGGCTGTGGCCGTACCGTGAAGACGAAGCCCTTGGTGGCCACGATCCTTACAGCAGCAGCAAAGCCTGTTGCGAGTTGTTGGCGCAGTCTTACGCCGCGTCGTTTTTCCCGGCGGACAAGTACGCCGAGCATCGTCTGGCCCTCGCCACGGCACGTGCCGGCAATGTGTTGGGCGGCGGTGATTTCGCCCCTGAACGACTGATTCCCGATGTACTGAAAGCCTGGTCGGCGGATGAGCCAGTGACCCTGCGTTACCCGCAAGCCGTGCGCCCATGGCAGCACGCGCTGGAGCCGCTGGCCGGTTATCTGCAATTGGCCGCTGGCCTCTACGAGCAAGGCCCGGAATACGCCGGCGCATGGAACTTTGGCCCCGGCGAGGCGGACATGTGCAGCGTCGGCGAAGTGGTTGAACTGCTCGCCAGTCGCTGGCCGCAAGCGCGTGGTTTGCGCATCGAACCGAGTGAATTGCACGAGGCCGGTCTGTTGCGTCTGGACAGCAGTCGCGCGCGGCAGCTCCTCGGTTGGCAGCCGCGTTGGTCACTGCAGCAATGCCTGGCGCAAACCCTCGACTGGCATCTGGCGTGGCAGAACGGCGATGACATGCGCGCCGTGACCCTCGGCCAATTGAACCTGTACCGAGGCGCGTTGTGAGCGAGTTTTCCCTGAAGGCGTTGCCGCTGGCCGGACTGTTCAGCGTCCAGCACAAGCGCTTCGAAGATCAGCGCGGGCACTTCGCGCGGTTGTTTTGCGAAGGCAGCCTGAGCGCGTTTGGCGCTGAGTTTCATATCCGCCAGATCAACCATTCCTGCACCCGCGAGAAGGGCAGCGTGCGCGGTTTGCATTATCAGAATGCCAACGCGCCGGAAGCCAAACTCATCACTTGCCTGCGCGGTGAAGTGTGGGATGTGGCGGTGGATTTGCGCCCGGATTCCGCAACGTTTTTGCACTGGCACGCTGAGCACCTCAAGGCTGGCGACGGTCGCAGTCTGTTGATCCCGGCCGGGTTCGCCCACGGTTTTCAGACGCTGACAGAAGACGCTGAATTGCTCTACTTGCACAGCGCTGATTACGCGCCGGAGCACGAGGCTGGTCTGTCAGTGAACGACCCACGGCTGGCGATTGCCTGGCCGTTGCCTGTCAATAATTTGTCAGCGCGCGATTCCAGCCATCCTGCGCTCGATCAACACTTCGCTGGAGTGCGTCTATGAACTGCCGTGGGTGCGCCGCACCGCTGAGCCTGCCGCTGATCGATCTCGGCACCTCACCACCGTCGAACGCTTATGTGCACGCCGATCGCCTGGAACAGGCCGAGCAATGGGTACCGTTGAAGGTCGCCGTGTGTCAGCAATGCTGGCTGGTACAGACTGAGGATTACACCAGCGCCGACAGCTTGTTCGACGCCGAGTACGCCTACTTCAGTTCGTTTTCCAGCACCTGGCTGGCGCACGCCGAGCGTTATGTCGCCGAGATGGTCGAGCGCTTTGGCCTGACCGCTGATAGTCGTGTGGTGGAAATCGCTGCCAACGACGGCTACCTGCTGCAATACGTCGCCGCGCGGGGCATTCCGTGCCTTGGCGTTGAGCCGACTCGCAGCACCGCACAAGCAGCACGCGAAAAAGGCCTGGAGATTCGCGAACTGTTCTTCGGTCGCGACACCGCTGCGCAGCTGAACAGCGAAGGCTGGGGCGCTGACTTGATGGCCGCCAATAACGTGCTCGCGCACGTGCCGGACATCAATGATTTCCTCGCTGGTTTCGCCACGCTGCTCAAGCCGAGCGGCGTTGCCACCTTCGAATTCCCGCAACTGCTGACGCTGATGGCCGGCGCGCAGTTCGACACGCTGTATCACGAACACTATTCCTACCTGTCGCTGACCGCCGTGCAGACTTTGTGCGAGCGCAACGGTCTGCAAGTGTTCGACGTCAGCCAACTGAACACTCACGGCGGCTCGTTGCGCGTGTTCGTCCAGCGCAAGGACGGCAAACGTCGCCCCGTACAACCCGCAGTGCAGCAGCAGTTGCAGGCCGAACTCGATGCCGGGGTCAAAACCGCCGAGTACTACGCGACCCTCGCGCCCGCCGCTGAACGCATCAAGCATGAACTGCTGCGCTTCCTGTTGCAGGCCAAGGCCGACGGCAAACGCGTGGTCGGTTACGGCGCGGCGGCCAAGGGCAACACGCTGCTCAACTACGCCGGGGTCAAACCCGATTTGCTCGCGTGGGTGGCCGATGCCAATCCGCACAAGCAGGGCAAGTTTTTGCCCGGCAGCCGCATTCCGATTGTTGCGCCGGAACGCATTGAAATCGAGAAGCCGGATTACGTGCTGGTGCTGCCGTGGAACCTGCTGCACGAAGTCAGTCAGCAACTGGCGCAAGTGCGTCAGTGGGATGGCCGCTTCGTGATCGCCGTGCCTGAGTTGAAAGTACTGTGAAGTTTCTGGTCACCGGAGCCACGGGCTTCGTCGGTCGGCACCTGGTCGCCGCATTGCTGGCGCGCGGCTGCGACGTGCGTGCGGTGGCGCGCAACGTGGAAACGGCGCAAGGCATGCCGTGGATCAATGACGTCGAGTTCGTCAGCGCGGATATTCACGCGGCTGAACTGGATGTTGTCGCGTTGACCGATGGCGTCGATGCACTGGCGCATCTGGCCTGGCCGGGTTTGCCGAACTATCGGGCGCTGTTTCATTTCGAGCACAACCTGATGGCCGATTACCGCTTTATCAAAAGCGTGGTCGAGGCGGGGGTGAAGCAGGTTCTGGTCACCGGCACCTGTTTTGAATACGGCATGCAAAGCGGCCCGCTCAGTGAGCAGACCGAGGCGCGACCGGCGAACCCGTATGGTCTGGCCAAACATACGCTGCACCTGTTTTTGCAAAACCTGCAGCAGGCACAGCCGTTCACCTTGCAGTGGGCGCGCTTGTTTTATCTGCATGGCGAAGGGCAGAACCCCAATAGTTTACTGGCCGCACTCGACCGGGCGATCGATGCCGGTGATGCATCGTTCAACATGTCGGCCGGTGAGCAATTGCGCGATTTTCTGCCGATCGAAACCGCCGCCGGTTATCTCGCCGCTATTGCGCAACAACGCGAATTCAACGGCGTGATCAATTGCGCCAGCGGCCAACCGGTCTCGGTGCGTGCATTGGTTGAACAACGCCTGCGCGAACGTGGCGCGGCATTGCATCTGAACCTTGGCCACTACCCATATCCGAGCCACGAGCCTTTGGCGTTCTGGGCCGTGACCGAGCGTTTGCAACAGTTATTGGGAGAGTCGCCATGAGGCACGAGTTGTATCGGGTCACTGACCTGCCGGTGCTGCAGAACCGCACCTTTATCGATGCCGCATCAGCGCAAGCGTCGGCCAGTGCCGACATGCTGCTCGTGCAGGATGAGCGCAGCGGTCTGATCTTCAATGCCGCGTTCGATGCCGACAAGCTCAGCTACGACGCCGACTACCAGAACGAGCAGGCGCATTCCGGCCAGTTCCAGAAGCACCTGAGCGACGTCGAAGGCATCATCGGCAAGCATTTCAAGGGTCAGGAACTGATCGAAGTCGGCTGTGGCAAAGGCTACTTTTTGGAGCTGCTCAAAGGTCTGGGCTATTCGATCACCGGCATCGATCCGGCTTACGAAGGCGAAAACGCCGACGTGATCAAGGCGCCATTCACCCGTGGCCTGGGCCTCGCGGCAGACGCCATCGTGCTGCGCCATGTGCTGGAACATATTCAGGATCCGGTGAGCTTCCTCGCCGAAATCGCCAACGCCAATCAGGGCGGGCAAATCTACATCGAAGTGCCGTGCTTTGACTGGATCCTCGAACACAAAGCCTGGTTCGACCTGTTCTACGAACACGTCAATTATTTCCGCCTCGATGATCTGCGCCGGATGTTCGGCACGGTGCACGAGGCCGGTCACCTGTTCGGTGGCCAGTACCTGTACATCGTCGCTGACCTCGCCACGTTGCGCCTGACCCCGGAGCAACCGGTGCCGCGCCTGGCATTGCCTGCCGGTTTCACCGCCAGCCTCGACCGCGCGGTGCAGATCATTCAGTCGGCCCCCGAGCAGGGCTCGGCGCTTTGGGGCGCCTCGTCCAAAGGCGTGATTTATTCGCTGTTTCTGCAACGCGCCGGTGTAGCAGTGGATCGTGTGGTGGATATCAACCCGGCCAAGCAGGGGCGTTATCTGCCGTTGAGCGGCGCGCGCGTGTCGTCGCCGCAAGAGGCGATGGATGCGCTGCCCGAAGGCGCGCACCTGTTTGTGATGAATTCCAATTACCTCGAAGAGATCAAGCGGATGACCGGTGGACGTTACGTCTATCACGCCGTCGACAGTGCTTCGTTCCAGTGACCCTTGAGATTTTTACAATGACCGACAACAGCATTAACCAAGCCTTCGAAGCCGAGTGCCGGGAACAGATTGCCCAGCAGGGTGACGACCAGAAACTCACCGGCCTGGCCCGTGATTTCTTCAACGAATCGGCCAAACACAAGTACAGCTACCACTTCTCGTGGATGGGCCGTCCGATCATCCAGTTGCCACAAGACATGATGGCGATGCAGGAGATCATCTGGCAGGTCAAACCGGATCTGGTCATCGAGTGCGGCATCGCCCACGGCGGTTCGATCATTTACTACGCCTCGTTGCTGGAGCTGCAAGGCCACGGCGAAGTGCTGGGCATCGACCTCGACATTCGCCCGCACAACCGCGAAGCGATCGAAAGCCACCCGATGGCCAAGCGCATCAAGATGATTGAAGGCTCGAGCATCGACGCCGGCATTGCCGCCCAAGTGCAAGCCGCCGCCAAAGGCAAGAAAGTCATTCTGGTGCTCGACTCCAACCACACCCACGATCACGTGCTGGAAGAGCTGCGTCTGTACGCACCGCTGGTGTCGGTCGACAGTTACTGCGTGGTCATGGACACCGTGGTTGAAGACATGCCAGCCGATTTCTTTCCGGATCGTCCTTGGGGCCCGGGCGATAACCCGAAAACCGCCGTGTGGAAATACCTTGAAGAGAACCAGGATTTCGAGATCGACCAGCAGTTGCAAAACAAGCTGTTGATCACCGTGGCGCCGGATGGATATCTGCGCCGCGTTCGTTAATTCGCAACATCACCCAGCGTTGTGTCGGCGAGTCGCCGGTTGTGGAGAGAAGTTATGCAAGGCAAGTACAGTTCTGAACTGGCGCTACCGCTCAATGAGCTATTGACCGTAGTCCTGATTACTCACAATCGGCCGGCGTTTTTGCGCCGGGCGGTGAAGTATTACAGCAGCTTGCCCTGCAGGATCATGGTGCTTGATTCGACACTCGAACGACCTGAAGGCGATTTTTCCGCCGTCGATTACCACCATGTGCCGCAGTTCGCCTATTGGGGCATGCAGGCCAAACTCGCCTATGGGGTCGAGCAACTGAGCACGCCCTACATGGTGCTGGCGGCAGACGACGATTTCATCCTGCACGATTCGCTGACAGAGTCTGTCGGCTTCCTGCACGCCAACCCTGATTACGGTATGTGCCACGGCTATTGCCTGATGTACCTGTCACTGGCCCATGGCGTGAACTATTACCGCCGCGACAAAAAAGTCCAGGAAGACTATTCGTCCGAGCGGGCGCAGGATCGTGTCCTCGACTACATGAACCAGTACATCCCGCCGTTCTACGCGGTGACCCGTACTGACCTGATGAAAAACTGGCATGCGGCGTTGCCGCCGGGCACCAATTTCCAGTGGCAGGAAATCGGCCACGTCTATTACCTGCTGGCGAGTGCCAAGGCGCGGATCCTGCCGATGCCTTATGTGGTGCGCGAGATCAACTACGGCGTCTCCGAACACAACACCGATGTCTATCATTCGCTGACCTACGTCGACGGCAAATCGGTCGCCGAACGAGAGGCCTTTGCCGAGTTCCTCGTATCGTTGCCCACCGAGATCCAGGGGCTGGATGCCGGGCAAGCCAAGGCTTTTGCCCTGGAGAGTTTCGAGGCGATGGCCGACAGCCTGAAGTGTGGCCGGGCGCTGACGGCCGAGCTGATTTTCGAGTCGACCTGGAACCAGGAATTGAAGGCGCCGGATCGTCGTTTCGGGCCGCTGCAGTACGTCGAAATGCCGTTTTATAACCAGGCATTCTTCGATCGCCTCGAACAGTTCGAATTCATGCTGCACACCCTGCCGGCGGGCCGCATGCAGCTGGAAGGGCTGGAAGGGCTGTGGACGCGTCAGGCGCACCTGTTGCAAGCGCGCAACAACGACACGCCAGAAAGTGTGGCTGACCGGTTGTGGCAGGCCCATGACCTGAATGCGTTCAACCTGACCGTGGTCAAACGTCTGGCGGCGCAACTGGAAGTACTGGGTGATGAAGAAGCCGCGCAAACCATGCACGCGTGGATCGCCCGTCTTGAAGCGCTGAAGGTTGAGGATTATCAGACGGCCTTCGACAAAATGAAGTCCGGTCGTTTGCTGCAATGGCTGGCTGCGCGCTCGCCGTCAATCGAACAGCTGCAGTCGATTGGTCAGCATCTGACGACTGAAGGCGGCGGCCCGCAATTCGGTATTTTCCTGCTCGATCTGGACAACGACATCGACAAGTTGCAGGTGTCGCTCGACAGCCTGCTCGAAGGTCACTGCAAGGCGTTCAAGATTGTCGTGTTTACCACCGGCGAAGCACCGGCGGCGACGACTGCGCAAAACACCCTGCACTTTGTCCGTGTCACCCAAAGCAACGTTGTCGACAAACTTAACCAGAGCGCCCAACAGTCGCCATGCGATTGGCTGTTGCTGGGCGAGGCGGGTGATCAGTTCACTGCCAATGGCCTGTTGCGCGCCAGCCTCGAACTGCTGTCGGCCGACGGTGTGCGTGCGGTCGCCACCGACGAAATTCAGCGCAAGGACAATGGCGCGCTGGTTGACGTGTTCCGCCCAGGTTTCAATCTCGACTTGCTGCAAAGCGTGCCGTCATTGATGGCGCGGCATTGGCTGATCCGCCGCGATGTGTTGCTCGACGCCGGCGGTTATCAGGCTGACTTCAGCAAGGCGCTGGAATTTGACCTGTTGCTGCGCATCATCGAGCAGGGCGGCCTCGACGGTCTGGCGCACCTCGACGAACCGTTGCTGATTACTCAGGCGACGGCGCTGGAAGAAAACCCGGATGAGCGCCAGGCGTTGCTGCGTCACTTGGGCAATCGCGGCTACAAGGCCAAGGTGACGTCGACCGCGCCGGGCACCTGGCAAATCGATTATCGCCACACCGAACAACCGCTGGTGTCGATTGTTTTGCCGGTGATCGATGATCTGCCGGTGCTGCGTCGCTGCCTGGAAGGTGTGCTGCTGAGAACCCGTTACAGCCGTTATGAAGTGCTGCTCGCGGCGAACGCTAACCAGTCGGCCGAGGTTAACGATTGGCTGGGTACGATGCGCCACGCCAAGGTAAATGTGTTGCGTGCCGATCAGCCGCTGAGCGAAGCCGCGCTGTACAACGCCGCCAGCGAACAGGCGAAGGGCGAGTATCTGGTGCTGCTGGCCGCTGACAGCGAGATCGTCAACCCGAACTGGATCGATTCGCTGCTCAACCATGCCCAGCGTCCGGAAGTGGGGATTGTCGGTGCCAAACTCACTGGCCGTGACGGCAAAATTTCCCAGGCCGGTTTGATTCTTGGCCTGAACGACGGCGTGGGCTCTGCCTTCATTGGCGATGAGCACACGACCGAGGGCTACATGCATCGTTTGGCCGTCGAGCAGAATTACTCCGCCGTGTCGAAGGCCTGCCTGATGGTGCGCAAAGAACTGTTCAACGCGGTTGGCGGCCTGGACGAAGTGACCTTCGCCGACGGTTATGCCGATGTCGATCTGTGCCTCAAGGCCGGTCAGGCCGGTTACCTCATCGTGTGGACGCCGCTGGTGCAAGTGCTGCATAACGGCGAACTGCCGCAGGCGCCAGAGGCGCTACAAGCCCTGCGTGAGAAATGGAGCAACGCCTTCACGCAGGATCCGGCTTACAACGCCAACCTGGCCCTGAGCGGCAAAGGTTTTACCTTGGGTGAAAAGGCTTCGATCAACTGGTCGCAGTTAATCGCTTGAGTCGGCCGAACCAGGATCAGGAATCAGCACATGTTCAACGGTAAATCGATTTTCATCTCTGGCGGCACCGGTTCGTTCGGGCGCAAATTCATCGCCCGTCTGCTGGAGCAATACCAGCCCAAGCGCGTGGTGGTGTTCTCCCGCGACGAGCTCAAGCAGTACGAGATGCAGCAGACGTTCAACGCGCAGTGTATGCGTTACTTCATCGGTGACGTACGCGACGCTGATCGTCTGCGCCAGGCCATGCGTGGCATCGATTACGTGGTGCATGCGGCAGCGCTCAAACAGGTGCCGGCGGCGGAATACAACCCGACCGAATGCATTCGCACCAACGTCAATGGCGCGGAAAACATCATCGCCGCCGCCATCGATACCGGCGTGAAGAAAGTCGTCGCGTTGTCCACCGACAAAGCGGCCAGCCCGATCAATCTGTACGGCGCGACCAAGTTGCTCTCGGACAAATTGTTCGTCGCCGCCAACAACATTGCCGGCGAGCAGGAAACCCGTTTCGCCGTGGTGCGCTACGGCAACGTCGCCGGTTCGCGCGGTTCCGTGGTGCCGTTTTTCAGCAAGTTGATTGCTGACGGCGCGACTGAGTTGCCGATTACCGACGAACGCATGACGCGTTTCTGGATCACCCTCGACCACGGCGTGCAGTTCGTCCTCGACAGCTTCGCGCGGATGCATGGCGGCGAAGTGTTTGTGCCGAAGATTCCGTCGATTCGCATCGTCGATCTGGCGTTGGGCATGGCCGAGCATCTGCCGCATAAAAACGTCGGCATTCGTCCGGGGGAAAAACTCCATGAGCTGATGGTGCCGCTGGACGATGCGCGGATGACCCTGGAATTCGCCGATCACTACACGATTCAGCCGTCGATTCGCTTCACCAGTGTCGACGTCGATTTCGCTGTCGACAAACTCGGTGAGCAGGGCCGGGCGGTCGGTGAGGATTTCGAATACCGCTCCGACACCAATCCGCACTTCCTGTCGGTCGGGCAGATCGCCGACCTGCACGCGAAGCTGTCGGCATGATTCCGTACGGTCGGCAGAGTCTTGATCAGGCGGACATCGATGCGGTGGTCGAGGTGCTGCAGTCCGACTGGCTGACCCAGGGCCCGACCATCGCGCGTTTCGAGCAAGCGATGGCCGAGCGTTGCCAGGCCGATTTCGCCGTGGCGGTGTGCAATGCCACGGCGGCGCTGCACATTGCCTGTCTGGCCGCAGGACTGGGGCCGGGCGATCGTTTGTGGACGACGCCGAACACCTTTCTCGCTTCAGCCAACTGCGGACGCTACTGCGGCGCCGACGTCGATTTTGTCGATATCGATCCGCTGACCTGGAACCTCGATGCCTTCGCGCTCGAAGCGAAACTCGATCAGGCCGAACGCGACGGTACGTTGCCGAAGGTTTTGGTGGCGGTGGCGTTTTCCGGGCAGAGCTGCGACATGCGCCGTATCGCCGAACTGGCCGAACGCTACAACGTCACCGTGATCGAGGATGCCTCGCACGCGGTGGGCGCGTCGTACGCCGGGCGCCCGGTCGGGTGCGGTGAATTCGCCGCGATGACCGTGTTCAGTTTTCACCCGGTAAAGATCATCACCAGCGCCGAGGGCGGCATGGTACTGACCAATCGTCCGGCGCTGGCCGAACGCTTGCAGCGCCTGCGCAGCCACGGCATGACCCGCGATCCGCAGCAGATGACTGACGCCAGTCACGGCCCTTGGTATTACGAACAGATCGAACTCGGTTTCAATTACCGCATCACCGATCTGCAAGCCGCGCTGGGCCTGTCGCAACTGGCGAAGCTGGACGGGTTTATCGCCCGCCGTCGTGAGTTGGCCGCCCGCTATGATCGCTTGCTGGCGTACCTGCCACTGACCTTGCCAAGCCCTCAGCCAGAGGCGGAGTCGGCGTGGCACCTGTACGTGGTGCGCGTGCAGACCGAGCGCGTCAATCTCAGTCACCGGCAAATCTTCGAAGGGTTGCGCGCGGCCGGGGTCGGGGTGAATCTGCACTATATTCCTCTGCACTTGCAGCCTTACTATCGCGACCTGGGTTTTGCCGAAGGCGACTTTCCCGAGGCCGAACGTTATTACGCGCAAGCAATCAGTCTACCGCTGTATCCGCTGCTGACTGACGCACAACAGGACTATGTGGTCGAGCAACTGCGACGGCTGCTTCTTGAGGAGTAAACCCACGTGAGCTGCGTTGCGATCATCCCCGCCCGTGGTGGCAGCAAGCGCATCCCGCGCAAGAACCTGAAACAGTTCGACGGCGTGCCGATGATCGTTCGCTCGATCCGCACGGCACTGGATTCGGGATTGTTCGAGCGGGTCGTGGTCAGCACCGACGATGTCGAGATTGCCGAAGTGGCGCGGGCGCACGGTGCTGAGGTGCCGTTCCTGCGCCCGGCGGAACTGGCCGACGATTTTGCCGGCACTGCGCCGGTGATCGTGCACGCTTTGCAGCGATTACCGGATTTCGAATACGCCTGCTGCGTTTATGCCACGGCGCCGTTGCTGCAGACGCGCTATTTGCGTCAGGGGCTTGAGTTGCTTGAGCAGAATCCGGACAAATCCTTTGCCTTCTCCGTGTGCAGTTTTGGCTTTCCGGTGCAGCGTGCATTGACGCTGGACGGGCAGGGCGCTTTACACGCTTTGTACCCGGAGTTTCGCAACACTCGCTCGCAGGATCTGCCTGAGGCCTATCAGGATGCCGGGCAGTTTTACTGGGGGCGCAGCGACGCCTGGTTACGCGGTGAAGTGATCTATTCGCCGGCCAGTCTGCCGGTGATTCTGCCCCGGCATCTGGTGCAGGATATCGACACGCTGGAAGACTGGAAACGCGCCGAATACCTGTATGCCGCGCTGAAGGCTGGCGGAGAATTATCGTGAGAGTGCTGATCCGTGCCGACGCCTCGCCGACCATCGGCAGCGGCCACATTGCCCGTTGCCTGACGCTGGCGCGGGTGCTGCGCGGGCAGGGCAGCCACGTCGCGTTTGCCTGCCGGCGCTTGCCGGGGCATCGGCTCGATGCGCTGAGCGCCGAGGGTTTCGAGACCTTCGCGCTGCCTGACCGCTATCCCGATGAAGACCCGCAGCAAGCCATCGAAGCGATGTTGCCGTGGCAGGCGGACATCGACGCGCTGGCGCAGCTGCTGGACGGTCACACCGCGTTCGACTGGATCATCGCCGATCACTATGGGCTCGATCATCACTGGCAAACCGCTGCCCGGCGCTGGGCGCCACGCATTGCGGCGGTCGATGATCTGGCCACGCGGCGCTACAGCGTCGACCTGTTGCTCAATCAGAATTTGTCCGGCCTCAGCGAAAATTATCAGCCGCTGCTGCCTGCCAATTGCCGCACGTTGCTCGGCCCGCGCTATGCGATGTTGCGCGAGGAATTCAATGCCCCGGCCATCGAGATCAAGCCGCAGGCGCAGCGACTGCTGGTGAATTTTGGCGGTTTCGATGCCGCCCGGCAGACCCATCACGCGATGTTGGCGCTGGCCGATTTTGCCGAGCTTGAAGTGGATTTTGTCGCCGGCGCCGACAACCCGGCCTGGACGCAAATGCAGGCGCTGGCCGAGACGCGGCCGCACTGGCGGCTGCACAGTTTTGTCAGCGATTTTCATCAGCGCATGCTTGCATCCGACTTGTTTATCGGTGCTGGTGGCGGCACCAGTTGGGAGCGCGCGGCGCTCGGCTTGCCGACGATTTGCATTGCGGTGTCGAACAATCAGCAGGTCAACGGCGAAGTCATGGCGGCGGCGGGTGCGCATGTGTTCATGGGCGCCCGTGAGCAGGTCAGTGTCGAGCAGTTGCGCGATGCGATCGGCTTCGTCGTTGGCAACTTTTATCTGCGGCAAAGTCTGGCCGAGCGTTCGCGGCAACTGGTCGACGGTCGTGGTGCGTTGCGCGTAGCAGCAGCGCTCGCTGGCGCGGTGCTGAAACTGCGCACGGCGACGCTGGACGATGCGCAGTTGTTGTTCGACGGGCGCAATGCCGAGGCGGTGCGACGCTGGTCGCAGAAAACCGATGTGATCGACCGCGAGCAGCATCAACACTGGTTGAGCGCGAGCCTGCGCAATCCGCAGCGGCTGCTGTTGATTGCCGAAAGCGACGACGGCCCGGTCGGCGTGTTGCGTTATGACTTGCGTGGTTTTGACGCCGAAGTTTCACTGTATCTGTTTGAACAGCGTCTGGGCCTCGGTTGGGGCAGGGCGCTGCTCGCTCGCGGTGAGGCATTCGTCACGGCGCACTGGCCGCAACTGACCGCAATCAACGCGCAGGTTTCGCCTGCCAATCGCCCGTCATTGAATGTCTTTCGTGACGCCGGGTATCTGCAAAGTGCCTGTGCGTTCACCCGTGTCTTGAAGGAACACCCGCATGCCTGATTTCAAGATTGGCGATCGCCTGATCGGTGCCGACGCGCCGCCGTTCATCATCGCCGAGATGAGCGGCAACCATAACCAGTCGCTGGACGTGGCCCTGCAAATCGTCGAAGCGGCGGCGAAGGCTGGCGCGCATGCCTTGAAGCTGCAAACCTACACCGCTGAGACCATGACGCTGGACATCGCCGAGGGTGAGTTTTTCATCAAGGATCCGGGCAGCCTCTGGGCCGGCACGTCTTTGTATGACCTGTATGAGAAGGCGCATACACCATGGGAATGGCACGCGCCGATTTTCGCTCGGGCTAAAGAGTTGGGCATGCTCGCGTTCTCGACACCGTTCGACGACAGCGCTGTGGACTTTCTCGAAAGCCTCGACGTACCGGCCTACAAGATCGCCAGTTTCGAGAACACCGATTTGCCGCTGATCCGTCGCGTCGCGGCCACCGGCAAACCGCTGATCATCTCCACCGGCATGGCGAGCATCGCCGAACTCGACGAAACCGTGCGCGCTGCGCGGGAGGCGGGGTGCAAGGATCTGGTGCTGCTCAAATGCACCAGTACTTATCCGGCGACACCGGCGAACAGCCACGTGCGTACGATTCCACATCTACGTGAACTGTTCGGCTGCGAAGTAGGGTTGTCTGATCATTCGATGGGCGTTGGCGTATCGGTGGCGGCGGTGGCGCTGGGCGCGACGGTGGTGGAAAAACATTTCACCCTCGACCGCGCGGCCGGTGGCGTCGACGCCAGTTTCTCGCTGGAACCGGCGGAAATGGCCAGTCTGGTGGTGGAAACCGAACGTGCCTGGCAGGCGCTGGGTCAGGTGCATTACGGCGTGACCGAGGCTGAGCGCAAGTCTGTGGTTTATCGACGTTCGCTGTACGTCACCGCTGATATGGCCGCCGGTGAGCCTTTCACCACCGCCAATCTGCGCGCCATTCGTCCGGGTCTCGGTCTGCCGCCCAAGCACACCGACGCCGTTCTCGGCCGCTGCGCGCGCACGCCGATCAAGCGCGGTACGCCGCTGGACTGGTCGCTGATCGAATAGACCGATCTGCAATCGATTCGGCATTTATCGTGACTTGCGAGTCATAACGCGCATCTTCACTGTATTGTATTGATCGGTGAGATGGCGCCTGACCCGTTATCGGTGGCAGTGATAGCCCTTTGCGCTCCCCGTGGCTGCCCGTTGTGGCGGCCGTTTTCTGTTTGTCAGCGCCCCTCGAAATCCTTGCGAGCGGTGGTCTTGGGCTGTTTTTTATTGGGAAGCCGTAATGATTGGCATAAAAAGCATTGCGAGCTACGTTCCTGTAGCCGGCGTGGACAATTACGCACAAGGTGCAAAATTCGAAAAGGATGAAGAATTCATCCTTGGCAAAATCGGTTCGGCGTTTCTGCCGCGCAAAGACGCTGATCAAGAAACCTCCGATCTGTGCGTGGAAGCGGCCAATGCGCTGTTTGCCAGCAACCCTGAACTGAAGCGTGAATCGATCGACGCGTTGATCGTCGTCACCCAGAACGGTGACGAAGAAGGCCTGCCGCACACTGCCGCGATCGTCCAGGACAAACTCGGCCTGCCGACCAATGTCGCTGCGTTCGATATTTCCCTGGGTTGCTCCGGTTACGTCTACGGCATCTACGCGATCAAGGGCTTTATGGAAGCCGCCGGCCTGAAGAACGGCCTGCTGATCACCGCTGATCCATACTCGAAAATCGTCGACCCGGAAGACCGCAACACCACCATGCTCTTTGGCGATGCCGCCACTGCCACGTGGATGGGCGAAGATCCGACCTGGGCGCTGGGCAAGGCCAAGTTCGGCACCGACGGTTCCGGCGCACCGCACTTGAAAGTCACCGATGGCGTGTTCTTCATGAACGGTCGTCAGGTATTCAACTTTGCGTTGCTGAAAGTCCCGGCGCACTTGCACGAGTTGCTCGACGATTCTGGCCTCAAGGCTGATGACATCGACGCGTTCTGCATTCACCAGGGCAGCGCGGCAATCGTTGATGCTGTGGCGCGACGCTTCGAAGGCGAGCCGGAGAAGTTCATCAAGGACATGGTCGAGACCGGCAACACCGTGTCGTCGAGCATTCCGCTGCTGCTGGAAAAACACGTGATCGATTCCGACTGGCAGCGCATTGCGCTCAGCGGTTTCGGTGTGGGTCTGTCGTGGGGCTCGGCGATTATTTATCGTCCTTGAGCCACACAACGGCCGATACAAAAATAGCGCTCAAGGGTTAACCTTGAGCGCTATTTTTTTGCCTGAAACGGAGTGCGAGGCGTCATGAGCGAGTTTTTCCAGGCCAATGCCGAAGTCCTGCAACGACGCTGGCCGGCGCTGTTCGAGCGCTTGATGGCTGAGGACAGTTCGGCCATCGAGGCTGAGCTGACGCAAGGGCTGGGTTCGACGCTGAGCGTCAACGGCATCCAGCTCACCAGCCGTCATGACCGCACGCATGAGGCGCGGATTCAGGCCGCCAGCCTCGCGCACAAAGCGCAGCTGCATGTCTATGGCACCGGCCTCGGCGATCTGCCGGGCGTGTTGCTGGAGCGCACAAACCTTGATCGCTTGTACGTGCACATCCTCAATGGCGCGTTGTTTGCGCTGGTGCTGCAATTGCTTGATCAACGCCAGTGGCTGGAAGATCCGCGCGTGGAGCTGTTTTACGCGGGCGATCTTTCCGATATCTGCACGCCGTTTTTTGCCCTGCCGGCCGAGATGCTGCTGGCGGATGACTTCAACGCGAAGATCCGTGATCGGCTGGTCAATGAAGTTCATCTGACTTTCAACAACCGCGAATTCGACGTGCAGTCGCCGATTATTCAACAGCGGTTGCAGGATTGTTTGCCGGTACTGCTGGGCGATGAGGATGTGGCGCAATTGTTCGGCACCTGCGCCGGCCGCGAGGTGTTTGCGATCGGTACTGGCCCGTCGCTTGAGAGCCATTTCGAACGGTTGGCGGTGATTCGTCAGCAGGCTGATCGTCCATTGTTCATTGCGGTGGATACCGCTTATCGGCCGTTGCGCGAACACGGGATCGTCCCGGACATGGTGGTGAGCATCGATCAACGTATCGGCTTTCGTCATTTGCCGGTCGAGGAATCGGACGGGATTACTTTGGTGTACCTGCCGATGAGTGATCCCGAAGTGCTGACGGCCTGGAAGGGCAAGCGCTACGGCGGTTATTCGGCAAGTCCGGTGTACGCCGCGTTGCGCGAGCAACATCCGCGCGCGCTGCTGCATGTCGGTGGCAGCGTCATTCATCCCGCCGTCGATCTGGCGGTGAAGATGGGCGCCGCGCGCATCACGCTGTTCGGCGCGGACTTCGCGTTTCCCAACAACAAAACCCACGCCGGCTGGAACGACGGCGATCTGGGGCCGGGCGTGAATCAGGCGCGGCACTGGGTGCTCGACGGCAATGGTCAGCGCGTCGCCACGCAGCTCAACTTTCGCGGTTATCTGTGTGTGCTGGAACGCTACATCGCCGCGCATCCGCACGTGCAGTTCTATAACAGCAGCCGCGCGGGCGCGTTGATTGCCGGCACGCAGTTCGACCCGGAGTTCGTGCAATGACCGCTATCGATAAATGCATGGACGAGTGCCGCCAGTGCGCCGGACTGTTTCGTCTGGGCCGTGATGTCGAGGCAGCGCTGGTCATGGTTGACGTGTTTGAAGGCGCACAGCGGGCACTCATGGCTACATCGACCGACGTCCAGCAATCCTGGGCGACAGTTTTGACGCAAATCCTCGAATGCCAGGAGCGCCAGGACTGGCTGGGCCTCGCCGATTTCATGGAGTACGAACTCATTGAATTGCTGCAAAGCACACAGGGCTAACGGCGACCAACGGCGCTGGCCCGCTGCTTTGCGCCGCAGTCGATTTTATGACGTCATTTTTTCGTGGGCGGGGCGCGGCTAAGCCCTTGTTTTCTCGGGGGTGGCAGGGTGATGGCAAAATTTTTTCAAAAAGCCCTCAAGCAACCTGCAAACCCGACGATAACTATTACGAAGGTTCTCTAGGCCATACCCGGCGGTTGCCAGGGCCGGAAGCCGCAGTACCCAACCAACGAGGAATTCGTCATGGCTTTAACAGTAAACACCAACACTACGTCGTTGAACGTTCAGAAAAACCTGAACAAAGCTTCCGACGCTCTGTCGACTTCGATGCAACGCCTGTCTTCCGGCCTGAAAATCAACAGCGCTAAAGACGACGCTGCTGGCCTGCAAATCTCCAACCGTATGGCTTCGCAAATCCGTGGTGGCAACCAGGCTATCCAGAACGCCAACGACGGTATCTCGGTAGCTCAGGCGGCTGAAGGCGGCCTGCAAGCCACTACCGACATCCTGCAGCGTATGCGTGAACTGGCTGTTAAAGCACGTAACGGCACCAACGGCACTGCTGACCAGACCGCTACCAACTCCGAATTCGCTCAGATGTCCGACGAGATCACCCGTATCTCGGCTTCGACCAACCTGAACGGCAAAAACCTGCTGGACGGTTCCGCTGGTACCGTAACTCTGCAAGTTGGCGCAAACACTGGTTCGGCTAACCACATCGACCTGGTACTGAGCTCCAAGTTCGACGCCGTCAGCCTGTCGGTTGGTAGCGGTACTCTGTCCCTGACCGGTGCTAGCGTTTCTGGCGCTTCGACCAACATCGACAACGCGATCACTGCAATCGATGCCGCTATCGCTGCAATCGGTGCACAGCGCGCCAGCCTGGGTGCTTCGCAAAACCGTCTGACCAGCACCATCTCCAACCTGCAAAACATCGTTGAGAACACCACCGCTGCACAGGGTCGTGTACAAGACACCGACTTCGCCGCAGAAACTGCTAACCTGACCAAGCAGCAAACTCTGCAGCAGGCTTCGACCTCCGTTCTGGCTCAAGCCAACCAACTGCCTTCCGCTGTACTGAAGCTGCTTCAGTAATTTCGGATTGAGTTTAGGCGGGGGAGTGCGCTTGTCGTGCTCTCTCGCTTTTTTACGTTAGAAGGTGATGAGCATGGACATGAGCGTAAAGCTTAGCGTGTCTTATCCGGCTCCCAAGCCACCAGCTCCTGTGGCCGACAAGCCGTCCGAGACGCCAAAAGTTGCCAAGGTTGACGCTCCTGTCGCTGATAAAAATCAGGATACGGACGATGCCAAATTGAAGCTGGCCGTGCAGGAGATCGAGAAGTTTGTACAGTCGATCAAGCGCAATCTGGAGTTTTCGATCGATGAACATTCCGGAAAAGTCATCGTCAAAGTGATCGCAAGCGAGACGGGTGAAGTCGTTCGACAGATTCCCTCCGCAGAAGCTCTAAAGCTTGCAGACAGTCTCGCCAACGCCAGCCACGTGTTGTTCGACGCCAAAGTCTGATAGCTGGCATGAATAGTGTTTGTTCGTTCCCAAGACGCCAGTAGCGGTCAAAAGAATGGCAACAATCTGAAGGGAGATGCACATGGCAAGTCCAATTTTACCGGGTTCCGGACTGGGTTCCGGCCTGGACATCGGTTCGATCGTGACCGCGCTGGTCAACGCCGACAAGTCGGCCAAACAGACGCAGATCGATACTCAGACGAAATCCAACTCGCTGAAGATCTCCGGTGTCGGCTCGCTGAAAAGTGCGCTGGCCGCGTTCCAGAAATCGATGACGGATCTGGGCAAGGCGACGAGCCCTGCATTTGCCGGTTTCTCTGCCACCTCGGATACCCCGGCGATTCTGGGAGCCACCTCCGACAGCTCGGCAGTGCCGGGCAATTACAGCGTTGTGGTGAAGAATCTGGCCACCGGCTCGAAAATCGCCAGTGCCGCATTCGCTGGCGGCGCTACCAGTGCCATTCCGAGTGGTACTCTGAAAATCAGTCAGAATGGCATTGATTACAATGTTCCGATTCCGGCCAATGCGACCTTGCAAAGCACGCGAGACGCGATCAACACCGCGCAAGCCAGCAACGGTATCTCCGCCAACATCGTGACCGACAGTACCGGTGCCTCGCGCCTGGTGATCAACTCGAGCAAGACCGGCACAGGCATGGATCTGACGGTCAGCGGTATTGCCGGGCTGGAAATCGACGGTACCCAGAAAATGGGTGAGGATCCCGCCGCAGGCGCTTCCGGCGCTGTGGGTGAGTTGGCCGGCGACGCCGCCATCACCATTGACGGGCTGCTCGTTACCAGCAAAAGCAACACGGTCAGCGGCGCAATCAGTGGCCTGACGTTGAACCTCGTTGCCGCGAGTCCTAAAGACGCCCTGGGGAAGCAGACCGCTGCGAATGTCACCGTTGCAACCAACACCACCGGCATCCAGACGTCGCTGCAAACGTTCATGGATTCCTACAACACCCTCAAGCGCACCATCGACACCCTGTCCAATGCAACAGCGGATGAGGATGGCAATCTGACGGTCTCGGCCGCATTCACCGGTGACTCGCTGCCGCGCTCGCTGATGGCGGATATCCGTTCGCAACTGACCCAATCCTCGGCGGGAACCGGGCAATTGGCCGTGCTGTCGCAGATGGGCGTCATGACCGATAAGGAAACCGGTGAGCTGACGCTTGATTCCAAAGTGTTCAACGACCGTATGGCCATCCCGGGCATGGCAGGCCAGGTTCAGCAAATGTTCTCCGGCACCACCTCGACCAATGGTCTGTTGGCGCGCATGAGCAGTGCTGTCGACCCGTATGTAAAATCGGGTACGGGGCTGCTCGATCAGCGCAGCAGCAACCTGACCAACTCCGCTGCCAGTCTGAAAAAACAGCAGGCCGCACTGGATTTGCATGTCACCAGCCTGACGGCGACTTTGACCGCCAAGTACAACGCCATGGACCTGCTGGTTGGGCAAATGAAAGCGACGGCGAGCAACATCACCTCGTTCTTTGCTTCGCTGGACGCCCAGAAGTCCGCCAGCTAGTCATGAGCTGACGACAAAAACCCGGCTACGCTTTATCGGCGTGCGCCGGGTTTTTGTCTTTTCATCTAAAGTTTTGAGATTCGTTGGCGATACACTGGTTATACGAGTCATTGTGGCAATGAGGTAGAACATGAACCCGATGTTAGCCCTTCGGCAGTACCAGAAAGTAGGCGCGCACGCCCAGACCTCCGAGGCGAGCCCCCACCGTTTGGTGCAAATGTTGATGGAAGGTGGCCTGGAACGAATTGCTCAGGCCAAAGGCGCTATCGAACGCAAAGACATCCCGGCCAAGTGCACGGCCATCGGCAAGGCCATCGGCATTGTCGGCGGATTGTGCGAAGGCCTGGATCTGGAAAACAGCGCCGATTCAGTCGCTGAGCTCAACCAGCTCTACATCTACATGATGAAGCGTCTGGCCGAAGCCAATATCAGCAGCGACCCACGAATTCTCGATGAAGTGGCTGGGCTGCTGCGTACCGTGAAGGAAGGCTGGGACGGCATTGCTCCGCCAGGCCCGCAGTTTTAAAGGAGATCACTATGAGTCCTGTTTTGCAGAGAATCGCAGATACCCGTGAAGCGTTGGTCAGTGCGCTGGCCGAACGCAATTGGGAAGCTATTGGCGAGCTGGATCTGGCTTGCCGTTCCTGCATGGAGGACGTCATGGCTGAAGCGGCGCTGGACGAGGTCGCATTGCGCGAGAACCTCGAAGAGCTGCTACACGTCTACAGAGAGCTGCTTGAGGTGGCCATGGGTGAGCGACAGGCGATAGCCAACGAGATGTCGCAGATCACCCAAGCGCGGAACGCGGCAAAGGTTTACCATCTGTTTGGTTAATTAACCTTCAGTTAATCCAGAGATGTGCGCCATAAATTTGACTGTGCACGGTTTTTTGACTTAACTAGTGGCTGTTTTCAGATTTCGGGCGTCTACAGACACAGAGTGTCCTGCAAGCGTCTCGCTTGCCCCCATTTTCGGGCATTGAGTTGACCAGGGAAGTTGCTATTGCATGTGGCGTGAAACCAAAATTCTGCTGATCGATGACGATAGCGTCCGCCGCCGCGACCTGGCGGTGATTTTAAATTTTCTCGGCGAAGAAAATTTACCCTGCGGCAGCCATGACTGGCAGCAGGCAGTCGGCTCTTTGTCCTCTAGTCGTGAAGTCATTTGCGTACTGATCGGGACGGTTAATGCTCCTGGCGCGCTTTTGGGCTTGCTAAAGACACTCTCAAACTGGGATGAGTTCCTTCCAGTCTTGTTGATGGGTGATAATTCTTCCGTCGACTTGCCTGAAGACCAGCGCCGCCGGGTGTTGTCGACCCTGGAAATGCCGCCGAGTTACAGCAAATTGCTCGACTCCCTGCACCGTGCCCAGGTCTATCGTGAGATGTACGACCAGGCCCGTGAGCGCGGTCGCCATCGCGAACCCAACCTGTTCCGCAGCCTCGTCGGCACCAGTCGTGCGATTCAGCACGTGCGCCAGATGATGCAGCAAGTCGCCGATACCGACGCCAGCGTGCTGATCCTTGGCGAGTCCGGCACTGGCAAGGAAGTGGTTGCGCGTAACCTGCATTACCATTCCAAGCGTCGCGACGCACCGTTCGTGCCGGTCAACTGCGGGGCGATCCCGGCCGAGTTGCTGGAAAGCGAATTGTTCGGCCACGAGAAGGGCGCCTTCACCGGCGCGATCACCAGCCGTGCTGGCCGCTTTGAGTTGGCCAACGGCGGGACGCTGTTCCTCGACGAAATCGGCGACATGCCGCTGCCGATGCAGGTCAAACTGCTGCGCGTCCTGCAGGAACGCACCTTCGAACGCGTGGGCAGCAACAAGACCCAGAGCGTCGACGTGCGCATCATCGCCGCGACCCACAAGAATCTCGAAAGCATGATCGAGATCGGCACCTTCCGTGAAGATCTCTACTATCGCCTGAACGTGTTCCCGATCGAGATGGCGCCGCTGCGTGAGCGCGTCGAAGACATCCCGCTGCTGATGAACGAACTGATCTCGCGCATGGAACACGAAAAGCGCGGCTCGATCCGTTTCAACTCGGCGGCGATCATGTCGCTGTGCCGTCACGGCTGGCCGGGCAACGTCCGCGAGTTGGCTAACCTGGTTGAGCGCATGGCGATCATGCACCCGTACGGGGTGATCGGCGTGGTCGAGTTGCCGAAGAAATTCCGCTACGTCGACGACGAAGACGAGCAACTGGTCGACAGCTTGCGCAGTGATCTCGAAGAGCGCGTGGCCATCAACGGTCATACGCCGGACTTCACCGCCAACGCCTTGCTGCCGCCGGAAGGCCTGGATCTGAAGGACTACCTCGGTGGTCTCGAACAAGGCCTTATTCAGCAAGCGCTGGACGACGCCAATGGCATCGTGGCGCGAGCGGCCGAGCGTCTGCGTATTCGCCGCACCACGCTGGTGGAAAAGATGCGCAAGTACGGCATGAGCCGCCGCGACGGAGACGAACAGGCGGAGGATTGACGCCTGTTTTTCAACTGCTTCATTTATAAGCAGTTTTTTTTAGGCACGGGTATTGCTACATCCCTCGCAACGTTCCGTTTAACTGACGGTCAGCCACGCGAGAGACCACAATGCCCCACGCCGCCCCGATCTCTTCTGCCTCCCGATCCGAGGCATCATCCTCGTCCGTAGAGCAGGCCAGCCGGCAGGGTCTTGAGCAGTCGTTCGCGCTGTTCAATCAGATGTCGAGCCAACTGACCGACTCCTACAGCATGCTTGAAGCGCGAGTCACCGAGCTCAAGGGTGAACTGGCCGTGGTCAGCGCCCAGCGCATGCAGGAACTGGCGGAAAAAGAACGCCTGGCCAACCGTCTGCAAAACCTCCTTGATCTGTTGCCCGGTGGCGTCATTGTGATTGACGGTCACGGCATTGTCGTCGAAGCCAATCCGGCCGCGATCGAGTTGCTCGGCCTGCCGCTGGAAGGCGAATTGTGGCGCCACGTCATCGCCCGCTGCTTCGCGCCGCGTGAAGACGATGGCCATGAAATCTCTCTGAAAAACGGTCGACGCTTGTCGATTGCCACCCGCTCGCTGGATGCCGAACCGGGGCAATTGGTGCTGCTCAACGATTTGACGGAAACCCGTCATCTGCAAGATCAACTGGCGCGCCACGAGCGTCTGTCCTCGTTGGGACGCATGGTCGCTTCGCTGGCCCATCAGATCCGCACGCCACTGTCTGCTGCATTGCTGTACGCCAGTCATTTGACTGAGCAGGAATTGCCTGTCGCCACTCAGCAACGTTTCGCCGGGCGCCTGAAAGAACGCCTGCACGAGCTGGAGCACCAAGTGCGCGACATGCTGGTGTTCGCCCGTGGCGAGCTGCCGCTGACCGATCGCCTGACGCCGACTGCCCTGATGCAATCGCTGCAAGCCGCCGCGCTGACCCATGTGCAGGATCTGCCGATCCGTTGGCAGTGCGACAGTCATGCCGGCGAGTTGCTGTGCAACCGCGACACGCTGGTCGGCGCGCTGCTGAATCTGATCGAAAACGCCATTCAGGCCAGTCCCGGTGACGTGCGCCTGAAAGTGCATTGCTACGCCCGAGACAACACCTTGCGCATCAGCGTCAGTGACAGCGGCAGCGGCATCGAACCCGCTGTTCTGGCGCGGCTCGGCGAACCTTTTTTCACCACCAAAGTGACCGGCACTGGCCTCGGCCTGACCGTGGTCAAAGCGGTCGCCCGTGCGCATCAGGGAGAATTGCAGCTGCGTTCGCGAGTCGGGCGCGGCACGTGCGCGCAGGTGATCCTGCCGCTGTTTTCCGCTGTACAAGGAGCTGAGTGATCGCCATGGGCATCAAGGTTTTGCTGGTCGAGGACGACCGTTCGTTGCGCGAAGCGCTGGCTGACACGCTGTTGCTGGCCGGGCATGATTTCCATGCGGTCGGCAGCGCGGAAGAAGCGTTGACGGCGGTGGCGCGTGAGGCGTTCAGTCTGGTGGTCAGCGACGTCAATATGCCCGGCATGGATGGTCATCAGTTGCTCGCGCTGCTGCGCGCTCGCCAGCCGCAATTGCCGGTGTTGCTGATGACTGCCCACGGCGCAGTCGAGCGCGCGGTGGATGCGATGCGCCAAGGCGCGGCGGATTATCTGGTCAAACCGTTTGAGCCCAAAGCGTTGCTGGATCTGGTCGCGCGGCATGCGCTGGGCAATCTCGGCGCGTGGGAAAGCGAAGGGCCGATTGCGGTCGAACCGGCCAGCGCCCAGCTTCTTGAGTTGGCGGCACGCGTCGCGCGCAGCGATTCCACGGTGCTGATCTCCGGTGAGTCCGGCACCGGTAAAGAAGTGCTGGCGCGCTACATTCACCAGCAATCCCATCGCGCCAATCAACCGTTCATTGCGATCAACTGCGCGGCGATTCCGGACAACATGCTCGAAGCGACATTATTCGGGCACGAGAAAGGCTCGTTCACCGGCGCCATTGCCGCTCAGGCCGGCAAGTTTGAACAGGCAGATGGCGGCACCATTCTGCTCGACGAAATTTCCGAAATGCCGCTGGGCCTGCAAGCCAAACTGCTGCGCGTCCTGCAAGAGCGCGAAGTCGAGCGCGTTGGCGCGCGCAAGCCGATCACCCTGGATATTCGCGTGGTCGCCACCACTAACCGTGATCTGGCCGGTGAAGTGGCGGCGGGGCGTTTCCGTGAAGACTTGTTCTATCGGCTGTCGGTTTTTCCGTTGGCCTGGCGTCCGTTGCGCGAGCGCACCGCCGACATCCTGCCGCTGGCCGAGCGTCTGCTGGCCAAACACGTCAATAAAATGAAGCATGCTGCGGCGAAACTCTCGCCCGAGGCACAGGCGTGCCTGACCGGTTACCCGTGGCCGGGCAATGTTCGCGAACTGGATAACGCCATTCAACGCGCCTTGATTCTGCAGCAGGGCGGTTTGATCCAGCCGCAGGATTTCTGCCTGTCCGGCCCGGTGATGTTTGCCACATTGCCGACGCCAGCGCCCGCTGCGCCGGTGATTCGTGAAGTCGAGATCGAGGCGGATTCCGCCGGTGCCTTGGGCGATGACCTGCGCCGCCGGGAGTTTCAGATGATCATCGACACCCTGCGCAGCGAGCGTGGCCGGCGCAAAGAGGCGGCGGAAAAGCTCGGCATCAGCCCGCGAACCCTGCGCTACAAACTGGCGCAAATGCGTGATGCCGGGATGGATGTCGAAGCGTACTTATTCGCCACCTGAAACCACCGTAGATCCATTGTGGGAGGGGGCTTGCTCCCGAAGGCGGCGTGTCGGTTGCATAAATATCGACTGACACGCCGTCTTCGGGAGCAAGCCCCCTCCCACAGTGATTTGCGGTGGCTTCGCTGTTCGCGCGTTGCCCCGATTGGCTTTTGTGGAAGAAGTCCGCCGAGCTGGCACCCTTGTTGCTAATACCTGTGTACCCGCCGAGTGAGTGTCAAAAAATTGCGGGCCGCCCAAGAGAGTAGACCATGAGCCAAGGTATTGAATTTAATCGGTTGATGATGGACATGAAGGCCATGAAAATGGACGCCATGTCTTCGCCGAAGACCACTTCCGCCGTGCCGGAAATGGCGGGCAGCAGCTTTTCCGACATGCTCGGTCAGGCCATCAACAAAGTCAGCGATACCCAGCAGGCGTCCACTCAGTTGGCCAATGCTTTCGAAGTCGGCAAGACCGGCGTCGACCTGACTGACGTGATGATCGCTTCGCAAAAAGCCAGCGTGTCGTTCCAGGCTCTGACCCAGGTGCGCAACAAACTGGTTCAGGCGTATCAAGACATCATGCAGATGCCGGTTTAAGGACGAGATTGAGTCATGGCAGAAGCAGTCGCCGATAACGTTCCGGCCAAGGCCACCCCGATAGACGGCAAACCGCCGCTGTTCGGCTTGTCCTTCCTGGAAAACCTCTCCGAGATGACCATGCTGCGTCAGGTGGGCCTGTTGGTCGGCCTGGCAGCGAGCGTGGCGATTGGCTTCGCCGTGGTGCTGTGGTCGCAGCAGCCGGATTATCGTCCGTTGTACGGCAGCCTTGCCGGCATGGACGCCAAGCAGGTCATGGACACCCTGGCCGCCGCTGACATTCCTTACAACGTCGAACCGAACTCCGGCGCCTTGCTGGTCAAGGCCGAAGACTTGTCCCGTGCGCGGATGAAACTCGCAGCCGCTGGTGTCACTCCCAGCGACGGCAATATCGGTTTCGAAATCCTCGACAAGGAACAGGGTCTGGGCACCAGTCAGTTCATGGAAGCGACCCGTTATCGTCGCGGCCTCGAAGGTGAACTGGCACGCACCATTTCCAGCCTGAACAACGTCAAGGGTGCCCGCGTGCACCTGGCGATTCCGAAAAGCTCGGTGTTCGTCCGTGATGAACGCAAGCCAAGCGCTTCGGTTCTGGTCGAGCTGTACTCCGGTCGTTCGCTGGAGCCGGGTCAGGTGATTGCGATCATCAACCTGGTGGCGACTTCCGTTCCCGAGTTGAGCAAATCGCAGATCACCGTCGTCGACCAGAAGGGCACCTTGCTCTCTGATCAGGCGGAAAACTCCGAAATGACCATGGCCGGCAAGCAGTTCGATTACAGCCGCCGCATGGAAAGCATGCTCACCCAGCGCGTACACAACATTCTGCAACCGGTGCTGGGCAACGATCGCTACAAGGCTGAAGTCTCGGCCGACATCGATTTCAATGCCGTCGAATCCACCGCCGAGCAGTTCAACCCGGATCAACCGGCGTTGCGCAGCGAGCAGTCGGTCAACGAACAACGCACCGCCAGCAATGGCCCGCAAGGTGTGCCGGGTGCCTTGAGCAACCAGCCGCCGTCGCCAGCCTCGGCACCGCAGACCACCGCCAATGCCGCCGCGCCGGCTGCCATGGTGCAACCGGGTCAGCCACTGGTGGATGCCAACGGTCAGCAGATCATGGATCCGGCCACCGGCCAGCCAATGCTCGCGCCGTACCCGGCAGACAAGCGTCAACAATCCACCAAGAACTTCGAGCTCGACCGTTCGATCAGCCACACCAAACAGCAGCAGGGTCGCCTGAATCGTCTGTCGGTGTCGGTGGTGGTCGACGATCAGGTCAAGATCAACGCGGCCAACGGTGAAACCACCCGCGCGCCGTGCACCGCCGACGAATTGGCGCGCTTCACCCGTCTGGTGCAGGACGCCGTCGGTTTTGACGCCAGCCGTGGCGACAGCGTCAGCGTGATCAACATGCCGTTCTCCGCTGAACGCGGTGAAGTGATTGCCGACATTCCGTTCTACTCTCAGCCATGGTTCTGGGACATCGTCAAACAAGTGCTGGGTGTGTTGTTCATCCTCGTGCTGGTGTTCGGCGTGCTGCGTCCGGTGCTCAACAACATCACCAACGGCGGCCGCAGCAAAGAGCTGGCGCTGGGCAGCGATGTCGAGCTCGGTGGCATGGGCGGTCTGGATGGCGAACTGGCCAACGACCGCGTCAGCCTCGGTGGTCCGCAATCCATTCTGCTGCCTAGCCCGAGCGAGGGTTATGACGCGCAGCTGAATGCAATCAAGAGTCTGGTGGCAGAAGACCCGGGTCGCGTGGCCCAGGTCGTGAAAGAGTGGATTAACGCAGATGAGTGATAACCGAGCCGCCAGCGTCAAACTGAACAAGGTCGACAAAGCCGCGATTCTGCTGCTGTCCCTGGGTTCGACCGATGCCGCACAAGTGTTGCGCCACATGGGCCCGAAAGAGGTTCAGCGGGTTGGCGTGGCCATGGCGCAGATGGGCAACGTCCATCGCGAGCAGGTCGAACAAGTGATGAGCGAGTTCGTCGACATCGTTGGCGACCAGACCAGCCTCGGCGTCGGCTCCGATGACTACGTGCGCAAAATGCTCACGCAAGCCTTGGGCGAAGACAAGGCCAACGGCCTGATCGACCGCATCCTGCTCGGTGGCAACACCAGCGGTCTCGACAGCCTGAAATGGATGGAGCCGCGCGCCGTTGCTGACGTGATCCGTTACGAACACCCGCAGATTCAAGCGATCGTGGTGGCCTACCTCGACCCCGATCAGGCTGGTGAAGTGCTCGGCAACTTCGACCACAAAGTGCGTCTGGACATCATCCTGCGCGTGTCGTCGTTGAACACCGTGCAGCCAGCGGCATTGAAAGAGCTGAACCAGATTCTCGAGAAGCAGTTCTCCGGCAACTCGAATGCCTCGCGCACCACCCTGGGTGGCATCAAGCGTGCGGCGGACATCATGAACTTCCTCGACAGCTCGATCGAAGGCCAGCTCATGGACTCGATCCGCGAAGTCGACGAAGACCTGTCCGGTCAGATCGAAGACCTCATGTTCGTGTTCAACAATCTCGCCGATGTCGACGACCGTGGCATTCAGGCGTTGCTGCGCGAAGTGTCTTCCGACGTGCTGGTGCTGGCCCTCAAGGGTTCGGACGAAGGCGTCAAAGAAAAGATCTTCAAGAACATGTCCAAGCGTGCCGCCGAACTGCTGCGCGACGACCTCGAAGCGAAGGGCCCGGTGCGCGTCAGCGACGTCGAAACCGCACAGAAAGAAATCCTCACCATCGCCCGCCGTATGGCCGAAGCCGGAGAAATCGTCCTCGGTGGCAAGGGCGGCGAGGAAATGATCTAAGCCCATGGACAAGCATGACGAGTCTGTGACGGATCTGATCCGCGCCCGCGATGTTCGGGGTTTCGAATCCTGGGCGCTGCCGAGCTTCGATCCGCCAAAACCGGAACCCGAGCCAGAACCCGAGCCTGAACCGCCGGAAATGGAAGAAGTGCCGCTGGACGAAGTCCAGCCACTGACCCTGGAAGAACTCGAAAGCATCCGTCAGGAGGCTTACAACGAGGGCTTCGCCATTGGCGAAAAAGAAGGTTTCCACAGCGCCACCCTCAAGGTGCGTCAGGAAGCCGAGGTCGCTCTGGCCGCCAAACTCGCCAGCCTTGAGCAGTTGATGGCCAACCTGTTCGAGCCGATCGCCGAGCAGGACACGCAGATCGAAAAATCGCTGATCGACCTCGTGCAACACATCACCAAACAGGTGATTCAGCGCGAACTGGCCATCGATTCGACTCAGATCGAACACGTCATGCGCGACGCCCTCAAGCTGTTGCCGCTGGGCGTTGACAACGTGCGTCTGTACGTCAATCCGCAGGACTTCGAGCAGGCCAAAGCCCTGCGCGAACGTCATGAAGAAACCTGGCGCATCGTTGAAGACGAAGCGCTGCTGCCGGGCGGTTGCCGGGTCGAAACCGCACACAGTCGCATCGACGCGAGCATCGAAACCCGCGTTGGTCAGGTCATGGCCAAGCTGTTCGATCAGTTGCACGAACAAGCTTTGCACCCGGCAGAAGCGGATCTAAGCCTGGACATTCCCGAAGACGTAAAACCGGCGGCCACTGCTGAAGAGCCGCTTGCGGACGCCCCCGATGCGCCTTGAACGCACCAGTTTCGCCAAGCGCCTGAGCAGCTATGCCGAGGCCGTCGAAATTGCCGGGGCGCCGATTCTCGAAGGTCGCCTGCTGCGCATGGTCGGCCTCACCCTTGAAGCCGAAGGCCTGCGTGCTGCCATGGGCACGCGCTGCCTGGTGATCAATGACGACAGCTATCACCCGTCGCAGGTGGAAGCGGAAGTCATGGGTTTCTCCGGTAGCAAAGTCTTTCTGATGCCGGTCGGCAGTGTCGCCGGCATCGCCCCGGGCGCCCGCGTTGTGCCGCTCGCCGACACCGGTCGGTTGCCGATGGGCATGAGCATGCTCGGTCGCGTGCTGGATGGCGCCGGTCGTGCGCTGGACGGCAAGGGCGGGATGAAAGCCGAAGACTGGGTGCCGATGGACGGCCCGACGATCAACCCGCTCAACCGTGACCCGATCAGCGAACCGCTGGACGTCGGCATTCGTTGCATCAACGGTTTGCTGACGGTGGGGCGTGGTCAGCGTCTCGGTCTGTTCGCCGGTACTGGCGTTGGTAAATCCGTGCTGTTGGGCATGATGACCCGCTTCACTGAGGCCGACATTATCGTCGTCGGGCTGATCGGTGAGCGCGGTCGAGAAGTTAAGGAATTCATCGAGCACAGCCTCGGTGAAGAAGGTCTCAAGCGCTCGGTGGTCGTCGCCTCTCCGGCGGACGATGCGCCGCTGATGCGTCTGCGCGCGGCGATGTACTGCACGCGCATCGCCGAGTATTTCCGCGACAAGGGCAAGAACGTCCTGTTGCTGATGGATTCGCTGACCCGTTTCGCTCAGGCCCAGCGGGAAATCGCTCTGGCCATCGGCGAGCCGCCAGCGACCAAGGGTTATCCGCCATCGGTGTTCGCCAAGCTGCCGAAACTGGTGGAGCGCGCCGGTAATGCGGAGAAGGGCGGGGGTTCGATTACCGCGTTCTACACCGTGCTGTCCGAAGGCGATGACCAGCAGGATCCGATTGCCGACTCGGCGCGAGGCGTGCTCGACGGCCACATCGTGTTGTCGCGGCGTCTGGCCGAGGAAGGTCATTACCCGGCCATCGATATCGAAGCGTCGATCAGCCGGGTGATGCCGGCCGTAGTCTCGGTTGAGCACATGCAGCGTGCGCAGTATTTCAAGCAGTTGTGGTCGCGCTATCAGCAGAGCCGCGACTTGATCAGCGTCGGCGCTTACGTGGCCGGTGGCGATCGCGAAACTGATCTTGCGATCTCGCTGCACCCGCAGTTGGTGCGCTACCAGCGTCAGGGGCTCAACGACAAAATCAACATGGGCGAAAGCCAGGCCTACCTGGAAACCCTGTTCGCCCCAGCGGCGGGCGGGTAACCGGTCATGGCTGCCGTCAGTCGAGCCGCGCGTCTGGCGCCGGTGGTGGACATGGCTGAAAAAGCCGAGAAAACCGCCGTGCAGCGCCTCGGTTACTTTCAGGGCCAAGTGAAGGTGGCCGAAAGCAAACTCGCCGACCTTAATGCCTTTCGTCTGGATTATTCCGAGCAGTGGATCGTGCGCGGCAGCACCGGCGTGACCGGGCAGTGGCTGCTGGGTTTTCAGGGCTTTTTGGCGCAACTCGATACGGCTGTTGATCAGCAGCGGCAGAGTCTGAATTGGCACCAGAACAATCTCGATAAGGCGCGCGAGGCCTGGCAACAGGCGTTTGCTAAAGTTGAAGGCTTGCGCAAACTGGTGCAGCGTTACCGTGAAGAAGCCCAGCGCCTTGAAGACAAGCGCGAGCAGAAATTGCTCGACGAATTGTCGCAGCGCCTGCCACGGCATGAACCCTTCTAAAGATGTACTCAATCCCCTGTGGGAGCGGGCTTGCTCGCGAAAGCGGTGTTTCAGTGACATTTTCATTAACTGACACTCCGCTTTCGCGAGCAAGCCCGCTCCCACATTTGTTCCTGCGTCGCGCCTTGCCCCGAGGTCAGTCAGATGCTAAACCTTGTACACGTTCGTCAATGACAAGGAAGCCAGTCAATGTCAGTCGTTGCAGAAGTCTCACCGGATGGGAAAAAGCTCAGAATCTCGGTCAAAGGCCGATTCGATTTCGGCAAACATCAGGAATTTCGCAATTCCTATGAACGGGTCGACCCCGAGCCAAACTCCTACGAGCTGGATCTGAAAGAGACCACTTATCTGGACAGTTCCGCGCTCGGGATGCTGCTGCTCCTGCGTGATCACGCGGGAGGTGATGATTCGGATATTCGGGTGGTCAACCCCAACTCCGACGTGCGCAAAATCCTCGCCATCTCCAATTTCGACAAACTCTTCGACATCACGTGACGGCCATGCAGGCGCAAGAGCCGCTGACCATTCTGATCGCCGAAGACAGCGCCGCTGATCGCCTGTTGTTGTCGACCATTGTCCGCCGTCAGGGCCACGAAGTGCTGGCGGCCGCCAACGGTGCCGAAGCGGTCGAACTGTTCCGTCAGCAGCAGCCGCAACTGGTGCTGATGGACGCGATGATGCCGGTGATGGACGGCTTCGAAGCGGCGCGGCAGATCAAACTGCTGGCGGGCGAAACGCTGGTGCCGATCATCTTCCTGACCTCGCTCAGCGAAAGTGAAGCACTGGTGCGTTGCCTGGAGGCGGGCGGCGACGACTTTCTGGCGAAGCCCTATAACCAGATCATTCTCGCCGCCAAAATCAAGGCGATGGATCGCTTGCGCCGCCTGCAAGACACCGTGTTGCAGCAACGCGACCTGATCGCCAAACACCACGATTACCTGCTCAACGAGCAGCGCGTGGCCAAAGCGGTGTTCGACAAGGTCGCGCACTCCGGTTGTCTCAGCGCGCCGAACATTCGTTACTTGCAATCGCCTTACGCGCTGTTCAACGGCGACCTGCTGTTGGCGGCGTACACCCCGGCGGGTGATATGCATGTGCTGCTCGGCGATTTCACCGGCCATGGGTTGCCGGCAGCGGTGGGCGCTATGCCGCTTGCCGAAGTGTTTTACGGGATGACCGCCAAGGGCTACGGCCTGGCGGAAACCCTGCGCGAGATGAACGCGAAGCTCAAACGCATCCTGCCGGTCGACATGTTCTGCTGCGCCACGTTGCTGTGCCTGAGTTCGCTGCGGCGCTCGGTGGAAGTGTGGAACGGCGGCATGCCTGACGGTTATCTGCACCGGCTCGCGACGGGTGAGCGGGTTCCGCTGAAAGCACGGCATTTACCGCTCGGCGTGTTGAGCGCGCAGGCCTTTGATGACAGCACCGAAGTGCATGCGATGGCCGTCGATGATAGGGTGTTTCTGCTGTCCGACGGCGTCATCGATACCAGCGATGCCAATGATCAGCTGTTCGGTGTCGAGCGCTTGCAGCAAGTGTTTGCCGCCAATCGTGAGCCTGACCGGTTGTTCGAGGACATCGAGCAGGCGCTGCGGGATTTTCGTGGCGAGGCGCGCGACGATGTCAGCATGGTTGAAGTCAGCCTGCTTGCGCCGGCGCAGCTCAAACCAACGGCTCCGGTGTATTCCGACAGCGGCCAGTCATGCCCGCTCGATTGGTCAGTGAGTTTCGAGTTTCGCGGTGCCACGCTCAAGCGCTTCAACCCTTTGCCGTACCTGTTGCAGTTGCTGCTGGAAGTGCATGGCCTGCGCGGGCAGAGCGGCGCGTTGTACAGCGTGCTCGCCGAGTTGTACTCCAATGCGCTGGAACATGGCGTGCTCGGTCTCGATTCCAGTCTCAAGCGTGATGCGGCGGGATTCGCGCGCTATTACGAACAACGCAACACGCGGCTGGAAGCATTGCAGGACGGCTACGTGCGCGTGCATTTGCAGGTCACGCCGCAAGAGCAGGGCGGTTGTCTGGTGATTCGGGTTGAAGACAGCGGCAAGGGTTTTGATGTGGCGCGGGTGATGGAGCGGCCGCTGGAAAATGTCCGTTTGTCGGGACGTGGGGTCAGCCTGGTGCGGCAACTGGGGCGTAACGCCAGTTGGTCGGACGAAGGTCGTAGTGCCCGCGTGGAGTTTTTCTGGGAGGTTCAGGCATAATCCGCGCAATTCTTGATCAAGGAGTGAACAAGTGACTGACCCACATGTGGATCGCGACGTACTCGATACTTTGCGTGACGTCATGGAGGAGAACTATCCGGATTTGCTGGATACCTTCCTGACGGATTCCGAAAGTCGCTTGCAGGAGCTGCAAGCGACCGCCGATGCCGAAAAGCTGTCGGAGGTCGCTCACAGCTTGAAGGGCAGCGCGAGCAACATGGGCGCTGTTCGCCTGGCCGAGTTGTGCCAGGCACTGGAGTCGGACGCCAGACACAAAAGTCCCGCTGAAATCGTCAAACTGGTCGCTGAAATCAGCCTCGAATTTGATGGCGTTCGCCCGGTTTACGAAAGCGAACGGCAGCACACGCATACTCATTGAACCGGCCGCCGGACGCTTTTCTCAAGCGTTCGGCGAAACTGGCCCGGCACTTGCAGTCAACTTTCTCAACTGTACTTACGAGCCCCGTGCAGCGGAGACCGTTTCATGCCTGCGACCCCCAATATCCTTCTTCAGAATGCCGCTCAGGCCAAGGCGCAAGCTGCCTCGGCCAAGTCGTCGGCGATGGCCGCAGAGCCCGTAGATAAAGCCTCCAGCTTCGCCAAAGTGTTCGCCGATCAGGGTGCGAACAAGCCTGTTGTCAGCACCGATAACCCGGCGAAAACCGCGCGCGACAAGGCCGCTGACAGCGCTGGCAAGAAAGACCTCGCCGAGGATCAATCTGCCGCCCCGGCTCCGGCGGTTGCCGATAGCGGCAATGCCTTGCCTGCCGACAAATCCGCGGCGGCCGATGACGCCGCTGCCAGCGATGACACTACCGATCCTGCGCAAACGCCGGTTGCCGACGCCAGCGTGACTGATCCAGCGCTTGATCCGGCCTTGGCCGTCGCCGTGCAACCGGTTGCTGCGCCTGTGGTGCCAGCCCCGGTTGCCGCTGCACCGGCGCAACCTGAAGCCGAAACACCAGCAGTCGCCGTGTTGCCAGCAGTCAAAGACCCGGCGGCCTCGACCGATAGCGATTTCGACCCGGCAGCCGATCCGCTCGATTCGATGCCGGCGGTGCGTTTGGCGATGGAGCAGGGCGGGCATATTTCCGCTGCCAGCCAGGCGCAACCGAAAACCACCTCGGCACAGGCTCAGGCTGACGGCGAATTGACCTCGGCGCAGAACTTCGCCGCCGGCATGGCCAGTATGCTCGACGTGCAAGCCGACAAGGACAGCACCAGTCAGGGCGGCGACAAAGCG
This sequence comes from Pseudomonas sp. AC193, assembly GCF_979258075.1. Taxonomy (NCBI): domain Bacteria; kingdom Pseudomonadati; phylum Pseudomonadota; class Gammaproteobacteria; order Pseudomonadales; family Pseudomonadaceae; genus Pseudomonas; species Pseudomonas sp. AC193. The sequence continues at coordinate 3,627,485 of NZ_OZ409832.1, read as the reverse complement.
TTCAGCGGCCTGATCGATGACGGCCTCAAAGACCTCAAGACTGCGACCAGCGATACCCGCGTTGATGATTTCGCCAACCGTCTCGCTGCGTTGACGCAGGCTGCCACACCAAAAACCGCGAACGCCGTGCCGGTGAATCAACCAATCGCCATGCATCAGAGCGGCTGGACGGAAGAAGTGGTCAACCGCGTTATGTACCTGTCCAGCGCCAACCTGAAGGCGGCGGATATTCAGTTGCAACCGGCCGAGCTGGGGCGCCTGGATATCCGCGTGAATCTGGTGCCGGATCAGCAGACCCAAGTGACGTTCATGAGTGCGCATCCGAGCGTGCGTGAAGCCCTCGACAGCCAGATGCATCGCCTGCGCGAGATGTTCACGCAGCAGGGCATGGGCCAGGTTGACGTTAATGTGTCCGACCAGAGTCGTGGCTGGCAGGGCCAGCAAGGTCAGGAACAGGCGCAGCAGGGGCAGAGCGGGCGCACCAGCGCGGCCGGTGGTCGTCTGGATTCGGCGGATGAAGAAATTGCCCCGGTCAGCGCGGCCGAGGTTGCTGTCAATACCACCAGTGTGATCGGCAGCAGCGCCGTCGACTATTACGCCTGATCATTCACGCACACGTTTATTGGCTGTACACATCCAGTGTGGGAGCGGGCTTGCTCGCGAAGGCGGTATGACAGGCAACTGATGCGTTGAATGTTAAACCGCCTTCGCGAGCAAGCCCGCTCCCACATTTGTTTTGCGGTGCTCTCTGGATCAATCCTCCGACACTTCTGGCATAACACTTGCTCTTGCCTTGCCGTGCGACTGTGAAAACCTGATTAGTGACGGATTATTGGCATGGCGAAGAGCGAAGCTGCAGCAGTAAAAGACCCCGCAACCAAAGGCAAACTCAAGCTGATCATCATGATCGTGCTCGCGTTGCTGTTGGCCATTGGTGCATCCGTGGGGGCGACCTGGTTCTTCATGCACAGTGCCCAGAGCAAACCAGAGGCTGCGGCTGAAACCGCCCCGACCGGCAAACAACCGGCGATTTTCGAACCGATGGCGCCGGCCTTCGTTGCCAACTACAACCAGAACGGCCGTCAGCGCTACATGCAGGTGAGCATCACCATGCTCGGGCGCAATCAGGCCGATCTGGAAGCGCTGAAAGTACACATGCCGGTTATCCGCAACAACCTGGTGATGCTCTTCTCCGGTCAGGATTTCGCCACACTGGCGACACCGGTCGGCCAAGAGATGTTGCGCCAGAAGGCCACCGCCAGCGTCCAGGAAGTGGCGCAGAAAGAACTCGGCAAAGTGGTCATCGAACAGTTGCTTTTCACTAATTTCGTACTGCAGTAGGAACACGACATGGCCGTGCAGGATCTGCTGTCCCAGGATGAAATCGACGCGCTGTTGCACGGCGTCGACGATGGTCTGGTACAGACCGATGACGCTGCCGTACCCGGCAGTGTCAAAAGCTACGACCTGACCAGCCAGGATCGCATCGTCCGTGGACGCATGCCGACGCTGGAAATGATCAACGAGCGTTTTGCCCGCTACACCCGCATCAGCATGTTCAACATGCTGCGCCGTTCGGCGGACGTTGCCGTCGGTGGCGTGCAGGTGATGAAGTTCGGCGAATACGTGCACTCGCTGTACGTACCGACCAGCCTCAACCTGGTCAAGATCAAACCGTTGCGCGGCACCGCGCTGTTCATCCTCGACGCCAAACTGGTGTTCAAACTGGTGGACAACTTCTTCGGCGGCGACGGCCGTCACGCCAAGATCGAAGGGCGTGAATTCACCCCGACCGAACTGCGCGTGGTGCGCATGGTGCTGGAGCAGGCCTTCGTCGATTTGAAGGAAGCCTGGCAGGCGATCATGGAAGTCAATTTCGAGTACATCAACTCGGAAGTGAACCCGGCCATGGCCAACATCGTCGGCCCGAGCGAAGCGATCGTGGTCTCCACGTTCCACATCGAACTCGATGGCGGCGGCGGCGATCTGCACGTGACCATGCCGTACTCGATGATCGAGCCGGTGCGCGAAATGCTCGACGCCGGTTTCCAGTCGGATCTCGACGATCAGGACGAGCGCTGGGTCAACGCCCTGCGTCAGGACGTGCTCGATGTCGACGTGCCGATCGGTGCCACCGTCGCTCGTCGTCAGTTGAAACTGCGCGACATCCTGCACATGCAGCCCGGCGATGTGATCCCGGTCGAGATGCCGGACGAAATGATCATGCGCGCCAATGGCGTGCCGGCCTTCAAGGTCAAGATGGGCTCGCACAAAGGCAACCTCGCGTTGCAAGTGATTGAGCCGATCGAGCGCCGCTGAAACGGCGCCACACCCCTTTTTTGCACTAACTGAATTGTTGCCCGCCGAGGACACATGATGAACGACGATATGAACGCCCAGGACGATCAGGCACTGGCTGATGAATGGGCCGCCGCCCTCGAAGAAACCGGTGATGCCGGCCAGGCTGACATCGACGCCCTGCTGGCCGCCGACGCTGGCGCCGCGAGCTCCAACCGTCTGCCGATGGAAGAGTTTGGCAGCGTGCCGAAGAACAACGATCCGGTGACGCTGGACGGTCCGAACCTGGATGTGATCCTCGACATTCCGGTGTCGATTTCGATGGAAGTCGGCAGTACCGACATCAACATCCGCAACCTGCTGCAACTCAACCAGGGTTCGGTGATCGAGCTCGATCGTCTGGCCGGTGAGCCACTCGACGTGCTGGTCAACGGCACGCTGATTGCGCACGGCGAAGTGGTGGTGGTCAACGAGAAGTTCGGCATCCGCCTGACCGACGTGATCAGCCCAAGCGAACGCATCAAGAAGCTGCGCTGAGTGAAAAGGTTTCTCTGGGCGCTGCTGGCGCTGCCAATCAGCGTAATGGCCGCCGAGCCGGTGGCGACCACGGCCGCCGTCGCCGCGCCGGTGGTCAACAGCGGCATTGCCGGGCAATTGACGCAACTGGTATTCGGTTTGCTGCTGGTGCTGGGGATTATCTTTTTCCTCGCCTGGCTGTTGCGCCGTGTGCAGCAGGCAGGGCCGGCGGGCAAGGGCCAGGTGATCGAACTGATCGGTTCGCGCGCCCTCGGCCCGCGTGACCGTTTGATGCTGGTGCAGGTCGGCAACGAGCAGATTTTGCTTGGCTTGAGCCCCGGCACCATCACCGCGCTGCACGTGCTCAAAGAGCCGGTGCCGGTGCCGAGCACCAGTGAAAAAGCCACTCCGGATTTTGCCCAGCAGTTGCTGAAGATACTCGGCAAGGATCAGAAGGATACGAAGTAATGGGTGCGCTACGCATCGTCTTGACGCTGGCCCTGATGCTGGCGGCGCCGCTGGCGTTCGCCGCCGATCCGTTGTCGATCCCGGCGATCACGCTGGGCACCAACGCCGATGGCGCGCAGGAATATTCGGTCAGTCTGCAGATTCTGCTGATCATGACCGCGCTGAGCTTTATTCCGGCGGCGGTCATTCTGATGACCAGTTTCACCCGGATCATCATCGTCTTCTCGATCCTGCGTCAGGCCCTCGGCCTGCAACAGACGCCGTCGAACCAGATCCTCACCGGCATGGCGCTGTTCCTGACCATGTTCATCATGGCGCCGGTGTTCGATCGCGTGAACAAAGATGCCTTGCAGCCGTATCTGGCGGAGACACTCACCGCGCAGCAAGCGGTGGAAAAAGCTCAAGTGCCGATCAAAGACTTCATGCTCGCGCAAACCCGCAGCAGCGATCTTGAGCTGTTCATGCGCCTGTCCAAACGCACCGACATCCCGACGCCGGACGCTGCGCCGCTGACCATTCTGGTGCCGGCGTTCGTCACCTCTGAGCTTAAGACCGCGTTCCAGATCGGCTTCATGATCTTCATTCCGTTCCTGATCATCGACCTCGTCGTCGCCAGTGTGCTGATGGCGATGGGTATGATGATGCTGTCGCCGCTGATCATTTCGTTGCCGTTCAAGATCATGCTGTTTGTGCTGGTGGATGGCTGGGCGCTGATCATCGGCACCCTGGCCAGCAGTTTTGGAGGTGTCTCGCCATGACGCCGGAAGTCGCGGTCGATATCTTTCGTGAAGCGCTGTGGCTGACCACGCTGATGGTCGCGATTCTGGTGATCCCGAGCCTGTTGGTCGGTTTGCTGGTGGCGATGTTCCAGGCCGCGACGCAGATCAACGAACAGACCCTGAGCTTCCTGCCGCGTCTGCTGGTGATGCTGGTGACGTTGATCGTCGCCGGCCCATGGATCGTGCAGACGTTCATGGAATACATCATCCAGTTGTACAAAAACATCCCGATGGTCATCGGCTAAGCCATGCAATCGCTGCTTCAGCTGACCGACACCCAGATCAGTTCCTGGGTGGCATCGTTCATGTTGCCGCTGTTTCGCGTCGCCTCGATGTTGATGGTCATGCCGGTGTTCGGCACCACGCTGATACCGCGCCGTGTACGCCTGTATTTTGCCGTGGCGATCACCGTGGTGATCACGCCGGGGCTGCCGCCGATGCCGGCGGTGAGTCCGCTGGATCTCAGCGGGCTGATGCTGATCGCCGAGCAGATCCTGGTCGGCGCTGTGCTCGGGTTTTCCTTGCAGCTGTTCTTCCAAGCGTTCGCGGTGGCCGGGCAGATTGTGGCGATCCAGATGGGCATGGGCTTCGCCTCGATGATCGACCCGGCCAACGGCGTGTCGGTGGCGGTGATCGGGCAGTTCTTCACCATGCTCGTAACGCTGCTGTTCCTGTCGATGAACGGCCACTTGGTAGTGTTCGAAGTCCTGACTGAAAGCTTCACCACACTGCCGGTCGGCAGTGGTTTGATGACCGCGCATTACTGGGAACTGGCCGGCAAACTCGGCTGGGTACTTGGCGCGGCGTTGCTGCTGGTGTTGCCGGCGGTGACCGCGTTGCTGGTGGTCAACATCGCGTTCGGCGTGATGACCCGCGCGGCGCCGCAACTGAACATTTTCTCCATCGGTTTCCCGCTGACCCTTGTGCTCGGTCTGTTTATTGTCTGGGTCGGGTTGGCGGATATTCTCAATCAGTATCAGCCGCTGGCCACCGAGGCCTTGCAGTTGCTACGCGAACTGGCACGGGCGCGCTGAGTCATGGCTGAGAGCGAAAGCGGTCAGGACAAAACAGAAGACCCCACGGAGAAACGGAAAAAGGACTCCCGTGAGAAGGGTGAGATTGCCCGTTCCAAAGAGCTCAACACCCTTGCCGTGATGATGGCCGGCGCCGGCGCGTTGCTGGTGTTTGGCGGCATGTTGGCCGAGGACTTGATGGAGCTGATGCGCCTGAACTTCACGCTGACGCGCGAGGTGATCATGGATCAGGGCTCCATGGGCGCCTTTATGATGCAGTCGGGCAAAATGGCGCTGGTGGCGATTCAGCCGATCATGATCACCCTGTTGATTGCCGCGCTGGTCGGGCCGATCTCCCTTGGCGGCTGGCTGTTCGCGGCCAGCTCCATGGCGCCGAAGTTCAGCCGGATGAACCCGGGCGCCGGCCTCAAGCGCATGTTTTCCTTCAAGGCTGTGGTGGAGTTGCTCAAGGCACTCGCCAAGTTTGTGATCACCCTGTTCGTGGCGCTGATGGTGTTGATGTCCGACGTCGACGACCTGCTGCGCATCGCTCACGAACCGCTTGAATCAGCGATTATTCACAGCGTGACGCTGGTCGGCTGGAGCACGTTGTGGCTGGCCTGCGGCTTGATCATCATCGCCGCCGTCGACGTGCCGGTGCAGCTCTGGGAAGCGCACAAAAAACTGTTGATGACCAAGCAGGAAGTGCGCGACGAGCACAAGGATCAGGAAGGTCGGCCGGAGGTCAAACAGCGCATCCGCCAGACCCAGCGCGAAATGTCCCAGCGACGGATGATGGCGGCGATTCCCGACGCCGACGTGGTCATCACCAACCCGACGCACTACGCCGTCGCGCTCAAATACGACTCGGAAAAGGGTGGCGCGCCGTTGCTGCTGGCCAAGGGTAGTGACTTCCTGGCATTGAAGATTCGTGAGATTGCCGTGGCGAATAACGTGATGCTGCTGGAATCGCCGGGGTTGGCGCGGTCGATCTACTACTCGACTGAGCTCGACGAGGAAATCCCGGGCGGGGTTGTATCTGGCGGTGGCGCAGGTGTTGGCGTACGTCTACCAGATCCGTCAGTACCGCGCGGGCAAAGGCAAACGGCCGGATCCGCTCAAGGATGACCTGCCGATTCCGCCGGATCTGCGCCGCGATTCTTGAGGGTTGCGCTGACTGGGCGGGCCTCTTCGCGAGCAAGCCCGCTCCCACAGTGGTTATGCGCTGACATCAAATTTCGTGGTGTACGCAAACCCTGTGGGAGCTGCCGAAGGCTGCGATCTTTTTCCTGGCCCAACGACACTCCGGCCATTGTTGATATCACTGTGGCGAGGGGATTTATCCCAGATGGGCTGCGCAGCAGCCCCCAAAACCTGCGACTTCTATCTTGATCGTTCCCACGCTCCGCGTGGGAATGCAGCCCGGGACGCTCCGCGTCCCTTCCAGAACCGAACGCGGAGCGTCCGTTGAGGCATTCCCACGCAGAGCGTGGGAACGATCACCGGGGTGCTGTTACTGCGGCAACTCCAGATTATCCAGCGCCCGATTCACCGCCAGTTCGCCGAGCATGATCAGTTGCGCGATGCCCAGCAGCGTCCTCCGCTGCGAGGCGGGTATGAGGTTGGCGAAGTCATTGGCAATGGTTCTTGCCGAGGCGAGGGTTTCGCAGGCGTTGGCCAATAGCTCTTCGTTTTTGAAGTCGGCGGTGACGGCGTACATCGTGCGGTTTCGGCGTGGCGGTGGCGTGGCGCCCGGGAAGAGGTAGTGATCGAGGGCGCGGTCGGCGGCTTCGTGGAGCTTTGTTGAATCGAGTGATTCGTAGGGGGAGGTGGGATCGGTTTCGGGTGGGTTTGGTGTTGGTTTGATCATAGTGAAGCTCCTTGAGTAGTGGAGCCGTCAACCGTCGCTGCTAAACGAAGAGGGTGGCGGCTTGTACGCGGGTTAGCAGACCAGGCTCAAGAATCCCGGCGCACCGAAGTGCCCCACGCAAAGCCGCCATGACGTAATGGCGGGACTCGCGTGTCTTGAGATTTGCCGAGCTGCTAAACCCGATCACCGAGAAAATCAGCGACCGACCCACGATAGAACCCGTCCCCAAGGCGCACAAGCCGGCCGATTCTGGCTTAGCTGTAGGCAAAGGCGCAAGGATGTGTAGCCTTTGAGGCGTGTCTTGAAGTGTCTTTTAAACAGCGGTGTTTAAAAGCTACATTTGCGTGGCGATTCTTGAAGTTTGCGTTGGCCGGGCGGGCCTTTTCGCGAGCAAGCCCGCTCCCACAGTGGTTTTGTGGTGAGCATCAAATTTTGTGGTGTACGCAAAACCTGTGGGAGCGGGCTTGCTCGCGAAGGCGTCTGCACCGTCAACATTTACGTCGCCTGACACGCCGCCATCGCGAGCAGGCCCGCTCCTACATTAAAACCAGGTAACCGTCTGTCTGAACCCCCGCGATACCTGACAGTTCTGACAGTAGACGGCTTTCCATTTCAGGCGCACTCATAACGCCGGGAATGTTCCCGTTGGAGGTCTCGCCGTGGATGCGCTTGGGCAGGGGGCCTGGCAGCGTTCGAGATATTCGGATCTGTTCAGGGAGAGTCATCATGGCAGAGCGCGTATACAAACATCTTCCGGGGATGAAACTGGAGTTCGTCTCCGCTCGACTGGATGAAAATATCAGCGAAAGAACGATTGGCTACTCGGCCAGGTTCAAACTGAGTCTGGACTTTCTCAACTTTAAAGTTGCTGCAAATCTGCATATTCCCGGCTTTCTCGATGACCCGCTCAATGCGATCCGGCCTGAGCTGGAAGGCTTGGCTTCTCACTACGCGTACAACTATTTATTGGGCGCGGCTGGCAATATCTCCACGAATGAGGCGCTGTTCAAGGTTTTCACCCGCACGGAGTACTACATGTCGGAGTGGTCAACGGGAGGGCTGGAAAATCGTTATGGCGTGCCGGTCTTCGAGGTGATTGACGGGCAGTTGCACGTGACGGCACGGAGGGATTTTCGATTGGACGGTGGTCGGCAGATCCGGATCAGCGATCTGCCGATCATCTATTTTCAGTGGCAACTGAATTTGCTGTTAGGTGAGCCGATTTATTCAGGGGGCAAGTCACCCGAGACCAAAGTCGTGCTGATGTATGGCAAGGAGCCGTTGGTGTCGGTGGAAGGGAAACCGATGTATACCGGCACACAGTATGTGATTGGGCGCGAGTTAGCGTTTGGTGATATTGCCGCGGAGCTGATTCACGAGGCTAGTTGAATCCGGCATTTCCTTTGCCTGCGCCACCGCTTTCGCGAGCAAGCCCGCTCCCACACTTGAAATGCATTCCCTCTGTGGGAGCGGGCTTGCTCGCGAAGGGGGCCTCCCACTCAGCGAAAATCCCCTCGTCAAACCCCTCTGTTTCAATCCCCGGCAAAAGTTGGAAGGCTTCTTGCAATAGCCGCCGTGCGCCTGCTCTGGGCGTCAAAAGTTTGCTTTAAAGGAACGGGGAAAACCGGTGGATCGCTCTCAGTTAATCAACAGTGCCCGCACAAACCTGAATGACCTCTCGCGAGGCAATCTGGGCGTGCCGTTGTTGCTGCTGGTCATGTTGGCAATGATGATGTTGCCGATCCCGCCGTTCCTGCTCGACGTGTTTTTCACGTTCAACATTGCGTTGTCGATTGTCGTGCTGCTGGTCTGCGTGTACGCGCTGCGGCCGCTGGATTTCGCGGTGTTCCCGACGATTCTGCTGGTCGCGACGTTGATGCGACTGGCCTTGAACGTCGCCTCGACACGGGTGGTGATGCTCCACGGTCAGGACGGCCACGCCGCGGCCGGTAAGGTGATTCAGGCCTTCGGTGAGGTGGTGATCGGCGGTAACTACGTGGTCGGTATCGTGGTGTTTGCGATCCTGATGATCATCAACTTCGTCGTGGTGACCAAGGGTGCCGGGCGGATCTCCGAGGTGAGCGCACGCTTCACCCTCGACGCGATGCCCGGCAAACAAATGGCGATCGACGCCGACCTCAACGCCGGTTTGATCGATCAGAACCAGGCGAAGATGCGCCGTCAGGAAGTCGCCCAAGAGGCTGAGTTCTACGGTTCGATGGACGGTGCCAGCAAGTTCGTGCGCGGTGACGCCATCGCCGGCCTGCTGATTCTGTTCATCAACCTCATCGGCGGCATGGCCGTGGGTATCTTCCAGCACAACATGAGCTTCGGCGATGCCGGCCGGGTTTACGCCTTGCTGACCATCGGTGACGGTTTAGTGGCGCAATTGCCATCACTGTTGTTATCTACAGCTGCGGCGATCATGGTGACCCGTGCTTCCGGTTCGGAAGACATGGGCAAACAGATCAATCGCCAGATGTTCGCCTCGCCAAAAGCGCTGGCGGTGGCGGCCGGTTTGATGGCGGTGATGGGCCTGGTGCCGGGCATGCCGCACTTCTCGTTCCTCAGCATGGCGGCACTGGCTGCTGGCGGCGCGTACCTGTTCTGGAAGAAGCAGAACGTCGCCAAGGTTGAAGCGCTGCAAGAGGTCAAACGCCAGCAGGAGCTGCTGCCGTCGCCGGCCCGCGCCATGGAAACCAAGGAGCTGGGCTGGGATGACGTGACGCCAATCGACATGATTGGTCTGGAAGTCGGCTACCGCTTGATCCCGTTGGTGGATCGCAATCAGGGCGGGCAATTGCTGGCGCGGATCAAGGGCGTGCGCAAGAAGCTCTCGCAGGATCTGGGCTTCCTGATGCCGACCGTGCATATCCGCGACAACCTCGATCTGGCGCCAAGCGCCTACCGTTTGACCCTGATGGGCGTGATCCTCGCCGAAGCCGAGATCTACCCGGATCGCGAACTGGCGATCAACCCGGGGCAGGTATACGGCACGCTTAACGGCATAAACGCCAAAGATCCGGCTTTCGGGCTGGAAGCGGTGTGGATCGAAATCAGCCAGCGCGCGCAGGCACAGTCCCTCGGATACACCGTGGTCGACGCCAGCACCGTGGTCGCGACGCACTTGAACCAGATTCTGTACAAACACTCCAGTGAGCTGATCGGCCACGAGGAAGTGCAGCAACTCATGCAATTGCTGGCCAAAAGCTCGCCGAAACTGGCTGAAGAGCTGGTGCCGGGCGTGGTCTCGTTGTCGCAACTGCTTAAAGTATTGCAAGCGCTGTTGGCCGAACACGTGCCGGTGCGTGACATCCGCAGCATCGCCGAAGCCATCGCCAACAACGCCGCCAAGAGTCAAGATACCGCCGCGCTGGTGGCTGCGGTGCGGGTTGGCGTATCGCGCGCCATCGTCCAAAGCATTGTAGGCACTGAGTCCGAGCTGCCTGTGATCACCCTGGAACCAAGGTTGGAACAGATATTGCTCAATAGTCTGCAGAAGGCAGGACAAGGCTCGGAAGAGGGCGTTCTGCTGGAGCCAAGCATGGCCGAGAAGCTGCAACGTTCGCTCATCGAAGCGGCGCAGCGTCAGGAGATGCAAGGTCAGCCGGTGATCCTGTTGGTAGCAGGCCCGGTGCGCGCGATGCTCTCGCGCTTTGGCCGCCTCGCAGTCCCTGGATTGCACGTGCTGGCCTACCAGGAAATACCGGACAACAAGCAAGTGACAATTGTTGCGACAGTAGGGCCCAACGGCTGAGGTAGTGGTTCATGCAAGTTAAGCGTTTTTTCGCCGCCGATATGCGTCAGGCCATGAAGCTGGTTCGTGATGAGCTGGGCGCTGATGCCGCCATCATTGGCAACCGCCGCATTGCCGGCGGTGTCGAGCTGACGGCTGCGCTCGATTACAAATTGTCGGCGCTGGCGCCACGGGTTCCGAACATGGAACTCGAAGACGAGCTGCGCAAGACCCAGTCGCGCATCGTCACCGCCCAGGCCGAGCTGAGCCTGCGTGGCGAAGCCGATGGCAATAGCAATCGCCAGATCTTTGCCGGCCTGCCACTCACCGCTGGCCTGCCGTTGACCGCCGCTGAACCGCTGACGGAGCCGACCTACGCCGCGCCAGCGCGTCCAGCCCCGGCACCGGCGCAGTCCTCCGGCGGCGTCGATCCACGCGCACTGGATTCGATGCGTTTTGAATTGAACAGCCTGCGCGAGCTGATGGAAGTGCAGCTCGGCACACTGGCCTGGAATCAACTGCAGGGCAGCCGTCCGGCGCAAGCCAATCTGTATCGCCGTCTGCAACGCATCGGTCTGTCTGGCCCGCTGTCGCGTGATCTGCTGTCGATGATCAGCGACATCGAAGAGCCGCGTCAGGCCTGGCGCATGCTGCTCGCGCATCTGGCGCGAATGATTGCCGTGCCGGAAGTCGAGCCGCTGGAAGAGGGTGGTGTGATCGCCATGGTCGGCCCTGCCGGCATGGGCAAGACCACCACGCTGGCGAAACTGGCCGCACGTTATGTGCTGAAATACGGCGCGCAGAATGTCGCGCTGGTGAGCATGGACAGCTTCCGCATCGGCGCGCAGGAACAACTGAAGACCCTGGGCCGCATTCTCAATGTGCCGGTGACCCACGTTGATCCGGGCCAGTCGCTGGTGCAGGCGCTGGATCCATTGCTGCGCAAACGCGTGGTGCTGATCGATACCGCCGGCCTGCAAGCCAGCGATCCGGCCCTGCGCATGCAGCTCGAAAGCCTCGCCGGGCGTGGCATCCGTTCAAAAAATTATCTGGTATTGGCAACCACCAGCCAGAAACAGGTTCTAACCGCCGCTTATCACAGTTACAAGCGTTGCGGGCTCGCCGGGTGCATCCTGACTAAACTGGATGAAACGGCCAGCCTTGGCGAAGTGTTAAGCCTGGCGATCAGTCATGAATTGCCGGTCGCGTACCTGACCGATGGCCCACGGATTCCGGATGATTTGCATCTGCCGCGCCGTCATCAACTGGTCAGCCGCGCCGTCAGCGTGCAAATGCAGGAAGAACCCAGCGAAGAAGCCATGGCTGACATGTTCGCTGATATCTACCACAGCCCCACCAAGCAGGTAGGCTGAGGTATTCATGAACAGTTTTTGTACCTACATCGATGGTCTGCCATGCATTGTTCCGTTTGTGAACGCGCAGCCAGTAATGTGGCCTCCGTCTATGCAAGACAAGGTAAAGAAATAACATGGGCAGCATGCATCCCGTACAGGTGATCGCGGTGACCGGCGGCAAAGGTGGCGTCGGCAAAACTAACGTGTCAGTGAACTTGTCTCTGGCGCTGGCAGAGCTTGGCCGTCGGGTCATGCTGCTGGACGCCGATCTGGGACTGGCGAACGTCGACGTTCTGCTGGGCCTGACACCCAAACGCACTCTGGCCGATGTCATCGAAGGCCGCTGTGAGCTGCGCGACGTACTGTTGCAGGTCCCGGCGGGATCCGCATCGTACCGGCCGCGTCCGGCACGCAGAGCATGGTTCATCTGAGCCCGGCGCAACACGCCGGCCTGATTCAGGCCTTCAGTGACATCGGCGACAATCTCGACGTTCTGGTGATCGACACCGCTGCAGGTATTGGTGACTCGGTAGTCAGTTTCGTTCGCGCAGCGCAGGAAGTGTTGCTGGTGGTCTGCGATGAGCCGACCTCGATCACTGACGCTTACGCACTGATCAAACTGCTCAACCGCGATTACGGCATGAACCGCTTCCGCGTCCTCGCCAACATGGCGCAGAGCCCGCAAGAAGGTCGCAACCTGTTCGCCAAGTTGACCAAGGTCACGGATCGCTTCCTCGACGTCGCCTTACAATACGTCGGCGCCGTGCCTTACGACGAAAGCGTGCGCAAAGCGGTGCAGAAGCAGCGCGCTGTCTATGAAGCCTTCCCGCGTTCCAAGTGCGCGCTGGCGTTCAAGGCCATCGCGCAAAAGGTCGACACCTGGCCGCTGCCCGCCAACCCGCGCGGCCACCTTGAGTTTTTTGTCGAGCGCCTCGTGCAGCAAACGGCAGGGCCCGTGCTATGACCGCTAGCGGTATGAATTACTACAAGAAGTCGGCACGCGACGCTCAGTACGAGCTGATCGAGCGTTACGCGCCGCTGGTCAAACGCATTGCCTATCACTTGCTGGCGCGGTTGCCGGCAAGTGTGCAGGTTGAAGACCTGATCCAGGCCGGGATGATCGGCCTGCTTGAAGTCTCGACCAAATACGACGCCAGTAAAGGCGCCAGTTTCGAAACGTACGCGGGCATTCGAATCCGCGGCGCGATGCTCGACGAAGTGCGCAAAGGGGATTGGGCACCACGCTCGGTTCACCGCAATACCCGGATGGTCAGCGACGCAATTCGCTCAATTGAAGCTAAAACCGGCCGTGATGCTAAAGATCACGAAGTTGCGGCCGAACTCCAATTGAGTCTCGACGATTACTACGGGATTTTGAATGACACCTTGGGCAGTCGCCTGTTCAGTTTCGACGATCTGTTGCAGGACGGCGAACACGAAGGGCTGCACGAGGATGGCGCGAGTGCTCATCTTGAGCCGTCACGCGATCTGGAAGATGAACGCTTCCAGGCGGCGCTGGCGGACGCGATTGCCAATTTGCCGGAGCGTGAGCGACTGGTGTTGGCGCTGTACTACGACGAAGAGCTGAACCTCAAGGAAATCGGTGAAGTCCTTGGCGTCAGTGAATCGCGGGTCAGCCAGTTACACAGCCAGTGCGCGGCCCGTTTGCGGGGGCGTTTGGGGGAGTGGCGAGCGCGCTGAAGGCAGTGTGGGGACACTGCGAACGAGGCTGGTGCGGTGATGAACGGCACCGGTCTTGCTCTGTTGTGCTCCAGACAGTCTTCGAGTGCTGCGCCGATTGATTGAAGTGGCGCGTCCAGGTGCTGGGCGCGTTTAAGACTGCTTGGAGGTCGAATTGAACAAAGACATGAAAATCCTCATCGTTGATGACTTCTCAACGATGCGGCGGATCATCAAGAACCTGCTGCGTGATCTTGGGTTCACCAACACCGTCGAGGCTGACGATGGCACCACTGCCATTCCAGTGCTCAACAGCGGAAGCATCGACTTTCTGGTAACGGACTGGAACATGCCGGGCATGACCGGTATCGACCTGCTGCGTCACGTGCGTGCCGACGAAAAACTCAAGCACCTGCCGGTATTGATGGTGACTGCTGAAGCCAAGCGCGAGCAGATCATCGAAGCCGCTCAGGCCGGTGTGAACGGCTACGTCGTCAAACCTTTCACGGCTCAGGCGCTGAAAGACAAAATCGAGAAGATTTTCGAACGCATCGGCTGATGAACGCGCGGGGGAGCTATGGAGCATAAAGAATTTTCACAGGGCGATTTCGAGTCGACCCTGAAAAAACACGCGGTCGAACTGGTCGAGAGCCTTGAAAAAGGCAAGTTCGGCGACGCTGTGCAACTGATCCATGAGCTCAATCAGACCCGTGACCGCGGCCTGTATCAGGAAGTGGGCAAGCTCACACGCGAACTGCACAGTGCGATCGTCAATTTCCAGATCGATCCGCACATGCCGCAGGCCGAGGAAGTGTCGCAAATCACCGACGCTACCGAACGTCTGGGCTATGTGGTCAAGCTGACGGAAGCTGCGGCCAACCGCACCATGGATCTGGTGGAAAGCGCCACGCCGGTGGTCAATGGTCTGGCTGAAGAAGCCCAGGCTCTGAGCACGGATTGGGGCCGTTTCATGCGCCGCGAAGTCGGGGCTGAAGAGTTCCGCGAACTGGCGCGCCGGGTCGACGGTTTTCTGTCGCGCAGCCACACGGGCAACCGTGCGGTGTCGAGCAATCTCAACGACATTCTGCTGGCCCAGGATTACCAGGACCTCACCGGTCAGGTGATCAAACGCGTGACCCAACTGGTCACCGAAGTCGAAAGCAATTTGCTCAAACTCGTACTCATGGCCAGTCAGGTGGACCGCTTTGCGGGCATCGAACATGACCGCGCCGCGATGCTTGCAGAAAAAGATCCACAAAAACATCTCTCGCAGGGTGAAGGTCCGCAGATTCATGCCGATAAACGAGAAGACGTTGTGTCCGGTCAGGACGATGTGGACGATTTGTTATCCAGCCTTGGATTTTGAGTTTAGGTTTTTAGACCTGTTAGGAGCACCCCATTAATGAGCTTCGGCGCCGATGAAGAGATCCTTCAGGATTTCCTGGTTGAGGCCGGCGAGATTCTTGAGCAACTGTCCGAGCAACTGGTCGAGCTGGAAAGCCGACCGGATGACGCGGATCTGCTCAATGCAATTTTTCGCGGTTTCCACACTGTAAAAGGGGGCGCCGGCTTCCTTCAGCTCAATGAGCTGGTGGAGTGCTGTCACATCGCCGAAAACGTGTTCGACATCCTGCGCAAGGGTGAGCGTCGCGTTGATGCAGAACTGATGGACGTGGTGCTGGAAGCACTGGACGCGGTGAACAGCATGTTCACTGAGGTGCGTGAACGCGCACCGATCACCGCTGCAACGCCTGAGCTGCTGGCAGCGCTGGCACGTCTGGCCGAGCCGCAATCGGCGGATGCCGTCGCGGTCGAAGAAGTCGTTGAAGCGCCGGTCGCGGAAAGCGATTCGGGCGACATCACCGACAACGAATTTGAACAACTGCTGGACTCGCTGAATGCCGTCAAGGCACAAGCCGAAGCCCCGCCAGCGCCGGTGGCCGATAGCGCCGCCAGCGATGAAATCACCGACGCCGAATTCGAGTCGTTGCTGGATCAACTGCACGGCAAAGGCCAGTTCGCGCCGGACGCCGTAGCGGCGACGCCAGCGGCTCCGGTTGCTCCGGCAGCGGGCGACAGCTCGGACATCACCGACGACGAATTTGAAGCGTTGCTCGATCAGTTGCACGGCAAAGGCAACTTCGCCGTCGAAGCGCTGGAGTCGGCGATTGCCTCGGCACCTGCGCCTGCTGCTCCAGCGGCCGCCGCTGCCGGCAGCGACTTGATCAGCGATCACGAATTCGAATCGCTGCTCGACGAATTGCACGGCAAAGGCAAATTCACCGATGTCGGCGCCGCCTCTGCGGGCAGCGCTTCGACGGTGGCCACGCCAGTCGCCAAGGCTCCAGCCGCTGCGGCGCCGAAACCTGTCGCCAAGCCTGAGCCAAAAGCCGAAGCCCCCAAAGCTGCTGCGCCGGCTCCGGCCCGTGCACCGGCAACACCGCCACCGGAAAAACCGGCGAGCGAAGCCGAGACCACCGTGCGCGTCGATACCGCACGTCTCGACGAAATCATGAACATGGTCGGCGAACTGGTACTGGTGCGTAACCGTCTGGTGCGCCTGGGCTTGAACAGCGGCGACGAAGCCATGCAAAAGGCTGTGTCGAACCTCGATGTGGTCACCGCTGACCTGCAAACCGCAGTGATGAAAACGCGGATGCAGCCGATCAAGAAAGTCTTCGGGCGCTTCCCGCGTCTGGTTCGTGACCTGGCCCGTCAGCTGAAAAAAGAGATCAACTTGGAGCTGGTCGGCGAAGAAACCGACCTCGACAAAAACCTCGTCGAGGCCCTGGCCGATCCGCTGGCTCACTTGGTGCGTAACGCGGTCGACCACGGCATCGAGTCGCCGGAAGAACGCGAAGCATCGGGCAAGGCCCGTGGCGGTCGTGTGGTGCTGGCCGCCGAGCAAGAAGGCGATCACATCCTGCTGTCGATTTCCGATGACGGCAAAGGCATGGATCCGAACGTGCTGCGCGCCATCGCGGTAAAACGCGGGGTGATGGACAAGGACGCGGCCGATCGCCTCAGCGATACCGAGTGCTACAACCTGATCTTCGCTCCGGGTTTCTCGACCAAGACCGAGATCTCCGACGTCTCCGGCCGCGGTGTCGGCATGGACGTGGTGAAGACCAAGATTTCCCAGCTCAACGGTTCGATCAACATCTACTCGACCAAGGGCCAGGGCTCGAAGATTGTCATCAAGGTGCCGCTGACGCTGGCGATCATGCCGACGTTGATGGTCATGCTCGGCAATCAGGCGTTCGCGTTCCCGCTGGTCAACGTCAACGAAATTTTCCACCTCGACCTGTCGACCACCAACGTCGTCGACGGCCAGGAAGTGGTGATCGTGCGGGACAAGGCGCTGCCACTGTTCTACCTCAAGCGCTGGCTGGTCAGCTCCGCCGCTCACGAAGAGCAGCGCGAAGGCCATGTGGTGATCCTTTCGGTGGGCACTCAGCGGATCGGCTTCGTCGTCGATCAACTGGTCGGCCAGGAAGAAGTGGTCATCAAGCCATTGGGCAAAATGCTGCAGGGCACTCCGGGCATGTCCGGCGCCACCATCACCGGTGACGGCCGCATCGCGCTGATTCTCGATGTTCCAAGCATGCTCAAGCGTTACGCCGCACGGCGTATTTGAATCCGGGGCGGCGGGGCGATTACGCTCCGCTGCACCTAATGGAGTGTTTATGGCAGTCAAAGTCCTGGTGGTGGACGATTCGGGTTTTTTCCGCCGCCGCGTCTCGGAAATTCTTTCAGCGGATCCGAGCATCCAGGTGGTCGGCACCGCCACCAACGGTAAAGAGGCCATCGATCAGGCACTGGCGCTGAAGCCGGACGTGATCACCATGGACTACGAGATGCCCATGATGGACGGCATCACGGCGGTGCGGCACATCATGCAGCGCTGCCCGACTCCGGTGTTGATGTTCTCCTCGCTGACCCACGAAGGCGCTCGGGTCACCCTCGATGCGCTGGACGCCGGCGCGGTGGATTTTCTGCCGAAGAATTTCGAAGACATCTCGCGCAATCCCGAGAAGGTCAAACAACTGCTGTGCGAAAAGGTGCACAGCATCTCGCGCAGTAATCGTCGTTTCAGTGCTTACAGTGCGCCGGCTCCAGTGGCTGCGCCTGCACCGACGCCTGCTCCGACTGCATCAAGTTTCAGTAGCCACAGCAGCAGCCACAGCACCAGCGCTGCGGTGCGTCCAGCGCCAGTGCATGCTCCGGTTGCAACCCGTGCACCGGCCGCCAGCGCTTCGTCGCCGGCACCGAAACGCAAGGCTTACAAACTGGTTGCCATCGGCACCTCGACGGGCGGTCCGGTTGCGCTGCAACGGGTGTTGACTCAGTTGCCAGCGAACTTCCCGGCACCGATCGTGTTGATCCAGCACATGCCGGCGGCGTTCACCAAAGCGTTTGCCGAGCGTCTCGACAAACTCTGCCGCATCACCGTCAAGGAAGCCGAGGATGGCGACATCCTGCGTCCGGGGCTGGCGTTGCTGGCGCCGGGTGGCAAGCAAATGATGATCGACGGCCGTGGCGCGGTGAAGATTCTGCCGGGCGACGAGCGTCTGAATTACAAGCCGTGCGTGGACATCACCTTCGGCTCTGCGGCCAAGTCCTACGGTGACAAAGTTCTGGCGGTGGTGCTCACAGGCATGGGCGCCGACGGCCGTGAAGGCGCGCGTTTGCTCAAGCAGGGCGGCAGCTCGATCTGGGCGCAGGACGAAGCCAGTTGCGTGATCTACGGCATGCCGATGGCCATCGTCAAAGCTGACCTCGCCGACGCGGTGTACAGCCTGGACGAGATCGGCAAGCACATCGTCGAGGCGTGTATCTGATGGATGTTCTAAGCCTTATCGGGATCATCATGGCGTTCGTCGCCATCATCGGCGGCAACTACCTTGAAGGCGGCCACATCGGTGCGCTGGCCAACGGTCCTGCCGCGTTGATCGTCCTCGGCGGCACCGTCGGCGCGGCGCTGCTGCAATCGCCGATGAGCGCGTTCAAACGCGCCATGCAGATTCTGGCGTGGATTCTGTTTCCGCCCCGGGTTGATCTGGCCGGCGGCATCGACCGTGTCGTCAACTGGAGCCTCACCGCGCGCAAGGAAGGCCTGCTGGGTCTGGAAGGCGTGGCCGATGCTGAACCGGATAATTACTCGCGCAAAGGCCTGCAACTGCTGGTCGATGGCGCCGAGCCGGAAGCGATTCGCAGCATCCTTGAAGTGGATTTCTACACCCAGGAAGCGCGCGATATCGAAGCCGCGAAAGTCTTTGAAAGCATGGGCGGTTACGCGCCCACCATCGGCATCATCGGTGCGGTGATGGGCCTGATCCACGTGATGGGCAATCTGGCCGATCCGACGCAACTGGGCAGCGGTATCGCCGTGGCATTCGTCGCCACCATTTACGGTGTCGCCAGTGCCAACCTGGTGTTGTTGCCAGTGGCGGCCAAGCTGAAGGCAATCGCGTTGCGGCAGTCGCGTTATCGCGAAATGTTGTTGGAAGGGATCCTGTCGATCGCCGAAGGTGAAAACCCTCGCTCCATTGAGTTGAAGCTGCAAGGCTTCATGGATTAAGGGAATAACCTCATGGCTCGTCGTCGCCACCAGGAAGAACACGTCAATCACGAGCGCTGGCTGGTGTCCTACGCGGATTTCATCACCTTGCTGTTCGCGTTCTTCGTGGTGATGTACTCGATTTCGTCGATCAACGAAGGCAAGTACAAAGAAATTTCCGAGGCGCTGGTCGGTGTTTTCAAAGACTCCGACCGCGCGCTCAAACCGATTCCGATCGGTGATGAGCGACCGAAAACCACCACTCCGGCCAAGCCGCTGGTCAAGGATGCCGAGCAGATTGATGCCGGTATCGCCGGGGCCAGCGATCCGCTGAAAAGCATCTCCGATGACATCAGCGCCGCGTTCGGCGACTTGATCGCGTCCAACCAGATGACCGTGCGCGGCAACGAGTTGTGGGTCGAGATCGAACTCAATTCCAGCCTGTTGTTCGGCAGTGGCGACGCCATGCCGAGCGATATCGCGTTCAACATCATCGACAAGGTCGCGGCGATTCTGAAACCGTTCGATAACCCGATTCACGTCGAAGGCTTCACCGATGATCAGCCGATCCGCACCGCGCAGTACCCGACCAACTGGGAACTGTCCTCGGCGCGTTCGGCGAGCATCGTGCGCATGCTGGCGATGCAGGGTGTGAACCCTGGCCGGTTGGCGTCGGTGGGTTACGGCGAATTTCAACCGGTGGCCAACAACGCCACCGTTGAAGGCCGCGCGAAGAATCGTCGGGTGGTGTTGGTGGTGTCGCGCAATCTCGATGTCCGCCGCAGCCTGACGGGCACCGGGACGGCCAATGCGCAACCGGACGCCGCGTTGAAGCGCGCTGGCACACAAACTGCACCGACCCCGGTCAAGACGCCGGGACGCGAGAGTGCCGTCAATTCTCCGTCACCCGCATTAACACGCTGAGCTATGTCTCGGTCGAGCATATCGGCCGGGAGGAACGAACCGAATGAGAGTCTGGGCAGTCGCCAATCAAAAGGGTGGTGTCGGTAAAACCACATCTTCCATCGCTTTAGCCGGGTTGCTGGCCGAGGCGGGCAAGCGCGTGGTTGTGGTCGATCTCGACCCGCACGGCTCGATGACCAGCTATTTCGGCTACGACCCCGACAGCCTGGAACACAGCAACTACGACCTGTTTCTGCACAAGGGCAGCGTGCCGCAAGGCCTGCCGGGGCAGTTGCTGTTGTCGACCAGTGACGAACGTATTTCGCTGTTGCCGTCGAGCACCGCACTGGCGACTCTTGAGCGGCAGTCACCGGGGCAGAGTGGCTTGGGGTTGGTGATCGCCAAGAGTCTGGCGCAACTGTGGCAAGACTTCGATTACGCGATCATCGACAGCCCGCCGTTGCTCGGTGTGCTGATGGTCAACGCGCTGGCCGCGAGTCAGCAACTGGTGATCCCGGTGCAGACCGAACACCTCGCCGTCAAAGGCCTGGAGCGCATGGTCAACACGCTGGCGATGATCAACCGTTCACGCAAACAGGCGCTGCCGTTCAGTATTGTGCCGACGCTGTTTGATCGCCGTACGCAGGCGTCGCTGGGTACTTTGCGCGTGCTGCGCGATAAATTTCCGGAAGAGATCTGGCAAGGTTACATCCCGGTCGATACGCGCCTGCGTGACGCCAGCCGTGCCGGAGTCACGCCTTCGCAATTCGACGGCAAGAGCCGTGGCGTTCTCGCTTACCGCGCGCTGCTCAAGCATCTGCTGGCGCAGCAACTTGTCGCGCAGGTGGCTTGAATGACTTTGACTTGTGTAGGAGCTGGCGCAGGCTGCGATCTTTCGCTGTGTGGCCTCCTTGAAAAGAGCAAAAGATCGCAGCCTGCGGCAGCTCCTACAGAGGGCTGCGCATGAATCGGCCGGTGAAGCTGACTTCGCGTCCGCAGTTGGCGTTGCAGTCTTATCTGGAGGATTTACTCAATGATCTTCCGGAAGAATTGCCGGCGGTAGTCGAAGCGCAGCCTGAGGCGCTGGATGAGTTTCAGGCAGCGGTGCTGGAAGAGCAGGCGCGTGATGCGCAAAAGGCTGCCGCACCGGTTGCCGCACCTGCCGCAGCGCCTGTTGCCAAGGCCCCTGTGGCGTTGATTGAAGAAACGCGTGCGTCGGTTTCAACGTTGGCGCCGTTGCTGCAAACACAACTGCTGACAGTGCCCGAGCCACCGGCGCCTGAGCCTGAAATTGAAGCGCCGGCGCCACAGGCACTGATTCCGCCCGTGGTGGAAGTGCATCTGCCGCCAAGCAACACGCCGCCACCGGTGGAAACCGATGGCCGCCCGGCGTGGGCCGCAGATGCGTTCGAATGCCTGCTGTTCGACGTTGCCGGGCTAACCCTGGCGGTGCCGTTGGTGTGCCTCGGTTCGATTTATTCGCTGGCTGGGCAAGAGTTGACGCCGCTGTTCGGTCAGCCGGAGTGGTTCCTCGGCATTCTGCCGAGCCAGGCCGGTAATTTGAAAGTCCTGGACACCGCGCGCTGGGTCATGCCGGATCGCTATCGCGATGACTTCCGTCAGGGCTTGCAGTACGTGATTTCGGTACAAGGTTACGAGTGGGGGCTGGCGGTGCACCAGGTCAGCCGCTCGTTGCGTCTGGATCCGAATGAAATCAAATGGAGAAGTCACCGGGGTCAGCGGCCATGGCTCGCCGGCACCGTGATTGAACACATGTGCGCCTTGCTCGATGTCGCTGCACTGGCCGAGTTGATCGCCAGCGGCGGGGCGAAGCACATGTCCGGCAGTAAGCCGAACCACAAACCGACATAACAGACAGTACCGGCGTACAAATGCCGGCGACGAAACATAAACCGCCACACGCGGTACTTCGAGGGGCTAGGGTATGAACGACAAGGCGACGGCGGCAAAGGGTTCTGAAGATCCGATCCTGCAATGGGTAACCTTCAAGCTGGACAACGAAACCTACGGCATCAACGTGATGCGCGTTCAGGAAGTGCTGCGCTACACCGAGATCGCTCCGGTGCCGGGCGCGCCGAGCTACGTGCTGGGCATCATCAACCTGCGCGGTAACGTCGTCACCGTGATCGACACCCGCCAGCGCTTCGGCCTGATGAATGCCGAGATCAGCGACAACACCCGCATCGTCATCATCGAAGCCGACAAACAAGTCGTTGGCATCATGGTCGACAGCGTGGCCGAAGTGGTTTACCTGCGTCAGTCGGAAATCGAGACGGCGCCGAACGTCGGCAACGAAGAGTCGGCCAAGTTTATCCAGGGCGTGTGCAACAAGAACGGCGAGCTGCTGATTCTGGTCGAACTGGACAAGATGATGAGCGAAGAAGAATGGTCGGATCTGGAGAACATCTGATTGATTCTTGAAGTCGCGGTCATTGTCCTGTTCCTCTTCTGGGCAGGCACGCTGGCAATGTTTCTGGCGTACATCAAGGCGCAGAAACTAATCGCTGCGCAACAGGCCCAAGGCGATGCGCTGCGTGATCAGCGCATCAAAGACCTGGCCAAACGCGTCGACGACTACCAGAACGGCAACGTGCGCATGGGCGAAGCCCTGCACGAGCTGCGCTCGGTCGTCGCGCCGTTACCGGACAAGCTTGTTGCACTGGAACAACGCGACCCGTCGAGCCTGTCATTCGCCCAAGCGGCGAAACTGGTGGGGATGGGCGCGAGCGTTGATGAACTGACTCAGTCGTGCGGGTTGACCCA
This sequence comes from Pseudomonas sp. AC193, assembly GCF_979258075.1. NCBI lineage: Bacteria > Pseudomonadati > Pseudomonadota > Gammaproteobacteria > Pseudomonadales > Pseudomonadaceae > Pseudomonas > Pseudomonas sp. AC193. Next base: position 3,604,523 of record NZ_OZ409832.1, on the reverse strand, counting down.
GGCTGAGGCCGAGTTGATGCGCAAACTGCACAAAAACTGATTTTGCGCCAAGGCTGATGGCCTATTCGCGAGCAAGCCCGCTCCCACATTAGATCGGTGTACGCCGAACCAATGTGGGAGCGGGCTTGCTCGCGAAGGCGTCTTCGAAGACTCAATAATCATCCCCGCGATCGGTGATGTCCTTCTCAACCATCGGCGCCTCCGGATCCTGCCCTTCGGGGAATTTTCCCTTCAGATTCCACGCAAACGCGATGATTTCGGCGATCGTGCGGTACAGCTCCTCGGGGATGCTGTCGCCCAATTCCATCCGCGCCAACAAGCGCACCAACTCGGCGTTCTCGTAGATCGGCACCTCGCAATCGCGGGCGATGCGCAGGATTTCTTCGGCCAGTTCGTCGTCACCTTTGGCGGTGAGGGTCGGGGCGTGGTTGCCGTCGTATTTGAGGGCGATGGCCTGGCGTGGGGCGGTGGAATCGTTCATGCGGTTTCGTCGACCCAGCGGTGTTCGAGGCGGGTTTGGTTGCCTTGCGGCGGCGTGCCTTGGTGGCAGTCGATATCGCCGACATTGAGCCCGCGATCAAGCAGGCGTTGGCGCAAGGCGAACAGGTTATTTTCGATCAGGTCGGCGGTGTACGCCCGTTCGGCCCACAGTTGGCCGGACAGGCTGCCGGCGACCAGTTGCGCCTGAATCTGCATTGGCCCGAGCGGTTCCATGTCGAATGCCAGATCGACGCGCCACAGTTGCTGCTTGGGCTCGCGTTCGTCACGGCGTTCGTTCGGTTGCGGCTCCCGTTCCGGCGCCTCTTCACGCTGGAATTTGACCTGCAATGGCACGATGTCTTGCATATTTCGCATGGGGATTTCCAACTGCCAGGTGCTGAGCAGACGGCCGTCATCGGTGACGCCGGTCTGTTCAAGACTCGACAGTTGATGGCTCTGCAGGCGCGACACAGCAGCGGCGGCGAGGCGCAGCAGATGCTCCAGATCTCCTTCGCCATCCAGGCTTTGCAGCAGGCGGTCGGGCAGGGGGAAGCTGCTTGGCACCGGTTTCGCGCTGACCTGGCCGAGGGTGCCGAGGGCATTGCGGACGAAGCTCGGCAGCGCTTGCGCCAAAGTGTTGGCCGCGATGATTGCGTTGAAACTGGCGTTGCCCGGCGCTCCCGGCGACAGTTGCGCGATCAGTTTGAGCAGATCGGCTTTGATGTCCGGGGTCAGGGTTGGGTTCTGTCCGGTGAGCAATTTGGCTTCGAGGAAGGCGCCGCTGTTGGCCAAGGCCAGCGCCACGCCTTTGGAAGTGGTCATTTGCTGAAGATCGGGGAGGCTGGCGAGCAGTTTGTCGACCGCCGCGCGTAAGTCAGCTGAAGTCTGATCGTTATCCGCCGGCAGATTTTGCAGTGCGTTCAGCAGACCGCTCAGAGACGCTTGGCGACTTTGCTGGCCGACCAGTTGCTGACTGACGGCCAGTTGTTCCTGCCGGCTGCTCAGGGGCAGGAATTTCAGGGTTTGCGCATCTTCCACCAACGCCGAGAGCAAGGTGCCGATGCGCAGCGGTTGCGGGCTGTCGATGGTCAGCGTGCTGCCGCTCTGCGCGGTGTTGAGCAAACTGACCAGCGAACGGAATACCGTCGCTTGCCCCGGCGTTTGCGGCAGTACCTGCGAAGTCAGGACTTTGCCTTGCAGCAACGTGCCCACGGGCAATTGCGACGTATCAATGCGGGTGAGGGCGGCGACGCTGCTGGCGATGGCCTGTTGCACAGTGATCGCCAGATTGCCGGCCGAGGGTTGGGTGATCGCAATGCTGGTGCCTTGCAGCAATGGCAGATTGCTGGTCGCTTGCACGGTGGTCTGGCGGCCGCTGTCCAGCGTCACTTTGAGCAACAATTGAAAGGTCTGATCCGCCTGCTTCAGCGACAACACCTCGGCTTTGGCACTCTGCCCGGCGCCGATCAAGCCTTCGACCGGCGTCAGCAGCTTGAGCAGCTCACCGACCTGCGGGCGAGCAGTCGCCGGTGTGGCCTGCGGGAGCGGGAGGATGTTCATTTCGCCTGTCATACAGTGAAACAACCTTTAGAAAATGCACTCTGGGGAGTCGGGCACGCCATGTATAATGCCGCCCGTCTTGCGATTCGTTCAAAAAAACATAGCAATTGTTTGACGCAGCTCTCTAGATCGAGCCGTCATTGCATTTATGCTGCATCTCTTTAACGGCCGCGCCAGAGCCGACTTGAACCGTATAAGGCCCGTGATCCCTTGACCAGTCCTGTCCTGCAAACTGTTGCCCTCGCGTGTGAACGTGACCTGCGGCTGCTCTTCGAGAATCTCGAATTGAGACTGGCCAGTGGCGATATGGTGCAAATCAGCGGTTCCAACGGCAGCGGTAAAACCAGTTTATTACGCCTGTTGGCCGGGTTGATGCAGCCGACCGACGGTCAAGTCCTGCTCAACGGTTTGCCGCTGACTGAACAGCGCAGCGAACTGGCGCGCAACCTGTTGTGGATCGGCCATGCTGCCGGAATCAAGGATTTGCTGACCCCGGAAGAGAATCTCTCGTGGCTCTGCGCCCTGCATCATCCCGCCGAACGCGAGGCGATCTGGCAAGCGCTGGCAGCCGTCGGATTGCGCGGTTTCGAAGATGTTCCCTGCCACAGCTTGTCCGCCGGCCAGCAACGCCGCGTGGCGCTGGCGCGGTTGTATCTGGACAGTCCGCCGCTGTGGATTCTCGACGAGCCGTTCACCGCCCTCGATAAACAAGGCGTTGCGCAACTTGAAGAACATCTGGCCAACCATTGTGAACATGGTGGTCTGGTGGTGTTGACCACGCACCACACGTTGAGCCGGATGCCGGCCGGTTATCGCGATATCGATTTGGGGAACTGGGCAGTATGAGTGTCTTCGGCCTGCTGGTTGCCCGTGAATCGCGACTGCTGTTTCGCCGCCCGGCGGAGCTGGCTAATCCGCTGATTTTCTTCGCCATCGTCATCGCTTTGTTCCCGCTGGCCGTCGGCCCGGAAACTCAAGTGTTGCAAAACCTGTCCCCGGGGTTAGTCTGGGTGGCGGCGCTTTTGTCGGTCTTGCTCTCGCTGGACGGGCTTTTCCGCAGTGATTTCGAAGACGGATCCCTGGAACAGTGGGTCCTTTCGTCGCACCCCCTGCCACTACTGGTATTGGCCAAGGTGCTGGCACACTGGCTTTTCTCCGGTCTGGCACTGGTTTTGCTCTCACCTCTGCTGGCGTTGATGCTCGGTTTGCCTGCCGCGTGTCTGCCGGTTTTGTTGCTGTCGTTGTTGCTGGGTACACCGGTGCTGAGCTTGCTCGGCGCGGTGGGCGCGGCACTGACGGTCGGTTTGAAACGCGGCGGCCTGTTGTTGGCGCTGCTGATTCTGCCGTTGTACATCCCGGTGTTGATCCTTGGCAGTGGCGCCTTGCAGGCCGCCCTCCAAGGCATGCCGGCGACCGGGTATCTGCTGTGGCTTGGTAGCCTGACCGCCCTGGCGATCACCCTGACACCTTTTGCAATAGCTGCTGGCCTGAAGATCAGCGTCGGCGAATAATGAGGTCTGATCAAAATTTGATCAGCAAAGACCCAAATGCCAGCTCACATCGATGAGCGGCACCCGTGATGGAAACAGTATGAACTGGACCTGGTTTCATAAGCTCGGCTCACCGAAGTGGTTCTACGGCATCAGCAGCAAGTTCTTGCCGTGGCTGAGCATCGCAGCGTTGCTGTTGATTGGCGTCGGCGTCGTTTGGGGGCTGGCCTTCGCGCCGCCGGATTATCAGCAAGGCAACAGCTTTCGTATCATCTATATCCACGTGCCTGCCGCGATGCTCGCGCAGTCGATCTACGTGATGCTGGCGGTGTGCGGCATTGTCGGTCTGGTGTGGAAGATGAAACTGGCTGACGTCGCCCTGCAATGCGCGGCGCCGATCGGTGCCTGGATGACCGCCGTGGCGCTGGTCACCGGGGCGATCTGGGGCAAACCGACCTGGGGTTCGTGGTGGGTCTGGGATGCGCGGCTGACCTCGATGCTGATTCTGCTGTTCCTGTATTTCGGCGTGATTGCGCTGGGCAATGCCATCAGCAACCGCGACAGCGCCGCCAAGGCCTGCGCGGTGCTGGCCATCGTCGGCGTGATCAACATCCCGATCATCAAATATTCGGTGGAGTGGTGGAACACCCTGCACCAGGGCGCGACCTTTACCCTCACCGAAAAACCGGCGATGCCGGCCGAGATGTGGCTGCCGCTGTTGCTGACGGTACTGGGTTTCTACTGCTTCTTCGGCGCCGTGCTGTTGCTGCGCATGCGCCTTGAAGTGCTCAAGCGCGAAGCCCGCGCCAGTTGGGTGAAAGAAGAAGTACAGAACAGTCTGGAGGCCGCTCGATGAGTTTTGCTTCATTCGGCGATTTTCTCGCCATGGGCCATCATGGCCTTTATGTCTGGTCGGCCTACGGCATCTGTCTGGCGGTACTGGCGCTTAACGTGGCGGCGCCGATCCTGGCCCGCAAGCGGTATCTGCAACAAGAGGCGCGTCGTCTGCGCCGGGAGAACGGCAAGTGAATCCGCTGCGCAAGAAACGTCTGATCATCATTCTGGCCATTCTGGTCGGGGTCGGCGCTGCCGTCGGCCTGGCCCTTAGCGCCCTGCAGCAGAACATCAACTTGTTCTACACGCCGACGCAGATCGCCAACGGCGAAGCACCGCAAGACACGCGCATCCGTGCCGGTGGCATGGTCGAGAAGGGCTCGCTGCAACGTTCACCGGACTCGCTGGACGTCAAATTCGTCGTCACCGATTTCAACAAATCCGTGACCATCACCTATCGCGGCATCCTCCCGGACTTGTTCCGCGAAGGGCAGGGCATCGTGGCGCTGGGTAAGATCAATGCTGATGGCGTGGTCGTCGCCGACGAAGTGCTGGCCAAGCACGACGAGAAGTACATGCCGCCGGAAGTGACCAAAGCCTTGAAAGACAGCGGTCAATCCGCCCCAACACCTGCGAAGGAGGGTTGATCCATGACGTCGGCGATTTTTATTCCTGAGTTGGGCCATCTGGCGATGATTCTGGCGCTGTGTTTTGCGCTGGTGCAGGCCGTGGTGCCATTGATTGGCGCCTGGCGCGGTGATCGTTTCTGGATGAGTCTGGCCCAGCCGGCCGCGTGGGGGCAGTTTGCGTTTTTGCTGTTCGCCTTCGGCGCCTTGACCTACGCATTCATGGTCGACGACTTCTCCGTCGCCTACGTGGCGAACAACTCGAATACCGCGTTGCCGTGGTATTACAAATTCAGCGCGGTGTGGGGCGCCCACGAAGGTTCGTTGCTGCTGTGGGCACTGATTCTCGGTGGCTGGACGTTCGCGGTGTCGGTGTTCTCCCGCCAGTTGCCGCAAGTCATGCTCGCCCGCGTGCTGGCGGTGATGGGCATGATCAGCACCGGTTTCCTGCTGTTCCTGATCCTCACGTCCAACCCGTTCAAACGCATCCTGCCGCAAATGCCGAGCAACGGCGCTGACCTCAACCCATTGCTGCAAGACATCGGCCTGATCGTTCACCCGCCGATGCTGTACATGGGTTATGTCGGTTTTTCGGTGGCCTTCGCTTTCGCCATCGCCGCGCTGATGGGTGGTCGACTGGATGCGGCGTGGGCGCGCTGGTCGCGTCCGTGGACGATCGTCGCTTGGGCCTTCCTCGGCATCGGCATCACCCTCGGTTCGTGGTGGGCGTATTACGAACTCGGCTGGGGCGGCTGGTGGTTCTGGGATCCGGTGGAAAACGCTTCCTTCATGCCTTGGCTAGTCGGCACCGCGCTGATCCACTCGCTGGCGGTCACGGAAAAACGTGGCGTGTTCAAGAGCTGGACGGTGTTGCTGGCGATTGCGGCATTCTCGCTGAGCCTGCTCGGCACCTTCCTCGTGCGTTCCGGCGTGCTGACCTCGGTACACGCGTTCGCCTCCGATCCTGAGCGCGGCGTGTTCATCCTGATCTTCCTGCTGTTTGTGGTCGGTGGATCGTTGACGCTGTTCGCCCTGCGCGCGCCAGTGGTCAAGAGTCAGGTCGGCTTCAACCTGTGGTCGCGGGAAACCCTGCTGCTGGGCAACAACCTGGTGCTGGTCGTGGCCGCGTCGATGATCCTGCTTGGCACACTCTATCCGCTGATTCTCGATGCGATCAGCGGCGCCAAGCTGTCGGTCGGCCCGCCGTACTTCAACGCGCTGTTCATTCCTTTGATGGCGCTGTTGATGGTGGTGATGGCAATCGGCATGGTCGTGCGCTGGAAAGACACCCCGGTGAAATGGCTGGTGAACATGCTGACCCCGGTGCTGCTGGGTAGCGTGGTGCTGGCCGTGGTTGCCGGTATCGCTTACGGCGATTTCAACTGGGCGGTCATCGCGACCTTCCTGCTCGCCGCGTGGGTGTTGCTCGCCGGCGTGCGCGACATCTTCGACAAGACCCGTCACAAAGGCCTGATCAAAGGCTTGCCGACCCTGACCCGCAGCTATTGGGGCATGCAGATCGCTCACCTCGGCATCGCGGTTTGCGCGTTGGGCGTGGTGTTGTCGAGTCAGAACAGTGCCGAGCGTGACCTGCGTCTGGCGCCGGGCGAGTCGATGGATCTGGCCGGTTATCACTTCGTCTTCGAAGGCGCCAAGCACTTCGAAGGGCCGAACTTCACGTCTGACAAAGGCACCATTCGCGTCATTCGCAATGGCAAGGAAATCAGCGTGCTGCATCCGGAAAAACGTCTGTACACCGTGCAGAACTCGGTGATGACCGAAGCCGGGATCGACGCCGGTTTCACCCGTGACTTGTATGTCGCCCTCGGCGAGCCGCTGGATAACGGCGCGTGGGCCGTGCGCGTACACGTCAAACCGTTCGTGCGCTGGATCTGGTTCGGCGGTTTGCTGACCGGTCTCGGTGGCTTGCTGGCGGCGCTCGATCGACGTTATCGGGTCAAGGTGAAATCCAAGGTGCGTGAAGCACTGGGCATGACGGGAGCGGCTGCATGAGACGTTGGTTGATGCTGGTGCCATTGGCGATTTTTCTGCTGGTGGCGGTGTTTCTGTATCGCGGACTGTACCTCGATCCGTCGGAGCTGCCGTCGGCGATGATCAACAAGCCATTCCCGGAGTTTTCCCTGCCGAGCGTGCAGGGCGACAAGACCCTGACCAAGGCTGACATTCTCGGCAAACCGGCTCTGGTCAATGTGTGGGGCACCTGGTGCATTTCCTGCCGGGTCGAGCATCCGGTGCTGAACAAACTCGCCGAGCGTGGCGTGGTGATCTATGGCATCAACTACAAAGACACCAACGCCGATGCCTTGAAATGGTTGAGCGAATTTCACAACCCTTACGTGCTGGACATTCGTGACGATGAAGGCTCGTTGGGCCTGAATCTGGGTGTGTACGGCGCGCCGGAAACCTTCTTCATCGACGCCAAAGGCATCATCCGCGACAAATACGTCGGCGTGATCGACGAGCAAGTCTGGCGCGAAAAACTCGCGGCCAAATATCAGGCTCTGGTCGATGAGGCCAAGCCATGAAGCGTTTTCTAGCTGCCGTGGTATTGGGTTTGAGTCTGGTCGGCGTGGCCCACGCCGCGATCGACACCTACGAGTTTGCCAAAGAAGGTGATCGCGAGCGCTTCCGCGAACTGACCAAGGAACTGCGCTGCCCCAAGTGCCAGAACCAGGACATCGCTGACTCCAACGCACCGATTGCCGCTGACCTGCGCAAAGAGATTTTCCGCATGCTCGGCGAGGGCAAGGACAACCAGCAGATCATCGACTTCATGGTCGATCGCTACGGTGATTTCGTCCGCTACAAACCGGCACTCAACGCCAAGACCGCGCTGCTGTGGTTCGGCCCGGCCGGTCTGCTGCTCGGTGGCTTCGTGGTGATCGCGGTGATCGTCCGCCGTCGTCGCGGTCAACGCGCCGACACCCCGCAATCGCTGTCCACCGAAGAGCGTCAGCGCCTCGACCAACTGTTGGATAAAAACCAAGAATGATTGATTTCTGGCTTGCCGCAGGGCTGTTGCTTCTGGTCGCCCTGAGTTTCCTGCTGATCCCGGTTCTGCGTGAACGTCGCGCCCAGCGTGAAGAGGATCGTACTGCCCTGAACGTCGCGTTGTACGAGGAGCGCGTTGCCGAGTTGCAATCGCAACAGGCCGAAGGCGTGCTCGACGCGGCGCAAATGGACAGCGGTCGCGCGGAAGCGGCGCGTGAGTTGCTGGCCGATACCGAAGGGGTTGCGGCGCCACGGGTTTCCCGATTGGGCAAACCGTTGCCGCTGCTGGCCGCCGTGCTGGTTCCGGTGCTGGGGCTGGGCTTGTACATGCATTTCGGTGCCGTGGAAAAAGTCGAACTGACCCGCGAATTCGCCGAAGCACCGAAGTCGATGGAAGAGATGACCCAGCGTCTGGAGCGCGCCGTTGCCGCGCAACCGGATTCTGCTGAGGGCGTGTACTTCCTCGGCCGTACCTACATGGCTCAGGATCGTCCGGCGGACGCGGCGAAGATGTTCGAGCGCGCCGCCAATCTCGCCGGTCGCCAGCCGGAACTGCTCGGCCAGTGGGCGCAGGCGCAGTATTTTGCCGATGGCAAAAAGTGGTCGGACAAAATTCAGGCACTGACTGACGAAGCGTTGAAGGCTGATCCGAAAGAAGTCACCAGCCTCGGTCTGCTCGGCATCGCCGCGTTCGAAGGCGAGCGCTATCAGCAAGCCATCGATTACTGGAACCGTCTGCTCGCGCAATTGCCGCCGGACGACAATTCCCGTGCCGCGCTGGAAGGCGGAATCAAACGCGCCGCCGAACGATTGGAAGCCAGCGGTGGCAAGGTCGCTGCGGCGCCCGCGCCGGCGAAAGCTGCGCTGTTGAAAGTCAGCGTCGATCTGGCCAGCGAGCTCAAAGGCAAAGTGCAACCGGGCGACAGCGTGTTCATCTTCGCCCGCGCCACCTCCGGCCCACCGGCACCGTTGGCCGCCAAGCGCCTGACCGTGGCGGATCTGCCGGTGACCGTCGAACTGGGCGATGCCGACGCAATGATGCCGCAGTTGAAACTGTCGAACTTCCCTGAAGTCCAACTGGTTGCGCGCGTGTCCCGTGCCGGCCAACCGACTGCCGGGGAATGGGTCGGTCGCAGCGGCCCTCTGGCCAGCAGCACCACCGCGCTACAAACACTGACCATCGACAGCCCGGACAAATAATCGGGCAAACAAGGAAAGCACCGCCATGCACACCATCGCCCGAATCACAGTCCTCACACTGGCCCTGGGCTTGAGTGCATGTGCGGTGCAACGCCCGGAACCGACGACCAACCTGCCGCCGATCCCGCCGTCGCAACCAAGCCCGACCCCATCGACCTCGCCAACGCCGGGCAAAAGCATCCCGGCGAAACCGGCAAAACCCGTCCCGCGCACCTCAGCCAGCTTCGCCCCACCGCCGGGCGGCAACAGCCACTGGGATCAGAAACTCGGCGTCTACGTCCTCGACGACCAGACCAACACCTTCTACCGCCAGCGCACCTACTACCGCTGGAACAACGGCTGGAGCCGCTCGATCAGCCCCAACGGCCCGTGGGAAGACACCAACATCCACGGCGTGCCACCGGGACTGGGCAAGCAGTTCGGGGAATAAATGAAAACGGCGATCCTCGGATCGCCGTTTTTTTGTCTGCGTCATGCGCAAATCTTGAAGCGGCTCGAGAACCCCTGTGGGAGCGGGCTTGCTCGCGAAAGCGGTGTGTCAGGTTAGTAAAGGTCGACTGACACGACGCCTTCGCGAGCAAGCCCGCTCCCACAGGGGAGTTCTGATCGGAGATGCTTTTGATGCGATCAATCACATGTTGTAAAACAACCGGGCGTCGCTCTTATCGTTTATGTGTTTAAGTAAAAATAACTCTAGGGTTATTTATAAGAGGCCGGGGCAAGTTGGCAAAAGCAAAGGAGATCCGTAATGCAATACCCAATCTGCATCGAATGGGGCGACGAGAACACTGCCATCGGTATTCAGATCCCCGATATTCCTGGCGCCGTGACGGCCGGGGATAGCTTTGAAGATGCCTACAATGCGGCCGTCGAAATTGCGCACATCATGCTGCAGGAGATTGCAGCAGATGGCGACGCTATTCCCATGCCGACCTCTGCCTCGGCGCACCGTAATAACCCGGAGTTCGCCGAGATGGGCTGGGGCATGCTCGAGCTGGATATCTCGCCGTATCTGGGCAAGACCGAAAAGGTCAACGTGACGCTCCCCGGTTACGTGATTCAGCGCATCGATCGTTATGTGCGCGAACACAACGTCAAAAGCCGCTCCTCCTTTCTGGCGGATGCGGCGATGGAGAAACTGGTTCGGTATTAACCGTTCTCGCTCCCTCAGGCCCGGAGATTGACCTGCGGGAGCGAGCCTGCTCGCGAAGCTTTTGCAGCTACGCCGTGGCCAACGATCGCCCCTGCGAAGCACTCAAAAACCGCAGCAACGCCAACAACGGAAACACACTCCCCACAATCACGATCCACAACCAGCCGCCATGTTCATACACCGCACTGGCCACCGACGAGCCGAAGGCGCCGCCGATGAAGATGCTGGTCATGTACAGGGCGTTGAGGCGGCCACGGCTTTTGGCGTCCAGCGAGTAGACCGCGCGTTGGCCGAGCACCATGTTCATCTGCACGCAGAAATCCAATACCACGCCGGTCACGGCCAGGCCGATGACGCTGTAGGCGGGGTGGATGAACGCGGGCAGGAAGCTCAGGCTGGCGAAGATCATGGCCAGCAGTGAGGCGATGCGGGTGTGGCCGGCGTCGGCCAGGCGTCCGCTGATCGGGGCGGCGATGGCACCGATGGCACCGACCAGCGCGAAAATCGCGATCTCGCTTTGCGACAAACCATGGTTGCGCGCCAGTTCCAGCGGCACGGCCGTCCAGAACAGGCTGAACGTGGCGAACATGCAGCCCTGATAAAACGCGCGCTGACGCAGCACCGGTTGCTGGCGCAGCAGCGTCCACAACGAGCCAAGCAGTTGGCCATACGTGGCGCTGTGATCCGGTTGGCGCTTGGGCACGGTCAGCGCCAGTACCACGCTGATCGCCGCCATCAGTGCCGCAGCAATCATGAACATCGCCCGCCAGCCGAGGTGATCTGCAACCACGCTCGATACCGGTCGCGCCAACAGAATACCCAGCAACAAACCGCCCATGATCCCGCCGACCACACGGCCACGGGATTCTTCCGGAGCAAGGTGCGCCGCCAGTGGAATCAGAATCTGCACCGACACCGAGCTGAAGCCGACCAACAACGAGATCAGCAGAAACACATTAGGCTGATCGGTAAACGCCGCCGCCAACAGGCTGGCAATCGCCACCACGGTAGTGATGATCATCAACCGACGGTTTTCCAGGAGATCCGCCAGCGGCACCAAAAAAAACAGGCCCAGCGCATAACCGATCTGCGTCAGCGAGACGATGAAACTGGCCATGGTGTCGCTCAGGCCAATGTCCGGCGTGATCAGGCCGATGATTGGCTGCGCGTAGTAGATGTTGGCAACGATGGCGCCGCAGCAGAAGGCGAACAGCAGCACCATGCCTCGGGTCATTGCGTGAGTCGTGGCGGTCATAGGGGTTACTCGATCCAGCGAAAGGAATGCGATGAGGCTAAGGGACAAACCGAACGGGCAGAAGCAGCCTTCGGTTGATATCAGTTATTACGTCGGGTAATGACGGCCGTGGCCATTCGGGGCGAACCTTGCGTCCGACCGTTGAGGGCTGATGATACATTCACTTACATCTTCTTCGATAGCGTGCTTATGTTTGCATCGGCTTGTTCCACGTTGATCACCGGAGGAATGCAATGTTTCGTCAGACGCTTCGCCACACCGCAACGATTGTCCTGATCAGCCTGCTCGGCGCCGCCAGCGTGCAGGCCGCCGACGCACCTGGCATGCGCCTCGGCGTGCGCGGCGAGATCACCGGGGTCAGCCCGGACAGCTTGAAAGTCCACGTCAACAGCGGCGAGAACGTGGTGATTCAGTTAACCGGCGACACCAAGGTTCGCGCCGTTACCCTGGCCAACATCGAAGACATCAAACCCGGCAGCTACATCGGCTCGGCGGCGATGCCGCAGGAAGACGGCACGCTCAAGGCGCTGGAAGTGCATGTGTTTCCACCGGAGCTGGCGGGGAGTGGCGACGGTCATCGGCCGTTTGATCTGGCCAAGGGCAGCAGCATGACCAATGGCAGCGTCGGCGATCTGGTGGTGAGCAATGGGCGGGTGCTGACGGTGAACTACAAGGGTGGGCAGCAGAAGATTCTGGTGCCGGAGGATGTGCCGATTGTGAATCTGCTGCCGGGCGATCGGAGCTTGCTGAAGGTTGGGGTGAAGATCGTCACGTTCGTGACGCAGAGCGCGGATGGCACGCTGACCGCGCAATCCATCTCCGCCGGCAAGGATGGCCTGACCCCACCGATGTAATCGCCTAAACACAATCCCCCTGTAGGAGCTGCCGAAGGCTGCGATCTTTTGATCTTGCTTCTAAAACATCAAAGGCAAAAGATCGCAGCCTTCGGCAGCTCCTACAAGGGTAATCAGGTGTTACTGGCCGGTGTAGATCTGATCGAAAACCCCACCATCATTGAAGTGAGTCTTTTGCACGGTGCGCCAGTCGCCGAAGGTCTTCTCAACCGAAAGGAAATCAACTTTCGGGAAACGATCGGTGTACTTCGCCAACACCGCTGGATCACGCGGACGCAGGTAGTTCGCTGCCGCAATTTCCTGACCTTCCGGCGACCATAGGTACTTCAGATATTCATCCGCCGCCGCCCGTGAACCCTTCTTGTCGACGACTTTATCCACCACCGACACCGGTGGCTCAGCCTCTGCCGAAACGCTCGGGTAGATTACTTCAAACTGATCACGACCAAACTCGCGAGCAATCATTTCCGCTTCGTTTTCGAAGGTCACCAGCACGTCGCCGATCTGGTTGGTCATGAAGGTTGTGGTCGCGGCGCGGCCACCGGTATCCAGCACTGGCGCTTGCTTGAACAGTTTGCCGACGAACGCTTTGGCCTTGTTCTCGTCGCCGCCGTTCTTCAGCACATAACCCCAGGCCGACAGGTAGGTGTAGCGGCCGTTACCCGAGGTTTTCGGGTTCGGCACGATCACTTGCACGCCGTCCTTGAGCAGATCCGGCCAGTCTTTCAGGGCTTTCGGGTTGCCTTTACGCACGATGAACACGGTGGCCGAGGTGAATGGCGCGCTGTTGTTCGGCAGACGGGTGACCCAGTTCTCCGGCACCAGTTTGCCGTTGTCGGCGAGGGCGTTGATGTCGGTGGCCATGTTCATGGTGATGACGTCAGCCGGCAGGCCATCGATCACCGAGCGCGCTTGCTTGCTCGAACCGCCGAAAGACATCTGCACGGTGATGTTTTCGTTGTGCTCGGCTTGCCAGTGTTTCTGGAACGCAGTGTTGTAGTCCTTGTAGAAATCGCGCATCACGTCGTAGGAAACGTTAAGCAGCGTCGGGGCTGCCTGAGCGATGTTGGCCAAGGCCAGGCCGGCGGCGAGAAGTGAGGCGCCAAAGAGTTTTTTCACTGCGCATTCCTTGTTGTTTGCGTATGTATCGGGGGAGTGATGTTCAATTGCCACTGACTATAACGGGGCGCGCATAGTCGCTTAAAGATTAAAAAGCTCTTTGCTTATTCCACTTTCTTGAATAGCTGATTGCCGCACCGCGAGCAGAACGCCGCGCCGTGTTCGTGGCTGTTTTTCTTGCACACCGGGCAGTCGTGTTGCAGCTGTTCACCGCGCATGGCGTTGGCCAGTTCGGCGGTGAAAATACCCGTGGGCACGGCGATGATCGAGTAACCGGTGATCATCACCAGCGACGAAATCACCTGGCCCAGCGGCGTCTTCGGCACGATGTCGCCGAAGCCCACGGTGGTCAGCGTGACGATCGCCCAATAGATGCCTTTGGGAATGCTGGTGAAACCATGCTCCGGGCCTTCGATCACGTACATCAGCGTGCCGAATACCGTCACCAGCGTGCAGACGCTGACCAGAAACACGACGATCTTCTGCTTGCTGCCGCGCAGCGCCGACATCAAATAGTTGGCTTGTTTGAGGTACGGGCTGAGCTTGAGCACGCGGAAAATCCGCAGCATGCGGATGATCCGGATGATCAGCAGGTACTGAGCATCGCTGTAATACAGCGCAAGGATGCCGGGCACGATCGCCAGCAAATCCACCAACCCGTAAAAACTGAAGGCGTAGCGCAGCGGCTTCGGTGAGCAATACAGACGCAGGATGTACTCGCCGAGAAAGATGATCGTGAAGCCCCACTCGATGTAGGCCAGCACGTTCGCGTAGTTCTGGTGAATGCTGTCGATGCTGTCGAGCATCACGATCACCAGACTGGCGAGGATGATCAACAGCAAGATGCCGTCGAAGCGACGCCCGGCGAGGGTGTCGCTCTGGAAAATCATGACGTAGAGCCGTTCGCGCCAATTGTTGCTGCTGTCCATGGAAAACGCCTGAATCAAAGATCAGCGCAGCCTAGGTTGATTCTCCCCGTGAGCGCAAGGCGCACGCTCGACCGACGCTTTGCCGAGCATCTGAATCCCGGCGCGGATCAGCCAGCCGGCGAGGATGAACGGCGCGGTCAAAGTGGCGAGGCCAACCGCTGCAAACAGCGGCGTGACCAACAGCGCGAGAACGATGCCGAGCAGCGGCAACCACGGTTGTTGACGTTGCGACGAGAAGGCGAGGGCTGCGAGCACGGCGTTGTAGCTGCCGATGCCGAGCAGTGCAACGCTGGTTTCGTGGTGCAGCAGGCTCGAGCCGAGGCCGATGGCCGACGCCAACAGTGCCCAGCAAAACGCGCGGCGATCAGCGACCAGCAAGCCGATGGCGACCAATGCGCCGGCCAGTGGATGACCGAGAAACATCACCTGGCCGAGGCCACGCAGTTCGGCGGCGAGCAGGTTCAGCGTGCTCATTTCTACGTGTGCCATCGGCGCCGACGGTTCGGCGAACAGCAGCAGAACCCAGCTCATGGCCACGAACGGCGAGGTGTAGGCCGGAATCGATCGGCTACTGTAGACATGTTTGAGCCACTGCTGCGTGACCATCGCGCTTAAGCCACCAGCGGCGAGAATCAGCGGTGGCAGCATCGGCGACCACGGGAAATACAGGCTCAGCAGCAGACCGAGCAAGATGCCGTTGTAGCTGAACAGTCCAGCCTGGCGATCAGCCTTGGCGTAATTGCGGCGTTGCGCGGTGAGCAATCCGGCGACGGCACCGAGCAGCGCCCCGGCGAACAGCACGGGTGCGGTCAGCAGGATCGCCAACAGACACAGCAGGCCGCACAGCGGATGACGCTGGAGGAATATTTGACTGAAACCGTTGAGCAAAGCCTCGGCCCAGTCGGGGCAGTGGGTGTTGAAATGATTGGCAGACATGGCAGTTCTGAAAGTCAGTGAAACCGAGTTGCCATCTTCGCGAGCAAGCCCGCTCCCACATTGAATCTCTGTTCAGTCATTGAGTTTGTGATGCACACAAATCAACTGTGGGAGCGGGCTTGCTCGCGAAGAGGCCAGTTGTGGCACTCAAGCATTTTGATTGAAGGAATAACCTCTATTCCCACAGCTGCTTTTTGAGCATCAATAGGTGTGGCTTAGATCAACGTTTCGATCCGCAGCGAGTTAGTCGATCCAGGCTGACCAAACGGCACACCGGCAGTTATCAGCAGCGTGTCGCCACGCTCGGCCATGCCTTGGGCCTGGGCGATTTCCAGTGCGGTTGAGCAGACTTCGTCGACCTGACGCAGGCGATCGTTGACCACCGAGTGAATCCCCCACGCCACGCTCAGACGCCGCGCGGTTTGCAGGTTCGGCGTCAGGTTGAGGATCGGCGCTTTCGGCCGCTCCCGCGCTGCACGCAGACTCGAGGTGCCCGACTCGCTGTAGTTGACCAGCACCGCCACCGGCAGCACGTTGCTGATGCGACGGATCGCGCAGCTGATCGCATCGGACACGGTCGCTTCAGCCTTCGGCCGGCTGACGTCGAGCTGGGTCTGATAGTCCGGGCCGTTCTCAACCTGGCGGATGATCTTGCTCATCATCTGCACGGCTTCCAGCGGGTACTCGCCGGACGCAGTTTCTGCCGACAGCATCACCGCGTCAGCGCCTTCGGCCACGGCGTTGGCGACGTCAGTCACCTCGGCGCGAGTCGGGGCAGGGGAGAAGCGCATCGACTCCAGCATCTGCGTCGCCACCACCACCGGTTTGCCGAGTTCGCGGCAGGTGGTGATGATGTTTTTCTGGATCTGCGGCACGCTTTCGGCCGGCACTTCAACGCCAAGGTCGCCACGGGCCACCATGATCGCGTCGCTCAATTCCGCGATTTCACGCAGTTGTTCAACGGCGGAAGGCTTCTCGATTTTTGCCATCAAAAAGGCTTTGTCGCCGATCAACGCGCGGGCTTCGACGATGTCTTGCGGACGCTGCACAAACGACAGCGCGACCCAATCCACACCCAGCTCCAGACCGAAGCTCAGGTCACGGCGATCCTTGGCGGTCAGCGGGCTGAGGTCGAGCACGGCTTGCGGTACGTTCACACCTTTGCGATCCGACAACTCGCCGCCATTGAGCACGGTGGTATCGATCGCGTCAGCGTATTTGCTGACTACGCGCAGACGCAGCTTGCCGTCGTCGAGCAGCAGATCCATGCCCGCTTCCAGCGCTTCGATGATTTCCGGATGCGGCAGATTCACTCGGCGCTGATCGCCCGGTGTCGCGTCCAGATCGAGACGGAAGGCCTGACCGCGATGCAGTTGCACCTTGCCGTCAGCGAACTTGCCGACGCGCAGTTTCGGCCCTTGCAAGTCCATCAGAATGCCCAGCGGGTAGTTGAGCTGGCGCTCGACTTCGCGGATCCACTGATAGCGTTTGGCGTGGTCGGCGTGATCGCCGTGGCTGAAGTTCAGGCGGAAGATATTCACCCCGGCCTCGACCAGTTCACGGATCTCTTCGATGCCGTCTACGGCAGGCCCGAGGGTGGCGAGGATTTTTACCTTTTTATCAGGCGTCATGATTTGCAGCTCTCAAGGATCAGAATGGCGCGGAAGTCGTTGACGTTGGTGCGGGTCGGCTCGGTGACGATCAGCGCATCGAGCGCCTCGAAATAACCGTAGCCGTTGTTGTTATCCAGCTCGTCGCTGGCGCTCAAACCGAGGGCGGCGGCGCGGGCGTAGCTGTCCGGGGTCATGATCGCGCCGGCGTTGTCTTCCGAGCCGTCGATGCCGTCGGTGTCACCGGCCAGGGCATAGACGCCGGGCTGGCCTTTGAGATTTTCGGTCAGGCTCAGAAGGAATTCGGCGTTGCGTCCGCCACGGCCATTGCCGCGCACGGTCACGGTGGTCTCGCCGCCGGAGAGAATCACGCACGGCGCTGCCAATGGCTGGCCATGGTTGATGATCTGGCGAGCGATGCCGGCGTGGACTTTCGCCACTTCGCGCGACTCACCTTCGAGGTCGCCGAGGATCAGCGTGCTGAACCCGGCCTGACGGCATTTCACTGCCGCCGCGTCCAGCGATTGTTGAGGACGGGCGATCAATTGGAAGTGGCTGCGCGCAAGACTCGGATCACCGGGTTTGACGGTTTCCGACTCAGGGCTTTGCAACCAGTTGCGCACCGAAACCGGAATCTCGATGCCGTAGCGTTTGATGATCGCCAGCGCTTCGGCGGAGGTGCTTGGATCGGCCACGGTCGGGCCGGAAGCGATGACCGTGGCGAGGTCGCCCGGCACATCGGAAATCGCGTAGGTGTAAACAGTGGCAGGCCAGCAGGCCTTGCCGAGACGGCCGCCCTTGATCGCCGAGAGGTGCTTGCGCACGCAGTTCATCTCGCCGATGGTCGCGCCGGATTTGAGCAGGGCTTTGTTGATCGACTGCTTGTCGGCGAGGGTGATGCCTTCGGCCGGCAATGCGAGCAGGGCAGAACCACCGCCGGAGAGCAGGAAGATTACGCGGTCGTCCTCGGTCAGGTTGCTGACCAGTTCGAGCACGCGTTTGGCCACGGCCAGACCGGCAGCGTCCGGCACCGGATGCGCGGCTTCGACCACTTCGATTTTTTCGCACGGGGCGCCGTGACCGTAACGGGTCACCACCAGGCCAGACACTTCACCTTCCCAGCAATTCTCGACCACTTGCGCCATGGCAGCAGCGGCTTTGCCGGCACCGATGACGATCACCCGACCGGTACGATCGGCAGGCAGATGGGCTTCTAGGACTTGGTTCGGATGGGCCGCGTCGATGGCTGTGGCAAACAGCTCGCGCAGCAGTTGTTGCGGATCGACCGACATGGCGGGCTCCCGGAATTCTTGTTATTCGAAAGGGCAACTCGGAACCCTTGTGGGAGCGAGCCTGCTCGCGAAGGCGGTGTGTCAGCCAACATGGATGTTGAATGTGCAACCGCTTTCGCGAGCAGGCTCGCTCCCACAGGGTTTTGTGCAGGCTTTATTTTTTGTCGCGAATCGAGAAGTTGGCCATGTGCTCCAGACCTTTGATCAGCGCCGAGTGATCCCAGTTGCTGCCACCGATCGCTGCGCAGGTGCTGAACACTTGCTGGGCGTTGGCGGTGTTTGGCAGGTTGATGTTCAGCTCTTTGGCGCCTTGCAGGGCCAGGTTCAGGTCTTTCTGGTGCAGGCTGATGCGGAAGCCTGGATCGAAAGTGCCTTTGATCATGCGCTCGCCGTGCACTTCAAGGATCTTCGAGGACGCGAAACCGCCCATCAGTGCTTCACGCACCTTGGCCGGATCAGCACCGTTTTTCGAAGCGAACAGCAGGGCTTCAGCGACGGCCTGAATGTTCAGGGCCACGATGATCTGGTTGGCGACTTTGGCGGTTTGACCGTCGCCATTGCCACCGACCAAAGTGATGTTTTTGCCCATGGCCTGGAACAGCGGCAGGGCGCGTTCGAAGGCATCGGCGTCGCCACCGATCATGATGCTCAGGGTCGCGGCCTTCGCGCCGACTTCACCACCGGAAACCGGGGCGTCGAGGTACTGCGCGCCTTTCTCGTTGATCTTCGCCGCGAAAGCTTTGGTGGCGGTCGGCGAGATCGAGCTCATGTCGATAACGACTTTGCCTTTGCTCAGGCCAGCGGCAACGCCGTCAGCGCGGAACAGTACGTCGTCTACTTGAGGGGTATCCGGCACCATGACGATGATGAATTCAGCTTCCTGCGCGACTTCGCGCGGGTTGGCCAGGGCGACGGCGCCAGCGGCAACCAGGTCGGCCGGGGCGGCGTCGTGGTGCGCCGACAGGAACAGGCTGTGACCGGCTTTCTGCAGGTTCGAAGCCATTGGGTGGCCCATGATGCCGGTGCCGATAAATCCGATTTTAGCCATGAGAAAATCCTCTTGTTTTTGTCCTTCCCTGTAGGAGCTGCCGAAGGCTGCGATCTTTTGATCTTGATCTTCAAAATAACAAGATCAAAAGATCGCGGCCTTCGGCAGCTCCTACAGGGTCATGTGTTTGTCAGATTGCGTTGTGGGTTTTCAGCCAGCCCAGGCCTGCTTCGGTGGTGGTCAGCGGCTTGTACTCGCAACCGACCCAACCCTGATAACCGATGCGATCCAGATGTTCGAACAGAAACCGATAGTTGATCTCACCGGTGCCCGGCTCGTTGCGGCCCGGGTTGTCCGCGAGCTGCACATGGTTGATCTCGCCCAGATGCGATTGCAGGGTGCGGGCCAGATCGCCTTCCATGATTTGCATGTGATAGATGTCGTATTGCAGATACAGATTGGCGCTGCCGACCTGTTCGCGAATCGACAGGGCTTGCGCCGTGTTGTTCAGGTAGAAACCCGGGATGTCGCGGGTGTTGATTGCTTCCATCACCAGTTTGATGCCCGCCGCTTGCAGCTTGTCAGCCGCGTATTTGAGGTTGGCAACGAAGGTTTTTTCCACGGTGACATCATCAACGCCTTGCGGACGAATACCGGCCAGGCAGTTGATCTGGGTGTTGCCCAGCACTTGTGCGTAAGCGATGGCCAGATCGACACCGGCACGGAACTCTTCAACCCGATCCGGCAGGCACGCGATACCGCGCTCGCCCTTGGCCCAGTCACCGGCCGGCAGGTTGAACAGCACTTGGGTCAGACCGTTGGCGTCGAGCTTGGCCTTGATTTCGGCAGAGCTGAAATCGTACGGGAACAGGTACTCGACACCGCTGAAACCAGCCTTGGCGGCGGCGTCGAAACGGGCAAGGAAATCCTGTTCGGTGAACAGCATGGACAGGTTGGCTGCGAAACGCGGCATGGTGGTCTCCTAAAAAACGGATGTGACACGGTTGGTCAGAATGTTCGCGATCAGTCCCCTCTCCTGGGGGAGAGGGTTAGGGTGAGGGGGATCCTGAGTCTGATCCGAATTTTGCGATCACCGCAAAACCTTTCCCTCACCCCAGCCCTCTCCCGGAGGGAGAGGGAGCTAATTACGATCAATCAAGCAGCGAAATCGCCGTTGGCGCATCGTTGCCGACCAGCGCCAGGTCTTCGAATTCGTTGACGGCGTTGATCTCGGTACCCATGGAGATGTTGGTCACACGCTCCAGAATGATCTCGACGATCACCGGCACTTTGAACTCTTCGATCATCTGTTCGGCCTTGCGCAGGGCAGGGGCGATTTCCGATGGTTCGAACACACGCAGCGCCTTACAGCCGAGGCCTTCAGCGACTGCGACGTGGTCAACACCGTAACCGTTGAGTTCCGGCGCGTTCAGGTTATCGAAGGACAGCTGCACGCAGTAGTCCATTTCGAAGCCGCGCTGTGCCTGACGGATCAGACCCAGGTACGAGTTGTTCACCACGACGTGGATGTACGGCAGTTTGAACTGAGCGCCGACCGCCAGTTCTTCGATCATGAACTGGAAGTCATAGTCCCCCGACAGGGCCACGACTTTCCGGCTCGGATCGGCCTTCACCACGCCCAGCGCTGCCGGAATCTGCCCAGCCCAACGGGCCGGCCTGGCCACAGTTGATCCAGTGACGCGGCTTGTAGACGTGCAGGAACTGCGCGCCGGCAATCTGCGACAGACCAATGGTGCTGACGTAGCAGGTGTCCTTGCCGAACACCTGGTTCATTTCTTCGTAAACGCGCTGTGGTTTCACCGGCACGTTGTCGAAGTGGGTCTTGCGATGCAGGCTGGCTTTGCGCTGCTGGCAATCTTGCAGCCAGGCACTGCGGTTTTTCAGCTTGCCGGCGGCTTGCCATTCACGCGCTACTTCAATGAACACGGTCAGTGCTGCAGCGGCGTCGGACACGATGCCCAGATCCGGCGTGAACACACGACCGATCTGCGTGCCTTCGATGTCGACGTGAATGAACTTGCGGCCTTCGGTGTAAACGTCAACCGAACCGGTGTGGCGGTTAGCCCAACGGTTACCGATCCCCAACACCACGTCGGATTTCAGCATGGTCGCGTTGCCGTAACGGTGCGAAGTCTGCAGACCGACCATGCCGACCATCAGCGGGTGATCGTCCGGGATGGTGCCCCAGCCCATCAGGGTCGGGATAACCGGGATGCCGGTCAGCTCAGCGAATTCAACCAGCAGATCGCTGGCGTCGGCGTTGATGATGCCGCCGCCTGCTACCAACAGTGGACGCTCAGCCTGATCGAGCAGCGCCAAAGCCTTCTCGACCTGAATGCGGGTAGCGGTCGGTTTGGCCAATGGCAGCGGCTGGTAAGCGTCGATGTCGAATTCGATTTCGGCCATCTGCACGTCGAACGGCAGGTCGATCAGCACTGGGCCTGGACGGCCGGAGCGCATTTCAAAAAACGCTTTCTGGAACGCGTAAGGCACCTGGCCTGGTTCCAGAACAGTGGTCGCCCACTTGGTGACTGGCTTGACGATGCTGGTGATGTCGACAGCCTGAAAGTCTTCCTTGTGCATACGGGCGCGGGGTGCCTGGCCGGTAATGCAGAGGATTGGAATCGAGTCGGCCGAGGCGCTGTAGAGCCCGGTGACCATGTCGGTACCGGCAGGGCCGGAAGTACCGATGCACACGCCGATGTTGCCGGCTTTAGTGCGGGTGTAGCCCTCGGCCATGTGCGAGGCGCCTTCGACGTGGCGAGCAAGGACGTGATCGATGCCACCGACTTTTTGCAAGGCGGAGTACAGCGGGTTGATGGCAGCGCCCGGGATGCCAAAAGCGGTATCAACCCCTTCACGGCGCATCACCAGAACGGCGGCTTCGATTGCTCTCATTTTGCTCATGGTTTTGTGCCTCTTTACGTTTTGTAATTGTATACAAGTGGCTTTGCGCAGAGTGTATTCACGGCGGACGGCGCAGGTCAATCCATTTTCTCAAGCGCCTGTTTCATTCGTCGGAAGCCTTTATGACTGTGGCTTTTCGTCGCATGTGGCGCTTTTCGAGAATTATTGTATACAAAAAAATAATTCATTGTGTTCTATTTGTTGCATCGGACTGCGGCACAAAACCGCAGGCCCACGACTTTCCCTATAACAAAATGAGGACGGCACCATGAGCGCTTTAACCTTGAAAGTCGCAGTCAAACTGGTCAACGAGGCCATCAACGCAGGGCGCGGCATCAACGCCGCCCCCCTGACCATCGCAGTACTCGACACCGGCGGCCACCTGGTGACCCTGCAACGCGAAGACGGCGCCAGCCTGCTCCGCCCACAAATCGCCATCGGCAAAGCCTGGGGCGCCATCGCCCTCGGTAAAGGCTCGCGCCTGCTAGCCCTCGACGCCCAACAACGCCCAGCCTTTATTGCCGCGCTCAACAGCATGGGCCAGGGCAGCGTCGTGCCGGCACCGGGCGGTGTGTTGATTCGAGATCAGGCGGGGAATGTGCTGGGAGCGATCGGGATTAGCGGCGATCTGTCGGATATCGATGAGCAAGTGGCGATTAAAGCGGTGGAGGCGCTGGAGTTGCGGGCGGATGCGGGGGTGGCTGCTTGAATCTGCGTTGATTGAATAGCCGCTATCGCGAGCAGGCTCACTCCTACATTGGTTTGTGTTCAGACACAAAATGTATGAACACCTCAAACCCCCTGTAGGAGTGAGCCTGCTCGCGATAGCTACCTCGCAGACACATCCTGCCAACTGATTGCCCGCCCCAATTGAATCCCCACAACTAGCCTTCTCATGACTTAAACATGGGAGGCAAAGGAATGCCGGATCTACCCGCGGCACATCGATTGCGAGTCGGACGCTATGCCGAAGCCAGTCGCATTTACCTGTTAACCACCAATACGCACCAGCGAAAACCAATCTTCAAGGACTTCCCCTTGGGCAGACTGGTCGTCGATCAATTTCGATATGCGCAGAATTCCGGCTTGGCGAATTCTCTGGCCTGGGTGGTTATGCCAGATCATTTTCATTGGTTGGTTGAGTTACAGCAGGGATCTTTGAGTGAGCTGATGCAAAAGACCAAGTCCCTAAGCACTAAAGCGGTGAGGCAGGTCACTGGTGATTGCAGTCCTCTCTGGCAGAGAGGGTTTCATGACCGGGCATTA
Organism: Pseudomonas sp. AC193; assembly: GCF_979258075.1. Lineage (NCBI taxonomy): Bacteria > Pseudomonadati > Pseudomonadota > Gammaproteobacteria > Pseudomonadales > Pseudomonadaceae > Pseudomonas > Pseudomonas sp. AC193. Next base: position 3,580,991 of record NZ_OZ409832.1, on the reverse strand, counting down.
AGGCAGGAGGAGGATTTAGTGAAAATGGCGCGGTATGTGGTGGCCAACCCATTGCGGGCTGGCTTGGTGGATAAGCTTGGTGATTATCCACTGTGGGATGCGATTTGGGTTTGAGCCGGAACCGTGGTGCCTCGATCGCGAGCAGGCTCACTCCTACATTTGGAATGCGTTCCCCTGTGGGGGCGAGCCTGCTCGCGATAGCATCAGTCCGGCTCACACCCCTTCAACACCAACCGGATTATCGTCTGCGCCGCCGCTTCATAATCCGCCTCATCCAGCTTCTCCTTCCCCGTCACCGCAGAAATCTGCCAGTCGAAGTCGGCGTAAGTCTGGGTCGCGGCCCAGATGCTGAACATCAGGTGATTAGGGTCGATCGGGGCGATTTGCCCGCGGTCGATCCAGCTCTGGATGCAGTCGATGTTGTGCTTGGCCTGGCCGTTGAGCTGCTCGACCAGGTCGGCGCTCAGGTGTGGGGCGCCGTGCATGATTTCGCTGGCGAACACTTTCGAGGCGAACGGCAGATCGCGGGAGATGCGGATCTTCGAGCGGATGTAGCCGCTCAGCACTTCGCTCGGAACGCCGTCCGGATTGAACGGGGTCGAGGCCTGCAAAATCGGCACGATGATGCTTTCCAGTACCTCGCGGTAAAGGTTTTCCTTGGACTTGAAGTAGTAGTAGACGTTGGGCTTGGGCAATCCCGCCTTGGCGGCGATGTCGCTGGTTTTGGTCGCAGCGAAGCCCTTGTCGGCAAACTCCTCACTGGCGGCACGCAGGATCAGTTCTTTGTTGCGCTCGCGGATTGTGCTCATAAACCCGGTGGTTCCTTGCCTGTTCTGGCGGTTGCGCATGGTAGCACCGGCCTCGCGCAGCGCTCAAGAATGCACCGCGTGGTCTATGGTCGCGTTATGCTTCGCAACATTCATACATAAAAGGAAACAGGATTCATGGCAGGAAGCAGTTTGCTGGTGCTGATCGATGACATCGCCACCGTTCTGGACGACGTTGCCTTGATGACCAAGATGGCCGCCAAGAAGACCGCGGGCGTGCTCGGCGATGATCTGGCGCTGAATGCCCAGCAAGTCTCCGGTGTGCGTGCCGAGCGCGAGATTCCCGTGGTCTGGGCGGTAGCGAAGGGTTCGTTCGTCAACAAACTGATCCTGGTGCCGTCGGCGCTGGCGATCAGTGCGTTCGTGCCGTGGCTGGTGACGCCGCTGTTGATGGTCGGCGGCGCGTACCTGTGCTTCGAGGGTTTCGAGAAACTTGCGCACAAATTTCTGCACAGCAAGGCTGAAGACGACACCGAGCATGCGCAACTGAAGGAAGCAGTGGCTGATCCGGCAACTGATCTGGTGGCGTACGAGAAGGACAAGATCAAGGGTGCGATCCGCACGGATTTCATCCTCTCGGCAGAAATCATCGCGATCACCCTCGGCACCGTGGCGGATGCGTCGCTGACTCAGCAAGTGGTCGTGATGTCGGGCATCGCTATCGTCATGACTGTTGGCGTTTACGGGTTGGTGGCGGGTATCGTCAAACTCGACGACCTCGGTTTGTGGCTGACGCAGAAGCCTGGGCAGGCAGCCAAGAAAATCGGCAGCGGCATTCTGAGCGCGGCGCCGTACATGATGAAAACCTTGTCCGTGGTCGGTACGGCGGCAATGTTTTTGGTTGGCGGCGGCATCCTTACTCACGGCGTGCCGGTGGTGCACCACTGGATTGAAGGTGTGGGCGCGGCGGCCGGTGGAGCCGGGTTTGCGGTGCCGATGTTGCTTAATGGTGTGGCGGGGATTATTGCCGGGGCAGTGGTGCTGGCGGTGGTATCCGTCGTCGGCAAAATCTGGAAATCTGTTAAAGGCTGAAAGATCGCAGCCTTCGGCAGCTCCTACAGGGTGTACGCGATGCCCATGTAGGAGCTGCCGCAGGCTGCGATCCTTTGATCTAAAAAAGGGCCATTCGACTCGCATCGAATGGCCCTTTTTTGTACCCGCCGAAAACTATTCGGCGATCTGCAGCTTGCGTGCTTCGGTGTACACGTAACGCACTTTCTCGTACTCGAACGGCGAGTTCATCTGGCCGTAACGGAAGCTGGTCTGGTTGCGCTTGTCGACCGCGCGCAGGGCCCAGACTTCCGGGTGGTCGGAGCTGACCTCCGAAACGTTGAGGAAGTTGATCGCCGATTCGGCGGTGTAGTCCACGGCGAGGCCAGCGGTGTCGCGGATGTTCGACGGGCCGAGGATTGGCAGTACGAAGTAGGCACCGCCCGGTACGCCGTAGAAACCGAGGGTCTGACCGAAGTCTTCGCTCTGGCGCGGCAGGCCCATGGCCGTCGCCGGATCCCACAGACCGCCGATGCCGATCGTGGTATTGAACAGCAGGCGCGCGGTGGTTTCCATCGAACGCTGGCCCTTGAACTGCAGCAAGCTGTTGATCAGGTTCGGCACGTCACCCAGGTTGTTGAAGAAGTTGCTCACGCCGGTGCGCACGAAGCTCGGCGTCACGTAGCGATAACCATCAACCACCGGCAGGAACACCCATTCGTCGAAGCGGTAGTTGAAGTGGTAAACGCGGCGGTTCCACGATTCCAGCGGGTCGTAGACGTTCAGCGCGTTGAGCGTCGAACGCTCGAATTCGCGCTGATCCAGACCCGGGTTGAATTTCAGTTTCGACAGCGGCTCCTTGAAGCCGTCACTGTCGACCACCACCGGTGCATTGGCTTTGCTGTTGTCGGCCTGAGCCACGCCTGCACAGAGTAACGCTGTCGCCAGCAGGAGATATTTAGCCACGGAAGAACTCCAGCATGGCGTCGCTGTTGACGCGGTAGTTAATGTTGCCGCAATGGCCGCCCAATGGATAAACGGTCAGGCGGTCGCCAAAGGTCTTGCGCAGGAAACCGAGGTCACCCGGGCCGAGGATCACGTCGTCGGCGTTGTGCATCACGGCGATTTTCGGGCTGTCATGCAGGTAATCCTTGAGCGCATACAGGCTGGCCTGATCGACCAGTTGCAGCAGGCTGCCGCCGTCAGTACGCGCGCGCCACATCGGAATTACTTGATCGGTCAGATAGCATTCGAAGTCGCACTGCAGCGCACGCTTGAGGTACGGCGTGAGGCTGGTGCCTTCGGTGATTTCGGTTTTCGGCGGGGTGATCAGACCACGACGATTGATCAAGTCCGAGGTGAACGCGATGTCGGCTGCCGAGAAGCGGAACGAGGTGCCGATCAACATCGCCATCTGCTCGTTGGTCAGATGCTGTTTGGACTGCTGGAAGTCATAGAGCAGCGCATCGTTGAGGTCTATGTAGCCTTTCTGCTGGAAGTAGCGGGTCAACTTGTTCAGCACCAGTTCATAGAACGTGGTGCTGTTGTTGATGCCTTTCACTTCGGTCTGTACCAGCTTGTCGAGGTTGCTGATCGAGGTGTAGAGGTTGACCGGCGGGTTGAGCAGCAGGACTTTCTTGAAGTTGAAGCTGCGGCGGGTTTCGTCCAGGTGCGCGACGAAGGCTGCGTCCAATGCGCCGAGGCTGTAACCGGTCAGGTAATACTCGGTCACCGGCAGTTTCGGGTTCTGCGCCCGCACGGCCTGCATGACCCGGTACATGTCTTCAGCATCGTCCTTGGTAATGCCGGGGGTGGCGAAACGCGAGGCGGCGCTGATGAAGTCGAAACTGGTCGGCGACGACAACTGCACGACGTGGTAGCCGGCCTTGTAGTAGAGCTTTTTCAGGTATTCGTTGAGCGTGCTGTCATAGCGCGCGCCGGTGCCGGCGATCAGGAAGATCAGCGGGGCCGGTTTGTCCTGGGTGGCGATGCGGTAGGTGAGCTTTTTCACCGCCCAGAAGTTGTCCGGCAGAATGAATTCACGCTCCGGGCGCAACGTCAGGCTGCGATCGGACTGGTCGATGTCGTCATCCAGCGGCAGCTCCGGACGCAAATCCGGCGGGGTGGTGGCGATAGTCGCCTCAAACGGGTTGGTGAGGGGGTAGCCATAGCTGGCGGGGTCGATATCCACCGCCAGCGCGGACGCACTCAAAATAAGGCCGCTGAACAGCGCGGCGAAGCGCAAGGAACGGAGCATGACTAGATCCCTTAGAGGAAGGTGCCGAATGAAGTTCGCAGGCTATGACCACCGGGTTTGCGCCAAAGTGCCATGCAGCGGCACCAAACAGGCAGAATTCGGAGTAATAGTAGCTGGACGATACACTTTGCACGCCCTTGATGAACAGTTAACAGTTGTTATCGCTTGCGAAGTATTGAAGGCAGATTAAGCTGGCCGCCGATTTCCGAAGATTGGAGTGCCTCATGTCCCGCCGCTTGCCCTGGATTTTGCTGCTTGTTTTGTTGCCGCTATGGCTGGCCGCCAGCTATGGCGCGCGTTATGGCTTTATGGAAGACGGCAAATGGGTGGGCATCTGTGTGGATGAGGCCAGCCGTTGGGAATGCCAGGTGCGCTCGAACCTTGGTTTGATGATTCATTTCAAGGTGCTGGGCTGGACGGCACTGGGTGCGGCGCTGATCGGTTTTGTCGTGCCCGGGCGGGCAGGGTGGTGGTTGGCGGTGTTGGCGCTGGTGGCCGGGTTGCCGGCGCTGGCGTTGTACAACACGACGTTGGCGGTGTTTGCGGCGGTGATTGCCGGGTTGCGGCTGGTCAGAGCGTAAAAAGATCGCAGCCTGCGGCAGCTCCTACATTGGGGTGACGTACACCCTGTAGGAGCTGCCGAAGGCTGCGATCTTTTGATCTTCAGCCCTTGCGAACCCGCAGGCAGCGCCAAAGAGCAGCCACCATCAAAGCGCTCACCAACCCCCACCCCCACGCCTGCTGATTCTGCAAACCTTCCACATACAACTGCGGCGCAATCCCCGCGCCGATGATAAACGCCAGCAAGGCAATCTCCCGACGCGGCACGCTCACCGGGCGGCTCAGGTAAACCAGCGCCGGCAGCACAAACGCCATGCTCGCAAAGCTGCGATAACGCGCGTCGAAGACCATCTCCAGCATCATCACCGCTGCGGCAAACCCTGCCGCCGCGACCAGCCAGCCCGCGCGACGCTCCAGCAGATTGAATGCGCGTTCACGCCATCCCGTTCGCGCACTCAGCGTCAGCGCCGCATGCGCCAGCACCAGTAGATTCAGCGCTGTCAGCAAAGCGACCCACAGCCATTCACTGGTAAAACGCGTGGTCACGCGCGCCAGATCGCCCCATGCGCCAATCGAACACGCGGCGAGGGCGCCCAGCAGTGGCAACACCAGTGCAGCGCGCGTACTGCGAACGCGTCCGCCCAGCAGCAAAGTGCCGAGGAAAATCAAACCACCGACCGCCAGCCATTCTTTCCAGTACGGCACATTGGTCACCGGCCCGGCGAGCACGCCTTTGTCCTGACGATCCGCATCAAACAGACCCCAATACCCGCCGACAGCGCCTTCACTGCCACGTTTCCACGGCTGGTCAAACGCTTCGATCAGGTTGTAATGCCAGCCTTCTTTTTCGGCCATCGCGACAAAACCACGGATGAATTTGGCCTCGTTGACCCGGCTCGGCAGGGCGGTCTCGCGCTGACGGCCTTCGCTCGGCCAACCGGTTTCGCCAATCATCACGTCCTTCGGCGCGAACTTGTTGCCGAACACGCGGCGCACATCCGCCACGTGTTGCAGGGCGGCATCGATGTTCGACGGATCATCTTCCCAGTACGGCAGCAAATGAATGGTCAGGAAATCCACCGCCGGCGCGACTTCCGGGTGCTTGAGCCAGAACTCCCAGACATCGGCGTACGTGACCGGTTGCTTGACCTGGCTTTTGACCTTGTTGATCAGTCGGGCCAGTTGCGCGCCAGTGACTTCTTTGCGCAGCAGCGCTTCGTTGCCGACGATCACCGCGCTGACCACGTCCGGGTTGGCGTTGGCCGATTTGATCAGCAGGTCGACTTCTTTTTCGGTGTCGACCGGGTTGCTGTTGACCCACGCGCCGATCATCAATTTCAGACCGTGTTTACGCGCCAGATCCGGCAACGCTTCGAGGCCCGTCATCGAGTAGGTGCGAATGCATTCAAAACGTGTCGCCAGCAGCGCGAGGTCAGCGTCCATGCGCTCCGGGCGCAATTTGAATGGCACGTCGAACGGCGACTGATCCTTATCGAACGGCGTATAGGACGCGCATTGCAGCTTGTGCGTCGGCGTCGCGGCGTCCGGCAGAATCACCGGTTGGCCGAGGCCATACCAGAAGCCGCCGAGCGCAAACAGCCCAAGCAGGCAGGCGAATAAATAAGCAGGGAAGGGGAAGCGGGACGTCGCGGACATGGTCGGGCCGAGTGGCTGCAAAGCGACGCATGTTACCTGCATTTATAGAGGGGTTGGTGGCCCGCACGATTTTGACATGCAAAGTTCGGGCGGATTGTCTGGCGCCAATTATTCGAAGGCAGTTAATGGCCTTCTGATGTCGTTTCTTATTGTCTTGAGGTCGCTGACAGAGCAGGTCGCGAGGGGCGTGAGGTTGATGATCAAAGCATCAGCACTCCACTGATGTTCCAGCGAGTTTGCGGTCGGGCGTGATGGGGGCGCTGTGCACCATAACAATACGTTGACGCCGCCCGTCATCCGTCGGGCGCAGCATTTCGGGGAAGTAACGATGAAGATGCGACGACTTTTAGGCGCAAGTGCTGCTCTGGTGCTTGCGATGAGCTCCACTTTCGCCAGTGCAGAAAAGCAGACCCTGAACATCGGTTACGTTGACGGCTGGTCCGACAGCGTGGCGACCACCCACGTAGCCGCCGAAGTGATCAAACAGAAACTCGGCTACGACGTGAAACTGCAAGCCGTCGCCACCGGGATCATGTGGCAGGGCGTTGCCACCGGCAAACTCGACGCCATGCTTTCGGCCTGGCTGCCAGTAACGCACGGCGAATACTGGACGAAAAACAAGGATCTGGTCGTCGATTACGGCCCGAACTTCAAGGATGCAAAAATCGGCCTGATCGTGCCGGAGTACGTCAAAGCCAAATCGATCGAAGACCTGAAAACCGACGACACCTTCAAAAACCGCATCGTCGGCATCGACGCCGGTTCAGGCGTGATGCTCAAGACCGATCAAGCGATCAAGGATTACGGCCTCGACAAATACAGCCTTAAAGCCAGTTCCGGCGCCGGCATGATTGCCGAGCTGACCCGTGCCGAGAAGAAAAACGAATCCATCGCCGTCACCGGTTGGGTGCCGCACTGGATGTTCGCCAAGTGGAAACTGCGCTTCCTCGACGACCCGAAAGGCGTGTACGGCGCGGCTGAAACCGTGAACAGCATCGGCAGCAAAGGGCTGGAAGCCAAGGCGCCGGAAGTGGCCAAGTTCCTGAAGAACTTCCAGTGGGCTTCGAAAGACGAAATCGGCGAAGTGATGCTGGCGATTCAGGACGGCGCCAAGCCGGAAGCCGCAGCGAAAGATTGGGTGGCCAAACACCCGGATCGCGTGGCTGACTGGACTAAATAAAAGCTTCACCGCCTAACCCTGTGGGAGCGGGCTTGCTCGCGAAAGCGGTCTGTCAGTCGACTGATGTGTTGGCTGATCCGACGCCTTCGCGAGCAAGCCTGCTCCCACAGTTGTTTTGTGCGGTACCGGAAATTGGCAAAAGTGTCATGGCGTTCTACTACTAAGGTCGTCTGTTCCCGCTCCCGCAGCCGCATACATTAGCTATGTTCCAACAATAATTTGTGCTGCGAGGATAAAAACAATGAACGACAGCATTTACCTCTCGATTCAAAACAGTCCCCGATTCAAGGAGCTGGTACAGAAAAGGGAACGATTCGCCTGGATTCTCTCGGCAATCATGCTAGGGCTTTACTCCGCATTCATCCTTCTTATTGCTTACGGGCCGCATATTCTGGGCGCGAAGATCAGTCCTGAATCATCCATTACCTGGGGTATCCCGATCGGTGTCGGCCTGATTCTGTCTGCCTTCATCCTGACCGGTATCTACGTGCGCCGCGCCAATGGCGAGTTTGACGACCTGAACAATGCGATTCTCAAGGAGGCTCAGCAATGATCCGGCGTCTACTGGCTTTATTAAGTGTTGCAGCATTTGCACCGGGTGCCTGGGCGGCGGATGCGCTGACGGGTGAAGTGGCCAAACAGCCGCTGAATATTCCTGCGATCCTGATGTTCGTGGCGTTCGTCGGTGCCACGCTGTACATCACCTACTGGGCCTCGAAGAAAAACAACTCGGCCGCCGACTACTATGCGGCGGGCGGCAAAATCACCGGTTTCCAGAACGGTCTGGCGATTGCCGGTGACTACATGTCGGCGGCGTCCTTCCTGGGGATTTCCGCGCTGGTGTTCACCTCCGGCTACGACGGCCTGATCTACTCGATCGGCTTCCTGGTGGGCTGGCCGATCATTCTGTTTCTGATCGCCGAGCGTCTGCGTAACCTGGGTAAATACACCTTTGCCGACGTGGCGTCCTACCGCCTCGGGCAAACCCAGATTCGCACCCTGTCTGCCTGCGGTTCGCTGGTGGTGGTGGCGTTCTACCTGATCGCGCAAATGGTCGGTGCGGGCAAGCTGATCCAGTTGTTGTTCGGCCTCGATTACCACGTTGCGGTGATTCTGGTCGGTATCCTGATGTGCATGTACGTGCTGTTCGGCGGCATGCTGGCGACGACCTGGGTACAGATCATCAAGGCTGTGCTGCTGCTGTCCGGTGCCTCGTTCATGGCGCTGATGGTAATGAAGCACGTCAACTTCGACTTCAACATGCTGTTCTCGGAAGCGATCAAGGTTCACCCGAAAGGCGAAGCGATCATGAGCCCGGGCGGTCTGGTCAAGGATCCGATTTCGGCCTTCTCGCTGGGGCTGGCGCTGATGTTCGGTACCGCTGGCCTGCCACACATTCTGATGCGCTTCTTCACCGTGAGTGACGCAAAAGAAGCACGTAAGAGCGTGTTGTATGCGACTGGCTTTATCGGCTACTTCTACATCCTGACCTTCATCATCGGCTTCGGCGCGATCCTGCTGGTCAGCACCAACCCGGCCTTCAAAGATGCTGCTGGCGCGCTGTTGGGCGGCAACAACATGGCGGCGGTGCACTTGGCCAACGCGGTCGGCGGCAGCATCTTCCTCGGCTTTATCTCGGCGGTAGCGTTTGCGACCATTCTGGCGGTTGTGGCGGGTCTGACCCTGGCCGGTGCTTCGGCGGTGTCTCACGACCTGTACGCCAGTGTGATCAAGAAGGGCAAGGCGAACGAGAAGGACGAGATTCGTGTGTCGAAGATCACCACCATTGCTTTGGCGGTGTTGGCGATTGGCCTGGGTATTTTGTTCGAAAGCCAGAACATTGCGTTCATGGTGGGCCTGGCGTTCTCGATCGCGGCGAGCTGTAACTTCCCGGTGCTGTTGCTTTCGATGTACTGGAAGAAGCTGACCACTCGTGGGGCGATGATTGGCGGCTGGTTGGGGTTAATCAGTGCTGTTGGCCTGATGATCCTTGGCCCAACCATCTGGGTGCAGATTCTGCATCATGAGAAGGCGATCTTCCCTTACGAGTATCCGGCGCTGTTCTCGATGATCATTGCCTTTGTGGGTATTTGGTTCTTCTCGATTACTGATAAGTCGGCGGCGGCGGACAAAGAACGTGCGCTGTTCTTCCCGCAGTTTGTGCGTTCGCAGACTGGGTTGGGGGCGAGTGGGGCGGTTTCTCACTGATGGTTTGATGGTTTGGTAATGTTGTGCTGAATGCCCCGGTTGAGAGATCGGGGCATTTTTTGTGGGCGGTTATCGGACTTTGGTGTGTTTTTTTTGATTGGGTGAATATCCGTTGCTGCGGTAACGGCGGCTTAGGGTTTCGCCCTGACGGCGACTCACTTTTTTTCAAACGCCAAAAAAAGTAAGCAAAAAACGCTTGCTCCTACGTGCGGCCCGCTCGCTGGGGCTCGGGGTTCCTTCGCTGCGGGATCGATCCGGGCGCAGCGCCTACGGTTTGCTTCGCTGCACCTCCTCTCGCTGTGTTTGGCTGCGCCAAACGGTCGCTGCGCTCCCACCCCCGGATCAATCCCTCCACTCAGCCTGCCGACGTCGCTCGTGGGTCAAGATCAAGAGCAGGCGAGCTGACACTCGGCCTATTGAGTGGTGAAGAGCACAGCGCGCACGGTTTTAGTTTTTGTGGTGCTCTTGCCCCTCACCCCAGCCCTCTCCCGAGGGAGAGGGAGCCGATTTGTGAGCCTTTCAAAGTCTGAGTTCGACGCGGTATTTCAAGTCGGCGTCTTTCTCCCAAACACCTCGGTCAGTCCCCTCTCCCTCTGGGAGAGGGTTAGGGTGAGGGGCAGTTGATTTTGATCTGGCTCTGTTTTTTGATCTTTTGCCCCATCGGCAGGCCGAGCGGAGGTGTTCATCAGGGGGAGGCGCGCAGCGCCGTGCGGCGCAGCCGCATACATCGAGAGGAGGTGCAGCGAAGCAAACCGTAGGCGATGCCCCCGGATGGACACCGTAGCGAGGGAACACTGAGCCTCAGCGAAGTGCCGTACGCCAGGGGCCAAGCCTTTTGCTTACTTTTCGGCGTCTGGAAAAGTGAGTCGCTGTAAGAGCGAAACCGCCAGCCGCAACACCAAAAAAACGGATATGCCCCCAATCCCAATCCAAAAAAAACCGGCTACACACAAAAACGGCCCCTATATAAATAGAGGCCGTTCCCGGTACAACTTAAGACGTTATCGCAAGACAGGTCTTATTTGCGATCTTCCAGCTTGGAAATATCACGCGACTCGTAGCCAGTGTACAACTGGCGCGGACGGCCAATCTTGTACGGGCTCGAAAGCATCTCTTTCCAGTGCGAAATCCAGCCAACAGTACGTGCCAGCGCGAAAATCACCGTAAACATGCTGGTCGGAATGCCGATCGCCTTGAGGATAATCCCCGAGTAGAAATCGACGTTCGGGTACAGCGAGCGCTCGATGAAGTACGGGTCAGTCAACGCAATCTCTTCCAGGCGCATCGCCAGTTCGAGTTGCGGATCATTATTAATGCCCAGTTCCTTCAACACTTCGTCACAGGTCTGCTTCATTACAGTCGCGCGAGGGTCGCGGTTCTTGTAAACGCGGTGACCGAAGCCCATCAGCTTGAACGGATCGTTCTTGTCCTTGGCCTTGGCGATGAACTTGTCAATGTTCGACACATCGCCAATCTCATCCAGCATGGTCAGAACGGCTTCGTTCGCACCACCGTGAGCAGGGCCCCACAGTGCGGCGATACCGGCGGCGATACAGGCGAACGGGTTGGCACCCGAAGAACCTGCCAGACGTACGGTGGAAGTCGACGCGTTCTGCTCGTGGTCGGCATGGAGGATGAAAATCCGTGCCATGGCCTTGGCGAGCACCGGGCTGATCGGTTTGATCTCGCACGGGGTGTTGAACATCATGTGCAGGAAGTTTTCCGCGTACGTCAGGTCGTTGCGCGGGTACATCATGGGTTGACCCATGGAGTACTTGTAAACCATCGCTGCCAGGGTCGGCATCTTGGCAACCAGACGGATCGCGGAGATTTCGCGATGCTGCGGGTTATTGATGTCGAGGGAGTCGTGGTAGAAGGCCGAGAGGGCGCCGACTACACCGCACATGACGGCCATCGGGTGGGCGTCGCGACGGAAGCCGTTGAAGAAGGTTTTCAGCTGCTCGTGAACCATGGTGTGGTTTTTCACGGTGCTGACGAACTGGGCCTTCTGTTCTGCGGTCGGCAATTCGCCGTTGAGCAGCAGGTAGCAGGTTTCCAGGTAGTCCGACTTTTCAGCCAGCTGTTCGATCGGGTAGCCGCGGTGCAACAGAATGCCGTTGTCGCCGTCGATATAGGTGATCTTCGATTCGCACGAAGCGGTCGACATGAAACCCGGGTCGAAAGTGAAGCGGCCCGTGGCCGTCAGGCCCCGAACATCGATTACATCGGGACCAACGGTGCCGGTTAAAATGGGCAGCTCGACGGGGGCTGCGCCCTCGATGATCAACTGCGCTTTTTTGTCAGCCATGTGGCCTCCTATTTATGCTTGAACCATCAGACAGACCCCCCACGCAGGGCCCGCACCACTATAGTGAGATAAATTCGAATGTCAATTTGCCTAAAGTCTTGCTCCAGAAGGCTTTAAGCGCACTTTTTCCTCGAAATTGCCTGCCATTTACGCCTTTTATGCAACTTGTGCAATCAGCTATTGGGGGTAGGTGATTGCGTTGTCATTAGTAGCCTAACTGTCTATACTCGGCCACCGACCGCCAAGGGCTTTTGGGCTTGCTTTCATTGGGGGTCGCATCCCTGGGTGGTGGTTACCTGACCAGTGCACTCCCCAACAACTTTGCCCTGATTGTTAGGGGCTCTTCAGTGTGAAAAAAAAGCCGTGAAAAGCCAACGACCTGTAAACCTAGACCTAAGGACCATCAAACTCCCAGTCACTGCTTACACGTCCATTCTTCACCGAATCTCCGGTGTCATCCTCTTCGTGTGCCTTGCCATCATGCTTTACGCATTGGACAAGTCGCTGAGCTCCGAGGAAGGCTTCGGTCAGGTGAAAGCGTGTCTGACCAGTCCGCTAGCCAAGCTAGTGATTTGGGGCATCCTGTCCGCTCTGCTGTATCACTTGGTAGCCGGTGTGCGCCACTTGATCATGGACATGGGCATCGGTGAGACGCTGGAAGGCGGCAAGCTGGGCTCGAAAATCGTTATCGCCGTTTCCGTGGTGGTAATCGTTCTGGCAGGAGTTTGGATATGGTAACTAACGTCACGAACCTCTCGCGTTCGGGCCTCTATGACTGGATGGCGCAACGTGTGTCTGCGGTCGTTCTCGCGGCTTACTTCATCTTCCTGATCGGATACGTCGTGGCCCACCCTGGCCTCGAGTATGCCCAGTGGCATGAACTGTTCGCCCACAACGGGATGCGTATTTTCAGCCTCCTGGCCCTTGTTGCCCTTGGCGCTCACGCCTGGGTCGGCATGTGACCATCGCGACTGACTACCTGACGCCAATGGCGTTCGGCAAGTCCGCGACGGCTATACGTTTCCTTTTCCAGGCAGTATGCGGCGTTGCGATGTTCGCTTACTTCGTCTGGGGTGTGCAGATTCTCTGGGGTATCTGAGTCATGGCTAACATTCCAACGATTTCTTTCGACGCCATCATTATTGGTGGTGGCGGTGCCGGCATGCGCGCTGCGCTGCAACTGGCACAGGGCGGTCACAAGACTGCCGTGATCACCAAGGTTTTCCCGACCCGTTCGCACACTGTTTCCGCTCAAGGCGGCATCACTTGCGCAATCGCGTCTGCTGACCCGAACGATGACTGGCGCTGGCACATGTACGATACCGTCAAGGGTTCCGACTACATCGGTGACCAGGACGCTATCGAATACATGTGTCAGGAAGGCCCGGCTGCTGTTTATGAGCTGGACCACATGGGCATGCCGTTCTCGCGTACCGAACAGGGCCGCATCTACCAGCGTCCGTTCGGCGGCCAGTCCAAGGATTACGGCAAAGGCGGGCAGGCTGCCCGTACGTGCGCCGCTTCCGACCGTACCGGTCACGCGCTGCTGCACACCCTTTATCAGGGCAACCTGAAAGCCGGTACCACGTTCCTGAACGAGTACTACGCTGTCGATCTGGTGAAAAACCAGGAAGGCGACTTCGTCGGTGTGATCGCGATCTGCATCGAAACCGGCGAAACCACCTACATCCGCGCCAAGGCCACCGTATTGGCTACCGGCGGTGCAGGTCGTATCTACGCGTCCACCACCAACGCCCTGATCAACACCGGTGACGGCGTCGGCATGGCTCTGCGTGCTGGCGTGCCGGTACAAGACATCGAAATGTGGCAGTTCCACCCGACCGGCATCGCCGGCGCCGGTGTACTGGTTACAGAAGGTTGCCGTGGTGAAGGTGGATACCTGATCAACAAGCACGGCGAGCGTTTCATGGAGCGTTATGCTCCGAACGCCAAAGACCTTGCCGGTCGTGACGTTGTTGCTCGCTCGATGGTTAAAGAAATCATCGCCGGCAACGGTTGCGGCCCGAATGGCGACCACGTACTGCTCAAACTCGACCACCTGGGCGAGGAAGTACTGCACAGCCGTCTGCCAGGCATCTGCGAACTGTCGAAGACCTTCGCACACGTTGACCCGGTTGTTGCGCCGGTTCCGGTTGTTCCGACTTGCCACTATATGATGGGCGGCGTTGCCACCAACATTCATGGTCAGGCGATCACCCAGGACGCTGAAGGCGTCGACAAAATCATCCCGGGCCTGTTCGCTGTAGGCGAAGTGGCTTGCGTATCGGTTCACGGTGCCAACCGTCTGGGCGGCAACTCGCTGCTCGACCTGGTGGTATTCGGCCGCGCTGCCGGCCTGCACCTGGAAAAGGCGCTGACCGACGGCATCGAATACGACGACGCTACCGAAGCCGACATCGAAGCTGCCCTGTCGCGTCTGAACGCGCTGAACAGCCGTACTGATGGCGAAGACGTGGCAACCCTGCGTCGCGAGCTGCAGAACTGCATGCAGAACTATTTCGGTGTATTCCGTACTGGCGAATACATGCAGAAAGGTATCGCTCAGCTGGCTGACCTGCGTACCCGCATCGCCAACGTGAAGATCAACGATAAGTCGCAGGCGTTCAACACTGCGCGTATCGAAGCGCTGGAACTGCAAAACCTGCTGGAAGTGGCTGAAGCTACTGCCATCGCTGCCGAGGTTCGTAAAGAGTCGCGCGGTGCTCACGCCCGTGAAGACTTCGAAGACCGTGACGACGAAAACTGGCTGTGCCACACCCTGTACTTCCCGGGTGACAAGCGCGTCACCAAGCGTGCCGTGAACTTCTCGCCGAAGACTGTTCCGACTTTTGAACCTAAGATTCGGACTTATTAAGGGTGGCCGCCATGTTGCAAGTCAGCGTATATCGTTACAACCCTGATCAGGACGCCGCGCCGTTCATGCAGGAATTCCAGGTCGATACCGGTGGTAAAGACCTGATGGTGCTGGACGTACTGGCCCTGATCAAAGAGCAGGACGAAGGTTTCTCCTATCGTCGCTCTTGCCGTGAAGGCGTTTGTGGTTCCGACGGCATGAACATCAACGGCAAAAACGGCTTGGCATGCATCACGCCGCTGTCTGCTGTTGTAAAAGGTAACAAGTTGATCGTTCGTCCGCTGCCAGGTTTGCCGGTTATCCGTGACCTGGTTGTCGATATGAGCATCTTCTACAAGCAATACGAGAAGGTGAAGCCTTACCTGCAGAACGACACGCCGGCTCCGGCCATCGAGCGTCTGCAGTCGCCAGAAGAGCGCGAAAAGCTCGACGGTCTGTACGAGTGCATCCTGTGCGCTTGCTGCTCGACCTCTTGCCCGTCCTTCTGGTGGAACCCGGACAAGTTCCTGGGTCCAGCTGCACTGCTGCAAGCTTATCGCTTCCTGGCAGACAGCCGTGACACCAAGACCACCGAGCGTCTGGCTTCGCTCGATGACCCGTTCAGCGTATTCCGCTGCCGGGGCATCATGAACTGCGTCAACGTATGTCCGAAAGGCCTGAACCCGACTAAGGCCATCGGTCACATCCGTAACATGTTGCTCTCGAGCGGCGTGTGATTCAGCTGATGTAACCGCTGTACCGTAGAGGCTGTGGCGCGGGCTTCAACCCGCGTCATGGCTATAACCAGAGCAGTAGCCACAAGCTGCGGCTCTTATTTTGAAGAAATGAGACAAGCAGGGGCATCCGGGCTGGTACCCGGACTATCAGCGTGATCCTAGGTGGCTTGTTTTAGTCGCTGCATTCGGACTTCTGCAAGTTTGCTCGGTGTCGTCGCCGATGGTGTTCCCCTAACCGAGGGTGACCAAGCATGCAAGAAAGCGTGATGCAGCGCATGTGGAACAGCGCCTACCTTTCAGGTGGAAACGCTGCCTATGTGGAAGAGCTTTATGAGCTCTACCTGCACGACCCTAACGCTGTGCCAGAAGAGTGGCGCACCTACTTTCAGAAGTTGCCCGCCGACGGCAACTCTGCCACTGATGTTTCGCACTCCACAATTCGCGATCATTTCGTGCTGCTGGCAAAGAACCAGCGCCGCGCCCAACCGGTTTCCGCCGGGAGCGTGAGCAGTGAGCACGAGAAGAAGCAAGTTGAAGTGCTGCGATTGATCCAGGCCTACCGTATGCGTGGCCACCAGGCAGCCCAGCTTGACCCGCTGGGGCTGTGGCAGCGTCCTGCACCTGCAGACCTGTCGATCAATCATTACGGCTTGACCAATGCCGATCTTGATACGACCTTCCGTGCCGGCGACCTGTTCATCGGCAAAGAGGAAGCGAGCCTACGCGAAATTCACGAAGCGTTGCAGCAGACATATTGCCGCACCATCGGCGCTGAATTTACGCACATCACCGATTCCGAGCAGCGCCAGTGGTTCCAGCAGCGTCTGGAAAGCGTGCGTGGTCGTCCGACGTACTCCGCCGACATCAAGAGCCACCTGCTTGAGCGCGTGACTGCCGGTGAAGGCCTGGAAAAATACCTGGGCACCAAATACCCGGGCACCAAGCGTTTCGGTCTGGAAGGCGGCGAAAGCCTGATTCCGATGCTCGACGAATTGATCCAGCGTTCCGGTTCCTACGGCACCAAGGAAGTCGTCATCGGCATGGCCCACCGTGGTCGTCTGAACGTACTGGTCAACACCTTCGGCAAGAACCCGCGCGAGCTGTTCGACGAGTTTGAAGGCAAGAAGAAGGTCGAGTTGGGTTCCGGTGACGTTAAGTATCACCAGGGCTTCTCGTCCAACGTGATGACCGCCGGCGGTGAAGTTCACCTGGCCATGGCGTTCAACCCGTCCCACCTGGAAATCGTTTCCCCGGTGGTAGAAGGTTCGGTTCGCGCCCGTCAGGATCGTCGTAACGACCCGACCGGTGAGAAGGTTCTGCCGATCTCCATCCACGGTGATGCTGCTTTTGCAGGTCAGGGCGTGGTCATGGAAACCTTCCAGATGTCGCAGACCCGCGGTTTCAAAACCGGCGGTACCGTGCACATCGTGATCAACAACCAGGTTGGTTTCACCATCAGCAACCCGCTGGACTCGCGTTCCACCGAGTACGCCACCGACGTTGCCAAGATGATCCAGGCGCCGATCCTCCATGTGAATGGTGATGATCCGGAAGCCGTGCTGTTCGTGACCCAGCTGGCCATCGATTACCGCATGCAGTTCAAGCGTGACGTGGTGATCGACCTGGTCTGCTACCGTCGTCGCGGCCACAACGAAGCTGACGAGCCAAGCGGCACCCAGCCTCTGATGTATCAGCAGATCACCAAACAGCGCACCACCCGTGAGCTGTACGCTGATCGTCTGACCCAGGGCGGTGTGCTCGACGCAGAGCGTGTTCAGGCGAAAGTCGACGAATACCGCAACGCGCTGGACAACGGTCTGCACGTCGTGAAGTCGCTGGTCAAAGAGCCGAACAAAGAGTTGTTCGTGGACTGGCGTCCGTATCTGGGCCACGCCTGGACTGCGCGTCACGACACGCGTTTCGATCTGAAAACCCTGCAAGAACTGTCCGCCAAGCTGCTGGAAATTCCGGACGGCTTCGTGGTGCAGCGTCAGGTCGCGAAGATCTACGAAGACCGTCAGAAGATGCAAGCCGGCGGCCTGCCGATCAACTGGGGTTACGCCGAAACCATGGCGTACGCAACCCTGGCGTTCGAAGGTCACCCGATTCGCATGACTGGTCAGGACATCGGCCGCGGTACGTTCTCGCACCGTCACGCTGTGCTGCACAACCAGAAAGACGCGGGCACCTACATTCCGCTGGCGCACTTGTACGACGGTCAGCCACGCTTTGACCTGTACGACTCGTTCCTGTCGGAAGAAGCGGTACTGGCATTCGAATACGGTTACTCGACCACCACGCCAGACGCGCTGGTGATCTGGGAAGCCCAGTTCGGTGACTTCGCCAACGGTGCACAGGTTGTTATCGACCAGTTCATCACCAGCGGCGAGCACAAGTGGGGCCGTCTCTGCGGTCTGACCATGTTGCTGCCACACGGTTACGAAGGTCAGGGCCCTGAGCACAGCTCGGCACGTCTTGAGCGTTACCTGCAACTGTGCGCCGAGCACAACATTCAGGTGGCTGTACCGACCACGCCAGCACAGATCTACCACTTGCTGCGTCGTCAGGTGATTCGTCCGCTGCGCAAACCGTTGATCGTGCTGACGCCGAAGTCGCTGCTGCGCCACAAGCTGGCCATCTCGACTCTGGAAGATCTGGCCGAAGGTTCGTTCCAGACCGTGATCCCGGAAATCGATACTCTGGACCCGAAAAAGGTCGAGCGTGTTGTTCTGTGTAGCGGCAAGGTCTACTACGACCTGCTGGAAAAACGCCGTGCCGAAGGCCGTGAAGATATCGCCATCGTGCGTATCGAGCAGCTGTATCCATTCCCTGAGGACGACTTGAAAGAAGTCCTGGCTCCGTACACCAACGTCAAAAATGCCGTTTGGTGTCAGGAAGAGCCGATGAACCAGGGCGCCTGGTACTGCAGCCAGCACCACTTGCGTCGCAGCATCGGTAACCTCGACAAGTCTCTCGTACTTGAGTACGCGGGCCGTGAGGCTTCTGCTGCCCCCGCTTGTGGTTACGCATCGATGCACGCCGAGCAGCAGGAAAAACTCCTGCAAGCCGCGTTTACCATTTAATGCCTTCGCGCACCTGAAACCGAATTTAAGGAACTACAGATAATGGCTATCGAGATCAAAGCCCCCACTTTCCCGGAATCGGTTGCCGATGGCACCGTTGCCACCTGGCACAAACAACCGGGCGACGCCGTCAAGCGTGACGACCTGATCGTCGACATCGAGACTGACAAAGTCGTACTGGAAGTTCTGGCTACCGCCGACGGCGTGCTGGGCGCAATCGTCAAGAACGAAGGCGACACCGTTCTGTCCGACGAAGTGCTGGGCTCCATCGAAGCGGGCGGCGCTGCTGCCGCTGCTCCAGCCGCCGCCGCTGCTCCAGCCGCTGCTGCCGCTGCACCGGCTGCTGCCGAAGGCGAAGACGATCCTGTTGCTGCACCGGCTGCGCGCAAGCTGGCTGAAGAAAACGGCATCAACATCGCCTCCGTTGCCGGCACCGGCAAGGGCGGTCGTGTGACCAAGGAAGACGTAGTCGCTGCTGTTGCTGCCAAGAAAGCCGCTCCGGCTGCCGCGCCTGCCAAGGCTGCTGCGCCTTCGGCTGCCGCTCCGGTGTTCGCTGCTGGCGACCGCATCGAGAAGCGCGTACCGATGACCCGCGTGCGTGCCACCGTGGCCAAGCGTCTGGTTGAAGCTCAGTCGAACATGGCGATGCTGACCACTTTCAACGAAGTCGACATGACTGAAGTCATGGCCCTGCGTTCGAAGTACAAGGATCTGTTCGAGAAGTCCCACAACGGCGTACGCCTGGGCTTCATGTCGTTCTTCGTTAAAGCAGCCACCGAAGCGCTGAAACGCTTCCCGGCTGTTAACGCATCGATCGACGGCGCGGACATCGTTTACCACGGCTACGCTGACATCGGCGTTGCCGTTTCCAGCGACCGCGGTCTGGTTGTTCCGGTTCTGCGTAACGCCGAACTGATGAGCCTGGCTGAAATCGAAGGCGGCATCGCAACATTCGGCAAAAAAGCCCGTGACGGCAAACTGTCGATGGACGAGATGACCGGTGGTACCTTCACCATCACCAACGGTGGTACCTTCGGTTCGATGATGTCGACCCCGATCGTCAACCCGCCGCAGGCAGCGATTCTGGGCATGCACAACATCATCCAGCGTCCTATGGCCATCAACGGTCAGGTCGTTATCCGTCCGATGATGTACCTGGCACTGTCCTACGATCACCGTCTGATCGATGGCAAAGAAGCTGTGACCTTCCTGGTGACCATCAAGAACCTGCTGGAAGATCCGGCGCGTCTGTTGCTGGATATCTAAAAACAGCGGCAAGCTTCAAGTTTCAAGCCACAAGCTCAAAGCGAGCGGGGTGGGCTTGGAGCTTTTTGCTTGCGGCTTGTAGCTTTATTGCTAAAGAGGATTTTTTGAATGTCGCAGAAATTTGACGTAGTAGTGATCGGTGCTGGCCCTGGTGGCTACGTGGCTGCCATCAAGGCGGCGCAGCTGGGTCTGACCACTGCCTGCATCGAGAAGTACACCGACGCTGAAGGCAAGCAAGCCCTGGGCGGCACCTGCCTGAACGTAGGCTGCATTCCTTCCAAAGCGCTGCTCGACAGCTCCTGGAAATACAAGGAAGCGAAAGAAAGCTTCAACGTTCACGGTATCTCGACCGGCGAAGTCAAAATGGACGTCGCTGCGATGGTTGGCCGCAAGGCTGGCATCGTCAAGAACCTGACCGGCGGCGTTGCCACTCTGTTCAAGGCGAACGGCGTTACTTCGATCCAGGGCCACGGCAAACTGCTGGCTGGCAAGAAAGTCGAAGTCACCAAGCCAGACGGCTCGGTTGAAGTCATCGAAGCTGAAAACGTGATCCTGGCTCCAGGCTCGCGTCCAATCGACATTCCACCGGCTCCGGTTGATCAGAACGTCATCGTCGATTCGACTGGCGCTCTGGAATTCCAAACCGTACCTAAGCGTCTGGGCGTGATCGGCGCTGGCGTGATCGGTCTGGAACTGGGTTCGGTATGGTCGCGTCTGGGTTCGGAAGTGGTTGTCCTCGAAGCACTGGACACCTTCCTGATGGCAGCGGACACCGCTGTTTCCAAGGAAGCGCTGAAAACCCTGACCAAACAAGGTCTGGACATCAAACTGGGCGCTCGCGTGACCGGCTCGAAAGTGAATGGCGACGAAGTCGTTGTGAACTACACCGATGCCAACGGCGAACAGACCATTACTTTCGACAAGCTGATCGTAGCCGTTGGTCGCCGTCCGGTGACCACTGATCTGCTGGCTTCCGACAGCGGCGTGACCCTCGACGAGCGCGGTTTCGTGCACGTTGACGATCACTGCGCGACCACCGTACCGGGCGTTTTCGCCATCGGTGACGTGGTGCGCGGCATGATGCTGGCGCACAAGGCATCGGAAGAAGGCATCATGGTTGTCGAGCGCATCAAGGGCCACAAAGCCCAGATGAACTATGACCTGATCCCTTCGGTTATTTATACTCACCCGGAAATCGCGTGGGTGGGTAAAACCGAGCAGGCCTTGAAAGCTGAAGGCGTTGAAGTTAACGTCGGCACCTTCCCGTTCGCCGCTTCCGGCCGTGCCATGGCCGCCAACGATACCGGTGGTTTCGTCAAGGTCATCGCTGATGCCAAGACTGACCGCGTATTGGGCGTGCACGTGATTGGCCCGAGCGCTGCAGAACTGGTTCAGCAGGGCGCGATCGGTATGGAATTCGGCACCAGCGCTGAAGATCTGGGCATGATGGTTTTCTCCCATCCGACCCTGTCTGAAGCCTTGCACGAAGCTGCTTTGGCGGTGAATGGCGGCGCCATCCACATTGCCAACCGCAAAAAGCGTTAACAGACAATAAGAAACCACGGCGGTAACGGCCCGTCGTGAGCCTTGCGAGCAAGTCTCACCGCGGAATGTCCGCTGGACGCAGTCTTGCGTAGTTGCACCGGGTATCCGGAAAGGCTACGCAAGCAGCAGTCACAGGTGGCGCGGCACTCATATGAGCGCAGCGCCGAATGCGCAGTACCTAACGAAGACGGTAAAAAGCATGAATCTTCACGAGTATCAGGGTAAGCAGCTGTTCGCTGAATACGGCCTGCCAGTTTCCACTGGTTACGCAGTAGACACCCCGGAAGCAGCAGCAGAAGCTTGCGACAAAATCGGCGGCAGTGAGTGGGTTGTCAAAGCCCAGGTCCACGCTGGTGGTCGCGGTAAAGCGGGCGGCGTTAAGCTGGTTCGCAGCAAAGAAGACGCCAAAGCCTTCGCACAGCAGTGGCTGGGCAAGCGTCTGGTGACTTACCAGACTGACGCCAATGGCCAGCCAGTCACCAAGATCCTGGTTGAATCGTGCACTGATATCGCTAAAGAGCTGTACCTGGGCGCTGTCGTTGACCGTTCGAGCCGTCGTATCGTGTTCATGGCTTCCACCGAAGGTGGCGTGGACATCGAGAAAATCGCTCACGACACTCCAGAAAAAATTCTGAAAGCCACTATCGATCCACTGGTTGGCGCTCAGCCATTCCAGGGTCGCGAGCTGGCATTCCAGCTGGGTCTGGAAGGCAAGCAGGTTGCTCAGTTCGCCAAGATCTTCGTAGGTCTGGCCAAGCTGTTCAAGGATCACGACCTGGCTCTGCTGGAAGTGAACCCGCTGGTGATCAAGGCTGATGGCGATCTGCACTGCCTGGACGCCAAGATCAACATCGACGCCAACGCAATGTACCGTCAGCCTAAGCTGAAGACTTTCCACGATCCGTCGCAAGACGATCCGCGCGAAGCGCACGCTGCCAAGTTCGAACTGAACTACGTAGCACTGGAAGGCAACATCGGCTGCATGGTCAACGGTGCTGGCCTGGCCATGGGTACCATGGACATCGTCAACCTGCATGGCGGCAAGCCAGCCAACTTCCTCGACGTAGGTGGTGGCGCTACCAAAGAACGCGTAACTGAAGCGTTCAAGATCATCCTGTCCGACACCAACGTCGCTGCAGTACTGGTCAACATCTTCGGCGGCATCGTTCGCTGCGACATGATTGCCGAAGGCATCATCGGCGCTGTGAAAGAAGTCGGCGTGAAAATCCCGGTTGTTGTTCGCCTTGAAGGCAACAACGCTGAGCTGGGCGCTAAAGTACTGGCAGAAAGCGGTTTGAACATCATCGCTGCTACCAGCCTGACCGACGCTGCTCAACAAGTTGTCAAAGCTGCGGAGGGCAAATAATGAGCGTCCTGATCAATAAAGACACCAAAGTTATCTGCCAGGGTATTACCGGTTCGCAAGGTAGTTTCCACACCCAGCAAGCCATCGAATACGGCACCAAGATGGTTGGTGGCGTTACTCCTGGCAAAGGCGGCACCGAGCACCTGGGTCTGCCAGTGTTCAACACTGTTAAAGACGCAGTAGAAGCCACTGGTGCTACCGCTTCCGTGATCTACGTTCCGGCTCCTTTCTGCAAAGATTCGATCCTGGAAGCGGCATTCGGCGGCATCAAGCTGATCGTTTGCATCACCGAAGGCATTCCTACCCTGGACATGCTGGACGCTAAAGTTAAGTGCGACGAGCTGGGCGTAGTCCTGATCGGCCCTAACTGCCCAGGCGTTATCACTCCGGGCGAGTGCAAGATCGGCATCATGCCAGGTCACATTCACTTGCCAGGCAAGGTCGGTATCGTTTCGCGTTCCGGCACCCTGACCTACGAAGCTGTCAAGCAGACTACTGACGCCGGTTTCGGTCAGTCGACTTGCGTCGGCATCGGTGGTGACCCGATCCCGGGTTCGAACTTCATCGACATCCTGAAGCTGTTCCAGGAAGACCCGAAGACCGAAGCGATCGTGATGATCGGTGAGATCGGCGGTTCGGCTGAAGAAGAAGCGGCTGCCTACATCAAGGCACACGTGACCAAGCCGGTTGTTTCCTACATCGCTGGTGTGACTGCTCCTCCGGGCAAGCGCATGGGCCATGCTGGCGCAATCATCTCTGGCGGCAAAGGCACTGCAGACGAGAAATTCGCTGCACTGCAAGACGCAGGCGTTAAAACCGTGCGTTCGCTGGCAGACATCGGCAAGGCCCTGGCCGAGCTGACCGGTTGGGCTGTCAAGTAAGCCTCGCGCTTAGCTGACGCTCCACCAAACAAAGGCCACCTTCGGGTGGCCTTTGTCGTTTCTGCAATTTGGAAGATCAAAAGATCGCAGCCTTCGGCAGCTCCTACATTGAAATACTTCCATCCTCATGTAGGAGCTGCCGAAGGCTGCGATCTTTTGATCTTTGCCGTACCAACGAAAAATAGATACGTAAACGCGACACAGAAACGTCGCGTATCGGATAGTTCGCCCTCTAACAGTGCGTTTGCAGGCCAAATTCGTTAGGCTAGCAGCCATTTTTGCGTCTGCCGCCCACAAGGCATGCAACGCGCTTTAAGGGTCAGTCCCATACGGATCGACAGCATTTCCCTAATTACACAGGGCAATCCCCCTCTAAATTCCGATTCAGTAGTGTGGTATTACCTTAATGAAAGTTTTGAAAGGTCAGGACATCCTGGCACTTGGCTTTATGACATTTGCCCTGTTCGTTGGGGCCGGCAACATTATCTTCCCGCCTATCGTTGGCCTGCAGGCCGGACCTCACGTCTGGATGGCTGCGCTGGGTTTTCTGATCACCGCAGTGGGTTTGCCGGTGATCACCGTTGTTGCACTGGCCAAGGTCGGTGGATCGATGGATGCGCTGAGCAGCCCGATCGGTAAAGTCGCGGGCGGCATTCTTGCCGCTGCGTGCTATCTGGCCGTCGGCCCGCTGTTTGCCACTCCGCGTACCGCCACCGTGTCCTTCGAAGTCGGTTTGGCGCCGTTGACCGGCGAAAGCCCGCTGGCGCTGTTCCTCTACAGCTCGGTGTACTTCCTGCTGGTGTTCTTCATCTCGCTCTACCCGGGCCGTTTGCTGGACACTGTTGGCCGTTTCCTCGCGCCGCTGAAGATCATCGCGCTGGCCGTGCTCGGTATCGCTGCATTCGCCTTGCCGGCGGGTGACGTCGGCCACGGCACGCCGGAATACGTGGCGGCACCGTTTTCCCAAGGCTTCATCAATGGTTACCTGACCATGGATACCCTTGGCGCGCTGGTGTTCGGCATCGTCATCGTCAACGCGATCCGCTCCCGTGGCGTCGAGTCGCCTAAGTTGATCACCCGTTACGCGATCATCGCCGGTTTGATTGCCGGTGTCGGTCTGGCGCTGGTGTACATCAGCCTGTTCCGTCTGGGTTCCGGCAGCCATGAAGTGGCCGTCGGTGCAACCAACGGCGCGGCGGTCTTGCACGCATACGTGCAACACACCTTCGGTTCGCTGGGTAGCGGCTTCCTCGCGGTACTGATCTCGCTGGCGTGTCTGGTGACGGCAGTAGGTCTGACCTGCGCCTGTGCCGAGTACTTCAGTCGTGTGCTGCCACTGTCGTACAAGACCCTGGTGATCATTCTGGCGGCGTTTTCGCTGCTGGTGTCCAACCTCGGTCTGACCAAGTTGATCGCGTTCTCCATTCCGGTGCTCACCGCGATCTACCCGCCGTGCATCGTGTTGGTGGCGCTGAGCTTCTGCAAAGACTTCTGGCATGAACACGGTCGTATCCTCGGCCCGGTGATGCTGGTGTCGTTCTTGTTCGGCAGCATCGACGCACTGAAAGGCGCTGGTCTGGCTGACTGGATGCCGACGCAGCTGTCGCACCTGCCGCTGAGCGAGCAAGGTCTGGCGTGGTTGGTGCCGTGTGTGATGACTTTGGTGGTTGCAGTGGTTTGCGATCGCCTGCTGGGCAAGCGCAGCGAAGCGGTTGCCTGAGGTTGGCTGACCCGCCATAAGCGGGTCTTCAACGCTTAAACAGAAATGCCCCGTATCAATCGATACGGGGCATTTTTTATGGGCGTCAGGCAGTGTCTTTTTCCCCGATGCAGCGTCGAAGCACTGCACAGCTTTTGGTGGGAGCGGGCTTGCTCGCGAATGCGCCGTGTCATTCAGTATTTAGATATCTGAGAGACCGCTTTCGCGAGCAAGCCCGCTCCCACAATGGGTCCGCATCAACATCACAGGAAAGCGAATGTCGTTCATCCAGGCCAATCTGATCCACTTGCTCGCCGCGTGCTGGTTTGTCATCTGCTGGGGCGGTTACACCCGTTATGCCACGTGGAAGGGCCGCGACACCGCGTGCCTGGCCAGCGTGCTGCACTTGTACCGAGAAGACTGGATGCGCCGCATGCTGTTGCGCGACAACCGCATCGCCGACGCCAGCGTGATCGGCAATCTGGAGCGCAACGCCTCGTTTTTCGCCTCCAGCACGCTGATCATCCTCGCCGGTATTCTCACCGTGCTCGGCGCCTCCGAGCGGGCGGTGTCGTTGCTGGCGGACATCCCGATGGTGCAGCAAGCGTCGCAAGGCATGTCGGAAATCAAATTGCTGTGCCTGGCGATGGTGTTCGTCTACGCCTTCTTTACCTTCAGTTGGTGCATGCGCCAGTACAACTTCGCGGCGGTGCTGGTCGGTTCGGCGCCGATGATCGGCGAGCGTCATGTCTCCGAACAGGAGCGTAAAGCGTTCGCGGCACGGGCGGCGCGGGTGATTTCGATGGCGGCCAACCAGTTCAACTTCGGTCTGCGCTCTTACTACTTCGGCATGACCATGCTCGCGTGGTTCGTCAGCCCGTGGCTGTTCATGTTGTTGAGCACTGGCGTGGTACTGGTCTTGTACCGTCGCGAGTTTCATTCCGACGTTCTCGACGTAATGGTCTATACCCCTACAGAGGCGCCCATTCCCGAGGCGAACAAAGAGGCCGCTTGATGAGTATTCCGTTCTGGTGTGTGTTTATCAGCGCTTTGCTGATTTATGTGGCGCGTATGCCGGTGGCCAAGGCGATGAAAGAGCAGGGCGGTTACAACAACCACTTGCCGCGCCAACAACAGGCGCAACTGACCGGTTACGGCGCGAGGGCGCTGGCGGCGCATCAGAACAGTATCGAAGCGTTCATGTTATTTGCCGTGGGTGTGTTGATGGCGCACACCACGCAAACGGTAGGATGGCTGATCGATACATTGGCGATCATCTTCGTCATCGCCCGCATCGTCTATTTGTGGTTCTACCTAGCTGATCTGCCAGCACTACGTAGCCTGGTCTGGTTCATCGGCTTAGTGTGTTCACTGCTGCTGATGATTAGTCCGACTTTTAGAACTGTCTTGTTTTAAGCGCCATTGCCATTAAATCCCAGACAAAAGAAAACCCGCACTAGGCGGGTTTCCTTTTTCAGCGGTAAAAAGCAGATTATTGCTTTTTAGCAGCTTCGTCTTGCGCGGCAGCGTTCGATTCAGCCTGAGCTTTGGCAGCTTCGGCGTTTTCTTTCGCAGCGTCGTTCACTTTATCCTGAGCTTTGTTCATGTCTTGCTGAGCTTGTTCAGCATGTTGGTTGGCATCTTGAGCTTTGTCCTCGGATTTTTTATCGCAGGCAGCGAGACCGAGGGAAGCGGTCAACATCAAGGCAATAGCAAAAGTCTTACGCATGGGGTGTTTCTCCTTATGGAAAATAACTACTGGCCTTAAGAGCTTTGCGCTACAGGTTAAGTTCCTCATTTGTTTCAGATATATAAGTTTGTTTTGCCACGGAACTTTTGGCCTGTTGGCTACTACTGGCCAATGGCTTTAACGAGAGTAATTATCATATGGCTGAAAACCCCGTTTTTGAGCGCGCGACGCGATTTCTTTCAGCGTTAAGACACTGTCAGGTACTGGGTTTGCGGGTACATGAAGCCTCCAGCGAAGGGCTTACGGTGATCCTGCCTTACAGCTCACGAATTGTCGGAAATCCGCAGACCGGAGTGATCCACGGCGGGGCAATCACCTCGTTGATGGACACCGCTTGCGGGATGTCGACATTGTGCGTGTTGCCGGAATTCGAAGTCTGCCCGACCCTCGATTTGCGCATCGACTATATGCACGCCGCCGAACCGAACAAAGACGTCTATGGCTTCGCCCAGTGCTACCGGGTGACCACTGACGTGATCTTTGCTCGCGGTTTCGCCTACCAGGACGATCCTGCACAACCCATCGCCCACGTCGTCGGCACTTTTATGCGCATGGGCAAGGGTTTGAAAGGCACCAAAGACTTCGGCGGCGTGATCAAGGGAGCAGGGCAATGAGCGATGATCTGAAACAGCAGCTGCAACTCGCTCACGCTCAAGGTGATTACGCGCCACTGTTGAAGCTGATTCCCTACGCGGGTTTGATCGGCGTCGAATGTTCGCGGGTCGGCGATGAACTGCTGTTCAAGTTGCCAGCGAACAAGGACAACATTGGTAACCCTTTACTGCCCGCGATCCACGGCGGCGTGATTGCCGGGTTCATGGAACTGGCTGCGGCGCTGCACCTGTTGATCTTCACCGAAGCACCGGGCGTGCCGAAGATTATCGATTTCTCCCTCGATTACCTGCGCGCCGGGCAATTCCGCGACACGTGGGCCAAATGTCAGGTGTGCCGGCAGGGGCGTCGCGTCGCCAATGTCGCAATCACGGCGTGGCAAAGCACCGAAGGCGAGCCGATTGCCACCGCTCGCGCGCACTTCAAAATTGATGAGCCCTTGAAATCCTGAACAGCGCCCCAAACTCACAAGACAACCCGCCGTCGACCATTTCGGGTCGCGGCCACTGCCATCTGATTGGAGTTTGATGACCATGAGTGTGGAAACTCAAAAGGAAACCCTGGGCTTCCAGACCGAGGTGAAGCAACTGCTGCACCTCATGATCCATTCGCTGTATTCCAACAAGGAAATTTTCCTTCGCGAATTGACCTCGAACGCCTCTGACGCTGTCGACAAGCTGCGCTTCGAAGCCCTGGCCAAGCCAGAGTTGCTCGAAGGTGGCGCTGATCTGAAAATCCGTGTGAGCTTCGACAAAGACGCCAAGACCGTCACCCTCGAAGACAACGGTATCGGCATGAACCGTGACGATGTGATCACCCACCTGGGTACCATCGCCAAATCCGGCACTGCCGATTTCATGAAAAACCTTTCCGGCGATCAGAAGAAGGATTCGCACCTGATCGGTCAGTTCGGTGTCGGTTTCTACTCCGCGTTCATCGTTGCCGACCAGGTTGACGTGTACTCCCGTCGCGCCGGCACTCCAGCCAGCGAAGGCGTGCACTGGTCGTCGAAAGGCGAGGGCGAGTTCGAAGTTGCGAACATCGACAAGCCAGAGCGCGGCACCCGTATCGTTCTGCACCTCAAAGCTGCTGAAGACGAATTCGCCGATGGCTGGCGTCTGCGCAACATCATCAAGAAGTACTCCGATCACATCGCGCTGCCAATCGAGCTGCCGAAAGAAGTGGCACCTGCTGAAGGTGAGGAAACACCAGCGGCCGAGTGGGAAACCGTCAACCGCGCCAGCGCCCTGTGGACTCGCCCTCGCACTGAAGTGAAGGACGAGGAATACCAGGAGTTCTACAAACACATCGCTCACGACTTTGAAAACCCGCTGGCCTGGAGCCACAACAAAGTCGAAGGCAAGCTCGAATACAGCTCGCTGTTGTATGTGCCGGCCCGCGCACCGTTCGACCTGTACCAGCGTGAAGCGCCGAAAGGCCTGAAGTTGTACGTGCAACGCGTGTTTGTCATGGATCAGGCCGAGTCGTTCCTGCCGCTGTACCTGCGCTTCATCAAAGGCGTGGTCGATTCCAACGACCTGTCGCTGAACGTGTCGCGTGAGATCCTGCAGAAAGACCCGATCATCGATTCGATGAAAACTGCGCTGACCAAGCGCGTGCTGGACATGCTGGAAAAAC
The DNA here is from genome assembly GCF_979258075.1 of Pseudomonas sp. AC193. Taxonomy (NCBI): domain Bacteria; kingdom Pseudomonadati; phylum Pseudomonadota; class Gammaproteobacteria; order Pseudomonadales; family Pseudomonadaceae; genus Pseudomonas; species Pseudomonas sp. AC193. Next base: position 3,551,573 of record NZ_OZ409832.1, on the reverse strand, counting down.
TGGCGAAAAACGAGCCTGAGCAATACAAAGGCTTCTGGAAGAACTTCGGTCAGGTCATGAAAGAAGGCCCGGCAGAAGACTTCGCCAACAAAGAGAAAATTGCCGGTCTGCTGCGTTTCGCATCGACCAACGGCGACGACGGCGAGCAGATCGTCGGTCTGGCCGACTACCTGGCCCGCGCCAAGGAAGGTCAGGACAAGATCTACTACCTCACCGGCGAAACCTACGCGCAGGTCAAGAACAGCCCGCACCTGGAAGTCTTCCGCAAGAAAGGCATCGAAGTGTTGCTGCTGACCGACCGCATCGACGAGTGGTTGATGAGCTACCTCAGCGAGTTCGACGGCAAGACGTTTGTTGACGTGGCACGCGGTGACCTCGATCTGGGAAATCTGGACTCGGAAGAGGACAAGAAAGCTGCAGAAGAAGTCGCCAAGTCCAAAGAAGGTCTTGTTGAGCGTCTGAAAACCGCGCTGGGCGATTCCGTGGCGGAAGTCCGGGTATCCCATCGTCTGACTGATTCGCCGGCCATTCTGGCCATCGGCGAGCAGGATCTGGGTCTGCAAATGCGTCAGATCCTCGAAGCCAGCGGTCAGAAGGTTCCGGATTCGAAGCCGATCTTCGAATTCAACCCAAGCCACCCGCTGATCGAGAAACTCGATGGCGAGCAGAGCGAAGAGCGTTTTGGCGACCTGTCGCACATCCTCTTCGATCAGGCAGCCCTGGCTGCCGGCGACAGCTTGAAGGATCCGGCCGCTTATGTGCGCCGTCTGAACAAGCTGCTGGTTGAGCTGTCGGTTTAACCAAGTCGTAGAAAAACCCGCTTCGGCGGGTTTTTTCATTCTGGTGTTTAGCAAATCAGGAGTCAGAAATGAGCCAAGTCACAGTACGTTCCGTGGTCTATCAGATTGACGGCCAGCCTTATGAAGGTCGTCTGGCGTTCGACGCCGAGCACAAAGGCGCGCGTCCGGGTTTGTTGATGGCGCCGAACTGGATGGGCGTCAACGCGGGCGCGGAAGAAATCGCCAAGTCGGTGGCGGCCAAGGGCTACGTGGTGTTGATTGCTGACGTCTATGGTCAGGCCGTGCGTCCACAGAACGCTGATCAGGCGGGTGCGGCGATGATGCCGTTGAAGAATGATCGCGCACTGCTGCGTACGCGGATGCAGGCGGCGTTCGAGCAGTTGCAGAAGCAGGGCGAGGCGGCGGTTGATACCTCGAAACTGGCGGTGTTCGGTTTCTGCTTTGGCGGTTGCTGTGCACTGGATCTGGCGCGCACCGGTGCGCCGGTGAAAGCGGCGGTGTCGTTCCATGGCACGCTCGATTCGCCGAACCCGGCGGATGCGCAGAACATCAAAGGCTCGGTGCTAGTGCTGCACGGTGCTTCCGACCCGTTGGTGCCGAAGGAACAATTGCCGGCGTTTGAAGATGAGATGAACGCGGCGAATGTCGATTGGCAGTTGCTCAGCTACGGCGGTGCGGTGCACTCGTTTACTGACCCGCATGCGAACGTGCCGGGCAAGATGATGTACGACGAGAAAACGGCCAAGCGCGCGTTCAAGTCGATGCATGATTTGCTGGATGAAGTGTTCAAAGGCTGATTATTCGGCGTCTGCACTGGCCTCTTCGCGAGCAAGCCCGCTCCCACATGAAATTTGTGGTGGATTTAAAAACTCACAAACACCACCGATCCAATGTGGGAGCGGGCTTGCTCGCGAAGGCTGCTCATCAGGCGGTACAAATCTCAGGGTAATTCAATCCGTTCGACTTCCCCCGGCACCGTCGGCCAATCCCCGGCCGCCCATTTACGCCGCGCTTGATCAATCGCCGCCGGATCGCTCGCGACAAAATTCCAGTTGATCCGCCGAGGCCCGTCCAGTGGCGCGCCGCCAAACACCACGGCGTGCACATCACTCTCGGCAAACAAACTCATCTCTTCCCCCGCCGGCAACACCACCAACGCATGCGGCTCAATCGCTTCGCCGTTCAACTGCGCATCACCACGCAGCACATACACCGCCCGTTCTTCATGCTCGGTCGGAATCAGCAGTGTGGTCGCCGTTTGCATCTGCACTTCGGCATACAACGTAGGAGAAAGCACCGGCACCGGTGATTCCAGGCAAAAGCCTGACCCGGCAATCATGCGAATCTGCACACCAAGGTTATCGCTGACCGGCAACGTCGCCGCGGGGTGATGGCTGTAATGCCCCGGGCCTTGTTCGTGATCCTTGGGCGAGGCTAGCCAGATCTGCAAACCGTGCATCGTGAAGCTCTGTTCCCACAACGGCTCCGGCGTGCGCTCAACGTGAGCGATTGCGCTGCCGGCGGTCATCCAGCTGACATCGCCGGCGCTGACCACCTGGTCGGAGCCGAGGCTGTCCTTGTGCTGGATCTGCCCCTGGAACAGGTAGGTGAGGGTCGACAGACCGATGTGCGGGTGCTGTCGGATGTTCATGCCTTTGCCCGTCGGATAAACCGTCTCGAGCATGTGATCAAAAAACACGAAAGGCCCGACGCTGCGGCATTTGGCTGACGGCAACGGGCGCAGAATCGGCTGGCCTTCGACGTCTTCGGCGCGCGGGCGGATGATCAGAGGTTGCGTGTCCATGGTGCATTCCAGGCTGAGCGGGTGATGCCAGAAGCATAACCCGCCGCTGGCATCAGGAGGATTACTGGCTGTCGAAGCCTTGTGGTGCGTGGGTTTCGATGGTGACGTCGCTGGTGGTCATCAGCTTGTGAATCGGGCAGCGGTCGGCGACGCGCAGCAGTTCTTCACGTTGAGCATCGGTGAGCACGCCTTTGAGGGTGAGGGTGACGTGCAGGACGTATTTGCCTTTCTGCTCTTCGCTGTTGTCGCGTTTGACGTCGACGCCCACACCGGTCAGCGGGATGTCTTTCTTTTTTGCGTACATTTTCAGGGTCAGGGCTTTGCAGGCGCCCAGCGCAGCGTCGAAATAATCGTGCGGCTCTGGCGCCGTGCCTTCACCGCCGGCAGCAGCCGGGACGTCGGTGAACAATTCGAGATCATCGATTTTTACGGAGTGACGGAAACCTTCGGCAGAGACGGTATTGACGGTGATGGTCATGTGAACCTCGCTATCGGTGGGAAATAGTACTTCGATCAAAAAGGATCTTGCAGTTATAGAGCATTGTCGCCGCTGAACGTTTCACTTTCCGGCTGGCTGAACCCCGGTGGCTGCGCTGGGGTCTAGTCTGTGCCTACCTGCCGGAGATTACTTGTGTCCTTGTTTCGTTTGAGTCTTGCCAGCCTGTTGCTGATTGCCGGTGCCGTCCACGCGCGGGATTACACCTACAGCGATGCGCACCTGCATTACGTGGATTTTTTCCAGGAAACCGCTGGCATGCCGAAATTGCTGACAGCGATGAAAGACAATTCCGTCGAGCACGTGATGATTTCCGGCATTCCGGTGGCGAAGAAATGGCACGAAGATGAACCGAAACGTCCACGCTATTACGCCGGTGATGACGCCGATGCCTATTGGTACAGCGCCACTGATGTGATCGTCGCCGATGCCGTGCAAAAACTGCCTGCTGAGCAGCGGCCGTACTTTCATCCGTTCCTCTCCGGCTTCAATCCGAACGACAAGAACTCCGCCGCGCACATTCAGCGCATGCTCGATCTGTACCCGGGGCTGTGGCAGGGCATTGGCGAAGTGTTTACCCGTCATGATGACCTGACGGCGCTGACCTCCGGCGACACCCCGCGCGCCAACAATGAGGCGATGACCAAGATCTATCACTTGGCCGCCGAGAACGATTTGCCGGTGATGTTGCACTCGAACATCACCTCCAAGCGTGAGAAAAATCCGCTTTATCTGTCGGAAGTCGAAGAGCCGCTGCGCAACCATCCGCACACCCGGTTTATCTGGGCGCACGCCGGCACCAGCGCCGAGATTCATCGGCATCAGACACAGATGGATTTCTTGCTGCCAACGCTGACGCGCATGCTGGAGGCCTATCCGAATCTGTACATCGACCTGTCGTGGAGCATGCTCACCCCGTATCTGCTGGATGAGCAAGGCAAGCCGCGCAAAGAGTGGCTGGCGCTGGTCGAGCGCTACCCTGAGCGCTTCATGCTGGGCTCGGACGTCGTAGGTCGATTCAACAAGCTGGGTAAGGAAATGCACAGCTTCAATCCGTTCCTCGACGCATTGCCTACAGAGGTCGCGCATAAAGTCGCGCGGGATAACTTCCTGGCGATCTTGCCGAAAACTTCGCCCAAGTCAGGTATTGATCGCTGAAACGTTATTGCCAAGTGTTCGAAGTATTAAGGCGTTTTGATATCACCATTTCGTCTTACGCAAATTCGCAAAGGTCCGATACCTTCTGAAACAACCAGCTGCAGGGTTGATGCAGCGCTTTTGGAAGGAACCAGAGCAATGAGTATCCGTAGTCTCAATATTGCCCCGCGCGCTGGCCTGGGTTTTGGCCTGTTGGCGCTGATGGTGTTTGCCCTTGGGGCGTTCGCCCTGCTGCAAATGGCGAACATGCGTGCGCAATCCGACGAGGTCGATAACAACTGGCTGCCCAGTGTGATGGCGGTCGGCGAGATGAGTCAGGACATGCTGCGCCTGCGTGCGCTGACCATGCGCCTGCTGCTCAATCGCGATCCGCAGGCGCTTGAGCAGAACGTCGCCAAGCTCAATGAGCTGCGCGGCGTGCTCAGCGAAGCCCAGCAAACTTATGACGTGCTGATTGTTCTGCCGGAGGAGCGCGCGTTGTTTGATCGCTTCAAGGTCGCCGAACACAAATACCTGGAATATCAGGCGCAAGTCATGCAGCTGTCCGCGCAGAACCGCGTGGAAGACGCGGCGAGCATTCTCAACGGCCAGATGAGTCCATTGGCCGATGAAATCGCAGTCATTCTGCGCGAGCTGGTCGAGCTGAATAAGCACAACGCCAATCTCGCCACCGAGGCCGCTCGGCTGGTGTTCACCAATTCGCGGGTGTGGGTCGGGGTGATGATCGGCATTACCGCGCTGATCACCATCGGTCTCGCGGTGATGCTGACACGCAGCATCGTGCTGCCGCTGGCGCAATCGCTTGGAGTGGCGGAAGTGGTCGCTGCTGGCGACCTGACCGGCGACATCACTGTCAGCGGCAAGGATGAACCGGCGCGGCTGCTGCAAGCGTTGCAAAGCATGCAGCACAACTTGCGCGACACGATCCGGCGAATTTCCGAATCCTCCAGCCAACTCGCCTCGGCCTCGGAAGAGCTGAGCTGCGTCACGGAAGACGCTACGCGCGGGTTGCATCAGCAGAGTCTGGAAATCGAACAGGCGGCGACGGCGGTGAATCAGATGACGGCAGCGGTTGAGGAGGTTGCCAGCAATGCGGTGGCGACGTCCGAAGCTTCGCGTGAATCGGATCGCATTGCTCAGCATGGACGTGAACAGGTGCAGCAGACCGTGTCATCGATTGAGTTTCTCGCTGAAGACGTGACCAACAATGCCACGCAGGTCGAGAATCTGGCGGACAAGGTGCATGGCATCAGCAAGGTGCTGGACGTGATTCGCTCGATTGCCGAGCAGACCAATTTGCTCGCGCTGAACGCGGCGATTGAAGCAGCGCGGGCCGGTGATGCCGGGCGAGGGTTTGCGGTGGTGGCGGATGAAGTACGAGCACTGGCGCATCGCACGCAGCAATCGACGCACGAGATCGAGCAGATGATCAGCGGGATTCAGCAAGGCACCGATTCGGCGGTTAATTCGATGCAGCAGAGTAATGTCCGGGCGCGATCGACACTGGAGCTGGCGAAAGCTGCCGGGGTAGCGCTGGAGGAGATTGCCTCGGCGTTTACGCTGATCAACGAACGCAATCTGGTCATCGCCAGTGCGTCGGAGGAGCAGGCGGCGGTGGCGCGGGAGGTGGATCGTAATCTGATGAATATCCGTGATCTGGCGATGCAGACCTCGGCGGGGGCGAATCAGACGAGCGCGGCGAGTCAGGAGTTGTCGCGGTTGGCAGTGGATTTGAACAGCATGGTGGCGAAGTTTTCTGTCTGAATGTGGGGTGAGTCTGGGGTTGCCCTCACCCTAACCCTCTCCCAGAGGGAGAGGGGACTGACCGTGGGATGTTGGAGAGTTACACCGACTTGATCTTGCTTGGGTGAATCCATAATCGACTCGATCTTTCAGGTCGATGTACAGCGCCAGACATCTCGGTCGGCTCCCTCTTCCTCGGGAGAGGGGACTGACCGGGGGATATTGGAGAGATACACCGACCTGATCCTGCTTGGTTGAATCCATAATCGACTCGATCTTTCAGGTCGATGTACAGCGCCAGACATCTCGGTCGGCTCCCTCTCCCTCGGGAGAGGGCTGGGGTGAGGGGCGAGCCAGGCACAAATCCCCAAGCCAACCCGCAGGCAAAAAAAAGCCCCGCATCGCGGGGCTCTTTCATCGTGCGTCGAATCAGCTGCCTTTAACGGCTTTGCCGTTGACCGTGCCGTCGAGGAGCATGATGTTGTACTCCTTGCCGTCGGTTTCAACCTGTTGCAGGCGAACCAGCAGGTAATCCCAATCCTTGGCGAACCACAGGACGGTGATGCGCTTGCTTTGTGTCGGATCGCGAACGCGCTCGACCTTGATCGCATCGATCTGGCCAGCCTTGGTTTCGACTTTCTCCGAACCCAGCACGCGGAAGTCGTAGGTATCGACTTCGCCATCATCGACTACCTGATAGCTCATGCTTTTCTTGCCGGCAGCCACATCATGCTGCAGCGCCAGTTGGTAGGTGGATTTGTCGACCATGCCACGGTTCAGCGGGATCTTCACCGCGTCGCCGCGATCAGTGCCGGTCACCAGTTTGTTGGCCCAGTCGAAGTCCAGATCAGCTTTTTTCGCTTTGCCCAGACCGCCACGTTCGAAGTGGTAGGACTGTGGCAGCAAGGTGTCCTTGTCCAGGGTCAGGGTGCTTTCTTCGCTCAGGCTGGCGATCATCATCGATGCCTTGAAGCTGAGTTTCCAGACGCCGTTGGCTTCCTTGGTCAAACTGCGCGAGGCGGTGCCGCTCATCGGCAGCTGTTTCCAGTCGGCGGTGTAGCTGGCGGAGAACGGTTGAAGGTCTGCTGCCTGTGCGAAGGGCAGGGCAAACAAGGCGCAAGCGAGAAGCAGGGCGCGACGCATAAAATCTCCTAGTGTCGAATCAAGTGGCCGCTGGCCGCGAGTAACTGGCCATCCAGTAAAGCACCGTCCGTACCGAGGGCCAGCCGGCCTTCAGCAAACCAGCGTATGGCCATCGGGTAGATCAGGTGTTCCTGAACGTGTACCCGCTGCGCCAGACTCTGCGGCGAATCGTGCAACTCTACCGGTATTACTGCCTGTACGACCAGTGGTGCGCCATCGAGTTCCTCGGTGACGAAGTGCACGGAGCAGCCGTGCTCCGTGTCGCCGGCTTCCAGCGCGCGCTGATGAGTGTGTAACCCTTTGTATTTGGGTAGCAGCGACGGATGGATGTTGAGCAGGCGTCCTTGGTAATGGCGAACGAAATCAGCGCTGAGAATGCGCATGAAACCGGCCAGTACCACGAGTTTGGGTTGGAATTCGTCGATCAGTTTGATCAGGGCAGCATCGAAGGCCTCACGACCTTCGAATGCCTTGTGATCCAGCGAGCGGGTAGCAATACCCGCGTCTCTGGCGCGTTGCAGGCCGTACGCGTCGGCGCGGTTGGAAATCACCGCAGCGATGCGAACCGGGCTGTCGCCGGCTCGCGTGCTGTCGATCAAAGCCTGCAAGTTACTGCCGGTGCCGGACAACAGCACCACGACATCACAGGGTGCGGACATTAATGAGCCTTAAGATTCTGCAGATCAACCTGAGCTGCGCCTTCGGCGGCAGCAGCGATCTGACCGATCACCCAAGGCTGCTCGCCAGCGTCACGCAGGGTGTTCAGGGCGACTTCAACGTGCTCCTGAGCCACACAGATGACCATGCCAACGCCGCAGTTCAGTACGCGGTGCATCTCGGTTTCGTCAACGTTGCCTTGCTCTTGCAGCCAGTCGAACACGGCCGGGCGAGTCCAGCTGGCGACGTCAACAACAGCCTGAGCGCCTTTTGGCAGAACGCGCGGGATGTTGTCGAGCAGGCCGCCACCGGTGATGTGGGCCATGGCTTTGACGGCGCCGGTGTCTTTGATCAGCTTGAGCAGCGGCTTCACGTAGATGCGGGTCGGGGCCATCAGCAGGTCGGTCAACGGTTTGCCGTCGAGCTGGATGTTTTCGATGTCAGCACCGGAGACTTCGATGATCTTGCGGATCAGCGAGTAGCCGTTCGAGTGCGGGCCGGACGATGGCAGCGCGATCAGTGCGTCACCGGTGGCGACTTTCGAACCGTCGATGATTTCAGCTTTTTCCACAACGCCGACGCAGAAGCCGGCCAGGTCGTAGTCTTCGCCTTCGTACATGCCTGGCATTTCAGCGGTTTCGCCGCCAACCAGCGAGCAACCCGACAGTTCGCAGCCAGCGCCGATGCCGGTTACCACTTGGGTCGCGGTCTCGACATTGAGTTTGCCGGTGGCGTAGTAGTCGAGGAAGAACAGTGGCTCAGCGCCGCACACCACCAAGTCGTTGACGCACATGGCGACCAGGTCGATGCCGATGCTGTCGTGCTTGTTCAGGTTCAGTGCCAGACGCAGCTTGGTGCCGACGCCGTCGGTGCCGGAAACCAGCACTGGCTGCTTGTAGCCGGCCGGGATTTCGCAGAGGGCGCCGAAACCGCCCAGGCCGCCCATGACTTCCGGGCGCGCAGTGCGCTTGGCGACGCTCTTGATGCGTTCGACCAATGCTTCACCGGCGTCGATGTCTACACCGGCGTCCTTGTAGCTCAGGGAGGGTTGCTTGCTCATGATCCAGGCCTTTAGGGGAGGGGATTCAGGGGTAACGACCGAGTTCAGCGGGAACATCGAAATCGAGGGGGCGAGTGCCTCACGCGAGTTTCGAGGGGCCCGGCTGTTGCCGGTCTGCGAAGGCGCGCGATTTTATCAGGCTTGAGGGGCAGCGGCCATCCTCGCACCGACGGGCAGGGCCATTATCTCGGGAAATTTTTTGCAATTAAGGCGTATCACTGCCTGTATAAGGTGTGGCAATTAACCGTCTATCGTTATCACTACGTAAAAACTTACCGCCGCCGTGTGAATGTTTTGCGAGGGTCAAGGGTCACAGCCTTGCTTAACCGGTTCACGCGGCCTGTTCCAGCCGCTCCTGTCGACGGGAATTTTCCATGCTTTTTCGTAAATTGTTGGTTGTGGGTTGTTTGTCTGTGGTCAGCCTGGCGAGTCATGCCGAAAACCTCAAAGGTCTCTATCAAGTCAGTCAGCCGGTCACCAGCCAGGCGCCGGAGGAGCGTGATCGCGCCACTCAAGCCGCACTGGACACGTTGGTGTTGCGCCTGACCGGTGACCCGAAAGCTGCGCAAAATCCCGGGCTGGCGGATATTCGCAAGAATCCGCAGCAGATCATCACTCAGTTCGGCTTCGACGCCGGGCCGCCGGAGGTGCTCAAGGTCAACTTCGATCCGAACGCTACCGAGCAGGCCTTGCGCCGCGCCGGGCTGTCGATGTGGGGCGCCAGTCGGCCGTCGATCCTGAGCTGGTGGCTGAACGAGTCAGCTGACGGCACGTATCTGGTGGGTGATGGTCAATCGACTGCCGGGCCGTTGCGTGTGGCGGCTCAGCATCGTGGTTTGCCGCTGCGTTTGCCGTTGGCGGATCTGAGTGAACAACTGGTCGCGACTGCGCCGGCGCTGGAAGGTACGGATCCGGGGCCGTTGCGCGGGGTTTCCGAACGCTACAACGCCGATGCCTTGCTGGCCGTGCATGCGCGCGAAGAAGGCGGGCAGTGGCAGGCGAAATGGCATTTGTGGCTGGGTGAGCAGAAAGAGGCCGGCACGGTGCAGGGCGCCGATCAGGCTGCTGTGGCCGATGCGGTGATGCTGGCGGTGGCTGAGCGTCTGGCGCCACGTTTTGTTGCCAAGCCTGGTGCGTCGGGGCAGCAGACTCTGGAAGTGCAGGGCATGAATCTTGAGCATTATGCGGCGCTGTTGCGGTTACTCGAACCGTTTGGCGTGCGTCTGCAGAGTGTCGATGGCGATCGCATCGTCTATCGGGTCAATGGCAGTGCCGACCAGATGCGCGCGCAGTTGTCGCTGGCGAAGTTGCAGGAATTGCCGGCCGAAGCGCCTGCGCCGGTCGCGCCGCCGCAGCCTGCGGTGGCAGGTGCAGCACCGGTCGCGGCTCCGGCCCCGACACCGGCAGCACCGTCGTTACGGTTTCGCTGGTAAGTCTTTCCTTATATAGAAGCAGGAGTGGTTCATGGCCGATACGCGGCGTTGGTTCTGGCTCGGTGGGGTTGTCCTGCTTTGCGCGTTTGTATGGTTGCTGCACCCGATCCTCACGCCGTTTCTGGTGGCGCTGCTGCTCGCGTATCTGTTCGATCCGCTGGTGGATCGCCTGGAGAAGCTTGGGCTGTCGCGTACGTGGGGCGTGATCGCGGTGTTTGCTTTGTTCACCCTGATCGTCACCACGCTGTTGCTGGTGCTGGTACCGATGCTCGCCAAGCAGTTGCTGCGTTTGTACGAACTGGCGCCGCAAATGCTCGACTGGCTGCAACACACGGCGCTGCCGTGGGCACAGGCGAAGCTTGGGCTGTCGGACGGTTTCTGGAAGTTCGACAAGGTCAAAGCGGCCATCAGCGAACACATGGGACAGACCACCGACATCGTCAGTGTAGTGCTGAGTCAGGCCACGGCGTCGAGTCTGGCGTTGATCGGTCTGTTGGCGAATCTGGTGCTGATCCCGGTGGTGAGTTTCTACTTGCTGCGCGACTGGGACGTGATGATGGCCAAGATCCGCAGCCTGCTGCCACGTGATCGCGAAGAGCGCGTGGTAGCGTTGGCCGGTGAATGTCATGAGGTGCTGGGCGCGTTTGTGCGTGGTCAGTTGCTGGTGATGCTCGCGCTGGGCGTGATCTATGCGGCGGGCCTGATGATCGTCGGTCTGGAGCTGGGGCTGTTGATCGGCCTGATCGCGGGTCTGGCGGCGATCGTGCCTTATATGGGCTTCGTGATTGGTATCGGTGCGGCGCTGATTGCCGGTTTGTTCCAGTTTGGTGGCGATTTGTACCCGATGGTCGGCATCGTTGCGGTGTTCATGGTCGGTCAGGCGCTGGAAGGCATGGTGCTGACACCGTTGCTGGTCGGCGACCGCATCGGCCTGCACCCGGTGGCGGTGATCTTCGCGATTCTGGCCGGTGGCGAGCTGTTTGGTTTTACCGGTGTACTGCTGGCGCTGCCGGTGGCAGCGGTGATCATGGTCTTGGTGCGCCATATGCACGATTTGTATAAAGACTCTGATATGTACAGCGGAGTGGATGAGCCGGAGTTGTAATCACGACGGACAGCCCGGCGGTGCGCCGGGTTGGCCCGTGTCATGCAGGTGATTGCGTCAGAGAAACTGTCATAAAACCAGTGTGTTAACGCAAACCTTTGATTTTGCTTGGGGTCTGCTGCATTGTGCGCTCCGCCTCACGGGTATAAACTTCGCAAACTTTACACAGAGGCCACTAACGGTTCCTTGAGAACTGTTCAGTCAGCATGAAACCGATTCAGCTGCCCCTAGGTGTACGTCTGCGTGACGACGCCACCTTTATCAACTACTACCCAGGCGCCAATGCCGCTGCACTCGGCTATGTCGAGCGCCTATGCGAAGCCGACGCCGGCTGAACCGAAAGCCTGATTTATCTTTGGGGCAAGCACGGGGTAGGGCGTACGCATCTGTTGCAGGCTGCGTGTCTGCGCTTCGAACAGATGGGCGAACCGGCGGTGTACCTGCCGTTGGCCGAGTTGATGGATCGCGGTGTGGAAATCCTCGACAACCTTGAACAGTACGAACTGGTTTGCCTGGATGATTTGCAGGTGATTGCCGGCAAGGCTGACTGGGAAGAGGCGATGTTTCACCTGTTCAACCGCTTGCGTGACAGCGGTCGACGGTTGTTGATTGCGGCGGCAACCTCGCCGCGTGAATTGCCGGTCAAACTGGCCGACCTCAAATCGCGCCTGACGCTGGCGCTGATTTTCCAGATGCGCCCCCTCTCCGATGAAGACAAGTTGCGTGCTCTGCAATTGCGCGCGTCACGTCGCGGTCTGCACCTGACCGATGAAGTCGGGCATTTCATTCTGACTCGCGGTACCCGCAGCATGAGCGCGTTGTTTGATCTGCTCGAACAGCTCGATCAGGCCTCGCTGCAAGCTCAGCGCAAGCTGACAATTCCCTTCCTTAAAGAAACTCTCGGTTGGTAGCCAGCCCTTTGTCTCTGCGGCTTTTAGCACGTTTCGGCATATTTCAGGCGTCAGAAAAAGCGCTTTCCTGCACCGGGTGCAGGCCGCGTAACGAGTGAAATGGGCTTAAGCGCTTAGATGTAAACGAGAAACCGAGAAGTCACAAAAAGATCGATTGAATTTGCAAATGAGGTTGATAGCGGGCATAGTCTCGGCTTCTTTACAACTATCAGCCACGGTCGTGCCCATGCTAAAGCGCTTCGCACCCCTCGTGCCTCTCGCACTCGTCACCCTGTTGTACGGTTGCGCTGCTCATTCTCCAGTTCAAGAGCAGCCTCAACAGGTTAAAAATTCTTCCACTGCTCAGTCTTCCGTTATTTATCAGGAAGAGCTGGCTACCGAAAAAGAACTCGCAGACTTCAGCGGCAGCAAGCCGTATGAATTGCCGGTTCTGGCCGACAGCATTCTCGAACGCGGCATGTCCCTGATCGGTACCCGTTACCGTTTCGGCGGTACCTCTGAAGCCGGTTTCGACTGCAGCGGTTTCATCGGTTACCTGTTCCGCGAAGAAGCCGGCATGAATCTGCCGCGCTCCACCCGCGAAATGATCAACGTAGACGCACCACTGGTCTCGCGTAGCGATCTGGAACCGGGCGATCTGCTGTTCTTCGCCACCAATGGTCGTCGCGGTCGTGTCAGTCACGCCGGGATCTACCTGGGCGACAACCAGTTCATTCACTCCAGCAGTCGTCGTAGCGGCGGTGTTCGCATCGACAACCTCGGTGACAGCTACTGGAGCAAGACCTTCATCGAAGCCAAGCGTGCACTCGCCATGGCCCCGACCGTGTTCACCGCTCGCAAGTAATTCCCCCGTTGTCGCCGCGTTCGCGGCGACAAAACGGTTCCCGGCAAGGGAGTAGACCTATACTTTACAAGGTGAAGTTAAAGTCTTACTTGAAGTTTGCCGCGTAGCCGCTAGAATCCTGAATCTATATTGATGGCAAACCGCCTGCGTGCGTACGCAGGCGGTTTTGTTTTCTGCCCAATCGGCAGAATTAGCCGCAGCCAGATCAGGATGTTCTGCTTATGACCACGTCGGCCCGCCTCGTTTTGATCGCCTTCGCAGCGCTGCTCAGCGCTTGCGCCAGTCGCACACCGCCGCCTGCGCCGGTGGTTCGCGCCCCGATCGTGTTCGCCCCCTCAGAATCTTTTTCGCCTGCTGCTGAAGACGTGCTGTTTCGCGCGCTCGGCCTGGTTGGCACGCCGTATCGCTGGGGCGGCAATACGCCGGATTCGGGATTTGATTGTAGTGGCCTGATCGGCTTTGTTTACCGCGACGCGGCGGGTATCAACCTGCCACGCACCACGCGCGACCTGATCGTGATGCAGGCACCGAATGTCGGTAAGGAAGGCTTGCAGACCGGCGACCTGATCTTCTTCGCCACCAATGGTGGTTCGCAGGTCAGTCATGCGGGGATTTACGTTGGCGAAGGACGCTTCGTGCATGCGCCGGCAACGGGTGGGACGGTGAAGCTGGACAGTCTGTCGAAAGCGTATTGGCAGAAGGCTTATCTGAGTGCGAAGCGTGTGTTGCAGCCGGAGCATCTGGCGCGTAACCCGTAATCAGGCCAACACAAAACCCAATGTGGGAGCGAGCCTGCTCGCGAATGCGTAGTTTCAGTCACCCTTGAGTCGACTGATAGACCGCTTTCGCGAGCAGGCTCGCTCCCACATTTGTTATGTGTACGGCGCTAAGTTATTTGGTAGAAGATACTCGCCAAACCTTGTTGCCCACATCATCCGCCACCAGCAAGCCACCTTGCTGATCGATCACCACGCCCACCGGGCGACCCAGCGCGTTCTCATCTTTGTCGAGAAAACCGGTCAACACATCCACCGGTGTCCCACTCGGTTTGCCGCCGGCAAACGGCACGAAAATCACTTTATAACCACTGTGCGGTTTACGGTTCCACGAGCCGTGCTGGCCGATAAACGCGCCTTCCTTGAACTGCGCCGGCAAGGTGTTGCCTTCGGCGAAGGTCAGGCCCAAAGACGCCGTGTGCGGGCCGACCGCGTAATCCGGGGCGATGGCTTTGGCCACCAGATCCAGATTCTGCGGATTCACTCGAACATCGACATGCTGGCCGTAATAACTGAACGGCCAGCCGTAAAAGCCGCCGTCCTTCACCGAGGTGATGTAGTCCGGCACCAGATCGCTGCCAATCTCGTCACGCTCATTCACCGCCGTCCACAGCGCGCCGCTGGTAGGCTCCCACGCTAAGCCATTGGGGTTGCGGATGCCTGAAGCGAAGATCCGGTGATTACCGGTCGCGCGATCCACTTCCCAGATCGCCGCGCGGCCTTCTTCTTGATCCAGACCATTTTCGCCGACGTTGCTGTTCGAGCCGACGGTGACGTACAGCTTGCTGCCGTCCTTGCTGGCGATGACGTTTTTCGTCCAGTGATGGTTGAGCGTGCCGCCGGGCAAGTCAGTCACTTTGATCGGCTGCGTTTTGATCTCGGTCGCGCCGGGCTCGTAGTTGAAGCGCAGCAAACGATCGGTGTCAGCGACGTACAAGTCATTGCCAACCAGTGTCATGCCAAACGGCGAATTGAGGTTCTGCAAAAACACCGTGCGCGTTTCGGCGACGCCATCGTGGTCAGCGTCGCGCAGCAAAGTGATGCGATTCGGGCTCGGTACGCCGGCGCCGGCCTTGCCCATGACTTTCTTCATCACCCAGCCTTTTATGCCTTTGCTGTCGTCCGGTTTCGGCGGGGCATTGGTTTCTGCCACCAGCACATCGCCGTTGGGTAGCACGTACATCCAGCGCGGATGATCGAGGCCTTCGGCAAACGCTGCGACTTGCGTACCGGCCGCCGCTGTCGGTTTGCCACCTTCGGGCCAGCCAATCGCCGGGGCGATGTTCACGGTGGGGATCAGGGTTTTGTTCGGTTCGGGCAGTTTCGGCGAAGGGCCGGTGCCGTCGGAGACTTGCAGGCTGGAGGTTTCACCACACGCGGCGAGCCCTCCGGCCAGAGCGATGACAAAAACGAGCTGGGGCTTGCGCATGACTGATCTTCCCTATGAATGCGTTCTTAATCATAGAGGAGGGCGCAAGCCCGATGGTTCAACCTCAGCCGCGAGCCTCTTTGAACAGCACGGCGATGCCGGGGTGATAGTTGCCGGCCTCGCTGCGCAATTTGCGGTAGGCGTAGGGGAAATACCAGGCGACCGCGCAAGTATGTTCCTTTTGCAAGTCGTCGACCATGTCCTGCAGTTCTTCGGGGCTGGCACTCTGCTGGGCTTTTTGCGGGGCGACGAACAGACAGCCGAGCTTGAGATCGCTGGCGAAGCTGATGCGTTTGGCATCGCTGGTGATGTCGAGAAGTGCCTGAGTCAGGTTGAGGTTGTTCACTCGCGGCCAGCGCTGCGTGGCCTGAAGGTAAGCGCGGTCTTCTGGCCCTGCGATGAACAGATCGGCGCGGGCATTGCGCTCGCCGTCTTCGTTTTGCTTGCGCGTGGCGGTGTCGTTGAGGGTGACCAGTTCGGCCATCCAGGCCGCCGCGGTCAGCAAGCCGAGATTGGCTTTCTCGTCATGCCAGTACGGCGTGTCGCTGTCGCCGCGCACGGCGTTGTAACGGTCGATACAGTCAAACCAGCGTTCAAGCATCGGGCGCAGGAATTCCAGGCGCGGGTTGCTGATGATCATGCCTTGCATCGTCATCATCCTTATTCTTGTGAGTTGCTTTTATGGAAAAGCATGGCTCTTTGATATCATTTGTAACAGCCTTGCACAAGATTGCCGCCCGATAATTGATCAACGGCAGATAATCGTCCGTCAGCCCCCTCTTTAATTGACGCTCCACCCCCAACCCTCTAACCTTCGCGGCTTGTTTCAGGTGCTCTGTGACCCGCGTCGACAGAGTGAAACAGGGAAGCCGGTGAGGGTTGCCTTCAAGCGAAGAATGATCACGATCCCGGCGCTGCCCCCGCAACGGTAAATGAGTAAAAGCTGCGCCATGAGCCACTGCCTCGACAGAAGCGGGAAGGCGCGCAGCCAGGCCAATGCCGCTCATGAGCCCGGAGACCGGCCTGATCCATCCAGCGGCATCACGGTGGGCGATGCCAGGCTTTTTGCCGTCTATTCTTGTGCCTGCCCGCCGTTATCCAGCCTCAACGGAGAGCTCCCCATGACTGATTCCCCCGAGCGCGACGAACGCCATCTGGCGCGTATGCAGCGCAAAAAAGCCGTGATCGACGAACGCATCGCCAACTCGCCCGACGAGTGCGGCCTGGTGCTGGTGCTCACCGGCAATGGCAAAGGCAAAAGCAGCTCGGCGTTCGGCATGCTGGCCCGTGCCATGGGCCACGGCATGCAGTGCGGCGTGGTGCAATTCATCAAGGGCCGCAACAGCACCGGCGAAGAATTGTTTTTCCGCCGCTTCCCCGAACAAGTGCGCTTCCACGTGATGGGCGAGGGCTTCACCTGGGAAACCCAGGATCGTCAGCGCGACATCGCCGCCGCCGAAGCTGCGTGGGCCGTGTCCCGCGAACTGCTGCGCGATCCGTCGATCGGTCTCGTAGTGCTTGATGAACTGAACATCGCCCTCAAACACGGCTACCTCGATCTCGACCAGGTGCTCAGCGATTTGCAGGCACGTCCGCCGATGCAGCACGTGATCGTCACCGGTCGTGCGGCCAAGCCGGAAATGATCGAAATGGGCGACACGGTCACCGAAATGGGCATGCTTAAACACGCCTTCCAGGCCGGCATCAAAGCGCAGAAAGGCGTCGAACTTTGAATCAACCACGTCACTGCCCGGCGGTACTCATCGCCGCGCCGGCCTCCGGTCAGGGCAAGACCACCGTCACCGCCGCGCTCGCCCGTTTGCATCGCAATCAGGGGCGCAAGGTGCGCGTGTTCAAATGCGGCCCGGACTTTCTCGACCCGATGATCCTCGAGCGCGCCAGCGGTGCGCCGGTGTATCAACTGGACATGTGGATGGTCGGCGAGCAGGAAAGTCGTCGGCTGTTGTGGGAAGCCGCCGCCGAGGCGGATCTGATTTTGATCGAAGGCGTGATGGGGCTGTTCGATGGCACGCCCTCCAGCGCTGATCTGGCGCGGCATTTTGGTGTGCCGGTGCTCGGCGTGATCGACGGCACAGCGATGGCGCAGACCTTTGGTGCGCTGGCGCTGGGACTGGCCAAGTATCAGCCGGATCTGCCATTTGCCGGCGTGCTGGCCAATCGTGTTGGCACCTTGCGCCATGCGCAGTTGCTCGAAGGCAGTCTCACTGAAGGTTTGCGTTGGTACGGCGCGTTGTCGCGCGAGACCGGTATCGAACTGCCGAGCCGGCATCTTGGTCTGGTGCAGGCCAGCGAATTGAATGACCTTGATGTGCGTCTCGACGCCGCCGCCGAAGCGCTCGCCAGCAGTTGCGAGGTAGCGCTGCCACCGGCCGTGGAATTTGCCGCGCCTGACGTGATTGCTGTCGAGCCGTTGCTGAAAAATGTGCGCATTGCCGTCGCCCGTGATGAGGCGTTCGCCTTTACTTATGGCGCGAGTCTGGATCTATTGCGTGCGATGGGCGCCGAGTTGAGCTTCTTCTCGCCGATCCGCGATACGCAATTGCCTGAGGCGGATAGCGTGTATCTACCGGGTGGTTATCCGGAATTGCATCACGTCGCGCTGTCGCAGAACACCGCGATGGTTGCGGCGATCCGTGCGCATCATGCGGCGGGGAAACCGTTGCTCGCTGAGTGTGGCGGGATGTTGTATTTGCTCGATTCGTTGACTGATGTTGAAGGCATACGCGCGGAATTGGTCGGGTTGCTCAAGGGCGACGCGGTGATGCAAAAGCGTCTGGCCGCGTTGGCGTTGCAAGCGGTAGATCTGCCGGAAGGCTCGTTGCGTGGGCACACGTATCATCATTCGTTGACCACGACTGAACTGACGCCGATTGCTCGAGGTTTGAGTCCAAATGGAGGGCGAGGGGCTGAGGCGGTTTATCGTGAGGGGCGGATGACGGCTTCTTATGTGCACTTTTATTTTCCGTCGAATCCGACTGCGATTGCCGCATTGTTTGCGCCAGATCGTGAGGCCGCCTTCGCGAGCAAGCCCGCTCCCACAGTTGAAACGGTGGTGACTGAAGCAATGCAATCCCCTGTGGGAGCGGGCTTGCTCGCGAAAGGGCCATGACAGACAACGCATTTTCAGAGGCGGAACGCGAAGCGGTGTATCGGGCAATAGCCGAACGCCGCGACATGCGCCATTTCACCGGCGGCAGCGTCGAACCGGATCTGCTACGCCGACTTCTGGAAGCCGCCCACCAAGCCCCAAGCGTCGGCCTGATGCAGCCCTGGCGCTTCATCCGCATCAGCGACCGCACTTTGCGCAGCCAAATCCAGCACCTCGTCGAAGAAGAACGCATCCGCACCGCCGAGGCCCTCGGTGAGCGCAGCGACGAGTTCATGAAGCTCAAAGTCGAAGGCATCAACGACTGCGCCGAAGTGTTGGTCGCGGCGCTGATGGATGATCGCGAAAAACACATCTTCGGCCGTCGTACGTTGCCGGAAATGGACATGGCCTCGTTGTCCTGCGCGATTCAGAATCTGTGGCTGGCCTCGCGCGCCGAGGGTTTGGGCATGGGCTGGGTCTCGCTGTTCGAACCGCAAGCGCTGGCGGATTTGTTGAAACTGCCGGCAGGCGCCAAGCCGCTGGCGGTTTTGTGTCTGGGCCCGGTCAAGGAATTCTATCCGGCGCCGATGCTGGTACTCGAAGGGTGGGCGCAGGCGCGGCCGCTGAATGAGTTGCTGTATGAAAATTATTGGGGAGTGAGTCAATGAGTGTGGCGTTGTTGAGTGTCGCCGCGGTGGCGCTGGATGCGCTGCTCGGTGAACCGAAACGCTGGCATCCGCTGGTGGCGTTCGGCAATTTCGCCGGGCGCATCGAGCAACGTTTCAACGGTGAAGGGCGCGGCTGGCGCAGTCATGGCGTCACCGCGTGGGTGATCGCCGTGCTGCCGCTGACACTGCTGGCGACGGCGTTTTCCTGGGCGCCTTATGTCGGTTGGATCGTCGAGATTCTCGCGTTGTATTGCGCCCTCGGCATGCGCAGCCTCGGCGAGCATGTCGCGCCGGTCGCTGCGGCGTTGCGCGCGGATGATCTGGACGAGGCGCGCACGCGAGTCGGCTATCTGGTCAGTCGTCAGACCGATGAACTCGACAGCACTGCGGTCGCCCGTGCCGCCACCGAATCAGTGCTGGAAAACGGCAGCGACGCGGTGTTCGCCGCACTGTTCTGGTTTGTCGTGGCCGGTGCGCCCGGCGTGGTGCTCTATCGCTTGAGCAATACGCTCGACGCGATGTGGGGCTATCGCAACGAACGTTTCGAACGCTTCGGCTGGGCGGCGGCAAAAATCGACGACGTGTTGAACTACATTCCTGCGCGTCTGGTGGCATTGACCTACGCAGTGCTCGGCAAAACCCGACTCGCCTTGAAGTGCTGGCGCACACAGGCGCCGAAGTGGGACAGCCCCAACGCCGGCCCGGTGATGGCCGCAGGCGCCGGTGCGCTCGGTGTGGAGCTGGGTGGCCCGGCGATTTACCACGGCGAACTGCACGAGCGTCCGCAACTGGGCGAAGGCGCTCCCGCCAACGCCGATTCCATCGACCGTGGCTGGCAATTGGTGCAGCGCGGGGTATGGTTATGGTTGCTGATTCTCTGCGTGGGGGCTGAATTCTATGCTTGAGCACGGTGGCCGGCTGCGCAAGGCTGCACTCGATTACGGTATCGCCGAAGCCGACTGGCTCGACCTGTCCAGCGGACTCGCGCCGTGGCCATTTCCGATCCCGGAAATCCCCTTGCGTGCCTGGGCCCGTTTGCCGGAAACCGATGACGGTCTGGAACAAGCCGCGTGCGATTACTACGGAGCAAACCAGGTACTGCCGGTGGCCGGTTCGCAGATGGCCATTCAGTTGCTGCCGCGTTTGCGTCGCGCCGGCAAGGTCGGCGTGTTATCGCCGTGCTATGCCGAACACGCTGAAGCCTGGCGCCGCAACGGTTACATCGTGCGCGAAGTGCAGGAGCAGGAAGTCGAGTTCTATCTGGACAACCTCGACGTGCTGGTGGTGGTCAATCCGAACAATCCAACCGGCCTGAGCCTGACCCCGGCGAAGTTGCTCGACTGGCATGCGCGACTGGCGCAGCGCGGCGGCTGGCTGGTGGTCGATGAAGCGTTCATGGACAACACGCCGCAGTTGAGCCTGGCGGCGCACGCGCATCAGGTCGGACTGATCGTGTTGCGTTCGTTCGGCAAGTTTTTCGGCTTGGCCGGTGTACGTTTGGGCTTTGTATTGGCCGAGCGCAAATTGCTCCGTTTGCTCGCCGAACAGGTCGGGCCGTGGGTCGTCAGCGGGCCGACGCGGGTGCTCGGTCAAGCCTGTCTGCAAGACACTGAAAATCACAAACGCCAACGCATTCGCAGCGATGAAGCGAGCGAACGGCTGGCGACGCTGCTTGAGCGCTACGGCTTCAAACCGCAGGGCGGCTGCGCGTTGTTTCAGTGGCTGATCACTGATCAAGCGCAAACGCTGTACGAATTCATGGCCCGACGCGGCATTCTTCTGCGCCTCTTCACGCACAACAGCAGCCTGCGTTTCGGCTTGCCTGCCGACGCGGCGGAAGAGGCGCGTCTCGAACAGGCTTTCATCGCTTTTACCAAGGACAAACCATGACCACCCTGATGGTGCAGGGCACCACATCCGACGCCGGCAAAAGCACGCTGGTGACGGCGCTGTGCCGCTGGGCGACGCGTCAAGGCGTCGCGGTTGTGCCGTTCAAACCGCAGAACATGGCGCTCAACAGCGCCGTGACGGCGGACGGTGGCGAGATCGGTCGCGCGCAAGCGGTGCAGGCGCAAGCGGCGTTTCTCGAACCGCACACCGACATGAACCCGGTGCTGCTCAAACCGAACAGCGACACCGGCGCGCAAGTGATCATTCATGGTCGTGCGGTGACGTCGATGAACGCCGTGGCCTATCACGACTACAAAGCCATCGCGATGAAAGCAGTTTTGGCTTCTCACGAGCGACTCAGCGCCGCGTATCCGCTAGTGATGGTTGAGGGCGCGGGCTCGCCGGCCGAGATCAATCTGCGTGCCGGCGACATTGCCAACATGGGTTTCGCCGAAGCGGTGGATTGCCCGGTGCTGCTGATTGCCGACATCAATCGCGGCGGGGTGTTTGCCCATCTGGTCGGCACGCTGGAGTTGCTCTCGCCGAGCGAACAGGTGCGGGTCAAAGGCTTCATCATCAACCGTTTTCGCGGCGACATCGCCTTGCTGCAACCGGGCCTTGATTGGCTGGAGGAGCGCACCGGCAAACCGGTGGTGGGCGTGTTGCCGTACGTGATGGATCTGCATCTAGAAGCTGAAGACGGTATCGATCAGCGCCAGACCGACAAGGCTGAGCAAGTGCTGAAAGTGCTGGTGCCGGTGTTGCCGCGCATCAGCAACCACACCGATTTTGATCCGCTGCGTTTGCATCCGCAGGTCGACCTGCAATTTGTCGGACCGGGGCAGGCGATTCCTGCGGCCGATCTGATCATCCTGCCGGGCTCGAAAAGCGTGCGCAGCGATCTGGCGTATTTGCGCGCCAATGGCTGGGACACGGCGATCAATCGGCACTTGCGCTACGGCGGCAAAGTGCTGGGGATTTGTGGTGGTCTGCAGATGCTCGGTGAGCAGGTGCATGATCCGCTCGGTCTCGAAGGCGCGCCCGGTTCGAGTGCGGGTCTAAGTTTGCTGGCGTTTGCAACGACGCTTGAAGCCGAGAAGCAATTGCGCAATGTGCGTGGGCGGCTGGCGTTGGAAGATGCCGAAGTCAGTGGTTATGAAATTCATGCTGGCGTGACGACCGGGGCGGCGCTGGAGAATGCGGCGGTGCATCTGGATGATGGTCGTTGCGACGGTGCGCAGAGCGTTGATGGGCAGGTGTTTGGCACGTATCTGCATGGCTTGTTTGAGTCGCCGGCGGCGAGTGCGGCGCTGTTGCGTTGGGCCGGGTTGAGCGATGTGCAGGAAGTGGATTACCACGGGTTGCGCGAACGCGATATCGAGCGCTTGGCGGATTTGGTCGAGAAGCATTTGGATACCGATCTGTTGCGTCAGCTCTGTGGGATTTGAGCTGCCTGTGCCGGCCTATTCGCGAGCAAGCCCGCTCCCACATTTGGAATGCGGTCACCTGTGGGGAGGCGTGCGGGCCTCATCGCTGGCAAGCCAGCTCCCACAGGTTTTGATGCCGGCAGCCTATTTTGTGAACACCCTTGAACCCTGTGGGAGCGGGCTTGCTCGCGAAAGCGTCAGCCGCCCCAACACATAAAATTCAGGATGCCTCCATGCTCCAACTAATCCTCGGCGGCGCCCGCTCCGGCAAAAGCCGTCTGGCGGAAAAACTCGCCACCGACAGCAACCTCTCGGTCACCTACATCGCCACCAGCCAACCGCTCGATGGTGAGATGAACGATCGCGTTGCCCACCATCGCGCCCGTCGCCCAGCCGAATGGGAGCTCGTCGAAGAGCCCCTGGAACTGGCTCGCGTCCTGCGCGAATCCGCCCGCGCCGAGCGTTGCTTGCTGGTCGATTGCCTAACCCTGTGGCTGACCAATCTGCTGATGCTGGAAGACGCCGAACGCCTCGTCGCCGAACGCGAAGCCTTGCTCAACTGCCTGGCCACGCTGCCGGGGGAAATCATTTTTGTCAGCAACGAGACCGGAATGGGTGTCGTGCCGCTGGGCGAATTGACTCGCCGCTACGTCGATGAAGCCGGTTGGCTGCATCAAGCTCTGGCTGAGCGCTGTCAGCGTGTTGTCCTGACCGTCGCCGGCCTGCCCCTGACTCTGAAAGGATCTGCGCTATGACCCACACCTGGTGGCTGAACCCGTGCAAACCGGTGAACGCCGATATCGTTGAGCAAGCCGCCGCGCGCCAACAACAACTGACCAAACCGGCCGGTTCGCTGGGGCAGCTGGAAGCAGTGGCGGTGCAATTGGCCGGTCTGCAAGGCCAGGTCAAACCGACACTGGAGCAGATCTGGATCGCGATTTTTGCCGGCGACCACGGCGTGGTCGCTGAAGGGGTTTCGGCGTTCCCGCAGGAAGTCACCGGGCAAATGCTGCTCAACTTCGTCAGCGGCGGCGCGGCGATCAGCGTGCTGGCGCGTCAGCTCGGCGCGCAGCTGGAAGTGGTCGATCTGGGCACCGTTAATCCCGCGCTGAACCTGGCGGGTGTGCGTCACTTGAATATCGGTGCGGGCACAGCGAATTTCGCTCAGGGCGCGGCGATGACCCAAGCCCAAGGTGAACTGGCGTTGCAGGCCGGTCGTGACAGCGTGCTGCGAGCGAGAGCGGCCGGCGCGCAGTTGTTCATCGGCGGCGAAATGGGCATCGGCAACACCACGGCCGCCAGCGCGCTGGCCTGTGCTTTGCTCGATTGCCCGGTGGTGCACCTGACGGGCCCCGGCACCGGGTTGAATGCCGAAGGTGTCAGCCATAAAGCCCAAGTCATCGAACGCGCACTGGCGTTGCACGCGGCCCAGCGCGGAGATGCGTTGCAGACGCTGTTCAATCTTGGCGGTTTCGAAATCGCGGCGCTGGTCGGTGCGTATCTGGCGTGCGCGCAGGAAGGCGTTGCGGTGCTGGTCGACGGCTTTATCTGCACGGTCGCGGCGCTGGTCGCGGTACGCCTGAATGCGGCGTGTCGCGAGTGGCTGCTGTTCGGTCATCGCGGTGCTGAACCAGGCCATCGTCATGTGCTGGAAACCCTCGGCGCCGAGCCATTGCTGGAACTCGGTCTGCGTCTGGGCGAAGGCAGCGGTGCGGCGCTGGCGGTGCCCCTGTTGCGTCTGGCCTGCGACCTGCACGGGCAGATGGCGACATTCGCCGAAGCGGCGGTGGCGGATCGCCCGGCATGACCTTGCGCCTTGATCTGCTGCGTCACGGTGAAACCGAATTGGGTGGCGGCTTGCGCGGCAGTCTTGATGATGCGCTGACCGAAAAAGGCTGGACGCAGATGCGCGCGGCGGTGGTCGAGGGCGGGCCTTGGGATCGTTTGGTCAGCTCGCCGTTGCAGCGTTGCGCGCGGTTTGCCGCTGAGTTGGGTGAGCAATTGAATCTGCCGGTGCACCTCGACAAAGATCTGCAGGAGCTGCATTTCGGCGCGTGGGAAGGGCAGAGCGCGGCGGCGTTGATGGAGACGGATGCTGACGCGTTGGGCCTGTTTTGGGCCGATCCATATTCATTCACGCCGCCGCAGGGTGAACCGGTTAGCGACTTTTCTACGCGAGTGTTGGCAGCAGTGGCTCGGCTGCACAGCGCATATGCCGGTGAGCGAATTTTGCTGATCAGCCACGGCGGCGTCATGCGTTTATTGTTGGCGCAGGCGCGAGGTTTGCCGCGTGAGCAATTGCTCAATGTTGAAGTAGGGCACGGCGCATTGTTTGCGCTGACGGTCGAGGCCGACGGTTTACTCAAGGAAGGTCACTGACATGTTGCCGCTGTGGATCGCCCTGCAATTTCTCAGCAGCCTGCCGATTCGTCTGCCGGGGATGCCTGAGCCGGAACAGCTTGGGCGTTCGCTGCTGTTTTATCCGCTGGTGGGATTGTTGTTTGGTGTGATCCTGTGGGCGCTGAATCTGGCATTGGCGGGGGCGCCGTTGTTGCTGCATGCGGCGTTGCTGCTGACGGTTTGGGTGTTACTCAGCGGCGCGTTGCACCTTGATGGTCTGGCGGATAGCGCCGATGCCTGGCTCGGTGGGTTTGGTGATCGCGAGCGCACGCTGACGATCATGAAAGATCCGCGCAGCGGGCCGATTGCCGTGGTCACGCTGGTGCTGGTGTTGTTGCTCAAGTTTGCCGCGTTGCTGGCGTTGATCGAGCAAGGGCATGGGCTGGTGTTGATCATCGTGCCGGTGCTTGGGCGGGCGGCGCTGCTGGGGTTGTTTTTGACCACGCCGTATGTGCGTGCGGGTGGGTTGGGGCAGGCCTTGGCAGATCATTTACCGCGTCGGGCCGGGTGGTGGGTGCTGGGCTTCAGTGCGTTGGTCTGTGTGCTGATTGCCGGGTTCAGCGCCGTTGTTGCGGTGGTGATTTCTGTCGCGGTGTTTGTCTGGCTGCGGCGGGTGATGATGCGGCGGTTGGGCGGGACGACGGGCGATACGGCGGGGGCGTTGTTGGAGTTGTTGGAGGTGGGGGTGTTGGTGGGATTGGCGTTGGCCTGATAGATTTTTATCGTTCATGCCGGCCCCATCGCGAGCAGGCTCACTCCTACAGGGGAGCGCGGTCAACTGTAGGAGTGAGCCTGCTCGCGATAGCAATTTTCCAGGCACTAAAAATGTTCAGGGTAAACTCATCTGTAACTTGATTTAACACAGTCGCGGGTATATACACGCATCATGCTTACCTCTCAGTGTTTGTGCACCAACCTGCGTCGCGCCGCGCGTGGCGTCAGCAGGCATTACGACGGCGCTCTCGACGGCTTCGGGATCAACGTTGCGCAGTATTCTTTGCTGTGCAACCTGCAACGTCTCGATCAACCGAGCATCTCGGAACTCGCCGAAGCCATGGGGCTGGATCGCAGCACCCTCGGGCGCAATCTGCGCGTGCTCGAAGGTGAAGGCCTGGTGGCGCTGGCCGAGGGCGAAGACATGCGTAACCGCATCGTCCGGCTCACGGAAATCGGTGCGCAACGTCTGGCAGATGCACTGCCGGCCTGGGAGGCGGCGCAGCAGCGCTTGATCGATCGACTGGGTGCCGAGAAGCGTGAAATTCTGCTCAAATTGCTGGATGAACTGGCCTAATCGCCGGTTTTTCCGACCTCAAGCGGGTATATACCCGCGACTGGAGAATAATAATGACATCGATGTGGCGTACGTGCGGTTGGGTGTTGGTCGGCAGTGCGCTGATTCTTGCGTTGTCATTGGGCGTGCGGCACGGCTTCGGTCTGTTTCTGTCGCCGATGAGCGCGCAGTTCGGCTGGGGCCGCGAGGTGTTCGCCTTCGCTATCGCTTTGCAGAACCTGATCTGGGGTTTGGCGCAGCCATTCACCGGCGCGCTGGCTGACCGTTTCGGCGCGGCGAAAGTGGTGCTGGTCGGCGGCGTGCTCTACGCCGTGGGCCTGATCTGCATGGGCTTGTCGGATTCGGCGGTGACGCTGTCGCTGAGTGCTGGTTTGCTGATTGGCATCGGCCTGTCCGGCACCTCGTTCTCGGTCATCCTCGGCGTCGTCGGTCGTGCAGTGCCGCCGGAGAAACGCAGCATGGGCATGGGCATCGCCAGTGCTGCCGGCTCGTTCGGCCAGTTCGCGATGTTGCCCGGTACCCTCGGCCTGATCGGCTGGCTCGGTTGGTCGGCGGCGCTGCTGGTGTTGGGCCTTCTGGTGGCGCTGATTGTGCCGCTGGTGAGCATGCTCAAGGACAAACCGCTGCCGGTGCTCGGTCATGAGCAAACTCTGTCTGAAGCCTTGCGTGAGGCCTGTTCGCATTCGGGTTTTTGGTTGCTGGCGTTCGGCTTTTTTGTCTGTGGTTTTCAGGTGGTGTTTATCGGCGTGCATCTGCCGGCGTATCTGGTTGATCAGCATCTCCCGGCCAGCGTCGGTACTACGGTGCTGGCGCTGATCGGGCTGTTCAATATCTTCGGCACTTACACGGCTGGTTGGCTTGGCGGGCGCATGTCGAAACCGCGTTTGCTCACGGCGTTGTATCTGTTGCGCGCAGTGGTGATCGTGCTGTTCCTCTGGATGCCGGTGACGACCACCTCGGCCTATCTGTTCGGCATGGCGATGGGCTTCTTGTGGCTGTCGACGGTGCCGTTGACCAACGGTACGGTGGCGACCTTGTTTGGTGTGCGCAATCTGTCCATGCTCGGCGGCATCGTGTTCCTGTTCCATCAGCTCGGCTCGTTCCTCGGCGGCTGGCTGGGCGGGGTGGTGTATGACCGAACCGGGAGTTATGACTTGATTTGGCAAGTGGCGATTCTGTTGAGTCTGTTGGCGGCCGCACTGAACTGGCCGGTGCGCGAGCGTCCGGTGGCCCGCCTGCAAGCCGCAGCGGGCGCCGCATGAGCCGATTCTGGCCACGTCTCCTCTTTGCCGCACTCGGCGCCGCATTGTTGGCGCTGGTGTGGTGGGGCTGGCATCAGGGCGGTCTGGCGTTGATGCAACTGGGCATGAGCATTTGCTAGAAGCAGGCGTGGCGAGTAACGTCGAAGTCTGACGACTTCTCAAGGATGTACGACATGCTGATGCGCTGGTGTGCGGTTCCCGCGTTGCTGATGGCGTTGACTGGCGTGGCCCAGGCCGCTGACTGTCCGGAATTGCTGCAAGGCTCGCTGCCCAAATTGCGCGCCAAGGATTCCATCGACCTGTGCAAACAATACGCAGACAAACCGCTGGTGGTGGTCAACACCGCCAGTTTCTGCGGTTTCGCGCCGCAGTTCGAAGGCCTTGAGGCGCTGCATAAGCGTTATGAGGGGCAGGGGCTGGAAATGCTCGGCGTGCCGTCCAATGACTTCAAACAAGAGTCCAAGGACAGCGCTGAGACCGCCAAGGTCTGCTACGCCAACTACGGCGTGACGTTCGCCATGACCGAACCGCAGAAAGTCCGTGGCGATGACGCTACGCATATGTTCCAGGTATTGGCTGCGCAGAGCAGCGCGCCGAAGTGGAATTTCTACAAATACGTGGTCGATCGACAGGGCAAAGTGATCGCCAATTTCTCTAGCCTGACCAAACCGGATGATCCGGAATTCATCGCCGCGATCGAAAAAGCCATCGCCTCAAAACCCCTGAAACCCTGACCTTCAGCGGGTTTACCCAAATCCTGTAGGAGCTGCGGCACGCTGCGATCTTTTGATCTTAAAGGTCAAATCAAAAGATCGCAGCGTGCCGCAGCTCCTACAAAGTTTTGCTCGCAGGCACAAAAAAGCCCCGCTTTCTGTAAAGAGAGCGGGGCTTTTCAGTGGGCGAGGGGTTAACCCCGCCCGGCAGCATCAGAAGCGATAAGTCGCGCCAACACCGAAACCGTTTGCCGAGTTTTCATACTTGGCGTCGTAGGTCTGGCCACGATCGTTTTCGTTGCGGATCTTGATCGACTCTTCTTTCAGGTACGAGTAAGCGACGTCGATGGTCAGGTCTTCGGTCGGGCTCCAGCCAGCACCGATGCTGAAAATCGTACGGTCGCCAGTCGGAATACGTGGCGAACGGTCGACGTTGTTGGTCGGCGACTGGTCGAAGGTCAGACCGGTACGCAGTACCCATTCCTTGTTCAACTGGTACGAAGTACCCACGGCGTAAGCCCAGGAGTCGTGCCAGTTCTGGTCTTCGGTGATTTCACCGAACTGACCGGCCAGTGCAGGCTGCACGCCCGAGTTCTCGACGGTGATTTTCTTCAGCTGGCTCCAACGGGTGAAGGTCGAACCGGCGTAGACATTCCACTGATCGTTGATCGCCTGGGTCACCGAGAAGTCCAGGGATTCAGGCGTAGTGATCTTCAGCGAAGCGTCGTACTTCTGGTTCGGGTTCGCGCCGATCAGGCCGAGCACGCCGTAGTTGACCTTGGTGTTGCCTTCGAGCTTGTAGTCGACTTTCGAGTGGTAGGTCATGCCCAGGCGCGTAGTGTCGGTGGCTTGAACCAGCACGCCGATGTTGTAGCCCAGTGCGGTGTCGTCACCCTTGATCTTGACCTTGCCATCTGGCGCGGCCTGAGTGATCGACAGGTTGGATTCCAGCGAGCCGTCGATACGGTTGATGGTCGGGCCGAAGCCGATCGACACCACGTCGTTGAACTTGTAGCTCACGGTTGGCTGGAAGGTGATGACTTGTACTTCGGACTTGCTGCCGAAGTAACGGCCGGCAAAGCCGTTTTCGTAATCGGTGATCAGGCCGAACGGCACGTAAACGCCGAGGCCGAATGCCCAATGATCATCGATTGGTTTGACGTAGAAGCCCATAGGTACGGAGGTGAAGGGCACCATGTCGCCTTTGTTGCTGCCGCCGTTAGGGCTGGAGCTGGCGTCGCTGATATCGGTTTTTGCGTCGAGGAATGCAACACCGCCAGTGACTTGTTCGCGCGTGATGCGCGACATGCCGGCAGGGTTACCATAAACAGTGCTTGCGTCGTCGGCAGAAGAAGATCGCCCGGCGTACCCAGTCCCCATCCCGCTGATGCTGTGTTCGTTGATGGCAAAGCCAGCTGCGAAAATCTGGGTGGATGCCATGGTAACGGCGAGGCTAAGGGTGGTTTTGAGCATTACTTTTTTCATTATTAGAACTCCTGGTGATCACCGGGGCGAAAATTACCAACATTTTCGCTCCGGCGCTATAGTCCGTATGCCTTGAGTTAGAGCGGTTTTGTAGGACAATCCGACCAGATTCGCGACCCGTTACACGATCTTGCGAAACCGGTGGGTCAACAAGCGACCTGATTCATCGGTGAAACACAGGTCTGCCAGGCGTAGGTGAAATCGCGCAGACGACCCTGAGGCTGAAACGTCTGACGCCAGATGCGCGCCATTCCGAGTAAATCAGCCGGGTCGGGGAGGGTGGGGTTTTGTTCTTCTACCAACAGCCAGGCGATGGCGGTGGCGTAACGCAGATTAACGGTTAATTCCAGGTGCGGCCCGCTGAGGAAAGCATGCTGACTGGCAAGGCCGCGAACCAGGCTTGCGCGCTCCGGATCGAGTGCCAGGTAATCATCCCAAAGGGCTTGATGACGATGCTCGGCAATGCGGTAGAGGCCGTGGCCACGGCGGTCATGCAGGGCAGAACCCAGGGCTGACTGACTGGCGGCGATGCCCAGCAACAGGGCTTCGGCAGTTGCGCAGTGGCGTCCCAGGTAGATCAACGTAGGACGGATCACATAGCGGCACAGTTCGCTGGCAGCGATACCCATAAATCCCTCGGTTCTTGTTATTAATGGCGAGTCCTGAAGGGGGGCTTGGCAGCTGTGGATCGGTTCAGGCTCGCCGCAAGCGGATCACGCCGCTTGAGTTGAAGTGTAGTGTCATATTCGCGACGTAAAGGCCTGTTTTTAAAATATTTCCGGCTGCGCGGAATATCCGTTATATCCGATGGTGCTTAGCCGCTGAGGGGTAAAAGCGAAACATCGGGCAATAAAAAGCCCCGCATTTTGTGCGGGGCTTTTGCTTTTGCAGCCTTTTCGGCTTTCAGGCAACCAGTGCCTGACGGGTACGATCGATCACGGCCTGCAGCGGTTCAGCGCTGGAGTACTGATCGGGGTAAAGACGCTCGCTGTGGCGGGCGATACCGTGTTCGTTGACCAGTGTGAAGCTGAAGCAGCCTTTGCGAGCGGCCATGATCAGGCAGTTCATCGGAGCAAAAGCGTTGGTTAGGGTGCGAATGGCATCCTGAGTATGGATTTGAGTAGACATAGTTATTAGGTGTTCCTACAAATGACACGGATAAGAACCGTGCAACGTTAAAACGTTCCAGTGACGACGACCACCATTGGTCGAACGAAGAACCCGACTGGAACAAAGCAGCCAGTTTGAAGCGCTGATAAGTTGGCGCGCTTGGGCTGGCAGGTAGGTACTTAGGAGGGCAGGCAACACATCAAGGGCAAAGGTTCTGGGCCCGGGGTGAAGATCCTGATCAATTTGCAGGTTGGTTCGGTCAGAGTAAGTGGCCTTCGCAACACCCTTTGCATCATTCAAAGGCTGTGTTGTCGCAAGATTTACCTGGAAACCATCGAGGGGTCGCTCCCGCTTTTTTCGGCGATTGGCTTCTTGGTAGAAGGTTGACCGTGGGGATGTGTTCGACCGGAATTGACTTTCAGCTTGGTACTAACGCCGCGGATACTAACGGATAGAAAAGTACAAAGCAAACCCAATGCTGAAAAAGATTGCAGGCGGCTACGGATTCTGCTTGTCGATCCGGCGGATCGCCCCGTATTGGCCCACATTAAGACCGTCGGTCGGTGAAACAATTTTCATCAAGCGCCGCGCCAGACAGCCTTATCCCCAGGGAAGGGTGGAAAACGACCCGAAAAAGCGCACCCCTATAACCGGGTAACAGGTACTTGTGCACATTAGTTGCGCGGACTGTCACAGCACTGTCACATCAATCCTGACCCCGATGGCTGCCTGCATCGAAAGTTTAAGTCAATGAAAAACATCGGTTTTTTTTGTTGGTGAAAAAATCGTCAGTTTGACTGCGAGCCCCATTCCACAAGGGTTTGCGAGGGTTCAAGGGCGGTTGTCCACTGAGTTATCCACAGCTTCTGTGGATTGTCCCGAGCGCTTGCTCTAGCACGGGCGTGCCGGGTTTTTTTCGGACTTTACCTGTAAGAAAAAGAGAGTAGAGTGGCGCGCCTTCCGATCTGTCCCACAGTGCTTTATGAAGTTTCGCTCAGTATCAGACTCTGTCACCTCAGAACCCCCTCGTGTTACCCCGCCCAAGCGATTTTCTGTGCGCGTGGCCGAATGGCTGCTCGACAGCCCGCGCCTGAGCGACAGCCACAACGCCAAACACCTTGCCGGCCGCCTGCTCAAGCAGCCTGCGCGCGAAGGCGTGGTCGCTGCGCAAAGCCGTCTCGGCCAATTGATGTGCCGCGAGTGCGGTAACGCCCGCGACCGCCGCATCGGCCAGGATCTGTTGCGTTCGGCTGCCCGTGCCGGCGACCGGCGTGCGCAGCAGGAACTCGGTCTCATCGAAGACTGAGCTGTCCAAGACCTGACACCTTGGTTAACCTTCAGGCTTTATTGGATGGGCAGGAATCTCTATGGCGATGGACTTGACCAGCGTATTGCTCGGTCTCGCGGCAGCGGGGTTGCCATTGCTGGCGCTGGCCTGGCAACTGCAGCGCCGGGCGAGCAACGGCCAAGCCGACGTGGCCCTGCTCGAAGAGCGGCTGGCCATGGCGCAACTGGCGCAGGACGGCCTCAACGCTCAGCTTGAGGCGAGCCGCGATGAAGTCGCTGATCTGGGCCAGGCCAACGCCGCGAAACAGGCGGAACTGGCGGCCCTGCGCCGTGAAGTCGAGTTGCTGCAGATCGAGCGCGACGACGCCCGCGATGCGTCCCACGCCTGGAATATCGAACGTGCCAGCAAAGAAGCCGAACTGCGCCGTCTCGACGCGCAAGCCGCTTCGTTGAACGCCGAGCTGCGTGAGCAACAGGAAAGCCATCAACAACGCCTCAGCGACCTGCAAGGTTCGCGCGATGAGCTGCGCGCGCAGTTCGCCGAACTGGCCGGCAAGATCTTCGATGAGCGCGAGCAGCGTTTTGCCGAAACCAGTCAACAGCGCCTCGGCCAGTTGCTCGATCCACTGAAAGAACGCATTCAATCCTTCGAAAAACGTGTGGAAGAAAGCTATCAGGCTGAAGCCCGCGAGCGCTTTTCGCTGGCCAAGGAGCTGGAACGTTTGCAGGCGCTCAACCTGCGTCTGAGCGACGAAGCGACCAACCTGACCCGTGCCCTCAAGGGCCAGAAAACCCAAGGCAACTGGGGCGAGCTGATTCTCGAACGGGTGCTCGAACACGCTGGTCTGGAGAAGGGCCGCGAGTATCAGACACAGGTGAATTTGAAAGGCCCGGACGGCGAGCGTTTCCAGCCCGACGTGGTGATTTATCTGCCGGGCGACAAGCAGGTGGTGGTCGACTCGAAAGTCAGTCTGACCGCGTATCAGCAATACGTCGCCGCCGAAGACGACACCCTCGGCCAGATCGCGATCAAGCAGCACGTACTGTCCCTGCGCAATCACGTCAAAGGTCTGGCCGGCAAGGATTACAAGCGTCTGGAAGGCCTGCACAGCCTCGATTTTGTTTTGCTGTTCGTGCCGATCGAAGCAGCGTTCTCGGCGGCGTTGCAGGCTGAACCGTCGCTGTTTCAAGAGGCGTTCGACCGCAACATCGTGATTGTCAGCCCGACCACATTGCTGGCGACATTGCGGGTCATCGACAGTCTGTGGAAGCAGGAGCGCCAGAGCCAGAACGCCCGGGAAATCGCCGAGCGTGCCGGATGGCTGTACGACAAGTTCGTGCTGTTTATTCAGGATCTGGACGAGGTCGGCAATCGTCTGCAGCAACTGGACAAAGCCTACAGCTCAGCGCGCAACAAACTGACAGAAGGGCGCGGCAATCTGGTCAGCCGCAGTGAGCAGCTCAAACTGCTCGGGGCGCGAGCGAGCAAGAGCTTGCCGGCGGATCTGCTGGAGCGGGCGATGACCGATGTTGATGGCTTGGTCGAACTTCCCGAGTAACCTCAAAAGCTTCGCGAGCAGGCTCGCTCCCTCTATTTGTAATGCATTCCAATGTGGGAGCGAGCCTGCTCGCGAAGAGGCCAGTGCAGCGCATACATATTTAGAGCGGCACATACCGACTCAACAACGCCCGCAACGCCGCCGGTTTCACCGGTTTCGCCAGATAATCCAGACCCGCCGCATGCACCTGCGCCACCGTTTCCGGCCGCCCATCCGCACTGATCACCACCCCCGGCACCGGCTCGCCCAACGTCGTGCGCAACCACGCCATCAACTCTGTCCCGGTGTCGCCGTGATCGAGGTGGTAATCCACCAGCGCCAGTTGCGGCCGCACGCCATCCTTAAGCAACGCCGCACATTCCTCGCGATTGCGCGCCGTCCACACCTGACAACCCCAGCGGCTGAGCAAACTGTTCATGCCAATCAAAATGCTGTCTTCATTGTCGATACACAGCACCTGCGCGCCGCCCAGCAACTTGCCGTTCAACTCGACAGCGGCGCTGGCCGGCACGGTTTGCGTCGGGGCCAATGGCACGCTGACGCTGAACACACTGCCGCGCCCCGGCCACGAACGCACACGCAACGTATGGCCGAGCACGCGGCACAAGCCATCGGCAATCGCCAAGCCAAGCCCCAAACCTTTTTCGGCGCGGGTCTGGTGGCTGTCGAGGCGTTTGAATTCTTCGAAAATCACCTGCAGCTTGTCCTCCGGAATCCCCGGCCCGCGATCCCACACTTCCAGCGACAATTCTCCCCCGCGCCGACGCACGCCGAGCAGCACCGGGCCTTTGGCATAGCGGAACGCATTGGTGAGGAAGTTCTGCAAAATCCGCCGCAGCAATTTGCTGTCGCTGTCGATGCGCAGGTGACTGCCACGCACGCGGAAGGTCAGGCCCTGTTCTTGCGCCAGTGCCTTGAATTCGGCGCCGAGAATATCGAACAGCTCATTGAGCGCAAACGGCTTGCGATCCGGGTTGATCTTGCCATTTTCCAGGCGCGAGATATCCAGCAGATCGCTGATCAAGTCTTCGGCTGAACGCAGCGAACTGTCGAGGTGCTGCACCAGTTTCTGCGCCTCGCTGCTCAAGCCATCGTCCTGGTGGGAGAGGGCGGCGGAGAACAGGCGGGCGGCGTTCAACGGTTGCATCAAGTCATGGCTGACCGCCGCGAGGAAGCGGGTTTTCGACTGGTTCGCCGCTTCGGCGGTGCCCTTGGCTTCGGTCAGCGCGACGTTGAGTTGCGACAGTTCCTGCGTACGCTCGCTGACCCGTTGCTCCAGCCCCTCGTTGGCCTCGGTCAGCGCCTGCTCAGCTTCGCGGAACGCAGTAATGTCGGTGAAACTCATGACGAAACCGCCGCCCGGCATCGGGTTGCCGATCAACTCGATCACCCGACCGTTGGGGAACAACCGTTCAGAGGTGTGCGCGCGGCCCTGACGCATCCAGTGCAAGCGACGGGCAACGTGTACTTCGGCTTCGCCGGGGCCGCACAAGCCGCGCTCGGCGTTGTAGCGAATGATGTCGGCAATCGGCCGGCCAACGCTGATCAAACCGTCCGGGTAGTTGAACAGCTCCAGATAGCGTCGATTCCACGCCACCAGTTTCAGCGATTGGTCGACCACGCTGATGCCTTGGGTGATGTTCTCGATCGCGCCTTGCAGCAGGGCGCGGTTGAACTGCAACACTTCCGACGCTTCGTCGGCGATCCGGACTACGTCCTCCAACTGCATTTCCCGACCTTCGATAGCGGCTTTTACTACAGCGCGGGTCGAAGAAGCGCCAAGCACACCGGCCAACAAGCGCTCGGTGTGGGCGATCCATTCGCCATCGGCGTTCTGGTTCGGGTTGAAGCCTTTGCCCTGACGGTAGGCGAAACGAATAAAGCTCTGCCGCGCGCGTTCTTCACCGACAAACCGCGCCGCCAGTTGCAACAGATCGTCGATTTGCACCGCCAGCATCGAGCGTGCGCTCGGCCGCGCGCTGATCTCCTGACCGATAAAACGCCCGGCCTGCCAGTGTTCCGATACCCGCGTGCGCGACAGCACCGAGACCCACGCGAACAGGGTGAAGTTACCGGCCAGCGACAGCACCACGCCTTGTGTCAGTGGGGTGATTGGCAAATTCAGCGGATTGCTGTGCAACCATGCCAGCCCCGGAAAACTGCTCAGGGACAAGCCCAGGCTGTGCGCGGCAATCGGCAGAATCAGCGTGTAAAACCACAGGAAAGTACCGGCAGCGAGACCGGCAAAAACCCCGCGCCGGTTAGCCTGTTTCCAGTACAGCGCGCCCAACATGGCCGGGGCCAATTGGGTGACAGCGGCGAAGGCAATCTGGCCGATGGTCGCCAGGCTCGCGGTGGAACCGAGCAGGCGATAGCTGACATACGCCAGCAACAGAATCACCACGATGCTGACGCGGCGCACCGAGAGCATCCACTGACGGAACACTTCGAACGGGCGCTCGGCGTTATTTCGGCGCAGCAACCACGGCAACAGCATGTCGTTGGAGACCATGGTCGACAACGCTACGCTGGCGACAATCACCATGCCGGTCGCCGCCGAAGCACCACCGATAAACGCCAGCAGTGCTAGCGCCGGATGGGCTTGAGCCAACGGCAAACTGATCACGAAGGAGTCGGGGAGTACGTCGCTCGGTAACAACATCTGACCGGCGAGGGCGATCGGGACTACAAACAGCGCGGCCAGTGCGAGGTAGGCCGGGAACACCCATTTGGCCAGTCGCAGATCCTGCGGGTCGATGTTCTCCACCACGGTGACGTGAAACTGCCGGGGCAGGCAAATGATCGCCATCATCGCCACGCCGGTCTGCACCACCATCGACGGCCAGTTAATGGTTTCTTTCCAGTATTCCTCGAGGCGCGGGGCGAGCATTGCCTGGTTGAACAGGTCATCGAAACCGTCGTACAGACCGAAAGTGACGAAGGCGCCGACCGCGAGAAAGGCAAACAGTTTGACCAGCGATTCGAAGGCAATCGCCAGCACCATGCCGCGGTGGTGCTCGGTGGCGTCGAGGTTGCGCGTACCGAAGACGATGGTGAACAGCGCCAGCACCAGCGACACGATCAGCGCGGTGTCCTGGGCGCGGGTGCCCATGGCGTCGGCGCCGGCGCCGATCAACAGGTTCACGCCGAGGACGATGCCTTTGAGTTGCAGGGCGATGTAGGGGAGGACGCCGACCAGGCAGATCAGCGCGACGACTACCGCCAGCGATTGCGATTTGCCGTAACGCGCGGCGATGAAGTCAGCGATGGAGGTGATGTTCTCCTGTTTGCTGATCATCACCATTTTCTGCAGCACCCATGGCGCGCCGAGCAGCAGCAGGATCGGCCCGAGGTAAATCGGCAGGAACGACCACAATTGTTCGGCAGCCTGACCGACCGCGCCGAAGAATGTCCAGCTGGTGCAATAAACCGCCAGCGACAGGCTGTACACCCAGGCACGCATCCGCGGCGGCAAAGGCGCGCTGCGACGGTCGCCGTAGAAGGCGATAGCGAACATGATGGCCATATAGGCGAGGGCGACGGCGGCGATCAGCCCGGTGGACAACGACATGCAACACTCCCGACAGAGACTCCCCGGCAACCCTGTCCGGGCCAACAGTCTCGCATGAGTGCGGCGGTTAGTCAGTGTCGACCAAGGTCGTGGCGTGGCGGGGTGTCGCAGGGGTGGAACCCGTCAGTATTAGCGGTGACCGGGCGGGCCTCTTCGCGAGCAAGCCCGCTCCCACAAGGGGAATGCATTCCAAATGTGGGAGCGGGCTTGCTCGCGAAGGCGTCAGTCCAGACGCAGCGCAATATCGATCAGATAATGCAGCTCATCCACTTCAAGCGCCGCCGCCGAAAACAGTATCCGGAACACCACCGGCGCCACCACCAGGTTGATCAGCCGATCAACACTCGGCGCGGTTTCATCGGGATGCCGCGCAATGATCGTCTGCAACTGCGCACCAATGATCGTCACGCAATACCCCGGCGTCGCGCTCGCTTGCACGTCGCGCATCATGTTGCGGCCGGGCTCGGAGCTCATCTCGTCGAGATACTGTTCAGCCCACGCCCGAATATCACTGCGCAAACTGCCCGTTTCTGCCGGCTCGCTGTCCGGGCGCATGCGGGCGAGGGCGACGTCTGCGAGCAACGCCGCCAGATCCCCCCAGCGTCGATAAATCGTCGACGGCGTCACGCCTGCACGTGCGGCGATTTGCGGCACGGTCACGGTCGAGCGCTCCTGCTCTTGCAGAAGCGCGTGGACTGCCGAATGAATCGACTCTTGCACCCGGGCACTGCGGCCGCCGGGGCGTAAACCTTCTTTAATAGCCATGCGGCAGACCTTAACACAAAGAATTTGCTTTAAGCGCGAGGCGGTAGCACACTCCGCAAAAGCAAAAAATTAGCTTTTGCGGAGTGTGCCCATGATTAGCCCCTTGAATAACGTCGTTTCAAACCGCTCCAGCCTGTGGTTTCTGGCGATCACCTTACTCAGTTTTCTCGCCGCTTCCACCGCGCCGACGCCGTTGTATCACCTGTATCAGGATCAACTGCATTTCTCGGCGGTGGTGCTGACGCTGATCTTCGGCGTCTATGCGCTCAGTCTGTTGGCGGCGCTATTAACAGTGGGTTCGCTGTCCGATCACGTCGGGCGCAAACCGGTGATTTTTACCGCCGTGCTGCTCAATGCCTTGGCGATGCTGCTGTTTATCTATGCCGACAGCGTCACGTGGCTGATCAGCGCGCGCGTCCTGCAAGGTTTCGCCACCGGCATGGCCACTGCGGTGTTGAGCGCGACGTTGCTCGATACGGATCGCCAACAAGGGCCGTTGATCAACAGCGTCGCGCCGCTGTTGGGAATGGCGTTGGGCGGTTTGGGTTGCGGTTTGCTCGCGGAATTTGCTCCGGCGCCGTTGCAGTTGACCTATTGGTTGTTGCTCGGATTGTTTGTATTGCAGGGGATTTATGTCTGGCGCCTGCCGGAAAGCGTCTCGCCGCAAGCCGGGGCCTGGGCGTCATTAAAGCCGACGCTGCACGTGCCGGCTCAGGCCCGTTCAACATTGTGGCGAGTGCTGCCGTTAAACACCGCGACATGGGCGCTTGGTGGTTTTTACGCCTCGCTGGCTCCGTCATTGGTACGCACGGCCACCGGTTCGACGTCCAACCTGATCGGCGGCTCGACCGTAGCGGCATTGACCCTGACCGGTGCGTTGATGATTTTCACCTTGCGCAATCGCAGCGCCAAACAAGCCTTGCGGCTGGGCGCGAGTTTGCTGCCGATCGGTCTGGTGCTGATCTTGCTCGGCGTGCACAGCGCGAGTCTTTCGCTGTTCTTCCTCGGCACGCTGGTCGCCGGTTGTGGGTTTGGCTCGGGCTTCCTTGGCGCAGTGCGCAGCCTGGTTCCGCTGGCATTGCCTCACGAACGGGCCGGTTTGATGTCGGCGTATTACGTGCTCAGCTACCTCGCGTTCTGCCTGCCGGCATTGTTGGCCGGTTATCTGGCTCGCACCTATGGCTTGCTGGCGACCACAGATGGTTACGGCGCAGTGCTGATCGTGTTGGCGGTGGGGGCTTTGTTGCTCAGCCTGCGCGCTAACGCAGTCAAGGTGTGCAGCGCTCCCTGAGTTTCGGTTAGCCTTGCTTGGCCATTCTTCTCTCGGATCGATTCATGAAGATTATCCGCAGCAAAACCTTTACCGCCGACCGCGCCTGGGGCGCGCTGGATATCGCCAATATGAACGGCATCACCACGCGCCTGCACTGGACGGATCAGCCGTACAAATGGCACGTCAACGATGGCGAAGAAGTGTTCGTGGTGCTCGATGGCCAGGTGCAGATGCACTACCGCGAAAATGGCGAAGAAAAACAGGTGCAGCTCGACGTTGGCGACATCTTTTACGCCTCGGTCGGCACCGAGCATGTCGCGCATCCACAAGGCGCGGCGCGGATTCTGGTGATCGAAAGCGAAGGCAGCGTCTGACTGCTTATTGGTAAAACAGATAACAGTTAGAGATATTACCCGTTATATAGATATTCGATTTGGATCTACCATGAATTCCACCTCACCTGAGGACAGGAGTTCATGATGATTTGCCCCAACAGCGCCAAACCCGGCATCAAGCCGTTCAGCCAACTTCAGCATCCGCGTGAAGTGATCCGCCAATTCACACCGAACTGGTTCGCCGCGACCATGGGTACCGGTGTGCTGGCATTGGCGTTGGCGCAACTGCCGGTGGCGATCCCCGGTTTGCACGCCGTGGCCGAAGGGCTGTGGTTGTTCAACATTCTGTTGTTCACGTTGTTTACCCTGGCTTATGCCGCTCGCTGGATTCTGTTCTTCGATGAAGCGCGGCGGATTTTCGGGCATTCCACGGTATCGATGTTCTTCGGCACCATCCCAATGGGCCTGGCGACGATCATCAACGGCTTTTTGGTGTTCGGCCTGCCGCGCTGGGGCGACGGGGTGATTCATCTCGCCGAAGTGCTGTGGTGGATCGACGTGGCGATGTCGCTGGCCTGCGGCGTGTTGATTCCGTACATGATGTTTACCCGTCAGGAACACAGCATTGATCAGATGACCGCCGTTTGGCTGTTGCCCGTAGTCGCCGCAGAAGTGGCGGCGGCCAGCGGTGGTTTGCTCGCACCGCATCTGACCGATGCCCACTCGCAACTGGTGATGCTGACCACCAGCTACGTGCTTTGGGCATTTTCCCTACCGGTGGCGTTCAGCATTCTGACAATCCTTCTGCTGCGCATGGCCCTGCACAAACTGCCTCACGAAAACATGGCCGCTTCGAGCTGGCTGGCCCTTGGCCCGATCGGCACCGGTGCGCTGGGCATGTTGCTGTTGGGCGCTGATGCACCGGCGATCTTCGCTGCCAACGGTCTGCCGGGCATCGGCGAAATCGCATCGGGCATTGGCCTGGTCGCCGGCATCACGCTGTGGGGCTTCGGGTTGTGGTGGATGTTGATGGCGCTGCTGATCACCGTGCGTTATCTGCGTGACGGCATCCCGTTCAATCTTGGCTGGTGGGGCTTCACCTTCCCGTTGGGCGTTTATTCGCTGGCAACGTTGAAGCTGGCGAGCACCTTGAATCTCGGCTTTTTCAGCGTGGTTGGCTGTGTGTTGGTGACGTTGCTCGCGATCATGTGGCTGATCGTCGGTAAACGCACCGTGCAAGGCGCGTGGCGTGGCGAGCTGTTTGTTTCACCGTGCATCGCCGGTTTGAAGAAATAACCTGAAATATTTAGCTAAGGTGTGGCCTGGATTGCGGTTTGTGAATCCAATAGACAGTATCCAGACCACCCCCCAGCAAAATCAGGGAAACACGGAAGATGAGTCACTCCTCACAGTTCAACCTGCTGCGCACGCGACGGTTTTTACCGTTCTTCATCACGCAATCGCTCGGCGCGTTTAACGACAACGTGTTTAAACAGTCGTTGATCCTCGCCATTCTCTATCGGCTGACCATCGAAGGTGACCGCTCGATTTGGGTCAACCTCTGTGCGCTGCTGTTTATTCTGCCGTTCTTCCTGTTCTCGGCGCTGGCCGGGCAGTTTGGCGAAAAGTTCGCCAAGGACGCGTTGATCCGTCTGATCAAACTGGCGGAAATCGCCATCATGGCGGTGGGATCCGTCGGATTCTTGTTCGATCATCTGTCGCTGATGCTGGTGGCGTTGTTCGCCAT
Organism: Pseudomonas sp. AC193; assembly: GCF_979258075.1. NCBI lineage: Bacteria > Pseudomonadati > Pseudomonadota > Gammaproteobacteria > Pseudomonadales > Pseudomonadaceae > Pseudomonas > Pseudomonas sp. AC193. The sequence goes on along the minus strand of NZ_OZ409832.1, from coordinate 3,510,322 downwards.
GGGCACGCACTCGGCGTTATTCGGGCCGGTGAAGTATTCGATCCTGCCGCAGGCATTGCGCGAGGATGAACTGGTCGGCGGCAATGGCCTGGTGGAGATGGGCACGTTTCTGGCGATCCTCGCCGGCACTATCGGCGCCGGGGTCATCATGTCTTCGACGCACTACGCGCCACTGGTGTCCGGCGCCATCGTCGGCATTGCCGTGCTGGGTTATCTCGCCAGCCGCAGCATTCCACGGGCGGCGGCGTCCTCGCCGGAAATGCGCCTGAACTGGAACATCTTCAGCCAATCGTGGGCGACGCTGAAACTCGGCTTGGGCCAGACCCCAGCGGTGTCGCGTTCGATCGTCGGCAACTCGTGGTTCTGGTTTGTCGGGGCGATTTATCTGACGCAGATTCCGGCGTATGCCAAGGAATGGATGCACGGCGATGAGACCGTGGTCACCTTGATTCTGACGGTGTTCTCGGTCGGTATCGCCCTCGGTTCAATGCTCTGCGAGAAGCTTTCCGGGCGTAAAGTCGAGATCGGTCTGGTGCCGTTCGGCTCGTTTGGTCTGACCGTGTTCGGGCTGCTGCTGTGGTGGCATTCCGGCGGGATTCCGGACAGCGTCACTGGCCATAGCTGGGTTGAAGTGCTGGGCTTTGTGCACACGTGGGCGGTGTTGATCGACATTCTCGGTCTGGGCATTTTCGGCGGCTTCTATATCGTGCCGCTGTACGCATTGATCCAGTCGCGCACCGCCGAGAACGAGCGCGCGCGGGTAATCGCAGCGAACAACATTCTCAACGCACTGTTTATGGTGGTCTCGGCCATCGTTTCGATCATGTTGTTGAGCGTGGTCAAACTGTCGATTCCGCAGCTGTTCTTGGTGGTGTCGCTGCTGAACATCGGCGTTAACGCCTACATCTTCAAAATCGTCCCCGAGTTCAGTATGCGTTTCATGATCTGGCTGCTCAGCCATTCCATGTACCGCGTCGAGCATCGCAACCTTGAGGCGATTCCTGATGAGGGCGCGGCGTTGTTGGTGTGTAACCACGTGTCGTTCGTCGATGCCTTGCTGATTGGCGGCGCAGTTCGTAGGCCGATTCGCTTTGTCATGTACTACAAAATCTACAACCTGCCGGTGCTGAACTTTATCTTCCGCACGGCGGGGGCCATTCCTATCGCTGGGCGGCAGGAAGATATCCAGATCTACGAAAAGGCCTTCACGCGGATTGCTCAGTATCTGAAGAACGGTGAACTGGTGTGCATCTTCCCGGAAGGCAAATTGACCGCTGATGGCGAGATGAATGAATTCAGGGGCGGGCTGACGCGGATTCTCGAAGAGACGCCGGTACCGGTGATTCCGCTGGCGTTGCAGGGGTTGTGGGGGAGCTTCTTCAGTCGCGATCCGAACAAGGGGTTTTTTCACCGGTTGTGGTCGCGGGTGACGTTGGTGGCGGGTTCGGCGGTAACTGTGGAAGCGGCGGAGCCGGCGAAGTTGCAGGTGTTGGTGGGGGAGTTGCGTGGGGCGGTTAGATAGTCGCTGATTTTTAGGGCCTCTTCGCGAGCAAGCCCGCTCCCACAGTTGACCGTATTCCCATGATGGAACGCGGTCTAATGTGGGAGCAACTGTCTTGATACCCTTTATTTTGAATGCAGGGTGATAGGCAGCTGATCTCCCACAGCCCATAGCCGTGCATTTTTTCCCAGAAACACCGCTCTATTTCAAGCCAACTGTTCCTTCCATGGCGTTCGATCCCGGATCATTGCGTTCAGTCTTATCAACAGCACACGCATGCAGGCGATCAGCGCTACTTTTGCGCATTTTCCTTTGTCGCGTAGGGTTTGATATCGAGCCTGAAACTCGGGCTGGCGCATAATCACGACCCAACTTGCCATGTACAGCGCGCGGCGAGCGGAAAATCTTCCCCCCTCAATGTGTCGAAGTCCTTTGTGTTTCCCGCTGTCGTCGTTGTAAGGGGCTATACCTGCCAAAGCTGCTATTTCGTGGCGTCCAATCTCACCCAGCTCAGGTAAATAGGCCATTAAACTGGCAGCCGTCACGAGCCCGATACCCTTGACCGAGCACAAGCGTGCAGCTTTATCACTGTCCAGTTTTTTCGCACTTTGACGGATCAGCTTTTCTATCGACTTTATTGCCTGGGTTAGATAATCGATATGGCTCTGCAACAAGGGTTTCACCAAATCTGCTGAAGCCGTTTTGATGCGTCGCAAATCGTCACTTTGTTGCTGAACAAAGTTTTCACGCTGCTGTACGAGCGCACGCAAATTATCCTGCTCAGGGCTAGAGACTCGACTGTTTGGCGACTTTATGACTTCTGCAAACTGCGCAAGAAGTCGTGCATCAATCGGGTCGGTTTTAGCGCGTTGGCCCATTGCACTGGCAAAGCTCTTGGCGCGGCGAGGATTGATTCGTATAACGTCGAACCCCCCGGCCTGAAGCGCTTTCATGACCTCTCGCTCATAACCACCTGTGGCTTCAAGCAACACGCGATTGACCTTATAGCAATTAAACCAATCAATAAGCTTGGGGAAGTCACTGATGCTATTGGAAAAACTCGCACCTACGTCTTGCGGGTTAATCCGAATCTCAAGAGTATCTTTGGCGACATCGATACCGGCGCAGGAAAACATGGCGGAATCCTCTTACACTCAAAGGTGAGAGCACTCTGGTTGGGCACCACGCTTGTACTGTTCGAGGTCGGCTCGTTCAACTGTTCGGGCTCAATAACCAGAGCGAGAGATGATTGGCAGCTTGGGCTCCCACACGTGCTTTAAGCACCCCGGGCATTCAGCTTGCCAACCATCCCTCTCATCCCGATTCTAACTCCTATGCAAGACACAAGCGGGCTTGCTCGCGAAAGCGGTAGAGGCCTAAGCGCTGACCTTAAGCCCAATCAACCCGGTAATGATCAACGCCACACTCGCCAGCCGAATCAACGCCATCGATTCGCCAAACAGTATGATCCCGGCAATCACCGTGCCCACAGCACCGACGCCCGTCCAGATCGCATACGCCGTGCCCAACGGCAATTCCTTCATCGCAAGGCCGAGCAGGCCAAGGCTGATGGCCATGGCCGCAACGGTCAGCGCAGTAGGAAGTGGACGGCTGAAGCCATCGGTGTATTTCAGGCCAACGGCCCAGCCGACTTCGAACAGGCCGGCGAAAAACAGAATGATCCAGGACATGAGAGACCTCCATCGATTGACGGGGTCGTCCCCAGATTAATGACTCGATCGAGCCGCGAGGTCGTCCTCGCGTTGCGCGATAGTTTGACCAGCATTAACCCGGGGATCAAGTTTCAGCTCAGTCGGCAGCCTGTTGCGCCAGCGCCTCGCGATCTTCCTTCTCGCTCATGCGGCGGAAGTAGGTCGACAGCAGCGCCCCGGAAATATTGTGCCAGACACTGAACAACGCGCTCGGCACTGCCGCCAGTGGCGAGAAGTGCGCACTGGCCAACGCAGCGCCCAATCCCGAGTTCTGCATGCCGACTTCCAGCGCCAGCGATTTGCGCTGAGCCAACGGCAGCTTGAACAGGCGACCGGTGAAGTAACCCAGCAGATAACCGAAGCTGTTGTGCAGTATCACCACGGCCATGATCAGCAGACCGGATTCGGCAATTTTTGCCTGGCTGGCGGCGACCACGGCAGTGACGATAATCACGATGCTGACCACCGACACCAGCGGCAACACATCCACCGCATGACGAACCTTGTCGCCAAGCAGACGCTGGGCAACCACGCCGAGAATGATCGGCAACAGCACCACTTGCAGGATCGACCAGAACAGCTCCATGAACGACACCGGCAACCACGCCGAAGCCAGTAGCCAGATCAGCGCCGGGGTCAGCAGCGGAGCGAGGAGGGTGGTAACGGCGGCGATGGCTACCGACAACGCCAGATCCCCACGGGCCAGCCAGGTCATCACGTTGGAGGAGGTGCCGCTCGGGCAGCAACCGACCAGAATCACCCCGACGGCGATTTCCGGCGGCAGGTGAAACACCTGGCAAAGCAACCACGCCACGCCGGGCATGATCACGAAGTGTGCAACCACGCCCAGCGCCACGCGCCACGGATGGCGGGCAACGGCAGCGAAGTCGTCGAGTTTGAGGGTCAGGCCCATGCCGAACATCACCAGCCCGAGCAACGGCACGATCGCGCTTTTCAGGCCGAGGAACCACGCCGGTTGCAGGAACGCGATGACCGCGAAAATCAGAACCCAGTAAGCGAAGGTATTGCCGACAAAGCGGCTGAGTGCAGCCAGTGCGCGCATGGCTTGTTCCTTATTGTTAGTTACACCACAAAACCAATTGTGGGAGCGAGCCTGCTCGCGATGGCGGTCGTTCAGTCAACATTGATGTTGAATGTCAGTCCCTCATCGCGAGCAGGCTCACTCCTACAGTTTGGACATCACAAGGGTTTAGATCCCCTGCGGAGTCTCTTCACCACCCAACGCTTCAACCAGCGCCGGCAGGAAGTCGCCGAAGGTCAGCATCATCAGGGTGAAGCTGGCGTCCAGTTGACCCAGTGCCTCGTCGCCACCGTCCTGTTCCGCTTGATCCTGCAACAGATCTTCGAACTTAAGACGTTTAACCGTCATCTTGTCGTCAAGCATGAACGACAACTTGTCCTGCCACGCCAGCGACAGCTGCGTGACGACTTTGCCGGTGCTCAGGTGCAGCTGGATTTCTTCGCTGGTCAGATCCTGACGTTTGCAACGAACGATGCCGCCGTCTTCGTGGGTGTCGCGCAGTTCGCACTCGTCCAGCACATAGAAGTCGTCGGCAGCTTTCTGCGTGGTGACCCATTCGGTCATGGTCGCGGTTGGCGACATTTTCACGCTCAGCGGACGGACGGGCAGGGTGCCGATCACTTCGCGCAGGGTCGACAGCAAGTCTTCAGCGCGTTTCGGGCTGGCCGAGTTGACCAGAATCAGGCCTTGTTTCGGCGCGATGGCGGCGAAGGTCGACGAGCGACGGATAAAGGCGCGCGGCAGGAAGGCCTGGATGATTTCATCCTTGATCTGATCGCGTTCCTTCTTATAGACCTTGCGCATCTGCTCGGCTTCGATCTCTTCGACCTTTTCCTTTACCGCGTCGCGCACGACGCTGCCCGGCAGAATGCGTTCTTCTTTACGCGCGGAAATCAGCAGGAAGTCACCGCTGACGTGTACCAATGGAGCATCTTCGCCTTTGCCGAACGGCGCGACGAAACCGTAGGTGGTCAACTCCTGGCTTGCACATGGACGCGCCAGTTTGGTGGCCAGTGCAGTTTCCAGCGCCTCGGCATCGACAGGCAGGTCTTGGGTCAGGCGATAGATAAGCAGGTTCTTGAACCACATGGGGTGAGTCTCTCCTTTATACAAAGGGGGGCATTATTGTCCTCGCCGTCTCATAGGCCAACCCTTCTGTAAGCCTTTGGAAGGCCTGAGAAAATTATTTAAAAAAGTGCTTGCCAGAGGTTGGGTCGCTCCGTAGAATGCGCGCCACACCGAAGCGAAGGGTGATTAGCTCAGCTGGGAGAGCGTCTGCCTTACAAGCAGAATGTCGGCGGTTCGATCCCGTCATCACCCACCATTCGTTTCTAGTGTTTAGCGCAGCGGTAGTTCAGTCGGTTAGAATACCGGCCTGTCACGCCGGGGGTCGCGGGTTCGAGTCCCGTCCGCTGCGCCATATTCGGTAACCTGGACCACTGAACGCCAGGTCACCACGGAAGAACCCGCCCAAGCGGGTTTTTTTCTGCCTCAAAGTTTGTACAGTTGTACCCGCGGGATGTGTCGTTTTACCGGTTTTCGGATTTATTTGAAAAAAACTTCAATTAAATCAACACTTTATGAAAACTTGTGGCATAATGCGTCCCGTAACGAAGCGAAGGGTGATTAGCTCAGCTGGGAGAGCGTCTGCCTTACAAGCAGAATGTCGGCGGTTCGATCCCGTCATCACCCACCATTCGTTTCAAGCGTTTCGCGCAGCGGTAGTTCAGTCGGTTAGAATACCGGCCTGTCACGCCGGGGGTCGCGGGTTCGAGTCCCGTCCGCTGCGCCATATTCGGAATCTGGAACACTGAACGCCAGAGTCCACAGAAAGCCCGCCTAGTGCGGGCTTTCTGCTGTCTGGGGTTTATGAAATCTCAGATTTGATGCTGACCTGTGGCGAGGGGATTTATCCCCGTTGGCTTGCGCAGCGGGCCCAGATTTTAAAAGCGGGGCCGCTTCGCAGCCCAACGGGGATAAATCCCCTCGCCACAGGTTATGTGCATATCTTTTTTAATGCGCGGCATTCTGGCTGTGGCGATAGTCGCTCACCGCTTCATACACCGCTTTACGCAGACGATTGATCCCGCCAATCGGCCGATGCGCTTCGATACCAAACCACGGATTGAACGACAGGTTGTCGCACGCCAGATTCAGCGCTGGGGTATCGAAGTCCTGCGCCGGCAAAGTAATCCGCGCCACCGTCTCGAAAGGCGAGTCCTGCTCACGCCATTCAATGCTGGTGTCTTCGATCGGCATGTACTTGTTGGCATCCTGACGCTGAATCTGCAGGACAAAACACGTTGGCACCCGATCCGTCGATAACTGCTGACTCAAAGCACTGCGCAGAAAGTTCGGCAGATCGTGATTCTGTTGAGGCAACGCGTACGCCGGGCAACTGTCCGGATCCGGCATCACCCGAAATTTCGCATTGGCCTCACCGAATTTGTACGGCGAGACCGAAAAATAAGTCGTCTGCGTCGGGCTGTCCGGCGGCGGTGCCAGCGTGGCCAGAGCAATAAACAGATGACGGATCTGCCAGGTGCGCGGATCCCACCCCGGAAAAAACGCCATGATCTTCTTGCCGTCAGCCTGCGCCGCCACATTCTGACGGTACTCGGCGACATCGCTGACAAAGAAGTTCGCATGACTGAACATCACGAAATCCTGTTCGCCTTGCGCCGGTCGATCGTCGAGCAAGGGTTTACCCGACACATCGAACAGCTTGATCGCCATACCGCGAGCATCGCGCAGGCTGTCGAATTGCGGATAAGCGTTGCCATTCGACAGACGAATCATCGCCTGCCAGGTTTTCCCCGGCTCACTGAACACGCCTTGGCGCAATTGTTGCGCCAATTCCGGCAATACTTTGACTTCAGCTTTCACGCAACCATGCGCTTTGGCATGGGCGTCGCGCAGATAACGCGTGGGCTCGCGGTGTTGATCGACGATGCGCACGGCGGTCTGGATCACGTCTTGCGTCATCGCGGCTTCGCCGGGTGGAATCTGCTCCAGCGCCGACACCGGCCCGCGGTGCTGCCAGGCAACCCACGCCGTCGCGATCGCCCAGCCGAGCAAGCCAATCACCAGCAGGATTAACACGGTTTTGCCAAGCAAGCGCCCCAGCCACAACCAGATTCGGGCGAGCAACGGCAATTTTTTCTTGAATGTCGGCATCGTCATGGCAATTGCGCCTCCAGTGGGCCGCCCAGCACTTTCAGGTATTCAAGCAAGGCCCAGCGTTCTTCGGGCTGCAACAGTCGGCCAATCACACCATTGCCACGTTCGCCGGCGCGGAATTCATGACCGCTGTTGTGGTTGCCACTGATGCGCGTATCAAACAGGAAGCCATTGGTGAACGCTTCGGTGCGATAACCCAGATGGCGAGGATCGTATTCGAAGGTGCCTTTATAGAAGGTGGTCGCGCGCTCATCCTGCGGCGAGAGCAATTGATAAACGCTTGGCACCGAACCGTTGTGCAGAAAGGGTGGGGTCGCCCAGACGCCAGCCAATGGCCGCGCCTTGTAAGCGACTTTTTCGCGCACGCCGATCGGCAGGCCGAAACCGTCCAGTCGAGGTTTTTCTTCCGGAGTGACGTTGGCTTCGCGGTAGGCGCGGTTTTCGACGAAAGCGGTGACGTAGGCCAGTCCCTTGGCGACTGACAGCTGGCTCAGATCCAGCGGTTCGGTGGGCGTCGGATGCAGTTTGACGTCCATTTTCTCAAGTTCTTTCAAATCCCATTGCAGCGCTGTCAGGTCGAAGCGGTGGGTGGCGATGTTGGTGGCGGCGTTAGGGTCAGTACCGATCACATCGAGCGGCAGCACGTGCAAATGCTGCACCCAACGCTCGCCTTCCTGAGAGACGCGCGGGACATGGCAACCGGCGCAGTTTTCCGCAAACAGCGCGCGGCCCTTGGCGGCCAGAGGTTGGTCGACGGCGCCAAGTATCTCTTCCGGCCAGGCCGTTGGCTGAAGTTTTTGCAGGGTTTCTTCGATCGTGTGCAGATCGCGCACGCGAACGCTGGAGGCGTAGCGCTCGTCGCCTTGCAGCGGTTGGCCGTTGGCATCGAAGAAATTCAAAGTGGCGCCAACGCCCAGCGCTTCGCCGATATTGCGCGCCATCGGCTGCTGCGCCGAGCCGTTCCACTGCACCCAATCGAACGTCCACATGTCCCACAACTGCGGGTAATCCACCGGCGCATTGGCCACGCGATAGTTGGCGGGGGAAATCGCATCGCCGAAGGTCGCGTTGGCGATTCGACCGAATGCATCGGCGCGCCCCGGGCCTTCTTCGGTGGGGTAGAGGCCGCGATGGGTGTCGTTCCAGGCGACTTTCAGGAACGTATCCAGCGAGGTTTTGAAGTCTTTGCGCAGTTGCTCGTGGCGCACGTCGTATTTATCGCCGAGCACGCTTCGGGCGAAGCGTTCGAATTTCCACGGGTTGTAGTAAGTCGCCGTCAGACTCGCGACCAATGCTTGTCCGAAACTGCCGCCGCGCAATGTAGGAACACTGGAAGGCAACACATGCTGCGCGGTGCCGCCGTCAATGCGCACGGCCTGGCCTTTGAAACGCAATTCGCCGGTGTGGCAAGCGGCACAAGTTATGTCGAGATATTGCTCGGAAGTAGCGGGGTTTTGATGCCGGGCGAAACCCACGGGCAGGTTGCCGGGATTGTTCGGCGTGGCTTGCTGTTTGGGATCGACCAGAAAACCGAAGCGCGCGAGGTATTCCGCAGAGGCGAAACGCTGCTCGGAGAAGGGCAGCTCCAGCGCTTGAAACCACTCATAGCGCAGGCCTTTGACCTGTGTGCCCTGAGGCGTGAAGTAATAGGTTTGCCGCTGTTCTTCCGACCATTGATTCAGGTAATGCACCTGCTCGGCCGGGGTGTAGAACGGTAATTTCGGGTTGGCGACGTAATACAAAACCACGGCGAGGACGAGGCCGAGCAGCACGATGATCAGGGTCAAAACACGGAATAAGCGGCGCAAGTTAAACATCCTTGTCGAATTATTGCGCTGTTATGCCTGAGGCTATGAGGGTGGGCAAGTGGCCATTACGCCAACTGTTGTGAGAAGTGGCATCAATCGTTGTAGGGCGTAGATGACAGAAGCTTCATCGTGCCTTTAGCCGAATGCGTTTCAATACCTGAACTTATCGCCGCTTTACTGCTCTCATGCCGGTAGCCATTGGTCGTGGCGGCCTGATAAGCTCGCGGCTTTACTCGATTGCCCTTTCGGCGCATGAACAAGGAAATAGCATGAAACAGCATCGGTTGGCGGCGGCGGTAGCCCTGGTTAGCCTGGTACTTGCGGGTTGTGATTCGCAAACCAGCGTAGAGCTGAAAACCCCGGCGCAAAAAGCTTCCTACGGTATCGGCCTGAACATGGGCAAGAGCCTGGCTCAGGAAGGCATGGATGATCTGGACTCCAAAGCAGTAGCCCAGGGCATCGAAGATGCCGTCGGCAAGAAAGAACAGAAGCTGAAAGACGAAGAACTGGTTGAAGCTTTCGCCGCGCTGCAAAAGCGTGCCGAAGAGCGTATGGCCAAGATGAGCGAAGAGTCGGCAACCGCTGGCAAGAAATTCCTCGAAGAAAACGGCAAGAAAGCAGGCGTGACAACAACTGCTTCCGGCCTGCAATACGAAGTCATCAAAAAGGCCGACGGCCCACAGCCTAAGCCGACCGACGTAGTGACTGTTCACTACACCGGCAAGCTGACCAACGGCACCGTATTCGACAGCTCCGTCGAGCGCGGCAGCCCGATCGATCTGCCAGTAAGCGGCGTGATCCCGGGTTGGGTTGAAGGTCTGCAACTGATGCACGTTGGCGAGAAGTACAAACTGTACATCCCTAGCGATCTGGCTTACGGCGCGCAATCGCCAAGCCCGGCAATCCCGGCCAACTCGGTTCTGGTTTTCGACCTGGAACTGCTGGCCATCAAGGATCCAGCCAAAGAAGACGCTGCTGCTGCCAAGTAAGCAGCTTCGGCTTCAACAACAACGCCTCGCTTAAGCGGGGCGTTGTTGCATCTGCAGGTTGGCGGGCGTAAACAGAGCGAACCGATGCCGGTCAGGGGAGTCATAGCTTTGAGGCTGCCCGCGCTAGACGCCCTGAGCCGCCAAGTCAATGAAATATTGGGGTTTTTTATGTGAGTAAAAAACGCCCGATCTGAGCGCGGCCCTTATAAACCGGGGCTCTCAGCGCCGAAATGCAGCTCTGTTCACAAGGTTATCCACAATTTGTGTGGATAACATTTCAACGGGAGGAATAGATGAAAGCTCCGTGGAATTTCGCTCGATTCCTGCCCCTGGCTGGCCGTTTGCTGGCCCGTGGTCGCCTGCCGACTTTATTGTTCGCCGTGGCCAGCAAAGGTGCCGCGCAAGGCAATCGCCTCGGCAAGCTCAAAGATGACCTGCGTTTGCTGCAGGCGCTGTGCCTGGCTTACTGGCGTGGCGAGTACCGCGCAATCAGTGGCAAGGCGTTGGTCTCGGTGGTGGCGGGGTTGATGTACTTCCTCAGTCCGGTCGATGCCATTCCGGATTTTATCCCGGTCTTTGGCATGCTCGATGACATCGCCGTGCTCGCCTGGCTGATGAAGACCCTCGACGAAGAACTCAACGCGTTCCGCCTGTGGCGCAGTCGTCAGCGTCCGGAAAAACTCGCGGTTGCCGAACGTCTGCCCGATACACCTGAACAACTGCAACTGGAAGGCCCGAAAAAGCCCTGAATAACCAAGACCTGCGATAGATAGATCGCCCCCGCGACCTTAGCCGCTGTTAGGATTACACTTCTAAGGAAAAGTGCCGACTCGCTAAGTGTTGTTGTCCTACGGGGTAGTCATGGATATTCAGATAATTGCACGCGATGGCGAACCCGAATACGCGGTTCTGCCATGGGCTCAATATCAGGCGTTACTCAAAGCAGCAGGTCTCAACGAAACACCGTCGCGTCCGGCCCCAGCGCCTGTCGCGGCCACTTCAGACCCGATTCTTCCAGGTCTGGATCAACTCCGCAGTTTGCGCGAAGGGAAGGGCATCGCCATCGAGGCGCTGGCCCGCACGGTAGGCATCAGCCCGTCTTATCTGGCCATGATCGAAAGTGGTGAGCGTGCGCCCGACGCCGCAATCCGCCGCAGCCTGGCCTGGGAATTGACGGTGCCAGGTTGGAGGGATGAATCGTGAGCGTACGCATCAGTCGACAACATTGGGACGGGTTGCTGGGGGAGCTGGATCAGGCGCGCCGACAGCGTCATCTGCTGACGTATCGCGCCTTGCTTGAGCGTCTGCAACTGCCGACACCGGCCATGCAAACCCTGACCGCTGCACTTGAACATCTCGCCGCGCTGGATGCCAAGGCTGAGCAACCGCTGCGCAGTTCACTAGTAATCAGCCAAGGCGCGAGCCGTCTACCGCGCACCGGTTTTTTTGAATGTGTTGAACGTCTGGGGCGTTTTTCCGGGCCGTCCGACGGAGTTGCCGCCGCGTCGTGGCACGCTTCCGAAGTGGTCAGAGTGTTCGAATACGAGTACCCGGAATCGGCGGAGGCCTGAGTGTTTTTACGCCTCAAGGCGCGGGCCAGTTACTGGCTGGCCCGTAGGCTGTTTCATTGGTCGTGGTGTGTTCGCCAGCCGCCCGTCTGGCGCTGGATGGAAGGGCAATTTGCGCGCATGGCCAACCTCGGCGATGTCGGCGCGCAAAGCTTTTACGGGCACATTCTGACCTTTCGCGGTGTGGGTCTGGGCGCGCGTGAAGAGGGCGTGCGACTGCTGCGTCTGGCGGCACTGGCCGGCGATGGCAAAGCGGCCTATCAGGTCGGCGTGATCAGCCTTGCCGGTACGCCGAGCAAGGCGCCGGATCCAGAGGAGGCTGCGCGCTGGTGGAGCATGGCCGCCAAGGCTGGGCACCCATTGGCCGAGCACAAACTGCAAGAATTGAGTTCGCGCGATTCCAGGCAGTAAATCTCGTCATTAATAAACAGGGCGTGAGGGAAACCTCACGCCCTGTTTGCGTTTTGGCTTCTTTTGTTTAGCTGTGGGTAAGCGTTTACAGATTAGTCCTACAACCATCGCCTACTTGGCCGACTTCTTTCCTGATTGATCCCCCGCACAGTTCCCGCGCCTATTTTTTTGCGCGAGGGAACGCTCATGTTCGACCCGATTAACCCGTCCAATTCGCGCTCTGACGTGCGCTGATGGACGCCATCGCTCGCATCGAGCAAGAACTCGACAGTTTTCCCGCCAGCCTCAGTCTCTACCGCGAACAGCTCAAGCACTGGGCCAGCCGTGCTGCGGACAAGGTCAGCCACGCGGCGGATCTGCCGTCGCTGATGGGCATGGAGCGGATCATCCGCTTCGGCGAAAACAGCACCGTTGTCAGCAGCACCGATAACGAGTTTTTCTCCGGCGTCGTCCAGTGCCCGAAGGACGGGCCGATGTTGATCGAGAGCAAGTTCGAGTCGGTGTACGACATTGCGCTCGGCAATATCACCGTCGATGTGATCGCCATGGACAGTGGCGAAGTCACCCCCGTAACCCTTGATGCGCAAGGCAAAGGCTTGTTCAAGGGCACAGCGGGCAAGTTCTATCGGGTGCTGGTGCACAGCGAGGTCACCACGGACCAGGTTGATGACCTGTTTAAAGCCTACGACGGCCTGACCCGTGAACTCGACGGCTGGCTGCGCGGTGAGTGGCAGGGTTTTAAACCGCAGTGGTCGCAGTCGGTGGCGACATCGGCAAGCAACGGCATGCTGGCCGGAAGTTGGGCTGCGATCGAGGGAGTGTGGGACAGCATCGGTTTGCTCTCGGACATTCTCAAGGATCCCGGGGCCTTTGCCGAGCGGTTGGGGGCTGGGGCCACGCAGTTAAAGGAGCTGGCGGAGACGGCTCCCGATGTCATGGAAAAGCTGCAACTGCTGATGAGCGATGAAGCGGCGCTGTGTTTGCTGCTGCGTACCGCCAGCCTTTGGCTGGAGATGCTGCCGCCCAGCGAAATCGCCGGCAAAACCGCCGAAGCGGCGTCAATGATGATCGTGCAGGTGCTGATCGATGTGCTGATCGGCGTCGTGCTGACGTTTGTCGGTGCGGGTGCCGGCATCGCTTATCTGACGCTGCGTCTGGCTGACCGCGCCGCGCAGTTGTTGTCAGCGTTGACGCGGTTGCTGAAGGCGATGTTTGCCATCGTCGAAGGCTTCATCAAGTACGTCGACAAATACAAAAAAGTCGCTGCACGCGGGATTGCCGCCGGGGTGAAAAAAGGCCGGATGCAGTTGCGTTGGGACGCCAAGCGCAACGCCTTGCTGAAGAAAGACGAGCACCACGATGACGCTCCGGATCAGGCGAAAAATCCCAACGGGGACAGCGCTGATTGTGTACCGCGTACCTGCACCAACGGCTGTCCGGTATCGATGGTCACTGGCGAGGAACTGCTGACGCTGACGGATGCTGTGCTCGACGGCGTGTTGCCGTTTGAATTCACTCGGTTGTATCGCACCAGTGCCGTGGAAATCGATGTCGGGCTGGGGTTCGGCTGGAGCCATTCGCTGGCGCATCGGCTGGAATTTGATGGCGACTCGGTTGTTTGGGTCGATCACGAGAATAGGCGCACGACGTTTCCGCTGCCGAGTGTTGAGCGGCCGGCGATTCACAACAGCCTGTCGCGGGCGGCGATTTTTCTTGGGGATGAGCCGGAGGAGCTGATTGTTGCGCTGGCCGGGGAAACGGCGCGGTTTTATCACTTTCGTGCCGGGCGTCTGACAGCGATCAGCGATGCGTACGACAACCGTTTACGCATCAGCCGCGATCGTCAGGATCGCATCAGTCGTCTCGACAATGGCGCGGGGCGGGCGCTGCAGTTGCGTTACGACCGTGCACAACTGATCGCGATCGACTATCAGAGTTTTCATCCAGCCGATTGCCTTGAAGAGGCGTGGCGTACCGAGCAAACCCTCGTCAGTTATTGCTATGACGCGCGTCAGCGTTTGCTCGCGGCGACCAATGCCGCAGGTGAAAGCGAGCGCTACGACTACGACGATGCGCACGTCATCCTGCAGCGACAGCTGACCGGTGGCGCGAGTTTTTTCTGGGAATGGGAGCGGGCTGGCAAGGCTGCGCGTTGCGTAAGGCATTGGGCTTCGTTTTCGCAGATGGACACGCGGTATGTCTGGGATGACGACGGCAGTGTGGCGGTGCATTACGTCGATGGCACCGAAGAGGTTTATGTCCACGATGACCGTGCGCGACTGGTGCGCAAGGTTGAGGCCGATGGCGGTGAGCAACTCAAGGCGTACGACGATCAGGGACGGTTGATCGCAGAACAGGATGCTTTGGGGTCTGTCACCGAGTACCGCTATGACGATGTTGGACGACTGATCGCGCTGATTCCTGCGGCGGATGCGCCGACTTCCTACGAGTATCGCAACGGTTTCCTGCATCGGCGTTCGCGTGGCGATGCGGTTTGGATTTATCGGCGCAATGCCGAGGGCGACATCACCGAGGCCGTCGATCCTGACGGGCAGGTGACTCATTACTACTACAGCGTGCGTGGGCAACTGGTGTCGATCCGGTATCCGGACACTAGTCGGCATTTGCTGGCGTGGAATGATCTTGGCCAACTGGTTGAAGAGACGTTGCCTGAGGGTGGCGTACGGCGTTTTTCCTACGATGCTTTGGGACGGCGGACGACCACGGTTGATCAACATGGCGCCGTTACGCGACAGCAGTGGGACGCCGTTGGCCGACTGGTTCAGACGACTTTTCCTACGGGCGCCACGCGTGCTTATAGCTACGGCGCTTACGGGCAAGTCACCGCCGAGCGTGATGAGCTGGGGCATGTCACCCGGTATGAATACGACGATGACCTGCATCTGGTCTCCCGCCGCATTAACCACGACGGCACGCGGGTTCAGTATCGCTACGACCATGCGCAACTGTTGCTCACGGAAATTGAGAACGAGTCCGGCGAAAAATATCGGCTGGACTACACGCCGACCGGATTGATCCGACAGGAAACCGGTTTCGATGGGCGCCGTACCGCTTACGTGTATGACCTCAACGGTCACCTGCTGGAAAAGACCGAGTTTGGCGATGACGACTCACGTTTAGTCACCGCATACGAACGCGATGGCGCTGGGCGTCTGCTGGTTAAAACCCTGCCGGACGGAGTGAAGGTCAGCTACCAGTACGACAGTCTCGGTCGCTTGATCGGTGTCGATAATGGCCAGAACCATCCGCTGGCCTTCGAATACGACCGACAGGATCGGCTGATCACCGAGCACCAAGGCTGGGGCACTCTGCGCTATGCCTACGACGCTTGCGGCCAGCTCAAGCGCATGCGTCTGCCGGACAACAGCAAACTCGATTACCACCATGCCAAGGGCGGCGCGCTGACCGCGATCGACCTCAACGGCGCACGCCTGACCACCCATCAGTTTGAATTCGGTCGCGAGCAAACCCGTCAGCAAGGTTTGCTGCACAGCCACTATCACTACGACGAACAGGGCCGCCTTCAGGCCCACGCCGTCAATCAACAATCCAGCCCACTGTACCTGCGCCACTACAGCTACGCGGTCAACGGCAACCTGGCGAGCATCGCCGATAGCCGCCACGGTCAGCGCAGCTATTACTACGACGCCCTCGACCGACTGACCCTCGTCCGCCACTCCCGCGACGAACTCCCGGAAACCTACGCCCACGACCCGGCCGGCAACCTGCTCATGCAGGATCGCCCCGGCCCGAGCCAGATCACAGGCAACCGCCTGTTGATGCAGGGCGACCGCCATTACGACTACGACGCCTTCGGCAACCTGATCCGCGAAAGTCGCGGCACCGCGCACAAACTCGTCACCGAATACCACTACGACTGCCAGCACCGCCTGATCGGCCTGACTCGCCCTGACGGTAAAACCGCGTCTTACCGTTACGACGCCTTCGGCAGACGCATCAGCAAAACCGTCGACGGCGCCACCACCGAATTCTTCTGGCAAGGCGACAACCTCGTCGCCGAAAGCAGCCAGAGCGAATACCGCAGCTACGTCTACGAACCCGGCACCTTCCGTCCGTTAGCACTGCTCGACGGCAAAGGCCCGAAAAAAGCCTGCCCGTTTTACTACCAGAACGACCACCTCGGCACGCCACTGGAACTGACCGATTACAGCGGGGAAATCGTTTGGTCGGCGCAGTACGACGCCTATGGAAAAGTCGCAGCGGTGACGTTGGCGGCTGAAGAGTATCTGGATCAGCCGCTGCGGTTTCAGGGGCAGTATTTCGATACGGAGAGTGGGCTGCACTACAACCGACATCGTTATTACGACCCGAGGTTGGGGCGGTATCTGACGCCGGATCCGGTGAAGCTCGCGGGTGGGTTGAATCAGTACCAGTACACGCCGAATCCCACGGGGTGGGTGGATCCGTTGGGGTTGAGTTGTAGCTGCCCCGGAGGCATTCCTGCTGATGGACCTTATAGCGAAATTGTTCCAGGTGGAGGATTAGAAGCCCATGAGACTCGCGGTGGACATGCTATTGCGAGACATGTAGATAGATCGGAGGCTCAACTCAGAGCTAGGCTAGTGGCCGAGCCGAACATACCTATTGCATCAACATTTCTAAATAGGTCAGAAGCTGAAGCTGCACTCTCGAATGTTATTAGAAACAATAAGGTGACAATTGATAATTTTGTGCAGGGTAATGCAAGAAAACTTGTAATTAATGAACAGGTGTCAGCTCCTGCAGGGGTGGGTGTAGTGAGGCAGAGCGGAAGGTTGGAGCCTTTGTCTAGCATTAGATTGGTGTTGCGGCGAGATGCAACTTCACCGCTTGGATACTTTATTTTGACGGGATTTGTAAATGACAATTGAAGATTTTCCTAGCCTGTTTCAGTTTCTCGGGGCCTATTTTCATGAGGACTGGATGTGTGAGTTTGACTCAGCAGATGAAGTCGTTAAATCTTTCATAGCGGACTCGGAATCTCGCATTCTTGAGAAGGTGGTAAAGGAAATCGACTCTCTTTTGGCGATGAAATTTTCAGAAAATGAAACTCGAGATTTTTTGCTGAAAAAAAATGGTTGTTGCTATTGCTATTGGAATGAGTGGCAAGACGGAAATTCGTGGTTGAAGCACATTTCTGTACTGTTTAGTGAGGCTTCGCATAATGATATTTAAGTGTTTCTAGGGTTGTTAGTGTTATTTGTAATTCATTGAATAAGAAAGTGGCTTTAAGAGGAGTGGGTAATTGTGGTTGAGCAGAGTCGTAAAGTTGGTTTGTTATCAAGGATTTTGTTTTGTTGTAAAGGTATAGGCTTGTTTGTGATGCAAAGGTCGAAGCTTCAGTTTCAGGAAGTTGAAGAGTCAGCTAGCCATGAGCGAGCATTAAATGAGGGGCCTGTTGCTAAAGTTAAAAAATTCCGAGGAGTTCATAGTTCTCGCTTTTTGAGTCACAGAGCACAAATGAATGCATATAACGAGGCGATGACGAGAGAGTCCAGAAAAATGCCTTGCTTCACGGGAGAGGACAGTATGGGAAATCTGGTAGTGCGAATGGAGACTGAAAATATTGGTGAAGGATATGAGCCAAATCCCGCAGATCCATCTGATCCACGCTACATCTCTGAAATGTATGGTTTTGAAATGAGATTTGATTTCGAGACGCAGGAGCCTTGGGCTCTTTATCCGATAGAGAAAGCATAATGTTGATGCATCCTTATCTTGATATTCCTTATCGTCCAAGGTTGTCTCACTTTCTCGGTGGGTTTGATACGTATGATCGCGAAGAAAGCTTGGGGGAGACGCTGTCTGCGTACGATCCTGAAAATCCATCAGACAGGAGTATTTTAATATCCAGGTACGTAATCAAGCGGTTTTCAAAACTGAGCTATCGTCATAAGTTCGTTTTGTTTGCTGTGTTGGGAGAGGCGCTTGAAGAAAGCGGTGATGTCTTTCAAGAGGTGCTGGAGCATGATCCATACTCTCACTCCTTGCTACCAGACGGCTGGGATGAGATGAGTGATCCAAAGGCATTTTTCGAAAGCATGTATTTTCAGTTGTCCGAAGCATGGATGGACGAGCTTTACAAAGCCATCCAGGAAGACTCATCAACTTGGTAACCGCGACTTGGTGCTCGCTGCAATTTTGTAAGTTTTGGGGGCATTCATAGGGTGAAGATGCTGGTTGCACGAATTCGGTTATGTCGAATCACCGATGTCCGAGTGTAAGTGCTTCTGCAGGTGGCTGTGGTAACAGGCTATCAATCAAATGCACGCTATACCCCGGAACATTCTTCGCATGATGCTTCGCTTGCGAAGCCATTTCCGCAAGCTGACTGGCATCAAGCTGTGCGCAGGCCTCGGGGTGTAGATGCACGACGCCAATGGATAGCGACAACAGCGGAAACTCCTGCCGCACGCCTTGGCGATTCGGCGCGATGAAGCAGCCTGCTTCAAGGTGTTCGGGGCGATAGAAGCGGCGGCATTGGCTTTGGAAGTCGTCGAGCAGTTGATTGAGTCGCTTGCGCCAGTCTTCAGGGCCGAGGACTAATAGGAAGTCGTCGCCACCAATGTGGCCAACGAAATCTCGGGTGGGGTCGACGCGTTCATTCAGGCATTGAGCCAAACACAACAACACTTCGTCTCCGCGTCCGTACCCGTAGATATCGTTGAAGGGTTTGAAGCTGTCGATGTCGACGTAGCAGATGACTGATTCTCGACCCTGTTGCAGCAAGCGGGTGAGGCACTGCTGAATCGGCACATTGCCAGGCAGCAAGGTCAGCGGGTTGGCGTAGCGTGCCTGTTGGATTTTCAGTTCGGTGATGAGTTTGAGCACGTCGATCACCCGGCCGAGACCGAGGTAGCTGCCGTTGAGGGTGATGATGAAATCTTCTTCGATCCGCTGACGGGCGCGGCTGGTGATGAGGCGGCTCACTTGCTGCAACGACTGACTCATTTCCACCGCGAGAAAGTCGTCATTCATCAATCGGCTAATCGGTTTACGCGCAAACAAGTCAGTGGCAAACGGTTTGAGCAGCGCATCCGATAAGGAATGTCGATGGACGATGCCACACGGCTGACCCTGTTCATCGAGCACGGCCAGTGAGTTGAGGTTGGCCTGGCGGCGGAAGGCTTCCAGCACGGTGGCGGTCGGTGTGTCACGCGCTACGGCGGGTTGGTCGTTGAGCAGTGCGCTGAGGTCGCTGCCTTCGTCGTTCAGCGCAACGCTGTTGCTGTCGTGTTTGGGCATCAACGTGCGGGCGTCGCGCGGTGGGTGTTCTTGTGGGCGGCCGAGCAAATAGCCTTGCACCAGGTCGACGCCCATTTCGGTGAGCACCGCGAGTTCTTCCGGCAGTTCGATGCCTTCGGCGATGACTTGCGCGCGGGAGGCTTTGGCGATTTGCAGGATCGAGCCGACGAATTCGCGTTTCAGCGCATCCTGATGAATGCCGTCGATGAAGTGCCGATCGATCTTCACGTAATCCGGGCGCAGCTCCGACCACAGGCGCAGGCTCGAATAACCGGCGCCAAGATCATCCAGCGCGATGGAGAAGCCCATCGCGCGGTAGTGATGCAGTGCGGTTTGCAGCAGCTGGAAGTCGTCGATGGGTGTTTGTTCGGTCAGTTCAATGACGACCTGGCTGGGTGGAATGCCGAAGTCCTGCAGTAGTTGCAGTGTGCGTCCCGGTTGATGCGCTGCTTCGAGTAATGACTCGGGCGAGACGTTGAGAAACAGTTTGCCCGACAGTTGCTGTTCATTGAAACGACGGCAAGCGCTTTGGCGGCAGGCGATTTCCAGCTCACTCAAACGTCCGGCCTGTCGCGCCACGGCGAACAAGGCAATCGGCGAGTGAAGAGGGCTGTTGGACGGGCCGCGTGTCAGCGCTTCGTAGCCGAGAATGCGGCGCTCGGAGAGGCAGATGATCGGCTGGAACAGGCTGTGCAATCCGCTTTGAGTCAGGATCGAGCTCAAGGCACTCAGCTGTTCGGTCGTGGTCATGGCAATCTCTGGCGATAAAAAAGGACTGGGAGCGCTCTCGTTGGAGAGTGGCTCCCAGTCCTTTATTGCACGACAGAATGATGACTGTTTGATGACGATCCGGGGATCGTCAGCATTAAATTGCCATCACTTACTTCTTCGCCACCTGATTGCTCAGCTTCAGGTAATCCAGCAGCACGCGCCCGGTTTCGCTCAGGTAGGCATCGTCTTCTGGTTTGACCTTGTCCGGCTCGGCGGCCGTGAGGGCGTCGTCGTCTTCTTTCTTCAGCTCTTTGAGCGGCTCTTCGCCTTTGGCTTTGCGACGGATGTTTTCCATCGCCAGTTGCTTGGCGTCGATGTCGGTGTGTTGCGCGCGACGCTCGGCTTCATTGAGGCTGACGGTTTTTTCTTCCATCAGTTTCTGCGCGAGTGCCAGCTTGTCACGGATGAACACGAACTCCGCGTCTTTCGCCGTGCGGGCGTCATGCTCGGATTTGAGCTGAGCCAGATACGGTTTGAACGGATCGGCCGCCGGTTTGATGGCCGCGCGGATGGTGTCCCACGGCATGGCTTCCGGCAGAGCGCTTTCGCCAATTTCCTTGGTGTCGATCAGCGACGGGTAGTCGATGTCCGGCAGCACGCCCTGATGCTGGGTGCTCTGACCGGAGACCCGGTAGAACTTGGCCAGGGTCAGTTTCAGTTCGCCATGGTTCAGCGGCTGAATGGTCTGCACGGTGCCTTTACCGAAGGTCTGGCCACCGATGATCAGCGCGCGATGGTAGTCCTGCATGGCGCCGGCGAAAATCTCCGAAGCCGAGGCGGACAAGCGGTTGACCAGCAGCGCCATCGGGCCTTTGTAGAACGCGCCCGGGTTTTCATCTTCGAGCACGTCGACACGGCCATCGGCATTACGCACCAGTACGGTCGGGCCTTTGTCGATGAACAGACTGGTCAGCTCGGTGGCTTCCTGCAGGGAGCCGCCGCCGTTGTTGCGCAGGTCGATGACCACACCGTCGACTTTTTCTTTCTGCAGTTCAGTCAGCAGTTTTTTAACGTCGCGGGTGGTGCTCTTGTAGTCCGGATCACCGGCGCGGAACGCTTTGAAGTCGAGGTAGAAGGCCGGAATCTCGATGACGCCGAGCTTGTAGTCCTTACCGTCCTGTTTCAGGTTGAGGATGGACTTCTTCACCGCCTGGTCTTCGAGCTTCACCGCTTCACGGGTGATCGGCACGATCTTGGTGGTCTGGTCGTTCGGCGCATTGCTCGCCGGAATCACTTCCAGACGCACGACGGTGCCTTTCGGGCCACGAATCAGTTTGACCACTTCGTCCAGACGCCAGCCAACCACGTCGACCATCTCTTTGTTGCCTTGGGCAACGCCGATGATCTTGTCCGCCGGGGCGACTTGCTTGGTCTTGTCGGCCGGGCCTGCCGGCACCAGACGCACGACTTTCACCTGGTCGTTGTCGCTCTGCAACACGGCGCCGATACCCTCGAGGGACAGGCTCATGTTGATGTCGAAGTTTTCCGCGTTATCCGGCGACAGATAGTTGGTGTGCGGGTCGTACGACATGGCGAAGGTGTTGATGTACGCCTGGAAGATGTCTTCCGGACGGGTCTGATCCAGACGCGCCAACTGGTTCTTGTAGCGCTTGGTCAGGGTTTCCTGAATCTGCTTCGGATCTTTGCCGGCGATCTTCTGGCGCAGGACTTCGTCCTTGACGCGTTTGCGCCACAGGTCATCAAGTTCTGCAGTGGATTTCAGCCAAGGAGCGTCCTTGCGATCGATCAGCAAGGTTTCCTTGGTGTTGAAGTCCATCTTGTCGACGCCTTTGTTCAGCTCGGCGATGGCGAAGTCCAGACGCGATTTGACGCGATCCAGATAGCGCTTGTAGATGGTGAAGCCGGCGTTGAGGTCGCCGCTTTTGAGGAAGTCGTCGAACTGCGTCTTCCACTTGTCGAATTCGGCGATGTCGCTGGCCATGAAATAGCTGCGCGACGGATCCAGCAGCTTGATGTAGCTGTCGTAGATGATCACCGAGCGCGCATCGTCGAGCGGCGGCTTGCTGTAGTGGTGACGCTTGAGCAACTCGACGACGTTCAGACTGGCGATGACTTCATCGCGATCAGGCTGCAATTTGTCCCAGCTGTTGGCAGCGAAGGTATTGCCCGACATCGGCAAAATACCGATACCGATGAATAGAGCGAGGGCGGTGCTTGGGAGCAGATGCTTCATGCTGATTCGACGCGGGGACAATTGATAACGCATATTAGGCCGTCTTTGAAGTCGCCGGTTCTACGAGAGCCGGTCGCATAATGCAAAAAGCCCGGCGCTACAGCTTCGGGCTCAGTCCAGACTCACTATGGAGGCACTGTGAAGGCATTGCAAGGCGTGGAAGGTCAAGTGGCGTGGGTTGAGACCCCGAGTCCTACATGTGATGTAGGACAAGTTCGCATTCGAGTGGCGGCAGCCGGCCTCAATCGCGCCGATTTATTACAGAAAGCTGGTCTCTATCCGCCACCACCGGGGGCGAGCGAGGTGCTCGGTCTGGAGTGTTCCGGGGTGATCAGCGAGGTCGGTGCGGGCAGTTCGTGGCAGGTCGGCGACCGGGTCTGCGCCTTGCTGGCCGGGGGCGGCATGGCCGAAGAAGTGGTGGTTGACGGGCGGCACGTGCTGCCGGTTCCCGAAGGCGTTTCGTTGATTGAAGCGGCGGCATTGCCCGAGGTTTACGCAACAGTCTGGCTGAATGTGTTTCAACTTGCGGCGCTCAAACCGGGTGAGAAAGTTCTCTTGCACGCCGGGGCAAGTGGAATCGGTTCAGCCGCCATTCAGCTGTGCAAGGCGTTTGGCAATCCGTGCTGGGTCAGCGTCGGTGCAGCCGAGCGTTTGGCTTATTGCGAGGCGCTGGGGGCTCAGGGCGGGGTGCTGCGCACTGACGATCTGGAGAGCCTGCGCGACTTCGGGCCGTTCGATGTGATTCTCGATCCGGTGGGCGGTAATTATTCGGCGCTGAATCTGAAGCTGATGGCGCTGGACGGGCGTTGGGTGCTGATCGGTTTGATGGGTGGCCGCGAGGCGAAACTGGATCTGGCGCAGGTGTTGGGTAAGCGCGTGCAGTTGCTGGGCTCGACGTTGCGTAGCCGTGATGATCAGTTCAAGGCGGATCTGTTGAGTGATCTGGGCCAACAGGTGTGGCCATTGTTTGCTGAGGGGCGATTGAGTCCGCAGTTGGCCAAGGCGTTTGCGGTGAAGGATGCCGAGGCGGCGTTTGCCGAGCTGGCGAGTAATACGGTGGCGGGGAAACTGGTGTTGGTGATTGACGAAAGTTTGAGCTGAGATCAGAGCAACGTCAAAAGATCGCAGCCTTCGGCAGCTCCTACAGGGGGATTGCATTCCAAATGTAGGAGCTGCCGAAGGCTGCGATCTTTTGCTTTTATTTCCAGAGATGGATGGGCCAGCCGGCTTTTTCGGCGTGCTCAAGCAGTACGGGATCAGGATTCACTACGTGCGGGAAATCCACTTTCAGCAGCAACGGCAGGTCATTGCGTGAGTCGGAATAGAAACTTGCGCCTTCGAGGTTCTCTTCTTCAGCATCCAGCCACTCCAGCAAGCGAGTGATCTTGCCTTCACGGTAGGTCAACGTGCCCACGGTTTGGCCGCTGTAAACGCCGTGTGCGACTTCCAGTTCAATCCCCAGAATCTCGTCGATGCCGAGTCGATCGGCAATCGGTCTGACCAGGTGCGTGCCCGACGCCGAGATCACCAGAATCCGGTCGCCGGCCTTGCGGTGCGCGGCGATGGTTTTGGTCGCGTCGCTGAAGATGATCGGTTCGATAAAGTCTTCAACCCACGGCCCGACCAGGTGCTCGACTTCTTCAGGCGTACGGCCGATCAGCGGTTCGAGGCTGAACGCCATGTACTCTTCCATGCGTAATTTGCCATGGCTGTAGGCGTCCATCAGTTCGTTGTTCTTGCGCATGAACGACTCGGGATCGACCCAGCCCAGGCGCCCCATTTGTTCGCTCCAGAGGGTGGCGCAGTCGCCGTGGATCAACGTTTCGTCCAGATCAAAAATTGCCAGGGCCATCAGTTCTCTCCGAGAACAGCTGCGAGCTACAAGCGTCGAGCTGCAAGAATTGGAATCAGCTGCGCCGCAGTCTACAACTTGAAGCTTGTAGCTCGAAGCGTGCAGCTGCTTTTAAGCGACTTCACACAGGGCCGTCGGATCGATGGAAAGCGCCAGACGCTGACCATCGGGATGCAGATCAGCCGCCGAGCGATTGAGCACATCCACCACCAATTCCACGCCGCGCGCTTCGATGCGATAGCGAATGACATTGCCGAGCAGGCTGTGGCTGCGGATCTGCGCGTCGAGTTCGCCGTTGAGGCTCAGTTCGATGGCTTCCGGGCGAATGGCGATGCGATGGTTGATCGGGCGCTGCAACAGCTTTGAGGCGGCTTCGGCGTCGAGCAGGTTGTAGTTGCCGATAAAGCCTGCGGCGAACACGTCGACTGGCGCGGTGTACAAGGTTTCGGCGTCGCCGCTCTGTACGATTTTTCCCTGATTCATCAGGAAAATGCGATCAGACATGGTCAGCGCTTCTTCCTGATCGTGTGTGACGAAGATCGTGGTCAGGCCGAGTTCGCGCTGGATCTGACGGATCTGTTCGCGCAGGTGTTTGCGAATTCGTGCATCGAGGGCCGACAGCGGTTCATCCAATAGCAACAAACGTGGGCGCGTGACCAGCGAACGGGCGAGGGCGACACGCTGGCATTGGCCACCGGAAAGTTGATGCGGGTAGCGGCTGGCGAAGTCGTTGAGTTCAACCAGTTTCAAAACTTCCGACACGCGTTTATGGCTGTCGTCGGCGTTGACCTTTTGCATGCGCAAACCGAATGCGACGTTCTGCTCGACGGTCATGTTGGGGAACAGCGCGTAGCTCTGGAAGACCATGCCGATCCCGCGTTTTTGCGGTGTCAGCGGCACAATGTCGACGCCATCCAGCAGGATCTGGCCGCCATCGACAGGCGTCAGGCCGGCGATGCAGCGCAGCAGCGTAGATTTGCCGCAACCGGACGGGCCGAGCAGGGTGACGAATTCGCCTTTGTTGATCTCGCAGTTAATGTCGCTGAACACCGGGGTGCCCGCGTAATTTTTCTGCAGGTGTTGGACGCTGACATAGCTCATTCGCTTTTGTCCTTGTTCAAGATGTTGGCGATCCAGGTCAGGACCAGCACGAAAAAGAAATACGAGATGACCAGCGCACTGGTGAAGTGGCCGCTGCTGTTGCGCATGTTGTTCAGATAAACCTGCAAGGTTTCGTAGCGCGTGCCGACGAGGATGTTGGCGAAAACGAACTCACCGAACAGGAACGAGAACGACAGCAGCAACGCGACCATCAGGCCTTTGCGCAAGTTGGGCAGCACCACCAGAATCGCTGCCTGAAAGGTGCTGGCGCCGAGCAGTTGCGCGGCGTCCATCAGGTCGCGCAGGTTGATCGCTTGCAGGTTGTTGGTGATCGCGCGGTACATGAACGGCAGGGCCACGGTGAAGTAGCAGCCGATCAGAATCCACGGCGTGCCGACCATCGCCATCGGCCCGGAACCGTAGAGCTGCAACAGGCCCACCGACGACACCACCGGCGGCACCGCGAAGGGCAGCAGGATCAGGATGTTCATCAGCGCATCGAGTTTCGGAAAGTGGTAATGCACGACGAACAGCAGCGGCAGAATCAACACCACTGACAGCACCAGCGCGCCGACGCAGACCAGCAATGACTGGCCGAACGCGTGAAGGAAGCGCGGGTCGCTCCACAACTGGATGTACCACTTGAAAGTGAAACCGCTGGGCAAAATGGTCGCCGACCAACTGCTGGCGATCGAGTAGACCAGCGTGCCTGCCAGCGGCAGCAAGAGGATCGCAAACAGCAGATAAACCACGACGCGGTGGTAGAGGCCGGCCGGGCCGGATTCAGCGCGAGACATGGTAGCTCCTCTTCAACAGCAGTTGATGCACGACGGTGACGATGGTCATCAGCGCCACCAGCACCACGGCCAGAGCGCTGGCCAGATTCGGGTCGAGGGAAATGTCGCCGGAGACCATCGCTGCAATCCGGATCGGCAGGACGTTGAAGTTGCCCGTCGTCAGTGCATACACCGTGGCGTAGGCGCCGAGGGCGTTGGCCAGCAGAATCACAAACGTACCGAGCAAAGCAGGTGTCAGCACTGGCAAACCGATGTGCCGCCAGAACTGCCAGCCGTTGGCGCCGAGCAACGCTGCGGATTCGCGCCAGTCTTCGCGCAAGGCGTCGAAGGCCGGGTAGAGCAGCAGCACGCCGAGGGGAATCTGGAAATAGGTGTAGAGGATGATCAAGCCGGTTTTCGAGTACAGGTTGAAATCCTGAATGATCCCGGCCTGCTTGAGCATGATGGTGATGCTGCCGTTGAAACCGAGCAGGATGATGAAGGCGAACGCCAACGGCACGCCGGCAAAGTTGCTGGTCATGTTGGCGAAGGCATTCACGAAGTTGCGCAGTTTTGAATCAACGCGGCGCAGGGAATACGCACCGAGCACGGCAATGATGATGCCGAACACACTCGACCAGAAACTGATTTCCAGGCTGTACTGGATCGCCTGCAAGTAGAACTTCGAACTGAAGATCTTGGTGAAGTTTTCGATGCCCCAACCGAACTCTTCCGATTGCAGGCTGTTGATCATTACCCAGACCAGCGGGGCGATTTCGAAGACGATAAAGAACAGCGCGAAGGGCACCAGGCACAGTGCCGCCAGCCATTTGCCGCGAGTCATGGCATTCACTTGAGCAGCTCCCGGCACACAGGTTTGTCGTGGGGCACGCCGAGCAGTTCGCAGACAGTGCCGCAGATTTCCGTCTGCTTCGGCGCGGCATCAGCGCTGAAGCTGAACGCGTCGCCGAGGACGAACAGCGGCACTTGGCGTTCTTCCGGCAGCAGGCCGTTGTGCGAGCGGTCGTTGTTCATGCCGTGGTCGGCGGTCACCAGCACTTGATAACCAGCGTCGAGCCAGCTCTGCAAATAGTCGGCGAGGATGATGTCGGCCGACCGCGCACTGTTGCGGTATTGCGAACTGTCGAGGCCGTGTTTGTGCCCGGCGTCGTCGATGTTCATCGGGTGGATCAGCAGGAAGTTCGGATCATGGCGCAGGCGCAGGTTTTCGGCGTCGGCGAACAGGTGCGAATCCGGATAGTGATCGTTCCAGTAGAAATGCCCGTGCTGGATCGGCAGCGACAGATTGTCGGTGTGCCGGTCGCGGGCAGCCACGAACGGTGAGCGGTTGTACAACTCGCTGACCCAGTGATACGCCGCGGCAGCGGTTTTCAGACCGGCATCGCGGGCGTAGTGATAAATGCTGCGCTGATTGGACAGGCGCGAGACGTTGTTGTGGACGATGCCGCTGTCGATCGGCGGCACGCCGGTGAGGATGCATTCATAAAGCGGTCGGGACAGGGCCGGCAGCTCGCACTCCAACTGGTAGAGCGCGGCGCGTCCTGCGCCAACATAAGCCTGCAGATGCCCCATGGCGTGGCGCGCGACCTCGTAGTTGAGACCGTCGAGCACGACAAGGATGACGTTGTGCTTCATAGGGGCAAAAACTCCGAAAACAAAACTGGAACCAACCCCTGTAGGAGCTGCCGCAGGCTGCGATCTTTTGATGTTGCTTTTAAAGGGCAAGATCAAAAGATCGCAGCCTGCGGCAGCTCCTACAGATGAAGGATTACTTCATCTCTACGATGACTTCTTCATTCCACTGCTGTGGCAGGGCTTTGGAGGTCTTTTCCCAGGCGTCGGCGTCTTTGATCGGGGTGACCTTTTTGTACTGCTCGTTTGGCAGCAGTTTGGCCTTCACGTCTTCCGGCAGTTGCAGGTGTTCGGCGCGGATCGGGCGGGCGTTGCCGCGGGCAAGGTTGGTCTGGCCGGCGTCGCTGAAGATGTATTCGCGGGTCAGCTTGGCGGCGTTCGGGTTTTTCGCGTACTTGTTGATGATCGTGGTGTAGCCGGAAATCACCGAACCATCCGACGGGATCAGCACGACGTAGTCATCCGGGTTGGCCATCTTGGCTTTGTAGCTCAGGCCGTTGAAGTCCCAGACCACACCGACTTCGATCTCGCCTTTTTCCATGGTGGCGATGGTCGGGTTGGCCATCGACAGGCGACCTTGCTTGGCGATGTCGGCAAACAGCAGCAGGGCAGGCTTGATGTTTTTCTCGTCGCCGCCATTAGCCAGTGCCGCAGCCAGAACGCCGTTGGCAGCTTGCGCGGCGGTGCTCACGTCACCGATCGAGACCTTGTATTTGCCGCCCTTGAGGTCAGCCCATTTGGTCGGCACTTCGGAGCCGTGCAGGAGCTTCTTGTTGACGATGAACGCAATGGTGCCGGTGTACGCCAGTGCCCAGTTGCCGTCCTTGTCCTTGGCCCAGTCCGGGACTTGATCCCAGGTGCTTGGCTTGTACGGTTGCACCACGCCTTGCTTGACCGCGATCGGGCCGAACGCGGCGCCGACGTCGCCGATGTCAGCGGTGGCGTTGTCTTTTCCGCCGCAAACTTGGCGATTTCCTGAGCCGAGCTCATGTCGGTGTCGATGTGTTTCAGGCCGTAGGTTTTGGCCAGGTCTTCCCAGGTGCCTTTCCAGTTGGCCCAGTCATCGGGCATGCCGACGCTGTTGACGGCGCCTTCCGCTTTCGCAGCGGCTTCGAGGGTTTTCAGATCGGTGCCGGCCGCCATGGCGGAGGTGCACAGTGCAATGGTCGAGCCTAACAGTGTTGCCAGGAAAAGCTGTTTCATTCCGAAGCTCCTTGGTCGTGTTCAACGCTGCGATTGCGGTGGTTGTTGGTCTAGGTCAGCAATACCTGAGCCAATTTAAGGGGGCTGGATGACACTTTGATGTCGGTGGCCTCGCGCCAGGCCTTTTATCTGGCCGATATCGGCAGGTGCCCGATAAGCGTAGACCATGCGCAAAGGCCCGGAGGGCAAGGGACTTGGCCGATGTATTGCAAGCCGTGAGGATGACCGTTCGGTAGTTTTGTCATCTATCGGTCATCTGTACTGCCTAGGCTTGCATCACTACAAAACGGTTTGATCGCCGTGCGGTTTTGCCCCGAAACAGTGCTGGTCTAGTCCAGATAGGTAACGTTGATGCGTGATGAGGCAACAAAAGCGGTGACAGCCATTGGCCAGGTGTTGCAGGAGCAGCTCGACCACGGTTTGTTGGCGGCGGGCAGTAAGTTGCCGGCCGAACGCAAGCTCAGTGAGCTGTTTGGCACCACGCGGATTACTGTGCGTGAGGCGTTGTTGCAGTTGGAGGCACAGGGGCAGATTTATCGTGAGGAGCGGCGCGGCTGGTTCGTTTCGCCGCCGCGTCTGGCCTATAACCTGATGCAACGCAGTCACTTTCACGCGATGGTCAGTGCGCAGGGGCGGGTGCCTTCGACCGAGGTGATTTCGGCGCGGCTGCAACCGGCGTCAGCGGCGGTGTGTGCGTGGTTGCAGTTGCCGGCGCTGTCCAGCGTGATTCAGATTTGCCGGTCGCGGCGGATTGACGGGCGGTTGGTGTTGTATGTGGAGCACTATTTGAATCCGCAGTTTTTTCCGGGGATTCTTGAGTTTGATTTGAATCAGTCGATTACTGAGTTGTATGCGCGGCATTACGATTTGCACTATGGGCGGGTGCGCTTTGAGATTGTGCCGACGTCTTTGTCGGTGGATGCGGCGGCGGCTTTGCGGGTGTCGGTGGGGAGTCCGGGGTTACGGATTGCTCGGGTTAATTATGATCAGCATGAGCGGTTGATTGATTGTGATCTGGAGTTTTGGCGGCATGATGCGATTCATGTGGGGGTTGATGTGGTTTGATCGTTTTGTGTGAATATCCGATTCTTCGGGGGTTGCTGATTATGGTTTCGCCCTTACGGCGAGTCCCTTTGGCAAACGCCCCAAAGGAACCAAAGGTCTGTGCCCTGACGTCCGGCCCTCGCTAAGGCTTGGGTTCCTTCGCTCCGGGTTCATCCGGGGGCATCGCCTACGGTTTGCTTCGCTGCACCTCCTCTCGATGCTTTCCCCGTATGAATCCCTCCACTCAGCCTCCCGACGGGCTCTAAGATCAAGATCAAAAGCAGGCGAGCTGACACTCGGCCTAATGGTTGGCGCGGTCAATGTGGGAGCGAGCTTGCTCGCGAAAGCGGCCTGACAGCCGACCAGTTTCTGCCCGGATGCACACGATCCAATTGTAGGAGTGAGCCTGCTCGCGATGACGACCTGACAGCCGACCAATCTCTCCCTGATTCAACACCATCCAATTGTGGGAGCGGGCTTGCTCGCGAAAGCGGCCTGACAGCCGACCAATCTCTACCTGATTCAACACCATCCAATTGTAGGAGCGAGCCCGCTCGCGAAAGCGCCCCCACAGTCACCGTCTCTTTACTTGTCTGTCTGCGCGTTGGCATACAAATAATCCGTCGCCAACGAGGCCAGTGTCCTCACGCCAACCACCAACGCCGACTCATCGACAAAGAACCCCGGATTATGATTCGGCGCGGCTTTGCTCATGTCTTGATCCCGCGGCGTCACCCCCAAAAACACGAACAACCCCGGCGCTTCTTTGGCAAAGAACGAGAAGTCCTCGGCCCCGCCCACCAGCGGCCCTTGCACCACGTCATCCTTGGCCGCCCACTTCAACGTCGGCAGCATTTTTTCGGTGAGTGCCGGGTTGTTGATGGTCGGGTCGTATTTTTCGATGATGGTGACGTCCGCTTTGGCACCGCCGCTTTCGGCGATTTTTTCGACGGTCTGGCGTACGTCGGCGTGGAGTTTCTGGCGGATGCCGTAGTCGTATGAGCGGATCGTCCCGGTCATGTCGACCGATTCGGGAATGATGTTGTAGCGCGTCCCGCCGTTGATGGTGCCGATGCTGACCACCGATGGAAACGACGAGATGTCGGTGCGGCGGCTGACCACGGTTTGCAGGCCGACGATGGTTTGTGCGCCGACGGTGATCGGGTCGATGCCGTCCCATGGGCGGCCGGCGTGGGTTTGTTTGCCGAGGATTTTGATGCGCAGGTCGTCGGAGCTGGCGAGGGTCGGGCCGGGGCGGTAGGTGATCTGGCCGGCGGGGACGCCGGCCCAGACGTGCAGACCGAAGACGGCGTCGGGTTTCGGTGATTTCATCACGCCTTCCTCGACCATCATTTTCGCGCCCCAGGTATTTTTGCCGTCGGGGATGAAGTCGCTCGGGCCTTCTTCGGCGGGCTGGAAGTAGAACACCACGGTGCCGGGCAGGGTGTCGCGCATGCCGGTCAGAATTTTCGCCGTGCTGAGCAGGATCGCGGTGTGGGCGTCGTGGCCGCAGGCGTGCATCACGTCGACTTCTTTGTCGAGGTAGGTGCCTTTGGCTTTCGAGGCGAATGGCAGGTCGGAGACTTCCTTGACCGGCAGCGCGTCCATGTCGGCGCGCAGGGCAACAGTCGGGCCGGGCAGGGCGCCTTTGAGGACGGCGACCACGCCCGTGCGCGCCACGCCGGTTTTGACTTCCAGACCCATGGCTTTGAGTTGTTTGGCGACCAGTTCCGACGTGCGCTTTTCAGTGTTGCCGAGTTCGGGGTGGGCGTGGATGTCGCGGCGGGTTTCCAGCAGTTCCGGTTCGAGTTTTTGCGCCTGCTCGGCGATCTGCGTGCGCGTGCTTTCCATGGTGGCGGCGCCGGCGTGACAGGCGAACAGGGTGAGTAGAACGGCCTGGGCGATACGCGTCAGTTGCATCGGTTTCTCCTTAATTGTTGTTGTTCGGGCTTCCCTGCCTGTGACTGCAACTGCGCGCCTGAGTGCTATTCCTTAGGCTCGCCACCGCCGGCAGTGATCACTTGTACGCTCATGCGTGGGGTGGCCAGATCCAGTCCGGCTTCATCCAGATGCCGCTTCAGCGACAAGTTGAACGCGCGCGACACTTCCCACTGTTTGATCGGCGCCGTCTTGAACCGTGCACGCAAAATCGCGCTGCCGGACTCAAAACTCTCGACACCCTGAATCTCCAGCGGCGACCAGATATTGCGGCGTTGCAGGGGATCGGTGCGCATTTTCTGGCCGACTTCGCGCATCAGTTTGATCGCGTCGTCGATTTCCATGTTGTACGGCACCGCGACGCGGAAGATCGCGTAGCCGAACTCCCGGGAGTAGTTTTTGATGCTTTTGATTTCACTGAACGGGATCGTGTGGACAATGCCGTCGATGTCGCGCAGGCGCACGGTGCGGATGGTCAGGCCTTCGACGGTACCGAGGTGGCCGCCGACGTCGACGTAGTCATCGATGGCCAGTGAGTCTTCGATGATGATGAACAGGCCGGTGATCAAGTCGGCAACCAGCGACTGCGCACCGAAACCGATGGCCAGACCGATCACACCGGCACCGGCCAGCAGTGGCGTAACGTTCATGCCCATGTTCGCCAGCGCGACGATCAGCGCGATGATGAAAATCGCCACAAACAGCACGTTGCGGATCAGCGGCATCATCGTTTGCGCGCGGGCATTGGCCAGGCCTTTGCGCGAGCGGGTGAGGGCGTGGTGCACAGCCGTATCAGAAAGAATCCAGATCAGCCAGGCAAACAGCAGCGTGCCAGCGAGGCTGAACAGTTTGACGCTGACGTCATGCCCGTCGCCTTCTGCGAAAGTGATCAGCGACTTGCCCCAGACCCGCAGACCCAACTCGATAAACGCCAGCCACACCAGCAGATGGGCGAGGGTGTAGAAGAAGTTTTTCAGTCGTTCCGAATACAGCGCATGGCGTTTAGCCCCGCGCTGCGGTTTCAGCGAGTGGCGACGCACCAGGCCGTTGATCACCATGCACAACACCAGCAACACCGTGCAGATCATCGATTGGCGCAAAGCAGTGCTGGTGTCGCCGGCGGAGAAGAACGTCGCGAACAGCGAAATCCCCACCAGCACCAGCGCCGGGACGTACCAGAAGGTGCCAAGGATATCGATGGTGTCGCTGAGGGCGCGGCGGGTCAGGCGTCGCGACAGTGGCTGGTTGCGGATCAGGTGCGCAATCGGTCGGCGGAACCGCAGAATGAACAGGCCGGTTGAAATTGCCGCGAGGACGTTGGCGACGGTCGCGGCGGTGTGGGCCAGATGCACGCCGAGGCTTTCGATCAGACGCGGATCATTCAGCGCCTCACCGAACGCGGCGAAGCTGCCGATCAGCCACAACGGCCGGAACGCCTGATGACGCAGGATGTACAGCGCGCGATGGCGATGTGGGCCGTCGAGCAGGGAGAAAGCAATCACGCAGATTGCCGAGAAACAGGTGCCGACCACCAATGCGTACGCCAACACCATCGCCAGGCTCTTACCCAGCGAGGACGGCAAGGCGTAACTCATGTAAACGGTGATGACCAAAGCGATCAGCCACGGCCCGAGTTTGCGCAGGGCGAAGCGCAACATGTCGAGGGCTTTGGGATGTTGCGGCAGTTCTTCGGTCAGACCAAAACGCATGCGCACGCGGTGACTGAGCCAGATCAGCGCAGCGGCGAGCAGGCTCCAGACCATCAGAATCATGGCGAAACCGAAGATTACCGGCAGCCATTCGCTGGCCGGCATCATCAAGGCGCTGAATTCATCTTTGGCCAGATCGAACTCGGCAGACCAGCGATTGAGCGGGCTGTCAGCGCCGGTGAATTGTTTTTCGAAATTGGCGAGGGTGCCGCCGATCAGGCCGAGTACGCCTTCTTCAGGTGTGGTCTGGGCTTTTTTCGTGGCGTCGCGCAGTTTTTTCAGGTCGGTGAGCAGTTGCGCGCGTTGCTTGTCGTTTTCCAGCGACTTGATGACTTCGTCGAGGGATTGACCGAGGGGTTCCTGCGCTTCGGGCTGGGCCTTGTTGGTGTTGAGCAGGCCGGGCAGACCGACCGCCTGGGCAGGCGCCAGCGGCAGCAGCGTCATCAGGCAGACGAGGAACAGGCTGGGTAAAGCAAAAAGACGAGCAAACACTAGGCGGTCAACCTCGCAATGGGCGGATCGAACGAGTGTACGAGCCCGCCTGCTGCAATGCGAGCCGGTGCGCGGTTATTCGTTGAGTTTGGCGAGGATCTTGTAAACCACGGTGGCGAGGATCAACAGCATGCCGACCCACATGGCGAAAACACCGGCATTCTTGTCGCGGAAGTTGAAGCCGATGGCCAGCAGGAGCATTCCGCACAGGATCGGAATGAGCATGGCGTGAAACGAAGACATCGTGATCATGGAGACAGCCTTGTCGAAAGGGATGATTAAAGTCTAGGTGGCTTTTGTTTGGGAGGTGCTGATGTGTATCAGAGTTGAGCCGGTTTCAGGATGAAATTTTGTCGTCAGTACCACCGCTTTCGCGAGCAAGCCCGCTCCCACATTTGAAATGCATTGCAATGTGGGAGCGGGCTTGCTCGCGAAGCTTTTAAGGCAAATCGCGGCAGGCGTAAAACGCGCTCAGCACTTTCACCAGATGCGCCAGGTCGTGGCTGCCGCACAGTTCGCGGATCGAGTGCATGGCGAAGGTCGGCAAGCCGATATCGACGGTGCGCACACCGAGGTGGCTGGCGGTGATCGGGCCGATGGTCGAGCCGCAGCCCATGTCGCTGCGCACTACGAAGCTTTGCACCGGCACTTCTTCGGCCATGCACAGATGGCGGAAGAAACCGGCGGTTTCGCTGTTGGTGGCGTAGCGCTGGTTGCTGTTGACCTTGATCACCGGGCCGGCGTTGAGTTTCGGGCCGTGGTTGGCGTCGTGCTTGTCGGCGTAGTTGGGGTGCACGCCGTGGGCGTTGTCGGCCGAGACCAGCAGGGATTTCTGGATGGTGCGAACGAACTCGTCACCTTCCGGCAGCAGACGGCGCAGGGTTTGTTCGAGCATCGGGCCGTCAGCGCCGCAGGCCGAGCAGGAGCCGACTTCTTCGTGATCGTTGCAGACCAGCACGCAAGTTTCGTCGGTTTCGGCGGTCAGCAGCGCTTGCAGACCGGCATAGCACGACAACAGATTGTCGAGACGCGCGCCGGCAATGAAGTCGCCGTTCAGGCCAATCACTGCAGCACTTTGTGTGTCGTAGAAGCTCAGCTCGTAATCGAGCACGACATCGGCGTTCAAGCCGTGTTCGCGGGCCAGTTGATCGGTGAGCACGGCGCGGAAATCGACGCGTTCGTCCCCAGCGAATTGCGCAAGGATCGGCGGCAGCTCGGTCTGCGCGTTGATCGCCCAGCCCTGATTGGCTTCACGGTTGAGGTGAATGGCCAGGTTGGGAATGATCGCGATCGGCGCCTTGAAGTCGATCAGTTGGCTTTCGACCCTGCCGTCGCGGCGGAAGGTGACGCGGCCGGCCAGCGACAGATCGCGGTCGAACCACGGCGCCAGCAGTGCGCCGCCATACACTTCGACGCCCAGTTGCCAGAAGCCCTGACGCTGCAGTTCCGGCTGCGGTTTGACGCGCAGGCACGGGCTGTCGGTGTGCGCGCCAACCAGACGGATGCCACCGTGCAGCGGCGAGGTGCGGCCCATCTTGATCGCGACGATCGAGGAGTCATTACGAGTAACGTAATAGCGGCCGTTAGGCTCGGTGGTCCACGGCTCGCGTTCGTCGAGGCGCACAAAACCGGCGGCCTCCAGACGTTGCACAAGACTGGCGGTGGCGTGGAACGGGGTAGGGGAGGCCTTGAGAAAGTCGATCAGGCCTTGGTTCAACTCTTCGCGCATAACAAGCTCCAGACAGCAATGGCCGGGAGTTTAACGCATCGGGAGGGGAATTCGATCCCTGTAGGAGCTGCGGCACGCTGCGATCTTTTGATTTTGATTTCCAAAAGCGGAATCAAAAGATCGCAGCGTGCCGCAGCTCCTACAGAGGGTGGGGTTGGTTAGCTCGGGCTGAACACGCGTTTTTTCAGGTAGCGCATGATGACTTTCTCGTCTTCCGGCTTGTCCGGGCGCGGTAGCTGTTTTGGCCAGCGGCTCTGGCTCAGGAGCTTTTTCTGCCGGCTCTCGTCCCAGCGCAGAATCTCCCGCGACGCACATTCCCACCACTCATGGCGACAGGCGCTGTAGTACGGATCATCCGGTGCGGCGCTGCCATACAACAAGTCTCGACCGACCTTGCGCAAGGCGCCGCTCTGGTTGCGCAGTTTCCATTTGATTTTCAGGCGCTGCCAGGCCGACGGGAACGGTTTGACTCGCGGCACATCGCGGCACAGATCCACCAGTCGCTGACTGAACGTTTCGCCATGCTGGGAGAAGAAGTACGTCTGCATCGCATGGAAAAAACGCTTTTCGGCGAAGTAGTGGTAGACGTGTTTCCGCGCTTCCACGACCCGGCGTTCACGCAGGGCATACGACAAGGCGATCTGCTCGATGGTGTGGATCTCGAAACCGCCGACCGTGCACTGGTCGATCATGCGGATCGATTCTTCGAACAGATCCAGATCGTTTTCGGTGACACCGCACAGGCCGCTGTTGTAGAGCTTGAAGCCGTTGTCCGGGGTCACGCCATACGCACTGAGGTCGCGCGCAAGCTTCAGATAGTCACTGCGCTGGTGCACGTCTTTCCAGTCGTACTCGAAGCGATCCATGACCGAGCAATCCTCTCCGATGGCATCGAGCAGACGGCTGGGATGATCAG
Source organism: Pseudomonas sp. AC193 (assembly GCF_979258075.1). NCBI lineage: Bacteria > Pseudomonadati > Pseudomonadota > Gammaproteobacteria > Pseudomonadales > Pseudomonadaceae > Pseudomonas > Pseudomonas sp. AC193. Next base: position 3,473,467 of record NZ_OZ409832.1, on the reverse strand, counting down.
TGAACAGCGTGTCGGTGTCGACGAACAGCGTCTTCTCCGCCCACTGCATGCCGGCGGCGATGGCGCAGGCCTTACGGCGATGGTGGTAGCCGTTTTTGCCTTGCCAGCGCGTCAGCGTCGCTTCGTCGAGGAACACCGTGTCGACCGGCCAGCCGGCGTAATCTTGCGGGCGATCAGTGAGAATCCTGATCGCCGGGAGCTGGCCGTTTTTCGCCTGGGACAACACCGTGAGGATGCTGAACTTGGCCTCGCGGCGGTAGACATCCTGATTGCCATAAATCAGGTACAACAACTGCTGGCGGGTTTTTTTCAGGGGTGTGGCGAGGGAATCAATACAACTCATCCGAAACAAAAATCCTTAAAAGCAGGACTGCTGATCAAGCAGTCCTTAAAACGGTGCCGGGCATTCGAAGCGCAAGCGTTCGCCGGTCTGGGGATGGGTGAAGCTCAACATACTCGCGTGCAGACACAAACGCGGCCAGGCGGCCAAGGCTTGTTCATGGGCGTAGAGTCCGTCACCCAGCAGCGGATGACCGATCGACAGCATGTGTACGCGCAACTGGTGCGAGCGGCCGGTGATCGGCGTCAGCTCGACGCGGCACCAGTCGCCGCAACGCTCGAGCACGCGCCAGAAGGTCAGCGCATGTTTGCCGAATTCGTGATCGACCACATGGCGCGGCTTGGTCGGCGGATCGTAGCGCAGGGGCAAATCGATGCTGCCACTGTCCAGTTCCGGCTGACCCCAGGCCAACGCGGTGTAGGCCTTTTCGGTTTCACGGTCATGAAACTGGCGCGACAGTTCACGATGCGTGTCGGCGTCACGGGCCAGCAGAATGATGCCGGAGGTTTCCCAGTCCAGACGATGGACGATGCGCGCTTCCGGGTAGCCGTTTTCCTGCAGACGGGTAATCAGGCAATCCTTGTTGTCGTCGGCGCGACCGGGCACCGAGAGCAGCAACGTCGGTTTGTTCACCACCAGTACAGCGGCGTCCTGATGGATGATGTGGATGTTGGACAACGGCATTAAAACAGCCTCGTAACAAATGCCAACGGCGGCTCGGGACTGCTGATAACCCTGTAGGAGCTGCCGAAGGCTGCGATCTTTTGACGTTGAAATATCAAAAGATCGCAGCCTTCGGCAGCTCCTACACGAGCATCAACAGCCCGAGCCGCCGCAGCGACTACCTGATCGACTCAGCGATCGGGCAGGGTGATGTTGAGTTCCAGAATCGAGCAACTGCCCTGGCTTTCCAGTGCAACATGTACGTCGTCGTTGCCGATGTTGACGTACTTGCGGATCACGTCGACCAGTTCCTTCTGCAAGGCTGGCAGGTAATCCGGCGTGCTGCGCTGGCCGCGCTCATGCGCCACGATGATCTGTAGACGCTCTTTCGCTACCGAGGCGGTACTTGGCTTTTTGTTGGCACGAAAGAAGTCAAAAAGGTTCATTACCTACCTCCAAACAGGCGCTCGAAGAATCCCTTCTTCTCGACATCGAGGAAACGGTGGGCTTTTTCTTTGCCCAGCAAACGGTCGACGGTATCGCTGTAAGCCTGACCGGCATCGCTCTGGTCGTCGAGAATCACCGGTACGCCCTGGTTGGATGCCTTGAGCACCGCCTGGGATTCCGGGATCACGCCGAGCAGGGTGACCGAGAGGATTTCCTTGACGTCTTCAACGCCCAGCATCTCGCCCTTTTCCACACGCTCTGGATGGTAGCGAGTGATCAGCAGGTGTTCCTTGATCGGGTCTTCGCCACGTTCGGCGCGACGCGATTTGCTCGCCAGCAGGCCGAGCATGCGGTTCCGAATCTCGTACCGAGGACACTTCCGGGTTGGTCACGACAATCGCTTCATCAGCGAAGTACATGGCCAGGTGCGCGCCTTTTTCGATGCCCGCCGGGGAGTCGCAGACGACGAACTCAAATTGTTCCTTGAGCTCCATCAGGACTTTTTCCACGCCTTCGACGGTCAGCGCGTCTTTGTCGCGGGTCTGGCTGGCGGCCAGCACGTAGAGGTTTTCCAGGCGCTTGTCTTTGATCAGCGCCTGTTGCAGGTTGGCTTCGCCATTGACCACGTTGACGAAGTCATACACCACGCGGCGCTCGCAACCCATGATCAAGTCAAGGTTACGCAAGCCCACGTCGAAGTCGACGATCACTGTTTTGTGGCCGCGCAGAGCGAGGCCGGTACCGATAGCGGCGCTGGTGGTGGTCTTACCCACACCACCCTTGCCGGATGTAACCACGAGAATCTTGGCCAAGGTGTTTCACCCCTAAGGAAGAAGGACTTTTTAGCCCCTGAAAAACATCTCTTGAAAACTACTGCAGTCGGACAGCCTTGGCTGGAATTCGGCTTTAGGCCTTTTTCCTACTTCGTTTGAGCCGTTTTCGCTACGTTTTAGAGATGCTTGGAAAATGCGGCAGTATCCGTTAAAGCCGAATGATGTTCAACACGTCGCCCGACAGGCTGACCTGTACGCCCGAGCCCCACATTGGATCGCGGCGCAAATCCTCGGAAACCTTGTAATGACCGGCGATGGAGATCAGTTCAGCGCTCAATTGCTGACAGAAAATCCGTGCCTTGGTGTCACCCTTCACGCCGGCCAGCGCACGGCCACGCATCGGGCCGTATACATGGATGTTGCCATCGGCAAGAAGTTCCGCCCCCGGACTGACCGAGGAGACCACGACCAAATCGCCACCCTGCGCGTATATCTGTTGACCACCACGTACTGGCGTGGTGATGACGCGGGTCTGTTTGACGGTCGGTTCTGGCGGCTTTTCCGGCTTCTTTTTGACTTCGGCTTCGGGCATCTCCAGCGGGCGTTCACGGGCACCGGACGGCGGCAGCACCGGAATGTCGATGGCGATGGCGGCGGCGATGTCTTCGATGCGGCTGGCGCGAATCGCCAAGGTGCGCAGGCCATGTTGGCGGCACACACGCATCAAACCTGGCAGGTCGACCGCGCCTTCGCTCGGCGGCAGTTTGTCCAGGGCCAGAACCAGCGGCGCGTTGCTGAAGAAATTCGGCGCCTGCGCAACTTTGGCGGCCAATTGCCGATCGAGGCTGTCGAGGTCGTTACGGGCCAGTTCCAGCACGGTAATGGCCAGCATGCTGCCCTTTAGCTGGAACACGGGATCTTGGTTTAACGGTTCGGTTTTGCTCATGTCGGCATACAACGGCTTGTCACTAAAAGTGCCGAGACTTATAACGAGAACGCCCGCAGGCCGCAAGCCGGGTCGAACGATGTAGAATGCGCGGCCACTGTATTTACGGAAGCTTTAATGGATCGCCCGCGTTTTCGAAAAGCATTTCTTGCTCCACGCTTCTGGCCGCTCTGGTGCGGCTTGGGGCTTTTGTGGCTGATCGTGCAGCTGCCGTATCCGGCGTTGCTGACCATCGGTCGATTTTTGGGTGCGTTGATGTATCGCTTCGCCGGCGACCGGCGGCGCATCGCCAAGCGCAATCTTGAACTGTGCTTCCCGGAAAAATCCGCGGCGGAGCGCAAACGCCTGCTCAAAGAAAATTTCGCTTCGACCGGCATCGCTTTTTTTGAAATGGCGATGAGCTGGTGGTGGTCGCGTGAGCGTCTGGCCAAACTGGCCCACGTCGAAGGGCTAGAGCATTTGCAGAAAGCCCAGCGCGAAGGCAAAGGCGTGATCCTGATGGCGGTGCATTTCACCACCCTGGAAATCGGCGCGGCGTTGCTCGGCCAACAGCACACCATCGACGGCATGTACCGCGAACACAAAAATCCGTTGTTCGACTTCATCCAGCGTCAGGGCCGTGAGCGGCACAATCTTGATTCGCTGGCGGTGGAGCGCGACGACGTGCGCGGCATGCTCAAGCTGCTGCGTTCCGGTCGGGCGATCTGGTACGCGCCGGATCAGGACTACGGCGCCAAGCAAAGCATCTTCGTGCCGCTGTTCGGCATTCAGGCAGCGACGGTGACGGCGACGACCAAATTTGCGCGGCTGGGTAAGGCGCTGGTGGTGCCGTTCACTCAGGAGCGTCTGGCGGACGGCAGCGGGTATCGGCTGGTGGTGCATCCGCCGTTGGAAGATTTCCCCGGTGAGACCGAAGAAGCCGATTGCCTGCGCATCAACCAATGGGTCGAAGGCGTATTGCGCGATTGCCCGGAGCAATACTTGTGGGCGCATCGTCGCTTCAAGAGCCGGCCACCGGGCGAGCCGAAGTTGTACGCCAAACGCGGTTGATTCACCCCATCCCCTAAGCACCACGGAGTGTTGCGATGAGCCCAGCGGAACCGGTCACAGGTTTGATTCTTTCCGGCGGCGGGGCTCGGGCGGCGTATCAAGTGGGTGTGCTGGCGGCGATTGCCGAATTGTTGCCGGTGGGCGCGGACAATCCGTTCCCGGTGATTGTCGGCACCTCGGCCGGCGCGATCAACGCGGTCAGCCTCGCCAGCGGCGCCAGCGATTTCCGCGCGGCGATCGAGCGGCTGACGCTGTTCTGGCAAGGCTTTCGCAGCCATCGCGTGCTGCGCAGTGACTGGCCCGGCGTGATCCGTCAGGCCAGCCGTTTTGTCAGCCACAGCCTGCTTGGCCTCGGTCGGCATCTGCCGGTTGCGCTGCTCAACAGTTCGCCGCTGCGCGACCTGCTCAACGAAAAACTGCACCTGCCCGGCATCGCCGAATCCATCGCACGCAAGCAATTGCATGCGGTGGCGGTGACGGCGTTCGGCTACGAATCGGGGCAGGCGGTGACGTTCTATCAGGGCGGCGGCACGATTGATTCGTGGCTACGGCATCGGCGCATTGGTGTGCCGACGCAATTGTCGGTCGATCACTTGCTCGCCAGCTCGGCGATTCCGTTGCTGTTCGCGCCGGTGAAAATCGGTGATGAATATTTCGGCGACGGCGCGGTGCGGCAATCGGCGCCGATCAGTCCGGCGTTGCACTTGGGCGCCAGTCGCGTGCTGGTGGTCGGGGTCAGCGGCAACCCGCGTGGCTTTGATCCGCAGCAGCCGCTGGAACGCACCTACACCGGGCAACAGCCGACACTCGCGCAGATCGGCGGGCACATGCTCAACAGCACGTTCATTGACAGCCTGGAAAGCGACATTGAGTTGCTGCAGCGGCTCAACCAGTTCAGTCATCTGATGCCCGCCGGCACGCCGACACGCGAGTTGGGCGTGGCGCCGGTGGAAGTGCTGGTGATTTCACCGAGTCAGCCGATTGATGAGATCGCGGCGCGGCATCGCCAGGAATTGCCGGCGGCGTTGCGCTTGTTTTTACGTGGGCCGGGGGCGACGAAGACGAGTGGGGCGGGGGTGCTGAGTTATCTGCTGTTTGAGGCGGGGTATTGCAGCGAGTTGATTGATTTGGGGCGAAGGGATGCGTTGGCCAAGCGTGAGGAGTTGTGCCGGTTTTTGGGGATATCTGAGGCGGTGGCTCCCGCCTGAAATCGGCGGTGAGGCATTCGCGAGCAGGCTCGCTCCCACATTGGAACTCGGTCGAATATGGGGAAGCTTTTAAAGCAAAAGATCGCAGCCTGCGGCAGCTCCTACATTGGAATGCGCTATCCCTGTAGGAGCTGGCGAAGCCTGCGATCTTTTGATTTTTATCAGAAGTGGAACTTCACCAGGAAGCTGGTCACGTTCTGATTGGTGGTGAACGCACGGGTGTCGTCGATCCCGTACTTGTCTTTCCAGTAGTCGTACTCAACACCGACGTACAGTTGCTTCTCGCCGAAATTCAGCGCCTTGCCCAGGTCGTATTTGACCTGTGGGTTGAAGTGCAGGTTGGCGTGGTATTCGCCACGGTTGTTTTCGTCGTTGTCGACGACCCAGTCCATGTAACCGTCGATCAGCACGTTCGAGTCGCCGACCGGGATGGTGTACGGCCAGACCGGGGTGATCTGCCAGACGTTGTCACCCGGGCGCGAGCCTTCGGTGTGGCGCTGGTAGAAGTTCAGCTGGAAGTAGTCGAAGCCCGGGATGGCCAGGTCGAAACCTCGACCGATCAGGTAGGACTCGGTGTCACCCTCGCCGAACTCGTAGGTCATCGCCAACAGGACGTCTTTGATCGGGCCGAATTCGATCTTCTGGTCGAGTACCTTGCCCAGCGAGATGCGTGGCTGGAACTCGCCGTAGTAGGTGTTTGGGCCGTTGTTGAAGTCCTTGTCACCGTTGTAGAAGATCTTGTCGACGAACAGGAAGTTGTCCCCATACTTCCACGCATCGGCGTGCTCGAAGGTGACGGTCTGCTGGATCGCAGGGTTGACCTTGAAGTCCTTACCGTAGAGGTAGGTCAGGCTGTTGTTCTGCCACTGCAGCAGGCCATCGGCCATGGCCTGGCCGCCGGCCAGCATCGATCCCGCAAGCATCAGGCTGGTGCACGTACGTTTCATTCGGTTGCTCCCAAAGTAGGTGTTCCACGTTTATTTTTTTTAAGATCGGCGCTCTGGTGTGGCGCCTTTTTTCGTTACTGCAAAAGTCATCCAATCGGTCAGCTTTGCTGGTGTTAGCAAGAGCTGGGCCAAGGCTTTTCGAAAAGCAAAAAAACGCCCGTCGGCTGCTGCAAAACAGTCGATTGAGCGTGTTTTCGGGATGCCTCGGTACTGGCCGGGGCCGGGATAAGTTGGCCCGTCGGTCAGGAATTAAATCCGGGCTTTTTTTTAGACCGAATTCATGAGGCCGCGGAGAATACTGACTCCTCGGCCAGCTCTCAAGTGCCCCGCAACAGAGCACCGACGACAGGTATGGGGCACGGTTGCGGGTCATCTTAAAAATGCACCTTCACCAGCAGGCTGGCGGTGTTCTGATTGGTGTCGAGGTTGTGGCTGCTTTCGACGCCGTATTTGTTCTTCCAGTAGCTGTATTCGGTGCCGACGTACAGCTGCTTCTGACTCCAGCCCAGGGCTTTGCCGAGGTCATATTTGATCTGCGGATTGATGTGCAGGTTGGCGTGGTAGGTGCCGCGCGAGTTCTCGTCGTTGTCGACCACCCAATCCAGATAGCCATCGATCAGCACGTCGGAATTGCCCACGGGAATGCTGTAAGACCAGCCGGGGGTGATCTGCCACACGCCGTCGCCGGGGCGCGGGCCTTCGGTCTGGCGGCGGAAGATGTTGAGGGTGACGTAGTTGAAGCCGGGCACCTTGAGGTCGAAGCCCGGGCCGATCAGGTAGGCCTCGCTTTCACCTTCGCCGTACTCGTAGGTCATCGCCAGCAGCACGTCTTTGATCGGGCCGAACTCGATCTTCTGGTCGAAAATCTTGCCGAACGAGAAGCGTGGGGTGAATTCGCCGTAAAAGGTGTGCGGGCCTTTGTTGCGGTCTTCTTCGCCGTTGTAGAAGATTTTGTCGACGAAGAGAAAGTTGTCGCCGTATTTCCACTTGTCGGCGTGCTCGAACGTGACCGTCTGCTGGATCGACGGGTTGATCGCGAAATTCTTGCCGTACAGGTAGCTGAGGCTGTTGGTTTGCCACAGCAGTAAATCGCCAGCCATGGCTTGACTCGCGGCCAGCAGGCCACCACCCAACAGCATGTTTGTCTGTGTACGAATCATCTGTTGCTCCCTCTTGTTTTTATTGTTTGAGGCGCAGAGCTGTTGCTTGCCCTTGTAGGAGCGGGCTTGCTCGCGAATGCGTTCTTCCAGTCAACGGATGGGTTGAATGTCATACCGCTTTCGCGAGCAAGCCCGCTCCCACATGGGGATATCTTTGTTGCGTTTAGTGCTGGTGTGCGTGGCAGTCGTTGATGGCCGCGCGCTCTTTGCCGCCGAGAATATTGAACAGCAGGTTCAGCGTCAGCGCGCTGAGCGTTGCCATGGCGATGCCGCTGTGAGTAATCGGGCTCATCCACATCGGCAGGTGCGCGAAGAACTCAGGACGCACCACCGGGATCAGGCCCATGCCGATGCTCACCGCCACCAGCAACTGGTTGCGACGGTCACCGATGTCGGCTTCTTGCAGAATCTTGATACCGGTCGCGGCGACCATGCCGAACATCGCAATCGCTGCGCCGCCGAGTACTGCCGGTGGAATCGATGCCACCAGGAACGCGGCTTTCGGCAGCAGGCTCAGCACGATCAGCAAGCCACCGGCAACGATGGTCACCGAGCGGCAGCGCACGCCGGTCATCTGCACCAGGCCGATGTTTTGCGCGAACGAGGAGTGGGTGAAGGTGTTGAAGAAACCGGCGACAAACGAGGCGCCGGCATCACACAGCAAGCCGCGACGCAGCATGCGCGGGCAGACTTCCTGGCCGGTGATCTTGCCCAGCGCGAGGAACATCCCGGTGGACTCGACGAAGATGATCACCACCACCAGACACATTGACAGGATCGGCGCGAGTTCGAATTTCGGCATGCCGAAATGCAGCGGGGTAACGAACTGAATCCATGGCGCATTGGCCATGCCGCTGAGGTCGACCATACCGATCAAGCCGCACAGGATGTAGCCGAAGCACATGCCGATCAGTACGGAAATGTTGACCCAGAAACCGCGCATGAAACGGTGCACCAGCAGAATGGTGCCCAACACCAGGGCGGCGATGGCCAGATAAATCGGTGAACCGAATTGCGTAGCGCCTGCACCGCCGCCCGCCCAATTCACGGCGACGGGGAACAGCGACAAACCGATCGAGGTGATGACCGTGCCGGTCACCAGAGGCGGGAAGAAGCGTACGACCTTGGACATGAATGGCGCGATGATCATGCCGAAGAAACCAGCGGCGATCGTTGCGCCGAAGATGCCTTGCAGGCCGATACCGGGCATGCCGGCCATGGCGACCATGCTGCCGACCGCGGCAAAACTGGCGCCCATCATCACCGGCATGCGAATGCCCATCGGGCCGATGCCCATGGATTGCACGATGGTGGCGACACCGGCGACCAGCAGGTCGGCGTTGATCAGGAAGGCAATTTCTTCACGACTCAGGCCAGCGGCCTGTCCAATGATCAGCGGCACCGCGATGGCACCACCGTACATCAGCAGAACATGTTGCAAACCGACCAGGATCAGTTGCAAAAGGGGCAATCGCTGAATGGCGGGTGCGTCGGGGATGCGCGCTTTGGACAGCTCGGACATGCAACACCTCAGATCTTTTTATTCTTGTGATTGAACAGCTGCCGGGTTGCTCGCAGCTGTTTCTTTGCATCAGGTAAAACCGCGTTGCGGCTATTCGCGGGCAAGCCTTGCTCCTACAGGATTCAGGTGATCCTGGTAGGAGCAAGGCTTGCCCGCGAAGCTTTTGCTTAGTTGGTCTGGGCTCCCTGCACAATCCAGGCGCCGATCAGGTCACGTTCCTGCTGGGTCATCTGTGTGATGTTGCCCAGTGGCATGATCTGACTGGTGACCGCTTGTGCCTGAATCCGCGCCGCGTTCTGGCGGATCTGCTCAGGGGTGTCGAACATCACACCCGCTGGCGCTGCGCTGAACAACGGACTGGTCGGCTTGGCCGAGTGGCAAACCGCGCAGCGTTCTTGAATCACGCTGTGCACTTTGTCAAAGCCAGGGCCGGCGTTGGAGGCTTGTGCCGGTGCAGCAGGTTCGGCAGGGGCTGCCGGTGCCGCTTCAGCCGGTTTCGCGCCACCACCCAAAGCCGTTTCCGGCAGCGGTTGGTACTCGATTTTTGCTGGAGCCTTGGCCACTTCCGGAGCGGTCGACATCGGCGTTGGGCCGGTGACGTACGCCAGCGTGATCATGCCCACCGCTGCCACTGGCAGAGTCCAGGCAAACTTGTGGCTGTCGTGACGGGTGTTGAAGTAGTGACGCACCAACACGGCCAACACCGCGATCCCGGCCAGGATCAACCAGTTGTACTGGCTGCCATAGGTGCTCGGGAAGTGGTTGCTGATCATGATGAACAGCACCGGCAGGGTGAAGTAGTTGTTGTGACGCGAACGCAGCAAGCCTTTCGCCGGCAGCGCCGGATCCGGCGTGCGGTTCTCGGCAATTGCCGCCACCAGTGCGCGTTGCGCCGGCATGATGATGCGGAACACGTTACCGACCATGATGGTGCCGATGATCGCGCCGACGTGCAGGTACGCACCACGACCGCTGAACACTTTGCTGAAGCCATACGCCGCGCCGATGATCAGCACGAACAGAATGAAGCCGAGCAGAGCAGGGCGTTTGCCCAAGGCCGAGTCGCACAGGAAGGAGTAGATGAACCAGCCGAGGAACAGCGAGCCGATACCGATGGCCACGCCTTCAGGGCCGCTCAGTGTGCTGCCCGGAGCCAGCAGGTAGAGCGTCGGATTGGAGTAGAACACCACGCACAGCAGCGCGATACCCGACATCCAGGTGAAGTAGGCTTCCCATTTGAACCAGTGCAGGTTCTCCGGCATTGCCGGCGGGGCCAGTTTGTATTTTTCGAGGTGATAGATACCGCCACCGTGGATCGCCCACAGGTCACCGGCCAGACCGGTTTTCGGGTTGACGCGGTTGAGGTTGTTCTCCAGCCAGACGAAGTAGAACGACGCGCCGATCCAGGCCACGCCAGTAATCATGTGAACCCAGCGCACGCTCAGGTTCAGCCATTCCAACAGATGTGCTTCCACAGTCTTTACCTCTCGCCTGTCACTCTTGTTGTCGAGTGATCAGACCTTCTCTTATTGGTGGGGGGCGAGGAACAGACGCTCTTCCTCTTTGAAAAAATGCTCATCGCAGTTATTGCCTGTGCCACTGCGATCAACCACCAGGAAGTCATCCCGCTTTTCGATCGTCAGCACCGGATGGTGCCAAACGCCGCGATGGTAATTAATGCCCTGCCTGCCGTTGGTGACGAAGGCGCGGACCAAGCCTGATACAGGTTCATCGCCAACTGGCGCGACCACGATCAGAAAGGGGTTGCCGAGCAGCGGTATGAAAGCCTGGCTGCCCAGCGGATGGCGTTCCAGCATGCAAACGGTCAGCGGCATGTCCTGCGCGTCGGCGCGGAAGATGCTGATGATCGCGTTGTCCTCAGGCTGAGCGGTTTCGACCGTCGCCAGTTTATGGAAGCGCATGGTCGAACCGTTGTTGATCATGAAGTGATCGCTGCCGTCGGTTTCGATCACGTCACCGAAAGGGGCGAAGGCTTCTTTGGTCAGCGGTTCAATCGTTAGTGTGCGCATGCTGTTCTTCTTATCCGAATTCTGTGTTGACTGTTCTGACGCTTTCGCGAGCAGGCTCGCTCCCACCTTTGGAATGCAATCCCTTGTGGGAGCGAGCCTGCTCGCGAATGGCTTCACTGCTTATTTAGCGACCTTGCCGAGAACGCGCAGGCGGCTCACGCCACCGTCCGGGAACACGTTCAGGCGGATGTGGGTAATCGGGCCCAGTGCTTTGATCTGCTCGACGAAGGTGTGCTCGGCGTGCATTTCCAGCTTTTGGCTTGGCAGCAGATCGCGCCAGAACAGCGACTGGGTTTCGATCTGGCTGTCAGTACCGCCTTTCACGAACGCGCCCTGGATCGAGCAAGTGTCCGGGTAGTTGCCTTTGAAGTGCAGGGTGTCGACGACGATCTTCTCGATCTCGCCCGGGTGACCCAGCGCGACGATGACCCAGTCATTGCCCGGCGTACGACGACGTGCAGTTTCCCAGCCGTCGCCCATGTTGATGCCACGGCCCGGGTTGAGGATGTTGCTCATGCGGCCGAAGTGTTCGTCGGAGCAGGCGAGGGCGCGGCCACCGTTGAGGGCTGCTGCCAGATCGACTTGCTCGTTGTCGCCAACGGCCGACCAGTCGCGATGCGGCACACCGTACACGCGCAGACGGGCAACACCGCCGTCCGGGTAGATGTTGAAGCGCAGGTGGCTGAACGCTTGGTCGTTGCTGATTTCGTGGTAGTGGTGGCTGTTGCCCTGCAGCTCGACGGCCGACAGCACTTCAGTCCACTGGGTGTTTTCGTCAGGCTCGCCCGAGGCCAGGAAGCACGCTTCCAGCGAGGCCGATGGCGGGAAGTTGCCGGTGAAGAATGAAGTGTCGATGTCCACGCCTTTGATCGAGCCCGGTACGCCCAGACGGATCACTGCGCTGTCGAAGCCTTCGAAGCGCTTGCGGCGCGATTCCCAGCCGTCCATCCACTTGCCGTTGTCATCGAACACGCCCTCCTTCCATACGGCCGGGGTCGGTTGGAACAGACGATTGGCGTCTGCGAACCAGTCATCGGTGACCGAGATGATTTTGGTGCCCAGACGGGCATCGGCCAGGTTGACGAACTTCTCGAAAGGTACGGCGTAAGCTTTCATTCTTCTTGTCTGCCTTTAAATAAGTGGCTGGGGATGCTTGCAGGGCCCTGGGAAACACAAGCGTTCTAGAGGTTTCTCGGGCCAGGCTCGCTATAGGGTCAGTAAACGGAACAGGGCAATCTTGTTGATCTCCGCCAGCGCGCATTTGAACTCGGTGTCTTGCGAGTTGTGAATGCGCGTTTCGAACGCCGCGAGGATCTGATGCCGGTTGCTGCCTTTTACCGCCATGATGAAGGGAAACTTGAACTTGGCTTTGTAGGCGTCGTTCAGCTCGGTGAAGCGCTGGAACTCTTCGGCCGTGCATTGGTGAATACCGGCGCCAGCTTGTTCATTGGTGCTGGCTTCGGTCAGTTGGCCCTGGACGGCAGCTTTGCCGGCCAGGTCCGGGTGAGCGTTGATCAGGGCCAGTTGACTGGCGTGATCGGCGCTCAACAGGATGTCGCTCATGCGCTGGTGCAGGGTTTCGATCTCGTCGATCGAAGCGTCCACGCCCAGGTCGTAGGCCTTCTCGGCCACCCATGGCGAATGTTCGTAGATGTCGGCGAAAGCTTTGACGAAAGCGTCGCGGCTCAGGGTCGACGGTTGCAGGGTTTGAAAGCGGCTCATTTGGCGGCCCCTTGGTACGGCTGGGTTTCGTGCCAGTGACGCGCGATGTCGACGCGACGGCTGAACCACACCTGTTCATGACTTTTGGCGTATTCGATAAAGCGCTTGAGCGAAGCGATGCGACCCGGACGGCCGATCAAGCGGCAGTGCAGACCGATCGAGAGCATTTTCGGTGCTTCAGCGCCTTCGGCGTAGAGCACGTCGAACGCGTCTTTGAGGTATTCGAAGAAGTCGTCACCCTTGTTGAAACCCTGCACTTGCGTGAAGCGCATGTCGTTGGTGTCGAGGGTGTACGGGATCACCAGATGCGGCTTGCCCGTCGGGTTGTTCGGTTCCCAGTAGGGCAGGTCATCGTCGTAGGTGTCGCAGTCGTAGAGGAAACCGCCTTCTTCCATGACCAGGCGACGGGTGTTCGGGCCCGTGCGGCCGGTGTACCAGCCCAGTGGGCGCTCGCCGGTGATTTCGGTGAGGATGCGGATCGCTTCGAGCATGTGCTCGCGTTCCTGCGCTTCGTCCATGTACTGATAGTCGATCCAGCGGTAGCCGTGGCTGCAGATCTCGTGGCCGGCATCGACCATCGCGCGGATCACGTCCGGGTGGCGCTGGGCGGCCATGGCGACGGCGAAGATGGTCAGCGGAATGTCGAATTCCTTGAACAGTTTCAGGATCCGCCAGACGCCGGCACGGCTGCCATACTCGTAAAGCGATTCCATGCTCATGTTGCGCGCGCCTTGCAGCGGCTGAGCAGCAACCATTTCAGACAGGAAGGCTTCGGATTCTTTGTCGCCGTGCAGAATGTTGCGCTCGCCGCCTTCTTCGTAATTGAGTACGAAGGACAGGGCGATGCGGGCATTGCCCGGCCAGTGTGGGTGAGGAGGGTTACTGCCGTAACCGATCAGGTCGCGTGGGTAGTCAGCGCTCACTGCAGTCTTCCTTCTTATTCATGACTTGTTCAAAGTCGGGATTTTGTGGCGGCCTGGCGGTGAGTGAACAGGCTGGCGTCACAGCGATGGGCTGATTGTATACAACTTTAATCGCAATTTGTAAGCCTGAATTTTCGCATTTTTCACCGACTGTCATCTTTTACTGCTGTTGGCGTGAGCCTGCAAGAAACCTGCCTGACCCGTCAGCTTATGGATAGGAGGTTCAATGAATAGGCGCGTTGCTGGCAGATCAAGGGGAAACGCCCGAATGGCGGGGGTGATGTGAAAAATGTCGTTTTTATTGTGTACAATTTTTTTGAAAAGTGTCTTAATCAGTCGCTCGCCGCAGCTTTTCGTGCTCCGAATCGGTGCGGTCTCCTTTTCAACTGACTTCGGGAGGCGCGAAGTCTGACTGCTTCCACGCAGGCAGGCGCGCAGAATCAATGGGACGTTTGACAACACACGTTTTGGACGCTGCACACGGTTGCCCGGGCAGTTCGATCAAGGTCGAGCTGTACCGCGTTGAAGGTTCGCAACTGGAATTGGTCGCCAGTGCGATTACCAACAGCGATGGCCGGGTCGATGCACCGCTGCTGCAAGGCGATGATTATCGAACCGGCGTTTATCAGGTTCAGTTCCACGCGGGCGATTACTACCGTGCCCGTGGTGTTCAGTTGCCGGAACCGGCCTTTCTGGACGTGGTTGTGCTGCGCTTCGGCATCTCTGCCGAACAGGATCACTACCATGTTCCGTTGCTGATTTCGCCGTACAGCTATTCCACGTACCGGGGCAGCTGACCCCCAAGCAGCTGCCCCCACCGGGAAGCGACTGCGCATATAGCTTCTTTGGTCTTTCGCCCGCCCACACTGCGGGCTTTTTTTCGTCCTTGAGAAAGTGGTGTCTGGTCTGACGCCTTCGCGAGCAAGCCCGCTCCCACAGGTGGAACGCATTCCAAATGTGGGAGCGGGCTTGCTCGCGAAGCTTTTGCTGTTAGCGGCTCAACAGGGACGCAGCACCCGCACCACTGAACAACCCGGCACTGATCCGGTTAAACCAACTCTGCCCCTTGCCACTGCGCAGATACCGCGCCGCCCCATGCGCACCCAGCCCGTAAGCCAGTTTGCAGCACAGATCAAGCACCACCCAGGTGGCAATCATGATCAGCAACTGCGGCAGGAACGGTTGCTGCGCGCTGAGGAACTGCGGCAGAAACGCGGCGAAGAACAGGATGTCCTTCGGATTGCTCGCGCCCAGCACAAACGCGCGCCCGAACAAGGTGCGAAAGCGCGGAGTCGGTGCAGCCTGAGGCACTTCTGCGCCTACCGATGGCTGACGCGATTGCTGCCAGCTCTGCCAGGCGAGGTAGAACAGGTACAGCGCACCGACGATTTTCAGCGCACTGAACAATTGCTCCGACGCCAATAGCAGGGCGCCCAGTCCCAAAGCCGAAGCACTGAGCAAACAGATCGATGCAATCACGCCACCCAAAAACGCCGGGTAAGAACGGCGCAAACCGTAATTCAGACTGTTGCTGATCATCAGCAATGACAGTGGCCCCGGAATCAGGATCACCACCAACGCAGCGCCGCTGAACAGCAGCCAGGTTTCCAGACTCATCACTTTCCTCCTTTTTTGTTGTACTGAAAAATGCACAAAAGCCCCACCCGTGAGGGTGAGGCCGTTTTGAAGCCTGAACCGCGTAGCGCTTACAGGAAGATGAACTTGGCGATGAAGATCGCGCAGAGCACCCACAGGCTCACGGAGATTTCCTTGTACTTGCCGGTACCGGCCTTCAGCGCCACGTAGGTGATGAAGCCCAGTGCGATACCATCGGCGACCGAAAAGGTCAGCGGCATCATGATGGCGGTGACGATTGCCGGGATGGCATCAGTGGCTTCGTCCCACTCGATGTGGGCCATGCCGCCCATCATCAGCATTGCTACGTAGATCAATGCACCGGCGGTGGCGTAAGCGGGAATCATGCCGGCCAGCGGTGCGAAAAACATTGCCGCTATAAATAGCACACCTACGGTCACTGCGGTAAGACCAGTCCGACCACCAGCGGCCACACCGGCAGCACTTTCTACATAACTTGTGACGGGCGGAACGCCGACTACCGCACCGAATACGCTGGAAGCACTGTCGGCTTTCATCGCGCGGGAGAGGTTTTCGATGCGACCGTCCGGGCCGACCAGATTGGCGCGTTGGGCAACGCCCATCAGCGTGCCGGCAGTGTCGAACATGTGTACAAAGAGGAAGGCCAACACCACGCTGATCATGCTGACGTTAAACACGCCGGCCACGTTCATGGCCATGAAGGTCGGCGCCAGGCTTGGCGGCGTCGACATGATCCCTTCGTAATGCACAATGCCCAGACCCCAACCGGCGAGGGTTACGGTGATGATGCTGATGAGGATCGCGCCGAAGATTTTGTGGTAGCTGAGGATCGCAATCATCAGGAAGCAGATGGCGGCGAGCAGCGGGCCGGGCTCACGCAGGGAGCCAAGCTTGATCAGGGTTGCCGGGCTGTCGACGACAATGCCAGCGGTTTTCAGGCCGATCAGACCGAGGAACAAGCCCACACCGGCACCCATCGCATAGCGCAGGCTGACCGGAATACTGTTGAGCAGCCACTCACGGATCCGCGAGAAGGTCAGGATCATGAACAACACGCCGGAAACAAACACCGCACCCAGCGCGGTTTCCCAGTTGTAGCCCATGGTGCCGACCACGGTGTACGTGAAGAACGCGTTGAGGCCCATGCCCGGCGCCAGGCCGACTGGCCAGTTGGCGTACAGGCCCATCAACAGGCAGCCCAGTGCGGCGGCGATACAGGTGGCGACGAACGCCGCACCGTGGTCAATCCCGGCATCGGCCATGATGTTCGGGTTGACGAAGATGATGTAAGCCATGGTGATGAAGGTTGTCAGACCGGCAATCAGCTCGGTCTTCACCGTGGTGCCATGCAAGCTGAGTTTGAACAAGCGCTCCAGCAGGCCAGTGCGTAATGGCGGCGAGAGATCCAGCGTCGATGCTTCGGATTTGCGGCTTTCCACAGCGAGTACTCCTCAAGAGTTTTATTGTTATTTCCAGGGCCGGACCCATGAGGGGTGGCAGCGGCCCTTTGAGGCACTTGCGAATTTGTTGACCATGCGGTCAGGAACTCGCACGCTGTGGATTATGCTTTTGTGTACAAATAAAGCAAATATTGTTTTTGGTTTTGTTTACGAAAGTTCCATTGATAGGGATATATCGTCTGTTCGGACGTCTTCGCGAGCAAGCCCAGTCCCACATTTGAAATGCGTTCCCCTGCGGGAGCGGGCTTGCCCGCGAAGAGGCCGGCCCATTCAATCGAAAACTGTCTGACTTTCCCCAAGGGCCAGATTCACCGCCAACCACCCATTCACCGCCGCCTCCCCAGCCTCGGCAAACACCCGCTCCAGCAGCTTCACCTGCTCCCACATTTGAAATGCGTTCCCCTGTGGGAGCGGGCTTGTCCGCGAAGAGGCCGGCCCATTCAATCGAGAACTGTCTGACTGTTCCCCAGCGCCAGATTCACCGCCAACCACCCGTTCACCGCCGCCTCCCCGGCCTCGGCAAACACCCGCTCCAGCAGCTTCACCTGCTCACGCCGCAACGCCTGCTCAAACTTCGCGCCTTCCGCCGTCAACTCCAGCAGCCGTTTTCGCTTGTCTGCCTCCGACGCCACGCTGTCGACCAGGTGCATTTCCTGCAACTGCCGCAACGGCATGTTCAGCGCCTGCTTGCTCACGCCGAGCAAGCCAAGCAATTCCTTCACGCTCAAATTCGGATAACGCGCGATGAAAAACACGATGCGCTGATGCACCCGCGACAACCCGCGGCGCTCAAGCATTTCGTCAGCCTTGGCGGTGAACGCCTGATAACCGAAGAAAAACGCTTCCATCGCCTGCTGCTGGCTCGCTGGGTTTTTAAGGTCAAGCATGTTGACGTACTCGCTCAAGCTGTCGTAATTTCAGTCAACCAGTTTGACTCATTTTAAACCACCCTCGCTACCGGTGACCTCCATGGCTTTTTCCGAACGTGTCTCGCGCCTTAAAAGTTCTTTGATCCGTGAAATCCTCGCCGCCGCCCAGCGTCCTGAGGTGATGTCGTTCGCCGGTGGCTTGCCCGCCGAAGCCATGTTGCCGAAAGTCGAATGGGCGGACATGCCGCTGGCGCTCGGCCAATACGGCATGAGCGAAGGCGAACCGGCGTTGCGCGAAGCGTTGGCGGCGGAGGCGAGGGCGCTCGGTCTGGAATGCGAGGCGAGTCAGGTATTGGTGGTCAGCGGCTCCCAGCAAACCCTCGATCTGGCGGCCAAGCTGTACATCGACAAAGGCACGGAGATTCTGCTCGAAGCGCCGACCTATCTGGCCGCACTGCAAATCTTCCAGTTGTTCGGCGCCGATTGCCTGACCGTGCCACAAGAGTCCGACGGCCCGAACCTGGTGCAATTGCGCAATCGACTGGAGCAGCATCGTCCGGCGTTCATCTACCTGATCCCGACTTTTCAGAATCCATCAGCCGTGCGCTACAGCGAAGCCAAACGCGCAGCAGTCGCCGCATTGCTCGATGAATTCGGCGTGACCTTGATCGAAGACGAGCCCTACCGCGAACTGACCTTCGACGGCGGCAGCGCCAAACCGATTGCCGGACGCTTGCAGAAATCCAGCTGGATCTACACCGGCACCGTGTCGAAAACCCTGCTGCCGGGTTTGCGCGTTGGCTACTTGATCGCCAGCCCGGATCTGTTTCCGCACCTGCTTAAACTCAAGCAATCGGCGGATCTGCACACCAATCGCATCGGCCAGTGGCAGGCGCTGCAATGGATCGGCACAGAGAAATATCAGCAGCATTTGAGTGAGTTGCGTGGGTTCTATCGCCAGCGACGCGATGCGTTTCAATCGGCACTGGAAACGCACTTTGCCGATTTGGCAGATTGGAACATGCCGCAGGGCGGGCTGTTTTTCTGGCTTACGTTGAAGCAACCGCTGGATACGCGAACGCTATTGAATGAGGCGTTGGCCAATGATGTGGCGTTTATGCCGGGCGAGCCGTTCTTCCCGGAGCCGGATAATCATCATGGGCACTTGCGTTTGAATTTCAGCCATATCGATCCGGCGCGACTGGATGAAGGGTTGAAGCGGCTGGCGGCGGTGGTGCGGCAGGCGCAGATAAATAAAGCGGCGTGATAAAAACAAATAAACCGGCTCAAGGGCCGGTTTATTTTTGTCTGGGATTTGCTGTGTCTGTGCGGGCCTCTTCGCGAGCAAGCCCGCTCCCACAGGGGAATGCATTTCAAATTGTGGGAGCGGGCTTGCTCGCGAAGGCGTCAATCAGCCCACCACATAACCATCAGACCGCAGCAAATCGCTTATCCAGATAATCAATAATCACCTTCGACTCATACATCCACGTCGTCTGCCCATTCTCTTCAATGCGCAGGCAAGGCACTTTGATCCGGCCGCCCTGTTCCAGCAGCGCCTGGCGATCCTGTTCATTATTCTTCGCATCCTTCAGCGCCACCGGCACATTCAGACGACGCAACGTACGGCGGGTTTTCACGCAGAACGGGCAGGCGTGAAACTGATACAGGGTCAGATCTTTCGCGGCGGCATCTACCTGAGCCTGAGCAGCGGCGGGGCGCTTTTTCTTGCCCGGACGGGTGAGGAAGTCGATGAAGATAACCAGTTGGCCGAGGCCGACACGAAGCGCTTTGACGAACACGTTGAAAGCCTCACGGTGCAGATTGAGAAAGGCGCGCAGCTTACCCGATTTTTCACGGGCGAAAAAAAACCGGCGATGAATGCCGGTTTTTTTCGTGCGGCGCGTTACTTGATCAGGCTGAGAAACTCGCTGCGGGTGGCAGCGTTCTCACGGAACTCACCGAGCATCACCGAAGTGATCATCGACGAATTCTGCTTCTCGACACCGCGCATCATCATGCACATGTGCTTGGCCTCGATCACTACGGCAACGCCCAGTGCGCCGGTTACTTGCATGATGGCGTCGGCGATCTGGCGGCTGAGGTTTTCCTGAATCTGCAGACGACGCGCGTACATGTCGACGATGCGCGCAACCTTCGACAGGCCCAGCACTTTGCCGCTCGGGATGTACGCAACGTGCGCCTTGCCGATGAACGGCAGCATGTGGTGTTCGCACAACGAGTACAGCTCGATGTCCTTGACCAGCACCATTTCGCTGTTGTCGGAGCTGAACAGGGCACCGTTGGTGACCTCTTCAAGCGTTTGTTCATAACCGCGGCAGAGGTACTGCATGGCTTTGGCGGCACGCTTCGGCGTGTCGAGCAGGCCCTCGCGGGAGACGTCCTCGCCCAGTTGGCCGAGAATCGCGGTGTAATTCTGTTCCAGGGACATGAAACTACCTGTGGGGGATTTTCGCAAAGGGCAAGGGTACGGTGGCGGACACGACCCTGCAAGTTCGGTGTAACGGGATTATTCGTCGCGACCTTCCATCATCGTGCGCTTGAGCATCACGTACACCGCACCCGCGCCGCCATGTTTGGCCTGACACGAGCAGAACCCGAGCACCTGTGCATGCTGACGCAGCCAGGTGTTGACGTGGCTTTTGATCATCGGGCGTTTGCCGTCAAGCCGCACGGCTTTGCCATGAGTGACGCGGACGCAGCGGATTTCAAATTTGGTCGCTTCTGCAAGAAACGCCCAAAGGGTTTCGCGAGCCTTTTCGACGCTCATGCCATGCAGATCGAGGCTGCCTTCAAACGGAATCTGACCGACCTTGAGCTTGCGCATCTGACTTTCCTGCACGCCGTCGCGCGACCACATCAGCTCGTCTTCCGGGCCGACGTCGATCACGAACTGATCGGACAGACCATCAACAGTGGTGGCGTCGGTGCGCACGGTGGCGGATTGGCGCAGCTTGGCGATTTGCGCGCGGTCAGTCTTGGGCTTGCCGGTGTCGGCGCGGTCGTGCTTGATCGGCTTGACGCCGCGCAGCTCGTTTTTGAACAGGGAAAAATCGTCGTCTTGCATGTCAGCCTCCGCGAAGGGCGGCCAGTTTACCCAAGTCGAAACAAAACGGCCCGGCAAAAAGCCAGGCCATTGTTCAATCGTGTTTTTTCATCAGGTGCGGGGACATGTTCAGTTCCCGCGATTGCCGTGCGCGACGGCGGCAGCGGCGCCACAGGGCGACACCGAAATACAGAAACAGCAAACCGACCGCCAGAATGATTGCCGAACCCATCGGCGTGGCATTCAAATCACCGAGCGCCGGCGGGCGCCCCAGCAGGCTGGCGGCACCGGCCATCGCCAGCAGCACCCCGAACGTCGCCAGAATGGCAGCGATCGCAGCGCCGAATCGAAAACGCCAGTTACTTTGGCCTTTGGGCCGCAAGCGGCGAGCGTCAAATCCATCGGATAACTTCATTCCGACCTTCCTCAATGGTATCGGCCCTTCGACCGGGAGTTGACGATGTTGTTCCTGAGGCTAAGGCAATTGCGGCAAATGAGAGGGTTTTGCGGATGAGCGGCCATGCGCGCCGCTCATCTGAGCTCGAATCAGATCAGATCCTGAGTCAAGGCGAGGGTGGCGAAGTTGTCGGCCATGATCGCCATTTCGGCTTCCTGTACCAGTTCGGCACTGAGCACACGGCCCTTGAACGGCAGGTCACGGGTGGCGCAGGCATCTTCAACCAAAGTGCAGCGGAAACCCAGGTTCTTCGCGGCGCGCACCGTGGTGCTGACGCTGGAGTGGCTCATGAAACCGCAAACGATCAGATCCAGCGAACCAAGGTTTTGCAGGCGATCGAGCAACTCGGTGCCGTGGAACGCGCTCGGCAGCAGTTTGCCGATGATGGTTTCGTCGCCCTGCGGTTCGAGGCCCGGGATGAACTCACCGCGCTCGCCTTGCGGGTCGAACAGACCACCAACGGTGCCGAGGTGACGCACGTGCACGATCGGCCGACCGGCTGCACGGGCTGCGGCAACCACTTGTTTGATGTTCGCGACGGCCGCGTCCATGCCTTTCAGGGCCAGCGGGCCACTGAGGTATTCCTTCTGGGCATCGATGATGACCACGGTGGCATGGCTCAGAGTGGCCGCTGCGTAACCGCGGCCGCTGAGTTGAAACATCGTTTTTGGAACGGACATTCTGGGGCTCCTTGGGGTGGGGCTTTTGCGGCATTGTCCTCTGGCTGAGCGATTCTGTGAATCGCTACCATCGTAGGCACCGTCGATTGTGGCCTGCAGCCCCGTCACGTTACACGTTCTGTTCAGTGGCTGATGCAAAAAAAAGAAAACTCCTACCGTCGCTCGAAGTTTTTCCTGCGTCGTTGTTACGCGTTTTGGCTGGTAGAATCGCCAGTCGTTTTTTCTGGAGTTCTGCCCCGTGATCACTTCCCGACTTCGTACCCTGCGCGACCACATCCGTTGGGCCGTCAGCCGCTTCCATGGGGAGGATCTGTTTTTCGGCCATGGCACCGACAATGCGTGGGACGAAGCACGCCAGTTAGTACTCGGTGCCTTGCACCTGCCATGGGAAATCGCCGACAGCTACCTCGATTGCGCGCTGGAAGACGACGAACTGGTCAACCTGCAGCGCCTGCTCAAGCGCCGCATCGAAGAACGCATTCCGACCGCGTACCTGTTGGGCGAAGCGTGGTTCTGCGGCATGTCGTTCATTGTCGACGAGCGTGTGTTGATTCCGCGTTCACCGATTGGCGAGCTGATCGAAAACCGCTTCGCGCCGTGGATCGGCACCGAGCCTGCGCGCATTCTCGACCTGTGCACCGGCTCCGGTTGCATCGGCATCGCTTGCGCCTACGAGTTCCAGAACGCCGAAGTGGTGTTGGCGGATCTGTCGTTCGAAGCGCTCGAAGTGGCCAATCAGAACATCGAGCGCCACGGCGTCGATGAGCGTGTGTACACGGTGCAGGGCGATGGTTTTGATGGCTTGCCGGGTCAGCGTTTCGACCTGATCGTGTCGAACCCGCCTTATGTCGATGCGGAAGATTTCGCCGACATGCCGGATGAATATCAGCATGAGCCTGAGCTAGGTCTGGCCTGCGGTGATGATGGCTTGAATCTGGTTCGGCGGATGCTGGCTGAAGCGGCGGATCACCTGACCGAGAAGGGCTTGCTGATCGTTGAAGTGGGCAACAGCCAGGTGCACGTTGATGCGTTGTACCCGGAAGTCGACTTCGCCTGGCTGGACTTCCAGCGCGGCGGGCATGGCGTGTTCATGCTGACCGCAGAGCAGTGCCGCAACCACCAGGCCCTGTTCGCTTCCCGCGTCTGACCCTTAAAAGCTTCGCGAGCAGGCTCGCTCCCACCTTTGGAATGCACTTCCTTGTGGGAGCGAGCCTGCTCGCGAATGGCCGCGACTCGGTCTCAAGTCGTTATCGGTGCGTCGCAATCCAGATCAACAACCCCGCCTGAAACACCGCAAACGCCACCAGACAAGTAATCGTAAAGCGCAACCCGGCGTCTTCACGCTTGAACTTGCCGACTTTCTCTTCCTGCTTCTTCAGCTTCACTTCCTGCTCAGCCAGATTCTGCTCAGCCTGCTGGAGCATCTGCGCCGCTTCAAGAATCTCGACGATCTGCAGCTTCTCGCTGTTCCAGTCACCGAGCAAATCGCCGACCTGCACTTCCTTGACGCTGCCCTTCAAATGCTGGGCATCGGCGTAGACCACATCAAAGCCGTGCACGCGCAGGAAATGATCGCGACGCAGGCGCGTGTCTTCGTTCAGCGCGTCCTTGTTGTTCAAATCCATGCCGTTGACGGTGTAGGTCGGCCAGCGCTTCTTCGCCCAATTGATGCCTTGCGCGGCCATGTAACGGCCAATGCCACGGTTCAACGGTTCGATCTGCAAACCGCTGTCCGGGCCGAAATGCACACGCTTGGTCGCGTGATCAACCCACACATCCAGTTGGTTCTGCTCTTTGCGCACCCGCTGGCCCGGCAGCTTGATCGCCATGCGCATCAGGCTGGTTTCTTTGCTGTTGCGCTCGGCGTAACCGAATTCGACAAAGCGCAGTGGCCGCCCGCCGGTGTTGCGGTCGGTCTGCAGCGGGGCCAGGCGGAGCATCTTGTGGTGCTCGACGTGGACGTCCGCCCACGGCAGCTCGGCCGCTGGCGGTGCGTCTTTTTCAGCGGCGGTGTCGGGTGAAGTCTGGGTATCAGTCATAACGGCGAGATCCTGTCCAAGCCCTGCTTGTCGCCAGCCGTTGCGCTGGCGACAAAGGCTTATCGGCCGTTTTTTGCGGTACTGGAGGGCAAAAGCGTTTAACGGGTGCGAAGTCCGTCAATAAAACTGAGGATTGTCGCGCCTAACTCGGCCGCGAGTGGCAAGTTTGGATCCTTGTAGGAGGCCAATTGCCGCTTCATGTCGTTATGCACAATGCGCAACACGTGGTTCATGCCCTCGATCACCACCAGTTCGGCATCCGGTTTGGCAGCCTTGAGCCGCTTGGCGTCGTCAACGCTGACCTGAATATCGTTCGTGCCCTGAATGATCAGCGCCGGCATTTTCAATTGCGCGAAGTCTTGCGCCGGATCCTGACGGAACAGCGAAATCAGATAGGGCTGCACGCTCGGGCGGAAGATCACCTGCAACGGCTGCGGCACGTTGTCATCGGTGCGACCGGCCTTGAGGCTGTCGAGCAGTTCGTTACTGCGCAGCATCAACGCGGGCGGCAGGCTCCGTGCCAGTTGTTCACGAATCACTTGATCGACCGGTCGGGCACTCCCCGACAGAGAGATCACCGCCGCCGCATCGACTTTCGGCGCGGCGAGACTGGCGATCAACGCGCCTTCACTGTGACCGAGCAGAATCAGCGGGCCGAAGCGCGGATCAGCCTTGAGCTTCTGTCCCCACGCCACGGCATCGGCGGCATAAGATTCGATCGACAAATTGCGCTCGTCGGGCGTCGCCGGCAGGCTCGCGGCCACTCCACGTTTGTCGTAACGCACGCTGGCGATGTTGTGTTTGGCCAGCACCCACGCCAGCCGTTTAAGGCTGTCGTTGCGGCCGCCGTCGGGGTTGTTTCCGTCGCGGTCTGTAGGGCCGGAGCCGGAAATGATCAGGACAACCGGCACAGGCTTGTCGGACTTTGGCAGCAACAGCGAGCCGAAAAGTTCGCCGCTGCCGGTATCCAGAGTGACCGGGCGTTGTAAGACCGTCGCTTGGGCAAAGCCCGTAAACAAGGTAAGACTCAAGAGCAAAACTCGCAGCATCATCACGCCATCATTGGTCAAGGTGCCGGTTGGACTCGCCAACACCGCTAAGGTTCGAGGATGAACTACTCGGTTAGCCTGCGTATACTGGCGCGCATCACGAATTTGGGTTTGATTTCACGGAGCGTCCTGCATGTCCGGCAATACCTACGGCAAGTTGTTCACTGTCACCACCGCTGGCGAAAGCCATGGTCCGGCGTTGGTCGCCATTGTCGACGGCTGCCCGCCGGGCCTGGAGATCTCCCTCGAAGACCTGCAGCGCGACCTCGATCGCCGCAAGCCCGGCACCAGCCGCCACACCACCCAGCGTCAGGAAGCCGACGAAGTCGAAATCCTTTCCGGCGTGTTCGAAGGGCGCACCACCGGTTGCTCGATCGGCCTGCTGATCCGCAACACCGACCAGAAGTCCAAGGACTACTCGGCGATCAAGGATCTGTTCCGCCCGGCCCACGCCGACTACACCTATCACCATAAATACGGCGAGCGCGACTACCGTGGCGGTGGCCGCAGCTCGGCGCGCGAAACCGCGATGCGCGTGGCGGCCGGTGCAATCGCGAAGAAATACCTGGCCAGCCAAGGCATCGTTATCCGTGGCTACATGAGTCAGCTCGGCCCGATCGAAATCCCGTTCAAGACCTGGGATTCGGTGGAGGAGAACGCCTTCTTCAGCCCCGATCCGGACAAAGTCCCGGAGCTGGAAGCCTACATGGATCAATTGCGCCGCGACCAGGACTCGGTCGGGGCGAAGATCACCGTCGTTGCCGAAGGCGTGATGCCGGGTCTGGGCGAGCCGATTTTCGATCGTCTCGACGCCGAACTGGCCCATGCGCTGATGAGCATCAACGCCGTCAAAGGCGTGGAAATCGGCGCGGGTTTCGCCTCGGTCGCCCAACGCGGCACCGAACACCGCGATGAAATGACCCCGCAAGGTTTCCTCAGCAACAATGCCGGCGGCATTCTCGGTGGTATTTCTTCCGGTCAGCCGATCGTTGCGCATCTGGCGTTGAAACCGACGTCGAGCATCACCACCCCGGGCCGTTCGATCGACATCCACGGCAACCCCGTCGACGTCATCACCAAGGGCCGTCACGACCCGTGCGTCGGCATCCGCGCCACGCCGATTGCCGAAGCAATGATGGCCATCGTGTTGATGGATCATCTGCTGCGCCACCGTGGCCAGAACGCCGATGTGCGCGTGAGCACGCCGGTGCTGGGTCAGCTTTGATGGCAGGCTCTAAAGCCGTCGCGGCATAACTGGCGTGGCGGCGCTCCCTTACTGGCGGCTGTCCAGTTTCTATCTGTTCTATTTCGCCTTGCTGGGTTCGACAGCGCCGTTTCTGGCGCTGTACTTCGATCACCTCGGTTTCAGTCCGGCGCGAATCGGTGAACTGGTCGCGATCCCTATGTTGATGCGCTGCGTAGCGCCAAACATCTGGGGCTGGCTCGGCGACTACACCGGCAAGCGCCTGGCCATCGTGCGCTTCGGCGCCGTGTGTACGCTGCTGACCTTCTCGTTGATTTTCGTCAGCAAAACCTACGCCTGGCTGGCAATGGTCATGGCGCTGCACGCATTCTTCTGGCACGCGGTGCTGCCGCAGTTCGAAGTCATCACCCTCGCGCATTTGCAGGGGCAGACCTCGCGGTACAGCCAGATTCGCCTGTGGGGTTCGATCGGTTTCATCATCACCGTGGTGGTGCTCGGTCGTCTGTTCGAATGGCTCAGCCTCGACATCTACCCGGCGGCGCTGGTGTTGATCATGGCCGGCATCGTCCTCAGCAGCTTGTGGGTGCCGAACGCGCAACCGCCGCAAGGCAATCGGCCGAGCGGCGAGGGTTTCCTCAAGCAGCTGCGCAATCCCGGCGTGCTGGCGTTTTATGGCTGCGTGGCGCTGATGCAGATGAGCCACGGCCCGTATTACACCTTTCTGACCTTGCACCTCGAACGACTTGGTTACACGCGCGGCACGATCGGCATGCTCTGGGCCGTGGGCGTGGTCGCCGAAGTGCTGATGTTTATGGCGATGAGCCGGATTCTCGCGCGGTTTTCTCTGCGCCGCGTATTGCTGGCGAGTTTTCTGCTGGCGGCGCTGCGCTGGTTGCTGCTAGGTTCGTTCGCTGAATTTCTCTGGGTGCTGTTGTTCGCGCAGGTTCTGCATGCGGCGACCTTTGGCAGTTTTCACGCTGCTGCCATCGCTTTCGTGCAACGTAGCTTCGGCGCGCGCCAGCAAGGGCAGGGCCAGGCACTGTACGCGGCACTGGCCGGCACCGGCGGCGCGATGGGCGCGTTGTATTCCGGTTACAGCTGGAATGCCCTCGGCGCGACATTGACCTTTAGTATTGCCAGTCTCGCGGCGCTCGCCGCTGCCGTTATCATTGCCACACGTATGCAAGAGGACAGGCCATGAGCCTTACGCGTGAACAGCTCGCCCAGCAAATCGTCGACGCCGGGCGTTTTCTTTATGGTCGCGGCTGGTCGCCGGCCACCAGCAGCAATTACTCGACGCGTCTGTCGCCGAGTGAAGCGCTGCTGACGGTGTCGGGCAAGCACAAGGGCCAGTTGGGTCTGGACGATGTGCTCGCCACCGACCTTTCCGGCAATAGCCTGGAGCCGGGCAAAAAACCGTCCGCCGAAACCCTGCTGCACACTCAGCTGTATAGCTGGCGGCCGGAGATCGGCGCGGTGTTGCACACCCATTCGGTCAACGCCACGGTGTTGTCGCGCCTGACGCCGGAAGACTTTATCGAGTTCGAAGATTACGAACTGCAAAAAGCCTTCAGCGGTGTTTCGACCCATGAATCGCGGGTGCGTGTGCCGATTTTCGACAACGATCAGGACATTGCGCGCCTCGCCGCCAAGGTGCAGCCTTGGCTCGACGCCCACCCTGATTGCGTCGGCTATCTGATTCGCGGCCACGGCCTCTACACCTGGGGCGCGCAGATGAACGACGCGCTGCGCCAGATCGAGGCCTTTGAATTTCTGTTTGAGTGCGAGTTGAAAACCCGCAGCGTCATGAACCGCCAAGGCTGACTTCACCAGAAGTAGCCCATTTGCCTGATGAAATGCTGTGCCCGACCGGTCTGCAAGAACCGGACGGCAAGGCCGATACCGAGGAATTGCCCCAATGAGCAGCCTGTCCGTCTATCACGTCTCCAGCCCCGACACTCCCAACAAAGTGCTGACCCACTTTGAAGACATCGCCTCGACCCTGGCCGAGCAGGGCGTGCGCTTCGACCGCTGGCAAGCCGCCGCCAAGATCCAGCCCGGCGCTACCCAGGAAGAAGTGATCAGCGCTTATAAAGAGCAGATTGACCGACTGATGACCGAGCGCGGTTACATCACCGTCGACGTGATCAGCCTGAACAGCGATCACCCGCAAAAAGCCGAATTGCGCGCCAAGTTCCTCGAAGAACATCGCCATGGCGAAGACGAAGTACGATTTTTCGTCGCCGGCCGTGGGCTGTTTACCCTGCACATCGACGATTACGTCTACGCCGTACTCTGCGAGAAGAATGATCTGATCTCGGTACCGGCCGGCACCAAGCACTGGTTTGATATGGGCGAGCATCCGCACTTTGTCGCGATCCGCCTGTTCAACAACCCTGAAGGCTGGGTTGCCAACTTCACCGGCGAAGACATCGCTGGCCGTTTCCCGCGACTGGAGGACTGATTCGATGTCGATCAAAGCCATTGTCACTGACATCGAAGGCACCACCAGCGCGGTGAGTTTCGTCTTCGACGTGCTGTTTCCGTACGCGGCCAAACACCTGCCTGACTTTGTGCGGCAGAACGCCGATCGTGCCGATGTCGCCGAGCAACTCGACGCAGTGCGCCGTGACAGCAATGCGCCGCAGGCCGATGTTGAGCGGGTTGTTGAAATTCTGCTGAGCTGGATCGAGGAAGACCGCAAGGCCACGCCGCTCAAGGCTTTGCAAGGCATGGTCTGGGCCCAGGGTTATCACGCCGGGCAGTTGAAAGGGCACGTTTACCCGGACGCGGTTGAAGCGCTGCAACGCTGGCACGCGGCGGGTTATCAACTGTTTGTGTATTCGTCGGGTTCGATTCAGGCGCAGAAGCTGATTTTCGGTTGTTCCGAGGCGGGGGATTTGACGCCGCTGTTCAGCGGGTATTTCGACACCACGTCGGGCCCCAAGCGTGAGGCGCAGTCGTACACCAACATTCAGCAAGCCATTGGCGTAGAGCCCGAGGAAATTCTATTCCTCTCGGACATCGTCGAAGAACTCGATGCCGCACAAGCAGCCGGCCTGCAAACCTGCGGCCTCGCCCGCGAAGGCGGCGAGCTGGGCAACCACATCACCGTCGACACCTTCACCGGCATAGAACCCGAAGCCTTCTAACCACACAAAACCCCTGTAGGAGCTGCGGAACGCTGCGATCTTTTGATCTTGTTTTTAGAATCAGGATCAAAAGATCGCAGCGTTCCGCAGCTCCTACAAAGAGTTAGCGATCGTAGTTGAGATCGCGATCGCAATAGAGTGCGCGATGGCAGTAGGGATCGCGCACAAAAAACAGGCCGTGAAGCGAGAGCTCCACGGCCTGTTTTGTTTAAAGCGTTTTACAAATTACAGCGAGTGATACGTCGGCAGGGCAAAACGCTGTTGGCTTTGCAGCATTCCGATTTGTGGCAGCTCACTGGCTTGTTCAGCCAAGTCACGACGGATCGCGCTGATCGCCCACGACAGTTGGTCGCCGGCATGCAGTTGTTGATAAGTCAGTGCGCGTTTGAACACTTTGCCGTCGCTGCTGCGCAGGGTCAGCAGGATCCCGCCATCAGGACGTGGCGCAGTGGTGACGTCGAAGTTGGAGAACAGGGAGGTAAATTTCTCTTGGATCAGGCTCATGTCTTTCAGCTCCGTATGCACTTGAATGGCAAGCATGCAGAGGAGGTTGCAGAGTTTGTGCCAGCATTTGATTAAAAAAATATCGTTATAAATCAATAGTTTGAAAATTATAATTTTTGAAGGCGTCGTGCAATCTGCATGAGTGGCCATCGTGCATCCTGCATTTTGCGGGATCGTGATCATTTCTACGGAACCAAACGTTGACCCGGAGATCAGCTCCGCGCTCGCCACGTCAGCGGATACAAAACATTGCAAAAACCGCGTGTACAGCCTGAGAAGCGCTGACGTATTTTCGATCTCGACTGGCGCCCGAATGCGTCGGTTGCTTCAAGGCACAGCCCGAAAAATAAAAACATCGACCTGCACGCCAAGGTCGAACGGGGAGCTTCCATGCGTCACGCGCCAAGCGACACGATTACCTGGAGCATGATGCTCCGCAAACTGCCGATGATTGCCAAAGCCATCCCGCGGGTGGTCAAAGGCATGAAGGTGGCCAACGTCACGGATCCGACCCAAAGCTGTGGCCTTGGCTGGACGTTCGAACAAGCAACCCTGCGCAACCCCGACGGCCCGGCGTTACTGCACGGCGACGTGGCGCTGACGTACTCACAAGTCAACCAGTGGGCGAACCGCATCGCTCACTATCTGAGCGGGCAGGGCATCGGTAAGGGCGACGTGGTCGCGGTGTTTATCGAGAACCGTCCGGAGTTGCTGGTGACGATTTTGGCGTTGGCCAAGGTCGGCGCCGTCAGTGCGCTGCTGAACACGTCGCAGACCCGCGACACGCTGATCCACAGCATTAATCTGGTAGCGCCGGTAGCGATTGTCGTTGGCGAAGAGCTGGTTGCGGCTTATTCAGCGGTGCGCGAGCAAGTGGCAATCACCTCGCCACGCACCTGGTTTGTCGCCGATCAGGACACTTACAGCCATCCGGGCATTGCGCCCGACGGCTTCGTCAATCTGATCAGCGCCAGTGCCGACGCCTCCAGCGAAAATCCGCCGAGCAGCCAGCAGATCTTCTTCGACGACCCGTGTTTCTACATCTACACCTCCGGCACCACCGGGCTGCCGAAGGCCGGGGTGTTCAAGCACGGGCGCTGGATGCGCAGCTCCGCCAGCTTCGGCATGATCGCCCTCAACATGGGCCCCGACGACGTCGTCTATTGCACCTTGCCGCTGTACCACGCCACCGGCCTCTGCGTGTGTTGGGGCTCAGCGGTAAACGGCGCTTCAGGCTTCGCGATCCGGCGTAAATTCAGCGCCAGTCAGTTCTGGAACGACGTGCGCCGCTATCGCGCGACCACCATCGGATACGTCGGCGAATTGTGCCGTTATCTGGTCGATCAACCGGCCAGCGCCGACGACAACCGCCACGAGGTGCGCAAGATGATCGGCAACGGTTTGCGCCCCGGCGCCTGGGCCGAGTTCAAAACGCGCTTTGCGGTGGATCACATCTGTGAGCTGTACGCGGCCAGCGACGGCAACATCGGCTTCACCAATATTCTCAACTTCGACAACACCATCGGTTTTTCGCTGATGGCCTGGGAGTTGGTGGCTTACGACCACGACAGCGGCGAGCCTCTGCGCAGCGACAACGGCTTTATGCGCAAGGTCGACAAAGGCGAACAGGGCCTGTTGCTGGCGCGGATCGACGAGAAAGCGCCGCTGGACGGTTACACCGATCCACAGAAAACCGCGAAAGTTGTACTGCAGGATGTGTTCGCCAAAGGTGACCGATTCTTCAATACCGGCGATCTGCTGCGCAACATTGGTTTCGGTCATGCGCAATTTGTTGATCGACTCGGTGACACCTATCGCTGGAAGGGCGAAAACGTCTCGACCACCGAGGTTGAAAACCTGCTGCTGCAACATCCGCATATCTCCGAGGCGGTGGCCTATGGCGTGGAAATCCGCAACACCAACGGCCGTGCCGGCATGGCCGCGATCACGCCAGCGGAATCCCTCGCGACCCTGGATTTCGCCGAGTTACTGACTTTTGCTCGGGAGCGCATGCCGGCGTACGCGGTGCCGTTGTTCCTGCGGGTGAAGGTGAAGATGGAAACCACGGGGACGTTCAAATACCAGAAAACCCGCCTGAAGAATGAAGGCTTCGACCCCGGCCAGACGGGCGATGACCCGATCTACGCATGGCTGCCCGGTACGCAGACTTACGTTCGCGTGACCGATGAAATATTGGCGGGCATTTATCAGGGCAAGCATCGTTATTGAATCTGGCTATAGGCCGACTTGAGAAAAAGGGGGTGACAGTTTTCCTCGCGCTCGGGAAACTGTCGGCTTTCCGATTGACCGAAAGTGGAGTTGCCCATGTCCGAACAAAGCCGCCAGATGACCCCTGAAGAAGCCGCCGAATTCACCGAGCAGGTTTTCAACAAGGCGCGCGACGGTGATGCAGAGATGCTTGATCGCCTGGTCAGCGCCGGTTTGCCGGTCAACCTGAAGAACAGCAAGGGCGACACGCTGCTGATGCTCGCCAGCTACTACGGCCATATCGACGCGGTGAATGTGCTGCTTAAACACAAAGCCGACCCGGAAATGCGCAATGGCAACGGCCAGAGCCCGATTGCCGGAGCGGCATTCAAAGGTGATCTGGCGGTGGTCAAGGCGTTGGTCGAGGCGGGTGCCGAGATCGAAGGTTCGTCGTTTGATGGCCGGACGGCGCTGATGATGGCGGCGATGTTCAACCGCGTTGAAATCGTCGATTACTTGCTCGGCAAAGGCGCCGACGCGCAGGCCAAGGACGCCAACGGCGCAACGGCGCTGGACGCGGCGCGCACCATGGGTGCGGTCGATACCACGGCGCAGCTGGAAAAATTGTTGGGTTGATAAAGTCAAAAGATCGCAGCCTGCGGCAGCTCCTACACTGATCCCTCTGTAGGAACTGCCGCAGGCTGCGATCTTTTGCGTTGTGCGCTATCCTCCGCGCCCTCAAATTTCACCTTCCACAGGATCCGCCCTCATGAAAGCCGCACTCGTCGAACTCATCAGCAAAATCAGCTCCGGCTGCATGGCCGAGGACGAGATCCTGAAAGTGGCCGATGAAGCGGCGCAAGCCTACGCCGATGCCGACGCCTTCCTGGCAGCCAACCCGGACATCAACTACGACGACACTTTCCCGATCCCGTTGGGCGAGTGGGTCGTCGTCGGCAGCCTGCCGGAAACCGTGTTGTTCCAGGCCGACACCTACGTTGACCTGTTCGCGCAGATCGTCGCCTCGTTCGGCCCGGGCGTGGATTTCAATCTCAAGCCCAAGCAACTGGCGAAAACCGAAGCCCTGACCGCGCTCAACCGCATTCAGGTGCAGATGAGCAGCATGAACAAGGAAAACGGCGGTTACACGCTGATGAACTTCAGTCAGTTGCTCGACGATGAGCTGCAAATGGTGCTGGTCTTCGGCAACGACGTGCCGCGCGTGCTGGAGTTGTGCGCCGAAGTCGGCATCACGACTGCACCCGCGCTGGAGGCGTTGAAGATCGCCGTTCACGTCTGAGTGCAATAAAAGGGAACCCTGCGCGTGACCGTCTATCCTAAAAGTGCATGCCACTATTCTGGAGCGACACCATGGGTTCCACGTTCAACGGTCTGATCGGCCTGATCATCCTCGCCCTCGACATCTGGGCCATCATCAATGTGCTGAAAAGCGGCGCGACCACCGGGATGAAAATCGTCTGGGTGCTGCTGATCATCCTCCTGCCAGTGCTGGGCCTGATCATCTGGGCAATCGCCGGGCCACGCGGTAACGTCCGGATCTGAATCAGCTAACACCGCAATACCCCTGTAGGAGCTGCCGAAGCCTGCGATCTTTTGATGTTGATTGTAAAAAACAAGATCAAAAGATCGCAGCCTTCGGCAGCTCCTACAGGGATTGTGGTTGTGAGGTTCGACCTGTCATCTTCGGCAACGTAGAATGCGCGCCTTTCCCGGGCAATCGTCCCCACGATTGGCGCCCGCGCATTCATCGGAGCACTTGACCATGACCGTCACCAAAACCAGCGAGTACCTGGAAACCCTCTACGAAGGCTACGGCCAGCGTTTTCGCATGGAAAAACTGCTGCACGAAGTGCGCACCGAACACCAGCATCTGGTGATCTTCCAGAACCCGCGCATGGGCCGCGTGATGGCGCTGGACGGCGTGATCCAGACCACCGAAGCCGACGAATTCATCTACCACGAAATGCTCACCCACGTGCCGATCCTCGCCCACGGCAGCGCCAAGCGCGTGCTGATCATCGGCGGCGGTGACGGCGGCATGTTGCGCGAAGTGACCAAACACGCTGGCGTTGAACACATCACCATGGTCGAGATCGACGGCACCGTGGTCGACATGTGCAAAGAATTCCTGCCGAACCACTCCAGCGGCGCTTACGACGATCCACGTCTGAACCTGGTGATCGACGACGGCATGCGTTTCGTCGCCACCACCACGGAAAAATTCGACGTGATCATCTCCGACTCCACCGACCCGATCGGCCCGGGCGAAGTGCTGTTCTCGGAGAACTTCTATCAGGCCTGCCACCGCTGCCTGAACGAGGGCGGCATCCTCGTGACCCAGAACGGCACACCGTTCATGCAGATCGACGAAGTGAAAACCACCGCCGGTCGCCTGAAGAGCCTGTTCCCGGACTGGCACTTCTATCAAGCGGCCGTACCGACCTACATCGGCGGTTCGATGACCTTCGCTTGGGGCTCGACCAACCCGGCCTACCGCAAACTGAGCCGTGAAACCCTGCAACAGCGCTTCATCGGCAGCGGCATCGTCACCCGCTATTACAACCCGGAAATCCACATCGGCGCATTCGCCTTGCCGCAGTACGTGCTGCAAGCGATCAACAAGCCAAGCAACGACTAAAAGAACACTGCAAAACCCCTGTGGGAGCGGGCTTGCTCGCGAAAGCGGACTGTCAGCCAACAAATTTGTTGGATGACAAATCGCATTCGCGAGCAAGCCCGCTCCCACATTTGTTTGCCCCGCACGGTAGATGTCGTTTTTTTCATCTTCGCCCGCTGTAATCCTTTTGAACCAACTTTCTGCGTAAACAGTCGAGATAGTTGTAAGCCCATTTGCGGGTTTGATCGAGGAGGCACCGATGCAAAAGTGGAAAGTCACTTTCGTGGACGATCATGGTGAAATTGTCGATGAGGTGTTCGAACGTGCGGAATGCCCCAGTGACGATGAGGCCGCACAACTGATCAAGGCACGGCTCCTGCCCGTGGCCGCCGAGCTGGATCTCAACGATCTGGAAGGGCGCACCGCCGATGCTGGCGTGAAAAGTCTGAAAACCCAGAACAGCATCGAAATCCGCAGCATCACCCCTATCTGACATTCTTCTTGTCACCTTCACCACCAGGCCTTGGCAGCAGCTCTATCTTGGGGCTACTCTGCAAGCGAGATCAGCGAACGGATCGCTAAGGTCTGGTCTTGTCAGCTACATGCTTGTTTCCCGCGTTCAACGACGTTGTCGCAGTACTTTGGCCAAAGGCCCGGGGCGGGAATACGGAAAGTCTATCCATCTATGCGAGGGGGACGATTCATGAGCACAGCCTATCAAGAAGACATCAGCAGCAATGTTCTGCGCCGCATGAAAGAAGGCGGTTTCGATTTTTCCCGATTCCATCCCATCGAGTTCTACGCGATTTTCCCGGACGAGGAGCGGGCGCGCAGGGCAGCAGGCAAATTTCGCGGTGAATCCATCAATGCCCAGGTCAGCGTGCGTGATGACGGTGCGTGGGCGCTGGAATTAAGCAAAGTGATGTACGCGACGTATGACGATATCGGCGACTTTGAACAGGGCTTTTCGGCGGTGGTCGAGCCTCTGGGCGGAATAATCGAAGGGTGGGGCGTGAAACAGGAGGTGCGTAGCCGCCACCGGTTGAATTGAATATTTATAGATAGAAGATCAAAAGATCGCAGCCTTCGGCAGCTCCTACACAGATTCATGTAGGAGCTGCCGAAGGCTGCGATCTTTTGCTTTTGCTTTCAAAACATTTCCAAAAGGCAAAAAAAAGCCACCGGAGAGGGTGGCTAAAAGGGAAGACCGATAAGGAGAGGAAACCGGTCAGGGTTAAGGCTGGGCGGGCTGCCGGGGCAATCCCAATCAATTGAGCTGACCACTTCGCGGTGCGGGGAGCGGCGAAGTTTTGCAGCGAATGCGCGGATTATCCGCAGCCGATCCCGGGCAGTGAAATCAACTCTGACTATGCTGCTAATAGGCGATGCAGTGCGTCGCAATGAAGCGGGGGCAATCAGGTTGGGGCATTTGCCGCACAGGAATGGTGCGGCGCCTGCGGCGTGAATATCCAACCGATTGAAATCAAAGCGTTTATGCCGATGGCACGGGCCTTGCGAAGGCCTGTATGTCCGGGTGACAAGGAGTACGGCATGATCCGCACCTATTTTGATGAGATGTACGATGCCGGCGGCCAGGTTCGCCCGCATTATCGGGAGTTCGCCCGATGGCTGGCCGACACGCCTGACGAGCTGCTGGCCCAACGGCGACGCGAGGCCGATCTGCTGTTCCATCGCGCCGGGATTACTTTCACGCTCTATGGGGACGAGCAGGGCACCGAGCGCCTGATTCCTTTCGACACCATTCCGCGCAGCATCCCCGCCAGCGAGTGGCGGATCGTCGAGCGCGGCTGCATCCAGCGGGTCAAGGCGTTGAACATGTTCCTCGCCGACCTTTATCACGAGCAGCGCATCATCAAGGCCGGGATCATTCCCGCCGAACAGGTGCTGGCCAACGAGCAATACCAGTTGGCGATGCAAGGCCTGGATCTGCACCGCGATATCTATTCGCACATTTCCGGCGTCGATCTGGTGCGCGATGGCGACGGCACGTATTACGTGCTCGAAGACAACCTGCGTACGCCGAGCGGCGTCAGCTACATGCTCGAAGATCGCAAAATGATGATGCGATTGTTCCCGGAGTTGTTCGCCGCGCAACGCATCGCCCCGATCGATCACTACCCGAACCTGTTGCTCGACACGCTGAAAAGCTCCAGCCCGATTGATGACCCGAGTGTGGTGGTGCTGACGCCGGGGCGCTTCAACAGTGCTTTCTTTGAGCACGCGTTTCTTGCCCGGGAAATGGGCGTGGAACTGGTCGAGGGTGCGGATCTGTTCGTGCGTGACGACAAAGTCTTCATGCGCACCACCGACGGCCCGAAAGCAGTGGACGTGATTTACCGCCGCCTCGACGACGCTTTCCTCGATCCATTGGCGTTCAACCCGGACTCAATGCTCGGCGTGCCGGGGCTGCTGTCGTCCTATCGCTCCGGCAACGTCGTGTTGGCCAATGCCATCGGCACCGGCGTGGCGGACGACAAATCGGTGTACCCGTTTGTCACCGACATGATCCGTTTCTATCTCGACGAAGAACCGATCCTGAAAAACGTGCCGACCTGGCAATGCCGCAACCCGTCTGAACTTTCCCACGTGCTGGCCAATCTTCCAGATCTGGTGGTCAAGGAAACCCAAGGCTCCGGCGGTTACGGAATGCTGGTGGGGCCGGCGTCAACGAAAGCGGAAATCGATGCTTTCCGCGAACGCATCAAGGCCAAACCCCACGCGTACATCGCGCAACCGACGTTGTCGCTGTCGACCTGTCCGACCTTTGTCGAAAACGGCATTGCGCCGCGCCATATCGATTTGCGCCCGTTTGTCTTGTCCGGTCGCGAAACCCGTGTGGTGCCCGGCGGTTTGACCCGTGTGGCGCTGCGCGAAGGCTCGCTGGTGGTGAACTCATCACAGGGCGGCGGAACCAAGGACACCTGGGTGGTCGAGGATTGAAGGAAGCTTGCCATGTTAAGTAGAACTGCCTCGGATCTGTATTGGATGTCGCGTTACCTGGAGCGGGCGGAAAACCTCGCGCGGATGCTCGATATCAGTTATTCGCTATCACTGATGCCGCAGGACGGACGCGGCGACGGTTTGCACGAACTAGCCATGCCGCTGTTGATCACCGGCACCCTTGAGGATTATCTGGAGCGTCACGGCGCATTGCATGCCGAACGTCTGCTGCATTTTTTTGCCCTCGATGCGGCCAACCCGGCGAGCATCTACAGTTGCCTCGGCGCCGCACGGGCCAGTGCCCATGCAGTGCGCGGACGCATCACGGCGGACATGTGGGAGAACATCAACTCGACGTGGCTGGAGATTCGCGGGATCGCTGAACAGGGCCTCAGCCGCTACGGCATGAGTCGCTTCTGCGAGTGGATCAAGGAGCGTTCGCACCTGTTTCGTGGCGCGTCCTACGGCACGATCATGCGCAACGATGCATTTCGTTTTATTCGTCTCGGCACCTTTATCGAACGCGCGGACAACACCCTGCGCTTGCTCGATGCCCGCTACGAAATGGCTGGCGATCAAGCCGAAGCGGTCAGCGACGGCACGGCCCACGCCTATTACCAGTGGAGTGCATTGCTGCGTGCGCTGTCGTCCTTCGAGGCCTACACCGAAATCTATCGCGACGCGCCCGGCGCCCGGCATGTTGCCGAGTTGCTGCTGTTGCGCGCCGACGTGCCGCGCTCACTGCGCGCCTGCACCGAAGAGATCGACCAGATTCTTGCGCAACTGCCCGGTGCCAACGGTCGTCCCGCGCAACGCTTGGCCGCCGAGATGGACGCGCGCCTGCGCTACACCGGCATCAACGAAATCCTCGAGGAAGGCCTGCACGCCTGGCTGACCGAATTCATCCCGCTGGTGCGCCAGTTGGGCAACGCCATTCACAGTTCCTACCTGGAGGCTGCATGAGACTTTCCATAAGCCACGAGACCACCTATCACTACGAAGATAAGGTGCGGGCGAGCATCCAGTACCTGCGGCTGACCCCCCACGACAGCGAGCGTCAACATGTGCTGAGCTGGCAACTCGACCTGCCGCGCCCGGTGCGCGCGCAACTCGATCCGTTCGGCAACATCCTGCACGTGCTAACCATGGACGAGCCGCACGAAGCGATCATCATTGGCGCGCGCGGGCAGGTCGATATTGATGAATTGCGCGAGGCTGAGCATGAGAGCCAGTCGGCGCTGCCGTTTCTGCGCTTTACCCGGTTGACCGAGGCCGATGAAGCGCTTCGAGCGTTCGCTGAAAGATCCTGCAAGCAGCGGCGCGATCGCACAGCGCTGATTGATTTGATGCACGGTTTGAATCAGCACATGACCTACACGCCGGGTTCCACCGAAGTCGACACCAGCGCCGCTGAAGCCTTCGCCGGACGCGCCGGGGTTTGTCAGGATCACACCCACGCGTTCCTCGCCTGCGCGCGCAGCCTGGGCGTGCCGTCGCGTTACGTGTCGGGGTATTTGTACAGCGAGGATTGCGAACATCTGGCCAGCCATGCCTGGGCGGAAGCGTGGCTGGATGACGCGTGGTACAGCTTTGACGTGACCAACGAACTGGCACGGCCGGAACGGCATTTGAAACTGGCGGTGGGCCTCGATTACCTCGACGCCTGCCCGGTACGCGGTATGCGCCGGGGCGGCGGCTGCGAGCAGATGCACGCGAAAGTGTTCGTCTCACCGACCCCGGTCATCTCCGTGCAACAACAATAACTGGCATCACACCAAACTCTGTGGGAGCGAGCCTGCTCGCGAAAGCGATCTATCAGTCAGCAATGCAGTGACTGACACGCCGCTTTCGCGAGCAGGCTCGCTCCCACAGGGGTTTGATATCAGGGCTTAACCTTGCGCCCCGCCATGTGTTTCAGATAACCCACCAGCAATTCCAGATCCCCGTCCGGCAACACCTCCGCCGAAAACCCCGGCATCTTCGCCTGCGGCCACTGGCGCAAACTCTGCGGATCACGAATGTAGCGCTTCAAGAAATCCGCCCCGAAATACTCCGTCGGACTGTACGGAATATTCAGATCCGGCCCAAACTGCGCATCCCCCGCACCATTCAACCGGTGACATGCCAGACAATTCTTCTGAAACAACGCAAACCCAAGATTCACCGGATCATCTTTCTTCAAAGCCGGATCCGGTAGCAGAGCAGGGAAGCGCTCGGCCACCGGCGCCATGCGCTTGATGCTCGCCACTTCAAACGGCCACTGCTCGGGGCTGATATTGCCCGCCTGCGGATTCGTCCACACCAGATAGAACGGCCCGGCGCTGTGTTTATCCTTCGACAACGGCGGCCACGGATGGGCCGGGTCTTCAATTGCCAGCCACGCGCGCGCACCTTCACGGTTGAGCAACGGCGCCGCCGCCAGCTCTGCGGCAAAACCGTCCAGCGCCACCGCTTGCAGATGATCTTCAGCCTTTATTCCCGTCAACAACGCCGCCACCGGCACAGCGCGATAGACCATGTCCTTCTTGTAGGACACATCGTTTTTGATGGTGATGTTTTGCACCTGAGGATGCTTGAGCAATTCCTCGGTCTGCCAGGTGCGGCTGTGCTCGCCCAGTTGTAAGTCCAACTGTGCGGCAGACAGAGGCATGCTCAGCAGCATGGCCCCGAGTACGAAGAGCGTTTTCAAATGATCGCCGTCCATGTCGTGGAAATGCGCAAAGGTTGGCACAGCCACGCTGGCCCGGGTAGCGGGCCAGTCACATTTTCAGTGGCGATAGATAAACCCGCCGCTCGATTCAGCCGATGACCTTGGTCAGATTCGGCAAAATCAACAACAGCGTCGTGGCGAAAAGAATGAGCCCTGCTTGACGAACTTTCGGTTGTTTGAACATGGCTTGACCGCCTTTATTGTTATTTCCTGATGCCTGCCTGCATATCCATGACGGCAAGCGCTGCACTTCCTGTTGAAGGACGCCGGCCTCGGCAAAACCCGACGACTCTGACGTACATGTACTACCTTAGGGCCCGCGTCACGCTTGGCTTAGATCCATTTCATATGGAGTTGCTGCCAACGGCGATTAAAAAGGCATGAGGCGTATTGCCAGCTTCTGCGCCGCCCGCTTGCTAGACAACTCCGTGACCTGAACCGGTTCACCCGACGGCCAATGACCGTCCGTCTGAGCGTGTCCGTCAACCGCATTGAGCGCTGTGGTCATTGAATCCGTGGCCGTCCGGGACAAGAGTGCAAGCACAAGAAATCACTCACCGCACAGGTTCGAGGACGTCATGACCCAAGCTTTGATTTTCGATGCGCTACGCACGCCACGCGGCAAAGGCAAGGCCGACGGTGCTTTGCACAGCGTCAAACCGGTGAATCTGGTAGCGGGGCTGTTGACCGCTCTGCAGCAACGCACTGCGCTGGACACCAGCCAGGTCGATGACGTCGTGCTCGGTTGTGTCACGCCGATTGGCGATCAAGGCTCGGACATCGCCAAAACCGCCGTGCAAGTGGCTGATTGGGACGTCAGCGTGGCGGGGGTGCAGATCAACCGCTTCTGCGCGTCCGGGCTTGAGGCAGTGAACCTTGGCGCAATGAAAGTGCGCTCGGGTTTTGAAGACCTGGTGGTGGTCGGTGGCGTCGAGTCGATGTCGCGCGTGCCGATGGGCAGCGATGGCGGCGCCTGGGCACTCGACCCGCAGACCAACCTGCACAGTCACTTCACCCCACAAGGCGTCGGTGCCGATTTGATCGCCACGCTCGAAGGTTTCAGCCGTCACGACGTCGATGCCTACGCGCTGCACTCGCAACAGAAAGCCGCGCGGGCCCGGGCCGATGGTTCGTTCAACAAGTCGCTGGTGCCGGTGCAGGATCAGAACGGCATCATCCTGCTCGATCACGATGAATTCATTCGTGCTGAATCGACGCTGGAAGGGCTCGGCAAGCTCAAGCCGAGTTTTGAAATGATCGGGCAAATGGGGTTCGACGCGACGGCGCTGCGGGTCTACAGCCACGTTGAACGGATCAATCATGTGCACACACCCGGCAACAGTTCCGGGATCGTCGACGGTGCGGCGTTGATGCTGATCGGCTCCGAAGCCAAGGGCCGCGCGTTGGGCCTGCAACCTCGGGCGCGAATTGTCGCCACGGCAGTCACCAGCACCGACCCGACCATCATGCTCACCGGCCCGGCGCCGGCCACGCGCAAGGCTTTGGCCAAGGCCGGGCTGCGCGTGGAGGACATTGACCTGTTCGAGGTCAACGAAGCGTTTGCCTCGGTGGTGCTGAAGTTCATCAAGGACATGGCCGTCGACCCGGACAAGGTCAACGTCAACGGCGGCTCCATCGCCATGGGCCATCCGCTGGGCGCCACCGGTTGCGCGATCCTCGGCACCTTGCTCGATGAACTGGAAGCGCGGCACCTGCGCTATGGCCTCGCGACGCTGTGCGTCGGCGGCGGCATGGGCATTGCCACCATCATCGAACGTCTCTGAGCCCCCGAATTCAAGGAACCTTGTTATGAGCGAAGCCATTCGTTACGAAAAAGGCCAGGACGGCATCGTCGTGCTGACCATCGACATGCCGGGCCAGAGCGCCAACACCATGAACGCCGTGTACCGTGAGGCCATGGCCGCGTGCGTGGCCCGTCTGGTGGCGGATAAAGACAACCTTGCCGG
Organism: Pseudomonas sp. AC193; assembly: GCF_979258075.1. Lineage (NCBI taxonomy): Bacteria > Pseudomonadati > Pseudomonadota > Gammaproteobacteria > Pseudomonadales > Pseudomonadaceae > Pseudomonas > Pseudomonas sp. AC193. The sequence continues at coordinate 3,431,154 of NZ_OZ409832.1, read as the reverse complement.
TGTGATCATCACCTCGGCGAAGAAAACCTTCTTTGCCGGCGGCGACCTCAACGAACTGATCAAAGTCGGCAAGCCTGAAGCCAAAGCTTTCTACGACATGGTGCTGACCCTCAAAGGCCAATTGCGCACCCTGGAAACCCTCGGCAAACCGGTGGTCGCAGCGATCAACGGCGCGGCGTTGGGCGGCGGCTGGGAAATCTGTCTCGCCTGCCATCATCGCGTGGCGCTGGACGACGCCTCGGTGCAACTCGGCCTGCCGGAAGTGACGCTGGGCCTGCTGCCGGGCGGCGGCGGGGTGGTGCGCATGGTGCGCATGCTCGGGATCGAGAAGGCGCTGCCGTATCTGCTCGAAGGCAAAAAAGTACGTCCGCAACAAGCGTTGCAGGCCGGTTTGATCGATGAGCTGGCGGTGAATCGCGATGAACTGTTGGCCAAGGCGCGCGCGTGGATTGTTGCCAATCCGACGGCGGTGCAGCGTTGGGATGTGAAGGGTTATCAGATTCCCGGCGGTACGCCATCGAATCCTAAAGTCGCGCAGATGCTGGCGATTGCACCGTCGATCCTGCGCACGAAAACCCAAGGCACACTGCCGGCGCCGGAGAAGATTCTGTGTGCGGCGGTGGAAGGCGCTCAGGTCGATTTCGATACCGCGCACCTGATCGAAACCCGCTACTTCACCGAACTCACCACCGGGCAGATTTCGAAAAACCTGATCGGCACGTTCTGGTTTCAGCTCAACGAGATCAATGCCGGCGGTTCGCGGCCGCAGGGTTTTGCACCTTATAAAACGCAGAAGGTCGGCGTGCTCGGTGCCGGGATGATGGGCGCGGGGATCGCGTTTGTCAGTGCTTCGGCGGGTATCGACGTGGTACTCAAGGACATCAACCTTGCAGCTGCCGAGAAAGGCAAAGCGCACTCGGCCGCGTTGCTCGACAAAAAAGTTGCCCGTGGTCAGATGAATGCAGCCCAGCGCGATGAAGTGCTGGCGCGGATCAAACCCTCTGAAAGCGATGCCGATCTGGCCGGTTGCGACCTGATCATCGAAGCGGTGTTTGAGGATCGCGAGCTCAAGGCCAAGGTTTCTGTGGCTGCGCAAAAAGTCGTGGGCGCCGACGCCGTTATTGCCTCCAACACGTCGACCTTGCCCATTACTGGCCTTGCCAGTGCCGTGCCGGATCAAAGCAAATTCATCGGCCTGCATTTCTTCAGTCCGGTGGAAAAAATGCCCCTGGTGGAAATCATCAAAGGCGCGCAAACCAGCGACGAAACCCTCGCGCGCGGCTTCGATTTCGTTCTGCAAATCAAGAAAACCCCGATCGTGGTCAACGACAGTCGCGGTTTCTTCACCTCGCGGGTTTTCGGCACCTTCACTAATGAAGGTATTGCCATGCTCGGTGAAGGCGTCAGTGCGCCGATGATCGAGACCGAAGCACGCAAGGCCGGGATGCCGGTCGGGCCTCTGGCAATTTCCGACGAAGTTTCCCTCAGCCTGATGAGCCATATCCGCAAGCAAACGGCCAAAGACCTACAGGCAGAAGGGAAACCGCTGATTGAGCACCCGGCCTTCGCCGTGATTGACTTGCTGCTCAACGAATACAAACGTCCGGGCAAGGCTGCTGGCGGTGGTTTCTATGAATACCCGGCCGGTGGCCAGAAGCATTTGTGGCCGGAACTGAAAACGCGCTTCGAGAAAGCCGACGGGCAGATTTCCCCGAAGGATGTGCGTGATCGCTTACTGTTCGTGCAAGCCATCGAAACCGTGCGCTGCGTGGAGGAGGGCGTGTTGACCTCGACGGCGGACGCCAACGTCGGCTCGATCTTCGGCATCGGTTTTGCGGCGTGGACGGGCGGCGCGTTGCAGTTCATCAATCAGTATGGGGTGAAGGATTTCGTCGCCCGCGCGCAGTATCTGGCTGAGCAATACGGCGAGCGTTTCGCACCGCCGGCGCTGCTGCTGGATAAAGCGGCGAAAGGTGAAATGTTCTAACGGGGCGAGCATTCCGGGGCTTGCCTTGTCAGGGTGTTTCAAGGCAGGCTCTGGGGTGTTCATTATTCCCATCACGTGTCAGGTATTTTTTATGTCGCTACGCATCTGCATTCTGGAAACCGACATCCTGCGTCCCGAACTGGTCGATCAATATCAGGGTTACGGGCAGATGTTTCAGCGCCTGTTCTCGCAGCAACCGATTGCCGCCGAGTTCACCGTCTACAACGTGATGCAAGGCGAATACCCAAGCGACGAACAGACTTTTGATGCGTACCTGGTCACCGGCAGCAAGGCCGATTCGTTCGGTACCGATCCGTGGATTGAAACGCTGAGGGAATACCTGCTGAGCCGTTACGAGCGTGGCGACAAACTGCTCGGCGTGTGCTTCGGCCATCAACTGTTGGCGCTGCTGCTGGGCGGCAAGAGCGAGCGCGCGACGCAGGGCTGGGGCGTTGGCACCCACAACTACAAACTCGCGGCCAAGGCGCCGTGGATGAGCCCGGTGCGTGAAGAACTGACGCTGCTGATCAGCCACCAGGATCAAGTGACGTCGTTACCGGAAAACGCCACCGTCATCGCCTCGAGCGATTTCTGCCCGTTTGCCGCGTACCACATCAACGATCAAGTGCTGTGCTTCCAGGGCCATCCAGAGTTCATCCACGATTACTCGCGGGCGCTGCTGGATTTGCGTCAGGAAGCGCTGGGTTCGCAGATTTACAGCAAAGGCGTGGCCAGCCTGGAGCAGGAACACCATGGCGCTACGGTTGCGGAATGGATGATGCGGTTTGTGGCGCACAAACCTGAGGTCGCTTAACAGCAGATCAAAAGATCGCAGCCTTCGGCAGCTCCTACACTGAAACCCTGTAGGAGCTGCCGAAGGCTGCGATCTTTTGCTTTTTTACAACCACCCAGACTTCTTGAAACTCGCCCACAAACTCACACACCCCACCGCAATAAACCCCAGCACCCCGAAGTAACCGTAATGCCAGCTCAGCTCCGGCATGTTCTGGAAGTTCATCCCGTAAATCCCCGCCACCGCCGTCGGGAAAGCCAGAATCGCCGCCCACGCAGCAAACTTGCGCTGCACCACGCTCTGCCGTGACGCCTCCAGTAACACACCGATCTCGATGGTCTGGCTGGCAATGTCGGCCAGCGTGCTGAGGTCTTCCATCTGCCGCGTCACGTGAATCTGCACATCACGGAAGTACGGGCGCATGTTCTTGTCGATAAACGGGAAGCTGAGCTTCTGCAGTTCCTCGCCGATCTCCACCATCGGCGCCGCATAGCGACGCAGGCGCACGACATCACGACGCAAGCCATGCAGCTTCTGGATATCACGCTCATTCAATGCGCTGCACAGCACGTTGCGCTCCAGCTCATCGATCTCGGCATGGATCGCTTCACCGACCGGCTGGTAGTTCTCGATGACGAAATCGAGCAGCGCATAGAGTACGAAATCTTCCCCATGCTCCAGCAACAGCGGACGCGCCTCACAGCGTTGGCGCACATGTGCGTAGGACGCCGAGTGACCGTTACGCGCGGTGATGATGTAGCCCTTGCCGGCGAAGATGTGCGTTTCGATGAATTGCAGCACGCCGTTTTCACGGATCGGCGAGTAGGTGACGATAAACAAAGCGTCGCCAAAGGTTTCCAGCTTCGGTCGGCTGTGTTTTTCCAGCGCATCTTCAATCGCCAGTTCGTGCAGGTTGAACTGGCGTTGCAGGTTGGACAGCTCCTGAGCGTCCGGCTCTTCGAGGCCGATCCAGACAAAGTGGCCGGTTTTTGCGGCCCAGGCGGCGCCTTCGTCTAGGGAAATATTGGTGACTTTCTTACCGGCGCTGTACACAGCAGCAGCAACAACTCGACCCATGGTGGTGATTCACTTCTTCTTGGCAGGTGGCAGGAATACAAGGCTTCAGCTTAGCCGTGTCGCTACTTGAGAGTCAGTGAAATCTGCACCGTTCATTCGGCAAAAGAAAACCCGCACAAGGCGGGTTTGCTTTCAGGCGGCTTGCAACTGCCGATCCATTGATTCGATGCACTCGCGCATCTGCTCGCGGCACTGCTCGATAAGCATGGGCATGTCGTCCATGGTCAGTCCGGCTGTAGGAATCGCCGGCAGTGAGCGTATGAGAATTTCCCCGCTGTTCCAGCGGTTCAGACGCATGTGCTTGATGTAACTGCTGACACACACCGGCACGATCGGCACACCAGCGGCAATCGCCATCTGAAACGCGCCTTTCTTGAACGGCAGCAACTCTTCGCCGAGGTTGCGCGTGCCTTCCGGGAATACCCAGATCGAGGTGTTTTCGTTTTGCAGAGTGTTGGTGGTGGTGAGCATCGATTGGCGCGCCTTGTGCGCATTGCCACGGTCGATCAACACATTGCCGGCGAGCCAGAACAATTGCCCGAACAACGGCACCCACTTCAGGCTCTTCTTGCCAATGCACACCGTGCGGTAGGGCACGACGTTGCCGAACACAAACAGATCGTAGTTGGACTGATGGTTGGCGATGATCACGCAACTGGCAGGTTTGTTCATCAAACCGCTGACGTCGGTTTTCACCCGCAGACGCAAAATGCACATGGCCGGCAATGCATAGAGGCGCGCACACAGACGGCTGTTGTCCGGATTGAACGGACGGCATATGCCGAGGATCACCCCAAGCACGCCAGCCAGAATAAAGTGCAGGCTCATCAATAACATACGAAACACGAACAGCATTTTCAGGCCCCACCGGCGCAAAAGGTGGCGCAGTGTACGGATGTGCACTGTTTTCGGCAATTGCCACTATAGAGTCCGGAGATAGGCGATGTTTAAGCGCATGTTTCCGAATAGCTTGTCAGACCCGTCCTAGAGCAGCCACGGCGTTTTCAACCGAGCGCGCAAGAAAAAGCCCGACACGCGGGTCGGGCTTTTCTTCGACGCAGGATACGGGGGTTAACCCAGATGCTCCTGATCCTGAACAATCGCGTTGTCCAGGGTTTCCAGCAGCGCTTTGCGCACCTTCAGCTTGGTGTTCTTGTGCGCGAGCATGTTGATCTTCTTCAACTGACGCGCGGCGGCGAGGGCGGCGCCTTGCAGCTCTTCGGCAGAAACCACCTTGTCGAGGAAACCGGCGTCCACCGCGCTTTTCGGGTCGAACATCTCGCCATTGATTACCGACCGGTGGAATGCCGAACGACGCAGACGATCACGCGCCAGCTCGATACCGGCGTGGTGCATGGTCATGCCGATCTGCACTTCGTTCAGACCAATGCTGAACGGGCCGTCGACACCGATGCGGTAGTCGGCTGACAACAGCAGGAATGCACCCTTGGCCACGGCGTGACCCGGGCAAGCGACGATCACCGGGAACGGGTGAGAAAGCAGACGACGGGCGAGGGTGGAACCAGCGGTCACCAGCGCCACGGCTTCTTTAGGGCCAGCGGTCATCACTTTCAGATCGTAGCCGCCCGACAGAATCCCCTGCTGACCGGTAATGATCACGATGGCACGATCAGTCACCGCCTGATCCAGCGCCGCGTTAAACGCCGCAATCACGTCCGGGGAAATGGCATTGACCTTGCCGTTGCTCAAGGTCAGGGTCGCGATGCCGTCTTCGAGGTGGTAGGCAATCAACTCACTCATGACGCGATTCCTTGTAAGAAAGATGAGCAGACGTTACCCACCACCGCAGGCCAGGTAAAGCGCCGTGACTGACCCGCCGGTCACCGAATCCCGGCTGATCCAGCGCCGCACGCCATTCTGCTTCTATATAGAAGGGCCGCGCCCACCGAAGATTGGCCGGTTTGCCATGGGCCGTCGGCAGGGCAAACGGCTTTTTCTCTTAAGCGCATGAAAATCTTAAAAAAAAGTTTGCCATCGGAAAAGCTTTCGACTACATTAGCGCGCCTCGACAGACAGAACATGTTTGAAGAGATACGGTGAAGTGTCCGAGTGGCTTAAGGAGCACGCCTGGAAAGTGTGTATACAGGAAACTGTATCGAGAGTTCGAATCTCTCCTTCACCGCCACATTTAGAAAGCCCTGTGAATTCAGTTACTTAGAGTTCGCGGGGTTTTTCGTTTGTACGTAGCAATTGTACGTAAAGAATCTCTCCGTTTAGCTCTCCCCATGTGGGTACACCGCGTCTGAACTCTGGTAACGCTTGAGCAGCCCTTTTAGAAAGTCTGTCACCCGAGCGTCATCCGCCAGAAACGCTTCCACTTCTGCTCGCTCATCCTCTGTCAAATCTGCCAGTGCATCCTCAGCCTCGCCCCTGTCTTGAGCGCAGATATCCATCCACGTATTATCGTCTTCCTGCGTGATGCCGTAGTGCTCCAGTAGCCAGTTATAAGCTTCAAACTCCCCACCAAAACCGGGTTCGCCCCACACACGCTCCATCTCTGCCAACACTCCGTCGAACAACTCGTCCTTAGTCATAGGCCCTTCCTAATCGGCTGCTATATCCGTATTGGTGTATAGCAGATTGCTCGTGGGATTGGCTGAGATCATGGCCCACGCAAAACCTTCCACAGCTTTCGTCCTACGTTCATCTATGACCTGCGGGATGCTGGCGTGCAAGGCTTGCTGATCAAACGAATCGTTGGGCATGAAGACAGCTCGGTGATATTCGGCGTCTATGGCAACTGGATACCGTTGAAGGCGATGGTGGATGCTTTAAAACACATCACCTGATCAACCCACAACACAAGCGTGTGACTGAAGAGGTTTCAGCACTCCATCAAGGGCGCGCTCAACACCGCTATCAGATGGCCGAGAGCCAAGTTTCCTTCATGGTTTTTGACGCATTAAAACCTATCGAAAACCCTCTCAAAACCCCCGTAAAACCTCAGCATATGCAACCATATTTAAGCTTGCTGACTCGCTCTCCCCAGTGTTTGCTGGAAGAAGAGGAGGGGGTATCAAGCAAGGGGCGTATTCCGCCCCAGAAACCAGTTTTGAAAGTCTTCTAGCTCATTACCGTAACCCGTCAAACAGGTTGCGGGCCCTCGTATTCGTACTCAGTGGAAGTCAGGATCACTGTCGTAGCTCTCAGCGTTGTATTCGTCCTGAAGTGCTCTAGACGGCCTAACACCCACTTCAACGTTTGCCCAGTCCCTGACACTCTTCGCTACACCATGAAAGCCCGGAAATAGTGTTGAACCATCAACCCCAAAACGAGAGCACAGATTCAATAAGTCTGGGGCTTCACTGACAGGCAAAGTTATCTTGATGAGTGGATTATGGGCGCCACTCACTTTGTAAATCTCTTCTACGTCCTCTAGCGCTTCCACTTGGTAGAAGTCGTTGGAGCTGTATTCCTTGACGTTGTGCGTCGTAAATAAGCCTGACTGAGCTGCCTGATTCTTACTTGTGCCGCCCGGTGTCCTAATCACCTTTACGGTCGTCCAATGTTTGGCATAAGTTGTATCGAGTGCCCAGATGGCGATACGTGCAGTTCGAGTGTCAATCTCAAAGTTTGCTGATGACGCAGCAAAGTAACACGCAACAAAAGCTCTCTCTGTCCAATCTAATAGGCGAGTAGGCACATCATAGTGTTGTGCAACAGCCATGATTTCGTAAAGGTCGGGAGAGGGCCAAGGTATGTGAGGGCTTATGAATGAGTTCAGCCCATCGTGAAACACGCTTTTCAGTTGTTCTGTGTAACCGGGAACAATCAGGCCGGACTTGTCGCAGCCATCTAAGAATCTCTTGAGAATGTCCAGCTCCAGGGACACTTGCCCAGAGCTTGAGGTGTCAAACATCCTCCTTGGTGAGCCATAGGCAAATGACCCGGCGCCGCTCCTGCATACAGATGGAGTGAGCTTGTATCTGTCATCTGGCTGCCCTCTGAAGATGTATCGGCCAATGTCCCATGCAGGATTTAGTGGAGACACGTAGTCAAACAACTGGCGTGCTGTGCTGAAGGGTTTCTCAAGGGGTGTCATCGTTCCCTGATCCTGTTGGCCGGTGAGGTGGTCGAGTGTACTGGCCTTTTGTCCTGCAACCAATCGCTACAGCATCCGTCGGATGAAGTCAATACATTACTCTTGACGTAGGTGGCGATCTGCGAGTATGATTCCACCTCGCCAATAACGGCGACCAACACCAGCCCGGCGACAGCGCCGAAGGAAGTGACCCGCATTTTGAACTGACCGTAGGAGGCCACTCATGCACAACGCAATTCCCTTCGTTCTACACCTCATCCCCGGCACCATCGCTGCCAACCAAGACTTCAAGCCAAAGGTCAAGCGTGGCCCCAAGCCCAAGGTGACGCATAACCCCATTGCTCATTTGATCCGTATGGCAGTTGCCGACAATATGTCCTTCGTCGATGACGCGGTGATGGCTGGCCTTTACATCGCGGTAGGTGATAGCAACGGGAAGTTGAACGTACGTCTACGCCATCTTCGAGAGGTGATTTGTCTGGATATCATTTCTACGGCTGAAATTCTGCCTCGATTCTTGAACAATACTGCTGAGCCCATTTCAGAACGTACAGCCCAGTATTTGGCAGCGGGAGCGCGGGTTGCCCTTGGTGGTATCGAACGTTACCTGAACCGAAACCCACTCTTGAAAGCTCGTCTTCAGGCTCAGTGGGATACGCAGCAACGTGACCATGGTGAGTGTGCCCATGGTGACTGGGATTTCGCCTCGGATAGCAGCTTGATTAGCAACGTACTAACTGACTGGGACGATTCGTACTGGCAGGAAGGGAGCACTGCCTGAATTACCGCAGGATACAGAAATAGGAGCTGGCTCACGCCATCTCCGGAATTACCGCAGGATATAAGATAGTGGCACTTATGGAGTTTAGCTCGCACCTTGAAAGGTTACCCCCCCCAGTCGGTACGACTGAGCTTGAAACCACTCGAACGTCAGTTCAAAGATGATCCATTTGAATGGTATACGAATAAGCAACACAGATAAAACAAACCAAATTTAAAGAGAAATCACTACTGACAGGCCATCCTGTCGTGGCAACCCTGACAACCTGCGGTGTCCTTTCTGCACCAACAAAAGAAGATCAAGAGCAAGATCACAAGCGAAAAGCTGGATTTGTGTGATCTTTGTTTGTTACTGAAGTACATTCGAAGGAATGTCGGCGGTCACGCCGGAGCTGAGTACAGTTGAAAACTGACGTTTTCGGTGCAGAGACATTGGTGCTACCACACTTCAGCGGAGCTGGGACGGTATCAAGCTTAAGCTCCGCTGTACGTGCGCAACAACTATCGAAGGTAGAAGTACAGAAACACCACCACCAGAATCACAAAGATCACTCGACCTTGAAACACATCAGAGTTTAATTGATCATTCTTGATCTGCTTGTAAGTGTCGGTATCACTCAAGCCTTGCGTCTTGTAGTGCATGATCTGATTGATTCGTTTGTCTAGCTTCTTGTTGTGTGCGTCATTGCTTCGCATGGTTATGCCCCAGACAAAGAGCCACAACCCACAAGTGGGGATACACATCAGCAGGTGCAGGATGTGATTGGTTCTCTTTTTCTGGTTGGTCAGTACAAACAGTTTTTCGTTCATGTCCTGCCCCTACTCAATCTGTGATCAACGCAACCAACCGTTCGCTGTCATGGCGGTTTTCCCGCTGGGGAGCTGGATCAGTGCAGATTTGTCGCCATTCTTAGGCCCTTCGATAAAATTGACCTTGGTAGCATTTGAAATCGTTCGGCACTTTCCGGAACCGATCAAGCGTTCAGCCTGATCTTCGTCCTGATCAAGCGACGCCTCTACAAGCTTTGTCCAGTCCCCGGCTTTGAAGCAAACCATCGAACCAGCAACGAGCATTCGCTTTGGGTAGGTGTCAGCCATGGCGGCGGTAGATGCTAATAGGGGCAGTAGGAAGAGCAAACGAGTAACGGTGTTCATCAAGCATTCCTTGGTACGGAGGGTAGAGACCACAATATCCCAAATTCAGATATCTGAAAACCAGATATAGGTTGAAGGCTGCTCATATCGCAGTTTTCCAGCCATGCCCAAGACGATCTACAAACCCGAACACGCAGTCCTGCTGACCCTACTGAAGAAACACAGGAAGGCGGCTGGCCTGACTCAAGTACAGTGTTCAAAGGCTCTGGGACGTCCACAGTCGTTCATGAGTGACGTTGAGAGCGGGACACGCCGCTTGGATATCGTGCAGCTTCGCGACTTGTGTGAAGTCCTGGGGATTGGTCTTACCGAGTTGGTCGTAGAGTTTGAAAAGTCATTGTGGGATGAACGACAGAACGACAGCCCCCGTCAGCTGGAACCTTGCGGAACTAGCAACCTAAGCTAGCGTTAATATGTCGCCAGAATGGCGATAAGCCATTAGGAGCAGCATATGGTTAACAAGCGTGGCAGGGACTCAAAGACCGGGGAGTTTATCCCTATCGACGAGGCAAAACGGCGTCCGAACACCACAACTGTAGAGACGATCCCACTGCCGAAGAAACCAACGAAACCAAAGGGTAAGTAGCATCACGGTGAGGGTACCATGAGGCGCCCTCACGCCCTCAATGACGCTGTCTATGCCAGACAACGTAGATGCATAAACCGCTACAGCAAATGTGCTAACCCTCCTGCTGCATAACCAGTAGGCGCTAGCCGCTTCAATCGAAGAAGTAGCTCTATGGGCTAAAGCCAGTGGTTCTAGCAAAGCCCATGTGCACGCCGTCGCTGAGGTGGAGACCCGACTACGGCTCATGATCCGTTAACTGCTGAAGTTGACCCGCCAGTCTGGATAAAAGGTGGTGATTGGGTTGTCGACCGAGTCTGGGTCATCTAATGCTCGGCGGACTTGGCTCGCTATCTCTGCTTTATATATCTCAAGTCTTGGGACAAGTGTATAAATGTCTGACGTATCTATCTTTATTGTTCTGATTTGGCTAAGGTCAAATGGTATTCTGTCTGATGCGCGAATCACTTGGACAACAGGCAGACGAGCTGCATGTCTAATCGCAAGTTCATAGAAGACATTGGGGTTGTGAAACGACAAATCGACGATTACAAGTCGGGCTTTCAATAAGTATTCAATGATCTGCCTAGTGATAGTGCCTGGCTTTTCAATGGTGTCTGCTCGCACGACCTTAAGTCCGAGATTATCAAGTGCCGGTTCGATTATAGAGCCGAGAAACAAGTCAGCATGCTTTCGTTGTTCACTACCATCTTCGCCGATAGGAGTTACGTAGAAGCATATCGATTCAAACTGAGCACTCTCAGATGTCATCAACCCTGAGCTTGCAGTAGACTTCTCACTGTACGCTGGCTGAGATGCCGCTACTGCGCTCATACTGCTGCTAGGAAGAGTGTCAAGCAGGTGGTCAACTCCAACAAGCCTTTCAGCACCTGAGAGAACTTGCAGCAAACCAGTAAAGCGACAATTTACGATGAATGTATCTACAGCTTCATCAGCTAAGTCTTGAGGCACATCAAATTCAACTATCGAGTCTATCAAAGCTGCTTTGGCGGGTAATTTGTTGCCAGAGAACTTCTGATACAGCTTCGAGAACGGTTCAACGCTATCGATTGCTAATTTAATCTCTGCCTTGACGATTTCTCTTCTTGGAAGATCATCATTCAAGCAGATTAGCCCCTCAGGAGTTAGTTCCAAAAGTTCAGAAGATGAACTACCCTTGAGTAATCCATACTTGCTGGCATTGACAATGAGTTGCCTGCTCGGCCCGCTTTCTGGAGCTTTGCCTAGATGGTCAAAAATGCTGAGGCGGCGTACCGGCTTCCCACTGCCATACTCGTATACGCCGCGAGCAAACTGTAATGCTTCCTCGAATGAAGCTGCCGGGAATGATCTTATCACCCGTTTACGTTTCACCGCTGCCTCGACGCGAGCATTTGCTTCTTCCTGAGGGGACGGTTCGCTCTCTTTAGTCATCGCTTCCATTCCAGAGTCTATTTCGTGGGTAAGCCATGCTCAGCTGTGGCCGCTGCTGCCATGGTGTATGTCGAACTCATTGGAAATCTGTATACATGGCGCTGGTGATTTAATCCAGCACGGACGGTGGCAAATAGCCGCTACATCGCTCGGAGGTGCGGTCTAGGAATGCTAGATTCGAGAGCATCCGACGCTTAAGTGATCAAAGCGTGAGGAATTAACGCCTGTATTCATTTAAGCAGGGTCTAGCGCACACGCTTCGTGCATACGCCAGAACTGACAAAATCGTGTGCATTAGGGTTGCATCTGATAATGCACACAGATAAACTGGTCACATCTAGAGTCATAAGCACACAGAGACCCTGACATGACCAACATCGCCTACATCCGAGTTTCGACTGTTGACCAGAACACTGATCGTCAGCTTGACGGCATGACGTTTGATAAGGTCTTCACCGACAAGCTGTCAGGCTCTGACACAAACCGCCCTCAGTTACTCGCCATGATTGAGTGGGCACGTGCAGGAGATGTTGTCCATGTGCATTCGATTGACCGTCTAGCTCGCTCCATGGCTGACCTGCTCAAGATCGTTGCCGACTTCAACGCAAAGGGCGTACACGTGCACTTCCATAAAGAGGCAATGGTATTCACTGGCGACGATTCGTCCATGCAGAAACTCATGCTTAACATGATGGGCAGCTTTGCCCAGTTTGAACGTGAAGTGATGAAGGAGCGCCAGCGGGAAGGTATCGCCAAGGCCAAGGAGAAAGGCGTCTACAGAGGTCGAGTGAAAACAGTCGATGATGCTGCGATCCTGGCCCTGCTGAACACTGGCAAGTCTGTGCGTGCTGTCGCCGCTGAACTGGATATCAATCCATCCACTGTGCAGCGTGCAAAGAAGTTGGCCCAAGCCCCTGCTTGAGGAGCTCTGGCTCCACGCCAGTAGTAGACATTCTACCGGAATGGATTCGCCTCAAAGCTACGTCAATCAAGGCTTGCAGCCTGTTTCAGCTGACGCACTCCAACGCCAACAGGCGAGTGCAACAACCCCGACACGAACGTATAGCCCGCCATTGTGCGGGCGTTCTCTTACTCTCAACTCTGTGTCGTCAATGCACTCAATCTCAAACCACCTTGCTGCACTGACAAGCCATGCCAGTACAACAGAGCACCACCACAACACGCTTTCCTGAATGCCCCTCCAAGCCCCCCCCCCTCAGACAGCCACAGAAGGTAGTCCGGGCGTAGGCCATCATCTTATTTTTGGTTCCCTTTGGAGTGATCCTATTGAGGCTGCTGCTCGCTGCTTGATAGCTCTGGCTTTAACGCTATTATTTCTCCCCGCCTGATTTGAGACTTTTCGAAGAGTGCAAGTTCTCTCCCGGCGGCGGGGGTGTTTTTCCTCTGGAAATACTCTCGCCATAGAAAGCCGTGAATGGCAGAATGCCACACATCAATCATGGACGTGAGGTAGCACCCTTGAAGGCTTCAATCGCTATTGCAGGGACTCTAGCTGTCTTATTCTCGGGAAGTGCGTTATCTGCAAAGGCTCCATCGAAGCCAGTTGAGACGCCGAAAGATTTAAGCATCCAGAAAGATGTCGTGAGCGATGGGTACTTCGCCCAAGGAGAGTGCGACAAGTATATCGCCAACCTGCCCTTGCCAGAGCAGGACATCATGCGAAAGGTCAGCCCACAGATTGAAATCGAAGAATCGATATACTTCGTTTCGGGAAACGATACAATCATTGGGGATTATCAAGGCTTATTTAAAGGCACAAACTACATCTTCAATCCTAAGCTGATCGAGTCTAGAGAGCTTCTTAAAAACAAGCCTGACCTCCATGAAGATTACTCAGATGAAACCTATTCCAAGGATAAGGTTGAGGCAGCTATAAAGGAATGGCAGGTTATTGCGAACCGTCATGCCAAAGAGCCTAACAACTCCAAACCGACTAGGCACTATCTCTTTTGTCGGATTGCTGCGGTCGCTGTAGGGAGGGGGATATATGCAGATCGATTTCTACCATATGTAGCCTCCATCAACTCAAGGGTGAAGGAAGCTGAAATCGGCTACTTCAATATCTCCGCTGACAGCACCTATTACGGCCCATCCGTGAACACTGGCAATCGATTTGCTGAACCCAAGAAATGGGAAGGTTCTAGATTCTTTGTTATTCGTGCATCCTTTAAAAACTTAGACACTGAGTCCCGTCTACCGTCAGAAGGTAGCCTGTTTATCAACTACAATGGCAAAGATTACGAGTTTGATTCTGTTGAACCTGTAATGCTGGAAGGCTTCAACATCTGGTTTAAGAAGGTCAACCCGCTCATCACAATGAAGACGAAGATAGTCTATCGCATCCCAGACGAGATACACGGCGAAGTGTTCTGGCGTCCGGGACGTAACTCGAATGGCACGAAACTGTGGTTAGGCTTTATCAAGGCTGCTCAGAAGACCTGATCGAAGGACAGCCCGCAACTTGGCGGGCTTAGTAGCGCTAGAAAATAGTCCAGCCTCTGACGTTATGGAAGCTGAGGTATTTCCCAAGCTGTTCCTCTAAAACCAAGATGTCTTTCGCCATGGCTTCAAGTGCCTCTCCGTTTCGCTTTATAAGTATGCTCTCCCTATCCAAGTCAAACTTGCCGTCTTGACGATACTCATCATATGCTCTGACAGCACCGGTTCCCTTTTGTATCTTGCCTAGGGTTTCGTAAATCCCATCTTTGGAATTGAAGAGAAACTTAGTCTCTCTATAGGCGTGTGTTAGCTTTTCTGCTTTCTGCTTGAGGTTAACCCGCTTATCAGAGTGTGCGTACTGATAGTATTCCAGAGCCGCTAGGTAGACATTGAATCGCTTGTTATAGAGGTCAAGTTTTGTTTTAGCACTAGCGATTCTCATCTGCGACCAAGCCACTGCTAACGTCGCCACGCCAACTACTGCCACCACGCCGCTAATGAAAATTGTGGCAGTTGGAGTTGGGGCCGCACCGACAGCCCCACCACCTGAAAAAAACACGCTACAGAAGCTGCAATAGTCCATGTTACGTCCTTAGTCCTGCTTCAGAGGTTTGGCGAATTAGCTGCCTTTGATCTCAAGGGCAGGCAGTTTAGAAATTGCCGCAAGCTTCTGTTTCGTGCTCGCACCCTTCGAATACACGTCGTGCGTCACTGTGCCTGTTTCATGTCCAACTAACTCTTTAGCCAAAGCGTCTGGCACGTCTGCCCTGATCAACTCAGTGACAACCGTGTGCCTGAAGCTATGGAAGACGTGAAGCTTACTAAAACCTGCTGCTGTGCGAAGTCTGCCAAACGCCTTGGATATCGCGTGTGAGCGTTTGCCGTACTTGTCGGCTGATTCTGCGGGAATGAGGAAGGTGTCAGTGGTGTCCTTGACCAGACGCTCCACGGTGGATAACAGGCTGGGATGAACCGGCACGACACGCTTGCTCGCCTTGCTTTTACTCCTTGGGAAGTCGAAGCAACGGACACCGTCAAGGGTAATCACGTTGTCTTTACCAAGTCGGCAAAGCTCTTCAATCCTAGCTCCCGTATACCAGCCGAGTGCGATGAGGTCTGCAAGCGGTTTATCCCCGTTATTCAGTGAGGCTTCATGCAGCTTGAGGGCATCAGCACGCGTATAGATTTCCCTGTCTTGGCCTGCTGTCTCAGCGCCTCCACCCTGTGGCAGTTCATGGCCTACGAATGGGTTTACCTTGTCCTTGTATTCTTCACGCCAAGCGGGGTCATACTTCATCGCCCACTTCCAGAACGCTGTACCCGCCATGAGGTACTGACCCAACGTAGCTGGGGCGCGATCCAGCGATTTCAGCCATCCATCAATCGTGTCGAAGGTCAGGGGAAGCCCGTCTTTCTTAAGGAAGTCTGACAGACGCTCCATCTTGCCAACTTGCTGGTCGATATGCTTCGCAGCGCCTCCACGGCTCTCCCTGAACTCCCGGAACGTCTTGAGACGGGCCGTGGTGATTGGTGACCGAGGTTTACGAATACCATCACCAGCCGCAATGGCGTTGATTTCATCTCGTTGGTCTGGGGTTGGGGTATACCGCGTCTCATAACGTTGAGCCACAGCAGCTTTGAACGCTTTGCCTATTTCATCACTGAGCTTGAATTGCCCCATTGGCACTTGGCTGGCCCTCTGCACCCACTCCTTCATCACGCGCTCCAACTCGGGGTTGGCTTGTATGAACTCCTGCATCTCAGCATGACTGGGGATAGGAACAGGCAGTGGCATATCTACTCCAACCCTCGCTGCTTTCGACCATTTGGTAACAGTGTCTACAACCTCTAGGGAGGCAACGAACGAGTCTTGCCAATCTTGGGGGAGGGGATTGCCAGAGCGGGCCGCTTTGATTTGGGCTTTCCATGTGTGGAGGATCGGCAGTCGTCTTTCCATGGCCTCCTTTCGAGAGCCTGTGCCCAGTGATCGGGATAGAATTTTACGACCATCGAAAGCTTTCTGAACGTCTTTTGGAACGGCCAGACGTACATGGAAAGTGCCGCCCTGCAACTCAAGATTGTGTGACACGCTCAGCCCCGAATAAGTCAATTGTACGTAACGATTGTACGTAAAATCTCGATAAAGGCTAGGTAATACGGGTGCTTAGGGGGTTGAGGATGGGCAAAATCGAATCTCTCCTTCACCGCCACATTCAGTACACAAAACCCCTGATTTCGAAAGAAGTCAGGGGTTTTGTGGTTTCTGGCGTCTGGAATTTATTGGACAGCTGATTGGATGTCGAGATCAGTAGGCCGACTGGCACCGCCGTCAGGTTGCGCTGATCACTGATCGGACGTTTGAGCCTGGTAGATTTCGATATTGCCGTGTTTAACCTGTTGATACACGGTGTATGGCAATACCAACGTATCTGTCACACCGGAGACTGCCAGATCTATCAAAACCAGCGGGGCTGAAGGGCGACCCTTCCAGGATTTTATCGGCAGATCGGGGGCGTGCAGGATGCAGAAGTCGTAGCCGACGCCGCTGTAAACCCGTGAAATTGAATCGCAGTATGTTTGGCGTTGTTTTAGATCATTTCCTGCGACGGTGTCTTCCTGCACGACACTGCTGATCGTGCCGCAGCCAGTAACGGCTAGCGCTAATAGCAGTAGGGTGATGGTTTTTATTGTCATGCTCGCAATCCTTGGCAATGAGACGAGGGTGCCAGATTAGCGTGTTTGATTGGTGTAGGCCATTCGTCGGGCATTGGCCAATCTGAACCACAAGTCCAGTAATGACCGGCTAGTCTCAAAAGCCTTGGAGGTCGATATTTTTTCAGGTAAAAAAGTTTTGCCGGTGTCGATCCGCATCGCAGGGGCGAAGGTATGACAGAGCCGTATATCGAAGACGATGGCGCCGAGTTTCCGTTTAACAACTGCGTTCGTTGTGGCCAGACCGAGTATCAGTCCGGTTTCGGAGAGGATCCGGTTCACACCGGCAAGATCAAGTCCACGGTGCCGAAAGGGCCGAAAGCGAAGTTTTTACCCAAGGTCACGGCACGCGCCCGAAAATGATTCTCCGCCAACCAACCCCGTCTAAGAACGGGGTTTTTTATGCTCAGAGATTTGATTTCGGACTAGACCTACAGACGGTCGTCAGGATCTGTGTTTCTTTCACAAACTTTTCACGTTCGCTTAAGTAGGGTGAAGCCATCCGTTAGAAAGCAAGTCTCCAGCCCGTCTCCCCAGCGGGCTTTTTTTTGCCCGTCATAAAACCTTTTTTGAAATCACTGTCCAATCGGCGCCCATTGCGCGGATGCGTCCGCTTTTTTCTGGACTTTGCCGCTGTGACGGCATTCAATCGCGCCCCTTTTTGTTTCTCTGTCTTTGAGGTTTTCGTCATGCGTTTAACACTGCCCGCTCTGGTTCTCGGCGTTCTGTTTGCTCAAGGTGCAATGGCTGCCGGCGATGGCACCGCTGCATTGGGCGGCGGTCTGGGTGGCGCGTTGGGTAATGTCGTCGGTCAGAAAATGGGCGGCAGCACCGGTGCAGCGATTGGTGCAGGTGTAGCGGGCGCGGCCGGTAGCGCAGTGGCCGCACGCAAAGGCAGCCGGACGAAAGCGGCAATTGGTGGCGGTGTTGGCGCGGCGGGCGGTTCGGTGATCGGTAACAGCCTGGGCGGCCGAAATGGCGCCACCATCGGTGCTGGTCTGGGCGGCGCGGCGGGCGGTGCCGTCGGCAGCAACTTGGCCAAAGGCCACAAGCGTCACTGAGATTGATCGCTTGCAGACAAAGCCCGGCTCGATGCCGGGCTTTTTCATGGCTGAACGATTTTCCCGCAAACCTCTCCAATCTCACATAAGCCCTTGCTTGGGCGAATTGTCCCGATTCGGGAACTGTGAGGTACACATGCGATTGTCATTATCTGCACTGTTTTTCGGATTGCTCGTGGCGCAAGGCGCAATGGCCGCTGGCGATGGTTCGGCCGCCGTGGGCGGTGGGCTCGGTGGCGTGCTGGGCAACGTGGTCGGCGGACAACTCGGCGGCAGCACCGGTGCGGCAGTCGGCGCAGGTGTCGGCGGCGCGGCCGGCGGTGCGGTTGGAGCGAATAAAAACAATCGCACTGAAGCTGCCATCGGCGGTGGCCTCGGCGCGGCGGGTGGCTCGGTGATTGGTAATAGCGTCGGCGGATCAACCGGTTCGGCTGTCGGTGCAGGATTGGGCGGCGCCGCGGGTGGCGCGGTCGGTAATAACCTGGGTGACGACGGCGGATCTCATTCCGGTGGGGGTCACAAGCACAAGAACAAGCATAAGAACCGCCATCATTGATTGATGGAATGGTTTAACGGAAACCCGGCGTTTTGCCGGGTTTTTCGTGTTTGCCGGTCAGACGCTGGAACGATTGGCTGTAGGACTTTTCGAACGTCTACACTCCGCGGAAATGATGAGGTTCGCCATGACTCCTGAAACCGAAGGCAAGGAAGAGAAAGGCCCGAGCGGGCTACCGTTTATCAATGATCCGGGGAACGAAGATCCGGGGTCGCTGATGGATGATGCGACGGTGCCGCTGAATGATTCGGATGAGGCGGATATGGAGTATGAAGAGGATGAGGATGAGCAGTGACTGTTCTGCGAGTCGAACTTGATATTGCGTTGAGCTCTATAGGGCCTAGGATTTTAGGCCCTTTGGTTCTGGAAACTAGTTAACGACCATAAGGTTGATAGCCGCAAAGGGCTTGTAGAAGGATGAATGGACGTTGACGAACAGATTTTTATCTGTGCTCAGTTGATTCAGATTTACTGAGGATGTAAAGATTGTCCGAGGCTGACATCTTCTCTATTCGACCAAGTGCGATGTATTCGTTAAATTCGTTCTCAACTATTTTTTGGTCACAGTATTTTTTATATTTCAATGGTCTATCACTAGCGTAAATGTATAGCCGCCACACATCGAAGCCGTCGATTCTATCATTTGATCCGTAATCGAAATCCACTGATTCCGAAGAGAAGTGAATAGCGCATCCGATACCGTGGAGCTCGTATTCAACTCCATTTGTTATTTCTCCACAGCGTTCGATTTGTTTGCTCCGCCAAAGTCTTAAAATATTGCGGGTGCCAAATTTTTTACGTAATAGCTCCGTGCCGTAGTCTACTTTCGAAAGAAAGTCGGTAATTAGCTCTTCAAGCGACGTGTCGGTATTTTTCATCTTCTTCTGTGATGCTCCAGTCGGTCGTGCCCTACATTTTCAGCAGATTCGATTACTTCTTCGATAGTGTTAAGGGTGCCCTTGTGTTCTCTGATGTTGGTGATCAATTGCATAGTTATCGGCGTTGCTGTTTGTCTTGCAGCTGCTGCACGGTGGTGTCCATCCAGAATATAAAGGGTGCCTTGATATTCCGCTACGTCTATGGGAAAGCTACTGTCGTATCCATCAGCTCGCATTTTTTTTCCTAAATCTTCGACCCGTTTAGTTGATCCTTTTCCCGAGATTGCATGTGTACGCTTCAATGGTTTTGGGTCAACACCATGGATCAAACTTGGTAATTGCGGGTCGCCTTCGCCTACCTTAGCCTCACCAATCCCCCCCGGCACCTCACACCCAGGCCTATTCGGCGGCGGACAATTGGAGTTCAACCCCAACGGATCCACCCACCCAATCGGATTCGGCGTGTACTGGTACTGATTCAACCCACCCGCCAGCTTCACCGGATCCGGCGTCAGATACCGTCCCAATCTTGGGTCGTAATACCGATGTCGGTTGTAATGCAGCCCACTCTCCGCATCGAAATACTGCCCCTGAAACCGCAGCGGCTGATCCAGATACTCCTCAGCCGCCAACGTCACCGCCACGACTTTCCCGTAGGCGTCGTACTGCGCCGACCAGACGATTTCCCCGCTGTAATCGGTCAGTTCCAGCGGCGTGCCGAGGTGGTCGTTCTGGTAATAAAACGGGCAGGCTTTTTTCGGGCCTTTGCCGTCGAGCAGTGCTAACGGACGGAAGGTGCCGGGTTCGTAGACGTAGCTGCGGTATTCGGTATCGCTGCTTTCGGCGACGAGGTTGTCGCCTTGCCAGAAGAATTCGGTGGTGGCGCCGTCGACGGTTTTGCTGATGCGCCGGCCGAAGGCGTCGTATTGGTAAGACGCGGTTTTCCCGTCAGGGCGAGTCAGGCCAATCAGGCGGTGCTGGCAGTCGTAACGGTATTCCGTGACGAGTTTGTGCGCTGTGCCGCGACGTTCGCGGATCAGGTTGCCGAAGGCGTCGTAGTCGTAATGGCGGTCGCCCTGCATCAACAGGCGGTTGCCTTTGATTTGGCTCGGGCCGGGGCGATCCTGCATGAGCAGGTTGCCAGCCGGGTCGTGGGCGTAGGTTTCCGGGAGTTCGTCGCGGGAGTGGCGGACGCGGATCAAACGGTCGAGGGTGTCGTAGCCGTAGGTGCGTTGGCCGTGGCGAGTGTCGGCGATGTACGAAAGGTTGCCGTTGGCGCTGTAGGCATAATCGCGGCGATACATCGAATCGCGTTTATGGCCTACGGCATGGGCGAGCAGTCGGCCCTGTTCGTCGTAGGAGTATTCGCTGAGCAGCAGGCCTTGCTCGCGTCGTTGTTCGCGACCGGACTGATAGACGTGGCGGGTGAGCGGGGCGCCGTTGAGGTCAATGCCGGCGAGGGCGCCACCCTTGGCATGTTGATAGTCGAGTTTGCTGTTGTCCGGCAAACGCATGCTTTTCAGCTGACCGCAGGCGTCGTAGGCATAGCGCAGAGTGCCCCAGCCCTGATGCTCGGTGATCAGCCGATCCTGGCGGTCGTATTCGAAGGCCAGCGGATGGTTCTGGCCATCATCGACGCTAGTCAGGCGCCCTAACGGGTCGTACTGATAACTGACCTTCACCCCATCCGGCAGGGTTTTCACCAGCAGACGCCCGGCGCCATCGCGCTCATAAGCGGTGACTAACCGTGAGTCGTCATCGCCAAACTCGGTCTTTTCCAGCAGGTGACCGTTGAGGTCATAAACGTAAGCAGTGCGCCCACCATCGAAACCCGTTTCCTGTCGGATTAATCCGGTCGGCGTGTAGTCCAGCCGATATTTCTCACCCCACTCGTTTTCGATCTCCGTGAGCAACAGTTGCGCATGGTCGTAGCGATACTGAACCCGCGTGCCGTCGTGGTTAATGCGACGGGAGACCAGATGCAGGTCATCGTCGTATTCATACCGGGTGATATGCCCCAGCTCATCACGCTCGGCGGTGACTTGCCCGTAAGCGCCATAGCTGTATGCGCGCGTGGCACCCGTAGGAAAAGTCGTCTGAACCAGTCGGCCAACGGCGTCCCACTGCTGTCGGGTAACGGCGCCATGTTGATCAACCGTGGTCGTCCGCCGTCCCAAAGCATCGTAGGAAAAGCGCCGTACGCCCCCCTCAGGCAACGTCTCTTCAACCAGTTGGCCAAGATCATTCCAGGCCAGCAAATGCCGACTAGTGTCCGAATACCGGATCGAAACCAGTTGTCCACGAACGCTGTAGTAGTAATGAGTGACCTGTCCGTCAGGATCGACGGCCTCGGTGATGTCGCCCTCGGCATTGCGCCGATAAATCCAAACCGCATCGCCACGCGAACGCCGATGCAGGAAACCGTTGCGATACTCGTAGGACGTTGGCGCATCCGCCGCAGGAATCAGCGCGATCAGTCGTCCGACATCGTCATAGCGGTACTCGGTGATAGAACCCAGCGCATCCTGTTCAGCGACCAACCGTCCCTGATCGTCGTACGCCTTGAGCTGTTCGCCACCGTCGGCCTCAACCTTGCGCACCAGACGCGCACGGTCGTCGTGGACGTAAACCTCTTCAGTGCCATCGACGTAATGCACCGCCACACTGCCGTCGTCATCCCAGACATAACGCGTGTCCATTTGCGAAAACGACGCCCAGTGCCGCACGCAGCGCGCAGCCTTGCCGGCCCGTTCCCATTCCCAGAAAAAACTCGCACCACCGGTCAGCTGTCGCTGCAGGATGACGTGCGCATCGTCGTAGTCGTAGCGCTCGCTTTCATCTAATGCATTGGTTGCCGCCAACAAGCGCTGACGCGCGTCGTGGCAATAGCGAACAAGGATTTGCTCCGTCGCCCATTCAGCGTTTTGCAAACTTTGGTAATCGACCGCGATGAGTTGCGCGCGGTCGTAACGCAGCAATAAGGAGCGACCTGCACCGTTATCCAGTCGCTGAACCCTGTCAGACCGATCGCGATGCACCGTCAGTCGATTGCCATAGGCATCGCTGATCGACGTCAGACGCCCAGCCAGAAAGTGGTAAAACCGCGCCGTTTCCCCAGCCAGCGCTAGGATCAATTCCTCCGGTTCATCCCCGAGAAAAATTGCTGCCCGCGACAAACTGTTGTGAATAGAAGGCCGCTCAACATTCGGCAGCGGAAACCGTGTGCGCCTATTCTCGTGATCGACCCAAACTACCGTGTCGCCATCAAATTCCAGCCGATGCGCCAGCGAATGGCTCCAGCCAAACCCCAGGCCGACATCGATTTCCACCGCACTGGTGCGATACAACCGGGTGAATTCAAACGGCAACACGCCATCAAGCACGCCATCAGTCAGCGTCAGCAGTTCCTCACCCGTGACCATCGACACCGGACAGCCGTTGGTGCAGGTACGCGGTACACAATCAGCGCTGTCCCCATTGGGATTTTTCGCCTGATCCGAAGCGTCATCGTGAGGCTCATGACGCTCCATACGCGTATTGCCATGTGCCTTGTCCCGTGCAATCGGCGCCGGGTTTGGCACCGTCAACACCACTTCATCTGCCTGCCGAATGTTCAGCGGAATCGACGGCGTCGGTTTCAACTGCACTTCACGCGCACTCAGCATCAACGGTCTCAGCGTGCTCGCATGTTGGGTCAGCTCCGGCGCAGAGGTCAGCTCAGCCAGGCGCAACGCCGAGGCCGCCAGCCATTCCCGCGCTCGCGGCGATTTGATCTTTGCCAGCACTTTGCTGCTCAAGCGCAGCGGCACGCCGACGCCACCCGACACGCGCATCAGCAGGAAACTGATCAACAGTTCGACGCGCACCTCAGCCACGACTTCGGCCAAATACTGCGGCGGCAGCATCTTCAGCCAACTGGTGAACGCGGCCAGATGAATGAACATCAGCGGCTCATCGCTGAGCATCAGCAGTGCATTGGCAATCGCGTCGCTGGAGGTTTGCAGCAGGGCTTCAAGCTCGGCGGCGCTGAGGTATTCCAGGAGCTTTTCGCTGTTGGCCTGCAGATCGGCGAGGAGGGCGAACAGTTGCTTGATGTCATCCCAGACACCGTTCAGCGCTTTCTCGAAACCGCGCCAATCCGCCTGTTGCAACTGCCGGTAACGGTCAGAAAATCCGGCGTTGGAAAACTCCGCCCACAACGGCTGAAAACCTGTCCACTCGGCACGCAACCAGCGCTCGAGGTCACCGAGAATGCTTTCGTAGGAGTCATACAACTCACGAACATGCGCAGTGGAAACATCGGGAAAGAAGGTGATGCGATAACGCTGGCCCCGATCGCAATCGGTCACCTGCAATATCCCGCTCGGGCCGATCGTATGGCGCAGCGCTTCGCCGAAGGTCAGGACACCGTCGACGTCGCCAATCACCGGTTCGAGCGTCACCGGGGTGTTGCCGATCGGTACGAAGCGGGCGGCTTCGAACATGTGTACCAGGGTCAAAGATCCGCTGGCGGGGCACATGACTACGGATGAGCTGATCGGTTTGCGGGATTTGATCGGGGCGCTGAGGCGTACGTCGTTGCCGACGGTAAACACCTGCTCGACATCCAGCGCTGTGCCCGTCCAGTATTGTTCGGCCCAGGCTTCGTAGTTATTTAGGCACAGGCGAAATTCGCCGATCAGGGTTTCGAAATCCGGGTGATCCGGATTCAGTGCGGCAACTATCAGCAGGCCAATGCTGTTGTTCAGGGCCAGTAGCCGATCGGGTTGAAACATTCGCAGTCGCTCGCGCACATCAAGGAGGAGCACGGACTTTGCGGGGGATCAGAAAGGAAAGAAGTCGGCCAAGTAGGTGATGCCTGTAGGACGTTTCGCTAAATATTCGCGAGTAGTTCATCGGCGCAACAGACATTGCCCGTTGCTCAATGTCTGTCGCGCTCGTTATGCTGCTGAACCCTTTAATCAGATCCGAGCAGCGGCGCGATGCCGCCTGGGATGTCTTTGAAAACGGATCCGATGATGAATGCACCGCTGAAGGCGTTCGGCCCGATCAAGGCCGTGATTTTCGATATGGACGGTTTGTTGCTCGACACCGAAGGCATTTACACCGAGGTCACGTCGCTGATTGCCCAGCGCTACGGGCGCACCTTCGACTGGAGCGTCAAACAGAACATCATCGGTCGCGGTGCCAACGATCTGGCCAATTACGTGGTGCAGGCGCTGGATCTGCCGATCACCGCCGAAGAGTTCCTGGAGATCCGCGAGCCGTTGATGCGTGAGCGTTTCCCGAAAGCGCAGGCGATGCCGGGCGCTGAGGAGCTGATTCGGCACCTCAAGGCGCACAACATTCCGATCGCGGTGGGCACCAGTTCATCGCGTCAGTCGTTTGGTCAGAAAACCACGCTGCACCAAGAATGGTTTGCGCTGTTCGACTTCATTGTTACCGCCGACGATCCGGAAGTCGGCGCGGCGAAACCGGCGCCGGATATCTTTCTCACCGCAGCGCGACGTCTGGGCGTCGCGCCTGAGGATTGTCTGGTGTTCGAGGATTCGCCGTTTGGCGTGACCGCTGCGAAAGCCGCCGGCATGACCGCGATTGCTATTCCGGACGCCGCCATGGCTGATGAAAAATACGCACACGCGGACGGGATTCTTCGTACGTTGAAAGCCTTCACCCCGAGTGCTTGCGGTTTACCGGCGCTGGAATGGGCGTAAACGCTTGAGACAAAAAAACGCCGTCGCTCTGTGAAAAGAGCGGCGGCGTTTTTCGTTACGGCGACTTGGAAATATCAGGCGCCAAAACCACCGTCGATGGTCAGGCTGGCACCAGTGATGTAACCGGCTTCCGGTCATGCCAAGTAGGCGACGAAGCTGGCGATTTCTTCGGCTTTACCGTAGCGGCCGACGGCCATCAGCGGGATCAGGCTTTCGGCGAAGTCGCCGTGCGCGGGGTTCATGTCGGTGTCGACCGGGCCGGGTTGCACGTTGTTGACGGTGATGCCGCGTGGGCCGAGATCGCGGGCCAGGCCTTTGGTCAGGCCGACCAGCGCCGATTTGCTCATCGCATATACACCGCCGCCAGCGAAGGGCATGCGGTCGGCATTGGTGCTACCGATGTTGATGATGCGCGCACCTTCGCCCATGTGTTTGGCGGCTTCTTGCGAAGCGATGAACACGCTGCGAATGTTGATCGCCACGGTCTGGTCGAAGTCTTCCAGTTTGAAGTCTTCCAGCGGTGCGACCGCCAGCACACCGGCGTTGTTGACCAGAATATCGACGCGGCCAAACGCTTCGACAGTGGCGCTAACGGCGTGGCGGATGGCGGCGGCGTCGGCGCTGTCGGCCTTGATCGCCAAGGCTTTGCCACCGTTGGCGGTGATGCTGTTTTGCAACTCTTCGGCTTTGGCGATGGAGCTGACGTAAGTGAAGGCTACTGCAGCGCCTTCAGCGGCCAGACGTTTGACGATGGCAGCGCCGATACCGCGGGAACCGCCTTGAATCAGAGCGACTTTACCGCTGAGGTGTTGAGTGGTCATGTTCGATCTCCAGAGTGTTCAAGGCGGGAATGCCTTGCTATTGGTGGCGAGTATCGACTTGGTATCGACAACTGTGTAGACCATGATTGCTATAGTCTGTGTAAACCAGAAGTTTATAGTGGTGATCATGGAAACCTTCAGCAGCATCGAATGCTTCGTGCGCAGTGCCGAGGTTGGCAGCTTTGCCGAGGCTGCTCGGCGCTTGAGTCTGACCCCGGCGGCCGTTGGCAAAAGTGTTGCCAAACTTGAGGTGCGGCTCGGTGTGCGGCTGTTCCAGCGTAGTACACGCAGCCTGACGCTGACCGAGGCCGGGCAGCTGTTTTTGAATCAGGTCAGCGGCAGCCTGACCACCATTCAGAATGCCGTGGCCAATCTGTCCAGTGTCGAAGGGCTGCCGGCGGGAACGCTGAAAGTCAGCATGGGCGCCGCGTTTGGTTGTTTGCACATCGTGCCGATGCTCGGTGAGTTTTTGCAGCGATATCCAGCGATCAGTCCGGACTGGCATTTCGATAATCGCCAGGTTGATCTGATCGGGCAGGGCTTTGATGCAGCCATCGGTGGTGGCTTCGATCTGCCGCAAGGGGTGATCGCGCGCAAGTTGAGCCCGGCGCACCGGATTTTGGTGGCGTCTGCCGATTATCTACAGGCCAATCCCGAGATCACCGAGCCGGACGATCTCAGCCATCACGACGGGATTCTGATCCGTTCGCCGCAAACCGGACGCGTGCGTTCCTGGCAGTTGACCGGGCGCGATCCGCAGAACTGTCGGCCATTGATGCTCAAGGCGCGCATGACCCTGAGCGATTCCGAAGCCGCGTGCGCAACGGCGGCGCAAGGGTTGGGGATCGCGTTGGTGAGCATGCCGTTTGCGGTGGGGTATCTGGAGTCGGGAAGGTTGCAGCGGGTGTTGCCGGAGTGGTTTGTCGATGATGGCAATATTTCCATTTACTACGCCGAGCATAAGTTGTTGCCGGGGAAGACCCGGGCGTTTGTGGATTTTTTGATTGAGCAGTTTGCGGAGCGGGGGTTGGTGCGGCGGTTTAGTGCTATATGAGTAAGGCATCTGGCCGAGGTGCGGCCATCGCGAGCAGGCTCACTCCTACATTGGAATGCGCCCCCTGTAGGAGTGAGCTTGCTCGCGATGAACGATAACGCGGTCTACCGGGCAAACCGCCCCGGCCAGCCAATGATGTTCTTCGGCCGCGGCGTCGCATAAGTCCGCACCTTCGACGTCGACAACCCCAACCGCACCAGTGATTCCGCAATTGTCACCGCCGCCGTCACGCCATCCACCACCGGCACGCCGGTACGACGACGAATCTGCTCATCCAGCCCGGCCATTCCGCCGCAACCCAGGCAAATCACCTCGGCCTTATCCTGCGTCACCGCTAGTTCGGCCTGATGCACGATCGCTTCCAGCGCACGCTGCGGTTCGTGTTCCAGCTCCAGAACCGCCAAACCACTGGCCCGCACCGAAGCGCAACGATCCCACAGCCCCGACAATTTCAGCCGATCCTCGATCAGCGGGACGGTGCGATCCAGCGTCGTCACCACCGAATACGCGTGGCCCAAAAACATCGCAGTGCTCGCCGCCGCGTCGGTGATGTCCACCACCGGCACGTTAAGCAATTCCTGCAAACCTTCGCGACCATGTTCGCCGTAACCGGCCTGAATCACCGCGTCGAACGGCTGGTCGTAGGCCATCACCCGATCCATCACGGCAATCGCGGCGAGGTAGCTTTCGAAGTTGCCTTCAATCGAGTCGGCGCCGAAAAACGGCGTCAAGCCAACGATCTCGGTACCCGGTGACGCGACGGCCTGCGCCGAGCGGGCGATGGCTTGGGTGATGGACTCGGTGGTGTTGACGTTGACCACGAGAATACGCATGGGAAATCCTTATAGCGGGCAGTTCTGCGGCCCGACATCCGGGCCGCGAGGGAAATTAATGGCAGACGTTGTCGACCGCGATCGACTCGCCGCTGACGTCGGCGTAGTGCGCTTCGCGTTTGGCGATGATCAGGTAGAGCATTCCGGCGATGCCGGCACCGATCAGCCAGGAGAACGGCGAGACGCTGTGGAAGCCCGGCACCAGCGCCAGCACGATGGCGATCAGCGCCGCTGGAATGAACGCGGCAACGGCGCGCAGGTTGACGCCACGGCTGTAGTAATACGCGCCGTTCGGGTCTTCGCTGTAGAGCTGCGGCACGTTGATCCGGCCTTTGCGGATCAGCCAGTAGTCGACCATGATCACCCCGTACAACGGGCCGAGCAGGGCGCCGAGGCCGGACAGGAAATACACGATCACCAGCGGGCTGTTGTAGAGATTCCACGGCAGGATCAGCACGGCGATGGTCGCGCTGATCAGCCCGGCGCGGCGGAAGGTCAGGTACTTCGGCGCCAGGTTACTGAGCACGAAAGCCGGGGCGACGAAGTTGGCCATGATGTTCACCGCCACGGTGACGATCAGGAACGCCAGGCAACCCAGCACCAGAAAGAACGTGTTGGGAATCGAGGCGATGATTTCCGTTGGGCTTTCGATGATTCGGCCATTGATCTGAAATTGCGCGCCACACAGCAGGACGGTAATCGCAGCGAACACCAGAATATTCACCGGCAAACCCCAGAAGTTTCCTACCTTGATGGTCTTGCGGCATGGCGAAGAGCGGGCGAAGTCGCAGAAATTGAGGATCAACGTGCCGTAGATCGCCAGCCACAACGCGCCGCCGGCAAAAATGTTGCGCCACATCTCGCCACCGGTCAGCGGATCGCGGGTCGACCAGGCGATGGTCGCGTTGGCCTGGAAGTACATCCATGCGGCGAGGGCGGCGACGGTCAGCAAAATCACCGGGCCGGCGAACGCCTCGTAGCGACGCACCATTTCCATGCCGTAGGCGAGAATCGCCAGTTGCACGAACCAGATCGCCACGAACGATGCCCAGCCCAGCGTCGACAGACCGAGGATCGAGTTGTGGTCGTATTCGGCGAAACCGGGATGCACCGCCGTGAGCAGTACTCGTAGGACTACTGACGCCAGATACGTCTGAATCCCGAACCAGGCGATGGCGATAACCGCCCGGATCAATGCAGGAATTTGCGCACCGTGAATGCCGAAACTGATCCGGCTGATCACCGGAAACGGCATCCCGGTTTTCTGCCCCATGTAACCGGACAGGTTCATGAAGAAGTACACCAGCGCCGCGCCGATCCCTAGCGACAGCAAAATCTGCCAGCCACCCAGGCCCAACGCGTACAAGCCGATGGCGAAGGAATAGTTGGCGATGTTGTGCACGTCGTTCGTCCACAGGGCGAAGATGCTGTATTCGCCCCAGCGTCGACCTTCGGCCTTGGTCGGCGCGAGGTCGCTGTTATGCAGGCGGGGGCTAAGTTGTAACGGTTCGGCCAGACCGTCGTAGGACGACGGTTGATCGAGGGCAGAGGCGGGCAGATTCAGCGCGATGTTATTGGAGAGACTTGTACGCATTCCGGCAGGCTCCTGATGTTCAGCGCCGCGATGACTGTGCTTAAGCCGTCAGGCTCGACAAATCTTCGTCGTGGCAGTGAAACATCACTGGTTACGGGGCATCTGCAGCCTGTACGGGATAGGGCGCTTCAGGCTTGCGGATCGAAAGTGTGTTTATGTTTTGCAGTTTTGTATACAAAACATGTATGCACTAAAGCCAGATTTGTGCCAATTACTGATCTATGGGCAGCGTTGCTCATTTCGAAAAGTTATCGATGAGCGCTAAGTCACTGAAATGTGGTGATTAAAAATTGACCGTTTGAACAGGTATTTATTTTCGGCGGGGGATTTGGGCGGGGAGCAAAAGCGTGGGGATTTCGGAGGGGATGTAACCTTTCGGGGCGCGGAAACAAAAAGTGCACACACAAATGGCACCGATGGTGACAGTCGTGTGTACACATTTTTTTGAGGCCTGCACAAACCAATGTGGGAGCGGGCTTGCTCGCGAAGGGGCCGTATCAGTCGACCTATTAGTTGACTGGCACACCGCCTTCGCGAGCAAGCCCGCTCCCACAGGGGAATATCGCTGGATTCGGGAATCAGGCCTTGCTGATGATATTCCCCGCATGCAGCCCACACTCTTTCTGCGTCGCTTCTTCCCACCACCAGCGGCCTTCGCGCTCGTGCTGATTTGGCAGGACAGGGCGGGTGCACGGTTCGCAGCCGATGCTGATGAAACCGCGTTCATGGAGGCTGTTGTACGGCAGCTCGAGCATGCGGATGTAACCCCAGATCTCTTCGCTGGTCATCTGCGCCAACGGGTTGAACTTGTACAGGGTGCGTTCCGGCGTGGAGAACGCCGTGTCGATTTCCATCACTGCCACGGCACTGCGCGTGCCCGGGCTCTGGTCGCGACGCTGGCCGGTGGCCCAGGCTTTGACGTTAGACAGTTTGCGGCGCAGCGGTTCGATCTTGCGGATGCCGCAGCATTCGCCGTGGCCGTCCTTGTAGAAACTGAACAGGCCTTTTTCCTTCACGAACGGTTCCAGTTTCGTGTAGTCCGGCGACACCAGTTCGATGTCGATCTTGTAGTGCTCGCGCACTTGATCGATGAAGCGGTAGGTCTCCGGGTGCAGGCGGCCGGTGTCGAGGCTGAACACCTTGACGTTCTTGTTGAGCTTCCAGGCCATGTCCACCAGCACCACATCCTCGGCGCCGCTGAAAGATATCCACAGGTCATCGCCGAACTCGGCAAAGGCGAGTTTGATAATGTCTTGCGCGGATTTGTTGGCATAGGTCGTGGCGAGTTCCACGACGTCGAACGTTGCACTCATCAGGGCGGCTTCCTACAGGTCGGTGGCGCTGGGCGCTCTATATGGGGCCGATGGTAACAAAAAGCTGCGCGGCTCGGGGCGCGCTGTGCGTTGCGCGAGTGGAATTGAGTCGCTAGAGTTCGGCCTCGCTCGACTCAAATAATCAATACAAACGGGAGTGTCTTGTGGAAATTGCTTGCCTGGATCTTGAAGGGGTGTTGGTGCCGGAAATCTGGATCGCCTTCGCTGAAAAAACCGGAATCGAATCCCTCAAGGCCACCACCCGGGACATTCCCGATTACGACGTGCTGATGAAGCAGCGTCTGCGCATCCTCGACGAGCACGGCTTGAAGCTCTCCGACATTCAGGAAGTGATCGCTACGCTGAAGCCGCTGGACGGCGCGGTGGAGTTCGTCAACTGGCTGCGCGAGCGCTTTCAAGTGGTGATTCTGTCGGACACGTTTTATGAGTTCTCGCAGCCGCTGATGCGCCAGTTGGGCTTCCCGACGTTGCTGTGCCATCGTCTGATTACTGACGAAACCGGGCGGGTGACCAGCTATCAGTTGCGTCAGAAAGATCCGAAGCGCCAGTCGGTGCTGGCGTTCAAGAGCCTGTATTACCGGGTGATTGCGGCGGGGGATTCGTATAACGATACGACGATGCTGGGTGAGGCGGACGCGGGGATTTTGTTCCATGCGCCGGAGAATGTGATTCGCGAGTTTCCGCAGTTTCCGGCGGTGCATACCTTTGCTGAGTTGAAGCAGGAATTCCTTAAGGCTTCTAACAGAGAGTTGAGTTTGTAGTCGTCTGGAAGGGCGCCTTCGCGAGCAAGCCCGCTCCCACATTTGGAATGCATTCCAAGTGTGGGAGCGGGCTTGCTCGCGAAGCTTTTAAAGATTTTGCAGGGTTTCGAGGAGGATTCTGACTTTGGTGATCGACTCCTGATACTCAGCCTGCCAGTCCGAATCGGCAACAATTCCGCCACCGCCCCAGCAGCACACCTGCCCATCCTTGACCAACAGACTGCGAATCGCGATGGAGCTGTCCATCTCGCCGCGCACGTCCAGGTATAGCAACGAACCGCAATACAACCCGCGCCGGGTCGGCTCCAGCTCATCAATGATCTGCATCGCACGAATCTTCGGTGCGCCGGTGATTGAGCCGCCGGGGAAGCTGCCGGCGATCAAATCCAGTGCGTCGCGGTCGTCCGCCAGTTCGCCGGTGACGCTGCTGACCAAGTGATGCACGTTCGGATAGCTTTCCAGACTGAATAACTCCGGTACCCGCACCGAACCAATGCGGCAAGTGCGGCCGAGGTCGTTGCGCAGCAGGTCAACGATCATCAGGTTTTCCGCGCGATCCTTGGGGCTGGCCAGCAGTTCGGCGGCGTTGGCGGCATCTTCGGCTGGGGTCAGGCCTCGGGGGCGGGTGCCTTTGATTGGCCGGGTTTCCACTTGGCGCTGGCTGACTTTGACGAAGCGCTCGGGCGACAGGCTCAACACCGCGCCACCGTCAGGCAGGCTCTGGAAACCGGAGAACGGTGTCGGGCAGGCTTCGCGCAATGCGCAATAGGCCAGCCACGGATCGCCTTGGCACTCCGCGCGGAAGCGTTGAGCGAAGTTGACCTGATAGCAATCGCCGGCCTGGATGTAATGTTGAATGCGTTCGAAGGCCTGACGGTAATCGTCGGCCGAGAGGTCAGCGGCCATCGGGTTGTTGAGCTTGAACGGGGTTAAAGCACTAACGACTGGCTGCGTGAACAACAAAATCAGCCGCTGTTGCTCGCTGTCGATCACGGACGGGTGAAAGACCAATTGGCTGGTTGACGTCTGGTGATCGCTGATCAGCGCCCAGTCGTACAGGCCGAAACGTGCGTCAGGCAATTGCAGATCATCGCGGGCCTGGCTTGGCAGGTTTTCCAGATGCCGGCCGAAGTCGTAGCTGAGGTAACCGATCAAGCCGCCGGCGAATGGCAACTCGAAACCCGCCGGTAAATCCGCCTCGCCCAAGTGCTGCAAATTGTCGCGCAACCGCTGGAGGAAATGACTGCCGCTCTCGTCCGGCAATACGGCCAGTTGTTCCAGCGGCCAGGCGCTGAGCAGGTCATAACGACCGCGGTCGGCACTCGGCCGGCCGCTGTCGAGCAGCACGGCGCCGGGCGCGTGGCGGATGGCCGCGAAATAGTCGGCGGGATTGGCACGGTAGGGCAGCGGGTGTACGGAACAGGTCAACATGGGCGGGGCAGATCGGCCGTTGAGGCGGGGTGGGGATTGTAGTCCTCTGCGGGAATTGCTCCTAGAGGGGATGTCGGGGATTGGCGGATTGGCGGCAGGGTCAGGTCTTGTGTTGAAAGGAAATTCGCCTTCGCGAGCAAGCCCGCTCCCACAGGGAAATGCATTCCAAAGTGGGAGCGGGCTTGCTCGCGAAGGCAGCGACTCGGTTTCGGATCAACCTTCCACAGCAGGAATATGCCCAAACATTTCCTGAGTAAACGCCACTCGCTCTTCAGCCGTCTCGACCACCCCACGCGCCTTCAGCTCTTCCAGCCGCGCCTCAACCGCATGGGTACGCAACGTCAGCCCACAGTCGTTAGCGATCTGAATATTCAACCCGGGCCGCGCATTCAGCTCGAGAATCAGCGGGCCTTTCTCCTGATCCAGCACCATATCCACCCCGATATACCCCAGCCCGCACAGCTCATAACAGCCCGCCGCGAGTTTCATGAAGCCGTCCCAGTAGGGCAGTTGCACGCCGTCCACCGCGTTGGTGGTGTCGGGGTGTTTGGTGATGATGTTGTTCAGCCAGGTGCCGCGCAGGGTCAGACCAGTCGCCAGATCGACACCGACGCCAATCGCGCCCTGGTGCAGGTTGGCCTTGCCGCCGGATTGCCGGGTCGGCAAACGCAACATCGCCATCACCGGATAACCCATCAACACGATGATGCGAATATCCGGCACGCCTTCATAACTGATGCTTTTGAAGATCTGATCCGGGGTCACGCGGTATTCGATCAGCGCACGGTCGCGGTGGCCACCCAGCGAGTACAAACCGGTGAGAATGCTCGAGATATGATGCTCAAGCTCTTCGTGGTCAACAATCTTGCCCGAGACCGTGCGATAGCGGCCCTCGAAACGGTCGGCGACGACGATGATACCGTCACCGCCCGCGCCCTGAGCGGGCTTGATCACGAAATCGCTGCGCCCGCCGATGATCTCGCCGAGCTTGTCGATTTCCTTCTCGGTGGAAATCACGCCATACAATTCCGGCACGTGAATGCCGGCCTCGATTGCGCGTTCCTTGGTGATGATCTTGTCATCGACGATCGGGTACAGGCTGCGCTTGTTGTACTTGAGCACGTAGTCAGCGTTACGCCGATTGATGCCCATGATGCCGCGCGCTTCCAGCGCCTTCCAGGTCTTCCAGAAACCGAACATCAGGCGTCAGCCTTCTTCAGGAAAGCCTTGAAGCGCACCAGTTCGGTCAGGCGGTAGCCGCGATAACGACCCATCGCCAGCATGAAGCCGACCAGAATCAGCAGGATCGCCGGGAAGGTGAACACGAAGTAAACCAGCTCAGGCACGGTCATGATCAGGTGCGCCAGGGACGCCGCGAACAGCGTGCCGATCGCAACTTTCATCGCATGGCTGGCGCCGCGTTCTTCCCACGTAATCGACAGACGTTCGATGGTCATGGTCAGAATCACCATCGGGAACAGCGCCACCGACAGACCACGTTCCAGACCGAGTTTATGGCTGAACAGACTGATCGCCGCGATCAACACCACGACAAAGGTCAGCACCACCGACAGTCGCGGCAGCATTTGCAGCTTCAGGTGTTCCAGATAGGAACGTAATGACAGGCCCAGCGCCGTGATCACGGTAAACAGCAGAATGCCGAAGCCCAGTTGCGTCTCGCGGAAGGCGAGGGCGATCAGTACCGGGGTAAACGTGCCGAGGGTCTGCAGGCCGATCAGGTTGCGCAGGATCAGAATCACCAGCACGCCGATCGGGATCATCACCATGATCATGAAAGTCTGCTGGGTCTGCAGCGGCAAGCCGTACAGCGAGTATTCGAGGAAGTTGGCGTCGGTGTTTTCGTCGGTCAGCTTGGCCAGACGAATCGCGTTCATCTCGCTGTTGTTCAGGCTGAAGGTCACATTGGCTTTCTTGCCGCCGTCGACGGTGATCAGGTTTTCATCGCCGGTTCACCACAGCAGGCGGTCGGTCGGCAGGCCTTGCTCGCCGGTTTCCGGGTTGAAATACAGCCAATCGTTGCCGTTGAAGCTGCGCAGCCACAGTTCGGGCATTTGCGGTTGATCAGCGACGAGGCGGATCGTGTGGACTTTTTCCACCGGTACGTGGGCGATGGACAGCAGCAGTTCGACGATTTTGGCTTTGTGCGCAGTCGACGGATCGCCGGCCAGCAGCAGTTTCACGTTGTCGTCGTTGAGGTTGTTGACGCGTTTGATCGCTTCGCCGATGAAGGTTTCAACATCGGCCGAGTGTTGGCGGATCGGCGCGAGCAGGGCCTCGGCAGCGATTTTTTCCGGGCCTTCGATGGCGATGCTGTCGCGGAAGGTCGGGCCTTTGACCTTGGATTTTTCCGCGGTGTAACGCTTGGTCAGCACCAAACGGTAATAAAGAGTCTGGTTGCCCTTGGCGCGACGTGCCGACCAGGTGACCTTGCGGTTACCGTCGACACGGTTCACGGCGACGCCGTAGTTATTGGAAATAAAACTTTCATTGAGGCTGACGTAATCGCGGCTCAGCGGCGGCACGAACATCTGGATCTTTACCGGATCCTTGGTGCTGGCGACGAACTCGACTTTGGCGTCGATGTTCCACAAGTCGTCGGTCGCATCTTCGGTCACCGGGATGCCGAGCACGAAAATCTGATAGGCCGTAACCGAAACGCCCAGTAACACCAAAATGGTGATCAGGATTTTCAGGTGGAAGGTTAGAGAACGCATGGAAATTACTCGGCGGTATGAGCGGCGATGGTGCAGGCGGGTTTGCCGGCAGCGTATTTAAGACTGGGGTCGACCAGCGCGTCGAAGCGTTTCAACGCTTCGGAGCCGATCAAAAGCGGGTATTGGAACGCACTTCGGTCGGTCAGGTTCACTTCGATGCTGCGCATCGCCGTGCCCATGCAGATATCGAGCTCGATTACCGGACGGGCGGTGTACTTCTCGCCTTCTTCCGGGTCGTAGTCGCCGGCGCGGCGTTTGATTTTGCTGACGCGGGCCAGTGGCCGTTCGATCGGGTGCGAATGCGCCGCGTCGATCGCCAGGTAGAAACGTACCCAGGACTCACCGTTGCGTTTAAAGCGTTTGATGTCGCGGGCACTCAGC
The DNA here is from genome assembly GCF_979258075.1 of Pseudomonas sp. AC193. Lineage (NCBI taxonomy): Bacteria > Pseudomonadati > Pseudomonadota > Gammaproteobacteria > Pseudomonadales > Pseudomonadaceae > Pseudomonas > Pseudomonas sp. AC193. Next base: position 3,394,975 of record NZ_OZ409832.1, on the reverse strand, counting down.
GAGGCGGTTTTCGCGCCGGTGTCGAGTTTGGCCGCGACTTCGAGATTGATGCCGTCAAGCGAAGCGTATTCGTTGAGGCCGTACACGGTTTTTTCCCCCGCGGCGGCGAGGCCGGGCAGGCAAAACAGGGCAAAGAATGTGGGAAAAGGCTTGAGTCTCATAAATCCTGGTGCGCAGCGTTCCGTGGTCGGTTCAGGTGCCTGGCAAGACTTGCGCAAGCGCCTGCGTGTGCCTGGCAGCTTTTTATGACAAGCCGTACAAATGGCCAGCAAATGCGGGCGGCATTCTAGCACGGTGGTTTTATGGCGCCAGCGCTGGGGGCGGTCTATACAAGATCCAAAGATCGCAGCCTGCGGCAGCTCCTACACTGATCCCTGTAGGAGCTGCCGAAGGCTGCGATCTTTTAAGGTTATTAGACGATTGTCGACAATACCCATTTATCCTTTGACTGATTCGGCTGAATTAGCTAGTTTTTGCCGCATTGGATTTAAAGGTGTCGACAATCATGCTGGATCAACTCGATCCCCCGGTCATCAACGGTGACGATTCCGAGACGCTCTCGGAAAACGTCTTCCGGCGTATTCAGGCGGCCATCGTCAAAGGCGAGATCGCCCCGGGCAGCAAAATCTCCGAGCCGGAACTGGCGCGCACGTACGGCATCAGCCGTGAACCGTTACGTGAGGCGATTCACCGTCTCGAAGGCCAGCGCCTGTTGGTGCGCGTCCCGCATGTCGGCGCGCGCGTGGTCTCGCTCAATCATGCCGAGCTGATCGAACTCTACGAAATCCGCGAATCCCTCGAAGGCATGGCCTGCCGTCTGGCGGCCGAACGCATGAGCGTCGAAGAAATCGACGAACTGCGCCGGGTGCTGGAAACCCACGAGCGCGACGCCGCGTTTCAGGCCGGCGTCGGCTACTACCAGCAGGAAGGCGATTTCGACTTTCACTACCGGATCATCCAGGGCAGCGGCAACCGCACGCTGACTCAAATGCTCTGCGGCGAGCTGTATCAACTGGTGCGCATGTACCGCATCCAGTTTTCCACGACGCCGAACCGCCCACGCCAGGCCTTTGCCGAACACCACCGGATTCTCGATGCCATCGCCGACCGTGACGGCGAGCTCGCGGAATTGTTGATGCGCCGCCACATCGGCGCCTCGAAACGCAACATCGCCCGTCATTACCAGGACGGCGCCCACAATAAGACAGCCACTGAACGAGGTGAGTCATGAGTTCCAAGCACAGCACTCCAGGCCAGCGTTTCCGCGATGCGGTCGCCAGCGAGCATCCATTGCAAGTGGTCGGCGCGATCAACGCCAACCACGCGCTGCTGGCCAAGCGCGCCGGTTTCAAAGCGATCTACCTGTCCGGTGGCGGGGTGGCCGCAGGCTCGCTCGGCGTGCCGGATCTGGGCATCACCGGTCTGGATGACGTGCTGACCGACGTGCGCCGCATCACCGACGTTTGCGATCTGCCGCTGTTGGTCGATGTCGACACCGGTTTCGGCTCGTCGGCGTTCAACGTCGCGCGCACGGTGAAGTCGATGATCAAGTTCGGCGCGGCGGCGATTCATATCGAAGATCAGGTGGGCGCTAAGCGCTGTGGCCACCGTCCGAATAAAGAGATCGTCAGCCAGCAGGAAATGGTCGACCGCATCAAAGCCGCCGTCGATGCCCGTACCGATGACAGCTTTGTGATCATGGCGCGTACCGATGCGCTGGCGGTGGAAGGTCTGGAATCGGCACTCGATCGCGCCGCCGCGTGCATCGAGGCTGGCGCTGACATGATCTTCCCGGAAGCCATCACTGAACTGGAGATGTACAAGCTGTTCGCCAACCGTGTGAAAGCGCCGATCCTGGCCAACATCACCGAGTTCGGCTCGACGCCGCTGTACACCACCGAGCAACTGGCCGGCGCCGATGTGTCGTTGGTGCTGTATCCGCTGTCGGCGTTCCGCGCGATGAACAAGGCTGCGGAAAACGTCTACACCGCGATCCGCCGCGATGGCACGCAGCAGAATGTCATCGACACCATGCAGACTCGCATGGAGCTTTACGATCGTATTGATTACCACACGTTCGAGCAGAAGCTCGATGCGTTGTTTGCTGCGAAAAAATGAAGATCAAAAGATCGCAGCCTGCGGCAGCTCCTACATAGATCCCTGTAGGAGCTGACGAGTGCAACGAGGCTGCGATCTTTTCGCCACACTCCCTAACAAATTCAAGATTGGAGATAGAAATGGCCGAAGCAAAAGTACTCAGTGGCGCCGGGCTCCGTGGCCAGGTTGCCGGGCAAACCGCACTGTCCACCGTGGGCCAGGCCGGTGCCGGGCTGACCTATCGCGGTTACGACGTGCGCGAACTGGCAGCCGATGCGCAATTTGAAGAAGTCGCCTACCTGCTGCTCTACGGCGAGCTGCCGACCCAGGCGCAACTCGACGAATACCAAGGCAAGCTGAGCAAGCTGCGCGACCTGCCGCAAGCGCTGAAGGAAGTGCTCGAACGCATCCCCGCCGACGCCCACCCGATGGACGTGATGCGCACCGGTTGCTCGTTCCTCGGCAATATCGAGCCGGAGAAAGATTTCTCCGAGCAGCGCGACAAGACCGACCGTTTGCTCGCCGCATTCCCGGCGATCATGTGCTACTGGTATCGCTTCAGCCACGACGGCAAGCGCATCAACTGCGTGAGCAGCGAGCCAACCATCGGCGGCCACTTCCTGCACCTGCTGCACGACAAAAAGCCGAGCGAACTGCACGTCAAAGTCATGAACGTCTCGCTGATCCTTTACGCCGAGCACGAATTCAACGCCTCGACCTTCACCGCCCGCGTTTGCGCCTCGACGCTGTCCGATCTGTATTCCTGCGTGACCGCCGCCATCGGTTCGCTGCGCGGCCCGTTGCACGGTGGCGCCAACGAAGCGGCGATGGAAATGATCGAGCGCTTCTCGTCGCCGGAAGACGCGATCAAAGGCACCCTCGGCATGCTCGAACGCAAAGACAAGATCATGGGCTTCGGCCATGCGATCTATAAGGACAGCGACCCGCGCAACGAAGTGATCAAAGGCTGGGCGAAACAGCTGGCTGATGAAGTCGGTGACAAGGTGTTGTTCCCGGTTTCCGAAGCGATCGACAAGACCATGTGGGAACAGAAAAAACTCTTCCCGAACGCCGATTTCTACCATGCCTCGGCGTACCACTTCATGGGCATTCCGACCAAGCTGTTCACGCCAATCTTCGTCTGCTCGCGCCTGACCGGCTGGGCTGCGCACGTCTTCGAACAACGCGCCAACAACCGCATCATCCGCCCAAGCGCCGAGTACATCGGCGTCGAACAGCGCAAGTTCGTGCCAATCGAACGTCGCTGAATGGTGACGCTGCCACACAGGTAACTGGATAAACCGGAAACCCATGTGGGAGCGGGCTTGCTCGCGAAAGCGGTGTATCAGTCGACACATTCGTTGAGTGACATTCCGCATTCGGGAGCAAGCCCCCTCCCACAGTTGACCGAGTTGAATTCATTGCCGGTGTCGCGCCCACCCTTTGCAACCACCGTGACCCGAGTCCTGACCCGATGAACACAGAATTCCGCAAAACCCTGCCCGGCAGCCCTTTGGATTATTTCGACGCCCGCGCGGCGGTCGAAGCGATTCAGCCCGGCAGTTACGACACCCTGCCGTACACCTCCCGCGTGCTGGCGGAAAACCTGGTGCGTCGCTGCGACCCGGCCACGCTCACCGATTCCCTCAAGCAACTGATCGAACGCAAACGCGACCTCGACTTCCCGTGGTTTCCGGCGCGTGTGGTCTGCCACGACATTCTCGGCCAGACCGCGCTGGTCGACCTCGCTGGTCTGCGCGACGCGATCGCGTTGCAAGGTGGCGACCCGGCGCAGGTCAATCCGGTGGTGCCGACGCAACTGATTGTCGACCACTCGCTGGCCGTCGAGGCCGGTGGTTTCGATGCCCAGGCGTTCGAGAAAAACCGCGCCATCGAAGACCGTCGTAACGAAGACCGTTTCCACTTCATCAACTGGACGAAAAAGGCTTTCAAGAACGTTGATGTGATCCCGCCGGGCAACGGCATCATGCACCAGATCAACCTGGAGAAAATGTCTCCGGTGATCCAGGTGCGTGAAGGCGTGGCGTTCCCCGACACTTGCGTTGGCACCGACAGCCACACGCCGCACGTTGATGCGTTGGGCGTGATCGCCATCGGCGTTGGCGGGCTAGAAGCCGAGAGCGTGATGCTCGGCCGCGCCTCGTGGATGCGTCTGCCGGAAAGCGTCGGTGTTGAACTGACCGGCAAGCTGCAACCGGGCATCACCGCCACCGACATGGTGCTGGCGCTGACCGAATACCTGCGCAAACAGAAAGTCGTCGGCGCGTGGCTGGAGTTCTTCGGCGAAGGCGCCGCTGCGCTGACCCTCGGCGACCGTGCAACCATCTCCAACATGGCCCCGGAATACGGCGCCACGGCAGCGATGTTTTACATCGATCAGCAGACCATCGATTACCTGAAACTCACCGGCCGCGAAGACCAGCAAGTGCAGCTCGTCGAGCAATACGCCAAGCTGACCGGCCTGTGGGCAGACAGCCTGAAAGGCGCGCAATACGAGCGCGGTTTGACTTTCGATCTGTCTTCGGTGGTGCGCAACATGGCCGGCCCGAGCAACCCGCACGCTCGCGTCGCGACCTCGGATCTGGCGGCCAAAGGCATCTCCGGTCAGTGGGAAGAAGTGCCCGGGCAAATGCCTGACGGCGCGGTGATCATCGCCGCCATCACCAGCTGCACCAACACCAGCAACCCGCGCAACGTCATCGCTGCGGGTCTGCTCGCGCGCAACGCCAACAAGCTCGGCCTGACCCGCAAACCGTGGGTGAAATCTTCGCTGGCCCCGGGTTCGAAAACCGTTGCGCTGTATCTCGACGAAGCAGGGCTGACCACTGAACTGGAGCAGCTCGGTTTCGGCGTCGTCGCCTTCGCCTGCACCACGTGCAATGGCATGTCCGGCGCGCTCGATCCAGTGATCCAGCAAGAGATCATCGACCGCGATCTGTATGCGACTGCGGTGCTCTCGGGCAACCGCAACTTCGACGGCCGCATCCACCCGTACGCCAAGCAAGCGTTCCTCGCGTCGCCGCCGCTGGTGGTGGCTTACGCCATCGCCGGCACCATCCGTTTCGACATCGAAAAAGATGTGTTGGGCGTGGTCGACGGCAAGGAAATCCGCCTGAAAGACATCTGGCCAAGCGACGAAGAAATCGACGCCGTGGTGAAGTCTTCGGTCAAGCCTGAGCAATTCCGTCAGGTCTATATTCCGATGTTCGCCGTCCACGAAGACACCGGCCCGAAAGTCACGCCGCTGTACGACTGGCGCGAGATGAGTACCTACATTCGCCGTCCGCCGTACTGGGAAGGCGCGCTGGCCGGCGCGCGTCCGCTGAAGGGCATGCGCCCGCTGGCGGTGCTGCCCGACAACATCACCACCGATCACCTGTCGCCATCGAACGCGATCATGCTCGACAGCGCCGCTGGCGAATACCTGGCGAAAATGGGCCTGCCGGAAGAGGACTTCAACTCCTACGCAACGCACCGTGGCGACCACTTGACCGCACAGCGCGCGACCTTCGCCAACCCGAAACTGTTCAACGAAATGGTCGTGGAAAATGGCAAGGTCAAACAGGGTTCGCTGGCGCGTGTCGAGCCGGAAGGCAAGGTCATGCGCATGTGGGAAGCCATCGAAACTTACATGGAGCGCAAACAGCCACTGATCATCATCGCCGGCGCCGATTACGGTCAGGGTTCGTCCCGCGACTGGGCGGCGAAAGGCGTGCGTCTGGCCGGTGTCGAGGCGATTGCCGCTGAAGGTTTCGAACGCATTCACCGCACTAACCTGGTGGGCATGGGCGTGCTGCCGCTGGAGTTCAAAGCAGGCACCGACCGTCACACCTTGGCCATCGACGGCAGCGAAACCTACGACGTGATCGGCGAGCGCAAACCGCGTGCGGATCTGACGCTGGTGATCCATCGCAAGAACGGCGAGCGCGTTGATGTGCCGGTGACTTGCCGTCTGGATACCGCTGAAGAAGTGTCGATCTACGAGGCCGGCGGCGTGTTGCAACGCTTCGCTCAGGACTTCCTTGAAGAGTCGGCGGTTGCCGTTTAAATCTACTGATGCAGGCGTGAGATCTCGGTCTCACGCCTGTGGATAAGGAGCACCATGGCTCACGCACCACAAATAAAGATCCCCGCCACCTACATGCGCGGCGGCACCAGCAAAGGCGTGTTTTTCAGCCTCAAGGATTTGCCCGAAGCGGCGCAGATTCCCGGGCCCGTTCGCGACGCTCTGCTGCTGCGCGTGATCGGCAGCCCCGACCCGTACGACAAGCAAATCGACGGCATGGGCGGCGCCACTTCGAGCACCAGCAAAACCGTGATCCTGTCGAAAAGCCTCAAGGCTGATCACGACGTCGATTACCTGTTCGGTCAGGTCTCCATCGACAAGCCATTCGTCGACTGGAGCGGCAACTGCGGCAACCTTTCGGCAGCGGTCGGCTCGTTCGCCATCAGCAATGGCTTGGTCGAGGCCAGCCGCATTCCGCACAACGGTGTTGCAGTGGTGCGCGTGTGGCAGGCCAACATCGGCAAAACCATTATTGCCCACGTGCCGATCACCAACGGCGAAGTGCAGGAAACCGGTGATTTCGAACTCGACGGCGTGACCTTTCCGGCCGCCGAAGTGCAAGTCGAATTCATGGATCCGGCGGCGGAAGAAGAGGGCGGCGGTGGCTCGATGTTCCCCACCGGCAACCTGATCGATGAGCTGGAAGTGCCGGGTGTCGGCACGTTCAAAGCGACGATGATCAACGCCGGCATCCCGACGATTTTCGTCAACGCCGAAGACATTGGCTACACCGGCACCGAGTTGCAAGGCGCGATCAACAGCGATCCGAAAGCATTGCAGATGTTCGAGACGATTCGTGCGTATGGCGCGCTGCGCATGGGCCTGATTGCCAATCTGGATGAAGCGGCGAAACGGCAACACACGCCGAAAGTCGCGTTTGTTGCCAAGCCTGCGGATTATGTGGCTTCCAGTGGTAAGGCGATTGGCGCTGGTGATGTCGATTTGCTGGTGCGCGCGTTGTCGATGGGCAAGTTGCACCACGCGATGATGGGCACGGCGGCAGTGGCGATTGGTACGGCGGCGGCTATTTCCGGCACCTTGGTGAACCTTGCGGCGGGCGGCGTTGAACGCAATGCCGTGCGCTTTGGGCATCCGTCCGGGACGTTGCGGGTTGGTGCTGAAGCCAGTCTGGAAAACGGCGAGTGGATCGTCAAAAAAGCCATCATGAGCCGCAGTGCTCGGGTGCTGATGGAAGGCTACGTGCGCATCCCGGGCGATTCCTTCTGACCCAACACCGGACGCCTCCCCCCGGCTTGCTTCACCTGTAGGAGCTGCCGAAGGCTGCGATCTTTTGATCTTTGTTTTTAAGGTCAAGATCAAGAGATCGCAGCCTTCGGCAGCTCCTACAGGGATTGCATTTCAACAATAAGAAATTGTTAGCCCTGAACCGAGGTCCCATCAACGAACCACTTCACGAGTGAATCGAACATGAGCGCCAACGTCGACCTGAACAACCGCCCCGACTACGACCGTGTCCTGCAGGACATCGCCGATTACGTCCTCACCTTCAAAGTCACCTCTGCCGAAGCCCTGGATACCGCCCGCAACTGCCTGATGGACACGTTAGGCTGCGGCCTGCTCGCACTGCGTTTTCCCGAATGCACCAAACACCTCGGCCCGATCGTCGAAGGCACCGTCGTGCCGTTTGGCGCACGGTGCCCCGGCACTTCCTATCGTCTCGACCCGGTCAAAGCCGCGTGGGACATCGGTTGCATCGTTCGCTGGCTCGACTACAACGACACCTGGCTCGCCGCCGAATGGGGGCATCCGTCGGACAACCTCGGCGCGATTCTCGCGGTGGCCGATCATCTCTCGCAAAGGCGCGTGGCCAATGCTGAAGCGCCGCTGACGATCCGCGATGTGCTCGAAGCGATGATCATGGCCCACGAGATTCAAGGCGTGATCGCCCTGGAAAACTCCTTCAACCGCGTAGGACTTGATCACGTCATTCTGGTGAAAGTCGCCTCCACCGCCGTCACCGCCAAACTGATGGGCGCCAATCGCGAACAACTGTTGTCGGCGTTGTCCCACGCTTTCGCCGACGGCCAAGCGCTGCGCACTTATCGTCATGCGCCAAACGCCGGCTCGCGAAAATCCTGGGCGGCGGGGGATGCGTCGAGTCGTGGCGTGCGCCTGGCCGACATCGCCATGCGCGGCGAGATGGGCATTCCCGGGGTGCTGACGGCAAAACAGTGGGGCTTTTATGACGTGCTGTTCAGCCACAGCAACAACGATCTGGCGCTGAAACCCGAAGACAAACGCGCTTTCAGTTTCTCGCGCGCGTTCGGCAGTTACGTGATGGAAAACGTCCTGTTCAAGATCAGCTTTCCTGCCGAATTCCACGCGCAAACGGCCTGCGAAGCGGCGGTGACCTTGCACCCGCAAGTGCGCAATCGTCTGCACGAAATCGACCGCATCGTCATCACCACTCACGAATCGGCGATCCGCATCATTTCCAAAGTCGGGCCGCTGGCCAATGCTGCTGACCGTGACCACTGCATCCAGTACATGACCGCCGTGCCACTGGCCTTCGGCAATCTGTTCGCCGAGCAATACGAAGACGATTTCCACAAGGCGCACCCGATCATCGATGTGCTGCGCGAGAAAATGGTCATCATCGAAGACCCGCGTTTCACCCGCGAATACCTGGAGCCCGACAAGCGCTCGATTGCCAACGCCGTGCAGGTGTTTTTCAAGGATGGCAGCAGCAGCGAAAACGTCGTCGTGGAATACCCGATCGGCCATCGTCGCCGCCGCGCTGAGGGCATTCCGTTGCTGGAGGACAAGTTCAAAGCCAATCTGGCCACGCGTTTTACCGGTCAGCGCGGCGGCGAGATCTTCGCACTGTGCAAGGATCAAACCCGACTCGAGTCCACCCCGGTAAACCGCTTCGTCGACCTGTTCGTGATCTGAAGGTACAAACCCGCTCCCTGTAGGAGCTGCCGAAGGCTGCGATCTTTTGATCTTGTTTTTAAACATCAACGTCAAAAGATCGCAGCCTGCGGCAGCTCCTACACGGACGATTTTCGCCATTTTTCGATGGGCAATTTGGTGATTGCAAAACCGCTCAACAAAATCGCCGAATAGATCATCAGCTCCCGGGACAGGGTTTGCCCCTCGTACCAGGCGCCGATGATCACGGCGAACACCGGGAAAATGATAAACACGAACGACAGGATGATCGGGCTCAGGCGTTTCAGCAGCAGAAAATAAACGATAAACCCGCCCACCGAGGCCACCAGCCCGAGGTAGAACAGCGCGCCCCACGAGCGTGCCGTGATGTTCTCGAACACCGGTGTTTCGACGTTCAATCCGACAATAAATAACATCGCCCCGGAAATGCCGATCGGCAGCGTGTTGTAAGTGATCACGCTGATCGCGCTGCCGTGTTTTTTCGTCACCACGTAGCACAGCGCATGCATCACGGCGGCGCAGAGAATCGCCAGCACCCCCAGCCATTCGGCCTGATCCAGATGCAAACCCTGACTGCGAATAATCATGAAAAGACTGCCAAAACCGATGGCAATACCGAGCATCTGCGACGGGTAGATTTTCTCGCGCAGAAACAGCGCGGAAAACAGCAGGATAAATACTGGCATGCAGCTGAACAGCAACGCAGTCAGGCCTGACGAAACATGCATTTCGCCGTAATTCAGCAGGTAGTAGGGCAGGCTGAAATACGACAGCGTGACGAACACAAAAAACCAGCGGCTCTGCCGAGGGAACAGCAGCGGTTCTTTACGCAACAACGCAAAGCTCAAAAACAGTGGAAATGCGATGAGAAAGCGCAGCCCGGCCGCGGTCAGTGGCGGCACACTTTCTACAGCAATCTTGATCCCCAGCCACGTCGTGCCCCAACTCAGGCAGACGATCAGAAACAACGTGCTGGTGATCAACCCGGCAAGCCAGGGTTTGCTGATGCTTATCGGTGTGCTGACGGCGGTCGACATGATGTGTGCTCCGAGCGGCGGAATTGACCTGGTCGCAGAAAAGGTCTATCCCTGATTGAACCTGTTTTCAGCACGCTATTCGGGGCGCGAATGACTGTCAAAGTAAGTATTGCCATGGTGTCAATCCTCCGTGATGGCCTCACTCGCGGCGTCGGCGTGAAGTACCAGCGCCTCGCCGATGCAGTGGAAAAGGCTATCGCTGAAGGCGTGATCGACGCTGGCTGCAAATTACCGCCGCACCGATTGTTGGCTGATAGCCTCGGCGTCACCATCGGTACGATCAGCCGCGCCTACGGTGAGCTGGAGCGTGTGGGATTGGTCGTCGCCCGTGTAGGCGATGGCACTTACGTGCGTCAGAGAGGGATGGAACGGCCGCAGGACAAAGGCTTTCGCAATGTCAGCGATGAGCCGCCCGCCTGTTTCGACATGAGCCGCAATCAGCCGATTCCGGGGCAGGAAGCGGCGTTTATGAGCCAGAGCCTGCAAGCATTGGCCAATGATTCGCGAGTGTTGCAGCAATTGACTGGATACAGCGCAGAAGGCGGCATGGCGCGGCATCGGCAGGCGGGGGCGGTGTGGTTGCAGCATGACGCGTTTGTGCCGCACGCCGATCAGGTGTTGTGCGTCAACGGCGGCCAGCACGGTTTGTTGTGTGCGTTGATGGGGTTGCTCAAGGCCGGCGACACCGTGGTGACCGAGCATTTGTCCTACCCCGGATTGCTCAGTGTCGCTCGCCAGCTCGGGATAAAACTGATCGGCGCGGCGATGGATGACGAAGGGCTTTTACCGGCAGCGCTGGAGGAAATCTGCCGTCAGCATCGCGTTTCGGCGCTGTATTGCACGCCGACCATCCAGAATCCTACAGCGGCGGTGATGTCCGTCCCACGGCGCGAGGCGATTGCCGATGTGTGTCGTCAGCACAATCTGCTGATCCTCGAAGACGAAGCCCACGCCGTGCTGGATCGTCAGCGGCCTTTGCCGCTGAGTTATTTCGCCCCGGAGCGTTCGGTGTTGATTGGCAGTTTGAGCAAGGCTGTTTCGGCGGGATTGCGCGTCGGTTATCTGCATGCGCCGCAAGCGTTGATCGGGCGGTTAAGTTCAGCCATTCGCGGTACATGCTGGATGGCCAATCCGCTGGCGATGGAGGTGGCGAGTCTGTGGATCGAAAACGGCTTGGCCGAGCGCTTGCTGGATGAGCAGATTGACGAGATTGGCCGGCGTAAGGCGTTGGTGGTCGGGGCGCTGGAGGGCTTGAATTACAAGACGCACAGCCACAGTCCGCATTTTTGGGTCGAAGTGCCGGAAGGCTGGCGGGCGTCGCAGATTGCGGCGGAGTTGAAGGAGAATAATTATCTGGTGGCAACCGCAGAGGCGTTTGCGGTCGGGCATGCGGCGGTGGCGCAGTGTATTCGGGTGAGTGTGTGTAATTCGGTGGGGGATGATCGGTTGTTGCTTAGCGGGTTTGAGGCTCTGGCGCGGGCATTAACCGAGACCGTGTAATCGTTCTTCGCGAGCAAGCCCGCTCCCACATTTGGAATGCATTCCAGTGTGGGAGCGGGCTTGCTCGCGAAGGCGTCCGGACAGGCACCAAAAATCTACTTGAACCGCCGCTCCACGCCTTTCTCCACCAGAATCTTCGCCGAAATCTCTTCCACCGAAAAATGCGTCGAATTGATGTGCGGAATGTTTTCGCGGCGGAACAGGTTCTCCACTTCGCGCACTTCAAATTCGCACTGCGCATAACTCGAATAGCGGCTGTTGGGCTTGCGCTCGTTGCGGATCGCGGTGAGGCGATCCGGGTCGATGGTCAGGCCAAACAGCTTGTGCTGGTGCGCACGCAGGGCGGCGGGCAGGGTCAGGCGCTCCATGTCGTCTTCGGTCAGCGGGTAATTGGCCGCGCGGATGCCGAACTGCATGGCCATGTACAGACACGTCGGTGTTTTACCGCAGCGCGACACGCCCACTAGTATCAAATCGGCTTTGTCGTAATAGTGCGTGCGCGCACCGTCGTCGTTGTCGAGGGCGAAGTTCACCGCCTCGATACGCTCCATGTAATTGGAGTTGTGGCCAATCGAATGCGACTTGCCGACGGTGTAGGAAGAATGCTCGGTCAGTTCCTGCTCAAGCGGGGCGAGGAAGGTCGAGAAAATATCGATCATGAAACCATTGGACGTTGCGAGAATCTCACGAATGTCCTGATTGACGATGGTGTCAAAGATGATCGGGCGAAAGCCGTCGGTGTCAGCGGCTTTGTTGATTTGTTGTACCATGGCCCGCGCTTTTTCAACGCTGTCGATGTACGGTCGCGTGAATTTGCTGAAGGTAATGTTTTCGAACTGCGCCAGAAGGCTTTGACCCAGGGTTTCGGCTGTGATGCCGGTGCCATCGGAGATAAAGAAAGCAGATCGTTTCATTTGCACCTTGGGCCTTAAGCTAATGAGCATTTCTGGATATGATAGGCGCGATTTGTTGGCCGCCAATGGCCAGCATTCTCACTTATTTTCCAGGTTCAGGCCATACAACCGGCCAACGCTCCCCCGAGCAGCCGGTTTCTGAGCTTTTCCAACACAGTTAGTGGAGAGATCACCTTGGTAGAGTACGTAGTTTCCCTCGATAAGCTCGGCAAACACGATGTTGAGCATGTGGGGGGCAAGAACGCATCCCTGGGCGAGATGATCAGTAACCTGGCAGGCGCCGGTGTTTCGGTCCCCGGCGGCTTCGCCACGACGGCTCAGGCCTATCGTGATTTCCTCGAACTGAGCGGCCTCAACGACCAGATCCACGCGGCCCTCGACGCGCTCGACGTCGACGACGTCAACGCCCTGGCCAAAACCGGCGCACAGATCCGTCAATGGATCATGGAAGCCGAATTCCCTGAAAAACTGAATGCCGAAATCCGCACCGCGTTCGCCGCGCTGTCGGCTGGCAACCCTGACGTGGCCGTGGCCGTGCGTTCTTCCGCCACCGCCGAAGACTTGCCGGACGCTTCGTTCGCCGGTCAGCAGGAAACCTTCCTGAACATCCGTGGTGTGGAAAACGTTATCCGCGCCGCCAAAGAGGTGTTCGCATCGCTGTTCAACGACCGTGCGATTTCCTACCGCGTGCACCAGGGCTTCGACCACAAACTGGTCGCCCTGTCGGCTGGCGTGCAGCGCATGGTGCGTTCGGAAACCGGCACTGCCGGCGTGATGTTCACCCTCGACACCGAATCCGGTTTCCGTGACGTCGTGTTCATCACCGGTGCCTACGGCCTGGGCGAAACCGTCGTACAAGGCGCGGTGAACCCGGACGAATTCTACGTACACAAGGGCACGCTGGAAGCCGGTCGTCCGGCGATCCTGCGTCGCAACCTGGGCAGCAAAGCGATCAAGATGATCTACGGCGACGAAGCCAAGGCCGGTCGTTCGGTCAAGACCATCGACGTCGACAAGGCTGAGCGCGCACGTTTCTGTCTGTCCGACGCTGAAGTCAGCGAGCTGGCCAAGCAAGCGATGATCATCGAGAAGCACTATGGCTGCCCGATGGACATCGAGTGGGCCAAGGACGGTGACGACGGCAAGCTGTACATCGTGCAGGCCCGTCCGGAAACCGTGAAGAGCCGCACTCAGGCCAACGTTATGGAACGTTACCTGTTGAAAGAAACTGGCACCGTGCTGGTTGAAGGTCGTGCGATTGGCCAGCGCATCGGCGCCGGTAAAGTGCGCATCATCAAAGACGTTTCCGAAATGGACAAAGTCCAGCCGGGCGACGTGCTGGTTTCCGACATGACCGACCCGGACTGGGAACCGGTGATGAAGCGCGCCAGCGCCATCGTCACCAACCGTGGAGGCCGTACTTGCCACGCGGCGATCATCGCCCGTGAACTGGGCATTCCGGCAGTGGTTGGTTGCGGCAACGCCACCCAACTGCTGAAGGATGGCCAGGGCGTGACCGTTTCGTGCGCCGAAGGCGACACCGGTTACATCTTCGAAGGCGAACTGGGCTTCGACATCAAGAAAAACTCCGTGGATGCCATGCCGGAGCTGCCGTTCAAAATCATGATGAACGTCGGCAACCCGGATCGCGCCTTCGACTTCGCGCAACTGCCGAACGCCGGTGTGGGCCTGGCCCGTCTGGAGTTCATCATCAACCGCATGATCGGTGTGCACCCGAAAGCGCTGTTGAACTACGACGGTCTGCCGCAGGAAATCAAAGACAGCGTCGACAAGCGCATCGCCGGTTACGACGATCCGGTTGGCTTCTACGTCGACAAACTGGTCGAAGGCATCAGCACCCTCGCTGCAGCGTTCACGCCGAAAAAAGTCATCGTGCGCCTGTCGGACTTCAAGTCCAACGAATACGCCAACCTGATCGGCGGCAAGCTCTACGAGCCGGAAGAAGAAAACCCGATGCTGGGCTTCCGTGGTGCCTCGCGTTACATCAGCGAATCGTTCCGCGATTGCTTCGAACTCGAATGCCGCGCGCTGAAACGTGTGCGCAACGAGATGGGCCTGACCAACGTCGAAATCATGGTGCCGTTCGTCCGTACCCTCGGTGAAGCAAGCCAGGTCGTCGATCTGCTGGCTGAAAATGGCTTGAAGCGCGGTGAAAACGGTCTGCGCATCATCATGATGTGTGAACTGCCATCCAACGCGATCCTCGCTGAAGAATTCCTCGAATTCTTCGACGGTTTCTCGATCGGCTCCAACGACCTCACTCAGCTGACGCTGGGTCTGGATCGCGACTCGGGCATCATCGCGCACCTGTTCGACGAGCGTAATCCGGCGGTCAAGAAGCTGCTGGCCAATGCGATTGCCGCGTGCAACAAGGCCGGCAAGTACATCGGTATCTGCGGTCAGGGCCCGTCCGACCACCCGGATCTGGCCAAATGGCTGATGGAGCAGGGCATCGAAAGCGTGTCGCTGAACCCCGACTCCGTGCTGGAAACCTGGTTCTTCCTGGCCGAAGGTCAAGCGCAGGCTTAATGAGTATGTAAGCGGCCCGCTCCCCTTGTAGGAGCAGAGCTTGCTCGCGAAGACGGACTGACATTCAACAACGATGTCGACGGATACACCGCTTTCGCGAGCAGGCTCACTCCTACAAAGGGCAGGGCTTTGAGATTGAAGTAGGGCGGGCTCCTGTAGATGCCGCCCTTTTTTGTGCAAGAGCATTATGCAAAGCAGCAGCAACCTATTTCCTGTCGCCCTGATCAGCGCCGAGCGGCGCGGCGATCTGAGCGAAGACGTTTATCGTTTAAAACCCGGCAACAGCCCGGATTGGTCCGTGGAGATCGCCGTCACCCGTTTGGGCATGGCCGACGACACCGCGCCCCGTGGCGTGCCGGTGATTCTGTTGCACGGCAGCTTTTCCAATCGGCGCTTCTGGTTTTCACCGAAAGGCCTGGGACTCGGCGCGTATCTGACGCGGCTGGGTTTTGATGTGTGGATTCCGGAGATGCGCGGCCACGGTCTGTCGCAGCGCAATGAGGAATACCGACGCAATCGCGTTTCCGACTATGCCAAATACGATCTGCCGGCGATTGCCGCGTTCGTGCGTGAGCAGAGCGGTCAGATTCCGCACTGGATCGGCCATTCACTCGGCGGCATCACCTTGGCCGCTGCGCTCGGGGGTGAATACCTCGGCGAGCCGGCAGTTGCCTCTGCGGCGTTTTTCGGCACGCAGGTCAGTCGCACGTATTGGCCGCTGAAAATCCCGCCGGTGGAGTGGAGCGGGCGCTTTATTCTCAAGCGTTTCGCGCAGTTGTCCGGCTCACGCCTCAAGCGCGGCCCGGAAGACGAGCCGATCGGTCTGGCCATCGAGAGCATGCGCTGGTACGGCTTGTTCGGCCGCTTTGGCGACAAGGACAAGGATTGGTGGGCAGGCTTGGCCGAGGTTCAGGTGCCGGTGCTCGCGGTGACAGCAGCTGGTGACCATCAGGATCCGGCGTGGGCGTGTCGCAAGCTGTTCGAGCAGCTCGGCTCCGAGCACAAACAATTCATCAATCTCGGGCGCGAGCAGGGTTTCAACGACAATTTCGGCCATGTCGAAATGTTGGTGAGCAAAGCCGCGCAAGCTGAAGTGTGGCCGCTGGTGGCGCGTTGGTTGAAGGATCAACAGACGCCGTTGCTCGGCGAGAAGGCGGATCTGGCCGCTGCGGTCTGAATCAGAGGCTCTGAAAAGGGCATTTCGTTCAGGCCGGCTTGCGGCTAAGATATGACGCATTGTGCGGTTCTGGTCATTTTTAGCGGCTGTTTAGCTATTACGTTTCAGCGTATGTTCAGGTTCAGTCAGCGACCATGGCATGGACTAAGGTAAACAGCGGCCGCCGGAACTCGTCTCTATAGCGTGCGTCATCCTTGATCGTCTTCCTTTTTACAGGAGTTTTTCGATGAACCATTACCTTACGCCTGACCTGTGTGACGCCTATCCGGAGCTGGTGCAGGTGCTGGAACCGATGTTCAGCAATTTCGGTGGCCGTGATTCGTTCGGCGGCGAAATTGTGACCATCAAATGTTTCGAAGACAACTCGCTGGTCAAGGAACAAGCCGAACTCAAGGGCAACGGTAAAGTATTGGTCGTGGATGGCGGCGGTTCGCTACGCCGTGCGCTGCTGGGCGACATGATCGCCGAGAAAGCCGCGAAGAACGGTTGGGAAGGGCTGGTGATCTACGGTTGCATCCGTGACGTCGACGTCATTGCGCAGACCGATCTGGGCGTGCAGGCGCTGGCCAGCCACCCGATGAAAACCGAAAAACGTGGCCTCGGCGACCTCAACGTCCCGGTGACTTTCGCCGGTGTGACGTTCCACCCGGGCCACTACATTTATGCGGACAACAACGGCGTGATCATCTCGCCGAGCCCGCTGCAAATGCCTGAATAAGGCTTCGACAAAGGGATGCGGATGTTCGAGGAAGAAAACGCGCAATGGGGGCTGGTGCATGCCCTCGTGCTGGACGGTAAAGGCGGCGCGCGTTCGATAGCCCGGACTGAGCTCGACGATTTGCAGTTGCAGGCGCATGAAAGTCTGTGGCTGCATTGGGATCGCAGCCATCCGCAAACCCAGACCTGGTTGCGCAAATCCAGCGGTCTCAACGAATTCACCTGCGACCTGCTGCTGGAAGAAAACACCCGGCCGCGTTTGTTGCCACTGCCGGATTCCGAGCTGTTGCTGTTCTTGCGCGGGGTCAACCTCAATCCGGGCGCCGAGCCGGAAGACATGGTTTCGGTGCGGATTTTTGCCTCAGCTCAGCGCGTGATTTCCCTGCGTTTGCGTCCCTTGCGTGCAACGGATGAGTTGCTGGCGCAATTGGCGGACGGCACAGGCCCGAAAACCGCTTCTGAACTCATCCTTTATCTGGCGCAATTCCTCACCAACAAGGTGCAGGATCTGGTCACTTGCCTCTCGGAAATCGCCGATGAGGAAGAAGAAAAGATGGATGCCGACGAACGGTATACCCCCGAGCACGGAGCGATTTTGCACATCCGGCGCAGGGCTGCCGGACTGAAGCGTTTTCTCGCACCGCAGCGGGATATTTTCGGACAGCTCACGCGGATAAAACTGCCGTGGTTTGTCGAAGATGATGCCGACTACTGGAACGAATTGAACAACAGCCTGACGCGATATCTCGAAGAGCTCGAATTGACCCGGGAGCGCGTGGGGCTGGTGCTGGAGGCTGAAGACCGGCGTTTGAGCGAGCGCATGAATCGCACGATGTACCGCTTCGGCATCATCACCTGCATCTTTTTGCCGATGAGTTTTATCACCGGTTTGCTGGGTATCAATGTCGGCGGAATTCCGTTCTCCAGCAGCCCTTATGGCTTCCTGATTGCCTGTTTGACGGTGCTCGCCCTGGCCTTCGGTCAGTGGTGGTTGTTCCGCCGATTGCGCTGGGTGTGACCATGCAACATGTGACCCGACCAAATCTGCCCGCGTCTTTCACAGACATCACGAGAGGTGCGTATGCACGATCCGTTTGAACAGTCTTTGCGCGACATGCTCAACGCCTCACCGTCCGGTCGTGACGACGATGCGTGCTTGGGCCGCGTACTCAAAACCGCCAACCGCCAGGTCGGTGCCGGTGATCTTTTCAGCCTGCTGGGCCGCTGGCTGCCCGCGCTGATGATCGCCCTGAATAATGGATCGGCGCATGTCTCGCCGGTTTCCCGTCTTCGTAAACCTACCGCTCGCACTGCTGATAAGGCTGATTGAATATGGAACTTGATCTCTGGACTCAGAGCCTCGTCACTGCAATGACTGCGTTGTGGACCAAAGTCGCTAACTTCATTCCGAACCTGTTCGGCGCACTGGTGGTGCTGCTGTTGGGTTTCGTCGTGGCCAAACTGCTCGACACCTTGTTGTCCAAACTGCTGGCCAAACTCGGCCTCGATCGCCTGATGGGCGGCACCGGTCTGACCAAGTTGATGTCGCGTGCCGGCCTGCAAGTACCGATCTCGACCCTGATCGGAAAAATCGTTTACTGGTTCGTTCTGCTGATATTTTTGGTTTCTGCAGCAGAATCCCTTGGACTTGAGCGAGTTTCAGCTACGCTGGACATGCTGGCGCTGTATTTGCCAAAGGTATTCGGTGCCGCGCTGGTGTTGCTGGTCGGTGTTTTGCTCGCACAATTGGCCAATGGCCTGGTGCGCGGGGCGGCAGAAGGCGTAGGCCTCGACTACGCTTCGGGGCTGGGGCGGATTGCGCAGGGGCTGGTGATCATTATCAGCATCTCGGTGGCGATCAGTCAGCTTGAGGTCAAGACCGACCTGCTGAACCATGTGATTGTCATTGTGTTGATTACCGTTGGTCTGGCGGTTGCGCTGGCCATGGGTTTGGGAAGCCGGGAAATTGCCGGTCAGATTCTTGCGGGAATCTATGTGCGTGAGTTGTATCAGGTTGGGCAACAAGTGCGTGTTGGCGAGGTCGAAGGGCAGATCGAAGAGATCGGCACGGTTAAAACCACATTGCTGACCGATGAGGGTGAGCTAGTCTCTCTTTCCAATCGGATCCTGCTGGAACAGCATGTGAGTAGCCGCTAATCCGGCAAACCCTGCTAATGTATGCCGCCGCTAAATGCCAGCTGATGCTGGCTGCGGCGGACATTGACCTGACTGTCGGCACGACTTGTTTTGAATAAAGCCCAAACGCTATCCACGCGCTACGACCCCCGCGAGCTCTCTGATGAGGAGTTGGTCGCGCGCTCGCACACCGAGCTTTTTCACGTGACGCGCGCTTATGAAGAACTGATGCGGCGTTACCAGCGAACATTATTTAACGTCTGTGCGAGATATCTTGGGAACGATCGCGACGCAGACGATGTCTGTCAGGAAGTGATGCTGAAGGTGCTGTATGGCCTGAAGAACTTCGAGGGGAAATCGAAGTTCAAGACATGGCTATATAGCATCACTTACAACGAATGCATCACGCAGTATCGGAAGGAACGGCGAAAGCGTCGCTTGATGGATGCTTTGAGTCTTGACCCCCTGGAAGAAGCGTCTGAAGAAAAGATGCCAAAACCCGAGGAGAAGGGCGGACTCGATCGCTGGCTGGTGTATGTGAACCCGATTGACCGTGAAATTCTGGTGCTACGATTTGTCGCAGAACTGGAATTTCAGGAGATCGCAGACATAATGCACATGGGTTTGAGTGCGACAAAAATGCGTTACAAACGTGCTCTAGATAAATTGCGTGAGAAATTTGCAGGCATTGCTGAAACTTAGTTCAGCGCAAATATCTCTTACGTGTAGGCAAGTTCTGATAGACTTGCCGCCGAGTTGTCCCCCGGTTTGCGGGACTGCTTCACAATCACCAGATGGGGATTTAACGGATGAAACTGAAAAACACCTTGGGCTTGGCCATTGGTTCTCTTATTGCTGCCACTTCGTTCGGCGCTCTGGCACAAGGCCAAGGCGCAGTTGAAATCGAAGGCTTCGCTAAGAAAGAACAATTCGACAGCGCTCGTAACTTCAAGAACAACGGCAACCTGTTCGGCGGTTCGATCGGTTACTTTCTGACCGACGACGTTGAACTGCGTCTGGGCTACGACGAAGTGCACAACGTGCGTTCCGACGACGGCAAGAACGTTAAAGGCGCTAACACCGCTCTGGACGCTCTGTACCACTTCAACAACCCAGGCGACATGCTGCGTCCATACGTCTCGGCCGGTTTCTCCGACCAGAGCATCGACCAGAACGGTTCGAACAGCCGTGACCGTTCGACCTTCGCTAACGTTGGTGGCGGCGCCAAGCTGTACTTCACTGACAACTTCTACGCCCGTGCTGGCGTTGAAGCTCAGTACAACATCGACAAAGGCGACACCGAGTGGGCTCCAAGCGTCGGTATCGGTGTGAACTTCGGTGGCGGCTCCAAGCCTGCTGCTGCTCCAGTTCCAGCACCAGCTGAAGTTTGCTCCGACAGCGACAACGATGGCGTTTGCGACAACGTTGACAAGTGCCCGGACACCCCAGCCAACGTAACTGTTGACGCTGACGGCTGCCCAGCAGTTGCTGAAGTTGTTCGTGTTGAGCTGGACGTTAAGTTCGATTTCGACAAATCTGTTGTTAAAACCAACAGCTACGGCGACATCAAGAACCTGGCTGACTTCATGAAGCAGTACCCATCCACCACCACTACTGTTGAAGGTCACACTGACTCCGTCGGTCCTGACGCTTACAACCAGAAACTGTCCGAGCGTCGTGCAAACGCCGTTAAGCAAGTTCTGACCAACCAGTACGGTGTTGAATCGTCCCGCGTTCAGTCTGTTGGCTACGGCGAATCCCGCCCAGTTGCTGACAACAAAACTGAAGCTGGCCGCGCTGTAAACCGTCGCGTAGAAGCGCAGGTTGAAGCTCAAGCTAAGTAATTAGCTGCCGCTCTGAGGAAAGCCCGGCTTAGGCCGGGCTTTTCTTTGTCTGCGATTTGAGTTTCAGGCTTTAAAGATCGCAGCCTTCGGCAGCTCCTACAGGGCGTACGCAGGCTTTAAAGATCGCAGCCTTCGGCAGCTCCTACAGGGCGCATGCAGGCTCAATGTAGGAGCTGCCGCAGGCTGCGATCTTTTGATTCTCTGCGAAACCAGCCACTGCGCCGATGACCAGTATCGCAGGGCTCTTCAATTGAAATCTGTAGGCCGCTTCGCTCATTGCCGTCAGATCGGTCCGGCATTCACGTTGATGAGGCAGAGAGGCGTTTTCGATCATCGCCACCGGCGTATCCGCTGCCATTCCTCCGGCCAATAGCTGATCACGAATCTCGTCGAGCTTGGCCACGCCCATGTATACCACCAACGTCGTTCCGCCCTGCGCCAGCGCCTGCCAGTTCAACTCGCTGTCATCTTGCGTGTGCGCCGTCACCAGCGTCACGCCGCGCGCGACACCGCGCAGCGTCAGCGGGATGTCGCACTGAGTCGCACCGGCCAGCCCGGCGGTGATGCCGTTAACCAATTCCACCTCAACACCACGCTCACGCAGCCACTGCGCCTCTTCGCCGCCACGGCCGAAAATGCACGGATCGCCGCCCTTGAGCCGCACCACGCATTTGCCGTGACGGGCATAGCGCAGCATCAAGCGATGGATAAAGGCCTGCGGCGTCGAACGGCAGCCGCCGCGTTTCCCCACGGCGATAATCCGCGCGTCCGGGCAGTGTTCCAGCACCGCGTCATTGACCAGATCATCGATCAGCACCACATCGGCTTCGCGTAACGCGCGCACGGCTTTGAGGGTCAGCAATTCGGGATCGCCGGGGCCAGCGCCCACCAGCCAGATTTTTGCATTCATGGAATCTTTCCTCATCAGATGACCGCGACCGGCTGCACATTGGCAGCCAGCAGACGTTTTATTTCCGGGACGCAGGAACCGCATTGCGTGCCGCACCCCAGTTGATTTTTCAAACCTTGCAGATCGAGGCCTTGGCGAATGCCGGTGCACACCGCGTCGAGGCTGACGTTTTTGCAGTTACACACCGTTTTCGCCGTCATCATTGGTGCTCCGGCATTACCCGGTGGCACACTCATCGGCGCCAGCAGCCAGCGGCGCAGTTGCTCGTCGGCGCGACCTTCCAGCCACAGGCCTTGCAGCCAGTGCTGTGCGAGGGTTTCGCCGGCCAGACGAATTGCGGTGATCCGGCCATTCTCGATGCGCACGCGTTTGCCGATCGCGCGGCGTGGGTCGTCATAGGCCAGCACCGGGCCATCGATCAGCGACAGGCAGCGGTCGATTGCACCCAACAACTGTGGATCCGGTGCTTCGCTGCTGGCAGCGCGTATCAGCAACGCCGATCGTTCACGTCCGACAAGGCTGAGACTCACGTAGGAAAACGCCTCACAGAGTGGCCGTAGCGTCTCGAAATGCTGTTGAACATTGCCTTCGATGAGTGCGAACAGTTGCCACGGCAGATTCACCGCTTCCAGGCGCACGCCGCTGTGTTTCAGTTCCGGTTGTTTCGACAAAGGATCGAACGCCGGCAAGGTCAGGCTGTTGACGCCGCCCTTGAGAAAACGATCGCCCCAGTGCATCGGCAGAAAGGCCTGGCCCGGACGCACACTGTCATCGCTGCCAACCGCGACGATCACCGCTCCGCGTCGGCTTTTCAGATTGACCAGATCACCCGGCTGTAAGCGATGCCGACGCATTTCGTCGGGGTGCAGGCTCAACACTGCTTCGCTGACATGACCGAACAACTGCGCTGCCGTGCCGGTACGGCTCATGCCGTGCCACTGATCGCGCAGGCGTCCGGTGATCAGCGTCAGCGGGAAGCGTGCATCACGTTGTTCCTTGGCGGCGCGATACGGGTCGGCGATGAACTGCGCACGACCATTTGCCGTAGGAAAAATACCGTCGACGTACAGCCGCGCCGTGCCTTGCTGCGCGCCGACGGGGAAGGGCCATTGTTGCGGGCCGATCTGGTCGATCAAGGCATGGCTGATTCCGGATAAATCCAGATCACGACCACGGGTCAGCCCTTTGAACTCATCGAACAACTGCGCAGGCTGTGTGAAGGCAAACAGGCTCGATGCTTGTGGGCGCAGACGTTTCTCCAGACGTTGTGCGAAATCCACCGTAATCGCCCAGTCCGGTCGTGCTTCACCGGGTGGGAGAATGGCTTTGCGTACGTGGGAAATGCGCCGTTCGGAGTTGGTGACCGAACCTTCCTTCTCGCCCCAACTCGCGGCGGGCAACAGCAGGTCGGCGAAGGCTGCCGTCTCGGTGGTGCGAAAGGCTTCTTGCAACACCACAAATGGGCATGCCTCAAGCGCTGCACGCACCGAGCTTTGATCCGGCATGGATTGCGCAGGGTTGGTACAAGCGATCCACAGCGCTTTGATCTTGCCGTTGCGCACCTGCTCGAACAGTTCGATAGCGCTGAGGCCGGTGCTGTCTGGCAATTGATCCACGCCCCAGTAAGCCGCCACTTCGGCGCGGTGCTCAGGGGTGGCGGCATCACGATGGCCCGGCAACAGATTGGACAGGCTGCCGGTTTCCCGTCCGCCCATGGCATTCGGCTGACCGGTCAGAGAGAAAGGCCCTGCACCGGGGCGGCCGATTTGTCCGGTGGCCAGGTGCAGATTGATCAGTGCGCTGTTCTTCGCGCTGCCGGCGGTGGACTGGTTCAAACCCATGCACCATAACGACAGAAAACTCGGCGAAGTGCCGACCCATTCCGCACATTGCTGCAATTGCTCGACACCGATCCCGCACAGCTGCGAAACCATTTGCGGGGTGTAATCGCGCACCAGACTTTTCAGTTCGGCCAGGCCATCGGTGTGTGCCTTGATGAAGTCGCGGTCGATCCAGTCTTCCCACAACAACAGGTGCAAAATCCCATGGAATAAAGCGACATCGGTGCCCGGCAGAATCGCCAGGTGCAGATCCGCGAGGTCGCAGGTGTCGGTGCACCGTGGATCGATGACGATGACTTTCATCTGTGGACGCAGGGATTTCGCCTCTTCCAGACGACGGAAAAGTACCGGATGGGCGTAGGCCATGTTACTGCCGACGATCATCACGCAATCGCTGAGCTCCAGATCTTCATAGCTGCACGGCGGCGCATCGGCGCCGAGGCTGCGCTTGTAGCCGACCACTGCCGAAGACATGCACAGTCGCGAATTGCTGTCGATGTTGTTGGTGCCGACCAAGGCCCGCGCCAGTTTGTTGAAGGCGTAGTAATCCTCGGTGAGCAATTGCCCGGAGATATAAAACGCCACACTGTCCGGGCCGTGTTCGGCGATGGTCTCGGCAAAGACATTGGCGGCGTGTTCCAGCGCCGTGTCCCAATCGGTGCGGCTGCGCGCCAGACTTTTGCCCAGGCGTAATTCTGGATACAGGGCACGGGCCGCGAGGTCGCCGGTGAGGTGCAGGGTCGAGCCTTTACTGCACAGTTTGCCGAAGTTGGCCGGATGCGCCGGATCGCCGCTGACGCCGAGGATGCGCTCGCCGTCATGCTCGATCAGCACGCCGCAGCCGACCCCGCAATAACAGCAGGTCGAGGCGGTCGTCTGGCGGTTCATCAGATAGCGTCCCGCAGAGCCAACTGCACGCGCCCGTTCTCGACCCGTGCCGGGTGATGGTGCGCGCAACCGATGTCCGGCGCCTGGGCTTCACCGGATTGCAGGTCGATCTGCCAGTTGTGCAGCGGGCAAGCGACGCGTTTGCCGTAGATCAGGCCTTGCGAGAGTGGTCTCGCCCTTGTGCGGGCAGCGGTCGTCGAGGGCGAAAACTTCGTCGTCGCTTGTACGAAAAATCGCGATGTCACCTTTCGGCCCGGCAATGATCCGCGAACCGAGGGCGTTGATTTCTTCAAGGGCACAGATATCGAGCCAGTTCATGCTGGCACCTCCAGATTTTTCACCGGGATTACGTCGAATTCTTTCTTCAATTGCGGCTCGGCCAGACGTTCTTTCCACGGATCCTGCTCGAACGACAGGGAAAATTGCAGGCGCTCGTTCAAGGCTTTACGGCGCTCCGGGTCTTCCAGCACGGCTTTCTTGATGTGCTCCATGCCGACCCGTTGCAGGTAGTGCACGGTGCGTTCGAGGTAGAAGGCTTCTTCGCGATACAACTGCAGGAAGGCACCGTTGTATTCGCGGACTTCTTCGGCGGTTTTCAGCTTGACGAAGAACTCGGCGACCTCGGTTTTGATCCCGCCGTTGCCACCGATGTACATCTCCCAGCCGGAATCCACGCCGATAATTCCTACGTCCTTGATCCCCGCTTCCGAGCAGTTGCGTGGGCATCCGGAGACAGCAAGTTTCACTTTGTGCGGCGACCACATGTTGAACAGGTCATGCTCAAGCTCAATGCCCAGTTGCGTCGAATTCTGTGTGCCGAAACGGCAGAACTCACTGCCGACGCAGGTCTTCACCGTGCGAATGGATTTGCCATAGGCATGGCCGGAAGGCATGTCGAGATCCTTCCAGACACCGGGCAAGTCCTGCTTTTTGATGCCGAGCAAATCGATGCGCTGCCCGCCGGTGACCTTGACCATCGGCACGTTGTATTTGTCGGCGACGTCGGCAATCCGCCGCAATTCCGAAGGATTGGTCACGCCGCCCCACATCCGAGGCACCACCGAATAGGTGCCGTCCTTCTGAATGTTGGCGTGCGCACGTTCGTTGATCAGGCGCGATTGCGGGTCGTCCTTGGCTTCGCCGGGCCAGGTGGAAATCAGGTAATAGTTGAGCGCCGGGCGGCAGGTCGCGCAGCCGTTCGGCGTGCGCCAGTTGAGGTAACTCATGGTGCCGGCGATGGTCAGCAGGTGTTGCTCGCGAATGGCCTGGCGGATCTGTCCGTGGTTGAGGTCGCTGCAACCGCAGATGGCTTTTTCGCTTTTCGGTTTGACGTCGGCCGCGCCGCCAACGGTGTTGATCAGGATCTGCTCGACCAGCCCGGCGCAGGAGCCGCAGGAGCTGGCGGCTTTGGTGTGTTTCTTCACTTCATCGACGCTGAACAGGCCGTGTTCCTGAATCGCTTTGACGATGGTGCCTTTGCACACGCCGTTGCAGCCGCAGACTTCGGCGGTGTCAGCCATGACCATGGCTTTGTCCTGGCCCTGATGTCCTACGTCGCCCAAAGCATTTTCGCCAAACATCAGGTGATCGCGGATCTCGCCGATGGCGTGATTCTCACGAATCTGTCGGAAATACCAACCGCCATCTGCCGTATCGCCGTACAGACACGCGCCGACCAGCACGTCATCCTTGATCACCAGTTTTTTGTACACGCCGCCGATCGGGTCGGAGAGGGTGATGGTTTCCGTGCCTTCGCCGCCCATGAAGTCGCCGGCGGAAAACAGGTCGATGCCGGTGACTTTCAATTTGGTCGAAGTCACCGAGCCCTGATAACGGGCGAACCCCAGTTGTGCGAGGTGGTTGGCGCAGACCTTGGCCTGTTCGAACAGGGGTGCAACCAGGCCGTAAGCGATGCCGCGATGGCTGGCGCACTCGCCGATCGCGTAGATGCGCGGGTCGTAGGTTTGCAGGGTGTCGTTGACCAGGATCCCGCGATTGCACGGGATGCCGGCCTTTTCCGCGAGTTCGGTGTTGGGACGAATGCCCGCAGCCATCACCACCAGATCGGCGGGAATAATGTCGCCGTTCTTGAATTGCACCGAGCCGACCCGACCGTTGCCCGCGTCGTGCAGGGCTTGGGTTTGTTCGCACAGACGGAAATGCAGGCCTCGGGATTCGAGGGCGCTTTGCAGCAACTGGCCACTGGTTTTGTCCAGTTGCCGTTCAAGCAGCCACTCACCGATGTGCACCACGGTGACGTGCATGCCGCGCAGCATCAGGCCGTTGGCGGCTTCGAGACCGAGCAAACCGCCACCGATGACGACCGCGTGTTTGTGGGTTTTTGCCGTGTTGATCATCGCCTGGGTATCGGCGATGTCGCGGTAACCGATCACGCCGTGCAGGGTGTTGCCCGGGATCGGCAAAATGAACGGCGTCGAACCGGTGGCGATCAGCAGACGATCGTATTCGGCCTCGGTGCCGTCGTCGGCGATCACTCGGCGTTTGACCCGGTCGATCTCCACCACTTTGCGGTTGAGCAGCAACTTGATGTGGTTTTCCAGGTACCAGTCGAGGTCGTTGAGGACGATCTCCTCGAAGGTCTGCTCACCGGCCAGCACCGGCGAGAGCAGGATGCGGTTGTAGTTGGTGTGCGGTTCGGCGCCGAAGACGGTGATGTCGTACAGCTCGTTGCTCAGTTTGAGCAGCTCTTCGAGGGTACGAACCCCGGCCATGCCATTGCCGATCATCACCAGTTTGAGTTTTTTCATCAGGTTCTCCGGGGAGCTGCGGCTGGCCTCTTGTGGGCAGTCAGGCCGTGCTCGAGAAATTTTGCGCAAACAAAAAAAGGCGTCCCGCTAGTTGCCTAGCGAGGACGCCTTTGTCCTGGTCCCGTTCTCTCGGGAAGCGCAGCCTTCGTCGTTGAAGGTTGGGCTTTATGTGTGTGTTGGGTGGGGTAATGCAGTGGTTGTGCCAAGTGGCGGTGGGGGCGGGTTTATTGGGGGGTGGCAGGTTTTGAAGGTGATTTTTTGCACTGAATGGAGGCGGGTTGCTCGTTCGTGGGGCGTTCAGGCGGGTGGATTTTTGGTGATTGGGCTGACGCCTTCGCGAGCAAGCCCGCTCCCACAATGGATCTGTGTCGTTCACAAAACCCCTGTGGGAGCGGGCTTGCTCGCGAATGGCGCGACGCGGTGTCAACGATGAAACAACAAAACCAGCAGCACCAGATTCCCGAGCAAGGCCAGCAACGCCATCGTCCGCCACACCTTCAACGGCTCTCGCTCCAGTAACGGCCGAGGCCGCACGCTCAAACTGCGTCGCTCGCCCTGTTCCAATACCAGCAACCATTCTTCCGCTGTTTCAAAGCGTTGCTGCGGATCAGCCGCCACGCCGCGCTGCAGACTCTGCGCCAGCCATTCCGGTAAATCCGGTCGATAACGCCCGGCACTCACCGCCAGTCCAAATCGCGGCCGCTGAAACGCTTCGATCTCGCCATAAGGAAAATACCCCGTAAGCAGGAAATACAAGGTCACGCCCACCGCATACAAGTCCTGCTGCGCACTCGGCGGATCACCGCGAAAGCCTTCCGGGGCGATATAACTCGGCGTCCCCGGCAACGTCGACGGCGCGTCTTCGGACAGTCCCGGGCAATACGCCAGGCCAAAATCCAGCAGCCGCAGCTCACCGTCATCCCCCCAATGCAGATTCTCCGGTTTGATGTCCCGATGCAGAATCTGCCGCCGATGCAGCAGCCCGACTGCACGCAGCAGGCGTTCGGCAATGTCTTGCCATTGCGCCAACGGTAAAGCCCCGCTGTTTTTAAAAACCTGCGCCAGCGTCTTGCCGGAATATTCCCGCATTACGTAGTACAAATGCTGACGCTGATTGCACGGATGGACTTCAGGAAAATGCCGTCCGGCCACACGTTTCAGAAACCATTCCTCGGACAACAGCGCTTGCCCGGCACAGGAATCATCAGCGGAACGTGTGGGCAGGGTTTTCAACAGCCACGTCTGACCTTGGCTATCCAGCACGCGATACAGCAACGATTGCTGGCTCTGCGCGACGATGCCTTGCACCTGCCAGCCTTCAAACGACTGACCGGGTTTCAGCGGCGGCGGCAGTGGCCATTGCTGCAAATGCATCAGCGCATCGCCAAAACTCGCCTCGCCAACCGCATCGACCCGCACCAGCAAAGCGCTGGCGTTGTCCTGACTGCCGGCCAGATGCGCGGCGTTGACCAATGTTTGCGCCGCGCAGTGCAGATCCGGCTGATCACGCAGGATCGCCGCAATCGCGGTATCGCCCAGGGTTGACCACACGCCATCACTGAGCAGTAAAAAGCTTTCGCCGTCACGCAATTCACCGTCGAGAAAATCCAGCACCAAATGTTGATCCAGCCCGAGCGCACGCTTGAGCACATGCTGCATGCCCGGCTGCTCCCAGACGTGATCCTCGCTGATGCGCTGCAACGCGTCGGCGTGCCAGCGGTATACCCGGCAATCTCCTACATGGGCGAGGGTAAAGCGCCGACCGCGCATGACCAAAGCACTGACAGTGGTGAGTAACGGCTGCCCACCGCCATTGGCCTGCAACCAGCGATTTTGTGCGAGCAGCAAGCGGTCGAGAGCCTGCGCCACGCTCCAGGTTTCCGGGGTGGCGTAATAGTCGAGCGCCAAGGCCTGCAAGGTCGAGCGCGCGGCGAGGCCGCCATCGGCGCATTGGCTGACGCCGTCGGCGATGGCGAACAGGTAACCCTTGCTCGCCGCCAGCGCCGGGGCCGGCGTGACCAGGCGCACAGCGTCCTGATTCTCCGTGCGCGGCCCGGTGGCGCTGGCTTCGGCGAAACTCAGTTGCAGGGCCATCGACGCCTCAGACCCGCGCCGCCGTCACCGCTGCCGAACCCCACGTGGTTCTCCAGCGACGCTTGACGCCGTGCAGGCCAAACCACGCCAACACGCCAAGGCTGGCGAACAACCACAGCGCCAGTTGATAGCTGCCGGTGCTCTGCTTGATCGCACCCATGCCCGCCGCCAAGGCGAAACCGCCAATGCCGCCGGCCATGCCGATCAGCCCGGTCATTACGCCGATCTCCAGACGAAAACGCTGCGGCACCAGTTGGAAAACCGCACCGTTGCCTGCCCCCAAACCGAGCATGGTGCAGACGAAAAGCGCGAGTGCCGCGTAGGAACTTGGCAGGTTGAAGCCAACGGCAGCGATGCAGATGGCGGCGACGGTGTACATTGCCAGCAAGGTGCGGATGCCGCCGAAACGGTCAGCCAGTGCGCCGCCCAATGGGCGCATCAAACTGCCGCCGAACACGCAAGCGGCGGTGTAGTAACCAGCGGTCACCGGGCTCAAACCGTATTGATCGTTGAAATAGCCGGGCAGGGCGCTGGCCAAGCCGATAAAGCCGCCGAAGGTGACGCTGTAGAAGAACATGAACCACCAACTGTCGCGGTCGCCGAGGGCTTTGAAGTAGTCGGTCATGGCTTTGGCTTTTGGCCGTTCCGGCGCGTTTTTCGCCAGCCAGGCGAACAGCACCAGCGTCAGGATCAGCGGAATCAGGGCGAAGCCGAAAACATTGCTCCAGCCGTAAGCGGCGGCGAGCACCGGGGCGAGCAGCGCGGCGAACACGGTGCCGGAGTTGCCCGCGCCAGCGATGCCCATGGCTTTGCCCTGATGTTGCGGCGGGTACCATTGCGAGGCCAGCGGCAGGGCGACGGCAAACGAAGCGCCGGCCATGCCGAGGAACAGGCCGAGGATCAGCGCTTGTTCGTAACTGTGGATGCCGATTTTCCAGGCGCCGAACAGTGCGCAGATGACGATGACCTGGCCAATCAGCCCGGCGGTTTTCGGCGACAGTCGATCGGCGAGCATGCCCATGATGAAGCGCAGAACGGCACCAGCGAGGATCGGCGTGGCGACGACGAGGCCGCGTTGTTGTGTGGTCAGGTGCAGGTCGGCGGCGATCTGCACCGCCAAAGGGCCGAGCAGGTACCAGACCATGAAACTCAGGTCGAAATAGAGGAAGGCCGCGAACAATGTCGGGGTGTGGCCGGATTTCCAGAAGCTTGAATTCATCGCGCACCTCAGCTGAAAAGAGTCTCGAAAGGAGTCATGCAACAGCAGGTGGGGCGCCGCACGGCCGCACCACCGGCCCCGGTCTGTGGGGCCAAAACGCAAAAACGCCGCTACCTGCTGCGCCGGGTGGGGCGAACGGGTGAGCGACGTCTTTGTCGTGGGTGGGGCAACCGCCGTTGGTTACCTGAGGGAATGCTTAGCGAGATTTGTGCCAACAGCGGGAAATCAAAAGCCCCTCACCCTAGCCCTCTCCCGGAGGGAGAGGGGACTGACCGAGGTGTCTGGCGTCAAACATCGACCTGAGAAACCGAGTCGATTATGGATTCACAGCAGAAATCGCAGGTCGGCGTAAATCGCGAGCATCCCCCAATCAGTCCCCTCTCCCTCCGGGAGAGGGCTAGGGTGAGGGGCTTTTCAGAGGTGGAAACACCTCAACCCAACAACTCACTCATGGCAATAATCTGCTCCGCCACTTGAATCAGTTTCTGCTGCCGGCTCATCGCCTGTCGCCGCATCAGCGTGTACGCCTCTTCCTCATTGCAGTCCTTCATCTTCATCAACAGACCCTTGGCCAGCTCAATACGCTTGCGCTCCGCCAGTTGCTGATCCCGCGCCTGCAACTGCGCACGCAACGCCTGATCACTCTCAAATCTTGCCATTGCCAC
The DNA here is from genome assembly GCF_979258075.1 of Pseudomonas sp. AC193. Taxonomy (NCBI): domain Bacteria; kingdom Pseudomonadati; phylum Pseudomonadota; class Gammaproteobacteria; order Pseudomonadales; family Pseudomonadaceae; genus Pseudomonas; species Pseudomonas sp. AC193. The sequence continues at coordinate 3,363,618 of NZ_OZ409832.1, read as the reverse complement.
ATCGAGAATCGGCTGCAACCGCTGGGCGTGAATGCCTTCGACGATGTAGGCACTGACCCCGGATTTGATCGCCTGACGCATCACCCCCGGGTCATGTTCGTCGGTAAACATCACGATCGGCCGTGGCTGGTCGCGGCTGACCAGCACCACTTGTTCCATGACATCGCGGCTCGGTGACTCGGTATCGATCAGGATCACGTCCGGGCGCACCGTTTCGACGCGCGCGGGCAGGTCGATGGTCAGGCCGGATTCGTCGATAACTTCAAAACCGGCTTCGGTCAGCGCCGCTTTCAGGCGTCCGACTTTTTTCGCGGTGTCGTTGATCAGCAGAATGCGCAACATGTTCGCGTCTCCTGTCAGCGGCGGGCGAGAAGGGCTGAGTCGTCGCTCATGGCGTGCAGTTTGAAGCTGCGCGCATAAGCGGCCGGGTCGCTGCCGTCCCAGATTTTGCCGTCGAGCAACTGGCTGCTGCGCATGTCGGTACCCCACGCGGCGACGCCGACTGCGGTGGCAGCGTCGCGATACAGATCGAGCTGCTGAACCTGACGGGCGACGGCCAGGTAATCCGGATCCTCGCGCAGCAAACCCCAACGACGGAACTGGGTCATGAACCACATACCGTCGGACAAGTACGGCAAATTCACCTCGCCATGGCCGTGGAAACGCAGCGCATGAGGATCCTGCCAGCGGTTGCCGAGGCCATCGGCGTAATCACCGAGAAAACGCGGTTCGATGCACGCTACTGGCGCATCGAGGTATTCCGGCGCGCTGAGCAACTGCGCGGTGCTGCGGCGGTTTTCCGGGCTCTCTTCAATGAAACGGCTGGCTTCAAGTATCGCCATCACCAACGCGCGCGCGGTGTTCGGGTACTGATCGACGAATTCGCGGGTGCAGCCGAGGACTTTTTCCGGGTGATCGGGCCAGATGGTCTGGCTGGTGGCGAGGGTGAAGCCGAGATCCTGCTGTACCGCGCTGGCGGCCCACGGTTCGCCGACGCAAAAACCGTCGATGCGCCCGGCCTGCAAGTGCGCGACCATTTGCGGTGGCGGCACCACCACGCTGTCGACATCCTGCAGCGGATGAATGCCCTGACTCGCCAGCCAGTAATAAAGCCACATCGCGTGGGTGCCGGTGGGGAAGGTCTGGGCGAAGGTGAGTTTTGCGCGGCTTTGGTGCACGTGGCGATCCAGCGCGTCAGGACTGGTCACGCCGAGGTTCTGCAAGCCGTGTGAGAGGTTGAGGCTCTGGCCGTTTTGATTGAGGCCCATCAGCACGGCCATGTCGGTCGGCGCGACACCGCCGATGCCCAGGTGCACCGCGTAAATCAGCCCGTACAAACTGTGCGCGGCATCGAGTTCGCCGCTGACCAGTTTGTCGCGCAAACCTGCCCAAGAGGTCTGGCGCTTGAGGTTCAGGGTCAATCCGTAAGGCTGAGCAAAGCCTTGCGTGGCCGCGACCACCACCGAGGCGCAATCGCTCAGGGCCATGAAGCCGAGGTTGATTGCACTCTTTTCCGGAGCATCGCTGCCGTTGACCCAGGCCAGCGGCCCTACCGAAGGTTCATTCATCCAACGCTACCTCGAAAAAAAACGCCGCCGCGGACTTTGCGCAGGCAAACCCCGGGACGACGCCATTGTCCTTGCCCGCACGCCGCCATTGGCCTGCAAGCTGATAAAGATGCCGGTGCAAGGCATATGCCACTCGCCGCGATTTGCGCGTGCGCCTCGCGCGGTGGGGCGATGCCCGGCTATAATCGCCGCCTCTTTTCGCCGCCCGAGTCAAAGCCGCCCATGTACACCCTGGCCCGTCAGATGTTGTTCAAACTTTCCCCGGAAACCTCCCACGATCTGTCGCTGGATCTGATCGGCGCGGGCGGACGTTTGGGCCTCAACGGCTTGCTGTGCAAGGCGCCGGCAAACGTCCCGGTGACCGTCATGGGCCTGGAATTCCCCAACCCGGTCGGTTTGGCGGCCGGTCTGGACAAGAACGGCGCAGCCATCGATGGCTTCGCGCAACTGGGTTTCGGTTTTGTCGAAATCGGCACCGTGACCCCGCGTCCACAGCCGGGCAACCCGAAACCACGGATTTTCCGTCTGCCGGAAGCCGAGGCGATCATCAATCGCATGGGGTTCAACAACCTCGGTGTCGATAATCTGTTGGCGCGCGTTGCGGCGGCGAAATACAAAGGCGTGCTGGGCATCAACATCGGCAAAAACTTCGACACGCCGGTTGAGCGTGCAGTCGATGATTACCTGATCTGCCTGGACAAGGTTTACGCCCACGCCAGCTACGTGACCGTCAACGTCAGCTCGCCGAATACCCCGGGCCTGCGCAGCTTGCAGTTCGGTGATTCGCTCAAGCAGTTGCTCGCCGATCTGGCCACGCGCCGTGCCGAACTGGCGTTGCGTCATGGCAAGCATGTGCCGCTGGCGATCAAGATCGCGCCGGACATGACCGACGAAGAAACCGCGCAGGTGGCGCAGGCGCTGATCGACACCGGGATGGACGCGGTGATCGCGACCAACACCACCCTGAGCCGTGTCGGCGTTGAAGGCATGGAACATGGCGACGAGGCGGGCGGTTTGTCGGGTGCGCCGGTGCGTGAGAAGAGCACCAATACGGTGAAAGTGCTGGCGGGCGAGTTGGCTGGGCGGTTGCCGATTATTGCTGCTGGCGGGATTACTGAAGGCAAGCATGCGGCGGAGAAGATTCTCGCGGGTGCGAGCCTGGTGCAGATTTATTCGGGCTTCATCTATAAAGGCCCGGCGCTGATTCGTGAATCCGTAGACGCAATCGCCGCCCTGCGCAAATAACCCGACCCGACCCGGTCAATGTAGGAGCTGCCGAAGGCTGCGATCTTTTGATCTTGATTCTAAAAAACAAGATCAAAAGATCGCAGCCTTCGGCAGCTCCTACAGGGGTAGTTGCCCGCCGATCGAAAGGTGGGTGACAGTCGAGTTTTCGGGCATAAAAAAGGGCTCCTCGAAGGAGCCCCTGGGCCGTAGCCCGCCGTCCGGGAAGGACGTGCATGGTAAGTCGTTACAAATTCAGATTGTCGTGTCGGAGTAAGTGCCCTGTGTCAGCCGACGGCGTGAAGTTCGTTGAGTCTATGGATTCCCGCAGTGCCGGTCATACCGTCCCAGTTGTCGCCGCGTCCTTCTCGCCAGCCGTTAATCCAGGCTTGACGTACTGACGGTAGAGTAAATGGGCAAAGCTCACGGGATTTGCCACCAACGCCATATTGATATCCGCGCAAAAATGCTCTTTCCAACGGATCACGCTTAAGTCTTCTCATAGGGTGTTGCCCTCACTTGTTGACTGTTTGTGTCGCGTCGACCTCAATCGAGGTCTGGCAGAAAAAACTCTGCCGTGGTGCGGCTCGCTGCCGGCGTGGCGAGCCAAGGTGTTGACGCCGTTGCGACGTCAACCTGTGGTCAGTTCTAACCAATGAGTCACAGCGATGGAATGACCGTTTTGTCATAAGGACGTAACGAAAAGGGTGCTATAGCGATAAGTAACCGCGTATTTATTGAACGTTTATTGAGCAAACCCCGGTATGATCGGCCCCGCGCTGGATGATGGCCTTAATTCTTTAGTGAGAATGACCCACGTTTGCGCTGGGGTACTATTCGACGAAGGGTCGCTTTAAGACTTTTTGTTACTCCAACTTTTTTATCTGTCCTTGCATCTAAGCTCTTTTAACCCGAGCAGCGGGGATGGAACGGCACACCTTCGTGCCACGCGGGCGTTCTTTTAGAAAAGCGCCTGATTGAAAACCGGATCGGCAATGCGTTGCCGATTCACTAGCCAAAGGCTTTGGAAATACCATGTCCGACAGTTTCGAACTCTTCCTCACTTGCCCTAAAGGCCTTGAAGGCCTGCTCATCGAGGAAGCCGTCGGGCTTGGCCTTGAAGAAGCGCGCGAGCACACCTCCGCCGTGCGTGGCATGGCGACCATGGAAACCGCTTATCGCCTGTGCCTCTGGTCGCGTCTGGCCAACCGCGTGTTGCTGGTGCTCAAACGCTTCCCGATGAAGGACGCCGAAGACCTCTACCACGGCGTCCTCGACGTCGAGTGGCAGGATCACATGCTTAGCGACGGCACTCTGGCCGTTGAATTCAGCGGTCACGGCTCAGGCATCGACAACACCCACTTCGGCGCGCTGAAGGTCAAAGATGCCATCGTCGACAAACTGCGTACGCCGCAGGGCGACCGTCCGTCGATCGACAAGCTCAATCCGGATCTGCGCATTCACCTGCGTCTGGATCGCGGCGAAGCGATTCTCTCCCTCGACCTCTCCGGCCACAGCCTGCACCAGCGCGGCTATCGCTTACAGCAGGGCGCGGCGCCGCTGAAGGAAAACCTCGCGGCAGCGATCCTGATCCGTTCCGGCTGGCCACGCATTGCGGCCGAAGGCGGCGCGCTGGCTGACCCGATGTGCGGTGTTGGTACGTTCCTCGTCGAAGCGGGGATGATCGCCGCCGATATGGCACCGAACCTGCGTCGTGAGCAGTGGGGTTTCACTGCCTGGCTCGGTCACGTGCCAGCGCTGTGGAAAAAACTGCATGAAGAAGCTGCTGAACGCGCCGCTGCCGGTCTGGCCAAGCCACCGCTGTGGATTCGCGGTTACGAAGCCGATCCACGTTTGATTCAACCGGGTCGCAACAACGTTGAGCGTGCCGGTCTGAGCGAGTGGATCAAGATCTACCAAGGCGAAGTCGCCACTTTCGAGCCGCGTCCGGATCAGAACCAGAAAGGTCTGGTCATCTGCAACCCGCCGTACGGCGAGCGTCTCGGTGACGAAGCCAGCCTGTTGTACCTTTACCAGAACCTCGGCGAGCGTCTGCGTCAGGCTTGCCTGAACTGGGAAGCGGCGGTGTTCACCGGCGCGCCGGATCTCGGCAAGCGCATGGGCATCCGCAGCCACAAACAGTATTCGTTCTGGAACGGCGCGCTGCCGTGCAAGCTGCTGTTGATCAAAGTCGTGCCGGATCAGTTCGTCACTGGCGAGCGTCGTACGCCGGAACAGCGTCAGGCCGAGCGTGAGCAAGCGGCTTACGATCAAACCCCGGACGAGCCGCAAGAGCGCAAGTTCAACAAGAACGGCAACCCGATCAAACCGACGCCAGCCCCGGCACCGGTGATCGAGCAGCCGCGCTTGAGCGAAGGCGGGCAGATGTTTGCCAACCGTCTGCAAAAGAACCTCAAGGCGATGAGCAAGTGGGTCAAGCGCGAAGGCATCGATTGCTACCGCGTCTACGATGCCGACATGCCTGAGTACGCGATGGCGATCGATCTGTATCACGACTGGGTGCACGTGCAGGAATACGCCGCGCCGAAGTCGATCGATCCGGAAAAAGCCTCGGCACGCATGTTCGATGCGCTGGCGGCGATTCCGCAGGCGCTGAACGTCGACAAGAGCCGTGTGGTGGTCAAACGCCGTGAGCGCCAGAGCGGCACCAAGCAATACGAGCGTCAGAGCGCGCAGGGCAAGTTCAACGAAGTGACCGAGGGCGGCGTGAAGTTGCTGGTCAACCTCACCGACTACCTCGACACCGGCCTGTTCCTCGATCACCGCCCAATCCGCATGCGCATTCAGAAAGAGGCCGAGGGTAAGCGTTTCCTCAATCTGTATTGCTACACCGCGACCGCCAGCGTGCACGCGGCCAAGGGCGGCGCGCGCAGCACCACCAGCGTCGACCTGTCGAAAACCTACCTCGACTGGGCGCGCCGCAACCTGTCGCTGAACGGCTTCTCGGACAAGAACCGACTGGAGCAGGGCGACGTGATGGTCTGGCTGGAGAGCTGCCGTGAAGAGTACGACTTGATCTTCATCGATCCGCCGACCTTCTCCAACTCCAAGCGTATGGAAGGCATCTTCGACGTGCAGCGTGATCAGGTGCAGTTGATTGACCTGGCCATGGCGCGTCTGGCGCCGGGCGGCGTGTTGTACTTCTCGAACAACTTCCGCAAGTTCCAGTTGGAAGAGAACCTGACCGAGCGTTACGCGGTCGAGGAAATCAGCGCACAGACCATTGATCCGGATTTCGCTCGCAACACCAAGATCCACCGCGCCTGGAAAATAACGGCTCGTTGACGCTTCGCCAGACTGGATCCACAGAGCCTTGATTTTTAAAGGCTCTTGGATCCAGTCAGCGCTAGCCAAATTAATGGCTAATAGCTATAACTCAACCCATGGCCAAGGGGTTTTTCCCGGAACATTGGCGTAGTGAGTTGTCCTTATGTCGTTGCACCCCGTGCGCCCGAAGATACTGGGCTTTATCAGCGAAGAAGTCTCGGCCTGGCTGGTCGCGCTGCTGGTATTGCTCGCCGGTGGGATTCTCACGGGGCTGCTCGCCTGGGCCACGCACAACGAATTTCACCAGCAATTGCGTCAGCGTTTTCAGCTGCTGACCAATGAACGTTACAGCCGCATCGAAGAACGCTTCGAGGATCAAGAGCAACGCCTCGACGGTCTGCGTCGTTTCTTCTCCAATTCTGAATCGGTGTCCCGCGCCGAATTCGACGGTTACACCCAACCTCTGTTACTGCGTACTCAAGCCTATTCGTTCGCCCTCAAGGTCAGTGGCGCCGAGCGCGCGGCGTTTGAGCAGCGCGTGCGGGATGACGGCCTGGGCGATTTCACCATTCGCGAACTGAATGCCCATGGCGAGTTGCAACTGGCCGCGCCTCGCGATCAGTACGTGCCGGTGCTGTACAGCCAGACCCAGAGCAAGCTCGGCTCGCCGCTGGGTTACGACTTGCTCGCGCAACCGATGCGCCGTGACACGCTGATGCGTGCCGATCAGTTGAACAATCTGGCGGTGTCGCAACCGTTGCACCTGGTCAGCACCGAACCTTCCTACGCGCGCGGGGTGTTGTTAGTGGCTCCCGTCGTCCACGAGGGTGAGCAGCAGTCGTTTGGTTATGTCGCGGCGGTGATCAGCATGCGCCAGCTGCTCGCCGACGGCTTGCCGGACGCGTTTCATGACTATCTGTCGGTGCGCATTCTCGATCTGTCGACCAATGATCAGCACGAAGTGTTGTTCGAATCGACCAATGAGCCGGTGCCGAGTGATTTGTCCGCGACTCGTCTGTTGCGTCTGGCCGATCACGACTATCAGGTCGATATCCTGCCGAGTGAAGCGTTTATGCAGGCCAACCATTCGTCGGTTGGCAGCATCGTGATTCTCGGTGGACTGCTGAGCGTTTTACTCAGTGCGCTGCTGTATGTGCTGGTCAGTCAGCGTCAGCGCGCGGTGCGCATGGTCGAGCAACGCACCGAGGAACTGCACGCCAGCGAACAGGAATTGCGCGGCACCCATGGTCAGTTGCGCGGTGTGCTCAACGCGGCGACACAAGTGGCAATCATCGCCACCGACCTGCGCGGCGTGATCAGCACGTTTAATCCCGGCGCCGAGCAAATGCTCGGTTACTCCAGCGCCGATGTCATCGGCCACATGACTTTGGAAAACCTGCATCTGCCGCGAGAACTCGCCACGCGTTCGGCGGAGTTGAGCGCGCGTTACGGCAAAAGCATTCCGACTTGCCACGCGATGCTGGTTGAGGGCGGCGAAGTCGGCGGCCATGAAGCGCGCGAGTGGACGTTGGTGCGCAGCGATGGCAGTCATCTGCCAGTGAACATGCTCGCCACCCCGGTGCTCGACGAGCAGGGGCTTTGGGTCGGGCATCTGGCGATCTGCATCGACATCACCGAGCGCAAGCGTGTGCACGAGGCGCTGGCGGCGCGGGATGTGTTGTTGAAGAAACTCAGCGCCCATGTACCCGGCGGTATTTACCAGTTCAAGATGGAATTCGACGGGCGCTTCAGCGTGATTTACGCCAGCGACGGCATTCGTGAGATCTACGAACTGGAGCCGGATGTTCTGCTACTGAATGCCGAGGCGATCTTCACCCGCATTCATCCGCAGGACACCACGCGGGTGCGCGCTTCGATCCGTGAGTCGGCGGACAACCTCAGCCCGTGGCGCGAGGAATACCGCGTGCAACTGCCTGAGCGAGGTTTGCGCTGGGTGCGCGGCGAGGCGACGCCGGAAGAGCTGCCGGGCGGCGGAGTGTTGTGGCATGGCTACATCTCCGACATTTCCGACCTCAAACGCGTCGAGGAAGAACTGCGTGCGCTGTCGGTGACGGACTCGCTGACCGGCATTCATAACCGTCGTTATTTCCAGGAACGCCTGACCACTGAAATGGCCCGGGTCGAGCGTGGCGGCGGCGAGTTGTCGGTGATCATGCTCGACATCGACCACTTCAAACGCATCAACGACCAGTACGGGCATGCCGTGGGCGATCGGGTTTTGCAGGCGGTGTGCGAGCGCATTGGTCACCGGTTGCGGCGTACTGATGTGTTCTGCCGTTTGGGCGGCGAGGAATTCATGGTGCTGTGCCCGGACATCGACGGCGAGCACGCGCACATGCTCGCGGTTGAGCTGTGGCAGGGCTTGCGGGGCGCGCCGGTGGATGTGGTCGGCGTGGTGACGGCGAGTTTCGGCATCGCCAGTTGGCGCACGGGCGAGGGCGCGGATGCGCTGCTGCTACGTGCGGATTCCGGGGTGTACGCGGCAAAACAGGGCGGCCGCGATCGGGTTGAGCAGATGAGCTAACGGCTCAACACTTGCTTCTGCAGAAGATCAAAAGATCGCAGCCTTCGGCAGCTCCTACAGGGTAAATTTCACCTGTAGGAGCTGCCGAAGGCTGCGATCTTTTGCTTTTTTGCTTTTAGAGGACTGACGCAGTCTGCGGCAGCTTCGGCTGGCGATACAGATCCAGCAGCACCTGATCCAGCACCGACGAGGCGCCAAACGGGGCTTTGTCGTTGAGGATCGCCACCACCGCCCAGGTATTGCCATTGACGTCGCGGCTGAAGCCGGCAATCGCCCGCACGGTGTTCAAGGTGCCGGTCTTGACGTGCGCCTCGCCGCGCATTGCGGTGGTTTTCAGGCGTTTACGCATGGTGCCGTCGGTGCCGGCGATCGGCAGCGAGCTGATGTATTCAGCGGCATACGGGCTGTGCCACGCGGCTTGCAGCATGTTTGCCATTTCACGGGCGCTGACGCGTTCAGCGCGGGACAGACCGGAGCCGTTCTCCATCACCAGGTGCGGCGCGGTGATGCCTTTCTTCGCCAGCCACTGACGGACGACGCGTTGCCCAGCTTTGGCATCATCGCCGTCGGCGTCGTTGCGGAATTTCTGGCCGAGGCTCAGGAACAGCTGCTGGGCCATGGTGTTGTTACTGTATTTGTTGATGTCGCGAATGATCTCGGCCAGATCCGGCGAGTAAGCGCGAGCCAGCAGTTTGGCGTTGCTCGGCGTGGTCGCCAGACGATCGCGGCCCTGAATGCTGCCACCCAGTTCTTTCCAGATCGCGCGCACGGCGCCGGCGGTGTAGGTCGCGTGGTCGAGCAGCGACAGATAAGTCTGCGAGCTGCAGCCTTCGCCCAACTGGCCGCCAACGGTCACGGTCACGCTGCCATCGGCTTGCGGCACCGGGTTGTAGCGCACGCCGCCGGTGCATTGCTTCGACGGCAGGGCTTTGACGGTGTTTTCGATGTGGATGCTGGCAATCGGCGGCTCGACCGAGATCAGTACGCGGCCACCGTCGTTGCGCGCGACAAAGCGCAGGGCTTTGAGGTTGACCAGCAGCGAATCCGGCTTGACCAGGAACGGCTTGTTCTCGTCATTGCCGTCATCGTTGAATTCCGGCAGTTGCGGCTGGATAAAGAAGTTGCGGTCGAGCACCAGATCACCGGTGATCTGCGTCACGCCGTTGGCGCGCAGGTCGCGCATCAGCAGCCAGAGTTTTTCCATGTTCAGCTTCGGATCGCCGCCACCCTTGAGGTAGAGGTTGCCGTTGAGGATGCCGCCGCTCAGTGTGCCGTCGGTGTAGAACTCGGTTTTCCACTGATGATTGGGGCCGAGCATTTCCAGCGCCGCGTAGGTGGTCACCAGTTTCATGGTCGAGGCCGGATTGACCGACACGTCGGCGTTGAACACGGTCGCCGTGCCCGGGCCGTCGAGCGGCACCATCACCAGCGACAGGGCGCTAGGCTGCAATTTGCTCGCCTTGAGGGCTTTTTCGACGTTCGGGGTGAGGGAAGTATTGATGGTGGCAGCGGAAACAGGCAGGGCCAGAGGCAGAAGAAGGCCGGCGAGAAACAGTGGACGCAACGATTTGATCATATGAAATAAAACCCTACAGCCGAGGGGAAAAAGACGAGGACATGGATGAAAAGGCCCGTCAGTGGTCACGAAAGTGTCGGCATTATGCCCCAAGGTGTAACCGATTGTGGCTTCCTCGGGGTGGCGATTCGTTGATTTTTTTACAGGCGGTCGGCCTCTGTGTCCAGAGAGGCGGGCAAACGATTGCTGAAACTGGTAAAGTGCCCGCCGTATTTACTTAAGAGGATTGTTCCAATGGCGACTAACCGTTCCCAGCGTCTGCGCAAAAAACTGTGCGTTGATGAATTTCAAGAGCTGGGTTTCGAACTGAACCTGGACTTCAAAGAAGACTTGTCCGAAGAAGCCATTGACGCTTTCCTCGAAGCATTCATCAAAGAAGCCATGGAAGCCAACGGTCTGGGTTATGTTGGCGGCGACGACTTCGGTCTGGTTTGCCTGCAGAAGCGTGGCTCGGTCAACGAAGAGCAGCGTGCTGCCGTTGAAGCCTGGCTGAAAACCCGCTCCGAGCTGACCAAGTATGAAGTCAGCCCGTTGCTGGACGTTTGGTATCCGGAAAAGCCGATCAACGCGGCTAAGTGATACTGAAAAAAACGGCGACCTGAGGGTCGCCGTTTTTTTTCGTCGATCAAAAGATCGCAGCCTCGTTTCACTCGACAGCTCCTACCGGGGAGCGCGATCTCCTGTAGGAGTTGCCGAAGGCTGCGATCTTTTAGGCCTTGCGCCAGTTCAAAATCAGCAGCGTCAAAACCCCCGCAACAATCCCCCAAAACGCCGACCCAATGGAAAACAGCGTCAACCCCGACGCCGTGACCATAAAGGTAATCAGCGCCGCTTCCCGCTCCTTCACCTCAGCCATCGCAATGCTCAAACCATTGATGATCGAGCCAAACAGCGCCAACGCCGCAATCGACAACACCAACTCTTTCGGCAACGCTGCAAACAACGCGGCCAATGTCGCGCCGAACACCCCGGCAATCCCGTAGAAAATCCCGCACCACACCGCTGCCGTGTAGCGCTTGTTGCGATCTTCATGGGCGTGCGGCCCGGTGCAAATCGCCGCGCTGATCGCCGCGAGGTTGATGCCGTGGGAGCCAAACGGTGCCAACAACAGCGAGGCGATGCCGGTGGTGGTGATCAGTGGCGAGGCGGGGACGGTGTAGCCATCGGCGCGTAAAACGGCGATGCCGGGCATGTTCTGCGAGGTCATCGCCACCACGAACAGCGGGATGCCGATGCTGATGGTCGCCGCCAGCGAGAAATGCGGCGTCGTCCACACGGGTGTCGCCACTTCCAGATGAAAACCGCTGAAATCCAGCAATCCCATGAAGCCCGACAGTGCGGTGCCAATCAGCAGCGCAGCGAGCACCGCATAACGCGGCGACAGGCGCTTGACCACTAAATAGGTGAAGAACATCCCCAGCACCAAACCCGTACGGTGCTGCGCAGCGACGAAGATTTCGCTGCCGATCTTGAACAGAATCCCCGCCAACAACGCCGCCGCCAAGGACGCCGGGATCTTTTTTACCAGCCGTTCGAAGCTGCCGGTCAGGCCACAAATGGTCACCAGCACGGCGCAAGTGATGTAGGCGCCGATGGCTTCGCCATAACTGACGCCGCCCAGGCTGGTGATCAGCAACGCCGCGCCGGGTGTCGACCAAGCGATGGTGATTGGCGTGCGATAGCGCAGCGACAGGCCGATCGAGCACACCGCCATGCCGATCGAAATCGCCCAGATCCACGAAGATATCTGCCCGCTGGTCAGGCCCGCCGCTTGCCCGGCCTGGAACATCAACACCAGGGAACTGGTGTAACCGGTCATCATCGCGATGAAACCGGCGACGATCGCTGATGGTGACGTGTCGGCCAGAGGGCGCAGTTGCGTGTGCGTGGCGTCGTTCATGACGGCGGTGTTCCTTCTACAGATAGTATTCCCCTGTAGGAGCTGCCGAAGGCGGCGATCTTTTGATTTTGTTTTTTAGAAGCAAGATCAAAAGATCGCAGCCTTCGGCAGCTCCTACGTGAGACGGGCGGCGGATTTCGGGATCAAGCCTAAACTCAATCGTAACGGATCGTTGCAATACAGCCGAACTCACAAACAGCCGTACAGTCGTGTTGCCACCATCCATTGTGTACAATCGCGGTGTTTTTTACGCGATACTTGCCAGCGACCTACTGTGCCGTATTACAGTCACGGTCTATTCGCCGCAGTTCTCCCGACTCGAGTGCCCATGAACGAACAGTTGCAACCCCTCAAGAAACAACCGCGAGCAGGCAAAGCCGGCCGCAGCGGAACCCAGGACGATATTGTCTACGCGCATATCTTCGAGGCCATCCTCGAACAGCGTCTGGCGCCCGGCACCAAGTTGAGCGAAGAAGCGCTGGGGGAAATCTTTGGGGTCAGCCGCACCATCATTCGCCGCGCGCTGTCGCGTCTGGCCCATGAAGGCGTCGTGCTGTTGCGGCCGAATCGTGGCGCCGTCGTCGCCAGCCCGAGTGTCGAGGAGGCGCGTCAGGTGTTCCTCGCCCGTCGTCTGGTCGAGCGCGCGATCACTGAGCTGGCGGTGCAACACGCCACCGCCGAGCAGATCGCCGAGCTGCGGCAGATGGTCAACGATGAGCGCGACAGCTTCTCGCGCGGTGATCGTGGCGCCGGTATTCGTCTGTCGGGCGAATTCCACCTGAAACTGGCGGAAGCGGCGATGAACGCGCCGTTGATCAGCTTCCAGCGCAGCCTGGTGTCGCAGACATCGCTGATCATTGCCCAGTATGAAAGCGGCAACCGTTCGCACTGTTCCTACGACGAACACACCCAGTTGATCGACGCGATTGAAAAGCGCGACGGCGATCTGGCGGTGCGTTTGATGATGCATCACATGGATCACATTGACAGCAAGCTCAACCTCGACGAAGAAAGCGCGTCGGATGATTTGCATGCGGTGTTCTCGCATTTGTTGCAGACCAAGAAGCCAGGGCGCTCGAGCGCCAAGCTCTAAGTGATACCGAGTCGCGGCCTTCGCGAGCAAGCCCGCTCCCACATTTGAAATGCATTCCCCCTGTGGGAGCGGGCTTGCTCGCGAAGGCGATCTGACAGGCAACAAAAATCCCCCGGGGTGAACACCACCGGGGGATTTTTTATGCCTGGGAAAAAGCTTAGCGCTGATGCACCAGCGCACCCGCCGCATACGTCTGCTGCACCGTACGATCATCACCCAGCGTCATCAACACAAACAACGACTCGGCAATGTTGTTGGCTTGCTTCAAGCGATAGCTCAGCAGCGGCGTCGCGTTGTAGTCCAGCACCAGGAAGTCAGCGTCGGAACCCGGTTGCAGGTTGCCGATCTTGTCTTCCAGGCGCAGTGCCCGTGCGCCACCCAGCGTCGCCAGATACAGCGACTTGAACGGGCTCAACCGCGCGCCTTGCAGTTGCATCACTTTGTACGCTTCGTTCAGCGTTTGCAGCAGCGAAAAACTGGTGCCACCGCCGACGTCAGTGCCCAAACCGACGTTGAGTTTGTGCTTCTCGGCCATCGGCAGATTGAACAAGCCGCTACCCAAGAAGAAGTTCGATGTCGGGCAGAACGAGATCGCCGAGCCGGTTTCCGCCAGACGCGCGCATTCGTCGTCGCACAGGTGTACGCCGTGGGCGAACACCGAGCGCTCGCCGAGCAATTTGTAATGGTCGTAAACGTCGAGGTAGCCCTTGCGCTCCGGGAACAGCTCCTTGACCCACTCGATTTCCTTGAGGTTCTCGCTGATGTGGGTCTGCATGTACAGATCCGGGTATTCAGTCAGCAGTTGCCCGGCGAGGGTCAGTTGCTCCGGGGTGCTGGTCGGTGCGAAACGCGGGGTGACGGCATAGTGCAGACGACCCTTGCCGTGCCAGCGCTCGATCAGCGCCTTGCTTTCGACGTAGCTGGATTCGGCAGTATCGGTCAGATAATCCGGCGCGTTGCGGTCCATCATCACCTTGCCGGCGATCATGCGCAGATCGAGCTGCTCGGCCTTTTCAAAGAACGAATTCACCGACTGCGGATGCACGCTGCCGAACACCAGCGCGGTGGTGGTGCCGTTGCGCAGCAGTTCCTTGATGAAGATGTCCGCGACGTCGTCAGCGTGGGATTTGTCGCCGAACTGGCTTTCGCACGGGAAGGTATAGGTGTTCAGCCAGTCGAGCAGTTGTTCGCCGTAGGCGCCGACCATGCCGGTTTGTGGCAAGTGAATGTGCGTGTCGATGAAGCCCGGGGTGATCAGGGCGTCCTGATACTGGGTGATTTCGATGTCCGCCGGCAGGGTCGGCAGCAAATCACTGGCGTGGCCAAGGGCGCTGATCTTGCCGCCATCGACCACCAGCAGGCCATCCTCGAAATACTCGTAGGAGGCTTCGATCCCGACTTCGGCGGGGTCGGCAATGCTGTGCAGGATGGCGGCGCGGTAGGCTTTGCGAGTCAGAGGCATGAGGGTTCTCTAATCAGTTTGAGGCTTTGAGTTTGGCGGCCTGACTGCGCCGCGAAACCGGCAGCAGTTTGGCAATCGGTTCGGCGCTGGCAGTCTGCTGGCCGAAGTTGGCGTTATAGGTGGCGATGATTTCGCCGGCGATGGAGATGGCGATTTCCACAGGCAGTTTGCCTTTGACTTCGCCAATGCCCATCGGGCAGCGCATGCGTTGCACGACGCCACTGTCGAAACCGCGATCACGCAGACGGTGTTCGAACTTCGCGCGTTTGGTCTTCGAACCGATCAGGCCGAAGTAGGCGAAGTCGTTGCGTTTGAGAATCGCGGCAGTGAGTTCAAGGTCGAGCTGATGATTGTGGGTCATGACGATGCAATAACTGCCGGCGGGCAGGTCATCGATTTCATCCACGGGCTCTTCGGACACGATTTTACGCACGCCGTGGGGGATGTGTTCGGGGAATTCGGCATCACGCGAATCGATCCAGCGCACCCGGCAGGGCAGGCTGGCGAGCAGTGGCACCAAAGCCCGGCCAACGTGGCCGGCACCGAACACGGCGATTTGCGCCTGTACCTGGCCCATCGGTTCGAACAGCAACACGGTGGCGCCGCCGCAGCACTGGCCAAGGCTGGCGCCGAGGCTGAAACGCTCCAGATGGGTGTCCTGCTTACCGCTGGCGAGCATCTCGCGGGCGATCTGCATGGCTTTGTATTCCAGATGCCCGCCACCGATGGTGTCGAAGCTCTGGTTGGCGCTGATGACCATTTTCGAACCGGCGTTGCGTGGCGTCGAGCCGAGTTCTTCGATGATCGTCACCAGCACACAGGGCTCGCCCTGGTTCTGCAGGTCGGCGAGGGCGTCGATCCAGTTGTACATGTTCACCTCGACATCTTCGTTGTCTGTTCGGGCCTCTTCGCGAGCAGGCTCGCTCCCACATTTGGAATGCATTCCCCTGTAGGAGCGAGCCTGCTCGCGAATGGCCGCGCCTCGGTCTTTAGAGCGGAGCCAGCTCGGTTTCAGTCGCAACCGCTTTCACGGTCTTCAACTGCCGCATCTGCTCACAACCCCACAACACCCGCTCCGGCGTCGCCGGCGCATCAATCTGCGGCTGATGCTTGTAATCCCCGAGGCTCGCCACGGCATCCTTGATCGCACACCACGACGCAATCCCGAGCATGAACGGCGGTTCACCGACAGCCTTGGAATGGAACACCGTGTCTTCCGGGTTCTTGCGGTTTTCCACCAGTTTCACACGCAGATCCAGCGGCATGTCCGCCACCGCCGGAATCTTGTAGCTGGCCGGGCCGTTGGTCATCAGCTTGCCTTTGTTGTTCCAGACCAGCTCTTCCATGGTCAGCCAGCCCATGCCTTGAATGAAACCACCCTCGACCTGACCGATGTCGATGGACGGGTTCAGCGAGGCACCGACGTCGTGAAGAATGTCGGTACGCAGCATCTTGTACTCGCCGGTCAGGGTGTCGACGATCACTTCGCAGCACGCCGCGCCGAAGGCGAAGTAGTAGAACGGACGGCCACGGGCCTGGCTGCGGTCGTAGTAGATTTTCGGGGTCTTGTAGAAGCCGGTGCTCGACAGCGACACCTGATTGAAATACGCCTGCTGGATCAGCGCTTCAAAGGTCAGGATGTGGTCACGAACGCGCACATGGCCGTTGTGGAATTCGACGTCTTCTTCAGTGACTTTGAAGTGACGCGCAGCGAATTCCACCAGGCGTTTCTTGATGATTTCAGCCGCGTTCTGCGCCGCTTTACCGTTCAGGTCAGCACCGCTAGAGGCGGCGGTCGGCGAGGTGTTCGGCACCTTGTCGGTGTTGGTCGCGGTGATCTGCACGCGATCGATTTCCACCTGGAACACTTCGGCCACGACCTGCGCGACTTTGGTGTTCAGGCCTTGGCCCATTTCTGTGCCGCCATGGTTCAGGTGGATGCTGCCGTCGGTGTAGATGTGGATCAGCGCGCCGGCCTGGTTCAAGAAGCTCGCGGTGAAGGAAATGCCGAATTTCACCGGGGTCAGCGCCAGGCCTTTTTTCAGGATCGGGCTGTTGGCGTTGTAGCGACGGATCGCTTCGCGACGCTCGTAGTACTGGCTGCTTTCTTCCAGTTCGGCGGTCATTTCCTCGAGCATGTTGTGCTCGACGGTCTGGTAGTAATGGGTGACGTTGCGCTCGGTCTTGCCGTAGTAGTTGGCCTTGCGCACCGACAGCGGATCGACGTTCAAGTGACGGGCAATCGCGTCCATCACTTCTTCGATCGCGACCATGCCTTGCGGGCCACCGAAACCACGGTAAGCGGTGTTCGATGCGGTGTTGGTCTTGCAGCGGTGACCGTTGATGGTCGCGTCGCCGAGGTAGTACGAGTTGTCCGAGTGGAACATCGCGCGGTCAACGATCGACGCGGACAAGTCCGGCGAGCAGCCGCAGTTGCCGGCCAGATCCATGTTGATCCCGTGCAGGCGCCCGGTGCTGTCGAAGCCAACGTCGTATTCGACGTAGAACGGGTGACGCTTGCCGGTCATCAGCATGTCTTCGACGCGTGGCAGGCGCATCTTGGTCGGCTGACCGGTGAGGTGCGCAACCACCGCGCACAGGCACGCCGGGCTGGCGGCCTGAGTTTCCTTGCCACCGAAACCACCGCCCATGCGGCGCATGTCGACGACGATTTTGTTCATCGACACGTCGAGCACTTCGGCGACCAGTTTCTGTACTTCGGTCGGGTTCTGCGTCGAGCAGTAAACGATCATGCCGCCGTCTTCGGTCGGCATCACCGAGGAGATTTGTGTCTCCAGGTAGAAGTGTTCCTGACCGCCGATGTGCAGCGTGCCTTGTATGCGGTGTTCAGCAGTGGCCAACGCAGAGGCTGAGTCGCCGCGCTGGTGGGTGTGGCTGTCGAGCACGAAGTGGCGTTTGCGCAGCGCCTCAACCACGTCGAGCACAGGTTCGAGGTCTTCGTATTCGATGATCGCGGCCATCGCCGCTTTGCGCGCGGTTTCCAGATCTTTCGCCGCAACGGCGAGCACCGGTTGACCAACGAACTGCACGTCATCGATGGCCAGCAACGGGTCGCCCGGCATCAGCGGGCCGATGTCTTTCAGGCCCGGCACGTCTTCGTGGGTGATGGCGATGCGCACGCCTTCGAAGGCGTAGCACGGCGAAGTGTCGATGCTGATGATTTTCGCGTGGGCGCGATCCGACATGCGTGCATACAAGTGCAACTGGTTGGGAAATTCCAGGCGGTCATCGATGTACTGCGCTTCACCGGACACGTGTTTGGCGGCGCTGTCGTGTTTGACGCTGCGGCCGACACCGGAGGTCAGATCCTTGGCGAACAATTCAGCCAGTTCAGCTTGAGTTTTCTCTACGCCGTGATGGTTAGACATAAGCGGTCACCCGAGTCTCGATGTGCGGTGTTTGCAGTTCGATGAAGTATTTACGCAGCAGGTTTTGCGCGCTGAGCAGGCGATATTCCTTGCTGGCGCGGAAGTCCGAGAGCGGCGTGAAATCCTCCGCCAGTGCGGCGCAGGCCCGTTCGACCACAGCGTTGTTGAACGGCGCACCGATCAGCGCAGCTTCACAGTGGGCTGCGCGTTTCGGGATCGCGGCCATGCCGCCAAACGCCATGCGTGCATCGGTGATCACACCGTTTTCCACACGCAGGTTGAATGCGGCGCAGACGGCGGAGATGTCATCGTCCAGACGCTTGGAGACTTTGTAGGCGCGGAACAACTGCTCGGCGCTGGCGCGCGGCACGATGATCTTCTCGATGAACTCACTTTCCTGACGGGCCGTGACTTTGTAATCGATGAAGTAATCGTCGAGGTTCAGGGTGCGACGGGTTTCGCCTTTGCACAGCACAACCTGCGCGCCGAGAGCGATCAACAGCGGTGGCGAGTCACCGATCGGCGAGGCGTTGCCGATGTTGCCGCCGAGGGTGCCCTGGTTGCGGATTTGCAGGGACGCGAAGCGGTGCAGCAGTTCACCAAAGTCCGGGTACTCGGCGTTCAACGCTTCGTAGCAGTCGGAGAGGGCAGTGGCGGCGCCGATTTCGATGCGGTCATCGAAGGTTTCGATGCGCTTCATTTCCGCGACGTTGCCGACGTAGATCATCACCGGCAGGGTGCGGTGGAACTGGGTGACTTCCAGCGCCAGATCGGTACCGCCGGCGAGCAGTCGCGCTTGTGGATAAGCGTCGTAGAGGTCGGCCAGATCGGCGACGGTCAGCGGCACCAAGCAGCGTTTGTCACCACTGTTCAGTTCGCCGATATCGGTCGGAGCGATAGCTTTCAGACGAGCAATGGTGTCCGCTTCGCGGGCATCGAACTGATCCGGTTGCTTGCCGCAGCAGGATTGCTCGGCAGCCGCCAGAATCGGCCGGTAGCCAGTGCAACGGCAGAGGTTGCCGGCCAGTGCTTCGTGGGCTTTGGCGTGATCGGGTGCATCGCTGTTCTTTTGCAGGGCGAACAGCGACATGACGAAGCCGGGAGTGCAAAAACCGCACTGCGAGCCGTGGCACTCGACCATGGCTTTCTGCACGCTGTGCAGTTCACCTTTGTGCTTGAGGTCTTCGACGCTGATCAATTGTTTGCCGTGCAGCGACGAGACAAAGGTCAGGCACGAGTTGAGGCTGCGATAGCGAATGTGTTCGCGGCCATCGTCATCCGTCTGCAACTCGCCGACCACTACGGTGCAGGCGCCGCAGTCACCGCTGGCGCAACCTTCTTTAGTGCCGGATTTACCAACGTGTTCACGCAGGTAATTGAGCACGGTCAGATTCGGGTTCAGGGCGTGCTCGCTACGGAGTTCCTGGTTAAGTAAAAACTGGATCACGGAAGGCCTCGCAGACTCATTATTGTTGTTAACCGACTTGAGCCGAATTTAGCAGGTCTGACTTTTCGGTCAATGGTTTTCTGACTTAAAGGTCAGGAAAATCCGTTTCGTCGATCAACAACGTGTCTATTCAGTATTGACCTTCATTGGTCAGCCTGGTTTTTTGTTTGGTTTTCTGAAGAAAACTGCGGGAATCGTGCCAAAAACCGCTGAGTGGGCACTCCGCCATGAGCCCGCATTTGCGCTACACTGCGCCGCTTGTGCAGATCGATAGAGTTTGAAGGACAACCATGACGTTCAAGGCGCCGGACAGCCTCGCCGAGCAAATCGCTCACCACCTCGCCGAACGCATCATTCGTGGCGAAATGAA
This sequence comes from Pseudomonas sp. AC193, assembly GCF_979258075.1. Classification (NCBI taxonomy): domain Bacteria; kingdom Pseudomonadati; phylum Pseudomonadota; class Gammaproteobacteria; order Pseudomonadales; family Pseudomonadaceae; genus Pseudomonas; species Pseudomonas sp. AC193. The sequence goes on along the minus strand of NZ_OZ409832.1, from coordinate 3,343,756 downwards.
GCCGGGAGAGCGCATCCAGGAACAAAAGGTCACGCTGGCCCTCAATGTCAGCCGCGGCTCCGTTCGTGAAGCCTTGCTGATCCTTGAACGCCGCCACCTGATCGCGATCCTGCCGCGCCGTGGTGCGCACGTCACCGAAATGACGCCGCATAAGGTGCAGAGCCTGTGCACGCTGATGAGCGAGCTGTACATCCTGCTCGGCAACTCGGTGGCCAATGGCTGGCAAGTCCAGTCGGACATGGCGCCGTTCGTGCAGATCCAGCAGCGCCTGACCGCCAGCTACGAGCGTCAGGACATCCGCAGCTTTGTCGATGACAGCTTCAGCGTGATGCGCGCCGCCTATCCGTTTGCCAACAATCCTTACCTGCAAGAAACGGTCGAGAACCTGCAGCCGGCGATGAGCCGCGCCTACTTCCTCGCCCTCGAACAGCGCAAGGCGGAAATGAGCGAGTTCCTCGAACTGTTCGAACGCCTGCTGGCCGCCGTGCTTGCCCGTGATTTGCCGCAGATCCGCATCGTGCTCACGGCTTACGGCCAGCGCAGCTGCGATCTGGTGGTTGCTGCCTTGACGGGCGCTTAAGCGTGCGGCTCAAGTGCATCAAACTGGCGGGATTCAAATCCTTCGTCGACCCGACCACGGTGAACTTCCCCAGTAACATGGCGGCGGTCGTCGGGCCGAACGGTTGCGGCAAGTCGAACATCATCGACGCCGTTCGCTGGGTGATGGGCGAAAGTTCAGCGAAAAACCTGCGTGGCGAGTCGATGACCGATGTCATCTTCAACGGCTCGACCAGCCGCAAACCGGTGAGTCAGGCCAGCATCGAACTGGTTTTCGACAACTCCGACGGCACCTTGCTGGGCGAGTACGCGGCCTACGCCGAAATCTCGATTCGCCGCAAAGTTACCCGCGACAGCCAGACCACGTATTACCTCAACGGCACCAAATGCCGTCGTCGCGACATCACCGATATCTTCCTCGGCACCGGTCTCGGCCCGCGCAGCTACTCGATCATCGAGCAGGGGATGATCTCCAAGCTGATCGAATCCAAGCCCGAAGATCTGCGCAACTTCATCGAAGAAGCCGCCGGCATCTCGAAATATAAAGAGCGCCGTCGCGAGACCGAAAACCGCATCCGCCGCACCCACGAAAACCTCGCGCGTCTGACTGACCTGCGTGATGAGCTCGAGCGTCAACTCGAACGCCTGCACCGTCAGGCCGAAGCGGCGAAGAAGTACCAAGAATTCAAAGCCGAGGAGCGTCAGCTCAAGGCGCAACTGTCGGCCCTGCGCTGGCAGGATCTGAATGATCAGGTCGGTCAGCGCGAGTCGATCATCGGCACACAGGAAATCAGTTTCGAAGCCTTGGTCGCCGAGCAGCGAAATGCTGACGCGGCCATCGAACGCTTGCGCGACGGTCACCATGATCTGTCCGAGCGCTTCAATCTGGTGCAAGGGCGCTTCTATTCGGTCGGCGGTGACATCGCCCGGGTCGAACAGAGCATCCAGCACGGCCAGCAACGACTGCGGCAGTTGCAGGACGATCTGAAAGAAGCCGAGCGTGCCCGCCTCGAAACCGAATCGCATCTGGGCCACGACCGCACGTTGCTGCTGACCCTCGGTGAAGAGCTGGACATGCTCACCCCCGAGCAAGAAGTCACCAGCGCGGCCGCCGAAGAAGCCGCCGCTGCGCTGGAAGATTCCGAAAGCGTCATGCACGGCTGGCAGGAGCAGTGGGACGCTTTCAACCTGACAGCAGCCGAACCGCGCCGTCAGGCTGAGGTGCAGCAGTCGCGCATCCAGCAGCTGGAAACCAGCATGGAGCGCCTCGCTGACCGACAAAAGCGTCTCGGCGAAGAGCGCGCGTTGCTCTCGGCCGATCCGGAAGACGCGGCGATCATGGAGCTCAACGAGCAGCTCGCCGAGTCCGAAGCGACCCTCGAAGATTTGCAGACCAGCGAAGAAGCGCAGGTCGAAAAACTTGAACAACTGCGCCAGGAATTGCAGCAAGCGCTGACCGCGCAGCAGCAGGCGCAGGGCGATTTGCAGCGCCTCAATGGTCGGCTCGCATCCCTTGAAGCCTTGCAGCAAGCCGCGCTCGATCCAGGCACCGGCACCGCCGAGTGGCTGAAGGAGCACAACCTCGCCGAGCGTCCGCGTCTGGCTGAAGGTTTGAAGGTCGAGGCCGGTTGGGAACTGGCGGTGGAAACCGTGCTCGGCGCCGATCTGCAAGCGGTGCTGGTCGACGACTTCAGCGGCTTTGATTTGTCCGGTTTTACGCAGGGCGATTTGCGCCTGCTCAGCCCGGCCAGCGATGGCGTGCGAGTGGCGGGCAGCTTGCTGGATAAAGTCGACGCGCAGATTGATCTGTCGCCGTGGCTTGGCCAAGTCAAACCGGTCGACAGCCTTGAGCAGGCCTTGGCCTTGCGCGGGCAGTTGAGTGCCGGTGAGAGCTTGATCAGTCGCGACGGTTATTGGGTTGGTCGGCATTTTCTTCGCGTACGTCGGGCCAGTGAAGCGGAGAGCGGCATGCTCGCCCGTGGCCAGGAAATCGAAGCGCTGCACCTCGAACGCGAAGAGAAAGAAACCACCGTCGAAGCCATGGAAACCCGTCTGCAAACCCTGCGTGCGCAACAGCGTCAGCAGGAAAACGGTCGCGAACATTTGCGTCGTTTGCTGCAAGACGAAGCGCGCCAGCAAGGCGAACTGAAAGCTCAGTTGTCCGCCGGCAAAGCCAAGGCTGAACAGTTGACCTTGCGTCGCACCCGTCTCGATGAAGAGTTGATCGAACTCGGCGAACAACGCGAGCTTGAGCACGAACAAGTCGGCGAAGCGCGCATGCACTTGCAGGAAGCGCTGGATGCCATGGCGCTGGACACCGAGCAGCGCGAGTTGCTGCTGGCCCAGCGCGACAGCCTGCGCGAACGCCTTGATCGCGTGCGTCAGGAAGCGCGGCAGCACAAGGATCATGCACATCAATTGGCCGTGCGTCTTGGCTCGTTGCGCGCGCAGCATGACTCCACGCGTCAGGCGCTCGAGCGTCTGGAAATGCAGTCCGAGCGCCTGACTGAAAAACGCGAACAGTTGAGTCTGAACCTGGAGGAGGGCGAGGCGCCGCTGGAAGAGCTGCGCCTGAAACTCGAAGAGCTGCTCGACAAGCGCATGACCGTCGACGAAGAACTCAAGACCGCGCAGATCGCTCTGGAAGACGCTGACCGCGAATTGCGCGACGCGGAAAAACGCCGGACTCAGGCTGAACAACAATCGCAATTGATTCGCGGCCAACTCGAACAGCAGCGCATGGAATGGCAAGCCCTGACCGTGCGCCGCAAGGCCTTGCAGGATCAATTGCTCGAAGACGGCTACGATCTCAACGGCGTGCTCGCGACATTAACCGCGCAAGCCAGTGAACGCGAAGCCGAAGAAGAACTCGAACGCATCAATGCGCGGATTCAACGCCTGGGCGCGATCAACCTCGCGGCCATCGACGAATACACGCAGCAGTCTGAGCGTAAGCGCTATCTGGATGCGCAGGACGCTGATCTGGTCGAAGCACTGGAGACGCTGGAAAACGTTATCCGCAAGATCGACAAGGAAACCCGTAACCGCTTCAAAGATACCTTTGATCAGATCAATGGCGGTTTACAGGCGCTTTTCCCAAAAGTTTTCGGTGGCGGGCGCGCGTATTTGGAACTGACGGGCGAAGATCTACTCGATACAGGGGTAACGATCATGGCGCAGCCGCCAGGGAAGAAGAACAGCACCATCCATTTGCTCTCCGGCGGGGAAAAAGCCCTGACCGCGCTGGCACTGGTTTTTGCGATCTTCAAGTTGAACCCGGCGCCGTTCTGCATGCTCGATGAGGTTGACGCGCCGCTGGATGACGCTAACGTTGGACGCTACGCACGCTTGGTCAAAGAGATGTCGCAGACCGTGCAGTTCATCTATATCACCCACAACAAAATCGCCATGGAAATGGCCGAGCAGTTGATGGGCGTAACGATGCATGAACCGGGTTGTTCGCGACTGGTGGCCGTGGATGTCGAGGAGGCAATGGCGATGGTGGACGCCTGAGCCCGCACGCTGTCGGAAAGGTATTAGAGGGTTGTAGGACTTTTTTACCGACTTCGACTTGCTGGCCAATCGACATATTCGTGCAAGCCAATGAGACAGACGGTGTAAAGTTGCCTTTGGTCGTGCTAGTTTAATGTCAAATTTTCGTATACGTGGGCAAAACGCCTGTCAGAACATAGAGTTGGCGCCACGTTTTAAAGCGGTTTGCACAGTGTAAACCCCTTATTTTTCAGCATTTTTTATAGAGGCACGGGATTACATGGAAATCGGTCTGCGCGAGTGGCTGATCGTCATCGGCATCATAGTGATAGCCGGTATTCTTTTCGATGGCTGGCGCCGTATGCGCGGCGGCAAGGGAAAACTGAAGTTCCGTCTTGACCGAAGTCTGTCCAACCTGCCGGACGAGGACACCAGCGCTGAGCTGTTGGGCCCGGCCCGCGTGCTGGACACGCATAAAGAACCGCAGCTGGACGAACACGATTTGCCGTCGGTGAGCATGCCGGCCCGCGAAGCACGCGAGCCTCGCGATTCCGGCAATAAACGTGGCAAGCGTGGCAGCAAAGGTTCGGCGCAGGGTGACTTGAACCTCGATCTGGATCTGGATGACGGCCCGAGCTTCAGCAGCCGCGACGATGATTTCGCCGACGACAACAAGCCTGCAGCGGCCGTGGTCGAAAAAGATCAGCCGCAAGCTGAAGAAGTTTTGGTGATCAGCGTGATCTGCCGTGACGCTGCCGGCTTCAAAGGCCCGGCGCTGTTGCAGAACATTCTGGAAAGCGGTCTGCGTTTTGGCGAAATGGATATTTTCCACCGTCACGAAAGCATGGCCGGCAACGGCGAAGTCCTGTTCTCCATGGCCAACGCGGTCAAACCGGGCATCTTTGATCTGGACGACATCGACCATTTCAGCACACCGGCGGTGAGCTTCTTCCTCGGCCTGCCAGGCCCGCGTCATCCGAAGCAAGCCTTCGACGTGATGGTCGCCGCAGCCCGCAAGCTGTCGCAGGAACTGAACGGCGAGCTGAAAGATGACCAGCGCAGCGTGCTGACCGCGCAGACGATCGAGCACTACCGTCAGCGCATCGTTGAATTCGAACGCCGCGCATTGACCCAGAAGCGCTAAGGCCAGATCAAAAGATCGCAGCCTTCGGCAGCGCCTACAGAGGATCGCGATCCTGTAGGAGCTGTCGAGTGCAACGAGGCTGCGATCTTTTAAGGATGAAACTGGAGCAGCCTCGGCTGCTCTTTTGCTTTATGAGAGAACACCCATGACCGCCGCCAAAAACCGCATTCTCGAGCTGCGCGCTGAACTCGATCAGCACAACTACCGTTACCACGTCCTCGACGAGCCGAGCATTCCGGATGCCGAGTACGACCGGTTGTTCCACGAGCTCAAGGCGCTGGAAGCGGCCAATCCGGAACTGATCACCAGCGACTCGCCGACCCAGCGCGTCGGCAGCGTGGCGCTCACCGCGTTCACTCAGGTGCGTCACGAAGTGCCGATGCTCAGCCTCGGCAACGCCTTCGAAGAAAGCGACATGCGCGAGTTCGATCGCCGCGTCACCGAAGGTCTGGATCTGCCGGTCGGCGATCTGTTCGGCGGCAGTGCGGCGGTGGAATACAGCTGCGAGCCGAAGCTCGATGGCCTGGCGGTCAGCCTGCTCTATCAGGACGGCGTGCTGGTACGCGGCGCCACACGCGGTGACGGCACCACAGGGGAAGACATCAGCGTCAATGTGCGCACCGTGCGCAACATTCCGCTGAAGCTGCACGGCGAAGGCTGGCCGGCGACCCTCGAAGTGCGCGGTGAAGTGTTCATGTCCAAGGCTGGCTTCGAGCGCCTCAACGCCTCGCAACTGGAAGTCGGCGGCAAGACCTTCGCCAACCCGCGCAACGCCGCCGCCGGCAGCTTGCGTCAGCTGGATTCGAAGATCACCGCCAACCGTCCGCTGGAATTCTGCTGCTACGGCATCGGCCAGGTTTCCCACGACATTTCCGACACCCACATCGGCAACCTCAAGCAGTTGCAGAAGTGGGGCATGCCGATCAGCCACGAGCTGAAACTGGCCAAGGGCATCGACGAGTGCCTGGATTACTACCGCGACATCGGCGCACGCCGTAACGCGCTGACCTATGAAATCGACGGCGTGGTGTTCAAGGTCAACAGCATTGCCGATCAGCGCGAACTCGGCTTCCGCGCCCGCGAACCGCGCTGGGCGATTGCGCATAAATTCCCGGCGATGGAAGAACTCACCGAGTTGCTCGACGTTGAATTTCAGGTTGGCCGCACTGGCGCTGTTACGCCGGTCGCGCGGTTGAAACCGGTCAAGGTGGCCGGCGTCACCGTGGCCAACGCCACGCTGCACAACATGGACGAAGTCGCGCGACTGGGCTTGATGATCGGCGACACCGTGATCATCCGCCGTGCCGGTGATGTGATTCCGCAAGTGGTGCAAGTGGTGCTTGAGCGTCGTCCGGACAACGCCCGCCCAGTGGCGATTCCCGAGAGCTGCCCGGTGTGCGGCTCGCACGTCGAGCGCACACAACTGATCAAGCGCAGCAAGGGCAAGGAAACCGTCAGCGAAGGCGCGGTGTATCGCTGCGTGGGTCGACTGGCCTGTGGCGCGCAACTGAAGCAGGCGATCATCCACTTCGTCTCGCGTCGGGCGATGGACATTGAAGGCTTGGGTGACAAGAGTGTCGAGCAATTGGTCGATGAAGGTCTGGTCAGTTCGCCGGCCGATCTGTATGCGCTGAAGTTCGACGACATCGTCGATCTCGAAGGTTTTGCCGAGGTCTCCAGTAACAAGCTGTTGGCGGCCATCGAAGACAGCAAGCAGCCGGGGCTGGCGCGTTTCATCTATGCGCTGGGCATCCCCGATGTCGGCGAGGAGACCGCCAAGGTGCTGGCGCGCTCGCTGGTTTCGCTGGAGCGCGTGCAGCAGGCGCTGCCGCAAGTGCTGACGTACCTGCCGGATGTCGGTCTGGAAGTGGCGCACGAGATTCACAGCTTCTTTGAAGATGCGCATAACCAGCAGGTGATCACCGAATTGCTGGGGCATGGTTTGCAGATTCAGGATCAGGGCGAGTTGGGCGCAGAATTCGCGGCCAGCACCACGCTCGGCGGTTTTCTCGACAAGCTGCACATTCCTTCGGTCGGCCCGGGTGGCGCGCAGAAACTGGCGGACAAGTTTGGTTCGCTGGAAGCGGTGATGAACGCTGACTGGCTAGACATGCGTCAGGCGTTGCCGGAGAAACAGGCGAATTCGGTGCGCGGGTTTTTTGCGGTCGCGGAGAATCGGCGACTGGCTGAGGCGTCCGAAAAACAGCTGCGTGATTTCGGCATGCACTGGCAGAGCGAGAAGAAAGTCGTCGAAGGCTTGCCGTTGTCCGGCGAGACCTGGGTGCTGACGGGCAAGGTCGAGTTGATGAGCCGGGATGTGGCTAAAGATCACCTCGAAAGCCTGGGGGCGAAGGTTGCTGGTTCGGTCTCGGCGAAAACTCATTGCGTGGTGGCCGGCCCCGGTGCCGGATCGAAACTGACCAAAGCCAATGAGCTGGGCGTAAAAGTGATGGACGAAGAAACCTTTATCGCCTTCCTCAAAACCCATGGCCTTCAGGTCTGACACAAAACCCATGGGCTTCAGGTCTGAAACAAAGCCCATGGCCTTCATGGTCTGAAACAAAAACCATGGGCTTCAGGTCTGACGCAAAACCCTGTGGCGAGGGGATTTATCCCAGTTCGGCGACGCAGTCGTCGCAAAACCATACAACGCGGTACATCTGACTAACCGCGTTGTATGGATTTGGGGTCGCTTCGCAACCCAGCGGGGATAAATCCCCTCGCCACAATGGTGCTATCACTTGGTTGCACTGTTATGGGTGGGAACGATGTTGTCATGGGAATGATCTAGTCTCTGCAAGCCCCAGGGAGAGATCGCCATGCACCGTTTTTTCGAGCAACTGAGTTCTCGCATCATCGCGCCGTTCATGGGCGAATCTTCGCGCAACAGTAAAGTCTGGCCGTGCCGCTGCGGCCAGTCGTTGTTCTTTCGCAACAGCCAGTGCCTGGCCTGCAATGCCTTGCTCGGTTATCAGCCGGAAGAAAGCCGCATCACCTCCCTGTCGCCCGGTGTGGAGAACGGCACGTGGACGCTGGATGCTGATCCTGACGCAGGTCCGTTTCGCCGCTGCGCCAACCTCGACACGCCCGCCGCGTGCAACTGGCTGCTGCCGGCCAACGTCGACAATGCCTTGTGCGTCGCTTGCAGCCTCAATCGCACCATCCCCGACCTGTCCGACCCGGAAAATCCCGAACGCTGGCGCAAGGTTGAAATCGCCAAGCGCCGCCTCGTCGCGCAACTGATCACCCTCGGCTTGCAGGTCATCCCGAAAACCGTGGATGAAGACAGCGGCCTCGCTTTCGATTTCATCGGCGTCGACCTCGAAGGCAATGCGCCGATGACCGGCCACGCCAACGGCCTGATCACCCTCGATATCAAAGAAGCCGACGACGCCCACCGCGAGCGGGTGAGGGCGCAGATGCATGAACCGTATCGCACGCTGCTCGGGCATTTTCGGCACGAGGTCGGGCACTACTATTGGGATCGGCTGATCGCCAACGGCCCGTGGCTCGATTCATTCCGTAACCTGTTCGGTGACGAGCGCGCCAGTTACGCCGAGGCGCTCGATCGTCATTACCAACACGGCGCGCCACTCGACTGGCCGCAGCACTACGTCAGTGCCTACGCGACCATGCACCCGTGGGAAGACTGGGCGGAAACCTGGGCGCATTACCTGCACATGATGGACGCGGTGGACACGGCGCTGGGTTTTGGCATGAGCGCGCGGGAAATGGATTTCGATTATCAGCCGTTTCCGAGCAGCACGCTGTACGACCCGCAACATCCCGGTGGCGAGGCGTTCCTGGCGTTTGTTAATGCGTGGATCGAGTTGGCCGGCATGCTCAATGAATTGTCACGCAGCATGGGTCAGCCGGATTTTTACCCGTTCGTGCTGCCGGCGGCTGCGATTGCCAAGCTGCACTTTATTCATCTGGTGATCCAGCAGGCGGGCGGCAGGGCAGACGAGGTGCTGGCCATCTAACGTCAAAAGATCGCAGCCTTCGGCAGCTCCTACAGGTGAATGCGGATCCATGTGGGCACTGCCACAGGCTGCGATCTTTATGTCCTTGAACCAGTTCATTTTTTTAATCTGGACAGAACGGTTGTAACTTCGTCTCAGATAGGTACAATGGCGCGGCTCGCCGACAGGCAAGCGTCGTTATGGTGACCCCATCGGTTCCCCCGCAACGATTACCCGTGAACCTGGTCAGAGCCGGAAGGCAGCAGCCACAGCGGGAACATTGTGTGCCGGGGTGTGGCTGGTGGGGTCGCCACCTTAACGAACAATCAAACGCTTCAACCAGAACTGCATGGGTTTCACCCACTGCGGTTTTTTTGTGTCTGCGATTAAGCGGTTCACACAGATCCCTTGTAGGAGTGAGCCTGCTCGCGATGGCGTCCTGTCTGCTATAAATGTGTTGGCTGATACACCGCCATCGCGAGCAGGCTCACTCCTACAGGGGTTAGCGATCGCTCTCAGGGTGGCCGGTGTAAAGCCGGATAATCTCATCAATCTCCCCCGACATTTTCATCCGCAACAACGTGCGCAAGATCCGCTGCACCGGCACCTTCGGGTCATTTCTCACATAACAACCGACCTTCTGCTCTTGCAACACCGCCACCGCTTGCAATTGCTTTTCCGGCGTCAGTCGCTGATTAAACCAGTCCAGCGTCCACTGATTGCTCACCGCATAGCGATAACGCCCGGCCAGCAACTTCTCCAACACCTGCTCCTGATTGCGCGCATCTTCGCGGTGCAAGTGATCGGTATCGAACAGTGGTTGCAGGGTAGGGTAGATGTAGCCAAGCACGGTGCCGATGGATTGGCGGGGCAGGGTGGCAGGGTTGATGCTGACTGGCTGATCCTTGCGACTGACCAACAGATCACGCTGAAACAACAGCGGCAGACTCCAGATGTAATCCCCCGACTGATTCGGCAGCCACGACTGTGCGGCATAGCAGCGAACATCAATCTCGCCGTGCTCCATGGCGCTCTGCACCCGGGCGCGCGGCAGCACGTGAAACTCGGCCGGCGCGCCGACCTGGGTGGCGAGGCTGAGCATGATGTCGTAGAGGATGCCCTGGGTCGGGCGGCCGCGTTCGTATTGCACCATCGGCATCGCCCAACTGTCGGGCATGGCAAAGCGCAGCGGTGGCTCTGCGGCCGCCACGCTCAGGCTGAATCCCAGCAGTGCCCCCACGGCCCAACGCATAAACGCTCCGGTAATTCCCTGTCCTGAGCCGATAAAAGCCTCTGCTGATGGAGCTTAGCCACATTAGACGAGGACATCGGATGCAATTTTGCCCTTGCTCCGCTAGCATTAGCCGCTTCTGCTTCCTTCGCTGCGACGGTTTTCGATGAGTTATCAGGTTCTTGCACGTAAATGGCGTCCGCGCTCGTTCCGCGAAATGGTCGGCCAGACCCATGTGCTCAAAGCTCTGATCAATGCCTTGGACAGCCAGCGGCTGCACCACGCGTACCTGTTTACCGGTACTCGCGGGGTGGGTAAAACCACGATTGCGCGGATCATTGCCAAATGCCTGAACTGTGAGACAGGTATCACTTCCAGCCCGTGCGGCGAGTGCTCGGTGTGCCGTGAAATCGACGAGGGCCGCTTTGTCGACCTGATCGAGATCGACGCCGCGAGCCGCACCAAGGTCGAAGACACCCGCGAGTTGCTCGACAACGTGCAGTACGCGCCGAGCCGTGGGCGCTTCAAGGTCTACCTGATCGACGAAGTGCACATGCTTTCCAGCCATTCCTTCAATGCGCTGCTGAAAACCCTCGAAGAACCGCCGCCGTACGTCAAGTTCATCCTGGCGACCACCGACCCGCAGAAACTTCCGGCAACGATTTTGTCGCGCTGCCTGCAGTTCTCGCTGAAGAACATGACGCCGGAGCGCGTGGTCGAGCATTTGACCCACGTTCTGACCGCCGAAAGCGTGCCGTTCGAAGACGACGCGCTGTGGCTGCTCGGTCGCGCCGCTGACGGTTCGATGCGTGACGCCATGAGCCTGACCGATCAGGCCATTGCTTTCGGTGAAGGCAAGGTGCTCGCCACCGACGTGCGGGCGATGCTCGGCACGCTGGATCACGGTCAGGTCTTTGACGTTCTGCATTCGTTGATTGAAGGCGATGCCAAGGCATTGCTTGAAGCGGTGCGCCACCTGGCCGAGCAGGGCCCGGACTGGAACGGCGTGCTCTCGGAAATTCTCAACGTGCTGCACCGCGTCGCTATCGCTCAAGCGCTGCCGGAAGGCGTCGACAATGGGCATGGCGATCGCGATCGCGTGTTGGCGCTGGCGCAAGCCTTGCCGGCCGAAGACGTGCAGTTCTATTACCAGATGGGCCTGATCGGCCGCCGCGATTTGCCGCTGGCGCCGGATCCGCGCGGCGGTTTCGAAATGGTGCTGCTGCGAATGCTGGCCTTCCGGCCGGCTGATACGGCGGACGCCCCGAGGCAACCGCTAAAGCCAGTGGGGATCAGCCAGGCCACAGTTGATTCCGCAAATTCAGTGGCTGCCGCGCCTAAACCTGCGCCGGTGGTTGCTGCGGCTGTTGCCCCGACGCCGGCTCCTGTAACAGCACCTGCGCCGGCTCCAGAGCCTGCGCCGGTTGCTCCAGTTGCTCCAGTTGCCGAGCCAGAGCCAACGCCCGTCGTCGCCGAAGCCGTTGTCGATCTGCCGTGGAACGATCCGGTAGAAGCCGAGGCCGAGCCAGAACCCGAGCCAGCTCAGCAACCTGCCGTCGAGCCCATGCTGGAAACCGCCGCCGAGCAACCCGAGTTGCCGCCGATGCCGTTGCCGACCCCGGACAGCGTCGTCCCTGACGCACCAGAGTGGGCCGCTGCGCCAATTCCAGAGCCTTCAGTCGCCGACGTCGATGCCGCCACGCCGGGCACCGACATGGACGACGAGCCGCCGCTGGACGAGGATTACATCGAGCCGGACATGGACTCGGCGTACAGCTACCTCGACGAACTGGCCAGCGAACACGCTGCCGATCCAGAGCCGGAACCCGAACCTGAGCCCGCAGCGGCGCCAGCCACCGGTCTGGCCTTGCAATGGCTGGAGCTGTTCCCGAAACTGCCGATCTCCGGCATGACCGGCAGCATCGCCGCCAACTGCACCTTGATCGCGGTTGATGGCGATCATTGGCTGATGCACCTCGATCCGGCGCACAGTGCGCTGTTCAACGCCACGCAGCAGCGACGTCTGAACGATGCGTTGAACCAGTTCCACGGTCGTACGCTGACGCTGACCATCGAGCTGATCAAACCCGAGCAGGAGACCCCGGCTCAGGCCGCCTCCCGTCGCCGGGCCAACCGTCAGCGCGAAGCGGAGGAGTCGATTCATGGCGATCCGTTCATCCAGCAGATGGTTCAGCAGTTTGGCGCGGTGGTGCGACACGATACTATTGAACCTGTCGACGCCTTGGTCGCCCAAGGCTAATAACTGAAGGTGCCCGGCCTCCATGGCCGGGCGCTGTTTTGATCCAAGTACTTTTGAGGTGATTCCCATGATGAAAGGTGGCATGGCCGGCCTGATGAAGCAGGCGCAGCAGATGCAGGAAAAAATGGCCAAGATGCAGGAAGAACTGGCCAACGCCGAAGTCACCGGTAAGGCCGGCGGCGATATGGTCACCGTGGTGATGACCGGTCGTCACGACCTCAAGCGCGTCAGCATCGACCCGACCCTGCTGCCGGGTCTGGACGAAGATGACCGTGAAGTGATCGAAGACCTGGTCGCCGCCGCCGTCAACGACGCCGTGCGCAAGATCGAAGCCAGCAGCCAGGAAAAAATGGGCGGCATGACCGCCGGCATGAACCTGCCTGCGGGTATGAAACTGCCATTCTGATTCGCCAACCGGCGGCAGATGAGCTACAAAAAATGCCAGGCATTGCGCCTGGCATTTTTGTTTCTGCCTCATTAACACCGCACCCTGTAGGAGCTGTCGAGTGAAACGAGGCTGCGATCTTTTGATCCTGTTGTTTTCACAAGCAAGATCAATAGATCGCAGCGTGCCGCAGCTCCTACATGAATGTCGTACGAAACATCGAACACCCCACCGCCTCAACGGTCTGCTCCCTATACCCGCTGAATTCATCATTCACAGGAGACGCTGACATGTCCGACCCTCTTACCCTCAATCAACGCTTCGTCCTCGCCTCGCGTCCGGTTGGCGCGCCGACCCCGGAAAACTTCCGTCTCGAACGCGAAGCGCTGCCCGATCTGCAGGACGGCCAGATACTGCTGAAAACCCTCTACCTGTCCCTCGACCCCTACATGCGTGGGCGCATGAGTGACGCACCGTCCTACGCCGCGCCCGTCGAAATCGGCGAGGTGATGACAGGCGGCGCTGTCAGTCGCGTCGAAGACTCGCGTCATCCAAAGTTTCATAAGGGTGATCTGGTGGTCGGTGCCACAGGCTGGCAAAGCCACAGCATCAGCGATGGCCGCAACATCATCCCGATCCCGTCCGGGTTGCCGAGCCCGTCGATGGCCCTCGGTGTGTTGGGCATGCCCGGCATGACCGCGTACATGGGCCTGATGGACATCGGTCAGCCGAAAGAAGGCGAGACCCTAGTCGTCGCTGCCGCGTCCGGTGCCGTCGGTTCGGTGGTCGGCCAGGTGGCGAAGATCAAAGGCCTGCGCGCGGTCGGTGTCGCCGGTGGTGCCGAGAAGTGCAAATACGTGGTCGAGGAGTTGGGCTTCGACGCCTGCATCGATCACAAGGCTGACGACTTCGCCGAGCAACTGGCCAAGGCGTGCCCGAATGGCATCGACATCTATTACGAAAACGTCGGCGGTCACGTATTCGACGCGGTCGTGCCGTTGCTCAACCCCAAAGCGCGCATCCCGCTGTGCGGCCTGATCGCCGGTTACAACGCCTCTGAAGCCCCGAAAGGCCCGGATCGTCTGCCGATGCTGCAGCGTACGTTGCTGACCAAACGCGTACGCATTCAGGGCTTCATCGTCTTTGATGACTACGGCGATCGTCAGCCGGAATTCATCAGCGCGATGGTGCCGTGGGTGCGCGATGGCAAGGTCAAATTCCGCGAAGACGTGGTCGATGGCCTGGAGCAGGCGCCGGAAGCGTTTATCGGTCTGCTGGAGGGTCGCAACTTCGGCAAACTGGTGGTGCGGGTCGCCCAGGACTGAGTATTTGACGCTGGCCAGAGGCGCGGGTATAAACCGCGTCTCGTTGTTTTGTCGGACTTTTTACCCATGAGCTTCAGCCCTTTGATTCGCCAACTGATCGACGCCCTGCGCACCTTGCCCGGCGTGGGTCAGAAAACTGCCCAGCGCATGGCGTTGCAGATGCTCGAGCGTGATCGCAGCGGCGGTCTGCGTCTTGCTCAGGCCCTCAGCCAAGCCATGGAAGGGGTCGGGCACTGCCGCCAATGCCGCACGCTGACCGAAGACGATCTGTGCCCGCAATGCGCCGACACCCGCCGCGACGACACGTTGCTGTGCGTGGTCGAAGGGCCGATGGATGTCTACGCCGTCGAGCAAACTGGCTTCCGTGGCCGCTATTTTGTGCTCAAGGGGCATTTGTCGCCGCTGGACGGTCTCGGGCCTGAGGCGATCGGTATTCCGCAACTGATGGCGCGGATTGAAGAGGCGGGGACGTTTGCTGAAGTGATCCTTGCGACCAATCCTACGGTTGAGGGTGAAGCCACAGCGCATTACATCGCGCAGTTGTTGCAGCACAAAGGCCTGATCGCTTCGCGGATTGCTCACGGCGTGCCGTTGGGTGGCGAACTGGAACTGGTCGATGGCGGCACGCTGGCGCATTCGTTTGCCGGGCGGAAACCGATTTCCCTCTGAATCCTGGGTTGCTTGCTCGCGAATGGCTCACCTCGGTCTACCTGATTCACACAATTCTGTTGAAAACCAAGCAAGCGCTCGGTTAAGTTCGGCGAACCCTTCCGTGGAGCTCGCCCATGCCTGCCTTTCAGGAATACTTCGATCCCAGCCATCAATTAGTCCGCGACAGTGTCAGACGTTTCGTCGAACGCGAAATCCTGCCGGACATTGACCAGTGGGAAGAAGCCGAAAGCTTCCCCCGTGAGCTGTACCTGAAGGCTGGTGCCGCCGGCATCCTCGGCATCGGCTATCCGGAAGCGCTCGGTGGCAGCCATGAAGGCGATCTGTTCGCCAAGGTCGCCGCCAGTGAGGAATTGATGCGCTGCGGCTCTGGCGGCCTGGTAGCGGGGCTCGGCTCGCTGGATATCGGTCTGCCGCCCATCGTCAAATGGGCTCGCCCTGAAGTGCGAGATCGCGTCGTGCCACAAGTGCTCAGCGGCGAAAAGATCAGCGCCTTGGCAGTTACCGAGCCCGGTGGCGGCTCTGACGTCGCCAACCTGCAAACCCGCGCCGTGCGTGACGGCGACGTCTATCGGGTCAGCGGCAGCAAAACTTTCATCACCAGTGGCGTGCGCGCGGATTTCTACACCGTCGCGGTGCGCACCGGCGCGCCAGGCTTCGGTGGCATCAGCCTGTTGATGATCGAGAAGGGCACGCCCGGTTTCACCGTGGGTCGTCAGTTGAAGAAAATGGGCTGGTGGGCGTCGGACACGGCTGAATTGTTCTTCGACGATTGCCGTGTGCCTGTAGGAAATCTGATCGGCGCCGAGAACATGGGCTTCGCCTGCATCATGGGCAATTTTCAGAGCGAACGCCTGGCCTTGGCGCTGATGGCCAACATGACCGCGCAACTGGCGCTGGAAGAAAGCCTGAAGTGGGCGCGCGAGCGTGAAGCCTTTGGCAAACCGATTGGCAAGTTTCAGGTGATCAAACATCGACTGGCCGAAATGGCTACGGCACTGGAAGTGTCGCGCGAATTCACCTACCGGCAAGCGGCGAAAATGGCGGCGGGGCAGAGTGTGATCAAAGAGATTTCCATGGCGAAGAACTTTGCCACGGACACCTCGGATCGGATTACCACGGAGGCGGTGCAGATTCTTGGTGGGCTGGGGTATATGCGCGAGAGTCTGGTGGAGCGGCTGTATCGGGATAACCGCATCTTGTCGATTGGCGGCGGGACGCGGGAAGTGATGAACGAGATCATCAGCAAGCAGATGGGGCTGTAAGTTTGATGGTGTGGCTACTGGCCTCTTCGCGAGCAAGCCCGCTCCCACAGGGGATTTGTGAACGACACAGATCCAATGTGGGAGCGGGCTTGCTCGCGAAGGCGGCTTAAAGGGCGCTACCTATTTATCGGTCAACGCAAACTGCGTCAGGCAAAACGTCGGGATGCCCATGTCCTGCAGACGCTGCGAACCTTGCAGCTCCGGCAGGTCAATAATCGCCGCCGCCTCATGCACCCGCGCGCCCATGCGACGAATCAGGTTGGCCGCCGCAATCAGCGTGCCGCCGGTGGCGATCAAATCATCAAACATCACCACCGAATCGCCTTCGCACAGGCTGTCGGCGTGCACTTCCAGAAACGCTTCGCCGTATTCGGTCGCGTAACCTTCAGCGAGCACGTCCGCCGGCAGTTTGCCTTGCTTGCGGAACAGCACCAGCGGCTTGTTCAACTGATAGGCCAGTACCGAGCCGATCAGAAAACCGCGCGCATCCATCGCGCCGATGTGGGTGAAATCGGCTTCCACGTAGCGGTGGGCGAAGCTGTCCATCACCAGGCGCAGGGCCGTGGGCGATTGGAACAGCGGGGTGATGTCGCGAAAAATCACGCCTGGTTTCGGGAAGTCGATCACGGGGCGGATCAGGGATTTGATGTCGAAGGAGTCGAAGACCATCGTCGAGGTGTCCTGGCAGGGCTGCAAACGGCGCAGTATACCCGCGGCTGAAACGCTTCGCTCAACCGCGGATCGAGATCAGCCTTCTAACGAACCACCGGCCAGCGCGCAGAGCTGGATCGGGTCGAGGATGTGAATCTCCTTGCCCTCGGCGGCGATCAGCTGGTTTTGCTGGAAGCGGGTGAACACGCGGGATACGGTTTCCACCGCCAGACCCAAGTAGTTGCCGATTTCGTTACGCGACATTGCAAGGCGGAATTGATTGGCCGAGAAGCCGCGAGCGCGGAAGCGTGCGGACAGGTTGACCAGGAAGGTGGCGATGCGCTCGTCGGCGGTTTTCTTCGACAGCAGCAACATCATTTGCTGGTCATCGCGGATTTCGCGGCTCATCACGCGCATCAACTGACGGCGCAGCTGCGGCAATTGCAGGGCCAGTTCGTCGAGGCGTTCAAAGGGGATTTCGCAGACCGAGGTGGTTTCCAGTGCCTGAGCGGACACCGGGTGTTTCTCGGTGTCCATGCCGGACAGGCCGACCAGTTCGCTTGGCAAGTGAAACCCGGTCAGTTGTTCTTCGCCGGAATCGCTCAGGCTGAAGGTCTTCAGGGCGCCGGAGCGTACTGCAAAAACGGAATCGAATGTGTCGCCCTGGCGGAACAGGAACTCACCCTTTTTCAACGGGCGGCCACGTTTAACGATCTCGTCCAGCGCATCCATGTCTTCCAGATTCAGAGAAAGTGGCAGGCAGAGAGGGGCCAGGCTGCAATCCTTGCAATGGGCCTGGTTATGAGCGCGCAGTTTAACTGGCTCGGACATTTCTTTAATCCTTGTGGGAAAACACACATAAGACGTAAGGGTAACCCACAAGAGGACGTTCAGGCCAGTGCGTGGCGCGTCTGGCCTGCTGGCAAAATGTCGCTGTCCGGACTGGTTCATTTTGGTGGGCGCTCAGATCACCCGGGAAAAACGCTGGCGGTTTTGCTGCTCCAGGTAAGCGTCAAACACCATGCACACCGAACGCACCAGCAAGCGTCCCGCCGGCAGAATCGTGATGCAATCACGTTCCAGAGTGATCAAGCCATCGTTGGCCATGCCTTGCAGTTGTGGCCATAGCGCGCCGAAGTAACCCTGAAAATCGATGTTGAACTGCTGCTCGATCTCGGCGAAATCCAGACTGAAGTTGCAGATGAGTTGCTGAATCACCGCGCGTCGTAGCCGATCATCGGCGTTGCACACCAAGCCACGGCTGGTCGCCAGTTGCGCGGCGGCGAGGCTGTTCTGGTATTCGTTCAGATCGCTGCTGTTCTGGCAGTACAGGTCGCCAATCTGGCTGATCGCCGAAACTCCCAGACCAATCAAATCGCAATGGCCGTGGGTGGTGTAGCCCTGGAAGTTGCGTTGCAGGGTTTCCTCCTCCTGAGCAATCGCCAGTTCGTCATCGGGCAGGGCGAAGTGATCCATGCCGATGTAGCGGTAACCGGCGGCGATCAATTGTTCGGTAGTGCGCTGAAACATCTCCAGTTTCTGCGCCGGGCTCGGCAGTTCGCTGGTGTTGATCCGCCGCTGCGGCATAAAGCGTTCCGGCAAGTGCGCGTAGTTGAACACCGAGAGCCGATCCGGTTGCAGGCTGATGACTTCCTCGACGGTACGGGCGAAGTTGTCCGGGGTCTGTTTGGGCAGTCCGTAAATCAGGTCGATGTTGATCGAGCGAAATTGCAGGGTGCGCGCCGCATCGATCACCGCGCGGGTTTCTTCCAGACTTTGCAGGCGATTGACAGCGCGCTGTACGGCCGGATCGAGGTCTTGCAGGCCAATGCTGACGCGATTGAAACCGAGTTCTCGCAGCAGGCCCATGGTCGACCAGTCGGCTTCGCGCGGGTCGATTTCGATACCGTAATCGCCGGAATCGTCATCCAGCAGATTGAAATGCTTGCGCAGGTGCGCCATCAACTGACGCAGTTCATCGTGGCTGAGAAAGGTCGGGGTGCCGCCGCCGAAGTGCAGTTGCTCGACTTTTTGTGCGGGGTCGAGGTGGCAGGCGATCAACTGGATTTCCTGCTCCAGACGTTGCAGGTACGGCAGGGCGCGGCCGCGATCCTTGGTGATGACCTTGTTGCAGGCGCAGTAGTAGCAAATGTTTGCGCAGAACGGCACATGCACATACAGCGACAACGGGCGCAGGGCCTTGCGGCTGTCGCGCAGAGCGTGAAACAGATCGAACGAGCCGACCTGACTGTGAAATTGCACGGCCGTCGGATACGAGGTGTAGCGCGGTCCCGCGAGATCGTAACGGCGAATCAGATCAGAGTCCCAACGAATGGCGTCGAGCATGCGGGCATTCCCCCGGATAGGCTGGCAGTGTGGGGGGAGTCTATCGGGGTGCGGCGATGAGGCACTTGATTTGCATCAAGGGTGGTGGGTGATGCAGAGGGGCTGTGATGATGAGATTTATTGTGGCGAGGGGATTTATCCCCGTTCGGCTGCGCAGCAGTCGCAAAACCTGACTGCTGGGTATGGCGGGAGAATGCAAGGGGCCGCTTCGCGACCCAGCGGGGATAAATCCCCTCGCCACAATGGATCTGTACAGGAATTTCATTGGGGTTGATTCAGTGGCCCATCAACCAATGTTGATGCGGGCCGGGCAGGGTCGAGACGCCGAACAGGATGACCAGCAGCCCACCCGCTATACGCACGCTGCGTTTGCGCAATAGCGCAGTAACGCGTTCTGCCGCAAGGCCCGTGGCGAGCAAGACCGGCCACGTCCCCAAGCCAAACGCGAGCATCAACAACGCACTGTCCAGCGCATTGCCCTGACTCGCCGACCACAGCAACGTGCTGTAAACCAGTCCACACGGCAGCCAGCCCCACAACGCGCCGAGCAACAACGCACGCGGCACACTCGACACGGGCAACAAACGGTTAGCCACTGGCTGAATGTGCCGCCACAACCCGCGTCCGAGGCTTTCGATCCGCGTCAGCCCGCTCCACCAACCGGCCAGGTACAAACCCATGGCGATCAACAACAAACCGGCCAGTACGCGCATGAACATCGCCGCAGGACTGTTGGCAACCGCCCAGCCCGCCAGACCGATCAGCAATCCCGCCGTGGCATAACTGAGAATCCGCCCGAGGTTATACGCCAGCAGCAGTCGAAAACGCCGACTGCGTTGCTCCTTGGGAATCGCCAGGGTCAGCGCGCCCATCAAGCCGCCGCACATGCCCAGGCAATGGCCACCACCAAGCAAGCCGAGGATCAGCGCCGAGACCAGCAGTGGCGCCAGTTCAAGCATGGGGTGGGGCCTTGTCGTCCGGTTTGGTCGCGTTGACTTCGTCGACGGCGGCGGTGTGTTGCGGATCCTGATCGTCGAACAGGATGCTGTGGGCCGGGCCGTCGAGGTCGTCGTACTGACCGCTGTCCACCGCCCAGAAAAAGATGTAAACGGCGATGGCCACGATCAGCAGTGCGGCGGGGATCATCACGTAGAGAGCTGGCATCTGTACTCCATGCCCGCGCGGCTCAGGCCGGCAGCGGGCGGGTTTCCGAACGGGTGCTGGCGTGCGGCGAACCCGGCAGGCGAGTCAGGCGCAAAGCGTTGAGCACCACGGTCAACGAACTGATCGACATGCCGACCGCGGCCCACACCGGCGTGATCCAGCCGAGGGCGGCGAACGGCAACATGAGGCCATTGTACAGCGCCGCCCACAGCAGGTTCTCGATGATTACCCGACGCGTGCGCCGCGCCAACGTGAAGGCCTGAACCAGCGCGTCGAGGCGGTTGGACAGCAGCACCGCATCGGCGCTGGTTTTCGCCAGATCGGTGGCCGAACCCATGGCCACGCTGATGTCGGCCGCCGCCAGTATCGGCACGTCATTCACACCGTCGCCAAGCATCAGCACCTTGCGACCTTCCTTGTGCAACTGTTGCAAGACTTGCAGTTTGTCGTCAGGACGCAAACCACCACGGGCCTCGTCGATGCCCAATTCGGCGGCGACGCTGGCGACCATCGGCGAGCTGTCGCCAGACAACAGCAACGTGCGCCAGCCGCGCGCTTTGCACGCCGCGAGCAGGGCGGGGGCGTCATCGCGCAAGCGGTCATCAAGGACGAACCACGCCAACGGCCCCTGTGCGTCGCCCAGCAGCAGCCATTGGCCTGCTTCGTCCGGCATCGTCGGTACTGCCGCGCCGCTGAGGGCGCAGACAAATTGCGCCTGACCGATGCGCAAACGCTGCTCGCCTACCAGGCCTTCGAGACCGAGCCCCGGTGTGCTGTGAACTTCCTCTGCCGCCAGCGGTGCGCGACCGAAAGCTCGGGCAATCGGGTGTTCTGAACGGTTTTCCAGCGCGGCGGCGAGGCTCAGGCATTGCTCGCTGTCCAGTGCGCCGAGCGGGCGGATCGAACGCAATACCAAGCGGCCCTCGGTGAGGGTGCCGGTCTTGTCGAAAATCACTGTGTCGATCTGATTCAGGCCTTCCAGCACATGGCCGCGCGTCAACAGCAAACCGAGTTTGTGCAGGGTGCCGGTGGCGGCGGTGAGGGCGGTCGGCGTCGCCAGCGACAGCGCGCACGGGCAGGTCGCGACGAGCATGGCGAGGACGATCCAGAACGCGCGCGAGGAATCCAGCTCCCACCAGAGCAGGCCGATGACGGCAGCGGCGATCAGTGATAACAGCAGGAACCATTGCGCGGCGCGGTCGGCGATTTCTGCCAGTCGTGGTTTCTCCGCCTGGGCGCGGTCGAGCAGGCGGACGATGGCGGACAGGCGCGTGTCTTGCCCCAGCGCCTGCACTTCAACCGTCAGCGCCCCTTCGACATTAAGAGTGCCGGCGGTGACCGCATCGCCCAGCGTGCGCGGTTGCGGCAGGTATTCGCCGGTGAGCAGCGATTCGTCGATGCTTGATTGGCCATCAATGATCTTGCCGTCGGCCGGGAGGATCGATCCGGCTTGCACCAGAATCTTGTCGCCCGTGCGCAGTTCGCTGAGCAAAATGCGCTCGCTCTGGCCGTCACCGTCCAGACGCAGGCACGACGCGGGCAACAAATTGACCAGTTGGGCCGTGGCAGCGGCGGTACGCTCGCGGGCGCGGCGTTCCAGATAACGCCCGGCGAGCAGGAACAACGCAAACATACCGACCGCATCGAAGTACAACTCACCGACCCCGGTGATTGCCGTCCAGATCCCGGCGATGTAGGCGCTGCCGATAGCCAGCGACACCGAGACGTCCATGGTCAGGTGGCGGGTGCGCAAATCGCGCATTGCGCCTTTGAAGAACGGCGCGCAGCTGTAGAAGACGATCGGTGTGGTGAGGAACAGCGCGACCCAGCGCAGAATCGTGTGCAGCTCAGGGCTGAGGTCGATGTTGAATTCTGGCCATGTGGCCATCGTCGCCATCATCGCCTGAAACCACAGCAATCCAGCGACGCCGAGCTGGCGCAGGGCGAGACGGTTTTCGCTGGCGAGTTGTTCGCTGGCGCGGTCGGCCTGATACGGGTGGGCGGCGTAACCGATGTGGCGCAGTTCGGCGAGGATCTGGCTCAGCGGCAATTGCGCGTCGGCCCAGCTCACGTGCAGGCGATGGTTGGACAGGTTCAGTCGTGCTTCGGCCACGGCAGGCAGGGTGCGCAGATGTTTCTCGATCAGCCAGCCGCACGCGGCGCAACTGATACCTTCCATTAACAGCGTGGTTTCGGCCAGATCGCCTGCATGGCGCACGAACGGTTGTTGCACGTCGGCGCGGTCGTACAGCGCCAGTTCGTCGGTCAGTTGCACCGGCAGCGCTTCGGGGTTGGCCGAGGCTTCGCTGCGATGCTGGTAATAACTGTCGAGGCCGCCGGCAACGATGGCTTCGGCCACGGCCTGGCAGCCCGGGCAGCAGAATTCGCGGGATTCCCCGAGTACGACAGCGGTGAAGCGGCTGCCCGACGGAACGGGCAGGGCGCAGTGGTAGCAGGGGGTTGGGGTCGTCATCAAATGTTCACTAATACTGCTGAATCAACACCATCCCTGTAGGAGCTGACGAGTGCAACGAGGCTGCGATCTTTTGACCTTTTGAAGCAAGATCAAAAGATCGCAGCCTGCGGCAGCTCCTACACAGGAATTGCTTACTTTTTCAGGTCTTCGGCGCCCTGGAGGGGTTCATCACCCAGCAGCAGATCCTTGTCGTGGCTGACCAGTTCTTCTTCGAACATGCGCCACACGTGGTCATCCTGACTGCCGAGCAACTCAACAAAACGACGCCCTTCAACCTTGTCGTTCAGTTGTCCGAGGTAACGGCCGGTTTCAGATTCGCTGCGGGTCAGGACGATCTTGCGATCCTTCTCCGGCTGGGTCGGCGAGATCAGGTTCAGCTCCAGTGTCTTCGGCTGACTGTCACCGCTCAAACGCAGATCAACTTCGCCGGTAACGCCGTCCAGATGCACGTTGGCGCGCATCTTCAGGTTCTGCGCGAGCAACTCACGATCCAGCGAACGGTTGATGCCTTTGCCGGCCTCGTAGTAGTTGTCGTTCACCAGGTTGTCCGGGTTGTTTACCGCGATGGTCACCATGGACAAGGTCAGGGTCACCGAGCAGGCCAGAATCCCGATGATGATCCATGGCCAGAGGTGCTTGTACCAAGGGCTTGCGGCGTTTGCTGCGGGCATGTTCAGTTCTCTCAACGGATTTGTGGGCCGATGAATCGGCTCTTGGCTTCAACGTGTACGCTGTTGTCATCGGCATCCTTGAGGATGAATTTCACCTCGTTGGTGCTCGATGGCAGTTGTTCGGGGGCGCTCGACAGTTCGACCGGCATGCTGAAAATTTCCCCGGCCGGCACCTTGATCTCGCGTTTGCCTTGCAGGCGCAGATCCGGCAGACCGCTGGCTTCCAGCACATAGGTGTGGTCGCGCTGATCCTTGTTCATGATCTTCAGGCTGTAGACGTTTTCGATCCGGCCTTCAGCGTTTTCGCGGTACAGCACGCGATCCTTGCTGACGTCGAAACCAACCAGCGAGCGCATGAAGAACGCGGTCACCAACAGGCTGATCATCGCCAGCAACACCACGGCATAGCCGATCAGGCGCGGTCGCAGTTTATGGGTTTTCTGCCCGGACAGGTTGTGCTCGGTGGTGTAACTGATGAGGCCGCGCGGATAATTCATCTTGTCCATGATGCTGTCGCAGGCGTCGATGCACGCGGCGCAACCGATGCACTCGATCTGCAGACCGTCGCGAATGTCGATGCCGGTCGGGCAGACCTGAACGCACATGGTGCAGTCGATGCAATCACCGAGGCCCTGGGCCTTGTAGTCGATGCCTTTCTTGCGCGGGCCACGGCTTTCGCCCCGGCGCGGATCGTAGGAAACAATCAGCGTGTCTTTATCGAACATCACGCTCTGGAAGCGCGCATACGGACACATGTAGATGCACACTTGCTCGCGCAACCAACCGGCGTTGCCGTAGGTGGCGAGGGTGAAGAAACCGACCCAGAAGTACGACCAGCCATCGGCCTGGCCGGTGAAGAATTCAAAAACCAGTTCGCGGATTGGCGAGAAGTAACCGACAAAGGTCATGCCAGTGACAAAACCAATCAGCAGCCACATCGCGTGTTTCGCGGCTTTGCGCAGCAGTTTGTTGGCGCTCATCGGCGCCTTGTCGAGTTTGATGCGCTGGTTGCGGTCGCCTTCGGTGACCTTCTCGCACCACATGAAAATCCACGTCCACACGCTTTGCGGACAGGTATAACCGCACCAGACGCGACCGGCGTACACGGTGATAAAGAACAGGCCGAACGCGGCAATGATCAACAGGCCGGACAGCAGAATGAAATCCTGCGGCCAGAAGGTGGCGCCGAAGATGAAGAATTTGCGCTCGGGCAAGTTCCACCACACCGCCTGATGGCCGCCCCAATTCAGCCAGACCGTACCGAAATACAGCAGAAACAGCGCGGCGCCGCCCATCATCCGCAGGTTGCGGAACAGGCCGGTGAAAGCGCGGGTGTAGATTTTTTCTCGTGAGGCGTAAAGGTCAACGCTGTTGTTCGCGTTTTTGCTCGGTGGTGTGACGTCGTGTACCGGAATCTGGTTGCTCATCATTGCATCCCACGGCAGTGGAAAAATGCCTCGGTCGATACGTGCCAACCGCGGTCAAAAGGGGGTATTGCAGTGGCGCAATGATACGCCTGTCGCTCTAGCTCAAGGGTGCGACCTTTGGTCGCGTTGGGGGAAGAGCGTGAATGGTGTAGCGATTGCAGCAAAGCATGATGCAGGTCAATTGACTATAGACGATGGCTGTTGCCGGTATCGTGACAGCTGAGGAGGGCAGTGCAGGCACTGCCCCGTTTTCACTCACCGATCAAGGCAGTCGGCCACCGCCGAGGCTGTCGAGGCCGCCACTGCCACGTTTTTTATCAATCTCGTTTTCGTCGTCAATCTAGCGTTTTTTTCTGTTCAGGTCTTCTGAGCCAGTCAGTGGCGCGAGTGTGCTGTCCACGGTCGGAAGTCCGGAATTCAGGGTTTTGTCTGGTTCGGTCATTACTCAGCATCCTTGTCTGATTAATTGAGGGGGTATTGCATGGCGGTACTTCTGAAGAACTCAGACGTTATCGCGTGTCGGCCAACGTGCCTATCGAATTTCAATTGCCAAATATGAGCGGGCGACTCGCCACCTCGGTCAAGCCGTGCATCGACGTGATTGCTGCGAGCGCAGGGTAATGGTGGCATTGACCGGCAGGATCCGCACATTCAAGACTGGCGTTCTTGGGGGCATCAAGAAGAGCTAAAAGCGTAAGTCTGCTTTTTGTTGTTTCAGGGGGTGGCAGAAATAAAAGTTATTAATGTTGTCCGTACTTAAGGTTTTCACTGGCGTGTGCTTGCAGTAGTTTTATTGAAGTGGCCAGTCAGGCTTTTAATTCAATAAGCTCATACGAGAAGGATCTCTCATGCAACAAGTCAAGTTGTGGCGGTGCAGTGTTTTAACGTTTTTGCTGATGGCAGTAACGATTGGGGCTCAAGCTGATGAGCGTTCCCCCAATCGACTGATTTTTACATCTGATCCGCAATTTCCATGGACTGAAAGTTCCGATAATGGTGGGGAAGAATCGGCGTCGGATCGTGACAAGCGCTCTCGCTGGCTGATAGAAACCCAATACTCGGACGTTGCCAGTTACCGAAAGTTTTTCAACCGGGAGTGGCGGCCGATTCCGGTCATGATCAATGGTGACTTGACGGCGTTCGGTCACAGCGGTCAACGCTCCACTACCCAGGAGATTCTGGATAAGCACCTGGGGGGGGATTACGATTACGGTCTTGGTAATCATGATTACGAAAACAATATCAATGATTGCAGTGTTCCGGAGAACAACTGTGCTGCCGGTAGCATTTCGGATATGAAGGATAAGTATTGGGGGAAGGTCGATACGTTTGATCTTGCAGCCCGAGATATTAAAGGCAGGAAGACATTCTATGGCAGTCTCGCTTACTCAAAAAATTATGGTGATGTGCACCTGGTGCAGTTGAATAATGAGCCGACCTATACGGTGTCGTTCTCTTCCGGTTTTCCTTTGTTTAAAGTTGATTATGAAATAACGAGTGCACTCGATTGGCTTGAGCGTGATCTGAAAGCTGCTCGTGCGCAAGACAAGATCATTCTTTTAAACCTGCACAAACCCAGTGGATGGGCGGGTAGCGAGGAGCAGATTGATCGATTCAAGGCCATGATTGATAAATACGCAGTGACTGCCGTGTTTGCCGGGCACTTGCACACGCGCCCGGGGTATTACTTCTATTACAGTAGTCAGAATTTCGGGCGTGTCCCGGTCTACCTCAGTGGCGGTGCATCAAATTCGACTTACCTGATCGCTGAGTTTGCCGATGATCGCAAGAAGCTGAACGTGTTTCAGGTCAACGGTAACAATTGGCCGCGGCGTGAGCTGATCGATACCATCGAGGTCTTAAAGTAAAGCGAGGCCGGCAACAAAAAGGCCCCGCCAATTCACATTGGCGGGGCCGTTTTTTGTTTCAAGCGTAAGCCTTACTCGGCGTTCGCTTCCGGGGCTTTTTCACCGTGGGACAAGCTGTAAACGTAAGCGGCCAGCAAGTGAACCTTGTCGTTCCCTTGCAGTTGTTCCTGCGCAGGCATCTGGCCCTGACGGCCGTAACGGATGGTCTGCTGCAATTGCGCGAAGCTCGAACCGTAGATGAACGCGGCCGGGTGAGTCAGGTTAGGTGCGCCCATCGCTGGCGTACCTTTGCCTTCCGGGCCGTGGCACGCCACGCAGTTGCCGGCGAACAGTTTCTGGCCGTTGGCGACATCCGCTTTGGTGCCTTCCGGCAGCTTGCGACCATCGAGGTTGCTCACCACGAACGCGGCAACGTCAGCAACGCCTTGCTCGCCGATCACTTCAGCCCAGGCCGGCATCACTGCGTGACGACCGCCCATGATGGTGGTCTTGATGGTTTCCGGCTCGCCGCCCCAGCGCCAGTCGGCGTCGGTCAGGTTCGGGAAACCGTAAGCGCCCTTGGCGTCGGAACCGTGGCACACCGAGCAGTTGGAGGCGAACAGACGGCCCCCCATTTTCAGTGCTTGCGGATCCTTGGCGACTTCTTCGATCGGCATGGCGGCGAACTTGGCGAAGATCGGACCGAACTTGGCGTCCGAACGGGCCATTTCCTTTTCCCATTCGTGCACGCCGGTCCAGCCGGTCTGGCCGTTGGCGAACGCGGTCTGCTTGTCGTTATCGAGGTAGTTGTACCCCGGCAGCAGGCCTTTCCAGTTGCCCAGACCCGGGTACAGCACCAGGTAACCCAAGGCAAAAATGATGGTGCCGACGAACAGCATGAACCACCATTTTGGCAGCGGGTTGTCGTACTCCTCGATCCCGTCGAAGGAGTGCCCGACCGTCTCTTCCGTCTGCTCGCTGCGCTGGCCCTTGCGGGTCGACAGCAGCAGCCAGGTCAGGGAAAAGATCGTACCGAGACTGAGGACTGTGACGTACAGACTCCAGAATGTAGTCATTCTTTGTTACTCCTAGAAGCTTGCTCGACGTGCTTGATGGCTTCGGGATCATCCGCGAAAGGCAGCAAGGTCGCGTCTTCAAACTCCGACTTGCGCTTGGGGCTGAACACCCACAGCGCCAGACCGATGAAGGCCACCATCACAACAACGGTGCCCAGGCCACGAATCATCCCGATATCCATCTAAATCACCGTTTGCTTTTGATGATGGTGCCCAGGCCTTGCAGATAGGCCACCAGCGCGTCCATTTCGGTTTTGCCCTTCACGGCATCCTGAGCACCGGCGATGTCTTCGTCGGTGTAAGGAACGCCGAGCGTGCGCAAGACTTCCATTTTTTTGGCCGTCTCCTTGCCGTCGAGCTTGTTTTCCACGAGGAACGGGTACGCCGGCATTTTCGACTCAGGCACCACGTTGCGCGGGTTGTACAAGTGCGCGCGGTGCCAGTCATCGGAGTAACGCGCGCCGACACGGGCCAGATCCTGGAACCAGTACGTTTGGAACCCCACAGGAACGGGTGATCCCAGACGCTTTCACCGGCCACCGAGTAGTGGCCATAGCGTTCGGTTTCAGCGCGGAACGGACGGATCATCTGCGAGTGGCAGCCGACACAGCCGTTGGCGATGTAGACGTCGCGGCCTTCCAGTTCAAGGGCGGGGCGTGGCTTCATGCCTTCGACCGGCTTGTTGGTGACGTCCTGGAAAAACAGCGGAACGATTTGAGTCAGGCCACCGATGCTGACGGCGATGACCATGAAGAAGGCCAGCAGGCCAATATTCTTCTCGACAGCTTCATGCTTCATCAGTGAGCTCCAACGACAGCGATCTGGGCGGCGGCTTCAGCTTCAACAGCGTTCGAGGCGCGCACGGTGCGCCATACGTTGTAAGCCATCAGGAACATGCCGCTGGCGAAGAAAGCACCGCCCAAGGCACGCACGATGTAACCCGGGTGGCTGGCTTGCAGCGCTTCAACGAACGAGTAGGTGAGGGTGCCGTCATCGTTGATTGCACGCCACATCAGGCCCTGAGTGATGCCGTTGACCCACATCGATGCGATGTACAGCACGGTGCCGATGGTCGCGAGCCAGAAGTGCGCGTTGATCAGGCCGACACTGTGCATCTGCGCACGACCGAACAGTTTCGGGATCATGTGGTAGATCGCGCCGATCGAGATCATCGCCACCCAGCCAAGAGCGCCGGCGTGTACGTGGCCGATGGTCCAGTCGGTGTAGTGCGAGAGCGAGTTGACGGTCTTGATCGCCATCATCGGCCCTTCAAAAGTCGACATGCCGTAGAACGCCAGCGATACCACGAGGAAGCGCAGGATCGGGTCGGTGCGCAGCTTATGCCAGGCGCCCGAGAGGGTCATCATGCCGTTGATCATGCCGCCCCAGCTCGGTGCCAGCAGGATGATCGACATCGCCATGCCCAGCGATTGTGCCCAGTCCGGCAGTGCGGTGTAGTGCAAGTGGTGCGGGCCGGCCCAGATGTACAGGGTGATCAGTGCCCAGAAGTGCACGATCGACAGACGATACGAGTAGATCGGACGTTCGGCCTGTTTCGGCACGAAGTAGTACATCATCCCGAGGAAACCGGTGGTCAGGAAGAAACCTACGGCGTTGTGGCCGTACCACCACTGGATCATCGCGTCGGTCGCGCCGGAGTAGGCGGAGTAGGACTTGAACAGATTCACCGGCAGGGACGCGTGGTTGACGATGTGCAGCATCGCCGTGACGACGATGAACGCGCCGTAGAACCAGTTACCCACATAGATGTGCTTGGTTTTGCGCTTGGTGATGGTGCCGAAGAACACCAGACCGTAGGTGACCCAGACAATGGCCAGCAAAATGGCGATCGGCCATTCCAGTTCCGCGTATTCCTTGGTGGTGGTGTAACCCAGCGGCAAGGTAATGATCGCGCCGACAATGACCGCTTGCCAGCCCCAGAAGGTGAAGGCCGCGAGGCTGTCGGAAATCAGTCGCGTCTGGCAGGTTCGCTGCACGACATAGTAGGAAGTGGCAAACAGTGCACAACCACCGAAGGCGAAAATCACCAGGTTTGTGTGCAACGGGCGCAGGCGTCCAAAGCTCGTCCACGGCAGACCGAAGTTCAACTCCGGCCAAACCAGTTGCGAGGCGATGAAGACACCGAGCCCCATGCCAAGGATCCCCCAGACCACCGTCATGATGGCGAACTGGCGGACTACCTTATAGTTATAAGCAGTCGGACTGATTGCTGTGCTCATTCTAAGGTTCCACGGTTTGGGTGTTTTATTAGGATTAAAATCGGCCGCAAGTATGCAGAGAGCAGGGGGTCATTGCAACGCGCCATGACCTGGGTCAATGCTTTCCAACGCTGATTCTGCGGCCTTTCCATGCGCCGCGTAAGGACAAAAATGCCCTTGAAAAAAAAGTCGCTGCGGATGAAAAAAGCGAGGGGTTCAGGTCGCTTGTAACGAGGTGTGTTCAAACGGCCGGTTTGGGTGACGAATGGCAATCGGCGCGACAGCCGGTATCTACTGGCCTTTGCGGCGAATCTGTCAGCCAATTCATCGAACACAACGCTCAGGATCGACCTGCAACCGGCATGAGCCAGTCCGCATCGAGCAAGCTTAGACCCGAATTCGGGGAACCGAAAGGCGAGGCTGTTAAGGGGTGCGACAATGCGTCGCAAAGGGGTGGGAAACTGCCGCACGGAGAATCGTGCGGCAGAGGTGTACGCAATGCTTACTTCTGGTTGTCTTCAGTAATCAGTTTTTCTGTATTCAATCCGTGGCTGAGGCTGTACACATAAGCTGCCAGCAATTGCACTTTATCGTTGCCCAAAAGCTCGTTTTGTGCGGGCATGTGACCCTGACGACCATGGCGAATGGTCTGCTCGAGTTGGGTCAGGCTGGTGCCATAGATAAATCCGGCCGGGTGCGTCAAATTCGGCGCGCCCATGGCTTCGGTGCCTTGGCCGGTCGCCCCATGACAGGCTACGCAGGTGGTGCTGAACGCCTGCTGGCCCGCTTGCAGGTCGGCCTTGCTGTCGGCGGGCAGTGGCAACTTGGCCAGATCATGACGCACATACGCGGCCACGTTCTTCACCCCGGCCTCGCCCAACACTTCGCCCCACGCCGGCATCGCCGCGACCCGGCCACCCATGATGGTGGTCTTGATGGTCTCGGCGTCGCCGCCCCAACGCCAGTCGCTGTCGGCGAGGTTAGGGAAGCCGAACGCGCCTTTGGCGTCCGAGCCGTGGCACACCGAGCAGTTGGAAGCGAAGAGGCGGCCACCCATTTTCAGCGCCTGCGGATCCTTCGCCACTTCTTCCACCGGCATGGCGGCGAACCTGGCGAAGATCGGCCCGAACTTGGCGTCAGCCTTGCTCATTTCCTTTTCCCACTCGTGAACGCCGGTCCAGCCGTCCTCGTAACCCGGGAGGATACCTTTCCAGTTGCCCAGACCCGGATACAGAATCAAATAGCCCACGGCAAATACCAGCGTGCCGGCGAAGAGCATGAACCACCACTGCGGCAGCGGGTTGTCGTACTCCTCGATGCCGTCGAAGCTGTGGCCCATGGTCTGGTCGACGCTGCCTTTGGTCTCGCCCCGGCGGGTGCCGATCAGCAACCACGTCAGGCCGATCAGGCTGCCGATGGTCAGTACGCAGATCCACGTACTCCAGAAGGTGGTCATGGCCGGGTACTCCTTGGTTCAGGTGCTTGGGTTGTTTCAAATGCCGGGGTAGTTTCGGGCTGTGGCTCGTCGGCGAACGGCAGCAGACGTGCTTCAGCGAACTCCGGGGTGCGCTTGCGGTTGAACACCCACAAGGTCAGGCCGACGAAGGCGACGAACACCACGACCGTGCCGAGGCCGCGAATCAGGCCTGCACTCATTTCAATGACCATGGCTCACCTCTTGCTCTTGATCGCAGTGCCAAGCACTTGCAGGTAGGCGACGAGCGCGTCCATTTCGGTCTTGCCCTTGAGGCTGGCCACCGCGCCGGCGATGTCATCGTCGGTGTACGGCACGCCGAGGGTGCGCATGACTTTGATCTTGGTTTCGGTGTGGCTGCTGTCGACCGCTTGCGTGACCAGCCATGGGTAGGCCGGCATTTTCGATTCCGGTACGACGTTGCGCGGGTTGTACAAGTGCGCACGGTGCCAGTCATCCGAGTAGCGCGCGCCGACCCGGGCCAGATCCGGCCCGGTACGTTTCGAGCCCCACAGGAACGGGTGATCCCAGACGCTTTCACCGGCCACCGAGTAGTGTCCGTAACGTTCGGTTTCGGCGCGGAACGGGCGGATCATCTGCGAGTGGCAGCCGACGCAACCTTCACGGATATAGATGTCGCGGCCTTCCAGTTGCAGCGCGGTATAAGGCTTCATGCCTTCAACCGGTTTATTGGTGACGTCCTGGAAGAACAGCGGGACGATCTGGGTCAGGCCGCCGATGCTCACGGCAAGCACCATGAGCAACATCAGCAGGCCGACGTTCTTTTCAATCGTTTCGTGTTTCATGGCGGACTCCTCAGGCCATCTGCGCGGCAGCGACGACGTCAGCAGGCTGCGAGGCCCGCACGGTGCGCCAGGTGTTGTAAGCCATCAGGAACATGCCGCTGAGGAAGATCGCCCCGCCAATCAGCCGCACGATGAAGCCAGGGTGGCTGGCCACCAGGGTTTCGACGAAGGAGTAGGTCAGCGTGCCGTCCTCGTTGATGGCGCGCCACATCAGACCTTGCGCGATGCCGTTGACCCACATCGAGGCGATGTAGAGCACGGTGCCGATGGTCGCGAGCCAGAAGTGCGCGTTGATAAGGCCGATGCTGTGCATCTGCGCTTTGCCGAAGATTTTCGGGATCATGTGGTACAGCGCGCCGATGGAAATCATCGCTACCCAACCGAGCGCGCCGGCGTGGACGTGGCCGATGGTCCAGTCGGTGTAGTGGGAGAGGGCGTTGACCGTTTTGATGGCCATCATCGGACCTTCGAAGGTCGACATGCCGTAGAACGCCAGCGAGACCACGAGGAAGCGCAGGATCGGATCGCTGCGCAACTTATGCCAGGCGCCCGAGAGGGTCATCATGCCGTTGATCATGCCGCCCCAGCTCGGTGCCAGCAGAATCAGCGACATCACCATGCCCAGCGACTGTGCCCAGTCCGGCAGAGCGGTGTAGTGCAAGTGGTGCGGGCCGGCCCAGATGTACAGGGTGATCAGTGCCCAGAAGTGCACGATCGACAGACGATACGAGTACACCGGGCGCTCGGCCTGTTTCGGCACGAAGTAGTACATCATCCCGAGGAAACCGGCGGTGAGGAAAAAGCCTACGGCGTTGTGCCCGTACCACCATTGCACCATCGCGTCGGTTGCACCGGCGTACACCGAGTAGGACTTGGTGAAACTCACCGGCAACTCAAGGTTGTTGACGATGTGCAGAATCGCCACGGTGATGATGAACGCGCCGAAAAACCAGTTGCCCACGTAGATGTGTTTGGTTTTGCGCTGCATGATCGTGCCGAAGAACACGATGGCGTAGGCGACCCAGACAATGGTGATCAGAATGTCGATCGGCCATTCCAGCTCGGCGTATTCCTTGGAGCTGGTGTAACCCAGTGGCAGGCTGATGGCCGCCAGCAGGATCACCAGTTGCCAGCCCCAGAAGCAGAACGCGGCGATTTTTGGTGCAAACAATTGGGTTTGGCAGGTGCGTTGCACCGAGTAAAACGAACTGGCGAACAGCGCGCAGCCGCCGAACGCGAAGATCACCGCGTTCGTGTGCAGCGGGCGCAGGCGGCCAAAACTGGTCCAAGGCAAATTGAAGTTGAGTTCGGGCCAGACCAATTGGGCCGCGAGAAAAACCCCGAGCCCCATGCCGACGATGCCCCACACCACCGTCATAATGGCGAATTGGCGGACCACCTTGTAGTTGTAGGCGGTACTGATAGAAGTGTTCATGGTTCCCCATCCACGGTTCAGCCGAAGTGAGCCCGCGCAAAAGACGCGGCGAATCCTTCGTCTGGAGTTATAGGCAGACTAAAAGCGAGGCAAGCATGGACAAACAGCACAAGGCCAGTATTGACGGGGATCAATGGGCGCAATGCGTGCGTGATCATGGGTGGCTTTGGGATGCTGCTCATGGGGAAGCTGCGGCGACGTTGATCCTGGCTCACGGTGCTGGTGCGCCGATGGACAGCGACTGGATGAACGACATGGCTGGGCGCCTTGCTGCTCTTGGGATTAACGTGTTGCGCTTTGAGTTTCCGTATATGGCGCAGCGGCGCGTTGACGGTGGTAAACGTCCGCCCAATCCGGCGCCGAAGCTGTTGGAGTGCTGGCGTGAGGTGTTTGCTGTAGTGCGACGTCATGTCACTGGGGTTTTGGCGATTGGCGGGAAGTCGATGGGGGGGCGGATGGCGAGTCTTTTGGCTGACGAATTGGGCGTGGATGCGTTGGTGTGTCTGGGGTATCCGTTTTATGCGGTGGGGAAGCCGGAGAAGCCTCGGGTTGAGCATTTGGCTTCTTTGCAGACGCGGACGTTGATTGTGCAGGGGGAGCGGGATGCGCTTGGCAATCGGGAGGCCGTGGAGGCGTATGCGTTATCGCCGAGTATCAAGGTGTTTTGGCTGGTGGCCGGGGATCATGATTTGAAACCGCTCAAGGCTTCAGGTTTTACCCATGAACAGCATTTGGCCAGTGCCGCGCAGAAGGTGGCCGAGTTTCTCAAGGGTTAACCGAGATCCCGAACCGCATAAAGATCGGCTCCCTTTCCCCTTCGCCCCCTTGGGGGCGGTCCGACGTTTCGGGAGGGCTGGGGTGAGGGGGATCGATTTCAGCTGCGACATATTTTTTGAGTACATATCCATTGCTGCGGTAACGGCCACTTACGGTTTCGCCCTTACGGCGACTCACTTTTTTACAAGCGCCTAAAAAAGTAAGCAAAAAACGCTTGCTCCTACGTCCGGCCCGCTCGCTGGGGCTCGGGGTTCCTTCGCTCCGGGATCCATCCGGGCGCATCGCCTCCGGTTTGCTGCGCTGCACCTCCTCTCGATGTGTTTGGCTGCGCCAAACGGTCGCTGCGCTCCCACCCCCGGGATGAATCCCTCCACTCAGCCTTCCGATGTCGCTTGTGGATCAAGATCAAAATCTGCAGCCGAGCTTGCGCTCATCCTGTTGAGTGGGGCGGCTGCGCCGCGAATTCCATGTAGGAGCTGCCGAAGGCTGCGATCTTTTGATTTTGTTTTTGTAGGAGCAGAGCTTGCTCGCGAAGGCGGCCTGATAGCCGACCTGTCTCTTGCTGAACGCACCGGATCCCACTGTGGAGCCAGCCTGCTGGCGATGGCGACCCGCCGAATCTCTATCAGATGTACTCAATCCGTGTGGGAGCTGGCTTGCCAGCGATAGCGACCTACCAGCCAACCCATTCCTAACCCGTGTAGCAAATCCCACTGTGGGAGCGGGCTTGCTCGCGAAAGCGGTCTGCCTGGCACCATCAATTTCAGCCAAGCAATAAAGAACCGGAAGCCTTCGCTGTGTGGTTCTTCAAAATCAAAAAAATCGCAGCCTGCCAGTGATCACAAATTTATCGAACACTTTCTGCCCATCACGCGCGGCTTGCCGAACATCAAGGAATGTCAGTTCATCACGGACATCTTTTTTGTTGGGTTTGTCGGTTTTTCGGGTGGTGGCCATCGGAGCCTCCGAAGGATGTGTATTCATGCTGACCAGCTTATGTGAATTAATTTTGAGCGGCAAACAGTAGAACCCTGCTCAGAGATGGGCAAGTCGGCGGATTCTGATCGAGTTGTAGGACATGGAGCGCAGATGTGTAGGCACTGGAATATCGTCCTTTGATGGCTGCGATGGCGCGGGATGCATTTTCAGGTTGAGCGATTTTGTTTAATCGTTTCAGAAAACGGGTTGAACATTTTTCGGCATTTCGCGTTGTTAAACATGATTGCTGACAGATGTTTAAATTACACAAACCGTTACGCCACAAGCCCTACAACGCCTTGCGCCTTTACCTACGCGTACGCCAGAATCCGCCGGCATACACGACTATAGGCCGGGTTATATCGTTTCCCTGTCACTGAAATACAGTGATCGGGTTTGGTAGCCCGTTTTGAGTTGTGGATGTTGCGACACCTCCAATGCGGTCTCTTTTTTGAGCGCCGCTTTTTATGGTGGGCATGCGTGGGGCTCATTCGTGAGCGCCGGGTTTCCCAATTCGACCGGTCTACCAACCCGCGCATGGCCGCCACCCGCCGTTTGGTAGCGAGGGTGATGGCTCTCATTTTTCGAATTGGAGTTTCATCTATGTTCAAAGCCACGCCAAACCCCCCGGACGTCGAACCAATCCCGTACGACCCAACCCTCGAACCACAAAAGATAAAAGAAGCAACCGACCGCGCCATCAACTTCTATCTCAACCCCGGTCGATTGAAACTCTCAGTCCCTTCCCGCAAGACCAGCAAGATCTTCCTCATCGACCCCGCCGTGGACGAAGAAACATTACTCGTCGAAGCCTGCGAATCGCTAGCAGCCGCCAGTGACATGGCGCGTGAAATCGGCGATGTCGTCGACAACACACAACGCCGAGCCCTGTTGATGCTGCATCAGGTGATCATGCTGAGTGAGCTCATGGTCAATCGAGTCTTGGATGGCCGTCGCTTGCCGCACTAGCGATCCCGCCACGATCCCTTGTAGGAGCTGCCGCAGGCTGCGATCTTTTGATCTGCTTTTTAACAATCAAAAGCCGATCAAAAGACCGCAGCCTGCGGCAGCTCCTACACGGTGTCATTTTTTCGCAGTGCTTCGAGGAGTTTCAGCTTATGTCCGAAACCACAAAACCGCTGGTCACAGATCCGGCTTCACCGTACGAATCATTCGCTTCAAAGAAGCTCCACGCCGCCGCCGAACGCACCCTCGACCATTACCTCGCACCCGCGCAGATCATGGCCACGCCTTATAGTCCCAGCAGCATGTTCATGGTCAATCCGCAAACCGACACTGAATCCTTATTGGCGAATGCCTTTGAGTCATTGGCCTCGGCCACGGTCATGCTCGGTGACTTCGCCGGGATGTTGGAAGGCCCCAGCCGCAATACGCTGTTGGGCATTGCGCAGGTTGTGATGCTGGGGGAGTTGGCGGTGAATCAGGCACTTGAAAACGTTGTGCCACGCGATTAACTGTCGACAATCGCTACGCAGGAGTATGACTTCTGCGCAGCGCTGTCCTCTAAACGCATCGCGGGCATTGGTTAAGTGTCTTGCGCGCGGATGTGAAGAAATTACGGATGTAGCAGCGTCAATTCGAAGTGGCCACTGGGTGCCAAACGGTAACCATCAGATTTAAAGGTGGCAATGAAGTCACCTGTCACCGTTCGTTTTGCTCGATTCAGTCTGATTGTCAGTTCCGCATTATCCGCCTTGACCACCCGGACACCGGAAAACCCGGGAGGCGCTGGAATCCAGTGACTGTGGGACGCATGAAATCTGTCGTCGGCGCCAAGTTTGTAGGTGTACTCCATAAGATCCTGATCGAGGTAGGGAACGCTCAAAAGAAAACCGAAGTAGTTCTCTTCCTCGTCCGAGCCGATGCTGGCGGAGAAAACCCAGCTTTCTTCGCCCGTCACTTCAAATTTACTGTAGTAAGCCACAGCGGACTCTGCATAGATTGGCTCTGATCCTAAGCTCCAATGGAAGTCTTCAGTGGTAGCCACAATATTTTTTTGCTTCGGAATGAAAACGCTCTGTGCGCTCATAGTGAAATCCTTCTCGTGAACATGGATGAAAGACAGGCTGTTCAGCCTGCCTGTTCATGATGTTCTTCTGGTGCAAGGCGTCTACTGTAAGACCTGACAGCTAGACAAGGTCGCGAAGGTCTGAATCAACTGCTCGCTGTCTGTCATTTTTTGGACGCTGGCCATGACAGCCCTCACCCTAACCACTCCCCGAGGGAGAGGGGACTGACCGAGGTAAATGTGCGAGGTGCGCCGACTTGAGATTCCATGTCAAACTCAAATTCTGAAATGCACACAGATCGGCTCCCTTTTCCATCGTCCCTTTGGGGGGAATCCGACACAACAAAAAACCCGGAAGCTCTCGCCATCCGGGTTTTTGTTATCGCCAGTTCAATCAGCGGTTAAACCGCTCCACCAACGAGTATTGCGTATTCGCCGTCTTCGTCAGCTCTTCACTCAACAATGCCGAGTTATGTGCCTGTTCCGACGTCTGATCTGCCAGTTCTGAAATGTTGCTGATGTTGCGGCTGATCTCTTCCGCCACCGCACTTTGCTCTTCCGTCGCCGCTGCAATCTGCGTGGTCATGTCGGTGATGTTAGCCACCGCTTCACTGATCCCGACCAATGCCTGATCCGCTTCCAATACCCGCGCCACACCTTCTTCGGCCTGACGATGCCCGGCTTCCATGGTTTGCACAGCGCTGGATGCAGTCTGCTGCAACTTGGCGATCAAGGCGTGAATCTGCCCGGTCGATTCGCTGGTACGTTGCGCCAACTGGCGAACTTCGTCAGCCACCACGGCAAAACCACGGCCCATCTCACCGGCACGCGCCGCTTCGATCGCGGCGTTCAGAGCGAGCAGGTTGGTCTGATCGGCGATGCCTTTGATCACATCAACCACGCCGCCGATTTCGTCGCTGTCCTTGGCCAGTTGAGTGACGGTCAGGCCGGTTTCGCCGACAACTACCGACAAGCGCTGAATGGCTTCGCGGGTTTCCCCGGCAATGTCACGACCACGACCGGTCAGGCGATTGGCTTCCTGCGTCGCGTCAGCCGTGCGCTGCACGTGGCTCGCGACTTCTTGCGTGGTCGCGGCCATTTGGTTAACGGCGGTGGCGACTTGTTCGGTTTCCACGCGTTGACGTTCCAGACCGCTGGAGCTGTTGTGCGCGAGGACGTCGGACTGTTTGGCCTGATCGGTCAGGTGTTCGGCGGTGTCCTGCAAGCGGGTCAGGCAGGTTTTCAGGCGTGCTTCCTGGCTGAGGATCGACATTTCCAGACGCGCTTGCGCGCCACGGCTGTCGGTGTACATCTGTGCGATCAGCGGGTCGGAGGTGGTCTGTTCGGCCAGACGCAGCAGGCGTTTCAGCCCACGCTGCTGCCATTGCAGACCCATCAGGCCCAGCGGCACCGACAAACCGGCGGCGAGGGCGAAGCCCCAGTGCGAATTGAGGGTCGCGCCGATCACGAAGCTCAGTTGGCTGACCAGAATGAACGGCAACCAGTCTTGCAGTACCGGTAGCCATTTATCGCTGGACGGGATCGCCGACTTGCCTTGGTTGATGCGTTGGTAGAGCGCTTCGGCGCGGCGGATCTGTTCGGCGGTGGGTTTGATCCGCACCGACTCGTAACCGACCACCTGATTGCCGTCGAACACCGGTGTCACGTAGGCGTTAACCCAGTAATGGTCACCGGTCTTACAGCGATTCTTGACAATGCCCATCCATGGCAAGCCTTGTTTCAGTGTGCCCCACATGTGCGAAAACACCGCGGCCGGGACGTCGGGGTGACGAACCAAATTGTGCGGCGCGCGGATCAGTTCTTCACGCGAAAACCCGCTGATTTCAACGAAAGCGTCGTTGCAGTAGGTGATCACGCCCTTGGCGTCGGTTGTGGAAATCAACCGCTGCTGAGCCGGGAACGTCCGTTCGCGTTGTGTGATGGGCTGGTTATTACGCATGGTTTTTCAATCCGCAAGGCTTTGAAAGGTTGTCGGCGGTCGCGGCGTTTTATTGAAATTATTTTTCAGATTTAAGAATGGCGTCGCAAAACGGCCATTGCTTCAACCGGCGAGCATCGGATAGGTGAACAGCGCGAAGTGCAGCAGATTCAGGCCGAAATGCGTGGCAATCGCCGCGCCCAGTCCGCCGAAACGGTAGGCCAGGCCATAACCGACACCGGCCAGACTCGCGAGCAACACCCACTGCCAACCGGCACCCAGATGCACCAGGCCGAAAATCAGCGAGGCGAGCAGCAGGGCGAGGTTTTCGCCGTAAGGCAGGTTTTTGAAACGACGGCTGAGACCGCCCTGTATATAGCCGCGAAACAGCGCTTCCTCGACCAGCGTCACCAGCAGTAGATTGTTCAGCACCCATAACCAGGCCTGATCGGGCCACTTCGGCGCCCACGCGATCACGCCGAGCAATACCGCGCCGCCGAGGGCGAGGATCACGCTCAAGGTCAGGGCGACGACGGTGGCGTAGACCGTCAGTCGCAACGAGCGCCGCGCGACAATCCATGGGCAGACCAGCAACAGCCAGAAGCCAATCAACGGTTTGTCGAGATTGAGATACATCGCGAATGGCACGGCGTCATCGGTGAAACGTTGCGGATCGATCACTCGCGCGCTGGAGAAGCCCGGCAACCAGTGCAGCGCCAACGCCAGCGCCAGCACGATGAATAGACCGTGACCGAGAAACCGCCCGACCGGCACCTGTTGCTGGCGCACGGCAAAGCCCGCGAACATCAATAGCCCAAGCGAGATCAACGCCAGCCAGCCGAGTTGGCCATGGCTCAACGCCAAACCGTAGCCGAGGCTGAGAAGGGCCAGATAGAGCCATGGCAAAGCCTTCATCGAAAGTCCCTGTGCACATTTTGTGGAAGGGCTTTCTACACGGGCGAGGGCGTGGGGACAAGTGAAGTGTGGCGGCAAACCGGACACACAACCTGTAGGAGCTGCCGAAGGCTGCGATCTTTTGATTTTGGCTTTTCAAGATCAAAAGATCGCAGCCTTCGGCAGCTCCTACAGGGATTTGTGTAGGGCTAGGGATCAGTGCAGGTTGAGTTTGCCTGCCGCACGTTCGGTAATTTCCGTGCGTAACTTCAACGAAGGCGCTGCGCGCAGGCGGGCCTCATCGACGACAGCCCTCGGCGCCGTCTCCGGGCTGCCCGAGTCAAACGGCGGCGCCGGCGCATATTCCAGCTGCAACTGCACCAGTTGCGCGGTATCCGCACCCACCAACTCTTCAGCCAGCACCAAGGCAAAATCAATCCCCGCCGTAATCCCGCCACCGGTAAACAGGTTGCCGTCACGCACCACGCGATCCTTCACCGCAATCGCCCCCAGCGTCGGCAGCAGATCGTGATACGCCCAGTGCGTGGTCGCGCGTTTACCCTTCAACAATCCCGCCGCCCCCAGCACCAGCGACCCGGTGCACACCGACGTGACGTATTTCGCCTGAGCAGCCTGACGCTTGATGAAATCCAGCGTCGCTTCATCCTCCATCAACACGCCGACACCGCCACCACCCGGCACAC
Organism: Pseudomonas sp. AC193; assembly: GCF_979258075.1. Taxonomy (NCBI): domain Bacteria; kingdom Pseudomonadati; phylum Pseudomonadota; class Gammaproteobacteria; order Pseudomonadales; family Pseudomonadaceae; genus Pseudomonas; species Pseudomonas sp. AC193. The sequence goes on along the minus strand of NZ_OZ409832.1, from coordinate 3,302,552 downwards.
AAATCACATCCAGATCCGGGCAATCTTCAAATGTCGTGGTCGGTTTGAGCAGCAAACCGGTGCTGGCGGTGACCGGCATCAGATCCTTCCAGATCAGATGCACCTGCACGTCCGGCAGCGAAGCGAGCACGTCATAAGGCCCGGTCAGGTCGAGTTGCTGAACCTGCGGAAACAACAGAAAACCGATCTGCAGCGTCATCGTTCTTGCTCCATGAAAAGGGGTGGACGGCTTCACTGTAGGCGCGTAGGTTCTGGCGCATACGCCAATAACCCCACGAATTACGCCAAATGCCCAAAACCATCCACGTACTCGCGTTTGCCAACATGCAGATCCTCGACGTTACCGGGCCCTTGCAAGTGTTCGCCTCGGCCAACGACATCGCCCGCCAGCGCGGCTTGCCGATTCCCTATGCGCCAACGGTGATCGCCAGCGGCGGCGGGGCGGTGATGTCGTCGGCGGGGCTGGCGGTATTGGCCGAACCGTTGCCGCAAGAGGCGAGTGACACGTTGATCATCGCCGGAGGTTGGGGCATTTATCCTGCGGCCGAAGACGTGCCGCTGGTGGATTGGGTGCGCGAGCATGCGGCGAAATGCCGGCGGGTTGCCTCGGTATGTACCGGCGCGTTTCTGCTGGCGGCCAGTGGCTGGCTTGATGGTCGCCGCGTGGTTACGCACTGGACTCGTTGTGAACAATTGGCCCAGCAACATCCGAAACTGCAAGTCGAGGCCAATCCGATCTTCATCAACGACGGCCCCGTTTGGACGTCCGCCGGTGTCACCGCCGGCATCGACCTGGCACTGGCGATGGTCGAAGAAGATCTCGGCAGCGACATCGCGCTGGACGTCGCCCGGCATCTGGTGGTGTTCCTCAAACGCCCCGGCGGTCAGTCGCAATTCAGCGTGACCTTGTCGCTGCAAAATCAGGGCAATCGTTTTGATGAGTTGCACGCCTGGATCGCGGAAAACCTCACCTGCGACCTCGGCATCCCGACCCTCGCCGAACAAGCCGGGATGAGCGAACGCAGCTTCGTCCGCCACTACCGCGCCGACACCGGCCAGACCCCGGCGCGGGCGATCGAATTGATCCGCGTTGAAACCGCTCGGCGATTGCTCGGCGACACTGGATTACCGGTCAAACGCATCGCCGCCAATTGCGGGTTTGGCAGTGAAGAGACATTGCGCCGCAGTTTCCTGCGCGCCATCGGCGTGACGCCGCAGGCTTATCGCGAGCGGTTTTCGGTCAGTGCTGCAACAGATCCAGTAATGCCTTGAGGGTTTGTTCGGGGGCTTCTTCGGGAATGTTATGCCCGACACCGGACAACACGCGCCGCTCATAAAAACCAGTGAAATGCTCCGCGTCTTCATCCTCTTGTGGTGCAGGGCCGACACCGTCGTCGGCACCGCACAAAGAAATGCTCGGCACGCTAATGGCCGGTTGTCGAGTCAGCAAATCTTCCATCGATTCAAACGCCGAATCTCCCGCGACATACATGAAACGGTGGCGATAGGAGTGGATTACCACGTCAACGAAATCAGGGTTGTCGAAGGTTGGCGCACTCAGGGGATAACGCTCGGCGCTGCGCGACCAGGTCGGTGACCACAGCTTCCATAGCAATTCACAAAACTCCCGACGATTTTGCTTCAGGCCCTCAACGCCACGTGGCGTGTGGAAGTAATACTGATACCAGAGCCGATGTTCGGTCTCGGGATCCAGCGGTCGAATCGAGTTCGGGATGTCCTGCAGGTTGTAGCCATCACCGGTCACCAGGCCGCGCACCCGTTCCGGAAATAACGCCGAGACGATGCATGCCGCGCGACCACCCCAGTCATAACCGCAGAGCGTGGCTTGTTCGATGGAGAGTGCATCCATCAAATCCAGCAAATCCTGAGCGAGTGCGGCTTGCTGGCCTGAGCGCAGTGTTTTTGCATCGTTGAAGCGAGTCGGCCCGTAACCGCGCAGGTACGGAACGATGACTCGGTAACCCTGAGCGGCGAGGAGCGGCGCGATCTCGTCGTAAGCGCGAGGGGAATAGGGGAAGCCGTGAAGCAGGATCACCGGCACACCGGTTTCCGGGCCATGCACCTCATAGGCAATGGTCAGGCTGGCGGTTTTGCAGAACAGAATCGCTTTTCCACTCATACCGGGCTCCTGTTATCCGAACAGCACCTTCTGCCAATGATCTTCACTGATGATGGCGATCGGCACGCCGCTGTCTCTTAGCTCAACGGCTTTTTTGATCTTCGTACCATAGCTGCTGTGCAGCCACTGTTCATTGCCGATGCTGCCGATCACCAGATAGTGGATTTTCTTGCTGAGACCTGCACCAATCAGTCCGCCGCGTTCTACGATCAACGATTCACACGCTTTGCGCGGCCCGTAAGCCATAACACCGGTAAACAGAAAAACGCGATCGGCACAGTCCAGCGACGGGGCTGGATTATCGAGCGGCAGGTTGTTGGGCATGCTGAAGGTTGGTGCTGCGCCCACTGGCAGACCGGCGAATTGGTGAAGTATCTCCAGCAATTCCACAGACTCGTCGGCATCCAGCACGCCATCGCTAAGCATGCCTTCAAGACGCCTGTAGAGAGTATTGACTACCGGATCTTCCAGGTGCACCCAGTGCGTTTCGATCCAGGTTTTTAGAAACTCGGCTTCCTGCTGGTTAATCTTGCCGTCGGCGGCAAGCCCTGCAGCAATACCTGCAAGCGCATCCGCCGAACGTCTGTCGATCCGCGCTTCGTGAAAGAAACGGCTGTTTTGAAATTCCTGATGTAAATCGACCATCGATGCTTCTCCTTAAGCCTCAGTTTCCGCCACCTGATTGAAATACTTCGTCCGATCCGGCGTAAACGTCACCACCATTTTCGTCCGCGAGCACGTCAGCGCGCGTTCCTCCCGCAAATCAATATCCAGATCCTCCCCACGCAAGCCTTGCCACTGTGCGAGGTATTTCAGTGAGCCGAATTTTTCGAGTTTTTTCAGGCTGCGGCTGACGCCTCCTTTCCAGCCGAGTACCGGGAGTTCGTTGGCGAGGCATTTGTCAGCGAGGTCGGGGAAGCGGGTGGCGCGCTGGCGGCCGATTTCCCAGCATTTGATCAGGCCTTTGTCGGCGTCTTCCCAGAGTTGGGTGCGGGTCAGGCCGCTGCGCAGCGGCGAGGTGATGGGGCGCTGGACGTGTTGGGTCATTCCGGTTCCTTGAAATTCGGGTTTTGTTGGACAGCTCCGCTGTGCCCGTTGGGTTTGATGGTAGGGGGGGATGTAACGGCTGGCAACAGGGTATTTCAGGGTGTGAGTGCGGGGTGTGGGGGAGGCAATGTTGAACGGCTGTAGTCCGTGGGCTGGCTCAAACTGTGGCGAGGGGATTTATCCCCGTTGGGCTGAGCAGCAGCCCCAAAGTCAGAAAACTCGGTACTTTTGGGGAAATGAGTTGGATGGTTTTGGGGCTGCTTTGCAGCCCATCGGGGATAAATCCCCTCGCCACAGGGGATTTGTATTGGCTGATTAAATGTTGGTGTCAGTCCTACAAATGCGGATGTTTGTGGGGTATTTCCTACAGCCCCCGTCGAACATCACGGCTGCCATTCACTCTTTTCCCCATTCAACTTGCGATCCAGAAAACTCGCCGCGCTGATCAACGCCAAGTGCGTCAGCGCTTGCGGCGTGTTGCCCAGATGCCGCCCATGGCTGTCGAATTCTTCGGCGTACAGCCCCAACGGATTGGCGTATCTCAGCAATTGTTCAAATTCCAGATGCGCCTTTTCCACCTGCCCTGCGCGGGCGAGGCATTCGACGTACCAGAATGAGCATGCGGCGAACGCGCCTTCGGTGCCGGACAGTCCATCAATATTGGCGTCATCGTTGCGATAGCGATAAACCATGCCGTCGCGCACCAGATGTTTTTCAATCGCCTCCAGTGTCGACAACCAGCGCGGATCCTTGGCACTGACGAAACGCACCAGCGGCATCAACAGCATCGAGCCGTCGAGCGCGGTGCCGCCCTTGTACTGGACGAAATGTCCGCGCTCTTCGTCCCAGAAGTTGTCCCAAATATCGGCGTAGATCGCCTGCCGGGTCTGATCCCATTGCGCGAACGGTGCCGGCAGCGAGCGTTTCGAGGCGAGACGAATTGCCCGATCCAGCGCCACCCAGCACATCAATCGTGAATGCAGAAAATGGTGCTGTTCGCCGCGCATTTCCCAGATGCCGACATCGGTGGTCTGCCAGGTTTCGCAGACCTGATCGACCACTTCGCGCACATGCTTCCAGCCTTCGTGGGAAATCGCGTCACCGTACTTGTTAACCAGATACACCGCGTCCATCAGCTCGCCAAAGATGTCGAGCTGGATCTGGTCGTAAGCGCCATTGCCGATACGTACCGGTTTTGCGCCGCCGTGCCCGGACAGATGATCCAGTTCGGTTTCCGGCAACTCCTGTTGCCCATCGATGGCATACAAAATGTTGAGTTTCATCGGCTGCCCGTGGCAATCACTGACCCGTCCGCGCAGCCAGCCCATGTAGGCGTTGGCTTCGCCGACGAAGCCCAGTCGCATGAACGCGTAGACCGTAAACGAAGCATCGCGGATCCACGTGTAGCGGTAGTCCCAATTGCGCTCGCCGCCCGGTGTTTCCGGCAGGCCGAAGGTCGCAGCAGCGAGGATGGCGCCGTGTTTGCGCGAGGTCAGCAGCTTGAGCGCGAGGGCCGAGCGGTTGACTATTTCTCGCCAGCGTCCGCGATAGATCGACTGGCCAAGCCAGTCGCGCCAGAACTTCAGCGTGCGCTCCATGCACAGTTGCGCGGCGCCTTCCTCGAAGCGTGGATCGTCTTCGCCACCGAGCAGGAATGCGGCGGTTTGATCTTGCTTCAAGGTGAATGAAGCGACCGCTGCATTGGCGTCTATCTGCAGCGCTTGATCCGAAGCCAGGCGCAGTGACGGCTGACCTTCGGCGCTGAAAATCACCGTTTGCTCATCCATCCTCGCACGCGTGTCGGCCCGCGCGTAATCGTGGCGCACCGCGCAGCGCACGTGAAAAGTCGCCTCGCCGCTGACTACGCGAACCCGACGGATAAGCACCGGCAAATCATCCTCGCTGTCGCCCACCGGCAGCAGATCGGTGACTTCCACCACCGCACGTTCGCTCAGCCAGCGGGTTTGCAAAACGTTGGTGTCGGGCAGGTAAATTTGCTCGCGTCGCGCATCGGGCAAGTCCGGCGTGATCTGGAAAATCCCCGCTTCCGGCGTGTCCAGCAAAGAACAGAAAATCGACGGACTGTCGAACTCCGGCCAGCAGAAAAAATCCACGCTGCCGCGATCGTTGACCAGCGCTGCACTGCGCATGTCGCCGATGATGCCGTGGGCGTCGATGGGGCTTTGTCGTTCCAGGTGATGCTCAGCCATTGCCGCGAAACTCCGGATAGAGGCTCATGCCGCCGTCGATAAACAGGGTGGTGCCAACGATGTAATCGGAGGCGTCGGAAGCGAGGAAGACCACCGCGTTGGCAACGTCTTCGACATCACCGATACGGCCGTAAGGAATTAGTTTAAGCAGCTCTTGTTCAGCATCGCCGGTGGTCGCGGCGGCATTGATCGGCGTGCGAATCGCCCCCGGCGCGATGCCGTTGATGCGAATGCGTTGATGGCTGACTTCCTGCGCGAGGGTTTGCATCAACTGATCGACGCCACCCTTGGACGCCGCGTAATTGACGTGGCCGGCCCAAGGAATGCGTTGGTGCACCGAACTCATGTGGATGATCTTGCCGGCGGCGCGGGAGACGCCTTCGCGGACGCCCTGACGATTGAAAATCCGCAGCGCGGCGCGGGCGCAGAGGAACTGCCCGGTGAGGTTGACGCCAATCACCGCGTTCCAGTCGTCCAGCGACATATCCACCGCCGGCGCGTCTTTCTGCATCCCGGAATTGGCGATCAGAATGTCCAGCGAGCCGAAGGCATCGAGGGATTGGGCGAATAGTCGTTCGACATCGGCTTCCTTCGAGACATCGGCACCGATGGCCAGCGCCTGACCGCCGTCGGCGATGATCTGCCGGGCCAGTGCTTCAGCGGGCTCTGATTGACGGTTGTAATTGATGACCACCGCAGCACCGGCAGCGGCGAGGGCTTTGGCGGCAGCGTGGCCGATGCCGGAGCTGGCGCCGGTGATCAGGGCTACTTGTCCGGTGAGGGAGATGTGCATGCGATGGCGCGCCTTGAGTGAGGGCCTATTTAGCTGACTGGTCTGGGGCGTTGAGAGTTCAGAGGCGAGATCAAAAGATCGCAGCGTGCCGCAGCTCCTACAGGAGATCGCATTCATGTAGGAGCTGCGGCACGCTGCGATCTTTTGATCTAAAAAGCCTTCACATTCCACCAACAATTCCCCACTTCCACGCCACCCGGCCCTATGGCAACTTGGCGGCCCTTGATGAGGCTGCAGTCCATGGCAAACCCCTACCGCGAATTGTTCAACGCCCCCGGCGCACGAAATTTTGTCCTGGCCGGGATGATCGCGCGCATGCCGATTTCCATGACGGGCATCGGCGTGATCACCATGCTTTCGCAGTTGAAGGGTGGTTATGCGCTGGCCGGTGGCGTGGCGGCGACGTTTGCCTTGGCCACGGCGTTTTGCGCGCCGCAGGTGTCGCGGCTGGTCGACCGTTTTGGTCAGCGCCGCATTCTGCCGGTGTCGGCGTTGATCGGTGGCGGGGCGCTTTTGCTGTTGTTGCTGTGCACGCGGTTGCAGGCGCCGGTCTGGACGCTGTTTGTGTTTGCCGCGCTGGCCGGTTGCATGCCGAGCATGTCGGCGATGGTGCGGGCGCGCTGGACTGAGATCTATCGCGGTCAGCCGCAATTGCAGACGGCGTATGCGCTGGAGTCGGTGCTGGATGAGGTGTGTTTTATCGTCGGCCCGCCGCTTTCAGTTGGTCTGTGCGTCGCGGTCTTCCCCGAGGCCGGGCCTTTGGCCGCGTTGTTGGCGCTGGCGATTGGTGTCACGGCGTTCGTCGCCCAGCGCAGCACTGAACCGGCGGTGCATCCGCGTGAGTTGCAGCATCAGGGTTCGATCATTCGCTCGACCGACATTCAATTGTTGCTGGCGCTGATGATCGCCATGGGCATCATCGTCGGCGTAGTCGATGTGGTCAGCGTCGCGTTTGCGCAACAACAGGGGCAGCCGGCGGCGGCGAGCATTGTCTTGTCGGTGTACGCGATTGGCTCGTGCATGGCCGGCATCGCGTTTGGTGCGATGCGCTCGAAACTGCCGCTGCCACGCTTGTTTTTGTACGGCGGCGTGTCGACGGCGGTGACGACGTTGCCGCTGTTGTTGGCGAGCAATATCGTCGGGCTGGCCATGGCGGTGTTTGTCGCTGGTTTGTTCTTCGCGCCGACGTTGATTGTGGCGATGGCCCTGGTTGAGCGCATCGTGCCGCCGGCCAAGTTGACCGAAGGCCTGACGTGGCTGGTGACGGGGTTGAGTATCGGCGTGGCGATTGGTGCGGCGGGCTCGGGGGCGTTGGTCGATGCCTTTGGCGCGCGCAGCGGGTTCTGGCTGGCGATTGTCGCGGGCGCGGTGGTGCTTGGCTCAGCCGTGCAGAGTTACCGCCACCTTAAATAACCCCGCGATCTCTGGATGGTTGGGGGAGCCTTTGTGGCGAGGGGATTTATCCCCGTTGGGCTGCGCAGCAGCCCCGAAGTCAGAGTGCTCGGTACTTCTGGAAAAATGAGTTGCATGGATTAAGGGCTGCTTCGCAGCCCAACGGGGATAAATCCCCTCGCCACAGGGACGGTGTAAGCGGCGTGGATTGCGCTTTGAGGCGGGATTCGAGTTACCACCCCCGACCCGAATTCACCCAGAAATTCACCGACAACGACGTCGACACCGACTCCACCTGATGGAACCAGCCCTCCGGCAAGAACAGCAAATCCCCAGCCTCCAGCGTCACCCGCAAAAACGTCACGTCGCGCGCCTTTGGGAAGCGTTGATAGTCCGGCGCATCCGGGTTGAAATCGCAGCCATCGAGTCCACCCTCCGGTGCTGTCGACCACGTGCCCAGGGCTTCACGGTGATGCGGCGCGGCGAGGGTGAAGGTCTTCTGCCCCCAGACCTGCGCGAACAAATTATCGGTGTCGTCGCGGTGCAGCGGCGTCAATGTGCCCTTGGGCCCGATCCAGATTCGCGGCGGAATAAACAGCGACGCATCGAAGTAGGCCGGGTACTTGATCTGCTGCATCAACGCCGCCGGCAAGATGTTGTTGCCCATGTAGGCGGGCGGCTCACCGTCCGCGCCTTTGACCGCCGGACTGTCCAGCGAGGCGATGAAATCGGCCATCGACGTCGAACGAAAATCCCGTTCGGTGGAGAAGGTTTTCTTCACGTAATCGCCATGGCGGGTGATGCCTTGCAGCTCGGCGAAATGCACCAGCGATTCTTCGCGGCTGAGTTTGAACAGCGGCCAGTCGTGCAATGCGTTGCTGATCACCACGGGAATGCCGTGGGGCAAATAACGGCTTTTGAACTCAGTCACCGATAGCTCCTCGCGGGCACGCCGTTCGACGTTGACCTGGGTCGGCAGGCTGGCGGTGAGCTTTTCGCTGAAGCGCGGCGGCGTCGGGTAGCGCTTGTTCATGTCGACTTTTTCAGCGACCGCACCGCCACCGTTTCGAGCATGGTCGATGATCTGCGGCAGCATCGTCGCCAGCCCCATGTTGCCGCCAATCTTCAGGCGACCGCTGGCGAACAGCTCTTCGACATTGGCCATGCCGGCCATGATCCCGAGGAAATCCTGTTCCGCGACTTCGATGGTCACGTCCGGGCTCGCATGGCGCCCGACCTCGGTGCGGCTGCTGGCCTTGACCTCAGACCAATAGGCCAACTGCGGGCTAAAAACGAATTGGAAAACACCTTCAATACCGACGGCGCCGGCATTGGCGAACAGTTTGCTCAGGATGCTCTGCAGATCCACGGTGAATCCTCGTTATTGGTTTTATCTGAACGGATAACGAGCACCTGTGTGGGCGATTTAGCCGGCGTCGACTAATTTGCCCGGGCAGTGAACCGTTTCTCTCTACAGACGAATTTTTTTGAGGGAAGTGTGGTGACCCAGCTGACTTTGCTGTGCCTGCCGTATTCCGGTGCCAGTGCGATGGTCTATAGCCGCTGGCGACCGAAGTTGCCGCAATGGCTGCAGCTCAAACCGGTGGAGCTGCCGGGGCGTGGTGCGCGCTTTGACGAGCCGCTGCAGACCGACATGCGCGCCTTGGCGATGCAATTGGCCCGGGAGTTACAGCCAACATTGAAGACGCCTTATGCGTTGTTCGGTCATAGCCTCGGTGCGTTGCTGGCCTGTGAGATGGCCCATGCACTGCGGGCCCTGGGTTGCCCTGAGCCGGTGGCGTTTTTCGCGTCCGGCACGGCGGCGCCGACCCAGCGCGCCGACTACGATCGCGGATTTGCCATCGCCAAGACCGACGCCGAACTGATCGAGCAACTGCGCACGCTCAATGGCACCAGCGAAGAAGTGCTGGCCAATGACGAGTTGATGAGCCTGACCCTGCCGATCCTGCGCGCCGATTTTCTGCTGTGCGGCAAATTCGAGCCGCAGCAGCGACCACTGCTCAACTGCCCGGTGCACGTGCTCGGCGGCAAGGCTGACCGCGCAACTACTGAACAATTGATCGGCTGGAGCAAGGAAACCTCGGGCAGTTTCTCCGTAGACATGCTCGCCGGCGGGCACTTTTTCATCCATGAACACGAAGCCAAAGTGCTCAAGGTGATCAAAGACCAGCTCGATGTACACCATCGCCGCCACGCCATGGCCGCGACCGCCTAAGCACTGCAAATCAGATGTGGGAGCGGGCTTGCTCGCGAATTCGGCGTGTCAGACAAAAAAGATGTCGACGGATACACCGCTTTCGCGAGCAAGCTCGCTCCCACATTTTTGATTTGTGTGGCTGAAAAATCTCCGCTGTACCTCCCGTCTAACAGTTGTTCTCAGTCGCTAATTTTCCGGTCTGCATTCGTTTTATAGGGACGACTACCGAGCAGTTGATCGGCTCGAGGTCAACTCGACATACACCATCGCCGCCACCGCCTAAGCACTGCAAATCAAAAATGTGGGAGCGAGCTTGCTCGCGAATGCGGCGTGTCAGACAAAAAAGATGTCGACGGATACACCGCTTTCGCGAGCAAGCTCGCTCCCACATTTTTGATTTGTGTGGGCTGAAAAATCTCCGCTGTACCTCCCGTCTGACAGTTGTTCACAGTCGCTAATTTTCCGGTCTGCATTCGTTTTATCGGGACGACTACCGAGCAGTTGATCGGCTCGAGGTCAACTCGACATACACCATCGCCGCGACCGCCTAAGCACTGCAAATCAAATGTGGGAGCGGGCTTGCTCGCGAATGCGGCGTGTCAGACAAAAAAGATGTCGACGGATACACCGCTTTCGCGAGCAAGCTCGCTCCCACATTTTTGATTTGTGTGGGCTGAAAAATCCCCGCTGTACCTCCCGCCTGATAGTTGTTCTCAATCGCTAATTTTTCCGGTCTGCATTCGTTTTATAGGGACGACGTGCCTTTGTGCTGCCTGCCTACTGATCCGGATGCCAAGAAATGAATGCAGAAGACTCCCTGAAACTTGCTCGCCGGTTTATCGGGTTGCCCCTGGAAAAGCGCCAGATGTTCCTCGCTGCCTTGCAGAGGGAAGGGGTGGATTTTTCGCGGTTTCCGATTCCGGCCGGGGTCGAGGCCGAGGATCGGCAGGCGCTGTCTTATGCCCAGCAACGCATGTGGTTTCTCTGGCATCTGGATCCGCAGAGCGGCGCGTACAACCTGCCGGCGGCGGTGCGCCTGAGCGGGCGGCTGAATCAGCCGGCGCTGAAGCAAGCGTTCGCCAGCCTGATCGAGCGCCATGAAACCTTGCGCACGGTGTTCCAGCAGCAGCCCGATGACAGCCTGCTGCAAGTGCCGCTGCAACAACCGCTGGAGATCCAGCGCGTCGACCTCAGCGATTTACCCGCTGCCGAACGCGAATGGCGCGTAGCTGCAGCAGCCGAAGAGCAATCGCTGCTGCCGTTCGATCTGGCCAACGGCCCACTGCTTCGCGTGCGTCTGTTGCATCTGGCCGAGCAGGAACACGTGCTGCTGCTGACCCTGCACCACATCGTTTCCGATGGCTGGTCGATGAACGTGTTGATCGACGAATTCTGTCGCTTTTACGATGCCCACGATCAGGGGTACGTGGCCGAGCTGGCGCCGATGCCGGTGCAGTACAGCGATTACGCGCTGTGGCAGCGGCGTTGGCTGGAGGCGGGAGAGCAGCAGCGTCAACTCGATTACTGGCTGGCGCAAATGGGCGACGAGCATCCGGTGCTGGAGCTGCCGCTCGACCGTCCGCGTCCGGTTCTGCCGAGCAATCGCGGCCGTCGCCACGAGCACGTAGTGGAGGCGGCGCTGGTCGAGCAATTGCGCGGCGTCGCCCGGCAGCATGGCGTCACGCTGTTCATGCTGTTGCTCGGCACCTTCAATATTCTGCTGCACCGTTACACCGGGCAGACCGACCTGCGCATCGGTGTGCCCATCGCCAACCGTAACCGCCGCGAGATCGAAGGCCTGATCGGATTCTTCGTCAACACTCAGGTGCTGCGCGTGCAACTGGATGGCCAGACACCATTCGCGGATCTGCTCAGCGCGCTCAAGGAAACTGCGCTCGGTGCTCAGGCGCATCAGGATCTGCCGTTCGAACGGCTGGTCGAGGCGCTGAAACTGGAACGCAGCCTGAGTTACAACCCGCTGTTCCAGGTGATGTACAACCATCAGCCGGAAGTCGCTGACGTCACCACCCTCAAGGTCGGCAGCGGTCTGGAACTCGGCGTGATCGAATGGGAAAGTCGCAGCACCCAGTTCGACCTGAGCCTGGACACCTACGAAAAGGGCGGCCAGTTGCACGCTGCGTTCACCTACGCCAGCGACCTGTTCGACGGCACAACCATCGAACGCATGGCGCGGCACTGGACACATCTGCTGCACAGCATCGTCAGCGATCCACAGCAACGGGTCGGCGAGATCGGTTTGCTGCAAGCGCAGGAGCTTGAGCAACTGACTCAGGACTGGGGTCGTCACGACACAACATGGCCGAGCGAGCGCCCGGTGCATGAGCTGTTCGAAGCGCAGGCCGCGCAAACACCTGATGCCATCGCGCTGATTTTCGACGGTCAGCAACTCACTTATGCACAGCTCAACGCCCGCGCCAATCGTCTGTCTCGCACATTGCTGGCGCAGGGCGTCGGCCCGGAAGTGCTGGTCGGCGTTGCGGTTGATCGCGGGCTGGAGCTGATCGTTGCCATTGTCGCCGTGCTCAAGGCTGGCGGCGCGTATGTGCCGCTGGATCCGCAATACCCGCGCGACCGCTTGCTGTGCATGATCGAAGACAGCGGCAGTCGTTTGCTGCTGACGCAAAGCCATTTACTCGAACGTCTGCCGGTGCCGCACAACGTGCGCAGCCTGTGCCTCGATCAAGCCGAAGCGTGGGAATTTACCGACGACAGCAATCCGCAACGCGCGGTGTGGGCGGATAACCTCGCCTATGTGATGTTCACGTCGGGCTCCACCGGCCGCCCTAAAGGCGTCGGTATCAGCCACGGTGCACTGAGCAAACACGCCTTCGCTTCGCAGCATTACTACGCCTTGAGCGCCGCCGATTGCGCGCTGCAATTCGCCACGTTCAACTTCGATGCCTTCGGCGAGCAACTGTTTGGCCCGCTGACCTGCGGCGCCTCGGTGGTGCTACGCGGCAACGAAGTCTGGGACAGCGAAACCCTGTACCGAAATATCGTTGCACACGGCATCACGGTCATGGACTTGACCACCGCTTACTGGAACATGATTGCCAAGGAATTCGCCGCCGCCGGCCCGCGTGATTACGCCGCGCTGCGTCAGGTTCACAGCGGTGGTGAAGCAATGCCGCCGGAAGGTGTGCAGGCCTGGCGGGTGGCCGGGCTGGAGCACGTCAAGTTGCTCAACACCTACGGCCCGACTGAGGCCACCGTCACCGCAACCACGCTGGATTGCAGCGATTACGTGTTCGGTCGTCAGCCGTTGCCGCTGACCATGCCGATAGGTCAGCCATTGCTGGGACGTCATGCCTATCTGCTGGATGCTGACGCTCAGCCGACGCCGATTGGCGTGGTCGGTGAACTGCTGATTGGCGGTGAGTTGCTGGCGCGGGGTTACTTCCAGCGCGCGGATCTGACCGCTGAACGTTTTGTCCCAGATCCATTTTCCACCACGGGTGCGCGTCTTTACCGCACCGGCGACCTTGCGCGTTTCAACGCCAATGGCCAGATCGAATACGTTGGCCGCGTTGACCATCAAGTAAAAATCCGTGGCTTCCGTATCGAACTGGGCGAAGTCGAAGCGCGTCTGCTAGAACTCGATGCCGTCAAAGAAGCCGTGGTGCTGGCAGTGCAGGGTGGCAGCAGCCTGCAACTGGTAGCGTACGTGGTGCCGAAAGACACCGCTGTGGTTGCCGCTTCAACTGAGGCCCAAGGCGCCGCGCGCGAAACGATCAAGGCGCAGCTCAAAGACAGCCTGCCGGATTACATGGTGCCGACGCAGCTGTTGTTCCTCGGTGCATTGCCGCTGAGCCCCAACGGCAAACTCGATCGCAAAGCCCTGCCGGCGCCGGACGCCAGCCAGATGCAGCAGGCGTTTGTCGCGCCGCGCAGTGCGCTGGAACAGAAAATCGCAGCCATCTGGCAGGACGTGCTCAAGCTCGAACAGGTCGGTCTGACCGACAACTTCTTCGAGCTGGGCGGTGACTCGATCATCTCGATTCAAGTGGTCAGCCGTTCGCGTCAGGCCGGGATTCATTTCAGCCCGCGCGACCTGTTCCAGCACCAGACCGTGCAAGGTCTGGCCAGCGTCGCCCAGCAAGGCAACGTCGCTGTAAGCATCGATCAAGGCCCGGTCAGCGGTGAGTTGCCGCTGCTGCCGATCCAGCAGACGTTCTTCGCCGAAGACATTCCTCAGCGTCACCACTGGAACCAGGCGGTGCTGCTGCGCAGTCATCAAATTCTGAATGCCGAGGCGCTGTTGCAAGCGCTGAATGCCTTACTGGTGCAGCACGATGCTTTGCGGTCGCGCTTCGTTGAAAGCGCTGAGGGTTGGCGTGCAGAAGTGGCGCCGGTCGCGGCGGATCCTGAGCTGTTGTGGACGGCTGACCGTGTCGACGCTGATGATCTGCAAGCGCTGTACGCCAAGGCCCAGCAAAGCCTGAACCTGCAAAACGGCCCGCTGTTGCGCGCGGTACTGGCGACCGTCGCCGATGGCGGTCAGCGTCTATTGCTGGCCGTGCATCACTTGGCGGTAGACGGTGTTTCGTGGCGGATTTTGCTCGAAGATTTGCAACAGGCTTATCAGCAAGCAGTGCAAGGCACGAGCATCAAACTGCCGGCCAAAACCAGTTCGTACAAGGCTTGGGGCGAGCATCTGCAAGCCTATGCCGCGACTGAAGCGGTGCAGGCCGAGCTGCGTTTCTGGCAGCAACAACTCGACGGCGCGGCGCTGGATCTGCCGTGCGACAACCCGCAGGGCAGCTTGCAAAGTCGCCACGCTCAGGTGCTGCACAGTCGCCTCGACAAAACCTTCACCCAACAACTGCTGCAACAGGCGCCGGCGGCTTATCGCACGCAGGTCAACGACCTGTTGCTGACGGCGCTGGCGCGAGTGATCTGCCGCTGGAGCGGACACGCCGACACGCTGATTCAACTGGAAGGCCACGGTCGCGAAGACCTGTTCGACGACGTCGACCTGACCCGCACTGTCGGCTGGTTCACCAGCCTGTTCCCGGTGCGCCTGACCCCGGCGGATTCGCTGGCGGACGCGATCAAGCAGATCAAGGAACAACTGCGCGCGATCCCCAACAAGGGCATCGGTTTTGGCGTGCTGCGTTACCTCGGCGACGACGCGGCGCAAGCCTCGCTCAAAGCGCTGCCGCTGCCGCGTATTACCTTCAACTACCTCGGCCAGTTCGACGGCAGTTTCGATGTCGAGGAGGGCGCACTGTTCAGCCCGGCCGGTGAGCGCGCCGGGCTGGAACAAAGTCTCGATGCGCCGCTGGACAACTGGCTGGGCGTCGAAGGCCAGGTGTACGACGGTGAACTCGACCTGCGCTGGACGTTCAGCCGCGAGCAGTTCAACGAGGCGACCATCGCCCGTCTGGCCGACGAATACACTGCTGAATTGCAAGCGCTGATCAGCCATTGCTGCCTGCCGGAAACCATGGGCATCACGCCGTCGGACTTCCCGTTGGCGCACATCGCTCAGGCACAACTGGATGCGATCGCAGTGCCAGCCGCCGGCATCGAAGACATTTATCCGCTATCGCCGATGCAGCAAGGCATGCTGTTCCACACCTTGTATGAACAGGGCACCGGCACTTATATCAACCAGCTCTGCGTCGATGTCGACGGCCTCGACCCCGAGCGTTTTCGTGCGGCGTGGCAAGCGACCATGGACGCCCACGACATCCTGCGCAGCGGTTTTATCTGGCAGGGTGAATTGCAGGAGCAACTGCAGATCATCCATCGCCGCCTCGAGTTGCCGTACGCCTTGCTCGACTGGCGCGCGCGCCCTGACATCGCTCAGGCACTGAAGGATTTCACGGCTGCCGATCTGGCGCAGGGCTTCGATTTGACCGCGGCCGGCCTGCTGCGCGTAACGCTGATTCAAATCGCCGATCAGCGTCATCACTTGATCTTCACCAACCACCACATCCTCATGGACGGCTGGAGCAGCGCGCAGATGCTCGGCGAAGTGCTGCAGCGTTATGCCGGCCAGCAACCGCCGCGTCCGCTGAGCCGTTACGCCGATTACATCCAGTGGCTGCAACGTCAGGACGGCGCCGTCAGCGAAGCGTTCTGGCTGGCGCAACTGGCCGACTTCCACGAACCGACCGTGCTCGCGCAAGCGGCGGCGGGTGGCGGTGAGGTGCGTGCCGAGCGCGGGCATGCGCTCAAGCATTACGCGCTCGACGCAGCGCGTACGCAACGCCTGAACGAGTTTGCCCGGCAGCAGAAAGTCACCGCCAACACCTTGGTGCAAGCCGCGTGGTTGCTGCTGTTGCAGCGTTACACCGGCAGCGCTTGCGTGGCGTTTGGCACCACCGTCGCCGGGCGTCCGGCGGAACTGGTTGGCATCGAGCAGCAAGTCGGTTTGTTCATCAACACCTTGCCGGTGATCGCCGGTTCGCGTCCGGATCAAAGCGTAGCCGCATGGCTGGCGGCGGTGCAGGCGCAGAACCTCAGCCTGCGCGAGTTCGAACACACGCCGCTGGCGAACATTCAGCGTTGGGCCGGGCAGGGCGGCGAGTCGTTGTTCGACACGCTGCTGGTGTTCGAAAACTTCCCGATTTCCGAGGCGCTGCAACACGGCACCGCGCAAGGCGTGGTGTTCGGCGAAGTGGCCAACCAGGATCAGACGCACTACCCGCTGACGTTGGGCGTGACGCTGGGTGAAACCCTCGCGCTGCACATGAGTTTTGATCAGGCGCATTTCAGTGTCGCGACTGTCGAGCGTCTCAGCGCGCAACTGCTGCACCTGCTGGAGCAATTCGCCGAATCTGCCGAGCGCAGCCTCGGTGAAATCGCCTTGGCAACGGCTGAGGAACACACCCGGCAGATCCTCGAAAACCAGCCACAGGCGTACCCGGTCGAACTCGCCGTGCATCAGCGCTATGCCCGATTGGCGGCGCAACAGCCGGATCGCACCGCAGTGATTTTCGACGGCAAGCATTTCAGCTACGGCGACATCGATGCCCGCGCCAACCGTCTCGCTCATGAGCTGGTGGCACGTGGCGTTGGCGCCGAAGTGCGCGTCGGTGTCGCGCTGCCGCGCAGCGAAGGTTTGATTGTCGCGCTGCTGGCGGTGCTCAAGGCCGGCGGCGCTTACGTACCGCTGGACACCAGTTACCCACGCGAGCGGCTGGCGTATCTGATGGAGGATTCCGGTCTGGCGCTGTTGCTGACCGATTCGCGGGTGACGGCGCAATTGCCGATCGCTGACACCCTGACCGTGCTGGAACTCGATCACCTCGACCTCAGCGCTAACCCGGCGCAGGCACCGATCGTGGCGCTGGATCCGCACAACCTTGCGTACGTGATTTACACCTCGGGTTCCACCGGCAACCCGAAAGGCGTCAGCGTCAGCCACGGCCCGCTGGCCATGCACTGCCTGGCCATCGGTGAGCGCTACGAAATGCGCGGCAGCGATTGCGAATTCCACTTCATGTCGTTCGCTTTCGACGGCGCCCACGAGCGCTGGCTGACCAGCCTGACCCACGGCGGCTCGTTGCTGATTCGCGACGACAGCCTGTGGACGCCGGAGCAGACCTACAACGCGATGATCGAGCACGGCGTGACCGTGGTCGCGTTCCCGCCTGTGTACCTACAACAACTGGCCGAACACGCCGAACGCGACGGCAATCCGCCCAAGGTGCGTATCTACTGCTTCGGTGGCGATGCGGTACCGAACGCCAGTTTCGAACGGGTCAAGCGTGCGCTGAATCCCGAGTACATCATCAACGGTTACGGCCCGACCGAAACCGTGGTCACGCCGCTGATCTGGAAGGCCGCTCGCGACGAACCGTGCGGCGCCGCGTACGCGCCGATTGGTAGCCGCATCGGTGATCGCAGCGCCTACGTGCTGGACGCCGATCTGAACCTGCTGCCGCAAGGCATGGCCGGTGAGTTGTATCTGGGCGGCAGCGGTGTGGCGCGGGGTTACCTGAACCGCCCGGCGATGACCGCCGAGCGTTTTGTCGCTGACCCGTTCAGCCGTAGCGGCGGCGTGCTGTATCGCACCGGCGACTTGGTGCGCCAGCGCGCTGACGGCACGTTCGATTACCTGGAACGTATCGACAATCAGGTGAAAATCCGTGGCTTCCGCATCGAACTCGGCGAGATCGAAGCCAGTCTGCAAGCCCTTGATGGCGTGCGCGAAGCGGTGGTTGTGGCGCAGGAAAGTGCCGCCAGCAAACGCTTGGTCGCCTACGTGGTCAGCGACTCGCCGCGCGAAGATTTTGCCGAGCAATTACGTGAGCAGCTCAAAGCAACGCTGCCGTCGCACATGGTTCCAGCCTACGTTTTGCGTCTGGAGCGCATGCCGCTGACCCCGAACGGCAAGCTCGATCGCAAGAACCTGCCGAAGCCGGATGTCAGCCAATTGCAGCAAGTCTATGTCGCGCCGCAAAGCGCGCTGGAGCAGCAACTGGCGACCATCTGGCAGGACGTGTTGAAGCTGGAACGCGTCGGCCTCAGCGATAACTTCTTCGAGCTGGGCGGCGATTCGATCATCTCGATTCAAGTGGTCAGCCGCGCTCGTCAGGCCGGTTTGCGCTTCACCCCGAAAGATCTGTTCCAGCATCAGACCATTCAGGCGCTGGCCGCCGTGGTGCAAACCGGCGAGCCGCTGCAACTGATCGATCAACAACCGGTGACCGGTGCAACGGCGCTGCTGCCGATTCATCAATGGTTCTTCGCCCAGCCGATCCCTGATCGTCATCACTGGAACCAGTCGGTGATGCTCAAACCGACCCAGGCACTCGACGCGCAAGTGCTCGAACAAGCACTGGACGCACTGGTAGCGCATCACGACAGTCTGCGTCTGGACTTTGCCGAACAGGCGCAAGGATGGTCGGCGCAGTACCGCGATGTCGCGACGCAAGCGGGCGAAACCGTGCTGTGGCAAGTCGAGGTCGCCGATGTCGCGGCGCTCGAAGCGCTGGGCAATCAGGCGCAGCGCAGCTTGCAACTGAGTGACGGTTCGCTGATTCGCGCGGTGCTGGCGAACCTCGCTGATGGCACTCAACGCTTGTTATTGGTGGTTCACCACTTGGTGGTCGATGGCGTGTCATGGCGGATTCTGTTCGAAGATCTGCAGAGCGCTTATCGGCACATTCTGGGGGGTGCGACTGTGCAACTGCCGGCCAAAACCAGTGCGGTCAAAGCCTGGGCCGAGGCGCTGCAAGACTACGCCGCGAGCGCGCCGTTGCAGGCCGAACTGGGTTTCTGGCAGCAACAGCTGCGAGGCGCTTCGACTGAGTTGCCTTGCGACAACCCGCACGCCGGTCAGCAACACAATCAGGCGCAATCGATCCGCACGCAACTGGACAAAACCCTGACCCGCCAGCTGTTGCAGGAAGCCCCGGCGGCCTACCGTACGCAAGTCAACGACCTGCTGCTGACCGCGCTGGCGCGGGTGATGGTGCGCTGGACCGGCGACGACAGTGTACTGGTGCAACTGGAAGGTCATGGTCGCGAAGACCTGTTCGACAACGTCGATCTGACCCGCACCGTTGGCTGGTTCACCAGCGTGTTCCCGTCGCGATTGGCGCCGGTCGCCGACCTCGGCGCTTCGCTGAAGCAGATCAAGGAGCAACTGCGCGCGATCCCCAACAAAGGCATCGGTTTCGGTGCCCTCGCGCACCTTGGCGACGCCGCTGCACAGCAAGCGCTGCAAGCCTTGCCGAAACCGCGCCTGACCTTCAACTACCTCGGCCAGTTCGACGGCAGCTTCGATGCCGGCGACGACGCCTTGTTCGTGCCGACCAGCGAATCCGGCGGCGAAGAAGTCAACATGGCCGGCCCGCTGGGCAGCCCGTTGGCGCTGGACGGCAAAGTCTTCGGCGGTGAGCTGGATCTGAGCTGGACGTTCAGCAGCGAGATGTTTCACCCGGCGACGATCCAGCGTCTGGCCGACGATTACCTGCAAGAACTCACCGCACTGATCGCGCATTGCTGCGACAGCGCCAATCGTGGCGTGACCCCTTCGGACTTCCCGCTGGCGACGCTGACGCAGGCGCAACTCGACGTGTTGGTGCAACAGCCGCAGTCCGTCGATGACATCTACCCGCTGTCGCCGATGCAGCAGGGCATGCTGTTCCACACCTTGCTCGAACAGGGCGGTGGCGACTACATCAACCAGATGCGTCTGGACGTCGACGGCGTTGATCCGCAGCGTTTCCGCGCGGCGTGGCAAGCGGTGGTCGATGCGCACGACATTCTGCGCAGCGGGTTCTTCTGGCAGGGCGATCTGGATCAACCCGTTCAAGTTGTGCAGCGCCATCTGGAGGTGCCATTCCGCGTGCTCGACTGGAGCGCTCAGACTGATCTGGACGCGGCACTGCAAACCCTTGCCGATGACGAGCGCGCACAAGGCCTGGATTTGAGCGCTGCGCCGTTGATGCGCCTGGTCTTGGTGCGCATTGCTGCCGATCGTCATCACTTGATTTACACCAACCATCACATCCTGATGGACGGCTGGAGCAGCGCGCAGTTGCTCGGCGAAGTGTTACAGCATTACAGCGGTGAAGCGGTGGCGCGGCCGAGTGGGCGTTATCGCGATTACATTGGCTGGTTGCAAAAACAGGACGCCGGTGCCGCGCAAGCCTTCTGGCTCCAGCAATTGCGTGAACTGGATGAGCCGGTGCGTCTGGCGCAGGTGTTTGCGGCGCCGACGCAAAACGTCGAGCCTCACGCTTATGCGCAGCATCGGGTGCAGCTGGATTCGGAACAGACTCAGCGGTTGAGCGACTTTGCCCGCGATGCAAAAGTGACGGTCAACACGCTGGTGCAAGCGGCCTGGCTGCTGCTGTTGCAACGTTACAGCGGCAAATCCTGCGTGGCTTTCGGCGCGACGGTGTCGGGGCGTCCGGCGGATCTGCTCGGTGTAGAACAGCAGATCGGCCTGTTCATCAACACCTTGCCGGTCATCGCCAGCCCGCGTCCGGAGCAGCGTCTCGGCGACTGGTTGCACGGCGTGCAGGCGCAGAACCTTGCATTGCGTGAGTTCGAACACACCGCGTTGTTCGACATTCAGCGCTGGGCGGGATTGGGCGGTGAGGCGCTGTTCGACACTATTCTGGTGTTCGAGAACTACCCGATTTCCGAGGCGCTGGAACAGAGCTCGCCGCAAGGCCTGCGTTTCGGTGCCGTGGATGATCTGGAACAAACCAACTATCCGCTGACGCTGTCGGTCAGTCTCGCTGCCGAACTGGCGGTGCAATTCAGCTATCAGTGCGCACAGTTCGCTCCTGCTTCGGTCGAGCAAATGGGCCTGCACCTGCAACGCTTGATGCTGCAAATGATCGACGGCAGCGAACGTGCACTGGGTGAATTGAATCTGCTCGACGCCGCCGAAACCGATCAGCAACTGTTGGCGTGGAATGCCAGCGCAGCGCCTTGGCCCGAGTCGCGTTGCATCCACCGGTTGATCGAAACGCGCGCCAGCCAGACGCCTGACGCGACAGCGCTGGTGTTCGGTGAGCAATGTCTGACTTACGCCGAGCTGAATGCGCAGGCCAACCGTCTGGCCCATCGCCTGATTGCCCAAGGGGTTGGCCCGGATCGTCTGGTCGGCATCGCTTTGGAGCGCGGCGTGGAGATGATCGTCGGCTTGCTGGCGATCCTCAAGGCCGGTGGCGCTTACGTGCCGCTGGATCCGCAGTACCCGAGCGATCGTTTGGCGCACATGATCGAAGACAGCGGTTTGCAGTTGTTGCTGACTCAAGCGTCGTTGCTGCAAGTGCTGCCAATTCCGGCCGGTGTGCAGACGCTGGTGCCGGGCTCCCTCGAAGAGCCGATCAGCGCTGCACAGGCGGCCAATCCGCAGGTGGCGGTCGACGGCGATAACCTCAGCTATGCGATCTACACCTCGGGTTCCACCGGCAAGCCAAAAGGCGTGATGGTGCGCCACGCGGCACTGGTCAATTTTGTCGCGAGCATGGCCCGTGAGCCGGGGCTTGTGGCGACTGACCGCGTGCTGTCGCTGACCACGTTCTCCTTCGATATCTTCGGGCTCGAGTTGTACGGCGCGCTGTTCAGCGGGGCTTGCGTGGTGCTGGTGGACAAGCAGAGTGCGCACGACCCGCAGGCGCTGCTGCAGATCATCGATCAACAGCAGGTCAGCGTGGTTCAGGCGACGCCGTCGACCTGGCGGATGTTGCTTGATCATCCACAGGCTGCACGGCTCGCGGGGCGTAAATGCCTGTGTGGCGGTGAAGCGCTGGCCGAGGATCTGGCCGCACGTCTGCTCGAGGTCGCCGGGCAAGTCTGGAACCTTTACGGGCCGACGGAAACAACGATCTGGTCAGCGGCTTATCAACTGACGGCCGAGCAGCGCCAGCCTTACCTTGGTGGGCCGATTGCCAACACCACGCTGCACATTCTCGGCGAACACTTTGCGCCAAACCCGGCCGGTGTGATCGGTGAATTGCTGATCGGTGGCGATGGTCTTGCGCGGGGTTATCACGAGCGGCCGGCGCTGACCGCCGAGCGCTTCCTGCCCGATCCGTTCGGCAACGGTGCGCGGCTGTATCGCACCGGTGACCTGGCGCGTTATCGCGCTGACGGGGTGATCGAGTACCTCGGGCGCGTTGACCATCAGGTGAAAATTCGTGGCTTCCGCATCGAGCTGGGTGAAATCGAAGCCTGCCTGTTGGCGCAGCCGTCGATTCGCGAAGCTGCGGTGGTGGCGCAGGAAGGGCCGGGTGGCTTGCAACTGGTGGCCTACCTGATTGCGGCGAAGCCACAGGACGCCGAGCTCGCAGCCCTGCGCGACGCGTTGAAATCGGCACTGGCACCGTTACTGCCCGACTACATGATGCCGGCGCACTGGATGTTGCTGGAACGTTTCCCGCTGACCCCCAACGGCAAGTTCGACCGCAAGGCGCTGCCGCTGCCGGACGCCAACCAATTGCTGCGCGCCTACGTGGCGCCGGATGGGGCGCTGGAACACAGCGTCGCCGCCATTTGGCAAGACGTGCTCAAACTCGACCGGGTAGGGCGCGACGACAACTTCTTTGAACTGGGTGGACATTCACTGTTGGCGACTCAGGCCACCGCGCGACTGCAACTGGAGCAAGGGGCGGCGGTGCCGCTGGATCTGCTTTTCGGCACCGCATCGCTGCGCGAGTACGCCGAACAACTGGCTGTTCACCTGACACCTCACTCCAGCGAAGACCTGAGTGAGATGCATGATTTCCTGGCAGACCTGGAGACCCTTTGAAAATGACTCAGCTCGATAACCTGTCTCTGGTTCAGCGATTCATCCGTTTGCCGCTCGCCCAACGGCAAGCGTTTCTGCAAAAAATGCAGAGCAAGAACATGAGCTTTTCGGCGTTGGGGATTCCCCCGGTGCGCGATGAGTTTGAAACGATTGGCTTGTCGTTCGCGCAGGAGCGTCAGTGGTTCCTCTGGCAACTCGACCCGCACAGCGCCGCTTACCACGTGCCGACGGCGTTGCGTTTGCGCGGTGCTCTTGATCTGTCGGCATTGCAGCGCAGTTTCGATGCCTTGCTCGAACGCCATGAAGTGCTGCGCACGGTGTTTGTCGATGGCGCGGACGGCCCGATTCAGGTAGTCCAGCCGCGACTTAGTCTGCCGCTGACTCCGCAGGTGCTGGACACGCCGCCCGACGATGCAGGCCTCAAGGCGTTGATCGACGCTGAAATCGCCACGCTGTTCGACCTGCAACAAGGCCCGTTGCTGCGGGTCAAGCTGCTGCAAATCGCGCCGGATGATCATGTGCTGGTGCTGACCCAACATCACATTATTTGCGACGGTGCTTCGGCGCAGATCATGGTCGATGATCTGGTCAAACTCTACGCCGCGCACAGCAGTGGCCAGCCAGTCAACCTCGCGGCTTTGCCGATCCAATACGCCGATTACGCGATCTGGCAGCGCAAGTGGATGGAGGCCGGTGAGCTGGAGCGGCAACTGGCGTACTGGACCGAGCGTCTGGGCGATGGCGGCGAAGTTCTGCCATTGCCCACGGATCGTCCGCGTCCGGCGGTGCAAAGTCATCGCGGCGCGCGTCTGGATCTGAGCATTGGCAGCGAGCTGAGCGAACGTCTGAAACAGTTGGCCCAGCGCGAGGGTATGACGTTGTTCATGGTCTTGCTGGCGTCGTTCCAGGCCTTGCTGCATCGCTACAGCGGTCAGGCGGATATCCGCGTCGGCGTGCCGGTGGCCAACCGTAATCGGGTCGAAACCGAAGGGCTGATCGGCTTCTTCGTCAACACCCAGGTGCTGGACGCTCAGGTGCAGGGCAACATGCCCTTCAAGGCATTGCTGGCGCAGGTCAAACAGGCGTCGTTGGGCGCGCAAGCGCATCAGGATCTGCCGTTCGAGCAACTGGTGCATGCCCTCGCACCAGATCGACAATCGAGCCACAACCCGCTGTTCCAGGTGATGTTCAACCATCAGGGCGGCGTGGCGGCGCAGGCGTTGCAACTGCCGGGGCTGCAAGTCGAAAGCCTCGACTGGAGTTCGCACACCGCCCAGTTTGATTTGACCCTCGATACGCATGAGGCTGACGGCGCACTGGCAGCCACCCTCAGTTACGCCACCGACCTGTTCGATGCTGCCACCGTGCAGCGCATGGCCGGGCATTGGCTGAACCTGCTGCACGGCATCGTCGCCGATCCGCAGCAACGCATCGGCGAATTGCCGTTGCTGGACATCAGCGAACAGCAACAGAACATCGCCCAATGGAATCCGAATCCACGGAGCTTCCCGACTGAAGCCTGCGCGCATCACTTGATTGCAGAACAGGCGCGCCTGCGTCCCGATGCCATCGCCGTGCGTTTCAACGAGCAGACCCTGAGCTACGGCGAACTCAATCGTCAGGCCAACCGCCGTGCTCATCAGTTGATCGCCCTCGGCGTCGGCCCGGACGTGCTGGTCGGTCTGGCCGCCGAGCGTGGTCTGGAAATGATCGTCGGCCTGCTGGCGATCCTCAAGGCTGGCGGCGCGTACGTGCCGCTCGACCCGACCTATCCGCAGGATCGTCTGGCCTACATGATCGAGGACAGCGGCATTCAACTGCTGCTGAGCCAGGCTGCGCTGGCCGGTCAATTGCCAGTGGCGGACGGCGTGCAGATCTTGCTGCTGGACAGCGATGTCAGCGCATTTGCCGACACCGATCCACAGGTGACGATGGCGTCGTCGAACCTCGCTTACGTGATTTACACCTCCGGTTCCACCGGCAAACCCAAAGGCACGTTGCTGCCGCACCAGAATATTTTGCGTCTGTTCGAAGCCACCGAGCCGTGGTTCGGTTTCGCCCCGACAGACGTCTGGAGCCTGTTCCATTCCTACGCGTTCGACTTCTCGGTGTGGGAGATTTTCGGTGCGTTGCTGCACGGCGGCGAACTACTTGTGGTGCCGTACGATGTCAGCCGTTCGCCGCAGGACTTCCATGAATTGCTCTGCGACGCTGGCGTCACCGTGCTCAACCAGACGCCGTCGGCGTTCAAGCAATTGATGCACGTGGCTTGCGCTGATGCTCGGGCGAATGCCTTGCGTTACGTGGTGTTTGGCGGCGAAGCGCTGGACGTGAAATCCCTGCGTCCGTGGTTCGAGCGCTTCGGCGATGCTGCCCCGCAACTGATCAACATGTACGGCATCACCGAAACCACCGTGCACGTGACGTATCGTCCATTGTCGGTGGCGGATCTTGAGCAGGACGCCAACAGCCCGATCGGCGAGCCAATCGCCGACCTGTCGTGGTACGTGCTCGACGGCGAACTCAATCCGGTCGCCAAGGGTTGCATCGGCGAGCTGTACGTCGGCCGCGCCGGTCTGGCACGTGGTTATCTGAACCGTGGTGACCTCACTGCACTGCGCTTTATCCCCGATCCATTCGGCGAGAGCGGGGCGCGTCTGTACCGCACCGGCGACCTCGCGCAATACCGCAGCGATGGCGTGATCGAGTACGTCGGACGTATCGACCATCAGGTGAAAATCCGTGGTTTCCGTATCGAGCTCGGCGAAATCGAAGCACGCCTGAATGCCCTCGATGCCGTGCGCGAAGCGGTCGTGCTGGCGCAGGACGGGCCGAGCGGACAGCAACTGGTAGGCTACGTGATTGCCGCGCACAGCGTCGACAACGAAGCCGATTTACGCGAACAACTGAAAGCTCAACTCAAGACCGATCTGCCGGATTACATGGTGCCGACGCACCTTCTGTTCCTCGAACAATGGCCGCTGACCGCCAACGGCAAACTCGACCGCAAAGCGCTGCCGCAAGCGGACGTCAGTCAAGTTCAGCTGGATTACGTCGCGCCGCAAAGTGCGCTGGAACAACAGATCGCGGCGATCTGGCAGGACGTACTGAAACTTGAGCGTGTCGGCCTGACCGACAACTTCTTCGAACTCGGCGGCCACTCGCTGTTGGCCACGCAAATGGTTTCGCGCATTCGCCAGACCCTCGGCCTCAACCTGCAACTGCGCCAGTTGTTCGAAAACGCCAGCCTCAAAGCCTGCGTTGCAGCGCTGGAACAAACTCAAGTGGCCAAGCCTGCGAGCATCCCTCGGGCGCCGCGTGATCAAGTACAACTACCGTTGTCGTTTGCCCAGCAGCGTCAGTGGTTCCTCTGGCAAATGGAGCCAGCGAGCGCGGCGTACCACATTCCGGCAGCGCTGCGTATTCACGGCGCGCTGGATCTGAACGCGCTGCAACGCAGTTTTGCCGAGCTGATCCAGCGCCACGAAAGCCTGCGCACGACCTTCGTGCAGGTCGATGAACAAGCGTTCCAGGTGATTCATGCCGAACAGGCGCCGATCCTGCTGCCGGAGATTCTTGACTGCACCTCGGGCAATGCTGCCGAGCAGACTCAGGCCTATGTGCAGCGCCAGATCAGCCAGCCATTCGACCTGCAAAACGGCCCGCTGCTGCGCGTTGGTTTGTTGCAAGTGGCGCGCGAAGAACATGTGCTGGTGTTGACCCAGCATCACATCGTCTCCGATGGCTGGTCGATGCAACTGCTGGTGCAGGAATTGATTCAGCGCTACGCCGCGTATAGCCAGGGGCACTCGGTCGAGTTGGCCGAGCTGCCGATTCAGTACGCCGATTATGCGGTCTGGCAGCGCCAATTGATGGCGGCCGGCGAGCGTGAGCGCCAGCTCGATTACTGGACTGGCGTACTCGGCGGTGAGCAGCCTTTGCTGGAACTGCCGACTGATCGTCCGCGTCCGGCGCGGCAGAGTTTTGCCGGCGCACGTCTGGCCATCGACCTGCCGCCGCTGCTCAGCCAGCAACTGCGGCAACTGGCCCAGCGCGAGGGCAGCACGCTGTTCATGCTATTGCTAGCCTCGTTCCAGAGCCTTTTGCATCGCTACAGCAATCAGTCGGACATTCGCGTCGGCGTGCCGATTGCCAACCGCAACCGGGTCGAGACTGAAGGCCTGATTGGCTTCTTCGTCAACACTCAAGTACTCAAGGCCGAGGTCGATCCGCAGCAGCGTTTCAGTGCTCTGCTGGCGCAGGTCAAACACGCCGCCATCGGTGCCGAGGCGCATCAGGATCTGCCGTTCGAACAATTGGTCGAGGCGCTGCGCCCGGAACGCAATCTGAGTCACAGCCCACTGTTTCAGGTGTTGTACAACCATCAGAGTGCCGGGCGTCAGGCCCTGCCGGCGTTGCCGGGGCTGGTCATCGACGCGCAGGATTGGGACAGCCAGACCGCGCAGTTCGACCTGACCCTCGACACTCTTGAGGCAGATGGCCAACTCAGCGCCGCACTGACCTACGCCACCGACCTGTTCGACGCCGCCACGGTGCAGCGCATGGCCGGGCATTGGCTGAACCTGCTGCACGGCATCGTCGCCGACCCGCAGCAACGTATCGGCGAACTGCCGTTGCTGGACGCCAGCGAACAGCAACAGAACATCGCCGAGTGGAACCCGAATCCACGCAGCTTCCCGAGCGAAGCCTGCGCGCACCAACTGATTGCCGAGCAGGCACGTCTGCGGCCTGACGCGGTCGCCGTGCGTTTCAACGAGCAGACCCTGAGCTACGGCGAACTCAATCGTCAGGCCAACCGCCGTGCTCATCAGTTGATCGCCCTCGGCGTCGGCCCGGACGTGCTGGTCGGTCTGGCCGCCGAGCGTGGTCTGGAAATGATCGTCGGCCTGCTGGCGATCCTCAAGGCTGGCGGCGCGTACGTGCCGCTCGACCCGACCTATCCGCAGGATCGTCTGGCCTACATGATCGAGGACAGCGGTATTCAGTTGCTGCTGAGCCAGGCTGCGCTGGCCGGTCAATTGCCGGTGCCGGACGGCGTGCAGACCTTGCTGCTGGACAGCGACGTCAGCGCATTCGCCGACACCGATCCGCAAGTGATGATGGCGTCGTCGAACCTCGCCTATGTGATTTACACCTCCGGTTCGACCGGTAAACCCAAAGGCACGTTGCTGCCGCACCAGAATATTTTGCGTTTGTTCGAAGCCACCGAGCCGTGGTTCGGTTTCGCCCCGACAGACGTCTGGAGCCTGTTCCATTCCTACGCCTTCGACTTCTCGGTGTGGGAGATTTTTGGCGCGTTGCTGCACGGCGGCGAACTACTTGTGGTGCCGTACGATGTCAGCCGTTCGCCGCAGGACTTCCATGCGCTGCTGTGCGACGCCGGGGTCACCGTGCTCAACCAGACGCCGTCGGCGTTCAAGCAATTGATGCACGTGGCTTGCGCTGATGCTCGGGCGAATGCCTTGCGTTACGTGGTGTTTGGCGGCGAAGCGCTGGACGTGAAATCCCTGCGTCCGTGGTTCGAGCGCTTCGGCGATGCTGCCCCGCAACTGATCAACATGTACGGCATCACCGAAACCACCGTGCACGTGACGTATCGTCCATTGTCGGTGGCGGATCTTGAGCAGGACGCCAACAGCCCGATCGGCGAGCCAATCGCCGACCTGTCGTGGTACGTGCTCGACGGCGAACTGAACCCGGTGGCCAAGGGCTGCATCGGTGAGCTGTACGTCGGCCGTGCCGGTCTGGCGCGTGGTTATCTGAACCGTGGCGACCTCACTGCACTGCGCTTTATCCCCGATCCATTCGGCGAGAGCGGGGCGCGCCTGTACCGCACCGGCGACCTCGCGCAATACCGCAGCGACGGCGTGATCGAGTACGTCGGGCGTATCGACCATCAGGTGAAAATCCGTGGTTTCCGTATCGAGCTCGGCGAAATCGAAGCACGCCTGAATGCCCTCGATGCCGTGCGCGAAGCGGTGGTGTTGGCGCAGGACGGGCCGAGCGGTCAGCAACTGGTCGGCTACGTGATTGCCGCGCACAACGTCGATAACGAAGCCGATTTGCGCGAGCAACTGAAGGCACAACTCAAGGCCGATCTGCCGGATTATATGGTGCCGACGCACCTTCTGTTCCTCGAACAATGGCCGCTCACCGCCAACGGCAAGCTCGACCGCAAAGCGCTGCCGCCAGCGGACGCCAGTCAAGTTCAGCTGGATTACGTCGCGCCGCAAAGCGAGCTGGAGCAACAGATCGCGGCGATCTGGCAGGACGTGCTGAAACTTGAGCGTGTCGGCCTCAGCGATAACTTCTTCGAACTCGGAGGCGACTCGATCATCTCCATTCAGGTGGTCAGTCGTGCACGCGCGGCGGGCATTCGTTTCTCGCCGAAAGATCTGTTCCAGCATCAGACCGTACAGGCGCTGGCTTCAGTGGCGCAGACCGGCACTGACCAGCAAGCAATCGATCAGGCCCCGGTTCAGGGCGCTGCGTTGCTGTTGCCGATCCAGCAAGCGTTCTTCGCCGAGGCGATTCCCGAGCGTCACCACTACAACCAGTCGGTACTGCTGAAACCGGCCAGCGCGTTGCGAGCCGAGCTTGTCGAACAAGCCTTGCAGGCCCTGGTGCAGCATCACGATGCCTTGCGTCTGTCGTTCAGCGAAAGCGCTGAAGGCTGGCGCGCCGAGTACCGTCAAGCGGCGTCGGAAAACCTGCTGTGGGTGCGCGAAGTCGCCGATGCAGCGGCGCTGGAAACCCTGGCCAATCAGGCCCAGCGCAGTCTGGATCTGCAAGCCGGGCCGCTGTTGCGCGGGGTGTTGGCGAACCTCGCCGATGGTACTCAACGGCTGTTGTTGGTGATCCATCACCTGGCGGTGGACGGTGTGTCGTGGCGGATTCTGTTCGACGATCTGCAAACCGCTTACAACCAACTGCACGCCGTGCAGGCTGTGCAACTGCCGGCCAAGACCAGCTCGGTCAAAGCCTTCGCCGAACAGTTGCAGGGCCACGCCCGCAGCGCCGAACTGCAAGAACAATTGGCCTACTGGCAGGCGCAGTTGAGCGACGTGCAGGGCGACTTGCCGTGCCTCGATCCAGAGGCCAGCGCGCTCAATAGTCAGGCTGTCACCGTCGATACGCGACTGGACAAGCAACTGACCCGACAACTGCTGCAAGAAGCCCCGGCGGCGTATCGCACGCAGGTCAACGACCTGTTGCTGACCGCGCTGGCGCGGGTGATTTGCCGCTGGAGCGGGCACGCCAGCACCTTGATCGAGCTGGAAGGCCATGGCCGCGAAGAATTGTTCACCAACATCGACCTGACCCGCACCGTCGGTTGGTTCACCAGTATGTTCCCGGTGAAATTGACCCCGGCGGCTGACCTCGCCGATTCGATCAAGTCGATCAAGCAGGGCTTGCGCGCGATTCCCGATAAAGGCGTCGGTTTCGGTGCGCTGCGTTTTCTCGGTGACGACGCCACTCGTGCAGCGTTGCAGGCGCTGCCGCAACCGCGCATCACCTTTAACTACCTGGGCCAGTTTGACGGCAGTTTCGATGAAGCGCAGGGCGCGTTGTTCAGCCCCGCCAGCGAAGGCGCCGGCGACGAGCAGAGCCCGCTGACCTCACTCGGCAACTGGCTGACCCTCAATGGTCAGGTGTTCGACGGTGCGTTGAATCTGGGCTGGACGTTCAGTCGTCAGCAGTTCGATCCGGCGCTGATCCAGCAACTGGCCGATGACTACGCCGCTGAACTGGCGCTGCTGATCGCGCATTGCTGCGAGCCGAGCAATCAGGGCATGACGCCGTCGGACTTCCCGTTGGCCGACTTCACTCAGGCGCAGCTTGATGGTCTGGCACTGCCGGCGCGTGCGGTGGATGACATCTATCCGTTGGCGCCGATGCAGCAGGGCATGTTGTTCCACAGCCTCTATGAAAACGGTAGCGGGCATTACATCAACCAGATGTGCCTGGACATCGAAGGCCTCGATCCACAACGTTTCGAAAATGCCTGGCAGGCCGCCGTCGATGCCCACGATATTCTGCGCAGCAGTTTTATCTGGCAGGGCAGCGAGCGCCCGCTGCAAGTGGTGCACAAACAGGTGCGCGTGCCCTTCACGTCGCTGGACTGGAGCGCTCGCGCCGATGTCACGTCAGCACTCGCTGAACTGGCTTCGGCAGAGCTGGCGCAGGGCTTTGATCTGGCCTGCGCACCGTTGTTGCGTCTAGTGCTGGTGCAGACCGGCGCGCAGCGTTATCACCTGATCTACACCCATCACCACATCCTGATGGATGGCTGGAGCAATTCGCAGTTGCTCGGCGAAGTGCTGCAGCGTTATGACGGCCAGACCTTGCCGCGTCAGGCCGGGCGCTACCGCGACTACATCAGTTGGCTGCAAGGGCGCGATGCCAAGGTCAGTGAAGCGTTCTGGCTGGAGCAACTGCGCTCGTTCGAGGCGCCGACCCGTCTCGCCGAAACCCGTTTCGGCGTTGACGAAGCGGCGTTCGCCAGCAGCCACGCCAGTCACTACCGCTGGTTGGACAAGGTGCAGACCCAAGCCCTGAGCGATTTCGCGCGTACGCAAAAAGTCACCCTCAACACCGTCATTCAGGCCGCCTGGCTGATGCTGCTGCAGCACTACACCGGGCATGCCACCGTGGCTTTCGGTGCGACCGTGTCCGGACGGCCGACCGAGCTCAGAGGCATCGAGCAGCAGATCGGCCTGTTCATCAACACCTTGCCGGTCATCGCCAGCCCTCGGCCGGAGCAATCGGTGTCGGCCTTGTTGCAACAGGTGCAGGCGCAAAACGTCGCCCTGCGCGAGCACGAGCACACGCCGCTGTTCGAGATCCAGCGCTGGGCCGGGCAGGGCGGCGAGGGCTTGTTCGACACCTTGCTGGTGTTCGAAAACTACCCGCTGTCGGACGCGTTGCAAGCGCAGGCACCGTCTGGGTTGAGCTTCGGCACCGTGGACAATCAGGAACAGACTAATTTCCCGTTGACCCTGGCCGTTAATCACAATGACACCCTGAGTCTGCACTT
This sequence comes from Pseudomonas sp. AC193, assembly GCF_979258075.1. Taxonomy (NCBI): domain Bacteria; kingdom Pseudomonadati; phylum Pseudomonadota; class Gammaproteobacteria; order Pseudomonadales; family Pseudomonadaceae; genus Pseudomonas; species Pseudomonas sp. AC193. Next base: position 3,270,445 of record NZ_OZ409832.1, on the reverse strand, counting down.
TACTTATGCCCACGCTGCTTTCCCTACACACACCGTCGAGCGCCTGGCTGAGCAGGTGGCACACGTGCTCGCGCAGATGGTGAGCACGCCAGCCGGCCGCAGCCTTGGCGAGATCGACTTGCTGGGCGATGTCACGCGCACGCTGTTGTTGCGCGACTGGAACGCCACGACTGTCGCTACGGCCGAGCACCATCAGGTGCAGCAATGCATCGAAGCGCAGGCACGGCTGACGCCGGATGCGGTGGCGCTGGTGACCGAGCAGACCACGCTGACGTATGCGCAACTCAATGCCCAGGCCAACCGTTTGGCCCATGCCTTGATCGAGCGCGGCGTCGGCCCCGACGTATTGGTCGGTCTGGCGATGTCGCGTGGTGTGCAAATGGTGGTCGGCTTGCTGGCGATTCTCAAGGCTGGCGGCGCCTATGTGCCGCTGGATCCGGCGTATCCGCAGGATCGTCTGACCTACATGATCGAGGACAGCGGCATTGTCCTGCTGCTGACTGAAACCAGTCTGCAACCACGTTTTGCCGATGTCGCAGTGACCACGCTGTTGCTCGATCAGCCGGCGCATTGGCTGGATGCTTACAGCGAGCGCGATCCGCAGGTGCTGATCGATGAGCACAACCTCGCCTACGTGATCTACACCTCCGGCTCCACCGGCAAGCCGAAGGGCGTGACCCTGCGCCATGGCGGCCTGAGCAACCACATGCAGTGGATGCAGGAATGCCTGCAACTGACGCCTGCGGATCGCGTCCTGCAAAAAACCGCGATCAGCTTCGATGCGTCGGTCTGGGAATTCTGGCTGCCGCTGATGAACGGCGCGCAACTGGTGCTGGCCTCGGCGCAATTCAATCTCGACCTGACCACGCTGTGGGCCGACGTCGCACGCCTGCGCATCAGCGTGCTGCAAATGGCGCCGTCGCTGTTGCAAGCGTTGCTGCCGCTGGCGACGCGTGAGCAACTGGCTTCGTTGCGCCTGTTGCTGTGCGGTGGCGAGGCCCTGAGTGCTCACCTTTCGCGTCAAGTGCTGGCGCTGTTCGACGGTGAGTTGCGCAATCTCTACGGCCCGACCGAAGCGACCATCGACACCAGCAGCCACACGGTGCCGCGCACGGTCGCAGACGACGCGCGAATCATGCCGATCGGGCGCCCGATCAACAACGTACGCACCTACGTGCTGGACGCGGCGCTGCAACCTTGCGCCATCGGTGCGACGGGTGAGTTGTACATCGCCGGTGATTCTCTGGCCCGTGGTTATCACCAGCGCGGCGCACTGACTGCCGAACGCTTTATTCCTGATCCGTTCGCCGGTTTTGGCGGTCGTCTGTACCGCACCGGCGACCTGGCGCGCTATGCCGAAGACGGCGTGATCGAATACATCGGTCGTATCGACCATCAAGTGAAGATTCGCGGTCTGCGCATCGAACTCGGTGAAATCGAAGCGCGCTTGCAAGCGTTGCCTGAAGTGCGTGATGCGGTGGTGCTGGCGCGGGAAGAACTGAGCGGGCCGAACCTGGTCGCGTATCTGGTCAGCCACGACAACAGCCTCGACGCGGCGCCTCTGGCCGAACTACTCAAAGCGCAATTGGCCCGGCAGGTACCGGATTTCATGGTGCCGACCCACCTGATCTTCCTTGACCAATTGCCGCTGACGCCTAACGGCAAACTCGATCGCAAGGCCTTGCCGGCACCGGACACCCGCGCGCATCAGTCGGTTTATCTGGCGCCGCAGAGCGAGCTGGAATGCAAGGTCGCGGCGATCTGGCAGGACGTGCTGAAAATCGACCAGGTCGGGCTGGCTGACGACTTCTTTGAACTCGGCGGGCACTCACTGCTGGTGGTCAATGTGGTCTCGCGCCTGCAACTCGAACTGGGCCTGAAGCTGACGCCCCAACTGATATTCCAATTCCCGGTGCTGGGTGCGTTTGTCGCGCAACTCGAGCAGTCCGGCGAGCAAATGAGCACGTCGAAATTGAGCAAGCTTGAAGCGCTGCTTGATGAATTTGAGGAGGTTTGATGGACACCGCTGTCGCACAACGTATTGCCAGGCGCTTCATAACGCTGCCGCTGGAAAAACGTCGCCTGTACTTGCAGAAAATGCTCGAAGAGGACGTTTCCCCGGCGAACCTGCCGATTCCGCCTGTCAGTGCCGAGTTCGACACCTTGTCGTTGTCTTTCGCCCAGGAACGCCAATGGTTCCTGTGGCAGCTGGATCCCGAAAGCGCGGCGTACCACATGCCCACGGCCCTGCGTTTGCGCGGGCCGCTGGACGTCGCTGCACTGGAGAAGAGTTTCAATGCGCTGGTGGCGCGCCACGACAGTCTGCGCACCACCTTCGTGCTCAACGGCGAGCACGCTGTGCAGCAAGTCCACGCGGTTTCGCCAGTGCAGCTGCAAGCGCAAGTGCTGGCGCAGAGGCCGGACGACACGCAACTGCGCCACTTGATCGAAGAAGAAACCCGCCAACTGTTCGACCTGCAACAAGGGCCATTGCTGCGCACACGTCTGCTGCAACTGGCACCCGACGATCATGTGCTGATCGTGACCTTGCACCACATCGTCTCCGATGGCTGGTCGATGCAGGTGATGGTCGAGGAACTGGTCAAAGGCTACGCCGCGTTCATTCAAGGGCAGGCGCCGGTGTTGCCCGAGTTGCCGATCCAGTACGCCGACTATGCGATCTGGCAGCGCCACTGGATGGAGGCGGGCGAGCGTGAGCGTCAACTCGAATACTGGATCGCGCGCCTCGGCGGTCAGCAACCGGTGCTCGAATTGCCGAGCGATTTTGCCCGCCCGGCGGTCATGAGTTATCGCGGTGCCCGTCTGGAATTGGACATCGACGCGGCGTTGGTCAGCGGCCTCAAACAGATGGCGCAGCGCGAAGGGGTCAGTCTGTTCATGATCCTGCTGGCCTCGTTCCAGGCTTTGCTGCATCGCTACAGCGGTCAGAACGACATCCGCGTCGGTGTGCCGACGGCCAACCGTAATCGGGTGGAAACCGAGCGCCTGATCGGCTTTTTCGTCAACACTCAAGTACTCAAGAGCGAGGTCGACAGTCAGGACGCGTTCAGCGCATTGCTGCAACAGGTCAAGCAGACTGCGCTGGGCGCGCAGGCGCATCAGGATCTGCCGTTCGAGCAATTGGTCGAAGCGCTGCAACCCGAGCGCAACCTCAGTCACAGTCCGCTGTTCCAGGTGATGTTCAATCACCAGACCCAAGGCCTGTCGACTGCAGCGCCGGTGGGCGGTTTGAAAGTCGAGGGTTTGCGTTGGGATAGCCACAGCGCGCAGTTTGATCTGACCCTGGAAACTGTCGAGCACAGCGACGGCCTGTCGGCGGCGCTGATCTACGCCACCGACCTGTTTGGCGCCGACACCGTTGCGCGCATGGCCGGGCATTGGCAGAACCTGTTGCGCGGGATTGTCACCAACCCTGGCCAGTCCATCGGCGAACTGCCGCTGCTGAGCGCCGCCGAGTATCAAGCACAGCTCAACGACGGTAACCGCAGCGTCGCGCCGGCACCTGAAAAAGGCTTCGTTCATCAGCTGTTTGAAGCGCAAGCGGCGCGCACCCCCGATGCTCCGGCGTTGGTGATTGATGGCCAGCGCTTGAGCTACGCGCAGCTCAATGCCCGGGCCAATCAGTTGGCGCGCAAGCTGCAAACCCTCGGTGTGGCGCCGGATGTGCTGGTCGGCATTTCGGTCGAGCGCAGCACGCACATGCTGGTGGGCCTGCTGGCGATCCTCAAGGCGGGCGGCGCCTACCTGCCGCTGGATCCGGCGTTCCCGCAGGATCGTCTGGCGTACATGATCGACGACAGCGGCATCGATTTGCTGTTGACGCAGAGCTCGCTGCTCCGCCAGTTGCCCGTGCCGGACTCGCTCACCACGCTGGTGCTGGATCAACAGGGCGATTGGCTCGACGGCTTTGCCGGCGAGGATCTGCCGACACGTCTGCACGGCGAACATCTGGCCTACGCGATCTATACCTCCGGCTCGACCGGCCAGCCGAAAGGCGTGATGGTTCGCCACGCTGCGTTGACCAATTTCGTCGCCAGCATGGCCAAGGCGCCGGGCATGGTGGCGCATGACCCGCGCGCTGTCGTTGACCACGTTCTCCTTCGATATTTTTGGCCTGGAAATCTATGTGCCGCTGATGGTTGGCGCCTGCATTGTCCTGACCGGGCAGGAGGTCGCGCAGGATCCGTACGCGGTGCTGGCGCTGATTGCTGCCGAGCAGGTCAACGTGGTGCAAGCAACACCGTCGACCTGGCGCATGCTGCTCGATAACGAAAACGCCGCGCAACTGCGCGGTTGCAAGTGCCTGTGCGGTGGCGAAGCACTGCCTCAGGAACTGGCGGTGCGCATGCTCGCCCTCGGCGGTGAAGTGTGGAACCTCTACGGGCCGACCGAAACCACGATCTGGTCGGCGTTGCATCCGCTGCGCTCGCAAGATGCACAACCGTGGCTGGGCGGGCCGATCGACAACACCACGCTGTACATCGTCGGTGCCGATTTGCTGCCGGTGCCTTATGGCGTGGCCGGCGAGTTGCTGATCGGCGGTGAAGGCCTGGCGCGCGGTTACTTCCAGCGTCCGGCGCTGACGGCCGAACGGTTTGTGCCGCACCCTTATGCCGCGATGGGCGAGCGTCTGTACCGCACCGGCGACCTCGCACGGCAGCGTGCCGACGGCATCATCGAATACCTCGGCCGCATCGATCATCAAGTGAAAATTCGTGGCTTCCGCATTGAATTGGGCGAGATCGAAGCGCGTCTGCTCGAACAGGACGCCGTGCGCGAAGCCGCCGTGCTGGCCCAGGATGCGCCGGGTGGTCAGGCGCTGGTGGCTTACATTGTGCCGGCCGCCGACCTCGACACATTGGATGCCGACGCACAAAGCCGTTTGCGCGACAGCCTCAATGCACGCCTCAAGATCAATCTGCCGGATTACATGGTGCCGGCGCACATGGTGCTGCTGGCGCGGTTCCCGCGGACGCCGAACGGCAAGCTGGATCGCAAACAGTTGCCCAAACCCGATGCCAGTCAATGGCGCAAAACCTATGTGGCGCCAGAGACGCCGGTGCAACAAGCGGTAGCGGCGATCTGGGCCGAGATTCTCAAGGTCGAGCGCGTTGGCCTGAGCGACAACTTCTTCGAATTGGGCGGTCATTCGTTGCTGGCCACGCAAGTGGTGTCGCGCATCCGCCAGCAACTCGAGATTCAAGTGCCGCTGCGCCTGCTGTTCGCCCACAACAGCCTGCAAGGGTTTGTCCAAGCGATGGACTCGGCGTCGACCGAGCAGGAATCGGTGATCAGCCGCGTTCCGCGAGAACAGCCGCTGGCCTTGTCTTTCGCGCAACAGCGGCAGTGGTTCCTCTGGCAACTGGATCCGACCAGCAGCGCTTATCACATCCCGGCGGCGCTGCGCTTGCGCGGCGCACTGGATCCAGCGGCGTTGCAACAGAGTTTCGATGCGCTGGTCGAGCGTCACGAAAGTTTGCGCACCCGCTTCGTGCTGGACAACGAACGTCCGGTGCAAGTGATCGAAGATGCTGCTGCCGTGACCATTGCGCTTGCATCGGTCGATGCCGCGCTCGACGCGCAAGGCCTGCGCGGGTTGATCGAAGCCGAAACCCGACAACTGTTCGATTTGCGGCGTGGGCCGCTGCTGCGGGTCAAACTTCTGCAATTGGCAGCTGACGACCATGTGCTGATCCTGACCCAACACCACATTGTTTCTGATGCCTGGTCGATGCAAATCATGGTCGATGATCTGATGCAGTTGTACGCCGGTTTCAGTCAGGGTCAACCGGCTGCGCTGACGCCGTTGCCGATCCAGTACGCCGACTATGGCCACTGGCAGCGGCAATGGCTGGAGGCGGGGGAGCAGCAACGGCAATTGGATTACTGGACGGCGCAGTTGGGCGGCGAACAGCCGATTCTTGAATTGGCCACCGATCATCCGCGTCCGGCACAGCAAAGCTATCGCGGTGCGCGTCTGCCGATCAGCCTGGAACCGGCGCTGGCTGAAGGCCTCAAGCGTCTGGCAAAAGAGCGCAACACCACGCTGTTCATGCTGTTGTTGGCGAGCTTCCAGACCCTGTTGCATCGCTACACCGGGCAAAACGATATTCGCGTCGGCGTACCGATCGCTAACCGTAACCGGGTCGAGACCGAGCGCCTGCTGGGCTTCTTCGTCAACACTCAAGTGCTCAAGGCTGAGATCGACGGCAACCTGGGTTTCGACCAGTTGCTTGATCAGGTCAAACAGCGCGCATTGGGCGCGCAGGCGCATCAGGATCTGCCATTCGAGCAGTTGGTGGAATTGCTCGCACCCGCTCGTAACCTGAGTCATACACCGTTGTTCCAGGTGATGTTCAACCATGCCAGCGATGCGCGTCGCGCCGTTTCGACGTTGCCAGGCCTGAGCCTCGAAGAACTGACCTGGGACGCTGGCACCGCGCAGTTCGACCTGACGCTGGACACCTTCGAGTTCGATGAAGGCATCAGTGCGGCGCTGTCGTATGCCAGCGATCTGTTCGAACCTTCGACCATCGCTCGTCTCGGCGAACATTTCCTCAACCTGCTGCGCGCTATCGTCGCGCAGCCGACCCGACGCATTGGCGAACTGCCGATGCTCGACGCGGCGCAGCGCCGAGTGATCGTCGAGGACTGGAACCACACGTTTGCCGACTACCCGAACCAGCAGCCGGTGCATCATCTGATCGAAGCCCAGGTCGAGCGTGATCCGCACGCGCTGGCGCTGGTGTTCGAAGGGCAATCACTGTCTTACCGTGAGCTGAACGAGCGGGCCAACCGTTTGGCCCATGCCTTGATCGCACGGGGCATCGGCGCGGATGTGCTGGTGGGCATTTCGCTGCATCGCAGTCTGGAAATGGTGATCGGCTTGTTAGCCATTCTCAAGGCTGGTGGCGCTTACGTGCCGCTGGATCCGGAGTACCCGACCGAACGTCTGGCGTACATGATCGATGACAGCGGGATTCAGTGGCTGCTGACGCAGCAGGCGCTTCTCGACACCTTGCCGATTCCCGATCGCCTGCAGACGCTGTTGCTCGACGCCGATGACGCGTGGCTGGGCGACGCCGCATCAAGCAATCCGACGCCGGCGCTGACCGCGCACAATCTGGCGTACGTGATTTACACCTCCGGCTCTACCGGCAAGCCAAAAGGCGCCGGCAACAGCCACGGCGCGCTGACTAACCGTTTATGCTGGATGCAACAGGCCTATGAGCTGCGCGCTGGCGACAGTGTGCTGCAAAAGACGCCGTTCAGTTTTGACGTGTCGGTGTGGGAGTTTTTCTGGCCGTTGATGACCGGCGTACGTCTGGTCGTCGCGGCACCGGGCGACCATCGTGATCCGGCGAAACTGATCAGCCTGATCGAGCGCGAAGCGATCACTACCCTGCATTTCGTGCCGTCGATGCTGCAAGCGTTTGTCCTCGATGCCAATGTCAGCCGCTGCACCAGCCTGACCCGCATCGTTTGCAGCGGTGAAGCGCTGCCGGTCGATGCGCAGCAACAGGTTTTCGCCAAGTTGCCGAATGCCGGTTTGTATAACCTCTACGGCCCGACCGAAGCGGCCATCGACGTGACCCATTGGACCTGCCGCGATGAAGGTCGCGATGCGGTGCCGATCGGCGAACCGATTGCCAACCTGATGACCTACATTCTCGACGCCGAACTCAATCCGGTGCCGAGCGGCGTCAATGGCGAGCTGTACCTCAGCGGCCTGGGCCTGGCGCGCGGCTACCACCGTCGTCCGGAATTGACCGCCGAACGCTTTGTCGCCAGTCCGTTTGTGGCCGGCGAGCGCCTGTATCGCACCGGCGATCTGGCGCGCTATCGCCCGAACGGTGTGATCGATTACATCGGTCGCATCGACCATCAGGTGAAAATCCGTGGTTTCCGTATCGAGCTGGGCGAAATCGAAGCGCGCCTGCTGGAACATGACGCCGTGCGTGAAGCGGTGGTCGTCGCGCAGGACAGCCGCAGCGGCAAAGTCCTCAGTGGTTATGTCGTCGCCACGGAATTTGACGCGACGGACTGGCCGTCGATGCGCGAAACCCTGCAGGCGCATTTACGCCAGACCCTGCCGGAACACATGGTGCCTGCGCACTTGACCCTGCTGCAGAGCATGCCGCTGAGCCCCAATGGCAAGCTCGACCGCAAGGCACTGCCGGCACCTGACGTGGCTGAAGCCCAGCAAGCTTTCGTCGCGCCGATCAATGCGATCGAAACAGCTTTAGCGCAGATCTGGCAAGCGGTGCTCGGCGTGGCTCAAGTCGGTACGGCAGACAATTTCTTCGCCCTCGGTGGCGACTCGATCAACTCGATTCAAGTGGTCAGCCGCGCCCGACAGCAGGGCATAGGCCTGACCCCGAAAGACCTGTTTTTGCATCAGAACATTCAAGCGCTGGCCCGCGTGGCCACGGCGACTGAGGATGCGGTGATCGACCAAGGCCCGGTCACCGGCGACAGTCCGCTGGTGCCGATGCAGCAGTGGTTTTTCGCCAGTGATATTCCGCACCGCGAGCACTGGAACCAGTCGGTGATGCTAACGCCGCGCGAGGCGCTGAACGTCGCGCACTTGCAGCAAGCCCTCGCAAATGTAGTGGCGCATCACGATGCCTTGCGTCTGCGTTTTGTGCAGGCGAGCAATGGCGCCTGGCAGGCCAGCCATCAGGCGCTGGCCGAGCAGGTGTCGGAAATCTGGCAACGCTTAGCCGAGGGCGCTGACGAAGTTGTCGCAATCGCCGATCAGGCCCAACGCAGTCTCGATCTGCAAAACGGCCCGTTGCTGCGCTGCACATTGATTGCCGTGCAGGACGGCAGCGAACGTCTGCACCTGGCGATCCATCACCTGGTGATGGACGGTGTGTCGTGGCGCGTGCTGCTGGAAGATTTGCAGAATGCTTATCGTCAGCTCAGTGCCAATCAACCGGTGACGTTGCCGGCAAAATCCACGGCGTTGAAAACCTGGGCCGAGCAGTTGCAGGCTTACGCGCACAGCGAAACGCTGAACAAGGAACTCGACTACTGGAGCCGTCAACTCGATCAGGCCTTGCCGGAGTTGCCGCGCAGTCGTCCTGAGGGCAGTCAGGCGTCGGTGCATGGTCGTTCGGTCAATACGCGTCTGGACGCCGAGCAGACCCATCGTCTGCTCAAGCAGGCGCCGTCGGCGTATCGCACTCAGGTCAACGACCTGTTGCTCAGCGCCTTGGCGCAAGTGATTTGCCAGTGGACTGCGCAGCCGGCGTGTCTGGTGCAGCTTGAGGGGCATGGTCGCGAAGAGCTGTTCGATGGCGTCGACCTGAGCCGCACGGTGGGCTGGTTCACCAGCCTGTTCCCGGTGTTGCTGACCCCGGCGAAACAGCCAGCCGAAGCGATCAAACGCATCAAGGAACAACTGCGCGCGGTGCCGGAGAAAGGTCTGGGCTATGGCGTGTTGCGCTACCTCGGTGCGGACGCTGTCCAGCAACGTCTGGCGCAATTGCCGCAGGCGCGGATCACCTTCAACTACCTCGGCCAGTTCGACCAGAGCTTCGATGAGCAGGCACTGTTTGTGCCGAGCGAAGAGGGCAGCGGGGCCGGGCACGGCGACGACGTCGCCTTGAGCAACTGGCTGACCATCGATGGCCGGGTGTTCAACGGACAGTTGTCGCTGGACTGGACGTTCAGCCGCGATGTCTTCGACGAAGCGGTGATTCAGCAACTGGCCGATGCCTACGCGGTAGCGCTGGAACAATTGATCGAACACTGCTGCACCCAGGAGCACTTGGGCCTGACACCGTCCGACTTCCCGCTGGCGCGTCTGACCCAGCCGCAGCTGGATCGTCTGCCGGTGCCCGTGGCGCAGGTGGAGGATATTTACCCACTGTCGCCGATGCAGGACGGCATGTTGTTCCACACCTTGGCCGACGACAGTTCCGGTTTGTACATCAACCAGATCAGCCTGCCGGTGCACGGTCTGGACACCGAACGCTTTGCACAGGCGTGGCAATACGTGATCGGCCGCGAAGACATTTTGCGCACCAGTTTCCACTTCCCGGAAGGCTCGAATACCCCGGTGCAGATCGTCCATCGTCAGGTGGAGTTGCAACTGACGGTGGAAGACTGGCGCGTGCGAGACATCAATGAAGCCGCCGTCACCGAACGAGCGACCGCCGATTATCTGGCCGGTTTCGACCTCAGTCAGGCGCCATTGCAGCGCGTCTTGCTACTGCGTCTGGAAGACGATCGCTACCAGATGATCTGGACCTGCCATCACATCCTGATGGATGGCTGGAGCAGTTCGCGGTTGTTCGGCGAAGTCATGCAGTTCTACAGCCACGGCCAGGTGCAGGGCCGTAATGGTCGCTATCGTGAATTCATCGAGTGGCTGCAACGTCAGGATCAGGGGTCGCTGGAAAGTTTCTGGCGCAGTCGCCTCGAACCGCTGGAGCAGGCGACGTCGCTGAATCAGGCGATGTTCCCGCGGCATGTCGAGGAACTGCCGGGGCACGAGGCGATTTATTCACGGTGGGACGCGGCGCAAACCGCGCGTTTGCAGCAGGCTTGTCGTGCCTTGCAAATCACCCCGAACACGTTGATTCAGGGGGCGTGGTTGCTGTTGCTGCAACGCTTTACCGGGCAGAACACCGTGGTATTTGGCGCGACCGTTTCCGGTCGCCCGGCCGGTTTGGCCAACGCCGACAATATTCTTGGCCTGTTCATCAACACCTTGCCGGTGATCCAGACCTTGCGGCCGGAACAGCCGCTGGATCAGTGGCTGCAGCAACTGCAGGCTTACAACACCGATATTCGCGAGTTTTCCCATGCACCGTTGGCGGACATTCAGCGCTGGTCGGGGCTGGGCGGGCAGGGCTTGTTCGACAGCATCATCGTCTTCGAGAACTACCCGATCGACGAGCGTCTTAGCGAGCAGCAGGACAGCGGTCTGAGCTTCGGTGAGTCACGCAATCATGACGTGACCAATTTCCCGATGGACCTGGCAGTCAATCTCGGCGAGCAACTGTCCATCGAGTATCTGTTCCTGCGTAACGCATTCAGCCTTGAGGCGGTGGAGCAGATCCGTCGCACGCTGGAAGACACCCTTGAAGCGATGATCGCCGCGCCGGGCGTGTGCATGGGCAACCTGCAGCGTTTGTCCGCGCAGCAATGGCAAGCGTTTGAACAATGGAGCGCAGCGCCTGAGGCGAGTTATCAGGCGCAGTTGCTGCCCGAATTGATTGCCCGCCATGCGCAGTTGCGGCCTGAGGCCACGGCACTGGTCTGCGGTGACGCTACGCTGAGTTACGCTGAGCTGGAGCGTCGCGCCAACCGTCTCGCCCATCGTCTGATCGAACTGGGTGCCGGGCCGGAAGTGGTTATCGGGGTGGCGCTGGAGCGTTCGGTGGAAATGGTCGTGGCGTTGCTGGCGGTGATGAAAAGCGCTTCGGCGTATGTGCCGCTGGACATCGATTATCCGCCGGAGCGTCTGGCGTTCATGATCGAAGATTCGGCGATGGCGCTGCTGCTCACCCACACGCAGGTGCAAGATCGCTTGCCGGTGGTCGAGGGGCTGGCGCGTCTGGCTATCGATGAATTCGACGACAGCGCTTACCGCGACACACCTCCGGTCAGCGGCTTGCTCGCGGGCAATCTGGCGTATCTGATTTACACCTCCGGCTCGACCGGACGGCCGAAAGGCGTCGCGGTGGCGCACGGGCCGATGAGCATGCATTGCCAGGCCATCGCCGAGCTGTACGACATGGACGAGCGCACCCGTGAGCTGCATTTCATGTCGTTTGCCTTCGACGGTGCCCACGAGCGCTGGCTGAGCACGCTGTTCAGCGGCGGCACGCTGGTGATTCGCGACGCCAGTTTGTGGACACCGGAACAGACCTTCGAGGCCTTGCATCAGCACGCGATCACGATTGCCTGTTTCCCGCCGGCCTACCTTAAACAACTGGCCGAATACGCCGCGCACAGCCAATTGGCGCCGCCGTCGGTACGCGTATATTGTTTCGGCGGCGACGCGGTGCCGGATCAAACCTTTGAGCAAGTGAAAGCCGCGTTGCGTCCGCAATTCTTTACCAACGGTTATGGCCCGACCGAAACCGTGGTCACGCCGATGCTGTGGAAGGTGCCGGTCAGCGAACGCTGTGAAGCAGCGTATGCGCCGATCGGACGTGCTGTTGGCGAACGTGCGTTGTACGTGCTCGACGAAGATCTCAACCCGCTGCCGCCGGGCATCGCCGGCGAGCTGTACATCGGCGGCCAGGGTATCGCCCGTGGCTACTACCAGCGTCCGGATCTGAGCGCCGAGCGTTTCGTGCCCGACCCGTTCGGGCCGCCGGGCGATCGTCTGTACCGCAGTGGCGATCTGGTGCGCCAGCGTGCCGACGGTGTGCTCGATTACGTCGGGCGCATCGACCATCAGATCAAGGTGCGCGGGTTCCGTATCGAACTCGGCGAAATCGAAGCCAGTCTGCGTCAGCTCGCCGACGTCAGCGATGCCTTGGTGATCGCCCGCGACAGTGCCTCGGGTAAACAACTGATCGGTTATGTGGTGACGCCGCAGGGTGTGTCCATCGGTGATCGACTCAAGTCCGAATTGCGTGCGCAACTGCCGGATTACATGGTGCCGGCGCAGGTGATCTGTCTCGCCGCGCTACCGGTCACGCCGAACGGCAAACTCGATCGCCAGGCCTTGCCGGAACCCGAGTTCAAAGGCGCGGAGTATGTGGCCGGGCGCACCCGTGACGAGCAATTGCTGGCCGAGGTCTGGGCCGATGTGTTGCAAGTCGAGCGGGTGGGCATTACCGACAACTTCTTCGAACTGGGTGGCGACTCGATCCTCAGCCTGCAAGTGGTGTCGCGGGTGCGCAACCACGCGGAGCTAAAGATGGATCTGAAACTGCGCGACCTGATGCGTGGGCAGACCATCGAAGCGATTTTCGAACAGCGTTCAAGCGCAGTGGCGAGCGTGGTTGAAGACGTGACGCAGGTGGCGGCGGAAGGGCAGTTCAACCTGATTCCGATCCAGCAATGGCTGTTCGATCAACGCATGAGCGAGCCGCATCACTACAACCAGGCGTTGATGTTGCGTGCGCGGCAGGCACTGAATTTGCCGGCGCTGGAAATGGCCCTGCGCGCAATGATGCAGCAACACGACGCCCTGCGTCTGCGCTTCAGCGATGTCGGCGCGCGTCATTATCAGCATTACCAACCGCTGGCGGAGATGCAGGCGCAATGGGCCAACGAAGCGTTGCTGTGGCAGCACGAAGTGGCCGATGAAGCCGAACTGGAACTGTATGCCGAGCAGGTGCAACGCAGCCTCGATCTGCACAATGGGCCGGTGTGGCGCACGGCGCACGTGACGTTGCCTGATGGCGAAAGCCGTGTGCTGATGGTCATTCACCACTTGGTCATCGACACGGTCTCATGGCGTTTGCTGTTGCAGGATTTGCAGGTGGCTTACGAGGCGTACAGCGCCGGTGGCTCACCGAACCTGCCGATTCGCACCAGCAGCTATCGCGCCTGGGCCGAAGGCTTGCAAGCCTACGCAGCGGATTATCCGTCGGAGGAAAAGGCTTGGTGGCTGGCGCAGATCGACCAGCCCGGCAGCGAGTTGCCGTGCGATAACCCGCGCGGCAAGAATCAGGTGCAATACCAGTCGGTGGCGCATTTGGGCTTGTCGGAACAACACACCCAGCAACTGCTCAAGCAAGTGCCGGCGGTGTATCAGACGCAGATCAACGATGTGCTGCTGGCGGCGTTGAGCCGGGTGTTGTGCCGCTGGAGTGAGCAGTCTTCGGTGCTGATTCAGCTTGAGGGCCACGGCCGTGAAGATCTGGTCAAGGACATCGACTTGAGCCGCAGTCTGGGCTGGTTCACCAGCATGTTCCCGGTGCGCCTGATGCCGGGCGAAAACGCCGACATCGGTACCTCGGTGCGCGCCGTGCAGCGGCAATTGGCGGCGGTGCCGAACAAAGGTCTGGGCTACGGCGTGCTGCGTCACATGAGCGGCGGGGCGATGGCCGAGACCTTGAGTCAGGCACCGCAGGCACGCGTGACCTTCAACTATTTGGGGCAATTCGACCAAAGCTTTGATGACAAAGCCATGCTGGTGCCGGCGGCAGAAAGCTACGGCAGTTGCTACAGCCCGCATGCTGCGCTGGGCAACTGGCTGGAAGTGGTCGGTCAGGTGTACGACGGCCGCCTGGCCTTGCGCTGCATTTACAGCACCCGTCGTTACCGCGCCGAGACCGTCGAACAGCTGATGCGTGAGTATCAGGCGGAACTGGAGGCATTGATCGAGCACTGTGTCGCACAAGCGGCCTAAGTATTGGCCCTGATCCATCGTTATACATAGAGGAGCCCTTGCGGCTCCTCTTTTGTCTGTGGCTTTTTCATAAGGAAACCTGCGATGTCCCTGCATCCGGAACTCAATGCCTTCCTCGACTTGGCCGAAGAAAGCCAGGCCGATGGCCCCGGCCCGTTTCATTTGTCGACGCCGGCTCAGGCCCGGGAAGCCTTCGAGCGCACCACGGTGCAGTTGCGCTGGGGCGCGCCGACGGATGTCAGTGTCGTGACGGTGCTGTACACCGCGCGTGATGGCGCCAGTCTGGAGCTGCGTTTATATCGGCCCGCCAGTGCGCAGGCCGAGGCGCTGCCGGTGCTGGTGTATTTCCACGGTGGCGGTTATGTGGTCGGCAGCCTGCAATCCCATGACGGCGTGTGTCGCGAGTTTTGCGCGCGTACGCCGTGCGCGGTGTTGTCGGTGGGTTATCGCGTGGCGCCGGAACACAAATTTCCAACGCCGGTTAATGATGGTGCTGATGCCTTGGCATGGCTGGCGCAGCACGCCGTGGCTGAAGGTCTGGACATCAATCGCGTGGCGTTCGGTGGCGACAGCGTCGGCGCGACATTGGCGACAGTGTTGGCCCTGCAAGCGGCGCGCGATCCGGCTTCGCTGGCAATCACGCCTTGTCTGCAACTGCTCTGCTATCCGGTAACGGACGCCTCCACCAGCAGCCCCTCGACCGAGCTGTTTGGCGAAGGTTATCTGCTGGAAAGCGAGACGCTGGAGTGGTTCTACCGGCACTACGCCAACGACGCGGCGGATCGTCTCGACTGGCGCTTCTCACCGCTGCTGGCGACGGATTACCAAGGCATGGCCCCGGCCGTCATCGCCTTGGCTGGCCACGATCCATTGCTCGACGAAGGCCGCGCTTATGCCCGGCGTCTGCAAGAGCACAGCGTGACCGTGGAGCTGATCGAATACACAGGTTTGATTCACGACTTCCTGCGTCTGCAGAGCGTGGTGCCGGACATCGATAACGTCTACACCCAACTCACCCAAAGCCTGCGCACAGCCATCTCGCACTAATCACACCCCCCGTAGGAGCTGCCGAAGGCTGCGATCTGTTGATCTTCAAAAGCAAAAGATCGCAGCCTTCGGCAGCTCCTACAAAAAGCGGTTTCAGGGCATAAAAAAACCGGGCAATCGCCCGGTTTTTTTGTCGGTGGGGTGGCTTACCAGTCGTAAGACACTTCAACCGATGCCACGCGCTCCTGGCCGTAGTAGCAACCGAACGAGTAGTTGCAGTCCGAGATGTACTCGCGGTCGAAGATGTTCTGCACGTTCACGCTGGTCTGCACGCCGCGCAGGCTTGGTGAGAGTTTGCCCATGTCGTAGCTGACGGTGGTGTCGTAGACAACGTAGGACGGCACGTCGAACGAGTTCGCCGCATCACCCGGTTTGCGACCGGTGTAGCGGGCGCCGACGCCGAAGGTCAGACCGTTGAGCGAAGCCTGGGTGAAGTGATAGTTGGCCCACACCAGCGCCGAAACAGGCGACTGTGCTTCGCTGCGGTTGTCTTCGTTGCCCCAAGTGTCTTTGGTGTAGAACGAGTCGAGGTAGCTGGCGGCCGCCATCACGTCGATGTTGTCGAAGGTCGATTTGACTTCCAGTTCGACACCACGCGAGCGCACCTCACCCGACTGCGCCTGGTATTGCGGGTACTCGGTGTCGCCGGTCAGCACGTTCTTCTGTTTGATCTGGAACACCGAAGCGGTGATCAGGGTCTGGTCGAACGGCTGGTATTTCACACCGATTTCGTATTGCTCGCCTTCGGTCGGCTCAAAGCCTTTGCCACCGCGCTCAGGCGCTGCAGTGCCGAGGGTCGGCAGGAACGATTCCGAGTAGCTGACGTACGGCGCGAGGCCGAAGTCGGTGACGTAGGTCAGGCCCACGCGGCTGGTGAATTTGTGGTCACGCTTTTCTTCGACGGTGCGTGCCAGCAGATCCTTGTTTTCCACTTCGGCCCAGTCCTGGCGGCCACCGATGGTGAGGATCCACTTGTCCAGTTTGATCTGGTCTTGCAGGTACACACCGGTCTGGCGAATGGTGTTGTCCCATTTGGTGTCCAGTTGCGGCGTGACGCTGCTGGTGTCGTAGTTGTTGTTCGCGCCGTAAAGGTTGATCGGCAACACGTTGTAGGCGTTGTAGCCGTCGTACTTACGGTTGAAGTGGCGATAATCCACGCCCATCAGCGTGGTGTGTTCCAGCGCGCCGGTGTTGAATTTGTATTCCAGATTGTTATCGACGGTGTACGCGGTGTTGTGCTGTTTCCAGTTCAGCTTGACCCGGTTGGCCTGGGTGTAGTCGGTCACGCCGGCGTCATCGGTGACGAAGCTGCGCAGGTAGAAACCTTTGTAGTCATCGCGCACGTCGGTGTAACGCGCGGTGGATCGGTACTTCAAATCTTCGGTGAGGTTGTGCGTGAAGTCGTAGCCGAAGACGTACTGGTCGCGTTTGTAGTCGTTGTATTTCGAGTCGCCGGAGAAGAATTCGCGGTCGATGCGCTCGCCGTTCGGGCCGCGCTTGAGCGAGCCGATCATCGGCAGCGCC
This sequence comes from Pseudomonas sp. AC193, assembly GCF_979258075.1. Classification (NCBI taxonomy): domain Bacteria; kingdom Pseudomonadati; phylum Pseudomonadota; class Gammaproteobacteria; order Pseudomonadales; family Pseudomonadaceae; genus Pseudomonas; species Pseudomonas sp. AC193. The sequence goes on along the minus strand of NZ_OZ409832.1, from coordinate 3,253,527 downwards.
TGATAGTCTTCCAGACCGTCGTCACGCTGGATCTGCGCGAGCAGGGTCAGCGAGGTGTCGTCGTTTGGCGTCCAGGTCAGGCTCGGCGCCAGCAACATACGCTCGCTGTGGGTGTGATCGACCTGTTGGCCGCCTTTTTTGCCAACACCAACGACGCGGTAGGTGAACTCTTTCTGATCGTCGATCGGGCCGCTGGTGTCGAATGCGCCGTTGACCCGATCGTAGCTGCCGGCCCCCAGTTTGACCTGGCTGCGCTGCTCGGTGGTCGGACGCTTGGACACCATGTTGATGATGCCGCCCGGCTGGTTCTGACCGTATAGCACCGAGGACGGGCCTTTGAGCACTTCGATGCGCTCAAGGGTGTACGGATCGATCTGCGGTGCGCCGCCGAGGCTGCCGGCGTACGGCAGGTAGGCACCGTCGAGGTACAGCGGCGTCGGTGCAAAACCACGGCTGGTGATTTCGTCGGCGATGGCGTTGCGGTCGGTGAAACCACCGACGTTCAGGCCCGGCGTGTAGCGCAGGGCCTGGGTCAGGTTGCGTGCGCCCTGGGTCTGCACTTGCTCGGCAGTGATCACGTTGATGGTCTGCGGGATTTCCAGGATCGGCGTGTCGGTCTTGGTACCGGTGGCGCTGCGAGTCGCGACATAGCCGTCGACCGGGCCATAGGCGGATTCAACCGCTCGGCCATTGATGTTGGTCGCGCCCAGCTCCAGCGAGTTACCGCTCGATCTGCCGCGCACGGTGACGGTGTTGTCCTGCACGGTGAACATGACGCCGGTCCCCACCAGCATCTTCGACAGCGCTTGCGACGGCGACAACCGGCCGCTGACCGGTTGGCTACGCAGGCCCTGTACGTCATCAGCGCTGTACAGCACTTGCATGTTCGATTGCGTGCCCAATGCCTGCAGTGCGCTTGCCAGCGATTGCGCAGGGATATTGAAATTCACTTCTTCAGCCTGAACGTGGGCGCTGAACGGCAAGGCGAGGGCCATGCTGAAGGCGGTAGCGCTGAAGCCAGGTTGCAACATGCGACGCATGATCAGCGCCTTGGTAAAACGTGGAATCCCCGGAATTGCTGGCATTGTGTTTCACTCTTGCAGGTTTTAATTGGGTTGTAGTTGTTATCGATTCTTAATTAGACGCACGAGCCGCAGAAAACCAGAATGAGAATCGTGGCTATTTACGCCGTTTGCAGTTCCGTGATGACTTTTCCCGCTTCCATTCGCACCAATTGGTCGGCGATGTCGAAATAACGGTCATCGTGGGAAATGACGATGATGGTTTTGCCCAGACGCTTCAGGTCGGGCAGCAGCTCGGTGTAGAAAATGCGCCGGAAGGTCGGATCCTGATCCGCCGCCCACTCGTCGAACACCAGCACCGGACGCTCTTCCAGCCAGGCATTGACCAATGCCAGACGTTTGCGCTGACCGGTCGACAGGTCGGTGGTGGTGAACGAGCCGTCACGCACGCTGACCTTGTGCGCGATCTCCAGGCGTTGCAGGTATTGGTTGGCGTCGTCGGGGATGTGCGTGTCGCCCTGCACCACGTCGTCGAACAGGTAGTAGTCGGCGAAAATCGTCGTGAACAGTTGGCGGTAGTCGTCGCGGGTGAGGGCGGTGACCACTTGCTCGTTGAGGCGGATTTCACCCTGCTGCGGCGCGTAAAGTCCCAGCAGCAACTTGATCAGGGTGGTCTTGCCGCAACCGTTTTCACCGACAATGAAAACGATGTCGCCCTGATCGATCTTCAGGTTGACCGGGCCCAGGCTGAACGGCGTGGCGCCTTCGACCGCCGGGAAGCTGTAAGCAACATCGGTCAGTTCGAGGCTGTGCACCGGGGTTTTGCGATTGCCCTGATCGCTGAGCAACAGGTGCGGCTCTGGCGAGGAGAACTGTTCCGACAACTCGGCGATGCGGCGGAAGGCGATCTGCGCGCGGCTGACAATTGGCAGCGTGCCAATCAAATGCTCCAGCGGCCCTTTCATGTACAGCAGCACCAGCACGAAGCCGCTCATCACCGCTTTGTCCGTGCTCGGCCAAAGTGATTGCAGGGCCAGCGCCAAACCGATCACGACAAAGAACAGCATCGAACCGAAGGTTTTTGCGACCACGAAAATATTCACCGAGCGAATCTGCGTGTCGCAGATTTTGTCGGCGGTGTGCTCGATACCCGAGACGAACATGCGATGACGACGTGGGCGATGAATGCGCAGTTCCTTGGCGCCTTCAGCGATGGCGTTGTAGTGCTTTTGCAATTCGTCTTCGGAATCGCGAGCCTCCATGAAGCCTTTGATGCCGTGGCCGCGAGCGATGTACTGAACAACAGTGCCGATAATGATCGCCACCACCATCATCAGAAACATCGGCCACGACAGCATCGCCAGATAGCCCATGCAGCCGAGTGTCACGGTGAGGGAAATGGCCAGCGGCGCGAAGGCAAAGGCGAAATCGCTGATGGTGTCAACGTCATGAGTCAGCACCGGAATCAGCCGATGGCTGCGATAGCGCTCGATCTGTTCGATCGGCGCCGAGAGCACCTTTTCACCCAACTCTTTGCGCAGTTTGGCGATGATTTTCTGGCCGACGTAATTGGTGCCGATGTCGGAGAAAATCGAACTGACCAGTGCCAGCAGGCACAACCCGGCGAACGCGGCGACCACGGTGTTGGTCAGGCCGCCCTCGGCATGCAGCACATTGTTGATCGTCGCCAGCAGCACCGTGACGCTCAGGCCGCCGACCATGCCCAGCAGGATCGAGCCGGCAACAATCAGACGAAAGGGTTTGAGCAGGGTGAACAATTCATTGATCACCCCGCGTGTTGGTTTGCTCATGGAGGTTCCCTGCTTGAAAGAACGGCGAAGGCCGACATCGGTCGCGGGCTTCGCCTGGGTGCGTAGAGGGCGGGGGCGCGTCGCAATGGATCGCGCCCACCTGTAAAACGACTGGAGGGGTGGTTAATTTAAGGGGCGCTGCGGTTACAGATCGCGAGCGACCCGGAAGCCGATCCAGTCGCCGCGATCACCCGGCACCAACGCGTTGCGGTTGCCGGAGCGGGAGAACACCGGCGCCTCGCCCCAGTCATTGCCGCGAATGCGCTTGAATTCGCACTTGCCGGTCAGCCAGGCGCTGCCGTCGCTCGGTGCGCCGACGTAGTTTTCGTTGTAGCAATCGGCCGTCCATTCGTAGACGTTGCCGTGCATGTCGTACACGCCAAACGCATTCGGCGCGAAGCTGCCGGCCGGGGCGGTGAAGTTGTAGCCGTCGGCGGCGCCATAGGTGTTGGCGTGCTTGGCGATGCTGTATTCCTTGCCTTCATCGAACGGGAAGGGGAACGGCCCGCTGCTGCCACCACGGGCGGCGTATTCGCGCAGGGATTCGCTGACCAGTCGGTATTGTTTGCCGGTCTTTTTCGACAGCCACGCGACGTAGGCATTGGCCTCGGCGAAGTCCATGCACACCGCCGGGTGGCGGTCGGTGTATTGCTTGCGCGGGTCGCTGCCCTGATAGTCCGGAATCCCCGCTTTGCACGCGCGGCCCGGGCGGTCGTCGCCGTCCGGCATCTGGTAACCGGTGTCCTTCAGGTAGGCGAACCATTCGCCCTTGAGCACCTGAAAACGGCTGATGGCCAAGGGTTTGGCGAACGTCACCGGGTGCATCGGGCTTTCATCGGGCTCGCGGCCGACTTCGTCATCCGGGGTGCCCATGGTGAAGGTGCCGGTGGGCAGCACGACCATTTCCGGGCAGTCCTTGCAGTCCTTGAACACTTTGCCCGGCGCGGGTGGCGTGGCGGCCTGAGCGGCGCTCGGCATGAGGCCGGCGGCGAGGGCGGCGAGCACCAGAGCGGGCAGGGCTTTCAGGGAAAAACGAGGTAACTCAGTGTTCATTTCGCGTCTCGCTAAAAAGGAAAAAGAGGGCAGGCTCACACGGCCTGGTCGAGGATGCTCAGCAAGCGGTCGATCTGCGCTTCGTTGTTGAGTAGCCCCGGTGCGGTGCGGATCACCGGGCCGACGTCACGCTCGACGGCATCAGCAACCACACGGTTGGCCATCAGGTGCGCGGCGATCTTGTCGCTGTCCTTGCCCTTGACCCGGAAGAAGGTGAAACCGGCAGAAAACTCCGGGCTCAACGGCGTCACCAGTTCGATCTGCGGGCGTTGCAGCAGACGTTTTTTCAGGTAGCTGTTGAGTTCATGAATGCGCGCCTGCACCTCGGCTTTGCCCAGTTGCAGGTGCAACTTGAACGCCTCGGTCAGCGCCCAGCGGTGTTCGAAGGCGTGATAGCCGCCCGGGGTCATCGTCGTGGAAAAGTGCTCGGCCTCGGAGAAGGTCGGGATGATCGGCGTGACGTATTTCACCTCCGGCGTGCGGCTGCAAACGATGCCGGTGCCACGTGGGCCGAACATCCATTTGTGTGTGCCGGCGATGAAGAAGTCGCAATTCATCGCCGGGAAACTCAGGTCTTCAACGCCAAATCCGTGCACGCCGTCGACCACATAAATGATCCGGTCAGCATCGCTGCGCCCACGGTTGTGTTTGTCGACCAGCGCGCCGATCGCGCCGAGCGGCAGCTTCACGCCGCTGCCCGAATGCACCCAGCACATGCCCAGAACGCGGGTCTCGGGGCGGATGCTGCGGTCGATGTTGGCGAGCAGTTGTTTCTCGCTGATCGTTTGCGGATCGTCGAACAAGCGAATCTTGCGCACCTTGGTGCCTTCACGTTCGCTGCGCAGTTCCAGAATCGTGTGGGTGGCGTAGTGCTCGTGTTCGGTGGTGAGGATTTCCTGATCGGCGCGCACGTGCACGCCGCCATAAATCATGGTCAGGCCTTCGGTGGTGCTGCCGGTCAGGGCGATCTGCTTGGCATCGGCTTGCAGGTATTGGCCGGCCCAGACGCGCACATCGTGTTCGCGCTGTTCGATCACGCCGACATCCCAGTCCATCGCCAGCCCCGGGTTTTTATCGAGTGCGGCGCGGTGCATTTCAATGGCGTCGCGCACCGGTTTCGGGTGGCTGGTGATGAGGAAGTTGGAGAAGTGCAGGTACTCGGGATCTTGATTGAACAGCTGCTGCAACTGCGCCCATTTATCGCGCGGCAACGGTGCGATCGGCGTGGCGGCAGCAACGCTCGGCAGGCTCGCGCCGAGTGGCAGCGCCGCCGCGAGGATTCCGGCCTGCTTGAGAAAATCACGACGATTGCTCATGGCTTGACGGTGTCCTGAGCAGCGGCCACTGCAGGTCTTGCGGATTTCTCGACCTGATCCCAGACGCGCAAAAAGTTGCCGCCCCAGAGCTTGGCGATGTCGGCTTCGGAGTAGCCGCGCGAGAGCAATTCGGCGGTGACGTTGCGGATCTCGCCAACGTTCTCCCAGCCTTTGACACCGCCGCCTTCGTTGAAGTCGGAGCTGATGCCGACGTGATCGATGCCGATCTTGCGCACGGTGTAATCGATGGCGTCGCCCAAATCTTTGAGGCTGGCTTTCGGTTCCTCTTCGAGAATCGCGTAGAGCTGACCGGCGTACTCGCCAAACTTCTGCTCCGACCACGCGGCGATGATCGGATCGCCCGGCATCAGCGCCATGGCCAGGTTTGGCAGCGGCGGCAGATCGTAGCGTTTGCGCAGTTCGTTGAGCTTGTCCTGAGTGCTTTGGGTCAGCGGGCGCAGGTACTGCGAGAAGCCGACGATCTGCACCACGCCGCCACTGTTTTTGATCAGCTGCAATTCCTTGTCGCTGAGGTTGCGCGGGATATCCACCATCGCCCGTGGTGCGGAGTGCGACGCCACCAACGGGGTGCGGCTCAGTTGCGCGACTTGCTCCAAAGCCTTGGTCGACATCTGCGAGACGTCGATGATCACGCCCAGATCGTTGAGGCGTTTGACCGCTTGCTTGCCCAGATCCGAGAGGCCATCGAGGGCGTCCGGCGAATCGTTGAAGAACGGCAACGGCCGCGACGAATCAGCCCAGTCGTTGTTGCCGATGTAGCTGAAACCGAACATGCGCATGCCGCGCGCCGTCCATAGATCCAGCAGGTTGAGGTCGTGGCCGAGCGGGTAGGCGTTGAGCATGCTGATGAAAATCGCAAACTTGCCTTCGCCATGCAGGCGACGGAAATCAGCGGGGGTGTAGGCGATCCCGACCTGATTGGGGAAGTCGCGCACCATGCCTGAAATGATCTTGTAGCGGATCTCTTGTTGATTGCGCGCCTCGTCGACGAAACCGGCGGTGGGTTTGTGCGGGGCGTTGGCGCCGTTCCAGATTTCCGGCCAGCCGAAAATCGTCAGCGCCGCGCCGGAAAGGCGACCACGGTTGGCTTTGACCAGGTCGAACTGGCCGCTGCCGTCCTTGTCGACCTCGTTGCCGGTGGTGCCGAAATCCTGGGTGACGGTGATGTGGCTGTCGAACGAGAGCATGCGCTCGTGCAGCGCTTCGGCCTGCTGCATGACTTTGTGCGGGTAGCCGGGATTGTCCTTGAACCAAGTGTCCCACACCGCAAAAGCAGCGCCGGCGCTGACCGCCAGAGCCAGCGGCAGGCCGATGAAAAGAGCCTTTTTCGAACGTGGTTTTGTCATTGCCATCTCAGTCAGGTTCGCCGTCGAGGTGCAGGCGCAGAGGCCTTTGCTATCTGGGAAGAACGAGTGGATGGCGGGGAAATTTAGCGGGAGGCGGGCAATCAATAACTGAGTGTGAGGTTCATTGTGGCGAGGGGATTTATCCCCGTTGGGCTGCGAAGCAGCCCCAAAACCCACACACGCGGTATGTCAGACACTCTGCGTTGTAAGGTTTTGCGAGCGCTTCGCACTCGAACGGGGATAAATCCCCTCGCCACAAGGGTGTCCATTCCGGGAAGTCGGTGCAGGGCTTAAATTTGCCGATCCAGCAAACGTTCTAGCTTGGATAAAGCCTGCTTCAGGGCTGACACAGGTAGGGCAATGAGGATTTCTCGACGATGGTTCATGGCAGGCCTGGCGTTGACCGGCGCTGCCGTTCCGGCGGCTTATTTCGGGCACCGTGAATGGACGAAGCCGGATCCGACGATCACCCCCGGTGAGGCGTCCTTCGATGTCGCCGACGTGGCCGGGCAGCGCCTGTCCAATGCCTTGCGCGGGGTCTGGGACATTCGATTTACCGGCATTGACGCCGGCCTCGATGGCTTGCCGGCTGAAGGGCTGGAAGTGTTTCTCGACATCGGCCAGAAGGGCTGGGGCGTCAATGGCTTCCTCGACACTGCCGAGCGCCTGCGCAGTGACGAAACACCTCGTTACCGAATTCTTGGCGATCTGGCCGGGACAGAGGCCTCGAAACTCAGTTGGCGGTTGCTCGGCACGGACGGTCGCGTCGATTACGAACTGAACATGATCCTCGATGAAGTCTGGGCTGACTTCGGCAATGCCGGCAGCGGCACCCTCAGCGGCACCGTGCAACGCCTCGATCGCCCGTTGGCCTTACCCGCGCAGGACAATCGCTTCATCGCCGTCAAATGCCTGTTCCCCGAAGCCCGCCAGCGCACGCCGTTGAATGCGCCGCTGCTGGCATGGCTGGTGTCGCCGGAACATCGCCTGTTCCATCAAGTCTGGCACGCCACCCGCGACAAATGGCACACGCTGCCCGAAGACAAACGCAATGCCCTGCGCGGCCTCGGCTGGCAGCCCGGGCCGCGTGACCAGGAGCGGGATGCGCGTGGCACGCACAAGGATCGCAACGGCTCCGGCATCGATTTCTTTTTCATGCACCGGCACATGCTCGGCACGGCGCGCTCGATGATGGATTTGCCGTCGTGGCAGTTCTTCCCATTGCCGCAACCGGAGCTGATCCGTGATCGCCAGGGCTTCGCGCGCTACTTCGACAACCACGACGGCACTTCGCTGCCGCCGACCTGGCTGGCGGCCGAAGATGACGAATACACCCAATGGGTCAGCGACCTGAAAACCGCCGAGACCTATCAAAGCAATTTTGAAGTCTGGGAATCGCAGTACCGCGATCCGCAATATCTGTCGAAGCTCACTTTGGGCCAGTTTGGTTCAGAAGTAGAGCTGGGCCTGCACGACTGGCTGCACATGCGTTGGGCGTCGGTGCCGCGTGACCCTTCCAACGGTCAGCCGGTGCCGCTGGCGCGTGATCTGGATGACTTCGCCGCCCGCTGGTTCGCCGCGGAAAACGATTTCCTTGGCGACCCGTTTTCATCCCATGTGAACCCGGTGTTCTGGCATTTTCATGGCTGGATCGATGATCGCATCGAGGACTGGTATCGCGCGCACGAGCGCTTCCATCCGGGCCAGGTCACGCGCCTTGAGGTCAACGGCGTGAAGTGGTTTGCCCCGGGTCGCTGGGTGGAAATCGCTGATCCATGGCTGGGGCCGGATACGCACGGTTGCAGCACTACGCCGGGCTTGCAGATGGGCCGATCAGTGGAGATGGATCCGGAAACCATGAAACTGGCCCTGCGCATCACCTTCGGCGAAGACGAAAACAAACTCGCCAACCTGTTCCGCCGCGTGCCGCAACGCCCGTGGTATGCGCGCAATCTCAAGCCGAAACAAACTTCGGCTTGAGACCGCGTCATCGTTCTTCGCGAGCAGGCTCGCTCCCACATTGGATCTCATTCCTACTGAAGGAACTCGGTCAAATGTGGGAGCGAGCCTGCTCGCGAAAGCGGCCTGACAGGCTGCGCAATTACAAAACCCGCCACCCACCCCCAAGCGCCTTATACAGCGCGATGCTCGCCTGCACCCGCGACAGCCGCAGTTGCACGTTCAGATCCTGCGCTGCATACAGCGTGCGCTGAGTTTCCAAAACCGTCAGCAAGTCTTCGGCCCCGGCCTGATAACGGCTTTGGGCGATGTTGAAAGCGGTCTGCGCCTGACTCAGTTCTTCGCTCTGCCACTGGCGTTGTTCGTCCAGCCCGCGAATGCTGTTGAGGGCTTTTTCGACGTCGGCGAAGCCGTTGATGATCGCGCCGCGGTAGGTTTGCAGCAGCTCATCCTGACGCGCCGTGGCCTTGTCGCGCTCAGCGCTGAGGCGGCCGTTATTGAAGATGGGTGCGACCAGCCCCGCAGTCAGGTTGTAGAAAGGACTGCGGATCAAATCATCAAACTTGTCAGCGCCCGAGCCGAGCTGCGCCGTCAATGTGACAGTGGGCAACATCGCGGCGCGAGCGACTTTGACGTCAGCCTCGGCGGCCGCCAATTGTGCTTCGGCGCGAGCAATGTCCGGGCGATGGGTGAGCAAATCGCTCGGCACACCGCTGGCAATCCCCGGCCATTGCAGGCGATCGAATGATTCCTGATTGGCCGCGAGTTGCTGCACCGGTTGGCCGAGCAGGGCGGCGAGGCTGATCAACGCATCCTGCGCCTGTTGTTGCACCAGCGGCAGTTGCCGTTGCTGGGCGGCGACCAGGCTTTTCTGCTGCGCCAGTTCCAGCGCTGTCGCCGAGCCAGAATCAAAGCGCGTCTGCACCAGTTTCAGCACGCTTTGCGCGTTGGCCAGATTCAGTTCGGCAATGCGGCTCTGCTCACGCAACGACAAGGTTTGCGCATAAGTATTGGCAACGCCGCTGAGCAACGTCAGCTCAACGGTCGCGCGATCAAATTCGCTGGCCTGCAACGCAAATTGCGCACTGTCGCGAGACGCCTGTTTACCGCCCCAGAAATCGATCTCATACGTCGCGCTCAAATTGGCATCGAAATAGTCCACGGCTTTATTGCTGCTGTCGGCATCCAACTGGCTGTAACCCTTGCCGCGCAACAGTTTCTGCCGATTGGCATTCAGTCCGGCCTTGACCTCCGGCAGCAACGAGCCGCCAGCAATCACCGTGCTGGCCTGCGCCTGCTGAACGCGCGCCACCGCAGCGGCAAGGTCAAAACTGCCGACGCGAGCCTGTTCGATCAGACGATCCAGCTCCGGGCTGCCAAACTGTGTCCACCATTGCGGGTTGTTGCGGGCGACGCTGGCGCTGTGTGGCGATTGCCACGCAGCGGGGGCTTGCACGCCGCTGTCCGGGCGCTGAACGGGACTGCCGCAGGCGCTGAGGAGCAGGCACACGGTCAACAAACTGAGGCGCGGTTTCATAGATCGATCATTCACTGGTAAGGGCCGTGACCGGGTCGAGCCGGGCAGCTTTGCGGGCCGGCATGAAGCCGAAGACAACACCGGTCACAAGGGCGCAACCGAAGGCGCCGAGCACCGCGAGCAACGAGAACGCCACGGCGATATCGCTGAGGATCAACACGCCGCCAACGATCAGCGCGAGGGCGATCCCGGCGATGCCGCCAACCACCGAAAGCATTACCGCTTCGGTGAGAAACTGGCGGAGGATGTCGCGTTGACGCGCGCCGGTGGCCATGCGAATACCAATCTCGCGGGTACGTTCGCGGACGGTCATCAGCATGATGTTCATCACACCGATACCGCCGACCAGCAGCGAGATCGCGGCAATCGAGCCAAGCATCAGCGACAGGGTGTTTTGCGTGCGCGCTTCGGCCTGAATCATCGCGGCGTTGTTGGTCAGTTCGAAATCCTTTTTGCCGTTGTGCAAGCGCAGCATCAGCTGTTCGATGGCGTGTTCGGCCTCTTTGACCTTGCGCGCATCGGTGGCGGCGATGGCCACGTATTCCGGATCGTGGGTGCCGAACAGGCGCACGCTGGCCGCCGAATAGGGTACGGCGATGCGGTCGTCACTGTCGGAATCACCGGAGCTGGCGCCTTTTTCCGCGAGCACGCCGACCACCTGAAACGGCACGTTTTCGATAAGAATGTATTGGCCGATCGGGTTGGCCACGTCCTTGAGTAATTTGTTGCGCACCTTATGGCCGATCACCGCGACGGCCGAGGCGTTTCGCTCGTCCTGCTCGGTGAAGTAACTGCCTTCCACCACCGGCCAATTGAAGATCGCCGGGAAGTTGGTGTCGTTGCCGCCGACGTAACTCAAGTGGTCGGCGTTGCCATAACGCACGCCGGCCTCGGTGCCGATCACCGGCATGATGCGTTGCACTTGCGGCAGGCTCGCCAGCGCGCGGACATCGTCGAGGGTGATGATTCCCGGTGGTGTGCGCGGGTTCGGCGCCGAGCCGCTCAGGTACAGAATGTTCGAACCGAACGCGCCCATTTGCGCCATGACCTGACGCTTGCTGCCTTCACCGACGGCGAGCATCACCACCACCGAGGCCACGCCGATGATGATGCCGAGCAACGTCAGCGCGGTGCGGAAGCGGTTGATCCACATCACTCGCCACGCCGCGTGCAGGGCGTCGACCAGCTCGCCCTTCCAGGCGCCAGTGGCTTCGGCACCTTCGCTCAGACGCTTGCGCAAGTCGACCGCTTGCAAGGCGCCGGGGTTGGCGCTGGTCTGGGCGTCGGGATTGTCTTTGGCGCTGTCGCTGATGATCAGGCCGTCGCTGATTTCGATGATGCGTTTGGCCCGCGCCGCCACTTCGCGGTCGTGGGTGATGAGAATCACCACATGGCCCTGACTGGCCAGTTCGTCGAGCAGCGCCATGACTTCTTTGCCGCTGTGGCTGTCGAGGGCGCCGGTCGGTTCGTCGGCGAGAATGATGTGGCCGCCGTTCATCAAGGCGCGGGCAATCGACACCCGTTGCTGCTGACCGCCGGACAACTGATGCGGACGGTTGCCGGTGCGTTCGGCGAGGCCGAGACGGTCGAGCAGGGCGGCGGCCCGGGCATGCCGTTCGGTGGCCGGAGTGCCGGCATAGATCGCCGGCATTTCGACGTTTTCCTGGGCCGAGCCGGATGGAATCAGGTGATAACCCTGAAACACGAAACCGAAGGCTTCACGGCGCAGCCAGGCCAGTTCATCGCTGTCGAGGCCGGCGACGTTTTCCCCGGCGAAACGGTATTCGCCACAGGTCGGTCGATCGAGGCAGCCAAGGATGTTCATCAGCGTCGATTTGCCGGAGCCGGAGGCGCCGACAATCGCGACGAATTCGCCAGCGTGGATCGACAGGTCGATGCCGCGCAGCACGTGAACTTCAGGCGCGTCGCCGCCACCGTAGGATTTGCGAATGTCCTGCAGGTCGATCAGGGGCGTTTGCATTCAACCCCCGCTGCCAGTGGCCGGGCCAATCAGCAAGTGATCGCCTTCACTGAGGCCATCGAGAATCTGCACCTTGAGCCGGTCACTGATGCCGGTGCGCACTTCGCGCGATTCGATGTTGCCGTTGGCAGCGACTACTTGTGCGGTCTGCCGGTCAGCTTTGACGCCGCCTTGCAGGGCGGCGACTGGCGCGGTGAGCACGTCCTTGGCCTGATTGGCGACGAAGAACACCTGCGTGGTCATTTCCGCCATCAGCGCGTTGTCGGCGTTATCGACATCAAGCAGAACGGTGTAGAGCACCACGCGCGCGCTGCCGCTTTTGCTGGTGCTGGTCGGGCTGCCGCCGCCCTGGCTGGTTTGATCGAGGGGTTTGGGCGGCACCGGCAGGATCTGCCGCACGGTGCTGCTCCAGCGCCGATTACCGCCGCTGAGCGTGGTGAAGTAAGCGCTCATGCCCGGTTTGACGTGACCGATATCCGCCTCGGAGACCTCGGCCCACACGGTCATCGGCGACAGTTTGGCGATGCGCAGAATCAGTGGCGTCTGTTGCTGGGCGTTGAGGGTCTGGCCTTCGCGCGCATCGAGAGCGACCACGGTGCCGGCCATTGGCGCGTAAATGCGCGTGTAGCCGAGTTCGGCCTGATCGCTGCGCAAGCTCGCTTCGGCCTGGCGGATCTGCGCCTGGAACATGTCGATGCGCGCTTGCGTGGCTTTCAGTTCGGCGCGGGCGGTTTGCACGTCTTCTTCGCGGGTTGCGCCGCCGGCAGCGAGGTTTTGCTGACGCTGATATTTCTGCTGCGCGAGCTCATGCTGCGCGCGCTGTTCCTGCAATTGCGCCTTGAGGTTTTCGATCGAGAAGCGCCCGGCGTCGAGTTTGGCCTTTTGCGTCGACGGGTCGATTTCCACTAGCAACTGGCCCTCTTTGACCACATCACCGACTTCGACGTGAATCTTTTGAATCTGCCCGGAAGCCTGCGCACCGACATCCACATAGCGTCGCGGTTGCAGGGTGCCGAGGGCGGTGACGCTGCTTTCTATATCGCCCCGCGACACTTGCACGGTGGCGAATTTATCCCGGCCCGGCGGCAACATTTGCCACGCGGCATAGCCGACGACGGGGATCAGACAAAGGACTACGAGCAGGGCGCGTCGGGCGGGGCGGGGACGTTTCATGCAGGGTTCCGGCCAGTGGAATTCGGCCCGTCATCCGGCCGCCGCGCACAGAGGGGGCAGCGCTGAACGCTGTCGCGGGGCGCGACAGACACGGGGAGCTGTCCTGTAAACGAGGAAAGAGCGGCGGAATTTAAGCGCTGACACACGAAGTAACAGCTATAGCGCAGCACTATTTATCGGGCAACGGCAAACACCACTTTAAATCTATATGAGAATTACTATAAATTACGCACCTCAAGTTGCCACTATCTTGCTACTGCGTTTCACGCCGTCGTCAATCGGTGTGCTCAAGGACAGAAACCGCACGTTTGCGGCCGGGAGTCATGTTGGAAAACTACTATCGCGAGCTGGTGTGTTTCCTTAACGCCAAGCTCGGCAATCGTCAGATTGCCGAAGATGTGGTGCATGACGCCTATCTGCGGGTGCTGGAACGTTCCAGCGATACCCCGATCGAGCAACCGCGTGCGTTTCTTTATCGTACGGCGCTGAACCTGGTCATCGACGACCATCGGCGCAACGCTTTGCGCCAGGTCGAATCACTCGATGTGCTCGACAACGAAGAGCGCTATTTCACCCCGTCGCCCCACAGCACTCTTGATCACGGCCAGCGTCTGGAAATGCTCCAGCGCGCGTTGGCAGAACTGCCGCCGCTGTGTCGCGACAGTTTTCTGCTGCGCAAGATCGAAGGCCTGTCGCACCCGGAAATCGCCGAACAGCTGGGCATTTCCAAGGCACTGGTGGAAAAACACATCGTCAATGCGATGAAACATTGCCGCGTGCGGATCAAACAATGGGACGCCCATTGAGCCGACTTCGTTAAATTTTATTTCACTGTCCTCGTTCCTACTCAACAGACGACCTGCTGTCCTGCTCAAGGCCGGTCAGGTCACTTAGGCTCTCCATGCCCCTTGTTGAGGGGTTCCTCCAGAGGACACTGGAAATGACTCAGGCAATTGCATCGCCCATCGTTCACGACCTGATCGGCGTCGGTTTCGGCCCTTCGAACCTGGCGCTGGCCATCGCTCTGCAAGAGCGCGGCCCGATCCATGGCGAGCTGGATGTGCTGTTCCTCGACAAGCAGGCCAATTACAGCTGGCACGGCAACACCCTGTCGACGCAGAGCGAGTTGCAGATTTCCTTCCTCAAGGATCTGGTGACCCTGCGCAATCCGACCAGCCCCTACTCGTTCGTCAACTACCTGAAGGATCACGGCCGTCTGGTCGACTTCATCAACCTCGGCACTTTTTACCCGTGCCGCATGGAGTACAACGACTACCTGCGCTGGGTCGCCGGCAAGTTCACCGAGCAGAGCCGTTACGGCGAAGAAGTGCTGACCATCGAGCCGGTGCTGCACAACCATCAGGTTGAAGCGCTGCGCGTAATTTCCCGAGGCAGCGACGGCCAGCAACATGTGCGCACCACCCGTTCGGTGGTGGTCAGCGCCGGCGGCACACCGCGAATTCCCGAGGCGTTCAAAGCGCTGAAGGGCGACAGCCGTGTGTTCCACCATTCGCAATACCTGTCGCAAATGGCCAAGCAGCCGTGCGTGAACAATCAGCCGATGAGCATCGCAATCATCGGCGGCGGGCAGAGCGCGGCGGAAGCGTTTATCGACCTGAACGACTCGTTCCCGTCGGTGCAGGTCGACATGATCCTGCGCGGCTCGGCACTGAAGCCTGCGGACGACAGCCCGTTCGTCAACGAAGTGTTTTCGCCGGAGTTCACCGACCTGGTGTTCCAGCAGAACAGCGCCGAGCGTGAGCGTCTGGTCAACGAGTACCACAACACCAACTACTCGGTGGTCGACATCGACCTGATCGAGCGCATCTACGGCATCTTCTATCGCCAGAAGGTCTCCGGGATTGCCCGTCATGCGTTCCGCACCCTGACCACGGTCGAGAGTGCTACTGCGACTGAAAACGGTATCGAGCTGGCCGTGCGCAACAACGCCACCGGCGAAGTCACCGTGCGCAACTACGATGCCGTTGTTCTGGCCACCGGTTACGAGCGGCAGATGCACCGCAAACTGCTGGCGCCGCTGGAAGAGTACCTCGGTGATTTCGAGGTCGACCGTAATTACAAACTCATCACCGACGAGCGCTGCAAGGCCGGCATCTACATGCAGGGCTTCTGCCAGGCCAGCCATGGTTTGAGCGACACCTTGCTGTCGGTGCTGCCGATTCGTGCGGACGAGATCGCCGGCTCGCTGTATGAGCATGGCAAGAATCGTGGGCATCGGTCGATGGCGGATCTGCTGTTGGCGACTGCCAGCTGATTTTTTAGCGCCTCACATACCGCCTTCGCGAGCAAGCCCGCTCCCACAGGGGATTTTCAGTGAACACAGATTTTGTGTCAGATGAAGATCCAATGTGGGAGCGGGCTTGCTCGCGAAGAGGCCAGCAGAAGCACCGAAAATTCTGAATCCTGAACCCTTCCTGAACATCCCCCACATTCCCCAACGCACTGCCTTTTGCGGGTTTACTCTGCAATCATCGGGGCGTAAGCTTCGCGCGTTTTCATCAATAGCGGAGACCCACAGTGGGTACTTGTTCGAGTGACAGTTGTCGGCCGGTCTCGGTAACCGGCAGATTCTCGGCAAGATAACGCGCAGACTTTCTCTGTCGTTGTCTCGCCGTAAAAGCGAGCAGCGGCATCCCGTGCATGACCCGTCCTGGGCCATGGCTAGACGTCCTTCTCATCGACGCTGAACAGAGCGTGGTTTCGACTTTACTGTCGTGATCGCAGCCCTATCGACACGCCTGTCTTTTCTGACCGGCGCGCCAAGCCTTGCCGTGCCGGTTTTTCCGGCGGACGAGGCGCGGCCGTACCTGCTTGACGGTTTCCCGGCTGACCACAGGGGCAACAGCCATGAAACTTACGCTCAAGGAATTTTTCGCAGGCTTCCTGCGCACCCGCCACATCGCCCGGCACTTTCGTCGCCTGGCGCTGCTGGAATCGATCAACGACACCACGGTCAGCCGTGAAGTCCCACCTACTTTGGCCAACACTCTGGTCGATGCCGCGCATTGCGACAGCGGTGTGCTGCTGTCGTCATTGGGCACGCATTCCGATGGCCTCACCGATTTCGAAGTCGATGCGCTACGTGCGCAATACGGCCTTAACGAAGTCGAACACGAGCAGCCGCTGCCGTGGTGGACTCACCTGTGGCACTGCTACAAAAACCCGTTCAACCTGCTGTTGACCCTGTTGGCGGTGATCTCGTGGCTGACCGAAGACCTCAAGGCCGCCGTGGTGATTTTCTCCATGGTGGTGCTGTCGACGCTGCTGCGCTTCTGGCAGGAAAGCAAATCCAACCAGGCCGCCGATGCGCTGAAAGCCATGGTCAGCAACACCGCGACAGTGATGCGCCGAGACGCGCCACGCAGCGAGTTGCCGATCAAACAATTGGTGCCAGGCGATCTGATCGTGCTCTCGGCCGGCGACATGATTCCTGCCGATTGCCGTGTGCTCAGCGCCAAGGATCTGTTCGTCAGCCAAGCGGCGATGACCGGTGAATCGATGCCGGTGGAGAAGTTTCCACGTCAGGCTGATCGCGACACGCGCAATCCGCTGGAGCTGGACAACATCCTGTTCATGGGCACCAACGTGGTGTCCGGCACTGCAGTGGCGGTGATCCTGACCACCGGCAACAGCACCTATTTCGGTGCGCTGGCCCAGCGGGTTGGCGCAACCGATCGCGCGGTCACTTCGTTCCAGCAAGGCGTCAACAAAGTCAGCTGGCTGTTGATCCGTTTCATGTTCGTCATGGCGCCGCTGGTGCTGTTCATCAACGGTTTCACCAAGGGTGACTGGACTGAAGCACTGCTGTTCGCGCTGTCGATTGCTGTCGGTCTGACTCCGGAAATGCTGCCGATGATCGTCACCTCGACGCTGGCCAAAGGCGCGGTGTTTCTGTCGCGCAAAAAAGTCATCGTCAAACGCCTCGATGCGATCCAGAACTTCGGCGCGATGGACGTGCTGTGCACCGACAAGACCGGCACGCTGACTCAGGACAAGATCTTCCTCGCGCGCAATGTCGACGTCTGGGGCGCTGATTCCGATGACGTGCTGGAAATGGCCTACCTCAACAGCTACTACCAGACCGGCCTGAAAAACCTGCTGGATGTCGCGGTGCTGGAACACGTGGAAATCCACCGCGAACTGAAAGTCGGCACGGCGTTTCGCAAGGTCGATGAGATCCCGTTCGACTTCAATCGTCGGCGTATGTCGGTGGTGGTCGAAGGGCGTGGCCAACCGCATCAGCTGATCTGCAAAGGCGCGGTGGAAGAAGTGCTGGCGGTGTGCAGCCGCGTGCGTCACGGCGACGTCGATGAAGCCTTGAGCGATGAATTGCTGACCAAGATTCGTCAGGTCACCGCAGCATTCAACGCTGAAGGCTTGCGCGTGGTGGCCGTGGCCGCTCGCTCGATGCCCGAAGGTCGCGAGATTTACAGCCTGGCCGATGAACAGGAACTGACGCTGATTGGTTACGTGGCGTTTCTCGATCCACCGAAAGAAAGCACTGCGCCCGCGCTGAAAGCCTTGGCCGAACATGGCGTGGCAGTGAAAGTGCTGACCGGCGACAACGAACTGGTGACCGCGAAGATCTGCCGTGAAGTCGGCCTCGCGCAACAAGGCCTGCTGCTGGGCAACGACGTCGAGCGCATGAGCGATGCCGAACTGGCGGTGGCGGTAGAGACCACCAATGTCTTCGCCAAACTGACGCCGTCGCACAAGGAGCGCATCGTGCGCATCCTTAAAGGCAATGGTCACGTGGTCGGGTTCATGGGCGACGGCATCAACGATGCGCCAGCACTGCGCACCGCCGACATTGGTATTTCGGTGGACAGCGCAGTGGATATCGCCAAGGAAGCGGCTGACATCATTCTTCTGGAAAAGAGCCTGATGGTGCTGGAGGAGGGCGTGCTCGAAGGGCGGCGCACCTTCGCCAACATGCTCAAGTACATCAAGATGACCGCCAGCTCGAACTTCGGCAACGTGTTCTCGGTGCTGGTCGCCAGTGCGTTTATTCCGTTCCTGCCAATGCTGCCGATGCACCTGCTGGTGCAGAACCTGCTCTACGACATTTCGCAGATCGCCATTCCGTTCGATAACGTCGACGAGGAAATGCTGAAAAAACCACAACGCTGGCAGCCGGGCGACGTCGGGCGCTTCATGCTGTTTTTCGGCCCGATCAGTTCGATCTTTGACATCACCACGTTCGCCTTGATGTGGTACGTCTTCGATGCCAACACCCCGGATCACCAGACGCTGTTCCAGTCCGGCTGGTTCGTGGTCGGGTTGCTGACCCAGACGCTGATCGTGCACATGATCCGCACGCCGAAGATTCCGTTCCTGCAAAGCCGCGCAGCCATGCCGCTGCTGGTGATGACCGGAATCATCATGGCGGTCGGCATCTTCCTGCCGATGGGGCCGCTGGCGCACTACTTCAAATTGCAGGCGCTGCCGTCGCTGTACTTCGTGTTCCTGCCGGTGATCCTGCTGGCGTACATGGCGCTGACCCAAGCGGTGAAAGGCTTCTACATCCGCCGCTTCGGCTGGCAATAATGCTGCCCCTGTAGGAGCTGCCGCAGGCTGCGATCTTTTGATCTTGTTTTTACAAGGCAACAGCAAAAGATCGCAGCCTTCGGCAGCTCCTACAGGGGCTCGTTTCAAGCAGGCCCCACAAGGGGGTTTGTGTTTTTTCAGGGAGATGACGATGCAAGCCATCAACAACCTCAACCTCGATTCGCTGCTCGACACCCTCGTCAGCCTCAGCGCCGCGTTCATCCTCGGTGGCCTGATCGGTTTTGAACGGCAATACCGGCAACGCACCGCCGGCCTGCGCACCAACGTGCTCGTCGCCGTCGGCGCAGCGATTTTCGTCGACATGGCCAACCGTCTCGCCGGCGCTGAAGGCGCGGTGCGTGTGGTCGCTTACGTGGTCTCCGGCATCGGTTTTCTCGGCGCCGGGGTGATCATGCGTGAAGAGGGCAACGTGCGCGGTCTCAACACCGCCGCGACGCTGTGGACGTCTGCGGCAGTGGGCGCCTGCGCCGGCGCCGACCTGCTCGCCGAAGCCGTGCTCGGCACGCTGTTTATTCTCGCTGCGAACACCTTGCTGCGGCCGATCGTCAACAACATCAACCGCCAACCGCTGGACGTGGTGTCGGCGGAAGTCACCAACATCGTCTACGTTATCGCCCGGCGCTCGCAGCAAACGGCGGTGTTCGCGTTGCTCGAAGCGGAGCTGGAACGCAGTAATTACCCGGCCAGTGATGTCGACGTGCATGCCTTCGGTGCGGACGAAATCGAGATCGAGGCGACATTGGCGACAACGTCGGTGGACGGCGATGAGCTGGACGCACTGGTCGCGCGGATCTCGACGTCAGCGTTGGTGGTGCAGGCATTCTGGAGTCCGAGTACCACCGAATAGCGGCACTTTGTTGGCGCCGGCCTGGCGTGGCCGAGCGCGTGAATCAAGGGATTACCGCCAGTCTTTTTAGGACGCGTCCTACAGAATCTTCCGTTTGGCCTCCGTAGGCTTGCATTCATTTGAAGCCGTCTAACCCGTGAGGTTTACGATGAACAACAAAGCCCTGCGCATCCTGATCGCCGATCCGCAACATTTTCACCGCATGAAAATCGAGCGTGCATTCAATGGCCTCGGCTACTACCGCGTGGCACCGGTGCAGAGCCTGGTCGACCTGCTGACCCTGGTCGATTACGGCTGCGAACCCTTCGACATCGTGGTGATCAACGCAGAGATGGCCGCGGGCTCACTGGATCTGCTGGGGTTTTTCCTCGATAACCCGCATGTTCGCCACGCCTTGATCTACAACGAACCTACTGCGCCATCACGGGCGATCCCGGGTTTTGCGCAGGATAATGTGCAGATCAGCCATTGCGTGTTGCCGAATGCGCGAATGATCGAGCAGTTGGCGGCGCTGGCCGATGCGCCAAAACCTGGAGCCTGCGCTGACTTGACGCGTGTTCCAGCGTTGAAACGTCAGGCTTAGACACAAATATTCAATGGCCGCAACTGTCAAACCTGACAGGTAGATTCGCCGCCATTCCCGTGCAACAGTCAATGCGCAGCCACCCTGTCCGTCAACGCGACAGCGGGGCGCCATTGTCTGGTCTTGCCATCGGGAGTGTTCATGAAGTCAGCGCTGGTCGTCGAAGATCATCCGGTGGTGTTTGCCGCCGTCAGAATCGTGCTGCAAGCCGAAGGCTTCAAAGTTATCCACGAAACCTCCAGTGGTCTTGAGGTTTTGGCATTGATCCGCCAACACCAGCCGGATCTGCTGATACTCGATCTGAATTTGCCTGGCCTGGATGGTCTCGAAGTGCTGGCGCGGATCAAGGCCAATGATCTGAACTGTCGGGTGTTGATCTTTACCTCGCGTGAAGCGCGTTTTTATCAGGAGCGCTGCCTGCGTGCTGGCGCCATGGCGTTTGTGCCCAAGACTAATCAGCTGGAGCAGTTGCACAAGGCGATTCAGGCGCTGATGTCGGGGTACACCTACTTCACGGCATTGCCTGATCAGGCAAACGCATCGAACGCTCTGCACTACACCGAGAAGCAGATGATCGATCAGCTTTCCGATCGGGAGCTGAGCATATTCGTGCAACTGGCGCGAGGAGCGCCCAACAAGACCATCGCCGAAGACATGCACCTGAGCCACAAGACTGTCAGCACCTACAAAACCCGATTGATGACAAAACTGGGCGTCTCCTCCGGCGTTCACTTGCGTGATTTCGCTAAGCGCAATCACTTGATCTGAGAGCCCGCACATGCGCATCGGCCGCTGGGTTGTGATTGCATTGGCGGCGTGGGCGCTGACCGCGTCGGCCGAAACGGCGCCAACGATGTTGGAGATCCTTACGCGAACCCGGCTGGAGAATGTTCAAGTACGGCTCGACGGCACCGACCGGCAATGGCTGCGCCAGCACCCGGTGTTGCGCATGGGCATTTCCGGGCCGGATTACCCGCCGTTCGAATTGACCCGCAACCACCATCAACTGGAAGGGCTCAGCGCCGATTACGCTGATCTACTCGCGCAACTGCTGAATATGCGTGTCGAAGTGCTGCGTTACGCCAATCGGGAAGCGGCCATTACCGCGCTCAAACGGGGCGAGCTGGACGTACTCGGCACCTCAAACAATTTTGAACTGGCTGACCCTGAACTGGTGCTGTCTCGCGCATACGCCGAAGATCAGCCGATGCTGGTGACCCGGCTCGGAGAAGCGCCGCTGGCCGATCATGTCGGCAAACGCCTGGCCATGGCCGAAGATTATTTGCCACTGGCGACCGTGCAGGGCTTTTATCCACAGACGCATATTCAGCTTTACCACTCGGCCATGGACGCGCTCGGCGCCGTGGCCTTCGGCAGAGACGATGCCTACCTCGGCGACTTCATCAGTGCCAACTACCTGATCAACACCAATTACCGCAACGACGTGCAACTGGCCGGGCCGTCGGGGCTGGATGCCAACCCGTTCGGCTTCGCGCTGCGCCGCACGGATGCGCGATTGAAGCGGATCATCGACAAGGCGCTGGCCGCCATTCCTCTGCTCCAGCGCCAGATTATCGAACAACGCTGGAGCGCCGGGCGCGCGGAAATGGCCGAGCAGTCGCAAGTACGCCTGAGTGCTAAAGAACAGCGCTGGCTCGACCAGCATCCGCGTGTGCGGGTCGGCGTTATCGATGATTTTGCGCCGCTGTCGTTTTTTGATGCCGAAGGTCGCCTCAGCGGGCTCGCGGCGCCGTTGTTGAGTCTGATCAGTCAGCGCAGCGGCCTGACGTTCGAGGTGGTGCGCGGTCGCTCGCTGGATCGCCAGATCGAGCAATTGAAGGTTGGCGAGCTCGATGTGCTGCCAGTGGTGACGCCGAGCAGTGAGCGTGAAGCCGAATTGCGCTTTACCCGAGCGTATCTGAGCAATCCGTTCGTGCTGGTCACGGCAGCAGGTGTGGACAGCCCGCGCAGCCTCGATGATCTGGCCGGCAAACGCCTGGCGATTTATCGCGGGCATCCGTTGCGCGGGTATTTGCTCGAGCATGCACCGCAAGTGAAGTTGGTCGAAGTGCCCAGCCCGGCGGCGGGCATGGACATGATCGGCAAGGGCCAAGCGGACGCGACCCTGAGTTCGCTGCTGGTGGCGCGTTATCTGATCGCCCGTCATTACCGTGAGCGCGTGCGCATTGTCACCACAGTCGGTGATCAACCCGCCAGAATCGCCTTGGCCACGGTGCCGCAGGCGGCTGAGCTGCAGTCGATTCTGAACAAGGCATTGCTGAGCATCGCACCACAGGAAATCGATGAACTGGTCGGCCGCTGGAGCCATGACATGGTGGTCGATGACAGCTATTGGCTGCGTCATCGCGGGGAGATTTTGCGCGGTTTTATCGGCGCTGCGGTGTTGCTGCTATTGGCGCTGGCGTGGATCGGTTTTCAGCGCCGGCAGATCCGTCAACGACAGCAATGGTTGCAGCAATTGCAGGAGGCCAAGGACGTGGCCGACGATGCCAATCGTGCGAAAACCACGTTTCTGGCGACCATGAGCCATGAAATCCGCACGCCGATGAACGCCTTGATCGGCATGCTTGAACTGGCCCTGAAACGCGCGGAGGAGGGCGTGACTGATCGTCTGGCGATTCAGGTTGCATCCAGTGCCGGGCAGCAATTGCTGGCGCTGATTGGCGACATTCTTGATATTGCGCGGATTGAATCGGGGCATTTATCGCTGGCGCCCGAACGCGCGAATCTGCGTGAACTGGTGGGATCGGTGTGCCGGGTGTTTGAAGGGTTGGCGCGGCAGAAACGGTTGCTCTGGCACCTTGATCTAGAGGCTGGCAGTGACGTTGATGTGCTGATCGACCCGACGCGGTTCAAGCAGGTGCTGTCCAATCTGATGAGCAATGCGATCAAGTTCACCGAGACCGGCGAAGTGAGTTTGCAACTGCGCGTGAATGCTTTGGAGGCCGGACAACTGGCGGTCTGCGTGATTATCGAAGACAGCGGCATTGGCATCAGCCCTGAAGACAGGCAGCGTTTGTTCAGTCCATTTGTGCAGGCCGGCAATGACCCGCATGCGGCGCGCAGTGGTTCGGGGTTGGGCTTGGTCATCAGTCGCAGCCTGTGCGAAATGATGGGCGGCGAGTTGCAACTCGAGAGCAAACCCGGCGTCGGTACGCGAGTCACCGTTCGGCTTGAGGTGGCGTTGCTGGAAGCGCTCGAACAAAACCATGCGCCCACGCCAATCGCCTCCGAACCCGTGCAATCGCTGAGCATTCTGGTGGTGGACGATCACCCGGTGAACCGCTTGTTGCTGTGTTGGCAACTCAGTGAGTTGGGGCACCGGACGGTCGACACTGAAGACGGCGAGCAGGGCTTGAAACTGTGGCGCGAGCAATCTTTTGACGTGCTGATCACCGACTGCAACATGCCCCGGCGCAGCGGTTATGAACTGGCGCGCGCGATTCGTCAGGACGAAGCGCTCGCAGGTGTCGGTCGACGTTTGATTATTGGTTTTACGGCCAATGCGCTGGTCGAGGAAAGAGCTCGTTGCCTCGCAGCGGGCATGGACGATTGCCTGTTCAAACCGATTCGTTTGCACGATCTGAGTGTGGCGTTGAGCGGCGCCAGCCACATTGAGCGAGGTATCGAGCGATCAGAGAATCCGCCGCAGGCTGAGTTCGACCTCAGCGCGCTGGAGCAGTTGGCGGGGAATAACCGCGCCCTCATCGTTCACCTGCGCAAAGAAGTACTGAACAGCCTGCACGCCGATTTGCTGCGCCTCGACGATCTGTTGCAAACCCCTGACCGTGGCGGCCTGCGCGATCTGGCCCATCACATCAAGGGCGGTGCACAAATGGTCGGCGCCGCGCGCGTGGTGTCGGCGTGTACCGACCTCGAACACGCCTGCCGCGATGCTGAAAGCGCAACGCTGGGGGTTAGCGCCAGCGCATTGCGCGAGGCCATGCAAGGTCTCGCGCAACGGCTTCAGGCCTGAGCGATCAGTCCCAGATGGGTGCGATGCCTTTCGGGCTGGTCAGACGATGGCCGCGCTCCAGCGTGGCGATTTGCGCCATGTCGGCATCGCTCAGCTTGAGGGCGGTGGCGCCGAGGTTGCTGTGCAGGTTGGCGCGCTTGGTCGACGACGGAATCACCGCGTACCCCGATTGCATGGCCCATGCCAGCGTGACTTGTGCCGGAGTGGCTTGCAGGCGTGCAGCGATCTGCTCGATCACCGGATCCTTCAAGACTTCACCGTAAGCGAGGGTCATGTACGAGGTGATGTGAATGCCCTGGCTTTTGGCGAACTCAGCCACCGCGCGGTTTTGCAGGTACGGGTGCAGTTCGATCTGGTTAGTGGCGATATTGTCGGCGCCGACGGCTTTGATCGCTTGCTTCATCAGGTCGATGGTGAAGTTGGATACGCCGATCTGCCGGGTCAGGCCCAGACGTTTGGCTTCCAGCAGAGCGCCCATGAATTCTTCGACGGGTACCTGATCTTCCGGCGATGGCCAATGGATCAGCGTCAGGTCGAGGTAGTCGGTTTGCAGTTTCTGCAGGCTCTCTTTGAGGCTGTCGATCAGGCGATCCTTGGCGAAGTTGGCGATCCAGATTTTGCTGGTGATGAACAGGTCTTCGCGGGGGATGCCGCTGGCGGCGATGGCTTGGCCGACGTCGGCTTCGTTTTCATAAATTTGCGCGGTGTCGATGACGCGGTAACCGAGTTCGAGGGCGGTGCTCACCGAGTCAATGACCACCTGGCCTTGCAGGCGAAAGGTACCGAGGCCGAAAGCGGGAACAGACATGAAGGACTCCAAGGGATTGCAGTGGGAATGCGGTCGAGTATCCGCGTGTGCATCCTTGAGAAAAACCGCTGCTGGGGCAAAGCAGTGTTGAGCAGAAGTCATGAATCACATTTGAGTTTTGTGTTGTCTGGACTGGCCTCTTCGCGAGCAAGCCCGCTCCCACAGGATTTGGGGGTGTACCCAACATTCATTACCAACATAACTCCCTGTGGGAGCGGGCTTGCTCGCGAAGGACGCGCCGCCGATTCAAGCAATGTCGCTGCGCGCAAACTCTTCCCCAAGAAAATCAATCAACGTGCGCACCGACGGCAACAACCCCCGCCGCGACGGAAAGATCGCATGCACCACCCCACACTTCGGTGCCCACCCCGGAATCAACTCCACCACGCGCCCGGCGGCAATGTCCTCGCGCACCACCACACTCGGCAAATGCGCCACGCCGACCCCGGCAATCACTGCCTGACGTAATGCAATCAAATCATCAGTAACCATGCGCGGCGTGTGCCGGATCAGCGCCGTGTTGTCATTCGGCCCGAGCAGTTCCCACTGATACTCACGCTGCGCCGCGCCCCAATGCAGGCTCGGCAAACCGTTGAGGTCAGCGGGCGAGGGCGGTGACGACAGGCGTTCGACAAACTGCGGGCTACCGACCACCGACTGCATGCTGTTGCCCAGCACCTTCATGACCATGTCGGTGTTTTCCAGCGGCGGAAAGCGCACGCGCAAAGCGATATCGAAACCTTCGTGAATCAGGTCGACGCGACGATTGGTGCTCTCGATGAACAACTCAACCAGCGGATACTTGAGCATGTAGCGCGTGAGCATCGGCCCGACCCACGAGTTGAGCAACGCCGTCGGGCAACTCAGGCGCACCAGACCCTGCGGCTCGGAGCGGTTGCGTTCGATCAGTTCGGCGGCGCTTTCGGCTTCGATGCGCATGGCCAGACAACGCTGGTAATAGGCCTGGCCGATTTCAGTCAGCGAACAATGGCGGCTGGTGCGGTGCAGCAGGCGTACACCGAGGCGTTCTTCCAGCTCGGCAATTCGTCGGCTGAGCTTCGATTTGGGCATGTCCAGCGCACGCCCGGCGGCGGCGAATCCGTGGTGTTCGACCACTTGGGTGAAGTAGTAAAGGGTGTTGAGGTCTTCCACCATCGTTCTCCAGATAGAACGCTAAGGCTGATTTTTGCAGTCTAGTGCATTAATGGTCATGGATTTAAGCTTAATCCATCGCATCACTCACCCCAATTGGAGACAACCATGAAAAACATCATCGGTATCTACACCAGCCCACGCGGCCATTGGGTCGGCGATGGTTTCCCGGTTCGCACGCTGTTTTCCTACGACAACCTGGGCAAACACATCAGCCCGTTCCTGCTGCTCGATCACGCTGGGCCCGCCGATTTCACCCCGACCACCGAACGGCGTGGCGTTGGTCAGCATCCGCACCGTGGTTTCGAAACGGTGACTATCGTTTATGACGGTGAAGTGCAGCACCGCGATTCGACCGGCAGTGGCGGCGTCATCGGCCCGGGCGATGTGCAATGGATGACGGCGGCGTCCGGGATCCTCCACGAGGAGTTTCACTCGGATGACTTCGCCAAAACCGGCGGCAAACTGGAAATGGTGCAGCTTTGGGTCAACCTGCCGGCCAAGGACAAAATGGCCGCGCCGGGCTATCAGACCATTCTCGACAGCGACATTCCGAGCATCGCGCTCAAGGACAACGCCGGCAGCCTGCGTCTGATCGCCGGTGAGTTCGATGGCCACACCGGCCCGTCGCGCACGTTCACGCCAATCGACGTGTGGGATCTGCGCCTGAACGCCGGCAAGTTGCTGACGCTGGATCTGCACGAAGGCCGCAACACCGCGCTGGTGGTGTTGAAAGGCTCGGTGCAGGTCAACGGTGTGGAATCGGTGCGCGAAGGGCAGTTGGCGCTGTTCGAACGTGATGGCAAGCAACTGACCCTCGAAGCCAGCCAGGACGCGGTGGTGTTGTTGCTCAGCGGCGAGCCGATCGACGAACCGATCGTCGGCCACGGCCCGTTCGTGATGAACACCGAGCAGGAAATCCACCAGGCCTTCGCCGACTTCCAGTCCGGCCGCTTCGGCCAGATGCACGCTTAACGCACAACCACTCCGCTCTACACAGGACGCGTAGGCCGGTTCGAAGGCCAGGGATGGCTGTTGCCTAAAGAAAAGAGGACACGCACATGAATACTGTCAATGCCGCGAACTTCGACGGCCAGAAACCGACCATCGATGCCAGCGATGCAGCCATGCTGCTGATCGACCACCAGAGCGGTCTGTTCCAGATCGTCAAGGACATGGACGTGCCGCAACTGCGCGCCAACGCCGTAGCGCTGGCGAAAGCGGCGACCCTGCTGAAGATGCCGGTGATCACCACCGCCTCCGTGCCGCAAGGGCCGAACGGGCCGTTGATTCCGGAAATTCACGAAGCCGCGCCGCATGCGCAATACGTGGCGCGCAAGGGCGAAATCAACGCGTGGGATAACCCGGAGTTTCACGCGGCAGTCAAAGCCACTGGCAAGAAAACCCTGGTGATCGCCGGCACGCTGACCAGCGTCTGCCTGGCGTTCCCGTCGATCGCTGCCGTGCACGAAGGCTACAAGGTCTTTGCCGTGGTCGATGCCTCCGGCAATCACTCCAAACTGGCCACTGATCTGACAGTTGCCCGTTTGGCCCAGGCCGGGGTGGTGCCGATCGACATCATGGCTACGCTTTCCGAGCTGCAAGGCTCGTGGAACCGTCCCGATGCCGAGCAGTGGGCGGCCGTCTACGCCCAGGCCATGCCGCATTATCAATTGCTGATCGAGAGCTACCTCAAGGCTCAGCAAGTCGCGAACGAACACGAAGTGCTGGATTCCCAACGCTGATCGAGTCTCCTGAGGCCGGCCCCCGTCGGCCTCTACACCCCGCGAGGATTACTGCAATGACCACTCAATACAAACGTCTGGACAAGAACAACGCTGCGGTGCTGCTGGTCGATCACCAGGCCGGGCTGCTGTCGCTGGTGCGCGACATCGATCCGGACAAATTCAAGAACAACGTGCTGGCGCTGGCCGATCTGGCCAAGTACTTCAAACTGCCGACAATCCTCACCACCAGTTTCGAAACCGGCCCCAACGGCCCACTGGTGCCTGAGCTGAAAGCGCTGTTTCCGGATGCGCCGTACATTGCCCGTCCAGGCCAGATCAACGCTTGGGATAACGAAGATTTCGTCAAGGCGATCAAGGCGACGGGCAAGAAGCAACTGATCATTGCTGGCGTGGTGACCGAGGTCTGCGTGGCATTCCCGGCACTGTCGGCGATAGAGGAAGGTTTTGATGTGTTTGTGGTCACCGATGCCTCGGGCACGTTCAACGAATTGACCCGCGAATCGGCGTGGAATCGTATGTCCACGGCGGGCGCGCAGTTGATGACCTGGTTCGGTCTGGCCTGCGAGCTGCACCGCGACTGGCGCAACGACGTTGAAGGGCTGGGCACGCTGTTCTCCAACCACATCCCGGATTACCGCAACCTGTTCACCAGCTATAACAGCCTGTCTAACGACAAATAACCCAGGCCACCCGCAAACCCCTGTAGGAGCTGCCGCAGGCTGCGATCTTTTGACTTTGTTTTTGAAGATCAAAAGATCGCAGCCTGCGGCAGCTCCTACAGGGTTTTGTGGGTTTTTTGCGGGTGTGTTCATGCTGTGAAATCAATTACTCCTACACTCTCCCCAATCTGTGCGATCTTCTCGCGATTGGCCCCCGTCGGAGTTGTTTGATGCTGTCTCTGCTGACCGAACACCCGTTGTTTTGCTCCTTGGTTCCTGATCCTCCTTGATCTCGGTCTGTGGCGCCTGATCAGTTCCCGTGGCAGCGAGTGGAAACTGCTGGTGCGCGTGCTGATTTTTACCCTGTTCAGCATCTTGCTGTTCAACGAAGGCCTCAACCCGATGGAGCCCGCGCCGTGGGCCGACAACGTGCCGTTGCACCTGGCGGCGACCGGGTTGCAGATTGGCTGGTGGCTGTTCGGCGCGCGCACCCTGACGGTGTTGATCGGCGCGGTGATGATGCAACGGGTCGGCCACACCGGGCGGTTGTTGCAGGATTTGCTCGGCGCGGTGATTTTCCTTATCGCGATTATCGCGGCGCTGGCCTACGTGCTCGATCTGCCGGTCAAAGGCGTGCTGGCGACGTCCGGCGCCTTGGCGATCATCGTCGGTCTGGCCTTGCAGAGCACGCTCAGCGATGTGTTTTCCGGGATCGTCCTCAACACCACCAAGCCTTATCAACTGGATGACTGGATTTCCATCGACGGCACCGAAGGTCGGGTCACCGACATCGACTGGCGTGCCACGCGCCTGCAAACCAGTCAGGGCAGCATGGCGGTGATTCCCAACTCGCTGGCAGCCAAGGCGAAGATCATCAACTTCAGTCGGCCGAGCAATATGTTCGGCGTCGCGGTCAGCGTGCAGGTCAGCCCGCATGCGCGGCCCAGTTCAGTGATCGAATCGCTGGAGCGGGCGATGCAGGGTTGTCGGCAACTGCTCGACACACCGGCGCCGAGCGTAGCGCTGAAAAGCTCCGGCAGCAGCGGTGCGGAATACGAGATCAGCGGTTTCGTTGCGTCGATGGGCGAGAAACGCGTGGTGCGCAATCAGCTGTTTGATCTGGCGTACCGGCACTTGCAGGCGTCCGGGGTCAATCTGCTGTCGAGCGATGAAAGCAGCGCGCCGAGCAACCTGTCGCGGCCACGGGCATTGCTCGACAGTTCGCCGATTTTCTCGACGCTGCGTCAAGAAGAGAAAGAAACCTTCAGCCAGAACATGACCCTGCAAAATTTCCGCACTGGCGAGACGATCTTGGAGGCGGGGGAGGTCAGCGATCACTTGTTCATCATCGAGTCGGGCGTGGTCACAGTGACGCTGACCCGCCACGGCACGCCGTTCGAGTCAGGGCGCATGGGCCCGGGCGAAGTGATCGGCGAGGCGGGCATCCTTTCCGATTCCTCGGTGCCAGCCAAGTTTGCCGCGAAAACCTTCTGCGCCCTTTATCGCATCGAAAAGACTTACCTGAAGCCGTGCCTCGATGCTCGTCACGACATCAGCGATGCGATGAAAACCTTGCTCGATTATCGCCTGCACAAGGCGCAATCGCTGACCGAGGAAGCGCCGGTGGTGGTGGCGAAAAAAGGCTTCCTGCAATGGCTGCGCAGTCGCGCCTGAATGTTTTACGCGTAGGCGGCGAGTTTCTGTTCCAGGTGCGCGCGCACTTGCGGCCATTCGTCGTCGATGATGCTGAAACGCACCGAGTTGCGTTTGCGTCCGTCCGGCATGATCCGTTCATGACGGACGATACCTTCCTGCTGCGCGCCGAGACGCAGGATCGCGTTACGTGACTTCTGGTTGTTCTCGTCGGTGGTGAACTGCACGCGCACGCAATCCAGCACTTCGAAGGCGTGGCGCAGCATCAGGTATTTGGCTTCGGTGTTGACGAAGGATTTCTGCCAGCTCGCCGAGATCCAGCTGCTGCCGATTTCCAGCTTGCGATTGATCGGATCGATCTTCCAGAAGCGTGTTGAGCCGATCACCTCGCCGGTGTCCTTCAAGACGATGACAAACGGCATCACCGTGCCGGCCTCGCGGCCGTCGAGGGCCTTTTTCAGATAGCTGTCGACGGTGCTGGCCGATGGCACGACGGTCACGGTGAGGTTCCACAATTCGCCGTCGGCAGCCGCATGGAGCAGGGCGGCGGCATCGGAATACTCAAGCGGGCGCAGAAGGATGCGCTGACCTTGCAGCGTGGTTGGCATGGGATTCAGGTCTCGGCAGAGCGGGCGAAGGGCGAGCGCCTATTACGCCGCAGCGAGCGGATCCGATGCAACCGCTGCGATGTTCACGCGGTCACAATTTTCACAGCCCACGGGCAGGAGCCTCAGCCGATGAAAAACCTGCGGATCGCCACCTACAACGTCAACGGTTTACGCGCGCGTTTGCCGAATCTGCTGGACTGGCTCAAACGCGAGCAACCCGACATCGCCTGCTTGCAAGAACTCAAATCGGTCGATTCGGCATTCCCCGCCGCCGAGCTGGAAGCCGCCGGTTACGGCGCGATCTGGCAAGGTCAGGCGGCGTGGAATGGTGTGGCGATTCTTGCCCGAGATGCGCAGCCGCTGGAGAGCCGTCGCGGTTTACCGGGCGATCCCGACGACAAGCACAGTCGCTACCTGGAAGCGGCGGTGCACGGCGTGCTGGTCGGTTGCCTGTACCTGCCTAACGGCAATCCGCAGCCGGGGCCGAAATTCGATTACAAACTGGCGTGGTTCGAACGGTTGATCAGCTATGCGAAAGACCTGCAAAGCAGCGATCACCCGGTGGTGCTGGCCGGTGATTACAACGTCGTGCCCACCGACATGGACATCTACAACACCCGCTCATGGCTCAAGGACGCGCTGCTGCAACCCGAGAGCCGCGAGTGTTATCAGCGTTTGCTCGATCAAGGCTGGACGGATTCGCTGCGGCATCTGTATCCCGAGGATCGCCTCTACACTTTCTGGGATTACTTCCGCCAACACTGGCAAACCAATTCCGGTTTGCGCATCGATCATCTGCTGCTTAATCCGGCATTGAGCCCGTATCTGCACGAGGCCGGCGTAGACGCGTGGGTGCGCAATGAACCGCACGCCAGTGACCATGCGCCAACGTGGATTCGCATCGGCTCACGCAAAAAGCGCTAGCAGGCGATTGGCGAAATCAATTGTCGAACTCAGTGGCTGATCCCGTATACATGGCGACCATCAACGCAGTGAACTGCGGCCCCATGCAAAAGGATTGAGCAATGAGCGAGCCACGCCTGACGAACCTGAAGCTGTACCTGCAACGTTTGGGTTTTGATGCACCGCCAGCGCCGACGCTGGAAAACTTGCGGCTGCTGCAATGGCGCCACACCGGGGTCTTTCCTTTCGAGAATCTGGCGACGATTACTGGCGCACCGGTGCTGATCGATTTGCCGTCCATCGAAGAGAAAATCCTGCTCGGCGGTCGCGGTGGCTACTGCTATGAGCTGAATAATCTGTTCTTCACCCTGCTGCTTGAGCTGGGCTTCGACGCTCGCGCCATCAGCGGCCGCGTGGTGATGAATCAGCCGGAAGGCAGCTGGACGGCGCGCACGCACCGCTTGAGTCTGGTCACCCTCGACGGCGTGCGCTACATCACCGACGTCGGTTTCGGCGGCATGGTGCCGACGGCGCCGCTGCTTCTCGATACCGAGGCAGAACAAACCACCCCGCACGAATTCTATCGCATCGACAAACAAGCCGATGGCTACATGCTGCAGGCCAACGTTGCGGGCGAATGGCGATCGATGTATCTGTTTGATCTACAGCGCCAGGAAGACATCGATTTCACCATCGGCAACTGGTATGTCTCGGCCCATCCCGACTCTCCGTTTACCCAACGCCTGATGGCGGCGCGTACCGGTGATGGCTGGCGCAAAACGCTCAACAACGGTAGTTTCGCCCTTCATCGCATGGGCGCAAGCAGCGAGCGGCGCGAAATCACCGAGGTGGCGGCATTGATCGAATTGCTGGAACAGGAATTCGGCATTCACCTGCCGGACGTGCCGCATACACGGCATTCCCTCGAACGAATGATCGTACCGGCCAAAGCCTAAGGCTTGGCATCCGGTTCCAGCACCCGACGAATTTCCCCGGCCGCTGCCGACAATTTTTTCTCAAGACTCTTGAGGTCGGCGGCGGTAATGCCTTTGCTGAGTTGCAGCGGATCGTCCTGGTCGTGCTTTTCGGCATCGAGCAAGGCATGGCGCAGCGTGTTGTTGATCACTGTCTGATAACCAAACCCCTCGTTCTCCGCCACCGTGCGCGCGGCGTCGATGACGGCATCGTCGAGCATGATGGTGATCCGGGTTTTGCCCTTGGTCGACGCCACAGCGCCGCGTTTGCCTTGGGAGAAGTCATATTCGTCTTTCATTGGTTAAATCTCTTTAACAAAATACTCAAAATCATTATGCATATCTAATATGCATAAAAAAGACTGCGACCGCACCGTCGGTCGCCATGAACACTTCAGCCTAGTGGGCGTTGGCGCAGATGCAGGCAGGGATGTGTTGCCGGATTTGTGGGCGTTGCGAGGCGCGGGCTAGAAGCTTGGATGGCTACCTATCCATTTTGTGACTGACAAGTTGTATACAACTCTATGGACATTTGTCCTGAGTATTGAATACAGTGTGCGCATAACAAAAACCAGGGAACCCCCCACCATGAAAACGCCCCATGTTTCACACCAACGGCCCGAGGACGAAAATCTCGGGGTCGGCGCGAATATGGCTTACGGCCTGCAACATGTTCTGACCATGTACGGCGGTATCGTTGCGGTGCCACTGATCATCGGTCAGGCGGCCGGCCTGTCGCCGGCAGACATTGGTTTGTTGATTGCTGCTTCATTGTTTGCGGGGGGGCTGGCGACGCTGCTGCAAACCCTGGGTCTACCGTTTTTTGGCTGTCAGTTGCCGCTGGTACAGGGCGTGTCGTTCTCCGGCGTGGCGACCATGGTCGCGATCGTCAGCAGTGGCGGGGAGGGCGGCTTCCAGTCGGTGCTTGGCGCCGTCATTGCGGCATCGCTGATCGGCTTGCTGATCACGCCGGTGTTCTCGCGCATCACCAAGTTCTTCCCGCCATTGGTCACCGGTATCGTGATCACCACCATCGGTTTGACGCTGATGCCGGTGGCCGCACGCTGGGCGATGGGCGGCAACAGCCACGCGCCGGACTTCGGCAGCATGCAAAACATTGGTCTGGCGGCGGTGACGCTGGTGCTGGTGTTGCTGCTGAGCAAGGTGGGCAGCTCAACCATCTCGCGTCTGTCGATCCTGTTGGCCATGGTGATCGGTACGATATTGGCGGTGTTCCTCGGTATGGCGGATTTCTCCAATGTCACCACCGGGCCGATGTTCGGCTTCCCGACGCCGTTCCACTTCGGCATGCCGACCTTCCACTTCGCCGCGATCTTGTCGATGTGCATCGTGGTCATGGTGACGCTGGTGGAAACCTCGGCGGACATTCTGGCGGTCGGTGAAATCATCGGCACCAAGGTCGATTCCAAGCGTCTGGGCAACGGTCTGCGTGCGGACATGCTGTCGAGTATGTTTGCGCCGATCTTCGGTTCGTTCACCCAGAGCGCTTTCGCCCAGAACGTTGGTCTGGTGGCGGTGACCGGGATCAAGAGCCGTTATGTGGTGGCCACTGGCGGCGTATTCCTGGTAATTCTTGGCTTGCTGCCATTCATGGGTCGGGTTATCGCTGCGGTACCGACTTCGGTACTCGGCGGCGCCGGTATCGTGCTGTTCGGTACTGTGGCAGCGAGTGGTATTCGTACGCTGTCGAAGGTTGATTATCGCAACAACGTCAACCTGATCATCGTCGCCACCTCGATCGGTTTCGGCATGATCCCGATTGCCGCGCCGAACTTCTACGATCAGTTCCCAAGCTGGTTTGCGACCATTTTCCACTCGGGCATCAGCTCGTCGGCGATCATGGCGATCCTGCTGAACCTGGCGTTCAACCATTTCACCACTGGCAACTCCGATCAACAGTCGGTGTTTGCGGCGGCGGAAGAGCGGACTCTGCGTTATCGCGATCTGGATGCGCTGCGCGAAGGCGATTACTTCAGCGACGGCAAGCTGCATGACTGCGACGGCAATGAAGTGCCGGTGATCGAGCCGGATGATCACGACCACGGCCATGGCGCGCCGAAAGTGCAGGTGAAAAGCAGCGAGCATGTCTGACGCTGTAGGTGAATGAAAAAGGGTCGATCTGTTAATCAGATCGGCCCTTTTTGTTTGAAGATCAAAAGATCGCAGCCTTCGGCAGCTCCTACAGAGATCGGTGTTCTGCGATCTTTTGATCTTTTCGAGCGCCCACAAAAAAGCCCCTGAATCTTTCGATTCAGGGGCTTTGCTATTTGGCTCCACAACCTGGACTCGAACCAGGGACCCAATGATTAACAGTCATTTGCTCTACCAACTGAGCTATTGCGGAATTGGTGCGTATGTTACTGATTCAAAAAGAGAAGTCAAGCGCCGATTGTGAAATTGAACGATTTGCCGGGATGAATGGTGGTTTGTCAGCGATTGGCGGTTACCAGATTCTCGCCAGAGGTCTACCATGGCCGCCCGGAAGTGGTAACACGCGCTACCGGCCATCCGCCGAAAAGGTAAGCGCCATGCATCACTTGATTTGTCAGTCCCGCAACAACGAGGTGTTCGCATGAGCATCGCGCAAATCAGCCTGCCCAAAGGCGTCGGCCCTCACGCCGAAAAACTCCTCGATGCGATCACTCAGGCCGGCACCGCTGAAGAACTGAATCGCGCTGGCGGCAAGGCTGAAGGTTTTGTCCTCGGTCTGGAAAGCGCCAAGGCGATCAAGAGCCAGATCGCCGAATCGCTGTACGTCGCGTATGACGATGCCGCCAGTCAGCGCGCGACCGAATTGGCTTAACTGCCGAAGGTAATGGTGCCGAGCATCAGTTTGGCGTAAGCCGCCGTTGCTGCCAGTTGCACCAGCCACAGCACCAGACCGCCAAGAAACACCCCGGCCGCCACTTGCAGCACCAGGCTTTTTTCGCGTTTGGCCGAGGCGCGGGGGATGAAATCATCCAGATCGTCACGGTCGGCGCGCAGGTTGTCGTTTTTCATTGGGCTTCTCACAAGGTTCTCGGATGTACACAAAACCCTGTAGGAGTGAGCCTGCTCGCGATAGCAGTGTGTCAGACAGTGATGCTTCGGCTGACAGGGCGCTATCGCGAGCAGGCTCACTCCTACAGTTTTTGATTTGTGTGCAGTTTAGAGGGAATGTTGCATTCCTTCGGACAAATAAAAAACGGGAAGCCCCAAGGCTTCCCGTTTTTCATCACGCAGCGTTATCAGATGACCTGAACGATCGCGTCCGTCACAGCCTTGATGTTGCTCTGATTCAGCGCAGCCACGCAGATACGACCGGTATCCAGTGCGTAAATGCCGAACTCGTTACGCAGGCGATGCACCTGTTCAGTGGTCAGGCCCGAGTAGGAGAACATGCCGCGCTGACGACCCACAAAGCTGAAGTCGCGGCCCGGGGCTTTCTCGGCCAGCAGGGCAACCATCTGCTCACGCATGCCGCGAATGCGCAGACGCATTTCCGCCAGTTCCGCTTCCCACTGCGCACGCAGTTCCGGGCTGTTCAACACGGCGGCGACGATGCTTGCACCGTGAGTCGGCGGGTTGGAGTAGTTGGTGCGGATCACGCGTTTGACTTGCGACAGCACGCGCGCGCTTTCTTCTTTCGATTCGCTGATGATCGACAGGGCGCCAACGCGCTCGCCGTACAGCGAGAACGACTTGGAGAACGAGCTCGAGACGAAGAAAGTCAGGCCGGATTCAGCGAACAGGCGCACAGCGGCGGCGTCTTCGTCGATACCGTCGCCAAAACCCTGGTAAGCCATGTCGAGGAACGGCACGTGACCTTTGGCTTTAACCACTTCCAGCACGTTGTTCCAGTCCGCCGGGGTCAGGTCGACGCCGGTCGGGTTGTGGCAGCAAGCGTGGAGGATAACGATCGAGCCGTTCGGCAGAGCGTTGAGGTCTTCGAGCATGCCGGCACGGTTAACGTCGTGGGTGGCAGCGTCGTAGTAACGGTAGTTCTGCACTGGGAAACCGGCGGTTTCGAACAGCGCGCGGTGGTTTTCCCAGCTCGGGTCGCTGATCGCCACGACGGCGTTCGGCAGCAGTTGCTTGAGGAAGTCAGCACCGATTTTCAGGGCGCCAGTACCGCCGACGGCCTGAGTGGTGATGACGCGACCGGCGCTGATCAGCGGCGAGTCATTGCCGAACAGCAGTTTCTGCACGGCCTGGTCGTAGGCAGCGATGCCATCGATCGGCAGGTAACCGCGCGAAGCGTGTTGAGCGACGCGAATCGTCTCGGCTTCAATAACGGCGCGCAGAAGTGGAATTCGCCCCTCTTCGTTGCAGTAAACGCCAACGCCCAGGTTGACCTTGGTGGTCCGGGTATCGGCGTTGAATGCTTCGTTGAGGCCCAGGATTGGATCGCGGGGTGCCATTTCGACAGCGGAGAACAGGCTCATTATTACGGCGGCTCTGAATGGATAGTGGAGGGACGTGTGGCGCTCCAGCCGAATGCACTAGAGCGGTGCACAAACGGGGAGCTAGTATAGAGGCCATCTGCGAGCAATGGCGACAGGCGATTCGGCTTTTCAGGTAAGTTTTTGCGATTATTTCTTGACCGTTAGTCGATTGGCCGTGTCAGAGACTTTACCGGATGTAGGACGTTTGCCTTGAAAGCAGAGGCAATCGCCACCACATTGAGCACAATCCAGGTTTTTTCTTGCGCGACACCGGTCGTTTGCGGTTGTCCCCGTGGTGCTCCGCTTTGCGCGGAACGCCGCGATCCCAGAGGTGTATATGTCCGAATTCCAGCTCGTCACTCGCTTTGAGCCCGCC
Source organism: Pseudomonas sp. AC193 (assembly GCF_979258075.1). Lineage (NCBI taxonomy): Bacteria > Pseudomonadati > Pseudomonadota > Gammaproteobacteria > Pseudomonadales > Pseudomonadaceae > Pseudomonas > Pseudomonas sp. AC193. The sequence goes on along the minus strand of NZ_OZ409832.1, from coordinate 3,215,966 downwards.
GGCGATCAGCCGGAAGCCATCCGCCAATTGGTCGAGGGTATCGAAGCCGGGCTGGCGCACCAGACGCTGCTCGGTGTGACCGGCTCGGGCAAGACCTTCAGCATCGCCAATGTCATCTCGCAGATTCAGCGCCCGACGCTGGTGCTGGCGCCGAACAAAACCCTCGCCGCGCAGTTATACGGCGAGTTCAAGGCGTTCTTCCCGAACAACGCCGTTGAATACTTCGTTTCCTACTACGACTACTACCAGCCCGAAGCCTATGTGCCGTCGTCCGACACCTTCATCGAGAAGGATGCATCGATCAACGACCATATCGAGCAGATGCGCCTGTCCGCGACCAAAGCGTTGCTGGAGCGAAAAGACGCGATCATCGTCACCACGGTGTCGTGCATCTACGGTCTCGGTAGCCCGGAAACCTATTTGAAAATGGTCTTGCACGTCGATCGCGGTGACAAACTCGATCAGCGCGCATTGCTGCGCCGTTTGGCCGACCTGCAATACACCCGCAACGACATGGATTTCGCCCGCGCGACCTTCCGTGTGCGCGGCGACGTGATCGACATTTACCCGGCGGAATCCGATCTGGAAGCGATCCGCATCGAGTTGTTCGATGACGAGGTCGAAAGCATTTCTGCGTTCGACCCGCTGACCGGCGAAGTCATCCGCAAGATGCCGCGCTTCACCTTCTACCCGAAGAGCCACTATGTGACGCCTCGGGAAACCCTGCTCGACGCCATCGAACACATCAAAGTCGAGTTGCAGGAGCGCCTCGAATACCTGCGCAGCAACAACAAACTGGTCGAGGCTCAACGCCTTGAACAACGCACCCGTTTTGACCTGGAGATGATCCTCGAACTGGGTTATTGCAACGGCATCGAAAACTACTCGCGCTATCTGTCCGGACGTCCGGCCGGTGCCGCGCCGCCAACCCTTTACGATTATCTGCCGGCGGATGCCTTGCTGGTGATCGACGAATCCCACGTCAGCGTGCCGCAGGTTGGCGCGATGTATAAGGGCGACCGTTCGCGTAAGGAAACCCTCGTCGAATATGGTTTCCGTTTGCCTTCGGCACTGGATAACCGGCCGATGCGTTTCGATGAGTGGGAAGGGGTGAGCCCGCAGACCATTTTCGTTTCGGCGACGCCGGGCAACTACGAAGCCGAGCACGCCGGGCGCGTGGTCGAGCAACTGGTGCGTCCGACCGGGCTGGTCGATCCGCAGATTGAAGTGCGTCCGGCGCTGACGCAGGTCGACGATCTGCTGTCGGAAATCTCCAAGCGCGTAGCGATCGAAGAGCGCGTGCTGGTCACTACGTTGACCAAGCGCATGGCCGAAGACCTCACCGATTACCTTGCCGATCACGGCGTGCGCGTGCGCTATTTGCACTCAGATATCGACACGGTTGAGCGCGTCGAAATCATCCGCGATCTGCGCCTTGGTACGTTCGATGTGCTGGTCGGCATCAACCTTCTACGAGAAGGTCTGGACATGCCAGAAGTGTCGCTGGTGGCGATTCTTGATGCGGACAAGGAAGGTTTCCTGCGCTCCGAACGTTCGTTGATCCAGACCATTGGCCGCGCGGCGCGGAACCTCAATGGCCGGGCGATTCTCTATGCCGACCGCATGACCGGTTCGATGGAGCGCGCGATTGGCGAGACCGAACGTCGTCGCGACAAGCAGATCGCGTTCAACCTGGAAAACGGCATCACCCCGAAAGGCGTGTTCAAAGACGTCGCCGACATCATGGAAGGCGCCACCGTGCCCGGTTCGCGCAGCAAGAAGCGCAAAGGCATGGCCAAGGCTGCCGAAGAGAACGCCAAGTACGAAGCCGAATTGCGTTCGCCGAGCGAGATCACCAAGCGTATTCGCGCGCTGGAAGAGAAGATGTATCAGCTGGCGCGGGATCTGGAGTTTGAAGCGGCGGCGCAGATGCGCGATGAGATTGCCAAACTGCGCGAGCGGCTTTTGGCTGTTTGATCAATACGCCCTGACTTCAAACCTGTAGGAGCTGCCGAAGGCTGCGATCTTTTGATCTTGTTTTTAAAAGCAAAGTCAAAAGATCGCAGCCTTCGGCAGCTCCTACAGGATTGAGTCGGATCAGTGAGATTCGCCGGCCTTTAGCCCCGCCGGGAGCTTTTTGGTCAGTAGAATCGCCAACATACTGACCCCCAGCGCAATCCCGACAAAGTGAAACGCATCGTTGTAAGCCATGATCGCCGCCTGCTGATGGACGATCTCACTCAACTTGCCCAACGCCGCCGTGTCACTGCCAAACCGATCCGTCATCGACGCCAACCGCTCGGCCACCTGCGGATTGGTCGGCACCACCGCCTCGCGCAAATAATCGAAGTAGGTCTTGGTGCGCGCATCCAGCAGCGTCGCCAGCAAGGCAATGCCGATCGCACCGCCAAGGTTGCGCAGAATGTTGAACAGGCTCGACGCTGATCCCGCGTCCTGCGGCAGGATGTACGCCGTGGCAATTAGCGAAATCGTCACCATAATCAACGGCTGCCCCAGCGCCCGCACAATCTGAATCTGATTGAACTGCGGCCCGGCAAAATCCGGGTTGAGCACTCCCGACGAAAAACTCGCCAGACCAAACAGTCCAAACCCCAGCGTGCACAGCCATTTCGGTGAAATGATCTTCATCAGCTTCGGTACCAGCGGAATCAGAAACAGCTGCGGCACGCCCATCCACATGATTACTTCGCCGATCTGCAGGGCGTTGTAGTTCTGGATCTGCGCCAGGTACAGCGGCAACAGATAAATCGAGCCGTACAACCCGACACCCATGCCCAGGCTGGAAATACTCGATAAACCGAAATTGCGATTACGCAGAATGCCAAGGTTGATCAGCGGATTGGGTTTGGAAATCTGCACGATGACAAAGGTGATCAAACTCACCAGCGCAATACTGCCCAGCGTCACGATCAGGCTCGATTCCAGCCAGTCCTTGCGATGGCCTTCCTCGAGAAAAACCTGCAAGCAACCGAGGCCGATGCCCAGCGTGAGAATGCCGGTGTAATCGGTGCTTTTGAGCAATTCCCAGTGCGCTTCTTTCTTTTCCAGCCCGTACATCAACCCGGCGATCATGATCAGGCCCGGCGGGATGTTGATATAGAAGATGTATTCCCAGCCCCAGTTTTCCGTGAGCCAGCCGCCCAGCGTCGGGCCGATTGACGGCGCAAACGTCGCGGTCATGGCGAACATCGCCATGCCTTTGGCGCGGTGGTGTTCGGGGAGTTTGATCAAGGTCAGGGTGAACGCCAGCGGGATCAGTGCGCCGCCGGTGAAGCCCTGCATCGCGCGGAAGACGATCATGCTCTCCAGGCTCCAGGCCATCGAGCACAGCAGCGATGAAACCAGAAAGCCCAGCGACACCCAAACCGCCAGTCGTCGCGCCGAGAGCAACTGCACCAGCCACGCGGTGAGCGGAATCATGATGATTTCCGCGACCAGATAGGAGGTGGAAATCCACGAACCTTCTTCCAGCGTCGCCGACAGCGCGCCCTGAATGTCTTTCAGCGAAGAGTTGGTGATCTGGATGTCGAGCACGGCCATAAAGGCGCCGAGCATTACGCTCATCACCGCGATCCAATCGCGCCGGGTCGGTTCGCCGACCGGGCGGATCAGCGAATCACCGGCCATCTTCAGGGGCGTCTTTGATGTTCACAGTCGCGGTGACCGACATGCCCGGACGGATTTTGCCGTGCAGCGGGTTATCGGCTTTGAAGGTCAGTTTCACCGGAATCCGTTGCACGACTTTGGTGAAATTGCCGGTGGCGTTGTCCGGTGGCAGCAGGCTGAACTGCGCGCCAGATGCGGCGAACAGGCTCTCGACCCGCGCTTCGATCGGCGTGTCGCCGTACGCATCGAAGGTCAGCTCGGCTTTTTGACCGGGCTGCATATGGCCGATCTGAGTTTCCTTGAAGTTGGCCTGCACCCAGATGTCTTCGTCCGGAACGATCGACAACAGATAGGCGCCGGCCTGCACCACTTGACCGTTGCGCGCGGCACGCTGGCCAACGAGGCCGCTGATCGGCGCGTGGATTTCGCTGCGGGTCAGGTTGAGTTCGGCTTGCGCAATATCGGCGTGGGCGTTGGCGATCTGTGCGTCGAGGCGTTTGATTTCAGCGTTCAGCGCATTGACCTGCTGGCGCTGACCTTGCGCGTCAGCCTGTGCTTTAGCCACTTGCGAACGAGCAATGTGGGCGTCGGCGGAGAGGGTGGTCACGCGTTCTTCGGAAACGTAACCGGGTTTGCGCAGGGTTTCAGCGCGCGACAAATCCATCTGCGAACGGCCAAGCGTCGCTTGGGTGGTCGCCACTTGCGCATCGCTGGCGGCGATCAGGCTCGATTGTTGGGTCAGTTTGCTTTGCGCTTGCAGGCGTTCGGCTTCGCGGGTGGCGAGGGCGGCGTTGGCGCGGTCTACCGCGAGGCGGAAATCATTCGGTTCGAGGCGTACCAGCAACTGGCCTTTTTCCACGTGCTGATTGTCCTGCACCAGCACTTCATCGATGCGCGCGCCCAATTGGCTCGAGACACGAGTGATCTCGCCCTGGACATAGGCGTTGTCGGTGCTTTCATAAAAACGTCCCTTGAAAAACCAGTGGGCGAAGAAGCCCCCGGCAATCAGCAGGACGAGCAGCAGGAAAATAAACAGGCGACGCTTGAGTTGGGCAGGCATGGGGCAAACTGTAGTCGAGGAATTGTAAGGAAAGTTATCAGCAGGCAAATTTGGCATACAGCCGATAAACGGTAAATGCCATCTGCTGATATTCCGCCATTCATCACGGCTTACGGGCCTTACAGACGCAAACTTGGCTTAAATGCCCTGCCCGCTGGAGCGGGGCGGGTGTCGCCTGTTACCATTCGCCGCTTGATTGTTTTGCTTTTCATTATTTTCGAGACATGCCATGACCACCGTCCGCACTCGCATCGCGCCATCGCCTACCGGGGATCCCCACGTAGGTTACCGCTTACATCGCATTGTTCAACTACTGCTTTGCCAAGCAGCATGGTGGTGAGTTCATCCTGCGGATCGAAGACACCGACCAGTTGCGTTCGACCCGCGAGTCCGAACAGCAGATCTTCGACGCGCTGCGCTGGTTGGGTATCGACTGGAGCGAAGGCCCGGACGTTGGCGGCCCGCACGGCCCGTATCGCCAGAGCGAGCGCGGCGACATTTACCAGAAGTATTGCCAGCAACTGGTCGAAATGGGGCACGCGTTCCCATGCTTCTGCACCGCCGAAGAGCTGGATCAGATGCGCGCCGAGCAAATGGCTCGCGGCGAAACGCCACGCTACGACGGCCGCGCGCTGCTGCTGTCGAAAGAAGAAGTTGCAGCCCGTCTGGCCGCTGGCGAACCCCACGTGATCCGCATGAAAGTGCCGAGCGAAGGCGTTTGCGTGGTGCCGGACATGCTGCGTGGCGACGTCGAGATCCCGTGGGATCGCATGGACATGCAAGTGCTGATGAAGACCGACGGCCTGCCGACGTACTTCCTCGCCAACGTGGTCGACGATCACCTGATGGGCATCACCCATGTGCTGCGCGGCGAAGAGTGGCTGCCATCGGCACCAAAACTGATTCTGTTGTACGAATACTTCGGCTGGGAACAACCGGAGCTGTGCTACATGCCGCTGTTGCGTAACCCGGACAAGAGCAAGCTGTCCAAGCGCAAGAACCCGACCTCGGTGACGTTCTACGAGCGCATGGGCTTCATGCCGGAAGCGATGCTCAACTACCTCGGCCGCATGGGCTGGTCGATGCCGGACGAGCGCGAGAAGTTCTCGCTGCAGGAAATGGTCGACAACTTCGACCTCAAGCGTGTCTCGCTGGGCGAGCCGATCTTCGACATCGAGAAGCTGTCGTGGCTCAACGGCCAGTGGCTGCGTGATCTGCCGGTGGAAGAGTTCGCCAGCCGCTTGCAGACCTGGGCGTTGAATCCGGAATACATGATGAAGATCGCGCCGCTGGTGCAGGGTCGCGTTGAAACCTTCAGCCAGGTTGCACCGCTGGGCGGATTCTTCTTCGCCGGTGGCGTCAATCCGGATGCCAAACTGTTCGAATCGAAAAAGCTCTCGGGCGATCAGGTTCGTCAGTTGATGCAGTTGATCCTGTGGAAACTGGAAAGCCTGCGTCAGTGGGAGAAAGACAACATCACCGCAACGATTCAGGCAGTGGTTGAATCGCTGGAATTGAAATTGCGTGACGCGATGCCGCTGATGTTTGCGGCGATCACTGGTCAGGCGAGCTCGGTGTCGGTGCTCGATGCGATGGAAATCATTGGCCCGGATCTGACCCGCTTCCGTCTGCGTCAGGCGATTGACCTGCTGGGCGGCGTGTCGAAGAAAGAAAACAAAGAGTGGGAAAAGCTCCTGGCCGCTATCGCCTGATAGCCTAACCCCCCTGTAGGAGCTGCCGAAGGCTGCGATCTCTTGATCTTGTTTTCAAAAGATAAAGTCAAAAGATCGCAGCCTGCGGCAGCTCCTACAGGTCTGTGTGACATCCCGAGTCCCGAATTTACGGGGGGAGGGCGGTAAGTGATTGTTATGCCGACGAAAAACTTTGAAAAATTTCAAAAATAAGTTTGACAGGCTTTCGATACGCCCTTAAGATTCGCCCCGTCCTCAGCGATGACATCAACGATGAGGGGCTATAGCTCAGCTGGGAGAGCGCCTGCATGGCATGCAGGAGGTCAACGGTTCGATCCCGTTTAGCTCCACCAATTTTACACTTCGAGGTCTGGCCACACCGGCCTTGAAGCGATCAGCACTCAGTGTTGGTCTGTTGTATAGAAGGGTTTGCGTCCCCTTCGTCTAGTGGCCTAGGACACCGCCCTTTCACGGCGGTAACAGGGGTTCGAGTCCCCTAGGGGACGCCAGTTTTACAGAAGTGATGTTGCAAGATGTCACTCCGCCGCGAGGCGATAAATCGGGGCTTTAGCTCAGCTGGGAGAGCGCCTGCATGGCATGCAGGAGGTCAGCGGTTCGATCCCGCTAAGCTCCACCAATTTTACAGTTCAAGGTCTGGCCACACCGGCCTTGAATCGATCAGCACTCAGCACTGATCAGTTGTATAGAAGGTTTGTGTCCCCTTCGTCTAGTGGCCTAGGACACCGCCCTTTCACGGCGGTAACAGGGGTTCGAGTCCCCTAGGGGACGCCACGATTACCCGCTCTGCGGGATTTTATAAGGGTCATTCAATTATTGAATGGCCCTTTTGTTTGTCTGGCGTTTGGCCAATCCTCCTATTTCCTAAACTGTGCTTCAGACCAGCGGTCACATTCTTGACTTGCAGATTATTATTATGCGAATAATATTCTAGTCGTAATATTCGGAGGCAACGATGAACGATAAAAAAGCTCAAACCCGCGAACGCATCCTCAAGGCTGCCAGCGCTGCACTGATCCAGCGCGGCCCGGCAGACCCTAGCGTGGGCGAAGTGATGGGCGCAGCCGGCCTGACGGTTGGCGGCTTCTACGCGCACTTCGAAAGCAAGGACGCGATGATGCTCGAAGCGTTCAAACAGCTGCTTGGCCGCCGCCGCGACTTGATTGCCGACATGGACGCCGAATTGACCGGTGAAGAACGCCGCGCGCTGGTGGCTGCGTTCTACCTGTCGCGCAAGCACCGTGATTCCAGCGAAGCGGCTTGCCCGATTCCGGCGTCGATTGGTGAGCTGGGGCGTCTGCCGGAATCGTTCCGCATCGCGCTGAACGAACACCTGGAATTGATGATTGCGCAGTTGGCGTCCAGCCCTGAGGACACCGACAAAGCCCTGGCCGACGTGGCCTTGATGGTGGGTGGTCTGGCTCTCGCAAGAGCGCTCGGCCCTGGAGATTTATCCGATCGATTGCTGCGCGCTGCCAAGTCGGCGGTGCGTTGACCTGAAGGCAACACGCCTGAGGAGAGAGCGATGAGCACGTTGAAATGGGTTCGTGGCGTTAATAGCACCTTAGGCTGGTTTGCACCGAAATTAGTGGCGAGCAAAATGCGCCTGGCGTTCATGACGCCGCGCGCGCTGCCATTGCGCGATTGGGAATTGCCGATGCTCGCCAGTGCTGAGCGCATCACTTTGCGTTTTGGCCTCTCGGCATTGCGCTGGGGCCAAGGCCCTGCGGTGCTGCTGATGCACGGCTGGGAAGGGCGGCCCACTCAGTTCGCCGCGCTGATCACGGCGCTCGTCGATGCCGGTTACACCGTCGTTGCGCTCGATGGCCCGGCACACGGTCGCTCACCGGGGCGTGAAGCCAACGTCGTCCTGTTCGCCCGCGCCATGCTCGAAGCTGCCGCCGAATTGCCGCCGCTGCAAGCGGTCATCGGTCACTCGATGGGCGGCGCCAGCGCGATGCTCGCCGTGCAATTGGGCTTGCGCACCGAAACCCTCGTCAGCATCGCTGCGCCGGCGCGCATTCTTGGTGTGTTACGCGGGTTCGCTCGCTACATGGGCATGCCACCGCGAGCACGTTCGGCCTTCATCCGTCAGGTCGAGCAGGACGTCGGCATGCGCGCCGCGACCCTTGACGTTGCCCACTATCAACTGGATATGCCCGGCCTGATCGTGCATGCCGAGGACGACAATTTCGTCTCGGTCAAAGAGTCGCAGTTGATTCACGAATCCTGGTTCGACAGCCGTCTGCTGCGCCTTGAGGGCGGTGGTCATCAGCGCGTGCTCGCCGACCCGCGCGTGATTGATGGCGTGTTATCACTGCTCGCCGGCCGTAGCCTTCAGGCGCGCCAATCGGCGTGAGCTCCGTTACACTGCCCCGGTTGAATAACTGACCGGGAGTGGGGCATGGGCTGGGATCGGGCAACACCGTTTACCATTGATCTGCAAGTAGGCGCCGAAGACATCGACGGGCTGGGCCACGCGAACAACGCGGTCTACGTAACCTGGCTCGAGCGCTGCGCCTGGCGCCACTCGCAGCGTCTGGGGCTGGATCTGGTTGAATATCGACGACTGGATCGGGCGATGGCCGTGGTGCGCCACGAAATCGATTATCTGGCAGCGGCTTATGAAGGCGATGAGTTGCAGCTGGCAACGTGGATTGTCGATTGGGATCAGCGCTTGAAGATGACCCGGCACTTTCAGTTGATCCGCCCGAGCGACAACACCACGCTGCTGCGCGCGCAAACCACGTTTGTCTGCATCGAACTGTCCACCGGCAAGCCCAAACGCATGCCGGCCGAGTTTATCGAAGGCTATGGCCCGGCGATCCAGTCTCCCGAGTCAGCAAATATCTAAATGTGGGAGCGGGCTTGCTCGCGAAGGCGTCGTGTCAGTCAACATTCATTTAACTGATCCACCGCTTTCGCGAGCAAGCCCGCTCCCGCAGGGATCTGCGGATTTGTGCGATATCCAGTAAACTGCCGCACGTTTTTTCCTTAAGTAGTGTTTTCCCCATGCAAATTGCTCTGGCGCCCATGGAGGGGTTGGTCGACGACATCCTTCGCGACGTGCTGACCCGCGTTGGCGGCATCGACTGGTGCGTGACCGAATTCATTCGGGTCGACGATCAGTTGCTCACCCCGGCGTACTTCCACAAGTTCGGCCCCGAGCTGCTCAACGGTGCCCGCACCGCTTCCGGTGTGCCCCTGCGCGTGCAATTGCTCGGTTCCGACCCGGTGTGCCTGGCGGAAAACGCTGCGCTGGCCTGCGAACTCGGCTCCGAAGTGATCGACCTTAACTTCGGCTGCCCGGCCAAAACCGTCAACAAATCCCGTGGCGGCGCGGTACTGCTGAAAGAGCCCGAGTTGCTCAACCAGATCGTCGAACACGTCCGTCGTGCCGTGCCTGCGCACATTCCGGTGACCGCGAAAATGCGCCTCGGCTTTGACAGCCCGGACGGCTCGCTGGTCTGCGCCACCGCATTGGCTGAGGGCGGCGCCGAGCACATCGTGGTTCACGCGCGAACCAAAATGGATGGCTACAAACCGCCGGCGCACTGGGAGTGGATCCCGCGCGTGCAGGACGTGGTCAAGGTGCCGGTGTTCGCCAATGGCGATATCTGGAGCGTCGAAGACTGGCGCCGTTGCCGCGAAATCAGTGGCGTCGAAGACATCATGCTCGGTCGCGGTCTGGTGTCGCGCCCGGATCTGGCCAAACAAATCGCCGCGGCCCGTGCCGGGGAAGAAGTGGTTGAAATGACTTGGGCGGAACTGATGCCGCTGATCCAGGACTTCTGGTTGCAAGCCAAAGCACAGATGACCGCTCGCCAATCACCGGGCCGTTTGAAGCAATGGCTGGCCATGCTGACGCGCAATTATCCTGAGGCGACCGAACTGTTTACCGTGCTGCGCCGTGAGACCGAGCCGTATCATGTTTCGCGTTTGCTGGGTTTGCCGGTTGCCGAAGCCGCCTGAAAAAAATCTGCAAACAGTCTCTTGAAAACAATTCAGCGGTCCCTATCTAGGGGTTACGCGATGCCGAATTCGGGTCGCGGAGTCAAAAAAACTTGCTGATTGTTTTCAGGAGATTTGAACCATGAGTACTGCATTTTCCCTTGCGCCACTGTTCCGTTCCTCGGTGGGCTTCGACCGTTTCAACGACCTGTTCGAAACCGCCCTGCGCAATGAGCCAGGCAGCAGCTACCCACCTTACAACGTGGAAAAATACGGTGACGACCAATACCGCATCGTTGTAGCGGCAGCCGGTTTCCAGGAAGAAGACCTGGAACTGCAAGTCGAGAAAGGTGTGCTGACCATCAGTGGCGGCAAGCGTGATGCCAACGAAGGCGTGACCTTCCTGCATCAGGGCATTGCCCAGCGTGCTTTCAAGCTGTCCTTCCGCCTCGCCGATCACATCGAGATCAAGGCAGCGGATCTGAGCAACGGCCTGCTGAGCATCGACCTGCTGCGCGTGATTCCGGAAGAAGCGAAAGCCAAACGCATCCCGATCAATGGGGGGCAGAAGCCGGCGTTGCAGCACTGAGTCATGTACTGCAACACAATCGCCTGAACGGACGATGAGCCGCTGAATGAAGGCCCCGATACGTCGGGGCCTTTTTTGTGGGCGAAAGAAACCCGACGCAACGTTTGCTGCTGCTGTTGCGGCTCTTTACAATCCGCGCCAACAAGGCCGGCACTCCCTAATTCCCGCTGGCCCCGGAGCCTTTGTTCATGGACGAAATGGAACAGCGCTGGCTATATGCGCTTTCTGCGCCTTTGGTCGCCCTCAATCCCGACGCCGATTACACCGCACCCACCTATTGCTTCGACCTCAAACATGTCGATGTCGAAGGCGGTTGGGGCGTCACTACGCGCGAACAACTGTTGGACATGCTGCGTACTGCCGATGACGGCCACGCTACGCAGTTGAACGAAGCCTATCGGCAGTGGGAGCGGTGTCTGCCGTCCGAATGGCAGGCCTTGCTCGCAACACTCGACACCCGCCAGCGAGCTTTCTACGAATTCGCCAGTCGCACATTTGGCGAGTGTGGCTCAGGTGGCATCCGTGCCTGGGCCCTTGGCCGCATGGGTTTTCTGCTGCGCTCTGCGGTGCTGCACGGCTGGATCGATCTCACCGAAAGCCTTTGGCTGCACGGTCGCATGGCAGCCCGCGCGCGCTACTACTACGACAGTTGGACGAGCTACCTGAACGGCTTTGTCTTCGGCAAAGCCTTCTGGCATTGCCTGGGCAACAAGGATGAAGAGCTAGAGCACGAATATGACCGGCAAGGCGATTACATAGGCACCACCGTGGTCATCAGAAAGCTTGATCGTGATGCGCGCGCGCTGTTCGCGCAATTGCCGTGGGATATGCCCCTGCATCTACCCGAGCGGCCTGATTCGCTAGGGGAGTTCGACTGGTCATGAGCTGCTGGATTCGCTTGGGTATCGAGCCCACCAAAGACAACAACGTGATTCGCGGCGCCTATCGCGCGCGTCTGCCGCAGCACCACCCGGAAACCGATCCGGAAGGTTTTCAGGCGCTGCGTGAGGCCTACGAACTGGCATTGCGCTTTGCCCGCGAGGAAGTCGCCGAGCCGGATCAACCGGTTGCCGATGAGGTCAGTCCTGCCGATCAGACGATGGCCGACTTTGAAGCATTGCTGCTTGATCCAGCACGTCGCTTCCACCCGGCGGCCTGGCAGGCATTCAACCTTGAACTGGACCGTCTGCCGCTGGAGGTGCTGGACGACGTTTGCTGGTCATTGCTGCGCGAGTTGCTCGACGCCGGCCCGATTTCCCATGTTTGCGCCCGTTTGTTGGCCCAGCGCCTGGGCTGGGCAAGCCGCATGCTGGATCTGGATTTCGACAACGCGCGGCATGTCGACGAGTTTTTGCAGCGGATCAGCGCGGCGGATCCGTTCGACACCTCGTTGATGAGCCATTGGCCCGCTGTCGCGCAGTTGGAAACATTCTGGTACGTGCGCACCCTGAATCACCTGCACCGCGAAGCATCGCTCGACGACTACCGTCATTTCGCCGGCCTGCACACCTGCATCCCGCTGCCTGTTGATGACGGGTTGTTGCAACGCCTGGCCATACAGTTCAGTCAGGCTGATATCGCCAACAAAGACTTTCTCGACATTATCAGCGAGCAGCATCGGCTTGCGCCTGAAGATGTTGACTGGCTGTATCTGTTGGCCTGTCAGCGCAGTGCGCTGGGAATGGAAGAGTTGGCACTGCAGGCGTGGGTGCGGCTCTGGCGCGAACATCAGCATCCAAAAGCGGCTACGTGGTTACTGGCATTGTGTGCGCGCCACCAGCCTCAGCGATTGCCGCTGCTGATTCAGGCTTTTGATCGTCTGGAAAACTTCCGTGACTGGTCCGAGGATCTCAGCGATGTCACCCAAGAATACGGCAGTCCATCGCAGCGTCCGGAAACACTCGGGCGTTGGTTCCGGGCCAGGCAGCTCGAGTTGCAGGACATTGCCGGTGCATTTGTCGAATGGCGTATCAGTGGTGACGAGCTGCCGTTGTTGGCGACGCTGATCATTGACAATGATGACCGGGCGCTGCAAACGCTCTACCAGCATGCCTGGGCTTTGCACCGTGGTGATGTGCCATTGCTGCAACGCATCATGGAGGCACCTGTGCCGGCGGATGTGCTCGATCAACTGGTGCTGGAGGGCTTGCAGTATCAGGCCGGGCAGCAGATCTGCTGGTTGACCCAGGCACCGATTCCTCAGGCCCTGGAAGCGTTTCTGGCTAGCGACTCGGCATCGACACCCCCGCCGGGGCTGGAAAAGGGCGAACCGCTTGAGCTCAGTCTGCTGTGGATGCGCCGTTTACGCGCTTACGACGCCCGATCGCTGGCGCGGCTTGCCGAAGCGTTCAGTCTGGACAAACGTGATGAACGGCTCGCGGGGCTTAAGTTGCAAGTGCAACTGGCCGCGCACGGCATGCTGCTGCCGGCCATTGATAGCCATTCTGATGTCTGGGAATGGCATCGTCAGGCGATTTACCTGCTGGCCACCCTCGACGATCCGACGCGTTGGCTGGACGCGCAATCGGCACACTGCGTCGACACCATGAACATTGCGCGCGAACACCCGTTGGCCCGTTTGCAGCCGCTGCTCTGTCGCCTGAATCGCGAGCAGGGCAGTGCCAGTGGCCTGCTCGGCTGGCTGCAAGCGGTTGATCCGGTGCACTCGCTGCTCGCGCGTAAGTTGTTCAGTGTGCATGAGGCGCTCGACAGCACCCGACTGTTGGGAAATGACCGTCTGTTCGAGTGCATGCGCAGCGACATCGCCAGCTTCAACGAGGATTTGCTCGGGCGCATGCTCTTGGGCGGCGTCCTTTACCACGATCCGTTGCTCACTGCGCAACAGCGCAAATACCTGCTGGGAAGTATCACTGAGGTGGTCAATCCTCAAGACTGGTTCGACGGCTTCCGTCACAGTCTGATCAAGGGTGAGCCTGTTCATCCGCCCCGTGAGGCTCTCACGGAGGAGGGTATCAGCGACGCCTTTTACCTGGCACTGGATGTGCTGAAGGATCTCGTGCGTTTTGGCAATCTGGGCGTGCCAAGACAGAAAATCCTGTTACGCATGCAGCGGGCCAAGGATGACCCGGAGAACGGACTCGGTCTGCGCTTCGCATTCAGCGCATTGCTGTCGTGGTCGGAGCGTTTGCTGCTAGCCAAGGCAGAGACCCGTCCAACTCCCGCCAGTGCGTTCTGGCGCCTGGGCACCCGGCTGGGACGCGGGGCGTTTATCTGGCAAGTGATTGGCGCGTTGCTGGTAACGCCCGTGGCGGCGTTGCTCAGCGGTACGCCTGTGTCCGGCATCGTCGTGTTGCTGCTGGGCCTGGCGTTCCTGCTAGGTGCGATCCTGCGCCGTTTGCATGACATGGGGCGGGGCATTCCGATGTTGCTGATTTTGGTAATCCTGTCGCCGGTATTGCCATTCCTGCCGCTGATACTATTCGGTTTTCCCGGAGAGACGCTGCCCAATCGTTATGGCGTGCCGCCGGACAGTGGCGGTGAAGACACCCTGTCCGGTGGTTTGCAGGCGACCTTGCGGCGACTCATCGGCTAGAGGCGCAACTCATCCAGTGCCTTGTTGAGTTGTGAGCGGTGGTTGGCGATTTCTTCCGATCGCTGGCTGCCCAGCACCGTATTGAAACTGTCCAGCCAGTCGGCAATCCGCTGGCGCTCTTCGCCCAGACTTTGCGTCCACGCCCGTTCCAGTCGAGCCAGCAGGGTTCGGTTGGGCAAAGTGTCGCGGGGGTGAATTTTCAGCGTACTCAAGCGTTCATGACTGGTTTGCCGCGATTGCGCATCGAGTCCGGTCGGGCTGCGGTCAATGCTGTGGCTGTGGCGTTCGCCCGTCTCAGGCAGGGTGACGTCAACTTCGAGCAAACCGTTGATGTCATAACTGAAGCGCACATCCAGCGCCTGGATATCATCCCTGGGCGTCAGCGTGACATCGAAAGCATCGATAAAGATGTTGTCGCGCACCCACGGACGTTCGCCCTGATAGACCGCAATACGGATCACTTCCTGTCGAGGAGAGGTTGTGTGGTAACGCTCCACCCTTGAGGTCGGGATGATGGTGTTGCGCTCGATAATGGGCGAAAACGCGCCTTTGATGCCTTCTCCACGCATGGTCGAAATGCCCAGCGTGTAGGGGCAGACATCGGTCAGGATCAACTCTTCTACTGCACCGTCACGCGCCTTGCACGCCGCTTGCGTCGCCGCGCCGAGCGCCACAATGGTATCCGGATCAAGATGCCGATAAGGCAGGCGCCCGAACAGCGTGGCAACCATTTGCTGCACCGCCGGCATGCGCGTGGCACCGCCGACCAGCACCAGGCTGTCGAGGTCGCGCGGCTTGAGGCGGGCATCGCGCAGCGCCTGTTCGATCGGCGCACGCAAACGGGCCAGCAGCGGTTCCCAGATCTTTACCGCAGCCGCTTCGTCCAGCGACCACTCGAACGCCTTGTCGCCATGGCGCCAGCTCAGTTGTTGAATACCTTCACCGAGTTTGCATTTGAGCTGCTCCAGCGCATCACCGAGGCTGGCCATGCTTTGCGCATCGACCATGGTTGGGGTCAGTTGCCAGTGTTTCAGGCAGGCCTGCAGCAGCGCGGCGGTGAAGTCTTCGCCGCCGAGAAAGTTGTCACCGGTCGACGCGTGTACTTCGATCAGTGGTAACGCATATTCCAGCACGGTGACATCGAAGGTGCCGCCGCCCAGATCGAAGATCAACGTGCGCTCGAACTTCTGCTCATGCAGCCCGTACGCCATGGCCGCGGCAGTTGGCTCGTTGATCAGGCGTGTCACTGCGAGCCCGGCCAGTTCAGCGGCAAACAGCGTGCGTTTGCGTTGTTCGTCACTGAAATACGCCGGCACCGAAATCACCGCTTCTGTGACCGGATGGCCGAGAAACGCTTCGGCGTCCTGTTTGAGTGAGCTGAGCACCAGCGCCGACAGCTCTTCCGGACTGAAAGCGCGGGTGCCGAGTTCGACCTTTTTATCGCTGCCCATGAAACGCTTGAACGCCGCAGCACTGCGCTCCGGGTGGGTGGTCAGACGGGCGCGGGCGGCTTTGCCGACCAGAACCGTGTCGTCTTCATCGAGGCTGATCACCGAGGGCGTGAGCACATCGCCAAGGGCGTTGGGGATCAGTCGGGCCTGACCGTCCTGCCAAACAGCGATCAGGCTGTTGGTGGTGCCAAGGTCGATGCCCAGCAAAGCCGGGCGGGGGAGGGATGCATCCTGCATGAAAGATCTCGAAACGGCGCAAAAACGCGACCCTACAGGTTGGCGCAAACCATGGCAATTGCCTGACAGTTGCATCCGGCGCTGTCATGCGTGTTATTCCAGCAACACCTTCAAATCATCCAGCGCCACCGGCCGGCTGTGCAGATAACCCTGATACAAATGGCAACCTAATCCCTGCAAAAACGCCAACTGCTCCGGCGTCTCCACTCCTTCGGCGATCACTTCCAGCTCCAGACTGCGCGCCATTGCGACGATTGCGCGGATGATCTCGGCATCGTTCGGATCCGTCGTCGCATCACGGATAAACGACTGATCGATTTTCAGGGTGTCCACCGGCAAGCGCTTGAGGTACGTCAGCGACGAATACCCTGTGCCGAAATCGTCCATGGCGAAGCTCACGCCGAGTTTTTTCAGGCGGCGCATTTTGCTGATGGTGTCTTCCAGATTCTGGATGACGATGCCTTCGGTGATTTCCAGTTTCAGCAGCGAGCAGGGCAAGCCGTGGCTGATCATGCTGTGTTCGATGCGTTCGACGAAGTCGTTCTGGCGGAACTGGCGCGGGCTGATGTTCACGCACAGGCTGAAGTTGAGCGGGTCGACCAGTTTCAGTCCGATCAGCTGTTTGAAGGCGTCGCAGGCTTCGTCGAGGATCCACGTGCCGACTTCGAGAATCAGGCCGCTGTCTTCCAGAACCTTGATGAATTCGGTGGGCGACTGCGCGCCAAGTTCCGGGTGGTTCCAGCGCACCAGTGCTTCGGCGCCGATGATCTGGTTGTTGCGGGCATCGATCTGCGGCTGGAAGTGCACATTGAATTCACCGCGCGACAGCGCCAGACGCAAATCGGTCTCCATGCGCAGCCGCTCGCTGGCGGCTTTCTGCATGGTGTTGTGGTACATCTGCGTGGTGTTGCGCCCGGAATCCTTGGCCCGATACAGCGCGATGTCGGCGCGTTTGAGCAGATCGGTCGGGGTCGAGCCGTGATCGGGAATCAGCGCCACGCCGATGCTCGGCGTCACCTGCAGGCGCTGGCCATCGAGGAACATCGGTTCCGAAAGCAATTCGCGGATGGTGTCGGCCAGTTCGCGCACTTGCGCACTGACTTCGTTGCGCGAACCTTCCAGGCCGCTGAGCAGCACCACGAACTCATCACCGCCGAGGCGCGCGACGGTGTCTTCCATGCGCACGCTGGCTTCAAGGCGCGCGGTGATGATCTTCAACACCGTGTCGCCGACCGGATGGCCGAGGGAATCGTTGATGTGCTTGAAGTGATCGAGATCGAGAAACAGCAAGGCGCCGCGCAGGTTGTGGCGTTTGAGCAGGGCGATCTGCTGGCTCAGGCGATCCATCAGCAAGGCGCGGTTGGGCAGGTTGGTCAGTGGATCGTGATAAGCCAGATGGCGAATTTGTGCTTCGGCATTTTTCAGCAGACTGACGTCGCGGGCGGTCAGCAGCAGGCACGCGGTTTCGTTGAGGGTGATCGGTTCGACCGAAACTTCGACCGTGAGCATTTCCCCGCGCTTGTTGCGTCCAAGCATTTCCTGATGGTGGACGCGGCCCTTGATTTGTAACTCGGCGAGTAGCGCCGAGCGCTGTTTCTCCTCGGCCCAGATGCCTACTTGATACACGGTTTTACCGACGACCTCTTCAGCGCGATAACCGGTAAGCCGGCAGAAGCCGTCGTTAACTTCCAGATAGCGCCCGGAATCACGTTCGGTGATGGTGATCGCGTCGGGGCTTGAGTGAAACGCCTTGGCGAATTTCTCTTCGCTGGCCTTCAGTGCAGCCTCTGAACGTTGTTGCTGAGTAATGTCGCGCAGGGTGGTGACGATGCACGGTTGATCGCCGACGCTGATCTGCCGGCTGGAAATCACACAGGTCAGCGACTGGCCGTCCTTGTGCTGAACGATGATCGCGACGTTGCTCAGGCCCTGTTCGCGGATCACCCGCTCAATGCGTTGCAGACTTTTTGCCGAAGCGTCCCACAGGCCGATTTCTTCGGCGGTGTGGCCGATTACGTCGCCGGCACTCCAGCCGAAAGTTTGGGTAAAGCTGTTATTGATCTCGATGAACTCGCCGCTGTCCTGGCGCGTGACGCAGATCGGGTCGGGGCTGACCTGGAACAGCGTGGCGAATTTTTCTTCTGAGGCGACCAGGCGCTGTTCGCGTTCGACTTGATCGGTGATGTCGAGCAACGTGCCGGCCATGCGCAGCGGCGCGCCGTTGTCGTCGCGGTAGAGGCGGGCGCGGCTTTCCAGATAGCGCGAGCTGCCGTCCGGCAGTTGCACGCGATAGGTCAGTTGATAATTGCCTGCCGGGCCTTCGCGCAGGCTGCGGTAGGCGTCGCGCATGCTGTCGCGTTCTTCGCCGGGCACGCCTTCGAAAAACTCGTCAAACGATTCATGGAACGGTTTCGCTTCAAGCCCGTGTAACTGCGCGGCGCGCGCCGAGCCGTAAAGCATGCCGCTAGGGATGTGCCAGTCCCACGTGCCGAGTTGCGCCGAGTCCAGCGCGAGGTCGAGACGTTCCTGGCTGTCCTTCAGCGCGTGTTCGGCAGCTTTGCGTTCGGTGGTGTCGAGGAAGGTGCTGAGCAGATAGGGTTGGCCTTCCAGTTCGACCTTCTGCGCGCTGAGAATGCCGTCGTGGATTTGGCCGTTGCTCGCACGGAACTGCACTTCCATGGCGATCAGTTCGCCTTTGGTGTTGGTCTTCTTGACCAGTTCGGCGCGTTGTTCGGGATGCACCCACAAACCGAGTTCCAGCGTGGTGCGGCCGATGGCGCTCTGCACCGGCCAGCCGAACAGGCTTTCAAAATACTGATTGGCCTCGCTGATCAGTCCGTCTTCCTGACGGGTGAGCAAAACCATGTTGGGACATAGGTGAAATAGTGTGGCGAAACGTTTCTCCGAGCTGCTCAGCGCTTGCTCGCGTTGGCGCTGGTGGGTGATTTCGCGAATCACCCCGATCATTCGGGGGCGGCCGTTTTTGTCCGGCAGCAGACTGCCGCTGATCTCCAGCCAGTGCAGGCTGCCGTCGGGCCATTGGATGCGGTGGTGCATCGCTTGCTCCAGCGGCGCACCGGCAATCACCGCGTGGAAGGCGCGCACGGTTTTCGCGCGATCTTCCGGAGGCAATAAATCGAGATATTCAAGGTCGGCCGGCAGCGGCTGGCGTGGATCGAAGCCGAACAATGCCTGCGTGCCCCGCGACCAACTGATCTGCCCGCGCTCAATGTCCCAATACCAGGCGCCGAGCCGGGCGCCGTTGAGCGCCGCAAGCAATTGCGGCGCACTTTCCCAGCTCTGCTCGGAATGCCGTGGATCAATTGCCTGAATGCGCGGCATCGGCGGGATACGGTCAACAGATTTCGGCATTGGTTACGGGCCTTGAGCTGGTTTATGCGTTAGGCACAGGGAAACGCGGCTCTATAGGAGTAGCACAAGTCAGCCGAGAGTCCCTGGCAGATCGATTTGTGCGTCCAGCAAGGCCATAAAGGCGCGAGCCGCGTTCGATAGCGTCCGTTCAGTGTGCAAGATATAGCCTAGCTGGCGCCGCAGCTGTATGCCCGGCAAAGCGATGCTTGCCACCTGATCATCGAGCATCGTGCGCGGCAGCACGCTCCAGGCCAGGCCGATCGAGACCATCATCTTGATGGTTTCCAGATAGTTGGTGCTCATGGCGATGTTCGGCGTCAGGCCCTGAGCCTCGAACAGTCGTTGGACAATATGGTGAGTAAATGTGTTGCCACCCGGGAAAACCGCCGGATGGCCGGCAATGTCCGCCAGGCTGACGGCGCCGTTGCTGATCAGCGAATGCTCCGGGGCGACCACGAAATCCAGCGGGTCGTCCCACACCGGCGTGGCTTTAACCAGCGCATGCGGCTCTGGCGCCAGGGTGATCACCGCCAACTCGGCGCGGCCATGGAGAATTTCTTCGTAGGCCACTTCCGAATCGAGGAACTGAATATCCAGCGCGACCTGTGGGTAACGGCGGGTGAACTCCCTTAATAGCGGTGGCAAACGGTGCAGGCCGATGTGGTGACTGGTCGCCAGGGTCAGGCGCCCGCTGACTTCGCCGGTCAGGTTGGTCAATGCGCGGCGGGTGTCATCGAGCACATTGAGAATCTGGTAGGCCCGTGGCAGCAGGGCGCGGCCGGCTTCGGTCAGGCCGACTTCCCGGCCGAGGCGATCAAACAGACGCACCTTCAGTTGCTGCTCCAGACCGGCGATACGTTTGCTGATCGCCGGCTGCGTCAGGTGCAAGCGTTCGCCGGCGCCGGAGAAGCTGCCGGTCTCGGCGATGGCAATAAAAGCGTTGAGGTTGGCCAGATCCATGGTGGTATTCCAGTTGGTTATCCAAAGCATAAAAAATATGAATTTGAGTTATTTAATGTAACCCCATAGGATCGACCTCACAAGCCAAAGGGTTATTGAAACGTTCAAGGCCCGGGGCATAGAAACAAGCTGATGAGGAACCGTCTGATGGCCGGCAAAACGCTCTACGACAAGCTCTGGGATTCGCATTTGGTCAAGCAGCGCGACGATGGCTCTGCGCTGATCTACATCGATCGTCACATCATTCACGAAGTGACTTCGCCGCAAGCCTTTGAAGGTCTGCGTCTGGCCGGGCGCAAGCCTTGGCGCATCGATGCCAACATCGCGACCCCGGATCACAACGTACCGACGACGCCAGAGCGCAAGGGCGGCATCGAAGCCATTGCCGATCAGGTCTCGCGTTTGCAGGTTCAGACCCTCGACGACAACTGCGATGAATACGGCATTGTCGAGTTCAAGATGAACGACGTCCGCCAAGGCATCGTCCACGTGATCAGCCCGGAGCAGGGTGCGACCTTGCCGGGCATGACCGTGGTCTGCGGCGACTCGCACACCTCGACCCACGGTGCGTTCGGCGCTCTGGCTCACGGTATCGGCACTTCCGAGGTCGAGCACGTGCTCGCCACGCAGTGCCTGGTCGCCAAGAAAATGAAAAACATGCTGGTGCGCGTTGAAGGGCAATTGCCGTTCGGCGTGACCGCCAAGGACATCGTCCTCGCGGTGATCGGCAAGATCGGCACCGCCGGCGGTAACGGCCACGCCATCGAATTCGCTGGCAGCGCGATCCGCGATTTGTCCGTTGAAGGCCGCATGACCATCTGCAATATGTCCATCGAAGCCGGCGCCCGCGTAGGTTTGGTGGCAGCGGATCAGAAGACTGTCGACTACGTGGAGGGCCGTCCATTTGCTCCGAAAGGCGCGGAATGGGACATGGCCGTCGAGTCCTGGAAAGACCTGGTCTCCGACGCCGACGCCAAGTTCGACACCGTGGTTGAGCTCGACGCTACGCAGATCAAGCCGCAAGTCAGCTGGGGCACTTCGCCTGAGATGGTTTTGGCCGTTGATCAGAACGTGCCGGATCCGGCCAAAGAGATGGATCTGGTCAAACGCGACTCGATCGTCCGTGCCCTGAAGTACATGGGTTTGACCGCCAATCAGGCGATCACCGACATTCAACTGGATCGCGTGTTTATCGGCTCCTGCACCAACTCGCGCATTGAAGACTTGCGCGCTGCGGCGGTCATTGCCAAGGGCCGTAAAGTCGCATCGACCATCAAGCAAGCGATCGTGGTGCCGGGTTCGGGTCTGGTTAAGGCGCAGGCAGAGGCCGAAGGTCTCGACAAGATTTTCCTCGAAGCCGGTTTCGAATGGCGTGAGCCGGGTTGCTCGATGTGCCTGGCGATGAACCCGGATCGTTTGGAGTCCGGCGAGCATTGCGCCTCGACCTCCAACCGTAACTTCGAAGGCCGTCAGGGCGCCGGTGGCCGTACCCACCTCGTCAGCCCGGCCATGGCGGCGGCGGCAGCGGTGAACGGTCGTTTCATCGACGTTCGCGAATTGATTTAAGGAGCGCAGCATGAAAGCTTTTACTCAACACACTGGTCTTGTCGCGCCTTTGGATCGTGCCAACGTCGACACTGACCAAATCATTCCGAAACAGTTTTTGAAGTCGATCAAGCGCACCGGTTTCGGCCCGAACCTGTTCGATGAATGGCGTTACCTCGATGTCGGGCAACCGTATCAGGACAACTCCAAGCGTCCGCTGAACAAGGACTTCGTCCTCAACGCCGAGCGTTATCAAGGCGCCAGCGTGTTGCTGGCCCGCGAGAATTTCGGTTGCGGCTCCAGCCGTGAACACGCGCCATGGGCGCTGGAAGAATACGGGTTCCGCAGCATCATCGCGCCGAGCTATGCCGACATTTTCTTCAACAACAGCTTCAAGAACGGCTTGTTGCCGATCATCTTGAGCGACGCTGAGGTTGATGAGTTGTTCAAGCAGGTCGAGGCTGAGCCGGGTTATCAATTGCAGGTCGATCTGCAAGCGCAGACCGTGACCAGCCCGAATGGCAAGGTGTACAGCTTTGAGATTGATGCGTTCCGTAAGCATTGCCTGTTGAACGGTCTGGACGATATCGGGCTGACCTTGCAGGACGGTGATGCGATTGCGACGTTTGAGGCCAGGCATCGGGTTAGCCAGCCGTGGTTGTTTCGCGACGCGTGATTGATGCGGAATTGATGTAGTCAGGGCTGGCCTCTTCGCGAGCAAGCCCGCTCCCACATTTGGAACGCATTCCCCTGTGGGAGCGGGCTTGCTCGCGAAGACGGCAGCCCAAACAACGCAAATACAGGAAGTGACCATGACCAGCACCGCCCAACACACCCAGGTCGTACAAAAGCAATTCGGTGAGCAGGCCGCCGCCTACCTGAGCAGCGCCGTTCACGCTCAAGGCACCGAATTCGCGCTGCTACAGGCTGAGCTGGCCGGGCAGGGCGAGGCTCGTGTGCTGGACTTGGGTTGCGGCGCCGGTCACGTCAGTTTTCACGTGGCATCGCTGGTCAAGGAAGTGGTCGCTTACGACCTGTCGCAGCAAATGCTCGACGTGGTTGCCGCCGCTGCGATTGATCGCGGTATCGGCAACATTTCCACGGTCAACGGTGCCGCCGAGCGTCTGCCGTTTGCCGATGGCGAGTTCGACTTCGTGTTCAGCCGTTATTCGGCGCATCACTGGAGCGATCTCGGTGTGGCCCTGCGCGAAGTGCGTCGAGTGCTGAAGCCGGGCGGTGTGGCGGCGTTCGTTGACGTGTTGTCACCGGGCAGTCCGTTGTTCGACACTTACCTGCAAAGCGTCGAAGTGCTGCGCGACACCAGCCATGTGCGCGATTATTCTGCCGCTGAATGGTTGCGCCAGGTCAGCGAGGCCGGTTTGCATGTGCGTAGCACTACGCGTCAGCGCCTGCGTCTGGAGTACACCACCTGGGTTGAGCGCATGCGCACACCCGAAGTGATGCGCGCCGCGATTCGTCAGTTGCAGCAGTCGATGGGCAACGAAGTGCGCGAATATTTTGAGATTGATGCCGACGGCTCGTTCAGTACAGATGTGATCGTATTGATGGCTGAGCGATAAGAATTTTTCCGGGCGCGCCTCAGATGGCGCACCGACTGAAGACACGAGGAAAGCATGAGCAAGCAGATTCTGATTCTCCCAGGTGACGGTATTGGTCCGGAAATCATGGCCGAAGCGGTCAAGGTGCTGGAACTGGCCAACGACAAATACAGCCTGGGCTTTGAGCTGAGCCATGACCTGATCGGTGGTGCGGCCATCGACAAGCACGGCGTGCCGCTGGCCGACGAAACCCTCGACCGTGCCCGCGCTGCCGATGCCGTACTGCTGGGCGCCGTCGGTGGCCCGAAATGGGACACCATCGAACGTGATATCCGCCCTGAGCGCGGCCTGCTGAAAATCCGTGCGCAACTGGGCCTGTTCGGCAACCTGCGTCCGGCGATTCTGTACCCGCAACTGGCCGAGGCTTCGAGCCTGAAGCCGGAAATCGTTGCCGGTCTGGATATCCTCATCGTTCGTGAGCTGACCGGTGGCATCTACTTCGGCGCGCCACGCGGCACCCGTACTCTGGAAAACGGCGAGCGTCAGTCCTACGACACGCTGCCGTATAGCGAAAGCGAAATCCGCCGCATCGCCCGCGTCGGTTTCGACATGGCCATGGTGCGTGGCAAAAAGCTCTGCTCGGTGGACAAGGCCAACGTGCTGGCGTCCAGCCAACTGTGGCGTGAAATAGTCGAAGAAGTGGCCAAGGATTACCCGCAGGTCGAACTGAGCCACATGTACGTCGACAACGCCGCGATGCAACTGGTGCGCGCGCCGAAGCAGTTCGACGTGATCGTCACCGACAACATGTTCGGCGACATCCTGTCCGATCAGGCGTCGATGCTCACCGGTTCCATCGGCATGCTGCCGTCGGCGTCGCTGGACACCAACAACAAGGGCATGTACGAGCCTTGCCACGGTTCCGCTCCGGACATCGCCGGTAAAGGCATCGCCAACCCGTTGGCGACCATTCTGTCGGTCTCGATGATGCTGCGTTACAGCTTCAATCTGCAGGATGCTGCCGATGCCATCGAAAAAGCCGTCAGCGTCGTGCTCGACCAGGGTCTGCGCACGGGCGACATCTATTCGGCCGGTTGCACCAAAGTCGGTACGCAGGAAATGGGCGACGCAGTAGTCGCCGCGCTGCGGAATCTGTAATCTCTCGGGCCCGCTGCGAAATTCAATACAAAGCAGCGGCCCACTTTTCAAGAAGGTGTAGTTGCGATGAAACGTGTAGGTCTGATCGGTTGGCGCGGAATGGTCGGTTCCGTGCTCATGCAGCGGATGCTGGAAGAGCAGGATTTCGATCTAATCGAGCCGGTGTTTTTCACCACTTCCAACGTCGGTGGCCAAGGCCCGTCCGTGGGCAAGGACATTGCTCCGCTCAAGGATGCTTACAGCATTGATGAGCTGAAGACCCTCGACGTGATTCTGACCTGCCAGGGCGGCGACTACACCAGCGAAGTGTTCCCGAAACTGCGCGAAGCGGGCTGGCAGGGTTACTGGATCGACGCGGCTTCGAGCCTGCGCATGAACGATGACGCGGTGATCATTCTTGATCCGGTGAACCGCAAGGTCATCGATCAGCAGCTCGATGCAGGCACCAAGAACTACATCGGCGGCAACTGCACTGTCAGCCTGATGCTGATGGGCCTGGGTGGTCTGTTCGAAGCCGGTCTGGTCGAGTGGATGAGCGCCATGACCTATCAGGCGGCCTCCGGTGCCGGCGCGCAGAACATGCGTGAACTGATCAAGCAAATGGGCGCGACCCACGCCGCTGTCGCTGATCAACTGGCCGATCCGGCCAGCGCGATCCTCGACATCGACCGTCGCGTTGCTGATGCCATGCGCAGCGAAGCGTACCCGACCGAAAACTTCGGCGTACCGCTGGCCGGCAGCCTGATCCCGTGGATCGACAAGGAACTGCCGAACGGCCAGAGCCGTGAAGAGTGGAAAGCTCAGGCCGAGACCAACAAGATCCTCGGTCGCTTCAAGAGCCCGATCCCGGTCGACGGCATCTGCGTGCGCATTGGTGCGATGCGTTGCCACAGCCAGGCGCTGACCATCAAGCTGAACAAAGACGTACCGATCGCCGATATCGAAGGGCTGATCAGCCAGCACAACCCATGGGTCAAACTGGTACCGAATCAGCGCGATATCAGCATGCAGGAGCTGAGCCCGACCAAGGTCACCGGCACCCTGAATGTGCCGGTTGGCCGTCTGCGCAAGCTGAACATGGGCTCGCAGTTCCTCGGCGCGTTCACCGTTGGCGACCAACTGCTGTGGGGCGCGGCGGAACCGCTGCGTCGCATGTTGCGGATTTTGCTCGAGCGTTGATTGCTTGAAGCAATGAAAGAGCCCGTGCCTTGAAAGAGGTGCGGGTTTTTTTATGCCCGAAGTTTCTCGGGTGACTGTGCCGGCCTCTTCGCGAGCAAGCCCGCTCCCACATGGGAATGCATTTCAAGTGTGGGAGCGGGCTTGCTCGCGAAGGCGTCCGAACGGCCACCACAAATCCCGCAGAAATTGCCTGCATGGCGGTCACCCGGTAAAGTGCCGCTCCCCCCGTTTCGCCAGAGGCTCGCACCATGACCCAGACCCTAGATATTGCCGTAATCGGCGCCACCGGTACTGTCGGCGAAACCCTCGTACAGATTCTCGAAGAGCGCGACTTTCCGGTCGGCAGCCTGCACCTGCTGGCCAGCAGCGAATCCGCCGGTAGCTCGGTGCTGTTCCGCAACAAAAACGTGCGCGTGCGTGAGGTCGACGAGTTCGATTTCAGCAAGGTCAAACTGGTGTTTTTCGCCGCTGGCCCGGCCATCACCCTGAGTTACGCCGCGCGCGCTCACGCTGCCGGTTGCTCGCTGATCGACTTGTCCGGCGCCTTGCCGGCCGATCAGGCGCCGCAAGTGGTGCCGGAAGCCAACGCCGCGGTGCTCGCCCATCTGAAAGCGCCGTTCCAGGTCAGCAGCCCGAGCCCGTCAGCCACCACGCTCGCCGTGGTATTGACGCCGTTGCTTGATCTGATCGACCTGCAATACGTCAATGTCAGCGCCAGTCTTGCGATGTCCGCGCAAGGTCGTGAAGCGGTGACTGAGTTGGCGCGGCAAACCGCCGAGCTGCTGAACATGCGCCCGCTGGAGCCAACCTTTTTTGACCGGCAGGTAGCGTTCAACCTGCTGGCTCAGGTCGGCACGCCGGACGCGAACGGGCACACGCTGCTGGAAAAACGTCTGGTGCGCGAGCTGCGCCAGGTGCTGGCGCAACCTTTATTGAAGATTTCCGCAACTTGCGTTCAAGCCCCGGTGTTTTTTGGCGATAGCTTTAGCGTGACCTTGCAGTCGAAGAAGGCCGTCGACCTGGAAAAGGTCAACGCGGCGCTCGAAGCAGCGCCGGGGATTGAGCTGGTTGAGGCCGGTGATTATCCGACTGCGGTTGGTGACGCAGTAGGGCAGGACGTGGTCTATGTCGGGCGCGTGCGCAGCGGTGTCGACGACCCGGCGGAACTTAATCTGTGGCTGACGTCAGATAACGTACGCAAAGGCGCGGCCCTTAACGCTGTGCAGGTGGCTGAATTGTTGATAAAAGACCTGCTGTAAAAGATACTTGGCAACAATTTGTCGACTGATTCTAGGTGAGCGCTATGCTTGCCCGGAGCAGTTGAAAACGTGTCACCCTCCGGGACTTTCCGGGGCATCAAAGAAATGATCGCGCGCGACATCTGTCGTCGTCGCGCGCAATGCCTTACGGCAGCGACAATCAATATCTTCTCGCTGGCCGAGGAACGTTCAAACAAAGGATGAGGCTATGGTTCAAGTTCGCAAACTGGTGTTAGCAATAGCGGCCGCCTCGGCGCTGTCCTCCGGTATGGCGCATGCCCTCGGGCTCGGGGAGCTGACCCTGAAGTCGACCCTGAACCAGCCGCTGGTGGCTGAAATCGAGCTGCTCGACGTCAAGGATCTCACCGCTGCCGAAGTGGTGCCGAGCCTGGCTTCACCCGAAGATTTTGCCAAGGCCGGCGTTGATCGCCAGGCCTTCCTCAATGACCTGACGTTTACCCCGGTGCTCAACGCCAGTGGTAAAAGCGTACTGCGCGTGACGTCGAGCAAGCCGCTGTCCGAGCCGATGGTGAAATTTCTCGTGCAGGTGATGTGGCCGAACGGCCGTCTGCTGCGCGACTACAGCGTACTGCTCGATCCGTCGAAGTTCTCGCCGCAGACGGCTGATGCCGCTGCACAACCGGCGCCGTCGCAAACCGTCACCGCGCCAACCACTGGCGCCACGCACTCGACTCAATACACCACGACCGCCCGCGATACCCTGTGGGAAATCGCTGCGAAGGCGCGTAATGGCGGCTCGGTGCAGCAGACCATGCTGGCGATTCAGGCGCTGAACCCGGACGCCTTTATCGGTGGCAACATCAACCGCTTGAAAACCGGTCAGGTGCTGCGTCTGCCGGATTCGACACAAAGCACCGCGCTGCCACAAACCGCCGCCATTGCAGAAGTCGCTGCGCAGAACGACGCCTGGCGCTCGGGCCGTCGTTACGTGGCCAAGCCTGGCACCGGCCAGCAGCAGCTGGATGCGACCAATCGTGGTCGTGGCAATAGCGGCGCTGCGCCAAATACCAGCGACAATCTGAGCCTGGTGTCTGCCGAAAGCGCCAAGGCGCGCGGTAAAGGCCCGGCCGGCGATGCCAAGGCGCTGAGCAACAAACTGGCGGTCACGCAGGAAAGCCTCGACACGACCCGTCGCGACAACGAGGAATTGAAGAGCCGCGTGTCCGATCTGCAAAGTCAGATGGACAAGCTGCAAAAACTGATCGAGCTGAAGAACAATCAACTGGCGAAGCTGCAGGCTGAAGGCTCGGGCGCTGCGCCAGCGGCTAACGCTGCAAATCCAGCGGTGCCTGCGATCACTGCAGATTTGGCTGCGACACCGCCTGCAACTCCGGCAGAAGCGGCCGCATCGCCAACGCCGGAATCGGCGATTGCACCGCCAGTTGATGCGCCGGTAGCGCCGACTGCCGAGCCAAAACCGGTTGTCGATGATGAGAAAACCTTCAACGAGCTGCTGACCAATCCTGTCCTGTTGGGACTGATCGGTGGCGGTGCGGTGGTTCTGCTGCTCCTGCTGTTGCTGCTGGCGCGTCGCCGCAAAGCTCAGCAGGAAGCCGAGAAACACATGCGCATGGCGCGTGCGTTGTCCGAAGAACAAGAGTTCTCCGCCGAACAGGATCTGCCGGAAAGCAGCTTCGAAGGCCTGGAAACACCAGCCGCCAGCGTCACACTCAACACCCCGGCTCCGGCGCCAACGCCTGCCCCGGCAGCGGTCGTCGCGCCAGTGGTCATGGCCACGCCGATTGCTGCGCCGCTGGTTTCTCCAGCCGCCGAGCGTTCCGATGACGTCCTCGACAAAGCGCAATCGCACATCAACGCCGGTCGCTTGAATCAGGCAGCGGCGTTGCTGGAGGAGGGCGTCAGCCTCGAGCCGCAACGCAGTGACCTGCGTCTGAAACTGATGGAAGTCTACGGTCAGCAGGGCGATCGCGATGCGTTCGTCGCTCAGGAACGTCAACTGGTGGCCAATGGCGATA
Organism: Pseudomonas sp. AC193; assembly: GCF_979258075.1. Classification (NCBI taxonomy): domain Bacteria; kingdom Pseudomonadati; phylum Pseudomonadota; class Gammaproteobacteria; order Pseudomonadales; family Pseudomonadaceae; genus Pseudomonas; species Pseudomonas sp. AC193. Next base: position 3,186,760 of record NZ_OZ409832.1, on the reverse strand, counting down.
ACTTCGCCAAGGTCGAAGAGCTGAAAAGCCGCTTCCCGGCCATGGCCCTTGTCGCTGCTGGTGGTCTGGCCGCTGCTGCAGTGGCTGCCGAATTGGACGCGCAATACGTCAAAGATTTGCTGCTGGATGAGCCGGAAGCACCTGCTGCTGCCCCGGCACCGGCGGAAGATGATCTCGACAGCGCGTTTGACCTGAGCCTGGACGATCTCGACAACATCACACCGATCGAGCCTGCGCCTGTTGTTGAGCAGCAAACGCCGGAAGCACTGGCCGAACTCGACGAATTCCCGGCGGATGACGACCTGAGTTTTGAATCGGTTCTGCAACAGCAGACCGACATCAAAGAAAACCTGGACGACCTGTCGGACTTCGACCTGGATCTGGATCTCGGCGCCGAACAATCGCCAGCCACTCTGGCCGAAGACGACTTCCTGCTGGATCTGGACGATGGCGTGAAAGACCTGTCGCCGGTTGAACCGCCCGTCGTGGCTGACGTACCGCAGGACGATCTGGAGCTGCCGGCCGATTTCGATCTGTCGCTGGCGGACGAGATGGATTCCAATCCACCGGCCGAGCCTGATGCGTTCGCGGCGGAGCTGGATGACGTCGACGCTGAACTGGATCGTCTGTCGCAGAACATCGCCGAGCCGACGTTTACTGAGGCGGATGCGGCGCTGGACGCTGATCTGGGCGAAGACGATTTCGACTTCCTCTCCGGCACCGACGAAGCGGCGACCAAACTCGATCTGGCTCAGGCCTACATCGACATGGGCGACAGCGACGGCGCGCGCGACATTCTCAACGAAGTGTTGACCGAGGGTGACGAGAAGCAGCGGGGCGAGGCCAAGGACATGCTTTCGAGCTTGTAATCAGTCCAGCGGTAAACGAAACGGCAGCCCATAGAGGCTGCCGTTTTTGTTTGGGTTTTCAAGATCAAAAGATCGCAGCCTTCGGCAGCTCCTACAGGGGAATGCGGATTTCTGTGCAGGAGCTGCCGAAGGCTGCGATCTTTTGATCTTGAGGCCTTATAATGCCCGCCTTTGCAAAAACAGCAGGCTGTCCCACCTTGGCAAACATAGATAACCCGGTCGCCGAAATGGCCCCCGACGGCTTTTACCGCGTTGCGCTGGGCGTTGAATACAAAGGCTCGCGCTACAGCGGCTGGCAGCGCCAGTTGACGGGTGTGGCCACGGTGCAGGAAGAGCTCGAAAAAGCCCTGTCGAAAGTCGCCAACTCGCCGGTTTCCTTGCAGTGCGCCGGACGTACCGACGCCGGTGTGCATGCCTGCGGGCAAGTGGTGCATTTTGATACCACGGTCGATCGCTCGCTGAAAGCCTGGGTCATGGGCGCCAACATCAATCTGCCCCACGACATCAGCGTCAGTTGGGCGCGGGTGATGCCGGCGCATTTCCATGCGCGGTTCAAAGCCATCGCCCGCCGTTATCGCTACGTGATCTACAACGATCAGATCCGTCCGGCGCACCTCAACGAAGAAATCACCTGGAACCACCGCCCGCTCGACGTCGAGCGCATGGCCGAGGCCGCGCAGCACTTGATCGGCACCCATGACTTCAGCGCGTTTCGTGCCGGTCAGTGCCAGGCCAAGTCGCCAATCAAGAAGATGCATCACCTGCGCGTCACCCGCCACGGCAAGATGATCGTCCTCGACATCCGCGCCAACGCCTTCCTGCATCACATGGTGCGCAACATCGCTGGCGTCCTGATGACCATCGGTGCGGGCGAGCGGCCGGTCGAATGGATGAAGGAAGTGCTGGAAAGCCGTGAGCGCCGCTCCGGTGGGGTGACAGCGCATCCGTACGGCCTGTATCTGGTGCAGGTCGAGTACCACGATGAATTCCCGTTACCCGAGCGTTTTATCGGGCCACATTTCCTTACGGGATTCACGGAACTTGACGGCTGACGCCCTCGAACGCTTTTGTTACCATCCGGGACTTTCCCGGATTTTGCCTTGGAGTTTTTCTCGACATGTCAGCCGTTCGCAGCAAGATCTGCGGGATTACCCGCATAGAAGATGCGCTGGCCGCCGTCGAGGCCGGGGCGGATGCGATCGGATTCGTGTTTTACGCCAAGAGCCCGCGCGCAGTGTCCGTGCAGCAGGCGCGGGCGATCATCCAGGCGTTGCCGCCGTTCGTGACCACCGTAGGCCTGTTCGTTAATGCCAGCCGCTGCGAGTTGGGGGAAATCCTCGATGCGGTGTCGCTGGATCTGCTGCAGTTCCACGGTGATGAAGTCGCTGAAGACTGTGAAGGCTGGCATCGTCCGTACATCAAAGCGTTGCGGGTCAAGGCTGGCGACGACATCGCTGCAGCTGTAGATGCCTACCCAAGCGCCAGCGGTGTGTTGCTCGACACCTATGTTGAAGGCGTACCTGGCGGAACCGGTGAGGCGTTCGACTGGTCTTTGATTCCGCAAGGTTTGAGCAAGCCGTTGATTCTGGCCGGTGGCCTGACCCCGGAAAACGTCGCGGGCGCCGTGGCCCAGGTAAAACCCTACGCCGTAGACGTCAGCGGCGGGGTAGAGGCGAGCAAAGGCATCAAGGATCACGCAAAAATTCGAGCATTTATCAAAGCAGTGCGCAGCAATACATCGTCGATGTGACGGCTGGCAGTCTGCCGCCGTCCATCAATGCACTTGCACAAAGCAAGCGTGGCTGAGGGTTGTCCGGATTGCACGCAGGTCATGTTTCGCGCTGACCGTGGCGGTTCACCAACCATCGCCGCACACATGAATTTAGCTCAAGGGCATACGCGGGGTTGCGAATCGAAAGGTTCGGGCCGCCGGTACTGGAGAAAGAAAGCATGAGCAACTGGTTAGTAGACAAACTGATCCCTTCGATCATGCGTTCCGAGGTCAAGAAGAGCTCGGTGCCTGAAGGTCTTTGGCACAAATGCCCGTCTTGCGAGGCTGTGCTGTATCGTCCGGAGCTGGAAAAGACCCTGGACGTTTGCCCCAAGTGCAACCACCACATGCGCATCGGCGCGCGTGCGCGCATCGACATCTTCCTCGATGCCGAAGGTCGCAACGAACTGGGCGCCGATCTGGAGCCGGTTGACCGTCTGAAATTCCGTGACGGCAAGAAGTACAAGGATCGCCTGGTGGCTGCACAAAAGCAGACCGGCGAGAAAGACGCGCTGATCTCGGTCAGCGGCACCCTGCTGGGCATGCCGGTGGTGGTTTCGGCGTTCGAATTCAGCTTCATGGGCGGTTCCATGGGTGCCATCGTTGGTGAGCGTTTTGTCCGCGCTGCCAACTACGCGCTGGAAAACCGTTGCCCGATGATCTGCTTCGCCGCTTCCGGCGGTGCGCGCATGCAGGAAGCACTGATCTCGCTGATGCAGATGGCCAAGACCTCGGCGGTGCTGGCGCGTCTGCGTGAAGAAGGCATTCCGTTCATCTCCGTGCTGACCGACCCGGTCTACGGCGGTGTTTCCGCGAGTCTGGCGATGCTCGGCGACGTGATCGTCGGTGAGCCGAAAGCCCTGATCGGCTTTGCCGGCCCGCGCGTTATCGAACAAACCGTGCGTGAAAAACTGCCGGAAGGCTTCCAGCGCAGCGAATTCCTGCTGGAACACGGCGCGATCGACATGATCATCCACCGTCAGGAACTGCGCCCGCGTCTGGGTAACCTGCTGGCACAAATGACTGGCAAGCCGACGCCGAAATTCGTCGCCGCGCCAATCGAGCCGATCGTGGTTCCACCGGTACCTGCTGGCCTATGACCGAGCGCACCCTTGGCGAATGGCTCGCCTACCTTGAGCAGTTGCATCCGTCGGCCATCGACATGGGCCTGGAGCGTTCGCAACAGGTAGCGTCCCGCATGGGGCTGGGCCAGCCGGCGCCTCGGGTGATTACGGTCACCGGCACCAACGGCAAAGGTTCGACCTGCGCATTCGTGGCTTCATTGCTGCGTGCGCAGGGCCTGAGCGTGGGTGTCTACAATTCTCCGCACCTGCTGCGTTACAACGAGCGGGTGCAGCTCAATGGCGTCGAAGCCACTGACGCACAGCTGTGCGAAGCCTTTGCTGCGGTCGAGGCCGGGCGCGGCGACACTTCCCTGACCTACTTCGAAATGGGCACCCTGGCGGCGTTCTGGCTGTTTCAACAGGCAAAACTCGACGCTGTGGTGCTGGAAGTAGGGCTGGGCGGGCGTCTGGACACGGTCAACGTGGTCGATGCCGACATCGCGCTGGTCACCAGTATTGGCGTCGATCACGCCGATTATCTGGGCGACACCCGCGAATCCGTGGCTTTCGAGAAGGCCGGGATTTTCCGTCAGGGCAAACCTGCCTTGTGTGGCGATCTGAGTCCTCCGCAACCGTTGCTCGACAAGGCGCGCGAACTGGCCTGTCCGTTCTTCCTGCGCGGGCGTGATTTCGATCTCGGTATCACCGATCAGCACTGGCAGTGGCGCGGTACCGATGCGCAGGGTCAGGCTGTCGAATTGCACGACTTGCCGCTGCTCGATCTGCCGATGGAGAACGCCGCGCTGGCGTTGCAGGCTTATCTGTTGCTCGGTTTGCCTTGGCATGCCGAGCAGATCATTGCCGCCTTGCAGGCGACTCGCGTGGTCGGGCGTCTGGATCGCCGTTCGTTCGAGTGGAACGGCAAGCGCCTGAATGTGTTGCTGGATGTGGGGCATAACCCGCACGCGGCCGAGTATCTGGCCCGTCGGCTGGCCTCGCGGCCACCGGTCGGCAAGCGTCTGGCAGTGTTCGGTTTGTTGGCCGACAAGGATCTGGATGGTGTTGTCGGCGAATTGAATGATAGTGTCGAGCATTGGGCTGTCGCGCCGCTGGATTCGCCGCGCGCACGTCCGGTGGCTGAATTAAACGCGGCATTGCAGAACCTTGGTGCGTCGGTCACGTCTTACGACAGTGTCGCCGCCGCCCTGGACGGTCAATGCGCAGTGGCGACAAGCGACGACGAGATTCTGTTGTTCGGATCATTTTATTGTGTCGCCGAGGCCCTTGAATGGTTGGCCCGGCGCTCCACGGAGGAAGCGGCAAATGGCTTTGCTGGATAAAGCGTACAAGCAGCGCATGGTTGGCGCTCTGGTGCTGGTGGCGTTGGCGGTGATTTTCCTGCCGATGCTGTTTTCGCGTCAGGACGAACAGCGCCAGGTTGTCGTGGAAGCACCTGCTGCCCCGCAAGCCCCGGCCGTGCCGCAAGTGCAGGTCGAGCCGGCCGCCGTGCCTGAGCCGCAAGCCTTGCCGCAAGAGCCTGTGCCGACGGACGAAGAGGTTGCCGAGCAAGAAGCGCCTTCGGCACCGATCGCCGCCGCACCGGTAGTGCCAGCGCAGATCGTCAAACCGACCACGCCGCCGCCAACCTCGAAACCGATTCCTGCGCCTGCTCAGCCGATTACTGCCGGCCCGAGCGCCGCAGTGAGCAAGCCGGACACCACGCAAAGTCGCGTCGATGCCAACGGTCTGTCGGTGAGCTGGTCGGTGCAACTGGCTAGCCTGTCGAGCCGTGCCAGCGCCGAAAGCCTGCAGAAAACCCTGCGCAGCCAGGGTTACAACGCCTATATCCGTACGGCCGATGGCAAGAATCGGGTGTTTGTCGGCCCGCTGATCGAGCGCGCTGAAGCCGATCGTTTGCGTGATCTTTTGAGCCGTCAGCAGAACCTCAAGGGTTTTGTCGTGCGCTTCCAGCCTGAGCGCGGTTAAAAACTATCGCCTCGATTGAAATGCACTGACAATCGCAGCTTACCGAGAGGCATGCGCTCTGCTAAAATGCGCCGCCTTATCCGTCTGTAGGCTGCACTGTGCCATTTACCTGGGTTGACTGGGCGATCGTTGCAATCATCGCCATCTCCGCTTTGATCAGTTTGAGCCGCGGCTTCGTCAAAGAAGCATTATCGCTGGTGACCTGGATCATCGCAGGAGTCGTCGCCTGGATGTTCGGTGGTTCATTGTCCGAGTACCTCGCCGGATACATCGAAACCCCATCGGCTCGCGTGATCGCGGGCTGTGCCATCATGTTTGTCGCCACACTGATCGTGGGCGCAATGATCAATTATCTTATCGGCGAGTTGGTACGCGTCACCGGGTTGTCCGGGACCGATCGATTCCTCGGCATGGCCTTCGGCGCAGCGCGTGGCGTGTTGCTGGTGGTTGTGGCGATCGGGCTGTTGAGCCTGGGGCCGGTACAGCAGGACGGGTGGTGGAAAGAATCCCAACTCGTTCCCAAGTTTCTATTGGTCGCCGACTGGTCCAAAAACCTGATCCTCGGGTGGAGCAGTCAGTGGCTTGCCAGCGGAATCAGCGTACCCGCTGATATTCCGTTCAAGGAGCAACTCTTGCCGTCGGCGAAAACGCCTCAGTGAGTATTGTTCAGTTCAGATCCATTAAGTAGGGGTTGCGTCGCATGTGTGGCATCGTCGGTATCGTCGGTAAGTCGAACGTCAATCAGGCGCTGTATGACGCGCTAACCGTGCTCCAGCACCGCGGCCAGGACGCTGCCGGTATCGTGACCAGCCATGATGGCCGGTTGTTCCTGCGCAAGGACAATGGCCTGGTGCGTGACGTGTTTCAACAGCGTCACATGCAGCGTCTGGTCGGCCACATGGGTATCGGTCACGTCCGCTATCCAACCGCGGGCAGCTCGACCTCGGCCGAAGCCCAGCCGTTTTACGTCAACTCGCCTTACGGCATCACCCTGGCGCATAACGGTAACCTGACCAACGTTGAACAGTTGGCCAAAGAGATCTACGAGTCCGATCTGCGTCACGTCAACACCAGTTCCGACTCGGAAGTGCTGCTGAACGTGTTCGCTCACGAGCTGGCCCAGCGCGGCAAGCTGCAACCGACCGAAGAAGACGTGTTTGCCGCCGTGACCGACGTGCACAACCGTTGCGTCGGCGGTTACGCGGTGGTCGCGATGATCACCGGCTACGGCATCGTCGGTTTCCGTGACCCGCACGGCATCCGTCCGATCGTGTTCGGTCAGCGTCACACCGACGAAGGCGTCGAGTACATGATCGCCTCGGAAAGCGTTTCCCTGGACGTGCTCGGTTTCACCCTGATTCGCGACCTGGCGCCGGGCGAAGCGGTCTACATCACTGAAGAGGGCAAGCTGCACACCCGTCAGTGCGCGACCAATCCTTCGCTGACCCCGTGCATCTTCGAACACGTTTATCTGGCGCGTCCGGATTCGATCATCGACGGCGTGTCGGTTTATAAGGCCCGTCTGCGCATGGGTGAAAAACTCGCCGAGAAAATCCTGCGCGAGCGTCCAGAGCACGACATCGACGTGGTTATCCCGATTCCGGACACCAGCCGTACCGCGGCACTGGAACTGGCGAACCACTTGGGCGTGAAATTCCGCGAAGGCTTCGTCAAGAACCGTTACATCGGCCGTACCTTCATCATGCCGGGCCAGGCAGCGCGCAAGAAGTCGGTGCGCCAGAAGCTCAACGCCATCGAGCTGGAATTCCGCGGCAAGAACGTGATGCTGGTCGACGACTCGATCGTGCGCGGCACCACGTGCAAGCAGATCATCCAGATGGCCCGCGAAGCTGGCGCGAAAAACGTCTACTTCTGCTCGGCTGCTCCGGCGGTGCGCTTCCCGAACGTGTACGGCATCGACATGCCAAGCGCTCACGAACTGATCGCGCACAATCGTTCGACCCAGGACGTGGCGGATCTGATCGGCGCTGACTGGCTGATCTATCAGGACTTGCCTGACTTGATCGAAGCGGTCGGTGGCGGCAAGATCAAGATCGAGAGCTTCGATTGCGCGGTGTTCGACGGCAAATATGTTACCGGCGACGTCGATGAGGCGTATCTGGACAAGATCGAGCAGGCGCGTAACGACTCCTCGAAGATCAAGACCCAAGCGGTCAGTGCGATCATCGATCTGTACAACAACTAAGTTTCTACCGGCCCTGAGGGGCCGGTTTTGTATCTGACTTTCTATTTTCGAGAACAGCGCAAGGAGTGACAGCATGAGTCAGGAATGGGATGCCGGTCGGCTGGACAGCGACCTTGAAGGCGTAGCGTTCGATACCCTGGCCGTACGTGCCGGTCAGCACCGTACGCCGGAAGGTGAGCACGGTGATCCGATGTTCTTCACCTCCAGCTACGTGTTCCGCACTGCCGCCGACGCGGCCGCGCGCTTTGCCGGCGAAGTGCCGGGCAACGTTTACTCGCGTTACACCAACCCGACCGTGCGCGCGTTCGAAGAGCGGATTGCCGCGCTGGAAGGCGCCGAGCAGGCCGTTGCCACCGCAACCGGCATGGCCGCGATTCTGGCGGTGGTGATGAGCCTTTGCAGTGCTGGCGATCACGTGCTGGTCTCGCGCAGCGTGTTCGGTTCGACCATCAGCCTGTTCGAGAAGTACTTCAAGCGTTTCGGCGTGGAAGTCGACTATGTGCCACTGGCCGACCTGTCGGGTTGGGATGCGGCAATCAAGTCGAACACCAAATTGCTCTTCGTCGAGTCGCCGTCCAATCCTCTGGCTGAGCTGGTCGATATCGCCGCGCTGGCAGAAATCGCGCACGCCAAAGGCGCGATGCTGGTGGTCGACAACTGCTTCTGCACGCCAGCCTTGCAGCAGCCGCTGAAAATGGGCGCGGACATCGTCGTGCATTCGGCAACCAAGTTCATCGACGGTCAGGGCCGTTGCATGGGCGGCGTGGTCGCCGGTCGCAGCGAGCAGATGAAAGAAATCGTTGGTTTCCTGCGCACTGCCGGGCCGACCCTGAGTCCGTTCAACGCGTGGATCTTCCTCAAAGGTCTGGAAACCCTGAACCTTCGGATGAAGGCGCACTGCGCGAATGCCCAAGAGCTGGCTGGATGGCTGGAGCGGCAGGACGGCATCGAGAAAGTCCATTACGCCGGTCTCAAGAGCCATCCACAGCACGAACTGGCCCAGCGTCAGCAGAAGGGCTTTGGTGCGGTGGTGAGCTTTGAGGTCAAGGGTGGCAAAGAGGGCGCGTGGCGCTTTATCGATGCAACTCGACTGATTTCGATCACCGCCAACCTCGGCGACAGCAAAACCACGATCACCCACCCAAGCACCACTTCTCACGGCCGCTTGGCGCCGCAAGAACGTGAAGCGGCGGGCATTCGTGACAGCCTGATCCGCATTGCGGTCGGTCTGGAAGACGTGGCGGATCTGCAAGCCGATCTGGCGCGCGGTCTGGCAGCGCTGTGATCGAGTTGTCGACCCCGAAATCCGGTACCCATGGCCGCGTTGCGCTGGTCACGGGTGCCGCGCGCGGTATCGGTCTGGGGATTGCGGCGTGGCTGATCAGCGAAGGCTGGCAAGTGGTGCTGACGGATCTGGATCGTGCGCGCGGTTCGAAAGTGGCGAAGGTGCTGGGCGAAAGTGCCTGGTTCATCGCCATGGACGTTGCTGATGAGGCTCAGGTCGCGCTCGGTGTAGCGGAGGTGTTGGGGCAGTTTGGTCGTCTCGATGCGCTGGTGTGCAACGCGGCGGTGGCTGATCCGCACAACATCACTCTGGAAAGCCTTGATCTGGCCTACTGGAATCGTGTGTTGGCGGTGAACCTCAGTGGGCCGATGTTGCTGGCCAAGCACTGCGCGCCGTACCTGCGCGCTCACAACGGTTCGATCGTCAATCTGGCTTCGACCCGTGCGCGGCAATCGGAAGCCGACTCTGAGGCGTACGCGGCGAGCAAGGGTGGGTTGTTGGCGCTGACGCATGCGTTGGCGATCAGTCTGGGGCCGGAGATTCGCGTTAACGCGGTCAGTCCGGGCTGGATCGATGCGCGCGATCCTTCTGCGCGTCGAGCGGAGCCTTTGGCTGATGCTGATCATGCTCAGCATCCGGCGGGCAGGGTAGGGACGGTCGAAGACGTGGCGGCGATGGTTGCGTGGTTGCTGTCAAGGAATGCCGGGTTTGTTACCGGGCAGGAATTCGTCGTCGATGGCGGTATGACCAAGAAGATGATTTACACAGAGTAAGAAGCGAAGCCGCGAACGTGTAGGAGTGAGCCTGCTCGCGATAGCAGTTTCATGGATGTTACTTTCTCAGGGATTGAAGCAATTTCGTCTTTTTTAGAAAAACTTCAATCCTGCTATTGACTTAGGTTCGCTACCTGCGTAAATTTCGCGGCCTCGGAGATGCAAACGGGTGATTAGCTCAGCTGGGAGAGCGTCTGCCTTACAAGCAGAATGTCGGCGGTTCGATCCCGTCATCACCCACCACTCCCGAGAAACTTGCGTAAGCAAGAACGTAGGCTGAAAGTGCCTGCACCGACGCGCAGCGGTAGTTCAGTCGGTTAGAATACCGGCCTGTCACGCCGGGGGTCGCGGGTTCGAGTCCCGTCCGCTGCGCCATATTGTACAAATCAGACTTGTCTGGTTTGCGATTGAAAAGCACCGAAGCTTTCAATCAAAACGAGTTACTTGAGCGCAAGCTCAAAGCGATACGCAGCGGTAGTTCAGTCGGTTAGAATACCGGCCTGTCACGCCGGGGGTCGCGGGTTCGAGTCCCGTCCGCTGCGCCATATCTGCTTCAAGGATCACTGAACGCCTTGAAGCACCGAAAGCAACCGTTGGTTGATTCGGAATCGATAGCAAAGACCCTGGTCGAAAGACCGGGGTTTTTTGTGTCTGAAATTTGACCTCCGCTCCCATCACGCAACCCGGCTCCTCGTAGGAGCTGCGGCACGCTGCGATCTTTTGATCTTGATCGTAAAAAACAGGATCAAAAGATCGCACCCTCGTTTCACTCGACAGCTCCTACAAGGGATGCCTGTAACCATCCTGCGGTGACACGTCGCATTGTCTTTTTTGATTCTTTAGTCAGAAATTTGTATCTGGTTGTTTGCTGCGAGCGCAGAAACCTTTAAAGTTAACCTTTCGGTCAGCTTTGCACTGTCATTTCGTCCTTCGTTTAGCCAAGAAGGGCTTCTGCAAGACTCGAGATTCCCCAGTAGATAACCAGAAGGGCGGATGTATAACCGCCCAGAGGATGATCCATGTCCAACCGTGAAATAACCCGGCGCTCGTTCCTCCAGGGCGGGCTGGTGGCGGGTGTGAGCGTCACGCTTACGCCGCTCAGCACCCAGGCGCTGGCTGCCTTGATGGAAAACAGCGTGACCGTGCCGTCCGAAAAATGGCTCGGCAACAATGGCAAAGCGCGCCAGCGTAACGATGCCTTGTCGAAAGTCTGCGGCAGCAAAGTCTTTGCCCGCGACATCCGTTCCAAGGACATGCCGGGCTGGCCCGAGCAGCAAGGCCACGCCATGCTGCTGAAAACCACCAAGGCCGACCATATCTACGCAGGCTACGACCTGTCGTGGCTTGGCGCCGATCTGCAGCCTGACCGCATCGTCACCGCTGCCGATCTGGACAAGGACGGTATCGTCTTCCCTGAGGAACATGCGCCGGATCCGCTGCTGCCTGAAGGCAAAGTGCCGATGTTCATCGGTCACCCGGTAGCGATCCTGATCTGGAACGACTTCGAGCGTTTCCGTCAGGCCAAGAACAAACTCAAATTCAATGACAAAGCGATTCGTTACGGCGCCAAAGTGCCGTTCTACGAAGGTGATCCCTACGGCAGCTTCCGCTACGTGCGCGTGGGCGGCCCGACCTCGGCAGATGAAGACGAATTCGCCAGCCTCAAGGATTCGATCCTGTTCCCGATGCTGAAAAACCGTCGCCCGGTGTGGAATTCCCAGCCGAACCTGCACGGTAATCTCACCGAGCGTGGCCTGTTCTACGCCGATCGCATGAAGGGGCAGATCAACACGCCGCCGGACAACTGGCTGGTGTTCGATGAGCGCTACAAGACGCCGTCGATCGAGCCGGCCGCCATGGAGCCGGACAACGGCAACGGCTGGTACGACCCGAAAACCAAGACCCTGCATTTCGTGGTGGCTACCCAGTGCCCATTGGAAGCGGCGACCGAGACCGCGAAAATGATTTCGCCGTCGCGCTTCGGCCTGGACAACCTGAACATGCACCCGGGTTACACCGTGGGTTACGGTTCCAAAGACCACAACATCTTCGTTTACTACGCAGCCCTCGCTGCGCTGTACGGCGCCGGTGTGCCGGTGCGTCTGGCGAACGACCGTTACGAGCAGTTCCAGAGCGGCATCAAGCGTCACCCGTTCGACATTCGCTACCAGTTGGCCGTGGACAAGAACGATCAGACCTTCAAGATTTTCCTCGCCGACATGAGCGTCGACGGCGGTGGCCGGATCAACTACAGCCCGTCAGTAGCCGCTGTGGGCGCCACGGCTGCGCAGTCGATTTACTACATGCCGCAGAACGACCTGCAAGTCACCGCGTATCACTCGCGTGGTGTTGAAGCGGGTTCGATGCGCGGTTACGGCACCCTGCAAAGCATGGCGGCGACCGAAATGATGGTCGACGAAATCGCCGATCGCCTGAACGTCGATGCCATCGAACTGCGCCGCAAGAACGCGCTGCGTTCGGGGATGAAAAACACCCAGGGCGCGATCCCGGCCGGTGCTCTGCGTTTGCACGAGATTCTCGACAAGGCCGCTGCACACGAAGTCTGGAAAAACCGCGACGCGATCAAGAAACAACGCGAAGCCGCTGACCCGGATAACTGGTACGGCGTTGGTTTCGCCATCTGCCAGAAAGACTTTGGTACCGGTTCTGAAGCGCCGATGGCCAGCATCGAATTCACCGCTGACGGTCGCATCACCTTGCGCCACATCGGTATCGAAATCGGCACCGGCATGTCTACGTCGCAAGCCTTGGTCGTCGCCGATTTCCTCGGCAGCCCGGCCCACGAAGTGAAGACTGGCGAAACCGAATGGAAGGAAATGCAGCTGATCACCAGCGGCAACCCTTACATCATGAGCCAGGCCGACCAAGATAACCTGCTGCGCAACCCGCGCTGGGTTGGCAAGTTGGCCTCGGCGTCGTCCGCGACCAACTCGGCTTACTACTTCAGTCACGCCACCCGTGAAGCAGCCCGCGTGTTGTTCAACAACGGTTTGTGGCCGGCGGCCATGGAGATCTGGCGTCAGGGCCCTTACGGCGGCCAAGCCAACCCATACGTTGTGCGTCGCGAAGATGCGCACTGGGTGGATGGCAAGCTGACTGCCAACGGCATGCAGCCGCTGACCTTCGAAGAATTGGCCAAGCACGCTCACGAGCGTGGTCTGGTCACCGGCGCCACCGTTCATGCGTTCAACCGCTGGAGCTGGGCTGAGGCCGAATACAGCATCGACGGCGTGCGCGAGCGTCTGCCGCTCGACGGTCTGGCGGTGAAATACGGTGATGGTGCGCCGAAAGCCAAGAAAGCGTTGATGACCACGTCTGGTTTCCATCTGCTGGATCGCCAGAACATCAACTACCCGGTTGTTCAGTTGAACAACGCTGCCGTGACTTACTACAGCCCGGTCGCCACGCTGGTCGAGCTGAAGGTCAACAAAGGCTCGCTGGATGTTGAAGTGCTCAACCACCATTCGTGGGTCGAGTGCGGTCGTGTGTTGGTTGAAGAATTGGTCAAGGGCCAGCTCGAAGGCGGTATCGCCATGGGCATCGGTCACGCTCTGATGGAAGAGATGCCGCTGTACGAGGGCGGGCCGGGGGAGGGTGACTGGAACTTCAACCGTTACCGTCTGCCGATGGCGCGTCACGTTGCCGTGTGGAAACAGACGTCGGAGATTCTCCCGGCACTGTCGCCGAGCGATCCGTCCAAAGGCATCGCTGAAGTGGTGATGATCCCGGTTGTCGGGGCCATCGGTAACGCCGTGGCGCATGCCATCGGTAAACGTGTTCGCGATCTGCCTATCACTCCAGCGCGCATCAAGGAGGCCCTCAATGGCTAACCGTCCGCTTCAACTGACCCTCAATGGTCAATCCGTCGGCCCGGTGGACATCCCTGATGACCTGCCGATGATCGACTACCTGCACGAATACAAAAACCTCACCGGCTCGCGTCTGGGCTGCGGTCAAGGTATCTGCCACGCTTGCGTGGTGATTGTCGATAACCCGGACGGCACCAGCGAAGAAGTGCGCACCTGCATCACCGGCGCGCATTACTTCGAAGGCAAGAAAGTCCGCACCATCGAATCCCACGTCAAGCGTGACGAAGCGGGCCAGGTCACTGAGCTGAACCCGATCCAGCAGCGTTTCGTCGATGAGTTCGCGTTCCAGTGCAGCTACTGCGCGCCAGGCTTCGTCAACGCCGCGACCGTGCTGGTCGAGAAGCTGCAACGCCAGCCGACCGTGCAAAGCAAACTCGAGCAAGTCATCGAAGACAGCCTCGGCCATCACATCTGCCGTTGCACCGGGTACGTGCGTTACTACAACGCCACCCGCAACGTGCTGACCGATCTCGGCCTGGTCAAGGAGGGTTAAGCATGAAGCTTTTTCTGACCCGACTGACCCTGGCGGTCGGTCTGGCTGCGCCGGTGTTGTTTGCTCACGCCGATGATCAGGTCAAACGCGGCGAGTATCTGGCTCGCGGCGCTGACTGCATGGCGTGCCACACCGCACCGGGCGGCGCGCCGTTTGCCGGCGGGCTGCCGATCGTCTCGCCGTTCGGCACGATCTACGGCACCAACATCACGCCGAGCAAAGAACACGGCATCGGTTTGTACAACGATGACGAGTTCTTTGCAGCGCTCACCGAAGGCAAGCGTCGCGACGGTGCGAACCTGTACCCGGCGATGCCGTACACCTCGTATCACCTGATGCCGCGCGAAGATTCAGACGCGATCCATGCGTACTTGAAAACCATCGAGCCGATCGAGCGCGCTGCACCGGTCACCAGTCTGAGCTTCCCGTTCAACGTGCGTCTGGGCCTGATGGGCTGGAACGTGCTGTACGGCAAAGCCCTCAAACTGGAGCCGGCCGAAGGCAAAAGTGAAGCGTGGAAGCGCGGCCAATACATGGTCGAAGTTCTCGGCCACTGCGGCGAATGCCACACGCCACGCGGCCTGCCGGGCGCGATGGAACTGGACAAGCGCCTGACGGGCGGCATCCTCAATGGTTATCTGGCGCCAAGCCTGCTGGCCACTGATCTGGCCGCGCGCGGCTGGAACGAACAGGATCTGAGCACGTTCCTCAAGCACGGCATGAGCGCGCAAGGCACGATGTTCAACGAGATGTTCCCGGTGTTCCACAACAGCACTCAGGGTTTGAGCGATCAGGATCTGGCGGCGATGGCGACGTTCCTGCTTGGCGACAAACCGCCGGCAGCCAAAACGCTGGTTGAAGTGCCGGTCGAGAAACTCAGCGCCAGTGCCCAGCGCGGTCAGCAGGAATACCTGAACGTCTGCGCCGGTTGCCATGCGGTCGGTGGCGAAGGCAAACCGCACATCGCGGTGGCCATGCGCGGCAACACCACGCTGCGTCTGGAAGACCCGCGCAATCTGTTGCGCGTGATCGAGGACGGTATCGGCGAGCAGAAATTCTCTGGCTTCGAGCGCATGCAGCCGATGCCGGGTTTCGCCGACAAACTCAAGCCTGAACAACTGACTGATCTGCTCAACTATCTGCGTCAAGGTTGGGGTGGTCAGTCGGCTGAACTGGCAGTGAGCGACGTGCAGAAGCTGCAAGCTGACGCACCGTCCATCGAGCACAAGGCGCACTGACATGCAGCATCTCGATCTGCAAGTGGTTCGGCGAGCGCTGGAGTGGTCGGTGGCGGGGCAGCGCATTTGGCTCTGCACCGTGCTGACCACCTACGGCTCGGCGCCGCGCGCGCCGGGTTCGCTGCTGGCGGTGAACGAAGGCGGGCAGTGGATCGGATCGCTGTCGGGTGGCTGCGTCGAGGAAGACTTTCTTGAGCGCGTCGCCGAAGGTGCATTTCTCGATGCGATCAACGTCGTGCGTTATGGCGAAGGCGACGATCCGCGCTCGCGGGTCAGCCTGCCGTGCGGCGGCATTCTCGATGTGCTGGTTGAGAAATTTGACGCTGACTGCGAGGTGCAGGCGCATCTGCGTGAGTTGGAATCGGCGCTGCTTGGTCAGCATCGTTTGATTCGCGAGGTCGATCTGGCCAGCGGTGCGCGCAGCCTGTTCGCTGATCGCGAGCAGGGTGCGCGCATCGAGCGTGAGATTGATCGGGTGCGTATCCGCATCGGCGCGGCGCAACGTTTGTTGCTCGCCGGTTACTCCAGTGTGGCGCAGGCGTGTGCCGAGTTTGCGGTCGGTCTCGGCTTTGAAGTGATTCTCTGCGACCCGCGCGATGAAGTGCTTGAAGGCGTGGTGCTCAATGGCGTGGAAATTCGTCGGCAACTGCCATCGGTGTTCATTGCCGATGGTGGCTGCCACCGTGATACGGCGGTGGTGGCGCTGACCCATGATCCGCGCATTGACGATCTGGCGATGATGGAGGCAGTGCGTACCGAAGCGTTCTACATTGGCGTGATGGGTTCGCTGCAGACATCGCAGAAACGCTTTGAGCGCCTGCGTCGGATTGGCGGGCTGGGGGAGAGTGAGTTGGCGCGAATTCATGCGCCGATCGGGCTTAACCTTGGCAGCAAGACGCCGGCGGAGATTGCGTTGGCGGTACTCGCCGATATCCTGCGGATTCGTAGCGGCATCGCTCGCGACCAGCTCTGATTAACTGGTAGATGCATTTGTGGCGAGGGGATTTATCCCCGTTGGACTGCGTAGCAGTCCCCTTCCATATAAGAGGGGGCGCTTCGCACCCCAACGGGGATAAATCCCCTCGCCACATTGGTTTCTACAACCCGGTCTAAAAACCGTACTTATCCCGCAACCCGTAATACCAAGCCCCCAACGCCGCAAACGGCGTGCGCAACATCTGCCCGCCCGGGAACGGGTAATGCGGCAAATCCGCAAACGCATCAAAACGCTCAGCCTGACCGCGCAATGCCTCAGCCAACACCTTGCCCGCCAGATGCGTGTACGTCACGCCATGACCGCTGCAGCCCTGCGAGTAATAGATATTGTCACCCAGCCGCCCAACCTGCGGTAAACGCGACAAGGTCAGCAGGAAATTTCCTGTCCAGGCGTAATCAATCTTCACATCCTTGAGCTGCGGAAACGCCTTGAGCATTTTCGGACGGATGATCGCCTCGATGTTCGCCGGATCCCGGGCGCCGTAAACAACGCCGCCGCCGAAGATCAGACGCTTGTCGCCGGTCAGTCGGTAATAGTCGAGCAAGTAGTTGCAGTCCTCGACGCAGTAATCCTGCGGCAACAGCGCTTTCGCCAGCTCATCACCCAGCGGCTCGGTGGTGATCACCTGCGTACCGCACGGCATCGACTTCGCTGCCAGTTCCGGCACCAGATTGCCGAGGTAAGCGTTGCCCGCGACGATGATGAACTTGGCCCGCACCTTGCCCTGCGGCGTATGCACCACCGGGTTAGCGCCGCGCTCGATACGCACAGCGGGCGATTGCTCATAAATGCTGCCGCCCAACGACTCCACAGCGGCCGCTTCACCCAGCGCCAGGTTCAGCGGATGAATGTGCCCGCCGCTCATGTCGAGCATGCCGCCGACATATTGATCACACGCCACCACTTCGCGAATGCGGCGTTGATCGAGTAGCTCGAGCTGCGTATGGCCAAAGCGCTCCCACAGGCGCTTCTGCGCTTCCAGATGACCCATCTGCTTGGCAGTCAGCGCGGCAAACACGCCGCCGTCCTTCAAGTCGCACTGAATGTTGTACTTGGCCACACGCTCACGAATGATCCGTCCGCCCTCAAACGCCATCTGCCCGAGCAGTTGCGCCTGCTTCGGGCCGACGCTGCGCTCGATCACATCAATGTCACGGCTATAACTGTTAACGATCTGCCCGCCATTGCGCCCCGACGCGCCGAAACCGACCTTGGCCGCTTCCAGCACCGTCACGCGAAAACCGTTCTCCAGCAGAAACAGCGCCGAGGACAGCCCGGTGTACCCGGCGCCGATCACACAGACGTCCGTCTCCACGTCATCCTGCAAAACAGGGCGGGGCGGTACGGCATTGGCCGACGCAGCGTAATAGGACTCTGGGTAAGGGGTGTTCGCCATCCTGCAGCCTCTGTTTAATATATTTTACGAGTGCATCGATCCTACCCGAGTTGAAAAACCTCCGCCAGCCACCGGAAAATCCTCGTCGCCGACTCGAAATTAAATATTTTGCATATTCATAGGGTTAGGTGAAAAAAAGGTGTTGACACCCCTCCGGAATTCCGTAGAATGCCGCCTCACAGCAGGCACGTAGCTCAGTTGGTTAGAGCACCACCTTGACATGGTGGGGGTCGTTGGTTCGAGTCCAATCGCGCCTACCAAATAAAATCCGCTCTGCTGGGCGGTCTAGAAGGGCTCACCGAAAGGTGGGCCCTTTTTTGTTGGCTGCGATTTGCAAAACTTTTGCAAAGCCCGTTTTGGAGCGAGGATCTTCGCCAATTCTGGCTGCTGCCACAGACAGATCCAGTCGATTATTTACTCTACGCTGCAAACCCAACGATGGTTATGCCGGTAGGGCGCTCGGATGAATGCAACGTCTGATACCAGAGTCATGCCGCGTTGCTGGAGTGCTTCGGTCAGTTGTACGAGTGTCTCTGCTTCGATAGTCATTACTGCACCTCGTCAGATTTACTGCGTTCACAATTCTTGACCGAATGCCGAATCAGGTAATTCATTTTTTCTGCCTGAGTGAGTTGTTCGGCGTGGAAAGTGATTAATTCGAATGCAGTCGACCTTTCCAAGGAATCTGCTCCGGGGTTGCTCGTAGTAACTGGGCCAGTTGTGAATCTATAAATTCGAACCAATCCTTGGTAAGCGATCACCATTCGTCGCCGAGGCCATGAAAAATAATTCGTATATTGAATGGGTTACCGTTTTATTTAACCAACCGGTTATCAAGAACACCTTGTTACAGACTGTGAATTTCAGTAACATCTGCCCCGCGTTCACCACCACGGTTTATGCATTTTTAAATCCCAAGCTTCCATCAGCTGCTTGGGATTTTTTTTGCCTGCGATTTGGCTTTTCCCTTATTCGTGCGCAAGGACGTAACAAGTCCTACAGACCTGTGCGAGCAACCCCCTACTTTTTCGACTACTACTGACTGGCCGATTTCCGACTCTTACTGATGGGAGTGTCTCGATGCTGGTTCACTGGTTTCTTGCAGCGGTTCATCTACTGGCGTTTGCGCTGGGCTTCTGGGCGGTTCTGACGCGCGGGACGGCGTTCAGTCGACTCGCTGGCGGAACCGGAGAGGCGAAGCGGGTTTTGCTCGCTGACAATCTATGGGGCGTCTCTGCGTTGATCCTGCTGATCACCGGCGGGATGCGTGCCTTCGGTGGGTATGAAAAAGGCACCGACTATTACCTGCATCAGCCGCTGTTCCATCTGAAGATGACGTTGTTTGTGCTGATTCTGCTGATGGAGCTCGCGCCGATGATTACGTTGATCAAATGGCGGATCGCTTTGGCAAAGGGCAAGCCGATTGATACCGGGCGGGCAAAAATCTATGCACGAATCAGTCACGCTGAAGCGCTATTGCTGGTGCTGATAGTTGTCGCCGCAACAGGAATGGCGCGAGGGGTGACGTTCGGCTAGGAGAGCGGATTCCCCGTGCTCTCTCGGAAACGTCCGACATCCAACCTTAAGATTGGCGGGTAGTATCGGATTCAACAGAGGGCAGGGTGGATCAAGCGGGGCGGGAAAGCATATCAAGCGCCGTGGCCAACGAAGTGGGGGTGGATGGCAGGACGGCGCATGAATCTTTAGCCAGTCATTGCGTTCGGGCAAGCTAACTGGCTACTGACTGCTGTGAGGCTCAGGGCGTTTGTGGCTTGTCCGGTGCGGTCAGGCCAGCTTGAATGCGCTGATAGATCTCTTCACGGTGTACGGCAACGTTCTTTGGAGCGTTGATACCGATGCGAACCTGTTGGCCGCTTACGCCCAGAATGGTGATCGTAATGTCATCACCAATGTTTATGCTTTCACCGACTTTGCGGGTGAGTATCAGCATGGTCTTCTCCTTGATTGCTTTGTAGGGCACCTGATTCAGACAGTGCAGAGGTCGGTGGTACGTATAGATTAGTGCGAAGTCTCACAGTTTGGGTGCCTCTTTCTGACGCGCAGATGCGGCATTAATTCCCAGGGCGTAACTATACAGAGGCTGCAATCATCATTCTCGTTGTTTTGTGCCCATTTTGCGGGGCTCGCGAAGTATTTTTGAATGTTAAGATCGCGCCTTTGAGAATTTCGAGGAAAGCGTTGTGCGCAAATTGGTCTGGATGGTCGCGGCACTGGTATTGGCCGGGTGTGGTGAAGGCAAAAACGTTGAGGCACCGAAACCACAAACGGCAGCAGTGACGGCGCCAGCAGCGGCGGCTGCACCGCAATGGGATCTCGAAGTGCGCGGCGAAACCCCGCAAGCGGTCAGCGACCTGAGCGGCTGGTTGATCGAGCACGCTTTCATCCCGACGGTGATCAAAGACAGCAGCGGCAAACCGCGCATTCTGATCGGCCCGTTCAACTCGCAAGCCGACGCCGAAGCGCGAAAAGTAGAAGTGGATGCGGCATTGGTAAAAGCCAAGAAACAAAATATTGAGTCGGTGGTGATCGAACATCCGATCACGCCGTAAGCCTGCCTTTCAGCGGAGCGCCCTAAAGGACGTCGCAGGTGACTCGTCTTATACGAGTCAGTCACGATTTCCCAAAGGAGCTCCGCATGGCCTCCAACCCCTACAAGCTGTTCGATGTCACCCTGCAACGCAAAACCCAACTGAGCCCGCACATGATGCGGATCACCCTGGCCCATCCCTCGGTCAACGACATGGCCACTTGGGCACCGGATCAGCGGGTAAAACTGTTTTTCCCTGCGGCCGACGGTTCGCCGGCCAGACTGGCTCAAGGTGAAGGCTGGTACGCGCGCTTCAAGGCCATGATCGCCGATCGACGTCCGGCGATGCGCACTTACACCATTCGCCATTTGCGCGCCGAACAAGGCGAAGTGGATATCGATTTCGTCCTGCACGGCGAAACCGGCCCTGCCTCGCGTTGGGCGCTTCGTGCGCAACCGGGGGATTCGATGCAGATCCTCGCGCCCGACCGGCGCTTCTCGGCCAATGACGCCGGGGGCTTCGAATGGAAGCCGCCGCAAGGCCTCAATCAGGTTCTGCTGGTCGCCGACGGCACCGCATTGCCGGCTGCCATGGGCATTCTTGATGTGTTGGCCGCGAAAGCCGCTCCGCCCCAGACTCAAGCGTTCTTTGAAGTCGACAGCGCTCAGGACATGCTGCCAGTTCCCGATTGGCCGGGGCTGACGGTACAGTGGCTGATCCGCGAGAAAACCACCGCTGGCACATTGATGGTTGAGGCGGTGCAAAAAGCCGTTCCACCCATCCACACCTCATCCATCGGTCGGACTGTCGAACTCGCCGACGTCGATATCGACAAAGAAATACTCTGGGAAATCGCCGAAACCGCCGCCGAAGGTTTCTACGGCTGGATCGCTGGAGAAAGCGCGGCAGTGATGAGCTTGCGCAGGTACCTGATCAAAGATTGCGGTATCCCGCGCGAGTCGCTCAATCTGATGGGCTACTGGCGCTTCAATAAGGCCGGCAGCTAGCCGTAAAAAAGGCCTCGAACATCACGTTCGAGGCCTTTCTTTTGCGCGTTCGATCAACCGCAGGCTTTCATATTCACCGGGCCGACAAACTCATTGCCGCGCCCCATCACGCACGCCACGCTTTGATTGCGTTGACGCTCCCAGTCTTGCACCGGGTAGGTCTTGTCCCACGCTTCATACAATTGCCGATCCTGTTTCGAAATGCGTAAGCCGTATTGCTTGCTCATATAGAAATAGGTGCGGGCGATCATGCCGCGAATCGAAGGGCGGGGCATGACCTTCTTTGCTTTGAAATCGACCTGGGTCAGGCAGGAACCGTATTGACCGGATTGCACCGGCAGCCAGC
Source organism: Pseudomonas sp. AC193 (assembly GCF_979258075.1). Classification (NCBI taxonomy): domain Bacteria; kingdom Pseudomonadati; phylum Pseudomonadota; class Gammaproteobacteria; order Pseudomonadales; family Pseudomonadaceae; genus Pseudomonas; species Pseudomonas sp. AC193. Next base: position 3,164,890 of record NZ_OZ409832.1, on the reverse strand, counting down.
CGTAGCTGAAGTTGCTGCGGTCACCGTTGACCTCGCCAATGCTCGGCACCAGGTTGTGCAAATCGGCTTCGGCTTTCTGATAGGTCGGGTCGTAGCGCGTGCAGTTCTTGCGGCCGCCATCCTGCCAGCATTGGCGCTGATGGCCAATCTGCCAGGCCGGGACGATGTGTTCCCATTCGATGCGCGACGCACGCTTGGCGTTCTTGCGGGGGACGTAACCGCAGGCCTTCAAATCCACTTTGTTGCCGGAGTACTTGCACCCGCAATAAAACTCCGTGGACTGTGGCGCGTAGAGCTTCCACGCTGCCTTCTTGGCTTCAGAAAACGTGCGTGGCGCTCCGGCCTGTGCGCCAAAAGCGATGAACGACAACAACAGCAAAACAAAACAGCGGACACTCATTGAATCAATCTTCCTTCGGCACAACCCAAAAAATCTGCACGCCACCATCGTCGCGATAGGCGAGGGTAACGTTGTCGTTCTCGTCGATTTCCTCAAGCAAACGCTCCCAGTCATCCATCGGCTCGTCCGGCAGACGGAAGATCAGTGCGGCTTTGGCTTTTTGTGCGGTAGGGGAATTGATGATCTTTTGAACGCGCATACCCATGCGTTCAAAGGCGTCAGGAGCATCAGGGGAGGTGGCCACGAGGTTATCCTTATTAAGCTGTACGTGCATACAGTATTTAACTGTAGGCATTTTCGCAACTGCTTAAAATTCAAGAAAATCCTCTGACAGCGGTTTTTTGATTTTAATGTGAGGCGAGTCGATTTTTTTGTAGGAAAAATGCAGAAGGGTCGTAAGCGTCACACCACTCGCCCGGTAAACGAGTGGTGTGAAGTGTGCCCGATCAAGAGAAGACCGGGCGAAGGTCAATCAGTATTCCCAGAACATCCGTTGCAGCTCTTTGCTGTCGTTGGTTTTAGTCAACGCGACCATCGCCAGGATGCGGGCTTTCTGTGGGTTCAGGTCGTGAGCAACCACCCAGTCGTACTTGTCGTCAGGCTGTTCGGCGTTGCGCAGAACAAAACCGCCGGCGTTGACGTGGGACGAACGAATGATTTGCACGCCTTCCTTGCGCAGCTCTTGCAGCGCTGGCACCACGCGGGAAGACACCGAACCGTTGCCGGTACCGGCATGGATGATTGCTTTGGCGCCGGATTGGGCCAGGGCTTTGTAGGCCGTATCGCTTACGTTGCCGTAGGAATAGGCGATTTCTACGTCAGGCAGGCTCTTGATGTTCTTGATGTCGAATTCCGAATCCATGGTGTGACGCTTGGCTGGCAAGCGGAACCAGTAGGATTTGCCTTCAACGACCATACCCAGCGGGCCCCAGGCGCTTTTGAATGCTTCGGTCTTGATGTTGATCATTTTGCTGACGTCGCGACCCGACTGGATCTCGTCGTTCATGGTCACCAGTACGCCTTTGCCGCGCGCGTCTTTGCTGCTGGCCACGGCCACGGCGTTGTACAGGTTGAGCATGCCATCGGCGGACATGGCGGTGCCTGGGCGCATCGAACCGACAACGATGATCGGCTTGTCAGTCTTCTCGACCAGGTTCAGAAAGTACGCGGTTTCTTCGAGGGTGTCGGTACCGTGGGTGATGACGATGCCGTCGACGTCTTTGCTGTCAGCCAGTTCGGCGACACGACGACCGAGTTGCAGCAGGTTGTCGTTGGTGATGCTTTCGGACGCGATCTGCATGACTTGTTCGCCACGCACGTTCGCCAGTTTGCTCAGCTCGGGAATGCCGGCGATCAGTTGCTCGATACCGACCTTGGCCGCCTGATACGTCGCGCTGTTGGCAGCGCTGGCGCCCGCGCCGGCAATGGTGCCGCCCGTGGCAAGCACTACGACGTTGGCGAGTTTGGTCTGGATTTCGACTTCTTTTGCCTGAAGGGCGGTGGGCAGGAGCATGAGGAGGGCCAAAGCGCCCGGAACCAAAGTGTTGAAAGCAGATTTCATTATTTTTCTCTCTAGTAGTGAGACGGTGCTGATGCAAGTTCATCTAGATGCGCCCCGGCCGATCTGGATGCCGGAGTGCAGGGTAGGGAGCAGGATCTGTACCATTCGTACTGTGCGGGAGAAAAATGTTTAAGTTTATGATTTATATCAGTATTTATTCGATCGATAACGTGTCGTAACCAAGTGCATATCCGGCTTTCCGAACAGAACGGACTTTTATGTTCGGCTCACCGAAAAGCTCGGCGATGTTGATTGCCTGTCGGGAGTCCGTCGTTTCCAGCGTCTTATTAAAGAAAGCGTCAGGCAGGCCGATGCCTGTTCAAGGAATCCATTTTTTCAGGAGTTTCACATGTCACTGACAGTCGGTTTTGCCAACCCCGGCGCGGTCACCATCGGTGGTAAAACGGCGGCAACGATCGATGCGCTGGCCAAAGCGGATGCAGAAGCGTCACCCAATGCAGTGGGCAAGGAAGAGGCTGATAGCAAAACGGTGAGAACCGGTGGGCCGGCGCAGGAAGAGAGCAAGGCTGACAGCGGCGGCAATCAAAGCGTCACCATAAAACTGCTGCTCAAGCGCATGCAGGAACTGCAAAAGCAGTTGCAGGAACAGCAGCAGCAACTAGCCGCCGCGCAAGCCGCGAAGTATCCAACTCCGGAAGCCAAGACCACCGCGGTCATGTCGATTCAGGGGCAGATCGCCGATACCAACGCAGCGCTTATGGAGGTAGCGGCCAGCCTGGTCAAAGAGATGGCCAAGGGTTCGAGCACCGGCAGCGTGGTCAATACCACGGCATGAGAAGAGGGCGAGTCCGATGACTTGCCCTGCAGCAAAATACTGATTTCTGTTTGTTGACAAATGTCGGCGGGATTCGCATAGTTCGGTCTACGCAAACGTTTGCGCGGCTTTATTGGCTGGTTTCCCTTGTAGGGAAGACCACGCAGCTTACGCCAGCGCAACCTTTGCTCACAATAATCATAAGATCGGAGTGAACCCATGAAGCTGCCATTCGCTGGACGTCTTCTTGCTGTCGCTATGCTGGCTGCCACCGCCGCCGCGCTACCTGTCTCCTCGGCGTTCGCCGAATCTGTCGAAAAACCTAAAGTCGCACTGGTCATGAAATCCCTGGCCAACGAATTCTTCCTGACCATGGAAGACGGCGCCAAGGCCTACCAGAAAGAACACTCCGCCGATTTCGACCTGATCTCCAACGGCATCAAAGATGAAACCGATACCGCCGGCCAAACGCGCATCGTCGAGCAGATGATTCTCGCCAAGGTCAACGCATTGGTGATCGCGCCTTCTGACTCCAAGGCCATGGTGCCGGTAATCAAGAAAGCCGTCGACGCCGGTATTACCGTGATCAACATCGACAATCAGCTTGATCCGGCTATCGTCAAAAGCAAAAACATCAGCGTGCCTTTCGTAGGCCCGGACAACCGTAAAGGCGCGCGTCTGGTCGGTGAATACCTGGCCAAGCAGCTCAAGGCCGGTGACGAAGTCGGCATTATTGAAGGTGTGTCGACGACCACCAACGCCCAGCAACGAACCGCGGGCTTCAAGGACGCGATGGACGCGGCGCAGATCAAAGTGGTGTCGCTGCAATCCGGCGACTGGGAAATCGACAAGGGCAACAAGGTTGCCGCCTCGATCCTCAGCGAATACCCGGACGTCAAAGCACTGCTGGCCGGTAACGACAGCATGGCCGTTGGTGCCGTTTCCGCCGTACGTGCCGCCGGCAAGGCTGGTCAGGTGCAGGTCGTTGGTTACGACAACATCAACGCGATCAAGCCGATGCTGAAGGACGGTCGTGTGCTCGCCACCGCTGATCAATACGCTGCCAAACAAGCTGTATTCGGCATCGAGACCGCGCTGAAAATTATCAAAGGCGAGAAAGTCGACAGCGGCCCGAATGGCGTGATCGAAACGCCGGTAGAGCTGGTCACCAAGTAAGTCTTCTGGCGGCACAACGGCGCTCGTCCGTCCGGGCGAGCGCATGGAGAGTTTTTATGTCAGTTTCCGCCCCGAACGCTGTCCTCTCGGTCAGCGGTATCGGTAAGACCTATGCGCAACCGGTGCTGACCGGCATCGAGTTGACGCTGATGCGCGGTGAAGTGCTGGCGCTGACCGGCGAGAATGGCGCCGGCAAAAGCACCTTGTCGAAAATCATTGGCGGACTGGTCACCCCGACCACCGGCCAGATGCAGTTTCAGGGCAAGGACTATCGCCCGGGCAGTCGTACTCAGGCCGAAGAGCTTGGCGTACGCATGGTCATGCAAGAACTCAATTTGTTGCCGACCTTGTCGGTGGCGGAGAACCTGTTTCTCGACAACTTGCCGAGCAACGGTGGCTGGATCAGTCGCAAGCAACTGCGTAAAGCGGCGATCGAAGCGATGGCGCAAGTCGGCCTCGACGCGATCGATCCGGACACACTGGTCGGCGAGTTGGGCATCGGTCATCAGCAGATGGTTGAAATCGCCCGCAACCTGATCGGCGATTGCCATGTGCTGATTCTCGATGAGCCGACCGCGATGCTGACGGCGCGCGAAGTCGAAATGCTTTTTGAGCAGATCACCCGATTGCAGGCGCGCGGGGTCTCGATCATCTACATTTCCCATCGCCTCGAAGAGCTTGCCCGTGTGGCGCAGCGCATTGCCGTGCTGCGTGACGGCAATCTGGTCTGCGTCGAGCCGATGGCCAATTACAACAGCGAGCAACTGGTCACGCTGATGGTCGGCCGCGAACTGGGCGAACACATCGACATGGGCGCGCGCAATATTGGCGCGCCGGCGTTAACGGTCACCGGCCTGACTCGCTCCGACAAGGTTCGCGATGTTTCCTTCGAGGTGCGTGCCGGCGAGATCTACGGGATTTCCGGATTAATCGGGGCAGGGCGCACGGAATTACTGCGGCTGATCTTCGGTGCGGATCTTGCCGACAGCGGCACCATCGCCCTCGGTTCGCCCGCCAAAGTAGTCAGCATGCGTTCGCCGGTTGATGCCGTGCGCAACGGCATCGCGCTGATCACCGAAGATCGCAAGGGCGAAGGTCTGCTGCTCAGTCAGTCGATCAGCGCCAACATCGCACTGGGCAACATGCCGGAAATTTCCAGTGGCGGCGTCGTTAATAACAGCGATGAAATCGCCTTGGCCAAGCGTCAGATCGACGCCATGCGTATCCGCAGTTCGAGCCCGACACAGCTTGTTTCAGAGTTGTCCGGTGGCAACCAGCAGAAGGTCGTGATCGGCCGTTGGCTGGAGCGTGATTGCTCGGTACTGCTGTTCGACGAGCCAACCCGAGGCATCGACGTCGGCGCCAAATTCGACATTTATGCATTGCTCGGCGAATTGACTCGCCAGGGCAAAGCGCTGGTGGTGGTCTCCAGCGATCTGCGTGAGTTGATGCTGATCTGCGACCGCATCGGTGTGCTGTCGGCGGGGCGCCTGATCGACACCTTCGAGCGTGACAGCTGGACTCAGGATGATTTGCTTGCCGCCGCATTCGCCGGCTACCAAAAACGTGATGCGTTGCTCAACGAAGCGGCGCCTAGGGATCTCCCATGAAAACTGCATCTCCTGCCAGCAAACGTAGTGGCAATTTCTACGGTCTGGGCACTTATCTGGGCCTGGCCGGGGCTTTGCTGGCGATGATTGCTCTGTTCTCGGTCTTGAGCAGCCATTTTCTGTCCTATAACACTTTCAGCACGTTGGCCAACCAGATTCCGGACTTGATGGTGCTGGCGGTCGGCATGACGTTCGTGCTGATCATCGGCGGCATCGACCTCTCAGTGGGTTCGGTGCTGGCGCTGGCGGCGTCGACAGTCAGCGTGGCGATTCTCGGTTGGGGCTGGGGTGTGTTGCCTTCGGCGTTGCTCGGCATGGCAGTGGCAGCACTGGCCGGTACCGTCACCGGTTCGATCACCGTGGCCTGGCGCATTCCGTCGTTCATCGTCTCCCTCGGTGTGCTGGAAATGGCTCGGGGTCTGGCCTATCAGATGACCGGGTCGCGCACCGCGTACATCGGTGATTCGTTCGCCTGGCTGTCGAATCCGGTGGCGTTCGGTATCTCGCCGTCGTTCATCATTGCCTTGCTGGTGATCATCATTGCCCAAGCAGTTTTCGACCCGCACTGTGTTCGGTCGCTACCTGATCGGCATCGGCACCAACGAAGAGGCCGTGCGCCTCGCCGGGATCAATCCGAAGCCGTACAAGATTCTGGTCTTCAGCCTGATGGGGTTGCTGGCCGGTGTCGCGGCGCTGTTCCAGATTTCGCGTCTGGAGGCGGCGGATCCGAACGCCGGTTCCGGCCTTGAGCTGCAAGTGATTGCGGCCGTGGTCATCGGCGGCACCAGCCTGATGGGCGGACGCGGTTCGGTGATCAGCACGTTCTTTGGCGTATTGATCATCTCGGTGCTGGCGGCCGGTCTGGCGCAAATTGGCGCGAGCGAGCCGACCAAGCGCATCATCACCGGTGCGGTGATCGTCATTGCCGTGGTACTCGACACTTATCGCAGTCAACGCGCCAGTCGACGGGGCTGAGAAAGACTTATGGCAACGATCAAGGATGTGGCGGCGCTCGCGGGGATTTCCTACACGACCGTGTCCCATGTGGTGAACAAAACCCGGCCAGTCAGCCAGGAAGTGCGGCTGAAAGTCGAGGCGGCGATCAAGAGCCTCGACTACGTGCCGAGTGCCGTGGCGCGCTCACTGAAAGCCAAAACCACCGCGACGATCGGCCTGTTGGTGCCGAACAGTCTTAACCCGTACTTCGCCGAGCTGGCGCGGGGCATCGAGGATTATTGCGAGCGCAACGGCTACTGCGTGATCCTCTGCAACTCCGACGACAACCCGGAAAAGCAGCGCAGTTATTTACGCGTGCTGCTGGAAAAACGCATCGACGGTTTGATCGTCGCCTCCGCCGGGGGTGACAGCGGTCTGGCGCAAGGCTTGGCCGGTGTTAAAACGCCGATGGTCATCGTCGACCGAGGACTTGACGGTGTCGACGCGGATCTGGTGCGCATCGACCACGAATACGGCGCTTACCTCGCGACTCGCCATCTGTTGGAGTTGGGCCATCGCGACATCGCCACCATCGGCGGGCCGGCGACTACCAGCGTGGCGCAGATGCGTCAGGCCGGTTATTGCCGAGCGCTGAAAGAGGCCGGTATCGAAGTCCGGCAGGAACGCATGCTGGAAAGCGATTTCACCAGCACCGGCGGCTACAACGCGGCGGCGATCCTGCTCGAAAGCAATCCGCCGAGCGCAATTTTCGCCGGTAACGACATGATCGGTATCGGCGTGTTGCGTGCGGCGGCTGAGCGCAACGTGCGCGTGCCGAGCGAGTTGTCGGTGATCGGCTTCGACGATATCCAGATGAGCCGTTACGTGTACCCGGCGCTGACCACCGTCGGCCAGTCGATCCTGCAACTGGGCGAGATGGCGGCCGAAGTACTGCTGCGAAGGATTGCCACCCCGAATCTGGGCACCGATCAACGCATCGTGACCCCGAGTATTGTCCTGCGCGAATCGACCGCGCCGCTGTCCGGCGTGTTCACCGAATACCGCTGAAACCGAATTGACGAGTAGTGATGTATGCCAGCAAATGTAGTGGTAATAGGCAGCCTGAACATGGATCTGGTGACCCGGGCGCCACGCCTTCCCGTCGGCGGTGAAACGCTGATCGGTCATTTCTTCGCCACGGTTTCCGGCGGCAAGGGTGCCAATCAGGCCGTCGCTGCTGCCCGGTTGGGCGCGCAGGTGGCGATGGTCGGTTGCGTGGGCAACGATGACTATGGCGTGCAATTGCGCGACGCCTTGCTGGCCGAGCAGATCGATTGCCAGGCCGTAAGCGTTGTTGAGGATTCCAGCGGTGTGGCGTTGATCGTGGTCGATGACGACAGTCAGAACGCCATTGTTATCGTCGCCGGTGCCAATGGCGCGATGACGCCTGCGGTGATCGACCAGTTCGATGCGGTGTTGCAGGCGGCTGACGTTGTCATCTGCCAGCTGGAAATTCCCGACGCAACAGTGGGCCATGCGCTCAAGCGTGCCCGCGCACTCGGTAAAACCGTGATCCTCAATCCGGCACCGGCTAGCCGCCCGCTGCCCGCTGACTGGTTCACCGCCATTGATTACCTGATTCCCAACGAAAGCGAAGCGACCGCGTTGAGCGGATTGCCGGTGGACTCGCTGGAGTCCGCAGAAAAAGCGGCCAGCCACCTGATCGCCATGGGCGCGGGCAAAGTCATCATCACCCTCGGCGCGCAAGGTTCGCTGTTCGCCAACCGTCAAAGCTTTGAGCATTTCCCGGCGCCGAAGGTGAAGGCCGTGGACACCACGGCGGCGGGGGACACCTTTGTCGGTGGTTTCGCCGCTGCGCTGGCCGCTGGCAAGTCCGAGGCCGAAGCGATTCGCTACGGGCAGATTGCCGCCGCGCTGTCGGTCACTCGCGCTGGCGCGCAACCGTCCATTCCCACCCAATCCGACGTACAGGCGTTTAAACCCGCATGAAAAAGACTCCTCTGCTCAACGTCGCCCTGTCGCGACTGATCGCCTCCCTGGGCCATGGCGACATGGTCGTCATCGGTGACGCCGGGCTGCCGGTGCCGTCGGGTGTCGAGCTGATCGATCTGGCGCTGACCCATGGCGTGCCGGATTTCGTCAGCACGCTGAAAGTCGTGCTCAGCGAGATGCAGGTGGAAAGCCATGCGCTGGCCAAAGAAATTTTCGACAAGCAACCGACGGCGCTGAATACGCTGGACGCGTTGAATGAAGAGGGCGCTTTGGGGCGCCGCGATCTGCTCAGTCATGAGCAATTCAAGGTGCTTAGCCGACAGGCGCGAGCGATTGTTCGTACGGGCGAATGCCAGCCGTACTGCAACATCGTGCTGGTCGCCGGGGTCACCTTCTAACTTTTGATTTCACCAGCACAAGGAATGCGCCATGCAACGCTATGCTCAGAAACTGCACCATTTGCTCCGGAGTCTGCTGCTTTTGTCCGTCATCACTGCCACCGGCGCTCAGGCGGCGGAAAAAATCGACCTGATCATCGACACCGACCCGGGTGCTGACGACGTGGTCGCTTTGCTGTTCGCACTGGCCTCGCCAGAAGAACTGAATATTCGCGCGCTGACCACCGTCGCCGGCAACGTGCGTCTCGACAAAACCTCGCGTAACGCACGTCTGGCCCGCGAGTGGGCAGGACGAGAGGATGTGCCGGTTTACGCCGGTGCGCCAAAGCCGCTGATGCGCACGCCGATCTACGCCGAAAACATCCATGGCAAGGAAGGCCTGTCGGGTGTCACCGTGCATGAGCCGAAAAAAGGCCTGGCGCAAGGCAATGCTGTCAACTACCTGATCGATACCCTGAAGAGCGCCAAGCCGCACAGCATCACCATCGCCATGCTCGGCCCGCAGACCAACCTGGCGCTGGCGCTGATCCAGGAGCCCGAGATTGTGCAGGGCATCAAGGAAGTGGTGATCATGGGCGGTGCGCACTTCAATGGCGGCAACATCACCCCGGTGGCCGAATTCAACCTGTTTGCCGATCCGCAAGCGGCTGAAGTGGTACTCAAAAGCGGCGTGAAACTGACCTACCTGCCACTGGACGTGACCCACAAGATCCTCACCAGTGACGCACGCCTGAAGCAGATCGCTGCGCTCAACAACAATGCGAGCAAGATTGTTGGCGACATCCTCAACGAGTACATCAAAGGCGACATGGAGCATTACGGCATCCCGGGTGGCCCGGTGCATGACGCTACCGTCATCGCTTACCTGCTCAAGCCTGAGCTGTTCACCGGTCGTTCGGTGAATGTCGTGGTTGATAGCCGTGAAGGCCCGACTTTCGGCCAGACCGTTGTTGACTGGTATGACGGCCTGAAAGCGCCGAAGAATGCTTTCTGGGTTGAAAACGGCGACGCGCAGGGCTTCTTCGACTTGCTCACCGAGCGCCTGAAGCGCTTGAAATAAGTCTTAAGCCCGCAGGTGCAAGCCTGCGGGTGTTTACCCTTTCTCTGCGTGCTCGACCTGTTCGCTCGGGTAACGCTCAAAAATCTGCTTGATGAATTGCTTGGCCGCTTCCGTGCCCAACTCTTTGACCAATAGATCGATGCCAATCAGCGCCAGCTCTTCTGTCGTCCCCGGACTATAGGAGCTGTGTCCGTCTGCCCATTTGGCTTTGATGTCGGCATCGATGCTGATGGTGGTCATGAGGTGCGCTCGAAAAGTCGGGAAGTCTGTGTGCCGAGTTAACCATTTTGTCGGGCGTTTGGCACTGCGACTTAGGCATGAGCGGAGCGCTATGCGACACTTGGTCTTTTCCGGCTTTCCAAGGATCGTGCTGTGCAGATCGATTTGAATACCCCTGACGGCCTTACGCTCGACGCGGTGCGCCAGTTGCTCGCTTCAGCCAGTGATGACGAACACACGCAACTGCGCGTAACCAAGGGCGGCATCGCTTACCTTTCTTCGGGCATTACCGGTGGGCAGGATATCGACGGGCTGTTATTTCGCCTCGAAACCTGGGCCAAAGGCTCGGGCTACGTCGGCAACGTCGCGGCCAGTGATGAGGTGTGGGTGATGCAGATTTTCAACGCGCTCAAGGACAACTGGCCGAATCCGCCGTTTGACTACATCGACGTCTATTGAGTGCCGTTAATATTCAGTCACGATTGATTGATGAAGACATGAACGCCGCTCAGGCACACTCGGCGTTTTTCCGATCGTGGGGCAGGGTGATGGCATCGGCCGTGAAACCAAACGCCGGAATGGCGGTCGCACGATCTCAGCTTAACTTTTTGAAATAAGGAGGCTTCATGCCTTTGAAGTTCGCGACACTGGGTGCACTTATGGCCGCTGCCATGTTGGCCGGTTGCAGCACGACCTCCAGCGAGTCGGCAAAGGATTCCGTGGCGACCGAAGCGGGTCACAGCCGCTGTGATGCTTCGGCAGCGCAATTCACCATCGGCAAGAAAGCCTCGCCGGAACTGCTGGAGCAAGCCCGCACCAAAGCAGGCGCGCAGAATGCCCGCTTCCTCAAGCCGAACGACATGATCACGCTTGAGTACCGTTCCGATCGCTTGAACCTGAACACCGACAACAACCTGGTGATCACCCGCGTCAACTGCGGCTGAGTTCACAAGGCTTTTGTTGCAGGCATAAAAAACCCCGTCACATGGACGGGGTTTTTTTAGTGCGCCGAGAAATTACTCTGGGCGAACCTGTGCAGCTTGCATACCCTTTTGGCCTTTCTCAGCCACGAAGGAGACGGTCTGGCCTTCTTTCAGGCTTTTGAAACCGTCGGATTCGATAGCTTTGAAGTGTACGAACAGGTCGTCACCGCCACCTTGAGGAGTGATGAAGCCGAAGCCTTTTTCATCGTTGAACCATTTAACGGTGCCGGTTTGGCGATTAGACATGGTGTATCTCCAAGAAACATATATTTTCAGTAGTGCTGTGCTGCTCAGGCCAACTGGGCACACCGGAGTATCATAGTCGAAATGTTCGCTTTGGTAGCCCCCCGGACGTGCTGTTTGCCAATCAGTCGTGTTTTCTTTACTGCCTGTTTCGGCTGGAAGCCCCGGTTTACAAGGGTTTGCGCGGAACGTAAAGACAATAAAAAAACCTGTAAAACCTGCATAAATCGTCCGAAAAGGCTCAAATTCAGCCCTTTTTAGAGGCGCTGAGCCTATTCAAAAGACTTTTTTGATCACTTTTTCGCCGGGGTATTTGCCTTGCATTTGGCGATTTGGCCCAGCGCTTTCTGCTGCAATTCAGGAGTAGCCTTGTTGTCCATCAGCGCCTGAATGTCGCTGGCCGGATAAGACTTGATGGCGTCAGCGCCGCAAGCACAATGAGATTTCGCTGCCGCAGCACCGATTTGTTGGGTCGCAGCCTGTGTGCACTGCGCCATGTACTTTTCGCGCTCGCCCTTTGGCCAATCGGCGTGGGCGCTCAGCGGCAGCAGCATAACGATAGGGGCGACGACGGCGAACAGGGTATTCAGACGCATGCGAGGATGCTCCTTGTGGGTCAATGTCTTGTTATCTGAGGGCTGAAAGGCCGATCAAGTTCAGCACTCTGGCATAAAAACGGACGATTTGCCTTCTGATCAAACAGAGGCATAAGTGACCGCTCATCTGTGCTAGCATGCCGGGCTCAAGCGTTCTCAGGCGCCGGATGACCCACAGTCCCGGACGCGGTCAACGTGCGAATATTTCTGATTTGAATCCCAGTCACTCTGGTTCGGTTTTCCGGTTGGCCGCAAGGCTCCTGCCGCTGTAAGGCAGGCGTTCGTCATTGAATGGCCTGGATCGGATCTTGTACTGGCTCATCCCAACCCACGTGACCTTTGGTAGGGGTCACCACTAGGAGAGGAGGCGCCATGCCAACTATTACTCTTCCCGACGGCAGTCAACGTTCATTCGATCACCCGGTTTCCGTAGCCGAGGTTGCCGCATCCATTGGTGCTGGCCTGGCCAAAGCCACACTGGCCGGCAAGGTCAATGGTCAACTGGTCGACGCCAGCGACATCATCAGCAGCGACGCGACCCTGCAAATCATTACGCCAAAGGATGAAGAGGGGCTGGAGATCATTCGCCACTCTTGCGCTCACCTGGTGGGGCATGCGGTCAAGCAGCTGTACCCGACTGCAAAAATGGTGATCGGCCCGGTCATCGACGAAGGCTTCTATTACGACATCGCCTTCGAACGTCCTTTCACTCCGGACGACATGGCTGCGATCGAACAGCGTATGCAGCAGCTGATCGAGAAAGATTACGACGTCATCAAGAAAGTCACTCCGCGCGCCGAAGTGATCGAAGTGTTCAAGGCCCGCGGCGAAGACTACAAGCTGCGTCTGGTCGAGGACATGCCGAACGAACAGACCATGGGTCTGTACTATCACGAAGAATACGTCGACATGTGCCGCGGCCCGCACGTGCCGAACACTCGCTTCCTGAAATCCTTCAAACTGACCAAGTTGTCGGGCGCCTACTGGCGTGGCGACGCCAAGAACGAGCAATTGCAGCGCGTTTACGGCACCGCTTGGGCAGACAAGAAGCAGCTGGCGGCTTACATCCAGCGCATCGAAGAAGCTGAAAAGCGCGATCACCGCAAGATCGGCAAGCGTTTGGGCCTGTTCCACACCCAGGAAGAATCCCCGGGTATGGTGTTCTGGCACCCGAACGGCTGGACGCTGTACCAGGTGCTCGAGCAGTACATGCGCAAGATCCAGCGTGACAACGGCTACCTTGAGATCAAAACCCCTCAAGTCGTTGACCGCAGCCTCTGGGAAAAATCCGGGCACTGGGCCAACTACGCCGACAACATGTTTACCACGCAGTCGGAAAACCGCGACTACGCCATCAAGCCGATGAACTGCCCATGCCACGTGCAGGTGTTCAACCAAGGCCTGAAGAGCTACCGCGAGCTGCCGATGCGTCTGGCCGAATTCGGTGCCTGCCACCGTAACGAGCCGTCGGGTGCGCTGCACGGCATCATGCGTGTGCGTGCGTTCACTCAGGACGACGCCCACATCTTCTGCACCGAAGAGCAGATGCAAGCCGAATCCGCTGCATTCATCAAGCTGACCATGGACGTTTATCGCGACTTCGGCTTCACCGACGTCGAAATGAAACTGTCCACTCGTCCGGAAAAACGCGTCGGTTCCGACGAGCTGTGGGATCGCGCTGAAGCCGCATTGGCTGCAGCCCTTGATTCTGCGGGCCTGCCGTACGATCTGCAGCCGGGTGAGGGTGCGTTCTACGGTTCGCTAAGATCGAGTTTTCGCTAAAAGATTGCCTCGGTCGTGTCTGGCAATGTGGTACCTTGCAGCTCGATTTTAACCTGCCTGTCCGTTTGGGCGCTGAATACGTCTCCGAAGACAACAGCCGCAAACATCCAGTGATGTTGCACCGTGCGATCCTCGGTTCCTTCGAGCGTTTCGTCGGTATTTTGATCGAGCACTATGAAGGTGCATTCCCTGCGTGGCTCGCGCCGACCCAGGCGGTGATCATGAATATCACTGATAAACAGGCAGATTTTGTTGCAGAAGTTGAAAAAACTCTCAGCGAAAGCGGATTTCGTGCCAAGTCCGACTTGAGAAATGAAAAGATCGGCTTTAAAATCCGCGAGCATACTTTGCTCAAGGTTCCCTATCTCTTGGTAATCGGAGATAAGGAAGTCGAGATGCAGACTGTCGCTGTGCGTACTCGTGAAGGTGCTGACCTGGGCTCGATGCCCGTCGCCCAGTTCGCTGAGTTTCTCGCGCAAGCGGTTTCCCGGCGTGGTCGCCCAGATTCGGAGTAATTATTATTAAGCGTGAAATGAGACAAGATAAACGAGCTGCACCGAAAGCCCCGATCAACGAGAATATCTCGGCACGCGAGGTTCGGTTAATTGGGGCTGAAGGTGAACAGCTTGGGATTGTGTCAATTGAAGACGCGCTTCTTAAGGCTGAAGAGGCCAAACTGGATTTGGTGGAAATTTCCGCCGATGCAGTACCCCCTGTTTGCAAACTGATGGACTACGGCAAATCGATCTTCGAGAAGAAGAAGCAGGTTGCCGCGGCCAAGAAAAACCAGAAGCAGATTCAGGTTAAAGAAATCAAGTTTCGTCCAGGGACGGAGGAAGGGGATTACCAGGTAAAACTGCGCAACCTGGTACGTTTCCTGAGTGATGGGGACAGGGCCAAGGTATCCTTGCGATTCCGCGGCCGTGAGATGGCCCACCAGGAGCTGGGGATGGAACTCCTCAAGCGGGTTGAAGCTGACCTGCTCGAGTACGGTTCGGTCGAACAGCATCCTAAGATGGAAGGACGCCAGCTGATCATGGTCATCGCCCCGAAAAAGAAGAAGTAATCAACAGGGCACGGCAGGCCTTCTGATTATGTTTATCAACTGAATGCGGAGTATCCGAACATGCCAAAAATGAAAACCAAAAGTGGTGCTGCTAAGCGGTTTCTGAAAACTGCTAACGGTATCAAGCACAAGCACGCTTTCAAGAGCCACATCCTGACTAAAATGTCGACCAAGCGTAAGCGTCAACTGCGCGGTAGCAGCTTGCTGCATCCGTCTGACGTGGCAAAAGTCGAGCGCATGCTGCGCCTTCGTTAATTTTAGTCAAGAATAGAGGAAGTAACTCATGGCTCGTGTAAAGCGTGGCGTCATTGCCCGTAAGCGTCACAAAAAAATTCTGAAACTTGCTAAAGGCTACTATGGTGCACGTTCGCGCGTATTCCGTGTTGCCAAGCAAGCGGTAATCAAGGCAGGCCAATACGCCTACCGTGACCGTCGTCAGAAAAAACGTCAGTTCCGCGCTCTGTGGATCGCTCGTATCAACGCTGGTGCTCGTGTTAACGGTCTGTCCTACAGCCGTTTCATCGCTGGCCTGAAAAAAGCGTCCATCGAGATCGACCGTAAGGTTCTGGCTGATCTGGCAGTGAACGAAAAAGCGGTGTTTGCTGCGATTGTCGAGAAAGCTAAAGCCACCTTGGCTTAAGTACCCCCGACAATCACCCGGCCTCACTTCCGTGGGGCCAGGTGGTAAACGTCTTAAATAGGGGAAGAGCCTTCAAGCTCTTCCCCTATTTTGTATCTGGAGTCTGTACATGGAAAACCTGGATGCGCTGGTCTCTCAAGCACTAGAGGCTGTGCAAAGCGCTGAAGATATCAATGCCCTGGAGCAAATCCGGGTTCAATACCTTGGCAAAAAGGGTGAATTGACTCAGGTGATGAAGACCCTGGGGAATTTGCCGGCAGAAGAGCGTCCGCAAGTCGGCGCCCTGATCAACGTTGCCAAGGAACGTGTTACAGGCGTTCTCAATGCGCGCATGGCACTGTTTGAAGAAGCCGAACTGGCTGCCAAACTGTCCGCCGAATCCATTGACGTGACATTGCCGGGCCGTGGCCAGACCTCCGGTGGTCTGCATCCGGTTACCCGCACTCTGGAACGTGTTGAACAGTTCTTCACCCGCATCGGCTACGGCATTGCCGAAGGCCCTGAGGTCGAAGACGACTATCACAACTTTGAGGCGCTCAACATCCCAGGCCACCACCCGGCCCGGTCGATGCATGACACCTTCTATTTCAATGCCAACATGTTGCTGCGCACCCATACCTCGCCGGTACAGGTTCGCACCATGGAATCGAAGCAGCCGCCGATCCGCATCGTCTGCCCAGGTCGCGTGTATCGCAGCGACTCCGATATCACCCACTCGCCGATGTTCCACCAGGTCGAAGGCCTGCTGGTTGATCGCGACATCAATTTTGCCGATCTCAAAGGCACCATCGAAGAATTTCTGCGGGTGTTCTTCGAGAAAGAACTGGCCGTACGTTTCCGTCCTTCGTACTTCCCGTTCACCGAGCCATCCGCTGAAGTCGACATGGAATGCGTGATGTGCAGCGGTAAAGGCTGCCGCGTCTGCAAACAGACCGGCTGGCTGGAAGTGATGGGCTGCGGCATGGTTCACCCGAACGTGCTGCGCATGTCCGGCATCGATCCGGAAGAGTTCTCCGGCTTTGCCTTCGGTATGGGCGTCGAGCGTCTGGCCATGCTCCGTTACGGCGTGAACGACTTGCGTCTGTTCTTCGACAACGACTTGCGGTTCCTCGCGCAATTTCGCTAGTCGTAACGAATTCTTAGGAGAGCAGGATGAAATTCAGTGAACAATGGCTGCGTGGCTGGGTTAGCCCGCAGGTAGATCGTGATGAGCTGGTTGCTCGTCTGTCGATGGCCGGTCTTGAGGTCGATAGCGTTACGCCGGCCGCCGGTGTATTCAGCGGCGTGGTTGTGGGCGAGGTGCTGAGCACCGAGCAACACCCTGATGCCGACAAATTGCGCGTTTGCCAAGTCAGCAATGGCGCGGAAACCTTTCAGGTCGTGTGCGGTGCGCCAAATGTGCGTCCGGGCCTGAAGATTCCGTTCGCCATGATCGGTGCCGAGCTGCCGGGCGACTTCAAAATCAAGAAAGCCAAACTGCGTGGCGTTGAGTCCAACGGCATGCTCTGCTCGCAAGCTGAGCTGCAGGTTGGTGAAGGCAACGACGGTCTGATGGAACTGCCGGCCGATGCGCCAGTGGGCGAAGATTTCCGCGTGTACCTGGATCTGGAAGACGCCAGCATCGAGGTTGACCTGACCCCGAACCGTGGCGACTGCCTGTCCTTGGCCGGTCTGGCCCGTGAAGTTGGCGCGCTGTATCACGCTCCGGTCACCCGTCCAGTAGTGCCGGCCGTATCTGCCGTGCACGACGAAGTGCGTTCGGTCGAAGTGTTGGCGCCTGCTGCATGCCCGCGCTACCTCGGTCGCGTGATCCGTAACGTCGACCTGTCCAAGCCTACGCCGCTGTGGATGGTTGAGCGTCTGCGTCGTGCCGACGTGCGCAGCATCGACGCTGCCGTCGACATCACCAACTACGTGATGCTCGAGCTGGGTCAGCCGCTGCACGCTTTCGATCTCGCCGAAATCAATGGCGGCATCCGTGTGCGCATGGCGGAAGAGGGCGAGAAGCTGGTACTGCTCGACGGTCAGGAAGTCAGCCTGCGTAGCGATACGCTGGTGATTGCCGACCATACTCGCGCTCTGGCGATTGCCGGTGTGATGGGTGGCGAGCACAGCGGTGTGTCCGCGACCACTCGCGACGTGTTTCTGGAAAGTGCTTTCTTCGACCAGATCGCTGTCGCGGGTAAGGCTCGTTCCTACGGTCTGCACACCGATGCGTCGCACCGTTACGAGCGTGGCGTTGACTGGCAACTGGCCCGTGAAGCCATGGAGCGCGCCACAGGCCTGCTGCTGGAAATCACTGGCGGCGAAGCCGGCCCGATCATCGAGACCGTCAGCGAGCAGCACCTGCCGTCGATCGCGCCGATCACCCTGCGTTCGCAGCGCATCACCCAGATGCTCGGCATGGAAATGGATTCGGCTCAGGTTGAGCGTCTGCTCAGCGGCCTGGGTCTGGGCATTACTGCCGACGGCGCTGACCAATGGCGCGTAGAAGTGCCAAGCCATCGCTTCGACATCAGCCTTGAAGTCGATCTGATCGAAGAACTGGCCCGCCTGTACGGTTACAACCGTCTGCCGGTTCGTTACCCGCAAGCGCGCCTCGCGCCGCAAGCCAAGGCTGAAGCGCGTAGCGATCTGCCGGAACTGCGTCGTCTGCTGGTGGCTCGTGGTTATCAGGAAGCGATTACCTACAGCTTCATCGATCCACGCCAGTTCGAACTGTTCAATCCAGGCGTTGAGCCGCTGTTGCTGGCCAATCCGATTTCCAACGACATGGCTGCCATGCGCTCGTCGCTGTGGCCGGGTCTGGTCAAGGCGCTGCAGCACAACCTCAATCGTCAGCAAGATCGCGTGCGTCTGTTCGAAAGCGGTCTGCGCTTCGTCGGTCAGCTCGAAGGTTTGAAGCAAGAGCCGATGTTGTCGGGTGTTGTCTGCGGTAGCCGTCTGCCGGAAGGCTGGGCACAAGGTCGCGACACCATCGACTTCTTCGACGTCAAAGCTGACGTGGAAGCGGTACTGGGTTTTGCCGGTGCACTGGATTCGTTCACTTTCGCACCGGGCAAACACCCGGCGCTGCACCCGGGTCAAACCGCGCGCATCGAGCGAGAAGGGCGTGAAGTCGGTTTCATCGGCGCCATTCACCCGGAACTGTCGAAAGCCTTGGGTCTGGATCGTCCAGTCTTCGTTTTCGAACTGGTTCTGGCTGAAGTGGCACTTGGTAAAATGCCGAAATTCCACGAGTTGTCGCGCTTTCCTGAAGTGCGTCGTGACCTTGCATTAATTGCACACAAAGACGTCGCAGCTTCGGCTGTACTGGACGTAATCCGTGAAAATGCAGGCGAATGGCTCACAGATCTCAGGCTGTTTGACGTATATCAGGGTAAAGGCATTGATCCTGATAGAAAAAGCCTTGCAGTTGGCTTGACCTGGCAGCATCCATCGCGCACTCTTAATGACGATGAGGTGAATTCGACGACGCAAAATATCCTCACCTCGCTCGAACAAAGGTTGAACGCCACGTTAAGGAAGTGACGTATGGGGGCTTTGACGAAAGCTGAGATGGCGGAACGTCTGTATGAAGAGCTGGGCCTGAACAAGCGGGAAGCCAAGGAATTGGTAGAACTGTTTTTCGAGGAAATCAGGCACGCTCTTGAAGACAACGAGCAGGTCAAATTGTCCGGTTTCGGCAATTTCGACCTTCGGGACAAACGCCAGCGGCCTGGCCGCAACCCGAAAACGGGGGAAGAAATCCCGATCACGGCTCGCCGTGTGGTCACCTTTCGTCCAGGGCAGAAGTTGAAGGCCCGAGTTGAGGCTTATGCTGGAACCAAGTCATAACGACGAACTACCCGTCATCCCGGGCAAACGCTACTTCACCATCGGTGAAGTCAGCGAGCTGTGTGCCGTAAAGCCACACGTGCTGCGCTACTGGGAGCAGGAGTTTCCTCAACTCAACCCCGTCAAACGCCGCGGAAACCGCCGGTATTATCAGCGCCAGGACGTGCTGATGATCCGGCAAATCCGCGCGCTCCTTTACGATCAAGGTTTCACCATCGGCGGCGCACGCTTGCGCCTGTCCGGCGATGAAGCCAAAGACGACACCACCCAATACAAACAGATGATTCGCCAGATGATTGCCGAATTGGAAGACGTGCTGGTGGTTCTCAAGAAATAAAAAGCTGCTTTTGTATACTTCCAGTTTTCAAAAGCTTGCGATATATTCTTGAGCGCTCTTCGAGGTGAAGGGTGAGATGAAAAACCAGTCGGGGCGTAGCGCAGTCCGGTAGCGCACTAGCATGGGGTGCTAGGGGTCGAGTGTTCGAATCACTCCGTCCCGACCACATAATTCAATGACTTAGGCCAATTTTTACAGCATTGGCCTTTTTCATGCGCGTGACATTTGCGTGACTTCTCCATTTCTCACGCCTGCTTCCTCTTCAAGATTGTCAGTACCGGCCCACGCGAATCGGTTGCTGATACCATGTTTGCAGCCTCAATCAGATGTCCGAGCTCGGCGCCCGAGTAGTGACTGGTGATGCTGCCGTTCTTGTGGCCCAGAAGTGCCTTTCGGTCTTCCTCGGTTACGCCCGCCGCTCGAAGGCGACGGCCAAACGTGTGCTTCAAATCGTGAATCCTGATCGACAGATAGCCAGGGTGAGCGGGGCGAAGGTTTTCCTCCTGCCAGAGTTTCGCCGCTCTCACTCGCGCCTTCTTCCAAGCCGAGTCGTTCATCCGGTGCATTGCGTTGCCGTTGTAAGGAAAAACCCATTCCTTGCTCAGGCTGCGCTGCTGATCAATGATCGACTTAGCTACGCTGTTCAGCACCACTAGGCGCTCGTCGCCATTCTTCACGCCAGACCGTTCGTGTCTGCCGCCAAAGTCAGCCGGGATCAGGAACACACTGGTGCCGAGCTCCGGCACCGAAATCTCCCAGTCCCACCTAAGCTTGCAAACTTCCTGCTCGCGACAACCGGTGTTCACTTTGAACAGCGCCATCGTCTGCAGGTGGGCCGGCAACTCCCCGAAAAGAATCGACTGCTCCTCCCACGACATCGGATAGGGCTTGCGACTCGATTTCTTCTCTTCCAGCTTCGTGAGCATTGGCACGCTATCCAGCCACGGCCGTCGCTCATCGTCTCGCCACTTCCTGGCACACAACGACAAAACCCGAACCACACGCTCGATCGAGATATTCACCGTTCTGTTGCTCACGCCTTTCTTCACCTTGCCATCCGGCAGCGTTTTGGTCGCCAACCTGTCCTTAATGAAAGGCCCTAGGGCCTGGTCATCAATATGGGTCAGCGGCATGTCGCCGATGAATTCGTCCAGCTGTGAAAGGTGGTGAGCCGAAAGCTTGATCGAAGGCTGATCCTTGAATTCGACCAAAAAACGCATCGCCGCATCCCGCCACGTTCTGACCTGCCGAACGCCGTAGACCTTCTCCTGCCGGATCTGCTCCAGTCGATGTATCAGGTAGCGCTCTGCTTCTTGCCGGTCACTTGTTCCAGTAGATTCGTAAAGTCTTTCGCCGTTGATCTTCTTGTCGATATGCCAGAGACCTTTCCTTTGGGAGAGGCCTGTGATCGTTTTTCGCGCCATTGTGTTTCTCCTTTCTGGCGCTCGCTGCGGGGCAATTGTTGCTCCCTCGCGCCCTTTTTATCAATTGCCTTGGCTGCCACATAGGACGATGCCCACGCATCAAGCTCCTGGCGATCGAAGCCAACACCGCGCTCCCCGATCGGGAACTCATTCACGAACGGCCTGACGATTTCGTTAAACAAAGGCAAATTCATACTCAAGTAGGCAGGCGCCTCGCCGGCGCGGATAAAGCGTGGCTGCAATTTTTGTGCGCCCATACAGCATCCTTTTCCCCTGCTGGGGCAGTTAATTGGTGATGCTCCATGCCGCGCGTGGCGACAGAAGGTGGTGATGGGTTATGCGGAAAGCAGGCCTTTCGCTATTGCTTCAGCCAGGCACTGCTTGCGAAACTCTCGAGCTTTTTCGATTGCTTGCTGTTTGCTGGCGGCCTTCCAGGTGGGGCCGACTTGGATGAACTTGCCGCGCAGCTTTCCGCACCAGTGCTTCACGAAATCGCCGTTCTCGATCTGGCAGATGGTGCCGGCCGATGCTTTCGGTACCGTTGCGTAATCCACCAGCTTCTGGTCGTACGTTAATTCGGGCATGAGGATTCCTCGCCCGCCGTACACCGGCAGGCTGTTGTGGTTTGTAAAAAGGGAGCTACGGTTATGACTCCAAGGCCAAACCGTAGAGGGAAGTTATGCGTGAAGAACTGCAGGTAGATTTCGATGGGCAGACCTATAAGGTCGCTTACTCGGTTGACAGAGGTTTGATTACTGTCTGGGCACCGGCTAATTCGAAGTCAACTCAAATAGGTGGCTCGCCGCCCGAAGGAATTGCGCGAATCATTGGGAAAGAGCTGTTGGAAGATGCCAAGAGCAAAGGGCTTTTGTAGGTCGGGTTACTTCTCCATGAGTTCGGCGGGAACCTTCACCGCGGCCCCGCGCTTGGCGAAGACCACGGCGCGGAACACTGCGATGGTTCGGGCTTCGCCGGGCTGGCGATTGAATGGATCGTCCGTCGCGTCGGCCAGCCATGGGTGCAGGTGGCCAACATCAACCCAGACGCCGTACTTCGTGATCAGTTGTTCGGCGTCGGGCTGGGCGAACAGTTGAAGCTGTCCAGCAACTGGCTGCTGCTCACCCTCGATCGCGTTGATTGCCCAGTCCAGCGCCTTGCCGGCCAGTTCCTCGGTGCGGACGCTGACCAGGCGGTTCATGGCCACGGCCCCTTGTAAATGAGGTAGGTCATGTAGAGCGGGGCGCAGATCATTGCGTCACCTCGCGTCTTGCCCACCAGCAGACCGGGCCATCGTCGGTGTCGTGAATCGCCAAGCAGAACCAGCCTTCGCCATCAGGTCGCTCAGGCTCCCAGTAACTGAAATCGGGGTCGCCGGCCTCGAAGTAGCGATCGGCAATTGCCTCTTCGGCGTATTCGAGCCGCACTTGGGTAACGGTCAAACCCTGCTCCGCTACCCAGGCCTTGCACTTGTCGCCGTCACCCTCGTCGAAGTCGGGCATATCCGGATGTTGGAACGAGCCCATTTCGTCGCGCACGACCGGTACTGGCTGGATCAATTTGATTTCTTCAGACATGACTTCGTCCTCACCGCTATAGCGGCTGACTTTGAAGGGGGAGGGAGTTACTGGTATTTGCTGCTGATGCGCTGGGCGATGTCTTCGAGCTTTTCGGCCATGTACCACATGTCGTTGTTGTCACGGCGGGAAACGACAGGGGAGCGTTGAACGTTGCGGCCGATGAGAATCTTCGCAGCCAGCAGGATCAGCCAGGCTTCGGCCTTGCGGCGGATGAAGCGTTTCATGGCTTCACCATTTCGTCGGGGTCGTACCCGAACCGCCGGCAGAGCGCGTGGGCGACACCGGATCCGCAGCAGAAAGCGTCCTTCATCGCGACCCAGCGCTGCGTGCCGCGCCGGCTGGTGCCGGTCACCATTCGAACGGCTGTACGGATAAGTTCGTGTTCGCTGAACTCGCAGCCCGACAGGGTGATCATGCGACTCTCGGCCAGTTGGGTGCCAAGCTCGTCAAGCCGCTGATCCGCTGCGTTCAGGCGCAGCTGCAGGGCGTCACGCTCTTTGATTGCCTGCGCATGCTTGTCGCGCCAGTGCAGTACCGCGACGAATTCTTCAGCCGTTGTGACTGGTGCGGTCGGTTTGTTTTCTGTAGGCATGGGGTACCATCCGGCATAATGATTAAGTAGCAGGTTTTTTGGCAGCCAGGTTTAGCCGTGACTTTGTGCATTGGAATGTGGGGGCGTTATGTTTGATGATATTTTTAAAGCGAAGGTTCGGGAGTTAAAGAGCCTATTTGTGGCAACAAGTAATCTATATCACAACGGCGAAAAAGGAGGCTTTCGGGAGCAGTTTGTTAAAAGCCTTCTCGAAGCGTTTCTTCCTTTTCAGTTTGGTGTTGGGTCTGGAATAATTGTGGATCGCTGGGGTCGCCAGAGTCCGCAAGTTGATATCATTGTTTATGATAAAATGAATATGCCGCCGCTCCTAAATAGAGGTGATCACGGTATTTATCCTCTCGACTCTGTTTTGAGAGCTATGGAAATAAAAAGCGTCGTGGATGCCAGTTCTATTCGCCAGTTTTCAAATTTAGTTTTAGCGTTGCATCCTGATAATCCAAGTGGTTTGAAGCTCGCTTCTCCGGGAAACCTTCCTGGAGGAAGAGGGTACTACCCGCTTTGCGGTTTGTTCGGTTTTAGAACCGAGATAAAAGATTTAAAATCGGCTTATCGAAAATCAGAAATATTGTTGGATAATCCAGCGCTCTTGTATGTTGATGGGGCTGGGTATTACAACTGTAAAACTCAGAAGTTTGAGCATTATCTAGATAGCGATGATGGTATCAAAAAATTTATCGGCACATTTATCGCTAGGATCGGAGAGGCAGCTAAGTCGAGAGCGGAATTTAAACCAGCTGACTGGTTTGATTCATAACTCACCAGCATCTAATTTTGCTGCCCGCCGAAGGTGATTTTTATGCCGCTAACTGTTGATATAGCTCAATTATGTCTGCGGCGTTGGCTGCGACCAGTGCCTCGGCTTCGTCTGGACAGACGCTGTTGCCGATCAGCCGCACCTGGTCGACCTTCTTGATGTCGCGCCATTCCTCGACGCCGGTGACCGGGTCGACGAACAGACCGCGATCGATGATGTAGTCCTTGTCGAAGCCTTGAGCGGCCTTGAGCTCAGGCGGTTGCAGCATGCGCAATGTGATATCGATCAGCACATAGCCGTCGACCATCACCATTTCAGCCGGGTCTTTGAAATGCTCCGGCAGGTATTTGTGCATGAAGGCAGCGCAGCGCCGGGCGCCTTCCATTTGCTCAGGAGTCAGCGTGTCGGGCACCTGCACCGTCTCGACGACCGCAACGCGATCTTTCGTCGGCAGCGTGTGCATCGGCTCATTGAGCGAAATACCGTCCTTCTCGTTGCCGTAATACTTCACTAGGTAAGCGCTCACCAGGCGCTGATTGGCGCCGGACTGGCAGATTGTCGATATCGGATCGTAAGCCGATCGGCCGTCGCCTTTGTAGAAGCCGCCGTTGGCCTGTTCAAAGAACGCTGTGACGATGCCGTGCCGAGCAGCGCCAGCCATAACCGTCTGCGCTGGATCGTCAGGGGAGCCGCCCACTGCGTTTTGCCCGAATGCGGTCATGTGTGATGCTGCCATCGCGAAGTGACCCCCTTTGACTTGAGCGCCCTGCGTACGCAGCGGCTCCTGCACGTCGAAGTTGCGCTGAGCTGATCCGTTCGCGCATTCGGTGAGGAAGGGCGCCGCAACGGGCTGCACCAGCGCGTGGTGAGTGCCGCCCGCGCTGATCGTGGAAAGCGCTTCGTCGGTGCCGTGCGTGCTGGTGTGCGCCGATGAGGTGCCGCGCATCGGCACGATGAAAGGCTTCGCACTGGTGAGCACATGAAGCCAGCAACCCTTGGCCACGCGGCGCATGGTGTTCTCGGCCATCGGCTTCTCACGAAAGATCGTGCGGCCGAGGTTGCTCCAGTCGATGCATTCGGCCGCGGAGCGCCATGGCAATTGCTTCGCCGCTGGCCGCTTGTGACGCTTCGGCGCCGGCCAAACGATCGGCTTGCCGTCGCTGCGAGCCACAAGATAAAGCCGCTTGCGGATGGTTGGGGTACCGGCGTTCGCCGCGATGCGCTCCCGCCACTCAGCGTTGTAGCCCATTCCGCGTACCAGAGCGTCCATCGGCACAAACTCTCCGATCGCCTCAATGATTTCCGGCATGTCCGGGTGATCAGCGGGTAGGCCGGTGCTGATTGCGGCAATGAACGCTTTGAAGGTACGACCGCGCTCGGACTTGATGGGCTGGCCGTCATCGTCGATTGGGCCCCAGTCGCAGAATTCTTCAACATTTTCGAGGAAAAGCAGTCGCGATTTCGTCACGAACAACCAGCGGATCACTACCCATGCAAGCCCGCGAACCCCGCGATCGCGTGGCGCGCCACCTTTGGCCTTGCTGTGGTGACGGCAATCTGGCGAGGCCCAAATGATCGCCACCGGCTGGCCTCCGGTGGCTTCGCGAGGGTCGACCTCGAATACGTCCGCGACATAATGCGCTGTCGTCGGGTGGTTGGCGCGGTGCACAGCCAAGGCGATTGGATTGTGGTTTACCGCCACATCCGGCTCCCGGTATGCCCGGGCGATGCCGGTGCTTGCACCACCGCCGCCGGCGAACAGGTCGACCACCAGTTCCTTTTCGAACGGCAGACCCATGCTCGGCTGTCCATGGATGAACTGAGGCAATTTCTGTTGTGCGGACATAGGGAATCCTTGTCGGTATATTTGGCCGAATGATTTTTAGGGGTGAGCGTTATGATTTGCGCACTTTGTAGGGAAGAAAAAGGCAAGCTTATCGATAGCCACTTTATGCCAGCGGCGGCTTACCCTCATATTCGAGGAACCGAAGAAACGGGTGATGGGCCACCCGTATTGATTAACTTGCGAAAAAAAATCGCTATCCAAACAGATAGGCAAGTCAAGCGCCCGTTACTTTGTATCGAGTGTGAAGACCTTTTCTCGAAAAATGGCGAAAAGAGGATGGGCCAGCTTTGGGCTACTGCATCCGGGTTCCCGTTGCTGAACCTGTTAAATTCCGAGGCAACAATCTCTAAAGGTGAGAGATTCGATATGTACGACAGTCGGTTGCTGGACACAGGCGTTGTGGACTCGATTTTCTACTTTGCGGTGAGCATTTTTTGGAGGGCGCAGGTATGGGATTGGGGCTATGAAGGGGACGCTTACAAACGCGCACTCGGGAATCATTACGAATCAAAATTCAGAAGCTTTTTGTTAGGCAAGGAAGCATTGGATAACGTGTTGTTGTTCATTGATGTGAACTCCGATTTAGATACTTCAGCCGTAATGACGTTTCCTATTTCAGGGAGGAGTGGGCCGGATCGACTGCACTCATTCAGTCTGCTTGGCTTGAAATTCACCATGTATGTTGGCCGATCAATAAGCTCTGTGGCTCGAACTCCATTCGAGTTTCATAACACACAAATCATGTTTGTTTCTTCAGACCTTAAAAAGTCGGCCGCATTTCAGAAACTGGCAGGCAGAGTTCAATCAGAAGTGGAGGCGAAAGGGAAATTGAAAGCCAGTCCTGCGAATAAAGTCGACCATGTCGAACTGGCGGCCACCTCGTGCGGTGTTGCTCCAGTCGACCATCCGGTCAATACCGTGTGTTATGGCGTTGACCTTGTCGGCGTATCTGACTGTGGGGGTCGGTTACGGTGGCAAAGAAGGTGGCGGCGCCGCGCTTGCTGGCGATGTTGTGAATAGGCCTAGGGCATCCTCGCCGGCTGGCGTGATTAGTTGAAATGGGGTATTTGTGTTCGGCCCGGCATGGAGCCGGATGCGGGAGGTGTATGTGGTCGGTATTAGTCAACTTAGCGAGTATCACCAAGCGTACAAAGTCGCCTTGGAAATTCTTCAAAATTGGGATGACGAGGATGAACCCACCCTATTGAGGCGCTTTGAGTTCTTTGCCCGTCGCATAAAACCCCTCGTGGATGAGACAGATCCAGGATGGAGCAATTGCCGAGCTTTAGGCCGCCATATGACCTTTATGGAGAGAAACCTTGGGCGTGGCGAGAAAGTATTTAGCAAAAGTGATGCTTTCGATATTGTTTATAGCGACCTACCTGTGTTCGCCGACTTCCTATTACTCCAAGCATCCACCCCGGATCATTTAGATTCTCGCCTAGCGCAAGCAACATCAAGGCTTTTCGAAATTGAAGACTACGCCTCAGTTATTCGTGCAACCTTTCCAGTGCTATCTTCTCGGCTTCGAAGGATATTTGGAATTCCCGATGGAACTGATGGCGAAAACTTGGTGAACGATATTTTCACTAGAAGCCTAGGCTCCAATCCAGTAGTGCTACCGCAGGAGGAAAAAACAGCCTATCGCAATTTGGTAGCGGGTTTTTATGCTTCATATCGGAACAAGTTAAACCACAGCGACTATCAGCCAACATTTTCTCAAGCGCGGGGCGTAGTGGAGATGGCAAATACGTTGATTTATGCGAATAAATAGTGGCGACAATATTGGTCGCTCACTTTATACATGGTGGGATTTCCCGAATAAGGTTTTGTATGCTGTGACAATTAGTCTTGCAAACCCTTATGCCTTTTGGCTTCCTGCCATGTTCGCCAAGCTCGGCGCATAAAATAATTTAAAGGGAGTAAGTTTATGCCCTGGTATAAAACCGGAACGGTTTCTGTCGTCCAAAATTCCAATGCAGTACTCGGCTCCGGCACAGCATTCATCGCAAACAGCCGTGTCGGTGATGCCTTTCGCGGCCCGGACGGTGGATGGTACGAAGTCACCAACATCGCCAGCGACACTGCTATGTCGATATCGCCTAACTATCGCGGCGCTACTGCTGCTGTCGGCAGCTATGCACTGGCGCCCATGCAAGGTTACGTCAAGGAGTCAGCTGATGCACTGCGAGGCTTGGTCAACACGTACGGCGCCAAGTTGGCCGCACTGGGCACCACCGGCAACTACGACATCTTGCCAGTAGGGAAAGGTGGGACTGGCGGGACTGACCAGCCGACTGCACGCAATGCATTGGGTGCCGCAAAGTCTGGTGCAAACTCGGATATCACCGAGCTGAACAGCCTGACAAAAGCGATCACAGCGGCGCAGGGTGGCGTTTCCCCAGGCTACATCGATGGATTGCTCCCAACTTGGGTAACCACCACATCCATTACCATCAGCTCCGGGTCGGCCTACGTGCCGTCTCTGGGCAAAGTGCTGTCGATTGCCAGCCCGATTACGCTTACAGGCCAATCTGGGCTTACCCCTGACGCTTTCTATTACTTCTACCTGTACGACAACGCCGGCACACCGGCTATTGAGCGAGTCATTACCTACCCCGGCGATCCTTATTTCGGTAAAGCACGGCCGAAGCTGGGTGATTCATCGCGCCGGTTGTTGTTTGCGCTGAGGACAAGCTCAGCGGGGTTGTTTTACCCGTTCAAGATGCTCAGCACAGACATGCTTTTGTATGCAGCAACTACAGGAGCTGCGCCCTTCAGGGTCTTGGCAGGAGGCCACTTCCACTTCCTATACCACTATCTCATTAGCCTCGGTAGTTCCAATCTCGACTCAAACAGCGTGCCTCAGGGGGGCCGCAAACGTGGCCGTGGGTCTGCTTGCTATGCCAGGCATAGATTCCCCTGCCATGACTGCATTCGATGTTGGTTCTCGATACCAGCTCGATTTCGCGACTGACTCGCAGCAGCGTATTCAGTACTGCACCGCCAGCCCAGGAGGATCTCTTTTTATCGACGTTACTGGCTATGGGATGGATAGATAATGCCTTACGCAATTACAGATTCAGGCTGGCGCCAGGTAACACCAGATATTGAACTTGCTGTGGGCGAGACCTACGTCGAATCGCTTCCTGGCTGGCTTGTCGAGGTTGCAGCAAAGAATGAGTCGGTGGGAATGGCTCAAAACATGGCCACACAGCTGCGATCAGTAGCTGATGAAAAAATCAGTCCTTTACAGGCGGCCGTCGATATCGAAGAGATCAGCGAAGCCGACCGTGTGGTGTGGAAAGCATGGAAACGTTACCTGATTGCGCTGAGCAAAACGCCGGAGCGCCCCGGCTGGCCTGAGACGCCTGATTGGCCGGTACTACCTGATATTTGAAGCCCGCCATCGAGAGGGTATTTTTTTGCCTGGAGAAACTGATGACCGAATCCGAAAAAGACCGCGACATCCTCGCCCGAACGTTTTGGGGCGAGGTCGCGGCGAACCGCTTCCTGGCTGACCGGTTAGTCCAGTGCTGAACGCGGGCTAGAAGATGAAGTTCTTGCCTTTATTTTTTCGGAAAATGCTGAGCCTATAGATCGTAGAGGGGCCTCAATGAACCTGTAACTAAATTCGGATAAGGCTAATGTCATTGTTAGGAATGAGACAATATATAAAATTGTATGCGGGGTGTCGAAATTTGTAGGTGTTGGGTCGTTGAAGTCGTTAAAAAATATTTGACGGGTTGATGATAAACAAATCATGTGCGTCAAATAAATAGCGTATGATCGTGATCCGATGTAGTTTGATATTTTATTTATCAAATAATTTTTCGTGAAGTAATTCGCATTGTAGCTGGCAATCCACACCAAAAAAGCTGAACCTAGAGCAGTTATTCCCATAGCAAATGGAAGCGGTGGGTTAGGTCGTGTCAATGCAGCGAGAATGGCAATCACGCCGACAAGTAATGCAGTGGTAATAAATCCATTTCTAAGGAATTTTGGCTCAATTCTTTTGTGTGAGTCAGAACCGTGCCAGAGAGCAAGTAATACTCCGAAAGAAATTGCATCGGTTCGAAGTGCCCATAGTTCGGGTGTTGGTTTTATTAGTTGTCGGGTGATAAAGAACTGAGCCAGTATGATTGCGGCAAAAAATAACGGCATCCAGCGCTTTCCAGAAAGCACAGCAATTATAGGGAGTGCTAAATAAAATTGGTTCTCTAGAGATAGGCTCCAGTAAATTCCAGTGTCCCCTAAAGTTCCCGCATCTCTAGCAGACGCGTAGATGATGTTAAAGTACTGAAGTGCCGCAGCGGTAGCAGATGGTAAAATTTGCTCAAATCCTAGAAATACTCCTTTTTTGCTGAAGAAATAGGAGAGAGTCAAGCATATTCCTATCCAGAAGAGCGCCGAAGGCATAAGTCGCCAAAATCTCCTCACCCAAAAAGGTATTGAGAAACCAAGTAGCGAAGATAATGATTTTGAGTTTGGTATTTCGTTCTTGATTGAGTTTGTGATTATGAATCCGGAGACGCAAAAAAATATATCTACGCCAAAGCCGAATCGAAAGTTCTCAAGCACTAGCCAGTATATTGATTTTGGTGAAAGTATAATTGCTATGTGTGCAAAAATGACAAGTATAATCGCAAGCGCTCGAAGTGCTTCAATATCGCTATTTTTTTTAATTTTCAAATGATTGATTGTTTGCATTGTGCCAGCTCTTAATCCTTGGCGGAGTTATATTCTTAAGTGTTGATCAGGATTTATTGGGAAACATTCTACATAAAATCCTTGTTGATGCGTCATGCCCGCCAAGCCGCGGGCATTTTTTGCATGCGCTCAACACGGGCTAAGGCTCAGCACTTGGTCGCGACGCTTTTGGATTCTTACGAGCCTTGGATTTCCGAGAGCGACGCATCGGCCCATGATAGCTGCTCGTGTTCCCATGAGTATGCTATTAGATTTTCAGTGGTGTCCTAGGAATGAGTTTTTCTCGCAATGAAAGGAACCTTATTTCAAAAATAGAATAGACCAAAAATGCAGTAAATAGTGTACCTGCTATGTAGCACATCCAAAGTATAAGCGCTCCATATCCGTGCGCCTCTCCCGGGAAAAAATATTTAATCGCAAAAATAACTGGTAAGTTTGTTAGATATGCAGAATACGACCACTTGGCGATCCGCGATGTTACTGCATCTATCGCACTGGGGATTCTGAGGTTTAGGAAGGCAATTATGAGGCCCGCACACCCGATAGATGCAATATTGAATAAAAACACTCTCAGGAAATTGCTTGAGTTGAGATACGAGTCGGGGGTGCTAGCAATATAGGCAGACACTAGAAAAAGCGGTGAGGCAATAAGAGCCCATCGCGAGATTGTTGTTCTCGATAGAGTGCTTTTTGTGAGGATGAGAGCGCAAAGCACGCCGATCATTAAGGCATCTAGTCGTAGTAGTGAGGTACTTCTTATACTACTTAGTGTTGAGTTGTACTCGAATACCATTCCTGCACGTGCTGCGGTTGACAGAATAATTATCGACAAGGCCGCCGCCAAAATTGCCTTTGATAAATTACGAGTTAGTGTCATGAAGGTAATTATGATAATTGGTGTCAGTAGATAAAAAATCTCTTCAATTGCTAAGCTCCATGCCTCACCAAAAAAGTCCGGGTGTGGATTAACCAAGTTTTGCGTGAAGGTGAAATATTGCAGGAGGTTTGGTAGTTCGGCAGGTCTAATGTTAAAAGAGAAATAAGCGTTAAACGCTATAAACAAAAAATAGTTAGGCAGGGTTCTCAGCCATCTTCTACTCCAGAAACTTGGTATCCATCCACTGATGGAGCTTGAGCGCTCTATCTCTTTGATCATTATTGAACCTATCAGGAAGCCTGAAAGAACAAAAAACAACTCTACTCCCAAGAAGCCGCCAAATTTAAAGGACTGAGCCCATGGGGCTATAGGTGTTAAAAGCACCCGCCCGTGAGATAGGAGGACGAGGAATATGGCAATGCTCCTACACACATCAAGCCATCTAATACGTGATTTGTCGATCATGAAAACGCCCAAAAAGTAAACATTTAAGGAGTACAGCAGGCACAAGGATTGCCAATACCCCCTAATCCGATGCTGTGCATTCTACCCAAGACAAAGCGGTCGGGATGCATTTTCACCTGGAGAAAACTGATGCCAGCTACAGAAATCCAGATTGTCGCCATCCTGCCGAATTCGGCGAAGGTCGCAGGCAAGTTCGCGCCCGCGCTGAATGCAGCGATGGAGAGATACCAGATCAATACGCGCCTTCGCATGGCCGCATTCATCGCTCAAGTGGGGCATGAGTCGGGTCAGTTCCGCTACGTTCGGGAGCTGGGTGGCGACCAGTACCTGAGCAAGTACGACACCGGATCGCTGGCGGAACGCCTTGGCAACACGCCAGGGGCTGACGGTGACGGCCAGAAGTACCGCGGGCGCGGCCTGATCCAAATTACTGGGCACGACAACTACTTGGCTTGCAGCATGGGGCTGTTCGGTGATGCTCGGTTGCTCCGTATGCCTGAACTGCTCGAGCAAGCCGAGTGGGCGGCGAAGTCGGCGGGGTGGTTCTGGAATTCGCGGAAGTTGAACGACCTAGCTGACATTGGAGCGTTCGAAACCATTTCCCGTCGAATCAACGGCGGGATCAATGGCCTAGCCGAGCGCGAGGCCTTCTATAAGGCAGCGCTGAAGGTGCTGGCATGAGCTCGTCCTACAAGGTTCTATCGGGTGATGGCGGAAGCCCAACCTTCTGGTGTCCTGGCTGCGATGGCGCACACGCCATTCAGCATGGCGCCGGGACAGGCCCGCGCTGGGGCTGGAATGGCAGTGTGGAAAGGCCGACTTTCACGCCTTCGATCCTAGTCAGATATCCAGCCAACCCTGACGCCATTGAAGAGTTCAAGGAGTGGCGTACGGAGCGTGTCTGTCACTCGTTCGTTACCGATGGCCGGATCCAGTTCCTAGACGACTGCACCCATGCTCTCGCCGGACAAACGGTCGATCTGCCGGACTGGGAGGGCTGAGCATGACGACCTACCTAAAAGCAGGTTTTGTTCTGCTGCTAATCGCCCTGGTGCTGGGCGCGCTGTTCGGCGCCTATCACCACGGCGTGACGGTCACGGATGAAAAGTGGCAGTCGGAATGGACTGCCCGCGATGCAAGGGACGCCGAGGCGAGGGCACTAAATGAGGCCGTCGAGCGCACTAAGGAGCAGTCCTACCAACAGTCCATCAATAAGGCGGTTCAAGATGGTCAACGCACGATCGATCAAGCAACTACTGATGCAGCTACCGCTCGCGCTGCTGCTGACGGCCTGCGCGGAGCAGCCGACAACCTTGCCCGTCGACTCGCAGCCAGTGAAGCCAGCGGCAATACCTGCACTTCCTCCGCAAGCAAGGCAGATGCCCGTGCCGCCAGCGTGCTTGCCGACGTGCTCAAGCGCGCTGACCAGCGAGCGGGCGAGCTGGCTGCAATTGCTGATCAAGCCAGAGCTCGGGGGCTGACCTGTGAGCAAGCCTATGACGGAGTGGCCAAAGGCTCGATGAGCGAATGGTCTTGATTGCGTATGTTGCCGACGCCGCGATCCGCCATGAACCATTAGAACGCCTCAGTCGGCTCTACCTGGAGCGGCACCAACTGTGCGGCGTGTTCCTTTGGGGATTCTGTGGCCTCAAATGCCTGCACAACAATCCATTGGCGCTGGAAGTTGCGATCCTGGAGCTGACGCTGCTGGTCGAAAACAGCAAGGCCATACCGAGGCACGGAAGAACGTCGCGGCGCCCTGCAGGCGATCGGCGAGAACGGGAGGGGCGTATTTGGCGGGGCCTGGCGAAGCTGATCCTTCAGCAACGTGGTGACAGTTGAGTGGGCCCCGCGCTACCCTCAGCGTCTAGCTGGTTCCGTGAACTTGCTTACGTCTATGGATACCTACACCGCCTTGCCTGAGGGAAAATGTTGATAGTCAACTACGAAAACAGACTGATAGCTTTTTTGGATGTCCTTGGCTTCTCGGCTCGCCTCGAAAGCGAAGACATTGCGTCACTACATCAGCAGTACGCTTCTTTCATAGATGAAGCAAAAAACGCGACATTTTTCGCTGTTCAGGGTGACAACACTGGCCGAAAAAACTTCGAATTTTCTCAGTTTCTCTTTGATTCGATTGTTCTGGTGTCATGCCCGATTGACGATGTTTACAACGTAAACAATTTCGTTAGCGCAGTGTCATTGCTCCTTGAGCTTGGATTCAAAAACAAGCTTCCGATTCGGGGAGCCATAAGCCAAGGTAACTTCGTATACGACGAGGAAAGAAATATTTTCCTCAGTGAGCGATTCCCTGAACTGGCTAAATTTGAGCTCAAACAAGAGTGGGCGGGCTGCACCGTTCTTAGGCACGCTGAGAAAGTCATTGTCGACGCGGCGCTGGGCGTTTCTGATATATCTCATATACCTAGCGACCAGACTAGAAACCAGTTATTTCATCGTTACAACGTACCGCTTAAGGGCGGAAACACCTTCGACGCCATCGTCCTTAATTTTTTATTCTTCTTATCCGAGAAGGAAATTCTCGAGGGGATAGACTATCTCATAGACGGAAAGAAAGAACACAACGCTGCATATTTTGAGTTTCTGAACAGCTTGCCGCTTTCAGCCCAGAAACTGGGGCAAGAATTTTATCCGGCGGTGTATTGTGCTTTTGTGGTGACCCGCAGTGGCATGAGGGTGAAATTTGTAGATGCCAATGGCGCTCCCTGCGTTCCGGGGGTCAAAGAAATTCAGTGGGTAGCTGTGGGCCATTAAAATATTAGTAAAGGACGCTTCCATTGGCGCCCTTATCGTTGTGCTGCACACTATCATTTGCCTTTCCTGCCGAGTGTCTGTATGAGCATTCGTCAATCGTGAGGATGGTTGCAGTCGGCAGAACGCCGAGGAAGGGCCCAAAAAGGCTCAGTGACTTTTCGAGTGACTTTGTAAAACACGGTTGCGCACTGTTGGGCATCGTTGCAGCGAGCGCCTAGCGCGAAGCCTTATGTTTGGCGGGTTCCAGCGATCTCTGCATGCATGGGGTGCTAGGGGTCGAGTGTTCGAATCACTCCGTCCCGACCATAATTCCTGAGTAAAATCAGACAGGTAAGCCGATTAAATAAATCGGCTTTTTTGTGTCTGTCATTAAGGTTTCGGCGCTTTCTTAATGTCCTCCGAATCACTCGACGTCGCAGCATCCTTCGCCGTCTCATGGGATTGCGCGCCAGCATTCCCACCTGATGACTCCTCACCCTTTTTGCTGTCCTTTTCGTCGTTGGCTTTCGAGCTTTTCGACTGATTGACCCCCGGCATGGCGGTCGGCGGCGCAGCGGATCCCGCCGTGTTTTGTTCACTTGCCAAGACGTAAACAGGGCCGGCCACAAGCAGGCTGGCGAGCGACAGAGCGGCAATTTTCTTGTTCATGGTCTGAGCCTTCCACGCTGGGGATGTACCGCATTGGAAGTGTCTCGCAGGCAAAGGTGCGTCGCGTAGGACGAGCGGTACACATCACCGTCCTTTTATCTGTCTGAAAAAATCCTCAATAGGCGGCAAATTGCTGGCCCCCTGTTCGGAAACATCCGGTCAAAATCGCCTTTTTTCAAAAGGTTAGGTTGGCTATATGCGGACGATTGCCATCACCGTTGCAACGCTTTCCCTGGCTGCTTTTGCCTCGACCGTCGAGGCCAAAGAGATAAGCAAAAGTCATCAGTTTGCCTGCACCTGGGGTTCGGACATGGCTGCCGGAGCGCAGCAGTCCAAGCTGTCTGGCGTTTCTTTATATGGCGCGCGCAAACAATTGCAGGTGCGCAAGTTTAAGCAACCGTGGATGCGCATGACCGCGATGGGGATCACCGAGCAGACCTACAACAGCAGCTCGAAGCTCAAACCGGCGGCGATCAAGCAAATTTATTACGAACAGTGCATACGCCACGAATTGGCCCAGCGTTAACGCAAAAAGCCCAACCTGAACCGGTTGGGCTTTTTCATGCCTCACACAACGTCAGTGTCACTTTTCGCTTTCGCAATTGACCATCCACGACACGCCAAAACGATCGACCAGCATGCCAAATCGCGCGGCCCAGAAGGTCGCTTCCAGTGGCATATCGACGCGACCATCCTTGGCCAATGCGTTAAACACGCGCTCGGCTTCGGCGATGCTGTCGACGTTCAATGAAATCGAGCAGCCGCTCATGCCTTGGGTCGGGCGGTCGGGCGTGGTGTCCGAGGCCATGATCATCTGATCACCGACCTTCAGGCAGGTGTGAATCACCAGATGGTGATGCTCTTTGGGCACGTGCTCGGCGGCGGGTGTTTCGCCGAAGGTCATCATCGCCTCGAGCTTTCCCTGCAAGGCTTGTTCGTAAAACGTGAACGCTTCGCGGCAGTCGCCGTTGAAGATCAGGTACGGGTTGATTCTCATGTCTCTGCTCCCGGCAGTAGCGCGGAGAGCGGCGGTTATTCGCCAGGTTCCGCGTTGGGCGGTTAAAACATAGCAG
Source organism: Pseudomonas sp. AC193 (assembly GCF_979258075.1). NCBI lineage: Bacteria > Pseudomonadati > Pseudomonadota > Gammaproteobacteria > Pseudomonadales > Pseudomonadaceae > Pseudomonas > Pseudomonas sp. AC193. Next base: position 3,128,496 of record NZ_OZ409832.1, on the reverse strand, counting down.
AGCGTTGGACGTCAGGAAGGGCGGAGCTTTCCAGATGGATTCGTTCTCAAAAACGTCTGGTTTAGCACTGTCTGAATCCAGGTCAGGAATCGCCTGAGCTTTTTAACAAAGCAGGCCCTGCCATGCGGGGAGCGGGTTTGGATTGCATCAGGCTGTCCAGCGCTTTGCGATAACTTTGACCGCCGAGCGCCATGCTGTTGTTGTGCGTTGCTCCTGGCACCAACAACAGGCGCTTGGGTTGTTGCGCTGCGTTGAACAGTTGCTCACTGAAACGCGGTGGCACGAAAGCGTCGGCCAGACCGTGTACGACCAGCAAAGGCATATGAATGTCGGCGATCTTGTCGATCGAATCGAATTTCTGCGAGAGCAACCAGCGCACCGGTAGCGAGGTGTTGGCCACAGACGCGGCGACGTCCGCCAGTGTGGTGAAGGTCGATTCAATCACCAATCCACGAACCGGCAGCGGTGTGTGATTAAGCTCGGCGTCCTGGCCAAGTTCTGCAGCCAGATCGATCGCCACTGCGCCGCCAAGAGAGTGGCCGTAGATCAGGCGTTTGTTCGGATCCGGTTGCAGCAGTTTGAAGCGCTCCCAGGCGACGCGGGCATCTTCGTAAACGCTGCTTTCCGACGGCAGATCACCGTGGCTCTGGCCGAAACCGCGATAGTCGATGGCCAGCACCGAGTAACCCGCTGCGCGCAATTGCTCAATGCGGAACAACTGCCCAGTCAGGTTCCAGCGCACGCCGTGCAAATAGAGAATGGCCGGGGCATTGGCTTTTTCCGCCGGCCACCACCACGCGTGAATGTTCTGCCCGGCCTTGAAGCTTTTTGGCTGCAGGTCGAGTTCCTGCACGCTGCCGGGCAAGCCGTGATACCAGCCGGCCGTGCCCGGTTCGATTCGAAACAGCAGTTTGCGTTCGGTGTGTTCGAGCACGGCACAACTCGTTGGCACGCCGATAATCAGCGCAGCCATGCAGGCGAACGCCAGACGGCGGCGTCGCAGACGAGTCATGAAGGCCTGGAACATTAAACGTTTCACCACGCAGACAAAGAACGCTTTTTACCAGAACCCTCGGTCTGCGCGTGACAATTTCGACCAGCGCCCGTGGGCAACGATTACAAAATGCTGCAACGGCTTAAATCACCTGCAACACGATTTTGCCGATATGGTCGCCGGCCTCCATGTGCGCGTGGGCCTGGGCCGCGTCGGCGAGCGGGTAGACCTTGTCGATGATCGGCAGGCAGCGCCCGGCAGCCAGTGCCGGCCAGACGTGCTCGCGCAGTTGGCTGGCGATCTCGGCTTTCTCCGCCGCAGTGCGGGCACGTAGCAGCGAACCGGTGATGACCGCGCGTTTGGCCATCATTGCCAGCAGATCGAAGTCATTGGCACGGGCGCCGCCGAGGAAGCCGAGCATCACCAGCCGGCCGTCCATCGCCAACGCGCTGACATTACCGTTGAGGTACGAGCCACCCATGATGTCGAGAATCGCATTCACGCCTTTGCCGCCTGTCTTCTCGGCGATCACCGCGGCGAAATCCTCTTCGCGATAGTTGATCGGCTGGCCGCCGAGTTTGCTGATCGCCGCGCATTTATCCGCGCTGCCGGCGGTGGCGAAGGTTTCGATGCCGAATTCGCGGCAGAGCATCAGCGCGGTGGTACCGATGCCGCTGGTGCCGCCGTGAATCAGTACGCGCTGGCCACGGCTGGCGGCACCGAGCACGAACAGATTGGCCCACACGGTGAAGAAGGTTTCCGGGATCGCTGCCGCTTGAATCCAGTCGATGCCGTCGGGAATCGGCAAAGTCTGGCCTGCTGGAACCGCGCAGTACTCGCCGTAGCCGCTGCCGTTGGTCAACGCACAGACCCTGTCGCCCACGGCAAATTGGCTGACGCCGGCGCCCAGTGCCACGACTTCACCAGCCACTTCGAGCCCGGGCACCGGTCCATACCGGGCTTCATCGGATATTTGCCGGCACGTTGCAAGGCATCCGGACGATTGACCCCGGCGGCGTGTACGCGGATCAGTACTTGGCCTTCAGCGGCGACTGGCAACGGTACGCGTTTGGGTTGCAGGACTTCCGGGCCACCGGGTTCGGTGATTTGAATTTGGGTCATTTCGTTAGGCAAAGACATGCAGATTCCTCTCAGCAAAGGTTTGTGTAAATGGGAGTGCTGCGTCGATCAATAAATTCAGGTCAATCCCCGCACCCCTGTAGGAGTGAGCCTGCTCGCGATGGCGTCGGGGCAGTCGATGCAGGGTTGCCAGACACACCGCGTTCGCGAGCAGGCTCACTCCTACATTGGATTGTGCGTGTCCAAAGGTTCATGGCTAACTCCAGGATCAGCGCCACCGCAATCGCACCAGCAGCAATCACAAACAGCAACGCGTGATGGCCGCCCGTGGCATTGAACAGCGCCGAATAGGCAAACCCGGCCAGCGCCTGAAACGTGGCAAACGACACCGTGGCGCGGCTCCAGGCGATTTGCTGGCGATGATGATTCGGCACCAGCTCATGCACCCGAGCCAGGGCCAGCGGCACGATGCCCGGCGGGAATGAACCGAGAATCACCGCGAGCAGCGCCAGTGCCAGAAAGGAATGCGACACCGCCAGCAGCCCCAGCGTGATCGCCTGCACGACGAGCACCAGCCGAATACTTTTACGTGCGCCGAATCGATCCGCCAGAAAGCCATAACTCACCGGCCCGACAATCGCGCCCATGCCATACATCACCCACACCAACGCGCCGACATGCGCCCCGGCACCGAGTCCGCGCGCCACGTAATCCACCAGAAAAACCATCGCCGGCACCAGACCCGCCGCCATGAAGGCGTATTGAGCGAACAGCAGATAAACGCCGGGCGGAGTCGCTTGAGTCGCCGCCATATCATGCGAGACGGTCGGCTGCGGCAGATCCGCAGGCCAGCCGAACCAGCTCAGCGCCGTCAGTACCAGCGATAAAGTGCCGAGCCCCAGCCAAGTCGCCTGCAGACCCAAACTCAACAGCGGCGGCACAATCGTCCCCGATCCGGCAATGCCCAAACCGATCCCCAGAAAAATCGCGCCACTGGCCAGCCCTTTGCGCGCGGCCGGCACATGCGGCAGCACGGTCGCAGCTACCAGCACCATGATCGCGCCACCGGCAATCCCCGACAGCAGCCGCCAGCCGAAAAACCAGCTCACTGACAGCGGATAGGCACAGGCGAAAAATGCCGCTGTCACCGCGAACATCATCAGGCGCAGCGCATTTTTGTTGCCAAGTTGCCGCGCCACAGGACGGCCGAGCAGGGCACCGATCAAATAGCCGACAAGGTTGGCGGCGCCGAGGTACACGACGTCGTTGGCAGAAAACCACTGCACCTGAATCAGCGCAGGAATCAACGGTGTGTAAGCAAACCGCGCCAGGCCGATGCTGACCAGGCTGGCGCAGAGTCCGGCGAAGATCGGCAGCCAGAGGCCGGTGGATGATGAAGTACGCATGAGAGCGATCTCGAGGAAGGTATATGGCGCTGAGGATATCGGCTATCGTTGCTGCATTCGCGCAGCGATTAAGCGGTGCGCCGATGCGGATTTGCATCATCAGGAGACAGCATGAATTGGGATGATGCGCGGGTGTTTCTCGCGGTTTGTCGCGAGTCGACGTTACGCGGCGCAGCGCGGGTGCTGGGAGTTGATCAAGCGACAGTAGGGCGACGCATCACTGCGCTGGAAAAGTCCCTGAGTGCGACGTTGTTCCTGCGCACCTCCGACGGTTACGCGTTGACGGCGGTGGGTGAGGCCGCGCTGAAGAACGTGGAGAAAATGGAGCATTCGGCGCTGGAACTTGAGCGGCAGATTCAGGGGCTCGACGACCGCCTGACCGGCAATGTGCGCGTCAGCACCACCGATTCGCTGGCCATCGATTTTCTGATTCCGGCCATTGCCCGCCTGCACGAGTTGCACCCGGACGTACGCGTGCAACTGGACGCGTCCACGCAGATTCTCAGCCTGGCCAAGCGCGAGGCGGACATCGCCGTACGCAATACGCGGCCGGACAATCCGGATCTGATCGCCCGGCGGATTGCCCGCTGGCCGGTGGGTCTGTTCGCTTCGCAAGCGTACGTCGATGCCAAGGGCATTCCGCAACCGGGCTCGGCGTTCGAGGGGCATGATCTGGTGGTCTATCAGCCGTATTTGCAGGGCAACAAAGACCTGACGCTGGTCTCTGAACCGATGACTCGCGGGCGGATTGTTGCCGGCCTCGGTTCCAGCCTGTTGGTGCGCCGGGCAATGGCGGCCGGTCTCGGTGTAGGAGAAATTCCCGTGTACATGGGCGAGCGCGATGGTCTGGTCAGGCTCTGGCCCGAACGTACACGGCCGTTACCGTATGACGTGTGGCTGGTGACCCACGCGGATCTGCGCCATACCGCGCGGGTGAGGGCGGTGATCGAGCAGATTGTCGGTGTGTTTGCAGCTGAGAATGACTAGATGCAAGGGCTACGTCTTCTGACGAAACGGCCTACAAAACAGGCAGAATCGGCTGGCTTGTCAGCCGACTGGGCGAGTTCTATCGTTACGACAGCTCGGTGAGAGGCCAAAGGCTCGCACTGATGTGGAGTACCAGGGACGGTATCGGTAGACCCAGGAAGGTGTCGAATTGAAAACTACGGAACTCAGTCAAAACTTAATTAGTGACCTGTCGAGACAAGGTCGGAATACCCAAACCATGAGTGCAATCAGTCGCGAAGAATTCAATGCAAAGATAGAAACCATCGAAGCCAGAATGGATGCTCGGCTTGAGGGTGTGTCGGCGAGATTCGATGCCTTTCTTTCGGCCCAGGCCGAGCGGGACAAGACTCAAACCGAGCGGGATAGACGCTATGATTTGATGTGGGCCGGAGTGCAAAAAATCGCCGAAGAGTCGAAAGAAGCCATCAAACAGGCCTCGACTGTGAAGGCTAATTACTGGGCAGCGACTGCCGTACATTTTTTCGGAGTGATCACCATCGTCGTGGCCGCGCACTTCGCCAATCAAGCCGCCGTGCTGACTACCCTGCAGACTACGCTAGCAGCGATCCAACTGGGCAAAGACATCAGCGTGCAAAAGCCTGCCTCATTGCCAATACCGGTACCGCCACAATAAAAAACGGCCTTCAAAGAAGGCCGTTTCTGTTGGCGTTGAAATACTGCTTATGGCATCTGCGGCAATTCCTGCGGCCGCAAGTCAAACACCAGCACCTCGGCGTCTACGCCATTGCTCAAGGTCAGTGTCTGTTCCTCACGAACCCGCACGCCATCGCCTTCCTGCAATTGCACGCCATTGAGTTCAACGCTGCCCCGTGCCACATGCACGTAAGCATAACGGTCAGCGGCCAGTTTCAGTGTGGCGCTTTCCTTGCCATCGAACAGGCCGGCATACACTCGCGCATTCTGGCGCACTTTCAGCGATCCATTTTTGCCGTCCGGCGAGATGATCAACTGCAGGCGACCGCGTTTTTTCTCGGCGCTGAAGTGCTCCTGCTGATAACGCGGTTTGGCGCCACTGACTTCCGGCACGATCCAGATTTGCAGGAAGTGCACAGGCTTGGTCGCCGAGTGGTTGAACTCGCTGTGCGCCACGCCGCTGCCGGCGCTCATCAGTTGCACATCGCCGGGGCGGATGACCGAACCGGTGCCCAAGGTGTCTTTGTGTTCCAGCGCGCCTTCCAGCACGTAGGAAAAAATCTCCATGTCGCGGTGCGGGTGTTGGCCGAAACCCTTACCGGCAGCAACGCGGTCATCGTTGATCACCAGCAGGTCAGAGAAACCCTGTTCACGCGGGTCGCGGTAGCTGGCGAAGGAAAAGGTGTGGAACGACTTCAACCAGCCATGATTGGCGAGGCCACGATCGGAGGCTTTGCGAAGAGTCAGCATGATGAAATCTCCTTACGGGACGTTAATTCGTCCGAGTGAGGAGAAGGTTACTGGTAATTGCCAAGTGCAATAAGTAGATGAAAATTGAAAGACTGTCCTGGTCAGGTTGACAGTTTTGCGCGGTGGTTCACGCATTTTTTCCGACGTCTGCGCTGCAGTTGGCCATAATGCCTCGCGTATCCGGTGCGTCTTTCTTTCTTTGAACTCAGTGAAATATTCCATGAAAACCGTGGCAATGGTGCTGTTCCCCGACTTTCTTCTGCTGGACATGGCCGGGCCACTGGAAGTGTTTTCGGTTGCCAACCGCTTTTTGAAGGCTGAAGCACATTACCAATTGACCACTCTGGGTACCGAGCCCGGCCCCCTGCGTGCTTCAAATGGCGTGTTGGTACATGCCGACCGCCATATTGAGCAGACAGACGAGTACTACGACTTGCTGTTGGTGCCGGGCGGCCCCGGTGCCTACAACGACAAGTCTCCGCCGTTGCTCAATTGGTTGAAGGGCGCGGTCAGTCGGGCCGAGCGTTACGGGTCAATCTGTACCGGTGCATTTGTGCTGGGACACGCCGGGTTGCTCGACGGCTATCGCGTCACCACCCACTGGAATTACACCGAACGTCTGATCAAGGGATTTCCCAAGGCAGACGTCGCGACCGATCAGATTTTCGTCGAGGATCGCAACCTGATCACTTCGGGCGGGGTCACCGCGGGCATCGATCTGGCGTTGGCCGTAGTCGCTCAAGACCATGGCAAGACGCTCGCGCAGAATGTCGCCAAAGTGTTGCTGGTCGTCATGAAACGCCAAGGTGGTCAGGCGCAGTTCAGCCCATTGATGGCAGCGGTTGCGCCGCAGGAAACGCCGATTACCCGCGTGCAGAATTACGTCCTTGAACACCTCGACGAGGCTTTCACCATCGAGCGCATGGCAGGGTTGGCGAACATGAGCGCGCGGCATTTCGCGCGCCTGTTCAGCCGTGACGTCGACATGACGCCGATGGAGTTCCTGCAAAGTGCGCGCATCGATTGCGCGCGAAACCTGCTGGAAACCAGCGACTTGCCGCTGAAAACCGTGGCTTACAAAAGTGGTTTCGGCAGCGTCCGCCATATGCGTTTTCTGTTTGCAGAAAAGCTCGGTCTGACCCCTGCGCAGTACCGCGAACAGTTCAGCTAGAGCGGTTCTGTCCGTTTCGCGCACCCGGAAGTCCGTGTTGCGCCCCGCGTGGCGGTTGAACCGTCACTTGAGGCTGCCAAGATAATGGCATGAACAGCCCCATCGATTTGACCTCGGCGTCAGTGCTGCATTTTGGCCCTTACGCGTTTCACTTGCGCCAGCGGCTGATCCTGGAAGGGGATCGGCAATTACGCATGGGCGGGCGTGCGCTGGACATTCTGCAAGTGCTGGTCGAGCGCGCCGGTCGAGTGGTCAAGAAGGAGCACTTGATTGCGCTGGTCTGGCCGACGTCGGTGGTCGAAGAGATCAATTTGCGCGTGCACATTGCCGCGCTGCGCCGGGCGCTGGGTGACGGTGAAAATGGCCAGCGCTACATCGTCAACGTGCCGCAATGCGGTTACAGCTTCGTCGCCCCGGTGCAGGGCGACAATACCGCGCAAGTGGTGTTCGAAACCCTGCAGGCGCCCCAGCACAATCTGCCGGCACGACTGACGCCGGTGACCGGCCGCGATTCGTTAGTCGGTTCGATGGTGCGGCAACTGCCACTGTGCCGGTTGATGAGCGTGACGGGCCCGGCCGGGGTCGGGAAGTCCACGGTGGCTTTGCGCGCGGCCGAGTTGTTGCTGCAGCACTTTCGCGATGGCGTGTGGCGTGTGGATCTGGCGCTTGTCGACGATGGCACGGCGCTGTTTGATCACGTTTTGCAAACGCTAAATACCGATCTCGCCACGTTGGCCAGTCGTCATACGCTGTTGCTGCTCGACAACTGCGAGCATCTGCGCGACGCCTGCAAGTTTCTGGTGGAGAAGCTGTTGAATGCGGCACCGCACTTGTCGATCCTCGTGACCAGCCGCGAAGCGCTGCAAGCCGATCTGGAAACCGTGCAGCACCTGCCACCGCTGAGCCTTCCCCCGTCGAGCGCGCTGGACAGTGTCGAAGAAACCATGGGTTATTCGGCGGTGCAGCTGTTTGTCAGCCGCGCCCGCGCGCGTCAGCAGGGGTTTTGCCTGCGGCTGCAGGATCTGGAAGTCGTGCGCGATATCTGTCGACGCCTCGACGGTTTGCCGTTGGCGATAGAACTGGCGGCAGCGCAAATTGATGCGCTGGCGCTGGTGGGATTGCAGGCGCAGTTAGGCAATTGTCTGCAGTTGCAGGGCCGTCGTACTGCTGAGCCAAGGCATCAGACCCTGCAAGCCGCGCTGGACTGGAGCTATCAGCGCTTGAGCGAACAACAGCAGCGGGTGCTGCAACGTTTGTCGGTGTTCAAAGTGGCTTTTACGCTTGAGGCGGCGCTGGCGGTGATCGCCGAGGCACACGGGCAGTTGATCATTGATCAAATGGTGCAGAAGTCGTTACTAACGGTAAAGCGCGGGGAGGGGGCGTTGCATTATCGAATGCTCAACACCACTCGGTTGTACGCGCGGGCAAAACTCATCAGCGGTGATTTTGAACATCGCCATCTTCATTTTCTGCGGCGGTCATCCCGGATTTCAGGCTTGCGTTTGATTGCGCAACTTGTCGAGTAGCTGGCGCACTTTGCGCAAGTCCGGGGTGGCGTAGCCTTCGGTGAAACGTTCGAAGATCGGGGTCAGCAGATCAAGGGCTTCCTGGTAGCGCGATTGTTGCTGCCAGAGCCGGGCCAGTGACATGGCGCTGCGTAGCTCCCAGGCCAGTGCGCCTTGGGATTGGGCGATGGACAGGGCCTGGAGCAGGAGATGTTCTGCTTCTTGGGATTTTGTGGTGATCGGGCTAATGCCTTCGCGAGCAAGCCCGCTCCCACAGGGATCTATGCCTGACACAAATCCAATGTGGGAGCGGGCTTGCTCGCGAAGAGACCAGTCCAGACACTGCAAATCTTCAGCCAAAAGCTGCTCCGCCCGAGCCCGCAATATCTCCGCCGTGCTCCAACCCGCCGCACCACTGCGCGCCCGCTCCAACAACGCGTCATCCACAAAACCACTGTCCAGCGTCACCATGATTTCCCGGATCAACCCGCCACCCTCCGCCCGCACAACCGTCGCCGTCTCAGCATCAATCACCTGCGCGTAATGCCGCCCCCACGTATGAAACAGCAGCACCGAATGCTTCTGCGATTGCTCCAGCAGCAGACGCAACAAGGCCCGCGCGTTTTGTTTGTCACCGTTGTAATGCGCGATCAGACAAGTGGCCAGCGCCAGGGTGTAGCAAATCGAGGTGCCATGATTGATCTGCACCGCGATGTCCAGCGCCTGCCGCGCCGTGTGCCACGCCTGTTCGGGAAAACCCTGCAACCACAACACGCGGGCGAGTACGGTCAGCGAAGCGACGCTCTGGTCGTATTGCACGCCGAAACCGTGGGTAAAGCGATTGAGGTGACCGCTCTGCGCCATGCGCTGAATCACTTGTTCGGCGTGGATGCGCGCCTGCGTCTGGTCGCCGGCGTAGTGCAGCGCCAGCACGCGCAAACGGTGAGTACTTAATGTCAAAAGCGGATCACCGTGCAGGCCGAGGCGATCGAATTGTTCGCTCTGCTCAAGGGCCATTTGATAATGCCCACAACTGAGGTTGACCGCCATGTGCCCCGAAACCGCCCGCAGTTGCCCGGCGACATCGCCATGCTGATGGGCCAGCGCAGTGGCACTGGCGAAAGCCTCAATGGTTTCCGGGGTGCCGCCCCAAGTGTGATAACAGGCGCTGCCGAGTGCGAGATTCAAGGCAATTTGCAGACGCGGGCACGGCATCTCGGCATCCTCCAGCAAAGCCAGCGCCTGACGCACGTAACCGCCGTATTCCTTGAGCAGCGACAGTTCCTGCCATAACGGCGCGGAAGCGGCGGCCAATCGAATCGCCAGCTCATCCGGGCCGTCACCGTTCAGGCTCCAGTCCAGCGCCGCGCGCAAATCTTCCAGACCTCGCGCATAGCGCTCGATCCACAGCGTGGTCGGCGTGTGTTCCCAAGCGCTCTGCGCCTGATGCATCAGCGCCAGACAGCGCTCCGCGTGGCGCTTGCGGGTCTGTCCAAGCTCGCCCGACATATAGAGCTTTTCCAGGGCATAACGGCGGGTGGTGTCGAGCAAACGGTAGAACACCTCTTCATCGCCGACTTCAACGTTCAGCAGTGATTTGGCGACCAATTGCGTGATCGAGCCAAACACTTCACCGGGCGTGAGGTGCTGGCCACCAATGACTGCCGCAGCGGACTCTAGCGTGAAGCCGCCGCGAAACACCCCCAGCCGGCGCAAGCAGGTTTGCTCACAAGCGGTGAGCAAATTGAAACTCCAGTCCAGCGTGGCCCGCAGTGTGACGTGACGATCCTGATTGTCCGGCGCCACGGGCGGCAAACGCCCCTGCAACTGCTTCGACAAACCGCTCAATCCCAATTCGCCGATTTGCGCGGCCGCCAACTCCAGCGCCAGCGGAATACCGTCGAGGCGTCGGCAGATTTCAATCGCCAGCGGCAGTTCGGCTTCGCTGATTTCAAAGTTTTCGCAAGCGGCCATGGCCCGTTCGACGAACAGTTGCAGCGCGGCAAAACTCAGCGCCTGCGCGCGGTCGAGGACGATGTCCGGCGGGCATTCGAGGGATTCCAGCCGCTGCACATACTCGCCCTCGGCGCGCAGGCTTTCGCGACTGGTCGCCAGAATGTGCACCTGCGGCGCGCCGCGCAAAATGCTCTCGCTGAGCAGGGCGACGGCGTCGATCAAGTGCTCGCAATTGTCGATCACCAGCAGCATTTGCCGATCGCGCAGGGCGTTGATCAGACTGGCCTGCGGGTCGTGATCGTTGAGCAACGTGTCGAGGAGGGCGGCCAGGTGCGAGTAGATCATTCGCGGGTCGGACAGCGGTGCCAGATCGAGCAAGCGAATGCCGTCGCGATAATGCCCGATCAATTGCTCGGCAACGCGCAGGGCAACCGTGGTTTTGCCGATTCCGCCGGGGCCGACCAAGGTGATGCAGCGCTGACGCGGCAATTGCGTCATCAGGCTGTCGACCAGCATTTGACGGCCGATCATCCGCGTGCGCCGCAGTGGCAGGTTATGTCGCCCAACGTGCGTGCCAGCGGGTTGTTGATCGATGTTCTGTTGCAGAATCGGTGCGACAAAGCTGTAACCCCGCTGCGCCACGGTGACGATGTAGCGCTGACCGGCCTGACCATCGCCGAGTGCTTTGCGCAAGGCGGCCATGTGCACGCGCAAATTGATGTCTTCGACAACGCTGTCCGGCCACACTCCGGCCATCAACGCCTGCTTGCTCACCACTTCGCCGGCGTGCGCCAGCAAAATCAGGAGAATGTCCATGGCCCGGCGACCCAGACGCAACGGTTGCTCACCCTCCAGCACCAGCCGTTGTGCCGGGTAAATCCGATAAGGGCCGAAGCCGATGGCCTGATTTGACGGAAGACTCAACCACTCACTCCTGCGGTGCTGCAGCGGACAGGACGAAACAGCACTGGGCGAGCGCGCAGGGCGTCTGTTTCGCGGTGTCCGGGCATAATCCTCAGGTTTGAGCATCGGTGCAACGGCTGGTGTGAGTGGTGGGTTCAAAACTTCATGACAGTGGGCGAGGACTTCTTGGTTCACGCATGACCTGGCAGCGCCAGGCGAACGGGTTGATCCCTTCGCTGCGAGTAAAAATATGGCAGAAATGCGCCTGATCGCAGAAACCGCATTCCAGGCTGATTTGCGTCAGGCTCAGGTCGGTGTGCTGGATCAACAGTTTGGCGCGGGCGAGGCGTTGGCCGCGTATCCAGTCTTGTGGCGACACGCCGGTGCTGCACTTGAACGCCCGCGAAAAATGACTGCGCGACAGCGAGCACGCCTGCGCCAGTTCGGTGACTTCCAGACTTTCGCCGAGACGGTCGAGGATCAGTTGCTTGACCCGCCGCACCCGTTGCGGGCTGAGGCCACCGGTGCGTGGCACGACGGGTTCGCAGGCAGGGGCGAGGGCGACGGTTTGCAGAGAATGAGCCATGGCCAGGATCCGTGTCGGTGGGGAACGCACACTCGGCGCTTTCCCTCAGGTCAAAAAACAACGCTGCGCAGGCCATCGATTGTTGTGCGCGGGCTGGCCGCTGACGAGTTAATCGTTGTTAATTCGCCTAACAGACCCGCGCTGGATGGGCCGTTGATCGAGTAAAGTGCGTAGCACTTGCGTCTGGCTGGCCATACAAGGAAATCGAGCCCATGAACCGTAACGATCTGCGCCGCGTCGACATGAACCTGTTGGTGATATTCGAAGCACTGATGTTCGAAAAGAACCTGACCCGCGTGGCCGAAAAACTGTTCATGGGCCAACCCGCCGTCAGCGCCGCGTTAGGCCGTTTGCGCGATCTGTTCGATGATCCGTTGCTGCTGCGCAACGGTCGCGCCATGGAGCCGACGGCGCGCGCGCTCGACATTCTCAAAGAACTGCAACCGGCCATGGACGTGATCTCCGGCGCCGTCAGCCGCGCCAAGGAATTCGAGCCAGCAAGCAGCTGCGATGTGTTCCGGATCGGCTTGTCGGACGACGCGGAATTTGGCCTGTTCCCGCCGTTGTTGCGTCAGCTTCAGGAAGAGGCACGGGGCATCGTCGTCGTGGTGCGCCGCGCCAACTACCTGCTGATGCCGGCGCTGCTGGCGTCCGGCGAGATCTCCGTCGGCGTCAGTTACACCACCGATCTGCCGGCCAACGCCAAACGCAAAAAACTCCGCGACATCCCCTGCAAAGTCCTGCGCGGCGACGACCGCCCAGGCCCGCTGACGCTCGACGAATACTGCGCACGCCCGCACGCGATGGTCTCGTTCTCCGGCGACTTGAGCGGCAACATCGACCTCGACCTGGCCAAACTCGGCCGCAGTCGCCGCGTCGTGCTCGGCGTGCCACAGTTCAGTGGTTTGCGCGCGTTGCTGGCGGGTACAGAAATGATCGCCACCGTGCCGGATTATGCGGCGTGCGCGCTGGTTGAAGGCTGTGCGTTGCGCGCCGAAGACCCACCGTTTCCGATTGATGCGGCGCAGTTGTCGATGGCGTGGAGCGGGGTGCATGACAACGATCCGGCGGAGAAGTGGTTGCGGTCGCGGATCAGTCAGTTCATGGCGGCGCCGCTGGATATCCCAACGGTCTGACTCCTTTCGCTGATCTCACAAACAACAAAAATCCCCCTGTAGGAGTGAGCCTGCTCGCGATAGCGTCAGTTCTGCCGATACCTGTATTGACTGAAACACCGCTATCGCGAGCAGGCTCACTCCTACATTTGTTGGGTGTGAGCCCGGCGTTGTGGGTGTTTTAAACACCGCTGTTTAAGCAACACCAGCAGACACTCTTTCAGGCTACACAACCTTGCGCCTTTGCCTACAGCTAAGACAGAATCCGCCGGCTTGTGCGCTTGTGGCCCGGTCTCTATCGTTTGGCGGTCGCTGAAATATTCAGCGATCGGGTTTAGCGACTCGGATCAAAAAAGTGCATCAACGCTCCATGCTTCGTTGCGGGCTATCGTCTGCACCTCGCTATGGCGGCTGTATGCGGGAGACCTTCGGGTCTACCGGGTTGCCTTTTTTCCGGTTCGCTAACCTGCATACGGTCGCCACCCATCCTGTTTAGCGACTGGACGTGGTGATCCCTGCGCTAAAAAGGAGATTCACCATGTTCAAAGTCACACCCAACCCACCAGACATCGACCCCACATCTCCCTACGCATCCATCGATTCCAGAAAACTCCACCAAGCCGCCGACCGCGCCCTCGACCATTACCTTTGCCCACCCGGCTCTACGCCGCCTCCACGTAAAACCCGTGCTATGTACGCCGTCACCGCCGACACCAAAAACGAAGATCTACTGACCGACGCCAGCGAAACCCTCGCCTCAGCCAAAACCATTGCCCAGGACGTCGCCCACCTCTTGCCCGCAGCGCAGCGCCGGGCGTTGTTGGGAATTGCGCAGTTGATCATGCTCGGCGAGCTCGCGGTGAATCGGGTGCTGGATAACCTCAATCCACCTGCCTGAACACATCCCCTGTGGGAGCGGGCTTGCTCGCGAAGGCGTCGGGTCAGTTGATAAATACTTTGAATGACACACCGCCTTCGCGAGCAAGCCCGCTCCCACAGGGTTTTGCGGTGTGCTGAATATCTCGGCACGCTGGTGAACTGAGCACACCCGTTCAATTTTTCCCTTCCCGGCATCGGCATTATTCAGGTCGATGAAGTTTCCAGGATGGGGTAATGAACGCTTTGCAACGCGATGAACGGGCACGCGACGTCGGTTTGCTGTTTCTGCGGGTCAGCGGCGGGTTGTTTTTGCTGTGGGTACACGGCTTGCCCAAGCTGCTGGATTTCAGCGCGCAATTGCAGCTGATCGAAGATCCGTTCCACCTCGGTTCGCACCTCACCCTGATGCTGGCGATCTTCGCCGAAGTCGTCTGTCCGCTACTGATCGTCGCCGGGGTACTGGCGCGATTGGCCTGCGTGCCTATTCTCTTTGTTCTGCTGGTGGCGTTGTTGGTCGTGCATCCGCAATGGAGTGTGGCCGAGGGGCAGTTCGGCTGGTTGCTGTTGATCCTGTTTGCCACTGTGTTTATCGCCGGGCCGGGACGGCTGGCGCTCAACGTCCGTTTGCCCGGAGTGCTGCGTTATGCCTGAAGTCCTGAGTCCAAAAGCACCGGGGTCTGATGAGACCGTGACGCTGATCGTCAAGCACCGGGTCAAAGCCGGGTTTGAGGCGGCGTATGAAGCCTGGCTGCGCAATATCGTGCGGGTCGCGGGGCAGCGGGAAGGGCACTTGGGGGTTGATGTGGTGCGCGGTAAATGTGCCGGTCTCGACTTCTACACCTGCGTACTGCGCTTTTGCTCCACCGACGCCATGCAATCGTGGCTGGAATCGCCGCAGCGTCAGGCGCTGGTCGATGAAGCTGCGCCGATGCTTGCCGATGGCGACCAGACCGAAGTCGCGCCGGTCAACGAGTTCTGGTTCTCGCCGCTGGCCGAAGCCGCTTCGCCACCGCCGCGCTGGAAACAAGCAGTGATCACGCTGCTGGTGATTCTGCCGCACACCTTGCTGGTGCCGCTGATCTGGGGGCCGCTGCTCAGATTGCATCCGCTGCTTTCCAACTACGTGGTCGCCACGTTCCTGATCACTCTGACCATCGTCGTGTCGGTGGTGTACGTGTTCATGCCGCGCGTCACGCGCTTGTTCGCGCCGTGGCTCGAAGCCAGTCAGGCCCATGTACACCTCGATTCCCAAGAAACCTCGCCACGCTGAGCGCGCGGGGTTTGCTTCTTTTTACTTTGCTTGAGGAACTGCGATGAGCGCCGATCTGATTCTGTTCAATGGCCAATTTCATACCGTAGACCGCACCAAACCGCTGGCCAGTGCCGTGGCGATTACCGATGGCCGTTTCGTGGTCGTCGGCAACGACAACCAGGCCATGGCCCTGCGCGGGCCGAACACGCAAGTGGTCGATATGCACGGCCGCTGCGTGATCCCCGGACTCAACGACTCGCACTTGCACCTGATCCGTGGCGGTTTGAACTACAACCTCGAACTGCGCTGGGAAGGCGTGCCGTCGCTGGCCGATGCGCTGCGCATGCTCAAGGATCAGGCTGACCGCACGCCGACCCCGCAATGGGTGCGCGTGGTCGGTGGCTGGAACGAATTCCAGTTCGCCGAAAAACGCATGCCGACCCTCGAAGAAATCAACCAGGCCGCGCCGGACACCCCGGTGTTCATCCTGCATTTGTATGACCGCGCGCTGCTCAACCGCGCCGCGCTGCGTGTCGCCGGTTACACCCGCGATACGCCGAACCCACCGGGTGGCGAGATCGTTCGCGACAGCAATGGCAACCCGACCGGCATGCTGGTCGCGCGGCCGAACGCGATGATTCTCTACTCGACGCTGGCCAAAGGGCCGAAGCTGCCACTGGAATATCAGGTCAATTCGACCCGCCAGTTCATGCGCGAACTCAATCGCCTCGGCCTGACCAGCGCGATCGATGCTGGCGGTGGTTTCCAGAACTACCCGGACGATTATCAAGTCATCGAGCAACTGGCCAAAGACGACCAGTTGACCGTGCGCATCGCCTATAACCTCTTCACGCAGAAACCGAAAGAAGAACTGAGCGATTTCCAGAACTGGACTGGCAGCGTCAAGTTGCATCAGGGCGACGACTACCTGCGC
Organism: Pseudomonas sp. AC193; assembly: GCF_979258075.1. Classification (NCBI taxonomy): domain Bacteria; kingdom Pseudomonadati; phylum Pseudomonadota; class Gammaproteobacteria; order Pseudomonadales; family Pseudomonadaceae; genus Pseudomonas; species Pseudomonas sp. AC193. The sequence continues at coordinate 3,112,303 of NZ_OZ409832.1, read as the reverse complement.
CACAACGGCGCCGGCGAGATGCTGGTGTTCTCCGCAGCGGACTTCGAAGACTTCCTCGAGCCGCGCCCGGACCTGCCGCAGACCATGGAAGAAGAGTTGGAACCGGTGGTGCGCCACCTGGTTGAACAGCGCTGGCCGTTCCGTTTGCACGCGACGTACAACGAATCGATCAGCCGCATGCTCGACGTGTTCGAGAAGGTCAATCGCGACATTCCGTTCAACGGTTTGCCATGGTTCTTCGACCACGCTGAAACCATCACCCCGCAGAACATCGAGCGGGTGAAAGCGCTGGGCGGCGGCATTGCGATTCAGGATCGCATGGCGTTCCAGGGTGAATATTTTGTCGACCGCTATGGCAAGCAAGCCGCCGAAGCGACCCCACCGATCAAACGCATGCTCGCCGAAGGTGTCCCGGTCGGCGCGGGTACCGATGCGACGCGGGTTTCCAGCTACAACCCGTGGACGTCGCTGTACTGGATGGTCAGCGGCCGCACCGTCGGCGGGCTGGCGCTGTACGAAGAAGGTTTGCCGCGCACCACCGCGCTGGAACTGTTCACCCACGGCAGCGCCTGGTTCTCCTCGGAGCAGGGCAAGAAAGGCCAGATCAAGGTCGGCCAACTGGCGGATCTGGCAGCGCTGAGCGCGGACTTTTTCCATGTCGAGGAAGAAGCGATCAAGTGGATCGAGTCGGTACTGACCGTGGTTGGCGGCAAGATTGTTTACGCTGCTGGTGACTTCGAAGACCTCGGGCCGCGCTCGATTCCGGTGCTGCCGGACTGGTCGCCGGTGGTCAAAGTCCCGGGCCACTGGCGGCCGAACTCGCCTTTGCAGGCGCAGGTCCACCAGTGCAGTGGCCCTTGCGCCGTGCACACCCACAGCCATGAAAAGGCGCGGATGTCGAACGCGCCGGTCAGCGACTTCGCCGGGTTCTGGGGCGCGTTCGGCTGCTCCTGCTTCGCTTTCTGATTCTCCCCCAAAGCGCCGGCCGACCGGTCGGCGCTTCACGCTTCATCCATCCGTCCATCAGGAGTTTTCCCATGAGCGTTCCTTACACACGTCTGAACAAAGATGATGCGGTTGTACTGCTGGTCGATCACCAGACCGGCCTGATCTCGCTGGTACAGGATTTCACCCCGAACGAATTCAAGAACAACGTGCTGGCGCTGGGCGACATCGCCAAGTTCTTCAAACTGCCGACCATCCTCACCACCAGTTTCGACGCCGGCCCGAACGGCCCGATCGTGCCTGAACTGCGCGAGCAGTTTCCGGATGCGCCGTTCATTCAGCGTCCGGGGCAGATCAATGCGTGGGACAACGAAGACTTCGTTAAAGCGATCAAGGCGACCGGTCGCAAGCAACTGATCATCGCGGGTGTGGTGACTGATGTTTGCGTGGCTTTCCCTACTTTGTCGGCGATTGCTGAAGGGTACGAAGTGTTTGTCGTGACTGACTCGTCGGGCACCTTCAACACCACCGTGCAGCAGGCGGCGTGGGCGCGGATGTCGGCGGCGGGTGCACACCTGTTGAACTGGTTCTCGGTGGCGTGCGAGCTGCAGGGTGATTGGCGCAACGATATGGAAGGTTTGGCGCATTTGCTGTCGGAGCGGTTGCCGAACTATCGCAACTTGATTAACAGCTATACCAAGTTCACCGCCAAGTAATTGGGTGTGAGCTGGAAGAGCCCCTCACCCTAACCCTCTCCCGGAGGGCGAGGGGACTGACCGAGGGGTTCTTGCGAGGCACGCCGACGTGCAATACCGAGCCGAACTTCAATTTTGAAAAGCTTGAAGATCGGCTCCCTTTCCCCTCGCCCCCTTGGGGGAGAGGGCTGGGGTGAGGGGGAGGCTTTTGATCTTGATCTTGTCGCCTCAACGCTTTTGAAGCCACCCCAAAAACCCGCCTTTCCGCACCGCCACCGGTTTAGCCATCAACGCGAGGCGACTGTTCTGTTGACGTACCGCCTGCAATTTATTCAACGCCCGACCCACCTCCGTGCGCTGTTCCATGCACTGACGAGTGAGGTTCTTGTCGAGACGATAAATGATGCTCGACGTCAGCGCGGTAAACGTAGCCTGCGACGGCGTATCAGCCAGAATACTCTGCTCACCCATGACCTCACTCGGCCCCATGCGCCCGGCTTCAGTCTGCTCATTACCATCCGGCACCGTCGCACTGACCACGCCCGTGGCAATCACGAACAGACTGTCCGGTACTTCATCCAGCCCCAGCACCACCTGGCCTGCTGTGTACTGCTGAGCGACCATCGATTCCGCCAGACGATCACGCTCATCGCTGCTCAGCGAGCGGAAGATTTTCACTTCATCAAGCAGCGCACGTGCGCGGGTCGACGGTTCGATCACGCCGTCCGGATGCCGCGAAATCCCTGCTGCTTCGAGATGCCGGTGGGCGAGGTCGAACAGTTGATTGCGCACTTCGCCTTTCTTGCCCAACTCGGCAATGAAACCGCTGGCGACGTATTCCGACATGGTTTCGCCGGCCTCTTTCAGCACGGCTTTTGGCGCCGGACTCAGCAACAGCGAGCTGCTGCCTTGCAGCGTACGATCCAGTGCATCGAGCACCCGGCGCGGACGAATGTGATTGGGCACCTGAATGCTGATCGACACGCCATGCATGTTGTTCGGGCGGCTGAGGTTGACGATCTTCGCCTTCGCCGCCACCGAGTTGGGCACTACGGCCATGGTGCCGGCGCTGGTCAGCAGATGCGTGGCACGCCAGTCGATGTCGAAGACCTTGCCTTCGACGCCGTCGATCATCACCAGATCATCGACCTGATAAGGCTTGGTGGTGTTGAGGACGATCCCGGAAAACACATCGGCCAAGGTACTTTGCAGCGCCAGACCGACGACGATAGCGACCACCCCGGAGGTCGCCAGCAAGCCTTTGACCGGCAGTTCCAGCACGTAACCGGCGGCGGCAACGATGGCCACGAGAAACACCAGCGCGCCGATGACATCCTGCAGCAAACGACCGCTGTGGCCGATGCGGCGCATCAGCGCCAGGCCGATCACTTCCGTCAAAACTCGCGCGGCGTACAACCACCAGAGAATCCCCAACGCCGTTGCACCCAGTTGCGCGACGCGGTCATCGGCGAACAGCGGGGCTTGCAGCGGGCTGACACCTGCGTTGATCACCAACGCGGTGAAGGCCAGAAACAGCGCCAGCCGCACAGCCACTCTTGGCGCACGATGGGTGAACGGCGTGAAGTGCCAGAGCACCGCGTCGAGCAGCAGCAGGGCGGCGCTGAGGGACAGTAGGTGGGTGTAGAAGAATGTCATGACCGAAGCTCCGCAGTGCTTGCCAGTAAAAAGATCGCAGCCTGCGGCAGCTCCTACAGAAGATTGCATTGCAATGTAGGAGCTGCCGCAGGCTGCGATCTTTTGTTTTTAAGGATTCAGATGAGTCTTCAACTCAGCCGCCGCCTGACGCACCGCTGCCTTCACTTCAGGAATCTGGCTCAGCGGGTTGAGCAAACCAAAGTCATGGATCATCCCGTTGTAACGCACAGAGGTCACCGCCACGCCGGCCGCATCGAGGTGCCGCGCGTAGCCTTCGCCTTCATCACGCAGCACGTCGAATTCGGCGGTCTGCACCAGTGCAGCAGGCAAACCTTTGAGCTGTTCGACGCTGGCGTTCAACGGCGAGGCATGGATCTGCGCACGCTCGGCCGGGTTGGTGGTGTAGTTGTCCCAAAACCACTGCATCATGCCTTTGGTGAGGAAATGGCCCTCGGCAAATTGCTGGTACGAACCGTCGTCAAACTGCGCGTTGGTCACCGGCCACATCAACAGCTGGAAGCGCAGTGCCGGGGTTTTCTGTTCCTTGGCCATCAACGCCACAACCGCCGCCATGTTGCCGCCGACGCTGTTGCCGGCCACCGCCAGACGCTTGCCGTCGACACCGATGTCTTTGCCGTGCTCAGCCACCCATTTTGTCGCGGCATACGCCTGGTTGATCGCGGTCGGGTACTGCGCTTCCGGCGACGGCGTGTAATCGACGTACACCGCGACAGCGCCAGAGCCCACCACCAAGTCACGAATCAAGCGCTGGTGCGTCGGGTAATCACCGAGCACCCAGCCGCCACCGTGGAAGAACATGAACACCGGCAACTCACCTTTGACCTTGGCCGGACGCACCACTTTCAGGTTGATCGTCTGGCCGTCGACCTTGATCGTCTTGTCGCTGACTTCAACACCGGACAAGTCCACCTTCACCGAAGCCTGCGCACCGGTCAGCACCGCACGGGCGTCTTTCGGGCTGAGTTGCTCAAGGGGTTTGCCACCGCCAGCGGCGAGGGCGTTGAGGAAGGCCTGGGTGTTGTGTTCGACACCGGAGGTCTCGGCGGCGAATGCGTTGCCGATGGACAGGGCGAGGAGGGAAGCGGCGAGGGTCTGTTTAATGTTCATGTTCAATTCCATTTTCGAATGTGGGATGTAGGAGCTGCCGCAGGCTGCGATCTTTTGATCCTGTTTTTGCCTTTTACCCGCGTCACCGCAGATCAAGATCAAAAGATCGCAGCCTGCGGCAGCTCCTACGTGTTCAGGGTTGTTTTCAAACCGTGAGCACAGATTAATGAGCTGCTCGAAAGTGAAAAAGCGGCTATAAAGCGTTTAACTGTCCACCAGAGAGTGACAATGAACCCGTTCGAAGACATGCGTATTTTTTGCCAGGTCATGGACTCTGGCAGCTTCACCGCCGCGGCTGATCAACTGGGGCTGTCCAAGCAGTTCGTCAGCCGGCGTTTGATGCAGTTGGAAGAACGCCTCGGCGTGCGATTGTTGAATCGCTCGACCCGGCGCCTCGACGTTACGCCGTTGGGTCAGAGCTACTACGAATCGGCCTTGCGCCTGCTGGGCGAGGTCGAACAGGTCGAGCAGGGCATCGCCGGGCAGACCGCCGAGCCGCGCGGAACGATTCGCGTGAGTGCGCCGCTGTCGTTTGCCGTCGCGCATCTGGGTTGTCTGCTGCCGATGTTTTTGCAGCGTTATCGCGAGGTCACGGTGGAGGTGGATCTGAGTGATCGGCCGGTTGATTTGCTGGGCGAGGGTTATGACCTGGCGCTGCGCATTGGTGTGCTGGAAGACTCGACGTTGATCGCCCGGCGCATCGCGTCGATCGAACGGGTGTATTGCGCCAGTCCGGCTTACCTGGCTGAACGCGGGACGCCGTTGAAACCGGAAGAACTGCTCAACCACGATTGCCTGCCTTATGGCCATGGGCGTTCGGTGCAATGGCGGTTTAATGCGGGGCAGGGTAAGCCGATGTTGGTCAATGTCACCGGGCGCATGCGGGTGAACAACGGCGAGTTGCTCAGGGATGCGGCGGTGCAGGGAATGGGGATCACGTATTTGCCGACGTTTATTGTTGGCGCAGCGTTGAAGGATGGCCGGCTGGTGCCGGTGCTGGATGATCTGCGTCCGGAGCCGCTGACGTTGTCGGCGGTGTATCCGCAACATCGGCAGGCCTCACGCCCGGTGCAGGCGTTGGTCGAATTCCTGCGCGAACGCCTGAACCAGAACAACGTCGCCCTCTAAACCTTACAGTGGATTTTTCAAACCCTGTAAAACCAAGTGGGAGCGGGCTTGCTCGCGAAAGCGTCGTGTCAGTTAACCCATTATTGGCTGACCCAACGCCTTCGCGAGCAAGCCCGCTCCCACAGGGTTCTTCGGTGTCTGAAATATTCGTGCAACCCGAATCAACGCTGCTGCCGACTCAAACACTCCAGCAAACAACCGGGATCCAGCACCTCGTCATTCACATAAATCCCGCGCTCGGCATCGTACGTGCGAATAAACACCCGCACCGTCGCATCCGCCACCGTCGGCAGTTGTGACTCGTAGAACTCATGGTCACCCGGGATCACCACAAAATCCTGCGGCGCCGCCTCTTCATAAGATCGCGGCGGCGTCGCATTCAATGAATACGGGGCAGGGTGGGCAAAGGGCTGGTTCGGCCCGTAGTACACAAAATTGTTGTCCAGCGCCTGCGCCTGAGTGGCAGCAAGCAGAAAACCCATCAACAACAGCCGTTCGAGCATCAGCATGGCGGCACCTGCGAGTGCGGTATTCCCCAAGGCTATTAACTATAGCTGCCCACGCCACTAACGCCCGATCCACATCGGATCCCTGTAGGAGCTGCCGAAGGCTGCGATCTTTTGATCTTTAAAAGCAGGATCAAAAGATCGTCCGAACGCGGCCCGAGCCTGCGGCAGCTCCTACACGGTGTGGCTTACAAGTTTGCAACAATCGGGATTGGCGGGGTGATCTAGACTCGGTTTCGCTCAATTACGAGCATCGTCCGGAGTGCGCCATGGAAGTGCCTAATAACAAAACCGCCATCGAGAGCAATCGACAGGCGTGGAACGATTCCGCCCGCCATCATGAGGATTCGCCTGACTGGCAGGACTTGCTCAGCGAAGTTGCGCAGGCGGATTTCTCTTGTCTTGATGAGACCTTGAGCGGGTTGCTTGAGGTCGACGGTCAGGATGTGATTCAGCTGTGCTGCAACAATGGCCGCGAGAGTCTGTCGCTGTTTGCCCACGGTGCGCGGAGTGTGGTCGGGGTCGATCAGTCGGCGGCGTTTCTCGATCAGGCGCGTGAGCTGAACCGCCGTTCACCGCACAACGCCGAGTTCATCGAGACCGATATCCATCATTTGCCGGCGTCCTTGCACAACCGTTTTGACGTGGCGCTGATCACCATTGGCGTGTTCGGCTGGATGCCGGACATTGGCGAGTTTTTCCGTCATGTCGTCTCGACGCTGAAACCGGGTGGGAAACTGGTGATCTATGAAACCCATCCGTTTCTGGAAATGGTTGATCCGGATGCGGAAGATCCGTATCAGCTCGCCAGTTCGTATTTCCGTACCGAGCCGTTTGTGCAGGAAGAGCCGATTGTGTATGTCGGTAAGGTCGAGCAGCAGGCAGCGAAGTCGTATTGGTTTGTGCATACGCTGGGGGATATTTTCAGTGGCGCGATTGCGGCGGGGCTGAATATTGCGCACTTCAAGGAGTATGCGCACTCGAACCGGGAAGAGGTGTATGACCAGTATTTGAATCAAGAGGCGCAGATGCCGATGTGCTTTACCTTGGTTGCTACCAAGGTCTGAATGCTTTAGTGAGTCGACCCACATTGGCTATGCGCCATACACAAATCCCTGTAGGAGCTGCCGAAGGCTGCGATCTTTTGATCTTCAAAGTCAAAAGATCGCAGCCTTCGGCAGCTCCTACACTGGTATTCGGCGCATAGCAGATCCCTTGTAGGAGTGAGCCTGCTCGCGAAGGCGGCATCAAAGCCACTGCAAATTCCGAAAGAGAATCAAGCCTGCGCCGCCGCACTCACCACCGGCCGCCCCGGCTTACGCAGCGGTTCAAGCCGCGATCCCTCATACCGCGTCTCGCGGAAAAACTTCCAGCGTCCGAACAGGCAATACACGTGCATCACGCGCCCCTGCTCGTGATAGCCCATGCGAATGTGCAGCTTCAGCGCCGGAATATTGTGCGTCTCACAGACGTCCACCACCTTGTTGCAACCCTGCGCCGCCATCGCTTCCCACAGCGCCACTTGCACGTCCACCGAGAGGCTGCTGCCGAAATACGCGCGGATCATCTCACCGCCAAACTCAAAGAATTCACCCTGCTTCACCGGGAAGGTGCAGCCGTAATAATGACGGTCGTGATAGTCGCGAATGCTGCCCCAGATAAACCCGACCGCATGCCCCTCCGCATCGAGGTACATATGCCCGGTGTGACCCTCGGCGGCGAGCTCCGCCATGGTCTCCACGCGGTCACCAAAATGCTTGCTGAACGCGATCGCATTCTCCGGCGTAATGTCGACTTTGCTCAGGCCCTCGTACGGACGCAGCTTGTGCGGCTGCACCGGAGTGACCAGGTCGCGCTCCATCCACAACAGTTCCCAATGGAAAAACACGTAACGTTTCCACAACGTGCCGAAGGTGCGGCCCAGGCCTTTTTGGCGGATGCGTTCTTGTAGTTTTTTGATGAAGCTCATGATGCCCTCCGTGGCCGAAGCCCGGTGTTGTGGATGTCGCTTTTGTGGGTATAGATCACCCTTGGGGGTTCATTTCAAAGTGCCATCTTGGAAAGTATTGCAAGGTATGTAACTCAATCGAGTGCGGCGGTACCGCGTAGAAAATCCTTGTTCAGATCGGCGTAGGAAACCCGTGGAACGCCCGTCAACCGCTGCTCTAGCACGCGGCTCAGGGACTGCTCAGGGTTGAGATAAGCATCACCAAAATCGCCGCCCAGTTGCGTCGGGTGAGCGACGATTTCCAGCACGCCGTCGGTCGGCGAAATGTCATTGCGCAGGTCGATCGGCGTGCACACATAGTCAGCCGTCACACCAGCCAGACTCTGCAAGCGCCAATTGAGCAAACCCTTGAACACGCGCTTGGGCAGATTGAGGTTTTGCCCCAGATTGCGCGCCAGTCGAATCGGCACACCTTGATGCGCGGCAAACCGCGCGACGATCTCGCCGATCGGCCAGATGTTGTGCACGTGCTGATGTGAATCGATATGACTCGGCCGCACGCCGTGATCGACGCAACGCTGCCACTGCGCTTGCAATTCTTCACGCACCGCCTCGCGGTCTTCGCGACTGAGCCACAACCGATGGCGCGGCAGACTCAAGTCGAACACGCCATGGTCGTCGCAGAATGTACGGCGCTTGAGAATCGCCTGACTCAACGGCCGCCCGTAAGTCAGGTTGAAGTGCAATCCAACCCGGCCTTGCAACGTCGGATGCCGGGCCATCGCGCACGCCGCTTCGAACGCCGGCATGTTGGCCATGGCCGTGGCAGAACTGATGACCCCGGCCTGAAAGGCAGCGAAGATCACCGCGTTTTCGTTCGGGCTGAGGCCGAAATCGTCAGCGTTGACTATGACTTGGCGTGGCATGTTCGCCCTCCGTGGTGATCGCAACAGGTTTCAAAACAGGTTTCACTTGCTCGGCACGCCGCGCCCGCCAGGCTTGTACGCGCGGCTTGAGTCGATGCCACAGGCGCAAGCCAAGGCCGAGGACAAGACCACTCGGCCGCCAGGAATAAAAACTCCAGCGCCAGTGCTCCAGTTGTCCGGTCATGCGTTCGTGCAGTTGATGGCTGGAGTTTTCCAGGCTGACCCGCGAGGCATCGATCCAGTGCCAGTGATCGTCGAGCCCCCAGCGAATCCATTCCTCCAGCAGCACCCGGCCACTGCCCAGATCGGCGTATTGCGGCAGGAAGGCGAGGTTGTAATCGTAGAGCCGGCCTTGTTCCAGCAGGCCGAGGCGATAGCTGATGCAGCGCCCGTTCAACTCCAGCGTGACCACCCGAACCAAGCCTTGGCCGGAGAGGGCGATGAACGCGCGTTCGATCAATTGGCGACTGGCTTCGCTGGCAAAAATACCTACGCCTTCGTCACCTTTCCAGCTCACCGCTTCGACTTCGCTGATGGCCTGCAACAACGGGCCCATGCTCATCGCATCGGGAATAATTCTGCGCACTTCAGCGCCACACGCGGCGATCCGCTTGCGCGCCCGTCGCAGTTTGTAGCGCGGATCACCGGAGACTTCCTGATGATCGGCCTCGCTGATCAGGTGCACCGGCACTCGACAACTCAGCCGTCGTTCACCGGTGGAGCTGTGCGCCATCCATTCGGTGAGCGCACTTTCCTCACCGGCAGGTTCGGACAATTCATTGAGTTGCAGCAGCGCGTGGGGCACACGTTGGCGAATCATATTCAGCGCCTGACGCATGTCCTCAGCGCCCAACAACGACAGCAGCGCCAAGCGATCCGCCAGCGGATAACCCAAGTGATGCAGCACCCGAAACGGCACGCCGGCAAAGCGTTCGCGACTTGCCACCAGCGGCAGACACAGACGCAATTCGTCCGCCTCCCAACCCAGCAGGATGTGCAGACGCTCATCCGTACCAAGGGCCTGCTCGGCCGCGCACAACCAACCAAGGTTGTTGAACGGCGTGTGATCCGTCACCCGCAGACGCAGCGCTTCATACGCTGCTTCGGGGAAATCGGCGGCGCACAGTGAAGTGCGCCATTCAAATCGCGTCACCATAGGCTCAGGCCGCCGTTGCTGTTACGGGTGGACGGGACGGTTTGCGCAGTGCGTCCAGACGCGAGCCGCTGTAGCGGGTTTCGCGGTAGAAGCGCCAGCGACTGAACAAGGTGTAAACATTCATGATCCGTCCCTGTTCGGTATAGCCCATGCGCAGGTGCAGCTTGAGCGCCGGGATATTATGAAATTCGCAGACGTCGACGACCTTGTCGCAACCCTGTGCAGCCATGGCTTTCCACAGCTCCAGTTGCAGATCTACCGACAGCTCGGTGCCCCAATACTTGCGGGTCAACTCGCCGCCAAACTCGAAGAACTCGCCGGGTTTCACCGGGAACAGACAGCCGTAGTAATGCCGGTCAAAATAGTCCCGCGAACTGCCCCAGATAAACGCCACGGCAGCGCCTTGATCGTCGAGGTGCATGTGCCCGGTGTGGCCCTCGTTGGCCAGTTCGGCCATGGTGCCGACACGGTCACCAAAGTTACGGGCGAAGGCGCTGGCGTTGTCTGGCGTGATCTTCACTACCTGCAATGGCGGGTAGGGTTTGAGGTTGTGCGGCGGCACCGGGCTGACCAGATCACGCTCCATCCACAGCAGTTCCTGATGGGAAAAAACGTAGTGTTTCCAGGCTTTCGCCAAAGTGGCGCGCAGGCCTTTTTGTTTGATGTGCTCGCTGAGTTTGCTGACGATGCCCATGGTGTGTGCTCCTGAACCTTTCGGCGCAGCGACCCTAATTGTTGAGAGAACGCCTGTGGCGAGGGGATTTATTCCCGTTGGGCTGCGAAGCGGCCCCGCTTTAACAGGATAAGAAGCGACGACTGCTGCGCAGCCGAACGGGGATAAATCCCCTCGCCACAAAAGCTCAATCACATCGGGGTTAAAGTTCGCCTGGCCTTTCTCATGAATGTTCGGAATTGGCTTCATGACGCGATCCAGCTCAGTGCAAACAGGGTCTGGCCTGGCAGATCAAAGCTGACGCGTCCATCGCGGCAGGTGAACGGTGCGTCGCGGCTGCGGTTGTCGGTGCCGAAGTAGCGCAAGGCGCCGTTGTGCAGCGGGCACTTGGCGCCGCTCAGTTCCATGCGCTGCACACGCGTGCCTTTGTTGACGCCGAGCAAGCCGCGCTGATCGTCGCCGGCCATCGCCAGCACATCGACTTCAAAGGAATCGTTCTCCAGCCACAACACCTGATGCAGCCAATGCTGGGCGATAAACTGTTGCGCCAGGCCGACCGGTTTCAACTCGAAACGTTGTTCATCCGCCGAAACCCGCAACATGCCCTTGGGATATTGCGGCTCATCGGCAGCCTGGAACCAGTTGAGCATGCTCAACAAGCCGTCCTGTGAAGCGTTGATCACCACCGACGCCCACCACAGCGAAGCGTAGTGGGTTTCCTGATCGTAGGGGCTGAGGCTGGAGCCGCTGGACATATTGGTCTGATCGAGCAGCAAGGCCTTGCGCGGCTGACCTTTGCTGTCGAGGCCAACCAGGTCGGCGGCGCGGCGCACGCTGTCGCGATAAACGCGCGTGGCGAGCAGGTCGCGAATCATCCATTCGTGCCACGCCAGCGCATCGACCTGATCACCTGATTCGCTAAGCAAACGCCGCGCCCAATCGATCCCGCGTTTATCCGCCGCGTTGTCGGCGAACGGCCCGTTGACCAGTCGCGAACTGGCCGGCATGGCAATGCGCACACCAGCCTTGGCATTCGCCGGATCGCTGCGCACCTGCCGAGCCATGCTGGCGAAAATCGCCTGATACTGCGCGTAGCTCGAATAGTTGAGATTCGGCTCATCGGCAAAACCAATGTAATGCGTGCCTTTGCCGCCCAGCGCTCGGGTGCTGGCCAGCCACGCATCGAGGCCGCTGTTGCTCTGCACATCGGCGCGCAGATCCGCCTGTCGCTGACTGCCAGCGAGCAAGGTGATGTCTTGTTTGATGCCGAAACGATCCTGATACACCTTTCGGAACGCGTCTTCGAAATGCGGGTTCTTCGCCGTCACATCGACAAAACTGTAGTAACTCGCAGCGGTCGGTTTCAGCGCGTCCAGCACGGCGTGGCTGGCCGGCGGCGGCATCACGTAGGGCAGGGCGATGCCCAGATCGGGCGTGCGCCCGAGGACTTTGTCGTGCAGGGTCAAACGGGTGTGCCCGGCTTCTTCGCGCAGCGGCTTCAGTTGCTGCGGATTCTGCGCAAACAGGTTGGCCGTGCCATCCAGCCAGAACGCTGCTTTGCCGCTGCCCTGCAAACGCAGGCGCCAGACCTGTTCGCGCTCGCTGACGGGTAGGGCGACCTGATCGAACTGCCAATAAGCGCGATAAGGTTTCAGCGCCAGTGTCAGTGGTTGATCATCGCCAACGCGCTGCGCCTGCAAACCGCTGACGCCGCCATGAAACTTGCCGGCCAGCACCGCGTGCTCGCCTGGCGCGACTTTGAAATACAACTCGTCGCCGTTATGGGTATCAGCGCTGAAATGCACTTTCGCCGGGGCGAACAATGCGACGGTGCGCTCGTCATGTTCGACGCGATAATTGCGGAAGCTGTAGCCGGGAATTTCCAGTCGATAACTCGCCGCGCCGGGCAGCAGCGGCCAGCTCTGACTGCCACGGGTTTCACTGGCCTTGATGAACCGATCACCCTGCAACTTGCCTTGGCCATCGAGCAAATACACATGTTCTTCATTGGCCTCAGCCTGCCACGCCGGTGTCCAGCGTACGGTTACCGTGTCCGGACGATCCGCTTGCAAATACAGGCTGCCGTCGCGAATCTCGCCCCAGCGCATCGACGCCGCAAAGGCGTCCAGCGACAGGCCGAGACCGAGCAGCAGGGCCAGGCCTTTCATGCGGTTTTCCGCCGTTGCAGCATCAGCCACATCGGTGTGACGTCGCGCGGCAGGATGATCAGGGTTTGCCAGAACGGCACGCCGCTCAAGCGGCAATAAAGCACCAGCATCGCCACCGTCACCGCCAGATAAGCAATCGACGACGCCGCCGCCGCGCCGACGATGCCGTACGCCGGAATCATCACCAGGTTCAGCGCCAGGTTCAGCAGCGCGCCCAAACCCATCAGCATCGACACCGTGCCGGGGCGATTTTTACCGAGCAAGTCCAGGCGCAAAATGCTTGCGTAGCACAGGCCCAACAGCCCCGGCAGCAACGCCAGCAGCGCCGGATAGGCCGGTTGATACACCGCACCAAACAGCGTGACGATCAGCCATTCGCCAATCACCGCCATGGTCAGGCAGGCGCCGAGCATCACCGTCGCGGTCAGGCGCAGGGCCAGCGGCGTGACCTTGTCCATGCCTTCGTCTTGTTGCAGCAGGCGTTTCATCAGCGGCGTGGTTACCGCTTCCGGGACGATCAGCAGCAGTTCGGCGGCGGCGCTGGCCATTGCGTAATGACCGAGGGCGGTGCTGCCGAGCAGGGCGCCGATAAACAGATAATCCGAGCGCAATATCACCTGCTGGAACAGCAGATCCGGATGACTGCGCGCGCTGTAGCGCAGCAGTTCTTTCTGGCTGGCGCGATCCCATTGCAGCTGTAACGGCTGTGCGCGTTTGAGCCAGACCCAACCGGCCAGCACCACCAGACTGATCCCGGCCAGCCAACTGATCAGCGCGGCTTCGAGGGCGGCGCTTTTCCACATCCAGAACAGCGCGAGAAACAGCAGCAGCGGCGCCAGCGATTCGACCAGACGCAAGGCATTGAACGCGACCACGCCACCCGAGGCGTTGTGCAACGTCAGCAAACCGCTTTTCAACACGGTGAGCGGCACCGCCAGCAGCAACAGCCAGGCGAGCAAACCGAGCTGCATCGTCACATCCAGTTCACTGCCGAATTCCCGTACCAGCGCCACCACCAGCAAGGTCAGCAGCGCCGCCAGCAAACAGCCAAACACCAACACCTGACTCAGCAACAAACCCATCGGCCGCTGCTTGGCAGCCTGAAAACCCACCGCCGAATTGAGCCCGCCACTGGTGGCGGCGCTGATCAAGTCGGGCAGGGTGCTGAGCAGCGCAAACAAGCCGCGCTCACTTGGCCCGAGAATCCGCGCCAGCAGCACATTGCGCAGCAAACGCAGGGCGATCATCGCCAGTTTGGTGCCCATGCTCAGCGCCAGATGTTTGAGGTAGGTGCCTCGGCTCATGGCCGCGCCCCGCGAAAAATCCGCCACGACAACAATTCCGGATTGCGCGCGGTGCGCTGACTGACGCCGAAACGCGGCAGGTTCAACGGCTCGCCTTCGCCGCGATAAATGCCGGTGCCGGTGCCGAGCGCGAACGGATAATCGTGATTGGCGATCTGCTCGCGCACGCGTTCATCGTTGTCGCCGTTGGGGTAGCAATACACCGGCAGTGGCCGGTTACAGCCGTTGTACAAAGCATCGCGGCTGCGGCTGATTTCTTCGTTCAGGCGCTGATCATCAAGGCCGGTGAGGATGGCGTGACTGGCGCCGTGCGGGCCGAAACGCACCAGTCCCGAAGCTTCCAGCGCGCGGACTTGATGCCAGTCCAGCGCTTGCGGTTGCGATTCCGTTGGGCATTCGTCGGTGAGTTTTTCCAGCTCTCGCGGGTCAAGCGATTTCAATCCTTGCAGGTAGTGCAGCAACGCTAGGCTGCGGCGGTCGACATCGATGTCATCGAGCATCACCGGCAAGGGGTGATGCATCATTTGCAGGCACTCGATCAAATGCATCCGCGCCTTTTCGCCGTGGCTGCCCCACAGGGTTTCGCCGAGGCTTTCCCACCAGAAACGCTGGCGGCTGCCAATGAAATCGGTGGAGAGGAAAATGCTCGCCGGTAACCTGGTGTTTTTGTAGCAGCGGGAAGGCGTTGACCGCGTTGTCGCGCCAGCCATCGTCGAAGGTCAGCGCGACGCGCGGGCGCTCGGTGCGCAGCGAATTGGGCTGAAGAATTTCCATCAGCGGCACGCAATCGAAATGCTTGCGCAGCCACACCAGCAAATGCTCGAACGCCTTGGGCCCTACGCACAGTTCATTGCGGTGCGGCAGGTTGGCCGCGCGGTCGTTGGCCAGCACCCGGTGCAGCATCAGAATCACCCCGGCGCCGTGCAACTGGTTGCGGCCCATCGACGAGTTGAGATAGAGCCAGCCACTGGTGCGTTTTAGCAGTTGTTTGATCGCCATGGCTTCAGTCCTTTTAACGGTTCTGTTCGGGATTCCACTGGGCATACCGCTGACCGCGCAGGAACTGCCACAGGCCGAGACTCATCCCGGCGAGGGTGACCAGCAGAAACGCAGCGAGGCGGAAGGGTTTTGGCAAACGGTGTTGCGAATCCAGCAGCCCGGCAATCGCGATGGCGTAACCGACCAGTTGCGCGATCAGGGCGAGGCGGTAGAAACCGTGCTCGTTCCACAGCCAGAAATTACTCAGCAGCAGCGGCAGCAACAGGATCGGCGCCAGTCGGCGGATCAGTTTGTGGCTAATCAGCGCAATCGAATACAGGCCATATTTCAGCGGATTGAGCAGCTCACGACGTTGCGCGAGGCTTTGCAAACCGCCGACGGTGACGCGCTGACGGCGCCGGAATTGTTTGTCTGCTTCATCGACACCGTGGTCGATCACTTGCGCTTCCGGCACATAGACGATGCGTTTGTGCGCGACCGGTGCGCAGGTGCTGATAAAGAAATCGTCGTTAACCTCGGCCGGCACGTTCTGGAACAACTCGCGGCGCAGGGCGAGCAGGGCGCCGTCGGCGGAGACCATGCAACCGGTGCGGTTCTCGACCCGGCGCAACCAGCCTTCGTAATGCCGATAGAGACTGTCGCCGACGCTCAAGCCGCCGCCGGTGACCGGGATGACCATGTGTCCGGCGCAACCACCGACCTGCGGATCACTCAGCGGCGCGAGCAGATAACCGAGGGTTTCCCGTGACCATTGGTTGTCAGCGTCGGTGAACACCAGAATGTCGCCAGTGCTCAGCGCTACGCCGGCATTCAGCGTCGCCGCTTTGCCCTGACGCGGCAGGTCGAGGACGGTGATGCGCGGGTCAACGACTTTGTGCGCGCAAGCCACGGTGTCATCGGTTGAACCGTCGCTGGCCAGAATGATTTGCAAAGTGGCTGGCTGATAATCCTGCGCCAGCAACGTGCGCAACTTGTGCTCGATATGCCGCGCCTCGTTGTGTGCGGCAATCACGATGCTGACATTCAGCGGCGGCGCCGGGGTGTGCCGCCAGGCCGGAAACAGCGGCGCGACCAGCGTCAACAGCAGCGGGTAGCCGACGTAGGCGTAGACCGGTAGCAACAGGCACATCCAGAAAATGAATTCAGCCACGGGCAGGCCTCCTGGCGTTCCAATGACACAGACTCAAAATAAACGCGGCGCCGGCCAGGTGCAGACGCACCCAGTGCAGGCCCCACAATTGCAGGGTCAGGCCGATATCGTGGTGTTTGGCGCTCTGGCGCAGGCTGAGCACCAACCCCGGCAGACTGGTGATCGCCACCATGATCGCGGCGTGATGCGGGAAGCCATTGAACAGCGCCGAAATCGCCAGAAAATCCAGCAACCACACCAACAGCGACAACATTGGAAAGCGCAGCAGCCGCAGGCTGAAACCGTGGGTGCGCAGCAGTTGCAGATGACTGCCCTGACGCCACAATTCCTTGCCCATCCACTCGCGCCATTTCATCTCGTAACCCCAGTGCAGGGCGACGCTGTTGTTGATCGACAGCAACCGGGCGCCCTGTTCGTGCAGGCGCAACGTGAATTCCTTGTCCTCGCCGGTGCGCAGGGTTTCGTTGAAACCGCCGACCTTGTCGAACCAGCGCCGAAGCATCAGCAAGTTGGCGCTGGGCAGCCAGTCAACGACGTGCGAAGTTTGCGACGACACGCGCAAGGTGCGCCGTTGCCACGCGGTGGCGTACCACGGCGCTTCGGCGGGGGTGTGCAGATCCAGTGCGAAGACGTCGGCCTGACCGCTGGCCTCCAGTTCGAACAGCGGCTTCAGCCAGTCTTCAGGCATTTCAATATCGGCATCGATAAACGCCAGCCACTCACCGCTGGCGATGGCCGTGCCACGGTTGCGCAGTGCACCGATCAACAACCCCGGCAGCTCCAGCACTTGCGCACCGAACTGGCGAGCGATATGCGGGCCGTCATCGGTCGAGCCGTTATCGACCACGATCAGTTCGCATTCGATATTGGCGGCGAACGCGGCTTTTTGCGCGGCGAGCAAGGTGCGGCCGATGTGTCGCGCCTCGTTGAACATCGGAATGACGATGCTGATTCGGCTCATGCTCTGGCCTCCGTGGTCAGCGGCGCTTGCTCGGCTTTCAGACGCAGGACACTGGTCAGCGCGAGCATGATCCACACGTATTTCTGGTTCGGCGCGCTGAGGAACATCAGGAACAGCGTCAGCGACAGAAAACTCACGCCGAGGTGGGTCATCAGATCCGCCTGATACGCATCGCGGCGCAGCATCCACGCCGCCCGCGCGCGAATCAGGTTGTACAGACCGAGGGCAAGCATGCCGACAAACAACAGCCCGGCAGGCACCCCGAGTTCACTGAAAATCTCCAGATAAGTGTTGTGCGCGCGGCGGTACAAATCGCCGATTTTGCGGTTGGCGGAAAACGCCTTGGCGTAACCGGTGGTCGCGTAATGCAGCGGGAAGGTGCCGGGCCGGAGCCGAGCAGCGGGTTCTCGCGGATCATCTGGCTGCCAACGACGATGTATGAAGCGCGGCGGCCGAGGGATTCGTCCTGCGCCTTGGAACCGGCGCTGAGAATACTCAAGGACTGGATGCGCGCCATGTAACCGGCCGGCATCGCGTAGATCGCCAGCGGCAGCACGATGGCCGCACCGAGCATGGCAAAACCCAGATGCCGTGGACGAATCCGCGTCAGTTGCGAACGGTAATGCCAGCAGCCGATCAACAAGCTCAGCGCCAACACCACCAGCCCGGAGCGCGATTCGGTTTTGGTCATGCCGCCCAGCAACAGCAGGCAGCAACCGCCCCAGAACAACCGGTGCAGCAGGTTCGGGCTACGTATCACCAGCAGCAAACCCATCGGCACCGCGAAGGCAATCAGCATGGCGAAAGCGTTGGGGTCTTCGAGCAGGCCCGCCGCGCGGCCCTGATCCTGGAATTTGGCCGAGAACATCGCCATCGCGCAGGTGGTGCTGACGGCGAGGGTGACGAGGCGGGCGAACAGGTCGAGATTAAGGTCGCGACCGATCAACAGGGTAATGACAAACAGAATCAGGCCGACGCTGAGTTCACGCAGATGCCCTAGTGACATGCCCAGATCATCGGTGTTGAGCATGCTCAAAAAGTACAGAACCATGAACCAGATCAGGTAGCGCCAGATATTGCTGCGCAGGCGCTCCGAAGGAATTTGATGCAGAGCCAGTTGCAGCATCAAAATCACCGCCAGCCCGGCACCGAGCAATTTACTCCCGGAAAACGAACTGTCCTTGAAGAAACCCTCGAACGGCACCAGTGCAGCGATACCGAGCAGGCCCCAGGTCGGCTTGCGGTACAGCACCGCAAAACCGACCAGGCCGAGCACCACTCCCGGCGCCAGAAACGGATAAGGGCTGGCCAGCAAAGCGATGCAGACCAGACCGAGCAAACTGACGATCGAGAGCGGGAAAATCATGCGCGTGCCTCCCGTGCCGTGCGGATGTACAGCTGCGACCAGCGTTCGGCCAGGGCCTTGAGGTCGTAGCGATCCTGTTGCGTGCGTTTTGCGTTATCGCGCAGTTGCCGGGCCAGTTTCGGCTCGCTCAGCAAGGTGTCGAGCTGACGGCTGAGGTCGGCGCAATCGGCCGGTGTCGCGAGTAAACCGTTGTGCCGGTGTTCCAGTACATCGGGAATCCCGCCGACACCGAACGCCACCACCGGCACCCCGGCCTGCATGGCTTCGAGCAAAATCATCGGGGTGCCCTCGGTGCGCGAGCTGATCACCAGCGCATCGAGTTGCTGCCACCACGGTTGCATCGCCGTCTGATAACCCGGCAAACGAATGCGTTGCTGCAACCCGGCGTTGTCGATCCGCGCCTGCAACGCCTCGCGTTCCGGGCCGTCGCCGAGCATCACCGCATCCAGTTGCGGATGTTGATGACACAGCGGAATCAGCGCGTCGAGAAACAGATCAGGGCCTTTCTCACTGCTCAGACGGCCAACGTAACCGGTCAGCCAGCGTTGCCGATCGGCATCGGGAATCATGGCCGCAGCCGCCGGCAAACCGTTGGGAATGACCTGCAATTTATCCGCGCGCACGCTGGCCTCACGGTGCAGCGTGGCAATGCTTTCCGCCACACAGACGACTCGATCCACCGACGCGGTGCGGCACAGTTGCAGGCTGAGCCAGGTGTAAAACTTCTGCTTGCGGCTGCGCGGCGTGAAACCGTGTTGAGTGATGACCAACGGCAGGCGCAACAGCGTTGCGCCAACCCAACCGAACAACAGCCCTTTGAAATTGTGCGTATTGATCAGCGGTTTTTCAGCGCGACGCTGACGCAAGTGCTGCAGCAATTCCGCTAGTCCGGCACAACCGCGACAGTCCACCCCGGCCTCGCGAAAACGCGCGATCAGTTCTGCTGGCGCGTCGAGGAACAGCACCTGATGCTGCCCCGGCGTCGCCAGACAATGATCCAGCAACATGCGCTCGGCCCCATAGAAACCGCCGCTGCTGAGCAAATGAATGATCGGCAGCGCGGCATTCTGGGCGGATGCGCTGCTCAATTGCGCACCCAGTGCAGGAAGCTTGGTACGGTCCAGTTCTTGTGCGGATTGCTCGGCAGCACGTTTTGGTCGTTGATCACCAACAGCACCGGAATGCCCAGCTCGTGGCTGATTTGCGCCGGGTGTTTGAAGCGGTGATCGAAGAACTCACGCACGTAGACGAAGGCAATCGCCAACAGCAACCCGGTGAGCATGCCGAACGGAATGATCAGGCCCGGTTTCGGGAACGCCGCTTCGGTCGGTTCGAACGGCGGGCTGAGCACCCGCGCGTTGGACAGGTCGTCGCTGAGCGAACGGGTGGTGCTGCTTTCGGCGAACCGCTGGGCGTAGGTCGAGAACGCGGCGTGCAGCGCATCGATCTCGGTGTCCATCTGCCGCAGTTTGCTCTGAGTCTGCTGCAACTCGTGGATGCGGTTCTTGAACTGGGCGATGCGCGCGGTTTTCTGATCGATCACCTGCTTGACCACCGCCAGATCGTTGGTGCGTTCCTGAATGCGGTTGCTCACCACTTTGAGGAACTGGCTACGGGTGCGGGCGATTTGCTCGCGGGTCAGCAGCATCGGCTCGCTGCCAGGCTGGAACACCGCCAGATCATTCATGTAGCGGCTGACCTGAGTGGTCAGTTGCTCGCCCATCTGTTTGATCTCCCGATCCTCGAACGCCACGTTGTCGACGGTGGTGGTGAAGGTGTAGGGGAAGGTGTAGTCGTTGAGCTTGTTAGTGCTCGCGGCCGCCAGTGCGGTTTTCAGGTATTCGAGCCAGCGCTGGCTCTGCAGCAGGCGATCCTGATACAGGTTGAGCGCCTGCTCTTCGGTGTTGATCGCGTTGAGGCGGAAGGTGATTTCTTCCTTCGGATCCGACGCGCCGACGCTTTCCAGCAAGGCCTGACGGTTACCTTCCAGGCCATCGAGACGCACTTGGTAGAGCTGCTTTTTCGACTCATAGAACGACTGCGGCAAGTCGATCGATTGCAGGGCCTGACGGCTGACCAGATAGTTCTGCAAGAGGGCGGCGACAAACGTTGTGCCCTGGTGCGGATCGGGGAAGCTGTAGATGATCGAGATCACGTTGGAGCCGGGCAGCGTCTCGATTTTCAGGCTGTCGATGGCTTGCTGGGTCAGGGCGTCGAGCGCGGTGTCACGCACCGGATCGGTCTCCAGCCCGAGCATGTTGCGCACCGGGTTGATCACGTACTGGCGCAGCGGCGAACTGACGTAGCGCTTGAACGGATCGGCCACCAGTTTGCTGAACATGCCCGGCGAAGGCGTGTATTCGCCCTTGTCGCGCAGTTCGCTGATGGTCTGACGGATCAGCGCCGGCGAACGGAGGATATTGCTCTCGGTTTCCATGTCCGCCAGCGACGGTGGAATGAACGTGGCGTTGTCCACGGTGAGTGACGTGGTGGCGTCACCCTGAGAGAGTTTTTTCGACTGCACGATCACCTGCGCGGTGATATCGAAGCTCTGTTTGAGCAACAGCGGCAGGAGCAGGGCGATCACTGCAAAGATCAGGAAGACCCGTTTCACCAGTTGCTTGTTGGCGAAAAAGATCCTGAAGAACTCGTGCAGGTAGTTTTCCTTTGGATTCATGTCGGTCACCTGAGAGTTAGTTGCTGTCACTGTCTTTGTTGTCGACGCGGTAGCCGAAGCTGAACCCGACGCCCTGGAACAGCACCACGTCGGCCAGTTGTCGGGCAAGTTCGCCGGCGCTGGCCAGTTTGGTTTTCGGCACGTAGAGCATGTCGTCCGGTTGCAGGTAGGCGATTTGTGGCGCCTCGCCCGACAAGGCTTTCTCGACGTCGTAGCGCACGGCCTGCACCTGATTGCCGTTGCGGCGCATGATCACCACCGAATCAAGGCGTGCCTTGACGTTGGTGCCACGGGCCAGGGTCAGCGCTTCAAGCACCGAGACCGGCCGGCGGATCGGGTAGGAACCCGGTTGGCCGACTTCGCCGAGCACATAGATTTCGTTGCCGGCGGTGGACTTCAGCAGCACGTCCACGGTCATCCGGCCCGGCAGTTGCGCGTACTTCTTGTTGAGGAAGGTTTCCAGTTGATTGACGGTCATGCCTTGCAGCGGCACAGCGCCGATTTCCGGGAAACTCGCGTAGCCGTCAGTGCCGACGGTAATCTCGCGGCTCATGCCGGTGGCCGGGTGATTCAGCGCGCTTTTCAGGTTTTGCTCGTTGGTCAGCGGGCTGATGATCTGCACGGTCAACTGATTGCGGTTGGGCTGGAACAGCTGTTTGCGCTGATAGGCACGCTGGATTTCTTCGCGAGCCTGATCACTGGTCAGCCCGGCGATTTTTACCGAGGTGTTTGCGCCCGGCAGTTCGATGCTGCCATCCGGCAGCACCAGTTGATTGCCGTTAAGCTGGCTGGCGGCCGTGAAGTTCAGGCCGATCTGGTCACCCGACTGCACGCGGTAAGCGTCCGAGCCGCTGGTGCTGATATGGAAGATCACGTCGAGCACATCCTGCGGGCGCAGGGTTTGCTCGATCTTCGGCATATCCGTCGCTTGGGCGTTGGCCGGCGCGGCGGTGAGGATATTCACCGGCATGTTTTGCGTTTCAGAATTGCTGGAGCAACCTGCGAGCGGCAGCAACAGCAGGACAAGCATTTTGGCGTTCATGGCGTCATCCTTCGCGGTTGCTTACAGGTTTTTGTAAAGCCATTTGGGCATGTAGTACTTGCGCCGGTTGAACACGCTGCCGACCACTTTCGCGCCAGCCTGCGTCAGGCGTTGCACGGCGGCCTGAGCGACTTCCCAGCGGGTGTCTTCAGCGCGCACCACGAACACCACGCCATCGACCTGAGTGCTGATCACCAGGGTGTCGGCGGCGGAATACACCGCGTCGCCGTCGATCACGACGAAGCGATACTGGCTGCCCAGTTGATCAAGCAACGGGCTTAGACGCTCGGCGGTCAGGTGCTCCATGGTGCGGATCGGCCGGCCATTCGGCAGTACATGGAACGGCAGGCTTGAGACCTGCACCACGCAGTCCTGCAACAGCGGCGGGTTGTCCGGGTTGAACAGCAAGTCGCGCAGGCCGCGTTCCTTGCTAAGGTTCAGTTGCTGGGTGAGGTTGCTCGCCGACTGGCTGGCGTCGACCAGCAGCACCTGGCCGCTGCTCATTTGCGCCAACTGGCTGGCCAGCGCCAACGCACTGGTGGTGGTGCCGGCGCCGGGGTTGGCGGCGGTCAGGAACAGGATCCGCAGATCAAGATCCAGCACGGTCGAGGTCAGGTTCGATTCGCTGGGGTTGGCAATGCTCAGGCTTTTGTTGGTTGAACCGTCCATTAGCTTGCTCCGTGGCCGCTGAATACTTTGAAGGGGGTTTTCAACAGAATCTTCAGATCAAGCAAAAGGCTCTGCTCGGCGATGTAGCTGAGGTTCAACTCAACGCGCTGGTCGAAGTCGATGTTGCTGCGCCCGGAGATCTGCCAGAGGCCGGTCATTCCGGGATATATCGCCAGACGGGCGAGGTGACTGTCCTTGTAGCGATAGGCGTTGAACGAGGTCGGACGCGGGCCGACCAGGCGCATGTCGCCGGTCACTACATTGATCAGGTTGGGCAGTTCATCGAGGCTGGTGCGCCGCAGAAAACCGCCGATACCGGTGATGCGTGGATCCTGATCAATCTTGAAGTCGATGGCGTCGGCACCGTGCTTGTTCAGGTGGCGCAGCGACTCTTTCAATTCTTCGGCGTTGGCGACCATGGTGCGGAATTTGTACATGCCGAACTTGCGGCCGCGATAACCGGTGCGTTTCTGCACGAACATCACCGGGCCTTTGCTGGAGTACTTGATGGCCAGCGCGAGCCCGAGCAGCAGCGGCGAAATCAGCAGCAGAATCATCAGCGCACCGAGGCAAGCGACCACGCGGTTGGTGCGCGACAGTTGCCATGGGCGACCGCCGTCACGGCCGGTGAACCAGCCACGGCCCTGACGGTGAATCGCTGCATCGAGGCGCATTCGTTGTTCCGGATCCATGCGTTTATCACGCTGCAGTTGTTGGATCGGTACACCTTTTTCATGTCCAGTCATAAAGTCCTCCGCTGATGTTCAGCCGCGAGCGGCGCGTGGGCGATAGGCAGTCGGGTAGTAGTCGCGAAACCATGCGATGAAGCGTCCAAGTCCTTCGTCCAGCTCTATGCGTGGCTGGAACCCGGTGGCCTGGGCCAGATCGCTGGCGTCGGCACAGGTGTTGAGCACGTCGCCCGGTTGCAGCGGCAGCAGCTCGACAATGGCGTTCTGGCCGAGGTGTTTTTCCATCAGCGCCAGATAGGTTTTCAGCTCGACCGGATGCTGCCCGCCGATGTTGAACAACCGCCACGGCGCCATGCTGCTGGCCGGGTCGGGCTGCTCGCGATCCCACTGCGGTTGCGCTTGTGGTGGGCGATCGGTGAGGCGGGCAATGCTTTCGATGATGTCGTCGATGTAGGTGAAGTCGCGTTGATGCTCGCCGTAATTGAACAGCTTCAGCGGCTCGCCTTCGCTGATTGCCCGGGCGAACTGGATTGGCGACATGTCTGGCCGGCCCCAAGGGCCGTACACGGTGAAAAAGCGCAGGCCGGTGCAAGGAATGCCAAACAGGTGGCTGTAACTGTGCGCCATCAACTCATTGGCTTTTTTGGTGGCGGCGTACAGCGACAGCGGATGATTGACGCCGTCCTTCACCGAATAGGGCGTGTGCTGGTTGGCGCCGTACACCGAACTCGACGAGGCGTAGATCAAGTGCTCGACCGGGTGATGCCGGCAGCTCTCCAGAATGTTGAGGAAACCATTGAGGTTGCTGTCCAGATACGCTCGTGGATTTTCCAGCGAGTAACGCACCCCGGCCTGCGCCGCGAGGTGAATCACCACTTGCGGGCGTTCGTGAGCAAACAGCGCGTCGACGGCCGCGGGATCGGCCAGGTCAACCGTCGCGAGCTGGAAATCGCCGACCTGCTCACGCACCCATTCCACGCGGTCGTGCTTGAGTTGCGGGTCGTAGTAGCTGTTGAAATTATCCAGGCCGACCACCGAGTGGCCGTCGCGCATCAGCCGCAACACGCAATGAGCGCCAATGAAACCGGCCGCACCGGTGACCAGAATCTTCATGGCCGTGGTCGCTTCGGGCGCGATATGGCGCAGGCCGATGCCGCTGTAATGCAGGCCGGCGGCGGCGACGTGTTCCGGGTTGTAGAGGTTGCGGCCATCGACGATGACTTTCGAGCGCAGCTTTTCGGCGAGCAATTCGAAATCGACCACGCGGAAGTTTTTCCACTCGGTGCAGATCACCAGCGCGTCGGCGTCTTCCAGCGTGTCGTCGCGGGTGGCGCACAGGTGCAGATCGTTGCGGTAGCCGTAGAGGCGCCGGCACTCGGACATGGCTTCCGGGTCGTAGGCCTGCACGCTGGCGCCTTCGGCCCACAGTGCATCCATCAGATAACGGCTCGGGGCTTCGCGCATGTCATCGGTATTCGGTTTGAACGCCAAACCCCAGATCGCGATGGACTTGCCGGCCAGACCTTGCGGGAACTGTGCTTTGAGTTTGCTGAACAGGATGTGCCGCTGCAGGTCGTTGACGTCGGTGACGCTGCGCAGCAATTTCAGCGGCATGCCGTTGTGTTCGGCGGTGTGCAGCAGGGCGCGCAGATCCTTGGGAAAGCACGAACCACCGAAGCCGCAGCCCGGATAGATAAAGTGGTAACCGATGCGCGGATCAGAGCCGATGCCTTTGCGCACGGCTTCGATATCGGCGCCGAGCAGTTCGGTGAGGTTGGCCAGTTCGTTCATGAAGCTGATACGCGTGGCGAGCATCGCGTTGGCGGCGTACTTGGTCAGCTCAGCGCTGCGGTTGTCCATGAACATCAATTTTTCGTGGTTGCGGCAGAACGGCGCGTACAACTCGCTCATCTGCTCGCGGGCCGCTTCGTCGCGGGTACCGACGATGATCCGGTCAGGGCGCATGCAGTCGGCGAGTGCGCTGCCTTCCTTGAGGAACTCAGGGTTAGAGACCACGCGTACGTTCAGCTCGGATTTGCCGCGACGCAGCAGTTCACTGTTGGCTGCGGCGAGCACCTGATCCGCCGTGCCGACCGGCACCGTCGATTTGATGATCAGCGTACGATCGGCCTCCATGTGCGAGGCGATCTGGCGAGCGACATTGAGCACGTGGCTCAGGTCAGCAGAGCCATCCTCATCGGCCGGCGTGCCCACAGCGATGAAAATCAGCTCGGCGTGCTCCACCGCATCACTGGCCTGAGTACTGAACAATAAGCGCCCGGCTTTAATGTTTTCTTCCAGGGTGCTGGACAAACCCGGTTCACTAATCGGAGGAACTGCTTGTTGCAGTTGCTTGATTTTATTCGGATCAATATCCACGCATAAAACGCGGTGTCCAACATCGGCAAGTGCTGCTGCTTGTATCAGGCCAACATAGCCCGTACCAAATACGCTCACGTCCATATTGGCGTGCCTCGTAAGACGGTGGAAAGAGTTCGAAATGAGACTGTCAAAAGGGGTATAGCGCAGGGTGAGAAAGGCGTGTCAGCAAAATGACATGTTGCACCTGTATAACAGGCCCATTTTTGGGGGCGAATGGCCATCAAGTGCTTGCTATTGCTGGATTTGTCCCGTTCTTGACGCTTTTTTCACAATTCCATTAATGCGATAAACGGTCGCAGGCCGCGAAATTAGAGGCTTGCAGCAACTGGAGTGTGTCAGATTTGAGTCAACGTTTTTTTGACGCTTTAGGGAAAAGTCAGCCATTTCTTGCGCTTTGATGGCCGGGTGCTAGTGTCAGTTTTTGACCGACAAAACCTTGACCCTTTGCCGTTTCGCGCGTCCGGAAAAGCCATGTTTCGATACCTTAAAGAACTGCTTTTAATTATTTATCTGCTGCTTTATTGCGAATATTACATTGAGCGGTTAAATGCTATCGGCCTCGGTTTTTCTGTACTTCTTTTTGGCGCGATGTTTTTGGCGCTTACTTTAGCGTTATATCTAACGGCCTATATACGCCAGACACTCATACGACATCTATTCGCATTGGCAATGTTTGCCTCGGCGGTATTTTTTGATGTGTATACCCGCGTTACCGCGGATTACCTGAACTACAGCAGCTTCGTCTCGCTGGTGTATTCCGGCGGCTTTATTCAGGAAGCGGCGTATCAGTACCGCGATGCGATCCTGCGCGGGGTGCTCAGTGGGCTGTTGTTACTGTTCGGCATCGGCCTCAAACCTCGGCATGCGCTGGTGGTGCCGAACGCCTTGCGCGTGGCCGCGCCGATTGGTGGGGTTTTGCTGCTCAGCGCCGTGCTGTTTTTACGCGCGGGCGAGGGCGCCCGTGGCTTGCCGATCATGTACACGCCGCTGGCCTATCTGAACCTGTTTGCCTATGAGGCGCTGCACAACACCGTCGGCCCGCGTGAACCAGTGACGCTGGCGCGCGCCTCGCAACCGGTCGGGCATGACATCGTGCTGATCATCGACGAAAGCATCTCCGGCAATTATCTGGACATCAACGCGCCGTTCGGCGTGCACAGCAATCTCAAGCAGGCGCACGCTGGCGTCGACATTTTCAATTACGGCTATGCCGCCTCCATCGCCAATTGCAGCGCCGACACCAACGTCACCCTGCGCTACGGCGGCACCCGCGCCGATTACATGCGCATCAATAGCACGCTGCCGTCGATCTGGCAGTACGCGAAAAAGGCCGGGCTGCGCACGGTGTACATCGATGCCCAGCGCACCAGCGGCAATCTGCAGAACCTGATGACCGACACCGAGAAAAAGGACATCGACGAATTTGTGCAATTCGACAAGACCAGCGTGCGCGACCGCGACATGGCGGCAGCGGCGAAGCTGATCGAGCTGCTCAACGACGACAAAGCGGAGTTGGTGGTGATCAACAAGGTCGGCGCGCATTTTCCGGTGCACGACAAATACCCCGATGCATTCATGGCGTACCGCCCGACGTTGCCGCGCGGTCAGTTCACCGAGGTGGCGGACACTGGTGAGCGCACCGGTTTTAATGGCCAGCCCGATGATTGGGTGCTGTACCGCAATGCCTACAAGAACACCGTGCTGTGGAACGTCGGCGAGTTTTTTGCGCGGGTGTTTGCGCAGGCCAATCTGAACAATGCGTTGCTGATTTATACGTCTGATCATGGCCAGGATTTGCATGAACGCGGTAATCCCGGGCTCAACACCCATTGCGGTGGCGATCCGGTGGAGGAGGAGGGCTTGGTGCCGTTGGTGGTGATTCAGGGTCGCGATCTGAAGACGCTGGATTGGTCGGCGCAGTTGGCGGTGAACAAGGATCGCTCCAGCCACTACAACATTTTCCCGACGCTGTTGCAGTTGATGGGGTATGACCTGGCAGGGGTTGAGGCGGTGTATGGCAAACCGCTGAGCGTGGCGACGGGCGATGAGTTTACGTTTAACTACCGGTTTAATGCGCGGTTAGGGGCGAAGCCGGAGTGGAAGCATATTGATTTGGGGAGCATTGTTACACCGACACAGGCGCCGGCGAGTGTGGCGGCGGGGCAGTGAGTTTTGGGTTGGATGGGCGGGCCCTTTCGCGAGCAAGCCCGCTCCCACAGGTTGATCGCATTGCAAAATGTGGGAGCGGGCTTGCTCGCGAAGACGGTGTGGCTGTCACTGCAAATATTGAGTGTGGTACCGAGCCCGATAAACCCCCGGCGCACACCCCAGCCATCTCAAACACGCACGGTTGAAACTCTGCACATCGCTATACCCCAACCGATCCGACACCTCGACCAACTCCAGCTCTCCGGCCTGCAATAAATCCTCAGCCCGATAGCGCCGATACTCATCCAGCAATTCGGAAAAACTCCAGCCCAACGCCTTCAAGCGTCGCGCCGCTGTGCGTTCGATCAAATGCTGCGCCGCACAAAACTGCTTCCAGTCCGCCGCTGCGAGATCCTCGATCAGGTAATCGCTGAGCTGCTCCAGCAACGTCGATTCGCTGTTACGCCGCGTTTGCTCCAGCAACTCCACCAGCGTGTGTTCCAGCCCCTGATTGCCCGGCGTCAGCGCCGCGACAAACAGCTGTGGATCCAGCCGAATCGCCAGATAAGCATGCTCACCCAGCACCGGCGCCCGAAAGGCGCGCTCATGTTCCTCGCTAGTCGCCGAAAGCAGCGACACGCCGACAACAGGATCACGCCCCAAACCGCTGGCGAGCAATTTGCGCCGCAACATGCTGCACAGGCTGACCAGAATGTAATCGGCAATCGGCGCCGCCGCGCGCAGGCTGCCGGTTTCGACCAGACGCAATTCCACGCGGTCATCCTCACGCACGATCTGCGCATGGAAATGGCCGTTGAAGAAAGGGAAGAACCGCACGAAATAAGCGCAGGCACTTTCCAGCGACACCGCGACATCGAACAGATAGGTCAGGCCATTGGTGGCCGTCGAGACAAAGCGCCGTCCCGCCGCCAGACCGATCAGCGGGTCGCCGGTCTGCTCCAGTGCGAACGCCCAGAAGCGCCGCGACAGCACCAGCGGAATGCGCATGAACGGTGTGCGCAAATCGAACAGGTTGCGATGAAACTGCGCTTCGATGGCGTCCTGCGGGATGCCGCGCGCAAGCAGTTCTTCGATGGCCGGCAGCAGGGTCGGCGCGTAAAAGGCGTTGGCGGGCGGCTGATTGATTTTTGTCATGTAGGGCTCACCGCTTGATTCGGGACACTGGTTAGGCTGGCCGACGTTAAGCGATTTGCCGGAGCAAGACCATGCTTGATTTACGCCAGCTCGACCTCAACCTGTTGCTCGCCTTCGACGCGATCTACCAACAGCGCAGCGTCACCCGCGCCGCCGATGTGATGAGCCTGTCGCAACCGGCGATGAGCAATGCGCTGCGGCGCCTGCGTGAATTGTGCGGCGATCCGCTGTTTATCAAGAGTCGCTTGGGCGTGACGCCGACGCTGGTCGCGCATCGGCTGGCGGACTATGTACGTGCGGCGCTGGAGTCGTTGCGTGATGGTTTGCGGATGATCCCGGCGGCGCGGCAGAACAATCCGTTGCTGCGCATCAGTTGCCTGGATTGCCTGCAACCGGTGCTGCTGGATGCGCTGCTTGAAGCGCCGCATGCCGATTGGCAAGTGCGCTATTTCCAGCCGCGCCGGCGTGATGCGTTGCAGGAACTGGCCAGTGGCAAGCTGGATATTCTCATCGACATTGATCAGCCGTTGGCCGGGTTGAGTGGTTTGCATAAACGTACGTTGGCGGCGGATCACTATGTGTTTGCTTACGGTGCGGCGTTGAAAGAGCCGCCGCGTACCTTGCAGGCATATTTGCAGCAGCCGCAGATTCAGGTGTCGAGCCGAAGGGACGGGTTGAGTCCGGTGGATTTGCAACTGGGGCTTAAAGGACTGCGCCGTACGATCGCGGTGACCACACAAAGTACCCTGTCGGCGAAGCTGATTGCTGATCGTCAACCGTTTGGCTTGAGTTTGCCAAGTCGAGTCGCCAGCGCATTGGGTTTGCAGCAAGCGCCGCTGCCGCTGGAGGATGCGGTGGAGCTGAAACTGGCGCTGTACATCGAAGCGCGATACCGCTTCGAGCGCAGTCGCGAAGAGGCCATGCATTGTTTGTTCAATGCCCTCGGCGAGACCCAGCAAATCCCCGCGAAAACCCAGCACTTGTGGGAGCGTGCGGGCTCGCGGTAGTGAGCCAGCCTCCAGTTTTCTTAATGCAAGAATGCGATCAACCTGTGGGAGCGAGCCTGCTCGCGAAAGCGGTATCTCAGGCACCGCGAGGTTGAATGTGCCGGCCTCTTCGCGAGCGGGCTCGCTCCCACATTCTCCTGCCTGAATGCGATCACCTGTAGGAGCTGCCGAAGGCTGCGATCTTTTGATCTTGATCTTGAAAAACAGATCAAAAGATCGCAGCCTTCGGCAGCTCCTACAGGTGCGACGAGCAGGAGATCGACGGTGGATTAGTGGTTGGCCGCGAGCAGGCGTTGGTCGACGCTGAGGATCGCGTCAACCATCGCCCGCGCCGCCGGGGTCATGGAGTAGCCGACGCGGCTGACGATGCCGTAACCGAGTTGCAGCGCCGGGTCGTTGCGCGGCACGTCAGTGAAATCGAGCAAATGAATCAGCCCTTGATCGACCTGCTCCCGCAACGCTTCCAGCGTCGCCAGACCAATCGCATCAGAACGCAACACCACCCGTTGAATCGCATCAAACTGCGCGCATTCCACGCTCGGATTGAAATCCGGTTCACCCAAAATATCCGCGAGGATCTTGCGAATCATCGGCGGAATCCGCGTGCCCACCACCGGATAATCCAGCAGCGCGCGCAACTTCAAACCCTTCTGCCCGGCCAGCGGATGCCCGGCCCGACAGAAAAAGCGTCCCGGTCGCGTGCGCAGCAATTGCACGTGATACTGCGGATCGCCGACGAAATAGCGCGCATCCGCCACCAGAAATTCGATCTGCTGCTCACGCAACCACAGCGACAATTGCTGCCAGTCACCCTGATGAAAACGCGTGCGAATCGCCGGGTGCGCCTGAATGAATTCCGCCAGCGCTTCCGGCACCAGCACCTGCGCCGGGTACGGCCCGCAACCGAATTGCAGTTCGCCGCCGGTGAGGCCGTTGTACTGGGTCAATTCGTTGTGCAACGCTTGACTGCCGGCAAGCAAACGCCGCGCATGCTGCAACACCAGTTCTCCCTGGCCAGTGAGGCGAAACTCGCGGCTGCTGCGCTCGACCAGTTCGCAATCGAGGTCACGTTCCAGCGTCTGAATGCTACGGCTGAACGCCGGTTGGCTGAGGTTGATCGCTTCCGCCGCGCGGCCAAAATTGCGGTAGTCGGCGAGGGCCACGAGGTGGCGAAGCTGGCGTAAATCCATCATGCGTCTCCTGCATTCTGCGGATACTTTTAATGCATTGGATCGATAGCACGTTGGCTGGCATAAGTACACGCCTGTCCCTCGGTAAACGTCGCCATGTCGCATCCCATGTTCGCTTCCAGCGCTTTCACCCGCACCATTCTCGGCCACGCCGAACAGTCCGGCCTGTGCCCGCAAACCCTGGTGGCACGGGCCGGAATCTGCGCATCGGCTCTCGACGGTCACGACCAGCAAATCCCCGCGCACGCGGTCGAGAAACTCTGGCTTGAATGCGAGCAGGCCGGGGCTGCGCCGACGTTCGGTTGTGAATTGGTCAACGGTCTGGCGACCACGTGCTTGCAAGGCCTGAACATTCTGCTCGACTCTGCACCGACGTTGCGCGCCAGCCTCGATTGCTTTGTGGCGTTTGCGCCGCGCGTGACCAATTACGTCGCGGTCGAGTTGCAGGAGTCCGGCGATGACACGCATTTGCACCTGCGACCGGTGCAAGGCCAGGCCCATCACTTCGGCCTCGATGCAGCAACGATTACCTTGGTGCGCAACATCGCCCGGCGATTGGGCAAGTCGCCCGACGCAGTGTTCGTCAGCGTCACTCTGTGCCCAGCGCAAGCCGCCGGACACTGGCTGCACAACAACGGTATTCGCGTCGAACAAGGCGCTCATCCGCGCCTGACCTTGAAGCGCTCAACCCTCGAAGAACCACTGCTCGGCGCCAATCCGTTTCTGCACCAGAGCATGCTTCGCCACTGGCAAACCGAATCCTCCGCACCCAGTCGCAACGACAGTCTGGAACTGGCGCGGCACTGGCTGACCGCTGGCGATCAACCGATCGAACGCATCGCCGAACGCCTCGGTTATCGCCAGCCGAGCAACTTCATCCGCGCCTTCCGCAAACAGTTCGGCATCACGCCGAAGCAGTTCCGCCTCAATCCGCTGTAAGCACGCCAATGATTGGTTTTTGTCAGCCATCGCTTGTGTGTCAGCGCTGAGGGTTGGGCACCGTGTCAGTGCTGAGCAAACCTGACCGGAGCCCAATAATGATAAGAAAAAGCTCGGTTACGCCCCAAGTCCGTCCGCGACTTGCCCGGCGTGGCCACCCCCGTACGCAACCCCTGACCCTGGCGATTCTCGCCGCACTGTCGAGCCCCGGCTACGCCACCAGTTTCGACCTCAACGAAGACTGGAGCCTGTCGACCAAAACCACCCTGACCCTGGGCAGCAGTTGGTCGACGCAGAACCCCGACAAAAGCCTCATGACCCGTGCCAACGCCTTGCAAGCACAAGGCGTGCGCGCCAATGGCACCAGCGTCAGCGCCGACGATAACCGGCTGAACTTCGAGAAGGGCGACCCGATCTCGCAGAACTTCAAAGGCCTGACCGATTTCAGTCTCGATGGCCAAGGGCAGGGCGCGTTCATTCGTTTCAAATACTGGTACGACCACGCCTACGAAACCCGCAATGGCCGCTTCAAGGATTTCGACGATTCGGGTTGGGATGACCTGAGCAAGTTTCAGGGTTTCAAAACCCTCGACGCTTACGTCTGGAAGGACTTCCAGATCGCCGATCACCCGCTGAACGTCAAGGTCGGCAACCAGGTGTTGTCGTGGGGCGAATCGCTGCTGATCCAGAACGGCATCAACGTGATCAACCCGTTGGACATTTCCGCCTTCAACCGTCCCGGGGTGGAAATCAAAGAAGGCCAGTTGCCGGTGGAGATGATCTCGTTCAGCTTCGGCCTGTCCGACACCCTCAACCTCGAAGGTTTTTATCAGTACAACTGGCGCGAAAGCGCACTCGACGGTTGCGGGACTTTTTTCGCTTCCAGCGATGCGATCCAGAAGGGTTGCGGGCCGCTGTACCTGAGCCAGGTGCAGACCGATCAGCAGATGCAAGCCGCCGGTTTATACGCCTATTCGCGCGGCAACGAGTCGCCGTCGGACAACGGCCAGTTCGGCTTCGCTCTGCGCAATATGATCCCGGCGTTGAACGATGCCGAAGCGGCGATCTACTACATCAACTATCACTCGCGGCTGCCGTATTTCACCCTCGATGCGCGCAACACCTCGCTGCCCGGCACCTTTCCCGGCGGTATTCAGGCGCCGAGTTATGCCGCAGCGTTTCCGGAAAATATTCACCTGTACGGCATCAGCATCAACGGTGTTGAGCCGATCAGCGGCATCTCGCTCGCGGGCGAGTTGAGCTATCGGCCGAACATGCCGCTGGCGATCAATGCGCCGGACATCAACGTCGCGGTGATCTCCGGGCCGGGTGGTAATTCGTGGGTCGATCTGCCGCCGGGTTTCAACACCAATGCCGGCAGTCGTTACGACGGCTGGGTGCGCAAAGGCGTGTGGCAGATGACCGGTTCGGCGACGCAGGCTTTCGACAACATCCTCGGCGCCACGCGTTTGAGTCTGTTCGGCGAGGCCGGTGTCGTGCACATCGACGACCTCGGCGACGAACGTCTGGGCCGCAACGCCGCGTTCGGTCGCAGCGCCCCGCGCAATGGCTCAGCGTGCAACACCGTGGCGTCGGGCGTGACCAATCAGTACTGCACCGACAAAGGTTTCGCCACCGAGTGGTCGTGGGGTTATCGCCTGCGCGCGAGCCTTGAATACAGCGACGTGTTGCCGGGGATCAACCTGATTCCGGCAGTCAACTGGCGCCATGACGTCTCCGGTTATTCCTACGATCCGCAAGGGCCGTTTCAGGAAGGCCAGCAAGCCCTCGGCCTCAGCCTGACGGGCGTCTACATGAACGATTACAGC
Organism: Pseudomonas sp. AC193; assembly: GCF_979258075.1. Lineage (NCBI taxonomy): Bacteria > Pseudomonadati > Pseudomonadota > Gammaproteobacteria > Pseudomonadales > Pseudomonadaceae > Pseudomonas > Pseudomonas sp. AC193. Next base: position 3,077,867 of record NZ_OZ409832.1, on the reverse strand, counting down.
GTTGAACTGGCTTACAACACGTTCTTCGGTTCCAACGATTACAGCACCCTCGATGACCGCGATTTTGCCTCGGTCAGCTTCAAGGCCGACTTCTAAGGAGAACCCTCATGCGACTGCAATTGTGTGTACTGGCGCTGGCCTGCAGCGTTGGTCTGGCGCAAGCCAAAGGTAACGATCCGGCGCCGCTGGGTAAAACCCTGACGCCGATGGGCTCGGAAATGGCCGCGAATGCCGACGGCAGTATTCCGGCGTGGAGCGGTGGCCTGGCGAGCAACGCCGGTACCGTCGACAGCAAGGGCAGTTACAGCGATCCGTATGCGGCGGAAAAACCGTTGTTCACCGTCACTGCGCAGAATCTGGCGCAGTATCAGAAATTTCTCAGCCCCGGGCAGATCGCGTTGTTCAAGCGCTACCCGGACAGCTACAAAATGAACATCTACCCGACTCATCGCAGCGCCAATCTGCCTAAAGATGTGCTGGAACAAAGTCGCGGCAACGTCGCGAAAACCAGCATGGCTGACGGCGGCAACGGCTTGCACGACTATGCGCGCGGCATTCCATTCCCGCTGCCGACCGAAGGCCTTGAGGTGATGTGGAACCACATGACCCGCTATCGCGGCGGCAGTTACGAGCGCATCAGCAGCTCGGCATTGGTGCGCGAAAACGGCGCGACCAGTTATGTGCGCAACCAGTCGCTGATCAACTTTGCCGACACGGTTTCCGGGCTGGAACCGGGCGCCAATACGCTGTTCCTGTTCAAGAGCCGCGTGCTCGAGCCGGCACGTTTGTCCGGTGAAGCGGTGCTGGTGCACGAACCGATCGACCAGGTCGCCGAGCCGCGTTCGGCCTGGCAATACCTGCCGGGGCAACGCCGGGTGCGTCGCGCGCCGATGATCGCTTACGACAACAGCGCGCGCTACAGCAACGGCCTGATCACCGCCGACAACATCGACGGCTACAACGGCGCGCCCGATCGTTTCGACTGGAAACTGATCGGTAAACAGGAGCTGTTCATCCCTTACAACAGCTACAAGATCGGCAGCCACGCGCTCAAATACGACGAGGTGATCAAGCCCAATCACATCAATCAGGATCTGGCGCGCTACGAGAAACACCGGGTGTGGGTGGTGGAAGCCACGCTCAAGCCAAACGCCCGGCACATCTACGCAAAACGCCGGTTTTATGTGGACGAAGACAGTTGGCAGATTGCTCAGTCGGATCAGTACGACAGCCGTGGCGAGTTGTGGCGCAGCGGTGAATTGCACGCGATTCAGCAGTACGACCATGGCTTCACCTACAACGTGCTGGAGACGTCCTACGACCTGATTGCCGGGCGTTATTACGCCGGCGGCCTGGCCAACGAAGAGACCCAGCCAATGCGCGTCGGGTTCGCGGCGAAGACCGACGACTACACCCCGTCGGATCTGCGGCGTTGGGCTAAATAACCAAAACCACCACAGAACCCCTGTGGGAGCGGGCTTGCTCGCGAAGGCGTCATCAGCTTCAACACTTTTGTTGCCTGATACACCGCATTCGCGAGCAAGCCCGCTCCCACAAGGAAGTGTTTCAAGGGGAGATTGTTTATGCGTCACTGGATTTCTGCTCTAGCGGTCGGCGCCAGCCTCGGCACCGTTCACGCTGCTGACCTTGATGTGAGCCAGGCCAAAGCCCTCGCACAAGAGGCTTACGTCTTCGCCTACGCCACCGTCGAACACGACAAAGTGCTCACCGCGATCAATGCCAAACTGCCGTTCAATCGCCTCTACAGCGAACCGCGTCTGCTTGGCCCGCAAGACAACAAAGTCGTCTCGCCGAACAATGACACCTTCTATTCCCGCGCCTTGCTCGATCTGCGCGCCGAGCCGATGGTGCTGCAAGTGCCGGCGATCGAGGATCGCTACTACAGCTTCCAGTTGGTCGACCTGCGCACCGACAACCTCGACTACATCGGCACCCGCGCCACCGGCAATCAGGCCGGGCGTTATCTGATTGTCGGGCCGGACTGGAAGGGCGAAGCGCCGACGGGTTTTAACGGCGTGATTCGTTCGCCAAGTCGCGTGGTGTTTCTGCTCGGTCGCACCGAGGTAAAAGGCGAGGCCGATCAAAAAGACGCCGCCAAAGTGCTGATGGGTTATGCCCTGCAACCGTTGTCCCGCGTGACCAACAGCGCTGCACCCGACGCACCTGCGCCGTTGCATCTCCCGGCGTATCTGGACACCAAACACGGCGAAGCGCAGGCCCTGTTCAACACCTTTAATGCTTTGGCGCCGTTGCATCAATGGACGCCCAGCGAGCAGGCCAAACTCGCTCGATTCGCCGCGATTGGCGTGCTGCCCGGCAGCGCGTTCGCCCCGGCCGACAACCTTCGCCAAGCCATCGCAGAAGGCGCTGAAGCCGGCCGCGAGCAGGTTCGCGCGGCCTCCAGCCAACTGTCGAAAGAACAGAACGGCTGGTTTCCATCACCGACCAACATCGGCAAATTCGCCGACGATGACCTGACCCGCGCGGCTGTCGCCTGGCGCTACATCTACGCCAACGACGCGGTCGAAGCGGTTTACCCGATGGCCCTGCACGATGCCGAAGGCCAGTTGCTTGACGGTCGCCAGACCTATCGCCTGCATTTCCCCGCCGGGCAGTTACCGCCGGTGAACGCCTTTTGGTCACTGACCCTGTACGACGGCAAAACCCAATTGCTGGCGAGCAATGCCATCGGGCGTTACGCCTTGGGCGATCGCAGCGCCGATTTGCACTACGACGCCGACGGCGGCCTCACGCTGTTGTTGCAAGCGGACGCACCGGCACAGGCCGAGCAAGGCAACTGGCTGCCGACGCCACAAGGCCCGTTCAACCTGCTGCTGCGTTTGTACCTGCCGAAAGCCGCTGCGCTGGATGGCAGTTATCAGTTGCCGACGATTGCGAGGGTCGAACCATGAGTTTGACGATCAATCGTCGCCAGATGTTGGGCGGCATGAGTGTGCTCGGAGGCGGGCTGATGATGCCGCGCTGGTTGCTGGCCGATGAAACCCAAGCGGTCGCGCAAGAGGCGTGGATCTACGCTTTTCCGATGCTGATGCATTACCAGACGATGGAAAAACAACTGCTTGATCCGAGCGCGGCGGAGTACGTCGGCGGCTTCAATCGTTTCCGCCATTACAGCCAGCTCTACACCCCGGCCAATCGCGAAATCGTCACGCCGAACAACGACACGCCTTACTCCTGGACCTGGCTCGATCTGCGCACTGAGCCGCAAGTGTTGAGCGTGCCGGCGGTGGATGCCGATCGCTATTACGTGCATCAACTGGTCGATCAGTACACGCATAACTTTGCCTATGTTGGCGTGCTCAGCACTGGACGCGAGGCGGGGGATTATCTGATCGCCGGGCCGAACTGGCAGGGGCCGACGCCGAAGGGCATCAAAGCCGTGCTGCGCAGTGAAACCGAGATCGTCATGCTGCTCGGGCGTACCGGATTGAAGAACGCCGACGACATGCCGGCAGTGCGCGCATTGCAGGAGCAATACCGTTTGCGTGGGTTGCATGAATACAGCGGCAGCCCGGGCCCGCTGGCCGCGCCGGCGATTGACTGGCCGGCGTGGGACAGCAAAACCGGGTTGGGGCCGACGTTTATCGCGGTGCTTAATCAGATCCTCGCGCTGTGCCCGACCCAGCCTGCAGAACAAGCATTGCGCGAACGCTTCGCACGGATCGGCATTGTGCCGGGGCAGGCTTTTGATTTCGCCGCGTTGCCGGTCGAAAAGCAGCAAGCGATCGCCGCCGGAATCAAACAGGCGCAAGCGCAACTGCAAGAAACCGCCGCGCAAACACGCTCCACGCTTGGCCTGTTTGGTAACCGTGAGGCGATGCATGGCAATTATCTGAATCGCGCGGTCGGGGCGTATCTGGGGATTTACGGCAACAGTGTTGAGGAGGCGTTTTACACTGGCAGCCGACTGGATAATCAAGGGCAACCGTTGCAGGGCGGCCGGCGTTATCGTCTGCGTTTTGCACCGGGGCAATTGCCGCCGGCCAGCGAGTTCTGGTCGCTGACGTTGTATGACTTGCCGGATCGGCAGTTGGTGGCGAATCCGCTTGATCGGTATTGTTTGAGCAGTCGTGATCAATTGCAGCGTGATGCGGATGGTGGGCTGACGTTATGGATGCAGGCGAATTCGCCGGGGGCGGGGGAGGAGAGCAATTGGCTACCGACGCCGCAGAGCGGGGCGTTTAATGTGATTTTGCGCTTGTATGGGCCGAAGCGAGAGGTGGTTGAGCAGAAGTGGCGGATGCCGGTGGTTGAGGTGGTTTCGGCGTAGGCTGGTCGAACGCTTTCGCGAGCAAGCCCGCTCCCACATTTGAAATGCATTCCAATGTGGGAGTGGGGCGTTTAACGTGATTTTGCGCTTGTACGGGCCGAAGCAAGCGGTGGTTGAGCAGAAGTGGCGGATGCCGGTGGTTGAGGTGGTTTCGGCGTAGGCTGGTCGAACGCTTTCGCGAGCAAGCCCGCTCCCACGTTTGAAATGCATTCCAATGTGGGAGCGGGCTTGCTCGCGAAGAGGGCGACGCGGTTTAAGGCGTAACGATATTGAACTGCGGCCCAAACGTATCCAGGCTGCCCATCAACTCGCCCAGTTTCTTGCCGTTGCCTTGCAACTTGATCAAGCCTTTCTGCATCGCCGTCGGGAAATCCAGTTGCTTGAGGCTGATCTTCTCCAGCGTGTCTTTGCTCAAACTGACACTCGCATCCGCCGCTGGATTGAGCCCGGCCCGATGCGTCAGCACACCGTTGCGCAAGGTCAGATTAAAGTCCTTCTGCAGGTCATCAAACGTCCAGTTCAGCGTCAGGTCGTGACTCACAGCCTTGTCGCTGTCCAGCCGTACAGCCAGATAATCAAAGAACATCTCCGGGCTCATCGCCCGCACCATGTCCACCGACACTGACGTGCCCGCATGGGGCGGCACGCCGTTGCGCAGTTCCATCGCGCCAGTCAGGTACATGTTGCGCCAGGTGGCGTTCTCGCTTTGATAACCCAATTGCTCCAGCGTCTCGGCCTGCACTTTGTGCGCCTCGGCGTTGTCCGGCTCGGCGAACAACAACTGATTGCCCAACTGTGCCGCCCAGCGATAGTCACCGCTGGCCATGGCTTTGCGTATTTTTTCCAATACCGCAGCGCCGCCGCCCATGGCCTCGACCGTGCGTTTGGCGGTGTCCACCGGCGGCAGCGGATTGAGGTTGGCCGGGTTGCCGTCGTAGAAACCCATGTAGCGCTGATACACCGCGCGGGTGTTGAAACTCAGCGAACCGTAGTAGCCACGGGTGTACCACTTCTGGTCGAGCGAGCCCGGCAGTTTGGTGATGGTGTCGGCTATTTCCTGTGGCGTCAGGCCCTGATTGAGCAGGTGCAAGGTGCGGTCATTGAGGAACGCGTACATGTCGCGCTGGTCGGCAAGGAACGTACGAATCCGCTCGCCGCCCCAAGTCGGCCAGTTGTGTTGGGCGAACAGCACGTCAGCCTTGTCGCCGTAGCGCGCCAGGCTGTCGTCGAGGTATTGCGACCAGGCCTTGGCGTCACGCACTTGCGCGCCGCGCGGGGTGAGGACGTTGTGCATCATCTGCGTGGCGTTTTCGGCCATGCACAGGGCTTTCAGCTCCGGCAGATACATGTTCATTTCCGCCGGCGCTTCGGTGCCCGGCGTCAGCTGGAACTCAAATTGAATGCCGGCGATGGTGCGGGTTTCCAGTTCCTTGGCGATCAAATCCGTCGGCGGGATCAGCGTGACCGTGCCGCCGGTTGGCGAACTCTTGCCCAGACCGGCATCGACCTGACCGTTTTCACCGCGCGGCAACAGGCTACCGAACTGGTACTGCGCGCGACGGCTCATGGCGTTGCCGGCCATCACGTTTTCGCTCATCACGTGCTCCATAAACCCGGCCGGGGCGAACACCTTGACCTTGCCAGCCTTCACATCCGCCTCGTCGATCACCCCGCGCACGCCGCCGAAATGGTCGACGTGGGTGTGGCTGTAAATGACGGCGACCACCGGTTTGTGCGGACGGTTGGCGTAGTACAGATCCAGCGCCGCTTTAGCGGTTTCGGCCATGGTCAGCGGGTCGATGATGATCAGCCCGTCGTCACCTTCGATGATGGTCATGTTGGCCAGATCGAGACCGCGCACCTGATACAACTTCGGGCTGACTTCAAACAGACCGGCGTGCGCATTGAGCTGGGCCAGACGCCACAGGCTCGGGTTTACCGACTCTGGTGCTTGATCCTTGGCGAGGAAGTCGTAGGCCTGCACGTCCCAGATGACCTTGCCGCTGGCGTCCTTGATCTGACCTTTGAACGGCGCGATCAGGCCTTTGCTGATGGATTCGAAATCGGTGCGGTCGCTGAAGGGCAGCTGCTTCAGAACAGCGGCGTTGCTGGCGATGGTCTGTGCGCTGGGGGCGACGGGCGCGTCGGCGGCGAGCACCGACTGGCTCAGACACGCGGTGATCAGGCAGGCCAACAGGCCGCGGGGGCTCAAAGTGAAACGTTGCATGGCGTCTCCGGTTTTTATCGTTATGGGTGAACCAGTTTCAGAGGGTAGGGCGGCGCTCTGGCGCGGCGGTGATCGTCAACGGACAAAAACCATTCAGGGCCGCTATCCTTGGCGCAGGTTCATTGATCAGGTTTTGCCATGCTTGAGGTTCGCAACGTCTTCAAAAGCTACGCCACCCCCCAGGGCTCCTTGCCGGTGCTGCAAGGCGTCGACCTGACGCTGGAGGCTGGCAGCAGCCTGGCGCTGATGGGCGAATCGGGCAGTGGCAAAAGCACTTTGCTGCACCTGGTGGCCGGTCTGGACAAGGTCGATCACGGCAGCATCCGCAGCGGCGAGCATCGGCTGGAGGAGATGAACGAGGCGCAACTGGCGAACTGGCGGCGTACGGAAATCGGTCTGGTGTTCCAGCAGTTCAACCTGATCGGCAGTTTGCGCGTTGAGGACAATCTGGCGTTTCAGGCGCGACTCGCCGGGCGTCATGAACCACGCTGGCAGGCGCATCTGGTGCAACGTTTAGGCCTTGGCGATCTGCTCAAACGCTATCCGGAACAGCTTTCCGGTGGCCAGCAACAGCGCGTCGCGTTGGGCCGGGCGCTGGCGTCGCAGCCGAAATTGCTGCTGGCCGATGAACCGACCGGCAGCCTCGACGAAGCGACCAGCGATGAAGTGCTGCGGCTGTTGCTCGAATTACTTAATGACACGCCGACCACTTTGTTGATGGTTACTCACAGTCAGCGGGTCGCGGCGCAATTGGCGCAGCGGGTGGTGCTGTCCAAAGGTCGGCTGACGTGATGGTTTTTCGCCAGACCCTGCGCGCGCTGCTCAGCCATTGGCGGCGCCATCCGGTGCAGTTTTTCAGTGTGCTGACCGGGTTGTGGCTGGCGACCAGTTTGCTGACCGGCGTCGAAGCGCTGAACAGTCAGGCCCGCGACAGCTACGCCCGCGCCAGCCAGATGATCGGCGGCGAACCGCAGGCCAGCCTGAGCACGCCGAGCGGCGCAACGTTCACTCAGCAATGGTTTGTCGATCTGCGTCGACAGGGTTGGCCGGTGTCGCCGCTGTTGCAGGGCCGTTTGATCCTCAAGGATCACGAAAATCAGCGGCTGCAATTGATGGGCATCGAGCCGGTATCGCTGCCGACGGACTCGGCGGTGGCCGGGCAGGCCATGCCGATCGAGCGCATCGTCGAGTTCTTCTCGCCACCCGGCAGCACATGGATTTCCCCGGATACCTTGCAGGCCTTGAACCTCGCAGAGGGCGCCACGCCGCAGACGGTTAACGGCCTGGCATTGCCGCCGCTGCGGGTGCAAAAGGACATGGCGCCCGGTGTGTTGCTGGTCGACATCGGCATCGCGCAAACCCTGCTCGAACAGCCGGGGCAACTGTCACGGCTGTTGCTGCCCAAGGACTTTCACGCCGAGTTGCCGGCCTCGTTCACAGGTCAGTTGCAGCTGAAAAGCAGCGGTGAGGAAAACAATCTGGCGCGGCTGACCGAGAGTTTTCACCTCAACCTTGATGCCTTGGGATTTCTCTCGTTTCTGGTTGGCTTGTTCATCGTCCACGCGGCGATCGGCCTCGCATTGGAACAGCGTCGAGGCCTGTTGCGCACGTTGCGCGCCTGCGGCGTCAGTGCGCGAATGTTGATCCTTTGCCTGGTCGTCGAATTGGGCATGCTGGCGCTGATCGGCGGAGTGTTCGGCGTGATCAGCGGCTACTGGCTGGCCAGCGTGCTGCTGCCGGATGTCGCTGCCAGTCTGCGCGGTTTGTACGGCGCGGAAGTGGCGGGGCAGTTGCGCCTGAGCCCTTGGTGGTGGTTCAGCGGCATCGGTTTAAGCCTGTTCGGCGCCTTACTCGCCGGCGGCAACAGCCTGCTGCGCGCGGCACGATTGCCACTGTTGGCCGTGGCCGATCCGCAAGCCTGGCATCAGCAATATGCGCGCTGGTTGCGTCGGCAAGGTTGGCTGGCGGCAGTGCTGCTTGCGATTGCACTGGCTGCGTTGATCTGGGGGGACAGCCTGGCGAGTGGCTTTTTGTTGATGGCCGGGCTGCTGCTCGGCGCCGCGCTGGCGTTGCCGGTGTTGCTCAGCGCGATACTCAATCAATTGCTCGGGCGCAGTCGTTCGGTGCTCGGTCAGTGGTTTCTCGCCGACTGCCGGCAGCAATTGCCGGCGCTGAGTCTGGCGCTGATGGCGTTGCTGTTGGCCCTCGCCGCCAACATCGGCGCCGGCAGCATGACCTCGGGTTTTCGCCAGACCTTCAACGATTGGCTCGAACAACGTCTGAGCGCCGAGCTCTATATCAACCCGAGCAATCCGGCGCAGTCCCGCGAAATGTATAGCTGGCTGCGGCAACAGCCGAACGTCGCAGCAGTGCTGCCCAACTGGCAGGTGTCGGTGACGCTGCAAGGCTGGCCGGCGGATGTCTTCGGCGTGATCGATCACCCGCATTATCGCGAGCACTGGCCGTTGCTCGATTCCAGCGGCAGCGATCCGTGGGGCCATTTGGCGACGGACGATGCGGTGATGCTCAGCGAACAACTCGCCCGCCGCCTGAAACTGCAGGCCGGCCAGCACCTGACGATCCCCACGCCCAACGGCCCATGGTCGCCGCGCATCGTCGGCATCTACGCCGATTACGGCAATCCGAAAGGGCACCTGCTGGTCAACGTCAATCACCTATTGCGCGGCTGGCCGCAACTGACGCCGAACCGCTTTAACCTGCGTATCGAGCCGAAAAATATTCCAACATTGTTGAGCGCGTTGCAGACGCGGTTTCAGCTGGATGACAGCCGCATCGTCGATCAGGCGCGGCTCAAGGGCTGGTCGGTTCAAGTGTTCGAACGCACCTTCGCGGCGACGGCGGCGCTGAACAGTCTGACCCTCGCGGTCGCTGGCGTGGCGCTGTTTATCAGCCTGCTGACCCAGAGTCAGAGTCGCCTCAGTCAACTCGCGCCGCTGTGGGCGCTGGGCGTGACGCGCAAACAGTTGATGCTGCTCAACCTCGGTCAAACCTGGCTGCTGGCGGTGCTCACGCTGGTGTTGGCGTTGCCGTTGGGGATCGCGCTGGCGTGGTGCCTGGACGCGGTGATCAACGTGCAGGCGTTTGGCTGGCGCCTGCCGTTGCGGGTGTTCCCGTGGCAATTGCTGCAACTGATGGGGTTGGCGTTGCTGGCGACATTATTGGCGTCGGCATGGCCGCTATATTCGCTGTACCGCACGCAACCGGCGGATTTGTTGAGGACGTTTGCCCATGAGGATTAACCGCCTGGTGCTGATGCTCGCGCTGCTGCTCGGCGGTTGCGATCAACCGGCGCCTGAGCAGAAGGGCTTTGCCGGGATGGGCGATAAGGCTGAGGCGTACACAGCGGTGGTGCCGGGGCGGGTGTTCAGTTTTCCGGCGGATCACGGCGCGCATGATGGATTTCGCATCGAGTGGTGGTACGTCACCGCCAATCTCAAGGATCAGCAGGGCAACGAGTTCGGCGTGCAATGGACGTTGTTTCGCAGCGCCCTCAAACCCGTGCCGGAGCAGTCGGGGTGGAGCAATCAGGTGATCTGGCTGGGGCATGCGGCGGTGACGTCGGCGTCTGCACATCACGCCGCCGAACGTTATGCGCGCGGTGGCGTGGGCCAGGCCGGCGTTCGCGTGGCGCCGTTTGACGCGTGGATCGATGATTGGCGGTTTAGCAGTCAGGCTGCCGATCCCTTGAGCGATCTACAGCTCAGCGCTCGCGACAAAGACTTCGCCTATCAACTGCACCTCACCTCCAGTCGGCCATTGGTGTTGCAGGGTGAGAAGGGCTTCAGCCGCAAATCCGCAGAAGGGCAGGCGTCGTATTACTACAGTCAGCCGTTTTTTCAGGCCAACGGTACGTTGCAGATCGACGGGCAGACCTACACCGTCAGCGGCCCGGCGTGGCTGGATCGCGAGTGGAGCAGCCAACCGCTGAGCGCCAACCAGACGGGCTGGGACTGGCTCTCGTTGCATCTGGACAGCGGAGAAAAGGTCATGCTCTTTCGCACTCGCCAGAAGGATGGCGCGCCATACCTGACCGGCACGTGGATCGCCGCCGACGGCCAGACGCAAACCCTGAGCGGCGATCAGATCGCCCTCACACCGCAAGACACCGTCAACGTCGCCGGGCGCAAAATGCCGATCCGCTGGGTGATCAGCATCCCCGACAAACACCTCGATATTCAGGTCAACGCGCTCAACCCCAAAGCGTGGATGAACCTGCGCATCCCCTACTGGGAAGGCCCAGTGAACATCACTGGCAGCCACCCGGGCCAGGGCTACCTGGAAATGACCGGCTACTAATTATCCAAACACCACAAACCCCTGTAGGAGCTGCCGAAGGCTGCGATCTTTTGATCTCGCTGGCTAAACAATCAAAAGATCGCAGCCTCCGGCAGCTCCTACACGGATCGGTTTGAACTCGGGTTGCTGTGGTGTCCTCTACAGAGAAACCTGTCGAGGATTGATCATGAGCGACGACCTGCAACCCCCAGACCTCACCACCTGGCAGCGTCTGTTCGACGACGAAACCTACTGGCAGCAATCCCCCGACGCTCACTACCTGGATCTGCAACGCATCGCCGACGACCTGCTCGGCCAAGGCGCCATCGACCTTGAGCAATGGCAGATCCTCCGTGCCAAAGCCGCCGACCTGCACAAGGATTCGCCCGCCATCAACGTCGCCCGTGAACTCGACGACCCCGAAGCCTGAGGACACCCACCATGAAACCCATCACCCCCAGCGAGCACCCCGACGAACCGCGTCCCGCCGGCGAAACCGAGCGCGACAACGACGCCCTGCGCCCCACTGATCCCAAGCAGCGCCAAAGCCACGGCAAAGGCACCCCCAGCGGCGAATCCACCGCGCAAGACACCGCAAAACAATCTCAAACCAAGCCCTGAACAGCGTCTATGCTCAATCGGACATCCGTCGCCAAAAACGTTTTGGCGACGGTGGCTGCCATTCATCACAGGGAAAGTATTGCTTATGAAGCTCCACGCACTGGCCAAAGCCATCACCCTCGCAACCGTACTGTCCGCCACCAGCTTCGGAGCATTTGCCGCCGATATTCCGCTGTCCGCCACCATCGAAGCGGATCAGGTCACCACCAAAGTCGTCACCGTCGATCCCGCCAACCATCAGGTTGTGCTCGAAGGCGCGGAAGGCCGTCAGGTTCACGTACAACTCACCGACAAGGCGAAAAACCTCGCCAACCTCAAGGTCGGTGATCTGGTCAAAGTCCAAGTCCAGCGTTCTGTCGCCGCTTACCTGGATACCGACGTGGATAAAGGTCTGCCTGGCACGACCGAACGCACCGGCGAACTGCGCAAGGCGCCGGGCACTGATAACCCGGGTGGCGAAGCATTCCGTCAGGTTCAGGTGCAACTGAAAATCACCAAAATTGATTTGAAGAAGAATCAGGTAACCCTGGAAAACCCGTCGGGCCAATCGAAAACACTCGACGTGAAAAAGCCTGAGATTCAGGCGAAATTGAAAGATTTGAAAGTAGGGCAGAGCGTCATCGTCACTTACACCGATATATTAAAAGTGACCAGTCAGCATGAAAGCTGAGTATTAACTCTACAGAATGATTGTTCTTGTACAGCTTTGTGTATGAGAACAATCATATAAAAGATTCTGTAGGAAGTTTGCCGGTAAATATCCGAGTGACAGAGTTTTTAACTTTCCAGTACATAAATTTCACAATTCTTCATGACGACATAACCGCCAACTTCAATTAAAATCCCTTCCGTTCGCCCAGTGTCAGGGCTCTTTACCGGTGCATGGATTGCCAGGCCATAACACTGGGCGAACACTTTAAACGAAGCGTATGTATACAAAATTCGGCAACAAAAAAGGGCGACTGAATAGTCGCCCTTTTTTGTGTCTTTAAATTATGCCGATGCTTGCATCCCGGCCTTGCCTCGCTGCTGTTCAAGACGTTTGATCGACGCCTCGTACATTTTCGTACGCCGATGATCCTTGCCGTAGGTGCCTGCGGCGGCGACGGTGCCTGACTGAATGTGATCCAGATAGCTGAAGATCTTGCGTGGCGACAGAAACTTGATGCCATAGCCCAAGCTCACCATGCGATCCTGCAGCGTATATCCAGGCACCCGATCATCCATGCAAAAGTGCAAACCATGAGACTTGGCCAGACGAGCATTCCACAACGTGCAGAAACTCTTCAGATGAGTTTCCCGATACGGCTTCGGCTCTTTGGTTTTCAAACCCAACTGAGTTTTAGCGCGACGGACATAATGCTTGCAGAAACGCGAAGTTAATCGCCATGTCTCTCTGAGCATCCCGCGATTGATTTGCTCGACACAACCGACGGCGGCCATATCCGGATTATTCGCGCACTCGCGCATCATCATCGCAAACACCTCTTTGTTATAAACAAAGGTGTCGGTGTGCAACAGAAACAGATAATCGGTTTCAACCTTGTCCAGCACCAGATCCAGCGCCTTGCCATGCGCGATATGACCCTGCTCACCTTTTACAGAAGGGCGCTCGATCAAATTGATCCAGTCGAGCGTACGCAGATAATCGAGGCTAGCGTCTGCGGAATCGTTGTCCACCACCCACACCGGAATGCGCTGCTCCTGAGCGTGCTCACGCAGCAGCTCAAGGCACATTTTGGTCAAGTCCGGCGTCTTGTAATTCACCAGCACAACGCTGAAATTCGCCTGCTGCTGGGCTGGAAAATCTAAGGCTTTCATATCAGAAGGTCTCATCCGCGACTCATGGGCGACAGTGGTTCATGGGGCGGGATGGTAACGATGGAACCTTAGGTGAACCTTAATTTTGGGGTTAAGGAAGGGGGCGGGGTGTGTCGCGGGGGCGGCAGGCTGGTAGGTGAGTAAGAGAACAGTGGTGCCATCGGGACGTTGCTATGGACGAAGTGACGACGCGACAGCATTGAAGGCGATTGAAAAAAGAAGTAGCAGGAGCGGGTTATTTTTCTCAAGTCACAGTGCTTTTTATTGAAAGTTAGGATTGGGGAAGTTTTAGCGTAAGTAGGTCTAAATAGCACCATCGTTGCGGTAGGCTTTAATGTTAGCGATTGTAATGCTTTCTGCTTTAAAGGTGGCGCTGCATGAGTCATTGATCTCAAGTTTAAATTTGTAGATTTGATCATTATTTGTAATCGATATGCGTGCCACTCCAGTAAAACTGAAATTTTCTACCTTGATGTCTTTGACATTATTAATATAGATACCAAATTCATACTCGTTATATTGTTTTTCTAGCCATTTTTTGGGTGCGAATGCCTGCTCTATTTCGCTATGTAGTTTTAAATAAATGCAATTGCCTTCAAGCCGTGCATAGGAAATACACATTTTTGCTGGCGAGTGGCTCTCTCCAAAAATAGAAGTCCACTGTTTTTTGTTAGAAATTGAAGATGTCCACATGCTTTTTCACTCTGATAAGTGCTGGTATCCAAGTTTTTTCAGTAGAAGGCTATTAACATAGCCCGCTTAGAGAAAATAGCGGTGTCACGTGCAAGAAGCATTATTTTGTTTGATTTCGTGAAAACAATGTCGAGCTTCTTGAAATTAGTTTTTTAATATGTTGGAAGCTTCTTTTTTGCGCTGGGTGGGAATATTGGTTCTTGGATCGGTTTAATGGATGCTGAATTTATTGTCGAGAATGTGTGAAATTAATTTCCACGCTGGGAGTGCAATGGTTCACTATTTGGTGATTGGAAAAATAATGACGACCAGTCCATTGATTTCCGCATGTTGTAGATGTGGCATTGATTAAAGTTGTGTTGCCAATTGATTTTTTTCCGCTTGTGAACGGTGATAGATTCATTTTGATGCTTTCGAAAATGAATCTATACTATTTTGCCGTGGTGAATATTTTGTTTTTTTGTTGGGTTGGTTACTTTTTAAAGTTATATGGCTGTTATGTTCTAAGCTCGACGTATTCTTTGAAAAAAGAATAAAAATTATTAGCTATTTCTTTTGATGGTTTTTTCTTAAACAAGTCATAGCTAATGATTTTCCCGTTTTCAGATGGGCTGCAGTCAATTGCCCAGCAAATTTCATCGTCCTTGAAGTAGATGACTGCATATTGCCTTGGTAGTTCGAATTCTGCTCGGCAGCGCGTGGTGCTGTAATTTACTGTTCCGCCATTGTCGATAGTTGCATCGTTGTCCTCAATTCCGCATATTTCTGAATCCGCTGCGCCACCACCACCGCATACAACCAAAAAATCAAAAAAGTCTTGAGGCAATTTTAGTCCAAGAATACTTTCGAGTTTTTCAACTTGCTCGGTACTTGTGCGGCCAAGCCAAAAAGTTTCTTCGTCCGAATTGTCTAATTTTGTTATCAGATCTTGATAGTTATGCATGGTTGTACTCACTCAAAGTCTTTGGCTCGTTCCTTCCAGTATGCTTTCCTGAATTTTGCATACTGCCAATTCAGAGTTTTGGATCATTCCTGAAACTGTCGCCATCTTCAATAGTACCATGTAGTTCTCTATGGTATTTCTTATGTACGGTGCCGGTAAGCTCTACCATTGGCCCTGGTTCATCACCCGTCACGTGGTGAAGGTTTATATATTTTCCATCTGGACCAATTGGGGCGTTCCCGTTTTTCATAAGATCCAGGTTGCTCCACCCGTCCTCTTCGATTTTTTTGCGTATCCGAGGGTCAACGCTTTTATCTATTGTGCTAGGGATCCCAGGCTCCACGTCTACAGAATTTTTATAGACTTTACGACCCAGTACTTCCTCGGGTTTGTATTTGGTGCTCGAAAATTTGCGAATATCTTTTTCGGGAGTACCCGGCTCCTCCGGGCAATCACCAGGAAAACAACTCAACCCCAACGGATCCACCCACCCCGTAGGGTTAGGCACGTACTGGTAGTTATTCAACCCACCCGCAAGCTTGATCGGATCCGGCGTCAAAAACCGTCCAGTACCCGGATTGTAGTAGCGGTGCCGGTTGTAATGTAACCCTGTCTCCGCATCGAAATACTGACCTTGGAACCGTAACGGGTTATCGATTTCGCTGATGTCCAACTCGGCGAGGTTGCCGTAGGCACGGTATTTCGCCGACCACATGATCTCTCCGCTGTAGTCGGTGAGTTCTTGAGGGGTGCCTAGGTGGTCGAGTTGGTAATAGAACGGCGTTGCCTTTATGGGGCCTTCGCCATCGAGCATGGCCAGTGGGCGGAAGCTGCCGGGTTCGTAGATGTAGGTGCGATAGCGATTCTCGGCGCTTTCGGCGATCAGGCGTTCACCTTGCCAGAGGAACTCGGTGGTCTGACAATTAACGGTTTTCTCAATGCGACGGCCAAAGGCGTCGTATTTGTAGCTGGCATTGCTACCACCGGGCAGGCTGACACCAATCAAACGGTGCTGGCAGTCGTATTGGTATTCGGTGACGAGCTTTTGTCCGGCACCGCGGCGTTCGCGGGCGAGATTGCCGTAGGCGTCGTAGTCGTAATGCCGGTCGCCTTGCATGAGCAGGCGATTGCCTTTGACATTGGCGAGGTTGGCAGCCGGCAGGTCACTTTGACCCAGCAGGTTGCCGGCGGGGTCATGGGCGAAGGTTTCGGGTGTGGCGCCGCGAACGCTGATCAGCCTATCGAGCGGATCGTAATGGTAGCTGCGATTGCCTTTGCGGCTGTCGTCAATGCCGGCGAGGTTGCCGTTGGAGTCGTAGTTGTAGCGACGCTGGAACAGATTGCGATCCTGCTGACCTACGGTGTGCGCTTGAAGCCTTCCCTGTTCGTCGTATTGGTATTGGCTGAGCAGAACGCCTTGTTGGCGCTGTTGTTCACGGCCAGCATCGAACTGGTGCGTAGTCAGGCGCGAACCATTGAGGTCGATACTGCTCAACCGACCGCCGGACAAGTGGCGATAATCGAGCGTGCTGCCGTCGGGGAGTCGGCACTGGCTCAGTTGGCCGACGCTGTCGTACTCGTAACGCGTGGTACCCCAGCCCTGGTGTTCCGTGATCAGTCGGTCTTGTACATCGTATTCATAGGCGAGGGGCCAGAGGCCATCGTTAACGTTTACCAGGCGACCCAATGCGTCGTAGCTGTAATGGATTTCTTCGCCGTCAGCGAGGGTTTTGACCAGCAAGCGGCCAGAGGTGTCGCGCTGATACGCGGTAACCAGCTCACTGCCATCGTCACCGAATTCAGTTTTCTTCAGCAGCTTCCCGTTGAGATCGTACTCGTACGCGGTGCGACGCCCGTCGAAACCGGTTTCCTGCTGGATCAGGCCGTTGGCGTAGTAATCAAGGTGGTAATTTTCGCCGCGTTCGTTTTCGATCTCAGTGAGCAGCAGGCGCGCATTGTCGTAGCGATAACGAAGTTGGCTACCATCCGGGTTGATTCGACGACTGACCAAGTGGAGATTGTCGGCGTATTCATAGCGAGTAATACGCCCAAGCTCGTCGCGTTCTGCGGTGACGCGCCCGTACGGGTTGTATGTGAACGCGCGGTTAGCGCCTCCCGGCAGGGTGATCTGTGCCAGTCGGTTAGCGGCATCCCATTGGTAATGAGTGATCGCTCCGGTTTCTTCCTGACGCGTAATTTGTCTGCCGAGGGCATCGTAGCGGTACTTGCGCTGGCCACCGTCGGGCAGACGCTCCTCCAACAATTGGCCGAGGTTGTTCCAACCCAGCTGGTGGCGGCTGCCGTCGGGATGACGGATCTCCAGCAAGCGGCCTTGGCGGTCGTAGCTGTAGTGTGTCGAGTTACCATCAGGGTCGATTTGTTCGGTGATATCGCCTTGGTCGTTACGCCAGTAAATCCACTTGGCAGTACCGCGATTCACCACTCGGACAAAGCCGTTGTAGTACTCGTAAGTGGTTGGCGCGTCTTCTGGCGGAATCACCGCGACCAAGCGACCTGCTTCGTTGTACTGATACTCGGTGACCGCACCCATCGGGTCTTTTTCTGCGATCAATCGGCCCTTGTCGTCGTAGGCCTTTAAGTGCTCAGCACCATCCGGATCTACTTTGGCGACGAGTCGTGCCTTGTCATCGTGGGTGTAGACCTCTTCGCTGCCATCGGCATTGATAACCGTGACGCTGCCTTTGTCATCCCACGCGTAGTGCGCATCCATCTGAGAGAAACTTGCCCAGTGATGAATGCAACGCGCGGACTTGCCTTCCTTTTCCCATTCCCAGTAAAAACTTGCGCCGCCGGCGAGTTGCCGCTCAAGAATAACGTTTTGCTCGTTGTAGGCGTAACGCTCGGACTCTCCCAGCGCGTTAGTGGCTTTGATCAAGCGATGTTGAGCATCGTATTCATAAGTGGTCAGCGTCTGGACGGTGTTCCAGGCGTCTTCAAGATTGTCAGCCGGAATAAATTGCTGATAATCGATGGCGACAATGTGCTTGCGGTCGTAACGGACGAGTAGGGCGCGGCCGGCCCCATTATCCACGCGCTTGATACGCCCATGGATGTCTCGCGTGATATGCAGGCGGTTGTCGTAGTGGTCGCTTATGGCGATCAGCGTCGCGCCTTTGCTGTTGAAGCGGAAGTGATAGAACTGCGGTTTATCGCCAGCTTGTGTCAGCACGAGTTCGGATGGATCGTCGCCAAGAAAGATCGCGGCTTCCGAAAGGCTGTTAGTGATCGCCGGCCGTTGTACGCTGGGCAGTGGGAAAGTGGTGACCCGGTTTTCGTGATCGGTCCATACAACTTCATCGCCGTTGATGTCCACTCGTTGTGCGAGCGCATGACTCCAGCCATAGCCCAGGCCGCAGTCGATCTCAGCTGCACTGGTTCGGTAAAGGCGAGTCCAACTGAACGGCAGCAAGCCACCGAGCTCACCATCAGTAATTGTCAGCAACTCTTCGCCCGTAACCATAGAGACAGGGCAGCCATTGGTGCAGGTCTTTTTGGCGCACGTAGCACTTTTGTCATCGGGTGTTTTGGACTGATTAGACGCGTCGTCGACTTTTTCTTTCGGTTGTAACGAGCCGCTATGTTTTTTGTCTCGTGGAAACGACGAGGCATCCTTGACCTCTTGCTTCGGAGTGTCCGCCGTTTTAGGTAGCTGCTTCTGGGGAGGCTTTTGCGCCACTTGGTTGCGCGGAGCCCCTTTCGGCGCTTCAGCAGCGGCTTCATCGATCTTCAATGCAGCCGTTTTAGCAGGCTTCATCGGGACGTTTTTGGCGCTAGCGATGACGGGTTTCGACACTTCCGCGTGCGCTGGCAGGCTGTGCTTGTTGCTGAGGGTCATCAGCGTTGAGGCGAGATCCTCAAGGTACTTGACCGCTTCGCCGGACTTCACGGTAGACAGGGCTTTCGTTCCCAGTCGAATGGCGAGACCAGCGCCGCCAGTGAGGCAGATACCGAGTACTATGTTGATCAGAAACTCCGAGGCGATCCCTCCGATGACATCAACCACAACTTGTGGCGGCAACATACCGACCCACGCCACGATTGCCGATACGTAGATGAACATCAGGGGTTCGTCGCTAAGGATCAGCAGCCCCGAGGCGATCGACTCTTTAGATGCCGCGTAAAGTTTGTCGATCTCAATATCTGTCAGGTAGTTCTTCAGCTTTTGATAGTTTTTCTCCGGATGCGCTAGCAGCTCGAAGAGACTCTTGATGTCATCCCAGAGTCGCAGCAGGGCTTCTTCGAAAGTTTTCAACGCTCTTTTGAGCAAAATCTCCGAACGTCCGATACGATCCGCTGCCGAGTAACTGGCCCACTGTGGCTGGAACTTGCCCGACCATTCGCTTTGCAGCCAGCCGCCAAGTTTGCCGATGACACCTTGATACGAATCATAGAGCGCCTTCACATCGCTCTGAGATACGTTGGGAAAAAGGTGATGCGATAGGTTTGCCCTTTCTTGGCGCCTTCGATCACTTTGATACCGCTTGGGCCGATCATGGTTTCGATAACCGGGCCGGTGACGTCGTCGTAGAAGGTGCCTTTGGTGACAGGCTCCAGTTTGACGGGGGTATTACCAATGGGCACGAAGCGCGCTGACTCGAACATGTGAATCAGCGTGAAGTCACCTACCAAAGGGCAGGTAGCATAGGTTTTCACCGCGCCGGTTTCGGTTTTCCGTTCGGTGATAGTCACTTCGTTACCGACCTTGAAGGTCTGGTCGACATCGAGCGCCCAGCCAGTCCAGAAGCCGTCTGCCCACTCCTTGTAATCGCTCAGGCAGTTTCTGAAGTCATTGAGAATCAGGTTCACGTCAGGCGCTTTCGCGTCCAGCACGCGCAGAACCAAGGTACCAATTGGGTCGTTCATGACGTGACTTCCTTTGTCAGCTGTGCAGCGAGACGCTCTGCCATATCTTCTGTGTTTGGGTTCTGGCGCACGAAGCGCTCAACCTTTCTGCGCAAGTTGGCTTCAGGGAATTCGAAGTACAACTGCGGGCAATCCTCTGATAGCCACTGCATCAGGTTCTCGACGACGGTGGTGTGATCCTTTTGCGCGAGGGTATCCAACAGCGATTGGGGCACCTCCCACCACGGCCACTGTTTTGCGGGAGGCACAGTTCTTATGCCGACCTCAAGGGTTTGTCCGTTGATCAAATAGCGTTGGAATACCGGGAGCAACTCGCCTGCTGAGGCGCCTAAACCTTCAATGATCGGGTAGATGTGTCGACCGTCCCAGAACCTGAAAAACACCTCAGTAGCGTCCGGCATTTTTACCTGAGTCAGGCTGCGCAAATGCTCCAGCACCGTTTCCGGCGCGCTGGTGGATACCGCCAGCCAGCCCCAATCCAATGCATCGGTTTCGGCCACCCATTCGAGGAAACGCGTACCGGCCGTGATCTCAGCGAGATAAGGCATGACCGGAAGCCAGTCGGCGTAAGGCGTTCCGCTCCAGATGGACAATAGTTGTGGCGCGGCATTTTGCTGATAAAAAGGTTTTAGCGGCGCGGCATCGCTCGCCGCGCTAATCACCAAGTACAGTCGCTCACCAGTTTGCAGCGGCTGTTGTGCCAGCCAGTCCTTGGGTGTCAGTCGATCAGATGGCACAGGCACCTGCCTTGCATTTTTCGCACTCTTCGCAGAATGGCGCGTTGCGTTTGAGGGTGTTGATTTGCGCCGGGGTCAGGACTTGGCCGGCCTTGTCGGCATCGGCCTGTTTGAGGATGCCGGGCATCAGCGGGGCGGCGCCGGTTCCGGTGCCGGGGCTGCCGCCGGAGTTCATGTTGATCACCGGGCCGCTCATGGTGACGCCGCCGGCGTCGATTTTGATGAAGCTGCCGCCGCCGATGAGGGTCAGTTCGGCGCCGGCTTCGAGCACGACTTTCATGCCGCTGCTGAGGTGGATTTCCTGGCCGGCGTCGATGAATTGGCCGGTGCCGATTTTGATGTGCTGGTTGACGCCCACGGTGAGGTGGTCGTTGGCGCGCGCTTCGACTTTGCGGTCGGCGTAGACGGTGTGGTGTTCTTCGGCTTTGAATTCGCTGTAGCTGTTTTGCTCGACGGTGTCGTGGCGCTCGTTGCCGACGCGGATTTTCTGGTCGTGCTCGATGTTCTCGTCCCAGTCGCGCTGGGCGTGCAGGAAGATCTGTTCCTGACCTTTTTTATCTTCGATGCGCAGTTCGTTGTAGCCGCCACCGCCCATAGAACTGAGTGTCTTGAACGTGCTGCGGGTTTTGTTCGCCGGCAGCTCATACGGGACGGTGTTTTCCTTGTGGTACAGGCAGCCGCTGATCAGCGGTTGATCGGGGTCGCCTTCAAGGAAGGTGACCAGCACTTCCATGCCGATGCGCGGGATGGCGATGCCACCGTATTGCGCGCCTGCCCAAGCGCTGGAGACACGCAGCCAGCAGCTGGTTTTGTCGTCGGCCAGGCCTTCGCGATCCCAGTGGAATTGCACTTTGACGCGGCCGTATTCGTCGCAGTGGATCTCTTCACCTTTGGGCCCAGTGACCACGGCGCTCTGACTGCCGAGGATGCGCGGTTTCGGGTGGTTCAGCGGCGGGCGGTTCGGCACGTCCCACGGCGTGGCCTGAAAGCGGTTGCGGTAACCCTGATGGAAATCGTCTTTCAGCGCGGTGGTGTCACTGGTGACCGACTCTTCCAGCACCTGCGGCTGCTTGCCTTCGTGGAGGACTTCGGTGAGCAGCCAGAGGTCATTCCATTTGGCTTTCGGGTGTTGCGTCAGCGCGAGAAAGTGGCCGCTGACCAGCAATGGCTGATCGCTTTTGCCTTCGGCGAGCTGGAAGTCGCTGCGATGGCGTTCGAGGGCGCGTTTGGCCAGGTGTTTGCCGCGCTCGCGGTCAATGAAACGGCCTGGGTAGTCGTAGTCTTCGAGGTCGGGCAGGGCGTCGCCACGGTTTTCGCTTTCGAGGGTGAGGCGCGGTTTTTCGAAGTCGTAATCGCGGCGGGTGGTGCGGCTGGTGCGAGTTTCCAGGCGCAGGTCGAAGCGTTTGATTACCGGATCGCTGGCGACCATGCCGGAGTCTTGCTGATAGGCCACGGGCGCGAGTTTCGGGAATATCGTCTGGTCATCGCCGAACAGCAGTTTGTGGCCCATGGCGCTGTGCTGGAAGTGGTAGTGAATGCCTTCTTCTTCGCACAGGCGCTGGATGAAATGCAGATCCGATTCATCGTATTGCACGCAGTAAATGCGCTCGGGATAAATCGAACCGGTCTTGAATTCGTAGGCGTTGCCTTGGATACCGTGCTCTTCAAGCACCATGCCGATGATTTTCGGCACTGTAAGGTTCTGGAAGATGCGCTGGTTGACGCGGTGCGCGAGGTACGCGAGTTGCGGGCGCAGGGTCACGGAGTAGCGAGTCAGGCGTTTGCCGGAATCGCCTTGCGCGGCGCGGTAGATCTGGCCGTGAATGCCGCTGCCGTCGGGCGACAGTTGCAGAAAGGCCGGTTTGTGCAGCAGGGTTTCGAGATCCAGCGACGGCTGCTCACTGACCAGCTCCACCTCGAAGACAAAAGGCTGGCTGATGGCTTCCCGGCCTTGCAGGGTAAACACCTGAAAGTCAGCGGAAAGACCTTCGATGGTCAGGGCAAAGTGGGTTTCATTGGCCGGCGCGAACATCCCTTGTTCCTCGTGCTGTCACAAAAATCTGGAGTTGCGAAAACAACATCGACCAGCAGAGCTGGCCGATGCTTGTAACAATCAGCCGTAATTAAACGACTGGAGCACGCCAGTCATCGGAACCCGAAGTACCGGATACTTCGTGGGTCCAGGTGATTTTGCGGTAGGTGAACTGCACTTCTTCCAGGTGGGTGAAGTGCGAGTTGCCTGGATCCTGGCAGTTGTGCATTTTGTTGTTGATGGCGACGATGATCGCGTCTTCCAGTTTGGTGGTGTAGTAGTGCTCTTGGGTACCTTGAGCAGAAGTACGGAACCACTGGATAACGATTTCGCTCATGCGCTCGCCGGAGGTCAGAGCAGCTTGCAGCAGAGGCGAAGCCTTGTCGTAGACCTTGGTGATCACAACTGGCTTGTGAACGCGCTGACCGGTTGGCTGACCGGATTGTGGGTCACGCGGGATGATCACGTCGTGGCTGAAAGCCTGAACCATAACCTGGTCTTCGTGGCCTTCCTGGTAGGTGTTGCCAACGGAGTCGGCGGTGAAGGCGCCGGCAGTGATCAGGCCTTGTTTTTCGCCGGTAACCGACATGTACGCTGGTGTTGCCATGGGGTGCTCTCCTTGCGGAATAAAGTTTAGGTGCCCGGAGGCGAAAACGCCCGGTGGGTGCCTGACAGTTATCAAGGAGCGTGCCAACAGGTTTTAGAGCCAGTGAAACCGGGGAGTTCGCTAATGCGCAGAGCTGAATTCAGGATGACTTACGGTGATTCATGGCGAATGTGCGCAAGAAGTTGCGCAGTGGTGCGCAACTTCTTGCGCACTCGCCTGAAGCCCTTGTCGCCTCTGGTGTGTAGCGGGATTGATGGCCGCGGATCATCAACAAGTGCGCAACTTCTTGCGCATCAAGGCCTGATGCCATCACCCGCTCATTTGAAACGATCCTGCGTTACTGAGGGTCAATCACTCACACCCGCAGACCTGCGTCTGAAAATTCCTCAAACCGAGTGAGACCGAACGACATGAAAATTCTGATGGTTCTGACCTCCCACGATCAATTGGGCGACACCGGCAAGAAAACCGGCTTCTGGCTGGAGGAGTTCGCTGCCCCGTATTACGTGTTCAAGGATGCCGGCGCGCAGCTGACACTGGCCTCGCCCAAGGGCGGTCAGCCGCCGCTGGATCCCAAGAGCGACGAGCCGGACGCGCAGACTGAAGCGACCGGGCGATTTCGCAAGGATTCTGCGGCGCAGTCGGCGTTGGCTTCGACGGTGACGCTGGACTCTGTGAAAGCGGCTGATTTCGATGCGGTGTTTTACCCGGGCGGTCATGGGCCACTGTGGGATCTGGCCGAGGATCGGCATTCCATCGCGTTGATCGAGGCGTTTTATAACGCGGGTAAACCGGTAGCGGCGGTGTGTCATGCGCCGGGCGTGTTGCGCCATGCCAAAGGTCCGGACGGTGAACCGCTGGTCAAGGGCAAGCAGGTGACCGGGTTTACCAACAGTGAGGAAGAGGCGGTGCAGTTGACGAATGTGGTGCCGTTTTTGGTTGAAGATGAGTTGAAGGCCAAGGGCGGGATTTTTTCGAAAGGGCCGGATTGGTCGGTTTACACCCGTGAGGATGGGTTGTTGCTGACGGGGCAGAATCCGGCTTCTTCGGAAGAGACGGCGTTTGCGTTGCTTTCAAGATTGCGCTGAGGTTTTTTTAAGATCAAAAGATCGCAGCCTTCGGCAGCTCCTACAGGGGGAGTGCGCAGCAAAAGGTAGGAGCTGCCGCAGGCTGCGATCTTTTCAGCGGTTACCCGAAAGCGCGGCCAAGCTCTCATCAATTGAGCGCTTTTGGGTTTCGGCATATAAGCCCAACTCGTCGATGGTCGCGCGACCCAGTGCCTGTTCGAGCGCCTGTCGGTTGGAATGCTCGCCATAGTGCGTTTGCGCGGCATCGCCAAGGTTCGACTGAAAAATCCCCGCAGCGCTAACCGGCAGGAAATCTTCGTACACCAGCGGTTCTGCCTTCACGTAGCCATCGCGCAGTAATTGCTCCAGTGACGCGTCGCCAAGTCCTTGCGCCGCAAGTCCCTTTTCCGTAGCGAAATAGCGAAAATACGCCAGCCCTTGTTCGCGCATGCCCTCGACGCTGTCAGGAAATTCGCCAAAGTGCTGAGTCATCAGTGCGTTGTAGTGTGCGGCGTTGGCTTCGTTGGGGAAGTCCCCCAGTTCATCGCGAGCAGCATTCAACAGTAAGTCATACAGGGCGCGACCCTTGGGTGTGAGTGCTGCACCGCGCTGTTCGATTTCGCCGAATCGCGCGCTGTGGCTGCCTTGGGTTTCGTCTTGATCGGTGAAGGCGATCGGCTCATCCAGCGCTTTGAAACTGGTCTGGCGCAGCAAGATCGGGCACTGCCTGCGCGGCGGGCCTTCGATCACGGCTTTCGGGGTGATGCCATGGGCGGGCATTTGCTCTTGCACGCGGTCGATGTCCAGCGTGCGCGGGGTCAGATGGTTGATGTGCGGGCCTTTGAAGGCGACTACGTCGGCGATCAATCGATGTTGAGCGCTGAGCGTCTGGTACTGCGCGGCGGTGACCGTTGCGCTGTGATGCCAGCGAAAGGTCTCCAATGCCTGTAGGACGAACTCCTGTGCTTCGTTTTCCGTCAGTCCGCCAGTCGTTTCTGCCTGGGAAATCAGACGCAACGCTGTAGGGGTAAAGATCGAACGCTTGGCCAGCACGGATTCAGCGAAGGTGCGCACATCGGGATCGTTGATCAATTCCAGCCGCAGCAACGACGTGAAGACCCTGAACGGGCTGACTTGCAGCGAATCCTCATGCACCGCGCGAAACGCCGTGGAATGCACCGGCACACCCGCCGGCGTCAGATCGTAATAACCCACTGGTTGCATGCCCATTACCGCAAACAGGCGGGCGAGGGTGGCCAGTTCGGTCGCAGTGCCGACGCGGATGGCACCGTGGCGTTCCATGTACAGCCGTTCGATTTCGCCGGTGCTTTCCAGTTGCCGGGCAATTTGCGTGTCCCGGTCAAGAACGCTGCGATTAGTCTGTTCGACCAATTCCATCAGCGCGCCGTACAGCGGCACCTCTTCGCGGTACATGTCGGACATCGCTTTGGAGAAGCGTTGGCGGATCAGGTCGGGGCTGACGAACGGCTGCACGGTCATGAAAAAAATTCCTGCCACGGTCACGTATTGGATAGATGAAAAGATCGCAGCCTTCGCCTACGTCGGCAAACGAAGAATCCTACGAACTTCATTCTGCCAACGACTGATCCACCAGTTCGATCCAGTGCATGACTGGCGTGCGGCCGGCGCTGGCCAAGTGGCTTTGGCAGCCAATGTTTGAGGTGACGATCAGCTCAGGACGGCCGCTCTCCAGCGCATTGAGGCGGTTGTCGCGCAGTTGCCGGGCCAGCACCGGTTGGGTCAAAGAGTAAGTCCCTGCTGAACCGCAGCACAAATGGCCATCGGGGACAGCGGTGAGGTTGAAACCGATGCGGGACAAGACTGCTTCGACGGCGCCGCCAAGTTTCAACGCGTGCTGCAAGGTGCACGGGCAATGCACGGCGATGCGTCGTTCGCTGGCGGCGCACACTTGCTCCAGCGGTTCTCGGGTGAGGATCTGCACCAGATCCACGGTCATTTCGCTGACGCGCTGCGCTTTCGCCGCGTAGACCGGATCGTCCGCGAGCAAATGCCCGTAATCCTTGATGAATGCGCCGCAGCCGCTGGCCGTTTGCACAATTGCTTCGGCGCCGTTTTGCAGATGTGGCCACCACGCGTCGATGTTCTGTCGGGCGCGGGCGAGGCCTTTGGCTTGGGCGTCGAGGTGATAATCCAGCGCACCGCAACAACCGGCCTCGGCCACCGGCGTGACGCTGATGCCCAAGCGATCCAGCACCCGCGCCGTCGCGTCGTTGGTGTTCGGCGACAAACCCGGTTGCACGCAGCCTTCGAGCAACAACACACGGCGAGCATGCCGAGGGGCAGGGCGCGAACCGTTGACCAACAGACGCTGCGGCAGTTTGCTCTCAAGCAAGCGCGGCAGCAGTGGGCGAAACGTTGTGCCCACCCGCAGCAGTCCTTTAAACAGTCGCGGATTCGGCGCCAATGCGCGCAGACCTTCGCGCAATAGACGTTGAGCGGCCGGGCGCGGCACCGCGTGGTCGACCACCGCGCGACCGATGTCGAGCAAGTTGTGATAGTCGACGCCGGACGGGCAGGTGGTTTCGCAGTTGCGGCACGACAGGCAGCGATCCAGATGCAGTTGTGTCTGCGCGGTTGGCGGCGCGCCCTCGAGCACCTGCTTGATCAGGTAGATGCGCCCGCGCGGGCCGTCGAGTTCGTCGCCGAGCAATTGATAGGTCGGGCACGTCGCGTTACAGAAACCGCAATGCACACAGGTGCGCAGGATTTTTTCCGCCTCGGCGGCGCGGGGCAACTGTCGCGATTGTTCGCTGAGGGTGGTTTGCATGGCTAGAACTCCGCGTACATCCGCCCAGGGTTGAACAGCCCTTGCGGGTCGAGTTGCGCCTTGAGTTGTCGGTGATAGCGCAGCAATGTCGCGGGCAAAGGCTGAAACGGTGATTCGCTGGCGCCATGGGTGAAGCAGGTCGCATGGCCACCGAGTGACTGGGCGAGGGCATGAATGTCGGTGCTGGAGGATTTCAGCCAGCGTTGCGCACCGGCCCAGTCGATCAGTTGTTCGCCGGGCAAGTCCAGCGGCCCGAGGTTGTTCGGCAGCGACAGGCGCCACAGCGGCTGGCCTTCGTCGAAAAAGCTCAGGCGCTGCTCATTCAAATCACGCCAAAACGACGAGTCCAACGCTTCGCCACCGAGGCGTTGATGCGCTGCGGTCACCGAGCCTTCGCCGCCCTCAAGACGCAAATAAAGGCTTTCGCCATCGTGACACGCGGCGCTGATCGGCAACGGTTGCTGGCCCCACTCGGCCAGTTTGGCCAGCGCCCGCGCACAGTCGATATCGAGGCGAATGCTCAGGCATTGGCGGGGTTTGGGCAGGACTTTCAGCGAGACCTCGGTGAGCACACCGAGGCAGCCGAAACTGCCGGCCATCAGCCGCGACAGGTCATATCCGGCAACGTTTTTCATCACTTCACCGCCGAAACGCAAATGCTGACCGAGGCCGGTGATAACGCGCGTGCCAAGCACGAAATCCCGCACTGAACCCGACCACGGTCGCCGAGGCCCGGACAATCCTGTCGCGATCATTCCGCCGACCGTGGCGCTGTCGGCAAACGACGGCGGTTCGCATGGCAACATTTGCCCATTTTCATCCAGCGTCGCGAGCAGTTCGGACAACGGCGTGCCGGCGCGCGCAGTGATCACCAGTTCGGTGGGATCGTAAGCCACGATGCCGCGATGCGCGCGAGTGTCGAGCACTTCACCGGCCACCTCGCGACCGAGAAACGCCTTGCTGTTGCCGCCCTGAATTTTCAGCGGTGTGGCATTAGCCCGCGCTTCGTTGACCTGATCGAGCAAGGCGTCGACGTCAGCCATCAAAAACGCTCCAGTTCTGGGAAGGGCAGTTGCCCGGCGTGAATGTGCATCGCACCGAATTCAGCGCAGCGGTGCAGAGTCGGAATGTTTTTGCCGGGGTTGAGCAGGCCTTTCGGGTCGAACGCGGTTTTTACTGCGTGAAACAGGCTCAGTTCGTCGCTGTTGAATTGCGCGCACATTTGATTGATTTTCTCGCGACCGACACCGTGCTCGCCGGTGATGCTGCCGCCGACCTGCACGCACAGTTCGAGAATTTTGCCGCCCAAGGCTTCGGCGCGATGCAGTTCGCCGGGTTGGTTGGCGTCGAACAGGATCAGCGGGTGCATGTTGCCATCGCCGGCATGGAACACGTTGGCCACGCGCAAGCCGTATTCTTCGCCGAGGCGGGCGATGCCTTGCAAAACGCCGGGCAATTCGCGGCGCGGGATGGTGCCGTCCATGCAGTAATAATCGGGTGACAGCCGACCGATGGCCGGGAAGGCATTTTTGCGTCCGGCCCAGAAACGCACGCGCTCAGCCTCGTCGCGGGCCTGGCGCACTTCGGTGGCGCCGGCCAGATTCATGACCTCGCGCACGCGTTGGCAATCGTCGTGGACGTCGGCTTCGACGCCGTCGAGTTCACACAGCAGAATCGCCTCGGAATCCACCGGATAACCGGCGTGGATAAAGTCTTCAGCGGCGCGGATGGCGAGGTTGTCCATCATTTCCAGGCCGCCGGGAATGATCCCCGCTGCGATGATTTCAGCGACCGCACGACCAGCCTTTTCCACCGAATCGAAACTGGCCAGCAGCACTTTCGCCACTTGTGGTTTGGGCAGCAGTTTGACCGTGACTTCGGTGATGATCCCGAGCAAACCTTCGGAGCCGGTGAACAGCGCGAGCAGGTCGAAACCGGGAGAGTCGGGGGCGTCGGAGCCGAGGGTCAGGCGTTCGCCTTCGATGGTCAGCACTTCGATTTTCAGCAGGTTGTGCACGGTCAGGCCGTATTTTAGGCAATGCACGCCGCCAGCGTTTTCGGCGACGTTGCCGCCGATGGAACAGGCGATTTGCGAGGATGGATCCGGCGCGTAATACAAGCCAAACGGCGCGGCAGCCTGGGAAATCGCCAGATTGCGCACCCCGGGTTGAACCCGCGCGATACGGGCGGCGGGGTCAATGTGCAGGATGTTGTTGAAGCGTGCCATGACCAGCAGCAGGCCTTTTTCCAGTGGTAACGCGCCACCGGATAAGCCGGTGCCGGCGCCGCGAGCGACCACGGGGACGTTGTTTTGGTGGCAGAGTTTGAGCAGGGTTTGCACTTGCTCGATTCGCCGGGGCAGGGCGACCAGCATGGGTGTGGTGCGGTAGGCGGAGAGGCCGTCGCATTCGTAGGGTTTGAGTTCTTCTTCGCGCCACAAAATGTCGAGATCGGGGATGGCTTGTTGCAGGGTTTTCAACAGTTGGACTTTATTAACGTCCGGCAGCGCGCCGTCGAGGCGTTCGTCATAAAGAATGTTCATCTCACACCCGGTTCCATGGATGCACACTTTCCATTGTGGCGAGGGGATTTATCCCCGTTGGGTCGCGCAGCGGCCCCAATCCTGAGAGTGCGGTGTGTCTGATACCACTCAATGGAAGAGCTGGGGCCGCTGCGCAGCCCAACGGGGATAAATCCCCTCGCCACAGGAATGGGTTGATTACATTCATGCGCGTTGATTACCCAAAAACTCCCGATACAACCGCGCGGTATTCGACGGCTGTTCGACCATCGGCATGTGCCCGACGTTATCCCACACGTCCACGCGCAGATTGGCGATGCCCTTGCTCCAGACCGGCACGCTGCTGACGTCGATCAGCCGATCCTTGCGTCCCCAGAGCAGCAGCGCCGGGCATTTGATGTCAGCGAGTTTCGGCTCCATCGGCGGGCTGGCGCGGAAGTCGCGGAAGATTTCTTCGAGGTCATCGCGATTTTGTTCGTAGCGCTGAGCGATCGCGTCGAGCACCAGTTTCGGCACCCACGGCGGCGATTCCATGGTCATCGCGTAGAAGTTTTTGAACTCTTCGCGGGAATTGATCAGAAACGGGTTATGCCCGCGCGCCAGATGCCGTTCCATGTCGCTGGCCTGCGGTGCAGTGACGCCGGCCGGGTCGATCAAGGCCACCGAGGCGATGCGATCCGGGTACGTCGCCGCCAGCCACGCCGCAATGTAGCCGCCCATCGAGTTGCCGATCACATGGACTTTCTCCACACCGCAGACGTCGAGCAACTGAATCATGCGTTTGGCTTGCAGCGGAATGTCGTAACCACCGCCCGCCTTGAAGCCAGTTTCGCCATGGCCGGCCAGATCCGGAATGATCACTCGATACTGCCGGACAAAATGCCGGGCGAAGCGCAGCCACAAATTCTTGTCGGCGCTGTAGCCGTGCAACATCAGGATCGCGCTGGACGCTTCATAAGGCCCACCCTGCCAGGTCGACACCGTCATCTCGGCGATCGGCACTTCGATTTTGTGCAACTTGTACAACTTGGCCTCGATGGCCATGTTCAGGTCGTACAGCCAATGGCCGACCGCCGGGTAACTCAACCAGCTCCAGGCCACGAATACTGCGAGGGCGACAAACAGCAAAAGCATCGACGTCTTCCTTTTACGTGTTCAGGACAGAATGTGGTCGGCCGGTTTCAGCGCCCGGGTCAACCGGTAATAACTGAAACTGAAGCCGGGAAACATCGCGATCACATGACCGCTCTTGCTTTGATACCAACTGTGGCAACCGCCGGACTTCCAGACCGTGCGCTCCATCTCCCGATGGATCATCTCAGTGTAGGTACGTTCCGCTTCGGGGCGCACTTCGATGCTGCGCAAACCTTTGGTTTTGAGCGTTCTTATGCAGTCGATGATGTAGTTCATCTGCGATTCGATGATGAACAGCGCCGATGTATGGCCAATGCCGGTGTTCGGCCCAGTGACGATAAACAGGTTGGGAAAGTCCGGCAGGCTGGTGCCGAGGTATGCGCGGGGATATTCGGCCCAGACATCTCTGAGTTGTACAGCGTTTTTGCCGCTGACGGGGTAGGAAATAACGCCGTCGGTGGCGTCGTAACCGGTCGACCAGACGATCAGATCCACATCGATGTGTTGGCCATCAACCGTGTTGATTCCGCTTTCATTGATTGAGGCGATGCCATGGTCGCGGCTGTGCAGCGTCACGTTGGGGCGGGTTAGCGCCGGGTAATAGGTGCTGGAGACCAACACCCGTTTGCAACCGATGGTGAAGTCGGGCGTGAGTTTTTCGCGCAGCACCGGGTCAGGCACCTGGCGTTTGAGAAACTTGAGAGCTTGCTTCTGCACCAGATGAATCGCTGGTTTCGAGTATTTGAAAGCGATCACGCGGGTTTCGAATTGCCAGTAAATCAGCCATCTCAGCAGCTTGTAGGCGGGTTTGATGCCGAGCAGCCAACGTTGAAGCGGCCCGAAAACGCGATCCGCGCGGGGTAATACCCAGTGCGGCGTGCGCTGGAAAACGTGTAAATGCTCGACCTCCGGAGCAATCGCCGGAATCACCTGCGCCGCGCTCGCACCGCTGCCAATGATGGCGACGCGTTTACCGCGATAGTCGTAGTCGTGATCCCAATTATTTGTATGAAATGTCTTGCCCTGAAAGCGATCCTGCCCCGCAAAGTGTGGGATCACCGGTTGGCTCAGCGGGCCAGAGGCGTTGATCAGAAACTGCGCGTAGTAAATACCTTTGGCGCTGGTGTAAACCGTCCAGCGTTTTTCCAGCTCATCCCACTCGACGCGCTCGACATTGGCCTGCAGTTCCACGCGCTCGCGGAGGTTGAATTGGTCGATCACGTGTTCGGTGTAACGCTGTAATTCCGCTTGCCCGGCAAACATCTGCGACCAGCGATACGGTGCAAACGACAGGGAATACAGCGGCGACGGCACATCCACCGCTGCGCCGGGGTAGGTGTTTTGGCACCAGGTACCGCCGAAAAAATCGCGTCGCTCCAGCATGCGAAAATCGTCGATCCCGGCCTTGAGCAAATTGACCGCCGCGCACTGGCCGCCAAAACCGCTGCCGATGATCAACACTTGATAACTGCGCATGGGCCTCCTTCTTATAGTTGTTTTTCCGTTTTGCTCCTTTCATGTATAGCCAAATATTCGGCCTGTAGGAGCTGTCGAGTGAAACGAGGCTGCGATCTTTTGATTGTTGTCAGAGCCAGGATCAAAAGATCGCAGCGTGCCACAGCTCCTACAGGGAGTGTGTTGTTGCCGTTTTGTGGCCGCTGGCCGGTGATGGCTATTTAACGTTGCCCTGATAGACTCCCAGCACATCTATTCAATGCTGTGCGCAGGTTCCGTCGAGTCATCGAGGCCCTTATGGGAAACACCGGGGGAAAAGGACTTTCATTGGCCAGGAGGCTTTATACATCGCGCACCATTGGGCTGGCGCTGGGGCTTGTTTGCGTCAGTGTGGCGATGTATCCGCTTGATCCGCCGGCCTGGGTGTGGGCGGTGATGTTGATCAACGGGGCCGTCTGGCCGCATCTGGCGTTTCAATGGGCGCGACGCTCACCCACGCCGTATCACGCCGAACACCGTAATTTATTGATCGACGCCTTTTTCGGCGGCTTTTGGGTCGCGGCGATGCATTTCAATCCGCTGCCCAGCGCCACCACCGTTTCGATGATGGCCATGAACAACGTCGCCATCGGCGGGGTGCGTTTTCTGTTGGCGGGCCTGGCGGCGCAGATTCTCGGGGTTGGCGTTGGTCTTGTGGTGTTTGCCCCGGCATTTGTTGCGGTCACTTCTCCCACACAACTTTACGCCTGCTTGCCGCTGCTGATGCTGTATCCGCTGGCGTTGGGCTGGATCTGTTTCCGTCAGGCCTACACGCTGGGGCAGCACAAACGCGAACTGCTGGCCCTGAGCCGCACCGACAGCCTTACCGGGCTGCTCAATCACGGCGCCTGGAAGGATCAACTGGACAGCATGTTTCAACGTTGCAAGCGACAAACTCAGGGCGCGGCGATTGCCTTGATCGATATCGATCATTTCAAGTCGATCAACGACACCTACGGCCATGTGGCGGGGGATATTGTGTTGCGGCAGTTGAGCAAAATGCTCAAGCAGAACCTGCGCTCCACTGATGTCGCCGGGCGTTATGGCGGTGATGAGTTCTGCGTGATTCTTCCGGACTTGCCGCTGTTCAATGCCGCGCAGGCGATGGAGGCGTTGCGCGAGCGGTTCGCCACGATGGTTTATGAGCAGAATCCGGCGCTGAAGGTCAGTTTGAGTATCGGCCTGGCGGCGTACGACCCCGCGCATGTTGACGCGACCCGTTGGCTCAATGATGCCGATCAGGCGCTGTATGAAGCGAAGGCGGGCGGGCGCAATCGGGTGATCTGCAATTGCGATAGCAAACCGCGACACGAGTTGCTTGATTCGGTCTGATAGCTGCAGCGCATTACCCTTGTGGGAGCGGGCTTGCTCGCGAATGCGGTGGGTCAGACGCTCAAATTGTGCCTGACACGCCGCCTTCGCGAGCAAGCCCGCTCCCACAGTTGACCGCGTTCCAATGTGGGAGCGAGCTTGCTCGGGAAGGGGCCCGCCGACCCAGCGCTTTACTCTTTGACACTCATGTATTCCTTAGCCCACAGGATGTATTCCTCAGGCTGGGTATAGGTGTGCGTCAATTCGGTCGCGCTCAGATCCGATGCCTGAGTGAAGATCTGCCGCTGTTCGCGCAGGCTGTCGTACGTCGCTTTGATCGCCGCAAAGTACGCACCATGACCGTCGATGGTCACGCGCACGCCGAGCTCGGCCAGACGCTTGTCGTCGCGCAGCGCCGGGTTGCCGTAGGTGACCAGCATCAGCGGCACGGTCAGGTGTTCGGCGATCTGTTCCAGTTGATCGAAGTCTTGAATGCCAACCATGCAGATGCCGTCGGCGCCCGCCGCTTGGTATTGCTTGGTGCGGCTGATGATTTCCTGGTTGGGCAGGATGCCGGCGTTGGTGCGCGCGATGATCGCCATTTCCGTGTCGACCCGGGCTTCCAGTGCCGCGCGAATCTTGCCGACGCCTTCGGCCACGGTGATCAGGTCGGTGGATTTGCGGCCGAATTGCGCGGGCAGCAAGGTGTCTTCGATGGTCAGGGCGGCGACACCGGCGCGTTCCAGTTCAACGATGGTGCGCATCACGTTGAGGGCATTGCCGTAGCCGTGGTCGGCGTCGGCGATTACCGGCAATTGCGCAACGCGGCCGATACGGGTGGCCTGTTCGGCGAACTCGCTGAGGGTGATCAGGGCAAAGTCAGGGGCACCGAGCACCTGCAACGAGGCCACCGAGCCACCGAGAATTCCCACTTCAAAACCCAGGTCAGCGGCGATGCGGGCCGACATCGGGTCGAACACCGATGCTGTGTGGTAGCAAGTGTCGGAGGCCAGCAACTGACGGAAGTTACGGCGCAAATCTTGATGAGAAAGCCTGGACATACGAGTTCCACCAATACAAAGGAATGGAAAGGCTTGAGCAAATGTGTCAACGCCGAAGGTTTAAAAGGCTATCACGCGAATGGGTCAAGGATCATGACGAATTTGCGCGGGCAGTGTTGGCGAAGGACTGTTTGCTGAAAGGTATCACCTGTTGGGAGGGGATTTGTCTGTGCTCAGGCAATTTCTGAAGTGAGGAGATTTTTTGAGGAGTGGAGATTACTGTGGCGAGGGGATTTAGCGAAACGTCGCACCGCCCCGATCGGCTGCGAAGCAGTCGTAAGACCGGCAAATGCGGTATGTCTGGATAAATGAGGTGGCTGTTTTGGGGCCGCTTCGCAGCCCATCGGGGATAAATCCCCTCGCCACAGGGGTCTCCTTGGCACATATACCACTATGGCGGATCGTCAGGCAGCGACAGCCTGCTGCTGTTGATTCGGCAGCATCACCGCGCGTACCGAATTGCCCGGTTGCAGCTGCAAACGTTGCGCCGTCAGGCGATCAACCACCAGGCTGCTGCCGACGCGGCGACCGCGGGCGACGGTGATCCGACAGTTTTCCAGACGACGGTTGTGGATCAGCCACAACGGCGCCTGTTCGTCCGGCGTGCCAAGGCTCAAGGTCAGTTCCAGGCTGTCGCGCACGGTGCGGATGTTGCGGATCGGCGCCTCTATCACCGGGCCGCCGTCAAAAATGTCGATGTAACCTTTGTGCGCAAATCCTTCGGCTTGAAGAATCTTCAGCGCCGGCTCGGTATTCGGGTGCGCCTGACCGATTGCAGCCTGCGCCTGTTCGGTGAGCAGGCAGGTGTACAGCGGCTGACGCGGCATCAGTTCGGCGATGAAGGATTTGTTGCCCAGCCCGGACAAGTGATCGGCATGGGTGAAATCCATCTGGAAAAAGTGTCGCCCCAGACTGTCCCAGAACGGCGAACAACCCTGCGCATCAGCGCTGCCGCGTAGTTCGGCGATCATCCTTTCGCCAAACAGATGCGGAAACTCGGCGACGAACAGCAAACGCCCCAACGACAACAATCGTCCATTGCTGCCGGTGCGCTGATCATGGCGCAGGAACAGCGAACACAGCTCCGATTGCCCGGTCAGTTCGTTGTTGAGGAACAGCGTCGGAATCTGCCGCTGAATCCCCAGATCCGGTGCCGAACTGACGGTCAAACCAACGCGATAGTTGTACCAGGGCTCGCGCAAACCAACAGCACCCGACATCGCGCTGACGCCGATCACCCGCTGGTCATCGTCTTCAAGCACGAACAGATAGTCGGCGTCGGCGCGTTCCACCTGTTCGGCGAACGCACGTTGCGCCCAGCGCACCCGGTGGGCCAGGCGATCTTCGTTGGCCGGCAGGGTGGTGAACCCCGGGCCGGCCTGTTGAACCAGCGTCATCAACGCAGGCAGGTCGCTGACTTTGACCGGGCGGACAATCATGCGGTAACTCCTTTTACGCGCCTGTTCGGGCGGCTCACAGGGCAATCAGCCGGATCGGGCTGCCTTCGCTCACGTGCAATGCGGCACACATGGCCGGGGTGAGGGCCAGTGGTTG
Organism: Pseudomonas sp. AC193; assembly: GCF_979258075.1. Classification (NCBI taxonomy): domain Bacteria; kingdom Pseudomonadati; phylum Pseudomonadota; class Gammaproteobacteria; order Pseudomonadales; family Pseudomonadaceae; genus Pseudomonas; species Pseudomonas sp. AC193. Next base: position 3,041,743 of record NZ_OZ409832.1, on the reverse strand, counting down.
CCCTGGCTGATAATCCAGTTCGGCGACAATCGCGCGGTAACCGTGCAGCGCGTCATTGCTCAGCAGATAACGGCCACGCGCATCGATCTGTGGTTGCGAATGGACTTGAGCGGTCTGGCTATGGGTGATCGAGCGAATGTTCGCGGTGCGCGCATACAGCGTCGGGCCAGCGTCGAACAGGTCGATGTAGCTGTTGGTTTCGAAGCCTTCGCGCTGAAGAATGTCGAAGGCTTCCTGACCGTCCGGGTGGATGCGACCGATACATTCCTGCGCCGCCAACGGCAGCATTGGCACGTAAATCGGGTACTGCGGCATCAATTCGGCGAGGAAGCGCCGGCTCTGCAAGCCGCACAGGCGCTCGGCTTCAACATAGGGCAAGTCGAAAAAATGCTTGCCCAGTGCATCCCAGAATGGCGAGTTGCCGTCCGCATCGCTGTAACCGACGATTTCGGTAATCACTGCCTCGGCAAAACGTTGCGAATGAGCGGCGATAAACAGCAAACGCGCTCGCGAGAGCAATTCAGAAAATGGCGTGCGCTCCAGCGCCGCGTCGATGTGGAAACCGCGCAGCAAGGTGTGATCGTTGAGGTCGTGGCACAGCGACAATGCAGGCACGCCGTGTTCGATGTTCAGCTCGCGCGAGGCACTGGTGAAGTGGCGGTTGCGCAGGCTGTAGAACGGTTCATCAAAACCCGCCGTCGAGACAATCTCGGAGCAACCGACGAGGCGCCGGTTATCCATATCTTCGAGCACGAAAAAGTAATTCTCCGGGCCGTGCGCGCTCGCATCGCGATCGAACGAAGCGCAGGACGCGGCGATTTTCTCGCGCAACCGTTCGCTGTCATCCGGCAGGGAGGTCACGCCCACCAGACTTTCACGGGCCAATTGTTGCAACTGAGGCAGGTCGGTTATCTCGACTGGGCGTAAGACCAGCATGGATGTACTCCTGTATCAAAAGATTCGGCGAATTCGCCGAACCTGACTATCACTGTCGGTTTCCACGCGCGAAATCAGCGGTCGCCTGATTTGTTGTCAGACGCCGCCCTTTTTTATGTCAGCCATTGCTCGGATCGGGAAGTGCGGTGCTGGCGCCGAGCTTGTTGAGAAAGAACAGGTACACCAGCCCCAGTGCGATCCAGATCAGGCCGAGTTTTTGTGCATCGACGCCCATGTTGTACATGATGGCCGCGACGATGATGAAGCCGATCACCGGGCAGATCAGGTGGCGGATAAACTGGCCGGATTTCTGCCGACGCCAGTAGTAATTGATCACGGTCAGGTGCAGCAGCATGAAACCGCTGAGTGCGCCGAAGTTGACCAGCGAGGTCAGGGTGTCGACCGAATTGATGAACAGGTAGCAGATCAGCAGCGACAGCACCGCGACCAGATAGATACTCAAGTACGGCGTGTTGTGTTTCGGGTGCACCTTGGCCAGCACTTTCGGCAGTTTGCCGTCGCGGGCCATGCCAAACAGCAGACGCGACACGGCGGCTTGCGAGGTGATCGCCACAGCAACGCCCCACGCCAATGCAGTCGCTACGCCGGTGACGGTTGCCAGCCAGCTGCCAGCGGCGATTTCGGCGATTTCATAGAAAGCGGTGTCGGCGGATTTGAAGCCCATGCCGGCTGCCAGATCGGTGGCAATCCAGGTTTGCGCGACGAAAATCACCCCCATCACGATCAGCGTGATCAGTGCGGCTTTGCCGACGCTTTTGCCCGGATCACCTTTGATTTCCTCGGCGAGCGTCGAGATCGCGTCGAAGCCGAGGAACGACAGCACGGCAATCGATACCGCTTGCATCAGCAGGGCGAAGTTGAAGGTTTCCGGGTTGTACAGCGGCGCCAGGGTCAGCTCGCCGTTACCGCCACCGTTGTGCAAGGCCGTCCACGCGTAGAACAGGAAAATGCCCAGCACGACCAACTGTGCCAGCAGAAAAATGATGTTCATCCGCGCCGTGAAAGTGATGCCGCGCAGGTTGACGAAAGTCGCGCTGACCAGGAACGCCAGAATGAAGCCGACTTTCGGAATGTCCGGATACAAATGGTTGAGTGCCATCGCCGCGTACACATACAGCAGCGGTGGAATCAGCAGATAGTCGAGCAGCATCAGCCAGCCAGCGATGAAGCCGACGTGTTGATTGAGGCCGCGTTGCGCGTAGGAATACACCGAGCCGGCAATCGGAAAAGCCTTGGCCATGCTGCCGTAGCTCAGCGCGGTGAACAGCATTGCCACCATGCCAATGATGTACGCCAGCGGCACCATCCCCGGTGCCTCGGCGTTAACGTAGCCGTACACGCCGAACGGGGCGATGGGGATCATGAAGATCATCCCGTACACCACCAGGTCGGTCAGCGTCAGGCTCCGTTTCAATTCTTGCTTGTAGCCGAATTCTTCAATTTCCATGAAGCGCAACTCCTTGTCAGCCAATCGGTCGTTTTAGTTGTTATGTCGGTCCATCGTTTACAGCTTCAGCGGTCTTTCGTTACAGCAATGGCGCGAGGTATCCGGCCCAGCGCGATACGGCTTCGGGGCTGCGCAGCAAATCGTTGCGCACCTCGATCAGCACCGAGTCGAGGCCCCGCGCATCGCCGTGTACGGGCACGGTCATGTCACCCAGTGGATCAATCTTGTACGGCTGATTGCCCGCGACTTTCAGCGGATGTTCGCCGAGGCCATCGAGCAGACGTTGCGCGTACTCCTTTGCTTGACCGAACAGCACGCCGATTTCCAGTGGTCGTGGCTGGCCGTAATACACCGGGGTGAAGCTGTGGATCCCCACCACGCGCACCGGTTGTCCTTGTGCAACGCGTTCATCGATCAGCGTCTGCAAACGCGCATGAAACGGCTTGAACAGTGTCTGACGCCGGTATTCGCGCGTGGCTTCGTCCAGCTCGCGGTTACCCGGAATCTGATAAATCTCGCTCTGTGCCGGAATGCTGTCCGGCGCATGGCGTGGGCGATTCAGGTCGATCAGCAACCGTGAATAGTTTGCGCTCAACAGCGTTGCGCCCAGTTGTTCCGACAATTGCTCGGCCAGTTGCAGCGCACCGATGTCCCAGGCGATGTGTTCACGCGCGGCGGCATCGTCCAGGCCCAGATTGTTCAGGGCTTCGGGGATGTAGCGGCTGGCGTGCTCGCACACCAGAATCAAAGGATGCGTCGAGTCGGCGCGGCTCAGGTTGTAGACCGATCGGGTAAACAACCCCAGCTCGGCGGATTCAGTACAGGCGTGCATAGTGCTCACACAGGTCAGCGGGCGAGAGCTGTTCCGTCAGCGCCAGTTCCTCGGTTTTAAGGGCGTGGTACGTGTCGAGCAACGGCTTGGGCAGCCATTCTTTGAAGGCTGCACTGTCGCGCAGGCAATCCAGTGCCTGGCCCAGCGAGGCGGGCAGGGCAACAATGCCCCGAGCCTTGCGTTGCTCATCGTTGAGTGAATCGGGAATTTCGTCGGTGATCGCGTTCAGCGCCAGACGCTGCTCGATGCCTAAGCGTCCAGCGATCAGTAAGGCGGCCATGGCCAGATGCGGCGAGGCAGTGGCGTCCATGGCGCGGAATTCGAGATTGAACTGGTGGGCCACGGATTTGCCGCCGAGAGTCACGGTCGGGCAGATGCGCAACGCCGCTTCCCGATTTTGCTGGCCGAGACAGGCGTAGGACGCGCTCCAGTGATGTGGCTGCAAACGCTCGTACGAAACCGGCGTTGGCGCGGTGAACGCGCACAGTGCCGGCAAGTAATGCAGAACCCCCGCTGCCCAGTGCTGGCCGATAGACGACAGACCATTGCTTGTACCAGCGTCATACAGCATCGGCTGACCGCCCAGATCGAGCAGGCTGACATGCAGATGCACACCGTTGCACACCGCGTCCGCCGCAGTTTTCGGCGCGAAACTCAGGTCGAGACCCATTTGCCGGGCGATCTCCCGGGTGATCTCGCGCACGTTCACCGCGCGGTCTGCGGCCGCTACGCCGAGCGTCGGACGGCAGGTGATTTCGTATTGATGCTTGCCGTATTCGGGCAGGAACATTTCCGGCTCGACGCCGCCAGCACGCAGGGCGCTGAGTAACCAGCCACCGAATTCGGCACCTTGACGCTGGGCTTCGAGGGAGAACGCCAAGTGTTCGGCTACACCTGCGTGAAGGTTGAATTCGTGTTCAAAAGCGGCGTTGACCTGCAAGCCCAACTCATCGCGATAACGTTCGACTTCATCACGCAGCAGCGTGCGCGGGCAGGCGCCCCAAGGGCGACCATCGGTCTCGCGGATATCGCCGTGAATGAAGTCCAGCGCTGGCGCATTCGCGTCCGGGCCATTGCTGACGGTGACGCGGCTGCTCAGATCCGGGATCAGCCGCAAGTCGCCATAAGCGCCCCATGGATTGGTCGAGGCGATAACGTCCTGTGGCGTCAACGCACTGTTGGCCGGCACCCAGCCGCAACCCGCCGCTTGATAATGCTCAAGCTCATCGGTGGGAAACGAGCGGCCACGGGTGATGCCGATCAAGTCAGTGGTGACGATGGTGGTCATCGGCAGCGGCGTCAGGCGCGCACTCATGGCTGCATCTCCTGCAACCGGCCGAGCACGGTTTGGGTGTCGGTGATCCAGCAGTAACCTTTAATCGCGTTCAGGCAGGCGTTGTGCCGTTCGGCGCTGTAAGTGGCGCAGGCGTCTTCGACCAGCGTGACCAGATAACCGCGATCAGCGGCATCGCGCACGGCCATGTCGACGCATTGATCGGTGACAATGCCGGCGATGATCAGGTGACGGGTTTCGAGGTTGCGCAGCACGTAGTCGATGTTGGTCGAGTTGAACACGCCGGACGAAGTTTTCGGCAGAACGATTTCGTTTTCTACCGGCGTCAGGTCTTCGATGATCCGCGCCTGCACGCTGCCCTTGGGCAGGTGCATGTCCGAAAGTTTGTGATCGAGCGAACGGTCGCGACCATCGGCAGTGAGGCTTTCGATAATAGTGTGCAGCACGTTCTGCTGCGCTTCACGAAAGGCACTGAGCAAGCGCCGTTGATTGGGCACCACCTGCATATGCGTTCGGGTCAGGAAGTACTCGGCGTGCGGATCGTTGAGGTGCGGATCGAACTGCGGTTCGAGCCAGGCACGCTGCATGTCCACCAGCAACAGCGCGGTATGGTCGGTGACAAACGGCAAGTCCCGCGGCGAGCGGTGGGGAAGGCTGAACATCCTTATTTATCCTCCAGCAAGTGGGTGGCGAAGTCGTTGCGCAAGGCGTCGATGCCGTCCAGGCGATCGGCGAGGTTGTCAGTGCGCAGGGTCAGGCAGGCGATCAGCGCCTCGACCTGGGCCAGCGCCGGCACCATGGTGTCGAACGGCGAGGCTGATTCAACCGGGGCGCTGATGATCAAGTCGGCCAGTTCGCGCAGCGGCGAGGCATAAATGTCGGTGAACAGCACCACCCGTGCGTTGTTGGTTTTCGCAGCGGTGGCCACGCGCAGCGCTTGCGTCTGATAGCGGCGATAGTCGAACAGCAGGACGACGTCCTGACGTTGCAGGTCGAACAGCCTGTCGGGCAATTGCGCGTTGTCTTCCAGCGCAAAGCAGCCGGGGCGCAGCAGACGCAAGTGATTGAGCAGGTAAGTCGCCATCAGGCTGCTGAAACGGCCGCCAAAGCAATACACCTGATGCCGCGCGTCGAGCAGCCAGTCGGTCAGGATGCGCACGTCTTCGGGTTGGGTCAGCGATTGGGTTTCGACCAGCAATCGATGGCTGTCGGCCAGGTAATGGCTCCAGGCGTCGTCCTTGTTTTGCTGTGCGCGAGGCTGCAACAGCGTGCGCGGTGAGCGCAGGCGATGATCCATGTCGCTGAGAAGGGCGTCCTGGAATTCGGCGTAACTGCCAAACCCGAGTTTTTTCACCAGACGGACGATGGTCGGATCACTGACGCCGGCGTGATCGGCCAGACGTGCCATCGGCCCCAGACCATTGCGCGGGTACTGATCGAGCAAGGCGCGAACGACTTTGCGCTCCGACGGCGTAAGATCCAGGCCGGGATCGGTGATCAGGTCTCTGAGAGGGGGCATCCGGGCTCCTGCTGGATGAGTTTGTCGAATTTGTTTCACAATTCGCCAAAACAGTATTTATGTAACTGAGGTTACATGTCTAGCGAATTTTTCCTAGGTGGGCCAAGCTGTGAAACAGCTACGAAACGCCCGTGTAACAGGGTCTACGCGGTGGTCGACTGGGCTTGTAGTCCATTGCCCATTGTTGTGTCAGACATTACCGATATTTGCTGACGCGGATCGTCACTGCCTGAACAGCGAGTTGCCCGCTAAGCCCCTGTTTACGGCACAATTGCCGCCCGCGAAGATTGCATTAGTCCATTTCAGACCCTTCGAGTGAGTGATCCCCTGTGCAAACCACCCGGTTGACTCTGATTTGCCATGCTCGAACCGTCGCACAGAAATTGGCGTGTTTTCCTACAAACGAGCCTGTTGAAAATCCGCTGGCGGCGTCCGACTTGCTGGCTGATCGATATGCCACAGCGTCCCGTGTGCTGTGTGGCCCGGAATTGCGTACACAACAGACCGCTGCGTGGTTTGGCGCAAACGCGCAGATCGACGAGGCACTGCGCGATTGCGATTGGGGTCGCTGGCACGGGCAGTCGATCAAGGATCTGCAACATAAGGAAGGCGAAGCGCTGCAAACCTGGCTGGCAGACCCGAGTGCCGCACCGCATGGCGGCGAATCGGTGGTTAAGGTCTCTGAGCGCGTGGCGAAATGGCTGGACGAATTGAAAGCGACGCCTGGCCATATCGTCGCGGTGACTCACCCCTACATCGTGCGCGCGGCGCTGATGCAGGTGGTGCAGGGCGCAGCCTTCAACGCGATAGATGTCGAACCGCTGGCGGCGGTCGAATTACGATTTAACGGTATCTGGCGTTTGCGTTTGCCGGGTATCGACCTTGAGGAAAGATTTTGATGAAACAACTATTGGTCATCGGCATCGGCGCCGGCAATCCCGACTACATCACCATGCAAGCGGTGAAAGCGCTGAATCAGGTCGACGTGTTCTTCCTGATGGACAAGGGCCAGAGCAAGGACAAGCTGATCGACCTGCGCCGGGAGATCTGTGATCGCTACATCACCGACCCCGACTACCGCTTCGCCGAAGCGCATTGCCCGGAACGCGAGCGTGGCGACGTAGATTACACCTCGGCAGTGGTGGATTTGAACCAGGCCAAGCAGCAGACTTTCGAGCGGATGATCAACGAAGAATTATCCGACGGCCAATGTGGCGGTTTCCTCGTCTGGGGCGACCCGGCGTTGTACGACAGCACCGTGCGTATTCTGCAATCGATTCTGGCCGAGGGCCGCTGCGAGTTCGAGTTTGAGGTGATTCCGGGGATCACCAGCGTTCAGGCGCTGGCGGCGCAGCACAAGGTGCCGTTGAACACGATCGGGCGCTCCATCGAAATCACCACCGGCCGGCGTTTGGCGGCGGGGAAGGTGAGTGACACTGACAGTCTGGTGGTGATGCTTGATGCGGAAGATTCCTACCATCATGTGGCGGATCCGCAGACGCAGATTTACTGGGGCGCGTATCTGGGCACGCCGGATGAGATTTTGATCAGCGGTAAGTTGGGGGAAGTGGCTGACGAGATAGAGCGCGTGCGCAAGGCGGCGCGGGCTGAGCACGGGTGGATTATGGATACCTATTTGTTACGCAAGCCTTAGGTCTTCGCTGGTCGGGCGGGCCTCTTCGCGAGCAAGCCCGCTCCCACAGGGGAATGCATTCCAAATGTGGGAGCGGGCTTGCTCGCGAAGGGGCCCGCCCAGCCAACTCAAACCCCACGCCCAAACCGCTCCCGATACACCGACGGCGGCACCCCGACCACGCTGCGAAACGCCACGCGAAAACTCTCCACCGAGCGATACCCGCAGCGCAACGCAATCTGATCGGTATTGTGCGGCGTACTCTCAAGCAGATCCCGCGCCCGCGCCAGCCGTTCATGCTGCAACCACGCCTTCGGCGACTGCCCACTGGCCTCGGTAAAACGCCGCAGAAACGTGCGCTCACTCATCGCCGCTTGGCTGGCCAGATCACGCACTTCCAGCGGCTCATGCAAACGCTCGCGCGCCCATTGCATCACCCGTGACAAATCATTGCGTGGCGTCGCGCTGACCGGCGTTGGAATGAATTGCGCCTGACCGCCGGTGCGCTGCGGCGACATCACCAATCTTCTTGCCACCGAATTGGCGACCTGAGTGCCAAAGTCCCGCGCCACCAGATGCAGGCAGGCATCGATTCCCGCTGCACTGCCCGCCGAAGTGATCAACTGGCCGGAGTCGACGTAAAGCACATCCGGGTCGACGTCGATCGCCGGAAAGCGCTGCGCCAGTTCCGTGGTGTAGCGCCAATGCGTGGTGGCGCCGTGGCCATCGAGCAAGCCAGTGGCCGCCAGCACAAACACGCCGGAACAGATCGACAGCAGTCGCGCACCGCGTGCGTGAGCCTGACGCAACGCCTCGAGCAGGGCCGGCGGCACCGCTGCATTGCGGTCGCGCCAACCGGGAATGATGATGGTGCGCGCCTCGGCGAGCAGTTCCAGGCCACCATCGGCCAGCACTTGAATTCCGCCCATTGCACGCATCGGGCCTTGATCGACGGCGGCAATCGCGTGCTCGTACCACGGGAAATCGAACTCCGGCCGCGCCAGTCCGAAAATTTCCACGGCGATGCCGAACTCGAAGGTACAGAGGCCGTCGTAGGCCAGAATCGCGACCAGTCCTGGTGAAGTAGGCATTTGGCGGAAAATTCCCGGTGAGTGTCTTGTGCGCCACTGTAGCGACTTGCGCCGGCTCGATAAAGTCTGTTCACACCCATCAGACGTAGGAGCAACACCCATGACCAGCCTGGTTCGCGACATTCCTGCCGCACCCTCGGCGATTGCCTTGATGCATTTCAGCAACCGTCTGACCTTCGAAACCGATTGTTCCGACGTGTTCAGCAGCCAGGAGGCGGGGGAGATCGATTTTTGCTGGTCGACGTGCGTGGGCCGCTGGCCTTTGAGCGCGGGCATGTACCGGGCGCGATCAACATTCCGACGCGGCTGCTGACGGCTCAGGGTTTGGCGGGCTACCCGAGCAACACATTGTTTGTGGTGTATTGCGCCGGCCCGCATTGCAACGGCGCCAACAAGGCAGCGGTGAAACTGGCGGCGTTGGGTTATCCGGTCAAGGAAATGATCGGCGGCGTAACCGGTTGGCTGGATGAAGGCTTTGCACTAAGCGTGGCGCACCCCGCCAACACCCCCATCAACTGCGCCTGCTGAATCATCCAATGTAGGAGCTGCCGAAGGCTGCGATCTTTTGATCCTGCTTCTAAAAAAACCAGATCAAAAGATCGCAGCCTTCGGCAGCTCCGACACGGGGATTTGTGAGATTTCTGCTCTGAAAAAGGACTTGTCCTACAGCCTCCGCACCACGACGGCGCAGCCTTTGACTTCGGTCAATCGACTCGCCGATCTTCTGTAAGTATTTGTCGCTTAAACACAATTTACCCTGTGCGCGCCGCCATAGACTGCCGGCCTCTTCGGTTTTTGCTGCTAATTGGCCATGACCGAACGCTGAATCGAAAGCTGCCAATAAAAGCCTCCGCACACAGGAGTTATAAATGAAGAAGCTAGTGATGTTCGGTGCCCTGGCACTGTCGATGTTGTCCCTGACCGCTGTGGCCGAAGACGCCAAACCGATCCGCATCGGTATCGAAGCCGGTTACCCGCCATTCTCGATGAAAACCCCTGACGGCAAACTTACCGGTTTCGACGTGGACATCGGCGATGCGCTGTGCGCGCAGATGAAAGTCAAATGTACCTGGGTCGAGCAAGAGTTCGATGGCCTGATCCCGGCGCTGAAAGTGAAGAAGATTGACGCGATTCTGTCGTCGATGACCATCACCGACGACCGCAAGAAGAACGTCGATTTCACCATCAAGTACTACCACACCCCGGCCCGCTTCGTGATGAAGGAAGGCTCCGGCGTCAAAGACCCGCTGACCGAGCTCAAAGGCAAGAAAGTCGGCGTGCTGCGTGCCAGCACCCATGACCGTTACGCCACTGAAGTGCTGGTGCCGGCCGGGATCGACCTGGTGCGTTACGGCTCGCAGCAGGAGGCCAACCTCGACATCGTTTCTGGTCGTCTCGACGCCATGCTGGCCGACTCGGTCAACCTTAGCGACGGTTTCCTGAAAACCGATGCCGGCAAAGGTTTTGAATTCGTTGGCCCGACCTACGAAGACGCCAAGTACTTCGGCGGCGGCGCTGGCATTGCCGTGCGCAAGGGCGATACCGCCCTGGCTGAGCAATTCAACAAAGCCATCACCGAAATCCGCGCCAATGGCGAGTACAAGAAAGTCCAGGACAAGTACTTCGACTTTGATGTTTACGGTCATTAATACGCCGTAAGAAAAAAGTGGCCCCGTTTGCGCGGTGGCCACTTTTTTTGCGCGTTCTTTTTGCTGTGCAAGACCCCTGTGGGAGCGGGCTTGCTCGCGAAAGCGGTTTAACATTCAGCATCACTGTTGTCTGATACACCGCCTTCGCGAGCAAGCCCGCTCCCACAGGGGATTTTCGCCGTTCAAATATTCAGGAGTTACCCCATGCAACGCATCGACCATGTTCTGCCCTGGAGCCACTTGGGCAGCGAGCGCTCCCTCAGCGTGTTTCGCTACGGCGCCGGCACTCGCAAGGTGTACATCCAGGCCAGCCTGCACGCCGATGAACTGCCGGGCATGCGCACCGCGTGGGAACTCAAGCAACGCCTCAATGAACTTGAACAGCAAGGTCGACTGCAAGGCGTGATCGAACTGGTGCCGGTGGCCAACCCGATCGGGCTCGATCAGCATCTGCAAGGCAATCACATGGGCCGCTTCGAGCTGGGCAGCGGCAAGAATTTCAACCGCGCGTTCGTTGAACTGAGCGCGCCGGTCGCGGCGATGATCGGCGAGCGTCTGGGCGCCGATGCCGAGGCCAACGTCGCGCTGATTCGTCAGACAATGCTCCAGGTGTTCGATGAGCTGCCAGCCCCGGCTTCGCAACTGGAAGCGATGCACCGCTTGCTGCTGCGTCACGCTTGCGATGCCGACATCACCCTCGATCTGCATTGTGATTTTGATGCTGCGATTCACCTATATGCGTTGCCGCAACACTGGCCGCAGTGGCAATCGCTGGCCGCACGGTTGAAGGCGGGCGTGGCGTTGTTGTGTGAGGACTCGGGCGGCAGTTCGTTTGACGAATCCTGTTCGACGCCGTGGTTGCGTTTGGCGCGGGCCTTCCCGGATGCGGCGATTCCCGCCGCGAACCTCGCGACCACGCTGGAGCTGGGCAGCATGGGCGACACCCGCGTCGATCAGGCCCAGGCCAATTGCGAGGCGATTCTGGGTTTCCTCGCCGAGCAGGGTTTCATCAGCGGCGAATGGCCGGCCGCACCGAGCGAGTGCTGCGAAGGCTTGCCGTTTGAAGGCACTGAATATCTGTTCGCGCCGCATCACGGTGTGGTGAGTTTCCTGCGCAATGCGGGCGAGTGGGTGGAGAAGGGCGATGCGCTGTTTGAGGTGGTGGATCCGTTGCAGGATCGCGTGACCACCGTATGCGCCGGCACCAGTGGTGTGTTGTTTGCGATTGATCGCGGGCGTTATGCGGAGCCTGGGATCTGGCAGGCGAAAGTGGCGGGGCGGGTAGCGTTTCGTACCGGAAAGCTGACTAACGACTGAAGGTCATCGGTAAATCTTCTGGCCTCATCGCGAGCAGGCTCACTCCTACATTTGGAATGCGTCCCCCCTGTAGGAGTGAGCCTGCTCGCGATTGCGGCATCAGCAGCACCCAACATTTGGATCCTCACCGAGGAATGTTAGGCTCACCCCCGAACCCGACACTCTGTGAAGGAAGGCTCTATGTTGAAGGCGTTTGCTCTGTTGACCCTGCTGGCGTCCACCGCCGTTCAGGCTCAAACCACGCTGCAATCCGATCTGCCGCTCAAGTACATCGAACAGGTTCACGCTGACGCCGAGCCGCGTCCGCTGGTGATTTTCCTGCACGGTTACGGCAGTAACGAAGCCGATTTGATCGGCATGAAGTTCCAATTGCCAGCGCAGTACAACTACCTGTCAGTGCAGGCTCCGTTGTCGTTGGGCGAAGGACGTTATCAATGGTTTCGCAAGAAAGGCGAAGGTGCCTACAACGGCGAGACCGATGATCTGAAGGTCAGCGGCCAGAAACTGCGGGATTTTGTCGCGCAAGCGGCGAAGAAATATCACACCACCCCGGACAAGGTGTACCTGATAGGTTTCAGTCAGGGCGCGATGATGACTTACGAAGTGGGCTTGCGACCGCCGGCAGCTGTTGGCGGTATCGCCGCGTTGAGCGGGCGCTTGTTGCCGGTGTTAAAAACCGAGCTGAAGGCCGAACAACAACCGCTGCCGCTGAGCATCTTCATCGGCCACGGTACTGCCGATGATCGCGTGCCGTACCACGACGGCACCGAAGCCAAAGCCATGCTGGAGAAGCTCGACTACAAACCGCAATTCCATGCCTATCCCGGCGTTGGCCACAGCATCAGTGCGGCCGAACTGCGGGATCTGAACGGCTGGTTGCAGCAGCTCAATCCTTGAGGATGGTTTTGATCAGCTTGTCGTGGCCGGCCTTGTCGCTGACCCGGGAAATCACCTGAACCAGCGCCATGTGCGTGCCGGAGCCGGCCATCAACGTGGTGTTGAGGGTCTGGCCGCCGCCTTGAGTGGCGGTGCTGTCGACCTGACGCAGGCCAAGGCCGGTGCCTTTCTGCGTCAGACTTTTCTCGCTGAGCTTGTTGAAGTCCGGCAGCGCCTTACGCTGAGCGTCGATGAAGTCCGACACGGTGCCGTCGAGGAACGCGCTGTCGTTGTCCTTGACGTTATTGCCTTCGGGAATCAGGTTTTCGGCGGCGATGACCACGGTTTTCGTGGTCTGGTTGGTGTACATCGTGCCCTTGGCGCCCGTTGGGCTGGTCGGCAACGGGTCGGCCACGAAGCCTTTGGGCAGGACGAAGGTGAACTTGCCGTCGAGCATCGAGACTTTCTCGGCGCTGGCGGTTTCTTTGGCCTTGGCCGCTTGAGCGTTGATGGCGCCGAGGCCGGCGACTGCCGCGAGTAAAAGGACAACGGCTTTTTTGCTCAACAGTGACATTCGAATCTCCAAGGGATGGTCGCGCTTAGGCGGGCGATCATCCCATGCAGAGGCCTGGCACTCCAGCCCGGCTCGTCTGAACCCGCCTCCTGAGGTCGGGTATGCACCTTGTGGCGAGGGGATTTATCCCCGCTGGCGTGCGCAGCGCGCCCATCTTTTTTACGACTGTTGCGCAGCCGAACGGGGATAAATCCCCTCACCACAGGGACAGTTTCAACTTTGAGGTTGGGGCGTTTTAGAGGAAGGAGGTTTTGCCAGCAGCTTGCGGGTAACGCCAAGCATCGCCACTGAAACCGCCACACCCACCGCAAAACCACTCAAGCCCATGCTCGGCAACGTCAGCGCCGACACCAGACAAAACGCTGAAAACGAATACATCCCCGTCGCCGTCGCGCGCAGCAATGCCGCTGTAAACGCCGGCCCGCGCGTCTGCTGGGAAAACACCGCCATCACACTGCCAAGCACCGGGAACACCGCGAGCAAACCGCTCCAGCGTTCACCGACGGTGCTGGCAAGCATCGTCACCACCAGCGTCAACGCCGCGCCGGCAATCATCCGCCAGATCAATTTGTCTGACTTTGGCGCCGTACCCTTCAGCACTGGTTGCACATCCGGAAACAGATAAGGCGAGGCGAGCAGGGCAACCGCCGCCGCCACCACCGAAAACGGCAGCGACGGTGGAATCAGCGACAGCACCAGCGCCAACACAGCCCAGACCGTCATCGATATCGCCAGCGCCCACGGCCAGTTCGCCCGTTGCGCGACCTGCGCATAGGTAATGCAGAAAGCGATCATCGCGAACATTGCCGACAACGCCGCCACCGCCGAATGTGCGGCAAATTGCGGCCCCTGTTCGATGGCGAGGAAAAACAGAATCGGCCCGACCACTACCGGCAACCCCGACAGCCACCCGGCCACGCTCGGCCCCCAGCGCTTGCCCGCCAAAGAAATCAGCAAGAGAAAACCGGGAATCAGCAGCAGTTTGAGGATCAGCACACAGGTGGCTCCGTCGAGTGAGAGACGCTCACGTTAGCATCGACGAACGCGGATTGCTGCATCGTTGTACAAAAATTGTATACAAAGTGCTTGAGCGGATAGCCGACTATGCTCTGCTTATCAGGGCTTGCCGGAGTCGATGCCGCGATGAACAGGACACCGAAGGTGTTACGTGGATGCTGCGGCATAGGCTTGTGGGCCTTGTTGCTCACGCCGACCTGGGCCAATTGGCAGGACGCCGTGCCCGGTGCGCAAATCATCGGCACCGGTGATTTCAGTGTGTTCGGTTTCGATGTCTACAACGCGCGATTGTGGAGTGCCGCGCGACCGCTGGCGGAAGGTCAACCCTTCGCGCTGGAGCTGATCTACCGCCGCACCATCTCTCGGGATGACTTGGTCAAAGCCAGTGTCGACGAAATCAAACGTCTCGGAGGGCCCAGCGTCAGCCCTGCACAGCTTGCCGGTTGGCAGATTCAGATGCAGCAATCCTTCGTCGATGTGCAGGCCGGCACGCGGATCACCGGTGTGTACTTGCCGGGGCAGGGCGCGCGGTTTTTTGTCGGGCAACAGTTGCAGCATGAGGTCGATGATCCGCAGTTCGCCCGGGCGTTTTTCGACATCTGGCTGGATCCGCGCACACGCAGTCCCGAATTGCGCGAGCAATTGTTGGGCGCGAGCCGATAAGATCAAAAGATCGCAGCCTGCGGCAACTCCTACAGGTGCGATCTTTTGATCTTCAACGTAACCGCTGAAACGTCTAAGCTGCGTCTTTCCGACTTGTTTCTGGATGTGTGCGTGAAATTCAGTTTGCCCAAAATCGCCACCGCGCCGTTTTGCCCACCGGAAGTGGCCGGCAGCGTCGCCGTTGATCCCAACGCCTCCTTCTTCAAACGTGTGCTGCGTTTCGCCGGCCCCGGTTTGCTGGTGTCGATCGGCTACATGGATCCGGGCAACTGGGCGACTGCGATCGAAGCCGGTTCGCGCTTCGGCTACAGCCTGTTGTTCGTGGTGTTGCTGGCGAGTCTGGCGGGCATGGTGGTGCAATGCCTGTGTTCGCGGCTGGGCATCGCCACCGGCCGCGATCTGGCGCAACTGTCGCGCGAACGCTACAGCACGCCGACCGCACGCTTGCAGTGGATATTGGCGGAGATTTCTATCATCGCCACCGACCTCGCCGAAGTGCTCGGATGCGCACTGGCGTTTCACCTGTTGCTCGGTTGTTCGCTGACCTTCGGCATCGCCCTGACCGCGTTCGACACGCTGCTGGTGCTGGCCCTGCAGAACCGTGGATTTCGCCGACTGGAAGCGATCATGTTGGTGCTGGTCGCGACTATCGGCGTGTGTTTCTTCGTTGAACTGGTGCTGATCAAACCGTACTGGCCGGATGTTTTTCAGGGTTTCAAACCATCTCTGTCGGCGATCAGCGACGCGGCGCCGTTGTACCTGGCGATCGGCATTCTCGGTGCGACGGTGATGCCGCATAACCTTTACCTGCATACCTCCATCGTGCAGACCCGGA
This sequence comes from Pseudomonas sp. AC193, assembly GCF_979258075.1. Lineage (NCBI taxonomy): Bacteria > Pseudomonadati > Pseudomonadota > Gammaproteobacteria > Pseudomonadales > Pseudomonadaceae > Pseudomonas > Pseudomonas sp. AC193. The sequence continues at coordinate 3,026,039 of NZ_OZ409832.1, read as the reverse complement.
TGATCGGCAAGGATCTGGCGAGCAAGCAGGACGCGGTGAAACTGGCGCGCATCGACACTATCGGTTCGCTGGCGCTGGCGCTGCTGGTCAACGCGGCGATTCTGATTCTCGCGGCAGCGGCGTTTCACCAGTCCGGACATACCGACGTGGTCGACATTCAGGACGCCTATCACTTGCTCGACCCGCTGGTCGGTGGCGCGCTGGCCAGCGTGTTATTCGGCGTGGCGTTGCTGGCGTCCGGGCAGAGTTCGACCTTCACCGGCACCATCGCCGGGCAGGTGATCATGGAGGGTTATCTCAATCTGCGGATTCCGTGCTGGCAGCGGCGCTTGATCACGCGCGGGCTGGCGCTGATTCCGGCGTTTATTGGCGTGTGGTTGATGGGCGATAACGCGGTGGGGAAACTGTTGGTGATGAGTCAGGTGGTGCTGAGTTTGCAGCTGCCGTTTGCGCTGTATCCGCTGATTCGCATGACCAATGACAAACAGCTGATGGGGCCGTTGGTGAATCGGTCGCCGACAAGGGTGTTGGCGTGGGGGTTGTTTGTGGTGATCAGTGGCGCGAATGCCTGGTTGATTCTGCAATTGGCTGGCTGAATTTTTGTAGTGTTTGGGCTGGCCTCATCGCGGGCAAGCCTTGCTCCTACATTGGATGTGTGAACCCGATCCTGTAGGAGCCGAGCTTGCTCGCGAAGGGGCCAGAACGTTCAGCGCAGATTTTGAACAGACAAAAAAAGACCCGGTGCAACCAAAGCTGCAACGGGTTTTTGTTGCCAGCAACCAACGGATGTCGTGGATCCGCCGCCTGCCGTTGAACTCTTGCTTACGCGCGTTCCAGCGCCAGCGCCACGCCCTGACCGCCGCCAATGCACAAGGTCGCCAGACCCTTTTTCGCATCACGCTTGATCATTTCATGCAGCAGCGTCACCAGCACACGGCAGCCCGATGCGCCGATCGGGTGGCCCAGCGCAATGGCGCCGCCGTTGACGTTGACCTTGCTCAGATTCCATTGCAGATCCTTGGCCACCGCCAGCGATTGTGCAGCGAACGCTTCGTTGGCCTCGATCAGGTCGAGCTGGTCGATGTTCCAGCCAGCCTTGTCCAGGCAGCGGCGAGTCGCCGATACCGGGCCGATGCCCATGATCGCCGGGTCAACGCCGGCGTTGGCGTAAGCAGCGATTTTCGCCAGTACTGGCAAACCCAAGGCTTTGGCTTTTTCCGCGCTCATCAAAATCACTGCCGCCGCGCCGTCGTTCAGCGACGAAGCGTTGCCAGCGGTGACACTGCCGTCCTTTTTGAACGCCGGACGCAGTTTCGCCAGCGATTCAGCGGTGGTGTCGCCGCGTGGCTGCTCGTCGACCTTGAACGCCAGTGGATCGCCTTTGCGCTGTGGAATCAGGATCGGCGTGATTTCATCGACAAAGCGACCGGCCTCAATGGCGGCGGCAGCTTTCTGCTGGGACGCGGCAGCAAAGGCGTCTTGCTGCTCGCGGCTGATCTCGTATTTGTCGACGAGGTTCTCGGCCGTGATGCCCATGTGGTAATCGTTGAACGCATCCCAAAGACCATCGCTGATCATGGTGTCGACGATTTGCGCGTGGCCCATGCGCAGACCGGTGCGGGCGCCCGGCATCACGTAGTTGGACAGGCTCATGTTTTCCTGGCCGCCGGCGATGATCACGTCCGCGTCGCCGCAACGGATTGCTTGCGCGCCGAGGTGCAGGGCTTTGAGGCCCGAACCGCAGACTTTGTTCAGGGTCAGCGCCGGTACCGCGTGCGGCAGGCCAGCCTTGATCGCCGACTGACGCGCCGGGTTTTGACCTGCGCCGGCGGTCAACACCTGGCCCATGATCACTTCATCAACCTGCGCACCGTCCAGACCGGTTTGTTCGAGCAACTGGCGGATCACCGCCGCGCCCAGATCCACCGCAGAAACGCTGGCCAGGGCACCCTGGAAACTGCCGATCGCGGTACGCGTGGCGGCAACAATGACGACGTCTTGCATTTTCGAATTCCTCACTCGGCAGCGAACTGCATTTCCGGTACATGATCCGGGACGATCAGTTTACCAGCGGTTTTGGCGACGATTTCCTCGAGGCTGACGCCAGGTGCGCGTTCCTTGAGGACAAAAGCGCCATTTTCGATTTCCAGATAGGCGAGGTCGGTCAGCACACGCTTGATGCAACCGGCGCCGGTCAGCGGCAGGCTGCATTTGGACAGCAGCTTGGACTCACCATCTTTCGATGCGTGGGTCATGATCACGATGATGTTGTCGGCGCCCGCCACCAGATCCATCGCGCCGCCCATGCCCTTGACCAGTTTGCCAGGGATCATCCACGAAGCGATGTTGCCTTCAACGTCGACTTCAAACGCGCCAAGCACGGTCAGGTCGACGTGGCCGCCACGAATCATCGCGAAGGATTCGGCGGAGTTGAAAATCGACGCGCCGATGCGTGCCGTCACGGTCTGTTTGCCGGCGTTGATCATGTCGGCATCGATGGTTTCTTCAGTCGGAAACGGGCCCATGCCGAGCAGGCCGTTTTCCGATTGCAGCATGACTTCCATGCCTTCAGGAATGTAGTTGGCGACCAGGGTCGGAATGCCGATGCCGAGGTTCACGTAGAAGCCGTCCTGCATTTCGCGGGCGACGCGCTGAGCCATTTGTTCGCGGGAAAGTGTCATGTTTTTATTCTCCGTCAGCCTGAATTATTTGCGGATGGTGCGCTGTTCGATGCGTTTTTCGAACGTGCCGCAAATGACCCGATCGACGTAGATGCCCGGGGTGTGAATCTGCGTCGGATCCAGCTCGCCGGGTTCGACGATTTCTTCGACTTCAACCACGGTGATCTTGCCGGCGGTGGCGGCCAGCGGGTTGAAGTTCTGCGCGGTGTGACGGTAAACGACGTTACCGAAATGGTCGGCTTTCCAGCCTTTGACGATGGCGAAGTCGCCGGTAATGGACTCTTCCATCAGGTACTTGCGACCCTTGAACTCACGCACTTCCTTGCCATCGGCGACGGGAGTGCCGACGCCGGTGGCGGTGAAGAAGGCCGGAATACCGGCGCCGCCCGCGCGCATTTTTTCAGCGAGGGTACCTTGCGGGGTCAGGATGACTTCGATTTCGCCTTTGAGCAGTTGCTCTTCGAACAGCTTGTTTTCGCCGACGTAGGAGGCGATCACTTTGCTGATCTGGCGATCGGTGAGCAGCACGCCGAGGCCGAAACCGTCGACGCCGCAGTTATTGGAAACGACGGTGAGGTCGCGGGTGCCCTTGCGTTTGATCTCGGCGATCAGGTTTTCCGGAATGCCGCACAGACCAAAGCCGCCGGCGATGACGGTCATGCCGTCCTCAAGCCCGGCCAGGGCTTCCTCGTAAGAACTCACGCGCTTGTCGAAACCTGCCATATGCACCTCTTTTATTATTTGCGGGCGGCTGGCTAGCCGAATGGTTGGAGTGTCGCGCTGGGGGATATATTTGTTAAGTTGATTTTTAAGGTTAATTGATTGATAAAGCTCAATAATCACCGAAATCACCGAAATCACCGAAATCACCGAAATCACCGAAATGGATGATGACCTGTAGGAGCTGCCGAAGGCTGCGATCTTTTGATCTTAAAAAAATCAACGTCAAAAGATCGCAGCCTGCGGCAGCTCCTACATGACCGGGTTTCATGCTCAGAGGTTTTATTATGACCATTAAGCAGATCCGCGCCTTTCTCGCGGTGGCGCAGAGCCTCAGTTTCGCCGTGGCCTGCGAGCGGCTGCACCTGTCGCAATCGGCGTTGAGCCTGACCATCAAAGCTTTGGAAGAAGGTTTGGGCGGGCGCCTGTTCAGCCGCAACACACGCAACGTCGCGCTGACCCCGGAGGGTGAATCGCTGCTGCCATTGGCGCGACGGCTGATCGCCGACTGGGACAACGCCGAAGACGAAATGCGTCAGCGCTTCAGCCTGCAACGCGGGCGCGTGACGCTGGCGGCGATGCCGTCGTTTGCCGGCAACTTGCTGCCGCCGATCCTCAAGACCTTTCGTGCGCGCTATCCGAACGTCAACGTCACGGTCAACGACGTGATCAACGAGCAAGTGCTGGAGATGGTGCGCGATCGTCAGGTGGAATTGGGTGTAGCGTTCGAGCCGATGCAGAACACCTCGATGACGTTCACGCCGCTGTATATGGATCGCTTCGTCGCCGTGGTGCCGAAGGATTCGCCGCTGGCCCGGCTTAGCGAGATCGATTGGCAGACGTTGTTGCAGGAGCCGTTCATTACCTTGCAACGACCCTCGACAGTGCGAGTGATGCTTGAAGAACACTTGCAGGCGCGCGGTATGAAATTGCCGGTGGAGTTTGAGAGTCATCAACTGGCGACGGTGGGACGCATGGTGGCCAGTGGGTTGGGGGTGAGCGCGGTGCCGGCGTTGTGTGCCGAGCAAATGCAGGAATTGGGCGCGCATTGTTTGACGTTGATTGATTCGGTTGAGCGGGCGATTGGCGTGCTGACGGAACCGGGGAATGAACGCTCGGCGGCGGCGCAGGCGTTGTTCGATATTCTCCAGCAGGAAAACTATGCCTGAAACGCATCCCGTGTAGGAGCTGCCGAAGGCTGCGATCTTTTGATCTTTAAGACAAAATCAAAAGATCGCAGCCTTCGGCAGCTCCTACAGGGGGGTGTCAGTGAAGGGGATTTTGGCTGACAAGAGGCTTTCGCGAGCAAGCCCGCTCCCACAGGGGGAAATGCGGTGTCAGGGAGTCAGGTGTTGTGTCAGCAGGGGCAAAACCTGTTCGCAAGACGCTTCGATTTTCAGATCGAGCAAATCATCCGCTCGCGTCCTGCCCAGATTAATCGCAATCAACGGCTTGCCCCGATCCGCGATCACCCGGCACAAGCGAAACGCCGAATACGCCATCAACGACGAACCCACCACCAACAACCCCGCAGCACTTTCCGCCGCCGCCATCGCCCGTGCCGCCGTGTGTGCCGCGACGTTTTCGCCGAAAAACACCACATCCGGTTTCAGCCGTTCGCTGTCGCAATGCGGGCAGCGTGGCGATTGAAAGCGTGCTTCGAACGCCGGGTCGAGCAGGGTGTCGCCATCGGGTGCCTGCACCGCATCGACGCCGGCCAGATACGGGTTCTGCGCTTCCATCACCTGCTGAATGGCATCGCGTTCGCTGCGTTGGGCGCAATCCAGACACAAAACGCGGTGCAGGCTGCCGTGCAGTTCGATGACATCGTGACTGCCGGCCTGATCGTGCAGGGTGTCGACGTTTTGCGTGATCAAGCCGCTGATTCGCCCGTGGCTCTGCAACGTGGCCAAGGCCTCATGCGCAGGATTCGGCCGCGCCTGGCGCACTCGCGGCCAACCCAGCATCGCCCGCGCCCAGTAGCGGCGGCGTGATTCCGGGGCGGCGAGGAACTCTTGATACATCATCGGCTGCCGGCCCCGGCGCACACCGTCGCTGTCGCGGTAATCGGGGATGCCCGAAGGCGTGCTGATGCCGGCACCGGTCAGCACCAGAAAATCGCCATCGGCCATCGCCTGTTGCAGCGTGTCGAGGTGTTCGCGGGTCGGGCTGTCGAGCATGGCAAGCGCTCCGAAGGCTGGAGGATGACATGCAGGTTAGCACTGACTTTTCTGGCCGGGTTATTTACGCGCCTCCAGTATCAGGTTGAACGGTGTCTGTGTGGCGCGGCGAAAATGCTTGAAACCTGCCTCGGTAAATACTTTGCGCAAACGCAATTCCCCAGCCTGCGCACCGAGACCCAAACCCACCTCCTGCGACAACGAATTCGGCGTGCAAATAAACGTCGACGCCGCGTAAAACAACCGCCCGACCGGATTGATGTTGTCGTCCAGCGTATCGTTGGCGAACGGCTCGACCAGCAGCACCGTGCCGTCATCCTTCAACGAATCGTAGGCATGCCGCGCAGCACCGACCGGGTCGCCCATGTCGTGCAGGCAGTCGAAATAGCAGATCAGGTCATAGTCATCGCCCGGGTAACTTTTCGCGGTGCCCTGAAAAAACGTCGCCCGACTGCTCACGCCACCTTCTTCAGCGCGCTGAGTGGCGACGGTGATCGACGGCGCGTGGTAGTCGAAACCGACGAAACGTGAATTGGGAAACGCCTGCGCCATGATCACCGTCGAGGCGCCGTGACCGCAGCCGACATCAGCGACTTTGGCGCCGGCCTCCAGTTTGGCGACCACGCCATCCAGTGCCGGCAACCACTCGGCGATCAAGTGACCCTTATAGCCAGGCCGAAAGAAGCGTTCGGTGCCGGTGAACATGCACGGATGGTGATCGCCCCAGGGCAGGGCGCCGTTGCCGCGCATGGCTTTGACCAGTTTGTCTTTATCGTGGAAAAACGATGCCACCACGCCCAGTCCGCCGGCGACGTACACCGGCGAATCTTCTACGGCCAGCGCCAGTGCCTGTTCTTCCGGCAAGCGGAACTGGCCATCGAGGTGCTCCATGTAGCCAGACGCCGCGTGGGCGCTGAGCCATTCGCGCACCAGACGTGGGTTGCAGGTGGTTTTTGCGGCGAGGGCTTCGGGGCTGATTGGTTGGCTGTCGGCCATCGCCCGGTACAACCCGAGCTCTTCGCCGACGATGACATTGGCCAGCATCGCCGCGCCGCCCATGTCGTTGACCAGTTTGCCCATGAAGTCGTTGAGTCGAGCCTCGTCCATTGTGTGTGCTCCTGAAACAGGATCACAGTCCGGCGGCGTTGACGGTCGAGGCATGCGCCACCGGGCGGTGGTCGGGGATTCGGGCAGGGCGTTCGCTGCGCCCTGCGGCCCCCTCGACTGGGTATAAATGAGTGTAGGAGCTGTCGAGTGAAACGAGGCTGCGATCTTTTGATTTTGATGCTGATTTTCAAGATCAAAAGATCGCAGCCTCGTTTCACTCGTCAGCTCCTACAGGGGAAGGGGTGTGTTTTAGAGGTCGCGGGCCATCAGCGCGTGTTCACTGTCCCACGCGCGGAAGCGTTCCATCACTTGCCAGCCGCGTTTGGCGTAGTAGTCCTGCTTGGATTGGGTGTGCAGGTACAACCGCGCAAACCCGCAGTCCTTCGCCTCCTGACAAATTCCGGCAATCAAACGCTCCGCCAAGCCTTGCCCGCGCGCCTCGGGGCTGACGAACACGCAGGCCAGCCACGGGCCGAGATCCGGCCGATGGGCCAGATCATCGCGGGCCAATGCCGCGCCGCCGATCAGACGTTCGCCGTCCAGAGCAATCAGGCACGACCATTCACCGTTGCTTTGCCCTTGAGCAAATTCACGCTGCCAATCGGCCAGTGGTTGATGCGCATATTCGTAATGAAATTGCTGATGAATCCATTCGGCATAGCGGTCGCTGTGTTGCATGTGATGTGCGAGCCAATCGATTTGCAGTGACATCGGTCGAGTCCGTTTCAGAGGCGGTCGTGCATCAAAAACCAATCCTCCGCCGCTGGCAATCCCGAGGCTGTTGCAGCGGCTTTACAGATTTCCACCATTCATCGGCAAAGCAGCGGTTTTGACGGGTTGCCGGACGATTGGCCGGGACGCCAGGCAGACGCGGCGCGATAGTGATTGAGCGGGGTCACTGCCGGCCCGGTTTTCTATGTCCATAACAAGAACGCAGCGGAGCTCGAATTCATGACTGCACCGATTGATCTGACTGCCTTGAAAGAACGCCAGAAGGTCGCCTGGGCCAGTGGCGACTACGCCGTGATCGGCACCACCCTGCAAATCGTCGGTGAAAACCTCGCCGAAGCCTGTGATCTGCGTTGCGATGAAGAGGTGCTGGACGTCGCGGCCGGCAACGGCAATGCCACGCTGGCAGCGGCGCGACGTGGCGCATTGGTGACGTCCACCGATTACGTCGCAGCGCTGCTGGAACGTGGACAGGATCGGGCGCGCGCCGAACATCTCGACGTGACCTTTCAAGTCGCTGACGCTGAGGATCTGCCGTTCGAAGATGAGAGTTACGACGCGGTGCTGTCGACGTTCGGCGTGATGTTTGCTCCGGATCAGGACAAAGCGGCCGCTGAGCTGGGTCGGGTCTGTCGCCGAGGTGGACGGATCGGTCTGGCCAACTGGACGCCGGAAGGTTTCGTCGGCCAGATGTTCAAAACCCTCGGCCGGCATCTGCCGCCCCCGGCGATCGCCCAGCCACCGTCGAACTGGGGCACGGAAGCTTGGCTGCATGAGCATTTCGATGATCACGATTTTGTCGTGCAGGTAACACGCCGCGAGTTCAATTTCCGCTATCGCTCTGCGGCGCACTTCATCGATATCTTCCGCCATTGGTACGGGCCGGTGCACAAGGCGTTCGCCGCGCTGCCGCCGGAGAGTGGGCAGGCCTTGGAAAGTGATCTGGCGGATTTGCTCAATCGTATGAATCGAGCAGGAGAGGGTTCGCTGGTGGTGCCGAGTGAGTATCTGGAGGTGGTGATCAGCAAACGCTAGTGGAGATCCCCTGAACGCTAGTGGAGATCCCCTGTAGGAGTGAGCCTGCTCGCGATAGCGGTCTGTCTATGAAACATGTATCGGCTGATAGACCGCTATCGCGAGCAGGCTCACTCCTACAATGAGATTGTGGTGGGCCTACTTTTGATGCGCCCGATCAAACCATTCCAGCGCCGTGCGCCAGATGCAGATCCCCAGAAAGTACGCCGACATCAGCAACCACAACCCCATCACCAAAGGGTTGATCACCGGGTGATTGAGCACCAGCGACAAGCTGCACAGCAGCCAGATCGCCGTCACCGCAATGTTGATCGGCATAAACCGGCGCACGCGGAACGGATGCAAAAACTTCATCCGAGTCACCGTCAACAGCGCCAGGCCAATCACCGTTAAAAAGGTGATCCAAGGCCCCGGGCCGATGATGTACAAACACAACGCAACCACATTCCACGCCGCCGGAAACCCGACAAAGTAGTTGTCTTTGCTCTTCATATTGACGTTGCAGAAGCAGAACAGCGATGACACCAGAATCAGCGACACGGTCAGCAGCAGGGTGTAATCCGGCAGCGGAATATAGCGATAGATAAACAGTGCCGGAATAAATACGTAGGTCAGGTAATCGATCACCAGATCGAGGATCGAACCGTCGAAACTCGGCAGCACCGATTGCACATTAACCTTGCGCGCGAGGGCGCCGTCGAGGCCGTCGACGATCAGCGCCACGCCCAGCCACATCAGGCAATGGGTCGGCTGATTTTCCAACAGGGCGAGGGTAGCAAGGAAAGCAGTGACCACGCCGGTCGCGGTAAAACCATGGGCGCCCCATGCTTTGAGCCTGGCGATGTGTACGGTCGATATCACGGGGGCGTTCTCCAGAAAGTGAAGCAAGCCGGGTATCACCCTTGAGTGGCAAGGGCGCCGGCAAACCGGGTCGGGGTTGCAGCTATCGACCGGTCTGGCCGGGATAAGGTTCACCACCCTTGAATCTTAGCTGGCCGATGGAAAAATTCCCGGGGCAAACCGGCGAGGGCCTTGAGTGTCGGCCAAACGGTGCTGGCGCAATGGCCGCAGGGGTCTAGAGTTGCCAGACGCAGTCACTGCCAATGTCTGAGGATGACGCCATGAACACCACTGATTTACTCGAACAACTGCTGCGAGGCCAAGCCTCGACGGGACAACAAAGTAACGCCTCGGCCGGTGGCGGTCTGGGCGGGCTCGGGGGCTTGCTGGGTGGTCTGCTTGGTGGCGGCTCGGGCGCGGCCAGCGGCGGCGGGTCTGCCGGTGGTCTAGGCGGACTGGGCGGTTTGCTCGGTGGACTGCTCGGTGGTGGTGCGGCTGGCGGTGGTGGGTTGGGCGGCGCCTTGGGTGGCGCGTTGGGCGCCGGTGGCGGCACGCAAAGTCGTTCCGGCGGTGGCACCAATTATGCGGCACTGGCGTCGCTGGGGATGATGGCGTTTCAGGCGTATCAAGCCTGGCAACGCAGCCAGGCCAGCACCGCGCCACAACAGATTCCACAAACGGCCAACCTGCTCGCCGGCCCGGACGTCGAAGAACACAGCCACGCGGTGCTGCGCGCCTTGATCGCAGCGGCCAAGGCAGACGGGAGTATCGATGAATCGGAAAAACACCTGATCAGCGCAGAAATCGGCAAGCACACCGACGATCCACAATTGCAGCAATGGCTAGACGCCGAAGTCGCCAAACCGCTGGACGCCAGTGAAGTTGCGCAGTCGGCAAACGGTGACCCCGCCATCGCCGCCGAAATGTATCTGTCCAGCGTGTTGCTGGTGGATGACCAGCAGGATGCCGAACGCAGCTATCTGGATGAACTGGCGGCAGCGCTAGGAATCGATCCGGATTTGCAGGTGCATCTGGAGCAGCAGGCCAAAGGGCAGGCGTAAGCCAACGTCAAAAGATCGCAGCACATTGAGTATTTGTACCTGTAGGAGCTGCCGAAGGCTGCGATCTTTTGATCTGGATTTTCAAATCCAAACCGCATCCCACAACGGATAATCCCCCAACCGCGCAACCAACCCTGCAAAGGGTTCATCACGATATACCGCGCAGCCGCTTTCAAATCCTCCTCCCGCCGCAATGCCCGATCGTAATACCCACGCTGCCACAGCCGCCCCTGACTGCCCCGTCTGAGATTGATCGACCGATAACTCCGCGATTTAACGCGGCACATGAGTTGCGCCAATGAACCTTGTTTAAGCTCAACCAGCCAATACAAGTGATCCGGCATGACGACCCATGCCAGTGATTGAACCGATCCTGATTCTTCTGCCAAGCGTAATTGTTCAACCAACAACCGTCCGAATGAAAAATCGGCAAACACCGGCCGACGCTGATCAACCACCACCGTCAACAGATAAACCTGTCCTGACTCCGAATACCGCCCCTTCCTCAATCCACATCCTTTTGCCGCAAAAGGCATTCCTTTGCCCTCCAAAAATCATCGTCTTTGAACACTAGCCATCCCTCGCCCAAACGCGAATCCAACCCGTTGCACGATGTAACCCCATTACACGATGTGGCCCATGTAGGAGCTGCCGAAGGCTGCGATCTTTTGATCCTAAAAAATCAACATCACAAGATCGCAGCCTTCGGCAGCTCCTACAGATAATTTCGGCAGTTTCGGCAGTTTCGGCAGTTTCATCAGTTTCATCAGTTTCAGTGGTTTCAGGTGTCGCAGGAGATTCATTGGCTGCAAACGCTTCGAAAGGGCCGTCCGTCCGGGCAATTTTCACGTCGATTGAATTTTTCGAAGGCGCGACGCCTCTGCTGCTGTAGAGGCGCGTGAACAGCGTCCTGCCAATTGACCGAGAAAACTGCCATGACCGTCCTGACACGCCTGCATTCCACGCCTGCCCAGCCGCAGGCGATCAATCCTGCCGGGAATATCCGCTGCATTTATGACGCGTTGCTCAAGGATGAAAATCCGCAGGCGTTGGCGCAGTCATTCCTGCACGAGCAACTGCAAAACGCCGGGCAACTCCCGGATACCCTGCCGCAAGACCCGACGACGTGGCACGCCTGGGTGGCCGAACATTGCACCGATGTCGCGCAGCAATACGCCGAATATCTGCAACAACGTAAAGCCGGCGGGGCTCGGCAATTTTTCACCTGCAAGGCGCAGGCGCTGTACTTTCTGCAAGCAGTGGCGCCGACCAAACTGGTCGACGGCGCGTGGTTGTATGGCTTGCTGGCGCAGTGGCAGGATCCGCGTTTCGCCGGTTTGCTCACCACCTATCTGGAAGAACTCGGCGACGGCAACCCCGCGCAAAACCATGTGGTGATCTACCGCAAACTCCTTGCCGAACACGACTTGCAGGACAGCGCCGCGATCGCCGATGAACACTATCTGCAAGGCGCGTTGCAACTGGCGCTCGGCATCGCCGGTGTCGATTGCTTGCCAGAAGTGATCGGCTACAACCTGGGTTACGAGCAACTGCCATTGCACCTGCTGATCACTAGTTACGAACTCAGCGAGCTGGGCATCGATCCCTACTATTTCACTCTGCACGTGACCATCGACAACGCCAGCACCGGCCATGCGCAAAAAGCCGTGCAGGCGGTGCTCGACCTGTTGCCACTGGAGGCTGATCGCGCCGATTTTCTGCGTCGTGTATCGCTCGGTTATCGCCTTAATGATCTGGGGCAGGGCAGTCGCGCGATCATCGAAGGCTTCGACCTTGAGCGTGAATTGTTGGCGATGCTTGAGCGCAAGCGGCCGTTCGGCCAGCACATGCATTCCGACTACTGCCGCTTTGAAGGCCAGACCGTCAATCAATGGCTGTCGACACCTGAGCAATTGCCCGGCTTCATGCAAGCGCTGCAGGACAAAGGCTGGATCAAACGCAACGAAGACCCACAGAACAGCCGCTTTTGGCAACTGATCGCGGGTGACGGTGCGGCGATGTTCGGCGTGTTCAACGCCTATGAAAAACAACTGGTGCATGACTGGATTGCCGGCGATTGGAAATCTTCGGAAAAGCCGAAAGTCGCTCGGCGCCGGCCTCAAACGGCGGCATCGATCGCGGTGCCCGAGCAGGATCCCGATGTGCAGCAACTGAACACGGCGTTGCAAGGTCAGGACGGTCTCACGCAAATCGCGACGCTGATTCCGTGGCTCGCCCCGGATCGCCATGCACACCCGGCCGGGTTGCTCGCCACCCGACGATTTATCGAACTCAAATCACGCCAGCCGTAAGGAAATTTTCAATGAGTCAGGAAGAACAATTCAGCAGCCATGATCTGGCGCTGCTGCAACTGGGCCGGCGCCTTCAGGCCGATGGCTACCGTTTCATCACCCCGACGCCGCTGACGCATCAGCGCGTCAATCAGCGCGACGAAGGGCAAATGGCTGACAGCCTGCGTGATGTGTTTGGCTGGTCGCGGCCGTTCGAACCCGGATTGTTGTCCGCCGACGAACAGCGCCAGTTACAGGAGGCGCAAGTCATCGACACCTACGAAGGCCAACTGAAAAGTCGCGTGCGCTGGTCGAGCCTGGATGATCTGTTGTTCGTGCATTCGGCGTTCCCGACCGACGCGGCGGACTCGGTGTTCTTCGGCCCCGACACCTACCGTTTCGCCCAGATGATCCACGCTCATCTGCAACAGAACTTCGCCCCGATCCATCGCGCGGTCGACATCGGTTGTGGCGCGGGCGTCGGTGCGATCGTGATCGCCCGAGCCCGTCGCGAGGCGCAAGTCCTGGCGCTGGACATTAATCCCGCCGCGCTGCGCCTGACTGCAATTAACGCGGCGCTGGCGGAAGTCGCCAACGTTGAAGTTCACCCCAGTGATCTGTTGCAAGGCGTCGACGGCGAGTTCGATCTGATCGTCGCCAACCCGCCGTACATGGCCGATCCGGCGGAGCGCGCCTATCGCCACGGTGGCGGAACACTCGGCGCGGGACTGTCACTACGGATCGTCGAGCAAGCGCTAAATCGGCTGGCTCCCGGCGGTTCGCTTTTGCTCTACACCGGCGTGGCGATGGTCGATGGCCGTGATCCATTCCTCGACACGGTGCTGCCGCGACTCGATGAAAAACGCTTCGCCTGGACGTACTGTGAAATCGATCCGGATGTATTCGGCGAAGAGCTGCTGAACCCTGGATATCAACGGGTCGACCGGATCGCCGTGGTGGCGTTGACCGTCACCCGAATGGGCTGAAATCAGGCAGGTGCACGATGAACAGGAACCTCGACGACTACAACCGCATGCGCGATTTCTCGGCGACCTCGGAGCCGGCGGCAGTCAAACGCTCGGGCCGTAAAAACGCCGCCGAACACGCCTTGCAGTTCTGCATCCAGAAGCACGACGCTTCGCACCTGCATTATGACTTTCGCCTGGAACTCGATGGCGCGTTGAAGAGTTGGGCAGTGCCGAAGGGGCCGTCGCTGGATCCCAAGGTTAAACGCCTGGCGGTGCACGTCGAGGATCATCCGCTGGATTACGCGACCTTTGAGGGTAGCATTCCCGAAGGGCATTACGGCGCGGGGGATGTGATTGTCTGGGATCGTGGCGTGTGGATCCCGCAGGAGGATCCGCAACAGGCCTACGCCAAAGGCAAGCTAAAGTTCGAGCTGCAAGGCGAGAAACTCGGCGGGATCTGGAATCTGGTGCGCACGCACATGCCGGGCAAAAAGGAGCAATGGTTCCTGATCAAACATCAGGACAGCGCCGCGCGGCCGCAAGATGATTACGACGTTCTGGTCGCTGAGCCGGACAGCGTGTTGAGCGAACGCACCCTCGTCGACAAACCGAAACTCGCCGCCGAACAAAGCAGACCGGTGAAGAAACCCGCCGCGAAATCGCGCAAAAAAGCCACCGGCACGCTGACGGGCGCGCACAAAGCCAAGCTGCCGGCGCAGCTCAAACCCGAATTGGCCACACTGGTCGACAGCGCGCCTGAAGGGCAGTGGAGCTACGAAATCAAATTCGATGGCTACCGGATCATGGCGCGGATCGATCACGACCAGGTGCAACTGTTCACCCGTAACGGTCATGACTGGACGCACAAGCTGCCGCAACAGGCTGAAGCCTTGGCCGCGCTGGGTCTGGAATCGGCCTGGCTGGACGGCGAAATGGTCGTCGCCAACGAGCACGGCGTGCCGGACTTTCAGGCGCTGCAAAACGCTTTTGAAGCCGGGCGCAGCGGCAACATTCTCTACTACCTGTTTGATCTGCCGTATCTCAACGGCGTCGACTTGCGTGAGGTGCCGGTTGAAGAGCGTCGAGCCGCGCTGGCGACCATCCTCGGCGCGCAGAAAAATCCGCTGCTGCGCTATTCCGAAGCCTTCGACGAAACCCCCGACGCGTTGCTCAACAGTGCCTGTCAGATGCAGATGGAAGGCCTGATCGGCAAACGCCTCGGCTCGCCTTACGTGTCGCGACGCAGCGGCGACTGGATCAAACTCAAGTGCAAGCATCGGCAGGAATTTGTCGTCGTCGGCTACACCGATCCGAAAGGTTCGCGCAGTGCTTTCGGAGCGTTGCTGTTGGGTCTGCATGATCGTGACAGCGGCGAATTGCGCTACGCGGGCAAGGTTGGCACGGGCTTCAACGAAGCGACGCTGAAAAGCATTCTGGCGCAGCTGAAACCGTTGCAGGTGAAGAAGGCTGCCGTGGTCAATCCGCCGAGCGGTTTCGAGGCCAAAGGCGTGCACTGGCTCAAACCGAAATTGCTGGCCGAAATCGCCTTCGCTGAAATGACCAAGGACGGCTCGGTGCGTCACGCCGTGTTCCATGGTTTGCGCGATGACAAACCGGCCAAGGACATCACTGAGGAGCGAGCGAAACCGGTGAAGACTTCAGAGACGAAATCCGCAGCTCAAAGCCCTGTGAAAAAAACGGCGAAAAAAGTGCCTGCGGAGAAGGCTGAGACTGCGCCGTCGCAACTCGGTCTGGCCAACGGCAAGGTTCGCATTACTCACCCGGATCGGGTGATCGACGCGGTCAGCGGCACGACCAAAATGCAACTGGCCGAGTACTACGCCAGCGTTGCCGAATGGATTCTGCCGCAACTCAAGGATCGCCCGGTGGCGCTGGTGCGTGCGCCGGATGGCATTGCGGGTGAACTGTTCTTCCAGAAGAACGCCGAGCGCTTGGCGATCCCCGGCATCAGCACGCTGGACAAAGACGTCACCGGCCAACCGGTGATGTTGATCAACAACGCCGAAGCACTGATCGGCGCGGTGCAGATGAGCACGGTCGAGTTGCACACCTGGAACGCGACCACGGTGGATCTGGATAAACCCGATCGCTTCGTGCTCGACCTCGACCCGGATCCGGCGCTGCCGTGGAAAAGCATGGTCGAAGCCACCGCGCTGACCTTGACCGTGCTCGATGAACTGGGCTTGAAAGCGTTTCTGAAAACCAGTGGCGGCAAGGGTATTCACTTGGTGGTGCCGATCACGCGCAAGCTCGGCTGGGATGAAGTGAAGGATTTCAGCCACGCGATCGTCAGCCATATGGCCAAGCTGTTGCCGGATCGATTTTCGGCGGTGTCCGGGCCGAAAAACCGTGTCGGGCGGATCTTCATCGACTACCTGCGCAACGGCCTCGGCGCCACCACCATCTGCACTTACTCGGCGCGTACGCGCGAAGGGCTGCCGGTGTCGGTACCGCTGTTTCGCGAAGAGGTCGGGGAGATCAAGGGCGGCAATCAATGGAACGTGCATAACGTCCACGAGCGGTTGGCTGAGGTTGGCGATGAGCCGTGGGCTGACATGAAGAAAACCCGGCAGAGCATCACCGCCGAGATGCGCAAACGAGTCGGCATGAAAAAGTGATCAGCTGTCGCGCAGCAAGTCGTGGGCGTTAAGCAATTCAAAAGCGATTTCGGGGTTGTTGTTCAGGCCCCGTCGAATCGCCGTTGGAATCGACTTGCGCGTTTTACGGCACAGACCTGGCAGCGCGTCGATTTCGATCTCGATGCCGAGCATGGTGCGCACTTCGTGAAAACCCGGTGAGACGTCGACGCGAATGCCCAACTGCTCGAACATGCGTTTTTGCAGGTGCCGGAGGTCGTCGAGGTTTTTAAGTTTTTCGAGACGCGCGAGCAGGACTTTTTCTTCCTCGCGGGTCAGGCGCAGGATGCGCAAGTCCGCACCGGGTGTGTCCAGCAACGGGTCGCGCCCGCAATCGCAGGCGCCGGGTGGGCAGGGGGAGCGCAAAGGCGCAGTCGTCGTCATGGCCTCCATCATAGAGGCCGTCGGACAGTTTTGCCTATGCGCCTTCAGCGGCCATCCATCGGCTGCTTGCTCCGTGCCGGTTACTGATTCAGGCCTTCGTAATGCACCAGAATGGCGTTGGCGAGGTCTTCATCGCTGGCGTTGATGCCGGGATTTTCCTGACGAACCTGTTGCAACACCGACTCAAGATAAACCCCGCGAATGGCTCCGCCGCTGGCGACAAAGGCAGACAAGTCGTCACGCGCCGGGATCACCATTTTGTGATCCTTGAAGGTCGAATACAGCGAAGCGGAAACGCCGGCCGAAGTGGCCACATCCCCCGCATCGACCTTGGCCATAGCGGAGCCGACGGGCAGGCATAAGAGTAAAGAAGAAACGAGCAATAACTTGCGCATGACGGGGTTCCTCCACAAGCGCTAAGCAAAAAGGGAAGGACTGCATAATGTGAGAGGTGCGCGGAGGGCGGGAGTTCCGTGAGGCGTTAATTCTGCAGACGCGGGCACGCCATGGCGGGTGCCCGGTCTTGACGCGAGTTCTATCAAATCACGCCACAGGCCATGCGGTCACCGCCACCACCGAGGGGTTTTGGCATGTCGGAATGGTTGTCGCCACCGGCATGAATCATCAGCGCGTGGCCTTTGATCTCGGAGATTTTCTTCAGGCGCGGCGCCAGCACCGGGTAGTTGGCGATACCGTCAGCGGTCACGTACACCGCCGGCAGGTCACCGAGATGGCCGTCAGCGTAGGGGCCGAGGTGCTTGCCGGTTTTCTGCGGATCGAAGTGCCCGCCAGCTGCCAGTGCCGCGCCTTTGACGCCGTCCTTCATGCCCGGCTCGCAACTGCCGTTTTCGTGCACGTGAAAACCGTGCACGCCGGCCGGCAGGGATTTCAGATCAGGGGTAAACAACAGGCCATACGGCGTCTCACTGACGGTAATCGAGCCGATCGCCTGCGGTGCACCGTCGGCGCTGACCAGATTGATCGCGACTTTTTCCGTCGCTGCCTGAGCAGTGCCGATTGCGAAGGTGCCGAGCAGGCCTAACCACAGTGCGCGTTTCATAAGCGTTTCCTTGTGCTGCATGAGTTTTCAGAACGACGGACTCAATAGCCTGCCGGCATTAACCGGCGATGAAGACCTTGTCCGCGTGCGTTGAAAAGTAAGACTTGCCGCTCAAACTGAAAGTTTTATCGCCGTTGCCCTGCGCGCAGACATCTGCCGACACGCTCTGGCGCGGCAGACCGGCGCAAATAGGCTTAACTCTAGGACTGACAGGCCTTTACCGGCGTCCCCCAAGGAGAAACACACGGTGTCGATCAAACTGCGTTTAGTGTTGCTGATTGTTGCCATCTTCGCGAGCAAGCCCGCTCCCACATGGGGATTGATGGTGTTACATATATTGCATTTACACCGCAGAAACCTGTGGGAGCGGGCTTGCTCGCGAAGAGGTCAGTACAGTCACCCCAATACTTAAATGCCCGCCCCAAGATTCATGTTCAACCCCCTCCAGCCGATAAGCCCCTGAACGCAAAAGGACTATCAAGTCGGGAACAGACGCGCGGGTTTGCCCTGACGTGATATTCTTCGCGCCAACTTGGTTTGACCTAATTCAGTCTGCTTGCCGCGTGGCGAGCCGACGGAATCCCTGTCGCTCAAGTAGCTGATGCCAATAATGATAAGAAACCAGTTCAGAAGGGACATTAACTGAGGTCGATGCGGTACGTCGGCCTTGTGTGCCCACCCGTCAAAATTGCAGTGTGCCGGAATCTGCGACGCCAGCCTGAGCGTCACCAAAGCGGATCGCATGCTGATAACAGCGACGGGCGGAAGGCGTTTTATCATAGGTGCTACGGATGTTTAAGAAAGTGAACACAGCTCTGCTGGGGCTGGCTTTGGCGATGGGGATGTCGTCCGCCAATGCTGAAGAAGCAAAGAAAGTCGACGTGCTGTTGATCGGCGGCGGCATCATGAGCACCACCCTGGGTGTGTGGATCAATGAGCTGGAGCCAAGCTGGTCGATGGAAATGGTCGAGCGCCTCGACGGCGTCGCCCTCGAAAGCTCCAACGGCTGGAACAACGCCGGTACCGGTCACTCGGCTCTGGCTGAGCTGAACTACACCCCGGAAGATGACAAAGGCAACGTGACGATCCCGAAAGCTGTCGAGATCAACGAAGCGTTCCAGGTGTCCCGTCAGTTCTGGGCCTGGCAGGTTCAGCAAGGCGTTCTGAAGAACCCTCGCTCGTTCATCAACACCACACCGCACATGAGCTTTGTGTGGGGTGATGACAACATCAAATTCCTCAAAAAGCGCTACGAAGCCCTGCAAGCGAGCCCGCTGTTCGCTGGTATGCAGTACTCCGAAGACCCGGCTGTGATCAAGAAGTGGGTTCCGCTGATGATGGAAGGGCGTGACCCGAACCAGAAAATCGCGGCCACCTGGAGCCCGCTGGGTACCGACATGAACTTCGGCGAAATCACCCGCCAGTTCGCTGCCCACCTGCAAACCAAGCCTAACTTCGATCTGAAACTGTCGAGCGAAGTCCAGGACATCACCAAGAATGCCGATGGCACTTGGCGCGTCAGCTACAAAAACCTGAAAGACGGCAGCAAAACCGAAACCGACGCCAAGTTCGTGTTCATCGGCGCGGGCGGCGGTGCACTGCACCTGCTGCAGAAGTCGGGCATTCCTGAAGCCAAGGAATACGCTGGCTTCCCGGTAGGCGGCTCGTTCCTGGTGACCGATAACCCGACCATCGCTGAACAGCACCTGGCCAAGGCCTACGGTAAAGCTTCGGTTGGCGCGCCACCGATGTCGGTTCCACACCTGGACACCCGTGTTCTGGACGGCAAGCGCGTTATCCTGTTTGGCCCATTCGCGACCTTCAGCACCAAGTTCCTCAAAGAAGGCTCGTACCTGGACCTGCTGACCAGCACCACCACCCACAACATCTGGCCTATGACCAAGGTCGGCATCAAGGAATACCCGCTGGTCGAGTACCTCGCTGGCCAACTGATGCTGTCGGATGAAGACCGTCTGAACGCGCTGAAGGAATACTTCCCGAACGCCAAAGCCGAAGACTGGCGCCTGTGGCAAGCCGGCCAACGCGTGCAAATCATCAAGCGTGATGAAGCCGCTGGCGGCGTGCTGAAACTGGGTACCGAAATCGTTGCGGCACAAGACGGCTCCATCGCCGGCCTGCTGGGCGCATCGCCAGGCGCGTCGACCGCTGCTCCGATCATGCTGAGCGTGTTGCAGAAAGTCTTCAAAGACAAAGTGGCTAGCCCAGAGTGGCAAACCAAGCTGCACCAGATCGTGCCAAGCTACGGCACTCAGTTGAACAGCGATCCAGCGAAAGTGGCTGAAGAGTGGGCTTACACCGCCAAGATCCTCGAACTGCCGACGCCTCCACTGATCGGTCAGGCTGCTGCTCCGGCCGCACCTGCGGCTGAAAAAGCTGAAGCACCGAAGGAAAACGCTGCACGTGACATGGCTCTGTAATTAGACCCCTGACACACAAAGCCCACTGTACCGGCGACGGTCAGTGGGCTTTTTTTATCCCTCTATATCCTTATGTATCCCCTGTATCCCCTGTAGGAGCTGCCGAAGGCTGCGATCTTTTGATCTTGTTTTAGAATCAAAAGATCGCAGCCTTCGGCAGCTCCTACAGAATTGTTTCGGTGTTCAGGCGTTGAGACGTCCAGATGTTCAGATGTCAGGGTTTCGCGGAAGCCAGATAAGCGCCAAGTCGCCGCCCCATCTCTTCGCCCAACGCCTGCAACCCACTCAACGGCCGCACCATCACTTCAAACTCGACAATCTTCCCCTGCTCATCAAAGCGAATCATGTCGATGCCTTTCAGCTCTTTCGTCCCGACCTTGGCGCTGAACTCCAGAATCACATTCAAACCATCCGCCGTCGCCAGCTCACGGTGATATTCAAAGTCTTGAAACACCTCGAACACCGTATTGAGGATCATCGACACCACCGGCGCGCCAGGGTAGGGCGTGTGCGCCATCGGTGAACGGAATACGGCTTTGGCGTCAAGCAACTCGGGCAGGGCGCTCAAGTTGCCGGTGCGGATCATCTCGTGCCAGCGGTTCAGTGATTCGGCAACGTTGGGCTGCAGGTTCAATTCGGACATGGATTTACCCCAGAGTTTTTATTGTTTTCGCGCGACCGCAGTCACTCTAGCCTGTAGGAGCTGTCGAGTGAAACGAGGCTGCGATCTTTTGATCTTGATGTTCTAGGATCCAGATCAAAAGATCGCAGCCTTCGGCAGCTCCTACAGATCAGATGTCATCTGATATGCATTTTTCAATTCTATCTGCCTCTGTAACCGGTTCAGTCACCGGCTCAAAATACCCCGGCAGTGCGGTCACTCACGGCAGTCCTTCATTCCGAAGCGTCCAGTGCACCGCAAACCCTGCATTGAGGAGAGCTCTATGTTCAAGATGGCGATTTTCCTGGGTGGATTTCTGACACTGACCATTCTGATCGGCGTGCTCGCGACAATTTCTCCGGTTTGAAACGCGTCGTGAGCAGTTTTCACGACCCGATCCAGCAACAAACCCTAAGGGGTTGTTAGAACTTTTGAAGAAAACCGAACAGCTCAAGTGACCGGTATTAGACTCCCCTGAAGCTCCAATTTTATTTAGGGCTGAGCCCCGATCCATTGTGGCGAGGGAGCTTGCTCCCGCTGGACTGCGCAGCAGGCCCTGTTTTGAACTGAAGAGCGGGGGGCCGCTCGCACCCCAGCGGGAGCAAGCTCCCTCGCCACAGGTTCGGCGTCGTCCTTAACCTTTCGGGGAACCTCCGCCATGCGTCATTCACCATGGACTCACTGATCACCGCGGCCAGCCGTGCGCTTGCGGCGGGGGATCCGTTGGCGGCGCTGAATTTCGTCGCCCTGCGCGAGGATCCGCCGGCGCTGGCGTTGCGCGGTATCGCCATGGCGCAGTTGGGTGATCTGCCGCGTGCCAAGGCGTTGTTGCAGCGGGCGGTGAAGGCGTTCGGTCGCAATGAGCCGCTGTCGCGGGCGCGGTGTCTTGTTGCCGAGGCCGAAGTGGCGCTGGCGGCGCGTGATCTGGGCTGGCCGATGGAGGCGCTGGAGGCGGCGCGTCGGTTGCTGGAGGATCACGGCGACCGGCTCAACGCGGCGCACGCGCGTTACTTGCAGATTCGTCGATTGTTGTTGATCGGTGAGCTGGATGACGCTGAACGGTTGCTCGCTGAACAGGATCCTGCACCACTTCCGCCAGCCTTGCGTGCCGCCCATGAACTGGTGGCGGCGGGCATCGCCTTGCGCAGGGTTCAGGCGCACAGGGCGCAGGCGGCGCTGGTTCGCGCGCAACACGCGGCGCGGGAGGCTGGCATTGAGGCGTTGAGCGTTGAAGTCGAGCACGCCGCGCAAATCCTTGAGGCGCCGGTTGCCAGATTGATCATCAGCGGAAAAGAGCAGCCGCTGAAACTCGCAGAAGTAGAAACCCTGTTCGCTTCAAAAGCGCTGGTCATCGATGCCTGCCGCTACAGCGTGCGCGGCGCCGGCATGACGGTTGGGCTGGCCAGCCGACCGATTTTATTCAGGCTCGCCAGACTGCTGGCCGAAGCTTGGCCGGGCGATGTCTCGCGAGAGGCGCTGATTGCCAAGGCTTTCCGTTTGCAACTCAGCGACGAATCGCACCGGGCGCGGCTACGCGTTGAAATCGGCCGCTTGCGCTCAGCGCTGCAACCGCTGGCGAACATCCGCGCCACGCCTCGCGGGTTTACGTTGGTGGCGGAAGAGGTGGCGCTGCTGACGTTACCGGTCGAGGACAAACATGCGGCGCTGCTGGCCTTGCTCGCGGATGGCGAAGCGTGGTCGAGCTCAGCACTGGCACTCGCATTGGGCAGCAGTCAACGCCAAGTGCAACGAGCGCTCGAGACACTGGCCTCGGAAAACAAAATCCAGTCCTTCGGTCTGGGCCGATCACGGCGCTGGATGACGCCACCGGTGCCGGGTTTCGCGACGATCTTGTTACTCCCGGTTTCGCTGGGCAATGGCTAGGCTGGTCTCAACCAACACGAGGAAGCCCCCATGAAACACGCAAACGCAGAAATCCTTCGCGAGTACGGCCCGTTCGAAGGGATCGACGGCATCCACGGCGTGACCTTCGACGGTCAGCAAGTCTGGTTCGCCAGCGACGGTCAGCTCAATGCGCTGGATCCGGCCAGCGGCGAAACCGTGCGCACGCTCAAGGTCGGCGCTGATGGCGGCACCGCGTTCGATGGCAAGCATTTGTTCCAGATCGCCGACCGCCATATCCATATGATCGACCCGGCCACCGGGCGCATCCTCAACACCATCGCCGCGCCCGGTGGTGGCAACGATTCCGGCATGGCCTGGGCCGAGGGTTCGTTATGGGTTGGTCAGTATCGCGACCGTAAAATCCATCAGATCAACCCGGAAACCGGCGAGATTTTGCGCACGCTGGAGTCGAACCGCTTTGTCACCGGCGTGACGTGGGTTGATGGCGCGCTGTGGCATGGCACGTGGGAAGGCGAGGAGAGCGAGTTGCGGCGGATCGACCCGGATAACGGCGCGGTGCTGGAAAGCCTGACGATGCCCGACGGGACTGGCGTGTCGGGGCTGGAGGCGGATGGCAAGTATCGGTTCTATTGTGGTGGCGGGAATAGCGGGCGGGTGCGGGCGGTGCGTCGGCCCAAATAAATTGAGGGTGGCTGATCTGGCCCCTTCGCGAGCAAGCCCGCTCCCACATTTTGGCCGGTGTACGCCGAACCATTGTGGGAGCGGGCTTGCTCGCGAAGAGGCCCGTCGAGTCAACGCAAAATCACGGTGCACCAAACAGCATCGTCCAGTAAACCCCTTCATCACTACGCGCCTCGCTGGCAAAACCCGCCCCCACTTGGGTAAACATCGGGTTCATCAAATTGGCGCAATGCCCCGGACTGGCCAGCCACCCGGCCATCGCCTTGCCCGGCGAACTCTGCCCGGCGGCAATGTTTTCACCTATCTGCCGTCCTCGATAACCCGCCGCTCTGGCGCGATCCGCCGGCAAATCACCGTCCGGATCACGATGCGCAAAATAATTGCCATAAGCCATGGCCTTACTGTGCCCTTGTGCAGCCGCGCCCAGCGCAGCGTTCCAGCTCAGCGGTCGGGCGGCAGCGAAGCGTTGGCGCCCGCACATCCGTGGCCGGGCGCGGGCGGCATTGACCTCGGCGAGCAGCGCTTTGCCGACGCTGCGGTTATCGCCGACACGGTTGTCGAGCACCGGCCGCGCCAGCACCACCTGCCATTCACTGCGCGAACGGCTGATGCCGATGTCGGCGTACTGACTGTCGAGCAATGCGCCGCAGTAGTGGTCTTGTAGCTGGTCGAAGGCTTCGTCGGCATCCTCGGCACCGACGATGCGGATGCTGCGCACCGTCACCGCTGCATATCCGGACGATTTCAGCGCCTCGCGCATGCCGCCGCCGTAGCCATAGCCGATGGGCAGCGCGAGATTATCTTTCAACGCCAGCGGAGCCAGGCGCTGCGCGGGGCGACGGTCGCAGCGTTGCGGGTGGGCGCGGTAGTCGTTGATGGCCGCGACCAGTTGGCGTTCGGCGCCGGCGTGGGCGGATTGAGCAAACAAAGGCGAAAGCAGCAGGCACAGCGAAACCAGACGAAGTGGGCGGGCGGTGTGGCGCATGGAGTGGACGGCTCAGGAGAGGAAAAAGCGGCGCGTGTAGGACTGGGCTTTTTGGACTTGGTTCAGGGTGGCAGGTGTGGTTTTTTTCTGGGGTATTGATGTGATTTGGCCGGCCCCTTCGCGAGCAAGCCCGCTCCCACACTGGTTTGGTGTACACCGGACAAAATGTGGGAGCGGGCTTGCTCGCGAAGAGGCCAGACCCGCCAACACAAATCTCAGCGATTCAACACATCCCCCATCCACCGCAAATACTCCCCCCGCTCGGAAATCGAGTTATGCCCCGAATCCGGCACCACCTTAAGCACCGCCACCCCCTCGGGAAAATTCCTCAATAGCCGCTCGGTACTGTCCCGCGCAATCACCTCGTCATCACTCGCCGCCAGCAACAACGTCGGCACGCGAATATGCGCCGCGTATTTGCCTGATTCATAACGATCCTTGAGCAACCACTTCACCGGCACCCACGGATATTGCTTCACGGCGACTTCTTCGAGGCTGTTGTACGGCGTCACCAGAATCAAATTCTGCACCGGCCGTTGACTGGCCAGACGCACTGCGACGCCCGAACCCAGACTGCGCCCGATCACCGCCACCTGCGGATGGCTGGCGTACACCTGATCAAACAGCGCCAGCGCATCCTCGGCAATTGCCTCCTCGGAAGGCTTGCCGCCGCTGCCGCCAAACCCTCGATAGTGCAGAAAGTACAGCGCGTAATCCGGGAATGCCGCGGCGAACTCCGGCAGATTGTGCGAGACATCCTCGGCATTGCCGCCGAAATAGATCAGCGCCCGCTGCCCGACACGCTCGCGGGTGGTCACCCAGACGTCGGCATCCGCCATCGATAATTTCAGCCGTGACTCCGCCGTCTCCACCGTGCCGGCCTGCGGAAAATAGATCAGCGAGCGCTGAAAAACGAACAGCGCCGCGCACAGCACCAGGTACACAGCGACGATCAATGCGACGAGTAACATCAGGGTTCGGGACATTCGGCTACTTTTAACGGGGTAAGGAAGTCGGCAGTCGCAGTGTAGTCCAGCGATTTCGCCAGACGGTCTGCGCACACAACATGCAACAGATTCACGCAGCAGGGGAACCAGCATGAGCCACACTGAGGGTTACTCCCGTCGCCGATTGCTCACGCTGGCTGCCGGGGTTTCGGCAGTCTTCACTTTTGATCGGGCGTTGGCCACTGCCGCGCCACCCGCGACTATCCGAGGCCAAACCATGCAGACCCGCGCCATCCCCTCCAGCTCCGAGTCATTGCCCCTGGTCGGTCTGGGCACGTATCGCGGTTTCGATGTGGCGCCGGGCGACCCGGCTTATCGGCAGCTGCCGGCGGTGCTCGATGAGCTGTTCACCAAGGGTGGCACGGTGATCGACAGCTCACCCATGTATGGCCGCGCCGAGCAGACCACCGGCGAACTGCTGTCGATCCATGAACCCCGCTCGCCGGCGTTTCTGGCGACCAAGGTGTGGGTACGCGGGCGCGAGGAAGGCATCGCGCAGATGGAGCAGTCGTTCAGCCTGCTGCGCACCGAACGCATCGACCTGATGCAGATCCACAACCTGCTCGACTGGCAAACCCACCTGCCGACCCTGCGCGAATGGAAAGAGCAGGGGCGCATCCGCTACATCGGCATCACTCATTACACGTCCTCGGCTTACGATGAAGTCGAAGCGGTACTTAAGGCTGAGCAACTGGATTTTCTGCAAATCAACTACGCCCTCGATGATCGGGGCGTGGAGAAACGTATCCTGCCGCTGTGCCGCGAGCGCGGGGTGGCGGTGATCTGCAATCGGCCGTTTGGTGGCGGTGCTTTGCTGGGCCGGCTCAAGGGCAAACCTTTGCCGGCGTGGGTGTCGGACGTCCAGGTCAACAGCTGGCCGCAACTGGCGCTGAAGTTTCTGCTGGCGCATCCGGCGGTGACCTGTGTGATTCCGGGGACGAGCAATCCGCGTTATATGGCCGACAACGTCAGGGCCGGATTCGGGCCGATGCTCACCGATGCGCAGCGGCATCAGTTGATTGCGTTGGTGGGTTAGTCCGTGGCGATATCCAGCTTGCGACGAATCTTGCAGGAGCCGAGCTTGCTCGCGAAAGCGGTGTATCAGTCAGCGAAAATATCGACTGATATGGCCTCTTCGCGAGCAAGCTCTGCTCCTACGGAAAACAGGTTGGCGGTTGGGGTCAGGGGCGATAGCGCAACGCCTCCAGCAATAGTGCAAATGCCGGTGCAGCCTGACGCCGGCTCGGGTAGTAGAGGTGATACCCGGCGAATGTCGGGCACCAATCCTCAAGCACTTGCTGCAAGCGACCATCGGCCAGATACGGCGCGACAATGTTCTCCGGGATGTAGCTCAAACCGAACCCATCCAGCGCCGCATCAAGCAACGGGTAGACGCCATTCAACGTAATTTGCCCGGATACTCGCACCTTCAGGCTTTCGCCATCCTTCTCGAACTCCCAGCTATAGAGCCCGCCGTTGGTGGGCAGGCGCAAGTTGTTGCAGCTGTGGTCGGTCAGGTCGCGCGGGGTTTGCGGGGTGGGGCAGCGGGCGAAATACGCGGGCGAGCCAACCACCGCCATGCGCATGTCCGGGCCGATGCGCGTGGCGATCATGCCTTGCGCAACGTCTTCGCCCAAACGAATGCCGGCGTCGAAGCCCTGGCCGGCGATGTCGACGAAACCATAATCACAGCTGACTTCGACAGCGATGTCGGGATATTTCGGCAGGAACTCCTTGAGTACCGGGCGCAGCAGCCAGTCCAGCGAATGGTCAGTGGCGTTGATGCGGATTTTGCCCGCCGGGGTTTCGCGCAAGTTGCTCAGGGCCGCCAGTTCCACTTCGATCTCTTCGAAGCGCGGGCCGATGGTTTGCAGCAGGTGCTCGCCGGCCTCGGTGGGCGAGACGCTGCGTGTGGTGCGCGTCAACAGGCGCAGGCCAAGGCGCGCCTCGAGGGCGCGAATGGTGTGGCTCAGCGCCGATTGCGAGACGCCGAGCTTGGCGGCAGCTTTGGTGAAGCTGCGTTCGCGGGCCACGGCGAGAAAGGCGAGCAGGTCGGCGGCGTTTTCCCGAAGCATTGATGAGTGTCTCGCATAAGTTTTTTCAAATTCTAGTCGATTATCTGAAGAGTGCGGGTCGGTAAAGTGATGGCATTGATTCTCTGGAGGAACTTGCCATGCACCCGATTGCTGCTTCTGCTCTGACCCTCTCCCTGTTGGCAGATGAAGTGCAGGCCAATGAAAATCCTCGCGTGAGCGTTACGCCCAACGGCTCACAACCTTCGGCCCGTGGCCCGGCGGATTGGTTCACCGGCACCGTGCGCGTTGATGCACCGTTCAAGGGGTCTGATGAAGCGCGGGTCAGTGGCGCGACGGTGACGTTCGAGCCGGGCGCGCGCACGGCGTGGCACACCCATCCACTGGGGCAGACATTGATCGTTACCGCCGGGGCGGGTTTCGTGCAGGAATGGGGACAACCGGTACGCGAGATTCGCCCGGGGGATACTGTATGGATTGCGCCGGGTGCTAAACATTGGCACGGGGCGGCGCCAACCACGGCGATGACGCATATCGCGATTGCGGAAGTGCTTGATGGCAAGGTGGTGGAGTGGATGGAACAGGTGAGCGCTGAGCAATACCCGCAGATCGACTGAGACTACCCCGTGATCCATGTAGGAGCTGCCGCAGGCTGCGATCTCTTGATCTTGCTTTTAAAAATCAAAGTCAAAAGATCGCAGCCTTCGGCAGCTCCTACAGGGATTTTTTTTAGATCATCTGGGGGAGTGAAGAGAGGATTTTATCCAGCGTAATCGGATACTCCCGCACCCGCGCCCCCGTGGCGTTATAGATCGCATTCGCCACTGCCGCGCTCACCCCGCAAATCCCCAACTCACCCACACCCTTGGCCTTCATCGGCGAAGAAATCGGATCGGTTTCATCAAGAAAAATCACCTCCTGATGGGGAATGTCGGCATGCACCGGCACTTCATATCCCGCCAGATCATGGTTGACGAAAAACCCGAGCTTCTTGTCGATCGACAGTTCTTCCATCAACGCCGCACCGACGCCCATGGTCATCGCGCCGATCACCTGACTGCGCGCCGCTTTCGGGTTAAGAATCCGTCCCGCCGCACACACCGCGAGCATGCGCCGCACGCGGATTTCGCCAGTCGCCGCGTCCACAGCCACCTCAACGAAATGCGCACCAAACGTCGACTGCTGATATTGCTTGGCAAGGTCGGCAAATTCGATGCTGTCCTCGGCCACCAACACGCCGTTTTGCGCAGCATTACGCAGCGGCACACGCTTGTCGCCGACGCGCACTTCACCGTCGACAAACTCAGCCTGATCCGCCGCCAACCCGAGCTTGCCCGCCACGGCCTCGCGCAGTTTCATGCACGCGGCATACACCCCGGAGGTCGAGCAGTTAGCGCCAAACTGTCCGCCAGAACCCGACGAAACCGGGAAACTCGAATCGCCCAGATGCACCGTTACATCCTTCAAACCCACGCCCATCATCTCGGCGGCTGTCTGCGCGATGATCGTGTAGCTGCCGGTGCCGATGTCGGTCATGTCGGTTTCCACGGTGACCTTGCCGTCGCGTTCCAGCTTCACCCGCGCGCCCGATTTGACCAGCAGGTTGTTACGGATCGCTGCCGCCACGCCCATGCCGATCAGCCAGCGACCTTCGCGGCGGGTGCCCGGCTGAGCATTGCGTTGGCTCCAGCCGAATTTATCGGCGCCGGTTTGCAGGCATTCGATCAAGCGTCGCTGGGAAAACGGCCGCTCGGTTTTCACCGGATCGACCTGAGTGTCGTTGAGGATGCGGAACTGGATCGGATCAAGTTTCAGCTGCTCGGCCATTTCGTCCATGGCGATTTCCAGCACCATCAGTCCGGGCGTTTCGCCGGGCGCGCGCATGGAATTGCCTTCGGGTAGATCAAGCGGCGCGAGGCGCATCGTGACCAGGCGATTTTCAGCAGCGTAGAGCAATTGACTCGGCTGCGCCGCGACCTCGACTTTGCCGTCCTCCAGGTTGCCCGACCAGCCTTCGTGGGCGATTGCCGTGAGTTTGCCGTCCGCCGTCGCACCCATGCGAATGCGCTGAATGGTGGCGGGGCGGTGGGTGGTGTTGTTGGCCATTTGCGGGCGGGCGAGGGCGACTTTTACCGGTCTGCCAGCCATCCGTGCGCCGAGTGCAGCGAGGATGGAGTCAGCGCGGATGAACAGTTTGCCGCCGAATCCGCCGCCAATGTACGGCGAAATCAGGCGGACTTTTTCCTTCGGCAAACCGAGGGTGGTGGCGATATCGTCGACGCTCCAGGCGATCATCTGATTGGACGTCCACAGCGTCAGCTCATCGCCTTTCCACGCGGCCAATGTGGCGTGCGGTTCCATCATTGCGTGGGACTGATCCGGCGTCGTGTAGGTCTGATCGAACTGCACCGGCGCGGCTTCGAACGCCTTGGCGAAATCACCGTGGCTGACGTCTGGCAACTCTTCTTT
Organism: Pseudomonas sp. AC193; assembly: GCF_979258075.1. Taxonomy (NCBI): domain Bacteria; kingdom Pseudomonadati; phylum Pseudomonadota; class Gammaproteobacteria; order Pseudomonadales; family Pseudomonadaceae; genus Pseudomonas; species Pseudomonas sp. AC193. Next base: position 2,996,186 of record NZ_OZ409832.1, on the reverse strand, counting down.
CGGCTCGACGCCTTTGTCGCGCACGCTGGCCAGATCGAACTCGCCAGTGGCCGCCACGTAATCAACCTTGACCATTTGCGCGGCGGCGCGCGCCTGTTCGAAAGTCTCCGCAACGACCAAGGCGACAGCCTGGTGATAGTGTTGAATTTCCGGCCCGGCGAGCAGGTGCGCGGCGTTGTATTTGCCCTTGCCGAGTTTGCCCGCGTTGGCGGCAGTGACGATTGCCAGCACGCCCGGTGCGGCTTTCGCGTCTTCAAGGTCGATGTTGTTGATCCGGCCCTTGGCAATGGCTGAGCCGACCATGAAGCCGTAAGCCTGATTGGCCACTGCCTCGTGTTGCTCGTAGGCATACGGCGCCTGACCGCTGGTTTTCAGCGGGCCTTCGACACGGTCGGTGGGTTTGCCGATGACCTTTAACTGGTCGATCGGGTTGGTGGTGGCGGGCGTGTCGAATTTCATGCTTGTTCCCTCGCTTGCGCCAACACCGAACCGAGCGTGCGCTCGACCAGGGTCAGTTTGAATTGGTTGTCGTGGGTCGGCGTCGCGCCATCGAGCAGGCGTGCGCTGACGGCTTTCGCGCCGTCGGGCAGCAGCGCTTCGGCGGCTTCGACGCGCCACGGTTTCGGCGCGATCCCGCCGACGGCGATACGGCCGCTGCCGTCCTTTTGCAGAATCAGACCGACCGAGACCAGCGCAAAGGCGTACGACGAGCGATCACGCACCTTGTGATAAATGTGCGTGCCGCCGACGGGTGCGGGCAGGGTCACGGCGGTGATGAATTCGCCGGGCGTCAGGCTGGTTTCAATGTTCGGCGTGTTGTCGGGCAACTGATGAAAATCGGCCATGGCGATGCTGCGGGTGCTGCCGTCGGGTTTCACCGTTTCGATCTGCGCATCGAGGGCGCGCATGGCGATGGCCATATCGCTCGGATGCGTGGCGATGCAGGCGTCGCTGACGCCGATGATCCCCAGTTGCCGACTGACCCCGCCAATCGCCGCGCAACCACTGCCGGGCTGGCGTTTGTTGCACGCCTGATTGGTGTCATAGAAGTATGGGCAACGGGTGCGTTGCAGCAGGTTGCCAGCAGTGGTCGCCATGTTGCGCAACTGGCCGGACGCGCCGGCGAGCAAGGCGCGGGAGAGCAAAGCGTAATCCTTGCGCACGCGTTGGTCGGCGGCCAGATCGGTGTTGCGCACCAGCGCGCCGATGCGCAAACCACCCTCGGGCGTGTCTTCGATCTGATCCAGGCCCAAGTGATTGACGTCGATCAGGTGCAGCGGGGTTTCGATGTCGAGCTTCATCAAGTCCAGCAGATTGGTGCCGCCGGCAATGAACTTGGCGCCTTCAATCTGCGCCGCTTGCGCAGCGGCAGCGGGGGAGTCGGCGCGGCTGTAATTGAACGGTCTCATGCCGGCACCTCCGCGACTTCAGTCATGGCTTCGATGATGTTTGAGTAAGCACCGCAGCGGCAGATGTTGCCGCTCATGCGCTCCTGAAATTCACTGGCGATCAGTTGCGGGGAATCCGTCAGGCTGGGGCTGACATGGCTGGGAATGCCATCGCGGATTTCTTTGATCACCGACACTGCCGAGCAGATTTGCCCGGGCGTGCAATAGCCGCACTGATAACCGTCGTGCTTGATGAACGCGGCTTGCATCGGGTGCAACTGGTCGGGCATACAAAGGCCTTCGATGGTGGTGATTTCACTGCCTTCGTGCATCACCGCCAAGGTCAGGCAAGAGTTGATTCGCCGCCCATCGGCAATCACCGTGCAGGCGCCGCACTGGCCGTGGTCGCAGCCTTTTTTGCTGCCGGTCAGGTGCAGGTGTTCGCGCAGGGCGTCGAGCAGGGTGGTGCGGTTGTCGACCTCCAGCGCCTGGGGTTTGCCGTTGACTTGAATCGTCACTTTGCTCATGGCGGGTTGCTCCAGGTTGGCCGCATAGGCCTTGAGGCTGATAAACGGGGGCATCGCGAAGGCTGTCGCGGTCACGGCGCCGAGGATTAAAAATCTGCGTCGGGAAATCGTCATGGTTCGATTCCTTGTCTCTCTCAATCAGGGCAGCGGGGTTGCGAATGGCCCAAACGGGCAGCCAGCGTGATCGCCGGTCTCGTTAAGGAGTGACCGCGGGGGGGAGGGAAAGGTTTTGTTGGATTTGCGGTGATGATCAATTCGGATTTTGCGGGGCTGTAGGGGCCTCTTCGCGAGCAAGCCCGCTCCCACAGGGGGAATGCATTTTAAATGTGGGGGTGGGCTTGGTCGCGAAGGGGTCGGCACGACAAACGGTCGATAGTGGCCACTGAATCAACACGGTTTTGTCCGGTCGTATCTGCGGCTGCGCGCACCGTGTCTTGAAGGCAAGGGCAGCGTGGCCGATTCCGTCGTCAAGACCTTGGTTTTAGGGAAGTGTTGAATGAAGCGCGCTACAACGATATTGCTGACCGTGAGCGCCGCCGTTTTGCTCGGTGGTTGTGTGGCGGATTTTGATGATGACCATCGCCATGGCCGGCACTACGACCGCGATCATGGCCGCGATTACGACCATGACCGGCGCTGGGACGATCGCGATGATCACCGCGACGGCCGTCGCTACTATCGTGATCGCGATGATGATTGATTGAATGAAAAAGGGCGTCCCGTGGGACGCCCTTGTTGTTAAAAGTGAGCGCTCGCCTGGACGCGGGATCGCGTAGGCACGGAGGCCTCGATGTCCAGCAAATGGGTGGCGAGAATGTCGCTCAGAAAGCGGAACTGATCGTTGATGCCGACCACTTCATTACTGAAGTGATTGATCGCGGCGGGCATCAGCAGATCTTCGAAAGCTTCGTTGAACACCAGCGCCTGTGTCTTGTGCGACACGTAGTGCTGGTCGTAGTAGTTGCTGCCGAACACCGGGAAACTCACGGAGAGTGTGATGGTGTGAATCATGATGTGAACTCCTCGTTGCGTCTCGGATGTGGCAATCGTGCCTTTGATGGGCGGTGGGCGGAAGGCAATCGTGGCGATGGTGGATATCGATGGCAGTGATGGTTGCGGTTTTGTGGTGAATTTGCTGGCCCCATCGCGAGCAGGCTCACTCCTACAATTTGAAATGCATTCCCCTGTAGGAGTGAGCCTGCTCGCGATAGCGTCCGTCTTGTTACAACCAGACCAACGGCCCATCCCCCGCACCTATACTCAAATCTGCCTCTTCCTGTTCAAAGGACTCCACCACCGTGAACCTGCGTGCGCTGCTCGTCGCCGCACTGTTTCTGCTGGCCGGCTGCGCCACGTCGGCCCGTGCCCCGGTGTCAGCGCCTAAAGCCGTGTTCGTCTCGCCTGCAACCTGGCAGCAGATCGACCGCGAGATCGTCAGCGCCTCCCAGCAGGCCACCGAGCAGGTCAAGCTGTTTGCCCGCGGTTCGATGGAACATTGGCGCATTCGCGTCTATGAGCAAACTGAAGAAAATTTCATCCCGTGGTTCAGCAGCTACTGGACGCAGGAATGGCTGTCGATGAAGGTCAGTTGGTACACCGTCAGTGCCGGTGGCGAACAGGACGCTTCCGCCAAACGCCTGGCGACGTATCTGCTTGAGCAGTATCAGAAAAAAGTGCTGGCGCCAGTGGCGGTGGAGGTCGACCCGGACGCGATTCTCGGTCAGGCCACGGCGTTCTATGCGCAGTTGATGGCCCAGCAGATGCCGCTCATCGCCCAGCGTCATGGCGTGCCGGTTGCTCAGCTCAATGGGCGGTTGCAGAAGATTCCGGCGATCGCGCTCGGCCCTCCGCCAGCGCGCGATGCTTCGTTGTATCAAGTCATCAGCAGCGAACCGCTGAACACGCTGCCGGCGTATGCCGCGCTCATCGACAAGATCCATACCGACGGCGGCGCCAAGGGGATTGCCTCGACGGACGCCGGCATGGCGCCGGTGGCCAAACGCGCGAGCCAGCGCATGGAAGCGGAGATGGCCCCGCGCGGAGCTGCCAGCGCCGTGGCAGCCGCCGCCGGTAAATTGGCCGGTGGCCTGATTTCGGTGGGTGTCGCGGGGATCCGCGCGATCATTCAGGCCAACGATCGCCCCGACAGCGAAGCGTTGATCCGCAACAGTCTCGGCAGCACCTTTGATAAGGCCTGGCTGAAACTGGTGCAGAACCCGACGACCGGCGTCATGGCCGGCACGCTGCACATGGCCGGTCAGGTCGAACGCAATCTGGGTGCGCGGGAGGAACCGTCGGTCGGCTTGGGCGTGAACCGTGTCGAATGGCAGCCGCCGGATTCGACTACTCAGCAGATCGAACCCAACGTACAAGGAGAATGATCATGGCTTACATCGATATTTTCGTGGCGCCTGTGCCGACTGCCAATCGTGAACAGTACAAACAACACTGCGTGATCGCGGCAAAACTGTTCAAGGAATACGGCGCGCTGAGCGTGGCTGAATGCTGGGGCGATGACGTGCCGGACGGCAAGCTCACGTCGTTTCCTATGGCGGTGAAACTCAAAGAAGGCGAAACCGTGGTGTCTGGCTGGCTGATCTGGCCGGACAAAGCCACCCGCGATGCCGGCATGGCAAAAATGATGGAAGACCCGCGCATGCAACCCGACGTCAACCCGATGCCGTTTGATGGGCAGCGCATGATCTACGGCGGCTTCCAATACCTCCTTGAACCGTAAAACGAACACAAATCCCCTGTGGGAGCGGGCTTGCTCGCGAAAGCGGTGTGTCATTCACAATGGTTTCATCTGACAGATCGCCTTCGCGAGCAAGCCCGCTCCCACAGGTTTTGTGTTCACTCGGGTGAGGGAGTGATTCGGCAGCTTTTGCGCTGGCGAATTTCTTCGTCGCTTGGCCGTTCGCGGACAAATTCGAAGCGCGGTTCACCCTCGCTGTAATGCACCAGCCAGCCCCATTCCAGTTCATTTTCGTCCTGCCCAGGATTCGGCGGTCGGGCCCACCATGGCTCTTTGCTGAGGATCTCGCGCATGGCGGCCTCCGGTTGATGGCAATCCTTGAACTATAGCTGCCTGTCGCGAGTCGTCAGTTCAGGCTGTGTAGAATCCGGCGGATTACGATCAACAGGGGAGCAGGGCCATGACCGATGAAGCGAAGCGACTGTTTTTCGCCCTCGACTGCCCGCCGGTACAGCGCAAGGCGATTGCTCAGTGGCGCGGCGAGTTGGGGTTGCGCACCGGCAAACCGGTGCCGGCCGATAACTTTCACCTGACGCTGTTGTTTCTCGGTGCGGTGCCGTTGGCGCAGATCAATGAAGTTTGCCAAGCCGCCAGCAAAGTGCGCACGCCGGGGGAGGCGTTGAGGATTTCACTGGATCGCTTGCAGGTCTGGCATCGTCCGGGCGTGTTGTCGCTGGCGCCTGAGCAGGCACCGCAGGCGTTGTTGCGCTTGGTCTATGCGTTGGAACAGGCGATGTTGCCTTTCGGTTTTGAAGAGACGCCCCGCGAGTTTCGCCCGCACCTGACGTTGGCCCGCGACTACCGCGCGCCGGAGCCGGAAGCCGCTACGCCACCGGAGTTCTTTCTGCGTGCTGAACGCTTTGCCTTGTTTGAATCGCACAAGGGCCGTTATCGCATGCTGCAAGACTGGCCGCTGACCTGACGCGACAAAAAAGGCGCCCGAAGGCGCCTGAGAATTCACCTGAGCCGAGGGAGCCAGGTGAGGCCGTTCATAGAGAGGTTGCAGCGGTGGTAAGGCGCTGCGCGAACGGGAAATCATTAATTCTTTCTGTCATAACACCGAACCACTGTGGGAGCGGGCTTGCTCGCGAATGCGTCAGGCCAGTCGATTCATTTGTGGCTGATACACCGCTTTCGCGAGCAAGCCCGCTCCCACATTTTGGATTTGCGCTGGGGTTATTTACCGAGCTTCACCCGGGTCCAGCCGCGCGTCATGATCCGCTGCGTGGCAATCGGTTGATCCGGCACGGCGTACAACGTCGCCATCACCGCGTCTGTCGGGTACGAGCCCGGGTCGTTGCGGATCGCTTCATCCACCAGTGGCGTGGCCGCCGCGTTGGCGTTGCTGTAGCCGATGCTGTTGGTGACTTCGGCGATGATGTCCGGGCGCATCAGGAAATTCATGAACAGGTAGGCGTTGTCGACGTTGCTGGCATCGCGCGGAATCGCGACCATGTCGTAGAAGCTGCCGGCGCCTTCCTTCGGAATGCTGTAATCGATCACCACGTTGTTGCCCGATTCCACGGCGCGGGCCTTGGCCTGCAGCACGTCACCGGAGTAACCGACCGCCACGCAAATGTTGCCGTTGGCCAGATCGGAGATGTATTTCGAAGAATGGAAATACGCCACATACGGACGGATTTTCATGAACAGCGCTTCGGCTTCGGCGATGTGCGCGGTGTCCTTGTCGTTCACCGGGTAGCCCAGGTAGTGCAGGGCGGCCGGGAGCATTTCGGTCGGCGAATCGAGGAAGCTGATGCCGCAGGCTTTGAGCTTTTCAGCGTTTTCCGGTTTGAACAGCAAGTCCCAAGAGTTGGTCGGGGCGTTGGCGCCGAGCACTTCCTTGACCTTGGCCGGGTTGAAACCGATGCCGATCGAGCCCCACATGTACGGGAACGCATGAGCGTTGTCCGGATCACTGGCGGCAGCGTTTTTCAGCAGCACTGGGTTGAGATTTTTCCAGTTCGGCAGCTTCGATTTGTCCAGCGTCTGATAGACGCCAGCCTTGATCTGCTTGGCCAGGAAACTGTTGGACGGCACGACGATGTCGTAACCGGATTTGCCCGCCAGCAAGCGCGCCTCAAGGGTCTCGTTGCTGTCGAAGACGTCATAGGTCACACGGATGCCGGTTTCGTCTTCGAATTTCTTGACGGTGTCCGGCGCGATGTAATCGGACCAGTTGTAAACACGCAGCACCTTGTCGTTGGCCTGGGCGCCCATGACGATTGCGCCCATTAAGGACAGTGTCAGCAGAGTCCTGCCAAACATTTTCATCGGTACAACTCCATTCTTTTTATTCACGTTACGCAAAGCCCCCTCATCCGACTGACCGAGGGGCTGACTACATTTTTGTAGGAGCTGCGGCACGCTGCGATCTTTTGATTTTGTTTTTCAAGATCAACAGATCGCAGCGTTCCGCAGCTCCTACAGAATTACGGCTGTACATGGAACTATGTGGCGAGGGGATTTATCCCCGCTCGGCTGCGAAGCAGTCGCAAAACCTGAATACAGAGTTTTCAGGTAGAACTGCTGGGGCCGCTTCGCAGCCCAACGGGGATAAATCCCCTCGCCACAGTTGTTCATCAGTGTTGCTTAGGCAGTCGCCGTTGCCGGCTGTTGCCACGACTCATTCGCGGTCTGATCCATTGCTTCCTGAATCGCACGCTTGCGGTTGGCTTCTGCCTTGCGGCCGAAGTACCAGACGAGGAAGGTCACCAGCGACACCGCCAGCAGAATCAGGCTCGCCACCGCGTTGATCTCAGGTTTCACGCCCAGACGCACGGCCGAGAACACTTCCATCGGCAAGGTCGTCGAACCCGGCCCGGAGACGAAGCTCGCCAACACCAGGTCATCCAGCGACAGGGCGAACGACATCATCCCGCCCGCCGCCAGCGACGGCGCGATCATCGGGATGGTGATCAGGAAAAACACCTTGAACGGCTTCGCACCGAGATCCATCGCCGCTTCTTCGATCGACAGATCCAGCTCGCGAAGGCGGGCGGAGACTACCACTGCCACATAAGCGGCACAAAACGTGGTGTGGGCGATCCAGATGGTGACGATGCCACGCTCCTGCGGCCAGCCGATCAACTGCGCCATGGCCACGAACAGCAGCAACAGTGACAGACCGGTGATCACTTCAGGCATCACCAACGGCGCGGTGACCAGGCCACCGAATAGAGTGCGGCCCTTGAAGCGAGTTACACGGGTCAGCACGAATGCCGCCAATGTGCCCAATGCCACCGCAGCAATCGCGGTGTAGCAGGCGATTTCCAGCGAGCGCACCACCGAGCCCATCAGTTGCGTGTTGTCGAGCAAACCGACGTACCACTTCACCGACCAGCCACCCCACACCGTCACCAGTTTGGAAGCGTTGAACGAGTAGATCACCAGAATCAGCATCGGCAGATAAATGAACATCAGGCCGAAGATCAACATGAACTTGGAAAAACCGAAGCGTTTCATCCCCGTGCCTCCATCTCTTTGGCCTGGCTGCGGTTGAACAGCAGAATCGGCACAATCAGGATCAACAGCATCACCACCGCCAGGGCAGACGCCACCGGCCAGTCGCGGTTATTGAAGAACTCTTGCCACAGCACGCGACCGATCATCAGCGTCTCCGGGCCACCCAGCAGTTCTGGGATCACGAACTCACCAACCACCGGAATGAATACCAGCATGCAACCGGCGATGATGCCGTTCTTGGCCAGCGGCACGGTGATTTTCCAGAAGTTGTTGAAGTTGCTCGAACCCAGATCCGACGCGGCTTCCAGCAGGCTGCCGTCGTGCTTGACGAGGTTGGCGTACAGCGGCAACACCATGAACGGCAGGTAGGCGTAAACCACGCCTATATAGACGGCGGTGTTGGTGTTGAGGATCTCGATCGGGTGATCGGTGAGCCCCGTCCACATCAGAAACGCGTTGAGCAGGCCGTTGTTGCTGAGGATGCCCATCCACGCATAAACGCGGATCAGGATCGCGGTCCAGGTTGGCATCATGATCAACAGCAGCAGGACGTTTTGCGTTTCCTTGCCGGTCTTGGTGATCGCGTAGGCCATCGGGAAACCGATCAGCAGGCACATCATCGTGCTCAGCGCGGCGACTTTCAGCGAACCGAGGTAGGCCGACAGGTACAGCTCGTCTTCGCCGAGCATGGTGTAGTTGCCGATGTTCAGCAGCAGCTGGAATTTCTGTTCGGCGTAGGTGTAGATCTCCGAGTACGGAGGGATCGACAGCGCGGCTTCCGAGAAGCTGATCTTCATCACCAGAAAGAACGGCAGCATGAAGAACAGGAACAGCCAGATGAACGGAATACCGATCACCAGTTTTCGTCCGCTGGGCACCAGGCGCAGGAATTGCTGATTGAAGGTTCTCATGAGCGCAGTACCACGCCGCTGTCGTCTTCCCACCAGACGTAGACTTTGTCGTCCCAGGTCGGACGCGCGCCACGGCGTTCGGCGTTGGCCATGAACGACTGGACGATTTTGCCGCCCGGCAGTTCGACGTAGAACACCGAGTGACCGCCGAGGTAAGCGATGTCATGCACTTTGCCTTCGGACCAGTTGTAGCGGAACTCCGGTTTAGTGGTGCTGACCAGCATTTTTTCTGGGCGGATCGCGTAGGTGATCGATTTGTCCTGCACTGAAGTGCTGACGCCGTGACCGACGTAAATTTTCTGCTGCAAGTCCGGGCTGTGAATGATCGCGTGACCTTCAAGGTCTTCCACCACGGTGCCGTCGAAGGCGTTCACGTTGCCGATGAACTCGCAAACCATGCGGCTGACCGGTGCTTCGTAGATGTCGATCGGGCTGCCGATCTGCGCGATCCAGCCCAGGTGCATGATGGCGATGCGCTCAGCCATGGTCATCGCTTCTTCCTGGTCGTGAGTCACCATCACGCAGGTCACGCCAACACGCTCGATGATCTGCACCAGCTCCAGTTGCATCTGCGAACGCAGCTTTTTATCCAGCGCACCCATCGGTTCGTCGAGCAGCAACAGCTTCGGACGTTTGGCCAGCGAGCGGGCGAGGGCGACGCGTTGACGCTGACCGCCGGACAACTGATGCGGTTTGCGTTTGGCGTATTGGGTCATGTGCACGAGGCGCAGCATTTCATCGACGCGGGCATCGATTTCACTGGCCGGCAAACGATCCTGCTTCAGGCCGAAGGCGATGTTCTGCGCGACGGTCATGTGTGGGAACAGCGCATAGGACTGGAACATCATGTTGATCGGCCGCTCGTACGGCGGCATGTCAGTGATGTCCACGCCGTCGAGCAGAATCCGCCCTTCAGTCGGCCGTTCGAAACCGGCGAGCATGCGCAGCAGGGTCGATTTGCCCGAACCGGAGCCGCCGAGCAGGGCGAAGATTTCGCCCTGATGGATCTCCAGGGACACATCGTCCACTGCCGTGGTTTCGTCGAACTTCTTGGTGACACGATCGACTTTCACCAGAACCTTTTTCGGTTGCTGATGACCTTCAAGTGCCTTCCGGTAAGTGCTGGAGGCGTTTGCCATGTGAAACTCCCAACAGGTTTCGTTCGCTCAGCCAACGTGGCCGGGCTTAAGTGGATTGCAAGCCTGCAGGTGCATTTCCGGTCGGATCACATCCCCCTGTGGGAGCGGGCTTGCTCGCGAAAGCGTCGTGTCAGTCGACATCGTTGCTGGCTGACACGACGCTTTCGCGAGCAAGCCCGCTCCCACAGGGTTTTGCGTTGATCCGGCGGTCTTGCTCCTGCCATCCGGCTTGTTCGGCGCCGCCGTCCTGGCTGCCTGGGTCGTACTTGTTGTTATTACAGGTGTTGCTGTTCACGAATGACGGATGTGCGCAGGCACACCCGACGTTCGTGGGGGCAGTAAATCGTGGTGATCTTTGGCTCGTGTCAGCGTTGGTTGCGCTGCGCCGCCCGTTGCCGGCAAGCCGCGCCGAATGCCTGGAAAATCTTCAGGTAGTTCGGGTTGTCCAGCACCTGCCATTCCGGATGCCATTGCACGCCGAGGGCAAAGGTCGGGCTGTCGGCGACCGAGATCGCTTCGATCAAACCGTCCGGTGCCACGGCTTCGGCACGCAGGCCGGGCGCGAGGCGGTCGATGCCCTGGCTGTGAATCGAATTGACCTGAAACTCACCCGGCAACTCGAGCGCTTCGAACACGCCACCGCCCAATACCGTCACGGCATGCGCCGGCGCGTACTGCACGGCGAGTTCCGGGCTGTCGGCTTCGCGGTGATCAAGCATGCCCGGCAGCTCATGCACCTTTTGGTGCAGGCTGCCACCGAACGCGACGTTCATTTCCTGGAAGCCACGGCAGATGCCGAGCACCGGAACGCCCGCCGCGATGGCTGCACGTAATAAAGGAAGGGTCGTGGCATCCCGCGCCGGATCGTGATCCGTGCCGGGTGCGCTGGCCGGGCCTTGATAGTGGAAAGGTTCCACGTTGGAGGGCGAGCCGGTCAGCAACAGACCGTCGAGTTGACCGAGCAGGTCATCGATTTCAGTCAGGTTGCCAAGGGAAGGAATGACCACTGGCAACCCGTTGGCGCCAACGCTGACAGCACGTAAGTACTTGTCACCGCTGATGTGATAGGGGTGCAGGCCAATCTGTTTGACGCACGCTGTAACGCCGATCAATGGCTTGAATGCCATTTTTATTCACCTCGAAGTTTGACACTTGAACGAGCTTTTCCGGAGCTTATCCGCGTTTATTTTAATTAACAACTGCCATGTAAAAAATTCTAAACGCCGTTCATCAAATCTTCATGAATCTAGGGGCTTTGGCGACTGTGTTGGCACGAGAGTGTTAATAAAAGCCCTAAAAATAAACCCTTGGAGGCCAGCTGTTCGCTATTGACTTCACTTTGCCTTTCGGATTGACTGGCTGCGCAACACGGTAGTGAACATAATAATTAACAGCTAAATAGGTGCATCATGTCGGTCCCTCTGCGTACCGTTCAACTCAACGAAGCAAACGCATTCCTTAAGAAATATCCTGAGGTTTTGTACGTCGACCTTCTGATTGCGGATATGAACGGTGTGGTGCGCGGCAAGCGCATCGAACGCACCAGTCTTCATAAGGTTTACGAGAAAGGCATCAACCTGCCGGCCTCGCTTTTCGCCCTCGACATCAATGGCTCCACGGTGGAAAGCACCGGCCTGGGTCTGGACATCGGTGATGCTGACCGCATCTGCTATCCGATCCCTGGCACCCTGAGCATCGAGCCTTGGCAAAAGCGCCCGACCGCACAACTGTTAATGACCATGCACGAACTGGAAGGCCAGCCGTTCTTCGCTGACCCGCGTGAAGTGTTGGCCAACGTCGTGCGCAAGTTCGACGAAATGGGCCTGACCATCTGCGCCGCGTTCGAACTCGAGTTTTATCTGATCGACCAGGACAACGTGAACGGCCGTCCGCAGTCGCCACGTTCGCCAGTCTCCGGCAAGCGTCCGGTATCGACTCAGGTTTACTTGATCGACGATCTCGACGAATACGTCGACTGCCTGCAAGACATCCTCGAAGGCGCGAAAGAGCAGGGCATTCCGGCGGACGCCATCGTCAAGGAAAGCGCCCCGGCGCAGTTCGAAGTCAACCTGCATCACGTCTCCGATCCGATCAAGGCGTGCGACTACGCCGTCCTGCTCAAGCGTCTGGTGAAGAACATCGCCTACGACCACGAGATGGACACCACCTTCATGGCCAAGCCGTATCCGGGCCAGGCGGGCAACGGTCTGCACGTACACATTTCGATCCTGGACAAAGAAGGCAACAACATCTTCGCCAGCGAGGATCCCGAGCAGAACGCCGCGCTGCGTCACGCGATCGGCGGTGTGCTGGAGACCCTGCCTGCGCAAATGGCTTTCCTCTGCCCGAACGTCAACTCTTACCGCCGCTTTGGCGCGCAGTTCTACGTACCGAACTCGCCAAGCTGGGGCATCGACAACCGCACCGTGGCCGTGCGCGTACCGACCGGTTCACCGGACTCCGTGCGCATCGAGCACCGTGTTGCCGGTGCCGACGCCAACCCGTACTTGCTGATGGCGTCTGTCCTGGCCGGTATTCATCACGGTCTGACCAACAAGATCGAGCCGGGCGCGCCGGTTGAAGGCAACAGCTACGAGCAGAACGAACAGAGCCTGCCGAACAACCTGCGCGACGCATTGCGCGAGCTGGACGACAGCGAAGTCATGGCCAAGTACATCGACCCGCTGTACATCGACGTCTTCGTCGCGTGCAAGGAAAGCGAACTGGCCGAGTTCGAAAACTCGATCTCTGACCTTGAGTACAACTGGTATCTGCATACGGTTTGATTGGCTGAGGCCCTCGAAAGCTGAAGAGCCCCTCACCCTAACCCTCTCCCAAAGGGAGAGGGGACTGACCGAGTTGTCTTGAGATATTCAGCGACCTGAACGATCCAGCCGATTATGGATTCGGCAAAGATTTTTCAGGTCGGCGGAGATTCTGAGCATCCCCCAATCAGTCCCCTCTCCCCTCGGGAGAGGGCTAGGGTGAGGGCAGCCATCTCAAGCCAGGCACAGTAACCCGACACCCCCAAATTCCCCCTTGTCGAGCCACAACAATGACAACTACCCGCAACGACTGGGAACAACGCTTCCAGTCTCTGACCATCGAGTCCCGCGCGTTCATCAACGGTGAATATCGCCCGGCGATCAGCGGCGACACCTTCGAATGCTTGAGCCCTGTTGATGGCCGTTTTCTCGCCTCCGTGGCCAGCACCGATGAAGCCGACGCCAACCTCGCCGTTGAAGTCGCGCGTCAGTCTTTCGAGTCCGGCGTGTGGGCGCACAAAGCCCCGGCCGAGCGCAAACGCATCCTGATCCGCTTCGCCGATCTGATCCTGCAGAACCAGGAAGAACTGGCGCTGCTGGAAACCCTCGACATGGGTAAACCGATCAGCGATTCGATGAGCATCGACATCCCGGCGACCGCCAACGCGATCCGCTGGAGCGCCGAAGCCATCGACAAAATTTACGACGAAGTGGCCGCCACCCCGCACGACCAACTCGGCCTGATCACCCGCGAGCCGTCCGGCGTGGTTGCCGCGATCGTGCCGTGGAACTTCCCGTTGATCATGGCCAGCTGGAAATTCGCCCCGGCGCTGGCAGCGGGTAACTCGTTCATTCTGAAACCTTCGGAAAAGTCGCCACTGACGGCGATCCGCATCGCGCAACTGGCGCTGGATGCCGGCATTCCGAAAGGCGTGTTCAACGTGCTGCCAGGCTTCGGCCACACCGTCGGCAAAGCGTTGGCGTTGCACATGGACGTCGACGTGCTGGCCTTCACCGGCTCCACGGCGATTGCCAAGCAACTGATGATTTATGCCGGCCAAAGCAACATGAAACGCGTCTGGCTCGAAGCAGGGGGCAAGAGCCCGAACGTGGTGTTTGCCGACGCACCGGATTTGCGCGCGGCAGCACAAGCAGCGGCCGGCGCCATTGCGTTCAACCAGGGCGAAGTCTGCACCGCGGGTTCGCGCCTGCTGGTCGAGCGTTCGATCCGCGAGCAATTCATTCCGCTGCTGGTGGAAGCACTGCAAGCGTGGAAACCGGGGCACGCCCTCGATCCAGCCACCACCGTCGGCGCCGTGGTCGATCAGCGTCAACTCGACAACGTGCTGCGCTACATCAGCATCGGTCGCGAGCAGGGCGCCGAGCTGATTGCCGGCGGCCAGCGCACCCTCGAAGAAACCGGTGGCCTGTACGTGCAGCCGGCGCTGTTCGACGGCGTGACCAACGCGATGACCATCGCTCAGGAAGAAATCTTCGGCCCGGTACTGTCGCTGATCACCTTCGACACCGTTGAAGAAGCGCTGCAGATCGCCAACGACAGCATCTTCGGCCTCGCCGCCGGCGTCTGGACCAGCAATCTGAGCAAGGCGCACACCTTCGCACGCGGCTTGCGTGCCGGCAGCGTCTGGGTCAACCAGTACGACGGCGGCGACATGACCGCACCGTTCGGTGGCTTCAAACAGTCGGGCAACGGTCGCGATAAATCGCTGCACGCGTTCGACAAGTACACCGAGCTGAAAGCGACCTGGATCAAGCTCTAACTCTTTTACCGCGGCGGTCGCCGGCAGTGATCGGCGACCTTCGGAGAACAAACATGAAACAGCAACACGTCAACAGCTACTACGCCGCCACCCGCAACGAAGTCATCGATTTTCCGATTCTCGAAGAAGCGGTGGACTGCGATGTTTGCATCATCGGCGCCGGCTACACCGGCCTGTCCTCGGCGCTGTTCCTGACCGAAGCCGGCTATAAAGTGACGGTACTCGAAGCGGCGAAAGTCGGCTACGGCGCCAGCGGTCGCAACGGTGGCCAACTGGTCAACTCTTACAGCCGCGACGTCGACGTGATCGAAGCGCGCTATGGCGACAAGACCGCAGAAATCCTCGGCAGCATGATTTTCGAAGGCGCCGACATCATTCGTTCGCGCATCAAGGATTACGACATCAAATGCGACTATCGTCCGGGCGGCATCTTCGCAGCGATGAACAAGAAACAACTCAACGGTCTGGCCGAGCAAAAGCGCGGCTGGGAACGTTACGGCAACAACAACCTGAAGATGCTCGACGCGGCTGAGATTCGTCGCGAAGTCGGTTCCGATGCTTACGTTGGCGGCTTGCTCGACATGCAGGGCGGCCACGTTCACCCGTTGAACCTAGCACTCGGTGAAGCAGCAGCCATCGTGCGTCTGGGCGGCAAGATCTACGAGCAGTCGGCTGCCGTGGAAATCAAATACGGCGAGCCGAATGTTATCCGTACTGCCAAAGGCCAAGTGCGCGCCAAGTATCTGTTGATCG
Organism: Pseudomonas sp. AC193; assembly: GCF_979258075.1. Lineage (NCBI taxonomy): Bacteria > Pseudomonadati > Pseudomonadota > Gammaproteobacteria > Pseudomonadales > Pseudomonadaceae > Pseudomonas > Pseudomonas sp. AC193. Next base: position 2,980,702 of record NZ_OZ409832.1, on the reverse strand, counting down.
CTGGCAACGCTTACCTGCCGCAAGGTCTGGACAACCGCGTGACCGCGAAAAGCATGCCGTGCGGCTCGCAGATCGTTGTCACCGAACCGTTGACTGAAAAGCAGGCGCGCAGCCTGATCACCAACAATTATTGCGTCGAAGACTGCAATTACCTGTTGGATTACTACCGCCTGACTGCCGACAATCGCCTGTTGTACGGCGGCGGCGTGGTCTACGGCGCGCGTGAACCGGACGACATCGAACAACTGATCCGTCCGAAGATCCTCAAGACCTTCCCGCAGCTCAAAGACGTCAAAATCGACTACCGCTGGACCGGCAACTTCCTGCTGACCATGTCGCGCATGCCGCAATTCGGTCGCATCGAGAAAAACGCCTATTACATGCAAGGCTACAGCGGTCACGGCGTGACCTGCTCGCACCTCGCCGGCAAGCTGATCTCGGAAATGATCCGTGGCGATGCCGAGCGTTTCGATGCGTTCGCCTCGTTGCCGCACATGCCAATGCTCGGCGGCCGCACGTTCTCCGCGCCGTTGACCGCTCTTGGCGCCGTGTACTACTCGCTGCGCGACCGTTTCGGCCTCTAAAGTTACCTCCCCGGCGACGGTCGCCAAGACCGCGCCGGTTTTTATTCTCGTATCATCTGGTACTGATACAGCAGAGATCCAATTGTGGGAGCGGGCTTGCTCGCGAAGAGGCCATTTCAGCCAATACAGATGTCGCCTGACACATCGCATTCGCGAGCAAGCCCGCTCCCACATTTGCTGTATTTTCAAGGCGAGAAGGACTTTTGCCCCACCGTCCATCGAACCTGCTGAGCAACACCACCAAACGTGATTTAATAGCCGCCTTTCACGGTTCCGGGACACGGGAGCAACGTGATCCGCGCCCTCGGCGCGTCACCCGCCACCCACCCCCATCGCCCTTAAGTCGTTCTCACATAAGGCTGTCATGGATACGGGTTCTCGACTCAAATTAGTACGCGAAAGCTACAAACTCTCCCAGCGCGAGCTGGCCCGGCGTAGCGGCGTGACCAATGCCACCATTTCCCTGATCGAACAGAATCGCGTCAGCCCCTCCGTCAGCTCACTGAAAAAGCTGCTCGAAGGCATCCCGATGTCCCTGGCCGACTTCTTCACCTTCGACCAGCCACCGCGCGAACATCAATACGTCTTCCGCGCCAATGAACAGCCGGATCTCGGCCGTCATGGCCTGCGCCTGCTGCTGATCGGTGCCTCGGTGCCAAGCCGCCAGATGCGTTTGCTGCGCGAGCAATACGCGCCGGGCGCAAGTTCCGGTGAAGAGCCGATCGTGCACGCCGAAGGCGAGGAGTGCGGGCTGGTCACGCGCGGCACTGTCGAGTTGACCGTCGACGGCCAGGTGAGCGTTTTGGGCGCGGGGGATGGTTACTACTTTCCCACCACGTTACCGCACAAGTTCCGCAATATCGGCGCCGATGAAGCCGAGATCATCAGTGCGAACACGCCGGCGAACTTCTAACGCAGTCACTCTGAGCAAACTAAAAACCGCAGCGATGCGGTTTTTTTGTGGGCACAAATCGAGCGATCAAAGTTTCAACGTTTAACTACTTCGCCTTCCACTGCCCGCCGCCATTCTCACAATCAATCCGCGCCTGGGCCAAATGCTCAACGTCGTAGTAATACGTGGTCACTTGCGCATTGTCGGGGATGTTCAGCGCCTTGGCGTTTTTGTCCTTGCTGGTGGAGTGCGGGTTGGCGAGCGATTCCTGAGTGATGGTCGCGATGCACGCGGCCTGATAGTGATCCGCACAGTTTTCCACTTTGTTTTTTGTGCTGCTGAGCATGTCTTTGCTTTCGTTGCTGCACGACCAGTCGATGGCATTCACCGGCATGCCTTCGTATTCGTAGCAGCTATGGGTTTCGATGGCCGGCACCGAGGCGCTGGAAGATTGGGTCTGGACGTCGCAACCCTCGGCCATGACGCAAGTCGGGATGATGGCGAACGTGGCGATCAGCAACAGAAATCGAATGTTCATCGGAATTTCCTCGAAGAGGGCGCCGCGTCTAACGATGAATGGGCGCTTTAGAGTTTCGAGGCAGTCCGGAGGAAGGAGGTTCAATCGGTTTTGCGGGCGATCGGACGCCTGTGGCGAGGGGATTTATCCCCGTTGGGCTGCGAAGCAGCCCCAAAACCATACAACTCGGTCTGTCTGGAAAAATCCGTTTGCAGGGTTTGGCGCTGCTGCGCAGCCCAGCGGGGACAAATACCCTCCAAAGGTTTGCGGCAAACATCAAATAATGTGCGCGGAAAAACCCTGTTGATCGGGCGCGACATCATCCTTCAACGTCAACGCCGGAATCTCGTACTCCCCGGCATTCTGCTGGCGAAACGCAATCGGCCGCGTGCTCCACAATTCATCCAGCCTCCGCCCCAATTCTTCACACGTCTCGGCATACCGCGCCTCATCCATGCGGCTGGTGCGATACACCACGAACGGCGGCACCACTTCAAAACCGGGGTAATACAAAATTCCGTGCTGGATCGGAAACAGCAGATCATCCATCGGGCCGTTGATCCCGCGTGAAGCGTAATGCGACTCCCAGCCGCCGGTGGTGACCATCAACATCGCGCGCTTGCCTTGCATTTTTCCCTCGCCATAACGCTCACCCCAGCGGCTGTCGGAATGTTCGCCAACGCCGTAGGCAAAGCCGTAGGCGTAGACGCGTTCGACCCAGCCTTTGAGGATCGCCGGCATCGAAAACCACCACATCGGGAACTGCAGAATCAGTGTGTCCGCCCACTGCAGTTTTCCCTGTTCGCGAGCGATGTCGGCGGCTTGGCTGCCTTCGGCGTACGCCACTTTGGAGTCCAGGGAGGCGTGGAACGGTTTTGTGGTGTCGCGCTCCGGGGCGTCGTCGGCGTCGAGGGTGGTTTTCCAATTCATCGCGTAGAGATCGGAGACCTGCACGGTGTGGCCGGCGGCTTGCAGGCGCTGGACGCTGAAGTCGCGGAGCGAGCCGTTGAGGGAAGTCGGTTCAGGGTGGGCGTAAACCAGTAATACATTCATGTTGTAGCTCCGTTGGCTGAGAACTGCAGGATCAGCGTTCAAGCGGTATATTGGAAATGAATGTCTGATATGTCTGGTATAGCCATGAATAATTTGAGACGCCTTGATATCAATCTGCTGCTCACCCTCGACGTGTTGCTGTCCGAGCACAACGTCACCCGCGCCGCGCAGCGGCTGAACCTGTCGCAGCCCTCTGTGAGTGTGCATCTGTCCAAGTTGCGCGACATTTTTGGCGACCCGTTGCTGCTGCCCGGGCCGCGCGGGATGCGCCCGACGGTGCGCGCCGATGAATTGCGCGAGCCGTTGCGCGAAGCGTTGGAGGCATTGGAGAGGGCGGTCGCGCCGGCCAGCGCGTTTGATCCGGCGCAGGCGACGCACACCTGGAAAGTCGCTGCCACCGATTACGGTGAAACGACGGTGGTGTTACCGGCGCTCAGCGGATTACGCAAACAGGCACCGGGCACGCGATTGGCCGTGATCGATCTGACGCCTGCGCAGTTGATGAAACAGGCGGAGCAGGGCGTCTTCGACATCGCCCTGCACATCAGCGAAGACGCGCCGCTGGAGTTGCACTCGCGGCCATTGTTCACCGAGCGATATGTACTGGCCGGTCGCATCGGTCATCCGGATTTGCAGCGCGTGCCAACGCGCAAAAAGTTCTGCGCGTTGGAACACGTCCTGGTGTCGCGAGAGGGCGGAGGGTTTTTCGGGGTGACCGACAAGGCGTTGGCCGAGGTCGGTTTGCAACGAAAAGTGGTGCTGTCGGTGCCGCATTTTCTGATGGCGATGTCGGTGCTGGTCAGCACCGATCTGGTGGCGATGCTGCCATCACGCCTGGTGCGCGGCAATCCGGCATTGCAAGTGGTCGACGCACCGCTGGCAGTGCCCGGTTACGAAATGGCGATGTTCTGGGGCGAACGCGCGCATCGCGATCCGGCGCACAAATGGCTGCGCGAGCACCTGTTGGCGTCGGTCTGAGACGCTGTCAGGCGTGACTGAGAGCCACCGCAAACGACACAACGATCATGCATGCGAACGCAAAATTGAGATTCATAAGGTGTTCATCCTGAGCCTTTTAAAGTGGGGCCATTCTGAACAGGCTGAAAGCAAAGAAAAAATTCGCCTTGTTGATTGCAATGATCGAAGTAATTGATACCCGCCGGTTTGTGTTTGCTCGAGGGTTTCGCTAGTCTCGCAGAAACCTGCAACTACAAGCACAAACAGGCATATCCATGCACGATCATTCCGCAGCCGAACTGCCTTCATTGCGCCGGCAAAAAATCCTCCTGCTGCTCGAACGGGACGGCAAAGTCATGGCCTCCGAGTTGAGTCAGCACTTCGCTGTTTCCGAAGACACCATCCGCCGCGACCTCGCCGAGCTGGATAACGCCGGTCTCGTGCAGCGGGTTCACGGTGGAGCGCTACCGCGTCCGAAAGATTCCGGCAAGGATTACTTCACGCGGCTGGATGAGACCGATGAGGTGAAAATCCGTCTGGCGCAACTCGCGGCGCAGCAGGTCGAGGACGGGCAGATTGTGCTGTTTGATTCCGGTTCGACGACGTTGCAGGTCGCTCGATCTCTGCGCCCTGATATTCAGATCACGGCAGTGACGGCTGCGCCGATGACGGCGATTGCGCTGGCGGAATTCAAGGGTGTGAAAGTGATTCTGGCAGGCGGGACATTGAATCCGCGAACGATGTCGGCGGGTGGGCATGAGGCGTTGCGCTTGCTGGCGGGGATCAAGGCGGATCTGGCGATTACCGGCGTCTGCGCGATTCATCCGGAGGTGGGGATTACTTCGCTGCATTTTGATGAAGTGCCGGTGAAGCAGGCGATGCTCGATGGCGCGACGCGGGTGATTGCCGTGACTACGGCGGACAAGTTGGGCGCGGTGGAGCCGTTTGTGGTGGCGGGGTGTGAGCGGTTGCACATGTTGATCACCGAGCGGCATGTGGCGTCGGGGAGTGTTGAGGATTATCGACGGTTGGGGATTGTTGTGGAGCAACTACCAGACTGAAACCACCCCTGTAGGAGCTGCCGAAGGCTGCGATCTTTTGACTTTGATTCTAAAAAACAAGATCAAAAGATCGCAGCCTTCGGCAGCTCCTACAAGGGAAGGTGTTGGTTCAACGCAACTTTTCGAGCATTTGGTAGTACCACATGCCGGCAGCCAGCATCGGGTTCCCGAGCAAATCGCCCATCGGCACACGAATGTGCTGGCACGCCGCAAACGTGTCGAACTGCTCCATCTGCCCGGTGATCGCGCGGCTCATGATTTCGCCCATGATGTGCGTGGTGGCGATGCCGTGCCCGGAGTAGCCCTGGCAATACCAGACGTTGTCCGAGAGTTTGCCCAGTTGCGGGATGCGGTTGATGACGATGCCCATCGCGCAGCTCCACTGGTAATCGATCTGTACGCCTTTGAGCGCCGGGAAGGTTTGCTCGATGCACGGGCGCAGTTCGCCGGCGATGTCGCGTGAATCCTTGCCGCTGTAGTTGGCGCCGCCGCCGAACAGCAAGCGACCGTCGGCGGTGAGGCGGTAGTAATCGAGAACGAAGCGGCAGTCGTAGACCGCGAGGTCTTCGGGGTTGATCTGTTTGGCCAGATCACCGAGCGGCGCGGTGGTGACGATGCCGCCCATGGCCGGGAAAATCTTGCCCTTGAGTTTGCCCGGTTCGAGCTTGTGATAGACGTCACCGGCGAGCATCACTTGCTTGGCGTCGATCTGGCCGTGAGCGGTTCTTATACCAGGCTTATCGCCATGAATGATCTCCAGCACTTCGCTGTTTTCGAAGATCAGCGCGCCGAGACTTTCCGCTGCCCGCGCTTCGCCGATGCACAGGTTGAGCGGGTGCAGGTGCATGTTGCGGGTGTTCTTGATGGCGCCGTGATAGAGGTCGCTTTGCAGCAGATCGCGGACCTGGCTGCGGTCGAGCAGGCTGACTTCATCGCCCAGTCCACGACGCACCGCCTCTTCGTAATCGTTGCGCAGATCGGGCATGTGGCTCGGCTTGTAGGCCGCGTGCAGATGGCCGTGTTTGAGGTCGCACTGAATGGCGTATTTCGCCACGCGTTGCTTGATGATTTCGTGTCCGCGCCAACGCAGGTGCCAGATGAAATCGTCGACGTCATCGCCGAGTTTCGCGCGCATCTGTTTGCGCATCGCGCCATCGCCGGAGAGGCTGCCGGTGACTTGCCCGCCGTTACGTCCGGTGGCGCCCCAGCCGATTTTGTTGCTCTCGACGATGGCGACTTTCAGGCCTTTTTCGGCGAGCTCGACGGCGGTGGCAACGCCAGTGAAACCACCACCGATGATCACCACGTCGACCGTGTGTCGACCTTGCAGGGTCGGGTAGTCGGTGTCCTGGTTGAGGGTGGCGGTGTAATAGGAATTGCAGCGTTCGGTCATGTCAGTGTCCACAATTTTCAAGGTCGGTACGCGATCCCTTGTAGGAGTGAGCCTGCTCGCGAAAGCGGTGTGTCAGGCAAATCATTGTTAACTGACAGGTCGCTATCGCGAGCAGGCTCACTCCTACAGGGGGAGGGGTGAGGCTTTAGGCTTCGGTCAGGTACCAACGCCAATCCTGCTCACCCACTTCAGCCATGAACTGCCGGTACTCGGCACGCTTCACCGCCAGATACACCCCAAGAAACTCCTGCCCCAAGGCATCCCGCGCCCACGCCGATTTTTCCAGTGCCTGCAGCGACGTCAGCCAATCAGTCGGCAGCAATTCCTTCGCCTGCGCATAACCGTTGCCTTCAACCGGTGCGCCCGGATCAAGGTTCTCGCTAATGCCGCGATGAATGCCGGCAAGGATCGCCGCCGCTGCCAGATACGGGTTGGCATCGGCGCCGCAAATGCGGTGTTCGATGTGGCGGGTATTCGCCGGGCCACCCGGTACGCGCAGGCTGACGGTGCGGTTGTCGACGCCCCAGGTCGGCGCCAACGGCGCGTAACTGTTGGCCTGAAAGCGGCGGTACGAGTTGGCGTTCGGGCAGAACATCAACAGCGTGTCGAGCAGCGAAGCGAGCATGCCGCCAATCGCCGTGCGCAGCAGCGGCGTACCGGCCGGGTCTTCGGAGGCGAACAGATTGCGCCCCTCGGCATCCGCCAGACTGACGTGCATGTGCATGCCGGTGCCGGCCAGATCATCGAACGGTTTGGCCATGAACGTCGCTTGCATGCCGTGCTTGTGCGCGACCGCTTTGACCAGACGTTTGTAACGCACGGCCTGATCCATCGCCTCCAGCGCATCGCCGTGTTCGAGGGTGATTTCCACCTGACCCGGGGCGTATTCGGAGATTGCCGTGCGCGCCGGAATGCCGTGCAGTTTGCAGGCGCTGTAGAGGTCGGCGAGGAACGGTTCGATCTGTTCCAGCTCGCGTAAACCGTAGACCTGTGTGTGTCGCGGTCGCCCACCGTCGGCATCCAGTGCCGGTTGCGGACGACCGTTGTGATCGCGTTTGGCGTCGAGCAGATAGAACTCCAGCTCGCAGGCCATCACCGGGTGATAACCCTCGGCTTTGAGGCCGTCGATAACCTTGATCAGCAGGTGACGCGGGTCGGCGATGCTCGCTGGCATGCCTTCCTTCGGGTGCATGCTGACTTGCACGGCGGCGGTCGGAATTTGCCGCCATGGCAGGCGCACCAGGCTGCCTTCCAACGGATAGGCACGGCAGTCGATATCGCCGACGTCCCAGACTAGACCGGAGTTTTCAACGTCTTCACCTTGCACGGTCAGACCGAGGATGGTGCTTGGCAGCGGCCGACCACTTTCGTAAACGGCGAGCAGTTCTTCACGGTGCAACAGCTTGCCGCGCGGTACTCCGTTGGCGTCGAGAATGAACAGCTCGATCATGTCGATATCAGGGTTTTGGTCGAGGAACAGGCGTGCGTCTTCAATCGCTGCGAATTTCATGGCAATCACTCAGAGTTGCGCCGCACAGGCGCGCAGATTCGGGCCAAGAGACGGTAGAGGGCGAAAGCCCAGGTGTCCTGGCAGGGATATCGAAAGAGAAAAGGCCTACACGTTTTTCAAACGTGATCAGGCAGAAACGCAGACATCCGGCGGGCGTGCGGAGTGACGCAACTTGGAACGGCGCAGGGCCATGGGGAGATTGACGATACGATTCATGCGCGGCCCCTATGACAGAGGGCGCACACAGCGGAGACGTTCAACGATTTTAGTTGTTGTAGATACGTACTCATAACGCGTGTTTCCGTTGGCGGAAAACGTCGGTGTCGGGGCTGACCCGTCGACCGGTGTGCCCGGATAGTAAGGGGGAATCCGCGGGCGTGTAAACGATCAATGTGAAATATCTTGAACACTCAAGCCGCAAGGAGAATCTGTGGCGAGGGGATTTATCCCCGTTGGACTGCGCAGCAGGCCCAGATTCTTTTGGGGCTGCTGCGCAGTCCATCGGGGATAAATCCCCTCACCACAAGTTTTGCATTCAATCTTTGTCAGTGCGGCGACTCTTGCTCAAGCATCTTCCGCGCTTCAGCAAAACACTTTTCAGCAATCGCCGAGCGCGGTTCGGTCTTGCGCATCACCATCCCCAACGGTGCGAGCACGTTGGCGTCTGGCAGGGTCATGAACGACAGATGTTCAATCGGCTCCTCCATTCCGCTGTCCAGCGGCATGATTGCGCAGCAGAAACCCTGGTGAATCGCCTGTAACAACTGATAGGTCGAATCACTCTCCATGATCGGCTGCGGACTCAAGCCGCGACTGCGAAAACTCAGGTCGATGGATTTGCGGTAATGCATGCCGGTGGTGATCATGCCCAGCGGCAATTGCGCGGCTTCTTCCCAACTCATCTGGGTGCCTTCGAACTGGAAATGCCGGTTGTCGTAGAGCAATCCGACGCGGGTTTGACCGATCTCGAAGAACTCGAAATAGGTCGGGTTGACGTGATCGAGATAGCACACGCCCAAGTCCAGCTGATTGTTGCCCAGACTGGCGATGATCTCGTCGGAGCTGAGCGAGGACAGGCTGAACGTCAACTCGGGATAAGACCCCGACAATCCCTGAATGTAATCGACCGGATTGAAGCTGCTCAGCGGCACCAGGCCGAGGCGCAAACTGCCGACCAGTTGCCCACGACAGGCTGCGGCTTCGGCGAACAAACCATCATGCGCCGCCAGCAACGTGCGGGCCCAGGCCAGTACGCGCTCGCCAGCCTCGGTGAACCCCTCAAAGCGCTGACCACGGTTGACCAGCACCAGATCCAGCTCCTCTTCGAGATTGCGCAAGCGCATCGACAGGGTCGGCTGAGTGATGTGGCAGCGGGCGGCGGCCTGACCGAAGTGACGGGTTTCGTCCAGTGCGATCAGGAATTTGAGTTGTTTGATGTCCACGACGGCACCTGCTCGATGGGATTTCTGGGTGGAGTATTGACGCAGATGCGTACCGCGCACCAAGGGTGCAGGGCGCGACGATCTCATCTGAGGGCGGATTCGTCCAATCGGAAGTGTTTAAAGGCTTATCGACCGCCGGCAAAGTGGCCGATGCGCAGCGTCTGGCGGACGGCGAACTCTTCAAAACCCTGCAAAAAACACAACTGTAGGAGTGAGCCTGCTCGCGATCGCGGCGAGTCAGGCGACAACGATGTTGGCTGGCAATCCGCTTTCGCGAGCAGGCTCACTCCTACAAGGGTTTTGTGGTGCTCGTCTATATTGGGTTGTTTGGGGAAATTTGGGGTCAGCTCAAGACATAGTCCACAGGCTTAAGCGCGGGCGGCATTTCTGCGCCGAGTTCCCAGAGAATATCGCGCTCCAGCGTGCGCACCAGCGCATCCGTGGGCAGGTCGTTTTCGTCGCGGCCAAACGGGTCTTCCAGCTCATCGGCAATCGCATCGAGGCCGAAAAACGTGTAGCTGACAATCGCCGTGAACAGTGGCGTCAACCAGCCCAACGGTTCGGCCATGGCGAAGGGCAACAGGATGCAGAACAGATAAATCGTGCGATGCAGCAACAGCGTGTAGGGAAACGGCAGCGGCGTGGTTTTGATCCGGTCGCACACCGCCTGCGCTTGGGTGAGGCAGGTCAAGTGATTGGCGAGCAGCATGTAGCGCCACTCCGTCAGCTCACCGTTTTGATGCAAGTCGGAACACTGCTGGCCAACCGTTTGCAGAATTCGTCCGCTGTAGTCGGGCGTCTGCGGATCGGGCTTGGGCATGACCCATTGGCTGCTGGCATCCGCTTCGCTTTCTTTACGTAACCGGGCGTTCAGCGCATGGGCGAAGCCACACAGATTGAGCAGCAAAGGCTTGCGCTCGGCGGAGTCACGGATGACGTGGGTTTCGCGAATGATCGAGCGAATGTGCACGATCACCTCGCCCCACGCCTTGCGCGCTTCGTACCAGCGGTCATAACAGGCGTTGTTGCGAAAACTCATGAAGATCGACAGCGACAAACCGAGCAGCGTAAACGGCGTCGCGCTGACACTGGCGAAATAGCTCGGATGGAGGATTTCCACCAGCACAATGGCCGACGCCAACAGCGTGATCATCAGCGCGCGCAACGCGATGCGTTTGGCGATCGAACCCTTGAGGGTGAACAGAATGGCAATGGGATGAATCTTGGGTCGGACGATCATGCTGTTCTGCCCTGGTTATGCATGGGGGCGTGGCGGATCAACCGGTTGTGCAGCGCCACGCCGATGAGTCTAGTTGGCTGCAATGGCGGCGCAGAATAAGAGCGCCAGAAAGGCGCGTCCAATCAGTTCGAATGACCGGGCGATTGATCAAATTGATGACCCCTGAAACCCCTGTAGGAGCAGAGCTTGCTCGCGAAGGCGTAAATACAGTCAATGCATATTTCGACTGGATAGACGCCTTCGCGAGCAAGCTCTGCTCCTACGGATTTTGCGGTGTTTGAGGACGCGGAGTTACTGCGCGCCGAACATGGCGGTTGCAGTAGATGCCTGCGCTGCTTTTCGGGTCGGTGGCGTAGGCAGCGCCGAGTTCTTTGTATTGTGGGTTCATCAGGTTGGCGCAGTGGCCGGGGCTGGCGATCCAGCCGTCGACGACTTTGCGCACGGTGTCTTGGCCGGCGGCGATGTTTTCGCCGACCAGTTGACCGTTGTAACCGGCCAGTTCAGCGCGGTCGCCGGGGGTGCGGCCGTCGCGATCCTTGTGGTCGAAATAATTGTTGTTGGCCATGTCGCGGCTGTGATCCTGGGAAATCGTGCCCAGCGCAGCGTTCCAGGCCAACGGTGCGGCAGCGGCGAAGGCCTGACCACCGCACTGGCGCGGCTGACTGCGGGCGACGTTGAGTTGCTCCAGCAGTTTTTGCCCTTCACTTTGCGTATCGCCGAGTTTGGCCGACAACAGCGGTCGCGCCAGCACAATGCGCCAATCGCGATCGGCGCGGTTGACGCCGACATCGACGAACTGCGGATCGAGCACCACCTGACAAAAACTCTCCTGAATCGCCTGCATCGCCGACGCCGCATCGCGCGGGCCGTTCAGGGTAATCGCCTGCACATTGACCATCGGGTAACTGGCGCTGGCCATGGCTTGCTGCAAATCAACCGCGCCACTGGCCGGCAGGCGCAAGCGCGGATCGGCCGACAGCGGCGGCAACTCATTGGACGCCTGCGAACCGCAGCGTTGCGGCTGGCTGCGGTAGCTGTTGATCGACTCGATCAGTTGCGATTCATCGCTGGCCAGCGCCGGGATGGCCAACACAACGCCAGTGGACAACGCGGCACAACGCAAAACGAATGGCATGAAGCGCATGGAAATCTCCCTTGAGCTGAATGCGCCCATGATGCGCGAAAGGCCCCCGGTGGGTGCAATGTCTTTTTCTTCATTCGGCGGTTTTTTCTGCGCAACTTTGTCTGGCGTTTTGCCGTCTACACTCACCGAAGACCCCGGGATCCGGGCGTCTCACCCACGCAACACGTTGCCCTTAGCGGGCGCTGCCGGAAGAACTGACATGGGATTGAAAGGCTTGGCTGGCTGTTTGGTTTGCATCCTGTTGGCGGGCTCCGCATGGGCCACCGATCAGGCCCCGATCAAGGCGAAGGCTGAAGAGAAAGCGCAGGTGCTGGAGGAGAAAGCGGCGGACAAAGTCAGCAGCGCACCGGCGCCGAGAGCCGAAGCGATTACCCCGACCGAAGCGCAAGCGGTCGACCCTGCCGGCGCTGCACCGCTAGATGATCCGCTGACCTGCCTGGCGCGCAGTATTTACTGGGAAGCCAAAGGCAAAGACACCCCGGAAATGGAAGCGGTGGCCAGCGTGGTGATGAATCGTCTCGGCCACGAAGGTTTCCCCGACACCGTATGCGCAGTGGTCAAACAGGGATCGGAAACCAAGAGCTGCCAGTTTTCCTGGTGGTGCGATGGCAAGGCTGACCAAGTCAAGGAGGATTCCGAATATGCGCTGGCCAAGGAAATCGCCGGCAAAGCGCTCAACCGGCAACTCCCGGATCGCACCCGCGGTGCGCTGTACTTCCACGACCGCAACGTCCACCCGAGCTGGGCCAAGGAGTACCGCAAAACCGCCGAAACGAAAAAATTCCTCTTCTACAAACCGGCCGGTGGCGACGCGCGTTAGGCGCAGACTTGACGCACACAATCGCGCAACCAGCGGTGTGCCGGATCAGCGTCCATGCGCGGATGCCAGAGCATTGAGACGCTGATCGGCGGCATCTCGAAGGGCAGGGCGAAACTGTGCAGGCCGCTGCGCAGTTTGCTGGTGTGGCGCTCCGGGACAGTGGCGATCAAATCGGATTCGCGCACCAGTGTCAGCGCCGCTGAAAAACCGCCGAACGAGGTGACGATGTCGCGCGTTAGCCCGAGCGCGAATAGCGCTTCGTCTACCGGGCCGCTGCTGCGCCCGCGCCGTGAAATCAGAATGTGCTCGCCACCGGCAAAACGCTTGCTGCTGACTTTTCCCGAACTCAAGGGATGCCCCTCACGCACCACACCGATCCAGTGATCCTGAAACAGAATGCGGCTGTGCAGCGTCGGGTCGGTGCTGTCGTCGATCACGCCGGTTTCCAGATCGACGCGGCCCTCGCGCAGCGGCGTGCTGTCCTTGTCGGCCTTCTGCACAAAGCGCAGGCGCACGCCGGGCGCTTCTTCAACGATGCGTGCGAGCAGGGCGGCGGCGAAGGTTTCGACAAAACCGTCGGTGTTGCGCAGGGTAAAGGTGCGTTGTAAACGGCTTGGGTCGAGCACCTCGGCAGGGCGCAAAACCGCCTCGGCTTCCTGCACCAGATGACTGACGCGTTCGCGTAATTCCAACGCACGCGGCGTCGGCACCAGACCGCGACCGGCCCGCACCAGCAGCGGATCGCCGGTGGTCTCGCGCAGACGGGCCAGGGCGCGACTCATCGCCGAAGGACTCAATCGCAGGCACTTGGCCGCGCGGGCGACGCTGCCTTCACGCAGCAGCACGTCGAGGGTGATCAACAGGTTCAGATCGGGTGCGGACATGACATGGCGTTCCATGCAGGTATCGAGTGCAAAGCATGCGTCTTGTGCCTTGTATTGTCGAGGCTCAGGCTATGCAGCATCACCTCTGCCAAGTGAACGCACGATGCCCCGAGAACCCCTGAACACTTCAGCCCGCTGGGCGCTGACCAGTCTGGCCCTGTCGATGTTGATGCCGTCGCTGGACACCAGCATTGCCAATGCCGGCTTACCGATGCTGGCGGCGGCGTTTGATGCGACGTTCCAACAGGTGCAGTGGATCGTTCTGGCTTACCTGTTGACAGTCACCACGCTGATTGTCAGCGTCGGGCGGCTGGGCGACGGCATCGGTCGGCGCCGATTGCTATTGATCGGCATCGGCATTTTCACCGCTGCCTCGTTGTGTTGTGCGTTGGCACCGGGACTGGGTTGGTTGATCGGCGCGCGAGCGGTGCAAGGCGTTGGCGCGGCGATCATGTTTGCCTTGACGGTCGCGTTGGTGGCCGATGCGGTGCCGAAGTCACGGGCGGGCAGTGCGATGGGTTTGTTGGCGACCATGTCAGCGACCGGCACCACCCTTGGGCCGTCGCTGGGCGGATTGTTGATGGCGCATCTCGGCTGGCATTCGATTTTTCTGCTCAACGTACCGCTGGGTTTGCTCAATGCGTGGTTGGTGTTCCGCTATCTGCCGGCAGATCGAGCGATCAGCACGCGGGTTGCCTTTGATTATTTCGGCACCGGGGTGCTGGTGTTGACGCTGGCGGCTTATGCGCTGGCGATGACGCTGACAGGCCTGGCCCTGCCGTTGTTACTGGTCAGCGCGTGCGGCGCGGGGCTGTTTGTTTTTATCGAGATGAGGGTGAAGGCGCCGCTTATTCGCTTGTCGCTGTTTGCCGACCGGCGATTGAGCAGCAGCCTCTTGCTGACGTTATTGGTGACTACCGTGATGATGACCACATTGGTAGTTGGGCCGTTTTACTTGAGCCGAGGTTTGGGTTTGAGCAGCGCCATGGTTGGACTGGTGTTGTCGGTCGGGCCGTTGTTGGCGGCGTTTGGCGGTGTGCCGGCCGGGCGTCTGGTGGATCGCTTTGGCGCGCGCCGGATCGTGCCGGGTGCGTTGCTGGGATTGGCTTGTGGTTGTGGACTGTTGGCGTCGTTGCCGATGAGCCTTGGCGTGTTCGCGTACGTGTTGCCGATTGTAATGGTTGCGGTCAGCTATGCGTTGTTTCAGGCGGCCAATAACACCGGGTTGATGGCCGGCGTGAGTCAGGATCAGCGCGGGGTAGTCTCGGCGCTGTTGGGGCTGGCGCGCAATCTGGGCTTGATCACCGGGGCGGCGGTGATGGGCGCGGTGTTTGCACTGGCGGCGGGGGATCCAACTGAAGCGCCGGCGGCAGCGATTGCCAGTGGTTTACACATCACCTTCGCGGTCGCCACGGCCCTCATGCTGACAACCCTGATCATCAGTCGAACCGCGGTCAAATGTAGGAGTGAGCCTGCTCGCGATAGCGGTATATCAGTCAATGAAGAGATAGGCTGAACCACCGCTATCGCGAGCAGGCTCACTCCTACAGGGGATTTGTGTTGGTTTGTCGGGCAGGGAAGAACAGTTCGAAGCAGGTCACGCCATCCGCACTGTTGGCGCTATACCGGCCCTGATGCAACTGCATGATCGTCGCAACAATCGACAGGCCCAAACCGTTCGATTGCGCTGAACGCTCGCGAGACTGATCCACGCGATAAAAGCGCTCAAACAACCGCGCCAGATGCTCAGGCGCAATGGTCGCGCCGTGGTTGCGCACCCGCAGATAACTGCCCTCAGGCTCAGCGATCGCTTCAACCTGCACTGTCGAATCCGCCGCACCGTACTTGATCGCATTCGCGCAAAGGTTCGCCAGCGCCCGCCGCAGCAACATCGGCTCGGCCCAGATCACACCGCTGCCACGCGCTTCAATGCACACGCCCACATCCGCCGCCAACCCTTCAAAATAATCAGCAATGCGCTGCATCTCGTCCGCCGCATCCAGCTCCTGACGATGGCTCAGCGCACTCGCCGGATCAGTGCGCGCAAGAAACAGCATGTTGTCGAGCATCCGCGTCAGCCGTTCCAGCTCTTCGACATTGGAGGCGAGCAACTGTTGATAGGCTTCGATGCTGCGGTTCTGATGCAGGGCGACTTGAGTTTCGCCGAGCAGATTATTGATCGGCGTACGCAGTTCGTGAGCCATGTCGGTGGACACCTGACTCAACTGCGCAAAACCTTTGGCGAGGCGATCGAGCATGGCGTTGAACGCATCGATCATCGGCAGCAATTCCCGTGGCGCGCCCAGGCTGTCTAGGCGTTCGCCGAGATTGCCGACACCGATGCCATGGGCGTGTTTGGCCATTCGGCGTAACGGCAGCAAACCGCGATACACCAGCAAACAGCCGATCACCGCGAGCAGCAGCGCCGCCAACGTCGCCAGGCCATAAACGCTCAAACGATAATTGGCGAGCATCGCCGTGCGTTCGCTCATCAGCCGTCCGGTTGTGACTTGCAGATTACCCAGTTCACCAGAGTCGATCGCCGCCGCCACTGCCGAAAACGGTACGCCGTCGACGTTCGGCAGATGCTGTACATCGTTCAGCGTCATCGTGTGATTGATCGGCACCGCTGGCAATGTCGGCGTGGTCAAGTTGCCCGGATTGACCACCAGCAATGGCGGTTCACCCGGCGCGCCGATGGTCAGCAGTGCCTCGCGGTTGCCGAGCATGTTCTGGAACAGCGCCGGTTTGTTCTTGATCAGCTCGAGGGTGTTGCTGTCGTTAAGGAAGGTGCGCAACTGGTCGACGCGGCTGACCAGCGAAATGTCGTCGCGGCGAATCAGCTGTTCTTCCAGCTCGCTGTACAGCGCCGCGCCGAGCCCGGCCAGCGACGCGAAGGCGAGCAGGGCGAACACCAGCGCCAGGCGCAGGGTCAGGGAATAAGCCCGTTTCGCGCTCATGGCTGCGTGTCGAAACGGTAGCCGATGCCGCGCACGCTGTGGATCAGCTTGAGCTGGAACGGGTCATCGATTTTCGCCCGTAAGCGGCGTACGGCGACGTCGACCACGTTGGTGTCGCTGTCGAAATTCATGTCCCACACCCGCGACGCGATCAGCGATCGCGCGAGCACTTGCCCGGTGTGCGTGGCGAACAGTTGCAGCAGGGCGAACTCTTTATTGGTCAGGGTGATGCGCACTCCGCCGCGGCTTACGCGGCGTTTGAGCACGTCGATTTGCAGGTCGGCGACTTGCAGTTGTTCATCTTCATGAATCGGCCCGCGCCGGGTCAGGGTGCGCAGACGCGCCACCAGTTCGGCGAAGGAAAACGGTTTGATCAGGTAATCGTCCGCGCCCAGTTCGAGGCCTTTGACGCGGTCGGCGATGTCGTCGCGGGCAGTCAGGAACAGCACCGGCGTGTCGGCTTCCTTGCGTAGTCGGCGCAGGACTTCCCAACCATCCATTTTCGGCATCATCACATCGAGCACGATCACGTCGAAGCTGTGCTCCAGCGCCAGGTGCAAACCGTCGGCGCCGTTGCGCGCCAGGCTTACGCTGTAGCCGAGTTCCTGCAAACCGTTGAGCAGGTAATTGCCGGCCTTGGGTTCGTCTTCGACAACCAGAATATTCATCGATCACTCTCAATGGTCATTGATGCAGCCGCTGCCCTGCACGTCATAGTTCAGCACATGTTCGCGGCCCTGATGGTCGAGGTAGTTGAGTTGCGCCGGAACCACACCGCAGGCCTGAGAAATATCGGTGCTGGAGAGGACTTTGTCGACATCCAGATGGACGTAGAAGGCGGATTTGTCATGGATGACGGCGGTGTCGGGCATGTTCGCGGCAAACACGGAACCGGTGGCGAGGAGGGTGGTGAGGGCGAGCAGGAGGGTTTTCATGGTCAGTCACTCAGTGGTTGGTGTTGATCGGCGTTAGCGCCGGGACAACATCAGGCTACCGAGCGATCCGCACGGCAAACCGACAGCTGAATGACAAAGTTGTAATGAAACACACCCCTGTAGGAGCTGCCGCAGGCTGCGATCTTTTGATCTTGTTTTTAACAGTCAAAATCAAGAGATCGCAGCCTTCGGCATCTCCTACAGGGGTTTTGTGGTGAGGGGTTAGCTCGCGTGGGTGCTGAGGATGCTTGCCACCTGCTGCGGCTGGCAGTTGAGGTACGGCGAGGATTTCAACCAGCGCTGATCCGGGTACCAGGAAAACATGAACTGGCCATCCTTCAATCGATCAATCACTTGCTTGGCAATCTGTGGCCGAACCGCCGGGCAACCCTGGCTGCGGCCAATGCGCCCCTGTTTCTTGCTCCACAACGGATTCACATAACTGGCGGCGTGAATGACGATCGCGCGATCGCGGGCCATGTCATTGAAGCCCGGTTCCAGACCGTCCATGCGCAACGAATAACCGTGGGCGCCGCTGTAACTTTCCTGGGTGCGGAACAGACCGAGGCTGGATTGGTAACTGCCTTCACGGTTGGAAAACTGCGTGGCGAAGTTTTCGCCGGAGTTGGAACCGTGCGCCACCAAATCGCGTAGAACCAACTTCTGTTTGCTCAGGTCGAAAATCCACAAGCGGCGTTCTGTGGACGGTTGCGAATAATCGATGACGGCCAGATGGCGGGACGGCTTCGCCCCATTGTTGACGGCACATTGCATGGCGCTTAATGCACCTTTCAGCGCCTGGGGATTGAGTTCTGGCGCGGCGTGGGCGAGGCTGTTGTAGAGAACCGGCGATGGTTTGCCAGCGGCAAAAACTGGACTGGTCACAGCGACAAGGGTCGCGGTGGACAGCAGAAGTCGGCGCAAAAACGTCAACATTTATAAAGTGTCCTCACTTGCTACTCATTTGGCACTTTGGCTCCTGACTCCCAGTCATAACCGCCACGCCCGAAGATCGAGCCTGACTGTTCAGCACACCTGATGTAAGGTTGACCGTCATCTGGACGGCCATGGATTGGAGTAAAGCAGTTGTTCAAAAAGTACGCATGCTACTTGAGCATTTGTTTGCTCGCTGCGCCGTTTGTCGCTTGTGCCGATGAGCCGCTGCCGCCCTTGCAGACGCTGCCGACGCCACCGGCCGAGTTGCCGGTCGAACCGCAGAGTCCGTTGCAGGCTGTTTTGATCAGTCTGCCGCAGGCCTGTCCGGCGATTGCTGCGCGTCTGAGCGTGGCGGCATTGACCCAGTTGCAGGCGTTCTATGAACAGCAGGACTGGATGCCAGTGTGGGCCAGCGAATCCGGACGTTTGCAGGCTTTACAAGCGCAATTGCCGCTGTTGGCCGACGATGGCCTGAATCCAAAACGCTACCCAGTAGCGAGCATTCCTCCGCAGGACGGTGAACTCTGCGCCGACATCGACATCAGCCGCTACTACCTGCAAGCCCTGCAGGATCTGCATTACGGCAGCCTGTTGCAGTCGCACTTCGAGCCGCTGTGGCATGCCGATGACACCCCGCGTGACCGTCAGGCGGAATTGTTGGCGATTGCCGTGCCGGGCATGCAGGACATTCCGGGCGCCTTCGATCGCGCGCGTCCACACCTCGCGCAGTATCAAAGCTTGCGTCACCTTTATGCCGCGCAACGCCTCAAGGCTTTGCCGCAGTGGCAATCGGTCGGTAATGGCCCGTTGCTGCGTCCGGACATGGAAGACAAACGCGTGCCGGAACTGGCGCAGCGTCTGTACAACGAAGGCTATCTGACCCACGCCGGCAGCACGCCCGGCAACGCTTACGAGGGCGTGCTGGTCGAAGCGGTGAAGAGTTTTCAGGCCAACCATTCGTTGCAGGCCGACGGCGTGGTCGGGCCGGGGACGATTGCCGAACTCAACATCAGCCCGCTGACGCGCCGCGAACAGCTGCGGGTCAACCTCGAACGTTTCCGCTGGATGGCGCAGGACATGGAACCGGATGGGTTGCTGGTCAACGTCGCCGCTGCTGAACTGACTTTGTATCAGGGCGGCCAACCGGTGTGGCAGACCCGCACCCAGGTCGGTCGTGCCGAACGGCAGACACCGCTGCTGAAATCCCGCGTCACGCGCCTGACCCTCAACCCGACCTGGACGGTGCCGCCGACCATCTGGAAAGAAGACAAACTGCCGGCGATCCGCAAGGATCAGACTTTCCTCAGCCGTCAGAATCTGCAAGTGCTCGATGCCAACGGCCAGCCTTTGGCCGCGGCGGATGTCGACTGGGACAATCCCGGCAACATCCTTTTGCGTCAGGACGCCGGGCCGCGTAATCCGCTCGGGCAGATGGTCATTCGTTTTCCCAATCCGTTTTCGGTGTATCTGCATGACACGCCGAGCAAGGCGCTGTTCGACAAGGGGCCGCGTGCGTTCAGTTCCGGTTGCGTGCGGGTCGAGCACCCGATGCAGCTGCGCGATTTGTTGCTGAGCCCGGCGGAAAAGGCCCGTACCGAAACGCTGTTGGCGACTGGCACCACGCATGAATTTCGCCTCTCCGCGCCGGTGCCGATCCTGATGACTTACTGGACGGCGCAAGTCGGCAGCGACGGCCACGTGCGCTACGCGCCGGACATCTACAGCCGCGACAACGCCTTGCTCGCAGGCCTCGACCGCGCACGCTGACTCCCCAGCCATCCCCCAATCCCCTGTGGGAGCGGGCTTGCTCGCGAAGGCGTCGGCACACATTGCACTGATGTGGCTGACACACCGCCTTCGCGAGCAAGCCCGCTCCCACATTTTGTTCATCAGGGTGTCAGTGAGGTGTGATCTGATTTGCCTGCGCAGCGTCTAGCCCCAGTGTCCCCGCAATCCCATGGGGCGAGACTTCGGAACCCGGCATGCAAGCGCTGTTGAACGAGATCCTTGACGCTGTCCGTCCTCTGATCGGGCAAGGCAAGGTGGCTGACTACATTCCCGCCCTCGGCACTGTGCCGTCCAATCAATTGGGCATCGCCGTGTACGGCAACGACGGCGAAATGTACTGCGCCGGCGACGCCGAAACGCCGTTTTCAGTGCAGAGTATTTCCAAGGTGTTCAGCCTGGTGCAGGCCATCGAACATTCCGGCGAAGCGATCTGGGAACGTCTCGGTCATGAGCCGTCAGGCCAGCCATTCAACTCGCTGGTGCAACTGGAATTCGAACGCGGCCGCCCGCGCAACCCGTTCATCAATGCCGGTGCGCTGGTGATCTGCGACATCAATCAATCACGCTTCGCCGCGCCGACCCTGTCGATGCGCGACTTCGTGCGGCGCCTGTCGGGCAATCCGCAGATCATGATCGACAGCAAAGTCGCCGACTCCGAATACCAGCACCGCGCACGCAATGCGGCGATGGCGTATCTGATGCAATCGTTCGGCAACTTTCACAACGACGTCGAGGCAGTGCTGCGCAGTTACTTCAGCCATTGCGCACTGCGGATGAATTGCATCGATCTGGCGCGGGCGTTTTGCTTTTTGGCCAACGACGGTTTTTGCAAACACAGCGGCGAGCAGATTCTCGCGCGGCGACAGACTCAGCAGGTCAACTCGATCATGGCCACCAGTGGGCTGTATGACGAGGCGGGCAATTTTGCTTATCGCGTGGGTTTGCCGGGCAAGAGCGGCGTCGGTGGCGGGATTGTCGCGGTGGTGCCGGGGCAGTTCACCGTGTGCGTGTGGTCGCCGGAGCTGAATGCTGCGGGTAACTCACTGGCAGGGATGGCGGCGCTGGAGATGCTTAGCGCCAGAATTGGCTGGTCAGTGTTCTAACCCAAACACCTCAATCTGTAGGAGCAAAGCTTGCTCGCGAAAGCGTCCTGACATTCAACAAACCCGTTGCCTGACACGCCGTCTTCGCGAGCAAGCTCTGCTCCTACAAGGGTTTTGTGTTGCCTGTTGGGAGGGTGTTCCTATACATTTTCCGGCCGCTCCCTGCATGGTGAATCCGCTTCATGTCTCTTGCACTCGAACGTCTCGTCGCTGGCACCCCGATCCCTTTCGCTGGCAACCGCGTCACCGTGGTCAGCCCCGAACTGGCCGCGCGGTTTCAGCCCGGAGACCACCTGCTGGTCGAGCAGGTGAGTGGCGAGTTGCTGCTGATTCCCGTGGTCGATCAACAAGCGGCCTCGGTGGCGATCGAACGCGCGGCCTCGGCTTTCATCGCGTTGTCGGCGGTCTCTGATGAAGCCATCAGCCAGTTTTTCGACCTGTTCGCACAGCGTCTGGAAACCGCAGAGAGCTGGGCGCAGATCGAAGCGGCGAACCTGGCCGACATCGAACGTGCCAAGGCGCGCGGCCGTTCCACCACCCGATTGCTCGCCGATGAGCGCATGCGCCGCGACATGATCGCCGGCCTGCGCGCCTGGCGTGATGCCGCCGCGACGCGCGGCAAAGTCATCAGCAGCGTCGAGCACGATGGCTGGAAAGTTGAGCAAGTGGTCTCACCGCTGGGCATCGTCGCGTTTGTCTTTGAAGGACGGCCGAACGTGTTCGCCGACGCAGCCGGTGTATTGCGCACCGGCAACACCGCCGTGCTGCGTATTGGCAGCGATGCCTTGGGCACCGCGCAAGCCATCGTCACCCACGCCTTGAATCCAGCGCTGGCCGAGGCAGGTTTGCCGGCCGGTGCGGTGTCGTTGGTGGAAAGCGTCAACCACGCCGCCGGTTGGGCGATGTTTGCCGACCGGCGTTTGTCGCTGGCCGTGGCGCGCGGTTCGGGTCGTGCGGTGAGTCAATTGGGCAGCATCGCCCAGCAGGCCGGCACCGCCGTCAGCCTGCACGGTACGGGTGGGGCGTGGCTGATTGCCGATCGTGACGCAGACGCCAAACGCTTCGCCGCGGTGGTGCGGAATTCGCTGGATCGCAAAGTGTGCAACACGCTGAACGTCTGCCTGATCCAGCGTGAGCGTGCGGCAGAACTGGTGCCGTTGTTTCTTGATGCGCTGCAGCAGGCCGGCACCGCACGCGGTCAGGGCTGCAAATTGCACATCGTCGAGGGCAGTGAAAGTTACCTGCCGAGTGAATGGCAGAACGCGACGGTCGAGGTGTATCGCGCCGAGGGTTATCAGACTGAAGCCTTGGCTGAACCGCTGGCGGAATCGGCATTGGGCCGCGAGTGGGAGTGGGAAGAAACCCCGGAAGTCAGCTTGATGATCGTTGACGATCTGGATCAGGCGATTGCGCTGTTCAACCGCTATAGCCCGCAGTTCACGGTGTCGTTGATCAGTGAAGATGCGGCGGTTCAAGAGCGTTTTTACAACGCGGTGAATGCGCCGTTTGTGGGCAATGGCATCACCCGTTGGGTCGATGGGCAGTACGCGCTGAACAAGCCGGAACTGGGGCTTTCGAACTGGGAGAGCGGGCGCTTGTTCGCACGCAGCGCGATTCTTTCGGGGGATGGCGTGTTCACGGTGCGCAGCCGCATGAGCCAGATCGACCTGAGCGTAAAACGCTAAACAGTGCGATATAACCTGTGGCGAGGGGATTTATCCCCGTTGGGTCGCGTAGCGGCCCCAAAAATCGGGCCTGCTGCGCAGTCCAACGGGGATAAATCCCCTCGCCACAAGTGTTCACTCGGCGTTGTTGCGGCGACGGAATAATTATCACAGTGCGGCGGCGGTGGCGTTTGTTGGAATGGTGTTGGGCAGGGGAATGCCCTCACCCTAACCCTTTCCCGGAGGGAGAGGGGACTGACCGAGGTGTTTGTGCAAGTTACGCCGACCTGAAAATGCTGTGCCGAACTCATATTTTGAAAACACCACAAATCGGCTCCCTCTCCCTCGGGAGAGGGCTGGGGTGAGGGGCTACAATTCCAGTCAAGCCATATCAATAAAGCGAACAAAAAAGGGCCCGCTTCTTTATAAGGAAGCAGGCCCTTTCAATTATTAAAGTAGTGAATCAGCAGAACCGATCAATCACCCGAACTTCGTTCTTGTTCTGCATCGAGTCCCACGCCTGTTTCAGCGTTTGCAGAACATTACCGATGAAGTCCCGATCGGCCGCGGCTTTCTTGCCGACATAGCCGTGGCCGCGGCGGTACATCTTCAGGCGGGCCAGCAGGTTCTGGTTGTTCTGGTCGAACTCTTCTTCACCAGCGTGGGGCGCCAGGCAGTCGATATGCACCTGACCCGATTTGCTGATCCACAGAATGTGGCTGTCGTGGCTGTCTTTTTGCGCAGCGAACATACGAGCCAGTTCTTCGATAGTAGGTTGATTGTTCAGATTCATAATGTTGCCCCTTGACCAGTCTGGTTATCTTTCAAAGTTGATTCGCTAATACAAGTAGCCCATCGGTTAGTTGATCCCTGGCACCGAAACCAGGACGTCAGCGCTCGCCCGTTGAAATACGGGGTCGTGCATCTGTTGCATGTAGTCGTGTTGAATAACTGCTACGCAATAGCGTCACAACGAGGAGAAGCAGCGAAAACCGGGAGGCTCCTTGCCGACCTGTGCAGCGTCGACCACAAGCGTCTTGAGAATTTTCGCCAGCGCTTCTCGTCCTTGTACTGGACGTTCAGGCCAGGTCAGCTTCTTCAATCTGCCTTGTGGGCAGCGTGTATCCGGAAAAAACAACTCGGCGGTCAGACGAGTTTGCTCAAGCGTGTTACCGATGTTCCCGATCGGGGAACGTCTTCATCATGCAAAAGCAAAACGACGCCGTCAACAGTTATGTAGTGATTATTTTTGCTCACTACATATTGTCGGACAAAGCTGTTTTGGAATGAGAAAGGATCCGTTCAAACAACGGAAAAAGGCGTGTGCAGGACGTAAAAGGTGCACGGGTAACCGTCTACTTCACCCTGCCGTCGGGTGAATTCGCCGCCGCTCAATCGAGGGATGAGCCCGGCCCAGAAGCGTTGCGCAGGCAGGTTGGCGTATATATGGAAAATTTGCCATTGCCCGGGGATCCGGCTCAAGAGGGTGGAGACGACAAACTGGGCGACACCTTGGCCACGCCAGCGTCGGGCGAGGAAGAAATAGCTGATGTTGTGCTCGGCGCTGGGGAGGTGGGTCTGGTTGTCGACGATGATGAAACCGGCGAGTTCGTCGTCGACGTGGATCAGGAAGGGTTGGGTGGCGGGGTGGCGCCAGTAGCGTTCTTCCAGTTGGTTGGGGAAGAAGCCGTGGTGGGCGAGTTTTAGTGGGAGCCATTCGCTGAGATCGTGCAGGTAGAACTGCATGAGATTGTTGACGGTGTCGAGGTCGTCGCGTTGGGCGGGGTGCAGGGTGATGATGGGCATGGCGTCAGCTCCGCAATGGCATTCCCCCAGTGTGGACTCTGTACTCTGTGGCGAGGGGATCTATCCCCGCTGGGTTGCGCAGCAACCCCTCTTTTGACTCTTAAAAAGCAGGGGACTGCTGCGCACTCCAGCGGGGATAAATCCCCTCGCCACAAGGTTGCAACAAATCAGAATTATTTGGCTGTGCGCTTGGCTGGGCTGCGGGTGGATTTGCGCTTTTTCTTCCACGGTGTCGCCGCTTTGCCGGTCGGCGGTGGGCCGCTGATGGTCAGGCTCAGCGCGGAGCAGCGTGTCACTTGCTTGCTCATCCACGCCGCTTGTTTGGTGACGAATTCTTCCAGACTCATCTCGCCGCTTTGCACCATGTCCAGCGCCTGTTCCCAGATCGCCGTGGTGCCGGGGTCGGCAATCGCGCGGGGCACGGCGTCGATCAGGCTGAACGCGGCGGGTGTGGCGGCCAGCGCCTTGCCGTTCTTCACCAGATAACCACGATCGAGCAATCCTTGAATGATCGATGCGCGAGTGGCCTCGGTGCCAATCCCGGTGGTGTCCTTGAGTTTCTGCTTGAGCAGCGGATCTTCCACCAGTTTGGCGACATTCTTCATCGCCTTGATCAGATCGCCTTCGGTGTAAGGCTTGGGCGGCTGCGTCCACAGATCTTTGAACTTCACGTCGGCCACCGCGCACTCAACACCTTGGCTCAGCGCTGGCAGGGTTTGCGGTGCTGGCGCCTCGCGTCCCTTGGCCGGTGCGAGCGCCTCAGGCAATGCGCGCTTCCAGCCCGGCTCGATAATCTGCTTGCCCACCGCGCGCAGCGCTTCACCGGCGCAATCGAAGTCGGCCTGAGTGCGATCGTATTCGTGGTTGGGCAGGAACTGCGCCAGATAGCGCGCGCGAATCAGCGTGTAGACCGCGCGATGTTTGCCGGTCAGGCGCTCAAGGTTCTTCGCTGCTGCTGTGGGAATGATGCCGTGGTGAGCGCTGACCTTGGCGTCGTTCCACGCCCGCGACTTGCGCTGAGGCTCGAGAAAGCCGTTCAACGCTTCAAGGCTCGGGTCGGCCTGGCGTAACGCCGCAAGAATCCCCGGCGCCTCGCTGTGCTGACTCAGCGGCAGGTAACCGCAATCACTGCGCGGGTAGGTGACGACTTTGTAGGTTTCGTAGAGTGCCTGGGCGATGTCGAGGGTTTCCTGCGCGCCGAGGCCGAGTTTCTTCGAGCAGACTTCTTGTAACGTGCCGAGATCGAAGGGCAGGGGTGCCACTTCGCGCATACGTTCGGTGTGCAGTTTGACCACTCGGGCACTCGCCGCATTGCCGATGGCCGCCGCCGCTTGCTGAGCCAACGCTTGATTGAGGCAACGATCCTGATCATCACAAGCATCCGACGGCGCCCGCCACTGCGCGGTGAACGGCGTGCCGTTGTGCAGCAGATCCACGTCGATCGCCCAGAACGGCACCGGCACAAAATCGGCGATGCTGCGGTCGCGATCCACCACCAGACGCAGGGTCGGTGTCTGCACGCGACCCACTGGCAGCACGCCTTGATAACCCGACTGCCGACCAAGCAGCGTGAACAGTCGACTCATGTTCATGCCGATCAGCCAGTCTGCTCGCGAACGGCCTAGCGCCGAGTGGTACAGGCTGAAGGTTTCGGCACCCGGTTTCAACGCTGCGAGCGCCTTGCGGATCGATGCTTCGTCCAGCGCCGACAGCCACAAGCGCCGGATCGGCCCGCGATAGCGGCAGTGCTCGACCAGTTCGCGGGCGATCATTTCGCCCTCACGGTCGGCATCGGTGGCGATGATCAGCTCGCTGGCCTCGCCGAGCAGACGCTTCACCGCTTTGTACTGGCTCGCGGTGCGCGGCTTGACGGTCATCTTCCATTTTTCCGGAATGATCGGCAGATCGGCCAGCACCCAGCGTTTATAGCGCGCGTCGTAGGCATCCGGCGGCGCGGTTTCCAGCAGATGGCCGATGCACCAGGTCACTGTGACATCCGTCCCCAGCCAGCAGCCGTCGCCCCGGCGCTTGGCACCGAGTACGGCC
Organism: Pseudomonas sp. AC193; assembly: GCF_979258075.1. Classification (NCBI taxonomy): domain Bacteria; kingdom Pseudomonadati; phylum Pseudomonadota; class Gammaproteobacteria; order Pseudomonadales; family Pseudomonadaceae; genus Pseudomonas; species Pseudomonas sp. AC193. The sequence goes on along the minus strand of NZ_OZ409832.1, from coordinate 2,953,967 downwards.
GCAATGTCTTTGGCCTGGGAAGGTTTTTCACAGAGGTACAGCCGCATAACCACCATCGTTGATCGTTGTTCTGGAGGTGCACAGGATGGCTTTTGTTGCGCTGGGGGCAACTTTTATCTGTATGGATATACAGATAAAAAGTGTTGCGGGGTCTGTTGGCCCTCACCCTAGCCCTCTCCCAGAGGGAGAGGGGACTGATCGAGGGATATCGGGGAAGTACGCCGACTTGAAAGATTGGTAGGGAATCCATAATCGACACAGCACATCCAGGTCGGCGCATGACGCCAGACACCTCGGTCTGCTCCCTCTACCCCTGGGAGAGGGCTGGGGTGAGGGGCTCTTGCCGTTCGGCTGTCCACCACCCGCAACCACATCACTTGGGCTATACCTGAACCGGTCTCTTCGCAGTCCTCAGGAGAAACCCCCATGAAAACCTCCGGCCCCAGCCCTGTCATCAACCTCGAACAACTCGTCGGTTGCCTGCTGGTGAAATTCCACGGCATCCAGGTCGCCGCTTCCTCACACGTGCTGATCCTCAACGAAGCCAATTACCCGCCGGTCTATTATGTCCCCCGCGAAGACATCGACGAAAAATATTTCGCCCGCACTGACCACACCAGTTATTGCCCGTACAAGGGCGACGCAAGTTATTTCAGTCTGCAAATCCCCGGACACGAAGGCGCCAATGCCGTGTGGACGTACGAAAACCCCAAAGTCTCGGTCGCGCCGATCCGCGATTACGTGGCGTTCTACCCCGATCAAGTGAAGTTCGAAGTGATCAAGGCCGACCCTTAGTAGTTCAGGTCAATAAACGGCTGATCCAGTTTCGCATCGAGGCCGAGCCGCAGAATCGTCTTCAGCGTGGTGGTCATCGCGTTCAAGTCATTATCAAAACCACCGTGCGAGGTGTCTGCTTTAGTGCCCGGCCCATAGGTCATTTTCACGTCGTTGTAGAGGTGCAGGGTTTTCGCCGACTCTGCACTCAGGCCGTTGCCGGTCAGGGCAAAACCTGTGGGGATTTTGTTGCCCCAGTAGAAGTAGTTCCATTGCACGGTCATGTCCTGCGCGGCGATGTTCCACTCGCACAAATCAGGTTTGCTGAAGTCCTGATACGCGCCGTCGAGACTCTTGGCCATGCCGAGCAACGGCATGCGCTGCAATTCTTCATAGGAGCGCGACACCAGATAGAGCAGCGACTTGTGATAGATACCGATGACGTTGTCATCCTGCTCGCGGTTGTCCGACATCATGTGCAGGTGGAAGTCCTTGCGCTTGAGGCCGCCGCCCTCGATGACTTTGCGGAAGGTCGAGTTGGCGAAGTCGAGCGTGCAGGCCGGCGCGAGCAGTGTTGAGGTGGCAATCGGCAGGCCTCTCGCCCAGAGCAACTGGATCAGGTGGCCATTAATCAGCGAGCCGGCGGAGTGGCCGATCAGGTGCAATTCGATCTTGTCGGCGCCGACATCCGCCGTGAGTTTTTTCAGATTGTCGGCCGTTTCAATCAGCCCGCGCGGGGTGAATCCGGCCACCGACGCGGCCTCGGCGTTCTGCTTCATCTGGCTCCACTGATCGCCACCGAGTTTTTTAGTGGCCATTTCCACAGTGCGATCCAGACCTTCGGTGGCTTTGTCCTTGATCACTTTGAGCACGTCGCCCAAGCCACCTGAATCTGGAAACAGGCCGGGCAGGGCATCTTTGACGATGTCGGTCAGCGTCTCCAGCACCCCGGTGCGCCAAGTGATGAATAGCGGATAGACGCCGTTTTCGAGGAAGTACGGCGCCATCGCGCAAATGCGTTTGATCGAATCCTGCTCCGAGTTGAGCCCGCCGTGAGCGTAGATTGCGATGCGCAGAATTTTCGGTTTTTGCCCGGCGGGGAGTTTGTCGAACCAAGCCTTGGGCGATTCGCGGACGATGCGCGCGACGGCGGCGCGCACGTTTTCCACATCGGTCAAACGTGGGCCGATGCTGCCGTTGTTTTCCATGACGATGGTCAGCCCGTAAGCCTGATCGTTGGTCAGCGCGGCCGGGCCTTTACGGGCGGCTGTCGGTGCTTCAGCGGAGAACAGCGAGACGCCTTCACGCTTGGCGCTGGAGGTCGGCAAGGCATCGCGGAACACCGATTCTCCCTGCGCTTTATCGAGCCGCGAATTGCGCGAAATCGCGCCGTGTCTGATCGGCACGCCAAGGCCCACGGCCCAGGCATCGGTGCCGTTGGCCAGCCAGTCCTCGTAGGTGAGAATCGCAAACCCCGAGTAACCCCAATCGGTCGACCAAGAGTTCTGCACGATAAATCCATCGTGGGTGTAGCCGATCAACGCGAAGGCGTGGCCGCCCTGAGGCTTGGCGTTCCATTTGATCACCGGCAATTGCGCGGTGCTCTGGAAGGCTTTGGTGTTGGCCTTGGGTTTGAGTGCCCAACCGGAATGCACATTGGCCGACACGTACAGCGCGCCGGTTTCGTAGAGCGCCGCCATCATCGACGTGATGTCGTCTTTTTCCACACGGTAATAAACCCCGAGCGGGCGAGTGACGGCGTCTTCCGCCCAGTTCGGCGCGGGGGCTTCGAAGTCTGGCACCGAACCGTCGGCGGCGACGGTGTAGGGCCACAGACTTTTCTCGCAGACGCCGTGCTTGTGCCAGCCCTTGAGCGCGCCACGGCAACTGGAACCGGCGTAATCCTCGCCAGGCCATTCGTCGTAGAGCTTGGCCAAATGGTAGAGCTGGCGCGGGCTGGTTTTCACCGAATCGCGATCGCGGCGCCACAGCAAATAGTTGATCACGGCGGACAGGCCGAACCCGGTGCAGGCGCCTTCCTTGCCTTGGTACAGCACCATTTCGCGGCCGAGATAATCGGCCAGTGGGCTGCTGACTTCAGCGTCTGCCGGGAACGAGGCGGGCAGCGATTGAACGCGCGCGGTGAAGATCCGGTCGCGCAGGTCGAGGCGATCAGGACGGGCGTCGAGGGTGATGGTGGTTTGCGCGAGGGCGAAGCGGGAGGCGGGCATGATGGAGTGCTCGATTCGACCCCACGTCACCAACGCAGTCCTGCGCCGCAGGGATTAAAAAGGGTGAGGGTTATCGTAGACGAGATTTGGCGGGTGGGCGCGAAACGCGATGGCCGAGCTGAGCCCCTGTGGTGAGGGGATTCATCCCCGATGGGTTGCGAAGCAGCCCCAATGCCTTCAACTCGGTGTGTCAGGTACACCTTGTTTGCAGGTTTTTGGGGCTGCTTCGCAACCCAGCGGGGATAAATCCCCTCGCCACAGGTTTTCTTTCTACTGGGAAATAATGGGTGGAGTTAGTTTTTATCGAGGTCGATATTTTTGGTCTCACGCAAAAAGATCATCCCCACCACCAGACTCACGCCGGTAATCAACACCGGGTACCACAGCCCATAAAAAATATCCCCGGTGTACACCACCAACGCAAACGACACCGTTGGCAGAAACCCGCCGAACCAGCCATTGCCAATGTGGTACGGCAGCGACATCGAGGTGTAGCGAATCCGCGTCGGGAACAGTTCAACCATCAGCGCCGCCAGCGGCCCGTAGCACATGGCCGAAATAATGATCAGCGCCACGATCAGCGCGACAATCATCGGCTTGTTGATCTGCTGCGCATCAGCCTGTTGCGGGTAGCCGGCGAGGGTGATCGCGCCGCGCAAAGCGGCTTCATCGTAGCCGTCGAGCTTCACGTCACCGACGCTGATTTGTATCGCACTGCCAGCCGGCGCAGCGACGCTGGAGTAGGGCAGGCCTTGCTTGACCAGGAAGGTTTTCGCCTTGTCGCAAGGGCTGTCGAATTTCGCCTTGCCGACCGGATCGAACTGGAAAGTGCAGGTCGCCGGATCCGCCATCACCGTGATCGGCGCCTGACGGCTGGCCTGATCGATGGCCGGGTTGGCGTAGTGCGCCAGCGATTTGAAGATCGGGAAGTACAGCGCCGTCGCCAGCAGAAGGCCGAGCATCAGCACCGGTTTGCGTCCGACCTTGTCCGACAGCCAGCCGAAAATGATGAAGAACGGCGCACCGATCACCACGCTGATAATCAGCAAGGTGTTGGCCACCGCCGGATCCATTTTCAGGAACTGGGTGAGGAAGAACAGCACGTAGAACTGCGCCGCGTAGAAGGTCACCGCTTGCCCGGCGTTGATGCTGAACAGCGCGATCAATACGACTTTGAGGTTTTCCCATTTACCAAAGGATTCGCGGATCGGCGCCTTGGAGGTTTTGCCTTCTTCTTTCATTTTCAGATAGGCCGGCGACTCGTGCAGGCTCAGGCGAATCCAGGTGGAAATGCCCAGCAGCACGATCGACAACAGGAACGGAATGCGCCAGCCCCACACTTCAAACTGATCGCCGGTGAAGTAGCGGCAACCGAGCACGACGAGCAACGACAGCAACAGGCCGAGGGTCGCCGTGGACTGAATCCAGCTGGTGTGGAAACCGCGTTTGCCGATCGGCGCGTGTTCCGCCACGTAGGTCGCCGCGCCGCCGTATTCACCGCCAAGCGCCAGGCCCTGAAGCATGCGCAGCACCACCAGAATGATCGGCGCGGCGATGCCGATGCTGGCGTAGGTCGGCAGCAGGCCGACGCAGAACGTCGCCACGCCCATCAAAATGATCGTCGCGAGGAAGGTGTATTTACGCCCGATCATGTCCCCCAACCGACCGAACACCAGCGCCCCGAACGGCCGCACGATAAAGCCTGCGGCGAACGCCATTAGCGCAAAGATGAACGCCGTGGTGTCGTTGACCCCGGCGAAAAACTGCTTGCTGATCACCGCCGCGAGGGCGCCGTAGAGGAAGAAGTCATACCACTCGAACACCGTCCCCAGTGATGAAGCGAAGATGACTTTTTGTGTGTCATTGCTGGTTGTGGCGCTGCTCGCAGCGGCCAGCGGCTGAGCGTGTTCTGACATATCGGTATCCCTCACAGTGATTGTTTTTGTTGTTCCACTGATGCTCGATGTCCATGAATCAAACGCATATCCCTGTAGGAGCTGCCGCAGGCTGCGATCTTTTGATCTTGGTTTTGATTTCAAAAATTCAAAGTCAAAAGATCGCAGCCTTCGGCAGCTCCTACAGGGTTTGGGCCAGTTCCGGTTTTGCGGTGCTGCTCCTGATGTGGGGGTTGAGAATGAGTTGTGCCGCTTTCTCGGCAATCATCAGCGTAGGCGAACAGGTGTTGCCCGAGGTGATGCGCGGCATGATCGAGGCGTCGGCGATGCGCAAACCGGGCACGCCGTGGACGCGTAGTTGCGCATCCACCACCGCGTCACCGTCATTGCCCATCCGACACGTGCCGACGGGATGGAAAATCGTCGTGCCGATTGTCGCTGCCGCTTGCTGCAATTCTTCTTCGCTTTGCAGGCTGGCGCCGGGCAAATACTCGACCGGTTTGAACGCTTGCAAGGCAGGGGCGCTGACGATGCGCCGGGTCAGCCGAATCGCATCCGCCGCCACACGCAAATCCTCTGGATGACTAAGGTAGTTGGGTTGAATCAGCGGCGCTTCCTGCGGATCCGCCGAACGAATGTCGATGCGCCCACGACTCTGCGGACGCAGATCGCAGACAGAAGCGGTGAACGCAGGGAAGCTGTGCAACGGCTCGCCAAAGCGCTCCAGCGACAGCGGCTGCACGTGATATTCCAGATTCGCCGAGGTCTGCTCCGGCCCCGAACGCGCAAACGCGCCCAACTGACTCGGCGCCATCGACAATGGCCCGCTGCGGTCATACAGATAACGCAGACCCATGCCCATCTTGCCCCACACACTGCCGGCGATCTGATTCAGGGTGCGCGCGTTTTCCAGTTTGTAGATCAGCCGTAATTGCAGGTGATCCTGCAGATTGCCGCCGACGCCCGGCAACTCATGAATCACGCCGATACCCAGGCGTTCCAGCAGCGGTCGCGGGCCAATCCCGGAGCGCTGCAAAATGCTCGGCGAACCGACCGAACCGGCGCACAAGACGATCTCTTTACGCGCCTTGAACTGTTTGACCTGACCTTCATGCCGCGCACTGACTTTTGAGGCGCGACCGTTCTCCAGCAGGACACGATCCACCTCAACCCCGGTCAGCACCGTCAGGTTCGCCCGGTCGCATACCGGTTTCAGAAAAGCCTTCGCCGCGTTCCAGCGCACGCCGGATTTCTGATTGACCTGAAAGTAGCCGCAACCCTCGTTGTCGCCCTGATTGAAGTCATCGATGCTGGCAATGCCGCTCTGTTCGGCGGCACTGCGAAACGCATCCAGAATCGGCCACGACAAGCGCTGTTGTTCGACCCGCCATTCGCCTCTGGCGCCGTGAAAATCAGCGGCGCCGGCAAAGTGGTTTTCGCTCTGTTTGAACAGCGGCAGCACGTCGTTCCAGGCCCAGCCCGGATTGCCCTCGGCCGCCCAGCCGTCGTAGTCGTTGGCCTGGCCGCGCATGTAAATCATGCCGTTGATCGACGAGCAGCCGCCCAGCACTTTGCCGCGCGGATAGCTCAGCGCGCGGCCATTGAGGCCGGCTTGTTGTTCGGTTTTGAAGCACCAGTCGGTGCGCGGATTACCGATGCAGAACAGGTAACCCACAGGAATGTGAATCCACGCATAGTTGTCGCGTCCGCCGGCTTCGAGCAGCAACACGCGCTGCTGCGGATCAGCCGACAGCCGATTGGCCAGCAAGCACCCGGCGGGGCCGGCGCCGACCACGATGTAGTCGAATTCATCGAGGGAAGTCTGCATTCCCTGACCTCACTTATTGTTTTTGTTGTCGGACACTCTAGTTGTTAGCTTTCGTCAAAAGAATGTTAGTTTTTGCGCAGCCGCTGTGCGTTTTTAAACAGCCTCACTAGACAATAGCCGACAAGGACACAGCATGTTCGACTGGAACGACCTGCGGTTTTTTCTCGAACTGCAACGCAGCGGCCGCCTGCTCACCGCCGCCCGGCGCCTCAACACCACCCACGCCACCGTCGCCCGCCACATCGAAGCCATTGAAAAAAGCCTAGGCACTGCGTTGTTTGTCCAGCACGCGCAAGGTTATGAGATGACCCCGGCGGGGGAGGCGCTGCTCAAGCATGCGGAGGCGATGGAGAACGTGGCGTTGCTGGCGCAGGAAGAGATCACTCAATCGACGGCGCCGCTGGGCAAGATTCGCGTTGGCGTGACTGAGGGGCTCGGCATCAAATTCCTCGCCAGCCGCATGATCGGCTTGTTCGATCGCTATCCGGGGCTGGAAGTGGAACTGGTCGCCGTGCCGCGCTTTGTCAGCATTCTCAATCGCGAGGCGGAGATCAGTATTCATCTGGAACGGCCGGCGGCGGACATGCTGGTCACGCGCAAACTCACCGATTATCGATTGGCGCTTTATGCCAGCCAAAGCTACCTCGACAAAGCGCCGCCATTGAGCAGCCGTGAGGATTTGGGCCGGCATGCGTGGATCGGTTATGTCGACGATTTGCTGTTCAGCCAGGAACTGATGTTCCTCAACAGCTTCTGCCGCAGCCCTCGGGTGGTGTTTCACAGCACCAGCGTCATCGCCCAGCAGGAAGCGGCGCGGTCGGGGTTGGGGATTGCGGTGTTGCCTTGCTACATGGCGGCGTCGGATCCTGATCTTGTGCCGTTACTGCCGGATGAAAGCATCGAGCGCAGCTACTGGATCAGCACACGGCGGGAGCTGCACAAGTCGGTGCGGCTGCGGGTGGTTTGGGACTATGTGGTGGGGTTGTGTGAGGCGGAGCAGGGGTTGTTGCTTAACCTTTGAAAATCAAAAGATCGCAGCCTTCGGCAGCTCCTACAGAGATCGGTGTAGGAGCTGCCGAAGGCTGCGATCTTTTAATCTGGCTTGATTAATATATGGAAATCCGTATATTCGGTTTTCCATATGTATCGAGCCCGCCCGATGATCACCCCCACCGAAGTCTTCAAAAGCCTGGCCGATGAAACCCGTGTCCGCGCCATTCTGCTGATCGCCAATCAAGGTGAGCTCTGCGTCTGCGAGCTGATGTGTGCGCTCGATGACAGCCAGCCCAAAATCAGCCGCCACCTCGCGCAACTGCGCAGCAACGGTCTGTTGCTCGATCGCCGTCAGGGCCAATGGGTCTATTACCGCCTCAATCCGGATCTGCCGGCGTGGATTGGCGACATCCTGCAAGTGACGGCCAAGGCCAACACCGAGTGGCTCAAAGACAACGCCGCACGCCTGCACAACATGGATGGCCGTCCCGTGCGCGACGCCTCGTGCTGCTGAATCTTCTACCGGAGCAACCCATGCGAATCCTGTTTATGTGCACGGCCAACAGCTGCCGCAGCATCCTCTCAGAAGCCCTGTTCAATCATCTGGCACCCGCCGGATTCGCAGCCGTCAGCGCTGGCAGTTTCCCGAAAGGGCAGGTGCTGCCGCGCAGTCTGACCACGCTGCAACAGGCCGGCATCGCCATCGACGGCCTGCACAGCAAAGGCAACGACGCCTTCGAAGATAACCCGCCCGACATCGTCATCACCGTCTGCGACAAAGCCGCCGGCGAGACCTGTCCGGTGTACTTCGGCCCGGCCCTCAAAACCCATTGGGGACTGGAAGATCCGTCCGAAGTGAACGGCGACGAAGCCGCGATCAACGCCGCTTTCCACGCCACCCTCGCGCGCATCGAACTGCGCTGCCAAGCCTTCCTCGAATTGCCCTTCGCCCGACTCAGCCGCGAGCAACTGCAACGCGAGCTCGACCGCATCGGCGCGCTCTAAGGAGAACCCATGTCCGACCATTTGCCCAACCTCGACCCAAGCCTGTTCGACGACGTCAAACCCTCGACCCCGGGCGAACACAAACCGCGCATCCTGCTGCTCTACGGCTCAACCCGCGAGCGCTCCTTCAGCCGCTTGCTGGTCGAAGAGGCGGCACGTCTGCTCGAACACTTCGGCGCCGAAACACGCATCTTCAATCCCTCCGGATTGCCGTTGCCCGATGACGTCCCCGTCGATCATCCGAAAGTACAAGAACTGCGTGATCTGGTGCTGTGGTCCGAAGGGCAGGTGTGGTGCTCGCCGGAACGTCACGGCGCCATGTCCGCCGTGTTCAAGGCGCAGATCGACTGGATCCCGCTGGAACTCGGCGCCGTGCGCCCGACCCAAGGCAAAACCCTCGCGGTGATGCAAGTCTGCGGCGGTTCGCAGTCATTCAACGTGGTCAACCAGTTGCGCGTATTGGGCCGCTGGATGCGCATGTTCACCATCCCCAACCAATCCTCGGTGCCGAAGGCCTACATGGAATTCGACGACGCCGGGCGAATGAAACCTTCACCGTTCTACGACCGCGTCGTCGATGTGATGGAAGAACTGGTGAAATTCACGCTGTTGCTGCGTGGCCAGCAAACGCATCTGGTCGACCGCTATTCCGAACGCAAAGAAAGCGCCGAGCAACTCATGAATCGCGTGAATCAGCGTTCGATCTAAGCGCCCGGCCGGCTGCTCGCCGCCGGCCCATGCAACTAAGTTCTCGCGCCACAGGTCACTCACTCAGCGGAGGTTGATTCAATTCCCACGACCTCGAACATTGAAGACGCTGCCCGTGGCCACACACCTCGATCGTCGCAATAACCTGTCACTCGACAGCCTCAACTTTTTCCTCGCGGACGTGCGCGACGGGCTCGGCCCTTATTTGGCGATTTACCTGCTGGCGGTACATCACTGGGATCCGGCGAGCATCGGACGGGTCATGACCATCGCCGGCATCGCCGCGCTCGTCACGCAAACGCCGGCGGGTGCGCTGGTCGATAACACCCGGCGCAAACGGGCGATCATTGCGATTGCGGCGCTGCTGGTGACAGGCAGTTGTCTGCTGCTGCCGTTCGTGACGTCCTTTAGCCTGGTCGCATTGACCCAAGCCCTCAGCGCCGTCGCCGCTTCGATTTTTGCCCCGGCCATTTCCGCGATCACCCTCGGCATTACCGGCCCGCGCGCCTTCACCAGACGCACCGGACGCAACGAAACGTTTAACCACGCCGGCAACGCTTGCGCGGCATTGTTGGCCGGGGTGTTCGCCTACCTGTTCGGCCCGGTCGCGGTGTTCTATCTGATGGCGGCGATGGCGATTGCCAGCGTCATCGCCGTCTCTTTCGTTTCGCCCAAAGCCATCGACCACGACGTCGCGCGGGGCCTCGATCCCGGCGGAGCGGGGCACGGCACACAACCGTCGGGGCTGACGGTGTTGCTCAAAAACAGACCCCTGCTGTTGTTCGCCATTTGCTGTGCGTTGTTCCACTTGGCGAACGCGGCGATGTTGCCGCTGGTGAGCCAGAAACTCGCGCAAGCCAATCTGCAGATGGCCACGCCGTTGACCTCCGCCTGCATCGTCGCGGCGCAACTGGTCATGGTGCCAGTCGCGTTGCTGGTCGGGGCCAAGGCCGATGTCTGGGGACGCAAACCGCTGCTGCTCGCTGGCTTCATGATTTTGCCGTTGCGCGGCGTGCTTTACATCTTGTCCGACGACCCTTATTGGCTGGTTGCGGTGCAATTGCTCGACGGCATCGGCGCGGGGATTTTCGGCGCGCTGTTTCCGGTGGTGGTGAAGGATCTGACGTTGGGTACCGGGCACTTCAATGTCAGTCTGGGGGCGCTGTCGACCGTGTTTGGATTGGGCGCGGCGTTGAGTAACAGCCTGGCGGGGTTTGTGGTTCAGGCGGCGGGGTACAGTGCGGCGTTTTTGACGTTGGCGGGGGTGGCGGCGGTGGCGTTGGTGTTGTTGTGGGTGGCGTTTCCGGAGACGTTGCAGCGTTCAACGGTTGATACGAATGATCGGCAAAACGAGAGGCCTCGAGCGACGGTGCCTTGAAGATCAAAAGATCGCAGCCTTCGGCAGCTCCTACTTTGATCGTGTGTAGGAGCTGCCGAAGGCTGCGATCTTTTGATTCTGGCGGCCTGAAAGCGCCAGAATCAGGTAAATTCTTCGGCAGCTTTATTGATGAATATTCACAGGGAGGCACCACCATGAGCGAAGACAACAAAGTCAAAGGCCCGGCGTCCTACTTCCCCTCCATCGAAAAAACTACGGTCAGCCCATCGACCACTGGCTCAACCTGCTCGCTGGCCACACCGACAAAAAACACATGGAACTGGTCACCTGGCTCAAGACCGAGCACGGCATGGGCCACGGCCACGCCAACGCACTGGTCGCGCATCATCTGGCCAACAGCAAAAAATGAGGGCAGTCCTCATTCACACGACACACAGCCAAGGCGCCACCGATGCCGCTCAGCTTCCATAAAATGCACGCCAACGGCGACGACTTTATCCTCGTCGACGCCCGTCACAGCGCCAACCCGATCACCAGCGCAATTGCCCAACGACTGGGCGACCGCCACCGAGGCATCGGCTTCAACCAACTCGCCGTGCTGCTCGACTGCGCCGACGCGGATGCCCGACTGAAATTCTGGAACGCCGATGGCTCGGTGCTCGACGTTTGCGGCAGCGCAACCCGTGGCGCTGCCGACCGATTGATGCGCGAGGCCAGCCGCAAATCGATCACCCTGCGCACAACGCGCGGCCTGCTCAATTGCGAACGCACACCCAGCGGATTGATCTCGGTTGATATGGGTGAGCCGCTTTTTCAATGGATGGACATTCCGCTGGCCGAGGAACACGACACGCTTGCATTGCCACTGCCTGGCAATCCGGTCGCATGCAGCATGGGCAATCCGCATTGCACGTATTTCGTTGACGACCTCAGTGGCCTCGACATCGCCGCGCTTGGCCCGGCGATTGAAAGCAATCCATTGTTTCCTCGCAAAACCAATGTGCACTTCGTGCAGGTGATTGATCGTCAGCACATTCGCTTACGCATCTGGGAACGTAACGGCGGCATTCCGCTCGGCTCCGGTTCATGCGCCTGCGGTGCCGCCGTCAATGGCATCCGCAAAGGCCTGCTCGATCGCAACGTCGAAGTCGAATGCGACGGCGGCAGCGTTCACGTCCATTGGAACGGCAAAGGCAACGTCACCCTCAGCGGCCCGGTAGAACCGATCTACTCCGGCACAATTCCGGATAGCCAACTAAAGCCCAACGCAACCCCACTGTAGGAGCTGCCGAAGGCTGCGATCTTTTGACCTTAACGCCGCCACATTCCCCCAACCCTAAAAAGTCATCAACCCTCAAACAAACACCCCGGTCAGTTCCTTCTCCCTCCGGGAGAGGGCCATCCAAAACACCGTGCACACCACCGTTCTAAACAACAAAAACCAAACCTGTTTAACCGAAGCCTCCAGTAACCACCCAAGCCCTACAACGCCTTGCGCCTTTGCCTACGACTAAGCCAGAATCGCCCGGCTTGTGCGTCTAGGGCGTGGGCTCTATCGTCTGTCGGTCACTGAAAAACAGTGATCGGGTTTGGTAGCCCGCCATAACTAGTCGCATCGCGCACCGTTCGCAGACCGCTTCAGGTTTGTCGTCAATGGTGGCCATGCGCAGGACACCTTCGGGTGTGCCGGTTTCCTAGTTACCGGTCTACCAACCCGCGTGTGGCCGCCACCCTTCGTTTGGTAGCGAAGGTGAAGGCTCCTCTTTAATAACTAGGAGTTTCACCATGTTCAAAGTAACCCCCAACCCTCCCGCAACCGACACCACATCCCCCTACGAATCCCTCGACTCGAAAAAACTCCACGAAGCCGCCGAACGCGCCCTCGACCACTACCTCGGCCCCGCCGACATCATGGCCAGCACCAACGAACCCGAATCCATGTTCCTCGCCAACCCGGCGTACGACACCGAATCCCTGCTGGCCAACGCCAGCGAATCCCTCGGCAGCGCCACCACCATGCTCAACGACTTCGCAGCCGTGCTGAACACCTCGCATCGCAAGACATTGCTCGGCATCGCCCAGGTCGTGATGCTCGGCGAACTCGCCGTCAACCAAGCGCTGGACAACGTCGAAATCGCTAAATAGCCAGCCACCCGGTCGAGGAGGAAACCCTCCTCGACACACGGTGTCTCACGGTGGCTGGCACAGGGCCACGCCTTGCGCCCCCCGGCCTCGACTGTCACCCTTCGGGCCGTTCTTCAAGGATCAGAACAAGGAATCATGGATGAGTGGATACGTTCCCAACCCGCCTAAAAACTACCGCTACGAAGAAGCCAAACCCGTCGATATTCATGCCCAGCGTTGGGCTGAGTATGAGAAATATGGGAAAGCGCCTGCGTCTCCAAGCGAAAAAGTCGGTATCGCCTTGCGTATTGGTGTGTTCTTCGACGGCACCGGTAACAACGCGAATAATACCGCTCTCGGGTTGCTATGCGCTGCTCACCACCCCATTGCGGCACAGGATATCGAAGCTAGCTGCAAGCCGTTTATGAAAGATCCAGATAGCAGCTACGCCAACGACACTAGTAATGTTTATAAGCTCAGTGAGTTGTACTTCGCGCCCCAAATCGCCGAAGGTGAAGGTTCTCAAAAGCAAGCTTTTCGCGTGGTTTATGTCGAGGGGATCGGAACTCGATCAGGCAATGAGGACAGCACATTTGGGGCTGGTACTGGTCGGGGTGATACCGGTGTGGCAAGCCGGGTGCAACTCTCATTCGACGATATCAAAACCAAAATTGAAGATGTACTGCAAACCAATCCCGACAGTGAAATCACATCACTAAAGTTCGATGTGTTCGGCTTCAGTCGTGGCGCAGCCGCTGCACGGCACTTTGCCAATCAAGTGGTGCGTGGTAAGCAAGGGCCCTTAGGTGAGGTTTTGCGGAGTAATGCAAGTGACTTCAGCCGTACCTTCATCGATCAATATCAAAGCAGTATCAATATTGGATTTATTGGGCTCTACGACACAGTCCCGTCAGTTGCTGGATGGTCAAACCTGGGCAATGTTAAAAGCCCGGTAGCAACGGGTATCAAGTTGTACCTCGATCCTCGTTTTTTTACGGATGTAGTCCAGTTGTCGGCGCGCGACGAGTGCAGAGCCAACTTCGCCCTTAGCTGCGTGAAGGACCAACATACGGAAATTATGCTTCCAGGCGTTCATTCCGACATTGGTGGTGGATACCGAGATGAGATTGAAGAGTGTGTGCTGATCAGCCCAATGCAAACGCTTGAAGTGGGGCAGTTTACTGATGTGTCTACTACTTCGATTTATAACGATGCTGTGATTGTGAGGAATCAGTGGATCGCTAGAGGCTGGCCGGAAGCGATGCTGGAAGTCGTCACTCCTGATCCACTCATCCTGCCAATTGATAGGGAACGAATCACGCCGCGCAAGCGCATATACGCCGCGGTGCAGCTCAAACGCCCTGTTAGCGGCCGGTTGTCTAGGGTGTACCTGCGAGTGATGTACCAATTGGCAAAAGAAAAGGGTGTTCGTTTCAACGATATGCCAGGCACGGAGGCGCTGGCGGTGCCATCAGAACTGCAAGCAATGTGCGATCGGTTTGTGGCAGGTGACTACAGCACCACTTCTCAAGAAGAAGTGCTGATGAAGCTCAAGTACATTCATAAGTCAGCGAACTGGAATCATCCCCTTGGACGAAGGGATGGCAGTGGCATCCGCGCCGTTTACATCAATGCACCTACGGCGGACGGGATTCGAGTCCAACATCCTCACGTACCAGACTGGACACTATGGTAATGAAATTAATCGTCACACTTGCATGTGCCTTATTCATGACTGGCTGCCAGTCTGCTGATCCGCTATCGGGTGAAAACGATCCAAAGTCCGAATGGTGGGAACTGGCCTTTACTGAACCTGATTACATGAAAGTCTGGGTAGAGGACAGCTCTGTCCAAGACATTACCGGTAAGGTTTACTTCCGGGCTGGTGGCGGCTCCGCGGCAGGTGGAGAGCCTGACAACGGAAAGGAAACTGCCCGGGGCTGGACAGCAGTGGGTGGTAGCGGGAAGAGAGTGGTGGGTGCCGATCTACCTGAGCGTATCTATGTCCGCTGGCAATCAATTGCAGAGCAGAAAACCTGGCAGGCGTGGGTCGATATCCCCGAGGAAGCCCGACAAATTATGGTGACCTCCACTACTCGGCGCTGTCCAGAGACACCAGAGAAAACGGCGCGCTTCATGGCCTCAGTCTATTTAGGGCTCGCTCCGGGCGGCGTGGTGCAAGTGTGGGTAAGAGATTCATGCCGACGGCCAATTAAAGTGGCGCGAGTTCAAGGCGAAATTGAACCGCTAGGCCCCGAACAGGGGAAGAACGGTGGTCGCTATGCCTATCCAGTGAGCGAAAAAGCCAAGCGTTATATCGACCAGTACGGCATCCCTTACGGGAGTTGGTAGCCGTCAAATGAGTCGATTGTTAATCGCGTTTTGCGTGCTGCTAGTGGCCGGTTGTCAGTCAAGTGATCCGTTATCGGCCAAAAATGATCCGAAGTCGCCCTGGTGGGAGCTCGGTTTTGCCGAACCTCATTACATG
The DNA here is from genome assembly GCF_979258075.1 of Pseudomonas sp. AC193. NCBI lineage: Bacteria > Pseudomonadati > Pseudomonadota > Gammaproteobacteria > Pseudomonadales > Pseudomonadaceae > Pseudomonas > Pseudomonas sp. AC193. Next base: position 2,938,582 of record NZ_OZ409832.1, on the reverse strand, counting down.
AAGGTTTGGGTGGAAGACACGTCTGTCGAAGATATTAAGGGCGAGACGTTTCTCAGCACTGGTGGTGGATCCGCATCGGGCGGTCAACCAGAAGATGGAACCGAGTCTGCACGCGGTTGGCACGGTGTAGGAAGTTCAGCAAAAGCAGTGGTGGGCGCTGACCTCCCCAAGCGAATTTTCGTTCGGTGGCAATCCATCGTAGAACCTCAAACCTATCGTGCGTGGATTGATATACCCGAAGAAGCCAGACAACTAATGCTGACTTCGGTCAACCAACGCTGCGCAAAAACTCCAGAGCAAGAGGGACGCTATATTTCCTCAATGTATTTGGGGCTGGCTCCCGGCGGCGTAGTACAGGTCTGGGTAAGAAACTCGTGCCACCACCCCGTCAAAGTCGCCAAGGCTCAAGCCGAAATCGAACCGTTGGGCCCGAGTCAAGGTAAAAACCAAGGTCGTTACGCGTACCCGGTCAATGAAAAATCCAAGCGATATATCGAGAAGTTCGGCATTCCGTTTGGCAGTTGGTAATCAAGAAAACAGATTGGATGCTCTGGTAATGAAAGGAATCGTGGTGCTGCTGAGCGGATTATTGTTGGCGGGATATCGAAAAATTCGGCATTCCTTACGATAGCTGGTAGTCGTTACAAGTGATTGGAAGCTTCGAAATGAAAGGATTCGTGACACTGCTGGGCGCATTACTTCTGGTGGGATGCCAGTTGGCAGGCCCCGAGACTGGCGAAAACGACCCTAAGTATCCTTGGTGGGAGTTGGTGTTCGTGGAGCCGAACTACATGAAAGTCTGGGTCGAGGACAGCTCCGTCCAAGATATTAATGACAGGGTTTTTTTCAGGGCTGGTAAGAGCACTGCCGCCAGTGGACAACCAAGCCTGGAAGCCGAGTCGGCCCGAGGTTGGGGCGTCGTAACTGGTTCCGGAATGCCGGTGATTGGCGCCGACTTGCCCAAACTCATCTTTGCGCGTTGGCAGTCCATAACAGAGCAAAAAACCTACAGGGGTTTCATTGCCATTCCAGAGGAGGCGAGACAACTGATGGTGAAGTCGACGCACCAGCGCTGTCAGGAAACACCTGAGAAAACCGCTCGATTCATGGCGTCGCTTTACGTAGGACTCGCCCCAGGCGGTGTGCTCCAAGCGTGGGTCAAGGACTCATGTCGAGAACCGGTCGCGGTCGCTCGGGGACAAGGCGAGATTGAACCGCTAGGCCCGGAGCAGGGAAAGCATGGTGGCCGGTATGCGTATCCCGTCAGTGAAAAGGCGAAGGCATATATCGACAAGTACGGTATCCCGTATGGGAGTTGGTGAGTCTTGCGCCAATGAAACGGATCCTTACTCTTTTATGCGCGCTGTGGGGTACTGGTTGTCAGCCGAATGACCCCCTATCAGCGAAGAACGATCCCAAGTCTTCTTCGTGGGAACTAGGATTTACCGAGCCTTACTATATGAAGGTATGGGTCGAAGACAGTGCCGTAGAGGACATCAACGGCAAGGTATTCAGACGCACGGGCGGAGGTACTGCCGCCGGTGGGGAACCGGAAAACGGTAAAGAATCCGCACGAGGCTGGCACGCCGTGGGTGCTGCCACCAAAGCTGTGACTGGAGCCGATTTACCCAAACGCATTTACGTGCGTTGGCAGTCCATCGTTGAGCCGCAGACCTATCAGGTTTGGGTAGATGTACCCGAAGAGGCAAGACAATTGATGGTTGCGTCGGTGAATCAACGATGCCCAGAAACGCCAACGCAACAGGCTAGCTACAGCGCCTCAATCTATTTGGGATTGGCTCCTGGGGGAGTCGTGCAGGTGTTCGTTCGTGACTCATGTCACCGTCCCGCCAAGGTAGCTAAGGCACAAGCCGAGATCGAACCTTTGGGGCCAAGTCTGGGAAAGAACCAAGGACGATACGCGTATCCGGTCAGTGAAAAGTCGAAGCGTTACATCGAGAAGTACGGCATCCCTTATGGGAGTTGGTAGCCGAAGGGCCAAAGTGTACGTTTCCCGAATATTGCCGCAAAATCTTATTAAGCAGAGGGTTTCGATTTCTTGCGATTGAACGTTTGCTTTGAATGTAAGAGACCGCTTTCGGCCGAAGCTGCTTTCGAACCAAATCGGACGTTCAGCAGTAGCTCCGGCAATGTGTTTTCTGACATGCTTCCCTTGAGTCCATCGCAAAACTGAATTCACGGGTACTTTGATCCCATGGCCACAGGTCTTAGTGATACCAACCTTGATTACGTACTGGGGATCATTCAAAAAAACCCAAATACCGAATTAAGTGTTATGTGTGAGCACCTGCAGATCGACAGTCGCGATCTTCTGAATCAATTGGCGATCTCAGTAGCAAGACTGTTTATTACGGGCGCTCGCGATTTTCATTACTCTGATGAGGTGATGAATATTGTCATCAGCGATATCGTCGATTTGTCCCTGCACGCGGAGATGCCCCAGCCGGCATTCTCTATCTACCAGGCATTTGATGCAGGCGAGTATTGGCACAGCGGCGATGACCGCAACGTATTTCCTTGGGAGAAGTGGACAAGGCCTGAGCTCGATAGAATTTTGTGTGAGGCTAATGACGGCGCGACCGGGCTTTCGAAGTAGGGCCGACTGAACTCCCAAAGGATCGCTTCTGACCGATAGCTGCCACTCACGAACGACTGCTTTCGGCCAGAAGCGGACGATCGCGACTGACCGCTTTTGACCCAAAACAGCCATACATCGTCTATACAGTCATGGTCGATTCTGTTCAACGTCCGCCCGGCTTTGTCAGCCCCCGTGACAAACCTTGTATTTTTTGCCCGACCCACAGGGGCATCTGTCGTTTCGCCCAGGGCGTTGCGATTTGATCTTTGCTATCTCCACGTCGAGGCTCATCTTGATCGCATGACCGATCTTCATTAAGTCCTTCGAGAAAGTGTCGTCGATGATCAGACGGAGATACATTGTAGCAGCCGTAAGACCTTTTTCGTCGGCCTCTTCGATAAGACGCTTGCCTCTTTCCTTATTCTCAACTCCGTGTTTGCCTTCGTATAAAATCCGTCCCAGTTCCATCTTGCATTTGGTGCAATTTCGGGTAACACCTGTTTCCAAGGCCTCAACAGCATTCTCGGGAGAGTAGTGCGGCGAGCCTTCCTCGTTGTAAATAATGAATAGACCTAGGTCGGCGAGGGGATCCCCGTGCTCAACTGCAAACCGCATCATGGCGAGTGCTTCATCATGACGGCCATTCATCCGCAGGTACTCTCCGAATTGGACGCAAGCCTCAACATGTCCGCGCTTGGCGGCTTCCTCAATCGCTAGAGCTCCGAGTTGCTGTGTTTCGTCCTTCACCTCCTTGTAGTAGGTAAGGCGCCCGAAGCGATACAGAGCTTCTGTGTCGGCACGTTTCACTAGCGCTGCCTGATCCCCCTCCAATGCCATTTGCACGTAGGTAATAGAGAGTGAATCCAGATCGGCACTAATTTCACAGGCTGCCCGGTACATCTCAATTGCCATAGTTAGGAGTGATTGTTTGTGCGTATTTTCTGTTCGAGAGATGATTACCGCCCTCTCGTTCAGGGCAATCATTGATTGCGCCTCCAAGATCAAGCCTGCGGCAAATTTGCTCTCGAAATCATCGAAGCGAGTCGCTGCCTTCCAGAGAGCTTGCTGACTGGAAACGTCGCCTACTTCTTCCAACTCTACGGTGGGCAAATCCTGGTCTTTGTTGAGCAGGAGGAAGATGCTCTCGAAGATGCCAACTAAAATCTTCCGAGCCAGGATCGCCTTGTTTACGTCACCAGCTGGGTTGGGCTCCACAGCGTTATCAGCCAAATTTGAGGGCCGGATCACGCTGTGGACTGCGTCGTTTCCCAGATTGCGTATCTCATGGAGAGAGCGACTAAGCGACCAGTCAATGAGCTGGCATTCTTTCAGCTCATTGATTCGCGAATAGAGATCTTTCTTCTCGAACTCGATGTAAAACTGTGACGCTAGGGTAGTCACTAGACACTCTGCAACACGCCTGAACTCAGCCAGCGCGTAGTCCGGGTACGCCATGAAAACATCCAGTGCCCGCCGGTAGAACCTTTCCGCGCTTGGCTCGAGGTGTCGGCAAAGATCAACGTCGGTTAGCGTTCTCTTAGTGTTCACTTCGTACATCCTTGTTTAGACGTCGGGTCATCATCGGAGTCTGATGCATCTGGAGCAGACATTGCCAGCCCCCTTGGAATCGGCCTTTGCCGCCAGTGAATAGTGAATCGCCCGTGATTTCGTAGAAATACTTGAATGACCGCTTCTGGCCGAAAGCAGCCCTACCAACACATTCATCTTCACGAGCTGTTTCCGGGCAATCACTGACTCGCGAGGTATTCCTCAACCAACGATCGTGAACTCAGCCCCACCCAAAACCTCCCCATTAACCATCACCCACACCCCATGCACCCCACCAAAATGCTTCCGCGTCGTAAAATCCTTTATCACCTGCCTTCTACCCACAACCACCTCCCCAAACCCCACCAAATCCACCACCTTCAACTTAAAAACCTTCCGCGAAACCCCGCCATTCGCCTTCACATAGTCAATCGCATAATCAATCACCAGCCGCTGTTCATGTGCCACCGTCGACTTCACCGAAAACGACAAGCCAATCCCATCTCCCAACCTCACAACACCCGGCACAACCCGCACATCGATCAACTCAACCTCAGCCTTCTTCCCCGCACCAATTACCGCCAACGCGCGCATATCCCCCTGCTTAATCAAACTCCTCAGCGCATGCTTGGCAATCCAGGCCGTATGCTTTTCCTCCAGCGACCACCCCTCAATCACATCCAGCACCCAACCCGGATGTTCCTTCGTTACATCATTCAAATGATTTGCCACGGACTTGCGCACGTACAAACTCTCGTCCGCCTTCAACCGATCCAATATCCCCGCCGCTAAATTCGGATTCGCCTGCACCGTTTCCAGTCGAAACGACCAGGGCAGGCGAGGGCGGCTGCCTTCGCTGGCCAGGCGACGCACATGGTGGTTCTCATCCAGCGCCCAGTCATGCATCAGTTCCAGTGAGCGTTCCAAGTCACTGCGCAGAAAGTGGCGAATGGCGAATTCAGAAGAGCCAAACGTGGTGAAGTACTTCAGCGCATCCATCGAGGTATCGAACGCATGCGCGCCATAGCTGGCGACGTAATGCGGCAGGCACATGCTGACGAATCCGCTATTCAGCCTCGGAGCAAGTTCAAACAGCACTTCGAGGGAATCTTCATACCCGAGCGGCAAAACAGCGTGCAGGCTTTCGCTGACGCGGGCCATGCGTTGCATCACCGATAGCTCGGCGAGTCCTTCATTGGCATGTTTGAGAAACGCTTTGGCCTTGAACGCGGGGTACACCGCGCTCATTTCGTCGGCGATGTGTTGCAGGCGTTCGGCGTTGAAGATTTCTTTGAGCGCGGGTGCGGCGGTGTCGGTTGTGCTCATGGTCAGGTCATCGGGGTGTTGATGAAGGCTTCGAGGCTTTCCGCGTAGGCGGTGTATTGGGCGATGCGCGGGTAGCGGTGGTCGTCGATCTGGTCGGGTACGACGAGGCCGGTGAAGCTCCACGCGACCGCGAGGCTGATGCCATCCTGGGCGAGCGTGCCGTCGGTGGGCAGGTGGTAGGTTTCAAGTTGTTCTTCGAGGGCGGTGAAGGCGGCGGCGAGTTGGCTTTCGACGCGCTCGACCCACGGTTGGTATTGGATGTCGGCCGGGCGCAGGTTGCGTTCGTAGTAGAGCTGCACGGCTTTTTCGCAGGCGGCGAGGCTGAGGCCGATCAGGCGCAGGGCTTGGGCGCGTTGGCTCAGGTCTTTCGGCAGCAGGGTTTTGCCGGTGGCGGCTTCGAGGTAGTCGAGGATGAGCGTGGAGTCCATCAGTACGACGCCGTCGTCGAGGATCAGTGTCGGCGCTTTGACCACCGGGTTGATCTGCTGGAATTGTTCGAAGTGGCGGAACACCGAGACCGACTCGTGTTCGAGGTCGATGCCCAGGCGCTTGGCGGAGATCGCCACGCGCCGCACGTAAGGGGAGTCGAGCATGCCGATCAGTTTCATGACGCGTTCCTTCAAGTCGAACCGGTGGGAAGGCATAACCTAGCCGAGCTTGAAGCAATTGTCAGTTGTCGAAGCCGACCTGTTGGTGAATTTCGTCGACCCTGATCCGCTCGCTTTGCGGGCGCCTGTCGCTGGCGATGCGTTTGGTGCAGATCTGTACTGGATATGGGCAATCCTGCTGATCTGTTCTTTTATATGGACGGCAGCGCCCCTGAATCCGGGGGGATGCGAAGGCTACAGGGCAGTTCTGAATAAAAACTCTGGCGGTCGAGAGTCATCGGTCGCAGGTCTTCGTTAGCCGTTTGTCTTCTATATACAGCCGCTCGATTGAATTTCTTGCTATAAACGCACTCCGAGTACCGCCATGAAGCCTGTGTCAGAGCAGTTTCCGGGCTTTGCCGGACGAATTCGCTAGATTTTCTGTTGCTGAGGTCGCAAGTCGGCCTTAGACTGCCGCCCCTCGTAAATTGAGTGCCGGGTGGCATTTGCAATAAACGATGCCTTTTCGACAGCCGCACGCGGTTTGCCGAAACGCTCCCTAATTCGCCTTAATGCACGTTTTTTTATAGAGATATCAATGACAAAGGACAAGTTGCTGGCCATGCCGGCAGATGACTACATGAATGCCGAGCAGCACGCTTTTTTTTCTGAGCTGTTGCAGAACATGAAAGTCGAAACCCACGAGCGCATTGAGCAAAATCGCATCGCCATCGAAAGCCTGGACACTCCGGCTGATCCGGCGGACGCGGCTTCGGTTGAAGAAGAGCGCACTTGGCTGGTGAACGCGATCGATCGCGACCAGCGCATGCTGCCGCAACTGGAACAAGCCCTTGAGCGCATCAAGGAAGACAGTTTTGGCTGGTGCGACGACAGCGGCGAGGCCATTGGCCTGAAGCGTCTGCTGATCAGCCCGACCACCAAGTACTGCATCGAAGCTCAAGAGCGTCACGAGCAGATCGACAAGCACCAGCGTCAGGCTTGATGCTGTGCGGTGACCCATGAATGTGGGTCGCCAGCAAAAGATCGCAGCCTTCGGCAGCTCCTACACGGAGATGTCGGGGCTGCGATCTTTGCTTTTGCTCGTCCGCAACATTTCCCGCCGATTCATTGACCTGCTGCAAGACCCCACGACTAACTGGACCATAGATAATGGCGTTGTAGTGGCGTTTAATGCAGTTACAACAATGAAAACAAGCGTGGGGTGATGATATGACGAGAGATGGATCTCTGGTTGGGGCTCTGCCTGCACCAGTGCTGTTGCCGAGAAACCGCTGGCTCGCACCGACCCTGCAAAGCATCGCCCTGATGCTGTTGTTGGCCGGCATGACCTTGGGTGAGTGGTCGCTGTACCTCGCAATGCCGTTGGCGGTGCTGATTGTCTGGCTGCCGCGCCTGCGCTCCCGAGCCGTACCCGCTGCACAGCCTGCCGATTCCGGCAGCGCTATTTCTGAATTGACCCGCGACCTTTCCTACACGACCAGCCATAACGCCTTGTCGGCGGCCGGCGTTGCCTTTTCGGTGAAGGAACTGGCGAGCAAACTCGAATCGCAACTGAATGCCGCCGCGCAAATCGTCAGCAACGCCGAAGTGATGATCGCCACTGAACACGCGACCTCGCAACTCAGCCGCGAAGCGCTCAGCGCTGCCAGCGAAGCCCATCACAGCAGTGCGGCGGGGCGCACGCAATTGCTCGATTCGATCTCGCGCATGCACCAACTCAGTCAACGCGCCAACGCCAGCCGCGAATTGATCGAAGCCTTGAGTGTGCGCAGCGATGACATCCAGCGGGTGACGCTGGTGATTCAGTCCATCGCCAGCCAGACCAATCTGTTGGCACTCAACGCTGCCATCGAAGCAGCCCGCGCTGGCGAGCACGGGCGCGGTTTTGCCGTGGTCGCCGATGAGGTGCGAGGATTAGCAGCGCGAACCGCATCGGCGACCGGCGAAGTCGGCGAGATGGTTGCCGACATTCAGCAACGCACCGCGCAAGTGGTCGAGCAGATTCGCGAGCTGTCCAGCGACCTGCGCACCGGCGTCGAGCAGGTCGAGCACACCGGTCAGCACCTGGAAAACATCGCGCGACTGGCCGCTGGCGTGGAAACCCAGGTCGGCGAAATCGCCCGGGGCGCGGAAACCAACCGCGAGCAACTCGACAGCCTGTTTAAGGCTATCGAGCAAATGCGCAGCGATCTGGCGATCAGCGATCAACAGACCCGCCGCCTCGCCGACGCCGCCGTGCAGATGGAAGGGCAGGCGGAAACCATCAGCGAACGGCTCGCCGAAGTCGGCCTCGATGACTATCACCAGCGTATCTACGACCTGGCGCGCGAAGGCGCTAATCGGATTGCTGCGCAGTTTGAAGCCGATATAGATCAGGGCCGGGTCAGCCTGGAGGATCTGTTTGATCGCCATTACCAACCGATCCCGAATACTCAACCGGCGAAATTTCAGACCCGTTTCGATCGCTACACCGATCAGGTGCTGCCCGCGATTCAGGAGCCGTTGCTGCCGCGTCACGAAGGGCTGGTCTTCGCCATTGCCTGCACGCAACAGGGCTATGTGCCGACGCACAATCAGGCATTCAGCAAGCCGTTAACTGGCGATGCGCAGGTCGATGCGCTGAACAATCGCACCAAACGCAAGTTTGCCGATCGCACCGGGATTCGTTGTGGCAGCCATCAACAACCGGTGCTGTTGCAGACCTATACCCGCGATACCGGCGAGTTGATGCATGACCTGTCGGTGCCGATCATGATCAAGGGCCGGCATTGGGGCGGTTTGCGTCTGGGCTATAAACCCGAAGGTGCGCGCTGAGCGATTGTTACCTTTGCTGCAATGAATCTGTGCACGGCCGTTGCTGTTTCCTCCCGTAGAAAACCATTAATCTAACTACGTAGTTAGCTAGCTAATGATTTTGGGAGGTCAGCATGCAGTGCAGAGTTGATGTCGCCGTGATGATCGGCAGCGGTGTCCCCGAGGGTTTACGCGCGATGGGGCAAAGCGTCTGCTGGGTGGTGTTATTGAATGGAGAGCGGCGCGGCACCGCGTTCGCCAGTCGCGATGAGGCGGAAGAGTGCAAGGCCGCATGGCTTGCAGAATTACAAGCCAAGGCGGGTGACAGCCTGCACTGATCGGTTTTACTTGCCGCGGTGCAGGCGTACGTTCAACTCATCGACCATGACCGCTTCATCGCCGTCGGCACGTAACCATTCTTTGAGCAATTGCGCTTGTTGTGGCGACCAGAAGTCGGCGTCGATCAATTTGACGTCCGCAGGCAGCGGATGGGCCTCGATGAAATCGTCGATGGCGGAGCCTTCCGAAGGCAATCCCAGTTGGTCGAACAGGGTCGTCAGATTGTTTGCTGTCAGTTCCATCGTATGCTCCTTGGTGTGGGCGCCGGGATGACGCGATCAAACACTCTCTTTATCTGAGGCAGCCGTTCGCCAGGAGTTCGATTTTCGATTCAAGTGATCGGGCTAGCGCACAGGCTTCGTTATGGTCTTCGCGGAAACCTCTTACACGACCCGTCGATTTTTCCTTGATGTGAAAAAACGAGTTGCCAGCCGGTACCACTTGAAAACGAGGTGTCTGATCATCTGGTGTGGCGATACGCAGGATCAGCGGCGATGTGGTGCGTGCATCAGAGGGCAGGGCAAAGTGGGTTAGAGTGCACATATGAAGTCCTTTTCATCGTTCGACCCCTATTTACAGGTCGTTTCGGGTAGTCGTAATGAGCATTGCTGCTCTAGAATCGCCAATACCTGTTGACGACGGGGCTTATCTAAAGCAATTTTTCATTTGCGATATGTCGGAAAAGTGCTTTTTTTCGTGAGAATTTTCCCTAAAGTTCGTAGTCAGTTTTATCTGTCGGCCACTGAGGATTTTTCCTTCAAGCTCTGGCGACAGTTGAGGCAAGTTTCGCGAGTGACATTCCAGTAGTCTAAGAACCTCGCGAACGATGAGCTGTCGGCTCGCTTCGGACTTTTATTTGAGTTATTTGGCAACACTGTCGGCCTGGCCGTTTTTTTGCCGTGCGCGTTTTCCGTGTGCGGCTTTTTCAGATGTGGGGATGTTTCTTTGGCAGTCAGTAACCTCGATATGCATGCTTTGTTCGTGCTGGGTGATTTGCGCGCGAAGCTGGTCAAGCTGTTTCAATCGCGTTTTGTTTACATCACCGAGCAGAGCGCCGAAGGCATTTACGTCGCCGAAATCGACACCGAAAGTGCCTTGGTGGTCGATGACAAACCCGGGCTTAAGCTCAAGGTTGGCGATCATTTCAGTGCGTCGGTCTTGCCCAGCCGTGAAGGCGGCAAGATGGACATCCGTTTTCGCGAAATCAAACTGACGGTCTATGGCTTGGGCGACTACGCCTTTGTCACGACGGCCGATGGCCAGGCGATTCTGTTCAAAGAAGGCCACAGCGTAGTCACGGTGTTCGCCGCCAATGAGCAACTGCAGGAAGGCCTGACCAAAACGCTGAAAGCCGTCACCGCCAAAGCCGCCAAATGGCGCAAAGGCGAACTGGTGACCTTCAAGGCCAGCGAGTGAGCCGGGCGGACTTCCACTCGCAGAACCTCGACACGGCGCGCGAGGAAGCCCAGCGTTTGTACGCGTCGAAGGCGCCAATGCAGGGCGCCTGGCTGGGCTGGGTGGCGTCGCAGATCTACACCTTGCGGCCGGCGGAATACGCCGCCATGGTCAGACGCTAGCTACAAAGCTTGCAGGAAAAATCTGAAACATAACCTCGACCGGATCATCTACCTGAAAACACTGGAACCTCGGCTACAGTCAGTTGACTGAGTATTCAGAGGCTTGCGGTCTTCTGTCAGGCCATCCTGCCAATGCTGTGAACAGCACGAGGGGTAATAGATGAACGGATTTCGACGGTTATTGGCCGCCAGCGTGGCGACATTCGGGATGCTGACGTCGGCGCAAGCGGTGATGGCGGCCGAGACGCCAATCCATTTCGCTGACCTGAACTGGGAAAGCGGCAGCCTAATCACCGATGTGTTGCGCATCATCGTCGAGAAGGGCTACGGGCTGCCGACCGACACGCTGCCCGGCACCACCATCACGCTGGAAACCGCGCTGGCCAACAATGACATTCAGGTCATTGGCGAGGAGTGGGCCGGGCGCAGTCCGGTGTGGGTCAAGGCTGAGGCGGAAGGCAAAGTGGTCAGCGTCGGCGATACCGTCAAAGGCGCCACCGAAGGCTGGTGGGTGCCGGAATACGTGATCAAGGGTGATCCGGCCAAAGGCATCAAGCCGCTGGCGCCAGACTTGCGCAGTGTCAGTGACCTGAAAAAATACAAGGACGTGTTCAAGGATGCGGAAAACCCGAGCAAGGGCCGGTTCCTCAACAGCCCGATCGGCTGAACCTCGGAAGTGGTCAACAAGCAGAAGCTGACGGCGTACGGGTTGCAGGACGACTACACCAATTTCCGCAGTGGTTCGGGCGCGGCGCTGGATGCCGAAATCAGTTCATCGATTCGTCGCGGTAAGCCGGTGTTGTTCTACTACTGGTCGCCGACGCCGCTGCTGGGCAAATTCAAACTGGTGCAACTGGAAGAGCCGGCGTTTGATGCCGAAGCGTGGAAGACGCTGACGGATGCCGATAATCCCAATCCAAAACCGACCCGTTCGCTGGCTTCGAAGCTGTCGATTGGCGTGTCGACGCCGTTTCAGAAGCAGTATCCGCAGATTACCGAGTTCTTCAGCAAGGTCGATTTTCCGATTGAGCCATTGAACAAGGCGTTGGCCGAGATGAGCGAGAAGCACACGGCACCACGGGAAGCGGCGGTGGCGTTTATGAAGGCGCATCCGGATGTGTGGCAGGCCTGGTTGCCGAAGGATGTGGCAGACAAAGTATCCGCAAGTCTATAGCCGACGCGATCCTGTAGGAGCTGCCGAAGGCTGCGATCTTTTGATTTTGATTGTTTTAAAAGCGAGATCAAAAGATCGCAGCCTTCGGCAGCTCCTACAGGTTTTTTTAGAATTTCGTTGCCACCGCCAATTCAAAAGTACGCGGCGTCCCGAGGTAATATGCCGGCGACACATGCGCAAATTCGGCATACACCTCATTGGTCAAATTGCGCACCCGCCCGGTCACAGTCGTGTGCGAATCCACCTTGTAGCTGAGGAAGCTGCCGAACAACGTGTACGACGGCACTGTCATCGTATTGGCCGTATCGGCAAACACCGACGCCACATAGCGCGCATCAACCCCTCCTTGCCATTGCGGCGAAAAATCATAAGTCAGCCACAGGTTCCCCACGCGATCCGGTACGTTGGTCGGCGTGTTGCCCTTGCGCGACACCACCACGCCGGCAGCGTTTTTCTCGGTGAAATCGTCGTACTGCGCATCGACCCAGGCGAAGTTGCCTTCGGCCAACAGCTTGTCGGTGATCCGCAGCGAACTGGCGATCTCAATGCCTTTCGACGTTTGCTGGCCCACCGGAATGCTGCTGGTCGGATCCAGTGGATCGGTCACGGCGAAGTCTTTGCGCTCAATCGTATACGCCGCCAACGTCGCCGAACCGCGCCCGTTCAGATATTCGAACTTGCTGCCGATTTCCCATTGCTTGCCCGTCGAGACGTCGAAGTCCTGGGTGCCGTTCGGTTGCTCGGCGGCGGTGCTGTATTGCACGTAAACGTTGGCCGACGGGATGAACTGGTACGTCAGGCCGGCGCGGCCAGTGAGCGGTTCCCAGCTGCGTCTAAGGTGCTTGGCATTAGCGGCGGTCACCACTCGGTGGTTGGTCACGTCGAGGTCGATATCGTCATAACGCAGACCGGTGAGCAGCGACAGTTTGTCGGTCAACGCCAAGCGGTTTTCCACGAATAAGGCTTTGGTGGTGACCTCGTTGGTCTTGTCGCTGATCAACGCCGGGTTGGTGCCGGGTATGTCGTAGAAATGCCCCGGCCGGTAGTTGTTCGGATCAACTGTGCTGGCGCCTTTGACGTTCAGCGGATAGTTGGTGGTCTGGTTGACCTTGTATTCGAAACCGCCCGACCACGTCGTCTCAAGTCCCAACAGCGTGTTGTCGTGGCGCAGTTCGAACTGGTTGCCGTTCTGCTCACCCTGATGGCGCACCTGATACGCGGTTGAGCGGTTCACCGCCGTGTTGTCGGCGTTGTACTGGTAGGTTTCGAGGTTGCGGTAATCGCGCTGGCTGTCGAGGTGATACAGCGTGTTGCGCAGTGTGGTGCTGTCGTTGATGCGGTAGTCGATGATCGAGCGCACCCAGATGGTTCGTTGCTCGTAGCGGCCGTCCTCGACGTTGTAGTTGTTGAAGCGGTTGTGTTTGTCGATCTTCAGCTCGCCGGCCTTGGGATTGAGCACTGGGGTTCCCCAATACGGACTGTCCTCGTGCTCGTCCTGGTATTCCAGCGCCAACGTGTGCGACAGATTTGGCGTCAGGTCGCTGAGCAACGAGAACGCCACGCTCCAGGCATCGCGTTCCTGGCGGTCGATGTAGCCGTTGCTGGTGTTGTGGCTGACGTCGAGTCGGGCGTAGTGCTGGATGTTGGCGCTCGGCTCGGTCAGAGCACGGTTGAGGCCGAACGCGGTTTCGGTGGTGTCGTAAGTACCGTAGCTGACCCGGCCTTCGATGGCTTGTTCATCGCGCGTGGCGAGTTTGGTCACGTAGTTCAGCGAACCGCCGACCGAGCCTGCGCCGTTGATCAGCGACGACGGGCCGCCGACCAGTTCCACCCGGTCGTAGATCCACGCGTCCACCGGTCGGGCGAGACCGCCGGAGACGTTGATGCCGTTGAACATCTGCGTGATCTGGCTGCTGGTGAAGCCGCGATAAGAGACGAATCCGCCGAAACCCGGCGGTGCGCTGGCATTGACGCCGGGCAGGGTGTTGGCGGCGTCCTGGAAGTTCTGCGCGCCGTGGCGTTCGATGTCGTTGCGGTTGGCGATGGCCACCGAGGCCGGGGTGTCGCGCAGGCTGAGGCCGAGGCGCGAGGCCATGCCGCTGGACTGGTCGAGGCTCAGGCCCGGTTCGGCGCCGGATTCGCCATCGATGGTGATGGGCGCCAGATCCACGGTGGATTGCGCCCAGACGTTGACGGACAGGCAGCCGCACAGGCTCGCCAGCAAAGTGAGTTGTTTCATCATTGAATCCTGAATGCTTGTCTAGGCGTCAGCGCACAGGCACACGCCGCGCGTTGGCGCAGTGGGCTGACAGATCAAAAAGGCAGAAATACTCAGGCGAGCGGTGGGGCGCGAGGGTTGGCCGAGGGCCAGGTGAAGCGGGCAGGGAGGTCGGCGCTGACAATGGGCGCCAGCGGCGGGCTGTGTTGTTCCGGCAGAACGGCGAGGGTCAGGCTGGAGTTGAACGCCGGGCCCATGCCGCCGCCGACCGAGCACAGCGGACAGCCGAACGCCTTGGACAGGGTCGGCAGTTTTTCTTCGGTGGGGTTGTTGGCGATTGGCGCTTGCGTGGCCGGGTCGACCGTACAGAACTGGCCGCCGATACCGTTCAGCTGCATGCCGACCATTTGTCCGTGACCGATGCTGCAGGCGAACACGTTGAACAGGACGCAGCAATACAGCATCCAGGCCAGCAGTGAGCGATCGGTACGGGAGAATTTCATGGGGCGGCACTTTACCGTACCGCCGATCGGTCGTGCACTTCAAAAAATGCCAACTAGGATGATTTGTTCAAATCCCTTTCCAAGGATTCTCGACCATGACCTTTGTGTTGGCTCAATGGCTGGTGACGGTTTTTGCGGTGATCGCCCTGGTGCATGTGTACTGGGCGCTGGGCGGGCAATGGGCGGCGGTGGCGGCCGTGCCGCAAGTGCCGGTGCAAGGTTTGGTGGCGACGGTGCGCCCGGCGTTTAAACCTTCCGGCTGGATCACGTTGCTGGTCGCGGCGGCGCTGTTGGTGATTGCGGCGCTGGTGTGTATGCGGGTTGGTTGGGGATTCGCGCCGGTGCATCACTGGTCGCTGCAATGGGGGATCAGCGCGATTGCGCTGTTGCTGTTCGCCCGGGCGATTGGTGATTCGAACCTGGTGGGGTTTTTCAAAGAGGTCAAAGGCTCACGGTTTTCGCGGCTTGATACGTGGGTGTATTCGCCGTTGTGCGTGGTGCTTGGCGCTGGATTGTTGGCTGTTGCGTGGGTGTGAGCAGACGCCCACCCAGAGGCCGAACTCTCATTTCCACTGTAGGAGCTGTCGAGGCAACGAGGCTGCGATCTTTTGGCTTTTAAAAGATCAGGATCAAAAGATCGCAGCCTCGTTGCACTCGACAGCTCCTACAGACCCACAATCACACAGTCCCATGGTTCCGCAGCACCTATAAGCGTTGGGGTTTCAGGGTTTGGCCACTCGCCATAGGTACCATGCGGCGACTGTGCGGTGTGGGCTCCAGGCCTGGCCGATGTCGATCATCTGTTTGCGTGTCGGTTGTACGTCGAGGCTTTTCAAGCGCCGATAACCTTCACGCACACCGAAATCATCCGCCGGCAGAATGTCCATGCGTTCAAGGCTGTAGATCAGCAGCATTTCCACCGTCCAGCGACCGACCCCGCGCAGGCTGATCAAGCGTTCGATCAGCGCCTCATCGTCCATCGCCAGGGCCGTCGCATAATCCGGTACCACGCCGTCCAGCGTTGCTTGGGCGATCCCTTGAATGGTCGCGATCTTGCCGCCCGAAAAGCCGCAACTGCGCATTCGATCAAAGTCAGTCGCGAGGATCTGCTCGGGGCGCGGAAAGGACTCTCCGCCAAACAACCCCACCAGCCGCCCGACAATTGCATCCCCAGCCTTGGCGTGCAGTTGCTGATAAGCGATCGCGCGCACCAGCGACTCGTACGGATCACGCGCCGGATGCGGTTGATGCAGGCACGGGCCGACAGCGGCGATGTGCTGCTGCCAGTCTTCGTCGAGCGCGGCCAGAAACTCGCTGGCCGCTTGATAGGCGGACATGCTTTTCAAAAATTGCCTTTTGTTGATCGATCAATTGGTCAGAAGGCCAGGGGTTGCGTGAGCTGTACCGCGGCGTTTTCCAGCCTGAGCAGAAATGCCTTGCGCGGCTGTCCTCCACCATAGCCGGTGAGCGAGCCATCCGCGCCGATCACCCGATGACACGGCACCACAATCGACAACCGATTGTGTCCATTGGCCAGGCCCACCGCGCGACTCGCGCCGGGTTTGCCCAGCGCGGTGGCGATGGTGCCGTAGGTGCTGGTCTGCCCGTAGGGGATTTGCTGCAGCGCCGACCAGACCTGCCGCGCAAACTCGCTGCCGGGCAAGTGCAGCGGCACGGTAAATTCGCTGAGTGTGCCGGCAAAGTACGCCGCCAGTTGCTGTTCGATCTGCTGCAGATGTCCGTTGTGTCCCGGCACGACCGCATAGCCGTAGCGGTTCTGCAATTCCTCGACTTCGCGGGTCAACGCCGGGCGATCAAGAAACTCCAGCAACACCAGCCCACGACGTTCGGCCATGGCGATCATCGGCCCCAGCGGCGTGGTCAGGCGGGTGAACAGCAGCGGTTCACTCTGCGCCGCGCGCCCCGGCGTGATGTGGAATGACTTCTGAAACGCATCACGAAAACCGCTGAGCGATTCATAGCCCGAGTCGAACGCGGCGTGATCAATCGACGTGCCTTGCTTGATTCCGCCCAACGCCATGCCCAATCGACGCGTGCGCAGCCAGGCATGGAAGGTCATGCCGAAATGCTGTTTGAACCAGCGCCGCAACTTCAGCGGCTCGATGCCTTCGGCGAGCAATTGCGCATCGCTCCAACGCACCTCGGGATCAGCTTCGACTGCTTTGAGCAGCGTCTGCACCCAGTCCGGCGCAATGGCGGCGGCGTCCAGCGGTTTGCAGCGCAGACAGGCGCGATAACCGGCCGACATGCATTCATCGGCATGGGCGAAAAACTCGACGTTCTCCGGTTTCGGCTTGCGCGCCGTGCAACTCGGGCGGCAGAAAATCCCGGTGGTTTTCACGGCCGTGAAGAACACGCCTTCATAGGCAGTGTCGCGTTCAAGCATGGCGCGAACCATCTCGGCGTGGGGCGGCAGGACAGCGGTTTGTATGTTCATGGCTTGAGAGTAAAACCAGATTGTCGATGGCTCCACCGAAAAATCGACAGTGAATTCCCACATCACCTGAACTACCGTGTAGGAGCTGCCGAAGGCTGCGATCTTTTGATCCTTGGACGCGGAGCGTCCGCGGCTGCATTCCCACGCAGAGCGTGGGAACGATCAGATCAAAAGATCGCAGCCTTCGGCAGCTCCTACACTGTGTGAGGCGTTGAGTTATGCATCCGTTTTCCATTCATCACATCGACCACATCGTCCTGCGCGTCGAGGATCTGCAACGCAGCATCGATTTCTACGGCCAGGTTTTCGGCGCCGAGGTGGTCAAGCGCAACGAGCCGCTGGGCCTGATCCACCTGCGCGCCGGCACCTCAATGATCGACCTCGTCGACCTGCAAGGCGAACTCGGCCGCAAGGGCGGTGGGGCGGCCGGGGTCGAGCGGCGTAACGTCGATCACTTCTGCCTGCGCATCGAACCGTTCGATGAAGTGGCGCTGACCGAACATCTGCAATCCTTCGGCCTGACCGTGGCCAAAGCCGAATCGCGTTTCGGCGCTGAAGGCAAAGGCCTCTCACTGTACTGCTTCGACCCGGATGGCAATCAGGTCGAACTCAAAGGCCCGTCCGAGGCGTAAACCTCACGCACGTTTCGCCAGCAGCAACACCGAAGCCGCCGCCGACAACAGTCCCGCGCAGCACCGATTGAAAATGCGCTTGCCGCGTGGCTCGGCGAACCAGCGGCGCATGTGCAGGCCCATGTAGGCGTAGGCGCTGATGGCGATCCACTCCAGCGACAGAAACAGCACACCCAACACGGCGAACTGTGCTGGCACCGGGCGGCCAGGGTCGACGAACTGCGGCAAAAACGCGGTGAACAACAGGATCGCTTTCGGATTGCCGGCGGCCACCAGAAACTCCTGTCGCGCCAACGCCCAGAATCCCACCGAAGCCCCGGCTATTTCCTCCTCGGTTTCGGTGTTGGCGCGCCACAGTTGCCAGGCCATGTACAACAAATACGCCGCGCCCACGATCTTGATCGCCTGAAACAGCCATTCCGACGTCTGCAACACCACCGACAGACCGGCGCCCGCCAGCGCAATCATCCCGGCAAACGCCAGAATCCGCCCGATACCCGCCGAGCAGGCGCGCTGAAAGCCGTAACGCGTGGCGTTGCTCACCGACAGCAAATTGTTCGGGCCGGGGGCCATGTTCAGGGCGAAGCAGGCGGGGAGAAACAGCGACAGCGTGGCCAGATCCATGACAGCACTCCAGAAACCAGAAGCGCATTTTTATCACAGCCCCCGTGCGGCCCGACCCGTACAGTCAGGCAGTGCTGTCGCGGTACAGCGCCCGGCGGTACTGGCGAAACCGTTCGAACTTTTTGCGAAATCTGAAACTCTGAAAGGTCAGAGGGCGGTGGTTTCGTCTTAAAAAACTAGTCGTCGGGTCAGAAAAATGACCTGTGCCGTGTAAAATCCCTCGATGCGATGCCAACCCCGAATGGCCCCAGGCGGCCTCACCAAGAGCGATCTACATGCAAGCAAAGGCCCGTGAAGTTTATGTGCCACCGGTGCTGCAAGATCTGCGAGCCGGCACTGCCGACCTGCACATCGCACTGGAAAAACGCCTTCCTTTTTTCTCCGACGCCCTCGATATTCAGGCTTTTCAACGGCTGATGCAGGCTTACTACGGCTTCTACCTGCCGCTGGAAAGCGCATTGCTGGACAGCCACTGCATCCCCGCCGATTTCGATCTGACGCCACGTCTCAAAACCGCCACCTTGCACGGCGACCTGCAAGCGTTGGGCGTCGCGGATGAAGCCATCAACCGCCTGCCGATCTGTAGCCAATTGCCGCAGATCAATTCCGGCGCCAGCTGCCTCGGCATACTGTACGTGCTCGAAGGCGCAACGCTCGGCGGGCAAATCCTGCGCCGGGAAATTTCTGCGCGGTTAGGCCTGGAAGCCGATAACGGCGCGGCTTTTCTCGATGTCTACGGCGCCGTCACCGGCCGTCGCTGGCGTGATTTCATGGAATACCTGGGCAGTCGACCGATGGATGCGGACGAGCGCAAGGCCGTGGTGGCGGCCGCACACACCACATTCAGCTGTTTCGAGCGCTGGCTCGAAAGCCGGGAGGTACTGGCATGACTCCGCAAGACAAACAAGCCTTTGAAGAACTGCTGGCCAACTGTGCCGACGAACCGATTCGGTTCCCTGGCGCGATCCAGCCGCACGGGTTGCTGCTGACCTTGAGCGAGCCTGCGCTGGAGATCATTCAGGTCAGCGCCAACATCGAGAGCCTGCTCGGCCGTCCGGCGCTGGAGTTGATCGGACAACCGCTGCAAAGCCTGATTGGCGATGAACACGCCGCGCAAGTACGCGAGACGTTGCAACAGCCAACTTTGTCCGACTCGGCGCCATTGCTGTTTCGACTCAACGACATGGCGTTCGAAGGCTTGCTGCACCGTCATCAAGGCGTGTTGATTCTCGAACTGGAAATCCACGTCGAAAACTTCCAGCCGCGCAACGTCGCCGGCAGCGAAACCCATTTGGGCCGCATGCTCCATCGGCTGCAAGGCGCGACGACGTTGCAGGCGCTGTACGACATCAGCGTCAAAGAAATTCAGGCGATGACCGGTTACGACCGGGTGCTGATTTATCGCTTCGAAGAAGAGGGCCACGGCCAAGTCATTGCCGAAGCGTCCGATCCGTCGATGGAAGTGTTCAACGGTCTGTTCTTCCCGGCGTCCGACATTCCCGAGCAGGCCCGCGAGCTGTATCGCACCAACTGGCTGCGGATCATCCCGGATGCCGCGTACGAGCCGGTGCCGCTGGTGCCGAAGCTGCGTCCGGACACGCAAACGCCGCTGGACTTGAGTTTCGCCACGCTGCGCAGCGTGTCGCCGATTCACTGCCAATACATGAAGAACATGGGCGTGTTGTCGTCGATGAGTATTTCCCTGCTCAAGGGTGACAAACTCTGGGGCCTGATCAGCTGCGGCAACCGCGAACCGCTGCATGTGCCGCACGAATTGCGTGCCGCCTGCCAGACCATCGGCCAGGTGTTGTCGCTGCAAATCAGTGCGATGGAGGCGCTGGAAGTCAGCCGTCAGCGCGAAGCAAAAGTCGACGCGCTGGCGATGCTCAATCAAGCGATGATCGACTCGCCGCAGAATGTCTTCGACGGTCTGGCTAACCAGCCCGAAGTGCTGATGGCACTGACCGGCGCCGGCGGCATTGCGATCATCGAAGACAAGCAATTGCACCGTTACGGCAACTGTCCGGAGCCGGACGAAATCCGCGCCCTGCACAAGTGGTTGCAGGACAGCGGCGAGGCGGTTTTCTCCAGTCATCATCTGGCCAGCGTTTACCCGCCGGCCGCGCAGTATCAGCAAGTCGCCAGCGGCGTGCTCGCCATGAGCCTGCCGAAACCGGTCGACAACGGCGTGCTGTGGTTCCGCCCGGAGGTGAAGGAAAACATCAATTGGAGTGGCGATCCGCGCAAACCGCTGGATCTGGAAAACTCCGACGCCGGCCTGCGGTTGCGCCCGCGTACGTCGTTTGAAATCTGGAAAGTCGAGATGGCCGGGATCTCCACCAAATGGAGCCACGGCGATCTGTTTGCGGCCAACGATCTGCGGCGTTCGGCGCTGGAAAATGATCTGGCGCGGCAGGTTCGACGCGAGCAGGAAGCGGTGCGTGCCCGTGATGAACTGGTGGCGGTGGTTTCCCACGATCTGCGCAACCCGATGACGGTGATCTCGATGCTCTGCGGCATGATGCAGAAGGCTTTCAGCTCTGACGGCCCGCATACGTCGCGACGGATCTCCACGGCCATCGACACCATGCAACAAGCGGCCGGGCGCATGAACACGCTGCTGGAAGACTTGCTCGACACCTCGAAAATCGACGCCGGGCGCTACACCATCACCCCGCAGAAACTCGACGTCGGGCAGATGTTTGAGGAGGCACAATCGCTGCTCGCACCGTTGGCAATCGACAAGGACATCAGCATTTCCTTTGAGGCCGACGCGGATCTGAGCATTCATGGCGATCCTGAGCGGCTGTTTCAGGTGCTGTCGAATCTGATCGGTAACGCGATCAAATTCACTCCGCGTCTGGGCACCGTCGGCGTGCGTGCGAAGTCGGTGGGCGATGAAATTGTCTTCACCGTGCGTGACAGCGGCGAGGGTATTCCCAAGGAGAACCTGCCGCACGTGTTCGATCGTTACTGGACGGTGAAGGACGGCAACCCGACTGGCACCGGTTTGGGTTTGTACATCACCCAAGGCATCGTCGAGGCTCATGGCGGGCGGATCGTCGCCGAGAGCGAACCGGGGCAGGGCAGCGAATTCCGCTTCACCGTGCCGCGTCTGGACTGATCGGTTTAAGAATCTCTGTCTAACCACAATCCCCTGTGGGAGTGGGCTTGCTCACGAAGGCGTCGGCACATTCAACATGGATGTGCCTGATCTGGCGCTTTCGCGAGCAAGCCCGCTCCCACAGGGGATTTGTGTGGGCAGGGTGATTTTCTTCAATACCGGGGATCGGGCGCTGGTTAGGGTGGGCGCCTTGTTCCTTGTTTTGAAGCAGGTGTGCGATGAGTCTGATTGTTTCGATGGCGGCGTTTGCGCTGGCGGCGTCCATCACGCCGGGGCCGGTGAATATTGTGGCGTTGAGTTCGGGGGCGCAGTTCGGCTTTCGCGCCAGTCAGCGGCATGTCGCCGGGGCCACGTTAGGGTTTGTGTTGCTCTTGGTGCTGATGGGGTTGGGGCTGCATGAAGTGCTGCAGCTCTGGCCATTCATGACTCGCGTGGTGCAACTGGCCGGGGTGGCGTTTTTGCTGTTCATGGCGTGGAAACTGGCTACCGATGATGGGCAACTGAACGCCAAGGGGTCAGCGCGGGCGCCGTCGATGCTATACGGCGCGGTGATGCAATGGCTCAACCCCAAGGCGTGGCTGGCCTGTGTAGCGGGGATGGGCGCGTTTGTCGCCGATGGTGAGGCGCGGCTGGTCTGGCAGTTTGCGGCGGTGTATCTGGTGATTTGCTATGTGTCGGTGGGTTGCTGGGTGTATGCCGGGACGTTCTTGCGCGGGTATTTGAGCAATGCGGCGGGGATGCGCTGGTTTAACCGCAGCATGGCGCTCTTGCTGGCAGTCAGCGCAATCTACCTGCTGATCACCTGACCCCTTGTAGGAGTGAGCCTGCTCGCGATAGCGGTCTTTCAATAAAAAATGTGTGGCTGACACACCTCTATCGCGAGCAGGCTCACTCCTACATTGGATCGCGGTCAGCCACGATATTGGCCGGGGGTTGCGGCCAGGTGTTGTTTGAACGCGCGCTGAAAATGCGCTTGATCAGCAAACCCAGCCTCCAGCGCCACATCGGCAATCAACTGCCCGCCACGCAAACGCTCGCGGGCAAACTGGATGCGCTGATTGACCAAAAATGCATGCGGGGTCATGCCGTAATGCTGCTTGAACGCGCGGATCAAATACGACGGTGACAGCTGCGCCGCCGCGCAAATATCCTCAAGGCTGAGCAGTTCCGTGCAGTGCTCACCAATGAAATCCGCCGCCCGTTCCAGTTTGTAATTCGGCTCGCGCAACGCTTGCCCGGCGGGGTTCAGGCGCAATTGCAGATCGCTGAAAAACTCCACCGCCGTGCTCTGTTTACGTAGCACATCCTGCTGATCGTCGACCAACACTTCGTACAGCGCCATCAAGCCGCGAAACAGCGCCGCATCCTGCAAGTGCGTGGCGGAAAACCGGCGAAATTCCAGATCCTCACCAAACCCCAACTGATGCTGCAAATCCGTCAGCCACGGCGTTTCGACGTACAGCATCACGTACGACCACGGCTGATCATCAATCGGATTGCAGGCATGCACGTCGCCCGGATTCATCAACACCACGGTGCCCGCCGCCACCTCGAATTGCGCCTGTTCATGCACATAAGTACTGCGCCCGGCAGTGATCGCGCCGATGGAAAAGTGCGCGTGGGAATGCCGGGCGTAACAGACTTCGCGACCATCGGCGATGGCCCGCGCTTCGATAAAGGGCATGGCGTCGTCGCGCCAGAAGCGCGGGGCTTTTTCAGGGTTTTTGGCGGCAGCGTGTTTCATTATGGTTATTCCCGGCAGGCCAGTGCCCGAGTGTATTAGCTCTGGCCGGCAAAGGCCCGTTCCAGTTCGGCAATGTCGAGTTTTTTCATTTTGAACATCGCCTGCATGGCCCGCTGCGACTTGCTGGTGTCGGCGTCCAGCATCATCTGCATAAACGCCACCGGGACGATTTGCCACGACACGCCGAACTTGTCCTTGAGCCAGCCGCATTGCTGGGCCTCGACCGGGCCGCCCGCAGACAGTTGGCCCCAGAAATGGTCGACTTCTTCCTGATTCTGACAATTGACCTGAAACGAAATCGCTTCACTGAACGTGAACATCGGCCCGCCATTCAGCCCGGTAAACGTATGGCCATCGAGCTCAAAACTGACGGTCATCACCGCGCCTTCCGGCTTGCCGTGAAATTCCTGACCGACCTTGCTGTAGTGGGTCAGGCCGGTGATTTTCGCGTGATCGAAGATCGAGCAGTAGAACTTCGCCGCCGCTTCGGCCTGATCATCGAACCACAGGCACGGCGTGATTTTTTGAAAGCGTTGCATGACAGTCATCCTCGGCAGGTTAGACACGCTGGACTTTCAGCGTAGACAGTACTTGGTCGAATGGCCGTGCCGTAGATCGACAAGTCGCGGCGTCAAAAATCCCAGCGCGCCGCCAGTTGCAAGCTGCGCGGTTCGCCGTAGAAGCCGGTGCCGAAGTTGCCGAGGCCGGTGTAGTAGGTTTTGTCGAAGACGTTTTTCACGTTGAGCGTGGTGCTCAAATGTTCGTTGAAGCGGTAGCGCGCCATCGCGTCGACCAGGTAATAACTGTTCTGAGTAATGCGCACGTTCTGATCGGCGTCGGGCTGGAACACGTTGCCGAAGAATTCGCTCTGCCAACTGATGCCGCCGCCCAGGGTCAGGTTTTCCCAGACACCGGGCAGGCGATAGCTGCTGAACAGGCGGACTAACTGCTCCGGCGCGGTGGTTTGCAGGATCGAGGCATAGACCGGATCGCCGTTGGCATCGCGGGTGTGGTTGTAGGCGTAACCGGCGGAGAGGTTCCAGCCGTCGGCGACTTCGCCAGCCAGTTCTAACTCGAAACCTTTGGTGGTCGCGCCTTGCACCGCGCGATAAACAGCCTGCGTGTCGAAGCCGCTGACCTGCTCGGCGACGTTGTCTTGTTCGATGCGAAACACGGCAAAACTGGCGTTGACCCGACCGTCGAAATATTCGGCTTTTATCCCCGCTTCATAGCTGTCGCCTTGCACCGGGTCGAGCACTTGGCGCGAAGCGTCCTTGCTCAGTTGCGGCTGATAAATGCGCGTGTAACTGGTGTACAACGAGTAGGTAGCGTTGAGGTCGTAGACCGCGCCGGCGTAAGGCGTGACCACGCCGGTCTGGCGGTAGCCATCGCGCACATCGGCCGTGGCCGGGTCGCTGTAGTCGAGGTGGTCGCTGGCGGTGAAATCACTGACGCGTCCGCCGAGGATCAGCGCCAGATCGTCGCTGGCCTTGAAGCGGGTCGAGACGTACGCGCCGGTCTGGCGTTGGCTGATGTCGTCGGTGCCGATCTTCGGGATATCGGGTTTGGCGAACTCGCCGTGCCAGTCGAAAATACTGCCGTCCAGCGGCGGATAAACCGAGCCGTACACCGGGTTGTTCTGGCGCGAGTTCATCGACATGAAACCGACGATCATCTGGTGCTCGCGACCGAACAACGAGAACGGCCCACCGAGGTTGAGATCGACGTTGTCCTGCACCTCGTCGCCCTTGAATTTGCCCATATACAGGAACATGCCATCGCCCGTCACCGGGTTCGGATTGCCGCCGCTGGCCGAGCCGAGCAAGGTGTCGTGCTCGCGGTGTTTGCGGTCGTAGCTGAGCTTCAGCGTCCAGTCGTTTTGCAGTTGTCGGGCGACGGAAGCGAACACAGTCTGATTGGTGAAATCGCGACGGCTCCAGTCAGTGGCCGGGTTGAACGAGCGAGAGAAATTCGTCCGTGAACCATCGCTGTAGAACATCGGAAAACCGGTCCAGCTCGCGCCGCGTGAGCGAGTGTTTTGCTGGTCGAAACCGAAGGTCAGCAGAGTGTCCGGACTGAGATCGGTTTCGACGATGGCGTAAGCGATGTCCTTGGTGTTCTGGTAGTGATCGGCGTGGGCGCTGCGCTCCTGATGAACGCCGACAAAACGTGCACGCAGGTTGCTGTTCAGAACGCCGGAGATATCGGCTTCGCTGCGGTAGTTGTCCCACGACCCGACGCTGCCGCTGAGCGCGGCTTTGAACGCCGGAGTAGGGCGTTTGCGGATCAGGTTCACCGTGGCCGAAGGGTCGCCGGAACCGGTCATCAAACCCGTTGCGCCCTTGATGATTTCGACGCGGTCGAAAGTTGCCATGTCGGTGCTGGTGGTGCCGTAATCGTAGACGCCGTCGTAGTCGGTATTGACGCCGTCGTACTGGAAATTGGTGATCGGCGCGCCACGGCTGGAAAACTCCCAGCGCTCGCTGTCGTAGTTCTGCACGATGATTCCCGGTGCACGGCGCAGCACATCGGCGATGCCGTTGGCGCCTTGGTCATCGATTTGCTGGCGGGTGATCACGGTCACCGACTGCGGGGTTTCGCGCAGCGACAGCGCCAGGCCGGTGGCGGATGCGCTGACGCCGGTGGTGTAGGCGTGAGTGTCCTCGGTGATCGCGCCGAGGGTTTTGCCGTTGATGGTGGTGGCGTCCAGTTGTAGCGGACTTGCAATGGCTGCGCTGCGCAAAACATAACCGCCGTCCGATTGCGGCTGGGCTTGCAGGCCGCTGCCCTTGAGCAGGATTTGCAGCGCCTGTTGTGGCGTGAAATCGCCGCTGAGGCCGGGGCTGCGCTTGTCCGCTGCAAGGTCATTGTGCCCGGCGATAAACACGCCGCTCTGTTCGGCGAAGCGGTTGAGCACTGTGACCAACGAACCGGGCGCAACCGAATAATGCTGAATCTGTCCCTCCGCCAACGCGCACACCGCTGGCATGGCAGACGCCACGGCCAGGGCAAAACGAGTGCGGGCGAGGGTAGAGCGCAACATGGAGTTCCCGGGGCGATCAACGAAGTGAGGGCTGCTTGGGGTTAACCGAATGAACCCGCCAAAAGGGAACCGCGATATGAAAAAAATCCTCAGGCTTTCGGCCCGACGCTGACCCACCAATCGAAGGTTTTGTTGATGCGGATCGGCAGCGCCGCTTCCAGCAGACGCAAGGCTTGATCGGTGTCCTTGAGCGGGAATGAACCCATCACCGGTAACGCGGCCACGACCGGATCGCAATGCAGATGCCCCGCGCGATAACGGCTGAGCTCCTCGATCAACTTGCCCAGCGGCAGGTTATCGGCCAGCAACACACCCCGGCGCCAGGCCTCGCGGGAAAGATCGGCAGCGCTGGCGATGTTCATGCGTTCAGTGCTGAAGTTGATTTGCTGACCGGCCTGAATCACGGCGGTTTCGCCCTGACGGTTAGTGGCTTCGACCGCGCCTTCAAAGACATTCAGTACGGTGTTGTGCTCGTTCTGCCGTACGCTGAAACGCGTGCCCAGCGCACGCATGCGGCCATGTTCGGTCTCGACCCAAAAGGCTCGGCCGAGGTCTTTGGCGGTGTCGATCAGCACTTCGCCGGCACGCAGTTGCAGCAGGCGCTGGTGCGCATCGAAACGCACGTTCAAGGCACTCAAGGCGTTGAGCCAGATGCGACTACCGTCGCTCAACGTCGCTTCGCGGGTTTCGCCGGTGCCGGTCGAGAGGTCGGCGGTCAATCGCTCGACTGAATCCATCAGCGGCGTGTTGCGCTCGATCGCCCATCCGGCCATGCCGGTCGCGGCCAGAATCAGCAAACCTTTGAGCGACTGACGACGGCTGATCGACGTGCGCGCGCTGCTGCGCAAGGTGTGGCTGACGGCTTCGGTCTCTTGCTGCAACGGCGCAAAACGCTGGCCGACCCGTTCGATATAACGCCAGGCGGCCTGATGCTCGGGGCTCTGTGCCAGCCAGGCCTGCCAGCGCAGATGTTCCTGTTCGGCGACCGGCTCGTCATGCAATTGCACGTACCAGTGCGCCGCTTGTTCGAGGCTGGCGTGGCTGAGTGTTTGCGTGGCGTTATTCAATCAGCAGACCATCGAGTTCGGCTTCAAGAATGGCGCAATGCATCATTGCCTGCGCCAGATATTTCTTGATCATCCGTTCGCTGACGCCGATTTGTTCGGCGATCAGTTTGTAGGGCATGCCGTGCAATTGCGTGAGGATGAACGCGTCGCTGACCCGCTGCGGCAGGCGCTGGAGCATGGCGTCCACTTCCAGCAGGGTCTCGACGATGATCGCCTGTTGCTCGGGCGAGGGCTGCAGGGCCGGCGGGCGATTGGCGAGGGTTTCCAGCCAGGTCTGTTCCAGTTGCCGACGGCGCCAGTGATCGACGCACAAGCCGCGGGCAATGGTCGCCAGATAAGAGCGTTCGTGGACTTCGCCGTTGAAGGTTTGCGGACGCTTGAGCACGCGGATGAAAGTGTCATGCGCAAGGTCGGCGGCATCCATTGCGTTGCTCAGGCGCCGACGCAATAGCTCGTGCAGCCAGCGGTGATGGCTGAGGTAGAGATTCTGCACGAGTGAGGTGTCGGCGACCGTCATCAGAGCAAGCGTCCAGAGTGACCGTTGCGGGTCTAAATAGGAATGGGTCGCGATTAAAGCAAAAGGACGCAGGTCGCGCAAATGATATTGGTTTGCTTTTAGGCGGTGGCGTTGATGGTTTGAGCTGAATGTAGTCTTAATGACAAATACCCGAGTCAAAAAGACCTTTATTGATCTGTGTCAATTTGACTCTGGTTTTTGCAGGTGGCTGATTTTGTTGGATTATAAATCTGGCACGAGACTTGAAGTGGTCAAGGTACAAAACTGAACAGCTCAGGAGTCCGCCACCATGCTCACTTTCTTCGAAAGCCCGCTGAACGTTCTGCACCTGTCGAGCAAAGTCCTTGTTGCCGGTCTGATCATGCTGCTGTCCGGGATCTACGGCGCTTATCTCTACGACGGCCACATGCCGATTGCGCTGCTGGTGGCGATGCATGCGCTGACCATCCTCGGCCCGACCCTGATCAAAATCGGCTACGTCATGCGTTTATTGGCGCAGTATCGCCTGCGCGGCCCGCGATTGATCCTGCAAACCGCGTAACCCCCTGTGGGAGCGGGCTTGCTCGCGAAGACGTCGTCACAGCTGCCTATTCGCTCCCTGACACACCGCTTTCGCGAGCAAGCCCGCTCCCACATTTGGTATGCGGTGTTGGCGGGATCAGCGGCCGGCGCTAACAGGGCTGGATTTGAGGTGATTTGGCGGCGGCGGACATCACTCCTGTGGGAGCGGGCTTGCTCGCGAATCCGTCGTCACAGCTGCCTATTCGCTCCCTGACACACCGCTTTCGCGAGCAAGCTCGGCTCCTACAGGGTTAGCGGTGTTTTTTGGATATCAGTTGCGCTCAGCCACCATCAGTAATGACTGCGGCACCGGGCTTTGCGGGTGCTGCGGCTCTTGTAGGCCGACCAGCCGCAACCCGGCCATATCCAGCGCATTGAACCAGCTCGACAACGTGCGGAAATACCACGGCATCGGCTGCCACTGGCCCTTGAACCCGGCGAACGATTCTTCGCGCCAGCCATCCTGATAATCGCCTGCCGCAACGGCCCATGGGTGCAACGTCTGGATGATCAGGGCGCCGCCCGGAGCCAGCAGGTCATTCATCGCAGCCAGCAATGGAATGATGTCCTGATGCAGCAGCGAAAAATTCGCGCAGATCAAATCGTAATCCCCGCCAACATCAACCTTCGCCTCGACCAACGCGTCGTAGTCGGCTACATGCACGGTGCAAGTGCCGGCCAGACGTGCCGCGCCCACCAGCGTCGCATCGCCATCGACGCCCACCGCCTCAATTCCCCGATCCGCCAACGCCCGCAGCAACCAGCCTTCGCCGCAGCCCAGATCAAGCACACGCGCCGGCTGACGCCCGATAATCGCCAGTAGAACGGCTTGATCTGTCACCTGCTGGCGGCTCTCAATGGCACCGCTGCGGATGACGTCGATCCACGCGTCGGCGTTGGCGTGCCAGCTCTGCAGCAGGGCGGATTCAGGGGTGGGCATGTCGGTCTCCGACAGGGTTGAAAGAAAGCAGTCCGGGAGAACCACAGTATGGACGCCGCGCCGCATTCAGCGAGCTTACCAAAGGGCATCAGTCTGCACGGCGGGCAGGTACCGATTGCGTGTATGCTCTGCTCCTTTCCTGTCTCACTCCGCACGCCTGCATTCGATTCCTTGCGTTTTGAACCCATGGCGCGTGCCTCCCTATGCTGGAGCCCTAATGATTTCGCAGAGCTTCATCGACCCGTGCGACTCGCCCGAACGTCTTGCCGTGCTGCACGGCTATGAAATCCTCGATACCCCACGCGAAGCGGATTTTGACGAGCTCGTGAGCCTGGCCGCCGCCATCTGCGACGCGCCAATTTCGGTGATGAACCTGATAGACCGCCACCGCCAGTGGTTCAAGGCGGAAACAGGCTTGGGAATCCGCGAAACACCCTTGGACGTTTCCATCTGCCGTCACGTCCTTCTGCAGCCTGGCATCACCGTCATACCCGATCTGCGCGCTGACCCGAGGATGAGCTCCAACCCGCTGGTGACGGCCGATGAGGGTTTGCGCTTCTACGCCGGCTGCTTGCTGGAGACGGCGGAAGGCTACGGCCTCGGGACGCTGTGCATTCTCGACCGACACCCGCGACAGCTGAGCCCGCAACAGAAAATCGCCCTGGTGACGTTGGCCAAACAGGTCATGGCGCAAATGGAGCTGAGGCGCTCGCTGCGGCAGAAAAATCAGCTGCTTGAGCAAAAGGACATGCTCCTCAAGGAAATCAACCATCGGACGAAAAATCACCTGCAACTGATCATCGGGTTGATCCAACTGCAAATACGCCAATTGGCAGATCCCGTCGCCCGCGCAGCACTCGTCGATACCAGCCGACGGATCATGAGCATCGCTGCCGTCCACGAAAAGCTGTATCAGGCCGATCAAGTGGAAACGGTCAACGCAGGTATTTATCTGGCCGAGTTGATCGATGGGCTGCGCGGTTCAGCCTCGGCGCAAACACGCTTCGTGATCGACCTGGACGACGTCATCCTGCCGCTGGACAAGGCGATCCCGTTGGCGCTGGTGCTGAATGAACTGGTCACCAATGCCCTTAAATACGCCTACGCCGACAAGTCGGCGGGGGACGTGTTTATCGAGCTGAAGGCGGCTGCTGGTCAGGTGCTGTTGAACGTGACGGATAAGGGCGCGGGGCTGCCTGCGGGGTTTGATCTGAAACAGCATTCGTCCGTGGGAATGAAGATCATCAAATCGCTGACCCGCCAACTGCGGGGCGAGATGTCGATGCTCAATATGAGCCCGGGTTTGCAGTGTTCGCTGAGATTTCCGTTTTAAGGCCGTAAGTATCGCCTTGCAGGTCGTTGAGGTTGGCGCGGGACATTGATGAGAATCTCTCATGAGGGGCGCGGGATTAATCCATGAAAGCAGGTTGCGCACGGACGCGCGACCCCCGAGAGTTGATTACAGTGCAAAAGTGTTTGGCTGAGTCCGGCTATTTTTCTTTGAGGAATTGCTGCGTCAGGTCAAACGGGCGATCACTTGAAAGCCGCGAGTGCCTCTTTCAGCGCCCCATCTGCACGTTCAGCCGTCTGCGCGTCGCCGTGTTTTTTCAGCAGTTCACTGACCTCGTGCAACTGTGCTGCGCTGAGTCCCACGCGCAGGCTCGCCGCCATGTGCGAGCGCAATTGCGATTCCACCCCCGGCGTTGCCGCCAGCGCCCCGACGGTCGCCAGTTCGCGGCTTTGCCAGTCGAGGTTGTCGCGCTCGAAGATGTCGCCGAACAGGTGGGTTTGCAGGAACTGGTTGGCTACCGGGGCGAACTCGAACACCGGGCCTTTCACCGGAGCGCCGGAGATCTTCGTTTGATTGGCGGTGCCGGCGGCCAGCAGTTCATCACCGGTCGGAATCGCCCGGCTCGGTTCACGCCCCGGCGCATCGTCAATGCCGCGCTGTTTGCGCGCTTGCACCACAGTCATCAATTCGTTCAAGGCGTTCAGGCTGCGCGGGAAGCCGACATAGGCGTAGAGCTGCACGAGAATTTCCCGGGTTTCGCTGATGGTCAGGCCGGCATCGAGTCCCTGGTTGAGCGCCGTGTTGAGGTTGGGCATGTCGCTGGTCGCCATGAACGCGGCGATCAGTGGAATCGATTGTTGTTGGCTGGACAAAGTTGCTGCGCTTGCTGGCGTACTGGTCATGGGTTGCGATGCCTCGGCTGCGTGAGTGGTAACGCTGAACATTGCCCCGACACTCAGACAGAGCGCCATGAGTGCGGGGCGGGCGGCGTGGTTGCGGACGTCGATGTTCATCAGATCAACTCCGTTCAGGTCGTGAAGCGGTGCCGCGCGGGGGCCGTGGCCAGCGTGCGGATTTTCAAGATGTCACTCGGTACAAAAATTCAATTAACGCGTGACAGGGTGATCGCTCAGCCAGCCGTTCACGCGTTCCATGGTCCTGCGCTCCTGCTCACCCTCCATCACAAAACCTTCCAGCACCTTGGCTTTCGGCGCGTGCTGGACGAGGATGCTGCGGCTATACCCAGTCCACGCTGGATCAGCCCGGCGACCACGCGGGTATTGCCCGAGCGCGAGAAGTACGCGACCAGAATCCGCGAGCCTGAGCGCGGTGTTTCACTGGTGCTTTGCGTGTCGGCGAGCGACAGCAGCGGGGCGCTGGCCAATGCGGCGATCACCGTGCGCCGCAGCGGATCGTGATCGTTACTCATCGGCCGACGCGCGCCTTGAGAGCCTCGGGATAACGCTCGCCTTCGATACGGATTTGCGCCAGTGCGGTGTCAATTGCCTTGAGTTCAGCAGCGTCGAGCGTGATGTCCGCGCCGCCGAGGTTTTCTTCCAGGCGATGCAGTTTGGTCGTGCCCGGAATCGGCACAATCCACGGTGCCTGTGCGAGCAGCCAAGCCAAAGCGATCTGCGCCGGTGTGGCTTGTTTCTGCGCGGCGATCTGACGGATCAACACGACGAGGCCCTGATTGGCTTGCAGCGCCGACTGGCTGAAGCGCGGCACGATGCTGCGAAAATCGTCGCTACCGTAAGTGGCCTCCGCCGACACCGTGCCGGTGAGGAAACCTTTACCTAGTGGGCTGAACGGCACGAAGCCGATGCCCAGCTCCCAAAGCGTCGGCAGGATTTCCTGCTCGGGCTCGCGCCACCACAACGAGTATTCGCTTTGCAGCGCGGTGACTGGTTGTACTGCATGGGCGCGGCGAATGGTTTGCGCACCGGCCTCCGACAGGCCGAAGTGCTTGACCTTGCCTTCGCTGATCAAATCTTTCACCGCGCCGGCGACGTCCTCGATTGGCACGTCCGGATCGACGCGGTGCTGGTAGAGCAAATCGATGTAATCAGTCTTCAACCGCTTCAACGAACCCTCGACGGCCTCCCGAATGTGCTCGGGGCGGCTGTTGAGAATCTGCTGCTTATTGTCGTCACCGAAGGTGAAGCCGAACTTGGTGGCGATGACGACTTTGTCACGAACGGGCGCCAGTGCTTCGCCGACCACCTGCTCGTTCAGGTAAGGGCCGTAGACCTCGGCGGTGTCGAAGAACGTCACGCCTCGGTCAACGGCTGAACGGATCAGTGCAATGGCTTGTTGGGTATCCGTCGCCGGGCCGTAGCCGTGACTCAAGCCCATGCAGCCAAAGCCGAGGGCGGATACTTCGAGTGAGCTGTTGCCGAGTGTGCGCTTGCGCATGTCGATCTCCCGTTGGCGTTGGGAGAACAGTAAGCGAGCTGACTGGTGAGGACTAGACGGGTAAAACAGGATGGCTTGATGAGTTGTGCTCATTAATAGACTGGGAGACGCACGTCCAAGACCGTTCGTGGCAACCGAGCAAACCTTTTCCAGACTGAATGATCTCTAACTTGAAGTTGAATAGCTGAGGTGCACCATGAATAAATCAACCGGCGGCTGCCTGTGCGGCGATGTCCGTTTCGAAGTGTCCGGCCAGCCTTACCGCGTCGGCATCTGCCATTGCCTCGACTGCCGCAAACGCCACGGCGCGCTGTTCCACACCTCGGCCATATTCCCCGAAGACGCGCTCAAGGTCAGCGGCGAAACCCGCGACTACAACGGACGATTCTTCTGCCCGCGCTGCGGTTCTCCCGTATTTACGCGTTCGGAAGATGAAGTCGAGATTAACGTCGGATCGCTCGATGAGCCGGATCAGTTCAAACCCACTTACGAACTCTGGACGATACGCCGGGAGGCGTGGTTGCCGGCACTTCCGTTGGCTCACCACTATGAACGTGACCGGGAAAGCACGGGCCGAACCGAAGAATAATTGCAGCCCATAATCTGCCTTTGTGGGAGCGGGCTTGCTCGCGAATGCGGTGTATCAGTCAGCCCGACATTGACGGACAGACCGCATTCGCGAGCAAGCCCGCTCCCACAGGGGACTGTGTGGATCTCAGAATTGAGGATTGGCACACATCATTGTGGGAGATGGGTGTGGATCTCAGAATTGAGGATTGGCACACGTCATTGTGGGAGCGGGCTTGCTCGCGAAAGCAGTGGATCAGTCAGCCCAACATTGACGGACAGACCGCATTCGCGAGCAATCTCCCACAGGGGATGGGTGTGGATCTCAGAATTGAGGATTGGCACACGTCATTGTGGGAGCGGGCTTGCTCGCGAAAGCAGTGGGTCAGTCAGCACAGCAATGTCTGATTGAATGCTTTCGCGAGCAGGCTCGCTCCCACAGGGGAGAGTGTGTATGACCAGCAATTTTAGCCGCGAATAAAGGCCAGCAGATCCGCGTTAATGGTATCGGCCTCCGTCGTCGGCATCCCGTGTGGAAACCCCGGGTACGACTTCAGTGTGCCGTTGGGCAGCAACTTCGCCGACAACGGCGCCGAGTTGGCGTACGGCACAATCTGGTCATCCTCACCGTGCATCACCAACACCGGCACGGTGACTTTCTTCAGGTCTTCGGTGAAGTCCGTCTGCGAAAACGCCACGATCCCGTCGTAGTGCGCCTTCGCCCCGCCAATCATGCCCTGGCGCCACCAATTGGCGATCACCCCTTCGGACGCCTTCGCCCCTGGCCGGTTGTAGCCGTAAAACGGCCCGGTCGGAATATCCCGATAGAACTGCGCGCGACTCGCCGCTAAATTCGCCTGAAACTCATCGAACACCGATTTCGGCAACCCACCCGGATTACTCTCGGTCTGCACCATCAACGGCGGCACCGCGCTGATCAACACGCCTTTGGCGACGTTGTCCTGGCCATGCCGGGCGATGTAATGAATGACCTCACCGCCACCGGTCGAGTGGCCGACATGCACCACGTTCTTCACGCCCAAGTGATTAACCACCGCCAGCGCATCATCCGCGTAGTGATCCATATCGTGGCCATCCCAGACCTGGCTCGAGCGCCCGTGGCCACGGCGGTCATG
Organism: Pseudomonas sp. AC193; assembly: GCF_979258075.1. NCBI lineage: Bacteria > Pseudomonadati > Pseudomonadota > Gammaproteobacteria > Pseudomonadales > Pseudomonadaceae > Pseudomonas > Pseudomonas sp. AC193. Next base: position 2,903,778 of record NZ_OZ409832.1, on the reverse strand, counting down.
GGCAATCACCCGAAAGCCTTTGCCAAGGAAAAACAGCATCTGCGCATCCCAATCGTCCGAGCTCAGCGGCCAGCCGTGGTGGAAGTGGATCACCGGCGCGTCTTTCGGGCCCCAGTCTTTGTAGAAGATTTCGACGCCGTCTTTGGTGGTGACAAATCCCATGTTCGCTACTCCAGACCAATGTGATGGATAACCCGCGCGGTGGGCGCGGACCGGTATCGCTCATGACGCGTTTTCTAAGGGGATGGCTCGGGTGCGAGCCGTTATCAACTGTAGGATTAAAGTCGACATCTGCATGACCGGTGGTCGCAACGTCTGGCTTCATGCGCAATTTAGGCTTTGCTGAAAGGGATAAGCCGAGGCGCGCGTAGGCATGTTTGGCCACAGCGGCGCCCCTTCAGAACACCGTGAGTCTGAGGAATTTCCCCGATGCTGACCTTGAATATCAATGGCAAGGATCAGGAGCTCGATGTCCCAGCGGACATGCCGTTGCTCTGGGTTCTGCGCGATGTCGCGCACCTGACCGGTACCAAATTCGGCTGCGGCATGGCCCAGTGCGGGGCCTGCACCGTGCACGTCGACGGGGCGCCGTTGCGCGCCTGCATCACGCCGGCAACCGCCGTGGCCCACGGGCAGAAAATTCTCACCATCGAAGGCCTGTCCACCGACGGTTCGCACCCGGTGCAGCAAGCCTGGGCTGAACTTGACGTGGTGCAGTGCGGTTACTGCCAGTCGGGGCAGATCATGTCTGCCGCCGCATTGTTAGCGAAAATCCCCAAACCCACCGACAGCGATATCGACCAGGCGCTCTCCGGCAATATCTGCCGCTGCGGCACCTATCCGCGAATCCGCGCAGCGGTGAAGCGTGCATCGGAAATCGGCTGATGGATTACGTGGGAGTCGGGTGATGAATAGTCCTGTATCGCGTCGGGGTTTTCTCAAGGGCAGCGCCGTGTTGGGCGGCGGCTTGGTGGTGGCGTTCGTCGTCCCCGGCGGACATAAGTTTGCCTATGCGGCCGAGAACGAAGGCAAGGTCTTTGCGCCGAATGCGTTTTTGCGCATCGCGGCGGACAACAGCGTCACCGTGTTGCTCGGGCATTCGGAGATGGGCCAGGGCATCTGGACGGGCCTGACCATGCTGATCGCCGAAGAACTGGATGCCGATTGGTCGAAGATCCGCGTCGAGCATTCGCCCGCATCAGCAGCGGATTACGGCATGCCGGGGTTTGGCGGCATGCAGATTACCGGCGGTTCGACGTCGACATGGATGGAGTTCGATCGCTATCGGCTGGCAGGCGCGACCGCTCGGCAAATGTTGGTTGAAGCAGCGGCGAAGCGTTTTGAAGTGGCGCCCTCGGCGATTCGCACTGAGTCGGGCGTGGTGATTGCCGGCGATCAACGTGCAACTTACGGCGAGCTGGCGGACGCCGCCGGGCAACTCCCCGTGCCGGATCCGAAATCGATCACTTTCAAGGAAGCCAAGGACTGGAAAGTCATCGGCAAACCGACCAAGCGCCTCGACACGCCGGAGAAAATCACCGGCCGCGCCAAGTTCGGCATGGATGTGCAGTTCGAAGGGCTGATGACGGCGATGGTCGCGCGCGCGCCGGTGTTTGGTGCCAGCGTCAAATCCTTCGAGGGCGCCGAAGCGTTGGCGGTGCCGGGCGTGCACAAAGTGCTGCAGGTACCGACCGGTGTCGCGGTGATTGCCGAGCATTATTGGGCGGCGAAGCTCGGGCGAGATGCGCTGAAGATTGACTGGGATCTGGGCCCGCATGCGGATCTGAGCAGTGAAAAATTGCTGGAGAGTTTCCGCAAACTGGCCACGACGCAAGGCACGTCAGCCAGTCAGGCCGGGGATGCCAAGGGTACTTTTGGCAAAGCCACGAAGAAAATCGATGTCGAATACAGCGTGCCGTATCTGGCCCACGCGCCGATGGAACCGCTCAATTGCACGGTGAAGATCAGTGCCGAGAAATGCGAGATCTGGACGGGGACGCAGTTTCAGACGCTGGATCAAATGGTCGCCGGCAAGATCACCGGGCTGAAGCCTGAACAAGTGGAAATCCACACCGAGTTTCTTGGCGGCGGTTTTGGGCGTCGAGCCAATCCAACGTCGGACTTCGTTGCCGAAGCCGTGCAAGTGGCGAAAGCCGCGGCTATGCCGGTGAAAACCGTGTGGTCGCGGGAAGATGACATTCGTGGCGGTTACTACCGGTCGATGTTCCTGCATCAGGCGAAGATCGGTTTGGGCGCTGATGGTTTGCCGTCGAGTTGGCAGCATGTGTTGGTCGGGCAGTCGATTATGACCGGCACGCTGATGGAGGCGACGATGGTCAAGAACGGCATCGATCCCACTTCGGTCGAAGGCGTTTCCGACAGTCCTTACGTCAAAGGTCTGGCCAATCATCAGGTCGATCTGCATTCGCCGCAAACCGGCATCAATGTGTTGTGGCTGCGCTCGGTGGGCCATAGCCACACCGGTTTTGTCATGGAATCGTTGATCGATGAAATGGCCACGGCGGCGGGCAAGGATCCGGTCGAGTACCGACGAACCTTGCTCAAGGATCATCCTCGGCATCTAGGTGTTTTGAATCTGGCGGTGGAGAAGGCCAATTGGAAGGCTCCGTTGCCGGATGGTCATGCACTCGGCGTGGCGGTGCACGAATCCTTCGGCAGTTACGTGGCACAAGTCGCCGAGGTGTCGCAGGACAATCTGGCGATTCGCGTGCACCGCGTGGTTTGCGCGGTGGACTGCGGGATCGCGGTGAATCCGCAGAGCATCGCCGCGCAGATGGAATCGTGCATCACCTTCGGCCTGGGCATGGCGCTGCACAGCAAACTGACGCTCAAGGACGGCGCGGTGATGCAGTCCAACTATCACGATTATCAGGTGCTGCGGCTCAACGAGATGCCGGTAGTGGAAGTGCACATCGTGCCCAGCAGCGACAAACCCGGCGGCATCGGCGAGGCCGGTGTGCCGCCGACTGCGCCGGCGGTGGCCAACGCGGTGTTCGCCCTGACCGGGCAGCGTCTGCGCGAGTTGCCGCTGCAACTGTCGGGGGTGTGAGATGAAACGACATCTAGTGTTGGGCACGGTGGTTTTGCTGGGGCTCGGCGGTTATGCCTCGGACTTGTTTGCCGATGATCAGGAAGCATTGAAGGCGTTCGGCACGGTGCAGAAAGTCTTCCAGAGCCCGCGCTGCCAGAACTGCCATATCCCCGGCGATTCGCCGCTGCAGTTCGACGCGGGCGTTCCGCATGCGATGAACGTGGTGCGCGGCATGGACGGCAAGGGCGCGGCCGGTTTGCCCTGCGCCACCTGTCACGCGGAAAACAATCCGCCGGCCAGTTACGGCCCGCATGCACCGCCGGGTGCGCCGCATTGGAGCCTGCCGCCGGCGGCGCACAAAATGGCCTGGATCGGCCTGCCGCCGGACAAACTCTGCGCGATGATCAAGGATCGTTCCAGCAACGGCGACCGCGATTTCGCGGCGCTGATCAAACACGTCAGCGAAGACAAACTGGTGTTGTGGGGCTGGAATCCCGGGGCAGGGCGCGCGCCGGTGCCGGTGCCGCATGACATTTTTGTCGAGCAATTCAAGCTCTGGGCCGACGCGGGCGGGCCGTGTCCGGTGGCGGGCATCTGATGGGTGAACCTGCGCTGATTTGCGCTACGCTGAAAGTCATTGATGCCAACGGAGTGTGCGAATGCTGGTTCCAGGAAAACCTGCCAATGAAGCGGCGCGAATTCAGGTGCTGCACGGCCTCGACCTTCTCGATTCGGCGCCGGAGGAGCGTTTCGATCGGCTGACGCGGCTGGCCAAACGACTGTTCAATGTGCCGATTGCGCTGGTGACGCTGGTCGACAAGGATCGTCAGTGGTTCAAGTCCTGCGTGGGCCTGGCGGCTACCGAGACACCACGGGATATCTCGTTCTGCGGGCATGCGATTCTCAATGATGGTCTGCTGCTGGTGCCCGATGCGCGGGAGGACGTGCGCTTCCACGATAATCCGCTGGTGACCGGCGAGCCGAATATTCGCTTCTACGCCGGCTATCCGCTGACCGTGCCCAACGGCAATAAAATGGGCACGTTGTGCCTGCTCGACACCAAACCTCGCGAACTTGATGACGAAGAACGCGCGCTCTTGCGTGATCTGGCGGAAATGGCCGAGCAAGAGTTGACGGCCGTGCAGATGGCGAGCATGGACGAGTTGACGTTGCTGTCCAATCGTCGCGGGTTCAAGCAACTGGCGCAGCATGCGCTGGACGCCTGCGCACGGCTGGAGCGGCCGGCGACGTTGCTGTTTTTCGACCTGAATGATTTCAAGCAGATCAACGATCTATACGGGCATGCCGAGGGCGACAGCGCGCTGAAGACCTTTGCCGATGTGCTGCGAATTGCCTTTCGCGAGAGCGATGTGGTGGGGCGGTTGGGTGGGGATGAGTTTGTCGCGCTGCTGACGGGGTCGAGTCATATCGAAACCACGGCGATCATGGCGCGGCTCAAGGAGATCCTTGAAGAGCGTAATGCCACGCTGCATCGGGGTTATGCGATTCGCTTCAGCGTCGGGCAGATCGAATACGACGCCAAACGCCATGAAACCGTGGATCGCTTGCTGGCCGACGCGGATGGCGCGATGTATGCGCACAAGCAGGCCCTGAAGCGCTGTTGATTCGGGTTCCCATCGCTGGCAGGCCAGCTCCCATAGGTTTCTCGGGTGCTCTCGTTATCCCGTCTCCCCACAAATTCCTTGTAGGAGTGAGCCTGCTCGCGAAGGCGTCCATCCCTTCAACATCATCATTGCCTGACCCACCGCTTTCGCGAGCAAGCCCGCTCCCACAGGTTGCGCGGGTGCTCACAAAACCCCGTTTCACCACAAATCCCCTGTGGGAGCGGGCTTGCTCGCGAAGGCGTCCATCCCTTCAACATCATCATTGCCTGACCCACTGCCATCGCGAGCAGGCTCACTCCCACAGGTTTCTCGGGTGGTCACAAAATCCCGTTTCACCACAACCCCCTGTAGGAGTGAGCCTGCTCGCGAAGGCGTCCGTCCATTCAACATCATCATTACCTGACCCACTGCCATCGCGAGCAGGCTCACTCCCACTGGTTTCTCGGGTGTTCCCCAACCCCCGTTTCACCCTAGATCCCCTGTGGGAGCGAGCTTGCTCGCGAAGGCGTTCGTCAATTCAACATCATCATCGCCTGACCCACTGCCATCGCGAGCAGGCTCACTCCCACAGATTTCTCGGGTGTTCACAAAACCCCGTCACACCACAAATCTCCTGTAGGAGCGATAGCGCCCGGCCATTCAACATCGTCATCGCCTGACCCACCGCCATCGCGAGCAGGCTCACTCCCACAGGTTTCTCGGGTGTTCACATAATCTTGTTTCACCACAAATCCCCTGTAGGAGTGAGCCTGCTCGCGATAGCGCCCGGCCATTCAACATCATCATCGCCTGACCCACCGCCATCGCGAGCAGGCTCACTCCTACAGGTTTCTCGGGTGTTCACAAAACCCCGTCACACCACAAATCCCCTGTGGGAGCGAGCTTGCTCGCGAAGGCGTCCATCCCTTCAACATCATCATTGCCTGACCCACCGCTTTCGCGAGCAAGCCCGCTCCCACAGGTTTCGCGGGTGATCACAAAAACCCGTTTCACCCTAGATCCCTGTGGGAGCGAGCTTGCTCGCGAAGGCGTCCATCCCTTCAACATCGTCATCTCCTGACCCACCGCCATCGCGAGCAAGCCCGCTCCCACAGGAGGCGGGGTTGCGGGCATAAAAAACCCGCCAGGTTGGCGGGTTTTTTATCGGCTAAGCGAAGATCACTCTTCGATGTTGCCCATGGCGGTGGTGTTGAAGCCGCCGTCGACGTACATGATTTCACCGCTGATGCCGGACGCCAGGTCGGAGCACAGGAAGGCGCCGGCGTTGCCGACTTCGTCGATGGTGACGTTGCGACGCAGCGGAGTTTGCGCTTCGTTGGCGGCCAGCATTTTACGGAAGTTCTTGATGCCCGACGCTGCCAGGGTACGGATCGGGCCAGCCGATACGCAGTTGACGCGGGTGCCGTCCGGGCCGAGGGAGCCGGCCAGGTAACGGACGCCAGCTTCCAGCGAAGCCTTGGCCATGCCCATGACGTTGTAGTTCGGCATGGTGCGCTCGGCGCCCAGGTACGACAGGGTCAGCAGGCTGCCGTTGCGGCCTTTCATCATTTCGCGGCCGGCTTTGGCCAGGGCTACGAAGCTGTAGGCGCTGATGTCGTGAGCGATGCGGAAACCGTCACGGGTGGTGGCTTCGGTGAAGTCGCCGTCCAGTTGGTCGCCCGGGGCGAAACCAACGGAGTGGACGATGCAGTCCAGGCCATCCCACTTCTTGCTCAGTGCTTCGAAGACCTTGGCGATTTCTTCATCGCTGGCCACGTCGCACGGGAAGCACAGCTCAGGGCTCGAACCCCAGCCTTGGGCGAATTCTTCAACACGACCTTTCAGTTTGTCGTTCTGATAAGTGAAGGCAAGCTCAGCGCCCTCGCGTTGCATGGCGGCAGCGATGCCGGATGCGATGGACAGCTTGCTGGCGACACCGACGATCAGTACGCGCTTACCGGCGAGAAAACCCATGTGTTGCTCCTCTTTCAGGTTATTGCGCAGTGGCTGGTGCCAAAAAAGCGGCTTCCAGCAACTGCTGTGTATACGGATGTTGGGGGGCGGCAAAAATACTTTGCGCGTCTCCCTGTTCGACCACTTGGCCATGCTTGACCACCATCAACTGGTGGCTCAGCGCTTTGACGACAGCCAGGTCATGGCTGATAAACAAATACGTCAGGTTGTACTTGGCTTGCAGTGAACGCAACAGCTCCACCACTTGCCGCTGCACCGTCCGGTCGAGCGCCGAAGTCGGCTCGTCCAGCAGGATCAGCGCCGGTTTCAGCACCAAAGCCCGGGCAATGGCAATTCGTTGCCGTTGCCCACCGGAAAACTCGTGGGGGTAGCGGTGCCGGGTTTCCGGATCCAGACCTACCTCCTTCAATGCCGCAATAATCGCCGCCTGTTGCTCCTCAGCGGTGCCCATCTTGTGAATCCGCAGACCTTCGCCAACGATATCGCTGACACACATGCGCGGGCTCAGGCTGCCAAACGGATCCTGAAACACCACCTGCATCTCCCGACGCAACGGGCGAACCTCGTTCTGCGTCAGGCAGTCTAGCTGCTTGCCTTCAAAGCGGATCGCGCCTTTGCTGCCGATCAAACGCAAAATCGCCAGACCCAGCGTGGATTTGCCAGAACCGCTTTCCCCCACAATCCCCAAAGTCTGACCCTGAGGCAGGCTGAAATTGATGCCGTCCACTGCCTTGACGTGATCCACCGTTCGCTTGAGCAGGCCTTTCTTGATCGGGAACCAGACTTTCAAGTCCTCGACCTCAAGCAACGGCGCGCCGATTTTATTGGTCGCCGGGCCTCCGCTGGGCTCCGCACCGAGCAATTCCCGAGTGTACGGATGCTGCGGCGAACGGAACAGCTCTTCGCACGATGCCTGTTCGACGATGCAACCGCGCTGCATGACACATACACGATGCGCAATTCTTCGCACGAGGTTCAGATCGTGACTGATCAGTAACAGCGACATGCCCAATCGCGCCTGTAATTCCTTGAGCAAATCGAGGATTTTCAGCTGAACGGTCACGTCCAGTGCCGTGGTCGGCTCGTCGGCAATCAGCAGTTCCGGCTCGTTGGCCAAGGCCATCGCAATCATCACGCGCTGGCGCTGGCCACCAGACAATTCATGGGGCAGGGCCTTGAGGCGCTTGTGCGGCTCGGGGATGCCGACCATTTCCAGCAGTTCCAGCGTGCGTTTGGTCGCGACTTTGCCGGTCAGGCCTTTGTGGATGCCGAGGATTTCGTTGATCTGCTTCTCGATCGAGTGCAACGGGTTCAGCGAGGTCATCGGCTCCTGAAAGATCATCGCGATGCGATTGCCGCGAATGTGGCGGATGGTTTTTTCGCTCAGGCCCAGCAGATTTTGCCCGGCGTAATTGATGCTGCCGGCTGGATGGCGGGCCATCGGGTAGGGCAACAACCGCAGGATCGAGTGTGCAGTTACCGATTTGCCCGAGCCCGATTCGCCGACCAACGCCAGGGTTTCGCCACGCTTGATGTCAAAACTCACGCCCTCGACGACGCGGTGCACGCGCTCGCCGAAACCGAATTCGACGGCGAGGTCACGCACTTCGATCAGATTGTCCTGATTCATTTCACTTCCTCGGGTCGAAGGCATCGCGAGCAGACTCGCCGATAAACACCAGCAAACTCAACATCAAGGCCAGCACGGCAAAGGCGCTGATGCCCAGCCACGGCGCTTGCAGGTTGGATTTGCCCTGCGCGACCAGTTCACCCAGCGACGGACTGCCGGCCGGCAAACCGAAACCGAGAAAGTCCAACGCGGTGAGGGTGCCGATGGCGCCGGTGAGGATGAACGGCATAAATGTCATGGTCGAGACCATCGCGTTGGGCAGGATGTGGCGGAACATGATCGCGCCGTTCTGCATGCCCAGCGCCCGCGCCGCGCGCACGTATTCAAGGTTGCGACCCCGGAGGAACTCGGCGCGCACCACGTCGACCAGGCTCATCCACGAGAACAGCAACATGATCCCCAGCAGCCACCAGAAATTCGGCTGCACAAAACTGGCAAGAATGATCAGCAGGTACAGCACCGGCAGCCCCGACCAGATCTCCAGAAAACGCTGCCCGGCCAGATCGACCCAGCCGCCATAAAAACCCTGCAGTGCGCCGGCAATCACGCCGATGATCGAACTCAACACGGTCAACGTCAGCGCGAACAACACGGAAATACGGAAGCCGTAAATCACCCGCGCCAACACGTCGCGACCCTGATCGTCGGTACCGAGCAAGTTGTCCGCCGACGGTGGCGCCGGCGCCGGGACTTTCAGGTCGTAATTGATGCTCTGGTAGTTGTACGGAATCGGCGCCCACAACACCCACGCATCCTTGGCCTTGAGCAGTTCGCGGATGTACGGGCTCTTGTAGTTGGCTTCCAGCGGGAATTCGCCGCCAAACGTCGTTTCCGGATAGCGCTTGATCGCTGGGAAATACCAACTGTTGTCGTAATGCACCACCAGCGGCTTGTCGTTGGCGATCAGCTCGGCGCCGAGGCTCAGACCGAACAGGATCAGAAACAGCCACAGCGACCACCAGCCGCGCTTGTTGGCCTTGAACAGTTCGAAGCGGCGGCGGTTGAGAGGGGACAGGTTCATCTCAATGCTCCCGGCTTTCGAAGTCGATGCGCGGATCGACCAGGGTGTAGGTGAGGTCGCCGATCAGTTTCACCACCAGCCCGAGCAGGGTGAAGATGAACAAGGTGCCGAACACCACCGGGTAATCGCGGTTGATCGCCGCTTCGAAACTCATCAGGCCGAGACCGTCGAGGGAGAAGATCACTTCCACCAGCAAAGAGCCGGTGAAGAAGATGCCGATGAACGCCGAGGGGAAACCGGCAATCACCAATAGCATGGCGTTGCGAAACACGTGGCCGTAGAGCACGCGATGGCGGGTCAGGCCTTTGGCCTTGGCGGTGACTACGTACTGTTTGTTGATTTCATCGAGGAAGCTGTTTTTGGTCAGCAGGGTCATGGTCGCGAAGTTGCCGATTACCAGTGCCGTCACCGGTAGCGCGAGGTGCCAGAAGTAATCGAGGATCTTGCCGCCGAAACTCAGCTCATCGAAGTTGTTCGAGGTCAGCCCGCGTAACGGAAACCAGTCGAGATAACTGCCGCCGGCAAACACCACAATCAGCAGGATCGCAAAGAGGAACGCCGGGATCGCATAACCGACGATGATCGCCGAACTGGTTCAGCACGTCGAAGTGGCTGCCGTGTCGCGTGGCCTTGGCGATCCCCAGCGGGATCGACACCAGATACATGATCAGCGTGCTCCACAGCCCCAGCGAGATCGACACCGGCATCTTTTCCTTGATCAGGTCGATGACCTTGGCGTCGCGGAAAAAGCTGTCGCCGAAATCCAGCGAGGCGTAGTTTTTGACCATGATCCACAGGCGTTCCGGGGCCGACTTGTCGAACCCGTACATGTGCTCGATTTCCTTGATCAGCGCCGGATCCAGCCCTTGCGCGCCGCGATAGGAGGAACCGGCCACCGAGACCTCGGCACCGCCGCCAGCGATGCGACTGGTGGCGCCTTCGAAGCCTTCGAGCTTGGCGATCATCTGTTCCACCGGGCCACCGGGCGCAGCCTGAATGATCACGAAGTTGATCAGCAGAATGCCGAACAGGGTCGGGATGATCAGCAGCAGTCGCCGAAAAATATACGCCAGCATCTGATTACTCCGTGCCCGCAGGGTCGGCTTGCAGTTTGGTTTCGACTTCTACCGCCGGTTTAGCGTCAGGCTTGACCCACCAGGTGTTGATGCCGATGTCGTACTTGGGTGAGACCTTCGGATGGCCGATGTGATTCCAGTACGCCACGCGCCAGGTCTTGATGTGCCAGTTGGGCACCACGTAGTAGCCCCACTGCAACACGCGATCCAGCGCGCGGGCGTGGGCCACCAGGCTGGCGCGCGAGTCGGCATTGATCAGGTTCTCGACCAGTTGATCGACGATCGGATCATTCAAGCCCATGGTGTTGCGGCTGCTGGCCTTGTCGGCAGCGGCGCTCATCCAGAATTCGCGCTGCTCGTTACCCGGCGAATTGGATTGCGGGAAGCTGCCGACGATCATGTCGAAGTCCCGCGAGCGCACGCGGTTGATGTACTGCGAAACGTCGACGCGGCGGATCACCAGTTCGATGCCGAGGTCGCTGAGGTTGCGCTTGAACGGCAGCAACACGCGTTCGAATTCGGTCTGGGCGAGGAGGAATTCGATCACCACCGGTTTGCCGGTGGCGTCGACCATTTTGTCGTCGACGATCTTCCAGCCAGCCTCTTGCAGCAGTTGATAGGCCTCGCGCTGGTGATTGCGGATCATGCCGCTGGCGTCGGTCTTCGGGTTGTCGAAGGCTTCGCTGAACACCTGCGCCGGGAGCTTGTTGCGGAACGGGTCGAGGATCGCCAGTTGATCGGCGTCGGGCAGGCCGGTGGCGGCCATTTCCGAGTTTTCGAAATAGCTGCGGGTGCGGAAGTAGGCGCCGTTGAACAGTTGTTTATTGGTTCGATTCGAAGTCAAACAGCAGACCGAGCGCCTGGCGCACCCGTATGTCCTGGAACACCGGACGGCGCAGGTTGTAGACGAAACCCTGCATGCCGGTCGGGTTGCTGTTGGGGATCAATTCCTTGATCAAACGGCCCTCGGTGACCGCCGGGATGTTGTAAGCGTTGGCCCAGTTTTTCGCGGTCATCTCCAGCCAGAAATCGAACTGCCCGGCCTTCAGCGCTTCGACGGCGACGGTGTTGTCGCGGTAGTAATCGCTGGTCATCGTGTCGAAATTGTAGAAGCCACGGTTGACCGGCAGATCCTTGCCCCAGTAATCCTTGACCCGCTCGTACCGTATCGAACGGCCGGCCTTCACTTCGGCAACTTTGTACGGGCCGCTGCCGAGGGGAATTTCCAGATTGCCCTTGCTGAAATCGCGATCGGTTCACCAGTGTTTTGGCAGCACCGGCAACTGGCCGAGAATCAGCGGCAACTCGCGATTATTGTTGTGCTTGAACTTGAACAGCACTTTCAGCGGGTCTTCGGCGATGACTTCGGACACGTCGCTGTAGTAGCCGCGATACATCGGCGAGCCTTCCTTGGTCAGCGTGTTGAAGCTGAACACCACGTCGTCGGCGCGCACTGGATGACCGTCGTGGAAACGTGCTTCGGGGCGCAGGTAGAACCGCACCCAGCTGTTGTCCGGAGCCTTTTCGATCTTGCCGGCGATCAGGCCATATTCGGTGAACGGCTCGTCGAGGCTGTGCTTGGTCAGGGTGTCGTAGATCTGCCCGATGTCATCGGCCGGCACGCCTTTGCTGATAAACGGGTTGAGGCTGTCGAAGCCACCAAAACCGGCCTGACGGAATACGCCGCCCTTGGGCGCGTCGGGATTCACGTAATCGAAATGCTTGAAATCGGCCGGGTATTTCGGCGGCTCGTTGTACAGGGTCACGGCGTGTTGCGGGGCGGCAAACGCCAGCCCGGCGAACAGCAAGCCGCTGGCCTGGACGAGCAGGGCGCGGATGGGTTTCATCGATCTTTCTCCGAAGACTTCAGCCACCACGCGCTCAGGCCCAGGGTGTAGGGCGGCGTGGTGACGAAGGCCAACCGGTTGCGGTAGGCCAGGCGGTGATGATTCAGGTACCAGTTGGGAATGCTGTAGTGCTGCCAGAGCAGCACGCGGTCGAGCGCCTTGCCGGCGGCGACCTGTTCATCGCGGGTGCGCGCGGCGAGCAATTGTTCGAGCAGGTGATCGACCACCGGGTTGGCGATGCCCGCGTAATTTTTGCTGCCCTTGACGCCGACCTGACTGGAATGGAAGTACTGCCACTGCTCAAGGCCCGGGCTGAGGGTCTGGTTGAGCGTCATCAGGATCATGTCGAAATCGAACTGATCGAGGCGCTGTTTGTACTGCGCGCGATCGACCGTGCGCAGGCGCGCGTCGATGCCGATGCTGTTGAGGTTCTCAATGTACGGCTGGAGGATGCGTTCCAGATTCGGGTTGACCAGCAGCAGTTCGAAACGCAGCGGCTGGCCGTCGGCGTTTTGCAGGCGCTGGCCGTTGAGCTTCCAGCCGGCCTCGGCGAGCAGGGCCAGCGCTTTGCGCATGGTCTCGCGAGGAATGCCGCGGCCGTCGGTTTGCGGCAACGTGAACGGCTCGGTGAACAGCTTGGCCGGCAGTTGCTCCTTGTACGGTTTGAGCATCAGCCATTCGTGTCCGACCGGCAGGCCGCTGGCGCTGAATTCGCTGTTCGGGTAGTAACTGGTGGTGCGCTTGTAGGCATCGCTGAACAGCGCGCGGTTGGTTCAGCTCGAAGTCGAACATCAGCCCCAGCGCTTCGCGGGTTTTGACGTCGGCGAACGTGGCGCGGCGGGTGTTCATGAACAGGCCCTGACTCTGGGTCGGGATCTGGTGCGGGATCTGCGCCTTGATCACGTCGCCACGGCGGATGGCCGGGAAGTTGTAGCCGTTGGCCCAGTTCTTCGCCTGATGCTCGATGTAGATGTCGAACTCGCCGGCCTTGAACGCTTCGAAGGCGACATCGCTGTCGCGGTAGAACTCGACTTCCATGCGATCGAAGTTGTACTTGCCGCGATTGACCGCCAAGTCCTTGCCCCAGTAATCCTTGACCCGCTCGAAGATCAACTGCCGGCCCGGCGTCACCGAAGTAATGCGATACGGGCCGCTGCCCAGCGGCGGTTCGAAGGTGGTGGCTTTGAAATCGCGGTCTTTCCAGTAGTGCTGCGGCAGCACCGGCAATTCCCCGAGGCGCAGGATCAACAGCGGATTGCCCGAGCGTTTGAGCACGAAGCGAATGCGCTGCGGATTGAGGATATCGACGCGCAGCACTTCCTGAAGGGCGGTGCGGTACAGCGGATGGCCGTCCTTGAGCAGCAAACGATAGGAGAACGCGACGTCGTAAGCGGTGATCGGCGTGCCGTCGTGGAAACGTGCCTCGGGGCGCAGATTGAACACCACCCAGCTGCGATCTTCGCTGTATTCCACCGATTGCGCGATCAAGCCATAGCTTGACGCCGGCTCGTCACCGGAAGGCGAATACTGGCCAGTGCCGACCATCAGCGGCTCGTTCAGCTCGTTGATGCCGTACTGGAGGAAATTCGGCGTGGTGACCGGGCTGGTGCCCTTGAAGGTGTATGGGTTGACCGTATCGAAGGTGCCGAACGCCATCACCCGCAACGTACCGCCCTTGGGCGCTTGCGGGTTGACCCAGTCGAAGTGGGTAAATCTGGCCGGGTACTTGAGCGTGCCGAACTGCGCATAACCGTGACTTTCGGTAATCGTCGCGCTTGCGGTTGAGCTCAAGGCCAGGCTGATCAGGAGCAGGAGGAGGGGACGCTTCAAGTCAGATCTGATCCAGGCGGCTTGGGCTTTGTGGGCCGTACAGTAACAGCTTGTCTGGACAGGAAAAAGATCGCGGGTTAATGGGGGGTTAATCCGCTTGCCTGACAGCCCCTCACCCTAGCCCTCTCCCGGAGGGAGAGGTGACTGACCGAGGTGTTTGCGGAAGGTACGCCGACTTGCGATACCGAGCCGAACTCAAATTCTGAATAGCCCCCAATCGGCTCCCTTTCCCCTCTACCCCTTGGGGGAGAGGGCTGGGGTGAGGGGGATAGATCTCAAGAACACCAAAAAACCCGAACCAAAAAAAAGCCCCCGAAATCTCAGGGGCTCTTCTATCAGTGCGGCTGATAAACCGTAAGCATCTGCCCCGGCTTCAAAGCCTTGCTCGCACCCGGATTCCAGCGCTTGAGATGCTGCATCTCAACATTGAAACGCTTGGCCACCACGTACAACGTGTCGCCGCGCTTAACCTTGTACTGAGTCTGCTGCTTGCTATCGCCTTTTTTGCTCTTGCTGTTGGCCGCAATCACCGTGTTGACCCGGCCCGAGCTGCGGCTCTTGGTTGGTTTGCTCGTGTCGCGCATCACCAGGGTCTGACCAACCTTGAGGTTCTTGCCGGTCAGCTTGTTCCAGCGTTGCAGATCCTTCACTTCAACCTTGTTGGCCTTGGCGATGGAGCCGAGGTTGTCGCCACGCTTGACGCGGTAGGCGCGTTTCAGCTTCGCCACTTCCGTCGGATCAGCGCCTTCAAACACCGGTTTCAACGAGCGTTTGCTAATCAACTCGTCCGGCGACATGGTCTGCAGGCTGGTGGTCAGCAATTGCGCCTTCGACGTTGGCACCAGCAAATGCTGAGGGCCGTCGACGGTGATGCGCTGTTTGTAGGCAGGGTTGAGCTGGAACAGTTCGTCTTCGTCGATGTTGGCCACTTCAGCGACTTTGGACAGGTCCATGCGCTGATTGATTTCGACGACCTGGAAGTACGGTTCGTTGGCGATCGGGTTGAGGTTGACCCCGTACGCTTCCGGCGACTGCACCACTTGCGACAGCGCCAGCAACTTCGGCACGTAGGCCTGGGTTTCCGACGGCAGCGGCAGGTTCCAGTAGTCGGTTGGCAAACCGAGTTTCTCGTTACGTTCGATGGCGCGGCTGACCGTGCCTTCACCCGCGTTGTACGCGGCGAGCGCCAGCAGCCAGTCACCGTTGAACATGTCGTGCAGACGGGTCAGGTAATCGAGTGCAGCGGTGGTCGAGGCGGTGATGTCGCGACGACCATCGTAGAAGCGGGTCTGACGCAGGTTGAAGTAACGCCCGGTGGAAGGAATGAATTGCCACAAGCCAACCGCGTCAGCGCGGGAGTAGGCCATCGGGTTGTAGGCACTTTCAATCACTGGCAGCAGTGCCAGTTCCAGCGGCATGTTGCGTTCTTCGAGGCGTTCGACAATGTAATGAATGTAGAGACTGCCGCGATCGCCGGCGTTCTCAAGGAATGAAGGATTGCTGGCGAACCACAGGCGCTGTTGCTCGATGCGTGGGTTCACGCCCAGGCCTTCCTGCAACTGGAAGCCCTCGCGCATGCGCTCCCAGACGTCCTGAGGAATCTGTGGAGTGGGCTTTTCGCTGAGCCAGATCGGCTTTTGCTTGGCTCGCGCAGCAATGTTCGGCGTATGGGTCGCTTCAGTCTGCGGAGCATGGCTTGAACAGCCCGCCAGCGTGGCGGACACAGCCACCGCGATGGCTTGCGCCAAGCGGGTCAATGCGTCTGAATTGACGGACTTACGTATGGATGACGACATTGGCTGGAAGTAAGTTCCGGGCAAAAATGTCGGGCGATTCTAGAAAGCGCACCCCCTGCGGTCAACCATTGAGAATTTCTGTACCAAGCAGACCAGTGCTTAGAACTTATCTTTCCAAGCCCGCAGAGCCGCAAAAACCTCACTCGGCGCCCGGTTTTGAGCGCCTGCCCGTTCGTCCACTTTTTGTTTAACTAATGTTTCAGCGGTGCGTAAAAACGGATTTGTGAGCTTTTCCAGTGCCAAAGTTGACGGCAGGGTCATCACGCCGTTTTGCCGTTGTTGGGTAACTTTTTCCAGACGGGCGGCAATGTCGGCATTGGTCGGTTCGACCGCTGCGGCGAATTTGAGATTGCTCAGGGTGTATTCGTGAGTGCAATAGACGAGGGTGTCTTCGGGCAGTGCGGCGAGACGGCTGAGCGAGTGGTGCATCTGATCGGGCGTACCCTCGAACAGGCGACCGCAACCCGCGGCAAACAGAGTGTCGCCGCAGAACAGCAGACCGTGGTGATAATAAGCAATGTGTCCCAAGGTGTGACCGGGCACCGCATAGACATCAAAGTCCCAGCCGAGCACGCTGGCGGTGTCGTTGTCGTTCAGCGCCACGTCGCGCGCCGGGATATTTTCGCTGGCCGGGCCATAAACAGTGGCGCCGCTGAGGTGTTTCAAACGTTCGACGCCGCCAACATGGTCATGGTGATGGTGAGTGATCAAAATATCGCTCAAGACCCAGTCCGGATGTGCATCAAGCCACGCCTCGACGGGCGCGGCATCACCCGGGTCGACCACGGCGCAACGTTGGCTGCGGTGATCTTGTAACAACCAGATGTAGTTATCGGTGAACGCGGGCAGGGCACTGATCTGTATCATCGTCGGAATTCGCCAAGCGGGAAACATTGGCGCATCTTAGTAGTTCCTGGCGCTTTGGAGAATGCGATGAGTGATAAAGCGTTCGCACAGGCTGATCCTGACTGGCTGGCACTGATCGGTGCCGCCCGTGAATGGCTGTCCGGCCCGCTCGGGCAATTTCTGCTCGACGAAGAGCGGCGCATGCTCGAAGACGAGCTCGGCCGATTCTTTGGCGGTTATCTGGTGCATTACGGCCCGTCCGCTGAAACCCCACCGTCGGCGCCGCAAGTGCAGCGCAACGTGCGCCTTGGCGCGCCGCTGCCGGGGGTCGAGATTGTCTGCGAAGAGCAAGCCTGGCCATTGAGCGAGCATGCCGCCGATGTGGTGGTGATGCAGCACGGTCTGGATTTCTGCCTGTCACCCCACGGTTTGCTGCGCGAAGCAGCGAGCAGCGTGCGCCCCGGTGGCCATTTGCTGATCATCGGCATCAACCCGTGGAGCACGTGGGGCCTGCGTCATGTTTTCGCCCACGACGCCTTGCGTCAGGCGCGCTGCATCTCGCCATCGCGGGTCGCCGACTGGCTCAACCTGCTGGGCTTCGCGCTGGAGAAACGCCGCTTCGGGTGCTATCGTCCGCCGCTCGCGTCAGCCAAGTGGCAGGGCCGTCTGGCCGGCTGGGAACGCAAGGCCGGTGACTGGCAATTGTCGGGTGGCGGCTTCTATTTATTGGTCGCGCGCAAGATCGTGGTGGGCCTGCGGCCGTTGCGGCAGGAACGTCGTGAACCGATGGGCAAGCTGATTCCGCTGCCGATGGCCAAGGTCAACCGCCGCCGCATCGAACCGTAAACCTTCTTTTAATTGTGGCCGGGTTTGTCCCGGCCTTGGTCATTGTCGATCCGTGAACGGCAAGGCACGTATTTTTCTGGATAGAGTGGCATGAGCGAAAGCGTTGAAAGCGTCGACACCGTAGAACTGTTCACTGACGGCGCCTGCAAAGGCAATCCCGGCCCGGGCGGCTGGGGCGCCTTGCTGGTGTGCAAGGGCGTTGAAAAGGAACTGTGGGGCGGCGAAGCCAACACCACCAACAACCGCATGGAATTGCTCGGCGCCATTCGTGGCCTCGAAGCCTTGAAGCGTCCGTGCGAAGTGCTGCTGGTGACCGACTCGCAATACGTGATGAAGGGCATCAACGAGTGGATGGCCAACTGGAAGAAGCGCGGCTGGAAAACGGCGGCGAAAGAACCGGTGAAAAACGCTGACTTGTGGAAAGAGCTCGACGAGCAGGTCAACCGCCACACCGTCAAATGGAAGTGGGTGCGTGGGCACATCGGCCATCATGGCAACGAGCGGGCTGACCAGTTGGCGAACCGTGGTGTGGACGAGGTTCGCGGGTACAAGCAGAGCTGATTTCTTCCGTTGTACCGTGGTGTTGCCATTCGCGAGCAAGCCCGCTCCCACATGGGCTCAGTGTTGAACTCAAAATTTGTGGGCAACCAAAATCCCTTGTGGGAGCGGGCTTGCTCGCGAATGGGGCGCCACGGTCTGACTGAAACACCCCGCCGAGCGTGTTAACATCCGCGTTTTTGCACGATTGACCCGTTGAGAGCTGAGCACTGATGGCCACCAGATCCGTTGTACTCGATACCGAAACCACCGGCATGCCGGTGACCGATGGTCACCGGATTATCGAAATCGGTTGTGTCGAACTGATCGGTCGGCGCCTGACGGGCCGGCATTTCCACGTCTATCTGCAACCGGACCGCGAGAGTGACGAAGGCGCGATTGGCGTTCACGGCATCACCAACGAATTCCTCGTCGGCAAGCCGCGTTTCAATGAGGTCGCCGACGAGTTCTTCGAGTTCATCAAAGGCGCGCAGCTGATCATTCATAACGCGGCGTTCGACGTTGGCTTCATCAACAACGAATTCGCCTTGATGGGCGCGAAGGATCGCGCTGACATCACGCAGCACTGCTCGATCCTCGACACCCTGATGATGGCCCGGGAACGTCACCCGGGACAGCGCAACAGCCTCGACGCCTTGTGCAAACGTTACGGCGTCGACAACTCCGGTCGTGAACTGCACGGCGCGTTGCTCGACTCGGAGATTCTTGCCGACGTCTACCTGACCATGACCGGCGGCCAGACCAGTCTGTCGCTGGCGGGCAATGCTTCTGACGGTAACGGATCGGGCGAGGGCGCGGACAACTCTGCCACCGAAATTCGTCGGTTGCCGGTAGATCGCGAGCCTGCGCGGATTATTCGCGCGACTGAAGATGAATTGGCGGCGCATCTGGTGCGGTTGGAGATTATCGCCAAGTCGGCGGGTGGGCCGGCGATGTGGACACAGATTGCTGAGGCTGACGCTCAGGCCTGAAGATCAAAAGATCGTCCGATCGCGGCCCGAGCCTTCGGCAGCTCCTACAGGGGGCGCATTCTCATGTAGGAGCTGCCGAAGGCTGCGATCTTTTAATTTGTGGACATGAAGCCAACTGGCCACCCTCGCCACATTCGCTGCAACCCTCTACCCTGAGTGCATTGGCAGATTCATTTCTGCCGCCTCAGGACGCTGAGCCCCATGTACAAAGATTTGAAGTTTCCGGTGTTGATCGTCCATCGCGACATCAAGGCCGACACGGTCGCCGGTGACCGCATCCGTGGCATCGCCCGGGAACTGGAGCAGGAAGGTTTCAGCATCGTCTCTGCCACCGACTACACGGAAGGGCGTCTGGTCGCGTCGACCCATCATGGCCTCGCGTGCATGCTGATTGCCGCCGAGGATGCCTCAACCAACTCGCACCTGTTGCAGAACATGGCTGAACTCATTGGCCTCGCGCGGGTGCGCGCCCCGGATCTGCCGATCTTTGCCCTGGGCGAACAAGTCACCCTGGAAAACGCCCCGGCCGATGCCATGGCCGAGCTCAACCAGCTGCGCGGCATTCTCTATCTGTTCGAAGACACCGTGCCGTTTCTCGCCCGGCAAGTGGCGCGGGCGGCGCGCAAGTATCTGGATGGTTTGCTGCCGCCGTTTTTCAAAGCATTGGTGCAGCACACCGCCGACTCCAACTATTCCTGGCACACCCCCGGCCATGGCGGGGGCGTTGCCTATCACAAGAGTCCGGTGGGGCAGGCGTTTCACCAGTTTTTCGGGGAGAACACGCTGCGTTCCGACTTGTCGGTGTCCGTGCCGGAACTCGGCTCGCTGCTCGATCACACCGGCCCGCTCGCTGAAGCCGAGGCGCGTGCGGCGCGCAATTTCGGCGCCGATCACACCTTTTTCGTGATCAATGGCACCTCGACCGCCAACAAGATTGTCTGGCACTCGATGGTCGCTCGCGATGATCTGGTGCTGGTCGACCGCAACTGTCACAAGTCGGTGCTGCACGCGATCATCATGACCGGCGCGATCCCGTTGTACCTGTGCCCGGAGCGCAATGAACTGGGGATCATCGGCCCGATCCCGTTGAGCGAATTCAGTCGCGAATCGATTCAAGCCAAGATCGATGCGAGCCCGCTGACCAAGGGTCGCGCGCCAAAAGTCAAACTGGCGGTGGTTACCAACTCGACCTACGACGGCCTCTGCTACAACGCCGAGCTGATCAAGCAAAAACTCGGTAACAGCGTCGAAGTCCTGCATTTCGACGAGGCCTGGTACGCCTACGCGGCGTTCCACGAATTCTTTGCCGGACGTTACGGCATGGCCACATCACGCAGCGAAGACAGTCCGCTGGTGTTCACCACCCATTCCACGCACAAACTGCTCGCGGCATTCAGTCAGGCCTCGATGATTCATGTGCAGGACGGCGGTGCACGGCAGCTGGATCGTGACCGTTTCAACGAAGCGTTCATGATGCACATCTCGACCTCGCCGCAGTACAGCATCATCGCTTCGCTGGACGTGGCGTCGGCGATGATGGAAGGCCCGGCCGGACGTTCGTTGTTGCAGGAAACTTTTGATGAAGCGCTGAGCTTCCGTCGGGCGCTGGCCAATTTGCGTCAGCACATTGCTGCCGATGACTGGTGGTTTTCGATCTGGCAGCCGCCGGGCGTCGAAGGTATTGACCGCGTGCAGACTGAAGACTGGTTGCTGAAACCCGATGCCGACTGGCACGGTTTCGGCGATGTCAGTGACGATTACGTGCTGCTCGACCCGATCAAAGTGACCCTGGTGATGCCGGGTCTCAACGCGGGCGGTGCGTTAAGCGAAAAGGGCATCCCGGCGGCGGTGGTCAGCAAATTCCTCTGGGAACGTGGACTGGTCGTCGAAAAAACCGGCCTGTATTCGTTTCTGGTGTTGTTCTCCATGGGCATCACCAAAGGTAAATGGAGCACGCTGCTCACCGAACTGCTGGAGTTCAAGCGCAGTTACGACGCCAACGTGCGTCTGGAGACTTGCCTGCCTTGCGTAGCGTTGGAAGACACCGCGCGTTATCGCGGCATGGGCCTGCGCGACCTCTGTGATCAGCTGCACGCCTGTTATCGCAGCAACGCCACGGCCAAACACCTGAAACGCATGTACACCGTGCTCCCCGAAATCGCCATGAAACCGGCTCACGCCTACGATCATCTGGTGCGCGGCGAAGTCGAGGCGGTGCCGATTGATGAGCTGGAAGGAAGGATTGCCGCCGTGATGCTGGTGCCGTACCCCCGGGAATTCCGCTTATCATGCCCGGCGAACGCTTTACCGAATCGACGCGTTCGATCATCGATTACCTGAAATTTGCTCGCACGTTCGATAGCAGCTTCCCCGGTTTTGTCGCGGATGTGCATGGATTGCAGCACGAAGACGAGGGCAATGGGCGGCTATACACCGTCGATTGTGTGAAGGAATGAGGACTTTTCCCAGTATGCAACCGGCCGTGAATCCCAAATACCCAGGCCTGTCGGTGCGTGTCGCCGACGAAGGTTTTGCGCCCTATATCTGGGGCAGCGACTTCAGTTTTGAGGTGGCGGCGTATGGCGCGGCGGTGATTGGTCAGCCTGTCGAGCAGTGGCGGGTGACGCCGATCGTGCCGTACCGCAAGTGCTACGGCATCGACCCCGAAGAATTCAGCAGTTTCCGCGATGCGCCGGACAGTGCGATTTTCATGGCGTATCTGGATGATGAGGCGGTGGGCCATTTGGTGATCAGCACCAACTGGAACGGTTTCGCCCACATTGACGAATTGGCGGTGCACGCGCCGGCCCGGCGGCATGGCGTGGCCAAAGCGTTGCTGGATGTCGCGCAATTCTGGAGCCGCAAGAAGAAGCTGCCGGGGATCATGCTCGAAACGCAAAACAACAACCTCGGTGCTTGCCGGTTGTATGAGCGTTGCGGCTATGTGATTGGCGGTGTCGACGAGTTGCGCTATCGCGGCATTGATCCGAACACCGCTGAAGTGGCGCTGTTCTGGTACCGATTGTTTGATAACCCGCTGGAAAATCCGCTCAGTTCGACAACATCGCCTCGGCTTGTTCCGTGACGATCGCCAGCAAGGTCTGAATTGCCGCTGACGGCGCGCAGTGTTTATAGGTCAGCGCGTAGAGGCTGATCGGCACCGCCGGCGACAGTGGGCAGACATCGAGGCCGCCGGCGCGCGCACCGAGGGCGGTGAACGGGTCGACGATGGCCAGGCCTTCGCCTGCCTCAACCATGCTGCGCATCATCTGATGGGTTTGCACGCGAGTCTGGATGCTCGGCGCCGGGCGCAAGGCCTGGAGTTTGTTTTCCAGTGCCGGGCTTAGCGGATCCTGACCGTCGAGGCCGACCATCGCCTGACCGGCCAAATCCTGTAGAGAAATGTATTTCTGCTTCGGCTGCAGCCAACCGTGGGGCGCGAGCAGTTGCAGTTTGCCGTGGGCCAGTGGCTGGCAATCGATGTCGGGATGTTCGGGATCGTGCAGGCTCAGACCCAGATCGCTTTCGCGCAGCAGCAGGGTGCGGACGATGTCGCGGGTCGGCGCACTGAGCAGGCTGCACGGTGCATCGGGCAGGCGTCGGCGCAGGGCGGCGAGGCTTTGCGGTAATAGATGTTGGGTGAGCGGCGGGGTGCCGATGATGCGCAAGGGAGGGGCGAGGTACTGTTTGAGGCTGCTGGCCAGACGCTGAACCGGCTCGAGCGCTTCATAAACGTGGGCGATTTCGACTTGCAGCGCCCGCGCTTCCGGCGTTGATTGCAAGCGCCCGCGAACGCTGGCGAACAGCATGAACCCCAACTGACTCTCGGCTTCGCGCAAACGCTCTTCGACCTCGGTCACTGGCAACTGCAGCCATTCGGCGGCGGTGCCCAGGTGACCGGTCTGCAAGAGCGCCTGAATCACTTCGATATGGCGTAAACGCATGCGTGAAGTCCATGTTCAGCAGGTGGGGTCAGTGACTGATCCTAACCCAACTCTGCGCATATGACTTCTGCTCATAACGACGAGTTATGAAGCGACGGTTGGCTCAGGTTCGCGGGTCAGGGTGATACCCGACTGAACCAGTTCGAACGTCTGGTCGTCGATCTTCTTGATGCGATCGCCGATGGCCAGTTTGTAAATCGGCTCCGAGCCAGTGAGACCGTCTGCCGACGGGTTGGATTCCTGGAATTCATGCACGGAATAAACGCGGCCTTCCGCATCTCTTGCATGGAACTGACCGACGAGTACTGCTGCCATCTGTTTAGAACCTCTGGAGATAAAACGCTTGATTTGCGGTTTTAAGACCGCCACTCAGCGCTGTAAGTTTTCCTGCACGAAAAAAATATTCAGCAGCCGGGATTTTTCCCTCGTCTGCTGGTGGAATCGTCACGGGATCATCTATAACTACAGGCTCCCCCACGGACATCGAGAGTCTTCCATGAGCAATGTCTATAACGTCGCCGTCATAGTCGGTAGCCTGCGCAAAGCATCGATCAACCGAAAAGTCGCCCTGGCGCTGGCGGAGCTGGCACCGGCGAACCTGAAACTGAGCATTGTCGAGATTGGCGATCTGCCACTGTATAACGAAGACATTGATGGCGATTCACCGCCGGCAGCCTACAGTACTTTCCGGCAAAAAGTCGGTTCTTCCGACGCGGTGCTGTTTGTTACGCCGGAGTACAACCGCTCGGTGCCGGCGCCACTGAAAAATGCCATCGACGTCGGCTCGCGGCCGTATGGCAAGAGCGCCTGGAGCGGCAAGCCGGGCGCGGTGATCAGTGTTTCGCCGGGGGCCATTGGCGGTTTTGGCGCGAACCAGCACCTGCGCCAGTCGTTTGTGTTTCTCAATGTGCCTTGCATGCAGCAACCAGAGGCTTATCTGGGCGGTGCGGGGACAGCGTTTGATGAGGCGGGGAAGTTGAGTGAATCGGTGAAACCTTTTCTGCAAAGCTTTATCAACGCTTACGGACAGTTCGTCGAGCAACACAAAAAATAGTTTCTCCCGAGTTTCCTGATGTAGGCGGACAATGTGGGAGCGGGCTTGCTCGCGAAGGCGGTGTATCAGTCGACATCTGTGTTGTCTGACACACCGCCTTCGCGAGCAAGCCCGCTCCCACATTTGATTTTCTCTGTTCCTGACTTTTGAAGGCTGTTGCGGATGCTTGCTGCGTCACTGATTTTCCTGCTGACCATTACCCTTGTCATCTGGCAACCGAAAGGCCTCGGCGTCGGCTGGAGTGCGACGCTCGGCGCCGTGCTGGCGTTGATCTTTGGCGTCGTGCATCTGAGCGATATCCCGCTGGTCTGGCAGATCATCTGGAACGCCACCGGCACCTTTGTGGCGCTGATCATCATCAGTCTGCTGCTCGACGAGGCCGGTTTCTTCAATTGGGCTGCGTTGCACGTGGCGCGTTGGGGGCGGGGCAGTGGGCGCAAGCTGTTTGCCTTTATGGTGCTGCTCGGCGCGCTGGTGTCGGCGCTGTTCGCCAATGACGGCGCGGCGCTGATCCTCACGCCGATCGTGATTTCCATGCTGCTGGCGCTGCGCTTTTCCCCGGCAGCGACCCTGGCCTTCGTCATGGGCGCAGGCTTTATCGCCGACACCGCAAGCCTGCCGCTGGTGGTGTCGAACCTGGTCAACATCGTCTCGGCAGACTTCTTCCACATCGGCTTCAACCGCTACGCGGCGGTGATGGTGCCGGTCAACTTCGTCAGCGTCGCGGCGACGTTGGGCATGTTGCTGTGGTTCTTCCGCCGTGACATTCCCAAGGCCTACGACCCCGATCAACTTGAACGCCCCGAAACCGCGATCCACGACAAAGCCACGTTCTATGCGGGTTGGGCGGTGTTGGCGATTCTGTTGATCGGCTGTTTCGCCCTTGAGCCGTTGGGCATTCCGATCAGTGCGATTTCCGCTGTCTGCGCCGCACTGCTGCTGGGCATCGCCGCGCGCGGTCACAAGATCTCTACGCGCAAGGTGATGAAAGAGGCGCCGTGGCAGATAGTGATTTTCTCGCTGGGCATGTATCTGGTGGTCTACGGCCTGCGTAATGCCGGGCTGACAAGCTATCTGGCCGGCTGGCTGGATGTGTTTGCCGGCCACGGCGTGTGGGGCGCGGCGCTGGGCACCGGTGTGCTGACGGCACTGTTGTCGTCGATCATGAATAATTTGCCGACGGTGCTGATTGGTTTGCTGTCGATCGATGCGAGTCAGGCGAGTGGGGTGATCAAGGAGGCGATGATTTACGCCAACGTGATAGGCAGCGACTTGGGGCCGAAGATCACGCCGATTGGCAGTCTGGCGACGTTGCTGTGGCTGCATGTGCTGGAGCGCAAGGGGATTCACATTGGTTGGGGGTATTACTTCAAGGTCGGGATTGTGTTGACGGTGCCGGTGTTGTTGGTGACGTTGGCGGCTTTGGCGCTGCGTTTATCTATTTAGACCGTGTTGGCCTCTTCGCGAGCAAGCCCGCTCCCACAGGGGAATGCATTCCAAATGTGGGAGCGGGCTTGCTCGCGAAGAGGCCATTTCAAACACCAAAAATCTTAGGCCTGCCCCGGCACATTCGGCCAAAGATCCGACACCAGAAACAACCGCTCCGCCTCTTCCCAATCGCCCCGCGCATTCTCGGTCAGGCGCACCAGTAATTGCGCCGGCGCCATCGGTTCCAGCTCCTCCAGCCACGCCTGCAAATGCACTTCGCTCCAGGTTTGATCCGCCGGGTAATGCGCCGGGGCCAGCCATGCGTGACGGGGCAGGGGTTGCCAGCGGCCGGCCGGGCGCTGTGCGACGAACGCTGGCCAATCCTTTTGATGCAACCAACTGCCGCGCAGATGCTGCGGGTGCGCGCCGCATGGCGACTCAGCCTGACCAGGCCACGGATACAGCAGATAACCGCCAAGCCACAACTGCGCGCTGAACGACTCGATATCCAGCGCCGCCAAGGCTTCACGGCTTTCCGGTCGTGCGGAAATCGGCAGTTGATGACCGGCCAGATGCGCCAGTTTTCGATCCAGCCGATCATGACAACCCGGCCCCAGCCATTGCGCCGAATCACGCCCGTCGCCCTGTTGCGGCCCGAGGTACAGCTTGATCGCCAGTTCCAGATGATGCACGCCATCGCGGTCACGCAGCAGCATGTCCAGTTCGCCGAGCGTATGGCCTTCGCGGCGGATCGGCAGGTTGGCGGCAATCAACTCGATCCCCGGCGCCTGCGCCACGGCAAATTGCCACAGCCGCTCGTAATACAGGCCCAGACGCCGCGTGCGCGCCTGCGATAACCAATGCAGCAAACCGTAACTGTCGCGGTCGAGCTGGCGCAGCCAATGTTCGAGGCGATGCGGGTCATCCACCCAGTCGCTGCCGGCCAGCGGATGGCGCTGCGGCCACGGCGTGGTGGCGAGCATCGGCGGGGCGAGGATCACCCACGCCAGATCCCGCACTTCCGGATGGCGCAATTGGTGAGGCAACTGGAGCAGGTCGGGAAATAGGATCATCTTGCGAGCATAGCCGTAAACACGAGCGCGCCCTCGAGGCTGAAAGGATTT
Source organism: Pseudomonas sp. AC193 (assembly GCF_979258075.1). NCBI lineage: Bacteria > Pseudomonadati > Pseudomonadota > Gammaproteobacteria > Pseudomonadales > Pseudomonadaceae > Pseudomonas > Pseudomonas sp. AC193. The sequence goes on along the minus strand of NZ_OZ409832.1, from coordinate 2,877,177 downwards.
TGTCTATCTGGCGCTTTCGCCCATAATCCTGTTTTTCGCGTTTTCGATTGTCCGCAGAGGTCGCCATGGAGCAATTTCGTAATATCGGCATCATCGGTCGCCTGGGCAGTTCCCAGGTGCTGGATACCGTCCGCCGACTGAAACGGTTTCTGCTCGATCGTCACCTGCATGTGATCCTCGAAGACACCATCGCTGAAGTGCTGCCGGGCCACGGCCTGCAAACCTCGTCGCGCAAGATGCTCGGCGAAGTCTGCGACATGGTCATCGTCGTCGGCGGTGACGGCAGCCTGCTCGGCGCCGCGCGCGCGCTGGCCAAACACAATATTCCGGTGCTGGGCATCAACCGTGGCAGCCTCGGCTTCCTCACCGATATTCGCCCGGATGAACTGGAAGTCGAAGTCGCCAAGGTGCTCGACGGCCACTATCTGGTGGAAAACCGCTTCCTGCTGCAAGCCGAAGTGCGCCGGCATGCCGAGGCCATTGGCCAGGGCGACGCGCTCAACGACGTGGTGCTGCACCCCGGCAAATCGACGCGGATGATCGAGTTCGAGCTGTACATCGACGGCCAGTTCGTTTGCAGCCAGAAGGCTGACGGCCTGATCGTCGCGACGCCGACCGGTTCCACGGCTTACGCGCTGTCCGCCGGTGGCCCGATCATGCATCCCAAGCTCGATGCCATTGTGATCGTGCCGATGTACCCCCATATGTTGTCGAGCCGGCCAATTGTGGTCGATGGCAACAGTGAGCTGAAAATCGTCGTGTCGAAAAACATGCAGATTTACCCGCAAGTCTCCTGCGACGGGCAGAACCACTTCACCTGCGCGCCGGGCGACACCATCACCGTCAGCAAGAAAGCGCAGAAGCTGCGCCTGATTCACCCGCTCGACCACAACTACTATGAAGTCTGCCGCACCAAGCTCGGCTGGGGCAGCAAGTTGGGTGGTGGAGGCGACTGATGCTCGATCCCGCGCGCAGTTATGACCTGATTGGTGACGTGCACGGATGCGCCCTGACCCTCGAACACTTGCTTGACCGACTCGGTTATCACAAGCAAGGCGGGGTCTGGCGGCATCCATCGCGCATGGCCGTGTTCGTTGGCGACATCATCGACCGTGGCCCGCGCATTCGCGAGGCGCTGCACATCGTCCATGACATGGTCGAGGCCGGGCAGGCCTTGTGCATCATGGGCAACCACGAATTCAACGCACTCGGCTGGAGCACCCCGGCGCCACCGGGCAGCGGCAAGCAGTTCGTCCGCGAGCACACCAAGCGCCATGCGCGGTTGCTCCACGAAACCCTGACGCAGTTCGAAGGCCATCCCGGCGACTGGCACGATTTCCAGCGCTGGTTCTATGAGCTGCCGCTGTTTGTCGACGCCGGACGTTTCCGCGTCGTGCATGCCTGTTGGGATGGCGGCCTGATCGAACCGCTGCGCGCGCTGTTCCCTAATGGCTGCATCGACGAGCATTTCCTCCAGGCCTCGGCCGTACCGGATAGCTTCGCCTGCACCGTGTTCGACCGTTTGCTGCGTGGCACCGACATGCGCCTGCCTGATGGTTTGACCATGACCAGCGGCGACGGTCTGGTGCGTTCGTTCTTCCGCACTAAGTTCTGGGAAGACGACCCGAAAACCTACGGCGACATCGTCTTTCAGCCCGATGCCTTGCCGGAACCGGTGGCGCAAACGCCGCTGACTTCCACTGAAAAGAATTCCCTGCTGCGCTACGGCGTCGACGAGCCGTTGCTGTTCGTCGGCCACTACTGGCGCAGCGGCAAACCGGCGCCGATCCGGCCGAACCTCGCGTGTCTGGATTACAGCGCCGTGCTCTACGGCAAACTCGTTGCTTATCGCCTGGATCAGGAAACCTTCCTCGATCCAAATAAATTTGTCTGGGTCGATGTTGAGCGGCCGGAGGTGCTGCAATGAGTTCGGTAGCGGTATTACGTCTGCCTTTAGGCGTGGATCTGAGCGGTTTCGTCAAACTGCTGCAACGCATGCAAGTGCCGCATCGCGTCAGTGAAGAGGCGGGCGAGCAAGTGTTGTGGGCGCCGTCGGAAATCAGCGAAGACGTGCGCTCACTGTACGAACGCTTCCCGGCCGGTGATCCCGATCAGCAACTGGACATTCCCGTCGCGCCGACCGTCAAACGCCCAAGCTTCGCCGAACAACTGAAATACGCCAAGGCCACCGGCTTCATTCTGCTGCTGTGCCTGATCGTCGGCGGCCTGACTTACCTCGGTGAAAACCTGCAAACCCTGCGCTGGCTGACCTTCCTCGACTTCCAGGTGGTCGGCGAATACATCCATTTCACGCCGTTGGCCGACAGTCTGGCAGCGGGGCAGTGGTGGCGTCTGGTCACGCCGATGCTGATCCACTTCGGCATCCTGCACCTGGCCATGAACGGCATGTGGTATTGGGAACTGGGCCGGCGCATCGAGTCGCGGCAGGGCAGCATCAACCTGATCGGCCTGACGCTGTTGTTCAGCCTGGTCTCAAACTATGCGCAATACATCTGGAGCGGCGCGACGCTGTTCGGCGGCCTCTCTGGTGTGCTGTACGGTTTGCTCGGGCATTGCTGGATCTTCCAACTGCTGGCGCCGAACCCGGCTTATCGCCTGCCGCGCGGCGTGTTGGTGATGATGCTGGTGTGGTTGCTGGTGTGCATGTCCGGGGTGATCTCGGTCATCGGTTTCGGCGAAATCGCCAACGCCGCCCACGTCGGCGGGTTACTCATCGGATGCTTCACCGGTTTGTTGGGTGGTTTGTATAACCGCCGTAAACTGGCCGCCTGAATTTTTTTGTAGATAAAGAGCACGGAGACCCTGATGTCCTCTTTTAACGACATGATCAACAACATCACCCCGGACATCTACGAGAGCCTGAAACTGGCCGTGGAAATCGGCAAATGGTCGGACGGTGGCAAACTCACCGCCGAGCAGCGCGAGCTGTCGTTGCAGGCGATGATCGCCTGGGAAATCCAGAACCTGCCTGAAGATCAGCGCACCGGTTACATGGGCCCGCAAGAATGTGCATCGAAGTCGATCGAAGTGCCGAACATCCTGTTCAAGTCGGATGCTATCCATTGATCGAGATTGGCCGCGGTGCAATCAGCAAAATGTCGGCGCGCCTCGACGGGCCGAACGTGCAATACGCGTTTCGTCTGGATGACGTCGAGGTGCCGGTCAATCCCATGATCGGCACCACGGTGCGTCTGGAGTACCTGGGGGCGATCCACTGCACCCATTGCGGGCGCAAGACTAAAACCAGTTTCAGTCAGGGCTATTGCTACCCGTGCATGACCAAACTGGCGCAATGCGATCTGTGCATCATGAGCCCGGAGCGTTGCCACTATGACGCCGGCACCTGCCGCGATCCAGCGTGGGGCGAGCAGTTTTGCATGACCGATCACGTCGTGTATTTGTCCAATTCGTCGGGCATCAAGGTGGGCATCACCCGTGCAACGCAACTGCCAACGCGCTGGATCGATCAGGGCGCGTGTCAGGCGTTGCCGATCATGCGCGTGTCGACCCGGCAGCAGTCGGGTTTCGTCGAAGACCTGTTCCGCAGCCAGGTCGCGGACAAAACCAACTGGCGCGCGTTGCTCAAGGGCGATGCGGCAACGGTGGATCTGGCGCAGGTGCGCGATCAGCTGTTTGAAAGCTGCGCCGAAGGCCTGCAAGGTTTGCAAGAGCGATTCGGCCTACAAGCTATTCAGACGATTGCCGATGTAGAACCTCTCGAAATCCGCTATCCGGTCGAGCAATACCCGGCCAAAATCGTCAGCTTCAACCTGGACAAGAACCCGATTGCCGAAGGCACGTTGTTGGGCATCAAAGGCCAGTACCTGATCTTCGATACCGGCGTGATCAATATTCGCAAGTACACGGCTTATCAGCTCGCCGTGCATCAATAAGGACTCCAGCATGCGCACCGAACAACCGAAGATGATTTACCTCAAGGACTATCAGGCGCCCGAGTACCTGATTGACGAAACACACCTGACCTTCGAGTTGTTCGAGGATCACAGCCTGGTGCACGCGCAGTTGGTCATGCGCCGCAACCCGGCGCGTGGCCCGGGCCTGCCGCCGCTGGTACTCGACGGCCAGCAACTGGAATTGCTCTCAGTGACCCTGGCCGATAAAGAGCTGGGCGCTGCTGACTATCAAGTGTCCGAGAACCATCTGACCCTGCAGCCGACCGCCGAAACCTTCACGGTCGACACCAGCGTCAAGATCCACCCGGAAACCAACACCGCACTGGAAGGCTTGTACAAGTCCGGCACGATGTTCTGCACCCAGTGCGAGGCCGAGGGTTTCCGCAAAATCACTTATTACCTCGACCGCCCGGACGTGATGAGCAAGTTCACCACCACCGTGGTCGCCGAACAGCACAGCTATCCGGTGCTGCTCTCCAACGGCAACCCGATTGCCTCGGGCCCGGGCGAAGACGGCCGGCACTGGGCAACGTGGGAAGACCCGTTCATGAAACCGGCGTACCTGTTCGCGCTGGTGGCCGGTGATTTGTGGTGCGTTGAAGACACCTTCACCACCATGACTGATCGCACCGTCGCGCTGCGCATCTACGTCGAGCCGGAAAACATCGACAAGTGCCAGCACGCGATGAACAGCCTGAAGAAGTCGATGCGCTGGGACGAAGAGGTTTACGGTCGCGAATACGATCTGGACATCTTCATGATCGTCGCCGTCAACGACTTCAACATGGGCGCGATGGAGAACAAGGGCCTCAACATCTTCAACTCCAGCGCCGTGCTCGCTCGCGCCGAAACCGCCACCGACGCTGCCCACCAGCGCGTCGAGGCGATCGTTGCCCACGAATACTTCCACAACTGGTCGGGCAACCGCGTGACCTGCCGCGACTGGTTCCAATTGTCGCTGAAGGAAGGTTTCACGGTGTTCCGTGATTCCGGCTTCTCCGCCGACATGAATTCGGCAACGGTCAAGCGCATTCAGGACGTGGCTTACCTGCGTACCCACCAGTTCGCCGAAGATGCCGGCCCGATGGCCCACGCCGTGCGCCCGGACAGCTTCATCGAGATTTCCAACTTCTACACCCTCACCGTGTACGAAAAGGGTTCGGAAGTGGTCGGCATGATCCACACCTTGCTCGGCGCCGAAGGCTTCCGTAAGGGCAGTGATCTGTACTTTGATCGCCATGACGGCCAAGCCGTGACCTGCGACGACTTCATCAAGGCCATGGAAGATGCCAACGGCGTTGACCTGACCCAGTTCAAACGCTGGTACAGCCAGGCCGGCACACCGCGTCTGGCGGTGAGCGAGTCTTACGACGCCGCCGCGAAAACCTACAGCCTGACCTTCCGCCAGAGCTGCCCGGAAACCCCGGACAAAGTTGAAAAACTGCCGTTCGTGATTCCGGTCGAATTGGGCCTGCTCGACAGCAAAGGCAACGAAATTGCCCTGCGCCTGAGCGGCGAAGCATCGGCGCAAGGCACCACCCGCGTGATCTCGGTGACCGAAGCTGAACAGACTTTCACCTTCGTCGACATCGCTGAACAGCCGCTGCCATCGCTGCTGCGCGGTTTCTCGGCGCCGGTGAAACTGAGTTTCCCGTACAACCGCGATCAACTGATGTTCCTGATGCAGCACGACAGCGACGGTTTCAACCGCTGGGATGCCGGTCAGCAACTGTCGGTGCAAGTGCTGCAAGAACTGATTGGCCAGCAGCAGAAGGGCGAAAGCCTCAAGCTCGACCCGCGTCTGATGTCGGCGCTGCGTACTGTGCTGTCGGACGAATCGCTGGATCAGGCAATGGTCGCCGAAATGCTCTCGCTGCCGGGTGAGGCTTACCTCACTGAAATCAGCGAAGTGGCGGATGTTGATGCGATCCATATCGCCCGCGAGTTCGCGCGCAAGCAATTGGCCGAAGGCTTGTTCGAGGCGCTGTGGCTGCGTTATCAGGCCAACCGTGACCTGTCGAAGAAGACCCCGTACGTCGCCGAAGCCGAGCACTTCGCCCGTCGCGCGCTGCAAAACATTGCGCTGTCTTATCTGATGCTCAGCGGCAAGCCGGAAGTATTGGCGGCGGCGCTGGAGCAGTTTGAAAACGCCGACAACATGACCGAGCGCCTGACTGCGCTGGCGGTGTTGGTCAACTCGCCGTTCGAAGAGCAGAAAGCGCTGGCGCTGGCGAGTTTTGCCGAGCACTTCAAGGACAACCCGCTGGTCATGGATCAGTGGTTCAGCGTGCAGGCCGGCAGCACTTTGCCGGGCGGTCTGGAGCGTGTGAAGGCGCTGATGCAGCATCCTGCGTTCAACATCAAAAATCCGAACAAAGTGCGTGCGCTGGTCGGTGCGTTTGCCGGGCAGAACCTGATCAACTTCCATGCGGCCGATGGTTCCGGTTATCGCTTCCTCGCGGATCTGGTGATTGAGCTGAACGGCTTCAACCCACAGATCGCTTCTCGCCAATTGGCACCGCTGACGCGCTGGCGCAAATATGACGATGCGCGCCAGGCGCTGATGAAAGGCGAGCTGGAGCGAATTCGGGCGTCGGGGCAGTTGTCGAGTGATGTGTATGAAGTTGTAAGCAAAAGCCTGGCGTAACGCCGATCCCTGTAGGAGCTGCCGAAGGCTGCGATCTTTTGATCTTGATGTTTAAAATCCAAAGATCGCAGCGTGCCGCAGCTCCTACCGGGTTTAGATGGCCTGCACGACAAAATGTGGGAGCGGGCTTGCTCGCGAAAGCGCAGTGCCAGAGACGAAGATGTCATCTGATACACCGCTTTCGCGAGCAAGCCCGCTCCCACAGTTGGTTTTGCGTTCTGTAGGCGCTGACGAGTAAAACGAGGCTGCGATCTTTTGATCTTGATGTTTAAAATCCAAAGATCGCAGCGTGCCGCAGTTCCTACCGGGTTTAGATGGCCTGCACGATAAAATGTGGGAGCGGGCTTGCTCGCGAATGCGCAGTGCCAGAGACGAAGATGTCATCTGATACACCGCATTCGCGAGCAAGCCCGCTCCCACAGTTGGTTTTGCGTTCTGTAGGAGCTGACGAGTGAAACGAGGCTGCGATCTTTTGATCTTGATGTTTAACATCAAAAGATCGCAGCGTGCCGCAGCTCCTACAGGGTTTAGATGGCCTGCACGATAAAGTGTGGGAGCGGGCTTGCTCGCGAATGCGGAGTGCCAGAGACGAAGATGTCATCTGATACACCGCATTCGCGAGCAAGCCCGCTCCCACAGTTGGTTTTGCGTTCTGTAGGAGATGACGAGTGAAACGAGGCTGCGATCTTTTGATCTTGATGTTTAAAATCCAAAGATCGCAGCGTGCCGCAGCTCCTACCTGGTTCAGTTTTTCAGGTCAAAGCGATCGAGGTTGGTGACTTTGGTCCAGGCAGCGACGAAGTCCTTAACAAACTGCTCCTTCGCATCCGAACTGGCATACACCTCAGCCAATGCCCGCAACTGCGCATTGGAACCAAACACCAGATCCACCCGCGTCGCCGTCCACTTCACATTCCCGGTCTTGCGATCGCGTCCTTCAAACTCATCCGCATCCCGCGATGTCGGCTTCCACTCCACGCCCATGTCCAGCAGGTTGGTGAAGAAGTCATTGGTCAGCGCTTCAGTCTGGCTGGTGAAGACACCATGACGGCTCTGCCCGACGTTGGTGTTCAACACCCGCAAACCACCCAGCAACACGGTCATTTCCGGCGCGGTCAACGTCAGCAGTTGCGCCTTGTCGATCAACAGCGCCTCCGCCGATACCGAGTATTTGCCCTTGCTGTAGTTGCGGAAACCATCGGCAATCGGCTCAAGGAAACCAAACGACTCGACGTCGGTTTGCTCCTGCGTGGCATCGGTACGCCCTGGATGGAACGGCACGCTAACAGAATGACCAGCGTTTTTCGCCGCTTGTTCGATGCCCGCATTGCCTGCCAGCACGATCAGATCCGCCAGCGAGACTTGCTTGCCGGCTGCGCCGCCATTGAACTTGTTTTGAATCCCCTCAAGGGTACTCAGCACTTTATCCAGTTGCTCAGGCTGGTTGGCCTGCCAGAACTTCTGCGGTGCCAGACGCAGACGGCCACCGTTGGCGCCACCGCGTTTGTCCGAACCACGGAACGTCGAGAGTGCCGCCCAAGCCGTCGAGACCAGTTGCGAAACCGATAGACCCGACTCCAGGATTTTGCTTTTCAGCGCGGCGGCGTCGCTGTCGTCGATCAGCGGGTGCGTGACGTCTGGAATCGGATCCTGCCAAAGCAGTTCTTCGCTCGGCAGTTCCGGGCCGAGGTAGCGCGACAGCGGGCCCATGTCGCGGTGGATCAGTTTGTACCAGGCGCGGGCGAAGGCGTCGGCCAGTTGCTCAGGATTGGCGAGGAAGCGCCGGGAGATTTGCTCGTAGGCCGGATCGAAACGCAGCGCCAGGTCAGACGTCAGCATGGTCGGCGAAAGTTTTTTGCTCGGGTCATGGGCGTGTGGAACCGTGCCGGCACCGGCGCCGTTTTTCGGGATCCACTGGTGCGCACCGGCGGGGCTTTTACTCAGCTCCCACTCGAAGCCGAACAGGTTTTCCAGATAGTTGTTGCTCCACTTTGTCGGCGTGGTCGTCCAGGTCACTTCGAGGCCGCTGGTGATGGTGTCGGCGCCTTTGCCGGTGCCGAAAGCGTTGCGCCAACCGAGGCCTTGTTCTTCCAATCCAGCCGCTTCCGGTTCCGGCCCGACATTGTCGGCAGGCCCGGCGCCGTGGGTTTTACCGAAGGCGTGACCGCCGGCGATCAACGCCACGGTTTCTTCGTCGTTCATGGCCATGCGGCCGAAGGTTTCGCGGATATCGTGGGCGGAGGCGACGGGATCGGGATTGCCTTCAGGGCCTTCCGGGTTCACGTAGATCAAACCCATCTGCACGGCGGCGAGAGGGTTTTCCAGATTGCGTTCGCCCTGATCGGTACGGCTTTCCTCTTTACCGTGCAAATCCGGCTCCGCCACGAGCGTGCCGTCACCGGGCTCCTGCATCGGTGCGTTGTCTTTGCCATAGCGACTATCGCCGCCGAGCCATTCGTGTTCCGAACCCCAGTAAACGTCCTCGTCCGGTTCCCAGACATCGGCGCGGCCACCGGAATAGCCGAAGGTTTTGAAGCCCATCGATTCCAGCGCGACGTTACCGGTGAGGACAATCAGATCCGCCCAGGAAATATTGCGGCCGTATTTTTGCTTGATCGGCCACAGCAAGCGACGGGCCTTGTCGAGGCTAACGTTGTCCGGCCAACTGTTGAGCGGGGCAAAACGCTGTTGACCCGAGCCAGCGCCACCACGGCCATCCGCGGTTCGATAGGTGCCGGCGCTGTGCCAGGCCATGCGCACGAAGAGCGGGCCGTAATGGCCGAAGTCTGCCGGCCACCAGTCCTGGGAGTCGGTCATCAGCGCGGTGAGGTCTTGTTTCAGGGCTTGGAAATCGAGGCTTTTGAAGGCGCTGGCGTAGTCGAAGTCCTTGCCCAACGGATCGGACTTGGGCGAGTGCTGACTCAGGATTTTCAGGTTGAGTTGATTCGGCCACCAGTCACGGTTCGTCGTACCACCACCGGCGGCGTGGTTGAACGGGCATTTCGATTCGTTTGCCATGTTCGAGTCCTTATCAGGTCTGCTACGGCCGGCTCGTGCCGACTTCGGACTTGTAAGGCTAGACCCGACTGGGCAAGTCAGCTAATAGGCCGACTGATGGACACTGATAGGCACAGTCTTTTATTGCCTTACACGTGTAGGAGCTGCCGAAGGCTGCGATCTTTTGATCTTTCCTCTAAAAGATCAGGATCAAAAGATCGCAGCCTTCGGCAGCTCCTGCATTGGCATTGAGGCGAAAAATATTCAGGTGGATTGGGCGGTGTCGTCTTCTGGCACTTCGTCCAGGAGGTCTTCCTGGCCCGGCAGTTCAGTAATCACGCTGAAATCCGTGACCTCAACCGCGCCTTCCCCATATCCCAGCAGATGAAAAGAAAACGCCTTTCGCTGCTGCGGGTTATCAAAGCTGAAATCCATCTCCAGCGGTTGATCCGCCGTGGCGACCATTTCCGTCGGCAGACCCAACTGCACGTCTTTCTCGAATTCCTTGGCCTTGAGCTGAATAAAAGCCGTTTGCTGCGGATCAACCGCACGCACGGTCAGGCGCACGCGGGTGTAAGAACCTTTGGGCATTTCCAGGTATTGCGCGCCGATCAGGTTGTCAGCCCAGTCGTCCTTGATCTGCGCTTGCAGCGGGATGACGTTGGTGCTGCCGAACTGATAGCGCTGATTGAGTGGGGTGCGCAGCAGTGACAGGTCGAGTGCGTTGGCACGCGCCGCGATTTGCCGGGCAGGGTGGCCGCTGTATTTACCTTTGTACGTGGCGCTTTCGGCAATGAACCCGGCGCTTTCGTAGTAGCGGCAGCGGCGCGGCATATCGCATTCGGAGAAGATGCCTTGGCCATTGTGGTAACGCAGTTTGCCGTTGGTGAAGGACATGATTTCGCGACCGGAATCGTAGTCGCGGAACAGCGAACGACCGCTGAGTGCCGTGGGTACCGGCAGGTCGAAATAGTCGAGGATCGACGTGCTCAGGTCGACGTGGCCATACACGCCTTTGTTCAGTCGTGGCAGTTGTTCGTGCTCGGGCGCCAGCGTCAGGTTGAAACCCCAGGAGGAGGCGAGTCGAACGCCATCGATGCCATGGGATTCATCCGAAGTAATCACTACCAGCGTGTCTTTCAACACGCCTTGGCGTTCGAGACCGCTGAGGAACTGCTCCAGCGCGTCATCGAGATAACCGACGGCGGCTTGTTTGGGCGTTTCATAACGCTCCAGATATTCCTCCGGGGCGGAGTAGGGCTGATGCGTGCCAACGGTTAGTAGCGTGAGCATCCATGGCTGTTTCTGCTTCTTCAGTTCACCGACATAGTCCAGCGCACCCTCGAAGAAGGCCTTGTCATCCTTGCCCCAAGGGAATTCCAGGTAGTTGCTGTTGGTGAACCATTCCAGACCATGGGTCGCATCGAAACCGATGTGCGGCATGATTTTGTCTTTGGCCATGAAGCGCAGCCCTGCGCCTTGCAGGTAATGCGTGCTGAAACCGTGCTGGCGCAGTTGCGCCGGCAGACAGGCCTGATTGCGTTCATGCAGGGTGAGCATTTCCACGCCTTTGGGCGTGCCGTTGTTGAGCTTGTCGTAATCGCCGCAGAGCATCGCGTACAGGCCGCGAATGGTCTGGTGCGTGTGCAGCACGTAATCCGGAGTGTTCATGCCGCGCTCGGCCCAGCGGCTGAGGTTGGGCATCAGGTCTTCCTGATAATGGCTGCCAATGGCTTCGCGGTTAGCGCGGAGGTAGGCGCCGGGAATGCCTTCCAGCGCGATGATCAGCACGTTGCGCGCCTGGCCCGGCGCGGCCAGCAATTTGTGGCCATTGAGGTCGACGTCGGTGAGCCCGGCCATTGCCGGCGCGGGTTCTTCAATATCGCCGTCGAGCCATTCTTCGCCCTGAATCTGCAGATCGGCGACTTCGCTGGCGAGCAGTTGGTGCGGCAAGTTGTACAACCGCCACGGATCAGCTTCGTTCGGCCACAGATTCTGTGCGCCCCAATGCGCGGCGAACAACACCAGTGGCACGCTCCACACCGCGCGGGGCAGGGCTGGGCGAGTGACGCCGCGCCCGAGATACCGGGTCAGCAGCCAGACCATCAGCGCCAATAGCAAAACAACGCCCACCGCCGGATGCGCCAAACCGCCGCCGGTGGAGTTTTCGACAAATTGCGGATCGATCAGGTAATGAATGTCGGAAGGTGTCGGCAAGCGGCCGACTGCGCTCACCAGTTCAGCAGTCGCCACCGCCAGCAGGCCCCAGAACAACAGCACCGGCAGCGCCAGCCACCAGGCGCGACGATGCAGCAAAACCACCAGCGAACTGCCAATGGCCAGATCCGACAAATACCCCAGCGGTGACGACCAGCCCAATACCGCGCGCAGGCACACCGGTACGATCAGCACCAGAATGATCAACGAGACGAGGCGGGCATGCGGATGCCGCAAACGGTGAAAAAGAGCGCTCACAAAAAAAAGACCTTAGCGTCATTAAAACGTCAAAAAAGTGTGGGCGATGATACCAAGGGTGGGCGGACTGATCGCCCTTTTAAACTATTGGGCGATCTGCTTTGGGCAGGTGCTGAATGGCTTGAAGCCCACAGCGGCTCTACAGTTGCCCAACAATCGTCGATATTTCTATCGGCGTGTTTATTGTTTCAGCCTGTTTAATAACTCCAGAACCCAATCAAATCCCCTGTGGGAAAGGGGCAACCTTGCGCTGCCCCTTTATTCGTTACGCTGCGACTTCTTCGCGCTTCACCACCAACGTCAAAATGTCATAACTGGCCACCAGTTCACCGAGCTGGTTGGTGACTTCCACATCCCACGCCACCACGCCTTGCGGAATGCCTTGCGGGCTCTTCTTGCCTTGGTCGATCTTGCGTTTGCAGGTCAGGCGCGCCTGAATGGTGTCGCCGATACCGACCGGGTTGATGAAACGCAAAGTGTCGAGGCCGTAGTTGGCCAGCACCGGGCCGGGCGCAGCGGAGACGAACAGGCCAGCGGCCGCCGACAGCACGAAATAGCCGTGGGCGATGCGTTTGCCGAACTGCGATTCCTTGGCGGCGATGTCGTCGAAGTGCATGTAGAAGTGGTCACCGGACAGACAGCCGAAGTTGACCAGATCCGCTTCGGTGACAGTGCGGCGGTGAGTCAGCAGCGACTCGCCGATCTGCAGATCCTGGAAGTGTCGACGGAATGGATGCACTTCGGTCTCGATGACTTTTGCGCCGCGCACGTGTTCACCGGTGACGGCAGCGAGCATGGTCGGCGAGCCCTGCAAGGCGGCGCGTTGCAGGTAGTGTTTGACCGCGCGCAGGCCGCCGAGCTCTTCACCGCCACCAGCGCGACCCGGGCCGCCGTGTTTCAGTTGTGGCAGTGGCGAACCATGGCCGGTGGATTCGGCAGCGGATTCGCGATCCAGCACCAACAGACGCCCGTGCCAGGCCGCGGCAACCGGAATGGCTTTGGCGGCGATTTTCGGATCTTTGGTGACGAGGCTGGCAACTAGACTGCCCTTGCCGCGCGCGGCCAGCACCAACGCTTCATCGAGATCGTCGTAAGCCATCAGTGTGCTGACCGGGCCGAAGGCTTCGATGTCATGCGCGCCACCTTCGGCGTGCGGATCACGGGCCAGCAACAGCGTTGGAGCGAAGAATGCGCCTTGGCTGACGTTTGCGCCGCGCGGTTCGAAACCGTCCTCAGCGCCGAACAGTTGATCGCAGCTTTGCAGCAAGCTTTGCAAGCGTTCGCCGACGTCCTTCTGCTGATCATGGGAAGCCAATGCACCCATGCGCACGCCTTCCACGGATGGATCGCCGACGACGACTTTCGCCAAACGATCGCGCAGACGTGTGGCGACGGCGTCGATGTGTTGCTTGGGCACGATGGCGCGGCGAATCGCCGTGCATTTCTGCCCGGCCTTGGTGGTCATCTCGCGGGCGACTTCTTTGATGAACAGCTCGAACTCTTCGTCGTCCGGGGTTACGTCAGGGGCGAGGATCGCGCAGTTCAGCGAGTCGGCCTCGGCGTTGAACGGCACCGAGTTGCGGATCAGGTTCGGGTTGACGCGCAGCTTGGCGGCGGTGTCGGCGGAACCGGTGAAGGTCACCACGTCCTGGCCTTGCATGCGGTCAAGGAGGTCGCCGGTGCTGCCGATCACCAGTTGCAGGCTGCCGGTCGGCAACAGGCCCGAGGCATCCATCATGCGTACCACGGCCTCGGTCAGATAACTGGTGGCGCTGGCCGGTTTGACAATGCACGGCATGCCCGCGAGGAAGCACGGCGCGAATTTTTCCAGCATGCCCCAGATCGGGAAGTTGAACGCGTTGATGTGCACCGCGACGCCGCCGCGCGGCACCAGAATATGTGTGCCGGCAAAGGTGCCGAGTTTGCCCAAGGGCAGCGCCGGGCCTTCGTGGACGATGTTGCCCGACGGCAACTCACGCGCGCCGAGGCCGGCGTAGGTGAATAGCGTGCCGTTGCCGCCCTCGATGTCGATCCAGCTGTCGGCGCGGGTGGCGCCGCTGTGGTGCGAGAGCGCGTAAAGCTCTTCCTTGCGTTCGCTGAGGTACAGCGCCAGGGCTTTGAGGCGTTGCGCGCGTTGCTGGAAGTCGAGCTTCATCAGTTCGGTGACGCCTTGGCGGCGACCGAAGTCGATAGCTTCGGCGAAGTCCGGGCGCTCTTCATGCGTGCGCGCCAGTTCGTGGCCGTCGATGGCGCTGCGCAGGATTTGCGCGCCGTGCTGGCCGATCCAGCGGCCGGCGAGGAAGCTTTGCAGGGTAGGGGCGTGGGACATGAAATAAGCTCCTGTGCTTGAAATTAGTGTTGGCTGGCGCCGGACGCGCCGATGCCGGTCATCGAACGGATGAACTGAGTAAGTCCGCTCCCACATTGGTTCGTGTTGATGCCTGGCTCATTGAGCACCACCATTCCCCTGTAGGAGTGAGCCTGCTCGCGAAAGCGGTGTGTCAGGCAACTTCAGTGTTGAATCTGATGACGCCTTCGCGAGCAGGCTCGCTCCCACATGGTTTTGTGTTGATGCCTGGTTCATTGAGCACCACCATTCCCCTGTGGGAGTGAGCCTGCTCGCGAAAGCGGTGTGTCAGGCAACTTCAGTGTTGAATCTGATGACGCCTTCGCGAGCAGGCTCGCTCCTACATGGTTTTGTGTTGATGCCTGGTTCATTGAGCACCACCATTCCCTTGTAGGAGTGAGCCTGCTCGCGAAAGCGGTGTCTCAGATGACATCAATGTTGAATCTGATGACGCCTTCGCGAGCAGGCTCGCTCCCACATGGTTTTGTGTTGATGCCTGGCTCTGTGAGCACCACCGTTCCCCTGTGGGAGCGGGCTTGCTCGCGAAAGCGGTGTGTCAGGCGACATCAATGTTGAATCTGATGACGCCTTCGCGAGCAAGCCCGCTCCCACATTGTTTTGTGTTGATGCTTGGCTCATTGAGCACCACCATTCCCCTGTGGGAGCGAGCCTGCTTGCGAAAGCGGTGTGTCAGGCGACATCAATGTTGAATCTGATGACGCCTTCGCGAGCAAGCTCGCTCCCACATTGTTTTGTGTTGTTGCTTGGCGCTGTGAGCACCGCCATCCTCTGTGGGAGCGGGCTTGCTCGCGAAAGCGGTGTGTCAGGCGACATCAATGTTGAATCTGATGACGCCTTCGCGAGCAGGCTCGCTCCCACATTGTTTTGTGTTGATGCTTGGCTCATTGAGCACCACCATTCCCTTGTAGGAGTGAGCCTGCTCGCGAAAGCGGTGTGTCAGGCAACTTCAGTGTTGAATCTGATGACGCCTTCGCGAGCAGGCTCGCTCCCACATTGTTTTGTGCTGATGCCTGGCTCTGTGAGCACCACCGTTCCCCTGTGGGAGCGAGCCTGCTTGCGAAAGCGGTGTGTCAGGCGACATCAATGTTGAATCTGATGACGCCTTCGCGAGCAGGCTCGCTCCCACATTGTTTTGTGTTGTCTTTTAGAACTGGTCGAAATCGAGGACGACTTTGTCGCTCACTGGGTACGCCTGGCACGACAGCACATAGCCCGCCGCGACTTCGTAATCTTCCAGCGCATGGTTGCTGTCCATGTCGACTTCGCCTTCGATGACTTTGCACTTGCAGGTCGAGCACACGCCGGCCTTGCACGAGTACGGCAGCTCCAGGCCTTGCGCATTGCCGGCATCGAGCAGGCTCTGGGTGTTGCGCGGCAGTTCGAACGCCACGGCGCGGCCGTCGCTGATCACGGTGATCTGGCTGACCCCGGCGTCGAGCATCTGCGCGGCTTCGCGGGCTTCGCGTTTGTGCTGGCTACCGGCAGCGGCGAACAGTTCGAAGTGGATGCGCTCGGCGCCCATGCCTTTGGCCTTGAGGCTGTCGCGTACGGTTTCGGTCATCTCTTGCGGGCCGCAAATGAACGCTGCGTCGAGGGCTTTGACGTCGAGCCAGCGGCTGAACAGTTGCTCGCATTTCTGCGCGTCGATGCGACCGTTATAAAGGTCAACATCCTGCTGCTCGCGGCTGAACACGAAGATCAGATTGAGGCGTTGCAGGTAGCGGTTTTTCAGGTCTTCCAGCTGTTCACGGAACAATGCGCCCGAACTAGAGCGGTTGCCGTACAGCAACGTGACGCGGCTGTGCGGTTCGTTCTCCAGCGTGGTTTTGATGATCGACAGAATCGGCGTGATGCCCGAACCCGCTGCCACGGCGAGGTAATTGCCATGCCGCGCCGGATCCAGATCAACATGGAAATGCCCGGCCGGCGGCATCACTTCCAGCGTGTGCCCGGGCTGCAATTGCTCATTGGCAAACGCCGAAAACCGCCCGCCGGCCACGCGTTTGATCGCAATGCGCAGTTCGCCGTCATTGACCCCGGTGCAGATCGAATACGAGCGGCGCACTTCTTCGCCGTCCATCTGCGTGCGCATCACCAGGTGCTGGCCCTGAGTGAACTGAAAACTGTCCTGCAAATGCTGCGGAATGTCGAAGGCGATGGACACGGCGTCACGGGTTTCGCTGCGTACATCCTTGATGGTCAGGCTGTGAAATTTGCTCATTATTGTTCTCCCGACACGGCGCTGTGCCGTTCAGATGCACTTGAAATAGTCGAAGGGCTCGCGGCAATCGCAGCAGCGGTACAAGGCTTTACACGCGGTCGAACCGAACTCGCTGAGCACTTCGGTGTGGGCGCTGCCGCACTGCGGGCAGAGCACCGTCGGGCTCTCGCCGAGCAGCGTGCGTTTGCTTGCGCTGCCATCGGGCGGGGCGATGCCGTAAGCGCGCAGGCGTTCGCGGCCATCGGCGGTGATCCAGTCGGTCGACCACGCCGGGGTCAATTTGCGCTCCAGTTTCGGCGCAGTGAATCCGGCCTGTTCCAGCGCGGTGCGGATGTCATCCTCGATCACTTCGGTGGCCGGGCAACCGGAGTAGGTCGGCGTGACCACCACGTGCAGATGCCCGGCCTGCCAGTCGAGATCGCGGACGATACCCAGATCGACCACGCTGACCACCGGCACCTCCGGATCCATGACTTCGGCGAGGGTCGCCCAGGCCTTGTCCAGATCACCGAGCAGCGCCTGCCGGGCGCCGCGATCGCTGGTGATCAGCTCACCAGGTTGCATCGGGGTACGCTCGGGGCAGGAACTGCATTTCTGCGAGCAAAATGCCCAAGTGTTCGCTGTGCAGACCGCGACGGGCATTCAGATAGAAGTAGCTCGGCGCTGCCGGGACGGGCAGGGTGGCGCGGGCGAATACCTCGTTAACCGTGGTTTGCCATTGCGCAGCGACGCTGGCGATGTCCGGGGAAATACCGGCCGCGCACAGACGTTGTTCGCTGTCGTCAGCGGCGATCAGTTCGACGGTAAAACGCCAGACTTCCGGAATCGCCGCGAGCATGCGCCGATGGCTTTCTTCGGTGCCATCGCCCAAGCGCTCGATCCACTCGCCGGAGCGGCGCAGGTGATAGGTGACTTCCTTGACCGCCTTGGCGGCGATCCCGGCAATGCGTTCGTCGCTCGACTGGCTCAGGCCCTGCAACACCGGCAGGTGCCAGGCGTCGTAGAGGAATTGCTTGAGCATGGTCACGGCGTAGTCGCCATTCGGTTGCTCGACCAGCAGCAGATTGCGGTAGGCACGCTCGTCGCGGCGGAAGGCCAGATCATCGGCATCGCGGCCGTCATCCAGCAACTCGGCAGCGTATTCCAGCCAGTGCCGCGCCTGGCCAACGAGGTCGAGGCCGACGTTCATCAGCGCCAGTTCTTCTTCCAGCGCTGGCGCCTTGCCGCACCATTGGCACAGACGCTGGCCCTGAATCAGGGCGCTGTCACCGAGGCGCAGCAGGTATTCGATCAGATCGGTTTTATCGTTCATGGTCGACCTCACATGTGCCCGACTTCGGCCGGCAGTTCGTAGAAACTGGCGTGGCGATAAACCTTGTCGTCAGCCGGGTCGAACAGTGGGTCTTTTTCATCCGGCGACGAGGCGGTGATCAGCGCCGAAGGCACCAC
This sequence comes from Pseudomonas sp. AC193, assembly GCF_979258075.1. Taxonomy (NCBI): domain Bacteria; kingdom Pseudomonadati; phylum Pseudomonadota; class Gammaproteobacteria; order Pseudomonadales; family Pseudomonadaceae; genus Pseudomonas; species Pseudomonas sp. AC193. The sequence continues at coordinate 2,859,085 of NZ_OZ409832.1, read as the reverse complement.
CCACAGGCTCACTCCCTCGCTGCGACGGGTGTAGAGCTCGCGGGCGTTTTCGATGGCCATGGTGGTGTCGGCGGCATGCACGCTGCCGACGTGTTTGTGATTGAGGCCGTGCTTGCTGCGCACGAAAACTTCGAAAAGGGTCCATTGGGACATGTCATTCACTCCACATCAGTTCGGTTAGTGCGGCTGACAATCGATCGTTCCCACGCTCCTGCGTGGGAATGCAGCCCGTGACGCTCCGCGTCACTGGACGCAGAGCGTCCCTTGAGGCGTTCCCACGCAGAGCGTGGGAACGATCAGCAGTCGTGCCTTGGGTCAGGCGGCGTTTTTGTTGTTTTTTTTACGGGCATGGGCGACGGCGGCTTCGCGTACCCAGGCGCCGTCTTCAATGGCTTTGCGGCGGGTGGCGACGCGTTCCTGATTGCACGGGCCGTTGCCCTTGAGCACTTCGTAGAATTCGTTCCACTGGATTTCGCCGAAGTCGTAGTGGCCGCGCTCGGCGTTCCACTTCAAGTCAGGATCGGGGCAGGTGCAGCCGAGCAGTTCGAGCTGCGGGATGGTCTGGTCGATAAAGCGCTGGCGCAGTTCGTCGTTGCTCTGGCGTTTGATCTTCCAGGCCATCGATTGCGCGCTGTTCGGCGAGTGCTCATCGCTCGGGCCGAACATCATCAGCGACGGCCACCACAGGCGATTGATCGCGTCCTGCACCATGTCTTTTTGCGCCTGAGTGCCGTGACGCATCATGGTCAGGAGGATTTCGTAGCCCTGGCGCTGATGGAAACTCTCTTCCTTGCAGATGCGCACCATGGCCCGCGAGTAAGGTCCGTACGAAGTGCGCTGCAGCACCACCTGATTGACGATCGCGGCGCCGTCGACCAGCCAGCCCACCGCGCCCATGTCGGCCCAGTTCAGCGTCGGGTAATTGAAGATGCTCGAATACTTGGCTTTGCCGCTGTGCAGCTTGGCGATCTCTTCATCGCGGTCGGCGCCGAGAGTTTCCATCGCGCTGTAGAGGTACAGACCGTGGCCAGCCTCGTCCTGAATCTTCGCCATCAATTGCAGTTTGCGTTTGAGTGACGGTGCGCGAGTCACCCAGTTGCCTTCCGGGAGCATGCCGACGATTTCGGAGTGGGCGTGCTGGGAAATCTGCCGGATCAGCGTCTGGCGATACGCATCGGGCATCCAGTTCTTCGCTTCGATCTTGATTTCTGAATCGATTTTTTCCTGGAAGGCGCGTTCCTCTTCGGACATCTCCGCAAGGTCTTTGATGCGCTTGACGCCGGTTTCTACAAGCTGTGCGTACATTATTGTTCTCCTGCCTCAGGTTTTTCGAAGGCATGTTCGAGGGCATGGAGAACTTTATAAGTGATACGGAAATTAATATCAAACACAAAATAACGTGTCGTATGTTTTTTCTGTATCGCTTCGGATGAGTGGTGAGCGTTGCCGCGCATTTGCAAAGCGGAAAAACGCGCACGGCGATGCTCGGCAGAGCATCGCCGTGGTTTTGCAGGGGGAGGGAGGGATTGCAGCGAGCAGCGAAGGCCTTGCACCTTCGCCGCTGTTATTGCTTTTAAGCTTTCACGCGTTTGTCGATCACATGGCAGGCCTTGCCTTCCGAGCGTTTGATCGAGAATGGCGGCTGCAGCAATACCCGTGAACTGATACCGATGTAGGTCTTGATGTGCTTGCTCAGCTCGCCGCACAGGGCTTTCTGCTGTTCATCACTCAAGCCTTGATGCTCGGTCTTGAGCTCGACGTGGACATCGACGCTGTCGAGATTGCCGTTGCGATACAGGTGAATCTCGTATGACTCCGACAGCTGTTTGACTTTCAGCACCTGCTCTTCGACCTGGGTCGGGAACACGTTGACGCCGCGGATGATCAGCATGTCGTCGCTGCGGCCGGTGATCTTGTCGATACGGCGCATCGGGCGTGCGGTGCCCGGCAGCAGGCGAGTGAGGTCGCGGGTGCGGTAGCGGATCATCGGCAGGGCTTCTTTGCTCAGCGAAGTGAACACCAGTTCGCCCATCTGCCCGTCCGGCAGCACTTCGCCGGTGATCGGGTCGATGATTTCCGGGTAGAAATGGTCTTCCCAGATCGTTGGGCCGTCGCGGCTTTCCGCGCATTCCATGGCTACACCCGGGCCCATGATTTCCGACAAGCCATAGATGTCCAGAGCAGTGATGCCCAAGCGTGCCTCGATGGCGCTGCGCAGTTCGGCAGTCCACGGCTCGGCACCGAAGATGCCCAGGCGCAGGGCCAGTTTATGCGGGTCGATGCCCTGACGTTCGATCTCGTCGGCGATGTTGAGCATGTACGACGGCGTGACCATGATGATGTCGGGCTGGAAATCCTTGATCAGCTGCACTTGTTTTTCGGTCTGGCCGCCGGACATCGGGATCACTGTGCAACCGAGGCGTTCGGCACCGTAATGCGCGCCGAGGCCGCCGGTAAACAGGCCGTAACCGTAGGAGATGTGCACCTTGTCACCGCGGCGGCCGCCGCCCGCGCGAATCGAACGGGCAACGATGTTGGCCCAGGTGTCGATGTCGTTCTGCGTGTAACCGACCACGGTCGGTTTGCCGGTGGTGCCGCTGGACGCGTGCAGGCGCACGACGTCATGCATCGGTACGGCAAACATGCCGTAGGGGTAGTTGTCGCGCAGGTCGGATTTGGTGGTGAACGGAAATTTCGCCAGATCGTCCAGCGAGCGAATGTCGTTCGGGTGCACACCCAGCGCATCGAAGCGTTGACGGTACAGCGGCACATTGTTGTAGGCGTGGTTGAGGCTCCAGCGCAGGCGCTCGAGTTGATGCTGACGCAACTGGTCGACGCTGGCGGTTTCCAGCGGATCCAGTTCTGGGTTGAGCACGGCTTGGGCAATTGGCATGTTCATGACTTCACTCGAATTATTTTTGTGTTTCAGCCCCGGTGGCGCAGGGCTCTGAGTGCATGCCCCAAGGATACCTGTCGGCACCTCGGGAATCGCGGTTCTTTAGTCGGATAAACGCTCGATCACCAGCGCGATGCCTTGACCGACACCGATGCACATGGTGCACAGCGCATAGCGGCCCTGACGCTCTTCCAATTCCTGCAGGGCGGTGGTGACCAGTCGCGCGCCGCTCATCCCCAGCGGATGGCCGAGGGCAATGGCGCCGCCGTTCGGGTTGACGCGTGGGTCGTCATCGCCCAGACCGAGTTCACGCAGCACCGCCAGACCTTGCGCGGCGAACGCTTCGTTGAGTTCGATGACGTCCATGTCGGCGAGGCTGAGGTTGGCCAGTTCCAGCACCTTGCGCGTGGCCGGCACCGGGCCGATGCCCATGATCCGTGGCTCGACGCCAGCGGTGGCCATCGCCACGACCCGGCCGCGTGCCTTCAAACCGTAACGCTGTGCGGTTTGCGCATCGGCCAGCAGCAAGGCGCAGGCGCCGTCATTCACGCCCGAAGCATTGCCGGCGGTGATGCTGCCGCCCTCGCGGAAGGGTGTGCCGAGTTTTTGCAGTTGTTCCAGCGTGGTGTCGGCGCGCGGGTGTTCGTCATGCTCGACGACTTTGGCCGGGCCTTTGCGCTGGGGGATTTCCACGGCAACGATTTCTTTCGCCAAGCGTCCGCTGGCCTGCGCGGCCGAGGCGCGTTGCTGGCTGCGCAGGGCGAAGGCGTCCTGGTCGGCGCGGGAAATGTTGAACTGTGCGGCGACGTTTTCTGCGGTCTCCGGCATCGAATCAATGCCGAAGATTTTCTTCATCAGCGGATTGACGAAACGCCAGCCGATGGTGGTGTCGTACATCTCCGCCGAACGGGAAAACGCGGTTTCAGCCTTGCCCATCACCAGCGGTGCCCGCGACATCGATTCGACGCCGCCGACCAGCATCAGCCCGGCCTCACCGCTGCGAATCGCCCGTGCGGCAGTGCCGATCGCATCCAGCCCTGAACCGCACAAACGGTTGAGCGTAGTGCCTGGCACGCTGACCGGCAGCCCGGCCAACAGCGCCGACATGCGCGCAACGTTGCGGTTGTCTTCACCGGCCTGATTGGCGCAGCCGTAGATCACGTCGTCGACCTGGCTCCAGTCGACTTGCGGGTGGCGGCGCAACAGTTCACGCAGCGGCACCGCACCGAGGTCGTCGGCGCGCACGCTGCTCAAACTGCCGGCGTAGCGACCGATCGGGGTGCGCACGGCGTCGATGATCAGAGCGTCATTCATGGGGAGTCTCCGGCGTCAGCACGGTGCCGCGCACTTTGTAGGATTTGCCGTGGAACAGGGCGATCAACTGGCCCTGCTGGTTTTCAATGCGCACGTCGTAGTTGCCAGTGCGGCCCGAGCGCGATTGCTCGGTGCAGCGTGCAGTGAGCGTGTCGCCCAACTGCGCGGGCGCGATGTAGTCGATGCTGCAACCGATCGCCACGGTGGCGTCGTTGTAACTGTTGCAGGCAAAGGCAAACGCCGAGTCGGCGAGGGCGAAGAGGAAACCGCCGTGGCAGGTGCCGTGGCCTTGAATCATGTCGGCGCGCACGCCCATGCCCAAGGTGCAACTGCCGGGCGCGGCGCTGATCAGGCGGATGCCCAAGCCTTGGGTGGCGGCATCGCGGTCGAACATGGTTTGCGCGCAACGGCTGGCGAGGCTCATGGCTTCAAGGCTGGTCATGGAATGTGCTCCCTTCGGCGACTTTGCGGCGCAACAGCAGCGATGGCCGATAGCGTTCTTCGCCGTAACTGGCTTGCAGGTGGTCGAGGACTTGGGTGATCTGCGCCAGGCCGATGCGCTCGGCCCAAGCCAATGGGCCTTGCGGATAATTGACCCCGGCGCGCATGGCCAGATCAATGTCTGCTGCCGAGGCAACGTCGTGCAGCACGGTGTCGGCGGCTTCGTTGGCGAGCATGGCGACGGTGCGCAGCACGGCGAGGCCCGGCGTGTCGCTGAGCAGACTGACCTGCAGGCCGGCGCTTTGCAGCAGGGCGATGCCTTGTTCGCGGGCGTCAGTGCTGATGTCTGCCGAGCAGCTGATGGCGATACGTTTGGCGCTGGCGTAATCGAAAGCCAGGTCGATCAGGATCAGGTTGCGCAAACCATCTTCCTTGGCGCGTTGGCTGGCCATGCGCCCGTCGCTCAGGGCCAATACCGCGTCGCCGACCCTTAACAGGCCTATGCCATCGCGCTTGATCACGCTGGTTTTCAGGCGTGGCAGCAAATCGTTGAGGACGCCGAGATCGCCTTCGACCATGCAGCTTTCGACGCTCGCATTGCTGCTGATTTGTTGCGGCTGCGGGCGTTGCGCGCCTTCGTTGTAATTGTAGAAACCACGTCCGCTTTTGCGGCCGAAACGCCCGGCGTCGACCAGTTCTTTCTGGATCAGCGACGGCTGAAAACGAGTGTCGCCGTAATAGGCGTCGAACACCGAACAGGTCACCGCGTAATTCACATCGTGGCCGATCAGATCAGTGAGTTCGAAGGCGCCCATAGCGAAGCCGCCAGCCTCACGCATCAGCGCGTCGAGGGTGGCGCAATCGGCGGCGCCTTCCCGCAACAGGCGCAGACTTTCGGCGTAGAACGGCCGGGCCACGCGATTGACGATGAAACCCGGCGTCGAACGGGTGTGAACCGGTTGCTTGCCCCAGGCTTTGGCCGTCTCGAACAAGGTCTGGGCGAGGGCGGGATCGCTGGCCAACCCGGAGACAATTTCCACCAATGGCATCACCGGCGCCGGGTTGAAGAAGTGCAGTCCGAGCAGACGTTCCGGGCGTTGCAGCCCTGCAGCAATGCTGGTGATCGACAGTGAAGAAGTGTTGCTGGCGAGAATGCAGTCATCGCCGCAAAGACTTTCCAACTGTTTGAACAACCCGCGTTTGACTTCAAGGTTTTCGACAATCGCTTCGATGATCAACGTGCAGTCGGCCAGCGTTTCGATGGCTTCTACCGCGTGCAGGCGAGCGACGATGGCGCCGCGCTCATCCGCCGCGAGTTTGCCTTTCTCCACGCGTTTGCCGAGTTGGCGGTCGATACCGTCGATGGCTTGCGCGGCGGCGCCCGGACGATTATCCAGCAGCAACACCGAATGCCCGGCTTGCGCCGCGACTTGCGCAATGCCGGCGCCCATGGCGCCGGCACCGATCACGGCGATTTTTGCGTTGCGGTCGAGTGCGCTCATGTTCAGCGACCCTTGAACGCTGGGGTGCGTTTGTCCATGAAGGCGCTGACGCCTTCGCGGTAATCCTCGCTGCGCCCGGCCAGCCGTTGCAGGTCGCGCTCCAGCTCAAGCTGTTCATCGAAGGTGTTGCTGAGGCTGGCGTTGAGGCTGCGTTTGATCAGCGCCAGACCGTAAGTCGGTTGTGTGGCCAAGTGGCGGGCGAGGGTCAGCGCTTCGTCGCGCAATTGCGCGTCATCGACGCAGCGATAGATCAGCCCCCATTGCTCGGCCTGTTCGGCGCTCAAACGGTTGCCGAGCAAGGCCAGGGCTTTGGCGCGGGCCATGCCGACCAGTCGCGGCAACGTCCAGGTGCCGCCGGAATCCGGGATCAGGCCGATTTTGCAGAACGCTTGAATGAAGCTCGCCGAACGCGCCGCCAGCACCAGATCGCAGGCCAGCGGAATGTTCGCCCCGGCCCCGGCAGCGACGCCGTTGACCGCGCAAATCACCGGCATTGGCAGATCGCGCAACTGGCGGATCAGCGGGTTGTAGAAGGTTTCGATCGACACGCCGAGATCCGGCGCTTCAGTGCCTGGCGCGACATTGCGGTCGCTGAGGTCTTGCCCGGCGCAGAAACCACGACCTTCACCGGTCAGTAGCAGCACGCGCACTTCCGGGCTCTGCCGCACCTGCTTCAGCGCTTCCTTGACCTCCAGGTGCATGGCGGTGTTGAAGCTGTTCAGTTGCTCGGGCCGGTTGAGGCTGAGCAGGGCGACGCCGGCCTCGATGGAAAACAGGATGTGTTCGAAGTTCATGGGCAAGGCTCTCCGGGAGATCGTTCGATTCGATTACTGGCCGCGAAACTGCGGCGCTCGCTTGTCTTGAAAGGCGCGGATGCCTTCATCGCGGTCGTCTGTGCCGGCCAGCAAGGTGAAGGCGTGGCGCTCGAAACGCAGGCCGCTGGCCAGATCGGTGTCCATCGCCTTGAGCAGCGCTTCCTTGGCCAGACGCACGGCCAATGGCGCTTTCGCGGCGATGGCGTGGGCGATCTGCAGGGCGCGTTCGACGGTGAATTCCGGCTGGGTGATTTCGCTGACCAGGCCGGCGCGCAGGGCGTGGCGGGCGTCGATGGCTTCGCCGGTGAGCACCATCTGCATCGCCAGGGATTTACCCACGGCACGCAGCAATCGTTGGGTGCCACCGGCGCCGGGCATGATCCCGAGGTTGATTTCCGGCTGACCGAAACGCGCGTCTTCGCCGGCAATCAGGATGTCGGCGTGCATCGCCAGTTCACAGCCGCCACCGAGGGCGAAGCCGTTGACGGCGGCGATCAGCGGCTTGCTGAAGCGGGTGATGGTTTGCCACGAGGCTTGGCGCGGGTCATTGAGGATGCCGACCAGATCGCGCTCGGCCATTTCCTTGATGTCGGCGCCGGCGGCGAAGGCTTTGCGGCTGCCGGTCAGCACCACGGCGCGGGTGTCGGGGTCGGTTTCGGCGGCGCTCAGTGCAGCGGCGAGTTCGCCGAGCAGTTCGGTGTTGAGGGCATTCAAGGCCTGCGGACGTTGCAGGGTGATCAGGCGCACAGCTTGCAGCTGTTCAACGGCCAGGGTTTGAGGCATGGCAAAGGCCCTCACGGAGCACGCTCGGCTAATGCCGGCTTGTTGTTGGTTCGACGTCAGGCGTCGGTTTTGCCGGAGTATAGGCTTAACGTGATACGTAAATGCAAGATTGAAATGTGATTAACGTGTCTCAAATGGAAGATTGTGGAATTTGCTACAGCTCGTTGGTTCTTGGTTGGCGTTGAGTAACTAATTGAAAACAAACGAATATTGTTTGGTTTTGTGGGGCCGGGATTGCCGATGAACGGTGTTCGACAAAAGCGATACGTTTTTCTCTCTTCACTGCATCGGAATGATGTGATACAAATCAAGCCTGTTTACGCATCGCTTTGCGTATCTCACCGCACAACGTCCACCAAAGGAGCCTGCGATGACCTGTTACAGCCTTGATGGACTGACCCCGGTGGTCGACCCTTCGGCCTATGTGCATCCGTCAGCGGTATTGATCGGCGACGTGATCATCGGCCCGCATTGTTATGTTGGGCCGCTGGCCAGTTTGCGCGGCGACTTCGGCCGCATCGTGCTGGAGGAGGGTGCCAACCTGCAGGACACCTGCGTGATGCACGGCTTTCCCGACAGCGACACGGTGGTCGAGCGCAATGGCCATATCGGCCACGGCGCGGTGTTGCACGGTTGCCGGATCGGCGCTGATGCGCTGGTCGGGATGAATGCGGTGGTGATGGACAACGCACGAATTGGCGCACGCTCGTTTGTCTCGGCGGCGGCGTTCGTCAAAGCAGGATTTGAATGCCCGGAACAGTCATTGGTGATGGGCGCACCGGCGAGTATCAAGCGCGTATTGAGTGATCAGGAAGTGGCGTGGAAACAGGCCGGCACTCGCGAGTACCAGGCGCTGGCCCAGCGCTGCCTCACGCAGATGCAGGTGTGCGAACCGCTGAGCGAACCTGAAGCGGATCGCCCGCGGATAAGCGACAGCGGCTTGCGCCCAAAAGCATCTTAATCCCAGTGAGATCAGGTCTTTCTGTGGTTGCAGGACTTTGTGGTGAGGGGATTTATCCCCGACGGGCTGCGAAGCGGCCCCAAAAGCCGGGACTGCTGCGCAGTCCATCGGGGATAAATCCCCTCGCCACAGGGTTCACTCATAAAGGTTTTGATTCGGTATATTCCATTCTTTTTTTCAACCCGGTACGCCCATGTCATCGCTGACACCTTTGAACCACCTCATCACCCGTTTCCAGGAGCAGACGCCGATCCGCGCCAGTTCCTTGATCATCACGCTGTACGGGGATGCCATCGAGCCCCACGGCGGCACGGTGTGGCTGGGCAGTCTGATCCAGTTGCTCGAACCGATCGGCATCAACGAACGGCTGATCCGTACTTCGATTTTTCGCCTGACCAAAGAAGGCTGGCTGACCGCCGAAAAAGTCGGCCGCCGCAGCTACTACAGCCTCACCGGCACCGGGCGCCGGCGCTTCGATAAGGCCTTCAAGCGCGTGTACAGCTCAACCGTGCCGGCGTGGGATGGTTCGTGGTGCCTGGCGATGCTCACGCAATTGAGCCAGGACAAGCGCAAGCAAGTGCGCGAAGAACTCGAGTGGCAAGGTTTTGGTGCGATTTCGCCGGCCGTGCTGGCGTGCCCGCGCAGTGATCGCGCTGACGTCAACGCGACGTTGCAAGACCTCGGCGCGCTCGAAGACACCATCGTTTTCGAAACCACCGCGCAAGACGTATTGGCCTCCAAAGCCCTGCGTGCACAGGTGCGCGAGAGCTGGAACATCGAGGAACTGGCGGCGCATTACAGCGAGTTCATCCAATTGTTCCGACCGCTCTGGCAAGCACTGCGCGAGCAGGAAAACCTGCTGCCGGCCGACTGCTTCATGGCACGTCTTCTGCTTATTCATGAATACCGCAAACTGCTGCTGCGCGACCCGCAACTGCCTGACGAATTGCTCCCCGGCGATTGGGAAGGCCGCGCCGCCCGCCAGCTGTGCCGCAACATTTACCGATTGATCTACGCCAAGGCCGAAGAGTGGCTGAACACTGCGCTGGAAACCGCTGACGGGCCGTTGCCGGATGTCGGCGAGAGTTTCTATCGACGTTTTGGCGGCTTGAAATAAGCGCCACAAGGAGGGAGCCGCACTGTTCAGGAAGAACGCTTGGATTGACGTAGATAATAAAAACAAGCCTGCGTGAGGCCAGACATGATTTCTTCAACTGCACAACGCCGTGACGGCTTCGATCAATGGATCCACCAGATCAACCAGATCTGTGGCGCCTTCAACGCGCAAACCCTCGGCGCCGATTTCTCCGGGCGCATTCGCGAGTACCAAAGCGGTGCGCTCAAGCTGAGTTTTGTCGACGCCTGCCAAGCGCGGCTGTATCGCACGCCGACGGAAATCGCTGCCGGCGAGGGCGGTAAATATTTTGCCGTGTTCCAGCTCGAAGGCTCGGCGGGCATGGCCCAGGGCGACAACAAAGCCTTGCTCTCGGCGGGCGACATCACCCTGATCGACGCCTCGCGCCCGAGCGATTTCACTTACCACGAAAACTCGCGGCAACTGTCGCTGATCCTGCCGACGCATCTGGTCGAGAAGACCTTGCGCTTCAATCAGGTCAAGTGCGGCCACCGCATCCCGGCGAGTTCGCCGATGGCCATGCTCTCGCACCATTTGATTCTCGACGCGACGCGGCAGAAGAACCTCAGCCTGAGCGAAAGCGAAGCGACGCTGGAGGCGATTGTCAGCCTGCTGCGCCCGGCGATCAGCCACAGCGAAGATTGCAGCGATCTGCATGAACGGATCTTTCAGAAGACCCTGGCGTGCATCGACGAGCACATTCGCTGCGAAGAGCTCTGTCCGGAATGGCTGGCGCGAGAAGTCGGGATGTCGGTGCGCGGGCTGTACCGGATCTTTGCAAAAAAGGGTTTGGTGGTGGCGCGCTACATCAAGAATCGGCGGCTGGATTTGTGTGCCGAATCGCTGCGTCAATCCGGGGCTGAGCAGAAGCTCTCGGTGCTCGGTTATTCCTGGGGCTTTTCCGATTCGAGCCATTTTTCCACGGCATTCAAATCACGTTTCGGCATTGCGCCGGGGGAGTACCGCAGGCAGCACGCCTGAGGCTCAGTAGTGCATGCCGTCATCGATGGCGATGCCTTGCGCGCGCATGGCTTTGATCAGCTCCGCCCGGGTGCCGGGCAGGTTGAGCATGGTTTCGTGGCGCAACTGCGCAATCTCGTCAGCGCTGTACGGCTGATAGTGCGCAGGCGTGCTTTTGCCAGCCATGCCGTCCTCGCGAATCAGCCAGTTGAGCAGGTCGGCCAGTTGCGCGTTGTTCAGCGCTGATTGCGACATGCCCGGCACGCGCACCAGAAACTCCCGGCCACCGGGCACCTTCAGGAAGTTGCCGACGAAACCGGTCAGACGCGGCGTGTCGTTGGCGGCTGAGCCGCTGCCGTCGGGCAAGTGGCAGCCAGCGCATTGCAGTTGGTAGTTCACGCCGACGCTGTAACCCGCCTGGGCGATGGGCGTTTGCGGCGATTCGTTGCCCGGCGCATGCCGCTGATTGGGGTTGGGAATGGCCCGGGCGTAAACCGCTGGCGCGGCCAACACCAAAGCCAGCCCCATCACGAACAAATGACGCATAACAACATCCTCAAAATTCACACAAACCCTGTGGGAGCTGCCGAAGGCTGCGATCTTTTGATCTTGATCTTGAAAAACAAAGTCAAAAGATCGCAGCCTGCGGCAGCTCCTACAGGGGGTTTTTGGTGATCAGGTCAGACGGCCACACCGCGAATAATCGAAACCGTGCAGTGGTAGATGTGCGATTTCGCCGCCAGGCACCAGTTCACGTCGTTGTTGTTGAACGGTCGATACGCCGGCTCTTCGCTGTCGTTGCGCGTACAGGCGCACTGCGCGCAGCTCTGTTTGCCGCAGCAATCGTTGTACGAAATGATGTAATCCTTGCCGTCCGCCGGGTTGCGGCAGGTGCCGATCCAGGTCACTTGCGAGGCTTCGGTGCCGGGTGGGCACGAGGTCACCGAGCCGCCGCAGCAACTGCACAGAAAGCCGTCGATCGAGCAGTAGCGCCAGTAGTCGCAGCTGTTCGGATCACCGGGATCGCCGGCCTTGGGATTGTCCGCCGCCAGCGCCTTGCTGGTGCGATCCAGCGGCAACAGCAGCGGCAGTGCGGCGCCGGCGACCATCAGCGAGCCCATGCGCGCCAGCAGTTTGCGTCGCGACGTGGTGTCAGCCACGCGGCGGGTCGAGCGCTCAAAGAGCAGATCCAGCAGTTTCATAAATGTCTCCCTGCTCAGTGGCTGTGGCTATGGCCGTGACTGTGGTCATGCGGCTGCGGCTGGCTGTTGAGGTATTCCTGCAGCGTGGCGCTGTGCAGGTGTTCGACCTCGAACAGGCTGTCGAGATGCTCACGGGAATTGACCAGACCTTTGGCGCGCAAGGTGCCGGATTTGTCGATCAGCGCCGCGTACGGCAGCTTGCCGATCTGGTAGGTCATGCCGACTTCCGGGCCGACTACGTAGGTCATGTCATCGAGTTTGTGTTCGCGGATCAGCGCTTGTTGGGCATCCATGTCGCCGTCGCTGATAAACACCACGTCGAGGCGATCGGCTTGTTGTTTGGCGATGGATTTGATCGCCGGCAGCAGCGATTTGCAGATCGGGCAGGTCGGCGAGAGGAAGAACAGCAACTGGTTCTTTTCCCCGGCATAACCAAAATTGACCGGACGACCATGACGATCAGCAGCGGTCACTTGCGGCGCCGCTTCGTTGACCGCCACACCCTTATCGACCATCAGCGCACCGGCCGGAGCAATGCGCCCGTGCAGCACGCCGATCTGCCGCACCAGGCCCATCACCGCGAACGCCAGCGCAATCAGCAGCACCCACAACAGCACGTTGGAAATCATCAGACCTTGCATAAATCACCTACCAATCAATTTGAGCAGAAGAGGGGAGTTGGCCAGCAAGCCGTCGGCGGCGGCGTAGATCAACAGCGCGACAGCACTGGCGGCGACGGTGACGAAACCGTCGAAGAAACCCAGGTCGCGAACGATCGGCGTGCTGCTCGCCAGTAACGCCAGAGCCACCAACACCGCGTTGCGCGCCAGCAGCACCGGGCGCAGTGGCTGTGCCTGATCCGGCCCGGCACAGCCGCAGTCGATGTCACGCCGACCGCGCCACAGGTTGATGCCGATAGCCGCGGCGTACAGCGCGATCAACACCGCTGCGCTGACCGCTGCGATCGCGCGGCTGAATGGCACCAGCAACGCAAACGCGATAAGCAATTCCAGCAGTGGAATCACTCGGCCAATCGGCCGTACCAGCGTTTCGGGCAGCAGTTGATAGTCCGCCAGTTGCTTGGCAAACCGCCCCGGTGCGCGCAGCTTGTGCGTCGCCGCGCTGGCCAGCAGCACGGCGACGGCCAGCGCACTGGCGATGATCAAAATCGGGTCAAGGGTCATGACTGAACCTCCTCAGTAGCTCATGACTTGCGTCGCGGTTTTCGCGACTTTCGGCATGCTCGATTGAAGCTTGTTGGTGCTCAGATCGAAGACCTGCAAACCGCCCTCGACGTCAGCGCCGAGCAGCAACGGTTTGTCGTCGCCAGTGGCTTGCAGGCTCCAGACCGGCGTCGGTGCTTCGAGGGTCGCGACCTTCTTGCCGGTTTTGATATCGAAGGCCCAGATCAGCGTGCTCGGGTCTTCCCACTTCATCGCTTCGTGGGCGTCGTGCATCAACACGTACAGGCGATCGAGCTTCGGTGCGACCGCCATCAACTGCCAGCCGCCGGGGGCCCAACCGGTTTTCTTTTCGGCGTCGTTGACCAGCGACCACGCCGGCAGAATCTTCGGCGCGTCGCCGGCAAAGTCGACCGGGCGCACAGTGCCGGTGGTGGTGACGAAGTAGTAGGTGTCGCCGACGTTGACCGCGCGCTCGTTGAGCTTCTCGGCGTTCGGGTCGAAGAACGGCGTGCGGCTGCGCGCGGTTTCCTGGCCCTGATCATTGAGGGTGACCACTTGCAGGCTGCCGTCGCCGCACAACGAGGCGAAGCGGCGGTTGCCAACCGGGTAATTGAGTACGCAACCGGGGATGGCGATTTCGCTGCTGACCGCATGGGACTGGGTGTCGACCACGGTCACCGAGGTCGATGGGGTGAAGTTGTAGACGTACACGAAGCGGTCATCGCCGCTCGGTTTCAGGCCGTAGCGCTGGGTCAGGGATTCGGCGCGTTTGCTTGGAATCACCACTTCCCACGAGGGCGACAGCGTCGAGGTGTCCCACGCGGTGAGCACGTCGGTGCGGGTGCCGCGAGTGCCGCGCGAGTAGAACAGGTCGGCGCTGTACAGGGTTTTGCGGTCGTGGCTCAGGGCCGATGGCGCGGCAAAACCGGTCGGCACCATGCCGAGGATTTTCTTCTTGTCGGGATCGACCACGGTGACGCGGCCCATCACGAAACTTTCGAATTCGACGTCGACCACATAAGCGCGGTGCGCTTCGGGCGGGAACGCCAGCGTGGTCTGGCCGATGGTGTCGGGCGGCAGATCGGCATGGGCGCTGTTCAAGCCGAGCATCAGCAGGCTCAAGCCCAGCGCTGACGGTACGGTGATCCGGTTGGTTCGCATTGAAGGGGGACTCCCTGACTGGTGCCCTGAAAAGTGGGTGCCAGTGGATTCTGCCTCTGCGGCGAAACCGGGGAATTGCTGTGTCTGCCAAGTGCTTGTGTGTCTGTGCCAGTCGCAATTGGCAGCCTTGCCAACACGACTGGCAGGCAGGGCAAAACCTGCTTTGGCGGCAGGCCAGACAATCCACATCAGCTCCCGTCGCCACCAATCCCTGTAGGAGCTGAGCTTGCTCGCGAAAGCGGTGGGTCAGGCAACTCCTGTTCTGAATGTGCTGACGTCTTCGCGAGCAAGCTCGGCTCCTACAGGGATTGGTGTGTATTCACTGATTTTTTGGATGTGTCTTCTATGTCCCTGCTCAAATTCGCCTGTGCTTCGTTGTTTTCTCTGACACTCGCCCAAGCCGCCGTCGCCGCCGATTGTGCGGCGGATTCATCCCACGGCGCACAAATTTTCAACACCGAATGCGGCGTCTGCCACGCGGTTAAAAAAGACGTCACCGGCATGATGGGCCCCAACCTCAACGGCGTGATCGGACGCAAATCCGGCGCGCTGGCAGGCTTCAGCTATTCCCAGGCGATGCGCAACAAAGACGTCACCTGGCAGGCCGAGACCATCGCCGAACTGATCACCCAACCCCAGGCCTACGTGCCCGGCACTTACATGCCCTACATGGGCCTGGCCTCGAAAGATGATCGTGAGGCCGTGGTGTGTTTCCTCAAATCCAAGGAGGCTTTATGAGCAACGTTGCAATGCTGCCGCAAGTCGCGGCGTTCATTGATCGTCGACATGGCTGCTTTATCGATGGCCAGTGGCAATTCGCTGACGGGCCGACGATTGCCGTGGTCGATCCGGCCACCGGCCAGACCTTGTGCGAAACCCTCGATGCGCCGACCGAACTGGTCGAGCGCGCGGTGCAGTCTTCGCACGCGGCGTTCAAGTCTGGCGTGTGGTCGGGGCTGCGCCCGGCCGATCGCGAGCGCATCCTGCTGAATTTCACCCGCCTGGTCGAGGAGCACGGCGAAGAGCTGGCGCAACTGGAAACCCTCAGCCAGGGCAAGTCGATCAACATGGCACGCGCGCTGGACGTCAACGCCACGGTGGAATTCATGCGCTACATGTCGGGCTGGGCGACCAAGATCGAAGGGCAGACCTTCGACGTGTCGATTCCGCTGCCACCGGGGACAAAATTCACCACGTTCACCAAACGCGAACCAGTGGGTGTGGTGGTCGGCATCGTGCCGTGGAATTTTCCATTGATGATCGCCGCGTGGAAGTTGATGCCGGCGCTGGCCACCGGTTGCACGGTGGTGATCAAACCGGCGATGGAAACTCCGCTGACCGCAATGCGTCTGGCTGAATTGGCGCTGGAGGCGGGTATTCCGGCAGGCGTGTTCAACGTGGTCACGGGCGGCGGGGCTTCGGTCGGCGGCGCGCTGACGGCGCATCCACTGGTGAGCAAGGTGTCGTTCACCGGTTCGACGGCGGTGGGCAAAACCGTTGGTGTCGCGTGCATGGCCAACATGACCCGTTTTGCGCTGGAACTGGGCGGCAAGAACCCGATGATTCTGCTGGCTGATGCTGATGTTGAAAAAGCCATTCAAGGCGCGATTCTCGGTGGCTTGCTGAACAACGGTCAGGTGTGCGCGGCGGCGTCGCGCTTCTATGTGCATCGTTCGATTCACGACCAGTTTGTCGAAGGTCTCGCGGCAGTGGTTTCGGCCATGCCGATTGGCGCGGGGATGAACTGCGAGGCAGCGATTAATCCGCTGGTGTCACGCAAGCAGCAACAGAGCGTGCTCAAGCACATCGAACTGGCCAAGCGTGAAGGCGCGCGAGTGGTGTGTGGCGGTGAGCTGCTGGAAGGCGAGGGTTTCTACGTGCAGCCGACGGTGCTGGCGGACGTTGATCACAGCATGGCCGTGGCCCGTGAAGAAGTGTTCGGCCCGGTGTTGGCGGTGATTGCGTTTGATGATGAAGACGCGATGATCGAGTTGGCCAATGACAATCCGTATGGGTTGGCCGCGAGTTTGTGGACGAACGATTTGAGCAAGGCAATGAACCTGGTGCCGCGTATTGAAGCGGGCACGGTGTGGGTGAATGCGCATGTGCTGCTGGATCCGGCGATGCCGTTTGGCGGGGTCAAGCAATCGGGGATGGGGCGAGAGTTTGGCAGGACGGTGATCGAGGCCTACACCGAACTGAAATCGGTGTGCATAGCCCATTAATTCACTTACAACCAATAACCTGTGGCGAGGGGATTTATCCCCGTTGGGTCGCGCAGCGGCCTCTCTTTTGATTCAGAAAAAGATGGGCCTGCTGCGCAGGCCAACGGGGATAAATCCCCTCGCCACAGGGGGCGGTGTTAACTCTCTTTGTCGTCGAAGATGTCTTCAATGTGCATTTCGAACGCGCGGGCAATCTGGAATGCCAGCGGCAAGCTCGGGTCGTAGCGTTCGTTTTCGATCGCATTTATGGTCTGTCGCGACACGTTCAAGCGCTCCGCCAGATCAACCTGCGACCACTTGCGCTCGGCGCGCAGTGCCTTCAGACGGTTTTTCATTGGTAGCGGCGTCGCGCAATCTGCAGCCCAACAATCCACATCAAACCCATCACCGGCCACACGCATGTCCACGGAATGTGCGGCGCGCCGACGTTTTCCAGAAACCCGTAACTGAACGTCAGCAGTGCCGAAGCGGCGAAGGCAAAACCGAGGGCTTCGAACTGGATACGCAGATGCATTTCATCCATGCGCCGCATGTTGCGCACGATGGCCCAGCACATCAGGCCTGCCGGAATGATCGGGGTCAGGGCCACCACGGATCGCAGAAAAATGTTGGCGTCCAGCAGGGATTGGCTGGCGATCAGGGAAAGGCTCAACACCAGCACGTAGAGAACCGATGCGGCGCCCATTTCGAGGTAGTAGCGGTTCATTCTTCACTTCCTATGTAAAAGACCCTTTACATCCTCGCCGAAGAATTTGCCGATGTAAAGCACGCTTTCCATGAGCTCAAAAAAACGGGGCGGCATGATCGTTGATCAGGCCGCCCCGCAGGTGTTTCAGTCAGTCAGATCAGTGCATTTTGCTGTGATCGTGACCTTCCATGTTGGTCAGCGAGCGAACCGGTGCTTTGACCTCGAGGGTTTCTTTCTCGCCCTTGGCGTTCTCGACGGTCAGGGTCAGCGGCACGGTTTCGCCTTCTTTCAGCTGCGCGCTCAGGCCCATCAGCATCACGTGGTAGCCGTTCGGATCAAGCTTTACGGCTTTGCCAGCCGGCAGTTCGACGAACTTCACCGGGCCCATGCTCATGACGTCATTCTTCATGGTCATTTCGTGGATCTGCACGTCTTTGGCGATCGGTGTGGCGACGCTGAGCAACTTGCTGTCGCTGTCGGCCGTGACGGTCATGAATGCGCCGCTGGCGGTCTGGGTCGGCACGGTGGCGCGAACCCAGGCATCGTCGACTTTGGTCTGCGCAGAGGCCTGAAACGCCAGGCCCATCAGCGACAGGGCAAGCGCAGCACGTTTGATGTTGTTCAGAACAGGGTGCATCAGCAAACCTCCATAACGGTAAGCAAGTCTTCCGTGCATTCTTCTGCCGAAAGCGAGGTGGACAGGCCCAGGCGCAGGCCGCCACGGGAGTCGTAGACGTAACTGGTCGACGTGTGCGAGATGGTGTAGGTGTCGCCGGCCGGGACTTTCTCGTAGAACACGTCGAATTCCTTGGCGGTGGCCTTGGTTTCTTCAACGCTGCCGTACAGCGCGACGAAGCTCGGGTCGAAGGCTTTCATGTAGGCGTCGAGGATTTCCGGGGTGTCGCGTTCGGGGTCGAGGGTGATGAAGATCACCTGCAAACGATCGCCGTCCTTGCCCATCAGTTTCTTGATTTTCGCCGCGCGGGCGAGGGTGGTGGGGCAGACCGCCGGGCATTGAGTGAAGCCGAAGAAGATCATCGGCATCATGCCGCGAAAGCTCGACAGCGACATGGTTTCGCCGTCAGTGTTCTTCAGCTTGAAAGTGCGTCCCAGGATCTTGTCGCTCAGATCTTTGCCGTACTTGTACGACAGTTCGCCGCGGGTGTCGCAGCCGGCGAGCAGGCCGAGCCCGAGTACGCCCATTCCCGCAAGCACCTTGCGGCGAGTCAACAAAGCCGTCATCTAATACCGCCTTTTGCAGCCCGCCCGTCGACAGGACGGGCGGTGGTTAACCGTAAAAGCGGCGCATGATACCAAACTGACGGCAACGACCGGCTCCGGATCGCCGTACGGCGTAGGATCTGGCGACAAAAGGTGTAAGAAAAAGTGACCGGTAGCGCGTGAGCGTCAGAGAGGGCGGCCCGTCGGACGCCTGTTTGTCTTGCCACCCGTTGTCATCAAATGAAAAGCCATTGTCGCCTGATGCGAAGCGATTGCCTGGCGCGCGACCTAGAGTCAGGTCAACGCCAATCGAGCGATACGCCCAACCTTGCAGGGAGAATAAGAAAAATGGCCAAAGCAGTGCGCTTCTACGAATCCGGTGATCCCGACGTGCTTCGCTATGAAGATGTCGACGTTGGCGATCCCGGCCCAGGCCAGGTGCGTCTTCGTCATGTGGCGGTGGGCCTCAACTACGCCGACACCTACTTTCGCAACGGCACTTACCCGATCCCGCTGCCTAACGGCATGGGCGTTGAAGCCTCCGGCGTGGTGCAGGCCATCGGCGAGGGCGTGAGCAATGTGCGGGTGGGCGATCGTGTCACCTACACCGGGTTTCTTAATACCTTGGGCGCCTACAGCACTGAGCGTCTGATATCCGCCGCACCGCTGATCAAACTGCCGGAAACCATCAGTTTCGAAACGGCTGCCGCGATGACCATGCGCGGGCTGACCTCGGCTTACCTGATGCGGCGCATCCACGACTTCAAAGCGGGCGACAGTATCTTGCTGCACGCTGCTGCCGGTGGCGTCGGTCTGATCGTTTCGCAATGGGCCAAGTTGCTCGGGCTGACGGTCATCGGCACCGTCTCCACCGAGGCCAAAGGCGAAATCGCCCGTGCCCATGGCTGCGACCATGTGATCAATTACAGCCATCAGGATGTCGCGCAACAGGTTCGTGAATTGACCGACGGCGTTGGCGTCAACGTAGTGTTCGACAGTGTTGGCAAGAACACCTTCATGGGCTCGCTGGACTCGCTCAAACGTCGCGGTCTGATGGTCTGCGTCGGTACGGCTTCCGGGCCGATTCCGCCGGTCGATCCGATGTTGCTGGCAATGAAGGGCTCGCTGTTCATGACCCGCCCGGCCTTGGCTGACTACATCGCCGACCCCGAGGAAAAAGCCGCGTTGGCCGGCGAGCTGTTCGACCTGGTCGGCAGTGGCCGGATCAAGATCGAAATCAACCAGCACTACGCGTTGCAGGATGCCGTTCAGGCCCACCGTGACCTGGAATCGCGCAAGACCACCGGCTCATCGATTTTCGTCATCTGAAGGAGTCGTCAGCCATGAGAGTCGAACAACTGACGTGCAGCATTGGCGCCGAGCTTGAAGGCGTCAGCCTTGCCGACGCGGTACATGACGACGGTCTTTTTGCCGAAATTCGCGCGCAATTGCTCAAGCACCGCGTGTTGTTCCTGCGTAATCAGGACATCAGCCGTGCCGATCACGTGGCCTTTGCCCGGCGCTTCGGTGAGCTTGAAGATCACCCGATGGTTGGCAGCGATCCGGATCATCCCGGGCTGGTGCGGATCTACAAGAGCCCGGAGCATCCGCCGGAACGCTATGAAAACTCGTGGCACACCGACGCCACCTGGCGTGAGGCGCCGCCGATGGGTTGTGTCTTGCGCTGTGTCGAATGTCCGCCGGTGGGCGGCGACACCATGTGGGCCAATATGGTCGAGGCGTATGCGCGCTTGCCGGAAGACGTGAAGATCAAGATTGCCGATCTGCGTGCCCGGCACAGCATCGAAGCCAGCTTCGGTGCCGCGCTGCCGATCGAAAGACGCCTGGCGCTTAGGGCGACGTACCCCGATGCCGAGCATCCGGTGGTGCGCACGCATCCGGACACGCTGGAAAAAGTGCTGTTCGTCAACGCCTTCACTACGCATTTCAGCAATTACCACACCGCTGATCGAGTGCGTTTCGGCCAGGACGCCAACCCCGGCGCAAGTGAGTTGCTGCGCTACCTGATCAGCCAGGCGTACATCCCGGAATACCAAGTGCGCTGGCGCTGGAAACCCAACAGCATTGCGATCTGGGACAACCGCAGCACCCAGCATTACGCCGTGATGGATTACCCGTTGTGCCATCGCAAGATGGAGCGTGCCGGGATCGTCGGCGACAAGACTTACTGATCGACCCTTACTGCATTCGCACTCGAAAACGCCAGCCCGGTGCGAACCCGGCTGCGCGGACAATCATAAAAAAGGAGTACCCCATGCAATTTCTCGACGATTCCCTGCACCCGGAAAACATGGAAAAAGTGGTGATCACCGTGGCTCCGTATGGCCCCGAGTGGATGCCGGAAGATTTCCCCGAAGACATCCCGCTGACCATGGATGAACAGGTGCAGAAAGCGGTCGATTGCTACGAGGCGGGCGCCACTGTCTTGCACCTGCATGTGCGGGAACTCGACGGCAAGGGTTCCAAGCGTCTGTCGAAATTCAATGAGCTGATTGCCGGTGTGCGCGAAGCGGTGCCGGACATGATTATCCAGGTCGGCGGTTCGATTTCCTTCGCCCCGGAAAGCGATGGTGAAGCCGCCAAGTGGCTGTCCGATGACACCCGGCACATGCTCGCGGAGCTGACACCGAAACCGGATCAGGTCACGGTGGCGATCAACACCACCCAGATGAACATCATGGAGTTGCTGTACCCGGAATACCTTGCAGGCACCTCGCTGGACAACCCGGCCATTCATGCCGCATACAGCGAAATGACCGTGCCGGCCGGCCCGGCCTGGGTCGCCGAACATTTGCGCCGGTTGATGGCCGCAGGCGTCCAGCCACACTTTCAGCTGACCGGCATGCATGCCCTGGAAACCCTGATGCGTCTGGTGCGCAGCGGTGTGTACATGGGCCCGCTGAACCTCACCTGGATCGGCATCGGCGGTGGTTTCGACGGGCCGAACCCGTTCAACTTCTTTAACTTTATCCATCGCGTACCGGACGCGTGCACCCTGACGTCCGAGTCGTTACTCAAGAACGTGCTGCCGTTCAACACCATGGCGTTGGCGATGGGCTTGCATCCGCGAGTCGGCAATGAAGACACGATCATTGATCACAAGGGCGATCGCTTCGGGTCGGTGCAACAGATTCAGCAGACCGTGCGCATTGCCCATGAACTGGGGCGCGAGATTGCTACTGGCAAGGAAGCCCGCGAGATTTATCGCATTGGCGTGGCGTATCAGAGCATCGAAGAAACCTTGCTGGCCAACGGCATGGCGCCCAACCGCAAGGCCGGGCAAAAAGGTCTGCCGCAACGCGGCTGACTGAACCGGGCGAGGGGCCGCTGGCCTCTCGTTCGTTGCGTTACCCCAACAGCTCGATAACAACAAATACAACAAAGTTTCGAGGAGGCTGCATGGCCTATCACCCCAGCGCCAGCGATGACGACGATAACGACGTCGGTGTTGCGCGCACATATGCCTGGATCGTTTTTGCCCTGACGTTCGGCTTGTTGATTTCCGATTACATGTCGCGTCAGGTACTCAACGCGGTGTTTCCGATGCTCAAGGTCGAGTGGGCCTTGAGCGACAGTCAACTGGGCTTGCTCAGTGGCATCGTCGCGTTGATGGTCGGGCTGCTGACCTTTCCGCTGTCGCTGCTGGCCGACCGTTTTGGTCGGGTGAGAAGTCTGGCCTTTATGGCTTTTCTGTGGAGCGTGGCCACACTGGGTTGCGCGGTGGCGCAGGACTATCCGCAGATGTTCATTGCGCGGTTTATGGTCGGTGTCGGCGAGGCGGCTTACGGCAGCGTCGGCATCGCGGTGGTGATTTCGGTGTTTCCCAAACACATGCGCGCCACCCTCGCCAGCGCGTTTATGGCCGGTGGTATGTTCGGCTCGGTGCTGGGCATGGCGTTGGGTGGGGTGATCGCTGCGAAGATGGGGTGGCGCTGGTCGTTCGCTGGCATGGCGCTGTTCGGACTGGTGCTGGCGCTGCTGTATCCGCTGATCGTCAAACAGGCGCGGATTGCGCCGCAGTGCGCAACCCGTGCGGCGAGTAAAGCCGCGGCGGCGATCAAGCGTCCCCTGAGCACCTTGTATTCCAGTCGCTCGGTGGTGGCGACGTACATCGGCAGCGGTTTGCAGTTGTTCGTCTGCGGCACGGTGATCGTCTGGATGCCCAGTTACCTCAACCGTTATTACGCCATGGGCACCGACAAGGCCGGTGCGGTGGCGGCGGTCATTGTGTTGTGCAGCGGCGCGGGAATGATTGTCTGCGGGATGATCAGTGATCGGCTGTGCCGTCATGCGCCTGAGCGCAAAGTCGCATTGGCCATCGCTTATTGTCTTGGCAGTTGCTTGCTGCTTTCGGCGGCCTTCGCCTTGCCGGCTGGGCCCGCGCAATTGCTGCTGATCGGCCTGGGCATGTTGATCGCCACGGGCACCACCGGACCTGCCGGGGCGATGGTTGCCAACCTGACGCATTACTCGGTGCACGGCACAGCTTTCGCCACACTGACCCTGGCCAATAACCTGCTGGGGCTGGCGCCCGGGCCCTTCATCACCGGCAAATTGTCCGATCTGATCGGCCTGCACGCCGCTTTTCAATTCGTACCGCTGGTGAGTATCGCGGCCGCCGCAGTGTTCTTCTACGCGCGCAGTCATTACCTCAAAGACATTGCCCGGCTGGCGGGCGAACGCGTCAGCGACCCGGTCAATGAAGTCGCCTGCGAGGTGAAAGTATGAGTCGTCTTCCTGCGTTGCGCGTTGCTGTACCAGACAACAAATGCCCGCCGAGAGGAGGGCGGTCACTGTTTGAGTTCGCCGATAAAAGCCTGGCGCTGTTCAACGTTGACGGTGAGTTGCTGGCCATCGACGACAGCTGTCCCCATCAGGGTGCATCGCTGTGTGGCGGTCGGCTGGAGGGCCAGGTCATTCAGTGTTGCGCGCATGGTTTGCGCTTCGATCTGCGCAGCGGCTATTTGCTCAATTCGAAGCAGGTCAAAGTCACATGCTACCCGGTTGAAGTCATTGATGGTCAGGCGTTTATCGTCCTCGCTTGCGAGGAGTCTGTGGCATGAGCACCGTTGCGCTTACCCGTATTCATAGCCAGACACGCGAGTTGGCACCGGGGTTTATCGTCAGCCTGATCGTCGCCGCAGCCGCTTCGTTTTTGTCCGAGCATTACGGTGCACCGGTGATGCTGTTCGCGTTGCTGCTGGGCATGGCGCTGAATTTTCTGGCCGGTGATGGCGTGTGCAAGGCCGGCATCGAATTTACTGCGCGCACGGTGTTGCGCATTGGCGTGGCGTTGCTGGGTATGCGCATCACCCTTGAGCAAATTGCCGCGCTGGGCTGGAAGCCTGTGGCACTGGTGGTGTTTTTGGTGGTGGTGACCATTGGCGTGTCAGTCGTGGCCGCGAAGGCGTTGGGCTTTCAGCGCTTGTTCGGCATGCTCACCGGCGGCGCCACGGCAATTTGTGGCGCTTCGGCGGCGTTGGCGCTGGCGGCGGCGCTGCCCCATCACCCGCAGAAAGAGCGGGCCACGCTGTTTACCGTCATCGGCGTTTCGGCGTTGTCGACCACGGCGATGATTGTCTACCCGATGATTGCCAAGTGGCTGGAACTCTCGCCGCAAGTGGCGGGCGTGTTTTTGGGCGCGACCATTCATGACGTCGCGCAGGTAGTGGGTGCCGGTTACAGCTTGTCGACGGAAACCGGTGACACCGCCACGGTGGTGAAATTGATGCGCGTGGCCATGCTGTTGCCGGTGATTGTCTGCGCGGCGATGGTCACGCGTTTGCAGGGGGCTGATACGTCAGGGAAACGCCCACCATTGCTGCCTTGGTTTGCCGTCGGTTTTCTGCTGCTGGCCTGTATCAACAGCACCGGTTGGGTAGCGCCGGCAGTGCAAGGCGCGGTCAATGAGCTGTCGCGCTGGAGCCTGGTGATTTCCATCAGCGCACTGGGCATGAAGACACAGCTCAAGGAGCTGGCCGCCGTTGGCATCAAACCGATTTTGCTGATGATCGGCGAGACGGTGTTTCTCGCGGTGCTGGTGCTTCTGGTGTTGCACTGGGGTTTCTAAGGTAAGGCAGGCCGCACCGTGCTGACTCGTCGGCCCGGTGCGGTAGTTAAACCGGTGCCAATCACACCGGTTTTTTCGCGGCGACTGTACCAGCAGTCGCCGTTTTTTGCCCGCCAGGTGGCGGGCGGCATGTCGAACTGGGTAATGAACCAGCGGGTGAAGGAGCTGGCCATCGAATAGCCGAGCAAGTCGGCGATGCGGCTCAGCGAGTAGTTGGGATTTTCCAGGTAGCGCAACACCAGATCGCGTCGCACTTCATTGATCACATCGTTGAAAGCACAGCCGTCGTCCTTGAGGCGACGTTGCAGCGTGCGCACGTTCATGCCTTGGGTCTGAGCAATTTGCTCGATGGTGGCGCGGCCCATCGGCAACAGCAGATAGATAGCCTTGCGCACTTCAAGCAGCAGCGAATGGCTTTCATGACCTTGCAGGGAGTCCAGATAACTCTGCGCATAGCGCGCCATGGCCGGGTCGGCGTTAGGGTTGGTGACGTCGAGGCTGGCATCGGAACAGACGATGCCGTTGAACTCGCTGCCGAACTCCAGCGTGCAGCCGAACAGGCGTCGATGCAGTTGCAGATTATCGGGCGCCTGATGCGTGAAGTTGACGCTGTAGGGATGCCAGTGCGTACCGAGCAGCGCCGAGCACAGACGGAACATCACGCCGATGGCCAACTCGGTGGCCTGTCGGCTGGGCATCGGCGTTTGCGTGACCACTTCTTCGCGAATGATCACCATCTTGCCGGCCTCTTCAACAAAGATCGCCAGTGAGTCATTCATCAAGTGCCGGTATTGCACAACCACCTGCAGGGCGTCACGCAGCGTGCGCTGATGGCTGAGCAGCAAACTGACCACGCCGAAATCTGAAAGCTGACGGGATTCGGCCATGCTCAGGCCGAACGTCTGGCAGCCACTGGCGGCCGCCGAGTCTTCCAGTAGCCGCACCGCCGAATCAATCGGAATGCGCTGCTCGGGCGCCAGCAGCTGTGCTTTGCTCAGGCCGACTGCCGCCAGTACATCACGCGGATTGAAGCCAAGGTATTGCGTGACCTCCAGGTAGTTGGTCAGGACAGCGGCGCGAACAAGCGTGGGCATGCTGGGTTCTTTCCTGGTTCGATAACGATAAGGAAGTACTGGGTGACTATATCCAGAGCATCTGCAATTGAACAGTTGCGACAGCGGCTGTGTTAACGCTGTCGCAAAGTCGTGAACAGCGATCCGTGTAGGAGCTGCCGAAAGCTGCGATCTTTTGATGTTGTCTTTCAAAAACAAGATCAAAAGATCGCAGCCTGCGGCAGCTCCTACGGGGGCGGCATCCGTCCGGCGGAGGAAATTCTGTCATCAAAAGAAAAGTGCCTGACGTCCAATGAAAAGCACCCCGGCCGAGCGCTCTTTAATGTCGACACAACAAAAAGATTCTGGCGAAACAGCCAGTCGAGTCATCGAGACAGCGAAGGTGTTGACGTGGACAAATTGCAGACTGCCGCAACCGTTCTGATCGTACCCGGCCTGCGCGAGCATGTGGCCGAACATTGGCAGACGCTGCTTGAGGCGCGTCTGGAAAAAGTCCGCAGTGTGCCGCCGCTGACCACCGACAAACTCGACCTCGCTGCGCGCGTTCGAGCGATTCAGCAGGCACTGGAGCAGATCGACGGCCCGGTGATTCTGGTAGCCCACAGCGCCGGCGTGTTGATGGTGGCGCACTGGGCGGCGCAGCACTCGCGTGCAATCAAAGGTGCATTGCTAGCGACGCCACCGGATCTCGATGCTCACTGGCCGGCAGGCTACCCGTCGCCCCAGACCCTGCAAGCGCAGGGCTGGAACCCTCTACCCCGTGGCCCATTACCGTTTCGCAGCCTGGTCGCTGCCAGCACTAACGATCACCTCGCCAGCCTCGAAGCCGTCACCCACCTCGCCGAAGGCTGGGGCGCTGAGCTGCGCTCGCTGGGAGCTGTGGGTCATCTCAACCCGGCCGCCGGTTTTGGCGCGTGGCCGGACGCCGAACTGTTGATCCAGGAACTGGATCGTTGATTCAGACGCCGGCTGGCTGAACGCCTGCCGGCACGTGCCCTCACTTCTGAAAACGTCTTCCCGCACACCGGGAAAGCGCGAGGGCGGCTGCGCTTAAAAACAACTACAAAAAAGCGGAGAAGACACGATGCACATCACCAAGCGCCATGGGCTTGCGCCTTCGCGTTACACCTTGCTGGCCTCGGCCATTCTGGCCGCAGCGCTACCGAGCGCCCATGCGGTCGAGATCGATACGGGCAATCCGGACTGGACGGCGCGGCTGGATAACACCGTCAAATACAACTACGGCGTACGCACTGAAAGTGCCGACAAACGGATGTTGGCCACGCCGAACAACAACGACGGCGATTACAACTTTCGCAAGGCCGGCACCAACATCAGCAACCGCATCGACCTGCTGACCGAGATGGACGTGGTCTACAAAAACTCGATGGGTTTTCGCGTCAGTGCGGCCAGTTGGTACGACCAGGCCTATGAAAATACCGGCTCCAATTCCAATCCTTTCGTCAATGGCAACGACGCACGATCGGGTCTGGTCGCCAATGACCCACGTCTGGCCGGCGTCAGCCAAGACAACGTCGGCAACGGCAGCCCGCACCTGAGTCGCTACGCACAGCGTTATTACACCGGGCCTTCCGGGGAAATTCTCGATGCTTTTGTGTTTTACAACACGGAAGTCGGCGAGCAATCGCTGCTGAGCCTCAAGGCTGGTCAACACAACGTGTTCTGGGGCGAAACGCTGCTCAACCCGGTGCATTCGGTCAGCTACGGCCAGTCCGGCCTGGATCTGGCGAAACTGTCGGCGTCGCCCGGCACTGAAGCCAAGGAGCTGTTCGTCCCGCGCAAGCAATTATCGACGTCCTTCACCGTCAACCCTGAGCTGACGTTGGGCGCTCAGTATTTTCTTGATTGGGACGCTGCTCGCTTGCCGGAGGCCGGCACTTACTACGGCGGCTCCGATCTGGTTGGTTTCGGTGCGCAGTCTTTTCTGCTCGGCAACACCAATGGCGTGGTGCCCGGCAGCCCGCTGGGCTGCGGCGTCGCTCCGTGCAACGGCCTGACCAATGTACGTCGCGGGCATGACCTGACGCCGGGCAGCAGTGGTGACTGGGGCGTCATGGCCAAGTGGTCGCCTGCGTGGCTCGACGGCACGCTCGGTTTTTACTACCGCAAGACCTCCGACATTCTCCCTCAAGCCTGGTTGAACGCCACCGGCCTGACATCGCTGAATGCCAACGGCAGCCGCCCGGCGGGGCAAGTGCCGGGCGTCGTCAACATCCTCAACTCATTGAGCACCAGCAGTTACCAACTGGCGTACGCCGACAACATTCAGATTTTCGGCCTGAGTTTGTCCAAGGACGTGGGCGGAGTGAGCGTCGGCTCGGATCTCAACATCCGGCACAACATGCCACTGGCGAGCATTCCGGCGATTGTCAGCTCGACCAGTCCTGCGGGGTTGGGCGCAGGTTTAGGGCTGTTGCCGGCACGCACCGCCGAGACGGGCGTGATCTACGACACGCCAAGCCGTGGCGACAGCATGAGCGCCACGGGTGACACGCTGCACTGGACGCTCAATGGTTTGATGTCACTGCCGAAGACGCCGCTGTTCGATTCGGCAACCCTGCTCTCCGAGCTGTACTACAGCAATCTGCTCAAGCTCGATGACAAGAACAAAGCGCTCTACAAAGGCGAGGACAGTTATCGCGGCATCGACGCGCCCACCCGGGATAACTGGGGCATCGCGATCAACTTTACGCCGACCTGGTACCAGGTGCTGCCAGGTGTTGATTTGAATATGCCGCTGTCGATCAACGCCGGTCTGGCCGGGGTGTCGCCGGTGTCCGGTGGCGGTGCGAAAAACACCGGCAACTATGCGGTCGGCCTCGGTGCCGTGGCGTACAACAAATACTTTATCGACCTCAAATACGTCGACGCTTTCGGCAAGACCGACAAGTGCGACACCAGCGGCCTGAGCTCCGGCGCCGACCAGGCCGGCAAAGGCGATGGTTCGACACCCAACGCGTTCAGTGGCAACCAGAACTACGCCTGTTACGGCGGCGGCTACTCGGCATTTTCCGGTGGCGGCGCGACCACGGCTGACCGTGGCGCCGTGTACCTGACGATGAAAACCACCTTCTGATTCAACCTTGGCTCAAGTCTCACAGACAGGAGAACCACACGATGAAATTCGTCCATACAATGCTCGCCGTTTCACTGACCATGGCGATCGCCGCGCAAGCGCAGGCCGCCGTTTCGGCGCAGGATGCGGCCAAACTGGGCAATAACCTGACCCTCGTCGGCGCGGAAAAAGCCGCCAATGCCGACGGTTCGATACCCGCTTATACGGGCGGGCTGACCACACCGCCGGCCACCTACAAAACCGGCGACAGCATGCGCCCGGATCCTTTCGCTGACGAGAAACCGCTGCTGGTGATCGATGGCAAGAACGTGGATCAGTACAAGGGTGAGCTCTCGGCGACGGCGGTCGAACTGGCCAAGCGTTTCGCCACGTTTCACATCAATGTCTACCCGACGCACCGCACCGTCTCACTGCCTAAAGCGGTGCTGGACAACGGTGTGAAAAATGCCACGGGCGCCAAGTCGCTCGAAGGTGGTCTGGCCGTCGACAATGTTCTGCCGGGGGTGCCGTTTCCGATTCCGCAATCGGGCAACGAAGCGATGTGGAATTTCCTGCTGCGCTATCAGGGCGTCAACATCAGCTCAAAATACGACTCATGGAATGTCGACGCTGCCGGGGTTGCCAGTCTGGCTATTACCGGGCAGGCGTTCATCTCCTACCCGATCTATGAAAACCTCGCGCAACCGATCAGCAGCGCTGACGTGTATTACCAGATGAAGCTGACGTACACCGGCCCGGCGCGCCGTGCGGGTGAAGCGATGATGCTCAAGGACGCCGCCAACCCGTTGCAACAACCGCGTCGCGCCTGGCAATACCTGCCGGGGCAGCGCAGGGTCAAACTGGCGCCGAACCTGGCGTACGACACGCCGAACCCGGGCACTGCCGGTGCGGGTACTTATGACGATGTGTTCGTGTTCAACGGCGCACTGGATCGCTACGACTGGAAGCTGGTCGGCAAGCAGGAAATGATCGTGCCGTACAACACCTACAAACTGACCTATGCCCAGGATCCCAAAGCGTTGACCACCGCCAATCATGTGGCGCCTGACTACGTGCGTTGGGAGAAGCACCGGGTCTGGGTGGTGGAAGGCAATCTCAAGCCCGGCGCCCGGCACATCTATCAGAAACGCCGCTTCTATCTCGATGAGGACAGCTGGGCAGCGCTGGCCTCCGACCAATATGACGCCCGTGGACAGCTTTATCGCGGCTCGTTTGCCTTTCTCAGCCAGAGCTACGACAAACAGGTGCCGGACTCGACCCCTTTCATGATCTACGACCTGGTCGGCGGCACCTACAACATCAACGGCGTCGTCGGGCCTTACGGCGGCATCAAGTACATCGATCCGCTTTCGAAGGCGCAATGGTCGTCGGAGTCGTTGGCCGGCAGCGGTATTCGCTAGAGGGCGCGGTATGCATTGGCAGAAAAAATACGGCGGTGTGACGCTCGGCATGTGCCTGCTGCTGTTGCAGGGCGTCGCCCGCGCGGACGGCTATTTCGATGTGCTGGATCAGCCTGCCAGAGTCAGTGCCCTGGCAGCCAGCAGTGCGCTGTCCGGCGTGGCCCGGGCAGGGGCACGACTGGTTGCCGTTGGGCAGCGCGGGCACATCGTTTACTCCGATGACGGCGGCCAGCATTGGCAACAGGCCGCCGTGCCGGTGAGCTGCGACCTCACGGCGGTGAATTTTTCTTCGCCGTCACAAGGCTGGGCGGTCGGTAATGACGGGGTGATTTTGCACAGCAGCGACGGCGGGGTGACGTGGCGCAAGCAGCTCGACGGGCGCCAGATCGGCCCGTTGCTGATCGAGCACTATCAGGCACTGGCCCGCGCTGAACCGGCTAACGAGCAATGGCCGTTGCTGGTTGCTGAAGGCCGGCGGCAGGTGGAGCAGGGCGCGGATAAACCGTTGCTCGACGTCTGGTTTGCCAATGATCAACTCGGCTATGCGGTGGGTGTCTTCAACCTGATCCTGCGCACCACGGACGGAGGCAAACACTGGATGCCGTTTCAGGATCGCACCGACAACCCGCAGGGTTTTCAC
The DNA here is from genome assembly GCF_979258075.1 of Pseudomonas sp. AC193. Lineage (NCBI taxonomy): Bacteria > Pseudomonadati > Pseudomonadota > Gammaproteobacteria > Pseudomonadales > Pseudomonadaceae > Pseudomonas > Pseudomonas sp. AC193. The sequence continues at coordinate 2,828,296 of NZ_OZ409832.1, read as the reverse complement.
CTCAATGCGATTGCCGCCACGGGGGATGCGCTGTACATCGCCGGCGAGCAGGGGCTGTTGCGTAAATGGGATGCAGCGCAACAGCGCTTCGTCGCCGTGCCCACACCCTATCAGGGCAGTTTTTTCGGCGTGCTTGGCAAGCCGGGTGAAGTGATTGCTTACGGACTGCGCGGCAACCTTTTGCGCAGTACCGATGGCGGACGCAACTGGATCGCGCAGGACAATGGCTTGCACACGAGCATTACCGCCGGGTTTGTCGACACTGACGGGCATTACCGATTGTTCACGCAGGGCGGGCAGATGCTGGTCAGTCACGGCAATGGTGCGCAGTTGCAATGGCGGCATGAGCCCGAACCATTACCGGTGACCGGCGCAGCACAGACGGCCGATGGCGCGATGCTGGTCGTGGGTACCCGTGGTGTTTCGACACTGCGCAAAGAATAAGAAAACAACCCTAAAAGCGAGAACCCGGATATGGGCAATATCGAACAAGACAGCATGCCGGTGATCCGTGATGTACGTGATTTCGAGTGCAACTCCGGCAGTCGGCTGGAGCGCATGGTGTTCAATTTTCGCCCGCTGTTCATGTTGCTGATGGCCATGATCACCGTGGTGCTCGGTTACATGGCCGTCACCCGTCTGGAGCTGAAACCGAGTTTCGAAAAAATGATCCCGCAGAGTCAGCCGTACATTCAGAACTACCTCGAGAATCGGCAGGCGCTGCGTGGTCTTGGCAACTCGGTGCGGGTAGTGGTCGAGAACACCCGGGGCGATATTTTCGATCCTGCCTATCTGGACGTGCTCAAACAGGTCAACGATCAATTGTTCCTCACGGCAGGCGTCGACCGCGCCTGGATGAAGTCGTTGTGGAGCCCGGCGGTACGCTGGACGGAGGTCACCGAAGAAGGCTTTCAGGGCGGCCCGGTGATGCCCGACGCCTATCAGGGCACCCCCGAGCAAATCGAGCAGTTGCGCCAGAACATCTCCCGCGCCGGCATCATCGGCAGTCTGGTGGCGAGTGATTTGAAGTCGAGCATGCTCGTGGTGCCGTTGCTGGACAAGGCTGGCGCCGGCGCTCAGCCAATCAACTACCGTGACTTCTCGCAGATGCTGGAAGAGCAATTGCGCGACAAGATCGAATTCGCCGGTGACAGCGCCGCGCGTAAGGCCGGCAAAGAGGGCGATGGCCCTTACAAAGTGCGCGTAATCGGCTTTGCCAAGCTGATGGGCGACCTGATCGATGGCCTGATTCAGGTGATGATGTTCTTCGCGCTGGCCGTGATCACATCGCTGCTCATCATTTATCTCTACACCCGGTGTGTTCGCAGTACTTTGCTGGTGGTGGGTTGCTCGTTGGTCGCAGTGGTCTGGCAACTGGGCCTTGTCGCGTGGCTGGGTTATGCCATCGATCCATACTCGGTGCTGGTGCCTTTTCTGATCTTTGCCATCGGCGTATCCCACGCCGCGCAAAAAATGAACGGCATCATGCAGGACATCGCCCGGGGCACGCACAAACTGGTCGCCGCGCGCTATACCTTTCGCCGCTTGTTCATCGCCGGCGTCACTGCGTTGTTGGCGGATGCTGTCGGGTTTGCCGTGCTGATGCTGATCGACATTCCGGTGATCAAGGATCTGGCGATCACCGCCAGTATCGGTGTCGCGGTGCTGATCTTTACCTCGCTGCTGCTGATGCCGGTGGCGCTGTCTTATGTCGGCGTGGGCGCGAAAGCCGCCGAGCGTGCGCTGAAAATCGATACCCGCGCTGACCGCCACAAAGGTTTCGGCAGGTTGTGGGACTGTCTCGACCGCTTCACCAGCGCCAAGTGGGCGACGGGCGCGGTAGTGGTGGCGGTGTTGATGGGGATCGGCGGATTCGCGATCAGCCTGCATCTGAAAGTCGGTGACCTGGAAAGCGGTGCGCCTGAACTGCGCGCCGACTCCCGCTACAACCGCGATAACGCCTGGATCACTGCGCATTACGCACTGTCCAGCGACCTGTTCGCGGTGATGATCAAGACCCCGCCCGAGGGCTGCCTGAGCTACAAAACACTGATCCTCGCCGATCGGCTGGCGTGGGAACTGCAACAGTCTTCAGGGGTACAGGCCACTGTTTCGCTGGTCAACGCGGTTCGGCAGATCACCGCCGGTACCTATGAGGGCAACCCGAAACTCAGCAGCATCCAGCGCAATCAAGACGTCCTTAACTATGGCGCGCAGCAGGCTTCGGTCAACTCGCCAGAACTGTTCAACACCGATTGCTCGGTGATGCCGGTGATTGCCTTTCTCAAGGATCACAAGGCCGAGACCCTCGACGAGGTGGTCGCGATTGCCGACCGCTTTGCCCGTGAAAACAGCAGCGACGAGCGCCAGTTTTTGCTAGCGGCGGGCAGTGCCGGCATCGAGGCGGCGACCAATATCGTCGTGCGCGAGGCCAATCGCACCATGCTGCTGTACGTGTACGCCGCCGTCACATTGTTTTGTCTGGTGACCTTCCGCAGTTGGCGCGCGACGCTGGTGGCGTTGTTGCCGCTGGTGCTGACGTCGATTTTGTGTGAAGCGTTGATGGTGGTCATGGGCATTGGCGTGAAAGTCGCGACGTTGCCGGTGATCGCTTTGGGCGTGGGCATTGGCGTCGATTACGCGCTGTACCTGCTCAGCGTGCAGTTGCACTATCAGCGTCAAGGTCTGCCGTTATCCGCAGCGTATCGCAACGCCGTGGCGTTCACCGGGCGCGTGGTTGGGCTGGTCGGGATCACCTTGGCGGCGGGCGTGGTGTGCTGGGTCTGGTCGCCGATCAAGTTTCAGGCGGACATGGGGATTTTGCTGACGTTCATGTTTCTGTGGAACATGCTCGGAGCACTGGTGTTGATTCCAGCGTTGTCGCATTTTCTGTTGCGCGGGGTGTCGGTCAAGCAATGGGTTCAGCCGCCAACCGCTGAACCCATTGAGTGCCTTAAAACTCAGGCGTGTACTTCACGCTGAACATCACATTGCGCGGGTCGCCGAAGTTGTTGTTGCCGTTGAGCTGGTTGTACGCGGAGGTGTAGTAGCGTTTGTCGAACAGGTTGTTGGCGTTCACTGCCAGGCCAATTTCCTTGCTCAACTGGTAGCCAAGGCGTGCGCTCCACACGGTGTAACCCGCCACGTCGTAGGTGTGTTCGTAACCCAGCGTATGGCTTTGCGTGGTGAAACCGAGGCCGGTGCTGACGCGTTCCCAGTCGCCGCTGAACTGGTAATCGCCCCACACGCGTAGCATGTGTTTCGGTGTCCAGGTGCTGAAGACTTTGCCTTCGTTGTCCGGGTCATCGAGGTACTTGGTGGTGTTGTAGGTGTAGCCGGCGAACAGTTGCAGATTGGTCAGCACTTCGCCGCTGATCTCGGCTTCAATGCCCTGGCTGCGGACTTTGCCGGCGGCGTTGGAGCAATACCAACCGTCGCAGATCATGCCTGACGCGAGGTCGTTGACGGCGCGGTTTTCCTGGTCGTAGCGGAACACGGCCAGCGAGGTGTTGACCCGGCCGTCCATCAATTCGCCTTTGAGGCCAACTTCGTAGTTGCTGCCGATCACCGGTTTCAGCATCGTGCCGCCGGCATCGCGGTTGGTCTGTGGCTCGAACACGTCGGTATAGCTGGCGTAGACCGCCCATTCGCGGCTCAGGTCATAGACGATGCCGGCGTACGGCGTGACTTCGCCGGTTTCGTTCGCGGTGCTTTCCGGCTGCTCGATCGCCGCACCGAAGGCTCTCTGTGTCGCGTACTTGTAGCTGTAGTCATACCAACTGACGCGCGAGCCGAGCACCAGCGTCAGCGAGTCGATCGGTTTGACGCGCCAGCTGCCATACAAACCCTTCTGACGAACGTCGTACTTGCTCGGTGTGGCTTGGCCGCCCGGCGTATTGAGGATGCCTTCGTAGCTGATGTCCGGGCGATCGTGATCGATGTCGAAGATCGTGTCGGTGGTGTTGTTGTTAAAGGTTCGGGCGTATTTATCGTCGGAGGTGTATTTGGAATAGTTGCCGCCGAGCATCACTTCGTGGGCCATGGACAAGGCGTCGAAGTGGCCGGTGATGTTCATGTCGAGACCGAGTTTGGTCGCGTCGAAATCGGTGGCGAAATCGGCGTACTGAATGCCGCTGCCATCGGGATTGATCCCGTCGCCGCTGGTTTGCAGACGTTGACTTTTGCCCTTGTTGGTTTCGTCCATGCGCACCGCGCCGACCTTGAACGCCCAATCGTCGTTGAAGCTGTGCTGGAGGTCGGCGTACAGCGTGGTGACGTCGATGTCCAGATGGTTCCAGCGCGCGCCGCCGTAAGTCGAGCGCGGCACATTCAGCGGCTTGCCGTCGGAGTAGCGGGGCAGGCCACGGATCATCGGGCGCGACTCGCCATCGGAGTTGCTGATCGCCAGACCGAGTGTGGTGTCGTCACGCAGGTCGAAGTCCAGTGCGCCGTACAGCGAGTGGGTTTTGCTCCATTCGTAATCGACGAACGATTGGCTCTGGTCTTCGTCGGCAACGAAGCGACCGCGCACGCTGCCCGTCGAATTCAACGGGCCACCGGCGTCCAGTTGCAGGCCGTAGTGATCCCACGAACCGGCCTTGCCAGTGATGGTCACGGTGGGTGCGTTTTGCCCGCGTTTGCGCACCAGATTGATCGCGCCGCCGGGGCTGCCGGTGCCTTGCAGCAGGCCGGAAGCACCACGGAGGATTTCCACGCGGTCGAAGAAAATCAGATCCTGCGTCGCCCAGTTGCCTAAGGCGTAAGTGTTGCGTGGGATCGGCACGCCGTCGTACTGCCAGTCATCGATCTGAAAACCGCGCGAGGTAATGATCATGCCTTTACCCACGCCCTGAACGCCGACCAGACCGGTGGTTTTGTTGACCGCGTCTTTCAGATCAACCAGATTCTGATCATCCAGCTGCTTGCGCGTCATCACGGTGATCGACTGCGGAATTTCCTTGAGCGTGTGCGTGCCTTTGCCGATGGTTACGGCGCGTGCAGCGTAAGAACCGGAGCCTTCAGTCGTGGTGCTGTCGAGGCTGCGTTCAACGATGTTGGTGGCGTCCAGTTGCAGCGAAGCGCTGTTGTCGCTGGCCGGCTCGACACTGAAGTTGCCTTGCCCCGTGACGCGCAGCTGCAAACCGCTGCCGGCGAGTGCCTTTTGCAGCGCTTGCTCGGCTGGCATCTGCCCGATCACCGCCGGCGCGCGCTTGCCCTGCACCAGCGCGGGTTCCAGCGAAATGATCTGCCCGCTCTGGCCGGCAATCGCGTTTAGCGTACTGGCGAGTGGGCCGGCCGGCAGGTTGAACGATAAGTCTTGCGCCAGCGCTGAGGTGCTCAGTGTCGCCAGAGCAACGGCTGCAGAAAGGTTACGGGGCCACGTGTTGAACACAACAATCTCCTGTTTTTGTTAAAGCGTCAGGAGATAGGTCGGATGAGAAATGAAAACCGGACACAAACAAGAATGATTTCCATAAAATATTTTTTCGCATTCATCTTTTGCTGATCATGGTCAGCCACGGGCTGTAGCGATTGATGCGGATTGGCAGGGTTTCGGCCAAGGCGTCCAGGGTTCGATCGGGGGCGTCGAGCGGGAACACGCCTTGCACGCGCAAGCCGCGCACTTCGGGGGCGACGCGCAGGAATCCGCGATGATAAGGGCGCAGCGCGTCGATCACTTGTTCGAGGGATTCATCGAGCACGTTCAAGCGGCCGTTCAACCATTCGGCGCGACCGCGTTCATCGTCGCTGGCCAAGGTGATGTTGCGCGTGGAGAGCAGCGCTGCCTGACCTTCCTTGACCACTCGCGTGGTGCCATCGAACAACCGCGCTTCGACCGAATGCTGCAACACCACCAGGCGGCTGGCGTCCGCTTCCTGAGCGACGAGGAAGCGAGTGCCCAACGCGCGCATTTCGCCCTCGGCGGTGCGTACGATCAGTGGGCGATTCGCATCCGGCGCGACATCGATCACCAGCTCGCCCCGGCGCAGGATGACCAGGCGCTGGCGGTCATTGAAACGCAGATCCACCGCGCTCTCGGCATTCAGGCTCAAGCGGCTGCCATCGGCCAGATTGAAGTTCTGCCGATGACCGCGAGCGGTGTGCAAATCGGCCAGCAGCGACTCGCCGAGCTGAGTTTTGCTGCCCAGCAACAGACCGCCGCCGAGCAGGCCGAGACCGGCGATTACGCGCAAGGCGTCGCGCCGCGAAGCCTGTGGCTTCAACAAGACCTGACGAGCTTCGCCGGCCTGACCGGGTAACCGTTGATCCAGCGTGCGAAACGGTTTGAACGTATCGCCGAGGCGTTCCTGCAATGTGTCCCAAGCCTGACGGTGCGCGCGATCCATCAACAACCAGGCGTTGAAACGCTCCTGCAGTCTGGCGTCGGGTGTGCCGGCGCGCAGCTTGACCATCCAGTCGATGGCTTGCTCGGTGACCGGGTCGATGCGCCGCTTGCTCATGGCGCCACCTCGCACAGATAGCACTTCAGCAACGCCTGTTTCATGTAGCGACTGACCGTGCGCTCCGACAACCCGAGTTTCTGCGCAATCGCCACATAGCTGAGGCCATCGAGTTGGCTATAGAGGAACGTGGTTTTGACGATCAGCGGCAAGCCATCAATGGCGCGGTCAATCGCGACCAGCGCTTCGATCAGTTGCAATTGTTCTTCAGGGGAGGGCGCCAGTGCTTCGGGCAGCGTCGACAAACGCTCAAGGTAGGCCAACTCCAGCTTGCGCCGGCGATGACGATCAAACACCAGACGACGGGCAATGGTCGACAGGTAAGCGCGCGGCTGTTCGATGCTGTCCGGATCGACGCGCGCCACCAGCAATTGGCAAAACGTATCGGCAACGGTGTCCTCGGCGTCCGCGTGGTTGCGCACCTGGCGATTGATATGTTGCAGCAGCCAACGGTGATGATCGCTGAAGAAAAATCCCAGCTTGCTGGACGGAGGAGAGTGCACTGGTGGGCTTTTCCAGATGTTAGTGAGAATCTCTCTCAATATTACCTGTGCCGTCAGATGCAGCGCAATGTTCCTGAAGGGCCACACACCCAACTGTGGCGAGGGAGCTTGCTCACTATATGGTCGGCTTGACCATCTGATTGTCTTGATTGGTGTACTTAGCGCTTTCGAACCTGTCGGCACTGGCGGAAAGATTTGATGTGTTTGTTGCGACGGATGCATCTGGCGTTCAGAACCATCTTGTAGCAGTTCGCTTGGAACTATATGACTCAAGGCGGCGCGGATGATGAACTGGTTCTCGGTGACGCTTCAAAGGCGAGATGTTCAGATTCTTTGACTTCGAGAGGGTCTTTCAACTTAAGCGAGTTTTGCAGATAGCCTTCAGTGTCGAAATCGCCAAAGGGGTCGAAAGTCATGCGCTGAGCTGCTTATTGCTGCGCCTTTTTTCCTGAAGGTACCGGCCCTGAAGGGCCATGATTTCAGACTTGCTCAGCACGCCTTTCCTTTTCAGATTGACGAGCAATTGTTCAACGCCATCGAGTTCGACGGCATCACCTGCCAGACGCGTAATCGTCACTGCCATGCGGCTCAGGCTATCGCGATCGCCGGTAACCTTATGCGCTTTGGCGAGCTTACGAACTTCAGTGGCGACACTGTCGGTCATTTTCAACGTCCTCAATTTTTCTCCCTCAAATCATAGCATGGCGTCTGATCTGCAAATTTGCCAGACAGCGCCTGACCCGTCAGCAAGCAGATTGATACGGCGAATGTACAAATGCTTATTGTCCCATTTGAGTTGACGGTGAAACGCTTTTCAGCCGATTTATCCTTTTTCAATGCGTCAGTAATCTGTACCCAACTTGAACGCAACAACAAATCCAACATTGAAAAAGGACGCACACCATGACCACTCCAACCTACAACCGCTTGAACAAAGACGACGCTATCGTGCTGCTGGTTGATCACCAGACCGGTTTGATTTCGCTGGTGCAGGACTTCTCGCCGAACGAGTTCAAGAACAACGTGCTGGCACTCGCTGACCTGGCGAAGTTCTTCAACCTGCCGACCATCCTCACCACCAGTTTCGAACAAGGCCCGAACGGCCCGCTCGTACCGGAGCTGAAAGAGATGTTCCCGGACGCGCCGTACATTGCTCGCCCAGGTCAGATCAACGCTTGGGACAACGAAGACTTTGTTAAGGCGATCAAGGCGACGGGTCGTAAGCAGATCATCATTGCCGGTGTGGTGACGGATGTGTGTGTGGCGTTCCCGACTCTGTCGGCGCTGGCGGAAGGGTTTGAGGTGTTTGTGGTGACGGATGCTTCCGGTACTTTCAATACCACCGTGCAACAGGCCGCGTGGAGCCGCATGACGCAGGCCGGTGCGCAGTTGATGAACTGGTTCTCGGTGGCGTGTGAGCTGCACCGCGACTGGCGCAACGACATTGAAGGGCTGGGTAACTTGCTGTCGCAACGGATTCCTAACTATCGCAACCTGATGAATGGCTACTCGGCGCTGACGGCTCAGAAAAAATAAACTGCTGTAGCAAAACCAAAAGCCTGCCCTGAAAAGCAGGCTTTTTTGTTCCGACAAATAACCTGTGGCGAGGGGATTTATCCCCGTTGGACTGCGCAGCAGGCCCCTGCTTTTTCAGTTAAGAAGCGGGGCCGCTGCGCAGCCCAACGGGGATAAATCCCCTCGCCACAGTTACGGCATCATCCTATTCACCGGTGGTGGCCATCAGGCCACTGACCCGCGATATCAGCGTCTCAATAGCAAACGGCTTGGTCAGCACCTGCATCCCCGGGCCGAGTTGGCCGTTGCCGATCACCGAATGTTCTGCATAACCGGTAATGAACAAGGTCTTCAACTGCGGGCGGATCTCCCGGCCGGCATCGGCCATTTGCCGGCCGTTCATCCCGCCCGGCAAACCGACGTCGGTAACCAGCAGGTCGATGCGTGCATTGGAGCGCAGTGCCGCCAGCCCTTCAACGCTGTCGGCGGCGACGAGCACGTCATAGCCGAGGTCGCACAGCACATCCGCCAGCAGCAGGCGCACCGTGGGTTCGTCGTCGACAATCAAAATCGTCTCGCCCACAGCGGTCACCGCAATCGATGTGCTTTGCGTGTCGTCGTGATTTTGCGGCGCCTGGCCGTGATAGCGGGGCAGGTAGATCGACATCGTGGTGCCTTGGCCCACTTGCGAATGGGCGCGCACCTGGCCACCCGATTGCTTGGTGAAACCGTAAATCATCGACAACCCCAGGCCCGTGCCCTGGCCCAAAGGCTTGGTGGTGAAAAACGGGTCAAAGGCTTTGGCGATGATTTCGGCGGACATGCCTGTGCCGGTGTCGGCCACACTCAGGCAAAGGTATTGCCCGGCGGGCATCTCCAACGCCTGAGCAGATTCGTCATCCAATGTTCGATTGGCTGTTTGCACGGTGATGCGTCCGCCATCGGGCATCGCATCACGGGCGTTAATGCATAAATTCAACAGTGCGTTTTCCAACTGACTCCCATCGACCAACGCTGGCCAGAGGTCGCTTGCGCCTTCGGTTTTCAGCAGGATGCTCGGGCCGACGGTGCGCTGGATCAATTCAGTCATGCCGACAATCAAGGTATTAACGTCGGTGGGCCGTGGATCGAGTGTTTGCCTTCTGGAGAACGCCAGCAGGCGATGGGTCAGAGCAGCCGCACGTTTGGTGGCGCCCTGCGCCGTGACCATGTACTTGTCGACGTCCTCCAGGCGACCTTGGGCGATGCGTCTTTCCATCAGCTCAAGCGCTGCGGAAATGCCGGCCAGCAGGTTATTGAAATCATGCGCCAGCCCACCAGTAAGTTGCCCGACGGCTTCCATTTTTTGCGATTGGCGCAACTTCTCTTCGGCCTGCATGAGGTCAGCCGTGCGCGCCGTCACCCGTTGCTCCAAAGTGTCATTCAGCGCACGCAGTGCCGAAATCGCGCGGTCTCGGTCAGCCTCGACATTGCGCCGGTCTTCGACATCAATGAGTACGCCAGGAAAGCGCAGCGGGGTGCCATCATCGTCACATTCGACGCGTCCGTTGGCTTCAATCCAAGTGTATTTGCCATCCGCACCGCACACGCGATACTGGTGGGAATAGGGGCCGCCACGGGCGATGACTTCGTTAATCGCGCGGGTAAGTCCGTCCCTGTCATAGGGGTGCACGGTTTGCACCACTTGCTCCAGGCTCAGACCGTCGCGACCCAGCGCCGGATCAAGATTGAAAACCCGGGCAAAGGCTTCGTCGACGGTGAAGCGATCAGTCGGCAGATGCCAGTGCCAAGTGCCGATAATTGCACCGGCGGCGAGGGCCAGTTGCACACGCTCGACGTTCTCGCGCGCCACCGCTTCGCTGACCCGCAGACGCTCCTCGGCGTCGCGACGCGCGGTCACGTCGCTGAAAAAAATCGCAATCTGTCGATCGGCAGGATCGCCAACGCGCACGGCGCGCACATCAAACCAGCGCTCAAAGGTATTCGCGTAATTCTCGAAATTCGCCGGCTCGCCGGTTTTGGCCACGTGCCCGTAAGTCTCGAACCAGAAACTCTCCAGATTGGGCGCAAACTCGGTGACCCATTTACCCCGCAAGTTGACCCCGGCCTGACGCTCGAACGCCGGGTTGGCCTCAACAAAGCAGTAATCCACCGGGCGGTCGTCAGCGTCGAATTTGACTTTGACGATGGCGAACGCCGCTTCGATGGTTTCCAGAATCGTGCGGAAGCGCTCTTCGCTGAGGCGCAAGGCATTTTCGGCATGGCGTGAGCGCGTCAGGTCGAGCATGGCGCCGATCATGCGTACGGCGCGACCGTCGGCATCGCGCATCAGATACCCGCGATCGACGACCTCGGCGTAGGAGCCGTCTTCGCAGCGAAACCGGTATTCGGCGCTCCAGTCGGTAGACGTGCCATCAATGACGGCGCGGATCGAGGCTTCGACACGCGGCCGATCCTGCGGGTGAATCCGCGCAAAACACCAGTCACTGTTGGTCTCGGTGGCGGTTGCCGTGTAGCCGTAAGCCTGTTGCAGGGCTTCGTTCCAGGTGATCCGGTCAGCGGTCAGATCCCAATCCCAGACCGCATCGCTGGTCGCCTTGACGGCCAATCGATAGCGCTCCCGGGTTTCGGCAACCGCACGGCTCGCCAAATGCAATTGATCAGCCAGATCCTGCGCGCTGTCCTGCTTGGCGGCTCCGACGTTGCCCAACGCCAGACGCAGCCGCGTGACCTCGGCCTCAAGCTCCTCGCGAGTAAGATGTTCCAGGATGTCACCCTTCGTGCGTTATTGGTTTTGGGGTCTGACTGCCATTGCTCACGCAGGCGCATCACTCATTGACACGATTGACCTGCCGCACAGAGGTTAAGTTGCACCGGGAAAGAAGGGCAATCCCCGGTGCGTTGTTTGATGCTGGCCGCCGTCAGCCGTGCACGGGGTAATCGGTATACCCTTCGTCGTTGCCGCCATACACGGTGGCCGGGTTCAGCGCATTGAGGGGCCAGTCATTGGCGATACGCGCGGGCAGATCCGGGTTGGCCATGAACGGGCGTCCGAAGGCGACAAAATCAGCCAGCCCGGAATCCAGCAATTTCGCCCCGGATTCAGCGTTATAGCGTCCGGCATAAATGATTGCGCCGCTGAAGGTCTCGCGCACGGCCTGACGAAATGACAACGGCATTGCCGGGGCATCGTCCCAATCGGCTTCGGCGATGGACAGGTAGGCGATGCCGACGTCTTGCAAAACTTTGATCGCTTCGATGTAAGTGGTGTGTGGATCTTCTTCGACCATGCCCAGGTAAGTTCGCGCTTCATCGGTGGTGGTGAACAACGGCGCGAAACGCACACCGACTTTTTCCTTGCCGATGCACTCGGCGACACCCGCCACCACTTCACGCAAAAAGCGCAGGCGATTGTGCAGCGAACCGCCGTATTGATCGTCGCGAAGATTGCTGTGCGCGGAGATGAACTGGTTGACCAGATAACCGTTGGCGCAGTGCAGTTCGATGCCGTCGAAACCGGCGTCCATCGCATTGCGCGCGGCTTGAATGTACAGCTGAATCAGTTCCTGAACTTCATCGGTGCTCAATGCACGCGGGGCCGACGGGGCGACCAGTTCACCCACGCCCGGCGCGGTTTCGATGAACACGCTGACACGCTCGGTGGCCAGCGCCGAGGCCGATACCGGCGCTGCGCCATTCGGTTGCAGCGCAGTGTGGGAGACGCGGCCGACATGCCACAGTTGCGCGAAAATAACACCGTCAACGGCGTGCACCGCTTCCGTGACTTTGCGCCATCCAGCGATTTGCTCCGGGGTATGAATGCCGGGTGTCCAGGCGTAACCCTGACCGCGTGGTTCGATCTGCGTGCCTTCGGTCACCAGCAGACCGGCGCCGGCCCGTTGCTGGTAATACTCGGCCATCAACTCATTGGCAATATTGCCCGGTTGGGTGCTGCGCTGGCGGGTGAGGGGCGGCAGGACGATACGGTTTTTCAGGGTGTGCAGGCCGAGCGTCGCGGGTTGGAAATAAGGGCTGTTGTGCATGGAGGTACCTTGTTCGACTGGTCTTATTAGACCAGTCGACTATTTCGAGGATAAAAATAAAACCGCGTAGCACGGTGATGAGGTTGAGCGATGAATCAGCCGAGCATTTTCAACAGTTTCTCGGCGACAGCGGCAGAGCTGGCGGGATTCTGGCCGGTGACCAATTGGCCGTCCGCAACCACATGCACCTGCCAGTCAGCGACTTTGGAGTAACGCCCGCCGAGACGCTGAAACTCGTCTTCGATCAGGAACGGCACCACGTCGGTCAGTCCGACGGCGGCTTCTTCCGAATTGGTGAAACCGGTCACCTGGCGATGCTGAATCAGCGGTTTGCCTGCCGCATCGACGACGTGACGCAACACGCCCGGCGCATGGCAGACAAAGCCGTGGGGCTTGTTGCTGCGGGCAAAAGCTTCGATCAACGCGATCGAGTGCGAGTCTTCGGCCAGATCCCACAGCGGGCCATGGCCGCCGGGATAAAACACAGCATCGAAATCCTCTACGCTGACCTCGGCCAGACGCCCGGTGCTGGCCAGTGCCTGCTGCGCTGCCGGGTCGTTGCGAAAGCGATCGGTCTCGGCAGTCTGCGCGCCGGGCTCATCGCTTTTCGGATCGAGCGGCGGCTGGCCACCGGCCGGCGACACCAAAGTGATCTGCGCACCGGCATCCTTAAAGGCGTAGTAGGGCGCGGCAAACTCTTCGAGCCAGAAGCCGGTTTTACGGCCGGTGTTGCCGAGCTGATCGTGGGAAGTCAAAACCATCAGAATTTTCATAGAGCACCCTGGTTTGATCGGTGACGTCGTGGCGCAAAGGATTCGCGTCACGCTTATACCCGCAAATGCGGTTGACGGGGCGCAGCATAGTTTCCAATTAGACCAGTCGTCTAGTAATTTTTTCTCAACAGGTTTTTACTCGGCAGGTATGGCAAACTCGCCATCCTCTGAAATAAACGACTGGTCTATTGCCTGGTAATTTGCGCCCCATGAAACCGACCTACGACGACACCCGCCAGCACTTGCTCGACACCGGCCACCGGATGATGGCCGAGAAGGGCTTCACCAGTGTCGGCCTCAACGAAATCCTGCAAACCGCCGGTGTGCCCAAGGGCTCGTTCTATCACTACTTCAAATCCAAAGAGCTTTACGGCCAGGCCTTGCTCGAGGATTACTTCGTCGGATATCTGGCCGACATGGAGCGGCGCCTGACCCTGCCGGGGCTGACCGCCTATGAACGGCTTATGGATTACTGGCAGGGCTGGCAAGACCGCTGCACCCTCGAAGGCCATGGCGATGAGTGCCTGGTGGTAAAACTCAGCGCCGAAGTTGCCGACCTGTCCGAATCGATGCGCCTGACCCTGCGCGACGGCGCCGAGCAAGTGGTCTCGCGCATCACGCTGTGCATCGAGCAAGGCCAGGCCGAAAAGACCCTGCCGACCGGTGATGCCCGGCATCTGGCGGAAACCCTGTATCAACTGTGGCTGGGCGCCAGTTTGCTGAACAAACTGCAGCGTACGGGGCAGTCGCTGAACACCTCGATGGCAATGACCAAAGCACTGTTGGCCAGCTAATTTGGCTTGATGGTGAGCACGTGCACCGTTCGTCCAGTACCCGGCACTTGCGCGGTGCCGTTGTCTCTCACCTTTAAGCGCGGATTTTCCGTGCGGCCGAGCGGAGAGCCAGTCATGGACATCGATGAAAATGCACCGGGTAACAAGTCGCAGCAAGACGTGACGCGAACCACGGACAATGAAACGGGACACGACCCGAAACGCGATCAACCGGAGGTTCCGTTGCCTGCCGATGACGAGTCACCGCTCGACGAGGACATGACGGATGTGGACGCCGCCAACTCGGTATCGAGTGAGCATCCGCCAGCGCAGTGAGGGGATTGCCATGAGCACGTCATTCAAGGTCGGCGACGCGGTGCGCTGGAACAGCGAGGCCGGCGAGATTCGCGGCACGGTGGTCAAGGTGCATACGCGGGATGTCGAGTTCATGGGACGGCATCGACCTGCTTCAAAGCAAGAGCCCCAGTACGAAGTCAAAAGCGACAAGACCGGGCATCTGGCGATGCATCATGCGGCGGCATTGCAGGTGAATCACAGCGTGAGCCACCCAATAAAATAAACAGTGGTGAGAAGGTTTAACCCAATGCTCTGTGCTCCTGTCAGGCATTCACCTGCTGACGGGTAGCCCCCCAGCACAGCAATGACCCTACCGTCACCAGCACCGCACCCTGCCAGAACTGCGCATTCAGTGCCGCGCCCAGCCACACCGCGCCAAACGCCGATGACAGCACCGGCGCGGAATACGAGGCGGTGGCGAGTAACGTGAGGTTGCCGCGCAAAATACCCATGTTCCACAACGCATAGCCACCGGCCATGGCCGTGCTGGCGGCGATCAGCTCCAGACTGTTGCGCAGGGAGAAGGCCGGCATTATCTCGCCGCTCACTGCGTATTTGCCCCACAGGACAATGGCCGTCAGCACGAAAAACAGCACCACAAGATTCTGTCCTCCGGCATAACGCCGGGTGATGTTGCAGTACAACGCGAACGTGATCGCACAGGCCAGCGCCAGACTGTAACTGAGCGGATTGGACTGAACGTTGGCGACAATGGAGTCCACCGACAAGCCCTCGCCGCTGACCACCCAGACTATGCCGAACAATGCCAGCGCCGTGCCTGGGACAATCATCCAGCGCGCCTTTTGCCCGTTCATGACAATCGCCAGCAACACGGTCAGGCACGGCCACAAGTAATTGACCACTCCCAGCTCAATCGCTTGATAACGACTGTTGGCGAACCCCAGCGCCAGCGAAAGGCACACTTCGTACGCCACAAACAACGCGCTGCCGCCGATCAGATAACGCCACGATGTAGCCCGCAAACGCGGTCGCCCCAACAGGGCCATGAGCATGACGGCCCCTAGCGAGTAGATCAGTGCCGAACCCGCCAACGGGCCGAACATCTCACTAACGCTGCGGATCAATGCGGCGGCGGTGCTCCACAAGATAATCGCCAACAAGCCACAGGCTGTGGCGCCACGTTCACTTCTGACTGACATCAACGCTCTCTGAGTTAGCGGTTCGAAGAAGGGCGCTACACCTTCAGTTCAAACCGTGTCGTTGCTTCCAGTCACCCGGATAGACCACGTAGCCAAACAAGGCATGACCGCCGTAAATGAGCTCAGTGCCTTCAGGAATCCACAGCATCTGCCCGGGTTCGACCCGGTGATGCTCGCCGTTGGCCGTGAGCTCAAAGCAGCCTTCGATGACGAAGATGACTTCGTCATACAGCAAAGTCCAGCTGACTTCGGCGCCTTCCCAGCGAGCGAAGCCGACGCCCAGGTTCGGCGAGACCTCATTGCTCAGCGCTCGCGCAACCATCGCTGCGCCGGGCGGGCCGCCGCGATGGACAAAGTCGAGATCGCGATGGTCAATGCGGTGTACCGGGCCTTTGCCAGTCAAGGTTTTCACAGTTCGCTCCGGCTGTTCCACGCGGCCAGGCGGATGCGGGTACGCACGCCCAGACCGAGCAACGGTTCGGGTGGATTGCGTGATGGCATGC
Source organism: Pseudomonas sp. AC193 (assembly GCF_979258075.1). Classification (NCBI taxonomy): domain Bacteria; kingdom Pseudomonadati; phylum Pseudomonadota; class Gammaproteobacteria; order Pseudomonadales; family Pseudomonadaceae; genus Pseudomonas; species Pseudomonas sp. AC193. The sequence goes on along the minus strand of NZ_OZ409832.1, from coordinate 2,812,208 downwards.
CGGTGACGTTGCGAATATCACTCAGCGATTGTGAGTCGGCACCCACGGCCAGATCCGCCAGCAACGTGCCGGAAATCGTGCCCCATGCCGCACCGACACCATTGTCGCAAGCGGTCGCGTAGACACCGTCTTCCAGCTCACCGAAGAAGTTGGTGAAGTTGCGCGAAATGGCGTAGACGCCACCCCAAGTGTGCGTGAATTCAACGTTAGCCAATTGCGGATATCGCGAGATCAACGCCTTGCGATGGCCAGCACGAATTTCCTGCCGAGTGCTGTCGCTGACGCTTTTGCCGTAACGCGGCACATGCTTGTACGTGTTGCGGATCATCAGGCGTCGATCCTGGGTCATGCGCACGGTGGTGCCGGCATGGTCGGCCGGAGTCAGCCCCCAGTCAGCCTGCATGCCGATGGCGTCCATTTCTGCCTGAGTCAGCGGGCGCGTCCAACTGGCAAAAGTCATCACTGGCAGCAGACGACTGCGCAGGTAGCCGAACTCCTGGGTGAAAATACTCGTTCCCAGCAACAGGCGCGGCGTGCGGATTTGCCCGTCGCGACCTTGCAGCAGCCATTGTCCCTGAGCATCACGTTGCAAACCCTGAATCGGCGACTCTTCGAGCAACTCGACGTTGCCCGGCAGCGAGTCGGCCAACCCCCTCACCAACGCGGCCGGCTGCATCAGATAGCTGCCCGGCGTGTACACCGCGCGACGGTAGTGGCGGGTGCCGAGAACGTTGGCCAGTTCATCGCCCTCGACGCTGTGAAACGGCTCACCGAGTTCACGCATCAAGTGTTCGAAATGCTCCAGATACGCCAAACCCCGTGCACCGACTGCGCCCTGATATTTACCGGCGTGTGACCATTGGCAATCGATCCGGTGTTCGCCGATCAAGCGTTGCAACTGCGCGATGGCGCTGCGGTTCAACCCGAGCAGGCGCTGTTTGTGGGCCGGATCCGGATGTTCCAGAGCCATCTTGTGCGGCAAGTCGATAACGAAACCGGAGTTGCGCCCCGACGCGCCGTAACCAACACGCTGGGCATCGACCAGCACGATACGTGCGTCCGGTACATGTTCGGCCAACTGGCGGGCGGCGGCCAGCCCGGCAAAACCGGCGCCGATCACGGCGTAGTCAACCTGTTGCCGACCTGTCAGCCGACGCGGTGCAACTGGCGCGGGCAGGGCGGCGTACCAGCCGCAGTCCTGGTCATCGTGTGGCAAGTGAATTGCGCGGTTGTTCATAGTGTTGTTCTCAGGCCACGTTGGATTGGGCGAGTTGGCAGGTTTGCAGCCAGGCGCTGCGCTGTTGTTGTGCCTGGCGTCCGAGCAAGGCGAAGGCGCGCAAGGCACCGCTGTCATCGTGGAACGCCGCACTCAAACCGTCGGCGGTCGGTTCGATTCGCCATTGCCCCGCGCAGTCGGGCGGTGCCGGCAGCAGGCAGAGTGGCGCGGCGGGGGTTTTCACCGTCACCGGCATCAGCGGGTAACGCACGGCGGTTGGCTGCCCGAGCAGTGTGCGGGCCAAGGCATCAATGCCCTGATTGATCGGCGCCAGATACGGCATCAGTTGTCCGTTGATTTCGATGCAGTCGCCCAAGGCATAAATGCCCGGCGTCGATGTCTGCAAACAGTCGTCGACCTTGATCCCGCGTCCGCACGCGATGCCGCTGGCGGTGGCAAGATCATGGTTGGGTCGCAGCCCGATCGCCGATAGAACCAGATCAGCCTGATGCGTTTCGCCGTTGGCCAGGGTCAAGTCGAAGCCGTGTTCGCCACGTTCGATGCGCTGCAGGGTGGTCTGCAGGTTCCATTGCACACCCAGGTCGCCAAGGGCGTTTTGCAGATGCTGACCCGCCGCTTGCGGCAATAGACGTTCCATCGGCCACGCGCCGAGGCCAATCACGCGAACCTCGTAGCCGCTGCTGGCCAGGTCATTGGCGAACTCACAGCCAATCAGCCCGTCGCCGAGGATCGCGATGCGCCGCACGCCCTCGAGGTGAGAGCGGAAGGCCTGATAGTCGGCGAGATTATTGACGCTGACCAAGGCCTCCGAGCACCCTTCGACCGGCACGCGGATCGGCGCCGCGCCGCTGGCCAGTACCAGTTGCCCGTAACTCATTTCCCCCAGATTGGTGTGCAAACGCCCGGACGCCGCGTCAATTCGCTCGACATGGCAGTGCGGGTAAACGCGAATGCCCAAACGCTGCTCGATCGCCAACGGACTTTCACTGGCCAGCGCGGTCGCACTGCGTCCCTGAGCCAAGGCAATCGATAGGGCAGGTTTGGAATACACGTGCCCGCATTCACGCGTCAGCACGCGAATCTCTATATTCGGATCTTGCTTGCGCAGCGCCGCTGCCAGGCCGTAGCCGGCATGACCGCTACCGATGATGACCACCGGCCCGGCCACCGCGGCGATGGGTTTCGGAGCGGCGACGGCAGCGATAACAGGCTTGGCACCGATCGCGGCGATTGGCGCCGGCGCGGGCGCTTCGCTGATTTCGATCATCTCGAAATCGCTTTTGCCAACCTTGCATTCCGGGCACAACCAGTCATCGGGAATGTCCTCCCAGCGGGTTCCGGCGACAATACCGTCCTCGGGCCAGCCGAGGGCTTCGTCGTAGATCCAGCCACAAATAATGCACAGCCACTTTTTCATGGTTCAGTCCTCACTCGCCCTGAATGCGCACGGCCAGGTTCTTGGTACGCACATAGCTGTAGAGCGCTTCCTGACCTTTCTCGCGACCGTAGCCGGACAGACCGACGCCCCCAAACGGTGTCTCGATGCCGCCGGCATACCACTCGTTGATGAACACTTGGCCTGCGCGCAAACGCCGGCCGCAGCGCAAGGCGCGGTTCAGATCTTGGGTGAAGACACCGGCCACCAGACCGAAATCGGTACCGTTGGCCAAGGCAATCGCTTGCGCTTCAGTGTCGAACGGCATGATTGCCAGCACCGGGCCGAACACTTCGCTTGAGGCAATTTCCATGTCGGGAGTGACATCGCAGAACACTGTCGGCTGCATGTAGTTGCCGGTGGTTCCGCTAAGCGCTTCGCCACCGGCGACCACTCGCGCGCCTTGCGCTTGCGCCCGTTGGCACATCGCTTCGATGCCGCGTAACTGGCCCGAGGAAATCACTGGCGTCAGCTCGGCGTTTTCCGCGCCGGGGCCAACGCGCAAGTTGCGCGCCATTTGGGCAACCTGTTCGACCACTTCAGCGTAAATCGAGCGCTCTACCAGCAACCGCGACATGGCCGAGCAGACCTGCCCGGCATTAAAGAAAATGCCGTTGCGCACACTGCTCAGCAGTTGCTCACGATCAACATCGGCGAACACCAGTGCCGCGGATTTACCGCCCAACTCCATCACGCTCGGCACCGCGTTTTCAGCGGCGGCGCGCAGGATACTCTGGCCGGTCGGCACCGAACCGGTGAAGACGATCTGGTCAACCTGTTTGTGCCCGGCCAGATAAGCGCCGACTTCGCGGCCACGCCCGCAGATCAGATTGACCGCGCCCTGCGGCAGGCCCGCGCGCTCGATGGCCTGCATCAACACACACAGACCCAACGGCGAAAGCTCCGGCGACTTCACCACCACGGCATTGCCTGCGGCGAGTGCCGGTGCCAGGGAGCGGGCACAGATGGATACCGGAAAATTCCACGGCACGATCTGCAGGGACACGCCCATGGGTTCGTAAACGGTGAAATCCATGTAGCCGTTACCCAGCGGCACGGAAATACCTTCGATTTTGTCGGCCATCCCGGCGTAGTACTCGAAGTACCGCGCCGCTTCGGTGAACTCGTCGCGGGCGTCGTTCAGGGTTTTGCCGTTTTCGGCACAGAGAATCTGCGCGCCTTCTTCGGCGACCAGACGAATCTGTCGGGCAATTTCCAACAACCAGGTGACGCGCTGCGCCGGACGCACGCGCATCAGGTCGCCGCCGTCAGCGCAACGGCGCGCGGCCTGCAAGGCGCGCTCGGCATCGTCGACACTGGCCTGGGCCATGGTCGCGACCGGCTGATTGTCTGCCGGGTTGAGAATGGTCAAGTGTTGGTCGCTGTCGACCCACTGCCCGTCGATGAAGTTGAGCCAATGTGTGGTGGTCATGTTCATTCTCCCGCAGAGGCTGGCTTGACGCTGTCGAGCAGCGAACGCGCGGCCCACTTGTGGAAGTAATGGGTTGGCAAATCCATTTCCGGAGAGAACGCACCGCCGTTGTAACCCGGCGAACTGCGACCTTTTTGCATGCCTTCAACTGAAGCGATGTCCTCGGCGAACACCACACGCCACGACGCCATGACTGCATTGCGAGCGGCTTCGTAATGCGGGTCGAGCGCCTCGTCACCGACATAGAACAAGCGCAGATGCTCAACGGTTTTACCCGGAGCGATCGGCTCCAGCATCATCGCAAACGCGTGGTCGGCCTGGATGCCGAGCAGCACGTTAGGGAAGAACGCCACGTATTCGGCGTTGCGCAGGCGATCCGCTGGCCACGACGGGAAGGTCGGCAGGTGCGTACCGGCGACGTCCGACAGGTTGTAGGCGTAGCTGCCCTGACCGGCGAATTGATCAAAGAGAATGTTGTAGTGGTCTTCCAGGCGTGAGTAGGTGTTCAGGCTCGGGTGCACCCACGGCAAGTGATAGGCCTCGCAATAGTTCTCGACCGCCAGTTTCCAGTTGCAGTTGACTTCGATCGCCATGGCACCGCTGTTGCCTTCGCGACGCATCAGGCTCATGCCGTCGTCGCCAAGGAACTGCTTCCAGCGTTCGGTCAACGGGGCGAGGGCGTCTTCCAGTGCAGGGGCATCGCCAGACAGATTGATGAAGACCATGTCCATCCAGATCGCGCTGCGCAGCGCTTTCAAACCATGTTTTTCACAGGCGAAACGTTCGTCTTTGTGCTGGTTGATACCACCCACGTGCGGGGTGCCGCGCAAGGCACCATTGAGGTCATAAGTCCAGGAGTGGTAAGGGCAGCGGATCATGCCCTGGACGGTGCCGGCTTCCTGCACCAGCTTCACGCCCCGGTGGCTGCACACGTTGTGGAAGACCTGCACCTGACCTTCACGGTTGCGCATCATCAACAGCGGCAGTCCCATAAAGTCCACGGGTTTGACGTAGGCATTGGTTGGCAAGTCGGTGGCGAAACCGATGCACGCCCAGTTCTTGCCCATCACCTGATCACGGTCGAGTTCGAAGTAGTGTTGCTCGGTATAAAAATCGTTGGTCAGGCCGTGAGCGTGCTCGATAGGGGCGAGGACGTTTTCCAGGCTGTGTACGGGAATGAGGTTGGCGATGCCCATTATTGTTTTCTCCAGATCGCACGGTAGGTCGGCCTTTTCGGCCTGTGGCTGGATTGATTCTTGAGGTCGGGGCAGGGCGCGAACAAACCATTTTTCGACGCGGATTGATGAGAAAAAGTCATTTATGAGCGGTGCAGTCATTCATGCCGAAATCTCATCAATCGATGAGATTAAATGGTTTGTTGCGTGCCGATGGCTCGCTCATTGTTGGTCGCGCAATGGGTGACAGACGTTGCCTACAAAAAATCCCGTACAGCGCCTACTACAAAAACAAGGGAGATAGCTGATGCGTGCCAAAAGTGGCCTCTTCAAAGGGCTCAATCCAACAGTGACTGTCGTGTCGGTTGCCATGGTCGTTGCCTTCGTTCTGCTCTGCGCGTTAAAAGGCGATCAGGCAACAGTGGTGTTCAAGACCGCATCCGACGCCATCCTCCACAACTTCAAATGGTTTTATCTGGCCCTGGTCAGCGGCCTGCTTGGCGTGTTGCTGATGATTGCGTGCAGCCGTTACGGCGCACTCAAACTGGGTCGAGAGCATGACGTTCCGGAGTTCAGTTTCAGCGCATGGATTGCGATGCTCTTCAGTGCCGGCATGGGCATTGGCTTGATCTTCTGGTCGGTTGCCGAACCCGTTCTGCATTACGCCAATAACCCCTTCGCGCCGGGTCTGAGTGATGAAGCGGCAACGGTTGCGATGCGCCTGACGCTGTTTCACTGGGGCCTGCATCCGTGGGCGATCTTCACCATGATTGGCGTCAGCCTGGCTTATTTTGCTTATTGCAAAGGCTTGCCACTGGCGCTGCGCTCGATCCTCTATCCGCTGATTGGCAAACGTATCTATGGGCCGATCGGTCACGTGGTGGATATCCTCGGCGTGGCAATCACCGCGTTTGGTGTCTCTCAATCCCTGGGCCTTGGCGTGGTGCAAATCAATACCGGTCTGCATCAGGTATTTCAGATACCGGTGAGCATCGGTTTTCAACTGTCGATCATTGCATTTGTCAGCTTCATCGCAGCGGTGTCGCTGGTGGCGGGTTTGTCCAAAGGCATGAAACGCCTGTCGACCTTGAACATGTGGCTGTCATTCGGGCTGATGTTGGTGGTGCTGTGCCTGGGCCCGACGCGCTATATCCTCAATTTTTTCTTTGAATCGATGGGCGATTACGTCCAGCACATTGTCGGTCTGAGTTTCTGGACCGACACCCAGGCCGACACGTCGTGGCAGAACAGTTGGACAGCCTTTTACTGGCCTTGGTGGATGACGTGGGGGCCGTTCGTAGGCTTGTTCATCGCGCGAATTTCCAAGGGACGAACCATTCGCGAACTTATTCTCGGGGCGTTAGTGGTGCCGACGCTGGTGACCATTTTGTGGATGTCGGTATTCGGCGGGGCGGCATTAAAAGACGAGCAGCAGGCCCGTCATGCCCACGCACAATTGCCGGTGGCCGAGCAGGTTGAAGCGCAGCCATTTACTGGCGGCCCGGTACTGCAAGCGACCCAAAAAGAAACCACCGCCGCGATGTTCACGTTGCTGGAGCGGCTGGACGGCCCGGTCACTGGCGCTATCCTTTGTGTGATCGTTTGTTTGTTGCTGGCCGTGCATTTCGTCACGGCGGCCGATGCCGGGACGCAAGTGCTGTGCATGCTCAACTCGGTCGGCAGCATCAACCCGCCCAACTGGATTCGGGTGTTGTGGTGTGTGCTGGAGGGGGCGATTGCCGGCGGGTTATTGCTCGCTGGAGGGCTGGTGGCAATTCAGATGGCAAGCATCATTATCGGCCTGCCCATCGCCGTGTTTCTCTTGGTCACTGTCTACAGTCTGATCCGCAGCCTGCGGGCCGATACCATGAGTTCGGTCGAGGGTGTGATGGTGATGCGCGCCACCGCCAACGATCCGACAACACAAGCGGAGAACGGCGCTTTCGCAGCGGTAATGGCGCCCCGCGAACTGGCGTGAATTGACAGTTTTTCAGAAGTAAAAAGGCACCGGCGTTTATATCGCCGGTGCCTTTTTTTCAAGCTGCGATCGTTTGCCCAAGATGGCTCATCAACCACTGCCGGAAGCGATTGACGCTTTGTCTGTTCGCGGCTCGGCCCATGGGCTCGAGCATGCAGAACTGCGCATCGGTGCGAAGATACACATCAATCGGTTTAACCAGATTGCCGTTGTGCAGATGGTCTCCCATCAGGTTCGACCAAGCCAATGCAATGCCTTGTCCGGCGAGCGCCGATTGAATCAGCATTGAATAGCTATTGATGTTGATCCGCCGTCGCGGTGTCGGCACCGGGTAGCCCAAATGATCAAACCAGTCCTTCCAGCCGATCCAGTCACTTTGCGGATCCTCCAGCCATAACCAGGTGCATTCACCCAAGTGCTGTGGATCACTGATTTCTGGGTGCTGAGCGAGATAGGCCGGGCTGCACACCGGGAAAATTTCCTCACTGAACAGCGGCGTAACCAGCATATTCTTCGGTGGTGTGCTGCAGTAATACAGCGCCAGATCACAATCAAGGCGCGAGAAATCGCTGATCTGATCCGTAGCGATAATGCGCAGGTCAATTTCTTCGTTCTGTCGCTGAAATTCCGAGACCAGCGGCAATAGCCATAGCGATGCCATCGCGGTACTGGTCACCACCGTCACCTGCTGCGCGCCACGCCAATGTCGGACACCAGCCGTTGCGTGGGCGAGTTGTTGCAGGTTCTCGCGCACAGTTTCACAGTACTTTTTGCCAGTGACGGTCAGGTTGATTTCACGCGTGGTACGCGCGAACAGCGGTGTGCCCAGATAATCCTCGAGCACACGAATCTGTCGGCTGATTGCGCCTTGCGTGACGTTGAGTTCACGGGCGGCCAAGGTAAAGCTCAAATGCCGGGCGGCGGCCTCGAATGCCACCAGACTGTTGAGCGGTGGCAGCGGTTGCAGTTTCATCAGGCGATCACTTTTTTATAGGTTTTGTGCAGCGTTCGCGGATTGTGCAGAAGGCGCCAAACCGCCGCTACTTTTTTGTGACCGATCAGTGCTGATGACGACAGAAGGCAATGCGGGATGGCAGATTCGATGAGATTACGATGGCAGCGCCGCTACGACAGCGCTGCCACCGATTTGATGTTTAGCCGGCCAACGTCGCGTTATCGATCACAAACCGATACTTCACATCACCCTTGAGCATCCGCTCATACGACGCATTGATCTGATCCGCCCGGATCAATTCGATATCCGAAACGATGCCGTGCTCGGCACAGAAATCCAGCATCTCCTGAGTTTCAGCAATACCGCCAATCATCGAACCCGCAATCGTGCGACGCTTCATGATCAGGTTGAACACGTTCGGCGATGGATGCGACGTGGCCGGCGCGCCGACCAGGGTCAAGGCACCGTCACGTTTGAGCAGCACCAGAAACGCATCGAGATCATGCGGCGCCGCGACAGTGTTGAGGATCAAATCGAAGCTCTTTGTATGCGCAGCCATTTCCTCAGGATTGCGCGACACCACCACTTCATCGGCACCCAGCGCCAACGCCGCTTCGCGCTTGGATTCTGAAGTCGTGAAGGCAACAACATGCGCACCCAAGGCGTGCGCCAGTTTGATGCCCATGTGGCCCAAACCACCGATGCCAACCACGCCGACTTTTTTGCCAGGCCCGGCGTTCCAGTGGCGCAGCGGTGAATAAGTGGTGATGCCCGCACACAGCAGCGGCGCGACGGCGGCCAGTTGCGCTTCGGGATGGCGGATGCGCAACACGTAGCGTTCATGCACGACGATGTTTTGCGCGTAACCGCCCATCGTCCAGCCCGGTGCGTCCGGGGTCGGGAAGTTGTAGGTGCCGATCATGCCGTCGCAGTAGTTTTCCAGCCCGGACTCACAGTCGTCGCAGTGTTTGCAGCTGTCGACGATGCAACCGACGCCGACCAGATCACCCACCTTGTAATCGCTGACATGCGCGCCCACCGCCGACACCCGACCGACAATTTCATGCCCCGGCACACAAGGGAATTGCGTGCCGGCCCATTCCGCGCGCACCTGGTGCAGGTCTGAATGGCAGATGCCGCAGAAGGCGATATCGATCTGCACATCATGGGCCGCCGGGGCGCGGCGGTTGATCTGCATTGGCTCAAGGGGTTTGTCGCCAGCGTGGGCGCCGTAGGCTTGTACAAGCATGGGAACATCCTCAATCGGTTTGTCGTGGTGACATTCTTCGCTTTTCGGTGGGCCGGGAAGTAGTGCATTCCTGTGCGATCCTTGCCTGATCCTGTGCGCCGTTGTGACTTTGCGGTGACAGACGCTCGCGGCGTTTGCGGGTAATCTGCCGGTTCGCTGCATAAAACAAAAAACTCAAGCAGGAGTCATTGATGCAACCAATCCGTCTCGGTCTGGTGGGCTACGGCAAGATTGCTCAGGATCAACACGTCCCGGCGATCAACGCCAACCGCGCATTCCAGTTGGTGTCTGTCGCCACGCAAGGCAAACCTTGCGCTGGCGTAGAGAATTTTCAGTCGCTGAGCGAGTTGCTCGAGAACGGCCCGCCGGTGGATGCGATTGCCTTTTGCACGCCGCCGCAAGGTCGCTTCGCCCTAGTGCAGCAAGCGCTGGCGGCGGGCAAACATGTGCTGGTGGAAAAGCCGCCGTGCGCAACGTTGGGCGAGGCCATGGCCTTGGTCGATCAGGCAAAAGAGCAGGGCGTCAGTGCCTTGTTTGCCTGGCATTCACGCTATGCACCGGGCATCGAAATCGCCCGTGACTGGCTTGCCACGCGCACTTTGCAAAGCGTGCAGATCGACTGGAAAGAAGATGTGCGCAAGTGGCACCCCGGCCAGACGTGGATCTGGCAACCCGGCGGCCTCGGCGTATTCGATCCGGGCATCAATGCCTTGTCGATCGTCACTCACCTTTTGGCGCTGCCGCTGTTTGTCGAATCCGCAGAGCTGCGCGTGCCGGAAAACTGCCAATCACCGATTGCCGCTTCGATCAAAATGTCGGATGCGCAGCAGCTCGATGTGCGAGCGGAGTTTGATTTTGATCATGGGCACGATGAGTTGTGGAGTATTGAGATTCGTTGCAAGGAGGGCGTGCTGCGGCTGGATAACGGTGGGGCGCTGTTGAGTATTGATGGCGTGCGTCAGGCGGTATCGGAAGAGGGCGAGTACGCGGCGGTGTATCGGCATTTTCAGCAGTTGATTGCCGAGAGGGGCAGTGATCTGGATTTGCAGCCGTTGCGGTTGGTGGCGGACAGTTTCTTTGTCGGTAGCCGGGTATCGGTCGCCCCTTTCTACGACGCCTGAAGAAACCAAATTTTATGGCCTGACAAATTCCAAATGTGGGAGCGGGCTTGCTCGCGAATGCGGTGTGTCATTCAGCAATCAGAGTGGCTGAACGGACGCCTTCGCGAGCAAGCCCGCTCCCACAGGTTTTTAGAAACGGTCAAGCCTGTATGGCTCGTTTCTCGGCATCTCACGCAACGCCATCCCGACAACCATCTCCGCCGTCACCGCCGCCTGCGTCAGCCCCAAATGCTGATGACCAAACGCAAGCAAAACCTTGCCCCCGCACACCTGATCAATCACCGGCAGTGAGTCCGGCAATGACGGCCGAAAGCCCATCCACGGTGTCGCCGCTTCAGCACTCAGATCCGTGCGAAACAAGCCCTGACTCAACCGATGCAACTGCCACGCGCGCTCCATGCTCGGCGGTTTCTCCAGTCCCGCAAATTCAACCGTACCCGCCAGCCGCAACCCTTCGGTCATCGGCGTCATGATGAACTTGCGTTCCAGCGAGGTGACCGGGAAGGGCAGTCGACCTTGTTCCTGCGGCAACATCAGGTGATAACCGCGCTCGGTGTCCAGCGGTACTTTTTTGCCGGTCAGCGCGGCGGTCAGTTTCGCCGAGTGCGCGCCGCAGGCAATCAGCACGCGGCTCGCAGTCAAGCCTCCATTTCCGGTAATCAGCGAAACGCCGTTTTCCTGAACAAGGCCTCCCTGCACCTGCTGTTGCAGAAAACTCACGCCGCAGGCTTTTGCCGCTTCAACCAATTCGCAGACCACCCGGTACGGGTCGATGAAATGCCCGGTGCGCGGAAAAAACAAACCGCCCTGAATCTGCTCGCTGAGTTGCGGCGCCGTGTCCTGAATCGCCTTGGCCTGCCAGTAATCGACAGGCACTTCCTGCTGTCGCAATCGAGCTTGCAACGCGCCGATGGCCTGACGTGATTCCGGGCGTTCGAACACCAGCAACGAGCCGTCGACTTTCAGCAAGTCCGGCCGCTGGATGTCGGCGAGCAAGCGCTGCCACGCATCCAGACTGCTTTCATTCAGCGCGCGTAATCCGGCCACGGTTTTCTGAAACGGTTCCGCCCGCAGGTTCAGCAGCAGCCGCGTGAACCACGGCAAGGCGCGGGGCAGGTATTTCCAGTCCAGCCGCAACGGCCCCATCGGGTCGAGCAGCATGGCCGGCAGGCGTTTGAGGATCGACGCATCGGCAATCGGGAACACCTGTTCGGTCGCTAGATGCCCGGCGTTGCCGAAAGAAGCGCCGTGGCCCGGTAGCTGTTGATCGATGACGACCACGCGCAAACCCTGGCGGGCAAAACGCAAGGCGCAGGCGACGCCGATGATGCCGGCGCCGACCACAGCGATGTCGTGGGAGACGTTATTCGTCATTGGTCAGTGCTTCCCTGTGCCCATCGAGCAGGCGACTCAGGTGCAACGGATTTGCGTGTTTCAGTGCTGTCGGCAACAAGCTGTCGGGGAAATCCTGATAACAGACCGGGCGCAGAAAACGCAGGATCGCCGCCGTGCCCACCGACGTTGTGCGCGAGTCTGACGTCGCCGGGAAAGGCCCGCCGTGCACCATTGCATCGCAGACTTCGACGCCGGTCGGCCAGCCATTCACCAGCAAGCGTCCGGCCTTGCGCTCCAGTGTCGGCAGCAGCGCGCGGGCGTGATCAAGGTCTTCATCATCCAGGTGCAGCGTCGCAGTCAACTGACCTTCCAGACGCTCGGTGACTTGGCGCATTTCATCCACGCTGGCGCATTGCACGATCAACGATGCGGCGCCAAACGCCTCGGCCTGCAGATGGTGATCAGCGAGGAAATCGGCGGCGTCGCTGACAAACACCTGCGCCTGACCCTGATTCGGGCCGCTGCCGATCTGGCCGATGGCGGCGACATTTGCCCGAGCGTTTTCGGCCAGCGCATTCACCGCCGATTCATAGGCGTTGAAGATCCCCGGGGTGAGCATCGTCTGCGCCGGACTGTTTTTAATCCGTTCGGCCGTAGCGGCGATAAAACTGTCTAGCGCTGTACTTTTCAGCGCAATCACCAATCCTGGATTGGTACAAAACTGCCCGGCGCCCAATGTCAGCGAAGCCACAAACCCTTCGGCCAATGCCTGAGTGCGCTTCTGTAATGCCGCCGGAAACAGCAGCACCGGGTTGATCGAACTCATTTCCGCATACACCGGAATCGGCTCGGGCCGCGCCTGCGCCGCTTGCATCAACGCCAGTCCACCGCTGCGCGAACCGGTAAAACCCACAGCTTTGATGCGTGGATCGCGGACCAACGCAATGCCCACTTCGCGCCCGGAACCGTACAACAGCGAAAACACACCGTCCGGCAAACCACGGGTTTTCACCGCCCGTGCCACCGCGCGGCCAACCAGTTCACTGGTGCCGGGATGCGCACTGTGCGCCTTGACGATCACCGGGCAGCCGGCCGCCAGCGCCGATGCCGTATCGCCGCCCGCCACCGAAAACGCCAAGGGAAAATTGCTCGCGCCGAACACCGCCACCGGCCCCAGCGCAATCTGCCGTTGACGCAGATCCGAACGCGGCATCGGTTGACGATCCGGCTGCGCGTTATCGACGCGCACATCCAGCCATTCGCCCGCGCGCACGGTGCGCGCGAACATTCGCAATTGTTGGCAAGTGCGCCCGCGTTCACCCAGCAGGCGAGGGCGCGGCAGGCCTGTTTCAGCCATGGCGCGCTCGATCAATTCATCGCCGAGGGCTTCGATTGCCACGGCGATGCTTTCCAAAAAATCAGCGCGGACATTCAGGGTTGTTTCGCGATAAGCGTCGAACGCCGCCCAGGCCAGCGCGCAAGCCTGCTCGACGTGTTCCGCCGAACCGCCGGCATAGGCCGGTTCCAGCGTGGCGTTCGTGGCCGGGTTGATGCCCCGAATGGCTTCGCGATTACCCGCGACAATGTGCTGCCCGATCAGCATGTGGCCCGTCAGCGTCATGGTGGTTTCCCGATAAAAAAGTGATGCCCGCCGTGAGCTAAAAACTTCACGGCAGGCGAAAGCAAGGATCAGGCGAAGTTCTGTTCCGCCGACCAGTTCTCGTACCAGTGACGGAACAGCGCGTACTGCTTCTCGGCATACCGACGTTGCGAGTCGCTCAACGCATCGGTTTCGTTGAAGTGCAGGGTGTATTCCTTGTCGCCGTTGAGCACCATCAGATGCTTGTAATACAGCACCAGATCGCAGCCTTCATCGAACGACGACAGCACCGCCAATGCCGATTCCAGCTCCCGCGCCTGACGCCGCGCATTCGCATCACCTTGGGCCGCCTTCTTGCTCAGCGCGACCAATTGCAGCACCTCGCGGGGCAGGGCGTTGCCGATGCCGGTGATCGCGCCGGTGGCGTTGCAGTTGACGAAACCGTGCACCACTTGCGTGTCGACGCCGACCATCAGGGTCACGTTTTCATCTTTGGAGGTGATGTTTTCAGCGGCGTAGCGCAGGTCGGCGCCGCCGCCAAATTCCTTGAAGCCGATCAGGTTCGGGTACTCGCGGCGCAGTTCGAAGAACAGGTCGGCGCGGGTGGCGAAACCGTAGTAAGGGCTGTTGTAGATCACCGCTGGCAGGTTTGGCGCCGCTTGCAAAATGGCCGCGAAGTGCGCTTTTTGCGCAGTCACCGAGGCACCCCGAGACAGCACGCGCGGAATCACCATCAAACCCTGCGCGCCGACTTTCGCCGCGTGCGCCGCATGGGCAACCGCTTCACGAGAATTCACCGCGCCAGTGCCGACAATCGTTGGAATGCCCGCTGCCACCAGACGCGCCACGCCTTCCTGACGCTCGGCCTCGGTGAGCAGCGGCCAGTCACCCATCGAACCGCAATACACCACTGCGCTCATGCCGATGTCGATCAGCTCGCGACCCTTGGCCACCAGCGCGTCGAAGTCCGGTTTGCGCTGCGCGGTGCACGGGGTCATCAGGGCCGGCATGCAACCGGTGAAGATGTTGTCGCTCATTGTTTTACTCCTTGGCACATCGTTCAAATTGAGGTGAAAAGTCTGCGTGGCGGTTTAAATGCCCCACGCGAACGGGTCTGTTTCGTCGATCAGCAAGGTGCTGTCGGCGGTCATGTAAGCGCGGCCGGTGATGTACGGGCGAATGCGCTCGCCCTCCCATTCGAAGCGGCCTTCGAATTGGCTGCCGGTGATGCTCGCCTGCACCCAGATCGCGCCGGGTTGCAGCTTGTCGTCGGCGGCGAGGCAAGCGAGTTTGGCGCTGGTGCCGGTGCCGCACGGGGAGCGGTCGTAGGCTTTGCCGGGGCACATGACGAAGTTGCGGCTGTCGGCAACGGCGTCGTCAGCGAACAGCTCGATGTGGTCGATCACCGCACCGTCTTCGCCATGAATGCCTTGGTCTTCGAGGGCCTTGAGCATCGCCCAGGTGTAGGCGGTGAGGTGTTCGACGTTGTCCATCGTCAGCGTCTGGCCGTGTTCGGAAACGAGGAAGAACCAGTTGCCGCCATAGGCGATATCGCCGAAGACGCGGCCGAACCCCGGCACGTCCACCGACACTTGTTTGCGATGACGGTAAGCGGGGACGTTGCCCAGCGTGACCGAGCCGTCATCATGCAGCGTGGCGCTGACCGGGCCGACCGGTGTGTCGATCTTGTGCACGCCCGGCTGGATTTTTCCCAGGTACTGCAACGAGTTGATCAGGCCGATGGTGCCGTGGCCGCACATGCCGAGGTAACCGGCGTTGTTGAAAAAAATCACCCCGCACGTGGCGTCCGGCGATACCGGTTGGCAATACAGCGCGCCGACCAGCACATCGTTGCCGCGCGGTTCCAGCAGGCAGGCACGGCGCCAGGCATCGTGCTGATTGCGCAGGGCATCGCGTTTTTCCACCATCGTGGTGCCGGCCAGATCGGGGAAACCGCTCATCACCAGACGCGTGGGTTCACCGCCGGTGTGGGAATCAATGACGTGTACTTCTTTCATGAATAGATCCCGTTGGATGATTTCAGTAGGCGCCGGCAGGGCGCGCGGTCACGGTCGAAGAGGTTTCGGCGACTTCGCTTTCTTCATCGTCTTCTTCCAGACGCAGCAGGTGCGCCGGTACGCCCGTCGCGGCGCCCCAGTAATAAATACCGGTGGCGCAAACGGCGACGACGATGGTGTCGAACGGATGAGCGAGGATGCCGAGGCCACCAAAGGTGCCGAGTTTCGACAGGACGATGGTTACTGCGTAGAAGGCGATCAACCACGCGGAGGAGCGCACCTGGCTGGCCAAATTGAGGTGCGCGGTCGGCACGAAACGGCCGCACAGCAGGTACACAACGAACATCAGAATTTGCAGGCCAAGCAGCCACGACACGGTGTTCCAGCCCGACCAGTAAACGATCAGCGCGGCGATGATGAACGACACCGGCCCGAGCACGCCCATGCACTTGACCCGGAACGGACGCGGCATGTTCGGCGCATTGCGGCGCAGTGCAGCCACCGAAACCGGTGCCACGGCGTAGCTCAGCACCAGCGCGGCGGAGACCACGTTGATCAGCGCTTCCCACGACGGAAATGGCAGCGTCCAGAACACCGACAGGGCAAAGGTCAGCCACAGCGCCGGACGTGGGATGCCGGACTTCTCATCGATGTGGGTGAAGACTTTGAAGAAGGTGCCGGTCTGCGCCCAACCGTAGATCACGCGCGGCGTGGCGTTCATGTAGATGTTGCCGCAACCGCTTGGCGAGATCACCGCGTCGGCGACCACCAGATAGGCCAGCCAACCCACGCCCAGCGCCAGTGCGATGTCGCGATACGGCAGGGAAAACTCTTTGCTGATCCCAGCCCAGCCATTGGCGAGCATTTCGGTCGGGATGCTGCCGAGAAAGGCCATTTGCAGCAGCACATAAATCAGCGTCGACAGCAGCACCGAGAGAATCAACGCGATGGGAATAGTGCGCTGCGGATTCTTCACTTCACTGGCCACCGAGATGATCGGCGTCAGCCCCAGATAGGCGAAAATCACGCCGCCCGCCGACACTGCCATTTCGATACCGGACAAGCCGAACGGCGCAAAACCTTGCACGTGAAAGTTGGCCGGTTTGAAGAAGGTGAAGAGCACGCCGATCACCAGCAGCGGCACGATGAACTTGAACACGCTGACCAGATTGTTGGCCTTGGCGAAGGTCTTCACGCTGCGGTAGTTGAGCAGGAAAAACACGCAGAGCAGGCCGAACTGCACCATCCAGCCGAGGATCGTCGGGTTGCCGCTGCCCGCTTGGGTCAGCTCGGGAAACCATGCCGCCGCGTATTGGCGCGAGGCAACCACTTCGATCGCCACCAGACTGGAAAACGCGATCAGGGTGATGAAGCCCATCAGGTAGCCGAGCAGCGGCCCGTGGGAGTAAACCGGGTAACGCACCACGCCGCCGGCACGCGGTAATGCCGCGCCCAGTTCGCAGTAAACGATGCCCAGCAACAACACGGCAAAACCGCCTAGCAACCAGGAGAAAATCCCCGCCGGCCCGGCAATCGCCGACACGTGACTGGCCGCGAACAACCAGCCGGAACCGAAGATCGCTCCGAGCCCGATAAATGTGAGGTCGATCAGTGAAAGCTGTTTTTTGAACTTGCCTTGGCCTGACATGGCATCGCCTTCTTGTGAGTTATTGGATAGGCAGTTGTGTCACTGGGACGGCCAGACTTTGAACTCATCGACGGCATGGCGATTGATGTTTTGCGGCGGGTTGGATGACGAAATCAGCACAATGGCGCAGATTAATCGCGGCCCTCGACAGGCCTGCATTGATCCTGCAATCTGCACGCGAACGCCCCAGGGCGGGCACTTGGCCGATCCGCGTTTGAAGAGGAATCCGTAATGCAGCAAGCGTTTTCGATCCTGTCCCAAGGCATCGGCGGCCATCGTCCGCAGACCCTGGAAGAGTTACTGGCCGGTGCGGCGCTGCTGTTGCCGATGCTCGACGTGATCCCCAATGCGGCGATTTTCATCAAGGACACGCAGGCGCGTTACGTGCTCGCCAACCGCACGTTGGTGCAGCGTTGTGGCTTGAAGGATTTGCGTCCGTTGCTCGGTAAAACCAGTGCGCAGGTATTCCCGGCGCAACTAGGCCCGGGCTATACCGAGCAGGATCGCAAAGTGCTGGAGGAGGGCTTTGTGCTGGAGGATCAGCTTGAGCTACACCTGTACGGCAGTCGCGAACCGGGCTGGTGCCTGACGCACAAGCAGCCGCTGTACAACCGTGACGGGGTGATTATTGGGCTGGCGGGGATTTCGGTGGATCTGCAATCGGCCAGTGAAACGCATCCGGCGTTTGAGCGATTGGCGGCTGTCGATGAGCATATTCGTGGGAATTTCAATCGTCGGGTGACCTTGGTGGAATTGACCCGGATTGCTGGTATTTCCGTTGCGCAACTGGAGCGTTACTGCAAGCGCGTGTTCCATTTGACGCCTCGACAGATGATTCAGAAAGTGCGGCTGGAGCATGCGCATCGCCTGCTGCATAGCGATTTGCCGATCACTGACGTTGCGCTGCAATGCGGTTATACCGATCACAGTGCGTTCACTCGCCAATTCAAGGCATCTACCGGTTTCACCCCTCGCGAGTATCGACAGGCCACTTCTCAGTGAACGACTTTAATCCCCTGTGGGAGCGGGCTTGCTCGCGAAGGCGGTGTACCTGCAACGTGGATACTGAGCCTGCCGCCGCCTTCGCGAGCAAGCCCGCTCCCACAGGTTTTGCGTCGTATACAAAATCCCTGGCACACCACAAATCATTGTAGGAGCTGAGCTTGCTCGCGAAAGCGGTGTGTCTGTCACGATGATTTTGAATGTGCCAACGCCTTCGCGAGCAAGCTCGGCTCCTACAGGATTGTTGTGTTACTGGGGGCTGTTGAACTGGTCGGAATAGCTGCCGGTCATCAATGCTCAAGCGGGTGAGTGACCTTCCATTTTTCGGCAAAGGCTTTGCCTTGCTCGATTTGTTCGGGTGTCATTTTTTCAGAATAATCTTCTAATGTCTCCCGATTATCCTCTATTTCATACTTGTCATTATCCAGGCCCGCTAAAAAGAAGATAAGGCCATAAGCCTTCACCCTATCAAATGAAAAGCCATAGTAATTTGGATTGCTTGCATACTCTCGAGCAAGTAAAGCAATACCATTTTTGTCACCTGCCTTCGCAGATTCCTCTAGCCAATACCGGGAAATTGATAGATCTCCGTTATCTTCATAAACAGAGGCTGCATATTCAATCATTGCCTTTGGATAGCCATTTTCAGCCGCTCGCTTATACCACTTGATGACTTCTTTGCGGCGCTGTCCAAACCACCAAAAAAAGCCCTCGCCAGCTGAGTAACTCCTGGCAAGCTGATATTGTGCGTATGGGTAGCCTCCCTCTGCTGATTTAATCAGCATATTAAGATCAGAATTGCCAACGTATAATAAATAGGCGGCTTCCATGTCGCCGGAAGCAATTTTTTCCCGTGCAATCTTCTCAAATTCTAATTTCCATTCGTGCTGGGTTTTATCACCTTTTGGGCAATCCTTGACGATGGTACATAATATATCTCCATCACTTAGAGCCAGACGAAGCAGGGAATTAAAGTTTCCTTGATTGGCAGAGGGTACCAGCCACTCACGAGTATCTTCCACTCTGTGGTTCTTTGCATAACGAAGCTCATCCTGTAGATGAAACCACTCTCCTACAACATCCGACTCGGCCACCCAATCATTTAGTTTGCTTAGTTGTTGTAAATCATTTGAGGCAAACCTTTCCATTAACGTTTTTTTAAACTCTCGATCCCATTCATCCCAGCTTTTTTCCCCTTTTGGACAAAATGAAGCGGTGACACACAGCTTAACGTTGTGAGACAACTGATAGAGGGAGAATAAATTACCTTGATTAGCGGAAGCCACGAACCACTTTAGCGACTCTTTCGAGTCTAACGTTTTATTAAGTTCCAGTTGACGAAGTTGTTCCGCTAAATAAAATTGTGCTTCTGCATCGCCAGCCTCAGCGGCAATGCGCAATTCAGGTTCTGCATTTTTTTCTTGGTTGTATAGTGAAATGCCGCGTTCCTTGGCTGCCTGCTGCTTTGGCGTGAGCACTGCAAATGCAGTGATTGAATTGAATAAAAAGAGCAAACCTGCAATCGATTTAATTATATTTTTATAATGATTCATTTTCCTTCCTTGTGTAGTTGAGAAGCGAGCGCCGTATTCCATGTGCTGTTTGACACTAAGGGGCGAAGTGCAGCAGGTAAATATTTCGAGACGTGTGTTGTCGAGTCCGCACTGCAAATCGGAGCTCTTCAATCGGCAGACTTGATGCCATTTTCAAAAAAACTCGTATGACAATAAAAACCCCAGCGATCGAAAGACCTCAGGGGTTTTCGTGTGCAGAACATCTCGTGTTTACGCTGAGCCACTTCGCGCGCAGGGTGGGCTAAAAGTGCCCTGCACAACCATGATTATACGTCGCTCAAGCAGAGCAGAGACAGTTGGAAACGCCTGAATCAGGTAGTCGGAAAACGCTATTTCAACCTAACAGATCCCGGTGGTCGATCTGCTCGGGCTGGTGGTGGTTTGTTGATGGCGCAGGTCGATCCATAACACCGCTCTCCGGCAGCTCTTACACAATCCCCGTGTATTTCACGGCGGCAGCCGCCCGCGAAGGCACGTTCAGCGTGCGCAACAACGACGACACATGAATACGCACCGTGAACGGTGAAATATCCAGTTCGCGGGCAATTTCCTTGTTGGTCTTGCCTTGGGCGATCAAGCGCAGCACGTCCTGCTGACGGGGCGTGAGGGCGGCGCCGGTTTCCAGCGGCAACAGCCCGGACGGCGCAAACTTCACCAGTACTTCACCTTCGCGAATCGCCAGAATCGCCTGACCGATTTCATCGGGGGCGATGTTTTTGCCGATAAAGCCGTCGATACCGGCGGCCATCACTTCATTGATCAATGCTTGATCATCGACCATCGACACCACGATCAATGTCGTGCGCGGCAAGCGTCGACGCAGCTCGGCGAGTTGGCTGACGCAGGTCAGTCCGGGGAATCTGAGATCGAGAATCAGCGTGTCCGGCTCGTCACCCAAAGGCAAAAGGGCCAGTACGGCGTCGAGGTCACCGGCTTCCTCAAGGACGGCGTCAGGCAGCAAACGCTGAACCGTGCGCAGCATCGCTTCGCGAAACAACGGGTGATCGTCGGCTATGATAATTCGGCAGGTCATGGCGTGACCCTCCCTGGGTCAGGCGTGGCTCAAGGTCTGCACACTAGCACCGAGCGCAAGGGTTGCCTGTAGGCTGATTCGGAATCTGACGATTGCCGCACAAGGACGTTTACCATGAAGTTCGAGAAAAACACTGAACTCGATCAGGCCAATCTGCGCATTATCATCGCCAGCATTGCCGTGGTTTACATGCTCATACTGGGCTTTTTGCCGGGCCAGCGCTTCGATACCTATCTGCCGGTGATCACCTACATCATCGTGTTTTTGCTGGCCTCGATCGGCTTGCGTCAGGCGATTGCGCGCTGGCCGGGGCATTATCCGGCGCGACGGATTTTCGCCATGGTTCACGATTACACCGGCACCTGCTTCGGGCTGGTGATCGGTGGTGAGGCGGCGTTGCCGCTGTATGCGGTGATTATCTGGGTCAATCTCGGCAACGGCATGCGCTATGGCTCGCGCTATCTGGCGATTGCCACGGCGCTGGCGTTAGTGGCGTTGATGTGTGTTTATCGGCTGACGCCGGTGTGGCAAGCGCAGCCGTTTATGGTGTTGATGCTGATGCTCACCAGCACGGTGATTCCGTTCTATGCGCACTTGTTGCTGGAACGTACGCGCAAGGCCTCCGAAGAAGCGGTGGCGGCGAATCTGGAAAAGTCGCGATTTCTCGCTCAGGCCAGTCATGATTTGCGCCAGCCGATTCATTCGATTGGACTGTTTACTGCGTGCCTGCGTGAGTCGCGCTTGGGTGAGGACGAGCGGCGGTTGGTCGACAACATCGACCGTTCGTTGCTCAACGTCTCTCAACTGTTCCGCTCGATTCTCGACCTGTACACCCTCGACAACGGGCGCGTGTTGCCCAAACTGCAAAGCGTGAATCTCGGCGAATGGCTGGCGGAGCTGATCCGTCAGAACGCCGAGGCGGCGCGTTGGGCCGGGGTGGAGCTGCGTTTGCGTCCTTGTTCCTACTGGGTTCAGACCGCCCCGGCGTTGCTGGCGACCATGGTGCAGAACGTGCTGTCCAACTGCTTCAAATACGGTGCGCAGCGGCCGGTGTTGATCGGCGTGCGCCGGCGCGGGGCAGGGCTGGCCATCGTGATCCATGACCGTGGCAATGGCATCGCCGAAGAGCATCTGGGCAAGGTATTCGAGGAGTTTTATCGGGTGCGGCAAGTGCGCGACAAGGATGTCGAAGGCGTTGGGCTAGGCCTGTCGATCGTCAAGCGTCTGGGGGAGTTGATCGGTGTCGGCGTTGATCTGCGTTCGCAGCTCGGGCGGGGAACGGCGGTGAGCTTGTACGGCTTGCCAATCGCTGCGCCGCCGCAGGTAACGGTCAATCGTGATGAGGCGCGTCAGGTCGGTCTGCTGACCGGGTTGAAGGTGTGTCTCGTAGAGGATGATCGCAACGTATTGCTCGCGACTTCGGCGCTGCTGGAGCGCTGGGGCTGCTCGGTTCAGGTCGAGTTGACGGCCGAGGATCTGATCACAGACTGCGACATCATCGTTGCCGACTATGACCTTGGGACTCACGCTACCGGCATCGAATGCATCGACAATGTGCGCAAGCAGAGAGGCTGGGCAGTGCCGGCGATGATCATAACCGGGCACGACGTCGAAAAAATCCAGGCAGCCCTGCACGACCGCGACATTGCCATCCTGTCCAAACCGGTACGCCCGGCCGAGCTGCGCGCGACCTTGAGAGCCCTGCGCGACCGGCAACCCGAACCCGCTGAAAGCGTTTCGTGAACGATCATCGCGGACACACCAAAAATCCCTGTGGGAGCTAGCCTGCGAGCGATTTGGCCAGCAGGCTAGCTCCCACATTTTCAGATCAGCGCTTGCACAGGTAATCCTGGGTGATGGTGGTCTGCAGGCAGTTGTACTGCCCCATGGTGCGGCAGATGTTTTTCTCGGAGCCGGTGACCTCGGCGTTTTTGTAGCCCCAGGTCTTGCAGCGTTGTGCGGCGACGGTCAGGCCTTGTTCGGCGCTGGTCTGGCCGCTTTCGAATTGGCCCAGTTCATAGGAGACCTGGACGACGCCATCATTTTTGCTGCCGCCGGTGGCTTCCCACTGTTTCGGCGTGGCACAGCCAGTCAGAAACAGGGCGCTGAGAGTGAGTGTTGCGATCAGGGTTTTCATGGGCAAACGGTGTCCTTTACCGGGCGGGGAAGTTATTGCATTGGAATGGGCGAGGCGCCTTTCGGCAGGCATGACAGCGGCGGCGTCATGATGCCCATGCTTGCCACGGCTATGATTGCGCCACTGGGCAACTCGCAGTTGTATTCGCCGGCCGGGGTGTAGGCGGTGTAGTAGGTGAGGGTGCTGTCGCTGCGGATGTTGTCGATTTTCGACACCGGTTTACCGATCACTGTCTGAGCGCGTTCTTTCATACTCGCTTCGGTGGGTTTGGCGGTCTGGCAGCCGGCAACGCCGAGTAGCATGGCGCCGACCGCGGCGATCTTGCAGAGGTTTGTATGGAGTTTCATGGTGGTTCTTCCTTGGTGTTGTTTTGATTTCCAGGCACAACGATCCCCCACGCTGCGAACAGGCAACGTTGAGGAACATCGGGGGTTGCGGGGGAATATAACGCCGGGTGGCAGGACGGTCGATTAGCACAAATGTGCTAGTGCGGCGCGCAACAGTCGGCTCGCTGGAGCCGCCCGCTGGGCCAAGGAAGATTACTGTGGGCTGTTGAACTGGTCGGAATAACTGCCCGTCATCAACGCGGAGGCAACACGATCAGAACCGACCCCGACGCGGGAATAGGCAACCCGGTTGACGCCGGTACGGTCGGCGCCATCAGAAGCCAGTGCGCCCGCGCCGACATGATCGGCACCGTCAGAAGCGACGGCACCCGCGCCGACATGGTCAGCACCATCAGAAGCGACCGCACTAGCGCCGACATGATCAGCACCATCAGAAGCGACCGCACCAGCGCCGACATGATCGGCACCGTCAGACGCTACAGCGCCTGCACCGACGTGATCAGCTCCATCTGAGGCGACCGCACCCGCCCCAACGTGATCAGCACCATCCGAAGCCAACGCCTGCGGCTGCGCCGCCCAGACATTAGGCACCACCACGGTCGCCACGACCGCCAGAAGCACGCCTGACAACAGCTTGTGTTTCATAGTTTTCTCCACGCCCCGGCAGCCACAAAGCGATAAGGCATCGTCCGCCGCGTATTGGCTGGCGCCACGACTCATTTGGCTGGGGTCAGTCTGGTTGGCGAAAGGCACGGGCACGCTGTCAAGCATGCGGGTGTCGACAGAATCATGATCGAACTGATTGAGTATAGATCGCGATAGCGAGGCGGCGCGGCGGGGGGATCGACGGCTGTTAGGCGCTTCTCTTCCTGTACTGGTCAGGCACAGTTGAAATCAATCTAAAAACGCCACGGCGGTTCTGTGAGCCTTTGCTAGGCTCAAAGATGTAGGCGAAGACGCAGACTGATGCGCAATCGGATAGCAAGGGGACGTGGGGCGCGTTCCGAAGGGTTCACGGTTAGAAAGATCTCCGCGCTGAGATCCAGCCCTTATGCCGTGTGAAGCAGCTGAGACCGTTACTTTTCACCCTTGGTTCAGTACTGTGAGACTCCCGATAAACCTTGTAAGCCAGAGACCAGCACTGGCCGCCTACTCAAACACCAAAGCCCGCCCCGTGCGGGCTTTGTCGTTCTCCACAGGTCTCCCTTGTACCCCTGTGGCGAGGGGATTTAGCGAAACGTCGCACCGCCCCGTTGGGCTGCGAAGCAGCCCCCCTCGACAATTTCGAATCAAACCCCAAGACTTACATCCCAGCCAAAGCCTGCGCCAAATCCCCCCTTAGATCCTCAACATCCTCAACCCCCACCGACAGCCGCACCAACCCGTCACCAATCCCGAGTTTAGCCCGCGTCTCAGCCGGAATCGTCGCATGCGTCATGATCGCCGGATGCTCGATCAAACTCTCCACGCCGCCCAGACTTTCCGCCAACGCAAAGATCTTCACGTTCTCCAAAAACCGTCGCGCACCGGCCAGATCACTGTTCAGATCAACAGAAATCATCCCGCCAAAACCACGCATCTGCCGCTTGGCCAACTCATGCTGCGGATGCGACGGCAGCCCCGGATAGTAGACACGTTTAACCTGCGGCTGCTGCTCCAGCCACTGCGCCAGCTCCAGCGCATTGCTGCAGTGACGCTCCATGCGCAGTGCCAAAGTCTTCACCCCGCGCAAGGTCAGAAACGCATCGAACGGCCCGGCAATCGCCCCGACGGCGTTTTGCAGAAAACCCAGTTTCTCTGCCAGTTCAGCGTTCTGCCCAACCACGGCAATCCCGCCAATCACATCGGAGTGGCCGTTCAAATACTTGGTGGTCGAGTGCAGCACGATGTCGAAACCCAACTCCAGCGGCCGCTGGATATAGGGGCTGGCGAAGGTGTTGTCGGCAACGCAAATGATCCCGCGTGCGCGGCAGATGCGCGCAATCGCGGCCAGATCCGACAGGCTCAGCAGCGGGTTGGTCGGCGTCTCGACCATGACCATCCGCGTGTCGTCCTGCAATGACGCTTCGAACGCCGACAGATCGGCCAGGTCGACGAAGCTGAAACGATGCCCGGCGCTGCGCTGACGCACCTTGTCGAACAGACGGAACGTGCCGCCGTACAGATCGTTGCCGGAGACAATGTGCGAACCGGCATCAAGCATTTCCAGCACCGTCGAAATCGTCGCCAATCCTGAAGCAAACGCAAACGCCCGCGTGCCACCTTCAAGATCCGCCACGCAACGCTCCAGCGCAAACCGTGTCGGGTTGTGCGAGCGGCCGTAATCGAAACCTTTGTGCACGCCGGGGCTGTCTTGCAGGTAGGTGGAGTTGGCGTAGATCGGCGGCATCAGCGCGCCGGTGGTCGGATCCGGTTCCTGCCCGGCGTGGATCACCCGGGTCGCGAAACCTTGGGATTTAACGTCGTGCTGACTCATGCGAGGGATCTCCGTAATTGGTTGAGCATGTCGACGCGGGTGATCAGGCCATGGAAGCCCGAAGCGTCAGCGATGATGGCGACGAGGCCACGGCTGAGCACGCTTTCCAGCTCGGCCAGATCGGCGTTCGGCGCGAGGGTTTGCAGCTTGTCGGTCATGGCGCTGGTCACCGGTTTGCGGAAGTGCGCGGCATCTTCATGGACGCCGAGCAGGATGTCCGACTCATCGATCACGCCGACCAGTTGCTTGCCGTCGATCAACACCGGCAACTGCGAAACGTCGGCCAGGCGCATGCGCTGGAACGCGGTCAGCAGGGTGTCGTCGGGGCCGACGCTGATCACCCGGCCATCTTCAAAACGACGGGCAACCAGGTCGCGCAAGTCGCCATAACCTTTGCGTTTGAGCAGGCCCTGATCGGTCATCCATTGATCGTTGTAAACCTTCGACAGATAGCGCGTGCCGGTGTCGCAGACGAAACTGACTACGCGCTTCGGCTCGGTCTGTTCGCGGCAATAACGCAACGCGGCGGCGAGGAGGGTGCCGGTGGAGGAGCCGCCGAGAATGCCCTCGGCCTTGAGTAATTGACGGGCGTGATCGAAGCTTTCTTCGTCGCTGATCGAGTAGGCGTGGCGCACGCTGGAGAGGTCGGTGATCGACGGAATAAAGTCTTCGCCGATGCCTTCCACCGCCCATGAACCGGGCGTCGGCAGGCTGCCGTCGCGGCTGTATTGCGCCATGACCGAGCCGACCGGATCGGCCAAGACCATTTCCAGATCCGGTTGCACGCGTTTAAAGAAACGGGTCAAACCGGTCAGCGTGCCAGCCGAGCCAACGCCCACCACAATCGCGTCCAGATCATGTTCGGTCTGCGCCCAGATCTCCGGCGCGGTGCTGCATTCGTGGGCCAGCGGGTTGGCGGGGTTGTTGAACTGGTCGGCGAAAAACGCGCCGGGAATGTCTTTCGCCAAACGCGCGGCGACGTCCTGGTAATACTCGGGATGGCCCTTGCCGACATCGGAGCGGGTGATGTGCACCTCGGCGCCCATGGCTTTCAAGTGCAGGACTTTCTCGGTGGACATTTTGTCCGGCACCACCAAAACCACCCGATAGCCTTTGGCGCGGCCGACCAGTGCCAGGCCCAGACCGGTGTTGCCGGCCGTCGCTTCGACGATGGTGCCACCCGGTTGCAGACGGCCATCGCGTTCGGCGGCGTCGATCATCGCCAGGCCGATACGATCCTTGATCGAGCCGCCGGGGTTTTGCGATTCGAGTTTGAGAAACAGCGTGCAGGGCCCGGTATCAAAGCGGGTCACTTGCACCAGCGGAGTGTTGCCGATCAGCCCAAGTACGGCAGGGCGGGATTCCTTTGACATGTCTTCACCTCGGTGTTGGTGATTGATCGCGTTCCATTCGCGCAGAAGATGCTCGCAAGCAACATAGGCCCGGTTGGCACCTCTCGCAACCCCGATCCCCGTAGGAGCTGCGGAACGCTGCGATCTTTTGATGTTGGTTTTTGAAGGGCAAGATCAAAGGATCGCAGCGTTCCGCAGCTCCTACAGGGTGGAAGGGATCATGAGGATTTCTTGTGATGATCAGGATTATATTGAGTTTGATTCACTTGCGACCGATGCCGACAATGCCCGCCATCAACAAGACATTGGAGTTGTTTGTTATGGCACTGGCCCATTCCCTTGGATTTCCGCGCATCGGTCGCGACCGCGAACTGAAAAAAGCGCAAGAGGCGTTCTGGAAAGGAGAACTGAACGAAGCGGGCCTGCGTGACGTCGGGCGCGAACTGCGCAAAGCCCATTGGGACTTGCAGAAGAACGCCGGCATCGAGCTGTTGCCGGTCGGCGATTTCGCCTGGTACGACCAGGTGCTAACGCACTCGCTGATGTTCGGTGTGATCCCGGAGCGCTTCCGTCCGCACGACGGCAAAGCCAATCTGCACACCCTGTTCGGTATGGCGCGTGGCGTCAGCGACAGTTGCTGCGGCGGTGCCCACGCCCAGGAAATGACCAAGTGGTTCGACACCAACTACCACTACCTCGTCCCGGAATTCAGCGCGGATCAACAGTTCCAGTTGGGTTGGGAACAGTTGTTCGAAGAAGTCGAAGAAGCCCGCGCGCTGGGGCACAACGTCAAACCGGTGATCATCGGCCCGCTGACCTATCTGTGGCTGGGCAAGGCCAAAGGCGCTGAGTTCGACAAGCTCGATTTGCTCGATCGTTTGTTGCCGCTGTACGGGCAGATCTTCTCGCGCCTCGCTGCTCTGGGTGTGGAGTGGGTGCAGATTGACGAGCCGATTCTGGTGCTCGATCTGCCTCAGGAATGGAAGAACGCATTCGAGCGCGCCTACAACCAGATCCAGCGCGATCCGCTGAAGAAACTGTTGGCCACGTACTTTGGTGGTCTGGAAGAAAACCTTGGTCTGGCGGCGAATCTACCCGTCGACGGTTTGCACATTGATCTGGTGCGTGCGCCGGAACAGTACCCGACGATTCTTGATCGTCTGCCGGCGTATAAAGTGTTGTCGCTGGGTGTGGTCAACGGCCGTAACGTCTGGCGCTGCGATCTGGAAAATGCTCTTGCGACTTTGCAGCATGCCCATGAGCGTCTGGGTGATCGCTTGTGGGTGGCGCCGTCCTGCTCGCTGCTGCACAGCCCGGTGGATCTGGGCCGTGAAGACAAGCTGGATGCCGAACTGAAAAGCTGGCTGGCCTTCGCCGTGCAGAAGTGCGAGGAAGTGGCGGTTCTGGCTCAGGCGGTTAACGAACCGGAAGCGCCGCGAGTATTGCGGGCATTGACCCAGAGCCGTTCGGTGCAGGCTGCGCGTGCTGCATCGCCACGCATTCACAAACCGGCGGTTCAGGCGCGTGTGGCGGCGATCACTGCCAAGGACAGTCAGCGTCAATCGTTGTTTGCCCAGCGTATCGCCAAGCAGCGTGCCGGGCTCGATCTGCCGCTGTTTCCGACCACGACGATAGGTTCATTCCCGCAAACCGCATCGATTCGTCTGGCTCGCCAGTCGTTCAAGCAAGGCAAGCTCAGCGAAGCGGAATACACCGAGGCGATGCACAGCGAAATCCGCCACGCGGTGGAGATTCAGGAGCGTTTGGGTCTTGATGTGTTGGTGCACGGTGAAGCCGAGCGCAATGACATGGTCGAGTACTTTGCCGAGCAACTCGACGGCTATGTGTTCACCCGTTTTGGCTGGGTGCAGAGCTACGGTTCGCGTTGTGTGAAACCGGCGGTGATTTTTGGTGATCTGAATCGTCCGAAAGCCATGACCGTTGAATGGATTCGCTACGCCCAGGGCCTGACCCGCAAGGTTATGAAAGGCATGCTGACTGGCCCGGTGACCATGCTGATGTGGTCGTTCCCGCGTGAGGATGTCAGCCGTGAAGTGCAGGCGCGGCAACTGGCGCTGGCGATCCGTGATGAAGTGGTGGATCTGGAAGCCGCCGGCATCAAGATCGTACAGATCGACGAAGCGGCCTTCCGTGAAGGTCTGCCGTTGCGTCAGGCGCAGTGGCAGCATTATCTGGATTGGGCGACCGAAGTGTTCCGTTTGTGCGCCTCGGGCGTGCGCGACGAAACGCAGATCCACACGCACATGTGCTACAGCGAATTCAACGACGTGATCGAGTCCATCGCGGCGATGGATGCCGACGTGATCACCATCGAAACTTCGCGCTCGGACATGGAATTGCTGGAGGCTTTCGAAGCTTTCGCCTACCCGAATGAAATCGGCCCGGGCGTCTACGACATCCACTCGCCACGGGTGCCGGATGCGTCGGAAATGGCCAATCTGTTGCGTAAAGCGGCCAAGCGTATCCCGGCGGAGCGCTTGTGGGTCAATCCTGACTGCGGCCTGAAAACCCGTGGCTGGCCAGAGACCGAAGCGGCGCTGGTGCACATGGTCACCGCTGCCCGGCAACTGCGCAAAGAATTGGCCTGAACACAAAACCTGTGGGAGCGAGCCTGCTCGCGAAGGCTGTGGGGTTCTTTCTGACTGCGTATGCATTGACTGGCACAGAACCAATGTGGGAGTGGGCTTGCTCACGAAGGGGGCGGCACATTCAGCATTGATGTGACTGAGCGGACGCTTTCGCGAGCAAGCCCGCTCCCACAGGGACTTGAGGCGTATGCGGATGCATTGACTGGCACAGAACCAAAGTGGGAGTGGGCTTGCTCACGAAGGGGGCGGCACATTCAGCATTGATGTGGCTGAGCAGACGCTTTCGCGAGCAGGCTCACTCCTACAAGGGATCAATGCTTGCTCATCAGGCCGTGCAGGACGCCGAGGCGCAGGCCGGGTTCGGAGGGGGCCATTTGCGAGATGCCGAATACTTTGAACGCCGCGAGCATCAACACCAATCCCCCGGGCAGGATGCTTTGGCGGTGCGGTTGCAGGCCGGCGAGGTGCAGCTGTTGCACATTGCTCACTTTCAGCAGAAGCAGGGCCAGGCGCAACAGGCCGGCGTAGGTGATGCCGTCCTTGCCGAAGTCATTGAGGTGATTGGCCTTGAGCACTTTGGCCAGCATCCGCGCGGTACCCGACGAGCCGATGGTCTGCTGCCAACCCTGACTCCGATAACGCCGGGCAACCCGTTCAAATTGCAGGATGGCGAAACGTTCGGCTTCTTGCAGGGCACTGGCAGAAATTTCGCCGCCGCGAAAGAACCGCGTACTCAACGTGCCGCTGCCAATCGCGATGCTTTCGGTCAGCAACGCTTGCGAGCCCTGGCCGAGAATCAGTTCGGTGGAACCGCCGCCAATATCCACCACCAGACGCATGTCTTCAGCACCCGGCAGGGCATGCGCCACACCGGCGTAGACCAGTCGCGCTTCTTCTTGTCCGGAAATCACATCAATGGGAAAACCCAGATGCCGCTCGGCGCTGGCCAAAAACAACTGCGCATTGTCTGCCTCACGGACGGCACTGGTCGCCACCGCACGAACCCGACCGGCCTCGAAACCGCGCAATTTCTTGCCGAACCGCGCCAATGCCTGCCAGCCCCGATCCAGTGCCAGCGCATCCAGCGCGCCGCCGTCAAAACCTTCGGCGAGGCGCACCGGTTCGCGCAGGGTTTTCACTTCCTGAATCAGCAGGCCTTTGCGACTGCGCAGCGACTGGCCGATCATCAAACGAAAGGCATTCGAACCCAGGTCGATGGCGGCAAACAGCGGGGCGTCTGGTTTCATGGGAATCCTTGCTGAATATCCGCCGGAAGGCTCGAGACGGTTTGCGAGGATTCTGCCGTTCCGTTGATGACATCCTGATGACGGGGCAGGGGCGGTTCAGTGAATTTGTCGCTGTCATGACACTGTCATTATTCAGCGTCTATGCTGGGGTCAATACATCGCGTGTTCTTGAAGTTTCTGCTGCCAGTTTTGGCAGCTTTTTTTTGCCCAAAATTCTCTGATCCCCATCTCCCAACCTAAACGAAGAACCTGTAGGAGCTGCCGAAGGCTGCGATCTTTTGACGTTGATCTTTTAAAAGCAGATCAAAAGATCGCAGCCTTTGGCAGCTCCTACAGGGGAATGCGTTAGCAGGCTTGTGGGGTTTCACCTCGGGCCAGGCGCGCGTTGATGTCGTCGATGACCTCAGGCAAATCAGCAATGGTGTCGATCAAGTAATGCGGGCGCGACGGCGCGAACATCTTGCCGATACGCTCACGCTCTTCCGCGAGACGATCCGACGGCAACGCTTTGAACTGTTCGTAGGTCAATCCCAGCGCATTCCCCGAGCAAGTCAACGCCACCGTCCACATCCCCGCGCTACGCCCTTCAAGAATCCCCGGCCAGGTGTCATCAACCTTGACGCACGCGGCCACATCATCGATGCCCAAGGCAATCACGTTGGCCAACGACTGCGCCGGATACGGCCGGCCATTGGGCACTTCATCGGTGGCGACGACATGGTCAGCGACATAACCATTCTCTCGCGCCAGCTCGACAACCTTGGCCATCACCACCGCCGGATACCCGGAGCACGAACCAATCTTCAAACCCTTGTCGCGCAACGCCGCAATTGCTTCGAGCGCACCTGGAATGACCGCCGAATGCAGGGCGATTTTCTCGATCTGCAACGGCATGAAACGCTCGTAGATCGCTGTCACATCTTCATCACTCGGCAAGCGATCGAACGCGGCGCGATAGCGCTCGGCGATCTGCGGCAGGTTGCATAGCGTGCGAATGTGATCCCACTTGCCCATGCCCATCGGGCCACGCGCTTCTTCCAGCGATACCGCGACGCCGAACTCGGCAAAGGCCTCGACGAAAATCTGCGTCGGCGCAAACGAGCCGAAATCGACAACGGTACCGGCCCAGTCAAGGATCGCGGCTTGCAGGTGAGTCGGGTTTTTGTACTGCATGGTCAAATCTCCGTTTTCGGGTAAGCGTGGGCCGTCCCTCGGCAATGAGGTAGGCGGTTTCAAGGGTCAATGCTGATCAGGTCAGCGGTGGATTCGAATCAAACAGTTCGGCAATCACCGGTCGGTTGCGGCGGATGCCGAGACAGCACAGGTGGTATTCGATGAAAAACGGGTGATCGACAAAGGTTATCGGCGTGGTGCCCGGGGTTTCGGCGTACTCGACCGCCGAGACAAAACCGATGCCGATGCCTTTGACGATCGCGTGCACGATGGCTTCGCGGCTGTTCAGTTGCATGACGCGGTTGAGGTCGATGTCGAGGCGCTTGCAGCTTTCTTCGACCAGTTGCCGGGTGCGCGCACTTTGCTCACGCATCACCCATTTCTCGCGGCTGATTTCGCTGATGTGAACCTGCGACTGGCTGGCCCACGGATGGTCATCGCGCACCACGGCAATAATCGGATAGCGGTGATACAACCGGGTGTGGAAGCGCTCATCGAATTCCGACAACGCCAGAATCGCCACGTCGATATCGAAGTTGAACAGCCGCGCGAGGGTTTCCTTTTCCGAGGAAAACGAGGTTTCCAGTTCGATGTCCGGGTGCCGCTGCATCAGCTCGTAGGTCAGATTCATCGCAATCGGCGGCGACACCGCGCCGAGCCGCAGCATGCCGTTCTTGCGTTGCTTGAAACTCTGCAGCAGTTGCACCGCTTCGTCCTCCTGGCCGAACAAACCTTGAGTGATTGCGTAGAGCTTGTGCCCGGCGGAACTCATCTCGATGTAGCGCCCGCGCCGATGGAACAGCTCGACCGAGAAGGTTTTCTCCAGTGCGTTGACCTGCTCGCTGACGGTCGGCTGACCGACGCTGAGGTACTCTGCCGCGAGGGTGAAGCTGCCGGTTTTCGCCACTGCATGAAACGAACGCAACCACTTGTGATACTGGTACATGCAAGCCCCATCAGCGTCGGATGAACAATGCCACTGCCGCGCTGCACAGGCAGGCGCTGGTGACCACTATGAAGATGAGAGACGTGTTTGCCGTGGTGTCAAGCAAACGACCGATCAAAGGCTCGGCGAGGCCGGCAAACAGATAGGACGAAAAGTTCATGATCCCGGTTGCGGTGCCGGCGCGTTTGGCACCGACCAGATCCGGGCACAGCGCCCAGAAACTCGACGCCGGGCCATAAACGAAGAAGCCGCAAAGGAACAACGCGACCAGGCCGATCACGCTGTGCGGCGGCAGGCTCCACATCCACAAACTCGTCGCGGCGCCAAGGAACATGTAGAGCATGATCGCCAGATAACGCTTGGAGCCGAACAGCTTGTCTGACACCCAGCCATTGCTCAACGCCCCGACCGCCATGCCGACGGGGAGGGCGACGGTGATCCATTTCGGGTCGATCATGCCGTCGCCGCTTTTCCAGTCAGCGCCGAGAAAGTGCACCGGCACCCAGACGATCAGGCCGTAGCGCGCCGCGTTCTGAAAGCCCAGTGACAGCGCGGCGATCAGCAGGCGCGGATTCTTCAACACGGCTTTATAGCGTTGCGCCGAGGTCTCGACTTCGCCATGCGCGGCTTCCTGATGTTTGTCGTCAGCGTTGGCCACGCCGGTATCGCCTACCGGTTCGAAGCCCAGATCCTGCGGGCGTTCACGAGCAACCAGATAGAAAATAATCCCGCCGGCCAGCATCAGCAGCACCGGCAAACGGAAGATCCAGCGCCATTCCAGTTGCAGCACTTCAAGCACGACGATGGAGGTGACGTACGACAGAATCGACGCGCAACCGGCGGCGAAAGTGTAGAAGCCATAGACCTTGCCGCGTTCACCCGCCGCCCACCAATTGGCGATCAGCCGACCGCCCGGCGCCCAGCCCAAGGCCTGAAAGTACCCGTTGACGCCCCACGGCAGGATCAGACTGGTGAAACCGCCGGCAAAACTGGTCACCCAGTTTGCCGCGCAGGACAGCACCGCACCGAGGGTCATGATGCGCCGGCCACCGAACTTATCGGCGAGGTTGCCGTTGATGGCCTGGCCGACGGCGTAGGCCCAGAGCATCGCCGCAGAAGCCCAGCCAAGAGTTTCCTTGCTCAAACCGAACTCGGCCTGAATGCCCGGAATGGCAAAACCGAAGGTCTGCCGGCCGGTGTAGAAAAACAGGTAACAGAACATCGCCGCCAGCAGCATGCGCCACTGCGCGACCCGGAACGAGGCAGAACGTACGGCGAGACCAGGCATTGTTTCGGCACGATTCATGATCTTTTCCTTATTGTTGTGGGTTCCCGCCGTTTGTCGTCGGCGGGTGCACTCTTTTTCGGTGCGGCAGGAAATCACCACGGCTATGAGCCGCAGGCGGTGCTTGGGTGGATCGGGTGGCGTCGGGCGTCAGGCAGCTTGTGAACCGATGAAGTTCTTGCCGCGCGCGCCCTGCATCGCGAGGTGGATGATGTCTTCGGCGTCCTTAGCCGAGACGCCGTAATCGGCGAACTCGGTTTTCACTCCGAGGCTGTGGAGGAACTCGCGCAACTGCTGTTGCGCGGTGAGCAGATCTTCGCCGAATACCCGTTGCAAGATGCGGTCACGGGTGGCGTCGTGACCCCAGGCCAGACCGAGCACCAGCGGCAGGGTGAAGGAGCAGGCGATGCCGTGGGGCAAGCCGTGGCGCAGGGTCATCTCGTAGGAAATCGAATGCGCCAGCGCGGTTTTGGTGTTGGAAAACGCCAGCCCGGCCTTGAGCGCGGCGAGTGCCATGCGCGTGCGCAACTCTTGGCTCGACAGATCTTTTTGCAGACGCGGCAGGCATTCGAGAATGTCTTCAATCGCAGAAATGGCGAAAGTGTCGGAGACCGGATTGGCGTTGACGTTCCAGATCGCTTCCAGCGCGTGGGACAACGCATCGAGCCCGGTGGACACGGTGACGCTGGCCGGCACGGTGAGCATCAGTTGCGGATCGATGATCGCCACGCGCGGCCAGGTGCAATCCAAGTGCAGTGAGTATTTCTTCTGGCTGGCGCTGTCCCAGATCGTCGCCCACGGCGTGACTTCGCTGCCGGTGCCGGCGGTGGTCGGCGCAGCGATCAGCTGTTTGCAGCGCGCCGGGGTAAACGCCTTGCCGGTCGCCAGCAGGGTCAACAACTCATCGAAATGCCCGGATTCGGTGCCGACGATCAACGCTTTGGCGGTATCGATGGCGCTGCCGCCCCCGACCGCGAGCACCACATCGCAATCGCCGGCCTGCTGCCAGAACTGCTCATACGTGCTGCGCAAATGGGCGACGTCAGGGTTGGGCTGAACGTCTTCGAACACGTAGACCAGACGCTCACCGAGCAACGCTTGCAGGCGATCCACCAGCCCCAGCCCACGGGCCTCAGGGAAGGTGACGAGGGCCACGGTTTGCTGGTCGGTAATGGCAGCGAGGTCTTGCAGGCTGCCCCAGCCGAAACGGGTATCGACGGGGTTCTGGAAGCGGGCAGTCATGGTGGATCCTTATTGTTGTTGTCGTGTGGCGCCATACTCAGCGCCCGTCGACAACGGCTCAAATCGATAATTCGCAGGTTTGAATCGGCTCAGCCGATAGCTGTTCGACGTCAGTGCGCCGAACCGCTCTGGATCGCCGCACGCAGGCGACTGGAGAGGGTGTCGGCGACGATCACCATGAAGGTGATGACGATGATGCAAGTCGCGGTTTCCGGGTATTTGAACAGTTTCAGGCTGCTCACCAATTCGAAACCCAAGCCGCCGGCGCCGACCATGCCCAGCACCGTGGCCGAGCGCAGATTGACTTCGAAGCGGTACAAAATCACCGCAATCCACGCCGTGATCACCTGCGGTAAAACGCCAAACACGATCACCTGCAACGGTCGGGCACCGGTCGCTTGCAGCGCTTCAATCGGTCCTTGATCGATCTCTTCGATGCTCTCGGCGAAGAACTTGCCGAGCATGCCCAGACCATGCAGCGCCAGCGCCAGTACGCCGGGGAACGGGCCGAGGCCAACGGCCGAGACGAAGATCAGCGCGAGGATCAGTTCGTTGATGCTGCGGGTGAAATTCAGCGCCTGACGGGTGATGTGAAACACCCAGCGATTGCGGCTCAGATTGCGCGCGGCGAGAAACGACAGCGGAATCGCCAGCAACACACCGAGCAGGGTGCCCCAAATGGCGATCTGTAAGGTTTCCACCGCTGGCGCGACCAGGCGCGGCAGGATGCTCAGATCCGGCGGAAAGGTGCGTGAGAGAAAGTCACCAATCTGCGGCAATCCCGCTGCCAGTTCACCGAGGCTGAGTTGCGCACCTTGCGCGCTCCAGTTCAGCGTCCACAGCACGATCAGGACGATGCCGGCGGTGGTCAGCCAACCGCGTGTGCCACGGGGCCGCTCGCCGACCCACTGATAGTTTGGTGATTGCATGCTCAGGCCCTCGAGGCGGTGCGGTAGGACAGGGTGGGCGCCGGGACGTCAGCGGAGTGTTCTGCCGATTGCCCCGGATAGATTCGCGCCAGATCTGCGTCGGTCATGCTCGACGCTTTGCCATCGAACACCAGATTGCCGTGAGCGAGGCCGACCACGCGGTCGCCGAACTCGCGGGCATATTCGACCTGGTGCAGATTGCACAGCACGGTGATGCCCAGTTCGCGGGTGGCATCGCGCAGGTACTGCAACACCAGTCGCGCGGTTTTCGGATCGAGGCTGGCGATCGGTTCATCGGCCAGAATTACCTGCGGTCGTTGCGCCAAGGCGCGGGCAATACCGACGCGCTGCTTCTGCCCGCCAGACAATGAATCGGTGCGCTCACTGGCCTTGTGCGCCAGTTCGACGCGTTCCAGGCATTGCATCGCCAGCGCCACATCGTCACGGCGAAACAGTTGCAGAATCGAGGCGAGGGTGCCGACGGAACCGAGGCGCCCGGTCAGCACATTCTTCAATACGCTCAGGCGCGGCACGACGTTGTGGTGCTGAAAAATCATCGCCACTTCTCGGCGTAAAACGCTTGTGTCCGGGCAGGCGAGGGCATCAATGCCCGCCACGTTCAGCGTGCCGCTGTCGGCCCGCGCCAAACGATTGATGCAACGCAGCAAGGTCGATTTGCCGGCGCCGGACTGACCGAGCACCACGACAAATTCGCCCGCAGCGACGTCAAGGTCGATGCCGCGCAACACCGGGTTGCTGCCGTAGTGTTTGCTCAGTTGGCGGATGCTGATCATTTCATGCTCCGCAAATCGAGATCGAGCACCTTGGCGGTTTCGCGCACCACGTCATAGGACGCGTCGGTGGTGGGCTGGAAGCCATTGAGCACACCCTGATCGCCCCACGGCACGTCCTTGATCGAAGCCAGTGCGTCGGCGACTTTCTTCTTCAACTCCGGGTCAAGCGCCTTGCGCCAGACCATCGGCGATTCGGGGATCGGCTTGGAACTCCAGACAATTTCGAAGTCATCCTGCTTGACCGCACCTTTGGCCACGGCGCTGGCGAAGATGCGGTCAGCCACGGCGGCGGCGTCGACTTTCTTGTTCTCGACCGCGAGGATACTGGCGTCGTGGGAACCGGAGAAAATCACGCGTTTGAACAACGTGTCCGGCACAAACCCGGCCTGCTCCAGTCCTGCTTTCGGGAACAAATGACCGGACGCCGAGCTCGGGTCGACGAACGCGAATGTATGGCCCTTGAGGTCGGCCAGCGAATGGATGCCGCTGTCCTTGCGCGCCAGGATCACGCTTTTGTAAGCGCTCTGGCCGGTCTTCTTGGTCACCGCCACGGAGAACGCTTCGACATCGGCTACCGAGGTCGCCAGCACGTAGGAGAACGGCCCGAGGTAGGCGACGTCGAGTTTGCCCGAGCGCAGCGCTTCGATGATGCCGTTGTAGTCGGTGGCCACGAACGGCACCACCGGCATGCCGATTTTGGCTTGCAGATCGTCGAGCACTTGTTTGCTCGATTCGATCATCGCCTGGGAGTCTTCCGAAGGAATCAGGCCAATGGTCAGTTTGTCCTTGGCCCAGCCTTGGCTGGCACTCAGGGCAAGTACGGCAAGGCTGGCGGCACGCAGAAACTGGTTAATTGTTTTCATGGCATTCCACGGTGTGGTTGGGAGTTGCCACAGGCTAGGTCTGTCACGTGACAGTCATTCAATCAATTCAATATGCGAAACCGCAGCTAACTATTGATGGAGTCTATGGATGTCGAGCGCCAAATTGCGGGCCTTTCTCGCCGTCGCCCGCCACGGCAGTTTCAGTGCCGGGGCGCGGGCGTCGGGGCTGAGCCAACCGACACTGACCACGCAAGTGCAAAGTCTGGAGCGACAGCACAACGTCGAACTGTTTCATCGGCGTGGGCGGCGGATTGAGCTGTCCGATGTCGGTCGGCAATTGCTGCCCATCGCGCAACGGCTGGCCTTGCTGGAACTGGAAGCGCATAACCTGCTGCGTGATTCCGGGCGGCTCGACAGCGGCCAGCTCAAGGTCGGTGCGGTGGGGCCGTTTCATGTGATCGAAATGGTCGACAGTTACCTGCAACAGCATCCGAATATCGACGTGTCGATCCGCGTGGGTAACTCGGCGCAGGTGTTGTCGGATTTGGAAAACTATGTGACCGATATCGCGGTGTTGGCCGGGCGTCAGGATGATCCGGCATTGTGTTCGGTGCGTTATGCGCGGCACGCGATCATCCTCTTTGCCCACCATGAACATCCGCTGGCCAATCGCGGCAGCGTGCGCCTGGAGGAGTTGGAAGGGCAGCGCCTGCTGCAACGTGAGCCCGGTTCGACCACACGGCTGGTGCTGGAGCAGGCACTGAATGCGGCGCAGGTAAAACCGCGCATCGCCATGGAAATCGGCAGTCGCGAGGCACTGCGTGAAGCGGTGGTGCGCGGGTTGGGGCTGGGTGTGGTGTCGGAAGCGGAGTTCATTGCTGATCCAAAAATCCGCACGATCAGAATCGATGGCGAAGAACTCTTTACCGAGACTTATCTGTACTGCCTGGCCGAGCGGCGTTCCAGTCGGCTTATCTCATCGTTTTTCGATGCGGCGCTGAGTTGATTTGCAATTTCGCTTAAGGCTTGGCTAATATACGTTCCATATACACATCGTATCGGATTCATATATGGGCATCGTAAAGATTTCAGAGGACATGCACGAGAACCTGCGTATCTCCAGCAACGCTCTCAGCCGCTCGATCAACGCGCAAGCCGAGCACTGGATGCGTATCGGCATGCTCGCCGAACTGCACCCCAACCTCGACCACAGCGCCATTTGCCGCTTGCTGATCCGCGCCGAACAAAATGGCGGGCTCGACCTGCAACAACTGACTCAGGAAGCCGTCAGCGCATGAGAAACCAGATCAAGATCAACACCCCGGCCGACATCGCTCAATCCCGCGCTGCCGGCAAACTCGCCGCTGAAGTGCTGGCAA
The DNA here is from genome assembly GCF_979258075.1 of Pseudomonas sp. AC193. Lineage (NCBI taxonomy): Bacteria > Pseudomonadati > Pseudomonadota > Gammaproteobacteria > Pseudomonadales > Pseudomonadaceae > Pseudomonas > Pseudomonas sp. AC193. The sequence goes on along the minus strand of NZ_OZ409832.1, from coordinate 2,772,676 downwards.
TGCTGGTGCCGCACGTCAAGGCCGGCGTGACCACCGATGAACTGGATCGGCTGTGCAACGACTACATCGTCAACGTGCAGAAAGCGGTGCCGGCCAACGTCGGCTATCACGGCTTTCCGAAAACCGTCTGCGCCTCGGTTAATGACGTGGTGTGCCACGGGATTCCGTCGGGTACGCCGTTGAAGGATGGCGACATCGTCAACCTCGACATCGCGGTGATCAAGGACGGCTGGTTCGGTGACACCAGCCGCATGTACGTGGTCGGTGAGGCGACGCCTGAGGCGCAGCACTTGATCAAGACCACTTACGAAGCGATGTGCGCGGGTATTCGCGTGGTGCAACCGGGCGCGACGTTGGGCGACATCGGCCACGCGATCCAGAGCCTGGCGGAGAAGGAAGGCTTCAGCGTCGTGCGCGAGTATTGCGGGCACGGGATCGGCAAGGTTTATCACGATGAGCCGCAGATTCTGCATTACGGCTTTCCCAATCAGGGCATGAAGTTGAAGGCGGGGATGATTTTTACCGTGGAGCCGATGCTCAATGCCGGCAAGCGCCATGTGAAGAACATGCCCGATGGCTGGACGGTGCTGACCAAGGATGGCTCGTTGTCGGCGCAGTGGGAGCATATGGTGGCGGTGACGGAGACGGGCTTTGAAATTCTCACCGCCTGGCCCGACGACATCGAAGGCTATTCCCCGATCACCTAAACACCATAAACCCTCTGTGGGAGCTCGCTCGCGAAGACGCCGTGTCAGTCAACATCAACATTGAATGACACAGCGCATTCGCGAGCAGGCTCGCTCCCACAGTTGGAATGCACTCCTGTAGGAGCTGTCGAGTGAAACGAGGCTGCGATCTGTTGATCTTGTTTTTAACAGCAAGATCAACAGATCGCAGCCTGCGGCAGCTCCTACAAGTTATGTGGTGCGTGCAGGGACGCTTTGCAGCCAATCAAGCACCTCATCCCACAACGGCTGTGCGCTTTCACGGAAGTAACCCATGTGCCCGTACGGTTTGCTGCCCAGTTGCGGCTGCAGATCCAGCAATGTCAGCGGCGCATTCACCATGGCTTTGACAAACGCATCGCGCGAACGCGGCGGCGCCCACGGATCATCGACCGACGTGGCGAAAACGCATGGCGTTGTGACCTCGGCGTAGAGCGCATGCAGATGGCTCATCTCGGGGTCGTCGAAGTAGTAGTGGGGGAATTTGCACCAGCGTTTCCAGTCGTTGTAAACGCCCAGCGGCAAATCATCGCCCATGCCCAGCATGCTCCAGGCCATGTAGCCTTTGCGGGCGACAATCACCGGCAGCACAAACGTCCACATCAGACGGATTTTCCAGGCCTCGGTTCGGGACATCCAGCCGCTCCACCCCGCGCCACTGCCCAGGGTGTAGCAAGCTGTCAGGGCGGGGTGATTGGGCAACAGACCAATCGCATGACCACCAAACGAATGGCCGACCCAATACAGCGGCAATGCTTCCTGGCTTAGCAGATCCACTGCCGCCGCCAAATCCTGATAAGCCCAATCCAGATAAGACATCTCAAAGCCTTTGAGCGAAGCCGGTTTCGACTCACCGATGCCCCGGTAATCGAGGGTCAGCACGTGAAAGCCCTGGCGCGCCGCGTGCTCGGCAAAACGCCGATAAAAGCGCTGCTGGACCCCGGTAGCACCGGCCATGATCAGGTTACCTTTGACGACGCCCGCTGCGCCGTAGCGCTTGGCGGACAACGGATAACCATCGCGGGCAATGAGGGCGATGTCCTGTCTCTGGATCGATTCGGCAAAGGCTGCGGCCATGGTGTTCATGAAATTGTTCCGAGTGAGTTGAGCAAAGCCTTCAGCGACCTTTGAACTGCGGTTCGCGCTTTTGCATCATCGCCATGACGCCTTCGCGGACATCCTCGGTTTTGATCAGGGCCAGCAGTTGTTCATCAAGCGTCGACAGTGCCGCATCGTCTCCCTGATCCTGCGCCAGAAACGCCGATTGCAGCGTCGCCTGAATCGCCAGAGGCGCAGCCTTGGCAATGCGTTCGGCGTATTCGATGGCGCGTGCCAGAGTCTGGCCGGGTGCGACCACTTCGGTCAGCAGGCGCATGTGCAGGGCGGCATCGGCATCGAACTCTTCCGCCGTGAGCATGTAGCGCATGGCGGCGGTCCAGCCCGCTGCGCGGGTGAAGCGCACGGTGGAACCGCCGGCGGGAGAGATCCCGCGCAACACTTCCAGATGAGCGAAACGGGCATTGGTGGCGGCAATGCTGATGTCGGCGTTGAGCATCAATTCGATGCCCGCCGTCCAGCAAATGCCTTCAATGGCAACCACCACCGGTTTACGCCTGCGCGGTTTGGAAACGCCCCATGGGTCGATGCCTTCTTCAGGATACTTGAAGGCGCCTGACACCAGTTTTGGCGTCAGTTCCATCAAGTCCAGACCCGCAGTGAAGTGCTCGCCATGGGCGAACAGCACGGCGCAGCGCAGTTCGTCATTGCGCTCATACTCGCCGATGGCCAATGCCAGGTCCGTCAGCATTGCACTGTCGAATGCGTTGCGTTTGCCGGCGCGATCCAGACCGATCAAAAACAACTGACCGCGTTGTTCGCGGGTGACTCGGCCGGGGCCACTGTTGGCTTCGTTCATCTCTGCTCTCCCTGATTTTTTGTCGGCGGCCAGTTACTGACCATCCGTTCGGTAAATAGAAACTAAACGAACAGTTGGTAACCGTCAAATTGAGAAGGGCAGGCTTATGTCATAGAATCACCGCCAGTTATCCGGATCAGGAAATACTCGTGCGACCGTTGAAAATCCCCCGTGAAGAGCTGCTTCTGCGGTGCGCCAATACCTTCAAGCGCCTTGGCTATCATGGCACCACCATGGACGTGCTTGCGTCCGCTTGCGGCTTTACCAAGGCTTCGTTCTATCACCACTATCCGAACAAGGAGGCCTTGCTGCGTGACGTGCTCGACTGGACGCATCAGGTCATCAACCAGACCTTGTTTGCCGTGGCCTTCGACGAAAAACTCACGCCACAAGAACGCCTGAGCAAAATGGGCCGCAAGGCTGCGCGGCTGTTTCAGGATGACTCGATTGGTTGCCTGATGGGCGTGGTGGCGGTCGATGCGGCGTACGGTAAAAGTGAATTGCTGGAGCCGATTCGCGGTTTTTTCGATGCATGGGCCAAGGCGTTTGCGCATTTGCTGGAAGGCGAGGTCGATGAGGGACAAGCCTTGCTGACCGCTCGACAATGGGTGGCGGATTACGAGGGGGCGATTCTGCTGGCGCGGGTCTATGGTGACGCGGCTTACATTGATGCGGTGACGCGTCGGGCGCTGGAACATTTGAGTGCCTGTCAGGCACCGACATAAGGCTTACCCGCTGGGTGTCGTGTCCTCGACAGTTGTCAGTCACGACACACACTGATTTCTTATCCAATCAGGGAGCAACACGATGAGTGTAATCACCCCGGCCGTGATGGCCGATCTCGCGCCCGACGGCGTGCTGCATGCCGCCATCAACTTCGGTAACCCGGTGCTGGCGCAGCGCAGAGCAGATGGTGCGCCGCAAGGTGTTTCGGTGGCTTTGGCGATAGCGCTGGCTGCCGAGTTGGGTGTCGAGCTGGAGATGCGTACGTTTGATGCGGCGGGCAAGGTTTTCGCGGCGCTGGAGGAGGGCGTATGGAACCTGGCGTTTCTCGCCATCGAGCCGGTGCGCGAGGCTCAGATTGCGTTCAGTGAGCCTTACGTGATCATTGAAGGGACTTATCTGGTCGAGGCGCAGGCCCCGTATCGCAACGTCGAGGATCTCGATCAGCCAGGATTGCGATTGGCCGTTGGCAAAGGCGCAGCCTACGACCTGTTCCTCAGTCGCACGCTGCAGCACGCACAATTGGAGCGTGCCGAAACCTCGGCGGGTGCCGTTGACCTGTTTATCGAGCATCACCTGGATGCCGCCGCCGGTGTCCGTCAGCCCTTGCAGAAAGTCGCGGATGCCGACGCGCGTTACCGCGTGCTGGACGGTGCATTCACGGCGATTCGCCAGGCCATGGCCGTGCCCCGTGGGCGCAGGGCCGGCGCGGCGTATGTGCGGGCGTTTGTCGAGCGCAAGAAGGCTGAAGGGTTTGTCGCTGCAGCGCTCGCCGAGAGCGGGCAGGGCGATGTGACGGTGGCGCCTTGAGACCAAAAAAAGGGCCACCGCGGCCTTGAGGCGCAAACACGGTTTAATTGTAGGAGTGAGCCTGCTCGCGATAGCCTCTATGCGAGCAAGCCCGCTCCGACATTTGGAATGCATTCCTGTAGGAGCTGTCGAGTGAAACGAGGCTGCGATCTTTTGATCTTGTTTTTAACGGCAAGATCAAAAGATCGCAGCCTTCGGCAGCTCCTACAGGGGTTTTCAGTGGGAGCCGGCGGCTTTGTTGAGGTCGCTTTCGCTCCATTCGGTGTAGACGCAGGCATCAGCCGTGGCCCAGCGCACTTGCACAGGATCGCCAGCCTTGAGCGGCATGCCCGCGGCTGACAATGCTTTCACCGTCATTGAGGTTCCGCCGGAGGTGACCACGCTGCACGTCTGGCTCTCGCCGAGGAACAGCACCTCAACCACCTTGGCCGCCACTTCATTCCACCCCGACGGCAACGGTTCGCTGATCGCTTGCGCCACGCTCAACGCCTGCGCTTTTTCCGGCCGCACCATCAGCAACACATCCTGATCGGTGTGCAACCCAGCGGTCAGGCGAATCGATAATGACTGCCCTTCAAAAGAAGCCGCCGCATTGCCCTGCGCCTTGAGCTTGAGGAAGTTCGAGTTACCGAGGAACGACGCGACAAACGCATTCGGCGGATTCTGATACAGGTCATAACCACTGCCCAATCCAACAATCTTGCCGTGACTGAAAATCGCGATACGTTGCGACAAGCGCATGGCTTCTTCCTGGTCGTGGGTCACGTAAACGATGGTGATGCCCAGACGACGATGCAGTTGGCGCAATTCATCCTGCAAATCCTCGCGCAGCTTTTTATCCAGCGCACCGAGCGGTTCGTCCATCAACAGAATGCGTGGTTCGTAAACCAGCGCCCGGGCAATAGCCACGCGTTGTTGCTGGCCGCCCGAGAGTTGCGAAGGGCGGCGATGGGCGAATTGCTCAAGCTGCACCAGTTTCAGCATCGCATCGACACGCTTCTCGCGCTCCGCCGTCGCCAGTTTGCGAATCGCCAGCGGGAAGGCGATGTTGTCGCGCACCGACAGGTGCGGGAACAGCGAATAGCGCTGGAACACCATGCCGATGTCACGCTTGTGCGGCGGCACATTGACCAGCGATTCGCCGTTGACGAGGATTTCGCCGCTACTCGGCGTTTCAAACCCGGCGAGCATCGACAACGTGGTGCTTTTGCCCGAGCCGCTGGAACCGAGAAAAGTGAGGAATTCACCGTCCTTGATGTCCAGCGAAATGTTGTCGACGGCGGCAAAGTCGCCGTAGTGCTTGTTCAGGTTGCGCAGGCTGACCAGGGGTTTGTCGTTCTGCTGGGAAGCGTCTTTGATCACGGCACTCATGTCGTACTCCTGGCGCTCAGGCGCTGATTTCGTTACGCCGGCGCAATGCGGCGGCGATCACCATGACCAAAACAGACAAGCCGATCAGCAGCGTCGAAGCGACGGCGATCACTGGCGTCAGGTCCTGGCGCAGGGTGGTCCACATTTTCACGGGAAGGGTTTGCAGGGTCGGGCTGGCCATCATCACGCTGAGCACCACTTCGTCCCACGAAACGAGGAAGGCGAAGAGGGCGCCGGCAACCATGCCCGGACGGATCGCCGGGAACGTCACCTTGAACACCGCTTGCAGGCGTGACGCACCGCAAATCACCGCCGCGTCTTCAATCGACTGATCGAATAGCTTCAACGAGTTGATGATCGAGATGATGGTAAACGGCAGCGCGACAATCACATGGCTGACCACGAAGGCGAACATGGTCCCGGTGTAACCGAGCTTGAGGAACAGCGCGTACACCGCCACGGCGATGATCACCAGCGGCACGATCATCGGCAGGGTGAACAGACCGTAGAGCATTTCCCGGCCGGGAAAACGTCCGCGCACCAGCGCGAACGCAGTCGGCAAACCAAGGGCCACGGCGCAGATCGTGGTCAGCACAGCGACCTTGAGGCTCGCCGCTGCAGCGTTCATCCAGTCAGGATTGGAGAAGAACTGGCCGTACCATTTCAGCGTCCAGCCCGGTGGTGGAAACACCAGCCACTGCGAGGAGCCGAACGACAGCAGCACGATAAACACGATCGGCAACAGCAGGAACAGACCGATCAGCCCGGTGGTTGCATACAAGCCGAAGCGCATCCGGCGGCTCATCGCATTGGGGGTCAGGAGCATGTCGGCTTACCTCGCGTTACTGGCGCCAACCGGGGATTCCGGTTGAAGCTTCAGGTAGAAGTAGAACAGCACCAAAGTGATCGCGATCAGCAACGCGGCGCCGGCACTGGCCAGGCCCCAGTTGAGGAACGATTGCACCTGCTGAATGATGAACTCCGGCAGCATCATGTTCTGCGCCCCGCCGAGCAGCGCCGGGGTCACGTAGTAACCGAGCGACATGACGAACACCATCAAACCACCGGAGGCCAGACCCGGCCGGCACAGCGGCAGGAACACCCGGAAGAAGTTGCTCCACGGACTGGCGCCGCAGATCGAGCCGGCCTGCAGGATCATCGGGTCGATGGCCTGCATGGTCGCCTGCAACGGCAGCACGATGAACGGAATCATGATGTAGCTCATGCCGATCACCACGCCGGTGAGGTTGTGCACCATCTCCAGTGGCTGATCGATGATGCCCATCGCCATCAACGCCTTGTTGATCACGCCCGACGCTTGCAGCAGCACCAGCCACGAATAGGTGCGGGCGAGCAGGCTGGTCCACATCGACAGCAGCACGATGTTGAGAATCCAGCGCCCCCAGCCGCGCGGCACCAGAGTGATCGCCCAGGCCAGCGGAAAGCCCAGCAGCAAGCTGAACAGCGTCACCAGCCCGGCCACCGAAAAGGTGTTGAGCAGCACTCGGGCATAGGCCGAGTTGGCGAACAGTTGTTCATAGTTGCCGAGGCCCGGGGTCGGTTCGAGCACGCCGCGCAGCAGCAGGCCGATCAACGGCGCGAGAAAAAACAGGCCGATGAACAGCAGCGCCGGCACGAGGTTGCCGGCGCCGCGCCAGCGTTGTCTGAGGGACGGGGCTTGCTGCATCGCAACCGCCTGTGTTCCGTGGGCCGAACCGGCAGCGCTTTGGGCGCTGCCGGTGGCAGTGGAGGGACGGGACGCGGTGGCCGCCATTTTCATTTGACCAGCCATTCGTTCCACCGTGTCGCGATGGCCTGGCCGTTTTTGGCCCAGTACGCGAAATCAAGAGTGATCTGATCCTTAGCGTAGGCAGTCGGCAGGTTGGGGGCCAGCGCCGAATCCAGACGCTCCACACTGTCGAGGTTGACCGGGGCGTAGGCGGTCAGGTTGGAGAAGTCGGCCTGGCCTTTGGCGCTGCTCGCGCTGGCGAGAAACTTCATCGCTGCGTCCTTGTTTTTCGAGCCCTTTGGAATCACCAGAATGTCGGCCATGACCAGGTTCTGTTTCCAGCTCACGCCGACCGGCGCGCCGTCTTCTTGCAGGGCGTGAATGCGACCGTTCCAGAACTGGCCCATGCTCGCTTCACCGGACGCCAGCAGTTGCTGCGACTGCGCGCCGCCGCCCCACCAGACGATGTCTTTCTTGATGGTGTCGAGTTTCTTGAAGGCGCGATCCAGATCCAGCGGGTAGAGCTTGTCGGCAGGTACGCCATCGGCCAGCAGCGCCAGTTCGAGCACGCCGGGGCTTGGCCATTTGTAGAGGGCGCGTTTGCCCGGGTAGGTCTTGGTGTCGAACAGGGCGCTCCAGTCCTGCGGCTTGTTGGCGCCGAGTTTGCCCTCGTTGTAGCCGAGGACGAAGGAGAAGAAGAACGAGCCGACGCCGTAATCGCTGACGAAACGCGGGTCGATCTTGTCGCGCTGGATGACTTTGAAATCGAGGGGTTCGAGCAGGCCTTCAGCGGCGGCGCGCAGGGCGAAATCGGCTTCGACATCGACCACGTCCCACTGCACGTTGCCGCTCTCGACCATGGCTTTGAGTTTGCCGTAGTCGGTCGGGCCGTCCTGCACGACGGTGATGCCGCTGGCCTTGCTGAACGGATCGGCCCAAGCCTGTTTCTGCGCATCCTGGGTGCTTCCACCCCAACTGACGAAGTTCACGCTGTCGGCCGCCATTGCAGCCTGGCCGGTGACGCTGAGCAGTCCCGCGAAAAGGATCGCGGTTGCAGCTTTGTTCAACACCATGTTCACGCCCTCATTGTTGTGTTTTTGAGCGGGCTTGCGTTGTTGCCCGCCTATCGGGAGCAGTAGATGGACGTTCGTTGGAGTGTCCGGTCTATGGAATATCATATTATGGTATTCCAAACTTTGTGCAAGCACTTTGCCTTACCGGTTATCTGGCGGCTGTCCTTTTTTGTGGTTCGAAGAAATGAATCTGAAATGCAAGCCCCCTCCCACATTTTTAGCCTGGCCGCCCGGGGTTATTCGGTGAAGGGAATGCTTTCGACGACTTCCAGGTCATACCCGGTCAGGCCGGCGTATTTAAGCGGCGGCCCAAGATGCCGCAGCTTACCCACCCCCAGATTCTGCAAAATCTGCGCCCCAGTCCCCACCTCGGAATAAATCCGCGATTGCGAACGACTGAACTGCCGCGGCGGCTGGGTCAATTGCGGCACTCGCTCCAGCAGCGCCTGCGACGACTCGTGATTGGCCAACACCACCACAACCCCATGCCCCTCAGCCGCGACCCGTTGCAGCGCCGCCCACAACGTCCAGTTGGTCGGCCCGCTGTACTCGGCGCCGACCAGATCCCGCAGCGGATCAATCACATGCACACGCACCAGCGTCGGCTCTTCGCGGCGCAGATCCCCCATGAGCATCGCCATGTGCACGCCGCCCTCGATGCGATCCTCAAAGGTGATCAAACGGAACGTGCCATGCACCGTCGGCAGCTCACGTTCGCCAATCCGCTCGATGGTGTGTTCGGTGCTCAGGCGATAGTGGATGAGGTCGGCGATGGTGCCGATCTTGATCCCGTGCTTGCGCGCAAACACTTCCAGATCCGGACGCCGCGCCATGGTGCCGTCGTCGTTCATCACCTCGACGATCACCGATGCCGGCGTAAACCCGGCGAGGCGTGCCAAATCACAACCCGCCTCGGTATGACCGGCGCGGGTCAGCACGCCACCTTCCTTGGCGCGCAGCGGGAAGATATGGCCCGGCTGCACCAGGTCTTCAGCGCGGGCATTCGGCGCGACAGCGGCGGCAACGGTGCAAGCGCGATCCGCTGCCGAGATACCGGTGGTCACGCCAACCGCTGCTTCAATCGACACGGTAAACGCGGTGCTGAACACGCTGCCGTTGGCCGGCACCATTTGCTCAAGACCCAGACGCTGGCAGTGGTCGTCGGTCAGCGTCAGGCAAATCAGCCCGCGTGCTTCACGGGCCATAAAGCTGATCGCTTCTGGCGTGCAACGGTCGGCGGCCAGTAACAGGTCGCCTTCGTTTTCGCGGTCTTCGTCATCGACCAGCAAAACCATTTTGCCGAGACGATAATCTTCGATGATTTCTTCGATGCTGTTGAAGGCCATGCTGGACTCTCAGGGTTCGTTGGAAATATATTGGTATACCATAATACAAAATCAACAAAGAGGTCACTATGAAGGCGTACTGGATTGCTCATGTGGACATCGCCGATGCCGATCACTACAGCCAATACACCCAGCGCGCACCGGCGGCCTTCGCTGCGTTCGGCGCGAAGTTTCTGGCGAGGGGCGGGCGCAGCGAAGCGATGGAAGGGCGCGAGACGCCACAGCGCAGCGTGGTGATCGAGTTTGAGAACTACGAAAAAGCCGTGGCGTGCTACCACTCGGCGGCGTATCAGGAAGCGAAAAGTTACCGTGAAGAATGGGCGAGGGCGGAGATCATCATCGTCGAAGGCATCACCCCAATTTAAGACTCACCGTTAAGCCCCTGTAGGAGCTGCCGAAGGCTGCGATCTTTTGATCGTTCCCACGCTCCGCGTGGGAATGCAGCCCGGGACGCTCCGCGTCCCTTTTTAGAGCCGAACGCGGAGCGTCCGAGGAGGCGTTCCCACGCGGAGCATGGGAACGATCAATGTGATCAGCGGATAAAGTGGATCTTGCCGCTATCATCATTGCCCATATAGATCCCATAAACCCCGGCCAGGCGCTCTTCGATATAGCGCTCAAGAATCTGTCGGATCGCCGGGTAATAGATCTGCTCCCACGGAATGTCTTCCGGCGCGAAGAACTTGTAAGCCAAGGTCTCCAGTCCGAACTGCCCGGTAATCTCCAGGGCGATCGCGCGGAAGATGATGTACACCTCGCTGATCTTCGGCACGCTGAAAATCGAGTACGGCGAAACGATTTCCGCGCGCACGCCGCTTTCTTCCCAGACTTCACGAATGGCCGCTTGCTCAGTGGTCTCGCCGCTTTCCATGAAACCGGCGGGCAGCGTCCAGGTGCCCGGGCGCGGCGGGATCGCCCGTTGGCACAGCAGATATTTGCCGTCCTGCTCGATGATGCAGCCGGCAATGATCTTCGGATTGACGTAGTGGATGTAGCCGCAGCCGCGACACATCAGGCGCTCGTGCGTATCGCCCGCCGGTATCTGCTGACCGAGGTCAGGGCCACCGCATTTCGGGCAATAGCTCGGGCTGAACATATCAGTGACCTATACGGGGTTCTTTCAGTGCGATAGGCAGGGTCATGGCCGGCGTGCCTTTAACGACAGAGCCGGTCTCTTCCTGCTTGCGCTTGAGATAGTCGAGCGCTACCGCAGCGGCAGCGCGAACGTGATCAACACAGGCCTGATGCGCCACCAGCGGATCGCCGCTCTTGATCGCCTCGACCATTTTTTCCATTTCCTGATTACTCGCGCCGCGACGGTTTTCCTGCGACACCGAAGTCGCACGCAGGTAGCTGATGCGTGCCTGCAACTGACGCAACTGAGTCGCCGCAACATGGTTGCCCGAGCCTTCGAGCAGCACGTCGTAGAAACCTTGCACCGAGTCGATCACCTGCTGCAACTCGCCGTCCTTGAGCGCCTTGCGGTTCTCGTCGAGGGCTTTTTCCAGGGCTTTGATGTCCTTGGCTTTGGCGCGCAGGGTGAACAGCTGCACGATCAAACCTTCGAGTACGCAACGCAGTTCGTAGATGTCGACGGCATCGGCGAGGGTGATGATCGCCACGCGCGGGCCTTTGGCATCGGCAAACTCAACCAGACCTTCGGATTCCAGGTGACGCAAGGCCTCGCGCACGGAGGTGCGGCTGACGCCAAGGCGATCGCACAGATCGCGCTCAACCAGACGATCACCGGGCATGAGCTGGAAATTCATGATCGCGCTACGCAGTTTATCCAGCACGATTTCGCGCAGGGTAACGGGGTTGCGATTGACCTTGAAGCTGTCGTCGAGTGGCTGGCGTTTCATGGGATCCGCTCTTTCGGTTGGCTGTCCATGCCAGACGGGCATCTAAACAGCCGAGGGGTTAACTGGGGCTTCGGCGTCGGCTTCGGCGAAGGCTTCACGGGCCAGCCGGAAACTATCCACGGCTGCCGGAACGCCGCAATAAATGCCGACCTGAAGCAGAATTTCGCGTATTTGCTCACGACTCAGGCCGTTACGCAAGGCGCCACGCACATGCAGCTTGAGTTCGTGCGGACGGTTGAGCGCCGAGATCATCGCCAGGTTGATCATGCTGCGCTCCTTGAGCGACAAACCTTCACGACCCCAGACATGGCCCCAGCAGTATTCGGTGACCATTTCCTGCAGCGGGCGGGTGAAGTCGTCGGCGTTGTCTATCGAACGCTGCACGTAGGCTTCGCCGAGTACCTGAGTGCGGATCTTCAGGCCTTTTTCATACTTCTCGTTACTCATAAATCCTCCTGTGACCACGATCCCTTGTAGGAGTGAGCCTGCTCGCGATAGCGGTGGATCAGTCGACATCAATGTTGAATGTCAGTCCGCTATCGCGAGCAGGCTCACTCCTACAGGGTTTTGTGTGAATCCGTCAGGCCAATGTCGGCAACGGGCCGAGCTTGCCTTTGTGGTAGATCATCGGTGTCACCGGTTGCGCAGGCAGGATCAGGTTCTTCACCGCGCCAACGATGATCGCGTGATCGCCGCCGTCGTATTCACGCCACAATTCGCACTCGATGATCGCGGTGGCTTTGGCGAGAATCGGGTTACCCAATTCGCTCAAATGCCACTCGATACCGGCCGCCTTGTCCTTGCCTTTACCGGCAAAGGCATAGGCCTCTGCGGTCTGGTCAGCCGACAGCAAATGAATCGCAAACTTCTTGCTGTCACGCAGAATCGGATAAGTGTCGGAGGCGTAGTTAGGGCAGAACAGCACCAGCGCCGGGTCAATTGACAGCGCACTAAAAGCGCTGGCGGTGATGCCGACAATGCCGCCCTCCGGGTCAACAGTGGTAACCACCGTGACGCCGGACGGGAAGGAGCTCATGACGTCTTTGTAAATGCCGGGTTCGATCATTTCGCAGGACTCCTAGCGCATCACAAACGGATCAGGCATTGGCGCCTGAGACAAGTTGATCCACACCGTTTTCAGTTCGGTGTAGGCCAGCACCGAATCGATGCCGCTTTCGCGTCCATAGCCACTGTTTTTGAAGCCGCCGATCGGCGCCATCGCTGACACCGCGCGGTAAGTGTTGACCCAGATAATCCCCGAGCGCACATCGCGAGCGAGGCGATGCGCCCGGCCCAAATCACGCGTCCAGATGCCGGCGGCAAGGCCGAACTGCGAGTCGTTGGCGATGGCCAGCGCCTCGGCTTCATCTTTAAAGCGAATGACCGAAGCCACCGGGCCGAAGACTTCTTCCTGCATGATCTTCATCGAATTGCGATCGCATTCGAACAGCGTTGGCTCGTAGAACCAGCCGTCACCGAGATCGGTCGGCCGCTTGCCGCCAGTGCGCAACCGCGCGCCCTCAGCGATGGCATCAGCGACCAGACCTTCGACCACCGCCAGTTGCTGCGCGGTCGCCATCGGCCCCATTTCACTGGCGTCTTCCTGCGGGTTGCCGATGCGAATGCGCTGGGCGCGTTCGACCAGTCGATTGACGAATTCGTCGTAGATTTCATCCTGCACCAAAAGGCGTGAGCCAGACACGCAACTCTGCCCGGACGCCGCATAAATCCCGGCAATCGCGCCGTTGATCGCGCTGTCCAGATCGGCGTCGGCGAAGATGATATTCGGCGACTTGCCGCCCAGCTCCAGCGACAACTTGGCGAAGTTCTCGGCGCTGCTACGCACCACATGCCGCGCCGTCGCTGCGCCGCCGGTGAAGGCGATTTTGCGGATCAGCGGATGGCGGGTGAGGGCGGCGCCGGTGCTCGGGCCATAACCGGTGACGACGTTGACCACACCCGGCGGAATCCCGGCTTCGAGGGCCAGACGCGCCAGCTCCAGAATCGTCGCCGAGGCGTGCTCGGACGGTTTGATCACAATCGTGTTGCCAGCGGCGAGGGCCGGGGCCAGTTTGATCGCGGTCAGATACAGCGGGCTGTTCCACGGAATGATCGCCGCGACCACACCCATCGCTTCGTGCACGGTGTAGGCGAACAGATCAGGCTTATCCAGCGGCAGCGTGCCGCCTTCGAGCTTGTCGGCAAGACCGGCGGTGTAGTGGAAAAATTCGGGCAGATAGCTGACCTGGCCACGGGTTTCGCGGATCAGTTTGCCGTTGTCGCGGCTTTCCAGCTGCGCCAGTTGTTCTTTATTTTCGGCGATCAAGTCACCGAGACGGCGTAGCAGTTTGCCCCGTGCGGTGGCGGTCAGGCCGCGCCAGGCCGGGCTGTCGAAAGCAGTTTGTGCCGCTTGCACGGCGCGTTCGACGTCCGCTTCATCAGCGTCAGGCAATTCTGCCCAGGCTTGCGCGGAGGCCGGGTTGAGGCTTTCGAAAGTCTTGCCGGAGAGGGCGTCGACCCATTCTCCGCCGATGCACATCTGGAAGCGTGCGAGTGTCATGCAACGATCCCCTGTATAGGGTTTTGTCGGGAGTGTGCGAATTGGAGAAATTCCAGCAGCGTCTGATTGACCAGACGCGGGGACTCTACGGGCATCATATGCCGTTGCTCGGCCAGCACGGCAACCTTCGCACCGGGGATGCGTCGGGCCAGTTGCTCGGCCATTTCCGGGGTCGAACCCGGGTCGAGTTCGCCGGTGGCGATCAGCGTCGGCGCTTGAATACTGCCCAAGTCGTCAACGCGGTACATGTCTTGGGTGGCGAACAATTCATAAGTGGTCAGATAGCCTTGCGGATCATTACCGGCGAGGGTCTGGCGGATCGCCGCGATCTGCGCCGGGTTGGCCGCCTGATACTCGCGGCTGAACCAGCGCGACAGCGCCGCTTCGGCATTGGCGTCCGGGCCGTGCTCGGCTGCTTGCGCGGTGCGAGCAATGACGCCGGCTCTCTGTTCTTCGCTGCGGTTGAACACGCTGTTCAACACCACCAGGCTTTGCAGGCGCTCCGGGTAATGCAGGGCAAAGGCCCGCGCGACCAGACCGCCCATGGAGAATCCGATCACCGCTGCCTGTGGCAGATTGAGGTGATCGAGCAACTCCAGCAACTGGTCGGCGTAACCGAGCAGGTTGGTGCCGCTGGCCGGTCGCGGGCTGGCGCCATGACCGAGCATGTCGTAGGCGATCACCCGGTATTGGCTGGACAGGCCGACAATCTGGCCGCCCCACATTTCTTTATTCAGGCCCACGCCGTGGATCAAAACCACGGGCTGGCCTTGGCCGGTCGCCAGGTAACTGGTGCCAGCCGGGGTGAGTTCAGCGGTGAGCCGAATCATGGAGCGCTCCTGCAATGCCTTTTTATTGTGATTACTGGGCTTTTTCGGCGGCCAGTTCTTCCAGATCGATGTAGCGGTTGCCGATGCGCGGGTGCAGGCGACCACCGTCGGCGCAACCCAGCACGACAACGATTTCGTCGGCACGCGGCGCGTCTTCGATCTGCATTTCCAGGGTGATGTAGTGCGAACGCTGACCTTCGTCGTCCTTGTGCATCATCGGGATCTGAATCGAAGTGCCCGGGCCGCCGCGCTTGTTGGTGAAGCTCAGGTAGCTTTTGGCGTTGACGGCTTCGCGGTAGTGGTTACCGAAGCGCAGGGTGTGAATCACGGCTGAGGCGTGTTCGATCTCGCCATCAGCACCGACCACGGCGGCTTTGCCGTAAGCCTCGATCTTCTCCGCACCGCCGATGATGCCGACCAGACGCTCGACCATCAGCGCACCGAGGTCGGAGCAGTTGGCGCGGATCTGCGGTTTGAGGTCTTCGACGAAACCGTTGCCCACCCAAGGGTTTTTCATCACCACGGCGAGGCCGACCATGGTCACTGGCTTGTCGGTTGCCTTGCCGCCTTCGATGAAGGTTTCTTCGACATAGCTGACGATCTTGCGAATTTCGAAACTCATGAGCTGCTCCGTAGGGGGGATTGAGAGTGTCTGTGCGTCTGATGGTATACCATAATACCGATCGTGCAAGTCCCCCTAACAAGATTCCCTTCATCCATCCGACGAATCCTCCGTCATAACAACGCGAAATCCCTGTAGGAGCTGCGGCACGCTGCGATCTTTTGACTTTTAAAAGCCAGGATCAAAAGATCGCAGCCTCGTTTCACTCGTCAGCTCCTACAGGGGGATGCGTTCAGCCCGTGCGGTTAACAAAAGATAACGTGGCGCCGATTGTCAGACGTTTCTAAAGCCCGATAGGATGAGCCAGCTTCCGAAGTGGCTCTGGATTGCGGGTTTCAGGACTATGCTTCTGATCTGCCATCAGCGGAGCACACTTGCGGCGCCCTTGAAGGCCAAATGGCCTAACAATAATAAATAGGGGAAGGTCTATGAGTCGTTGCCGCCCGCCGGCGTTACGCAACACCGCGTTGCTGGCCACAGCACTCTCTCTGCTGGGCTTTGCCACGTTGTCGGCACCCGTCATTGCCGCTGAGGCCCCGGCCGACGTGGTCTATGCCACCGAATCCAGCAAAGCCGCAAAAAGCCTGATTCTTGATGTCGTCCACGCCGGTGCGCGTCTGGTCGCGGTCGGGGATCGCGGGCACATCGTCTATTCCGATGACCAGGGCAAAACCTGGAAGCAGGCCAAAGTGCCGAGCCGGCAACTGCTGACTTCCGTGTATTTTGCCGACGACAAACACGGCTGGGCGGTCGGCCACGACGCGCAAATCCTCGCCAGCGAAGACGGCGGTCTGACCTGGACCAAGCAATTCGAAGACCTCAAACGTGAATCGCCGCTGCTCGACGTCTGGTTCAAGGACGTCAACAGCGGCTTTGCCGTGGGCGCTTACGGTTCGCTGATGGAAACCACCGACGGTGGCAAACACTGGGAAGACGTTAGCGACCGCCTCGATAACGAAGACCAGTTCCACCTCAACGCCATCGCGGCGGTGAAAGACGCCGGCCTGTTCATCGTCGGCGAGTCGGGCAGCATGTTCCGCTCCGCCGACTGGGGCCAGACCTGGGAAAAACTCGAAGGCCCGTACGAAGGTTCGCTGTTCGGCGTGATCGGCACGGCCCAGGCGCAAACCCTGCTGGCCTACGGCTTGCGCGGCAACCTCTACCGCTCCAGCGATTTCGGCAGCACCTGGGAACAGGTCGAACTGAAAGCCGCGCGCGGTGCACTGGAATTCGGTCTGTCCGGCGCAACCTTGCTGCCCGACGGCTCGATCGTCATCGTCGGTAACGGCGGCTCGGTGGTCAGCAGCAGCGACAACGGCGAAACGTTCAGCGTCTTCAACCGTCCGGATCGCATCTCGCTGTCTTCCGTCACCGCGGCCGGCGACGGCAACCTGATTCTGACCGGGCAGGGTGGCGTTCACACCACTCAGCCAAACGGCGCCGAAGTTAATAATAAGAAGGCGGGGCTATGACTTCCTTGATCACTCCTCAGCAGGAAAAGGCGACGTTTCTTGAACGCCTGATCTTCAACAACCGCCCGGCAGTGATTCTGATCTGTCTGGTGGTGAGCATTTTCCTGTTCTGGCAGGCGACGCTGATCCGCCCGTCGACCAGTTTCGAAAAAATGATCCCGCTCAAGCATCCCTTCATCGAGAAGATGATGGAGCACCGTAACGACCTCGCGAACCTCGGCAACACCGTGCGCATTTCGGTCGAAGCGACTGACGGCGACATCTTCTCCAAGGAATACATGGAGACCCTGCGTCAGATCAACGACGAGGTGTTCTACATCTCCGGCGTTGACCGTTCCGGTCTGAAGTCGCTGTGGAGCCCGAGCGTACGCTGGACCGAAGTGACCGAGGAAGGTTTTGCCGGCGGTGAAGTGATCCCGCAGAGCTACAACGGCTCGCAGGACAGCCTCGATCTGCTGCGCAACAACGTGCTCAAGTCCGGCCAGGTCGGGCGTCTGGTGTCCAACGACTTCAAGTCGAGCATCGTTGATATCCCGCTGCTCGAGTCGTACCCGGATCCGCAGGATCAGGGCAAGCTGCTCGCGCTGGACTACCGCCAGTTCTCCCATGAACTGGAAGACAAGATCCGCACCAAGTTCGAAGCACAGAACCCCAACATCAAAATCCACATCGTCGGTTTCGCCAAGAAGGTTGGTGACCTGATCGACGGTCTGGTGATGGTGGTGCTGTTCTTCGGCATCGCGTTTGTCATCACCCTGATCCTGCTGCTGTGGTTCACCAACTGCGTGCGCAGCACCATCGCGGTGCTGAGTACGACGCTGGTGGCGGTGGTCTGGCAGCTTGGTTTGATGCACTTCTTTGGCTTCGGACTCGATCCGTATTCGATGCTGGTGCCGTTCCTGATCTTCGCCATCGGTATCTCCCACGGCGTGCAGAAGATCAACGGTATCGCCCTGCAATCCAGTGAGGCGGATAACGCCCTGACTGCTGCGCGACGCACTTTCCGCCAACTGTTCCTGCCGGGAATGATCGCGATTCTCGCGGATGCGGTGGGCTTCATCACGCTGCTGATTATCGATATCGGCGTGATCCGTGAACTGGCGATCGGCGCGTCCATCGGCGTCGCGGTAATCGTGTTCACCAACCTGATCCTGCTGCCGGTGGCCATTTCCTATGTCGGCATCAGTAAGCGTGCGATTGCCAAGAGCAAGAAAGACGCGAACCGCGAACACCCGTTCTGGCGTCTGCTGTCGAACTTCGCCAACCCGAAAGTCGCACGCATCTCGGTGGTGCTGGCGCTGATCGCTTTCGGTGGCGGCCTCTGGTACAGCCAGAACCTGAAAATCGGTGACCTCGACCAGGGCGCACCGGAACTGCGTCCGGACTCGCGCTACAACAAGGACAACAACTTCATCATCAACAACTACTCGACCAGTTCCGACGTGCTGGTGGTGATGGTCAAGACCAAGGCTGAAGGCTGCTCACGCTACGAAGCCATGGCGCCGATCGACGAACTGATGTGGAAGATGCAGAACACCGAGGGCGTGCAGTCGGCGATCTCCCTGGTGACCGTGTCCAAGCAGATGATCAAGGGCATGAACGAGGGCAACCTGAAATGGGAAACCCTGTCGCGTAACCCCGACGTGCTGAACAACTCGATTGCCCGCGCAGACGGCCTGTACAACAACAGTTGCTCGCTGGCACCGGTGCTGATCTTCCTCAACGATCACAAGGCTGAGACCCTCGATCGTGCGGTGGCTGCCGTGCAGGAATTCGCCAAGGACAACAACAAGGACGGCCTGGAATTCATCCTCGCGGCCGGTAACGCCGGGATCGAAGCAGCCACCAACGAAGTCATCAAACAGGCTGAACTGACCATCCTGATTCTGGTGTACATCTGCGTGGCGGTGATGTGCATGATCACCTTCCGTTCGTGGGCCGCGACCTTGTGCATCGTCCTGCCGCTGGTGCTGACCTCGGTACTCGGCAACGCGCTGATGGCGTTCATGGGCATCGGCGTGAAAGTCGCGACGCTGCCGGTGGTGGCGCTGGGCGTGGGGATTGGCGTCGACTACGGCATTTACATCTACAGCCGCTTGGAGAGTTTCTTGCGTGCGGGGCTGCCGCTGCAGGAAGCCTATTACCAGACGCTGAAATCTACCGGTAAGGCAGTGCTGTTCACCGGTCTGTGCCTGGCGATCGGCGTGTGCACGTGGATCTTCTCGGCGATCAAGTTCCAGGCCGACATGGGCCTGATGCTGACCTTCATGCTGCTGTGGAACATGTTCGGTGCGCTGTGGCTGCTGCCGGCACTGGCGAAGTTCCTGATCAAGCCGGAGAAACTGGCGGGGCAGAAGGGTAACTCGCTGTTTGCGCATTGATCTGAAGGGCTGAAACGACAAAGCCGCAACCTTAGGGTTGCGGCTTTTTTATTTACCGAATTCCATGCAGATCAAATGTAGGAGTGAGCCTGCTCGCGATAGCAGCGTGTCAGTCGGTAAAGGGTTACCTGATACACCGCTATCGCGAGCAGGCTCACTCCTACAAGGGATTTATGGTGTATCAGGAGAGTTCGGTGCCGAGCACTACGCTGAGCGCACTACGCGCATCATCCAGCTGCACCAACGTCGCATGCCGCGCGCCAAGGGCATCGCGGTTCTCAATGGCAGTCAAAATCGCCTTATGCCGCGGCAACGCCAATTCATGCAAATTCGGCCGCTGATTCGAATGCTTCAACGCTTCAGCAATCGCCACTGACAACATATTGCACAGATTCGCCAGCAAATCATTGTGCGTCGCATCGGCAATCCGGCTATGGAAATCCAGATCCGGCTGCAACAAGGCTTCCGGCGTCGGCGCCGCTTCCATGCGCTGATACGCTTCACCAATCGAAGCAATATCCGCCTCGGTCGCATGCTGAGCGGCGAGGGCGGCTGCCGCCGGTTCAATGATGCTGCGCACACTGGTCAGCACATTGAAGAACTCATTCTGCGGGCTGCTTTGCATCAGCCAGTGCAGCACGTCCGGGTCGAGCATGTGCCACTCGCGGCGTGCCTTGACCACCGTGCCCACACGCGGCCTGGAATACACCAGACCCTTGGCCACCAGCACTCGCGTGGCTTCACGCAACACCGGGCGGCTGACCGCGTACTCTTCGCAGAGCAAGGCTTCGGCGGGCAGTTTGTCGTCGGGCTTGAAGCGTCCGGAGACGATCTGCATGCCCAGTTCCTGGACGATGCGCGAGTGCATGCTTTTGCGGTCGGAGGGTTTGCGGTAATCCATGGGGAACGGCGCGATCCTGAGCGATGGAGATGCCGCGCATCATAGCAGGCACCAGACAAACTTGAGGGAGTACACAAAAGCAAATGTAGGAGTGAGCCTGCTCGCGATTGCGGTGTGTCAGCTGAACAATTGCTGACTGACACACCGCAATCGCGAGCAGGCTCACTCCTACAGGGGAATGCATTCCAAGGTAGGAGCTGCCGCAGGCTGCGATCTTTTGCTCTTAGTGGGAATGACGCGGCACTTCAGCCCCACGGCAACCCACCAAAAAGTCAAAGTCACACCCCTGATCCGCCTGCAGCACATGGTCGATGTACAACTGACGATAACCGCCCACCAACAATTGCTGCGGTGGCTGCAAATCAGCCATGCGCGCTGCCAGCTCAGCATCCGCAATATCCAGGTGCAAGCGCCCGGTGGCGCAATCCAGCTCGATCCAGTCGCCTTCCTTTACCGTCGCCAAAGGCCCGCCTGCCGCCGCTTCCGGCGCCACGTGCAAAACCACCGTGCCGTACGCCGTGCCGCTCATCCGCGCATCGGAAATGCGCACCATGTCGGTCACACCCTGCGCCAACAGCTTGGCCGGCAAGCCCATGTTGCCGACTTCAGCCATGCCCGGATAACCCTTCGGCCCGCAGTTTTTCATCACCAGAATCGAATCTTTATCGACATCCAGCTCCGGATCGTTGATCCGCGCCTTGTACATATCAAAGTTCTCGAACACCACCGCGCGACCGCGATGCTGCATCAGTTCCGGCGTGGCTGCGGACGGCTTGAGCACCGCACCTAGCGGTGCCAAATTACCGCGCAACACACAAATGCCGCCGTCGGCGCGAATCGGATTGTCGAGGGTGCGGATCACTTCGTCTTCGCCATAGATCGGCGCGTCCTTAGTGTTCTCGCCAATGGATTTGCCGTTGACGGTCAACGCATCCGGATGAGGAATCAGATTGGCTTCTCCGAGGCGACGCAATACCGCCGGTAGACCGCCAGCGTAATAGAACTCTTCCATCAGGAAACGCCCGGACGGTTGCAGGTCAACGATGGTCGGCATGCCGCGACCCATGCGCGTCCAGTCATCCAGATCCAGCTCGACGCCGATGCGCCCGGCGATGGCTTTCAAGTGAATCACCGCGTTGGTCGAACCGCCGATGGCCGCGTTCACCCGGATAGCGTTTTCAAAGGCTTCTTTGGTCAGAATTTTCGACAGCTTCAAATCTTCGCGAACCATCTCCACCGCGCGCATGCCGGACATGTGCGCCAACACATAACGTCGCGCATCCACCGCCGGAATCGCCGCGTTGTGCGGCAGCGAAGTGCCGAGTGCTTCAGCCATGCAGGCCATGGTCGACGCGGTGCCCATGGTGTTGCAGGTGCCCGCCGAACGCGACATGCCGCCCTCGGCCGCAAGGAAATCGTCGATGGTGATAGTGCCAGCCTTGACCTGCTCGCTGAGCTGCCAGACCACTGTGCCGGAACCGATATCTTTGCCTTTGTGCTTACCGTTGAGCATCGGCCCGCCGGTGACGACGATGGCCGGCACGTCGCAACTGGCCGCGCCCATCAGCAGCGCCGGGGTGGTTTTGTCGCATCCGGTCAGCAGCACCACGCCGTCAATCGGGTTGCCGCGAATCGCCTCTTCAACGTCCATGCTCGCCAGGTTGCGGGTGAGCATGGCGGTCGGGCGCAGGTTCGATTCGCCGTTGGAGAACACCGGGAATTCCACCGGAAAACCACCGGCCTCGATCACCCCGCGTTTGACGTGCTCCGCAATCTGGCGGAAGTGCGCGTTGCACGGGGTCAGTTCCGACCAGGTATTGCAGATGCCGATGATCGGCTTGCCATGGAACTGGTGGTCGGCGATGCCCTGATTCTTCATCCAGCTGCGGTACATGAAGCCGTTCTTGTCGGCCGTGCCAAACCATTGGGCGGAGCGCAGGGTGGGTTTCTTATCAGACATGATCGATTCTCTTATTGTATGACTATAGTGTTCCAGCTACGGCCTAATCTAAGCGCAAAATCCTAGGTTTGGAAGTGTTGTTGGTGAATTAGTATTACTATATAGTCGTTTTCGACGGAGGGATGGCCCTGACGGTTTTCCGCGAGAGGCGTCCCCAGAGGTTCTATAAAAACAACAATCGGAGACCGATCTCATGAGCCAGGAACTGCGGCTAATCCGGCGCATAACGCTGAAACTGATTCCCTTCCTGATCCTGCTGTACCTGATCGCCTATGTGGATCGCTCCGCCGTCGGCTTCGCCAAGCTGCACATGGGCGCCGACATTGGCATCGGCGATGCGGCTTACGGCCTCGGCGCCGGGCTGTTCTTCATCGGCTATTTCCTTCTCGAAATCCCCAGCAACCTGATGCTCGAACGCTTCGGCGCACGCCGCTGGTTCGCGCGAATCATGATCACCTGGGGCGCCATCACCATCGGCATGGCCTTCGTCCAGGGCCCGCACAGTTTCTACGTGATGCGCTTTCTGCTCGGCGCGGCCGAGGCGGGCTTCTTCCCCGGCGTTCTCTACTACATCACCCAATGGTTCCCGGTGCGCCATCGCGGCAAGATCCTCGGGCTGTTCATCCTTTCGCAACCGATCGCAATGATGATCACCGGACCGGTGTCCGGCGGTTTGCTCGGCATGGACGGTGTGTTGGGCCTGCACGGCTGGCAGTGGCTGTTCATCGTCATCGGCACTCCGGCGATCCTGCTGACCTGGCCGGTACTGCGCTGGTTGCCGGACGGCCCGCAGCAAGTGAAATGGATGGATCAGGCCGAGAAAGACTGGCTGACCGGTGAACTGAAAAAGGATCTGCAGGCATACGGCCAGACCCGCCACGGCAATCCGCTGCATGCACTGAAAGACAAGCGCGTGTTGCTGCTGGCGCTGTTTTATCTGCCGGTGACGTTGAGCATTTATGGCTTGGGTCTGTGGTTGCCGACGTTGATCAAACAGTTTGGCGGCAGCGATTTGGTGACTGGGTTTGTGTCGTCGGTGCCGTACATCTTCGGGATCATCGGCTTGCTGATCGTGCCGCGCAGTTCTGACCGTTTGAATGATCGCTACGGGCATCTCGCCGTGCTTTATGTGCTGGGTGCGATTGGCCTGTTCCTCAGCGCGTGGCTGACCTTGCCGGTGGCGCAACTGGCGGCGCTGTGTCTGGTGGCGTTTGCGCTGTTTTCCTGCACGGCGGTGTTCTGGACCTTGCCGGGGCGGTTCTTTGCCGGCGCGAGTGCGGCGGCGGGGATTGCGTTGATTAACTCGGTGGGGAATCTCGGCGGGTACATCGGGCCGTTTGTGATTGGGGCGTTGAAGGAATACACCGGCAACCTCGGCTCCGGCCTGTATTTCCTCTCGGGGGTGATGGTGTTCGGCCTGATCCTGACGGGCGTTGTCTATCGCGTACTGGAACGCAAACACGTCCTGCCGGTTGACCAGTTCGCCGCCAGCGCACGGGGCGCCACCCGCACCTGACTGACCTACACCGGTTCCCTGTAGGAGTGAGCCTGCTCGCGATAGCGGTCTATCAGTTGACAACTTTTTGGCTGACACACCGCTATCGCGAGCAGGCTCACTCCTACAAGGATCTGCGGTGTTTCGAATAACACAGGAGAAGAACATGCATCTGGTTCAATTCGAATTAAGCAACCGCGAACGCCGTGTCGGCGTGGTCGACAACGGTGTGGTGCGCGAAGTACAGGACGCCCGCAGCGTGCGCGATCTGGCGCTCGCCGCCATCGAGGCCGGCAACACCCTTGAGCAGCAAGTGCAAACCCTCGGCCTCGGCAGCAGCCACGACTACAGCGAACTGCTGTCGCAACTGCGCATCCTGCCGCCACTTGATCACCCGGATCCGGCGCACATGTTGATCAGCGGCACCGGCCTGACCCACCTCGGCAGCGCCTCGGCCCGCGACAAAATGCACCAGCAGGCCGGCGACGAAGCGACGATGACCGACACCATGCGCATCTTCAAATGGGGCGTGGAGGGCGGCAAACCGGCGGCGGGGCAGGCCGGTGTGCAACCGGAATGGTTCTACAAAGGCGACGGCAGCATCGTCGTGCGTCCGGGCCAACCGTTCCCGGTACCGCCATTTGCCGAAGACGCCGGCGAAGAACCTGAGATGGCCGGCCTGTACATCATCGGCAACGACGGCAAGCCGTATCGCCTCGGTTTCGCGGTCGGTAACGAGTTCTCCGACCACATCATGGAACGCAAGAATTACCTGTATCTGGCGCACTCGAAACTGCGCAGTTGCAGCTATGGCCCGGAACTTCGCACCGGTGAATTGCCTCAACATCTGACAGGCACCAGCCGCATCCTGCGTGACGGCGAAGTGCTCTGGCAGAACGAGTTTCTCAGCGGCGAGGCGAACATGTGCCACAGCCTCGCCAACCTCGAATACCACCACTTCAAGTACAGCCAGTTCCTGCGTCCCGGCGACGTGCACATTCATTTCTTCGGCACCGCGACCCTGTCGTTTGCCGATGGTATTCGCACCCAACCGGGTGACGTCTTCGAAATCAGCCAAGCCGAATTCGGCGCACCGCTGGTCAACGGCATCGTTCCGGTTCCAGCGGCGTTTGAACCGGACAGCATCGGCACCCTTTAAGGAGATCCCATGACTCAGATTCTCGGTCACAACTACATTGGCGGTCAGCGCAGCGCCGCTGGCAATGTAAAACTGCAATCGGTCGACGCCACCACGGGCGAGCAACTGCCCCACGATTTCATTCAGGCCACGGTTGAAGAAGTTGACGCAGCGGCCAAGGCTGCCGCTGCCGCCTACCCGGCGTATCGCAGCCTTAGCGCTGAGCGCCGCGCGCAGTTTCTCGATGCGATCGCTGATGAACTGGATGCCCTCGGTGATGATTTCGTCGCCGTGGTCTGCCGCGAAACCGCATTGCCGGCCGGGCGTATTCAGGGTGAGCGCGGACGCACCAGCGGACAGATGCGTCTGTTCGCCAAAGTGCTGCGCCGTGGTGATTTCTATGGCGCACGGATTGATCTGCCGCTGTCGGATCGTCAGCCATTGCCACGCCCGGATTTGCGTCAGTACCGCATCGGTCTCGGCCCTGTAGCGGTGTTCGGTGCGAGCAACTTTCCGTTGGCATTTTCTACTGCGGGCGGCGACACCGCTTCAGCGCTCGCCGCCGGTTGCCCGGTGGTGTTCAAGGCCCACAGCGGTCACATGGTGACAGCAGAACTGGTTGCTGATGCGCTGATTCGCGCCGCAGAAAAAACTGCGATGCCGGCCGGTGTGTTCAACATGATCTACGGCGGTGGCGTTGGCGAATGGCTGGTCAAGCACCCGGCGATTCAGGCGGTCGGTTTCACCGGTTCGCTCAAGGGTGGTCGTGCACTGTGCGACATGGCGGCGGCGCGCCCGCAACCGATCCCGGTGTTCGCCGAGATGTCGAGCATCAATCCGGTGATCGTTTTGCCGCAGGCATTGGCCGAGCGATCCGAAACCATCGCCCGCGATTTGACCGCTTCGGTGGTGCAAGGCTGCGGCCAGTTCTGCACCAATCCTGGCTTGGTGATCGGCATTCGTTCGCCAGAGTTGAGTGCGTTTGTGCAGCAGGTTTCTGGTTTGATCGGTGATCAACCGGCGCAAACCATGCTCAACGCGGGCACCCTCGGCAGCTACGGCAAAGGCTTGCAGAAGCTGCTGGCGCATCCCGGCATCGAACATCTGGCCGGCAATCCGCAGCAGGGCAATCAGGCGCAGCCGCAGCTGTTCAAGGCTGACGTCAGCCTGTTGATCGAGGGCGATGAAGTCCTGCAGGAAGAAGTGTTCGGCCCGACCACGGTAATTGTTGAAGTGGCGGACAAGGCGCAACTCAGCGCGGCGTTGCAGGGTCTGCACGGTCAACTGACGGCGACGATTATTGGTGAATTGGCGGATTTCGAGCGCTTCGCTGAACTGACGCCGCTGCTGGAGCAGAAGGTCGGGCGGATCTTGCTTAACGGCTATCCAACTGGCGTTGAGGTGTGCGATTCGATGGTGCACGGCGGGCCGTATCCGGCCACCTCCGATGCACGCGGCACTTCGGTCGGCACGCTGGCGATCGACCGCTTCCTGCGCCCGGTGTGCTTCCAGAACTACCCGGACAGCTTGTTGCCCGAGCCACTGAAAAACGCCAACCCGCTGCGCATCCAGCGCCTGGTTGACGGCAAACCCTCGCGCGACGCGCTCTAAAACCACCCCCAATCCCCTGTGGGAGCGGGCTTGCTCGCGAATGCGCTGTATCAGAAACACATTTGTAGACTGACACAACGCATTCGCGAGCAAGCCCGCTCCCACAGGGGTTGTGCGTTCACAATGAGCTATCATTGCCGGTTTCCCCCTGAAAGACTTGATTGCCATGACTGCCCAAACCCTTCTCAACGCCCTCGAACACTGCGGTATGGTCGAAATCGACGGCCTGCATGCCTTCGAATTCGCCCTCGACGAAGACGACAATCTGCACATCGAATGCATCGATGGCCGAGCGGCCAAGCATTGGGAATTTACCCCGGCTCAAGTTGCAGCGGCCACGTTCGATGACTCGCTGCAGAGCTGGCTGATCGTCGGCTATTTCAATGAAACCAAAGTGATCGGCGAACACCGCCTGGTGTGCCATGGCGATGTCGTCAGCAGCAGCGATGATGAGGATGACACTGATGAAAATGCGTAAATTCTGGCCGCTGCTGATGGCCGGCAGCGTGGGTGCCATGGGCCTGTCTACGGCATCGGCAGAAAGCTTTCAATTGCTGGTCGGTTCTTACACCGCCGGCACCAGCCAGGGCATCTATCGAATGAAATTCGACAGCGCCACTGGCCAGATCGACGCCAAGCCGCTGCAAGTGGTGAAGAGCGAAAACCCGTCGTGGCTGACCCTGTCCAAAGACCAGCATCGCCTGTTCGTGGTCAATGAAAACGGCCCGGGCCAGAAAGACCCGGTTGGCCGCGTCAGCAGCTATTCGATCGATCCGAAAACCCACGCCCTGACCCTGATCAATCAAGTACAGAGCCTGGGCAACGAGCCGACCCATTCGAGCCTCAGCGGCGACGCCAGCCACCTGTTCGTCAGCAACTATTCGGTGGTAGAAGATCCGGGCGGAACCTTGGCGGTGTTGCCCGTCGGTGCTGACGGCAAGCTGAAACCGGTAGTGCAAATGAGCGCGCACCCGGCGAGCCGGGTCAACCCTGAGCGCCAGGCGTCGAACCACGTGCACTCGACGATTTCCTCGCCGGACGGTCGTTACGTGTTCTCCAATGACTTGGGCGCTGACAAGGTCTTCATCTACCAATTCGACCCGAAAGCCAACCCTGATCTGCCGCTGACCCCGGCGAAAACCGCGTTCGTCGCTATGCCAGCCGGCAGCGGCCCACGTCATTTGCTGTTCAGCGCTGACGGCAAACATGCCTGGCTGACCATGGAAATGAGCGCGCAGGTCGCGGTGTTCGATTACAACGATGGCGTGCTGACGCAAACCCAACTGGTCGATCTGGCCGCCGGTCAACCGACCTCGGACAAGGCCGGCGCGGCGCTGCACACCTCGGCGGACGGCAAGTTCCTCTACGTCAGCAACCGTGGCACCGCGAATCAGATGGTGGTGTTCAGCATCGATCCGGCGACCGCTCAGCTCAAAGAGCTGCAAAAGCGTTCGGTTGAAGGTGATCATCCGCGCGAATTCAGCCTCGATCCGAGCGGCAAGTTCCTGCTGATCGCCAACCAGAAGAGCAACCAGATTGTTGTCGTTGAACGCGACAGCAAGACCGGTCTGCTCGGCAAAACCGTGCAGAAACTGCCAATGGACGCCCCGAGCGACCTGAAGTTTATGGTGCGACAATAAGCCACAGGCCCCGGTTTACGGGGCCTGTCTCTTTGTATCAATCGCGCTGATATTCGGTAATGCTACAAAGCATTTCAAGCGAGTAACCGTCGAGCGTTAAGTTTGCTTCACAGCCCAACCGGGCAAGCAAGCCAACCGAACACGAGGGTTACCGCCATGAACTTCAATCTCTTCTCCGTTATCGCCGCTTCCGCCATCTCCGCCACCGTTGTGCTGCCAGCCAGCGCCAACGTTGAAATCAACAGCAAAAAATCCCACACCCAGAGCTACACCCAAAAATACCTGCAACAGAGCGCCAACTTCTACGCTGCTCTGGATCACAAAGCCCAACACTGAAAGTCTGCACAAAACTCCCCTGTAGGAGCTGCCGAAGGCTGCGATCTTTTGATCTTAAACGTCAAAAGATCGCAGCCTTCGGCAGCTCCTACATGTTTGTGCGCGTGTGGTTTGATCGTTCCCACGCAGAGCGTGGGAACGATCCGTAAAGACCGTCGCCCCCGTGTTCGTGAAGCACGGTCATAGGTTTTCTCAAACGCGCAAATAGACCGGCTAAATAATCAACGCAACTGATGTTCACTATGGAAAACCCTGAGTGGTTGCCCGTGCTGTTTTGATCGATTCTGTGGCCATCGAAACATGCCCACGGGAGAACACCATGGCCAGCGCAATCATCACTTCAGCCAAACGCGGCGCCTACCTGGCCATCGGTCTTTACCTGGCCGTTGTACTGGTCGTCAGCATCGCCTCGCAGATGGAACACACTTTCGACGCACCGATAGACGTCGCCCATCCCGGCATCCAGTTCGAAGTCCGCTCGCAGAGCGTGATGGTCGACCGGGCTGAACTCGCAGGAGTCGGCGGCGCATGAAAGGCTACAGACTTTGGGTCATCGCCAGTCTGGCGGTCATGACTAACGGCGCTTCCTTACTGGGTGTCGGC
Organism: Pseudomonas sp. AC193; assembly: GCF_979258075.1. Taxonomy (NCBI): domain Bacteria; kingdom Pseudomonadati; phylum Pseudomonadota; class Gammaproteobacteria; order Pseudomonadales; family Pseudomonadaceae; genus Pseudomonas; species Pseudomonas sp. AC193. Next base: position 2,743,573 of record NZ_OZ409832.1, on the reverse strand, counting down.
CAAGGCTCGGTGGGCGGGCTGGCGCGGGCCATAGAGGCCAATCACAGCATTGCGCACAACATTGAACGGGCGAATACGCTGGGGCTGATGGCGGGGAATCCGCCGGTGAAGGTTTCGGCGGATTTCCTTGGGCCTTTCGAAGTGGATTGCATGGCGCTTGGGATGTGCAATGCGCTTGCCTAGACACCGCAATCCATTGTGGTGATGGAATTTATTGTGGCGAGGGGATTTATCCCCGATGGGCTGCGAAGCAGCCCCAAATCCTGCAACTCAAATTTGCCTGACACACCGCATAGAATGGTTTCACGACTGCTTCGCAGCCGAACGGGGATAAATCCCCTCGCCACAATAATACCCTCACCACAGGATTGATCATTCCCACGCTCCGCGTGGGAATGATCAATCAGGCAGGAAGTTGAGGGTTACTTCTTCATGATCGAGGTGAAGAGGTCGGACGCGAGGAAGTTGTGCAACCAAGCCTGCAGGCGCGGATAAGGCGTCTGCGCAAACCACTCGCGATCCACATGCGCGAACTGCCGAACAAACGGCAGCAGGGCGATATCCGCCAGGCTCGGATGATCAGCCAGCAAATAATCGCGATCCTGCAACAACCCCTCCAACCGCTGCAAAAACACCACGCCCTGAGCCCGATAAACCTCCATTGGCTGTTCCGGATACCGCTCGGCATACTTGTAGCGATTCAAATCCACCTTGAACCCCTGATCGTTCGCCTCGATCAACTCGGCAATTCGCGAATCTCCATCAAACAACCAGTTCTGCGGGTCATTCTGCGCCAGCGCCCAGCGCATGATTTCCAGGCTCTCATCAATCACCCGACCATCCGCATCCAGCACCGGCACCGTGCCCTTCGGCGAGATCGCCAGCATCTCCGACGGTTTGGCTTTAAGGCTGACCTCGACAATCTCCACCGGCACGCCCGAATAACGCAACGCCATCCGCGCCCGCATCGCATACGGACAGCGGCGGAACGAGTACAGCGTATTCATTTCACCTCCAGGGTGCTCAAACCATTGCCCTGACGCTGCACCTGAATCTGCACCGGAATCCGTTCGTGCATTTCCTGTACATGGGAAATCACCGCGACCTTACGGCCCTGGGCCTGCAAACCATCCAGCGCATCCATCGCCAGTTGCAGCGACTCCGGATCGAGGCTGCCAAACCCTTCGTCGATAAACAGCGATTCGATTTTCAGCGTGCTCGACGCCATCGAGGCCAGACCCAGCGCCAACGCCAACGACACCAGGAACGTCTCGCCGCCAGACAACGAATGCACCGAGCGCAGTTCATCGCCCATTTCGGTGTCCATCACCAACAAGCCGAGCATGCTGCCGCCGCGTTTCAGGCGATAGCGTTTGACCAGTTGGCGCAGTTGCACGTTGGCGTGATGCACCAGCAAATCGAGGTTGTAGGCCTGGGCGATCTTGCGGAACGTATCGCCGGTGGCCGAGCCAATCAGCGCACTGAGCCGCGCCCAACGCTGATACTCGGCATAGGCATCAGCAATCTGCTGCGCCAAGGCCTGATTGGCATTCTGCCGGCGCTGATCTTCGACCTGTTCAGCGCGAAGTTCAGCGCATTGCTGCTCGCTGACGTTGAACTGGTTCTGCAAATCCGTCAGGGCCGTGGCGAGTTGCTCGGCCTCGAGATTGCCGTTGTGCTGAGCCTGATGTGCGGCTAAGCGCTCGTCACGTTCCTGCAACAGCACTTTGGCCTGCTCGATGGCTTTTTCGTTTTGCTGCAAGTGTTGGCGCAGCTCAGCGAGTTGCGCGTCGTCAACCCGCAGCAGGTCTTCGAGGCCACCGTCATCCAGCTCCGGATGACGAGCGCGCCAGTCGGCAATCTTGCTGGCCAGATCCTTGTCTTCACTTTCCAGAGCCTGCAAATGTTGTTGCTGCGCTTTGAGTTCGGCGGCGATCTGCACAAGCTGCGTGCGCACACTTTGCAGTTCTTGCGCGGTACTGGTTTCGGCGGCGCGCGCTTGCTCCACGGCCTGTTCCAGTTGCTGCTGCCACTGTTCGGCGCTGCTGTGCTCGCCGAGCAATTGCGCCAGCTTCTGCTGGCACAGTTGCTGTTGCTCGGCCAGCGCATTGAACTGCTGCTCAGCCGTTTGTGCCTGCAACACGCGGGTCTGCTGCCGATCCTGTTCTTTATCCAGCGTCTGCTGCCGTTGCTGCTGTTCGCTCAGTTCTTCCTTTTGCTGATCGAGTTGCGTCAGACGCTCGGCGATCTGCCGGTCAAGCTGCATAAACGTCGCTGCCGGCTCCAGGCGCAGGGCTTCAAGGGTCTCGGCCGGCAGCAGAGGGCCGAATGCCGTCAGTTCTTCATCGAGGCGTTGACGGTCGCTGCTCAGTTCGCGCTGTTGATTGCTCAGGTGCTGCGCGGCTTGCTGATGCGCGGTTTCCGCCTGACGCAATTGTTGAGTCAACCGCGCCGCATCCTGTTGCAGGGTGAGCAGGGTGCTCTGGCGCTGTTCGTCCTGCGTGATGCTCTGGTTCAATTGCTCGTTCTGGCGCATGAGCCAGGCGTCGCGTTTGTCGGCGTCCTGATTGAGCAACAGAGCAGACAGCGGGTGCGCATCGAGGCTCGGCGCGAGGGCCTGTTGCTGGTTCGCCAGTTGCTCCTGTTGTTGCAGCAGTTCTTTCTGCTGAGCAATGACAGCGCCGACATCGGCCCGCAATTCGCTGAGTTTTTCCTTGAGCTGATCGACGACTAGCTGAGCGTTGGCCTGTTCGCTTTCATCGTGGCGACCGAGGCTTTGCAGCAGCGCTTCCGGCTGGTGATACGGGTGCTCATTGCTGCCACACACCGGGCACGGTTGATCGTCCTGCAACTGCGCGCGCAACTCTTCGACACTGGCACTGCGCGCCAGACGCTGGCGTTCAAGCAGTTCGCGGGTGACGTTGAGGGTTTGCTCGGCGACGGTCAGTTCGGCTTTGGTTTTGACGCCGTCCTGGGTCAGGCGCTCACGCTCCTGCTGCGCATTGAGCTGGCGTTGTTGCAACTCGGCGCCGCGCTTGTCCAGATCCTGTTGAGTGGCCCACAGCCGCGACAGGTCTTCGAAAGCGCGCAGTTGTTTGCGGTTGTCCTGCAACAGCGCACTGAGAATGCCGATCTGCTCGGCGACGGCATCCGGTTCGGCGCCGGCCTCTTTGAACAGCACTTCGAGTTGTTGCTTCTGGCTGGCGAACTCTTCAGCGCTGCGCGTGGCGTTTTGTTCGAGGTTGGCCAGTTCGGCCTGACCTTTGTTCAGGCGATTGCCGATCAGCATCAACTGCTGGAGACGATCGCGATAGGCATTCCACGCATCGCTCAATGGCGCCAGATGAGCGCTTTGTTCCAGCTCAGCGGCGATGCGTTGCAAGCGTTCGGCGACCTGCCCCTGCTTTTCCTGCAAGGCTTGAATGGCGCTCTGGCCCTCGGTGCAGGCCTGTTGCGCAGTGGCTTTGGCCTCAGCGCTCGCGGCCACATCTATGGCCAGACGGGCGAGGGTGCTTTGCTCTTCGAAGGCCTGACGCAACAGCGGCGCGTTTTCAGATTGGCGTTGCTGCGCCTCGGTCAGCGCGACTTTGGCGGCCTCAAGATTCTGCTCGAGTTGCGTCTGACGTTCAGTCAGTTCGGCGTGCTGGCGGGTGTGCTCGGCAATCTGCGCGGCCAACGGCGTCAACAACGCATCGAGTTCGGTTTTGCGGGCGAACTGGTGCCGTTGCGGGCCGAGTTGTTCCAGACGCGTCAGCTTGATGCGTTCGCCGGCCAGACCTTCTGATTGCTGCTGAGCGCTGTGCAGTTGCTCGCTGGCGGCTTGCTGCGCGTCCTGCAGCAGACGCAAATCCTTGAGCCAACTGTGTTGCTGCTCCAGTTGCTTCAATTGCGCCTGCTGCAACTTGAGTCGCTGCTGTGCAGCGTTGAAACGCTCATCCAGTTCGGCGCGCGCTTCGGGGGCGAGGGGAGTGACGCCAGTGGCCTGATCCTGCAACAGCTTGTGCGCTTCGCGGGCCTCTTTGGTCTTGTCGAATGCACGACGGCCGAGGCGGGTATACAGCGCGGTGTCGGTGAGTTTTTCCAGCAGTTCGCTGCGGTCGTTGTCGTCCGCTTTGAGGAACGCGCTGAACTCGCTCTGCGCCAGCAACACGGCGCGGGTGAACTGTTCGAAGTTCAGGCCCAGTGCGGCTTCCAGTTGGGTTTTGTATTCGCCTTTCTGGCTGGCGAGCAGTTGATCCTGATCAATGTCACGCAGGCTCTGGCGGCTGGCCTGCAACTTGCCGCCAGCCTTCTCGCGGGCGCGGTTGGCTTCCCAGCGCGCCCGATAGCGACGGCCATCAACTCCGACGAAATCCACCTCGGCATAGCCTTCGCCGGTGCCGCGACGCAGCAAAGTGCGCGGGTCACCCGTGGCGATCTCGCCATCAGCATCGGGCACTTTGGCGTCACGGCCGGTGTTGTTCAGGCGCGGTACAGCGCCGAACAATGCCAGGCACAAGGCGTCGAGCAGGGTACTTTTACCGGCGCCGGTCGGCCCGGTAATCGCGAACAAACCGGCACTGGCCAGCGGTTCAGCGGTGAAATCGATCTCGAACGGCCCGGCCAGCGAGGCGAGGTTTTTCAAGCGAATGGCGAGAATTTTCATGGCTGCTCGCCCTCCAGTTGCACGTCTTGCAGCAGTTCGGCGAAGTCCTTCAGCGTCTGCTCGTCGACCTCGCTGCCGTAGTTGTCGAGCCAGGCGCGGCTGAACAATTCCTGCGGGGTGAGTTGATCGAGTTCGATGAGCGCGGTGCCATCCTCCTCGCCGTCAGCGCCACGCTTGCCAGCGTATTCAGCGGCGATGCGCACCAGGCGCACGGCTTTGCCTTGCAGGGCGTTTTCCACTTGATGGCGCAGATCGGGCTGCGGCTCGTCGAGGGTCACACGCACTTCCAGCCATGGCTGGCGCTGGGTTTCAGCGAGCAGGTCGATGTTCGGCAGGTCGGCCAGTTGCAGGAGAATCTCGGCCAGCGGTGCCGGGCCGATGCGTTGCAGATTGACCGAACGCGGAATCAATATCGGCTCGACGCTGACCAGGGTTTCGCCGTCGAGGGTGACGTCGAGAATCTGATGCTGATAACCGATTTCCGAGAACGACAACGGAATCGGCGAACCGCTGTAGCGAATGCGCTCCTCGCCGTTGACCTTCTGTGGCTTGTGCAAATGGCCGAGGGCGACGTAACTGATGCTCGGCCCGAACAGACTGGCGGGCAGCGCTTCGGCGTTACCGATGATCAGGCTGCGCTCGGAGTCCTCCGAGACCGAGCCACCGGCCATGTGCGCGTGGCTGATGGCGATCAGCGCCTGACCCGGTTTGCGTTTGGCGTTGGCGGCTTCGATCAGCCATTCATGCACCTGACCGATGCCGCGCAAATAGTTGTCGCCCAGGTGTGCACCGGTGACTTCGGCCGGGCGCAGAAACGGCAGCGCCAGGCACCACGCGGCGATGTCGCCTTTGGCGTTCGGCAATGGCAGCAGCAGACGTTCGGAATCGAGCTGGCCGTCGTCCAGCCACAGCACGCGACCAAGCGCGTGGGTGCGCAAGCGGCGCATCAACGGCGCGGGCAGTTCGATGCGCGAGCCGGAATCGTGGTTGCCGGCGATCATCACGATGGTCAGCAAGGGCTGCTGCTCGTGGGCGTTGACGATGAAATCGTAAAGGCATTCCTGGGCTTTGACCGGCGGATTGACCGTGTCAAAGATGTCACCGGCAATCAGCAGCACATCCGGCTGCGCCAGTTTCAATTGGCGCAGCAGCCATTCGAGAAAACAGGCGTGCTCGAAATCGCGCTCCTGACCATGCAGGTTTTGCCCAAGGTGCCAGTCGGAGGTGTGAAACAGACGCAAGGCGGACTCCGCAACAAAAAGAGGTGATGGCCGCGCGGGAATTAAGAGGCGGCGAAAGAGGGGGAGAGTTTACTGGCAAAACTACACCTGTGGTCGAAGTCAGTCTGTTGGAATGGAGATGCAGGTTAGAAAGGGAACCCTGTGGCGAGGGGATTTATCCCCGCTGGGCTGCGAAGCGGCCCCAAATCCTGCAACTCAATATGCCTGACACACCGCATGGTCTGATTTTGCGGCTGCTGCGCAGCCGAACGGGGATAAATCCCCTCGCCACAGGGGGGGCTCCTACATTCTCGAGAGTGGTTATTTGGGGTAGAGCGGTGGCAAGCCGCTGTCACCCACCGGGTCGTGCACGCGCTCGGCGGTCGGAATCGTGCGGATTGCCCGCCACAAATCCTCGCCCTGCCAATGCTGCCCGGTTTCGCTATACAAGGCGCCATTGAGCCCATCCAGCGCATCCGACAACGGCACAAACCGCGCCGCCATGTCCGCCAGCGTCTCCGGCTGCTGACGCGCCCAGGCATCCAGCGCCTGCCGCGTCGCCTGAGGGTCATTGGCCTGGCTCGCGCGCTTGATGTCGTCGAGCAAGGTGCGCGGGCTCGGGCCGGTTTGTGCGGCGCGCAGGATCGCCGGCTGCCAGCGCGCTCGCCACCACAGACCAAAGCCGAGCAGGGTGGTGCAGGCCAGTATCAGCGTGCTGAGTTTCCACCACCACAGCGTGTCGTTATCGACAATCCCCGGTTGCAGATTGCCCGTCGGCGTGTCGACTTGCAGGCTCGGGTTATTGGCGACTTGCAGGGTGCGCGCGGGCAGGCTGCTGTGTTCCAGATGATCTTCGAAGGTGTTCCACCACACCACGTCCACCGTCGGCAGATCAATCGAGCCGCTGCGGCTCGGCACCAGCGCTTCGCGTTCTTCACGGCTACCGATCAGGCCACGGTCGCTGCTTTGATTGCTCAGCACCGGTTGATCGGGGTAGCGGCGCAGGCCATTGACGTCGGTGGCAGGCAGGGCGGGCAATTGCGAAGCGGCCAGACCTTCGACTTTCAGGGTCAGGCTGCGGGTCAGCGAATCGCCGATCTGCGTGTGTTCCGGCTCCGGATTCCAGCTCTCGCTCAAGCTCAGGCTGCGTGCCGGCAACCACGGTGCATCAGCAGGATAAGTCAGCGGTTTGGGCTTGACCGTCAGCGGAATTTCCGAAGAGGTGACGCGCATCAGTTTGCCCGGCTTCGGCCCTTGTGGGCTGGTGTCCTGGGCCGGTTGCGTGTCGACCAGCGTGGCGCTGAAAGTCTGCGGGGTGATCGTCAGCAAACCGCTGTGCTGCGGATAGATCGCGTAGCGCATTTCGATGACGCCGTGGCGCACACCGTTGATGTCTTTCTCGTAGGTGCGCGTGTCGCCGAGCTGCTCAACCCGTGCATCGACGATTTGCAGCGGCGACAGGCTGCTGTCGTCGTACAGCGAAACCGAGTGATAGACGCGCACAGTCAGGATCGCCTGCGCCTGCACATACACGCTGGACTGATCGAGACTGGCTTCGATAAACACCGGATCAAGGCTGTTCTTGTCTTCGCGGGTGTCGCTTTCGACCACCTGCACGGTGATCGGCTGGCTCTGCACCTCGCCCATTTGCAGCGAGGGAATCACCACGCTGCCGTTCTCTTTCGGCAGCAACGTGATGATCCAGCGTGTGGTCGCGCGGTTGTCGCCGTTGAGGGTATTGAGCTGGTTGACCTGCCGCGTGCCACGCACTTCGAACAGCGGCTCCAGCGGGGTCAGGTCGGGTTTGCCGAACTGGGTGACGTCGCTGATTTCGAGGGTGAGCTCGACCGTCTCGCCGGAATTCAGGCGACTGCGATCCACACTGGCGATCAGCTCGGCCGCGTTGGCGGTCGTGCAGAGCAGCAGGGGCAGCAAGAGAGCGGTGAAGCGGGTCATCGAGTGTTTTCCTGATCCTGATGTTGTTGCTGTTCGTACCAGAATTTGCGTCGCAGCAGTTCGCCCGGATCGTCCGGGATTTTACCCAGCCATTGTTCCAGTGCCTGACGTTGCTCGCCTTCTAGGTTGTCCTCGGTCGGGCGCAGCGTCGGCACGGTGTTGGTTTCCTCTTCCTCATCGTTGCTGCCCGGCACCTCATTGGGGCCTGGCTGCGGCGGTGTGGTCGGCGGCGGTTCACTGGCAGACTCGCCGGATTGCGCCTCACTCTGGGTTTCGCTTTTCACCGCTGGTGGCGGCGCGGTGGGTGGCGGAGGTTCACCGCCCGGCAGATTCTGTTCGGGCTGCTGGCTTTCCGGTTCGACCGGTGGCGGGGTGTTTTTCTGCTTCAGCAGATTTTCCACCAGCGCCTTGTTGGTCTGTGCCGGACGCAGATCCGGTTGCAGCTCCAGCGCCTGTTCATAGGCGTCGATCGCCGCGTCCAGCTCACCGCTTTTCGCCAAAGCGTTGCCACGATTGTAGTGGGCGCGGGCATCGCTGCCTTCGGCAAAACGCTGGGCGGCGCCACTGTAGTCGCCAGCCTCGTACAACGCCACCCCTTGCCACTGGTGATCGTCAAAATGTTCTGCGGCTTCGGCGGGGCGTTTCTGTTTGAGCAAGTGCAGGCCTTGCTGGTCGGGGCGCAGCCACAAGTCTTCGAAGTCAAAAGCGTAGCTGGGCTGCGGCAGGCAGAACAGCAGCGGCAGGCAAAACAGCCAGCCACGCCGCCCAGCACAGGCCGCGAGCAGCAGCAGTGGCAGCAGCAACCAATAACCCTGGTCGGCCCACGTGTCGAGGCGCACGGTCTGGCCATCGCTGCGCAAACTGCGCGGGCCGTTGAGCAGGCCGAGTGCGCCGAGATCGGCTTCATCCAGACGCGCCGCGTGGTAGTCACCGCCGACGCTATTGATGAACGCCGCCAGGCCCGGGCTGTCGAGTTGCGGCACACGGATCGCGCCTTGTTCGTCCTTGAGGAAACTGCCGTCCTCCTGCGCAATCGGCGCACCTTCGGCGGTGCCGATGCCGAGCATCAACAGCTGCGCCGATTGCCCGTTGAGCGCCCGCCGAATGCCTTGCCGTTCATCTTCGCTCAGCGACGAGCCGACCAGCAGAATCCGCCCTTGGCCGAGTGCTCCTTGTTTGAGTAAGTCCAGCGCTTTAGCGACAGCGAGATCGGCGCGATGACCGCTTTCCGGCATCAGCGACGGCTTCAGCGCGTCGAGCAGATTGCGGCTGGTCGCCAGATCATCCGACAGCGGCACCAGCGTGTGGGCGCTGCCGGCGTAAACGACGATGGCGGTCTGCGCATCGCTGCGCGCCTGCAACAGGTCGAACACCTTGCGCCGCGCTTGCTCCAGTCGCGTCGGCGGTGAGTCGGTGGCGAGCATTTCCGGGGTCAGTTCCAGCACGATCACCAATGGGTCGGCCGGTTTTTGGCTGGTCTGTTCGACGCGCTCCCAGCTCGGCCCGAGCAACGCGAGAATCGTCAGCAGCCACGCCACGCCAAGGGCCACCCACGGCAGTTTGCTGTCGCGACCGCTGCCGCCACTGAGCAGGGTGGCGTGGAACGCCGGCGGCAGAATCATCTGCCAGCGTCCGGCGCGTTTTTGCCGGTGCCAGAGTTGCCAGATCAGCCAGCCGAGCAGCGGCAGCAGCAGCAACCACCACGGACGGAACCAGTGCGGCCAGAGGGCAATCATCGACGCCTCCGCAGACGCAGGCGTTTGAGACGCTCGCGCCAGTCAGGCAGCGGACTTTGCAGATTAAGCTCCTTGTTGAACAGGCGTTGCAGCGGGTTGTCCGGCCACAATTCCCGGGCGACCAACAACAGGCTCAACCACAGCGCCAACGCCAGTGGCCAGTGATACAAGGCTTGCGCGGGACGTGCCTGGGTCGGTTGTTGGGTCACCGGTTCGAGCTGGTCGAGGGTGTCCTTGATCGCTTGCAGTTCCTGGCCATCATGCGCGCGGAAGTATTGCCCGCCGGTGACTTCGGCGATTTCCTTGAGCGCCGGCTCGTCGAGATCCAGGCTTGGATTGACGCCGAGCAGGCCGGTCGAACCGCTGTCCTCAGGATTGGCGCCGATGCCGATCGGGTAAATCTTCACGCCTTCGCTGGCCGCCAGTTTTGCCGCCGTCAACGGATCGATTTCGCCGCCATTGTTGGCGCCGTCGGTGACCAGAATCAGCACACGGCTTTGCGCCGGACGCATGCGCAGGCGTTTCAGGCCGAGACCGATGGCGTCGCCGATGGCTGTGTTTTTGCCGGCAATGCCGATGCGCGCCTCATCGAGCCAGACGCGCACGGTGTGGCGATCAAAGGTCAGCGGTGCTTGCAGGTAGGCCTGACTGCCGAAGAGGATCAAGCCAACGCGGTCGCCGTCACGGCTTTCCAGGAAGTCACCGAGCAGATGCTGCACCAAGGACAGGCGACTGACTTCTTCGTCCTGCCACTGCATGTCGGGGAAATCCATCGAGCCGGACACGTCCACCGCCACCAGTAAGTCTCGGCCGCTGGCGGCAATCGGCAGCGGTTCGCCGAGCCATTGCGGGCGCGCAGCGGCAGTCAGCAGTAGCAACCACAACAACATGAACGGCGCTTGCTGGCGCCACGCAGGCAAATTGGCGCGGGCACGACGGCGGGCGAGGCCTTCGAGGTCGGACAGAAAGCTGACTTTCAGCGCCGGTTCGCCGCTGTCCGCTACCGGCAGCACGAGGCGCATCAGCCACGGCAGCGGCAACAGCAGAAAAATCCACGGCCAGGCGAACTCAAACATGTTTGCGAATCCACGTGTCGACGGCTTGCGTCAGGCCGGCAATGGCTTTGTCGTCGAGTTTGCATTCCGGTTTGTACGCGCCTTCGACCAGCACCATCCAGCGCGTCAGGCCAGCGGCGGGGCAACGGTTGTCGAGGAACGCCAGCCATTTTCGGCCATTAAGGGTGTGGCTCTGGCTGTAGGGATAATGGTTGCGACACAGGCGTTTGAGCAGGCCATTGACCTGTTGCAGCCACGCGCCGGCCGGGGCACCGTCGTAGGGTTTGGGCATCTGCGCCAATTCTGCGAGGGCGGCAACGCGCACCGGATCGAGTGGCTGTTCAGCGCGCACGATCGGGCGTTTCTTCATGGGAATGAAACGGCGCAGGCGCCATACGGCGTAACCGAGCAGCGGCAATAACAGCAGTAATAACCACCAGCCCGGCGCCGGAGGCCAAAAAGCAATCGGCGGCGGCGAGATCAGCGGTTGCAATTGGTCGAGGCCGTTCATCGACCTTTCCCCGGACGCTGCGGATTGAGGAATTCGCGCATCTGCTCGACCATTTCACTCTGCGTGCTCAACGGCATCAGCAGCACCCGCAGCTTCTGCGCGAGCAATTCCCAGCGTGCGATGCGCGCTTCGGCCTGCGCGCGATAGGTTTGGCGCAGATCGAAATTCAGCGTGTCGAGCTCAAGCTGGGCGCCACGTTCGGCGAATCGTAAAAGGCCGGCGGCGGGGAGGGCGTGATCGAGTGGATCGGAAATCGGCAGCATCAACAGGTCGCAATGACGCGCCAACAAGCTCAGTTGTTGCTCGGCGCTGTCGGACAGCGCGCGCTCATCGCAAATCACAATGGCCAGACTGCCGGGGCGCAGCACTTCGCGGGCGCGGCGCAGGGCCACGCCGAAGGCATCGCGATCCGGCTCACGTTCGCTGTGCAGCGATTGATTGACCTTGACCAAACGATTGAGCAATTGCAGCAGGCTCTGCTTGCTGCGCCGAGGCTTGATTTCGTAGTGCTCGTTGTCGCCGAACACCAGCCCACCGACCCGGTCGTTGTGGCCGAGCGCGGCCCAGCCGATCAGCGCCGCGGCTTGTGCGGCCAACACCGATTTGAACATCAGCCCGGAGCCGAAAAACAGCCGCGTGCTTTGCTCGACCATGATGAAAATCGGTCGTTCGCGTTCTTCATGGAACAGCTTGGTGTGCGGCTCTTGCGTGCGAGCGGTGACGCGCCAGTCGATGGTGCGCACGTCGTCGCCGGCCTGATACACGCGCACCTGGTCGAAGTCGACACCGCGACCACGGAATTTCGAGTGATGCAGGCCGATCAGCGGGCTGCGCTGGCTCGGCGTGGAAAACAGCTGCACTTCACGCACCCGGTGACGCATCTCGATCAGCTCGGCGAGGCTGACGCGGATGCCCGGTTGGGAAGGCTGGGGGGCATTCATGGGGGTCAAGCGACGGCTACGACGTCGAGAATCCGCTGCACCACCCGATCCTGATCGATGCCGGCGGCTTCGGCTTCAAACGACAAAATAATGCGGTGACGCAACACGTCGAACAGCACCGCTTGAATGTCTTCCGGGCTGACGAAGTCGCGACCGGCCAGCCAGGCGTGGGCGCGGGCGCAGCGGTCGAGGGCGATCGAGCCACGCGGGCTCGCACCATAGGCAATCCACTCGGCCATCTCCGGATCGAACTTGGCCGGCGTACGCGTGGCCATGACCAGTTGCACCAGGTATTCCTCCACGGCGTCGGCCATGTACAAGCCAAGGATTTCCTTGCGTGCAGCGAAGATCGCCTGCTGGCTGACCCGGCGCTCGGGCTTGGTCTCGCCATTCAGCGCTTCGCCACGGGCCTGTTGGAGGATGCGGCGTTCGACGGCGGCATCCGGGAAGCCGATTTTTACGTGCATGAGGAAACGATCGAGCTGCGCTTCCGGCAGCGGATAGGTGCCTTCCTGCTCGATCGGGTTCTGCGTGGCCATCACCAGAAACAGCGGCGACAGCTCGTAGGTGCTGCGGCCGACACTGACCTGACGCTCAGCCATGGCTTCGAGTAGCGCCGATTGCACCTTGGCCGGGGCACGGTTGATTTCGTCCGCCAGCACCAGGTTGTGGAAGATTGGCCCTTGCTGGAACACGAAACTGCCGGTTTCCGGGCGATAGATCTCGGTGCCGGTGATGTCGGCCGGCAGCAGGTCAGGGGTGAACTGGATGCGATGGAACTGGGCTTCGATGCCCTCGGCGAGTTCTTTGATCGCTTTGGTCTTGGCCAGACCCGGGGCGCCCTCGACCAGCATGTGGCCGTCGGCGAGCAGGGCGATGAGCAAACGCTCGATGAGTTTTTCCTGGCCGAGAATCTGCGTTGAAAGAAAGGTTCGCAGCGCCAGCAGCGCTTCACGATGTTCCATCGGTGACTGTTCCTGGAAAGGGGTGGCCACAGGCGTTCGGATAACGCCGGGGCTGGGGGCGTTACTTTAATCCATCGCGGGGGGTGGCGACTAACGGCATTTTGCGCAAAGTGCGGGAAATGACTGGGGGAATTGTTGGATTTTTGTAGCAGGGGAGTGATTGGTTGCCTGTGCTGGCCCTATCGCGAGCAGGCTCACTCCTACAATGGATCGTCGTATACCGACCTGTAGGAGTGAGCCTGCTCGCGATGGGGCCAGTCCGGATACCATCACACCTCGTTAATAAACGTGCCCGTCCCATCCAGAATATTCGTCAGCGTCTCCACCACCTCATCCAGATCAACCATATCCGGGTTAAAGCTGATCTCCAGCACATCATCCCCATTCAACGCATCAGCATCCGCCGCGCCGATTTCAATTTTCAGCAGCGTCGAGGTCAACGTGACCTTCACGCCGTCCAGCGTCGATGGCTCGCCGTCCAGGGTGATTTCCAGCTCATCCTCGTCCGGATAGCGGCTCATCAGGAACATGTCGCCCTTGTCGCTGTGGCAGCAGAGCATGGCCATGTTGTCTTCTTCGTCGTCGCATGGGTTGACGATCAATAGGGCGGTGGTCATTTGCATGGGGAATTCCTGGTGGGCTAACGCGGTAGACAGTGCGCAAAAAGTGCGATTTTGCCAGCCTGAGGGAATTTCTGCTGAAACATCATCGAATGCAGGGCTGTTCTTAAAGACTATTCCCAGAGTCGAGTAAGAAAAATCCGCTGGCCTCGTAGGGTTTTTGAGAAGAATAAAAATAGCGTGAATTGGAGGCCTTTTCGCTTGTTTTGACGGATGTTTGCCGTCAGATTTTGCTGTTCGAACGCAACGGAGTGCGATGGCCAACATGCAAAAAAGGATGTCTTTTGATGAAGCGATATTTCCAATGGGCGCAAGAAATCAGTCATCTGTCCGAGGAGCAGGTGGAACAGCTTTACCAGCGCTACCTCAACGGCGAAAAAACCGCCGACCTGATTGCCGAGTACAAACTGCCGGGTACCGTACGCAGTGTGCTGAAAGTGCTGCCGCCGATCGTCAGTGCTGACCTGACATGCCCATATTGTGAATTGCCGATGTGGATGCACCGACCCTCACGCGGCACTCCGGTTTCCCTGCGCAGTGCTTACAAATGTGTGAATTGCGAGCATCAATACTTCACCGCCGGTGCGGGCTCACGGCGCAGTGTTTGTGGTTGTGATGCCTGTGTCCGCCTGCGCAAACAGCAACTCGCCGATCAGGCCGAACGTGACCGCAGTGATCTGGCCGCACGCTACGGTACGCCAAGCCCACCGGTGCCCTTTGCCAGTCTTGGATTCCAGCAAAAAGTAGCTCTGCTGGCGTTACTGGATGACGGCGGTCAAGGCGCAGGCGAACGCATTGCCGCGCTTGATGCTGAAATCAGAGGGGAAAAGCTCACGTCCACCGACGCTTTCAGTGAAGAGTTGGTGAAAGGTCTGCACGAGGCGGGCGCCTTGCAGGTCGATACGGCATCGGACATTCGGGCGTTCAATCGGGCCGACGAGTTCAGCATCAGCACGTATTCGGCCGTTTACTGGCGGGCCAATGTCGCGCTGGACGAATGCGTGCGCTGCACGCGCGATATGCTCTATCTGGCCCTGTACGAAGAGTTGTCCGGGCCTGTACTGCCAGGGTGGAAACGTGAGTTGTACGCATTGATCTTCAGGCTCGCGCGGGAGGAATCCATTCAATACGTTCACCTGCAGGCCAATATGGTCGGTACGGCGTTCACCGCCGAAGCCCGCGCCGACTCAGTGATCGGCACATTGCTGCAGAACTTCTCGGTCAGTCAGATCTACTACTTCGCCAGAGTCGCGGTGAAAAGCGCTGCGCATTTCTATGCCACCGGCAACTCCAAGGGTCGCACTCACGCCTCCAACACCATTCCGCGCAACATGCAGAGCACCGCGCAGCTCGCGTTGGCGGAGAACTGGCGCAAGGACAGCTACCGCGATACGCGCGTGCCGCAGCCGGCCATGACCCGCCTGCTTTACGACGTCGTGCTCAAAGACAGTGGTGCCGGTTTTTCCAAGTCGCCGGGGCTGTTCTGGCGAGACGAATTTGTGCCTCGGTTTCTCACCGGCTCGCCGGTCGCCGCGCTACAGGTCGACTATCCGCAGTTGTTCTGCCGCGAGTGCGACTCCAGCAATGTCGACGCCAGCATGGACAAATTGACCCTGCAGATGCAGTGCTACGACTGCGCCACCGTGAGCAAATTCCGGGCCTACGAAGAGTTGCCGGACTGATCCGTGTCAAAAGCCAGTGCTGAACCGGATGCCACGCTCAGGGTCGATAGAACGGCCCTGAGGGTTTTC
This sequence comes from Pseudomonas sp. AC193, assembly GCF_979258075.1. Lineage (NCBI taxonomy): Bacteria > Pseudomonadati > Pseudomonadota > Gammaproteobacteria > Pseudomonadales > Pseudomonadaceae > Pseudomonas > Pseudomonas sp. AC193. The sequence continues at coordinate 2,728,173 of NZ_OZ409832.1, read as the reverse complement.
GTTTCTGGATATGTAGCCGTCACGGGGCGGCGATTGGCACGAATGTCCCGTAAAACCGGGCATTCCCCCCGTCGTTTTCCGCCACGGCTGCTAGTGTTTACCGGTGCGAAAGCCTTCATTTACCTGCCTATGAACGAATATGTCGCAGCACCGCAAGCAGACACATTGTCGCAGCCATTAAGCTGCGCAACGGATGAGCACCCGTAAAGGCATTGTCGGCAAGCCTGGCAGTCGCTTTTGCAGATGCCCATTCAATGGAAGGTGAATGTGACCTGAGTGTCTCGTCCAGCTTCACCCACCTGTCCCCCTGTTTCCTCTGCCCGAGAATCAGGAACAGGGCGACACAAGCCCCGAAAGGGGTGTTGCACGCGACGCTTTCCATCAATAACAAGCTTAAGCGGAGTACCACAGATGGCGTTCTTCACCGCAGCCAGCAAAGCCGACTTCCAGCACCAACTGCAAGCGGCACTGGCGCAGCACATCAGTGAACAGGCACTGCCACAAGTGGCGCTGTTCGCTGAACAATTCTTCGGCATCATTTCTCTGGACGAGCTGACTCAACGTCGCCTCTCCGACCTCGCTGGCTGTACTCTCTCTGCGTGGCGCCTGCTTGAGCGCTTCGATCACGCGCAACCACAAGTGCGCGTTTACAACCCCGATTACGAACGTCATGGCTGGCAGTCGACCCACACTGCGGTCGAAGTCCTGCACCACGACCTGCCATTCCTCGTCGACTCGGTTCGTACCGAACTGAACCGTCGCGGCTACAGCATCCACACCCTGCAAACCACCGTGCTCAGCGTGCGTCGTGGCAGCAAGGGCGAGTTGCTGGAAATCCTGCCGAAAGGCACCCAGGGCGACGGCATTCTGCAAGAGTCGTTGATGTACCTGGAAATCGACCGCTGCGCCAACTCGGCCGAACTGAATGTGCTGAGCAAAGAGCTGGAACAGGTTCTCGGTGAAGTCCGCGTTGCGGTCGCCGATTTTGAGCCGATGAAAGCCAAGGTGCAGGAAATCCTCACCAAACTCGACAACAGCGCGTTCGCCGTCGATGCCGAAGAAAAGAACGAAATCAAAAGCTTCCTGGAATGGCTGGTGGGCAACCACTTCACCTTCCTTGGCTACGAAGAGTTCGTGGTCACCGATCAAGCCGATGGCGGCCACATCGAGTACGACCAGAACTCCTTCCTTGGCCTGACCAAACTGCTGCGCACCGGCCTGACCTACGACGACCTGCGCATCGAAGACTACGCGGTGAACTACCTGCGCGAACCGACCCTGCTGTCGTTCGCCAAGGCTGCGCACCCGAGCCGTGTGCACCGTCCGGCTTACCCGGATTACGTGTCGATCCGTGAAATCGACGCCGACGGTAAAGTCATCAAAGAACACCGTTTCATGGGCCTGTACACCTCGTCGGTGTATGGCGAGAGCGTGCGGGTCATCCCGTTCATCCGCCGCAAGGTCGCCGAAATCGAACACCGCTCCGGCTTCCAGTCCAAGGCTCACTTGGGCAAGGAACTGGCGCAGGTACTCGAAGTGCTGCCGCGTGATGACCTGTTCCAGACCCCGGTCGACGAGCTGTTCAGCACCGTGATGTCGATCGTGCAGATCCAGGAACGCAACAAGATCCGCGTGTTCCTGCGCAAAGACCCGTACGGTCGTTTCTGCTACTGCCTGGCCTACGTGCCGCGCGACATCTATTCCACCGAAGTTCGCCAGAAGATCCAGCAAGTGCTGATGGAGCGCCTGAAGGCTTCCGACTGCGAATTCTGGACGTTCTTCTCCGAGTCCGTGCTGGCTCGCGTTCAGCTGATCCTGCGTGTCGACCCGAAAAACCGTCTCGACATCGATCCGCTGCTGCTGGAAAAAGAAGTCGTGCAGGCTTGCCGCAGCTGGCAGGACGACTACGCCGCACTGACCGTCGAAAGCTTCGGCGAAGCCCACGGCACCAACGTGCTGGCGGACTTCCCGAAAGGCTTCCCGGCCGGTTACCGCGAGCGTTTCGCTGCGCATTCGGCCGTGGTCGACATGCAGCACCTGCTGAGCCTCAACGAAAAAAATCCGCTGGTGATGAGCTTCTATCAGCCGCTGGGCCAGGTCTCCGGTCAACGCGAGCTGCATTGCAAGCTGTATCACGCCGACACGCCGCTGGCGCTGTCCGACGTGCTGCCGATTCTGGAAAACCTCGGCCTGCGCGTGCTGGGTGAATTCCCGTACCGTCTGCGTCACACCAATGGCCGCGAGTTCTGGATTCACGACTTCGCGTTCACTGCCGCTGAAGGTCTGGATCTCGACATCCAGCAACTCAACGACACCCTGCAGGACGCCTTTGTCCACATCGTCCGTGGCGAAGCCGAGAACGATGCGTTCAACCGTCTGGTGCTGACTGCCGGCCTGCCTTGGCGCGACGTCGCACTGCTGCGCGCTTACGCCCGTTACCTGAAGCAGATTCGTCTGGGCTTTGATCTGGGTTACATCGCCAGCACCCTGAACAACCACACCGACATCGCTCGCGAGCTGACCCGGTTGTTCAAGACCCGCTTCTATCTGGCGCGCAAGCTCAGCGACGACGATCTGGAAGACAAGCAACAGCGTCTGGAACAAGCGATTCTGACTGCACTGGACGACGTGCAGGTGCTCAACGAAGACCGCATCCTGCGTCGTTACCTCGACCTGATCAAAGCGACCCTGCGTACCAACTTCTATCAGACTGATGCCAACGGCCAGAACAAGTCGTACTTCAGCTTCAAGTTCAACCCGCACGCGATCCCTGAACTGCCGAAGCCAGTGCCGAAGTTCGAAATCTTCGTCTACTCGCCACGCGTTGAAGGCGTGCACCTGCGCTTCGGTAACGTCGCTCGTGGTGGTCTGCGCTGGTCCGGACCGTGAAGAAGACTTCCGTACCGAAGTCCTCGGCCTGGTAAAAGCTCAACAAGTGAAGAACTCGGTCATCGTGCCAGTGGGCGCGAAGGGCGGCTTCCTGCCGCGTCGCCTGCCTCTGGGCGGCAGCCGTGACGAGATCGCCGCCGAGGGCATCGCCTGCTACCGCATCTTCATTTCCGGTCTGTTGGACATCACCGACAACCTGAAAGACGGCGCGCTGGTGCCGCCATTGAATGTGGTTCGCCACGATGATGACGACCCGTACCTGGTAGTGGCGGCGGACAAGGGCACTGCAACCTTCTCCGACATCGCCAACGGCATCGCCATCGACTACGGCTTCTGGCTGGGTGACGCGTTTGCGTCCGGTGGTTCGGCCGGTTACGACCACAAGAAAATGGGCATTACCGCCAAAGGCGCGTGGGTCGGCGTACAACGTCATTTCCGCGAGCGCGGCATCAATGTTCAAGAAGACAGCATCACCGTAGTGGGCGTCGGCGACATGGCCGGTGACGTGTTCGGTAACGGCCTGTTGATGTCCGACAAGCTGCAACTGGTCGCTGCCTTCAACCACCTGCACATCTTCATCGACCCGAACCCGAACCCGGCGACCAGCTTCGTCGAGCGTCAGCGCATGTTCGACCTGCCGCGTTCGGCGTGGACCGACTACGACACCAGCATCATGTCCGAAGGCGGCGGTATCTTCTCGCGCAGCGCGAAGAGCATCGCAATCTCCCCGCAGATGCAGGAACGCTTCGACATCAAGGCTGACAAGCTGACCCCGACCGAACTGCTGAATGCCTTGCTCAAGGCGCCAGTGGATCTGCTGTGGAACGGCGGTATCGGCACTTACGTCAAGGCCAGCACTGAAAGCCACGCCGATGTCGGCGACAAGGCCAACGATGCTCTGCGCGTGAACGGCAACGAGCTGCGCTGCAAAGTCGTGGGCGAGGGCGGTAACCTCGGCATGACCCAACTGGGTCGTGTGGAATTCGGTCTGAATGGCGGCGGTTCCAACACCGACTTCATCGACAACGCCGGTGGTGTGGACTGCTCCGACCACGAAGTAAACATCAAGATCCTGCTGAACGAAGTGGTTCAGGCCGGTGACATGACCGACAAGCAACGCAACCAGTTGCTGGCGAGCATGACCGACGAAGTCGGCAATCTGGTGCTGGGCAACAACTACAAGCAGACTCAGGCGCTGTCGCTGGCGGCGCGCCGTGCTTATGCGCGCATCGCTGAGTACAAGCGTCTGATGGGCGATCTGGAAGGCCGTGGCAAGCTGGATCGTGCCATCGAGTTCCTGCCGACCGAAGAGCAACTGGCCGAGCGCATTGCTGAAGGCCACGGTCTGACCCGTCCTGAGCTGTCGGTGCTGATCTCGTACAGCAAAATCGACCTCAAAGAGCAGCTGTTGGGCTCCTTGGTGCCGGACGACGATTACCTGACCCGCGACATGGAAACGGCGTTCCCGCCGACCCTGGTCAGCAAGTTCTCCGAAGCCATGCGTCGTCACCGTCTGAAGCGCGAGATCGTCAGCACCCAGATCGCCAACGACCTGGTCAACCACATGGGCATCACCTTCGTTCAACGACTCAAAGAGTCGACCGGCATGAGCCCGGCGAACGTGGCCGGCGCTTACGTGATCGTGCGCGACATCTTCCACCTCCCGCACTGGTTCCGTCAGATCGAAGCGCTGGACTATCAGGTTGCCGCTGACGTTCAACTGGAGCTGATGGACGAGCTGATGCGTCTGGGCCGCCGCGCGACACGCTGGTTCCTGCGTGCCCGTCGCAACGAGCAGAACGCTGCCCGTGACGTCGCGCATTTCGGTCCGCACCTGAAAGAGCTGGGCCTGAAACTCGACGAACTGCTGAGCGGCGAAATCCGTGAAAACTGGCAGGCGCGTTATCAGGCTTACGTCGAAGCCGGTGTGCCGGAATTGCTGGCGCGTATGGTGGCGGGCACCTCGCACCTGTACACCTTGCTGCCGATCATCGAAGCCTCCGACGTGACTGGCCAGAACCCTGCCGAAGTGGCGAAAGCCTACTTCGCCGTGGGCAGTGCGCTGGACATCACCTGGTACCTGCAACAGATCAGCGCGCTGCCGGTGGAAAACAACTGGCAAGCCCTGGCCCGTGAAGCGTTCCGTGATGATGTCGACTGGCAGCAACGCGCGATCACCATCTCCGTCCTGCAACAGGGCGACGGCACACTGGACGTGGAAGCACGTCTGGCGCTGTGGATGGAGCAACACGAAAGCATGATCTCGCGCTGGCGCGCCATGCTGGTGGAAATCCGCGCTGCGAGCGGCACGGACTACGCCATGTACGCGGTGGCCAACCGTGAACTGCTGGATCTGGCGTTGAGCGGGCAAGCAGTAGTGCCTGCAGCGACAGCGAATGCCGAGCTTGAAACGGCATAAGTAAGCGCTGAATGAAAACGCCCCGGTATCGTGAGACGCCGGGGCTTTTTTGTACTCAACGCAGGTAACGGAGAATCATCGGCCATCGGCGGTTATAGAACCGCGTCGTAGAGCTAATCAGGACGATTCGGCCCTTTTGATCGATCACTACGGACTCTCCTTTCGCACCGTTAGCGCGGAGCCATCCGGTTCTGTCTGCGAACGACATGTCTGGCTGACCATTGCTTTTGAACTGGGCGATCGGGATGAAACTATCCTCGCTAAGAAGCTCCCAGGAAGTGCCTGTGAGAACAATATTTCTTGCGTTGTCGACTGCCCCGCTCGTCCAGACAAATCTTTCATCTCCGCTCGGAGGGCTTATGACAGGCTTTCCATCAGCGAAAGCCGGATCAATTTCCCCATTCTCGTTCAGGCCAATCAGCAGGCCTTTTTGGGGTTCAGCAGAATCAGAGCCCACACAAAGAAGCTTGTTTTGATCAGTGACTATAATCTGATGAATAGACGTTCTTCTTCCCACATCTTTCAGAAGGAAGAACCCGCCCTCACCGAAGCGTGTATCCAGTTTTCCTGACATAAAGTACCGAGCAACCATCCCGACCCATGCACCGTCTACGTCCACCCAGCCTGACACCAAAATAAGATCGGGTGTGGGCTGGACTAAAAAATGAGCCGCCACGTCGTGATACTTCGGGTGCGTTACGCGGAAATAACCGGCGCCATTGGCGAAATCTCTATCAGGCGTTCCGTCAGGGTTCAGTAACGCCACATTGCCATCGAGGTTGTACAGGATTTTCCCATCAGGTGTTATGACTGCCTGACTGTATGAGCTGGAGGTGGAGTTCGGATCCTGAGAGGATTTTGCATGCAGATGTGGCATTTGATCAGGACGTGGAATAACAACTCTGCCACCTTCGCCAAAACTTTCTACGTAGTGGCCTGAAGGATCCAGTAAAGCGAAACCTGGGTCGGAAATCTGACCGGGATACAGGTGGAATCCAATGAGCAGAATATTTCCGGTTTTCTCGTCTACCAAGATGCTGCTGACAGCGGATGAGCCTTCGGCAGCGAATGTGCCTTTTATTTGCCCACCGACCCCGAATGTTAAATCCGCTGTGCCGTCATCCAGTAACCGGCCGACGAGGAAGTCATTGAGAATGGAGCACGCGAACAGCAAGCGACCGCTCTGGTCAATCGTCAGATATTCGCCTCCTCCTGAAGAGCGCTGTGGAATTTTGATGACGGCTTTACCTGCGTTACCAAACTCGAGATCAGGACGTGCTTGGCCTTTTGTGGTTTGTAGTGAAGTCATTCAACACCTCGGGATGTCTGTGGAGTCAGGGTTGAACATCGCTGTCGCGGTTCAAGCCAGAAACTCATTAGGTAGCCCATCAGTGCTGGTCGTCTACTGTCAACTCTGACAGTAGACAGGGTTGTTTTTGCAGGGGCGAATAAGGGGTTTGCTTGAACTGGCCTCGTCGCTGGAAAACCAGACTCCCACAGGTTTTTTGTTGAACTCGATCCTTGTGGGAGCGGGCTTGCTCGCGAAGAGGCCCCTTACATTCAATACAACTTCTGAGCCGGTTTAGTATCAAGCATCGACACTTTATCCGCAGGTCGTGCGACTAAATTGTTGAGCGATTGGTCAAACTTTTGCAGCGCCCGTACTTGCACGTCTTGCTGCTGATTAATATCGGCGACAATCTCTTCCGAGCGTTTGAAGTCCGCCCACACCGGTGTCAGTTCTTTCGCTTCTGAACCTTTCGCCGTGCCGATGTAGTTCAATCCCGCATCATAAAAATCGGCACTGACATCAGCCTTGATATCCGAGCTGCGCGAGGTGATCAGCTGGCTGTGAGTGTCGACGATTGCGGTGACATCCGGTTTGGCTGCACGCAAGCTTTGCATGTCCGGATACACCGTCACCGAGCCGAACTGGCGTTGCAGGGAGGCGTTGACCCATTCCACCGCCATGTCCGGTTTCGAGCTGGCGACGTAGGCGTCGTGGATCGGCTGTACCAGCAGGCTCTGGCCGAAACCGGTGCCGGCGTTGGCTTGATAGTCGCGCAGGTATTCGCGGTTGCTCTGGGTGCTTGGGCTGTAGACCACGCCGAGCGATACGCCGGGACCGCTTTTTACCTGAGTCGCGCTACTGCGACCGGTTGGATGCGGCAGCAGGGTATCGAGAGACGAGACTGCTTTTGGCGCCGTCGGCACTGAACAGGCGGAGAGGGCTAAAACCGATATCGCCAACATACTGGTGAACGCAAGTTTCATGGTGTTTCTCCCGTGAAACAACATCAGTCGGAAAGTTTAAAGTTGCCGTCAATGACGGCAGTTAATTCAGACTACCCCCGTCGCACGGCAAATAAGCTGACAATTTGCTGTCTGGTTTTGTATTGAATAGTTTTATTTGCTGTAAACCGATCCGGTTAATTGCATCGGGATATAAAAAGGCGCAAATCGGCAATTTGCGCCTTTTTATTTATGGCTGGCTAAACAACCATCAGTTTTTCAGCGGAATCAGCACTTGCTCATCCGGGGACAGCACCATGAACACCAGCAACTTGGCTGGCTTGGTTTGGCTGGCGTTTTTCGAGACCAAATGCTCGGAACCGGCCGGTTCGTACCAGAACTGACCTTTCTTGTAGGTGATCGCCTGTTCGCCCTTGACCTGAGAGATCACTTCGCCTTCGAGCACGTAGGCCATCGCGGTGCCGTCGTGTTTGTGGGCGATGGAAGACTGGCCGGGTTTGTAGTCGACTTCGATCATCATGGCTTTTTTGCCGGGGGCGTTTTTCAGCATCTGGTCTTGCAGTACGGTGACTTTTTCCGAGGGGTCGTGGGCGAAGGCCGAGGTGGAGAGGGCCAGGGCGAGGGCGGCAGCGACAAGGTGCAGGGTTTTCATGGTGGATTACCGGTTGGGGGTGGTTGGTAATCACAGTAGTCCGAGGGGCGGGGCAAGCAAACGGCCAATATTCGGGAAGATTGGGTGACCAATTGGCGGGGTTTACGGAAAATTATCGGTGGCCGGAAACCGCTTTCGCGAGCAAGCCCGCTCCCACAGTGGAGCGCATTTCAAATGTGGGAGCGGGCTTGCTCGCGAAGGCGTCAGATCAGACGATGGGGAAGCTGTTGAAGTCCACACTATTGGCCAGGCGGCTATCGATCAGGTCTATAAACCCCTGCGCTTCAGGCCGGTTGAAATGCGCCTGCATCGCCGCTTCCGACTGCCAGCGCGCACTGACCGTCCAGCGGTGGCTGTCCTCGGGGCAGCGGTCGACCAGGTAGGAATCGCAGCCCGGCGTTTCGCGCAGGGTTTCGACGATCCTCTGCAGTTGCTTGCCCAGCTCGTCAGAGCGGCCGGCAGCAGCCTGCACCTGCACCGTGTTGATCACTTCGTTGGACATTGCTCACACTCCTGAATCAGGCCGGACGAATCCTGCTCATTGAGGGATAACGCCTGTGCAGAATAGGCCTGCACCCGCCGATCACCAATAACCAATCGGCGGTTAATCCGTTAGGCCAATCGCTCAGGCGACTTGCTGGAGAATGTCGCGGAGGCGATCGAGGGCGATATCAATGTCCAGCGTCTCAATCGCGCCGAAGCCAAAGTACAAACCATCACGCGGTGTCTGCTGGTAATAGAAGCCATTGATGGCGTAGAGGCCGACTTCGACCTTTTTCGCCAGTTCGATCACCAGCGGCAGGTCGATCGGCACTTTGCAAAACACCGCCATGTGGAATCCGGCACTGGCCGGTACCGCATCAAGCCAAGGCGACAGATCGCTGGCCATGCGCGCCAGAATCCGTTCGCGGCGCTGCGCATAAATCGTGTGGCAGCGGCGAATATGCTTGAGCAAACAGCCCTCGGCGATGAACTTGGCCAGCGCCCATTGCGGCAGGGTGGACGCGTGCAAATCGGTGAGCTGCTTGGCGCGGATCACCGCTTCAAGGATCGCCGGCGGCAGAATTCCGTAGCCCAGGCGCAACTCGGGCAGCAAGGTTTTCGAGAAGGTGCCGACATACGCGACGAGACCGCGCTGGTCGAGGTTGTACAGCGAATCAGTGGGCCGGCCTTCGTAGCGAAACTCGCTGTCGTAGTCGTCCTCAATGATGATTGCGCCGAGCTCATGCGCACGCACCAGCAAGGCTTCGCGGCGCGCCTGACTCATCGGCATGCCCAACGGAAACTGGTGCGACGGCGTCACGTAAATCAGCCGCGTGCCTTCGGGAATGTGTTCGACCTGAATGCCCTCGGCATCCACTGGAATACCGACCACGGTGGCGCCGTGCGTGCCGAACAGCAGGCGTGCTGGCGGATAACCCGGATCTTCCATCGCCACCAGACTGCCGGGACGCAGCAGCACGCGGGCGATCAGATCCAGCGCCTGCTGCGCGCCGTTGCAGACCACGATGTCTTCGTCCTGACAGTTCACCCCACGAGAAAATGCGATGTGTCGGGCAATCGCGTTGCGCAGCGACGGCAAACCTTCGGCAACGCTGTAAAAGCCTTTCGACTGCACCATCTGCCGCATCGCATGAGCGACGCACCGACGCCAGTCATCCTGGGGAAACTGGCCCTTGCTGGTGGCGCCGCCAATGAAGTCGTAACGCAGCGAACCTTCCAGTGTCGGGTGCCGCAGAAATACCGGCAGATTGCGCCAGCTCTCGATCACCTCGGCACTGGCCAGTTCGCTGTGACTTTGCTTGCGCTGAACCTGCGCCGGGCGCGCGTTGACGTAGGTGCCTTTGCCGATCACGCCGGTGAGGAAGTTTTCGTAAGTCAGTTGCGCGTAAGTGTCGGAGATGGTCTTGCGCGAGATCCCCAGTTGCTCGGCGAGCAAGCGGCTGGGCGGCAATTGCGTGCCAGCGGCCAGACGCCCGGATTCGATGGCGCCGCGCAGCTGTTGGTACAACTGACCGGCGAGATCCTTGCGGCCGTTGATCACGACATGAAGTTCCATACCGACGTGGCTCCGAGGCAATGTGAAGTGCCCGCCAGATTAGCGCTGTTGGGCGATTGGCAGAAGTTGCGCAGCACAAATACCCGAAATTGGCATAAACCCCTGTAGGAGCTGCCGAAGGCTGCGATCTCTTGATGTTGCTTTTTAAGATCAAGAGATCGCAGCCTTCGGCAGCTCCTACAGGGGATTTGTGTTGAACCCGCTATTGGTGTGGCACTTTTCCGTGGAATTGGGGCTGTAACGCTAGCCTCTCGGCGCTTACTTTGAAGTCTTTATTGCGCCTGCCGAGATCAAGCCATGTCCCCGCGTCTGGATTACTACAGCGCTTCACCCAAAGCGATGAAAGCGATGATTGCCATGGAGGCGCTGACCAGCAACTTGAGCATCGAACAGCCGTTGCTGCAACTGATCAAGATCCGCGCCTCGCAACTTAATGGCTGTGCGTTTTGCACGGATATGCATTCGGTCGAAGCCCGGCGAGCGGGGGAGAGTGATCGGCGGTTGTATGCGATTGCAGTGTGGCGTGACAGCGGCTTTTTCAATCCTCGTGAACGCGCGGCACTGGCCTGGGCGGAGGCGGTGACCTTGTTAGCTGAGAGCCATGTGCCGGATGACGTGTATCAGCAGGCGCGGGAGCAGTTTAACGAGGCGGAACTGGTCGACCTGACCATGGCCGTGACCACGATCAACAGCTGGAATCGCCTGGCGGTGAGTTTTCGGCAAACCCCGAGCGATTGACCCAACACCGATCAAAACTGTGGGAGCGGGCTTGCTCGCGAAGGCGTCGCTTCAGTCACCATCCTTGTTGAATGACACACCGCATTCGCGAGCAAGCCCGCTCCCACAGGTTTTGTATCCATCCGTTAGTTAGTTGTTGTTAGTTGGATTTAGTGTTGCCTGGGCAACACTTATGTTGCTCTAAGCACACTCCGTCAAGCCGATATAACCTAAGCGTTATTGGTTCTTTTGCCACAGCCCTCCGCTCGTCTAGCATCGGCCTCCAAGGGGAAAAGCTTACTTTTGGGGATCCTGCGTTCTATTTGCACTTTCCGATCTAACAGCCTTCGCTGCCTTCCTGTTTTATAAAACTACAGCAGACATTGCCGTGCACTGATGGCCGACGACTTTTGGTTGGCAGGGCCGGGTATTAGCTGCGATTCAAGGAGCTGTTGCATGTATTACCGTTCGCGTTCATTACTCGCTGCTGCTGTGCTCACGTCCATCTGGCAACTTCCCGCGCAAGCTGACGATGAAGCCAAACTCGATACCGTATTGGTGACCGGCACTCGTGGCACATCGCGCACCGTGCTGGATTCGCCAGTGCCGGTCGACGTGCTCACCGCTGATGACCTGAAAGCCGCCGGCGCCGCGGATGGCGAATTGGGCGCAGCGTTGCAGACGCTGTTGCCATCGTTCAGCCTGCCGCGCCAGTCCAACTCCGGCGGTGCCGACCATGTACGCGCCGCTCAACTGCGGGGCATGAGCCCGGATCAGGTGTTGGTGCTGGTCAACGGTAAACGCCGGCACACTTCGGCGGTGGTCAACGATTCCTCGAAGATCGGTCGCGGCACGGCGCCGGTGGATTTCAACTCGATTCCGATCAGCGCGATCAAACGCATCGAAGTGCTGCGCGATGGCGCCGGTGCGCAATACGGCTCCGATGCGATTGCCGGGGTGATCAACATCATCCTCGACGACGCGCCCGAGGGCGGCGAAGTGACGACGAGCTACGGCGCCTATCACACCCATCAGGACGCGATCGGCAAAACCACCACCGACGGCCAGAACAGCGTGACCACCGCCAAGATCGGCACGCGCCTCGGCGAGGAGGGCGGCTTCATTCGCGGCGGCACCGAGTACAAGGATCGCAACCCGACCAACCGCGCCGGTTTCGATGGCTTCGACGACATCCCCAACCAGCGCAACTATGTGATGGGCGACGGTATCGCCCGCGACGTCAACCTGTGGTTCAACAGCGAACTGCCGCTGGCCGGCGGCAAGGCTTACAGCTTCGGCACCTACAACCAGCGCCACACCACCGGCGCCGAATTCTATCGCTACCCGTACGAGCAGCCGCAGTTCTATCCCAACGGCTACCTGCCGCAATCGCTTGGCGACAACAAGGACGTCTCCGCCACTGCCGGTTTCAAAGGCATGATCGGCGACGACTGGGACTTCGACAGCAGCGTCACCCATGGTCGTAACCGCTTCGATGGATCGACCCGACGCACCCTCAACGTCAGTCTCGGTGAAGACTCTCCCACCGAATTCGATACCGGCGATTACGAGTTGCGCCAGACCACGACCAACCTCGATTTCACTCGCGAACTGCGCCTCGGCGAACGCTCATTTGTGTTGGCCGTCGGCGGCGAATACCGCTACGAAAACTACCTGACTTACGCCGGTGACGCGGCTTCCTATGTCGGCTCCGGAGCCGATGGCGCCAATGGACTGCGCCCGAGCGAAGAGTCAGATCTGGATCGCAATGTGTTCGGCACTTACGCCGAGTTGTCCGGCGATCTCACCGACCGTTTCTTCGTTGATGCCGCCACGCGCTGGGAGCATTACGACGATGCCGGCAGCAAACTCACCGGCAAACTCAGTGGCCGCTACAAACTCACCGAGCAGTGGGCGGTGCGCGGCGCGGTGTCGAACAACTTCCGCGCGCCGTCTCTGGCGCAAAGCGGTTTCCAGAACACCACCAGCAACTTCGGCGACGGCGGCACGCTGACCGATATTCGCGTGCTCTCGGTCAACGATCCGATTGCCCGCGCATTGGGCGCAGAAAAACTTGATCCGGAAACCTCGAAAAACTTCAGCCTTGGCCTGACCTTCCAGTTGAACGAACGCTTCGATGCGTCGCTGGACGTGTTCCGCATCGACGTCAAAGACCGCATCACCCTGTCACAACGCATTGGCAGCGATGCGCTGGAAAACTACATCAATGACAACTTCGGCGTGGCCGGCATACATGACGTCAACTTCTTCACCAACGCCGCCGACACCAGCACCCACGGCGCCGAATTGGTGCTCAACTATCATCAGCCGTTTTACGAAGGGCAACTCGGCCTGACCACCGCGTACACCTACAACCACACCAAAGTCACCAGCACCAAAGGCACGCCGTCGCAATTGACCGCGCTGGGCATCGGCAATGACGCGCTGGTCGGCGTCGAAGAAACCAACACCTTGACCGACGCCGCGCCGAAGGATCGCTTCATTTTTTCCGCCAACTGGGCCAGCGAACATTGGGGCTTGCTCGGACGTCTGACCCGTCAGGGCGAGACTACTCGTGTGTTTGATTTCGGTGATTCGCAACCGGAGCAGACCTACGGTGCTGTGTGGCAGCTGGATGCCGAGGTGGCCTACAAATTCACCCCGAAATTCAACATCGCTTTGGGCGGCAATAACCTCACCGACAACTACCCGGAACGCTCCGGCTCGGCGATCAACTACGGCGGCAACCTGCCGTACGACGTGCTCTCGCCAATCGGTACCAACGGCGCTTACTACTACGCTCGCGCCACCTATGGTTTCTAACGCCGGGCCGGGGCGGCATCTGCCGGTGTTCCAGGCGCTGTTGATCACGCTGGGCATGGTGATCACCACCGACATCCTGAAAACCGCGCCGACCGTGGCGCTCAACGTCGGGCCGGAGCACTTCTACCTGGTGTGGGTGCTTGGCGGCGTGGCGTCGATGATCGGTGCGCTGTGCTTTGCGGAAATGGCCACAGCGTTTCCGCATCCCGGCGGCGACTACCATTTTCTGCGCACAGCGTATGGCGAGCGCATGGGGTTTCTGTTCGCCTGGTCGCGGTTTTCGGTGATGCACACCGGGTGGATTGCGTTGTCGGCGTTTATGTTTGCCGATTACGTAAATGCGGTGGTGCCGTTGGGACAGTTTGGATCGGGGCTGTTTGCCGGGGCGGTGATCGCGGCGTTGGTGCTGCTGAATCTGACGGGCAAGCACATCGGTTTCATCACGCAGACATTGCTGGTTGGCTTGCTCGCGTTAGGCTTTTTGAGCATCGCCAGTGCGGGGGTTTTTCTGGCGTGGCAAGGGGTTGAGCCGCCGCTGCCGAACTCGTCGGTTACGCCGGAAAACACCGGTATGGCCGGATTTTCGGCGGCGATGATTTTTGTGTTTCTCGCGTTCGGCGGCTGGAGTGATGCGGCGACGTTATCGGCGGAAGTGCGCGATGGTCGGCGAGGGATTTTCATCGCCATGATCGGCGCGCTGACGGTGTTGATGATTATCTATCTGGCGCTGAATTGGGCGTTTGTTCAGGGGCTGGGATTTGCCGGTTTGGCGGCGAGTAATGCGCCGGCAGTTGAACTGCTCAACCGTGCTTTTGGCGCGCCCGGGGTCATGCTGATTCTGCTGATGGTGGGGATTGCAGCGATCGCCACGATCAATTCGACGTTGCTGGTTGGCGCGCGGACTACCTACGCCGCTGCTCGCGATGTACCGCAGTTGCGCAGTTTTGGTGATTGGGATGATCGCCATGGCGTACCGCGCAAAGCGTTGCTGGCGGAGGGCGCGGTGGCGTTCTTGCTGGTGTTGTTCGGCAGTTTTACCCAGAGCGGGTTTAACACAATGGTCGAGTATTTGACCCCGGTGTATTGGTTATTTTTGAGTTTGAGCAGTGCCGCGTTGATCATATTGCGGCGGCGCTTTCCGCGCGTGCCGAGGCCGGTGCGGGTGCCGTTGTATCCGCTGTTGCCGTTGCTGTTTTTTGGGTTGTGCCTGTACATGCTGTATTCCAGCGTGACTGTAGTGGGGTATGGGGCGTTTTTGGGGATTGGCGTTCTTTTGGTTGGCGCGGTGGTTTTGGCCGGGTTGAGTCGCTTAACGGCAGACCCTCACCCCAGCCCTCTCCCAAAGGGAGAGGGGGCCGACCGAGGTGTCTTGAGTGATACATCGACCTGAAAAACCGAGTCGTTTATGGATTGTGTAAGGCATGTTCGGCAGACCGAGCCGATTATGGATTCGCCAGAGCACGTCCAAGTCGGCGTACCTCTCAAATATCCCCCAATCAGTTCCCTCTCCCTCGGGGAGAGGGCTAGGGTGAGGGGCTTTTAAGCTGTGCCTCAATCGACCTGAAAAAACCGAGTCGATGCTGGATTCGCCAAAGCAAGTCCAAGTCGGCGAACCTCTCAAATATCCCCCAATCAGTTCCCTCTCCCTCGGGGAGAGGGCTAGGGTGAGGGGCTCTTAAAACGACACCTCCGCCGGCTGCGACAACCGCAGTACCGACAAGTCTCCGGTAATGCGCTTGTACGCCAATCGGATCGCCTCAATATCGCTGCCACGCTTGGCACTGTTCTCATGCAAAATCACAATGACTTTAGTGCTCAAACGCTCCGGCTCCTTCGCGCCTTTATCGCTCCACTGTCCATAAGCATCGAGCACCGTGAACCCATCCGGAAAACGCGGCGTCACTTCCTTGTCGAGAAACTCGCGCCAGCGCGCCGGGCTGACCGCGCCTTCCTTGCGATCGATCGACCCCACCGAGAAGTACAACTCAGTGCGCAACCACTGCGCCTGCGCCGGCCGTGAGGCATCGCCTTGCAGGGTTGAACTGGCGGGATCGTGGGTGTGAACGGAAGCAGGAGGAGGGCTGGCGCAACCGGCGACTGCGACGAACAGTGCCGCCAGTAAAAGACGTTGAGGCATGGAACATCCTTATTGATGATTGGGCGAACCCGGCGAGTATAAGGTCGCCGTTTCATCACCAATAAAGACCTAAAAAGCAGGCTGATAGGCGCTTCAGGAATAACCCTTGGGTCGCTGCGCAACGAACGATCCGAAAGCCTGTAGGAGCTGTCGAGTGAAACGAGGCTGCGATCTTTTGATCGTGTTTTTTTACAAGACAGGATCAAAAGATCGCAGCGTTCCGCAGCTCCTACAGGGGTATTAGGGTGGGGGCGATGCCAATGCAATGCCGGCCGCTCCCAGCCGTTTGAGAATCTCGAACAGCAGATCACTCTTGGTCACCCCGACAATCCTCGGGCTGCCGACATAACCGGTCACCGTCAGCGTAATTCCGTCCGGCGACAACTTGCTGAAGCGCACAAACGACGCCGGTTTTTCGAGGATGGTTTCGTTCTCGTGGTAGGTGTTCAGCAGCAGATCCTTCACTGCCTCAGGATCGATATCCAGCGGAAACACCAACTCCAGCGACGCGACACCCTGAGCGCTGCCACCCAGCGTGACGTTGCGCAGATTCTGCGAGATCAACTGCGAGTTCGGCACGATCACAATCGAGCGATCGCTGAGCTGAATTTCGGTGGCGCGCACGTTGATCCGGCGGATATCACCCTCGACGCCGCTGATGCTGATCAAATCGCCCACCTTCACCGGCCGCTCGGTCAGCAGAATCAGACCGGAAACAAAGTTCTTCACGATCTCCTGCAAACCAAAACCAATACCCACCGACAGCGCACTGACGATCCACGCCAGGTTCGTCCACTGCACGCCCAACGACGACAGCGTCAGCAGAATCACGAACGCGTAACCGATGTTGGAAAACAGCGTGCTCAGTGACGCGCACATCCCCGGATCCATGTCGGTTTTGGGCAGGAATTCATTGTCGAGCCAACGACTCAGGGCGCGGATCAGCCAGATACCGATCAACAGCGCGAGTACCGCGTTAAGCAAATGCGAAGGGACGATGTTGAACTTGCGCAACCCGGCACCGCCGAGGATCGCCATGATGTTGGTCGCCAACTGCCCGAGCGTGGTGCCGATGCCACCGACAAACAAGGCGATCACCGCCAGCAGTAACAGCGCCGCGCGGCTGAAACCGGACAATAGAATCGAGATCTGATCGAGGCGCCGATCGCCTATTCCCAGTAACTGTTTGAGCGCCTTGCCGCTCGCATGCTTGGGCGAGAACGCGTATTCGCAGCCGTCCTTGATCACCTGAATCAGCAAGTAAAAACCCGACAGCACAATGTAGGCCCAGACCACTTCATAGGTGATGAAACGGGCCAGCGATACGTAACCGGTGAGCAGCGCAATCGCCGAGACGAACATCGAAATACTGGCGATGGTGTACATCACCCCGGCGAACGTACTGTTCGCCTGCGTGTCATTGGCGGCGACCAACGCTTTGCGCACCTTGCCGACGCGCAGCAGCAATGTCACCACAATCACCATGACCACAATCGATGTCACGCCGCGCCCGGTCAGAACGATCTGACTGCTCATGCCGGTGGCGTTGCACACCTGCACCAGCGTCACCAGCACCAGCAATGTGCCGGAAAGAATGCGTGGGAAGCGCTTCAGTGCCTGCGCGACCTGATCGTGAATGGCCGGCAAGCGCCACGATGGATGATCGATCGACAACAGCGCACGACTCAGCCCGGTAATCAGCACGCAGGCGTACACAGCCTTCTCGAATTCCTCGGAAAACGTCGACAGCACCGGCGTCAGCGGCGCGTGACGGGTGAGCGCGTAATACAGCACATGCAAGGCGAGAGCGGTGGTCGCAATCGTCGCCAGCGCCGAAGCAAACGCCAGCGCACTGCGACGCAAACGTCCCTCGGGCATGCGATGAATGCAAACCCAGGTCAGCCCGCGCTCGGCCAGACGACGGCCGAACGTCCACACCACCAGTGCCAGCGCGAGCAGCACCAGCGTATAAAAATGCCGCCCCGGCGCCCACACCGTCGCCCAGGTGTCAGAAACTTGATCAACGAAAAAACTGAAACGCTGCCGATCATCCCGCGAAGGATTGACCAGCGGTGCCCAGAAGTCCGGGTTCAACACACTCAGGGTGCCGAGCGTCAACTCGCTTTCAAGCAATGTGCGGCGGATGCCGGCGATCTGCGTGATCAGATCCGCCGCACTTTGCTTCAGCGCCGCCAGACTTTTCAGCGTGCCGTCGACTTTGTTTTTTTGCTCCGTCAGCGTCGCTCGCTGGGCGACGATATCCGCTTGCTCGGCGGCGATCTCGGTGTCCGGCGCTGCGCCCAAAACGCCCAGTTGCACCGTCAGTTGCGCCTGTTGCGGTAACAACGCCGCCGACAATTTATCGACGTCCAGAATGAACGCCTGCACCCGATCCTGTGGGCCTTCGAGTTGGTTGTAATTGTTCGCGGCGGAGATTTGCTGTTTCAGGCCATCGAGGCGTTGTTGCAGGGCTTGCAGGTCACTTTGCGAAATGACCGGGAGCGGCGCGGCGGCGGTCGCGGCAGGTGCTGGCAGATCGGCGGCCCACAGCGATGGACTGCCGGCGGTGAGCAGCATGAATGCGATGAGAAACAACGACTTCAACGTGTTGCGCATGGGACAGACCGACTCTCGATGAACACACAGTCTAAGAGGTTAGGTGATCAGGCCGGTCGAGGGGAAAAAGTTTCAGGGCGGCCCACTTGCCGACGAGGGCGGGTGTGCCGTGTAAGGCCTTGCGGTGCAGCAGGTGATGGCCTGAATCGAACTGACAGTGGCCGCTTCTGCAGCGACTCACTGTCAGCATGATAAGCGACCGCTAAGACATCTCAGGCCCTTCGAGATGGTAAACCGTGGGTTCTGCGGAAAAGTAATCTTCCAGACCCTGCATGAACAGCCGATGGTCTTCACTCGCTTCGAAGCCTGGCGTGTGATCCTCAAGTGATTGCCATTTTACGATCAGATTGAAAACGTCGGCGGTTTCGATCCCTTGCGCGAGCACGTGGCCCTTGTAGCCCTTGGCACGCATGAGCAACGGCGCGACCTCGGCAAACGCCGTTCTGAACCTTTCAATGTGTTGTTGGTGTAGGGGAAGTACAGCGATCTCATAAATCATGCGATGTTCCTCGGGAAGGACTGAAACGATTTGAAGTTCACACTGGCGTGACGATCGAGGGCCTGACCTCGATCACGATCTTTCCTTGAACACCGTTGTTGGGCGTCTCAAGCAATTTGTGAGCGAGGGGGAGGTCGGCGAGTGAAAAGACCGCGCCAACGTGTGGGCGCAGCTGTCCGCGTGCGACCAGTGCGCTCAGTTCATCCAGCTTGCCGCGGTTCTGGCGGGTGAACACGAAGTGGATACTGGCGTTCTTGCCCCAGGCCTGAACGAGGTTTTGCGGTTGGGCGATGTCGACAATCGTCACGATACGGCCCAGTTGCGCGAGTGCGTCCGGGCTGCGCGACAGCGTGTTGCCGCCGATGGTGTCGAACACCACATCGACCCCGTGGCCAGCCGTTTCGCGAAGGATGACGTCAACGTAGTCCTCTTTTTCGTAGTCGATGACGGTGTCGGCACCCAGGCTCCGAGCGAACTCGACATTGGTTTCACGCACGGTTGTGAACACTCTGGCGCCCATCGCTTTTGCCATTTGGATGGCCACATGCCCGACGCCGCCAGCGCCGCCGTGCACGAGGATACTTTCGCCGACTCGCAACGCCGCCCGGGTGACCAATGCCTCCCATGCCGTCCCGCCCACCAGCGTCAGACTTGCCGCCTCGAGATGGCTCAACGAAGGCGGTTTCTTGCCGATGATGGTTTCGGCGGCGACGTGGTACTCGGCGTAGCTGCCCGCACCGTCGAATATCTGCGGGGTGTACCAAACCTCGTCCCCTGGAGTAAACGCCGTTACTCCTGGCCCGACCGCTTCGACAACGCCTGAGACGTCGTGGCCGGTAATGCTCGGCAGCGATACCAGATCGGGATAATCGCCACGGCGGATCTGGTAATCCAAAGGATTGATGGAAGTCGCGTGGACTCGAACCAGCACTTGGCCCGCTTGCGGCAAGGGTTTGGGCACGTCGTGCAGCTCGAACGCGTCAGGGCCTCCGAAGGCTTTTAGCAACATCGCTTTCATGGTGTTTCCTCATATCTATAAAAAGGGATATCGAGATATCTCGATATTGTGCGGTAAAAAAATCTACAGCTCTTTTCCTATGATCTCGGCCAGAACACTGATGGTTGCTTCATTGCGTTTGTAGTACGTCCACTGACCAATGCGCCTGACTTCGACCAGGCCCACACGTTGCAGAGTTGCCAGATAACCCGACACCGTTGACTGAGACAGCCCGATGCCTTCTTGAATGCTGCTGACGCAGACCCCAACCGTGTGAACGTCGCCCTCGTCCTGCGCGGGGAAGTTCTTCACGGGATCCTTGAGCCCCTTCAGGATTTGAAGGCGGGTAGGGTTTGACAGCGCTTTGAATATTTCGAGTAAGTCCATGCGCCGAGGATATCGAGATTTACCGATATGTCAATGCGATGTTCGATGAGATTTTTGGTGGCGCTCCGAAGCACAAAATTTTCAGGGCAGAAGGTGGAGGAGTTGTGGATCAAGCGCGTCAGCCCCTATTTCCAGCAGCGCGAGGGTGACCGGTAATTTAAAACGCCGCCGCCCGGCGCTGCCTGGATTGAAATACAGCCGATCGCCGCGCCATTCAATCAAGGGTTTGTGCGAGTGGCCGGTAATGACGATTCGGGTGTGGCTATCGAGCAGAGCGGGAACATCGGCGATGTCGTGGGTGAGCAGGGTTGGCCAGCCGTTGAGGTTGAGGGTGAGGTGGTCGGGGAGGTCGGTGGCCCAAGGCAGGTTCAGGTCGTTGTTGCCGCGCACGGCGTGAACCGGGGCGATTTGCGCCAGTTGGCTGAGGATGTCAGCGCTGCCGATGTCGCCACCGTGGAGGATCTGTTCGACGCCCTCGATCGCGGTTAACGCTTCGGGGCGCAGGAGGCCGTGAGTGTCGGAAATGATGGCGATTTTCATGGAGGAGAGATTAGCAGGGTTGGTCTGGATGGCGGTGTTCAGCCGAAAATGCCAGAGTGCGCTTACGCCCCTTTAATGATCTGCCAAGGAACTTGCAATGCCCGCAGGAAAACGTGAACTGGCGCGCATCGAGCGCCGGCTGATCACCACGCTGACCGAAGCGTGCGAAACGGCAAAAAGTGAAATCAAAGGCTTTACCTGGCTCACTCACACGGCTGATCTGAATGCACTGGCTGAAACACTGAAAATCATCTGGGTGTTCGAAACCCTGGCCGACAGAAAGCTCGCCGAGGTTGACGCAAAAGCACAGATCTTCGCACTGACGGCTATTGCGCTGAATGAAGCGGGTATTGAGCTGAAACTGACAGATCGCAATGTTCGCTTTGATTCTGAGCAGGAGTGCGAAAACGCTCAGGGTGGCGATTGGCAAAAGCGTTTGGCCAAAGGGTATTGACGCTGGCTAAAGAAATCGAAAACTCTTGTGGCCCTCAGAGCAGGATGTGATCGAGAGGATGTACCACGACTTGCCGTTGATGCCGTAAAGAATTAGACATGCGGCAGCGCTTGCATCAACTGTTCAACGACCTTGGCCTCGATAGCCCCCTCACTGGCACCTCGCTCAAAAACAGCGCAACACGCTGATGCATCGCCCTCACGAACACGATAGACAGCGATAACACTGCCCGGCCCGCAACCGGTGTGCCCGCAGAGGGAATGCCCGCCGCCAATCGTGCCCTGCATCACCCCAAGGCCGTAGCCCGGAGTGATCCATGGGCGCCCGGGTATCGGGCCGCCCAATGTTCGCGCGGCCTGCATTGCCTGGCGCAAATTCGAGGAGAGCAAGTCAGTGCTGAGGAGGCGATCCAGAAATAGCGCTGCTTGCGAAACCGGTCCGAGTCAGCAGACCGTGATAAACCCAGGCAGGGTCGTAATTCAAGGTGCTTCCAAGGTGAGTCGTTTGTAAGTCTGCGCGCGTTTTAGCGAAGCGAACATTCGACAGACCCAGTGGTGAAATCGCCCGCTGTAGCACCGCCTCTTCAAGCGTCAGATCTGTTAGCCGCTGAATTAGCCTGCCGATAAGCAAATAACCGACATTTGAATAACGCCAACCGGTTCCGGGACTGTGTCGAAGTCGAGCAGCGTCAAGCCGTTGCATCATTTCATCTGGCGACCAGGCCGATTCGTCATTCCTGACGGCTGCGTGATACTCCGCAAGATCGCCGTAATCGGCCAGACCTGCTTCATGCCGCAGAAGCTGACGCAGCGTGAAAGGCTGATCAGTCACTGGCTCGTCTAACGTAGTCAGCCCATCTCGTACCAGCGACAGGGCTGTCGCCGCCAAAACTGTTTTGGTGAAGCTCCACCAAGGCACCGTCAGTTCTAATTGTTCAGGCGTTTGTACCTGACCATTTGATATGAGCGAACTGAGCATTGGCTTCCCTGGGCTATTAAGTGAATCAGCAGGCCGACAAGATAGCTCACTCTCATTCTTCGTGACCCGATATCAATCCCTGTTCGAATGGTGTTCGGGCTCCCATTTCGTCAAGCCTCGTGTTTTCGACCAAGCTCGTTCGATCACGCGCTCAGGGGATCGATATGAAAGCCGTACTCCACACGATCAAGCACGAAGTCATGAAGGCCATTCCGCCGACCGTATTTTTCTTCATTATTCTGCACATCGTCGCCCTCATCCGTACGTTGATGATGAAGGGCACAGGCGTTTCGATGCCGGTCTCCACGTCAATCCTGATCGCGTCGCTGGTGCTCGGCAAATCCGTGCTGGTCGCGGACATGCTGCCGTTCATTAATCGCTTTCCGGAAAAGCCACTGATCTGGAACGTCACCTGGAAAACGCTCATGTACGCGCTGGTGGCGCTGGTCGTTCATTATCTGGAGCGGCTGTATGAGTTCTGGAAAGAGGCACACAGCTTCATGGACGCGAACGCCACGTTGTGGACTTCGATGAACTGGCCTCAATTCTGGGCAGTGCAGATTCTGCTGATTACTTTGATCTTCGTGTATTGCGTCTTTTCAGAACTGACGCGCGCATTGGGTCGAGATCGATTGAAGAGAATGTTCCTCTGCCCGCTGCCACCAGACATCAACAAAGATTTGTAAGAAGAGAAGAGGCTAGGGCGTAGCGCCCTAGCCGATAGCAGAGGTTACTTTTTCTTCTTCGCCGGTTTGTCGGCCTTCTCTGATTTCTTGGCCTTTTCAGGCTTGCTATCAGCTTTCTTGGTGGCTTTCTTATCGGCCTTCTTATCGGCTTTTTTCGGTTCGGCGTCTTTTTTCTTGTCTTTCTTATCGGAAGATTTCGAAAGCGCTGAGGCTGCCGTTGATTTCTTTTCCGGTGACGACTTCTTGTCCTTCAAGTCCTTGCTGGCCTTGGAAGCTTCACCTTTGCTTTTCTTCTCGTCTTTAGCCACGTTGATCACCTCTCGGAGCATGCCGGTATTGGCACATTGCCTGTGGGAATACTCACAAGCTGATCATTAGGCGAGTGCGTTCTGAAGCGGTTCAAATTTTATCGAAGCGTCGCGACAGGCTGTTGGCAGAGAAAAGCAGACGCACAGTCTCAATGTTTGTGACCGTGTTTATTCTTGTGCTTGTGGTCATGGCCGGAGTGATGGTCGTTATCGTCAGCCAGGTTATTGCCCACTGCACCGCCGGCGGCGCCGCCCAATCCCGCGCCGATCAGACCGCCAGTTGATCCGCCCAGACTGGCGCCAACGACCTGGCCACCAGCGGCGCCGATACCGCCGCCAATCGCCGCTTCAGTTTTCTTGCCGCTTTTTGCACTGATTGCACCCCCGGTTGCACCGCCAACCCCGGCACCGATTAACGCGCCAGTGCTTCCCCCGACCGATTGACCGACAACACTTCCAAGCGCACCACCGAGCCCTCCGCCCAATGCTGTGTTGGTGGTTTCACCGGCGACGGCGTAATGAGCAACAAACAGACTTAATGCTGCAACCGATAATGATTTGCGCATCGAACTCACCTCAAACTTTTCAAATGAGCAGGAAAGTTTGTTGGCCCGACCTGAGCAGGTCAATGCGCATTCGTCCGTGCATTAATCTGAGTCAAGCAATTGCCGGGTAGGGGTACCGTTTATCGCGTAAGCCGTCAGATTCGTAGTGCGAGTTTTGAAGATCGACGGAGTGCCTATTACGAGTTTCAAGATGATCTTCTGTGACACAAGCGCTCGTTGATGAGTGGCCGCTACCGGCCATAAGCAGACATTCGTAAATGTCCGTTTTCGACCCAAAGCTGAAGTTGACGAAAGTCAGAAATCGGCCATAGCTGTCGCTTAATCTTTTGTTCGCGAAAAAAATGTCGAACCTAGTGGATCTACTTATAGATAAATGTATAGCTGACAATGTAGCTACCTATTTTGTTTGCGCGGGCACTCACCCAAACGGTCTTCATACCCTGCTTTATATTTTCCTCTAAGTGCATTTTATTCGTGCAGAGCTCAATTCTGCGGTGCGTATTTGTATCTTCGATCCACAGACCTGCCTCGCAATGACTAAATCTTCCGATGGAAGGCCCAGGGTAGGTTATTTCATATGAAGACTCATAACTAATAATCTTGCCAGGCAGAAGATAGGCGGCGGTCGCATAAATATTGACAGACAAGCCAAACCCTAAGCAAAACCAACCAATAAAAGAGTCTAAAGTTCGTTTTGCTATTTTGCCACCAGGACGCCGGTATAGTGTGCCAGTTACGGCGGTAAGCCCACTAATAGAACCGATCAACAGGTATGTCGTCCACTCGGGGATTTCAGGCATTAAAACTGTTCGCGCTGAAATACTAGAAGCCCAGCCAGCATAATAAAACCATGCACCAAAGAGCAGAAACGCTATCACTGAAAAAACTATTTTTTTTGATTTTTCCTCAAGCGTGCTGAGTTTCATTTGTAGCATGTTTTGATTTCTTCGTGCTCGAATTAATTATTAAAGCGTCGTAGGTGTTATTGACGACTACCAGATCGCGACTTGAGCCGACAAACGCCAAACGCCAAACGCCAAACGCCAAACGCCAAACGCCAAACGTCAATTGCCACTGCTAGCATATCGAACCTTGGGTAGTGCGGAACAATTGCCGAGAACTCCTGTATGGCAAAAGTCCAGTGACGTGGCAACAAGCCTCGCTGCACTCGGCAGGGGAATACTGGTGAGAATAGTACACAAATTCTGTTTTTTGAACGTCTGCTTTTGGCCGGAAGCAGCCAGTCGCTGACAGCCTCATTTAGCTGCCAGGTTTTCTTTCGGCCAAAGTGAACCTTGTCCTTAAGGTTGTTGTAACCCCGACGAGAGTTGCAATGGGTTCGCCTGCTGAACGCTACAAACACGCCTGCTCACATGGTTCTGCCGATGGCTTGCTCGTAGTAGGAAAGGAAATGCTGCCACTGCGACTCATCCCAGAAAGAATGCCGTCTGAGTTGAGGAATGTCGTGACGCGCTGCGCCCATGGCCGTGGCGCGACCGCGAGATTTTTCCAGGTCGAGCAACGCCAGTTCGAAGTCGAAGTCTGCGTCGGTAATCGATGCCTTGATAAAGATGTGCTTGGAACGCATGCAACCGTGCTGCCATTTGCCTGAGTGCATCCGCGCCAGCATTTGCGCTAAACGTTCAAAAAGTCGCTGATGCTGCTCTGTCGTCAACATGCTTGCAGCGCCTTGGCTATACCAGGTATCCAGATCGATGAAGCCACCGAGGTCTTCGGTAACTAAAACACCTTGCCAAGTGCCTTGGACTTTTCTCGCACCGTAAAACACCGGTCTTGGTGCGTTCACGCCCAGTTCCTCGAGCCTGGAAAGGGCAATACCTTCACGCAGTGCGGTGGGCCGGCCAGTGGGGTAGCGGAGGCTACGAAACAGGTGGCCGGTCTGACGCTTCACGAAGAACGTCCTGTTATCGTGAACGATCAGTTGGACGCCGCTAGTGCCGCTCCGGCGCACATTCGGTGGTTCCACCCACGACCCGGACGTACCCCACCAAAATTCAAACTCATCGCGTGCACGGCCCATTGTGTGCTCCATTTATTGTAGAAATCTGTTTGCTTGCGACGGTTGCATTATGGTCGCAATAGCACCTCAGTCTATTGGTGGACGTCAATAGTTCCCCGTCATTCGCAGATGTTAGTGCTTGGTTTTGGCTTTTACGCAACTACGTGGCGAATATGGGCAATGGGAGGGATACTCCCAAGTCTCAAGACATCACGGAAGGAATTGCTTGAATGGAGTGCCTGATCCGAATCGCAATGAAAGCGGACGCTGCCGCCATCAGCCAAGTCATCATTGGCACCCTTCGCGAGTCCAATGCTCAGGACTATTCAGCCGAAATCATCAACCAAGTGGAGCTGAGCTTTTCTCCACAAGCGATCCTCTGTTTGATGACGCAGCGTCAGGTGTTCGTCGCCCTACTCGAACATCGTATTGTTGCAACGGCCAGTCTTGATCAGGACGTTGTGCGAAGTGTGTTTGTCGAGCCGGCTTATCAAGGGAAGGGCATCGGGAGACAGCTGATGAAAAGCATTCAATCAAGCGCCATTGCTGAAGGGCGCAACCTGCTGCGTGTCCCTTCTTCGATCACGGCTGAGGGCTTTTATGCTTCGCTAGGCTTTATAAAAATCCGAGACGCATTTCACGAGTCCGAGCGCACGATCATCATGTCGAAGACGTTGGATGTGTAGCTTGACTGTATGAACTCAAATGACGATCGGTATCACGGCTAAAAAGGCTTGAAGTGGCGACGGCAAGTCGCCACTGAACGGGTTACTCAGTCCGTAACTTCAACCCTGTCCAACGCCCGATTCACCGCCAATTCTCCAAGCATCACCACCTGCGCAATGCCCAGCAACGTCCTGCGAATCGGGCCATCTACCAACCCCGCAACATCACCCAGCATGATGGAAGCTGAGGCCAGTGATTCGGATGCGTTAACCAGTAATGACTCGGTGTCCGTTTCCGGATTCACCAAAAACATCGTACTCGCCTGATACGGCGCAGCCATGATCGCCGCAGTCGGGTTGAGGTAATGATCGAGCGCACGTTCAGCCGCGTCGTGCATTTTTCTGGAATCGAGTGATTCGTACGGAGAGGTTGGATCAGTGTCTGGAGGGTTCGGCGTTATCTTGAACATGTTCTTCATTTTCCATTTGTGTGGCCGCCACTCCGAGCTACTAAACAGGGGGTGGCAGCTGTGCGCAGGTTAGTAGACCGGGGAAAAGAAGAAAGCCGGCGCGCCCGAAGGCGCCCTACACACAGCCGCCATCAAGTGCAGGTACGCGAATACCTTTCTGACGACGTTTGTGCACTTTCATTTACCACGGGCTACTAAACCCGATCACTGCGAATCAGTGACGCGAATCAAGTTAACGGTGGCCCGCAAAGCGCACAAGCCGGCGGATTCTGGCGTAGTCGTAGGCAAAGGCGCAAGGTGTTGTAGCCTTTCGGGCGTAACGCCAAGTGTCCTTAAACACAACGCGAAAAACGTTAAACACACTCCTACTCAGCCGCACTAACAACCCCGTCAAAGCGTCGTAATCTGCCCATTCCGATCCAGCTCATACACCTTGTTCCCCTGCAATTTCTCCTTCAGCCAACGCTCCGCTTTGCCCAGCGGACGTTGCCGCGCCCAGAGCAAATCCACGCCAATCTGCCAGTCCGTATGCGGATACGCCGTGAGCTGCAACTCGACCAATTCACCTTTGGCCAGTTCACGTTGAATCAGCTGCCGGGGCAGGGTGGCCCAGCCGAGTCCGGCGCGCACCATTTCCAGGAGTGCCAGATAACTTTCCGCTTGCCACAACTGCGTCGAGCGCAGGTATTCGCTGCTCGGCAGTTTGCTCGCGTGGGCGCTGAAGGCGAGGCGGCGGTGGACGTGCAGGTCGTCGAAGGTGACGTTGTCAAGTTGCGCCAGCGGGTGATCCGGGTGGCAGACGTGCAGCATGATCAGTTTGCCCAGTTGCTGGAACGCCAGTTCCTCAGGGTAGCCCGGTTGGGAGAAGGCGACGCCGAGTACGGCTTGGCCGCTGCTGACCAGTTCGCTGACGTCGCCGTGCACCGGGTGGCGGATGATCAGGTCAACGAAGGGGAAGGTCTGCTCGAAGGCTTTGAGTACCGGCATGATCGGGCCGTACGGTGTTTCGATTGCCAGCGTCAGGCTGGGTTCGACGTTGTCCGAGAGGCAGTCGGCGTGGGCTTCGAAGGTCATGCAACGTTCGAGCACGGCTTCGGCCTGGATCAGCAGTTTGTGGCCGCTGGCGGTGAGGGTGGGGCTGCGGTTGCTGCGGTCGAACAGGTCAACGCCGAGATCGGTTTCGAGGTTGGCAATCGCCGCGCTGATGGTCGATTGGGTCTTGCCGAGTTTGCGCCCGGCGGCGGAGAACGAACCGCTTTTGACCACTTGGACGAACATCAACAGTTGATCGAGTGAGAAGCGCAAGCGGTGAACTCCCGGGTCGAAGAAGAGGGGTGAAACTGCGTCATCAATAACCGATTTCGCCGCGTTCGCGCCATCGAAAAAAGCGATGGTTGCTAATTTGTTTCATCGCTATAAACGTTCAACTATGGCCCCGCGTCAAACGATCTCCGGGGCGGTTCTACCCTTCAAACGCCCCTGAGAATGCCCGCGATCTCAACAGATGCCGCACCTTCAGGAGCGTGTGAAATGACCACACAACGCATTCATCCGGTGGACGAGGTTTTGCCGCTGCGACAGTTGTTCACGTTTGGCTTGCAGCATGTTTTGGTGATGTACGCGGGGGCGGTGGCGGTGCCGCTGATTCTCGGCAGCGCAATGGGGCTGACCTCGGCGCAGGTCGTGTTGCTGATCAACGCCAACCTGCTGACCTCCGGTGTGGCGACGTTGATTCAGACTTTGGGCTTCTGGAAATTCGGCGCGCGTTTGCCGCTGATTCAGGGCTGCTCGTTTATTGCGCTGGCGCCGATGATCATGATCGGCAAGGAGTTCGGGCTAAGTCAGATATTCGGTGCGGTGATCGCGGCGGGATTTATTACCATCGCGCTGGCGCCGGTGTTCAGCCGACTGCTGCGCTTCTTTCCGCCGGTGGTGATTGGCAGTTTGATCACCATTATCGGTATCTCGCTGATGCCAGCGGCGGCGATCTGGTTGGGCGGTGGCAATCCTGATTCAGCGGATTTCGGCAACCCCGCCAATCTGTTGCTGGGCCTGGCCACGGTCAGCGTGACGCTGGTGATCTACGCCAAATTCAAGGGATTCCTCGGCAACCTCAGCGTGCTGATCGGCTTGTTCGCCGGCAGCCTGATCGCGGCGGCGTGCGGCATGACCCACTTCAGTCGGGTGAGCGAAGCGGCGTGGTTTGAGCTGAGTGCGCCGATGGCATTTGGTGCGCCGGAATTTTCGCCGGTGCCGATTCTGATCATGACTCTGGCGATGCTGGTGATCATGGCCGAGACCACCGGCAACTGCCTGGCGATCGGCAAATTGACCGGCAAACCAACCACACAGCAGACCCTCGGCAACGCGTTCCGCGCCGATGGTTTGTCGACCATGCTCGGCGGCTTGTTCAACAGTTTTCCGTACAACGCCTTCACGCAAAACACCGGTTTGATTGCGCTTTCCAACGTGAAGAGCCGCTTCGTCGTCGCGGCGGCCGGGGCAATCATGGTGCTGATGGGCTTGTTCCCGAAGCTCGGCGCGTTGATCGCGGCGGTGCCGACACCGGTGCTCGGTGGCTGCGCGATCGTGATGTTCGGCATGACCACGGTGGCCGGTATTCAGGAGCTGTCGCGGGTGCAATTCGAGGGCACTCGCAACGGCATCATCGTCGCCGTGTCGGTGAGTGTCGGCGTGCTGCCGATGTCCTTTCCGGCGCTGTTCGAGCACGTCGGCCCAACGCTGAAACTGGTGCTCGACAGCGGCATTTTCCTCGGTGCGATCACCGCCATCGTGCTCAATATTCTGCTCAACAATGAAAAAAAATCGACCGAAACCATCGGCGCTGCATCGGCTGAATTGGCCGACTGACTTTTGTTTTCCACTGCCCAGGAGTTACCCATGAATCAATTCACTCAGCTCATTCCAGCAGGCGTCAGCGATCTCGATCTGGCGTTGCTGCGCCAGACCATCGCCTTGTCCGAGGCCTCGAAACAGCGTGGCCGCCACCCGTTTGCTGCGTTGGTCGCCGACCGCAACGGCAAAGTGATCGTCGAAGCGGGGAACAACTCGATGCCGCCGGAAGGCGATCCGACCCAGCATGCGGAACTGGTTGCGGCGGCTGCGGCGGCCAAGTTGCTGACGCCGCAAGAGCTGGAACTGTGCACGCTGTACACCAGCGCCGAACCTTGCTGCATGTGCGCTGGCGCGGTGTATTGGACGGGCATCGGGCGGGTGGTTTATGCGTTGTCGGAGCACGCGTTATTGGGACTGACGGGTGACCATCCGGAGAACCCGACGTTCTCGCTGCCGTGCCGCGAAGTGTTTGCCAAGGGGCAGCGCAAGGTCAGTGTGTTCGGGCCGATGCTGGAGGGGGAGGCGGCCGAGCCACATAAAGGGTTCTGGTCTTAACGTTTGAACACTGCATTCCCGTTGGGAATGCAGTGCATGAAATCATTGAATTTCTCTTGTCACACTGGCCGGCGTAATTTGCTGAAAAAGGACATGGAGACCTGCCAGTGAAATTATCCTCAGCTGAAAAATTCGACAACTCCCGCGCCAATGAATACGCGAAGCAAAGCCGCATCGCTTTGGCCGGTTATGACGCCTGCCATGATCTGGCGGCGTGCATGCTGGCTGCGAGTCTCGGGCAGTCACGGCCGGCGAAAATTCTGGTGGTCGGCGCTGGCGGTACGGCGCAGGAAATCATCGCGATGGCGGCACTGGAGCCGGACTGGAGTTTCACTGCGGTCGATCCTTCCGAGCCGATGCTGGACGCCGCCGTGCAACAGCTACAGGCAAACGATGTGCTGCACAGAACCGAGATTCATCTTGGTCATGTCGATGATTTGCCGGAGGACGAATCCTTCGACGCGGCCACGCTCATCGGTGTGCTGCATCACCTGGATGGCGACGAGGCCAAACGCGAAATTTTGCGATCGATTGAGGCTCGGCTCAAACCCGGCGCACCGCTGATTGTGGCCGGCAATCATTACGCTTACGCCAGCCAACCGTTATTGCTGGAGGCATGGGGGCAGCGCTGGCGGCAGCAGGGCGCGAGCGCCGATGAGGTGCAAGCAAAACTGGGGAAAATTCTTCAGGGTGCTGATCCGCCGCACTCTGAGGCGGCGGTTCAGGCGTTGTTGCAGGAGGCGGGTTTTGCTCAGGCGACGCGTTTTTTCAGCAGTTTATTCTGGGGTGCATGGCTGACGGTTAAGGAAGAGCAACCGCGCACCTTCGAAAAACGCGCTGATTAAACCGTAAACCGCGATACCACTTTGCTCAATCCGATCGCCAGCTTCGACAGTTCATTGCTGGCAATCGACGTTTGATCAGCCGCCGATGTGCTTTGAATCGACAAATCCTTGATGCTCATCAAATTCTGATCTACGGATCGGGCAACGTGTGCCTGTTGCTCGGACGCCGTGGCGATCAACAGGTTGCGTTCGTTGATGTCAGCCACCGCAGCGGAGATATCGCGGATCGCCTGACCTGCCTGACGGGCAATTTCCAGGGTTCTGATGGCTTCGGCGCTGCTCTGCTGCATCGACAACACGGATTTGTCCGAGCCGGCGAGGATGCCGCTCATCATTTGCTCGATTTCTTGAGTCGATTCCTGTGTGCGGTGAGCCAAGGCTCTGACTTCATCGGCGACCACGGCAAAACCCCGGCCTTGTTCGCCCGCGCGCGCGGCTTCAATCGCGGCGTTCAAGGCCAGCAGATTGGTCTGCTCGGCAATCGCCCGGATCACGTCCAGCACCTTTCTGATGCCTTGGGTTTGCTGTGCCAATTGCTCAAGGTCGTTGCTCGTCTGACCGACCGCACCGGCGAGGTTCTCAATCGACGAAATGGTCTGCGATACCCGATCCAGACCGGTCTGCGCGGCTGTGCCGGATTGCTGAGTGGACTTGGAGGCCGACACGGCATTGCGCGCAACATCTTCCACCGCCACGGTCATCTCGTTGACGGCCGTTGCTGCTTGTTCGGTCTCGACGTTCTGGCGTTGTATGCCGCTTTTCGACTCTTCGGTGATCGCACTCATTTCTTCAGCCGCCGAGGCCAGCAACGAAGAGGATTCGGAGATGTGATTGATCGTGCTTTTGAGGTTGCTCAGCATGGTCGCGGCTGACTGTTGCAGCGCCGTGAGTTCATCCGCGCCTGACACTTCCACGTTGCCGCGCAGATCGCCTTCGGCAATTTTCTGATTGACGTTCAGCAGTGCCTGCATCGGCAATACGATGCTGCGGGTAAAGAAAATGGCGATCGACACCGTGAGTGCCAAGCCAATAATGATGATCGCGATCACCCACATCTGACCGCTCTCAAACGCAGCGCGCGCGGCGACGCCCGATGTGGCAGCGCCAGCGGTGTTAACGCCGGCCAACGTATCGATACCGTCCATCAAATCCACCGCTAAAGGAGCGGTGACGCTGCGTATATAGGCAAAGGAGTCTGCCTGGGATTGCTTGTCCGCCTGCGCCAGCAAGACTTCGACTTTGTCGTGGTAGTTTTTTACCAGCGCCTGGACTTTCTCGTATTTTTCGCGCTCGGCCGGCGAAGAAACATTGGGGTCGTAGTTACGGGTCACTTCATCGAGTTTGTTCTCCAACTCGATGACTTTGGCGCGGGACTCGCCGTTATCGTTCGCCCCTTGAACAATAAAGTTTGTCAGCGCAAGGCGGACGTTGTAGGCGGTCGACTTTATTAACGCAGACGCCTGAATGCTCGGCAGCCAGTCGACTTCCAGCCTTTTCGCCTGCGCGCCAATGGCCGACATTTTCCAGGCGGACACACCGCCCAAGCACATCAACAAGAGGCTGATCACCCCAAAGCAAAGGGTGGCGCGTGCGCTTAGCCGTATGCGTCTGATCATCATTTTTTTAGAGGTCCAGTATAAATTGACAGTTTCCATGGCCCGCGATTGGCCGAGGGTGGGGTAGGTTAGCTACGCACCCACGTTAGCGGCCCACGGAAACCAGAAACATCAGGTAAACCCTAAAAACAGCGGCGATCGATACACGTGCCGGCCATCCGCCGGGCACGGTCGCGCCTGCCGATCGCGGCCTCGTGTGGCATTCGACTTCTGATCTATAGTCACTGAATCGGCCACCGGACTCGGCCAGTACGACCCGCAGGAACGCGAGAATTGATCACTCGACTGCAAGCACTCAAGTTGATGCAACTGGACATCGCCTTGCCGGCCTATACCGTGCCCACCTGCACGACGATCGCCGCAACACTGTTTTTGGTCTTCGCCGTGCCGTTCAGCTTTGTCACTTCGCTGCCGCCGAGCGCTTTTTTACAGACACTGCCGTGGGTGACGCTGTTGCTGTTTATGCAATGGGCCTGCTGGAGCATTTTTGCTGACGTGCTGGAAGACATTCCGAGCGTGCGGCATTTGACGTTATTGGTGTTTGGGCTGTTGCTGACGCTGTTCTTCGGCGCGTTCGCCTGGTGGCTGTTTGACGATCACATTCTTGGACTGATGTGCGGCTCGCAAGGGATGGCGGCGAGTGTGCTGTTGGTGATCAATCTGCTGCGTAAACGGTTTCAGGCGGGTCAGCCCTGAATCCCTGGCATCACGATATTCGCTTCAATCTTCTTGCCCATGCTGATGCGCGGTTCGATCGAATAACCCAACGCTTCATAAAAAGCCGCCACGCTCGCATTGGCGCTGATGATCTGCAGATTAATCTTCATGCAACCGCGCGCAATCAGCGCGTCCTCGGCGTGACGAACCAGTTTGGCTCCCAAGCCTTCTCGACGATGTGCGGGGTGCACCGCCACCGAGTACAACCAACCGCGGTGGCCATCGTACCCGCCCATAACCGTGCCGATGGCTTCTTCATCTCTTACAGCCACGAAAAACAGCTCATCGGCGACGGCGAGTTTTTTGTCGATGGTGAGGCTGGGAGTGTTATGGGCGGTTTCGTAACCGAAGACGGTTTCCCATAACGCTATTACCGCGTGTCGGTGGTGGTTGTTTGAATAGTTGGCAATGACGTCCATGGCGCGGCTCTTGAGTTGAATGAGCTGACGCTAGCGCTCTGTGGTTTGTGTGTCCAGGGGACTTCAGATTGGATGGATGACAAAATTATCTGCAAAAAGCCGCATACATCGTTGATGTCCACCTACGCTAAGACCGTTCAGGCCATTGTGATCGTCGTGCAGCAGCGATCAAAGACTTGCGATTGCAACCCATTGGTACAGGCGGAACCTGACCTGAGTGGTTTATTTCCTGGAAACCCCGGAAATCAATGATCAAGTCACGTAGAGCCTTTTGAAATCCGGCGCAGTGAGATGACCCCAGACCAGATTTACTCGCATATCCGCATTGTCCTCAGCATCATCCTCGGGCTGGGTATAACGACGTTGCTTAAGGGAATCGCTTCGATCATCGAACACCCGCGCCAATTTGGATGGTCGTGGATACACATGAGCTGGGTGGTCTGGGCGCTCATTTCAATCATGACGTTCTGGTGGTGGGAGTTTCGTCTTACGCAGGTGCCGGTGTGGACGTTCGAGTCCTACTTTTTCATTGTCTGCTATTGCGCCCTTTATTTCATGGTGTCGACGATGCTGTTTCCGTCAGACGTGAGGGAGTTCGGCAGCTACGAAAACTACCTGCTGGAGCGACGTGCCTGGTTCTTCGGGCTCATCGCGCTTATCACGGCCATGGATCTAATCGACACCTCCCTCAAAGGCAACG
This sequence comes from Pseudomonas sp. AC193, assembly GCF_979258075.1. Taxonomy (NCBI): domain Bacteria; kingdom Pseudomonadati; phylum Pseudomonadota; class Gammaproteobacteria; order Pseudomonadales; family Pseudomonadaceae; genus Pseudomonas; species Pseudomonas sp. AC193. The sequence continues at coordinate 2,693,330 of NZ_OZ409832.1, read as the reverse complement.
CCCGCTGGCAGACGCTCGGAGCGGCGTATACCGCCCACACCGTCATCATGCTCGGTATCGTGGTGATTGGTATTACCCAGAAACGGCGTCGAGTACAGCTGACTCTTGCGCTGTTTACCCTGATCTATCAGGTCGGCTACTTTACCGTCGAATACTTCACGCTTTTAGCGGACTGAGTGTTAAGAACAGCCTTAGGCTGGCCACCGCACCGGGTTTCAAGACGGTATTTGGCAAAATTATTTCAGCGAAAGCAGACGCGATCGAGCTGCGGCGTTATGAAGGTCAACAAGGCGCGTAGCGTTTACTTCGATACAGATTCAATGGATGGAACACGAGCATATGGACATGAAATCAGTCTTCATCGCTGCGCTGAGCGCTTTATCGCTGGCTCAAACATCGCCGTCTCTGGCGGACAACAGCAACGGAAAAAACCTCTTCGTGCAGCGCTGCGCGATGTGTCACGGCGCTGATATCAAAGGTACAGGGCCGCTGGCGCATAAAAGCAATCCGCCGACGCCGGATCTGACAACAGCCGCTTTCAAGCAACGGCTGAGCGATTACCCGGGCGTCATTGTGTCGTCGATCATCCTTCGGCCAAACGGTGATTTGATCCCGAGAACGTTGCGCGAGAACGGTGTGAAGGTGCCGCCGCATGCCTGGAGTGTTAAGGATTTTCGCGATTTGAATCAGTACATGAAAAGTGTCATTTCAAAACGTTGAGGGCTGCGGATCAGGGCCTGCTGCGCGCAGCCCAAACATTCAGTGACCACCTCGGCAGACTTGCGCTATCTTTCCTGCGACTCACCTGCAAAGGGTGATCCCCGCCAGTAAGGACGCTTTATGAATCAACTGTCGCAACGCCTCAATCTGTTCGCGCTGACCCTGATGGGGGCGCTGGCCACCACCTGTGTTCTGGCCCCGCAAAGTTTCGCGAGCGAAGGCTCCGTCAGCGGCCCGGTCGCCAACACCAAGGTCACCGAGCCATACGTGCGCATGATGGCCCGTGAGGCGTATTTCTGGGGTTGGCCGATGGCCAATATTTTCAACCGTCGCCAAGCGTTCAAGGATCTCCCTGAACCTGGCTTGATGGGCGGCATTGTTCCGGTCGCGCCAATCAATCGACTGTCGATGCTTAGCGATTACATCGATCCGGCCGAACGCCTGGTGGCGTGCCCGAATCAGGACGTGGTCTACGGCGCGGGCAGCATCGCGCTGGATCTGGAACCGGTGGTGTTGCAGGTGCCGGATTTCGGTAGTCGCTTCTGGGTGTACCAAGTGGTGGATTTGCGTTCCGACAGCTTTGCCGAGCTTGGCAAAATGTATGACACCAAACCTGGTTTCTATCTGTTGGTGGGCCCTGACTGGAAGGGCGCAGTCCCGGCCGGGATCACTAAGGTGTTCCGCTCGCGCACCAACACCGGTTTCGTGATTCCTCGGGTGTTCCAGGACGATAGCGCCGCCGACCGTGCGGCCATTCAGCCATCGTTGTCGGGCGTCGACATGTACCCGCTGTCGCAATTCGACGGCAAGGTCAAACACCGCGATTGGGCAAAACTGCCGAAATTCCCGGCGCAGGCCGCCGGCAGTGGCGAAACCAAATGGGTGATCCCGGAGAAATTCTTCGACGAGTTGCCCGCGCTGCTCAAGGACGCCAAACCGCTGCCGGGCGAAGAAGTTCGCTACGCACAAATGGCCGCACTGGCCGCCATTGCCAAGGCCGATCCTCAGCTCAAAGCCGCGATGATCGATGAAGCGAAAAAAACCGACAGCGAAGTGATCGACCCGCTGTTGCAGTTCCGTAACTACGGCCTGCAATTGCCGGATCACTGGAGCACCATCAGCAACGGCGCGGCGTTCGGCACTGACTATTTCAGCCGTACCGCCGTCGCGCGCTCGAATATCTTCGTCAACCAGCAGAAAGAAACCAAGTACTTCTATCAGGATCTGGACAAGACCGGCACGCGCCTCAACGGGCAAAACGGCTACACCGTGACCTTCGCCAAAGGGCAACTGCCACCGGTCAAAGGCTTCTGGTCGCTGACCCTGTACAACGAACAGCACTTCTTCTCGCCGAACGACCTCAAGCGCTATTCCATCGGCACCAAAAACAAATCCCTGCAAGCCAATGCTGACGGCTCGCTAACAATTTACGTGCAGAGTGATTCGCCGGGCAAGGACAAGGAAACCAACTGGCTGCCGACGCCCAAAGGTGCGGATTTCTCGCTCTACATTCGCGCGTACTGGCCTGAGCCGGCTGCGCTGAACGGCCAATGGGTGCCGCCCGCTGTTGTCAAAGCCAATTGATCGCAAGGACGTTTACGATGAACACGTTAGCAAAATCACTGACAGCGCTGAGCCTGGCCGTATCGATCAGCGCCAGCGCCCAGGCCGCCAGCCATTACCAGCAATTGGCCGACCTGCCGTTCGCTGGCGGTTACCCGACGCTCGAAGGCGTGGCGCAGCTGCAAAACGAATTGCTCTTCCAGCGCGCCGTGCAGTCGTACATCTGGGCTCTGCCGGCGTTGAACATGTACGCCATGAAAGAGGGCTCGGAGAAAGCTTTCGGCGCCGGTTACAACGTGCTGCCGATCTGGAAGGATCGCCTCAACGCCAAGACCCGCGTGACCACGCCCAACTCCGACGTGATCTACGCCATGGGCTATCTGGATCTCAAGCAGGACGGCCCGATGGTGATCGAAGTGCCGCCGGGTTTGCAGGGCATTCTGGATGACTTCTTCCAGCGGCCGATTTGCTCCGAGGGCCAGATTGAGGGTCGCCAGTGGTGTGGCGATGTCGGTCTGCCGGGGCCGGACAAAGGGCAGGGCGCCAAGTACCTGGTGCTGCCGCCGGATTTCAAGGGCGAGGTACCGCCGGGCTATCTGACGTATCGCTCGCGAACGTACGGCGTGTTCGTGTTCTGGCGTGGCTTCTTCAAAGATCCTAAACAGCTCGATGCGCCGGTCGCGGTCATGGAGAAAACCCGTATCTATCCGTTGGGTAAACAGGCCACGGCCAAAGCGATGGTGTTCCCCAACGCCTCGAACACCCCGGTCAACATGCTGTACCCCACCGATGGCAGCGCTTTCGACATGCTGTCGCGGTTTATCGAACACGAATACGTCGACCCGCAGGACATGGAAATGCGCGGAATGCTCGCCGCACTGGGCATCATCAAGGGCAAGCCGTTCCAGCCCGACAAGGCCAGCCGTGATCTGCTCGACAAAGCGGCGAAAACCGCCAGCAAGATCGGCCATGCGATCTCTTACACGCCGCAGACGATTGTCGCCAACGGCACGTGGTACCCGGATCGCAAGTGGCTGAACGTATTCCCCGGCAACGCCACGTTTACCGCCGACACGTTCAACTACATCGACCCGCGCACCGGCTTCTTCACCAACGCCTATTCCGCCAGCCCGGGCATGGCCGTGAACATGGAAAACGTCGGCGCCAAGTACCCGGCCACGTTCGTCGATGCCAAGGGTGAATTCCTTTCCGGCAGCAACAGCTACACGCTGAACCTGCCCAAAGGTATTCCCGCAGCATTGTTCTGGTCGGTCACCGCGTACGACTCGATAACCGCGTCCGGCCTGGACAACGGCCAGCCGTTTCCATCGATCAATACCATGGACAAACCGGTCGCCAATGCCGATGGTTCGATCGATGTGCATTTCGGCCCGGACTCACCCGGCGCCGGTAAAACCTGGATCAAAACCCTGCCGGGCGAAGGCTATTTCGTGATTCTGCGCCTGTACGGCCCGACCAAAGCGTTCTTCGACAAAGTGTGGAAGCCGGGGGATTTGCACAAGCAATGATTTGAGAGGTTCTTGAGCGGCATGGGAGCCTCAGCGTCCTTATGCCCTCAATACGCTTGCCGACGGCGCCCGTCGCAATGGAAACTTGATCCCCGCAACGTCGCAAGAAATCGTTGAACAGGACACCCCGGTGATCAGAAACATTACGGACATGGATTTACGCCTGCTGCGGATTTTCGCCATCGTGGTTAAGTGCGCTGGTTTCACCGCTGCGCAAGCTGAGCTGAACATGAGTCAGTCGAACATCAGCACGCATATTTCCAGTCTGGAAAAACGTTTGGGCTACCGGATTTGCGAGCGCGGCAAGGGCGGCTTTCGCTTGACCGAAAAAGGTCAGCGGATTCTCAAGGCGTCAGCGGCGCTGTTTGGTGCGGTGGATGCTTTCCGTGATGAAACATCGATAAAAATTCATATGTTTGTAGGCTGGGTTCTGGAATTTCATATGTTTGGAAAAGGCAGCAGAGAAGAACGGCTGACCGTGATCAGCCGTCGTTGGTTGGCAAGGCGCGGGCTAGTCCCATTGCCCTCTGTAAAGCCCATAGCACTTGCATAGCGCAGGCACACCGGAAAGATCCAGTTCGGCGTCATACAAATGCCTTGCGCCCAGCTTGAGCATGGCGTTTTGCGAACGAAGATTATTAGGCGCGACGTGGAAGTAGACGATGTCATACGCCTTGAACGCATGCTCCAGCATCAATCGCTTAAGCTCGCGATTGGCCGGCCCGCCCCATTTCGCCCGCGTCAGAAAGGTGTAACCGATGGCGATTGCGTCAGGCTGGTCGGGCGGCGAGTAGTAGCTCGACATGCCGACGATCTGCCCGGAGGCAATCTCGATGACGGCGAGAGCTTTGCCGCTGGCCAGGCGCGCGGCGAAGTAGGGCGCGAAGACCTGTCGTTGATAGCGATCCGTGGCCGGGTGGCCGGCCCAGATCAGCGGGTCACTCGCCGCCAGCAGCATGCCTTCAAAATCACTGTCGGCGAGTGGTCGCAGTTGCAGCGTGTTGCCGCTTAAATCGGGTTGGTTATCAAAGTCGCGCACTGGACGGGTTTCCTTGTCAGGTGAGTCCTGAGAAAGAAACCAGTCTAGGGCGCGGGCTGATCAAGGAAAGATCCAATGGATCGGTATTTCAGGGAGCCATCGTTAAATGCTCCGGGATTACCAGACCGTCAGAGCGAAAACCGCGCCACCACCCGACTCAGTTCAGTCGCCATTTTCGACAACTCGTTGCTTGCGACCGAGATTTGCTCGGCAGCACTGGTGCTCTGCATCGACAGGTTTCGGATGGTGATCAAATTCTGATCCACCGATTTCGCCACGCACGCTTGCTGTTCGGACGCGGCGGCGATCAGACAGTTGCGCTCATTGATCTCTGAGACCGCGTGAGTAATTTCCGAGATTTCCTGTCCCGCTTCACGTGCGATCGCCAGTGCGGCGATCGCGCCGTTGTTGGTTTCATGCATCGACGACACTGCTTTTTCTGACCCGGCCTGGACGCTGCCGATCATTTGCTCGACTTCCAGCGTCGACACTTGGGTGCGATGCGCCAGTGCCCGCACCTCATCGGCCACCACCGCGAAGCCGCGCCCTTGTTCGCCCGCTCGCGCGGCTTCGATGGCCGCATTCAATGCCAGTAAATTGGTTTGTTCGGCAATGGCATGAATGACATCCAGTACTTTGGCAATGCCTTGGGTTTGCGTGGCGAAATGCTGGATTTGCACGCTGGTGCTCTCCACGGCGCAACTGAGGTTTTCAATCGAGGTGATGGTTTCGGCAACGCGTTCGAGGCCACGGTGGGCGGAGCTTTCGGATTGTTGAGTCGAGTGTGACGCGGCCACGGCATTGCGCGCGACTTCTTCAACCGCTGTGGTCATTTGGTTAACGGCGGTCGCCGCCTGCTCGGTTTCAACACGTTGTTGCTGGATGCCTTCGTTGGATTCTCGAGTGATGGCGTTCATCTCTTCGGCCGAAGACGCCAGCACGGAGGACGACTCCGCGATGCGGTGGATGGTGTCTTTGAGGTTGCAAAGCATCATCGCCGTCGCAGTTTGCAGTTCGCTCAATTCATCTTTACCGGTGACCGCAACCGTGCCGCGCAAGTCGCCTGAAGAGATCTTCTGCGTGGCGAGCAGCAGTTGGCGCAGGGGCGTGACCAGGCTTTTAGTAAAGAAAACCGTGATGACCAAGGCCAAGGTCAGGGCCACGCCGATGATGACAACCGTCGTCGTGTAACCGCGCTCTGCCGAATGCCGAGACACGGCGGTGGAGTGTTCAGTTTCGCTGATCATGAAACGGTTGAGTTTGTCAGCAGACGACAGTACTGCTAACGCGGCCGGGGCACTGACCAAGTTGATGTAATGGCGATAAATCTCTAATGGCGTCGTTTTGTCCATCGCCAGAATAACGTCGACTATTTCAAAGTAGGTATTAACGTTGGCTTCCACGGATTCGAAAATTTTGCGCTCTTCCGGGCTGTTGACCAGTTTCTCGTATCCTTTGACACTGTCGAGTAACTCTTCTTTTTGTACGCGGAGTTTTTCACCGAGTACTTCTTTTTCATTTTTGTCGCTAAGTGCATAAGTCAGAATCCCGACACGCATCTTATACGCGGCAAATTCGATCATATCGGCTTGCTTGATGCCGGGGATGGCATCGCTGGCCAGGCTGTCTATGCCGTCCTGCAACTCGTCTGTCGTCCACAAAGACTGGGCTCCCAATCCGATCAGCAGTAAGCACAGCAAGCCGAAGCTGAGTAAGGTTCGAGGCAAAAGCTTGATGTTTCTTATCATTGCATTCTCCAATAAATATCAATGGGTTTACCAAGCCTCAAATGGTTGGCGGGAGCAATCAGGCGTTCCTGAAAACCCATGAAATTCAGTATTCCGTTAATTGATTTGATCAACACAAGCAGGCTTTTTAAACAACACGCCTGGAACCATGTCAGGCGTGTTGAAACTTGATCTGGATCAAGTTGTGCGGTTTGGCCCATGCCTAGGCTGATGACAGGAAAGTAAGAACGCCGACCGGGTGGCTGAACTCGGGTTAATCATTTAACGAGGCAATGCCTATGATTCGCGAAGTTGAAGGCGATATTTTATTGAGCGACGCCCAAGTGATTGCGCATGGCATCGCGCCCCACGATCCGTTTGATTCCGGGCTGGCGCTCGCCTTGCGTGAACGCTGGCCGTCGCTGGTCGTTGATTACCGTCACGCCGCGCACGCCAAGGCCCATAAGCCGGGAGAGATCTGGTGCTGGGCCGGTGTTGATGAGCAGGGTCATGTGCGCTGTATCGTTAACTTGCTGACGCAGGATTCCCTGCATTCGGGGCATGCAGCCAAACCCGGCAAAGCCACATTGAAAAACGTCAGCCACGCATTGCGCGATCTGGCGAAATACATCGTCAGTGAAAACATCAGAAGTGTCGCGTTGCCGCGCTTGGCAACGGGGGTGGGCGCGCTGGACTGGAGCGAGGTCAAACCGCTGATTGCAAAGTATCTGGGGGATTTGAACGTCGACGTCATTGTTTACAAGGAATACCACAAAGGCGTGAAAGCGCCGGAACAGCTCGGTCAGGCGTAGCGCGCTCAGTCTTTCGCTGCCTCCCTGCAAAAGGACTTTTTGCAGGGAGTAGAGCAGGGCTTGCGGCGTGTTGGAATATCTTTGGTCTTTTAAGGAAATACGATGGTCGACGTGATCACGCCCACTACCGGCAATGGCTCCGCTGCAAAAACTCTTCGCCGGGCGCCGCGTCCTCGGCGTAGTCAGGCCGGTGACGTTGCTCCCACACAAAGTGCTGCGCGACTGGAGCGCTTTGTTGTCGAGGAAGAGACTCAGGCGCGGCAGGCAGCAACCGAGGCCGCGGTGCAGGACATTCTGCAAAAAATCCCCGAGGGTGATACCGACGGGCTGATCAAAACCCTGTGCACATTGATGGCGGGGCTGCCTCCCGACGATGCGGTGGTGTTGCGCAACGTGCTGGTCAGTGAGGAAAACCGTTTGCTGGCCGATCAACGACTGCTGCATCCGGACGATCAATTAGCGCCTGACTGGCGCAAGGGTGGATATCCCTATAAAAACTTGCTGTCGCGGCGCAGTTACGAGCGCGAGAAATATCGTCTGCAAGTTGAGCTGCTCAAGTTGCAGGCCTGGGTCAAGGAGACCGGGCAGAAAGTAGTGGTGTTGTTTGAAGGTCGCGATGCGGCCGGCAAGGGTGGCTCGATCAAACGGTTCATGGAGCATTTGAATCCACGCGGTGCACGGATTGTCGCGCTGGAGAAACCCAGCGAAGTCGAGCGCGGCCAATGGTACTTCCAGCGCTATGTAAAACACTTGCCGACGGCGGGCGAGATCGTGATGTTTGACCGCAGCTGGTACAACCGCGCCGGCGTCGAGCGCGTCATGGGTTTTTGCTCTGACGATGAATACCTCGAGTTTATTCGTCAGGCCCCCGAGTTCGAACGGATGCTGGCGCGCAACAACGTTCACCTGATCAAATTCTGGTTTTCGGTCAGTCGGGAAGAACAGCGTCGGCGTTTTGCAGAGCGCGAAAAACATCCGCTCAAACAGTGGAAGCTCAGCCCCATCGATCTGGCTTCGCTGGACAAGTGGGATGACTACACGAGAGCCAAAGAGGGCATGTTCACGCACACCGATACGGTCGATGCACCATGGACGGTGATCAAGTCCAACTGCAAGAAACGCGCACGGCTCAGCGCCATGCGTTACGTGCTGCACAAGTTGCCGTACGCGGGCAAAGACTTGAAGAATATTGGTTCGCTTGATCCGTTGGTGGTGGGGCGTGCCAATGTTGTTTACGAACAGGGTGAACGGGGATTGCCGATCTCGTTGTAATCGTCTCGGCTAACGGTGGCGTACCGAGTTCACCGCTTCATTCGTGGCGGCGGTGTTCTCGGTACGTGAGCGACCGGCTTAACGCTGGTAACGATTGCCCGGCCGCTGCAATCCCAGATGATCCCGCAGCGTGCTGCCGCTGTACTCAGTGCGGAACAACCCGCGCTGTTGCAGCAACGGCACTACGCCGTCAACGAAGTCATCCAGACCTTCCGGCAGGAACGGCGGCATGATGTTGAAGCCGTCGGCAGCCTGGCCGACGAACCATTCTTCAAGGGTGTCGGCGATGGTTTTCGGCGTGCCGATCACGGTGTGATGGCCGCGCGCGCCGGCGACTTTCAGGTACAACTGGCGAATCGTCAGGTTTTCCCGTCGCGCCAGATCGATGAACAAGGCCTGACGGCTTTGCATCGAATTGCTTTGCGGCAGCTCTGGCAACGGGCCGTCCAGGTCATATTCGGACAGGTCGAAACCACCGGCCATGCCCGCGAGCATCGCCAGTCCAACCCGTGGCTCGACCAGATCCTGTAGCTGTTGGTATTTATCTTCCGCCTCGCTTTGAGTGCGGCCGATTACCGGCGAAATCCCCGGCATGACTTTCAACTGCTCAGGACGGCGGCCGTAGCCGGCGAGGCGACCTTTGACGTCGGCGTAAAAGGCTTGGGCGTTGCTCAGGGGCTGTTGTGCGGTGAACACCACTTCAGCGGTGCGCGCGGCCAAGGCCTTGCCCGGTTCCGAGGAGCCGGCCTGAATCAGCACCGGGTAACCCTGTGGCGTGCGCGGAATGTTCAGCGGCCCGCGCACCCGGTAGTTTTCGCCGTGGTGATTGAGTACATGGAGTTTGTCCGGCTGGAAAAACACGCCGCTGGTTTTGTCGCGGATGAAAGCGTCGTCTTCGAAACTGTCCCACAGGCCGGTGACAACATCGATGAACTCTTCAGCGCGCTGATAACGGTCGCCGTGTTCGAAATGCTTGTCGCGGCCAAAATTCAGCGCTTCCAGATCGGTCGCCGAGGTCACCAGATTCCAGCCACTGCGCCCGCCGCTCAAGTGATCGAGGGAGGCGAACTTGCGCGCCAGTAAATAGGGTTCGTTGTAGCTGGTAGAGACCGTCGACACCAGGCCGATACGCTCGGTCACTGCTGCCAGACCCGAGAGCAGCACCAGTGGATCGAAGACATCGCCAGCGGTGGTGAACTGGCCCAGTTCCGGCGAGCCCATCAAGGCCAGGTTGTCGGCGAAAAATATAGCATCGAACTTGCCGCGCTCGGCGGTGGTGGCGAGGTTTTTGAAGTGCTGGAAATCCAGTCCGCCGCCGGCCCAGGCACGCGGATGGCGCCAGGCGGCGAGGTGGTGGCCGCTGCTCATGAGAAACGCGCCCAGGCTCATTTTTGCTGTTGTCATAGTGTCCTCAGAAGTCATAGCGCAAGGTCAGGCCGGCAGTGCGCGGCTGGCCTGGCGAGGCGGTGTAAAGACCGTTGGAACCACTGCCAACAGCCAGGTAATACTCACGATCGAAGGCGTTTTTCACCCACAGCGAGGCGTCCAGCAAACCGTCGCCGTAGTCCATGCGCGCGCCGACCGAGAAGTTGGCGAGGCCGTAGCCGTCGATCTTCGCCAGGTCGGAGTTGTCGAGGGTACCTTCGCTCTCGGAGCGATAGGCATAGCTGCCGGTGGCGTAAGGTTCGATGCGGTCAATGCGCGGCCACTTGTATTCGCCGTTGATGTTGCCGATCCAGCGCGAGGCGCCAGCCACACGCTGGCCACTGAGGTCGCAGTTGGTCTGGCCGGGGTTTTCCGAGGGGCAGGGCGCGTCTTTGAACGACAAATACGTGACGTCGTTGAACGAGCCGTTGACGTTCAGCGTCAGCCCGCGCACCGGCACGGTGGTGGCCTCAAATTCGAGTCCGCGTGAGCGCACGGTGCCGGCGTTAGTCAGCAATTGGTAGCCGGTCAACGAGCCCGGCGGCTGGTAGTAAGTGGTGGCTTGATAGCCGTTCACGCCCGTCCAGAATACGTTCGCGTTGAGTTGCAAACGCTGGTCGAACAGCTGACTTTTGATCCCCAGTTCCGCATCGTTCGCCCGCTCGGGGCCGACCAGCAATGACTCAGCGCCAGCGCTCGGTGCCGAGCCGACCGCAAGGTTGACGCCGCCGGATTTTTCGCCGTGGGACAACGAGGTGTAGCCCAACACATCGTCGCTGAAGTGGTAGCTCAAACTGGCCAGAAACGACGGTGCGGCGTTGTACAGGTGCAGGTCACCGGTGTCGTAGGCGCCGACCTGGCCGGCGCGGATCGCGTTGCCATCGACCACGCCCGGGATCACCACTGGCGTGCCGCCACCCTCAGGGGCGAAGCGCTTGACGTTGGCTTCTTTTTCTTCGTAAGTGCCACGGATGCCGGCGCTAAAATCGAGGCGGTGGGTCAGGTGCCAGGTGCCTTGGGCAAAAAGCGCGTAGCTCTCGGTGTCGATCTTGCCGTTGACCTTGCTGCTGACGTTGTTCAGCGCATTGAGATTGGCGCCGATCAGGTTGAGATCCGCCAGCGGCCCGAGGTCGGTGAAGATGCGGTTGCCGAGGTCTTGCTTGAACGCGTAGGCGCCAACCACGTAATCAAAGAACTCGCCTTTAGGCGAAGCCAGGCGCACTTCCTGCGAGAACTGCCGGTCGTGGACTTCGTAGCCGAAGTCGTTGATCACCGGGACTTCCAGTTGGTCGGCGTCGTTGGCCGGGTTGAAGTGCCAGCTGCGATAAGCACTGATCGAGGTCAGCGTGTAGCCGCCGGCGAGGTTCCAGTTGGCTTCGACGGAACTGGCGTTCTGGTGCACGCTGACGTTCTGGCGGCCATCGATGTTGCTCTCGCCCACCTGCGGATTCGCGCCAACGAGTGCCGCGCGGCGCCAGAACACGGGCCCCGCGCCGTAAATCACGCTGCTGCCGCTGCTGGAGTTTTCGCTGTTGTATTCGTTGATCCAGCGCAGGCTGAAATCGTCGTTGGGTTTGAACAGCAATTGCCCACGCAAACCTTCGCGCTCACCACCGAGCAGCGTGCGGTCGTCGTGGCGATTGTTCAGGTAGCCGTCATCGCGGGTGCGATAGAACGACAGGCGACCGGCGAGGGTGTCGGTCAACGGCCCGGACACCGTACCTTTGCCCTGAAAGTAGCCGTCCTGCCCACCCGACACTTCGAGGCTGCGCTCGGGGGTGAACGTCGGGCCACGGGTGGTGATGTTGAGCACGCCCGCCGTGGTGTTTTTGCCGAACAACGTGCCTTGCGGCCCGCGCAGCAATTCCAGTTGCTCAACGTCGAGCATGTCGAACGCGGCCATGCCGGGACGGCCGAGATAGACGTTATCCAGGTAAATCCCGGCGCTGCCTTCGAGGCCATCGCTGGCCGGGTTGTTGCCGATCCCGCGCACGGCAAAACTGGAAACCCGCGCATGGACATAAGCGACGTTGACGCTCGGCAAGGCCTGTTGCAGATCCTGAATCTTGTAGATGCGCTGGGTTTCCAGGTTGGCACCGCTGAGCGTGGTGATCGGCGTCGGTACGTCTTGCGACTGTTCTTCGCGACGGCGCGCGGTCACGGTGACCTGTTCAAGCCGTGGCGTCGAGTTGTCGGCTTGAGTTGCCGTCGGTGTGGACGCTTCGGGCTCATCGGCGGCGAAGCTCTGGGTCGAGCAGAGGACACCGGGCAGCGCCAGCCATAAGGAAAAGCTCAGGGGCTTGAGGCGATGGGCCGTGGTGGCCGAGTAACGTAAAAGCATGGACGCAGAGCTCCTTTTTTTGCCGCGCGACGCAATCGGTCGGGCTCGGTAGGAGTGCCATGCTAGAGCGTGTGAAGGAGAGAAAAGGGGCCTGCGCGGACAACCTATGGTTCGCCGCAGACAAGTGACTCAAACCGCGATCGACAGTGCTCGCTCAGCCGCGAAAACAGTGGGCCGTGGCACGTAACGTTGAGGTTGCAACGGCACATCATCACGCCGCCATTTGCCGGGACTTTCGCCGGTCCAGCGACGGAACGCGCGATTGAAACTGCTCGGCTCATTGAAGCCCAGTCGATAGCAGATTTCGTTGATCGAGCAGTCGGTCTGGCGCAGGTAACTGAACGCCAGTTGTCGCCGGCAATCGTCGAGCAACGCCTTGAAACTGCTGTCGTGTTTGAGCAAGTGCCGATGCAGATTGCGCACGCTCATGCCGAGCTCGTCTGCGACACGACTTTGCTGAACTTCACCCAGAGGCAAGTAACGAATAATCGCCGCGCGCACCCGCTCCGGCAGATTCAGGCGTCGTTGCCGTTCGAGGTAGTCGTTGAGCACGCCATCGAGTCCTTGGGCCACGGCGTGATTGGCCGTGGTCAGCGGCGCATCCAGCCAGCGGTTGCTGTATTCGATGGCATTTTCGCCGGCGTCGAAGCGGATCGGGCAACCGAGCAAACGTGTCCAGCGCAGCGGATCTTGTGGGGCAGGGCGGGCCAGGCGCACGCCGTGCACGATCGGCAAATCCACCCAGGTTTGCCGGGTGAAGCGCACCGCGCAGGCAATCGACGCTTCGGTGGCGATCTGCTCCACCTCGGCGCCGTCGGCCACGCCGTAAACCATGCGCGTGGTGTGCGGCCCGCGCACCAGACTCATTGCCGCCGACGTGGTGATCACCGGGGCGTAACGCACGCCCCGTTGCAACGCTTCAATCACCGTCGAACTGCTTTGCGCGGCGAAAAACAACCCGTGAAAATCGGTCGGATAACTGTGCTGCGCCACTTGCAGACCAAAACATTCGTCAGCACTGATGCGCCGCGCCGCCCGCCAGAATGCGCTCATGGCGGGGAGGGCGATGCGCTGATCAGGGTCATGCAGATGACAACGGCTGATACCGGCCTCGCTCAGCAGCGGGGCGGCGTCGATGCCCTGTGCTTCCAGCGTGCGGGCGATGACCTGGGCCCAGGTGGCAATGGTATCGGTGCTTGGCATGGTGGTTCTCCGGCGTGTTCGGTTATCCGTCCTCGGGGTGATTCAGGCGAGGCCTTCGGCGGCCAAGGTCTGCACCACTGATTCCCGCGCGCGGAAGCGACCGAGTGCGGCCTGCAGCGCAGGGAAATCGTTGAGCACACCGACGCGAGCGCTCCAGCCGAGGAACACGCCGAGGTAGGCGTCCGCCACGGTGAAACGATCACCGACCAGATACTCGGTTTGCGCCAGTCGTGCTTCGATCGGTTTCAGTGCGTTGCTCAGTTGTTCCAGCGCACGCTGGCGAATGCCGGGGAATGCGCTTTCGTCAGCGCTGTAACGCTCTGGGCGGTTGATCGGGCGAAACGCGCCGACGTGGATCTCGGTCGCCACGTAACCGAGCCAGCCTTGAATCTGCGCTCGCTCGACCGAACCTGCCGGTGCGAATAATTCTGTGCCGGGTTTGAGGTCGGCGAGGTACGGCAGGATCGCGGTGTTTTCGGTAAGCAGCGTCTGGTTATCCAGCAACAGCGCTGGTACACGGCCGGTCGGGTTGATCTGGCGATACGGCGAGTTCGGGTCGCCAAGGGTCACGCGCTCGACGTTGATCGGCAGTTGCAATTCGTGGATCACGACATGGGCAGCGAACGAGCAGGCACCGGGGAAAATGAACAACGTGGTCATGGAGAGTCCTTGTTTTAGCGGCTGGCTTGTGGGGTTTGCGAAGCGGTGTCGGTGTGTTGCAGGGCAGCCTCGATGAAGCGCGGCTCGGCCCAGGTTTTCACTTCAAAACCTTTGCGGATCAGTTTCGCCTGGAGCGCCAGATCGACGCTGCGCTGCAAGTTGTCGAGGAACGGCGCGTCGAGCTGCGGGGCGAAAATCTTTACCAGCGATTGGTCTTTGGCATCGGTGGTGAGGATGTCTGCGGGGAAGCTGGCGAGTTTTGAAACCAGGTTGATGTAGTCCTGTTTGTGGTCGTCGTTGCGCAGCCAGGTGATGGCGGGTTGTTGCGCCTTGATCAGGCGCGCGACCAGTTCTGGATGTGCGTCGACGAAGGCGCCACGGCCTAACAGCACGGCTTGCATGCTGCCGGCGCCATCGAGGTCGACGGTGGTCAGCGGCAATTCGGCGAGGCCGCGTGCCTTCAGCGCAATCACGCCGGCGCCCGACCAGGTCGCGTCGATTTGCTTGGCGGCGAGTGCCGCGTTGGCGGCGTTGTAGTCGAGGTTGACGACTTTGTAGTCGCTCTCTTTCAAGCCTTGGTGCGCGAGTGCCGAGGCAAACGAAAGTTGCGTGGCGGTGCCTCGGAAGATAGCGACGCGTTTGCCTTTCAGCGCTTCGAGGGTGGTGATGCCCGAGCCCGGCTGTACGGCGAGATAGAGTTTGACGTCACGGGCCGTCGCACTGAGCAAACGCGTGTCGAGACCACCAGCCTTGCCGATGATCGCCGGCAAGTCGCCGAGGTAAGCGAAGTCTTCCTGGTTGTTGGCCAAGGCCTCATTGATCGCCGGCCCCGCACCTTTGAAGAAGTCCCAACGAATCTTGATGCCGTCCTTTTCGAACTCCTTTTCCAGGGTTTGTCGGTCGCGTAACACATCGACAATCCCGGCGCCGCTGGGCGTCGGCCCGGCGCTGATGTCAGGCACGGCGATACGGATTTCCTTGACCGTATCGGCCAGCGTCAGACTGGAAACGAGTAAAGCGGCGAGGGTAAGCGCGGCTTTCGGAAGGGAAATTCTGCTAAACGACGTCGTTCGACTCACACGGATGCTCCTGCAAATTCCAGCGAGGTGCCGGATCGAAGGCGCAGGTATAGCGGCGTACACACGCAGAAATAAAATAATTAAAAATGTGCTGGTTAGTCGCTTTGGGCATATGAGCGACAGCGCATAGCTTGGGACAGCAATGCCTTTCAGGCATAAAAACTATGCCGAGCCAAATCCCCCTCAGACACCCGTTGTTCACTGTAGGAGCCGAGCGTGCTCGCGAAAGCGTCAGCCCAGGCAATGCAGTGTTGAATGACCCACCGCCTTCGCGAGCAAGCCCGCTCCCACAAGTTTTTTGTAGTACACAAAACCCCGAGCACACCCCAACCCCCCTGTGGGAGCCCACAAAATCCCTGTAGGAGTGAGCCTGCTCGCGAAGCGTCAGCTCAGGTAACGCATTGTTGAATGACCCACCGCTTTCGCGAGCAAGCCCGCTCCCACAGGTTTTTTGTAGTACACAAAACCCCGAGCACACCCCAACCCCCCTGTGGGAGCCCACAAAATCCCTGTAGGAGTGAGCCTGCTCGCGAAGGCGTCAGCTCAGGTAACGCATTGTTGAATGACCCACCGCTTTCGCGAGCGAGCCCGCTCCCACAGGTTTCTTTGTCGCCCACAAAATTCCGGAGCACACCCCAAATCCTTGTGGGAGCGAGCTTGCTCGCGAAAGCGTCAGTTCAGGCAATGCATAGTTGAATGACCCACCGCTTTCGCGAGCAAGCTCTACTCCTACAAGTTTTTCTGCCATACACAAAACCCCCGGCACGCCACACCCCCCCCTGTGGGAGCGGGCTTGCTCGCGAAGGCGTCAGCTCAGGCAATGCATTGTTAAATGACTCACCGCTTTCGCGAGCAAGCCCGTTCCCACAGTTCGTAATGTCATGCACACATTCCGGGGCGCGCTTCAAAACCGCTGCGTCAGCGTTGCGTCTCACCCGGCTCCACTTCGGCGGCGGCAGCTTTGACAGGCACTCCATCAACAAACGCTTCATGCGCTTCAGGATCGAGATTGACCTGGTGACGCTCACCCAGCGAGCTATAGCGATCGCGCAGTTTGCGCAGATCCCGTGAACCCATTTTATCCAGCCCCAACGTCGCATTCTGCGCCGCCGTGGTCGCGCGAATCAGTTCATCAATCTTCAGATGTAAAATGTCGTTGTCGCGGTTTTGTGTGTTCTGGATCAGAAACACCATCAGGAAGGTGATGATGGTGGTCGACGTATTGATGATCAGTTGCCACGTATCGTTGTAGTGAAAGTACGGCCCGGTCAGTCCCCAAACCCCAATCAAGACGATCGCGAGGAGAAAAGTTTTCGAGCTGCCGGCCCAGTTTGATAGGCCTTGGCAGAAACGTGCAAAAGTCATGAGTGCGAGCTCTCGTTGAATGTAACGAGTCTGACCGCAGCCAGTTCTTGAAATTCTTTTTTACATTTAGACCGCTCGTCGCCATGTTTGCGCGCGACCGTCGCTGCTGGAAAACCTTCTTGCAGGTCGCCCATCATCCTCTTTGAACTCTGCGTCAAACTCCCCCGTCCTCTGCAGTGAGGGGCTCAGGGCAATCCTTGCTGCGCAGTCCCGTTAAACGTTTTCATTCAGAAGGCGAGGGACGACATGAATACTTCAGACAGCAGAGCAGGATCTCAGACCGGCGATCCGGCAGGCAGCAAGCCTGAGCACGACTTTGAGCATTTAAAGGAAGAGGTCACCGAGGCGTTGGGCGGCGCGAGGCATCAAGCCGATGCGCAGTTTGGCCAATATCGCGACACCGCCGCCGATCAGATCGAGGCATTGGCGCAAGGTGCGAAAAGCTTTGTGTCGGAACTGGAGGACAAGGACTCACTGGGCATGTCCGACTACCTCAGCGACATGGCGGAGTCGATGACGGGGCTGGCCGGCAATCTTCGCGGCAAAAGTGCCGAACAGCTCTTGCACGATGCGGCGGATCTGGCGCGCAGCAATCCCGCGCTGTTCATTGCAGGGAGCATTGCCGTGGGGTTCGGATTATCGCGATTCCTCAAGGCCGGCACGGGCGCGGCGGTCACCGTCAGCGCCCAACACGATCCGGCAGCAGGCAGTTCCTCCATGCCGCCATCAGACGGTTATGGCGCCCATCGGCCTTATGAAACGTCGCCCGCACCGACCCCCGTTGCGCCAGTCGCGAAAGGAGAACTGTGATGAACAGAGACGATCCGGATCTGCCGGGCACAAGACCTCTTGCGCAACCTGACGACGCTTCAGTCGTCGGTCTGCTTCGACAGCTGTCCCGCGAAGTGCCCGCGTTATTCACCAAGGAACTGGCCTTGGCCAAGGCCGAACTGCAAACCAGCCTCACCACGCTGAAGGCCGGCATTGCAGCAGTGGCGGGCGGTGCAATCGTTTTTCTGGCGGGTTTCATCATCCTGCTGATGTCGGCGGTCTACGCTTTGAGCCTGTTCATGGCGCCGTGGCTGGCAGCGTTGATCGTCGGTGTTGTGGTGATGATCATCGGCTTCGCCATGTTGCAAACCGGCAAGAAACAATTCGAGCCGTCCCATTTCAAACCTGACCGGACGCTGGACGCTCTGAACAAAGATCAGGAAGCGCTGCGGAGGAAAGTCTCATGAATACTGAACTGGATATCGAATCGCAAAAAAGTCCCGAGCAGATCGAACGGGAAATCGACGCGCAGCGCGCCAGCATCGGCAACATCGTCGACCAGCTGGAAAGCAAGTTCACCCCCGGTCAGATGTTCGACCAGGCTTGGGGCCTGATGCAAAACAACGGCTCGACGTTTATCACTAACCTCGGCACCAGCGTGCGCAACAACCCCGTGCCTGCGGTGCTGACCTCGGTGGGTCTGTTGTGGCTGATGATGAGCCAGAACCGGCCGCCGGTGCCGCAACCCGTCTATCGAACCGGGCCCGATCAGGACAAGGCCGGGGAATGGGCGGATGGTTTGGCGGACGGTATCGACAGTGCGCGCGACCATTTGCACCAGACGGCCGATTCGCTGAAAGAAGGTTACCAATCGCTGAAAGGCAAAGCCGCACACTTGGGCGACAACGTTGGTGCCGCCAGTGAGAACCTCAGCCATGCGATGCACGATGCCGGTGATCGGTTAGCGCGCAACTCACAGGTATTGGGTCAGCAGTTCAATCAACTGCTCAAGGAACAACCCCTGGTGGTCGCCGCCGCCGGCATCGCTCTGGGCGCCTTGCTCGGTGCCGCGTTGCCAACCACCAGCACCGAGCAGCGCATGATGGGGCGCACCAGCGCCGGGCTGGTCGACAAGGTGAAAAAACAGGCGCAGGAAGGCTACGAAGCGGTTCGCGATACCGTGACGAAAACCACTGAACAAGAGGCTGTCGCCGCCCGTTCAGACTCCTCGCCTGCAACATCGTCGCCCCCGTCCGCCGATCTTTCCCAAGGCTTGGGCACCTCCTGATCGCGGAGAACCGGAGGCCCGCAATGGGCCTCCTTGCCGGGGCCAATGATCGTCGCTTGATCAGTGAAAACACATTGAATGGTGGGAATGATGTCCGAACCTGCAACGCCTTCCGAAACGTCTTCACGAAACTGGTTTAGCCATCTCACAAACGCTGGCTGGGGAGGTCGCGCCTTCTGGCTAGCGCTGGCGTGCGTGGCTGTTTTGTTGATGGTCAGCGGCTATGGCGCATTTGTCGGCGCCAACAAGGCGAATCTTTATTTTGCTTTTCTGGGCGGACTGTCCGGATTTGGCGCCACCGCATTAGGGGCGGTGGTGGCGATAGCGTTGCGCGACATCGCTGCGCGTACCCAGGACATCATGCTTGGGTTCGCGGCCGGCATGATGCTTGCCGCCAGTTCTTTTTCGCTGATTCTGCCGGGCATCGAAGCGGCACAGGCCTTGTGCGGCAATCAGTTGCTGGCGGCTTGTGTGGTGGTGGCCGGGTTGGCGCTGGGCGTGGCGCTAATGGTCGGACTGGATCGCTTCGTGCCGCACGAACACGAAAAAAGCGGTCGGCGCGGGCCTGAAGCGAAGCGCATCAATCGAGTCTGGCTGTTTGTATTGGCAATCACTCTGCACAACCTGCCGGAAGGCATGGCGATTGGTGTGAGTTTCGCCAACGGCGACATGCAGGTGGGTCTGCCGCTGACAACCGCCATTGCCATTCAGGATATTCCCGAGGGGCTGGCGGTTGCGCTGGCACTACGTGTAACGGGGCTTTCGGCACTGCGAGCGGCGCTGATCGCCGTCGCTTCAGGGCTGATGGAACCCATCGGCGCCATCGTCGGTTTGGGCGTTTCCAGCAGCTTCGCGTTGGGGTATCCGATCGCTCTCGGTCTGGCGGCTGGCGCGATGATTTTTGTGGTGTCCCATGAAGTCATTCCAGAGACCCATCGCAATGGTCACGAGACGCCCGCGACCCTTGGATTGATGCTTGGTTTTGGAGTGATGATGTTTCTCGATACGGCGTTGGGTTAACGCGCGTTATTTGCCCTCAAGAATCTTGAAGGCATCATCCAGCGGCGCATAGCCGACGACTTTTCGCGTTTCATCAATCGAAAGGCGCTTGTATCGATTGTCCGAAACGCCATGGACAACGTGGAATCCGTTCAGCTCGGCATCCGCGCAATCGCGCAGCAATGCGACGACGTCCCGCACACTGATAAACGCCGCAACGTCCCTGTGGCTGTGCGCTTCACCCGGGTGAAACTCGTTTACGTTGGCAATGCGCACGGCGACGGTGGTCATCGCACCGTCGTTGGCATGCAGCGATGCCAGTGCTTCGCCGAACGCTTTGCCGACCCCGTAAAGATTGCCGGGCCGGGGCGCCATGCTTTCGTGGACTTGTACATCCTTGGGGTAGCCTTCGATGGCCTGAGCGCTGCTGGCGAAGATGAAGCGCTTGCAGCCTTGCGTCTTCGCGGCGAGCAGCATGTTGTAGGTGCCGACGATATTCACTGGCAGGACGGAGGTCATGAAATCCGCGTCCGGATTCGGATCGGCCGCCAGGTGAATGACGGTGTCGATGCCTTCGCAGGCTTCATGGCAACGGGATAAATCGGTGATGTCGAGGGCGAAACGTTCGCTGGAATCGGCAAGTTTTGATACGTCTATATCGGCTAAGCGCAGAACCAGTTCATCGCCATACGCTTTGTAGAAGGCGCTGCCGATCTTGCCGGCAGCACCCGTGACTAATATTTTTCGTGCGCTCATGTCCGTATGTCCTCAGGGTGAGATTCCATTCTGGTTCTCGACCGACCGATGAGTACCATCCTTCTTCGCTTCCAATCAAGGTGTTTGCCAAACCCCACCCTCGGCGACAGGCACTTCGTCCAGATCGTAAGGGTTGACCCCTTCGAGGCAGCCGACATTGAAGCCGAACTCTTGCGGATTTGTACTGCGTCGGTGGTGCGTGTAGATCCCGCAGTTGCCACAGAAAAAATGCTCGGCTACGTGCTTGCCGAATTGGTAGGTCCGGAGCGCCGATTCGCCCCGGATGACCTTTAAGTCCACCGCCGGAACCGCTGCCACGACCGCGCCTTTGCGTTTGCAAAACGAACAATCGCAACGGTGCGGGGCCGGGAGACCCTCAGGCAAGTGCAGCTCAAGAATCACCGCGCCACAGTGGCAGCTGGCGCGGTGATCGACGCGGATGTGTGTGTTGCCGATTTGTTTAAGCATCGCAGTCCACCCCTCGGGTCTGCCGCATTAAGCTCAAGCCTCTGTCCAGTCCACGGTCGCCGTTTCACGCCACTTCACCTCCGTGACGCCGAATCGCTCGGCCTGAGGCTTGGATACGACTTTCAATGGCGGCTTGCCCGGTTTCGGAATCGGCGCGATGCCGGCATCACAACTCGCCCAATGCCAGGCATCGGCATTGCGCATGGTTTTCGCGCGTATGACGAAAGACTTCGGCTGCCCGTGAAGCTTGTATTCAATGACGAAAATGTCTGTCTGGCTCATGAGTTACTCCTTACGCTCATACGCCAATGAGTGGTGTCGAGAGAAAAAAATTCCAAGAATTTTTACGATGCGAACGACGCGGATAACAGCGCCGCGAAATCAACGCAAACTGCTTAAAAAAAGGAACCAGAGGACTCGCAAAAACTCTGAATCCTCTGCTCCTTTTTTAGCCGCTGAATGAAGCTTACGTAGCCAGAACCGCAACGCCGTCATCGAGCTCGGGCAAGGCAATGTGGCTGTCGCCTGGCGTCAGAATGACCTTGCGGCAATCCTCCTCACGTTTATCGAAAATCCTGTAGCCCTCGGCAGCCTGTTCGAGCGACATGCGATGGCTGATGATCACATCAGGGGAGAGCCGGCCTGTTTCGATGTGTCCGAGCAGTTCCGGGAGGAAACGATGAACGTGGGTCTGGCCCATTTTGAATGTCAGGCCTTTGTCAAACGCGTCGCCGAACAGAAAGCCATGAATGAACCCCGAGTAAACGCCCGGGACACTGACAATGCCACCGCGTCGCACGGCGGCGATGCACTGGCGCAAGGCTTTGCCGCTGCTGCCTTCGAGTTTGAGGGTGGCGAGGACGGTTTCGGTGGTGCTGCCTTTCGCTTCAAAACCCACCGCATCCACAGCACCGTCAACGCCACGCATGCCCTTGGTCTGGCGGATGATGGTGTCGGCGGGGTCATCGTCCTCATCAAAATTGATCGGGATCACGCCATAGGTTTTCTGCGCATAGGCGAGGCGATAGGGGTGGTGATCGACCATGAAAATCTGCTCGGCGCCGAGCATCCGCGCACACGCCGCGCTCAACAGACCCACCGGGCCGGCGCCATAGATCGCCAGGCTTGAACCCGGCCCGATGTCTGCATTGGTGACCGCCTGCCAAGCGGTGGGCAAGATGTCGGAAAGGAACAAAACCTTCTCGTCCGACAGGGTGCCCGGCACCTTGAACGGCCCGGTGTTGGCTTTGGGGACGCGCACGTATTCTGCCTGGCCGCCGGGCACGCCACCGTACATATGGCTGTATCCAAACAGCGCCGCTCCGGAAGGAATGGCTTTTTTATTGAGGATCGCGCCACGGCCGGTGTTGGTGGTTTCGCAAGCGGCGAACAAATCCATCTGACAGAAAAAGCAGCTGCCACAGGCAATCACAAAAGGGATCACCACGCGGTCGCCCGGCTGCACGGCAGTCACCGCTGACCCCGTCTCTTCAACGATGCCCATGAACTCATGGCCGAAAATATCGCCGTGCTCGACGGTGGGAATTTTGCCGCGATACAGATGCAGGTCGGAGCCGCAGATCGCTGTGGCGGTCACGCGCAGGATGATGTCGTCGCTTTGCTCGATAACCGGATCAGGAACCGTGTCGACCTTGACGCTGTGCGCGCCGTGATAAGTGAGTGCTCTCATGACGTCTTACCCGCTTCAGCTGGATGGTAAGCGGGAGAGGAGGAACGGCGAACGTAAGTTCATAGATTCAAGGACACAAATGACTGGCGGTCGCCAACGCGGCCACTTGTGCGATTTTTTAAACCTAATGGCTTAGCCACCGGTCGACTGCAGGAGCCTGTAACTCTGATAGTCGGAGGTAGCGTTAATGATCGGTGTCGTGATCCCTGCACATAATGAAGAGCGCCATATCAGGGCCTGTCTTGAGTCGGTTCTGTTCGCGGCGCAACATCCTGCATTGGCGGGCCAGTCGGTCTCGGTAGTGGTCGTCCTCGACGATTGCACCGACCACACCGGGCGGATCGTTTCAGCGCTGGGCGTGAGCACGATCGTGGCCTCTTTTCAGAACGTGGGAAAGGCCCGAGCCACCGGCGCAGAGCACTTGCTGGCCGCCGGCGCGAAATGGCTTGCCTTCACCGATGCCGACACCGCCGTGCCCGCCGATTGGCTGGCACGGCAGATTGAATTCAAAGCCGATGCCGTCTGTGGCACCGTCGAGGTGGACAGCTGGAACGAGCACGGTGAGTCGGTTCGCTCAAAGTACCTGGAGCATTATCAGTTCATCGAAAACCATCGGCACATCCACGGTGCCAATCTCGGCTTGAGTGCCGAGGCCTACCGCAACGCGGGTGGATTCCAGCATCTCACTGCCCACGAAGACGTCCATCTGGTGGGTGATCTCACGCGGATTGGTGCTCATATCGTCTGGACGGCGACAAATCCGGTGATCACCAGCGCTCGCAAGGATTACAAGTGTCGCGGCGGATTTGGTGAGTACCTGGCCAATTTGAGTACGTCACTGGCCGTGCCTGTGCTTGATCAACAAGTCAGTACCGGTGTTTCTCTTTGACGCGAATGTAGGCGGGAGCGGAAATTGCAGTACATCGATTGGATGCAGTGGCCGGCCATGGTCATTACGGTAGCCTCTGCCTGGTTTATCGGATCGCAACGAGCCTACCGGCGAATGATCGCTTTCTGGGGATTCATCCTCAGCAATGCGCTCTGGGTGATTTGGGGGCTGCACGCCGACGCCTACGCGCTGATACTCCTTGAGTGCATCCTTTTGGGGATGAATGCCCGAGGCTTCAAGAAGAATTTCGACGGCCACCGTCAATCTTGAGCTTGTTGGTTTTCCTTGCCCTTCGCGTTTTTCCTCAGCCCGCGAAGGTTCATCAGAAACAGACAAATCTGCAAAACGATCAACGCGTACGCCCCGGCATAGGCGCCCCAAATCACCCACAACACATTGCTCAGGCTAAAGCAGATAAAGCCGAACATTCGCCTTGCCGGTCGCTGCGATCCAATCAGCCATGCGGCGAGAACGGTCACAACCATCGCTGGCCATTGCACCCAATCCAGATAAGCCAAAATATCCTCCTGGCACAGTACGGTTTATGCATTTGGGCTTGACCACCTTCCTGTAGTTAAACCTTAGGTGTCCTGCACGAATAAGGGTTCCTTCACCGATTCTCGCCACTGGATCGTTCGCAGTCGTGTCGGGTCTAGATGCTGACTGAGAGATATCGCAAAGGGCCGGACAGGTGAACAAAGCAATCAACGCACACGAGTTGAACATCGACCTTCAGGGTGGTGAAGAAACGGCCCTGTTCAAATGGCTGCTCGCCAGTTTCTTGATGGGTAAGAGGATTCAGGGCGCTATCGCGGCCAAGGCCTATCAGGTGATTGTTGAGCAGCACCAGCGCGATACGCCGCAGAAACTGGCGCACTGCAGCCATCGACAATTGGTGGTGATGCTCGGCCAGGCTCACTACGTGCGTTACGACGAATCAACGGCATCGCGATTGCTGGCATTGGCGCACAAGCTCAACGCCGAATACGACGGCAAGATCGGCAATGTCGTTGAGGCGAGCGCCGATCGTCAGGCCTTCGAAAAACGTCTGGGTGAATTCGAAGGGATCGGGCCCAAGACCGTCGAGATTTTTATGCGCGAAGCCGCCGCAGTGCTTTTTTACACGAGCCAGCGAGGCCGGACCCGTTGCCTTTTGTAGTTGGGGGTTTAGAAGAGGGGGCGCTACGCTCCCCAACGGGGATAAATCCCCTCGCCACAGGGGGCTGTATTGTGATTTGGTTGAACTAAAAGCTGACCGGCTCGTCAGGATATTAAGTTGTCCATTCAACCACTGACGGATATCCGCATGCACACCTATACCCTGGAATACCTGTTTAACGGCAAGCCGCGTAGCCACACCTTCGAACTCAAAGACACCCATCTGGCCGAGCATGAAGCGGCCATGCATCTACTGGAGTTGCATTTGGGCGATGCCGAAAACGGTTTGCTGATGCCCACGGCAGACGCCACCCCGGAAGAAATTCTGGAACAGGCCGAGCGGGTAGGGTTGACGCAGATTCGCGTGGTCAATCAATCGCGATGAGGCAGCGCCGATTGCAGTGTGCGTTGCAACACTGCAATCGGGCCTGAAACGCGGGGATCAGCTTTCGGCGGTTTCGCTCGGGGTTGTAGCGGCCTCGGCGTCCAGCTTGAGGCGGTCAGCCTTGCTGACGTATTTCGGCTTTTTTGGCGCCAGTTTGGCGCTGGCCTTTTTGGCCTTTTCCTTGAACAACTGCTTGAGTTTCTTTTGACGGTTCATCGGTTTTACTCGGTTTTATAGGCGCAATAGCAACTAGCGAAGAGCGTACACGTAAGCGTCGATGGTTGAGCCGTCTGCCAGCGTTACCTGCGTCAGCAGGCGCTGGTATTCAGAACCTTCGAATTCATCGAGCGCTGCCCAGTGTTCGGCGAAATTCTCGGAAGAGAACACGTAGCCGGCAATGTCGTCGCCATCGTCGGCAATGATCAGACCGGGATAACCCAATTCCGCGCCCCAACCGGCTTCGGCCAAACGGCCTTTGAGCGTGGCAGTTTCCCAGACGCCGCCGATCTCTAGCATGACATGCTCATTCGGTCGCCCCGGGCCCAGGGTTCCATAAACGAATAGACGCTCCACGTTTGCTCTCCGCTGGAAAAGGGGTGAATCCTGACCTATGGATCGAGTCCAGGCAATCAACAACTGGGGTCACAGCGATATAAAGTCCCGAACGGCTTTAATCGTCGGCGCCGGTGCCTCTTCCATCAGCCAATGACCTGCCGCTGGAATCACCACTTCCGTGACGTTGTCGGCGGCGTTGCGCATGACGATCGCCTCGTTGTTGCCGAAGGATTTCTCGCCGCCCACCGCCAGCACCGGCATGCTCAGGTGTTTTTGCAGGACAGGCTCGTTGTCGAGGGCATCCTGACGAATGCTTCGAAATTGCGCGAAAGCGGCGTGCATGGCGCCCGGGCGCGCGTAGAGTTTGGCGTAGTGCTGACGGGTTTGTTCATCGACCTTGGCCGGGGTGCCGGCGAACTCGTTCCAGAAGCGGTCAAGGTAGATGCGCTCGCGGCCAGCCACCAAGCGCTCCATGTCCTTACCACCAAAATCGAAGTGCCAAAGCATCGGCGAACGCACGATGTCGTTCCATGGCGTAATGCCGGGCACGGGCGCGTCCATCACCACCAAACGATCGGTGAGCTGCGGATAGCGTGCGGCGTAGGCAAACGCGACCATCGTGCCGATGTCATGTCCGATGACCACCGAGTGTTCGATTTTCAACGCGCTCAACACCGCGCGAATGTCACCGGCCTGAGTCTTCTTGTCATAGCCACCCTCGGGGATCGACGACAACCCCATGCCCCGCAGATCCGGCACCACCACCGTGTGATCGCGCGCCAGATCCGTTGCCAGCGGCGCCCACATGTCGCCGGTATCGCCAAAACCATGCAACAGCACCACCGCCGGGCCTTTGCCGCCGACCCGAACGTGCATCGTCGCGCCTTCGACCTTGATGTCCTGCGTCTTGAAGCCTGCGGGGAATGGCGTGATGTCAGCGTGGGCTGGGAGGCTCAGCGCGAGCAGGGTGAGGGCGGTCAGCAAGGGACGGATCATGTCGGTGGCTCCGGATGCGGGGGTGGTGTCGGGGGAATGGAATGAGCGTAGACGCATCCAGAACACCGGTAGGAATTTCAGCCGAAGCCTTTTTTGTGTATGGCGCCAAATGACGAAAAAACGGCGGGATATGTCAAGTCGGCAAAAAAAACACAAGGCAGCCTACGGACACTGCTTTTCACCCAATAAATATAAGAAAGGATCTGACGATGATGAACACGAGCGACCGGCTCAAGCGCTGGTGCGGCGCGTTCGCCTTGCTGGCGGCGGGCATGTCTTCGGCACTGGCGGCCGATAAGCCGAACATTCTGGTGATCTTCGGCGATGACATCGGTATCACCAACATCAGTCGCTACAGCAACGGCATCATGGGTTACCAAACGCCCAACATCGACAGGCTGGCCAAAGAAGGCGTGATGTTCACCGACTATTACGGCGAACAGAGCTGCACCGCCGGGCGCGCGGCATTCATCACCGGCCAGCATCCGGTGCGCACCGGCCTGACCAAAGTCGGCATTCCCGGCGCCGTTACCGGGCTCAAACCCGAAGACCCGACCATCGCCGAACTGCTCAAGCCGCAGGGCTACGCCACCGGCCAATTCGGCAAAAATCACTTGGGTGATCGCGACGAATACCTGCCGACCCAACATGGTTTCGACGAGTTCTTCGGCAACCTCTATCACCTCAATGCCGAAGAAGGCCCGGAAGACCCGGACTGCACGAAGAACCCGGCCATGGACAAGCTGTTCCGCCCGCGTGGCGTGATCCGCAGCAGCGCCGACGGCAAAATCGAAGACCTCGGCGCGCTGACCAAAAAACGCATGGAAACCATCGACGAGGAATTCCTCGCGGCCTCGACCAACTTCATGGACAAAGCTGTCAAGGCGAATAAACCGTTCTTCGTCTGGTTCAACTCGACGCGCATGCATTACTACACCCACATCAGTGACAAAGTCGCGGGCAAGTCGGGGCAGGGCGAGTACAACGACGGCATGCTCGAACACGATGGTCAGGTCGGTCAGTTGTTGAAAAAACTGGATGAACTGGGCGTCGCCGACAACACCATCGTTATCTATTCCACTGACAACGGCGTGCACTTCAACCAGTGGCCGGACGCGGGCATCACGCCGTTCCGTGGCGAGAAAAACACCAACTGGGAGGGTGGTTTCCGTGTGCCGGCGATCGTCCGTTGGCCGAACCACATCAAACCCGACACCATTTCCAATCAAATCATGTCGCACCAAGACTGGATGCCGACCCTGCTTGCCGCTGCCGGCGTGACGGACGTCAAAGAGCAATTGCTCAAGGGCTACAAGGCCGGCACCAAGGACTTCAAAGTGCATCTGGATGGCTACAACTTCCTGCCGTATCTGGAAGGCAAAGAAGCCAAAGGCCCGCGCACCGATTTCTACTACTTCAGCGACGACGGCAAATTGCTCGGCGTCCGAGACGGCGATTGGAAGTTGGTGTTCGCTGAGCAGCGCGCGCATAAATTCGATGTCTGGCGCGATCCGTTTGTCGAGTTGCGCATCCCTAAAGTGTTCAACCTGCGACGCGATCCGTTCGAGCGCGCGGATACTGATTCCAACAACTACAACCAGTGGTGGGACAAGAAGGTGGGCGTCGTCGGTTTGCCGGCGATGGC
Source organism: Pseudomonas sp. AC193 (assembly GCF_979258075.1). Classification (NCBI taxonomy): domain Bacteria; kingdom Pseudomonadati; phylum Pseudomonadota; class Gammaproteobacteria; order Pseudomonadales; family Pseudomonadaceae; genus Pseudomonas; species Pseudomonas sp. AC193. The sequence goes on along the minus strand of NZ_OZ409832.1, from coordinate 2,664,995 downwards.
GCGGGTTCAGCAGTTCCTTGCCACCTTCCAGCAATTCCCGCCACGTCAGCGCCCGGCGACATTTACGGTCGATCAGATGGTCGAGAAGTTCATGCAGTACAAGGTGCAGTGATCGGATAAGGCCGATGTCAGAAGGGGCGCACCGGTTGGTGCGTCTCACAGTAATGTTGGCTTAATGCGGTTGGGTTGATATCTCGCCTCATTGATAGTCAGCCCATTATTCGACGGCTACACTCCACCCCATGAAACGCTATCTGCGGTTTTTCCTCCTTTTTGTGATCAGCCTGACGCTTCCCCTCAGCGGGATGGCGGGCGTGCAGACGTCGACCGAGCCTTGCCCGATGCAGTCGATGGGCATGGCGATGATGGACGGCATGGGGATGGACTGCTGCAACGACATGAAAAGCCCCGTCGACCACGGCAAACCGTGCAAGTCGGGTCAAGAATGCAAGACCGGTGGCATGCTGCAAGTGTCGATCATCAAGCCTGCCGTCACCCTGTTCAGCCCCGTCGTGCAGCGCTCTGCCGGCGATTCCGTACCTGTCTCGACCCCGTCCGGGGTGTGGCGTCCGCCACGCGTTTGATTCCTGTCGCACCTTGAAGCGCATCCCGATTTAACGGGGTGACATGGCTGCGCGCGTGTTTTTCGCGCGGGCAGCGGCTCATCACAGGAATCTTCACCATGAACTCCAAGTGCTTTGGCGCAGGATGGTCGCTTGCGACCGTCCTGGCGACGAGCGTGCTTGCGTGGCCGGGTCTCGCCAGCGCATTGACGCTCGACGAGGCCTTACGGTTGGCCGAAAACACCGCGCCGTCGTTGATCGCTCAAGACGCAAAAATCCACGCCGCCAGCAGTGCCGTCATTCCTGCCGGCGAATTGCCTGATCCCAAGTTGCTGTTGGGCGTGCAGAACTACCCCGTCAGCGGTCCGAATCGCGGCAGCCTCGACGATGACTTCATGACCATGCAAATGGTCGGCGTCCGCCAGGAAATGCCCAACGCCGACAAGCGTCAGGCGCGCATTGAAGTAGCCAGCGCGGCGGTTGAGCGTGCGGCCGCCGAGCGTCGCATTGAACGCTTGAACGTACGCCAATCCACCGCCCTGGCGTGGATCAGCCGTTATGCCGTCGAGCGCAAGGACGCGCTGTTCCAGGATTTCTACAAAGAAAACCGCCTGCTCGCCGATACGGTCAACGCGCAAATTGCCGGCGGCCGCGCGCAGCCGGCAGACGCGGTGACACCGAAACAGGAAGCGGCGCAACTCGCCGAGCAGCAGGACGATCTGCAGCGCCAACGTGCGCAAACGCGGGCCGCACTCAAACGCTGGATCGGCCCTGCGGCCAACGACAAACCCACGGGGCGCTTGCCGGAATGGCCGGTGGATACCTCGGGTGTCGCGCACAAACTTCAACATCACCCCGACCTCGCGGCGTTTGTGCCAATGACCCGCGAAGCGGAAGCGCGCGTGCGCGAGGCTCAGGCGCAAAAGAAATCCGACTGGAGTTGGGAGCTGGATTATCAGCACCGTGATCGCCAGTTCGGCGACATGGTCAGCGTGCAGCTGTCGTGGGATTTGCCGCTGTTCCCCGAAACCCGGCAGAACCCGGTAATTGCCGCGCGGCAAGCCGAGCTGAGTCAGCTTGAGGCCGAGCGCGACGCCATGTCACGCGAGCACACCGAGCAGCTGGAAAGCCAATTGGCCGACTTCGAACGCTTGAATCGTGCGGTGTTACGCAGCCAGAAGAGTCTGTTGCCGCTGGCCGAAGAAAAAGTCGAATTGAGCATGGCGAGTTATCGCGCCGGCAAAGGCGATCTGAATGCAGTAGTGGCGGCGCGGCGTGAGCTGATTGAAGCGCGCCTGAAACAGGTTGACGTCGAAGAGCAGCGCGCGCTGACCAATGCGCGGCTGTATTTTGCTTATGGGGAGTATGCGCAATGAGCCTTAACCGAAACGGGGCATGGATCGCAGGCATCGCGTTGCTGGTGGGTGGTGCGGGTGGTTATTGGGTGGCTGATCTACGCAAAAGCGCGGCCCCTGAAATGTCCGCAGCACCCAATATGAACGCGTCGGCCGAACGCCAAGCGCTGTACTGGTACGACCCGATGTACCCGCAGCAGAAGTTCGACAAACCGGGCAAATCGCCGTTCATGGACATGCAACTGGTTCCGCAGTACGCCAGCGGTTCCGATGATCGAGCGACGATCAGCGTTGATCCCGCCGTGATGCAAAACCTCGGGATGCGTGTAGCGACAGTCAGCCGTAGCGTCTTTCAAACCAGCCTCGATGTCAGCGCCATCGTTGCCTTCAATGAGCGCGATGTCGCAGTGATTCAAGCGCGCACAGCGGGTTTCGTCGAGCGGGTTTATGCGCTTGCGCCCGGCGATGTGCTCAAGGCCAATGCGCCATTAGCGGACATTCTGGTGCCGGAATGGGCGGCGGCGCAGACCGAGTTTCTGGCGCTCAAGCGCATTGGCGATAAGGGTTTGCTGGACGCAGCTCGTCAACGTCTGCGGCTCACCGGCATGCCGTCCGCGCTGATTGCGCAGGTCGAGCGCGGCGGCAAGGTTCAGCCGTATCTGACACTGACTAGCCCGATCGGCGGGGTGTTGCAGGAACTCAATGTCCGCCTCGGAATGAGCGTCGCGGCGGGCGAAACCCTGGCGCGGGTGAATGGTTTGGGCAGCGTGTGGCTGGCCATGGCGGTGCCCGAAGCGCAAGCCGCGTCGATCGCTGTTGGGCAAGCGGTTGTTGCCCGATTGCCAGCGTTTCCGGGCAGGCCTTTCGAAGGCGAAGTCAGCGCGATTTTGCCGCAAACCAATGCTGACAGCCGAACCGTGCGCGTGCGGGTTGAACTGCCCAACCCGGATCAGCGCCTGCGCCCCGGTCTGACTGCGCACGTCACGTTGAATCAGCGTTCGGCAGACAGCGTGTTGTCGGTGCCCAGTGAAGCGGTGATTCGCACCGGACGCCGCAGTCTGGTGATGGTGGCTGAAGACGCCGGCCGTTACCGTCCGGTCGAAGTGCAAACCGGTCAGGAGAGTGCCGGCAACACCGAGATCATCAAAGGACTTGAAGAGGGCCAGAAGGTCGTGACGTCGGGCCAGTTCCTGCTGGATTCCGAGGCCAGCCTCAAAGGCATTGTCGCTGGCGACGGCATGGGCAACATGGAGGGACAGCCATGATTGCCGCGCTGATTCGCTGGTCGGTGGCCAACCGATTGCTGGTGTTGCTGGCGACGTTGTTCGTGACGGCGTGGGGCATCTGGTCGGTGCAAAACACTCCGATCGATGCGCTGCCGGATCTCTCCGATGTACAGGTGATCATCCGCACGCCGTACGCGGGGCAGGCGCCGCAGATTGTTGAAAATCAGGTCACCTATCCGCTGGCCACCACCATGTTGTCGGTGCCGGGCGCGAAGACCGTGCGCGGTTATTCGTTCTTCGGCGACAGCTATGTGTACGTGCTGTTCGAGGACGGCACCGACCTGTATTGGGCGCGTTCGCGGGTGTTGGAATATCTCAGCCAGATCCAGACCCGCTTGCCGGCCAGCGCGAAACCGGCGCTAGGCCCGGATGCCACGGGCGTAGGCTGGATCTATCAATATGCGTTGGTGGATCGCACCGGCGGCCACGATCTGGCGCAACTGCGCGCATTGCAGGACTGGTTCCTCAAGTTTGAACTGAAGACCCTGCCCAACGTTGCCGAAGTGGCCACGGTGGGCGGTATGGTCAAGCAATATCAAGTACAACTCGACCCGCTGAAAATGGCCAGTCTGGGCATCACTCAAGCGCAAGTCAGCGAGGCCATCGGCAAGGCCAATCAGGAGGCGGGCGGTGCGGTGCTGGAAATGGCCGAGACCGAATTTATCGTACGTGCTTCGGGTTACTTGAAGAGTCTTGAGGACTTCCGGGCGATCCCGCTCAAGCTCGGTTCGGGCAGCGTGCCGGTGACTTTGGGCGATGTCGCGACGATTCAGCTGGGCCCGGAAATGCGCCGGGGCATCACTGAACTGGATGGCGAAGGCGAGACCGTTGGCGGCGTGGTGATTTTGCGCAGCGGCAAAAATGCGCGCGAGACCATCGCCGCCGTCAAAAGCAAACTCGATGACCTGAAACGCAGCCTGCCGCCCGGCGTCGAGATCGTCACCACCTATGACCGCAGCAAGTTGATCGACCATGCCGTGGAAAATCTCAGCCATAAACTGATCGAAGAGTTCATCGTCGTGGCGTTGGTCTGCGGGATTTTCCTTTGGCACCTGCGCTCGTCGCTGGTGGCGATCATTTCGTTACCGGTGGGTGTGCTGATGGCTTTTATCGTCATGCGTTACCAAGGGATCAACGCCAACATCATGTCACTGGGCGGCATCGCCATTGCCATTGGCGCGATGGTCGATGCGGCGGTGGTGATGATCGAGAACGCGCACAAAAAAATCGAGGCGTGGCACGCGGCTCATCCCAGCGAAGAGTTGAAGGGCGAGCGGCACTGGCAAGTCATGACGGAGGCGGCGACGGAAGTGGGGCCGGCGCTGTTCTTTTGTCTGCTGATCATCACCTTGTCGTTTATTCCGGTGTTCACGTTGCAGGCGCAGGAAGGGCGCTTGTTTGGCCCGTTGGCCTTTACCAAAACCTGGGCAATGGCAGCCGCCGCCGGTTTGTCGGTGACGCTGGTGCCGGTGCTGATGGGCTATTGGATTCGCGGACGGATTCCCGGCGAACACCAGAATCCATTGAACCGTTGGCTGATCCGCATTTATCAGCTGGCGCTGGATGTGGTGTTGCGCCGGCCGAAAATCACCTTGCTAGTGGCGGCTTTGGTGTTTCTCAGTGCGCTATGGCCGCTGTTGCGTTTGGGCGGTGAATTCCTGCCGCCGCTGGACGAAGGCGATCTGCTGTATATGCCCTCGGCGTTACCGGGCTTGTCGGCGCAAAAAGCCGCGCAACTGCTGCAACTGACTGACCGGCTGATCAAGACGGTGCCGGAAGTCGAGCACGTCTCCGGTAAGGCGGGGCGCGCTGAAACAGCAACGGATCCGGCACCGCTGGAAATGTTCGAAACCACTATTCAGTTCAAACCGCACGATCAGTGGCGACCGGGCATGACTCCGGAAAAACTGGTGGAGGAGCTGGATCGCGTGGTGCGGGTGCCGGGGCTGACCAACATCTGGATACCGCCGATTCGCAACCGTATCGACATGCTCGCCACCGGCATCAAAAGTCCGGTCGGGGTGAAGGTCGCCGGAACTGATCTGGGGCGAATCGATGCCGTCACCCAAGCGGTCGAGCAAGTGGCGAAACAGGTGCCCGGCGTCAGCTCGGCGCTGGCCGAACGCCTGACCGGTGGCCGCTACATCGACGTCGATATCGACCGGCAGGCAGCGGCCCGTTACGGCATGAACATCGCCGATGTGCAGGCGATCGTCAGCGGTGCCATCGGTGGCGAGAACGTTGGAGAAACCGTCGAAGGGTTGGCACGCTTCCCGATCAACGTGCGTTATCCGCGTGAGTGGCGCGACTCGCCGCAAGCCTTGGCGCAGTTGCCGATCTACACCGCCTCCGGCAGCCAGATCACCCTCGGCACTGTGGCGAACATTCGCATCACCGATGGCTCGCCGATGCTCAAAAGCGAAAATGCCCGACCGTCAGGCTGGGTCTACATCGACGTGCGGGGCCGGGATATTGCGTCGGTAGTCGCCGATCTGCGCACAGCGGTCAATGCCCACGTCACGCTGGAACCGGGTATGAGCTTGAGTTATTCGGGGCAATTCGAGTTTCTCGAACGGGCCAACGCCCGGTTGAAACTGGTGGTGCCGGCCACATTGCTGATCATCTTTGTGCTGCTCTATCTGACCTTCAATCGTTGGGATGAGGCGGTGTTGATCATGGCCACGTTGCCGTTTGCGCTGACGGGCGGGGCGTGGTTTCTCTATCTGCTGGGGTTCAATCTGTCGGTCGCGACCGGTGTTGGATTTATCGCGCTGGCCGGGGTTTCTGCCGAATTCGGCGTGATCATGTTGCTCTACCTGAAAAACGCCTGGGCCGAACGGGAAGCGCTTGGCGAGCGCACCGAGCAAGGCTTGCTGGCAGCGATTCGCGAAGGCGCGGTGCAACGGGTTCGCCCCAAAGCGATGACCGTGGCCGTGATCATCGCGGGGCTGTTGCCGATCCTGTCAGGCAGCGGCGCGGGCAGCGAAGTCATGAGCCGCATCGCCGCGCCGATGGTCGGCGGCATGGTCACAGCGCCTTTGCTGTCGCTGTTGGTGATACCGGCGGCGTATCGTTTGATGCGTCGGCGTAGCGTTGTTCGCGGCGGATAAAATCCGGGCAGGAGGTTCGGCTGAACGCAACGTTCAGCCGAACACTACGGCCGGCGCCGCTTCGGGGTACTCAGTCGTCATATCCGCGAGGCATTTTTGCATCAGCCGCGCATCCCTCGGCAAACGGCTGGAAAACCTCTGCCAGCCTGAGATCTGCAAATTGACAGGCATTTCAACCAGCCCGGTAATCGCGTCCCAGAAAGCATCCCAGTTACAGCCGTACCAATCAGGGAAACCCAGGCTTTCACGCAGCAACGCGTGAAGTTCGGCGGAACTCGTCACTTCACTCAAATCAATGGTTACAGTCTGTAATCGCGACATCGTCAGCATCCTGATTTTTCACAGATGGGAACATGACCCCTGTGGGAGCGGGCTTGCTCGCGAAGAGGCCAGCACATTCAACTACATTGTTGTCTGAACAACCGCTTTCGCGAGCAAGCCCGCTCCCACAGGGGATCAGTGTTGATCAAGTTTCTTTTGTGTTTGTCGAGCGGTCAGATTGTTGTACTTACATTCAAACCGCCCGCTCACCCAACCGCTCCACCAACCTCACCAGATACCCATCCGGATCCTGAACAATAAACTCGCGCTGACCCACCTCCACATCCGCCGCCCGGTACCACGTGTCCTTGCACTCGCGGTACAGCGCAAACCCTGCATGACCCAGTTTCTCGATGACGGGGGCGACGGCGACAACATCAATCTGCAAGTTGATACCTCTGCCAAACGGCTTTTCCAACGGCGCGGTCAGCCACTGACCCGCCTGCGGATCGACTTGCTCCAGCATGACTTGGGCGCCGTTGAGATCCAGATACGCAAAGCCGTGTTCCGGGCGCTGGTAGGCGATGGTGAACCCCAGGCAGGACACCCAGAAATTCAGGCTGTCCGGCAGGTCGGTGACCATCAATTCCGGGACGAGCGTGTTGCGTTTGAACATGAGGTGAATTCCGTTTCGTTGAATATTTCGGCGCGAGTCTATCTCGAATCGCTATCCAATCCACACACTCAACACCCCGGCAGTCAAAGCGACCAGCGCCGTATTCAGACACACCAGCGCAAAGCCAAACCTGACCAGTTCACTCTCTTCTTTGGCCTGTGTTTTGGCTAACCCCAGAATCAGCATGACGATCGACAACGAGCCCAATGCCGCATGCCCGGCTGCGCTGTTTTGTACCGCTGCCAACAACAGACGCGAGGACTCGGGCAGCATCGCGATGGCGGGCATGAAGATCGCGTTGCCGCCGACGTTCGATCCGGTCATGTAGCCTGACAGCGCACCCAGCAGTGCAACCAGCGAGGTCGCGGCGCTGGGCGAAAGACCCGCGAGCAATTGCATCAGGCCCGCGAGAAAACCCGCTTTGACCATCATCTGCGACATCGCCAGAAAGAAGAAAATCGTCAGCAACGGCCGTTTGGCGCGCGCAGCCAATCCGCTCAGCATGCCGCTGTCGGTAACGGTCTTTCGCGTGTGAAAGCTTAACCCGATCAACACCAGAAGCAGTGCCACACCGGGTGACGCCAGTGGTTTCCAGCTGACCTGAGCACCTTGCACCACCCAGTGATTTTGCCAATCAGTGATTGCCCACAACACTTTCAGCGCGACGATGCTGACGATCAACAACAGATACGGCCAAGCCTGACGTGGCCAATGCAATTCATCGTGTTCGCTCATGTTGCGAGACCGTCGCCATAGTCCGGCAGACAACGCAGCAGTCGCCGTGACCAGGCCCGCAGCAACACCGGCGACTTCCGGCCCCAGCCAGCGACTGGTGCAATACAACACGCTGGTGAAGATCAACCAAAACGCGCCCAGCGCCCGCCATTCCTGCCATTGCCGCGCACCCGCCAGATACAACGCCAACGCTGCCAATCCGAGGAAAACCAGCGCACTGGTCAGCGCCGACGTCTGCGCCAGCATGGCGGCATCGAGATGCGCCAACGAAGCACCGATCACCGAGGCCAGGCCCAATGTGCCCCACGGCATGATCGCCATCCCGGTGAGCGCAATGCGCAAGGCAACCCGGCGTTCGAATAGACTTAACAGCAGCGGCACCGTCGCAATCAGCGACACACCGAAACCGGTCATCGCCTCCAGCAATGGCGCCAGCCCGAGCACGATAAACACCACTTGATCGCCGCGTCCCAATCCGAGCGAACGCACCCATTGGCTGACGGCCAGATTCACGCCCAGCCGCTCGATCACCATCACAAACGCCAGCCCCGGCACAATCACGAATGCAGTGCTGGCGAACAACACGGCGGTGTCTTGAGCGGCGGCCAGCAGGCTGCTCGATTGCCAGGCATCAGCTGCGCCTGCAATCCAGAGCACCATCACCAGCAGCGTGCCGGCGACAGCGGCCTGAACCGGAGGCCGGCGCAGTACGACCAACATGGCGGTCACCAGCAAAACAGGGGAGAGATGAAACAGTGCGTCCATGGCCAACATTACCCTGTGCAAGTTCTCGATCAGCCGGCGAATGCCGACTGCGAGCAAGATAATATTTCGCGCGACTGGATAAAGGTGCGCAGTTTTCTGCTAGTTTTCGAGAAATTTTCTCGCGAGCCTGACATGGTCAAAAGCGCTGCTGCACCTCAATCACTGGATAAATTCGACCGCGCCATCCTCGAACTGGTCCAGCGCGACAACGCCATGCCACTGCGCCTGATGGCCGAGCAGGTCAATCTGTCCACGGCGGCGGTTCAGCGCCGCATCAAGCGCATGGAAGAGGCGGGCGTGATCACCGGCAATGTCGCGGTTGTCGATCCGAATGCGGTGGGTCGCCCGATCACCATCATTGTTGAAGTCATGGCCGAGCGAACCAGCATCGAGGCACTCGAAGCGATGAAGACGCACTTTCGCGTGCCCGAGGTTCAGCAGTGCTACTACGTCACTGGCGAAGTGGATTTTGTCTTGGTGCTGACGGTCGCCAGCATGCAGGAATATCAGGCGCTGGCGCGGCGATTGTTTGCCGAGAACACCAACGTAACGTGGTTCAAAACCATCGTGGCGCTGGATCGGGTGAAGGTCGGGCTTGAGGTGCCGGCGGGTTGATGCGGCGCGGCTGAAAAAGCTATCGCGAGCAGGCTCACTCCTACAGTTTGAAATGCGTTCCCCTGTAGGAGTGAGCCTGCTCGCGAAGGGGTAGTCGGGCCACCGCAAAAGCCCCCTCAACCCCCCAATCCATCCAAAAACCGCGAAATCTGCCGCGCCCCGCAAAGCCGAACCACCGGCACCTGCGGCGCAATCGCCAGCCGATTCGCCTCGATGCTCGGCCGATTCACCCGGTCGTAATTCCAGACAAATTTCAAAAACCCCAAAAACGCCTTGTCCAGCCGTTCCGTACAACCCGCCGGCAGATCCGCCCGAGGCTTGTTCAGCGCGCTGCGCAGAATCACTCGCTTGATGCAGACAACGCGAGGCGTATCGAGCCAAACCACCAGGTCGGCGCGAGGCAATCGCAAATCAAACGTGCGCCGCGAATAATTGCCCTCGCACACCCACGCATCGCCGGCGACAGACTGACGTACTCGCTCGCGGAAAATTTCATTGTCCGGTTCGATCCAGCCGGGCTCCCAGAACAGTGTGTCCAAATGAACCACCGGCAGCGACAGTCGACGACCAATCTCGCGGGCGAGGGTGGATTTACCGCTGCCCGAATTACCCAAAACCACAACGCGCTGCATGTGCAAATCCCTTGCTGAAAAAAAGCGCGCAAGTCTAAAGCAATCCTTGATCGAAGGCGCAGCAAAAGGCGTCACTTGGTCAGCCTGATCGGCGCTGCGCTTGAGATGTCCGCAACCGTTGGGCAAACTCCGCCGTTTGACTGGCTGCCACACCTTCGCGAAGGGTCGCAAACCGCCAAAAACCGTCGCTCGAAGGAGTCTTTTGTTGAACCACAACACCTTGTCCCAACGCCTGGAACGCGTGGCTGCGCACGTGCCGGCGGGCGCACGTTTGGCCGATATTGGTTCCGATCACGGCTACTTGCCGGTGGCGTTGATGCGTCGTGGCGCGATCAGCTCGGCGGTGGCGGGGGAGGTCGCGTTGACGCCGTTTCGCGCCGCTGAACGTACCGTGCGCGAAAACGATCTTGAGCAACACATCACCGTGCGCCATGCCAACGGTCTGGCGGCGATCAAACCGGGCGACGCGATCACTGCGCTGACGATTTGCGGCATGGGCGGCGAGACGATTCGCGACATCCTCGACAGCGGTAAAACCCATCTCAGCGGCGAAGAGCGTTTGATCCTGCAACCCAACGGCGGCGAGCAGCCGCTGCGTCAGTGGTTGATGGACAACGGCTACACCATCCTCTGTGAAGAGCTGCTGCACGAAAACCGTTTCTACTACGAAATCATCGTCGCCGAACGCGCTGGGCCAGTGGCTTACACCGACGAAGAACTGTATTTCGGCCCACTGCAAATGCGCGCCCGCAGCGCGGCGTTTCTGAGCAAATGGCAGCGCAAGTTGAAGTACAAACAGAAAACACTGGCGCAGTTCGCCCATGCGCGCGATGCAGTGCCTGAGGCGAAAGTGCAGGACACCGCCCGACAGGTGCGCTGGATTACTGAACTGTTAGCTTGAGCGGCAGAACCGATCGGGGCGGCACGCCTCAAGTGCCGCCGATACGCGGCCCGCGCCAACCACCACAATGCGTTTGCCTGCTCCATTACCCATTTCAACGTCCCTGTACGCAGCGAAAAAAGTTCGAACTGATGGGTGATTGTAGCGTCCACCCACAGAGGCAACGCATCGCGCGCACATTCGCGGCGATGGCAAATTCAGTGTTCAGGAGACAATCATGAAGAAAATCTGCGCGTGTCTGGGGATCTGCAGCGTGATGCTGCTGCAAGGTTGTTACGAGGGTTCCAACGATGCTCCCAATAAGGAAGGCGACAAGAGCAAAGCGTCGCTGCAAATACAGCAGGACAAGCCTGAAGACAGTAAATGAACCCGATGGGTGAGGGAGCAATATCCCTCACCCTCTATCGGTTTAGCGGCTGGAATTAGAGGTCGCGCCATGGGTGATGTGCTTGGGCCCCGCCAACGCCCAAGCAATCAAACCGAACAACGGCACAAACACGATCAGCACGATCCACACGCCTTTAGTACTCGATTTTCCCTCGCTTTTGCGCACCCGATTGATGGCCCAAAGCTCGATAAGCAGAAGAACTGCCGCCAGTACGATCCACACGGTTTCGATATGCATTGGCTACCTCCTGATGGTCTAAGCGTTAGGTGGCCTTAGGTGCGTTGGGTTCATTTATTTTGTGGAATGCCTGATCACACGGTCGACTCCAGCGCAGCGTGGTCGCTGACCACGTTTGCCCGCGCGTGTTGAAAGCGCAAAAAATCCTCGACCGGCATCGCTTTGCCAAACAGCCAGCCCTGACCGAAGTGCACACCATTGGCGCGCAAGTAATCCCGTTGTGCCTCGGTTTCGATGCCTTCGGCGACGATCTTCAATTGCAGACTCTTGGCCATCTCAATGATGTGGCCGGTGACCGATCCGGTCGCTGCATCCTGTTCAATGTTGTCGACAAACGATTTGTCGATTTTCAGCACGTCCAGCGGCAGCCGTTGCAGGTGTTGCAGGCTGGAGAAGCCAGTGCCGAAGTCGTCGATCGCGGCCAGATAACCCAGTTCGCGGGCGTGATTGACCGTGGTGCGAGCGGCGTCGATGTCGAGGAAACCGCGTTCGGTGGCTTCCAGCCAGATCTGATTCTGCTGCACACCGGCCTTGTGCAATGCAGCCTCCAGGCCGGGCAGGAAGCGCCCGCTGCTGACGTCCCTGGCGGCGAGGTTGATTGCCACGTGCAGGCCGCGCTCCTTGACCAGCAAGGGGCCGAGGTCGCACATCACCGAATCGATGACTTGGTCGGTGATCGACAGAATCAGGCCACTGCGTTCGGCCAGCGGAATGAACGCGTCGGGGCAGACCATCGAGCCGTCGGGATGCTGCCAGCGCACCAGGGCTTCGGCGCCGACACAGGCGCCATCGCTGAGGCTGACAATCGGTTGATAGTGAACGACGAATTCGCGATTACGCACCGCCAGTTTCAGCTCGGCCAGCGGCGACAGGCGTTGGCGTGTGCGGCGCACAATCAGCAACACCAACAGGCCGGCGAGCAAACCGCCGATGGGCAACAGCAGCATTTCCCGGCGAACCAGCCCCTGCATCAATTCATGCCGGGAGATCGCGGCAATCGCCACCCAGTCACCGCTGTGCACGAGGGTGTAGAGGTAACCCCCGTCCAGAGCCGAATGCGAACCCGAGTGCACGCGGCTGAGAAAATGCTCCGCTCCCGGTCGCGAGGCGCTGACCAACTGGCCCGCTGCGGTGCCGACCGTCAGATGCATATCCTCTTCGAGCATCACATGGAGGAATTGTGCTGGGTCGACCAGCACATTGAACGCCGCGTATTGCAGCGCCATCATCGGCTTGGCCGGGACGATGCGTGACTGCACACCGAGCGACACGCGCACGCCGTCGGTGGTGGTGAAGTCCTCCGGCCATGGCGTTGCGTGGTGTCCGACCGGGCCCCAGGAACCGCAGGCATAAATCTCTTGCTCGACATAACCGACCGACTTCACTGAAAAGGTGTTGATGGTCAGCAGGCGCATCTCGTCGATGCTCTCGGGTGTGCAGGGCGCCAGGCTTGAGTCGGCGATAGTTTTGAGGGCGCTGGCGGCTTCGTTGAATGTGCCGCTGGCCCGACTGGAGGCGACGGCTGCGAGGGTTTCCAGACGCTGTTGCGCGGCGTGCAGATTGAGCACCCAGGCCAGATAACCCATCAACAATACGGGAAGCAAGGCACACGGAAACCCCAGGAGAATGCTCCCCCAGACGATGCGTTTTTTGTTCATTTGTCGCCACCTTGGCCCAAGGCCTGTGACGTGCGCACAGCACGGCTGTCTTCCAGCAAAGACAGATTACGGCGGCGCTGGCGGGCAAATATTGCTGTGGATCAAAAACTCAGCTGAATGGATAAAGCCGTGCAGAAACACTGCGCAGGCCACGGGTTTTCCGCCATCTTTCGAAATAGCTACTAAGGTTTAAAGCTGTATTCACCACGCAAGACTCCGGTGGTGCCGTCAGTCGCCTGCCACGGGGGAAAACGCTGGACAAGGAGGTTTTCATGCAAAGCGCTTGTGTGCATCCATTCAGCGGGCATGCCCCGCACTTTCTTCGCAGTGCCTTGCTGGTCGCCATGGCCAATGCCCTGACCCTGACCGATGCTTACGCCGCCTGTGGGCCGCTGGCTGCTGGCGCCTATAACGTCTCGCAAACCTGCACGCCGGCTGCCGGTATCGACGCCACGATCAGCACGCAAGCGGGCACGAGCATCACCACCACGGCTGGCTCCTCGGTGCTCGTTCGCGGCAACAACAGCAACTCGGCGCTCAGCCTCAGCGGCACGACCGTCAACAGCACACCACCGACCGCCGCCAACGCAGTGTTTTCCAATGTCATCGGCACGACCGGCAACGCGACGCTGACCGTCGACGGCGGCACCAACACCGTCAACATCGGCGGCAGCGGCCTCGATGCGCTGGCGATCACCAATGCCGGCGCGGGTTCTTCGACGGTCACGGTGACGTCCGGCACCACCCTGAACATCCTCAACACGGTCGTCGGCAACGAGCATGACGGCATCGACGTCAACGGCAGCGGCGGCGGGGCGATCAATGTCAGCCACCAGGGCAATGGGCAGATCACCCTGCTGGGCGGTAACGGAATCTGGACGAAGGCCACGGGCAGCGGCGACAACAACGTCAACGTCGGTGCCGGGGTGAACATTCTGGTGAACAACGATGATGCGCTGTCGGCCGGTCTGCCGATCATCGACGACACCTTGCCGACCGCTGGCGTCGGCAACCACGCCGGGGTGCATACCCGCGCGATCAACGGCAACACCACCGTGGTGAATGCGGCCAGTGTTCAGGGACTGGGCATGAACGCCTTCGGCATCTTCACTGAAGGCGGCGCTGGCAACACGCTTTTGAGCAACAGTGGCACGATCAACACCGACGGCCTCAACGGCTTCGGCATTCGTGCGATTTCGACCGTTGGCAGTATCAATGTCGTCAACAACGGCGCCATCACTACCACTGGCGGCGGTGGCCACGGGATTTACGCCAACGACAATACTGGTGGGCTAGGTTCGATCAGTATCGAAAACAATGCGCCGATCAACGTCGGCAACATCGCCAGTAATGTCGGTGCGCGGGCGATCTATATCATCAAGCGCGGTACCGGCGATGTCACCGTCACGGGCAGTGGCGATCTCACCGTGCTCGGCGCGCAGAGCACCAATCGCGCTTACGGCATCATCGTCAGCGCCGAACAGAATAATGTGCTGATCGATTACTCCGGCAACATCACCGCCAGCGGTTTCGGCGCGGGCGGCATTCGGGTGGATTCCACGGGAGGCAACGTCCGGGTCAACTATGCCGGCGATCGCATCGAGACGTTCAACAGCAATGCCAACGGTATTTACGCTTCCACGCAAGCGCCAACGGGCACGGTCGACATCAGTGCCAGCGGCACGATCATCACGCACTCCGACGCGGGGACGGGCGACGGCAGTGGCATTGGCTCATTTGGTTTGCAGGCGCTGACGCTGGGCGGAAATGTCAGCGCGGTGTTCACCGGCACGCTGATTGACGTCAACGGGGCTGGCGCGGCGATTCTTGCCGGTAGCGCGTTCAACGGCGGCACGGGCGCGGGCACGGTGAATATCAGCAATAGCGGGCAACTGATCGCTCGCGGTGATCAGCAGCGTGGCATCCGCACGTTGTCCGGCGATGGTACGCAAACCATCGTCAACACCGGCTCGATTCAAACGCAGGGCGCCAGCAACAGTCAGGGGATTCTGGCTGAAGCGTCGGGTGCGGCGAATGTTTCGGTCACGAATAGCGGAGCGATCACCTCGCGAGGGACGAATTCATCGGGTATCGCCGCGTTGACCGAGGGCGGCGTTGCCAACGTCAGCAACAGCGCAACGATTCAGGGGGGCTGGGCCGACAGCAGCGGTATCGCCTTGGGTGGTGCGACGCAATCGCTGAACAACACAGGCGTCATCGGTGCGCTCAGCGATGTCGCTGTGCGTGGTGATGCGACCACGCCCGGCACGACGTTTACCCTCGACAACATTGGGCAGATGACCGGCTCGGTGAACGCTGTGAGTGTGGCGAGCACGGTGGCCAACAGCGGCACCTGGACGCTGCGCAATTTTACCGATTCAACCGGCAGCGGCACGCGGGACACGTGGGGAGTGGCGGCCAGCAACCTCGGTACTTCGGGCGCCAACAGTATCGACAACAGCGGCGTGATCCGTCTGGCAGAGCAACCGGCGAGCGGTATCGTCAATTTCAATAGCAGTGGTGCGTATCTGCCGTTTGGGCAGACGTTCAACACGCCGACTGCGGGCGGTGCGGTGCAGGGGCAGTTGCTTGGCGTTAATCGCTTCACCAACAGCGGCACCCTCGATCTTCCGGGCGGCGGCAACACCGTCGGTAATGTGCTGCTGATCAGCGGCGCATCCACGCCGGGCACTAACGGTGGCGGGGTGTTCGTCTCCAATGGCGGTCGCTTGCTGCTCAATACCACGCTGAATGCGGGAGGTGCCGACAGTCGTTCTGACATGTTGGTGGTCGACTCGATCGCGACCGGTAGCGGCGGCGCCACCGGGCTTGCGGTGCGCAATGTCGGCGGGCAGGGCGCGGTGACGCAGGGCAACGGTATCGCGGTGGTCGAGGCGCTCAACAACAGCGCCGGAGCCGGTGATGCCAATGCGTTTCGCCTGGCCAGCCGCGTGGTCGCCGGGCCGTATGAGTATCGCCTGCAGCAGGGCGGCGATGATGGCAGTGCGCGCAACAGCTGGTTTCTGCGTTCCGATGCGCCCGTGCCGGATGGGCCGCCAGAGCCGCCTGCGCCTCCGACGCCTCCAGATCCGGATCCAACGCCCGATCCCGACCCGACGCCAGACCCCGATCCAACACCTGCACCTTCACCTGCCCCGGTGCCCAACTATCGCCCGGAAGTTTCTCTGTACGGTGCGGTACCCGCATTGGCGCTGGTTTACGGGCGGACGATGGTCGACACCCTGCACGAGCGCGTGGGCGAAGAACGCCTGAACGCCGGCGATCCACTGCCCAAAGAAGATGAATCGACGACGACACCGTCCATGGGCTGGGGCCGGGTGATTTATCGCAGCGGCAAGCAGGATGGCGATCGCAAAAACGCCCTGGGCAACACGCCTGAATACAACTATGACCTGACGGCGTTTCAGGTCGGCACTGACCTTTATCGCAAGGTCAGAACTGACGGCAGTCATGAGCAGGCCGGTATCTCGCTGTCGGCGGGCACCATCGACGCGGGCGTCAGCCATTACACCCGTCGCAACGCCGGGGAAGACACCTTGCGTGCTTATGGTTTGGGCGCCTACTGGACGCACTTCGGCCCGTCCGGTTGGTATCTGGATGGCGTGTTCCAGGTCAATCGCTTCGACGTCGAAGCCAAACCGAGCAACCTGCCGAAACTGAAAACCCGGGGCTGGGGCTACACCGCTTCGCTGGAGAACGGCTACCCGTATGAGTTCGACAAAAACTGGTACATCGAACCGCAATTGCAGGCGATCTACAGCTACGTCGACCTCGATAGCAGCGACGACGCCGGCGCAAAAATCCGCTTCCGCGACGTCGACTCACTGATCGGCCGTGCCGGTGTGCGCATCGCCAAGGATTGGGACACCGAAGGCGTCGATAAAAGCGCACGACGCACCAATGCGTGGATTCGGCCGAGTGTCTGGCATGAATTCAAAGGGCAGCCGAAGACCGAGTTTTCTTCGGAGACGGGTTACATCCCGTTCGAGTCGGATATTCAGGGCACGTGGGGCGAGGTGAATGTCGGGGTGGATTATCAGGCGAATCGGCGCACGACGTTTACCGCTTCGGCGGGGTATCGCCAAGGGTTTGATGGCGACAGTCATGGGTACGACGCGATGCTGGGGTTCAAGATTAATTTTTAGCGTACACCCACTGTGGGAGCGGGCTTGCTCGCGAAAGCGGTCGTCCTGCAACAATGATGCTGAATGTTCTATCGCCTTCGCGGGCAAGCCCGGCTCCCACAGGGTGCCACGTCGTTCACAAAATCCGGCTACACCACATAACTGTGGGAGCAGAGCTTGCTCGCGAAGAGGCCAACCCCGACCTCGGATGCGAAAATCAGCCTGTGATCTTCAGACGTGATAGCGAAGGATGACGCCGCTTGTTTGTGGCAGCGCAGCCGCAGCGCAAATAAGAATTTTTCCATCACCTTGCAGCTCTATAGCCCTTGCCGATTGGCCATTCTGGCCGATGGGCGTTGTGGTCCAACCTTGGCCGTCATTAAACGATTGGTCGAACGATCCATCACTCTGCAAGCGCGCCACGGCGATGATTGACTCGCCTTTGGGCCAGTAGTCGCCGACAAGCACGATGCTACCGTTGGGCTGCTGTCGGGCGCCTGACCAGTAGGTATCAGCATTATCCAGGCGGATCAGTAATGGCTTTGCGCCGTTGAACTGAATATTCGGTTTGCCGTCGGGTTCGAGGCTCTCGAGCAGGCCGGAATATTGTGCGCCGTCGTTGGCATAGCCTAATCCCAATACCCGTTTGTTCACTTGTCTGATCGCGCCAACTACAGTGGAGTACTCGGCGGTGGTTTCGGTCACCACGAAACCATTGTCACCGAATGAAGGGTCAAGACTGCCATTGCGTTTATAACGAACGAACAACGGTGCCGTCGTCGTCCCCGATTTCAAGAGGCCGCAAGCCACAGCGTTGCCATTTTCATCAATCAGAGCGCCGTGCAGCACAATATTGTCTGGGGGATGATCTGGATGTATGACCTCTACGTACCCTTTTCCATTGAACGTCAGTTCAGGATCGCCGCTGTTATTGAGCATAAACACATATGAGCTGATTGGAGTGTCTGACTGTCGGTAGGTAAAGCTGATCAGGATCTGACCGTTTCGCGTGCTGGACGTGTGGCTGTGCACCGAATCGGGTTCATTGGAGCGGCCTTCCGGGACTTCGTTGGCAGGCGTTGATGGATTTTCAAGGACGAGGTGCCCGTTCACTCCATAGCTTTTATCAAGCACGCCGTTCGGCAGAAACCGGGCCATGGCTGGAGATGAGTGGGTAGCCCCGATCAAAAGGATGTTTCCCTGAGCAAGCAGGGCAATTGACTCGCCCCTTGAATCCACTGAAATGCCGAACTTTCCCGTGACAATTCCTGAGTTACCGAAAGCATCGTCCAGGCCGCCATCTTCAAGTAGTCGGCCAAGAACATAGGGTCGGTCAGAGCCGCCTTTGCGCGCTTTTCCGGTGAAGTAAATGGTCTTGTCGGTCGGGTCGGCCAGCAACCCCAGGATTGTTGTTTCCTGATACGTTGCCAGATCGAGCGTAAACATTCCCTTGTCGGCGAAGCTGGTATCCACAGTCCCTGCGTTATTGGCTTTAACATCCATGACAGCACCCTTGAAAGTAAACAACGTGATTCTGGATTGAATACTCTTGCGTGCACCAAACCTACTGCCAGACCTGACAGTAGGTTTGGTCAGTAAGCGAGAGTAAGACTGCGTACGCCCGCGTGTTCTTAGCCGAGATAACGAAGGATAATCGCACGCAAATTTGTCTCACGGTAAAAGCCGCATACGAGGATTTTCCCATCATCCTGCAGCGCTACATTTTTCGCCGATGTGTGATTCAGGCCAATGGAAGTCACGACCCAGCCTTGACCATTATTAAACGTCGGATCGAATGCGCCATTGCTTTGCAAACGTGCCAGCGCAATGGTTGGTTTGCCCGATGCCGTTGAGTTGCCGGTGACGACAAGGCTGCCATTGGGCTGCTTTAACGCGCTGATCCATTGCGTATCGGAATCATTGAGGCGAGTCAGCAGAGGCTGGCCCCTGTTGAACTGAATGTTGGCTTCGCCATTCCATTCATGGCTGATCATTAAGCCGGAATAGTCGAAACCGCTTCTCGAATAACCGATTGCCAAAATTCGCCTGTTTCCCTGTTTGGCTAACGCATCGACCAAGGCATATTCGGCTTGAGTGTCCACAACCAAGTAGCCGTTTTCACCGTATGAGGATTCAATGCTTCCATCCTTTTTGTAACGGACGAATAACGATGCCTGGAAGTCTGCGGATTTCAGGCTTGCGCAAGCCACCACGCTGCCATCTTCATCGATCAGGCAACCGTGCAACCGGATTTTTTCAGGCGAATGGTCTGGATGTTTTACCAGCACACTGCCTGTTTGGTTGAACGACCGATCGAGTTCGCCGTTGATGTCGAGCATGAAAAGATACGAGCGGGTTGGATTGCCTGATTGGTGGTAGGTAAAACTGATCAGGATCCGGCCGTCTTGCAGGGCGGCTGTGTTGCTCTCCGCAGATTCTGCTTCGCCGGCGCTCTCTTCCGCGCTCAAAGGTGCGCCAGGCGACGGATTGGCCAGGATAAGGTGGCCGTTCACGCCGTAGCTTGTGTCGAGCGAGCCATCGGGGTGGAAACGGGCGAGGGCAGGCGAAGAGTTGATGGCGCCGATCAAAAGGATTTTGTCTTGGGCAATCAAGGCAATGGAATTTCCTTTGGACTCCGCAGCATTACTGAACTTGCCCATGGCGATTCCTTCGGTCGCGAACGTTTCGTCCAGATTGCCGTCCGGAAGCAGGCGACCGAGAACATACGGCCGATCGGAAATGCCATTTCGCCCCTGTCCTGCGAAATAAATGTTTCGGGTGGCAGAGTCGATCAGCGTCCCGGAGATGATTGTCTCTTGATAGGGCGGAGGCAGCGTTAACTCAAACATTCCATTATTGCCGAAGCTTGTATCCAGCTCGCCTGGGTTATTGGTTTGAGCATTCATCTGTGCACCTCAAAGTGATCGGCTAGTGCTTGATTGAATACTCATGTTTGGGCGATATCTACTGTCAGACCTGACAGTGGATTTTTGTTGGAAAGTGGCGTAAGCACGGGTATTTGGTTTTAGTAGCCAAAGGCTGCGCTCGCTTTTGTAGGAGCCGAGCCTGCTCGCGAAGCGGTGTGTCTGCCACGGAGGTGTCGAGCCTGCCGCCGTCATCGCGGGCAAGCCCGGCTCCCGCAGGGAGCTGCGTCGTACACCCATTTCCTTGCACACTCCTACAGGTGCCTCTGTCGAACATAAGTCTCTACGCACACCCATCGCCATGTCGCCTGCTCTACTCTTTGGAAAGACATTTGATGCAACTAAATTGTAAGGTGTCTGATTGCCATCCCACGAGGATCCGCGCCTGCTGTTCTGTCAAATATAAATTCAACTTCTATGATGGCCGTCGTCGCGTTACTTATATTAAGTTTTACATTTCGGGCATACGGTCTCCAGTTTCCATCCTGAATCATGCTATCAAGAGAATCGGTGGTGATAGTTGCACCATTGCCACCTGTTACTTTGAAATTGATATTGGCTTTGTTCCCCCCTGTATGACCACCTTTGTTGATTCGGTACTCAAGTGTATCAACAGTAAATTCGGGGCCGATCCTACGGTAGCGCAACTTCAAGTCGCCTGAGAAACCATGAACAGAAACATTCATTGTTTCTACATGCCAATCATATTTGGCTTCTGTTTTTTTAATTTCAGTTGACATTATTTACTTCCTTGTGTGGCAGGGGAGGTGATTTGTTGGTCATGAATAATTTTTCGAAATCCACCCTGTCACTGTCATAAATTACAGTTTTTTAGAACGGTTACTCATAGCCTTTATCGTGAAACGAAAGCGTGAAAAAGTTCGCTGCATCAGACTCGCGCGGCAAACTGCAGGAGCCAATTTCGGGCCCGCGAGAGCGATTTGAGCAGGGCCACAACCTTTCAGCCCTTGGCCACAAAACCGCCAAAGGTTTAAAGTGCCCTTCAAGGTCAAACGCTGCTCGGGTGAAACATGAAAATCGGTGAACTGGCAAAAATCAGCGGTCTGGCGACGTCGCGCATCCGCTTCTACGAGGCGAGCGGGCTGATCAAGTCCGTTGCGCGCAAGGCCAACGGCTATCGGGATTACGCGCCGGAAACCGAGTGGATTTTGCAGATCATCACCGGTGCGCAGGCGGCGGGGTTTTCGCTGGATGAAGTTCGCCAGCTGCTGCCGACAGGGGCAGATGACTGGCGCCCAGAAGAAATGCTCGTGGGGCTCAAGCGCAAGGTTGCGGAAATCGAAGTGCTTCAGCAGCGGCTGGCGCACAACAAAGCGCAATTGCTACAGGTGATCGAAGGCATCGAGAGCAAGCCAGAAAATGTTGGCTGCGCGGACAATGCGCAGCTATTACTCAAGCGCATGCGCAAGGACGCGGTTGAGTCTTCCCGTTAACGCCTGATGTTTGATCGACACCAAAAAAGCGGTTGACCTTCAAGTTGACTTCAATCTTATGGTGATCCCACGTTAAACGAGGATTGCCCATGAACGTGTTCGACAGCCTGTTACTTCCCAACGGCTCCACCGTCAAAAACCGCATCGCCAAAGCCGCCATGGAAGAGAACATGGCCGACGCCGATCAGGCGCCTTCAACCGAACTCATGCGTCTCTACCAAGCCTGGGCCGACGGCGGCGCTGGTCTGATCATCACCGGCAATGTGATGGTCGACGGCCGTGCGATGACCGGGCCGGGTGGCGTGGTGTTGCAGGACGAACAGCAACTGGCCAAGTTCAAGCGCTGGGCGCAGATAGGTCGATCCGGTGGCGCGCAGTTCTGGTTGCAGATCAACCATCCGGGCCGACAGATGCAGGCCAACCTCGGGCAGAAAACCTGGGCACCGTCAGCGGTTGCGCTGGAACTGGGCAGCCTGTCCAAACACTTCGCTACGCCCCATGCGATGACGCCGGAAGTGATTGCCGACGTGATTCAGCGTTTCGCCACTACCGCACGGCTCGGTGAGCAGGCCGGGTTTACTGGCGTAGAAATTCACGCCGCGCACGGCTATTTGCTCAGCCAGTTCCTTTCGCCGTTGACCAATCAGCGCACAGACGAATGGGGTGGTTCGCTGGAAAACCGCGCGCGACTGTTAGTCGAGATCGTCAAAGCCGTGCGCGCTGTGGTGGCGCCAGCCTACTCCGTCGCGGTGAAACTCAATTCTGCCGATTTCCAGCGCGGCGGCTTCAGTGCCGAGGACGCGCGGCAAGTGGTGACATTGCTCAACGAGCTGGGCGTGGGCCTGGTCGAGTTGTCCGGTGGCAGTTACGAAGCGCCGGCGATGCAGGGCGACGCACGTGATGGTCGCACCTTGGCGCGCGAAGCGTATTTCGTCGAATTCGCCCGCGACATTCAGACCGTCGCCAAGATGCCGGTGATGGTCACTGGTGGCGTCCGTCGTCGTCCGATTGCCGAGATGGTCGTGCAGAGTGGCGTGGACATGGTCGGCATCGGCACAGCTTTGGCCATCGACCCCAACCTGCCGCGTGACTGGTTGCAGGGCAAAGACAGCGCGCCCGAATTGCCGGCGATTACCTGGAAGAACAAGGCCATGGCCTCGCTGGCCAACATGGCGGTGGTCAAGTTCCAGCTGCGTAAACTCAGCCAGAACCGAACCCCCGATCCGAAGGTGTCGCCTTTGCGCGCGTTGATTCAGCAGCAGATTGCCAATGCCTTGCGCACTCGGCAGTACCGCAAATGGGTGGCGGCACGGGCGCTGTGATCAGCCCTTGTACGGCAGATTGCGCATGGTCACCAGCGCCGTGGCGCAAAGCGTTTCCTTGCCATCCTTGACGGCAAACAGATCAGCCGCCGCCACGGTGGTGTTGTTCGACGCATTGATCACCCGCCCTCGGGCGAGCAGTTTTTCGCCGTCGGCCGGGGCGATCAACTTGACCGTAAAATCCGTGGTCATGTTGATCCAGCCCGGCGGCAGCAAGGTGCCCGCCGCCGAACCGCCGGCAAAGTCCGCCAGCGCGCCAATGATTCCGCCCTGGAAAAAGCCGTTGTGCTGAGTGAGTTCTTTGCGCGTCGGCTGCTCGATTTCGCAGTGACCGGGTTTGAGGTAGTTGAAGTGAAAACCCAGCAGTTTCGCCGCCGGCATGCTGAGCACAGCGGCAGGCACGTGCTTGTCGTAATCGGGGTTGCTGGCGGTGAAATCTTCCATGGTATTGATCCTTGTCGTGACATGAGTCACTGGGTATAGCGGCTCAGCGGCAGAAACCAAGGTTTCTGCGGGTTAATAAGGCTTTTGAATATCCTTCGATAACGCGATGCGGTGGGTTACGCCGATTGCTTGGCGCTATATTCTGCCTGCCTGTGAGATCCACTGACTTAGGGAAGAATTGAATGCCGCTCAGGGTGATGGTGGTCGGTGGTTACGGTAATTTTGGCAGCATCGTGTGCCGGCATTTGGCGGTGATGCCGGGCATCGAGCTGCTGCTATCGGGGCGTGATCCGCGCCAGTTGCAATGTAAGGTCGATGAGCTGAATCGAGCGGCCGCCAACAACGTTGAAGGATGGTGCGGTGATGCCATGGGCGCCGGATTTCAGTCCGCGCTGAAAACGCTGAATATCCAATGGGTCGTGCACACCGGCGGGCCGTTTCAGGGGCAATCCTATGCGGTCGCCGAAAACTGCATTGCTGCGGGAGTGAATTATTGCGACCTGGCCGACTGCCGAACCTTCGTCAATGGCATCGACGTGCTTGATGCCCGAGCGAAGCAGGCGGGCGTGGCGATTCTCAGTGGTTGCAGCTCGGTGCCGACGTTGTCGTCGGCGATCATCGATCAGCAGCGTGATCGTTTTAGCCGTATCGACTTGATTGAACTTGGCGTGTCTGCCTCGGCAAAAATGCCCGGCCTGTCGACGATTGCAGGCGTGCTCGCCTATGCCGGCAAACCGATCAAACAACTTAAAAAC
This sequence comes from Pseudomonas sp. AC193, assembly GCF_979258075.1. Classification (NCBI taxonomy): domain Bacteria; kingdom Pseudomonadati; phylum Pseudomonadota; class Gammaproteobacteria; order Pseudomonadales; family Pseudomonadaceae; genus Pseudomonas; species Pseudomonas sp. AC193. The sequence continues at coordinate 2,640,769 of NZ_OZ409832.1, read as the reverse complement.
GGCCAAGTGCATGAAGTGTCGGGCTGGCAGGATTTAACTCTGCGCAAGCTGCCGCCGCTCGGCACGAGGTTACTGGCCAACGTCGACGTGCCCGACATGGATATTTTCGCCGCTCGCTACGGTGCGCAGACGTTGCGTTTCAAAGCAGGCGCCGGACTCAAGCTCGCGGGCATCGCCAACTGGCTGTTGGCGCAAGCCGTTAAAACCGGTCTGATTCGCGATCATGTTCGGTGGGCCGCAAGGCTGCATCGTTTGGGCACTGTGTTCGAACGTTTCGGCGATGGCAAAAGCGCGATGTACATCGACGTTGAGGGCATTGGCGTCGACGGCGAGCCGTTGTTGATGACCGCCCAATTGACCGCTCTGAATGAAAAAGGTCAAGAAATCCCCGGCTGTGCTGCCGTGGCCCTCATGAGCAAAATGGCTCAAGGTTATGTGCCGCAGCCCGGCGCCCGGCCTTGCGTGGGTGAAATCAGCGTCGATGAATACCTCGCCGCGATCAACGAACCGGACAACCTGAGCCTCTCCGTACAGTGGCTCAGCCTTCCGAGGTAGAGGCTTTGAGGAAACGCCGTTCGTGATCGGCACTGGGCAACAGGCAGGTGTCGTACTTGCCGAACAGTCGATAGCGATTGCGCGCGATGCGGTCGTAGGCCCAATCGCGCAACGCACGCGGGAAGATGCGCAACAGCCTTAGCGGTTGCCAGCGCCCGGGCAATTGGCTGATGACTTCGAAAAAGGCCTCCGAACGCTCCCAGTAATGCCGGTCACGAATCACCGCCATGGTGTCGAACTGATCAATCGGCAAACCCGCCCATGCCAGCAGCGCCTGACCCTCGGGCGATTGCACCGCCGCCAGCCGCACGCGGCGTTGCTGATCATGACGAATCAAGAAACGCGCCCAGCCGTTGCACAGTTTGCACACGCCATCGAACAGCACCACGGTTTCACCGGGTTGCAGCAATGGCGCGGGGGTAGGGCGGGTTTCTGTGGCAGGCATAGGGGCTGATTCTTGGCAGAGGGGCACGTCGGATCATAGCCGGGTGTTGGGTGAATCAAAAGATCGCAGCCTTCGGCAGCTCCTACTTGGATCGGCATCTAACCCTTTGGGGGTACTCCCTCAGCGTGATAGGAAGTTTCGCCACGATCCGCATACTGGTCGCACCTTTGACAAAGCCTTGCTTCCTGGCCAGGACGCTATATTCCGAAAGGTCTGACAATGAAACTAGAACTCGTACAGCTGGCAGGACGCGATGGCGACGCCGCGCACAATCTGCAACTCATTCTGCAAACGATCGCCGACTGCCAGCCGGGCACCGACATCGTGGTGTTTCCCGAGGCGTACCTCACCGGTTTTCTCGGCCATGACAACATTGCCCGACTCGCTGAAAACCTCAGCGGGCCAAACGTGCAGACGATTTGCACCGCCGCCCGCGAACGCGATATCGCGGTGGTCGTTGGCCTGATCGAACGCGACGGCGAGCGCCTCTACAACACCACGCTGTTCATCACCCCAGAAGGCATCGCCCTGAGTTATCGCAAAACCCATCTATGGGTTGGCGAGCCTGAACTGGTGTTGCCCGGCGACCGCTTCGCCACCGTGCAATGGCGGGGCGTGCGCATCGGTTTGTTGATTTGCTACGACATCGAATTCCCGGAAAGCGCTTGCGCACTGGCCGCGCTCGGCGCCGAACTGATCCTGATCACCGACGGCAACATGCAGCCCTACGGCCACGTTCACCACACCGCCGTGGCCGCCCGAGCTCAGGAAAATCAGCTGTTCGCCGCCATGGTCAACCGCGTCGGCGAAGGCGTTGGCGAAGTGTTTGCCGGTGGCAGCACCGTCGTCGATCCATTCGGTCAGCGTCTGTTTGAAGCCGGCGCGGAGGAATGCCGGCATGTCATCGAACTGGACATGACGCGCATCGCCCCGGCCCGCGCGCTCTACGACTATCGCGCCGAGAAACGTTTGAAACTCGCCGCTGACATCACCGAACACCCGGACGGTCGCCGCGAGCTGCTGATCCCCTGAACCTCGCGCTATCCATAACAACAATGTCGCGGCGAACGGCCAAGCGCTGGCCGATTCCCCAGGAGCTCCTATGAAACTCAAGCGTTTGCTGCACCTTGGCGTGTTCACCGTTTGCGGCTTGGTGGCGGCCGTCAGTTCGGCGCAGGGCCCCACTGTGAACTTCTACAACTGGTACGACTTCATCGCGCCGGAAGCGCCAAAAGACTTCGAGAAAGAGACCGGCACACCGATGCTGCTCGACACCTTCGACAGCGCCGATGTCATGCAAAGCAAGTTGATGGTCGGCCGCAGCGGCTACGACGTCGCTGTGGTGACCAATAGCGCGTTGCCCAACCTGATCAAGGCCGGCGTCTTGAAGGAACTCGACAACAGCCAGTTGAGCAATCGCACGAACCTCGATCCGGACATTCTCGCCAAAGTCGCGCAAAACGATCCCGGCAATCGCTATTCGATCCCGTATCTGTGGGGCACCACGGGGATTGGTTATGACGTCGATCAGGTGAAGAAAATCTTCGGTGACGAGACGCCAGCGGATTCCTGGGATCTGATCTTCAAGGAAGAAAACATCAAGAAGCTCAGCCAGTGCGGCGTGGCGATGCTCGACTCGCCGAGCGAGATCATCCCGATCACCTTGCACTACCTCGGCTTGCCGCCGGACAGCACCAACCCCGCCGACTACGAAAAAGCCGAAGCGCTGCTGCTGAAAATCCGCCCGTACATCACCTATTTCGACTCGTCACGCTTCATCACCGATCTGGCCAACGGCAACATCTGCGCGGTGGTTGCTTGGTCGGGCGGCGTGTACGACGCGAAAACCAGCGCCGAGCGGGCGAAGAATGGCCGACAACTGGCCTATCGCATTCCGCGCGAAGGCTCGTCGGTGTGGATTGAAAACCTGGTGATGCTGAAGGATGCGCCGCACCCGGAGCAGGGCATGCAATTCATCAATTACATGCTGCGCCCCGAGGTCATTGCGAAAAGCACGAACTACCTGAGCTACCCCAACGGCAACAAAACGGCGCTGGCCTTCGTCAATGAGAACCTGCGGAACAATCCGGACATCTATCCGCCGGCCGCGACACTGGCGACGCTGTTTCCTTCACAGCCATTGCCGCTGAAGATCGAACGGGTGCGTACGCGGGTGTGGAGCAAAGTTAAAAGCGGCACTTAAGGCTCGTCATGTGGTGAGGGAGCAGACTCCCTCACCACCGTTACTGTGTTGTCCTTTGAGTCGCGGTATGGTTGGCGATGCCCTCTACATCGGCGGCGCTATCCGCGATCCGCGCCCTGATCCACTCACGACTGTACGCCAGCACACTCTGCGCAAACGCTGTCGGAAAGTGAATGAAACCGTGCGGCGAGGATGGGAGCAGGTACACCTCGACCGGCGCCGATTTGATCCAGCGTTCAGCGATGTCGAGCGTGTCGTCACGCAGAGGATCCAGTTCACCGGCAAACAGCAACGCCGGCGGCATGCCGCTGAAATCGCCGTAGAGCGGTGAAAGTGGCGGCTGACGCCGTTGCTCATCGGTCATGTCCGGCGTCAGCATGCGCAGCGCTTCAACCATCCCCGGCCCGTCCAGCACCAGCGTATCTGCCCGCGCATTGCGCACACTCGGCGTTCCCGTCAGGTCATAAACGCCGTAGTACAACAGCGCCCCGCAGATTCGTTGCAGCAATGGCGGTGACTGTTTCAGTGCCAGCAAAGTCGCTGCCGCCAGATGACCGCCCGCCGATTCGCCGACGACGATAACCGGCAGGTCGGCAAACTCGTCCTCATTGAGCAACCAGCGTGCGGCATTTAGACAGTCCTCGAGCAGGCCTTCAATCGGCGTCGACACGGCCAGACGATAATCGACCGACACCACCGCGACGTCGCAGGTGTTGACCATGGCGATGTTGAAGTTGTCGTTCATCTGCGCGTTGCCGATGACCCAACCGCCGCCATGAAAATCCAGCACCACACCTTTCGGCTGGCCTTTGGGGCGGATGATCCGAACCGGCACCGCGGCGCTGCCACTGCTAATCATTCTTCGCTCAGCCGTCAGGCCGTGCTGACGCAATTGCTTCGCGCCGCCACCCACCTGACTGACCCGCAACAACGCCTGAATCAGCCTCGGCGTAAGCCGATTACGAATGCGGAAGCGCGGCAACCAGGCGAGTTTTTAATTGAAGGCGCGCACCTCCGCTAACTCCCGCTCGCCCTGCAGCCACGGTGCTTTTCGGGTCGACCTGAACCCGCCCATCAACGGTTACGCAGAATGGAGAAATTCAGCGCCGCCGCCACGCACAACCACACGAGGTACGGAAACAGGATCAAACCAGTGATCACATCCAGCCGCAGCGCCATCACCACCATTACCGCCACCACCAGCCACAGCAGCACCAGAATCACCATCGCCGCCAACACCTGATGCGCGCCAAAGAACACCGGCGTCCACAGCGTATTCAGCGCGATCTGCGCCGCCCACAACGCCAAAACCACCTGACTGCCAGGAATCAGCGTCAAGCGATAACCGGCCCAGGCCAGCAACAGATAAATCACCGTCCAGGCCAGCGGAAATGCCCAGTTGGGCGGGGTGAAACGCGGTTTGTTCAGCGACGCATACCATTCGCCCGGTTTGAAAATCACGCCGGTGGTTGCCGCCGCCGCGCAGGCCAGAAGAAAAATGAACAGAGTCATCGCCAGTCCTTAGCTGTGATCAGCTGGTTAGGGGAGGAGGGCCGAGTTGGCCGTGTTAGAGAGAAGACGCCTGGCGTGGCGAAAAGTTTGGAATTGTCTGCGGTTCAAGCACTGGCGGGTCAGCTACGCTCAGCGCAGCAGCGAATTTTGGCGAGGATAAAATGGACTTCATCCTGGATTTGATAGCTCACCGCATCGGCGTGTTTGTGCTGAGATTGCTCAGCGGTGGCCGCTTCAAGGGCGAGAGTGGATTTGCGTGGGGCTGGGCGGTGGCGGTGGGCGGGGTGATTCTGATCGCGCCATTCGTGGCGTTTATCGCGTTGCTCATTCATTACAGTGGCCCGTAGCGTTTGTCGGCTACGGGTCATTTGTACTTAATCCTGATCCATCGCCTCGGCAATCCCTTGATCCTCACCGAGGAACCCGCCGCTCTGATGGTGCCAAAGCCGTGCATAAATGCCGTTTTTGGCGAGCAGTTCGGTGTGGGTGCCTTGTTCGATGATGCGCCCGTCGTCCATGACGATCAGTCGATCCATCGCCGCAATGGTCGACAGTCGGTGGGCAATGGCGATGACGGTTTTGCCTTCCATCATTTTGTCGAGGCTTTCCTGAATGGCCACTTCGACTTCCGAGTCCAGCGCGCTGGTGGCTTCGTCGAGGAGCAGGATCGGCGCGTTCTTGAGCATCACTCGGGCAATCGCTACGCGTTGACGCTGGCCGCCAGACAGCTTGATGCCACGCTCACCGACCAGGGTGTCGTAGCCGCTGTGACCCTGGCGATCGCTCAGTTGACTGATGAACTCATCGGCCTGCGCGTTGGCGGCGGCAGTGCGAACTTGCGCATCGGTGGCATCGGGGCGGCCATAGGCGATGTTGTCGCGAATCGAGCGGTGCAGCAGGGATGTGTCCTGCGTGACCATGCCGATGGCGCTGCGCAGGCTGTCCTGCGTGACGTGCGCGATGTCTTGGCCGTCGATGCGGATCTGGCCTTTGTCGACATCATAGAAGCGCAGCAGCAAGTTGATCAGCGTGGATTTACCGGCGCCGGAGCGACCGACCAGACCGATTTTTTCGCCCGGACGAATGTTCAGGCTCAGGCCATCGAGCACTTGGCGTTCGCCGTTGTAGTTGAAGCTGACGTTGTCGAACGTGACCGCGCCGCCGGAGGTGACCAAACCCTTCGCGTCCTGCGCATCCTGCACTTTCGGGCTGCGCGTGAAAGTGGCCATGCCGTCCTGCACGGTGCCGATGCTTTCGAACAACGCGGTCATCTGCCACATGATCCAGTGCGACATGCCGTTGATGCGCAAGGCCATGGCGATGATCGCCGCCACGGCACCGGTGCCGATTTCGCCCAAGTGCCACAACCACAGCGCATAGCCGCCGGCGCTCATGATCAGGCCGACGACCAATGCCTGGTTGACGATCTCGAACTGGCTGACCAGGCGCATCTGACGAAAACCGGTCTGCTTGAAATCTTCCATCGCCGCGCGCGCGAAGTGCGCTTCACGGTTGGAGTGGGAGAACAGTTTTACCGTGGTGATGTTGGTGTAGGCGTCGGAAATACGGCCGGTCATCGACGAGCGTGCATGTGCCTGTTCCTGGCCGACTTTGCCCAGACGCGGGACGAAATAGACCATGGCCAGGCCAAACAAGGCAATCCAGCCAACGAACGGCAGCATCAGTTTCAGCGCAAACCCGCCGGCCAGCGCGATGATCGCGATGAAATAAACGCCGATGCCGGGAAGAATTTCGATCAGCGTGAACAGCACGTCACGCACGGCCAACGCGGTCTGCATGACCTTGGTGGTGACCCGGCCGGAGAACTCATCGGAAAAGAACGAAAGGCTCTGCCGCAGCATCAGCCGGTGGAAATCCCAACGCAGGCGCAGCGGCAAATTGATCGCCAGAATCTGGTGCTGCACCATCGTGCGCAGCGCGACCAGGCCAATGCTCGCCACCATGACGATGCCCATGCCCCACAACACGCGGGTTTCTTGCGCACCGGCATCGCCCCCAGCCTTCCAGGTCGAGAGCAGATCGACGACCTGACCGAGGAACGAAAACAGCCACGCTTCGTAGATCGACACCGCGGCACTGAGCAGCGCAAACAGCAGGATATAGCCGCGCGCGCCGCGTGTGCAGGCCCAAAGGAACCGCGCCAGACCTGCGGGTGGTGGCGGTACTTCGTCTGGCGGGAAGGGGTCGAGTCTTTTTTCAAAAGCGCGAAGCATGGTGGTTTCCGAAACGATAAAGATGAGGGCGATTTTGCCACTTTAAGACTGCATCAGGGTCGGAAGCCGTCATTTACCGATGACTGATTTCGACCCCGACGCAGTGTGGCGTCTAATGGATATGCCCGTTGCGCTGACCCTCAGGCGCGCTTTGGCAGTTTCCAGTTCGGCCGGATGAAGTGGCAGGTGTAGCCATTCGGGATACGTTCGAGGTAATCCTGATGCTCAGGTTCCGCCTCCCAGAATGGCCCCGCTGGTTCGATTTCAGTAACGACGCGGCCCGGCCACAGTTTTGATGCGTCGACATCGGCAGCGGTGTCTTCGGCAGTGTCGCGTTGCGCTTCGCTGAGGTAATAGATCGCCGAACGATAGCTCGGGCCGAGGTCGTTACCCTGACGGTTCGGCGTGCTCGGGTCGTGGATCTGGAAGAAAAATTCAAGAATCTGCCGATAGCTGATCACCGCCGGATCGAAGATGATCTCGATGGCTTCGGCGTGGTTGCCGTGATTGCGGTAAGTGGCGTTCGGCACGTCGCCGCCGGTGTAACCGACCCGCGTTTGCAACACGCCCGGATAACGCCGCAGCAGATCCTGCATGCCCCAGAAGCAGCCGCCGGCGAGAAGGGCAGTTTCGGTTTGAGTGGTCATGTCAGTGCTTCCTCTTGAGGGCATTGGTGTCTGCGTAGTTATGAGGGCGGGTTGGCGGATTCCAAGGAAAAAGGCACGGATTAGTTTTCCGTTCTTTCGACGGCGCTCACATAGTGGTGCTCATCAACCCGCCGACAACACCGCTGCCGATCACGACAAGCCATGCTGGAAGCCGCCAAAACATCAACGCGATCGGGCTGCCAGCGCCAGTCCGAAGTCTTCAAGCGTGAAAATGGCGTTCGTCCAGACGGGGTCGTACAGCGCCGTCAACAGCAAGCCGACCACCGCCGCATTGATCCCGGCAAGCGCAGCCCGCGTGCGCACGCTGCGTCGCAAGCGCTCCCAAAAAGGCAAAACCCCTGCGATCAATAAAAAGGACGGGACGAAGATCGCCAGCAAGCAAAGCAGGCCGCCTGTCCAGCCGGAAGGTGTCTGGTTCATCGACGCTCCCAGAAACGCTGCGAACGTAAACAATGGGCCTGGAACCGCCTGAGCAGCCCCATAACCCGCAAGAAAGGTTTCATTACTGACCCAGCCGGGCGGCACCACCTCGGCTTGCAGTAGCGGCAAAACCACATGCCCGCCGCCGAATACCAGAGAGCCTGTGCGGTAGAAGGCGTCGATCATTGCCACGCTTCTGTCAGCGGTCAGTCCGGCTAACAGTGGCAGGCCCAGCAGCAGTGCAAAAAACAGCGACAGCCAGATTGCGCCGGACTTGCGGCTGATCGGAATTGGCAGTGAATCGTGCGCATCACTTGGCCCGGGTTTGCACAGCAACACACCGGCAAGTCCGGCAGTGACGATCACGCTGATCTGTCCCCACGCAGACGGTTCAAGCAGGGCGCCACACGCAGCAATAACCATGAGAGCAATGCGCATGAGATCAGTGCAGAGGTTTTTCGCCATGCCCCAGACGGCTTGAGCAACGACCGCGACAGCGACCACTTTGAGGCCGTGAAGGGCGCCGGGCCCAAGCGCGTCGGCATAACGGGAAACACCCAAGGCGAACACAATCAGAAGAACGGCCGACGGCAACGTGAAGCCGGCCCACGCCGCCAGCGCTCCGCGATAGCCAGCGCGGGACATGCCCAACGCGATGCCCACCTGACTACTGGCCGGTCCGGGCAGAAACTGGCAGAGCGCTACCAGATCGGCATAACTGCGTTCACTCAGCCAGTGTCGTTTTGTGACGAACTCATGGTGGAAGTAACCCAGATGCGCGATGGGGCCCCCGAATGAGGTCAAGCCGAGGCGCAAGAAGATTACAAACACCGACCAGGCACTGCTGCGCGTTTCGTTAGGGGATTGGGCCATTAATACGGTTACTCAGCAGGGTGCCCAGAACTTTGTTCAATGGTGTCTTCCTTGAGTGGAGCGTTTTCAGATGTTGTGAGGATGAACGGGCGGGCCCCTTCGCGAGCAAGCCCGCTCCCACAGGGGTTCTGTGTCGGGCTCAAAATCCGCGTTTGACGCAGAGGTTACTCAGCAGGGTGCCCAGAGCTTTTTTCAATGGTGTCTTCCTTGAGTGGAGCGTTTTCAGATGTTGTGAGGATGAACGGGCGGGCCCCTTCGCGAGCAAGTCCGCTTCCACAGGGGTTCTGTGTCGGGCTCAAAATCCGCGTTTGACGCAGATCCCCTGTGGGAGCGGGCTTGCTCGCGAAGAGGCCGGCCGCGCCACCACAAACCTACCGTTTACCAACCGGTATCTCGTCGAGGGCGCGATAAATCGGCAGCCTCAGTTGCACAGCCAGTTCTTCGATCAGATCGGCGCTCCCGGCGGTACCACCAACACGCAAAACCCCATCGCAGCGCTGCAACAGCGTCTTCGCATAGTCGCGATAAACCCCATCCCCCAACCCCGCCGACGCCACCAACGGAAAATGCCCCGCCTTCAGCAATTCACTGCCAGTAGCCAACGCCACCCGATCATCAGAACCGCAAACCACAATCGTCAACGCATCCGAGCTCGGCATCACTTGCTTGAGGTACTGCAAAAGCATGATGGTCTTGCCATCCATGATCCGCCCGTCATCAACCATCGCCAGTGCTTCGGCAAACGGCAACTCCAGTACCTCGATGTCTTCGCCTTCCTCGGCCAGACCACCGCCATCGCTGATGCGATCCTGCGGCTGATACTCACCGACAAAAAAATGCAGGCGTTCAGTCACCGAGCCGGGGCTCATGAACGCTTCGTAGACCTTGCGCACCGATTGCACGCGATAGCCGGTTTCTTCTTCGGCTTCAAGGCGCACGCGCTCTTCAGGGCTGGCGTCATCCAGCAAACCGGCAGCGGTTTCGATCAGGTAGCCGTCATGGCCGTTGACGAACGTCGGGATGCGGAACTGACGGATGAGAATGACGGTGCGCTTAGCCAAATTATAGAGACCGATCGTGGCACCATTGCCGCGATCGTAGACCTCGCGGGTGAGTGCCTGCCAACTGCCGTCACGGCGTTGCAGTTCGAAATCGATTTTCTTCAGGATGTACCAGTTGTCCGAGAGCAGATGCTGGGCGACGATGCGCACATTGCGGTGATTCATGAACAAGCAGCCTTGCTGGAAATTTATGAATTAATAGCATACGTCTGCACGAACTTCGCTAATCGACAGACACGCCTTGCACAGCCCCGTTGAGCAGGATGAGTTCGACGGATTGATCGACGCTCAGTTGCGCCGTATCAACCGTCAGTGGTGCTGGCGACCAGGGTTCATAGTCATGATCAAGCACCGATTGCCACGAGGGTGGGATCAACCCCGGAACATCTGACTGCCGCTGTTCAACGCGCCGGCGGTGCTCTTGCGGGTCTGAGCAGATCACTTCGATATTCAGCAGCGAAGCGTTAGCACGGGCGGCAACATCGGCCCACGCTTGTCTGCTTTCTGCCACAGGATTGACGCAGTCGACGATGACAGTGTGACCCGGCCGAAGATTGCCTAGCGCCAGTTCAAGCGCAACAAAATAACCACTGCGGCCGACATCGCCTGCGAGAACATCGGCGTTACGGATCGCTTGTTCAATCGAATCAATCCTCAGGTACGTGGCTTTTAACCGCGTCGCGACAGATTTGGCGAGGGTCGTTTTGCCGGTGCCGGGCAAACCGCTGAACACAATAAGCATGGGAGCTCCTCAGCGTTGACTCAGCCATTCTTCGCGGCTGATTTCCCAAAGATCCCGGGGCCAGCGGCCGCTGACGAAGTTACCTTCATCGCTGCCAATCAGGCGCATGCCGCTGCGTTCGGAGAGCCGGCGCGAGGCGATATTAGGCGCCGCTTTCGGCACCCGCAGGATCGGGCGATCAAGGGTTTCGAACCAATAGTCGGTGACGGCGGCGCAGGCTTCGGTCATCAGGCCTTGACCGTGCCATGCCGGCGCGAGCCAGAGCCCACGGTTGTTGTCCTGCTCATCCATCAGGCTGATGTTGCCGATCAATTGTTCAGGTGCCGATTTCGGCCGCAGCGACCAATGCCACTCCTTGCCAGCGGCCATCGCCGGCAATGCAATGTCGCGCAGGTAAGTGAGGGCGCCGTCGGCGGGGTAGGGCCAAGGGACGAGGGCGTTCAGGTAACGCACCACTTCCCAGTGCGCAAATTGCTGCTGCACGGCATCAGCGTCGGCCAGTTCCAGCGGGCGCAGGATCAGCCGTTCGGTGTACAACGTCGGTATCTCTTCCATAAACCTGCCGCCTCCTTGAGCATTGTTAATGAACGCTCAAGGCTAACCCATCTTTACCAAGTTGCGGCAGTGGCTTTCGGCAGGCTCAGTTTGCCGCTGTCGACAAAACGCATGGTGCCGAACAAGCCGCCGGCGAGTTTGCCACGCAGCACATACGGCAGATTGTCGAGGGTTTGCGTCTGGCTGAGGCCGAGGGTTTGGCGCAGTACCGAGAACGCGGAAATGCTCACCGGCACGCTGACGATGGTTTCGGAGAAACGCGGGATCGAGCCGCTCTGATCGCTCACGCCCGAGGCCAGTGAATGGCCGTTGACTTCCAGATCGAGGGCGATGCCGTTGTAGTCGATGGCGGTTTCGTTGGGGTTCTGCACGCGAATCTTGATCGCGAAGCGCACTTCCAGATCCTGGCTCGGCAACGGTTCGAGGCCGACCACGTTGATGTTTACCGGATCTCGGTTGGGAAACAGCGCGCAGGCACTGAGGGACAGCAACAGTAACGACAGAATGACGGCGTGGACGCGGCGCATAAACGGTCTCTCAACAAAAAAGGGCTGAACCGTTGCCGGTGCAGCCCTTTCTGTTAAAGGCCGGACGTCAGCGGTTCAACTGTGCGACAGCCGCCGGTTGGCCAGGTTCAGCTTTGGACGGCATGTCCGGGTTTTCCATGACCTGAAGAATAGAAGCTTCCGGGTCGAAATCGTCTTCTTCCAGTTCGATGAATTCTTCCGGCAGGAAGACGTTCAGCACGATAGCGCACAACGCACCGACGGTGATTGGCGATTCGAAGATGTTGCGCAGCGCTTGCGGCAGTTCGCGCAGCACTTCCGGCACAGCGGCAATGCCCAGGCCCATGCCGAGGGAAATCGCCACGATAAGCATGTTGCGCCGGTGCAGGCCGGCTTCGGCGAGGATCTTGATCCCGGCCACCGCGACGGTGCCGAACATCACCAGCTCAGCGCCGCCGAGCACCGGTTTCGGCATCAGTTGCAGCACCGCGCCGATCATCGGGAACAGCCCGAGCAGCACCAGCAGACCGGCGATGAAGAAGGCGACATAACGGCTGGCGACGCCGGTGAGCTGGATCACGCCGTTGTTCTGCGCGAAGGTCACCATCGGCATGCTGTTGAACACCGCCGCCATGGCCGAGTTGAGGCCATCAGCGAGCAGGCCGGACTTGATCCGGCGGATGTACAGCGGGCCTTTGACCGGTTGGCGCGAGATCATCGAGTTGGCAGTCAGGTCGCCCGCAGCTTCGAGCGGCGACACCAGGAAAATCACCGCGATCGGCACGAACGCGACCCAGTCGAAATTGAAACCGTACTTGAACGGCACCGGTACGCTGACCAGCGGCACTTCTGGCATCGAAGCGAAATCGACGGTGCCCATCAGCCATGCAACGAAGTAACCGAGGGTCAGGCCGATAACGATCGCGCCGAGGCGCAGGAACGGCACGTCAACGCGGTTCAACACGACAATGGTGCCAATCACCAGCGCGGCCAGAAACAAATGGGTGGACGCGCCCAAGTCCGCCGCGCCGAAACCGCCGGCAATGTCGGTCATCGCCACTTTGATCAACGACAGGCCCATCAAGGTGATGATGGTGCCGGTGACCACCGGGGTGATCAGCATGCGCAATTTGCCGATGAACTGGCTGAGCGCGACCTCGATGAACGCGGCGAAGAAGCACACGCCGAAGATCGTCGAGAGGATTTCATCGGTGCCGCCGCCGCGCGCCTTGACCATGAAACCGGCACTGAGAATCACGCTGATAAACGAGAAACTGGTGCCTTGCAGGCACAACAATCCGGAACCGACCGGGCCGAAACGCTTGGCTTGGACGAACGTGCCGAGGCCGGAGACGAACAGCGCCATGCTGATCAGGTAGGGAATTTCGCTTTGTAGACCGAGGGCGCCGCCCATGATCAGGGTTGGCGTGATGATGCCGACGAAGCTCGCCAGCACGTGTTGCAGCGCGGCGAACACGGTGGCGGTGAGGTGCGGACGGTCGTTGAGACCGTAGATCAAGTCGTTGTTGCGCGGGGCTTTTTCAGAGGCGGTCATGGTGATTTATGCGCCGCGAGGCGGGGCCGGGTCAGAAAATGGAGGCGCAGGATGCCGCAAGAGCGCGGCGAGGGCAACGAGCAAAAATTGCCTGAAAGGTCAGGTTTTATTGGGGTTGTACCCAAATCCCTGTAGGAGCTGTCGAGTGAAACGAGGCTGCGATGTTTTGATCTTGAATGGCAAAGTCAAAAGATCGCAGCCTTCGGCAGCTCCTACAGGGGGTTGAAGGCAGCCAACAGGTCTTCTTCGAAGGCTTTCTGCGCATCCCCCGGTACCTGCGCCCGGTGCCGCGCCAGGTGAAACGCCACGTCAAAACTCAATTCACCTTCACGCACTGGCCGCAACAACCCTTTGTCCTGCAACCCCCGCGCATAATGATCCGGCAAATACCCCACATGCTTGCCCGACAAAATAAATGCCAGCGTGCCCTCAACCTGCTCCGATCTGGCCGAACACACCTTGCCCTGAAACGGCTCGTCACTGCGCAGAAACCGGTACGGATGATCGACCCGATCGCACGCCGCCAGTGCCGCATCGCTGGGCGCATCGTCGGTGAACAGTGGATGCCCCGCCGCGCAATACAAATGCTGGGTTTCGCTGAACAACTCGTGATAGTCGAACGCACTTTGCACCTGCGAAAAATAGCCGATCGCCAGATCCAGCCGCTGCCGCAACAACAAGCGCTCCATCTCGCCGGGCATCGCACTGATCACTTCGATGCGCACCGACTCATCACGCTCGCGAAAGCGCCGAATCGCCTCGGCCACCCGTTGCAGCACCGATTGATCGACCGCTTCAGAAATGCCCAGCCGCACTTCACCAATCAATCGCCCGGCGACGCCGTTGGATTGATGGCGAAAGGTTTCAATGGATTCAAACAACGTGCGCGCGGCGATCAGCAGTTGCTCGCCCTTGGGCGTCACGCTGAAACCACCCTTGCCACGGCTGCACAAACGATAACCGAGGCGGGTTTCGAGCTTGGCCATTTGCTGACTGATGCTCGACTGGCTGAGCCCCAACTCACCCTGCGCCGCGCTGAAACCGCCGCACTCGACCACGCTGACAAACAGGCGCAACAGCTGCAAATCGACATCGTGAAGCTGACCGAGCATCACATTACTCCGCAATAAAGTCAGGATAACTATTCAGGTATTTTTCTAATGTATCCGACGGCGCACGCTGCAACCACTTCCCTCGGTCAGGTGTGCGTCATGGCTCCCATGTTCAAGCTGTGTTTCCCCGCGTTGCTGTTTACCGTTGTCAGCATGGCTCAAGCCGAGGACAAGACCCTCAACCTCTACAGTTGGGCCGGTTACGTGCCGCCGCAGACGCTGCAGCGTTTCGAGAAAGAGACCGGTATTCAGGTGCGTTACGACACGTTCGATACCTCCGAAGTGCTCGAGACCAAACTGCTCACCGGCGGCAGCGGTTATGACGTGGTGGTGCCGTCCTCCAGCGTGCTGGCCCGTGGATTGGCCGCGGGGGCGCTGAAGGAAATCCCCCACGAAGGGCTCAAGGGTTACGCCAACCTCGATCCGGATTTGTTGACGAAACTGGCGGCCGTCGACCCCGGCAATCGTTATGCCGTGCCTTACACCTGGGGCACGCTCGGGTTGGGCATGAACGTCGAAGCGGTGAAAAAACGCTTGCCGGACGTGCCGTTGAACAGCCTCGATCTGCTGTTCAAACCGGAGTACGCCAGCAAGCTCAAAGACTGCGGCATCGCGATTCTTGATTCGCCGCAGGAAGTCATCGGCCTCGCGCTGCACTACCTCGGCAAAGATCCGTACAGCACCGACAAAACTGATCTGGCCGCCGCCGAAGCGCTGCTGCAAAAACTGCAACCGTCGGTGCTGTATGTCGCCACGGGTCGGCAGATCAGCGATCTGGCCAACGGCACAGTCTGCCTCGCGCTGACCTACAACGGTGACGCGAGCATGGCGGCGGATCAGGCGCACAAGGCCAACAAGCCGTTCGAAGTCGCTTACCGCATTCCCAAGGAGGGCACGCTGATCTGGCAGGACAACCTGGCCATCCCCAAGGACGCGCCACACCCTGAAGCTGCGCGGGCGTTCATCGAATTCATGCTGCGGCCTGACTCGGTCGCCGAGCTGACCAACACGCTGTTTTTTGCCACCGCCAACCAGGCAGCGACGCCGCTGGTGGATGAAGCGGTGCGCAACGATCCGGACATTTATCCGCCGGCTAATGTGCGCGAGCTGCTTTTCGCCGACCGCAGCATGAGCCTCAAGGACATGCGTCAGCGCACGCGTCTGTCGGACCACTTTCCGTAGCCACCAGTAACCACAAAAAAACAAGGAGCACTCCAATGGACGTGCCGATGCTCAACGACCAAGCCCTGACGCGCGACAGCCTGTATGGCACCTCTGCCGAAAGCACTTACGCCGGTATCACCAGTTTCATGCGCCGGCGTTACAGCCGTGATCTGCGCGGTGTTGATGTGGCGGTCAGCGGTGTGCCGTTCGACACCGCCACCAGCAACCGCCCGGGCGCACGTTTCGGGCCGCGCGGGATTCGTGCGGCGTCGACCGGGATTGCCTGGGAACGCCACTGGCCGTGGACGTTCGACCCGTTCGATCATCTGGCAGTGGTTGATTACGGTGACTGCGATTTCGATTTCGGCTCGCCGCACAGCATCCCGGAAAGCATCGAGGCCCACGCTGATCAGATTCTTGAATCCGGTGCGGCCATGCTGACTTTTGGCGGCGACCATTTCGTCAGCTATCCGCTGCTCAAGGCCCATGCGCGCAAGCACGGCACGCTGTCGCTGATCCACTTCGATGCGCACAGCGACACCTGGCCGGACGAGGAGGGCAAACGCGTCGATCACGGCACCATGTTCTGGCACGCCGCGAAGGAAGGTCTGGTGGATCCGGCGCGTTCGGTGCAGATCGGTTTGCGCACCACCAACGACGACAACATGGGTTTTCAGGTGCTTGATGCGCGGCAAGTGCATCGGCGCGGTTGCGAGGCGATTGTCGAAGCGATCCGCGCAAGGGTGGGCGATAACCCGGTGTATTTGACGTTCGATATCGACTGCCTTGATCCGGCGTTTGCGCCTGGCACGGGTACGCCGGTGTGCGGTGGTTTGAGCACGGTGCAGGCGCTGGAGATTCTTGGCGGTTTGCGCGGGATCAATCTGGTGGGCATGGACGTCGTCGAAGTGGCCCCGGCCTACGACCACGCCGAAGTCACTTCACTGGCCGCCGCCACACTGGCCATGGAAATGCTCTGCCTCTACGCCGCCAAGCACAAAGTTGACCTCTGACCCTCAACACAGACCCCTTGTGGGAGCGGTGTCAGGCCATGGAAAAGCTCTGCCTCTACGCCGCCAAACACAAAGTCGATCTCTAGTCCTGAACACAAACCCCCTGTGGGAGCGGGCTTGCTCGCGAAAGCCGTAGATCAGTTAACCCATAAGTTGACTGACACACTGCCTTCGCGAGCAAGCCCGCTCCCACCGTTTGTACGGTGTCACGCCACGGGGATGATCGGCCGATCCAGCGTCTCCGGCCCGGTGTAGCGGGGTGCTGAACTGGCAATCGTCTCGAACGGCACGCCCGCCGGCACGCTACTCACACCATCCAGCCGCGCCAGTTGTTCATCGCTCAGTTGCACCGCAAGCGCCCCCAACGTCGCATCCAGTTGTTCACGGGTACGCGAACCCAGAATCGGGATCAGCGCCGTGGTCGAGCGCTTGGCTTTTTCGCGCAGCCAAGCAATCGCGACGTGAGTGGGGCTAACACCGATCTCGCTGGCAACCGCAAGCAAGGCATCGAGCAAAGCCGTTTCCCGCGCGCTTTTTTCCGCATGCACCAGCATGCCGAGTTTGGCCGCGCGGTTGTTGTCATCGTTGCCGCGATACTTGCCCGTCAGGAAGCCGCCGCCCAGAGGCGACCACAGTGTTGCTGCCAGACCGAGGGCTTCGGCCATCGGCAGTAATTCCCGTTCGGCGGTGCGTTCGGCGAGGCTGTACTCGACTTGAATCGCAGCAATCGGCGCGAACCCGCGCACCTCTGCCAGCACGTCGGCGCGAGCGATGCGCCAGGCCGGGAAGTTCGATAAACCGGCGTAGTGAATCTTGCCGGCGCGCACCAGATCGTCGAAGCCGCGCAAGATCTCTTCCATCGGCGTGACGCCATCGCTGATGTGCGCCCAGAACAGATCGATGTGATCGGTCTTCAAGCGCTTCAGGCTTTCTTCTACGGCACGCACCATGTTTTTGCGGCTGTTGCCGGTGTGGGAAATACCGGCCGCCGGCGTGGTGCCCATGCTGTATTTGGTGGCGATGACCAGTCGATCGCGCTCAGGTGCGATGAACTCACTGAGCATCGACTCCGATTGCCCACCCTGATAACCATTGGCGGTGTCGATGAAATTGCCGCCGGCCTCGAGGTAACCGTCGAAAATGCGTTTGGCTTCGTCACGTTCTGCGCCATGCCCCCAACCGGTGCCGAAGTTGCCGGCGCCCAGCGCCAGTTCCGATACGCGCAAGCCGGTTTTACGGCCAAAAACCTTGTAGTGCATGGCAATGCTCCCGATCCGATTCAGTAAGATTACGGTTGAAATATGACGCCAATATGATGCTGGTAATATTCCTCTGTCAAGCCAGACTCCGCTAAACGGTAAACTCATTGACGATCATCAAATCATCCCCTGTAGGAGCTGCCGAAGGCTGCGATCTTTTGATCTTTTTTCATGATCAAGATCAAAAGATCGCAGCCTTCGGCAGCTCCTACAGTGCGTTTGGGTATACTCCCGCGCATGACTTTCGACTCCCCCCTCAGCGCCTGGCAACACGCCATCGAGCACAAGGGCTTCATCCAGGATGAAGCTCAGGAGCACGCCGTCTGGGCGTTGCAAAAATGCCACGAAGCTCTGCACGCCGGGGCCCGTTCGGTCACTGGCGTTTATTTGTGGGGCCCGGTCGGGCGGGGCAAAACGTGGCTGATGGATCAGTTTTATCAAAGCCTGCGCGTGCCGGCGCGGCGGCAACATTTCCATCACTTCATGGGCTGGGTGCATCAGCGTTCGTTCCAGTTGACCGGTATCGCCGACCCGTTGCGCGCGCTGGCCAAGGAACTGGCAGCCGAAGTGCGGGTGCTGTGTTTCGACGAACTGTTCGTCAACGACATCGGCGACGCGATCATTCTCGGTCGGCTGTTTCAAGTGATGTTCGACGAAGGCGTCGTGGTGGTTTGCACATCCAATCTGCCGCCGGATGATCTGTACGCCGATGGCTTCAACCGTGACCGCTTCACGCCGGCAATCGCTTCGATCAAGGCGCACATGCAGGTGGTGCCGGTGAACGGCGCCGAAGACCATCGTCTGCACCCCGGCACCGGGCTGCAGCGTTACTTCGTCGCCACGCCGGAGCAGGGCAGCGCGCTGGATGAGGTGTTTCAGACACTGAACGCCGGGCAACCCGCCAGCGCTGAGCCTGTGTCGGTCGGCCACCGCGTGTTGAACGTGGTGCAGGCCAGTGCGACGGTGCTCTGGTGTCGCTACGCCGATCTCTGCGAGCAACCGTTCGCCGCCATGGATTTCATCGCGCTGTGTGATGCCTATCAGTCTATTCTGTTGAGCGAGGTGCCCAACCTCAGCGCGCAGAAACGCGAAGGGCGCATTGCCCGTGGCACCGAGGACAACGCCGAGCGCGTGGCGGCGGGGGATCGCGAGTTGCCGCAGTTGTCGGTGCATGACGACGGTGTACGGCGCTTCATCGCCCTGGTCGACGAGTGCTACGACCGCAAGGTGCCGCTGTATATTGAGGCGCAAGTGCCAATGGATGCGCTGTACACCGAGGGTTATCTGGAATTTCCGTTCCGTCGCACCCTCAGCCGTTTGCAGGAGATGCAATTGCAGCGCTTTGCCGAAGCGTGAGTGAAGAGGGCGCCAACATGACCCAGCCGCTGTCCCATCATTTGCTGACCATGGCCTATCAAAATGCCTGGGCGAACCATCGTCTGGCCAAGGCCTGGGCGCAGCTCGATGGCGCGGATCTCGCCGCGCCGCGCATCAGTTTTTTCCCCAGTATTCGTCTGACCCTCAATCACATCCTCACTTGCGACTGGTTCTACGTCGACGCGCTGGAACGCGAGTTGCGCGGAGCCGAGCCGCATCCGGATTGCTTCGTGTTTTTCAATCAGGACGAGCCGTTTACCGAGGCCGCGCCACTGCGAGAAGAACAGGCCCACGTTGATCGGCGACTGATCGCCTATTGCGAGCAGATGCGCGATGCCGATCTGGGCCGAATCGTCACCATCGCCCGCGACACGCCGCAACATGACAGCCGATTGCGCATGCTTTCGCATCTGTTTGAACATCAGATTCATCATCGTGGGCAGGTGCACGCAATGCTCAGCGCTACCTCGGTGAAGCCGCCGCAACTGGACGAGTTTTTCTGCGCGGGAGAGGCCGGGTTGCGGGCTGAAGACTTCGCCGAACTCGGCTGGACGGAAGAGCTGATTTGGGGGCATTGATTTTTCAAATGCAAAAGATCGCAGCCTTCGGCAGCTCCTACAGGGGAATGGGGTCCATGTAGGAGCTGCCGAAGGCTGCGATCTTTTGATCTTGTCGACAACACCGTGCTCGCGCTAAGGTCAGGCAGCCTATCAGTGCGCACTTTGCGCGCCGGGGTTGTGTGTTTGGGGATGGAAATGGATTCCGCAGAAATTCTTGTACTTCAGGCCAGTTACACCAATCCAGTGCATGCCGAGGCCATCGGCGTGGTACTCAACAACTATGCAGAAGATCCCATGGGCGGCGGTCATCCGATTGCCCCCGAGCTGCTGCAACGCCTGCCGGAAGAACTGGCCCGGCGACCGCATGCGTTCAGCGTGCTGGCGTTCGTTGGCGGTGAGCCGGCCGGTTTGGTGAACTGCTTTGAAGGCTTTTCGACGTTCGCCTGCCGACCGCTGGTCAACGTTCACGATGTGGCGGTGGTGAACAAGTTTCGCGGTCTCGGCTTAAGCCAGAAGATGCTGCGCAAGGTCGAGGACATCGCCCGCCAGCGTGGCTGCTGCAAGATCACCCTTGAAGTGCTCGAAGGCAACGCTATCGCCCAGGGCTCTTACCGCAAATTCGGTTTTGCCCCGGGGATGTTCAACCCGGAGCACGGCCGCATGCTGTTCTGGATCAAGGATTTGCAGGCATAAAAAAAAAGGCGCCCCAACAGGGCGCCCAACTGTCATCTGCGGTGACCGGAGCACAGTCCTCGCAGGTCCATCGGTGATTCAGTTGCGATAAGACTCGGTCACTTGGGCCGTCTGGTCGTCGGGAACCCGCAGTTCTTTGGTCTTGGCGTCGCTCACCTGTTCGCTTTGCGCGTGGTGAACGGGGAAGTTGTTGAAGTAGTAGCGCATGCGTTCGGCGCCCCCTTCGGCAAAAGCGCTGGCAGAGCCAAGGGCTAGCAGCCCGGCAAGTATTACAGTCGTGGTTTTCATGGTGCCTCCTACTGAACAAGTCGGAGCCGTTCGTCCATGAAGCAGAACTCGAAAGCGAGTGTGTTCCTTACGAATTAACTCGGGGTTAACACCCTAATACTTGTGGCGAGGGGATTTATCTGTGGCGAGGGGATTTATCCCCGTTGGGGCGCGCAGCGGCCCCGCTTTTAATCTGAAACAGCAGGGGCCTGCTGCGCAGGCCAGCGGGGATAAATCCCCTCACCACCGATAAACCCTGCACTACTCGGACAGGGGAGGGACTAAAGCTTCCAGTCCAGACTCAGCGTCACCGTGCGCGGATCACCCCAGAACACGCCGTTGTAGAAGCCGACATTGTCGTAATACTTCTCGTCAAACAGGTTGTCGACGTTCAGCGACGCCGACACGTGCTCATCGAATTGATAACGCGACATCAACTTGACCACGGTGTAAGAACCCTGATGGATCTTGGTGTTCTCTGTAATGAAATCACCATTCGCCTCACGCCCGACCGGTCGATCAGCGTAGTCGAACATCGCACTCTGCCAATTCACCGCACCGCCGACCGTCAGTGCCTGCCAATCACCCGGCAATCGGTACGCCGTCGATACGCGCAGCATGTTCAACGGCGAACTGGTATTGGTGCGCTGTTTATCGCCATTGACCGAATGGGTATAGGTGTAACCGGCCGTCATGTTCCAGCCCGTCATCACTTCGCCAGACACTTCCGCTTCGAACCCGTTGACCTTGTTGCCCTTGCCGCCAGACTTATAAAACTCTTCGCCACTAGCCGGATCCGGTGGTACCGAATCGTCGAGTTCGGCCACGTTGTCCTGCTTGCTCCAGAACACCGCTGTCGCGACGTTGAGGCGTTCTTCCAGCAGACTGCCCTTGAGGCCGACTTCGTAGTTACTGCCCACCACCGGATCCAGGTAGTTGCGGCTGCTGTCGCGGTAACTCTGCGGTTTGAAAATATCGGTGTAACTGGCGTAGACCGTGTATTCCGGCGTCAGGTCGTAGAGCAGACCGGCGTACGGCGTCCAGATGTCGTTCTGGCGCTGAGTGGTGCTGTCGACACTGGTCAGTTGCAGGTTCTCGTCATAGTAACGATCGTCCTTTTTGCCTTCCCAACTGCCATAGCGGCTGCCGATCACCGCGTGCAGTTCATCGGTCAGGCTCAGGCGTGTGGCGATGTAGCCGGCCTTCTGGCGGGTGCTGCTGCGCGAGCCGGTGCGGCCGGTAACGGTGTCGGAGAACTTGGCGATATCGCCCATGTATTTCCAGTCACGAATGCTGTCATAACCCTCAGGCACCGCGCCCGCGACGATGGACGGGGAATAAGAACGGTGATTCGCCTCGCCGTAGCCGAGCATCATTTCGTGCTCACGGCCGAGCAGGTTGTACGGGCCGGACAGATTGAAGTCGTACACATTCATTTTCTGGTTGCCGAGCATATGGCCCCGGTAGGCGTACATGCCGCTGCGATCGGCTTCCGGGAACCCGGTGCCGCCGTAATAAACCTTGCCGTCGACATCGCTGTCGCGGTGGGTGTAGGCGGCTTTCAGGCGCCAGCCACCGGCCAGATGCTGATCCAGCGTGGCGAACGCGGTTTTATCGCGCAGCGGCCACGAACTCCATGACGTCGCCATGTTGGTCGAACGACCGAGCCCGGCCTTGGTGCCATCGGCATTCCAGTACGGCAGGGTGCCCCATGAGGTGCCCTGAACCTGTTTGTCCTGGTAGTCATAACCGACCGCCAACACAGTGGAGTCAGTCAGATCCGCCTCAAGAATGCCGTAGCCGACTTCACGTTGCAGGGCGTAACTGTCGCGGAACGACTGGCTGTCGCGATACGCCAGCACCGTGCGCCCGCGCAAACGACCATCGAACGCCAGCGGCCCGCCAACGTCGACGTAGCTGTAGTAATCGTCATAACTGCCGCCGCTGACCCCGGCCAGCGCCTGCAATTGAGCCGTCGGGCGTTTGCGCACCATGTTGATCGTCGCTGAAGGGTCGCCAGCGCCCGTGGTCAGGCCAGTGGCGCCGCGTACCACTTCGATGCGGTCGTAGATGATGGTGTCGGCATCGGTCTTCATCCGGTCGAAGGTGTTGAGCATCCCGTCAATCTGGAAATTGTTGATCGAGTAGCCGCGCGACGAATAACCGACCCGATCCGAATCGTTGTGCTGCACGACGATACCCGTGGTCTGGCTCATGGCTTCGGACAAGGTACCGAGTTTGAAATCGTCCATTTGCTGACGGGTCACCACGGACACAGATTGCGGGGTTTCCTTGATCGACAGGTTCAGCCGGGTCGCGGTGCTCATGGCGCCGGTGGTGTAGGCATCGGTGTTTTCGGTGGTGGTGCCCAAACCTTGGGCGGTAACGTTGGTCGACGCCAGTTCGAGCGCCGTTGAGGCTGGCTCTGGCTGTTTTTCAACGTCTGTTTCGGCCAGCAAGTCAGGGCTCAGTGCAGCACCGCAGAGGCCGAGGGTGAGGGTCATGGAACGGGTGATAGGCGCGAACATCGCAGCCGACTCCTTGTCTTCGAGGGGAAATATCCTTTGGTTCAAAGACGAAGAGGGCGGATGCGATTTAGTAACAAACAAGAAATATTGTTATTTGAAAGTGTTTCAAAACCCCGTAGGAGCTGCCGAAGGCTGCGATCTTTTGGCTTTGTTTTTAAAAGACAAGATCAAAAGATCGCAGCCTTCGGCAGCTCCTACAGGGAATGGTGGGCATGAAAAAGGGGCCTTTCTGGCCCCTTTTCGTTAATGCTGTTGCGCCACTTCGGGTGGTGCCTCTGCAGGTTTTTTCGGCTTCATCAGACTGAAGTCGATCAAGGCACGTTGCTGCTTCTCATACGGGTTGCCAATCAACAACGGGCGCGGCTTGAAGCTGTCACTGACCAGGCTCTTGCTGCGATCCAGTTCATCGGAACTCAAGCCGGCCAGATCCGCCCAAGTGTGAATCAGGTGCGAACTGCTGTACGGCCTATCCAGATCAGCGGCGAAGTTCCAGTTGTGGTTTTCACGCCACTTTGGCGATGCCCACGCCATGAACGGAATGGTGTACATCGGCGCGGTCGGTTTGTTTTCGTTACGGCCCAGCGTGGTGTGGCCGACCGAGTCGAACACGTCTTCACCGTGGTCGGAGAGGTACAGCAAAAAGCCGTTCGGATCGGACTTGGCGTAGTCCTTGATCAGGCTCGACACCACAAAGTCGTTGTACAACACGGCGTTGTCGTAGCTGTTGTAAGTCGGCACCTGATCGTCACGCACGCCGGCCGGTACGCCGGTGCGATCCTGGAACTTGTCGAAGCTCGGTGGATAACGGTACTGGTAGCTCATGTGCGTGCCGAGCAAATGCACGACGATCAACTTGCGCGGTGCCGAATCGGTCAGGGCCTTGTTGAACGGCTCGATCACGTCGCCGTCGTACTGCGCGGCGTTCTGATTGCGGTTGTTGTTCAGGTACACCTGCTCGTCGGCCTGTTCGGAAAAGGTCGTAAGCATGGTGTTGCGCTTGGTCATGGTCTGCTGGTTGGTGATCCAGAAGGTCTTGTAACCGGCCTGTTTCATCATGCTGACCAGCGACGGCGTCGACAGGTACAGATCCGGATTCTCTTCATCAGCGAAGGTCAGCACTTGCTGCAAGGCTTCGATGGTGTAAGGCCGCGGGGTGATGACGTTGTCGAACACCGCGAGCTGATCTTTGAGCTTGTCCAGTTCCGGCGTGGTCTTGCGCGGGTAACCATAAAGGCTCATGCGCTGACGGTTGGTCGACTCGCCGATCACCAACACCAGGGTTGCAGGCTGATTGGCCGACGCGTCCTGCAGGTTTTTCAGCGGCGGAATCTTGCTCGCGCTGTGCAGCATGTCCTGCATGTCGGCGAGGGTGTCGAGATAACGGTGGTAGGCCACAGCCATTTGCCAAGGCACCGCCGGCTCGATGCGCGTTTCGAACTTCTCGAAACCCTCGGCGAAGCTGCCAGTGCGCTGGGTCTGCTTGATCAGCGGGTAGCCGACGACAGCGATCACGATCGCAGCGGCGGCCACGTAGGCACGGCCACGCGGCATGTACACCGGGCGCAGACGCGTCCACAGGAAGTAGGCGAACAGGGTGTGAGCAAGGAACGCCGGCACCATCCACCAGGCAAAGTACTGGGTCATGTACTCGCCCGCTTCAGAGATGTTCGACTCGAACATGATGAAGATGACGCTTTGCGAGAATTCTTGCTGATAGATGAAGAAGTAACCGAGGCTGGCCATCGAGCAGGCCCACAGCACCACGCCGATCACGGCGGCAATCAGTTTTGTGCGCTTGGGGAACAGCAGCATCGGCGCCAGCCAGATTGCGCTCATCACGAACGCCTGACGGAAACCGGTGAAACCGGAGGTGCCGGTCAACTGGATCAGCAGCTGGGTAATACCCGAGAAGTACCAGAAGAAAACGAACAGCCAGAGAAAACCGGCCCAGTCAAAACCTGTCGCAGACTTGTTGCTGCGTTTGAACATCGCCATCAGCGCTCCAGCTTTTAAATTAATTGTGCGGATGCACCGGGGGGTGATCGCGCAAATGCCATCCGCGCAAAAAATGAGCGGTTATCCACAAAAGGAGAAGTATCCGCAATCCGTTGTGAAAAGTTTGTGATTTACACCCAAACGGCGCGCAGCGTGCGGTATTGGGATACCGCACGGTAAGTGCCGCGATAGGGTTTGATGAGGTTCGCCCGAATCCAGAAGGAAATGGATATGACCGAACCTGTCTTAACCGAGCCTGCGTTGCAGGCCAATGAAGTCCTGGCCCAGGCGGTAGCACTGGAGTTTGCACAGCGGCCGATTGTCATCACAGCGGTTCTCAAGCATTTTTCCGCTGCATTGGCCCGGCGTTTTCCAGCGCAACGCATCAACGTTCTTACCACAACGCTCAACCTGCCGGCGTGGGAGACCGACGATGAACGCCACAACAGCGTTCACGCCGTTGAAATAGAAGGGGCGGGACACACTACCGTGCCACTGCTTGAAGTGATGATCCACAGCATCACCGGCAAGGCGTCATTGCACTTTACCGCCGGGCATTTTCTCAACGATGTAAACGGACAGCGTCTGCAGGTCGACATGCCCGAGGTCGAAGACCTGCTACGCGCAATACCGAAGGTGCTGCCCGCTTTGCTTCAGCAGGCGCTGACCGATTTCTGGAGCGATACGCTCACCCGCGATACGCGACGATGGCAGTGGTTTGCGGACATCTGCAAAGCCGCGCTGGTGCTCAACTTGACGCCGGCGAGCGACCTCGACCGTGAGCAAATCCTGACGCAGCGTCAGATCGCCCACTGTCCTGAGAAAGCCGAACGACAGCGGGCATATGGCGCTGATTGTGCAGAGGCCTGGTTGATGAGCTACAGCGCAACTAGCGGCGAAGCGGCGCACACGGGGCACGACATACTGGTAACGCGCCGCGTCGGAGCGCGCCAGATCGTCCTGTGTTTCGATCCTGCCGGAAACGTTACCGCGTTCGACACGCTGCAAGCCGTGGCCGAACGGTATGGCGGCGTTGGCACCGCGATCGACGTCGATATCCAGCTTTGGTCGATAACGGCGGACGTCTTTGTCACCCAGGTTCAGGCTGTGCTCGACGCGCAACTTGGCAAGCTTGCACAGTGGGGAGACGCTGGTGGTCATGACCTGGCTGATCTCGAAGCGCAGTTCGCTGCGATCGGAGATACCGGCGCGTTGTTTTATGTTGCGTCAGATCTGGCTGCGCCTTCAGGTGTGTTCGGCGCGGTAGCCAACAACCAGCCTCAATGGTTGTCTTTGGCTTCTCGCGGGCAAGTGCTTGATTGCAGTCAACGGTTGTTGGCGTTGGCGGCGTTGCAGTTGGCCACCGAGGGTCGCAGCTATGATGAAGGTATCGACAGCGCCGCGACATTTGCCAGGCATGCACTGATTGCCGCCATGGCACCTTTAGGGGCGGCCTTTGACCCAGACGCGCTGCTCGTTACGCAAACCCGCTATCAAGCGGATGCTTTCGGCGTGGCCACCGGCACAGCCATCGTTGAGACGACGAGTCTGACCCAGCGCGCACTGATGAATCTCGGAGGGCTGGTGCACGCCAAAACCACTTGGCGCTTGCGCGATGACTCAGTTTTACCTGCCTGGGTCAGTGAGGACTCGCTGCGATCGCTGATCACTGACGCCGATATCGGCGCTGGCTATACAGAAATGGTCAAACGTGAGCTTCTCGATGACCCCGTTAAAAGGATTTGGCGAGAACGGCGTTTTGCCGAACAGCTGCGCGTGCAACTGCCGTTGCTGGCACTTGAAAGCCACATTACCGGACGCGGCGCGTTGACTGAGGCGGGTTATCGGCAGGTGGATGCGCTGATGAAGGTGCAAATCATCGACCGCAAAGTCGATGCGCAACCCATCGTGATCCGTCCGCTGGCGTTTGTGCTGGACGCGGCAGAGCGTGTCGACGTGGTCAGCAACATGTTCGTGATCGGCCCGCAAAGCGCCGGCGCAGGGCCTCACGTGTTGTATCGACCGCTTTATTCTCCGCCATTGATGCAATTCAGCTCGTTGCCGGCGTTGCTGGCTGCGATCTGCGCTGATACATCGCTGCAAAAAAGTGTGCTCGACTGGCTTGAACCGGACGCGCGCAGCATTTATGCCAATGGAGGATTTGAGGAGCCTCATCTGGCGACGGTCATCATTGACGTCGATTTTCCAGTGCGGCCTGCGCCGGCAGCGCCAGTGATCAGTGAGTTACCCGTCGTCGGCGATCCGCTGATGGAGCTGTACCGTGCCAATGCGCAGTTTTTGCTGCACAAGGCGGATGAGCAGACCGTCTCTAACGCCGAATATCGCTGGTCTGTGCTGCTCGGGCTGGGTGTGCATGTTTTCGATGCGTTGCTAGGGTTGATCATGCCCTATCTGCGAGGCTCTACGGCGGCGGCAGGCTGGTTAATGACGCTGGAGCTGGATGCCATGCAATCATTGGCCGCCTTGGGCCGCGGTGAGGTTGCCCCGGGTCGTCAGTTGTTGGTCAGTCTTATGGCGCAACTGGCCGTGGCATTGCTGGCGCATCGACTCGCGGAGCGTGACATCGCCTTGCCAGGCATGCCTGTCAGGACTGCGCGTATGCCTCACGCCAGTTCTATCGGTCATGTTCTGACGACAACCGCTTCGGTCGAAGAGGCGGTGGACACGGTTGTGGACTTTTCTGTCGCGCCCCCCAGGGATTCGCGCACGCGACTCGAACGCTACCTGAGCCTGCACCCACAAGGCGTGGGGCCGCGCATTGATACTGCGCCGCTACCCGGCATTCATGTGGTTGAAGGTCACTGGTATGCGCAGGTGCCTGGCCGAATTGCCGGTTGGGGATGGGCACAGGTGACGCCGGTCGAGGCGCCGGATGTGGTCATGCTGGATCACACCGGTCAACCGATAAAGTGGCTGCAACTGCGTTACAACGGGAATGACCAGTGGGACACCGCTCCGGAGTTTCGTGTCCGCCACGGCGGGCGGGCGGCCAGTCGTCTACGCAACTACGTATCAGGTGACCCGCAGCTCAATGCTGCCCGCGCAGCCCGCGCCAATAAGCTGGAGCGGCTCAAGGCAAAAAGCGCGGAGCTTGACGTACAGATCGTCAAGGTCAGAGAAAGCGGCAACGCGGCGATTCTTGCTTTCCACAAAGCCTCGGCAGGATTCGACGAGTTACAGGCGCGCATAGATGGCACTCAGGGCAGGGAGCAGGCGCAATTGAAGCGCGAGATGCAGGCCTTACAGCAGCGCTTACGGATTCTCGATCCGCAGATCCACAAGGCTGGGGCCTCCTACGCGGAACTGCAGCTCAAATACATCGCGGAACTGGACAAGATGCGCCCGATACTTGATGCCGATGAGCATTATCTGCGCGAGGACAGAATCCATTACCTCGAGGACAAACTGGCACGACTTTTCGTCATCGAAAATGCCCTGGAGAATGCCTCCGATACCATGCCGCAGTTGGGTTTCGGCAAGGAGCAGGTGTTCCCGCTGGTGTATGACGGCGCTGCGTCCGCCAATGACGTTCCCTACAACGCATTGTTTGAAGCGCGCAAACGCATTCTGAAGTTTTACCCGACACGCATCGAAGTCAGTCAGGCGCTGGAAGACACCGCTGAAGAGCTGGTTAAAGTTGACGAGGTTGTGTCAAAGGGCCGTCGTTCGGCGAGTTTTATTCAGGGTTTTACTGCTCGAGCGTTGAATACTGATGGCTACAAGGTCTTCGAACTGATGTCGATACAGGGCGCACTCACGGGTAATCCGGCTCATACACCCAGCATGCTCGAAGCCGCCGCGATCGAGGGACTCAGCCGAATACCGTTAGGGCGTGTGACCGGCCATCTGTTGGAACTTGATTCAACTTACGGTTTTACCCCCAACGAGCGGATTCTGCTGCTTCAAGATGCCGTCGCTCATTACGCCAATGCTGAAGCATTGGCGCATTGTCTGGAACGGCACGCCGGGGCAGCCTCGTTTGTACCAGAGGAATTCGTCAGTCGGTTTCTCGACAGATTGAAGCTTTATCGCCTCAAGGCCGAGCAAGAACTGGAACGAGTCGCGCGGGATGAGCTCAAGCAAACAGAACCGCAAGAGCCTGCTGCTGACGTGAGACCGCGTGCAAAACGCACCCGCAACAAAACGCGGCGAGTCATCGAAACTGCAGACGGAATGGTCATGGGGTCATCCAGTGACGAATTGGATGATCCTGATGAAACCGTGATCTCCGTTGATGCTTACACGGGGACACGTACGACCTATTATCGCCATATGGACGCCGATCCGGTTTACCAGGCCCGGCGGGTCGAGTCTCCTGTGCCGCCGCGCCCGATACCCGGTCTGGGCAAATTGCTCAAGGACGGGCATTCGCTGCTCAAGGGTGTCGAAGGGTTCAGGATCCGCGTTGCGCAGGCAGCAAACATCTCCCTCGAGCCCAAAAGCCAGGAGGACATGTTGGTGAGTCAGGCGCTAAAGCTCGAACAGACAGCTGATCAGCTACAGCGCAGACGCCACGAATACTCGACGGAGCAGCAAGACAGTGTGTCCCGACTCGCCCAGGCATTATCGGCTAGCGGTCAAAGTCTTCGCGATCAGGCTGTGCAATTGCGAATCGACGGAGCACGCCGTCTGCCGCCAACCGTCGGTAATCTGCAGTATTTGCTGGATCACCGTGAGGTGCGCATCGGAAATTGGAGCTGGTCAGACAAAACGACCCTCGCCGGTGGTGCTGATTTTTTGCTGGAGTTTGAAGTGCTGGACGAAAAGGCCTTGGCCAATCAACGGCATCGCGTGTTGTGGTACGCGCATTTTCATTGCGTCAAAAAAAACGCGACAACGCTGAAGAAAGGCCATCTGAAATTGGCGAGCCTGCGCTACAAAACCTATGCCGATCAGGTGCGAGAGGCGCAAGCCAGCCAGGTCAAGGCAATTGAAAGCGCCAACATCAACGCCAAAGTAGCAGAGAAGCTGTTTTTCATTCATTTGCCGGCAGAGGAGCGATCCAGATAAGCGACCGCTCGACTTTTGATCGCTGCGCCGGCGTGGTACGACTTAATTGCGCAGTGCGCGGGCAGTCGGAGCAGGCAACAGGTCAGCGGAATGTTGGGCTTGCACAAGCGATTGCAGTTGGGCGACCTGGCGCAGAAGCTGTTCACGCTCTTCGCGCAATTGGCGCAGTTCGTCACGACGAACGGTGACATATAACGTTTGTGGGGGACGTGCGGTAACGACTGTATCCATTGCTCACCTCGCAAATGGCATGCATCAACTGTGGACAGGCCCTCGTTCGCGAGGGCTGAACCACTATCGGCGCCAATTTTGATTTCTTTTGTGCGGGAATGGAACTTTTTTATTTTTCATGGTCGGTGTGTCTTCGCCACGTTTCGGGGCGTTATCAGTCTGGATCGGGCACAATGCCCGGAAACTTCATCGCAACGCTCTGGACTAACCTCCTATCAGTCGCGTTGGGCTATAACCAATGACACACATTTATTTGTAGTAAGGAGCATCAGCACATGCAACTCGGGATTATTGGACTGGGCCGCATGGGCGGCAATATTGCGCGGCGTCTGATGCTCAACGGTCACACCACCGTTGTTTACGACCGCAATACCGCTTTCATCGACAACCTGGTCGCCGAGGGCTCCACGGGCGTCGCCGACTTGCCGGCACTGGTTGCCGGTCTGGCCAAACCGCGTGCGGTCTGGGTCATGCTGCCGGCCGGCGCGCCGACCGAAGACACCATCAACACCCTGAGCACACTGCTGGAGGCCGGCGACACCATCATCGACGGCGGCAACACCAACTATAAGGATGATATTCGCCGGGCCAAGACCCTGAACGAGAAGGGCCTGCACTACATCGACGTCGGTACCTCGGGCGGCGTCTGGGGTCTGGAGCGCGGTTATT
This sequence comes from Pseudomonas sp. AC193, assembly GCF_979258075.1. Taxonomy (NCBI): domain Bacteria; kingdom Pseudomonadati; phylum Pseudomonadota; class Gammaproteobacteria; order Pseudomonadales; family Pseudomonadaceae; genus Pseudomonas; species Pseudomonas sp. AC193. The sequence goes on along the minus strand of NZ_OZ409832.1, from coordinate 2,609,541 downwards.
GCATGATGATCGGCGGCGACGCTGAAACCGTGCAGCGCCTCGACCCGCTGTTCGCTGCACTGGCGCCGGGCATGGGTGACATCCCGCGCACCAAGGATCGCAAGTCCGATGATCATCGTGCCGAGCACGGCTACATCCATGCCGGTCCTGCCGGTGCCGGGCACTTCGTGAAGATGATTCACAACGGCATCGAGTACGGCATGATGGCCGCGTTCGCCGAGGGCTTCGACATCCTCAAGACCAAATCCAGCGAGCGTCTGCCGGAAGATCAGCGTTTTGATCTGAACGTGGCCGACATCGCCGAAGTCTGGCGTCGTGGCAGCGTGGTGTCCTCGTGGTTGCTCGATCTGACGGCTGATGCGCTGGCCAGCGATCCGAAACTCGACGGCTTCTCCGGTTCGGTAGCGGACAGCGGCGAAGGTCAATGCAACCATCGAAGCGGCCATGGAACAAGCGGTGCCGGTACCGGTGCTGTCGAACTCGCTGTTCTCGCGCTACCGCTCGCGCGGTCAGGGTACTTTTGGCGACAAGATTCTTTCGGCCCAACGCTTCGGCTTCGGCGGCCATGTGGAGACACCGAAGAAATGAGTCATACGATCCGCAAGAAATCCAAGGCAGAACCCGCTCCACCGACCACGCTGTTCCTGTTCGGTGCCCACGGCGACCTGGTCAAGCGCTTGCTGATGCCGGCGCTGTACAACCTCAGTCGCGACGGCCTGCTTGACGAGAACCTGCGGATCGTCGGCGTTGACCACAACGCCATCACCGATGAGGCCTTCGCGCAAAAGCTCGAAGACTTCATCCGTACCGAAGTGGCGGCGAAGGTCGGCAAGGGCGATCAGATGCTTGATCCGGCCTTGTGGGCCAAGCTCGCCAAAGGTATCAGCTACGTCCAGGGCGACTTCCTGGACGACAGCACCTATTCCGCGCTGGCGGCGAAAATCGCCGACAGCGGCACTGGCAATGCGGTGTTCTATCTGGCCACCGCGCCACGTTTCTTCAGTGAAGTGGTGCGCCGACTGGGCGCCGCGAAACTGCTGGAAGAAACGCCTGAAGCGTTCAGAAGGGTGGTGATCGAGAAGCCGTTCGGCTCCGATCTGCACACCGCCGAAGCGCTCAACGCCTGTTTGCTCAAGGTGATGTCCGAGAAGCAGATCTATCGGATCGACCATTATCTGGGCAAGGAAACCGTGCAGAACATTCTGGTCAGCCGGTTCTCCAACAGCCTGTTCGAAGCGTTCTGGAACAACCATTACATCGACCACGTGCAGATCACCGCGGCGGAAACCGTCGGTGTTGAAACCCGTGGCAGTTTTTACGAACACACTGGTGCGCTGCGCGACATGGTGCCCAATCACCTGTTCCAGTTGCTGGCCATGGTCGCCATGGAACCGCCGGCAGCGTTTGGCGCTGACGCGGTGCGCGGCGAGAAGGCCAAAGTGGTTGGCGCGATTCGTCCGTGGACGACTGAAGAGGCGCGCGCCAACTCGGTTCGCGGCCAGTACAGCGCCGGCGAAGTCGATGGCAAAGCCTTGAACGGCTATCGCCAGGAGCCCAACGTCGCGCCGGACAGCAGCACCGAAACCTACGTGGCGCTGAAAGTCATGATCGATAACTGGCGCTGGGTCGGCGTGCCGTTCTATCTGCGCACCGGCAAGCGCATGAGCGTGCGCGACACCGAGATCGTCATCTGCTTCAAACCGGCGCCGTACGCGCAGTTCCGTGACACCGAAGTCGATGAATTGCAGCCGACTTACTTGCGTATCCAGATCCAGCCGAACGAAGGCATGTGGTTCGACCTGCTGGCGAAACGGCCAGGGCCGGCGCTGAACATGGCCAACATCGAGTTGGGGTTTGCCTACAAGGATTTCTTCGAGATGCAGCCGTCGACGGGTTACGAAACCCTGATCTACGACTGCCTGACCGGCGATCAGACGCTGTTTCAGCGCGCCGACAACATCGAGAACGGCTGGCGCGCCGTGCAACCGTTCCTCGACGCCTGGCAACAGGACGCGAGCGTGCAGACTTATGCTGCCGGTGACGACGGCCCGCAGGCCGCCGAAGACTTGCTGACTCGCGATGGTCGCGTCTGGCATGGCCTCGGATGAGTGACCTGCCGAAACAACCCATCCGTTTTCTGCTCAGTGACATGGACGGCACGTTGTTGCTGCCCGATCACACGCTGAGCCAGCGCACCATTGATGCGGTTCGTGCCTTGCGTGAGGTGGGCGTGTTGTTCAGCCTCGCCACCGGGCGTCCACCGAAAGCCATGTTGCAGCAGATCGAAGCTTTGGGCGTTGATCTGCCGACAGCGGCGTTCAATGGCGGCACCATCGTCAATCCGGACGGCAGTTTGCTGGCCGCGCATTATTTGCCGGCGACCACCGCGCTGATTGCACTGGCGACGTTCGCCGATCAGCCGGACGTGGAAATCTGGGTGTTCAGCGGCGGCGACTGGCTGCTGAAGGATCCGCACGGGCCGATGGTGCCGCGCGAACAGCATGGCCTCGGCTATCCGCCGGTGGTGGTTGAGAGTTTCGAGCCGTATCTGGAGCGCATCGATAAGATCGTCGCGACCAGCAACAACACTGAGCTGCTGATCGAACTGGAAGCGCGCTTGATTCCAAAGGTCAACGGCATGGCACAAGTCTCGCGCTCACAACCGGTGTACCTCGACGTGACCGCGCTGGAAGCCAACAAAGGCACCGCACTGACGACGATTGCCGAGCACCTGGGCATCCCGCTGGAACAGACCGCCGCGATCGGCGATGGCGGCAATGACCCGGCGATGTTCCATTGCGCCGGATTATCGATTGCCATGGGCCAGGCTGAGGACGCGGTAAAGCGCCAAGCCGACGTAGTCACCGCCCCCAACACCGAAGACGGCGTCGCCCAAGCCATCGAAAAATACATCCTCCCAACCCAAAACCTGTAGGAGCCGAGCTTGCTCGCGAAGGGGCTGTGTCAGACAACGCATTTGTCGAATGACACACCGCTTTCGCGAGCAAGCCCACTCCCACAATTGTTATGCGGCGTTTTGACTGTAGGAGCTGCCGAAGGCTGCGATCTTTTGATCTTGCTTCAAAAACAAGATCAACGGATCGCAGCCTCGTTGCGCGCGACAGCTCCTACAACGTGCACGGTGGTTAGAGCCAGTAGCTCACGGCGTACCAGCCCAGCAGGCCCATCACGAAGGTGTATGGCAGCGCCATCCACACCATCCGCCCGTACGACAAGCGCACCAGCGGGGCAATCGCTGAGGTCAGCAGGAACAGAAACGCCGCTTGGCCATTCGGCGTCGCCACGCTCGGCAAGTTGGTGCCGGTGTTGATCGCAATCGCCAAGGTCTCGAAGTGCTCGCGGCTCATGTGCCCGGCGAGGAAGGCCTGTTTCACTTCGGTGATGTAAATGGTCGCGACAAACACGTTGTCACTGATCGCCGACAGCACGCCGTTGGCGATAAACAGCATCCCCGGTTGTTGCTCGACCGGCAGGGCCAGCACCCACTGAATCAGCGGCGCAAACAATTGCTGATCATGAATCACCGCCACCACCGCAAAAAACACCACCAGCAATGCGGTAAACGGCATCGCGTCCTTGAACGCGCTACCGAGACGATGCTCATCAGTGATCCCGGTAAACGCTGTGATCAGCACGATCACCATCAGTCCAATCAGGCCGACTTCGGCGACGTGAAACGCCAGGCAACCAATCAAAATCAGTGCCGCCGCGCCTTGCACCAGCAAAGCGGCGCGTTGACGCGGGGTACGCTCGGCATCGTCTTCGGCGGCGTAATCGGCCAGCACCGCACGCACGTTGTCCGGCAGCAGCGTGCCGTAACCGAACCAGCGCAGTTTTTCTAACAGCACACAGGTCACCAGGCCAGCCGCCAATACCGGCAACGACACCGGCGCGACCTTGCTGAAAAACTCGCCAAAGTGCCAACCCATCTCATGGCCGATCAACAGGTTTTGCGGCTCACCGACCAGCGTGCAGACACCGCCCAGCGCCGTGCCGACCGCACCGTGCATCAACAGGCTGCGCAAAAACGCGCGGAATTGTTCGAGATCGTCGTGATGCAGTTTGGGTAGGTGCTGATCGTCGGCAAACTCGCTGTCCTGACGCGGATCGTTGCCCGAGGCAACGCGGTGATACACCGAATAGAAACCGACCGCCGCACTGATGATCACAGCCGTAACGGTCAAGGCATCAAGAAACGCCGACAGGAACGCCGAGAGAAAGCAGAACATCAACGCCAGCGCCGCTTTCGAGCGAACCCCCAGCAACAGCCGCGAGAACAAATACAGCAGCAGATCCTTCATGAAGTAGATGCCGGCCACCATAAACATCAGCAGCAGGATCACCGGGAAGTTGTGCACCAGCTCATCATAGAGAGCCTGTGGCGTGGTCATCTTCAGCAGCAGCGCTTCGATCAGCAGCAGGCCGCCCGGCATCAGTGGGTAGCACTTGAGCGCCATGGCCAGGGTGAAAATGAACTCGATCACCAGCAACCAACCGGCAGCGACCGGGCCTGCGGTGAACAGAACTACAGCATTGAGGATCAGGAATCCGACGATGGTCGCCTTATACCAACGTGGCGAATGCCCGAGAAAATTTTGCGCGAACGCCTGGGCCATTGAACCGGACATCGGTTGCTCCTTATCTTAAGAAGCGCGCAAGTTGCCGCATGTGTCGAGCAAGTTCAAGTTGTTAATGACTTGGCCCGGCCTTCCTTTGTAGGAGCTGTCGAGTGAAACGAGGCTGCGATCTTTTGACTTTAAAGATCGCAGCCTCGTTTCACTCGACAGCTTCTGCAGGTCGACCGTCCTGCAGCCCGTTATGGGTTGAGGTAGCGCGCGACCATTGCCCGGTAGTTGCCATCCAGTGAATAACCGCCGACCAGAATCCCGCCATCGGCTTGCAGGGCCAGTGAGTTGGCGGTGTCGAGGCTGCGTCCCAGGCGTGTGCGCAACCAGCCGCAGCCATCGCCGAAACTTGGGTCGAGGTTGCCGTCAGCCAAATAGCGCGCGACGATAAAATCCGCTTCAACGCCACCGATGGTCGCGCCGACTGCGATCATGCGACCGTCCGCCATGTGTTGCGCAGCGCTCCACTGGCAGCCGCTCGGGCCGATTTCCAGCAACTGCGCCAAACCGTCATGGCTGTGCAGATCCGGGCGACCGTTATGGTGCAGCGACAATGCCACGCAGCGAATCGGATCACGGCTGCTGCCGAAACAATGCAGGTGTTCCGCCGATTCAATCACCTGGCTGACCTGCGCGCTTCGCCCCTGAGCCTTGAACGCCATAAAACCGTCCACCGCAAAACGTTCATCCAGACTGCCGTCGGGCAGATAGCGCGCGAGCAGGCCCTCCTGCGGAAAGTCGATCGAACCGGCCACCACGATCCGCCCGTCCTCCTGCAACAGCAGGCTGCTGAGCCAGGTATTGAGCAATAGGTGACGGATCATCACAAAGCCACGGCCGTTGAACGTGTCGTCGAGACTGCCGTCGGGTTTGAGGCGAATCAGCATGCCGGCGTGGTCGGCCAGTTCGAAATGGTGGTTGGCGATCAGCAGGATGTGCCCGTCATCCTGCACAGCGAAGTCGCAGGCTTCGGCCCCGGGCACGCCCGGCGGTAGCCAGGTATCGCGCGAGCCCATGGACAGATTGCCCGGCAGGCGCACGACTTGCCGGCCATTGTCGCCGAAGGTCGGGTCTGGCTGACCGTGGGCATCGAAGCAGGCAAAGGCGGGAAGGGTTTGATGGGCGCTTTCATAATGCAGGCCGGCGAGCAGGATTCGTCCATCTGGCAATGCCTGCACTTTGCCGGCGGCTGCCTCGAAACCCGCGTTGAACTCACCGATCACGCTGCCCTGATGACCGAAAGAAAGATCAGCAGAACCGTCGGCCAGCAATCGCGCCAGGCCAAACCGGCTGCCATGAGCGGTGCCGATTTTTGCGGCGACCAATACACGACCTTGCTGATCGAGTGCCACGCCTTGCGTCATGCTCGACAGGCTGCCGGCGAAATAAACCTGCGCCACGCCGGTCGCAGCGAATGTCTGATCAAGATGTCCGACTTTATTTATGGGGGTTGCCAGCGCAAAAGCATTCGAGCTGAACATGCACGCATCTCCTTGCGAGTTGACCATAACCCGGGAGCCGGGTGGGTAACTGCATGAGCGGAACATTCAATCCCTGATAACAAAGAAGCACAACTGTAAGAACTAACAGGCGGAGGGTCGCACTGTGCCGAAACAGTGTCTTTTTGAACCAAATGCAAGCCTGCCAAGCAGTTATGCCTGGTTTCGTTGCTTAGCGATGTAAAAAGTGCGCGGGGTTAAAACAATAGGGCAACTAACCAAGAAGAGGGCGGATGACATTGAAGTCATCCGCAACGCCCTCTACTCAGTGCGGCATCGACCACGATTGCAGCTCGTAACCTTCTTCGCTCAATTGTGCGCGAGCTTGCTGCAAGACCAATTCAAGTTGTGCCGGATCCGAATAGTCACTGCTGGAAATCTGTTTGCGACCAATGTGATTGTTGGTGCGGTCGATGACGGTCAGGCTGACTTCGCCATTGCCGTCTTGTGGGGCCCAAGCCACGCACTGGAACGGTTTGAACGCGTGGTTGGCAATCAAAAGAGCTTCGTTGATACGGAGCGGGGCGGTCATGGGGTCTTCTCTCTGTCGTGCCCAATCAAGTGATGTGCCGTCGGTTGGGCTTACCGTTCGGCTGGTTACTTGTACTGATGCACGCAACCCGGTGACAGGTCACACCTGAAACAAAGAAATTTCAACTTTCTTTCATATACTCAGTTTGTCGACAGCTATTGAAAGCTGGCTGAAAGATTCAAAGTCGATAGCTGACTAACAACTTCGCTTCTTATAACTGGTTCGCTTGTATCCCTATAAGCAATCGATACAAGGCGCTGTCAAAATCTTGCTAATGTTACAGCCAGGTCTGCCAAATGACTGTTTTTACAATCATTTCTTATAATTTGGCGCCAAGGAACAGTCATGAGCGAAGCGCCTGCATTAAGACGTTTATTGGTCGTCGATCCTTGCGACGATTGTCATCGCCTGTTGCCCGGTTTACGTGCGATAGGTTGGGATGTCGACAGCTGTACTTTGGAAAACGCCGCTGACCGAAGTTGTGATGTTGGTTTGCTGCGCTTGCAGCCGTTTCACCTCGAACGCCCCGAAGCCGTCAAAGAACTGATCAGCCGCAGCGGTACGGAATGGATCGCCGTGCTGAATCAGGAAGTCCTGCGTTTACAGAACGTTGGCGACTTCGTTTGCGAATGGTTTTTCGATTTTCATACTTTGCCGTTCGACGTTTCGCGGGTGCAGGTCACCCTTGGTCGTGCGTTCGGCATGGCGCGTCTACGCGGGCAGGGCACGATCCACGTCGATCAACCAGAGCATGAGTTGCTCGGTGACAGTCGACCGATTCGTGAACTGCGCAAATTGCTCAGCAAACTGGCGCCGACCGAGTCGCCCGTACTGATCCGTGGCGAAAGCGGCACGGGCAAAGAGCTGGTGGCGCGCACCCTGCATCGACAATCGCAGCGGCACAGCAAACCTTTTGTAGCGATCAACTGCGGGGCGATCCCTGAACATTTGATCCAGTCAGAATTGTTCGGTCATGAGAAGGGCGCGTTTACCGGCGCTCATCAACGCAAGGTCGGGCGCATCGAAGCGGCCAACGGTGGCACGCTGTTTCTTGATGAAATTGGTGATCTGCCGCTGGAACTGCAAGCCAATCTGTTGCGTTTTCTCCAGGAAAAACACATTGAACGGGTTGGCGGCAGTCAGCCGATCCCCGTGGATGTTCGGGTATTGGCCGCGACGCACGTTGATCTGGAGTCGGCGATCGAGAAAAAGCGCTTTCGCGAAGATCTGTATTACCGGCTCAACGTGCTGCAAGTGGTCACCGCGCCGTTGCGCGAACGCCACGGTGATCTGTCGATGCTGGCCAACCACTTCTCGCATTTCTACAGCCACGAAACCGGTCGGCGACCGCGCAGTTTCAGTGAAGACGCGCTGATTGCGATGGGCAAACACGACTGGCCGGGCAATGTGCGCGAATTGGCCAACCGCGTTCGTCGTGGTTTGGTGCTGGCCGAAGGGCGACAGATTGAAGCGCGAGATCTGGGTTTGATCAGCCAGCAGTCGATCGCCACGCCGATGGGCACCCTGGAAGACTATAAAACCCGCGCCGAACGCCAGGCCTTGTGCGATGTATTGAATCGGCACAGCGACAACTTGAGTGTGGCGGCAAAAGTGCTGGGCGTTTCGCGACCTACGTTCTACCGGTTACTGCACAAACATCAAATTCGTTAAATCAAAAGATCGCAGCCTGCGGCAGCTCCTACATTGGGATAACCCTGTAGGAGCTGCCGCAGGCTGCGATCTTTTGCGTTAGAAGTAATACGGGAATTTCAGGCTGAAGGAAAAGTCCGGCGCATCTTCGGTCATGCCGATGGACAGGTTAGGCACGATCGTCAAGTTGTCGGTGGCCGCAATGGTCATACCGATGTTGAAGTAACCGGCGTTGGCGTCACTTGAGACAACCGACTCCCAATCGCCGCCATCCTGTTTGATCTTGCTCTTGCGTTGCACCAGGTCGGAGACCGAGAACGACATACTCATCTTCTCGTTCAATGCGAACGCTACACCGGCACCGATCTGGAAGCTGTCGCCCAGTTGCACTTTACCGCCAATTTTCTCGTTGACCCGTGGACTGATGTCGTCAAACGAATCTTCGAAGTTGTGGGTGTAGGACAAGCTACCAAAGAGCACGGCAGGGTCGAAGGTTTTCACCAGCGAGATGCCCGGCGTGATCGACCAGACACCGTTACCGGTTGGCAGGCTGTCAGGCACGAAGAGGTTGGTGTTGTCGCCCGGGGCCTGGCGCAGCTTGATCCCGAACGGGTCTTTGCCGGTTGGCGCTTTTACGCGCAACGTCACCACCGCATCCGGCAGGTTCGGCGATTCGTCGAGGAATTTGTAGGCAATACCTGCGTTGACATCGCCCAGGGTCGGATCCTGAGTGACATCCTGTTCACTGAGGGCGCCCGATGCGCCGCCTTGCGCGCCGCCGGACTGGTAAGTCGAGTCGCGGTAAATGACTGGAGCGTTGATATCGAACTGCCAACGGTTGTTGTAGTTGTAGCGTGCCGTCAGGTCGAGGGTCAGGTATCAGCCTTGATCCGGTCAAGGTTGATGCTGCCGAGAAAGATTGAATCCAGCGCCAGGAAGCCATTGAGCGCCAGTTGACGAGTGTCGTAACGCGAATAGGTGATACCGGTTTCAACGCTGAAACGACCGCCACCGAAGAAGCCGCTGGCCTCGTCGTACAGGTTGGACACCGATTGTGCGGGCTGCGAATCATCGGCCAGCGATTGGCCATAAGAACTGCCCGTGCCCCCACCGGCTGCGCCCCCCGACGCTGCTGCTGCACCAGTCCCTGTTGCGGCCGCCACTTTTTGAGTTCTGAGGTCTGCCGGCGATTTGACCAGGCGTTTGGGTTGCGGCGCAGCGGGTTGGTCTTCGACCTGGCGGACACGTTGTTCAAGGACCGCCAGGGCTTTTTGTTGCACTTCGTATCGTTGCTTGAGTTCCATCAGTTCTTGTTTTAGCGCTTCTACATCGGCGTCAGGTGCAGCTTGCAACATTGCCGCCGGGAGAAGCGTACTCAGACATACAGCAGCACGCAGTGATACTGATCGATACATGAAAAAGCCGTCCCTTTAAGCCCAATGATCGAGACTCAGCGTAGTTCAATATCCTATGTTGCGTAGGGCCCTGAGTTGAGTCAGGTTGCAATCCAGTGCGCCGGCACTCATGCCGTTATTGTTCAACACAACGTTGAGTTGAGTCATGTTATTGACCACGTTCGAACTGCCCAGCAAACGGGTGTTCTGCAGCAGCCCGCTCTGGGCAACCTGTTGCAGGGCGGTGCCCTGATTGCCGCTGGCCTGAATTGCCATTTGCACGCCACCGCCGGTAGCGGAAACCGCGACATTACCCGCGGCGTTGCTGCCGGTGATGGTCTGGCCTGCGATCAGGGCCTGGCCCTGGGAAGGCGTGATGGCGGGCGCCTGACTGGCTTCTTTGACGTTGATCGCAACATTGTTATAAGCCGTATTACTATCACCAGCGGCGCGCACGCTTTGCGTTACGCCTTGGCTGGTGTTGAGCGCTGCGCCACCGACGATAGTGCCGGTGCCTTGCTGTTGTGACCGGGGTGGCAGCGTCGCCATTACTGGCGCTGGCGACGGCGTTCTGCGCCGAGTTGACGATATTGCCGGCCTCTTTGATGGTCGAAACATAGAATTCGGGTTTGATCGTGGACTGCTGAATCTGCATCGAGGCGGCTGCACCGATCAGATCGCCACTGGCGTTGCGCCAGGTACTGCTCATAACAATGCCGAAGCTGATAATCCGCCCCGGCATCACATACCGACCACGCAGCTCAGAGAGCTCTTGATCCTTTATTTCGATGGGTTTAAATCCTGCATTGGCATAGCCTGACGCACTCGCGGCCAGGCAGGCGGCGGCCAGCCAGTATGAGGTTTTCATCTGCTGCTCCCGGGACATCCAGTCCCATTTTTTTATAAGCGGCGATTAGAAGAAGTCGCTCTGAATGAATCCGAAGTCCATCAATTCAGCATCTTTGACAGGGTTGAAGCCATCCAGCTTGTTCTTCGCGGTCAGCGGTACCGGTGGGCTGCGCAAGGCGTTTGCCTTGTCATAACCGGGGCCCACAATGGCGAAGACGATGCCGTTCCAACCTTTGACAAAATCATCATGTTTGTAGCGTTTGTGTCCCAGCACCGGGTCTCCGATATAAACCCAATCCTTATCCGAACGCTGTAGCACGACGAAATGCTTGTAGCCGCGAATTTCCATCAGTACCACCACCGGGATCGTTACAGCATCAAGCTTCTCCGGTGGAATCTTGTAGCCCCTGGCACGCATGCCGATGCTTTCTATGTAGCGCTTCATGTCGAGCATGGAAAAACCTTGAGTACGAACAAGGTCCTGGTCAGCGTTGACCAGCATGCCTTTGATGATGTGCTCCTCATCGACGTCGAGCCAATAGGCCTGGCGTAACACCGTCGCCAGTGCAGCAGCGCCGCAGCTGAAGTCGGTTTTCTGTTCGACGATGTCGGCAAACTTGCGCTCACGAATGCTCTGCACATCCTTGTAAATGAGTACGCCACCGGGGAGGGCGGCCACTGGCATTTGCGCGGCCTGGCTCAAGCCAGACAGGCAAAGCAAAGCGATAAGGGCAGTTTTACGCATGATCGATACGCCTTGGCGGACTGAAGGAAAAGCCCCGTTGCCGGGGCTTTCAGTTCGATCGCGATTACATGCAGGCTTTGCAACCTGCGGCGATGGACAGCGAGTTGCTTTGTTGGTTGCCAACACCGGCGGCGTTGTTGAAACCAGCGTTGCCGGAGAAGTTGTTGCCAACGTTGCTCAGGGTGGCATTGTTGGTCACAGGGTTTTTCCAGCCGTCTGGAGTCATCACTTGTTGAGTGGTTACGCCAGCCAGACCGAAGACACCCACAGCTTCGAAGGTAGCTTTCTGATCTTTGCTACCACCGCTGCCGCCGTGGCCTTTGTCGTCATAGCCGCCACCGCCGTGACCGCTATCACCTTTGATGGTTGCTTCGCCGACTGCGCCGAAGGCGCCGAGAGCGGCAACTGTGCCAGTGAGCGTAGTGGTTTTGTAGGTTTGAGTACCGGCGTTACCAACCGTCAGACCGGTGGAAGTCTGGTTAGCCGCTGCAGCAGCATTCGCTACACGACCACCCGACACTGCAATGGCGAGGTTGTTTTTCTGTTGGTTGAAGTTGCCAGCACTGTTGTTGATACCGATGTTGCCGGAACCAGCATTGCCGACGTTGTTCAAGCTTGCATTGTTGGTGGTCGAAGCATTGGCAACGGTGTTGCCGCTGTTAACCTGGGTAGCGCTGGAGACAGCGACCGCCGAGCCGAAGATGAAGCTTTCGTCAGCAGTGGCCAATGCAGCAGCGTTGTCTTGTTGGTTGCCGTCGCCGGCGGTGTTGTTCATGCCCAGGTTGCCGTTGGAACCGTTCGCCGAGTTATCGACAGTGGCATTGTTTTTAGTGCCCTGGTTGATAACGATGTTGCTGTTACTGTCTTGCGCATCGAGTACGGCAGCCCCAGCGCCGGCACCGATTTGCAGGAGTTCTTCCAGGGTTGGGCCTTTTGGTGGAGGAGGGTTGTGACCATGACCGCCATTGTTACCATGATCATTGCCGCCTGCTTGAGCCGCCATTGCCATTACTGCTGCAAGTGCGAAAACCAGTGGTTTGAGAGCCATTGTAGTTTTCATGGTGTTTCTCCGTGCTTATTAGTTGGTTAAGTGTTGGTACTTTCTAATTGCACTGCTTTTTATATGGGTCAGTCTGCGACCCGGATGCTCAGGGTGTTAGCCATTCGGTTCCCCACCCCGGCACTCTGGTTCACCTGGATTACCCCGCGGCTGCCGGTGAAGGCCTGATCACTTGTCGTGACCTGGCGGCTGCCGATTGAGGTACCAGTTGCTCCTGAGCTCGGTAACAACGCCACGTTCTGTTGCGAAAGGGCGCTATCGTCAACGCTCTGCGGGGCAGCACTGATGCTGACGCGCGTCACGTTGGCCATTTGGTTGTTGGCCCCGGCACCCTGGTTCACGCCCAGAATCCCGTTACCATTACTGAAAGAGTTGCCGCCGATGTTCGCGCTGGCATTGGCCGAGCGTTCGGCCGGGGTGTCGATGCGCTGAATCACGCTGGTCGATGCGCTGGCACTGGTGCCGATGGCGATCGCTTTGGTGTTGGTTTGTTGCATCTGGTCGCCGGCGGCCTGGTTAACGTTGTAGTTACCTTTGTATTGGATGCCGGTGTTCTGAATGTCTGCGTTGTTGTTGCTGGAGTCGGCCATGGCGCTGGTGCAGCTGAGCAGGGCCAGAATGAGTAGAGTGCGATTCATCTCATTGGCCTCCAGCCATGCGGGTTAGCGGGGCGAGACCGGTGCTCAGAGAGCGATTGATGGTGTTGGAAATGCTGCCGCCGCTGCCGCCACCGTGACCGGCACTCATACCGGGCAACCCGTTGGGGTTGGTGATGACGTTGGTACCGGGCAGCGCACCGTTTTGATTCATGATGGTGCCGCTGATGGAGGAACCGCTGGCGACGCTGGCAAACTCGCCATCGCTGAGTTCACCGCTGTTCACGGCCTGAACGACTCGCGCCGAAGGGTTGGCATTGACGGTGGTTGGGTAGGGGTCTTTGCCCCTCTCGCGGCCGATCGAATGAACCTGGACATCGCGATTGAGCACAATCACGCCGTTGCCTTCGGCCTGAGCGTAAAAACTGATGAATGTGCTGGCTGCAGATCCGATCAGCACCAGGCAGGTGAAGCCTTTTTTGATATTCCCCACGGCGGCAATTCCTTCTTCAGTGGGCTGGCCCTAGTCAGCGTTGGGAAGGAGAGAGCGAAAGCTGTGCCGCTTTTTAAAACAGACGGTTTTTCAATGGGTTATCGGAAAAGTTCGCAGGGCTGAAACACGTGATGTTTCATCGCTGAAACAGTGCTTGGCCAGAAGACCTGTCTGTTCGCTGAACAAAGCTCTGGAACAAGGGTTTGCGGGGATGTGTTTCATCAACGTAACAAGCGGCATGACAAAACGATGAAGGGCGTTGAAACGGCCACTTTGCACTCGGGCGAGTGTTTCAGAAACGGACACAATTGCCCCAGAACAGGGGAAATTGGTGGGGCAAAAGCCCCACGTCGCTGATCACTCAGCCAATAGATGTGCGACCGCGGCTACGGCTTGCGCCTGTCGCTCGGCCCAGTTGCCTTGAATGATTTGAAAGGGCTGCCGGTGTTTTTCCAGCCAGTTTTGTGTGGCTCGAAAGAACGCCAGACGTTCCTGCAGATCCGGTTGGCAGCGCTGACCGTCATCCGTCCAGTCGATCTGCTCAGGGGACAGCAACAGGTGCAAATCGTAATGCCGCGCCAATAGCTCGGGCTCCAGCCAGTCCGGACAATCACCGAACAGCGTCTGACTCCAGAGGATATTGCTCAACAAGTGGGTGTCGAGAATCAGCAGCGCTGGCCGCTGCGCGCGTGCCTCGTCTTCCCATTGCAACTGGCCACGGGCGATCGCGGGAATGTCAGCCAGACAAGTATCGCGCGGATTCTCTTCGATGAACCGGCGCACGTACTCATCCACCCGAACCCCGCCAAACTGCTTTTGCAGGCCGGCAGCGAGCCAGCTCTTGCCCGTCGATTCAGGGCCGGTGAGCACCACGACTTTCATGTGCGCAACGCCGGATCCGCCCGCCATTCGCGCCAGCCTTGCACCGCAATCAGGGTGAACAAGGCGTACAGCGCAGCGGTGAGGTACAGGCCTTTATAGATGAACAACCCGACGAAGATCACATCCAGCACAAACCACAGCGCCCAGCATTGCAGACGTTTCTGCGCCATCCACAACTGCGCGACCAGGCTAAAACCGGTGAGCGCAGCGTCGAGCCAAGGTTGCGCAGCATCCGTCCAGTGCGCCATCGCCGCGCCCAGCAACAAACTGCCAACCGCGCCGACACCCAGCCCCAACAGAATCGAACGCTGATCGAGGCGGGTGACCTGACGCCCGTCATGCATCGTCCCGGCCCGCGTCCACTGCCACCAGCCGTAGACTTGCAGGGCGGCATAGATCACTTGCAGCAACATGTCCGAATACAGCTTCACCTCAAAGAAGATCCAGCTGTAGAGCAACACCATGACCAGCCCGATCGGCCAGCACAGCGGATTCTGTTTAACCGTCAGCCACACGGCAATCACACCGAGAGCGGCGGCAAACAGTTCGAGCCCGGACATGAGTCTTCCTTGGGGGAGTTGAAGAGGGGGCGGATTGTAACCAAAACCTCTCGAATGAGGTTCACACAATCAACTGGCACACCACCAAAAACCTGTGGGAGCGGGCTTGCTCGCGAAAGCGCTGTATCAGTCAAGTAAGAGGTGACTGACAGGACGCCTTCGCGAGCAAGCCCGCTCCCACAGTGAAATGCGTCAAACGCGGAATTGGCGCAGCAAGCCGTTCAGCTGTTCGCTGAGTTGCGCAAGCCGTACGCTGGCCACACTCGACTGTTCCGCCGCCAACGCCGTGCTGTGCGATAGCCCGGCTGCTTGGGTCACGTTCTGGTTGATGTCCTCAACCACATGCGCCTGCTGCAGCGTGGCGCTGGCGATCGACGCATTCAAACCGTTGAGATTGCGCAGTGCCTGGCCAATCGCACTCAAACTGGCCCCGGCCAGTCCTGCTTGCTCAATGGTCAGCTGCGAAGCCTTGCTGCTGTCGCCAATCACCTTAACGGCGGCTTCGGAATGATTCTGCAAACGCTCAATCATCGTCTGAATTTCCGCCGTCGACTTCTGCGTCCGTTGCGCGAGCAATCGAACCTCATCCGCCACCACCGCAAAACCGCGACCCTGTTCGCCAGCACGCGCCGCTTCGATAGCAGCGTTGAGCGCGAGTAGATTGGTCTGCTCGGCAATCGAACGAATCACTTCCAGCACACTACCAATCTGCGTGCTTTCAGCAGCCAATGTGCGAATCACTTCAACCGCCTGACCAATCGTCCCCGACAGTTTGTCGATCTGTTGCAAGCTGCCATCGATATTGATCTGTCCCTGTTGTGCCTGCGCTTCGGCGTCGCGCATTTCCGCGGCCGCGTGCTCGGCGTTTTTCGCCACGTCCTGCACGCCGTAGGTCACCTCGTTGATCGCGGTGGCCACCAACTCCATTTGCTGCGATTGCTGCTGACTGCGTTGCTGCGCCTGCGAGGCATCGTTGCCCAGTTCGCTGGACGACACGCCCAGCGCACTGGCCGAGACCTGCAAGTCGCCGATCACCCTACGCAGCTTGGCCGTGAAGGCGTTGAAGTGGTGCGCCAGCTCAGTGACTTCGTCCTGACCGTGGGTATCGAGACTGCGAGTCAGGTCGCTTTCGCCGCTGGCGATGTTGGCCATGGCGTTCACGGTTTCCTGCAACGGCCGCACGATGCTGCGCGCAATCAGAATCACCAGCAGCGCCATGATCACGGCGATCGCCAGACCAATCGCCGAGGCTTTGATCACCTGGCCCTGAAATTCGGCCTGTACGTCGTCGATATACACGCCGGAGCCAAGTACCCAGCCCCACGGCTCGAACAGTTTGACGTAGGAGGTCTTGGCCACAGGTTCGCTGGCACCGGGTTTTGGCCAACGGTAATCCACCATGCCGGCGCCCTTGGCTTTGGCGATGGCGACCATCTCGTTAAACACCGCAAAACCGTCCGGATCGCGAATTGCCGAAAGGTTCTGGCCTTCAAGTTTGGGGTTGGTGGGGTGCATGACCATCACGGGCGTGAGGTCGTTTATCCAGAAATAGTCGTTCTGGTCATAGCGCAGGCCGCGGATCGCAGTCAGCGCCTGCTTCTGCGCAGCCTCTTTGCTCAGGGTGCCGGCGGTTTCCAGGTCGTGGTAATAGGTCAGCAGGCCGCTGGCGGTTTGCACCACATGCTGGGTTTTCTGGGCTTTGGCATGATAGAGATCGGCGTGGATCTGCTTGAGCATCAAGGCGCCCAAGGTCAACAACATCACCACCGCTACCACCAAGATGAGCCACAAGCGTCGGCTGATCGACACACTGCGCAAGCTGTTCATAACGCTGTCACTCCGGGTTCTTTTTATTGTCATAAACCATCGCCAGCATCCAACCACGATTCGGTGATGCGGCCTACGCGACCCAAGTCGTATAACACGGCAGCGCTTTTACGGCTTGTCTGATAGGATTTCGGCCCCGCGCGTAAAAACCTGAATCCAAGTTGATATTTCACGGAATTTTGACCATTTCGTGTGGATCCTGTGCGCGCGGAATCGGTACAGCCATAAACAGCTACGCTGATCGCAGTGAACGTAAGAAAAATACTATCGGGGCATGCCGTCGTGCATCGCTCTTTGGGGGATTGATGGATCTTTGGACCGCCTTGCAGGCACTGATACTTGGAGTTGTAGAGGGGCTCACGGAGTTTTTGCCCATTTCCAGTACCGGACACCAGATCATCGTTGCCGATTTGCTCAACTTCGGCGGCGAACGGGCCATGGCGTTCAATATCATCATCCAGCTCGGCGCGATCCTCGCGGTGGTCTGGGAGTTTCGCCGCAAGATTCTCGACGTGGTCATCGGTTTACCGACCCAGCCGAGCGCGCGGCGTTTTACCGCTAATCTGCTGATCGCTTTCTTGCCGGCAGTGGTATTGGGGGTGATTTTTGCCGACCTGATCCACGAGTACCTGTTCAACCCGATCACCGTTGCGGCGGCTCTGGTCATTGGCGGCATCATCATGTTGTGGGCGGAAAAGCGTCAGCATGAAGTGCATGCCGAAACGGTCGATGAGATTCGCTGGACGGACGCCTTGAAAATCGGTTTCGCCCAATGTCTGGCAATGATTCCAGGGACTTCGCGCTCCGGCTCGACGATCATCGGTGGTTTGCTTTTCGGTCTGTCGCGCAAAACCGCAACCGAGTTCTCGTTCTTCCTCGCCATGCCAACCATGGTCGGTGCAGCGGTTTACTCGGGCTTCAAGTACCGCCACTTGTTTGTGCCGGCGGACTTTCCAGTGTTCGCCATTGGTTTTGTCACCGCTTTCATCTTTGCCATGATCGCGGTGAAAGGTTTGCTCAAGTTCATCGCCAGCCACAGCTATGCGGCGTTCGCCTGGTACCGGATCGTCTTCGGTCTGGTGATTCTGGCGACCTGGCAGTTTGGCTGGGTGGACTGGTCGGCAGCCAAACCATGAGTGATTCCCGCGCACGCCGGCCGGAAGGGCGACCTTCGGGCGGCAACATTCAGCATCTGAAATTGAAACTGGTGGTGCTGCTGATCGTTCTCGCGTTGCCGTTGTTCGGCTCGTTGTCGATGTGGGTGCGCGGGATTTCGCTGGTGCCATTGGCGGCGTACGGCATTGTCAGCGTGCTGGCGTTTTTTCTGTACTGGGCAGATAAACGCAAGGCCCGCGCCGATGCCTGGCGCACGCCGGAGAACATCCTTCACGCGGTGGAACTGGCCGGCGGCTGGCCGGGTGCGTTGATCGCCCAGCAAGTGTTTCGGCACAAGACGCGCAAGGTGTCGTTTCAGGTGCTGTTCTGGGTGATCGTTGCGCTGCACCAGGTGTTCTGGATCGACCAGATATTCCTCGGCTCGAACCTGCTGGCCCTGTTCTAAACAAATACCGACTCCCCCCTGTAGGAGCTGCCGAAGGCTGCGATCTTTTGATTTTGCTTTTTTAATATCAAAGTCCAAAGATCGCAGCCTTCGGCAGCTCCTACGGGGGATTGGGTTTACAGCAGTAGGCCGATCTGGGTTTTCTTGGGCAGTTTGCTTACTACCAACTGGTGCGAGCGCTGCAACAATCCGCGCAACTCCTCAGCGCCCAGCGGGTAGGGCGGGTGCATGATGATCCACTGCGCCCGCGCCAGATACGGCGCCGGGTGAATTCCCGGGCGGTCGCAATGGCCGAGGAACAGATCCTTGTCGACCTTGAACGCCAACGAATCACCGCGCAGTCCCTGCAAGGCAAACATCTTGTTGCCGGCAATCGAGAACACGCGCACGCCGCCCCATTTGTAATCTTCCCGAGCACCGGGCAGGCCCAGGCAAAACGCGGCGACGTCCGCTTCGCTCATTTTTCCTTTCGTCATAGCAACCGCTCCCCACAGGCATTGAACGACTCGACCAGATGATCGATCCACGCGCGCACCGCCGGCATCACCCCGCGACGATGCGGGTACACCGCTTGCAGCCAGCCGCCTGGCAGCGACCACTCCGGCAGCATCTGCACCAGCGTGCCGTTTTCCAGTTCGCTTTCGCAATACATCATCGGCAACAGCGTAAAGCCCTGACCGGCCAGTACGCAGGCCTTGCGCACCACAAAATCGTCAATCCCCAGCCGTGCCTCCATACTCAGCTCGAAGCTCTTGCCGTGTTGATCGAGCAAGCGCACATGCACCATGCGATCAGCTTCCAGCGCGCCGAGCACCGGCAGATTTTTCAGGTCTTGCGGATGTTCGATCGTCTTGCCTTCAAGAAAAGCCGGGCTGGCGATCACCACCATTTGCGCCTGACGCAATCGTCGAGTCACCAGCAATGGATCTTCGTCACCCAGTTCTCTGACGCGCAACGCGACATCAATCCCTTCGGTGACCAGATCCACCCGGCGATTGAGCAGCACCACTTCCAGTTGTACCTGCGGAAATTTGCCAAGAAAGTCGCTGATGACCATCGGCAGCATTTCATGGGCCAACCCGGTAGGGCATGACACACGCAATCGCCCGCGTGGCTCGCTGGACATGCTCGCCACGGCCTCGTCAGCCATTTCCGCTTCCAGCAACATCGCCTGACAGTGACGCAGATAACGCTCGCCGACCGCAGTGAGATTGAGCTGGCGTGTGGTGCGCTGCAGCAGACGCGCGCCGAGTCGCTCTTCGAGTTCGGCAATTCGCCGCGACAGTCGTGACTTGGGAATGCCCAGCAAACGGCCCGCCGCCGCAAAGCCACCGGCCTCGACGACTTTGGCGAAATAGTAGAGATCGTTGAGATCTTGCATCAGGGAAATCCAACTGTTCTATCAGTGGGACAAACTATCGCATTGTCGGCGGCTAATCATCCATTGGTTTCTTGCGTAGGATTGTCTCCATTCAGTCGCCACAGGCGATGCATTCCAGGAGATTCCGCATGAAACTGCTGCATATCGATTCGAGCATTCTGGGCGACAACTCGGCCTCCCGTCAGTTGAGCAGCCAAGTCACCAAAGCCTGGCAAGCCGCCGAGCCGAGCGCCGTGGTCACTTACCGCGACCTGGCCGCTGACGCCATCAGCCACTTCTCGTCGACTACCCTGGTTGCCGCCGGCACCACCGCTGAACTGCGCAACGCCGCACAACAGCACGAAGCCGACCTGAGCGCGACCACCCTGGCCGAGTTCATCGCTGCTGACGCGATCGTCATCGCCGCACCGATGTACAACTTCACCGTGCCAACCCAACTCAAAGCCTGGATCGACCGCATCGCCGTTGCCGGCCAGACTTTCCGTTACACCGAAGCCGGCCCTGAAGGCCTGTGCGGTGGCAAGAAAGTCGTCATCGTGTCGACCGCTGGCGGCATCCACGCCGGTCAAGCGAGCGGCGTTGCTCACGAAGACTACTTGAAGCTGGTGCTGGGTTTCCTCGGCATCACCGACATCGAAATCGTTCGCGCTGAAGGTCTGGCGTACGGAGACGAAGTGCGCAACAACGCGATGACCGCTGCTCAAGCGAAAATCAGCGAGCAACTGTTCGCCGCTGCGTAAGGCTTGCGTAAAGAACAGCTGTTGTTCAGGTAACACCCAAAAAACTCTGTATTCTGGTTCTGCAAGGGCCGAATACGGAGTTTTTTGTTTCAGGCTGTTACATAATCTGGCCCGGGTTATGCAGTTAAACGAACAGCGTCTGAGTGTATTGCCATCGCCTAA
Organism: Pseudomonas sp. AC193; assembly: GCF_979258075.1. Classification (NCBI taxonomy): domain Bacteria; kingdom Pseudomonadati; phylum Pseudomonadota; class Gammaproteobacteria; order Pseudomonadales; family Pseudomonadaceae; genus Pseudomonas; species Pseudomonas sp. AC193. The sequence goes on along the minus strand of NZ_OZ409832.1, from coordinate 2,588,964 downwards.
GGCCGAATCCTCGGCGCTTCGGCCTTCGCAACACGGCGGATCTTTCGATTGAGTAACAACAGGGTGGGGCATCCGATGATGCGTCTTTGTGCAACGTTACTGATTTGCCTGCTAGGCAGCCTGAATACAGTGCACGCCGCCCCCGGGTTGCATCCACGCTGGAGCGTCGGCTATCACGAAATGACGTTCCTCGATCCACTGGATCTGCAACCGATGCGCGCCATCGCTTTCTATCCTTCCAGCGATCGCGAGCACACCGCGCTGATTGAGGGCTACACAGTCGAGGCGGGTGAAGACACCAAAATCGCCATTGGCCGTTTTCCCATGCTGATGTTGTCCCATGGCAACACCGGGACGCCGCTCGCATTGCATGACCTCGCGACCTCACTGGCGCGTAAAGGCTTCGTCGTCGTAGCGGTCATTCACCCCGGCGACAACTCCAAGGATCACAGCCGGCTCGGTACCCTCAGCAACCTCTACGGGCGGCCGATCCAGATATCCGAAGCGATTACCGCCACGCTTGGCGACCCAATGCTTGCGCCATTCGTCAACGCCGACCAGGTCGGGGTGATCGGCTATTCGGCAGGCGGTGAGACCGCGCTGATCCTTTCGGGGGCGCAGCCGGATCTGGATCGCTTGCGTCGCTACTGCCAAGAGCGTCCTGACGATCGCGACGCCTGCAACACTAAGGGCGAGTTGATTGTGGATCGCGATGATTTGCAGCCTGTCGCCGATCCGCGCGTACATGCCTTGCTGTTAATGGCGCCGCTGAGTCTTAAATTCGGCCGTCATACCTTGGCCGACGTGCACGTGCCGGTGCTTCTTTACAGCGGTGATGGCGACAAACTGGTGGCTTTCGACAAAAACGCCGCCGCGCTGGCGCGCAAACTGCCGACCGCGCCGGACTTCAAGTTGCTGGCCGGAGCAGGGCACTTTGTGTTTATGGCGCCGTGCACTGAAGAGCAGCTCATGGCGATGCCGGCGTTGTGTACCGATGCTGATGGCGTGGATCGAGAGGATATTCACCGCAACCTGATCTCCGAGGCAGGCCGGTTTTTCTCGCATGCGCTGGGTAAACCGACGCGGGCGGGGATGCAGACCGCGGATCAATAACCCGATAGATCAAAAGATCGCAGCCTTCGGCAGCTCCTACATGAGAGGGTATTCCTTGTAGGAGCTGCCGAAGGCTGCGATCTTTTGATCTTGATTCAACCCATTGCTCGGCGTTTAAGCAGTAGGGTCAGCCCCAACCCGATCACCGACAGTAGCGCCGCACTGAAGAAAATCCACGAATAGCCCAGATTCAACGCCACCGCGCCCATCAACGGCCCGGCAATCGCCAGCGCCAGATCGAAGAACACTGCATAAGCCCCCAGCCCCGAACCTCGGCTGGAACTCGGCACGCGCTTGATCGCCTCAACCCCCAGCGCTGGATACACCAGCGACAGGCCAAACCCCGCCAACCCGGCGCCAATCAAGGCGAACGCGGTGGAGGGCGCGAGCCACAACATCACCAATCCCACAGTCTCGATGGTCATGCAGGCAATCGCCGAGGTAAAACCGCCGAAACGACTGATCGCCGAGATAAACAGCAGTCGCGACAGAATGAAGCACACGCCAAACACCGTCAGGCAGTACGCCGCGCCACTCCAACCACGGTTGAGGTAATAAAGCGTGATAAACGTGGTGAGTGTGCCGTAACCGATCGACGCCAAGGTCAGGCTCGCGCCGAACGGGGCAATGCGCCCGAACACTGCCCAGAACGGCAGGCGTTCGCCACGAATCACCGGTACCGAAGGTTTGTTGCGGATCAACAGCAACGCGCCGGCGGCCAATACCGACAGGGCAATTCCGAGGCTGGCGAAGCCGTATTCAGCGACCATAACCACGCCCAGCGGCGCGCCAATCGCAATCGCGCCATACGAGGCGATGCCGTTCCAGCCAATCGATTTTGCCGTGTGTTCGACGCCGACCTGGCCCATGCACCAACTGATCGTGCCGACACCAATGAGGCCCTGCGCGACGCCCAACAGCAAACGCCCGAGAATCAGAATCAGCAGGCTGGTCAGTGGAAAACTCTGCAACAGCGTCGAAATCAGGGTGAGCACGCCACTTAGCACAATCCCCAGCAAGCCATACACGATCGCCCGTTTGGTGCCGATGGTGTCCGACATGCGCCCGGCCATCGGGCGGCTGAGCAGGGTGGCCAAGTACTGTGAACCGATGACCAGCCCGGCAATGATTGCGCTGAAACCCAGTTGTTCGTGGACATAGCCGGGCAACACCGCGATCGGCAGACCGATGCAGAGGAAGGCAATAAAGGTATAGAAAACGATGGAAACGATCTGCAGGGTGATCGCCATGGAGCTTTGCGGTGGCAGTTGCTGCGCAGACATGAGGACTCGTTCGCGGGCGGCGGTGGGAGAGTTCGCATGATGGCGTGGCTGTGGGATAAAAGGAAGCAGGCTAACTATTTATCCTTGGATTGATGGCGCTGCTGACGGCCCCTTCGCGAGCAAGCCCGCTCCCACTTTGGAACGCATTCCCCTGTGGGAGCGGGCTTGCTCGCGAAGAAGTCCGCACCGGCCAATCCCTGGCCTTGAATACAAAAAGCCCCGTCACATGGACAGGGCCTTTAACTTGCAGCTAGCAGCTCAAACCTCGCAGCTGCTTTTAAAACACCACACCCTGACTACGCAGGTAGTCATCGTAGGTGCCGCTGAAGTCAGTCACGCCATCCGGGCTCAGCTCGATAATGCGCGTGGCCAAAGACGATACGAACTCACGGTCGTGGCTGACGAAAACCAGCGTGCCCGGGTAGTTTTCCAGCGCCAGGTTCAGCGCCTCGATCGATTCCATGTCCAAGTGGTTGGTCGGTTCGTCCATGATCAGCACGTTCGGCTTTTGCAGAATCAGCTTGCCGAACAGCATGCGACCTTGCTCACCACCGGAAATCACTTTGACCGACTTGAGGATCTCGTCGTTGGAGAACAGCATGCGGCCCAAAGTACCGCGAATCATCTGCTCGCCTTGAGTCCACTGACCCATCCAGTCGAACAGGGTGACGTCGTCTTCGAAGTCGTGCGCGTGATCCTGGGCGTAGTAGCCCAGTTCAGCGGCGTCGGTTCAGCTTGACGCTACCGGCATCCGGGGTCAGTTCGTTGACCAGAGTGCGCAGCAGGGTGGTTTTACCGATACCGTTCGGGCCGATGATCGCCACGCGCTCGCCGGCTTCAACCTGGAAGCTGAAATCTTTGAACAGGGGTTTGCCGTCGAAGCCTTTGGCCATCTTCTCGACGATGACTGCCTGGCGGTGCAGCTTCTTGTTCTGATCGAAGCGGATGAACGGGCTCACGCGGCTCGAAGGCTTGACCTCGGCCAGTTGGATCTTGTCGATCGCCTTGGCACGGGAGGTCGCCTGCTTGGCTTTCGAGGCGTTGGCCGAGAAGCGGCTAACGAACGATTGCAGCTCGGAAATCTGTGCTTTCTTCTTGGCGTTGTCCGACAGCAGTTGCTCGCGGGACTGGGTCGCCACGGTCATGTACTCGTCGTAGTTGCCCGGGAACAGGCGCAGCTCGCCGTAATCCAGGTCAGCCATGTGCGTGCACACGCTGTTCAGGAAGTGACGGTCGTGAGAGATGATGATCATCAGGCTGTTACGCTGGGTCAGGATGTTTTCCAGCCAGCGAATGGTGTTGATGTCCAGGTGGTTGGTCGGTTCGTCGAGCAACAGCACTTCCGGATCGGAAAACAGTGCCTGAGCCAGCAACACACGCAGCTTCCAGCCTGGCGACACTTCGCTCATCGGGCCGAAGTGCTGCTCGATGCCGATACCCAGACCCAGCAGCAATTCACCGGCGCGGGACTCGGCGGTGTAACCGTCCATCTCGGCGAATTCGGTTTCCAGCTCGGCCACGGCCATGCCGTCTTCTTCGCTCATTTCCGGCAGCGAGTAGATGCGGTCGCGCTCGGCCTTGACCTTCCACAGCTCTTCGTGACCCATGATCACGGTGTCGATCACGGTGAATTCTTCGTAGGCGAACTGATCCTGACGCAACTTACCCAGGCGTACGTTCGGCTCAAGCATGACCTGACCACCGGACGGATCGAGATCACCGCCGAGGATTTTCATAAAGGTCGACTTGCCGCAACCGTTGGCGCCGATCAGGCCGTAGCGGTTGCCCGCGCCGAATTTGACCGAAACGTTTTCGAACAGCGGCTTGGCGCCGAACTGCATCGTGATGTTAGCTGTAGAGATCAAGAGTTATTCCTGCGAAGCATTCTGAGTAGCGAGGGTGCGGCCGGAGCGCTTGGCCCGAGTCAAAGTGCGCTGAGGCGGGAAAGTCCCGGCATCAACCAAGGGGGCGCGTAAAGTTTGGCGGCAATTGTACTGGTCTGGCGCTCTTAACGATAGGGCGAACACGCCATGACCGCTGATTGGCGCACACCCGGGACAGTTTTTAACACTTACAGGTTCACTATCGGATACAAAGTGTGGCTAAAATGCCATCCATTCACCCAGCGGCCTTCAACGGCGCGGGCTCAGGGACGTGCCATTTGTAATCCGACCACTGCATCAGACGCCGGGCCAGAGGCCTTCAGGCGCGCAGTTTGTTCACTACTGACATGTGACGATTTCCGTGAAACTCATCATTGCTGCTATTTATGTCATTTCCATTGCATACGTTCATCTTCGTGGACGGGTGCGGCACAAACTCGGTCGTCAATTGAGCGATCATTCGTCGTTTCTCGCGCCGATCAACTGCTTCCTCTACCTGTTTTCGAAAAAACCGAACAAGCCTTATCTGGATCCGTCGGAGTTTCCCGATCTGAGTCCGTTGCAGGAACATTGGCAGGAAATCCGTGAAGAAGGCCAGAATCTGCTGCGTGCCGGCGAGATCAAGCGTTCGGATCAGTACAACGATGTCGGCTTCAATTCGTTCTTCAAAACCGGCTGGAAGCGCTTCTATCTGAAGTGGTACGGCGACAGCCATCCGTCGGCCATGAAATTGTGCCCGCGTACCACTGAACTGGTGCAAAGCATCGGCTCGATCAAAGCGGCGATGTTTGCCGAACTGCCACCGGGCTCGAAACTGGTGCGCCACCGTGACCCGTACGCCGGTTCGTACCGTTATCACTTGGGTCTCGATACGCCAAATGATGCCGGTTGCTACATCAACGTCGATGGCGAAAACTACCACTGGCGTGACGGTGAAGCGGTGATGTTCGATGAAACGTTCATTCACTACGCGGAAAACACCACTGATAAGAACCGCATCATCCTGTTCTGCGACATCGAGCGTCCGATGAAATATCGCTGGGCGGCTGCGTTCAACGGCTGGTTCAGCCGTAACGTGATGTCCGCGGCAGGTGCGCCGAACGATGCCGGTGACCGGACTGGCGGCATCAACCGGCTGTTTGCCAGGATCTACAAGATTCGTTTGCGTGGTAAAGAGCTGAAAAAACGTAATCGCAAGCTTTACTACATGGAAAAGTGGGCGATCTTCGGTAGCTTGTTGGCGATCTTTATCCTGATCTGATGCATTTTTAGCAGTCGCGGACTCCGGTAGGAGCTGTCGAGTGCAACGAGGCTGCGATCTTTTGATCCTGTTCTATAAGGTCAACGGATCGCAGCGTGCCGCAGCTCCTACATCGCTTTTGCTCGGCCGGGTCAAATGACTCTCGCAAAAGCAACCTGTCAGTTGGCTGACGCTTTCTTCGTTTTCTTCGCTGGCGCAGCTTTTGCCTTCGGCTTCGCCGCCGCTTTCCCGCCCAGACTGCGTTTCAGCAGCTCCGTCAAATCGATCACATCGGCCGTCTTACGCTCTTCCTCGCCACCCACCGTTTCGACATCCTCGATCTTGCCTTCATGGGCTTTCTTCTCCACCAGCGCCATGATCTTGTCTTCAAACTCGTCGTTGTAATCTTCAGGCTTCCAGTCCGCGCTCATGTCCTGCACCAGCCGTTTGGCCATGTCCAGTTCACCCTTGGCCAGTTGCGGCTTGGTCACTTCACTCCCAAGCTCTAACGTATCGAGGCTGCGCACCTCCTGCGGCCAGCGCAGCTTCACCAACACCAGCGCTGACTCCAGTGGCATCAGCGCCGCCAGGTACTGACGTGTATGTAAAACGACGCGGGCAAGGGCAACCTTGTTGGTTTTGCTCAGCGTCTCCCGAAGTAGCGCATACACCTTGCCGCCTCGTTTGTCGGGCGCCAAGTAGTAAGGTGTGTCGATGTTTTGCAGGGGAATCTGCTCGGCATCAACAAAAGAAAAGATATCAATGGTTTGCGTAGAAACCGGGTGCGCCGAACGGATTTCCTCTTCGCTGAGCACTACGTAACGACCTTTTTCATAGGCCACACCTTTGACGATATTTTCTTTGGTGACCTCTTTGCCGGTGACCTTGTTGACCCGTTTGTAGCCCACCGGATCCATGCTGCGGCTGTCGAGCCAATCAAAGTCCACGCCTTGGGACGATGTCGCTGAAACCAGCGCGACGGGGATGTGAACCAGTCCAAAACTGATCGCGCCTTTCCAGATTGCCCGAGCCATGGTGATGATCTCCCAAGTGATGATCAGGTGACCTGTGGCCCAGCGTGAAAGTTTCCAGTGATTGCGCGGGCTCTGGGGCCAGCGGTCGTGTCTGATTACATGTTGTTTAAAGCCTGTGACTTAACAAATGCGAACCCTGGGCGTAGCGTGGACTCGAAGGCTCTAATCCACTTGCATCGAGAGGCTGCCCCATGAACCGAATTCTGCTTGGCATCGCCGTCCTCGGCTTGAGCGTGGGTTGGGCTCATGCGGGCGTCTCGGTGCCAGCCTCGACGCTGTTGCTGGCGCAGAGTCCGTCCGGCAACAGTAACAACCCCTACAACAGCCCGATCCGCCGGGCCAACCCCAACAGCATGCAAGGTACTCAGCCGAGCAACCCGCCGATTCGTGGCCCGAGCACTGCGCCGACGCCGCGTACGCCCACCGTGGAAAACCGTGGCATCGGCAACGGCCAGCCGATTCGTTCTGTGCCCAGTACGTCGCCGACTTTCATTCCCAACCCTCCCTCACGAGGCACCGATAGCAACCGTTGAACGGCAGGACTGAAGTTCTGTCAGCCCTTCAAGCGAACATAAGGAAACGTGCATGTTGCGTAAAACCCTCTTGGCCAGCATCTGTGCCGGCATTCTCATCAGTGCTCCGGTATTCGCCGCAGCGCCCAAAGAGCTGAAAAGCGAGCAGGGCATCCTCGAAGTCACCACGATTACTCAAGGACTCGACCATCCTTGGGCGCTGGCTTTTTTGCCGGATCGCCAAGGCATGTTGGTGACCGAGCGGCCGGGCAATCTGCGTGTAGTGGGCACGGACGGCAAGTTGTCCGAGCCAATCAGTGGCGTACCGCAAGTCTGGGCCAAGGGGCAGGGCGGTTTGCTTGATGTAGCGCTGTCCCCGGACTTTAAACAGGATCGCATGGTGTACCTGTCTTACGCCGAAGGTGGTGGCAAGGGCGACAAGGCCGGCACAGCGGTCGGGCGGGGGCGTCTGTCGGATGATTTGAAAACGCTGAAGGATTTCAAAGTGATCTTCCGCCAGGAGCCGAAGCTCTCGGTTGGCAATCACTTCGGCTCACGGCTGGTGTTTGATCGCGACGGCTATCTGTTTATCACCTTGGGTGAAAACAATGATCGATCAACCGCTCAGGATCTCGACAAGCTGCAAGGCAAGGTCGTGCGCATTTATCCCGATGGCCGAGTGCCGGACGATAACCCCTTTGTCGGGCAATCCGGTGTGCGTCCAGAAATCTGGTCTTATGGTCAGCGTAACCCGCAGGGTGCGGCGCTCAACCCTTGGAACGGCACGCTCTGGGAAAACGAGCACGGCCCACGCGGTGGCGATGAGGTGAACATCATCGAACGTGGGAAGAATTACGGCTGGCCGCTGGCGACTCACGGCATCAACTATTCGATGCAGCCGATCCCTGAAGCGCAGGGTAAAACGGCTGAAGGCACGGTTGCACCGCACCATGTCTGGGAGAAATCACCGGGTGTGTCTGGCATGGCGTTTTACGATGCTGACCGGTTTAAACCGTGGCAGCACAACGCGTTTATTGGTGCATTGGTGACGCAGGAGTTGATCCGGTTGCAGTTTGATGGCGATAAGGTGGTGCATGAGGAACGTTTGCTCGGCGAGCTTAAAGAGCGGATTCGGGATGTGCGCCAAGGGCCGGATGGTTATTTGTATGTGCTTACGGATGAGTCGAAGGGTTCGTTGTACAAGCTTGGCTTGAAGTAAGTCGCTGAGAGCGCTCTATACCTGTGGTGAGGGGATTTATCCCCGATGGATTGTGCAGCTTCTCTAGGAAGAGCGGGGCTGCTTCGCTGCCCATCGGGGATAAATCCCCTCGCCACAGGGGTTTTGGTGGCTATAGGTTTTGGGGGAATAGCACCACTGCGGCGCGTAATTTTCCTCGGCCAAATCGGCACATTTTTTCAAACTCGCCATGGCTGACTGGCACGTGCTGGCAGTCCATCGGTTGTCGGTGCTGGCTGTGATCGACATCGGGATCATGCAGGTAAACGAAGTCCTCATCGCAATCGGTTACTACAACCCAGTGCGGTGATTTTGAGCGGGTCAGACGATAGCTGCTGATCAGCACCAAAGGCTGGCCACAGGCGTCGAGCAATCGCGGCAAATCCACTGTTGCGCCGATCACACGTTCCACATCGGTTTCTGCCAGTTGCGCAGTGAACTCTTCATGCACCAAACGCATGACGTCTTTTTTATGCGTATCGCGTACGCCATCAAGGAACAGCGGCCCCTCCAGGCTCAGCTCCAAACGCACGCGAAAACCTCTACGCCACGCCGCCAGTGCCAAACCTTGAGGGCTGCAGCCGCCATGGCCGGAGGTCATGAACACGGTCGTCGCCTCACGCCAGATCTGTAATTCCTCACGACGCTCCAGTAAGCGTCCGGCCTGCAAGGCGCCCATGGCCATCAACAGACAGGCCGGGCCACAGGTGAAGTCGGTGGTCTGCGCGTAGTAAGGCACCGTGATGCTGCGTGAGTCGCGGTGCTGGAGAATGCGTTTCTCCAGACGCAACGCATCGGCGTGGTCTTCGTAGTAATCGTGGATCAGCGCAAAACGTCGGTAACCGTTGCGCTCATAAAGGGCAATGGCGGTGGGGTTGTCGGTACGCACTTCCAAACGCAGATACGCGCAATCATGTTCCAGCGCGCAGGCCTCGATTTTTTCCAGCAATTGCTTGCTCAGCCCTGTGCCGCGAGCCTCGGCAGCCAGGGCTATCGAATACAGCCGCGCCAACGAGGTGCCGCGATGAAACAGCACCAGCGCGTAACCGAGCAGATGTTCATCGCGTTCTGCGACCAGCAACTGCGCATGGGCGCGCGTAATCATCCAGTGAAAACTGCGACTGGTGAGCCGATCCGTGGTGAAACATTGCATTTCCAATGCCAGCAACGCCGGCAAGTCTTCAACTACGGCCAGGCGAAAAACAGTACTCATATGACCACCGTAAAAGTTGCGTAACGAAACGAGACTTTCGTAAAACTTCGTGCTTAATAGAAAAGGTCTTGTTCTCCAACGGATCAATCTCTATGTCAGCGGTACAGGGTCATTGGCGCGAAGTATCCGAGCAAAGTTTGCCGACGGCAACTTATTTAAAACCAGCGGTTAGAACCTCCAGTCAAGTGTTGATCATTGTCGAGCGCAAGGAAGATTGGGCCTCTTATTTTCCCAGCGAAGACATCGTCACCGCTCAGGAATACCTCGAGCAAACACGCGAAACCGAGCCCGGCAAACGGGTTCAGGTGATCAACCTGTGCCGCAGCTACAAGTACTTGGGCCATGGCTATTACTGCTCGCTGCTGGCGGAAGCCCGTGGACACAAGGTGATTCCGTCGGTGCGCACCATCAGCGAACTGACAAAAAAATCACTTTATGGCCTGGCACTGGATGACCTGGATAAAACCCTGGAAAAAGCCCTTAGTCACCACCTCTACAGCGATACCGAAGGGTTTACCCTGACACTGTACTTCGGCAGGACTCATATCGAGCCTTTACAGGATCTGGCGCGGCAGTTGTTTGAAGTGTTTCCTTGTCCGATTCTGTTAGTTGAGTTTCGCCGAACTAACGGTTGGCACATCGAGGGCGTGAAGTCCGGTGCGTTGCACAAGTTACGCGATGATCAGGAAGATCAGTTTGCCAATGCGCTGGACGGTTTCAGCCGTAAAGTCTGGCGTGTGCCGCGCTCGCCGCAAGTTGCGCGTTATGACCTGGCTATTCTTCACGACCCACAGGAAGCCTTGCCGCCGTCGAATCCCAAAGCACTGGAAAATTTCGTCCGGGTCGGCAAAACCATGGGCATCGATGTCGAGTTGATCGAGCGCAAGGATTACGCGCGATTGGCCGAGTACGACGGGCTGCTGATTCGCGAAACCACCAACGTCGACAACCACACCTACCGGTTCGCCAAGAAGGCCGAGAGCGAAGGGCTGGTGGTGATGGACGATCCGACGTCGATCCTGCGCTGCACCAACAAGGTCTACCTGACCGACCTGCTCAACAGCCATCAACTGGGCATGCCCGCCACCGAAATCCTCTACAAAGAGCGACCCGAAGACTTCGAGCGGGTCGGCGAACGCCTCGGTTTTCCCTTGGTGTTGAAGATCCCCGACGGCTGTTTTTCACGCGGCGTGATCAAAGTCGAAAGCCAACAAGCGCTGCTCGAAGCCACCGCCGAATTGTTCGAGCACTCGGTGTTGTTGCTGGCCCAGGAATTCTTCTATACCGAATACGACTGGCGCATCGGCGTGCTCAATCGCAAACCGATCTTCGCCTGCCAATACTTCATGTCCAAGGGCCACTGGCAGATCTACAACCACAAAGCCAAAGGCCAGGACGTCAACGGCGAATGCCGAACCATGGCGATCCATGAAGCGCCGCGTGCGGTCGTCGACCTCGCGGTGAAAACTGCCAACCTGATCGGCGATGGCCTCTACGGCGTCGACCTGAAACAGGCCGGCGACAAAGTGGTGGTTATCGAAGTCAACGACAACCCGAACCTCGATGCAGGCATCGAAGACGCGTATTTACAGGACGATTTGTATTCGCTGGTGCTGGAAGAGTTTGTGCGGCGGCTGGAACTCAAACGTCGCGGGCAAGCGTGGTGATCTGCCGATGATCAGCAGTTTCTCACTGAGCCACGGCGCGTTACAGCAGGTTGAACGATTGGACGCCGAGGTGATGCTGTTCAGCAATCCCGACGCCGCCGAGCGCGATTTGCTGCACAGTCATTTCAAGGTCGATGAGCATGCGTTGGCCTCGGCGCTCGACCCGGATGAAGTCTCGCGCATCGAGTTTCACCCCGACCATTTGTTCCTGATCTGGAAGCGCCCGGAAAACTATTCCGGTGGCGGCAGCCTGGCCTTTGAGGTGTCGTCCTGCGGCTTGCTGTTCGCGCCGGGGCAATTGCTGGTGATCGCCACCGACGACACGCCGCTGCATGGTCTCGGCACTCGGCAGCCATTAACCACGCCGCTGGATGTGCTGCTCGATCAGCTGTTCAACAACATCCATCACTACCTCGGCCACTTGAAGGTGATCAAACTGGTCGCCCGCGAGTTGCAGCAAAAATTCAACGCCTCGATGCAGAACCAGCATCTGGTGCAGATGTTCAACCTCAGCGAGAGTCTGATCTATTACATCAACGCCCTGCACAGCAACGGCGCGGTGCTGACACGGCTGCGTAATCACGCCGAGAAACAGCATTTTTCCAGCGAGGCGCTCGGCCTGATCGACGACCTGATCATCGAAAACAACCAGTGCTACAAACAGGCGGAAATCTACTCAACGGTGTTCTCCGGGCTGATCGACGCGCGCGGTAACCTGATGAACAACAGCATGAACAACCTGCTGCGCAAACTGACGTTGATCAACGTGGTGTTTTTGCCGCTGAACCTGATCGCGAGTATTGGCGGGATGTCGGAGTTCAGCATGATGACGGCGGGGACGCCGTGGTGGGTGTCTTATCCGGTGTTTTTGCTGGTGATGTTGATGGGGGCGGGGGGGATGTTGTTTGGGCTGAGGCGCTTGGCCAGGTGATTTGTGTTGTCTGAGCTGGCCTCTTCGCGAGCAAGCCCGCTCCCGCAATGGATCTGCGCAATGGCATAGATCCCCTGTGGGAGCGGGCTTGCTCGCGAAAGCTATTTCCCAAACGCCAAAAAATCCGGATCAGCCCGCATTCGCCGAACTGCTGATCTTCCTACGCTCCCAAACCCCACGAACCACCAGATACAACAACGGCCCCACCGACACAAACACCGCCGTCAGCAACAGATACGGAACCACCGACCAAACCGACTGCCCGCGAGCCTTGGCATCCTTGACCATCCAAACCCCGGCCAACGTCGCCAGCAGATACAAATCAATCACCACCTGCGCTGTGTCGGGCCGCGACATCAAGCTGATCCCAAAATCAATCAGCGACTGTTCAGCCTGGAGCATCACCGAAACGGTGTAACCGGAAAAAGCCAGCAAAGCCGTGAGGGGCAGGGCGACAGACATCATGCATTCCTTCCTTGAATTGATGAGCAGAATCGCCAGATTACCCGCGCCACGCAAAATTGGCCATTGACGTGCCAGCGGCGTCAGGCTAATTTTCAGGCCATGACTACCTACGTATTGCGCTGCCAGCCAAGCATTATTATTACCGCCATTCCTCACTTGGCGGGCTAGCTCACGACTGCAGCACCCAACCCGCCCTAGAGGCGGGTTTTTACTTTCTGTCTCCAGGGTTCGAAACACCGCTCATGTAGGAGCTGCCGAAGGCTGCGATCTTCAGGATCAAAAGATCGCAGCCTTCGGCAGCTCCTACGCAGGGTGTGTGAAATCGCTATCAAGGAGATCAGCATGAGTTACACCAAAAACCAGCAAGCCCTGCTTGAGCACTACGTGAAAAGGATTCTCGCCGCTCCCGTGTACGACCTGGCTGTGCGTACGCCATTGCAGGCAGCCCCGGCGCTGTCTGAAGCGCTGGGCAACCGCATCCTGCTCAAGCGCGAAGACCTGCAACCGACGTTCTCTTTCAAGATCCGTGGCGCCTACAACAAACTGGTGCAACTGAGCGATGCGCAGAAGGCACAGGGCGTCATCACCGCATCGGCCGGCAACCACGCGCAAGGCGTGGCACTGGCGGCGCGCGAACTGGGCATCGCTGCGACCATCGTCATGCCGTGCACCACCCCTGAACTGAAAGTGCTGGGCGTACGCAGTCGGGGCGCTGAAGCGCGGCTGTACGGTGAAAGCTTTCCCTTTGCGTTGGCCTATGCCCTGCAATTGGCCGAAGAAACCGGCCGCACCTTCGTGTCCCCCTTCGATGACCCGGACGTGATCGCCGGACAAGGCACCGTGGCCATGGAAATCCTTCAGCAACACCAAGGCGTGCTGGATGCCATTTTCATCCCGGTAGGCGGTGGCGGCTTGATCGCCGGCATTGCCGCGTACATCAAATACCTGCACCCGGAAGTGCGGATCATCGGCGTTGAATCCGAACATTCCGCGTGTCTGAAAGCCGCTCTGCACGCAGGCGAACGTGTCGTGTTGCCCAACGTCGGTACCTTCGCCGACGGTGTGGCCGTGGCGCAGATCGGTGAATACGGTTTTGAAGTGTGTCGTTTCTGCGTGGACGAGGTGATCACCGTCAGCAACGACGACCTATGTTCCGCGATCAAAAACATCTACGACGACACGCGCTCAATCACCGAACCCTCCGGCGCCCTGGCCGTCGCGGGCATCAAGCAATACGTGGCGCGAAGCGGCGTGCGCGGTCAAACCTTCGTGGCGATCGACTCAGGCGCCAACATCAACTTCGACAGCCTGCGTCACGTCGCCGAGCGTGCCGCTGCGTGCGGCGTCCCGGCGTAACGGTGTTCAGGGCAGCAGCGGGCGCAGGAACGTGCGCTCGTAGCTGACAATGAACTTCTTCTCGACCAAAGAGCCGACCAGCGCGGTGCTCTCTGGGTCGGTCATCGCGATATGCCGATAGCTTTCGTAATCCGCCAGTGACGGAAAACTGAACAGGCAATACGCAATGTTGCTCGCACCCTCCGATGGCAAAAAATAGCCATGATGGCTGCCGCCCAAGCGTTCAACGATACCGAGCCAGGCCTTGGCGTAAGCCTCGAACTCGGTCAGTTGGTACGGGTCGATCACGTATCTGACGTGGCAAGTAATCACTGCACGTGCTCCTTGCCCGGTTATTCCTGAATGGCTGTGTTGACCTTGTCCGAGGCCGACCAGATGCGGTAGCGCACTTCGACGTCCGTTGGGGCGTAGACCACGATCGGCAATTTGCTGTTGTAACGCACGGTGAAACCATCACCGACGACCGGCACGAACGCGCGCTTCTTCTTGCTGCCGGGCGGGCAGGCCATCAGCGTGCTCATCGGGCCAATGACTTTCTCGAGGCGATAATACGGATAGCCCCAGCCTTGCAGATTTTTCTCGTCGAGCACGCCGCCGAGCTTCGGACGATTGCAGTCCACCTCAAGGGTCTTGCCGGCAAGAATCTCGACCTGGAAGTTTTCTTCATTCTCTTGCTTCGGCAAATGAATGACCTGGCGGGTAAAGCCCGCCTCAGCCTTCGGGTAAGGTGCGACGTCTTCAAGTTTCGCCGCGTGGGCGAGGGTGGACAGGCTGGCGATAATCAGCCCGGTGGTCGCGTAAGCGCGTAAAGAACCCATGGATGCCTCCTTGCGGGTGTAGGGTGGTTTGACAAGCATTCTTACCCTCATGGGTGATGAATGCAAACCCGCAACAGATTGCAAAATGCAATGCGCAAAAGGGATCAACCGGCATTTTGCACGTAGCGAAATACTGGCCTTTGCGCTAAGTGATTGATTTTTATGTGGGTCAGAATGACCCAATGAAAGGCACGCTTTATGCGTCTTTTCAGTGCGGCGCACCGGGTTTGGGCGCCTACACTCCAATGGGCATTTCGCCGTACCACCGTTTGCCGCACCAGGGAAACAGCGGGGACACACCCGTGCAGGCGCAGCAAAGGTCAGCGTGAATACTTGATTGGCAATCTCACAGTAAGGAGAGGGTTCGCCATGTTTCTGTCTGCCTTAGAACTTCGTAACATCGTTGAAAGCAGTTTCCTGCCAAAGCGCTGCCAGTGCACGCTGTCGCCGGACTTGTTGATGACCGTCAAAGTGTTTGGCGATCACCAAACCGATCAGGTCGATCTAATGGTTCGTGACATCGACGCCAGCCACCTCAACGGCTGTCGCGAGATCAATGAGCTGATCGCAGGGCTGCGTTCGGATCTGAACAAGCAAAGTACACCGCACCACTACAGTCCGCGATCCAGAGCCGTTTAACCCACTGTTTCAGCCAGTTCGACCGTCACGCGCCGGGCCTGCACAAAACCAAGGCCCAGCGCGAGCTCGACCAGCACCGCCAGCAAAATGCCGGGGCCGGCATGGCCATTGAGCCATTCGCCAAAACCCAGCACAGCCAAGCCAAAACAACCGACGATAAAGCCGTTACTCAGCGCACTGCGCGCCACCGACGGCGGTGCATGGCGCACCAGAAAAAACATCACCCCCAACGCCGCAAACAACACCGCGCTGCGCCGCGCGACAAATCCGACTGCGGTCGAATACTCAATGCTCCAGATCGCCAGCAACACCTCGGGGAAAAAGCCCCAGGCCAGCGCCAGTAAAAAACACAATGAAGAGGTAATGCCCGACAACGCGCGAAACGACAACTGCATGGCTAATCCTTGCGGCAGTGAGGAGGGCCCCGAGCATAACCCCCGAAACACCCCACGCCTACCGCAACGCCAAAAATCAGAACGTTCTGTCAGTTTTGGAAACTGCACGCGTCAGACATTTTCCGATAACTGATCTCCTCAGGCTTGCCGGCGTTATCGATGTACTTCATATCAGCCGTAATCACCTTGCATTGCTGAGTGGCCGGCTCAGTCAACGAAATCACCTTCGCCACATGCAGCGGCATGCCGTACTCATAAGGCACCGCTTTCGACGTGGCTGACGTGTCATTGGCCTGCGCCAAACCGGCAAAAGCCGTGCAGGCGAGGGCGGTGGTGAGCAGAAACGGACGAATGTTCATGAAAAGACTCCCGTGCGACGCAAAGAGAGTTCGGTGCTATACAAACCGAACCTGCCGCACTGGGCGTCAGCCAACGGCTGAGGGCGTGCGGTTCAGTACAGTTTTCGACCACGGCGTTAAGCGATGGTTAACCCGGCTGAACGCCGGCTGTCAGGGAGTGAGGCGGTTTTCTTCGCGCGGTTTGGCGAATTCCTACAAAGGCTGCTGCTTTGTCTGCTTTCGGGGTCTGGAGCGGGGCGGGTATTGTCGGGTGTCGCTGCAAAATCAGCGCCTCAGGTTTGGTCACTTGAGAATAATCCATTGCATATGTGCCATCATTTGCGCTGCGGATTTTTACGTCCGTGAAGTGCATTGCTGTGGCGGCTGTGTGCAGGACGCCTTCGGGCGAGCTGAGTTGGATTGTTCTCGGTTGACCAAGCCTGTACACGGCCGCCTCCCACCGTTTGGTCACGGTTATGGCGGTTACTTTCGAAACAATCGAGTAATCAAAATGCCAAAACTGAATCCGCTGCCAAACCGCTACCACCCACTAAACAGCAACATCACTGAAAGCCCGACGCTGCTAATAGACACCGAAGCCAACCCCAAAGACATCCTTGAAGCCGCTGTCCAGCGCATCCGCGCCTGCAGCGACCTGCTCGAAACATTGCACTGTCTGTGCTTCAAGCAAGCCGACGTGGAAGACATTCCGCACATTACCCATGCGCTGTATCTGCTGGCGCAGGATGGCAATGATTTGCTGCAGGTCGCGCAGCAACAGATGGTGAGCTGGAAGGCGCCGGTTTGATGGGGTAGGGAATTTGGCAGGAGTGAATGGCTGATAAATGTAGGCTGATTCACTGCTGCCGACTGGCAAAGGCAAGGCGCTGCGCGTTGAAATATTGAATCCCGATTACCTTCCGAGCTTGTCAGGGAAAAAAGACAGGGGCGGGTGTGTTGCTTTCCATTCTTTCGCAACGGTCTCTGCTTCTTTGATTTGTTCTGGAGTCATTTTTTCGCCAATTTTCTCGATTTTTCGGTCAACGTAATCTTGTACTCCACCGCTATCACCCAGCTCTTTCAGCAATGAAATGAGTGCGTAACCTTTAACCAAGTCTAATGGGTAGCTAATTTTGTCTGGAGTGTGCGAGATATAGGCGCCGTAATTACTGATTGCGGCTTGGCTCCCGGTGGCAGCCGCCACTTCAAGCCAGCGGCGAACACTTTCCATGTCTCCCTCGCCATACAGGATTTCCAGATAATCCATCATTGCTTTCGGATTACCCCCCTCAGATGAAAGCATAAGCCATCGTTTTACGGATGCTTCACGCTTTCCTGGGATTAAGAAGAATCCTTCCCCTTGTCTTTCATTTACAGCCATCCAGTATTGCGCAAGCGGATAACCAGCGGTTGCAGATTTCTTCAACCACTCAAGATCTAAGGTGATTTCATACATCATATATAACGATTCAGGGTCACCTTTCTGTGCCTTTGGTTCTACTAGCTTTTTGGCTAAAGCGAACCACTCTGCTTGGGTTTTTTGATTCGGAGGGCAATTTCCCATTTTTACACAAAGGTCGTTTTTTGTTCGTCCAAGTTGGATCATTGCATATGTGTTGCTGTTGTCTGCGGCGGACTCGTACCAATATTGAGCTTCGGGTGTCATGTAGCGATTTTTTTTCTTAGGGCTTCGCCTAGATAATATTGCGATTCAGCATCGCCCATTTTTGCTTCTTGCTCTAGTTGGGGGATGGCGGCATCTATTTTCAATTGATTGTAGAGTACGATGCCTTTTTGTTCATTTTTGTCGTTTTCCGATTCTGTGTTGGCGATGGCACTGCACGTTACTATGGATAGACTAAAAAGCAGGGCGATTTGGTTTAGTTTCATCTTTAATATGCTATTCATTAGTAATTCTTCAAATATGGCGTCGCACCGCTAGGTGAGTAGCTTGGCTGCGGGATGTAGTTTTTTTGACAATAATCGGCCAGGTTGGCGCCGAGCAGTTTAACGTGGGATTTGTAGTTCTCTCGCGCGTCTATACCGGTGTCATCAAAGAGGCTGCGAACGCTTTCAGCCATGAAACTGTCCAGTATCGAACGATTTTGGCAGTAACTTTGCTCCGCATCGGTTTCCTTGATGCCGAATTCGTTCATTGACATACAAGAGAGTTCGAACTGACTTTGCGCCTTGTCAATGGTGTTGGTTTTCTTGGCGTTGCTCACTATCCAACGCAAAATTCGTTCAATGGCTTTTTGCTGCAATAGGTGTGCTTCTGCCTGGCTATAAGCTCTTGTTTTTTCCGTGGTTCCATTACTTTCTGAAGCAGAAACAGTGACGGTAAATGATTCAGGTGGACTAGCCAATGTCTTAAGTAAGGGGCCAAGAGCCCCGGGGATAGCATTGACGCACCAATCCTGTAGCTCAGCGTCATTAACGTAATTCATAATCGCATCCGCAATCGGCCCACCTTTACCACTACGCGTCAGCGCGTGATACAGGTTCATCACAACATCCCAACGCAGCATGTACGCCATCGCCACATTCAAGCCGGCTGCACCCAACGCATTAAGCGCAGACGCATATTCACTCGCCTCAGGATCCATCCACTCTACATTTCGCCCCTTAGTCTTATGCAGTTCCTTGCGATAAAGGTTAATGATATCAACCACCGCCTCATACCCAATCTCAAACTTGAAGCTCCCGTTGGCACCAGGCCCAAGTACCACGGTCGCTTTCAGGTTGAGAATGAATCGTCCTTATATCCAAAGAAATCTGCGCAGTGCCCTGGAACCCGGCACCCAACGCCACCCCAACGGATCCACTTAACTTGGCGAGCGTCAGCCACGGGTTCGTGCTTTTCGCATCTTTGTCGCTGCCAACTCCCATCGTCGGCGCAGTGCGCAGTGCGACGAGATCTTTTGGTGGAGCCCAATTCAATGCGCCGGTCAGTTCGATGGCGCCTTGCAAGCCTCCGAATACGTTGAAGGTCGCCTTCGCCCCGTTTTCGACCTGGACGTTGGCCAAGCGCCCGGTGAGGACTTGATCCGAGCTTTTAGTGGCGACAGCGGTGCCGGACTTCGACTTGTGTTCAAGGTCGGGGGTAGGGCTGGTGTCGCCGCTGTCGGTCTTGGCTTTCTTCGCGGCTTCGTGATCTGCGCGTTCTTCTTTGGCTGATGCGTCTTCGCGCTGTGCGCGTTTGACGGGGCTGAGCGTTGCGCCGTATTTGACGTTGCCGAGGATCGGGCTCAATTCGACGCTACCGGCCAGCAACAACGATGCGCCGGCGTAGCCCCAGGCCCTTACGCCAAAATGGAAGGAGAAGCGGCCAAAACTCATGTGTTCGGAACGAGGTAGTAGCGCTGTTTTTATCAGAGCCTTCAGTAAAGTTTGTATCGTTCAAGAAAATAAAATTCTTTTCGATAGATCAATATCCGAATTTTGAGCCCGTAACAAGGTATGCCTCCTGTTACGTCGATACATCCGAAAACTCTGTTGATGGTTTTCGCATCATCTGTTCCATATAGTCTGGCGCCATTCCTTTAGTTTTGTTCAAGTCAGGGGTGTCGAATTCTCTAACTAAAAAGTATTTTATCGAGCTTGGAGATTGCGATATTTGGCTAATCATGAATTTGTCATTCACGTAAAACTCAAGTAGATCCTCAATGTCGAAGCTGAGACTCGTTGGCTCAGTTCTAAACCATTCGTCAAGCAACACTTTTTCAGGTTTTGTTGCAAGACCAATGCTCAAGCGCTTGGCTTCTCGATCAACCTCCTCGAGCCAACCAAGTTCAGCGCAAAGTCGTTCTTTGCTCTTTCGCGTTTTTCTGAGCGCTGAATCACGCTTATTTGCTTGGATTTCAGATTCACTGCCCATACCCAACATGCGTTTAAATGATCCGGTGGCACCCAGAAATGGCCGCGACAAGCGATCCTCTTCATTGCTATAGGCACGGTGTTGTTCACTATACAACTCCCACAGTCCGCGGAGTCTTTGAATGTACAGGCGGCGATGGGCGAGAAAGGCGTCCGCGGAAACGTTATTATTGCCAGCTATGGAAACGTATCTGTTATTCGACTCGATGGCATTAGTGCCATTTATGTGGTCACGCAACTCGAAGAAACTGGCCACGTATCTATCTTTTTCTTGAAGTTTTTTTATTGAGGGAAAAGGAACCCCTGCGCCATAAGCAGCACGATACATTTCATGCAGAGCTGCCAAGTGTAATTCTCGGCTATGGGGGGCGCAGTTTTTTAATAATCCACCCCCAACGTCAAAACTAGTACCTGGAACCAAGCGTTCTTCCCACCGAGGTGTAAGTGACCCAGTGCCGATCAAACGGGCACGTCTGTCATTTCTGCACTCATGTGCAGCAATTAAGTGAAGTGCTGATTTCACGGGGCCTGGCAGGCACTCTCCGTCATCAACTGTATTGGAAATCGGCAGTAAAAAATCCCGTACGACAGATGCTTCCATGCTTCGATCTACCGCATCGAATAGCCCAGCAAATACGATCTCCAGCTTCGCACCCTTATAGGTGGTAGTGCCAGGATCGCACGCCTCGAACAGCTTATGAGCGAACGCTCGCGCGAGCGTGGCACCATAATCGAACCCGAAAATAGATACTGAAATATTCTTGATCGTAACCGAATTTTCTTTTTTAACGTCCTCAGCGAGTTTTTCAAAACGGTTCGTCGCAGCTTCTAATCGAGTGTCCACACCAGTTTTAAGTAAGCTGAAAGCAGTTTCATGGTCACGGACTGGTGAAACCCCCTCGACTGATGCCTTTGCCGCTGTAGTAGCAATGGCAGAAATAATATTTTTCGGCTTTAAATTGTTTGTAAGGTTGTCCCACCAATTTTTTCCGGTTAACAAGTCTTTGCCGACATCAACAGCAGCTTCTGTAGAATTATCTTTCGGTAATTTGGATAAGTCATCCTTGATTTTGCTAGCTGCGCCGTTGAAGTCGACAGCGCTAGTAGTCGCGTTTGTACCTAAAGTAGTGTCGAAAGAAGTAGCAAGTCCGGAAATATAGAATTTATGATACTGGTTGGCCGGGTCGGAAGGTACAGAACCCTGCTCATAAGGGTAGGCGAGAAAAAGTCGACCAATATTTGTAACTCGGTCTTCCCTCAAGTCCTCTTCAAGATTTCGACTGACACCGTCAAAAAAGAACCCGACATGTAGTATTCCTTCACATGGTAATACCGAGCTTTTTTTGCCCCCAGCGGCTTTATTGGCGCGCAAGCTAATGGCTTGTGCATCACATAAGTTTTTCGGTGCGCTCATGGATGACTTCCTTGCTCATGGGTTTTTTGATTAATTGCTGATTTTTCAGAGGAAGACTTTGTATCAAGGGTTGTTGCGGACCACATGAGCTCAATTTTATTACCGGGGAGGAAATAGATATGCAACGTATCATCTTCTGGCTTTCGCTTTGGCATCGGTAGTAGTGCTTCATGCCTTTCTATTTTCATTCCTTGATCTTCCTGAGCTTTTGACATGCTCAGAATCCAAACTACTTTGGCAGTGTCCTCGGGCATCTTCCAGCAACAGGTCACGCCACCATTACCTCCCCAGTTATCATTGACCCAATAGCTGCCTATAGGCCTTTCCATATAGTTGTGGGATGTGAGGGCTGCACCGGGTGTTCGAGTTTTATTGTAGATATAGACTGCCATGACAAAGATGCCGACTATCAGAATGCCGATTGCTAACGATCGGCGTTTCCATTTGCGTTGATTCAAGCTATTCAAGGTCAGCGACATTGAAAATTCCCAAGGCTCATATTCGTAAACGACTGTGTATAGAAAATTCCCAATTCACTCAGACAACTGCTGTATCACAACTCCAAGCGGTAGATTGTCCGTAGAGTTGCGCTTTTTAGCCTCAGTCCACATTGGCCAGTTACTTGGGAACTCGGAATCCATAAGTTTCAAGCTGGCAAATAGGCTTACGTCCTCGGGCTCTGTCAAACCTTCATCGCGGCCAGCGTCTAATGCTTCTTTGACCTGCTTCAATCGCGCGCTGTGGCAGGTGCTCGTAAACACTTTTGGCGCTTCTTTTTCAAGTTCAGTGGTAAGGGTATAGGGCAGGGGGTCAATCTCCATTTCCGTCCACAGCTTGGCGTCGAGAACAATGGGGTCGTATTTTCCGGGTTTTCCAAGGTTGAGTCCCGACAGGCATTCCCATTGGTCCTGATCCGTTGGCACCCACCAATCCTGAATCGGACCGAACAGCCACGCGTGCCATGGCAAATCTTCGCGCGCGTAAAGCATCGGCAGCACTTCGGGCGCATAGCTGCGGATCATCAGCACTTCGCCAGCTTCGTTTTTTGCCAGCAATGCGTCACTCAGGTGCGCAGCGAGCTTTTCAGCCGGGCAGTCGGTGCGAATCCAGCCGACCATCCCGGTGCAGCCAGTAAAGTATTCGTGAGCGAGAAAGGCCTCGAACTCCATATTGCTGACGTCGACCAGCCACGGGCCATAGTTGCGCAATTCAGCAAATTCCGGTTGAAGCATCAGTGGCCGTCGCGACGGATTCGACCTCAAAAACTCCTGTCGAGACGGTTCTGAAAGCAGGCCTGTTTCAACAATGGCGAATCGTGATTGTGAGTTGTGCTTGGCCGCTTCCCAAGCGTCTGCAGCTTCAACTTTAGTCATCAATTAGCTCCCGACTGTAGAGCCAGTTTCTCTCGCATGGCTTTCTTAAGGCATTCGACGCAGATACCTTTAGGGGCCTTCAGTTTTTCAACCACAATCGCCTTATTCGTGCGGGTTTGCAGTAGTCGTCCGGCTTTATCGACAGCTGCCATACTTGGGATAAGCGGTTCGAGGATAGCAATGCCGGTACCCGCACCCGGCCCACCGCCAGAGTTGACCTTCACCTCGGCCCCGCTGATGGTCACACCCCCGGCATCTACCTTCACAAAACTCCCGCCAGCCTTGGCCGTGAGTTCCATGCCGCCTTCCATCACAACTTTCTCGCCAGCGTTGTAGTGAATCTCCGTCCCGGCCTCAACAAACTGCGCCGTGCCAACCTTGACGTGCTGAGTCACCGCAACCGTCAGGTGGTCGTTCGCGCGCATTTCGCTTTTGCGGTCGAGGTGGGTGATGCGGTGTTCTTCGACTTTGAATTCGCTGTAGGTGTTGGCTTCGACGGTGTCGTGGCGTTCGTTGCCGACGCGGATTTTCTGGTCGTGTTCGATGTTTTCGTCCCAGTCGCGCTGGGCGTGCAGGTAGATCTGTTCGGCACCTTTTTTGTCTTCGATGCGGAATTCGTTGTAGCCCTTGCCGCCCGGGGAGCTGAGGGTTTTGAAGGTGCTGCGGGTTTTGTTCGCCGGCAGGTCGTAGGGGACGACGTTTTCCTTGTGGTACAGGCAGCCGGTGACCAGTGGCTGGTCGGGGTCGCCTTCGAGGAAGGTGACGAGGACTTCCATGCCGATGCGCGGGATGGCGATGCCGCCGTAGGCTGCGCCGGCCCAGCCGCTGGCGACGCGCATCCAGCAGGAGGTGTTGTCGTCGGACTGGCCTTCGCGATCCCAGTGAAATTGCACTTTGATGCGGCCGTATTGGTCGCAGTGGATTTCTTCACCTTTGGGGCCGGTGACGACGGCGGTCTGGCTGCCGAGGACTTTCGGTTTTGGGTGTTCGAGGGCAGGGCGGTAGTGCGCGTCCCACGGGGTCGCGAGGAAGCTGTTGCGGTAGCCCTGGTGGAAATCGCTTTTGTGGTCAGTGACGTCGCGGGTGACGTTTTCGCCGAGCACTTGCGGTTGTTTGCCTTCGTGGAAGACTTCCAGCAGCAGCCACAGGTCGTTCCATTCGGCGCGCGGGTGTTCGGCGAGGGTCAGGAAGTGGCCGCTGGTGAGGGTCGGCTCATCACCTTTGCCGTCGGCGAGTTTGTAGTCGCTGCGATGGCGTTCGAGGGCGCGGGTGGTGAGGAATTTGCCGCGCTCGCGGGTGGTGAAGCGGCCGGGGTAATCGTAGTCTTCGAGATCCGGGCTGAACTCGGTTTTGTTCGCGGCCTCGGGGAGGATCTTCGGCTTCTCGAAGTCGTAATCGCGGCGGCTGACGCGGGTGGTGCGGGTTTCCAGGCGCAGGTTGAAGCGCTTGATCACTGGTTTTTCCGCGGCCATGCCGGAGTCTTGCTGGTAGCTGACGGCTTTGAGTTTGCGGAATACGGTCTGATCGTCGCCAAACACCAGTTTGTGGCCGCTGCTGCTGTGCTGGAAGTGGAAGTGGATGCCTTCTTCTTCGCACAGACGCTGAATAAAGTGCAGGTCGGACTCGTCGTACTGCACGCAGTATTCGCGTTGCGGGTATTCGGCGCCGAGCTGGAAGCTATAAGCGTCGGCAAGAATGCCGCGTGCTTCGAGCACCTGACCGATGATTTTCGGCACGGTCAGGTTCTGAAAGATTTGCTGATCGTGGTTGTGGCGCAGGTAGGCGAGTTGCGGCACCAGGCTGATGCTGTAGCGGGTCAGCGTCTTGCCGGAATCGCCTTGCTCGATGCGATAGACCAGGCCGTGGATGATGCCTTCACCGGTGGCGCCGAAAGTCAGAACGCCGGGTTTGTGCAGCAGCTCTTCGAGTTTCAGGTCGGGGCGGGCGCTGACCAGTTCGAGGTCAAAACGGAAGGGCTGATTGAGGGCTTCGCGACCGGTGAAGCTGAGTACTTGCAGGTCAGCGGAGGCGCCTTCGAGCGTGAGGGTAATGTGGGTTGCGTTGGCGTCCAACATGCCTTGAATTCCGTCCTTGAATAAGCAGAGCCCGGATGGTGCAGCATTCAACCGCCTCGTTCAAGGCGCAAATGCCGTAGACGTTGGCCCTTGTCGGTATGGGGGAAACCCTTAGTTGGGGGCTTTCGCTCAATAAAACCGGGCGCTTCGCTGCACTGAAAAGCGCGTGCGGCGAGGGCATCTATCCGACCGGGCGCACAGGAAATCGTCGCTCAGATTCAGACTAAAGTCGTCTTTGGCGCGTCAAAGCCATCTGCCATCATTGTCGTTCACCCCCGTGTTTCCACTTCTGTCCGGCTCAATTTTCTGACTCGGATCGGGAGCTATTTCTGGCTTATTGCGCGCTTGCGCAAACGCTGCAGTGTTGGAGTTTTTCATGCGTCCCCCATTTCCCCTCATCACCCCGCGCCAGTCGTTTGGCTTCGGAGCCTTTGTCCTGTGCGCCGGTTTTACCGCGCCGGTTCAGGCCAGCGGTTTTCTCGAAGACACCACGGCGAAAATCGAATCGCGCACGGTGTACTTCAACCGCGACTTCCGTGATGGGCACACTTCCAACGAGCAGGGCGCGTCGAAGCGTGAAGAGTCGGCTCAGGGTTTTATTCTCGATCTGCAATCGGGTTACACCGAGGGTACGGTGGGCTTTGGTATTGATGCGCTGGGCATGCTCGGTTTCAAACTCGATTCCAGTGCTGACAGCAGCAACAGTGGTTTGCTGCCATCGAGCGGTCAGGATCCGCGCGGTTCGAAAGATCAATACGCGAAGATGGGCCTGACCGCCAAAGTGCGCGTTGCCGATTCGGTGTTGAAGTACGGCGCGTTGCGGCCGGATCTGCCGCTGCTCAAGTACAACGACGGGCGACTGCTGCCGACGATGTTCAACGGCGCGATGTTGACTTCGAAAGAGGTGAAGGATCTGACCTTTATGGCGGCGCGTCTGGACAAGTACACCGCGCGCGATTCCACCGATTCGCAAGACATCCGCGTGCACTGCAAGAACAAGCGTTACGCGTGTAACACCACGGCCGATCATTTCGACATGTACGGCTTCGATTACAAGATCAATGATCGTCTGACCGGCCAATATCACTACGCGGAACTGGAAGACATCTACCGTCAGCACTTTGTCGGGTTGTTGGCCAATCAGCCGTTGGCGGGTGGTGTATTAAAGGCTGATCTGCGCTTGCTCAAGAGTGCTGACAGCGGCGATGCAAAGGCTGGTTCCATCGATAACCGTGCGTTGAGCGGTTTGCTGTCTTTCGCGCACAGCGGTCATACGTTCAGCGCGGGTTGGCAGCGTATGAACGGCGATAACTCGATGCCGTACCTCGATGGCAGTAATCCATATCTGGTCAACTATGTGCAGGTCAACGATTTTGCCGCAGCGCAGGAGCGTTCGTGGCAGTTGCGTTATGACTATGACTTCAAGGCAATTGGCATTAATGGTTTGAGCTTCCTGACCCGTTACGTCAACGGTGATCACATCAAAGTGCTGGGCAGTGATCAGGAAGGCAAAGAGTGGGAACGTGACAGCGAGTTGAAGTATGTGATTCAGGAGGGGACGTTCAAGGATGTCAGCGTGCGGTTGAGGAATGCGACGTATCGCACGAACTACAAGCAGTTTGCGCGGGATGTGGATGAGACGCGGGTGATTGTGAGTTATAGCTTTTCGGTGTTGTAGGGCTGGGATTTGTAGTGCCTGATCGGGCGCTTTCGCGAGCAAGCCCGCTCCCACATTGGACTTCTGTCGTACACAAAAACTGAGCTTGCCGCGTACTTTGTAGGAGCTGCCGAAGGCTGCGATCTTTTGATCTTGCTTTTTTAAAGATCAAAAGATCGCAGCCTTCGGCAGCTCCTACAGGGGGATTCAGAGCCAATGCCAGAACCGGCTCCAGAACCCGCGATTCAGCTCTTCCTTACACCCGGCATATTGCTGGGCGTACATATTCGAGCGGGCTTGCACCTTGCGCGCCGTCGGCAGTAGCCAGGCTTTGCTCGCATAAGTCTTGTTGCGGAAACCACCCCAGCCCTCGTGGTAGTTGAGGTACTGGTTGTAAGCGTCGTACTTGTAGACGCCATTGATCGTGGTGGTCTTGTCCATGTACCAGCCAATAAAGTCGATGGCGTCGTCGAAGTCTTCACGATCGGCCCAGTTGCGGCCGGTGCTTTTCTGGTAGTCCGACCAGACTTCATCTTTCGCCTGCGCATAACCCGAGGCGGTGGTCACGCGGCCCCACGGAATCACCCAAAGCAGATATTTGCGCGGGGTTTTGGCGTCGTAACGGTAGCCGGACTCTTGGTACATGATCGCGAAGGGCACCTGAATCGGCACCCCCCAGCGTTTTTGCGTGACTTGCGCCGCGTCGTACCAGTCGCTTTTTTCACGAAAGATATCGCAGAGATTTTCCGGCGAACGCGGCGGTGAAGTGCCGCAACCGGTCAATAACCCTGCGAGTGTCAGTAGTCCAAGCGTCTTTCCGTAATTCAAAAGCCGTTATCCCGTCATGCGCAAAAAAGGCGACAGTCTACGCGTTCAGGACAGTTGATGACGATAAGGCAAGTCTGGGCCGGTTTTGCTGCACGTCAGCGCGGCGGCTTGCACGGCGAATTTCAGCATCGCGTCGATCTGCTCGCGCGTCAGTTGCTGCACGCCTTCTACAGAGTCCAGACCGTGCTCAGTCAGCCAGGTAATCAGCGCGGCCTGGAAAGTGTCGCCAGCGCCAACGGTGTCGGCGATTTTTACCGAACAGGCCGGTACCGACCACGAACCATGCGCGCGACTGAACACGGTTGCGCCTTCACCGCCACGGGTGAGGAAGACAATTTGGCAGCGGTGCTCCAGCCAGCTTTCGATCACCCGCTGCGGATCCTGCTCGGGGTAGAGCAGGCTCAAATCTTCGTCGCTGACTTTGATCAGATCGGCCAGTTGCACCAGCGTGGCGATGCGCTCGCGCCACAACTCGATGTTCGGTTCCGGGTTGAGGCGCACGTTCGGGTCGAGGCTGATCAGGCGTTTACTGCTTTCACGCTGGACGAGTGCCAGCAGGGTGTCGGCAATCGGCTGCACCACCAATGAGAACGAGCCGATGTGCAGGCCGCGCACCTCCGGGCCCAGCGTCGGCAGATGCGCGAGGCTCAGTTGTCGATCCGCGCAACCTTCGCCACGGAAGCTGTAATGCGGCGAACCGTTGGCACCGACGGCGACCATCGCCAGGGTGGTCGGCGCGGCGAACTCCACCAGGTAATCCGGACGCACGCCTTCGTCCTGCAACACTTGCTGCAAGCGGCGGCCGAGGTAGTCGGTGGACAGACCGCCGAACAGCGCCGAGTCCACGCCCAAACGGCGCAAACCCACGGCGACGTTGAACGGCGAGCCGCCGGCAATCGCCTTGAAATTCACTTTCGAGGCCAGACCGCTGGCATCGTCTTCGCTGAAGAAATCAAACAGGGCTTCGCCACACACCAAATACATAATTGTTTGCTCTTTATAGGGTTGCGACATGCTGTTGATAGCGTTCATAGACCTGCTGAAACGCCGCGACGTTGGCGGCGATCGGCAGGGTTTCACTGCTCGGATCGAGTTTGACGCAACGCTGACACAGATCGGCCAACGTTTCTTCGTGGCCGTTCGACCAGGATTTGCACCACGCCGCCTGAATCGCTGCGCCAAGGGCAGCGGCTTCGCTGTGTTCGGTGCAGATCACCGGGGTGTTCATGATGTCGGCGACGATCTGTCGCCACACCGCGCTTTTCGAGCCGCCGCCAATCAGGCAAATGCTGCGGCTTTGTAAACCATTCTGCCGTAGCAAATCCAGCCCGTAACGCAAACCGAAGGTCGTGCCTTCGACGGCGGCGCGGCACAGATTGGCCTGGGTCAGGTTGTCCATGGTCAAACCGTGCAGACTGCCGGTGGCGTGGGGCAGGGCGGGGACACGTTCGCCGTTGAGGAACGGCAGCATGCTCACCCCGTCGGCGCCAATCGGGGCTTGGGCGACGAGGTCGTTGAAGCGTTCGAGGTCGAGGTCGAACAGCTCGCGTATCGCGCCGGTGGCGTTGGTCAGGTTCATGGTGCAGATCAGCGGCAACCAGCCGCCGCTGGAGGAACAGAAGGTGGCGACGGAGGCGTCGGGGCTGACTTTCGGTACGTCGGAATAGGCGTACACCGTGCCGGATGAACCGAGGCTCATGGTGATCGCGCCGGGCTGAATATTGCCGGTGCCGATGGCGCCCATCATGTTGTCGCCGCCGCCGCTTGCGACCAATGCAGCGGGGTTGATGCCCAAGCGCTCAGCAATCGACGGCAGGATGGTGCCGACGACTTGGTGGGCGTCAATCAGTTCGGGCAACGCTGCTTGCAAGCGGCCGCTGGAGTCGATGTCGCGCAGCAGCTGCAAATCCCACTGGCGGGTGCGCACGTTGAAATAGCCGGTACCGGAGGCGTCGCCGTATTCGCTGCACGCGCGGCCGGTGAGCCAGAAGTTGAGGTAATCGTGGGGCAGCAGGATGCGCGCGATGCGGGCGAACACGTCGGGATGCTGTTCTTTGGCTCACAGCAATTTAGACACGGTGTAGCCCGGCGCGATGACCACGCCGAGGCGTTCCAGCGAGCCTTTTTCTCCGCCCAGATGTTTGAGCAGGCGATCGTTTTCGGCGCTGGTTTCGGTGTCGCACCAGAGCTTGGCCGGGCGCAGAACCTGGCCTTGGTCGTCGAGCAGCACCAGGCCGTGTTGCTGGCCGGAGACGCCGATGCCGAGGATGGATTGGCCATCGACGTTTGCCGCGAGGAGTGCGCGGCGGGTGGCGAGGGCGAAGGCTTCCAGCCATTGATCGGTGTGCTGCTCGCGGCGGCCGTTGGCGCCACTGATCATCGTGTGATTGGCGGCGCCCTGGCCGAGGACTTGACCGCTGGCGGCGTCGAGGATGATGGCTTTGCTGCCTTGGGTGCCGCAGTCGATGCCGAGGAAGAGGTTTTGGGTTGTCACAGTGGGTTCCTCAGGGTGTCAGGTATTTCCGGGTATGGCGGCCATTCGCGAGCAAGCCCGCTCCCACAGGGGAATGCATTTGAAAATGTGGGAGCGGGCTTGCTCGCGAAGGCGTAGGTCGCAGCACCGCGAAAAATCAGGCCAGAACGCGTTCAATCGTCCGCGTCACGCCCACCTCTCGCAAACTCTCACAGCACCACTCAAACGCCGCAACAAACTCCGTCGAACGCGCTATCGCCGTGCCGAAAATCTCCTCAACCGCCAACAACCGCTCAGTCATCAGCCCATCATCCGCCACCAACGCCTGACAAAACGTCGCCCGTGGATCAGGAATCGAATACGTATCCCCATTCTCGTCGACCCCCTTCAAATACAGCGCCCAGGCCGCCACCACCAGCGCCGCACGTTTGGTCTCGCGACCATCGGCAATCAACCGGTTAATCGTCGGAATGGTGAACTTGGGAAACTTCGACGAGCCATCCGAACACACTCGCTCAAGCTGATCGGCAATCGCCTGATTGGAAAACCGCGCGACCAGCGTGTCCTTGTATTCACTCAGATCAATGCCCGGCACCGGCGCCAGTTGCGGGGTGACGTCCAGATCCATATAAGCGCGCATATAACGCACGAACAGCGGGTCGTTCATGGTTTCGTGGACAAACCGATAACCCTTCAAAAACCCCAGATACGTCAGCGCCAGATGACTGCCGTTGAGCAATTTGATCTTCATCTCTTCGTAGGGCGAAACGTCGTCGGTGAACTGCACGCCCACCTTTTCCCACGCCGGCCGACCGTTAACGAATTTGTCCTCCAGCACCCACTGCACAAACGGTTCGCAAACCACCGGCCAGGCATCGTCCACGCCGTGTTTGTCGGCCAGTTGCAGGCGATGCGCGGTGCTGGTCATCGGCGTGATGCGGTCGACCATGGCGTTGGGGAAACTGACGTTTTGATCGATCCACTCACACAGATTCGCGTCGAGTAAACCAGCAAAGGCCAGCAGTGCTTTGCGCGTCACCGCGCCGTTATGCGGCAAGTTATCGCAGGACATCACGGTAAACGCGTCAGTACCCGCCCCACGGCGTTTGGACAGCGCCGCGCAGAGGAAACCGAACACGGTTTTCGGCGATTGCGGATTCGCCAGATCGTGCTGAATCTGCGGCAGATGTGCCATGAATTCGCCGTTGCTGTCGTCGATGCAATAACCGCCCTCGGTGATGGTCAACGAGACGATACGAATCGCTGGATCGGCGAGTTTGTTGATCAGCGCCTGAGCATTGTCCTGCGCCAGCATCATGTCGCGGATCGAGCCGATCACCCGCACTTCGGTGTCGTCGCTGTCACCCAGTTCGAACAGGGTGAACAGGTAATCCTGCTCTTTGAGATCGTCGCGGGCACGCTGGTCTTCACCGCGCAAGCCGACGCCGCAGATCGCCCAGTCGAGCGCTTCGCCAGTGTTCATCAACGCATCGGTGTAGTACGCCTGATGCGCGCGATGAAAACCGCCGACGCCAATGTGGGCGATGCCCTGGCGGGTGTCGCTGAGGTTGTAGGCCGGCAGTTTTACTTCGCGTGCCAGGCCGTGGAGATTCTGTTGGTTGAGTTTCATTGGGCAAGTCTCTTGAAAATCAGGCTGCAGCGCGCAGGGGACGGGTCAGCGCCACGCCTTCGGCATCGAATAAATGGCAGTGGGCGGCGTCGAGGTGCAGGCTCAGTTGCTCGCCGTAACGGCTGGCCAGATCACCGCGCACGCGCATGGTCAGGGCTTCGCCGGCGCTGGTGGTGACGTGGCAGAAGGTGTCGCTGCCCAAGCGTTCGCTGACGTCGGCGGTGACTTGCAGCGTGCAGTCGCCCGGTTGTGCGAGCTCCAGATGTTCCGGGCGAATGCCGAGGGTTACCGCGCTGCCGACGCTGAGGTTGGCGGCGTTGAACGGCAAGGTGACGCGGGTGCCGGCGTCCAGCGAGACTTCGCAGCTTTGCGCATCGACGCGGGCAATCTTGCCTTTGAGGAAGCCCATTTTCGGCGTGCCGAGGAACCCGGCGACAAACAGGTTGGCCGGTTGGTGATAGAGATCCAACGGCGAGCCGACCTGCTCGATCTTGCCGCCATTGAGTACCACGACTTTGTCGGCCATGGTCATCGCTTCCACCTGATCGTGGGTCACGTAAATCATCGTCGCTTGCAGATCTTTGTGCAGGCGCAGCAACTCCAGGCGCATTTGCACGCGCAGGGCGGCGTCGAGGTTGGACAGCGGTTCGTCGAAGAGGAAGATTTTCGGGTTGCGCACGATAGCGCGGCCAATCGCGACACGTTGACGCTGGCCGCCGGAGAGCTGTTTCGGTTTGCGCTCAAGCATCGGCCCGAGTTCGAGAATGCGCGCGGCTTCGCCGACTTTCTTCTCGACTTCGGCTTTCGGCACGCCGGCCAGATCGAGGGCGAACGACATGTTCTTTTTCACGGTCATGTGCGGGTACAGCGCGTAGGTCTGGAACACCATCGCCAGATCGCGCTTGGCCGGGCTGACTTCGGTGATGTCGCGGCCATCGAGTTCGATGGTGCCGCCGCTGACTTCCTCCAGCCCGGCGATCAGGCGCAGCAGGGTGGACTTGCCGCAACCGGACGGGCCGACGAAGACCACGAATTCCTTGTCGTTCACCTCAAGGTCGATGCCTTTGATGATGGAAAAACCTTCGAAGCCTTTTTGCAGATTCTTGATTTTCAGGTTGGCCATGATGATGGGCCTCCGCCATTTATTATTGGGTTAAACCAGATCGGCTTTTCTGTAGGAGTGAGCCTGCTCGCGATGAGGCCGTTTCAGCCGACATCATTGTTGAATGACACTCCGCTATCGCGAGCAGGCTCACTCCTACAGGGGGAATGTGTTGGTTTGGGGGATTCATTTCACGGCGCCGAAGGAGAGGCCGCGCACCAGTTGTTTCTGGCTGATCCAGCCGAAGATCAGAATCGGCGCACAGGCCAGCGTCGACACCGCCGACAACTTGGCCCAGAACAAGCCTTCGGGGCTCGAGTACGAGGCGATCAACGCGGTCAGTGGTGCGGCTTTCGACGAGGTCAGGTTCAGCGACCAAAACGCCTCGTTCCAGCACAGAATCAGCGACAGCAACACAGTCGAGGCGAGGCCACCCTTGGCGATCGGCAGCAGCACACGCACCATTTCCTGCCATAACGTGGCGCCGTCGAGACGGGCGGCTTCGAGGATGTCTTTGGGGATGTCCTTGAAGTAGGTGTAAACCATCCAGACCACGATCGGCAGGTTGATCAGCGTGTAGATCACGATCAGTGCGATGCGCGTGTCGAGCAGGCCGAACGTCTTGGCCAACAGGTAAATCGGCATCAGCACGCCCACCGGCGGCAGCATTTTTGTCGAGAGCATCCACAACAACGTACCTTTGGTGCGCTGGGTTTCGTAGAACGCCATCGAGTACGCCGCCGGCACCGCAATCAACAGGCACAGCGCGGTGGCGCTGAAGGAAATCACCACTGAGTTCCAGGCGAAACTGAAGTAGTCGCTGCGTTCGTTGATGTGCAGGTAGTTCTCCAGCGTCGGCGTGAAGATGAACTGCGGCGGCGTCGCGAACGCGTCGATTTCGGTTTTGAAACTGGTCATCACCATCCAGAAAATCGGGAAGAAAATCACGATCGCGATGGCCCAGGCCAGGGTGCCGAGCAGCAGGCTTTGCAGCCGGCGGGATTGTTGAAGAGTCATGGCGGGCCTCAGGCTTTGTCAGTCAGGTTTTTGCCGATCATCCGCACCAGAATGATCGCGGCGATGTTGGCGATGACCACGGCAATCAAGCCGCCCGCCGAGGCCATGCCGACGTCGAACTGCACCAGCGCCTGGTTGTAAATGAGGTAAGCGAGGTTGGTCGAGGCATAGCCGGGGCCGCCGTTGGTGGTGGTGAAAATCTCGGCGAACACCGACAGCAGGAAGATCGTTTCGATCATCACCACCACGGCAATCGGTCGTGCCAGATGCGGCAGCGTGAGGTGCCAGAAGATTGCGATCGGCCCGGCACCGTCGAGGCGCGCGGCTTCTTTCTGTTCCTGGTCGAGTGACTGCATGGCGGTCATCAGAATCAGGATCGCGAAGGGCAGCCACTGCCACGAGACAATGATGATGATCGACAGCAGCGGGTAGTGGGCGAGCCAGTCCACCGGTTGCGCGCCGAACAGTTTCCAGATGTAGGCGAGAATCCCCGAGACCGGATGGAAAATCAGGTTCTTCCAGATCAGCGCACCGACCGTGGGCATGATGAAGAACGGCGAAATCAGCATGACCCGCACGATGCCGCGACCGAGAAATTCGCTCGCTTCGAGCAGCGCACTGATGAGCACGCCGAGCACCACGCTGATCAGCAACACACTGCCGACCAGCAACAATGTGTTGGTCGCACCGGGCATGAACCCCGAATCCGTCAGGAAGTAAGTGAAATTCTCCAGCCCGACGAATTCGTTTTCACCGGGGTAAAGCAGGTTGTAGCGGATCAGCGAGAAATAAATGGTCATGCCCAGCGGCACGATCATCCACAGCAGCAACAGGGCCACCGAAGGGCTGACCAGAAACCAGCCGGGATTGCGCACGCGCACTTTGCGCTGCGGCTGGGACAAGTCGATGTGGGCTTTGGCAGTTGAAGTATTCATTGCGATCACAACCGAGTCATACAGACCTATGGAGATCCCATGTGGGCGCGGGCTTGCTCGCGAATACGGTGGGTAAGTGTCATGTGTATTGGCTGACACGACGCTTTCGCGAGCAAGCCTGCTCCCACAGGAGGCAGGAGCGAACGGTGCGGGTTACTTTGGATAACCGGCGCGCTTCATCTCGCGTTCAGTGGATTGCTGCGCGGCAGCGAGGGCTTGATCCACCGTGGTCTGGCCGATCAGCGCCGCCGAGAACAGCTTGCCGACCTGGGTGCCCACCGCCTGGAACTCAGGAATGGTCACCAGTTGAATGCCGATGTATGGCACCGGTTTCAGCGTCGGTTTGCTCGGATCGACAGCCTTCAGCGATTCCAGCGTGATCTTGGCGAATGGCGCGGCGCTCATGTACGCATCGCTGTAGGTAGAGGCGCGAGTACCCGGTGGAACGTTGGCGATGCCATCGGTCTTGGCGACCAGTTCGCCGTACTCTTTGGACGTCGCCCAGGCGCTGAATTCTTTCGCGGCGTCTTTCTCCTTGGAACTGGTCGGAATCGCCAGTGCCCACGAATACAGCCACGCCGAGCCTTTGTCGGTCACCTGATGCGGGGCGAAAGTGAAGCCGACATGATCAGCCACTTTGCTTTGAGTCTTGTCGGTCACGAACGAGCCGGCGACGCTGGCATCAACCCAGATCGCGCACTTGCCGCTGTTGAACAGGGCGAGGTTTTCGTTGAAACCATTACTTGTAGCGCCCGGTGGGCCGGACTTCTTCATGGTGTCGACGTAGAAGTTCAGCGCATTTTTCCATTCGGGGCCGTTGAATTCCGGCTGCCACTTCTCATCGAACCAGCGCGCGCCGTAAGCGTTGGCGACGGTGCTGATCAGCGCCATGTTCTCGCCCCAACCGGCCTTGCCGCGCAGGCAGATGCCGTACTGCTCTTTATCTTTGTTGGTGAGTTTTTCCGCGAAGCCGGCGATCTCTTCCCAGGTCGGCCGCTCCGGCATGGTCAGCCCGGCGTCCTTGAACAGGTCGGTGCGGTAATAGGTGATCGAGCTTTCGGCGTAGAACGGCAGGGCGTACAGCGAACCCTTGACCGACAGGCCTTCACGCACTGATGGGAAGACGTCGTCGAGGGCGTAACTGGCCGGCAGATCTTTCATCGGCTCCAGCCAGCCTTTTGCGCCCCAGAGTGCAGCTTCGTACATGCCGATGGTGAGCACGTCGAACTGGCCGCCCTGGGTGGCGATGTCGGTGGTCAGGCGTTGACGCAAGACGTTTTCTTCGAGCACCACCCAATTGAGCTTGATGTCCGGATGCTCGGTCTCGAAGGTCTTCGAGAGCTTCTGCATGCGGATCATGTCGCTGTTGTTGACGGTGGCGATGGTCAGGGTCTGGGCGCCAAGGCTGACGCTGCTGAGGGTCATGCAGGTGAGGGCAAGCAGAGCTTTTGCAGTGGGTTGCATCGTGCACTCCTTTTCTGCACCCGGCGGGTGACAGAAGGACAGTTATTGTTTTTGTGTCTTCCGACTGCAGGAAGAATGTGCACTGATTACAGCCTTCAATGGCCGGGCTGACAAATCATCCCTAGCACTGGAATCGATACTTTTTTGCACTGGGGTTTGAAGGGGTAAACGCAGGGAAGGGGTTTTCAGCGGTGCGGGGCGATCGGATGTGTACAGGTTTGTATGGATTGTGTGGGAGCGGGCTTGCTCGCGAATGCGGTGGGTCAGTGCCATATAGGTTGGCTGACACGACGCTTTCGCGAGCAAGCCCGCTCCCACAGGGGGGAAAGCGTGTCAGCCGTGGTTCTGTTCGGTCAGGCGCTGCACCGCCAGGCGGCGATAGTGCGACGGCGTCATGCCTTTGAGTTGCTGAAAACGCCGATTGAAGTTGGAGATATTGTTGAACCCCGACTCGAAACACACCTCCGTCACCGGCTTATCGCCATCGGCCAGCAACTCGCACGATTTACTGATGCGCAGTCGATTGACGAATTCGATGAAATTACGCCCCGTCGCCTGTTTGAACACCCGGCTGAAGTAGGTCGGCTTCATGTTCAGATGCTCGGCGACTTCTTCCAGTGTTATCTCGCGGGCGTAGTGCGTGAAGATGTAATCGACCGCGCGGTTGGTGCGATCAATGTTGTGCTCGTCAGCCAGTTGCGGGGTCGTCGCGCCGGACAGCAACTGAAAGTCATCACTGGCTGCCAGCAGCTCCATCAGAATGAAAAAATGCCCGAGCCGCGTGATGCCTTTGGTGTCAGCGATTCGTTGCATCAATGTCATGGCTTGACGAATGGTGCGTTTGCAGCGGAATTCGATGCCGTACTGCGCACGCTCCAGCAACGGCGCCAGAGTTTTCAGCTCGGCGAAAATCTGATTGCCGCTTTCGAACAGATCGTCTGTGAAGTTGACCAGCATGTCGCGCTTCTCCACGACTTCATCCTCCGCGACCTGGCTGATCCAGTTGTGCGGCAGATTCGGGCCGGTGAGAAACAGCGTTTCCGGGTAAAAGTTACCGATGTAGTCGCCAATGAACACCTTGCCGGAACTGGCAACGATCAGGTGCAGTTCGTATTCCTTGTGAAAATGCCAACGCACCAATGGGCAAGGGAAACCGTGCTGGCGGTAAATGATGGACAACCCGTTGTGGTCATCCATCAACTCGTAAGAGGGGTCGGTCACTCGGGCTGTTCGGGACATGGCTGGGCGCTTTTTTTGTTATCGCAGGCCAATCATGCCCCTTTCTGGTCGCGTTCTACCACCCGCTTGTCACGGCCGTTCAGTTCCGGGTGTGCAGGGCGTCGCCGTAAACCGCCTTCATGCTGGTAGCACTCCAGCAGAGACGGACGATTTCCGACTCTTCAAAAAAGTCGGTGCTGATAATGCTGCAGCGCGTGACCCAGTCGCGGGTGGTGTGAAACCAGTCATTGATGTGGTTTTTGATGTGCTGCGGGCCGCCCAGTACCGAATAGCTGGTCGCCGATAGCGACCAGAGTGACAGGGGATAGGGCGCGCCTTCCAGTGACGTGCGGATGTGCGTTTGCAGATCTGTGGTGTCGGTAAAACGTTTGCCGCTCCATTTGTGTTTGATTCGGAACCAGAAGTAGTCCTCGTCGAGTTCACGTTTGGCAGGCGCCGCCATGATGATGCGGCGTTGCGTGCTGTTGCGTTTCAACTGGTCGATGGTCAGCAGTGCATCCGAGTGCGGTATGGCGCGGGAGCCGAGGCGTGCCATGACCAGCTGATTGAAACGCTGGAAATCGAACGGCTTTTCAGCGTCGCCCAACTCATGAAAATCAAGCACGATGAATTCATCGCGGTTCTGATCAAGGAACGTGGTGATTGCCGTCATCAGTTCATCGAGTGTACGACCGGATGAATAGCCGTTGTGGTGAAAGTAGAACTGCGGATGCTGCCAGTTGGCGGTGTAGCCGAGGCGCAGGTCGAATGCTCTGGCGCCATTGGCCAGTTGCCAGGCAAAGGAGTCGTTCTGGCACGTTGTCCAGTTGCCGAATACGCTGTCGTAATCAGGCGCTTTACGATCCATGCCGCTGTTATGCGTGCCGGGCCAGACGATATCGGTCAGCCTCAAACGCCCGATATCCAATACGTTGCTTAACCAGGTGTTTTTGTCGAGTGCGCCTGTTGCAATGCTGTTCATGAGCCGTCCTTGTCGTTGCTATCACACAATTCCATGGTGCAATGCATTCATGGTGCGGATGTGACGGTGTCGCACATCCGCTGTTTACCGATGGTTACCGGGTGTCATGAACCAGCGTAGAGCCTGTCAGTACTTTTGCCAGCGTTTGACATATCTGCACAAATATAGCGATTTAATATTGCTCGGGTAGCGCTCAACGTCCCTTGAGCAGATTGACGACTCGGCAGAAGTTGACGATCTGCGATTCTTCAATGAAGTCGATGTTAATAATATTGCACTTTCGCGCCCATTCACTTTTCTGTGGGTCAAACATTAAATCCAGTTCTGTGTGTATGTCGACTGGTCCGCCGATGCCGCTGTAACAGGTAGCAGAAAGTGTCCAGTTGTCGTAACTGCCGGGCGGGTTATCCATCACGCCGGTGATAAAGTTTCGTAGATCGCTGACGTTCGGGGTGGAGAGTCCAGACCATTTACTTTTCACTTCGTCATGAAACAGGTTGCCGTCAAGGTCGCTGTGCCGGGGAGTACAGACCAGCACACGTTGCAGCGGGCTGATTCTCTTCAGATCGCCAAGCGTGAGGTGCTTGTTACGGGCAGGAATCATGCGTGGCCCCAGCGCTTGCACGAACCAGCCTGTTGAACAACGCGAAATCAAAGGTATCTGTGCCGGTTTTGAAGTTTTTAAAGTCGAGGATAATAAACTCATCAGGGTTCTCGGACAGGAAGTCCCAAACGTCTACGACGAGGTTTTTCAGCGTGCGCGACGACAGGTACTCGTTATGGTGGAAGCGGAATCGATCGAACGCTTCCAAGGCGCTGGCGTCATAACACAAGCGCACATCCAGCGCTCGGGAGCCATGGTTCAGCTGGCTAGCGAATGACTGGTGCTGACAGGCAAGCCAGTGTTTGCCCGGTATCAGTGCATAGGAGGCTTGCCAGTCACAACCGGCGTTGTGAGTGCCAGGCAGTGTCATCTCGCTGAGTGTCAGGCGATTAACTTCCCGCGTGGCAGCCATCCATCTTTTGTTTGGGTAGTCGGTGGAGGTGTTGTTGTTCAAGTGTTGGCATCCCTGCATGGGTTAGTTGGTTAAGTTGCGCGTTTAATGCGGATTGCAATCGTGCGCTATATGCAGGTTTTTTATAGCGCCTGGCGCATTGCGCGCCAAGCATTGGGTTAATGCAAAGTGTGTGGTTTACCCGGAATTCGAGTTTTTTGCTTCAATCCACTGCGACATGTATTGGGTGCTCTTATGCAAGTGATGACGCAACATGCTGCCGGTGAAGTTGCCTGTTCTAAGTTTGCGCAGGTTGGTTTGGCAGTGTTGTAACTTGCGAATAAGTTCGGGGCCGTGCACGGAGTTTTTATAACGATCCGCCAATAGTAAATACCCGGCCGACTGCGCCTGTTGCCAGTGCGCCTCGTCGCGGTACAGCCGAACCGCTTCATCCGCCAGTGCTTGCGCCGAAACGCCGACAGCCCCTGGCCATGAATGATCGCCGTGCATGGCTTCTGCACCGATGGGGGTGGTGACGCTCGGTGTGCCACACAGCATCGCATCGACCAGTTTGCCTTTGATACCGGCGCCGAAACGCAGCGGCGCCAGGCACACACGGGCAGCGGACATCACTTGCAATGCATCTTCGGCCCAGTTCATGACATGGAAGCCTTGCGCAGGATTGTGCAGCGCCGTGGCTTTCGGCGGTGTGTAGGCACCATAAAGGTGTAGTTGCGCCTTGGGCAGTTGCGCGCGGATCAATGGCCAGACCGTCGACTTCATCCAGAGCACAGCGTCCCAATTGGGTGCGTGGCGGAAGTTGCCAATGCTCAGAAAGTGCTCTCGATCGTCGAATGCGCGAGGTGTGGCGGTTGGCGGATCGATCATCAGTGGACACCAGTGCAGCAGCTCCGCCGGCAAGCCGAATTGCTCTCGCAGCAGCTGGATTTCCACTTCGGAGATCATCAGGTTCAGGTCGCAGCGATACAACGCGGCGATTTCTCGCTTGGCCAGATCGGTATCAGCCATCAATTCGAATTCTTCGCGCAGTGCTGGCGTGAACAGTTCGCTGAAATCGTTTTCGTCGGCACTGGCTTTGAGACGATCCTTGAGTCGCTGATGACGGGCATGTCGCAAGCTCTGCAGATCGGAAGTCTCGAGTATGCGCAGGGCATCAGGGCAGTGCTTTTCAACACGCCAGCCGAACTGCTCTTCCATCATGAACTGATCGAACAGCACGATATCCGGGGCCAGCTCCGTAATAAAGGCATCGAAAGAACTGCTGTTGAGCTCGATAGGTACTTCGCGAATGCCCAGCTCGGCCAGATCAGCCTTGTGTTCGCCGGGGCCAGCAGGGCTGCTGAAGGTGATCTGCCAGCCTTGCTGCAAAAACGTTTCAAGGATTTGCATGACATGCCCACTGGCTGCCGAAGAGCGTGGTTCCGGCCAGACGTAGCCGATTACCAGGACTTTGGTGGGGTGGGGCTGGTGCATGCAGGTATTCCTTGAGGCGGGCTGTGGCAAAAAACGGCGCGCAATTAAACCACAGCCGGCCCGGGCCTTAGTTGTCCAGATTCAGGACAGCCTTGACCTTGTCGCGCAGTTGATCGATCGAAAACGGTTTGCCGATCACATGCATGTCCGCGGGTACATCGATGGTTTCGGCGTAACCACTGGCGAACAGGATCGGCAGAGAAGGGCGCAGCGCGCGTGCTTCGGTGGCCAGTTCGCGACCGTCCATGCCAGGCAAACCAACGTCGGTCATCATCAGATCAATGTGCTGACCGCTATCCGCGAGTTTCTCCAGCGCCTGCTCGCTGCCGTCCGCCTCGAGCACACTGAATTCCAGTTCCTCCAACACATCGACGATGAGCATGCGCACGATGTCGTCGTCTTCTACGACAAGGATGGTGGCGGAGGTGGCGGGCATAATAAAGGCTCTCAAGGGGTGAATTCGGGGGCGCCGGTCGATCAAAAATGCCGGGCTCTTGCATGAGTAAGTGGCGCATAGCCACAAGTTCCCGAACGGATACAAAAAAGAATAGCGGCAAGGATACCGGTTGGTCGCTGTGATAGCGCTGGCAAATGTAGAAAAATGCGCCAAAAACGATGAGAAAAATGGATCCATGCTGGGGTTTTGGGGCAAACTCTCGGGTTTTCAACAGTTCGACAAGGCTGCCCCATGTCCACTCCGTCTTCGGTTGATGAGCAACGGTTTCGCAAACTTCTGAGCCGCAACATCGGTCTGCCGCTGGGCGTCGGTGTGCTCAGTGCCGTGTTTTTCGTGTCGCTGATCACTTATTTGCTGTCGGTCATCCAGTGGGTGGAACACACCGACCGGGTGATCAATAACGCCAACGAAGCGGTGAAACTCACCGTTGACCTGGAAACGGGCATGCGCGGCTTCCTGCTCAGCGGCGACGAGCATTTCCTTGATCCGTACGAGACGGCCAAGCCGCGCATAGCCGTAGCGCTGAAAACCCTGACCGAGCTGACCATCGACAACCCAGTGCAAACCGATCGTTTGCGCAGGCTGGAGGCCTTGCAGACTGAATGGGCCAATTACGCGCAATCGATGATCGATCTGCAGCGATCCAGCGGCGATTATCGGGGCGCGGTGAAGGCTGGGCGGGGCAAGCGCCTGACCGACGAAATCCGTAAGCAATTCGAAGACGTGATTGAAACCGAGCAAGTCCTGCGCACTACGCGTAATGAGGACGTGCGCCGCACTACAGTCTGGAGTATCAGCCTTTACCTGCTGTTTATTGCCGGTATCAGCGGTTTACTGGCGTACATCGGTCGTCGTGACCTGATGACGTTGTCGGGAAACTACAGCGCCAATCTCGCCGCACAACAGGCCAGCGCCGAACGTCTGGAGCAGCAGGCATGGCTGCGCAACGGTCAGACCGAACTGGCCGAACAAGTGCTGGGGCAACTGACCCTCAATCTGCTGGGCCGCAATATTCTGCAATTCTGCGCACAATACCTCGGTACCGCCGTAGCCGCTCTTTATGTACGTGAAGAACACGGCGGGCTCAAACGCGTGGCCACTTACGGCTTCTCCCGCGAGCAGGAAGAACAGGATCAATCGATTTACAGCGGCGAGGGCATAGTGGGCCAAGTGGCACAAACGTCGCGTCTGATCCGTCTGGATTCTGTACCGGTCGACTATTTCAAGGTTAGCTCCGGGCTGGGTGAGGGTTTGCCGCACAGTGTGCTGGTGGTTCCGACCAGCGATGATGATCGGGTCAATGGCGTGATCGAACTCGGTTTCCTGCGCCCGCTCAACGACCGTGACATCGAATTGCTGGAGCTGATTGCCGGCAACATTGGCACCTCCATCGAGGCCGCGCGTTACCGTCAGCGTTTGCAGGAAGTGCTGGCCGAGACCCAGCAGCTCAACGAAGAGTTGCAGGTACAGCAGGAAGAGCTGAAAACCGCCAACGAAGAGTTGGAAGAACAATCGCGGATTCTCAAGGAATCCCAGGCGCATCTGGAAACCCAGCAAGTCGAGCTGGAGCAGACCAACGAGCAGCTCGCCGAGCAGGCGCAGACACTGGCCGAGCAGCGCGACGCCATGGATGAGAAGAACACCGCCCTCAATCAAGCGCAGGTACAGCTCGAAGAGCGCGCCGAAGAGTTGCAGCGTTCAAGCAAATACAAATCCGAATTCCTCGCCAACATGTCCCACGAACTGCGCACGCCGCTGAACAGTTCGTTGAT
Source organism: Pseudomonas sp. AC193 (assembly GCF_979258075.1). Classification (NCBI taxonomy): domain Bacteria; kingdom Pseudomonadati; phylum Pseudomonadota; class Gammaproteobacteria; order Pseudomonadales; family Pseudomonadaceae; genus Pseudomonas; species Pseudomonas sp. AC193. Next base: position 2,546,078 of record NZ_OZ409832.1, on the reverse strand, counting down.
CCTGGCCAAACTGCTGGCGGAAAACCCGCAGGACAATCTCAGCGCCGAACAGGTCAAGTTCGCCGAGTCGATCTATTCGGCTGGCAACGATCTGCTCAACCTGATCAACGACATTCTGGACATTTCCAAGGTCGAGGCCGGCAAGCTTGAAGTGATCCCGGAGAACACCAGTGTTGCGCGTCTGGCGGATGGCCTGCGTGGCGTGTTCGAACCGATGGCCAAAGACAAACAGCTGACCTTCACCGTCGATTTGCAGCCGGGCACGCCAGGCATGATGTTCACCGACCGGCAGCGTCTGGAGCAGGTGATCAAAAACCTGCTGTCCAACGCCGTCAAGTTCACCGAGAAAGGCGCGGTCAGCCTGACCATTGCCGGCCAGCCGAATGACCAGATCGCGTTTGTTGTGCGTGATTCGGGGATCGGCATCGCGGCGGATCAGCAGGAAAGCATTTTCGAAGCGTTCCGTCAGGCCGACGGCACTACTAACCGCAAGTACGGCGGAACCGGGTTGGGCCTGTCGATTTCCCGCGATCTGGCAACGTTGCTTGGCGGTTCGATCAGCGTCAGCAGCACGCCGGGGCAGGGCAGTGTGTTCACCCTGTTGCTGCCGTTGCAGTACAGCGAGTCGGGCGAAATCTCGACTGCACCTTTAACGTTTACGCCGCCAGCGCCGACCGCGCCTGTACCTTTGGCGCCCGTGGTTTCGCCATTGGCTCCGGTGCATATTCCGCGTTTTGCCGATGACCGCGATAAAGCTCCATTCGCCACACGCTGCATTCTGGTGGTGGAAGACGAGCCGAATTTCGCCCATATCCTTTATGACCTGGCCCACGAGTTGGGCTATCAGTGCCTGGTTGCTCACGGCGCGGATGAAGGCTATGACCTGGCGAAAGAGTTTATTCCGGACGCCATCCTGCTCGACATGCGCCTGCCCGATCACTCGGGTCTCACTGTCCTGCAGCGACTGAAAGAACGCGCCGAAACCCGCCACATCCCGGTGCACGTGATTTCGGTCGAAGACCGCGTTGAAGCCGCGATGCACATGGGCGCCATCGGTTACGCGGTCAAACCGACCACCCGCGAAGAGCTGAAAGACGTGTTCGCGCGTCTCGAAGCGAAGCTGACGCAAAAGGTCAAACGCGTGCTGTTGGTTGAAGACGACGATTTGCAGCGCGAAAGCATCGCGCGATTGATTGGCGACGAGGACATCGAAATCACCGCCGTCGGTCTGGCGCAAGACGCCCTGGAGCGGCTGCGCGAGACGGTTTACGACTGCATGATCATCGACCTGAAGCTGCCAGACATGCTTGGCAACGATCTGCTCAAACGCATGGCCACTGAGGACATCTGCTCGTTCCCGCCGGTGATCGTTTACACCGGTCGCAACCTGACCCGCGATGAAGAGGCCGATCTGCGCAAGTATTCGCGCTCGATCATCATCAAGGGTGCGCGTTCGCCTGAGCGTTTGCTCGACGAGGTCACACTCTTTTTGCACAAAGTCGAATCGCAGTTGTCCCATGAACGGCAGAAGATGCTCAAGACCGCGCGCAGCCGCGACAAGGTCTTCGAGGGTCGCAAGATCCTGCTGGTGGACGACGATGTACGCAACATTTTCGCCCTGACCAGTGCTCTGGAAACAAAAGGCGCAGTCGTGGTGATCGGCCGTAATGGCCGTGAAGCGATTGAAAAACTGAATGAAGTCGAGGACATCGATCTGGTGTTGATGGACGTGATGATGCCGGAAATGGATGGTTTCGAAGCCACCATTGAAATCCGCAAGGATCCGCGCTGGCGCAAGCTGCCAATCATTGCAGTGACGGCCAAGGCCATGAAGGACGATCAGGAGCGCTGCCTGCAAGCGGGTTCGAACGATTATCTGGCCAAGCCCATTGACCTGGATCGCCTGTTCTCGCTGATTCGTGTGTGGTTACCGAAGATGGAACGTATTTAGTGGAAGGCAGCAGTCCAGCCGAACGAAACAGCGAAATCGAATTACGTTTGCTGATTGAGGCGATCTACCTCAAGTACAGCTACGATTTTCGCGATTACTCTGGCGCTTCGATCAAGCGCCGGGTGCAGCACGCGTTGAGCCAGTTCGAGTGCGCGACCATTTCGGCGTTGCAGGAGAAGGTTCTGCACGACCCGACCGCGTTCATGCAGTTGCTGCAACTGCTGACGATCCCGGTCAGCGAGATGTTTCGTGATCCTTCGCACTTCCTCGCGATTCGCAAGGAAGTAGTGCCGTTGCTGCGCACCTATCCGTCGATCAAAATCTGGATCGCCGGCTGCAGCACGGGTGAGGAGGTCTATTCGATGGCGATACTGCTGCGCGAAGAAGGCCTGCTCGATCGCACGATCATTTACGCCACGGACATCAATCCGCGCTCGCTGGACAAGGCCAAGCAGGGCATTTTCTCGATGGAGAACGTCCGTGCCTATACCGCCAACTACCAGCAGGCCGGCGGTCAGCGTTCATTTGCCGAGTACTACACTGCCGCGTATGGCTACGCGATATTCGACAAAACGCTGTGCGAGAACGTGACGTTTGCCGACCACAGTCTGGCGACCGACAGCGTGTTCTCCGAAACCCAGCTGATTTCTTGCCGCAACGTGCTGATCTATTTCAACAAGAAGCTGCAGGATCGCGCCTTCGGGCTGTTCCATGAATCGCTGTGCCATCGTGGTTTTCTGGTGCTCGGCAGTAAAGAGACGCTGGATTTTTCCAGCTATGCCAATCAGTTCGAGCCGTTGGTCAAACAAGAACGGATTTACCGCAAAACATGAACGAGGCCGTGGCTTTACCTCGCGTCGAGGCGATTGTGGTCGGTGCTTCCGCCGGTGGCGTTGAGGCGTTGCTGAGCGTACTCGGCCCATTGCGCAGCGGGTTTGTGCTGCCGATTATCGTTGTGCTGCACTTGCCCGAAGAGCGTCGCAGCCAGTTGGCCGAAGTCTTCGCGCGGCGTCTGGACATGCCGGTGCACGAGGCGATCGACAAGCAGGACATTGCCGCCGGTACCGTATATTTCGCCACGCCGGGCTATCACCTGTCGGTGGAGCAGGATCGCAGCCTGTCGCTGAGCCTTGAAGATCGCGTGCATTACTCGCGGCCTTCGATTGATTACCTGTTCGAGTCCGCCGCTGATGCCTACGGCTCAAAGCTGGCCGCTGTATTGCTGACCGGCGCCAATCACGACGGTGCGCGCGGGCTGGCGCAAGTCAAACGTCGCGGAGGCCTGACCATTGTCCAGGATCCGCAAGAGGCGCAAGTCGCCACCATGCCTCAGGCTGCTCTGAACATTCAGCAGCCCGATCATGTCCTAACCCTTAACGGCATCGGCCGTCTGCTTGTCGAGCTGGAACGAATCGCATGCTGAGTAATATTCAAGCCAAATTGCTGATCGTCGACGATCTGCCGGAAAACCTGCTGGCGCTCGAAGCCTTGATCAAACGCGAAGACCGTACCGTCTACAAGGCGTTGTCGGCGGACGAAGCGTTGTCGTTGCTGCTGCAGCACGAATTCGCCATGGCCATCCTCGACGTGCAGATGCCGGGGATGAACGGCTTCGAACTCGCCGAGTTGATGCGCGGCACCGAGAAAACCAAGAACATCCCGATTATCTTCGTCAGCGCCGCCGGTCGTGAATTGAACTACGCGTTCAAGGGTTACGAGAGCGGCGCGGTCGACTTCCTGCACAAGCCGCTGGATATCCACGCGGTGAAGAGCAAGGTCAACGTTTTCGTCGATCTGTACCGCCAGAGCAAGGCGATGAAACAGCAGGTCGAAGCGCTGGAGCAGGCCCGTCGGGAGCAGGAAGCGCTGTTGCAACAGTTGCAGAGCACTCAGTCGGAGCTGGAGCAGGCGGTGCGGATGCGCGATGACTTCATGTCAATCGTCGCCCACGAAGTGCGTACGCCGCTCAATGGCCTGATACTCGAAACGCAGCTGCGCAAGATGCACCTGGCACGGGACAACGCGTCGGCGTTCACCCTCGACAAGATGCACGCCATGGTCGATCGCGACGAGCGGCAGATCAAAAGCCTGATCCGCTTGATCGAAGACATGCTCGATGTTTCGCGCATCCGCACCGGCAAGCTGTCGATTCGGCCGAACCGTTTCGATCTGGTGCAGTTAGTCAGCAATCTGTTGCAGAACTTTGCGCAACAGATTGACGCGGCGGAAACCGAAGTATCGTTCACGGCGCCAGAGCCGGTCGAAGGTCACTGGGACGAGTTCCGCATCGAGCAAGTGGTGTCGAACCTGATCACCAACGCCCTGCGCTACGGCGGTCGCAGCCCGGTCAAGGTGCGTGTTTACCGCGAAGGCGATGAGGCGCGCATCGAAGTCGAGGACAATGGCATCGGCATCAGCGCCGATAATCAGAAGCGAATTTTCCAACAGTTCGAACGGGTGTCCGCCAAGACGGTAGTCGCCGGGCTCGGGCTGGGTCTGTTCATTTCCGAGCAGATCGTCGCCGCCCATGGCGGCTCCATCGTCGTCGAGAGTGAAATCAACGAGGGCGCCCTGTTTCGCGTTTGTCTGCCGATCGAGGAAAACGGCAAATCTGACGCAACCTCTGATTGACCGCACGGTCGTATCAGCAGCTATTGACCGAACAAAGGCTTCCCATGAGCGTAGATGCACAAGATGTAGTACTCGTCGTCGAGGACGAACCGGTTATCTTGATGGTCCTGACCGATTACCTGTCGGGCCAGGGTTACCGCGTGTTGCAAGCGGAAAGCGGCGAGCAGGCGTTCGAGATTCTGGCGAGCAAGCCGCATCTGGATGTCCTGATCACTGACTTCCGGCTGCCTGGCGGTATTTCCGGCGTGCAGATCGCCGAGCCAGCCGTCAAATTGCGACCGGATCTAAAAGTGATCTTCATCAGCGGTTACCCGCAGGAGATCCGCGAAACCGGCAGCCCGATCACGCGCAAGGCGCCGATTCTGGAAAAACCGTTTGATCTGGATGTCTTGCAGGAGAAAATTCAGGAGCTATTGGCCTGAAAACAGGGCGGTTGGCGGTGTACCTGTAATTTCTGACAGTTGACGACGCGATCGTAATGGATCGTTATAAACCCTGAAATCCGTTTCGGGGTTGAGTTTCATGGATCGTGGCACACCGGCATTAGCCGTGATTGACCCCTGTGGTGCGCCCATTCGCGCCGTAGTTTATTGGCGGCAGTCCGCACTCGATGCACCTCAGGCGCGTATTACTCAAACGATCCTTGATCGCCACACCCGTACCAGCCATAGCCGCGATCCACGGCTCTTTTCGCTGTTTAAAAGCGCCTCTGCGCCTGCCAATCAGACGACCCTGACTAGCCTGTCCGGCGTATCCTTGCTGTCCGTCAATGTTGATGCCGGTTGGCGCTTGAGCCTGACCGGCGCCAGTGGGCAGCCACTGGAAAGCTGGGATCAGAAACTCAGCCACCGTCGTGTTGTGCATGATGCGTTACTACGCCCAGCGTTTCTTTTCGAGCAGGAAGCGGGCGAAGCGCTACAGCGCAGTGAGTGCTTTGACTATGCCGACGGCAGCCCCGAATCTGCACAGCACAATCTTTGCGGTCAGATCGTCCGCCATGATGATCGGGGAGGGACGGTGTTTCTTCACGAGTGCAGTCTTTCCGGTTCCGCCCTTGAGCAGTCCCGACGCTTTCTTCAGGCGCTTGATGCCCCTGACTGGCCGGAAGATGAAATCGGACGGGACAACCTGTTGGAACCTGAACGAGCGCTAACGCGCACGGACAACAACGCCGCAGGTGAACAGATCCGTCATGTTGATGCGTTGGGCAATGAACAACTGCTGCGGCAAACGCGGGCTGGAGAGTTGTCAGAAACTTGCCTGAAACTGCATGACGCTGCCGGGTTCAGCACGCTGGTGGGCAACATTCGCTACAGCGCCGAAGGGCAGATCGAGCAACAAACCGCAGGAAATGGCGTGGTCACGCGCGCTACTTTTGATGCGGAAAATGGCCGTTTGAGCACGTTGATCACGCAAGTCACGAACGAGTCGGCCATACAGAACCTGACATATGCCTACGATCCCGTCGGCAACCTGCTCAGCATCAGTGATAGCGCCCAACCCATCCGCTACTTCCGCAATCAGCGAGTCGCGCCACTCAACACTTACCGTTACGACTCGCTTTATCAATTGATCGAAGCCAGTGGCCGGCAGTGCGTCAACACTCCGGGCGGGGCATTGTTGCCGGAATTCATATCGCCGCCCGACTCAAGTCAGCTGGAAAATTATCGTCAGACGTTTGCTTACGACAGTGGCGGGAATTTGCTGACGTTGCAGCACGTGGCTGACAGTGGTCAGCGCAGTGAGCGCACCGCCGTTGCCGCGGCAAGCAATCGGAGTTTGCCGTACTCAGCGAACGGTGAGCCGCCAGGGGAGGGCGAAATCAACGCCGGATACGACGCCAACGGCAACCTTAAATTGCTGCAGCAAGGCCAGAATCTGCTGTGGAATGGCCGTGATCAGTTGTGTCAGGTCGATCAGGTTCTACGTGAAGGTGAGCCCAACGATTCAGAGCGCTATGTTTACGACGGCGCAGGCCAGCGTCTGCGAAAAATTCGCACGGCCTACAGTTCTCGCCGAACCCGTACTCATGAAACCCGCTATCTGTCAGGCGTTGAAATTCGCACAGCTCCCGAAGAAATCGTACACGTCATCAGCGTTCAGGCCGGGCGTTGCACCGTGCAGATCCTGCACTGGGAAAAAGGCCGGCCAGCGCATGTTGCTGATGAACAATACCGTTATCTTTTGACCGATCATCTGGCTTCCAGCAGTCTGGAACTGGATGTCGACGCCCAACTCATTAGCCAGGAAAGTTTCTACCCCTATGGCGGAACAGCCTGGTGGGCCGGGCGAGACAAGGTTGAAGCCGGTTATCGGACGTTGCGTTATTCGGGGCAGGAGCGGGACACAACCGGACTGTATTACTACGGGTTTCGCTATTACATGCCTTGGCGCCAGCGATGGCTGAGTGCGGATCCTGCGGGTGTGAGCGATGGGTTGAATTTGTATCAGATGGTGGGGGGCAATCCGATCGGGTTTGTCGATTCTCAGGGGTTGGCGAAAACGCGTGTCACCGGGCAGGAAATTGCGAAAGCGATGCCTGTCGGGATGCTCCGGGGAATTGTCAAAGGGGCTGCAGGGTATGGTTTGAAGTACCTTGCAAAGGAGGGGATGAAGCAAGCGGCGAAAGAGGCTCTGAGGGGGCCGGCGATAATATTCAATGCCGCTTCCTGGGGTTACGCATCATGGGGGCTGGCTTCTCATTGGCTTAACGTTGCTGGAGTAAGCGGCCTTCCAAAAGCCTTAGGTGCAGGCACGGCTGCATTGGTCGGCTCTGGCGTAGGTGTAGCCGCAGCGTCCTTGTCTGATCCGGTTGAAGTGTTTGGCGAAATTGCCAAAAACTTCGGCAGCGGCATTGTCGGCAGGCTTATTTCCGGTGTGGGTGGTTCCATTGCGTATGACGGTAATGCCACAGTAAGGTCGCAAGCCGTCAATATCGCTACCGATCTGACTGTGAACTTTGCCGAGGGCGCGATCTTCAAAGTACTGCCGAGCAGTATTCCTGATGTGTTCAAATCCATGTCCAACGGCGCGATGAAAAGCTTTACCGGTGATGCAATTCGCTCTGCGGCATCTGTCCCTGCCAGTTATCACGAGAGTAATTTGGCGTGGCCGACGCTAGCGGATGCTAAAACGCTCGGTAAAGGACTCTTGCATGATACGGCGATGTCTGCGGTTTACGGTGCGGGTGATGCGTTGATAAACCAGGGGATCGATCGTGGTATTGGCGATAAACAAGTGGATCAGGCGCTGCGAGCAGGTTTTGAAAACTTGCAGATTCCGGGCCAGTTCGACGCATTGTTGAGTGAGAGGGTTTTGTCAGGCGCGAATCTTTACGACGTCAATGCGATTCCCAATGTGACAACGCCCATCGCCAGTACACAAAGGAATCTTGCTGCTGCTGCCGAAAGACATCGACGTCACCGGCAAAGCAGGCCGCGCCAAGACAACCAGCAACTGATGATGACCCTCAGACCCCGTGCTGTTTAATAAGTGTGAGCAGAGGTCACTGCCGGATCATCTCCCTGACCTTCGCCGTCAACAAATCAAAGGTGAACGGCTTGGTGATCATCTGCATTCCCGGATCGAGGAACCCGCCGCGCACGGCCGCGTGTTCGGCGTATCCAGTGATAAACAGCACCTTCAACCCCGGACGATATTGACGACCAATCTCGGCCAACTGCCGACCATTCATGCCGGGCAGGCCAACATCGCTGATCAGAAGATCAATACGCTGCGCCGAATTCAGAATCGGCACAGCACCGTCGGCATCTCCGGCCTCGACGAAGGCATAACCCAACTCACTCAAAACCGCGCTGACCAGCACGCGAACGGCGGGGTCATCTTCGACGATCAACACTGTTTCACCGTTGATTGCATCCGGCGCTTGCTGAATATCGGTATCGGGTTGTTCCAGCTCTTCACCACGGAAGCGCGGCAGGTAGAGTTTCACCGTGGTGCCTTGATCGATTTCGCTGTCAATCGAGACATGCCCGCGTGACTGCTTGCTGAAGCCGTAAATCATCGACAGGCCGAGCCCGGTGCCTTGGCCGATTGGTTTGGTGGTGAAGAACGGATCGAACGCGCGATTGATCACGCTTTGCGGCATGCCGCTGCCATTGTCGGTGACGCTGAGCATCACGTAATCGCCGGGCTCAAGGTTGCTGTAGGCCTCGGTGAATTCGCGATGCAGCACCTGATTGCTGGTTTCGACGATCAATTTGCCACCCTCGGGCATGGCGTCGCGGGCGTTGATTACCAGGTTGAGCAGGGCGCTTTCCAGTTGATTCGGATCGGCCTCGGCGACCCACAATTTGTCGTTCAGGCGCATGTCCAGCTGGATGCTTTCGTTGAGGCTGCGTTGCAGCAGCTCGCCCATCGACAGCACAAGGGTATTCATCTGTACGGCTTTGGAATCAAGCGACTGCCGACGAGAGAACGCCAGCAGCCGATGGGTCAGGCCAGCGGCGCGGTTGGCAGAGGTCACGCCCAGATCGATCAGGCTATCGAGATCATCCAGGCGCCCACGCGCAAGTCGCCGGCGCAGCAACTCAAGGCTACCGATGATCCCGGTGAGCATATTGTTGAAGTCGTGAGCAATACCGCCAGTAAGTTGGCCGACCGCTTCCATCTTCTGCGACTGGCGCAACGCTTCTTCGTTGTGGCGAAGTTGCGCGGTGCGTTCCTCGACCTGTTGTTCGAGGGTTTCCAGCGTCGATTGCAGACGCCGTTCGCTTTCACTCAGATCGATCAAGCGGTCGCGGGCTTCATATTGTCGTCGTCGACCGCGCAGGGCGGCGGAGACCATACTGACCAACGTGGCCGGGTGGAAAGGGCGCTCAAGGAAGCTCACATTGCCCAGTAAAGTGCTCAGGCGTGAGGAGGGACCTTGTTCCTGTCCGCCGTGATGGGTGAGCAGCACGATCGGTAGATCCGACCAGGCCGGTTGTTGCTCCAGATGCTGGAACAACACCTCCAGCTCCGGGCCACGCAACGCTTCGGCGGCAATCAACAACAACCCGGCGCCAGATTCCAGTTGCGAACACAGTGTCGCCAGATCCGGCGTGATCAAACCACCAAATCCAGCTTCATTGAGGATCATCAGCGCAATTTGGCTGTCGCGACCCACGGGCGCCAGAATCAGCGCCCGTTCGGCCAGCGGCGTAGTCACCGTCACAAGTTATCTTCCTGCAGCAGCGGTTTGCTCGCGCCGAGGTAAGTCGGGACGCCACGAAGCACGCCCTGGAAGGCTTCCAGCGGTTCACCAATGGTCATGCCTTGCGTGGAAATTCGGTATTCGCGAATGGTCGATTCGTGGCTGCCGGTGCGTTTCTTGATGATGGAAATCGCCCGCCGGACTTTGCCGAGGGCTTCGAAGTAACGCAACAGAATCACCGTGTCGGCCAGGTAAGTGATGTCGACCGGCGCTTGCATATCGCCGACCAGACCATGTTGGGCGACCGTCATAAACGTCGCCGCGCCTTTGCGGTTAAGGTACAGCAGCAACTCGTGCATGTGCAGCACCAGGGCATTTTCTTCCGGCATCGCGGCTTGATAGCCGTTGATGCTGTCGATCACCACGGTTTTGATTTGGCCTTCATCGACGCAGCGTCGCACGCGGTGGGAAAACTCGCCCGGCGACAGTTCGGCGGCGTCTACCTGTTCGATCAATAGATTGCCGGTCGCTTGCAGGGCCTTGAGGTCGATGCCGATATTTCTCATGCGCTCGAACAGCAAACCCAGTTCTTCATCGAAAATGAACAACGCAGCTTTCTCGCCACGCGTCACTGCCGCAGCGGCAAAGATCATCGAGATAAGCGATTTACCGGTACCGGCCGGGCCCAGAATCAATGTACTGGAACCGGTTTCGATGCCACCGCCGAGCAGGGCGTCCAGCTCTTTGATGCCACTGGTAAGCTGCAGGCGTGCATATTCTCCACGGTGTTCGGCGGCGACCAGCCTTGGGAATACGTGAACGCCGTCACCCATGATGGTGAAGTCGTGGAAACCGCCGCGATACTTCTGACCGCGGTATTTGACCACCCGCACGCGGCGGCGCTCGGCGCCATAATTGGGGGTCAGCTCTTCCAGACGAATCACGCCGTGGGCCACGCTGTGCACGGTTTTGTCGAGGGACTCGGTGGTCAAGTCGTCGAGCAACAGTACGGTAGCGTTGTAGCGCACGAAGTAATGTTTGATTGCCAGAATCTGCCGGCGATAGCGCAAAGAGCTTTGCGCCAGCAGACGGATCTCCGACAGGCTATCGAGCACGACGCGGGTCGGTTTGAAGCGTTCGACCGCTTCGAAAATCTGCTTGGTTGCTTCGCCCAACTCCAAATCGGAGGAATACAGCAAGCTCTGCTGATGCTCGGCATTGAGCAGGCTTTCCGGTGGCGTCAGCTCAAAAATCTTGATGTTCTCATCCAGCTCCCAGCCGTGGGAGAGCGCACCCTGGCGCAATTCATTCTCGGTTTCCGACAGCGTGATGTACAACGAGCGTTCGCCGGCTTTCGCGCCGGCCATTAGAAAATGCAAAGCGACCGTGGTTTTACCGGTTCCGGGTTCTCCTTCCAGCAGGAAAACATGCCCGCGCGATAAGCCACCGGCCAGGATGTCATCCAGGCCCACAATGCCGGTGGCGGCTTTTGCACTGATCAACTCGTTAGATGTAGACAAAAAATGCCCTCTCATGACTAGGGGAAGCGAGGCAGCTGACTCGATTGAGCTGCCTGATTACTTGACCTTGGGCCGTGATGGCAGTTCCGCTCTTTCTACTTGAAAGTTTACGGCGAACACAAAAAGCTTAGGCAGGATTTTGTGGCGAGGGGATTTATCCCCGTTGGCGTGCGCAGCAGGCCCTGCTTTTGGTGAAGAGGGGCCGCTGCGCGACCCAACGGGGATAAATCCCCCTCGCCACAGGCAGTGGTGAATTCGGTCAGTGTGCTTGAGGTTTAGAGGCCCTGTTGCAAAGCAGGATCATCCGGATTGAGCTGTTCCAGTTGTGCCAGCAAAACCTGCACGTTCTGCAATTGACCGCTTTCTTTCCAGTAATTGATCAGCAACACCCGCGCCTTGCGGTCGGCAGGATGGCGCTGAACGATTTCCTGCAACTGATTCTGCGCGGCTTCCAGTTCTTCGGCGCTGTGCAGGGTGGTCGCGAGGTCGTAGCGATAATCCTTGTTGTCGGGTTCAAGTTCGACGGCTTTGGATAAGCCGAGCAAAGCAAATTCGAGCTGATCATGGTGCAGCAGCCATAGGCCGAGAGCATGTTGCAGATACGCCGAATCGGGCTGGGCTTTGAGCTGCTGCGCAAGCAATTGTCGGGCAGCGTCGCTCTGGCCCTGACGGTCGAGCACATCAATCTGCATGACCAGCGCCGGCAAGTTGCCCGGCTCCAGGCGCAAAGTGTTTTCCAGCGCGTCTTGCGCTTGCTTGAGTTCGGCATTGTGCAAGTGCAGGCGCGCCAGTTGCGCGTAGGTCGCAGCACTCGGTGGTTGCTCCTTGAGGACTTGCTCCCAGCCGTCGATCGCTTGCTCCAGCGGCGCGAAGTACAACCCCAGCTCATCCGGGGTCAAACCGAGCAGGGCATTGATCGCGGCAAAGCGAACGGTTTGATCCTCGTCCTCCAGCAGCGGCCCGAGCAATAGGCTGCGCTGGCCGCCGGGCACCAGGCCCACGACACTTTTGATCGCCGCCAGGCGAACATCGGCCGCTTCGCTCTGCAAATCCGCATCGGCCAGTTTCAACGCCTGCGGGCTTGGGTAATTGGGTAATTCGGCATGCAGCCACACGCGGCGTTTCACCGACAGATCAGGACGCCCCAATTGCTGATACAACTGCCGCGCCGCTCCCGGCTGACCGGCACGCGCCGCCGACAAAGCTTCGCTGTAGCCATGCTTGATCGCTTCGGGGACAACCGGAGTGGTGCTGCGCAGTGACAACCAGGCGACGATCACCATCAATGCGAGGCCAAGGCTGATGAGCAGGTAGCGGCGGGACTGGGGCATGCAGGTATCCGGAAACGTGCTGACTTGAGCAGAGCGGCAAGCTTCGGTCAGCTCGGCGCGGGAGTCAAACCTTGTCCTTGTTAAACGTCCTACAACACGCGTCGAATGCATTACTCGTCCGGCTACTAAAAATCAAAAGATCGCAGCCTTCGGCAGCTCCTACATGTTGATTCGGCAGGCACAAAAAAGCCCCGCGACCGAATGATACGCGGGGCAAAAAATTTGGTTGGTTGCGGCCAACCAAAGGAGCTCTTTAACAATCGATTACTTGCTGGCAACAGTCTCCGGTTGCCAGCCACCGCCGAGGGCTTTGTAGATCGCGACAATGCCGCGATACAAATCGACTTCGGCCTGCGCCTGCGTGTCTTCAGCGTTCAGACGTTCACGCTGAGCATCAAGCAGCACGAGGAAGTCGGTAGTGCCTTCGCGATAGCGGATCTCGGCGAGGTCAGCAGCCTTGCGGCTCGACTCACTCTGACGAATCAGCGAGATCAGCCGTTGCTGACGTTTGCCGTAATCGCTGAAGGCGTTTTCCGATTCTTCCAGGGCCAGCAGCACTTGCTGCTCGTAAGTCGCCAGTGCGCCTTCGGCTTCGGCATCGGCGCCGCGCAAACGCGCTCGCACGCTGCCAAGGTCGAACGCAGCCCAGGTGATGCTCGGGCCGAGTGCCCAGGCGTTGGCCGCCGAGGAACCGATTTGCGAACCACGCCCGGCCGTCCAGCCAAGGAAACCGCTGAGGCTGACCCGTGGGAACAGATCGGCTTTCGCCACGCCGATGCGCGCTGTGGCCGAAGCCAGGTTGCGTTCTGCGCTGAGAATGTCCGGGCGACGTTGCAGCAGTTCACCCGGATCGCCGATTGGCAGGGCCTTGGCAATCGCCGGCAAGTCTTTTGGGCTGAGGTCGACGGTCAGCTTGTCCGGACGCTCACCCAGCAGGGTGGCGATGCGGTTTTTCTGCCGAACCTGCTCGGCCTGTAATTGCGGCACGCTGGCTTCTACCGAAGCCAGACGCGCATCGGCACGTTCGACGTCGAGCTGATCACCAACGCCGGCGTCACGCAGGCTGATGGTGATCTTGCGCGACTCCTGCTGGTTGTTCAGGTTGGCCACGGCGATCTTTTCCCGCAACTGAGCGCCGCGCAGTTGACCGTAAGCGTCGACCAGTTCGGCAATCATGGTGACTTGCAGTTGGTACAGATCGGCTTTGGCGGCCTCTTGATCGGCGTCACTGGCTTCCAGATTGCGCTGGATGCGCCCGAACAGATCAAGCTCCCAGGCCATGTCCAGACCGAGGTCATAGCGTTCGCTGTTGACTCGGTCGTTTGTCTGGCCGGGGATTTGCCCCTTGGCCAGATCACTGCTGACGCGGCTGGTGATGGTCGGCATTGCATCGTTGCTGGCATCGTCGCGGATTGCCCGAGCGGCTTTCCAGCGGGCGAACGCCACGCGCAGTTCACGGTTGCCTTGCAGCGATTGGGTCACCAACTGGTTGAGGGTCGGATCGTCGAATTGCTGCCACCAGATGCCTTCGAATTTCGAACGGTCGAAGTTCTTTTGCCCGGCGGCGCCGTCGGTGACGGCCGTGATGTTGGCCGCCTCCGTGGCTGGGGTCTTGTAGTCGGGGCCGACGGCGCAGGCGCTGAGGGCCAGCACCAGCAGGCTCGGCAGGAAGACTTTCAGACTCATTGTTGAGCCTCCAGTTTGAGGGCCTTGGCCGCTTTGCGGGCTTCGCCGCGCTCAACAAAGTTACGGATCAGCACGTAGAACACTGGCGTCAGCAACAGACCGAAGAAGGTCACCCCAAGCATCCCGGAGAACACCGCCACGCCCATGGCATGACGCATCTCGGCACCGGCACCGCTGGAGAACACCAGTGGCACTACACCCATGATGAACGCGAAGGAGGTCATCAGGATCGGCCGCAGACGCAGACGGCAAGCTTCCAGTACTGCGGCGAGCGGGTTGAGGCCTTCTTCCTGTTTATCCTTGGCGAACTCGACGATCAGAATCGCGTTCTTACACGCCAGTCCGACCAGTACGATCAATCCGATCTGGGTGAAGATGTTGTTGTCACCGCCCGAGATGATCACGCCGGTGATGGCCGACAGCAGGGTCATCGGTACGATCAGGATTACCGCCAGCGGCAGGCTCCAGCTTTCGTACTGAGCGGCGAGCACCAGGAACGCCAGCAATACGCAGAGCGGGAACACGAACAGCGCGGTGTTGCCAGACAGAATCTGCTGGTAGGTCAGGTCGGTCCACTCGTAGGTCATGCCGTTCGGAAGTTCTTCCTTGAGCAGTTTCTCGATGGCTTTTTCGGCCTGGCCGGAGCTGTAGCCTGGGGCTGCGGCACCGTTGATTTCAGCGGTAATGAAGCCGTTGTAGTGCATCACGCGATCGGGGCCCGAGGTGTCGCTGACCTTGATGAAGGTCGCCAGCGGGATCATTTCGCCTTTGTTGTTACGCACTTTCAGCTGACCGATCTGATCGGATTCGAGGCGGAACTGCTGCTCGGCCTGAACGTTGACCTGATAGGTGCGCCCGAAGCGGTTGAAGTCGTTGGCATACAGCGAACCCAGGTAAATCTGCAGGGTGTCGAAGATGTCGCTGACGGCCACGCCGTGGGTCTTGGCTTTTTCACGGTCGATGGCGGCATCGACCTGCGGCACGTTCACGGTGTAGCTGGTGAACAGGCCTGCCAGTTCCGGCACGTTATGGCTCTTGTTGATGATGTTCATGGTTTCTTTGTACAGCTCGTCATAGCCCAGGTTGCCCCGGTCTTCGATTTGCAGACGGAAACCACCAATGGTGCCCAGACCTTGTACCGGCGGTGGCGGGAAGATCGCCATGTAGGCTTCTTGAATGTTGGCGAACTGGCCGTTCAAGGCCCCGGCGATCGCACCGGCGGACATGCTCGCGTCTTTACGTTCGTCGAACGGCTTCAGGGTCACGAAGACGATGCCGGCGTTCGGACTGTTGGTGAAACCGTTGATCGACAGGCCCGGGAACGCTACAGCGCTTTCCACGCCTGGCTGTTTCAGCGCGAGGTCGGACATGCGTTTGATCACGTCTTCGGTGCGATCCAGGCTCGAAGCGTCCGGCAGTTGCGCGAAAGCGACGAGGTATTGCTTGTCCTGGCCGGGTACGAAACCGGTCGGGGTGCTGGAGAAACCGAAGAAGGTCAACACCATCAGGCCTGCGTACAGCAGAAGGGCGATGCCGCTGCTGCGGATAACCCGGCCCACCGTGCCGACGTAGCCATGGCTGGCGCGGTCAAAGAAGCGGTTGAACGGACGGAACAGCCAGCCACCGAAGATCTTGTCGAGCACTTTCGAGAAGCGGTCTTTCGGTGCGTCGTGGCTTTTCAGCAACACAGCGGCCAGCGCTGGCGACAGGGTCAGCGAGTTGAACGCCGAGATCACGGTCGAGATGGCAATGGTCAGTGCGAACTGCTTGTAGAACTGCCCGGTGAGGCCGGAAATAAACGCCGCCGGAATGAACACCGCACACAGCACCAGCGCCGTGGCAATGATCGGGCCGGTCACCTCACGCATCGCCCGTTTGGTCGCTTCGACCGGCGTCAGGCCGAGTCCGATGTTCCGCTCGACGTTCTCCACCACCACGATGGCGTCGTCCACCACGATACCGATGGCCAGTACCAGACCGAACAGCGACAGCGCGTTCAGCGAGAAGCCAAACAGGTGCATCACCGCAAACGTACCGATCAACGACACCGGCACCGCCACCAACGGAATGATCGAGGCGCGCCAGGTTTGCAGGAACAGAATCACCACCAGCACCACGAGGATCAATGCTTCGAAGAGGGTGTGAACCACCGCCTCGATCGAACCGCGCACGAAGATCGTCGGGTCATAGACGATGCTGTAATCCATGCCTTGTGGGAAGCTTTTCTTCAACTCGTCCATCTTGCCGCGAACTTCGTTCGAGATGTCGATGGCGTTGGAACCAGGGCGCTGGAAGATCGGGATCGCCACGGCCGGCTGATTGTTCAGCAACGAACGCAGGGCGTATTGGCTGGAACCCAGTTCGACGCGAGCGATGTCTTTGAGGCGAGTGATTTCACCATTGTCGCCAGCGCGAATGATGATGTTCTCGAACTCTTCCTCAGTGACCAGACGGCCCTGAGTGTTGACCGACAGCTGGAAGCTCTGGGCATTCGGGGCAGGGGGCGCGCCCAATTGACCGGCAGCCACTTGACGGTTCTGTTCACGAATGGCGGTGACCACATCAGTCGCGGTCAGATTGCGTGAAGCGGTTTTGTTCGGATCGAGCCAGACCCGCAACGAGTAGTCGCCCATACCGAACAGTTGCACGTCACCGACACCGTTCAGACGCGCCAGCTCATCCTTGATGTTGAGGATCGCGTAGTTCGACAGGTAGAGCATGTCGTAGCGCTTGTCCGGCGAGGTCAAGTGCACAACCATGGTCAGGTCGGGCGAGGCCTTGTCGACGGTGATACCGATGCGTGTCACTTCCTCGGGAAGTTTCGGCTCGGTACGGGTCACCCGGTTTTGCACCTGCACCTGCGCATTGTCGAGGTCAGTGCCCAGGGCGAAGGTGATGGTCAGGGTGATCTTGCCGTCGGCGGTCGACTGCGAGGACATGTACAGCATGTTCTCGACGCCGGTGATGGCTTGCTCCAATGGAGCCGCCACGGTTTCACCGATGACTTTGGGGTTGGCGCCCGGGAAGTTCGCACGCACCACCACGGTCGGTGGCACGACTTCCGGGTATTCGCTGATCGGCAGCTGGAACAGCGAGATCGCACCGGCGATCAGGATCAGCAGCGACAGCACCGCTGCGAAGATCGGCCGTGAAATGAAGAATTGGGAAAAATTCATCGGAGTTGTCGTCCCTTAACCGCGTGGGGTCGTGGCGGCCAGCTTCACAACCGCACCGGACGCACCCTTGGCAGGGGCGACTTTGGGCAGGTTGCTGGCTTCCAGCGCTTGACGTTGTTGAGCGAGTGCCGCGATGGTCTGTTCGCTGGCCATCGGCACCACTTCCGGGGTGACCGGCGAGCCAGGGCGAACCCGTTGCAGACCCTTGACGATGATCGTGTCGTCCTTGTTCAGGCCGGTGCGGACGATGCGCAGGCCTTCGATTTTCGGACCGAGTTCGACGGCGCGGTACACGGTGTTGTTGTCCGCATCCATCACCAGCACGAACTTCTTGCCGAGGTCGGTGCCGACCGCTTCGTCGTTGATCAACATGGCGTTGTAGGTGCCGCTGCCGACCAGTTTCAAGCGAGCGTAGAGGCCCGGGGTGTAGGTGCCGTCGCTGTTGTCGAACACCGCGCGACCACGGATGGTGCCGGTTTTCGGGTTGACCTGGTTGTCGACGAAGTTCATCTGACCGAGATGGGGGTTGCCGTCTTCATTGGACAGGCCCATGTACACCGGGGTGGTCGCGCCGCGCTGACCGTTGCGAGCGAGTTGGGTGTATTTGAGGAACACACGCTCGTCAGCATCGAAGTAGGCGTAAACGCGATCAGTGGAAACCACGCTGGTCAGCGGCGTGGTGTCGGCGGTCACCAGGTTACCGGCGGTGATCTCGGCACGGCTGACGCGGCCAGTGATCGGCGCGGTCACGCGGGTGAAGCTGAGATTGAGTTTGGCCAGATCCAGTTGCGCTTGCAGGGCACCGACGGCGGCGCGGGCTTCTTGAGCAGCGCTGGTGCGCGAGTCAGCCAGTTCGGCAGAGATCGCGTTGCTGGCACGCAGACGTTCACCACGGCCAGCTTCGTTTTCACTGCGGGTGGCGTTAGCGCGGGATTGGGCGACAAGGGCTTCGAGGCGGCGAACCTCGGCCTGGAACGGACGCGGATCGATCTGGAACAGCAGGTCGCCTTTCTTGACCAGGGCGCCTTCAGTGAAAGCGACTTCGTCGATCTGGCCGGAGACCCGTGGACGGATTTCAACGGTTTCCGGTGCTTCGAGGCGGCCGGTGAATTCGTCCCATTCGTTGACCGGTTGTTCGATCACCTTGGCCACGCTGACTTTGGCAGCAGGCTGGGTGGCGGCAGTCTCCGGAGTCTTGCCGCAGGCGCTCATCACCAGGATGGCCAGCATGGCCAACGGGAAGCGCAAATGTTTGAGTGACTGTTCCATGGATGCATCCGCCAATGTATTGAAGATGGGCGGATGATGCTCGGCAGGCTGTGATGGCACGAATCGAATGAAGCAAAGGTAACTATCATTCGGAATGATATAAGAACGTAGCGAGCCCTCTAGCATGCACCTTTCGTTAGGGTGCTATCAATATCCTTAATGAAAGTTTCATGCGAGGCGCTGCCGGCGCATGGCGCACCCATAAAGAGGGCGCGCCACTTCAGAGCGGATCAGAAGTTGTACTTGAAGCTCGTCATGATATTGCGCGGTGCGCCGTAAACCCCGTACAGACCGGACTGGCTGTAGTACTCGCGATCAAACACGTTGTTCAGATTCACCGAAGCGCTGAGGTTGTGGCTGATGTCGTACTTGGCCATCAGGTTGGTCACCGCGTAGCTGCCCTGGCTGAACGTATGCAGGTCGGCGCCGACTTTGCTCTGCCAATTCACGCCGCCGCCAATCGTGACTTTGTCCAGCGGGCCGTGCAGGCGATAGCTGGTGAAGGTCTTGAAACTGTTGCGCGGCAGGTTAGTGTTGATGCGCTCGTCGTCGGCGTTGGTGGTCACTGAATACGCGTAGCCGGCGGAGGCCTGCCAGCCTTCGACCAGTTCACCGTTCAACTCCATCTCGATGCCTTTGGAGGTGGTGTCCTGCTCGGAGCTGTAGACGTTGTCGTGTTGCCAGATCGCCAGGTTGTCCTGCTCCAGTTTGAACACGGCCAGGCTGGAGTTGAGCTTGCCATCGAGGTGCGTGCCCTTGATGCCGATCTCGTAGCCTTTGCCTTCCATCGGGTCGAGCGGTTTGTTGTCTTCGTCAGTCACCCACGAGGCTTGCGGGTTGAAGATCTTGGTGTAGCTGGCGTACAGCGACCAGGTGTCGTTGAGGTCGTAAACGACGCCGGCGTACGGAATGAACACGCCGTTTTCTTCGCGATTGACTTCGCTTTCTTCGCCGCCATACGGGCGATCCGAGGTGTCGCGTTTCCAGTTGATCACGCGGCTGCCGAGAATCAGGCTCAAGTCATCGCTGACGCTGAAACGCGAGGTCAGGTACGCCGCGTATTGATCTTCGTCGATTGACGATTTGCCACTGACGGCGAAGTCCGGTTTAACCGAGTTGCCGTCCCAAGTGAATAGGTTGTCGATAGCGCCCGCCGGCGAGCCGTTGTAGTCGTAACGCCAACCGCCCCAGCTCGGCGTGCTTTCTTTGTACTGTGAGAGGGTCATGCCGGTGATCAACTGGTGTTCGCGCCCGAACAGACTGAATGGGCCGGTGAGGTACACATCGAGGTTGTCCTGACGCGGCGTGCCCGAGAAACGCACCGGCAGTTGCGACAGACCGCTGCCGTCGGTATTCAGGTCACCCATAGCGAAGTTGAACAGTTCGTCGAACTTGTTTTCGGCGTGGGTCAGTTCGATCTTGCCGCTCCAGCCGTTGCCCAGTTGCTGCTCGATGGAAGTGAAGAAACTGGTCTGTTCGTGATCGTTGTACGACCAGTCTGGCGCAGCATTTAGCGAACGTTGCAGGTCGGTGCGCTGGCCGGTGCTGAAACGCGTCGGCAGGCCGGAGCGCAGTGGCGAATCAATGTCGCTGCGCAGATAACTGAAGCCCATGGTCAGCAGGGTGTCTTCCGTCAGATCAAACTCGGTGATGCCGTAGATCAGCTGCGACTGCTGATTGTAACGGTCGATCCAGGCTTTCTCGGTTTTGTAATCGGCGACAAAGCGTCCGCGCACATTGCCGGTTTCCGTCAGCGGCCCCGAGACGTCAAAACCGGTGCCGTAGCGATCCCAGTTGCCGGCCTCACCGGTGATGCTGGCCTGCGCTTCGGCAGTCGGGCGTTTACGGATCAGGTTGATCGTCGCGGACGGGTTGCCCATGCCACTGATCAAACCGGTGGCGCCGCGCACGACTTCTATGCGGTCGTACATCGCCATGCTTTGCGAATAGTTGTCGAGGCGCGTGTTGGTGGGAACGCCGTCGACCTCGTAGTTCTGAATCGCGAAACCGCGCGACCAATAGGAATCGCTTTCCGAACCGAGACCGTCGCGCACCACGGTGATGCCCGGCGTGGCTTCGAGGGCATCGGTCAGGTTGGTCAGGCGCTGGTCATCGAGACGCTGACGGGTCATCACCGTCATCGATTGCGGGGTCTCACGCGGGGTCAGGTTCAGCCGCGTCGAGCTGCTGGAGGAATACGTGGTGTAGAGCCCGGTGCCTTCAGTGGTCGAACCCGGCGCCTTGCCGGAAATCGACACCGCGCCCAGCTCCAGCGCATCACCGGTGCTGGCCTGCAGCGAATAATTGCCGTTGGCGCCGCGACTGGCTTCAAGCCCGGAACCGGCCAGCAGAATCGCCAGTCCTTGGTCGACGTCGTAACGACCTTTAAGGCCGGATGTGCTGCGCCCCTCGGTCAGCGATGTGGAGTAGGACAACAGGATGTGCGCAGTCTGGCCAAAACGCGTCAACGCCGGTGCGAGCGCGCCAGCGGGGATATCGAAATCTTCTTGAGTTTGCTCGGCGGCGGCCCAGTTCGGCGCGATCAGCAGTGGTGCGGTCACTGCCATGCAAGCGATGCCTTGAACCACGGCGCCGGCCAGTTTCTGTTTGATCGAAAATTGCCAGCCCTGGCGTTTGCGTGCGGTGCGATTCACGAGTTGTTTCCCATTGAATTGAATGTCTGGGGTTTAAGTCTCGTGAGAATCGAAATCGGACCACCCAAATGCGAATATTTTTCAGTATCAGGCGGTGCGCGGTTTCAACGTCACCCAATAGCGAGTGAATTGCTGCACATCGAGCTGCAAAGTGTCGGCGACGGCGAAGATGATTTTCTCGGTGTTGCCGAGGGGGAAGGTGCCGGAAACCCGCAGGTCGGCCAAACGCGGATCACAGGCCAGATGGCCCTGGCGATAACGGCTCAGGTCTTCGAGGAAGTCGGCCAGACGCTGGCCCTGCGCGACCAGCATGCCCTGACTCCAGGCCGGCGCGGTAAGTGCAATGGCTTGCCTGCTGAAAATCTGCCCGGCGCTGAAACTGATCTGCTCGCCGGCGTTGAGTGCGATGGGCTGGTGCGACAGACTGGAAGGGTTGATCACCAACGTGCCCTGATAAACGCTGACCTGAGTGAAACCGGCGCGCTGTCTGACGCTGAAGCGCGCGAGTGCGGATTCCAGTCGACCCTGAGCGGTGTCCACCGACAACAATCGGCCATCGGCGCGGGTGACCAGCAGCTCGCCGCGCAGCAATTTTATGCGCCGCGATTCCCGTTCAAAAACCACATTGATTGCGCTGTCGGTGTTGAGCTGGATTTGCGTGTTATCGGCCAGCGTAAAGCTCTTTTGCTCGCCAACCTGGCTGTAGTAATCCGCGCGCCAGTCTTGCACCAACGCCGTGTCTTTCATGGCCCAGGCACCGGCACCGGCCGCAAACAAAACGCTCAACTGCTTGAGCGCCGAGCGCCGTGAAAGCGTGGGTCGCAGGGCGGCGTGGGCGAGGGGGCGCTGGTCGGGGCTGCGCAGGTCGCGCATGCGTCGTGCAAACACTTCCGCCCGTTGCCAGGCGTGCTCGTGCACCGGGTGCGCCTGACGCCAGCGCATCCACGCCGCGAGCGTCGCTTCGCTGACCTCGGGCTCCTGCAACTCAAGGTGCCAGTGCATGGCCTGCTCGGCGACGTCGCCGGAAATCGCCAAAGTATCTTCGCGGTTCATGGCAGGTCGAGGCTATCGTCGAGCATGATGCACATCGCCCCGGCCTTGATGATGTAGCGCTTGACCGTGGTGATCGAAACGTCGAGCCGCGCGGCGATCTCACCGTGGCTCAAACCGTCCATCTGCGACAACAGAAACGCCTCGCGCACCGGGCGCTCAAGACCTTCGAGCGCAGCGTCGAGGGCGATCAGGGTTTCCAGCAGAATGGCCTGAGTTTCCAGGCTCGGCGCGACCTGTTCAGGCATCGCTGCCAGTGCTTCAAGGTAAGCGCGTTCGAGTTTTTGTCGGCGGTAATGATTGCACAGAACACTCTGCGCCACCTTCGCCAGAAACGTTCGCGGGGCATGCAACTCGGGCACTTGCTCCTTGGCCAGCAGGCGCATGAACGTGTCCTGTGCCAGATCAGCCGCACTCTGCGAGCAATTGAGCCGACGCCGTAGCCAGTTCTGTAACCAACCGTGCTGCTGGCGATAGAGCACAGCGACATCGCAGAAACTGGTTTGTGGAGATGGAAGCATCGTAGGAGGGCGCCGGATAAGGATGGTACAAATGATAATCCTTATCATATATATCGGCTGGGTGTGGCGGCAAGAAGTGTGCGTAGGAATTTTCGCAGTAGGGGTTGGCGCAAAGAGGCTAACGTCGCTGAGGTGTCAGCGACGACGTCACCATCGACGGTGGGTTCTAGAGGCTGTCCGGATCACCAAAGAACATCTGAATCCGCGACCTCAACCAACGCTCGCCCGGATCATTATCCTGCGACCCACGCCAAGCCATGTGCAATTCAAACGTGCGCGTCGGCAACGGCGGATCTTCCGCTCGAACCCCGCCAGCCGCCGTCAGCGCTTCCGCGGTGTAATCCGGCACGGTCGCGACGATGTCAGTGCCCGCGAGCAACGTGCTGAGCCCGTTGAACTGCGGCACGGCCAGCACCACATGCCGTTTGCGGCCAAGCTTTTCCAGCTCTTCATCAATAAAGCCACTGAGGTCGCCGGCAAATGACACCAGCGCATGCGGCCGCGCACAGTAATCATCCAGACTCAACGGCCCCGGCACGGTATCGGCGCGCAGCAATTTAGGCGCGCTGCGACGCAAGACCTTGCGTTTGGCGTTGGCCGGCAGGTCGGTGGTGTAGCTGACGCCAATGGAGATTTCGCCGGAAGCCAACAGGCCTGGCATCAATATGTAGTTGACGCGACGAATCACCAGCACGATGCCTGGCGCTTCAGCGCGAAGGCGTTTAAGCAGCATCGGCAGGAGGGCGAACTCGACGTCATCGGATAAACCGATGCGGAACACCGAGGTGCTGGTCGCCGGATCGAATTCTGCCGCGCGGCTGACGGCCGTGGAAATCGAATCGAGGGCAGGCGAGAGCAGGGCGAAGATTTCCACCGCGCGGGCAGACGGCTCCATGCTGCGCCCGGTGCGTACAAATAACGGGTCATCGAACAGGCTACGCAGGCGCGAGAGCGCCGCACTGATCGCCGGCTGACCGAGAAACAGCTTTTCCGCCGCCCGGGTCACGCTGCGTTCGTGCATCAATGTTTCGAATACGATCAACAGGTTCAGGTCGACACGACGCAGGTCATTACGATTCATCTGGAGTCCTGGCAGAGTCATCAAGCTTGACGAGAGCGGCCATATGAGAACAATGGCCGGCATGAATCTTACGGGGAAAGGCTGGTACTCTGCACCGGAAAATTCAGCTTTACCGAGCCGGTGGCAGTGATTTTTTGCTGGATTGTGCCAATGCCGCCCATACTGCGGAATCAATGACAGGCATGTCGACTATTAATAGCCACTGATAGTCTTGGGTTAAAAGCCCAGATAGAGTTCATGGCATTAGAGGTTACTTTGACGAGGTTTGCGATGTCCCGCACGATCCGTTTTCACAAGTTTCGGTCCCGCCGAGGTGCTCAAATGCGAAGAGCATGCGGCCGCTCAGCCAGGTCCTGGCGAAGTGCAGGTACGTGTCGAAGCGATCGGCATCAGCTGGTATGACACGCTCTGGCGTCAGAACCTGGCCTCGTCTCAGGCACGTTTGCCTGCAGGCCTCGGTCACGAGATGGCCGGTGTGGTCACCGCCGTCGGTGACGGTGTCGATGATCTGTCGGTAGGCGACAAGGTGGCCAGTTTTCCGGCCGAGAGCGCCAACGATTATCCGGTTTACGGCGAGCAGATCTTGCTGCCGCGTACCGCGCTGACCCGTTATCCAGACGTCCTCAGCCCGATCGAAGCCAGCGTGCATTACACGCCGCTGCTGATTGCCTATTTTGCCTACGCCGATCTGGCGCGGGTCAAGCCGGGGCAATTCGCCTTGGTCACTGACGCCAGCCACTGTGCCGGGCCATCCTTTGTACAACTGGGCAAAGCCTTGGGTGTACGCGTGATTGCCGCGACTAAAACCGCGGAAGAGCGTGAATATCTGTTGTCGCTGGGTGCCGAGAAAGTCATCGTCACGGAGGAAGAAGATCTGCTGATGCGGATCAACAAGATCACCGACAACCGCGGCGTTGACGTGGTGTTCGATGGCCTGGGTGGCCCACAGATGTCGTTGCTCGGTGACGTTCTCGCCCCGCGTGGCAGCCTGGTGTTGTACGGTCTGCAAGGTGGCAACCAGACGCCATTCCCGGCGTGTGCAGCGTTCCAGAAGAACATTCAGTTCTTTGTGCACTGCATCGGCAACTTCACTGGCAAACCGGAGCTGGGCATCACGCAGGATTCCGTGGCGCTGCAACGTGCCTTGCGTGACATCAACCAGCTGACCGCTGATCGTGTGCTGCTACCGCTCAAGACTCGGGTGTTCCCGTTCGATGAGTTTGTCGAAGCACACCGCTACATGGATGAATGCCCATGTCGCGAACGGGTCGCCCTGCAGGTCGAACCGGCGTAATACTGCTGAACAGAGTCCGTGGCCCCACGGACTCTTTGCGTTTATCCCCCAAAAAGAGACTGCCTGCGCGTGATGCGTGTAGGGCCATTCAGCAACTGAACTGGTTTTTGCTCTCGATCTGTATCTTCTAATCGCTATATAAGCCCTGATAATTGAATGATTACTTTCATCTCAAGGAATGAGCCATGGCTGTGCATTCTATTTGCCCTGTGCAATATCAAACGGCTACTTCTGCTGGTCGTGTCAATTTCTGTTTAATTGTTGTAGGGCTATTCCCAAGTTGCGTCCTTTTTTCTTGTACTCAATTGTCGTGGGCTGTTGTGGGAAGTTTCCTAGGAATATTTTCCACAAAAAAATACCGTTATTTAACAATCGGTTGAAGCCCGTGGTGTGGGCGTTGGTGGGGTCTTAACTGTTCAAGTGTTTCAAATAACTACGATTGCGTAAGTGTTAGCATTTGAGCGTCTATTACTTATTGATGAATTGTTGTGCGACCGAGCATTCAGTCTGCGCAGCATGAAACTATTGATTCCGGGTAAATACCGATGAGCACGATCCATGATCAGGCAATGAATTATGTCTACCAGCAAGTCCTGCAGCGTTTGCTGAGCTTCTTCTCACGCGCAGAACGTACGGCGTTGCAGCTATTGATGCAGCGACTGCTGGTGGCCGCTGGCGGCATGGAAAACATCGGTCATTTCAAGGTGCTGGTCGTCCAGTCGGGCTCCCGGGACAGCTGTTACACGCTGGCCCTGCTGCGGGCCGCGCAGTTGAGCCTGGCCAGTCGTTCACCGGCGACATTCCAGTTGCGCGTGGCCAACCTGCGCTGGAACGGCACAAGTCCTTTCGCCTTGCAGAACATGCACCGCAGCTACAGCGCACTGTTTCTGTATGACGATCCTCGGGTTGAACTGTTGATGGTGGATCATCGCGAGGTGCTACCGTTCGATTATCAGACGCCCGCCAGCGAGGACAGTCGTGAAGCCAATCGCGTCAATCTGTTGATGGTCGGCCATCGCCGCACATGGGATGAGCCCCTTGAACTGTGGGACGACGCTTACCTGGCTACGGCGGAGTTCTACAGCCAGATCGCCCGCTGGAACAATGGCGTCGATGCAATGATTGGTGCCGAAACACCGCGCCGGCAACAGCAGTTTCTCGAAGGGTTGAATCGCGCTGCGCTCAAGGCCGAAATCGGTGGTTTGCCTGCTGAACACGGTGGTTTTGACGCTTTATTTCCGTTGCTCGACGGTCTTGGCCCAGATTTCTACCGCCATTTTCATGCGGACGGTGAGCATCTGCCATGGCGCCCGGAGGGCAAGTTTGAGGCCTGTCGCCGCACCAGTTTTATCGCTATCAACGACATGATTGTCGGAAAACTTGAAGAGCGCTGGCCTTTGCTCAGTGATTTTCTCGGGTTCCAGGCCGACGATCTTGCGCTGTATCACAGCGACAACGACTACGTTGAGCCGCTGCTTGCCGCGCATCTTCAAGGTTTGCAGGCGTGCGTGATCGAGGGGCGGACGTACGAGGCCGGCATCAGCGAATATTTGCAGGAAAGCCTGTTGACGATGCGCCTCAAACAGGTGCCAGAACCGGTGTGTGAGCAGTTGCTGGCCAATTTCGGCAACTTGCTCGACCTCGAGCAGCGGCGTATTCAAGCGGCCAATCACCTGCAAGCGACGTTTGCAATCAGTGAAACCCAACTCACGTGCCTGTTGTTTGCGCCGTTCATCGATCACGGCGCCGGGCTCGAGCGGTTTCTGCGCAAGTGCCACCCCGGCATGCTGGTGGCATTGCCTGACCTGCACCGCGCCATGCAGGGCTCGAGTGCGCCGGAGCAGGTCATGAAGTGGATGACCGACGTCAGCGGATTGCCGGTCAAACTGATCAGCCGTTTGTACGCTATGGGGCCGATTCACATGCCGCAATCGACTGAAGCATCATGCTCTCGCGCCGATGCCAGCGAGGCGGATGTCGTTGCGGGTGACCGGTCGGCGGAAGGTTGAACTTGAGCCTTTTGGCACATATTGCGCCAATGCCTATGGATGAGGGCTCATGAAGGTCTTGCGTGAAAACGATTTTGCTTACCAAGCGGTTTACCGCTACCTGACGTCGGTGATTAACGAGTCCGACGCCGCTGGCGCCATGCGATTGCCGTCATTGCGCCAATTGGCCGATCGCTTGAAGGTGTCGATCTCGACCATTCAATACGCGTATTCGCTGTTGGAGAAGGAAGGGCGGGTTTACTCGATAGCCAAGTCCGGTTATTACGCAAAAGCCCGCTCGCTCCTGGTGCCGCCGGCCAATGGCAGCGATCTGCTAGAGGCTGTCTATGTCAACGCCCGGCGCCCGGGCATGTGCGTGTTGAGCACCGACGATCCGGCGTCGCTGCAGCCGCTGGACAGTCCTTTGCTGATGCTGGAAAGGGAGTTGCTGCGGCAATACCCGCGCCAGCCACAATTGTTGCTGCAACCCTGCGGTGAACTGGAATTGCGCACGGTTCTGGCGGCGCGCTACACCACTTCATCGACCCATTGCTGGCACGCCGATGACGTCTACATCGGCGCTGATCTACGCGCCGTGCTGGAAATACTCATCGCCGTGCTGGAATTGCGCCAGGCCACGGTTCTGGTCGAGTCACCCTGTGACTGGGTGATCCTGCGTCTGTTCGAGGCGGCCGAGGTGCGCGTCATCGAGTTGCCGTTGCAAATCGATGGCGCACTGGATCCTCAATGGCTGGCGTCGTTGCTCAAGACTGAACCTGTGCGACTGATTTTATTGTCTTCGGCATTGAATCTGCCGCATGGCAGCGCCGCGCCGACGGCCAATCGGCAATTGATTGCAAAATTACTCGCGGAGCAGGGCACCTGGGTGCTGGAAAATGACTGTTGCAGTGAGCTGGCAGACGAGCACGATGGCCAGCGGTTACGCGACTGGCTGGATCCCGAGCGTTTGCTGGTGTTTTCTGCTTTCGACAGGATCATCGGCACCGAAGCCCCTTACGGTTTCGTCCTGTCGCGTCAGTGGCGAAGCGAATTGCAGCGGCATTTTCTGCTGCGCTCCTTCCGCTTGTCGGTCACTCGGCAAAAAGCCATCGCGCGGTTGTATGCGAGTGGGCGTATCGATCAGCATTTGCTGGTGTTGCGGCGGTTACTCAAGGAACGCCGAACCCACCTGATTCAGCTGTTGCGCGAGCGTTTGGGCGATGCCTTGCAGATAGTCGAGCCACAGGGCGGGGCGACGGTGTGGGTTCGGTCGCTGCGGACGGTGAACATGAGCGAGGTGTTTCATGACTTGCTCAGGCAACAGGTTGTGATTGCCCCCGGCGAGTTGTTCAGCCTGCATCGACAGCACGCGCAGTACCTGCGCTTGAGCGCGATCAGTCACAGCGATCATGATCTGGCCAGCGTGGTCGGGCTTGTCGGTGACGCCTTGCGCCTTGCGCCCGCCGAGTGACGTTAGAAAACTTCTGCGATGTGCCGGATAGATCCCATCGCGCTGTGGTCATACTGCCAGTAAACTGCGCTGTATTTCCTGAACCACTCGATCTCAGAGGTTTTGCATGACACTCAGTCCTTTTGCGGGCAAACCGGCACCGGCAGAATTGTTGGTCGATATCCCGCGACTGGTAACGGCCTATTACACCGGCCAGCCTGATGCATCGATTTCGACCCAGCGCGTGGCGTTCGGC
Organism: Pseudomonas sp. AC193; assembly: GCF_979258075.1. Taxonomy (NCBI): domain Bacteria; kingdom Pseudomonadati; phylum Pseudomonadota; class Gammaproteobacteria; order Pseudomonadales; family Pseudomonadaceae; genus Pseudomonas; species Pseudomonas sp. AC193. The sequence goes on along the minus strand of NZ_OZ409832.1, from coordinate 2,517,065 downwards.
ACGTCCGGACACCGGGGCAGTTCCTTTGATTTGAGTTTCAATGAATGGCACGTTCTGGCCATCAGCCAGGCAATCTGCCTGTACCGCGAAGCCCAGGGCATCACCGGCCCGCTGTTTGTCGGCATCGACACTCACGCATTGTCGACCCCGGCCGGGGCGAGCGCGCTGGAAGTACTGGCCGCCAACGGCGTGACCGTCATGATCGCCGAAGGTGATGAATACACACCAACGCCGGCGATCTCCCACGCGATTCTTTGCTACAACCGTGGCCGTACTACTGGCCTGGCGGACGGCGTGGTTGTTACGCCGTCGCACAACCCGCCACAAAGCGGCGGCTACAAATACAACCCAACCAACGGCGGCCCGGCCGATACCCACATCACCAAGTGGATCGAAGCCAAGGCCAACGAGTTGCTGGCGAACAAACTGGCGGGCGTGAAGCGCATCAGCTACGAGCAAGCGCTCAAGGCCAGCAACACGCACCGCCATGATTACCTCAACACCTACGTCGCCGATCTGATCAACGTGATCGACTTCGACGCCATTCGTGACGCCAAACTGCGTCTGGGCGTGGATCCGTTGGGTGGAGCAGGGGTGCGCTATTGGTCGGCGATTGCCGAGCACTATCGTCTGGATCTGGAAGTGGTCAACAAAGAAGTTGATGCGACCTTCCGTTTCATGACCGTCGACTGGGATGGTCAGATTCGCATGGACCCATCGTCCAGCCATGCGATGCAAGGTCTGATCGGTCTGAAAGAGCGTTTCGACGTGGCTTTCGCCTGCGATCCGGATCACGACCGCCACGGCATCGTCACGCCGTCCGGTGGTTTGCTGGCGCCGAACAATTACCTCGCCGTGTCCATCGATTACCTGTTCCAGAACCGTCCGCAATGGCGCGCCGATGCTGGCGTGGGTAAAACCGTGGTCAGCAGTGGCTTGATCGATCGCGTGGCCAAGCGTCTGGGTCGTCGTCTGTACGAAGTGCCGGTCGGCTTCAAATGGTTCGCCGACGGTCTGTTCGACGGCTCGCTGGGTTTTGGCGGTGAAGAGAGCGCCGGTGCATCGTTCCTGCGTAAGGATGGCGGCGTTTGGAGCACTGACAAGGACGGTCTGATTCCGGCCCTGTTGGCAGCGGAAATGACTGCCCGTAGCGGTCGCGATCCGAGTCAGGCTTACCGTGCATTGACCGATGAACTGGGCGAACCGTTCTCGGTGCGCGTAGACGCCAAGGCAAATCCGGAACAAAAGGCTTTGCTGAGCAAGTTGTCGCCGACGCAAGTGACCTCGACTGAACTGGCGGGCGAGAAGATTCAGAGCATTCTGAGTCATGCGCCGGGCAATGATCAGGCGATCGGTGGTTTGAAAGTGATGACCGAGAACGGCTGGTTCGCGGCGCGTCCGTCAGGCACTGAGGACATCTACAAGATCTACGCTGAAAGCTTTATTGGCGACGATCACCTCAAGCAACTGGTGGCAGAGGCGCAGACGTTGGTGGATGGGGCGATTTCCACGAAATAGTGGCAATCACCACAACGCCTGTTGTGGTGTTTTAACTGTGGTGTAGTGATTTAACTGGGTGTAGCGATTTAAATGTGGCGAGGGGATTTATCCCCGTTGGGTTGCGAAGCGACCCCCGCTTTTTAAATTGCTGGGGGCTGCTGCGCAGCCCAACGGGGATAAATCCCCTCGCCACAGATGAATCCCTTGCCACAAAGTATTTCAAGCAGAGAGCGCATGTAAAAAAAGGGGTGACCTCATTGGTCACCCCTTTTTCATGCCTGCCACTTAAGCCAGATCAACCAGCACAATCTCGCTGTCTTCAATCGCCGTGACCGTCAACACTCGCTCTTGCGCAACCGCCACACCGTCCCGCGCTTCTGCCCGCAAACCATTGACCTCAATCACGCCAGTCGCGGGTACCAGATACGCCCGTCGCCCTTCATCCAGACGATACTCAGCCGTTTCCCCAGCCTTGATATTCGCCGCCACCAAACGCGCATCGGCGCGAATCCGCAGGCTCTGATCATCGCCGTCCTTACCGCTCGCCAGCGTCACGAAGCCTTCACGCTGGCCTTTCGGGAACGGCTTGGCACCCCACGACGGCGGTGCGCCAGTCTCGGTCGGCAAAATCCAGATCTGAAAGATCTTGGTGTCACGCGCCTCCAGGTTGTACTCGCTGTGCGCAATACCGGTGCCAGCGCTCATCACCTGCACGTCGCCAGCCTCGGTGCGGCCCTTGTTGCCCAGATTGTCCTGGTGGGTAATTGCACCTTCACGCACATAGGTGATGATTTCCATATCGCGATGCGGGTGCTGCGGGAAGCCGGTGCCAGCGGCGATCACGTCGTCGTTCCACACCCGCAGGTTGCCCCAATTCATGCGTTGCGGATCGTAGTATTCGGCGAACGAAAAATGGTGATGGGCATCCAACCAGCCGTGATGGGCGCCGCCCAGCGAGCTGAAGGGTCTGAGTTCGAGCATGATCGTCTCCTGAAAACGTGGTTTATGACGGCCATCATCCATCAGCCAAACATCGATAAAAAGCGTAAAAACTGCGGCATTACCATCGAATCAATCGATATAAAACAACGCAAAAATGATTAAGCGCTACCTTCAATTCATCGCCTAAACCAATGACCTGCAAGCATTTCGCTAGAACTCGACGGCAAATGCAGACACCATAGAGTCAACAGCCTCACACCCTGGAGTCCGTCAGCGTGGCGCAACACACCCCCGATCTACCTCCCGTACTTCGTCCTCTGGCCGAGATGCCTTGGTTCAAGCGTCTGGCCGCGCGTTTCTTCGGCCACGGCCTGACCCGTTTACGCGCTCAACATCGCGCGTCGTGGCTGCATGGCCAGGCCGACGGCTTTCGCAGCGGGCACACCGCTGGCGTTGAATACGGTTTTAACGAAGGCAAGCTTGAAGGGTTGGAGGAAGGCCGTCAGGTTCTGCTGATTCGCGACAGCCGCAACACCGAGCATCGACCGCCGAGCATCGACAACCACTTGTTCGATGATTGGCGTTTGCCACTGACCGCCGAACTGAAGAAACGCATCAAAGCCGATGTCGCTCGGTTGCTTCCCGAAAACGCGCAACCGAGTACCGCGCAATGGAAGATGATCTTCAGCGAAACGCCGTCCACTTCAGTGGTTGCCGGCGCCGGGGCAGGCAAGTCGACCACGCTGGTGCTGCGCATTCTGCTGCTCACGCACTATCTGGGTTTTGAGCTGGATTCGATGACCGTGGTGACCTTCACCCGTGAGTCGCGCAAAGACTTCATCAATAAGCTGATGGAAATGTTCGCGCTCTGGGGTCAGGCATTGAGCCCGAAACAGGCGCGCGAACTGGTGCGCACCTTTCACTCGCGCATTTTGCCGATGGTGCGCAGCCTGCCGGGGTTCGAACGCCTGCAAGCCTTCGAAAACCTCAGCACTCGCCCGCAGGGCCGCGATGAAGAGGTCGACAGCAACCCTTTCGACCTGCGCATCAACGACGCCCAGCGTCAGCAGCTCAATGCCTGTTATCACCGCCTGTTTACTCGCGATGAACGTTTCCGCGAATTGATACAGCCGCTGTCTCGCGCGGCGTTGCAGCTTAAAGAGCTGGAACGCGATCACCCGGACGTGCAGAAACGCGTGGCAGTAACCGAGCTGGCAGCCAAGCGCGACGAAGAACTCTGCGACGCCATTGAGGATCTATGGTTTCGCGCGGGCGCCTGGCCGATCAAAGGCATCGAACCGAACCGCCAGACCTTCGACATCAATGGCGCTAAATTCCATGCCCATGGCTACATTCCAAGCCTCGACGCGTGGGTGGTACTGGGCTTTGATCCGCGCGAAAACGCCCAGATCTGTCGGCCAAACGCCAAACTCTCTATCCGCGCAGAATGGGCGGTCAAGCGCACCCTGTTTCAAGCTTTCTGTCGTAAGCCATTGATATGGATAGATTCCTACGAATCATCGAGGCGCGTATTGGCCACGTTGGCCGGTGATGCCAGCGCGGGTCCAGGGCTTTGATTACAAGGTTAAAGGCGAACTCGCTTCCGCGCCGCTACTTGATTGTTTCGTCGCCGCCGCAGGCTTTATCGAGAACCTGGGACTGGACGTGCCGGACGCCGTAGGCCGCATGAGTTTCGCCAAGGAAGACCCGGATCGGTTCTTTTTCGAGGCCTTGAGCCTGTTCTGGCGTGCGCTGGAAGATCATCTGGTGGATCAGAAACCGCCGGTGATGACCTACAACCGCATGTTTGCGCTGTTCAGCGAACACTCGCCGGAGAACCTCAAGTTGCTCAGCGATGAGCTGCTGCGGCCAATGTCGCACCTGATGATCGACGAGTTTCAGGACGTTTCGCCACAGATCGTCTCGTGGATTCGCGCGAGTCTCACGGAGATTCGCAGCCGAGGCCCGGCCATGCATGTCGGGCGGGGTGCGCAACGCTCGTCGTTGCTGTGTGTGGGTGATGACTGGCAGTCGATCTATGGCTGGCGGGGCAGTTCGCCGAGTTATTTCATGGAGTTCAACAAGGAATTCCCGTCGCCGAGCACCACGCGGGTCATGCTCAGCGACAACTATCGCAGCCACCAGCACATCATCGACGCCGCCGAGCACATCGTTCGCGCAGCGCCGGCGATCCCCGGCAAGAAAGCCAAGTCCAGCGGCGAGCCCAAACCACTGCAACCGGTTAATGTGCTGGAGCGAGATGACCAAGGTCTTGGTCAGCGCCTCGCCGAACACTACCGTCAGGGCGATTCGATCTTGATGCTCTATCGAAAAAGCAGTGATAAGTTGTTGATAGAACAGCATATTCAGTCTGTAGTTAATGTGGATTCGAGCTTGCCATACGAAGCTCGGCGCCTGAAACAACTGACCTATCACAGCGCCAAAGGCTTGCAGGCCGATGCGGTATTTTTGCTCGGCGATTGTCAGCACCTGACCAGCTCGCCGTACAAGAACCAGGTCTATCGCATGGCCGGACTAGGCAAAAGCGGCGACAGCGAGCCTTACGACAGCGCGCAAAAAGACGAAATCCTGCGTCTGGCTTATGTCGGCATCACCCGCGCCGTCAGCCATTGCTATTGGTACGTCGAACCACAGGAAAGCCAAGCGGTGAACGTGCCAAGAGCCTCCGAGCGGGTGGCCAAGGGCAAAGCGTTCTTTTTCGATCACCGCGCAGAAAGCAAAACCGCCTGAAACCTTCGCCCACAAAAAAGCCCGCTTAACGGCGGGCTTATCTTTGTTAATCAAAAGCTTATGCGTAACTCCTGAGAGATTCAGGCGGTATGAAAGCTTCCAGCTCATCCTCAACCGCTTCAATCATCCGCTCGACATCCGCCGCATTCATCACCGTTGCACACGGGATGCCGGCGATGGCGATCAGGGTTTCGCCGCTGGCGCGATCAAACAGACGCGCGACCATGCTGCCCGGCGCGTCCATCGTGGCCTCGAAACCCATAGGATGAAAATGCCAGCGCATCAGCTGGCAAGCGTTGGGGAACGTGACTTTGCTTGACCCTTTATTCATGTTGTTGCCCGCCTTCATCATCGAGCGTTTCCTTTTGCTCATGGTAGGTGGGAAGAGCCTTCATTGGCTCAACCAGTGTCAGGACTTAAAAGTAGCATCCGGATGTGAATTTTCTGTGAGATTTTTCAGTTCATTTGGCGATTGCGACCGGTTTTTTGATGTGCGTCACGCCAAATGCACTTATCGCCAAATGGCCACTATCGATTGGCCATTGCTGCCCGAGGCGAAGTTGGGCAAGCTCGGTTTCTTTTCGCCGAGCCTTTTATGCACGCCGACGACGACGGCCCACAACAGACCGAGGCCACGGCCGCCACGGTCATGCGCTATCACCTGAGCTGGAAACACCGCGATCTGGACGCCGTCATGGCGCTGTATCACCCGGACATCGAATACAACGACTTCTTTCAGAATCGCGTGCTCGGCCTCGACGACCTGCGCGAGTACGTGCGTGTCAGCATGCCGCGAGAATCCGACGAAGCGCTTGAGCATTGCGACCGCATTCGCGTCGACGGCAACACCGCGTTCATTCAATACGAAGTGACGTTGCGCGGCGGCGACGGTTTGGTGTCGTTCCGCTCCAGTGAAGCGATCACGGTCAAGGACGGACTGATCTGGCGCGTCAACGAATACGCCTCACTGGTGCGTGCGCAGGCAGGCGGGACTTCGGCGTCCAATCAGCGCCCGGCGGTCAGTCGTCTGGGCTTGTCGCCACGGCAACTGAGCTTCATGGCCGAAGACCTCCAGCAATACTTCGAAAAGCAGCAACCGTATCTCGATCCCGCACTCGACCTGCAGCGAGTGGCGAAGGAGTGCGGGTACAGCCGCAATCAGATTTCTTACCTGCTCAATCAGGTGTTGGGGCAAAGCTTCTATCGCTACGTAAACCAGGCGCGGTTGCAGCATTTGTTGCGCTCGCTGGATGGCGCCACGCCCCCGGTGCGCATTGATGAGCTGGCCTTCGCCGCCGGCTTCAACTCGGTGTCGGCGTTCTACAGCTGTTTCCGTCAGCACACTGGCCAGTCACCGAAGGCCTACGTTAAACAAATTTCTTTGCGGACACGCGCGCAAGACAACGCTTAAGCCCACGCACTAGGATCGACGCCATCGAAGGTTTTCAGTGGCGGAGTCTTGCATGCCGGCGTGGCGCACTATCAGTTTGTGGATGGATCAACTCGACGAACCGCTGACCGCGCGGCCCGAGCTGACGCAGGATCTCGACGTCGACGTGGCGATTATCGGCGCGGGGTACACCGGGCTGTGGACGGCGTATTACCTGAAGAAACTCGCCCCCGGTCTGGACATTGCCATCATTGAGGCGCAAACCGCCGGGTTTGGCGCGTCGGGTCGCAACGGCGGTTGGTTGATGGGCAATCTGCTCGGTGAAGATCGCTTGCTCGCCGGACTGTCACCGGAACAGCGCCGCGCTTCGTTTGATCTGCTGCACAGCATTCCCGATGAAGTTGAAGTCGTCCTCGAACGTGAAGGCATCGACTGCGATTATCGCAAGGGCGGCGTGTTGTATTGCGCTGCACGTTACCCGGAGCAGGAAGCCACGCTGCGTGAATACCTGGCGAAACTGCACGCGCAAGGCCTGAACGACAACGACTATCGCTGGCTCAGCCCCGAGCAATTGGCGCAGCAGATTCGCGTGGCCAAACCTTACGGCGGCATTTACGCGCCGCACGTGGCGACCATTCACCCGGCGAAACTGGTGCGTGGTCTCGCGCGTACCGTGCAAAGCATGGGCGTGAAGATCTACGAAAACAGTCCGGTCACGCATTGGCAGTCCGGCAGCTTGCGTACCGCCAAGGCCAGCGTGCGCAGTCGCTGGATCGTCCCGGCCGTTGAAGGTTATTCGGTGACCTTGCCGCCGCTCGGCCGTTATCAATTGCCGGTGCAAAGCCTGATTGTCGCCACCGAACCGTTGTCCGCCGCCACGTGGGATGAGATTGGCCTCAATCGCGGCCAGGCTTTCAGCGAATTCAGCCGTCAGGTCACTTACGGCCAGCGCAGTGCCGACAACCGCCTGATCTTCGGTGCCCGTGGCGGTTATCAATTCGCCGGCAAGCTGCGCCACAACTTCGATCTGACCCGCGATGAGGTCGAACTGCGCCGTTATCTGTTCGGCGAACTGTTCCCGCAACTGAAAAACGTGCAAATCACTCACGCCTGGGGCGGCAACCTCGGCATGTCGCGGCACTTCAAGCCGCACATGCTCTGCGATCGCGCCAACGGCATCGCGCTGTCCGGCGGTTATGGCGGGGAAGGCGTCGGCGCCAGCAACCTCGGCGGCCGCACCCTGGCGGACCTGATTCTTGAACGCGACAGCGAACTGGTGCATCAGCCGTGGGTACTGCCGGACGGCGGCATTCATGCGCTGCGTGCCTGGGAACCGGAGCCGTGCCGCTGGCTCGGTTACAACGCGATCATTAAAAGCTTCGTCCATGAAGACCAGACCCTGGCCAATCCGACGACCGCGCCATGGCGGCGCAAACTCGCCAGCCAGGTGGCCGGTTTCATGGAAGGTTTCATGCACTAAACGTCGATTGATTTTTAAGAACGCCCAAAAGACAGGTCAGACCATGAGCATTACCCAGTTCAAAAACACCGCGACATTGCAGCTCGACGAATCCAATCCGGTGGCCGTTCCTCTCGGCGAACCGATCGCGATCGCCTCAACCACCAGCGTCGAGCGCGACGACGGCGTCGAAACCGGCGTCTGGGAATGCACCCCGGGCCGCTGGCGCCGGCAGATCACCGCGCAGGAGTTCTGCCATTTCATCTCCGGGCGTTGCACGTTCACCCCGGACGGTGGCGGCGAAACCCTGCACATACAAGGTGGCGACGCACTGATGTTGCCGGCCAACACGCTCGGTATCTGGGACATCGAAGAGACCGTGCGCAAGACCTATGTACTGATTTTCTGATCGTTTGATCCCTTTGATTGCCTGCCAACAAAAAAACCTACACAGGAATCGACCCATGATCCGCAAGACCCTCGCTCTGGCACCGCTGATGCTGGCCGTTTCCCTCGCTCAGGCGGCGGACACGGTCAAGGTGTACAACTGGTCCGACTACATCGCGCCAGACACCACCAAGAATTTCGAGAAGGAAACCGGCGTCGGCGTCACCTATGACGTCTACGACAGTAACGAAACCCTCGACGGCAAGTTGATGACCGGCAAATCCGGCTACGACGTGGTATTCCCGTCCAACCACTTCATGGCGCGGCAGATTCAGGGCGGGGCGCTGAAGAAACTCGACAAGAGCCAGTTGCCTAACTGGAAAAACCTCAACCCGGTGCTGCTCAAGGCTTTGCAGGTCAACGACCCGAACAACGTACACGGCTTCCCGTATTTGTGGGGCAGCACCGGCATCGGCTACAACATCGCCAAGGTCAAAGCCGTGCTGGGCGACGATGCACCGGTGGATTCCTGGGATCTGATCTTCAAACCCGAGAACATGGAAAAACTGCAGAAGTGCGGCGTGGCCATCCTCGACAACGGCCCGGAATTGCTCCCGGCAGCGCTCAATTATTTGGGCTTGCCGCACCACAGCAAAAACCCCGAAGACTACAAAAAGGCTGAAGCGCTGCTGATGAAAGTGCGGCCGTACGTCAGCTACTTCCACTCCTCGAAATACACCAGCGACCTGGCCAACGGCGATATTTGCGTGGCAGTCGGTTTCTCTGGTGACATTCTGCAAGCGGAAAACCGCGCCAAGGAAGCCAAGAACGGTGTCGACATCGGTTACAACATTCCCAAGGAAGGCGCGGCGATCTGGTTCGACATGGTCGCCATGCCGGTCGATGCACCGGACGAGAAGGCCGGTTACGCGTTCATGAACTACCTGCTGCGCCCGGACGTCATGGCCGGCATCAGCAACTACGTGCACTACGCCAACGGCAACGAACAGGCCGACAGCCTGATCGACCCGGCGATCAAAAACGACACCAAGGTGTACCCGAGTCCGGAGATGATGGGCAAGTTGTTTGCACTGGAGGCGATGCCGCTGAATATCGACCGGATTCGTACGCGGGTCTGGAACAAGATTCGTACGGGTAGCTAATACCCAGGATTAGACATAGAACCTGTGGGAGCGGGCTTGCTCGCGAAGGCGTCTGTTCAGTCAACATAGAGCTTGACTGACACTCCGCTTTCGCGAGCAAGCCCGCTCCCACGTGGGTTATTCAGTGAGTTTGAGAAGTTGATATCAATACACTGGCACTGCACTGTTAAAGTGCGGGAAAGTGAGACGCAGCTAACAAAACACAACTTACCGATATTTAATAATTAAATATAAAATCGTCAGACAATTAGGCGAAAGCCCGCAACTTTAAATATTCTTGATACCTCGCGCGCTTTGTTTACGGCAGTTTTCAGAAACACTCAGATTTCATTCCAAAAAAATCCTTTACGGCAGATTTCAAATTGTGTCAGTTTTCTTTCGCCCTCAATGGGGCGAGTGATAGGACGATCTCGCCAGGGATCGCCGCTATCGGACAAAAACTGTTCCATTGCTAAACAAGGAAGTGTGTTTATGTCGAAAGTTAAAACCAATGCTATTGATGCTGCCGAACAGGCTTTCCAGCCGGTTGGTGCCGTTCAGCCACTGGCAGCCGCCAGTTCGGCCTGGAATCAGATCAATAGTTTCAGCCATCAATACGATCGTGGCGGCAACCTCACGGTCAATGGCAAACCCTCCTTCTCCGTCGACCAGGCCGCCACCCAGTTGCTGCGCGACGGTGCTGCCTACCAGGACAAGGACGGCAGCGGCAAGATCGAACTCACCTACACGTTCCTGACTTCTGCTTCGTCGAGCACGATGAACAAACACGGGATCAGCGGGTTCAGCCAGTTCAGCACCCAGCAAAAAGCTCAGGCAGCGCTCGCCATGCAATCCTGGGCCGACGTCGCCAACGTGACCTTCACCGAGAAAGCCTCGGGCGGTGACGGCCACATGACCTTCGGTAACTACAGCGGTGGCCAGGACGGCGCGGCAGCGTTCGCCTATCTACCAGGCACCGGCGCCGGTTACGACGGCACATCGTGGTACCTGATCAACAGTGGCTACACGCAAAACAAGAACCCGGATTTGAACAACTACGGCCGTCAGACCCTGACCCACGAGATCGGCCACAGCCTCGGCCTGGCTCACCCGGGCGACTACAACGCCGGCAATGGCAACCCGACTTACAACGACGCTTCCTACGGGCAAGACACCCGCGGCTACAGCCTCATGAGTTACTGGAGCGAGAGCAACACCAACCAGAACTTCAGCAAGGGCGGCGTCGAAGCCTATGCGTCTGGCCCGCTGATGGACGATATCGCGGCCATCCAGAAACTCTACGGTGCCAACACCAATATCCGTACCGGCGACACCACTTACGGCTTCAACTCCAACGCCGGTCGCGATTTCCTCAGCGCCTCGTCGTCGAGTGACAAGCTGGTGTTCTCGGTGTGGGATGCGGGCGGCAAGGATACCCTGGACTTCTCTGGCTTCACCCAGAACCAGAAGATCAACCTCAATGACGCCTCGTTCTCTGACGTTGGCGGCATGGTCGGTAACGTGTCCATTGCCAAAGGCGCGATCATCGAGAACGCCATTGGCGGTTCGGGCAACGATCTGCTGATCGGCAACAGCGTGGCCAACGAGTTGAAGGGCGGTGCCGGCAACGACATCATCTGGGGCGCCGGGGGTGCCGACAAACTGTGGGGCGGCGCCGGTTCGGACACCTTTGTGTTCGCTGCCAGCTCGGATTCCAAACCGGGTGCGATCGATCAGATCCTCGATTTTGTCAGCGGTCTCGACAAAATCGACCTGACCGGGATCACCAACGGTGCGGGCCTGCACTTCGTCAGCAGCTTCACCGGCGCGGTGGGCGATGCCGTGCTGACCTCGTCGGGCGGCAACAGCTTGCTGTCGGTGGATTTCTCCGGGCACGGCGTGGCTGACTTCATCGTCAGCACGGTTGGCCAGGCAGCGACCAGCGACATCGTGGCGTGATGTAGCCGGGGAAAGCGGCGTGCGAGCGTCGCTTTCTTTACTTGCATCGAATGATTCAGTGGGCAAGGCTACGTGCCGGAGCGAATATTCCCATGGTCAGTAAGGCTTTTACCTACAAGGCAGTGGCGTGGTTTACGGCAGCGCTCCTTATGATTTCTGGAGAAACAAGCATGGCAAGCAGCCTCAGACTCGAAGAACCCTCGGCATTTGCCGGCCATTGGCAGGCAACATTATCGGCTCGCGAAGATGCAGCGGATGCGCAAAAGCTCCAGGACAAACCGTCAAACACCTGTGGTGTTGAACTGGCGGCGAACAAAACCCTGAGTTCCACGTGTCTGGGCGCATGGCTGGAAGAAACTCCGGTGGGCTGGTTTCCCGATCCCGATGGCTTGTCGATCACCGGCAAAGAAGGTTCAAGGATTCAGTTTTTCAGTCGACAACGTAATGGGCTATATCAGACGACTTTAAAGTCGGGCCTGATCATTACGCTCGAACGTGCGGCGCAACAGCCGTAACTATCAAATTTACGACAGCGTTTTTATATAAAGCGCCACGGGCGGGCTATCAGCAACGCCTCGATGAACAACTGCGCCGTAATATTCGCCGGTAGTTGTTATAAAAGTGTAAGCGGTCACTTAAAAAGCACAGCCCGGTGAAGTGCCGATAATTAATAAAAGTCTCGCCAACGAGTGGCGGGAATATTTTCCAGGAAGAATCAATGAAGATGGCGAAGGCCCCAGCCACCGCTCCCTTATTCAAGGCATTGGCTGACTATAAAAGCATTCTGATCAGTGTTGGCTGCTTTACTGCGCTGATTAACGTACTGATGCTGGTGCCCTCCATCTACATGCTCCAGGTCTATGACCGGGTGCTGTCGTCGCAGAACGAAACCACACTCGCGATGTTGTCGCTGATGGTCGTCGGCTTCTTCGCTTTTATCGGTCTGCTGGAAGTCATCCGCAGCTTTATCGTGATCCGCATCGGCAGCCAGTTGGAGCGCCGTTTCAACCTGCGTGTCTATCAAGCCGCGTTCGAGCGCAACCTGTTCAAGGGCGAGGGCAACGCCGGGCAGTCGCTGGGCGATCTGACGCACATTCGCCAATTTGTCACCGGGCCCGCGCTGTTCGCGTTCTTCGATGCGCCGTGGTTCCCGGTCTATTTGTTCGTGATTTACCTGTTCAACGTCTGGCTGGGCGTACTCGCCACCGCCGGCGCGCTGCTGTTGATCGCATTGGCCTGCCTCAACGAATACATGACCAAAACGCCGTTGGGCGAAGCGGCCGGTTTCTCGCAGAAATCCAGCCAATTGGCGACCAGCCACCTGCACAACGCTGAAACAATTCAAGCCATGGGCATGCTCGGTGCGCTGCGCAAGCGCTGGTTTGGCGTGCACTCGCGGTTCCTCGGTTTGCAGAATCAGGCCAGCGATACCGGTGCGGTGATCAGTTCGCTGAGCAAAACCCTGCGCCTGTGCCTGCAATCGCTGGTGCTCGGCCTCGGTGCATTGCTGGTGATCAAGGGCGACATGACGGCGGGGATGATGATCGCCGGTTCGATTCTGATGGGCCGCGTGCTGAGCCCGATCGACCAGTTGATCGCCGTGTGGAAACAGTGGAGCGGGGCGAAGCTGGCGTACCGTCGTCTCGATGCCTTGTTGCAAGCCTTCCCGCCGAGTGACGACGCCATGGCGTTGCCAGCACCGAAAGGACAGATCACTTTCGAGCAGGTCAGCGCTGGCCCTCCGGGTCAACGCGCGGCGACGCTGCACATGGTCAATTTCAATCTGGCGGCCGGCGAAGTATTGGGCGTGCTCGGTGCTTCCGGCTCGGGCAAGTCGACATTGGCCCGAGTATTGGTTGGCGTGTGGCCGACCCTTGGCGGAACCGTGCGCCTGGACGGCGCGGATATTCATCGCTGGAACCGCGATCAACTCGGCCCTTACATCGGTTACCTGCCGCAGGACATCGAGCTGTTCAGCGGCAGCATCGCTGAAAACATTGCGCGCTTTAGCGAGGCCGATCCGCAGAAAGTCGTCGCTGCTGCGCAACAGGCGGGCGTGCACGAAATCATCCTGCGTCTGCCACAAGGCTACGACACGCAGTTGGGCGAGGACGGCAGCGGTCTGTCTGGCGGGCAGAAACAACGTGTGGCACTGGCGCGGGCGATGTATGGCAACCCGAGCCTGGTGGTGCTGGATGAACCCAATTCCAACCTCGACACCATCGGCGAAGCCGCGTTGGCCAGCGCCATCGCGCAACTCAAATCCCAAGGCACCACTGTGGTGCTGGTGACGCATCGTTCTTCGGTGCTGGCTCAGGCCGACAAATTATTGGTGCTCAATGACGGTCGTTTGCAGGCCTTCGGCCCAAGTCAGGACGTGCTCAAGGCACTGTCCGGCCAGCAAGAACAGCAACGGGAAAAAGCTGCACAGGCACCGGGCGGACTCAGCATGAGCCGGCAGTATCAGCCCACGACAAGGAATTCGGGTGTATGAGCAGCGCCAGCATGAACACTGAAAACGAAGCGAACATGGAACACGCCTACCTCAACGAGCGTCCGGAACGCGATGCGAAGTTCTTCGCGCGCATGGGCTGGATTCTGGCGATTGTCGGCGCAGGCAGCTTCTTTACCTGGGCGGCGTTGGCGCCGCTGGATCAAGGCATTCCGGTGCAGGGCACGGTGGTCGTCTCGGGCAAACGCAAAGCCGTGCAATCGATGAGCAGCGGCGTGGTCAGCCGGATTCTGGTGCGCGAAGGCGAGATCGTGAAGCAGGGGCAGCCGCTGTTTCGTCTCGATCAGACGCAAGTGGCGGCTGACGTGCAATCGCTGCAAGCGCAGTACCGCATGGCGTGGGCGAGCCTGGCGCGCTGGCAGGCCGAGCGCGACAACCTCAAGCAAGTGACTTTTCCGGCTGAACTGAGCAACGATCCGGATCCGCGTCTGGCGCTGGTGCTTGAGGGCCAACGTCAACTGTTCAGCAGCCGCCGCGAAGCGTTCTACCGTGAGCAGGCCGGGTTGCGCGCGAACATCGAAGGCGCCACCGCGCAACTGGCCGGCATGCGCCGCGCACGCACCGACCTCAATGCGCAAGCCGCGTCGCTGCAACAGCAATTGAGCAACCTGCAACCGCTGGCCGACAACGGCTACATCCCGCGCAACCGCTTGATGGAATATCAGCGCCAACTCTCGCAAGTGCAGCAGCAACTGGCCGAGAACACCGGCGAAAGCGGCCGCGTCGAGCAGGGCATCCTTGAATCGCGCCTTAAATTGCAGCAGCACGGCGAGGAATATCAAAAAGAAGTGCGCACGCAACTGGCCGACGCGCAGCTGAAAAGCGTCACCCTGTCCGAGCAACTCACCTCCGCCGGTTTCGACCTGCAACACAGCGAAATCATCGCCACCGCCGATGGTGTGGCGGTCAATCTCGGGGTGCACACCGAAGGCGCCGTTGTACGCCAAGGCGAAACCCTGCTGGAAATCGTCCCGCAAGGCACCACGCTGGAAGTGGAAGGGCACTTGCCGATCAACCTGATCGACAAGGTCGGCACGCACTTGCCGGTGGACATCCTGTTTACCGCGTTCAACCAGAGCAAAACCCCGCGCGTACCGGGCGAAGTCAGCCTGATTTCCGCTGACCAAATGATCGACGAGAAAACCGGCGCGCCGTATTACGTGCTGCGCACCCGTGTCAGCGATCAGGCGATGGAGAAACTCAACGGTCTGGTGATCAAGCCCGGCATGCCCGCAGAAATGTTCGTGCGCACCGGCGAACGTTCGCTGCTCAACTACCTGTTCAAACCGTTGCTCGACCGGGCCAACTCCGCGTTGACCGAAGAATAAGGATGTTCGGCTGTATGAATAAGCTTTCGATGCTGGCGGCAGCGTTCGCGCTGTTGGCCGGCAACAGTGCAGTGGCGGCGATGGGTCCGTTCGAGATCTACGAACAGGCGTTGCGCAATGATCCGGTGTTCCTCGGCGCGATCAAGGAGCGCGACGCCGGCCTGGAAAACCGTGCGATTGGCCGCGCCGGCCTGTTGCCCCGCGTCGGTTACAACTACAACAAGGGCCGCAACTCGTCGAAAGCCACTTCGCTCGACGAACGCGCGCGCAACCGCACCGATGACCGCAATTACAGCAGTTACGGCTCGACCCTGACCGTGCAACAACCGTTACTCGATTACGAGGCCTACGCCGCTTATCGCAAGGGCGTCGCGCAATCGTTGTTTGCCGATGAAAACTTCCGCGGCAAGAGTCAGGAGCTGTTGGTGCGGGGCCTGGATAACTACACCAAAGCCTTGTTCGCTCAGGATCAGATCGACATCGCCCAGGCGAAGAAAAAAGCTTACGAGCAGCAGTTCCAGCAGAACGAACACATGTTCCGCCAAGGCGAAGGCACGCGCACCGACATTCTTGAAGCCGAGTCGCGCTACGAGCTGGCGACCGCCGAAGAGATCGAAGCGCGTAACGAACAGGACGCCGCGCTGCGTGAACTTGGCGCGTTGGTGGGCGTTGCGGCGGTGAACATCGATGAGCTGGCACCGCTGGATCAAAACTTCCAGACCTTCGCGCTGATGCCGGCCAACTACGACACCTGGCACGAAATGGCGATCAGCAATAACCCGAATCTGGCGTCGCAGCGTCAGGCCGTGGAGGTTGCGCGTTATGAAGTGGAGCGTAATCGCGCCGGCCATCTGCCGAAGGTCAACGCGTACGCCTCGATGCGCCAGAACGAATCGGAAAGTGGCAACACCTACAACCAGCGCTACGAGACCAACACCATTGGTTTTGAGGTGAGCGTGCCGTTGTATGCCGGTGGCGGCGTGTCGGCCTCGACGCGGCAGGCCAGTCGCACGATGGAACAGGCTGAGTATGAGCTGGATGGCAAGACCCGCGAGACGTTGATCGAGCTGCGCCGACAGTTCAGTGCGTGCTTGTCGGGGGTGAGCAAATTGCGTGCGTATTCCAAGGCATTGTCCTCGGCGGAAGCGCTGGTGGTGTCGACCAAGCAGAGCATTCTCGGCGGTGAACGCACCAACCTCGACGCACTGAACGCCGAGCAACAATTGTTCACCACCCGCCGCGATCTGGCGCAGGCGCGGTACGACTATCTGATGGCGTGGACGAAATTGCATTACTACGCGGGGACGTTGAACGAGCAGGATCTGGCCCGGGTGGATGAGGCATTTGTGGTCGCGCAACAGCCCTCACCCTAGCCCTCTCCCAAAGGGAGAGGGGACTGACCGGGTTGTTTGCGGGCGATGCATCGACCTGAATGTTCGAGTCGAACTCGAGATTTGAAAGCAACACAAATCGGCTCCCTCTCCCTCGGGAGAGGGCTGGGGTGAGGGGACTGACCGGGTTGTTTGCGGGCGATGCATCGACCTGAATGGTCGGGTCGAACTCGAGATTTCAAAGCACCACAAATCGGCTCCCTCTCCCTCGGGAGAGGGCTGGGGTGAGGGGCAGCAACACCGCAATTCTCTGTAGGAGCTGCCGAAGGCTGCGATCTTTTAAGCTCAAGATCAAAAGATCGCAGCCTGCGGCAGCTCCTACATAACAACAAAAAAAGTGAGGAGTGAACATGGACGTACGCATCAAACCGGCATCAGTCGGCACCCTGTTGCTGGTGATTTCTACCGCGCAAGCCCAGGCCCAATACCTGGAAACCGGCCAACCCGGCGACGCCGCCAGTTGGCGCAGCGCCGAATTCAAGCGCGACTGGGGCCTCGCGCGCATGCAGGCCGATCAAGCCTATGCCGCCGGCATCACCGGCCAAGGCGTAAAAATCGGCGCTCTCGATTCCGGTTTCGATGCGAGCCATCCCGAGTTCGCCACTGACCGCTATCACCCGGTACAAGCCAGCGGCAGCTACCTGAACGGCACCCCGTTTAACGTCGACGGCACACTCAACCCGAACAACGATTCCCACGGCACCCATGTCGTCGGCACCATGGGCGCCTCGCGCGATGGCACTGGCATGCACGGCGTCGCATACAACGCGCAAATCTATGTCGGCAACACCAACGCCAACGACAGTTTCCTCTTCGGCCCGAAACCGGATCCGCGTTATTTCAAAGCTGTTTACGACTCTTTGGCCGACGCCGGTGTGCGCGCGATCAACAACAGCTGGGGCAGTCAGCCGCCTGACGTCAGCTACCGCACGCTGGCCGATCTGCACGCCGCATACGCCCAGCACTGGAATCAGGGCACCTGGCTCGATGCCGCTGCCGACGTCTCTCGGCGCGGAGTGATCAACGTGTTCAGCGCCGGCAACAGCGGCTACCCGAATGCCAGCGTGCGCTCGGCGCTGCCGTACTTTCAGCCGGATCTTGAAGGCCACTGGCTGGCGGTTTCCGGGCTCGATCAAAGCAATCAACAGAAGTACAACCAGTGCGGCCTCGCCAAATACTGGTGCATCACCACGCCGGGGGCGAAGATCGACAGCACCATTCCCGGCGGCGGTTATGCGATCAAGTCCGGCACCTCGATGTCGGCGCCGCACGCGACCGGTGCATTGGCGCTGGTGATGGAACGTTACCCGTACATGAACAACCAGCAAGCGCTGGAAACGCTGCTGACCACCGCCACGCAACTAGATGGCTCCGTCACCGACGCGCCGACCGAGCGAGTCGGCTGGGGCGTGGCCAACCTTGATCGGGCGATGCGCGGGCCGGGGCAATTGCTCGGTGCGTTCGACGCGAATCTGGGGGCAGGGCAGCGCGATGTCTGGAGCAATGACATCTCCGATAAAGCGCTGATCCAGCGTCAGAGTGAAGACCTCGCCGAGCACAACGCCTGGCAGCAAACCCTGCAGGACAAAGGCTGGCAGAATGGTGTAGCGGCTGGCGCCAGTCAGCAGGATCAGACCGATTACGCCGTGGGCATGGCGCGTGATGCAGCAGCGGCGAGCCGCATTTATCAGGGCAGCCTGATCAAGTCCGGCGGCGGCCAATTGATCCTCAGCGGCGACAACACCTATCGCGGCGCGACCACGGTCAATGGCGGCTTGCTGACGGTCAACGGTTCGCTGACCTCGGCGGTAACCGTCAACGACAGCGGCACCCTCGGCGGTTCCGGGCGGATCAATGCCTTGACCGCCAACAGCGGCGCTCGCGTCGCACCGGGCAATTCCATTGGCACGTTGAACGTAGCGGGGAACGTCACGCTCGCGCCAGGTTCGACCTACGCGGTGGAATTGTCACCCACCAGCAGCGACCGCATCGTCGCCGGCGGCACGGCCACGGTCGGCGGCGCCACTGTCAGCCTCGCGCTGGAAAACAGTCCGACGCTGCTCAGCGCCACAGAAACCCGCAGCCTGCTCGGTCGCCAATACGACATCTTGCAAGCGGCCGGCGGCGTTCAAGGCCAATTCGCGGCAGTTGTGCCGAACTACCTGTTTATCGGTGGCAATCTCGACTACGCCGCCAACGCGATTCAACTGAATATCGAACGCAACGCAACGACGTTCGCCAGCGTCGGCCAAACGCCGAATCAGCGTTCCGTCGCGGCGGCGGTTGAAAGTCTCGGTGCCGGCAGTTCGGTGTATGAAAGCCTGCTGCTGTCACCATCAGCCGCCTCAGCGCAACAAGCGTTCCAACAATTGAGCGGTGAAATCTACCCGGCTCTCGGTTCGGTGTTGATCAACGACAGCCGCCAATTGCGCAACGCGGTCGGCGAACGTCTGCACGATGCGTCGGCCACGCAAAACAACGGCTGGATCAAAGCCCTCGGCGCGTGGGGCACAACCGATTCCAGCCACGACACGGCGGGTTACAGCACCTCGATTGGCGGCTTACTCGCCGGTGTCGACGGCGCACTGGACGAGCAGACGCGCATCGGTCTGGTCACCGGTTACAGCGACAGTTCGCTGAGCATGGGGTCGGGCACGCACTCGTCGGCCAAGGTCGACAGCTACCACCTCGGCGCCTACGCCGGCCACGAAATCGGCGCCTGGCGTTTGAGCACCGGCGCGGCCTACAGCTGGCATCGCGCCGATGTAAAACGCGATCTGCAATACGGCGACGTCAGCGCTAAACAGAAAGCCAAAGTCGACGCGGCCACCACCCAGGTGTTCGGTGAGGCGGCGTATCGACTGCACCTGCAACCGTTGGCGCTGGAACCGTTCGCCAATCTGGCTTACGTGCATCTGGACACCGAAGGCTTCAAAGAGAAGGGCGATGCGGCGGCGCTGAAAAGCTCTGGCGATCAGCGTGATGCGGTGTTGAGCACGCTCGGTGTGCGCGCGATCAAGACGCTCAACCTGTCGGCGCAACAGACCCTCTACGTCAGCGGACATCTTGGCTGGCAGCACAGCTTGAGTGATATCGATGCTGAGCAGCACCTGCGTTTTGCCAGCGGTGGCACGCCATATTCGGTGGAGAGTTCGGCGCTGGTACGTGATGCCGCACTGGTCGGCGTGCAGGCGAGTCTGGCGCTGAGCCGCGATGTGCGGGTGAACCTCGATTACAACGGACAACTGGCCCATCGCGAGAAAAGCCATGGCGTCGGGTTGAGCCTGAATTGGCAGTTCTAAAAGATCGACGCACACCCTGTGTTGATCGTTCCCACGCTCTGCGTGGGAATGCCTCTACGGACGCTCTGCGTCCTGTGACGCGGAGCGTCACGGGCTGCATTCCCACGCGGAGCGTGGGAACGATCACATGCAGGTAGCCCGTTCACAAACGCAAGAGATACGGATTTTTTCGCAACATCACTAAGGAAGGTCGCTGGATGAATAACAACAATACACCCGCGCAATCGGGTGGCCGTTTTGCCTTGAAAACCCTGAATCTCGCGGTGCTCTGCGCACTCACCACCTGGGGCAGCGCACACGCCGCGCCTTACGTCGAGAGTGGTCGCACGGGCGATCCTTCCAGTTGGCGCAGCGCTGAATTCAAGGCCGATTGGGGCCTGGGCGCGATCGGTGCCGATCACGCTTACGCTGCTGGCTACACCGGCAAAGGCGTGAAACTGGGGATCTTCGACCAGCCGGTGTACGCCGCGCACCCGGAGTTTTCCGGCAGCAACAAAGTCGTGACGCTGATCACCAGCGGCATCCGCGAATACACCGACCCGTACATCCCGGTGAAGGCCGGCGATGCGTTTCGTTATGACGGTTCGCCCTCGGTCGGTTCCGACGGCAAACTCGGCGCCCACGGCACCCACGTCGGCGGTATCGCGGCGGGCAGTCGTGACGGCGGGCCGATGCACGGTGTGGCGTTCGCCGCGCAAATCATCAGCGCCGACAACGGTGATCCGGGCCCGGAAGATGGCATCGTCCGTGGCAACGACGGCGCGGTGTACAAGGCCGGTTGGGATGCACTGATCGCCAGCGGCGCGCGGATCATCAACAATAGCTGGGGCATCGGCATCACCGACCGTTTCGACCTCGGCGGCCGCGACCCGGCGTACCCGCATTTCACCGTCAACGACGCGCAAGTGCAGTTCAACGAAATCCGCACACTGCTCGGCACCAAACCTGGCGGCGCGTATGACGGCGCCATCGCCGCCGCGCGCAGTGGCATCGTCACCATTTTCGCTGCCGGCAACGACTACAACCTCAACAACCCCGACGCCATCGCCGGCCTCGGCTATTTCGTGCCTGAGATCGCGCCGAACTGGATCACCGTCGCCGCGCTGCAACAGAACCCGGATCTGGCCAGCGCCAATCCGTACGTCATCAGTACGTTCTCGTCGCGTTGCGGCTACACCGCGAGTTTCTGCGTGTCGGCACCGGGCACGAAAATCTTCAGCTCGATCATCGAAGGCACCAACGCCGATAACTTGACCACCAGCTATAAAAATTACAACGGCACCTCGATGGCCGCGCCGCACGTCGCCGGTTCCATGGCGGTGCTGATGGAGCGTTTCCCTTATATGACCGGTGATCAGGTCGCGACTGTGTTGCGCACCACCGCCACCGACCTCGGCGCACCGGGCATCGACGCCTTGTACGGCTGGGGCATGATCAACCTGCGCAAGGGTATCGACGGCCCGTCGATGTTCGTCACCGAGCAGGACATTCCCGAGGAATTCCGCGTCAACGGCGCCTACGGTTCCGGTCAGTTTGTCGCGGATTTGCCGGGCATCGGCGCGATCATCGACCAGGGCAAACCGACCGAGCGCGTGTGCAACGACATCACCTGTGGCCTCGACACCTGGCGCAACGATATCTCCGGTCACGGTGGCCTGACCAAGCAAGGCATCGGCACCCTGGTGCTGACCGGCAAAAACAGCTACAGCGGCCCAACGCTGGTCAATCAGGGCCGACTGGCGATCAACGGCTCGCTGGCTTCTGAAGTGACCGTGAACAACAGCGGCATCCTCGGCGGCAACGGTCGCATCGGCGCCCTGACCGCGAAAAGCGGCGGCACCGTGGCGCCGGGCAATTCCATCGGCACGCTGAACGTGGCGGGTGACGTGACCTTTGAACGCGGTTCGACCTACGCGGTAGAAGTCTCGCCGACCAGCAGCGACCGCATCGTTGCCGGCGGCGCCGCACAAATCGACGGCGCGACCGTCGCATTGTCGCTGGAAAACAGCCCGACATTGCTGACTACCAGCGAAGTGAAAAGTCTGCTCGGCACGCAATACAACATCCTCCAGGCAGCGGGCGGCGTGTCCGGCCAGTTCGGCCAGGTGTTGCCGAACTATGCATTCCTCGGCGGTACGTTGGGCTATTCGGCAAACGGCGTTCAGCTTGAGGTCGGCCGTAATGGCGCGTCGTTCGCCAGCGTCGGTCTGACGCCGAATCAGCGTTCAGTCGCGGCGGCGGCGGATCGTCTCGGTGCCGGCAATGCGCTGTTCGAAACCCTGCTGCTGTCGCCTAACGCGGCGTTGGCGCAACAGGCTTTCCAACAGTTGTCTGGCGAGATTCACCCGGCCATTGGCACCTTGCTGATAAACGACAGCCGTTACCTGCGCGAAGCGGTTGGCGAGCGTCTGCGCGAACGCGATCTGTTCAACGCCGATGCACCGAAAAGCGAGGGCAGCAACGCCTGGGTCAAGGTGTTGGGCTCGTGGGGCACCAGTGATGGCGGCAATAAATACGCGGATTCCACCAGCTCGATCGGTGGCTTGCTCGCCGGTGTCGATGGCTTGATTGCTGAAGATACTCGTCTCGGTTTCGTTACCGGTTATAGCGACAGCTCTTTGAGCATGGGCAGCGGCACGCATTCGTCGGCCTCGGTCGACAGCTACCACTTGGGTGCGTATCTGGGGCATGAAATCGATGCCCTGCGCCTGACCGTTGGCGGCGCTTACAGCTGGCACCGCATCGATGCGAAGCGTGATCTGCAAATCGGCGATGTCAGCGGCAAGCAGAAAACCAAACGCGATGCGACCACTGCGCAATTGTTCACAGAAGCCGCTTACGACCTGGGCTTGCAGCCGATGAACCTGGAACCGTTCGCCAATCTGTCCTACGTGCATCTCAACACTGACAGCTTCACCGAGAAGGGTGACGCGGCGGCGTTGAAGGGCGGTGAAGACAATCGCGACGTGGTGCTGTCGACCCTCGGCGTGCGCGCCAAGCGCAGTTTCGCCCTGTCGGATCAGCATCAACTGGAACTGGGTGCGAGCCTCGGCTGGCAGCACAACCTGAGCAGCGTTGACGCTGACAGCCACTTGGCTTTCGCCAACGGCAACAGTGCGTTCAACGTGCAGAGCGTGTCGATGGATCGTGATGCAGCGGTGGTCGGCGTGCGTGCAGGTCTGGCGCTCAATCGCGATGTGCGGGTGAATCTGGATTACAACGGGCTGATCGGTTCGAACGAGAAAGACCACGGTGTCGGCCTCACACTCGACTGGCAGTTCTAAAGCGTACCGGCAGCCTTGCGAAAGGCTGCCGGTTTAAAGGAAGAGAGAGCACAACATGGGATTGTTCGATTACAAAAAGGCCGATGGCAAAGCGTTGTACAGCGACGCCATCGCCCTGACGTTGTACGCCTACACCCCGACCGGCAAGCCTTTGCCGGCAACCGCGTGGGCGCCGGTCACTGCGACGGCGCTGGGTTATCAGGGCAAGGTCGGGCCGCAAGGCACATTCTTCGGTGAAGAGGATGGCTTCACCAGCGCCGAGGCGGAGGTGCTCGGCAAGTACGACGCGGCCGGCAAATTGATCGGCCTCGGCATTGCCTTTCGTGGCACCGGTGGGCTGGGTTACAGCGACACCTTCGGCGACATGAAAAACAATCTGCTGGCCGCGGTCGGGCCGTCGGATTATGCGAGCAACTACGCGAAAAACGCTTTCGACAATCTGCTCAAGGCTGTCGCCACGTTTGCGATTGCCAACGGCATCGCTGCCAAGGATGTGCTGTTCAGCGGCCACAGCCTCGGCGGCCTCGGGGTCAACAGCGTCGCCGAGTTAAGCGCGAACAACTGGGGTGGGTTCTTCAAGGACGCCAACTACATCGCGTTTGCTTCGCCGACCCAGAGCAGCACCGGCAACAACGTGCTGAACGTCGGTTACGAGAACGACCCGGTGTTCCGCGTGCTGGACGGCACTACGTTCAGCACGGCCTCGATGGGCAAACACGACAAACCGCACGATTCGACCACCGACAACCTCATCAACTTCAACGACAACTACGCCTCAACCGCGCAGAACCTGGTGCCGTTCAGCATCATCAATCCGCTGAGCTGGTCGGCGCATGGTTCGTTGGGTTATGCCGATGGCTTGAATCGGCTGATCGACTCGACGTTCTACAACCTGACGCATAAAGACTCGACGATCATCATATCCAATCTGGAGGAATCTTCGCGGGGCAAAACCTGGGTTGAGGACTTGGGCCGCAGCGGTGAACCGCACACTGGCAGCACTTTCATCATCGGCACGCAAAGCAATGACTGGTTGAAGGGCGGGGCGGGCAACGACTTCCTTGAAGGCTTGGGCGGTGACGACCATTTCCGCGATGACGGCGGCTTCAATATTCTGCTTGGCGGTCAAGGCCACAATACGTTCGAGCTGCAGAAACCATTGCAGAACTTCAGCTTCGCCAATGATGGCGACGGCACGCTGTACGTGCGCGACGCCTACGGCGGCATCAGCATGACCCGCGACATTGGTGCGCTAGTGAGCAAGGAATCGGGTTCGTGGTGGGGCAGCAAGGAAATCACCTGGGGCGTCACGGCCAAGGGTTTGAGTAATGGCAACGAACTGACCCAGTACAACCATTCACTGAACGGCGATGGTTACGGCAATGCGCTACACGCCACGGCGGACGATGATTGGCTGTTTGGCTTGGGCGGCGATGACACGCTGATCAGCGACAAGGGCCACGTGACCTTCGTCGGTGGCGCTGGCAACGATGTGATGAATGCGATAGGTGGCAACAACACCTTCCTGTTCAGCGGTGCGTTTGGTTTTGATGCGATCAATGGCTATCAGGGCAGCGACAAACTGGTTTTCATGGGCGTCGAGGGCGCGGGGCAAGGTTATGACTACAAACAGCACGCGTCGCAGAGCGGCGGCGATACCGTGCTGAAGGTTGGCGACTTTGCCGTGACGTTGGTTGGGGTGGGAGTGGCTAATCTGTCGGACTCGGCGTTCGTCTTCGCCTAGATCCTGATCAATCCCTGTAGGAGCTGCCGAAGGCTGCGATCTTTTGATTTTGTTTTTAAGATCAAAAGATCGCAGCCTTCGGCAGCTCCTACAGGGGGAGTGTGTGCGCATGTATTAAGAAGTGCTGTATCGAAATGCTCCGGGGCGGCCTGCGAGGGGCGCTCTGGCTGTGAGCTATCTCTGAACAATTCCAACAAAAAGAGAGGCAATGGCATGGGTGTGTATGACTATAAAAACTACGGCACAGCCGATTCCAAGGCGCTGTTCAGCGACGCCATGGCGATCACGCTGTATTCCTATCACAACCTCGATAACGGGTTTGCTGCCGGTTATCAGCACAATGGCTTCGGCCTCGGCTTGCCAGCCACACTGGTCACAGCGCTGATTGGCGGCACCGATTCACAAGGCGTCATCCCCGGCATTCCGTGGAACCCCGACTCGGAAAAAGCCGCCCTCGACGCGGTCAAACAGGCCGGTTGGACACCGATCACCGCCTCGCAACTGGGCTACGACGGCAAGACCGATGCGCGTGGCACCTTCTTCGGCGAGAAGGCCGGCTACACCAGCGCTCAGGTAGAAATTCTCGGCAAATACGACGTCCAAGGCCATCTCACCGAACTGGGCATTGCCTTTCGCGGCACCAGCGGGCCACGGGAAATCCTCATTGGCGATTCGATCGGCGACGCGATCAACGATCTGCTCGCGGCATTCGGCCCCAAGGATTACGCGAAAAACTACGTCGGCGAAGCCTTCGGCAATCTGCTCAATAACGTCGTGGCGTTCGCCAAGGCCAACGGTCTCAGCGGCAACGACGTACTGGTCAGCGGCCACAGCCTCGGCGGCCTCGCGGTCAACAGCATGGCCGATTTGAGCGGTGGCAAATGGGGCAGTTTCTTCGCCGATTCCAACTACATCGCTTACGCCTCGCCGACCCAGAGCAGCACCGACAAAGTGCTCAACGTCGGCTACGAAAACGATCCGGTATTCCGCGCCCTCGACGGCTCGACCTTCACCGGCGCCTCGGTCGGCGTGCATGACGCGCCGCATGCGTCGACCACCGACAACATCGTCAGCTTCAACGATCACTACGCCTCGACCGCGTGGAATCTGCTGCCGTTCTCGATCCTGAATATTCCGACGTGGATCTCACACCTGCCGACCGCGTATGGCGATGGCATGAACCGGGTGATCGAGTCGAAGTTCTACGACCTGACCAGCCGAGACTCGACGATCATCGTCGCCAACCTGTCCGACCCGGCGCGCGCCAATACTTGGGTGCAGGATCTCAATCGCAACGCCGAAACCCACAAGGGCAGCACCTTCATCATCGGCAGTGACGGTAATGACCTGATCCAGGGCGGCAGCGGCAACGACTACCTGGAAGGACGCGCCGGCAACGACACGTTCCGTGACAGCGGTGGTTACAACATTATCCTCGGCGGGCACGGCAACAATTCACTGGATCTGCAGAACTCGGTAAAGAACTTCGACTTCGCCAACGACGGCGTGGGCAATCTGTACGTCCGCGATGCACAGGGCGGGATCAGCATCACTCGCGACATCGGCACGATTCTGACCAAGGAACCGGGGTTTCTCTGGGGCGTGTTCAAGAATGACGTGGTCAACAGCGTCACGGTCAACGGCCTGACAGCGGGCAACACCGTTACCGCTTACGAATCGAGCGTGAAAGGCACCAGTGGCGTCGATACGCTCAAGGCACATGCGAGTGGCGACTGGTTGTTCGGGCTGGATGGCAACGATCATCTGATTGGCGGTACGGGCAACGATGTATTTGTCGGCGGCGCCGGTAATGACCTGACGGAATCGGGGGGCGGGGCGGATACGTTCCTGTTCAACGGCGCGTTCGGGCAGGATCGGGTGGTGGGTTATTCGTCGAATGACAAACTGGTGTTTCTCGGTGTGCAGGGTGTTTTGCCGGCGGATGACTTCCGTGCGCATGCCTCCAGTGTCGGGCAGGACACGGTGCTGACGTTTGGCACAGACTCGGTGACGTTGGTCGGCGTGGCGCTGAATAGCCTGAATGCCGACGGTATCGTGATCGCCTGATTCGTTAGGGCTATCCCAAAACCTGTGGCGAGGGGATTTATCCCCGATGGGTTGCGCAGCAGCCCCAAATTCTGAGCATGCGCTGTGTCAGACACACTTCTGCTTAAGGGTTTGGGGTCGCTGCGCGACCCATCGGGGATAAATCCCCTCGCCACAATGAATGGTGTATGTGACTGATCAGCCTGTTTCTGACTCAAACCCCTGCAAAAACAGGAAATGCGGCCTAAAGCCAGCACGTGCACACACGTTCTACAGCTAGCCGCCATTGAGTACAGGAGATTCAAACGTGAAAGGTTTCAAGGGGTATATCGGTTTCGTCGGGCTGGCGCTGTGTTCGGCCAACGTCTGCGCCGATCTGCCTCAAAGCTCGATTCTGAGCCGCTACGGCATTACCACCGACCAACTGCCGAACCCGGTAAAGACTGCCGAGGACAAACCGGTCGAAGAAAAAAGCCGCTTTCAGATCCAGCCCGAACAACCGTTCGTGACGATCCGTCTGGGTGACGGCAAGCAGCTGCCAACCACCGGCAATCTGAGCATCGACCGCATGGCGCAGCAGGATCTGCAGCGTTGCCAGCGTTTGCAGGGCGAAGTGGTCAAGCGGGGCGGGACTTACCTGAGTTGCGACAACAGCATCCCCGGCATGCCAACTCCCGAGTAACACAAAAAACCTGTAGGAGCTGCCGAAGGCTGCGATTTTTTGATCTTTTAAAAGCAAAGATCGCAGCCTTCGGCAGCTCTTACACGGCCTGAGGCGTTAGTCTTCCTTGTGAACCGTCGCCACTTCATCGGCGCGCACTTTCACCTTCGCCCCGGAAATATCCTCGAACTCGTAGAAGCCATCCTTGGTTTCGGTCTTCGGCATGTCCTTGGTCAAATACTGGGTGCCGTTCTGCAACGTGACCACGGTCTGGGTTGAGCAACCGCCCAATGCCAACAGGGCGGCAACCGCCAATGGAAGGCCCAGCGTCTTGATGTTCATAGCCACCTCAAACTCCTCATGCGATGTAGTACCGATCATTGTCGGTGTTCTAACGCGGTTGGTGTCATGGCACCGTGAAAAGTTCGATGTTCACGGATAAAAAATGCCATTGATCTTTTTCCGTTTGCACGGGGTAGGGCTGAGCTGGTATCTGTACGCATAACCAGTACTCGCTCGCCATGGCCCTGAATTCCCGTGACTGCCAATCCCCTCGACGATCCGTTTTATTACCTCAACAACTTCCGGCAAGTGCTTGATTGGCTTGAGCTTCGCTATGCCGATGTGATGAGCGAAGCGGAGCACGCGTTTATCCGCGACTTCAATGCGCTGCCGCGAGCGTCACAGGGTCTGCTGGTGCGGATGGTGATGCGCAAGGGCATTCATTTTCGCGCCGGGAAACTGACTTACGCCGAAATCGGCGACATCGCTGCAGCCGCACAGCCGTTATTGGCGCGCGGCTGGCTCGACGAGCAGGCACCGTTGGCGATCGCAGAGCTCTTTGATGTGTTGCTCAAGGCTGAAATTTTGCAGGCTTTCGCTGACTGTATTGATCGACCCAAGGGCCGCAAAGATGAATGGCTGCCTTTGCTGGCAGAACAGTTCGATACGCCGCGAACCCTGCGCGACTGGGCGCCGTCTCTGAATGATCGCCTGTTCAGCCTGACCATCATGGATCTGTGCGATCGCCTGCGCCTGATGTTCTTCGGCAACCTTTATCAGGATTGGTCGGAATTCGTCCTGGCTGATCTCGGTATCTTTACTTACGAAAAAGTCGAATTCTGCGCCGATTCCCGAGGCCTGCGCAGCCGCGCGGACGTCGACGCCTGCCTGTTCCTGCACAATTGCCAGTTGCGTTTCGAAGCCGGTGAACCGCTGGAAACTATCTTTGAACAGGTCAGCGCGCTGCACTTCGACAACCCGTGGTTGCAGCGGCGGCGCGGTAAAGTGCTGTTTCAGATTGGCCAGTATTGCGAGCGCATCACCGAGTTTGCCCTAGCCCTGAGTATCTACCGTGACTGCGCCTATCCCGGTGCGCGGCTGCGGATGATCCGCGTGCTGGAGCGCAGCGCCGAATACGCGCTGGCGCTGGAGTTGGCAATGTTGGCCGAACAAGCCCCGGAGAGTGCCGCCGAGCAACAAGGCCTGCAACGCATCTTGCCAAGGCTGCGGCGCAAACTTGGCGGCCCGCCGCTCAAGCGCACAACGGCAAAACCGGTGGAGCGTCTGGATTTGCACCTGCCTCGCAGCGATCCGGCATTGTCGGTGGAATTTTACGTACAGGCGCATCTGCATGACGACGAGGGCCCGGTGCATTACGTCGAGAACAGCCTGATTAACTCGCTGTTCGGCTTGCTCTGCTGGCCGGCGATTTTCGCGCCGTTGCCCGGGGCGTTTTTTCACCCGTTCCAGCGAGGCCCGGTCGATCTGCTCAATGAAGATTTCCAGCAACGTCGCACCGAACTGTTCGAGGCCTGCTTCGCCGAGCTCGATGATGGCTGTTATGCCGACACGATTCGTCAACGGTTCGTGGATAAATGGGGTGTGCAGTCGCCGTTCGTGTTCTGGGGTGCACTGAACGAGGACTTGCTGGAACAGGCGCTGGCCTGCTTGCCCGCGGAGCACCTCAAACACTGGTTCAATCGTTTGCTGCTCGACATCAAGGCCAATCGCGCCGGCATGCCCGACCTGATCCAGTTCTGGCCGCAGCACAAAACCTATCGAATGATTGAAGTCAAAGGCCCCGGCGACCGCTTGCAGGACAACCAGTTGCGCTGGCTGGAGTTCTGCCACCAGCACCAGATGCCGGTTGCCGTGTGTTACGTGCAATGGGCGGAGCAGAGCGCTTGAGCTACAGCATTGCCGTGCGGGCACTGTGCGAGTTCACCGCCAAGACCGGCGACCTCGACTTGCGCTTCACGCCGTCACCCACCGCGCTGGAAGGCATCGCCGGCCACCGCACCGTAGCCTCGCGACGCAGCGACAATTACCAAAGTGAAGTGGCGCTGGAAGGCGAATTCCTGCAGTTGAAGGTCAAGGGCAGGGCGGACGGCTACGACCCGGCGCAGAACTGCTTGGAAGAAGTCAAAACCTATCGTGGCGACCTGAGTAAACAACCGGCCAACCACCGCCAGTTGCACTGGGCGCAGGCGAAAATCTACGGCTGGTTGATGTGCCGCAAACTGGATTTGCAGAAGATCAATCTGGCGCTGGTGTATTTCGACATCGTCAGCGAAAAGGAAACCTGTCTGGTTGAGGCGTTCAGCGTCGACACCTTGCGCGAGTTCTTTGAGCAACAATGCTGCTTGTTTCTGCATTGGGCTGAGCAGGAAATGGCGCATCGCGAGGCGCGCAATCTGGCGGCGCAGCAGTTGCGCTTTCCCCATGCGGATTTTCGTCCCGGTCAGCGGCATCTGGC
Source organism: Pseudomonas sp. AC193 (assembly GCF_979258075.1). Classification (NCBI taxonomy): domain Bacteria; kingdom Pseudomonadati; phylum Pseudomonadota; class Gammaproteobacteria; order Pseudomonadales; family Pseudomonadaceae; genus Pseudomonas; species Pseudomonas sp. AC193. Next base: position 2,486,509 of record NZ_OZ409832.1, on the reverse strand, counting down.
CGAATCGGTGTTCAAGGCTATCAGCACTGGTCGTTGCCTGATGGCCCAAGCCCCCACCGGCATTGGCAAAACCCTCGGTACGTTGTTCCCGATGCTCAAGGCGCTGGCGCCGCAGCAACTGGACAAAGTGTTCTTCCTCACCGCTAAAACCCCCGGGCGCAAACTGGCGCTGGACGCCAGTCAGGTGTTGTTCGATCAATCGCCGACGTTGCCGTTGCGTGTGCTGGAAATGGTTGCCCGGGACAAGGCTTGCGAACACCCGGACAAAGCCTGTCACGGCGAATCCTGCCCGTTGGCGCAAGGCTTTTATGATCGTCTGCCCGCCGCCCGTGAGGCCGCCAGCCGCATCAATCTGCTTGATCAAGCCGCCATGCGTGAAGTCGCCGCGCAACATTCGGTATGCCCTTATTACTTGAGCCAGGAAATGGCCCGCTGGGTGGACGTGGTCGTCGCCGACTACAACTATTACTTCGACTTCAGCGCGCTGCTGTTCGGTCTCGCCCAGCTCAATCAATGGAAAGTTGCGGTGTTGGCCGACGAGGCGCACAACCTGGTCGAGCGTGGCCGGCAGATGTACAGCGCCAGCCTCGATCAATTCACCTTGGGCAGCGTGCGCAAAACCGCCCCCGAAGCGCTGAAAAAATCGCTGCAAAGGGTCAACCGTGAATGGAACGCGCTGCATGCGCCGCAACTGGCGGCGTATCAGGCCTACGACAAAGCCCCGGAAAAACTGCTGCAAGCGATCTCCCTGTGCTGCGCGGCGATTGGTGATTACCTCAACGATCACCCGCAAGGGCTCGACAGCGCGTTGCAGAACTTCTATTTCGATTTACTGCAGTTTGGCCGGGTCGCGGAGCTATACGACGAGCATTACCTGTTCGACATCAGCAAGCGCGACCTCGACCGCAAACGGCCGCTGTCACAGCTGTGTTTGCGCAACGTGGTGCCTGCTGCGTTCATTGGCCCGCGCCTGAAGTCTGCGCGCAGCAGCGTGTTGTTCTCCGCGACCCTCAGCCCACGGCGTTATTACGCCGACCTGCTCGGCACGCCGGCCGATACGGTGTGGATCGACGTTGAATCACCGTTCAGCGCCGAGCAATTGCAGGTGCAGATCGTCAGCCGCATCTCGACCCGTTTCAATCACCGGCAGGCGTCGCTGGAACCCATCGTCGAACTGATCGCGCGGCAGTTCAGTGAGCGCCCGGGTAACTATCTGGCATTTTTCAGCAGCTTCGATTATCTGCAACAAGTGGCAACGTTACTCGCCGAACGGCACCCGCAGATCACCCTGTGGCAGCAATCGCGGGGCATGGCCGAAGGGCAGCGGCAGGCGTTTCTTGATCAGTTCACCGCTGACAGCCAAGGCGTTGGTTTTGCGGTGTTGGGGGGAGCATTTGGCGAGGGCATCGACCTGCCGGGCGCGCGGTTAATCGGTGCGTTCATTGCGACGCTGGGGCTGGCGCAGCTCAACCCGGTCAACGAACAATTGAAACTGCGCATGGCAGCGATTTTCGGCGCCGGTTATGACTACACCTATCTGTTCCCGGGGGTGCAGAAGGTGGTGCAGGCGGCAGGCCGGGTGATTCGTACTCGCCAGGATCGCGGTGTGGTGATGTTGATCGATGACCGCTTTGCCGAGAGCCGGATCAAGCAGCTACTGCCGAAATGGTGGGCACTGCAGCATTCGCCTGGCTGATTGTTTTGAAGGCCGTTTCTGATAGCGCTGTAGGAATTTTTTCCTTTTAAAATCAGTGACATATCCCGTATTGAAGCCGTGTTTGATGGTTTCGCAAAAGCAGACTTTATTGATAAGACCGCTCAAGCGGTTCAGTCCATTATCGATAAGGACATCGACCCATGACCATTAACGCCATCTACCGCTATACCCCCGAACAACTCAGTGCCGCTCTCAGCGATATCACTGCAACGTTGTTCGCCGGAATCATGCCTGACACCCGACCCAAACTATTGATCACCGCCGGCGTACAAAGCTCGGGCAAGACCTGGCTGCTGGAAAAAACCTTGTTGCCATCCGGCAACTACAAAAACCACGTGCGCCTGTATTTGCCGGAATACCGCAGCAAACACCCGCAGTATCAAGAGATGCTCAAGCACGGCGTACTGCACGCCTATGAGCACAGCGAAACGTTCATTCGCGAGCTGTGCGGCAAGATCTTCGAAAAAGCCTTCACTGAGAAACTCAACATCATCATGGAATGCGCGTTCGACTCGATCGACTTTGCGGCGCTGCCTGCCATCGCCGTCAACGCGGGATATCAACTGGAGGTGCACATCGTCGCGTGCAATCAGCCTTTTGCATTTCTGTCCGGCTTCAAACGGGCCTTCAAAAGCCTGGAAACGCAGGAAGTCGAACGATTTGTCCGGCCCTCGGAACTCAAAGCCAGTCTGGCAACGGCGCATGCAGTAGTGTTTGCACTTGAGGCAGCGGCAAAGTTGTCGGATGGCTCGCAAATTCTTTTATACGAACGTGGAATGGGGGCTCTGCAAGATCGCGTGTTGCGTGCACGCAGCCTTTACAGCAGGGACGAGCAGGGCGTACTGAAAGTGACCACGCCGAATGAGCCTTATAGCTATGCGGAGTACCAGCGCATCAGCAGTGCTTCAATCAGTGGCAATATGGAACGCGACGAATTTATAAAGGCGTGCCACCGGATGCTGCTGCAGACCCGGCAATACGCCGAGCAGATCCCTGACTATGTGTACGACGCGCTCTATTCACGCATTCTCAAGTACGTGCAGCGTTGAATGACCAAATCCTTGCGAGGTTTAACCGACATGCGCTTCCCAAACCGCCGGTTTGACGCATACTCCTCCAATACCAAATGTGCTTGAGTCGTACCTGATGATCAAAAACACCAAGACCGCTGCGATCGAAGAAATGCGTTTCAGGCTTTTGATCGATGCAGTGGTCGACTACGCGATCTACATGATCGACCCGGACGGCATCATCACCAGCTGGAACTCCGGCGCCAAACGATTCAAGGGCTACGAAGAAGCCGAGATTCTCGGTGAGCACTTTTCCCGCTTCTATACCGCCGACGACCGCGCCGCCGGGTTGCCGCAGCGGGCGCTCGACACGGCGATTCGTGAAGGGCGCTTCGAGGGCGAAGGTTGGCGGGTACGCAAGGATGGCACCAATTTCTGGTCGCACGTGGTGATCGATCCGATCATTGACCCCAATGGCCAACTGCTGGGGTTCGCCAAAATCACCCGCGACCTGACCGACCGCAAGATGGCCGAGGAAACCCTCAGACGCAGCGAACAGCAGTTCCGCATGCTGGTGCAGGGCGTGACCGATTACGCAATCTACATGCTCAGCCCCGAAGGTCGGGTCAGCAACTGGAATCAGGGTGCACAGCGGATCAAAGGCTATCTGCCTGAAGAAATCATCGGCGAGCATTTTTCGGTTTTTTATACGCCAGAAGACCGTGCGGCCGGCGAACCACAACGGGCGTTGGCGATTGCCACCCATGAAGGTCGCTTCGAAAACCGTAGCTGGCGGGTACGCAAGGACGGCACGCGGTTTCTCGCGCACGTGGTGGTCGATGCCATTCGCGGTGAAACCGGCACGCTGCTCGGCTTTGCCAAGATCACCCGTGATGTCACCGAAGCCCATAAAGCCCAACAGGATCTGGAAAAAACCCGCGAAGCCTTGTTCCAGGCGCAGAAGATGCAGGCTATCGGCCAACTCAGTGGCGGCATCGCTCATGACTTCAACAACCTGCTGACGGTGATTCTCGGCAACCTCGAGATTGTCCAGAAGCGCATTGGCGATGATCCGAAACTCACCCGGTTGCTGGAAAACGCCACCCAGGGCGCACTGCGCGGCGTGTCGCTGACCCAGCGCATGCTGGCGTTCGCTCGTCGTCAGGAACTCAAGACCGAGGCGGTCAATATTCCGCAACTGGTGCAAGGCATCACCGGGCTGCTGCGCAGTTCCTTGGGGCCGAACATCAAAATCGAGACACGCTTCCCCCTCGAACTTGATCGCGTATTGGCTGACACCAATCAACTGGAACTGGCGATCCTCAATCTCGCGACCAATGCCCGTGACGCCATGCCCGACGGCGGTAGCGTCATTATCAAAGCTGAACACGAAGTGGTGCTGGAACAAGCTCAGCATGCGCTGGCGGCCGGTCACTACGTGTGCCTGAGCCTCACCGACACGGGCGCCGGCATGGATGCCAACACCCTGGCATCGGCCAAGGATCCGTTCTTCACCACCAAAGGACTGGGCAAAGGCACGGGGCTGGGCTTGTCGATGGTGCATGGCTTTATCGAGCAACTTGGCGGGCGTTTCGTTCTCAAAAGCGAACCGGGGCAGGGCACCACGGCTGAACTCTGGTTGCCAGTGGCGACATATGCGGACATTGCCAGTACGTTGCCGGTCATTGAACCCGTCAGTTCAGTGCCACGCTTGAGCGTATTGGTGGTGGACGACGACAGTCTGGTACTGACCAGCACGGTGTTGCTGCTCGAAGACCTTGGCCACCGGGTGCTGAGCGTCACCTCCGGTGCTCAGGCGTTGAACCTGTTCGATCAGGGTGAAGTGATCGATCTGATGATCACCGACATGGCCATGCCGCACATGAGCGGCGCGCAACTGGCCCACGCCGTTCGGTTGTTGAAACCGGATCTGCCGATCATCCTGGCCACCGGTTACGCCGAGCGTCTGGAGGGTTTTGCAGCACAACTGCCGCGTTTGCCGAAACCGTTCACGCAACTCAATCTGCTGGAGGTCATTGCCCAATCAATGAAATGACCCGTCGGGAGATCCGCCTGAACTTGTCCGCTGTGGAGTTCTTCTAACTGTTTTCCACTCCGGAGCGTGCGTCCTTGTCTCGCATACTGACTCATCCAACTGCTGAAGAAACCCTGACCGAACACGACGCGAAAATGTTTGGCTCGCCCAAGGAGCGGCTGGATTTTTACCGTCGGGAAATACAGTACGAAACCAGCATTCTGGCCAACCGAACTGACGCTTATCTGGCGGCGCAATCGTTTCTGGTGATCGCTTTTGCTTCGTGCATGGCCAATCTCAATCCGGAGTGGGGCAAGTTGTTCACCTTGGTGGTGCCACCGTTTCTGGCATTGCTCGGGCTGCTTAGCTCGCTCAACGCCTGGCCAGGGATTCGGGCGGCGTACGACATTATTGATCACTGGCACTTCAAGCAGAGTCACTTGCTGCACAGTGAACCGGTGATGGGCTTGGCGTATGACGAGTCGCCGCTGTTCAGTGAGATGGAGTCGACTCACAAGGGGTACCGAAAGTCGCTGCTGTTTTCGGTGCGTACGCCGTGGATTTTTGCGGTGTTCTGGATAGTGCTGGGGAGTTATGCGGTGTTTATACAGGTGACTAATCCTGGGGGATGATTGATAGCAAAAACCCGGCTGGATTGGCCGGGCTTTTCGTACTTCGCATTCAATCTGTGGTGTGCTTCAGATCGATCCCCCTCACCCCAGCCCTCTCCCCCAAGGGGTAGAGGGGGAAGGGAGCAGATCTTTTGCTGTGTTCAAACCTGAGTTCGACCGGATATTTCAGGTCGGCGTATCTCGAACAAACACTGCGGTCAGTCCCCTCTCCCTCCGGGAGAGGGCTAGGGTGAGGGGCTTTTGACGTATAACTTCAAGCCACCGTCTCAAGCTCCCGACGCAACCCCGCCGAATTCTGCGAAGACATCGGAATCGGCGGGAAGTCCTCGTTAAGCACGCACAGATGATCAATCGCGTCTTCAAACATAAAATCGGCTTTCTTGCGCAAGGCCCGATAGTGCTCAAACTGTTCGAAATCCAGATTTTCCACTTCCAGCAACGCGTTCGCCGCTCGATTCAGCGCGTGGGCGTTTTCGAAGAGTTGACGATTGCGTTCCAGAGCCAGTGCTCTGCAAGCCTTGATTTGCGCAGGAGTCGAGCATTCTTTCATGACCGTAACCTTATTCTTCGGGGTTCCTTTTCTCAGGCCCTCAAGCCGCAGGGGAACCGAACCTGCCGGGCCTCGTCGGACTCGTCCGGCGGGGGGTTATGCTTGTGACTGTCGACAATCGGGCAGGGATCCATTTTTTTTAAAAAGAATATTCGATGGGTTGTCATGGAAAACCTGTAAGGAAAAATCAGCTTTTTTGTTTTTTTCGCTGTTCGTAGCGCGCCAGGATCGGTTGCGTGCTGATGCCGTGTAGCAGAATGCTCAGCGCAACCACCGACAGCGTGAGGTCCGTGCACAGCGTCGCCACCGAATCCGTCAGCCCATGGTTCAGCGCATAAAACAGATAAAACAGACTGCCGATCCCGCGGATGCCAAACCAGCCGATCAACAATCGTTGCCTGCCTTCAAGCAACGATCCCCAGGGCATCAAAGCCACACAGGCCGGACGGATCGCACAAAACAACACGGCACCGACCAGTAATGCCCGCCAGTCCCAATGGGCGATCAACACGACGCCAAGCAGAGTCACCAGAAACACTTCCATGGCCCGTTCGACCAGACCGCCAAACGAAAGCATGTCGCCCATCATGATCCCGGCAGCCACCTGGCTGCTTTCCAGCCGCTCGGTATCGCCATGCACCGCGTACTGCGGTTCGATGTTCTGGTGGCCCACCACCGGTTGCACCAAATGCTCGGCGGGCGGCTGACCGGCACCGGTGGATTTCACTTCGATCTGGCGCAGGCCCAGGCCCGCTGCGAACACCGACAGAAAACCGTAGCCGCCGATGGCTTCCGCCACCACGTAGGCGAGGGCGATCAGCGCTAGCGCGAGGTAATCATTGGGGCTCAGGGTGCTGTCGTCATTACGGATGCGCAGCGACAACGTGACGCGTCCGATACCGCGCCCCATCCAGTAACCAGTCAAGAGTCCCGCGGGCACGGCCCACAGCACATTGCGCAAGACCCAACCCTGCCACTCGGCGGAGGTACCTTCGCCATGGATCAACAGCAGTCCGAGAATCACAAACGGGAACGCGATCCCGTCATTCAAACCCGCCTCACCGGACAGGCCGTAGCGCACGCTGTCGACGTCCCGCGCATCGTTGACTTGCACCAGCGCCGCCAGCACCGGGTCGGTCGGCGCCAGGATCGCGCCAATCAGCAGCGACGGCCCCCATGGCAATTGCAGCGCCCAATGCAACAGCAGACAAACCCCGATGATGGTCACCACCATCACCGGCCCGGCCAGTCCAAAAGCGATTCGCCAACGCTTGTCACGCAGCGGCAATCGCAATTTCAACCCGCAGACAAACAGCGAAAAGAGCACCGCAACTTCCGTCAGGTGCTCCATCCACAGCGAGGTTTCTTCCAGAGGCAGTTTCAGCAGGCCCAAGCCACTGGGGCCGATGCCGATGCCCAGCAGCAGGCAAACCGCTGACGTCGTGACCGGCATCCAGCGCAGGTACGACGAGGTCAGTGCCAGGGTCAACAACACGGCGCCGAGCACCGCGACCCACACGATAAAACTCATGTTGTGCCGCCTCCGAATGTTCCATATGACGGCAATCGCACCGCATTTTTTGGGTAGCTGCCATATCACTGTAGGAGCTGCCGCAGGCTGCAATCTTTTGATCTTGAAAAACAGGGGCAAAAGATCGCAGCCTGCGGCAGCTCCTACAGTGACGCAAGGCCACAGGGTTTCAGAGCATCGGCTTGCCGCCGGTGACGCCGTAGCGCTGGCCGGTGATGTAACTGGCTTCATCCGAGGCCAGCAGCACATAAATAGGCGCCACTTCGACCGGTTGACCGGGGCGGCCAAGCGGGGTTTGCGCGCCGAAGTTCTGCACTTCTTCGTCGGGCATGGTCGAGACGATCAGCGGCGTCCAGATCGGCCCCGGCGCCACGCAGTTCACGCGAATTTCCTGCGGGCCGAGCATCTGCGCGAGACCGCCGGTGAAATTGGCAATCGCGCCTTTGGTGGTGGCATAGGCGAGCAGGCTGGGTTTGGGCATGTCCGAGTTGATCGAGCTGGTATTGATGATCGACGAGCCGGCGCGCATGTGTTTGATCGCCGCTTGGCACAGGCGGAAAATCGCGGTGATGTTGACGTCGAAAGTCATCACCCATTCGTCGTCGGGGATTTCCTCGAAGGTTTCGTGGGTCATCTGGAACGCGGCGTTGTTGACCAACACATCGATGCGGCCGAAGCGTTCAACGGTTTTATCGACCAAGGCCTGGCAGTGGGATTTCTGCGCGATATCGCCCGGCAGCAAGAGGCACTGGCGCCCGGCCTGTTCGACCCAGCGTGCGGTTTCCTTGGCGTCTTCGTGTTCGTTCAGATAAGCGACCGCAACGTCTGCGCCTTCACGGGCAAAGGCAATGGCCACGGCACGCCCGATGCCGCTGTCGGCGCCAGTGATCAGGGCAATTTTGCCGGCCAGGCGTCCAGAGCCGACGTAGCTTTGCTCGCCACAATCGGGGTAGGGCTGCATCTTGCTTTGCGAACCGGGGACGGCTTGGGCTTGTTTGGCAAAGGGAGGTTTTGGATAGTCGGTCATCGCGGGACTCCGAGGTCTCATGGCAGGTATGGGTGGTTGACCCGGAGTGTTTGCCGTGAGTTCGATCGGATTTCCACACCCCCACTGTAGGAGCTGCCGCAGGCTGCGATCTGTTGATCTTGTTTTTTAAGATCAAGATCAAAAGATCGCAGCCTGCGGCAGCTCCTACAGGGGAATGGTGTTAGCGGTTAGTCAGGGCACGCTCCATGCGGGCAAGGCCTTCTTCCAGCATCGAGCGTGGGCAGCCGAAATTCAGGCGTACGAACTGTTGGTGCTGATCGCCGAAATCCAGACCGGCGCTGAGGCCAACCTTGCCTTGCTCAAGGAAGAACTGCTGCGGGTTGGCCAGATCCAGCGCCGAACAATCCAGCCACGCCAGATAAGTCCCTTGCGGCACATTAATCGTCACGCCCGGCAAACGGCTGCGCACCGCATCTACCAGATAATCACGGTTGGCTTGCAGATAGATTTTCAGCTCGGCCAGCCACGGCGCGCCTTCGCTATACGCCACGCGAGTCGCTTCCATGCCCAGCGGATTGACGCTGTCGACCATGCCGCAGCGGGCGTGGTTGACGCGTTCGCGCAGGGCGGCGTCTTGAATGATCATGAACGAGGTCTTCAGGCCGGCGATGTTGTAAGCCTTGCTCGCCGACATCAGGGTGATGGTGCGCCGGGCAATTTCCGGGCTCAGCGAGGCGGTCGGAATGTGTACGCGGCCGTCGAAGCACAGTTCGGCGTGAATCTCATCGGAGATGATCCACGCGTCCTGCGCCACGCAAATATCGGCCACGGCTTGCAGCTCTTCGCGGCCGAACACTTTGCCCAACGGGTTGTGCGGGTTGCTCAGGAGCAGGGCGCCACCACCGTTTAGCGAATCACGCAATACGTCCAGCGGCGTCAAGTAGGTGCCGTCCGCCTGAGCATTGAATTCCAGCTCGACCTTGTTCAACCCCCAATGCCCCGGCGCATGGCGCAGCGGCGGGTAGTTCGGCACTTGCACCACAACGTTTTGCTGCGGCTGCACCAGCGCTTTCAACGCCATGTTGAAACCGGATTCAACGCCCGGCAGGAAGATCAGCTCTTGCGGTTGGATCTTCCAGGCGAACTTGGCCCAGAGGTCGGCAACGATGGCTTCGCGCAGGCTGTCTTGAGCAACGCTGTAACCCACCAGCGGGTGCAGCAGGCGCTGTTGCAGCGCCTCGATGACTACCGGCGGCGCGGCGAAATCCATGTCAGCAACCCACATCGGCAACACGTCGGCCGGGTAGCGGCTCCACTTGGTGCTGCCGGTGTTGTGGCGGTCGAATAGCTGATCAAAATCGAAAGTCATGCGCGGTCTCGTGAAGGCGGGTTGTTCATGGGCGCCATGATAAACCCATGCCCCCACGGGAACACCCAAAACCTTGTGGGAGGGGGCTTGCTCCCGAATGCGGCGGGTCAGTGACGTTATTGTTTCTGACCCGCCGCATTCGGGAGCAAGCCCCCTCCCACAGGTTTCACAGTGCATGACCGATTGTCGCCGACGGTCGGTTTTCACACAGAACGTGTGGTCTTTGTCTACAGTGAAAAGGTCGGCAGACGTTTGCCGCAACCGTGTTTGTCCAGATAAAACCCGGCACAAGTACCGGGTTCCACCTGATCAGGAGTGCACGATGGATCTCAGCCGTCGTCAGTTCTTCAAGGTCGCCGGTATCGGCCTTGCAGGCTCGAGCCTGGGCGCGTTGGGCATGGCCCCGACGCTGGCCTTCGCCGAGCAGGTGCGCCACTTCAAGCTTGCCCACACCCATGAAACCCGCAACACCTGCCCGTATTGCTCGGTCGGCTGCGGTTTGATCATGTACAGCCAGGGCGATGCTGCGAAGAACGTTGCGCAAAACATCATTCACATCGAGGGCGACGCTGACCACCCGGTCAACCGCGGCACCCTCTGCCCGAAAGGCGCAGGCCTCCTCGACTTCATTCACAGCCCCGGCCGTTTGCTCTACCCGCAAACGCGCAAACCGGGCAGCAGCGAATGGACGCGGATCAGTTGGGACGAAGCGCTCGATCGCATCGTCGACCTGATGAAGACCGACCGCGACGCCAACTTCATCGAACAAAATGCCAATGGGCAAACGGTGAATCGCTGGCTGAGCACCGGTTTTCTCGCGGCGTCGGCGGCGTCCAACGAAGCCGGTTACATCACCCAGAAGGTGATTCGCAGTCTCGGCATGCTGGGGTTCGATAACCAGGCGCGTGTCTGACACGGCCCGACGGTGGCAAGTCTTGCCCCGACGTACGGCCGTGGTGCCATGACCAATACCTGGACTGATATCGCCAACGCGAATCTGATCCTGGTGATGGGTGGCAACGCAGCAGAAGCGCATCCGTGCGGCTTCAAATGGGTGACCGAGGCCAAAGCGCACAACGCTGCGCGGCTGATTGTGGTTGATCCGCGTTTTACCCGCACCGCTTCGGTGGCCGACTATTACGCGCCGATCCGCACCGGCACCGACATTGCCTTCATGGGCGGGCTGATCAATTACCTGCTGACCGAGGACAAGATCCAGCACGAGTACGTGCGCAATTACACCGACGTCTCGTTCATCGTCAAAGAAGGCTACGGCTTCGAAGACGGTATCTTCAGCGGCTACGACGTCGCCAAGCGCAGCTACACCGACAAGTCCGGTTGGGGTTACGAGATGGGTGATGACGGCTTTGCCAAAGTCGACCCGACCCTGCAACACCCGCGCTGCGTCTATCAATTGATGAAGGTGCATTACAGCCGCTACAACATCGACCTCGCCAGCCAGATCTGTGGCATGCCGGTCGACGCCATGCAGAAAATCTGGGACGAAATCGCCACCTGCTCGATTCCGGGCAAGACCATGACGATTCTCTACGCCCTTGGCTGGACGCAGCACTCGATCGGCGCGCAGATCATCCGCAGCGCGGCGATGGTGCAACTGCTGCTGGGCAACGTCGGCATGCCCGGCGGTGGAGTCAACGCCTTGCGCGGGCACTCCAACATTCAGGGCCTGACCGACCTTGGCTTGCTCTCCAATGCGCTGCCGGGATACCTGACATTGGCCAGCGACAGCGAGCAGGACTACAACGCCTTCATCCATAAACGCACGCAAGTTCCGCTGCGCCCGGGGCAACTGTCTTATTGGCAGAACTACAGCAAATTCCACGTCAGCCTGATGAAGTCGTGGTACGGCGCCAACGCCACCGCCGAAAACAATTGGTGCTACGACCATTTGCCGAAACTCGACATTCCCAATTACGACGTCTTGAAAATGTTCGACCTGATGAGCCAAGGCAAGGTCAACGGCTACTTCTGCCAGGGCTTCAATCCGATCGCCGCGCTGCCGGACAAAAACCGCGTGATGGGCGCATTGGCGAAACTGAAATGGCTGGTGGTGATGGATCCGCTGGCCACCGAGACCTCGGAGTTCTGGCACAACGTCGGGCCGTACAACGATGTGAAAAGCGCGGAGATCCAGACCGAAGTCATTCGCCTGCCGACCACGTGTTTTGCCGAAGAGGACGGCTCGCTGGTCAACAGCAGCCGCTGGTTGCAATGGCACTGGAAAGGCGCTGATGGCCCGGGCGAAGCGCAGACCGACATTCGCATCATGGCCGAACTGTTCCTGCGCCTGCGCAAGCGCTATCAGGCCGAGGGCGGCAAATTCCCTGATCCGCTGTTGAAACTGACGTGGCCGTACAAGATCCCCGACGAGCCTTCGCCGGAAGAACTGGCCAAGGAAATCAACGGCAGCGCCGTGGCTGACTTCACCGATGCCACAGGCGTGGCGGTCAAGGCTGGCTCGCAACTGGCCGGGTTCGGCTTGCTCAAGGATGACGGCAGCACCGCGTCCGGCTGCTGGATTTTCGCCGGTAGCTGAACCGAGGCCGGCAATCAGATGGCGCGGCGCGACAACGCCGATCCGTATGGCATGCACCAGCATTTGGGCTGGGCGTGGGCGTGGCCGGCGAATCGGCGGATTCTCTACAACCGCGCTTCGGCAGATGTTTCCGGTAAACCGTGGGATCCGAAAAAACGTCTGGTCTGGTGGAACGGCAAAGCCTGGGGCGGCACCGACGTGCCGGACTACAAGGCCGACGTGCCACCAGAAGCCGGGATGAACCCGTTCATCATGAACCCCGAAGGCGTGGCGCGATTCTTCGCCGTCGACAAGATGAACGAAGGGCCATTCCCCGAGCACTATGAGCCGTTTGAAACGCCAATCGGCATCAACCCGCTGCATCCGCAAAACAAGAAAGCCACCAGCAACCCGGCGGCGCGGGTCTTCGATTCGGTCTGGGAAACCCTCGGCGAGGCCAAGGACTTCCCCTACGCCGGCACCAGTTACCGGTTGACCGAGCATTTCCACTTCTGGAGCAAGCACTGCAAGTTGAACGCGATTGCCCAACCCGAGCAGTTCGTGGAAATCGGCGAAGTGTTGGCGAAAGAGAAGGGCATCGCTGCCGGCGATCGCGTGCGGGTCAGTTGCAAACGCGGCTTTATCGAAGCGGTGGCAGTGGTGACGAAAAGGATCCGGCCGTTGCAGGTCAACGGCCAGGTCGTGCATCAGATCGGCATCCCGCTGCACTGGGGTTTCACCGGCCTGACGCGTCACGGTTACCTGACCAACACCCTGGTGCCGTTCCTCGGCGATGGCAACACACAGACCCCGGAATCCAAGTCATTCCTGGTCAACGTGGAGAAGCTCTGATGGAGAATCTTTAAATGGCCAGCCAAGACATCATTGCCCGCTCGGCCACCACGACGGTGCCGCCGTCGGTGCGGAATCAGGAGGCGGTGGCGAAGCTGATCGACACCACCAAGTGCATCGGCTGCAAGGCCTGCCAGGTCGCCTGCTCGGAGTGGAACGAGCTGCGCGACGAGGTCGGCCACAACCACGGCACCTACGACAACCCGCAGGATCTGAGCGCGGAAACCTGGACGTTGATGCGCTTCACCGAACACGAAACCGATGCCGGCAACCTCGAATGGCTGATCCGCAAGGACGGCTGCATGCACTGCGCCGAGCCCGGTTGTCTGGCGGCGTGCCCGAGCCCCGGCGCGATCATCAAGCACGCTAACGGCATCGTCGATTTCGATCAGGATCACTGCATCGGCTGCGGTTATTGCATCACCGGTTGCCCGTTCAACATTCCGCGCATTTCGCAGAAAGATCACAAGGCCTACAAATGCACCTTGTGTTCGGATCGCGTCGCAGTCGGGCTGGAACCGGCCTGCGTAAAAACCTGTCCGACCGGCGCCATTGTTTTCGGTACCAAGGAGGACATGAAGGAACACGCTGCCGAACGCATCGTTGACCTGAAAAGCCGTGGTTTTGAAAACGCCGGTTTGTATGACCCGGCAGGCGTTGGCGGCACGCATGTGATGTACGTGTTGCATCACGCCGACACGCCAACGATCTACGCCAACCTGCCGCAGGATCCGGCAATCAGTCCGTTGGTGGGTCTGTGGAAAGGCATCAGCAAACCTCTGGGCCTGCTGGCCATGGGCGCGGCGGTGTTGGCCGGGTTCTTCCATTACGTGCGCATCGGGCCGAATCGCGTCGAAGAAGATGAACATCCAACCCCACCCGACACTTCGGTGCACGTCGTTGACCCGGCGGTGCACACCTTCGATCCACGCGGGGAGGAGCGGCCATGAGCAACAAGACGATCCTGCGTTACACCGCCAACCAGCGCACCAATCACTGGCTGGTGGCGATCCTGTTTTTCATGGCCGGACTGTCCGGGCTGGCGTTGTTTCATCCGTCGCTGTTCTGGCTGAGCAACCTGTTTGGCGGCGGGCCATGGACGCGGATTTTGCATCCGTTCATGGGTGTGGCGATGTTCGTGCTGTTCCTCGGTCTGGTGTTCCGTTTCTGGCGCGCGAACTTCTTTATCGACAACGACTGGAAGTGGATGCGCCGCATTGATCGGGTGCTGGTCAACGATGAAGAAAGTGTACCGCCGGTGGGCAAATACAACGCCGGGCAGAAGCTGCTGTTCTGGACTTTACTGCTGTGCATGCTCGGGTTGCTGTTCACCGGGCTGGTGATCTGGCGCGCGTATTTCAGTGCGTTTTTCGGCATCACCGTGATCCGCTGGGCGATGCTTCTGCACGCGCTCGCCGGGTTCGTGCTGGTACTGAGCATCATCATTCACATCTACGCCGGGCTGTGGATCAAGGGTTCGGTGGACGCGATGATGCACGGCTGGGTCAGCCGCGCCTGGGCGAAAAAACACCATGAACTGTGGTATCGCGACATCACCCGCGACGAACGTCAACCGGACGTGCCGGAGCGACCGATCACCAAAAAGGGCTGACTTTTGCCAACCATTCTTGAACCTGGGGAAATTGAAGCGGCGGCCAGTTCGCCGCCGTTTCTGCACCTGCCGCCGCACAATCTGTTTTCCCTGCGCGCTGATCGCCTCGAGCAATTGGCCGAGGGGCATCCGTTGGCTGAGTATCTGCGCCTGATCGCCGGTTTATGCCGGGTTCAGCAACAGGTGTTCGACGATCCACCGCTGACAGCGCCGTTTGATCAGCAACGGATCGAGGCGTGTCAGCAGCATGGGTTGCCGCCGTTCGCGGCGGATACGTTGGTGCGCGAGGAGGGTTGGCAGGCCTATCTCGAGGCTTTGTTGCAACGTTATCAGCCGGGTGAACAGCCTGCTGTTGTCGAGGCGGTCGACACCTTGCGCGGCGCCAGTCCCGGCCAGCTGCGCGCATGGGCGGTGGCGTTGGTCAGCGGCCAATATTCGATGGTGGCGGCGCAATTGGTGCCGTTTCTCGGGGCGGCGCTGCAAGCGGCGTGGAGTCATTGGCTGCTCACTACGGCGGATCTCAAATTGAAACCCGGCGATAGCCTCAGCCAGTGCCCGGCCTGTGGTTCGCCGGCGATGGCGGGGGTGATCCGTCATCGTGGCAAGCACAACGGTTTGCGCTATCTGGTCTGTTCACTGTGTGCCTGCGAATGGCATGTGGTGCGGGTCAAGTGCGTGTATTGCGAATCGAGCAAGGGCCTGGATTATTTCAGCCTTGAGGATGATCGCCACGCGGCGAATCAGGCGCCGTTGCGGGCTGAGGTTTGTCCGGGCTGTAACAGTTATCTGAAACTGGTTTATCTGGAAAACGATGCTGACGCTGAGGCGCTGTCGGCGGATCTCTCCAGTTTGTTGCTGGACATGCGACTGGCGCAGGACGGTTATCAGCGTCTGGCGCCGAATCTGTTGCTGGCACCGGGAGACGAATGACAGCAGGGTCTACACTCCTGAAGCAACCTGTGGGAGGGGGCTTGCTCCCGAAGAGGCCATTTCAGTCACATTCTCATCGGCTGACTTACCGCATTCGCGAGCAAGCCCGCTCCCACAGTGGTCACCGGTGTGCTTCAGCTAGACGTTTAGCGTCAGGACATGCCAGACAGTCTATTGGTTTTGGAGTGGCTGATGTCCCTGCGGTTACCTTCCATTGATGGTTTGTTGCGTCACGCTGCGTGTGTGCCTTTGCTTGCGCGTCATGGGCGTGAATCGTTGTTGGCAAGCTTGCGCCAACTGCTTGATGAACTGCGTCCCGGCGTGTTGAGCGGGCAATTGTCGGCGGTTGAAATCAGCCCCGAAGTGCTCGCCGGTCGCGTCGGCGAACGCTTGGCGCAGCAACAACGCAGTAACGTGCGCCGGGTGTTCAACCTCACTGGCACCGTGTTGCACACCAACCTCGGCCGCGCCTTGTTACCGGACGAAGCCATCGAAGCCGTGCAAATGGCCGCGCGTTATCCGCTCAATCTTGAGTTCGATCTGGCCAGCGGCAAACGCGGTGATCGCGATGATTTGATCGAAGGCCTGATCCGCGAACTGACCGGCGCCGAAGCCGTCACCGTGGTCAACAACAATGCCGCTGCGGTGCTGCTGACGCTCAACAGCCTGGGCGCGCGCAAGGAAGGCATCATCTCGCGCGGTGAGCTGATCGAGATCGGCGGCGCCTTCCGCATCCCCGACATCATGGCCCGCGCCGGCGTGCGTCTGCACGAAGTCGGCACCACTAATCGCACCCATGCGCGCGACTACGAAGCAGCGATCAGCCCAAGTAGCGGCTTGATCATGCGCGTGCATGCGAGCAATTACGCCATCGAAGGCTTTACCGCGCGAGTGCCCACCGCTGAGCTGGCCGAATTGGCGCATCGGCATGCTTTGCCGTTGCTGGAGGATCTGGGCAGCGGCAGTTTGCTCGATTTGACGCGCTGGGGTTTGCCGGCCGAGCCGACGGTGCGTCAGGCGCTGCTCGACGGCGCGGACATCGTCACCTTCAGCGGCGACAAGTTGCTCGGTGGCCCGCAGGCCGGTTTGATCGTCGGGCGAAAAGAGCTGATCGCGAAGATCAAGAAGAACCCGCTGAAACGCGCGCTGCGTGTCGACAAGCTGACCTTGGCGGCGCTGGAAGCGGTGCTGGGTTTGTACCGCGATCCGGATCGGCTGGCCGAGCGTCTGCCGAGTCTGCGACTGCTCACTCGACCGCAGGCGGACATTTTTGCGCAGGCCTCGCGCTTGCAACCGGCGCTGGCTGAAGTGCTGGGCGAGGGTTGGCAGGTCAGTGCGGTTGAGGCCTTGGGCATGATCGGCAGCGGCAGCCAACCGGTGGCGCGTTTGCCGAGTGCGGCGTTGTGTCTGCGCCCGCACGTTTCCAAGCGATTGCGCGGGCGTTGCTTGTTGAATCTTGAAGCGGCACTGCGCGCGTTGCCGATCCCGGTGCTCGGCCGTATCGACGACGATGCGCTGTGGCTGGATCTGCGCCAACTCGACGATGAGCCGGCGTGGCTGGCGCAGCTGCCGCAGTTGCAGGTCAATCCGTGATTGTCGGCACGGCGGGGCACATCGACCACGGCAAGACATCGCTGCTGCAAGCGCTGACCGGACAAACCGGTGATCGTCGTCCGCAGGAACGCGAACGCGGGATGACCATTGACCTTGGTTATCTGTATGCCGAACTCGAACCGGGCGCGGGCCTGACCGGGTTTATCGATGTGCCGGGGCATGAAAAATTCACCCATAACATGCTCGCCGGGGCGCAAGGCATTGATCGGGTGTTGCTGGTGGTCGCCGCGGATGACGGCGTGATGCCGCAAACCCGTGAACATCTGGCGATCGTCGAACTGCTCGGCATTCCGCGCGCGTTGGTGGCGATCACCAAGTGCGACCGGGTCGAGGCGGGCAGGGTGGAAGAAGTGCAGCGTCAGGTGCTCGATCTGCTGGAGGCCGGGCCGTTTGCCGAGGCGCCGGTTGTGATTGTCTCGAGCGTGACCGGGCAGGGCGTTGATGAACTGCGCGAACTGTTGTTGCGCTCGCAACGTGAAGTGCTGGAACGCAGTCGTGAGGGTGGTTTTCGATTGGCCATTGATCGGGCGTTCAGCGTCGCCGGTGCGGGGATTGTGGTAACGGGTACGGCGCTGTCGGGCGAGGTCTCGGTGGGCGATAAACTCACGCTCGGGCCGTCAGGGAAATCGGTGAAGGTGCGCGGGTTGCACGCGCAGAATCAGGCTGCTGAGCAAGCCTTCGCCGGGCAACGGGTGGCGCTGAATCTGAGCGGCGAACGCCTGGAATTGGCGCAGATCCATCGCGGGCAATGGCTGCTGAGCGATTGGCTGCACGCCCCGACTCAGCGCGTGGATATCGAATTTCAATTACTGCCGGGCGAACGGACTTTCGAGCATTTTCATCCGGTGCATGTGCATCTCGGCACGCAGGACGTGATCGCGCGGGTGGCGCTGCTTGAAGGGTCGCGCCTGAGTGCTGGTGAGCGGATGTTCGCGCAACTGCTGATCAACGCCCCAGTGCATGCGGTGAAAGGGGATCGGCTGATCCTGCGCGACTCAAGCGCTCAGCGCACCCTCGGCGGTGGGCGCGTGCTGGATCCGTTTGCCCCGGCCCGACAGCGCCGCAGTCCTGAGCGTTTGGCGCAGTTGCAGGCGTTGGCTGACAGCGAAAGTTTTGAGCAGGTGTTGCCAGCGTTGCTTGATCACAGCGCCGGCGGCCTCGGCCCGCAACGGCTGGAACGTCAATTCAATCGTCCGCGCGCAAGCTGGTCTTTGCCTGAGAATGTGCGCCTGATCGAGACGCGCCAAGGCCCTGTGCTGTTCAACGTGCAGCGCTGGGGGCAACTGAAATTCACCCTGCTGGAGCAATTGGCGAAGTTTCATGAACTGGAGCCCGATCAGATGGGCCCGGATCGTGATCGCCTGAGACGCTTCAGCGCACTGCCGCTGGAACGTTCGACGTTTGCCAGTTTGCTCGACGAATTGCGCGATGCCGGCGCGATCTCTGCCAGTGGCCCGTGGCTGCATCTGCCTGATCACCAGGTGCGCCTGAATGCCGAAGACGAGATCCTCTGGCAGCGACTGCAACCGCTGTTTGAAAACGGCGGCTACGATCCGCCGTGGCTGCGCGACGTGGCGAAAATGCTTGGCGAGGATGACGCCGTGGTGCGTTTGCTGTTGCGCAAACTGGCGCGGCTGGGGCTGATGCATCAAGTGGTGCGCGACCTGTTCCTCAGCGACAGCCAACTGCGCAGGATGGCGGCGATCCTCCTGCAACTGGCCAAGGAAAATCCGCAGATCCAGGTGACAACCTTCCGCGATGCGCTAGGCTTGGGACGCAAACGCTGTATTCAGTTCCTCGAATACTTCGACCGCCTCGGCCTGACCCGGCGCAGCGGCGAAGCACGGCAAATCCGCTACGACAACGCACTGGCCAACACCAGCGCGCACTGAGTTCAAGGAAGGCAATCGCGCCCGGTGGCGCGGCCGGGCTTCAAACCCGGTTGGGGACGGCATCCGTTCCCGGGCAGGTTCGACTCCGGCTGCCTTCCGCCAATTATCAGAATCAAAAGATCGCAGCCTTCGGCAGCTCCTACAAAAGCCTGCGATCTTTTGATATTCAAAGTTTGCGTTGCGCATCCATCCGATCATGCAGGATTCGAATGATCGCAATGCCATAGGCCGTAATGCGAAAGTAGATCATGTGCCGTTCTACGCTGCAGCGCCGATAACCAACACGGATGGCATCGCAGGCGGGTGCTGTTTTGGGACGCTCAGTCAATTGAGCAAATGCAGTGGTGATAATATCGATGTAACGATTTGCCTGATCCAGGCCCCATTGTTGCGCGGTATAACTCCAGATCGCCTCGAGGTCGCCCTCGGCAGCAGGTGTCAGGCGATATTCAGCCATGCGTAGTCAGCATTCTCTGTTTGAACGCCTCTGGATCGAAGGGGCGTGGTTTGCCGCTAGACTCACCTTCGCGAAGCGCTGCACGAATCGTTTCAAGTTCAGCAGTGCGTTCTTGTTCACGTCGGATCAGATCGCGAATGTATTCGCTGTCGTTGGTGTAATGGCCGGCGTCGATTTGAGCTTTGATCCAGTTATCTTGTTGGTCAGTCACGGTGATGGTTTTTCGAACGGTTCCCATGATCGGGCCTCCAGTGAAAGGGTCGATAGCGCGGAATTTATCATACTATTGGTGCGCTAAGGTGCTCTCTTGTGGGAGCGGGCTTGCTCGCGAAAGCGGTGGGTCAGTCAACATCGCGGGCGACTGATGCGCCGCCTTCGCGAGCAAGCTCGCTCCCACAGTTTTGATTGTGTTTCGGGCAGGGTGATTGTGTTTTGTCAGAAGGCGAGCGGGTATTGGATGACGACGTAGATACGGTCGATGTCGTCGCCGGACTGGGCTTCGTTCGCGCGGTGGGAGACGTGGGAGAGTTGTACTGAGAGGTCTTTTGCCGCGCCGGACTGGACGATGTATTTCATGTCGATGTCGCGCTCCCAGTGCTTGCCGCCATCGCCTTGCTGCAGTTGATACGCGCCGCCAACCGGGGCGTGGGTGCCGTCGATGTGGTCGCCGGTGACGTAGCGGGTCATGAAGGTCAGGCCGGGGATGCCGAAGGCGCCGAGGTCGAGGTCGTAGCGTGCTTGCCATGAGCGTTCGTGGGCGCCGTTGAAGTCGGCGTATTTGATTGAGTTGGCGAGGTAGATCGAGTCACCGCCGACAAAATCAAACGGTGTATCGCCATTGATCCGCTGCCAGCCGAGCATTACTGCGTGCGGGCGGAAGGTGTATTTGCCGGAAAGGCTGAAGGCTGTGTTGTCGATCGCGCCGGCCAGCGCCTGGCCGGTATCGCGGGTGTGGTAGAGGTTGGCGTCGAGTAGCAGGCCGGATTGCTTGAAGTGCAGATTGCCGTAGTACTGGCGCCAGGTGTCGCTCAGGTCGGAGGCGTAGAGCGCGCCGCCGAGAGGGCTGTCCGCGAACAGATCGGCGCCGATAAAACTGATGCCGCCGGCTTCGGTATTGGCGCCGTAGCCGTAAAAATCGCCTTTGCCCGATGAGCTGTCCTGATTCTTGAATGCGGTGAAATGACCGGCGACCAGATTGAGGTTGTCGATCTCTCGGCTGTTGAGCAGCAAACCCGTGGCGTATTTCCGGTTGCAGGCGTTTGTCGGAGGTGTCGAAGACCGGCGTTTCTACGGTCATTTCGCCGAACGCCAGAGTGGTGCGCGAGGTTCTCAGCTTGAGTGCACCGCCGGCACTGGAGTAGTTGCTTTCGCTGCGGCCGTCACTGTCGACCGGCAGCAAACCCGTGCCGGAATGGCCCTTGCCGCCATCGAGTTTGAACCCGGAAAAGGCGTGGGCGTCGATGCCAAAGCCAAGTGTTCCTTCTGTGAAACCTGATGAGAAGGTACCGATAAACCCTTGAGCCCATTCCTGTTTATAGTTTTTGCCGCTGGGTGAGGGGGATCGGTAGTCGTTGCTCAAATAGAAGTTGCGCAGAAGGACTTCGGTTTTCGCGTCGTCAAAGAAATCGCTGGCGGCGCCGGTTCCGGACAGACCACAGAGCAGGGCTAGCAGGGTGAGACGCGAGGGTGCGCGATGGATCATGGTCGGTGGCCAGCAGCAATTGAAGTGGCACCGATGATCGCGGGATTTCAGAGCAGGCGATTGAGCCAATGTGCTGACTTGATGGGCCCTTGTAGGAGCTGCGGCACGCTGCGATCTTTTGATCTTGATTACAAAAAACCAAGGATTAAAAGATCGCAGCGGTCCGCAGCTCCTACAGGGATGGTGTTACGACAGTGGCGGGGTGCGGGGCGGGATCTGGCGTTTGCTGCCGGTTGATTCGAATGCAGCGGCCAGGCGCAGCAGGCTCGAATCGTCGTAAGCGCGACCGGCGAAGGTCAGGCCGACCGGCATACCGATGTCAGCCATCACGCCCATCGGCACGGTCACGGTTGGTACCCCGAGGTGACGGATCGCGAGGTTGCCGTTGGCCACCCAGATGCCGTTGCTCCAGGCAATATCGGCTGACTCCGGGTTAACGTCGGCATCCGCCGGGCCCACATCGGCCACCGTCGGGAACAGCACGGCGTCGAGACCGAGCTTATCCATCCACTCTTCCAGATCGATGCGACGCGTCTCTTCTAGCCCACGCAAGCCATCGGGCACGGTGCTGATTTCATTCCACGGCGTGATCCCGCGTTCAGCCATGCGCACGTATTCGTCCATGCCGGCGACCAGATCGCCCTCACGGTTGGGCAGGGTGCCCAGCTCGTGCGGGAAAATCTTCAGCCCGTCGACGTCAACCAGACGATTGAGCTTCGGATCGCCGTTGGCTTGCAGGAAGTCGTCGAACGCCCAAGCGGTCAGATCCCACAGTTCATGGTGAAGAAACTCTTTCGAGACCAGACCACGGGTGAACACGGTCGGCGCGCCAGGACGATCGCCTTCGCAGTTGGAGACCAGCGGGAAGTCGGTTTCGATGACTTCAGCGCCGGCCGCTTCGAGTGCCTGACGTGCTTGTTTCCACAGATCAATCACCGATTCGCGGGTGTTGATGCGCTGGCCGGTCGGGCCACCGATGCCCGGTGCTTCGCTGGTGCCAGCCTCAGGATCGGCGTTGATGAACATGCGTGGTACGGCGAAACGCTTGCCGGCCAGCGCTTTGGAATCTGCTGCCAGATCAGCATAAGCAGCAGGGCGCACGGAGCTGACGCTCGGGATCGGCACCCACGGTTGCAGACGCCAGAGATCGCCACGGGTGTCCGGGTCTTCGGCGACGACGATGTCTAGGACTTCGAGCAAGTCAGCCATGGTGCGTGCGTACGGCACCACAACGTCCATGGTCGGGGTCAACGGCCAGTTGCCGCGCACCGAAATTACGCCGCGCGACGGCGTATAGGCGCACAGGCCATTATTCGAGGCCGGGCCACGACCGCTGAACCAGGTTTCTTCGGCCAGACCGAACGCGGCGAAGCTGGCAGCGGTGGCAGTCCCGGCGCCGTTGGACGAGCCGGAAGCAAAGGGTGCGGTCAGGTAATCAGCGTTGTACGGGCTCTCGGCGCGGCCATAAACGCCACGCTGCATGCCGCCATTGGCCATCGGCGGCATGTTGGTTTTGCCCAGGCAAATCGCCCCGGCCGCGCGCAGGCGCTCGATGGTGAAGGCGTCGCGATAGGCGACCAGATCAGCAAACGCCGGGCTGCCGGACGCGGCGGTCAGGCCTTTGACCAGATAACTGTCTTTGGCGGTGTAGGGGATGCCGTCGAGCGGGCCAAGGGTTTCACCTTTGGCGCGACGGGCATCGGCGGCTTGCGCTTCGTTCAGCGCTTCAGGATTGCGCACCACCACCGCATTCAGCGCGGTCGGCGTATCGGCGCCGTCGTAGGCGTCGATGCGCGCGAGGTAGGCTTGCACCAGCTCGACCGAGGTGGTCTGGCCGGATTCCAGCGCAGCGCGCAGTTGCGCAATGGACACTTCGGTGACTTCGATCATGCGGTCACCGCCGTTGGAATGTGGGTGTTTTTCTTGGAATGGGTGTTCATATCGGTTCTCGTTGCACAGCTTTAAGCGACAAGGTGAAGACTGGCGCCTATTTAACACCAAGCGGCGCACGGAGTAATCGGCGGGATTGCCCTACCACCGATTTTCATCCCGACTGGCTCCATCGCGAGCAGGCTCACTCCTACATTTGAAATGCGTTCCAACTGTAGGAGTGAGCCTGCTCGCGATAGCATTATTTCAGCCGAATCATCATTTCAGCCGATCAGAGGACGCCGTACTCCCGCGCCGTGCGATCCACGGCGATGCGCGTCTTGTCGATCAACTCATCCAGCTCCGCCCGGGTCGCTACCAGCGCCGGCGCCATGATCATCCGGCCCAGTGTCGAGCGGATGATCAAGCCTTCTTCAAAACCGATCGTGCGGCAACGCCAGGCCATGTCGTTCTCATTGGCAAAGCGCTTGCGGCTGGCCTTGTCCTCAGCAAACTGCAACGCGGCCACCAGGCCGACGCCCTGAATCTCGCCGATCAACGGGTGATTACCGAACACTTCACGCAAACAATTTTGCAGATACGGCCCGGTATCAGCTTTCACCTGAGCGACCACGCCTTCATCGCGCAACGCCTTGAGGTTGGCAATCGCCACGGCAGCCGCGACCGGGTGCCCGGAATAAGTCAGGCCGTGGGCGAACACGCCACCTTTCTCAACCAGTGCATCGGCCATACGCCGCGACAGAATCAGACCGCCCATAGGGATGTACCCGGAGGTCAGGCCCTTGGCGATCGACAGTGTGTCGGGCTCAAAACCGAACGTCTGGTGTGCGAACCATTCGCCAGTGCGGCCGAACCCGCCGATTACTTCATCGGCGCACAGCAACACGTCGTACTTGCGGCAGATGCGCTGGATTTCAGGCCAGTATGTAGCCGGCGGAATGATCATGCCGCCCGCGCCCTGGAACGGTTCGGCGACGAAAGCGGCGACCTTGTCGGCGCCCAGTTCGAGAATCTTGTCTTCCAGTTGTCGCGCGGCTTGCAGGCCGAACTCTTCCGGGCTGAGGTTGCCTTCGTGGGCAAACCAGTACGGCTCGTCGATGTGCGCGACGTCAGGAATGGTGCCGCCCATTTCGTGCATGAACTTCATGCCGCCCAGCGCCGTCGCTGCGAGGGTTGAGCCGTGGTAGCCGTTCCAGCGGCCGATCATGATTTTCTTCTCGGGCTTGCCCATCACTTGCCAGAACTTGCGCACGGTGCGGATCAGCACTTCGTTGGCTTCGGAGCCGGAGTTGGTGTAGATCGCGTGGCTGTAGTGCTTGGGCAGCAGGCTGAAGAGCAGCTCGGACAGTTCGATCACCGCCGGGTGGGTCGTGTGGAAGAACATGTTGTAGTAGGGCAGTTGTTCCAGTTGCGCGGTCGCGGCGGCGGCCAGATCCTTGCGACCGTAACCGAGGTTGGTGCACCACAGGCCAGACATGCCGTCGAGGTAGCGATTGCCATCGTTGTCCCACAGCGCCAGGCGATCACCGCTGACCATCACCCGCGGGCCTTCTTCGTTAAGGGCCTTTTGGTCGACGAACGCGTGGATGTGGTGCGCGGCATCGGCGGCTTGGTAATCGCTGGTACTGCGGGTCGAATCGAATTCGGCGGACATGGCGGATCTCCAGAGAAAAGGGCGGGTGAGTGCGTTCGTTGCCGCGCTGCACCAATAAAGTTTTGTCACCTAAAAATATTTTTGTAAAGAAAATATTTGTCGGTGAAAAAATATCTCCGTAGGCTGAGGGTCATTGGCAAGGATCATCAGAGGCGACATGAGCGGACTTCGAGAGCGGCAAAAGGAACAGCGCCGGCAGGTGATTGCCGAGGCGGCGCTGGAGCTGTTCAAGACCAACGGGTTTGCGGCGACGACGCTGGATCAGATCGCGGCGCAGGCCGGGGTGTCGGCGCCGACGGTGGTGAATTACTTTGGCGGCAAGCAGGAGATTTTGTTGGCGTTGCTGAAGCAGCCGGATGAGAAGGCGATGCGTGATTCGCGGGCTCGTCTTGATGACGACAGTGATCCGCTGGAGGCGTTGTGTGCGTTTGAGGGGTTGATGACGCATTACCAGTTGGAGGCTATGCCGGCTTCACTGTGGCGGGAGTTGGCGCCGTTTTTGTTTACCGGGGAATTGGCTCGGGCGCTTGATCCTTGGAATGCGGCGGTGATTGAGGAGACCAAGGCGCTGCTCGTGCATTTTCAGGGGGTTGGCAGGATTCGCGACTCGGTTGATATTGATGTGGCGGCGACGGTGTTTAATCAGTATGCGAATGTGGCGTTTATTCGGTTGGCGACTGAGGTGACGCCGGATCGGGAGGCGCATTCACGGCATATGCGGAGTGTGTTGGGGTTGATGTGTCATGGGATGTTGGTTGGGTGATTGGGGTTTTGGGTTTTGGGTGTATATCCGTTGCTGCGGGGGTGGCTGCTGGCGGTTTCGCCCTTACGGCGAGTCACCTTTTCCAAACGCCGAAAAGGTAACCGAAAAGGCTTTGCCCTGACGTTCGGCCCTCGCTGTGGCTCGGGTTCCTTCGCTCCGGGATTTATCCGGGGGGCAGCGCCTACGGTTTGCTTCGCTGCACCTCCTCTCGCTGTGTTTGGCTGCGCCAAACGGTCGCTGCGCTCCCACCCCCGGATCAATCCCTACACTCAGCCTGCCGACGGGCCGGTGAGTCAAGATCAAGAGCAGGCGAGCTGACACTCGGCCTATTGAGTGGTGAAGGGCGGGGCGTGATTGGCTTTGGTTTTTGTGGTGTTTTCGCCCCTCACCCCAGCCCTCTCCCGAGGGAGAGGGAGCCGATTGGTGGGCTTTTTAAAAT
This sequence comes from Pseudomonas sp. AC193, assembly GCF_979258075.1. Lineage (NCBI taxonomy): Bacteria > Pseudomonadati > Pseudomonadota > Gammaproteobacteria > Pseudomonadales > Pseudomonadaceae > Pseudomonas > Pseudomonas sp. AC193. Next base: position 2,460,336 of record NZ_OZ409832.1, on the reverse strand, counting down.
TTGGGTTCGGCTCGGTCTTTCACGTCGGCGCATTTCTTCCATTCCACGCAATCAGTCCCCTCTCCCTCCGGGAGAGGGCTAGGGTGAGGGGCCTTTGATCTTGATCTGGCTTTTGATCTAAAGCCCCTTCGGCAGGCCGAGCGTAGGTGTCCATCCGGGGATCAGGCGCATAGCGCCGTGCGGCGTAGCCGCACACATCGAGAGGAGGTGCAGCGAAGCAAACCGTAGGCGATGTCCCCGGATGGACACCGTAGCGAGGGAACACTGAGCCTCAGCGAAGTGCCGTACGCCGGGGCCAAGCCTTTTCGGTTACCTTTTCGGCGTCTGGAAAAGGTGACTCGCTGTAAGAGCGAAACCGCCAGCAGCCATCACCGCAGCAACGGATATGCCCCCACCCCCCAGAAACAAACCTCACTCATTAATCCGCGGATGCTGCTGCACCAGGTTCTTGCGCTTCGCCTCCAGCTCAGCAATCTCGGCATCGATGTCTTCGATCTTCTGCTCAATGTTGTCGTGATGCTCTTTCAACAACTCCTTCGCCTCCGCCAGATCCGAAGCCGCCGGGGCCGCGCCGCGTAGCGGTTGGTTGGCGGTTTCTTTCATGGTGACGCCGGTGAACAGGCCGACCACGGCGATGACCATCAGGTAGTAAGCCGGCATGTACAAGTCGTTGGTGCTTTCGACCAGCCAGGCGACGATGGTCGGGGTCAAACCGGCGATCAGCACGGAGATGTTGAAAGCAGCGGCCAAAGCGCTATAGCGAATGTGCGTGGGGAACATCGCCGGCAGGGTCGAGGCCATGACGCCGATGAAGAAGTTGAGCAGCACCGCGAGCATCAGCAGGCCGGAGAAGATCAGGCCGATCTTGCCGCTGTTGATCAGCATGAACGCCGGAATCGCCAGAATGAACAGGCCGATACTGCCGACGACGATGAAGGGTTTGCGGCCAATCTTGTCGCTGATAAAACCAATCGCCGGTTGCACAAACAGCATGCCGACCATGATCGCGATGATGATCAGCACGCCACGGTTTTCGCTGTAGTGCAGGTTGTGCGACAGGTAGCTCGGCATGTACGTCAGCAGCATGTAGTAGGTGACGTTGGTCACCACCACCACGCCGACGCAGGTCATCAGGCTGCGCCAGTATTTGGTGGCGACTTCCTTGAACGAGACTTTCGGGCCATCGGCGAGGCCTTCGCGGTCGCCTTGTTCGAGTTTTTCGACGTGTTGCTGGAATGCCGGTGTTTCTTCCAGTGCGTGGCGCAGGTAGAGGCCGATCATGCCCAGGGGCAGGGCGAGGAAGAACGGCAGGCGCCAGCCCCACGACTCGAATTGCTCTTCGCCCAGCGTTGAGGAAATCAACACCACGACGCCGGCGCCGAGGACAAAACCGGCGATGGAGCCAAAGTCCAGCCAACTGCCGAGGAAGCCGCGTTTGCGATCCGGCGCGTACTCGGCGACGAAGATCGAGGCGCCGGTGTATTCACCGCCGACCGAGAAGCCTTGGGCCATTTTCGCCAGTAACAGCAGGATCGGCGCCCAAATGCCGATCGACGCATAAGAGGGAATCAAGCCGATGGCGAAGGTGCTCAGCGACATGATCACGATGGTCGCGGCGAGGACTTTCTGTCGCCCGTACTTATCGCCCAGCCTGCCGAAAAACAGGCCGCCCAGCGGACGGATGAGGAAGGGCACGGAGAACGTCGCCAACGCGGCGATCATCTGTGTGCCGGGGTCGGCGCCGGGGAAGAACACTTTGCCGAGGACGTAGGCGACGAAGCCGTACACGCCAAAGTCGAACCATTCCATGGCGTTGCCAAGCGCAGCCGCGGTAATCGCTTTGCGCATTTTTGCGTCGTCGACAATGGTGATGTCTTTCAGTCTGATTGGACTGACGCTTTGTTCATTGGATTTCATGGGCGGTTTCCCTGTACCTGATCTGAATCGGTGCTATCTGTTTGATGGCATTGCGCTTTGGGTTCAGATACATGGCGATACGAAATAATTCAGCGTTCACTGAATTATTTCGTCTCTGGCCTCAAGAGCCCCGCAACGTTATTCGACTGCTTCCACGCAGTTCGGCGCTTCTCGGCGCATGCACAGGCGATAACGTACTTTTTCTGCCCAGTATTTTTCAGCCGCAGTCACGTCGCTCCAGGAGTCATACGTGCTGCTTTCGAACAAACCGATGATCGGACGGCGCGAGCCCGTGCGGCGATCGATCTCTGCGACGATGACTTCACCCGTCTGCGAGTCAGCCATTTTTCCTTCAACAGTGACTTGGCCGGTAAACGGCGGTTGCCCTGTGGTGTGCGAAACGGCTTGCATGGCGGCGGCTTTGGCACCGGGCACGCCAAGCGGAATCGGAATGTAGGAAGCTGCCTTCAGCGAAGTATCGGCGGCTTCTGCATCGACGATGGCGACAGCGATGTGCAGAGTGTCGGGGCCTGGGGCGTTGACCATTTGATAGTCTTTGCCCAGTTGCTCATGCAGCTGATTGTAGAGACCTTGAGCAATCGCGTTGCTGTCGGCCTGCGGTGCTTCGTGCAGTTTGGATTTCGGGCCGGCGTACAACTTGACCGGATCCAGCAGTACTTTCTTGTAGCGGGTGAAGCTCGCGGTGGAGGCGTATTTCGGGTTGCGGTAAAGCCGCAGTGCTTCACCGTCCTTGCCTTCTTTCATCAGCGGGTAAACGTCCGATAGAAACCCCGATCCATTGAGGTTGTCCTCGCCGAGCGTCGTATTTCTGCCCGGTTGCGAGGTCGAGGAGCAGCCGGCGAGGGCGATGAGGACGGCGGCGAGCGTCAACGTGCTCGAAAATGGTTTCATGCAGGATTTTCCTTACTGGAATCAAGGTTTTTCGTGGGGGGGCAGTCTCGCGGGACGTGCCATGCTCAAGGCTAGTTCATGGATGAACAAACGCTAGAAACATCGCGAGCAAGCTTTGCTCCTGCAGAATGAAATGCGATCCACAGGAGCAAAGCTTGCTCGCGAAGGCGTCTGACCAGACGCCAATCAACTCAAGCCTTCTGCTGCTTGAGCCATTGCCGTGGGCTGGCGCCAAACCAGCGTTGGAACGCCCGGCTGAATGCACTCTGATTGGCGTACCCAAGCACTTCAGTCAATTGCATCAGGCTCATGTCCGATTCTTCTAGGTAGCGCACGGCCATGGCTTGCCGTGTTTCGTCCAGCAACGCCTGAAACGAGGTGCCGTGTCCGGCGAGGTGGCGCTGCAGGGAGCGCGGACTGACGCGCATGAAGTCGGCGATGTAGTCGATGGTCACCCGTCCGCCGGGCAGAAAACTGCGCAGCAAACGCTGGATCTGGGCCGGCAGTTCGTCGCTGTCGATGCGGTCGATGGTGTCCAGTTGCTGCAACATCAAACGGTGTAGTTTCGGATCGGCGTCACTGAGCGTCACTTGCAGCAGGCTGGCGTCGAACAGCCAGGCGTCGAAGGAGCTGTTGAAGCGAGGCGTCACGCCAAGCAGGCGGCGATAGCGTGCAGCGCTGGTTGCCGGTGCGTTTTGCAGCAGTGCGGCCATAGGTTGCCAGCGGCCGCCAAGCAACGTGCGCATTAATTGGTAGCCAACGCCGACTACCAATTCACTGATGTGGCGTCGGCCCGGCAGATTGTCCGGTTCTGTGGCGAAATAAAGCTGCGCGTGCCCGTCAAGCTGTTGCACCACAACCGCCCCATAGTTGTCGTGGACGTGAAAGTAATGTCCAAAATCGCGTAGCGCGTCGCCGACAGTATTGGAATTGCGCATCAAGTAGAGCAAGGAGCCAAAAATGCCAACGCCTTGATGCAGACCGAACTCCAGACCGAAGAGGGGATTGCCGCTGGTTTCGCTGCCCAGTTCCAGCACCATGGCAAAACGTTGCAAGGAGATCAGCGCGTCCGGGTTCTCCAGTACATCGCCGGGTAGCCCGGCCTTGCGCAGAATATCGGTCGGGTTGAGTTTCTGGCTGAGGGCGAAGTCGTAGAATCCATGGAGGGACGACGCACGGGTAAGGTAAGCCATATGAACTGTGCTGCCTTGATAGGGGCCGTGCACGCACGGCCCGGGTACATGTGAATCAGAAACGCCAGGTCGCACCGCCGCCAATGATATGAAGGGCGCTGTTGGGATAACTGCCCGACAGCGTCTGACCGTCGCGCTTGCTCTGCTGCACGTCCATGTCGCCCAGCCACACCAGGGTGTAATTGAGGTTGACGTCCATGTCGTCGGTCAGCTTGTAGCTGACGCCCGTGGCCAGCCGCCAGGTTTCGTTCATCGGGTTGTCGACGGTGCGATCCTTATCCTTTACCGCCGAACTGTCATACGCCACACCCATGTTCCAGCGCAGTTTCGGGCTGAGTTGATTTTGCGCACCGAACGACAGGTGCCAGGTGTCCTGATATTTGCGGTCGACGGAACGCGAAACGTTGTTGCCACCGGTATCCACTTCCACGCCGATATCGGCAAAATCGCTCCAGTCCTGCCAGTTGGCCGAACCGAGCAATGTCCATTGATCGTTCAACTGATGAGCGACGCTCAGGGTCACGGTCTGCGGGATGTTCATGTCAATGCCCAAGTCATCGACATCGGCCCTCGACAACGCCAGGTTGAGCAGCGGGTTGCGTACGCCATGCACCGATGGCGAATCCTTGAACTCCAGTTTGACCTTGCTGGTGTACGCCAGACCGATCGTGGTGCGCGGGTCGAGTTGATAACGCAAACCCAGATTGATCCCGGTGCCGGTGTCGGTGTCCTTGTACTGCAACTTGCCATCCTGCTGAAACGGATCACCCGGCAGGAAGGCGTTATTGTCGATGGCCATTTTTGTGTAGTAGTAGCCGTAGACCAGGCGCGGGCCGATGCCCATCGACAGGTCGTCAGTGATTTTGTAGGCGAACGTTGGCTGGAACGAGATACCGATCAGTGTCGACTCCTGCGTTTGATAACGGCCGGCCCAATCATCGTCGTACTTCACGCTGAGGCCGAAGTTGCCGTACATGCCGAAACCGACACTGGCACGTTCATTGACTTCATGGCTGATGAAGAAACTGGCCCCGGGCAGCACCGGCAGCGGGTTGCCGCCCTCGTTGCCGGAGATGTCATTGTTGCCATCGCGATCAAACTTGATACCGCCGAACAGCGCCTGACCGGTCATGGTGACTTGCGTCCCTTTAAGCGCCGCAATCCCCGCCGGGTTGCTCATCAATACACTCGGGTCGGTGGCCAGCGCCGCCGAGCCGGCATTGGCCAGCCCCGCGCCTTCCTGACCCGCTTCATACAACTGAATACCACCTGCCATCGCCTGCCCGGCAGTGCCGGCCAACGCCAGAATCATCAGTGAGTGAGTGGATCTCATCCGGTACTTCCTTATTGATTGGGACGTGCATCAGTTTTAGTCGTGAATCGGCCCCGGCACCAGCGGCGGAGGTGTCCAATCGCCTTTAATCAACGCTTCGGAAGGACCGTAGGCGCGAATCGTCAGGGCGAACTCCTGCTCGGGTGCCGGCAGCCAGTTGCCGACTTTGTCTTCAGTCGGGCGCTGATGCTGGATGTAGATCGTCAGCGAGCCGTCGGCGTTGTACTTCAGGTCTTTGTTTTTGGTCCCCGTGGAGTAACGCTTGATCGGATTGTCGGCAAAAAAATGCAGCTTGTCGTACAGGGTCAGTGACCAGAAACCCGACACCGGCGGTGTCTGCCCGGCAGGGAAGGTCAGGGTGTAGCTGCGCTGGCCACTGAGGCGCTGCCCGTCGCCATCCTCTTCGCGGAAGATGTACGCGGTTTCCTTGACGTTGTTCTCGAAGATGTTCGATTTGGCGATCGCCAGACGTGTCAGGTAATCGGTGCCGAATGCCGCGTTGTTGAATGGCCGGTTCCAGCCATTGGCGATGCGCACGCCATTACTGCTCAGATAGAACAGCGGATCAACCACGTCCTTTTCGCTTTGCTGTGCAGTTTCCTGTAACACACGTGCGATCGCCGGATCATGCTCGCCCGCCGCTATGAGTGCGCGAAACTGTGCATAGAGCGACTCTTCACCCGGCAACGGCGGCACCTGCGCCAATACGCCTTTAAGCTGAGCGAAGAAGCGCTGCGGTGTGACCCATTTGGTCTCGCCGGGTGGTTGATCCGCCATGGCTTTGGGCAGCGGCAGTTTCGGCAGGTTCTTCCAGTCGATGGTTTTGACCTTGCCGTCGAACGCTGACAACGGGTACATGGCGATTTGATTGAGCACCGGTTGAATCGCCGCGCGATCCTCTGCGGTGTCGGCCATGAACACGCGCGGGATGACCACGCCGGTGTTGGTTGGCGAACGCAGCACCGCTTCGACACCTTCAGGTTTTTCGCCTTTCCAGTCCGGGCCGACAATCAGGTAGAAGCCCGGTTTGGTCGCGTAGATTTTCGCCACTTGCGCGAAACTGTCGGTGCGCTGATCGGCCAGTTCATACATCCAGAAGCGGTCGCCGAAGTCTGGCACTTGCAGGATCACCGGGCCTTTGTCCAGCGCCAGTGCGCCGAAACCGTAAACCACGTCCTGATTCGGGTGCGCAACGATGCGAATGCCCGGGTCGATGTAATCCGACAGCATGGCCAACTGATTGACCGGGGCCACTGGCGTTGGGCCGAGCAGGCCGATAGTTGGCACCTGCTCGTACATCATGCGTCGGGTCTGCAAATTCACCAGCGGCCAGCCCCAGACATACGCCATTTGCGCAACGGCGCGGGCGTAGCCGGGTGTCATCACGGTGTTGGCGACCGGGCCTTGGGGCAGGACGGTTTGATCGGCGTTCGCGGCGCTGGGCAGGGCGATCAGCAAACTGCTGATCGCCAGAGCACTGAGCGAAAGGCGTTTTGGCAGGCTGAACTTATTCAACGGCTTCCACCTGTGGCAGTTCGTACTTGCCGGCCAGTACTTCGCTTTTAGGCTGGTACAGACGCAGGATCATGTAGAACGGGCCTTTAGGCGCCGGCAACCAGTTGGCCGCGAACTCGCCATCAGGTTTCTCCGCTTGTAGCGGTACTTCGAAAGAGCCATCGGCGAGTACTTTCAGACCCTGTGTGTCGGAGCCGAGTTTGTAGCGGGCAATCGGGTTGTCGACGAGCATTTTGTCGACGGCGTTGTAGACCGTCAGCGACCAGAACCCATCGACCGGCGGGGCGCTTTTGAAGCGCAATACATAGTGCTTGTCACCGCTGAGTTGTTGACCTTTGGCGTCGGTCGAGCGAAGTGGGTACATCGCTTCTTTCTCGCCCTGACCACCCAGATATGGGCCGCTGACCAGTGCGCGCAACGGATAGTTGGCGCCGAATTGATCAAGACCGGTTGCCCAGGCCCAACCATTGCGCTGTGTCGCGGCCGAGGCCAGTGCCGAGACGGCGACTTTCGGCCCGTCGGCCAGTGCTTTCAGCAAACCGGCCTTTTGTGGCGGGGACAGGCGCGAAGGATCGAAACCTTTTTCCGTCAGGCCGAATCGGCCGAACTGTGCAAACAGCGCCTCGTCACGCGCTGGCACCGGGTTGTCCTTGAGTCCAGCAGCGAGTTCGCGGAAGAAGTCCAAACCATCGTCATTGCCTGTCGGCAGTGCGGCCAACGTCTGCTCTTTAGGCTTGTAATCGCGGTTGTTGCGTTGCGACAACGGACGCAAGGTGAATTGCGCTTGCAAGGCGTGCAGCGGCTTCAGGTCTTCGCCGTCATTGACGCGTAAACGACCCCACAGCCAGACGGTTTTGGTGCTGACATCCAGACGTTTCAAATCCTTGGGCAGCGTACCTTTCCATCCCGGCGGCACCAGCACGTAGTCACCGGCAGCGGTGCCGGTGGTACGACGGCCGATGTAGTGCTGCAACTCCTGCCACATGTTGAACACATCGACCACGTAGTAGCGATCGGCGGTGTCCGGAACGTGCAGCACGTAAGGTTCAGTCAGTTGCACAACGGAGCTGAGGTACAGCGTGTCGTTGTTGGCGGTCGGCATGTCTTTCGCTGCCGGGGTGGCCAGTGTCTTGGCCCAGCCGAGTTGATTCAGCGGTGCGCGATAGCTGGTGTCGGGACGGGGGTTGGGCACGTCGGTGTAATCGCGAATCACCCGTTCCATGCGTACCAGCGGATAACCCCAGGTGAACGCGTTGATGCCGTTGGCGTAAGCGTCGGCCTCAAGACCGGCGGCGATGTTTTCCTGGCTGGTGGGCATGCTCAGCAGTGCATCGGGCTGCGTCTGAGCGAACGTTGGCATTGCGACAAAACCACTGCTCAAGACTGCTGTAGCGAGGGCACAGCGCAGCCAAGGTGTTTTTTTCGACATAAGTTTTCTCCCATTCGCTCGACATACACCCGTTCAGGGGCGCATGTCGTCGAATGTGGTCATTCAATTGAGGAAGGGGGTTGGGCTCAGTTGGCCATTGAGGCCATGCCGATACCGCCGGCACCTTTCTGCGAAGGCGGGTAGTCCTTCATGCTCTTGGCGAACGCTTGCATGTACGGCGCGATGATAGGGATGATCCAGCTGCGCTGTTGCTGCCAGCGGAAGTGATCGCCGGCTTCAGGCGAGCGCTCGTACGGATCGACTTTGATGTCGATGACCAGACCGCCCGGAATTTCCTTGGCCGCCTCCATCCACTTGTCTTTGATCGCGGTGTGGACTTTCCACTGATCGACGCGCACGGCGTTCAAGTGGGTTTCGCCAAAGAAGAAGAACTCATGGCGATTGGATTTGCCGCCCGGTTTGGTCAGCATGTCGATCTGGTTGTAGCCGTCCAGATGGTTCTTGAAGGTTTTGCCGTCGACATCCAGACCGGTCAGCAGTTTCTCTTTGACGTCGGTCTGGCCTACCGCAGCCATCAGCGTCGGTACCCAGTCTTCAGAGGTCATGAACTCGCCGGTCCAGGTGTTGGGCTTGATGTTGCCCGGCCAGCGCACCAGCATCGGCACCCGGAACCCGCCGTCCCAAGTCAGGCCTTTTTCACCACGGAAAGACGCCGCGCCCGAGTCCGGCCAGTGCGACAGGTTCACGCCGTTATCGGAGGTGAACAGCACAATAGTGTTCTTCGCCAGGCCTTGGTCATCGAGGGTTTTGAGCAGTTTGCCGACCAGCGAATCGAGCTGCAGGATGGCGTCGGTGTACTCGGTGTGACCGCTTTTGCCCAGCCACTCATCACTGACGTGGATCTTCTGGTGCATGCGCGACGGGTTGTACCAAAGGAAGAATGGCTTGTCGGCGGCTTTCTGTTTTTTCACCCAGTCGATCGACAAGTCAGTGATCTGGTCATCGACGCTCTTCATGCGTTCGATGGTCAGCGAACCTTCGTCGGTGATCTTCTGTTTACCGACACGGCCCCAGCGTGGATCAACTGTTGCATCGTCGGTGGTGGTCGCCACTGAGTGGATCATGTTGCGCGGGATGCCGGGGAAATTCGGGTCTTTGGGGAAATTGGTCATTTCTGCGATCTCCATCACGTTCAGGTGATAGAGAAAACCGAAGAATTCATCAAAACCGTGGGCAGTCGGCAGGTATTCATTCCGGTCGCCGATGTGCGACTTGCCGAACATGCCGGTGGCGTAGCCCTGAGCCTTGAGCAACTGGGCGAGGGTGACGTCGCTGTCCTGAATGCCGACTTTCGCACCGGGCTGGCCAACAGCGGTCAGGCCCGTGCGGATCGGATACTGGCCGGTGATGAACGCCGCGCGGCCCGCGGTACAACTTGGTTGCGCGTAGTAATCAGAGACCATCATGCCCTCCTGGGCAATGCGGTCGATGTTTGGCGTGGTCACGGCGCCGAGGCCGCGGTTGTAGGCCGAAACGTCCATGGGGGCCATGTCGTCGATCATGATCACGACAATGTTCGGCTTCTCGGCAGCCTGGGTGACGCCCATGGCCGCAAGGCTCAGGCCAAATCCCAAGAGGGCAGTTCTTAGTATGTGCATCGTGGATTCCTGTTCATGCGTGATCGGAAAACTTGAGCCAGTCTGGTTCAGGTTTTACCGTTGCGCAAAGAATGGGTGGCGGGTTAAGGCCGTTTCAGATTGCCGTGTCTGGCATGCCCGACATAGAACGCCGGACGCGTCCCCGGGAACATCCAGAACGGCGTCATTTCCGAGGACGGGAAAACGTTCGGGAAGCGAGGGTCGCGCGTCGAGGGGCCGGCGACGGTGGCTTCCTGAACCATGGAGATGTATTGATCAACAGCGTTTTCCAGCGTGTTGCCATTGATGATTACTTCGGTGCCGATCATCTGTGCGTATTCGGCGACACCGCTGGCTGTGGACAGCAGCGGCGCGTAGGCATCGACGCTGACACCGTTCTCGCTGGTGACCCACAAGCCTTCATCGGTGTGAACGACAATCGAATGGTTGCCTTCGGTATGACCCGGGGTGTGCATCAGCGCAACACCTTCGCCGAGCATGATCGAGCCGTCGAAGCAGACGACCTTGCTGTCGGGTATCCCGGCGATACCGCTCGGGCAGTACCAGTCGGCCTGATAGGGGTTGAGGTCTTTAGCCGATTCCCACTCGCGCCAGTGCACCAGTAATTGCGCATTGGGGAACAGGCCGGGAGCCTTGTCGGTGCCGAGCCAGCGCCGAACGTCTTGCGTGTGCAGGTGGTCGTAAGTGATGTAGTCGATGTCTTCAGGACGCAGGCCGATGCGCGTGAGAATCTCGGGCACGCTGTTCTGACGTTTGATGATCAATTTGGTCAGCCACGCGGCGGTGCGATCCTGCAAGCGGCGGAAGAACGGCGTTTCGATGTTGCGTTCGTGATCCGATGGCGAGACCAGCAGGGTCTTGAGGCCTTCGGCGGTGTCGAACTGCACAACGAACAGACGGTTCTGGATGTGCATGTATTCGACAAAGCGCTCGCGCGAGAACGCATTGCGCAAGCCGTAACGCACGGGGTAGGGCACGGTAATCAGGTCGAACGATTCGAAGTAGCGAACCTTGGGGCCGTTAAGCATGTCTTCACGAAACTGTCGTGCGGCGATCCGCGTATCTTCTACGCGCGCCTGTTGACCGGCAGCGGCGCGGGAGTCCTGGAAGTGATGAATTTGTTCAAATGCACGCATGGCAGAGCATCCTTTAGGTAGAAGTGGCGAGATCAATCGTTCAGCGCAACGACGCTCGCGCGGGTTTGCTGCGAAAGCTTTTGGCCAGGTTGCGGTCGACGATCCAGCGCTGCAGCGAGCTGCATTTGCGCGCAACGGCACGGATGACTTTGGCCTTGAACCCTGGCGTGATCATGAACTGCCGACGCTGGATGCCGCGCAGGATGCCGGCCACCGCTTGATCGACGGTGAGTACACCGGCCACCGAATTGAGCTCGCGGGTGACGTCACTGCCGTGCTGGCGTTCGTAGTCGAGCAGCGGCGTCTGGATCTCACCGGGGCAGACCACCGAGACATCAATGCCGCTGAGTCTCTGTTCGGCGCGCAACACTTCTGCCAGACCGACTACGCCGAATTTGGACGCGGCGTAGGCCGATTGGGTGTAACTGCCGACGATGCCGGCCAGCGACGCCATGAACACCAGATGCCCTTGCGTGGCCAAATGCTTCAGAGCGCTGGCGGCGAAGTTGCGGCTGCCGAGCAGGTTGACCCGAATGACTCGCTCAAAGGTCTCGTAGGGCAGGTCGGTGAACACTGCATTACGCATCATCCCGGCGCAGTTGAATGCCAGATCGGCCGCACCTTGCTGCGCGTGGGCATTGGCCATGGCCAGATCCATCGCCTGCGGATCGGTGACGTCAGCCGGATAGAAACGTACTGACTGGCCTTTGACTTTGCAGGCCTGCTGCAAGCGCGCGAGGGTGTCGCCAGGCATTTGCAAATCGAACACGGCCACGCTGCAACCTTCTGCAATCAATGCATGGGCAAAGCCCAGACCGATACCGCTGCCGCCTCCGGAAAGGTAAACGGCGCGAGGGGTACGATGCTTCCACTTCGACATGAAATGACCTGCTGGATGAGGGTGTTATTGGCCCGCAAAAAGACATCGGTACGGGCGGGTTCCTGTTTGTCATAAAGTTATCTTTTCGCGCCTTGGGCCACTTGGCGTTTGACGAACGTAATTTGATCGATTGCGAATATGACGGGCGCAGGCCTGACGCCTTCGCGAGCAGGCTCGCTCCCACATTTAGCGGTGGTTGGCCACAGCTTTTGTGGGTACTGAAGAACCCTGTGGGAGCCGGGCTTGCTCGCGAAAGCGGTCGGTCAGTCGAGTAGGGTGTCTGACCCACCGCTTTCGCGAGCAGGCTCACTCCTACATTTATCGGCGTTTGATCGCAGCTTTTGTGGACACTGAAGAACCCTGTGGGAGCCGGGCTTGCCCGCGAAAGCGGTGGGACATGCGATGGGGAATTGGCAGATTGACCGCCATCGCGAGTAGGCTCACTCCTTCAGTTTTTGTCAGGCGTGATGGCGGGTGGCGGCCAGTTGCATGGCGGTGTTGGGTAATGCGCCGCGCCAGTCGTTGCCGCTCGGTTGCTGGTAGAGGCTGAGGCCGAATTCGGGGAGGACGGCCAGCAGGTAGTCGAAGATGTCCGCCTGAATGCGTTCGTATTCGCCCCATTCGGTGGTTTTCGTGAAGCAGTAGATTTGCAGCGGCACGCCCTGAGCGGTGGATTGCATCTGGCGCACCATGCAGGTCATGTGCGGAGCAATCGAAGGGTGGCTGTCGAGGTAGGCCTGGGCATACGCGCGGAAGGTGCCGAGGTTGGTCATGCGGCGGCGATTGGCCGACAGCGCAGCGACATTGCCTTGGGCTTCGTTCCAGCGTTGCAGCTCGGGTTGTTTGCGCGCCAGGTACTCATTGAGCAAGCGCACCTGACCCAGATGACGCTCTTCCTCGTCACTCAAAAAGCGTACGCCGCCGGCATCGATGTGCACGTCGCGCATGATCCGGCGACCGCCCGCCTGCTGCATGCCGCGCCAGTTCTTGAACGAGTCGGACATCAGGCGCCAGGTCGGGATCGACACGATGGTTTTATCAAAATTCTGCACCTTGACCGTGTGCAGCGTGATATCCACCACATCGCCATCCGCGCCCAATTGCGGCATTTCGATCCAGTCGCCAACCCGCAGCATGTCATTGCTGGTCAGCTGCACACTGGCAACAAACGACAGTAGCGTGTCCTTGTAAACCAACAGAATCACTGCCGACATCGCACCCAGCCCGGACAGCAGTAACAGCGGTGAGCGATTGATCAGCGTGGCGACAATGATGATGGCGCCGAGCACATACAAGAGCATCTTCGCCAGTTGCACGTAGCCTTTGATCGAACGAGTACGAGCATGCTCGGTGCGCGCGTAGATCACCAGCATGGTATCGAGCGATGCGCTGATCGCCATCACCAGCGACAACAGGGTGAAGGACAGCGCGAGGTTGCCGAGAATGGTTTGCAATCTGTCACTCAGGCCCGGAATGATCGCCAGGCCGAATTGCACCACCAGCGACGGAATGATCTGCGCCAGACGATGAAAAACCTTGTTGTCACTCAGATCGCCGATCCAGCGCATAGACGCCTGACGGCGCAGCAGTCCGACTCCTTGCGCGATCACAAAGCGGCCGATACGGCCGAGCAACAGGGCGACAAATAACAGCGCCAACAGCGTCAGGCTAGCGTTGACGTAGGGATGGTTGTCCAGCGAGCTCCAGAACTGCTGAACGTTGAGCCAAATCTCTGAAAAGTTCATCGGTTTTAATGGTTCCTGTACAGCGTGGCCCCTCTTCCTTTACGGGAGAGAGGGCCGGGTGAGGGACGCGGTTGCCAGGCCGCGATTAGAAGTTGTATTTCAAACCGACCTGGCCACTGACGTTGCCGTAGTCGTCTTCACCGCTTTGCACACCGACCTGACCCCAGGTGCTCCAGTGCTTGCCCAACACCAGTTGCGCACCGGTCTTGAATTCGTAGCGGTCTTTCGGATCGCCGCCCTGCATGACGCTGTCGTTAAAGGCGACGGCGTTGTCGCGGCTGTTGTGGTACCAGTTGACGTCGGCATAGGGCTGAACCTTCATGCCGCTGTCGAGGTTGATCTGGCTGTACACCCGCATGCCTGTGCGGGTAGTCACACCGCCGGCCTCGTCGGATTTGATCTCGGTGCCGTTGGTTTCCTGATGGTCATCGCTGTCGTAATGCGTCGCGGTGATCTGCAGTTGTGGCTGCACGTAGACCCGCGAGGTTTCATTGCTGAACACATTCCACGAGTACCCGGCTTCGATGGAGCCGGCCAGCGTGCGCGAGTCATAGTTTTCTTCGTCCAGACCTTCGCCTTGCACACTGTTGTCGTAGCGGCCGTATTGCAGCCAGCTATCGACGTACAAGCCGGTTTCGCCGGTCGGATTGGCGAACCAGGTTCCGTAGACACCCACGGCGGTACCGTCGACTTCACCTTTGGAGCTGTAGCCGGTCAGGCCGGAGCGGGTGGTGTTTTGATTACTGCCAGTACCGGCCATGACGCCGAAAATGCCCCGGCCGTACTCGCCCCAATGCGCCAGATCGGCACCGATCTGCAGCACCGAGGTATCGCTGTCGACGTCCAGTTGGCCTTTGCCACCGGTGTAATCGGTGTCGGTGCGATTGACCCGGACCCAGAGGCTGCCGAGGCGATCATCGCTGAGTTTTTGTGGATCCAGTTCCGGCGTGCCCAGACGGTCGTGCATCGACAACTGGAACATGTTCACTGCTGCGGCCTGGTTACTCAGGTAGCTGCCGACTTCCGGGCGGTATACCGGCACGGCCGGGGCGGTTGGAGGTGGCGGCACGATCGGGTCAGTCGGATCTCCGGGATCGACGGGTGGAGGCACGATTGGATCGGTCGGATCTCCCGGCTCTCCGGGATCGACTGGAGGCGGCACGATCGGATCGGTCGGATCAGTCGGCAATTCCGAACGCAGGTACCAGTCACCATCATTGGGATCGGTGTAGCTGCCCTGATAGAGGAAATACTCTTCGCTGCCACCCACTGCGCGACCGGCGAGGTCGAACTGCGCGTCGGACTGCCCATCGACCTGAATCAATTCGATGCCATCGGTGGTGGTATCGCCGACGCCGCCGACATTATTAACGTGCACGTACGCCTGGCCGGAGGTGCTGCCCTCGACGTGCAGCATGTCGGAGGGAGAGTCGTCGCCATTCAGTTCGCTGTTCATCAACAGCACGCCGCCGTTGCTGTTGAAGTCACCCGTGACGGTGAGGGTTTTGAAGTCGCCATTGGTAGGCTGGGCGAAGGCGATGGTGCTGTTGTTCAGATCGACCTGGCCGACGGTTGAGTCGCCAGTCATCGTCCATTCACTGCCGCCGCTGAGGGATAGTTGATCGACCGCGCCATTTGTCGAACCCTGCCAGCTCGACAGGTTGCTCAGCGTCATGTCGGTGGTGGCGCTGATCTGTCCGTCGCCATTGCTGTCGACGCCGTTGATATCGCCCTGTGCCCGCACGCGTTGATCGAGGTTCAGGCTCAGTGCCGCGTTTTCGTCGTTCACCTGGACAAAAACACCGGTGCCGTTGCTGATCTGGGTGCTGTTGCTCAGGTTGATTGTGCTCGGCGTTGCGCCACCGACGTCGATTGTGTTGCCCAGGCTGCTGGTCAACGAGCCGCCGCTGACATTCAAGGTTCCGCCGTTGACCTGAGCGGCTGCAGAGCCTGCCCCTTGAGCGCTGACGTTGCTGTTGGTCAACTCTACTTTAGAACCTTCACCCGCGACGCTGACTGCCGCCGCGTTGTCGCCGCTGGTGATAATGCTGCTGCCGCTGATCGAAACAATGCCGCCGTTTTCAGCCAGCACACCGGTGGCACCGTCGCCGCTGGTTTTGACACTGCCATCGGTGAGGTAAAGCGAACTGCGAACGCCATTGGCACCGGTGCCGGTTGAAACCAGACCCACTGAATCAAGACCGCTGGTGTCGATACTGACACCGTCCAGATCGGCAAAGCTGCCGTTATTGACGACCACACCTTTGCTTGAATCACCGCTGGTGGTGATGCTGCCGCCCGTCATGTCAAACGTGGTGTGATCAAGTTCGCCGGGGTCTTTGACCACACTGACACCGTTCGCCCCAGCACCACTGGTGCTGATGTCGGTGTCCTGCAGCGTTGCGGCACTGCCGGCACGCACGATAACGCCCATCGCCTCGTCACCGCTGGTGGTGACGCTGGAATCACTCATGTAAACCCGGCCATCGCCCTGAGCAACCACGCCCAGCCCGCGATCACCCGAGGTTGTAATGGTGCTGCCGGACATCACAACAACTGGTTGCGAACTGCCATCGCCGACTGCGCCACCGGAGACCACGCCGACAGAGTTGATGCCTTCGGTGATGATGTTGACATTCGTGGCGGTAATGCTGCTGTCCTTGTCGATGGCCGCCATGCCCGCTGAGTTATCCCCGTGCGTCGTCACTTGGCTGTTGCTGATGGTGACTTCGCTGTGAGTTGCATTGAGTCCATTGGCGAGCACACCGGTGGCGCCATTGCCGCTGGTGCTCACGGAGACGCCATCGGCTTGAAGATTACCGCCATTGCGCGCCACCAGGCCGCTTTCGCCATCTGCCGTTGTCCCGTAACTGCCAGGTGCCACGGTCAATTGAGTGCCATCGGCAATCTGCGATTGCGCCATGGCCGTGGCTGGTGCGCATAACGCGATCAACAAGGGTGTGGCGATACGCGCAGCGCCCATGCCTGCGCGAGGAGTGGCGTTTTCCGGGGCGACGACGAAGCGGCCGACTGCGCGATTCCAGATCACGCGGTAGAGCTTGTTCATGCGATGGATCCTTTTACCAATGTGGTGCAAGCAACTGCACGGCGTTGCGGTTCACGCCGTGCAAGTGCCAATTCGAGAGGTTCTGCACAAGGCAGATCAGAGAGGTCGGGCCGGGGTTACGCCGCCCGGTAAACCTCGAAATGAAGCGATTCAGCCGAGCGTAAAATGTTACGCAGCGAGCCGATGAACAGCTTGATAAATTGCGAAGAACACTTGATGTATTACGAACAGTGCATTGACGTAACGAAGGCCGGGCCCTAGGTTCTGCCGCGCCCGGAGAACCCTCTGGATGATAAATCACCCGTAAAAAACGCTGGAGCTGTCGTTGTGTTCTAGTCTGAGCCAACCGACATCCAGTGATGGGTGCTTCTCAGGAGAGCAGTAATGGAAGAAAAGCCGCTGATCGCGTTCAACAGTCCTCGGGCTTTGCTCGACGTGTTGATCCGCGCCGGACTGATCACAGTGCTGGTGCTGTTCTGCTACGACATCTTCCATCCGTTTCTCAACGTGATGTTGTGGTCGCTGATCCTTGCAGTCACCCTCTATCCGCTCAACCAGATGCTTGGCGCAAAGCTCGGTGGTCGTTATGGCTGGGCATCGGTGATTCTGGTCATTCTGGGCCTGGTGATCCTGATGCTGCCGCTGAGTCTGCTGGGTGCCTCGGTGGCGGACTCGGTGCAGACCGGCATCCACGCGGTGGAAAATGGTCAGTTCGAAATTCCGCCACCACCGGCCAATGTCGAGAGCTGGCCGCTGATCGGCGCGCCGCTGTATGGCGTCTGGCTGCACGCCTCGCAGGATCTGAGCTGGGCGTTTCATCAGGTGGCGCCACACCTCAAAGACTGGAGCAAAGTGGCGTTGCATCAAGTGGCCGGCGTCGGTACAGGGATTGTCGTGTTCATCCTCGCGCTAATCTTCGCCGGGCTGATCATGAAGCACGGCGAGGCGGGCCACCGCACTGCGGTAGCGATTACTTCACGGGTTTCCGGTCCGGTACGCGGGCCGCAGATTGCCGAACTGTGTACCGCGACGATTCGTGCGGTGGCGCAGGGTGTGGTCGGCATCGCGTTCATTCAAATGCTGCTGATTGGTGTGGCGCTGGTGATCATGGGCATTCCGGCGGCGGGCGTACTCGCCTTGATGGTGCTGCTGCTGGGCATCATGCAACTGCCAGTGTTGCTGATTACGCTGCCGGTGGTGATCTATGCATTTGCCCAAGGTGGCGTCAGCGCGAGCACGGTTATTTTTGCGGTCTGGATGATCATCGCCGGGCTCTCCGACAACGTGCTCAAGCCGATGCTGTTGGGGCGCGGTGTGGCCGTGCCGATGCCGGTGGTGTTGATCGGTGCGCTCGGTGGGATGATTACCAGCGGCATCATCGGTTTGTTTACCGGCCCGGTCATTTTGGCGATTGGTTACGAGCTGTTCATCGGTTGGGTGTATCACTCGGCCGATCCTGATGGGCCAGTTATGCCAGTAGTTGAAGAGCCTTCCTCTTGACAGTGGGCGGTTGAAACCTGATTCATGACCCACTTTTCGACTAAGGATGCAGGCAATGTTTCTGTTACGCAGCGGTGCCATCGAGGGCTACAGCGCGCTTGTGACCGAGCTTGGGCAGAACCCGATGACTCTGCTGCGTAATGGCGGCATGGTAGTCGCGCAATTGCGCGAACCCAACAGCTATCTGTCTTACGAAAAGACTGCGGATTTGCTGGACGCGTCCGCTCGGCAATGCCATGAACCGTTGTTCGGTTTACGCTTGGCATCGCGACAAAACCTGCTGGCCATCGGCGACGTGGCGTTGTCCGGCAGTCGCCAGGCGACCATCGGCGAAGCGTTGAATTTCGCCCGGCAGTATTTGTACCTGCATGCCAGCGGCTTGCACCTTGAACTGAGTCGGCGGGGAGAGCGCGCCGAGGTCAAGCTTCGGTTCGAT
Organism: Pseudomonas sp. AC193; assembly: GCF_979258075.1. Classification (NCBI taxonomy): domain Bacteria; kingdom Pseudomonadati; phylum Pseudomonadota; class Gammaproteobacteria; order Pseudomonadales; family Pseudomonadaceae; genus Pseudomonas; species Pseudomonas sp. AC193. Next base: position 2,441,654 of record NZ_OZ409832.1, on the reverse strand, counting down.
TTCACCAACGAGTTGGGCTTGCAACAACTGAGTCAGCTCAGTGCCGCGCAATTGTTCAACGCAATGAAAATCCTCAGCGGCGCCGACAGCCCGCAAATTCGTCTGCACCTGCAGCAAGGCACCTTGAAAAGCCCCGGTTGGCAGTCCATCAACGTCTACGGCAAAGTCCGCTTCGACAGCACATTTGACGGCGTCAGTTTTCCTTTCGAATACCTCAAGCGCTCGCCGCTGGCCGATGAGAATTTGATGCGTGAACACTGGATCAGCCGCATGCAGTCGCTCAAGACTCAATACCCCGACAACCTCCGCGCGCAGGTGTGTCACCTGATCGGCAGCCTGCTCAATACCGGTGAATGCAACATCGACGCGGTGAGTAATTCGTTGGGATTACAGCCGCGGGTATTGCAGAAACGCCTGAAGGCAGAAAACAGCAGTTTCAGTCGTTTGTTGCAGGACACGCGCCTGGAAATCGCCAAACAGAACCTGCTGCACGACAAGACCAGCATCACCGACCTGGCGCTGAATCTGGGCTACGCCGACGTCTCGGTGTTCAGCCGTCATTTCAAACAATGGACGGGCGTTTCTCCGCGCAACTGGCGGGCACAACAACTGTTGGCAGAGGAAATCTGACAACCGTTCATCGCTCAACTACGCTGCCTTACGTATCCCTCACAAACAACTGTGGCGTAAGGAAAAAGGCGCATGCGAAGCAGGCTGCTGGCAGTATTGATGGTGGTTTTCGCAACGCTTTGGTGCGGGGCTGGATGGGCGCTTGATGCCGCCGCAAAACCGGATAACGACGCGGTCGAGTTGAAGGTCGCCAACCGCAGCATCATTACGTTTCGCGCAACCATTCTGGGCGAGGCGCCGGCCTCGCGGGTCAAACGGGCGAAAATGGTCATCAGTGAAGCGCTCGATGAAGACGCCGAACTGAACATCAGCATCGACTCGATCCAGAACAGTTACATGGTGCTGCTCGGCAACAAACGGGCATTCATCGTTTCACCCAACGATGTCGACAGCCTGCAATATTCCTCGGTGCAGCAGGCCGCCGAAGGTGCGGCTGAAAAACTGCGTCAGGTCGTTTCCGAGACCCGTGAAGCGCGCAGCATGGATCTGATTGTCAGGTCGCTGGCCTTGGCGGCGGTGGCCACCGTCATCTATGTCGCGTTGTTGTGGGCGCTGGCCTGGATGCGCCGCCGCTTGCTGAGAAAACTCCCCGAACTGATGGATCGCCACACCAAGGCGTTGAAGGTCGGGCGGGTGCAGGTGATCGACGCCAATTTCCTTTATCCCTTGGTCAGCCGTTTATTGTTGGTGCTGCGCTGGCTGGTGATTTTGCTGCTGACCTATGAGTGGTTGGGCTTTGTTCTGTCGCGGTTTCCCTACACCCGGCCTTGGGGTGAAAGCCTCAACAACTACCTGTTCGAACTCGCCGACTATCTGCTGCAAGGCATCGTTGGCGCCGTCCCGGGATTGGGCGTGGCGTTGGCGATTTTCTTTATTGCGCGCGGCGCTACTGCGTTTACCCGGCGCATGCTGCGGCGCATGTCGACGCCAGGCACGTTCAGTTGGCTCAATCACGAAACCCTGCAACCGACTCAGCGGCTGACGTCGCTGGCGATCTGGTTGTTTGCGCTGGCGATGGCTTATCCGTATCTGCCCGGCGCCGGTACCGATGCGTTCAAGGGCTTGTCGGTGTTGATCGGTCTGATGATTTCCCTCGGTGCGACCAGCGTGGTGGGGCAGGCAGCGGCAGGGTTAATCCTCACGTATACCCGCACATTGCGCCCGGGCGAGTTCGTCAAAATCGGCGAATACGAAGGCACGGTCACCGAGTTGGGCATGTTCACCACGCGTATTCGTACCGGCCTTGGCGAAGTGCTGACTCTGCCCAATTCACTGATCACCGGCACCGTGACCAAGAACTACTCGCGCACCGTGCAAGGCCCGGGTTACGTGGTCGACACGGTGGTGACCATCGGCTACGACACGCCATGGCGGCAGGTCGAAGCGATGCTGCTGGAAGCGGCCAAACGCACACCGGGGATTCTCGAAGACCCGGCGGCGCAGGTGTTTCAGACCGCGCTGTCGGATTTCTACCCGGAATATCGACTGGTGGCGCAGGCGATCCCGAGTCAGCCACGGCCACGCGCGGTGCTGTTGAGCATGCTCCACGCCAATATTCAGGACGTGTTCAACGAGTACGGCGTGCAGATCATGTCGCCGCATTATCTGGGCGATCCGCAGGCCGAGAAGTGGGTGCCGCGAGAGAAGTGGTTTACCTCGCCGGCGCAAGAACCGAAGGATCAGTGACCGTCGCTGCAAGGGAGTCCGCACCATGCTCGATTTTGTCCTCCACGCGTTACGCGCTGATCCGGAAATCGCCGTGTTTCTGGCGATCGCCCTGGGCGTATTTGTCGGGCGCATTCACATTGGCAGCTTTCATTTGGGCTCGGTGGCCGGCGCGCTGTTGATGGGTTTGCTGATCGGCCAGATCGGTCTGGAAGTGCCGACGGGTTTGAAGTCGGTGTTCTTCGTGATGTTCATCTACGCCGTCGGCTTCAAGAGCGGGCCGGAGTTTTTCGGCAGCCTCAATCGCGGCACGCTGAAACTGGTGTTGTTGTCGGTGGTGCTGTGTGCGACGGCATTGGTGGCGATTCTGGCGATGTATTGGCTGTTTGATTTCGACGCCGGTTTCACCGCCGGACTCGGTGCCGGTGCGCTCACCGATACGGCGATCATGGGCACCGCGACCAGCGCGATCAATCAGTTGAATCTCGACGCGGCAGCCGTGGCGAAACTCAACAGCCACATGGCGATTGCCTACGCGATCACCTACCTGTTCGGCACCATTGGTTTGATCGTGTTTGTCGGCAGCATTGCGCCGAAGTTGCTCGGTGTGAATCTGCGCGAATCGGCGCGTGAACTGGAGCTGGAACTGGGGATCGCCAAGGAAGAGGAGGCGATCACTGTGCCGTACACGAGGATCGTTGTGCGTGCGCATCAGGTGGCGAGTAACGGCCAGGCCGATGGGCAGCGGATCATCGACATCGAAAAGCTGCACGAATCGCTGACGGTCGAGCGGGTGGTGCGGGCCGGGCAGGTGATCGAGCGCGACGAAAATTTTGTGTTGATGGCGGGGGATGTGGTCGGTGTGTATGCCTTGCGCGACGCGGTGGGCACGCTGAGCCATTGGGTCGGGCCGGAGATCGATCATCCTGAGTCGCTGTCGTTTCCGACCCGCGAGGTGGACATTGTGCTGACCTCGGCGGAGTTCGCCGGCAAGACGATTCATCAGGCGAAAAGCCGTTTAGCCAACGACAAACGCCTGGGCTGCTTCGTCAACAACATCACGCGTCAGGGCTATGACTTGCCGCTGTTGCCGAACACGGTGTTGCGCCGGGGGGATGTGATTACGTTGACCGGGCGCACCGCCAGCGTCGAAATGATCGCCAAACGGCTGGGGCGCATTCGCAAGAACAATTACAAAAGTGATATCGCCATGCACACGCTGGGGATGGTCGTGGGCTCGTTGATCGGCTTGCTGTCGACGCATATCGGCATGATTCCGGTGGAGCTGGGTATTGGCGGCGGGGTGTTGGTCGCGGCATTGGTGATTGGCTGGTACAACTCGCGCCACCCGGAAATCGGCGCGTTGCCACCGGCGGCACAATGGGCGTTTTCCGAGTTCGGCTTGACCGCGTTTGGCGCGGTGGTCGGCCTGCTGGCCGGGCCAGCGGCGTTTGCAGCGATGAAAGAGCAAGGGCTGGCGTTGTTGCTGTCCGGCGCGGTGGTAACGATCCTTCCGCCATTGGTGGCGCTGTACTTCGGTCGCTACGTGCTGCGCTTGCATCCGATGATTCTTTTTGGCGCATTGGCTGGGGCGCAGACAGAGGCGGCTTCGATGAACAAGATCATTGAGCAGTCTGGCAGCAATACACCGGTGATTGGCTTCACCGTGTGTTATGCAATTTCCAATGTGCTGCTGGCGGTGTGCGGGCCGATCATTATCTTTGTGGTGGCTGGCTGAATTTCCCCGGAGCTACCTACACACCACCTTGAAGCTCCCCATTCCCTGTGGTGTGTCAGTGGAATTGGATTTGATGGCTGGCTGGGGTCAGCAGAAGTGCAGATTTTCCTGGGTAACCCGCTCTCCTTGTGGCGAGGGGATTTATCCCCGTTCGGCTGCGCAGCAGTCGTGAAGCCAGTGCATGCGGTGTGTCTGGTGTACCGGGATTGCAGGTTTTGGGGCTGCTTCGCAGCCCATCGGGGATAAATCCCCTCGCCACAGGGTTTGTGGTGTGTCAGTGGAATTGGATTTGATGGCTGGCTGGGGTCAGCAGAAGTGCAGATTTTTCTGGGTAACCCAGCTCTCCTTGTGGTGAGGGGATTTATCCCCGATCGGCTGCGCAGCAGTCGCAAAGCCATTGTATGCGGTGTGTCTAGTGTGCCGGGATTGTAGGTTTTGGGGCTGCTTCGCAGCCCAACGGGGATAAATCCCCTCGCCACAGGGTTTGTGGTGTGTCAGTGGAATTGGATTTGATGGCTGGCTGGGGTCAGCAGAAGTGCAGATTTTCCTGGGTAACCCAGCTCTCCTTGTGGTGAGGGGATGGGTTAAGAGCTTGGGGGTTAGAAGCCACTTTCGCGCATTAGCACCGCCAATACATGCGTTGCACCATCGGCCAGCAAACTGCGCCGTTCGCCTTCGATTTTCAGATGCCCACGGGTTTCGCGCAGGGTGGGCATGGGTTCGTCGAGTTGGATCAGTACCTGAAACAACGCGCTGCTCGGGATCAACGAGTGCTCGGCAGTCGTGGTGGGTACCTGATCCGCCGAAGCGTGACGAAAGCATGCGGTGTGACAACTGGCTCGCGCGGGTGCTGCCGATTTGCAGGACGCGGCCGCTACGTGGCGTGGTCTGGCCGTCGGGGTAGAAGCGTACGCGGTCGCCGATGGCCATGCGGTGCACTTGATCCTGCGCGACATACGCATCCACCTGCCAGCTGCGCGGGTCAACCAGCATGCCCAGCGATTCTTGACGACCGACCCACTGCCCCGGTTTCCAGTCCGGGTTGACGTCCAGCCACACCCCGGCAAACGGTGTTTGCAGATTCAGCCTGGCGATTTCCGAACGCGCCGCGCGGGCTTCTTCGAATTGCACGTTGAGGCGTTGACGGGTCACAGCATCCTCAGCCAAACCACCGGGATCGGCGATCAGCCCGGACAGCCGCGCTTCGTAACTGCGCGCATTGGCTTCACTGCTGCGTACGCGCGAGGCGATGTCCGGCTCATCCAGCACCACCAGATTGGTGCCAGCCTCGACCGGGCCATCGGCGTGAATCGATTGCAGCCGCGCCGGGTAGGGCGCATAGACGCGCATCTGATGCTCGGCCCGCGCCACGCCCACCGCATCGATTTGCGTGCGCCAAGGGATCGCCAGCCCCGCCAGAATCGCCAGCAACACCAGATACAGTTGCACCTTGCGCCGGCTCGGCACCGCCGCGCGGTGCTTCCACCAGTGACCGAGTTCGCGCATGACGGGCAGGGCGATAAACCACGACAGTTCGACCATGAACAGGAAAATCCCCAAGACCTTGAAGAAGAACAAATAGACCGCCAGCGCGATCCCCAGAAACAGCACCAGACGATAAACCCAGGTGAAGATCGCAAACGTCACCAATAGTCGCCGCTGACCGGTCGGAAACGTCTCCGGCCAGTCCTCGCGCAAACCCAGCAGATTGCGCCGCAACGTCACCCGCGCCAGTGCCGATGCACGCTCGTGCAGATTGGGGAAATCAAGTAAATCGGAAAGAATGAAGTAGCCGTCAAAACGCATGAACGGACTGGCATTCAACGCCAGCGACAGCAACCAACTGGTGGTCGCCAGATACAGCAGGGCATTGCGCAGCGCCCCCGGATCGCACACCGCCCAGCCCAGCGTCGACAGACCGGCCAGTGACAATTCGGTGATGATCCCCGCCGAGGCAATCGCCAGACGCTGCCGCGAACGGCTGAGTTTCCAGCTCTCGCCGGTGTCGGTATAGAGCATCGGCCACATCACCACAAACGCGATGCCCATGTGCCCGACGCGCAAGCCCAGCCGCGTCGCGACCAAGGCATGCCCTAGTTCATGCAGAGTCTTGGCGACGATTAACGCCAAGGCAAAACTCAACAGGCCTTCGGTGGAAAACGACTCGACCACCGCGCTGGTAAACGTGTCCCACTGCTGCAACACCAGAACGATGCCGAGCAGGCTCAAACCGAGCACGAGCATGCCGGTGAGCGGATGAAACAGCCAGCCCAGCGCCTTCGCCAGATGCTGTAAATGTTGTTGCGGGCGCAGCAGCGGAATGCGGAAAAACAGGTAATGGTGCAGCCACCAGCGCCAGGTCAGCCAGCCACCTTCTTCGCCTTTGGCTTTGAGCTTTTCCAGCGCCGCCGGGCCGGCACGCAGCAGCTGATGCTGTTCAAGAAACTGACGGAAATCGAGAATCTGTTCGACGTCGGGTTTGAGCGCCGTGCCTTCAGCTATCTGCTCGCTGATCTGCCGGGGTGATTGGCCCCAACGCAGCAGGCACTCGAATTCCAGCCAGCCGATGCGGTAGAAACGATTGATCACCGTGTCTTGAATCACCCACGCCGGTTCACCGTTGCTGCCATCGGCAGCCTCGCTCAGGCGCAGGTCTTCACGCAGCGGGGGCAGGGGCAGATCGGCCGGATCGAGCATTACCAGCCACTCCACGCCCGCATTGTCGCCAGTGGTCGACGCAGCAAGTAATAACCGAGCATCACTCGACCGCCATACAGTTTCGCGGTGCCGTGCAAGCCCAGTCGCGCGTGTTCCGGTGCGCCGTCGATGCTCGCCAGCAAGCGATAGGCGACCACGCCTTCGTCACTCGGCCGTGCCTGATAGCTGGTTTCAAGGATCTTGCCCTTGAGCGGCGTCAGCGGATAAGCGGTCAAAAACAGCGTCACTTCGGCGCCCGGTTCCAGCGCGATCGCGTCGGCTACGGCCAGTTGAATCAGCATCGCCGGTTGCGTCGGATCGGCAACTTGCATGATGCGTTCGCCGGTCACTACCGGTTTGCCCAGCCAATCGTTGGGATCGCTGAACACCGCAACACCGCCTCTCGGCGACAGCACTTTGGTGCGCTTCAACTGCGCGGTGACCGCCGCCAATTCTGCGCGCCGTTGTTGCGAACGACCTTCGAGCAGGGTCAATTCGCTTTTGCTTTGCGGGTTGTCGAACGCGCGTTGACTGGCCGCCTGCAACTCGGCATCGGCCACCGCGACTTCCTTGCCGAGCACTTCGGCGCGACTGCGCAATGTGGTTTCGTCGAGGGAAAACAGCAGCGTGCCAGCATCGACCGGTTGATTGGGGCGAACCTCGATCTTCTCGATCACACCGTCGATGGGCGAGCTGATGATCTGTGCCTGGCGCGAGACGATTTCGGTCGGCGCCAGCGCGGTTTGCCGCACCGGCAACAGCAGCAGGGCACCCAGCACAATCGCCGTCAGCAGCAGTTGCTTGCGACTGGGCCGCCAGCGATTGAAACGCTTGCGCTTGGTCAGCGCCGCCCAGCAATACGCCCAAGTGCCAACCAGACCTTTGAGGTGCTGCCACAACACCGCCGGCGGTTCCTGCTCCAGCAGCAAAAGCAGCAAACCGAGGCGCTGCTCATCGCGATCCTGGATCGGCACGCACCAGACGCCCGACGGCCACCATTCGCCCCAGCCTTCGGCGATGTCGGCCGGTGCGTCGACGGTTTCCTGCGTCAGCCATACCGGTTCGTCAGCAGGGACTTGGGTGGCGATCCAGCGACTGGCGCGGCGCAGCCACACCAGGTACGGCGAGTCTTCACTGGGCCGGGACAATCCCGAGACGTTCAACAATTCCAGTGATGATTCACGCTGGGCAAACACCAGCGCCTGATGAAATTGCAGCAACGGATACAAGTCGTTGGCCATGCTGAATGCCAACGCGTTGAGCGAGTCGGCCGCCATGGCCTTGTCGCGCAGCGCGTCGAGTTCGAGCAGCAGGTGAGGGTGCGGCAGTTGCTCGTTCATGGTCATGGTTGCGCAGCTTGATCAAATTGCGCCGTGCCGCTCATGCCCGCCATCAAGTCGGGATATTTGTTGTCGAGGCGCGCTTCGAGTTCGACGGTTTGTGCTACCGCATCGACGCGCGAGTTGATCCCGCTGACATGCGCGGGATAGGTCTTGCCGGTCTCATGAATGCTGACTTGCAGCGGCAGGCCAGGTTTCAGATTTTTCAGCAGATTGGACGGCACGTTCAAACGCACTTTCAGCGCGCCATCGCTGACCAGATCAAATAACGGCGTACCGGCGGTGACGGTCTGATACGGCTTGACGTACACCTTGGCGACGCGCCCGGAAAAAGGCGCGAGCACTTGGCAATAACTGCTTTGCGCGGCACCCATGGCCCGCGCGCCGTCGGCCTTTTGCACTTCGGTGTTGGCCATCGACACTTCGATATCGCCAACGGCATTGAGTTGGCGCAGTTGCTTTTTCGCCTCCAGATTTTGTTTGGCCATGGCCAGTTCTGCCGCCGCGACTTTGGCCCGTGCTTCGGCCTCGTTGCAGTTGAAGCGAGCGAGCAGTTCGGACTTGCCGACCTGTTCGCCGAACCCGGCTTTCAGTTCGCCGAGGGTGCCGCTCATTTGGCTCGACAGCGTGGTTTCCAGCTCCGAAGCGAGCAACACACGAATGGCGCTCGCGCTTTCCAGGGACGGGGCCGAAGGTGCGTCTTCGGCGTGGGCATTGAGGATCAGACTGGCCAACAACAGAACCCCGAAACGGGGTTCAAGGGCGATTTTGCGCATTCGGCGTTCCTTGCGAAGTGACGAGCAGGCGTTGCTGTTCTTGTTGGTTCAGGGTGCGCTGGATTTCCCGCGACAGGGTCTTGATGTCGTGTTGGTCGATTTCCTTCGGCAGCACATCGAGGCCGACCGAGTTGTACATCCGCCCCCACGCCGCTTGAGCACTGGAGAACGCCGCTTCACGCTGATAACGCGAGAGCAGATAACGCCCTTCGGAGCGGATCACTTCCAGTTCCGAGCCAAGTGCGCCGGTCTTTGCGGCTTGCGCATAGTCGAGCAGGCTGCGGTCGACGCGCAGGCTGTCCTCGGCAAACTCCACTTCCTGACGCGCCAGTTGATAGCGCAGGGTGCCAACGCGCACTTGCGTGAGAATCGCCATCGACAGCGCCACGCGGCGGGTGTCATCGGTTTCGCTCTGGGATTTCTCCGCAGCATTGAGCGACGGCAGTTGCAGCAGGCGCAGCAGGTTGGTCGACACTTGCAGGCCGGTGCTCATCCAGTCGTTGTTGTAGAGGTATTTGTTCGAGTCGTACTTGTAGCCGAAATCGACGCTGACGTTCGGCCACAACTGCGCCTTGGCAATCTCCAGATCCTTCTGGTTGACGCGTTTGCGGTACCACTCTTCCATGATTTCCGGGCGGTTCTCCAGCGACAGCTGTTCAAGTTGCGCCATGCTCTGACGCACTTCCGGCAGCGGTGGATCGGGCACGTCAGCCAGCACCATTTTCGAGCCCGGTGGCAGCGACATCAGCGCCGACAATTCGGCTTGGGCGAACTCCAGATCCTGACGGCGCACGGTCAGCAAGTAGATCGAGTCGAGGAGGGCGCGTTGATAGGCGAGGATCTCCTGACGCGGCAACAGGCCCCGAGTTTCCGCTTCTCGCGCGGAGGTCAGCGCGGTGTGGGTGCGCATCAGCAGTTTGTCGACTTCCGGCATCAAACGTTGCGCGCCGAGTGCTCGCCAGTACGCGTTGCGCACATCCTGCAGGACGTTTTGCGCGACTTTGCGTCGACGCTCTTCGGCCATCAGAATCTGGTCGGATTTCTGTTGCGTACGGTAATAGGCCACGCCGAAGTCCAGCAGACTCCAGCTCAAACCTAGGCCGTAGACTTCGCGATAGCGTTCTTCCGACGTCGACGGCCGCAAGCTGACCTGACGATCCTCGATGCCGATCGAGGTGCCACCGGAGTCGTTGTTTCGTCCGGCATAACCGGCCGAGGCCACCAGTTTCGGCAGCATTTCATGGCTGGACACGTCGCGCAGGTCTGAGGCCAGCGCGCTCTCCATCAGTTTCAGTCGGTAGTCGAGGTTGTATTTCAACGCTCGCGCAGCCGCGTCGTAAAAGGTGATCGGCGCTGTCACCGGTTCCTGCCCGGAGTACATGCGCGACTGATCGGCAATGATGCGTTGGCGGTTTTCCTCGTCGGTGGAGGGTTTTGGTTCCGTCGACGAACAGGCACTGAGCAGCAGTGCGGAGGCGATGGCGGTACTGAGAAGCCGGGTCGCGTTTTTACGCATGTTCATTCCTTTGCATTCTTGGAATTTATTCGGATCTGCTGCTGTTACCGCTGGGGTTGCTGGTATGCAAGCGCTGGGCCGCGTGTCGCAGCTGCGCCGAGAAGCCTTTGCCGTGACGCGTTTCTGCGGGTTTTTCCGCGTGGATCGGATGTTTCGTCATGTTTGCCGGATCGAGCGCAAACAACGATGGATCACTGAGCAAACCGTCGGCACTCAAATTGGTGCGACCCTCACGGCCCTGCACCCAGAGCTGGTCGAACTCGCTGGCGCGGCGACTTTCGCGCACCGCTTGCGCCACGAATTGCCCCGGCACCAGACCCAAGGCGTTACCCAACGAATCAACCTCGAATTCCCCCACCGAGGCCAGACGCAAATTGCTGCCATCGACACCGTAGCTGGTCAGCTCGTTGACCTCGGCGTAACGCTCGACCACCGGGGTGATGAAGATTGCTGGTTGCGGATCGGGGATCAGGAAATCGCTGGAATCCAGATCACTGTCCCGACTGAAGCGGTTGCCGCCATCCGGTGCCGGAATGAACGGCGTGGCGATGTCCAGGGTGATCACCAGTTCGGCCTGATCGCTGGCGCCGGCGCGGTCATTGATGGTGTAGGTGAACACGTCACGCAGTACCCGGCCGAGTCCGGCTGCGGCGAGCACGTCCGGGTTGCTCTGATCGATGGTGTAGGTGTAGCTGCCGTCGGCGTTGAGTACGAGCGTGCCGTAGAGGCCTTTGATCGGTTGACCGATCACACCGTCCGCGCCTGAACCCGCTTCGGCGCCGGTGCGTACGCCAACCACGACGAGGCTGTCATTGGCATCGATGTCACCATCGTTGGGCAGCACGTTGCCGGTGGTTTGTGGCCCGGCGATCTGATCGCTGGCGAAGCCGCTGTCGTTGCGTGCAATCGGCGCATCGTTGGCGCCCTGAATGACCACGGTCAAACGCGCGTCGGCAGTTGCACCGGCGGTGTCGACCATGCGGTAGGTGAAGGTTTCGCTGAGGGTTTCACCGGCCGTGCGCAAGGCTTGAACAACCGGGTTGTTATTGTCGATGACGTAGGTGTAGCTGCCATCAGCATTGATCGTCAGTTGCCCATAGAGGCCCATCAATACTTGCCCGGCGCCTGCCGACTGACCGGCCTGATTGCTGACGCTCAAGACGTGTTTGCTTTCGCCATTGGCGACGCTGTCGACATCGCTGTCGTTGTCGAGCACGTTGCCGGTGGCGTTGCTGCCCGGAGTACCGTTGTTGACGCCGCCGGCTTCGACAGCCACGGATCCATCATTGACGGCAGTCGGCGTGTCGTTGCGGCCATCCACCGTCACGCGCAATTCGGCGGTGCTGGTTTCACCCCACTTGTCGACGATGGTGTAAGTGAACACCTCCGACAGCGTCTGGCCACTTTGACGCAAGGCTTGCACGGCGGCGAGGCTGTTATTGACGGTATAGGTGTAGCCGCCATCGGCGTTGAGCAACAGTGTGCCGTACTGTCCTTGCAAGGTTGTGCCCACCGTACCGACCGTGCCGATATCGCTGGTGGTGCCGGTATGGATGCCGATCACCGTCAGCGGATCGCTTTCAGCATCGGTGTCGTTGTTGAGGACGTTGCCGCTCGGGTTGACCCCGGGTTGGCCGTTATTGACGCCGCCAGCCTCGACCGCCGTCGCTGTGTCGCCATTGGCCACAGGTGCCGAGTTGCGCCCGCGAATGATGATGTGGATTTCCGCCAGATCATTCTGCCCGCCACTGTCGGTGACCTGATAAGTGAAACGCTCGTTGAGAAATTGCAGTGGCCCCAGCGCCAGAACGGTCGGGTTACTGGAGTCGAGGTTGTAGGTGTAGCTGCCGTCAGCGCCGATGATCAACTGACCGTAGAGGCCGTTGATCAACGTGCCGTTGCTGTTGTCGGTCTCGGCATTGACGTCGGTCAGGGTGCCGTTGGCCCCTTCAGCACCGAAGCGGATACCGGTGACGGTTTTGCTGTCACCCTGATCGACATCGGTGTCGTTGGGCAGCACGTTGCCGCTCGGGTTGACCCCGTTGTCATTGCCGTTATCGGCCACGGCGACAGCCAGATCGTCTGCCGCGACCGGGGCATCCCATGCGCCGTCGATGCGAATGCTCAGTTGCGCGGTATCAGTGGCACCGGCGATGTCGCGCATGCGGTAAGTGAAGGTTTCCACCAGCGAATCGCCAGCCTTCAATGCTTGAACCGCCGCCAGATTGTTGTCGAGCACGTAGCTGTAAGTGCCGTTGGCGTTGATGGTCAGGGTGCCGTACAGACCGGCGAACGATTGCGTGACGCCAATGGTGGTGAACGTCCCGCCCGCCGCTTCGGTACCACTGCGAATGCCAGTGACCAGCATCGCGTCGTTGGCATCGACATCGTTGTCATTGGTCAGCACATTGCCGGTTGGATTCACCCCCGGCGTGCCATTGAACGTGCCACCGGCCTCGACCGAAACCGTGCTGTCATCCGTCGCCAGCGGGTTGTCGTTGGCACCGCGAATGGTGATGGTCAGCGACGCGGTGCTGGTAGCGCCGGCGAGGTCGCGGATCTGGTAGGTGAACGTTTCGCTGAGGGTATCGGCATTACTGCGCAGTGCCTGAACCTGTGGATTGAAGTTGTCGACCAGATAGCTGTAACTGCCATCGGCATTCAAGGTCAGTCTGCCGTAGGTGCCATTCAACGCACTGCCGACCAGGCCCACCGAGCTGCCCTGATTGAAGCCGACCACGCTGATGACTTCACCGTTGCCATCCACATCGGTGTCGTTGGTCAATACGTTGCCGGTCGGGTTGACGCCAGGCGTGGCGTTGTTCAAGCCACCGGCTTCGACGGCCGTGGCGCTATCGTTCTGCGCCACCGGCGCGTCGTTGCGCCCCTGAATATTGATATTCAACGTGGCGCGATCCGTCGTCCCGGCAGCGTCGATGACTTCGTAGCTGAACGAGTCGAGGAGGGTGTTGCCAGCGCGTAAGGCCTGGACTTCAGCCATGTTGTTGTCGAGGCGATAGCTGTAGCTGCCGTCGGCGTTCAGGGTCAGCCAGCCATAAGTGCCGCGCAGTTCGGTGCCCAAGGCGCCGGCGGTGCCGGTGTCGAGTTCGCTGCCGGTGCGCACCGACGCGACCGCTTTGGTTTCGCCATAGTCATGGTTGGGCAGATCGCCAGGCACTTCGCCGCCGTCAACGTCGGTGTCGTTGTCCAGCACGTTGCCGACCGGATCCTGTCCCGGTTGCGAGTTGTTCAAGCCGCCAGCCTCAATGGACAGACCGCTTTCATCGGTGGCAACCGGGTTGTCGTTCTGCCCACGGATCAACACGATGATTTCCGCCGAATCGGTTTCCGGCGTCGCACCGACGCCATCGCTGATGGTGTAGGTGAAACGCTCCAGCAGCAGATCGCTGCCACGGCGCAGGGCTTGCACGTCGGCGTTGTTATTGTCGACCTCGTAGACATAGCTGCCGTCAGGGAAAATCGTCAGTGTGCCGTATTGGCCAATGACCACCGTACCGCCAATATTCACCGCTAGATCGGTGCCCGTTCCGCCTTCGGGGCCAGACTTGACCAGGGTGATAGTGATCGGGTCACCGTCCGGATCATGGTCGTTGGCCGTCGCATCACCTGATGGATTGACCCCTGGGGTGGCGTTGGCGATGCCGCCGGCTTCAGTGGCGATGGCCACGACGTTCTGTGCTACGGGTGGATCGTTGACGCCGTGCACGGTAATCACCAGTTGCGCGGTGTCGGTCAGGCCGGTGGTGTCGGTGATCCGGTAGGTGAAAAACTCGGTCAACGTCTGGCCGGAGTTGAGGTTCTGAACCAAAGCGTTGGTGCTGTCTACGTCGTAGAAGTACGAACCATCGGCGCCGATGCGCAAGGTGCCATAAAGCCCGACCACCACGGTGCCGTTGGCCGATGTGGTGCCGGTGGTGACGCCGTTCAGCACGTCGACCGTCGGGTTGTAGTCGGCTTCGCTTTTATTGATCACACCATTGACCACCAACTGACTGCTGGGCCGATCGTTGTCATCGACGTCCTGATCGACGCCGTTGCCGCCGGGTTGATCAATGCTGCCGGGGCGGCTTGGAAAGAGAATGACGTTGCCGCTCGGGTCGCTTTCTACCGCGTTGCCGTTGGTTGAGGCGGCTTGTGCTTCGGCAGCGTCATCGCTGGCCACCGGATTGTCATTAGCACCCTGAATCGTGATGCGCAGTTGCGCGACATCGTCCAGACCGCCGGTGTCGGTGAGGCGGTAGCTGAAGAATTCGATCAGTTGTTCGCCGGCACTCAGGCGCTGCACCGTGGTGTTGGCGTTGTTGATCACGTAGGTGTAAGTGCCATCGGGGTTGATGGTCAACGTGCCGTACGCGCCGATGATATTGGTCGGCCCGTTGACCGCCGTGAAATCACCCGAGCCCGCTTCGGCCGCCGCACGGATACCCGTCACGGTGCGGGTTTCGCCATTGGCCACGCTGTCGACGTCCTGATCGTTGGTCAACACGTTGCCGGCGGCAGGGCTGCCGGGGGTGCCGTTGTTGATGCCGCCAGCCTCAACCGCCACGCCGTCGTCATTGATGCCCAGCGGCGTGTCGTTGGCGCCCTGAATGGTTACGGTCAACACGGCGGTTGACGTCGCCCCGGCAAGGTCGGCAAGCACGTAATTGAAGGTGTCTTGCAGGGTCTGGCCGGACAGCCGCAACGCCTGCACGGTGGCATTGTTGTTATCGACGACATACTCGTAGGAACCGTTGCTGCCAATGAGCAATTGGCCGTACAGACCGTTGACGACTACCACGCCGTTGTTCGGTATCGGGATCCCGGCGCCGGGGCCAACCGACACTACCTGCAGCGAATCGGCGTTGGTGGCGATGTCGACATCGGTGTCGTTGTCCAGCACATTGCCGCGCGGGTCGACGCCGGCCGAGGCGTTATTGGTGCCGCCGGCCTCGACGGCTGTGGCGCTGTCGTTGACGCCGACCGGGTTGTCGTTGACCGCAGCGAGGACGATTTGCAGAGTGTCGCTGTCGGTCAGTGCATCCGCTGCCGTACCGGGAATACCGTCGCCATCCGCATCGCCGTAATTACCACGGTCATTGCTGATCACGGTCAGGGTGTCGATGCCGTTGAAGTTGGCGTTGCCCAGATAACGCAAACCGGCCAGCGCGGTGTTGATGTCGGCGAGGTTGCCGGTCAGGGTCAAGGTAGCGGTGTTGGCGCCAGTGACGGTCACGCCCGGCACGGTTGCACCGAGGAACAGCGTGCCCTGCGTCACTTGCAGGATCACACTGATCGCACGGTCGTTGACGTTCGGATCGCGGTTGGCGTCGACGTCGGCAACGCTGATGCCGCCGATCGCCAGCACGATATCTTCCTGACCGTTTTGCGTGCCGGGCAGGGTGTTGACCGGCGCGTCGTTCTGTTCGACATAACCGGCGTTGGCGCTTTGCGCGGCAGCATCGCCGAGGCTGATGGTGATCTGACCAAGAGTGCCGGCATCACTGTCGACACGCACGCGCAAATCACCGATCGGTTGCGGATAGCTGACCAGGCCGGCCGGCACATCAATGCGGAACACGCCCAGCGGCAGCACGCCGAAACGGTACTGACCGTTGGCATCGGTGAGGGTGGCGAAAATCAGGTTGTCGGCAGTGGTCGCCAGATTGCCGTCGGCACCGGCCCACGTCAGGGTCACGGTTTGTCCGGCGAGGCCTGCGCCGTCCGGTGTGGCGCTGAAGGTCGGGCTGGCGGTGTCGTTCCACAAGGTGCCGCTGATCACGCCGAGTCCGGCGTTGTCGCGCAGGATGTACTGGTTGGGGCCGACCGTGCTGCCGGTGCGTTCGCCAGTGGTGGTGCCGTCAACGCCGACGCTGTTGCCGCCCCAACTGGTGAAATCTTCCGGCAGGCTGCTCCAGGTCAGTGTTGCGTTGCTGCTGGCGACGATGGTCGAGTTGGGCAGGGTGACCTGATAGCGCACTTGAATCTGCGCGCCGACGTCGAGTTGGTCGAAATTCACGCTCAAACCGCCACTGGTGCTGAAGCTCACACCCGCCGGCAAATTGCCCGGGCCGTAGGTCACGCCGTTGATGCTGATACTGACCAGCGTGTAGTTGCTGCCGCCGGCAAAGCTGTCGCTGACTTGCGCGTCGAAGGCCGGCAGGCCGCCGTTCTGGGTGAAACTCAGTTGCACCGTGGCGTTGCCGGTGGTGCCGGTCGGATTGGGGTCGAACGCAACGATCTGTTTGTCGAGGCCACTGAAGCTCGGTTCGACGATGCGCTCCAGCACCGTGTCGCTGACGGCCCGTCCGCCGCCGTTAACGATTTCCCGGGCTGTTGCACCCAACTGAACGCCGGCAACGTTGCTGGCAATGTTGGTGACCCTGACGTTGAACTCAATGGAAACACCTTCCAGATCGTCATCGTCGCCGGCGTTGACCACGTTGCCCAGGTTGAACGTCACCACCTGGCTGCCGTCGGGATTGGTGATCACGGTCACGCGGCTCGGGTCGAACACGCCTTGCGGGGCGGCACCTGAAAGATTGGCGGTAATCGGCAGGGCTTCCGGGCTGTTTTCGTTGCCATCGATATTCAGCGTACCCCCGACGATCAGGTTGGCATCACTGCTGAGCCCACCGTTGGAAATGAAGGCGATGCGCAGCGCATTGACCAAGGCGTCCGGGGAGATGAATTGCAAGCCGTTGGCCAGGGTGATCTGTATCTGGTAATTGGGGTTGTCACCCTCGGGCACGACCACCACGACACGGTAGCGGATGACTTCGCCGACCGTCACTTGCTCGACAATCGCGGTGGTCGGCGAGGGCGCGGCGGTGTCCGGCAGACCGCCGACCCGGGAAATCTCGATGGCCTGGGCCACAGGGATAATCAATGTCGAGAGGTTGCGGTAATCGTTGAGTGTGCCGCCATTGAGTGTGCCGTCGACACCGGTGCGCTCACCGGCATTGGCGCCATCAAGGCTGGTCCACTGCACGCTGGCGACGTTGGCGATATTCGATTGCGCGGCAGCGCTGGCGTTGACGACGCCCGACAGGCGCAAGACGATGCTGCCACCCTTGGCGATGTCGATATTGGCGCCGTTGGCGGTCACCAACTGGCCATTGATGATCTGGAAATCGACGCCGCCGTTGTTGGTGGCGCCGTTCTGATACAACACGCCCACCAGCGTCACGTTGCTCAATTGGGTCGGCAGGTTGTCGAGGAAACTGATATCGAACGCGGTGAAATCGTTGCTGCCATTCCCATTGCTGATGGTAATGGTGAACGTCACCGTGTCGCCCTGATCGTAACCACCGAGCCCTGAGGTCGAGGTGATCACCTGGTTGATCTGCAGCGTTGGTTCGCGCACGGTCACAGTGGGCTGGCCACCAGTGAGCGCGACGTTACGGTCCTGCGCGACCGTGCCATTCGGCGTGCTGCCATCAGGGTCGCTGTAGGTCAGTTGCGCATTGTTTTGCAGGGAGACGTTGGCCTGGTTGGCGATGACGTTATTGGCCACCAGTTGCAGGCGAATCACAAAGGTGTTGTTGCCAGTCACGTTGTCGGCCGAAACGCTGGACACGCTGAACGTCCAGCGCGCATCGACGCCGTCAGCGCCCAATGCGCCGCCGACACCGGCGAATCCGCTGATCAACACGCTACCGGCGAAATCGGCTCCAAGTGCGCCGCTGCCGGCGCGGGTGGTGATGATCTGATAACCGAGGCCGCCGTTGAAACTGGTGTCCAGACGCATGCCCGGTGGAATCAGATCCTGAATGCGCAGGTTCTGCGTAGTGCCTTCGGGCAGGCTGATGACGATGTCGTAACGCATGCTTTCGCCGACCACCAGATCGCTGCCAGTGGTGTGTGTGGCGCTGGAATCGCCGTTATCCAGCGAGCCGTCGGCGAAGCCTTTTCTGATCACCGGCGCGGCGATTTGCTGGTTGGCCAGATCGGTCAGATCGGTCGGGGTGAAATCGGTGCCATTGTTGACGCTCGCGTAGTTGTTCAGGGTCGCACTCGATTGCAGGGTGCGATTGGCTTCGATGGTGCTGCTGACCACCACGTCATAACTGATCACCACGACGTTGGCGCCGCTGGTGTCAGCGGCGGTGCCGGCGCGTCCGGCGAGCAAAGTCGCCTGTCCGCCGGCATCGAGGAAGGTAATCTGGTTGCCACTGACGCTGTAATCAGTGCCGAGTACCAACAGGGTGCCGTCACCGCGATAGATCTGCAGATTGGCCGCGGCCAGACTGCCGCCAACAAAACTCAGCCCCGTGGGCAGGGTGATGCTGGTGCCGACATCGAACGCGCCGCCGCCCCCGGTGTTTTCAATCGCGGTGACCAGGCGCAGGCGATCAGCGCCGTCAATGTTGCTAATGTTTCCATCCACGGCGGCCAGGTTGGTGACACTGCCATTGAACGGTACGCCGGTGCTGCCCGGTGGATTCCAGCTGCCGGTGGTGCCGGTGACGGTGCCGTTGGTGCCTGAAACCACGCCGTGTTTGATGTTCAACACTGGCTCTGCGACGGAGACGATCGCCACCACGTCCGAGGAAATCAACGTGCGGTCGGTGAGGGTGGTTTGCTGGGTCGATTGCGCCAGCACATCCAGCGAACGCTGGTCGGCAAATGGTTGATCGCCGACGCGCACGGTAAAGCGAATGACGATGCGACTGCCGGTGGTGGTGTTGGTGGCAAAACTGCCGAAGTCGAACACCACGGAATTGCCATTGGCGCTGGTCACGCTGACGACACCGCCGGCATTGGTATTGCCCGGGCCCAGTTGCCACTGACCGACATCGCTGCCGCTGCCCCAGGTCACGCCGTTTACGTTGAACAGCGGCAATGGCAGATACGCGGTGAGTTTGAATTGCTCGTAGTCACCGGTGACCAGGTCATAGCTCAGCTCGAACGTCACTTCATCGCCCGGACGCAGTTCGCCGTTGCCGGGTGGTGTGCCGTTATTGACCTCGACCAGACTGATGTCGACGGTACTGGTCGGAATCACGCTAGTCGTCGAGGAACCGTCGGTTTCGCTTTGACCGGTCAGGTTGAACTGATCCACCAGCAACGTGCCATCGACGGTGGCCGTGTTGCCCAGCTCATCGCCTTCATTGATGTCCGGTTGCGGGTTGCCCGACGGTGGCTTGTAGGTCTGACCGACCACGGCTGAATAGCTCAATACCGCGAGCACGGCGCCTTGCAGCGTGTCGTCGAAGGCCAGATCGCCGTTGAGCCAGCCGCGAATATTATTCGATGAATTACGCAGCGACTGGCCGATGTCGAACACGATCGAGGTGCTGCCGTCAGCGTTGACCACTGACGTGGTCACCAGGTTAATGGTTTGCGCAACGCCATTGATGGTCACGGTGACGGTCGGCGTGCCGCTCAGGGTCTGGCCGTCGCTGAGTTGATCGCGCACCACCAATTGCCCTTCGTTGAAGAAGTCCTTGCCGAAGGCGAAGTAGTCGGAAATCGCCACATTGAGGCTGTATTGCAGCGTGTCGCCGGGGCTGATGCCGACGTGGCCGATATCGGTTTGCATCGACACGGTTTTCAGCAGCGTGATCGACTTGGCCACAAACTGTGTGCCCAGGCCGGTGCCGCTGAAATCAATGGTGGTGTTCGGTGCGGTCACGTCACGCGGATCAAGCGGCGTCCATTGCCCGGACGCGGTCGGAGGGCCCATGGTGATCGTGACAGCATCACCGGTGACCGGGTTGATCACTGGCTGACCGTTGGCATCGACTTCTGGTACGTAAAACGCAACCACGGTGTCGGTCTTGCCGGTGAGGGTGGCGTACTCGACCGTGAACGAATTGATGTACACGTCGTTCGCGGCCAGCAACACGGCAATTTGCGCAGGATTGCTGACCACGGTGCCGTCGTGCAGGGTGATCGACGCGAGACGGCCACCGGCCCCCGGGGTAATCGAATTAACCTGAATGTTGTCCGGCAGCGGTTGGGTGATGACCACATTGGTCAGCGTCTGCCCCGGTGCGGGTGTAGCGGACAACGTCAGCGTGCGCGCGTAGTTGGGGCCGCTGACCGTTTCGCCTTCGGGAGTGTTGATGATTTCGCTGACGGTGATGACGGTCGGATGCACGACAAACGCTGCGGTACCGGCCTGAATCAGGCTTGGGTCGTTGGTCGGATTGTCCAGCGCATCGTTGCCGAACTCGAAGCCACCGCTGGCACGCAAGGTCAGATCCGGCGTGCCGTTGGAAAACGAGGTGTCAGCCAGATTGCTCAGGCTGGCGGTGACCTGCACGCTGATCAGCGGTTGCTGGTTGGTAACACTGGCAAACGGCAGTTCGATCACCACCAGTTTGTCGCCGGCGCGCATGCCATAGCTGGCGGCATTGATGATCAGAAAGTTGCCGCTGGCGTCTTTTGCCAGCGGGTGGGTCGCGTTGCCATTGGCGTCAAACGTCAACACTTGGGCGGTCAGGTTCTGACCAAGGAACGTGGCGGAAATGAAGTTGACGCCATCATCGCCATCCTTGCCGGTGGCCGGCATGGCCAGGTTGATGAAGGGCGCGAAACCGGTTTGGCCCGAGGTGTTGCTGAAATTCACGGTAAAGGTGAACCGCTCGCCGATCAGCACATCGGTGCCGGCGGTGGTGACGGTCGCAGTGGGCGCAGCGTCGGCCAGCAAGCCATCGAAGTGGCTCATGGCCAGGCCGCTGATGGCGATGCTTTTGTCGATGTCGCCGACTTTGGTTTCCAGCGTCCAGTCGCCGCCAGCCTTGGCACTGCCGGTGTCATTGCTGGAGGCGCCGACATCGGCACCTGTCCAGCGCGCCAGTTCGGTGACCAGCGTTTGCCCGGCAGCCCCAGCGCCGACGTCGCAGCCGTACAGTTGAATGTCCGCACCCTGCGTGAGGTTGCCGCGCCATTGTTCGAGGGTTTTGCTGAGGGAGTCGACGTTGTCCGAGGTAATGGTGCGATTGCCGAGGGTGAACTGGCCGGATGCGCCGTGGGACATCACTTGTATTGAGTCGACCTTGCCCAGTTGCGCCAAAGCGGCAGAAATGGCGGCGAGACCGTCCTCGCCGACGTTGACCACAATCGCCGTGACATTGCCGGGCAATTGCGCCAGCAGTTGGTCGCGGTTTTCGATTCGACTGTCGATCACCAACAGGCTGCGCGCCGCTGATGGCGCCTGTTCTGGCGTGGCGCGGGCTTCGGTGGGCGTGGCATGCGGGACTTGTGCATCGACCGCTGCCGGCGGCGCAGCAGGGTCGCTGTGATGCTGGTCGACAGCGGCAGACGCGGCGGCGCCGTCAAAGAGAATCCGTGGCTCCAGCGCAAGGGCCTGACGTTGAGGCCGTAAATGCGAGCCAAACTGCGAACGTGGAGACTCTTGCATCGCTTCTATCCCTCGAACTGCGTGGTCAGAAATTCCGTTCGTAACAAGTCCCTTACGAACAGATTCAGCGTAGGAGTTTTCTTGTGGTTTTCCAGTCTGTTGCAGAAAAAACTTATAGCCAAAAATTCGCCGTGTCTATACGTGCGAAAGCCCAAAAAAAACAGTGAATTTAAGGAAATTTCCTATAGCTCAGCCTCGGGCATGGCGATGAGACTACGCGCCCGCGAATAGACAGATATTTCATCCACAGGAGCGACACAATGACCAAGACAATGTGGGCCATGGCCCTGGTTTTACTGAGTGTGAATGTTCAGGCTGGCGTAATGAATCCGGACTGCACCGCAGAAAAAGCAGCCAAAAGCACTGCCATGAAAGCGACCGTCGGGGTGGGCGGGCGTTGTTCGCCGAAGGAGGCCGCTGCTGACACCGTGGGTCTCAAAGGAAAAAAAGACTCGGTCTCTGACATCAAAGGCAATGTTGATGGAAAAGTGAGTACTGCTACAGACAATTTGGGCCGCAAAGCCGTCAAGAAGGCAGTCACGAACTAATTGGTGTGAATTGATTCAAGTCGAGATCGAAAATACCGAGATTTAGGAAATTTCCTACAGAGGTGGGCGCCTGCTGACGCTAGTTTCTGAGTGTTAGTGAGGTGCAGCCCTTAGAGCCTCTTTCATTTCACTCCCCTGAAAGCGGCTCCAAGTGCAGCACTCTCAGCCGACAGTGTCGGATGAACGTTGATACTTATAAAACAACCAGCGCCTATCGCTATGGGAATAAAAATGAATCACTTCAAAACTGTATTTCTTGCAGGGGCAATGCTCGTCTCTACCGCTGTTTTCGCCGAAGGCGGCGGAGACCGGACGTTTGCACACATCGAAGACCTGCTGCGCATGCAGCAAGCCTCGGCAATGATGTTGGCCGATATCGAAAAAATGCCGAAAAAAGATCAGGGGCCGATGATGGGCGAGCACATGAAAATGCTCGGCGATGTCATGGATCAACTGACTAAGGCCACGCCCGATAGCGCCATGTCCGACAAGGACAAAATGGTCTGGATGCAGAAGCATCAGGCGATCGTCGCCGATGTGCTGAGCCAGATGCGTCGTGAGCACGCGATGATGTTTTCGCAAAGCCACAACCTCAACTGACGGTTTCCTCGGCTTGGCCTGGCATCTGCCTGTGGCCGGGCCGGGTGCGTCCGGCGATCAGCGCAAACCGTACAGAATCACATCCGAGTGCCCGCGACCGTTGCCGCGAGTGCTATACCAGAACTCGACTTTGCGAATGCTGCGTTTGCCGGATCCGCGTAGATCGATCGGGCGCGTTTCACCGCCTTGCGGGATGAAGCGACGCACGTTGAGGTTTTCAGTGGCGCCATTGTCGTAAACCACAACCATGCGGCGCAGGTCGAGCGGGGCATCCTTGACCTTGATTTTCAGGCGTCGATAGCTGTCGCGAAAACCGCTCACGCGAATGGTGTCGTGATCCCTGGAAAGTTGTGCTTCTGCACGTCCCAATCGATCCCAGTTCAAGCCGCTTGCGCTAGCAGCTGCCGTCCATGCGCTCAGTAACAGAAATGCGTACGTCGCTGCTTTGAAGGTTTTGTTCATCCGGTTTTTGCCCATTGAATTGAGTAGGGCAAGTTAATCGGGCTAGGGCATGCGGACTTGATGTCGCGCGAATCGCAGTTGATGTATGACGAATTGTGGTTCAAAGGATGGTGTTGGTTATCTGAGTTCAAATTCAGGGAATAGGCAAATGCGATTAATAAAAAATGATCACCCAAGTTGGGTTTTTATGATCCTGTTATTCGCAGGACTTGTATTTGATGCAGTGCTTTTTTATCTGACAGCTTGAACATCGTTGTCGCGCTGATCGCGGGTGTATCTGTAGATCTGAAAACTTGACTGCCCATTTGGGGTGTCATCGGAAGTTTCCTACAGACTCTTACATACCTGTCCGCGTAAAAAACACACTTCCTGGCCCGGGACTGTGAGCCTTGGTGCTACCGCATAAGCCTTCTTGGTCGTGCGCGCACGTCTATCAGTCGCACCTCGTCAACCCGGCCGCTCTCCATTCCTGGAGGCGTACCCCATGCGCTTCCCCCAAGGAACGCTGTTGTTCAATGAAAAATGCTCCTGCTACTCGGACTACCCTCAACCCTCCGGTCTTCTATACCTCTGCGGCATTGACGCTGGCACTGGTCGCGTTCGCCGTGCTGGCTCCTCAATTGGCACAGGGGGTGTTCGACCAAGTGCAACGCTGGATCGTCGCCAACCTCAGTTGGTTCTATGTACTGGCCGTCGCGGTGGTGCTGATCAGCGTGCTGTTTCTGGCATTCGGACGCTTTGGTGATATTCGCCTGGGCCCTGATCACAGCCGCCCGGAATACAAAAGCGTGACTTGGTTCGCCATGCTGTTTTCCGCCGGGATGGGCATTGGCCTGATGTTTTTCGGCGTTGCCGAGCCGGTCATGCACTTCAGCAACCCGCCGATTGGTGATCCGGGCACCGTGCAGGCTGCGCGCGAGGCGATGAAAATCACCTTCTTCCATTGGGGGCTGCATGCCTGGGGCATTTATGCCGCCGTCGGTCTGGTGTTGGCCTACTTCAGCTTTCGTCATGGATTGCCGTTGACGCTGCGTTCGGCGCTTTACCCCTTGATCGGCGAGCGCATTCACGGGCCGATCGGCCATGCCGTCGATGTCTTTGCGATTCTGGGCACGGTATTCGGGGTTGCCACTTCGTTGGGTTATGGCGTTCTGCAGATCAACAGCGGTTTTCATCAGTTGTTCAATTTGCCCGTCAGCACCACCGTGCAGATCGGGTTGATTGTGTTGACGTGCGGCTTGGCGACTATTTCTGTCGCCAGCGGCCTCAATCGCGGGGTCAAGCTGTTGTCCGAGATCAATCTGGGGCTCGCGGTGATTCTGCTGGTATTTGTGCTGGTGCTGGGGCCAACGGTTTTTCTGCTGCAAGCCTACGTACAAAACACCGGAGCCTACCTCTCTGAAATCGTCGGCAAGACCTTCAATCTATATGCCTACAAGCCAACAGGCTGGATGGGCGGCTGGACGCTGCTGTATTGGGGTTGGTGGTTGTCGTGGTCGCCTTTTGTCGGCCTGTTCATCGCACGGATTTCCCGTGGCCGCACTATCCGCGAATTTGTCTGCGGCGTACTGCTGGTGCCGACAGGCTTCACGCTGTTGTGGATGACGGTATTTGGCGACAGTGCGATTCACCTGATTCTCAACAATGGCCTGACGCAACTGGCGGATACGGTCAATCAGGACAGCTCGTTGGCGCTGTTTGCGTTTCTCGAGCATTTCCCTTGGTCGCACGTGCTGTCGCTGATTGCAGTGGTGATGGTCATGGTGTTTTTTGTCACGTCGGCGGATTCCGGCGCATTGGTGGTGGATATGCTGGCATCGAAAACCCAACACAATTCGCCGATATGGCAGCGGATTTTCTGGTCCGTATTGATCGGGACTGTAGCGATTGCGTTGCTGCTGGCCGATGGCTTGAAAGCCTTGCAGACAGCGACGATCGCCAGCGCGTTACCTTTCGCGATTGTTCTGTTGCTGGCGCTGTGGGGGCTGTTCAAAGCATTGCGCGTAGACGCCGACAAACGTCAGCTGTCGCGTCAGCCTCTGCCGGGCATTCTCGGCAGTGCGAAAGAAGGGGTGTGGCAGCAACGCTTGCAGCGCTTGGTGCACTTTCCAGAACGCGAAGCGGTTGCCTTCTACCTACGCGATGTCGTCGCCCCGGCCTGCGAGGCGGTGGGTCGCGAAATGGAGCTGCGAGATGTCCGTGCGTCGGTGAGCAGCGCTGACAATGGTCGTGTTCGGCTGAACGTCAGTCTGGGGGATCAGACACCCTTTACCTACGAGGTGCGACTGCGCTCGGTGGCACTGCCGGTTTTCGCGCCCTCCAGCAATAACGATCAGATTCACACATCGCGTTATTTCCGTGCCGAAGTTTTTCTTCTCGAGGGCGGTCAAGGCTACTGCATGATGGGGTGGGCTCGCGAAGACGTTATCACTGACATCCTCAACCAGTATGAGCGGCACCTGCAGTTTCTGGGGACGCAGCAATGCGACTGAAACTTGCAGGCGAAGCGTTGATTGCGTTGCCGAGGCCACGTTGATGAAGGGTCATTTTTCCTTGCGCTGTGTGCTGATGCTGACCATCACAGTGCTGGTCGTCGCGACGGGGGCGAGCATCGCCGAGCTGACGTTTGAGCGCACGAAACGTCTGCTCAATGAACACGCACTGGAACATGCCTCGACTGTTGCCGAAGCGGCCACCCGAACGTTTGACAGTAGCCTGGGCCCGGCCCGCTCGGCGATTCGCCTGCTCGCACTCAGCTATCGCGGTGAAACGCTCAATGTTCAGACGTTTGAGCACTATCTGGAGTCCATGGCGGCGGTACTCAAAAGCTCGCCGGCCATCGACTCGGTATATATCGCTGACGAGCAGGGCAGTGAGTTGTACCTGCGCAAACGCCAGGGAGGCAGTGCATTGGTCACCGGCAGTGCGGGTTATGTGGCGTGGATCATTCAGCGTACCTCCACGAGAACCCGTGCCATGACCGTGTTTTACGATGATCGGCTGCAAATGATCAGCGGCAAAACGGATCAGGATCTGGCGAATTTCGACCCGAGATCGCGACCCTGGTATCAAGATGCGTTGACTCAACGAAAGTTGATCCGTACGCGGCCGTATGCGTTTTTCCCCAGTGGTGACATTGGCTCTACTCTGGCTATTGCCACTGAAAACGGGCGCGCGGTCGTCGGCATTGATTTACTGCATCACCAGATGGATGAGGTGCTCAGACGTTACCGGTTGACGCAAAGCACGGCTTTCGCGCTTTACAATACGGACGGCCAGGTGCTTGCCAGTGATCGCCCCGAGGTATTCGCTGGCGGTATCAAGCGCTCGCCGCTGGTGAGTGCGTTGGGCCATCCCGCGCTGGCGGCATTGGCGACGTTGCCCGCCGATTCTGCTTTCTCACCGCTGGGGGTGACGCGAGGCCAGCTGCAAATTGACGGCCAGCTCTGGCACCTGGAGCGCCGCCGTTTGCAGGTGGATTCGACCCAGCCTTTGTATCTGGGAATGGTCGCTCCCGACAATGAGCTGCTCGCCAAAGCCAACCAGTTGCGCGACGACGTTCTGCTGCAAACCTTGTTGATCCTTGCGTTGACATTGCCGTTTGCTTTCTGGCTTTCCGGTTATCTGGTCGCACCGATCACACAACTAACGCGCAACGCCAGGAATATGGGCGACTTCAACTACAGTGCCTGGCCGGTTACACGCAGCCGAATCAGTGAAGTCAATGAGTTGGGTGCAGCGCTTGAGCAGAATCGTTCGACGCAGGAGCGTTTTCTCGAACTCATCACGCAACTGAGCCAGGAAGCCGATTTTGTGCGGATGCTACCCACGTTGCTGCGCACCATCTGCAAGGCGAGCCAGGTGAACGGTGCGTTGCTGTGCATTCGTCCTGAGCCAGAGCAGGCATTGAGTGTCATGGCTGGACGTTGGGAGGAGTCCGAGTTGGACATAGCGGTGCTGGGCGATGCTATCGGCCAATTCAATCTTGAAGAAGCGCTGTTGGTCGGGGTGTGCCAGTCCCGCAAGGCTGATCCGAAGGCTTGTGCTGCGCTGGGGTTGCCGCCTGCGGCGACGCTGAGCGTGCCGTTGTTCACGCGTAACGATCATGAGGTGGGTGTCTTGCTGTTGTTCAGTCGCCAGGCATTGAGCGCTGACCAGATCCGCTTTGTCGAGGTGATATCGGGAATAGTCGCTGTCGCGCTTGAGGCGAGGGGGCTCATCGAGCGCCAGGCCGCATTGTTCGAGGCGTTCATTCAATTAATCGCCGGGGCGATCGACGCCAAGAGCCCATATACCGGTGAGCACTGCTCGCGGGTGCCGAAAATCGCGAAAATCATTGCTGAAGCTACTTGCGCTGAGACGCAAGGGCCCTATGCCCGTTTCCGCATGAGCGAAAGCGACCACCGTGCGCTGCATCTGGCTGCCTGGTTGCATGATTGCGGCAAGGTGACCACGCCTGAATACGTCGT
The DNA here is from genome assembly GCF_979258075.1 of Pseudomonas sp. AC193. NCBI lineage: Bacteria > Pseudomonadati > Pseudomonadota > Gammaproteobacteria > Pseudomonadales > Pseudomonadaceae > Pseudomonas > Pseudomonas sp. AC193. The sequence goes on along the minus strand of NZ_OZ409832.1, from coordinate 2,413,842 downwards.
GGACAAAGCGACAAAACTGGAAAGCCTGTATGACCGGATTCATGAAATCCGTACCCGTTTTGAAGTGCTCAAGCGTGATGCCAATATTGAGTATCTGCAGGATTGCCTGGCAGGCGGAGATGAAAAGGCCGCACGTGAGATCAGAAATAACCTGTGGCAGACGCTCGACGATGAATTTGCCTATATTGCGCGTTGCAATACCGGGCGGGAGTTCATGGACGAGGAGGGGCTGCACAAGCTGCGAGCCATTGGTTCGCGTCAGTGGTTGAGGACGCTGGATGACCGCCTGGGGATTTCCGGTGAGGAGCGTGTGCGCAAAGAGGCGCAGCCGATGCAGCCGTTGCCGTGTATGGAAAACTTGTTAGCCGATCGACCCGAGCAGCGTATTGCCCGCAATCCAAAGGAAAACCTCGATCCGCAGGGTGTCTGGGGGTTCAATATGAAAGTGCCCGAGTTGTTGTATGACCGCGGCGAGTTGAAAAATCTGTCGATTCAGCGGGGCACCCTCACAGCCGAGGAGAGGTACAAAATCAATGAGCACATTGTGCAGACCATCGTCATGCTCAATGCCTTGCCGTTTCCTCCAGAGTTGAGTCAGGTGCCTCAAATTGCCGGCGGCCATCACGAACGCATTGATGGCAAAGGTTATCCGCGAGGGTTGAGCGGGGATCAGTTGCTTCCGCAGACGCGGATGATGGCTCTGGCCGATGTATTCGAGGCGCTTACTGCACAGGATCGACCGTACAAGCCGAGCAAAACATTGTCGCAGGCCCTGCAAATCATGCGCGAAATGTGTGAGAACGGGCACCTGGACGCGGAGCTGTTTAACGTATTTCTGCGATCCGGCGCCTGTTTGAGTTATGCCAGTGATCACTTGCATCCCGATCAGGTGGATATCAGCTGCACTGACGTGTATCTGTGCGCCTCTGCGTGACATGTTGGCGCGTTAAGGTAAAAAATGGCGCTTAAAGGCGTTTTTTCAAAGACCCTTGTGTGTTCTCATTTAAATCGTCTGGCGCGTATTGCAAAGTCGTAAGGCAATCGCAGCTTAGATGAACTCATTGATTTAGGAAATTTCCTACACCGCTTGGTTTTTTTTATCGCTAATTTGAACGTGCTCTTCAAATTAAATAAGAAATAATCAAACCTTGCGGAATAATCTATGAGTGCAGAATGCAAGTTGTTGTCACGCCTGATTGAAGGGGATCAGTACGCATTCAACCAGTTTGTCAAACAGCACCAAAGCCGGATGGATGCGGCGGCCCGTGCGATAGTGGGGCCGGCACTTGCCGATGATGTCGTGCAAGACGCCTGGTTAAGTGTTTTTCGTAACATCAAGCACTTCGAAGGGCGAGCTAGTTTGCGTACATGGCTGTTGGTAATTACCGCCAATATGGCCAAGGCGCACCTTCGAAAGTCTCGCAAAGAAGTGTCTCGTCTTCCGCGCAACGGTTTGAAAGTAGTGTCTGCGGAAGAGCATGAAGAAAGCGGTGGCTGTTTGTTTTGGCACGACGAAACACCCGACGCAATTCTGGTGCGTGATCGAAAAGTCCAGGCGCTCGAGGCCTGCCTCCAAACCTTGCCCCGCCGTCAGCGTGAGGTCGTGAATCTCTATGACTATCAGGGCATGGGGATGAATGATATTGCCCATCGGCATGGCATTACACAGGGTAATGTCCGAGTGCTGCTCCATCGAGCGAGGACCACTCTTTTATCCAGTCTGGAACAGCGCGAGTGAACGAGCCAGCACATCCGCAAGCCTCTCGATGGGGCCACGTGGATGCCTCACTAGAGCCAATCGCTGGAGAGCCTTACATGTATAACGTTATTGTTGTAGACGACCATCCTTTTGTCCGCGCCAGTGTCAAGGCACTGCTCTCACAGGACGGCTTCGAAATCATCGGTGAAACCGGTAACGGCCAAGAAGCAATCAGGCTGGTGCGTGACCTGCAACCTGATCTGATTGTGCTGGATATCGGAATTCCTGACCTGGACGGTTTTGAGGTGATCAACCGGTTGTCGGTGCTCAGTCGCTCCGTGAAAGTGCTGGTGCTCAGTACTCAGTCTCCCGAACAGTTTTCAATTCGCTGCAAACATGCAGGCGCCGCGGGTTACGTGTGCAAAAACGACGAGTTGGCCGAATTGTCGAAAGCCGCGCGCGCGGTCATGAATGGTTATACCTATTTTCCCAATATCGCATTCAGTTCCGTGCGCAAACATGATGACATTGATGAAAAGCAGCGGCTTGAATCGGTGTCCGATCGCGAAATGCTTGTGTTGCAGCAGTTGGCCAAAGGCTTCAGTAACAAACAGATCGCCGACACGATGTTTCTCAGCAACAAAACCATCAGCACTTACAAAACCCGGCTTCTTGAAAAACTCGAGTTAAAATCAGTTGTGGAACTCGCCGATCTGGCAAAACGCAACGGCTTGATTTAACTCAAGAGCGCCTGGGCTGATGAGAGCAATTCTTTTACCCATCTTCGTGACGGTCCAGCTGTTCATTGGTTGCATGGGGCTGTGCCAGGCAGCAAGTAACGACAATATGCGTTTGTTCGGTCGTTCACTCGTGACGGGTTATCAGGTCGACCTCAGTGAGGCTGATCAGCGCTGGCTGACCGACAAGCGTGTCCTGCGCATTGGCGTTTCCCTGCCTGATTACCCTCCGCTGGACATCATTGCCAATAATCGTGATTACGAGGGCATTACCGCAGACTACGCCAGTCTGCTGGAGCAGTTGCTCGGTGTGCGGGTCGAAGTCAAAGGATACCTTTCTCGCCGTGAGGCAATTGAAGCGCTCAAACTCGGTGAAATCGATCTGTTGGGTTCTTCCAATGACTACGACATTGCGGACCCCGCACTGGTGTTGTCCGAACCGTATGCCACTGACCAACCGACACTGGTGACGCGAATCGGTGAAGACGTCACGTATCCGGTCGATCTGGCAGGTGTTCGGGTAGCTACTGTTTATCACTATCTCCCCGAGGCGGCCATCAACAAGGTTTACCCGGGCGCCAGGCTTCAGCTGTACCCTTCGACACTGAGCGCCATGGGCGCCGTGGCGTTCGGTCAGGCGGACGTGTTTCTGGGGAATGCCATCGGTGCCAACTACCTGGTCAACCGCAACTATCGGGGCATCGTCCGGCTGGTCAATTTTGCCCATCTCGATACCGCCAGTTTCTCTTTTGCACTGGTTAAACAGAACCCCACCTTGCTGCGTCTGGTCAATCGGGCGCTGGACGCCATACCCAAAGGCGAACGGATGACCATCCTGCAGCGCTGGGGGGCCGATGAGATCAGCATTCCCGGCGAGCACCGCTTGCAGCTCAGCACAACCGAGCAGCAATGGCTATCGCGGCATCCCACCGTCCGTGTGTTGATTGATGACAGCCTGCTGCCGTTCACCTATCTCGATGAGCAAAACCGCTTTCGGGGACTCAGCGCCGATGTCCTGGATAACGTCAGTCAGCGCACCGGGCTGAAGTTTGAAATAAAGACTGTCCATTCACGGGAAGATCAGGTGGCGGCATTGAATCGTGGTGACGCAGATATGCTCGCCGCGTTCTCCTCCGGGCAGGATCAGGGCCTCGGTTTGAGCTTTACTCGGCCGTATTTCACGACGTCCTTCGTATTGCTCACAAAAAATTCTGTCAGCAGCCCCGGCACGCTTGATCAACTGGCGGGACAAACCGTGGCCTTCACCGATGATCGTTACCTGCGAAGCTTTTTGACCGAGCACTATCCGGCGATTCACATTGTCGAGACCGACAACGCCACCCAGGCGTTGGCGATGGTTGCCAATGGGCAGGCGCAGGCGGCCATCAGTTCATTGATCAGCGCCCGTTATCTATTGTCCCGGGACTTCAAGGAACGGCTCAAGATCACGTCGACGGTGGGGACTTCTCGCTCGCAGATCGCGTTTGCGACTATCCCCGACGAGCTTGAACTCAACTCGATTCTCAATAAAGCCTTGCTGAGTATTCCACCCGGTGAAATGGATACGTTGGCAGAGCGTTGGCGCTCCGAACTGGTGTTTCAGGATGGCTACTGGTTACGTTATCGCGGGCTGATCATTCAGGGTTTTATCGTCGCCGGCATTTTGTTGATTGTGGCCATCACCTGGATTACCTATCTTAAACGTCTGGTGTATCGGCGCGAGCAAGCGGAGCGAGCGCTCAGCGATCAGATGGAATTCATGCGGGTATTGATCGACGAAACACCCCATCCGATTTATGTGCGGGATCGAGCGGGCAAGCTGATTTCCTGCAACGCCAGTTATCTGGAAGTGTTTGGTCGGGACATGGAAAGTCTTCTCGGCAAACGCCTGGTTGAGGGTTCTGAGCTAAGCCCTGCTGAGGCTCTGGAGTTCGATAAATCCTATCAGCAGGTAATGAGGCACGGTCGAGCGGTTATCGGTGACCGTCTACTGACCTTGGCCAATGGCAAGACGCGGACGATTTATCACTGGGCGCTGCCTTATCGCGGCAGCAACGGCATGGTCAGTGGTTTAATCGCTGGCTGGATTGACGTCAGTGACCGTCAGCGCCTGCTAGATGAACTCAAGGAATCCAAAGAAGAGGCAGAAAACGCCAACCGCGCCAAGACGACGTTTCTCGCCACCATGAGCCATGAGATCCGCACGCCGATGAACGCGGTGATCGGCATGCTCGAACTGGCCATGAAGAAGGGTGACCAGGGCATCATGGACAGACTGGCATTGGACGTCGCGTCCGGCGCCGCACGGGATCTGCTGGACTTGATCGGTGGCATTCTCGATATCGCCCGTATTGAAGCCGGCAAGCTGACCCTGACTCCGGAGCGCGCGCGGGTGCGCAGTCTGATCGAGTCCACCGTCCGTATCTTCGAGGGGCTGGCACAACAAAAAGGCATTGCGCTGGTGCTGGAAGTGCAGGAAGTCAGTCGAGACGACGCACTGGTTGACCCGCTTCGTCTGAAGCAGGTGCTGTCCAACTTGATCGGCAATGCCATCAAATTTACGGTAAGGGGTGAAGTACGCGTCAGCTATCGCAGTCGCCAGTCAGAGGATGGCCAGCGTTTGCGGGTCGAATTCGACGTGACTGACAGCGGCATTGGTATCTCGGATGAAGATCAGATGCGTTTGTTCACGCCGTTTTCCCAGGCGCGAGGCAATCGCAATGCGGCGCGTACAGGTTCCGGACTCGGCCTTGTGATCTCACGATCATTGTGCGAAATGATGGGGGGCACACTGACGCTCACCAGCCAAGTCGGCAAAGGCACCCGCGTGAGCGCTCTGTTGGAATTTCCGCTGCTCGAGCCTGCAGATGATCCTGGTGTCGAACAAGTGATTTCAGTCCCGGCGGGCGCGCGATTACGGGTGCTGGTGGTCGATGATTACCCGGTCAATCGCATGTTGCTGTCCCAACAACTGGAATATCTCGGGCACCGGGTCGAGGAAGCCGTCGATGGCGTTCACGGTTTGCAAGTCTGGGGGCGCAAGCAGTTCGATGTGGTGATTACCGACTGCCATATGCCCAGAATGACCGGTTATGAGTTGGCCAGCGCCATACGGGAAGACGAAAAGGACCGGAACGTCAAAGCCTGTCTGTTACTGGGCTTTACCGCCAATGCGCTGCCTGAGGAGCGTCAGCGTTGCCTTGCCGCCGGCATGGATGGGTGCCTGTTCAAGCCGATTACCCTGCATGACTTGCAGCAACGTTTGAGCGGAGTCGAACCGCCTCGGCAAGTCCCGCCATTGGATGATGGCGAAGATGGACACGAAGAAGGTGACTGGGGCGCACTGCTGAAACTCACCGGCGGCAACAAACAAGTGGCGCGCGGGTTGTTGATTGATCTGGCGCGGAGCAACAAAGAGGATCTGGCACTGCTGGAAACTTTGCAGGAGCCAATGGACGCCAGCGCTTTGAAAGATTTGGCTCACCGAGTGAAGGGTGGCGCACGGATCATCAAGGCATCGCGGCTGATGGAGGCATGCGAGTCACTGGAGTTTGCCAGTATCAACGGTGAGCGCGATCAGGTGACCCAGGCTGCTGCCGGACTGGCTCAGGCCATGACGCAATTGCGCGAAAACCTCGATCGACAGATTGGCTAAGTCAATGGCTGGCGTGTAGGGTCGCCCGTTGTGATGAATGGGATGCGCACCCTTTCGAGCATCAGAAACAGCAATTACAGGAGAGAACATCAATATGGAATATCGCAGGCATTGGTTTTGAAAACAGCTCGAATACTCGCCTCGTTGATTTTTTTGCTATTGACTGGCTGTGGTGGCGACCCGGATTTCGATTACAACGAAAAGGTCATGACGCAATATCTTTCGCACCGGGACAAGGTGCAGGAAGTGCAGCAGAGAGTCCAAAGCGGGGAACTTACTTTCGATTATTATTCGATGAAATACCGGACGATGCAGCGCCTGAGCGACGCAGCGCGAGCAGCCATGATGGATATCGATAACATTCCCCACAGTGCGCATGCCAACGCGTTTTCCCTGGCGCTGGTGCGCTACTACGAGACGGAAGCTGCCTACTATTTGTGGGTGAAGCGCTACATCCAGAAGAAGGGCAATTTCGATGGTGTGGCATTGCTGACAAGGATCAACGCGTCCCACGCAAAACTCCTGCAGCTCTCGCGTCAGGTTTATGTGACGCAACTTGAGTTTTTCAAATCGGCGGGAATAGCGTTTGCCGAGCGAGGCGCCTGAACCGGCTCTCACGCTTTCACTTTTTGCGCCAGTGCATGGTTGAGTGCTTTGAGTACGGGTTTGGCGCCTTCCACTTTCAGGCGCGCTTGAAACACTTTGCGCACCGCTTCGCCGTTATGGGCGAGCACTTTGACCGCGCGCGTGCGCTCGCTTTCTGTACCGTGGTTCATGAGCTGGCGCAGATGCGGAAGCTTGTTCGGCAGGGGCAGGGCGATGACTTGGGGCGCGGCGACAACGCGTACGCGACGATCGCCCACCACGGCAAGCTGTACCATGACGTCGGCGTAGGTCTGGGCCAGAGCCGGGTGCATTTCAAACACCTTGAGCAATGACAAACGTCCGCTGATCGAGAGCTCATTGATCAGGCAACGGGTCATGGCCGGGTTTTCCAGCAGAAATTCGGCAAGGTCAGGCCATTCGAGCAGGGCATCGAAGTCACGCCAGTACAGATTGTCCCGGCGTTCGAGCATCAGCAGCAGGGCGTACAAAGGTGACATGTCGTCTGCAGCCAGAATCTGGCAGAGCAGATTAAAGTTCCAGTTCGCTGGCATGCGTGTGCGGCAATGTCCTTTCAGATCCGTGCAAGTGTTGCTCAGGGCATCAATCGCCAGATAAAGGAACCATTCAGGTATCTGCGCGATACGGCGCAAATGCGTGCCTTGGCACGCAGCCTCCATGACTTTTCCCAGACGTACCAGTTTCGCGGCGTGTTCTTCGTTGCCAAGTGCGTACATCTGCGCGCGCGCGTTGGCGGCAGCTTGCAGGCGTTGCTGATGCCGCTGAGCGTAAACATGCGGTGAGCGCCACCAGTTGGAAATATTGGGCTGGCAGAGGATCGCGTTGGCGGCTTCGGCATCTGCCTGGCGAAGAGCGGTCAGCACATCGTCGGCTTCCCCGGTGATGACATAGAGGGTGGCGTGCAATGCCAGTCCAGGGCACAACAGGTCGAATACCTCAAGGCTGCGCACGGTTTGCTCGGCGAATGGGCAGGTCAGGTTGGCGGTGTTCAGGTTTTGCAAAGAGGTGTGCGGCATGAAGAACTCGCGGACAAATCGAGTCAGTGTCCAAGGGTTGCTCGATTTTCAATGTAGGAAATGTCTGTTTTTTGCCTTTTTGAGTGCGGTGATGATCTATGAACAAAATCGGCAAAATAGGAAATTTCCTACAGATTGAGGCCGTCGTTTTGTTTAGCTTTCAGGGTCTACGCCTGTCGAGCCAGGCGTAGACCTCTCTTTTCAACCTCCCTTCGGGAGGTTTTTTTTGAACAGCACTTTTATCACCGCCAGTCGTACCCGGCGGAGCAAAAGGAAAATCACCATGCGTGTTGAACCAGGCTACCTACGTCATCGCAGTCGCCCTGATCAGTCCCCCGTATTCTCCATCGACGTTGCATACGAGGTTGTCCGTGAGCATGAGAACGATCCATTCCTGCACCTGACCGTGCGCAGTGAAGTGGCGGGAAAAATTACCCATGACGAGTGCAAACTCAGTCGGGAGTCCTCACCATGTGTGGCCAAAATCATCAACTTCATCGGCCGCAACCGTGGGCTTGCCGACGCTGACCTGCTGACGGCAGAGCACCCGGACGTAATCCGCGCCAACGCCGATGTCGATGAGCGTTTTGCGGCCCATCGCCGTGCCTTCGAATCGAGTTGCTCGGCTTACGACAGCTTCGTGCCGGGGCGCCTGCACCGTGCAAACAAGAACCCTCTGGATGGTCAGCCGCCGTATTGCGTCGACCTGCATTACAGCATCGTGCACGACCCTAAAGAAGGTTCGGTGGTGCAGATGCGTCTGGTGGGCGAAGTGGCGGGCAAACGTTTTGAAGAGTCCTTCAGCCTGCCTCGCAGCAGCGCCTACAATTTCGGCAGCGTGGCGACACGCCTGGCACACAAACACGGCATGTCCCGCGATAACGGCCTGATCAAGTACAACCACAAACTGTACGACCTGATGTACGCCGACATCCGCGACCGCCTGACCTCGTGCAGCGAAGACTCCGGGCAATGTGATCTCAAGTCCCGCTGAAAACCAACGCTCAAAGTCGCTACAAAAAATGTAGGAGCGCGCCTGCTCGCGATGGCGGTGTGTCAGCCAAAGTTTCATCGACTGTTCCACTGCTTTCGCGAGCAAGCCCGCTCCCACATTTGGCTGTGGTTGTCTGCAGGATTTGTGGGTGGCGCTGAACCTTGTGGGAGCGGGCGTGCTCGCGAAAGCGTTAAACCAGCCACAACTGTGTCAACTGACACAATATTTTCGCGAGCAAGCCTGCTCCCACATTTGGCTGTGGTTGTCTGCAGGATTTGTGGGCGGCGCTGAACCTTGTGGGAGCGGGCTTGCTCGCGAAAGCGGTAAACCAGCCACATCTGCGTCAACTGACAAAATGCTTTAGCGAGCAAGCCTGCTCCCACAATGGATCTCTGCAAAAACCGCTACAACGTGGCCAGCAACCAGGCGCCAGCCGCCGCGCAGGCAAAGCCCATGATCTGAAGCATCCGTGCGCCGGCGTTCAGTTTGAGCATCAGCCAGGCACCCACGGCGCCGATGACGTGCAGGCTGGCGGTGGTGAGAAGGAAACCGCTGGCGTACGCCACCTTGTCATCCATCACCGGCACTTCATAACCATGGGCATAGCCATGGAAAATGCCGAAGACACCAACGCCGAGCGCTGCGACCGGCACGGCGAAGGTCTTTCGCAGGCCGATGGCCAAACCGAGTAACACCACTGACAACGAAACGCCGATCTCGCTGCCCGGCAGATCAAACTGATCGAACCCCAACAGCCCGCCGAGCAACATGCAGCAGACGAACGCACTCGGCACGATCCAGATCGCTCTGCCGCCCATCTGGCAGCTCCATGCGCCAACGGCAATCATCGCCAGCAAGTGGTCGAGTCCGGACAATGGATGCAACCACCCGGCAGATCCGCCGCTGTGCGCTTGCGCCAGCTCACTGGCCATTACCCCTGCCAGTAACAGCGGCAGGCTGACAAATCGTTTGATTGGCGAGTTCATTGCGATGGGCTCCGGTCTTTAGAGGAAATGTTCACGGTCAACGAGGCCCAGAGACTTACCCAATCAACACCATCCTCACCACTGGGCTCCATGTGTACGGTGCTGAACAGCCACAAGCCCGGATCAGTAAGTGGCAGCGCGACGCGACCGTGCTCATCGCTGATGGCCATGACTTCTTTCACCGGGTCGGCCTTGAGCTGTGCCTTGACCAGGTTGCCCGCCAACGGTTCGCCGTTGAAAAAAAGCTGAAGGTGGAACTCATCGCCGGCCTGGAATTTCAGTGGATCGGTGTGCGCAACGAATTCGAGCGGCATGTCCATGACGCGATCAAAGCCATCGCTGCGACCGCCGACTAACACGATGCTTTTTGCGCAGCGCGAATACTGTTCGCGGCCAGGCGTTTGCATCAGGTCATAACGCTTGCGCAGTGCCAGCACATTGCTCAAGCCTTCTTCTTCCAGATACTCATTGAACTCAACGGCTGACAAATTGATGCGCGTGCTGTTGGTGCGCATGGCCACGACCGTCGCGCCAGCTGCGCGGGTCTGCAAATGCCCGACCGCAAGCGCGCCGTCGCGACCCTCGACTTTGCGCACGCCCTTGGCATCCTTGGCGATAAACCAGTCCACCAGGTTATTCAAGCGCGGGCTCTGCACACCGGGCCAGGTGGGGCCGATCCGCAGCTCGAACACGACCTTTTTATCAACTGCGGTCACGCCATCGTGGGGCACAAGCCAGAACTCATGGGCTGAGGCGAGTGGCGCGAGCAACATCAGGGCGCAAATGCGCGCAGTGCGGGTGAGGGTTGCGACCGTGCGAGCGGTTTTTTTTGCGGGAGGCGTTAGGTCGGTTTTCATCTTTAAGGACAATGGTCTGATCCCGTCCGGGTTGAAAAAGAGGAGGGCATAAGCCCCCCTCCGTTTGTCATTGCACGACGTCAGCGATTACTTGAGTTCTGCCGGCATGAGGTACGGGAAGGTCGTGGTGTGCAGCTTCGGATTGGCGATCTTCTGATCGGTCGGGGTACCCAGCACCATGGACAGGATGGTGCTCATGGCATCGTCGTCCAGCGCGCGACCGTTACGCTCGTCAACGGTGTACTTGGCGGCGCTGCCGACCTTGTAGGTCAACACGTCAGGGATCAACTTGTCAGCGACAGTGTCACCGTACTGCTGTGGATCCTGCTGGGTCTTGGCCAGGGCCGAAGCGCGGGCAATGCGAGCGGAGACCAGCGCCTTGATAGGGTTATCCGTGTCAGGACGGCTTTGGTCGTGCTCTGCCTTCAACGCCGCGTTTTCGAACAGCGTGATGTGCGAGAGCAACGGGTTGGCCGAGTACTGCACCTGCGTCCAGGTGCCTTTGTTGTCCACTGCAGTGGTCATAAAGGTGCGGATGGTCTTGCCGAGCATCGAGTTCGGTACTTCCAGCACGATGGCTGCGGCTTTGCGACCGAGGAAAATGCTTTTGCCCTGGGCTTGTGCCCAGATGGACGCGTCGTACGGCTTACCGGCGTTCAACTGTGCACGCATCAACCCCAGGCTGGTGGAGTTACCGAAGAACGGATCTTTGACCACGCCGGCCCAGGCTTTCACGCCCTTGGCCAGTTCGCTGGTTTTACCCAATTCGCCGGTGCCGATTTTCGCGCCTTTGGCACCGACGGCAGCGTTAGGCAATTGCGACTCGTACACGGTGAACTTGTTATCGCTGCTGAACGACAGGCTGAAGGTATGCCCGGTTTTATAAGTTGCGTCATCGGCGACGTGAATGTTGTACAGCGCATCGGTCGCGAACACCCCGTTCGGGCCGGTTTTTGCCGCGGAGTTCAGGGTCATGATGAAGACGGTGTGATCCGCCTTCGGTGACGCAAATACATAGTTATCGAGTTGGTTAAGGGCCGGGGTCTTTTGCACGATCACCGATTCAAAGTGATGACTGGCCATTGCCGGGGCACTGACCAGGCAGGCAGCCGAAAACGCGAAAGCAAATTTCGAGATTGAGTAGTTCATTGGAAATTCCTGAAAAGGTATAAATCCGAGAGGTAACTTCTGCGGTTATTGCTGCAAGCCCAGGTGCAAGTCGCTGAAGACGAAGTCTTTGTCAGCGCGATTGGCTACGTGGCAACCTGAACACTGTTCCATCGGGCGCAGTTCTGCGGTTTTCGGATAAGGCGTGCCTTTAACAGGACCAAAGCCGAAGTAGCCCCAATTGCCAGGTGCCTTGGGAAAGCGTTTGGCATCCTTGACCATGTAACCGGCGCCGAAGTAATACGCCTCGAATACACCGGTGCCGTGGGTGGTTTTGCATTCACCGGTGACTTTGTCGCAGCTCTCGATGTCCTGCGGCCATTTCTGGCCTTTGTTCTTGGTGCAGACGCCAGATTTGTCGTCGCATTCGTCGCCCAGGCTCGATGCGGTGAAGTCCTTGACGAACTGGGTGCCGTCAGGCCACTTGCCGGTTTTTTTGTACGCTGCCAGCGCCGAAGGCTCGACGTAGGTGTTACCGAACTGTGCACCCTCGATCACGCTACCATCGAGAATCGTGGTTTTACCCGGCTCCTTGAAGTACGTGCCGATGTGCGTCCAGCTGCGATAGCCTTCCGGCAATTTGACGACGGTATTACTTTCAAATTTAGCTTTGGCGCTGGCCTCTACACCTTCAGCCGCCGTAGCGATCGAACTGCCCGTGGTAACGGCAATGGCAAGTAAACAGGCACTTAAGTTGAACAGACCAACTCCGGTTTTTTTAAACACGCTGACATTCCTTTTTTTTTGAATGAGTCAGCGTGATGGATGCCCGAAAGTTTGAGCTGTTACAGAAAACGCCAGTTAATTTGACTGTTTGATCACACATGGCCGCACCGTTCACGTACTTGATCTGCCGTTACTCGGTTTGCGCGAACTTCTCGATCAGATCCTTGCGTGGTGGCGTCCAGGTGGAAATCATCTCGCCCACCGGCGTCAGGCAGCGCATGTCGTGTTCGACATTTGGAGCGACACACACCGCTTGCCCGGCATACACCGGGAACTGTTCGGCACCATTGGTAGCGATGAATTCGCCGTTGATCACCACGTTCACTTCTTCATTGGAGTGATGGTGGGTGCTGCCAAAACCCTTGCCGGTGAACCAGAACCGCGCGGACATCATTTGCTCGGTGATGTTGATGATTTGCATGGTCACGTCGTCGTTCAGTTTTACTTTCTTGTAAGTTTTCATCGGTTACGCCTTGGTGTGATTGGAACTTGCCTAGAGTTTTTTCGAGCGCTTGATGTTACAGGCGAGGCATTTTTGGCCGCGCGGAACCGGCCATTGGCGCACTTGAGGATGGCGGTCTAGGCTGATCTTTCAGGCACGCGGGCCTCGGCCGGAAAAGCCTGAAATCGCCGTCTGAAAATCTTCCAGGAGCGAAGGCCCTTGCGGGCCAGGAGTGGGATCCATGAAAGCCGCAACACCTGTTTTGTGCGTGTGTTTCAGCCTGTTCCTGACCTCGGTCGCGTATGCCGACGATCCACCGGCTGCCGCCGACAATCCACCGGCCGCTGCCGACAACACGCCGGTCAACCCGCAAGTGGTCGACAAGCTCATCGACATGGGCAATTACCTGCGCGCTTTGCCGAAGTTTCAGGTCGATGCGCAAATCTCCCGTGACACCGTTCTGGAGTCCGGTCAGAAGATCAAGACCGAGTCGGCCAACACCCTTAAAGTCCTCGATCACAACCGGCTGTATGCCAAATCAGAAGGCGATGTGCGCACGCGGGAGCTGTTTTACAACGGCAAAAAACTCACGCAGTACGCGCCTTACCTCAAGTACTACACGACGGTCGATGCACCGCCGACAGTAGGTGAAGCCCTGCACCGATTCGAAAACTTCTACGGCATTCAGGTGCCGATGGAAGATCTGTTTCTGTTCGGCAGCGATCAGGCGCAGATCGATGCGCTCAAAGAGGCGGCGTATGTCGGGCCCTCGACCATCAACGGTCAGCTCTGTGACCATTTGGCGTTTCGTCAGGAGGGTGTCGACTGGCAGTTGTGGATCACCCGTTCGGAGAAACCGCTGCCGTGCAAACTGGTGATCACTACCACCGATGTGGCGAGTTTTCCCGAGTACAGCGCGGTGTATCGCTGGAACCTGAAACCGGAACTCAAGGACGCCATTTTTACCTTCAAGCCGGGCAAGGGCGACGTGGCGATCCCTTTGAAAGAAGTCGCTGCACAGGGAGGCAAATGACATGAACGGCACACTGACCTGGAGTTTGTTGTTCTCATTTGCCACCGCTTCGGTGCTGACCATAAGCCTGATCAGCGAAGCCGACGCCAGACCGCAACGCGCCCAAGGGCATGCCCGCGCCTCGGTTAATCGGCCACCACCGCCGCATGCGCCACGCGCGCAACGAGTCAATGCACCACAGCGCGCCAATCATGTGAGTGCCAATAACCGGGTGAACGCCGGCAACCGCGTCAATTCCAACAATCGCAACTACGTCAACAACAGCCGGCACAACGTCAACATCGACAACCATCGTGACGTTGATATCGATGTCGACGGGCGCGGTCGCTATGGCTACGACGATCACTACCACCCGATTGGCACCGCCGTCGCGGTGGGTGCGACCGTCGCGGTAACGTCGGCGGTCATCGGCGCGATCCTCACCCCGGCACAGATGCCCAGCAGTTGTGTGCAGGTGATGCGTTACAACACGATGTATATGCAATGCGGCTCAACCTGGTACCAGCCGCAGTACCAGGGCAGTGACGTCACGTACATCGTGGTCAACGCGCCGTGATCGCGGTTTAGCGCAGCACTCGTAAGCGCCGCAGCAGGCGCGGTTGATGCTCGGGACAATGACGCTTCTGCCACTCGCGGGGCGTCATCGAGAACCAGCGCTGGAACGCTCGACAGAATGCACTGAGGTCTGAGTAGCCGAGTAAATCGGCCATTTGTGCGGTGCTGATCAGCGGGTCTTCGAGGTATTCGCAGGCCATGATCTGGCGGGTTTTGTCGAGCAGATCCTGAAAGGATTTTCCCTCCTGAGCCAGACGCCGTTGCAAGGTGCGGGAATTGATCGCCATGCAGTCGGCGACTTTCTCGATGGTCACGCGGCCGCTGGGCAGCATGTTGCGCAGCAATTGGCGGACGAAGCTGGGCATTTCGTCAGCCGACAGGCGCTCCATGTTGTGGACATGCGCAGTCAACAACTGGTGCAAGGTCTCGTTAGCCGAACCCAGCGGCTGAGCGAGCACCGCCGCCGGAAACACCAACCCGTGGCAAGCGGTGTTAAACGTCGGATTGCATGCCAGCGTGCGGCGATAGACAGTCGGATCCGTCAGCGGTGCGTGGCGCAACAATATCGCTGAAGGTAACCAGTTACCGCCGACCAGCGTGCGCATCAGTTGCATGCCAACGCCGATGGCCAGTTCCTCAGCCTGGCCAATACCGGGCAAGTCACGCTCATAAATGTGGTAACTGAGCACCGCCACCTCATCGTCGACCGCCAGCGCGACGTGAGCCGCCGCGTTGTGCAGGGCAAAGTTTTCCTTCAGTTCGATCAGCGCGTCACCCACTGTTCGGGCGTTGCGGATGAGGTAGAGCAGGGGGCCGAAGATACTCACGCCCTGATGCAGGCCGTATTGCAGACCGAACAGCGGATTGGCGGACTGCCACGTACACAATTCCAGCAGCGCGCAAAATCGTCGATAGGCAAGAATGCCCTCCTGGCGCCGCAGCAGTTCCACCGGCAGCGACGCACGGCGCAGCATCTCGGCCGGGTTAATCCCCTGCAACAGCGTAAATTCTTCAAAGCACGAGAGCGTCAGCGCCCGAACGAAAGGGCTTACCGCGCAGGGGGTCGGGCTGTCGAGCGGTACTGCCGGCAACTCATTGCTCATCGGTTTTCCCCGCTCGGGTTGACGGCTTGCGCTTCGAGATAGCGACGCTTCCACACGCGTGGGCTGACACCGTTCCAGCGTGCGAACGCACGGGAAAAAGCACTCAAGTCGCCATAGCCGAGCAGGGTGGCGAGTTGAGTGAGGCTGATCGATGTGTCGCAAATATAGCGGGTGGACATCGACTGTCGGGTCTTGTCCAGCAGCTCTTGAAAACCGGTATTTTCATCCATGAGATAACGCTGCAGCGTGCGCGGGCTGATCATCATGTATTGCGCGACATCCTCAAGGGTGGCTTTGCCCGAGGGCAACATCGTACGCAGAACCTTTTGCACGTAGCCGGGCAATTCTTGCAGGGTCAATTGGGAGATGTCCTCGACATGCCGGCGCACCAGTTGCTGCAAGCCTTCATCGGCATCGCTCAATGGCGCGCAAAGCAATGCCGCGTCGAAAATCCAGGCGTTGCTGTCGCTGTTGAAGCGTGGATTGATGCCCAGCAGGCGTCGGTAATCGCTCGACGGCACCGATGAGACGTGACGCATCAGCAATGCACTGGGCCGCCAGCGTCGTCCCAACAAGCTCTGCATCAAATGACTACCGACGGCGAGGGCCAGTTCGACATCATGACGGACCGACGCGGCCTGGCCGTCGGTGACTTCGTAGGAAAGCCGGGCGTTGTCGCCCTGAATATCGAGGTGAATGACGGCGCCACTGCTGTGGACATGAAAGTACTCACGCAGGGCTTTCAACGCCGCACCGACTGTTTTGCCGCTCTGGATGACGTACAGCAAGCTGCCGAGGACCTCGGCGCCCTGATGCAAACCCATTTGCAGGCCAAACAGCGGGTTATCCGAGTGTCGCGCCGATTGTTCGAGCAGGGCGGTATAGCGTGAATATGTGATCAATTCATCGTGCTGGTCGGGCGTGTCTGCCCGCAGGCCGGCCTGCTCAAGCAGGCCGCGTGCGTCCAGGCCCTGGCTTGCAGCGAATTCGTTGTAGCCCAACAGGGCAATGCCGCGGACGATCGAAGTCATGAACGCAACCTATAGAAGGCAAGGCGATATTGTCGTTATGTGTGCCTTTTTCGATGGTACACCCGGGCAATAGCGGCGGATGTGAGGGTGTCGTCAGTTGTGGAAAAAATGGCGCGATCTGCAAAGTCATTGGCGTTTGAGAGCGCGACAGTACGCACACAGGAATCCTGCCATCCCACCAACAATGAGAATAATCATGGCCCTCCCGAACGTTTTGATCGATCACAAATCCCTGCTGACCCTCAATACCAACGAGCTGCCCGTTTACCGTGACGCGCTCATCCTCGGCGTTGACGCGCAGCCGTTGTACCTGGACCCGGTTGCCGGTGTCTGGGTGCTGCGCGTGATGTTCCATCCAGGTGTGATGCTGCCCAAGCATTACCACACCGGCGTGGTGCACTTGTACACCCTTAGTGGCCGCTGGAATTACGTCGAATACCCGGACCAGCCACAGACCGCCGGCAGCTACCTGTTCGAACCGGGTGGCTC
Organism: Pseudomonas sp. AC193; assembly: GCF_979258075.1. Taxonomy (NCBI): domain Bacteria; kingdom Pseudomonadati; phylum Pseudomonadota; class Gammaproteobacteria; order Pseudomonadales; family Pseudomonadaceae; genus Pseudomonas; species Pseudomonas sp. AC193. The sequence goes on along the minus strand of NZ_OZ409832.1, from coordinate 2,396,728 downwards.
GATCCATACGTTCATGACCCCGGCAGACAACACGGAAATCACTGACACGTTCATGGTGGTACACGGTGCTAACGTCAACTTCGATCAAGACGGCAATTACCTCGGCATCATGGACGCCAGCGACATCATGATGATGTTCGATCGTCTGATTCGTGAACGCGGCCTGCAACCGGCTCGCTACATTCGTGCGCAACAGACTGATTACACCACCGGCGCCTGATGCGTTGTGCTGAGCCGTTCCCCAAGTTAGAGGTATGACCATGTCAGATACACCCATGCCCGTCGGCGCTAACGGGCAGACCGCGGCGCCGCCGCGCAGTGTCTTCATCACAGGCGCCAACGGGTTTATTGGCCGCGCGCTGATGGCGCGTTATCAGGCGCTGGGCGCCGAAGTTCGCGGCATGGATCTGCATGCCGATCCGGCTCGCAACGTGGTCGCCGGCGATTTGACCCAGCCTTCGCGTTGGGCTGATCACGCCAAGGGCTGTGAGTTGTTCATTAACACCGCAGCTGTGGTTTCCCTTGCCGCGCCGTGGAAGCTTTATCGCGAAGTGTCGGTACGCGGTGTGCGCAATTGCATCGATGCGGCAGTGGCCGGCGGTGCGCAGCGTTTTGTGCAGCTGTCGTCGATCGCAGCGCTGGGCTGGGATTACCAGAGCGTCGTGGATGAAACCGCCGACGTGGTGATCGGTACGCAATACCGGTATGGCGTGGCCAAAGGCGCCAGCGAACATGTGGTGCTCGCCGCCCATGCCGCTGGCGAGATCGACTGCACCATCATTCGGCCGGGCGACGTTTACGGGCCAGGCTCGCGGGCCTGGCTGAGCGAGCCTTTGAAAATGGCCAAGAGTGGCGCGCTGGTACTGCCCGATGGCGGTAACGGCGTGTTTTCACCCGTGTTCATCGACGACCTGCTGGACGGCATCATGCTTGCCAGCGGATTGCCGCAGGGCTGTGGGCAGATCTTCATTCTAAGCGGCGGCACGCCTCTGAGCTGTATGGACTTCTTCTCCAACCACTGGCGCTGGGCCGGTCGCCAGGGCCAGCCACGCACGTTGCCGTTGAGTGTCGCTGCCCTGGTGACGCGTCTGCTCTGGGGCTTCAATCGCTTGCTGCAGCGTCCCAATGAAATCACCCCGGACGCGATGTACATGTTTGCGCGCAAGGCCGATGTGTCGATTGCCAAGGCGCAGCGATTGCTCGGTTATCAGCCCAAGGTAAAAATTGCCGAAGGTTTGCAACGCTCCGAAGACTGGTTGCGCAGCACCGGTCAGATTGATTAAACATTTTCAGAATGGGTGACACCGGAGGCGTTCACGCTACGCGCCTCTGTTTTCCGGCATTTGCCGAGGCCATCGGTTGCGCAGGCAGCCGGTGGCTTTTTCTTTATGCAGGCTGGCCGATCGGTGCCAACTGTTGTCGCGAGAAGTATGGATCTTGGCGCGATCTGCCAAGTCTTTTCCTGCGCGGGCAACAACAATCGACGCTACCAATAACAAAAGACACTGCATCCGGTTTATCTGGATGACGGAGGTTAGCGATGCGTCCACTTCTGGTTATCTGTCTGCTTATAGTGTTTGCCGCAGGCATGAGCGAGCTTACCCGACCAGCCATCATGGGCTCGTTGGCGACGGCAGCGCCTGTCGTCAGCATGGGGGAGGTTTTTCGAGGATATTGAGCGCAGTCGCTGCACCCGCTGACAAAAAAACCTGCCAATTGCTGCAGGTTTTTTTATGCGCATGGTGATGAGTCGGACAATCCTTCGCGCTGGCGTCAAATGTTGAAATTCTGGCGTGATCTGCAAAGTTCACCCATGTGCTTCCCTCCATGATCGACTCACTCTGACGCCAAGGCCTTTCAAATCAGAGGTTCGGTCACCCGAACCTGCCAGCCAGCCCAGAGCCACTCCAAATAAAAACAATCCGGAGAGTGCTCCATGAAACCTTCCCTGGGTCCGACTGCCTGCGCTCGCAGCCGTCTGGCAAAAGCCGTGCTTACCCTGACACCCCTTGCGCTTGCTGTATCTCAACAGGCGTTCGCTGGCGAATTCGAGTTCGGCGAAGTGTCTGGCCGTTACAACGGCAGCGTCAGTGTCGGCGCCATCTGGAGCGCCGAAAACCCCAACAGCAATTACATTTTCCAGGGTAACGCCAACCGTGCCGGCTACGGCAGCCCCGGGAAATTCAACCCCAACGGTGCGCGTAACGTTGACGACAGTCGCCTGAACTTCAAAAAGAACGATCTGGTTTCGACGCCCGTCACGCTGCTGGGCGAAGTTGAGTTGAACTGGAAAAACTACGGTGCGTTCATTCGTGGCAAAACCTGGTACGACTACACGCTCAATAACCACAACGTCGATTACGGCCACTCGTCCAACGGCTACAAGGCCAACAGCACACTCGATGACGACCATTTTGACAGCCTCGCCAAATTCCAGGGTGTAGCGCTGCTGGATGCTTACGTGTTCGGCGACTTCACGGTCGCCGATCGACCGCTCAATGCCCGCGTCGGTAATCAGGTAGTGAACTGGGGTGAAGGGCTGTTCTTTCAGAACGGTATCAACTCGGTCAACCCGGTCGATGTCGCGGCACTGCGCCGGCCCGGTTCGCAGCTCAAGGAAGCGTTGCTGCCCGTGCCGATGCTGTACGGCAACTACGGCCTGACCGACAACCTGAGTCTGGAAGCCTTCTACCAATTGCAATGGCGCGAAAGCGTGCTGGAAGGTTGCGGTACCTACTTTGCGGCTAACGACTATGTGCCGGAAGGTTGCTACGGCATCCCGCGTCTGGCGCCGGCGGCTGACCCCAACGACGCCTTTGCCTACGCCAACGGCCTGATCATCAATCGCGCCAGCGATGATGAGCCGTCCAATGCCGGTCAGTTCGGGTTGTCGCTGCGTTATTTCGCCGATGAAATCGGTACCGAGTTCGGCGCCTATGCGATGAACATTCACTCGCGCACACCATACGCCAGCGTCATCACCGACTCGCGCCCAGGATCTGGCGCGGGCTGGTTGCCAGGTCAGCAGTCAACCAACAGCGAATACTTTGCCGCATTCCCTGAAGACATCCGCATTTTCGGCCTGAGTTTCTCCAGCAATATCTGGGGCACCTCGGTGTTCGGCGAGTACAGCTTCCGGCCCAACCAACCGGTGCAACTGGCCACGGCCGACCTGATCACTGCATTTGGTTCGCCGCAAAATCCGGGCGCGTTTCCCGGGGCGATCGGGCAGAACCTGACACTCGGCCAAGACGCGATCAACGCCGCGCCGGGTTCGGTGTATGACGGTTATGACCGATTGAAAATCTCGCAGTTGTCGCTGGGCTTTATCAAGTCGATACCGCAAGTGATGGGGGCGGACAGTCTCAATCTGACCGGTGAAGTGGCCGCCAAGTATGTTCACGACATGCCGAGCCTTTCCGAGCGCCGCTACGTCAAGGGCGACATATACGGCTCCGACCTTGCCCAAGGCAGTGCGGCTGGCTGCGCTGCCGGTACACCCGTGGCCAAGTACAAAAAACTCTCCTGCACCAGCGACGGCTACATGAGCCAGTTTGCCTGGGGTTATCGCCTGCGCGCAGCCCTGAACTACCCGGGCGTGTTCGCCGGCATCGATCTTTCACCTTTTGTGGCGTTCGGCCAAGACGTCAAGGGCTGGTTGGTATGACGGCAACTTCGTCGAAGACCGCTTGCTGGGTTCGGTGGGATTGCGCGCTGACTACCTGCAGAAATACTCCGCCGAACTGTCCTGGTCGGGCAGCGGCAATACCCCTTATGCACCAACTGACCGCGACTTTATTGCACTGAGTCTGCGGGCAGGTTTCTGAACCGAGGAAATAACCATGAACAAAAATCTACTCTCGGCCGCCATTATCGGCGGGCTGTTATCCCTGACCAGCCATGCCGCACTGGCGAAAATGGACGCTGCCGATGTCGCCCGACTGGGCAAAGACCTGACGCCAACCGGCGCTGAAAAAGCCGCCAGCGCCGACGGCAAAGTCCCAGCGTGGACAGGTGGTTTGACCACGCCGCCGGCTGGCTATGACGCGAGCAAAGGCTACACCGATCCGTTTGCCGCAGAAAAACCGCTGTACACCGTAACTTCGGCAAACATGGCGCAGTACGCCGCCCTGCTGTCGCCGGGCTACAAAGCACTGCTGCAGAAATACCCGGACTACAAACTCAACGTTTATCCGAGCCACCGCACGGCGGCACTGCCGCAAGCGGAATACGCCGAGATCGCCAAGGAAGCCAGCAAGGTTGAACTGGCAAACAATGGCAACGGCCTGCTCAACTACGAAAAAACCAGCGTACCGTTCCCGATGCCCAAGACCGGCATCGAAGCGATGTACAACCACTTGGTGCGCTTCCGCGTCGGCGGTTACCAGTACTTCCCGACCGAAATGGTCGTGCAGGCCAACGGCAACTTCACCCCGGTACGCCGTGAAGTTGAAGTGATGATGGCCTCGGCGATGGGTAATCCGGAGCCCAACCGTTTGTATTACTACCTGGGCAAAGTCACCTCGCCGGAAAGCGTTGCGGGCAACCTGACCCTGGTACACGAACCGATGGATCAGACCAAGGAAGGGCGTCTGGCCTGGGTTTACAACCCTGGCCAGCGCCGCGTTCTGCGCGCACCGGAAATCTCCTATGACTCGCCGGTAAACACTGCCGATGGTCTGCGCACCAACGACATGGTCGACATGTTCAACGGCGCCCCGGATAAATACGACTGGAAACTGGTCGGCAAGAAAGAAATGCTGGTGCCGTACAACACCTACAAACTGGCCGATCGCACGCTCAAGTATGAGCAGATCATCCAGCCTAACCACCTCAATCAGGACTTGGTGCGTTACGAGCCGCATCGCGTCTGGGTGGTCGAAGCCACGCTGAAACCGGGCGAGCGTCACATCTACGCCAAGCGCACGTTCTACCTCGATGAAGACAGCTGGGGCATTCTCGGCGCCGATCTGTATGACGGTCGCGGCGATCTCTGGCGCGTTCAGGAAGCGCACAGCCTGCAACGTTACGACGTGCTGTCGGCGATTCACATCAGCGACGTTTCTTACGATCTGCAAGCGCGCCGCTACATCACCTACGGACTGGAAAACGAAGAGAAGCACACCAAGTTCGGCATCACTGCCGAGTTGAAGGATTTCAGCCCTGCTGCGCTGCGTCGCAGTGGTCGCTGATTTTCCAAGCGACTGAGATCCCGGGGGAACGGTGCAAACGGTTCCCCCTTTTTTTCAGCTTTTCACGGTACCGAACCATGAACAAATTCCTTTCGCCGGCCTTGCTGATGCTGTCCGGTCTGGCGTTGGCCGTGCAAGCACTGAACGTCAGTGCTGCGCCGCTTGCCGACCGCCTCGAACGCGCTTCCCGTCACACCGCGCTGGCCATCGAGCAGCCGCTGACCGACGTGCAAAAAGTCGGTGATCAACTGGTGATGGTCGGTGCGGCCGGGCACATTCTTCTGCGCAGTCCCTCGGCAACTTTACAGGCCAACACCCCGGTGGATCTGCTGCTGACGGCGGTGTATTTCGTCGATGCCCGTAACGGCTGGGCTGTGGGACATGACGGGGTGATCCTGCACAGCAGCGACGGTGGGAACACCTGGGCGCGTCAACTGGAAGGCCGGGCGATCAGTCAGTTGATGCTTAAGTGGGCCGAAGCCGAAGTGGCGCGTCAGGAACAGGCCAACGCCGCTGCGCCGGAAGACGAGAGCCTGATCAGCGCCCTCGATAATGCCAATTTTGCCCTCGACGATGCCAAGGCGGGTGTCGAAGCAGGGCCTTCGCGACCGCTGCTGGACGTGTGGTTTCGTGATGCGCAGGAAGGCTGGGCGGTCGGTGCTTACGGGATGATCGTGCACACCCGGGATGGCGGCAGTAGCTGGGAATTTCTCCCCGGCCTCGATAATCCCGAGCGGCTGCACCTCAATGCAGTGCTGGGCACGGCTGACGGCAGTTTGTTGGTAGCGGGTGAGGGCGGACGCATGTATCGCCAGTCCGCTGGCCATTGGCAAACCCTCGACCCCCTGACCAAGGCCTCGCTGTACAAACTGATGACGCTGCGCGACGGGCAGACATTGGCCATGGGGTTTGGCGGTGCGCTGTACCTCAGCGCCGATCAAGGCCTGAGCTGGCAAAACATCCCGTTGAACAGCAAGGCCAGCCTCTACGGCGGCACGCAGTTGAATGACGGCACGCTGTTGCTGACTGGCAGCGCAGGTTCGCTGATGTACAGCAACGATCTCAAGCATTTCCGTCTCTGGCAGGGCAGCGCCAAATCGCCGTTGCTCGGTGCTGCACAACTGGCTGAGGGCCAACTGGCGCTGATCGGCAGCAACGGCCTGCGCGTGCTGCCGCTGGCTGACATCAAGGAGCAACTGCAATGACCGCGCGCATGAACCTCGATCAGAACCCCGCGCCGCAGGAGCGCAGCCTGATGCAACGCATGGTGAGCGTCACCGAGCGTGGCTTGTTCAATCACCGGCGACTGGTGCTGACGTTCTTTGTGATTGTCTCGCTGCTGCTGGGTTACAAGGCGCTGGAACTGCGCCCGGATGCCAGCTTCACGCGGATGATTCCCACCGGTCACCCGTTCATTCAGAACTACTTCAAGTTTGAGGATGTGTTGCGCCCGCAAAGCAACGTGCTGCGCGTGCTGGTAGAAAACCCTGACGGCGAGATTCTCACGCCGAAGTTCATGGAAACCCTGCGCGAGGTCAACGACAAGATCTTCTACCTGCCGGGCGTTGATCGCGGCAACCTGAAATCGTTGTGGACGCCCAACGCACTGTGGACCGAAGTGACCACCGAAGGTATGCGTGCCGGACGGGTGATTCCCGATGGTTACGACGGTAGCGCCGCGTCGCTGGCACAGGTGAAGCAGAACATCCAGCGCGCCAACATGCTGGGCAGCTTTGTCGCCAATGACTTCAACTCGACGATCATTCGCGTGCCGTTGCTGGAGAACGATCCGGAAACCGGCAAGCCACTGGATTACGGCGTGTTCACCCAAGCCCTGGAAAAGCAAGTGCGCGAACACTTCGCCACTCAGGGCGTGAACATTCGGGTGATCGGTTTCGCCCAGATCGTCGGCGACCTGCTGGCTGCTGCGACCGACATCGCCAAGTTTTTCGCGCTTACAGTGGTGTTAATTAGTGTCCTGTTGTACTGGTATTGCCGTTGCTGGCGCAGTACGGCGGTGACGGTATTGACCTGTCTGCTCACCGTTGCTTGTCAACTGGGACTGTTGAGTTTGTTGGGCTTCGGCCTTGATCCGTACTCGATCCTGGTGCCGTTTCTAATCTTCGCCATCGGCATCAGCCATGCGGTGCAGAACATCAATTTGATGATGAGTGAGATGGATCAGGGGCATTCACCGATCGATGCATCGCGGCGAACGTTCAGGGCGTTGTTCATTCCGGGGACGACGGCGTTGCTGGCGGACGCGGTGGGTTTCATCACATTGCTGGTGATCGACATCGGCGTGATTCAGCAACTGGCGATTACTGCGAGCATTGGCGTGTTCGTGGCGATCTTCACCAAGATGTTTTTGCTACCGGTGTTGATGTCGTATGTCGGCGTCAGCCCGCGTGGTTTGCAGCAGCAGCGCAAACGTGCGACGTCGTCGTGGCCGATTTTTCGCCGGGTGTCTGCCGTGGTGGAACCGCGCGTGGCGATTCCGTTGATTCTGTTCAGTCTGGTGTTGCTCGGTGCCGGTTATTACCTGCGCCAGGATCTGAAGATTGGCGACCTCGATGTCGGTGCGCCGGAGTTCCGTCCGGAGGCGCGTTACAACCAGGACAACGCCTATCTGCTCGCCCATTACACCACCAGCACTGATGTCTTTGTGGTGATGTTCAAAACACCGAAAGAGCAGTGCGCACGGTTTGCTGCCGCCGATCTGGCGAATCAGCTGGAGCAGAGCCTGCGAGAAGTCAAAGGCGTGGAGTCGGTGCAGTCGCTGTATGGCGCCATGCGTTTCGGTATTCTGGCGCGCAACGAGGGCAACCCGAAATGGGCCGAATTTTCCCGCGACCAGTTCGTGATGAACAATGCGCGCTCCAACGTCAGTTCCGATCTGGTGGACGCCAACTGCAGCGTGGCGCCGATCAGTTTGTATCTGGCTGACCACAAGGCTGAAACGCTGACCCGGGTGGTCAACGCGGTCGATCAGTTCGCGCGGCAGTACGACACCGGTGATTTCGAAATTCTGCAGGCGGCCGGCAGTGCCGGGATCGAGGCGGCGACCAACATCGTCATCAAACACTCAGAGAAACAGATGCTGATTCTGGTGTTCATCATCATCTCGGCGGTGGTGCTGTGGGAGTTCCGCTCGATCAAAGTGACCATTGCGCTGATGGCGCCGTTGTACCTGTCGACCGTGTTGTGTGAAGCGGTGATGGCGCAGATGGGGCTGGGGGTGAAAATCGCGACCTTGCCGGTGATAGCGCTGGGCGTGGGGATTGGCGTTGATTACGGGATTTACCTGTACAGCCGCATGGAAGGCTTTCTGCATCAAGGCCTGAAATTCCGCGCAGCGTTTTTTGAAGCACTGAAAACGACTGGCACCTCCGTGGCCTTCACCGGCATCACTCTGGCGCTCGGCGTGGCGACCTGGTCGTTCTCAGCACTCAAGTTCCAGGCCGATATGGGTCTGCTGCTGGTGATGCTGTTCATCTGGAACATGATCGGCGCCTTGATCCTGCTGCCGGCGATTGCCTCGATGCTGATCTGCAACAAAAACACCCGCTGAACTCAACCCGCCCACATGGATTGTGGTGCTGCAGAGCTTCATTGTGGGAGCGGGCTTGCTCGCGAAAGCGGTGGGTCAGGCAATGAAGAGTTGAAGGGCAGACCGCCATCGCGAGCAGGCTCACTCCCACATTTAATCTCGGTTGCTCGCTGGATTTGTGGACACCACAAAACCCCGTAGGAGCCAGGCTTGCCCGCGAAGGCGTCACTTCAGGCGATGAAGTTTTGCCCGATCCAACCCCATCGCTGGCAATCTACAGGGATTGCGATGTCGCAAAGCTCCCTTGTAGGAGTGAGCCTGCTCGCGATAGCGGTGGGTCAGGCAATGAAGAGCTGAAGGGCAGACCGCCATCGCGAGCAGGCTCACTCCCACATTTAATCTCGGTTGCTCGCCTGATTTGTGGACACCACACAACCCTTGTGGGAGCTAGCTTGCTAGCGAAAGCGCCCGGATCAGGCAATGAAGTTTGGCTGATCCGGCGCCATCGCTGGCAAGCCAGCTTCCACAGGTATTTGTGTGGTTTTTATTGGACTGGTTTGCCCAGTCCCAGGTCTTTCATCGGGTAAGTCCGGTAGCTGGCCATGTGGCCGCCGACCAGCGCAAGAACGCGCGGCAGGCCCCATTCGAACGTGCGATGACCGACGCTTTTCTGCTCCTTGGGATCCAGATAAAGGTTGTAGACCCAAGGTGACAATCCGGTTGATACCAGTGTCGATTCATCGATATTGGAACCCGGCACCGAGGTCTGAAACACTTTGAAGTGCACCTTGAACTCTTCCCAGCGCACAGCCGTGAGGTTGCGTTCGCTGTACATGAACACCGCTTCGCGATTGCTTTCGCCGTTATCGGCGAGCAGGAACGAGGTTTGGTCAACACCATCGATGTAGCGATCCGTTGGTACATTCGCGCCAGCCAGTTTGAGGCTGGTGTTGAACAGATCCATTAAGTCGAACAGACCATCGCTCTCACGACCGGGCTTGATCATGCCCGGCCAGTACGCAATGCCCGGCACCCGTACACCACCTTCCCACGTCGTGCCCTTGCCGCCACGCCAAGGCTGGAATCCGGAATCCGGCCAGGCGTCTTCGTTGGCGCCGTTGTCGGAGGTGAAGAATACCAGCGTGTTGTCAGCGACACCTTCATCCTTAAGCGTTTTCATCAGGTGTGCGACGATGTCATCGACTTCCATCACCGCGTCTTTATAGGGCGTACGCGCGGGGCTCTTGCCGGCGAAAGCCTTGGCCGGAAAGTTGTCGTTGTGTACCCGCGAGAAGGCATGCACCAGATAAAACGGCTTCTTGGCCTGCGCAGCCCGATGGATGAAGTCCTGCGAGTAAGCGGCAAACTGCTGGTCGATTTCAGCGAGTTTTTCCAACGAGTCGAGTTGGGTCACCACTTTCAATGGCTCGCCTTTACGGCCGCTGGTAACGGCGGCTTCGGTGGTTTGGTTCAGTGCAGCCTTGCGCGCAGGATTGAGGATCAGCTCCGGATAGCGTTGCTTGTCTAGCCCTTGGGTGTATTCGCTGGCGACCCCGAGAATGCCCATGTATTCGTCGTAACCGACTTGCTGCGGCTGATAGCCATCGGCTTCACCCAAATGCCACTTGCCGGACAGCGCGGTCATGTAACCCTTTTCGGAGAGTAGAGAGGCCGCGGTCTTTTCATCCAGCCAAGGGTTAACGGGCACCTTTTCACCACTGAGAATCGGCCGGGTCAGGCCGGTTCGCGCCGGGAAGCGACCGGTCATCAACGCCGAGCGGGTCGGCGTGCACGTCGGTTGCGCGTAGGTAGAGGTGAACAACACGCCCTCGCGGGCAATGCGGTCGATTTCTTTGGTCGGTGCGCCGATGGCTGTGCCGCCGCCGAAAGCGCCCGGATCGCCCCAGCCCATGTCGTCGACCAGCAAAATCAGAATGTTTGGTTTGCGCCTGGTTTTCGCCTCTAGCGCTTTGAGGCGCTGATCCACTTCAACTTGTTGATCGGGGTGCAGCCGCACCGGTTCCAGTGTCGGCGAAATGCGCTGTGCTTTGATAAACGGATCCTGCGCCTGCGCCTGCGCCGAGATACAGGCCAGACTCAGTGCGATCCCCGCCAGTGACGTCAATTTAATCTGTCGCATGGTCGTGCGCCTTGCTACAAGACGGGATCAGTCGAAGGTGATCATCACTTTGGCGTGATCTTCCGGGCTGGCCAGCGCCCGGAACGCCTCGGCGACCCCGTCCAGTTTGACCCGTCCGGTGATCATCGGCGCGCCGTCGAGCTTGCCGTCGGCGAGGGCATACAAGGTCTGGGTGAATTCTTCGCCGGTGTAGCCAAAGGAAAAGTGCAGGTTGGCCTCTTTGCCAATGCCGATCAGCGGTTCGATCTGATCGGTTTCCATGCACACGCCGACAACGATGATTCGCGAGCGCGGCGGCGCGTTCTGGATCGCTTGTTGAATCAGACCCGGAAGGCCCACGCACTCGAACACCACGCAAGGCCGTGGTTGCGGGCCAAGACCGAACAGGGCAAACGGGCTGTTGATCTCGTAGCCCGGCGGCGCCGCGACATCGAGCCATGACCGATAAGGCGATTGCTCCGCCGGATTGACCACCACATCGGCCCCGAGTTTTTCTGCCAGCGCGCGCCGGGCAGGGGAGAAGTCCGCCGCGACGATCGGGCCGATACCACGGGATTTCAGCGCAGCAATAACTGCCAGGCCAATCGGCCCGCAGCCAATCACCACCGGCACTTCATTACCTTGCAACTGTGCGCGATTGACAGCGTGCGCGGCGACCGTCAACGGCTCGGCGAGGGCGGCGATTTCGGCCGGCAGATCACCGGGCACCGGGATCAGCATCTGTTCGCTGAGCACCATTTGTTCGCCATAGCCGCCGGGGTATTGGTTGGAGTAGCCGATATGGTCGAATCGCGCTGGCGTGATAACAAAAGGCAGCGAACAGACGCGGGTGCCAACCTTGATTTTCTTGTCGCTGCCGGGGCCATGGTCGAGGATTTCAGCGCAGTACTCGTGACCGAAAACCACATCCTTTCGCGCGTCGAAAGACACCGGAATATTCCCGCGCTTAAAGTTGCCCAGCACGTGCTCACAGTGGTGAAACATGTGCAGATCAGAACCGCAGATGCCGCAGGCGAGGGTTTTGACCAGCACTTCGCCCAGGCCCGGAACAGGCGCAGGGATGTCATCAACGAGCAATTGTTGCTCGCGCATCACGACAGCTTTCATGAGGTTTGCCTTTTTGTTGTTGTAATGGGGTTGACCCAGGAACCGAGAGCCGTTTGCGCGCGGGGCTGCTCGCACCGGATGGTTGCGTGGGTTCAAAAAGGATTATTCGGCAGCGACTGGGCGGTCACTTTGCAGATCGCGCCAATTGGCGTGCATTCGGTGACAGCCGCTCTCCCGGTGTAAGGCAGCATGTGTGTTGCATTTGACCGCCGATAGAACCGGCGACAGAACACTGCCGGATTACCATCTATCGACTGCGTTTCGAATTTCGGAAATTTCCTACGGTGCAATTAGCTCGCGCTGCGGAGAATGCCGCCTTGAGAAAGATCCTTCGTGCAATTAGGTCTTTTATTAAAAAATCCATTCGCGCCAAAATTAAGTTCATCGGGCAATAGAGAAACCTTTGAGTTTGATTGTTGGAATGTCATGAATGCAAAGATTGGCCTGCCTGTACTAACGCGCAGGGATTCGTGTCAGCCGGGTATTTCAATGCCGCAGTCCTAGTTGCGGTGCTTTAAGGATAAATTTATTTATGAACAAAGTTTTTCGCGTTATCTGGAATGCCGCTTCTGGGCGCTGGGTTGTTACCAGCGAACTGGCAAAGTCGCACTCGAAATCCAGCAAATCCGCCTCTTTGCTTGCAGCTGTGGCGTTGCCGATAGGCACACTATTGTCGAGTGGGGCGATGGCTGTGGTGTATACCCCGGGTAGCGCGAATAACGAGGGTCAAGCGATCATCGTGGACGGTGGTACTTCGAGTCTGGACGGTTCGGTAAACTTTACCGGGTCGGTTGGCCCCAATGTAAAGGGTTACGAATTACTGGGTGGGTATGATGCGGGTTACATCACCGGAGCCGTTGATCCTAACGCACTGCAAAGTATCACCACGGGTACCCAAAGTTCTGGCGTCTCGGTAATTGATGCTTATTTACAAGCACCGGTGATCATCAATACTTACGACAACGCAAATATTACACAAGTTGATCCTGGCGCTGGCGTATTGTGGAAGGTGTATTCGCCGAGCGACCCATCGGCCAGTAATTTCTACGATGCACAGATCGCTAAAATCACCGGTGGCGGCATCTTCAACATGAATGCCGATGGGCAGTTGGGTGACAAAAACACCAAAAACACGGTGTTTGTCGAAGTCACTGACGGTACCGCAAACTGGAACTCTTCAAACACCGTCCAGTTTTCCAACGACAAGCTCAAAGCGTCAGACCTGCAACCGAAGGACTTCGACGTTACCACTCAGTCTTACGCGGGAACGTTTGTCGTCACCCTGAGTGATGGTTCTCAGGTATCGAAAACCGTATCCAACATTGGTGAACTGGTTGCCTATAACAGTTGGCTGGTTGATCAGCTGGAAGCTGGCAAGCTGGGCGATACCAAGGCAGAGATGCAACAGTCGTATGACGACGCCTTCGCGCAGGCTTACACAGACACCACGAACACATTCACTATCAATCAGACCACGGGCCCCATTCCGCTCGACGATCCGCTGTTTACCCCGCTGGGCCAGCAAATTGCTTTGATGGCCAACGGCGCCAATGCGGTCGGGCATATCAGCAGCACTGGTGAACTGATTTCCGATGGCGCCACCCCAGCTGCCGGTATCATGGTCTACGCCACTAACGGCGGCACGGTCATTAACGATGGCACCATTTCCACCACGCGAAATGGTGTGGGTGTCGTGGCGACGGCTGACGGCCATTTCATCAACAATGGTTTGCGTAACGTCGGCAAAATCAGCGGCACCAACGCGACCGCCGCTTCTGACTTGGTGAACGACAACTCTACTTACGTTAACAACGGTACCTTCAACTCCAGTAGCTGGAGTGTCGACAGCCCGGCGACGCAAGATATCATCGGCGTGCAGGTGAGCGAAAACAGCCAGTTCACCAACAATGGTGCGATGAACATCGGTGTGCTGGCACAAACCTCCAGCGGCAAGCCGACAGGCGCGACCGTCAGCTCTGGCAGTACCTTCACGAACGCAGCAGGCGGCTTGATGTACCTGGGGCGCGAAGCGAGTACTGATACCACCTCTGCTCCTATCGCCCGTGGCGGCGCCGATGTTGCGCAAACCAACGGGATTATCGGCATTGATGCCCAAGACGACAGCACTGTCGTCAACGACGGGTCGCTCATTATCGGCGATCTGGTGCAGGGCGGTGTCGGCATAAACGTGCAGGGCGCCAATGCCAACATCACCAACAATGGCAAGATTCTGGTGAAGGGGCATTACAGCGAAACGCCAACGGCTAACATTGGCATCCTGAACACTTCGCCGACGGCCACCGTCACCAACAACGGCACTATCGATCTTTCCGGTGTCAACTCCGTCGGCATCCGTACGCAAAGCGGCGGTAAAGTAACTTCTGCCGGCGATATCAACGTGTTGACCGGTGTTGATCCAACCTCCGGCGTGCACAACTTCGGTATCTGGGCAACGGGCGTGGGTTCGTCCGCGACCTTGACCGGCAAAGTCAATCTGACTGGCGACGGTGCCATTGGCGTCCACGTCCGTGAAGGCGCGACGGCTGATGTCAGCGGGAGCGGCCAAGTAACGTTTGCCGACGGCAGCGATCAGATCGGTTTCTTCGTCTATGGCCCGGGTTCTTCGGTGACCAACGACAGTTCCGATGTTGAAAACGTTACAACGACCAACTCGACACTTTATCGTCTGGAAGACGGTGCCGACTTCAGCGGTACCGGCGTTAACGGTACAGACTCGACACTGACTGCTTCCGGTCAAAACTCCACGGCACTGTGGTTGACCGGGCAGACCGGTAATGATGTATCGGCCTTCAACTCCGGTGGCATGACCATCAATGTCACTGGCGCAGACGCCACTGGTGTCCGCATCGCGGGCGGCGCACAAGGTAAAACCACTGTCGACTCGATCATCAATCTGGACGCTGTCGGCGCCATTGCTGCAATGGCTGACGGCCAGAAGCTGACTCTGGAAGGCACGCCAACCGGTGCATCGGTGCCAGGTTCGTTCGGTGATACAACGCTCGACGCAGGGGCCGATGGTTTTGGTACCGGTACACTGCTGCTGACTGAGTCTCATCTGACCTCGAGCCTGGATGGCGTAACCGGTTATATCGCCAAAAACGGCGCTGCGTTGCGCAACAGCGGCAACATCGAGTTCACCGGTAAAAATACCACTGGTATCGAAGTCCTCGAAGGTTCGACAGGTGGGAACACCGGTTCGATCACTGTCCAGGACGGCGGTGTGGGTTTGCTCGCAGCTTCCAGTGGTGCCACCACCACTCTGAACAACAAGGGTGATCTGGTACTCAAGGGTGGCAGCAATGCCAATCGCACCACTGGTATTTCTGCGACCGGCTCTGGCGTAAAAATCAATATGGACGCCGGCACGATCGACCTTCAAGGGCAGGGCGCCGTTGGTGTCGCCGCGTTTGGCGGGGCGACAATCGATCTGGAAAGTCAGGCAGTTCCGACGTTCTCCCTCGATGAATTTGTATCCGATCAGATCGCGTTCCTGGTGTCTGGTGAAGGCACCAGCATCAACACCAATATCCCGGCGGGAACTTTGCTGGATGCTTCGGGTAAAAACTCGACGCTGTTCCGTATTCAGGGCGGCGCCAAACAAACTGGCGAAGTGCAACTGAAAACGTCCGGTACGGGCGCTCGTGGCATTTGGGCCACCGGTGACAATACCGACGTCAAGGCCTCTTCGGGTTCCGACTTCCAGGTCTTGGGGACTGACGCCATGTCTGTTCTTGTCGAGGGCGGTGCGCATGTAACCCTGGATCAAGGTACTACCGTGTCATTGGTAGGCGACGGTGCGATCGTTGGCCAAGTTGATGGCAACGAATATGGCCTGGACGGCACGACAGTCACTCGTCAAGGCACTGATGCTCAGCTGATCAATAACGCAACACTGTCAACGACCCTGTCCAATGCCACTGGTTTCGTAACCCAAAACCAAGGCCTGCTGATCAACAACGGCAACATTGATTTTACTGCAGGCACCGGCAATACCGGCGTTCTGATTAAAGACGGCCGTTTCGAGAACCACGCGGACATCTCTGTAAATGGTGTAGCGGTATCGGTTCAAGGTGAGCAAGCCAAAGTCGATGTGCAAGACGGTCTGATCAAAGCTACCGACGGCACCGCCGCTATTTTGGTGGGCCAGGATGCTTCGCTGGATCTGGTCGGTTCCGGCATTGGCAAGGTTACCGCGTCAGGTACTGCGCACGCTGTACAGCTGGACACCGGCGCCAAAGGTCTGGTGGTGGATGGTGCCTTTATTGACATGGCTTCTGCCGGCGCAGGCAGTGGCAACGGCATCGAAAACAAGGCTGAAGTTTCGGGCATTCAGTTGACCAACGACACTCGTATCGACGTCATGGACGGTAAAGGTGTGCGTACCTCCGCCACCTTGGCCCAAACCAACGCCGGTACGATCAACGTGTTGGGCGCAGGTACTGGCCTGGCCTTCGAAACGGCTGCCGGCGGCGGCACGTCGAACAACATTGATCTCTCCGATTCCAATGGTCTGAACATCAATGTGACTGGCGCCAATGCCACTGGTATTTCGGTCAAGCACACCGGCAACGGCGATGTTAAAAGCGGCGCAAACGTCACTGTCGCTGCGGGCGGCGGTTCGGCTGTAGCACTTGAAGGTGTATCGAGTTTCGATAACTCGGGCGAACTGGTTTCCGCATCCACCGATGCGCCGGTTATCTCCCTTGGCGGCGTCACCGACATGATCAACAGCGGCGTTGTCGCAGCGGTTGATGCACTGACGAGCGCGCTGACTTTCGATGATCAGGATTCTGCGTTGACCAACAGTGGTCAAGTGACCGGTGTCATCGATCTTGGCGAGGGCAACAACACTGCTACCAACGCTGCAGGCGCCACGATCACCGGTAACCTGGTTGCCGCTGCAGGCAATGACACTGTGACCAACAGTGGCACCGTCGTCGGTGATATCAACCTCGGCACGGGCTCCAACGCCGTGACGTTGAACAGTGACTCTTCGGTGGTCAACGTCAACGGTGATACCGGCACGGATGCTGTGACCGTCAAAGGCAATGCGGCCTTCACCAAACTAGACGGCGGCATTGGCGCGGCTGACACGCTGACCTTCGACGGCGCTACTCAAACGCTGTCGGCAGCTGCCGATGTTGATCGCTTCGAAACCATGAGCCTGCACAACGGATCGACCGTTACCACCGCTGATCTGCTCAAGATGACCGACACTGCTGGTGGCGTCGGCAAAATCGATATCGATGCCACTTCAACGCTGGCCTTAACGCCGGGCGCCGGTGAGGGCTACACACTGGCTCACACGCTCTCGGGCGACGGTGTTATCGATGCCGTCATGGGCGCTGCGGAAGATGTCTTCGAATTCGCCGCAACCACTGGCGATGCCTTCGCCGGTACGTTGAAAGCGGGTCTGGGTATGTTCGACCTGCAAGGCGACAACACCACCGCGCTGACCAATGCTACCTTGCAATCGGATGCCGGTAACGTCACCACCGTGGGTGATGGCGAGCAGGCGATCGGTGGCATCGCGTTCAACGGCGGTACCGTCAAGTTTAACGCCAATGTTCCGGATCAGACCGTCGCGACCAGTCATGTTGTAGCGGGTAATCTGCAAGCGGGTACCGGTACCGTGCAGGTCAACGTGCCTTCGCCTTACATTGTGCCTCCGGTTATTCCGGCTGGATCTCTCTCGCTGCTGCAGCAGGATGATGTTCAGGATGGTGTGCAACTCGTAGCGGCTGATTCGGTATCCGGCACGGGTGGTGCGCTGGTATTGCAGGATCAGAACGGTAACGTCATTACCGATGCCAAGACCCTGGATGTCTCGCAGGGCGGTGATAACGTAGCTGTCGCAACGTACGACTTCGGCCTCAATACCGGCGTCAACAGCGATGGCCTGTATGTCGGTTACCGTCTGCAGGAACTGGATCTGCAAGCGGACAAGACGCTGACGTTGACCGAAGGTGCAGTCGCCACTGCTGCTGCGTCCGATATGTCGGCCAAGATCACCGGCAGCGGTAATCTGGCCATCGATACGGCGAACATCATTTCGCTGTCCAACTCGACCAACGACTACACCGGCAGCACCGACGTTAACCGTGGTGGGTTGCGACTGGATGCCGACAATGCCATGGGCAACACTTCGGCGCTGAACATTGCTACAGGTGCCAAGGTGGACATCAATGGCAAGGTGCAAACCGTCGGTGTACTTGCAGGCCAGACCGGCTCCGTACTGGACATCAATAGCGGTACCTTGACGCTCGCCAACGGCGGTGTTTCCAACGGCGTTCTGACCGGTGCCGGTTCGCTGATTCTGGCGGCGGGTGATCTCACAGTCACCGGTGCCAACAGCGGTTTGTCAGCCAATACCAGCATCGCCAGCGGTGCCAATGTAACGCTCGATAACGCTGCTGGTTTGGGCAACGGTTCGATTGCCACAGATGGCAGCCTGACGCTGAGCGGTGCTTTGGGCACGCTGCAAAACACCCTGACCGGTGCAGGCAAGGTCATTGCCCAGAGCGTTTCCGATGTTGTGCTGGGTAACAACAACAGCGAATTCGCAGGTGAGTTCGACATCGATGGCTCCTCCAGTCTGACAGCGTTGACCGCTGACAGTCTGGGTACTGCTAGCGTGCACGACGAAGGTAATCTGACCCTCGATACTGCCTCTGACTGGGCGCTGAAAAATGCCGTGACCGGTACAGGTTCTTTGACCAAGCAAGGTCAGGGCACTGTGACCCTGGATGACACTGCCGCTTACACCGGTGCCACTCAGGTGAATGCGGGCAACTTGTACTTCGGCAGCGAATCGGCTCCAATGACCCTGGCGAGCAGCCAAGTCAACGTGGCTTCTGGTGCACAGTTTGGTGGTTTCGGTGGTGTTGCCGGTTCGATCGATAACGCCGGTACTCTGTTGGTGGGCAATACGTTGCCTGGAACCACTAGTGCTCATACCTTCACCGTTGGCGGCAACCTGAACAACAACGGCTGGGTCATCCTTGGCGGCGCTGATGCGGCTAGCTCTGCAGCACGAGCCAACACGCCGTTCGGCAATACCCTCGATATCAAGGGGAATCTGAGCGGTGCCGGTAACTTCGCGATGAACACCCAACTGGGTATTCTCGCAGGCGACTTGATCAAGGTTGGCGGCGACACCAGCGGCTCTCACCAGATTCTGGTGGCGGACAGCGGTGTAGAACCGGTCAGCACCGATGGCAAGCTGACACTGGTTGAAACCCAGGGTGGTAACGGTAATTTTGCTTTGGCGGGTGGTCACGTTGACGCCGGTGCTTTCCGTTACACGCTGGGTAAAGAAGGACAAAACTGGGTGCTGAGCACGCCTTCGGGAGTTGTTAATCCGCCGGTTGATCCGACTAATCCTGTGGATCCATCTGAGCCAGGTGCGCCACCGGCCCCGCCAATTGGCAAGCCAGGCCCGGGTGATCTTTCCGGCGGCGGTAACGCGGCAGTGGCTGCACACACCGCAAGTGCAAGTCTGTGGAGTGCGCAGATGAACGCACTGGTCAAACGCCTCGGCGAATTGCGGATGGGCAAGGACGAGGGTGGTATCTGGACTCGTGCCATTGGCAAGGAATTCAAGGTCGATGAAAAATCGAGCCGAGCTTATGACCAGAACATTACCGGTATGGAAGTCGGTGCGGACAAGGCAATTCATGTCGACAGCGGCAAGGTCTATGTGGGTGGCATGGTGGGTACGGCCCGCTCGGACATGAACTATGGCGAAGGCGGCACGGGTGATGTGAAAAGCCAGTTCGGTGGCGTTTATGCGACGTACATCGGCGACAACGGTGTCTATGTCGATACCGTTGCCAAGTACAGCCACTTCGATAACGACATCAAAACGCTGTCGAATACCGGGGAGGCCGTCAAAGGCTCTTATGACACCAATGGTCTGGGTGTCGACGTCGAAGTTGGCAAGCATATCAAGCTCAAGGATGGCTGGTTCGTCGAGCCGCAACTGGAAATCACGGCGACCAAAACGCAAGGTGGCAAGTACACCTCCAGCAATGGCATGCGCGTCAAGGCGGACGATCTCGACTCGCTGCAAAGTCGTGTCGGTGGCTTGTTTGGTCGTAGCATCCAGATGGAAAACGGCATGAAGGTGCAGCCGTACGCCAAAGTGTCTTACGTGACCGAACACGGTGGCGACAGCGCCGTTAAAGTCAACGGCATCAAACTGGATGCGCAGTTGCCAGGTAGCCGTACTGAGGTCGGTTTCGGTGGGATTCTGCAGTTGACCGAAAACAGCAAGGTGTCGCTGGATGCCGAGTACGCTAAAGGTGACGATATCGAGCAGCCGTACGGTATTACTTTGGGCTACCGCTATCTCTGGTAAGTCGTAATGGGCAGACGTTAGTAATAACGCGAGCTTTTGAAGGCTCCATCGGTTTTCATTGATGGGGCCTTTTTGTTTTAAGTAATGAAGATGCAAGGCTCTACCGTGTGCTCTTTATGCGGAATTTAACAGGGAGTCCTATAGAGCGTTTTCCTGGGAGGATCTTATTATGCTGTCTAAAGTTTCTATTGAAGTCTTTGCAAAGACCGGTGATGAGGCTGAGATCATCTATTTTTTTGGGGAGTTGTGCACAGACTCGAAGATATTGAATCTTGACGTGCAAGGGGTAGGGCGTCTGCAATTAACCCAGTTGCAAACTGGCGCTGAGGGATCAATAAAAAAACTGGTGCTAAAAGCTCAGCTAGTGAAGATGCCTTCAACGAGCGTTAATCTATTGCGAAACGCCTGCGAGAAAATAGCGGGGGACGCGCCCTGCGCAAAGGAGGACATTGCTGAAAGTCGTGTTTGTTTGCATGACGCTGCGGTGGAGTGTAAGTATGCGGGCAGTAGAAAGGTAGAGGATATCAAGGGATATGCATCGATCAGTGGTCGGGAACTGGAAGTTCTACAAGCACTGGCAAAAGGACTTCGGAATAAGCAAGTTGCTGAAAAGCTGAAGCTCAGTGAAAAAACGATCAGCACCTACAAGACACGTATTTTCAGAAAGCTGGGGATGAGTACGAACATCGAACTTTCCGATCTGGCAAGAAAGGTAGGAATAATTTGAAGTTGGGAGGTCGATGACTTTCAGGTAATGAAAAGCATTAAAACAATACGTCTTTATAAGGGCTGCTCACCTCTTGCTCTCGGCAGTCATTGTAAAGAGGTGAGCAACTTTGGCTACGCGCCGAGGTGTCTATTTACTACATGGGTACATCGCCATACGCGTAAGCAGCTTTAACGCTGTTGGTTTTGCCACAGGACGCGCAGTTGATATTTGTGTCAATTTCTTTACTTACAGGTTCCTGGCTCAACAGAAACTTAGTCATGTAGTTTTTTCCATGCGCGCCCATGTCTAGCGCTGTTTTGACGAAGCTGTAAAAATTCAAATGTTCTCCGCAACCATTGCAGGCTTCTGAAGAAGCACTGAACTGAGGGCGTCTTGCTTTTAGCGTACTAAAGTCCGCACTGAGCAGGTTTGCTACTTCATTCAACACGTTGTCGGAGACAGGTAATGCTTTCATAAAAATACCTTTTTCAATTTATCTATTGTTTGCTGACTTGCTGTGCCGTTGCGGCCTCACACGATTTTATTTTTCACAACGGTGGTTGGCCCATTGGCCTTCACGCTTTCAATTCCAACCGTCCTTGCAGCATCAGACGAATAGCGCTGGCTGGTGCCGATGATTTGATAGTTCACTGCCTTGAGGTTGAAGTACGGCTTTCCGTCCTTTGCCGTCTCTTTGGCGTAACAAGCTTCCAATGGGCTATTGCTCTGTACCGACGCAATACCGTTCTCGGCCGCACCCCTAGTGGTGTAGAGCTCACTGGTAAGGATAACTTCGGCGTTTCCCGCTTTGAGAACGAAGCGAAACTGACCGTCACTGCTTTTACTAAGTTCATACCAGCCTGACATGTTTACTTCCTTAATGTTAATAGAAATAGTGCTTTCCAAGAGCGACGTGCTAGACATTGCGCCCATCGCTAAAATTTGAGCACAAGCAAAAGTCGACTTGTTGAGCCAGGTGCAAACTATTATTGATGCACGGCACCGATCTATAGGAAATTTCCGATTTAAGATTTTTGGTTGATGGCGTGGGGCTCTGTAAAGTGCAAGCCTCTGCATTGATGTGAACTATTAGAGTGATTCTTCGTAGATAATCTTTAGGTTTCGGATACCAAGACTGCCACCACCCCGCGTAGCTCCCCTGCGTTTTTCGGAAAAGTCGTACAAAGAAAGTTGTGCCTTGAGCTTATGGTGGGAGCACTCCGTAGATACAAGCTATGGGTTCTCTCTCATACGCGTATAAACGGGGTGGTGGCTTTTTTGCCTATGCAGTGATACGGGTCATACTATGGAGGCGATATGTTTAATAAACTCGGTGCTGAATTTATAGGCACTTTCTGGCTTGTCTTTGGCGGATGCGGCAGCGCCATTTTCGCTGCTTATGGGATTGGATTGCTCGGTGTATCTTTAGCATTTGGTTTGACAGTGCTCACAATGGCCTACGCGATCGGCCCCATTTCAGGTTGTCATTTGAACCCTGCTGTTAGTCTTGGGCTTTGGGTTGGCGGTCGTTTGGATGGCCGGGATCTTTTGCCATACATCTTGGCGCAAGTGGCTGGGGGGATCTTGGCGGGCGGTGCTCTTTTTGTTATAGCAAGCGGCTCAAGTGAATTCGATGTCATGACAAGTTTCGCGGCTAATGGCTATGGTGAGCATTCGCCTAATGGTTACAGCCTTTTGTCTGTTTTAACCGCTGAGTTCCTGCTGACGGCCATGTTCCTGTTTATCATCATGGGAGCAACCGACATCCGCACTCCCGGTGGATTTGCTCCACTGGCTATTGGTTTGGCACTGACACTCATCCATCTGATCAGCATCCCGATCAGCAACACATCGGTTAACCCGGCACGCAGTCTGGGTGTAGCGCTATACACCGCTCCTTGGGCGATACATCAGATATGGGCATTCTGGGTCGCACCATTGGCGGGTGGTGTGCTCGGCGCTTTGGCTTATCGTGTAATACGACCTGCGAAGCCAGCCATCTTGTTCTCGTCTGATCCAGAAACCAACCAAAACTAGCATTTGCTTTTATCCGACGCTTGCTAACCGCACACTAGAAGAAGTCATGCGTGCGGTTAGCTAGAAATAACCAACTGTTAGCGGGTTCGCATCAGTCACTACGCGTAAGGCGGACTGCATGTAGTGTTTGAGGGTGGTTAAAGCTGTTGCAGTGAATTGGATCGAAAGTTTTAATCATAAGGATGTGGCGCGCAAGGAGTCTTATTATGCTTGTATGTAGCAATGAACAAAAAAACCGTTGCTTGAATAACGCGCAACAAAAAATCGCCATTATTGGATGTGTAAGCCGCTCTTTCCTGGTGTGCGCTGAGGAGTTTGCTCGTGGGTATGTGCAGGCTTTGGTCGAAGCAGGGGTGTTGAATTACGAACAGCGCGATGAGTTGTATGCTCTTACAACCGAGGCGGTTGAGCGGCGCAAGCAGAAACCATAGATTGGCGCAGACGCATTTGACTCGTCATTAATTGCGCTTTGTGTTGCCAGACCTATCGAGAGTAGGCCTGGCCAGAGGGAAACAGTGAGGGGTGGTTCATTGAAGTGAGTTTCTAAAAAGCTTCGAGCTGGCCTAAAACCGCAACGTAAATGATGGCGTAACGCTTCTGCCCGGACGCGTTTGACGGGGCCGAGGGAGAGCGCCTTGTGAATCTTCATCCGCTGTTCGTGTGTACTGAGCGTTGTCACATTTTTCTGGCCTGCCATTGTGAAGAGACGGAGTGATACCCGCGCCACCATCTGATACATGGCTTATCAAAAAAAACTGCCCGTCGATGCATACCTTCGTAACGATTATGTTTGGCTCGACTAGATAAGTCGCTGCTGCATCGATTGTTTTTACTGAGCTTTCATCAATGGCTGACTGCGCAGTGCTTGCAAGAAAAATGAGCAACATTGGATAAATAAACTTCATTGTAATCGGTAAAAGTCTCTCGGTCGGAGGTTGAAGATTTACGTGAACCTTTTGGGCAGCATGGAAGAAAAAAGCCTCCAGTAACGGAGGCAAATCTACTGTGCAGGTTGAGTCCTAACCACAAGGCTCGTGAGCAAAGTAAAACAGTGAGTTTCGACTGTATGTAGGAATTTTCCGGTTTGCCTGAGGCTGGAAGGCTACAAACCAATGCCTCAACCACAGAGAAAATACCTTCATGCTCTAACGGCGTTATACGCTGGATAGCATTGATCCACATCAAGCGACGATTGTTCAGCAAGCGGAAACTAGTATTTACGAGTACTGGGTCGTCAAGCGTCAAAAAAGGAGTCTGTCTATGTCGAGTTACACTGACGAACAAAAGACGAAATGCCTCGAGAATGCCCGGCAACGAATTGCGGTCATCAGTGGCGTTGGCCGCTCACACCTTGCATGCGCTGAAGAGTTTGCCCTTGGTTATGTCCAGGCGCTAACGGATGTCGGTGCATTGAGCTTTGATCAGCGCGACGAGTTATATGCGCTTGCGGCTGAAGCGGTAGAGCAGCGCAAGCGCAGACTTTAGGCAAATACGGGGCAAAAAAAACCTCCAGGCCAGCCAGCGTGGAGGTCAAAGTTTTTGGTGTGAACACCGCATCCGTGCGGCGCGTGCAATTTATTAAAAAATATCCTCCCGGTCTGTCGGATATTTCCTATATTGCATTTCAGGTGATTTCGCGGCGCTAGGTGGCTAAGGCTCATATGTCAAATTCCGAACGCTCCAACAACGTTTTAGAAGATGCTCGGAACAGAATTTCCCTGATTGAATCTGCGTCGACCGGAGAGCAAGCAGACGAATTAGCAGCAAAGGCTCGCGGTTACATCACAGCGTTGCGAGCGCAAAATCTAATAGAATTACACAGTCTGGCGATGCTGCTTGCGGAGGCCGATCAGGCGTTACGCGACTGGCGCACTTCATAAATGAAGTGACGTCTGGTGAGTTTTCCGCTACTTACGAATGGCTATGTAAGACTTACCCAAATCGCTGGCCCAACCATCAAGCACCACTTTGACGTCATCAGCCGTCAGCACTTGCTTGTCATTCTCCAACGGCACGCCCGTGCCCTTGCGTACCACTTCAGCCACGACTTCACCGGTAGAACCATCCTCGAACGACACTTCGGTAGACACCTCACTGTCCTGATCGCGAATGCCCGTGGCCGTGCTCACCCCAGCCGCAACCAGTGTGACCGGCAGCCATTCATAAAAGCGCAACCCTTGGGTGCTGGTGGCGATCTGGGTGATCGCCGGGCGAACCGTCAAGGTGTCGGGGCCGGGTCTGTCGACCAGCTTCATGACCTTGCTCAGTTCGGCTCGAAGCGCCGCGTCGTAATAGTCGGTGACGCCCGCCAGCGTACTCATGGGAATCCGCTGAGTCGGCGCGGCGCTGGGGTAAAACTGGCTCGGCGCTAGGTAGGCTTTGGTGTAATGCGCTCGGGCCAAGGCCGGGCTGACCCACGACAGGGTTTTCTGGCCAGAGGGCGACTGATGCTCTTTCAGCACGCTGTAGTCATGCAGAAAACCGGTGTACATCTCGGGTTCGAGGTTTTTGTTGCTGCAGGCCGCCAGGCTCAGGCTGGCGGCAATCAACAGCGGCAGTGAGCGTTTACTGATCATCAACGTGATTCCTTGTTTTACGTAAGTCCGCATGGATCAGGCATGAATCTGTTTTTGCGGGGTGTTGTCCGAGCATTCGACGTGCAATTGGCCGTGGCTCATGACCCAACTGATGAGATCAGCGGTGGAGATGCTGTGCACGTATTCCACCCAATGGGCATTGGTCGGGCTGAAGTGTTCGAAGTAGCGGCGCAGGACAATCCGGCTCTGATCGTCGGAAACCCCCAGGCATGACTCCTGAAAAACAATCGGCGTGTCAGGCCCGAGCGCGCCGGTGCGCTGGCTCAGGATCAATGGGTGATTAGCGTTGTGCTGCTTGGTGCTGTGGCTGCTGTTGAAGTCCGTCATGGCAAACCCCTTTGGTGGAATACGTGCAGATTGCCCGACGGTTTTTGCCGGACGATGTCCGCTTGATGTCGCTGCGGACGAAATGTTGCTCGATTGAAATAAATGACCCGCAGCGGCAAATGGCTTTAGATTGGCGGCTTTCGATCCATGGATTTTGCAACCGTGAGCAAATTGCTGTTCGTCGACGATGACGTGGAAATCCTCTCCTTGTTGAAGAAGTTCTTCACCCAGCACGGCTATGACGTCGACGTGGCGGAGAACGGTGAAGCCATGTGGGCGGCGATTGCGCTGGGGCGCCCGGACACGCTCATTCTCGACGTGATGATGCCCGGCGAAGGCGGCCTGAGCCTGTGCCAGAAAGTGCGGGCGCAGATGGGCATTCCGATCATCATGCTCACGGCCATGGCCGAGTTGAGCGATCGCATCGTCGGCCTCGAACTCGGCGCCGATGACTACCTGACCAAACCGTTCGCCCCGCAGGAATTGCTCGCCCGTGTCCGCGCATTGCAACGCCGCGCCGGTGAACAGGCCTGTCCGGTTGAGCCGTCGCGACCGGTGATTGCCTTTGCCGGTTGGCATCTGGACATCACTTGCCGCGAATTGCGCTCACCCGAAAACGTGATGATTCCGCTGTCCGGCGGCGAGTTCGATCTGTTGGTGGTGTTCCTCGATCATCCACAACGCATCCTCACTCGCGAACAGTTGATCGACCTCACTCACGGCCAGGGTCACGATGCCTTTGATCGCAGTATTGATGTGCAGGTCAGCCGTTTGCGCCGCAAGATCGAGCCCGACTGCAAGCGTCCGGATTTGATCCGAACGGTGCGCAATGGCGGCTATATGTTCACTGCCAAGGTCAGCCGCACGTGATCGGGCGGCTACTGCGCGGCGACACGCTGCGGCGACGCATTGCCCTGACCATCGTCGCGGCGATGCTCGCATCGGTGGCGTTGAATGCTTTGTTTATTCAAGTCGCCGGCATCTGGGCGCGTCCGCCCATCGAACGCACCGGCCTGCTCGAGCAGATCGCGGTCACTTCGCGGCTGATCGAGGTCGCGCCCGCTGACTTGCGCCCGCAACTGGCGCAAGCCGCCAGCAGCGACATGCTGCAAGTGGTGTGGAAGGCGCAGCGCGCCGATTTTGGTTTGCCCAACGACGGCGCCCGCGTGGAAGCGAGTCGGGTGCCGGTGCTGGAGCAGTTGTTGGGTGGAGATCGAAACATCGAAGCGTTCAACCCCGGTGACTGGACGCGGGACAATCCTCAAGCGCATTACGCGGCGTTGGTGCAACTGGTCGATGGCAGTTGGTTGTCCTTCACCCCGCCTGAAAGGAGCTGGGGCCTGGAAATCGGCACGCGGATCGCGATCATCATTGCTTTGGGATTGATCGCCACGTTCCTCGTCGCCTGGGTCGCTACCCGCCAATTGGCTAACCCACTGCAACGCTTCGCCAGTGCCGCCCGACGTTTCGGCACCGACCTGCGCGCACCGCCGATCAAGGTCGAAGGGCCGCACGAGATTCGTCAGGCCATCGTCGCCTTCAACACCATGCAGGCGCAGATTCAGCATTTCATTGCCGAGCGTACGCACATGCTCGCTTCGATTTCCCACGACTTGCGCGCGCCACTGACACGCATGCGTCTGCGCAGCGAATTCATGGAAGACCTCGACCATCAGCGCAAACTGATCCGCGATGTCGAAGAGATGCAATCGATGATCAACGCGGCGCTGGAGTTCTTCCGCGAGGACACCCATCGCGAGGCGACAACGGCGTTCGATCTGTCCGAGTTGCTGCAAACCATCGTCGACGATTACCGCGACCAGCATATCGAGGTCGACTTCAACGGCCCGGCGCATCTGGTTTACAACGGCCGGCCGCTGGGTATCAAACGGGTAATCGTCAATCTGCTGGAAAACGCCGTGAAGTACGCGCGCAACCCGCGCATCACTTTGAGCCGTGATGATTACGCGATTCGCATCGAGGTCAGCGATGAAGGGCCGGGCATTCCGGAAGAGGCGCTGGAAAAGGTCTTCGACCCGTTCTTCCGTCTGGAGACTTCGCGCAACCGCAGCACCGGTGGCGTCGGCCTCGGACTGTCGGCGGCGCGAGCGATCATACGCGAGCAGGGCGGTGATCTGACGTTGCGCAATCAGCGCCGCAAAGGTTTGGTGGCGCGCGTCGAGCTGGCCGTCGCGCCGACGCTATTGGGCTAACCACTCCAGCGCGATGCCGACGCGGGAGGATTGCCGGCGATCTAACGGCTCAGGTGCGTCGGTCTGGTTGCGATAGCCATTCGGGCTGGTTGCCAGATGCTTCTGGAAGGTGCGGCGCATGCGTTCCTCGCGACCAAAACCGACGGTTTCGGCGATTCGCTTGATCGGTTCATGGCTGGTTTTCAGCAATCGGCAGGCCGCCTCAAGACGCAATTGTTCGACCGCTTGCGCCGGTGTCTGCCCGGTCGCGGCGACATAGGCGCGGGCGAAGTGCCGAGGACTCATGCCGAATTGCTCGGCCAGTCGTTCCACGCGTAAATCTTCGTTGAGGTGCCCGGCAATCCACGCGTGCAGCCGCGCCACGCGCACGTCCGGATCGGTGCGCAAGGCACTCGATTGCGCATTGAGTGACGCGCTTAGCTGCGGTTGTTCCGCGCCGCGCCAGAGGAACACCGTGAAATAACGCGCCAGTGACAGCGCCGCTTGCGCGCCCAAATCCTGTTCAACCAGACCCAATGCCAAATCGATGCCCGCCGTCGCGCCGCCACACGTCCACAGATTGTCGTCGTGCAGGTACAGCGCGTCGGTCTGGCAGCGCACCGCCGGATACCGCGCCTGCAATTCAGCGGCGAATTTCCAGTGCGTCACCACTTGGCGCCCGTCGAGCAATCCAGCGGCGGCGAGGGCAAAGGTGCCGGTGCCAATCGAGCAGAGCCGGCGGATGTTTGCAGAGCGAACCCGTAACCAGTCGCAAGCACGTTCGTCAGCCTCAAGTGCCGCCATGCCCGGGCCGCCGGCGACAATCAACGTGTCGATCTGCGGCGCCATTTGATCGATTTGCTCAAGCGAGCACGTGCTTACGCTGATCCCCGAAATCGACATCACCTGACCACCCTGCGCCGAAGCGATCAACAGTCGGTAGGGCGGGCTATCGATGAATGCTCCGCCGAGCACGCGCGGGATCGCCGCAAACACTTCCAGTGGCCCGGCGGCGTTGAGCAACAGCAAATCATCGAACGCCAACACCACCACGGTACGCACGGGCTGCGCGGCGATGTCCGGGATGGCAGGAAAGGAGGGGTGTTTGGCATGGAGCGGCACGGCGGGCCTCGACATACTGAATTCAACGCAAAAATGAGAGCACGACAATGCCGGTAAAACCTTCTGCTGCCAAGCCATCGCTCACCCTGAAAGCGCTGTTGTGCTGCGCTGCGTTATTGATCGCACATCCGCTTTGGGCGGCGAACGACGGGCTGAAAGTCGGTGACCAGAGCGGTCTGACTCAGGCGCTGCTGCACGCCGCCGGCGAGGACGAGGGCATCACGTATTCGCTGTCGTGGCATCCATTCCTGGCCGGCACGACGATGCTTGAAGCTTTGAGTGCCGGGGCAATCGACGTCGGTGTGGTCGGCAATGCGCCGCCGGTATTCGCTCAGGCCGGCGGCTACGATGTGCGCATCGTTGGTGTGGCCAGTGGCGCGCAAAACAACAACGCGTTGCTGGTGCCGGAAGGCTCAACCGTCAGGCAAGTCGCCGACCTTAAAGGTCAACGCGTGGCCGTGGCCAAAGGCAGTAGCGGCCATTACCTGCTACTCGCGGCCCTGCAGCGTGCCGGGCTGACGCCGCGTGATGTGAACATTGCTTACGTTAGCCCGGTGGATGCGCAAAACGCTTTCGCCAGCGGCAAACTCGATGGCTGGGCGGTGTGGTATCCGTTTGTGGGGCAGGCCACTTCGCGCGGGGCTCGCGTGTTGGTCGACGGCAGCGGCTGGCCGGAAACCGGTCTGAACTTCACCGTCGCCGGCCTGCAAACGTTGAACGACCCGCAGCGGGCAGCGCAACTCGGCGACCTGCTGGGCAGATTTGCCCGTGCTCAAGCCTGGGCCACCGCGCATCCGTAAGCGTGGGCCGAGGTGTTCGCGCAAACCACACGCCTGCCGGTCGCGCTGGTGCAAGAGATGCTCGCGCATCAGGATTTGCGTTATGTGCCGATTGAAAAAACCGTCATCGATTCGCAGCAGCATCTGGCCGACATGTTCGCCGCTGAGCGCTTGATTCCGCGACCGCTGCAGGTCGAGCAAATCTTCGACGACCGCTTTAACCGCTTGCTGCCCAACCCTCAATAACCCTTTGAACTGACCGTGCCGCGTTGCTCGCGGCCGGGATTCACTCGCCTGGAGAAAAACCATGCCTCAACTGCATCCCACCACACTCAAACGTCGTAAAACCGGCCTCATCGCCGTGGATCACGCCCGTAGCGCCGGCGGCTATACGCTGTTCGCACCGCAGACGGCGGACGGCAATGTGTTCCTCATCGACCTCGACGGCGAAGTCGTGCACCGCTGGAAACTCCCGCAACGCCCCGGTCGCGACGCGGTGATCTTGCGCAACGGCAACCTCGGCTACAACGGCAATCACCCGGATTCGCCGGATCTGTTTCCGGGCTGGTCGGTGTGGCACGGCGGCGCGTTCAGCGAAGTCACCCCGGATGGCGAAGTGGTCTGGCAGCACACCGATCTGCTTCATCACCACGATGCGCAATGGCTGGATAACGGCCATCTGCTCTACACCACCGCCGAGCCGTTGCCGCCGGAACTGGCGAAGCGCGTGGTCGGCGGCATTCCCGGTAGCGAGGCGCCGGGCGGGGTGATTTATGCCGACGTGGTCAAGGAAGTCGATCGCCAAGGCAACACGGTGTGGGAATGGCGCAGCTGGGAACACCTGCAACCCGAAGACTATCCGCTGCACGAAGCCTTCGAGCGGCATCACTGGCCAATGTCCAACGCGGTGACGCCGGGCCGTGACGGCAAGGTGATTCTCAGCCTGCGCAGTGTGTCTTCGGTGATCGCTGTGCAACGTGGCAGCGGCGAGGTGTTGTGGCGTCTGGGCCACGATCTGGTCGCCCAGCAACATTGCCCGAGTGAATTGGAAAACGGCAACGTGCTGGTGTTCGACAACGGCATCTTCCGCCCGCACGTGAGCATGCCGCACTCGCGCATCCTCGAAATCAATCCGTCGACTCAGCGCATCGAATGGCAATACGCCGACACCCCGGGCTATGCGTTTTTCACCCCGTTCATGGGCGGCGCGCAGCGGTTGCATAACGGCAACACGCTGGTCACCGAGGCCAATTTCGGCCGGTTGTTTGAAGTGACGCCAGCCGGCGATGTGGTCTGGGAATACGTCAATCCACACTTCGCCACGTACCCCGATGCCGCCTCGCGCCGCTACCTGCCGGGCGAAAACAACGCGATCTTCCGCGCTCACCGTTATCAACGCGAAGACCTGCCATGGCTGCGTGACTGATCAGCCATAAACCTCAACCGCAACGATCACGCTCACGCAGGCCACGCGCAGCGAAGTATCGATTCCTCTCAAAGAGCTGCGTGATGCAGCTCCAGGAACCACCGATGAATCTTCTTTATTCGCGCAATTTTTCTGCGACCGCTCTGGGCTTGTGTTCGTTAATGCCGCTGCTGCCGGCGATCGCCAATGATTTACCCGGCACCAGCGATGTCTTGCAAACGGTAACGGTCGAGTCCCGTCGCCGTAGCGAAGATGCACAGCAAGTGCCCACGGCAATGAGCGTGCTCGGCGCGCAAACCCTTGAGGAACAGCGCTTGTATCGCCTGCAGGATTTGCAGCAGGCGATGCCGAGCGTCAACGTCGCGTTTATGCACGCTCGGCAGTCGAGCCTGTCGATTCGTGGCTTGGGCAATAACCCGGCGAGCGATGGTCTGGAAGGCAGCGCCGGGATCTATCTGGACAACGTCTACCTTGGTCGTCCCGGCATGGCCGTATTCGACCTGCTCGATGTCGAGCAGATCGAACTGCTGCGCGGCCCGCAAGGCACCTTGTTCGGCAAGAACACCACGGCGGGCGTGCTCAACATCACCACGCGTCGCCCCTCAGCGACACCGCAAGGCACCCTCGCGACGTCGGTCGGCGAGGACGGTTACTCGCAGACTCAAGCGAGTTTTTCCGGGCCGTTGAATGACACGCTCACCGGGCGCATCGCCGCTTACAAGACTCATGAAAACGGCTACGTGAAAAACGAGTACGACGGCCATGAACTCGGCGGCGGCATGCGCCAAGGTGTTCGTGGGCAACTGGAGTTTCAGCCCAACGATGATTTCAATCTGCGTTGGCTCGCCGATTATCACGAGGAGGATTCCAGCGCCGGCACGCGTTCGCTGTTCAGCACCGGGCCGGTGATCAACGGCGTCAACCGTTACCAACAGCGTGCGGCGGCGGTCGGCGCGACGCTGGTGGACGGCCGTCGGGTCAATCTGGATGCCGATCAGAACGTCACAGTGTTTCAGGGCGGCACCTCGCTGGAGGCCAACTGGAATCTGGCCGGGGATTACACACTGACCTCGATCAGCGCCTATCGCTGGTGGGATTTCACCCCGCGCAATGATGATGAGCTGAACGTCGACGTGATGCACAACGTCGGGCAATCCGCGCGCGACAAACAATATTCGCAAGAGATTCGTCTGGCCTCACCGGTGGGTGAACATTTCGACTACGTGCTCGGCGCCTATTACTTCCGCCAGGAAATGAGCAACACCGTGTTCACCGATTACGGCCCGTTGGCGGACACGTGGAACGGTACCCCGCAGGGCGCGCTGAACAACGTCACCAGCGTCGGCCATGGCGATGTCGACACCGACAGTTACGCCACGTTTGCCCAAGGCACCTGGCACTTGACGCCAACCCTGGATTTCAGCCTGGGCGTGCGCGGCACCTATGAACGCAAACTCGCAGAGGTCACCCGCAACGCGCCGCTCGGTGGCGATGCTGCCAGCGCCGCTGCATTGCGCGTCAGAGATGCGAGGGTCGGTGCTTACGATTCCGGCGATTTGAGCCTCTACAGTTTCAGCCCCTCGGCGCTGGCCAGCCTGGCGTGGCATGTCAGCGATCAAGTGCTGGCGTACGGCTCGTTGTCGCACGGCGAGAATCCGGCGGCGTCAATCTCGGCGTGGCCAGCGCCCCCGTCGCAGGTGCCGACTCGTTGTTGATCGGCAGCGAACGCGCCAACGACGCCGAACTGGGCATCAAAACCACGCTGCTCGACCAGCGCTTGCTGCTCAATGCCAACCTGTTCTGGACGGTGGTGCATGGCTACCAGACCAACGCTTACGACGATGTCTCGCTCACCAGTTATCTGACCAACGCCGGCACGGTGCGCAGTCGAGGACTGGAACTCGACAGCAGCTGGCGGCCGATGCCGGGCCTGACGATCAACGCCAACGGCTCGTTCAACGATGTGCGTTACCTGTCTTACGACGATGCACCGTGTCCCGCCGAAGTGGCTTTGCGCCCCGGCGCCCCGGCATCCTGCGACCTCAGTGGCCACGCGGTGGTGGGCGCGTCGAAATGGATTTTCAACACCAGCGCCAGTTATCAATGGAATCTGCAGGACGGCCTGCAACCTTACGTTAACGGTAACTACGCCTGGCGCTCGCATGCCGTCGGCACCGTTGATGATTCCAGTGAAGCGCAGTTGCCGGGGTATGGACTGGTCAACTTGTCCACCGGTGTGCGCGGTGATTGGGGCAAGGGTCAGTGGGACGTGTCGTTGTGGCTGAAAAACGCCTTCGACAAGACTTACTACACCACGCTGTGGAACTCGCCGAATGGCGCGTATACGGGAGTGTTGGGCACGCCGAGGACGTTGGGGATGACGGCGCGTTACGATTTTTGAACCGGCCAGCGTCACGTCGCCGACTACACTGCGAGAAATCACCGCAGGGACGCGCATCCGATGGCAACGCTTATGAAGCAAACGCTCAATTCAAACACACCGATTTTGACGGTTGTTGATGCTCGACGTCTTCTGGTCAGAACGGTCAATTATTGCCGAAAGCAGATCGACGATGCGGCAGAAGTGCGAGTGGATCGTCAGCTGCATGACGCTGGCGGCCGTGCGGTGAAACAGTGGGATCCGCGATTGTGGGCGTTGGCTGAGTCTGATGCTGAGACGCCGGCAAACCAGTCGACGGTTTGCTCTTTATCCGGTCAGGACTTGGCCAGCAACAACGTCGACGGCGGCTGGCGGGTCAATCTGGTAAACGATTCCGGGCAGACGATCTGTCGTTGGGACGGCCGCAAAAATCAATCGCGCTTTGAGTACGACTTACTCTTGCGGCCGGTCGCGGTGTTTGAACAGGTCCACGGCGAAAGCGAGCGTTGTGTCGAGCGTTTGCGTTATGCAGGCACTGAAGCATCCGCGAGCAATTTGTGCGGACAGTTGATGCGTCACGACGATCCTGCGGGTTCAATGCACATTCATGAGGCCAGCCTGCAAGGTGCAGTTTTGCGGCAATCACAGCATTTTTTGGCGCTGGCATCTGCTCCGGATTGGCCGAAGTCTGTGGCGCAATGCGATGCGTTACTGGAGCCAGGAGGCGGCGCAGTCACCCTTCAACATTACAACGCACTGAATGATCTTCTTAGCCTGACCGATGCGCGGGGACATTGCCGCCGTTCTGCCTATGACGTGGCGGGTCAATTGCACCGAAGCAGTTTGCAACTGGCGGGTCAGGCAGAGGCGGTGTTGCTGTCAACGATCAGTTACAACACCTCTGGCCAGATCGAGCGGGAAGTCGCTGGCGATGCGGCCATCACCACGGCACGTTATTCGCCAATCGATGGTCGTCTGGAACAATTGCTCGCACTGAAGCCCGACGGCACTCGCCTTCAAGATCTGACGTACACCTCTGACCCGGTGGGCAATATCCTGAGCATTGAGGACGGTGTACAAGCGGTGCGTTTTTTCAATAACCAACGGATCGCTTCCGTCAGTGCCTACCGCTATGACAGTCTGTCCCGACTCATCGAAGCCACCGGGCGAGAGGCTGCGGCATCCAGCCCCGATCAGTTCACCAATTACACCCAACGCTACAACTACGATGCCGGCGGCAACCTGGTTCGGCTGCAGCATGTCGGCGCGCACTCCCATACCCGCGAGATGCAGATTGCGGCGTTCAGCAATCGCGGTGTCGTAAAAGATCAGGGTGATCCAGACACAGCCTTCGATGCCAACGGCAATTTGCAGCAATTACAACCGGGTCAGGCATTGGCTTGGGATCTGCGTAATCAACTGCGGCAAGTCACACCGGTCGAGCGAACCGAGGCAGCCAACGACACCGAACGGTATGCGTATGACAGTGCAGGTCAGCGCGTTCGTAAAACTCGCTTTACCCAGGCTCGTAACAGAACTCACCAGGCCGAAGTGCGCTATTTGCCGGGCCTGGAACTGCGCACTAATACCGCGACTGGCGAAGTCCTGCATGTCATCAGCATCTCTGCCGGGCGCAGCGGGGTGAGGGTATTGCACTGGGAGAGTGAGCCGCCCGCCGAGATGACCAATGATCGATTGAGCTACAGCTTGAGCGACCATTTGGGCAGCAGCAGTCTGGAGCTGGACGGGGCAGGGCGATTGATCAGTCAGGAAGGTTATTACCCTGACGGCGCAACCGCTTGGTGGGCGAGTCGCAGCGACGTCGAGACGTCGTACAAGACCGTTCGTTATTCGGGCAAGGAACGTGATGCGACAGGGCTGTATTACTTCGGATTCCGGTATTACGCGCCGTGGTTGAATCGCTGGATCAATCCGGATCCGGCGGGTGTTGTTGATGGTTTGAATCTGTTTCGAATGGTCAGGAACAATCCGCTGCGGTACCGGGATGGGGATGGGAGGCTGCCGGAGGAGTATTCAGAATATGCGCC
Organism: Pseudomonas sp. AC193; assembly: GCF_979258075.1. Lineage (NCBI taxonomy): Bacteria > Pseudomonadati > Pseudomonadota > Gammaproteobacteria > Pseudomonadales > Pseudomonadaceae > Pseudomonas > Pseudomonas sp. AC193. The sequence goes on along the minus strand of NZ_OZ409832.1, from coordinate 2,360,742 downwards.
GAGTGCGATGGCGGGGTATCACTTTAATCCAAAAACATTCAGGCGTCGTGACGTAACTAAGCAGACAGCAGCAGTGCGTGAGAAAGCAGTCAAGGACGGCTTTTCCCATTACATTGAAGACGACCCGCACAGAATCGTCTCTGACGAGGCCATTCGCGCCAAACCTTATGGTCATTTTGAAAATGAGTATTTGCCGGGACGTTGGAAGATGCTTGAAAATTTTCGCGGTGCCGGCAACGGGCCCTATGCGACCGATGTGACTTGGTATCAATACAAGAAAGTTTCAAAACTGAATAATTTTTACGGGGTGACGCCGAACGTCATCCTGCGTTGGAACGTGAACAATGAGGACGCTCTACGCGCTACCGAAAACCCAGAAGGCATACGCGAGCGTTTTTTGGCCAGTAGAGGAAATGGTCGTTCAACACAGAGAATACTTGACGCATTCGGCCTGCAAGCAACCAAGGTTGTGAGGATAGACGTCGAAATTCCCAATACATTTTATAAGAAAGTCATTATTGCTGTGCATGTAGAGCCAAAACCTGAATATCGGGAGAAAGAATTGCGACGAGCAAGCCGCAACCCGATATCACGAGCCGCACACGCGGTATGGCGAACCGCTAAACGTACTGTATTGCCCGCTCACACCAATACTGGGCACAGGTAGTCGCGGGCAATGCTGGCAGTGAACGCAGATCACCTCCGACACCCAGCGGTTTGACGTCTGCAGGTTGCTCATATGAAATTAATTCTGTAGATTTTCATGAAATTATAAAAAGATAATTTCATGAGGTCGCGAATGTTTCAGCAATCCACGCAGCACGTCGACAGCTATTACGCCCACAGTTGCGCCGATATTTTGCGTGAGCGACCTGCGCTGGAAGGTGAGCAGCACACCGACGTCGTCATCATCGGCTCCGGTTTCAGCGGTCTGCACACCGCGTTGCGTCTGGCCTTGGCCGGTAAACGCGTGACGTTGCTGGAAGCCAGTCGGGTGGCGTGGGCGGCATCGGGGCGTAATGGCGGGCAGGCGATTCTTGGCTGGTCGTGCGACATGCCGCCGCTGGAAGCCGCGATCGGCCATGAACGCGCCAAACGTCTGTGGGACGGTATGCGTTGGGCGGCGCAGGAGTTGCGTGAATTGCCGGGGCGTCATGGTTTTGATTGCGACTACCGGCCCGGCCATTTGTGGACGTCGGTGATGCCGCGCCGGGTTGGCTTGCTGACCGAATGGCAACACGAGGCCAGCCACAAATGGGGCCACGATGCTTTGCAGTTCATTCCGCGTGAACAGTTGCCCGAGTGGGTGGCCAGCGAGCGCTATCAAGCCGGGCTCTATGACCCGGAAGGCGCACACCTCAATCCTTTGAAACTGGCCCTCGGCCTTGCCGCCGCGATAGAACGTGCCGGTGGCCACATCTACGAACAAAGCAAAGCTCTGAGTTATCAGGAGGAGGGCGCAGGTTTTCGGGTCAACACTGCGCGCGGATCAGTTCGCGCTGATGTGTTGATCCTTGCCTGCAACGCTTATCTCGATGAACTCGATCCGCAACTGGCCGCCTGCATTTTGCCGGTCGGCACTTATCAGGTCGCCACCGCGCCGCTGACGCCGGAGCAAGCCACGGCATTGCTGCCGAGCAACGTCTGCGTGACCGACAACCAATTCGTCCTCGATTACTTCCGCCGCACACCGGACAACCGTTTGCTGTTCGGCGGCGGCTGCACCTATCTGGGCGGCATGCCCAAGGATATTGCGGCGGCCACTCGGCCGTTTCTGCAGCGAGTGTTCCCGCAACTCAAAGGCGTCGAGGTGGAATTTGCCTGGGGCGGCCATATCGATCTGACGTTGAAACGCACGCCGGATGTCGGTGGCGAGGGCAACCGTTATTGGCTTCAGGGTTACTCGGGGCATGGCGTGTTGCCGACACTGGCCGCCGCCCGCGCGGTGTCCGATGCGATCCTCGGTCAGAGCGATGAATTGGCGTTGTACCAAGGCCTGAGCAATGGCCGCTTCCCCGGCGGTAAACATTTCGCCGCGCCGCTGGAAGCCATCGGCAAGGCCTGGTATCGACTGCGTGACAGCGTCTGATGCGTCACTTTCCGGAAGTTGAATCATGAACAAGCAAGAAGAAATCGCCGCACTGGCGATCCTCATCCACGACCTGCGCAAGCACAAGAAGTGGACGCTGAAAGAGCTGGCCGACAAGATCGGCCGCTCGGTGGGTTTTCTCTCGCAGGTCGAGCGCGGCCTGTCGCGGCCAACCGTGGCAGACCTCACCGCGATCAGCGAAACCTTTGGCGTGCCGACCACGTATTTCTACAGTTTGCCCAAGCCCAAAGAGCTGCCGTGGGTCACGCGCCCGGACGAGCGCCGCACGCTGTATTACGCCAACGGCATCACCGACATTTTGGTGTCACCGCAGATGCGCGCCTCGTTCTCCATGCTTGAAAGTCATCTGGAAGCGGGCGCCAGCAGCGGCGATCGGCATATGACGGACAGTTCGGAGCAGGGCGGTTACGTGCTCGAGGGCGAGTTGACGCTGTGGCTGGGCGACGACGAAGAGCCGGCAACCCTCAAGGCTGGCGACAGTTTCCAGTTCGACAGCCACACCGTTTGCCGCTACGGCAATCTCACCGATCAGCTCACACGCGTGCTGTGGGTCTACACCTGATAACAACAAATAAAGGATGAACACGATGGACGCTGTCTGCGCCGACCTGTTGGCTGAAGTGCGCGCGTTTCGCCAACAACACCCCGAAGTGCGTTATGTCGACCTGATTTCTCTGGATATTCCGGGGCACTTTTACGGCAAGCGCTACCCGATCGACATGCTCGAAAAAGTCGCAGCGGGCAGCGCGCTCAAGTTGCCGCAAAACTGCGTGCTGCTGGGCGTGCAGGGCGGGTTGTTCAAGATTGGTGATTACTGCTTTAACGATGGCGATCCGGATGCCGTACGGCGTTTGGTGCCGGGCACTTTGAAGCCGGTGACCTGGGAAGCGCAGCCGCTGGGGCAGATGCTGATTACCTCGGACGGCACTGAAAAACCCATCGAATTCGAACCCCGTGAAGTGCTGGCGCAGGTGCTCGATCGACTGGCGCGCAAAGGCATTCACCCGGTGGTGGCGTTCGAGCTGGAGTTTTATCTGTTCGATAAAAAGCTGCGCGACGGCCTCCCGCAATTCCCTCGTGATGACCTGACCGATGATTCCGATGACCAGCCGAACATGCACATCGAGCGCTTGTCGCGGTTTGCGCCGGTGCTCGATGAAATGGTTGAAGCGACGCGCGCTCAAGGCATCGACGCCACGGTGATCACCGCAGAACTCGGCCCCGGTCAGTTCGAAATCAACTTCGGGCATCTTGATGATGGTTTGCGTGCAGCGGATTGGGCGGCGCTGTTCTGCCGCAGCACCCGTGGCGTGGCGCTCAAGCACGGTTATCGCGCCAGTTTCATGGCCAAACCGTATTTGCAGCACCCGGGCAGTGGCATGCATGTGCACGTCAGTCTTTACGATGCTGACGGCAATAATCTGCTGGCGGCGAATCAACAACAGCCGTTGCGTCATGCGGTGGCGGGGTGTCTGGAATTGTTGCCGCACAGCATGCCGATCTTCGCCCCGAACCAGAACGCGATGCGTCGCTTGGGCGGTACGGTGAACACGGCGACCAAGGCAAGCTGGGGTTTTGAGGACCGTGATGCGTGTTTGCGCATTCCTGAATCGGACGCGAAAAACCTGCGCATTGAATATCGACTGGCCGGCGCGGATGCCAATCCGTATCTGGTGTTGGCAGCGATTCTGGTGGGACTGGAGCACGGCTTGGCAGCGGGCAAGGAACCCATTGCGCCGCTGAATGAAGACCGTGACAGCGGTATCGGTTTCCCCACGGAAATGTTTGAAGCGGTAAAAACCATGCAGCAGCAGCCGCAATTGCGTGAAGGGCTGGGCGCCGAGTTTGTGGATGTGTATTGCGAGAACAAACGTCAGGATCATTTGGCGTTTATGCAGGAGATCAGCGCGCGGGAGTATCGCTGGTATTTGTGAAGATTTTTAAGAATCCAGAAACATTCTGAAACATTCGCTAGATGGCAGGGGTCAACAGAGCACATCCCCTGCCAGAAGTCCCCATGAAAACACCTCGTCCCTCCGCACGCCTGGAAACCCTTTCGCAACTGCGAAATTTCAAGATGGCGAGGTCAGCGCATGCTTATGTTCGCGGTAGCACGGTGCAATTTTATGAATGGCTGCACAGCCAACCCGGCCGGCGCCTTCCCCACGGGCCTGCCGTATGGATCTGTGGCGATTGCCACGCTGGCAATCTCGGGCCCACCGGGGATCTGAAAGGGCAGATCGACATCCATATCCGCGACCTCGATCAGACCGTTATCGGCAATCCCGCGCACGATCTGGTCAGACTGGCCCTGTCATTGGCCACGGCGGCACGCGGTTCCGATCTGCCCGGTGTCGCGACCGCGCGCATGCTCGAAGAAATGATGCGCGGCTACGAGCAAGCCTTTGTCGACGACGTCGATAAAGAACCGCCACGCCCGGCGCAGGTCAAGGCGGGCATGCGCAGTGCGGTGCGGCGCACGTGGAAGCATCTGGCGCAGGAGCGTATCGAGAACACCAAACCGACGATTCCCTTGGGCAAACACTTCTGGTCGCTTTCGCGGGCAGAGCGTGCAGCGCTTAAGACTTTATGCGCGAGCGATGACATCCATACGTTGGTGACTTCGTTGAAGGGCCGGTCGAAGGATGACCGGGTCAAACTGCTCGACTCGGCGTATTGGGTCAAAGGCTGCAGCTCGCTCGGATTGAAGCGTTACGCGGTGTTGTTGGGTGTGGGTGAGGGCGATGATCAGGACTTCTGCCTGCTCGATGTCAAAGAAGCGGTAACGGCTGCAGCACCGCGTGCGGCCAGATCTTCGATGCCGCGCGATAACGGTAAACGTGTGGTTGAGGGCGCGCGGTTTCTATCGCCGGGGTTGGGCAACCGCATGATCGCGACGCGCGTGCTTGATCATGGCTTTTTTGTCCGCGAATTGTTGCCGCAAGACATGAAGCTGGAACTCGATCAGTTGAGCCAGCGCGACGCGATGTTGGCGGCGGGGTATTTGGCACGGGTAGTAGGGATTGCCCATGCCCGGCAGATGGATCTGGCGACGCGGTCAGCGTGGATCAGCGAGTTGCAGAACTGCCGATCGAAGACGCTGGATGCGCCGTCGTGGCTTTGGTCGAGTGTTGTGCAGTTGGTCGGCAGTCATGAGAAAGGCTATCTCGAACACTGTCGGCGCTACGCCCTGCAACACTAAACCCCTTACACACTGCAACGCTGAACCTCTTACACGCTGCAACACTGAACCTCTTACACACTGCTACGCTGAACCTCTTACACATTACAACGCTGAACCCTGGTAGGAGCTGCCGCAGGCTGCGATCTTTTGATCTTAAAAAACAACGTCAAAAGATCGCAGCCTGCGGCAGCTCCTACAAGGCGTGGTGTTAGAGCGAGGCTTTTACTTGCAGGCCCACGACCAGTGCGTTGTCGATGTCTTGCCCGGAAAACGCGCCTGGTTCGATGATGTATTGCACATTCGGGCGCAGCGTCAGCCATGGCGTGGCTTGATAGCCGTAACCCAGTTCGATCAATTGCTCGGCGCTGTCCAGATTCGGGAACGCGGTGCCATTGGCCAGTGCGGCGTCTTGCTGCACATCACGGCTGCGCGGGTTAGGCACTGCGCGACCATAACCCAGCGCGACGGTGTCATGCGGGCGGCTGTCGAACGGTTTGTACAACACCACGCCAGTGCCATACCACTTGCTGAACGGCGAAGCCGCGTCGCTGGCCGCTGAATACTGACCGAATGCGTGCAGGCTGCGGCCGGTGGAAGTCTGCGAAGCCCACACCGCTTGATCAACCAGCAAATAATGACCGCCGCGACCGGACACTTCATCGTCGCTGCCGATGCGTTTAACGTCGGAGCTGTCGTAGTAGTAACCCACCTTGTATTCGCCAGGCAATTCGCCGCCGTGCTTGTACACCAGCTCGATCGGCACCACGGTACCGGTGGTGTGTTTCGGCCCAAGGTGCCAGGCGCGACTGGAGTTGCCGTTGCTTTGCGGGTCGACGTTGAACGCCGCCACGCGCAATTGCCAGGAGGACGACAGGTCGTATTTCACCCGCACGCCCAAATGCGCGTTGGGGTAGTTGGTCCAGCCGCTGCCACCGGACATGTTCAGCGGATGACCGCAGAAACCGGCGTTCATGAAGTTGCAGAGAATGCCGCTGTCGAGGCCGCCGAGGTCGTTGCCCATCGCCATGTAGCCGAGTTTAACGTTGAGCGCCGGGGTAAACAGGCTGCGCTCGTAACTCAGTTCGGTCAGGCGGGTGTACAGACCTCCGTAGTTTTCCTGAATCGGCAAACGGTTGCCGACAAGGTCTTCTGAAGCGCTGTTGCCGCGCCTGTCGTTGATGGTCAATTGCACTTTGCCGGCGTTATCGACGCCATACAATTTGCTCAGATCGAACTGCACGCCGAGCTTGATGTTCTGCGAGTAACGCGCCGAACGGTGCAAGCCGCCGTCAGCGTTGTAAGCGGTTTCGCCGCTGTAGTCCCCGGTGAATTTAACGCCTTGTTCATCCATCTGATGACGCAATCCGCCCCAGTCGCCAGTGAGCGTGCTGCGGGTCAACAGATCGGATTCGCCGGCGGCCAGCGCGGGCAGGGCAGTGGTGCAGGAAAGGCCGATCAACAGGCCTTTGAACAGGTCGGAACGAGAAAAACGAACAGCCGATTGCATGTGAATCTTCCTGCTGGAATCTTGGGCAATGGAGCAAAGCAGCGCGGCACCCTAAGGTGCCGCGCTTGACTGGATGAGGTGACGACGGCTTACGGCAACGCGTAGGCCATGACGAGGTCGCCACGATCGGTCGACTGACGAGCGCCGCCCGCGGTGATGACGATGTACTGCTTGCCGGTTTTCGGCGAGACGTAAGTCATCGGGCCGCCCTGGCTGCCCACCGGCAGACGCGCTTTCCAGACTTCTTCACCGTTGCCGCTGTTGAACGCGCGCAGGTAGAAGTCTTGCGTGCCGGCGATGAAGATCAGGCCACCCTGGGTCGACAGCGTGCCGCCGAGGGTTGGCAGACCGATCTTGATCGGCAAGTGCATGCGGATACCCAACGGACCGGTGTCTTCAACCGTACCGACTGGAACCTGCCAGGCGATTTTCTGCGTCTTCATGTCGATTGCGGTCAGGGTGCCGAACGGCGGTGCCTGGCATGGAATGCCGGCCACCGACAGGAAGCGGTTTTTGTTCACGGCGTAAGGCGTGCCCTTCAGCGGAACGGCGCCCATGCCGGTGTTCAGTGCTTCGCCGCCGGATGTGGCCTGGCCTTTGTTCTGCGACGGGATCATCTGAATCCACAGACCCAGGCGCATGTCGTTGACGAAGATGAAACCGTGTACCGGGTCAGTCGAGATGCTGCCCCAGTTCATGCCGCCCAGCGAACCCGGGAAGCTCAACGATTTATCCATGCCCGGCGCGGTGTACAAACCGTCGTAACGCATGCCTTTGAAGTCGATGCGGCAGAGCAACTGATCGTACGGGGTGGCGCCCCACATGTCGGATTCGGTCAGGTGCTGCGCACCGATCTGCGGCATGCCCACCGATTTCGGCTGGGTAGGGGAGTACGGTTCGTTCGGGATGTTCGCTGCTTTGACCGGCACTTCTTTCACGTCGGTCAGCGGTTTGCCGGTGGCACGGTCAAGCACGTAGATCTGCCCGGCCTTGGTGCCGATGACCAGCGCCGGAACGGTTTTGCCGTCCTTGGTGAAGTCGATCAGGCTCGGCTGCATTGGCAGGTCGAAGTCCCAGAGATCGTTGTGCACGGTCTGGAACACCCAGCGCTCTTCGCCGCTGGTGGCGTCCAGCGCGAGAATCGAAGCACCGTAGGTGTGATCGAGTTTGCTGCGCTCGACACCATAGATGTCGGTGGACGAACTGCCCATCGGCAGGAAGACCGTGTTGGTCGCCGGGTCATACGACATCGGCGCCCAGCTGTTCGGCGTGCTGCGCACGTAGGTGCTGCCGTCTGCCGGCGCGTTGCGATCCTGCGGGTTGCCCGGGTCGAACGCCCAGCGCATGGCGCCGGTCATCACGTCGAAACCACGGATCACGCCGCCCGGCATGTCGGTTTGCACGTTATCAGCCACGCGACCGCCGACCACGACAGTGGTGCCGGCCATCAACGGTGCGGAGGACAACTGATAGTAGCTGTCCGGGACGTTACCCAGACCGGCCTTCAGATCGACCTGACCGTTGTTGCCGAAACCCTGACAGAACTCGCCAGTGTCGGCATCGACCGCGATCAGGCGAGCATCAATGGTGTTGGTCAGCAGACGACGCTGGCAATTGGCGGCCCGCACCGGTTTGGCTTCGATGATGCTCGAATTGCTCGGCTGGGCAATGGCGGCAGTCGCATCGAAATAGGCCATGCCACGGCAGCGCTGCCAGACTTTCGACTGGGCGTTGATCGAGTTCTTCCACAGCTCTTTGCCGGTGTCGGCATCGAGGGCGATCAGGTTGTTGTGCGGGGTGCAGATGAACACTTTGTTGCCGATTTGCAGCGGGGTGAGCTGGTCTTCGGCGCCGTTGCCATCGCTCTCGGCGATGTCGCCGGTGTGATAGGTCCAGGCGACTTTGAGCTTGTCGACGTTGTTGCGATTGATCTGATCCAGCGCAGCGAAGCGGCTGCCACCTTCGGTATTACCGTAGTGCGCCCAATCTTTCTGCGCCTTGTCCGGCTCAACCGGAGTGAGGCCCGGGCCAGTGCCGGTGGCGGCAACGGTCGGATGCGCGACGAACATGTTGCCGGCAGCAACGGCCAGGCCAACCGCCAATACAGCGGCAACGCCATAAGCGCCGCGACCCGCAACGCCACCGTTGGCGCGCTTGAGCATCGGGTAGACCAAGGCCACCACCAAGCCGATCGCGCTGAACATGAACAGGCGCGAGAACACCGGCCAGAACACCAGACCGGCATCACTGACAGCCCAGATCGCCGTCCCGACCAGGAACGCCGCGAACAACCAGGCACCGCTCAGTTTGAAGCGCGCGATCAACAGACCGGAAACGGCCATGACCAAGCCACCCACCAGGAAGTACCACGAACCTCCCAGGCTGACCAACTTCACGCCGCCCGCAGCCAGCGCCAAGCCGAGCAGGGCGATGACGACGCCCAGCCCGACCAGAATGAATTTTGATATGCCCGAGAGGCGTTGACTCTGCTTCACGTTGAGTGTCCCGTTGAAATGAGGCGCGCATTATATAGTTAGGTAACTACCTAGTTAAATCACAAATTTCACCGTGAAGCGTAGTTCGCGGTTTTGGCTCATGCCTGTGGTGAAGCTTAGACGCTGAAATGTCTGTCGAAATGTGCAAAAAAAACGCTGTTATGTCAGCTCGATTGTTATTTGTGACAGGCACTTAATGTCGCGCCGCAAGGCGTAAATCATTTGCGCCAGGTTGTAAATGCGACGAATAACCACCCGGTAGCCCGATCCAGAGCCTCCGGTGGACGCCTCGAGCTATATGGATATGCTTTTTTAATCTTGGAATTCCGATTCTTTTACCGCTCAACTGGCGCCTTTTTGATCGGTGACTATTTATGTCCGAGCGATGTGAGGTGCTGGTTTTAGGCTTGGGCGCGATGGGCGCCGCCACGGTTTACCAGTTGGCGAAAGCGGGGGTGAACGTCGTCGGAATTGACCGTCATCACCCGCCGCATAACCTCGGCTCCAGTCATGGCGATACCCGAATCACAAGGCTTTCGGTTGGCGAGGGCGCGCAATATGTGCCGATCGTGCGTAATTCGCATCGCATTTGGCGTGAGCTTGAGGCGTTGTCGGATGAGTCACTGTTCGAGCAATCCGGGTTACTGGTACTGACGTCGAGCGCCGAGTTCGATCCTGCAGATCAGAGCGACTTCACCTTGCGCACCATCGGCCTGGCACAGACCTACGGCATCGAGCACGAAGTCTTGTCCGCCGAGCAGATTCGCCAGCGCTTTCCTCAATTCGCCCACGTGCACGACTCGGCCATCGGTTATTTCGAACCCGGTGGCGGCTTCGTACGCCCGGAGCGCTGTATCGATGTGCAGCTCAAACTGGCCGAGCAGCACGGGGCGACGCTTTATAAAGGCGAGACCGTCACCGCAATCACCTCGGACGCGGACGGTGTCACCGTTACCACCGACCGCCGCACGCTGTTTGCCAACAAACTGGTGATCAGCGCGGGCAACTGGAGCGGCGAGTTGCTCGGCAAACCGTTTGAACATCTGCTCAGTGTGTACCGGCAGAAACTGTTCTGGTTCGAACTGGCAGAGAACGCCGGACTGGTGGGCCATTCACCGACGTTTATCCTGACCCACGGCCGTGGCGACGACAAAATCAACTACGGCTTCCCCGCATTACCCGGCGAGGGCAGTTTGAAAATCGCTACCGCGCAGTACCACACCGCATCGGCGCCGCAGGCCATCGACCGCACGGTTTCAGCAGCCGAAGCGCAGGACATGTACGAGCAGCAAGTACACAAGCGCATCGCCGGCGTGACCGCAAAGGTCAGCAAGTCCGCCGTCTGCGCCTACACCGTCACGCCGGATCGCCACTTCATCATCGACGAGCATCCGTCGCTGCAACACACGCTGTTCGTGTCGGCATGTTCGGGCCATGGCTTCAAGCATTCCGCGGCACTGGGCGAGGCGTTTGCACAGTGGTGCATGCGTGGCTCGACCGACCTGGATCTGTCCTCTTTCTCCCTGAAACGCTTCGAAGGAAAACTATCGTGAAACGTGTCGCGCTCTCCGTCGCACTGCTGGTCGCCGCCATGGGTTCTGCCTATGCGGAAACTTTGAAAATTGCTGTGGTGCCCGTGCCCCATGCCGAGATTCTCGAGTTCCTGAAACCTCAGCTGGCAAAAGAAGGCGTGACGCTCGACGTCAAAGTCTTCTCTGACTACATTCAGCCCGACCGGCAGACGGATGAAGGTTTGCTCGACGCCAATTACTTCCAGAGCAAACCGTATTACGAAGCCTACAAAAAGGATCGCCCGAGCAGCGATCAGGTGCCCGTCGTCGCGGTACACATCGAACCGTTCGGCGCCTATTCGAAGAAGATCAACAACATCAGCGAACTCAAGGATGGCGCCACCATTGCCATTCCCAACGATCCGACCAACTCCGGTCGTGCGCTGTTGCTGATCGCCAAACAAGGCCTGATCACCCTCAAAGACCCTGACAACATCATGGCGACGCGCCTGGATATCGTCAGCAATCCCAAGCACCTGAAGTTTCAAGAGCTTGAAGCGGCGATGCTGCCGCGCGTGTTGAATCAGGTCGATCTGGCTCTGATCAACGCCAACTACGCGCTGGAAGCCAAACTGGTGCCGCACAAAGATGCGCTGTTTATCGAAAGCTCAGAATCGCCGTACGCCAATTACCTGTACGTGCGCCGCGACAAGGCCAACGCGCCGGCGGTGCAGAAGCTCGGCGCATTGCTTAACTCGCCGCAAGTGAAGCAGTTCATTCTTGAGCGTTATCACGGCGATGTAGTGCCGGCGTTCTGACCACGTCAGGCCGTCACGTTCGATTCGGCAAAATGCACTTCAGTGGCTGCGCGCCCCGCCAGCCACGCGAGTACGGACGCGACGACCAGCACGGCAGCGCTCAGCTCGAATGTGACTTTGTAGCCGCTCAGATCAAAGGCCAAACCGCCGACGATGGCGCCGCCGGCGATCGCCAGTTGAACAATCGCCACCAGCATGCCGCCACCGGCTTCCGCATCATCCGGCAGCGTCTGCGCCAGCCATGTCCACCAGCCGACCGGCGCGGCCGTGGCGACCAATCCCCACAGTCCAAGCAGCACGGCCGTCAGCATTGCCGACTCGCCGAAGTTCACCAGCGCCAAAGCGATGCCGGCCATGATCAACGGGATAACCGTGAGCGTGCGGTAGAGGCCGCGGCCCATGAATCTTTCGATCAGAAAGGTGCCGATAAACCCTGCGAGTCCCAGCCCCAGCAGCATCAAAGACAGTGTTGAAACACTGACGCCGGTGACGCCCTCAAGGAACGGGCGCAGGTAAGTGAACAACATGAACTGGCCCATGAAAAACACGCTGACGGCGATCATGCCCAAGGCCACGGGCGGCTGACGCATCAGTTGCAGGGCGTTGGCGCCGTCGGCCTTGCGTTCGGCCTTGAAGGACGGAAGGCTGATCATCAACCACACCGCGGCCAGCGCTGCCACCGGCACCACACAGAAAAACGCACCGCGCCAGCCGATCAACGAACCGAGGAAGGCGCCCGCCGGGGCGGCGATCACCGTTGCGAGCGCGTTGCCACCGTTGACCATGGCCAGTGCGCGCGATACTTGATCAGGCGCCACCAGACGCATGGCGGTCGCCGCCGACAATGACCAGAAACCACCGATGGCGATGCCGATCAAGGCACGTCCGATCATGAATGACGGATACCCCGGCGCGAGCGCGACGATCGTGCCTGACACGATCATCAGCAAGGTCAGACTCAACAGCAATTTCTTGCGTTCAACGCGAGCAGCGATGCTTGCAATCAGCAGGCTGGTGATCAACGCGAACGCACCGGACACGGAAATGCCCTGACCCGCCTGGCCTTCGGTGATGTGCAAATCGGCAGCAATCGGCGTCAGCAGGCTGACCGGCATGAATTCTGAAGCGACCAGAGCGAACGCGGCCAGGGACATGGCCAGCACGGCGCTCCAGCCGCTTTTCTTTGTAGAAGGATCGGTAAGAGGGGTTGTCATGGAAACTACCTGTGTTGCGCGAAAAGCGTAGGAGGTGATACGCAGGGGTTGAAGCGATGGATGCCTGCAAGGGCATGCCCCTGTAACAGTTCGACACATTCTCCCGGTCGATCCGCCGCTGCTCTAGTGCATTCCTCTTGAATGCTTGCCTGATCCTCTGAGGATGCAGGGTTGTGGATAGGAAAGCTCGGTTGCGCGGACTACAGTTCGGTCAACAGGAGTGACCGACCATGATCCACATCACCCATCGCCATGAATCGCCGTTAGCGTTGCAGATTGACCCGCGCATCAGCGCACCGGGTGACCTCGCGACCTGCATACCCGGGCTGTCGTTGTTTCGCCGCGACCAGCCAGCGCCACCTGCCGTGTGCATGATCGAACCGAGCCTGATTCTGGTCGGCCGTGGCGAGAAACGCTTGTGGGTCGGAGGGGAGGGTTATCGTTACGACCCTTCGCGGTTTCTGGTCACGTCGCTGGATTTGCCCGCCAACTCCGAAGTGCTGCTCGCCAGCCCTGAGCAGCCCTGTGTCGGTCTGGTGTTGAAACTGGACATCGGCATGCTCGCCGAGGTCATCACCAAAAGTGGCTTGCCCGCCAAGCGGCAGCCATCCACAGGCACCGGCGCCGGCATTGGCAATGTGTCCTCGGCGCTGGAAGGCGCGCTTGATCGGCTGTTGGCCCTGCTTGATGAACCCGAGGCGATCCCGGTGCTGGCGCCGCTGATCCTGCGCGAAATCCATTACCGGCTCCTCAATACCGATCAAGGTTCACGCCTGCGGCAGATCACTGCGGTGGATGGTCAGGGCTATCGCATCGCCAAAGCCATCGACTGGCTGAAACTCAACTACACCGTTGCACTGCGCATCGACGATCTGGCCGCACGCGTGCAGATGAGTGCGCCGACTTTTCACCTGCATTTCCGCCAACTGACCGGCATGAGCCCGCTGCAGTACCAGAAGTGGCTGCGGCTCAACGAGGCGCGTCGGCTGATGCTGGTCGAGCGTCTGGACGTTTCGCGCGCGGCGTTTGCGGTCGGTTACGAAAGTCCCTCGCAGTTCAGCCGTGAATATGGCCGCCTGTTCGGTACCGCGCCCAGTCGCGACATGGCGCTGCTGCGCGGGCAACCAATCGAAGCAGAAGCGGCAAGTTAAACCACAGACACGCTTTACCGGGGATGCGCCTCGCCGCGCGTCACCGTTCATAACAATGCACGTCAACCGATGATAGAGCGGGTGAGCCATGGAATTACGAATCAACCAGAAGACCTATCAGGTCGATGCCGACGCCGATACGCCCTTGCTGTGGGTGATCCGCGATGACCTCGGCATGACCGGCACCAAGTACGGCTGCGGACTGGCGCAGTGCGGCGCCTGTTCCGTGCTGGTCGACGGCAATGTGGTGCGTTCGTGCGTGACGCCGGTGGCCGGCGTGGTCGGCCGCGAAATCACCACCATTGAAGCCATCGAGGCTGACGAAGTCGGCAAACGGGTGGTCTCGACCTGGGTCGATCTTCAGGTGGCCCAGTGTGGTTACTGTCAGTCGGGGCAGGTCATGGCCGCCACGGCGTTGCTCAAGCAAAACCCGCAGCCAAGTGACGCGCAAATCGACGCGGCGATGGTCAATCTGTGCCGCTGCGGCACCTACAACGCCATTCATGCCGCCGTGCATGAGCTGGCCGGCAAGAGGGACGCCTGATGAGCATCCGTATCGATCCGTCCAGTGAGGCATCCGCGTTCGCGCTGCACGAGCCGATCAATGTCTCGCGCCGACGTTTTCTGACCGGTACCGCCGTCGGTGCGTTGGTGCTTGGCTTCGGTCTGCCGCTCGGTTCGACCCGCGTGCAGGCCGCAACGGCTTCGGCGACTGCCGAGCGTGGCACGCAGGTGCCCGGCGTTTCTGGAAATTCGTCCGGACAACCGCGTGCGCCTGCTGTGCCCGTTTATGGAAGGCGGGCAGGGCACGTTCACCGCGATGGCGCAAATTGTCGGAGAAGAACTCGATGCCGACCCGGCGACCTTCCTCGTCGAAGCCGCACCGCCCGGTGAAGCCTACGTGGTTTTGGAGAACGGCATGCGCATCACCGGCGGCAGCATGTCGGTGCGCATGAGTTACCCGGTGATGCGCCGCCTCGGCGCACTGGCCCGCGCCATGTTGTTGCAGTCCGGCGCGGAAAAACTCGGCGTGCCGGTCGGCGAGCTGACGACCGAACCCGGTAAAGTCCTGCATGCCGCGTCGGGCCGGTCGTTGACCTACGGCGAACTGGCCGGGCGTGCGATGGATCTGCCGGTTCCCGATCCCGCCTCAATAACACTACGAGATCCGAGCCAGTTCCGCTGGATCGGCAAACCGGTGAAGCGCCTTGATGCCTACGACAAGTCCACGGGCAAGGCTGTGTACTGCATCGATCTGAAGGTCGATGACATGCTGCACGCCGCCGTTCAGCATGCGCCGCGTTTGGGCATGACGGTGGGCAAGCTGCGCAACGAAGACCAGGTCCAGGCGATGCAAGGCGTGCATTCCGTGCACCGTCTGCCGGGCGCCGTGGCAGTGGTTGCCGAGCGCTGGTGGCACGCGAAACGCGCGGTCGAGGCGATTCAGGTCGACTGGCAAGAACCAACCGCCGACAGCAAAGTCCGGCCGATGCCCGCCGACTTTTCCAGCGATGCCTGGCTCAAGCGCCTCGCTGAAGATAAAAGCCCCGCCAAAGATGATGAACATGAAGGCGACGTGGCGGGGATACTCAACGAGGCCAAGACGCGGATCGACGCCACTTACCACAATCAATACCTGAACCACGGTCAGTTGGAGCCGCCCTCGGCGCTGGCCAGATTCAATCCGGACGGTTCGCTGGAGGTCTGGCTGCCCAATCAGGCGCCGGACATGTTCCGCGCGGACATCGCCAAGCGCACCGGCCTGGATCCGTCGCGCATCACCTTGCATTCGCCGCTGCTGGGGGGCTTCTTCGGTCGGCATTTTCTCTACGATTCCGCCAGTCCTTATCCCCAGGCGATCGAGTTGGCCAAAGCGGTGGGTCGCCCGGTCAAACTGATCTGGAGTCGCGAGGAAGAGTTTCTGCGTGACGTGCTCCGCCCCGTTGCGGCGGTGAATTTCCGCGCCGCGCTGGACAAGGACGGCTGGCCGCTGGCAATCGAGGCGATCAGTGCCACCGAAGGCCCGACCGAGGCCCTCGCTGGCAAGCAGGGCGAAAAACTCGACCCTACCGCGCTTGAGGGGTTGTCGGGCAAATCCTATGCAATCGCCAACAAGCGAATCGCGCAGATCTATGTCAAAGGCCCGGCGATGCTCGGTTATTGGCGTTCCGTGGGCAATTCCCTCAACGACTTTTTCTACGAATCGTTCCTTGATGAACTGGCCGATAAGGGCGGTAAAGACCCGTTCGAACTGCGCCTGCATTTGCTGCGCGACAACAAACGTTTGACCACCTTGCTGCAAGCGGCGGGTGAGTTATCGGGTGGCTGGAAGCGCGGCCCGTTTACCGCCGAGGATGGCAGCCGCCGTGCGCGTGGCGTGGCCATGGCTTCGCCGTTCGGAACGCACACGGCGGTGATCGCCGAGGTGTCGATCGAAAACGGCCAGGTCAAAGTGCATGACATCTGGCAGGCGATTGACCCGGGCAGCATCGTCAATCCGGCGATTGTCGAGGCGCAGGTCAATGGCGCCGTGGCGTTGGGGTTATCGCAGACACTGGTGGAAGAGGCCGTTTGGCTGGATGGCAAACCGCGCGCGCGTAACTACGATTTGTACCCGATCCTGCCGCCTGCGCGGATGGCGCGGGTGCATGTGCGGGTCGTCGAGAGCGGGGAAAAAATGGGCGGCATCGGTGAACCGCCACTGCCCGCCGTCGCGCCAGCCGTGGCGAACGCAGTGGCAACCCTGACCGGGCAACGGGTTCGCAGCCTGCCCATGAGCCGACACACCTTCACTTGATCAGCGCCGGAGCGTCCATGAAAAACAGCCGATTCGCAAGAACCGCTGGCTGGCTGGCAGTGCCGTGCCTGGTCGCGGCAGGCCTGCTGGCCTGGTATGTCACCCGCGAGCCTGTCTCGCCTTTTGAAGATCACACGATCACTGCCGCCGACGTCGACCCGGCGCTGCTGGCTCGGGGCGAATACGTCGCCAGGCTCAGCGATTGCGTGGCTTGCCACAGCGTACCGGGCGCGGCCCCGTTCGCCGGCGGCCTGGAAATGGCCACGCCGCTGGGCGCGATTCACGCGACCAACATCACCCCGGATCCTCAAACCGGGATTGGTCGTTACAGCCTGGCCGACTTCGACCGTGCCGTGCGTCACGGCGTGGCACCCGACAGTCGCCGTTTGTACCCGGCGATGCCCTATCCGTCGTACGCCAAGCTCAGTGACGACGATGTACGTGCGCTGTATGCGTTCTTCATGAAAGGCGTGGCGCCGGTCAAACAAGCGAACCTTGCGAGCTCGATTCCCTGGCCGCTGAACCTGCGTTGGCCGATTGCCGTGTGGAACGGTGTGTTTGTCGACAGCGGATCCTACCTGCCCACATCGTCGCAAGATGAAGTGTGGAATCGCGGCGCTTACCTGGTGCAGGGCGCCGGCCACTGCGGCAGTTGCCATACGCCTCGCGGCCTGGCGTTCAACGAAAAGGCACTGGATGAATCCGCTGCGCCGTTCCTCGCGGGCGCCTTGCTGGACGGCTGGTACGCGCCGAGTCTGCGTGATGACCACAACACCGGGCTGGGCCGATGGAGCGAGGCGGAAATCGTCCAGTTCCTCAAAACCGGTCGCAATCGCCACGCGGTGGTCTACGGCTCAATGACCGAGGCGTTCAACAACTCCACGCAGTTCATGAGCGACGAAGATCTGACGGCCATCGCCCGCTATCTCAAATCGTTGCCTGGCGACCCGCAGCGCGACGGCCAGCCATGGCAATACCAGGCAGTTTCGGCAGCGACGCGTCTGGATTCTCCGGGCGGGCACACCTACGTCACGCGCTGTGCCTCGTGCCACGGCCTCGACGGCAAGGGTCAAGCGCAATGGATGCCGCCGCTGGCAGGCGCCACTTCTGCGCTGGCCAAAGAGAGCGCCTCGGCAATCAACATCACCTTGAACGGCTCGCAGCGCATCGTCGCTGCCGGTGTGCCGGACGCCTATCGCATGCCGGCATTCCGTGAGCAGTTGTCGGATCAGCAGATCGCCGAGGTGCTGACATTCATGCGCAGCACATGGGGCAATCAGGCCAGCGCTGTCGATGCGCAGTCCGTTGGCAAGTTGCGTGAACACACTGATCCAGCCAGCAGCAGCCCGATCATTTTGCACATGCGCTAGAGGAGTCAAACGTAGAACTCGCCGTCAGGCCAGCGGCACCTTTACCAAAAAAGAGGTGCCGTGCTCGGTGTTGGAGACAACCTCGATTGTTCCTTGATGTGATGCGACGATCTCGGAAGCTATGAACAGCCCCAGACCCAGCCCCTCGGAAGGCGGGTGATCAACGACCGAGCGTTGGGAAAAACGCCCCATGGGATTGAAAATAAACGGCAGTACATCCTCGGCAATAGGCTCTCCGCGGTTGTGCACGGTAAAGATTGCCGAGCGATCAGAGACCGCCAGCTGCACTTCAATGGGCGTCTGAATATCGCCATGCTGGACAGCGTTGCCGATGATGTTGGAGAACACCTGCTCCATACGCGGCCCATCAAATTTGCCTGCAACCGGTGCTTTCGCCGTGAATACAACGTTGGCGTCAGGGTGAAACGCTCGTATTTCATCGACGATGCGTTCACACAGCGGCGCTAGATCCAACGCCACCTTTTTAACAGGAATGCCTGGCCCCATCTGGCAACGGGTCAAGTCCAGCAAGTCGTCAACAATCTGATTCGCGCGTCTCACGCTGGTGAAAATCTGGTTCGCCCGTCGGGTACCGCGTTCTCCGACATCGGCAGACCGGCGCAGGCTGTCCGCACCCAGCAGAATGGCGCCTAACGGTGTGCGCAAATCATGGCCGAGGATGCCCAGAAAGATATTGCGTGACGCGTCCACGGCTCTTGAATAACTGGCAATGGATTCGGCGAGCGCCTGATCGATGGCTTCGTGGAAGCGGTTCATGTCGTCAGCATCGAAGGGCGTGCCGGACTTCACTTTGACCATCCACTGATTGAGCACGCTGGTTCTCAACGCCCGGTATTCCGACACCATCTGATCGATGGTAAACCCAGCCATCAACCGTGTGACGGCGTGGGTTTCGGCGGGCGTCTCTTCAGCGCTGCTGGGTCCATGCCCCAGAGATTTTGCGATTTGTTCCGAGCGTGTCTGTTGGGTTCGTAGATCTATAACGATGGCTTAGAGCATCTGGCCGGCATGATCGCGCAAGGCTTCACGATCCAGCGCCGCGCCGGGCGTTTCGATGGTTCTGGCGAAATCCTCCCACGCCTGAAGAATAGGCTCGATATGTTCAATGATGAAATCGGGGAGGCGCATGTCGGTAATCCTGGTGAGGGCTTATGAAAAGTCGCCGAGCGTTCGTTTCACAGCATGAACGATCCAGTATGCTCACTTTCGTCCGACACTGCGCACTCCGATCGCAGCATCCATCAGTCGGGTTTGATCCTGCTACTTTTCCAGGAACCGTTTCATGCGCTATCGACGACTCGATCTGAATCTTTTAGTGGCGCTGGACGCTTTGTTAAGCGAGTGCAGCGTCAGCCGCGCGGCTGAGCGATTACATCTCGGGCAGTCGGCGACCAGCTCGGCACTCGGGCGCTTGCGCGAGCATTTCAACGATCCGTTGCTGGTGCAGGTGGGGCGGCGTTTGGAGCCTACTGCGCTCGGCTTGCAATTGTTGCCCAAAGTTCGCGAAGCATTGGCGCTGACGCGTGAGATTGTCGATGCCCCGGTGGAATTTGACCCCGCGACCTGTACGCGGCAATTCACGCTGGTGGCATCTGATTACGTGATCGGCGTGCTGATGCCGGCGGTCAGTCGCGAACTTGCGCGCATCGCGCCCGGCGTACGGTTGAATCTGCGTGATTTGCCAGCACCGCGCGATGACGACGTTGTCAGCGAGGCGCTCGATTATCGGCGTAGCGATTGGGTGATCGTGCCCGAGCGGCGCCGAAACCCGGCTTATCCGCACGAAGCCATCCTTAGCGACCGGTTGTGCTGCATTGTCTGTGCGCAGCATTCGCGGTTTGTCGAAAGCCTGAACCTCGACGACTACCGCTCGGCCGAACATGTGGTGCGAGCCTTCGCCGACGGCCGAAACCTGTCGATGGACTCAGCTCACTTGCAGGAACAGGGCATTGAGCGGGACATCGCGGTATCGGTTGAAAGCTTTGCGCTGATCCCTGAATTCATCGTCGGCACGGCGCGGGTCGCTACCGTGTTTCGGCGTCAGGCGCAGCGTTTCGCTCAGCGCTATCACTTGCGCATCCTCGCCGCACCGCTGGTTTTTCCCGAAGCAGTACAGGTGCTGCAGTGGCATCCTTATCAGGATCTTGATCCGGCAATGAGGTGGTTTCGCAGCCTGCTATTGGAACAGGCCGCGTTACTCGATCAGCCTGTCACACAATCCCCGGTGTCGGCTTCAAGTCCTGCCTGAACGATCGCTTGCACGGCGCAGTGCTCATCATTGTCCGAGGTGTCGCCACTGATGCCGAGGGCGCCGATCAGCTCGCCGTCGGCATTGCGAATCAGCACGCCGCCGGCCACAGGAATCACTTCACCGTCGGTGAGGCTGTTGATTGCAGCAAAAAACGCTGGCATCGCTTGCGCCCGCCGTGCCAGCTCACGACCGCCAAACCCCATGCCCAGACAACCACGGGCCTTGCCGGTGGCGATCTGTGGACGCAGAAAACTGGCGTGCTGATCACGCAGCACTGCCAGCGGATGTCCTGCCGCGTCGAGGACAGCGGCCGCCATGGGTTTGAATCCGGCTTGCCGGGCGATCTCGATGGCGTGGCTGGCGATAAGCGTGGCGGTGTTCAGGTCGATTGCTTGCATGTCGATCGTTCTCATAGGGTCCATTTGCCCAATTGGGAAACGCGGTCACGGGTATACAGGTCGGTCGCATTTCAACGAGTTGAAATCTGACACTTGCTTGGGGTTGTAGGGGCTGCGTTCCATGCGCATCGGCTGTCCTGCCTTGTACACGGCTTTGAGACGCGAGCGATCCTGGAGGATGCGGATGTCCTGCAGCGGTGAGCCATCGAGTAACAGAAAATCCGCCTGTTTGCCCACCTCCAGTGTGCCGAGGGTTTCGCCACGCGGCATGCAGCGCGCGCCGACGGCCGTGGCCGCATGCAGTGCTTCGGCCGGGGTAAAGCCGAGACGGGTCACCAACAGCTCCAGTTCGCGAGCGTGCCATTCACCATAAGGTGTCACCGCAAAACCGCTGTCACTGCCGCAGGCGAACGGTACTCCGGCAGCTTTGGCGCGCTTGAGTACCGCCGAACCGACCTCCAGCGTGCGTGCGCAATAACCCGCGTAACCGGTGGTAATCGCCGGGTCGTGGGGCTGGCAAAAGTCCACGGTGTTTTGCGGAAAGGTCATTGTCGGCGCCAGAATGCTGCCAGCTTCGAGCAACGCTTCGATGCAGGCGTCATCCATGTAAAAGCCGTGAAAGACCAGATCAACCTTGGCCAGCGCGGCGTACATCACCGCTTCGCGACCGTAGGCATGGGTGGCGACTTTGCAGCCGAGTCGATGCGCCTCGTCGACCATTTCGCGGGTTTCATCGGCGGTGAATGCAGCGATGATTTCACCATCGGGCCGGCGATGCGTGCCGTCCATGGCAATCTTGATCAGGTCGACGCCGTCCTTGGCCTGCTTGCGGATTTCCGCCAGCGCTTCACTGCGACTGGTGACGAGGCGGGCAGTGAAAAACTCCGGTGCGCCCATGCGACTCGGAAACCAGTCGTTGAGACTCTGCCGATCGGCGATGACCCGGCTACTGGCGGCAATCCGGCTGCCCCTTCAAACAAGCCGGCGCCGATCGCATTGCGCACGGCGCATGCTCAGTTGGCCGCTGTCGCCGGGGCAGACCATGCTGGTGACGCCCGCCGCAAGGACATGCTGGGCGAAGAACATGCCCCGCAGCGCGCGAAATTCGTCGCCGTTGCCAGATGTCGATGTCCTCTTCGCTCTGCGCATTGCCGAAGGCCAGGTGGGTGTGCGACATCCACCAGCCCGGGCATGACGAAAGCGTCTGCGGCATCCACCACGTTGTCGCCGGCGCGAGGCTGCGGCGCTGAAACGCTAGGGCCGACGTAGCTGAACAAGCCGTTCTCGACAATCAGCGTCTGCTGCTGGCGCGTGTCGCGGCCAGTGCCGTCGAACAAGGTCTGACATTTGAGGTGCAGGCTGCTCATGGTGACTTCACTTTGTTGTGGTTGTACCGACGAGGCTAGGGCGGGGGAGGTTGGCAGACCAACAGATTGCATCGATGGCCGGGTATTGATGGCGTCGATGGCTGTACGGCGAATGGCGTTGGGCGGGACGCAAAAACGCCGGAGCAGCGCAAGGCTGTCCGGCGTTTCGGGTGAGCTTTGAAAACGTGTCAGGCGGTGCGACCACCTAGGGTTTCACTAACCCAGTCAGCAATGTATTGCCCGGCATTGATGCTGTTGTCGAAGCTCGAATGCTGCACGCCACCTTCACGTTCGGTGAAGATTTTCAGTTCGCATTTTGGGCTGTTGACCAGTTGTTCGTAGGTGCGATGCGCCCACTTCAATGGGATCTGTGAATCCTGCTCACCATGGGTCACGAGGAAGGGCACCTTGATCCGGTCGAGCACGCCATCGAGGTGCACGTTTTCGGCGATGGTCATGAACTCTTCGACGTCCTTGGCGCCCCACACCCAGCAGACATGCGCCCAATAATGCGGCACCGGGAAGCTGCCTTCTTTTTCCAGTCGACGTTTTTGCACATCACGCCAGTCGTGGTTGGGCGCCCCATACCACGCCGCAGGCGAAGCGTGGTTCGAATGCAACCGCGCGCGGGCAGTAATAGCCGCCCAACGAGACACCTTCGAGGCCGATACGTTTGGCATCAACGTCGCTTCGGGTTTCCAGCCAATCCACCACGCGGCTGGCCCAATGTTCACTGTCGAATCGTGCGGTCAGGCCATGCAGGCGCAGCGCTTCGCCGGTGCCCGGCTGGTCGATGATCAGTGAAGAGATGCCGCGTTTCGCCAGCCACGCTGGCAGACCCACGCGGTATTTCATCTCTTTGGTCGAGTCCAGACCGTTGACCTGCACCAGAATCGGTGCCGGCCCCTCGACGCCTTCGGCGCGCACCAGCAATCCGGAAAGATGTTTGCCTTCGTACGGAATTTCCACCCGTTCACAGTTTTCACGCGACAGTTCGACGCCGCGCTTGAAGGTTTGCAGGAAGCGTTGATAGAGCTCGGTACGCCCCGGTGCGCCGTGGGCTTGCAGGCGCTCGCAGGTCAAATAATAGGTGGCGGCGCGGTTGTATTTTTCGCCAGCCGAGAGCATCCGGCCGTTGCCTTCGTCTTCTTCGGCCAGACCGCAGAGCTTGTCGGCCATTTTCGCCCAGGTTTCGCGAAAGGCACGGGTGCCCGCCGCGTCTGGCTGTTTCGCAGCCTCTTGCAGCGGGGCGCACATCTCTTCGATTTCACCCATGCGGGCGCCCATTTCAATGGCCAGGTCGACAGAGAGATTCCAAACGTAGTTGGTCGGGAAATAGCGAAACATGATTATTGTTGTCCTTATGGTTGCCTTGGCATTCCCAAGGCACGTTAAGGATCACCCGACTAATTGGCCAATCGTGACGGCGGATACGAGGTATCGCGAGATACGATGGGCACGTGTTGCAGATGCTGAATGGATTCGCTGATGCGTTCGCGCAGCCAGCGGTGCATCGGGTCGCCGTCAACGCTGCGGTGCCACAACATGTACTCGCGCATGACCGGAATTTTCACCGGCGGCGGCAGGATGCGCAGCGGCAGATAGTGCGCGTAGAGGTTCGCCAGACGCTGGTGCATCGTGGCGACGCGCTGCGTGCCGACAATCAGTTGCGGCAGGGTATTGAAGTCGCTGGTGATCACTTCAATGCGCCGATTGAAACCGTATTGATTCATGAACCATTCTTCGATGCTCATGTGCCGGGTACGGCCAAAGCCCACCGAGACATGGCCCATCTGCATGTACTGCTCAAGGGTCAGGGTGTCGCCGACTTGCGTATTGCCTTGCCACACTACGCACACATGTTCTTCCTCAAAGAGCAGGCGCGAAGGGTGGCCGTCAATGATGTAGCGCTCGGGAACAATCATCAGGTCGACTTCGCCACGCACCAGCAATTCGCCGGAATTGTCGCTGGGGCCCAGCATTTCGAAGGTGATGTTGGGCGCTTCCTGGTGAATGTTCTGGATCACCTGGGCGAACAGCACGCTGATCAGATAGTCCGAGGTCACTAAGCGAAAATGCCGCTTGCTGGTGGTCGGGTCGAACACCGGTTTGGCGGTAATCGAAGACTGGATCGTCAGCAGGACTTCACGCACCGGTTTTGCCAGTTCTGTGGCATAGGGCGTGGGCTGCATCTTGCGCCCCACCTGAACCAGCAGCTCATCCTCAAAGTAGGTACGCAAACGCGCGAGCACGCCGCTGGTGGCGGATTGAGTCATGTGCAGGCGTTCGGCAGCGCGGGTGATGTTCTGCTCTTCGAGCAACACATCAAGCGCGACCAGCAGGTTCAGATCCAGATGGTTGAAACGCATGGGCAGGTCCGTTCTTGTATTTATTTTCGCAATACATTCGAACGAATCCATCGACACGTCAACCTTCGTCGCAGGTATCGCGTTTGCCGATAGGTCGCATCCCGACTCGCGATTAGTCAGGTGTCAGCCCTTGCGCCAATCTTCGCCGCAGTCGGCCCTGCAGCCGACACCACCACCGGTTTCCAGTCAGGCCCGGCGCGCTGCAAGGCGTCCATGGCGACAGTCACCGGATCATAATTTCAATGGAGTGGTAAGCCATGAACATCATTGGCCTTGATGCCCTGATTTTTGGCGTCGATGACATTCAAGCCTGCACCGATTGCCTGCGCGACTATGGCCTTACGCCGGTCGGCGTTGACAGCAACGGCGGGCGTTTCGAAGCGCTGGACGGTACCGCCGTAATTATCCGTCGAGCCGACGACCCTGACTTGCCGGCGGCGATCGGCCCGGCGCCGTCGATTCGCGAGACGGTCTACGGGGTCGCTGCGATCAGCGATCTGGATGCCATCGAAGATGAGCTGGCCCGTGACCGCTCCGTCCGTCGCGATCAGCACGGCGTGTTGCACAGCGTTGACGACATGGGGTTCGCCATCGCTTTTCAGGTCAGCGTGCGCAAGCCATACAGCGCGCCGGATGACCTGACCAACGCCGCCGGCCATGCGCCACAGCGGCCACTTAACCAACCGGGCATTACCCTCGATATGGGCGCCGTCCCGCGCACTTTGTCGCACGTGGTGTATTTCGTACCCGACGCGGCGAAAGCGGAAGCCTTTTACGCCGAGCGTCTGGGTTTTCGCACCACCGACACCTTCATTGGCGCCGGGCCGTTCATGCGCCCGGCCGGCTCTGACGATCACCATTGCCTGTTCATGATCCAGACCCCGCCGCACATGAAAGGCTGCGAACACTTCACCTTCCACATGGGCAGTGGCACCGAAGTGCTGCTGGCCGGAACGCGTTTCGAGCAAAAAGGCTGGACCAGTTTCTGGGGGCCGGGCCGTCACCTGTTTGGCTCCAACTGGTTCTGGTATTTCAACAGTCCGCTGGGCTGCCACATCGAATACGACGCTGACATGGACAAGCACGATGACGCCTGGGAGGCCCGTCGCGCGCCACTGTCGGCGGATAACTCGCAGCTGTTCCTGTTCAGCGCCAAAGAAAAATGGGCTCCCGGTGGGCCGCCACCGAAACTCGGTTGAGGCCGGCGCTGATCATGAGCGCTATTGCGCAGCCACTGTGTCGGCTGGACGAACTGGAGGAGGGCCGGGCGCGCGGGTTCGATCCGTTGGCGCAGGGCCGCGACAGCGTGTTTGCCCTGCGTCATGACCATCAGGTGCGGGTCTATCGCAACCGTTGTCCGCATCTGGACGTGCGCCTGGAGTATCGCAAGGACAAGTTCCTGTCCGCCGATGGCCAGTTGATCGTCTGCTACGCCCACGGTGCGCAATTTCTGCCGGCGACGGGCGAGTGCATCTACGGCCCGTGCCTGGGCCACACGCTGGAGGCGCTGCCGTTCTGCGAAAAGGACGGCTGGCTGCTGGTGCAAATGCCTGAAGGGGTGCCGCTGCCGGGATAAATCGAGGTATCGCGTACGGCGATACATCGCATCCTTACTCGCGATTAGTCAAATCCCTGCTTTGCCGGGAAGCTTCATCCAACGATGCCGTGCCCGACGCAGCATCGATCACAAGAATAAAAAGAGAGAACACCATGAGTGCAGTGAACAACGTTCTGATCGTGGGCGGTGGTATCGGCGGTTTGTGTGCGGCCATCGCCTTGCGGCGTAAAGGTATCGAGGTCGACCTGATCGAGCTCAAGTCCGAATGGACAGTCTATGGCGTCGGGATTATTCAGCAGAGCAACGTCGTCCGTGAAATGGCCAAGTTGGGCGTTCTCGACGGTTATCTGGACGCCGCTTATGCCTTCGAAGACGTCGCCATCTACGGCCCGGGCGGGCAGCAACTGGCGCGCATTCCGGGTCAGCGACTGGCCGGCCCGCAGTACCCCGCCAACGTCGGCATTTCTCGCCTGGCGCTGCACAAAGTCCTCAGCGAAACCGCGCTGCAACTCGGTGCCAACGTGCGTTTGGGCCTGAGCGTGGAAACGCTGGACGACAACGGCGCAGAGGTCGACGTGTTGTTTACCGACGGCAGTCGCGGCCGCTACGACCTGGTGGTTGGTGCCGACGGACTGTTCTCGAAAGTGCGCAGCCTGGTCTTTGGCGATGTCTACACCCCGCGTTTCACTGGCCAGTCGGTGTGGCGCTACAACTTTCCCCGAGCGCCACAGATTGACCATCTGGCCAACTATCAAAGCGCTGACGGCAACGCCGGGCTGGTGCCGCTGGCCGGCGACTTGATGTACCTGTTTCTGACGTCCCACGAGCCCTCCAATCCGTGGATGGATCCTGCCGATCTGGCCGCGCAGATGCGCCAGCGCCTGCAAGGCTTTACCGGGCTGATCGGCGAACTGCGCGAGCAAATCACTGAAAACAGCCAGGTCGTCTACAAGCCGATGGAAGTGGTGTTCGTCGATGAGCCGTGGCATCGCGGACGCGTGCTGCTGATCGGCGATGCGGCCCACGCCACCACGCCGCACCTCGGTCAAGGCGCCGGCATGGCCATCGAAGACGCGATTGTGCTCAGCGAAGAACTGACTCACGAGCAGTCCGCGACCACCAGCGTCGAGCAGCAGTTGCAGCGCTTCATGGCGCGGCGCTTCGAACGTTGCAAGTACATCAGCGAAAGCTCGGTGCTGGCCGGCGACAAGGAGATGCAACACGACCGCGCCTTCGATCGCATTGGCCTGGTCAAGCAAATGCTCGCGCGCACTGCCGAGCCAATCTAAGCCACACCTGCGCCTCATCCACAGCAGTTACCACTATAAAAACAAGAGGTTAACGCGATGGTTAGTTCTACGACTGCGGCGCTCGCGCGTCGCCCGGTCTGCTCGTCTGCACCCTTTGGTTTGAGCGTCGCTGCGCTGCTGGTGCTGTGCAGCCAGGCCGCTTTCGCTTTCGACATCGATACCGGCAACCCGGATTTCAAGCTGCGCTGGGACAATACGATCAAGTACAGCGCTGCCTGGCGCACGCAGAATCCCAGCAGCAAGTTGACCGAGGGTCAGGTCGCGCTCAACCAGGACGATGGCGATCGTGCGTTCAAAAAAGGCCTGATCTCCAATCGCACCGACATCCTCTCGGAGCTGGATCTGTCGTTTCAGGATTTCGGCGCACGCTTGAGCGGTGCAGCGTGGTACGACAGCGAGTACCAGGGCAACAACGACAATAACGATCCGTCCCGCGCCAACGCACGTTCGGTGGGCTACGACGAGTTCACCGACGACACCCGTCATTTGCACGGTGGTGACGGCGAAATCCTCGACGCGTTCGTCTACTGGAACGGTGAACTGGCCGACCGCGCAACATCGGTGCGCGCCGGCCGTCATGGCCTGATCTGGGGTGAAAGCCTGTTCTTCGGCGCCAACGGCATTGCCGGTGGCATGGCCCCGGTGGACGTGGTCAAGGCTCAGTCGGTGCCGAACACGCAGTTCAAGGAAATCACCCGTCCGGTCAATCAACTGTCGGGCACCTTCCAAGTGACCGATGACGTATCCCTCGGTGCGTTTTACCAACTGGAATGGGAAGAAACACGCTTGCCTGGCGCAGGCAGTTACTTCTCTACCAGCGACACCATCGGTGAAGGCAATGAACGCCTGATCGTCGGCGCGCCGTTTCCGGCGTTTCTGGGTGGCAACGCCAGCAGTCCGGCGGCGTTTTTCCATGGCAAAGACAAAGATGCCAAAGATTCGGGGCAGGGTGGCCTGCAACTGAAATACAGCGCAGAGACCGTGGAGTACGGTCTCTATGCCATTCAGTACCACGACAAGACCCCCAAGCTGTACCTCAGGCCTTCCACTGGCGCACCCAACTTCAGCACGGGCCAAATCGGCGATTACTACTGGGTTTATCCGGAAGACATCCGCGCGCTGGGTGCCAGTTTCTCCACCACCGTCGATGCCTACAGCTTTGCCGGTGAAGCCTCGATGCGCTGGAACATGCCACTGGTGTCCAACGGCGTCACGGTGCTACCGGGGGTTGCTGCCGACAACGACGACGATGCGCTTTATGCCGTCGGGCGCACCGCGCACATCAACCTCAACGTGATCGCTTCGTTCGGAACCGAACTTCATTGCCAAGGAGTCCGGATTCGTCGGTGAGGTCGCCTGGAACCGTCTGCTCAGCGTCACAAAAAACCGTGCCGCACTAGACCCCAACGCCACCGATGACGGTCTCGGCTTCAAGATGGTTTACACCCCGACTTATCGGCAGTTTTTCCCCGGCGTGGACATCAGCATTCCGGTTGGCCTGAGCTATTTCCCGCTGGGCAAATCAGCGGTTGTCAGTTCGTTCGGCGCAGATAACGGCGGTGACATGAATATCGGTATTACCGCGACCTACCTCGACCGTGTGACCGCCGGCCTGACATACACGCATTACTACGGCCCCGAGAACACCAACCTCAACGCGACCAGCCAATTCAATTTCCAGCAATCGCTGAAGGATCGGGATTACCTCGCCTTCTCCGTCAAGACCACGTTTTAAGAGGACTTGCGCATGACCTATAACAACAAAAATGCCGCGTTCACACCCAAAGCCTTGTGCTTCGCGTTGCTCACAAGCCTGGCGATATTGAGTCAGGGTGCCGCAGCAGCCACGGCTGACGAAGCAGCGAAATTGAACAAGTCGCTGACGCCGTTCGGTGCCGAGCGCGCCGGCAATGCCGACGGCTCGATTCCAGCCTGGGATGGCGGCTACACCAAGGTCGATCCGGCCTTCAAGGAGGGCGGCAAACGTAGCGATCCGTTTGCGGCCGACAAGCCGCTGTTCAGCATCACCTCGAAAAATCTGGCGCAATACGCCGCCAAGCTCAGCGATGGCACCAAGGAAATGTTCAAGCGTTTTCCTGACACCTATCGCATCGACGTCTATCCGACCCGTCGCACGGCCGCCGCACCGCAATGGGTGTACGACAACACTCTGAAAAATGCCACCCGCGCCAAGCTGGTCGACAGCAGCGCCGGGCCGGTGCCCGAAGGTGCGTTTGGCGGTATTCCATTCCCGATTCCGCATAACGGCGCGGAAGCCATGTGGAACCACATCCTCAACTGGCGCGGCACGTCACTGGCCATGCACTTTCGCCATTACCTGATGACCGCAGATGGCAAACAGGTGATGACCACCGACGGCCAGGCGATTCAGGACATGCCGTATTACTACCAGGACGGCACGCCGGAAAGTTTCGCCGGTGATTACTGGCTGTTCCGCCTGCTGAACGTCGGCCCGCCGTTGCGTGCCGGTGAGCAAATCATGGGGCGCACCAATATCAACGGCGACAAGTCCCAGGCCCACGTCTATCTGACCGGCCAGCGCCGCGTGCGCAAGTTGCCGAATGCCTGCTGCGACACGCCGACGCCGGCCACGGCCGGGGTGATGTCGTTCGATGAGTTGAGCGTGTTCCAGGGGCGCATCGATCGCTTCGACTGGAAACTGGTCGGCAAGCAGGAAATGTATATCCCCTACAACACCAACAAAGTCCTGACTGCCGGCAAACCGGAAGACCTGTTTCTGGCTCACCACATGAATCCTGATTACGTGCGCTGGGAATTGCATCGCGTGTGGGTGGTGGACGCCGAACTGGCGCCGGGCAAGCGTCACCAATTGCCGAAGGGCCGTTACTACCTCGACGAAGACACCTGGCAAGCGATGCTCGGCGATCGCTGGGACGCCAACGGCCAACTCGCCAAAACCTTGTGGTCGCTGCCCGCCGTGCTGCCGGATCTGCCAGCGCAGGCGCAGCTGTCTTCGGGTTTCTACGACCTGACCTCCGGCGCCTGGTTTATCCAGAACGTCTACACCGGCCTGCCTGAGCAATACGGCGTGGTCGATCGCTACAAGGCGTCGGAATTCTCGCCGGCGGCGATGGCGGGTGCCGGGGTTCGTTGAATCGGGCCGGATCGCGACACGGTGTGGCGATCCGGTTTCACAGGTGGTTTCGAGGTCGGTATGAACAGAATCTGTCAGGTGCTCGGGCGGTTGTTAGCGCTGCTGGCGCTGCCTTGCGTATTAACCGTGAGCCAGGCTCAGGCCGCTGCCGTCGGCGATGTATTGAATACGCCGGCGATGCGCGCGCCGCAGGCCCGGCAAGCGGTCTTGCTTGATCTGGCGCGGGCAGGTGCGCGGTTGGTGGCAGTCGGCGAACGCGGCATCGTCTTGCTCTCCGATGACAACGGGATCAATTGGCGGCAGGCGCAGGTGCCGGTGTCCGTCAGCCTTACCGCGGTGCAGTTTGTCGATGCCAACACGGGCTGGGCGGTCGGTCATGCCGGTGCGGTGCTGGTCAGCCACGACGGTGGCGAAAACTGGGCGTTGCAGCTGGACGGCAACCGCGCGGCGCAACTGGAATTGCACGCCGCACGCGAGCAAGTGCCGACAGCCACTGACCCCGACGCAGCGGCGGCGCGCGTGCAAACCGCCGAACGGATGGTCAGCGAAGGTGCGGACAAACCGTTTCTCAGCCTCAAGTTCACCGATGCACGTCACGGCCTGATCGTCGGCGCCTACGGCCTCGCGTTTACCACCGAAGACGGCGGCGTGAGCTGGCACTCGCTGATGGGCCAGATCGACAATCCGATGGGCGCGCACCTGTATGCCATCGCGCAACAAGGCGAGCGTTGGTTCATCGCCGGCGAGCAAGGTTATGTGGCGCGTTCCGAGGACGGCGGACAATCCTTCGTCGCGCTCGACAGCCCGTACAGCGGCAGTTTCTTCGCCCTGCAAGTACGCGATGACGGCGCGCTGCTGGCGGCAGGCCTGAAAGGCAACGCGTTCATTTCTACCGACGACGGCAACAGCTTCGTGCCTGCGCCCGTACCGATGCCAGTGTCCTTCAGTGAAGCGATTCGCACCGCTGACGGCCAGCTGTTGGTGGTCAATCAGGCGGGCGCGATGTTTCGCACCACGGGCGATGCACCAACCCTGCAGCCGTTCGGCAAACCGCTGGGCAAACCGATTGCCAGCGTCGTGCAGGCCGCCGATGGCAGCCTGGTGCTGGCCGGTTTTACCGGGTTGACGCGCCTGGCGTCGCCCACCGCTACAGCTTCGGAGTGAGGTTATGAAACCATTCGACAACGCCACGGCCAGCCTGGCGAGTTTCGACCCGCGCTCCGGCTCGGTCGTGGAACGCACTTTGTTCAATCACCGGTTGTGGGTGTTGCTGGTGTGCCTGGTGACCACGCTCTTTTTGGGCTATCAGGCCACGCGCGTCGAGCTGAACGCCAGTTTCGAAAAGATGATTCCCACGCAACAACCCTACATCGCCAATTATCTGCAACATCAAAAGCAACTCAGCGGTCTGGGCAACTCTCTGCGCATCGTCGTCGCCAATCGCCAGGGCGATATCTACGACGCTGAGTATCTGAAAACCCTGCAGGCGTTGAGCGACAAGCTTTACCTGCTGCCGGGCGTTGATCGCGCCTACATGAAATCGCTGTGGACGCCGGCAACTCGCTGGGTCGCAGTGACTGAAGACGGACTGGATGGCGGCCCGGTGATCCCCGACGATTATGCCGGCACACCGGCCAGTCTCGAGGCCTTGCGCCGCAACGTGCAGCGCTCCAACGAGCTCGGCCAACTGGTAGCGTTCGATCAAACCTCGAGCATCATTTACGTGCCGTTGCTGGCCACGACTGCCGACGGTCAGGCGCTGAATTACTCGGTGCTGTCCGAGCAACTGGAGGCGTTGCGCAGCCAGTATCAGAACGAAAAGATCGACATTCACATCACCGGTTTCGCGAAAAAGGTCGGCGACCTGATTGCCGGGCTCAAGCAGATCCTGCTGTTCTTCGCCGTAGCGATCCTGATCACCACCGCCGTACTGTTCTGGTACACACGTTGCCTGCGCAGCACGTTGCTCGTGGTGTTCTGTTCGCTGGTGGCGGTGGTCTGGCAACTGGGGCTGTTGCCGTTGCTCGACTATCAGCTGGATCCGTATTCGGTGCTGGTGCCGTTTCTGGTGTTCGCCATCGGCATGAGCCACGGCGCGCAGAAAATGAACGGCATCATGCAGGACATCGGTCGCGGCATGCACCGGGTGGTGGCCGCGCGCTTCACCTTTCGACGGCTGTTTCTGGCCGGGCTGACGGCATTGCTCTGCGACGCAGTGGGTTTTGCCGTGTTGATGCTGATCAAGATCCAGGTGATTCAGGATCTGGCCGTGATCGCCAGCATCGGTGTGGCGGTGCTGATTTTCACCAACCTGATTCTGCTGCCGGTGTTGCTGTCCTATGTCGGCGTAACGCCGCGTGCGGCGCAATTGAGCCTGAAGAGCGAGCAGAACGATCAGGCCGGCGCGCGGCGTCATGGCTTCTGGCGTTTTCTCGATCTGTTTACCCAGCGTCGCTGGGCCAGCCTGTGCATCGCCATCAGTCTGGCGTTGGCGGCATTGGGTTTTGTGGTCAGCCTGCAATTGAAGATCGGTGATCTCGATGCCGGCGCGCCGGAGCTGCGGGCCGACTCACGCTACAACCAGGACGATGCGTTTCTGACCCGGCATTACGGCGCCAGCAGTGATTTGTTCGCGGTGATGGTCAAGACCCCGGCCGGGCAATGTGCGCGTTACGACATCCTTGCCAAGGTTGATGCGCTGGACTGGCAACTGCGTGCGCTGCCGGGGGTGGATTCGACCAACTCGCTGGCCTTGCTCAATCGACGCATGCTGGTCGGCCTCAGCGAAGGCAGCGCAAAGTGGTACGAGCTGCAGAACAATCAGGCGATGCTCAATATGATCACCGCCAGTGCGCCACGCGGTTTGTACAACGAGGATTGCAGCCTGCTGACGCTGTACGCCTACCTCACCGACCACAAGGCTGAAACGCTGACGCGGCTGGTCGAGCACGTTGAGCAATTCGCCGCCGCCAATAACGACAAGGACGTGCAGTTCCTGCTGGCAGCGGGCAATGCCGGCATCGAAGCAGCGACCAATATCGTGGTTAAGCAGGCCAATCGCGAGATGCTGTTCTGGGTCTACGGGGCGGTGATCGTGCTGTGCCTGATCACCTTCCGTTCGTGGCGCGCCACGCTGTGCGCGGTGATTCCGCTGATGGTCACCTCGATTCTCTGCGAAGCATTGATGGTCTGGCTGAACATCGGCGTGAAGGTCGCTACGTTGCCGGTGATCGCGTTGGGTGTCGGCATTGGCGTCGACTATGCGTTGTATGTGATGAGCATCCTGCTCGGTCATCTGCGCCAGGGTGCGAGCCTGTCAGAAGCCTATTACCGCGCACTGGTGTCCACCGGCAAAGTGGTGATGCTCACCGGCATCACGCTCGCCATTGGTGTGGCCACGTGGATCTTCTCGCCGATTAAATTCCAGGCTGACATGGGCGTGCTGCTGGCGTTCATGTTCGTCTGGAACATGGTCGGCGCGCTGCTGCTGTTGCCAGCGCTGGCGTACTTCCTGCTGCCTGCACGGCGGACGAACACCGACGCAGAAACGCCGGCGGAGGCAGCCGATGTGGCCGTGCCGTCGCGAGCTGTGGCGGCAGATGTTGTTCAATCGCGTCATCGGGAGACCTGTCATGGCCGTTGAGTCTTCATTGGGAAACAGCGACCGCCGCGCCGGTTTGACGCAATCGTTGCTGTTGCTGTTCGGCAGCTGTCTGCCCGTGCTCGGCGCAGTATTGCTCGCACCGGTATTGCCGCGCATGCAGGCACATTTTGCCGAGGTCGCCGGCAGCACCGTGCTGGTGCCGATCGTGCTGACCCTGCCGGCATTGATGATTGCACTACTGGCGCCGTTTGCCGGGGTCATCGCCGACCGGCTCGGGCGCAAACCGCTGTTGTTGGCGAGCATGGCCCTGTACACGCTCTGCGGTGTGTTGCCGCTGTGGCTGGATTCGCTGCCGGCGATTGTCGCCAGCCGGGCCGGAATTGGTCTGGCGGAGGCGGGGATCATGACCTGCTGCACAACGCTGATGGGCGACTACTACAGCGGCGCCCGACGCGAGCGCTTGTTCGCCTTGCAGATGGTCGCGACGTCGCTCTCTGCAGCGGTGTTTATCGCGCTGGGTGGTTTTCTTGGCCAGGACGACTGGCGCACACCGTTTGCGCTGTACGCGGTCGGGCTGATTTTCCTGCCGCTGATGGCGTGGAAACTCTGGGAGCCGCAACCCCGCGTGCAACCAGCAGCAATGGTGCCGGTGCCAGCCCCGCGCGTTTTTCCGTGGCGCGCACTGACGCCTCTGTATGGATTATCGCTGTTCGCGGGCCTGAGCCTGTTCATTGTGCCGGTGCAGGCCGGCTACTTGCTCAACTTGTTGCACGTGGATGCGCCGCAGCAGATCGGCATGACCATGGGCGCCAATCAACTCGGTGTGCTCGCCGGGGCCTTGAGTTTTCGTCTGTTGAGCGGTCTGCGCAGCCAGCATGTGTTGCTGATTGCCTATGGCCTCGCGGGTATCGGCGGCCTGTTGATGGCCGCTGCCGGCAGCCACGCGCAAGTGGTGGTCGCGGTCTTGGTCAACGGGCTGGGCATCGGCCTGATGTTGCCGACGTTGATCACCTGGATCATGGCGCAAGTCGGTTTTGCTCAGCGTGGGCGAGCGGCGGGGTGCTTCACCGCGGCGATTTTCGCCGGCGAATTCATCAGTCCGCTGGTGGTACTCGCCATCACTGCCGGGGCTTCCACGGCGTTGCCGCAAGCGTTGGCCATGATCGGTTGGCTGCAACTGGTCGTGGCACTGTTTTGTCTGTCCGTGCCGAGGCTCGGTGGTCTGCTGACCCGCCCCAATGTTGGCGGTCACGACTCCATCGGCAACGGCCATTGAACGAGGATTTTCCATGCAAACGCTTCCCCCTTTCAAACGCGTGGTCACCGGGCATGATGCCCACGGCCGCGCGGTCGTCGCCAGTCTCGGCGCAACCGCCAACGTCTTCGCACTGCAAGCGGTGCCAGGCACGGTGTTTCATGAAATATGGAACAGCAGCGGCAGTCCGGCACTGCTCGACAATGGCGATGATCCAACCCGCAAACCCTTACAGCTGAGTCCTGGCCCGCAGGGCAGCGTGATTCGCGTCGTCGACATTCCACCAGACAGCGTGCAGAACCAGGTCAGCGCTGCCGCTGCAGCAGCCGCATTTGCCGAGATTGGCCAGGCGCATGCCGGCACCGGCCAGGCGAACTCGCGGCACAAACTGATGCACCGCACCGAAACCCTTGATTACGGCATCGTCACCGAAGGCGAAGTCTGGCTAGTGCTCGACGATACGGAAGTCCACCTCAAGCGCGGCGATGTGGTGGTTCAACGCGGCACCAATCACGCGTGGAGCAACCGCACCGAGGCCATGGCGCGCATGGTGTTTATTCTGCTGGACGGGCGCTTTGCCGCTGAACTGCAGGACTGCCCGGGAGAAAAAGCATGAAGCTCGCAACCCTGAAAAACGGCAGCCGTGACGGCCAACTGGTGGTGGTTTCACGTGACATGTCCCGGGCTATTGACGCACGTTCGGTAGCGCCGACCTTGCAGCAAGCCATCGAAAACTGGGCTAAAGCCGAGCCGCGGTTGCAGGCCCTGGCGCGTGAACTTGAAAACCACGATTGCCGCGAGGCCTTTGCCTTCGACCCCGCGCAGGCAATGGCACCGTTGCCGCGTGCTTATCAATGGTGTGACGGTTCGGCGTTTCTCAGTCACGGCGCGCTGATGCAGAAGGCGTTCAACCTCGACCCGATCGAAGGCGCCGACCGCACGCCGTTGATGTACCAGGGCGCCGGTGATGACTTCATCGGTGCACACGATGACATCCAACTGCCGAGCGAAAGCCAGGGCATCGATTTCGAAGGCGAATTTGTCGTGCTGGTCGATGATGTGCCGATGGGCTGTTCGGCGGAAAACGCGTTGCAGCACATTAAACTGATCCTGCAGATCAACGATGTCAGCCTGCGTGCGCTGGCACCGCGGGAAATGCGCACCGGGTTCGGTTTCCTGCAAGCCAAACCGTCCTCCAGTTTTGCCCCGCTGGCGATTACCCCGGATGAACTCGGCGAAGCCTGGCGCGATGGCCGCGTCAATTTACCCCTGCAAGTGCAGTGGAACGGCGAGTGGTTTGGCCAGCCGCACGGCGCGCAGATGAACTTTCATTTTGGTGAGCTGATCGCCCACGCGGCCCTGACCCGTCGCCTGCGCGCCGGCACCCTGATCGGTTCCGGCACGGTGTCGAATGCCGAGCGCAACGTCGGCTCGGCGTGCATCGCCGAACGTCGGGCCATTGAGATGATCGAGCACGGCGCGCCGGTCACAGGCTTCATGCGTTTCGGTGATCGCGTGCGCATGGACGTCACCGGCAGCGATGGTCGGTCGCTGTTTGGTGCGATCGATCAACGCGTCGTCAAAGCCAACGGCTAAGGAACGCCCATGCGTGTACTGATTACCGGAGCCAATGGTTTTGTCGGCCGCGAACTGCTGCGTTGTCTGCTCGCGCGCGGCAGTTTGCGCGGGCAAGTCATTCGTTCGTTGCTGGTGCTGGACACTGACGTCCAAGGCTTGCCAGACGACCCGCGCCTGCGTCGGCACAGCGGCAGCGTGACGGATGCGGCGTTGATGCGCCGGGTCTTGGCCGATGGCATCGATGTGGTGTTTCACTTGGTCAGCATCCCCGGTGGGGCGGCGGAGGCGCATTACGAATCGGGTTATCAGGTCAACCTGCTGGCCAGCCTCGAACTGCTCGATCAACTGCGCAACAAGGCGCGCCCACCGGTGTTGGTATATGCCAGCAGCGTCGCGGTGTACGGCGCTGATCTGCCGGCGAAGATGAACGAGCAGGCTGAACTGCATCCGCAACTGTCGTACGGCACACACAAGATGATGGTCGAGCGTGCGCTGATTGATCTGGGTCGGCGCGCTGAAGTCGACAGCCGCGCGGTGCGCCTGCCGGGCATTGTCGCGCGCCCGCGCGAACCCAACGGCTTGCGCTCGGCCTTCATGAGTGACTTGATGCGTGCGTTTGCCGAGGGCATTGACTATTGCTGCCCGGTATCACCGCAAGCAACAGCGTGGTGGATGTCGGCCCGCTGTTGCGTGAACAACTTGATTCACGCCGCCGAACTGGATGACGCCGCCGCGCAACAGCGGGTCTGGCAACTGCCGGTGCTGCATTTGTCCATCGCCCAGGTTATCGATGCACTGGCGGTAACTTACGGCGAGCAACGCCGTGCGCTGATCAGTTTCGCCGCGGATCGTGACCTCGAAACCCTGTTCGGGCGCATGCCGCCCTTGAAAACCCCGCAGGCCCGCGCTGCCGGTTTCTGTCATGACGGCAACGTCGCCACGCTTATTCGCAACGCCCTCAACCCAGCCCCTTATCGGCATCTGCCGTTGAACGGAGACACGCCTCATGTCACAGCCCATCCAGCGTAAACGTCGTCTGGTCGATCTTTCGGTGACCCTCGATAACAACCCGTACACGGATCCACCGCCGCTGTTGCCGAAAATCGATTACATGGATCACCAGCAAGGCTGGCCGGAGATGGCGGCGATGTTTCCGGGCTTGCAGCTTGAGCAGATGCCCGGTAATGAATCGTGGGCCGCCGAGCGCTTGCAGATCACCACCCACAGCGGCACGCACATGGATGCGCCGTGGCATTACGCCTCGACCACCGATGGCGGCGAACCGGCATTTGGCATTGACGAGTTGCCGCTGGACTGGTGCTTGCAGCCGGGGGTCAAACTGGATTTTCGCCATTTGCCCGACGGTCACGTGGTCACGGCAGAAGAGGTCGAAGCGGAACTGGCGCGTATTGAGTACGCGTTGCAGCCGCTGGATATCGTGCTGGTCAACACACGCGCCGGGGCGTTGTTTGGCCAGCCGGGGTATCTCGATGCCGGCATCGGCATGGGGCGCGAAGCGACGATGTATCTGCTGGAG
Organism: Pseudomonas sp. AC193; assembly: GCF_979258075.1. Lineage (NCBI taxonomy): Bacteria > Pseudomonadati > Pseudomonadota > Gammaproteobacteria > Pseudomonadales > Pseudomonadaceae > Pseudomonas > Pseudomonas sp. AC193. The sequence goes on along the minus strand of NZ_OZ409832.1, from coordinate 2,322,201 downwards.
CGTGGCGTGCGCGTGGTCGGCACGGATGCCTGGAGCTGGGATGCACCGTTCAAATACACCCGTGAGCGTTTTGCTGCCAGCGGCGATGCCTCGATCATCTGGGAGGGGCATAAGGCCGGGCGCGATATCGGCTATGGGCAAATGGAAAAACTGGCCAACCTCGAATCCCTGCCAGCGAGCGGTTTCACCGTGTCGTGCTTTCCCTACAAGATCCGGCATGCGTCTGCAGGTTTTGTGCGCGCGGTCGCTATTTTCGAAGAGTGAGTTCCGGACACTCCTTCCACAACAATAAGAGAACACCGATGGCTCTATCGCGATTACCGCTGACGGCACTTTTTTGCGCCCTGGCTATGGCCAGCGGCGTGGCCCTGGCGGCCAGCCAACCGAATATTCTGCTGATTGTGGCGGACGATCTCGGCTACTCGGATCTGGGCAGCTATGGCGGCGAGATTCACACGCCCAGACTGGATGAACTGGCCCAACAGGGCGTGCAATTTACCAGCATGTACGCGGCGCCGACCTGTTCCATCACCCGCTCGATGTTGCTGTCCGGCACTGACAATCACCTTGTCGGGCTGGGCACCATGGCCGAAGCATTGCAACCGTTTCAACGCGGTAAACCGGGGTATGAAGGGTTCCTGAACGGGCGCGCCTACTCGGTTGCCGAACTGCTCCAAGCGGGCGGATACAACACGCTGATGGTCGGCAAATGGCACTTGGGTCTGGAAGCCGATCAAGGCCCGGATCGGCGTGGTTTCGAACAGTCGTTCACGTTGCTGGAAGGCGGGGCGACGCACTTCAAACCCGCCAGCGTTGCACCGGCGCCGTTGGAGCAAGTGCATTACCGTGAAAACGGCCAGTCGGTAGAGGTTCCCGAGACGTTCTACTCGACAGATTTTTACACCGACAAGCTGATTGGCTATCTGCAAAACACCCAACGTGAGGGCAAACCGTTTTTTGCCTATGCCGCCTACACGTCACCGCACTGGCCGTTGCAAGCGCCCAAGGAATACCTCGACAAATACCGCGGCCGCTTCGATCAGGGTTACGACACCGTGCGCTCGTCGCGCATTGAGCGGCTGAAAAAACTCGGCCTGGTGGACAAGGACTTTCAGCCAGCGCAACCGTTGCCTGTGAACCCACGGCTGCCCGGTTGGCAGCAACTCACGGCCGAGCAGCAGAAAATCGAAGCGCGCAAAATGGAGATCTACGCGGCAATGGTCGACAACCTCGATCACAACATTGGCCGGGTCATCGACTACCTGCGCCAAAGCGGCCAGTACGACAACACGGTGATCGTGTTCATGTCCGACAACGGCGCGGCGGCGGAAAACCACGCGCAGTTCTATCCACCCGGCGCGAACACGGATAACAGACTGGCCAATCTGGGCCAGCCCGGCTCGCAGATCGACTATGGTTTGCGCTGGGCGGAAGTCAGTGCCTCGCCTTTTCATTTGTTCAAGGGCACCACGGCCGAAGGCGGAATCAGTGTGCCGGCGATCATCCAACTGCCCAAGACACTGCGGCGTCAGGGTGTGGAAAGAGGCGTAGCGCGGGTGGATGATCTGGCACCGACATTCCTTGATTTGGCAGGCATCGCTTTGCCGAGCGAAGCGGACAAACATCCGATTACCGGCCGATCCATCCTGCCGATGCTCGAAGGCAAGGGCAGCCCTCATGACGCTGAGAGTCTGGCCGGAGAGCTGTTCGGCAACGCTTATTATCGTGAGGGCAATCTCAAATTGTTGGGCATGCGCCCGCCAGCAGGTTTCGGCGATAACACGCAGCCGCCGCAATGGCAGTTGTTTGATGTTGCCCAGGATCGTGGTGAAACCCATGACCTGGCGGCGGCTCAACCGCAGACGGTTCAACGGCTCAAAGCCGCGTGGCTCAAGTACGCCGAGCGGGTCGGCGTCGCTTTTCCGCCGCGCTAGCACGGCAGAGGCTTAACACAGTGGACGGCATTTGCCGCCGCCACTGTGTTGCGGCCATCAACTTGTCGGATTGCGCAGTCGCTCGATGATTCTGCGGGCACGATTGGCACCGACGTCGACATGAATATCAATCATCGGGCGCGTACCGAACCGGCACATGTTCTGGTACTGCGCTTCGATCACCACTTTGTCTTCATCGAACGTCAATCGCGTCTGATGCAGGACTTTGGCTGTGACGGCTTCGGGATCATGCTCAGGGTTGGTGGCCATGGTCCAGAAATAGTGGCTTGTGGTGTCGGTTTCCGGCGTCACACCGTGAAAACCACGCATATGGAAACCACCTCGATCCGGGTTGTGCAGATCGTCCGTGCCTGCGTCTATCGCGCCGGTCCGAGATGCGCAGGTGATTGAAGTGAAATTCGATCTCCTGCCAGCGGTCGATGTTGCCTTTGAACGGGTAGGCCGCGGTGTAGGTCGGCGGCGGAACGGAATCGGGCATGTGTCGAACCACGCGAACCATCGAGTCATCGCCGTCCACGCTCATCTGCGCGTTCATGTGAATGCTGGCGTTGCCGCCAATGGTGTGCAGATGGACGTAGCCCAGATGACTGAGATCCATGAGGTTGTCGTGGATGAGTTGATAGGGCGCGTCGTAGTGGTAGACATCACCGTCGAACAGGTACTTACCGCTGCTGTGCACGTCGTAGACCGGTGGCGCGAATGTCGGCTCTGGATGCTCTGCGCTGCCGAACCAGATCCAGATGATCTGATCCTGCTCTCGGACAGGGTAGGCAGGCACTTTGGCTTTGCTGGGGATCTTGTCCTGGCCCGGAATTTCGATGCATTTACCGCCGTCGTCAAACAACAAGCCGTGATAGCCGCAGCGCAAGCCACGTGCTTCCACTGTGCCGTTGGACAGCGGCAGTGCACGATGGCAGCAGCGGTCTTCAAGCGCGGCGACCTGGTTATCCGCCGTGCGGAAAAGCACCACCGGTTTATTCAGTAACGTGCGGCCAAGGGGCTGGTCTTTCAGTTCCCGGCTCAAGGCTGCGACGTACCATTGATCGAGCGGGAAACTTGGCGCATTGGCCGGGTCAATTTCGTGTGCAAGGGGTTGGGCAGCGGTCGTCATGATGTTCTCCGGCGAGCGGTCAAGGCTCGGTTCAGGTCAAAGGTCTCAATACCAGGCGGGGCGATTTGGCACGTGAGCAGCACGGCGTGAAACGGTCATTGGCCGCGTGTTCGGCGGCGGTCATGAACTGGTCGCGGTGATCGCCAATGCCTTCGAGCAAGCCCGTGACACAGGTGCCGCAGACGCCTTGCTCGCAGGATGATTCGATGGCAATCCCGGCCTCATCGAGCACTTCAAAAACAGTGCGATCGGCGGGGATGTAAAAAATTTGCCCCGTGCTCGCCAACTGAACTTCGAAAGGCCAATCAGCGCTTGCATCAACCGGTGCGGCGGCGAAGAACTCTCTGTGCACACGATCTTCGGGCCAGCCAGCGATCTGCGCGGTGTCGAGGATGAAATTCATGAAACCGGCCGGGCCACAGACGTAGAGGTGAGTCGCGCTGTCTGGCGCGGCGAGGAGGGCGCTTGCATCGAGTTTCTGTGCGGGCGATCCGCTGTCGTCATGCAAATGCACGTGGCTGGCGAACGGTGCTTGCCGCAGGTATTGGATAAACGCGGCGCGTTCGCTGGATCGAAAGCTGTAATGCAGCTCGAAATCCGTGCCTTGATGATGAAGTTCATGGGCCATTGCCAGCATCGGCGTAATGCCAATCCCGCCGCCAAACAGCAGGTGACGCTTGGCTGAATCAGCGAGTGGGAAGAGGTTGCGCGGCTCGCTGATACTGAGTGTCTGGCCCTCGCTGATGGTGTCGTGCATCGCGGTAGAACCGCCGCGGGAGGCGGGATCCTTCAACACACTGATCACGTAGCGATGACGCTCTTTGGAGTCATTGCACAGCGAGTATTGCCGGGTGAGGCCGCCGCCAATGTGGATGTCGATGTGAGCACCGGCGTTGAACGGTGGTAACGGGCGGCCGTCTGCTGCGCACAACTCGAAACTGCAAATACCCTCGGCCTCAACGACTTTGCGGGTGACGTTGACTTCAAGCATGACTTCTCCCTCCACATTGAAGTGGCTGCTGAAAAACGAATGGAAAAAAGGCTGCGAGCGAGTGACGAATCAGCCGGGCGCGAGGAAATAGCGAGGGTCGGTAATCACGGGTAAAAGGGAAGGGCACGACTGGCGGAGGTTCATAAGCAAGACCTGATAATTATTTTTTTGAGGTTGTGCTACGGCGTATCATGCGGCGCATTGTCCGCAATGGTTGGCTGAGTGAATCCTCAGATAAATTGGTTGCGGTGTCAACCAAATTGCCAGATCTTCGATCTACGGTGTTTTCTCGATGGCTACCGATACACAACTGAACCTGTCGCGTTATGTACCTGGCCTGGTGACATTCCTGGCGAACAAACTCGCCACCGGAGCCTCCCAGTGCTACCGCAAACACTTCGGCATCGGCGTGGTTGAATGGCGGATGCTGTCAATGCTGGCGGTTGAATCCGACATCACCGCCAATCGAATCTGCCAGGCGATCGGCCTCGACAAGAGCGCTGTCAGTCGTTCATTGCAAACGCTTGAAGCGGCGGGGCGGATCACCAGTCAGCTGGATCCCAAGGACGCGCGGCGTTACACCGTGCGATTGACGGCCAGCGGCAAGGAGCTGCATGACCGTGTGCTTAAAGTGGCGCTGGAGCGCGAGTCGCGTCTGCTCAGCGGATTGACCCCGGGCGAGGTCGACACGCTGGTTGACTTGCTTGGGCGCCTGCATCTGCAGGTGCCCAATGTGAACAGTTATGACCCGAGTGACGATCAAGTCTGACCACCGCTGGCACACGCAGCGAACGGTGGCTCGCATTTATATCGCAGGTTTCATATCGCGCTCGTTCCGCCCGGTGAACGTCAGCCAGAACAAAATAAACACCGCGATGGCGAAGGCTGCCGGAAACAGCCAGATGCTTCGCCAGTCGTGAACGCCCGCTGTCGAAAAGTGGTCGGTCACCTGACCCGCAACCCAGAATCCGATCAGCATGCCAAAGCCGTAGGTGGCCAGTGTAATGAGTCCCTGCGCGGAACTGCGAAAGCGCTCTGAGGCTTTGGCGTCGGTGTAGATTTGCCCTGAGACGAAAAAGAAGTCATAGCAGACGCCGTGCAAGGCGATGCCGGCCAGCAGCATCATGGCTTGATCACCGTTACTGCCATAGGCGAACAGCAAATACCGCAATGCCCACGCCGACATCCCGATCAACAGTGCGATTTTGATGCCGAAACGATGGATGAACAGCGGCAGCAGCAACATAAAAAGCACTTCGGACACCTGCCCGATGGCCATTTTTGCGGTGGGGTTTTCGACACCGATTTCAGACAGAAACGGATTGGCGTTCTGGTAGTAAAACGCCAGAGGAATACAGATCAGAATCGAGGCGATGAAGAAGATCAGGTAGCCTCGATCCTTCAGCAAACCTAGAGCCTCCACCCCCAGCAGCTGTTTGAGCCCACCGGTATTTTCACCGTGCTCGAGCGGCGCGGTCGCGGGCAAAGTGAAGCTGTAGACACCAAGGATCAACGAGGCGACGGCGGACATCAGAAACGTGTTGCGCAGCGCTCCGTCCGCGATGGCCTGTTGAGAGTCCCAGGCAAAGCCGAAGCTGATCACCAGCCCGGCGATAATCCAGCCGATCGTTCCCCAAACGCGAATCCGCGAAAACTCCAGCGCGGGATCTTTCATTTGCCTGAACGCGACGGCATTGACCAATGCCAGGGTCGGCATATAGACCATCATGTAGGCGAGGACGTAAGGGTAAAACGCGCTGAAATCATCAGCGAGATAGAGCCGGTAGAGCAGCGCGGCGCCCAGTAGATGCAGCACCGCCAAAATGCGTTCCGCGTTGAAAAAGCGGTCAGCAATCAGGCCAATCACGAACGGGGCGAAAATCGCTCCCCACGATTGCGTGGAGAAGGCCATGCCCACCTGACCGCCGCTGGCAGCCAGCGTCGTAGTGAGGAACGTCCCGAGGGTGACGAACCAGCCACCCCAGATAAAAAATTGCAGAAACATCATCGCGCTCAGTCGCGCGTTAATTCCAGGCATGTCAGTCACCCTATTATTCTTATTGGATAGACGTTATTGGATAGACGTCAGTGGCCAGCCGCTGTGGCGTCAGTCATCGCCCAGGCCGAGCAGTCGTCGGTTGGATTGCTGATCGGCCGTCACACGGGCGAAATCGTCGAAAGCCTTCTCGGTCTTTTTGATCATGTGTTGCTCTATGAATGCCGCGCCTTCTGCGGCGCCCTGGGCGGCGTCCTTCAGGCAGCATTCCCATTCCAGCACGGCCCAGCCGCTGAAATCGTATTGGGTCAATTTGCTGAAGATCGACTTGAAATCGATCTGGCCATCGCCCAGCGATCTGAATCTGCCGGGCCGATCCATCCAGCCCTGATACCCGCCGTACACGCCAGAGCGGGCGTCGGGACGGAACTCGGCATCCTTGACGTGGAACATGCGGATGCGCTCGTGATAGCGATCGATGAAACCCAAGTAGTCCATTTGTTGTAAAAGCAGATGGCTTGGATCGTAGAGAATCGCCGCGCGCGGGTGATGATTCACCGCTTCGAGAAAGCGTTCGAACGAGGCGCCGTCGTGCAGATCTTCCCCAGGATGGATCTCGTAGCAGAGATCAACGCCCGCTGCTTCAAAGCAATCGAGGATCGGTAACCAGCGCCGCGCCAACTCGGCAAACCCCTCATCGACAAGCCCGGCCGGGCGTTGTGGCCATGGGTACAGAAACGGCCAGAGCAGGGCGCCGGAGAATGTCGCGTGAGCCGTCAGGCCCAAGCGCTGACTGGCACGGGCGGCGAGTTTGAGCTGGGAAATTGCCCACTCTGTGCGAGCCTTGGGCTGGCCGCGTAAATGTTCAGGGGCGAAGTCGTCGAAGACGGCGTCGAACGCGGGATGCACGGCGACCAACTGGCCTTGCAGGTGCGTCGACAGTTCGCTGATCACCACGCCGGCTCGCGCACAGGTGGCGATGAGTTCGTCGCAGTAATCCTGACTCTCGGCTGCTCGCTCAAGGTCGATGAATTGCGTGCCGAGGGTCGGTATCTGGATCGCCTTGTAGCCTTGGGAGGCGGCCCATTGCGCGATCTCGGATAACGTATGGAACGGGCTCTCGCTGGACATGAACTGGGCGAGAAAAATACCCGGCCCGCGCATGCCTTTGGTCTGTCGCAACTCAGCGTTCATCTGAGGATTCTCCTGCGATGTAGGTGTCGGGGATTTCGCTCCACTTGGCGTCACCCCGATGGTTGGCGATGGCTGTCTCGATGAACGCCATGCCGCGTAAACCAACGTTGATTCCGGGAACGCCCGGCGCATCGTGGCCTGGCACTTTGTGCAAAATCGATTGCGCCAGTGCGCGATAAAGATTGGCCATCGCTTCGAGATAACCCTCCGGATGCCCGGCGGGCAGGCGCATCCGCGATAAGGCGTCGGCGCACAACCAGGGTTGCCCGACGCCTGAGCGCAACAGGCGGATCGGCTGGTCAATCGAGCGATGGATCAGGCTGGCCGGGTCTTCCTGGCGCCACTCCAGCCCGCCTTTATCACCGTAGAGGCGGATCTTCAGCGGGTTTTCCTCTCCCGCGCAGACCTGGCTGGCGATCAACACGCCGCTGGCGCCATCGGCCATTTTGAACAGCATCGAGGCGTCGTCATCCAGCTGACGGTTATCGAAGTGAGCGCTGAGCATTGCGCTGACGTACTGAATTTTCTGGCCGGCGACAAACTCCGCGAGAGAGAAGGCGTGAGTGCCGATATCACCGATGCAGCCACCGATGCCGGACTGCGCGGGATCATCTCGCCAGTCCGCCTGTTTATTGCCGCGTCCGGAGACATCTTCGCTGAGCCAGCCTTGAGGATATTCGACCAGCACCTTGCGCAGGCGGCCGATCACACCGCTGCGAACCATTTCGCGGGCCTGCCAGACCATCGCATAGCCGAGGTAAGTGTGAGCCAGCCCGTAGATTCGATCGCTGTGGATGACGTCGTGTCGGAGCGACTGCAGTTCAGCAAGATCCAGCGCAGCAGGTTTTTCACTGAACACATGGAAACCGGCGCGCAGCGCTTTACTGGCAATCGGTGCATGCAGATGGTTTGGCGTGACGATCACCAGCAATTCCATGCGCTGCTCAGGCGCAAGCACACTTTCGGCGTCGAGCATCGCCTGCCAGGTGTCATAGCAGCGCTGGGCAGGCACACCCAGTGCTGCAGCGGTGCGCTGGTTATTTTCAGGCGTGCGACTGAAGGCACCACAGACCAGCTCGAACTGGCCATCCAGGCGTGCCGCCTGCCGATGCGCCTGAGCAATGAAGGCGCCTTCACCGCCGCCGACAAAACCCATTCTTATTTTTCGACCTGCTGAACTCATGTCACTCGTCTCGGTGGGGTAATTGTTCACTATGCTTGAGTGGTGATGTAACCGGTTACATCTGCCCGGAAATTTAGGCTTCAATTCCGGCAGTGTCAAATCCTGCGACGATGTGGAGTGGACATTTCCGCCTGTCGCGACGTGCGGTAAGCTGCCGCACTCGATCTTCCGAACACGCGAGGCGTTTGTGTCAAATATCCGTGAGGTGGCTCGACTGGCAGGTGTATCCGTGGCGACGGTGTCCAGAACACTGAAATCACCGGAAAGGGTGCTCCCCGAAACCCGCGACAAGGTCAACGCTGCCGTCGAACAAGCCAACTACCGGCCGAACCTGATGGCCGTGCAGTTTCGCTCGCGAAAAACCGGCAACCTGGTGATCCTCGTTCCGGCAATCGCCAATACTTTTTTCGCACGGGTGATCAGTGGGGCGCAGAAGGCGGCGCAGGCGGCCGGGTATCGGCTGCTGCTTTGCGATACTCAAGGGCAAGAAGCCGTGGAGCGGCAATTCGCCGAACTGGTATATGCCCACCAGGCGGACGGCGTGATTCAACTGCGCGCGTTTGATCCCTTTGATACCGCGGCTTCGAGCGCGGATCTGCCGCCGATCGTCAATGCCTGCGAAGTCATCAGCGACGGGCGTCACGCCACCATCAGCCTGGATAATTTCGCGGCCGCCAAGGCAATGACGCAACACCTTATCGCGCTGGGACATCAGCGGATCGGACTGATCAAAGGCTCAAGAAGCAGTCCTCTGACACGCGACCGACTGGCCGGCTATCAGGCCGCTTTGCGCGAAGCCGGAATCGGTTTCGACGAGGAATTGGTCTGCCATGGCGACTTCACCCTGAATGCCGGGTTCGTCGGCGCCTCGAAAATGCTCACGATGGCCACGAAGCCAACTGCGCTTTTCTGTGAAAACGACGAGATGGCCATCGGCGCCTTGAAACGCATCAAGCAAGCGGGTTTGCGCGTGCCTGAGGACATTTCGTTGGTGGGCTTCGACGATATTCCGATGGCCGCCTACTGCGATCCACCCCTGACGACCATCTCGCAACCCGCTGAGGCGTTCGGTGAGAAAGCCGTGCAAATGCTGATCATGCTGATCGATAAAAAGCCGCTGCCCAAGCGCCACGTCGTGCTGCCGTTCGAGTTCACCGGCCGCGCCAGTTCAGGCCCTTGCGCGGCTAGCAAAACGCAGCCGGTTTAAGCAAGCTTCAAGCAATTTCACCGTGCCGGCGCACGTCGCCCAACGAATCGCGTTGCATCGACTGCAGGTTTTTCTCGATGGTTTCGCACAGCGCTTCCATCTGAATCTGATGCTCGCTATGACGAAACGGACTTTGCAGATCGGTGCCGATGCGCTCGATCGCCAGCAACATAAACCCGACCACGGTCGAGGCCAGCGGGGTGAACCAGCCCAGCGACTCCACCAGGCCCACCGGCACGATCAGGCAGAACAGCGAGATAAACAGCCGCGGAAAATACACATAAGGGTAGGGCAGCGGCGTATTCGCGATCCGCTCCATACCGCCCTGACTGTTCGACAGATCCACCAGCGTCGACTCCAGCCGCGCCAGACGAATGCTGTCCAGACGCCCGGCCTTGTATTCCCGCGCCAACAACGCAGCGGAGCCGGTGAGAATGTCGTTGGCGAAGTTATTGGTCGTGCCGCTGCGGGCGAATTCGTCAGCGGGAATAAACGCCCGGACTTCCTCAGGGCAAGGCAAACCTTGCAGATGCGCCGCCAAGCAATTCACGTAAGCAACGTGACGACGCAGCAGTGTCGACTTGACCGGATTCACCTCGGTGCCGGGATCATCCAGCAACGTCAGCACCTGCCGGGCAAAACTGCGCGAACTGTTGATCATCGAACCCCACAGCGTCCGCGCCTCCCACCAGCGGTTGTAAGCGCTGCTGTTACGAAAACTGATCAGCACGATCAATGCCGAGCCCAATAACGTCAGGGGCATCAGCGGCAAATTCAGCTTGGCGTTGAGAAACAACATGAAGTCGACCGTGACGGCGATGTCCCACAACAACAGCCAGAACAAGGCCCAGCCGACATAGCCCAGGGTCTTGATGATCAAACGGTATTTTTTGACGATGGCAGCTTTCAAACGGAAACCTCGTGGCGAGCGGGAAGCATTGATGCCTTAGCTCGGACGGTGTTTTCGCTGCAAGGTTCGATGAGGGCGGAGGGGGGCATGATAGATAGGGGTGCAGGAAGCCGGCTAATCGGCTCTGACACGTTTGAAGGAGATTGAAAGGTATCTTTTGATGAAACGGGCAATCGGCGTTTCGATTTTCTTGTTGATGAACCAGGACGCGGCAATCATCAGGATGATGGTGCCCCAGAACAGCAGGTGCGGGTTCACCGCCGGGTAAGCGATGTTGAAGATCATGAAGCCGATCATTTGATGGAGCAGGTAAAGCGGATACGTCAGCGCACCCAGCACCGTCCAGTTGCGCCGACTGATCGCAGGCGTTCGGTTGGTCGTGATCAAGTAGAACAGGATGAAAAACAGGCCGATCAGACCGCAGATGATCAGCGGGTTGTATTCAGTCGAGTATTTGGTTTCGATCGATTCGGCCCACACCAGCGCGGTAAAGCAGGCTAACGCCAACGCGCCCAGCAGTAGCAGAACCCGGGTTGTGTTAAAACCCTTGACCCACGCGAGGTAGAACGTGGCTCCGGCGATGAAGTAGGCGGCGTAATCAGTGATCAATAGCGAGCGTAGCTTTTCCAACACCAGTATTTCCGCTGTTGCAGAAACCAGCAGCCAGGCCACGAGGAACGGTTCGATTTTGTCTATTTTCTTCACGCTCAACAGGACGGAAATCATCAGGTAGAACTTTATTTCTACAAACAGTGACCAGTACACCCCATCGATCGGTTCTACATTCAGCATCTCGCTCAGAAAGGCCATGTTGATCAAATATTGGTATAGATCGGCCGAGAAGCGTGGCTGGCCGATGGCTAACGTGAACAAAAACGTAAGCGTGCAGCACACCCAGAACGCCGGGCAAAGGCGCACGACGCGGGAGATGAAAAATACGCTGAGGTTGTTGCTCGACGCGGTCATCAGAATGACGAACCCGCTGATCATGAAAAAAAGTTCGACGCCCAGGTAACCGTATTTGGCAGGCTCGGCCAACCAGGGATAGGGCATTGTTGACATGTCGCCTTTTGCATAGCCGCGAAACGCATAGTGAAAAATCACGACGGCGATAGCGGCGAGGAAGCGCAGCAAATCCAGTTCCTGCAGCCGTCGGTTGTTCATATAGGGCGCTCCAGACTTTTTCGCGCTGATTGAAACTGACGACTCTGGTCACTGACACTTGACCCCAGGCGAAAGCGATTGAAGCCGTGGCGATTCGTCCCCCGGTTTGATGAGACGGCTATGGACTGCGTTGCCACATGTGGATGTAGTCGATTTCGAAGGTGGAGGGCAGGTCAGCGTCATCGACGATGCCGAACCACTTCCACATCGCCTCACTGTCAAAGACGATCTCCATGGGGAAGAAGAAGTGGCTGTTCTTCGATTCCCGCACCAGCACACCATCGACGTACCAGCGCAGGGTGTCGGGTTGCCAGTCGAAGCCGTAGACATGAAAGTCCTCGGCCAGGCGCCATGGACTCAGCCAAATGCTGCCGTCGGCGATGTGTTCGCTGCTTTGCGGCGTGGCCCATAAGTGGGCGTTCATGTTGTACGAACGGTCGAGGGCGGCATTTTTGGTTTTGCCGCCGATTTCGAAAATGTCGATTTCGGTGGCGTTGTCCATCATGCCTGTCCACGCCAGCCAGAATGCGCTTGAGCCGGCGGAGTTCATCGGCTTGGCCCGTGCTTCGTAGTAACCGTAAAAACCGCGTTCAAGGGTGCGAACCATCGCTGAGGTGTAGTCCTTGAAACCGAGTTTGACGTACTTGTCGGGCAAGCTTTCTTTGCGGAAGACGATGTTCAGGTTGGCAACGTCACGTCGTTACCGGCGTCGACACCGTGTGGATCTCCCAGTTTTCCGCGATTCGCGTCCACATGAAGCGGTCTTCGCTGTAGCGCAGGCCAGCATCGCGCGATGTTTCAAGGCGAACGCTCCTGTTCGCCAGTCGCGTTATGTTTGATGATGTCCATGACGGCAGCGGTCATGATTGCCGTGGAAACACCGAACATAAGAATGCCATTAGCCGCCTCCAGCGGGCTGAGCAAGCGCCATTGCGGGCTCAGAACCACATCGCCATAGCCCAACGTGGAGAAGGTCACGCCAGAAAAATACAGCGCGCTGGTGAAGTCTTTGAACTCGCCTAGCAGCAGGAACAGCAAGGCCCACAGGGCCATTTGCACATAGTTGCCGATGAGCATCACCACCATGACCATCGACAACAAACGCACGTCATCTGTCTTGGAGTGGCACAGCTTCATCTTGCGCCGCTGCGACGCATAACGCCGCGCACACAGGGCCAGGAACACCGCCTGCAAAACCACGCAGAGCACGATCACCGGCAGGCCCACGAGGAAATTGATCAGCATGTGCGATCCTCTGTAGAGGTTGGGTTAGAGGCGTTGCGACGTTGCCGGCGATTATCAAGCAGATAAACCATCGCACAGGCATACAGCGTGACCAGAATGAACAGCCCCATGCGGATCGCGAAAGCGGTATAGACATCCTTGCCGGCGGCGCTGTCCTGCACCGACTGGCCGAGCAGAATGATCATGGTCATCAGGCTGTTGAGCCAGAAACCCGGCGTGTAGCGGCCAGGGCTCAGCCCATAGAGTTTTCGGGCCACTAGCAGCCCGAACAGCAGCATCCACAGGAAGAACATCCACAGATTGACGAACAGGCCCAGGGCGAACCAGAAGATAATCGCCAGCAGGCCGCCGAGCAGGGTTGAGCCGAGCAGTTCCCGCCCGGCAGATCGCGCGCTGGTAACGGTGCTCTGTTGGCCGAGGTTGACCGACTTCATGATGATCGGCATGTAGCTGGCCGGATCGATCAGCGCCAACAGGAAGGCAGGCATCACCACCAGCGCGGCGCGCAACGCCAGCCAGTTGACCTCATCTGCCGACAGGGTCGGTGCGGGGGCGGGTGGTCGTGTATCGATGGGATCCGGGAACAGCCAGTGGCTGATCGACACCGCCGTGAGCGCCAGCAGCATGCCTTTGACCAACGAGACCACCACCTGCAGGGCCAGGTCGAAGTCGGTGGCGCCGGCCGCGCTGATCATCGTCAAGCCGACCACCATGAAGGTCGCGACCAGCGCGCTGCCGCCTCGCATGCCATAGCGGAACACCAGAAACAGGCCCAGGCAAACCAGCATCACGCCGACCGCCGCGTAATACTGCAACAACGGTATCAGCAGCAAGCCGCTGCCGGTGGTGATCATCAGCACCAGGGCCAGGCCCAGGCTGGCCTTGAACGGCAGCGGTCGGTTCATCGCCGCCAGGATCGTCAGCGCCAGCATCGGTGCGATAAAAGGGATAGGCAGGGCCAGACCGAAGCTTGCGGCCAGGCAAAGCGCCGTGCCCGTGGCCAGTCGCAGGGCACGCCGGGCGCGGATCTGTTGCTCAGTAGGCATACGACATCCAGCTCATCACACGCAAAAACAGGCGACCGAGAACGTTTAGCGGATTGCCCTCGTTGGGAAACGCCATCACCTCGGCCTGGCCACCGACACGGATGCCACTGATATCGCTCAACTGGCCTGGCTCAAGCTCAATGATCACCGGAAAGCGCTGGGCCGGGCGCAGCCAGTCACGGCTGTTCTGCACCGTGGGCAAGGTGCCGGCTGGCGTGCTCTGACCCGTACTGACGCCATAACCGACGCTGCGCACATGGCCTTCGAATACGCTGCCGGGCAGTGCGTCCAGCACGATGCGCACCGGGGTGCCGGGCCTTACCTGCCCGAGGTTGTTCTCCGTCATATCCGCCGAGACCCACGCGTCGTGGATGGCGATCAAAGTCATCAAGGGCGCTCCAGCGGTGGCGAACTGGCCGACATCGGTGCGCAGGTCAGTGACCAGACCGTTGGAGCGGGCCCGCACGACGCTGTTGGCCAGATCCAGTTCGGCCTTGTCCACCGTGGCGATTGCGCTGAGCAACAGCGCATTTTTTTCGTCGCCGCCCCCTTGGGTTTCGCGGGCGCGTTCGACCTCTGCCCGCGCCGCCGCGACATGGGCGACGGCCGCATCCAGAGTGGAACGGGAAACCTCCAATCGACGCAGAGAGATGGTTCCGGCGTCTTCCTTGTATAAACGCTCAAGGCGTTGCAGATCCTGGCGGGACATGACTTCGTTAGCCTGGGCCGCTTTCAGCGACGCCGTCTTGGAGTCGATGCCAGCAGTGTTGGCGCCGATCTGCCTGCGGGTGGTCTGTAAGTCAGCACGCGCCCGGTCGACAGCGATCTGATATTGCTGCGGGTTCACCTCGAACAACACGTCGCCAGCCTTGACCTCCTGGTTGTTGCGCACGTTGACCTTGGTGACCCGGCCTGCGACTTCCGCCGCCACCGGAACCACAAACGTCTGTACCCGTGCCTGCTGCGTATAAGGTGTGTAGCGGTCGGCCATCAGGTACCAGACCAGGCTCAGGAGAATGAGCGCGGCAACAGCGCTGACAGCTTTTTTTGCCGGATCCGCCGCAGGCGCGGGCACGGCTTGTTCTTTCTCGTTTTGGCGGTCACTCAATTGACACCTTCCTTCCCTTCATCAAGCAAGTTGCCCCAGTCGGTGCGTTGTTCCATCTGTTGGCGGGTGGCGGGATCGATCAGCGGACGGTCGCTGTACCAACCGCCGCCGACGGCCTTGTACAGCGCGATCAGGCTGTTGATGGCCGTGTTGCGATTGACCAGGTAGTTATCCTGTTGGGCGAAGAGGGCGGCCTGGGCATCGAGTACCCGCTGGAAATCCGAATAGCCTTCGCGGTACTGGGTATTGGCCAGAGATACCGAACGCCTGGCTGCAATCGACGCTTCGCTGAGGATCCGGTCGCGCTCCAGCGCCTTGATCAGGCCGGTCGCCGCATCGTCGGCCTCGCGCGCCGCCTGGCGAACGCTGTCCTGATAGACGACGATCAACTGCTGCAGACGGGCATCCTGAACACGCACGTTGTTGGTGATCTGGCCATGGTCAAACACGTTCCAGCGCAGGCTAGGGCCGCCGATCAGATCCAATGTATTGGACGTGCCGTCCAGGGAATTCGCGAACCAGACGATGCTGCCGAACAGGCTGATAGAAGGATAAAGGTCGGCCTCGGCGACACCGATCAGCGCCGACTGGGCCGCGACCTGGGCTTCTGCGCTACGGACATCCGGACGACGCAATAACAGGTCAACCGGCACGTCTTGCAGCACAGCACGATCAACCAAAGGCACCACGCCAGTGTTGGTCTGCAGTTCAGCCATTGCGCCCGGCGGGCGACCGATCAGGGTGGCCAAGGCATTGCGTGTGCTGGCGACTTGCGCTTCGAAATCGGGAATGGTGCTGAGGGTCGCGAGGTACTGGGTTTTGGCCTGTTGCAGATCAAGTTCGGCATTGTTGCCGCTGAGAAACAGGCGCTCGGTAATCTCATAGCTGCGCTTCTGCAGTGTGGCGTTGTTCTTTGCGATCAGCAGGCGCGCCTCGGCGGTACGCAGTGCGTAGTAGGTCTGCGCCACTTGCGCGTGCAGCAGCACCAGCGCGTTTTCATAGTTGCTCTGCGCGGCGAACCAGGCCGCATCAGCCGACTCGATGGCGCGGCTGAACCGGCCCCAGAAATCCAGTTCCCAGCCGACGTCGAACCCCGCACTGTGTTGCCACAGATGGCTGTCCTGCGGATTGTCACCGCCCCATTGGCGACGTTTGACATAGGCGCTGTCGGC
This sequence comes from Pseudomonas sp. AC193, assembly GCF_979258075.1. Taxonomy (NCBI): domain Bacteria; kingdom Pseudomonadati; phylum Pseudomonadota; class Gammaproteobacteria; order Pseudomonadales; family Pseudomonadaceae; genus Pseudomonas; species Pseudomonas sp. AC193. The sequence continues at coordinate 2,305,919 of NZ_OZ409832.1, read as the reverse complement.
GCTGACCTGTTGCACTTGCGGGTAGCGACCACTTAGCGCGATGCCCAACTGTGCGCGCGCCTCCATCACCCGCAGGCCGGCCACTTCGAGGTCGGCATTGTGCGCGTCCGCCTCGGCGATCAGGTGGTCGAGCACCGGGTCGGTAAACACGTGCCACCACTGCCGGCTATCGGGTTGCGTCTGTTGCTGGCTGGCCAGCGCCAAGGCCGGCGTATTCCAGTGCTCAACCCAAGGTTGGGTCGGTGACTGGAAGTCCGGGCCAAGACGCACACAACCACTCAGGCCCACGGCGGCACACAGCAGTAACCGGCTCATGCGGGCAGGAGATGCCTTCAAGCGCATGCGCCTCAGACCAGCGGGAGCTCGTTCGCTGACCCACGTTGCGGTGGCTCAACGCTCAATAGTTCATCCAGAACCTCGATGTGCGGCTGGTCGTCGATCCACTGCCAGAACAGTTGATAGGCGACCGCCAGCATCACCGGCCCAATGAACAGACCGATAAACCCGCCGCTGACCATACCGCCCAGCGCACCGATCAGAATCACCGGCATCGGCACATCGACGCCGCGGCCGAGCATCAATGGCTTGAGGACGTTGTCGGACATCCCGGCGATCAGGCTGTAAATGCAAAACACGACGGTACCGAGCGTGGTGCCGTCAGTGGCAAAGACATAGGCGATTACCGGCACCGTCACGAGGATTACCGGCAACTGCATGATCCCCATCAACAGCGCAACCATGGCGAGCAGCCCGGCACCGGGCACTCCCATAAGCACGAAGCCGACGCCCACCAGCAGCATCTGGATAAAGGCGATACCCACCACGCCCTGAGCTACCGCGCGGATGGTCGCGGTGCACAGTGTCGCAATGCGCCGGCCGCGTTCCGGGCCGGAAAGGCGGGTGGCGATGGCGATGGCGCTGCGTTCGCCGTTGTCGCCGTAGGCCATCAGCACACCGGCGATGATCAGGGCACCGATAAACAACAGAAAGCCCACGCCAACCCCAGCCATCTTGCCCAGCAAGGTCAAGCCGATCGTTTTGATGTACGGCATCAACTTCATCACCACGCTGCTCATGTCGGTCGCCGACTGCAACCAGAAGGCATAGAGCCGTTCGCCAATGAGCGGCAAGGTGGCAATTTTTTCGTTGGGCAGCGGAATGGTCACGGTGTCGGACTTGAGAATTGCCAGGGCGCCTTCGACCGATTCAGTGATTGAGGTGCCCAGCAGATAAATCGGCACCATCAGCAAGGCCAGGGCGACCACGACGATCAGCGTCGCGGCGCGGCCATCTTTATTGCCCAATTTGCGCTTAAGCAGGGTGTGCAGCGGGTACAGGGTGATCGCCAGGATCACTGCCCAAAGCATCAGGTTGAGGAAGGGTTCAAAGATCTGAAAGCAGAACAGCACCAGTACCGTGATCAGTCCGGCGCGAATCAACACATCGAGCAAACCACCGGATAGCGCCCTTGCAGAAATGTTTGTGTTTAACATTGCCTAATCCCTTGCTGTTCGTCGCGTGGAGGCAGTATAGACGCTGATTTTTCGAAGGTTGGGCGATCAGAAAACCATCCCCATGACCGCAGATTTATAACCGTCGGGGGGATCGCTTGAGTGTTTTTTTAAAGGAATACCGGAGACCTTATGCCCCCTGATAGCGGGGTGATCCCGCTACTGAACGTTTTGGAGGCTCATACCCGTGTTTCGCTACGAGGGCCTTTTATTGCCCAGATGATCAGGCCGATCACCGGCAGAAGCGCGACCAGCGCCACCCATAAAACTTTTTTCGGTGTTTCTGCCGAGCTTTTCACCACATTGATGATTGCCCAGATATCCAGAACGAAAATGACGAAGGCGATAAGGTCGTACAAGAAAGAGCCCATGCATGCAGTCCTGCGAGTGAAGTTACGCTTCAAGATAGGCCATAAAACGCAACGCAGTGTCGGGCCTGCAAAAAAAACGGGTCAGGCTTTTTGCTTCTCGCGTAAATGGGCATGACAGACCTGCGCGGCTCTGCTTCTGGCCGAAAACAGGCGCGAATGAGTAGGTGCTTTCGGCGAATGGGTTCCTTTAATTCATCAAACCGACCTTCAAATCATCAACTGGCAATTACAGTTTTTCTGGTTACGCTTACCGGCAAGAATGGTGTAAATCCGCCCGTTCAATAATTGTCTGGCAAGGGAGCCAACAACCATGGATAGCACTCAGGGCGTTTATCCATCAGCGACCGTTCTGGTGGTCGACGATACCCCCGACAACCTGATGTTGATCGCCGAGTTGCTGAAGGACAAATATCGGGTCAAGGCCGCCAATAGCGGTGAGAAGGCCTTGCGTCTTCTGCAGGCGGATCCACTGCCCGACCTGATCCTGCTGGACATCATGATGCCGGGCCTGTCCGGTTATGACGTTGCCGAGCAGCTCAAACGTGATGCCCGCATTCGCCACATACCGATCATTTTCCTCACCTCTATGGCCGCCACGGAGGACGAGATTCGCGGCTTGAGCCTGGGGGCTGCGGATTACATTACCAAACCGATCATTCCCCCCGTGCTCATGGCCAGGGTCGAGACGCAGATCAAGCTCAAGTCCGTTGCCGATTTCCTGCGCAATCAGAACGAATTTCTCGAGCAGGAAGTGCAGCGCCGCACCCGCGAGGTGATCGCCATCCAGGATGTCACGATCCACGCCATGGCTTCGCTGGCGGAAACCCGTGACAACGAAACCGGCAACCACATTCGCCGCACTCAGCACTACATCAAACAACTGGCTGAACTGTTGCGCAATCACCCGCGCTTCCGGCACTTCCTTGACGACGAGACCATCAAACTGCTGTTCAAATCGGCGCCGCTGCACGATATCGGCAAGATTGGTATTCCCGATCGCATTCTGCTCAAGCCGGGACGCCTGACCCCGGAAGAATTCGAGGTCATGAAGACCCACACCACGTTGGGGCGCGACGCCATCCAGCACGCCGAGGATCAATTAGGCATCAACGTCGACTTCCTTCATTTGGCCAAGGAAATTGCCTACGGTCATCAGGAAAAGTGGGACGGCAGTGGCTATCCGCAAGGCGTGGCCACCGACGACATCCCGATCAGCGCCAGGTTGATGGCCGTGGCAGATGTCTACGATGCACTGATCAGCCGCCGCGTGTACAAGCCCGGCATGTCCCATGAGCAGGCGGTGGCAATCATCCGCGAAGGCCGGGGCTCGCACTTTGATCCGGACATCTGCGACGCGTTTCTCGCCAATGCCGAGCAGTTCCGCGCCATTGCTGAACAATTTGCCGACAGCGACCAGGACATGGCCAAGCAGTTAGCCCTGCTTGAGCAGATCGCCGACCGTCCCTGAGCCCCACGCATCCGTTTGCACATTCCGTTGAAAGAGGCCGTTTATGAACAGACTGTTCGAGATGCTCGAGCGCCTGTCTCTGCGCAGTAAATTGATCATCGGCTTCGCTGCGCTGCTGATATTGATCCTGATATTGGGTGTGCAAAGCCTGCGCACTCAGTATTCGCTCAAAAATGAAATGCAGCAGTTGTACCAGCAGGATTTGGTGGGTATCGAGCATGTGCAGGAAGTTCGGGTGCAGTTGCCGCATCTGTTGCTCGCCATGCAACGTGCAATCGCTACCAACAACGCGGACATCCGTATCAGCGCCAGAGCCCAGATGGATGTCGCCCAACAGCGACTGCATGAAGCGCTCGAGCAGGTTCGTCCGACACTGCGCCGACAGAGCAGCATCAGCAGCCTGGTGGAATTTGAAGTGTTATTACAGCGTCTGCAAAAAAATGGCGATGAGGCACTGGAACTGGCCGGCAAGGGCTCCTTGGGACAGGCCTTGATGTTGCTCAACAGTAAGGATTTTCTTGCGCTGGAGCAGGGCGGTGACGGGCTGCTCTCGCAGATCGAGAAAAACAAGGAAACCGACATCCACGATACGGCGAAGAACCTGGCGGAATACGCAGAGCGCAGTACTGCGATCACCTACATCTTGCTGCTGGGTGGTTCGGCGCTGGCCTTGCTGTTGACCTGGCTGGTCAGTTATTCGATTCGCGTGCCATTGAATCGCGTCCGCGTGGCGGTGGACGAATTGGCGTCCGGCAAGCTGGATGGCCAGATCCCGCACACCGATCTTCGCAACGAAACCGGAGACCTGGCGCGTGCTATCGCCACGCTGCAGCTGGAAGCTTGTCAGCTTGAGCGCCAGCGTTGGGTGAAAAACCACACCTCACTTCTGCAAGTGGGCCTGCAACAGGCGGAGACGCCGCAGCAGTTGGCCCAGGCTTTTTTCAGCCACATCGCGCCGCAGTTGGGCATGTGCCAGGGAGCGCTTTACGTTCTCTATGAAGGCGCGGCACGCCTGCGCCTGGTGGGCGGTTATGCGGTGGACAGTGCTCACCCGCTACCCACAGAACTCGATCTCGGGGAAGGGTTGCTTGGCCAGTGCGCACTGGATCGCCAACCTCGTCAGCTTGAGCATCTACCGGAACCGTTTTGGCATGTGCGCACGCCGTTGGGCGCTGCCCCCGCCAGCGTCCTGTTGGTTCAGCCCGTGTTGCGTGGCGAACGCCTGCTCGGGGTTATGGAAATGGCCGGTTTTCGCCAACTGGAAGAGAACGAAGCGCTGCTGCTGCAAGAAGTCCTGCCCAGACTGGCCGGTGCCATGGCCATTATGGAGCGCAGTGAGGCAGCCCAGGCGCTGCTCCTGGAAACTCGCCGTCAGGCAGACGAAATGGGCGCGCAAGCCTTGCAACTGGAACATCAGGCCAGCGAGCTGGAGGCCCAGCAGGCCGCACTGCGCGCCACCGAGGCCTGGTATCGCGGCATCATCGAGGCTGCACCGGACGGCATGCTGGTGCTGGGCGCCGATGGCCGCATCCTGATGACCAACCCGCAAATGGACACTTTGTTTGGCTATGCCCCCGGCGAGCTGATTGGCGCGAGCATTGAGCGTCTGGTACCGCAGGCTGCCCGCGAGCGGCACGTCAAGTTACGCGATGGCTTCATTGCCAGCGGCGGAACCCGGCAGATGGGCGGCGATCTGGACGATCTGAGCGGCGTGCGCAAGGACGGCAGCCTGTTCTCCGTGGAAATCGGCCTTTCCCACTTGCCCCGTCTGGAGGGGCGTGGCGTCTGCGTGTGCGCCTCGGTGCGCGATGTCAGTGAGCGCAGGGCGATGGAAGCCAGGTTGCGCACTGCCAGCGATCGCCTGAACCTGGCACAGGAGTCGGGTGACATCGGTCTGTTCGACGTCGATCTGGTCAGCGGCACAAACTATTGGACTCCCCAACTCGAAACCCTGTTTGGTCTGGAGCCTGGTGGCTTCGGTGGCACGCTGGCGCACTGGCAGGCGCTGGTGCATCCCGACGATGTCGCGCGGGTCAGCAGCACCTTCGAAAGTGCCGTTCAGAGTGGCGATGATCGGGCCGAATTCGATTTTCGCATCGTGCGCAAAAATGATGGTCGGGTGCGCACGTTCCGCTCGCTCAACCGTTTTTCACGCACACCGGACGGCAAGCCATTGCGCGCAACCGGGATCAACATCGACGTGACGGCTCTGGCGGAGGCTCGAGCAGCGGCCGAAGAAGCCACTCAAGCGAAGAGTGAGTTCCTTGCCAACATGAGTCATGAGATCCGCACGCCGATGAACGCCATCATCGGGATGAGCCATCTGGCGCTGCGTACTTCGCTGGACAATCGCCAGCGCAATTACATTGAAAAAGTCCATCGCTCGGCGGAGAACCTGCTGGGCATCATCAACGACATTCTCGACTTCTCAAAGATCGAAGCCGGCAGGATGAGTCTCGAACAGATTCCGTTCCGTCTGGAAGATGTACTCGACAGCTTCGCTGCCATGATCGGCCTGAAGACCGAGGACAAGGGTCTGGAATTGTTGTTTCAGATCCCGCCTGACCTGCCCACAGCTCTGCTTGGCGATCCCCTGCGACTGGGGCAGGTGCTGATCAATCTGGGCAACAACGCGGCCAAGTTCACCGAACACGGTGACATCGTGGTCGGCGTTGAAGAAATGGCTTCTCATAACGAACACGTGCAGCTGCACTTCTGGGTGCGCGACACGGGCATCGGCATGACCGTCGAGCAGTGTTCACGCTTGTTCCAGTCGTTCAGTCAGGCTGACAGTTCGATCACCCGTAAGTACGGGGGCACCGGGCTGGGGTTGTCTATCTCGAAGAAGCTGGTGGAACTGATGGCCGGCCGAATCTGGGTTGAAAGCCAACCGGGAGTCGGCTCCACGTTCCATTTCCAGGTGCAACTCGGCGTGCAGCAAGGCCTGCAACCGCGTCGTATGTTCAAGGCCGGGGAACTGCTCGGTATGCGGGTACTGGTCGTGGACGACAATGCGAGCGCCCGTGAAATTCTCTCGGGCATGGCGCGCAGCTTTGGCCTGGAAGTGGATGTCGCGCAGAGCGGTAGCACGGCGCTGCGCATGTTGGCCGACGCCGAGCATAAGGGGCTGCCTTACGATCTGGTCTTGATGGACTGGCGGATGCCGGGCATGGATGGCATGGAAGCCGTGAGCAGAATGCATTCTGCGAGTCTGATGCGCACACCATCGGTGATCATGATTACCGCTTTTGGCCGCGAAGAAGCCCGCGAAGAAGCCGAGCGCCAGGGCATCCAGTTACCGGTGGTACTGACCAAACCTGTCACGCCGTCATCGTTACTCGAAGCCATCGGTGTCGTGCTGGGCAGAGACACCCACAGCGATACGCGGGCTGGCGAACGTTCACAACAGAATGCCAGTACCGTTGCCAGTCTCAACGGCGCCCGGCTGCTTTTGGTCGAAGACAATGAGCTGAATCAAGAACTGGCCAGCGAGCTGCTGGAAAGTGTCGGCATCCGCTTGCGACTCGCTACGCACGGCCAGGAGGCCCTGGATATCCTCGCCGAGGATGGCGACTTCGATGGCGTGCTGATGGATTGCCAGATGCCGGTGATGGATGGCTACACGGCCACCCGGAAAATTCGCCAGCAACCGCGCTTCAGCACGCTGCCAGTGATCGCCATGACCGCCAACGCAATGGACGGCGACCGCGAGCGCGCGCTCGAATGCGGGATGAACGACCATATCTCCAAGCCGCTCAATGTCGAAAGCATGTTCGCCACAATGGCAAAGTGGATCAAACCTAAAGCGGCGAAACCATCGTTGAACGCAGGTTTCGCCGATGGATTCCCAGATCGTCTTGAGGGCATTGACTTGGCTGCGGGGCTCGCCACCTGCATGGGGCGGCGGGATCTCTACTTACGTCTGCTCTGCAAGTTTCGCGACACGCAGACAGACTTTGCCGAGCAATTCCAGGCCGCACAAACCGATCCGGATCCTGCCGCCGCCGTACGACTGGCGCACAGTTTGCGCGGCACCGCCGGCAACATCGGCGCCAAGGACGTGGCGCATGCCAGCGCTTTACTCGAGCAGGCCTGCCAGGATGGCGAGCCCGCTACGGTGCTGAAGACGCTGGCGATGCAGGTCGAGCATTGCTTGCTCCCGACCTTGGCGGCTCTGACCGGCCTTAAGGCGGACTCACTGGCCTCCACGGAGGGTTACCTGCCGGACGACTCGGCAATCGGCGAGCAACTGAATAGGCTGATCAGACTATTGGAGGAGGGGGATACGACGGCTTTGGACGTGCTGGCGGCACTGCGCAATATGCCACTTGATCGCGTCTTGGCAGAACGTCTGACACTCGCCGCGGCGCAGGTGGAATTGTTCGACTTTGATCGCGCCTTGAAGCTGCTTCAGTAAATATGAGTTGGGTTAGTGGGTTTTAACTGCAGTTGATCGTTTGTTACCGATAGACGCGGCTCGCGGGTGTCCGTTAACGGCCATAAGCGGACATTCGACAGATCGCGACTATGTGTTGTCGAGAGGTGCAGGTAACTGCTAAATAGAACGTGTTTACTCGCGAACTGAAAGGAATCGTATGAAGCAGATAGCAATGCTGGCCCTCTTCATCAGTGGTGCCGCCGCCATGACTGATCCGGTTTATGCCTTAGAGAAGGCGACAGACACAGCAGTTACGCCAGTCACAGTCGATAACTTCGTGAGGGCTGAGTCGGACACGTACATTGAATCCATGGCAAAGGAAGGGGGACTGGGCAAGCTCTATCATCGCCGCGAACCAGCATCTATTGATAAACAGACCGTTATTCGCCTCAATCGCGACACGCTTTATACCTCAGGGGTCTTCGATCTCGATGCGGGGCCGGTGAACATCACGCTACCTGACCCAGGCAAACGCTTCATGTCGTTGCAGGTCGTCAATCAAGATCACTACACCCCCAATGTCTTTTACGGCGCGGGATCCCACACACTAACCCGCGAAAATGTCGGTACACGTTATGTGTTCACCGCTATCCGTACGCTGGTAGATCCCAACAACCCAGACGACATCAAGCAAGTCCACGCTTTGCAGGACGCGATTAGCGCCAGCCAAAAGAGTCCCGGTGCTCTGGAGCTTCCTCACTGGGAGGCAACCAGTCAGAAGAAAGTGCGTGATGCGCTATTGGTTCTCTCATCGACGATCACTGATTTCAAGAAAGCTTTCGGCACACGAGAGGAAGTTGACCCCGTTCACCATTTGCTGGGCACCGCTGCGGGCTGGGGGGGCAATCCGGACAAGGATGCAACCTATCTGAGCTTCGCCCCTACTAACAACGACGGAAAAACGAACTACCGCCTTACCGTAAGGGATGTGCCTGTTGATGGCTTCTGGTCTGTCAGCGTTTACAACGCACAGGGATATTTTGAAAAAAATGCTGCCAACGCCTACACCCTGAATAATCTTACCGGTAAAAAATCGGATGACGGCTCAATCACCGTTCAATTCGGCGGGTGCGACTCGAATCCAACAAATTGCTTACCAATTATGAAGGGCTGGAACTACACGGTTCGCCTCTACCGGCCAAGGCAAGAGATACTCGCAAACACTTGGAATTTTCCTGATCCGCAACCAATCAAATAAACAGTCACATGGAGCTATTGCATTGGTCTGCCATGGGGCAAAAACGGTGGTTGATGACGGTCTGCTTCTGGCCGATTGCAGACTGTCGTAAATCATAGAAATCGGCAAAATTCCCCTCCTGATGTATGTTTGTTGTCACCGTTTTTACGACTATTCATGGAGGAAACTGACTAATGGCACGCATTGGATTGATACTGACGCCCGGTTTTGCGGACTAGGAATACGCTTTTATTGCTGGAACTGCGTCCCCCTATTACGGGATCGACGTCGGTTTTTTTTGCCACGGTTCCGGGACAGTTCAAGTCTCAGGGAGGGTTGGCTGTAACGGTCTATAGCAGTTTGCAACATTGTCTGGACTGGACGCCCGACGTTGTCGTCTTCATTGGAGGCATGGCCTGGGAGCGATCAGACGCTCCGGACATTCGAGACTTTCTTCGTACCAGTCGCTCAAGTGGCGCAACAATTGCCAGTATCTGTGGGGGAACGTTGGCACTAGCGAGGGCTAGCCTTCTCGACACCGTTCCTCATACCCCGAACAGTGCCGGTTTTTTGCAACAGAATGCCGTGGATTATGAAGCGAGCACCCTTTATAGAAACAGTCCGGTAGCTGTGGTGGCAGACCGAATCATAACGGCTCCCGGCCCTGCTCCCATTAGCTTCACCTGCGCAGTGTTCGAAAGCGCCGGACTGTCCTCAGAGATCGTTTCTCAGTTCAGATCAATGTTGGCAGCGGAACATTGATGACCACTTCGGCCGGGTAAACATCGAAACTGCAGTGGGCAGGCTTCGCGAGGCCGATGAAGTCTCAATCAACCATCACCTCATCCAGCGCCTGCTCAAGCGTGCTCACCGTACGCTCGATATTGTGCAGCTTCTCCAGCCCGAACAACCCGATGCGGAAGGTCTGGAAGTCGGCCGGCTCGTCGCATTGCAACGGCACGCCAGCGGCGATCTGCAGACCGTGGTTGGCAAATTTCTTGCCGTTTTTGATGTCGGCATCGTCGGTGTAACTCACCACCACACCTGGGGCCTGAAAGCCTTCAGCGGCGACGCTTTTGAAGCCCTTGCCGGTCAACATCGCGCGCACCCGATCACCCAGCACCTGTTGCTCGTCGCGAATCTTGGCGAAACCGTAGGCCTGGGTTTCTTTCATCACGTCGTTAAACCGTGCGAGGGAATCGCTGGGCATGGTCGCGTGGTAGGCGTGGCCGCCCTGTTCGTAGGCTTGCATGATTTGCAGCCACTTTTTCAGGTCGCAGGCGAAGCTGCTGCTTTGCGTGTGTTCGATGCGCTCAAGGGCCAAAGGGCTGAACATCACCAGTGCGCAGCAAGGAGAGGCGCTCCAGCCTTTCTGTGGGGCGCTGATCAGCAGGTCGACCGCGCATTTGTGCATATCAACCCAAAGCGTGCCCGAGGCGATGCAGTCCAGCACGAACAGACCACCCACCGCATGCACGGCGTCGCCGACGGCCCGCAGGTACTCGTCGGGCAGGATAATCCCGGAGGACGTTTCAACGTGGGGAGCAAAGACTATCTTCGGCTTCTGCGCGGCGATCGCTGCCAGCACTTCGTCCAGCGGCGGCGGGGCGTAGGCAGCCTGGTGGCCGTCGTCGACGGGGCGAGCTTTCAGCACCGTGGTGGCCGCCGGGATGTCGCCCATCTCAAGGATCTGGCTCCAGCGATAACTGAACCAGCCATTGCGTATCACCAGGCATTGCTGGCCAGTCGCAAACTGCCGCGCCACCGCTTCCATGCCGAACGTGCCGCTGCCCGGTACCACCGCAACGCCTTGGGCGTTGTAGACCTGCTTGAGGGTCTGGGAAATGTTCTTCATCACCGCTTGAAAGGACTGCGACATGTGGTTCAGCGAGCGGTCGGTGTAGACCACGGAGTACTCGACCAACCCCTCGGGATCGATACTGGGATAGAGCTTCGACATGGCGTAATTCCTTTGGCAGAGATGTAAGTGGGTTCGACCGTGCCTCAAGTATTGGCAAATGACAAGATTGCAGAGATTGAAATGCAGCCTCGGGTCAGGCAAAGAAGTGTAGGCAAAGGACAGCTATGAGCTGATTGAATGTCATCAATACGGTTAAAGTGCTCACCAATGTCTCCACCAACGTGTGAACGATGAATCCCGCGCTGTTTATTTCTCTCGATGGCCCCAAAGGCACCGGCAAAACCACATTGTTGGAAGCCGTGACGGCAGCCCTGAGGGCCGACAACAAGAAAGTCATCCGCCTGTGCGAGAGAAAAAACGATCCCGACAGGGCTGGCACCATGGCCCTCGTCAATCAATTCGCGAGACACCCCTCCACGGATCTGGAGTGGGCTATTTGTCAGCGTCTGGCGGATAGCCGCAGCTGGATTTCACAGCATGTGCTGCCCAAGCAACCGCTGGACAGCATCGTCCTGATCGACCGTTGGTACCCGTCAGACGCGGCGTTTCGGCGAACCGTCTCGTTCGCAGAGATTCTCCAAATGAACATGACGCGAGACGTGCGCGTGCCGGATCTGCATGTCGGCGTCGTGACCGATCCTGATATTTCCTGGGCAAGGGCGGCGGCACGCTCCCGGGGGTTGGGCAGCACGGTGATCCACAAGCGCGAAGAACACGTCGCGTGTACCGAGGCGTTCGCGCGAGCGGTGGCGGATCAGGGTTGGGTGTTGTGCCGCAATGAAGGCACGATTGAAGAGGCCGTGGCGCAGGTGGTTGGCGAGATTTATCGGGTTCTTCGGCAGCGCTCCGAGCAGTAGCGCACTTGCTCCCAGCAGCGCGCCCATTTCTTTCTCCAAGTGAAGGGAAGGCCGCAGGTCACGCAGGTTTTGACTGGCAGCTCGCTCTTTTTCACAACGACTCACCGTGATCCAGTTTGGCGAGCAAGAACTCGCCGCGTTGCCATAGCGCCTGCTGCTTGGCTTCAGGCATGCGGTCGAGGTTTTTATAGAGCATGCTCATGCGTTGATTGCCGCGCAGTAGGTCGCCGTGGCGCATGAGGAAGTGCCAATACAAAGAATTGAAAGGGCAGGCGCCGTCGGTGGTGCTTTCGCTGACTTTGTAGGCGCAGCCACGACAATAGTCAGACATGCGCTTGATGTACTGGCCACTCGCGCAATAGGGTTTTGAACCCAGATAACCGCCATCGGCGTGCATGACCATGCCCAGTGTATTGGGCAGTTCCACCCAGTCGAAGGCGTCCATGTAGATCGCCAGATACCAGTCGCATATCTGGCTGGGCGCGATGCCCGCGAGCAGGGCGAAATTGCCGGTAACCATCAGCCTTTGGATGTGGTGCGCGTAGGCATGTTCAAGGCTCTGTCCGATGGCCTGGCGCATGCAGTTCATCTGCGTTTCGCCAGTCCAGTAAAACTCTGGAAGCACGCGGGTGTTGCCGAAGACATTGCCTTGCGCGTAGTCGGGCATCTTCAGCCAGTAGACGCCATGGACGTACTCGCGCCAGCCGATCAGCTGCCGAATAAAACCTTCAGCCGCGTTGAGCGGAATGCCGCCCGACCAATAGGCTGATTCGACATCGCTGCAAATATGCCGAAGATCCAGCAGACCAATATTGAGCGCCGCGCTGATCCGCGCATGGAACAGAAAGGGTTCGTTGCTGGCCATGGCGTCTTGATAGTCGCCGAACGCGGCCAGTCCCCAATCGAGAAAGTACTCCCACAATGCCTGTGCGTCGGCGTGTGTCACCGGGTAGTCGAACGTGTCGAGCGCGCCGTAGTGGCTGGCGAAGTGTTCGGCCACCAACGCAAGCACCTCTTGGGTAACGGCGTCGGGTTTGAAGCGCACGGGAGGAGGGGGCCGAACGCCTTTGGGCAAGGCTTTGCGATTGTCGGCGTCGAAGTTCCAGGCGCCTCCGACCGGGCTGCCGTCCCCGTTGAGTAACAGCCTGCTTTTGCGGCGCATCTCACGGTAAAAGAACTCCATGCGCAGTTGCTTTTTGCCCTGCGCCCAGTCGGAAAATTCGCTCCTTGTGCAAAGAAAGCGAGCATCGCTATGCCAGTGGATTGGCAAGCCGCAATCCTTGATCGATTGCTCCAAGCGCCAGTCACCGCACTCTGTCAGGTGAATCTCACTGGGATTAAGCAGTGCGTGCCAGCGTTGTAATTCGTTCGGCACCGATCCGCTGTTGTCCGGATCCGTCAGCGTGACGTAGTGCACGCGCAACCCGCGCTGACGCAAAGCCTCGGCGAAATGCCGCATGGCACTGAAGATCAGCACGATTTTTTGTGGATGGTGGGGGACATGGCTGGCTTCCTCCATCACCTCGACCAGCAGCACGGCATCGTGATCCTGATCGAGGCCTTGCAGGGAGGCGAGGTCGAAAGACAATTGGTCGCCCAAGACCAGGCACAAGCGCTGCGTCGCATTCATCAATCGGAGTCCGTTAAGTTCGAGGTCATCGCCAGGCCGGCAATAAGTTATACAAGGGTAGTCCTCTGTATAGGTATTTGCGAGTCCAGCAGGAGGTCAGCAAACAGTGGTTTTCGGTTGCTGAAGCTCATCTCGATGGAACCAATCACCACGCCCGTTCCCCTAATGCTGTGCAGATAGCCTCTCGGCACACGCTCAGGTCGATTCTGAACTCTCCACTTACAGACGAAGGTTTGATGAATTATGAAAAGTGAACAAGTTGAAGGCGTTGCAGAAAAACTTGCTGGCAAGGCGCAGAGCGCAGTCGGGAAATTGATCGGTGATTCAAGGCTGGACGCTGAAGGCGCTGCACGTCAGGCCTCGGGCCAACTGACCAAAACCTACGGCGACACGTTGGACAACGTCTCGACGTTTGTTAAAGAAAAACCAGTGGCTGCACTGGCCATCGGTGCGGCAGTGCTGCTGTTGGTCAACCGCTTTCTGCGTCGTTGAATCACGAAAGGCAGACATAGCGGCTCTTCGGAGCCGCTTTCGTTTTATGATCTCAGCTAACCGAATTGACGGAATCACCCGCGCCCCATGCTCACGAACCTCTGGTATGTCGTTCTGCCCTCGTCGCAATTGACTGAAGGATTGATGCCGGTGCAATTGCTCGGGCAACCGTTTGTGGCGTTCCGTGATGAGGCGGGCGTCGCGCATCTGCTTTCGGATGTGTGCGTGCATCGCGGCGGTTCGCTGTCGGCCGGCAGCAAGGTTGGCAACAGCGTGCAGTGTCCGTATCACGGCTGGCGGTTTGGTGCGGATGGCGTCTGCACGCACATACCCGCGCAGCCAGACCAGCGGATTCCGGCGAAGGCTCGCGTCGACGCCTACCCAACGCTGGAACGCTATGGCTGGATCTGGGCGTTTTTAGGTGATCTTCCAGAAGCGGAACGTCCGCCTCTACCAACGCTCGACTGGATCGACGATCCGGCCATTCGTGTGGTCAGTGGTCATTTCGATTGGCAGGCCAGTTGGGATCGGATTATCGAAAACGGCCTCGACTTCGCCCACGCCCCGTTTGTGCATGGTTCAACCTTCGGCGATCCGGATCATCCCGAGATTGAAGCGTTCGATGTGGAAAGCGATGCGTGGAGCGGCAGCGCACAAATGCTCATGCGCAGGCCCGCGCGCAAAGGGCTGTTGAGACGCAAATCTTCCACCGAGTTTGTCAGTGTGGTCACCGTTCCGGGTTTTCATTTGTCCGGGCCGTGCACAACGCTGGAGCTCGAATTACCCAATGGCTGGCGGATCTACATCGTCTCAGCGCACGTGCCGATTGACGCCAACCGCACGCGAACCTGGTGGATGATGGGCAGAACATTCCTGCGCTCACGGCTGCTGGATCGCCGGTTCATTGCCAGCAATATTCGTATCTTTGAACAGGATCATGCGGTGCTGAAAAACGTACGCCCGGAGCGCGTGCCGGACTCCTTTCAGCAAGAGGTCTCGTTGAAATCTGATGCGCTGCAAATCGCCTTTCGTAAAGACGTGCAGGCACTGGAGCAGCGCGGCTGGCGCATTGATGAAGAACGCCTTGCGCGAACGTTCACCGGGCGTAAGGCTTGTGCGGTGCCGAGTCCCGAGCGTCGTCAAATCCGCGCCTGGGCGATTGAGCCGATCCCGCTGGTGGACATTACCGACAAACACGAATAGTCCAGTCTGGTAGAGGCGCCTTCGCCAAGACCAATGCAACGAAATCCACCTCCGGGCCTCATACATAAATGAATCGGGCGGTGTCGCTGTGCTGGATGCAAGGCCCGATCGCAGGCTCACTCCAACGAGAGGCAATGGTTTTCATGACGACGGCTGAACAGAACCAAGTGGCGTGGTTGGTCGAACAATCCATGCTGCATGCCGCAAGGCAGCGGGCCAAACTCTATTCGGGACAGGGCCGCTTGTGGCAGCAGCCCTACGCCCATACCCGCCCTCGGGACGCTTCGGCTTTGGCCTCGGTCTGGTTTACCGCGTATCCCGCTTCCATTGTTACCCGTGAAAACGGCACCGTGCTGGAGGCCTTGGGCGATGAAGGTTTGTGGCACCTGCTCTCGAAAATCGGCATTCAGGGCATCCATAACGGGCCGCTGAAAAAGTCCGGGGGCCTGCGGGGCACTGAGCACACGCCGACCATCGACGGCAATTTCGACCGCATCAGTTTCGACATCGACCCGCAATTGGGCACCGAGGCGCAGCTGCAGGCGCTGACCCGCATGGCCGCTGCGCATAACGCCGTCGTCATCGATGATGTGATCCCGTCGCACACCGGCAAGGGCGCGGATTTTCGTCTGGCCGAGATGGCCTATGAAGATTATCCGGGGCTCTATCACATGGTCGAAATCCGCGAGGAGGACTGGCCGTTGCTGCCTGACGTGGCAGAGGGGCGTGACGCGCAAAACCTCAGCCCGCAGCAGGTTGATGCGCTGCGCGACAAGCATTACATCGTCGGCCAGTTGCAACGGGTGATTTTCTTCGAGCCGGGGGTCAAGGAAACCGACTGGAGCGCGACGTCGATCGTCATGGGTGTCGATGGCAAGCCGCGCCGCTGGGTGTATTTGCATTATTTCAAGGAAGGCCAGCCATCGTTGAACTGGCTGGATCCGACTTTTGCCGCGCAGCAGATGATCATCGGCGATGCGCTGCACGCCATCGACGTCATGGGCGCGAAAATCCTCCGTCTCGATGCCAACGGTTTTCTCGGTGTGGAGCGCAAGCTCGACGGCACTGCCTGGTCGGAAAGCCACCCGCTGTCGATCACCGGCAACCAATTGCTGGGCGGAGCGATTCGCAAGGCCGGCGGCTTCAGCTTTCAGGAATTGAATTTGACGGTTGACGACATCGCTGCCATGTCCCACGGCGGCGCCGATCTCTCCTACGACTTCATCACCCGGCCGGCCTACCAGCACGCGTTGTTGATGGGCGATACCGAGTTCCTGCGGCTAATGCTGCGCCAGATGCACACGCTCGGCATCGACCCGGGCTCGCTGATCCATGCCTTGCAGAACCATGACGAACTGACGCTGGAGCTGGTGCATTTCTGGACGTTGCATGCCCACGACACCTACATGTTCCAGGGCCAGACGTTCCCCGGCAACATCTTGCGCGAACACATCCGTGAACAGATGTACGAACGCCTGACCGGCGAACACGCACCCTACAATCTCAAGTTCGTGACCAACGGCGTGTCCTGCACCACCGCCAGTATCATCACCGCCGCCCTCGGCATTCGCGACCTCGATGCAATCACCGCTGCGGATATTCAGCAGATCAAACAAATCCATTTGCTGCTGGTGATGTACAACGCGATGCAACCCGGGGTGTTCGCGTTGTCGGGGTGGGATCTTGTCGGTGCACTGCCTTTGCCGGCAGAGCAGGTCGAGCATCTGATGGGCGATGGCGATACCCGCTGGATTCATCGTGGTGCCTACGATCTGGTGGATCTGAACCCGGAGGCGTCGCTGTCAGCGGGCCTCATGCCCCGTTCGAAATCCTTGTACGGCAGCCTGCCTGCGCAAATGCAGGATCCGGATTCGTTTGCCTCGCAACTGCAGCGAATTCTCTCGGCGCGCCGTGCCTACGATATTGCCGCCAGTCGGCAGATTCTGGTTCCGGACGTTGAACACCCGGGGTTGCTGATCATGGTTCACGAACTGCCTGCGGGCAAAGGCACGCAGATCACCGCCCTGAACTTCGGCGCGACACCGATTACTGAAACCCTGCACCTGCCCAACATTGCGCCGGGGCCGGTGGTCGACATCATCAACGAGCGGGTCGAAGGTGACCTTACGCCGGAGGGTGAATTCACCATTGTTCTCGATGCCTATGAAGGCCTGGCGCTGCGGGTCGTTAGTAGTTCGCCGATGATCTAGGACTTTGCCGCTAGCGGGTGTTGTCAAATGTTCGGCAACACCCGCCGGCTATCGGGCCTTGACCGTCCACAGCTGATTGACCTTGGTCGTGTAGCTTTGGCTCATCAGGTCTCGACGCATCCCCCAGTCAGGCGCGGCGGGCACACTGGCCACCCGAAGGACTCCCTTGCCCCAGCGGCCATTGATCTCATCGAGAACGCTCATGACCTTGTCAGCCATCACCGGTTGGGTATGGGCGAACAGGTCATCCGTGAATTCACCCGGCTGCCGCAAATCCATCAGCAGCACTTCGGCCTTGCTGTATCTGAAACCCGGGCGAAACAGCCTATTGACCGCTTCCGTGGCTGCTTTCGTCATCAGGCGCACATCGTTGGTCGGGTAGGGCAATTCCACCAGCGCACCATTGGCATATTTCGCTTCTTCCGGATTGAACATGCCGGTGCGAATGCTCACGCGGATCTTCTTGCACAGCGAGTTCTGCGCGCGGAGTTTTTCGGCCGCACGCTGGGTGTAGGTCGCGACGGCTTCCTTGATCGGCTCGATCTGCGTGAGTCGCGTGCCGAACATTCGGCTGCAGCAGATTTCCTGCTTCGGCGGGTCAGCTTCTCCCAGTTCGAGGCATGACGTGCCGGCAAGCTCGCGCGCAGTCTTTTCGATCACCACGCTGAATTTCTGCCGAAGCATCCACGGGTCGGCCTTCGCCAAGTCCATGGCAGTGCTGATTCCCATGACTTCCAGGTGAGCTTTCATACGCCTGCCGATGCCCCAGACCTCGCCGACATCGGTATTGCGCAGCGTCCAGTCACGTTTGAATGGATCGCAAAGATCGACCACGCCGCCGGTGATGTCCAGCAGCCTTTTCGCGGTATGGTTGGCGAGCTTGGCCAAGGTTTTGGTGCGGGCAATGCCCACACCGACAGGAATGCCCGTGCGTTTGAGCAGTGCAGAACGCATCTGCCGACCAAACGCGGACAAGTCACCGGCAATGCCCGTCAGATCGGCAAACGCCTCGTCGATGCTGTAGACCTCAAGCGCAGGCACCAGCGATTCGATGATGGTCATGACGCGTTCGCTCATGTCGCCATACAACGCGTAATTACTGCTGAACGCGACGATGCCGTTACGGCGCAGATGATCCTTGATCTGGAAGTACGGCTGGCCCATTTTCACAAACGGTTTGGCGTCGTAGCTGCGCGCAATCACACAGCCATCGTTGTTGGACAGCACCACGATGGGCGTCTTCGCCAGGTCGGGCCGGAAAACTCGCTCGCAACTCGCGTAAAACGAATTGCAGTCAATCAGAGCGAAGACAGGTTCAGGTGTTGTCATGATCGCGCACGCTGTATTTCACCACACCCCAGATCACCAGCTCATCGCCTTCCATGACATGTCTTGCCGGGTATTTCGGGTTCTCTGATAAAAGCATCACGGCGTTCTCGCGCAGCAGCAGACGCTTGCAGAAGGGTTCGGAGTTCAGCGCAGCGATGACGATATCGCCACTGACCGCATCAATGCTTCGATCAACGACCACCAGATCCCCTGAATAGATGCCGGCGCCCTGCATGCTGTCGCCGTCAATTCTCACCAGGTACACGTGCGGCGCGCGGATGTCGAACAGCTCATCGAGGGAAATGTGCTTCTCGATGTGATCAGCCGCCGGGGAGGGGAAGCCCGCCGGCACACGGGATGAGTAGAGGGGCAGCTTCTGGCCGCCGGTCGCGAGTGGGCCGAGGAGGGTGATGCTCATGATGCAAGCCTTATCAGGTTAACTGTACATGCATACAGTTAACGATTTGCTTGGCTTTTGGTCAATCTAAGGGCACGGCAATTCGACGGATGACCGTATTGGCGGGCTAATCAGTTCCTTTGCAGAGCGTTTCATACCATTGCGCGTAAGGCGTATTGGAAACTTGATGCCTGTTGAGGTCGGGGCTGCCGTCGTTCCACCACACCGGGCCTCGTTCTCCAAGTGCAACTTTTGCAGCATGAACGCGTGCTCTTACTGCCTTCAATTGCTGAGGATCACTGGCGGCTTTTGCAGTTTTTACTTCCCGTCGGGCGGTCATTAGTTCGTCTACGAGTTGCTGTCGCAGATCTTCTTGCAGCGAGGGATTGGTGCATCGCCATAGCTGCCCTTTGACAACAAAGTAGCGACCGTCAGGCGTGACTGGATGCATTGCTGAGCTCCGATCGGCCAAAGAATGCTTGATGGACGATTGTCGAAGTATCGGGAACAGGAGGGCGGATCGTAGTTAATTCCTGAGGATCTACTGACTGGAAACGCCCGGCACGTCCATGTTGATCTTGCGCCAGCACGCTTCAGAAAAACTGTAGACCGAAAAGGCAATCAGCCCCAAGGCCATCACCATCAAAATCAGCCATCCTGCGGGCAGATTTTGCAGCGCGTCCAAAGCTTCTTTCATACCGGGAGGATCCATCGCCTGATAAGCGGAACCGCTGACGGCCAGCAGCAATGCGATCTCTATAAACACCACGCCACGGGCGATCAGACCAAATCGGGACACCGGGCGGACATAGCGCATGACGTCTTCGTCGGCCTCGAAATACTTTTCAAACGAGGCTTTCCAGCCCTTGATGATGTGAGCAATACCAACACCCAACGGAATAAGCGCGATCAGGTAAACCAATAAATTCGAGTATTCCCACGACAACAGATGCGCCAGCCAGTCTTTGGTTTGCCCTCCGGAACTGCCCGAACTTTTGATGCCGCTCACAAGCAGGCTCAATGCAAATAACGCGAGCGCGCCATTGACCAGACCGCCCGCCAAAAGACCCGCGCGAATTACCAAACCTTTGAGTTTTGTGCCGTGGTGATCAACATCACGCGTGGCTTGCAGTACACGCCAGGCTGCGAACGCGAGCAGACCTGCGACCACAATTCCTACTAAAAAATAGCCAAATGGCTGGGCCAACAAAGCTTCGAGACTTTTGTGACTGTCTTTGGGTTTGGTTGAGTCATGGGCGGCGAGTAACGCGAAGATACCGATGATCAAATAGAGCACGCCTCGAGCGGCGTATCCACCTCGAGCGAGTATCACAAGGCTGCGGTGCGCGGACATCGGATCAATTCCTGAGAGTAATAAGGAACAGACCGTTGCGGTTCGGAGGGGTTCTACCGCGATTTACTGGGTGGGGAATCCAGGTTTAGAGGCGCTAGTCGCCCAGAGAGGCGGAGCACTATGGCTCCGCACAGGCACTTCAGACTTTATTAGCGTTGAGCTTGCGCAGCTCTTCGTAAGTCGCCGACTGGACGAACCAGAAACCGGAAACGATGCACCAAACCAACGTGCCGGCAACGAAAATCCCCAGCGCTGGCAAGAAACCGGCGGTGAACAGAGACACGATAGCGACCAGCCAGATAACGGCCAGGGAAACGTAGAGGACGAGATTGTTGACGCTGATGACGAAGTCTTTCACAGGGCGTGTTCCTTACGGGAAGTGATAAAGCCCCCAATCCGGGGGGTGCGCATGCTATCACCAGCCGCCATGACTTTGAACAACAAGGCCCGTTGAAAGAGCGTGATCATCTGAAACGATTTTTTCGAAGTCGTGATGCAGGGAGGTTGTGAACAGCATTCCGTAATACATGATTTAACATAATATACATTACACGTAACAAAGTATTACGAGGCTGGGGTGGTTGCGCACAGCATTTCAATCTCCAGCATCGCCATCGGAACCTCTTTCCCCATAGCCTTTAGCAACCCGTTGAAATTCACCTCACTCAACCCTCATCACGCGTCAGCTTCTCAATCAGCGTTCGATGCTGTGGAAACTGATCCACGAGTTTCTGACGATCACCCATTTCCATGTCCGCAAAATCAAACCCTGGCGAAACCGCTTCGCTGATCAATCCAAATCCGTTCGGCCCATCCAGTAACCGTGAAGCTTTCCAGATTCCGCCCGGGACGTGTAATTGCAAAAGCTGTCCTGCGAGCATGTCGCTGCCCATTACCAACGTCTGCAACGAACCGTCAGCGTGAATCAGGCTGTACTCGATGGCGTCGCCCAGATGAAAGTAATGCAGGATGTCCGACTGATTGAAATGAAACTGGCCCACGGGCGATTGTTCATCCAGAAGATAATAAATAGACGTCATCAGGCATCGTGAACCATTGGCCGTTTCGAGCATGTCTCGATGGTCTGCCTGATAGGTTCTGCGAAAATAACCACCTTCGGCGTGAGGCTCCAGATTCAGTGCCCTGATCACATCCTCGGATCCCTTTCTGCGCTGAATCACGGCCTTCTCCTTCGAATATGCGGCTAACTTCTGGATAGCTCGACTAAACGGTCATTTAGTGTAGTTAAGTATATCGCCATCCCCAGACGCTCTCTCCAACTAAATTCAGGCAAAAAAAACCTCCCAAACGGGAGGCGAAGAATGAGAAGAGCCACAAGTCAACGTCCAATAGACTGGCTGCACACGCTAAGCGTACGCAGTGCCAGAATCTGTAGGCTATTTCCGTAACGGTTTGTTTTTCTCAATCCTTCACCCTCCCTGAGGTGATGTGTAATTTTCGACGTTGATCCTTCTCTATGGGTTGTCATCTACCTTAAAGACAAGGATTTACCATGAACTCTCCCGCCCTCCTTCGCCTGCTCTCCAACGACTTTGAAATCAAGTTGATGCGGTGGGCACTGATACTGATCTTCGCGATGTTTGGCTATGCCAAATGGTTTCCCTATGAAGCTCAGGGCCTGGTTCCGTTGCTCAGTAACAGCGCAATCCTCGGCTGGATGCACAGTGCGTTCGGGATACAAGGTGCCAGCTACGCCCTGGGTGTGGCGGAATCCGACGATTGGCCTGAGTTTGATTCTGGGCATCTGGTTTCCGCGAATTTCCGTGCTGGCGTCCGCAGGCTCGGTGGTCACTTACCTGACCACCCTCACCCTGATTTTCACCACGCCGGGCGCTTGGGAGGCGTCGGCTGGCGGTTTTCCGGCGATGGGCGGTGCGACCAGTTTTCTGATCAAGGATGCGGTGTTGCTGGCCGGCTCGGTGGTGTTGCTCAAGCACAGCCTGCTGACGGTGTTGAGAAACTCAAAAGGCAACTTCGCCTGCCAGAACCCGCTGGCCCCGGTTGAAGAGCACAGCGGACTTTGAATCTGTTCTGATCAGAACAATCATGCGCCCGGTTATACCGGGCGTTTTCATATCAGAAATCCACAGTGGCCGAGAGCAAATACGTCCGTGGCGTCGACAGCGTCAACCCCGGTTCACTGTCATCTGACGCCCCTGCCGAACTCCAGTAACGCTTATCCAGCACGTTCTCGATATTGCCGCGCAAGGTGATGGTCTTTTCATCCAGCTTGAACGCGTATCGCGTGCCGACATCGAAGCGCTCCCAGGAGTCGATCTCCTTCTGGTTTGACTGATCCAGATACTGCGAGCTCGAATAGATCCCGCGCCCTGTCAACGTCAGCCCCCGCACGTTCGGCACATCCCACTCAGCCCCCAAATTGACGTTGTACTTCGGCGTCGCTGGCGCACGATTGCCGTCAAACGTGCCGTTGGTGGTTTCAGTCAACTCGCTGTCGATGTACATCACACCGCCGAGCAAGCGGAAGCCTTTCAGGGGTTCGCCAAACACGCTGAGTTCAACGCCATTGTTCTCGCGTTTACCATTGGGCCCGAACACGCGCGTCGTCGCATTGGTTTCATAAGCAGGTTGCTTGATGCGGAAAACCGCAGCGGTCAGCGCATAGGCGCCGGCATCGTATTTAGCCCCGACTTCGACCTGACGGCTAATGAACGGCGGGAAAATCTCATCCTCGTTCACCGACGTCGACGGCGCGATCTTGCCCTGGCTCAGGCCTTCCATGTAGTTGGCGTACAGCGACAGCTTGTCGGTCGCCTTGAACAGAATGCCGCCGGATGGCGAAACTTTTTCCTCGTCATAAGCGGTGTCGCCCTTCACGTCATCGCTCCAGTCATCGACTTTGACCCGCTGCCAGCGCGCACCGAGGGTCAGCAGTAAACGATCATCGAAGAAACCCAAGGTGTCCGAGAGCGCCACGCCGCTGAAACGGTTTTCGGTATAGACCTTGGCGTCGTAGCGCGTCGGCGTGGCGGGTTTCGCTGTTTCCACCGGGTTATAGAGGTTGCTGCGCCCTGCCGCATAACGCGCGCCGCCGTTCTCGAAATCCATGTAGAAGTAGCTCGCCGCGAGGTTGACCTCGTGACTCACCGGCCCGGTGTGAAACCAGTTGCGCACACCGGCCGTGGCCGTACGCACATTTTCGTCACGGGTGAAATCTCGCGGAAGAACGCTGAAGTCGCCGGCATCGTTGGTGACGGAAACCGCGTGGCGCAGGAAGTCGTGGTTACTTTTTCGCGCACCGACGCCGCCGTACACCATCACCGAATCATTGACGTCGAACTCGGCGTTGACCGTGCCAAACGTGTCCTCGGTTTTCGCCTGGCTCCACGGTTGCGCGTAGTTGCGATGCACGTCGTTGGCGCTCGGCACCTTGGCGTTGGCGGCGACTTGCACGCGTTCCTGCGGCGCATCGGTATCGCGTTCGGTGTGGCCGACATCGGTGGAAAGCCGCAAGCGCTCACCGCGAAAATCCAGCCCCAACACCGCCATGTCGCGGTCGACACTCTGATGATCCCATTCAGTGTCGCCGGACTGTTTGACGCCATTGAAGCGCAGACCGAATTTGTTGTCCTCACCGAAACGCCGGCCGACATCCACCGCGCCGCCAAGCTGATTGTTCGAGGCGTAATTGGCGGTCAGCGAGGTGATCGGTTGGTCGGTGGCATGCTTGGGCACGATGTTGATCCCGCCGCCGACACTGCCCCGTGGCGAGATCCCGTTGATCAGTTGGCTCGGGCCTTTGAGGATGTCGACGCGATCGGCCATTTCCATGTCGATGGTGTACGTCGGCAACACACCGAAGAGCCCGTTGTACGAAACGTCGCTGTTGAACAAGCTGAAACCGCGAATGGTGAATTGCTCATAGCGGCCACCGGCCGGGTTGGTCGCGCGCACCGAGGGGTCGCTGGAAATCAGATCGCCCAAGGTGCGCGCCTGCTGATTCTTCACCGCCTCGCTGGTATAGGTGGTCATGCTGAACGGCGTTTCCATAAAGTCTTTCGACCCCAGCAAGCCCTGCGAGCCACGCCGCGCAACCTGGCCGCCAGCAAACACATCGGCATCGCTCGATCCGGTGGCGCCGAGAATCGAGGTCGGCGCCAGTTGCAGGCTGCTGCCATCGGCCGCAGGAATCAGCGTATAAGCGTGATCGCCCACCGGTTGCAGTTGCAGACCGGAGCCCAGCAACAAGCGGGTGAAGCCCTCCTCCACGCCATATTCGCCGGACAAACCGTTGCTGTTGCGGCCACTGACCAGCGCCGGATCCACCGACAGATTGACCCCGGCCAACCCGGCAAAGCGAGTCAACGCGGCACTCAAACTGCCGGCCGGTACCGAATAACTGCGGCGGGCCGCGTCATCGGCCCAACTGGATTGAATCAACACAGGGCTGGCACTCAGGCTCAGCAGGAGGCTCAACTGCAACAACGGACGCAAACGACTTGGGAATACTGCGGGCATTGGAAGAAGCTCTCGATTTTGTTCACTTACCTGCAATGACCGGTGAGGCGAATAAAAGGGACAGGCTTCAGACGATATTTTTTCGCGGCATCAACGTGACCCAGAAACGCGTGCGCGAATGCACCTCCAGCGGCAGGCTCGCCGCCAGCAGTGCGAGGACTTTATCGGTGTTGTCGAGGCGGAAACTGCCGGTGATGCGCAGATTTTCCAGTTCAGGATCCCAGCGCAATAAACCCGGGCGATAACGGCTTAACTCGCGCAGGAAGTCGCCTAATGGCTGGTTTTGCGCCATCAACACACCGTCGCGCCAACCGGGCATTTTCGTGTCGTAAGGCGTGACCAAACCGGCGCCTGAGGCTTGCAGGTTAATCTGTTGCCCTGCATTCAGTTGCAGCAAAGGCCCGTGCAACGGCTGCAATTGCACCGATCCGCTGAGCACCGATACGTTGCAATCACGCTCATTAAGGCGCACGCAGGCTTCGCTGCGGCTGACGATGATCCGGCCGTAAGGCGCATTGATCGTCAACGCCGCGCCGCCACGGACGTTGAGCGCCATTTCACCACGCACCAAGGTCAATTGACGGTTGGTGAGATCGACATTCACCGCACTCGCGGTGTTCAGTTGCAAGGTGCTGCCATCGGCCAGCAGCGTCTGTTTGTGTTCGCCGGTGCTGGTGTGCAAATCGGCGCGCCAGACGTCCAACGGTAATTGGCGACTGATCAGCCACGCCGTCGGCACCAATGCGGCCAGAGCCAGCGCCCGTTTCAGTGCCGCACGCCGCGCCAGATCCGGTCGATCGAGGGTGGCCATGGCCAACTCTGTGGGCAGACTGGAAAATCGCTGGCGTAATAACTGAATCTTCTGCCAGGCGTTTTCGTGGCGGCTGTCGCTCTCGCGCCAGGTCTTAAGCCGTGAGTAATCGGCTTCGCTGGCCTCACCGGACTCGAGCAACGCCAGCCATTGCGCGGCAGCCCGCGCCACTTCCCGCGCTTCATTACCGGGCGCTATTCTCATCATAGATCTAGCATCAAACAATGCTCGTAAGCCGTTGCCATATAACGTTTTATGGTTCGCTCAGAGACTTGCAAGCGTTCGGCAATCTCGCGATAACCCAGGCCTTCGAGCTGACTCCATAGAAACGCCTTACGCACCGCTCGCGGCAAGCCATCGAGTAATTCGTCCAGCGCTTGCAGGGTTTCCAGCAGCAGCCAACGCTGCTCGGGCGACGGCACGCACTCTTCGGGCAATTGCGCGAGGGCTTCGAGATAGGCTTTTTCGAGGCTGCGGCGGGTGTAGAAATTGCTCAGCAGACGTTTGCCGACCGTAAGCAAATAAGCTCGTGGCTCGCGCATGTCGACGATGGGTTGCGCGCTGCACAGCACGCGCATGAAGGTGTCCTGACTCAGATCCGCCGCATCCCAGGCATTGCCCATGCGCCGCCGCAACCAGGTTTCGAGAAAGCCACGATGATCGCGGTACAGCTCGTGCAGGCTCTGCTGCGATGGCGTCGCTGCTTCAGTCATCTCGAGAGGCCCTGCGCGAAGTAAGAATTCAAATGAGACTGATTCTAATTAACTTCACTCAGGAGACAAAGGTCTTTTTCGTCGCTGCAGCATTCATTAACGCTTCAGCGTCTCGCTCGGCAACTCGTTAAACAACGCCCGATAACTGCTGGAAAACCGCCCCAAATGCCAGAACGACCACTGCATCGCCACCTCCGCCACCGTGGTTTCCGTGGGTCTGCGCTTGAGCAATTCGCGGTGGGCACTGTTCAACCGGCGCAAACGCAGCCAGTGGCTGGGCGTCATTCCGGTGTACGCCTTGAACGCTTGCTGCAACTGACGCAACGACACGCCCGCAACGTTGGAAAGCTCAAGCAGATTGACGGTGTCTTCCGGTGAATCTGCGGCCCACTCCCCTACCCGTTTCATGATGTTTCGCTCTTCGGCGCGGCGCTGTAATCCGCCGCCGTCGAGACACACGCGTGCGTTGTCGAGGAGGAACATACAGTCCTCAAGCAGCTGTTTTGTCAGTGCATCTTTTTCATCAATATCAAGTGGTTGCGTCAACTTCGTGAGAGTTGAGCTTAACCAGCGACTGAACAGGGCGTTCTGTCCGCAGTTGAGCTGGGTCATGAACAAACCTTCGAGTTTCGCCACATCCAGACCGTGCTGACGGACGAACTGCGGGCCGAACACCACGGCAATTTCCTGATAGTTCTCCGGGGTGATCCAGATGTTGCGGCTGTCTTCGTTGAGCAGGTACAGCGCGTTATCACTGCGATCAAAACAAAACGCCAAAGCACCCGAGGGTGCGCTGAAATTCTGCTCGACGCGGGTGTTCATCTGCTCTTCGTAAACCTCGACACCCTGCAGATCCAGATAGCGGATCTGCCCGGCGAAATGGCCCGGCGACATCTGTTGGTAATGCTGTACCCAGCCCGGTGTGGCGCGCACTTGCTCGGCCACATCGGCGGTGTTGAACGCTTGTACCTGGAGCGGATTGCACGTTGTCATGGGGTGACCTTGCGCACTCTTTTGGTGCGCTTTGGTGCTGCTTAAAGTGGATAGATGGAACTGCAAGGCTCGCCCAAGATAGTCGTCAACGCGCCACAGGGGAAGGGGCGGAAGATGAAACCCGCCCTCCCCGGCGTCTATAAAACCAATAACGAGGTCTTTATGAATGCCCCTTTCGATCAGCTGTTCACGTGGCTGAAAGATCACAAGATTACCGAAGTTGAATGTGTGGTCAGTGACCTGACCGGCATTGCCCGCGGCAAGATCGCACCGACCAACAAGTTCCTGCATGAGCGAGGCATGCGCCTGCCGGAAAGTGTGCTGCTGCAAACGGTAACCGGGGATTTTGTCGACGACGACATCTACTACGACCTGCTCGATCCTGCCGATATCGACATGGTCTGCAAGCCAGTGGCTGACGCGGTCTACGTGATTCCATGGGCGATCGAACCGACCGCCATCGTCATCCACGACACCTTCGACAAGTTCGGCAACCCTATCGAACTGTCGCCGCGCAACGTCCTCAAGAAAGTCTTGCAGCTCTACACCGACAAAGGCTGGAAGCCGATTGTTGCGCCGGAAATGGAGTTCTACCTGACCCAACGCTGCGAAGACCCGGACTTGCCGCTCAAGGCGCCATTGGGTCGCTCGGGCCGTGCTGAAAGCGGTCGGCAGTCGTTTTCCATCGATGCCGCCAACGAATTCGATCCGCTGTTCGAAGACGTCTACGACTGGTGCGAACTGCAAGGTCTGGATCTCGACACGCTGATCCATGAGGACGGCCCGGCGCAGATGGAAATCAACTTCCGTCACGGCGACGCACTGGATCTGGCTGACCAGATCACCGTGTTCAAACGCACCATGCGTGAGGCTGCGCTCAAGCACAACGTCGCCGCGACGTTCATGGCCAAGCCGATTGGTGATGAGCCCGGCAGCGCCATGCACATTCACCAGAGCGTGGTTGAAATCGCCACCGGCAACCCGATCTTCGCCAATGAAGACGGGCAGATGAGCGAGCTGTTCCTCAATTACATCGGCGGTTTGCAGAAGTACATCCCGAAAGTGCTGCCGATGTTCGCGCCCAACGTCAACTCGTTCCGCCGTTTCCTGCCGGACACCTCGGCACCGGTCAACGTCGAATGGGGCGAAGAAAACCGTACCGTCGGCCTGCGCGTGCCGACCTCCAGCCCTGAAGCGATGCGTGTGGAAAACCGTTTGCCGGGCGCCGATGCCAACCCGTATCTGGCGATCGCCGCGAGCTTGCTCTGCGGTTACATCGGCATGGTCGACAAGGTGCAGCCGAGCGCTGCCGTGGAAGGTCGGGCTTATGAACGCCGCAACCTGCGCCTGCCGATCACCATCGAAGAAGCGCTGACGCAAATGGAAGAGTGCGAAACCGTTGCGCAATACCTCGGCGACAAATTCGTGCGGGGCTACGTCGCGGTGAAACGCGCCGAGCATGAAAACTTCAAGCGCGTGATCAGCTCGTGGGAGCGCGAGTTCCTGCTGCTGAGCGTTTAACCCCAAATCTGCACAAATCCCTGTGGCAGGGGGCTTGCTCCCGAAAGCGTCGGCACAATCACTATGGATGTCGACTGATACACCGCTTTCGGGAGCAAGCCCCCTCCCACATGGGGAATAGCGAAACGCCTGAAAAATCCAATAAATTTAAGAGGTGTCGATATGCGTCTGTTGAAATCCGTAATCCCGGTGGCCCTGAGCGTTCTGTTCAGTGCCGTAGCCCACGCCCAGCCACAAGTCAGCGTCTACAACTGGACCGACTACATCGGCGAAACCACCCTCGCCGACTTCCAGGCCAAAACCGGGATCAAGGTGATCTACGACGTTTTCGACTCCAACGAAACCCTCGAAGGCAAACTCCTCGCCGGCCGCACCGGCTATGACGTGGTCGTGCCGTCGAACCACTTCCTCGCCCGACAGGTAAAGGCCGGCGCGTTCCTTAAACTGGACCGCGAGCAACTGCCGAACTTCAAGAACCTCGACCCGAAACTGCTTGAACTGCTGCAGAAAAACGACCCGGGCAACGAGCACTCGGTGCCGTACCTGTGGGGCACCAACGGCATCGGTTACAACGTCGACAAGGTCAAGCAAGTGCTGGGCATCGATCACATCGATTCCTGGGCCGTGCTGTTCGAGCCTGAAAACCTGAAAAAACTCACCCAGTGCGGCGTGTCGATGATGGACTCCGCCGACGAAGTCTTCCCCGCCGTGCTCAACTACATGGGCATGGATCCGCGCAGCGAAAACCCGGAAGACTATAAGAAGGCAGAAGCCAAACTGCTGAGCATCCGTCCGTACATCACCTACTTCCATTCCTCGAAATACGTGTCGGATCTGGCCAACGGCGACATCTGCGTAGCCTTCGGTTATTCCGGCGATGTGTTCCAGGCCGCCAACCGCGCCAAGGAAGCGAAAAACGGTGTGAACATCGCTTACGCCATCCCGAAAGAAGGCGCCAACCTCTGGTTCGACCTGCTGGCGATTCCGGCCGATGCGAGCAACACCAAAGAAGCCCACGCCTTCATCAATTACCTGCTCGATCCGCAAGTGATCGCCAAGGTCAGCGCTTCGGTCGGTTACGCCAACCCGAACCCGGCCGCCAAGCAGTTCATGGATCCGGAGCTGGTCAACAATCCTGAGGTGTATCCGCCACAGGAAGTCCTCGACAAGCTCTACATTTCTACCACCCCGCCCCAGGCGATCATGCGTCTGATGACCCGCTCCTGGAGCAAAGTGAAGTCGAACAAATGAATCAGTACACCGAAGAACACGCCCGATCCTATTACGCCGCTTCGGCTCGGGCGACTGCACCTTATCCGCAATTGGAAGGTGATCTGAGCGCCGATGTCTGTGTGATCGGCGGCGGGTTCACCGGGGTGAACACCGCCATTGAACTGGCGCAGCGCGGGCTCTCAGTGATTCTGATCGAGGGCCGGCGAATCGGCTGGGGCGCCAGCGGGCGCAATGGCGGCCAGTTGATCCGTGGCATCGGCCATGACGTCGACGGGTTCGCCAAATACGTCGGTCAGGAAGGCGTGCGTTATTTACAGCGCGCCGGCATCGATTCGGTGGAGCTGGTGCGCAATCGCATTGGCGAAAACGGCATCGAGTGCGATCTGCGCTGGGGTTTCTGTGATCTGGCCAACACCACCGCGCAGTTCGATGCCTTCAAGGACGAACTGCTCGATCTCGCCGAACTGGGCTATGCCCACGAAACCCGTCTGATCGGCCCAGAGCAGATTCGCCAGCAAGTGGTTAACTCCGACATCTATGCCGGCGGACTGGTGGACATGGGCTCAGGCCACCTGCATCCGTTGGATCTGGTGCAAGGCGAAGCACGGCTGGCGGCTTCGCTCGGCGTGCGGATTTTCGAGCAAAGCAAGGTACTGGAAATCATCCACGGCGCCACCGTTCAAGTGCGTTGCGCCAATGGCAGCGTGCGTGCGGGCAGTCTGGTGTTGGGTTGCAACGCGCATCTGGATGAACTCGAACAACAGCTCAGTGGCAAAGTGCTGCCGGCCGGCAGTTACATCATCGCCACCGAACCGTTGTCCGAGGAGCGCGCCGCGCAATTGATTCCGCAGAATCTGGCGGTGTGCGACCAGAAAGTCGGCCTCGATTATTACCGGCTCTCGGCGGATCGGCGTTTGCTGTTTGGCGGTGCCTGTCACTACTCCGGACGCGATCCGGCCGACATTGCCGCCTATATGCGGCCGAAAATGCTCAAAGTCTTCCCGCAACTGGCCGACGTGAAAATCGATTACCAGTGGGGCGGCAAGATCGGCATCACGGCCAACCGTTTCCCGCAGGTCGGGCGCCTCAAGCAGCATCCAAACGTGTTCTATGCGCAGGGCTATTCCGGCCATGGTCTGAACGTCACGCATTGGTGCGCAAAACTGCTCGGCGAAGCGATTCACGCCGGCCACAGCCAAGGCATGGACGTGTTCAGCGGTGTGCCGCACATGACTTTCCCAGGCGGCCCGGCGCTGCGCTCGCCGTTATTGGCTCTGGGCATGTTCTGGTATCGCCTGCGCGAACTCATCGGCTAACATCCCTCCCCTGTAGGAGCTGCCGAAGGCTGCGATCTTTTGATTCTGTTTTTAAGATCAACAGATCGCAGCCTTCGGCAGCTCCTACATTTTCAATGACATATGGGTTGTTCACATTTGCTCTATCGCCAAGCACCTCTATATTAATGAGGTGCTTTTGCGTTACTGACGCTCAGTGCCCAATAAACCGAGGAGGACATGGATGAAGTCGTCAGCCGTCGACGAGCCGCGAGCACCAGGCCAGGCACCGATCAAGACCCGCCGTTTTGGCGTGTCATTGGTCTGGATCGTGCCGATTGTTGCCGTATTGGTGGGTATTTCGCTGGTCGTGCACAACATCATGCAGGAAGGTCCGACCATTACGGTCACCTTCAAGACCGGTGATGGTCTCACTGCCAACAAGACTGAAGTTCGCTACCGCAATGTGGTCATTGGCCACGTCTCGGATGTCGAGTTGAGTGACGACCACAAACACGTCAACGCCACCATCAAACTGGCCAAACAGGCTGAAAGCTTCACCCGCGAAGACTCGCAGTTCTGGGTTGTACGCCCGCGCATTGGTGCTGGCGGCGTATCCGGCATCGATACGCTGCTGTCCGGTGACTACATCGGCGCCGATATCGGTCAGGCGAACACCCGCGCGAAAAACTTTAAAGGCCTGGAGAATCCGCCGGCAATCACCTATGGCGAACCAGGCAAAAGCTTTACCTTGCATACTCAGGATCTGGGCTCTCTGGATATCGGTTCCCCGGTTTACTTCCGCAAAATCCCTGTCGGCCAAGTGGTTTCCTATGCATTGGACGCCGACGGCAAAGGCGTGAACATCGAAGTGTTCATTCATTCGCCCAACGACGCTTACGTCACGGAAAACACGCGTTTCTGGAATGCCAGTGGTATCGACGTCAACGTCGGCGCCAATGGTTTTGCGGTGAAGACCGAATCACTGTCGACGCTGCTGGTCGGGGGTATTGCGTTTCGCGCACCGGATTACAGCCCCAATGACACGGCTGCGGGCGACGACAAGAATTTCGAATTGTTCGCTGATCAAACCGCCGCCCTCGCCCCACCCAACGGCAAGGCCCAATACCTGACGCTGCGTTTCGACCAGGCCCTGCGTGGGCTGAAGGTCGACGCACCGGTTGAATTCCTCGGCGTTGAAATCGGTCGGGTGGTTGCGGTCAACCTCGACTTCGATGAAGTAAAACGCACCTTCCCGGTCAACGTTGGCATTGTCATCTACCCGCAGCGCCTCGGCCGGGCCCACGCGAAGATGCTCAAGGCGTTCAACCAGAAAGAAGATGACGAAGCCGCCGGCGTACGCCTGATCGGCACGTTTATCGAGAACGGCCTGCGCGCTCAGGCTCGCAATGGCAACCTGCTGACTGGGCAGTTGTACATCTCGCTGGATTTCTACCCGAAAGCGCCGAAAGTCGCGTTTGATCCGGCGGCCCGTCCGATCAGCATCCCGACCATTCCGGGCAGCCTCGAACAGTTGCAGGAAAAACTCGAAGCGATGGTCAACAAGATCAACGCGCTACCGGTGGAACGTATCGCCAGCAATCTCGATGGCAACTTGATCGAACTGCGTAAAGGCCTCACTCAGTTCAATGCGAAAACATTACCGGGCGTGCAAAAAACCCTCGGCGATGTCAGCAAAACGCTGGAGTCCGCCAATTCAACGTTGGCCGAAGATTCGCCACAACGCGAAAAACTCGGCGAAACGCTCGAAGAACTCGGACGGATGTCACGCTCGCTGCGTGAGTTGTCGGATTACTTGGGCCGTCATCCGGAATCGCTGATTCGCGGTCGCCCCGATAACGCCGCACCACTGGACCTTAAAGGCCCGCCACGCAATTGAGCACAGGAGCTGAAACCATGGCATTACCGTTGAAGATCACCGTGCTCGCTGCATGCTTGTTGCTCGGCGCCTGCCGCAGCGACCCGATCAGCTTTCACACCCTGACGCCGGTGCAACTGGGTAGCACCCGCGCCGGCGCGCAAATCCCGATTGAAGGCATCACCGTCCCGCCACAAGTCGACCGCCCGCAGATCGTTATCCGCCAGGGCAACAGCGGGCTGGCGATTCTAGAAACACAGTGGTGGGGAGCGAGTCTGGCCGATGAGTTACGCAGCGCGCTGACTGATCAACTGAGTAACACCAGTGGTCGCGGTAATGTATCGGTGCGCATCGATGTGCAGCGATTCGATTCGATTCCCGGCCAATACGCGTTGATTGATGCGAAATGGCGCCTGCGTCCGCTCGGCGACACGGACAACGGGCCGTTGACCTGCCGCTCTACCTTGCAGACGCCCTCAGGCTCGAGCATTGACGAGTTGGTGGCGGCCCAGCAGAACAACGTCAAACGTCTGGCTGCGCTGATCAGTCAGACCGCTGGTAATCCGCGTGCGTGCCCGCCCTCCTCCTGAGTCAGCGTCACTGCAAAGCGACAACCATTGGGCTCGCGGGTGCTCAGTTGCACCTGCCACTGTTGCTGGCTGCAGATTCTCTGCACCAGCGACAGCCCCAGCCCAAGCCCCTCTCCGCGCTGCTCATCGCCACGCACGAATGGCTGAAACATCGCAGGACGCTGCTCCTCCGGGATGCCTATGCCACTGTCCTCAACCACGAAACCGCTCTCGCCAAGCGTCAGCCGGACAAAACCGTCGTCGGTGTAGTGCCAGGCATTTCGTAGCAAGTTACCCATCACCGATTGCAGCAACGTCAGGTTGTACTGATCCGAGCCGGCCTGCTGTGGCTCGTAAACAAATTCCAGACCTTTTTCGCGAATCAAGCGACCCCAGACTTCCACTTGAGCATCGGCGATCTCCTTGAGTGTGCAGACGGACTGCGCGCTGACTTCCTCCGGCTTGCGGGCGAGCATCAGAAAGGTTTCCACCAATTGACGCATCTCATGGCTGGCGCGGGCGATGCGATTGACTTGCGCGGTGGTGCGCGCGTCCAGCGAAGGGTTGGCCAAGAGCAATTCACACGAGCTGGCGAGCACCATCAATGGCGTGCGCAACTCGTGGCTGACATCACTGGTGAAGAGTTTTTCGCGGCTGAGGGTTTCTCGCAAGCGCCCCAGTGTCTGGTCAAATGACAGAGCCAGTGCGCCCACTTCGTCGGCGGCATATTCAGGGTGCATGGGCGGCGCCAGCTCAATCAACTGATCGCGATGGCGAACCTGCTGCGCCAGGCGAATCACTGGCGCCATGACCCGTCGCGCCAGCAGCCGACCTAAAACGATCGCCAGCAAGATGCTCAGAATGAAACCGACGATTACCACAATGAACAGCAAGTGCTCGCGCTGTTCGAGGCTTTCCTGATCACGCAGCAGCACGTATTTACGCCCACCGACCAACTCGACCATCGCGTAAAAGTCATCGCCGTAGAACTTTATCTCCTGAAACCCCGCGGGCAGCGCTGCCAATTGTTCCGTCAGCGCCAACGGGCCGCGCCCGCCCTCAACGAAAAACAACTCGCTCTTCTCAGGCTTATGGCTCCAATGGCCAATGTCATCCATTGCCAGCAAGCGATGCAGCCCGCCACTGAGCGTGGTTGTAGTCAGCTTGCGTTCTACCACGTGCACGGTGGCGACGATGCCCAGCGCAAACACTCCGGCGACTAGCGCGCTCATCAAGGCAAACACGATCACGATGCGTTTTGTCAGGCTTTGCTTGAGATCCATCCGCTTGGGTGACTCCAGTGTTGTTATCGAGCTGCAAGATTGCAGCTTCACCGCGACCGATGAGTTTTGGTAAGACCTGGCAGTGAACAAAAACAGTATTTGAGTTTATTTATCAAATAGCCGTTTTAGTTGCACAGGTTTTTAATCGGCAATTTTTTTACATGTTCTTCACTGCTCCGCCACGGATCAGACCGTAGTGTTCAGCCAGCATTCAAGTCAAGCAACGTAGAGTCGCTCGCGTATCGATTATTACGTTGCGCTGAATGAAATATCAGGCGTTCAAAGGGGCAACATCGTGAGTCAATTAATACATTTAAAAACCTCACCGAAGTTAAGGCGCACGACCCTATTACGTTTGTTGATAGCGTTGGCTTGTGTTGTATTGGTGGCCATTCTGGTCAGTGGGTTTGTCTGGTGGCCGCGTTCACCAACCGATCTTGATCATGCGGCTGACAGCGTCACCGCCAATTGGATGAGCGCCTGGCAGCAAGGCGAAGTGGTCGCCCTGGTACGTCACACCGAACGCTGTGACCGCTCAAGCAATACGTGTCTGGGGCCGGCGGACGGCATTACGCAAGCTGGCAGCAGCGCGGCGGCCGTTGTCGGACAGGGTTTCATCAAGCTGGGCATGCATCAGGCGCAGGTTTTGAGCAGCCCGCTCACCCGCACCGCGCAAACCGCGCACGCCATGTTTGGTCACGATGCCAGCAGCCAGGACTGGCTCGCGACGTGCGGCCCGACGCTGCGTGATGAAATCGTTGCGCACAAAATGGCGCAACAGAATCTTGTACTGGTCACCCACAGCGGTTGTATCAGCGACTTTGAAAAACAGACCGGTTTTCCCCACGCGATTGCCGCCGAATACGGCAGTGTTCTGCTGGTGCGAATTGATGCGCAGAAGAAACTTGAAGTGCTGGGCATCCTCAATACGCCGTTCTGGCAGACGTTGAGCGCTAAATAGCACGCTGCAAAACCCGTCATTAATTTGCATTTTCATTATTTGCGCCAAGGTTCAGTCATGACGTCTGATAACAAATCGCTGCGCCACGCTGCCCGTCATTTAATGCCGCCTCCTGTGCCTTGCGCCTTGGTTCGTTGGGCGATCCCCGGCCTTATTGCGGCGTTCGTACTGTTTTACCTGTTACCGCTCGTGACCCACGGTTTGTGGATACCGGATGAAACCCGCTATGGCCAGATCAGCCAGGAAATGCGCCTGAGCGGCAATTGGGTCGCCCCGCATTTCATGGGCATCCGCTATTTCGAGAAGCCGATTGCCGGCTACTGGATGATCGCCATCGGCCAGGCGATTTTCGGCGACAACCTGTTGGGTGTGCGAATTGCCTCGGCGCTGAGTTCCGGCGCCAGTGTCTGGCTGACCTACCTGATGGCGCGCCGACTGTGGAACACCCCGCGCATCAGCGCTGCGTGTGCGTTGCTGTACATGAGTTTCGGTCTGATCGCCGGTCAGGCGGGATACGCCAACCTCGATCCACAATTCACCTTATGGGCCAACCTGAGCTTCGTCGCCGTGTGGTTTGCCATCGACAGCAACACCGTGCGCGCACGTCTCGGCAGTTGGGCGTTACTGGGCGCCGCGTGCGGCATGGGTCTGATGACCAAAGGTTTCCTCGCCTTGTTGCTGCCGGTACTGGTCGCCCTGCCCTACATGATCTGGCAGCGCCGTTTTAGCGAACTGTTGCGCTACGGCCCGGTGGCTGTGTTGGTCGCCGCGCTCGTCAGCGTGCCGTGGGCATTGGCTGTGCATATGCGCGAGCCGGACTTCTGGCGATTCTTCTTCTGGCATGAACACATCCGCCGCTTCGCCGCCGGCGACGACGCTCAACATGCGCGACCATGGTGGTTCTACCTGCCACTTCTGTTCGCGGCGACCTTGCCATGGGTGGTGTTGCTGCCCTCGACCCTGATCCGTGCGTGGTGCGAAAAAGGCCAACCGAAAACCGCGTTTCTGGCGCTGTGGTTTTTGTTGCCTCTGGGGTTTTTCAGCCTCAGCAGCGGCAAGTTACCGACGTACATCATGCCGTGCCTGATGCCGGTGGCGTTGCTGATGGGCCATACCGTCAGCCAATGGCTGGAGCAGCGGCATACTCGCTTGTTACGCCTCAATGGCGTGGTCAACACGGTGCTGGGCAGCGTCGCGCTGATCGCGCTGATCTATCTGCAAACCCACAAAGAGATCTACGCAAACACTGAGATGTTCAGCTTGTCGCTGGTGTTTGTCGTACTGATCGGCTGGATCATCGCCAACGCCCTGCAAATAATGCGTCCGTTGACGCTTTGGGCGATGCCCGCGCTGGGCATCGGTTTGCTGATTGCTTTACTGCCTGCCGCCATGCCGGCGCAAATCGTCGACAGCAAGATGCCGGATCAGTTTATCGCTGAGCATCAGCAGGCATTGAGCGAGACCACTTCACTGCTGAGCAATGATCTGGGCGCGGCGTCAGCATTGTCATGGCGTTTGCAGCGGCCACAAGTGGATTTGCTCAACACCGTTGGTGAACTCAAATACGGCCTCGATGACCCGGCAATGGCTTCACGCAAAGTCGATTTCGACAAGGTCGGCCAGTGGATGACCGAAGCGCGTAAAAAAGGCTCGGTGGGCGTGGTGATGCGGGTCAACAGTACCCAGGAGGTCGAGGAGACTGAACGATTACCGGTCGACGGCAAGCATTACCAGCGCGGCAATCTGCAGATCTACATCTTCGATAAGCGCCAGCCATGATCACCAAGGCCAATGGTCGCCGTGCCTTGCTGATTCTGCTCGCTGCCACCGCCGTGTTGTTGCTGTGCGGGTTGGGCAGCCGTGAATTGTGGGGCGCGGAAACCCGGTGGGCCAACATCGCGTTGCAGATGCTGCAGAGCGGTGACTATTTCGACCCGTATCTCAAGGGCGGCCCCTATTACGACAAGCCGTTGCTGTCGTATTGGCTGATCACCGCCAGTGCATGGCTGACGGGCGGGCTGGGGCCGTGGTCGCTGCGCTTGTCGTCGGTGATTGCGGCGTGGCTGAGCGTTTGGCTGGTGTACCTGCTCGGCGAGCAACTGTTTCGTAAAGGCACCGGATTGATTGCCGGCTGGATGCTGGCGACCACCTTCTATTTCGTGTTCTGGGCGCGGGTGGCCACGGCCGACATTCTCACGGTGTGCGGTGTACTGGCTGCGGTTTGGTGGTACTGGCGTGCACCCGATGAAACCAAGCTGTGGCGGTATGCGGTATTTTTCGGGCTGCTGTCACTGACGTCGCTGTTCAAAGGTTTGATCGGTTTCATCCTGCCGGGGCTGCTGCTCCTGCCACATCTGCTGCGTGATGGCCGCTGGAAACGCCACCTCAATCTGCGTCTGTGTGCGGCGTTGTTGATTGCCGGGGCGTTTTACATGACGCCGTTCCTGTTATCGCACCTGTACGGCGCGCCAAACTACGGGGAAAGCGGCCTGGGCCTGGTTCTGCGCGAAAACGTCGTGCGGTTTTTCCAGCCCTTCGACAACATCGGGCCGATCTACACCTATTTGTTGTATTTGCCGGTCTACACCTTGCCGTGGTCACCGTGCTGGCTGATCGCATTGTGGGTGGCCCTGCGCAATTGGCGCGACATCGAGCCCGATACGCGCTGGCTGATTCAGGGCTTGGGTTTGTTGCTGCTGTTTTTCACCGCCAGTGGCAGTCGTCGCAGTTATTACGTGCTGCCGCTGGTGCCGTTCGCGCAACTGCTCGGCGCGTGGTGGATCACCCGGCGCATGGCCGCGCGCAAGGTTGAAGGTCGCGGTCTGAAAATCGCTATCGGCGTTGCCGCTGTCTTACTGGCCGGCGTTCTCGGAGTTTTTTATCCGTGAACCAACGGCGGTGGCGGCGTGATCCGCTTCGGTGAAACCGTTCGCGAACAGGCCCGCCAACAGGCACCGCTCGATCAATGGCGAATGGTGATGGTCGAGGTCGACAACAAAGTGCCGATGTACCTGCAAACCGGCGGCGCGCCGTTCTATTACGTGGCGGAGACGGAAGACTTCCCTCGCAACGGTAACAGCGCCGCGATGATCGAATGGCTGGATCGCACCAGCGGTCAGCAGTGGAATCCACAACGCACCATCATCGTCGCCCAGTACCGCGCGGGCGATCCACTGCCGCTCGACTACCTGAGCGCCGATCACCGAATCATCACCACCACGCCGACGTACGGCGAGCAAGCCTTGCACGGCCGCGCCGACCAGAGCGTCGCGTACATCCCCAATCCCTCCTGAAAACCAGACGTTAGATGACGCACGGCCCTCGTGCGTCATCGAGTCGCTGCTAATCTGAATGGAAATGACATGTATTAACGGTCTGTTTGACGTTTTTTTCTCATTTGCCTGACTACATTGCCTGCGACTCAACACATGCAAATCATTCGCATTGCAGTCTGGCCGCGAGTGCCTGCACATAACGTCTAAAAAACAGGAGCGTTCTCGTATGAATCCACACCTTCCGTCTTTTCTGAAGCGTGCATTGCTGACCACTGCTCTGCTCGGGGCAGGGCCGGTATTTGCGGCTGACGGCGTCGGCCTGGTGGTCTACAACGCGCAGCACGAAAGCCTGACCAAATCCTGGGTAGACGGGTTTACCGAAGAAACCGGCATCCCGGTGACCATCCGCAATGGCGATGACACCGAGATGGGCAACCAGTTAGTGCAGGAAGGTGCGGCATCACCGGCGGACGTGTTCCTTACCGAGAACTCCCCGGCGATGGTGCTGGTCGACAACGCCAAGCTATTTGCGCCGATAGCGCCAGCGACGCTGGAACAGGTGGATTCGGCCTACCGCCCGGCCCACGGCCAATGGATCGGCATCGCAGCGCGTTCGACTGTGTTCGTCTACAACCCGATCAAACTGACGGAAAAAGACCTGCCGAAATCCCTGCTCGATCTGTCCGGGCCTGAGTGGAAAGGTCGTTGGGCAGCCTCGCCTGCCGGTGCCGATTTCCAGGCCATCGTCGCCGCCGTGCTGGAGCAGAAAGGCGAAGCCGCCACGCTTGACTGGCTCAAAGGCATGAAGACCAACGCCACCGTGTATCGCGGCAACAGCGCCGTGCTCAAAGCGGTGAATGCCGGGCAGATCGATAGCGGTGTGATCTACCACTATTACAGCTTCGTCGATCAGTCCAAGACCGGCGAAAACAGCAAGAACACCAAGCTTTACTACTTCAAGCATCAGGATCCCGGCGCGTTTGTGAGCATCTCCGGCGGTGGCGTGCTGGCGTCCAGCAAACACCAGGATGAAGCACAGAAATTCCTCCAGTACATCACTGGCAAGCAAGGTCAGGAAGTGCTGCACAAAGGCAATTCGTTCGAATACGCGGTTGGTAAGGGCATCGAGTCCAACCCGAAACTGGTACCGCTGAAGGATCTGGATGCACCGAAAGTCGATGCGTCGAAACTCGACAGCAAAAAAGCCGTCGAGCTGATGACCCAGGCCGGAATCCTGTAAGTGATGCCGCAAACCTTACCGGCGCCAGTCGCCTCAGCGGCCGGCGCTCACCTGTCACGCAAACCCCGCGCCCTCACGGGTCGCGGGGGATCGTGGGTGGTTGCGCTGGCGATCGGCGTTTCACTGCTGTCGCTGCTGCCGATCGCCTTTGTGATCGGCGTGTCGTGGGCCACCGGGTGGGCGACCATCGAAACCTTGGTGTTCCGCCCCCGGGTCGCTGAATTGCTGATCAACACCGTGTTGCTGGTGGTGATCACACTGCCCTTGTGCATCGTGCTCGGCACCACACTGGCGTGGCTGACCGAACGCACCAACCTGCCCGGCCGGCGCCTTTGGTCGTTGCTGGCCGTGGCGCCGTTGGCCGTGCCAGCGTTCGTTCACAGTTACGCGTGGGTCAGCCTGATTCCGTCGATTCACGGATTGCCGGCCGGTGTCCTGGTGTCGGTGATCGCTTATTTCCCGTTTCTCTATCTGCCGATTGCAGCGACGTTGCGGCGTCTCGATCCGGCGATTGAAGACGTTGCCGAATCCCTCGGTTTAAAGCCTTGGGCGGTGTTTTTTCGGGTGGTGTTGCCGCAGTTGCGTCTGGCCATTTGTGGCGGTGCGCTATTGGTCGGTCTGCATTTGCTGGCCGAGTACGGCCTCTACGCGATGATCCGTTTTGATACGTTCACCACGGCAATCTTCGATCAGTTCAAATCGACCTTCAATGGCCCGGCGGCAAACATGCTCGCGGGGGTTTTGGCCCTGTGCTGTCTGGCGATGCTCACCGTCGAATCCGCCGCTCGTGGCAAAGCGCGGTACGCCCGTGTGGGTTCCGGCAGCGCACGCGAGCAACGTACGGTGCTGCTGAATCGCGCAACGATAAGCCTTGGGTTGGTACTGCAAACGCTGACCTGTCTGTTGGCGTTGGGCGTGCCGTTACTGACCTTGAGTCGCTGGCTGATTGCCGGTGGAATCGAGGTTTGGCAAGGCGATGAGTTGTTACCCGCCCTGCTGCAAACCCTATCGTTTGGCGTGGCCGGCGCACTGCTGACCAGTCTGGCGGCGATTCCGATTGCCTGGCTGTCGATCCGTGCGCCGGGCAAATTGCAGCGTCTGCTGGAAGGCTGCAATTACATCACCAGTTCGCTGCCGGGGATCGTTGTTGCGCTGGCACTGGTGACCGTGACCATTCACTACGCTCGTCCCATCTACCAGACCACGATAACCGTGCTGCTCGCCTATTTACTGATGTTCCTGCCACGCGCATTGGTCAGCCTGCGCGCCGGTTTCGCTCAGGCACCGGTCGAGCTGGAAAACATCGCACAAAGCCTCGGCCGTTCGCCGTTACGCGCCTTGTGGCTAATCACTTTGCGCTTGGCAGCGCCCGGCGCGGCAGCAGGTGCTGCGCTGGTGTTTCTGGCGATCACCAACGAATTGACCGCGACCTTGCTGCTCGCCCCCAACGGCACACGCACCCTGGCCACCGGTTTCTGGGCTCTCACCAGCGAAATCGACTACGCAGCCGCAGCCCCTTACGCGCTGTTGATGGTGCTGCTATCGCTGCCGTTGACGGCCATCCTCTATCACCAATCCAGGCGCACTGCTGGCCGATGAACGCACTTGAACTGATTTCCCTGAGCAAATCCTTTGGCGCGCAGAAAGCGCTGGATGACATCTGTCTGTCCGTGCCGACCGGCAGCCGCACCGTTATTGTCGGCCCCTCCGGTTCCGGCAAAACCACGTTGTTGCGAATGATCGCCGGTTTTGAGTTTCCCGAAGCCGGCAGTCTGACCTTGAACGGCGAAGTCTTGGTCGACAGCACTCACGCGGTGCCGGCCTATCAGCGCCAGATCGGCTACGTGCCACAGGACGGCGCGCTGTTTCCGCACATGACCGTGAGCGCCAACATCGGCTTCGGCCTGGCGCTGACCGGCACGGCGAAAACCGAGCGCATCGCGCAGTTGATGGACAGCGTCTCGCTGGACGCCAACATGGCCCACCGTTGGCCCCACGAATTGTCCGGCGGCCAGCAGCAGCGGGTTTCGCTGGCCAGAGCATTGGCCCAGCAACCGCGCTTGATGTTGCTCGACGAACCTTTCTCCGCCCTCGACACCGGTTTGCGCAGCGCCATGCGCAAAATGGTCGCGCGGCTGCTCGAAGACGCGGGCGTCACCACGATTCTGGTGACCCACGATCAGGGCGAAGCCTTATCGTTTGCCGATCAATTAGCGGTGATGCGCGGCGGGCGCTTGGTGCAATCGGGTCACCCCATGGATCTCTACCGCTATCCGGACGATGAGCAAACCGCGCATTTCCTCGGCGAAGCGGTGGTGATGCCGGCGCGCATCGAATCCGGTTGGGCGCACTGCGACCTCGGCCCCGTACCGGTCAACAGCAACGGCTTTACCGGCACCGCGCAGATCATGCTCAGACCGGAGCAGTTGCAGTTGTCTGGCGCGGTGATCGGTAGCGAAGGTTGTCACGCGGTGGTCACTGAACGGGACTTTGCCGGCAATACCTGCACCCTCACCGTCGAGCTGCGCTCGCAGAACAACGATGAAACGGGTCGTTCATTGCTGGTGCGCAGTTCCGGCATGCACGCGCCCTCCACCGGCAGCGCCGTGCAGTTATCGATTCTCGGCGCCGCCCACGTCTTCGACCTGCCCTGATCAGAGGTCGAAGCGATCCACGGCGCGGCGACGTTCATTGTCGTCGCGCACATCGTAATTGGCGGTGGTTTGAATGTTGCTGTGATGCGCCAGTTTCTGCGCGATCGACAGGTCATGCTCCTCGATCACTCGGGTAATGAATGAACGCCGGAAGTCGTGGGGCATGATCTTCACCCCGACCTGCGTGCCGCGCTGACGGGCGATGTAGTAGATCGCGTGTTTGGTGATGCGCTCGCGGGTGATATGGCTGCCACGGCGGATGCGGTTGAACAGAAACGCATCATCGCTCTCGCCTTCCTTGAGCTGCTCGCGACGGAATTCCAGCCAGGCATTGAGCTTGGCGAACGCCCAGGTCGGCGCGTACTTGATCAGTTGTTTATTGCCCTTGCCGGTGACGGTCAGGCTGCGCTCGCGGAAATCGACCTGGTTCAAGTCCAGATCCACGGACTCCGACTTGCGCATGCCGGTGCCGTACAACAAGGCAATCACGGCAGCGTCGCGCAAACCCTGCGGGCGTGGATCCGCGGCGCAGACTTCCATCAACTCATGAATCAATGTGCGTTTGAGATTACGGCCCTGCGATAACCGCGTGCCAGCGATGCCTTTGACCGAACGCATCTTCAACAGATGATCCTGAGTGATCAGGCTCATGCGCCAGGCTTCGTTCATCACGCCGCGAACCGCGTTTACATACAGCGAAGAAGTATTCGGCGCGTAGTTGTCGGCGCGCAATGCGGCGACTAGCGCGATGACATCTTCAGGCTGAAGCGCATGCCAAGGGA
Organism: Pseudomonas sp. AC193; assembly: GCF_979258075.1. NCBI lineage: Bacteria > Pseudomonadati > Pseudomonadota > Gammaproteobacteria > Pseudomonadales > Pseudomonadaceae > Pseudomonas > Pseudomonas sp. AC193. Next base: position 2,261,873 of record NZ_OZ409832.1, on the reverse strand, counting down.
TTTCCTCAATGTTCACGTCTTCGAAACCGAGGCGGTCAGCCGCATCTTGCAATACATAACGCATGGTCAATTGGCTGGAGGGCGCCAGTCGTGCCAGATACAACGTCAGCGGATTAGTCTTGGGCGGGGTGGGTTCAATACTCGACAAGTCAATCAAACGAAACGGCCTTGAATAAATAACAGTTCAACAAAACAACTTAAAAGTGCAAAGAAACAGCTGTAAAGAGTGACTCTTCTGTAGGACATTTCTATTAAAAGTGCCGACCAACGGAAGAAGTCTGAACGGCGGCTGTATGGCTTACAAATATACGAATTGCCGACCGTATTTTGATGTTCCTTTCACAAAAACGAGCCTAACCTTAGTTACAACAGGTTGCCCCGAAAGGCCTACAACCTGCCGTCCACGGGCATAAAAGTCAATCAGGCATTCCCCGGACGGTATTCCAAACCATTGAAATCCCGTGTTTTTCAGACAATTGGCTGAAGGTTGGCTGTCGCCTCGAGGTTCTTATGAGTCATGCGTTTCTCCCATTCTCCCGCCCGAGTATCGGCGAAGAAGAAATAGCCGCCGTCGAACAAGTATTACGTTCGGGCTGGATAACCACCGGCCCAAAAAACCAGGCTCTGGAAGAACAGTTCGCAGACTATGTCGGGTGCCGGCATGCCGTAGCACTTTCCTCGGCCACGGGTGGGATGCACATTGCTTTACTCGCGTTAGGCATTGGCCCGGGCGATGAAGTCATTACGCCTTCGCAAACCTGGGTGTCGACCGCCAACATGATTTCGTTGATTGGCGCCAAACCGGTGTTTGTCGACGTCGACCGCGACACGCTGATGACCGACGCGGCACGTATCGAAGCCGCCATCACCCCGCGTACCAAAGCAATCATCCCGGTGCATTACGCCGGCGCGGCATTTGATCTCGATCCGCTGTATGCCCTGGCCGAAAAGCATGGCATCTCGGTCATCGAAGACGCCGCCCACGCGGCTGGCACTCGCTACAAAGGTCGTCATATCGGCTCGCACGGCACGGCGATTTTCTCCTTCCATGCGATCAAGAACATGACCTGTGCCGAAGGCGCGATGTTCGTCACCGACGACGAAGCGTTGGCCAGCCGTGTGCGCATGCTCAAGTTCCACGGTTTGGGCGTTGACGCCTACGATCGCCTGACCGGTGGCCGCAAGCCGCAGGCGCAAGTGATGGAGCCGGGTTTCAAATACAACCTCGCCGACATCAACGCCGCGATTGCGCTGGTACAGCTGCAACGTTTGGACGAGATCAATGCGCGCCGCACTGAACTCGCTGCGGCTTACCGGCAAAAACTCGAAGGCCTGCCGGTGCAGCCACTGGCCCTGCCCGTTTACGCGCAACAGCACGCCTGGCACCTGTTCATCCTGCGCATCGACAGCGAGCGCTGCGGCATGGATCGCGAAGCCTTTATGAAGGGCTTGCAGGATCAGGGCATCGGCACCGGCATCCATTTCATCGCCACCCACCTGCACACCTGGTATCGCCAGCGTGACCCGGATTTATACCTGCCCAACACCGAGTGGAACTCGGCACGGCTGTGCTCGATTCCGCTGTTCCCCGACATGAGCGATCAAGATCTTGATCGCGTGGTCGGGGCCATCGCCACCCTCATGGATAAACGCCTGTGAAACCCTATCCGATTCGCTGCGTGTCGATCGTCATCCCGGTCTACAACGAACAGGACAGCCTCCCGGAACTGCTGCGCCGCACCGAAGCGGCGTGCCGGATGCTGCGTCACGACTATGAAATTGTCCTCGTCGATGACGGCAGCCGGGACGAATCCGCCAACATTCTTGAGGAAGCCGCCACCCGCGAAGACAGCCCGTTCGTGGCGGTCATTCTCAACCGCAACTACGGCCAGCACGCGGCAATCATGGCTGGCTTCGAACAATGCAAAGGTGATGTGGTGATCACCCTCGACGCCGATCTGCAAAATCCGCCGGAAGAAATCCCGCGCTTGGTCGCCGAAGCGGAAAAAGGTTACGACGTGGTCGGCACCGTGCGCGGCAATCGTCAGGATTCGGCATTGCGCCGCTACCCCTCGAAGCTGATCAACCTCGCCGTGCAGCGCTCCACCGGCGTCGCCATGAGCGACTACGGCTGCATGCTCCGCGCTTATCGCCGCACGATCATCGACGCGATGCTCGCCTGCCGTGAGCGCAGCACGTTCATCCCGATTCTGGCCAACAGCTTCGCCCGCCACACCACCGAAATCGTCGTCGCCCACGCCGAGCGTGAACACGGTGATTCGAAATACAGCCCGATGCGTTTGATCAATCTGATGTTCGACTTGATCACCTGCATGACCACCACGCCCCTGCGTTTGTTGAGCATCGTCGGTTTCGCCATGGCCGGTCTCGGCGTGGCGTTCGCTGCGGCGTTGATCGTGTTGCGTCTGGTGTTCGGGGCCGGATGGGCCGGTGACGGCATGTTCGTGCTGTTCGCGGTGCTGTTCGTGTTCACCGGTGGCCAGTTCATCGGCATGGGCCTGCTCGGCGAATACCTGGGGCGCATGTACAGCGACGTGCGCGCCCGCCCGCGTTTCTTCATTGAAAAAGTGTTGCGCAGCCACCCTTCCCACCCGGCGCCTGCGATCACGGTTGATGGTCTTTCTTCTACTTCTACTACCGGTCAGGTTCTCTCATGAGCGCAAAAACTGTTGTCTTCGCTTACCACGATATTGGCTGCGCCGGCATTCAAGCCCTGCTCGACAGCGGCTACGACATTGCCGCCGTGTTCACTCACGCTGACGACCCGAAAGAGAACGCTTTCTACGCCTCGGTCGCGCAACTGTGCGCCAGCAAAGGCATCCCGGTGCATGCGCCGGAAGATGTTAACCACCCACTGTGGATCGAGCGGATTGCCAAGCTCAACCCTGAGTACATTTTCTCCTTCTACTACCGCAACCTGCTGAGCGAACAGCTGCTGACCACCGCGAAAAAAGGTGCGTTCAACCTGCACGGCTCGTTGTTGCCAAGCTACCGTGGCCGCGCCCCGGCGAACTGGGTGCTGGTCAACGGTGAAAGCGAAACCGGTGTGACCCTGCACCGCATGGTCAAACGTGCCGATGCCGGCGCCATCGTCGCGCAACAACGCGTGGCCATCGAGCGCAGCGACACCGCGCTGAGCCTGCACGGCAAACTGCGTATCGCCGCGACCGATCTGTTGCGTGACACCCTGCCAGCAATGCTGCAAGGCAAGACCAGCGAAACCGCGCAGGACGAATCGCAAGCCACGGTATTCGGTCGTCGCACGGCGGCGGACGGCAAACTGGTCTGGGCCAAACCTGCTGAGCAACTGTTCAATCTGGTGCGCGCCGTCACCCAGCCTTATCCGGGCGCGTTCTGCGCTGTGGGCGAGCACAAGCTGATCGTCTGGAGTGCCGAAGTCGTCAAAGGCAACGACGGTCAGGCGCCGGGCCGGGTGATCAGTGTGGATCCGCTGCGCATTGCTTGCGGTGAAGACTCGCTGGTGATTCTCTCCGGCCAGCGCAACGACAACGGCCTGTTCCTCAGCGGCCCGCAACTGGCCAGTGAGTTGGGTCTGGTCGACGGTTCGCTGCTGCGCGGCGCTGAATCCGGTCGTGCGCCACGTCGCACGCGCGTGCTGATCCTTGGCGTCAACGGCTTTATCGGCAATCACTTGTCCGAGCGTCTGCTGCGTGATGATCGCTACGAAGTCTATGGTCTGGACATCGGTTCCGACGCCATCGACCGTCTGCGCAGCCACCCGCATTTCCATTATGTCGAAGGCGACATCAGCATTCACTCCGAGTGGATCGAATACCACATCAAGAAGTGCGACGTGGTTCTGCCGCTGGTGGCCATCGCCACGCCGATCGAATACACCCGCAACCCGCTGCGCGTGTTCGAGCTCGACTTCGAAGAAAACCTCAAACTGGTGCGCTACTGCGTCAAGTACAACAAGCGCGTGATCTTCCCGTCGACCTCGGAAGTCTATGGCATGTGCCAGGACAAGCATTTCGACGAAGACACCTCGAACCTGGTGGTCGGCCCGATCAACAAGCAGCGCTGGATCTACTCCGTGTCCAAGCAACTGCTCGACCGCGTGATCTGGGCGTACGGCGCCAAGGGTTTGAATTTCACTCTGTTCCGTCCTTTCAACTGGATGGGCCCGCGCCTTGATCGTCTGGATTCGGCGCGTATCGGCAGTTCCCGCGCCATCACCCAACTGATCCTCAACCTGGTCGAAGGCACGCCGATTCGTCTGTTCGACGGTGGGGAGCAGAAACGCTGCTTCACCGACATCGCTGACGGCGTCGAAGCACTGGCGCGGATCATCGATAACGACAACGACGTCTGCAACGGCCAGATCATCAACATCGGCAACCCGGACAACGAAGCGAGCATTCGCCAGTTGGGTGAAGAGTTGTTGCGCCAGTTCGAAGCGCATCCGCTGCGTGACAACTTCCCGCCGTTCGCCGGTTTCCGCGACGTGGAAAGCAAGGCGTTCTACGGCGCCGGTTATCAGGACGTCGAGCACCGCAAACCAAGTATCGCCAACGCCAAGCGCCTGCTCGACTGGACGCCAACCGTGGAGATGCGCGAGACCATTGGCAACACGCTGGACTTCTTCCTGCGCGAAGCCATGCTCGAAATCGCGGACAAGCGCTAATGCAGGCCGGTCTACGCATCGACGTCGACACCTTTCGCGGCACCCGTGAAGGTGTGCCGCGTTTGCTGGAAATGCTCGACGAAGCGCAGATCAAGGCAACGTTTTTCTTCAGTGTCGGCCCGGACAACATGGGCCGGCATCTGTGGCGCCTGATCCGCCCGCAGTTCCTCTGGAAAATGCTCCGTTCCAATGCCGCCGGCCTGTATGGCTGGGACATTCTGCTGGCCGGTACGGCGTGGCCGGGCAAACCGATTGGCCGCGAGCTCGGGCACCTGATGCGTCAGGCCCGCGACGCCGGTCATGAAGTTGGTCTGCACGCGTGGGATCACCACGGTTGGCAAGCGAATGCCGGGCGCTGGAGCGACGCGCAACTGGTCGAGCAGATTCGTCAGGGCGTCGACACCTTGAGCGACATCCTTGGCGAGAAAATCACCTGTTCCGCCGCCGCCGGTTGGCGCGCCGACGAGCGCGTGATCGAGGCCAAGCAAGCCTTTGGCTTTCGCTACAACAGCGATTGCCGGGGGGCGCAGTTGTTCCGTCCGTTGTTGGCGGACGGCACGCCCGGCACGCCGCAGATACCGGTGGATCTGCCGACCTTCGATGAGGTGGTCGGCCCCATCGTTGCCGCGCAGGATTTCAACGCGTTCATCCTTGAGCGGTTTCGCCCGGAAAAGCTCAACGTCTACACCATTCATGCCGAAGTAGAAGGGATTCTGATGGCAGAGGATTTTCGTCAACTGCTGGCCGATGCGCGCCAGCGAGGTATCGACTTCAAACCGCTGGGCGACTTGCTGCCCGAGTTCTTCAACACTTTGCCCGTGGGTCGCGTACAGCGCGGCACTCTCGATGGCCGTGAAGGCTGGCTGGGAGTGCAAGGCGCATGATTAAACGCTGGGCATTGCCGCTGCTGTTATTGGGAATCTGCTTGCTGGCGTATCTGCTGCCATTGGGCTCGCACGGTTTGTGGATTCCTGATGAGACACGCTACGCGCAAATCAGTCAGGACATGCTGCTGAGCGGCAACTGGGTATCGCCGCACTTTATGAGCCTGCGTTATTTCGAGAAGCCGATTGCCGGCTACTGGATGATCGCGCTCGCGCAGGAAGTGTTCGGGCAAAACCTGTTCGGTGTGCGCTTCGTTTCGGCGCTGAGCACCGGGTTGAGCGTGTGGCTCTGTTATCTGATCGCCAGGCGTTTGTGGAACGAGCCACGCAAGAGCTTTGCCTGCGCCCTGCTCTACATGAGTTTCACCATCGTTGCCGGTCAGGCGGGGTACGCCAACCTCGACCCGCAGTTCACCTTTTGGGTCAACCTGAGTCTGGTGGCGCTGTGGTTTGCTGTCGACAGTCACACCAGCGGTAAACGCATGCTGGCCTGGGCAGTGCTGGGGCTGGCGTGCGGCATGGGTTTTATGACCAAGGGCTTTCTCGCGTGGTTGTTGCCGGTGTTGATCGCCCTGCCGTGGATGCTCTGGCAAAAGCGCTGGCGGGAACTGCTGACATACGGCCCGGTGGCGATTGCCATCGCGATCCTCATCAGTTTGCCGTGGGTGCTCTCGGTGCATGCGCAAGAGCCCGACTTCTGGCGGTTCTTCTTCTGGCATGAACACATCCGCCGTTTTGCCAGTGACGACGCCCAGCACGATGCGCCGTGGTGGTTTTACCTGCCGCTGCTGTTGGCGTTCAGTCTGCCGTGGGCGGGTTTGATCCCGACAGCGTTCAAGCAGGCATGGCACGCGCGCGCCCAGCCCCACGTGGTGTATCTGCTGCTGTGGCTGCTGATGCCGTTGCTGTTTTTCAGCCTGAGCAACGGCAAGTTGCCGACCTACATTCTGCCGTGCCTGCTGCCGCTGGCGCTGTTGTTGGGCAATGCGTTGGCCGACCGTTTGCGGCTGGAACAGGGTCGAGCATTGGGTCTCAATGGCCTGCTCAATCTGCTGCTCGGCATCGTTACGTTGATTGCACTGGTTTACCTGCAACTGACCAAACCGGTTTACGACCACGAACTGCACAGTCTGGTGCTGGTGTTTATCGGGCTGATCGGCTGGATCATCGCCAACCTGCTGCAAGCCTTCCTGCCGCTGCAATGCTGGGCGGCCCCGGCGTTTGGCAGTTTGCTGCTGATTGCGGTGTTGCCGGCGGCGCTGCCCAAATCCGTGATCGCCAACAAGACGCCCGATCAATTCATCAAACATCACCTCACCGAACTGGCCGAGACCACGCACTTGCTGAGTAACGATCTCGGTGCCGCGTCTGCGCTGGCCTGGCGAGTGAAACGCCCGCAAGTGGCGTTGTACAACACGATAGGCGAACTGAAATATGGCCTTGCCTATCCTGACGGTATTCAACAACGGGTCGATCCCGATCAAGTGCAACAGTGGATGCGCGAGGCGCGCCGCAGCGGTTCGGTCGGCGTGGTGATGCGGGTCAAGGGGCAGGACGAACTGGACGAAATCGACAGATTGCCAAAGGACGGCGTCCGCTACGAACAGGGCAACCTGGTGATCATGATTCTGCCCAAGGAGGCGTCATGAGCCTGTTGCTGCTGTTGGCCGCGTGCCTGCTGACCTGCCTGGGACAGGTTGCGCAAAAGTACACCGTGGAGAGCTGGCGCGGTGTTGAGTCGACATGGGCCGCCAAACTGCGCTCGCCATGGCTATGGCTGGCCCTGCTCGCCCTCGGCTCGGGCCTGCTGGTCTGGCTGCTGGTGTTGCAGCGCCTTGAGGTCGGCATCGCTTATCCGATGCTCAGCCTCAACTTCGTGCTGATCACTTTGATTGCGCGCTTCGTCTTCCGTGAACCGATCGACCGCCAGCATTGGCTTGGTGTCGCGCTGGTGATCGGCGGTGTGGTTCTGCTGGGGCAACAGACATGAGCCCGCGTCGTGGCATTACCTTCGCCCTCGGCAGCGTGTTGCTGGTCAGCGCCGCGCAACTGGCAATGCGCTGGAGCATGACGCGCCTGCCCGCACCGGAACAATGGCTGGCATTCGACAGCCTCGACCTGCGTGCCCTGGCCGTGGTTGTTGCGGCGATTTTTGCCTACGCCTTATCGATGTTGTGCTGGTTGGTTGCCCTGCGCGATTTGCCGCTGGGCCGCGCCTATTCGCTGCTGAGCATCAGCTATGCGCTGGTGTACCTGCTGGCGGCCAGTCTGCCGCTGTTCAACGAATCCTTCAGTTTCACTAAATCGCTGGGCGTGGCGTTGGTCATGCTCGGGGTCATCACCATCAACACGCGTCCGGCTCGTGCGCCTGCACTCAGGAGTGCTCCATGAAAATCACAGTATTTGGCAGCGGTTACGTCGGTCTGGTGCAAGCGGCGGTATTGGCCGAGGTTGGCCATGATGTCGTGTGCATGGACGTCGACCAGAAGAAGGTCGATCTGTTGCGTCAGGGCCACGTGAGTATTTTCGAACCGGGGCTGGCCAGCCTGGTGCGCGAAGGCCTCGATTCCAAACGCCTGCTGTTCACCACCGATGAAAAACTCGCGGTGCAACACGGTCGGGTGGCGTTTATTGCCGTGGGAACGCCGTCACGCGAGGACGGCTCGGCGGATCTGCGTTACGTGCTCTCGGTGGGCGATGCGATTGCCCGGCACCGCGAGCAGCCGCTGATTCTGGTGGAGAAATCCACAGTACCGGTGGGCACCGGCGATACCTTGCGCGCGCACATCGAGAAAGCGCTGATCAAGGTCGGTCGGCTGCTGCAGTTCGATATCGTTTCCAACCCTGAATTTTTGAAGGAAGGCTCGGCGGTTGCTGACTGCCGCCGCCCGGATCGCATCGTCATCGGCTGTGAAGGTGATGACGTGCGCGACGTGATGCGCGATCTGTACTCACCGTTCAACCGCAACCATGACCGCATCATGTTCATGGATCTGCGCAGCGCTGAACTGACCAAATACGCCGCCAACTGCATGCTGGCGACCAAGATCAGCTTTATCAACCAGATCGCTGAACTCGCCGAACACTTGGGCGCCGACATTGAGTCGGTGCGCCAAGGCATCGGCGCCGACACGCGCATCGGTTATCACTTCATCTATCCGGGTTGCGGTTATGGCGGTTCGTGCTTCCCGAAAGACATGCGCGCGCTGATCCACAGCGCCGAAGAGGCGCATTGCTCCAGCGATTTGCTGCAAGCGGTCGAGGCGATCAATCAGCGGCAAAAACACAAGCTGTTCGAGCGCATCAATGCGTTCTATCAAGGCGAACTGCGCGGCAAGACCTTCGCCCTGTGGGGCCTGGCGTTCAAACCGAACACCGACGACATGCGCGATGCGCCGAGCCGTGTGTTGCTGGAGGAGTTGTGGGCCGCCGGCGCCAGCGTGCGCGCGTTCGATCCGGAAGCCATGCAGGAAACCCAGAACCTTTATCCAGACGAATCGAAACTGATGCTGATGGGCACTCCGGAATCGGTATTGCCGGGCGCCGACGCACTGATCATCTGTACCGAATGGCAGCAGTTCAAGGCACCGGATTTCGACCTGATCAAACAGCGTCTGAACAATCCGGTGATCTTCGATGGCCGCAACCTGTACGACGCCGAGCGCTTGGAGCGCAACGGTATCCAGTACTTCCCGATGGGCCGTGGCGAGTCGCGCAAATTGCCGATTCCGCTGCAACAATGGCCGCACGCGTCCGACGTCGCTTGATCACCTTATCGCCTGAGATTCGCCGGCAGTCCTTGATCGCAGGGCTGCTGGCGTTTTTTTTGCTGATGGCCGGGGTCTATGGGCAGGCGCCGATCGGTTTTGATTCGCGGTTTGTGTTGTTTGCGCAGGAAATGCTGCGCCATGGGCCGACGGTGTTTCCGACCACGTATGGTCAGCCGTATGCCGATTATTCGGCGCTGTCGACGTTGTTTATCTGGCTGTTGTCGTTACCGTTTGGCACGGTCAACGCTTTCACTGCCTGGGCGCCGAGTGCGATTGCCGGGGCGGTGATTGTGACGGTGATGTATCGCCTGTTGGCGCCCTACTCCCGGCGCTGGGCGTTGATCAGCATTGCGCTGTTGCTGCTCACCAGTACGTTTGTTACCGAAGTGCGCGCGGTGTCGCAGGACTTGATGCTCGCGGCGGTGGCGTTTGCGGTGTTTTATCTGGGCTATGCGCATGATCATTTTGGTCTTGCGCGCCGCTGGCCGCTGATCTTTGTTTTGCTCCTGCTCGGTTTCGGCATTCGCGGGCCGATGGGGCTGGTGGTGCCGACCGGCCTGCTCTGCAGCTATTACGTGCTTGATCGGCAGTGGTCGCGGTTGTTGGTGTTTGGTGTGTTGGCGTCGGTGTTGCTGGCGGCGTGTGTCGGGCTGCTGTTATGGCTGGCGCAACTCAGTTGCGGCCCGGCGTTTGTACAGGATGTGATTCGCATGCAGTTCATGGGGCGCATGGACGGGAGTGAAGGCGTCAGCGGCTCGCTGTATTACTTCACCAGTTCGCTGGGCAACTATGCGTTGGCGTATCCGTTGGCACTGCTGGCGTTGGCTGCAGCGTGGTTGAGCAAACCGCAGCAGCGCGGCCCGGCTTTGCGGCTTGTGCAGTATTGCGCGGCGGCGGGACTGATTGTGATGGTCGGATTGTCGATTCCGCAGGCGAAAAAAGCGCGGTATCTGCTGCCGATGTTGCCGATGGCGGCGATCATTGCCGCGTATCCGTTTCAGGTGGTTCACGGCTGGGTATTCAGGTGGTTGCGCGGTTTGATGTTAGGTCTATGGCTACTGACGCCCGGGTTGTTGCTGGTGGTTTTGTTGATCGCGCGCCGACGGTTTCCTGAGCAGTTGAGTGACGTTTCGTTTGTCTTGATCGCATTAGGCGTTCTGCAACTGGTTGCACTGTCGCGACTGCTAATCCCGCGCTGGCGACCAGAAGTCCTCGCGCTGTGTGCAGTGTTGGCGTTATGGACGGTGTATGCGGCGGTGTTTGAACCGGTGGAGCGGCGCTTGTACGACACGCAGACTTTCAGTCGAGCAGCGTTTGCCCTGGTTCAACAAAATCCTGCGCCGCTGGTGCTGCACGGGATGGGCAAAGATGCGAAGGCAATCAAGTTTATGGTCAACATCGAGCAGGATCTGCAACCGCAGTTCACTGAGTCGGTGCAACAACTCGAAGCGCTCAAAGGCCCCACATGGCTAATGATGGATCGCAATGACTTGCAATCGCTCAAAAGCACGCCTCTAGAGAACCTGCAGCCCTTGCTCAGCGGTCGTTTCGACAAAAACGATTACGTCCTGCTGCACCTGAAACCCTTGTAGGAGCTGCCGAAGGCTGCGATCTTTTGGCTTTTTTACAATCCAGATCAAAAGATCGCAGCCTGCGGCAGCTCCTACATGACCAGAACGTTTACTGTGCGTCGTGCCCTATTGGCTGACGCGACCGCCCTTCCCGCCATTGAACGCTCGGCTTCCGAGCTGTTTCGCCTTGATCCGTCACTGGCATGGTTGGCGGATGCGGAAGTGCCCGATGCTGCGCATCAGGTACTGGCGATTGAGCAATCGTGCGTGTGGGTGGCTGAACACGATGATCAACAACTGGCCGGGTTTCTGCGTGCGGTGGAGGTCGACCAGCAGTTGCACATCGAAGAGCTGTCAGTGAGCCAGTTGTTTCAGGGGCAAGGCATCGGTCGCGCGCTTGTGTCCGCCGCTATCGAACACGCGCGCCGACGCTCAATGCGGGCCGTAACACTTACCACGTTTTGCGACTTGCCTTGGAATGCGCCGTTTTATCAACGTATGGGTTTCGTCGCGTTGACTTCTGACTCAACCGATCAGCACTTGCGCGAAGCACTGCAAGCCGAAGTCGCCCATGGCTTTCCCGGCGAACGCCGCTGCGCCATGCGCCTGGCAATCATCTGAGACCAGCGCAAGCCCCTGTGGGAGCGGGCTTGCTCGCGAAGCTTTTGGCGGTTTAGGACTTGAGGAAGCTATCCGGCATTGACCACTGTGAATTCGTAATCAACCCCCCACTTACCTCCGAAGCTTGTAAATTGCGTTACGTTCAAAGAGATTTTACCCAGTGGAAGAGGTTTCGTTACTACCTCCCAATATCCCTGCGTATCGACCGTTGCACTACCCCAAGAAGTACTCTGATCACGTAATTCATACACTGCGAGTGTGGCACCGGGAAAACCGCGCCCTTTCAACAACATCACCGGGGCAACCTGTTCACCATTTGAATGACTTTCAAGCATCGTTACCGGACTAATATCCGCCACTTTAACCACCACGGATGGCGTGAAATATAAAGAGGCCTTGCCGTCGAGAATCTGCTGGGCAGTGAAGTGGAAATCGTCGACCGGCAGCTCCCGATTGATGCACGCGCACCAGTCACCGTAAGCGTCGACCACAGCGGTGGCGTACACCGTGGTGCCATCTCCGGACTTATGCACATTTACTCGGGCACCGGGTATTCCTTTGCCGCTGATCCAGAAACGCCTGTCGACGATGGCTCCGGTCAAAGGGCTGTCGATTGCAGGCGCTGCAAAATTTGCACTGACCTGCACGACGTTGAAGATCGGATTTGGCTTCAACTCTGCAGACCAAACCCCGTAACGAGCCTGAAGTACCGTCAGCGTTTGCACACCCACGGCAAAAGGAGGAAGACGCATAGCCCAGCGCCCCCGCTCATCGACCCGCGCCTGCTGCAATTCCTTGCCGTTGTGACGAACGTACACCAGCGCACCGACGACGCCACTGCCTGCCAGCATCGGCTCCAGCCCGACCTCTTCACCCGGAAATGGTCGGTCGAGTGTGGGCGCGCTGAAACCGGTCGGCGGCTCCTCGATCATGAATCGCCCGCTTCGCACCCACGGAGACTTTTTCCCGCCCAAGGTTTGCTGCACGACGACCCAATTGGGCCCGGGCGCAAGATCTGTGTTGCCCTCGACTGACCATTTGCCAGACTGATCAACAGTGGTCATCGGGGCATGATTGATGGAAGGGTTGAATAGATCGGCCACCTGAATCGTCGCACCGGGCATCCCGCGGCCGCTGAATACCACTCTTGATACGAGGACGTCACCGTCTGTAGGGTAAACGATCAGTGGATTAGCCAGATCCTGAAGAAGGATCGTGGCCGCCTCACTGATTTCACCTCCGTGGTTATCTCTGGTGCTCCACGCTTCAAGGCTGTAAGGACTGTCTCCCGCTAGCGTACGGGTCAACATGCCTGACCAGCGACCGTCGGCATCTACAAGAAAATCGCCAATGACTTCGGTATAGCCCTTGCGGCGAACTTTAACCTTGTCACCGGGAAAGCTGTGACCAGAGAGCACTACCGCCGCAGGATTGACCGACTCTCCCGCGTTTGGGCTTTCGATCAGTGGTGCGTTGGTAACCGTGCGAAACGTGCGCGTAACACTGGCTCGTGTTCCGCCGGCAAATGCCTGCTTGATCCGCAGGTTTTTCGAGCCTACCTGCTCAAAAAACACGTTAGCCTTCCAGTTGCCATTGACGTCGACAACAACGCCGCCGGGCGGTAGATACTCGGTCTCCGTCTCATTGGGCAGGCCTGGATTCTCGACGAGATATAAGGTGACCTTGGCACCGGGCAGGGCTGTACCTGAAAACTCGCTGCGTCGTCCGTAATCACGGTTATTGACGGGAACAACGATCGATGGGACTGGCACCATCACGTTAAACAGTACAGAGGCACTGCGCTGGGAATCCTGTTTTTCGAAGGTCTGCAGGGCATAAATATCGTGCTCGCCCAAGGTCAGGTCTTTGCTCAGATTTACCGTCCATACACCCGACGCGGGCACGATAGTTTGGCCCAGCGCCGGGCCTCCCACCTTGTTGTCGAACACTGCGACGGTGGCGCCTTCGTATCCGTTTGTCCCTTTGATTTCGGGTCGAAGGCCTGTTTCCTGTTGATTTGCCGGGAAGGTGATCACGGGTTTAGGCGTTTCGACTGTGAACGTTTCTGAGCCGGCCGCCACCGAGTCCTGCCCGCCAAACATCTGGATGACAGAGAAAGAGTGTTTGCCGGGCTTGAATTTGATATCGCGACGAAACTCCCAATTGCCGTCAGCAGAAGAAACGGGGTGCGTCGTCTGGCCAGTGTAGGTCAAGGACAGACTCGCTCCAGGCCAGCAGGTGCCTTTGATCCTCGGGGAAAAATCTTCTAGCACGACACTGCTGATCGTGGGTGCCAATGGATTGATAATCAGAGGCGCTGGCGCCGTAACCGGTAGTGAGTAAACGCCATTCATCAACTGCCGTACCGACACGGTATAGCTGCCCGGTGCAACCGCAGTAGCGGTTGTCGCCGTCCAGTTGCCGGTGGCTGTAACGGCTGCCGGTAACAAAGTAACCGTCGTTGTGCCGATTAACTCGACCACGATAGTTGCAGCCGCCAGACCCTGCCAGACACTGCCCCGTCCGGTAACGGTGGGAATTTGTCCGATCAAGGTTGGCGTGTTGACGGTCGGAACAGGCGTCGGCACGTCGAAGACAGGTGCATCGGGATGATAGATTGAAAAGATCCACGCGCTACCATTGGCAATTTTTTGCCTCGCCCCCCAACCGGAGCCGGTCGTACCAGGTTTGATGGTAATGGGGGTCGTTTCGAAGTAGCCCTGCGAGTTCACCAACGCGGTCGCATTTGGACTACCAGAGCCGGGGTGAGCTTCGATGGTTGCACCGGGAAAGCCCGTGCCTTTAAATATTGTTGTCGTGCCGGAATAGCAGACTTTAGTGATAACCGGAGGCGCGGGTCTTACAGTCAGGGCGACAGGCGCGCTGCGCGTTGACGCATTGCTATAGAAACGTAACAGCGCCGTCACGCGGGCAACGCCAGGCACCAGTGCAATATTGATCGTGGCGCTCCAGGCACCATTGGCCCCCGTGACACCCTGACCAATTTTTTCATTGCTCAGATCACGGTAAATATCAATTTGTATGCCTGGTACACCCGTGGAATGCGTTCCTGTCAGGGTTGGCAACATATCCACCAAGCCCGGATTTGCAACGACGGGCGCTGACAAGATTGAAAATTGATGACTATCGGCCCAGCCAGACACGACATTTTGCAGGGTTTGTTTACACGTCAAGTTGATCGGACGTTCAGGCAGTGCGTTTGTAATCGTCACACTCCAAGAGCCATTCGCCGCAACTACCCCCTCACCATAAACGAGGTTGGGCACACCGGCCTCGACAACTTCTATTTTTGCACCAGGGCAACCGGTGCCGGTGATAGTCGGTTTAGGCGTTAAAACAATACCATCCTGAGGGCGTGTAATTATTGGCTTGCCAACCAGATAGACTGTGTGCACCGCTGAGTGCGGGGTGTAGTACGTGCCTGAATACTGCTGAGTGATAAACTGCAGCTTCATGTTGGTTCTGTTGTTTACAAAAGTTGACCAGTCACCGTTACTGTTGACATCGATACCCAGTGCTACCACATTGTGCTCTGTGATATGGAGGTTGACTTTTGCATTAGGACTCGCCTTGCCAGTAATAGTAAAGCCTGACGAAGACTGGATAGCTATGTTATTCGCAGGCGTCGTTATTGTGGGAGTCCAATTTACCGTAAAACTAATATCGTCCGACCGACTTTCCATCTGCCAATACGGCCCACTCCCCGCCAGGTAAGCAGTGTACACGCCAACCGTCAGTGATAATGGAATGCGCCAGGTATTATTATTAACCGACGCCCAGCCAGTCAGAGCAGCATTATCGGAAGACCGCCGAAGTTGAACCCTAGTTGAATGGGATGAATCTCCCGTACCGGAAAATTCAAAATCTTTACTTGAAATGGTAGACGGGGGTAACGTTATCGTCGGCAATTCTGCGATGTGATAAAAACCAGAAGACATCCAGTCGCTCCAGCCATTACTTTGGTGTTTCTGTCTGTAATGGAAGTCATTTCGACCGCGATTAAGTTTTGCCGGCGGAAAAAATTCAATGGGATCAAGAGGCCGATCGGCGGATGTGTAAGTCTGTTCCGTATGAGTACTACCATCAGGGGAACGAAATCGAATCTGATACTCAATCCAAACACCTCCAAACCTTTGGGACTTAAATCTTTGCCCTCTAGGAATGACCCAGCCCTCTTTGGGTATTACGTAAGATGCTATATAAAGAACGCCTTCCTCCCCTTCATTCTCTCCTGAATTACCTGAGGAGAAAGATGGGATAATTGGAAATTCTTCGTTACTCATTTTATGCCTCTTGGCGCGGTGGTTTGGGCACTGTGATTCAAACGCCAAAGTCAGCCCGCTGCCTACCTGTAAAATCTGACAGTCCCGACAAGCGGTCATAGCTTCCGTATATCTCCTTCTACTTACTAACGGACATCTCACCTTGACCACTGGCACCCGTCCAGAGAGGATGGCCCACGCCCGCCAAAACCTCGAAATAAGGACATTCCCCCCGCCGTGGCCACCTACTCCCCCCTCATCCGCCGGCTAATGGTCGCCTCCCTGACCGTCGTCGTCAGCCGCGCCCTTATCAGCCCGTTACTCACGCTCTTCCTCAGCAACAAACTCGGCCTCAACCCCCAGGACGTCGGACTTCTGCTGGGCATCGCCGTATTCAGCGCCACACTCCTGTCGCTTTACGGCGGCTACATCATCGACCGACTCGACAAGCGTCAATTGCTGATCCTGACCATGCTTTCCAGCGGCATCGGTCTGATGCTGCTGACCTTCGCGCAGAACCTTTATCTGGTCACTTTGGTGCTGATCATCAGCGAAACCGCGTCAGCACTTTTCCTGATTTGCTCGAAGGCGATCCTCAGTGAAAACCTGCCGGTGGGCCAACGGGTCAAGGCGTTTTCGCTGAACTACACGCTGACCAATATCGGCTACGCGGTTGGCCCGATGATGGGCGTGGTGATTGCCGGCGTGCAGCCGTCGGCGCCGTTTATCGTTGCCGGGGCGATTGCCATTGGCAGTATTTTTTTGCTGCTGGGCGCCAAGAAAGAGGCAAGCTCGGACACATCGGTCAGCCCGCCGCAGAGTTTTTTGAACACCCTGATGATCCTGAAAAACGACCGGACGATGATCCTCTTCACCCTTGGCTGCCTGCTCAGCACATTGGTGCACGGGCGCTTCACCTTGTACCTGTCGCAATACCTGTTGGTCACGCACACCCAGCAACAGACGCTGGACACCATGGCCGCCCTGCTCGCCTGCAATGCGATCACGGTGATTTTGCTGCAGTACCAGATCGGACGATTCCTCAAACGTGAACATCTACGCCACTGGATTGCGGGCGGCACAGCGTTGTTCATCGTCGGGTTGATCGGTTTCAGCCTCGCCGACAGCCTGGTGGGCTGGTGCATAGCGATGTTTATCTTCACTTTGGGCGAGATGATTATTTACCCGGCGGATTTCCTCTTCGTCGATACCCTCGCCCCGGAAGAACTGCGCGGCAGCTACTACGGCGCGCAGAATCTGGCGGCACTCGGTGGCGCGGCGAGTCCAGTGATGTGCGGGTTTCTGCTGATGCACACGCCAGCGCCGAGCATGTTCTACGCGTTGAGTGCATTGGCGGCGGTGGGTGGTTATTTGTGTGTCATCAGCGGACGTCGTGTCGCTTCAGTTCAATATTAATGCACTGAAACTGCATTTATATGAATTTGTCAGCATAGAAATAGATCGGCACACTGTGCGCGTTCCTCCCCCAATGTTGGAACACTTCGAGGGCTTTCCGGATTGCCGGACGAGTCCTTTTTTTTGTCCGGAATTTGTAGAAGGATCGGTTTTACATGCTCGCTCGCTGGTTGCCCGCCGCCATCAATACCCGCCCCACCGAATGGAGCCGCGCCGCGATCGGCATGGCGCTCGGCACGCTGTTCAGTGTGTGGGTGTGCGCGCAGGTGTTTGGTCATGACGTCGCGTACCACTTGATCGGGCCGCTGGGTGCTTCGGCGGTGTTGCTGTTTGCCGTTTCGTCCGGCGCCCTCGCGCAGCCGTGGTCGATTCTCGGCGGTTACTTGTGTGCCGGCGTCGTCGCTTTGCTGGTGGCTCATGTACTCGGGCGAACTCTCGGCAGTGCGTGCCTGGCGGCGGGCATGGCGCTGATTCTGATGTGTTGGCTGCGTTGCCTGCATCCACCGGCGGGTGCTTTGGCGTTGACGTTGGTGCTGGCCGACCCGGCAACGATCGCCATGGACTGGAAAGCCATGGAGCCGGTGATGCTCGGCGCCGCGTGCATGCTGCTCAGCGCTTTGGCGTACAACAATCTGACGCGGATTCGTTATCCGAAACGCGCGGCGGAACCGGCGCCATTGGTGGCCCAAGTGGACAGCCAGGCAATCACCGCCGAAGACTTGAAGCTGGCGCTGGCCGACATGGAAGCCTTCATCGACATCACCCCCGAAGACCTCGAACAACTGATCCACGCCAGCGAACTGCACGCCAAGCGCCGCAGCATCACCGCAACCTTCACCTGACCTTTGTAGGAGCTGCCGAAGGCTGCGATCTTTTGACTTTGTTTTTCAAGATCAAAAGATCGCAGCCTTCGGCAGCTCCTACAGAAGTAATCGCGTTAAGGCAAAAACGCAGACAGCCCCTGCACATATCCCCGTTGTACATGGCAAATTTGCACTGTTACGATCCGGTAACGCTCGCGCGCGAGCTTCTAAAATAAAGACAATAAAAGCAGGGAGTTACTGATGACAGCTCAGGCTTCATCCCCGCGGACTCAGTCCATGGATGCCACGCAAAACGAAGTGCTGACCGAGGTTCGCAACCACATCGGGCACCTGACCCTCAACCGCCCCGCCGGCCTCAACGCCATCACCCTCGACATGGTTCGCCTGTTGCAACAGCAGCTCGACGCCTGGGCGACCGATGCCGACGTCCACGCCGTTGTCCTGCGCGGTGCCGGCGAAAAAGCCTTCTGCGCCGGCGGCGACATTCGTTCCCTGTACGACAGTTTCAAAAGCGGCGACACGCTGCACGAAGATTTCTTCGTCGAGGAATACGCCCTCGACCTGACGATTCATCACTACCGCAAACCGGTGCTGGCCTTGATGGACGGTTTTGTCCTCGGCGGCGGCATGGGCCTGGTGCAAGGCGCGGATCTGCGCGTGGTCACCGAGAAGAGCCGTCTGGCGATGCCGGAAGTGGCGATCGGTTATTTCCCGGACGTCGGCGGCAGCTATTTCCTACCTCGGATTCCCGGTGAACTGGGGATTTATCTGGGCGTCAGCGGCGTGCAGATTCGCGCCGCCGATGCGCTGTATTGCGGCTTGGCTGACTGGTATCTGGACAGCAGCAAACTCGCACTCCTCGACGAAAAACTCGACGCGATGGAATGGCAGGACACGCCGCTCAAATCGCTGCAAAACCTGCTGGCGAAACACGGCGTGCAAACCCTGCCCGACGCACCGCTCGAAAAACTTCGCCCAGCGGTCGATCACTTCTTTGCCCTGCCCGACGTGCCGAGCATGGTCGAGCAATTGCGCGCGGTGACCGTTGCCGACAGCCATGAATGGGCAACCATCACGGCTGATCTGCTGGAAACCCGCTCGCCGCTGGCCATGGCCGTCACCCTGGAAATGCTCCGTCGCGGTCGCCACCTGAGCCTGGAAAATTGCTTCGCCCTGGAGCTGCATCTCGATCGCCAATGGTTCGCCCGTGGCGACCTGATTGAAGGCGTACGCGCCCTGCTGATCGACAAAGACAAGTCACCACGCTGGAACCCGCCGACCCTCGCCGCGCTGGACGCTGCGCACGTCGCGAGTTTCTTTCACGGTTTTGATGAGAGCGGGAGCTGAGCCATGCACGATCTCGAACTGACTGAAGAACAAGTGATGATCCGCGACATGGCCCGGGACTTTGCCCGTGGCGAAATCGCGCCGCACGCACAAGCGTGGGAAAAGGCAGGCTGGATCGACGATGCGCTCGTGGCGAAGATGGGCGAGCTCGGTTTGCTCGGCATGGTGGTTCCCGAAGAATGGGGCGGCACCTACGTCGACTACGTGGCTTATGCGTTGGCGGTGGAAGAGATTTCTGCTGGCGACGGCGCGACCGGCGCGTTCATGAGCATCCACAACTCGGTTGGCTGCGGCCCGGTGCTCAATTACGGCAGCGAAGCACAAAAGCAAACCTGGCTGGCGGATCTGGCCAGTGGCAAAACCATCGGCTGCTTCTGCCTGACCGAACCGCAGGCCGGCTCCGAAGCGCACAACCTGCGCAGCCGCGCTGAATTGCGTGACGGCCAGTGGGTGATCAACGGCGCCAAGCAATTTGTCAGCAACGGCAAGCGGGCGAAACTGGCGATTGTGTTTGCCGTGACGGATCCGGAGCTGGGCAAGAAAGGCATCTCGGCGTTTCTGGTGCCGACCGATACCGCTGGTTTTATCGTTGACCGCACTGAACACAAGATGGGCATTCGCGCGTCGGATACCTGCGCGGTGACGCTGAACAATTGCAGCATTCCCGAGGCCAATCTGCTCGGTGAGCGTGGCAAAGGTCTGGCGATTGCCCTGTCGAATCTTGAAGGTGGGCGCATTGGTATCGCGGCACAAGCGCTGGGCATTGCCCGTGCGGCGTTTGAAGCGGCGTTGGCCTATTCGAAGGATCGCGTGCAGTTCGACAAGCCGATCATCGAACACCAGAGCATCGCCAATATGCTTGCGGACATGCACATGCAGATCAACGCGGCACGGCTGCTGATCTTGCACGCTGCGCGACTTCGTTCGGCGGGGAAGCCGTGTTTATCGGAGGCTTCGCAGGCCAAGTTGTTTGCTTCGGAAATGGCCGAGAAGGTCTGTTCGTCGGCGATTCAGATTCATGGCGGGTATGGCTATCTGGAAGATTATCCGGTCGAAAAATACTACCGCGATGCGCGGATTACCCAGATTTATGAAGGGTCGAGCGAGATTCAGCGGATGGTCATTGCGCGGGATTTGAAGAACTATCAGTTGTGATTGTGTCCGGCCCCTTTTCCCTCACCCCAGCCCTCTCCCAAAGGGAGAGGGGGCCGATCGAGGTGTCTTTCGCCATGCATCGACCTGAAAGACCGTGTCGATTATGGATTCAACAAAGTTCTTTCAGGTCGGCGTACCTCTAAAGCATCCCCCAATCAGTCCCCTCTCCCCCCGGGAGAGGGTTAGGGTGAGGGGCTTTTAAGCTCAATTCAAATCACTTGCCCTTGAACTCCGGCGCACGCTTGGCCACAAACGCCGCCATCCCTTCTTTCTGATCCTGCGTCGCAAACGCCGCATGGAACACCCGACGCTCAAAACGCACGCCTTCCGTCAGGTTCACTTCAAACGCACGATTCACACTCTCTTTGACCATCATCGCAATCGGCAACGACTTGCTCGCAATCACCGCCGCAACCTTCAGCGCTTCATCCAGCAGCTCATCACTCGGCACAATCCGCGCGACAATCCCGCAACGCTCAGCCTCGACCGCATCAATCAAGCGCCCGCTCAGGCACATTTCCATGGCTTTGGCTTTGCCGACTGCGCGGGTCAAACGCTGGGTGCCGCCCATGCCCGGCAGTACGCCGAGGTTGATTTCCGGTTGACCGAACCTGGCGTTGTCGCCGGCCAGAATGAAGTCGCACATCAGCGCCAGTTCACAGCCACCGCCGAGGGCAAAACCGTTCACCGCAGCGATGATCGGCTTGCGGCGGTTGGCCACGCGATCGCTGTCGCTGAACAGGTCGTCCATGTAGATCTGCGGGTAGGTCAGCTCAGCCATTTCCTTGATGTCGGCACCGGCGGCGAAAGCCTTTTTCGAACCGGTGATGACGATGCAACCGATGTTCGCGTCCGCTTCCAGCGTATCCAGCGCCTGGTTCACTTCGCTGACCAGTTGCGCGTTCAGGGCGTTCAGCGCCTGCGGACGGTTGAGGGTAATCAGGCCAACACGGCCATGGTTTTCCAAGAGAATCGTTTCGTAAGCCATGGGTAAAATTCCTTGTCAGAGATTGCGCGAAATGACCATGCGCTGAATGTCGCTGGTGCCTTCGTAGATCTGGCAGACGCGCACGTCGCGGTAGATACGTTCCAGCGGGAAGTCGTTGAGATAACCGTAACCGCCGAGGGTTTGCAATGCCATCGAGCAGACCTTCTCGGCCATTTCCGAGGCGAACAGTTTGGCCATCGACGCCTCGACCAGTGCCGGCTGGCCGCTGTCACGCAGGGCCGCCGCGTAATGCACCATCTGCCGGGCGACGGCAATTTGCGTGGCCATGTCAGCGAGGCGGAACGCGACGGCCTGATGTTCGATGATCGGCTTGCCGAAGGTGTCACGTTCGCGGGCGTAATCACGCGCCGCTTCGAACGCCGCACGTGCCATGCCGACCGATTGTGACGCGATGCCGACACGGCCACCTTCAAGGTTGGCCAGAGCGATTTTGTAGCCCTCGCCCTCCTCACCCAAACGGTTGGCCACCGGCACCTTCACGTCTTCGAAGAGAATCTGGCAGGTGTCGGAGGCATGCTGGCCGAGCTTGTCTTCGACCCGCGCGACTTTGTAGCCCAGCGAATCGGTCGGCACGATAAACGCGCTGATGCCGCGCTTGCCGGCGCTCGGATCGGTGACGGCGAAGACGATGACGATCCCGGCGTTTTGCCCCGAAGTGATGAACTGTTTGCAGCCGTTCAGCACGTAGTGATCGCCGTCCAGACGCGCGCGGGTTTTCAGGCTGCTGGCGTCGGAACCGGCCTGCGGTTCGGTCAACGCGAAGGCACCGAGCATGGCGCCGCTGGCCAGCGGTTTGAGGAAGCGTTCGCGCTGATCGTCGTTGCCGAACTTGAGGATCGGCACACAGCCGACCGAGTTGTGCACGCTCATGATCGTCGAGCAGGCACCGTCGCCGGCAGCGATTTCTTCCAGGGCCATGGCGTAGGCCAGGTAGCCGGTGTCGCAACCGCCCCACTGCTCCGGCACGAGCATGCCGAAGAAGCCCAGCTCGGCCATTTCGCCGATGGCTTCCTTGGGGAAACGGTGCTCGCGATCCCACTCGGCGGCGAACGGCTTGAGGCGTTCCTCGGCGAACTGCCGGGCCATGTCGCGGATCTGGGTCTGGTCTTCGTTGGGAATCATGGTGAATCCTTAAATATCAGTCGCACCGCTTTCCCTGTAGGAGTGAGCCTGCTCGCGATAGCGGTGGGTCATATAAATCAGTGGTGACTGACACGACGTCATCGCGAGCAGGCTCACTCCTACAAGGGGATTGGTGTTGGGTTCAGTAGAGGCATTCCACAGCCATGGCCGTGGCTTCGCCGCCGCCGATGCAGATCGCAGCGATACCGCGTTTGAGGTTTCGCTGGCGCAGGGCCGACAGCAACGTCACCAGAATCCGCGCACCGGAAGCACCGATCGGATGGCCTAGGGCACACGCACCGCCATGCACATTCAACTTGTCATGCGGGATTTCCAGATGCGTCATCGCCGCCATGCCAACCACGGCAAACGCTTCGTTTACCTCAAATAGATCGACATCACCCAGCGACCAACCTGTTTTCTTGATCAGCTTCTTGATCGCCCCAATCGGCGCCACCGGGAACAGACCGGGGGTGTCGGCGAATGCAGCATGACCATGAATCACCGCCAGCGGTTTCAACCCCAGCTTCTGCGCTTGCGATTGACGCATCAGCACCAACGCCGCCGCGCCATCAGAAATCGAGCTGGAGTTTGCTGCCGTCACCGTGCCACCTTCGCGGAACGCCGGTTTCAGCGAGGCGATCTTGTCCAGTTTGGCTTTCGGTGGCTGCTCGTCGTTGCTGATCAGCACCTGCTCTTTGCCGACGGTCACAGTCAGCGGGACGATTTCGTGCTTGAAGCTGCCGTCCTGAATCGCCTGCTGTGCGCGAGTGGTCGAGGCAATGGCAAAAGCGTCCTGCGCCTCGCGACTGAAATGGTTAGTCTCGGCGCAATCCTCGGCGAAGGTGCCCATCAAGCGGCCCTTGTCGTAAGAGTCTTCGAGGCCATCAAGGAACATCGAATCAAGCACACGGCCATGGCCCATGCGGTAGCCGGCGCGAGCGCGATCCAGCAGATACGGCGAGTTGGACATGCTCTCCATGCCACCCGCAATTACCACATCGGCGCTGCCGGCGATCAACATGTCGTGAGCGAGAATCGTGGTTTCCATGCCCGAACCGCACATCTTGTTGACCGTGGTGCAACGGGTCGATTTATCCAGCCCGGCGCCCAGCGCAGCCTGACGCGCCGGCGCCTGACCGAGGCCGGCCGGCAACACGCAACCGAACAGCACTTCATCCACCGCGTCACTGGCGACACCGGCGCGTTCAACCGCAGCCTTGATCGCCGCAGCACCGAGTTGCGGCGCGGTGAGACTTTTCAGTTCGCCCTGAAAACCGCCCATTGGCGTACGCACGGCGCTGACGATAACAATCGGATCGTTGGAAATAGTCATGACAAATCCTCCTTACTTGGCGGCCATGCGCAAGGCGCCGTCGAGACGGATCACCTCGCCGTTGAGCATGCTGTTTTCGATGATATGCCGAACCAGTGCAGCGTATTCGGCAGGCTTGCCCAGACGCGGCGGGAACGGTACGCCGGCGGCCAGCGAGTCGCGGACTTCCGGGGTCATGCCGGCCATCATCGGGGTTTCGAAAATCCCCGGGGCGATGGTCATCACGCGGATGCCGAAGCGCGCCAGTTCACGGGCGGCGGGCAGTGTCAGGCTGGCGATTGCGCCTTTGGATGCGGAGTAAGCTGCCTGACCGATCTGGCCGTCGAATGCTGCCACCGAGGCGGTATTGATGATTACACCGCGTTCGCCGTCGGCATTGGCTTCGGATTCGGCAATCGCCGCAGCGGCCAGACGCAGCATGTTGAAGCTACCGATCAGGTTGACGTTGATCACTTGCGCGAAGCTGCTCAACGCATGCGGGCCGTTCTTGCCGAGGATTTTCTCGCCACGCACGATGCCAGCGCAGTTGACCAGACCATTGAGGCTGCCAAACGCGGCGACGGTCGCTTGCACAGCAGCTTCGGCGGCGGCTTCGTTGCTGATGTCAGCCACCACGCTTTGTGCGCCCAGACGCTGAGCCTGGGCGGCAACCGCCTCGGCGTTCATGTCCACCAGCATCACTTTGGCGCCGGCATTCACCAGCAATTCAGCGGTGGCCGCACCTAGGCCAGACGCACCGCCGGTGACGATAAAAACCTTGTTCTCGATCTGCATGACTGTCTTTCCTGATTCAAGCTGAAACGTTATGCGCCGCGGCCTCTTGAGCCTTGGCGATTTCCTGGTTGCGCAAGATAAAGCGCTGCAATTTGCCGCTCGGGGTCTTGGGCAATTCGCTGACAAATTCGATTTCACGCGGGTACGAATGCGCCGCCAGACGCTTGCGAACATGTTGCCGTAGTTCCTCGGCCAGCTCCGGCGCGGCGCGGTATTGCGCACTCAACACGACAAAAGCTTTGACCAGCTCGGTGCGCTCCGGATCCGGTTTGCCGACCACCACCGCTTCGACCACCGCCGGGTGTTCGATCAACGCGCTTTCAACGTCGAACGGGCCGACGCGATAACCAGAAGTGGTGATCACGTCATCGCTGCGGCCGACGAAACTGATGCTGCCGTCCGGGTTCCATTCCACGGTGTCGCCGCTTAAGTAGTAATCGCCGACGAAGGCCTTGGTCGGCGCGCCTTCGTAGCCGCCGAACCAGCACATCGGTGATTGCGGACGGTCGATGGCGAGGATGCCGGGCTGGCCGACACCGAGTTCGTGGTACTGATCATCGAGCACGACGATGCGATGGCCCGGCGAGGCGAAACCGGCAGCGCCTATGTGTACCGCGTGGTCGAGGCCGTGGTGGTTGCACAGCACCATGCCCAATTCGGTCTGGCCGTAGTGATCGTGAATAACCACGCCGAGGTTGTCGGCGAACCAGCGGATCACCTCCGGGTTCAACGGCTCGCCGGCGCTGCTGACAATGCGCAGCTTGCCTTTGATCGACTTGGCGAACTCGTCACCGCCGGCGATCAGCAGACGATAGGCCGTCGGCGAACCGGTGAGGTTGGTGATGCCGTACTTGTTGATCACCCGGCAGGTGCTTTCGAGGGTGAACGGGCCATCGTAAAAGGTGATCGGATGCCCCATCGACAATGGGCCGGTGACGCCGAAATAAATGCCGTAGGCCCAGCCCGGATCGGCAACGTTCCAGAATGCATCTTCCGGGCGCAGATCGACGGCATCGCGGGTGTAGCTCTGGAACGCGACGATGGCTTTGAGTGGCACCGACAGCGCTTTCGATGGGCCGGTGGTGCCCGAAGTGAACATCAGCAGAAACGGGTCTTCGCCGGTCAGCAGCACTGGCTCGCAGAGGTTGGAATAATTGGCCAGTTCGGCCCAAAAACTGAAATCGCCACGGACGATGCCCTGGCCTTTGGCGCCGCCGACAGTGACCAGGGTTGGGCAATCGGCGACTTCAGCGAGTTTCGGACGGTTGACCGCATCAGCGACCACGACTTTGGCCCCGGAGCTGTTCAGGCGATGTTCGAGGGCTTTCGGGCCGAACGCGGTGAACAGCGGTTGATAGACCGCGCCGATGCGCCAGGTGGCAAGCACGGTGATGAGCAATTCGATGTTGCGCGGCAGCAGGCCGGCGACCTTGTCACCCTTCTGCACGCCTTGGGCGAGAAGGAAATTGGCGAAACGCGCAGCTTTGTCCTGCAGGTCGCTGAAGGTGTATGTCGCACTGGCGCCGTCGCGACCTTCCCAGAACAGCGCAATGCGCCCGGGCAAGGCATGGCGGTCGCAGCATTCGACGCAGGCGTTGAGCGCCTCCAGCGTACCGCTGAGCGCGGCTTCCACGGTGTGCTGATAGTTGAACTGTTCGGTGGCAGACAAGTAATCGCGCATTGCCAGAATCCCTCTGTGTTTTTATTAGGCTGGGAACCGTAAACAACAGAGGGATAGTCGCGCTGTGCGGGGGATGGGGCAATGGTCAAAGCCATCAAAGTGGCTGACTGGTTTGGCCATGCCTTTAGAGATGGGTTGTCAGGTTCAGCCTCTTCGCGAGCAAGCCCGCTCCCACATTTTGGAATGCATTCACCCCTGTGGGAGCGGGCTTGCTCGCGAAGGCGTCAGTTCAGACAACCTCATTGAGGATCAGCGTCCGATAGTGGCCCGGATTCGACCCCGACCATTTACGAAACGCCTTATAAAACGAACTCGCATCGGCAAACCCCAGCCGGCTGGCAATCTCGACAAAACTGATCGAAGGCTCCGCCAGCCAGACAATCGCCAACTCCTTGCGCACACTGTCCTTGAGCCCCTGATACGTCTGCCCTTCCTCGGCCAGTCTTCGGCGCAAGGTCGAGGCCGACATGCACAATTGCTGCGCCAGGGCTTCGGTTTCCGGCCACTGCTCGGCCGGCAACTCTCGCAGATCCTGCTTGATCCGACTCGCCAGGCTCTCCGGGTCACGGTACTTCACCAGAATGTTCGCCGGCGCATGGGCCAGAAAGCGTTTCAACTCTTCGGCAGACCGCTTGATCGGCAGATCGAGGCAATCCGCCGAGAAGATCATCCGCGTGCGCGGTCGATCGAAACGCAGGTTCTCGGAAAACATCACCCAATAGTCATCGGTGAAATCCGGCTCAGCGCAACGCAATTCGATCGCCAGAATCGGAATCCGCCGCCCCGCCAGCCAGCAGGCGACGCCGTGAACGATCATCCAGTAAGTGAAATAGGTGAAGGCGCGACGCGGTTCGGGGTCATCCTCAAGCAGAACGATTTCGGCGAGGCTCTGCTGGTGCACCAACTGCGCTGGCATGCGCTCGAGCATCAGCGAGAGAAAACTCAAACCCGTGCTCAAACTCGCGGCAAGCGTCGGTTGTGCCATGGCGCTGCGGCAGAGGAACTCCAGACTGCCGGACTTGAGCCGGCGCGGATCCATGCCGAAAAATTCGTCGTCACCGCGCCGGGCCAGCAGGCGCCAGAGTTTGGCGTATTGCGAGGCCGGCACCCGACCGTTGTCGGTTTGCAGCAACGCCGGATCAATCCCGACTTTGTTCAAGACTTCGTCCGTGGCCACGCCCGGGGCACAACTTTGCAGCAGCGCTTCACGCACCAGTTGAACGGCGATGGTGTCTTTTTCCGACATGGAACGCGGTAAACCTTGTTGTTTTTGAGTGACCGGCATCTTACCGCACTGACCCGAATTCAACACGAATCCCCTGTGGGAGCGGGCTTGCTCGCGAAGGCGGTGGGTCAGCCAAAACCTCCTTTACTGACCCACCGCCTTCGCGAGCAAGCCCGCTCCCACAGAGATCTGTGTGAGGCGAAAATTGAGGTTGTTCAGCTTCTGTTCAGGTTCATGTCAATGATTGTCATGTGAGAATGGTTGTCATTATGTTACAACTTGTAACCCCTCAGAATGACTCATTGGACACCGAATGCTCGTTCCCTTTCTGATCATGCTGCGCGAAGGCATTGAAGCCGCGCTGATCGTTGGCATCATCGCCAGTTACCTCCAGCAAACCGGCCGTGGCCAGTGGATGCCTGCCGTGTGGATCGGCGTTTTCCTTGCCGCCGCCCTCGCCCTGTTGGTTGGTGGTGGTCTGGAGCTGGTCAGCGCCGAATTCCCGCAAAAGCAGCAGGAACTGTTCGAAGGCATCGTCGGGCTGGTCGCCGTGGGGATTCTCAGTTCAATGGTGTTCTGGATGCGCAAAGTCGCGCGCTCGATCAAACATTCGCTGCAAGCCTCACTCGATCACGCGCTGACTTCTTCGAAGCATCAGGTCATTGCGCTGATCGCCATGGTCTTCTTCGCCGTGGCCCGCGAAGGTCTGGAAACGGTGTTCTTCCTGCTCGCGGTGTTCCAGCAAAGCGAAGGCCCGGGCGCGCCGATCGGTGCCCTGCTCGGCCTGATTCTGGCGATCATCGTCGGGTTCCTGATCTACAGCGGCAGCATGCGCCTCAATCTTTCCGCATTCTTCAAGTGGACCGGCCTGTTCATTCTGGTGGTCGCCGCCGGGATTCTCGCCAACTCGGTGCAGGCGCTGCATGAAGCCGGGCTGTGGAATCACTTGCAAACCGTGCTGTTCGACTTCAGCGCGACGCTGCCGATGGATAGCCCGCTGGGCTCGGTACTCGCCGGCATGTTCGGTTATCAGGATGCACCGACCGTCAGCACACTCGGTGCCTATCTGCTTTATCTGCTGGTGGCGCTGGTGATGTTCTTCCTCCCCGCGCCCAAACCCGCCGCGCAATCGTCTTCCGTTTCCAGCCAATAAGGGCATTCATGTCAAAGCCTAATACTCCTCAGGCCTCCCCTCCCCGCGCCTTGCGTTGGGCGGTGGCCGGTTCGGTGGTCATCATGATCGCCGCCGGTGGCCTGTTCTGGTACGCCTCGAAAATGGCTGCGGCCAAGCGTCAGCACAACCACGATGAAGTGGTGGTGAACATCCATCCGGGCAGTTGCGAACCGAATGCGCTGACCGTTCCGGCCGGCCGCGCCAGTTTCCGCATCGTCAACCGCTCCGACCGCGCCGTGGAATGGGAAATTCTCGACGGCGTGCTGGTGGTCGAAGAACGCGAGAACATCGCTCCGGGCCTGAGCCAGGTGATCAACGCCAATCTGCAGCCGGGCGATTACGCGATCACCTGTGGCCTGCTGAGCAACCCGCGCGGCACCTTGCACGTCACGCCGACTGCCGCCTCCGACGCTGCCGCGAAAGCCAAACCGTCGATGGTCGCTTTCGTTGGCCCGCTGTCGGAATTCCGCGTTTATCTGGCCAGCCAGAGCAGCGTGCTGATCAAAGCCGTGACCGCGCTCAATCAAGCGATTGAAAGCGGCGACTTGAGCCAGGCTCAGGCGCTGTACCTGCCTGCCCGTGCGGCGTATCAGCGCCTGGCACCGGCCGCGCAACGCCTGGCGGAATTGGACAACAGCATCAATGCCCGCGCCGATTATTTCGAAAAACGCGAACAGGATCCGGCCTTCGTCGGCTTCCATCGCCTCGAATTCGGCCTTTTCCAGCAGCGCAAACTCGATGACCTCGAGCCAATAGGCCAACGCCTGCTCAGCGACGTCACCACGCTCAAGCAGCAACTGCTCGCGCAATCACTGCCACCGGAGCAACTGGTGAATATTGTCGTGCGCAACCTCAACACCCTCGCCGACGTGCGCGCTGCCAGCGGTGAAGAGGAACGCTACAGCCACAGCGACCTCAACGGTTTTGCTGCGAATGCTGAAACCGCGCACAAAGTCGTCGATCTGCTGCGGCCAATGCTGAGCAAGTCAGCCGCTGACCTGCTGCCGAAAATCGACAAGGCACTGGCGGACTTCGACACAGAACTCAACAGCTACAAGATCAAGGACGGCTACGCCAGCTACGACTCCGTCAGCGGCGAACAACGCAAGCAGATCGCCGACAAGGCCCAGGCTCTGGCCGACGCGCTTGATGGCATTGATCCCGCCCTTGGCCTCTCCGGCCTGTAAGCAGAAGACGAATTCGCGATGAAAGATTTGGAACCCCTCAACCTGCAACGTCGCCGTGTCCTGATGGGCATGGGCGCCGCCGGTGTCGCCCTCGCCGGCTCAGCCCTGAGCTGCCCGGCCATGGCCGCCGCGCCGGCGCAAGTCACCGAAGCGCCGAGCAGCGACAAAACCGAAGACCGCCACGATTTCCACGGCGTGCATCAAACCGGCATCGTCACCCCGCGCCCGGCATCGGGCATGCTCGTTTCATTCGACGTATTGGCCAGTGATCGTGAAGACCTTGAGCGACTGTTCCGCACCCTCAACGAGCGCATCGCGTTCCTGATGAAGGGCGGGCCGGTTGCGCAGATCGATCCAAAACTGCCACCGCCGGACTCCGGCATCCTCGGCCCGAACGTAACGCCGGACAACCTGACCATCACCGTTTCCGTCGGCGAATCGCTGTTCGACGAGCGCTTCGGTCTGGCCGACGCCAAGCCCAAGCGCCTGCAACGCATGGTCGGTTTCCCCAACGATGCGCTGGAGGCCGATTGCTGCCACGGCGACCTGAGTTTGCAGTTTTGCTCGAACACCACCGACACCAACATTCACGCCCTGCGTGACATCGTCAAGAACCTGCCCGACCTGCTGCTGGTGCGCTGGAAGCAGGAAGGCAGCGTGCCGCCGCAAGCCCCGGCGAAACCCGGTGTGCCGGCGCAATCGGCGCGCAACTTCCTCGGTTTTCGCGACGGTTCGGCCAACCCGAACTCCAACGATAGCAAAGCCATGGACAACATCGTCTGGGTGCAACCGGGCAGCGATGAGCCGGCCTGGGCCGCGCATGGCAGTTATCAAGCGGTGCGGATCATCCGTAACTTCGTCGAGCGCTGGGATCGTACGCCGTTGCAGGAACAGGAAAGCATCCTCGGTCGGGTCAAAGCCTCCGGCGCGCCGATGGGTGGCAAACACGAAACTGAAGTCCCGGACTATCACAAGGATCCGGAAGGCAAGCTGACCAAACTCGACGCGCACATTCGCCTGGCCAACCCGCGCACCGCTGCGAGCCAGGCCAACCTGATCCTGCGTCGGCCGTTCAACTATTCCAACGGCGTCAACAAGAACGGCCAGCTTGACATGGGCCTGCTGTTCATCTGTTACCAGGCCGATCTGGAAAAAGGCTTTATCACCGTGCAGACCCGCCTCAACGGCGAACCGCTTGAGGAATACCTCAAACCGGTCGGCGGCGGTTACTTCTTCACCCTTCCGGGTGTTACGGGCGACAAGGATTTCATCGGTCGCTCGCTGCTCAACGCCACACAACCCAAAACCGCTGCCTAAAAACAACATTCAACACTGGAGCCGCCCCCATGAAAAAGACGCCACTCGCGTTATTGCTGACCCTTGGTTTGCTCAACACCCCGCTGTCGGCGTTCGCCGCGACAGTGCCGCTGGATCTGGTCGGGCCGGTGTCGGACTACAAGATTTACGTCACCGAGCAACTCGATGAGCTGGGCAGCCACACCCAACAGTTCACCGACGCCGTGAAAAAAGGCGACCTGGCCACCGCGCAGAAGCTCTACGCGCCGACCCGCGTTTACTACGAGTCGATCGAGCCGATTGCCGAACTGTTCAGTGACCTCGATGCGTCCATCGATTCGCGCGTCGACGACCACGAGAAAGGCGTGAAGGCTGATGACTTCACCGGTTTTCACCGCATCGAATACACGCTGTTCTCGGAGAAAAGCACCCAGGGCCTGAACGAGCTGGCAGACAAGCTCAACAGCGACGTCAAAGACCTGCAAACCCGCGTCGCTGGCCTGACCTTCCCGCCTGAGAAAGTCGTGGGTGGCGCTGCCGCGCTGCTGGAAGAAGTCGCTGCAACCAAGATCTCCGGCGAAGAAGATCGCTACAGCCACACCGACCTGTATGACTTCCAGGGCAACATCGACGGCGCAAAGAAAATTGTCGATTTGTTCCGTCCGCAGATCGAGAAGCAGGACAAGGCGTTCATCGCGAAGGTCGACAAAAACTTCGCCACGGTCGACAAGATTCTGGCCAAGTACAAGACCAAGGACGGTGGGTTTGAGACGTATGACAAGGTGAAGGATAACGATCGTAAAGCGCTGGTCGGGCCGGTGAATACGTTGGCGGAAGATCTGTCCACGTTGCGTGGGAAGTTGGGTCTGAACTAAGACTTTGTAGCGTCTGGGCGGGCCCTTTCGCGAGCAAGCCCGCTCCCACATGGGAATGCATTCCAACTGTGGGAGACCCGTCCACGTTGCGTGGGAAGTTGGGTCTGAACTAAGACTTTGTAGTGTATGGGCGGGCCCCTTCGCGAGCAAGCTCGCTCCCACAGGGGAATGCATTCCAACTGTGGGAGCGGGCTTGCTCGCGAAGGCTATATCAGCCGCAATACATAATTCCGATTAGAGAATCCGGTACAGCAACCGCTCAATCCGCACCCGACTCACGCGCTTGAGAAACTTCGCCACCGCGCCCGGATACTCCGGCAACGTCTCAAGATTCTGAAAGCTGTCAATCCGCGTGGTATGGCGGAAAATCTCTTCCAGCTCCTTCGCCCGTGGCTCTAGCCACTCGCCTTTCGGGTCTTCAATCAGCAGCGCGTTTTCCAGATCCAGACGGAACGCTCGCGGGTTGAGGTTATTCCCCGTCAACAACGTATAACGCTGATCGACCCACATGCCCTTGAGGTGATAGGTGTTGTCGCCATCACGCCACAAGTGCAGGTTCAACTGGCCGCTGTCGATGTTGCGCTGATGCCGTTTGGCAAAGCGGCGCAGGCTGATCTCGTACAGGTACGGCAGCGCGGCGATCACCTTGAACGGCTCGCTCGGCGGAATGTAGAAATCGTTGGCGGTCTTGTCGCCGACGACGATGTCGATCTTCACGCCACGCGCCAATGCGCGGTTGATCTCGCGGATCACGCCCAGCGGCAAGTTGAAGTACGGCGTGCAGATGGTCAGCTGCTTTTGCGCGCTGGCAATCAGCTCGAGAATCGCCCGGTTCAGCGGGTTGTTCTTGCCGACGCCGAGCAACGGTGTCACCGACAGACCGTCTCTGGCGGTGCTGCCAGTGGCCGTGTCGTACGTTGCATATTTGAGGCGGCTGCGCAGATCACCGATGTCGTTGCGCAGGCTGCGCGTGGTCGGCAGGTTCGGCAGGTCGAGGCGATGCACGGCTTTGGATTCGATCAGGCCGTGCTTGACCAGATGATGCATCGAGTCCGCCAGTTCGTGGCTTTGCAGCACGTGATAACGGTCAAACCGGTACTTGTCGAACTTGTGCAGGTAAACGTTGTTCAGGCTCGCACCGCTGTAGACCACGCAATCGTCGATCACGAAGCCCTTCAAATGCAGCACGCCGAACAGTTCGCGGGTCTGCACCGGCACGCCGTACACCGGCACTTCGCTCTGGTGCGTGCGGGTCATTTCCTGGTACCACGCGGAATTGCCCGGCTGCTTGCCGGCACCGATCAGCCCGCGCTGAGCGCGCAGCCAGTCGACGACCACGGCGATTTCCAGCTCAGGACGTTTGAGCTTGGCGGCGTGGAGAGCATCGAGAATTTCCTGACCGGCTTCGTCTTGCTGCAGATACAGCGCGACGATGTAGATGCGCTGGGTCGCCGTGGCGATTTTTTCCAGCAGGCAACGACGGAACTCGGCGGCGCCGGACAGAATGGTCACGGCCTCGGCGGTCAGCGGAAAGCTGCGCAGTTTGGGCAGCAAGGAACGTTTGAAAAGCAACGGCATAGGGCTCGCAATGGGTCGAATCCGAAGAACCCGAGAGCTTACACCATCGCATCCTTCGGGTCTTGTTAGTGTCTGTGAAGCCCCCTTCGCGAGCAAGCCCGCTCGCACAGGGGAACGCATTTCCAATGTGGGAGCGGGCTTGCTCGCGAAAGCGATCTAAAATTCAATAATTGACGATGAAGAACAATCGTTCTACTGTTCGCCACATGAACGAAATAACAGACAACTCGACCCGCGACATCATCCTCGACGTCACCGAAAAACTGATCTACAAAAGTGGCATCGCCGCCACCAGCATGGATCTCCTGGTGAAAACCGCCGGCGTCTCGAGAAAAAGCATCTACCGTTATTTTGCGGACAAAGACCAACTGGTCGCCGCCGCTCTGCAACGCCGCGACATTCGCTGGATGCACTGGTACCGAAGCGCCGTCGATCAAGCCGAAACCTCGGCCGATCGCCTGCTCAACCTGTTTACCGTGCTCAAGGAGTGGTTCGCCTCGGAAGGTTTCCGTGGTTGCGCCTTCATCAACACCAGCGGCGAGACGGGCGACCCACTGAATCCGGTGCGTCTGATCGCCAAGGAACACAAACAGAAGCTGCTCGACTACGTGGTTGAGCTATGTACCGAACAGGGCGTCGCCGATCCGCAGCAACTGGCCAGACAGCTGCTGATCCTGATTGACGGCGCCATTACCGTCGCGCGGGTGATGGGCGATCACAGTGCCGCCGATAACGCGCAAAACATGGCGCGAAAGTTGTTGGATCTGTAATGCCTTTATAAGCCGGACTTGTTGTTAAACCGCAAACCCTATCGGGAGTCTGATATGTCTACTGCAGCGCAAGTACGTCCGCCATTGCCACCCTTCAACCGCGAGTCGGCGATCGAGAAAGTGCGTCTGGCCGAAGATGGCTGGAATTCCCGCGATCCGCAAAAGGTTTCGCTGGCCTACACCCTCGACACCAAATGGCGCAACCGCGCCGAGTTCGCCAACAACCGCGAAGAAGCCAAAGCCTTTCTGACGCGCAAGTGGGCGAAAGAGCTGGATTACCGCTTGATCAAAGAACTCTGGGCCTACTCCGACACGCGCATCGCCGTGCGTTACGCCTATGAATGGCACGACGATTCGGGCAACTGGTTCCGCTCTTATGGCAACGAGAACTGGGAATTTGATGAGCAGGGGCTGATGTTCCAGCGCTATGCGTGCATCAATGACCTGCCGATCAAAGAGAGTGAACGCAAATTCCGCTGGCCACTGGGCCGCCGCCCGGATGATCACCCAGGCCTGTCCGACCTGGGCTTGTAGCCAACACCGTTCCAAATGTGGGAGCGGGCTTGCTCGCGAAGGCGTCGTATCAGCTAACCTTTATGTCACTGTCACACCGCCTTCGCGAGCAATCCCGCTCCCACAGTGGATTGTGTTTCAGCCTCAAGTTCCCGAACTAGGGGCAACACCCGCTCACCGAAATATTCCACTTCTTCCTGAAAGTGCAGAAACCCCGCCAACACCAGATCCACACCCACCGCTTTCAACGCCACGATCCGCTCGGCGATCTGTAACGGCGTACCAATCAAATTAGTCTTGAAGCCGTCGTTGTACTGCACCAGATCCTCAAAGGTTGATTTCGCCCAGTTGCCTTCACCCTCCGGCGACGCTCTGCCCGCCTGTTTCGCCGCATCGCCAAACGCGCTCACCGCTTGCGGATCGGCCTGATCGATGATCTGCGCCAACACCGCTCGCGCTTCTTCTTCGGTGTCGCGGGCAATCACGAACGCATTGACGCCAATTTTCACCGAATGATTATTCGCCGCTGACTTGGCACGAATATCGTCAACCTGCGCCTTGATCCCTTCGACGCTGTTGCCGTTGGTGAAATACCAGTCCGACACCCTTGCCGCCATGTCCCGTGCTGCCCGCGAGCTGCCGCCCTGAAAAATCTCTGGTCGACCCAGCGGTTTTGGCTTGAGGGTGTAATGGTCGAAACGGTAGAAATCGCCGCGAAAGGTGAAGTTGTCCTGACTCCACACACCGCGCAGGCAGCGAATGAATTCTTCGGAACGGCGATAACGCTCGTCGTGCTCCAGCCAGTGCTCGCCAATCGCCTGAAACTCGCCTTTGAACCAGCCGCTGACGATGTTCACCGCGATGCGGCCGTTGGTGAGTTGATCGATGGTCGCCAGTTGCTTGGCCGCGAGCGCCGGCTGCCACGGGCCGGGCAGGAGCGCGGCGATGACTTTGAGCTTGGTCGTCGCGGCCAGCAGTGCATGACTGAACGCAACCGACTCATGCTGAAACTCGGCGCCATAACCGGCGGTGAAGCGGATTTGCGTCAGCGCGTATTCAAACCCGGCGGCTTCGGCGATTTGTGCCAGTTTGCGGTTGTAGTCGATGCCCCAATCGGTGCGCTGTTCGATCTTGCTGACCACCAGCCCACCGCTGACGTTTGGCACCCAGTAGGCAAATTTGACGGGTTGCTGGCTCATTGGCGTGTCCTCGGGATGTTTTGGGAGATGGGAGAGGTAGAGCAGCAAGTGTGCCAGCCTGAAAATGCCCGGTTTTGTTGGGTTTATCGGTTGTGCAGATGTTTTGCAGAAAGAGATTTGTTGGCTGCATGTTGGGTGGGCAACAGTGGGGTGATGGGGGGCTGGAGTGGCGTCTTCGCGAGCAGGCTCACTCCTACATTTGAAATGCGTTCCCCTGTAGGAGTGAGCCTGCTCGCGATTGGGCCTTACGGGTCGCCGCAACAGTTGGATACAGGTAACATAACCGCCCTCCCCGCAGCTCCCGTTCTGCGCCCTGCCGAATAAGCCGATTCCATGCCCTTCGAACTCAGCGTTGACCTCACCACCCTGGCGATTCTCGCCCTTGTCGCTTTCGTTGCCGGTTTCATCGACGCCATCGCCGGCGGTGGCGGTCTGTTGACCACACCCGCGTTGCTCACCGCTGGCCTGCCGCCGCACCTGGTGTTGGGCACCAACAAACTCAGTTCAACATTCGGCTCGGCGACCGCCAGTTTCACCTTCTACCGCCGCAAGTTGTTCCATCCACGGCAATGGGTTCACGCCATTGTCGGCACACTGGTCGGCGCATTGACCGGTGCCGTCGTCGCCCATTACCTGCCAGCCGAATGGCTGAACAAGATGCTCCCGGTGATCGTCTTTGCCTGCGGCTTGTACCTGTTGTTCGGCGGCACGCCCAAAGCGCCACTGGACAGCGATGCGCCGATCAAAAAGAAATGGCAATCGACCCAAGGCTTCAGCCTCGGTTTCTATGACGGTGTCGCCGGCCCCGGTACCGGCGCATTCTGGACGGTGAGCAGCCTGCTGCTGTACCCGATCGATCTGGTCAAGGCCAGCGGTGTGGCGCGCAGCATGAACTTCGTCAGCAACATTGCGGCGCTGTCGGTGTTCGTGTTTTCCGGGCAGGTGGACTGGATCATCGGCCTGAGCATGGGCCTGTCGGTGATGGTCGGCGCGTTCTTTGGTGCGCGCACCGCGATCAGCGGCGGCGCCAAGTTCATTCGCCCGGTGTTCATCACCGTGGTGCTGGGTTTGACCGTGCGCCTAGCCTGGCAGCACTGGTTCAGCGTGGCCTAAGCGCCGCGCCACGTAGACGTCGATCAGGTAACGGGCAATCGACTTGGACGCCGGCAACGGCGGCAGGTCGCGCACGTTGAACCACTGGGCGTCCTCGATCTCGTCTTCCTGACAGACAATCTCGCCCCCCGCGTATTCGGCATGGAAGCCGAGCATCATCGAATGCGGGAACGGCCAGCACTGGCTGCCCAGATACTCGATGTTCTTCACCTCGATCTGCACTTCTTCGCGCACTTCCCGAATCAGGCATTCCTCCGCCGACTCGCCCGGCTCGGCAAACCCGGCCAGCGTGCTGTAGACCCCGGTGACGAAACGCGGTGAGCGCGCCAGCAGAATCTCGTCGCCGCGAGTGATCAGCACGATCATGCTCGGCGAAATGCGCGGATAACTGCGCAGGTCACACGGCTGGCAATACATCGCCCGCTCGCGCGACACCTGCGTCATTGCCTGTCCGCAGTTGCCGCAGAATCGATGCTCGCGCGCCCAAGTGCCAATCTGCGCGGCGTAACCGAGCACTTTATAGATCGTGTGATCGCCCTCGAGCATGAACGCCCGCAGACCTTTCCAGATGCACCCCGGCACCTCGCTGGCGCTGCGCAACTCCAACAGATACACCGGCTCGCCGTCGAGATGGCCAATGCCGTGCTCGGTGAGGACTGACAAGTCCTGACGCTTGAGCCATTCCCGGGGGAACAGCGCGCCGTTGTCATCGAACAGAAAGCCTTCCGGGCTGCGCGCGACGGCCCAGCCGCCCGGTTGATCGGTGTCGAGTACTGCAGTGGTCCAGCGAGCTGTCATGGTTTCTCAGTCCAGGAATTCGGGTTTCTGTTTGCTCATATGGGCGGCCATGGCCACGCGCAAATCGGTGGATTGCAGCATGGCGGCATTCCAGGTGGCAACGTATTCGAGGCCGTCGTCGATGCGATGGTCGCGCATGTAGCTGATCATTTCCTTGGTACCGGTGACCGCAATCGGCGACTTCGAGGCGATTTCGCGAGCGATGTCGAGCACGCCTTCGAGCAACGTGTCTTTGTCGCTGTAGACGCGATTGACCAGGCCAATGCTGCGCGCCTCGTCAGCGCCGAAGGTGCGACCGGTGTAGGCCAGCTCACGCAGCATGCCGTCACCGATGATCCGTGGCAACCGTTGCAAAGTGCCAACATCGGCGGCCATGCCGATATCGATTTCCTTGATCGAGAATTGCGCGTCTTCGGCGGCGTAACGCATGTCGCAGGCAGCGATCAGGTCGATCGCGCCGCCCAGGCAGTAACCCTGAATCGCCGCGAGCACCGGTTTGCGGCAGTTATCGACGGCGTTGAACGAGGCTTGCAGAGTGAGGATCTTGCGCCGCAGCAGGCGCGCGTTGCGGCCGACGTCCTTGCCCAGCTCATTGGCGACACCGGCGAGCATCATCAAATCGATGCCCGAGGAGAAATGTTTACCGTTGCCGCTGAGCACCACCACGCGCACTTCGTCGGTGTCGTCGATCCACTGGAAGATCTCGACGATCTCGCTCCAGAACGCCGCGTTCATCGAGTTGATCTTTTCCGGGCGATTGATCTGCACATGGGCGATGTTGTCGGCCAGTTCGACGCTGAAGGCGGAGTATTGAGTCATGGCAGTGATCCTTTACCGGGCAGAAAATGAGGCCCGAACTATAACAAGGCATCACGGTGGCGGTTCGGACAAATGCGGGACTGACTTCAAAAGATGTAGTGCTTGGGATGGCCCCTTCGCGAGCAAGCCCGCTCCCACAAGGGGAATGCATTTCAAATGTGGGAGCGGGCTTGCTCGCGAACGGCCGCACCGCCGATTCAGTTGCCCTTCACCGCAACGAACGCCGCCGTCTCATAAGGCACCGTCACCACATCCCTGCCCCGCAACTCAGGCTCGGATGAGATCAACGCGCGAATCTGCTCATCCACCCTCGCCCGCTGCGCCTCTGGCAGCGAGGCAATAAAACTGGTCGAGCGCACCCGATTGAACAGCACATCCTCCGCCGAGCCGGTATGACCATTGTGAAACTGTTGCACCTGCAACGGCCCAAACGCCGGATGCGGAAACGCCTTGCGCCATTCGCCGGTGTAATAACGCGGTGTATCGCCCTCCAGCGCATTGACGATGGCGTCCAGCTTCGGCACCCAACTGACTCGCGTATCACGCAGGTTCCAGATCAACCCGAGCCTGCCGCCGGGCTTAAGTACCCGAGCGATTTCCGTCAGCGCCTCTGCACTGGCAAACCAATGAAACGCCTGCGCACAGACCACCACATCCACCGAGGCATCCGGCAAGGGCAAATCCGTCGCCGTGCCGTGTACAGCCAGCACCTGCGGCCAGGCATCGGCGAGTTTTTCCAGCATTTGCGCCACCGGTTCAACGGCAATCACCTGCGCGCCCGTCGCTACCAACCGGCCAGTGAACTTGCCGGTACCGGCGCCCAGATCGATCACGGTTTGGTGATTATCCAGCCCCAACGTTGCGCTCAGCCAGGCGCTGACTTGAGGCGGGTAATCCGGGCGTCCTTTGACGTAGGTATCGGCAGCGGTTTTGTAGCCGCCAGTGGCGTGATGGAGCTGATCGTTCATGGCAGTTCCCCTATATGGCAGAGCTTCGGATCAACGGCAGACGCTCACGAGCATAGCGCCGGAATTTGTGCCTCACTTGAACAGTCACTGACAAAGCAATGAATAAAATTTCACGCTGTGGTGTTCAAAGTGAAACATAACCTCCTGTGGAGCCTTGCCCATGACTATCCGTTCCGTTATGTTCGCCGCCCCGTTGCTGCTGGTCGCCGCGATGTCCAGCCATTTGGCCTTCGCCAACGGTGATGAAGACGAGCCGGTGAAGAAGCCCGAATGCCCGAAAGGCCAGGTCTGGGACAGTAAATCGCAGAAATGCGTGCTGCAAACCAGCAGCCTGTTGCCGGACGCCGATCGCACCGACTACGCCTATCGACTGGCCAAGGACGGGCGCTACGAAGAAGCCCTGGCACTGCTCGACACACTGAAACAACCGAACACCGCCAAAGCCCTCAATTATCGCGGTTACGCCACGCGCAAACTGGGGCGCACCGACGAAGGCATCGGCTATTACCTGCAGTCGGTGAAACTCGATCCGCAGTACGCGCAAGTGCGCGAATACCTCGGCGAAGCCTATGTGATCAAAGGCCGCGTCGACCTGGCGCAAGAACAGTTGCAGCAGATCAAATCGATTTGCGGCACGTCCTGCGAGGAATATCAGGATCTGGCGCAAGCCATCAACGACTCATCGAAAACCTGACCTATCACAGCGGAGGCCATCATCGTCAGCGATCAGGCATTCAGAGCGGAACTCGGACAGCATCTGGCGCGATTGTGGCGCTACGGTTTGCTGCTGTCGCGCAATCGGCATGTCGCCGAGGATCTGGTGCAGGCGACGTGTGTGCGGGCACTGGAGCGTTCTGCTCAATACGCGGCGGGCACGTGCATGGATCGCTGGCTGCTGAGCATTCTGCATTCGATCTGGCTCAATGAAGTGCGCGCCCGCCGGGTACGCAACGGCGCCGGCCAAGTCGATGCCGACGGTCAACTGGCGTTTGATGGCGAGTACGCGGCGCAGACACACGTGATGGCTGCGCAAGTGATTCGCCGCGTTGATGCGTTGCCCGAAACCCAGCGCGAAACCGTGTATCTGGCCTACGTCGAAGGATTGTCTTACCGCGAAGTCGCCGAGATCCTGCAAGTGCCGATTGGCACGGTGATGAGCCGCCTCGCCACCGCGCGGCTGAAACTCGCCGAATACCCGCCGCTGCAAGCCGTACCGAAAGCCACCGAAGGAGATTGCTGATGAACACGCCTTCGGATGAGCAATTGGTCGCTTACCTGGACGATGAACTCGACCCCGACTATCGCCGCCAACTCGACGACGCTATCGCCGACGACCCGCTACTCAATCTGCGCGTGCAATGGCTTGCACGCAGCAACCTGCCGTACAAAAACGCCTATGACGAACTGGCGCAACAAGCACCGATGGAGCGCTTGCAGGCGCGGCTTGATGCGATCGCGTCGCCAGAACGTCCGGGAATAAGTCGACGCTGGTTCATCGGCGCGGCGGCGGCAGCGCTTGTCTGCGCAGGCGTACTGGCCGACCGCGTGGTGCTCGGTTGGCAAGCGAAACAATCGCACAACTGGCGTGAATTGGTCAGTGACTACATGGCGCTGTACGTGCCGCAAACGCTCGCGCACTTGCCTACCGACGACGCCACGCAACGGGCGCAACTGCAGACCGTGGACAAGCGATTGGGTCTGAACCTTTCAACGGCAAAACTGAAACTGCCCGGAGCCGAATTCAGGCGCGCGCAAGTCCTCGAATACGACGGCGTGCCGATCGCGCAGATCGTCTATCTTGACGCCAAATACGGGGCGCTGGCGCTGTGCGTGACGCGATCGAACAGCGGCAGTCGGCCAATCGCCCAGGAACACCGGCACAACATGAACGTCGTCTATTCGACCGAACGCGAACATGCCTGGATGCTCATCGGTTACAACCCCCCCTCCGAGCTGGCAGGGATGGCCAAGTCACTGATCAGTACTCGACTCTAATGTTGTCGAGGCTGAACCAGTCTCCGGTCGGACACGTAATCTTGACGAACTTGATTCCCGCTGCGGCGAACGAAACCCCTACCGGAGTGCTGTATGAAGCCCCGAGGAATTGGCTGCCGAGCAGCGCTCCGTCAGCGGCGAAATATTCCGCAAAGCTGTCACCGAAGTTGACACTCACATGATAGAAGCTGATTTTTGAACAGGCCTTCTTCAATTCCAGTTCTACGACGACCGGTTTCGGATTAAACGCATCGCGACCAATGCTCAGCACTTGGCCTTCGATCTGGCCGGGGAATGATTCGCCGATGTCAGAACGCTGCATGATTGCGCATTCGCCGTCGCCCGACTGGAAGGTGAATTTGAGGTTCGACGTTTCCATGACGCCTCCCTGTTTCACCGCTTGTGGGCTGGCGCTGGTGAAGTCCTCCAGCAGCGTGGCGGGAGAGTCGAAGACTTTGTAGTCGATCGTCTTGTACGTCACGGCCGCACCCTCGTCATTGCTTCCGTCGAAAGACACCTTCAACTCCAGCGTGACCGCACTGCCCGGTTTGAATCTCTCAAGCTCTGCGCGGGGCAAAGTATTGTCCAGACCTACAAGCACTTCAGGCGCCGTAACAGGTGCTCCGTTGGCAATCAGGATTTCGTACGGCGAACCGCTGCGATCAATGCCGATCAGGCGAAACCAGCGTAATTGGCCGGCCGCCATCGCTGCCCACGACTTACAGACCGCCTGAGCCGGGCCGATGAAGGCCCCCATGTCCAGCGTGTCACCCAAGGCTTGAGCAATGCGAGGCAGGGGCAGCTGCCAGTTGCCGTGCGCGATTGGCTGCACGATGACGTCAACGGCGATTGATGGTTGTGAACCACCAGCGCGCAACAATTCCCAGTAAAGCTTGACGGTTCTACCGTGATTGGCAGCCAGTACTGCGGGTTTGAGCAAAAAGTTGGCACGCTTGTTTTTATTGAAGCCGATGGCTGCAAATACCGGAGAACCCAGCAGCGGCCTCCCCTCTAACATCAAGCGTGCCTGATCGCCGTCCTGTGCATCCGGGTAGTCCACGCGCGCAGTAAGGCCGTCCGGGAAGGCCAACGGTTCAATTTCGCTGCCGGCGCCGACCAGCGTCGGCGGTTCCAACTCGGAGGCCGCAGAACCCGTAATGCTGATTGTCAGCGTTTCTGAACGATCCAGCGAGACACCGCCGCTCACCCGTGTGTAGTGAAAAATTGCTTTACCGCCTGCCGCCGCAGCGAAGTGCGCATAGGGCACAGGAATCGAATACATGAACGGTGTGTTCTTGATTGTCTCGATGAGGGTCACGGCTACTTCGTCGCCACTGGCAGGGCGGAAGGTGCAGCGCAAGTGGATTTCATCGTCCTTCAACCAACTGCGCGGCACATAAATCTGCGCAGTGGCCGGCTTGCCGTCCAGCTTGCTCAAATCAATTGTGTCCGGGTCATCTTCGGCATCGTTCGGGTCTTCGCTGACAATCGGTGGGTCGTACCAATTGCCTTTGAGATTTACATAAATGTGTTGAACCGCTGAATCGGGATTATTGGTGTCCGGGCCGTTCCCGGCACAGTCGTACACGGTGTAGCTCAGCGGGAAGTCCCGATGATCGCCCGCTGCAATGAATGTTGCTTCATCGATGGTCATTGCCACTGGCAGACCGCTGTCAGCCTCCGCCTGATTCACTACGTGCTTCAAAACCACGCCGTTGCAATTGAGCAGGATCGTATCGAACGCTCTCATCAGCGGATAAAAAACACTTACGTTGACGCCATCGCGCGCACGGTCGGCGTTCACGCCCTCATCGCGGATTGCCTGCGCGATCTCCAGCGCCAGCTCCGAGTGGCCCTCGTTACCCGGATCGAAATCCACACCGCCTGGGCGCTTGCTGTGAAACCAAAGCAGCAATGGATGCGAAGTTTCGTGCTCCACACCGGCCCGCTCAAAGCCGTACTCAAGCGTGTTGACCGCGTCCTTCCACTGCTTCGCCGGTACAAACAGGGTCGCCTGCTGGCTCTCCTCGCCTGCAGCAATGATTTTTTTATCAACCACCGCACCGTTCAGCCGCAACAGCAGCGAATCATTTGCCACCGTGCTCAACGATGGCTCAATGAATACTTTCACGCCTTCGGGATTGA
Source organism: Pseudomonas sp. AC193 (assembly GCF_979258075.1). Classification (NCBI taxonomy): domain Bacteria; kingdom Pseudomonadati; phylum Pseudomonadota; class Gammaproteobacteria; order Pseudomonadales; family Pseudomonadaceae; genus Pseudomonas; species Pseudomonas sp. AC193. The sequence goes on along the minus strand of NZ_OZ409832.1, from coordinate 2,217,759 downwards.
GCTGAGTCAGCGCAAGTTGTACGGCGCCATCGACCGGTTGCGGTGCGGTCACCGGTTCTTTCATTCCGGGAACAATAGGCTTGTCGAGAGTTGGCGCGGCCATCGGCTTCAGTCCTTTGCGAGGAGACGGGATTGATCAGGGCAGGAACCTGTCCCCTGTATCAAATCCCGTAACACCGAAGGCCGCAACTGTCAGATCTGACAGGGTGTTCAAAAACCCAGCGGTCAACCGCCGGAAAAAATCACTTGAATGACGGCAACCAAAGTCGAAAGCGAGCGCCGCCCAACGGCGAAGCTTCTACCGTCAAAGCGCCGCCCTGTGCTTCCAGTGCACGGCGACTGATTGCCAGCCCGAGACCGAATCCGCCCGTAGCGCGATCACGACTGCGGTCGAGGCGATAGAACGGCTCGAAAATCCGCTCACGCTCGTCATCCGGAATTCCGATACCGTCATCGTCGACCCAGATTTCACAACCTTCATCCTTGACCTGCACGCCAATCTGAATGCGTTTCTCGCAATAACGCATGGCGTTGCGCAGCAGGTTCTGGATCGCCCTGGCAGTCAGGCGCGGATCCAGCGAAAAACGCTCAAGCTGCCCGTGCAACAACACGTCGATGACGATTTCCGGCGATTCCAGTTCTTCATCGACACTGCCCAGAATGCTGTCGATAAACTCATCCAGCGAGACTTCGACCTGTTCCGGCAACTGCGCCGGGTTCTGCAAGCGGCTGTAGGAGAGCAACTCCAGCACCAGTTCATCGAGTTCACGAATGTGCGCGACCAGTCCTTGCAGACGTTCGCGGCTGGCCGCCGGCAGATCATCGGACAAGGCCAACGCAAGGCCGAAATCCAGACGCGTCAACGGTGTGCGCAGTTCGTGGGACACCGCATTGAGCAGATCGCGTTGCTGATTGAGCAGGTTCTCTATGTCGCCGGCCATGGTGTCGAAAACGTTGGCGAGACTGCCGATGTTCGAGCTGCGGGCGATCTTCGTACGTTCGCTCAAATGGCCTTTGCCGAAACGTTCGGCGGTGCCTTTGAGGCGCTCGAGATCGCGCCAGTGCGGGCGCAACCACAGCAATAGGCATGCGAGCAACGACGCGCCGATCAGCACGTTGATGCTCCAGTACAACAAGTTGACGTCCATCGGATCCGGCGGCACCACCATTTGCACCGCAACGTCATCATTGAGCGGCGCCACCGCCAGCGTGCGCCAGCCCCAATCACCGATGCGCACGACGTTTTCGCCACGGCGCAGGCGTTCCTGCTCGATGGCGGTGAAGTCGGCGCTATCAATACGGGCGAGGACGATGTGCAGCGGCTGAAAGTCTTTGTCCATCGACTGCGCCAGCGCCGGCCACTGATCTTGCGGCACGGCGCGGAACTGCTTGGTGATCAACGATTGCAGACCACGGGAATAATCGAGGTTGTAGGTGACAAAGCGTTCGCGGAACGCCATCACCACCAGATCCGGCACCAGATAAATCGCCGCGCTGTACGAGATGATCGTCACCAGATACAGGCGAAACAGGATGCGAAACATCAGCTCAGCATTCCCATTCCGAACGGCTGAACAGGTAACCCTTGCCCCACACGGTTTTGATCTTGCGCGCCTCGCCGGCGTGATCATCAAACTTGCGACGCAACTTGGAAATCGCCACGTCCACCGAACGATCGGTGCCGTTGAATTCGATGCCGCGCAGGCGTTGCAGAATCTGATCACGGCTGAGCACTTCGCCGGCATGCCGGGCCAGCACCACCAACAGGTTGTATTCGCCGCTGGACAGTTCCACCGGTTGATCGCGCCAGGTTACGGTGCGCTCGGACAGGTCGATGCACAGATTGCCCATCAAGATACGGTCGTTGGCGGTCACCGGTTCGCCGAGGCTGCTGCGCCGTAACAACGTACGGACGCGGGCGAGCAAGACTCGCGGCTCGCAGGGTTTGGTGACGTAATCGTCGGCGCCCATTTCCAGGCCGAGCACTTGATCGTGACTGTCATCGCGCGCGGTGAGCATCAGGATCGGCAGCGTCGCCGAGTCGGCGCGCAGCAGGCGACAGACCTGTAAGCCATCAAGCCCCGGCAGCATCAGGTCGAGAATCACCAGATCCGGCGGATTGATCCGCGCCCGTTCACGCACGTGATCGCCACGGCCAATGACGCTGACGCTGTAGCCGTTACGTTCGAGGTAGCTGGAAATCAGTTCGGCGAGGGCGGTATCGTCTTCGACCAGGAGGATGTTGGGCATGGGTGTTCCAGAAAAGTGCTGTGGCGACTGATAAATCCCAATCGCGAGCAGGCTCACTCCTACAAGTGATTTGTGGTCAACACAGAACAGTGTAGGAGTGAGCCTGCTCGCGATGGCGGTTCATCTGTCGCAATAAATTTCAAGGGCTAAAGGATATACGCCCTCACCCGCCCCTGAGTAAAACCCTTACACAATTTCACACAGCGCCTACAAAGCTTCACCGCTACTCTCGGCGACTGTCCGTAGGATGCGGGCATCAATATTGGGGGTAGTACATGTCGAACAAACTGCTGGCCGGGCTCGGCCTGATCGCATTGGCGCTGACGCTGAGCGCGTGTGATTCATCTTCGAACGCCGAAGAACAGGCGCCGCCGGCCACGGTGCGCATCGAAACCCTTGAAGCCCGCCCGTTAACGCTGAGCAGCGAACTCAGTGGCCGCATCGCCGCGCCGCGTATCGCCGAGGTGCGCGCACGGGTGGCTGGCGTGGTGCTGGAGCGCACCTTCCGCGAAGGCAGCGACGTCAAAAAAGGTCAGGTGCTGTTCCGCATCGACCCGGCGCCGTTCAAGGCTGACCTCGACAGCGCCGAAGCCGCGCTGCGCAAGGCCGAGGCCAATGCGTTTCAGGCCAAGTTGCAGGAACAGCGTTATGCGCAGCTGATCGGCGACAAGGCCGTCAGTGCTCAGGATTACGACAACGCCCGAGCCACCGCTCGCCAAACCGCCGCGGACGTCGCGGCCAACAAGGCTGCCATTGAACGAGCGAAACTGAGTCTGGGTTACGCCACCGTCACTGCGCCGATTTCCGGGCGTATTGGCCGGGCGCTGGTGACGGAAGGCGCGCTGGTCGGGCAGAACGAAACCACGCCATTGGCGCTGATTCAGCAGCTCAACCCGATTCACGCCGACGTCACTCAGTCGACCCGTGAACTCAATGAACTGCGCCGTGCGTTCCGCTCCGGGCAGTTGCAGCAGGTCGGTCAGGATCAGGTCAAAGCCACGTTGATTCAGGATGACGGCAGCCTTTATCCACTGCCGGGCAAGTTGCTGTTCGCTGATATCACCGTCGATCCGGGCACCGGCCAGATCATCCTGCGCAGCGAATTCCCTAACCCGGATCTCGATTTGCTGCCGGGCAGTTTTGTCCGCGTGCGTCTGGAGCAGGCAACCATTGCCAATGGCCTGACCGTGCCGCAACGCGCCGTGCAACGTGACAGCGCCGGTATCGCTCAGGTGCTGACGGTCGATGAGCAAATGCGCGTCGCCCTGCAACCGGTGCAACTGGGCGCGGTGCAGAACGATCGCTGGATCGTTACCGGCGGCCTCAAGCCCGGCGACCGCATTGTCATCGAAGGCCTGCAACACGCCCGTCCCGGCGAGAAAGTGCAGATCGACGACACCCCTCTTCCACTTGCCCAGACCTCTGGTCAGTAAGCAGGACGCTTTTATATGCCGCAGTTCTTTATCGACCGCCCGGTGTTTGCCTGGGTGGTCGCGTTGTTCATCCTCTTGGCCGGCGCGCTGGCCATCCCGCAATTACCGGTGGCGCAGTACCCCGACGTCGCGCCGCCACAGATCGAAATCTATGCCGTGTACCCCGGCGCCTCGGCGCAGACCGTCGATGAAAGCGTGGTCAGCCTGATCGAAGAAGAACTCAACGGTGCCGATCACCTGTTGTACTTCGAATCGCAGAGCAGTCTCGGCAGCGCGACGATCAAAGCCACGTTCCAGCCGGGGACGAATCCCGAGCTGGCACAGGTTGACGTGCAGAATCGCTTGAAAGTGGTCGAGTCGCGCCTGCCGCAAGCGGTGAATCAGCAAGGCTTGCAGGTGGAGAAGGTTTCTTCTGGCTTCCTGCTGTTGATCACCCTGACGTCCAGCGACGGCAAGCTCGATGACGTAGCGCTCAGCGATTACCTCGCGCGCAACGTGATGAACGAGATCAAGCGTCTCGACGGCGTCGGCAAGGCGCAGTTGTATGGCGCCGAACGCGCGATGCGCATCTGGGTCGATCCGCAGAAACTGATCGGCTTCAACCTGACCCCGGCCGACGTCAATGCCGCGATCACTGCGCAAAACGCTCAAGTCTCCGCTGGCAGCATCGGTGATTTGCCGAATCCGTCGAGTCAGGAAATCACCGCGACGATTCTGGTCAAAGGCCAATTGTCGACGCCGGAAGAATTCGCCGACATCGTGCTTAAGGCCAATCCGGACGGTTCCACGGTGCGCATCGGTGATGTGGCGCGGGTCGAGATCGGCAGTCAGGAATACCAGTTCGGCACGCGCCTCAATGGCAAACCGTCCACCGCCGTCGGCGTGCAGCTGTCGCCGGGCGCCAATGCACTCGCCACTGCAACCCTGGTGCGGGCGAAAATGGATGAGCTGTCTCGCTACTTCCCGGCTGGTGTTGAATACAAGATCCCGTACGACACGTCACCGTTCGTAAAGGTCTCGATCACCAAAGTGGTTTACACCTTGGGCGAGGCGATGCTGTTGGTGTTTGCGGTGATGTTCCTGTTTCTGCAAAACATCCGTTACACGCTGATCCCGACGCTGGTGGTGCCGGTCGCTTTGATGGGTACCTTCGCGACCATGTTGGCGCTGGGTTTCTCGATCAACGTACTGACCATGTTCGGCATGGTGCTGGCCATCGGCATTCTGGTCGACGATGCCATTGTGGTGGTGGAGAACGTCGAGCGGATCATGGCCACCGAGGGTTTATCGCCCAAGGAAGCCACGCGCAAAGCGATGACGCAGATCACCGGCGCGATCATCGGCATTACGTTGGTGCTGGTCGCTGTGTTTATTCCGATGGCCTTTATGCAGGGCTCGGTCGGGGTGATTTACCAGCAGTTCTCGCTGTCGATGGCGACCTCGATTCTGTTCTCGGCGTTCCTTGCCCTGACCCTGACCCCGGCGTTGTGCGCGACATTGCTCAAGCCGATTGCCAAGGGCGAGCATCACGAGAAAAGCGGATTCTTCGGCTGGTTCAACCGCCGTTTCGAGCAACTGACCGAGCGTTATCAGGGCTGGGTCGGCTATGCGCTCAAGCGTACCGGTCGTTATCTGCTGATTTACGTGGTGCTGCTGGTCGGTCTGGGCCTGTGCTTTATGCGCCTGCCCTCCTCGTTCCTGCCGGTTGAAGATCAGGGTTACACCATCACCGACATCCAGCTGCCGCCGGGCGCGACCAAAAACCGTACGGTGCAAGTGGCCGAGCAGTTTGAAGCGCACAACGCCGGCGAGCCGGGGATCAGTGACAGCGTGGTGATTCTCGGTTTCAGCTTCTCCGGTAGCGGGCAGAACGCCGCGTTGGCGTTCAGCACACTCAAGGACTGGTCTGAACGTGGCAGCGATGACTCGGCCAGTTCGATTGCCGACCGTGCCAACGCCGCCCTTAGCCAGATCAAGGATGCGATGGCGTTTGCCGTGTTGCCGCCGCCAATCGATGGCCTGGGCACCTCCAGCGGTTTCGAATTCCGCTTGCAGGATCGCGGCGGCCTCGGCCACGCGACACTGATGCAGGCGCGCACAGAGTTGCTCGCTGCTGCAGAAAAAAGCCCGGTGCTGATGAACGTGCGTGAAAGCGCACTGGCCGAAGCGCCACAAGTGCAGCTTGAAGTCGACCGTAAACAGGCGAATGCCTTGGGTGTGTCGTTTGCGGATATCGGTAACGTGCTGTCCACGGCTGTCGGTTCCTCGTACATCAATGACTTCCCCAACCAGGGCCGTATGCAACGTGTGGTGGTGCAGGCCGAAGGTGATCAGCGCAGTCAGGTCGATGATCTGCTGAAAATGCACGTGCGCAACAACGCCGGAAAAATGGTGCCGTTGTCGGCCTTCGTCCAGGCCAAATGGATTCAGGGCCCGGCGCAGTTGACGCGTTACAACGGTTATCCGGCGATTGCGATTTCCGGTGAGCCGACACCGGGGCACAGCACCGGTGAGGCCATGGCTGAGATTGAGCGCCTGGTCGCGCAAGGGCCGAAAGGCCTGGGTCAGGAGTGGACGGGGCTGTCGTTGCAGGAACGTTTGTCTGGCAGTCAGGCGCCGATACTGCTCGGGTTGTCGCTGCTGATTGTGTTCCTGTGTCTGGCGGCGCTTTACGAGAGCTGGTCGATTCCGACTTCGGTGTTGCTCGTAGTGCCGCTCGGCGTGCTCGGCGCGGTACTGGCGGTGACCTTACGGGGCATGCCCAACGATGTGTTCTTCAAGGTCGGTCTGATCACCATTATTGGTCTGTCGGCAAAGAACGCGATCCTGATCATCGAGTTCGCCAAGAGCCTGTATGACGAAGGCCATGACCTGATCGACGCGACGTTGCAGGCGGCACGACTGCGTCTGCGGCCGATTGTGATGACATCGCTAGCGTTCATTCTTGGTGTTGTGCCGTTGGCGATTGCGACCGGCGCCAGTTCGGCGAGTCAGCAGGCGATTGGTACGGGGGTGATTGGCGGGATGATCACGGCCACGTTGGCGGTGATTTTCGTGCCGGTGTTCTTCGTCGTCGTCATGAAGCTCGTACACCGCTCCAAAAAATAATGCACCCCCTGTAGGAGCTGCCGCAGGCTGCGATCTTTTGATCTTTAGAACCAGGGTCAAAAGATCGCAGCCTGCGGCAGCTCCTACAAAAGCCCTCTGGCGTGCGCTATGGTGCTGGGACAGTTCGCTAACGTGAGTCCTCATGCGCTTTCTTGCCCGCACCCACCCTCGCCTGTCCGCCGCCGCACTGGTCGGTCTCGCTACCGGACTTCTGGCCCCCGCCGATTCCATCGTCAGTAAAATCCTCATTGGCTGGAACGCCGGGGTCTGGACATACCTGATTTTGATGTTGTGGCTGACAATCCGTGCGAAAGCGCCCGACGTCCAGCGCATCGCCGAAGTCGAAGACGAGAACGCCGCGCTGGTGTTGTTCGTCGTGTGCATCGCCGCCATGGCCAGCCTTGCCACCATCACCTTCGAACTGGCCGGCAGCAAGGACCTGGAAACCAACCGCAAGTTGATTCACTACGCCTTCACCGCGCTAACGGTGATCGGTTCGTGGCTGCTGATTGGGGTGATTTTCTGTGTGCATTACGCGCGCCTGTATTACACCTGCAAAGACAAGGAGCCGGCGCTGCGCTTCGCCGAAGGGCTGACCACGCCCAATTATTGGGACTTTTTGTACTTTTCCTTCACCATCGGCGTCGCAGTGCAAACCTCTGACGTGGGCGTGGCGACCCGGCAACTGCGCAAGATCGTGCTGTTGCAATCGTTGCTCGGATTTGTGTTCAACACGGCGATTCTGGGTTTCTCGATCAACATTGCTGCCGGTCTGTTTGGTTGAGCGCTGCACAAATCTTCTAGGCGACTCGCCAACAGCAGCGCTAAATTGCCCGAAACTTTGCCCTACAGGTGCGGCATGGACTCTCAAAACTGGATCGATCTGGCCCAGGATGCCGACACCGGCATCGAGACTCTGCGCGCGCATTTCAAGGGGCATGCTTACGATCCGCATTGGCATGACAGCTATCTGGTCGGCATCACCGAACAAGGCGTGCAGCAATTCAACTGCCGCCGCACCAAACACCAGAGCACGCCGGGCAAAGTGTTTCTGCTGGAGCCGGGCGATATTCATGACGGCGACGCGCCTACCGAGGGCGGCTTCACCTATCGCATGCTGTATCTGGATCCGGCGTGGATCGAACGCGAACTTGGCGCCCTGTTCGAAGATGCTCCGCTCAATAGCCAACTGAGTGTCGCCAACACCTTGATCACCGATCCGCAACTGATGCAGGCCACGCAAATGGCCTTTCAGACGCTGCACGGTGGCGAACTGAAAATCGTCCGCCAGACTGCGCTGGACAATCTACTCGGCCAACTCACCCGCCATTTGCACTGGCGCACGCGTTACGGCGCTGACCCGCGCTTGCCGCTGGTGGCGCAAAAGGCTCGCGACTATTTGCATGCCCATGCGCATCAGGACATTGGACTGGAGCAAGTGGCGGCCGCTACCGGTGTTGACCGCTTTCGCCTGACCCGCGCCTTCAAGACTGCGTATGGACTGGCGCCCCACGCGTATCTGGTGCAACTGCGTCTGGCCAAGGCACGGCGCCTGCTATCCAGCGGCGAACAACCGGCTGCGGTGGCGGTGGAACTGGGTTTTTCTGATCAAAGCCATCTCGGTCGCTGGTTCGTTCGCGCTTACGGCCTGACCCCGGCGATGTATCGCAATCGCTGCTCAAATCTTCCAGACATAGCAGCGGGCAAGCACTGAAGATCGGCTTATCGATCTTCAACGGAGTTTGCCTGCGATGCTCTCTACTTTCCCGACGTTACTGCCGTTTTTGCTGTTCGCGTTTGTCGCCTCGATTACCCCCGGTCCGACCAATATTCTGGTGCTGAGCAACAGTGCCCGTTATGGTCTCGTTGCCGCATTGCCAATCATTTTCGGGGCTTGTGCAGCGGCTGCGTTGCTGGTGTTGGTGGTCGGCAGCGGTGCCGGCTCGGCGTTGACGGAATTACCTGGCGTACAGAAAGCCATGCAGTGGATCGGTGTGGCCTGGCTGAGTTACTTGGCTTGGCAGATATTTCGTGCGCCCGCCGTCGAACTGAATACACAACAAACAGGGGCTCGATTAGGGCTGGCGGGAGCGGCCAGTTTGCAATTGATCAATCCGAAGACCTGGATGATGGCATTGGCCGTGGTCAGCGTTTTTGCCGACAACGGTGAAGCCCGAATGACGCATGTGGTGATCCTGTCACTGGTGTTTTTCCTGATCTCGCTTCCTTGTTTGGGCATCTGGGCGCTGCTCGGCGCCGGCTCTGCGCGATGGTTGCGCTCACCGCGCGCGTTGCAACGATTCAACCGTTTGATGGCGATTCTGCTGCTCTGTTCTGCATGGCTGAGCGTGTTGATTTAAGCCGCTCGTCGGTGCTCATACACCGCGCGGCGATCATTTACTTGACGGACGATTTGATTCTGGTGTTTCCTGAAACCGGTTTCAGCGCCTCTCACAGCGACTGAACCTATAAATCCAATAACAAGGTTTCAGACCGTGAACGACTTTTCCGCCGCCCAGCGCAGCCGCGTGACCATGCTTGACGTTGCCGAACGCGCTGGCGTTTCCAAGGCCAGTGTCTCGCGCTTCATTGGCGAAGATCGCGCCCTGCTCTCCGATGCCATTGCCCTGCGCATCGAACAGGCAATCGCCGAACTCGGCTATCGCCCGAATCAAATGGCTCGTGGTCTGAAACGTGGGCGCACGCGCCTGATCGGCATGCTCGTCGCCGATATCCGCAATCCTTATTCAATTGCCGTGATGCACGGGGTGGAAACCGCCTGCCGCGCGCACGGCTACAGCCTGGTGGTGTGCAACACCGACCGCGATGACGAGCAGGAACGCCAGCACTTGGCGCTGCTGCGCTCGTACAACATCGAAGGCTTGATCGTGAACACCCTGGGTCATCATCGCGACGAATTGCACGAACTGCACCGTGAAATGCCGATGGTGCTGGTGGATCGCAAAGTCGACGGGCTCGACAGCGACATGGTCGGCCTGAACAACCCGCACGCCGTGGAAATGGCCCTCACCCACCTTGAGCAACGCGGCTATCAAGAGGTGCTGCTGGTGACTGAGCCGTACGACGGCACCAGTTCGCGTATTGAGCGAGTCAGCAGTTTTCAGCAACAGATCGCCCAGCGCTCGAAGCTGAATGGCGCAGTGCTGGAGACCTCCGACGACCTTGCCGCCGAACTGCAAACCTTTTTGAAAACTTCATCTGCCGGCCCTAAAGCGCTGTTCTGCGCCAATGGCGTGGCGGCGTTGGCCAGCACCCGCGCGCTGAAGGAAATCGGCTGCCGCTTGTTTGAGGATGTCGGGCTGATCGCGCTGGATGATCTGGATTGGTATCCGTTGGTGGGCAGCGGGATTACTGCGCTGGCCCAGCCCACTGAAGAGATTGGCGCGCGGGCGTTTGACTGTTTGTTCAAGCGCTTGCGTGGGGATGATGCGGCGGCGCGGGTGCTGGATTTTGCGCCGGTGTTGGTTGAGCGTGGGTCGACCCGGGGGGATTTGCGGTGACTGTGATGGCCCCTTCGCGAGCAAGCCCGCTCCCACAGGGGATCGCATTTCAAATGTGGGAGCGGGCTTGCTCGCGAAGAGGCCCTAAAGGCTCAGCACAAAAACCACCTGATATTTTTTTGAACAAAAATGAAACCGGTTTCAGAGGTCAATAACAATGAATAAACCCGCCGTTTCCATCAGCCTGTCCAGCTACGGTGCCGAGCTCGTGCGCCAGCGCGGACAAGACTTTTTCATCGACGTTCTGGCCGCCGCTGGTGCCGATCGCATCGAATGGCGCGAGGAATTGCTCACCCGCGAAATCCCCGCGCAACTCGCCGAAGCCACTCAGGTTCTAGGCCTGCAAAGCATCTATTCCTCGCCAACCGAACTGTGGCTCGCCGGCCACGCGCAGCCCAACCCGGAGCTGATCAACGCGCTGCAACACGCCGAAGCGTTCGGTTCGAAATGGCTGAAGGTCTCCCTCGGCTACTTCACCGACACCAACGACCTGCAAGCCTTGGCCCAGCGTCTGCAACAGAGTCCGGTGCAACTGCTGGTCGAGAACGACCAAACCCTGCACGGCGGTCGCATCGAGCCGTTTCAACGTTTTTTCACCGCCGTCGAACAGCACAACCTGCCGATCAAGATGACCTTCGACATCGGCAACTGGCAGTGGCAAGACCAGTCCGCCGCCAGCGCCGCGCGTCTGCTCGGGCGCCACGTCGGTTACGTGCATTGCAAAGCCGTGGCCCGCCGCGCCGACGCCAAACTGGTCGCCGTGCCGCCCGCTGCCACCGACCTGCACGTGTGGGAACAACTGCTGCGGCACATGGCCCAAGGCGTTATGCGCGCCGCTGAATACCCGCTGCAAGGCGAAGACCTGGTGCAACTGACCACTGAACACGTCGCCGCCCTCGCCCGCCTCGGCCAATCCCGTCTGGAGCCTGCTCATGTCTGAGATCGATATTCTCTCGTTCGGCGAAACCATGGCGATGCTGGTCGCTGAGCAGAGCGGTGATCTGGCCACCGTCGAACAGTTTCACAAGCGCATTGCCGGCGCCGACAGTAACGTCGCCATCGGCCTGTCGCGACTGGGTTTCAACGTCGCGTGGCTGAGCCGTGTCGGCAATGATTCGCTCGGTCGCTTCGTGGTGCAGACGCTGGCCAATGAAGGGCTGGATTGCAGCCATGTCGCGGTCGATCCGCAACACCCGACCGGCTTTCAGTTCAAGTCGCGCAGTGACGACGGCAGCGATCCGCAGGTCGAGTACTTCCGTCGCGGTTCGGCGGCCAGTCACTTATCGCCGCGTTCGATCAACGAAACGCTGCTCAGTGCCCGCCATCTGCACGCCACCGGCATTCCGCCAGCGCTGTCCGCCACGGCACGGGAAATGTCCTTCGAACTGATGACGCGCATGCGCAATGCCGGGCGCAGCGTGTCGTTCGATCCCAACCTGCGCCCAAGTCTTTGGGCCAGCGAGCGCGAGATGATCAGCGAGATCAACCGCCTCGCCGCCCTCGCCCACTGGGTGCTGCCGGGGTTGAGTGAAGGTCGTTTGCTCACCGGGTTTGATGATCCGGCGGACATCGCTGCGTTCTATCTCGATCAGGGTGCAGAAGCCGTGGCGATCAAACTTGGCCCGCAAGGTGCCTATTACCGCACGCAGAACATTCAAGGCTTTGTCGACGGTGTGCCGGTGGCTCAGGTGGTCGATACGGTCGGCGCCGGTGACGGTTTTGCGGTCGGGATGATCAGCGCTTTGCTCGAGCACCAGAGTTTTGCCGAGGCGGTGCAACGGGCGAACTGGATTGGCAGTCGAGCGGTGCAGAGTCGCGGGGATATGGAGGGTTTGCCGACCCGCCTGGAGTTATCCGTTGAATTTGAAACCGCTTTCGCGAGCAAGCCCGCTCCCACATTTGGAATGCAGTCCCCTGTGGGAGCGGGCTTGCTCGCGAAGAGGCCCGCATAAGCGCTACATAAATTTGAACCTGCTGCGACAAAAACAACAAGCTCAGGAGCAACGCCATGAAAACTGCAACCCTCGCCGCCCGCCGCTGGTGGTACATCATGCCCATCGTGTTCATCACCTACAGCCTGGCGTACCTCGATCGCGCCAACTACGGTTTCGCCGCTGCTTCGGGCATGGCCGCTGACTTGATGATCACCCCGGGCCTGTCCTCCCTGCTCGGTGCACTGTTCTTCCTCGGCTACTTTTTCTTCCAGGTGCCGGGCGCGATCTACGCGCAAAACCACAGCGTGAAGAAGCTGATTTTCGTCAGTCTGATCCTCTGGGGCGGCCTCGCCACGTTGACCGGTGTGGTCTCCAACGCTTACTGGCTGATCGTCATCCGCTTCATGCTCGGCGTGGTCGAAGCCGCTGTCATGCCGGCGATGCTGGTCTACCTGTGCCACTGGTTCACCCGTGCCGAACGCTCGCGCGCCAACACCTTTCTGATCCTCGGCAACCCGGTGACCATGCTGTGGATGTCGGTGGTGTCGGGCTATCTGGTGCAGCATTTCAGCTGGCGCTGGATGTTCATCATTGAAGGTCTGCCGGCGGTGCTTTGGGCATTTATCTGGTGGCGTCTGGCCGATGATCGTCCGTCCCAGGCCAAGTGGCTCAGCGACGAGGAAAAGCACGATCTGGAAAGCGCCCTCGCCGCCGAACAGGTCGGCATCAAAGCGGTGAAAAACTACGCCGAAGCGTTCCGTTCGCCAAAAGTCATCATTCTCGCCCTGCAGTTTTTCTGCTGGAGCATTGGCGTCTACGGTTTTGTGTTGTGGCTGCCGTCGATCCTCAAGGCTGGCGCAGAAATGGACATGATCGAGGCCGGCTGGCTGTCGGCGCTGCCATATCTGGCCGCGGTGATCGGCATGCTGGTGGTGTCGTGGGGCTCGGACAAATTGCAAAAGCGCAAACGCTTCGTCTGGCCTCCGCTGCTGATCGCCTCGATTGCGTTCTACGGTTCTTACGCCTTGGGCGCGGAACATTTCTGGTGGTCGTACACATTGCTGGTGATCGCCGGCGCCTGCATGTACGCGCCTTATGGGCCGTTCTTTGCGATCGTTCCGGAGATTCTGCCGGCCAATGTCGCCGGCGGTGCGATGGCGTTGATCAACAGCATGGGTGCGCTCGGCTCGTTCGGCGGCTCGTACCTGGTCGGTTACTTGAACAGCTCAACCGGTTCGCCCGGCGCCTCGTATTTGTTGATGAGCGGCGCGTTGCTGCTGTCGGTGGTGCTGACGATTTTCCTCAAGCCCGGCGCCAGTGATCGCGTCGTCGCCAAAGCCGTGGCCACGCGCGCCGTGCCGGCTCACTCCTGAAGAGATTTCTGCCATGAAAAAACACGTCGTGTTGTACAAAAAACTGTCGCCCGCGCTGATGGCTCGCCTGCAAGAGCAGTGCGAAGTCACGCTGATCGATAGCCTCGATGCCGACGGCCTCATGCAACTGCGTGACGCCCTGCCCCGCGCCCAGGGTTTGCTCGGCGCCAGTCTGAAACTGGATGCGGCGCTGCTTGATCTGGCGCCGCAACTGGAGGCCATCGCCAGTGTTTCGGTGGGCGTCGACAACTACGACATCGACTACCTGAGCCAACGAAAGATCCTGCTGACCAACACTCCGGATGTCCTCACCGAAACCACCGCCGACACCGGTTTCGCCCTGATCCTCGCCGCTGCTCGCCGTGTGGTGGAACTGGCAAACATGGTCTGCAGCGGTCAATGGAGCCGCAACATCGGCCCGGCGCATTTCGGCACCGATGTGCATGGCAAGACGCTGGGGATTATCGGCATGGGCCGCATCGGTGAAGCGTTGGCACAGCGCGGGCATTTCGGATTTGGCATGCCGGTGATCTATCACAGCAATTCGCGTAAACCGGCGGTTGAGGCGCGATTTGCTGCGCAGTATCGAAGCCTTGAAGACTTGTTGCAGCAAGCCGATTTCATTTGCCTGACCTTGCCGCTGACGGCGCAGACCGAAGGCTTGATCGGTGCTGAACAGTTTGCGTTGATGCGGCCAGAGAGCATTTTCATCAACATCTCGCGGGGCAAGGTGGTTGATGAGACGGCGATGATTGATGCGCTGCGCAACAACCGCATTCGTGCGGCGGGGCTGGATGTGTTTGAGCGAGAGCCGTTGAACCACGATTCGCCGTTGTTGCAGCTCAGCAATGTCGTGGCAACGCCGCACATGGGTTCAGCCACGCATGAGACGCGCGAAGCGATGGCGCGGTGTGCGGTGGAGAATCTGCTGGCGGCATTAGCTGGGCAGAAACCGGCGAATCTGGTGAATCCGTCGGCTTGGCAGGGCTGAGGTTTTGTAGCGCTTTCAAGGCCGCCTTCGCGAGCAAGCCCGCTCCCACATGGGAATGCATTCCAAATGTGGGAGCGAGCTTGCTCGCGAAGAGGCCGGATCAGTCAATGCAAATCCATCAGCCACTGCGCACCTGCAACAGTCGGTGAATCCAACTGCCTGGCAGGGCTGAGGTTTTGTAGCGCTTTCAAAGCCGCCTTCGCGAGCAAGCCCGCTCCCACATGGGAATGCATTTCAAATGTGGGAGCGGGCTTGCTCGCGAAGAGGCCGGATCAGTCAATGCAAATCCATCAGCCACAGCGCGCCTGCAACAGCCGGTGAATCCAACTGCCTGGCAGGGCTGAGGTTTTGTAGCGCTTTCAAAGCCTCCTTCGCGAGCAAGCCCGCTCCCACATGGGAATGCATTTCAAATGTGGGAGCGGGCTTGCTCGCGAAGAGGCCGGTGAAGACAACACACATTTATCAGGCGCTACGCACCTGCAACAGCTGCGCCGCACACAGCGCAATCCGCGCGCACGCATCCGCCAGTTTCACCCGATCGACCACCAACCCAATGCGAATATGCCCCGCCGCACTCGGCCCGAACGCTTCACCGGCCAACACCGAAACCCCATAACCCTCCAGCAACTGCGAGGCAAACGCCTGCGCGCCCAATCCGGTCTGGCGCACATCGACCATCACAAACATCCCGCCATCCGGCCGGATCGGGTGCAAACCCGGGCATCCGCGCAAGCGATCGCAGACCAGATCCCGGCGCAAGCGATATTCCTCGCGCATCTGCGTGACCTCCGGCAGATCCGTCGCCAACGCCACTTCTGCCGCTTTCTGCACAAAGTCCGGCAGCCCGAACAACATGCTCAACGACAGATTGACCAAGTGCTCAGCCAACGACTTCGGCCCGATCGTCCAGCCAATGCGCCAACCGGTCATGGCGTGGGATTTCGACAGACTATTGATCGTCGCCGTACGCTCGGCCATGCCCGGTAAACTTGCCGGGCTGACGTGCTGTCCTTCATAGAGCAGATCGCTGTAAACCTCGTCGCTGATCAGCCACAGATCATGACGAATGCACAGCGCCGCCAGTTCCTGCCAGATCAGCAATGACAGGCTCGCGCCGCTGGGATTGTTCGGACTGTTGAGCAACATGGCGCGGGTTTTCGGCGTGATGCGCGCAGCGACATCGGCAGGATCCACGCGAAAACCGTTCTCCGGCCGCACCGGCACCGGCACGACTTTCGCCCCGCAAGCACCAAATACCCCTTCGTAAGTCACGTACATCGGCTCAGCGACAATCACCTCGTCGCCGGGATCCAGCAAACATTGCGCCACCGAATACACCGCACATTGCGCACCCGGCATAACGATCACATTGTCAGCATCGACGGCCTGACCACTGCGCCGACGATGCCGCTCGGCAATCAACTTGCGCAACTCCGTACGGCCACGCACTTCGGAATAATGCGTGTCGCCGGCCAACAAACTGTCTATGGCGCCGTGAATGATCGGCAACGGCGTATCGAAATCCGGATCCCCCACACTCAACAACAAAACATCGACCCCCTCGGCGCGCAGCTCCAGCGCGCGGTCGTGAATCTGCCAGGCAGCGGCTCCTTCCCCGGCGATTCGTTGGGTCAAGGCTGAATAGCGCATGTACGTCTCCTGATGGCGCGGATTCCAGCCTTCACCCTATCTCAAATCACAAAACGCGCCACCATCGCATTCAAATCCACCGCCAGGCGCGACAATTCATGCGTCGCGGCACTGGTCTGGTTGGCCCCGGCTGCCGATTGCGTGGCCAGATCGCGGATGTTGACCAGGTTGCGATCGACTTCGCGCGAGACTTGCGCCTGTTCTTCCGAGGCGCTGGCGATGACCAGATTGCGCTCGTTGATTTGTTGGATCGACTGGGTGATTTGCTCCAGCGCAACACCGGCGGCCCGGGCCATTTCCAGGGTGGATTGGGTACGCTGGTTGCTTTGCTGCATCGACGAGACCGCTTCACCGGTGCCGTTCTGGATACCGGCGACCATTTTTTCGATTTCCTGCGTCGACTGCGCGGTGCGATGGGCCAAGGCGCGGACTTCATCCGCAACCACGGCAAAACCACGGCCTGCTTCACCGGCTCGTGCCGCCTCAATCGCCGCGTTGAGCGCGAGCAGGTTGGTCTGTTCGGCGATGGCGCGGATCACGTCGAGTACTTTGCCGATGTCGCGACCTTGCGTGGCCAGGCCTTCGATCATGTGCGCGGTGTTCTGCACGTCGTGGGTCATGGTCTGAATCGCGTCGACGGTTTTCACCACTTGATCGCGACCTTCGCGGGCGGCTTGCGTTGACTGGTTTGAGGCTTCGGAGGTCGAGACGGCGTTGCGCGCGACTTCTTCGACGGCGGCGGTCATCTCGTTGACGGCGGTGGCGGCTTGCTCGATTTCGTTGTTTTGCTGCTGCAGG
Source organism: Pseudomonas sp. AC193 (assembly GCF_979258075.1). NCBI lineage: Bacteria > Pseudomonadati > Pseudomonadota > Gammaproteobacteria > Pseudomonadales > Pseudomonadaceae > Pseudomonas > Pseudomonas sp. AC193. The sequence goes on along the minus strand of NZ_OZ409832.1, from coordinate 2,200,701 downwards.
CCACGGGAGGCTTCTTCGGTGACGGCGCTGAGTTCTTCGGCGGCCGCGCCCAGTTGCGTGGCGGATCCGGCGATCTGTTCGATGGTTTTGCGCAGGTTGGTCTGCATCGACGCCAGGGCCTGAAGCAAACGTGCCGGTTCGTCGTTGCCGTCGACTTCGATGGTTTTGCTCAGGTTGCCGTCGGCAATGGTTTGCGCCGCGAGCACGGCGCGATTCAACGGAGTGACGATGCTGCGGGTCAGCAACAGCGCCAGCAACACTGTGGCAAGGGAGGCAACCACCGCGACGATAATGATGCCGGTGATGGCGCTGTCATAATGTTCACCAGCCTGACTGGACGCGGTTTTCGCGTCGGCGGCGTTGATCGCGATCAGCTTGTTGAGCTGTTCGCCCATCTGGTCGGTGCCGTCCTTGATCCGCGTGTTGATCAGGGTGCGCATCTCATCGACCTTGTCCTGACGCGACAGCTCCATCATCTGATTTTGCGCTTGCATGTAATTGTCGAGCGTCGCGGCGAACGCCTTGTACTGCGCGAGTTCTTCGCCGCCGGCCGGCAATGCGGCATAGCTGGCCTGAGCGCTGCGAACCTTGTCGACGAGCACGCCGATTCGCGTTTGCGCTTCCTGCAAACTCGCCGGCTCACGATTAACCAACACCCGAAACGACAAAATGCGCAGGCGCAGGACGTTCTCGGTCACGACGCCGAGATAACCGACGCTGGGCAGTTGGTTGGTTTCCATGTCGATGGAGGCTTGGCGGATGGTGGTCATGCGATTGACGGCGAACACGCCGAGCACAATCACCAACAAGGCGATAAAAGCAAAACCGAGGAAAGCACGCGGGGCGATGTTCAGATTGCGCAAGGACATAGTTGGACTCTCGGATGATAGAAACTACGAGCGTCCATGCCCTGATCACTGGCCCGTGGGGGCTTCAGTCCGGCGTCACTGTTTTAGAATGCTTGTGCTCGCCTGATAGCTGTATCGGCCAGGCTTGAGGAAGGTTGTGGGTAAAGCGCAAATATTTTTCCGAGTGTTTCAGCAATGAAACACTTGAACTGTAGGAGCTGCCGAAGGCTGCGATCTTTTGATCTTGCCTTCAAAAAAATCAAAAGATCGCAGCCTTCGGCAGCTCCTACAGGGGAAAGCATGCAGGTCAGGAGGTAGCAGCCATCTGCCAGACGCGGGCGATATCAGTGGCGCGTTCACGCAGCAAACGCGGCGCTTCGGCGCACGCCTGTTCCAGCGTCATCGGGCCGCTGGTCACGGCAAATGCGGCATCGATGCCGTGACCGTAGAGTTCCTGATAGCCCTCGCCCAAGGTGCCAGCGATCACGATCACCGGTACGCTGTGCTGCTTGGCAATCCGCGCCACGCCAAACGGGGTTTTGCCGCGCAAGGTCTGCGCATCGAAACGCCCTTCCCCGGTGATCACCAGATCCGCGCCTTCGACGGCCTCTGCCAGGCCAACCAGTTCCGCAACCACTTCTACGCCCGCCTGAAACTGCGCACCAAGAAACGCCTTGGCGGCGAAACCCAGTCCACCCGCTGCGCCGCTGCCTGGCTCATCACGAACGTCTTTAGCCAATGCCTGCGCGCACAACTCAGCGAAATGGCCGAGGGCCTGATCCAGTTGCTGAACCTGCGCCGGTGAAGCACCTTTCTGCGGGCCGAAAATCGCCGAGGCACCGTGCGGGCCGCACAGCGGATTGTTCACGTCAGCGGCAATGTCGAAACGCACAGCGGCCAGACGCGGATCGAGGTCACTCAGATCCAGTCGCGCCAGTTGCGCCAAAGCCAAACCGCCCGGCACCAATGCTTGTCCTTGCGAATTGAGCAATTTCACGCCCAACGCCTGCATCGCCCCAGCACCCGCGTCATTGGTCGCACTGCCGCCAATCGCCAGAATCACCCGTTGCGCGCCGGCATCCAGCGCGGCACGAATCAATTCACCGGTGCCGAACGTGCTGCTGATGCACGCATCGCGCTGCCCCGGCGGCACCAATTGCAAACCACTGGCCTCGGCCATTTCGATAATCGCGGTGTGGTTGTGCGGCAACCAGCCCCACGCCGCCTCAACCGGCGCGCCCAGCGGGCCACGCACGCGGGTGCGGCGCAGTTCGCCTTCGCAGGCTGCAAGAATCGACTCGACCGTGCCTTCGCCGCCATCAGCCATCGGGCATTTGACCAAAGTGGCTTGCGGCCAGACTTGCGCCAGGCCAAGGGCAATGGCCTCGGCAACGCCTTGGGCACTCAGGCTGTCCTTGAACGAATCGGGGGCGATGACGATTTTCATGCGAATTCTCCAGTTCCAATGCCCCTCATGCTGCCAGTCGGCATGCGCATTGACGCCTGTCCGCTGCACAAGTGGCGCGGGCGTTTATTGTTCATTTCCACAAAAGCAGGTTGCATACGCCCGTGTAGGAGCTGCCGCAGGCTGCGATCTTTTGATTTTGCTTTTAAAAGAACGCAGCCTTCGGCAGCTCCTACAGAGGGTTTGAGTCAGTCTGGGGAAGCAGCTGCACCCCAAGATAAAGCGCCAACATCCCATCCAACCGCAGCGGATCAACCCCACTGAGCTCGGCAATCCGCTCCATCCGGTAACGCAGGCTATTGCGATGAATCCCCAACGCATCGGCACAGGCCTGACTCTGCCCGTCGTGCTCGCACCAACTGCGCAGCGTCGCCAATAACTGGCCGTTAGCGTCCTTGGCGATCACCTTGCGCAGTGGCTTGAGCAACTCATCCAGCGCATCATCGTTGCGATGCCGCCACAACATCACCGGCAATCGATAGCGATTGAGCGTCAGCAAACGCGAGTGCGGCAACACCTCGCGACCATAAGCCAGCAGATCGCCGACGCGCCGATAACACCGGCGCAACCCGCCGAGCCCATCCGCCTGCCCACCGACCGCGATGCGCAGCACCTTCCAGCCGAGGCCATCGAGTTTTTCCAGCAAGCGATCGTGCTCGACGTTCTGGCTCGCCGGCCGACACCACAGCAACGAAGTCTTCGCCGAACTCACGCACCAACTGTCCGGATAGCGCGAGGTTAGCCAAGCACTTAGCGCCTCAACTGTTTGCCCCGGCCCGTGCTCCAGCCCCAATTCGAACAGGTATGGGATCCGCGTCAATTGCGGTTTGAGCCCCAGTTGCTGCGCCTCATCCACCAGGCGCGGCGAATCCCCCGCCTCACTCAGCAGCAACGCCAGCAGATCATCACAACGCTGACGCCGCCATTGCTGCTCGGCCTGCTGATTGCGCTGGCCGACGAGCATTTCCGCGGTCATGCGCACCAACTCGGCGTAGGTGCGCAGCAATTCCGGCTCGCCGGTGATGCCGAGCACGCCGATCAAACGCTGATCCAGCAGCAGCGGCAAGTTGATCCCGGGCTGCACGCCCTTGAGATGCACCGCCGTCTGTGCATCGATTTCGACCACGCGACCGTTGGCCAACACCAGTTGCGCACCCTCGTGACGAGTGTTGATGCGCTCCGGTTCGCCACTGCCCAAGATCAGACCCTGGCTGTCCATGACATTGACGTTGTAGGGCAAAATGGCCATGGCCCGGTCGACGATGTCCTGGGCGAGGTCGTGATCGAGTTCGAACATATCGGCTGCAATCCTTATTTTCTGGCACTGGCAGTTGTTCAGCCGCACAGGGTCTGGCGGCAAACCCTGTGCTCAGGCACAAAGACAATCCGGCCACAGGTGACCGAGACTCTCGGGGCGATCAACGTTAACCTGTGCATCGCAAAAAATCATAATAAAGAGAGAGCCGCTATGTCGCACAGCGCCGCAGCTACCCAGACCAAAGACGACGATAAAAATGCCGTTTATAAACGCATCACCCTGCGTTTAATCCCCTTCATCTTCATCTGCTACTTGTTCAACTACCTCGACCGGGTCAACGTTGGATTTGCCAAACTGCAGATGCTCGACGCACTGAAATTCAGCGAAACCGTATACGGCCTCGGTGCCGGTATTTTCTTCATCGGCTACGTGCTGTGCGGCGTGCCGAGCAACCTGGCGCTGACCAAGTTCGGTCCGCGGCGCTGGATTGCGGTGATGATGATCACCTGGGGCACGCTTTCGACCTGCCTGTTGTTCGTCACCACACCGACCGAGTTCTACACCCTGCGCCTGTTTACCGGTGCCGCCGAAGCCGGGTTCTTCCCGGGCGTCGTGCTGTATCTCTCGCAGTGGTTCCCGACGTTCCGTCGCGGCCGGATCATGGCGCTGTTCATGTCGGCGATCCCGGTTTCCGGTTTGCTCGGCAGCCCTTTTTCCGGCTGGATTCTCAACCACTTCGCCGCCGGCCAAGGTGGTCTGGCCGGCTGGCAGTGGATGTTCCTGCTGCAAGGCATTCCAACCGTGGTGCTCGGCGCCCTCGCCTATTTCCTGCTGAGCGACAGCTTCGCCAACGCCAAGTGGCTGACCCCGCATGAGCGCGCAGTGCTTGAGGCGGATCAGGCTGAAGATCTGGCGAACAAGCCGAAGACCACGTCCGACTCGTTGCTCGCAGTGTTCAAGAATCCGGCGATCTGGGCGTTTGGCCTGATCTACTTCTGCATCCAGAGCGGCGTATACGCGATCAACTTCTGGCTGCCGTCGATCATCAAAAACCTTGGTTTCAGCGATAACCTGGTGATCGGCTGGTTGAGCGCGATCCCGTATCTGCTGGCAGCGGTATTTATGCTGGTAGTCGGCCGCTCGGCGGACTTGCGCAAAGAACGTCGCTGGCACTTGGTGGTGCCGATGCTAATGGGCGCGATCGGTCTGGTGATTGCGGTGAATTTCGCGGCTAACCCGGCGATTGCGATTCTTGGTCTGACCATTGCGACCATGGGCGCGTTGACCGGTTTGCCGATGTTCTGGCCGGTGCCGACGGCGATGCTGAGCGCAGGTGCTGCTGCCGGTGGTCTGGCGTTGATCAACTCGATGGGGCAGATGGCTGGGTTTCTCAGCCCGTACCTGGTGGGTTGGGTCAAGGACAGCACCGGTTCGACCGATGCGGCGCTGTATCTGCTGGCGGGTGTGATTGTCGGCGGGAGTTTGCTGGCGTTGCGCATGACGCGGACGTTGCGGGCTTAAATAGCAGCAAAGGTCAAAAGATCGCAGCCTGCGGCAACTCCTGCCTTGGAATACGTTTCCTGTAGGAGCTGCCGCAGGCTGCGATCTTTTTGCGTTTAGCGAGCACAACAATTCACTTTGCCCCGCACCACGCTTCTGGTATTTGATTAACGCTTTCCCACCGATAAAAGGATGTCGGCATGAGCTATCGCACACTGGGTCACTCGGGGTTAAAGGTGTCCACCCTCACCCTCGGCACGATGATGTTTGGCGAACAAACCAGCGCCGAAGATTCGTTGCGCATCATCGACAAGGCCTGGGATCAGGGCATCAACTTCATCGACACCGCCGACGTTTACACCCAGGGCCGCTCCGAAGAAATCGTCGGCGAAGCGATTGCCCGTCATCGCCATGACTGGGTGCTGGCGACCAAGGTCGGTTTCGGCCCGGTGGACGGCGTGCCGAACCGCAGCGGTTTGAGCCGCAAACATATTTTCAATGGAATTGATGCAAGCCTGACGCGGCTCGGCACCGACTACCTCGACATCTATTACCTGCACCGCGAAGACCACAACACGCCGCTGGAAGTGACCGTTTCAGCGATTGACGATCTGATTCGTCAGGGCAAGATTCGCTACTGGGGCCTGTCGAACTACCGTGGCTGGCGGATTGCCGAGGTGATCCGCATTGCTGACCAACTCGGCGTCGATCGCCCGGTGATCAGCCAACCGCTGTACAACATCGTCAATCGCCAGGCCGAAACCGAGCAAATCACTGCCGCGCAAACTTACGGCCTCGGCGTGGTGCCTTACAGCCCGCTCGCCCGTGGCGTGCTCAGCGGCAAGTACGCGCCGGACGTAACGCCAGACGCCAACAGCCGCGCCGGGCGTCAGGACAAACGCATTCTGGAAACCGAGTGGCGCGTGGAATCGTTGCGTATTGCTCAACAAATTCAGCAGTACACAGAACAGCGTGGTGTCGGCATGGTTGAGTTTGCGATTGCCTGGGTGTTGAACAACAGTGCGGTGACCTCGGCGATTGTCGGGCCTCGGACTGAAGATCAATGGGATGCGTACACCAAGGCGCAGGCGGTGAAGATTACGGCCGAGGATGAAGCATTTATCGATTCGCTGGTGACACCGGGACATGCGTCGACGCCGGGCTTCAACGATGTGAGCCATTTTGTGTCTGGCCGTAAACCGCATCAGGCCTAAAAAATACACTTGGCTTCAACACAAATCCAATGTGGGAGCGGGCTTGCTCGCGAAAGCGGTGTATCAGGCAACCAAGATATTAATCTTGCCGACGCATTCGCGAGCAAGCCCGCTCCCACAGGTTCTATGCTTACACTCAAGATGTGGGAAATATTGAGCGCTTGCGCAATATTCAGCACAGAAACCACGTATCCTTCGCGCCCCGTTTGATCACCCACCCGCGAGGACAGTTTGTCTAAAGGTATCGCTTTATCGGTTTCGGCCTCGGTGCTGTTTGCCGTCATGTATTACTACACCTCGCTGCTCACCCCGTTGAGTGGCGTGGAAATCTTTGGCTGGCGAATGCTGCTCACTGTGCCGTGCATGACCGTGTTCATGCTGGTGTCCGGTGAATGGCGGCGGGTGGTGGAGCTGGTTCGGCTGATGGCCGCGAAGCCAAAGTTGATCGCCGGACTGATCGTCTCGGCCGCCCTGCTCGGCGTGCAACTGTGGCTGTTCATGTGGGCGCCGCTCAACGGCTACAGCCTCGATGTCTCGCTGGGCTACTTCCTGCTGCCGCTGGCGATGGTGCTGACCGGGCGAATTGCCTACGGCGAAAGTCTGTCGTACCTGCAAAAGATTGCGGTGTTCTTCGCCAGTCTCGGCGTGTTGAACGAGTTGTATCAGGTCGGCGGATTTTCCTGGGCGACGCTGGTGGTCGTGATCGGCTATCCGCTGTACTTCGTGCTGCGCAAATACCTGAAGACCGATCACCTCGGTGGTTTGTGGGTCGACATGACGCTCATGCTGCCAATTGCCTACTGGTTTGTGCAGGGTGGCGAGCAAGGTTTCGGCGTGTTCGATCAACACCCGGGGCTGATGTGGCTGATTCCGCTGCTCGGTTTGATCAGTGCCTCGGCGTTGGTGGTGTACATCATTGCCAGCCGTTTGCTGCCGTTTAGCCTGTTTGGTTTGTTGAGTTATGTTGAGCCGGTTTTGTTGCTCGGCGTGGCGTTGTTGCTGGGTGAGAGCATCAAGTCAGGGGAATGGCTGACGTACATTCCGATCTGGCTGGCGGTGATTGTGCTGGTGTTCGAAGGCTTTAAACACCTGATGCGTCAACGCCGACCTTAAAAGCAAAAGATCGCAGCCTTCGGCAGCTCCTACATTTGGAATGCATTTTCCCTGTAGGAGCTGCCGGAGGCTGCGATCTTTTGATCTTAAAAAAATCCCGGCCCTGCATCTCTGCAAGCCGGGATTTTTCATTTCGTCAGCGGATTACTCAGTCGCAAGCACACCACGACGCACCTGGTCACGCTCGATCGATTCGAACAGCGCCTTGAAGTTGCCCTCGCCGAAACCATCATCGCCTTTACGCTGGATGAATTCGAAGAACACCGGGCCCATCAGGGTTTCCGAGAAGATCTGCAGCAACAGACGCTTGTCGCCCGACTCGGACGAACCGTCCAGCAGGATGCCGCGCGATTGCAGTTCATCGACTGGCTCGCCGTGGTTTGGCAGGCGGCCTTCGAGCATTTCGTAATAGGTTTCCGGCGGCGCAGTCATGAAACGCATGCCGATTTTCTTCAGGCGATCCCAAGTGTCCACGAGGTTATCGCTGAGGAACGCCACGTGCTGGATGCCCTCGCCGTTGAACTGCATCAGGAACTCTTCGATCTGGCCGGCGCCTTTGGACGACTCTTCGTTCAGCGGAATGCGGATCATGCCGTCCGGCGCGGTCATCGCTTTCGAAGTGAGGCCGGTGTATTCGCCTTTGATGTCGAAGTAACGGATCTCACGGAAGTTGAACAGCTTCTCGTAGAAATTCGCCCAGTAAGCCATGCGACCGCGATAGACGTTGTGCGTCAGGTGGTCGATGATCTTCAGGCCGGCGCCCACAGGGTTGCGATCAACGCCTTCGATAAACACGAAGTCGATGTCGTAGATCGAGCTGCCTTCGCCAAAACGGTCGATCAGGTACAGCGGCGCGCCGCCGATGCCTTTGATCGCCGGCAGGTTCAGCTCCATCGGGCCGGTTTCGATGTGGATCGGCTGAGCGCCGAGTTCCAATGCGCGGTTGTAGGCTTTTTGCGAGTCTTTAACACGGAACGCCATGCCGCAAACGGACGGGCCGTGCTCGGCCGCGAAGTACGAAGCAACGCTGTTGGGTTCGTTGTTGAGGATCAGGTTGATCGCGCCCTGACGGTACAGGTGCACGTTTTTCGAGCGGTGGGTGGCGACTTTGGTGAAGCCCATGATCTCGAAGATCGGCTCCAGCGTGCCCGGCACTGGCGATGCGAGCTCGATGAATTCAAAGCCCATCAGGCCCATTGGGTTTTCGTATAAGTCTGTCATGGTGACGCCTCATCATTTCTTATCAATTAACCAGGGTTATTTGTCAGTCATGCGAGGTCGGTGGGTGGCGCACAGGAGATGCCGCGCACACTGCGGGCGAGGAAGTCACCGTAGATCAGTTGAAACCCGAATATCTTCATTGTCGACCCAAGGCTCTTGCGGGCGAGGCTTCTGCTGCCAGAAGACGATTATTATTGTATGCGTAACCCGATTCTACACAGCGTAAATGGGCTTGTCTGCCCTCCCTATAAAATCCGCTTTTTTGCGCCCGGCGCAAGGGGTTTGTTGCACAGGTTGATCAGGCTCAACCCTTGCGCGGCACCGGGGCCGAACAGCGCCGGCCCTGTTGATTCGCCGTGTCGGGCCGACGGAAAAGAGTCGCAGATGCCGTATCATTGCTGCCCCTTGATGCTCACCGAAGCGTTTGTTCGACGCTGGCGTGGTTTTTACCCAATTGGCAACACATATGCATCACCGATGAGCGGCGCAAGCGTCATCCGCCATCTATCATCCCTTCTGCCTGATCTCTTTTTCGGCGGCGCACGGTTGCCCGGCCTACATTCAAGAGCTCCACTTTTTGCGACAGGAAGCGCCCATGCCGTTAACCGTCAGACATCGCCGCAAACGCAGCACGCGCCTTATCGTGACGCTGCTCAGCGGTTTGCTTCCCGTGATTCTGGGCAGCGTGATTCTTTACATGCAGGCCGAACGCACGTTGCAGCAGAGCACGGCGCACACGGCCGAAGAAGCGTTGCGTCAGTTTGACCTGATGCTTGATAACACTGCGCAAGCGGCGCGACAGCTGCTGCCATTGGCCGGGCAACCGTGCAAGTCGGTCACGCTGGCGTTGCGCGAGCAAGTCACCCGCCGGCCTTTCGTGCGCTCAACCAATCTGGTGTGGGACGACAATCTTTATTGCAGTTCGCTGTTCGGTGAGTTCAGTGAACCCGTCAACGCGGGCGATTACGCGCAGGGCAAATTGTGGTTGATGAATGGCAACCCGGTGACGCCCAACACCGCCCTGCTGATTTATCGTCTCAGTGAAGGACGCGGCGGCGCCTTGACCACCCTCGATGGTTACCACTTGAGCAATGTGCTGCGCCTCATTGGTCGGGACACGTTGTTGTTACTGCAAGTCGGCGATAACTGGCTGTCCGCCGACGGCAAAACCCACCAAGGCGCACTGCCGGAATTGCCGGTCGCGCAAAGCATGCGTGAATCTGCTCACTATGCTTTCAGTGTGAGTGCAGGATTCCCCGAAGGTGAAACCTGGCGTTACATGAGCGATGAATATCCACCGTTGTTCAGCCTGCTGATCTTTTTCGGCGTGGTGTCTGGCGCGATTGGCCACATCGTGCAGAAGCGCTCGACCTCGCCTAGCCACGAAATGTTACGTGCGCTGGAGGCCGGTGAGTTCATTCCGTACTTTCAACCCGTGGTGTATGGCGACAGTAAAAAATCGAACCGGGACTGAAGTGCTGATGCGCTGGAACCATCCCAAAGAGGGGCTGGTTCGGCCTGATCTGTTCATTCCGTTCGCCGAGCATTCCGGACTGATCGTGCCAATGACCCGCGCGTTAATGCAGCAGACTGCCGCCCTCCTCGGCCCATTGTCGTCGACGTTTCTCGCGCCGTTTCACATTGGCATCAACATCACCGCCAACCACTGCCAGGATCTGGAACTGGTCGAGGATTGCCGCGAGTTTCTTTCGGCATTCAGCGCGGGCAGCATCACGCTCGTGCTGGAGTTGACCGAGCGCGAACTGATCGAGCCCACCGATATCACTCGTCAGCTGTTCGAGCAATTGCACACTTTGGGGGTGAAGATCGCCATTGATGACTTCGGTACCGGACACTCGAGCCTCGGTTATCTGCGCAAATTCAATGTCGACTACCTGAAGATCGATCAGAGCTTCGTCGCCATGATCGGTATTGATGCGCTGTCGCGGCATATTCTCGATTTCATCATCGAACTCTCTGCCAAGCTCGATCTGGGTATTGTTGCCGAAGGCGTCGAAACGCAAGCGCAGGCCGATTACCTGACCGCACATAACGTTAACTTCCAGCAAGGTTATCTGTACGGCAAACCGATGCCGGCTGCCGACTTCATTAGTGCATTAACTCATCATTAACTAAATGGGCTTAAGCCGGGTGCGCCGACCGCGCGCACCAAATTGATACAAAAGATCGCTGTTGTTACATGAAGACAACAACAGGATTTACTCTTGACGCATTAACAACTACAATTTTTGTTGCCTGTGCAGAATTGGCAGGTGAGCCATTATCACCGAGTCGCTACAAGGCTCTTGGCTTATAGCTTTGTTTGCGGTTGGTATCAGCCAAATACATTATTGGAGTAAAGATATTGTCCAGACTCGCTGAATTTCGTGCAGCTGAAAAGGCCCTTCAGGAACAGCTCAAGCAGCTGGAATCGCTGAAGAACGATGCCGGGCTCAAGAAAGAAATCGAATTCGAAGAAAAGCTCCAGGGGCTGATGAAAACCTACGGCAAAGGCCTGAATGACATCATTTCCATTCTCGATCCGAACCCGTCAAAATCCGGCCTGCAAACATCCGCAGCCCCTAAGACCCGCCGCGCACGCGTGGTCAAGGTTTATCAGAACCCGCACACCGGCGAACTGATCGAGACCAAGGGCGGCAACCACCGCGGCCTGAAAGCCTGGAAAGAACAATACGGTGCAGCCACCGTTGATTCCTGGTTGCGCGGTTAATCTCACGCCAACACAAAAGCCCTGCAGAAGCAGGGCTTTTTTTTGACGATATCTAACAAATGCAACGAATGTCGCCAAGCAAGTTGCGATTGCCGTGTAACGCGCACGAGTCATTTGCATCTATTGTTTCTTGGCTGAATGTTGCGAACGCTGCTGAAATTAAACTTTCGGCTTAATGCCTTTGGGTATCTAGCACAGAATGGCGAATTAAAGTTTCAGGCTGTTTCGAGCCGCCGCTATTTCCTCAGCGCTTGCCTTATAAACCTCAGCCTGCCCCGCGTAAGAAAGAACATAAGCCTTGTCCGCATCGACCGCCGCGACCAAAGTTTGCGACAGCACATGACGACCGTTTTCAGTCACCGTACAAGTCGTTTCAAGTGCACTCAACGAGCCTAGATTCGCTGGATGCACGCGGTTGCAAACACTTTGATAGCCGCTCTGAAAAAAGTCCTTCTGTATCGACTTGCGCATTTCCAGCAACACGCCTTGCAGGTTGACCTGGTGACCGCTCTCGACTGGCGTCATGGTCAGCTCCATCACCATCACCTGATTGCCGTCGGCGTCATTTTTGACTGCGCGCTGACGTGAAACCTGCGGCGCGGCGTCCGTCAGAGTTTGCACCTCCCAGCCCGCAGGCCAGGTGATGCTCGGCGCATCGGCCAATGCTGCAGCGCTGATCAAGGCTACGCCGAAGAAAACCAACAGGGATTTGCACGGTCGGATCATTACCAAAGGCACTCAAAGGTTGAACCACAAAGTCTGAGGCCCGCCCGCACACAGGGCAAGCCCGCGCTTTGGGTTTGGCGATGCCGTTTGGCATGCGTATCATTGCGCCCATTCACTCGCCCATTGTTATTGGAGGGCCCATGAGCCTGCACGAACTGAACACTTTCCCCGGCGTCACCGCCACGCCAGACAGCGCAACCCAAAATTTCGTTTTCAACCACACCATGCTGCGTGTGAAAGACATCACCAAGTCTTTGGACTTTTACACCCGCGTGCTGGGTTTCTCGCTGGTTGAAAAGCGCGATTTCCCGGAAGCCGAGTTCAGCCTGTACTTCCTCGCACTGGTCGATAAAGCCCAGATCCCGGCCGACGCAGCTGCTCGCACCGAGTGGATGAAGTCGATTCCGGGCATTCTGGAGCTGACGCACAACCATGGCACTGAAAACGATGCCGACTTCGCTTACCACAACGGCAACACCGATCCGCGTGGCTTTGGCCACATCTGCATTTCGGTACCGGATATCGTCGCTGCTTGTGCACGGTTTGAAGAGCTGGGTTGCGATTTCCAGAAACGTTTGACCGATGGCCGCATGAAGAGCTTGGCGTTTATCAAGGATCCGGACGGTTACTGGGTTGAGATCATTCAGCCTGCGCCGATGTAATAGCTGAAGAGCCCCTCACCCTAACCCTCTCCCAAAGGGAGAGGGAACTGATTGGGGGATATTGTAGGGTTACGCCGACTTGAACGATTGGTGTTGAATCCATAATCGACTGGGTTCATCAGGTCGATGTACCCCTTCAGGCACTTCGGTAGGCTCCCTCTCCTTCGGGAGAGGGCTGGGGTGAGGGGCCAGATTTCACGCATAACAAAAAACCCCATGATCTCTCATGGGGTTTTTCATTTCTGGCTTTGCAGTTACGCCGGCGCCGAAGTCCGGATCAGGTGATCAAACGCGCTCAACGATGCTTTCGCGCCCTCGCCCACCGCAATCACGATCTGCTTGTACGGCACAGTCGTCACGTCACCCGCTGCAAAGATTCCCGGGATAGAAGTCTCGCCACGGTTATCGACAATGATCTCGCCACGCGGCGACAACTCGATGGTGCCTTTGAGCCAATCAGTGTTCGGCAACAAACCGATCTGCACAAAGATCCCTTCCAGCTCGACCGTGCGCAGTTCATCACTGTTGCGATCCTTGTAGCGCAAGCCGTTGACCTTCTGCCCGTCGCCCGTCACTTCAGTGGTTTGCGCACTGGTGATCACGGTGACGTTCTTCAGGCTGTGCAATTTGCGCTGCAATACCGCATCAGCGCGCAGTTGCACATCAAATTCCAGCAGCGTGACGTGAGCAACGATACCGGCCAGGTCGATAGCTGCTTCAACGCCGGAGTTACCACCGCCAATCACCGCGACACGCTTGCCTTTGAACAGCGGGCCGTCGCAGTGCGGGCAGTACGCTACGCCTTTGTTGCGGTAATCCTGCTCACCGGGCACGTTCATTTCACGCCACCGCGCACCGGTCGCCAGAATCACGCTCTTGGCTTTGAGGGTCGCGCCGCTGGCGAAGTGGACTTCATGCAGCTCGCCGTTTTTGCCAGGGATCAGCTTGTCGGCACGCTGCAGGTTCATGATGTCGACGTCGTATTGTTTGACGTGTTCTTCCAGCGCCGTGGCCAGTTTCGGCCCTTCGGTTTCCTGTACGGAAATGAAGTTCTCGATGGCCATGGTGTCGAGCACCTGACCGCCGAAGCGCTCAGCGGCGACGCCGGTGCGGATGCCTTTACGAGCGGCATAAATCGCTGCCGAAGCACCGGCCGGGCCACCGCCGACGACCAATACATCAAAAGCTTCTTTGGCGCTGATTTTTTCGGCCTGACGTTCAATGGCGCCGGTGTCGAGTTTGGCGAGAATCTCCTCCAGGCCCATGCGGCCCTGGCCGAAGTTTTCGCCGTTCAAGTAGATGCTCGGCACGGCCATGATCTTGCGATCGTTGACTTCATCCTGGAACAACGCGCCGTCGATGGCGACGTGGCGGATGTTCGGGTTGAGCACGGCCATCAGGTTCAACGCCTGAACAACATCCGGGCAGTTCTGGCAGGACAGCGAGAAGTAAGTCTCGAAGCTGAACTCACCTTTAAGCGAGCGAATCTGCTCGATCACTTCAACGCTGGCCTTCGATGGGTGGCCACCGACTTGCAGCAGGGCCAATACCAGCGAAGTAAATTCGTGGCCCATCGGGATACCGGCGAAACGCAGACTGATGTCGGCGCCCGGGCGGTTGATCGAAAACGATGGCTTGCGTGCATCGTCACCGCTGTCGATCAAAGTAATTTGGCTCGAAAGACTGGCGACGTCTTTCAGCAGTTCCAGCATTTCACGGGATTTCGCACCGTCGTCGAGGGAAGCAACGATCTCGATCGGCTGGGTGACCCGTTCCAGGTACGATTTCAACTGGGCTTTAAGATTGGCGTCCAACATACGGGCGATTTCCTTTATTTGAGGCGAAAAAAAGCCCGAGCGAATCTCGCCCGGGCATTTTTTGGGGCGGTGCAGCGTACTTAAGAAGGTGCGGCGTACCGCCCTGAGTTGCGTGTCACAGACTTAGATCTTGCCGACCAGGTCCAGGGACGGAGCCAGAGTGGCCTCGCCTTCTTTCCACTTGGCTGGGCAAACTTCGCCTGGGTGAGCAGCAACGTACTGAGCAGCCTTGATTTTGCGCAGCAGCTCGGAAGCATCACGGCCAACGCCGCCATCGTTCAGTTCAACGATTTTGATCTGGCCTTCAGGGTTGATCACGAAGGTGCCACGGTCAGCCAGGCCAACTTCTTCGATCAGCACGTCGAAGTTGCGGGAGATGGCGTGGGTCGGGTCGCCGATCATGGTGTATTCGATTTTGCCGATGGCTGGCGAAGTGTTGTGCCAGGCAGCGTGGGCAAAGTGGGTGTCAGTGGAAACGCTGTAGATTTCTACGCCGAGTTTCTGGAAGGCAGCGTAGTTGTCCGCCAGGTCTTCCAGCTCGGTTGGGCAAACGAAGGTGAAGTCGGCTGGGTAGAAGAACACGACCGACCACTTGCCTTTCAGGTCAGCGTCCGACACTTGAACGAAGTCGCCGTTTTTGAACGCGGTAGCTTTGAACGGTTTTACTTGGCTGTTGATGATAGGCATTGATGACTCTCCGTCAGGGTTGTGAATTCGATGGGAGAATCCTAACCACTCGCTCGACGGATGGCTCATTGGCAAACCTGATGCTGCTGATATGTTTTGGCTATTAGGCAACTGTATTAATAGAATAAATGGATATCTAGGCGGGCACGTCGGTAATCCGCGACATTCCTTGAAACGGGCTGACCTCGACATAGCGCATCGCAGACTTCATGTCCTTCCAACCGACGTAGCTCATTAACGATTTCAAATCCCAACCACTTTGATGCGCCCAAGTGGCGAAGCCGCGCCGCAGGGAATGGCTGGTGTAGTTTTCGGCAGCGATCCCGGCACGCTGCAAGGCCTGGCGCAGTAAAGGGATGATGCTGTTGGCATGCAGGCCTTCCTCGTTCAGATTGCCCCAGCGATTGATGCTGCGAAAAACCGGGCCGCGCACCAGCGCTGCTTCGGTGATCCAGTCGATGTAGGCCTGAACCGGGCACAGCTTTAACAGCGCCGGCGCTTGATAAGTCTGTCCAAGGTTTTCCCGATCGCCCTTACTGCGTGGCACATAAAGGGTGATGCCTTTGCCGGCGTGCGCTTGCACATGTTCAATCTGCAAGCGGCACAGCTCATCGCTGCGGAAGCCCCGCCAGAATCCCAGAAGAATCAGGGCGCGGTCGCGGTAAGCCTTGAGCAGCGCCGGGCGATCCTGCTTTTCTTTGGCGGTTTGCACTTCGTGCTCCAGGCAATCGATGACGCGCTGCAAATCCTGCAACTGCAACGGCTCGGCCTGTTTCTCCTGTGCCGGGTGCAGGGCGCGAATGCCTTTGAACACCTTGCGCACCACCGGCGCCTTGGTCGGATCAGCAAAGCCCTGACTGTTATGCCACTGCGCCAACGCTGACAGACGCAGCTTCAGCGTATTGATCGATAACTCCCCAGCATGCGCCACCAGATACCGCGCGACGCTATCAGCCGTAGCTGGCAGGAACCCGCCCCACTTCACTTCGAAATGTTCAATGGCTGCACGATAGCTTCGGCGCGTGTTGTCACGGGTGGCGGCTTGCAGGTAGCGATCCAGATCGCTCATGGGCTGTTTTCTCGCTGGCGTACTGATTCAAGGATGCAGACACGCATTTTGCCGCCTGACACTGGGTAATACCAGTATATCCCGTGTCTTTAATATCAATGATTTAACTTTATTTTCAGCATGGTACACTGCGTACTTAAGTGGCATGTACCACAGTATGAAATCGTAGGAGTTCACATGGCCCGTGGCGGCATTACCAAAGCACTGGTGCAGATCGCGCGCACAGCGATTCTGGCTCGCGGAGAACACCCGAGCATCGATGCAGTACGCATTGAAATGGGCAACACCGGCTCGAAAACCACGATCCATCGCTATTTGAAAGAGCTGGATGATGGCGCTCAGCCGACTGAAGCATCAGCAGAACCCATCGACGATGAGTTGACCGCCCTCGTCTCCCGCCTCGCTCAGCGCCTGAAAGAACAGGCGCAAGAGCCCATCGAACAAGCTCGCGAGCAGTTCGACGAACAGCGCGAGGCATTGGAATCGGAGCTGAAGCAGGTTGGTCAGGCGCTGGAAAAAATCGAGCATGAGCACGACATTCAAGGCGCAGCGCTCGCGCGCGAATCCGAAGCGCTGAACAACACGCGCTCGATGCTGCAGACCGAACAAACCCGTAATGCCGGTTTGAATCAGGCCTTGGCCGACTTTGAATTGCGCCTGCAGGACAAGGACGAGCAGATTCGCTCGCTGGAAGAAAAGCACCTGCATGCTCGCGACGCACTTGAGCATTACCGCAACGCCACCAAAGAGCAGCGCGAGCAGGAACAGAGCCGCCACGAAAGCCAGGTGCAGCAGATTCAGGCAGAACTGCGCCAGGCACAGCAAAGCGCACTGGTGCGTCAGGACGAGATCACGCAACTGCATCGCGACAACGAGCGCCTGCTCACGGAAAACCGTGGCACCCAGCGCGAATTGAGCCTTGCACAGGATCAGCTCAAGCAAAGCAATCAGCGTCAGGATCAGTTACTGGAACAAGCGACGCGCGTGGATAGCGAACGCACCCTCCTCCAGGAACGTTTACGCGTGGCCACACTGGAAAGTCAGACACTCAAACAGAACGTCGAAGAGCAGGCGCTCCTCAATCAGTCACTGGAAAAGGAATTAAGCAAAACGCAGGCGAGCCTGGAAGAAAGCCGGCGTCTGGCGGCTACCGTTGCGGCAGCGCCAGACTCGGCCAAACCGAAGGACGCTTAAGCGCCGACCGGTGTACGCATGGTGACAAACTCTTCGGCGGCCGTCGGATGTACCCCGATCGTGTCGTCGAAGTCGCGCTTGGTCGCGCCTGCCTTCAGCGCAATCGCCAGGCCTTGGACGATTTCGCCAGCGTCCGGGCCGACCATGTGGCAGCCGAGAACTTTGTCGGTCTTGCCGTCCACCACTAGCTTCATCAGCGTCTTCTCCTGACATTCAGTCAAGGTCAGCTTCATCGGGCGGAAGCGGCTCTCGAACACCACAACATCGTGGCCAGCCTCGCGCGCTTCCTCTTCGGTCAACCCGACCGTACCAATGTTCGGCAGGCTGAACACCGCCGTCGGGATCATCTTGTAATCCACCGGACGATATTGCTCAGGCTTGAACAAACGACGCGCTACAGCCATGCCTTCCGCCAATGCCACTGGCGTCAGCTGCACTCGACCAATAACGTCGCCGAGGGCCAGAATTGACGGCTCAGTAGTCTGGTACTGATCATCGACCTTGATGAAGCCTTTGTCGGTGAGCTGCACATCGGTGTTTTCCAGTCCGAGATTGTCGAGCATCGGACGGCGACCGGTCGCGTAGAAAATGCAATCCGCCTCCAGCTCGCGACCATCCTTGAGAGTGGCTTTGAGGCTGCCATCGGCCTGTTTATCGATGCGCGCGATGTCGGCATTGAATTGCAGATCCAGACCGCGCTTGGTCAGTTCTTCCTGCAAATGTTTGCGCACCGAACCATCGAAACCGCGCAGGAACAGATCACCGCGATACAGCAGCGTGGTGTTCGCGCCGAGACCGTGGAAAATCCCGGCGAACTCAACCGCGATGTAACCACCACCCACCACTAGTACACGCTTAGGTAGCTCTTTGAGAAAGAACGCCTCGTTGGAACCAATCGCGTGTTCGTGCCCCGGAATTTGCGGAATCTGCGGCCAGCCGCCGGTGGCGATCAGAATGTTATTCGCGGTAAAGCGTTCGCCATTGACCTCGACTTCATGAGGCCCAACGATCTTGGCGTGCGCCTCATGCAAGGTCACACCGCTGTTGACCAGCAAGTTACGATAAATGCCATTAAGGCGATTGATCTCGCGGTCCTTGTTGGCGATCAGCGTCGCCCAATCGAAGTTCGCTTCGCCAAGGCTCCAGCCAAAACCGGACGCTTGCTCAAAGTCTTCAGCGAAATGCGCGCCGTACACCAACAGCTTTTTCGGCACACAGCCGACGTTGACGCAGGTACCGCCCAGATAACGGCTCTCGGCCACCGCCACTTTCGCGCCGAAACCGGCTGCAAAACGCGCAGCGCGCACACCGCCGGAACCGGCACCAATCACATAAAGGTCAAAATCGTAGGCCATTTCTATCTCCTCGGCAGGTGAACAGCATACCTGCCGACGCTCATTGAGCAAGTCTCCAACGGGTTTGCCCTGCATTAGCAACGCCAAGAATCCTCCACCGTCATAGCTTCAGGTATCCGCAAGGTGCGCCAGGTGATCAGCATCGCAACGAGCGCCAAGCCGAAAGCGGCCCATGACACCAGCCCCACACCACCTTCAAACGCCAACGCCGCTTGCAACATCAGCACTTGCGCTTGCTCAGCAGATAACCCGGCGGCGACAGAAAGTGCGCCGGAGAGCGTCTCGCTCGCCAACATAAACTGAATGTCGTTCAAGAAGGCCGGCAGTTGCAAAGCGCCGCGATAGTAGGCCGTGACCAGACCACCAAGCAGAGTAGTGCCCAGCACCACGCCCACTTCATACGCGGTTTCACTGATTGCGGAGGCTGCGCCCGCCTTCGCCGGCGGCACAGCAGACAAAATCACATCGTTGGTCACTGTCGTAATTGCGCCCACCCCGATATTTAGCAAGGCGAACGCTGCCACCCATACCGCCAGACTGCCGCCCATGCTCGCCACCAACAGAAACGCCGCGCCGACAAATCCAGTCAGAATCGGAATCAGGACATGCACGGGCACACGTTTCGCAATCGGCACGACAGCCATCCCGACGATGATCGCCATGATTTGCCCGGGCACGAGCGCCAGACTCGCACTCAGCGGCGACATCTGCAGAACGATCTGCAAGTACTGAGTGGTGAAGAAAACAAAACCTACAAGAAAGGCAAGGCTCATCAGATTGATCAGAATTGAGCTGCTGAAAGCACCATTGCGAAACAGGCTCAAGTCCATCAACGGCTCAGCAAGGCGCGACTGACGCCGCACGAACATCCAGCCTGCTAACAGTCCAATCAGAAACGTGATCAACACGACCTCGTCGATACCGTCACTGGCGCCACGCTTGACGCTGTAAACAATAGCTCCCAACGCGACCATCGATTGCACAATGCTCACTGGATCCAGCGGCCCTGACGCATCCCGCTCCGACTCAGGCAGAAACAGCGGCCCCGAAACCAGTAACGGTATCAGCACAGGCACCGCCAATAGAAAAATGGCGCCCCAATCAAAGAACTCCAGCAGCACCCCGCCGACCAAAGGCCCTAACGCCGAACCCACCGTCAACGTTGTCGCCCAGATCGCCACGGCCAGTCGGCGCTCTTCGCGATCTTCAAATACCCAGCGTATCAACGCCAAAGTCGAGGGCATCAGCATTGCGCCGAAAATACCCATACAGGCACGCCCGATGATCAGCTGCATGGCTGTTTCGGAATAGGCAGTCAAAACAGAAACGACAGCAAAACCAAAGGATCCCGCGAGCAGTAATTTTCGATGCCCGATCCGGTCACCCAAGCTGCCCATCGACACCAGCAAACCTGCCAGCACCAACGAGTAGGCATCGATCATCCACAGTTGCTGACTAGCGGTTGGGTGCAACGCTTCTGCGATTTTTGGCAGTGCGAATCCCAACGCCGTGTTGTCAACGGTCACCAGTAACACTGGCAGCATCAGAACGGCAAGACTCAACCAGCGCGTTTTACTTGGAGGCTTTGCTATCAACACCACGGGTAACTCTCCTTATTGCCAAAAATGGCTCCACGGCAATGCCGTGGAACGCCTCTCCTGCACTCATCCCTGGCAAGAGCCCGTCAGTTCAGCAGTGAATACACCTTCTGACAAACGCTCATTTGTTTCAGCTTGCATCCCAAGAACAAGGTCAGAGACCGTGTCTTTTTTCGGCACAAAAAAAACGCCCCGAACCGGTCGGGGCGTTTTTTGGCCTTCACACAAATGACATCGTGCGAAGGTGCTACAAACGGATCAAGCGCTCTTAGTAAGCCTTGCCAGTCTTGTAGAAGTTTTCGAAGCAGAAGTTGGTCGCTTCGATGTAGCCTTCAGCACCACCGCAGTCGAAACGCTTGCCTTTGAACTTGTAGGCCATGACGCAGCCGTTCTGGGCTTGTTTCATCAGGGCGTCGGTGATCTGGATCTCGCCGCCTTTGCCTGGCTCGGTTTGTTCGATCAGGTCGAAGATGTCCGGGGTCAGGATGTAACGACCAATGATCGCCAGGTTGGACGGCGCGTCTTCCGGCTTTGGCTTCTCGACCATGCTGTGAACACGGTAAATGTCGTCACGGATCATCTCGCCAGCGATTACGCCATACTTGCTGGTTTCCTGCGGGTCGACTTCCTGGATGGCGATGATCGAGCAGCGGAACTGCTTGTACAGTTTGACCATCTGGGTCAGGACGCCGTCGCCATCAAGGTTGACGCACAGGTCGTCCGCCAGCACCACGGCGAACGGTTCGTCACCGATCAGCGGGCGGCCAGTCAGGATCGCGTGGCCCAGACCTTTCATCTCGGTTTGACGGGTGTAGGAGAACGAGCACTCGTCGAGCAGCTTGCGGATACCAACCAGATATTTTTCTTTGTCGGTGCCTTTGATCTGGTTTTCCAGCTCGTAGCTGATGTCGAAGTGGTCTTCCAGAGCGCGTTTGCCACGACCGGTGACGATGGAGATTTCCGTCAGACCAGCGTCCAGAGCTTCTTCAACGCCGTACTGGATCAGTGGCTTGTTTACCACCGGCAGCATTTCTTTAGGCATGGCTTTAGTCGCTGGCAGGAAGCGAGTACCGTAACCGGCTGCTGGGAACAAGCATTTCTTGATCATATAAGTCCTTGAAAAGGCTGTGTGTACGAGTTTCGGCGCAGTCTAATCAGGCGGCGTGCACCTTACAATGCCCCGCGCTGGCTAACCGATGCCATCATAGAGAAATATTCTGGCGGATAGTTCCGCTGGCATCATCGAGCAGCGAAATCAGCGTAGCTCAAAGAATCTACCACCATACGCGCATCATCACCCAGCGCCAGCATTTGCCGGTATCATGGCGACTTTGAAACAGCGAACGAGACAGATAGATGGCCGAACCAAAAATCATCAACGGGTACACCGTCGGCAAGGGCAAAGATGGCCAATGGCACATTACTGCCACCAATGGCGAGGATGTTTCCGGGCCGCTACCTACTGAAGCAATGGCGATTGAGGTGGCCTCGGTGCTCGACTACACCCCTCCTGCGCCTAAGCGTCGCGGCAAAAATCAAGATTGATAGACCGCGTTACGCCATAAGCCCTGCCAATACGCAGGGCTTTTTTGTGTCTACGTGCAAACAAGTGGCCAATCGCTATAACCTTTTCACGCCGGCGCTGTCAGAGCGTCTAGTCCCCCTACTCGCTGAAGACGACACCTATGAACATAAACAAATTTTTGCCACTGATTGCAGTACTGGCATTGGCCGGCTGTGCCACCTCTGAGCCGACGTACCTGAAAACCGGTGAACAGGGTTTGACCATTGATTGCTCCGGCGAAGCCAATTCCTGGGCCACTTGCTATGAAAAGGCTGACGCCTCTTGCGCAGGTACCGGGTATCGCATCGTTGGCACTGACGGCACACCTCAGCCAAAAGAGAGCGACAAAACGCTGGGCGTTGACGTCGGCAACTACAAAACCCGCAGCGTCGTGGTGGTCTGCAAATAAGCGTTACATGTGAATTTCGGCGAACTTGATCCCGAGGCCGCGCACGACTTCGATCAGGTCATCGAGTTTGCTGAACGATTCGACTTCGTCGTTATCGTCGACCAGAAAATAGCTGCGACCGGCGCTTTTCTTGAAAAAGACAATCCATTCACCCGAGTTCGCCGGGTTCTGGATGACATGGGTGGCAGAGATAAGGCCCTCTGCATGGCGCTCCCGCACTTGCTCTCGCTTCATCGCGACTCCAGAAATGAAAATGCCGCCACAGCATGACTGTGGCGGCATTGATGCTGATGACGCTTAGTCTATCAGCCAGAGATGCAGGCGTTGGCCGCGTTACGCACATCGCGAGGGCGTACCGGCACATTGGACATGCGCTCGTGCAGCTTGATGCTGCTGCCGCCGGAGCGGTCTTCGATGTCAAACACCGCTGCTGCACCCGTCGACAATTTGCCCGGGACGATCACCTGGACGCCGTCCTTCTTCGGCTGCACCTGCAGCGCACCACGGCTGTCAGCCAGCTTTTCCGCCAGGCACTGCGCATACTCATGGGGCTTCTTGCCAGAGATCACGCTCATGGTCGGCAGCGTTTCGTTGATTTCAGAAACATTCGCGCAACCACCCAAAGCCAAAACCAACGGCAGACACACCACACCCCACTTCATACAAATCCTCCTTTAAAGACCGTCCGACAGCACAAATGCCGTTTTTCTCCGAGGTCTTCTGCATTTAACCTGCATCCAATCGCGAATATCTGTTCAAAATTGTCAAACCAACGCCCGACGGCCAGATAATAACCCGTGCGGGCTGATAAACTGCGCCCAATCGACAAGCTATCGTTTTGATTTTGTAGAAAAAGCCCTTCTGGAGGCGCCCATGAAATTTATTCACCAGCGCGAGCACCTCAACGAAGACGACATCGTCGTCATCCAATGCTCGCAAACCTGCAACATCCGTCTGATGAACGACGCCAACTTCCGCAGCTTCAAGAACGGCGGCCGTCACACCTACCACGGCGGCGCTTTCGACACGTTTCCGGCCCGCATCACCGCACCGAGCACCGGTTTCTGGAACATCACCATCGACACCGTCAACCGTCGGCCGATCAGCGTGACCCGCAAGCCGACCCTGACGCACTCGATCAAGATCATCCGCCGCTCCAGCACCAAAC
Source organism: Pseudomonas sp. AC193 (assembly GCF_979258075.1). Lineage (NCBI taxonomy): Bacteria > Pseudomonadati > Pseudomonadota > Gammaproteobacteria > Pseudomonadales > Pseudomonadaceae > Pseudomonas > Pseudomonas sp. AC193. The sequence goes on along the minus strand of NZ_OZ409832.1, from coordinate 2,177,102 downwards.
TGAGCTGAGCCGATCCCGCCAACGCACACAGGTAAGCATGAACGTGGCCCAAACGACCAAATACGTCATCAAGTACAAACTCAATGGCGAACGCCGCTTTGAGTTCGCGCAGTTGGAAAACGGTACCGCCGAAGAAGCCAAGGCTGCACTCGATGCCCTGCATGACAGCGAAGATGTGATTAGCGAAATCAGCGTCAGCAAAGCGTTGTAAGGCGCCGCTGCGAATTCGACCGCAAGCGGCGGAGTGTTCTGCCGCAGGGATGTGTCTAGCCTGATCACCTCGACTTTGCGTCCAGGAATCAGCATGCCAATGTCCCCTGCCCGACTGAATTCGCTCGACTGGTCAGCGCTGGAGCAGCAACTGGATCAGGATGGTTTTGTCATCATCCGCTCCCTGCTGCTTGGCCAGACGTGTGATCGTTTGAGTGACTTGTACCCGCAGACCGAACCGTTCCGTTCGCAGGTCATCATGGCCCGCCACGGCTTCGGTCGCGGCGAATATAAATACTTCCGCTATCCATTGCCCACAGCCGTAGAACGGCTGCGCACAGCGTTGTATCCGTATCTCGCGCCGCTAGCGAATCGCTGGCAGGCGCGCATGAATCTGCCCGAATGTTTTCCGACGACGCACGCTGAATTTATTCAGCAATGTCACGCCGCCGAACAGACGCGCCCTACTCCGCTGTTACTGCGCTATGGCCCGCAGGACTACAATTGTCTGCATCAGGACGTGTACGGCGAACGGTTATTTCCGCTGCAAGTGGCGATTCTTCTGTCAGAGCCTGGCGAAGATTTCACCGGCGGCGAGTTGGTTTTGACCGAACAGCGCCCACGCATGCAATCACGCGTTCACGTCATGGATCTGAAAAAAGGCGACGCCTTGATCTTCGCGGTGAACCAACGACCGGTCAAAGGCGTACGCGGCGACTATCGGGTGACCATGCGTCACGGCGTCAGTCGCCTGCACAGTGGAAATCGGCATACCCTAGGCATCATCTTTCACGACGCATTGTGAACACCATGCAACCGAGCAACTTCGACCTGTTCGCTGACAACGAGCCGCAACAACAACCTCGCGCAGACCAGATCGGTGAACAATCGTGGGTGCTGAGGGGGTTCGCGCTGCCTGTTGTCGATCAACTTCTACCGGCACTTCAAAACGTACTTGAAGCCGCGCCATTGCGTAGCATGATGACGCCGGGCGGATTCAGCATGTCCGTCGGCACCAGCAGTTGTGGCGCTTTGGGCTGGATCACCGATCGCAGTGGTTACCGTTACTCCAGCGTCGACCCGCTCAGTGGAGCGCCATGGCCATCAATGCCAGAGGCCTTCGCTGAATTGGCCCATTCAGCCGCCACCCAAGCCGGTTTTCCTGATTTTGTGGCAGATTCCTGCCTGATCAATCGCTATATCCCCGGCGCCAAGATGTCTTTGCATCAGGACAAAGACGAAAATGCCTACGCCGCGCCGATTGTTTCTCTGTCACTGGGTTTACCGGCGATGTTCCTGTTCGGCGGTTTTGCCCGCAGCGACAAGACCCAACGTGTTCCGTTGCTGCACGGCGACATGGTGATTTGGGGCGGCGTCGATCGGCTGCGCTTTCATGGCGTGTTACCGATCAAACAGGGTCGTCATCCGCAACTCGGTGAGCAGCGGATCAACCTGACCTTTCGCGTAGCCGGATAAGCTTAAGAGTTTGACCGCAAGGCCCGGAGTGTTGTCCTCGCCGGCGCTGGATAACCTGAATCAAACAGGCCAACGGATTAACCTTCATGAAAACGCTTTCGACCCACCTCAACATCGAAAACGATCCACGCTGGGCCGCCGTCGTTGCCCGCGATCCACGGGCGGACGGGCAGTTTGTCTACGCGGTGAAAACCACCGGCATTTATTGCCGCCCGAGTAGCCTGGCGCGCCTTCCAAAACCACAGAATGTGGAGTTTTTCGACAGCGCTGTCGAGGCTGAAGCGGCGGGTTATCGGCCGAGTAAGCGCGCCGGTAAAGATCAGACGGAGGTCAACGCTCAACACGCGAAGACGGTGGCGCAAGCCTGTCGGCAGATTGAGTCGTCTGAAACGTTACCGACGCTAAATGACCTCGCGGAAACAGCAGGCTTGAGTCCGTTTCATTTCCACCGCGTGTTCAAAGCTTCTACCGGACTCACCCCGAAAGGTTACGCCGCCGCGCATCGCTCGCGCAGGGTGCGTGAACGCTTGGCGGACGGCGGCTCGGTGACCGATGCGCTGTATGACGCGGGCTTTAATTCCAATAGTCGTTTCTATGAATCAGCCGATCAGGTTTTAGGCATGAAGCCCGGTGATTACCGCGCGGCCGGGCAGAACAACGATATCCGCTTCGCTGTCGGCGAATGCTCGCTCGGGGCAATTCTGGTGGCGCAAAGTGATCGTGGGGTTTGCGCGATTCTGCTGGGGGACGATCCGCACCAATTGGTGTGTGATTTGCAGGATCAGTTTCGCCTCGCCAATCTGATTGGTGCCGATAGCGATTTTGAGCAGTTGATCGCAAAAGTCGTGGGGTTTATTGAAGCGCCGGCCATTGGCCTCGACTTGCCGCTGGACGTCAGAGGCACGGCGTTTCAGGAGCGAGTCTGGCAAGCGCTGCGGGAAATCCCTGCGGGCAGCACTGCCAGTTATTCCGAGATTGCCCTGCGCATCGGCGCGCCAACCTCGATGCGCGCGGTGGCTCAGGCCTGTGGTGCGAACCGGTTGGCTGTAGCGATCCCCTGTCACCGTGTGGTGCGCAGCGACGGCAACCTCTCCGGTTACCGTTGGGGCGTCGAACGTAAGCGCCTGTTACTGGATCGCGAAACGCAGGCCTAGAGTCGGCTGATTCTCAGCGATTGACGTCGACCACCACCCGGCCACGAATGCGCCCGGCAAGCAACTCAGGCGCAGCATTAATCGCCTCGCTTAAAGCGATTTCATGGCTGATCAGGGGCAACAAGGCGAAATCCAGATCCTTGGCCAGACGATCCCAGGCCTGCACGCGACGGGCCTTGGGTTGAGTCACGCTGTTGACGCCCGCGAGGGTCACGCCGCGCAAAATGAACGGTGCAACCGAGCCCGGGAAGTCCATGCCCTGCGCCAATCCACACGCGGCAACGGTGCCTTCGGAACGCGTACTGGCGCAGGCGTTGGCCAATGTATGGCTGCCGACCGAATCGATCACCGCCGCCCAGCGCTCCTTCGCCAATGGCTTACCCGGTTCGGACAGGGTTGCACGATCGATGATTTCGCTGGCGCCGAGTTGCTTTAAATATTCGTGCTCAGAAGCCCGGCCAGTGGACGCCACCACGCGATAACCCAAGGTGTTCAGCAGCGCAATGGCAAAGCTGCCGACGCCGCCATTGGCGCCAGTCACCAGCACCTCGCCTTGCTCCGGGGTCACGCCGTTATGCTCGAGCGCGAGAATGCACAGCATCGCCGTGTAACCCGCCGTGCCAATGGCCATGGCTTGTGCAGCGGTGAAGGCTTCGGGCAACGGAATCAGCCAATCGCCATTGAGTCGCGCTTTCTGCGCCAGACCACCCCAATGGGATTCGCCGACGCCCCAGCCGTTGAGCAACACCTTGTCGCCCACTTTATAGTCGGGATGCGAACTGGCTTCGACGGTGCCCGCCAGATCAATCCCCGGCACCATCGGAAACTTGCGCACCACCGGGCTGCTGCCGGTAATCGCCAGACCGTCCTTGAAATTCAGCGTGCTGTAGGCCACCTGCACCGTGACATCGCCATCGGGCAGTTGATCTTCATTGAGTTGCTGCAGGTCGGCGCGGTAACCGCTGTCGTCTTTGTTGATCACAATGGCGTTGAACATGAGTGCCCTCGCATGGCTGGATGTTGAAATGTCGTGCCTTGAAATACCACATCGCAACACGTTGCCACACTCGACTTTGTGCCTGGCTTAAATTTCATCGGGTAATTTCATTGTCGGCGTCTATGCTTTTTCGACTACCCTGCTGATCCCGGCCAAGCCCTCTAGAATCCCCTTGTCGATGGAGTTGACGATGTCTCACCCGCGTACTCTTGTAGTGATGCTGATGCTCAGTCTGCTGGCATTTGGCAATGCGTGGGCGGCGCCTGCCCCGGCTGCTGATGCGGCAACATCTGCAGCACCGAGTGAGCCGGCGTGGCCACAAGTCATTACCAGCGGCAAATCGAAATTGACTGTGTACCAACCGCAACTCGACAGTTGGGACGGTTACACGCTCAACGCTCGCGCGGCTGTCGAAGCCACCGGCGCTGATGGCAAATCCACTTACGGCATCGTCGAGTTCAGCGCCCACACCCTGGTCGACAAGGCCACCCGTTGGGTCGCGCTCGATCAATACAAAATCATCAAAGCCGATTTCCCGGCCGATGCCAGTCAAGCAGACACTTGGGCGGCAGCGCTGCAAAAAGACGCCGACAAGCGCAAGAAAACCATTTCCCTTGATCAGCTCGAAGCCGCTGTCGGCGTATTGTCGGCAGAACAGAAGGCAGACAGCGCTCCGCTGGAAAACACCCCGCCGACCATCATCAGTTCCGACGTCCCGGCGATGCTGGTGTACATCGACGGTGATGTGGCGTATCGGCCGGTGGAAGGCACGTCGCTGCAACGAGTGATCAATACTCGCCCGCTGCTGCTCAAGGACGAACAAGGCAAACACTATCTGCACGTGTTTGATGGCTGGATGGTCGCAGACCAGATCAACGGTGATTACACACGTCTGGCAAAACCGCCAGCCGATCTGGAAAAAGCCAAACTGGCCGCCATCAAAAGCCGTCAGGTCGATCTGCTGACCGGGCAAAGTGATCCGAAAGACAAGATCCCCAGCCTGGCCAAACCGCCGCAGCCAAAGATCTTCATTGCGACCACGCCTACCGAGTTACTGGTAACTGATGGCGCGCCGCAATGGCTGCCGATTCAGGGCACCGGCCTGCTCTACGTCAGTAATACCACCGGGCATATCTTCAAGGAAATCGGCGATCAGAACAGTTATGTGTTGATCTCCGGGCGCTGGTTTCGCGCCAGCGACATGAAGGGCCCATGGACGTTCACCCCGGCGGACAAACTGCCGGCAGACTTCGCCAACATTCCCGACGACAGCCCGAAAGAGAACGTCAAAGCCTCGGTCGCCGGCACTCCGCAGGCGAAAGAAGCGGCGATTGCCGCGACCATTCCGCAGACCTCGGCGATCAAGAAAAGCGCGGTGAAAATGACCGCACCGCAGTTCGATGGCGAGCCGCAGCTCAAAGCGATCAACACCACGCCGTTGCAATATGTAGTCAACAGCGCCACACCGATCATCCGGGTCGACAACAACAGTTGGTACGCCGTGGAAAATGGCATCTGGTTTACCGCCACGTCGGTGAACGGCCCGTGGGTCGTGGCCAGTTCGGTGCCGGCGGTGATCTATTCGATCCCGCCGAGTTCGCCGATGCATTACCTGACTTACGTGAAAGTCTATGAGTCCAGCGGTGATACCGTGGTGGTCGGTTATACCCCGGGTTATCAGGGCTCCAATATTGATCCGGTGACTAATGTCGTGGTTTACGGCACCGGTTATCCGTACACGCCGTGGGTCGGTAGCGTCTGGTACGGGCCGCCGGTGACTTACGGTTTCGGCGTCGCGATCCGCTACACCCCGTGGACTGGATGGACATTCGGATACGGTTTCGGCTGGAGTTGGGGCGGCAGCACCGTGGCGATGGGCTGGGGCTGGGGCGCTTATCCGTGGTGGGGAAATTACGGTTGGGGTTACGCCTGGGGCCCGCGCTTGTATCCAGCGCCACTGGCCTGGGGCGGCGCTGCTTATGGTTATCGTGGCGGCGCAGTGGCGTGGGGCCCGGGCGGATGGGCCGGCACTACCGGCAATATCTATCACCAGTGGGGTGACCGCGCGACGGTCAGCCGCTATGGCGCCGGTTACAACGCCTGGACCGGCAATCGCTGGGCAGGTCAGGTCGGTTCCTCCTACAACTCGCGCACCGGTGTGGCGGCCGCCGGTCAACGCGGCGCGGTACACAACGTCTACAACGGCAATTACGCGGCCGGCCGCAGCGGTGCAGTCGTCGGGCCGAATGGCGGCGCTATCGCCGGCGCGCGCCTGACAGAGGGAAATACGCGCACCGGTACGCAGGTCACTGCCAATCGCGGCGCGGTGTACAACCCTAATACCGGCAAGACCACCCAATATGGCGCTATCCACGGCCGCAACGGTGGCGCCGCGCAGGTCGGCAACAACGTTTATGCCGGGCGCGACGGCAACGTCTACAAAAAAACCGACAGTGGCTGGCAATCGATGGTCGGTGGTGGTGGCAGCACACGCGCGGCGCCGCTGAACAACAACCCACAGCTGCAAAATCTCAATCGCGATTCCGCTGCGCGTAATTTCGGCAACCAGCGCACCAACAACTTCCACAACTCCTCGCAATTCATGAATCACTCCTTCGGTGGTGGTGGAGGCGGCGGATTCCATCGACGTTAACGGCTTGTGAATTTCGGACTGGCCCTGAGTCCGGTTTTGCTGTTAAAAAACCGGCTCAGCCGTCCCTGCCCGTTTCAACGTTCGGAGTACCGCTTTCATGAGCCAATGGCCAGACACCCGCATTCTTGACCTGTTCGGCATCGAGTTGCCGATCATCCAGGGCCCGATGGCCGGCGCCACGAACTCGTCGATGGTGATTGCCGTGTGCAACGCTGGTGGCTTGGGTTCGATGCCCGCCGCGATGTTGAGCATTGAGCAGTTGCGTGAAGAACTGAAAACGATCCGCGAGCACACCGACAAACCTTTCAACGTGAATTTCTTCTGCCATCAGCCACCGGCAGCCGATGAACAGCGCGCGCGTGAATGGAAGAATTTGCTGGAGCCTTATTACCGCGAACTGGGCGTCGACTCTAATGCACCGACGCCGGTGTCCAATCGGGCGCCGTTTGATGCGGCCGCTTGCGAGGTACTGGAAGAGTTTCGCCCTGAAGTGGTGAGTTTCCACTTCGGTCTGCCGGAAAAATCTCTGCTGGATCGGGTCAAGGCTACAGGCGCGAAAATCATCTCCTCGGCCACCACCGTCGATGAAGCCGTGTGGCTGGAGCAAAACGGCTGCGACGCGATCATTGCCATGGGCTATGAAGCCGGCGGCCATCGCGGGATGTTTCTCAGCGATGACCTGAGCAGTCAGGTCGGCACCTTTGCTTTGGTACCGCAGGTGGTTGACGCGGTGAAGGTTCCGGTGATTGCGGCCGGTGCGATTGCCGATGCTCGCGGGGTGGCGGCGGCGTTCATGCTCGGCGCGTCAGCGGTGCAGGTCGGCACGGCGTATCTGTTCACCCCGGAAGCGAAAGTCAGTGCCTCACATCACAAGGCTTTGCGTACAGCCAAGGAAAGTGAAACGGCCGTCACCAACATTTTTACCGGGCGACCGGCGCGTGGGATTCTCAACCGTGTGATGCGCGAACTCGGGCCGATGTCGGCGAAGGCGCCGGCCTTTCCTTTGGCTGGTGGCGCGCTGATGCCGCTGCGAGCGAAGGATGATGCGCAGTTTGCCAATCTTTGGGCGGGTCAGGCGTTTACGCTGGGACGGGACGTAAGTAGTGCGGAATTGACGAGGCAGTTGGCGGAGGGGGCGTTGGCGAAATTTGTGAGGTAGCGGACGGATTTCGCAGCAATTGGAAAGAGGGCGTGCTGCGCGCGCCAACGGGGATAAATCCCCTCGCCACAGGGGAGTGTTTCGCTATATATTTCGCTATATAGCGAAACCACCCTCGCATCGGCGCAGTCCACCTCCAACAATAACTGCCCTCTGCACTTGCCAACAACGGAGCTGTTACATGACCACTCGTGCCTCACGTTTTGCCCCAACTTGCCTGGCCGCTTTGCTGGCGACCTTCGCCATCGGCGCTGCTCAGGCTGATGAAGTGCAAGTGGCAGTTGCCGCCAACTTCACCGCACCGATTCAAGCCATCGCGGCAGATTTCGAAAAAGACACCGGGCACAAACTGGTTGCTGCCTATGGCGCCACTGGCCAGTTCTACACCCAGATCAAGAACGGCGCGCCGTTCGAAGTGTTCCTCTCGGCCGACGACACTACCCCGGAAAAACTCGAGAAGGAAGGCGATACCGTTAAAGGCTCTCGCTTCACCTACGCCATCGGCACCCTGGCGCTGTGGTCGGCAAAAGAAGGCTATGTCGATGCCAAAGGCGATGTGCTGAAGAAGAACGAATACCAACATCTCTCTATCGCCAACCCGAAAGCTGCGCCTTACGGCCTGGCCGCCACCCAGGTGCTGGAAAAACTGAAACTGACCGAAGCCACCAAAGCCAAGATCGTTGAAGGCCAGAACATCACCCAGGCCTACCAGTTCGTTTCCACCGGCAACGCTGAGCTGGGCTTTGTAGCGCTGTCGCAGATCTACAAGGACGGCAAAGTCAGCAGCGGTTCGGCGTGGATCGTTCCAGCCAGCATGCACGACCCGATCAAACAGGACGCCGTAATCCTCAACAAAGGCAAAGACAACGCCGCCGCCAAAGCACTGGTTGAATACCTCAAAGGCCCGAAAGCCGCTGCGGTGATCAAGTCTTACGGCTACCAGCTCTAAATGTCGCTGACGAGTGCCGATTTCGCGGCGATCTGGCTGACCCTGAAACTGGCGTCCCTGACCACCGCGATACTGCTGGTTGTCGGCACTCCGATTGCCCTGTGGTTGTCGCGCACCCAATCGTGGTTGCGCGGCCCGATCGGGGCGATCGTCGCCCTGCCCCTCGTGCTGCCGCCGACCGTCATTGGTTTTTATCTGTTGCTGATGATGGGGCCGCACGGTTTCCTCGGCCAGTTCACCCAATGGCTCGGGCTTGGCACGTTGACGTTCAGCTTCACCGGGCTGGTGATTGGCTCGGTGATCTATTCCATGCCGTTCGTGGTGCAACCGTTGCAAAACGCGTTCTCGGCGATCGGCACCCGCCCATTGGAAGTGGCGGCGACCTTGCGCGCCAATCCTTGGGACACTTTTTTCAGCGTGATTCTGCCGCTGGCCCGTCCCGGTTTTATCACGGCGGCGATCCTCGGATTCGCGCATACCGTCGGTGAATTCGGCGTCGTGCTGATGATCGGCGGCAATATTCCCGACAAGACCCGTGTGGTCTCGGTGCAAATCTACGACCACGTCGAAGCCATGGAATACGCGCAGGCCCATTGGCTCGCCGGTGCCATGCTGGTGTTCTCGTTCCTCGTGTTGCTGGCGCTCTATTCCAGCCGCAAAACCCGCGCAGGCTGGAGCTGATCGATGATCGAAGCACGTCTGAAAATCGCTTATTCGGGCTTCAGCCTGGATGTCGATCTGCACTTGCCGGGGCGCGGCGTTTCCGCTTTGTACGGACATTCCGGCTCGGGCAAAACCACCTGCCTGCGCTGCATTGCCGGCCTGGAGCGCGCCGAGCAAGGCTTCGTGCAAATCAACGACGAAATCTGGCAGGACAGCGACAACGGCATTTTCGTCCCGCCGCATAAACGCGCGTTGGGTTATGTGTTTCAGGAAGCCAGTCTGTTTCCGCATCTGTCGGTGCTGGCCAACCTGCAATTCGGCCTCAAACGTATCGCCAAATCGCAGCGCCGGGTTGATCTGGCACAAGCCACCGAACTGCTCGGCATCGGCCACTTGCTCGAACGTCATCCGCAGCATTTGTCCGGCGGTGAACGCCAGCGTGTCGGCATCGCCCGTGCACTGCTGACCAGCCCGAAACTGTTGCTGATGGACGAACCCCTCGCCGCCCTCGACAGCCAACGCAAAAGCGAGATCCTGCCTTATCTGCAACGGTTGCATGACGAACTGGATATTCCAGTGCTGTACGTCAGCCACGCGCAGGACGAAGTCGCGCGACTGGCCGACCATCTGGTGTTACTCAGCGACGGCAAAGCGCTGGCCAGCGGCCCGATCGGCGAAACCCTCGCGCGTCTGGATCTGCCGATGGCAATGGGTGATGACGCCGGGGTAATTATCGAAGGCCAGGTCAGCGCTTACGACACCAAGTACCAACTGCTGAGCCTGCAACTGCCGGCCACCGAAATGAACATTCGTGTCACTCACGAACCGATGACTGTCGGCCAGGCCCTGCGCTGCAAAGTGCACGCGCGGGACATCAGTCTGGCGCTGCACAATGACGCTTCCAGCAGCATCCTCAATCGACTGCCGGTCACGGTGGTCAGCGAACAAGCGGCGGACAATGCCGCCCATGTGCTGATTCGTCTCGATGCCGGGGGCACCCCGCTGCTCGCGCGCATCACCCGCTACTCGCGCGATCACTTGGCGATCCATCCGGGCCAACAACTATGGGCGCAAATCAAGGCAGTTGCAGTGCTCGCATAAATCATTCGGCACCACGGCGAGAGCGCGCGGTCAATCGTTTTACAGACCGCCGCGCCACTTAAGGAAGTCGCCATGTCCGAAACCGAGCTGACCGATGCACTGCCATCCGACCTGCACTACGTCGATGAAACGCAGCCCGGCATCACCCGCAAAAAACTGCGCGGCAAGTTCGCCTATTTCGAGCCGTCCGGTCAGCGCATTACCGACCCGGACGAAATCAAACGCATCAACGCCCTCGCGGTTCCGCCGGCCTATGTCGATGTGTGGATTTGCGCCGACCCGCGCGGTCATCTGCAAGCCACCGGCCGCGACGCCCGGGGTCGCAAGCAATATCGCTATCACGCTCGCTGGCGCGAAGTGCGCGATGCCGACAAATATTCGCGGCTGCGCGAGTTCGGTCTGGCGCTGCCAAAACTGCGCAAACAACTGGAAACACTACTGGCCGCGCCCGGTTTTAGCCGCGATAAGGTTATGGCCACGGTGATCACTCTGCTCGACGCCACGTTGATTCGCGTCGGCAACACGCAATACGCCCGCGACAATCGCTCTTACGGGCTGACCACCCTGCGCAGTCGCCATGTCGAAGTGAATGGCAGCGCGATCCTGTTTCAATTTCGCGGCAAGAGCGGCATCGAACACCAGATCACCGTCAAGGATCGACGCCTCGCGCGGATTATCAAACGCTGCCTGGAGCTCCCCGGACAGAATCTGTTTCAGTACCTGGACGAACACGGCGAGCGCCACACCGTCAGTTCTTCCGACGTCAACAGTTACCTGCAAACCCTGACCGGCGCCGATTTCACCGCCAAGGATTACCGCACCTGGGCCGGCAGCGCCTTGGCCTTGGCGGTGTTGCGTGAACTGCAATGGGAGTCGGAAACCGAGGCCAAACGGCATGTGGTCGACATGGTCAAAGGCGTCGCCAAACAGTTGGGCAACACGCCAGCGGTGTGCCGCAAGTGCTACATCCACCCAGCGGTGGTGGAAAAATTCATGCTCGGCGCCCTCGCCGAACTACCGCGCCCACGCGTGCGCAAGGGGCTGCGCAGTGAAGAAGTGGCCCTGGCGATGTTTCTCGAACGGATGAGCGAGATGGCCGTCGCACCTTGATCGTCCGGGCATCGTCGTCTAGGCTAGCCACCTTCCCCTCTTCAGGATGACCGCAGAAGTGAACAATCAGGCTCTCTAAAAATGTAATCGCGACAGTCGCCGCTTGGCGTTTGTCAGTCTTCACGACATTTTTTGGAGGTGCCGATGACTCACGTCTCGCGTACGCCTGCCCTCGTCTCGCTCAATCAGCTGAGTTTCCAATTCGCCAATCGCGAGACGATTTTCAACGCACTGAATCTGCAGTTCGATCTTGTCCCGACCGCGATTGTCGGTCGCAACGGTGTGGGCAAAAGCCTGCTCGTGCGCCTGATTGCCGGGCAGCTACAGCCCACCTCCGGGAGCGTTTCAAGCGCAGTGCCTGTGATGTACGTACCCCAAACATTTGTCGGCGCCCCTGGCCAAACGGTGGCGGACGCGACGGGGACAGCCCAAGTACTTGAAGCATTGCAGCGCCTCGACCAGGGCAATGCCAGCGCCGACGATTTCGACATCATCGGCGATCGCTGGGATTTGCCGGAACGTTTACGGCAGATGCTTGATGAGTGCGGACTCACCGATATCGCTGATACCGACCTCACCGAAAACCTCAGTGGCGGCCAACAAGTCAGAATCGCCCTGATCAAAGCACTGTTGAGCCAGGCGCAATTGCTGGTGCTGGATGAGCCGACCAATCATCTGGACAGCGCCGGTCGCCACTGGCTGCTGAATACACTCAATCACTGGCGCGGCGGTCTGATCGTCATCAGTCACGATCGACAGTTGCTGGAGCGGATGCAGCGGATCGTCGAACTGACGCCGTTGGGCGTGAATGTTTTCAGCGGCTCTTACTCAGCCTTTACCGAACAACGAAGCCTGCAACACGCAGCCGCTCAGGCACAACTCGATCAAGCCAGAACCGAACGTCAGCGCGAACGTTCCCGCCTGCAACGCGTGCACGACACGATCCAGCGCCATGCCGCCAACAGCCGTCGCAATGCGCAAACCGCGAACGTCTCCAGCATCGAACACGCCGGCATGAAAGGTGCGGCGCGGGACATCATGGGACATGTGCGCGTTGGCCATCAGGCGCGTAAATCCGATCTCGATAACCGCGTGCGTGAGGCGTTTACAAAGGTGTTGCCCGAAGACAGTGTGCTGATCAATCTTCCGGGCAGCGTGGTGCCGAACAGCCGCCAAGTCTGCACGCTCGTGGACGCGTGCCTGCCGTGGTTATCGCCGGTGAGCCGGCTGAGTCTCGCGATCCAGGGGCCGATGCGCATCGCCGTCAGTGGCCCTAACGGCTGCGGTAAATCGACCCTTCTGAACATGCTCGCCGATGAACTGGAACCGGTCAGCGGTACCTGCACGACTCACGTACCGATGGCATTTCTCGATCAACAACTGCGTCTGCTTGATGACGGAAACTCCATTGTTGACCAGTTGCTGGCTCAGCAAACACCGTTGAGTGAAGGCATGTTGCGCAGTTATCTAGCGCACCTTCAACTAAATGCCCAGCGTGCGACGCAGCCCTGCGCTTTGCTCAGCGGCGGCGAACGCCTGAAGGCTGCACTGGCATTGGCGTTGTGGCGCCAGACTCCGGCGCAATTGCTCTTGCTTGATGAACCGACCAATCATCTCGACCTGGCTTCGGTGGAAGCTTTCGAACAGTCATTACAGAGTTTTCCCGGCGCCATTGTCGCGGTTTCCCACGACCAGACGTTTCTACAAGCGTTGAATCCAAGCCATCGGCTAACGTGGCAGCCAACCGGTTGGCTGCTGCAACCGACGAGTTGAGCTGACTATTTTTTGCACGATTGCCACAGGCTTCTATAGTTGATCTGACACGAATCAGCTGCGGTGACGCCATGGAAGACATTTTCGTTGTGAAGCGTTGCAACAAGATCATCATTCATGGTCGGCGCGCCGAGGACAGCCAGCACGAACCCGCCGAAGCCATCGGCTGGTTTCGCATTTGCGATACACGCACAGGCGGTTTCATCGGCGATGGCTACGACCGGGAGGAAGACGCACGGCGCGAATGCCTGCGTCTCAACGCAGCGAGTTCGATATTGCCGGCTCGCGAATCGTCAGCCTGATGCTGATCATTTGCGGGTCTATACTGAAACCAGCTGAAGGAGCAGCGCCCCAACGGCATAAAGCTCGCAGTTCGCGGGCTTTTTGCTGCCGCTCAGCGGTTTCACCGAACGGAGGTGTTCCATGTCCGAAAAAGAGTCCATCACCACCCTCCTCACCTTGCTCGACGCCCGGCAGGCGCGCCTCGCGGCCGCTTGCAAAGAGATCGCCGACTGGGTTGATCATCAAGGCGGTCACCCCACCGCCCTGCGTATTCGCGATCGTCTGAATGACATCGAGAAAGACGCGCCGTTGATTCGCAACACGCTGTCGGCGCTCAGACCCATTGACCGGCCTCTGCCACGGTTTAGATAACAAACGCGAATAGCACGAACGCCCCGCTGCGACTTTCGATCGGGGCTCTAGAGCGGCGACGGCTGTGTTACCGAGGGATTATCTGTCCGGCGTTTATATTTTCCTCGTTGATTTGTTTATTTTCACAAAATCATCACATCTGCGCGCCTACAGTGAAATCACTCCTTTGGAGATCACACTTAACGCCCGCCCGCATGCGGGTGTTTTTTTGCCTGAAATTTGGCTCGGCGAACACCTGCGGCTATCAGTGGTCACAATTTAGTACACGTCACAAAGGAGACGATTCATGGTTATCCATTTCAACGTCGATGGTCATTTAGCCTGCGGGCATAAAGGCAAACATCTCACTGCCAGCCGCGAACTCAATCGCGTGAAGTGCCGCAGCTGCCGTAATACCGATGCGTACAAGCAAGCCAGAAAAGATCAGCGTAACGCGGCTCGACGCGCAACACGCCAGGCCAAAACCACACACCACGCCGTCAACTGGCGCTCCTCATGGGTAGAGCGTTTGGCTGCGATGCCGGGGCGTCAACGCCTGCCTCGCGGCTTTGCCGGACAAGCCTTCGTTTAGTCCGCAATAAAAAATGGGCCGGCGAGTGCCGGCCCATTGCTTACTAGTTGTTGCCCTGAACATCCTTCACGGTCTTTAAAGCCCGATTCGTTAAATCAATACACTTCTGTTTGTCGCCTGCCTTTTGCGCGGCCTCGGCATCTTTACGGTCTTGCTGGATATTGCCCAAAGCAGGCTGTCCCATCACTGCCGTCTGTTTGAGGTCGTGCAGTTTCTGCAAGTTAATGGCGCACAAGTCATCAGCGGCAAACAGCGGTGTTGCAACAATCAAAGACGCGAAGAACAGACCTAATCGTTTCATGACGAATTCCACCTGTTTGGACTTGGGAATTTGACTATAGATGCTGAATTGAAAGAGCGACGGCCAAGGCATATGAAACGCTGAAACAAACAGCCGAACACTAATCCAGCGGCTTGCCGGCGGTCTCCTTGACCCTCATCAAACCGATCAAGGTCAGACCAACGCAGAACATCATGTACAGGGCGGGCGCGTTGTTATTGCCCGTCAGCCCGATAAGCCCGGTGGCAAAAAACTGCGCAAAGCCGCCGAAAACAGAGACGCCCAGGCAATAAATGATCGACAACCCGGTCGCACGAATCGCCCGTGGAAACAGCTCGGTCACCAGCACCAGTGTCGGCACGGTAATCAGCACCAACAGAAACGTGGTGACCAATGAAACGGCCAACAGTGTTATCAGCGTCGGTGCCCATGGTCATCGGCAGATGCAGAACAGTCACGGTGTAGTTGGTCATGTAGTCGAGCACGATATAGCTGGATGCCGTACTGCCGATCACCAGCATTGCCGGTTTACGCCCAACGCGGTCGGCGTAGGCGCCCAGCACCAGACCACCAATCGGGCGCATGCCGAAGCCGACACCAAAGGTTGCCAGTGACAACAGCAACTGCCCTAACGTGCTTTCGACCGGGAAAAACTGCCGACCAATGAGCGTGGCAAAAAAGCTGTAAACAGAAAAATCGTAGAACTCCAGCCCGGAGCCGATGGTGATCGCGGCAATGGCACGCGCGCCAAGCGGTTTTCGAACTGAAGAAGTCGCAGGTATTGCGCTGGATACAGATGCAGACATTGGGTGAACTCCTCAAAGATCGATCACGAATCAGCGCAGAAAGGTTTCGACCAGGCGCACCCAATAGCTGGCCCCTGTCGCGAGGCATTGATCGTTGAAGTCGTAACCCGGGTTGTGCACCATGCAGCCACCCTCGCCATCCCCGTTGCCGATCAGCAGGTAGCAGCCGGGGCAGCGCTGCAACATGACGGCGAAATCTTCGCTGCCGGTCAGCGGTTGCAGATCGCGGATCAGCCCCTCCTCACCCAGCCAGTCCACGGCAACTTGTCGGGCAAATTCGGTGCTTTCGGCATGGTTGACCAACGGCGGAAAACGCTGGGCCTGATCGACGACGACAGTGGCACTCGCGCCGAAGCTTGTTGCCTGCGCTTCGGCCAGGTCGGTGATTCGTAAGATCAATCCGTCGCGGACTTCAGGTTTCAGTGCGCGCACGCTCAGTTGCAGTTCGGCGTGATCGGCAATGACGTTCGGGGCGATGCCGGCGTGGAAGGAGCCGACGGTGACCACGGCAGTGTCGAGCGGATTAACGTTGCGCGAGACGATGCTTTGCAGCGCCATGACAATTGCAGCGCCGACAAACAACGGATCAATGGCTTTGTGCGGCATCGCGCCATGCCCGCCAATACCGTCGACTCGAATGGTCACGGTATCGGTGGAGGCCATGAACGGCCCCGGTAAAAAACCGAGCTTGCCGACCGGCAGGCCCGGCATGTTGTGCATCGCAAACACTGCATCGCAGGGAAACAGCTCGAACAAGCCGTCATCCAACATGCGTTGCGCGCCGCCATCGCCCTCTTCTGCGGGCTGGAAAATCACTACCAGCGCGCCATCGAATTCGCGACTGTCGGCCAGATGTCTGGCGGCAGCGAGCAGCATCGCAGTATGACCGTCGTGCCCGCAGGCATGCATCACGCCATCGTGTCGGCTGGAATACGCCAGGCCCGTTTGCTCAACAATCGGCAAGGCGTCCATGTCGGCACGCAGGCCGATCATTTTGCCACCGCTGCCGTTGCGCAACAGTCCAACGACGCCGGTGCCCGCCATGCCGCGATGCACCTGATAACCCCATTCTTCAAGTTTTCCGGCAACGAGGTCGGCAGTGGCGAACTCCTCAAAGCTCAATTCTGGATGGGCATGAATGTGTTGCCGCAGCGCAATCATTTCTTCCTCGATCGCGCAGATACCGGGCAGCGCAGGCAGGTCGATCATCACGTACTCCTCATTTTTTAAAGTCTTGTTTTCGGGTGTTCCGCTGATAGGCTGCGATGCTAATCAGTTGGCGATGGCCGTGGCAGTCGCAAAAAGCGGGGGCTGAAACCCGCTGGTTTACACCTTTGACTGGGAGAAGTGATGAAGCTGCATCAATTGCGCGCGCTGGTGATGACCGCCGACTGCGGGAGCATTCGCGCCGCCGCACGGCAACTGGGTGTCTCGCAGACCTCAGTCGCCAAAGCGTTGCGTGAGCTTGAAGAACACCTGCATTTGCCACTGCTGGTGCGCAATGCCAACGGCGTAGTGCTGACCCAATACGGACAGTCTCTACTGCAACATGCGCGGCAGATGCTCAGTCAACTGGAGCGCGCGCAACTGGAACTCGCGCATCTGAGCCACGAGGCGCAAGGCCAGTTAAGGTTGGGGATCTCGCCTTGGATGGGCATGACGTTATTGCCGGAAGTGGTGATGCTGTTTCGTCAACGCATACCGAAAGTGCGTCTGGAGATTTTCGAGGGGTTGATGGCCGTGGCGCTGCCAAGATTGCGTGACGGCACCATGGAATTCGCGGTTGGCCTGGTCTCATCGCTGCTACCGCGACCGGAATTCGTCAGCGACCCCCTCTTCGCCTATCAGATGGCCGTCGTCGCCCGCCGCGAGCATCCACGGCGGCGCAGCCAATCCATTCATGAATTGCTCGATCTGGATTGGGTGGTGAACTACCCGGATGCCAGTCACGAAGGCCTGATGACCGAACTGTTCTGGCAACACGGTGCGCAGATCGATATGCAGCACATCCACCGCGCGCACTCACCTCAGCTGACGTTATCGATGATTGAGCAAACTGACATGCTCAGTTTCTTCCCCGAGCCGATGTTGACCGTGCCGATGTATGGCGAGCGTGTAGCGCGACTGCCGCTGAAGGAAGCTTTTGCGACTGACACGATAGGCATCGTCACCACCCGCAATGTGCAGTTGGGCGTGGCGGCTCAGTGTTTTGTTGAGTGCCTGACGCAGGTTATCCGCCGTCGCGCACGTTCGGCGCGTAAAGAGGATGTTGAGTTGTTCGATACGCTGGAATTGTTGATCTGAATGCCCGGCGGGGTTTTTCTGGGCACAAAAAGGGCTTGCATGAGATATGTCATGCAAGCCCTTGATATTCATGGTGCCCGAAGCCGGAATCGAACCGGCACGCCCTTACGAGCGGGGGATTTTAAGTCCCATGCGTCTACCAGTTTCGCCATTCGGGCGGTAGCGCGGTGTTGCTGTCTCCGACTGTTCAGTCGCGATCCTGACAGGATGCAGGCTTGAACAGCCGAGCGGGAAATATATACATCACTCCCCGGTGAAGCAAGTTCGCATTGGCTGTTTTAAAGACTAAATCTTACAGCGCAATGCAAATAAAAAAGCTCCGTAAATCATGGATCTACGGAGCTTGTTTATAGTGGAGGCCGAGGTCGGAATCGAACCGGCGTAGGTGGATTTGCAATCCACTGCATAACCATTTTGCTACTCGGCCTCAAAACGTTTGCTATCAGTAGCACAACAACAAACGCGTTTTAAACTTGGAGCGGGAAACGAGACTCGAACTCGCGACCCCGACCTTGGCAAGGTCGTGCTCTACCAACTGAGCTATTCCCGCTTGGTGATGCGCATTCTATAGAATTAAGAAGCTCCGTCAACCCCTTGATTCAAAAAAGTTTTATTTCTTTTCAACATCGGTCTTCAGATGCGGCCAGGCTGCGCGAAGGTATTGAACCATCGACCACAACGTCAGGCCTGCGGAGATCATCAACAGCGAATAACCCAGAATGACCCAAAAGGTAAAGTCCTTCGGATTGGCCAACAGGATCACCAGCGCGAGCATTTGTGCGGCGGTTTTCCATTTGCCGAGATTGGACACGGCGACATGCGCGCGAGCACCCAGCTCGGCCATCCACTCACGCAGTGCCGACACGACAATCTCGCGACCGATGATAACGGCGGCTGGCAGAGTCAACCACAGGTTGCCGTGTTCTTGCACCAACAACACCAATGCGACGGCGACCATCAGCTTGTCCGCAACCGGGTCGAGAAATGCACCAAATGGCGTGCTTTGCTCCAGGCGACGGGCCAGATAACCATCCAGCCAGTCCGTTGCAGCCGCAAAGGCAAACACCGAAGCGGACGCCATGTAGCTCCACTGGTACGGCAAGTAGAACAGCAAAATGAAGATCGGGATAAGCAGGACGCGTAGAACGGTAATCAGATTAGGGATATTCATCGGCACAACTGGCTACGAGGTGAGGGGGCATTCTACTCGCTATGCAGGTTCGCATAAATCGACTCTGCGAGCTTTTTACTGATCCCCGGGGCTTTGGCGATCTCTTCGATGCTGGCACGAGTCAGCTCCTGCAATCCACCAAAATGTTTGAGCAAATCTCGACGGCGGGTAGGCCCGACACCGGCAACGCCTTCCAGCGTTGAGGTACGCCGGGTTTTGCCGCGACGTGCGCGGTGCCCGGTAATTGCAAAACGGTGCGCTTCGTCGCGGATCTGCTGGATCAGATGCAGCGCCGGCGAGTCGCCGCGCAGCGTGAACTCGTGCGCTGCATCATTCAGATACAGAGTTTCGAAACCAGCCTTGCGCGTTGCGCCTTTTGCAACGCCAAGCAAGATCAGATCCGGCACCGCCAATTCGTTGAGCACGTCACGCGCCATCGACAACTGACCTTTGCCACCGTCGACCAGCAGAATGTCCGGCAGCTTGCCCTCGCCTTCCTTCAGCTTGCTGAAGCGTCGGGTCAAGGCCTGGTGCATGGCGGCGTAATCGTCGCCCGCTGTCACACCTTCGATGTTGTAGCGACGGTAATCGGATTTAATCGCGCCTTCCGGGCCGAACACTACACATGATGCGACGGTCGCTTCACCACTGGAGTGACTGATGTCGTAACACTCCAGACGCTGCGGCGGCTCGTCCAGATTGAGCACTTCGGCCAATGCTTCGAAACGCGCAGCGGTGTGTTGGCGGTTGGCCAGACGCGCACTCAGTGCCTGTTCGGCGTTGGTGACCGCCAACTGTTGCCAGCGCGCTCGCGTGCCACGCACCCGATGGCTGATGGCCAACTCACGACCGCGCAACTTGTGAATGGCTTCGATCAGCGTCGGGAAGTCTTCGTGGACGACGTTGACGATCAACTCACTCGGCAGATCGCGTTCCGGGCTGCTGATGAAATACTGCCCGAGAAACGCCGCCATGACCTCAGAGACATCTTCTTCAATCCCGACTTGCGGGAAGAAATTCTTGCTGCCGAGCACGCGCCCGCCACGGACACTGATCAGATGCACGCAGGCACCGCCCGGATTGACGAACGCAGCAATGACGTCGATATCGCCCGTACCGCCTTCCATGCTCTGCTGATCCTGAACCCGGCGCAGCAAGGCGATCTGATCGCGCAATTCGGCGGCGCGCTCGAATTCGAGGTTGATCGCTGCCTCCTCCATCGCCGTCGACAGTTCATTGGTCAGCGCGTGGCTACGCCCTTCAAGGAACATCACCGAGTGACGCACATCTTCGGCGTAGACCTCAGGCTCGACCAGGCCGACGCACGGCGCTTTGCAGCGTTTGATCTGATATTGCAGGCACGGACGGGTGCGGTTCTTGTAATAGCTGTCTTCGCACTGGCGGACAAAGAAGGTCTTTTGCAACAGGCTGAGACTTTCGCGAATCGCCCCGGCGCTCGGATATGGCCCGAAGTATTTACCTTTGGCCTTTTTCGCGCCGCGATGAATGCTCAGACGCGGGAACTGGCCGTCCGACAAAAACACGTAGGGATAGGATTTATCGTCGCGCAACAGAATGTTGTACGGCGGCCGCCATTCCTTGATCAGCGTCTGCTCGAGTAGCAGCGCCTCGGTTTCGTTGGCGGTGATGGTCGTTTCGACCTGAGCGATACGCCCGACCAGCGCAGCAGTTTTCGGCGCCAGCCCGGTCTTGCGGAAATAACTGGCCAAACGCTTCTTGAGGTTCTTGGCCTTGCCGACATAGAGCAGGCGCGCATCGCTGTCGAACATGCGATAAACGCCGGGGCGCCCACTGACGGTGGAGAGAAAGGCGCCGAAATCGAATACTTCAGTCATGGTCAGGCGCTGGCATCGACCATGCCGTGTCGGACTGCCAGAAGGGTCAACTCAACATCGCTGCTGATCGAGAGCTTCTCGAAAATACGGTAACGGTAGGTGTTCACGGTTTTTGGCGACAGGCACAACTTGTCGGAAATGATCTGCACTTTCTGACAACCGACAATCATCAACGCTATCTGGATTTCGCGCTCGGACAAGGCATCGAACGGCGAATCGTTGGTCGGCTGGAAAGACTTGATCGCCAACTGTTGAGCGATCTGCGGGCTGATGTAGCGCTGACCAGCAAAGACCAGGCGAATGGCCTGAACCATCTCCGGCAATCCCGCGCCCTTGGTCAGGTAACCGGCGGCACCTGCTTGCAGCAACCGTGTCGGAAAGGGATCTTCTTCGCACACAGTGACGGCAACCACCTTGATATCCGGATGACTGCGCAGCAGCTTGCGGGTGGCTTCAAGGCCGCCGATGCCGGGCATCTTGACGTCCATCAGCACCACGTCGGGCTTCAACTCACGCGCCTTGATCAGGGACTCTTCCCCGGACTCGGCCTGGCCGACCACTTGCAGGCCATCGATATCGGCCAGCATCCGTGTAATGCCTGTACGAACGAGATCATGGTCATCGACCACTAGCACCCTAATCAAGCAGACACCTCGCGATATGGTCTTATTGGGATGCCCGACACCTTAGCAAAAAGAGCCAGACAGACCTAGCGGAAAGCCGCATTTAAAAAGTTTCAATTCATCTTTGAGGTCTTGCCAGCCGTGGCTTTCAGAGCACAGGCGTGCTCAAATCGAGCTGCATGCGCAGGAAACACTCGTCCTTTCCATGAAGCTGTAGTCCTTTTCGCTGATACAAATTTTTTGCCGGATTGTTTTCGAATACCGTCAGCCGCAAAGCCGTACGCTTCTCATGGCGAGCCATCTCGATAACCTGATCAATTGCCCAGGATCCCGCGCCCTGCCCCTGAAACGCTTCAGCCAGCTGCAATTCGCGTATGTACAGTGCCCGCGCATCGCGGCTCAGGCTGAGAAACCCCAGCGCGATATCATTGCGGGTTACCAGCCAGTTTTCCCGGCCCATCCAGGCGACGTCAAAGGCTTCATCCTGCCAAAGCAGCTCATGTTGAATGTAGTACGGCAACATGTTCCTGCAGGTGAGATCGCGGGCGAACGCCAAGTCCTCAGACGTTGCACGACGTAACCGGAACATCATCGTGGCAGATCCACTGCAACGACCCGCCCGCTCCATTCGCCATCACGACGCTGCGCGACTACCAGACAATCGCCCGCTCCTGCTGCCGAAACCACAAGATCGCCAGTTTCTGACCAGATCGCACTGCACCCCGCAGACTGCCAGCCGCCGGTGAGACCTCCATGATTGGCCATCAACACGGCCATTGAATGTTGACAAGCATAGCCCTGCAGCAACGCAGAATCTGGCTCGTAGCCTTTCTCGCTGATCAATACACCCGCCGCGTACAGATTGGCACCCTGGTCAGCGGCAGCGGCCGCGTGGCTGGCGTGATTGAAATCAGCGCAAACCGCCAGCGCAACCTTATCGTCACCGATTCGCAGTGTTGCACCGCCGATGCCGGGGGCGAAAATCCGCTCCTCGCCCGTGTGCAAATGTTGTTTGCTGTAAACACCGAGCGAACCATCAGCCCCCAAGACCAACGCGCCAATCCATACCGCAGTTGGTTTGTCCGCCCGGATCGGCATCCCGACGACAGCGGTGATGCCCAGTGTTCGCGCCAGATCGCGTAACGGTTGAATGACCGCATCGTGCGGATCAATGGCCAACGCTGCTGCCGCCTCACCTTCATAACCGGTCAGCGACAACTCCGGAAAGACCAGCAACTCGACGCCCTGCTCCGCCGCCACTTCGATGAAGCACAAATGGCGTTGGATATTCGCCGCAAGATCCCCCGCAATGGAGATGGATTGGGCAGCAGCAATAGTCAGCGTCGACATGGTTCATCCTTGGTTTCAGGCAAAACGCTGAGTTTGTCACAACTGTTGCTACGCTCAAGCGATAGGCAAAATGTTCTTCACGCCATAGCATTTTCTGATTGCTGAGGCGCATCGGCCTCTAGTAAGCTCGGCGCATTCATTGGAGACAGACCATGTTCAACGCCCTTCCACAGCTTCGTATCGTCAGCGCCCTGCGCTCGATGGCGGCTGCGTGGGCGAAAGACGTTTGTGCTCCGGTCAGCTTTTATTTTGGGTATTGGTTTAGCCACTAGCGCGCCTGATACCCAAACGGCGCCCATGTAAAACGGGTCGCCTACCAGAGATTTCTCAACCCCCGGTCGGCCTCCCGACCGGGGGTTTGTTTTTTCTGGCCCCTGCTTTTTCAGCAACACACCAGACACTTTTGAGGATTTACCCATGAACTACGCCACTTATTACCGTTACGACACTTTTACCGCCTGGCGATTTACCAGCCTCCGCTCGGGACAGCCTGCCGCCTCCGATCGGTCACCCACCGGTGGCAAACGCACACACGTAGCCGATACGGCCAATTGTCGAACACCCCAGTAGGGCCGAGCGAGCGGGAAGCACCCGCCGCCAGCCCAGGAATTGTGAATATGAACTCGTCCGCTTCTGCTCTGCCACTGTCCAGCCTCAACTCTGCCAACGAAGCGCTGACCCTGCGTCTGCCCAGCTCGTTGCAACTCAAGCAGCAATTGCCCCTGAGCACTGCCTTGAGCCAGCAAGTCGCCGCCCACCGCCAGGCGGTACGCGCCATTCTCAACGGTGAAGACCAACGTTTACTGGTCATCGTCGGCCCTTGCTCAATTCATGATCCTCAGTCTGCCCTCGAATACGCCGACAAACTCGCCCGTCTTGCCGATCAAGTCAGCAACGACATGCTCCTGGTGATGCGCGCTTACGTGGAAAAACCCCGCACTACGGTGGGCTGGAAAGGTCTCGCGTATGATCCGCACCTCGATGGCAGCGATGACATGGCGGCAGGCCTGAGCCTGTCGCGCGAACTGATGCTGCAAATGATTCGCCTCGGTTTGCCAGTCGCTACCGAACTGCTGCAACCCATGGCCGCCGGTTACTTCGATGACCTGCTGAGCTGGGTCGCCATTGGCGCGCGCACCACCGAATCGCAGATCCATCGCGAAATGGCCAGCGGTCTGGGCATGCCGGTCGGCTTCAAAAACGGCACCGACGGTGGCGCCGCAGTGGCCGTTGACGCCATGCGCTCAGCCGCACACCCGCATCGGCATTTCGGTGTCGACAGCCAAGGGCATCCGGCAATCATTCAAACGCCGGGCAATGCAGATACCCACTTGGTACTGCGCGGCGGCCACAAGGGCCCAAACTACGACCGCAACAGCGTAACCGCCATCAATGCCGAACTGACCCGACTGAAAATCCCCGGCCGGATCATGGTCGATTGCAGTCACGCGAACAGCGGCAAGGATCCTTCGCGTCAGCCCGCTGTTTTCAATGACGTACTCGAACAGCGCCTGCAAGGTGACCACTCACTGATCGGCATGATGATCGAGTCGCATCTTTTCGAAGGTTGCCAGCCGCTGAGTCCTACGATGCGCTACGGCGTTTCCATCACCGATGGTTGCCTGGGTTTCAAGGCGACGGAGCACCTGCTTCTGGATGCCGCAAAGCGTTTGAGTGCTCAGCCGCGCACCTGATGACAACGCCCTCCGGTACTTTTCGCACCGGAGGGCAATCGTGCTACTCAACCCGTAGCAACGTTATCGCGGAAGCTTGACTGTCATCATCCGAGCGCTCCACTGAATAGGCGATGCGCACAGTCGAGCCCTGATGCTCACGCCAGAACCGGTGGGGCACGATAAACACCAACGGCTGCCCCGCTGACTCGCGGGTAATCTCACGCTCGTCACGATGGTTGAAGTAATCACCATCACACTTGAGATAGACCAACTCTCCCTCTTGAGCTTGGGCATTGCCGATCACGACGGTGATGCCATCCGTTGAGTCCACCACATCAAGCACGTCGTCCTGAGCTTCGAGGACATCCGGCGCCTCGAGCAAACCACGAATCAAAGGTGCGATGACAAAGGTTGCGATGTCGGAATCTCGCGCCTCGCCTGTTTTCGGTTCAACCCGATAACGCGCTGTCACTTCGCCGCCAAGATGTCCCGCAATAAGATCAGCACCAATCCAGAAAGACAGCGTATTGCCTACCGCCAACGACTGTAGGGTCAATGCATCGTTAAACACCTCCGTCAGAACAGCGCCTTGCCAGGTCAACAACACTCTGTCGCCTTCGGTCATACGGGAATACGGTCGAAGGCTGATGCAGGTGCCTTCGCTGAGTCGCTCAGGATCAAGGATTGCGCCAACCGCTTCTTCGACATAGGGCGCAAGCAATCTCGGGCGAACATCGCCGACGTCCAGTTGCAACTTTGCCGACGTGACCGGTTGCGCTTGTTTGGCACTGTAAAGCGTCCAGTAGATTTCCAGCGAGCCACCATCCAGCGCCGCGACATGCACGCCTTTGATGACGAATACGATTTCCTTGCCGACCTGTGCTTCGCTGACGAAACGAGCGCTTTCATGTTGATAGGTGAACCCATCGATATCGAGCCCTTCCCAACGCAACAGCACTTTATCGCCGCACGCCATGTTCGGGTAAGGCGGGATCCGGACGATGGCCCTCTTCAGGGACGGGTCAAGTACGGCTTGCGTCATCGAGTCAAGATTGGGTGCGGGCAATGAAAGCACTGCCTCGGCATCCAGGGTATTGCCCGCTCGAAAGCAGAACTCCAGCGACGTTTCATCCGCTTTAAAACTCAGCGCGCCCTGTTTATCCGGTGCAACCCAGCGCTGCTGAAAAGTGCCTGGGCTCTGCGCTGACGCGACTGACAGATGTGCTTCATGCGTAGTCATGGGTGCCTCCATTCCTTGGATTAAACGCTGTCGTCAATGACTGCGTTGACTGCCCCTATTTAACGCGCTCAATCATTCAATGGATATCAGCCGATTGCCTTTAAGCACGGAGGCAAAGGCATCACGCAAAGTAGGCAAGCCGCAAGAAAAACCAACACGCCGTCCGATAGACGTCCAAAGAATAGGAGCTGGATTTCAGCACTTTCCGAAGTTTCGTACAGCTTCTAGTCCAGATTCCAACGACAACCGAGGCTTATTCGTACTTCGCTAACGGAATGACTGTTTTAGAGTGGCACGCAGATTTCACCCAGAACCTCTGCGAAAAGGTAGTCAACATGCAACGGAATGCTACAACTCAGTACCCGATCCTGCTGGTACATGGCCTGTTCGGATTCGAGCGTATTGGCTCCTTCGAACTCTTCCACGACGTCAAGAAAGCACTTCAGGCTGTTGGCTGCCGAGTGTTTGTACCGCATCTTTCAGCCACCCATGACAACGAAATGCGCGGTGAACAATTGTTGCAGCAAATCGACCGGGTGCTCAGGGGTACCGATTCGAGCAAAGTCAATCTGATCGGCCACAGTCAGGGCGCACTCGCCGCCCGATACGCTGCGGCGCTTGCCCCACACGCCGTCGCTTCCGTGACATCGGTGAGTGGCCCCAACCAGGGTTCGGAATTGGCCGATGTGCTGCGTGAAGCACTGATTCCCGGACAACTGCCAGAAAAAGTCGCGCAGACCGTTGTCACGTTGTTTGCCGATTTTTTGTCGGTGCTCAGTGGCCGCATAGCAATGCCGCAGAATGCGATCGCTGCGCTTGGCGCCTTGACGACGCAAGGCGTTGGCCGCTTCAACGAAAAATACCCTCAGGGCCTGCCCGACAGTTGGGGCGGCCAAGGGCAAGAGTCGGTCAATGATGTTCATTACTATTCCTGGAGCGGCACGTTGCCGGATCACAGTCAGCCAACGCTCGATCCGGTGGAGCACATCTGCCGAAACCTGGCCAGATACTTCAAAAAAGACGCTGGCCAAAACGACGGGTTTGTCGGCCGCTTCAGTTCTCACCTGGGGAAAGTGATCCGTTCGGACTACCCGTTTGACCATCTGTCCATTCTGCGTAGCGCAAGCGCCTTGCGCGCAGTATCACCGGATCCGATCGAACTCTACGTGGCGCATGCCCGCCGCCTGCAGGCAGCTAACCTGTGAAGTTGCCGCGTCACGCAAACGGAACTTTGCCGAGAAATCGCCCACTGAATCCGGTAGGCTCCGCACTTTACTGATATTGATTGGAGATTTTCCCCATGGCTAAAGCCACTGCCCGTCACATCCTTGTTGCCAGCGAAGACAAGTGCAACGAACTCAAAGCCCAGATCGAAGCCGGTGCTGATTTCGCCGAAGTGGCCAAGGCCAACTCCACCTGCCCTTCCAGCCGTCAGGGCGGCGACCTCGGTTCGTTCTGGTCCTGGCCAGATGGTCAAGGAATTCGACACCGTAGTATTCAGCGCACCGGTCAACACCGTGCAAGGCCCGGTGAAAACCCAGTTCGGTTATCACCTGCTGGAAGTGACCAGCCGTCAGGACTGATCCTTCGCATTGAATGAAACATAACGGCCCGCCTTTTGGTGGGCCGTTGTGTTTCAGTTACACGATACGGCTGGCGAGCCGCGCGTTGCTCGCGTACAAATTACGCTTATCGATCACCCGGCTCTAAGGCTGACAATGCGACTGGCTTTCCCCACATTGATGTTCACTGCCGTGACGCTGCTGTTGAGCGCCGTAGGTGTGAGCGCGGCACCGCAACATGCATTGACTGTTTATGGCGAACCGGCGAAATACCCCGCCGGTTTCAGCCACTTCGACTACGCCAATCCGCAGGCGCCCAAGGGCGGAACGATGCGCCGCTCGGCGATCGAGATCGGCCATTTCGACCATGTCCTTCCTTATATAGACAAAGGCATCGGTGTCACCCAGATCGACGGCATGCTCTATTCGCCGCTGGCGCAGCGCTCGATGGATGAGCCTTACACCGTCTACGGCCTCGTCGCGCAAAAGATCGAGCGCGCTGACGATGGGTTGTCCTTGCGCTTTTTCATCAATCCGAAAGCGCGTTTCGCCGACGGTACGCCGATCACCGCCGAGGACGTGCGCTACACCTACGATTTGTTGATGACCCAAGGCAGCCTGCGCTATCGCACGCAATTCGCCGACGTCAAAGGCGTCGAAATCGAAGCGCCGCTGACGGTGCGCTTCGATTTCAAGAGCAATGAAAACCGCACTCTGCCACTGGATATCGCCACTCTGCCGGTGTTTCCCGAGCATTGGTGGAAGACCCGTGACTTCGCTGGCGGTGGCGGCTATGAAGCGCCATTGGGCAGCGGCCCGTATCGCGTCGGCAAGGTCGACTCCGGACGCAGTATCACTTTTGAACGCAATGCCAACTGGTGGGGCAAGGATCTGCCGGTCAGTCGCGGCTTGTACAATTTCGATCACTTCAGCATCGAGTATTTCGGCGACACCGACGTCGCCCGCCAGGTGCTGCGCGGTGGCGCTTATGACTATAACCGCGAGTTCTCGGCCACCGGTTACTCGATCGGTTACGACAGCCCGGCATTGAGTGACGGGCGCCTGCAAAAGGCTCATTTGGCCACTGAGGCGCCGCAATCCGCGCAAGGTTTTGTGTTCAACCTGCAAAAGCCGATGTTCCAGGATCGTCGCGTGCGTCAGGCATTGGCCATGCTCTGGGATTTCGAGTGGAGCAACCGGCAGATGATGCGCAACCTGTACATCCGCCAGCAAAGCTACTTTTCCAACACTGAGCTCGCGGCGTCAAAACTGCCCGATGCGCAGGAGCTGCAGATCCTTGAACCGCTGCGTGGCCAGGTGCCTGATGAAGTCTTCAGCCAAGTGTTCGAAGCGCCGAAAACCGACGGCAGCGGGATGATCCGCGATAAACAGCTGCAAGCCTTGCAGCTGCTGGAACAGGCTGGCTGGAAACCGGATGGCGACCAGTTGGTCAACGCCGAGGGCGAGCCGCTGAGCTTCACTTTTCTGGTCAGCCAGAACGGCATGGATCGCTTGCTGTTGCCTTACAAACGCACGCTGAAACAAATCGGCATCGACCTCAACATCCGCCGCATCGATTCCTCGCAATACGTCAATCGCCTGATGAGCCGCGACTACGACATGATCGTCACTGGCTACCCGGTCAGCACCTCCCCCGGCGGCGAGCTGCTCAACTATTTCGGCTCGGCCTCGGCCAACGATCCCGGTGCCAACAATTACATGGTGCTGAAAAATCCGGCCGTCGATACGCTGATCAACGGCCTGATCCGCGCCTCGACGCAATCCGACATGCTGCATTACGCCCACGCACTGGATCGGGTGCTGCAATGGAATTACTACTGGATTCCCAACTATTACCCGCCGGGCACCTCGACGGTCTGGTGGAACCGCTTCGGCATGCCGGCGGTGCAAGCGAGCAATGACGAAGCGATCGAGAGTTGGTGGGAAATCAGCAGCACACCGCTGACCAACCAACAGATGACGGCCGAGAAAATCGGTCGTGGCAAACCCGGAGGGCCGCACTGATGTGGGGTTACATACTGCGGCGTCTGCTGCTGATCATTCCGACACTGGTGATCATTCTGCTGGTCAACTTCGTGATCATTCAAGCGGCGCCCGGTGGCCCGGTGGAACAGGCCATCGCTCACTTGCAAGGCATCGGCGGCGGCAATGTCGGTGGTGGTGCCAGTGAAGCCATTAGCAGTACATCGCGCGCCAGTCGCGGCCTCGACCCGCAACTGATCAAGGACATCGAAAAACAGTACGGCTTCGACAAACCCGCGCATGAACGGCTGTGGCTGATGCTGAAGAATTACGGGCAACTGGACTTCGGCAAGAGCTTCTTTCGCGGCGCCACGGTGACCGACCTCATCCTGGAAAAAATGCCGGTAACCATTTCCCTAGGGCTTTGGGCGACGCTGATCACTTATCTGGTATCGATTCCGCTGGGCATCCGCAAAGCCGTGCACCACGGCAGTCATTTCGATATCTGGAGCAGTACTGCAATCATCATTGGTTACGCGATGCCGGCGTTCCTCTTTGCGATGTTCCTGATCGTGGTGTTTGCCGGCGGCACTTCGCTGAACTGGTTCCCGGTGCGCGGTCTGGTCTCGGACAACTTCGAATCGCTGTCGACACTCGGCAAGATCACTGACTATTTCTGGCATTTGGTGTTGCCAGTGACGGCGCTGGTGATCGGCGGATTCGCCACGCTGACGATTCTGACCAAAAACTCGTTCCTCAACGAAATCACTCGCCAGTACGTGGTGACTGCCCGGGCCAAAGGCTTGAGCGAGCGACGCGTGCTCTATGGGCATGTGTTTCGTAACGCGATGCTGCTGGTGGTGTCAGGCATTCCTCAAGCGTTCATCAGCGTGTTCTTCGCCGGTTCGTTGTTGATCGAAGTGATCTTTTCCCTCGACGGTCTCGGGCGCATGAGCTACGAAGCGGCCGTCTCCCGCGACTATCCGGTGGTATTCGGTTCGCTGTTCATCTTCACCCTGTTTGGTCTCCTGATAAAACTGATTGGCGACCTCTGCTACACGCTGGTGGATCCGCGCATCGACTTCGCCGCGAGGAACGCCTGATGTTCAAGTTTTCGCCGTTGGGCCGTCGCCGCTTCGAGCGCTTCAAGAAAAACCGTCGGGGCTGGTGGTCGTTGTGGCTGTTTATCGGTCTGTTTGCGTTGACGTTGGGCGGCGAGTTGATCGCCAACGACAAACCGCTGATGGTCAGCTATCAGGATGAATGGTATTTCCCGGTGTTCAAGCGTCACACCGAGCAGGAGTTTGGCGGGCAACTACCGTTTCAGGCCGATTATCGTAGCGAGTACGTGCAGAATCTGATCCGCAAGGACGGTGGCTGGCTGCTATTCCCGCCGATTCCGTTCAGCGATGACACGCCCAATTACGACCTCAACAAACCGGCGCCGAGCCCACCGACAACGGTGAACTGGCTGGGCACCGACGATCAGGCGCGGGACGTACTGGCCCGAGTGATTTTCGGCGCCCGCGTGTCGATTCTGTTTGCGTTGATGCTGACGTTTGTCAGTGCGCTGATCGGCATTGCGGCCGGTGCGCTGCAAGGCTATTACGGCGGCTGGGTCGACTTGATCGGGCAACGCCTGCTGGAAGTCTGGTCGGGATTACCGGTGTTGTATCTGCTGATCATTCTCTCCGGTTTCGTCGAGCCGAATTTCTGGTGGCTGCTGGGGATCATGGCGCTGTTTTCGTGGCTGGCACTGGTCGATGTAGTGCGCGCCGAGTTCCTGCGTGGGCGCAATCTGGAATACGTCAAAGCCGCGCGGGCCTTGGGGCTGACTGATCGCAAAGTGATTGTCCGGCACATCCTGCCCAACGCGATGAACGCCACGTTGAGCTATCTGCCGTTTATTCTGACCGGTGCAATTTCTACCCTGACCGCGCTGGATTTTCTCGGTTTTGGCATGCCTGCCGGCAGCGCCTCGCTGGGTGAACTGATCGGTCAGGGCAAACAGAATCTGCAGGCGCCATGGCTAGGTTTGACGGCGTTTTTCACCTTGGCACTGATTCTGTCGTTGCTGGTGTTTATCGGCGAAGCGTTGCGAGACGCCTTCGACCCACGCTCTTGAAGCAGAGATTGACGATGACTGACAACCTGATCGAAATCCGCGACCTCAACGTCGCCTTCAATGGCCAGACCGTGGTGCGCAACCTGTGTCTGGACATTCGCCCCGGCGAGTGTCTGGCGTTGGTCGGTGAGTCGGGCTCAGGCAAATCGGTGACCGCGCATTCGATCCTGCAATTGCTCCCCGAATGCGATGCCCGCACTACCGGCAGCATTCGTTATCGCGGCCAGGAGTTGGTCGGCGCTGACCCCAAAGTCTTGCGTGAACTGCGCGGCAATCGGATTGCGATGATTTTCCAAGAGCCGATGACTTCGCTCAATCCACTGCACACCATCGAAAAACAGATCGGCGAAACCCTGTTGCTGCACCGTGGCCTCGGCGGCAAATCGGCGCAGTCGCGCATTCTGGAATTGCTGCAACTGGTTGGCATCAAAAAGCCTGAAGAACGCCTCAAGGCTTATCCGCATCAATTGTCTGGCGGGCAACGGCAGCGGGTGATGATCGCCATGGCGCTGGCGTGCGAACCAGAATTGCTGATCGCCGACGAACCGACGACAGCGCTGGACGTGACGGTGCAGCGCAAGATCCTGCTGCTGCTCAAATCCCTGCAACAACGCCTCGGCATGTCGCTGCTGCTGATCAGCCATGACCTCAATCTGGTGCGCAGCATCGCCCAGCGGGTTTGCGTGATGAAGGCCGGGGAAATTGTCGAGCAGGCGCCGTGCGAGATTTTGTTTACCGAACCGAAGCATCCGTACAGCTGCGTCTTGCTCAACGCCGAGCCCGAGGGCGAAGCGCTGCCCCGCGATGAGCGCGAGAACGTGCTGGAAGTCGAGGATCTACGGGTCGATTTTGCCTTGGGCGGCGGTCTGTTTCAGCGCAAACAGTATTTGCGCGCAGTGGACGGTATCAGCCTGACCATTCAGCGTGGCAAAACCTTGGGAATCGTCGGCGAGTCCGGTTCGGGCAAATCAACGCTGGGTCAGGCGATTCTGCGCTTGCTCGACTCCGAAGGCAGCATCCGTTTTCAGGGCGAAGCGCTCGACGGGCTCAACCAGAAACAACTGCGGCCATGGCGTCGGCAGATGCAGGTGGTCTTTCAGGACCCGTTCGGCAGCCTCAGCCCGCGCATGTCCGTGGCGCAGATCATCAGCGAAGGTCTGGAGGTGCATTGCGAATCCACCGCCGATGAATGCGATGCGCAAGTGATCCGTGTGCTCAAGGAAGTCGGTCTCGACCCGGAAAGTCGTCATCGTTACCCTCATGAGTTTTCCGGCGGGCAGCGTCAGCGTATTGCCATCGCGCGGGCGCTGGTGCTGAAACCGGCGCTTATATTGCTGGATGAACCGACTTCGGCGCTGGATCGCACCGTGCAGAAACAAGTGGTCGCCCTCCTTCGCGATTTGCAGGAGAAGCACGGATTGACCTATCTGTTCATCAGCCATGATCTGGCGGTGGTGCGCGCCTTGGCGCACGACATGATCGTGATCAAGGACGGCAAAGTGGTCGAGCGCGGCGCCAGTCATGATGTGTTTGATTCGCCGCAGCATCCGTATACCAAAGAGCTTTTGGCGGCGGCGCATCCGGGGTAGGCATTTCTCTGTTAGACCGCATCGCGGCATTCGCGAGCAAGCCCGCTCCCACATTTGCAATGCATTCCCCCTGTGGGAGCGGGCTTGCTCGCGATAGGGCCGCCACTGGCAATACACAATCAGGATCAGCTCTCAGATGAACACCACCGAAAGCCTCAAGGACTACCAACGCGTGCGCACGCTGGCGATCCGCTCGTTGTTCGAGATCATCGAGCAGTCCAGCGAAGGCACGGTGATCGTCGATCGTGATGCCAATATCGTCTGGATGAATGAGCGTTACGCGCGCCGATTTGGCCTCGACTCCGCTGAAGGCGCTATCGGCAAGCCTTGCGAAAGCGTGATCCCCGGCAGCCTCCTGCGTGAAGTGGTGCGCACCGGGCGGCCGATCCTGCTCGACATGCAAGACACACCGAAAGAACCGTTGGTCGTCATGCGCCTGCCGATCCATGACGACGCCGGCACCGTCATTGGCGCCATCGGTTTCGCCTTGTTCGACGAGTTGCGCACGCTATCGCCGATGCTCAAGCGCTACCTGAGCATGCAGGAAGAATTGGCCTCGACCCGTTCACTGCTGCGCGCACGGCAGACCAAATACAACTTCGCCCACTTCATCGGTACCAGCGCCGCCAGCCTTGAAGTCAAACGCCGCGCCCGACGCAGCGCCAGTGCCGAGTCGCCGGTGTTGCTGCTCGGTGAAACCGGTACCGGCAAAGAGCTGTTGGCGCAGGCGATTCACAGTGCTTCGCCGCGTGCGCACAAGGCGTTCGTCAGCATCAACAGCGCGGCGATTCCTGAAGCGCTGCTGGAAGCGGAATTCTTCGGCACAGCGCCGGGCGCGTTCACCGGCGCCGACCGCAAGGGCCGCACCGGCAAATTGCAAATCGCCCAGGGCGGCACGTTGTTTCTTGACGAGATCGGCGACATGCCGCTGCCGCTGCAAAGCAAACTGCTGCGGGTTTTGCAGGAAAAGGAATTTGAACCGGTAGGCTCGAACGAGGTGATTCAGAGCGATGTGCGGGTGATAGCTGCCACTTCGACCGATTTGCAAGCGGCGATCAAACGCGGTGAGTTCCGTGCCGATTTGTATTACCGCCTCAATGTCCTGCCGATTCAGGTGCCGCCGTTGCGCGAGCGTCTTGATGATCTGCCTGCGCTCAGTGAAGCGATTCTGGAGGAACTGCGCAGTCAGCATGAGCTGCACCGTGATGCTCTGGATCTGCTTGGGCAGCATGCCTGGCCGGGGAATATTCGCGAGTTGCGTAATGTGCTCGAGCGCGCGGCGTTGCTCAGTGATGACTTGATGCTGACGGAGAGTGACATTCGTGCAGCAATCGGGCCGCTGAGCCCGGTTGAGCGTGCGTCGGCGCCCACACTTGAAGCGCCAAGTGAGGAGACATTCGCTCAAGCGCGGGAGCGGTTTGATCGGCAATTGATTGAGGCCGCACTTGCGCAATGTGCAGGGAAAGTGCCGGAGGCGGCGGCTCGGCTCGGCCTTGGGCGGTCGACATTGTATAAGAAAATGGTGGCACTGGGGATCGCCTGAGTCTCATATACGAGACATAATTCTCGGTCTAAAGACAAGATCAAAAGCTTCGTGAGCAAGCCCACTCCCACAGGGGAACGCATTCCAAAGGTGGGAGTGGGCTTGCTCACGAAGAGGTCGTCACAGGCAACGAACATCTCAAAAAAGAGACAACACTTCATAAGTTGGCGCCAATTACCACGACAAACCCATATATATCAATAACTTAAACACCTGGCACAAATCTAGCTATACCCTCTCCCACACCGCACCACCCACAAAAATAACAACTCCGGAGAGACACACCATGAGTGTGATCATTGCCTTGGCAGCCCTCGCGCTGCTGATGCTCGCCGCTTACCGTGGCTACAGCGTTATCCTTTTTGCCCCGATCGCCGCGCTCGGCGCCGTCCTGCTCACCGACCCTTCCGCCGTCGCCCCTGCGTTCACCGGGGTGTTCATGGAGAAAATGGTCGGGTTCATCAAACTCTATTTCCCTGTATTTTTGCTCGGCGCCGTGTTCGGCAAGCTGATCGAACTCTCGGGGTTCTCGCGCTCGATTGTCGCCGCTGCGATCAAACTGCTCGGCACCAAACAGGCGATGCTGGTCATCGTGCTGGTCTGCGCCCTGCTCACTTACGGCGGCGTTTCGCTGTTCGTGGTGGTGTTTGCCGTTTACCCGTTTGCGGCGGAGATGTTCCGCCAGAGCAACATCCCCAAACGGCTGATTCCAGCGACCATCGCCCTCGGCGCGTTTTCCTTCACCATGGACGCCCTGCCCGGCACCCCGCAAATCCAGAACATCATCCCCAGCACCTTCTTCAACACCACCGCGTGGGCCGCGCCTTGGCTGGGTTTAATCGGCACAATCTTCGTGTTTTGCGCCGGCATGTTGTTTCTGCAGCGTCAGCGCAACAAGGCGCAACGGGCCGGCGAAGGTTACGGCACGGCACTGCGTAACGAACCGGAGACTGCTGAAGATCTGAAGCTGCCTAATCCGTGGATCGCGCTGTCGCCGCTGCTCGCGGTGGGCATCATGAACCTGCTGTTTACCCAATGGATTCCGCAGTGGTACGGCAAAACCCACAGCCTCGCGTTGCCGGGGATGGCCACGCCGGTCACCACCGAAATCGCCAAATTGACGGCGATCTGGGCGGTTCAGGCGGCATTGTTGGTGGGCATTCTGATGGTGCTCGCCTTCGGCTTTAAAGCGATTCGCAGCAAACTTGCCGAAGGCAGCAAAAGTGCGGTCAGCGGTGCGTTACTGGCGGCGATGAACACTGCTTCGGAATACGGCTTTGGTGCGGTGATCGCGTCCCTGCCTGGTTTTCTGGTGCTGGCGGACTGGCTCAAAGGCATTCCCAATCCGCTGGTCAATGAAGCGATTACCGTGACCCTGCTGGCCGGCATCACCGGCTCTGCTTCCGGCGGCATGAGCATTGCGTTGGCGGCCATGTCCGAGCAATTTATCGCAGCAGCGCATGCGGCGAATATTCCGCTGGAAGTGCTGCACCGCGTGGCCGCGATGGCCAGTGGTGGCATGGACACCCTGCCGCACAACGGCGCGGTAATCACGCTGCTCGCGGTCACCGGCCTGACCCACCGTGAAGCCTATAAAGACATTTTCTGTATTACGCTGATCAAGACCCTCGCGGTTTTCGTAGTGATCGGCACTTTCTACGCCACTGGCATTGTGTGAGGTATTCATGACCACTCTTACGGGCAAAACCGCACTGGTTACCGGTTCCACGAGCGGCATCGGTCTGGGCATCGCGCTGAGCCTGGCCAAGGCCGGCGCCAATCTGATTCTCAACGGTTTCGGTGATGCCTCCGCCGTGATTGCCGAAGTCGGCCAGTTCGGCGGCAAGGTCGGCCATCACCCCGCCGATGTCAGCGACCCGGCGCAGATCGCCGACATGATCGCCTACGCCGAGCGCGAGTTCGGTGGCGTGGACATTCTGGTCAACAATGCCGGCATCCAGCATGTCGCGGCGGTAGAAGAGTTTCCGGTGGAGCGCTGGGATTCGATTATTGCGATCAATCTGTCGTCGGTATTTCACAGCACTCGCCTGAGCTTGCCGGGCATGCGCACCAAGGGTTGGGGCCGGATCATCAACATTGCGTCTGTGCACGGTCAGGTCGGCTCGACGGGCAAAGCGGCGTATGTTGCGGCCAAGCATGGCGTGATTGGTTTGACCAAAGTGGTCGGCCTGGAAACCGCGACCAGTAACGTCACCTGCAACGCGATCTGCCCGGGCTGGGTGTTGACGCCGCTGGTGCAGAAGCAGATCGATGATCGCGCGGCCAAGGGCGTTGAACCGCAGCAAGCACAGCACGATTTGCTGGCTGAGAAACAGCCGTCACTGGAGTTTGTGACGCCGCAGCATCTGGGGGAATTGGTGCTGTTTTTGTGCAGTGAGGCAGGCAGCCAGGTGCGTGGGGCGGCATGGAATATTGATGGTGGCTGGCTAGCGCAGTGACCCGCTTTTGTGGGAGCGGGCTTGCTCGCGAATGCGGTGTGTCAGTCACCATCATCATTGACTGATTCACCGCTTTCGCGAGCAAGCCCGCTCCCACAGGGGTTATGTGTGAATTTGTAGATGAATACAACAAGAGGCAATCCATGTCCGACATCCTCTGGCAACCCGATGCCACCCGTATTGCCCAATCGCGGATGGACACCTTCCGCCGCTCGATCAATCAGCGTCATGGCTTGAACCTCGACAGCTACGCCGATCTGCACCAATGGAGCGTCGAGCAGCGCGCAGAATTCTGGCAAGCCATCGTTGATTTCTTCGATATCCGCTTCCATACGCAACCTGATGCGGTGCTGCGTGAAGGCGCAAAAATGCCCGGCGCTGAATGGTTTCCGGGCGCCACATTGAATTTCGCCGAGCACCTGCTGCGCCGTCGCGACGATGCCGTCGCCGTTGTTGCGGTGGCTGAAAATGGCCAGCGTGAACAACTGACCTGGGCCGAACTGGCGCAACAGGTCGCCGGATTTCAAGCCAGCCTGCAAGCCGCCGGGGTCGTCAGCGGCGATCGTGTTGCCGCATGTATGCCCAACACCTGGCAGACGCTGGTGGCGATGTTGGCCACCACCAGTCTCGGTGCCATCTGGTCGTGCTCGTCGCCCGATTTCGGTACCCATGGCGTGATTGATCGTTTTGGGCAGATTGAACCGAAAGTGTTGATCACCTGCGCGGGCTACCGATATGCCGGTAACGAAATCGACCAGACCTCCAAGCTCAATGAAATCCTCGAACAGTTGCCGACGTTGCAACAGTTGATTGTCGTACCGTACGCGCGGCCCCATGCCCGCGCCGAGGATTACCACACCCTGGCAAACGTCACGCTATGGGATGGCTTTTACGTGACTGGCGGCGAGCCGCTTTTTATACCGGTGCCTTTCGCGCATCCGCTCTACGTGTTGTATTCCAGCGGCACCACCGGTGTGCCGAAATGCATCATCCACGGTACCGGCGGCGTTTTACTGCAACACGTTAAAGAACATGGCCTGCACGTCGATCTAGGTTCCGGCGACCGTTTGTTCTACTACACGACGTGCGGCTGGATGATGTGGAACTGGCTGGTGTCCGCGCTGGCCGTCGGTAGCGCAGTGGTGTTGTACGACGGCTCACCGTTTCAGCCCGACAACGAACGCTTGCTGGATCTGATCGACGATGAACGCATCAGCGTCTTCGGCACCAGTCCGAAATTCCTCGCCGCGCTCGAAAGCAACGGTGTAAAACCCCGCGAAAGCCACGATTTGAGCAGCCTGAAAACGTTGCTTTGCACTGGCTCGGCACTGGCGCCACGCAGTTACGACTTCGTCTACCGCGACGTCAAACCCGACGTGTGCCTGAGCTCCATGTCCGGGGGTACCGACATTGTTTCGTGCTTCGTCAACGGCAATCCAATGTCCCCCGTACGCCGTGGCGAAATGATGGGCAAGAGCCTCGGTATGGCGGTCGAGGTCTGGAACGACGCGGGCCAAGCGGTCATCGGTGAGAAAGGTGAGCTGGTGTGTACCCGGCATTTCCCGGCGATGCCTATAGGCCTTTGGAATGATCCGGATGGCGAGAAACTGCGGCAATCCTATTTCAATCTGTTTCCCGGGACGTGGGCGCAGGGAGATTACGCTGAAGAGTTGCCCCACGGGGCGATGTTGATCCACGGCCGCTCGGACGCCGTGCTCAATCCGGGAGGCGTGCGCATCGGCACCGCCGAAATTTACCGTCAGGTTGAGAAAATCCCGCAAGTACTCGACAGTGTGGCCATCGGTCAGCAATGGCTGGATGACGTACGCGTCGTGCTGTTCGTGCACCTGAAGGACGGCATTGAACTGGATGAAACCCTGCAACAGCAGATTCGCCAGGTCATTCGTGCCAACACCACGCCACGGCATGTGCCGGCGAAAATCGTTGAGGTCAGCGATATTCCTCGCACCATCAGCGGCAAAGTCGTGGAACTGGCCGTTAGAAACGTCGTTCACGGCGATACCGTCAAAAACACTGATGCTCTGGCTAATCCGCAGGCACTTGAGCAATATCGCGATCGCCCGGAGCTCAAAGACTAAGCCAGCAGGCACCGATAGCGCAGATCACTTCGCGGTATCGGTGCAGGCATTCTTGTCGCAGCTTTTATCGCAGCGCTTATCGAGTGTTCAGCTCCATCCAGACCTCGCCCACGATGGGCTTATTCGCACTGGCGCCAACGGCATTAACAATTGCCTCAAGATTTCGCGCAAACATTGGCTCATTAACCGTGAGTTGGTGCAGTAATGCCGTTGTCACGGCAAAGGTGTCAGCATTTTCCAGCGCGCGCGATGCGCTGTGATAGCGGACCGTTGAGTGCGTTTGCGACTCTGCCAAAGAAGTTACTAATCGACCAACCAGTAATGTCAATCCTGACGATTCTCAAGAAGGCCATGAGCTTGTCTCGCATCTCCGGCATCGATCCAAAAAACAAGCCCAGTACAACATCGGTTTTTATAATCGACGCCGGTTTGGACAATATCTCGATCGCTGAAGAAATTTCCCTGTCGACCATTGGCATAGCCTGCCTGATTACGTCACGGGTGTAACTGTCCGGCAGACTTTTATTCGCAAGCGGCAGGGCCGTCTGTGGCGTTCCCGTGAAGTCGAGCATTTTTCTGCCCCATGGCCTACCGCTTCAGCTATAACGCTCTTACGCTCTGCTTCGTCAGCGTAGACGCATGAAACATAACCACCCACGCGATCAGCAAAATCAATTCTTGCTTTCATATCCAGAACACTCCACTCGATCATTAATTAAACCGAGATGGATACTATCCAGAAACGAAAACACAGAAACCGGAGAACCATAAAATCTTATTTCACTTCTGCGGATAATCAACAGTCATTACGAATTCAAACCAACCCCCAATCTGCAGAAGGTTTTTTTTCATCGACTGACAACTCTGAATACAACTTCAGTCGCAGCCTTAAATTATTGGCCGAATCAGCATGCTTTACTGCCTCAGCCTCATCAACAGCCCCCTCTACAAACAATTGATAAAGCGCCTGATCAAATGTTTGCATCTGCACATCTGCCGACTTCTCTATTATATTTTTAAGTTCATTCAAATCATGACGGCGAATCAAATCTGCAATGGTCGGTGTTCCCAACATGACTTCAATGGCCGCACGTCGTTGCCCATCGAGCGTGCGCACCAGGCGCTGCGAAACTGAGGCCCTGAGGTTGTTTGCCAATGCCTGTGTGAGCTGCGGACGACGCTCTTCCGGAAACATATTCACGATGCGCTCCAATGCCTGATTGGCGTTGTGCGCATGTAAAGTCGACAACACCAGATGCCCGGTTTCAGCAAATGCCAGCGCATGTTCCATGGTTTCCCGGTCGCGGATTTCGCCGATCATGACCACGTCTGGCGCTTGGCGCAGGGTGTTTTTCAGTGCCGCATGGAAACTGCGAGTATCGACCCCGACTTCCCGCTGGTTGATGATCGAGCGCTGGTGGCGGTGGATGTACTCGATCGGGTCTTCAATGGTGACGATATGCCCGGTGCTGTGACGGTTTCGGTGATCAATCAGCGCCGCAAGCGTGGTGGATTTTCCAGAGTCGGTCGCCCCGACAATCAATATCAGGCCTTGCTTGAGCATCACCGTCTCGAGTAACACCGCCGGTAACTTCAGATCTTCAAAGCGTGGAATGTCCAGCTTCACGTTTCGGATTACCAGCGAGACGTCGTTACGCTGTTTAAAGATGTTCACCCGGAAACGTCCGACGCCGGTACGCGAGATCGCCAGGTTCATTTCCAGATCCCGTTCGAACTCGCGGCGCTGCTCGGCGTCCATCAGAGAAGTGGCGATGGCAGCCACTTCACCGGGTTTGAACGGCTGATCGCTCAGCGCGGTCAGTACGCCGTCGAAACGTGCGCTGGGTGGCGCGCCCGTCGACAGAAACAGATCCGAGCCGTGTTTGCTGGCCAGTTGAGTTAACAGTGCATCGATTTCCATGGCAAAAAACACCCGCGAAGCATTGAATGATCGAAATGAGCCGCCGCGTGACGCGCCCGGCCCCATAGCGTCTACCGTTCTGCAAGCATAGTAGACGCCGCCTCACCGACCGAACCTCAGGATCCAACGATGAACGCTGTACCGAACACTGATGACGCCCAGGCTCTGATTGCCCGCACCGACTGGAGTCGCAGCCCGTTGGGCGCCGCTGGCACTTGGCCGCAGAGCCTGCGCACTGCGGTGGACATCGTGATTCACTCGCCCATGCCGATGTTGCTGCTGTGGGGCTCGCAACTGACGCAGATCTACAACAACGGCTTCGCGTTGCTCGCCGGCCACAAGCATCCGCACGCTTTCGGACAGCCTGCACACCAGATATGGCCGGAACTTAGAGAATTCACTGACCCGATTTACAGCGCCGTCCTACAAGGCCAGGTGCGCACCTACAGTGAAAGGCGTTTCACCTTGCAACGCGACGGGCAGGAATCCGACTTCTGGCTTGATCTGACGTACAGCCCTATCCGCGATGAAAATGCGCAGGTCGCCGGGATTCTGGTCACGGCCATCGAAACCAATGAACGTCGACGCATTGCCCTGGAACTGCAGCAACGCTCCGAACAAAGTTTGAAGGCCCAGCAGGAAACCGAAGAACGTCTGCAATTGGCCCTCGCTGCAACCGATGCGGTTGGCACTT
Source organism: Pseudomonas sp. AC193 (assembly GCF_979258075.1). Taxonomy (NCBI): domain Bacteria; kingdom Pseudomonadati; phylum Pseudomonadota; class Gammaproteobacteria; order Pseudomonadales; family Pseudomonadaceae; genus Pseudomonas; species Pseudomonas sp. AC193. The sequence continues at coordinate 2,135,351 of NZ_OZ409832.1, read as the reverse complement.
GGGATTGGGACATTGGCGAGGACCGCTTTATTGCCGACGCGCATTTCGCGCAGTTGCATGGCGTCGACCCGGTACGTGCCAGTCAGTTGCCGATCAGCGAATACCTGCAAGGCGTGCACCCCGAAGACCGCGCGATGGTTGCCCGCAGCATCAAACATTGCATCACCCACGGCACCGAATACGCCGAGGAATACCGCCTGTTGCAACCCAACGGTGAGTTGCGCTGGGTGTTTGCCCGAGGCCGTTGCTACAAGGATCACCATGGCCGGCCCATGCGTTTTCTCGGGGCCGCGCTGGATCTGACCGAACGCAAACACACCGAACAGGCGCTGCGTCAGAGCCAGACCGAACTGCAACTGATCATGAACGCGATGCCGATCCTGATCAGCTATGTCGATCAGGAAGAACGTTTTCGCCTGAACAACGCCGCTTATCTGGACTGGTACGGCTTAACCCCGCAGGAGCTGTTCGGGCGCACCATTCGTGATGTTATCGGTGAAGAAGCGTATTTCCTGCGGGCGCCGTACATTGCTGAAGCACTCGCGGGCCGGTCGTGCTCGTTCAGCCTGTACACCTCCCATCGCGACGGCAGCACGCGCCACGCGCTGATGAATTACGTGCCGCGCCACGGGCCGGATGGCGCGGTCAACGGTTTCTATATTTTTGTGATTGATGAAACCGAGCGGAAAAAGACCGAAGAAGCGCTGCGCAATCTCAACGAGACACTCGAGGAACGGGTCAGCGCCCGCACCGAGCAATTGGCGCAGGCCAACCAGCGTTTGCAAAACGAGATGTTCGAGCGTGAGCGTGCCGAAGATGCATTGCGTCACGCGCAGAAAATGGAAGCGGTCGGCCAGCTCACCGGCGGTATCGCCCACGACTTCAACAACATGTTGACCGGGATCATCGGCAGTCTCGACCTGATGCAGCGCTACATCGCCAACGGTCGTGCCGACGAGATCGGTCGTTTTACCGAAGCGGCCGTGTCCTCGGCGAATCGAGCGGCAGCGCTGACTCATCGGTTGCTGGCGTTCTCCCGGCGTCAGTCGCTGGATCGCAAGAAACTGGATGTCAACGAACTGGTGCATTCGCTTGAAGACCTGATTCGCCGCACCAAAGGCGATCCGATCAAGCTCGAACTGCGTCTGACCGACAATGCCTGGCCGGTCAGCACCGATGTCAGCCAATTGGAAAACGCCCTGCTCAATCTGGTGATCAATGCTCGCGATGCGATGCCCGACGGCGGCAAACTGCTGATCGAGACGGCCAACGTTTACCTCGATGGCAGTGACATCACCACGCTGGAACCGGTCAAGGCTGGCGATTATTTGATGCTCGCGGTCAGCGACAACGGCACCGGCATGACGCCATCTGTGCGCTCGAAAGCGTTCGATCCGTTTTTCACCACCAAACCGATTGGTCAGGGCACGGGGTTGGGGCTGTCGATGATTTACGGGTTTGCCCAGCAATCGGGCGGCCATGTCAGCCTCGACAGCGTGCCCGGTCAAGGCACGTGTGTGCGTTTGTATCTGCCGCGACTGAAAACGCCTGAACTGCAAGCCGCCGAGGTTGAACCGGTGAGCGTTACGCCTCCCACAGCCAGTGGCGAGACCGTGATGGTGGTCGAGGATGACCCGGCGGTGCGCATGCTGGTGCTCGATCTGTTGAAAGAGTTGGGTTATCGCGGGTATGAAGCGCAAGACGCGACGTCCGCCCTGCCCTTGCTGGAATCCGACTCGCGTATTGATTTGCTGGTGACCGATGTCGGCCTGCCGGGCATGAACGGTCGACAACTGGCGGAGATTGCCCGTCAGCATCGCCCAGGGCTGAAGGTGTTGTTCATGACCGGCTACGCGCAAAAAGCCGCCGAGCGTCAGGGCTTTCTTGAGGGCGGTATGGACATGGTCGCCAAACCGTTTGCGTTGGAACTGCTGGCCAGCAAGATCCGCACGATGCTCAGCCAAACTCCGTGACTTGAGGCATAATCCGCGCCCCGCCGTCACCCCGTTATCAGGTACCGCACGATGAAAGCCCAAGCCCGCCACATTCTGGTGAAAACTGCCGACGAGGCCGAACAGCTCAAACAACGCATCGCCAAGGGTGAAGCGTTTGATGTGCTGGCGAAAAAATTCTCGACCTGCCCGTCCGGCAAGCGCGGCGGTGATCTGGGGGAGGTGCGGCCGGGGCAGATGGTCGGCGCGATTGATGCGGTGATCTTCAAGAAGCCGCTGCGCACGGTGCATGGGCCGATCAAGAGCAAGTTCGGGTATCACCTGGTGCAGGTTTTTTACCGCGATTGACGTGTTGGCTTAAGGGCCTATTCGCGAGCAAGCCCGCTCCCACATTTGGAACGCATTCTCCTGTGGGAGCGGGCTTGCTCGCGAACCGATTGCGCAGCAAGCGGCCATTCAGAATCTATCTGGGGATCAGTGCACCAGGAACTTGAATGACTCGGCTTGCTAATTGATGCCCGGCCCGCGCGGCCTCTTCAGGACTGTCGCCCATCAATCGCGCCGCGAGATACGCCGCACTGAACGAATCCCCCGCCGCCGTCGTATCCACGACTTTCTCGACTTTCTGCGCCGGCACTTCAAACGCTTCGCCTTCACAGCCAATCAGGCATGCCTCGGCACCTCGCTTGAGCACCACTTCCGGCGTACCGATTTGCGCGTACGTGGCGAACACCTCATCGCAATCAGCGAAACCAAACAGTGCCTGTTCGTCATCCACCGTCAGCAAGGCCAGGTCAACATACGGCAGGACACTGCGATACGCCGCCCGCGCATCGTCCACCGACGCCCACAAACGTGGACGGTAGTTGTTGTCGAAAACGATCCGCGCATCACGTTGGCGGGCTTCGATCAGGGTCTGGATGAGTTTCTCGCGCCCTTGCGCACCGAGCACGGCCAGGGTGATGCCGCTGAAATACAACACGTCGTAATCCGGCAGCGCGGCCAGAATCGGCTCGGCGGCCGGCGTGGTGAAGCAATCGCGGACGGCCGCTTCGTTGCGCCAGTAGAGGAAACGACGTTCGCCATTGGCGTCGGTCTGGATGCAATACAGGCCCGGCAAACGACCGGGCAGACGTTGCACCATGGCCAGGCCAATGCCTTCTTCTTTCCAGATCTGGCACATGGCGTCGCTGAAGCTGTCATCGCCGAGCGCGGTGACGTAGTCGACTTGCGCCTTGTCGCCCAGGGCTCGGGACAGGTAGACAGCGGTGTTCAAGGTGTCGCCGCCGAAACTTTGCTGGAGGCTGCCGTCGGCGCGCTGCTGGAGCTCGATCATGCATTCGCCGATCAGGGCGATGCGTGGGGTGTTGGGGCCCAGGGGGCTTAGGGTGTTCATGTTGGCGGTGTCTCTGGTCGTTCGATGGTGTTTGGGCGGGCCTCTTCGCGAGCAGGCTCGCTCCCACAGTTAGAATGCATTCCAAAAAGTGGGAGCGAGCCTGCTCGCGAATGGCCGCGACGCGGTCTTGAGCCTTAGAAACAGGTCTCCATGCTCTCGACCACCGTCAACTGCTCATCCACCAGCAAACCCGTGCGCCACTTGTCGAACGTCAGGCACGGGTGCGAGGTGCCGAAAGAAATGATGTCGCCAACGCGCAGTTCAACGCCCGACGCTACGGTCATGAAGGCGTGCTGATCCATCACCGCCGTCACCTTGCATGCACCGACATCGTCCCCCACCGCTGGTACAACTCCAGCCTTGTAACGCAACAACGGCACCGGCAAACCGGCGTCATAAGCCACATCACGCTTGCCCAGCGCGATCACCGCAAAACCCGGCTCCGGCAGCGATTGCACATGCGCCCAGACTTCCAGCGCGGGACGCAAACCTTCGTGCAGATCACTGCGACGATCCAGCACGCAGCACTGCGCTTCTTTATAGATGCCGTGGTCATGCGCGACGTAACTGCCCGGGCGCAACACGCTGAGGAAACGTCCGGCAGCGTTCTGCGCTTCGAACGACTCAGCGATCAAGTCGTACCACGCCGAACCCGAGGCAGTGATGATCGGCTGCGGAATCGCGAACGCGCCGCTGTCCTGTAACTGCACCGCCAAACGCACCAGCGACGCGGCAAACTCACGAATGCCGCTGACCGCGTGATCACCGTGAATCACCCCTTCGTAACCTTCAATGCCGGTCAGGGCCAGTGCCGGTTGTGCATTGATCGCCTTGGCCAGCTCGATCACTTCCTGCTCGCTGCGGCAACCGCAACGGCCACCGACCACGCCGTACTCGATCATCACGTTCAACTTCACCCCGCGCGAGGCGAAGTAAGCGCCGAGATCGGCTACGTTGTCCGGATGATCGACCATGCAGTAGAAATCGAACGACGGATCGGCCAGCAGATCAGCAATCAGCGCCATGTTCGGTGTGCCGACCAACTGGTTGGCCATCAGCACCCGGCGCACGCCGTGGGTGTAAGCGGCACGGGTCTGGGTCGCGCTGGCGAGGGTGATGCCCCATGCGCCGGCGTCGAGCTGACGCTTGAACAGCGCCGGGGTCATGCTGGTTTTGCCGTGGGGCGCGAGTTCGGCGCCGCTGTCGCTGACGAATTTCTGCATCCAGCGAATGTTGTGTTCCAGCGCTTCGCGGTGCAGCACCAGCGCGGGCAGGCTGACGTCACGCGCCAGATGGGCACCGATGGCCGCATCACCTTTATCTACAGCAGAATTGATGACAGTCGTCATGGTCGAACTCCTCACATTCGCGGCCGCAGGCAGCCGCGTTTATTCGTTGATTCGTCGGGCGAGGCTGTTAGCACTCTCGATCAGGACCCGGCGATAGTCGTTGTAATTGTTTTTCGCATCGGCCCGAGGGGCGACGATGCACAGCGTACAAATCGCCACGCCTTGCGGGTCTTTAACGGGCGCGGCGAAGCAATGGGTGAAGGTGTCGGCAACGCTGTCGAACGAAAAGAATCCGTCGATGCCGGCCTGACGGATCTGCGCCAGAAACAGCTCGATCGGCAAACGCTCGCCGTCGGGCAGGATGTAATCGTCTTCGTCGATCAGGTCGCGAATTTGCTGATCGCTTAAATGCGCGAGCAGCAGACGCCCCGAAGCCGTCCACGGGATGGGTGCGTTTTCGCCGATGTCGGAAGAAATGCGGAAATGTCGCTCGCCCTCCTTCATCAATGCCACGGTGTATTTGCGCCCGTTGAGCAGGCACATCTGCGCGGTTTCATGGGTCTGGCTGACGATCTCCTGCAAGGCGTGATCGGCCTCGCGACTGAGGTCGAAATGACGTAAATGTGCTTGGCCGAGGAAGTACAGCTGCCGGCCGAGATAAACGTGACCGTCCTTGCCCACCGGTTCCAGAATCCGCCGCTCGAGTAACGAGGCAACCAGTTCGTAGACCGTGGATTTCGGGCTGCCGATGCCGTTGGCGATGTCATTCGGGCGCAGCGGCTGGCCGATTTCCTTGAGGAAATCGAGGATATCGAACGCCCGATCCAGACCGCGGGCCCGGCGTTTGATGGTGTCTTCGGTCATTTCAATACTCACTCAATATTCCCCGTAGGAGCTGCCGCAGGCTGCGATCTGTTGATCTTGCCTTTTGGCACCGCCAAAAAATGCCAAAAGATCGCAGCCTTCGGCAGCTCCTACAAGGGTCATCGTCAGTCCGGTAAGCGTTTACGCACAGAATGCGCTAATGATCAGGCCTTTTTCTTGTACGCGATGCAGTCGATCTCGACCTTGCAATCAACCATCATGCTCGCCTGCACACAGGCCCGCGCCGGTGCGTGCTCAGGCTTGAAGTACTCACCAAAGACCTTATTGAAACTGCTGAAATCCCGTGGATCGTCCAGCCACACGCCGGCACGCACCACGTCCTCCAGGCCATAACCGGCCTCTTCGAGAATCGCGATCAGGTTCTTCATGGTCTGGTGCGTCTGCTCGACGATGCCGCCAACAATAATCTCGCCATCCACCGCCGGCACCTGGCCGGACACGTGCAGCCAGCCATCGGCTTCAACGGCGCGGGCGAATGGGCGTGGCTGGCCACCAGCGGCGGTGCTGCCGGTGCCGTATCGAGTAATGCTCATGGGTGTTTCTCCTGGTTACAAAAGTGAAGATTTAAAACCGCGTGCTTTTGAGGAACTCAGCCAGACGCGGCGATTGCGGGCGTTCGAACAGCTCCTTGGGAGGCCCCTGCTCTTCGATTCGCCCCTGATTCATGAATACGATTTTGTCCGAAACCTCGAAGGCAAAACGCATTTCGTGGGTCACCAACAACATGGTCATGCCGTCCTCAGCCAGGCCCTTGATCACGTTGAGCACTTCGCCGACCAGTTCCGGGTCGAGGGCTGAGGTGACTTCGTCGAACAGCATCAGGCTCGGGTTCATCGCAATCGCGCGGGCAATCGCCACACGCTGTTGCTGACCGCCGGACAACTGGCCGGGAAAGTGATTGCGCCGCTCCAGCAAGCCAACGCGCTCAAGCCATTTCTCGGCGAGTACGACGGCTTCGTCCTTGTGCATCTTCTTGACCTTGAGCAGGCCAAGGGTGACGTTCTGCAGTGCAGTCAAATGCGGAAACAAGTTGAATTGCTGGAACGCCATGCCGGTCATCGCACGATGACGAGCGATGACTTTTTCCGCATGACGCACGCGTTTGCCGTTGCTTTCGTCATAGCCGATCGATTCGCCGTCGAGCAGGATCTGCCCGCCCTGAAACTCTTCGAGCATGTTCACGCAACGCAGCAGCGTGGTCTTGCCCGAACCGCTGGAGCCGATCAACGTGACCACGTTGCCGCGCTGCATGCTCAAGTCGACCCCCTTGAGCACTTCGACCGCGCCGTATTGTTTGTGCAGGCCACGAATATCCAGCAGCGGCTGGCCGTTCTGAAGGTTGGAAACTGGAGCTTCAATCATGGCAAGGCCACCCGCTTTTCAATGTGCCGGCCGAGTAACTCGATGCCGTAGTTGATGACGAAGAACAGAAAACCGGCGAACAGGTAAAACTCCAGGGTCATGAATGTCCGGGCGATGACCTGTTGCGTGCTAAGCAGCAACTCAGCGACGCCGATCACCGAGAGCAAGGTCGAGGCCTTGACGATTTCCGTGGACGAGTTGACCCAGGTCGGCAGGATCTGCCGCAATGCCTGAGGCAACAATACGTAGGCAAGGGACTGATAAAACGTCAGACCAATCGCCTGACTCGCTTCCATCTGCCCACGGGGCAACGCTTGCAGCGCACCGCGAACGATTTCGGCAACGTGCGAGCCGCAAAACAGCGTCAGGCCCAACGCACCAGCCTGAAATGCACTGATCTGCCAACCCAGCGCCGGCGCCATATAGAAGCAGGCCAGCACCAGCACAAACACCGGCGTGCCGCGAATCAGATCGACATAGAAACGGAACGGTGCGCGCATCCAGAACTTGCCGTACGTCAGCACCAGACCGGTGACAACGCCGAGCATCGTGCCGAACAAAATCGCCAGCGCCGACACCTGCACGCTAGTCAGAAAGCCCTGCAGCAACGTCTCGCGGGCAATCCACAACTCGTGTAACCAAGTGGGAGATTCGTACATCGCAGCCTCCTATCGGCGGATCGCCAGACGCTGCTCGAGGTAACGCAGCAGCATGGCAATGAGGTAACAGGCCGCGACATACAACGCCGTCGTCACCAGCCAGGTTTCGATCACCCGGTAGCTTTCGACGTTGATCTTGCGCGCGTAATAGGTCAGCTCCGGCACCGCAATCGCAGCGGCCAGCGAAGTGTCCTTGAACAGTGAAATGAAGTTGTTCGACAGCGCCGGCAATACATTGCGCAGCATGACCGGCACGGTGACGTAAGCCTTGACCTGCCACTCACCGAGACCAATCGCCAGCCCGGCTTCGCGCTGGCCTTTGGGAATGCTCAGCAAACCACCGCGGAACACTTCGGTCAGATAGGCCCCGGCGTACAGCGACAGAGTGATGATGAACGACGGGATCTTGTCCAGACGGATCCCGAGGCTCGGCAGTGCGAAGTAGATCAACAGAATCAACACCAGAATCGGCGTGTTGCGCACCACTGTGACGTACACCGAAGCCAGCACCCGCAAGGCGCGATGCTTTGACAGCAACGCAAACGCCATCAGCAGGCCGATCACGCAGCCGATGGCGATCGACACCAGCGCCAGTTCGAGGCCCAGACCGAGCCCCGCGAGCAAGGTGTCGAAATCGCGCCACACGGCGGCAAAGTTCAACTGATAGTTCATGGTCAGCAGTACCTTGAGCGGGGCGACGTGCATCGCCCCACTCTTCCTTCAGCAATTTGGAAACGTCGCGAGCGAAGAAAAGACAAGGCGAAAACAGGCGAAAAAGCGGAGTTGACGTCAGTCAATGAGCATTTTGAGGCTGTTTTCAACGCAGTATTTTCGAGCGCAGCAGTTTTCATTTGAATTCGACAGGGAAACCGATCGCTGGGGACGGCAGATCGACACCGAACCACTGCTTGAACGACGCGGCGTAAGTCGGGAATTCAACGCCGGTCATGGCTTCATGCAGCGTGGTGTTGACGAAGTTCAGCCAGTCCTGATCGCCACGTTTGACGGCGCAGGCGTAGGTTTGCGGGCTCCACGCGTAGGTCGGGCTGCGGTAGCGGCCAGGGTTCTGCACCATCAGGTATTTGACCGAAGACTGGTCGGTGGCGGCGGCATCGGCGCGGCCGGAGTTCACCGCCTGATACATCAGATCGACGCTGTCGTACTGATCGACCTTGGCTTTGGGTAGTGCCTGGTGCACCAATTCTTCGGCGTAGACGTTTTGCAGCACGGCCACGGTCACGCTGTCGCCAGCGCCTTGCAGGTCTTCAATTTCCTTGTACTTGCTGTTGTTCGGCAACAACAGGCCGACGCCTTCGCGGTAGTACGGCAGCGTGAACGCCACTTGCTGCGCGCGGCTGGCAGTCACGGTGATGAACTGGCAGCTCATGTCGACTTTGTCGGTGAGCAGATTGGGAATCCGCGCATCGGACGACTGCACCACGAACTCGACTTTGCTCGGGTCGTTGAACAAACCTTTGGCCACCATCCTGGCGATGTCGATATCAAATCCCTGCAACTTGCCGTCCGCACCCTGAAAGTGCCACGGCGCATTGGTGCTGCCGGTGCCCACGATCAACTTGCCCCGGGCGAGAACACTGTCGAGCTTGCTGTCGGCCGCCTGGGCCAGCCCCATGACGGTGGATGAAGCTGCGAGAACAAAAACACACGCTTTAAACAAGGAAGGACGGCGATGCATGGCAAGCACTCCAGATTTGTGTTTATTCCGCTATACCGGAACACGGTTTGTTACTACGGAATAGACAGCAGAAAGTGTGCCACAGGAATCACAAGGAATCTGCAATGGATTGAAATGTTTTTTGAATCAAAGGGATGGGTGAAGTGTGGGGAGTGAAGTTATCAAAGCGATTTGATTGTCGGCGCTACCGTTGGCTACGAGGCGCGGGTAGCAGGTTCCCAACTCAGATAAGAATGCGCTGATTCAGTGCAGCGAAAAATCCGCTTCAAAGTTGATTCAACGCTTTGCCGCGTTATCGTAAACCTCGCCACGTGCTCTTTTCCCGACCGCTATCACTGTCACGATTAACACTTCGTCTCTTACGCGGTAGACCAATCGATAACCCGCGCTGCGAAGCTTGATTTTATAAGCATTGCCTAGACCCTTGAGTCGATCAGCTGAAACATGGGGGTGGCGGAGCCGTTCCGTGAGCTTTTTTTTAAACTGCTCCCTAAGGCTAGCATCCAGCCGATTCCATTCCTTCAAAGCCTGTATGGAAAATTCCAGCTCATAGGTCATCAATTGAAACCTTGATGGTGGGGTCGTTTTCCCTTTCCTTGCAGAGCGCAATCAGTTCCAGATCTTCCAGACGCGTCATCATTGCCTCGTACTCTTTTGCCGGCACGCAATAAAACGCCGGCTCGTTTCGGTTGAGAATTGCTACAGACTGCCCTCCCCCAGCAGCCACGGTACCCATCGGATTTTTTTTCAATTCAGAGATGCTCGCTACCACGTTAGAAAGAACGATATGTGCCATGAGGGTGCTCCTTGGAGTGCTTTGATTGGTACTAAAAATAGCACTCCCAAGAGTTCATGACTCCCACCTATTTGAAGGTACCACGCGGATTACTCGGACGTTTCTGAGTGCTTTGTAAGGACGCTCTACCGTATTAGTAAGACAAAACCACAATGTGGTGATCTCCGCCGGCGTTTCTCACATGAGGCATATTCAAACCTTTGAAATATCGATTGCGCCTCATGGCTTCACCTCTTACGCGATCCGCAGTCATTCGACGCACCAATTCTGTGCACACCCCGGGAACGTTTCCCGAAAGTGCCACCTAAGAGCCATCAACCGATGGCACTTTCGTTCTACATGATCGGTATCAATCAAGCGTCGAACCGGATTGGACAAGCTCCCATCCGGCTGCTTTCCTTTATTTCTCAGTAAGAGAACACACGCTGCAGGCCATCTGGTCACAGCGTTGCCATGTCCCAGGAGGGGTCAATGTCTTTTAAAGTCATGATGGTTTTCGGTACGCGCCCGGAGGCCATAAAAATGGCCCCGCTTGCTCGGGTTTTGCGCCGGTGGCCAGACATCCAACTGAACATCTGCTCCACCGGCCAGCATCGCGAGATGCTCACGCAGGTGCTGGACGCCTTTGAGCTGACGGTCGATGAAGACCTGCAAGTGATGACGCAAGGCCAAACCCTCAACGGCTTGTCCCAACATCTATTAGCTCAGCTCGATCAAGCTTACGAGCGGGTCAAACCTGACATCGTATTGGTACACGGCGACACCACCACGAGCTTCATCGCCGCCCTCGCCGCGTTCAATCGTCAACTGCCGATCGGCCACGTCGAAGCGGGCCTGCGTACCGGCAATCTGCGCGCGCCGTGGCCGGAAGAGGCCAACCGCCGCTTGACCGGCGTCATTGCCGATCTGCATTTTCCGCCAACGTCCAAATCTGCGGCCAATCTGCTGCGCGAAGGCGTGCCTGAGGAAAACATCGAAATCACCGGCAACACCGTCATCGATGCCTTGCTGTGGATGCGCAAACACCAAGAGCAAACGCAGTGGCATCCCGCCGCCGATTCGCCGCTGGCCGTACTCGATGATCAGCGCCGGATGATCCTGGTCACCAGCCACCGTCGGGAAAATCTCGGCGGTGGTTTCAACAACATCTGTCTGGCCTTGGCTGAGTTGGCCGAGCGCTACCCGGACGTGCAATTTGTCTACCCAGTACACCTCAACCCGCTCGTACAAGAAGTGGTGTACGGCATGCTCGCCAACAAACCCAACATCTATCTGGTTCCACCACAGAACTACCCGAACTTCGTCTGGATGATGGGCCACGCACATTTCATCCTCACGGATTCCGGCGGCGTACAGGAAGAAGCGCCGGCGATTGGCAAGCCATTGCTGGTACTGCGCGATGTCACTGAGCGCCCTTCCGTACTGGAAAGCGGCACGATGCTGTTGGTCGGCACCGACAAGGCACGCATCATCAACGAAGCTTCGCGGTTGCTTGATGACGAAGAGACCTACACCCGCATGAGCCGGGTGCACTTTCCTTACGGCGATGGTCACGCCAGCGAATTGATCGCCACCCGCCTCCACGCCTGGTTGAGCGCTCGCTCGACGGCGGGTGACGGGGTATGAGTCTGGGTTGGGTCGATTTTTTTGCGTATGTGCTGTTTGGTCTCAAATATGTGGCGATTGCCCTCGCCCTGCTGATGTTCTTCCTCGGTCTCGATGACCTGTTCATCGACCTTGTGTACTGGAGTCGCAAGCTGATCCGGCGCTGGCGGATCTACGATAAATTCGAGCGCGCCGACGAGCAGCGGCTGTACGCGATTGCCGAAAAACCGCTGGCGATCATGGTGCCGGCGTGGAATGAAGTCGGTGTGGTCGGCGAAATGGCCCGCCTGGCGGCCTCGACCATCGATTACGAGAACTACCAGATTTTCGTTGGCACCTATCCCAACGACGCCGAGACCCAAGCGGATGTCGATGCGGTCTGCCAGCACTATCCCAACGTGCACAAAGTGGTTTGCGCCCGCCCCGGACCGACCAGCAAGGCCGACTGTCTGAACAACATCATCGACGCCATTCTACGTTTCGAGAGCGAGGCGAAAATCCAGTTCGCCGGGTTCATCCTGCATGACGCCGAAGACGTGATTTCACCGATGGAGTTGCGTCTCTACAACTATCTGCTGCCCAACAAGGATCTGATCCAGATCCCGGTTTATCCGTACGCGCCGGAATGGAAAGGCTTCACCGCCGGCCACTATGTCGACGAGTTCGCCGAAAACCACGGCAAGGACGTTATCGTTCGCGAAGCCCTGACCGGTCAGGTGCCGAGTGCGGGTGTCGGTACGTGCTTCAGCCGCAAAGCGATCAGCGCCCTGCTCGAAGACGGCGACGGCATTGCCTTCGATGTTCAGAGTCTCACCGAGGACTATGACATCGGCTTCCGCCTCAAACAAAAAGGCATGAAGTGCATTTTCGCCCGTTACTCGGTGAGTGATCCGAAACTGGCGCTGGAGCAGCCGTGGGCGTTCGGCATGAACCGCGAATTTTCCCAAGTGATCTGCGTCCGCGAGCATTTCCCGCGCGACTTGCAGCACTCGATCCGGCAGAAATCGCGCTGGATTGTCGGCATCGTGTTTCAAGGCACCAAAAACCTCGGCTGGAGCACCGGCCTGCTCAACTATTTCCTGTGGCGCGATCGCCGCGGCCTGATCGCCTACATGCTGAGCTTTCTGGTCAATCTGTTGTTCGCAGTGCTGCTGGTCATGTGGTTGGTCACGGTGATTTCTCCGGACTCCTGGCGCTACCCGTCGATTCTTTCCGACAGTTCATTACTGCCGGTGCTGCTCTGGCTTAACGGTTTCATGCTGCTCAATCGTCTGTTCCAGCGCGGCTGGTTCGTGACCCGCTATTACGGTCTGGTTGAAGGCCTGCTGTCGGCGCCACGGATGATGTGGAGCAACTTCGTCAATTTCTTCGCCAACCTGCGCGCACTGCGCCAGGTCATGGAAATGGGCGATTCGCGGCGCGTGGCCTGGGACAAGACCACCCACGAATTCCCTGCGCTGACCAAGGCACAACGCGTACCGTTGGGGCATCGTCTGGTCGAGAAAGGTTTGATTACCGAAGAGCAACTGGAAGCCGCCATCACCAGTCCAGTTCGTCGCCGACTCGGTCGAGAATTGTTACTGCGTGGGTACATCGACAGCACGCAACTGGTGCAGGCAGTGGCCGAGCAGCTTGATCTGGAATGGGCGCCACTCAACCCGTTCAAACTCGATAAGCGCCTGATTGATGCCTTGCCGCGCCGCATCGCCTCGCACTACGGCGTGCTGCCCGTGGCCGAGGAAGGCGAAACACTGGTGCTCGCCTCCGAAGGCCCGGTCAGTCAGGTTTCCCTCGGCGCCATCAGCCGACAATTAAAGCGTCCGGTGCGTAGCCGTCTGGCACCGCAAGGCCGTGTGACTCTGGGGATTCGTTACTGGTACGCCAGCCCCCGTCAGAATGAGGAAGTGCGTCATATGCTCCAAGTGCTTGAACGTCATCAGGACGATGAAGCCTTGCTGGAACGCGTCAGCCGCCATCAGGTGTTGCTGGGCAACCTGTTGCAGGTTCGCGGCATGGTGCCGCCCACTCTGTTCAATCAAGCGCTGATTGATTTCGATGCGGAAAACATGTCGCTCGGCGAGCACCTGATCGACCGCGGCATGATCACCCGCGAAGTACTCGAACAGGCGCTGGCGGATCAGACGAGTGAACAGCAAGCGGCTTACCGCATTGTCCGGGAGGTCGCATGAAGCCTGTTTACCGTCATTCCCTGATGATGGGGAGCCTGTTGCTTGGTTTGAGTACCGCGTACCCACTGCAAGCCGCACCATTGAGCGAGTTCGAACAGTTCCGCAGCTATCCCTATATGGATCGCAGTTACCGCGAGGCGAAAAAAGGTAACTGGAAAGAAGTCGAACGGCTGATGCGACACCTGCTGGAAAAGGTGCCGAAAAACGATGAGGCGCGTGCCATGCTGGTTGAGTCGCTGGCCAAACAGCGGCGCTATCAGGACGCCGTTCAAGCGTTGCCGAACGATAACAGCGAGGCAGTTCTCGATTTGCGCCTGACCTGGATCGAACAGGATCCACCGACCAGCACTCAAGTCGAACAATGGATGGCCACCAGCAGCCTCAACGACCGTGTGCGGTTGTGGCAGGCCTACAGCTTGAGTCTGGCCAAATTCGGCGGTGCCGCCAAAGCCCACGACTGGCTGGCACACTTGGCGCCCAAGGGTGACGACAATATTCTGCGTCTGGCGCGCTCGAACTGGTCCGAGCAATTGCGTGACTGGAGCGGCACCATCGAAGAACTCGCGCCGCTGGCGGCGCGTCAACAACTCGATACCGAAGGCTGGCAACGGCTGGCCAATGCCTACGTGCAACGCCTTGATGAGCAACCGCTGCAACAACTGCTGCAACAGGCGCCAAGCCCTGAAGCGGCGCGCAAAGTTCGACTGGCGATGGTCGATCGCGCCATCGCCATGGGCCACGATCAGCAGGCTCAGCGCTGGCTGCAATCATTGCCGGCGTCGGATCTGGCCGATCCGTTACAACGTCAGCGGCTATGGGAGCTGGCGCGGCAGACTGATGATGTGCCGACTGTCCAGCGTCTCAGCAACGACTTGCAGCGCCCTTGCCTGGAAACCGTCGACTGGCTGTCGCGGCACGATCCGGAAGCTGCACGGGTGCAACTGCGTGGTTGTCAGCCAACAGATGATCCCCAGGCCTGGCTGGTTCTGGCGCAACGTCTGCAAGCCACCGACCTGTTGCAAAATACACAACTGCCGCAGCCCTGGGACAGCCAGCGGCAAGCGCAACTGCTCTATGTCTGGCAGGAACAGGGTGAGAGCAGCAAGGTCATGGTCTGGCTCGCCGGTCAGACGCAAACCCCTGCGGTGGTCAAACGCCGCGCGGAGCTGGCGCAGCGCATGGGGCGCCGTACTGAAGAACAGACCTTGTGGGAATACCATTACCGCCAGACCGGCGATCTGGCCTCACTGAATCAGGCCAGTTTTCTCGCGTTCAATAGCGGCGATCGCGCGCACGCACAGCAATTGCTGGAAAACGCTTACGACCGTCATGGCGGACCAGCCACCGCGCTGCAGCGTCTCGCCGGGATCTACGCCTCTTTGACAGAGATCACGCCGGCCCAGCAGCAACGCATGGCGTCTTTGATCGGTCGTGTCGACGGCGCCACTCGCGGGCAATTGCTCGCACAACTGGCAGAAAAAGGTCAGTGCGATGTCGTGCAGCAGGCCATTGGCAGTCACCCCCAAGCAATTGGCGACTTCCGCGCACTCGGCCGTTGTGCGATGCCCGATCGACCCGGCGAAGCCGTCGTTTATTACCAGCAAGCCGAGAAACTTGGAGACCGCAGCAGTCGTTTGCCTTTGGCCTATGCGCTCGAAGCTGCAGGCGATTCCGCCGGTGCCTTGGCGATATGGCGCAGCATCCCCGCTGCGGAGCTCACAGACAACGCACGTCTGACCGCCAGCCGCAGTGCGCTGAATGCCGGCGACGCCCAAACCGCCGAGCGTTTCTGGCAACAGAGCAACACTCGCGGGGCTAACGAATGGGCGCTGGGCGCGGCGACTGCCGATGCTCGCGGCGCGCATGTACAGGCGCTGGAACGCCAACGCCAGGCCCTATTGAAAGCACCGGATGCCGGGCACTTTTATGCCGCCTCGGTCACCGCACAAAAGGCTGGTGATTTGTCACAAAGCACCGCATGGCTGGCCGAAGCCGTGCGCCGCGATCCGAAAAACCCACGCTACCGCGCCGATTACGGCATGCGTTTGTCGGGCGCACAAACCCGCGAAGAGCGCGCCAGGGCAATCCCCTATCTGCAACAGGCGACCCGCGACTTCCCAGAGGATTATCGTCTGGGCGAAACCCTGGCCTGGCGCTACGACGAAGTCGAGGACAGCGCCTCCGCGCGTAAAGAACTGCGCCGCGTGATCGACCTCGAACAGAACCCGGTTGCGGCGGACGACGAAGACGGCAGCATGGAGGCTCGTCGCTATCGTCAACGCCGCGCTCATGAAGCCTTGTCCCGGCGGGATAACTTCACGATTGCCAGTACCTGGTCGCCGGCCGGGGTATCGACCAACGACTTTCTGCGTGACGACGACAGCAAAGGCTCACGCCGCAGCCCCAACTCGCAGAACGTACAAGTGGCCATGTGGGATCACGCCCTCGGTGAAGAACCGAGCCGAGCCGGCAGTTCGCTGTCCGTCTATGGCCGCGTGCTGATGGGCGGACAAAGTCGCTCCAGCTACGCTGAGTCCGTCGCCGCCGGTGTTGGCTTGCGCTACAAACCGTGGGGCACGCAGAACATCAACTTCTACGGCGAAATCTATAAACAGAGCCAGTTCGACGACAAGGATAACCACGGCCTGAGCCTCGGCCAGTTGATCAATCCAGACAAGCTCTCGGATCAGCTCGACGACCATCGCAAAGATGGCCACACCAGCACCGACTACCTGCTACGCGCCACCGCCTCGTTCCTTGATCAGGGCAAGTACCGCAACGATTGGCGCGTCGACGAAAGTGCATGGGATGAACGCTTCCTCTACCTCGACGCCGCTTCGTGAGCCAAGGCCGGCGATCACCAATGGTTATCGCGTTTCCAGCAAGGTCATACGTGGAAACTGCCGTTCAGTGGCGCACAAACGATCATGCCGTACGGATTTCTTGAATTCGCCAGCCAGGATCCGAGCAACGACTGGCGCCAGGATTTGCGCACCGGCGTCGGTTTGCGCTGGCAATGGTGGTACGACGATGACCGCTACAACGCCTATCGCTCGAAACTGACGGTGCGTACCGAATATCAACAGTCGCTGGGCGGCAATTTGTATGAAGGCGGCAACGGTGTGCTGCTGGGCGTGGAGTGGAATTTCTGATGGCTCGCTGGATAATGTTTTTCTGCTTGTTGCTTAGCGCCGTCGCTGTGCGTGCTGATGAGCGTGTGTTCTATCAACCGCTTAATGTCGATGCCAGTCTCAGCCAGACGCAATGGCAAAAAATCTGGCAAGACAGCGCAAAGCAAGGCACGCGGACGCTGATCGTGCAATGGACTGCGTATGGTGACTCGGACTTCGGTGGTGCCAATGGCTGGCTCGCCAACAGTTTGAAACTGGCGCAGCGGCAAGGCTTGCAGCTGGTACTCGGATTGAAAATGGATCCGGCCTACTACCAGCGCATCGATGAGCTCGACAGCGCCGGCCTCGCCACTTATTGGCAGGCGCAATTGGGCCAGACATTGGCGCAGCAGCAAAAGCTGCGCAAGGACTGGAAGTTGCCGGTAACGGGTTGGTACCTGCCACTGGAGCTCGACGACTTGCATTTTCTCGCCGCAGAACGCCGGGCGACGTTGCAACGCCAACTGACGGATCTGGCGGGCAAACTGGATGCTCCCCTGCACATCAGCGCATTCAGTGCCGGCAAACTCGCGCCGTCGGTCAATGGAAAGTGGCTGGGCGATCTGGCGGCTGCCGGAATTCAGGTCTGGTGGCAGGACGGTGCGGGTACCGGGCGCCTGGCCCCGTTGGTACGCACCGGTTATGCCGGCGAACTACCCTGCTCGGTAGGTATCGTGCGTGAGGCGTTCCGGCAGGTCAGCCGCGATGGTCAGCCATTTCGTGCCGAGCCCAGCGCACCTGACGTGACATCTACCGGTTGTCATCCAAACGCCGTATTTTCCCTGCGTTACCGCCCATGGGGCCAGGTGATCCTCGACAACCAGCGCAGACATCAGGGCGGCGATGTACAAAATCATTGAAGACGAAGTGCTGAAAAAAACCGCGCCGGCGGCAGTGCGCGCCGAGTTCGTCCAGCACGAATTCGAGCGCCTCCACCGGTTCAGCGTGTTGATCTTCCTCACCAGCACGTTCATGTGGCTGGTGTTTGATCTGATCGTCAGCTTCCTCGGCGGCCAGGGCTTCACCTGGCGTTCAATGGTTTTTCTACTGCTGTTTTCGATTCTGACCGTCGTGCTGGGGTTCACCCGCAAGGCGCGTCATTTTGATGTGCTGACCGTGCTCTTCGTGCTCGGTCTCACTGTTGGCGTCCGGCTCATCGTCTACGGTGTACCGGACATTGTGCAGAGTTCCTGGCTGGTGCTTGCCGCCGCCAGCATGCTCTACAGCATCTCGGTACTGCCCTTAAGTCGCGTGGCGTTTTTCGTCGTGCAACTGATCATCTGGTCGTTGCTCAACCCGTTTATCAATACCAGCATCAGCCTCTTCGAACTTCGCGGAGTCATGACGGCTTGCTACAGCGTGTTTCTGTGTGCACTGACCATCTACACCTTTCTCAAACTGCGCGAGGCCAAGCTCCACAACTACATCATGTCGCGGTTGCTGCTGGATCAGGCCTACAACGATACCCTCACTGAAATCCCCAACCGCCGTTCCTTCATGACCCTCGCGGAAAAACACCTGCAAACGGTTCCGCGCGAACACGATCATTACTTATTGATGATCGACATCGATAACTTCAAGAAAGTGAATGACACCTATGGGCACGACATCGGCGATGAAGTGCTCAAGCGCGTTGCCGCCGACATCAAAATGGTGATGAAAGCGCATGATTTTGCTCGATTGGGTGGCGAGGAGTTTGCGATTTATCTGACCGATGTTAGCCGCGAGGATGCCGAAGCACTGGCCGGGGAATTGTGCAGACTCGTGCGCGAACAACCGACGAAGTATCCGGTGACCATCAGCATCGGCGTAACCCGGGTCGAGGAACACGACACCCTGACTCAGGCGTTGATCAAGGCGGATGATGCGTTGTACGAATCAAAGCATTCGGGTAAGGATCGCTACACTTTTCATCGCTGATAAGTGCGTTATCTCTAAGACCGACTTCGCGAGCAAGCCCGCTCCCACACTTGAAATGCATTCCAAATGTGGGAGCGGGCTTGCTCGCGAAGGGGCCAGTAAGACCAGCAAATCAATCAGTCATTTTTTATCAGCAACACCCGCGTCACCCGCCGTTCTTCAACCGCCACCACCGTCATCTGCCAGCCTTCGTATTCCAGACGATCGCCCACCATCGGCAAGCGATCCAGCAAACTCATCACCAGACCGGCCAGCGTTTGATAATCCTCGGTGGGCTCAGCGCCAAACCCGGTGCGCTGCCGCACCCGTGTCAGGTTCAGCGCACCGCTGACCATAAACCCGCCCTGCTCTTCAACCACGTCAGGGCCTTCAACTTCACTGGCGTCGGGTAATTCACCGGCAATCGATTCAAGGATGTCGGTCATGGTCAAGATACCGACAAAATCACCGAATTCATTGACCACAAACGCGATGTGGGTCGACGCGGCACGCATTTGCTCCAATGCGTTGAGAATCGAATAGCTCTCGAGCAGATTGATCGCCTTGCGCGCCAGGTGCTCCAGATTCGGCTCCTCACCGGCCAGATACTCTTTGAGCAATTCTTTCTTGTGCACGAAGCCCAGTGGTTCATCCACCGCGCCATCGCGAATCAACGGCAATCGTGAGTAGGACGAATGCATCAATCGTGTGCGAATCGCTTCGGCGTCATCGGCCAGGTCGATGTAGTCGACATCGGCGCGCACAGTCATCAGGGCACGAATCGGACGTTCAGCCAATTGCAGAACGCCGCTGATCATCACGCGCTCGCGGCGATCGAACAGTTCCGTACTCGGCGCTTCGCCGTTGTCGAGCAGGTCGGAAATCTCCTCGCCCACTTCCTCCACTGCCAGTTTGCGCCCGCCCAGCAGACGCATCACCGCGTGGGCCGTGCGCTCACGCATCGGACGCAAACCCTGCATCGAGCGTTTGCGACGGGCACGGGCAATCTGGTTGAACACTTCAATCAGAATCGAGAAGCCGATGGCTGCGTACAGATAGCCTTTCGGGATGTGGAAACCCAGGCCTTCGGCGGTCAGGGCGAAGCCGATCATCATCAAGAAGCCCAGACACAACATGATCACCGTCGGGTGCGCATTGACGAAACGTGTCAGCGGCTTGCTCGCAACAATCATCAGGCCGATGGAAATGATCACCGCGATCATCATCACCGCCAGTTCATCGACCATGCCGACAGCGGTAATCACCGCGTCCAGCGAGAACACGGCGTCGAGCACCACGATCTGCGCGACGATCGGCCAGAACAACGCATACGCGGTGTTAGAGGTGCGCTCGCCGACATGACCTTCCAGCCGTTCGTGCAACTCCATGGTTGCCTTGAACAACAGGAACACACCACCAAACAACATGATCAGGTCGCGACCGGAGAAACTCTTGTCGAATACCTCGAACAGCGGCTGCGTCAGGGTCACCAGCCAGGAAATACTCGCCAACAGGCCCAGGCGCATGATCAACGCCAGCGACAGGCCGATGATTCGCGCGCGGTCACGCTGATGCGGCGGCAGTTTATCCGCCAGAATCGCGATGAACACCAGGTTGTCGATGCCGAGTACCAGTTCCAGCACGATCAAAGTCAACAAGCCTAACCAGGCCGTGGGATCCGCTAACCATTCCATAAAATATCTCGATCTCTCTTCAGTAAATTCAGGCTGTCGGACACGACGAAGTGCAACGCGATAGCTCTGAAGCTGCGTTGTCTACGATAGTCGGGTGTCGGAAAACCGGATGCTGCGAGTGCGTCAAGACCGCGCCGTGGCGCATGGAAAACGGATAACTGGGAGGCTCCGAGAGGGTGTTCATGCAAATCCTGAAAGGAAAAAGGCCTTGAAGCGTACAGGCAGAAGCGGGCCTTTCCCCAGTCGCAAATTATTTCAAAATCTGTAAAGCACAGCTTTGATGGGCTGCCGAAGCCTCTCCGGCAGCCGATGGAGTCCACTGATAAACCTAGTGTCCGGCCAGCCGCTGCAGCTGTTCCAAAGTGTGTGTCTCCAGGGCAATGCCGTACTTGAGCGACTTCTCACGTTGCAAATGCCGACGATCACCCGGCAGACGCTTGAGCCCGACGCCGTGCATTTGCCGCACCAGTTCATGGCTGCGTTCGGCAAAACTCTGGCCCGACGCCTTGGAGGGATCGATCACGATCAGCAACTGACCGGCTCCATGGCGTTTTCGCGCCGGGATGATTCTTCCAGTCGAACTCGAACGAGAAGTTTCCACCGGTGAGTGCCGCCGCGAGCAACTCGACCATCATCGACAGCGCCGAGCCCTTGTGCCCGCCAAACGGCAACAGCGCGCCACCTTCCAGAATGGCTTTGGGATCTTGCGTCGGCTGACCAAGGCTATCGACGCCCATTCCCGGCGGCAGGCGCTCGCCGTTACGCGCGGCAATCTGCACGTCGCCGTGCGCAATGGCACTGGTGGCCAGATCGAAAACGATCGGCGCCGCCCCGGCCTGTGGCGCGGCGAAAGCAATCGGATTGGTAACCGAACAATGGCCGATCGGCCCCGTGCGGCACCACGCACGTCATGCTGTTAACCACGCTCAGGGCGACCAGGCCCTCCTCGGCGAACGGCTCAACGTCCGGCCACAGTGCCGCGAAGTGATGGGAATTGCGGATCGCCAGCGCCGCGATCCCGGCGCTGCGTGCTTTCTCAATCAGTAGCGGACGGGCCGCCGCCAACGCTGGCTGGGCAAACCCGTTACCGGCATCAACCCGCACAAATCCGGCAGCGACATCCTCCACCAGCGGCACAGCCTGCCCGTTGACCCAGCCACTTTGCAGAGTCGACACATAACCGGGGATACGGAACACGCCGTGACTGTGCGCCCCGTCACGCTCGGCGCCGGCACAGTTAGCGGCCAGTGATCGAGCGACCTGCGCAGAGGTGCCGTGGCGCAAATAAATCGTTTCAAGCAGTTGCGTCAGTTCTTCGAGCGACAGCGTGGATAAAACAGCAGCAGACACATGATCGGATGGCGCAGACATCTGAAGCTCCAGATTAATTATTGGAGGGAACAACAGCGTACGAATTAGCGAATCGATTAATCACGCCTGCAAGGCAGCGTGTCAACCCTTGCCGAGGGCAACGGCGTCACAGACTGGCACATTATCAAGCTGTGTGTGCGGTAACTATGTACCACCTGCCCACCTTCTTCGATCCATACCCTAGAGCCTCAATCTATCGGCGCGACTCTTGCGCCTTGTCGAGACTCGTTGATGCCAGCCACTCATTCTCCGCTGTTGTTTCCAGAAACCTTGAAGTCACCCGGCCTTTGGGGCGAACTGGGCCCAATCCATGGTTTGTCACGTAAGGACTTCGATTGGCTGGCCCTGACCGAACTCGCCACGCAGGCATTACGCAGCCAACAATCCCCACCAATGCTGGCCCAGCGCATTCTGCTCAGCATTCCTGGCGCTGCCGCCGTGCCGCTGGCGGGCTGTTTTGTCCTGGGTGCCACTCCGGATGACGGTGGCGAGATCCTCTACTCCCCGTATGAAGGCATCAAAAAACACCACAGCCGCGCTGATCTATTGGCACGACTGGAAACACGGCTGAACACGCCAAGTGACGCTGAACGACTGCTGGCCTTTTTACCGATATCCCGACGCAAGCAACTGCTGGATTCACGCGCCATCCGGGTCTCGCTTGAACCGATTGCCGGGGATATTTTCGAAGATCAGCAGGCGCTGATTACGCAGGCTCAACGTGAGAATGCCGAGGCCATGCTGATCGAGCTGAAGCAACTGCCTTTGCTGCATACGCTTGTTGAACAGGTCATGGATGATTTACTACGCAGCGACGTGCAAGCCGGATCGCCACGTGCAACCCGCGTCAGTTTTTACCTCAGCCCCGACAACGGCGCGACTCGCCACTGGCTGGACTCCATGAGTCTGAGCGACGCCGTGCTGATGTATTACCGCAACCAATGCTGGCCGGCAGGCCAACAGCACGAGTTCTCAAACCCGACCATTGCTACACAACCTGATGATCAAGCCCGCTGGGAGAGTGCCGTGAAAAGCGCCTCGGCAAAGTTAGCGGTGCTGTTGTTTGATCAACTCGAAGCCTACTGGCAGGCACCTTGCGCTGACGGATCATCCCGTCGCGATTTTTTCGCTCAAGCGGTGGAAGACCAGGCCCGTGCGGATCTGCTGCTCAAACGGGAAGCCAGCATCATTGACGCTGCGCAATTCATCACCCTGCATCAAATGATCGAACCGCTTCCCACCGTTTCTCGCCTGCCAACCATCGAAACCGTAAGGATGTGGGAGTACCAGGCCAACTTCGTCGAACTGGCCGGATCCTTGATGATCAGCCACGACAACGCCTACCTCTATACCCCCACTCAGGGTCTTCAAGTACTCAAGGACTACGCGAACCTCAAAGAGATCTTACTCAGAAAATTCAAGCGAGCCGGGCATGAAGACCAGCTCTACGGGTTGCTCAGCCTCGAAGAACGCAATCGTTTTATTGGTTACGACCGTCCGCAGGTAACGGGAGAGGTGATTTCCGGTGCCATTTTCAAAGTGCTGTTCGAACTGATCATCACCAAACAACGGCAGAACCTCGACTACGCCTTGCAGGTGTTTCGCCACAGCGATGGCGCCATCGATGTGCATGCTTTGGTCGACAAGGCGCTGGACATCCGCACGATGCTGAATGAGCAATTGCTGACCCTCGATGCCGGTGAGCGCTGGAGCACACGTCCAGTACTGTTCGGCCGGGCGCAACCTTCGTGGGTGCTGGCCGACAAGACGACGCTGGCGATAAAGTCGTTCGCCGACGTCAAAGCCCCCCTCGCCGGTGATTTCGCCGCACAACCCCACACGACTGCAGCTTCCCAGCGCAGTTACCTTGAGCATATGAAGACCCGGCTGGCCCATGGTTTTTACGTAGGCGTGCGTGGCGAAGCGGAACTGCGGATGATTTACGGCACGCTGCAAAAACCGCAACGGGCGATCGTTGATACCGTTTTCAACGCCGACCAGCCCACGCGTAATGATCGCCGTACGCTCAATGGGTTTCGTCCCGATGCCTGGGCACTCTCGGTGAAAGGCTCAGGTGAGACACATGCATTTCCTCTGGATCAATGCGTTTTGCTCACGGAGCGCGGCGGTCTGGATGTCGAGCACTCCGGGCGCGTCATTCTGTGGACGCCGAGTTTGGGCCTGGAGGCGTTTGACGGAATTGTCAGCGTCCGCCGCACATTGAATCAGCGCTTGCTCGACAGTGTTCAGCGCCTTTCTTTGCTGGAAAACCTTCGCCCGCCACAACAATTGCTCCGCCGGAATTACCAGTTGGGGCCGCTGCAACTGATCGAAGGCAATGTGATGGAGGCGTGCATGCAATCGGCGATCAATCACTACCTGGCCCGTTGCGAGCAACTGCGCGCACGCCTGAAGGATCCCGCCCGCCTCAATGATTCGTTGACGCTGCTCAGTAAAACCCTGCTCGAAACCAACTTGCAGCGTGCATCTGACGTTGCGCAAGCCATCAGGCAGCAGCAATCGCTCCCGATCTGGCTGGGTATGGCACCGATCGACGAGCAGCAATTACATCTGGAATTGTTGGAGCAATGGCACAACAGCGTGACCGATGACGAAGATTATCTGCACGGCATTCCTTCATTGGAGCGCTACGTACGAGAAACGCTGAAGTCGTTACTCGATGTGCGATTCCCCGGGAGCAATCTTGATCCGCAAAATATAGAGATCATCCCCAATCTGGCCCTCGCGGGACCCGCGCGCAGCCTGTCCGAGTTTGCCTTGAATCACGTCAACGTCGCGCAAGGAACTGGCTTCATCGTAGCGTCGAAGACTGCCCAACCGTTACCGCCGGGTCTTGACCAACAGGCCGTCAGACAAATGTTGGCGTCGCTGGCGATATCCACTGATTACGCAAAAAGGGTCACTGATGCCCTGTCTGTACCCTCCCCTCAATCCGATGCACGTAAACAGCGCTTTTTCCGCCAGTTACCGTGGCAACTGTTACAGCATGCGCACGCCCTGAAACTGCAACAACGTTTGTCCGACAAGGCTTTCGACCTGATCGCCCAAGTGCTGGACATGCCAGATGGCAAGGCGCGCGCCACCGTCGAGGGGGCTCACGCAAATATCTATCCACTGTCGCTGATCAAGACGCCGAGAGCGGCGCCAGTTGAAGCGCTCGCCATGTACGTGATCGATTCCGACCATCGCCTGCGCAATCCGCTGGTGCTCTATGCACCTTATGCCGACGAGGTGTTTCGCGAGTTTGCGAGCGAAATGGATCTGATCACAGCACTGAACACACCGGGGAGCTTGCAGGATCTGCTCATACGCCGCAGCCCCGAGCACCAGCAGGCGTCGCTGCGAGGTTTGTTGATTTCAAGCGTGGGCGAGGTCAGCGAGATGACGCTCGCCGTGAACCCTGTCACGGGAAATATCTTTCACCGACTGTACGACGACAATATTGCGCTCCTCCCGCAGCTGCTCGGCAGCCAGTTGAAAACTGCAGCGCAGGCAGATTGGGAGGCTGCGAAAAATCTCTTCAGCGATGGCAGCAAACTGCTTTCAGGGCTTCTGCCGGGCAAGCTGGGTTACCTGTCGTTTCTTTGGCAAAGCTACAAAGACTTCAAGGATTCGGCCGAGGCACTGCAGGATCATCACTGGAAACCCGCACTGAAAGCATTCATTGCCGGCGCGATACAAATGGTCAGCATGGGCCGCTTGTCGATGGAGTCGTCCGCTGAGTCCGTGACCCCTTTAAAGGCTGCCTCCGAAGAGCCGCCATTAGTGGCCCCTCGGCTACAGCAGATCCAAGTGACTGCACCGTCACGCACCGCCCTGCAACACTTCGAAACCACGACAGTCGCACTCAAAGACCTGTCCCTTGAGCCACACAGCGGGACTTACATCAATAACGCCGACAGGCTTCGCTATGCCGCCATCGCCGGCAAGGTTTATCGCGTCGACAAACCCGGCGCCGTTTGGCGCATGGCGAATGCACAGTCCTACGGTCCGACATTACGCAAGGGAGGCACACAGCTGGTTATCGATCCGGATCGTCACACCGTCCATTACGGCAAGGCGATGTCCAAGATGTACAACCGCTTCGCCGCCGACCGCGAACGCCGGCTGGTACTGAACATCGAGGCAGTTGGCATGGAGGCCATCCGCAGCAAACACCCGGACAAAGCGCGGATGCTGGTGCAGGCCATCGATATGGCCCGCTATTACGCCTTCAACAGCTTGCATAATCTGGCACAACTGCGCAGTGCACCGGACGGCACCCGACTCGATCGCTTCCTCAAGCAGTTCTTTGATGTGAGTCAGATCGACGACACGCTGATCAACAAAATAAAACAGGCGATCGTCCCGGTGTGCACGGCGCTGGTAGATCCGAGTGAGGACTTGATGAACACCGACCGCTTCGTCATTGGTTCGAACAAATATCCCGGCGCCAACCTGAATGCCTTCGTCCTGGATGACGATGAGCAACGCAAGGTGCACTTCACCGAAAAATTCTTCTCCCAGCAACTGGACTGGTACAAATCTTCTCTGACCGAACCCTTTAATGTCGACGGGCATGCCCAGGCGTCCGTGCTGATTCATGAGTTTGCCCATCAAATCTGCAACGCCGTAGACATTGCCTCGCTGGAAGCCCGCCGGCCCTTCAGCGATTTGATCGAGACCCTTACCGGCCAAGGCATCGCAATGAAAAACACTCAGCAGACGTTCCAGCGTCAAGCGCTGTCGTTGGCCACCCCGCGACAAGAGCTGTTTTCGCGCTGGAGCGATAAGCAACAAGCCTGGATCGGCTTCGATCAACTGCCTCACATGACGAACGTCAGCCGACAGATACTCGACGCCACGCTGAGCCCCACGCTGAACGACGCACGCAATGCCTTCCTCGATCAACAAACGCCACATCCGCGCATTGATACTATTTTGCGCAATGCCGACTCGATTGCTTTCCTGATCGGCGAGATGGGCCGGCAATTGGATCCGGCACCAGTCATTTCGCCGTAATCAGGCAAAAAAATGCGCAGGCCAGACCTGCGCATGATTGAGACAAAGAACTGTGACGTCAGTCTTTCTGATCCCGCAAGACATTGCCCGAAGCACCGTCGATGCGGAATTCGTACACAACGCCGTCGGCTTTACGCCCTTCGCCTTTCCAGTAACCGTTGTTGTCGGCTTCGATTTCGTAAACCTCTACGTAACCGGCTTTGGTTTTGACGATTTCGATGGCTTTCTCAATGGTGATCCAGCCTGCACCGGGCTTGTCTGCCAGCGCGGCGCCAGCGCTGAGCAAACTGGCGGTGGCAATCAGGGCGGCAAAAGTTCTTTTGATCATTTTTTCACTCCATTTGTGGATAGTGCGCGAAGGTGTCCTGTTTTTTTGGGCGCCTCAGGGAAAAATAAGTTCCACTTTGATGGGTAATTGCCATGACGGATGTTCTCGGCAACTGATCGTCAAGGTTAGAATGTGCGAAATCAGGACGAGTCAATGACCCAAGACACTCTCTCGGAAGCCGAATACGATGCGATCACCGATGCCGCCGCGCATTGGTGCATGCGTGTGCACGCGGCTGATTGCACGGACGAAGAGCGACGCGCGTTCGAACAATGGCTCGATGCTCACCCGCTGCATGCGTTCGAATATGAAGCGATGCTGGAAATCTGGGACGTTGCCGAACATCTGCCGCGCCCCGAAGTTGACGTTGTCGTGCCGATCAACCGCTCGCCGTCACGCTCGTGGCGACACTACGCGTTAGCCGCTGGTGTTTGCGCCGTCGCATTACCGCTGGCTGCAGTCGCTGGCTGGAACCTTGGCTGGTTGCCCAACAGCTATCAGCATTTCGCCGCCACCGACAACGTACGTCAGGTCACGCTGGGTGATGGCAGCCAGGTCGAACTGAATCTGAATACCGAGCTGACCTTCAGTAATTACAAGGACGAGCGCCGCGTCACCCTGGAAAAAGGTGAAGCGTTCTTCGCCGTCAGCCATGACATGAGCCACCCGTTTGTCGTGCGTGCAGGCGAAGGCAGGATTCGTGTAACGGGCACACGTTTCAACGTCTGGATGTATGAAGACCAGGTGCGTGTCAACCTGATTGAAGGTTCAGTGCTGGTGACCAGCAACACTGCATTGTCGGGTGATGGTTTGCGTCTCGGGCCGTCGATGCAGGCTCGCTACAAGCATGGTGATTACATGCCGCAGATCAGCCAGACCTACCCCAATGACAGCGCTCTGGCCTGGCGCAGCGGCAAACTGGTACTCGACAATCTGTCGCTCAACGACGCACTGCCGCTGATCAATCGCTATCTGGACAAACCGTTGATGCTCAACGATAACGCGACCGGTGCGATTCGCGTGGGGGGCATTTACAACATCAAAGAGATGCACAACCTGCCAAGCACCCTGCCTAAAGTGCTGCCGGTCTATCTGTCGCGCAACAAGGATGGCGACCCGGTGATCAACTCGCTGCCACAACAACCGCCAAAAAGCTGAAGGCCGCGCCCCTTGCGGGATGCGGCTCCAAATTTTAAAGTCGGCAATAGCCGTTTTTACTGCGCTGCCATCTTTCCAGTCTTATCCAGTGCTTCGCGGATTGTCTGTACCTGATACTGCGGATCCGCCTGAATCTGCTGTTCGGTAAACGGCAGGACGCTCCATTGTTTCTTCGAGAACGCTTCAGTCTGATCCCGCGAATACTTCGACGCCGGATCACTGGACAACGAGAACGCCAACAGTCCTTGTGCGTGCGGGCCCTTTTCATCGAACGTGACCACTTGCAGGTAGCTGGTGCCGCTGACCACTTCCAGTTTGCCGTCCTCACGCGGCACGCTCTGAATCGCGTTATAGATCCCCAAAGTACCCGGCCCGCCATGAATCGGCGTCTGTTGCCCACCACTGCTGACCACCTGAATATCGCCCCAGCGAGCGTCAGACTTGAGGCCCATTTTTGCGCTCAATGCGACCGACGCCAACATGGCCTCGCGAAGCGCTTTGGCCACCGCTGGCTGCTCAATAGCCAGACCACTTGGCGTGTTTTGCGCATCCTTTGGATCGAACGCCACCCGCCAGATATCCGGAGATTCTTGCAAGGCTTGCATGATGTTCTGGAAGTGCACCAGGCCCAGACCCGAATCCAGATTGGCCCGGCCGTCCCACGCTTTCAGGCTGGCACACAGCGGTTTCAGCGCAGCAGCGTCAGTACCTGTTTCATTGGCGCAGAATTTCAGCAGATCCGGCACAACCTGACCCGCCAGATACACTTGATCGTCCATCACCATGTGCTGGAGATCCTTCACCGCCAAGGTAGCGTTTTTGCTCAGGCTGGCGAGACGATTCAGGGCGAAGCGCGAGCGCAGCGCCAACGGTTGACCCTCCTGACTGATCAGCGGCGAGAACCCGGTCAAGGGTTGCGCCGGATTCGCCAGCCAGGCGGAATCATTGGAATGCTGTACGAAATCCTTGCGCAGTAATTGCGGCAGCTGGCTGGAGGCAAAAATACCTTTCTGCGCGGCTGCCGGATCAATGTCCCAGGCGCAAGCGCTGTTCGAGCCGTCCAGAATGATCATCTGCAAACCGATGCGCGGATCGCTGCATTTGGCCAGTTTGTCGGCACTGACGTTGGGCACCACCGACAGGTTCATGTACAGCGTCTGTCCCTTGTCATCCACGGCCAGGGTATTAACCCAGGGAATGCCTTGAATTTTGTGCACCGAATCCTGCAAATCCTTGAGGCTGGCAGCCTGATTCATTGCGTACCACTGTTTAAGTACGCGATCGTTCTCAAGGTTGGCGTCGCGCAAACTGTACGCGTATTGATTATCCCAATCGAGCTTGCCCGGCCACTGCACCACCGGGCCAAACTGCGAGCTGTAAATGTCTCGCGATACCGGCACGACCTGACCATCCGCCTGTTTGACCTGCAGCGTCACGGTCTGCTTGCTCATTGGCAGTGATTTGCCATCGAGCATGTAGCGCGTCGGATCTTTTGGATCGAGTTGCAGGCGGTAAAGCGTGAAGTGTTTCGACGAGTCGACTGTGTGCGTCCACGCCAAGTGCTGGTTGAAACCGATGTTGATCATTGGCAGGCCCGGCAGCGCAGCCCCCATAACGTCGAGTTTGCCGGGGATGGTCAGGTGCATCTGATAGAAACGCATGCCGCCGACCCAAGGAAAATGCGGATTGGCCAGCAACATGCCGCGACCATTAAATGAACGCTCGCTGCCAACGGCCACCGCGTTACTGCCGCGATCCAGGGCGAAACGTTGCTGGCGCACGCCGGCCATTTGATAAGCGTGATGATCGTGCTCGATCCGGGCAGTGGCCTGTGGCGGTGTCGCACCCGCCAGTGCTTCGGCGAATTGACCAACGCCACCTTCAACCAGCAGACGCCGCGTCAACTTGACCAAATCTTCAGCTGCAATGTCGCGCACCCATTCGCCTTGGCATTGCTGCGGCAGGCCTTGCTGGCGACGTTCAGCAAGATATTTGTTGTAGCCGGCGGCATAACCTTCGACCAGATCCTGCACTTGGGAAGTCTGTGCCTGCCAAAAACCATTGACCGCTTCAGGCGTGTTCAGCCAATTGAAAAACACATCGCTGACGCGATTCTCGCGCTCTTCCACGGTGAACTGATCCGGGCCGAAATAGCGTGAGCGCTGACCATTGACCGTGACGATCTCATTGGCCAGCAGACAGAGGTTGTCTTGCGCGTAGGCGTAGCCGATGCCAAAACCCAAACCGCGTTCGTTGTCAGCGCGAATGTGCGGCACGCCAAAAGCGGTACGCCGAATATCGGCGCTGGCCTCAGTGGCGGGACTGAGTGCATGGGCGGAAAAACTTAGCCCGAAAGCCATACCGGCAAGGGTCAGTCCAATTAACTGCCTGGAAATAATCACGCTCGCTCCTGATCGAAATGCCGAAGAGCGCAGGCGTGCCTGGCCTGAAAGGACGGGCATCGGCTCCGCTCTGAAAACACCCACGCGTCCACGCGCAATGAGCCTTTGCAAGTAACGAAGCCGAGAAAAAAAATTTAGGCCGCCGAACAGCGATCTGAAGCCGTAATTACGGAGAAAAGACGAATTTCCGACAAAATTTCTACATTTTTTCTTTCATGATTTCTCGTGCTGATTCGTCTTGTTTAGAGAGAGCACAAAAACCTTTCCCGATCTGGCCCTGCAAAGGAGTAATCGCATGTACAACTCGCAACTACCATCGGACGGTAGCCAGGCGCCACAAGGGGCTTCCATGAGCTCCCTGGCGAGCGATTTCGGGCAGCGTGCCGACCGTCACGGCAACGAACGGATCCGCCTGCTACTGAAAAGTTTTGGTCTGCGCACCAGTCTGATCCGACTGAAAGTCATCGACGCCCTGCTGGTCGCGGCACAAAGCGAACGTCGTCTGGGCGTTCGCGGCGTCCACAGCCAATTGCTGGATCTGGACATTCCGCTGTCATTTCTCAGCGTCCGCGAAGTCCTTAAACGCTTGTGCGCCGAAGGTGTCATCACCTTCAACGCCGACAAGAGTTACAGCCTGCATCCACAAGCTGCGGCCGTCCTCAACGAGTAACCCGTGCAGCGATCGCCGTCAGGATTTGACCTTGCGGCGCATCACGGCGTTGATAATCACCACGATCACCGCCACGGCGATGGCAATGTACTGAAACATCTTTTCAGTGATCATCCCGGCGTTTTGCGCCCAGGACAGGCCGAGCATGATCGCCAGTACCGACACGGCAATCAGAATCGAATAAATCAAACGTTGCTTATGGGTCATTGCGGTTTCCTGAAACTTTGAAATGTATCCGGTTTGTATCTGTTTGCATGCCATGCGCTTACCGTTTCACGGGGATGCGCCGCTGCAATCGGGGTCTCATGTTACAGCCGATGAAGAGTTTTGGCTTCATGACGGCGTAACCATGAGGATTTTTGAAATGCTGCGTCGAATCACCTGGCTGATTCCCGTTCTTGCCCTGCTGACCCTGAGTGGCTGCATCATCTTCCCCCACGGCGGCTGGCACGACGATCACCATCGTTACTACCAGGGTGGCCCTGGTTATTATCAACATCGCTAGAACGGGATTGTTCGCCCTGCCCGCTCTTCTCTGAATGAACGCGACAGGGAAATCACCCAGCCGATCCACTGCACACAATGCCCGCATTCAAGCGGGCATTTTTGTGTGCGCCGATCCGCCAGTCCAGCGCTTAAACAAGCCGCAAGCATTTGAAATCTAATGTCGCAGCAAACCGTTAGGCCACCGGATGGCGCGCGCCTAGGATTTGAGAATCTTTTTCGACTCGCAAACAAGGATGTTTATGCAGAGGACACTTATCAGGATCCACCGTCGACAGGCCATCGGATTTTGTCTGGCCATAATGGCGTTTGAATTGCTGACCTACATGGCCAGCGACATGATCATGCCGGCCATGCTGACGGTAGTGACGGAACTGGATGCCGATGTGCGTCACGTGCCAAACGCCTTCAATCTGTACCTGATTGGCGGTGTCTGCCTGCAATGGCTGATCGGGCCATTGTCGGATCAGTGGGGTCGGCGGCCGATGCTGCTGCTGGGTTGCGCACTGTTTGGTATTTCCTGCGCGGTTGCCTTCATAACCGACAGCATCGAAATGTTCAATCTGCTGCGCGTGCTGCAGGGCATGGGTTTGGGGTTTGTGGTGGCCGTCAGTTATCCGGCCCTTCAGGAAGTTTTCTGCGAGGCGGACGCCGTGCGTCTGATGGCATTACTCGGCAATGTGGCGCTGTTGTCGCCCTTGCTCGGGCCGCTGCTGGGCAGCCTGCTGTTGGAATGGGTGAACTGGCGCGAGCTGTTTCTGGGGCTCGCAGTGGCGGCTGGCGTGGTCTGGGTCGGGCTATTTATCTGCATGCCCGAAACCGTGGGCATTGTGCGCCGTGACGGACAGGCGCTACGCCCGGTGGCCTTCTCTTGGCGACAGACGCGTCAGCGTTATCTGGCCCTGCTGGCCAATCGCAGGTTCCTCGCTGCAAGTCTGGCGCTAGGCCTGATGAGCCTGCCGTTGATTGCCTGGATTGGCCTTGCCCCCTTGTTACTGATCCAGCTGCTGGGCCTGACTTCGGTTGAATATGGCCTTTGGCAAATCCCGATTTTCTCGGCAGTTATCGTCGGCAACCTGATGCTTGATCGTTTATTACTGACGCACTCGATACCCGAATTGATAGGCCTGGCACTCTGGCCTTTCAGTCTTGGATTGCTGGCTCTGGGCGTGTGCGCAGTGATTGGCACAACCATCACCCCGGTGATTGCCAGCCTGGCGCTGTACGCCATCGGGTTGGGCATGAGCAATGCCGCTTTGTATCGAATGGCACTGTTTGCCAGTGATGACAGCAAGGGGCTGGTGTCCGCCATGATCGGCATGATTTCGATCACCGTGATGGGCATCGGCGGCTCGCTGATTGCTGCTGGCGGCGGTGGCTCACGCCTTGAATTCTTCGCACTCTGGTCAGCCTTCGGCGGCCTGCTGTGTTTGCCTTTTCTCCACAGTTTTTTACGAGACGCGAAAACCGCGCCCCTTCCACCTCAATAAAGGATTATTGATGACTCATCTGCCCTATAGCGACGCGCTGTGCGCGTTGCCGCAGCCCTATTGTCGGGACTCGGCCCCCGCAGGACTGTTCGATCAAGCCATGGCCGAGACCAGTCGTTTTCATTGCCGGCACACCCCCGGTTACGAGCACTGGCTAAACAGTCATGGAATAAATGTGCATGACCTAGACAGCCTGGACGAGTGGTCAACATTGCCGCCGATCTTCGCCAGTTTTTTCAAGCGTCACCTGCTGCTCAGCAGCACCGGTGAGCACGCACTGGAACTGACGTCTTCGGGCACCAGCGGCGAACAAAGCCGTATGCGCTATGACACACGCAGCCTGGCTGGCGCCCAGTTCATGGTCGAACGAATATTCGATCATTACGGCTGGAACACTCCCGAAACCCCATGCAACTACTTGCTTCTGAGCTACGAGCCAAAAGATCGCATTACCTTGGGAACCGCGTATACCGATCAGTTTCTCTGCCGTTTTGCGCCAAAAAATCGCGTGATCTACGCCCTTCGCAATACGGGCGACGGTCATCAGTTCGATGTATTTGGCGTGATCGCTGCTCTGCAATCCTTCGCTGAAAAAGGCCTGCCGGTGAGGATATTCGGCTTTCCCGCATTTCTCTGGCAGGCCCTGCAGCGAATGCAGGCGAGCGGTGTAGCGGATTTACAGTTACCGCCGAATTCGCTGGTGTTTTTCGGGGGTGGCTGGAAAACCCAGGCCGCGCAGGAAATCCCAAAAACGCAGTTATATGCGCAAATCCACCGGCAACTGGGGATTGAGCCGTCGAATTGTCGCGATGGTTATGGAGCCGTCGAGCACGCAGTGCCTTACGTCGAATGCGCTGAGCATCACTTTCATGTGCCGGTGTATTCACGCGTCTACATACGCGATCCCGGTGACTTTCGCGTGTTGCCCTATGGCCGGCCAGGCCTGTTGGGATTTGTCTCGCCCTACATCTCGTCGAGTCCTGCGCATGCGGTAGTGATGAGTGACCTGGCCACGTTACACCCCGGCGAAAGCTGCAACTGCGGCCTGGAAAGTGACTGGTTTGAACTGCATGGTCGCGCCGGCACCAGTGCCGGACGCAGTTGCGCCATGGCCGCCGCCGAACTGCTGGGGGATCACTGACATGTTTTTGATTAATGGACAGCTGAATCCCCAACGTAGCCTCGATGACGCACTGCACACTCTTTATGCGGATCTGCCACAGCGCTTGAGCATGCCCTTGCGCGCAGAAACGGTGATCAGCGCAGCAATCCGGTTCGCCGAACAATTGCGCGACGGCAGCACACTCGCGCTCGACGCCGAGCAATGCCAAGCGTTGATCAACTTCTGCCAGGCCGATGCTTTGCGCCACAAACTTGCGCGCGAACTCGGCGATCAACCAACCTCACTGCGGCGTATTTATTACCGTCAGCCACGTTTCGAAAGCTGGCGCGCATTGGGACTGGTCGTGCACATCACGCCGGGCAACGCGCCGTTGCTGGCATTCTGCGCGGTGCTTGAAGGTTTGCTGGCCGGCAACGTCAATTGGCTGCGCCCCAGCAGCAGCGATCAAGGATTGACCGCGCGTCTGCTTCAAGCGCTGGTGCAATGCGATGCCAGCGGACAACTCGCCGGCTACATCGCCGTATTACCGGTGACCACTGCGCACATCGGTCAGCTGTGCAAAAAGGCCAACGGCGTCGCCGCCTGGGGTGGAGAGTCCGCGTTGCGGGCCATCCGCCAACAGCTGCCGCCCGGTTGCCGCTGGATCGATTGGGGACATCGCATCAGCTTCGTTTACATGACACCGGAGGCGGCATCAGCGCAGGCGCTGGATGCCGTGGTCGATGAGGTCTGTTGTCTGGATCAGCAGGCGTGCTCCAGCCCGCAATGGCTGCTGGTGGACAGCGATGACCCTGCGGCTCTGCGCGACATCGGTCAAAAAGTGGCCGAGGCCTTTGAACGTCGCGCCGGGCAATGGCCAGCGTTGCAGCCCACGCTGCAAGAAGCCTCGCAAATCACCACCCAAACGCAGATGACCCGCTTGGCGCAGAGTTTTGCCGGGCAGATGGGGCACGTCTGGAGCGGATCGGGCTGGCGTGTGATTTGGGCGCATACCCGCCAATTGAGCCCCTCACCGTTGTTTCGCAGCTTGCTGCTGTTCCCGGTGCCTCGCGCGCGAATCAGTGAAACCTTGCTGAATTGGCGAAACGTCCTGCAAAGCTGCGCGCTGGTGTGCGAGGACAGCCAAATCAGTGAGCTGACGCAAACGTTGATCAGCGCCGGCGTCACCCGTCTGGCGCCGGTCAATGCCATTCACGACGGCTATGACGGCGAACCCCACGACGGCGTCTATGCGCTGCAACGGCTTAGCCGTCGAGTGTCGGTCAGCCTGTCCGCAACCACACTGCCGACCCATGCAACCCTTGACCCACTGCCACTGGCGCCCGTCCACAACGGTCAGCCGATCATGAGTAAAGACGCCTTCGTCTCGCAGCCCATCAATCCGGCAGCGCAACTGTATTTTCGCTCCGGCGGCAGCAGCGGCCTGCCGGCGTTGGCGGGTTTCAGCTACCGCGACTTCGAGCGGCAGATGCGTGCAACGGCCGATGGACTATTTGCGGCTGGTCTGGATCCGCGCCGTGACCGGGTCATGAATCTGTTCTTCAGTGGCGGGTTGTACGGTGGTTTCTTCAGCTTCGCCAAAGTGCTTGAGCTGCTCGACGTTAGCCACCTGCCGATGGGTGCCCCCGCCGATGATGAATACGCTGAAATCGCGCAACTGATCGTCGATCAACGCGTCAACGTGCTGATTGGCAT
The DNA here is from genome assembly GCF_979258075.1 of Pseudomonas sp. AC193. Taxonomy (NCBI): domain Bacteria; kingdom Pseudomonadati; phylum Pseudomonadota; class Gammaproteobacteria; order Pseudomonadales; family Pseudomonadaceae; genus Pseudomonas; species Pseudomonas sp. AC193. The sequence goes on along the minus strand of NZ_OZ409832.1, from coordinate 2,098,996 downwards.
GCCGAGCACCCTGCACCGCTTGTTCCTTAAAGAGAAAGAGCGACTGCAAGCGTACGGCAACATCGAAAAAGTCTTTCTCGGTGGTGAGCACGGCAGTGAGCAAAGTCGCGATCTGCTGCAAAGTTGCGGCGTTTCCCTCATCCGTTCGGCCATTTACGGCAGCGTTGACGCAGGCCCGCTGGGCCACGCATGCCAGGCGACCGGCGATGGCGTGTTTCATCTGCTAAGCGATATCCAGCACCTGGAAATTATCGGGTTCGATGACGACGTCGCGGTGAGCGGTGATGGCGTCGGCCGACTGATCTTTACCTCAACCGCCCGGGAGGGCCAGTTCGTCGAGCGTTATGACATCGGCGACAGTGGTCGCTGGGTGCCCGGGCATTGTGCTTGCGGGCTGCTCTCGCCGCGTTTCGAACTGATGCAACGCCACGGAAAACTGATTCGTATCGGCACCGATTTCATTTCCCTGAGCGAATTGGCCGAGCGCCTGCAAAGCCCTTTCCAACTGTTGCTTGACCACGCACCCGACGGCGTCGAACGCATGCACCTGCGCTCGGAACTCTCATCAGAGGAGGCGCTGACCAGACTGGCCAGCTACTTGACGCTCGCGACCGTCGTGCAAAACGGATTGTTGGTGCTCGAAGTTGAAGCCTGTTCCGTCGAACACTTCACTCGCCACAAACACAGCGGCAAGACGCCGATATTCATCGACTCACGGCGTTAACAGCCGACTTATTACAAGAGAAAACACCGTGAAAACTATTCATCAACTCAACGAGCTGATCACCTACGCTCGTCAACACTCGGGTTTTTACACAGAAACGCTGGGCCCTGTTAATCAACCGATCACGGCTTTGTCCCAACTGCCACTGACCGATCCAGTCGACTACTGGGATCAAAGCCATGACCTTGATCGTTGGCCTGTGCTGACAGGTTCACCGAGTCAGGCGCTGGTGTTCAAAACAGGCGGCTCGACCAGCGCGGGCAAGTTGTCCGTTTACAGCCGCAGTGAATGGCACGCGCTCGTCAGAGACTTCGGTCATAGTCTGACAATGCAGTTCAAGCCCGACGATCGCGTGGCCAATCTGTTTTTCGCCGGCGACTTGTACGCCAGCTTTCTGTTTATTCATGACGCGCTCGCGCATGTCGATACGTCGATTACCGAATTCCCTTTCACCGGCGACGTCGATTCCAGTGTATTGGCCGAAGCGATCGTTCAGCATCGGATCAATGTTCTGGCGGGAGTGCCTGCGCACCTGTTGGCATTTGCCGCCTGGCTCAGTCGTCATGGGCAGATTCTGCAGGGCGTCGAGACAATCCTTTACGGCGGCGAAAGCTTGTTTGCTTCGCAGCGGCAGGTACTCGGCCAAGTTTTCCCCAACGCCCGCATCACCTCCATTGGCTACGCCAGCGTCGATGCCGGTTTTATCGGCGCCAGTACACTGGACTGTGATGACGGCGAGCATCGAATGCAGGACGAGCACGCCATTATCGAGATCATTGACGAGGTGTCCGGAGCGCTGATCGATGACTGTGATCAGCCGGGACTGTTAGTGCTGACCAACCTGAATCGAACCTTGATGCCGCTGATTCGCTACCCGGTCGGCGATCGCGCCTGCTGGCGTGAGCCCGCCGGCACCGCCCGGCGTAAATTTGCCCTAAAAGGACGCAGCGCCAGCAGCCAACGGGTGCGCGTGGGCCTGCTTTCGCTGATTCCGAGCGAAATCGGCGCCATCGTCCAGCACACCGTTGGCAGCGACGACTGGCAACTGATGATCGAACAGACAGCGCACAAGGATGTATTGAGCCTGAAGTGGCAACCGACCACCCCGCCGCCGTCCGATGAGAACGCTTGCCGGCAACTTGAATCGCGCTTGGTCGAGTGCTATCCGCTGATCAAAAAACTGCAGGCTGACCAATTGCTGGAACTGCGCATTCAGCGTTGCACATCCGAAGACCTGCAACGTCATCCGCGCTCCGGAAAATGCTTGCGCATACTCGATCGGCGCGTGTACTCGCCCCCTGCTGCGGGGCTTACGTGATGGAAACACTGATTTTACGCAACTACCGCAATTCCGACGCAACGGCGGTCAGCCAACTGTTCAGGCAGGTCTACGGTGATCACTATGTGCAACCGCATGTGTACCTGCCGCACATGATTAGCCAGAACCACGCGGATCATCGATGGCATTCGCTGGTTGCCGAAGTCGATGAACAGATCCTCGGCCACGCCACACTGTTTCGCGAAACCGCCTCGCACAGCGCCGAACTGGCGCTGAGCGTCGTCCACCCGCAAACCCGTGGCCAACAAATCGCCACGCGTCTGGGCGAGCAGTTACTGACTCATGCGCAGGCGTTGGGGTGTCGCAATGTCACGATCAAGCAAGTCACCCATCACCCCTACACGCAGCGGATGGCCGCCAGCCTTGGCTTTCATAACACCGGGCTGCTGCCGGACTACGTACCCTCGCCGTTCGGCGCCAGCACGCCGGAATCGATTGTCATTGGTTGCCGGGTCATTCCAGGCTATCAACAACCGTTGCCAAACCAACGCTGGCCGACCTGTTGCGCGGCATTCATGCTCCACCTCAGCAACGTGTTCGGTGTCGATGATCAAACGCCTCGCTGGAGCGGCGTACCGGTTCAGCTGGAAAAGCAGGCGAACCGTTACGACATGCTTGTGAAAAAGATCGGTCTGGGCTTGATCAGGCAGTTGCGAGAGTTGCCAGCGCATTGGCTGGTGTCGATAAAGCTCAGACTGTCCAGGCACTTTGCCGTGGATCTGAGCCGGCTCGCCGATATCGGTTTTGTCTTTACGGGACTGGCGCCGGGACACGGCAAATACGAGGGATGGTTGGCGTTGTTTCATCGGGGTATGTGTCAGCGGACGCTGCATCTCCACTGTCCGCACATGCAACGCTTGCACGAACTGACGCAAACGCAGGCAGCCACACAGATTGATCGTTAGCTGAAGCAGTGACCTGTGGTCTGCAAAAATGCCCCAGACCACAGGATTATGTTGTTTATGCCTTGGCTTTAACGCCTTTATCCGAAGGAGGTGTAGGCGCGTTGCCTTCACCGTAGGTCTTCAGATTCTGCAGCACATAGATGGCTTTCTTGAATTCGGGGATCAGGCTCTTACCGTAGAAATTGCCGTTGAGGCTATTGCTCTGGATGGTGTCCAGTTGAGTGGCGAAATACTCCAGCGCGTTAAAGCGTGCTTCAGGGTCTTTCTGTACGCCGAAACGGTCGAATTTGTCGCCGGCATTGAGCAGAGTGATGGAGGTGATCTCTGAGATCAGCCCTCTACCGCGCAGAAATTCGCTCAGATTACCCAGTTGTTTCACCGACACGTTGGTCGGGTCAAACCCTTTGATCTGCTTGCGCAGTCCTTGCTTGTCCATCTCGGCAACGTTCAAGGCATTAGGGTTGGTGCCGACCTTGGTGAGCATTTGCTGCACCTTGACGCTCTGAGCCACCTGTTTCTTCGCACCCGTGTCGCGAACCAGAACGCCGGCCTTGCTCTGCCAGGTACCGGTAATGCCGATAGTCATGCGAAAACTCCTTGAAAAACGGCCATGAAATGTCCTTGTTGAGCGACTTGTATGCCCGAGAGTATCGGCCGGCACACCAGTGACTCCAACTTATTTATGGTCTTTTTACACATTTCGTACATTTTAGATACAAATCTGCAAAGCCTCCTAAATAAAGGCTTACAGCGATATTGTTAGAGCGCCGAGAATAGATTTATAGCACTAATGAACAGGCTGGTTAGTTTGAATGTATCAATGCCGATACGTGCCTTTGATCGACAATTCGAAATCCAGTACGAAAGTACCTAAAGCTTCCCTTTGCCGCGACGATACGTAGGGATACCCGCACTGTTTCGAATCCCCGCGCCATAACTACAATCGCAGCTCAAGGACCGGTTTCCATGCCCGCATTCCGCACCATTCAGGCTCGCTACACGCTGTTTCTGGTTCTGTTCATTCTGCTGTTGTCAGTGCTGACCGTGGTCGGCATCAGCCAATTGGTCGCGCCCAAATTGCGGCACACCGAAGAGCAAGTCGTGCTCAATCGCATCGCCGAAGTTGCTGAACAGATTCAGGGCGAATTGAACAAGGTTCAGGCACAGCAACGCAGCATCACTCAAACCATCCCACTGCTCGACAGCGCGGCAATCGACACCGTGTTGCCGGGGCTGGTTGACCAGTACGGCGAATTGAAAGTCTTTGGCGGCGGTATCTGGCCGCTGCCCGGCCAACGTGAAGCCGGACGCAACAAGTTCAGCACTTTCTGGCACCGCGACGCCTCGGGAAAACTGGCGGTAAACACCTTCTGGAACAGCGACGCCGCGCCCAATTACTACGACCAGAGCTGGTACAAGGGCGGCATGCAAACCCCGCGCGGCCAGTGCGCCTGGGCCGCTGCCTACAAAGACGATGCCAGTGCCGAGCCGCGCACCAACTGCGCCATGGCCATCCAGAAAAACGGCGTAGCGTGGGGCGTGTCGACCATCGACGTGACCCTCGGCTTTTTCAATGATCTGGTGGCGCGCAAGGAAAAAGATCTCAACGCCGAAATGCTCATCGTCGAAGCCGACGGCAAGATCATCAGCAACAGCTCGCGAATCAGCGGCCCGATCGTGCTGAAGAACATCAGCGAGCTGGCGGGCAACCTGCCGTTCGCCAAGCAGATCAACGCCGGCCTGCAAAACCGCGAGCAATCGCAACGCATCGAGTTCGACAACAACGGTCAGGACAGCACCTTCTTTATGCGTCCGATCGAAGGCACGCCGTGGTTCCTCGCCACCGCCCTGCCGACCAAAATGCTCACCGCCCAGCGTGATGACGTGCTCAGCACCTTGAGCCTGTTGCAGATTCCGCTGGTGATTCTGTTGGTGCTGCTGCAGGTCTACGCGATTCGTCAGTTGATCGCGCGCATGAAAGCGTTGAAGGCCAACATTGATTTGCTCTCCAGCGGCGATGCCGACCTGACCAAGCGCATCACCATTCGCGCCGAAGATGAACTGGGCGCGATCGGCCATTCGATCAACACGTTTATCGCGTACCTGCAAAACATGATCGGCGAAGTGACTCACGCTACCGGGGCAATGGCTTCGAGCCTCGACAACCTGCAACGCACCTCGGCGCACACCAGTCAGATTCTGTTGCGCCATGCCTCGGAAACCGATCAGACGGTTACCGCGATCACCGAAATGAGCTCGACCGCCGAAAGCGTCGCGCAAAATGCCGCTGAAACCGCCGCGTTCACCCAAAAAGCCAACGAAAACGCCGACCGCTCGCGGGTGGTGGTCGGTGAAGCGACCAACAGCGTTGTAGCGCTGATCGACGAAGTGGCCAGCGCTACCCATAAAGTTGAAAACATGCAGCAGGACGCTCAGCGCATCACCGAGATTCTCGGCGTGATTGGCGCGATTGCCGGCCAGACCAACCTGTTGGCGCTTAACGCTGCGATTGAAGCCGCCCGCGCCGGAGAACAGGGTCGTGGTTTTGCCGTGGTGGCTGACGAAGTCCGCGCCCTCGCTGCTCGCACTCAGGCCAGCACTTCGGAAATCAACGAAATGTTGACCCGCCTTACACAAGGCGTGAGTTCGTCGGTGGCGGCGATGGAAAACACCCAAGCCAGTTGCCAGTCGGCCGCCGATGCTACGGCGCGGGTCAACACCGGTCTCGATGAAATGGCCGGTTCGGTCAGCCACATCAACAGCCTCAGCACACAAATCGCCACCGCCGCCGAACAGCAAAGCGCCGTGACCGAAGAGATCAACCGCAGCATGGTGCAAATCCGCCACATGGTTGAGGAACTGGTACACGGCGGCCAGGCCAGCGAGTTGAATACGCAGCAATTGCTGGAGGCTAATAGCCGGGTGAGTGCGATTATGGGGCGCTTTAAAGTCAGCTGAACCACCAAAGTGACACCCCTGTAGGAGCTGCCGCAGGCTGCGATCTTTTGATTTGGCTTTTAAGGGGCAAGATCAAAAGATCGCAGCCTGCGGCAGTTCCTACAGGGACTACGGCGTTCCGGTCTTGTAGCAACTGGAAACACTCCGTTGAAGCCGGGCAGGAAAAACCGGTCAAAATACGTTCTTTTTTGACCGCCACTCGACTCGAGAACCTGTCATGCGAACCTCTCTGCGTCTGCTCACCCTGAGCGCTCTGTTCATTTCTTCCCTGGCGCAAGCCGCCGATCTGATCCCGATCGAAGTTCACCGCGACGCCAATTGCGGCTGCTGCAAGAAGTGGATCAGCCACCTCGAAGCCAACGGCTTTAAAGTTGAAGACCATGTCGAGAGCGACATGAGCAGCTTCAAACAACAACACGGCGTGCCACCGCGTCTGGCGTCGTGCCACACCGCGATCATCAATGGCAAATTCGTCGAAGGCCATGTACCGGCCGATCAAGTGCTGGCCCTGACCAAGCGCGATGATCTGCTCGGTGTCGCCGCGCCGGGCATGCCGATGGGCTCGCCGGGCATGGAAATGGATGGCATGAGCGATGCTTATCAAGTGATCGGTTTGAAGAAGAACGGCACTGACGTCGTGGTGGCGGACTACCCGGCTCATTGATGGGTGCAGCATACGTCGGGCTGTTCTTTGCCGCGTTCGGTGCGGCAACGTTATTGCCGTTGCAGTCCGAGGCGTTACTGGTCGGGTTGATCGTCAGCGAGCGCTACTGGCTGTGGGGGTTGTTGGCGGTAGCGACGCTGGGCAATGTGCTCGGCTCGCTGGTCAATTGGTGGCTGGGGCGCGGGATCGAGCGATTTCAGGAACGCCGCTGGTTTCCGGTCAGCGCCAAACACATGGCCACTGCGCGCAAGCACTATGAGCGTTACGGTCATTGGTCGTTGCTGCTCAGTTGGTTGCCGATTATCGGTGACCCACTGACGCTGATCGCCGGCGTCATGCGCGAACCCCTCGGGCGTTTTCTGCTGATCGTCACACTCGCCAAAGGCGCGCGCTATGGCGTGCTGGCCCTGCTGACCCTCGGCTGGCTCGGTTGAACCATCAGCCGCCGACATTGCCTGTGTGTTTAACGTCGCCGTAATACGGCCATTCCAGCATCGGCCGATTTCCATGGAGTTTGTCCCTATGTCCAACTCGTTAAACCGCTGGTTGCCCGGCCTGTTTCTCAGCGCTGCCCTGCCCCTGTTTGCCCATGCCGCCACTGAAACCGCGCCCGCCGAAGGCCCGGCGTATGGCCCGGAACTGCAGGGCTTCGAATACCCTTACACGCTTAAACACTTCGCTTTCCAGTCCCAAGGCAAATCCCTGCAAATGGGTTACTTGGACGTCGCCGCTCACGGCAAGGCCAATGGCCGCACCGTGGTGTTGATGCACGGCAAGAATTTTTGCGGCGCGACCTGGGACAGTTCGATCAAAGCCCTGAGCGAGGCCGGTTACCGGGTGATCGCGCCGGATCAGATTGGGTTCTGCTCCTCCAGCAAACCCGACAACTATCAGTACAGCTTCCAGCAACTGGCGACCAACACCCAGCAACTGCTGAAAGCGCTGGGCATCCAGAGAGCTACGCTGCTCGGCCACTCCACCGGCGGCATGCTGGCCACGCGTTATGCGCTGCTGTTCCCGGAGCAGGTCGATCAACTGGCGCTGGTCAACCCGATCGGTCTGGAAGACTGGAAAGCCCTTGGCGTGCCCTATCGCAGCGTCGATCAGTGGTATGAGCGCGAACTGAAAGTCACTGCCCAAGGCATTCGCGACTACGAACGCACGACTTATTACGATGGCCGCTGGAAGCCTGAATTCGATCGCTGGGTAGACATGCTCGCCGGCCTCAGCAAAGGCCCGGGCAAGACCCAAGTCGCCTGGAACTCGGCGCTGATCTACGACATGATTTTCACCCAGCCGGTGTACTACGAGTTCAAGAACCTGAAAATGCCGACGCTGTTGTTGATCGGTACCTCCGACACCACGGCCATCGGCAAGGACATTGCGCCACCGGAAGTGAAGGCGAAGATCGGTCACTACGATGTTCTCGGCAAAGAGGTGGCGAAACTGATCCCGCAGTCGACGCTGGTGGAATTCCCCGGCATGGGCCACGCGCCACAAATGGAAGAACCCGAGCAGTTCCACAAAGCGCTGCTGGGCTGGCTGAGCAAAACCAATCCCGTTCGTTGATGAGGTAAGGCTGATGGCGGTGCAGATTGCGGTAATCGATGACTGGCAAGACGTGGCCCGCAACGTGGTCGACTGGTCTGTGCTGGACGGCATCGGCGAAGTCACGTTTGAACATGATTACCCGGCGGACAACGCCACTTTGGCGCAACGTCTGGGCCGCTATCAGGTGATTTGCGTGATGCGCGAGCGCACGCGTTTCGATGAGGATTTGCTCAAGCGTCTGCCCAATCTGAAGCTACTGGTCACCGGCGGCATGCGCAATGCGGCGCTGGACATGCCAGCGGCAGCCAAACTCGGGATCAAGGTCTGCGGCACTGATAGCTACAAACATGCAGCACCGGAACTGACCTGGGCGCTGATCATGGCGGCCACACGCAATCTGGTGAACGAAGCCAATTCTCTGCGCGCCGGGCAGTGGCAGCAGGGTCTGGGTGGCGACCTGCATGGCAAGACGCTGGGCATTCTCGGCCTCGGCAGCATTGGCCAGCGTGTCGCGCAGTTTGGTCAGGTGTTTGGCATGCGCGTGATTGCCTGGAGCGAGAATCTCACGGCTGAGCGGGCGAAACAGGTCGGCGTGACGTACGTCAGCAAGCAAGCGCTGTTCGAGCAGGCGGATGTGTTGTCGGTGCATCTGGTGCTCAGCGAGCGCAGTCGTGGCTTGGTCGATGCGCAGGCGCTGGGCTGGATGAAACCGACGGCGCTGCTGGTGAACACCGCGCGCGGGCCGATTGTTGATGAAGCGGCGCTGATCAAGGCGTTGCAGAAACAGCAGATCGCCGGGGCGGCGCTGGACGTGTACGAACAGGAGCCGTTGCCGGACATGCACCCATTTCGCAAGCTGGATAATGTGCTGGCGACGCCGCATGTCGGGTACGTGAGTCGGCAGAATTATGAGCAGTTCTTTTCGCAGATGATCGAGGATATTCAGGGCTGGGCTGCGGGCAATCTCGTCCGACCACTGAATTGAGTCATTTCCTGATTGGGATGGTGCAGGTGCCATCGCCTTCGCGAGCAAGCCCGCTCCCACATTTTTGACCGGGTTCCTTCAGATGGAAGGCGATCAACCTGTGGGAGCGGGCTTGCTCGCGAAGGGGCATTAACTGTCCCCACAACAACAAACTGCCCGCACCACAACAGTGCACCCCCCCTCCTTCCCCAGCACAAAATTGTGACTGTTCAGTCACCGTTTTAGCCCCGCGCCTCAAAAAAACCTGCACTTCGTCGGTGCGTTTACCCCTGAAAACTCCGGTTCCCGATTAAAGCAAACCGATTGTCGAACAATTTACCCATTTGCCGTCGCCCGCTCTAGGATCTGGCCTAGACTGGTTTTCGGGGCACGAAACCGGTTGGTCACATTCCGGAAAAAAAGTCGAAACTTTTGCACGACGCGGCGGGTCATCACAAAGGTAGGGCCGAAGCGGCTGGTGCAATCCTTGCAATAGCCCAAACACCCATTCTGCTTGCGCGTGTTGGGTAGCGTTTGCTCACCGATGCGTGGCGCGTTTGCGCTTGCCGTACGTAGGAGCTGCCAAAGGCTGCGATCTTTTGATCCTTTAAAAGCCAATGATCGCAGCCTTCGGCAGCTCCTACAGAGAGAACACAAGAATCAGATCAACAACACGGGAGATTCATATGATCAGTGCGGCATTGGATATTCAGGGAGAGCGTGCTCACCAATCGATGGGTGAATCGAGCACCATCAGCGTTCCCGGTAGCCGACAGATCAACGTCCCCGGCACCAAAACGCTGACGCCAGTAGCAAGTCAGAATCCCAACAAGAAGAAAGTGTTGTTCGTGACCTCGGAAATCGCCGACCTGGTGAAAACCGGCGGTCTGGGTGACGTGTCTGCCGCCCTGCCCCGTGCCATGGCCCATTTGCACGATGTGCGCGTGTTGATCCCCGGTTACCCGCAAGTCATGCACAGCGAGAACCCGATCCACATCATCGGCGAACTCGGCGGTCATGCTGCGCTGCCTCCGTGCAAGATCGGGCGCATGGACATGCCTGACGGTCTGGTGATCTACGTGTTGATCTGCCCGGAACTGTACGAGCGCGAAGGCTCGCCGTATGGCGCCAACAACGGTCGCGACTGGCCGGACAACCATATCCGCTTCGCTCGTCTCGGTCTGGCCGCTGCCGACATCGCCGCCAACCTCGCACAAATTCACTGGTGCCCGGATCTGGTGCACGCCCACGACTGGCCGGCTGGTCTGGCCCCTGCTTATATGCACTGGCGCGGGCAGCGCACGCCGACCCTGTTCACCATTCACAACCTCGCGTATCAAGGCGTGACCAGCCTCGGCTCGTGCCCTGAACTGGGCATTCCCAACCATGCCCTGCAACAGGAAGGCATGGAGTTCTACGGCAAGATGTCGTTTCTCAAGGCCGGCATGGCCTACTCGAGCCACATCACCACGGTCAGCGCCACCTACGCGCAGGAAATCACCACCCCGGATTTCGGCTGCGGCCTCGACGGTTTTCTCGCCGCCAAGACCCAGCAAGGTTTGCTCAGCGGTATCCCTAACGGTATCGATGAGAGCTGGGACGCCGCCACGGATCCGCACCTGTTCGCGCCGTTCGCCATTGGTGACTGGGAAGGCAAAGCCGTCAATGCCGCCCATGTCCGCGAGCTGTTTGAACTGAATGACTCTGAAGGCCCGCTGTTCGCTGTGGTGTCGCGTCTGGTGTATCAGAAAGGTCTGGATCTGACTGAAGCGGTGTCCGAGTACATCGTGCAGAACGGCGGCCAGATCGCAATCATCGGTCGTGGCGAGCCGGAAGAAGAGCAAGCCATGCGCGAACTGGCCTTGCGCTTCCCGGGCCAGATCGGTGTGCGCATCGGCTTCAACGAAACCGACGCCCGCCGCATGTTCGCCGGCAGCGATTTCCTGTTGATGCCTTCGCGTTATGAACCCTGCGGTCTGAGCCAGATGTACGCCCAGCGCTTCGGCTCATTGCCGGTTGCGCGCAACACCGGCGGGCTGGCCGACACCATTGAAAATGGGATTACCGGTTTCCTCTTCGACGAATCCACTGTTGAAAGCTATCAAGAAGCCTTGAGCCGTGCGTTCAAAGTCTTCGCCTATCCTGATTTGCTCAATGCCATGCGTTGCCGGGCAATGGCGGCACCGTTCAACTGGTGCAAAGCGGTTGAACCGTACGCCGAACTCTACGAACAACTGGTGGCCAAGGCCTTGGGTAAAGCAATCCACAAGTAACCGATCCACAAGGAACAAGGAGGTTGTAAACGATGCCGTTCCGGTCTATTGAAACCTGGCCCCACGGCGCGATCATGCTGGATGCCGAGCACACGCAATTTGCGCTGTGGGCGCCAGATGCGTTTTACGTCAGTGTCGAACTCGAAGACGGTCAGTCCCTGCCAATGCTGCCTCAGGCAGACGGCTGGTTTGTGATCAAGGCACGCTGTGCGGCGGGTACCCGCTACCGCTACAACATCGACGGCGAACTGGAGGTGCCCGACCCGGCCTCCCGCGCGCAGGACGGTGGCCTCGACCGCCACAGCGTGGTGGTAGATCCGCTGGCCTATCAATGGCGACACAGTGCCTGGCACGGTCGCCCGTGGAGTGAAGCAGTGATCTACGAGTTGCACGTCGGTGCGCTCGGTGGTTTCGCTGAAGTCGAACAACATCTGGCGCGCCTCGCAGGTTTGGGCATTACCGCCATCGAACTGATGCCGCTGGCGCAATTCCCCGGCGAGCGCAATTGGGGTTACGACGGGGTTCTGCCCTACGCCCCGCAAGCCTCCTATGGCACCCTGGAACAACTTAAACATTTGATCGACAGCGCCCACGGTCATGGGCTGGCGGTGATTCTCGACGTGGTCTACAACCACTTCGGCCCCGACGGCAATTACCTGCACCGTTACGCTAAAGGCTTTTTCCGCGAAGACAAGCACACGCCATGGGGCGCGGCGATCGATTTCCGCCGCAGCGAAGTGCGCGAGTTCTTTATCGAAAACGCCCTGATGTGGTTGCTCGAATACCGCTTCGACGGTTTACGCCTCGATGCAGTGCATGCCATCGAAGACCCGGATTTCCTCACGGAAATGGCCCAGCGCATCCGCGCGCAGATCGACCCGACCCGCCATGTCTGGCTGACCGTTGAAAACGAACTCAACCAATCCAGCCTGCTCGAATACGACTACGACGCGCAGTGGAATGACGACGGCCACAACGCCCTGCATGTTTTGCTCACCGGTGAAACCGACGCCTATTACGCCGACTACGCCGCGCAACCCACCGAGCAATTGGTGCGGTGCCTGAGTCAGGGTTTTGTCTTCCAGGGCCACATCACCCGCCATGGCGAGCCGCGCGGCGAACCCAGCGAACACCTGCCGTCCACCGCGTTCGTGCTGTTCCTGCAAAACCACGATCAGATCGGTAACCGCGCATTCGGCGAACGCCTGCATCATCTGGCCGACCCGCGCGCTGTGCAGGCAGCGACCGTGCTGTTGCTGCTGTCACCGATGATTCCGCTGATGTTCATGGGCGATGAATTTGCCGCCGAACAGCCCTTCCAGTTTTTCACCAGCCACCATGGCGAACTGGCCGAACTGGTGCGCGAAGGCCGACGCAATGAATTCGCCGCGTTCAGCGCCTTCGCCGATCCGCACAAACGCGAGCAAATCCCCGACCCGAATGCCGAAAAAACCTTCCACGATTCGCAGCCAAGGCTGATCGGCAATGGCAGCGTCAAACAGCAGGAAACCCTCGCGCTGTACCAAAAGCTTCTGCAATTTCGCCATCAATACATCATTCCGCATCTGTCCGGCACCCAGGCACTCGGCGCGCACATGCTCGGTCACGCGGCGGTCAGTGCACGCTGGCGATTGGGCAATGGCAGTGAGCTGCGAATTGACCTGAACCTCAGCGACACGCCAGTGGTCAACCCTCCACAGACCGAGGCCGTGTGGTTGTTTCAACAGCCACCCACCGTCGATCTATCGGAATCGGGCCAACTGCCCGCGTATTGCGCGCTTGTCAGCCTCACGGCCGCAACCCCTTTGCAACCTCTGGATGGAGAGCGCCTATGAGCGATGCGCAACTGGAAATTCTCGCCAGCCGAGCCGGCCTTGCTGTCGACTGGATCGACGCGAACGGCCGCCCGCAGAAAGTCGCCCCGGCGGTACTGCGTAATGTCCTGATCGGCCTCGGCCACCCCGCCAGCACCGCACAGGAAATCGACGCCAGCCTGCTGGAATTGCAAGCCGTGCAACAAGACCGTCATTTGCCGCCGCTGCTGACCAGCGATGTCGGCGTCGGCGTCGATCTGGCGCGTTACTTCGCGCCGGAGACCCCGTGTGAAATCGTTCTTGAAGACGGCTCGCGACTGAACCTGAAACTTGACTCCGAGGCAGTGCTGCCCGGTCTGGTGCCGGTCGGTTATCAGCAGGTGCACATCGCCGATCAATTTTTCACCCTCGCGGTCGCGCCGGAACGCTGCTTCAGCGTCGGTGATGCGGTGGACAATCCGATCCCCCGCGCCTGGGGCCTGAGCGTGCAGCTATATTCGCTGCGTCGCTCCGGCGATGGCGGTTTCGGTGATACTCAAGCGCTGGAAGAACTGGCGCGAGTCGCTGGCGAACGCGGTGCCGAAGCCTTGGCGATCAGCCCGTTGCACGCGATGTTCAGCGCCGACAGCGGCCGCTACAGCCCTTATTCGCCGTCCAGTCGCCTGTTTCTTAATTCGTTATACGCCGCGCCCGGTGCGATTCTCGGCGAACGTGCCCTGCGTGATGCCATCGACGCCACCGGCCTGGCCGAGCAGTTTGCGCAACTGGAAGACTTGAAACTGGTCGACTGGCCCGCCGCCGCAGATGCCAAGCAGAAACTGCTGCAAGCGTTGTACGAAGGCTTCGTTGCTGGCGATCACCCGTTGCACCCGGACTTCGCCAGTTTTCGTCACGCCGGTGGCGAAGCGCTGGAAAATCACTGCCGCTTCGAAGCGATTCAGGAAATGCGCGCCGCCCGTGGCGAGAACCTCGACTGGCGGCAATGGCCGGAACACTGGCACGACCCACGCGGCGCCGCGCTTGAAGCGTTCGCCGAAGAATATGCCGATCGCATCGGCTACTTCGCTTTCTGCCAATGGCTGATCCATCGCTGCCTCGAGCGTGCGCAAACCGCCGCTCGCAGCGCCGGCATGGGCATCGGCCTGATCGCTGATCTGGCGGTGGGTGCCGATGGCGCCGGCAGTCAGGCCTGGAGTTTTCAGGATGAGTTGCTCGCTTCGCTCACCGTCGGCGCACCGCCGGACATTCTCAATCGCTCCGGGCAAGGCTGGGGGATTTCCGCGTTTTCGCCGGAAGGTCTGATTCGCAACGGCTTCCGCGCCTTTATCGACATGCTCCGCGCCAACTTCGCCCATGCCGGCGGTTTGCGCATCGACCACGTCATGGGCCTGCAACGTTTATGGGTGATCCCTAACGGCTCGGCACCGGCGGATGGCGCTTACCTGTATTACCCGGTGGATGACCTGCTGCGTTTGCTGACGCTGGAGTCCCATCGTCATCAAGCCATCGTCCTTGGCGAAGACCTCGGCACCGTGCCCGACGGTCTGCGCGAAAAACTCATCGCCCGCTCGATGCTCGGCATGCGCGTGCTGCTGTTCGAACAAGACAACACGCATTTCAAACCGATTCTCGACTGGCCGGATAACGCGCTGGCGACCACCAGCACCCACGATCTGCCCACCCTGAATGGCTGGTGGCACGGCCGCGACATCGACTGGAATGCACGCCTTGGATTTGTCGATGCCAACGGCGAAATCGAATGGCGCCAGCATCGTCAACGTGAACGCGAAGGCTTGCGCAGCGCACTGAGCCAGGATCCGCAGAACTTCCGCGAAGAATCCCACGAGGCCGATCAAGTCGTTGATGCCGCCGTACGCTTCCTCGGCCACACCCGTGCGCCGCTGGTATTGCTGCCACTGGAAGATGCGCTGGGCATCAACGAACAGGCGAACCTGCCCGGCACCATCGATACCCACCCTAACTGGTCGCGTCGTTTGCCCGGCCCCAGCGAAGCGTTGCTCGACGGCGTCGACGCTGCACGACGTCTGGAACTGCTGGCTTGCGCGCGTCTTCAGGCTGCCGAGCGTGACCAATGAACCAAACGCTTATCCAGCCATTGCGCGCGACGTTGCGCCTGCAATTCCATAAAGGTTTTACCCTCGAACAAGCGGTGCCACTGGTGCCGTACTTCGCTCAACTGGGCATCAGCCACATTTACGCCTCGCCATTGCTCGCCGCCCGCGCCGGTTCGATGCACGGCTACGACGTGGTCGACCCGACGCAAGTCAACCCTGAACTCGGTGGCGAGCCGGCCCTGCGGCGTCTGGTCAGCACCCTGCGCGAACACAACATGGGGCTGATCCTCGACATCGTTTCCAACCACATGGCCGTCGGCGGTAACGACAACCCGTGGTGGCTGGACTTGCTGGAATGGGGACGACTGAGCCCGTATGGCGAGTTTTTCGATATTCAATGGCATTCGCCCGATCCGCTGATGGAAGGCCAGTTGTTGCTGCCGTTCCTCGGCAGTGACTACGGCGTGGCCTTGCAGGACGGCACGTTGAAGCTGCATTTCAACGCGCAGACTGGCAGCTTTTTCGTCGAGCATTACGACCATCACTTCCCGATCTGCCCGAATGATTACGGCGAGATTCTCAAGCACGAAGAAACGCTGAAGCCCCTCGCTGACCGTTTCAGTGCGCTGAGTTACCAGACCGACGCGCATTCGCTGGCGGTTCCACTCAAGGAAGAATTGCGGCAACTGGCGAGCGATGCGCAGGTGCTGCAAGCGATTGAAAACAACCTCAAGCATTACGACTCGACCACCGAGGAAGGTTTCTACGCGCTGCATCAATTGCTCGAGCGCCAGAGTTATCGTCTGGCCAGTTGGCGCACCGCCGCGGATGACATCAATTGGCGGCGCTTCTTCGACATCAATGAACTCGGTGGTTTGCGCGTCGAACGTCCGGCGGTGTTTGAAGCGACTCACGGCAAAATCTTCCAGTTGGTCGCTGAAGGTCTGGTCGACGGCTTGCGTATCGACCACATCGACGGCCTCGCCGATCCGCGGGGTTACTGCCGTAAATTGCGCCGGCGCCTTGACCTGATCGCGCCGGATCGACACCTGCCGATCTACGTCGAGAAGATCCTCGGCGCCGGCGAAACCCTGCACCGCGACTGGGCAGTGGACGGCACCACCGGCTACGAATTCATGAATCAACTGTCGCTGCTGCAACACGATCCGGACGGCGAACATGTGCTCGGTGAGCTGTGGCAACGCCGCACCGAGCGACCCGCCGCGTTTATTGAAGAGGCGCAATTGGCGCGTCAGCAGATCCTCAACGGTTCGCTGGCCAGCGATTGCGAAAGCGTTGCGCAAGCCTTGCTGCAAGTCGCCCGCGACGACCTGATGACCCGCGACCTGACCCTCGGCGCCATCCGCCGCGTGTTGCAGGCGCTGATCATACATTTCCCGGTGTACCGCACTTACATCAGCGCGACGGGCCGCTCGGCGCAGGACGATGTGTTTTTCCAGCAAGCCATGGACGGCGCGCGACCAACGCTCAGCGAGGCTGATTGGCCGGTGCTCGATTGCGTGGCGGCGTGGCTTGGTGGCACACCGTGGCGGCGCAAACCGCTTGGCCGCTCGCGGAAAATCCTCAAGCACGCCTGCGTACGTTTTCAACAACTGACTTCGCCGGCAGCGGCGAAAGCCGTGGAAGACACCGCGCTGTATCGCTCGGCAGTGCTGCTGTCGCGCAATGACGTCGGCTACAACACCGAACAATTCAGCGCGCCGGTCAGTGATTTCCACGAGGTCAATCAGCGGCGCCTGGCGGAATTTCCGGACAACCTGCTCGCCACCGCGACCCACGATCACAAACGTGGTGAAGACACCCGCGCACGTCTGGCCGTGCTCAGCGAACGCAGTCACTGGTACGCCGAGCAGATCGAATTGTGGCGCGCCCTCGCCCGCCCGGTTCGTGTTGACGATCAAGTGCCGTCGGCCGGTGATGAGCTGATCCTTTATCAAGCCTTGCTCGGTAGCTGGCCGCTGGATTTGCGCGACGACGATCACGCCGGGCTCGCCGACTACGCCAAGCGCATCTGGCAGTGGCAACAGAAAGCCCTGCGCGAAGCCAAGCTGCAAAGCAGTTGGAGCGCGCCGAACGAAACCTATGAAAATGCGACCCAGGCCTTCACCGAAAAACTCCTGACCGGTGAAGACGGCGAACTGCTGCGCGCGGCGCTGGCCAAGACCGTCAACAGCATTGCCGCTGCCGGCGCGCTTAATGGTTTGGCGCAAACCTTGCTGCGCATGAGCGTGCCGGGGGTGCCGGATTTGTATCAAGGCAATGAGTTCTGGGACTTCAGCCTGGTCGATCCGGACAATCGCCGGCCGGTGGATTACGCCGCTCGCGAGCAGGCCTTGCAGGAGCAACTGCCACCTGCGGAACTGCTGACGCACTGGCGTGACGGGCGCATCAAGCAAGCCTTGATTGCGCAGGTGCTGAACGTGCGCGCCGAGCATGCCGGGCTGTTTCGGCATGGCTCGTACCAGGCCCTGGAGGTGCTGGGCGAGCAGGCGCACAACGTGCTCGCGTTTGCCCGCGAACACGAGGGGAAACACGCCATCGTGATCGTGCCGATCCGTTGCGCGACGCTGCTGGAAAACAGTGCTGTACCTCAGGTCGATGCGCTGCGCTGGGGCGATACCCGGGTGGTTTTACCGTTCGACGCCTCTGACACAAACCTGAAGGGACTTTTTCAAAGCAGCGCAGTCACAAAAAACAGGGAGCTGAAAATCAGCGACGCGCTGGGGGATGTCCCGGTCAATCTCTTTATCCAACACTTAACGTAAGCATGAGTTCAGTTCAGGAGCATTGCGATGAGTACCGACGATAAACGCATTCGCGAATTCGCCTATCAAATCTGGGAATCGGAAGGGAAACCTGAAGGTCATGAGGAGCGCCACTGGGAGATGGCGCGCAAACTGGCTGAAGCTGAAGCCTTGGCACCGAAGAAAGCCCCGAAAGCGGCGGGCAGCAAAACCGCTGGCAAGGACGCTGAAGTGAAAGCACCTGCTGCCAAACCGAAGGCAGCGGCCAAGGCCAAGCCAAGCAGCGCCGCCAAGGTGATTCCACCCGGCGAAAAACCCGCCGAGAAAAAGCCACGAGCGCCGCGCAAGCCTTCGGCGATCTAACGCTTTACCGACGATTGAATTGAACTGAATGACCGTGTGGCGGGCTTGCTCGCCACCGAGGGTTAACTCGCCCTGAAGAAATACACAAAATCCCTTGTGGGAGCGGGCTTGCTCGCGAATGCGATCTGAGATTCAGAAATGATGTCGACTGACCTGACGCATTCGCGAGCAAGCCCGCTCCCACAGGGGATCAGTGTCAACTGACTACCCCGTTTTTTGCAGGAGCAATCATGACCCGTCCAAAAAAAGCCGAGCCCGCCGCGCACGCTGAGCCTTCGAGAATTCGTGAAGGCCTGCCCTTCCCGCTCGGTGCGACCTGGGATGGTCTGGGGGTGAACTTTGCGCTGTTCTCCGCCAACGCCACCAAGGTCGAACTGTGCATCTTCGACGATGCCGGCGAAGTCGAACTCGAACGCATCGAACTGCCGGAATACACCGACGAGATTTACCACGGCTACTTGCCCGATGCGCACCCGGGGCTGATCTACGGCTACCGCGTGTACGGCCCTTACGATCCGGCCAACGGTCACCGCTTCAACCACAACAAACTGCTTATCGACCCGTACGCCAAGCAACTGGTTGGCGAACTGAAATGGTCGGAAGCGCTGTTCGGCTACACCATCGGCCACCCCGACGCCGACCTCAGTTTCGATGAACGCGACAGCGCGCCGTTCGTGCCCAAGTGCAAGGTCATCGACCCGGCACACACCTGGGGCAACGACCAGCGTGTCAGTGTGCCGTGGGACAAAACCATCATTTACGAAACCCACGTGCGCGGCATCAGCATGCGTCACCCCTCGGTGCCGGAAAACGTGCGAGGCACCTTCGCCGGTCTGATGAATGACGATGTGCTCAAACACATTCGCAGCGTCGGTGTTTCGTCGGTCGAGTTGTTGCCGATCCACGCCTTCGTCAACGACCAGCACTTGCTGCACAAGGGCATGACCAATTATTGGGGCTACAACAGCATCGCGTTTTTCGCCCCGGATCCGCGTTATCTCGCCAGCGGCAAGATCGCCGAATTCAAAGAGATGGTCGCGCACCTGCACGAGGCCAATCTCGAAGTGATTCTCGACGTGGTCTACAACCACACCGCTGAAGGCAACGAACAGGGCCCGACCCTGTCGATGCGCGGGATCGACAACGCCTCGTACTACCGCTTGATGCCCGATGACAAACGCTACTACATCAACGACTCCGGCACCGGCAACACACTGGATCTGAGCCATCCGTGCGTGCTGCAAATGGTCACCGATTCGCTGCGTTACTGGGCCACGGAAATGCACGTCGACGGTTTCCGCTTCGACCTGGCGACCATTCTTGGCCGTTATCACGATGGCTTCGACGAACGTCACAGCTTCCTCGTGGCCTGCCGTCAGGATCCGGTGCTGCGTCAGGTGAAAATGATCGCCGAACCGTGGGACTGCGGCCCCGGTGGCTATCAGGTCGGCAACTTCCCGCCGGGCTGGGTCGAGTGGAACGACAAGTTCCGCGACACCGTGCGTGCCTTCTGGAAAGGTGATGACGGCCAGGTTGCCGATTTCGCCAGTCGCATGACCGCTTCCGGCGAGATGTTCAACCAGCGCGGACGTCGGCCGTATTCGTCGGTGAACTTCATTACCGCGCACGACGGCTTCACCCTCAATGATCTGGTCTCGTACAACGACAAGCACAACGAAGCCAACGACGAGAACAATCAGGACGGCAGCAACAACAACCTGTCGTGGAACCACGGCGTCGAAGGCCCGACTGACGACCCGGAAATCAATGAACTGCGCCATCGGCAGATGCGCAACTTCTTCGCCACGCTGTTGCTGTCGCAAGGCACGCCGATGATCGTTGCCGGCGACGAATTCGCCCGCACGCAAGATGGCAACAACAACGCGTATTGCCAGGACAGCGAGATTGGTTGGGTCAACTGGGATCTGAGCGAAGACGGCAAAGGCTTGCTGAAATTCGTCAAACGCCTGATCAAGCTGCGCCTGGCTTATCCGATTCTGCGTCGCGGACGTTTCCTGGTCGGCGAGTACAACGAGGACATCGGCGTCAAAGACGTCACCTGGCTGGCGCCAGACGCCACCGAGATGACCACCGAGCACTGGCACGATGCACACAATCGTTGCCTGGGCATGCTGCTTGACGGCCGCGCGCAGGAAACCGGGATCCGCCGCAAAGGTGCCGATGCGACTTTGTTGCTGGTGGTCAACGCGCACCACGACATCGTCAACTTCACCTTGCCGGAAGTGCCGGACGGCGGTTTCTGGACGTGCATGATCGACACCAATCAGCCTTCGATTCGTGGCCAGGAGCGCTTCGATTTCGGCCATGAATATTCAGTGACCGGCCGTTCGTTGCTGCTGTTTGAACTGCAACACGAAGAAGAAGATTGATATGGATCTGCACTGTTATCTCGCCCGCAAACCGCCGGATTATGCCGACACCCACGCCCTCGGCCAGTGCCTGCGAGCGATGGTCGAGGCCGGGCTTGACCGCTTGCCCTTACCCGGCAGCGGTCAGACTCTGGAACGCTTTCAGCATTTAGCCGCTGTCGGCGGGCATGATCTGGGTCTGTGCAAACTCTATGAGGGGCACACCGATGCACTGGCGATCATCGAACAACTCGGTGGTACGCCGACGCCCGGCAGCACGTGGGGCATGTGGGCAGCGGAACCGCCGCAAGCCCGGGTGAAGGTCAGTCCGGCCGGGCATATGGTCGCGTTGAATGGACGCAAAGCCTGGTGTTCCGGTGCGGCGGTACTCAGTCACGCATTGCTCACTGCCTGGGACGCCGATGATCAACAGCAATTGGTCGCGGTGGCGCTCGATCAACCGGGTGTAACGGTCACTGATGAAGGCTGGCGCGCCGTGGGCATGGGCGCGACTGGCAGCGTCGAAGTGTTGTTCGATGGCGCTGAAGGTCAGGCCATCGGCAATCCCGGCGACTACTTGCAACGGCCTGGTTTCTGGCAGGGCGGCATTGGTATTGCCGCCTGTTGGTACGGCGCGGCGCAGCAGATTGCCGAGCGGTTGCGCAAGCAGTGCGGTCAGCGTGAAGAACCACATGCCCTCGCCCATCTCGGCGCCGTTGACAGTGCCTTGCAAGCGGCTGCGGATGTTTTGCGCTTTAGCGCTTTGCATATTGATGCAAACCCTGAAGACAACGCCGAACTGCTCGCCCGTCGCGCCCGCGCAGTGGTCGAGCAGTCTGCCGAACAGGTGATCCGTGAAGTCGGCCGCGCATTGGGCGCCGGGCCTTACTGCAAGGATCGCCACTTCGCCCGACTGATCGCTGACCTGCCGGTGTTCCTCCGGCAAAGCCATGCCGAGCGGGACCTCGCCGCCCTCGGCCAATTGATTGCCCAACAACCCGATGAGGTCTGGTCGCTATGAGAGCCAATCCAATCGTCGGCCAGGGAACGACCCTGCATCAATGGCAAGGCTCGCGGCATTTGGCGGAGCTGCAAAGCATCGACGTGCTGAGCCTGGTACCACCCGGATCGCGCGCGGTGGTTATTGCACCGCACCCGGACGATGAAGTGCTGGGTTGCGGCGGTTTGCTGCAACTGCTCGCCGCTGCCGGGCGCCCGTTGCAACTGATTTCGGTCACCGACGGCAGCGCCAGTCATCCCGGTTCCGAACGCTGGCCGGTTGAACGCTTGAGCGTGATTCGGCCGCAAGAATCCGCTGAAGCGTTGCGCCGCCTCGGCCTGCCAATGCATCGGTTGAAATGGTTGCGCGGTGGGTTCACCGATACTCAAGTGGCTGCTCAGGAACAGCAATTGCGCGCGTTCATCGAAAGCCATCTGCGCCCCAACGATGTGGTGTTTACCACGTGGCGCGAAGACGGCCATTGCGATCACGAAGCCGTCGGCCGTGCCAGTGCCGAGGCCGCGCGTCAGGTCGGCGCGACCTGCCATGAGCTGCCGGTGTGGACGTGGCACTGGGCAACCCCCGAAGACGCCTTTGTGCCGTGGCAACGTGCGCGCAAGATTCTCCTGACGCCGGCGCAAGTCGCGCGCAAACGTCACGCGGTGCACGCTTTTGCCAGTCAATTGGAAGGCGACGCACAAGCCGGGCTTGCACCGGTGTTGGCGCCATACGTGATCGATCGCCTGCTGCAGCCTTTTGAAGTGGTGTTTTTATGAGTGTCGATGATCGCTATTTCGACGGCCTGTTCGCCGGCAGCGACGACCCGTGGGCCTTTCGCGAGCGCTGGTACGAGCAGCGCAAACGCGCGATCACCCTCGCCGCCCTGCCGCGTCCGCACTACCGGGCGATCTTCGAACCGGGCTGCGCCAACGGTGAGCTGAGCGCCGAGTTGGCCAGTCGTTGTGATCGTCTGTTGTGCTGCGACACCGCCGACGCAGCGGTGCGTCTGGCGCGAACCCGATTAAGTCTGTTCGACCACGCCGAAGTTCGCCAAAGTCGTCTGCCGGGGGACTGGCCGGAGGAAAAATTCGACCTGATTGTATTTAGCGAAATCGGCTACTACCTCGACCGCGATGATCTGACAGCCGTTGCCCAACGCATGGGCCAGTCCTTGGCTGCAGACGGGCAAGTGCTCGCCTGTCACTGGCGCCCGCCGATTGACGACTGCCCGTTGAATGCGCGGCAGGTTCACGATTTGCTCCACGAACATTTGCACCTGCCACGCCTGGTTTTACATCAGGAAGCGGACTTCATTCTGGAAGTGTGGAGCCGCGAACCGCGCTCCGTGGCGGCGCTGGAGGGCTTGCGATGATTGGCATCCTGATTCCGGCGCACAACGAGGAAGACTTGCTCGACGAGTGCCTGAGTGCCGCATTACGCGCCAGCAAACACGGACTGCTCGCCGGCGAACGGGTCGAAATATTGGTGGTTCTCGACAGTTGCACCGACCGCTCGGAACAGATTGTCAGCAAATATCCAGTTTTGAGCTTGAATATAAAAGCGCGCAATGTAGGTCAGGCGCGAGCGACCGGCGCGCGGATGTTGCTGGAGCGAGGGGCGCGGTGGATATCCTGCTCCGATGCCGACAGTCGGGTCGCCGACGACTGGTTGGTGGCGCAACTGGGATTAGGCGCCGATGCTGTGTGCGGCACGGTGACGGTTGAGCGCTGGCACGAGTCGTTCGATAAAGCGGCGCAGATTCGTTATCACAGCCACTATCGGACGGGTGATGGCCATCGGCATATCCATGGCGCCAACCTCGGCATCAGTGCTGACGCATACCGTTTGGCCGGTGGTTTCGAACCGCTGGCCTGTGATGAAGATGTACAACTGGTGCGGCAACTGGAGCTGACCGGCGCCAATATTGCGTGGAGTCATCGGCCATTGGTGCACACCAGCGCGCGGCTCGACAGCCGAGCACGCGGCGGATTTGGTGACTATTTGCGGAATTTGGTACAGATAGGCTAAAAAAAAGCGTATCAGTTTGCGAGGTTTCGAGACGAATCGTTGTTCATGAGCAATACTCTGTTGCGCGGCAATCCAGGGTTCGGAGCGTCGTGTAGCAATCAACCAGCCTTCAAGCGTCGGACACGTTGAGCAACGTTGCCAGGCGCACGACTGAGGGCGAAACCAACAAGGACGTCGCAACATGAAACCGTTATCCCTCAGTGAAAGCAGTTCGACCGCACAGATCTGGAACAGCGCTCCGCAACTCGACAATATTCCCGTCATTAATACCCGAAGCCTGGTGCCCGCTGGTGCGCGCGCTGTGATCATCGCCCCGCATCCGGGGGATGAAGTGGTGATGTGCGGCGGCCTGCTGCAATTGTTTTCCGGCCTGGGTCATCCATTGCAATTGCTCTCGATTACCGACGGCAGCGCCAGTCACCCTGGCTCGCGACAGTGGTCGGAAAAGCGCTTGAGCGTGTTTCGTCCGCAAGAAAGCGTTGAAGCCCTGCGCCGCCTCGGCCTGCCGATGCACAGCCTGAAGTGGGTGCGCGGCGGGTTTACCCACAACGCCCTGCTCGACCAGGAACGCCAACTCACAGAGTTCATCGGGCGCTATCTGCGCCCCGGCGACGCGGTGTTCAGCACTTGGCGCGGTGATGGCCTCGACGACCATGAAGCGGTTGGCCGCGCCGCTGCTGAAGCGGCAGAACAGGCCGGGGCGACCTTTCACGATGTGCCGGTCTGGGCCTGGCACTGGCCCGAGCGCGAACAGAAACTGATTCCCTGGGAGCGCGCGCGCAAGTTAAGGCTCGACACCTGGACAGTCGCGCGAAAAAGCCACGCCACCCACGCCTATGCCAGCCAACTCAAGGGCGAACCGGCAATCGGCATCGCGCCAATGTTGCCGCCAGTGATCCTTGAGCGGATGCGCCTGCCGTATGAAATCGTGTTTGTCTGACCCCCATTCAGTCTGCACCACCATTCCCCTGTAGGAGTGAGCCTGCTCGCGATAGCGGAGTACCTGCCAAAAAAATGTTGAATGTGCCGACGCTATCGCGAGCAGGCTCACTCCCACATTTTGATCTCACCCGACACAAAACCTGCATCCAACACACCTGCCCTGTGGGAGCGAGCTTTCTCGCGAAAGCGGTATATCAGCCAACAAGATGTTGAATGAACTGACGCCTTCGCGAGCAAGCCCGCTCCCACTCTTTGATCTCTACACGACACAAAACCTGCATCCAACACACCTGCCCTGTGGGAGCGGGCTTGCTCGCGAAGGCGCTGGGTCAGGCAACGCAGATATTGATGGGTGTTCAAAGGAACTGCCGCCCCCACGCATCAGTCGCATGAATAGGCAGTCAGGATTCAGAGGAGTGAACGTGTCCAGCGATCTCAAGCGTCATGTGGTCGACGCGCCAGTCATTCATCGCTTGCGCGTGCTGACGGTGAATACGCACAAGGGTTTTACCGCGCTGAATCGGCGCTTCATTCTGCCGGAGTTGCGTGAAGCGGTGCGCAGCACCTCGGCGGATCTGGTGTTTTTGCAGGAAGTGGTCGGCGAGCACGAACGGCATTCCAGTCGCTACAACGAGTGGCCGCAGACCTCGCAGTATGAATTTCTCGCCGACAGCATGTGGAGTGACTTTGCCTACGGGCGCAACGCGGTTTATCCCGATGGCCACCACGGCAATGCGTTGCTGTCGAAATATCCGATCCGCGAATACCGCAATCTCGACGTCTCGATTACCGGCCCCGAACGCCGAGGCCTTTTGCACTGTGTGCTCGACGTCCCGGGCCATGCGGAAGTACACGCGATCTGCGTGCATTTGAGCCTGCTCGAAAGCCATCGCCAATTACAGCTGCAACTCCTCTGTCAGTTGCTCGAATCGTTGCCCGAAGATGCACCGGTGATTATCGCCGGCGATTTCAATGACTGGCAGCTCCAGGGCAACGCCGCCCTCGCCCGCCGCGATTACCTGCACGAGGCCTTCGAACGTCATCACGGGCGTCCGGCCAAGACCTATCCGGCGCGATTCCCGTTGCTGCGCCTCGACCGGATCTACCTGCGCAATGCCAGCAGCCATGACCCGCGAATCCTCGGCAACAAGCCGTGGACACATCTGTCGGATCACTTGCCGCTCGCCGTTGAAGTGCATTTGTAATCCTATGCCTGAGGGCTAAAACGTCTACGCCGCAGGTTTTGCGGCGTTCTTCCCAATAAACAACACCTTAGATATGTTCAGAAAAACAGACAGTTGCGTCGTCTGATATCTCTCATACCACTCATCGCGCAGTTTCTTGACGCAAGCCCCTCAGTCTTCTTAGCTCAACCTTACTACCCCCGGAATCACTGCCCGGGGCGAGCCTTCTGACACTCGCCAAATCGAGCGGCCACGGTTCGCCCCGCTCCATTCGGTCGCCCCTCGTTCGGGGTAGGAGAGACGCCACGTAGAGACAGCGCATGCGATAGCAAGGTAGACCTCCATGAAAACTTCATTCACCTCAGCAGAGATCAAAGTTACTTTTTGCACAGTGTCGAGTTCTATCTTGCTGTGTTCATCCATGGAGGCGCAGGCCGGCCCTGCGGCGGATGAGACGGCGGCGTGGTATCGCCAGGATGTTCCGGTGATGACCTTGCCCGCAACGGTGATCACCCCGGATCGACAACGTTTCAGTCCACGCCCGGATGTGCAGGGCGCCAAGCTGATCACCGAAGACATTTCCCCTTCTGCCTGGGATCAGCTCTACGGCAAAAGCGCCCGACAGGCGCAAATCGATGTGCAATCGGCAGGTTTCGCGATGCCCGGCAGCGGCGATCTGAAAGGCCCGGCGGTGCTGACCCTGCAAAGCGGCAGCGGGCATACGCAAACCATCGGACTGATCGGCGGGGTCAACCAGATTCAAGGCAACGGCAATGGTTTAATCACCAGCCGCGCCCTCGCCGACCCGGCTACTGACACCCTCAACCTGCAAGGCCAGAGCCTCGGCGCCTATTACAGCCTGACCGGGCCGCAAGGCTGGCACGTTGATCTGACCGCCAGCGGTGGCCGGGTCAACGGCTTTAGCCGTAACGAACAAGGCGCGCGGCAGTTGACCGAGGGCAGCGCCATGACCTTTTCCGTTGAGGGTGGCTACCCGATTGGTCTGAGCGAAAACTGGGTGGTCGAACCGCAGGCACAACTGATCAACCAGCGCATCACCCTCGACACGCCGTATGCCGGCAATGGCAACGCCTCGTCCAGCGACATAACGTCGTGGAGCGGCCGGGTCGGCGCACGGTTGAAAGGCAGTTACGATTTGAGCGGTCTGCCAGTCGAGCCGTATGTGCGCACGAACCTCTGGCACACGGTGTACACCGGCAACACGGTGACGCTGGATCAGGTCGACAAGATCAGCAGCAGCCGCAACTCGTCGTTTGTCGAATTGGGCTTGGGCCTGGTGGCGCGGGTGACGCCGTCGGTGAGTTTGTATGTGAGCGCGGATTACAGCAGTGATGTGGATGACAATGATCTGAACGGAATTATTGGTAGCCTCGGGGTGCGGATGCGGTGGTAGACAGCGGGTATTGATGTTGTTTGCGCCGGCGCCTTCGCGAGCAAGCCCGTTCCCACAGTAGATCTCCACTGAACACAAAATTTGTGAACACCCGGGATCCATTGTGGGAGCGAGCTTGCTCGCGAAGGCCGCGACTCGGTTCTAGATCAACCCTCAGGTTTAAGGATCAACACCGCCAACGGCGGCAGATTCAGTTCCAGCGACATCGACTGCCCATGGCTCGGCACTTCTTCGGTAAACACCCCGCCACCATTGCCGTAATTGGAACCCGCATACGTGTCAGCATCACTGTTGAGCAACTCCGTCCAGCGCCCGGCAAACGGCACGCCGACCCGATACGCCTGACGCGGCACCGGCGTGAAGTTCGCCACCACCAGCACCGGTTTGCCGTCCTTACTCCAGCGCAGCCAGGCATAAACACTGTTGATCGCATCATCACCAATCAACCACTGGAAACCCTGAGGCGCATCGTCCTGATCGTGCAGTGCCGGTTCTTCGCGGTACAGCCGATTAAGGTCGCCAACCAGTTTCTGCACACCTTTGTGCTCGGAATACTGCAGCAGATACCAATCCAGCTGCTGATCGTGATTCCACTCGCGCCACTGACCAAACTCGCAGCCCATGAACAGCAGCTTCTTGCCCGGATGCGTCCACATGAAACTCAGATAAGCACGCAGATTCGCAAATTTCTGCCAGCGATCGCCGGGCATCTTGTCGATCAGCGAATGTTTGCCGTGCACCACTTCATCGTGGGAGATCGGCAGGATAAAACGTTCGGACCAGCGCGTAAACCAGACCGAAACTCAGCTCATTGTGATGATGGGCGCGGTACACCGGATCCTGCTGAATGTAATGCAGCGAATCGTGCATCCAGCCCATGTTCCATTTGTAGGCGAAACCCAAACCGCCTTGCTGCGTGCTCTGGCTGACCCCCGGCCACGCTGTCGATTCTTCGGCGATTACCAGCGCGCCCGGTGCCTCCAGCTCAACCACGTCGTTCAAATGACGGAGGAAGTCGATGGCTTCCAGATTCTCGCGACCGCCATGGCGGTTCGGCACCCATTCGCCAGCCTTGCGCGAATAGTCGCGATACAACATCGAAGCCACGGCATCCACGCGCAGACCGTCAATGTGGAAATGCTTCAGCCAATGCAACGCCGAAGCGAGCATGTAGCCATGCACTTCAGTGCGCCCGAGGTTGTAAATCAGCGTGTCCCAATCCTGGTGGAAACCTTCCAGCGGATTGCCGTATTCGTACAGCGCGGTGCCGTCGAATTGCGCCAGACCGTGGGTATCGGTAGGGAAATGCGCCGGCACCCAGTCGAGGATCACGCCGATATCCGCCTGGTGGCAGACGTTGACGAAGTCGCCGAACTGTTCCGGCGTGCCGTAGCGCGCACTCGGGGCGAATTGCGAGAGCAACTGATAGCCCCAGGAACCGCCGAACGGGTGCTCCATGATCGGCATCAATTCGATGTGGGTGAAACCAAGTTCTTTCACGTACGGAATCAGCCGCTCAGCCAGTTCCGGCCAGGTGTACTGGCGCGCGACTTCGCCAAGATCATCCAGCTCACATTGCCACGAACCGGCGTGCAGCTCATAAATCGACAGTGGCGCTGAATGTTTTTGCCGATCATGACGGCTGTTCATCCAGTCCTGATCCTGCCAATTGACTTGCAGCGGCGCGGCGACTTTCGATGCGGTGTCCGGCGGCAGGCTGGTGGCCAGCGCCATCGGGTCAGCCTTGAGCGGCAGAATCCCGTGCGCGCCGAGAATCTCGTATTTATACAACTCGCCCGCTTGCAGGCGCGGGATAAACAACTCCCAGACCCCGGACGGATGGCGCAAACGCATCGGATGACGACGGCCATCCCAGACGTTGAAGTCACCGACCACCGAAACGCGTCGCGCATTCGGCGCCCACACGGCAAAGCGCACGCCGTCGACACCATCAACGCTTGTCAGTTGCGCGCCGAGGCAGCTACTGAGGTCGCGGTGATTGCCCTCGGCAAACAGATACAAATCCATTTCACCGAGTAACTGGCCGAAGCTGTACGGATCTTCCGCCACTTGCTCGCCACCGGCCCAACGCGTGCGCAGCTGATACGGTCGCGCCTGATCAAAATGGCCGACAAGCAGCCCCGGTGTTTCGGTCTGTTCCAGAGGCCCGCGTTCTTCGCCGGAGTCCTTGTCCAGCACGACAACGCTCAATGCACCGGGTAAATACGCACGAATAAACTGCCCGCCGGCGCCATCGCCGTGGGGCCCCAGAATCGAAAACGGATCGTGATGTTCAGCACGTACCAGCGCGTCGATGTCCTTCGCCGCCGGCAACAATGCTTCTTTCTGACCCTGTTCCTTGTTCGAGAAACTCATGACTACTCTCCACCAAGATCGGAAAAGGGTTTAAGCCCTGTCAATAACCCATACAAACCGTGCAACGGCACGGGCAGCCACGTCGGGCGATTTTCGGCTTCATAGGCCACTTCATAGGCCGCCTTCTCCAGACCGAACAATGCCAGCGCAGCGTCGGCCCCTTCAGGATCTTGCCAAGCATGATCAAGACTAGCTGCCGCTCGGCGATATGCCTGAACAAATGCCGCTCGCGCTTCATTCAAATAACGTTGCGCGACACGACGACGTGCGTCTTCAGACTCCGCGCCGTGATCAACGTTCTGCACATTGATGGTCATCGCCGCGGCGTAATCGAACGAACGCAGCACGCCGCTGACATCTTTGTACGGACTGTGTTTGCCGCGGCGCTCACTCAATGGCCGCGCTGGTTCGCCCTCGAAGTCGATCAGGTACGCATCACCCTTGATCACCAGCACCTGGCCCAAATGCAGGTCGCCGTGAACACGAATCTGCAAACCACCGACAGCTTTTTTCGCCAGATCCTGGACGTGGGCCAGAATGGTTTTCTTCTCGTCGAGCAAGCGTTTGACCAGTTGCTGATCCGCCGCGCTGAGTTCGCCCTGATGCTGCTTGAGCAGTTTCAGCGCGTGCTCGACTTGCGCGGCGATATCTTTGCCCGTGGCCTGCGCATCCTTGGCCGTCGACACCTGCGGCGCAAAATCGACGTTGTCAGTCGGCGCGGCGAGCACTTTGTGCATCTCGCCCAAACGCTGACCGAGCATGCCGGCGAAGTCCTTCAACTCGCCGAGTGCGTTGTAATGCTGTTCCTGCTCGGACATGGCATCGGCGAGTTCGTCGCGCAGCGCCCGTTCGAGGTTGTTCTGCGTCCATTCCCAGGCATCGCCCTGATTGCTCAGATAGCCTTGGGCGATCATCAACAGATTGTCTTGACCCTTGGCGTCGCGGCGAATCACCGAACCAAGCAGCGGCGAGATATTTTCGAAACCGGCCTCGGTCAGGTACGCGCTCATCTCCAGTTCCGGGTGCACGCCCGAGGCGACTTTGCGGATCAGTTTCAACACCAGGCTGTTGCCGATCACCACCGAACTGTTCGATTGCT
The DNA here is from genome assembly GCF_979258075.1 of Pseudomonas sp. AC193. NCBI lineage: Bacteria > Pseudomonadati > Pseudomonadota > Gammaproteobacteria > Pseudomonadales > Pseudomonadaceae > Pseudomonas > Pseudomonas sp. AC193. The sequence goes on along the minus strand of NZ_OZ409832.1, from coordinate 2,068,189 downwards.
CCGCCGACAGGTAGCGCACTTCCGACTCGACACCGAGGCCGAGTTTTTCCAGTTGCGCCGTTGGTGCGAAGCGAATTTCACCCTCGCTCGATTCCAGCACGGTGTTGTTCTGCATGCCTTGCAGCACGGCGCGAATAAACGCTTCGAGGCTGAACGCATCGGTGATCAAGCCGACCTGACGCACGCGTCGAACCCGAGCCAACGCCAGTTGCTGCGGCAATGCCGGGCCGACCTGATCTTCAGCAATGAAACCGAATGGCAGTTGATAACGGCTGGTGTGGCCAGCGCTGGTGACCTCGATTTCGCTGAGCAACACCGGGTGCTGGGCATCGCCGAAGCGCACGCCGTAAGCCATTTGCACGTTGTCGATGGCCGCGCCTTTGCCGGCGAACCAGCGACGGTTTTGCAGCCAGTTCGGCAGGATGTTTTGCTCCAGCGTCGCGCGGGATGGCGCTTCAAGCAGTTCTTCCATGCGTTTTTTCAGCACCAGCGTGGTGAAGTCCGGCAAGCTCTGCGCGGGCTCGACGTGCCAGCTCGGCATCTGGTTTTCCGAGGCCAAGGCAAACCAGTAGAAGCCGTACGGCGCCAGGGTCAGGAGGAAATTCAGTTGGCCAATCGGTGGGAAGGCATTACCGCCCAACATTTCCACCGGCACCATGCCGACGTAGGCCGACAAATCCAGCTCCGCCGCTTGCGCACTGCGCGAGACGTTAGCCACGCAGAGAATGATTTCGTGCTTGCCGTCGGCATCGGTGAATTCGCGGGTGTACGCGAGAATGCGGCGGTTGCTTGGCGAGAGCATTTTCAGCGTGCCGCGACCAAAGGCTTTCGACTGTTTGCGCACGGCAAGCATGCGCCGCGTCCAGTTGAGCAACGAATGCGGATCGCCCGCCTGCGTTTCGACGTTGACCGACAGATAACCGTACTGCGGATCCATGATCGGCGGCAGCACCAGACTGGCCGGGTCGGCGCGGGAAAAACCGCCGTTGCGGTCGATCGACCATTGCATCGGCGTACGCACGCCGTCGCGGTCGCCTAGATAGATATTGTCGCCCATGCCGATTTCATCGCCGTAATACAGAGTCGGCGTGCCCGGCATCGACAGCAGCAGGCTGTTGAGCAGTTCGACGCGACGACGATCGCGTTCCATCAACGGCGCCAGACGTCGACGAATACCAAGGTTGATCCGCGCGCGACGGTCAGCGGCGTAGTAATTCCACAGGTAGTCACGTTCTTTGTCGGTGACCATTTCCAGGGTCAGTTCATCGTGGTTGCGCAGGAAAATCGCCCATTGGCAGTTCGCCGGAATTTCCGGGGTCTGACGCAAAATATCGGTAATCGGGAAACGGTCTTCCTGAGCCAGCGCCATGTACATGCGCGGCATCAGCGGGAAGTGAAAGGCCATGTGGCATTCGTCGCCATTCAGGCCTTTGGCGTCGGTGTCGCCGAAATACAGCTGGGTGTCTTCCGGCCACTGATTGGCTTCGGCGAGCAGCATGCGGTCGGGATAGTTTGCGTCGATTTCGGCGCGAATCTGCTTGAGAACGTCGTGTGTCTCAGGAAGGTTTTCGTTGTTGGTGCCGTCGCGCTCGATCAGGTACGGAATGGCGTCGAGGCGCAGACCGTCGATACCCATGTCCAGCCAGTAACGCATCACCGAGAGCACGGCCTTCATCACTTGCGGGTTATCAAAATTAAGGTCGGGCTGGTGCGAATAGAAGCGGTGCCAGAAGTATTGGCCAGCGACCGGATCCCACGTCCAGTTGGACTTTTCGGTGTCGAGGAAGATGATCCGCGTGCCGTCGTATTTCTGATCGTCATCCGACCACACGTAAAAGTCGCGCGCCGCCGAGCCGGGTTTGGCTTTGCGAGCACGCTGGAACCACGGGTGCTGGTCGGAGGTGTGGTTGATGACCAGCTCGGTGATTACTCGCAAGCCGCGTTTGTGCGCTTCGGCGATAAAGCGTTTGGCGTCGGCCATGGTGCCGTAATCGCTGTGCACGCCACGGTATTCGGCAATGTCGTAGCCATCATCGCGACGTGGCGACGGGTAGAACGGCAGGAGCCAAATGGTGTTGACGCCGAGTTCGGCAATGTAATCGAGCTTGGCGATCAGGCCGGGAAAGTCGCCGATCCCGTCGTTGTTGGAGTCGAAAAACGATTTGACGTGAACCTGGTAAATCACCGCATCCTTGTACCAGAGCGGGTCTTTGATGAAGGTGGCTGCATTGGGTTTCTTCGCCATGTGAAACTCCTGCTGAATTCTCTGGCACCACACAAATACCTCTGAATTGAGGACTCCTGTGGCGAGGGGATTTATCCCCGTTGGGGCGCGAAGCGGCCCCGTTTTTACCAAAACATACCGCGCTGCATGAAATTGGCGACTGCTGCGCAGCCGAACGGGGATAAATCCCCTCGCCACAGGGTGCAGTGCAGTGATTTACGTAGTGGTAATCCGCCAAATCCCGAACGGCTGATATGCCGGGTCAATCCGCATGAACTGGTATTTGCCATGCCAGTCCCAGCGATGCCCGTTCATCAAATCCTCACCGTGGGTCGTCGCGTCGTCCGGCAGGCCCATTTCCCACAGCGGCAGTTCAAAATTCGCTTCCTGCACGTTATGCGGATCGAGGCTGACCGCGACTAGAATGAAGTTGCTGCCATCGGCGCTGCGCTTGCCGAAATAGAGAATGTTGTCGTTCCAGGCGTTGTAGACCTTCAGCCCCAAATGCGTGTGCAACGCCGTGTTCTGTCGGCGGATGCGGTTGAGCTGGGCAATCTCGGCAATGATGTTGCCCGGCGCGGTGAAGTCGCGGACGCGGATCTCGTACTTCTCCGAATCAAGGTATTCCTCCTTGCCCGGCACCGGCGCCGCTTCGCACAGTTCGTACCCCGAATACATGCCCCACAGGCCCGAGCCCATGGTGGCCAGCGCTGCGCGAATCAGAAAACCCGGGCGTCCCGATTCATGCAAAAACGCCGGGTTGATGTCGGGTGTATTGACGAAGAAATTCGGCCGGTAGCACTCGCGCCACGGCGATTCATTCAGCTCGGTGAGGTACGTGGCCAGTTCGGCCTTGGTGTTGCGCCAGGTGAAATAGGTGTAACTCTGCGTGTACCCGACCTTGCCCAGACGCGCCATCATCGCCGGCGTGGTAAACGCCTCGGCGAGGAAGATCACTTCCGGATGCAGCGCGCGCACATCGGCAATCAGCCACTGCCAGAACGGCAACGGTTTGGTGTGCGGGTTGTCGACGCGGAAGATCTTCACGCCTTCATTGACCCAACCGACGACGATGTCACGCAACTCGACCCACAGACTCGGAATCGCATCCGGCGCGTAAAAGTCGACGTTGACGATGTCCTGATATTTCTTCGGCGGGTTTTCCGCGTATTTGATCGTGCCGTCCGGGCGCCAGTTGAACCAACCCGGATGCTGCTTGAGCCACGGGTGATCCTGAGAACACTGAATGGCGAAATCGAGAGCGATTTCCAAACCATGATCAGCGGCGGCTGCAACCAGTCGACGGAAGTCCTCGCGGGTGCCGAGTTGCGAGTGAATCGCCTCGTGACCGCCCTCCTCGCTGCCAATCGCGTACGGACTGCCCGGATCATCCGGCCCCGCCGTCAGCGAGTTATTACGGCCCTTGCGATGCGCGCGGCCAATCGGGTGGATCGGCGTGAAGTACAACACGTCGAAACCCATGTCCTGAATCATCGGCAAGCGCGAGTGCACGTCATTAAAGGTGCCGTGACGTTTGGGGTCGTCGGTGATCGAGCGCGGAAACAGCTCGTACCAACTGGCGAACTCGGCCAGTTCGCGTTCGACGTCCATCGGGAATTCAGCGCTGACGCTCAGGTAGGCGCGGTGATCGGCCTCGGCCATCAATTGCGCACTGCGCGAGTGCAGAAACAGCGCGACCTGCTCGGTTTCGAGCAGCCCGGACAGTTCATGGTGCAGCGCGGCGAGCTGTTCGCTGAGCTGACCTTCGCTGCGTTCGGCGGCCTGCTGCACCATCGTGCGACCTTCCTGCAACTCCAGCGAGACCGGCACGGCGGCGGTGTGCTTCTTTTCCAGTTCGTACTGAAAACTGGCGAAATGATCGATCCACGCTTCGATGCAATACAGAAAGCGACCCTGATGCTCGGGGCGGAATCGACCCTTCCAGCCATTGTTACCCTGGTCGGACATGACCTCGCTTTGCCAGGTCTCCTCGCCTTCCTCGCGCCAGCGAATGCGCACCGCCAGCTTGTCGTGACCGTCGGCGAAGACTTTGCTGGTGACCACCACTTCACGGCCGGCAATCGACTTCACGGCGAACTGCCCGCCATCGAGGGTCGGCATGGTGTCTTCAATGGCGATGCGTGGCAGCAACAAAGCCTGCGACAGCGGAATGTGCGGGTTGTAGCTTAGTTCTGAGGGGTTTTCAGCAGTCATTGAGCATCTCTCCTTAACGCCCAAAGGACGCTCTTGTGCCGGTTCAGCGTTCGCAATCGAGCGCCCGTCCGGAATGAACTCACTTAGGTTCCGAGCGACCGGTGCCGGGAAAAGTTCAGATGAAATTGCCGTTACAGAAAAGCGGATCGAATTCGCCACGAGGTGGTCAATCCACTTAAGCACTTCTCACGCCATGTGCCACACGGAGGTCTACTGATGAACATCCCGATCCCGGCCGAAACGCCTGATCCGAACATCGACAAACCCACTCTTCCGGAAACCGAACCGCAACCGATTCCAGAGCAAGAGCCGCCAGGCACCACGCCTCCGCCGAAAGAAGAACCACCAACGACGATGCCGCCGGTGATCGTCTGATATCCCCTGACATCACCCCTGTAGGAGCTGCCGAAGGCTGCGATCTTTTGATGTTGCTTTTTATAAAGATCAAAAGATCGCAGCCTTCGGCAGCTCCTACACGAATTTGTGGTTAGAGCAGATCGTTTTTCTGTTCATCCTTCTCAAACAAACGCACGATCCGGGGCATCACGCTGAAAATCCCCAGCGCCAGCAAAGTACTCAGCAGCGCCGTCGCCTCCTTGCCCAACCCCGCCGCCACCCCAATCGCCGCCGTCATCCACAGCCCCGCTGCCGTGGTCAGGCCTTTGACGTGACCTTCATCGCCTTCCTTGTTCTTCAAAATCGTGCCCGCACCAAGGAAGCCGATCCCGGCGATAACCCCCTGCAGCACCCGGCTCATCGCATCGGACTCCGCCCCTGACGTCTGTGGCACCAGCACAAACAGCGCCGCGCCGAGCGCCACCAACATGTGCGTGCGCACCCCGGCCGCCTTGCCTTTATGCTCGCGTTCGAAACCGAGAATCCCGCCCAATACCGCCGCCATCACCAGCCGTACGGTGATTCGCGTCAGCTGCGACGCGTCACCAATGTCGGCAAATTCCGCTTGCAGCGTCACCCACACTTCATGCCACCAGGCGTTCATCGTGCCGTCCTTTTTATGAGTCGATAGATGATGGACAGCGGCGACCATTAATCGGTTGCGCCGAACGATCGGCAAAGCATGCGCCCTAACGTTTCAGACACCCCCGGAAAAAGGACAGCCCCATGCCCCTGCGCGTCGATGAATCCAATCCCGAGCAAAAAGTGTGTTTCTTTACCGTCGAACATGGCGAGGAAATTCGCATCTGCGACACCCTGGAAGTCAAAACGGACAGTGAAAAAGCCATGTCTTTCGTTGAGATAGAAGGCAAGCGCGTGTACATCACCGAAGCAGAAGCCGACGCCTTGACCGTAGCAGGTGCCAAGGACGGTCGTAAGCATCTCAAGGCTGATGAGAGTGATTCGGTGATTTGACTGACCTTGGTCAACACCCGGCGCAGACGCCTGCGATAGGCGTTTGCGCCTTTGCCTGCGGGCTGCTTCAAGTTGTCGCAGGACATGTCCAAAAGCGCATCTGATACGCTTTTTATTCAAATACCTGAGTCTGTTATGCAAACAGATCGACGCCCATAGTTCGCTGGCCTGATGGAGGCTGATGAGCGAACGACCATGAGCGAACAAATCCCCGTCCGAACCGTAGACGCATCTCCAACTATAAAAAGCATTCCCGCACGCCCAATGAAGGCGACGGCAAAATCCAGCGACAATCAAATCCACACCCGCAGCTTCACCGGCCTGTTCCGCACCTTGCGTATGAGCGGCGCGGGGTTTCTGTTTTTGTTGTTTTTCGGCACGGTGTGGCTGAACTGGGGCGGGCGTCAGGCCGTGCTCTGGGATCTGTCGGAAAGCAAATTCCACATCTTCGGCGCGACCTTCTGGCCACAGGATTTCATCTTGCTGTCGGCACTGCTGATCATCGCCGCGTTCGGCCTGTTCGCCATCACCGTGTTTGCCGGCCGGGTCTGGTGCGGTTACACCTGCCCGCAGAGCTCGTGGACGTGGATTTTCATGTGGTGCGAGAAGATCACTGAAGGCGAACGCAACCAGCGGATCAAACTGCAAGCGGCGCCGTGGAGCCTGAACAAACTGGCGCGCCGTGCCGCCAAACACACTTTGTGGCTGGCGATCAGCGTGCTGACCGGGCTGACGTTTGTCGGCTACTTCACGCCGATTCGTCCGCTCGCTGAAGAGTTGCTGACGTTGCAAATCGGCGGGGTCAGTCTGTTCTGGGTGCTGTTCTTTACCGCCGCCACCTACATCAACGCCGGCTGGCTGCGCGAAGCGGTGTGCATGCACATGTGCCCGTATGCGCGATTCCAGAGCGTGATGTTCGACAAAGACACCCTGACGATTGCCTACGACGTGGCGCGCGGCGAAAACCGTGGCCCGCGCAAACGCGATGTGAAACCCGCCGAGGCCGGTTTGGGCGACTGCATCGACTGCCAACTGTGTGTGCAGGTATGTCCGACCGGCATCGACATCCGCGACGGCTTGCAGATGGAATGCATCGGTTGCGCGGCGTGTATCGATGCCTGCGATTCGATCATGGACAAAATGAACTACCCGCGCGGGCTGATTCGCTATAGCTCTGAACGCGAACTGCAGGGCGGTAAAACCCACCTGCTGCGGCCTCGGCTGATCGGTTACACGGTGGTGTTGCTGCTGATGATCGGCGCACTCGCCCTGGCGTTGGTTGAACGGCCGATGGTCTCGCTGGACGTCACCAAGGATCGCGGGCTGTTCCGAGAGAACGCTCAAGGCCAGATCGAAAACATCTACAGTCTCAAAGTCATCAACAAAACCCAGCAACGTCAGGTTTACAATCTGAGCCTTTTGGACGGGGACGGCTTTCAGTTGCAGGGTAAGACTGAGTTGAGTCTTGCACCGGGCGAGATTGTCGATGTGCCGGTGTCGGTGGCAATGACGACGGAACGGCCCGCGAGTAGTTCGCAAACGTTGAATTTCAAAGTGAGTGATAGCGATGAGCCGGAGGTTTACAGCGTGGCGAAGAGCCGGTTTGTGGCGCCGATGAATCGCTGAAACCTTGCAATTGCGGCCCCTCACCCCAGCGCTCTCCCAGAGGTAGAGGGAGCCGACCGAGGTGTCTGGCGTTACACATCGACCTGAAAGACCGAGGCGATTATGGATTCAACACAGCACTTTCAGGTCGGCGTACTTCGCCAGCATCCCCCAATCAGTCCCCTCTCCCTCCGGGAGAGGGCTAGGGTGAGGGGCTTTTCCCCTGACACCTATCAATCAACAAGCACCAAGGCTCCTCGATGAAACGCTACGAAAAATTCGCCGACGACATCGCTGAACTGATCCGCTCCGGCGTCCTCGGTCCCGGCCAGCGCGTGCCCTCGGTGCGCTACGCCAGCCAGACCTACGGCGTCAGCCCCTCCACCGTGTTCCAGGCCTACTACCTGCTCGAGCGCCGAGGCCTGATCCGCGCCCGCCCCCGTTCCGGCTACTTCGTCAACGCCCATGCGCCGAGCCCGTTCTCGGAGCCGGTGATCAGCCATCAGGTCAACGAATCCACCGAAGTCGACGTCAGTGAACTGGTGTTCTCGGTACTCGATTCGATCAAAGATCCAAACACCGTGCCCTTCGGCTCAGCCTTCCCCAGCCCGACCCTGTTCCCCCTGCAACGCCTGTCCCGGTCGCTGGCCAGCGCCGCGCGGGAGATGGATCCGCGCATGGTCGTCACCGACATGTCGCCGGGCAACCCGCAACTGCGCCGCCAGATCGCCCTGCGTTACATGGTCGGCGGCCTGATGCTGCCAATGGAAGAGTTGCTGATCACCAACGGCGCCCTCGAAGCGCTGAACCTGTGCCTGCAAGCGGTGACCGAACCCGGCGATCTGGTGGCCATCGAAGCCCCGGCGTTCTATGCGAGTCTGCAAGTGCTCGAACGCCTCAAACTTAAAGCCGTGGAAATCCCCGTGCACCCGCGCGACGGCATCGACCTCAATGTGCTCGCGCAGACGCTCGAACGTCACCCGATCAAAGCCTGCTGGTGCATGACCAGTTTCCAGAACCCGATGGGCGCAACCATGCCCGAGGCGAAGAAACAGGAACTGGTCGAACTGCTGCGCCGTCACCAAGTGCCGCTGATCGAAGACGACGTCTACGCCGAACTCTATTACGGCCAGCAAGCGCCGAAACCGGCGAAAGCCTTCGACACCGAAGGTCTGGTCATGCACTGCGGTTCGTTCGCCAAAAGCCTGGCTCCCGGCTACCGCATCGGCTGGGTCGCTGCCGGGCGCTTCGCGCAAAAAATCGAACGGCTGAAGCTGATGACCTCGCTGTGCGCCTCGATGCCCGCGCAAGCAGCGATTGCCGACTACCTGCAGCACGGCGGCTACGACCGCCACCTGCGCAAATTGCGCTATGCCCTGGAAGAGCAGCAAAGCGCCATGCTCGCCGCCATCGCCCGTTACTTCCCGGCCCAGACACGCGTCAGCCAACCCGCCGGCGGCTACTTTTTGTGGCTGGAGCTGCCAGAGCAGATGGATTCGTTGAAGTTGTTTCAGATGGCGCTGGCACAAGGCATCAGCATCGCCCCGGGGCCGATCTTTTCGCCGACGCAGCGCTTCAGGAATTGCATTCGCCTGAACTATGGCAGCCCGTGGACGGAGGATTCGGAAAAAGCGATGGAGACGTTGGGGCGGATTGTGCGGTCGTTCTGACAGCTTGATGTTGCCGCCGCTACCGCCTTCGCGAGCAAGCCCGCTCCCACACTGGTTATGTGTCGTTCACACATCCAATGTGGGAGCGGGCTTGCTCGCGAAGAGGCCAGAACTGCCCATGCAAATTCAGGTCTTAACGCCCGCCACCCAAATCAACAAACGTCCCCGTCGCATACGAAGCCTTGTCCGACAACAACCAGACAATCGCCTCCGCCACTTCATCCGGTCGCCCCCCACGGGCCATCGGAATCGCTGACTCAAGCTTGCTGACCCGATCAGGATCGCCGCTCAGCGCGTGGAAATCGGTGTAGATGTAACCCGGGCGCACCGCGTTAACGCGAATGCCCTCGCCTGCCACTTCCTTGGACAGGCCGATGGTGAACGTATCGAGCGCGCCTTTGGAGGCGGCGTAATCGACGTACTCATTCGGCGAGCCCAGACGCGCCGCCACCGACGAGACGTTGACGATGCTGCCGCCCTGCCCGCCATGTTTTGGCGACATGCGCAGGATCGCGTGCTTGGCACAGAGGATCGGTGCCAAAACATTGGTTTTCATGATTTTGAGGATGCGGAATTCGGACATTTCGTCGACCCGCGATTTGTGCCCGACGGTGCCGGCGTTGTTCACCAGGGCGGTGACCCGGCCCAGTTCGGTGTCGACGCGCTGAAACAGCGCGACCACTTCGTCTTCGATGCTGACGTCGGCGCGAACCGCAATGGCTTGTGCGCCCAGTGCACGGACTTGCTCCAGCACGCTATGCGCGGCCTGTTCATCCGACTGATAATTGATGCAGATCCGATAGCCTTGTTCGGCCGCCAACAACGCCGTAGCAGCGCCAATCCCGCGCCCGCCACCGGTGATCACAATGACTTTATCCATGCTGGCCCTTCCCCCGAATGCACCCATAACAGTCGGGGGAAAGAATAACCGCCATTGCCGGGTTTTGCATGGGTTGTCGTAAACATCCACCCTGTTGAACACCGCCCCCTGTAGCGAGGGGATTTATCCCCGATGGGTTGCGCAGCAGCCCCAAAAACATCCAGTGCGGTGTGTCAGCAAGAACTGGGTGCAGGTATGAGGGGCCGCTTCGCAGCCCATCGGGGATAAATCCCCTCACCACAAGGAATCTCAGACTTGAGCGAGTTGTTCGCCGCGCACGATGTCCTGCATAAACCGCTCCGCCGGCATCGGGTGCCCGAGCAGATAACCCTGCAACGAATCACAGCCCAATTGCGTCAGAAAATCCTGCTGTACGCCTGTCTCCACGCCTTCAGCAACAATGCGCAAACCCAGCGCCTGGCCCAGCGCGACAATCGCCGAAACGATCGCCGCATCATCGCTGTCATGCTCCAGATCACGCACAAAGCCACGATCAATCTTCAGTTCATTGGCCGGCAAACGCTTGAGGTACATCAGGCTCGAATAACCGGTACCGAAGTCGTCGATCGATAAATCGACGCCCATGTCCGACAACTCCTGCAACACCGTCATGCTCGCATCGGCGTCGCTCATGGCGGTGGTTTCGGTGATTTCCAGGGTCAGGCTGTTGGCCGGCAGACGATGAGTCGCTAACGCTTTGGCCACGCTCTGCACCAACCCGGCATGACAGAACTGCAACGCCGACAGGTTTACTGCGATGCGCCAGTCGGTGTAACCGAGCACGTACCACTCGCGCATCTGGCGGCAGGCTTCATTGAGCACCCACTCGCCGATCGGAATGATCAAACCGGTTTTCTCCGCCAGATCAATGAACTTGTCCGGCATCAGCATGCCGTGCAGCGGATGCTCCCAGCGCAGCAGCGCCTCGGCACCGACCGGGCAACCGTTGGCCGCATCGAATTTGGGTTGGTAATGCAGGCTGAACTGGCTGTGTTCCAGCGCCGCACGCAAATCCTGCAGGAGTTGCAGTTGCTTGCGCGCATTGCTGTTCATCGACGCGTCGAAGAAGCTGTAACCGTTTTTGCCGCCACCCTTGGCGTGGTACATCGCCGCGTCGGCGTTCATCAGCAGTTCTTGCGTGGTCTGGCCATTGCCCGGATACAGGGCGATGCCGACGCTGGCAGAGATCTGCAAATCGTGTTCAGCCACGCGGAACGAGCGTGCGATCAGGCCAACCTGACGCGCCGCCAGGCTCAATGCATCGTTCGTTTCGGCGAGGCGCACCAGCAAAACGAATTCGTCGCCGCCGATGCGCGCGAGCGTGTCCTGACTGCGCAGATCTTCGCGCAGGCGTTGCGCCACTTCGCGCAGCAACTGGTCGCCCATGTGATGGCCGAACGCATCGTTGACTGGTTTAAAGCCATCCAGATCGATGAACATCAAGGCGAAACAGCCGCCCTGTTCATGCACCTTTTTCATCGCCTGATTGATGCGGTCATCGAGCAACATGCGGTTCGGCAAACCGGTCAGCGTGTCGTGCAGGGCCAGTTGCGTCAGTTCGCGGTTGGCTGCGGTCAGCGAGTGCGCCAGATCAGCGGTGCGCGCTTCGAGGCGAGCATCAAGAATCGAGGTGAGCAAGGCGATCGACAGCACCGCCAACGTGGTGATCAGCACCAGACTGTCGAGGCCATTGCCCTTCAGGCCATCGATGGTCGCGCCACAGAAGCTGCCGTCAGGAAACTTCGCAGCGGCCATGCCGGTGTAGTGCATGCCGACAATGGCGATGCCCATGATCACCGCCGCACCGCCACGAATCAGCCGTACATACGGCGAATGCTGGCGCAGGCGAAAGGCAATCCACAGCGCGGCGGCCGAGGCGCCGACCGCGATCAGCAACGATGCGCTGAACAGTGTCGGGTCGTAATCGATGCCTGGGGTCATGCGCATCGCGGCCATGCCGGTGTAATGCATGGTGCTGATACCGGCGCCCATGATCAGCGCACCGAAGGCCAGTTGCCAGATTGGTAGCTTCGGCTGACTGACCAGCCATAGTGCAAAGCCGCACGACAGCACGGCGATCAGCAGCGACAGCGCGGTGATGCCAATGTCGTAACCCAGATCAATCGGCAGTTTGAAGGCGAGCATGCCAATGAAGTGCATTGACCAGACGCCGACCCCCATGGCCAATGCGCCGCCCGCCGTCCAGAAATGCACGGCGCGGCCCTTGGCGGTGGCGATGCGGCCGCTGAGGTCGAGGGCGGTGTACGAGGCGAGAATCGCCACGCATAACGAGATGAGTACGAGGGTGGAGGAATAGCTACCAGTGAGCATGAAAGTTCTCTTGACCACCCAAACCGTACTGCGTCCATTCTCGGCTGGGCAAATGCGGCGATTGTACTGATTGCGCGGAAGAACGCACTGACAAAGTAAGCAAATTGCCATCAAGCCGATGAAACGCTTGTTTGATCGTCCTACAAGGCTCTGGAAAGCACCTCTTACCCTGTAGGAGCTGCCGAAGGCTGCGATCTTTTGACACTGTTTTAAAGATCAAAAGATCGCAGCCTTCGGCAGCTCCTACAGGGGGGGAAGCGCCTTATTGGGTGTCGGTTACGTCCAGTTGGCCATCCCAGCCACCGCCCAGCGCGGCGATCAGTTGCACGCTGGCGATGAGGCGGCTTTGCAGAATGTTCAGCACGCTGCGTTCGTTGCTCAGCGCCGTGGCTTGCACCACCACCACATCGATATAGGCGATCAGCCCGGCCTTGTACTGGTTTTCCGTCAGGCGCAGAGAGTCGCGCGCCGCATCCAGCGCTTCCTGGCGCACGGCGGCTTCGTCCTGATACACCTTGAGCTGCACCAGATAGTTTTCCACTTCGCGGAAACCGTCGAGCACGGTCTGGCGGTATTTGGCCACGGTCTGATCGTACACAGCTTCAGTGCGATCGACTTCGGCGGAACGGATGCCGCCGTCAAAAAGTGGCAGATCCAGTTTCGGCCCGACTGACCAGAAGCGGTTCGGCAAGCTGACCAGGTCTCGCGAGGTACTGCTGCTGTAACCACCGCTCAGACTCAGCGACAGATCCGGGTAATACGCCGCTTTCGCCACGCCAATATTCGCGTTGGCCGCAATCACCGAGCGTTCGGCCGAGGCGATGTCCGGGCGGCGTTCCAGCAGTTGCGACGGCAAGCTCAACGGCACTTGCGGCAGGTTCGGGATGTTCTGGGTTTCGGCAATGTTGAAATCGGCTGGCGCCTGCCCGGTCAGCACGGCAATGGCGTTTTCGAATTGCGCGCGTTGCCAGATCAGGTCGACCAGATCGGCCTGAGTGCTTTTCAGCTGGGTTTGCGCCTGCGCCACCGCATCACGTCCGGACACACCGGCGCGATACTGGTTCTGGGTCATTTTCAGCGAACGCTCGTACGCCGCCACCGTGGCTTCGAGCAAACGTTTCTGCTGATCAATCACCCGCAACTGCAGGTAGTTCTGCACCAGTTCCGACTGCTGGCTCAGACGCATCGCCGCCAGATCGGCATAACTCGCTTGAGCACTGGCCTGATCGGCCTCAAGACCACGGCGCAGTTTGCCCCAGATATCGGCTTCCCAACTGACGCCCAACTGCGCGTTGTAGGTGTCGCGAATACCGCTGGAAGAACTGCTCAAACTCGAACTGCTGCTGCCGGTGCCCTGGCTGGAGCGGGTTTTGCCCACGCTCAGGTCAACGCTCGGATAGAACGCGCCGCGCGCACTGCGTACCAAGGCCTGCGCCTGACGGAACTGCGCTTCCGATTGCGCGACGGTCTGGTTGGAGCTGTTGAGTTTTTCGATCAGGCCATTGAGCTGCTGATCGCCGTACAGCTCCCACCAGGCGCCACGGGCCAGCGAGTCACTCGGATTGGCCTGACGCCAGCCCTCGGCTTCCTTGTACTGAGCGATTTCAGCGGTTTGCGGGCGCTGATAATCGGGGCCGACAGCACAGGCACTGAGCATCGCCACGCACAGCGATAGGCTTAACAGACGCGAGCCGCGCACAGTGGCCATATGGATAAGCGAACGATCAGTCATAGCGGAGTTTCCAGAGCGGCGTCAGTACGCACGCCACGCCATTTGTTGAAACGATGGCGCAGCTTGTCGAGATAGAGGTAAACCACAGGTGTGGTGTAAAGCGTCAGCACCTGGCTGAAAACCAGCCCGCCGATGATGGTCAGGCCCAGTGGCTGGCGCATTTCCGCACCTTCCGCGCGGCTGAGCAGCAACGGCAAGGCGCCGAGAATCGCTGCCAGCGTGGTCATCAAAATCGGCCGCAGACGTTGCAGGCAAGCACTGCGGATCGACTCCAGTGGAGTCATGCCTTGGTGGCGTTCAAGTTGCAGCGCCAGGTCGATCATCAGAATCGCGTTTTTCTTCACCACGCCAATCAACAGGAACAGGCCGAGCAGCGAGATCAGGCTGAACTCGCCACCCAAGGCATAGATCGACAGCAACGCGCCGACCCCGGCCGACGGCAACGTCGACAGAATCGTCAGCGGGTGAATGTAGCTTTCATACAGCACACCCAACACCAGATACACCGCGAGCAACGCGCCAAGAATCATGAACGGCTGGCTCTTCTGCGTGGCGGCGAAAGCATCGGCGGTACCGGCCATTTTTGCGATCACGTCTTCAGGCAAGCCAAGTTTGGCAATCGCCCGTTCGATGGCGGCACTGCCCTGCTCCACCGTCACGCCTTCGGCCATGTCGAAGGAAATGTCCTCGGAGGCGAACTGCCCTTCGTGGCTGACGCGGTCGTCTTCCAGACTGCTTTCATAGTGGGCAAAGGTCGACAACGGCACGCGCGCACCGTCGGCGGTAATCACCTGTACTTGCTTGAGCGTCACCGGATCCTGCGCATATTTCGGATTGACCTCCATCACCACCTGATACTGGTTGAGGCTGTCGTAGATCGTCGAAATCTGCCGCTGGCTGTAGGCGTTGTTCAGCACCGAAGTGACCATGTCCATGTCGATGCCCAGACGCTTGGCCTGATCACGGTCGACAATCAGTGTCACCTGTTGCGCGCCTCGGCCTTCGCGGGCATCAATGGCGGTCAACTCTGGCAGCGCACGCAACGCGGTCACCACTTTCGGGTACCACTCGCGCAGCGAACCGAGATCTGCACTTTGCAGGATATAGCTGTACTGTGAGGTGGTCTGTTCGCGGCCACCGCCGAACTGCAGATCCTGATCCGCCATCAGCATCAATTGCGCGCCAGCCACCTTGGGCATTTCCTTGCGCAGCCGCTCGATGACTTTCTGCGCCGATATTTGACGTTCCTTGATCGGTTTCAAACGCACGAGCATGAAGGCGTTGTTGGTGCCGCCGATAAACCCGGCAACACTTTCCACCGCTTCGGTCCTTGAGCACAGCACGACGGAAGGTCTCCATTTTCGGCTGCATCACACTGAACGACAGACCATCGTCGCCGCGCACGAAACCGATCAACTGGCCGGTGTCCTGCTGCGGCATGAAGGTTTTCGGCACGACCACATACAAGGCAACGTTGACGCCGACCGTGATCAACAGACTGAGCAAGGTCAGGCGGCGATGACGCAGCACCCAATCGAGGCTGGTGGCATATTTGCCAACCATCCAGTCGTTGGTGCGGCGGCTGAAACGTTGCAGACGGTTTTCCTGCCCCGGCGTGTGCGGCTTGAGCCAGCGCGCGCAGAGCATCGGCGTCAGCGTCAGGGACACCACCAGCGATACCACAATCGACGCCGCCAGGGTGATGGAGAATTCGCGGAACAGGCTCTCGATGATCCCGCCCATAAACAGGATCGACAGGAACACCGCCACTAGCGAGACGTTCATCGACAGCAAGGTAAAACCGACTTCCTTGGCCCCGAGGTAAGCAGCCTCCATCGGTTTGACGCCTTCGTCGATGTGCCGGGAAATGTTCTCCAGCACCACGATGGCGTCGTCGACCACCAGACCGGTGGCCAGAATCAGCGCCATCAGCGACAGGTTGTTCAGCGAGAATCCATAGAGGTACATCACCGCAAAGGTGCCGACCAGCGACACCGGTACCGCCAACGTCGGGATCAGCGAGGCGCGGAAGTTACCGAGGAACAGGAACACCACCAGAATCACCAGCGCCACGGCGATCAGCAGGGTCATTTCCGCTTCGTGCAACGTCGCCTTGATCACCGGCGAGCGATCCATCGCCAGATTAAGCTTCACGCTGGCTGGCAATACCGCTTGCAGTGCCGGCAGTTGCGCCTTGATTTCGTTGACCGTCTCGATGATGTTGGCGCCGGCCTGACGGTTGATCACCAGCAACACCGCGGCGTCATCGTTGAAGAAACCGCTGTTGTAGCGGTCTTCCACACCATCGCTGACTTTGGCCACGTCTTTGAGGCGCAATGCGGCGCCATCGGCGTAGTGGATGATCAGCGACTCGTAATCCTTGGCTTTCTCCAGTTGATCGTTGGCCTGAATCTGCCACAACCGCTGGCCGTCCTCGACCGAACCTTTGGGCCGGCGCACGTTGGCGTCAGCAATGGTTTTGCGCACGTCATCCAGCGCCACGCCGTACTGGTTCAGCGCCTGCGGTTCGAGTTCGATGCGCACTGCCGGCAACGAACTGCCGCCGATCTGCACTTCGCCGACGCCCTGCACCTGCGACAGGCTCTGCGACAGAATCGTCGAGGCCAAATCGTAAAGCTGACCTTTTTCCAGCACATCCGAGGTCAGCGACAGCACCATGATCGGCGCCTGCGACGGGTTGACCTTTTTATAGGTCGGCATGCTGCGCATCCCGCTCGGCAACAGATTGCGCGAGGCGTTGATTGCCGCCTGCACTTCCCGCGCCGCACCGTTGATGTCGCGGTCGAGGTCAAATTGCAGAATGACCCGCGTCGAACCCTGGCTGGAGCGGCTGCTCATGGTGTTGACGCCGGCGATGGCGCCAAATGAGCGCTCCAGCGGCGTGGCCACGGTGGACGCCATGACCTCCGGACTGGCACCGGGCAGGCTGGCCTGCACGACGATCACCGGGAAATCCATTTGCGGCAGCGGCGCCACCGGCAGCAGGCCGAAGCTGACACCGCCCAGCAGCATGATCGCCAGGCTCAGCAGCATGGTCGCGACCGGGCGCTTGATGAAATGAACCGGACAGATTCATTGACCGCAATCCCCAGCTTCACACCATTCCCCTGTGGGAGCGGGCTTGCTCGCGATAGCAATTTGTCTGCTCACATAAATGTTGGATGTGCCGGCCTCATCGCGAGCAGGCTCACTCCTACATCGGGAATGCGTGCAGACAGTCATACCGGCACCTCTGCGCTGTCGGCATTGGTTTTGCCAAACCGGCGACCGAGGCGGTCGAAGTACAGGTAGATCACGGGCGTGGTGAACAACGTCAGTACCTGGCTCACCAGCAACCCGCCAACCATCACCAGACCCAGCGGCTGACGCAATTCCGCGCCAGAGCCGGTGGCGAGCATCAGCGGCACCGCGCCGAACAGCGCCGCCAGCGTGGTCATCAGAATCGGCCGGAAACGCAGCAGTGCGGCTTGATAGATCGCCTGCTCGGGCGCCATGCCCTGATTGCGTTCGGCATCAAGGGCGAAGTCGATCATCATGATCGCGTTTTTCTTCACGATACCGATCAGCAAGATGATGCCGATGATCGCGATCATCCCCAGATCATTGCCGCTGAGCAGCAGTGCCAGCAAGGCACCGACCGCCGCCGACGGCAAGGTCGAGAGAATGGTGATCGGGTGGATGTAGCTCTCGTAGAGCACGCCGAGCACGATGTACATGGTCACCACCGCCGCCAGAATCAGCAGCAAGGTGCTCGACAGCGACGCCTGGAATGCTTCGGCCGCGCCCTGGAACTGCGTCTGCACGCCGACCGGCATACCGATGTCTTTCTGCACTTGATCAATGATGTCCACCGCATGCCCCAGCGCCACGCCCGGGGCGAGGTTGAACGACATCATCACTGCCGGGAACTGGCCGATGTGGGTGATCGCCAGTTGTGCCTGACGCTCCTCGACGTGGGCCAGACTCGACAGGCGCACCTGCGCGCCGTCCGTGGTTTTCACGTGAATCTGATCCAGCGCCTGCGGGCCGATTTTCTCGCCGGACTGCGCTTGCAGCACCACGCGGTATTGGCTGGCCTGGGTGTAGATGGTCGAAATCTGCCGCTGACCGAACGCGTCGTACAGTGCATCGGTGATATTCGCCACCGACACACCCAGGCGCGAGGCCGCATCGCGGTCAATCACCAGGTACACCTGCAAGCCTTTGTCCTGCAAATCACTGGCGACGTCGGTCAGTTCCGGGCGTTGCGCCAATGCCTCGACCAAACGCCCGCTCCATTCACTGAGCAACTCCGAGTCTGGCGACGACATGCTGAACTGGTATTGCGTGCGGCTGACGCGGTCTTCGATAGTCAGATCCTGCACCGGCTGCATAAACAGACGGATGCCGACCAGTTTGTCCAGGTTCGGCTGCAGGCGGGCAATCACTTCCGTGGCGGTGAGATCCCGTTGATTGTGCGGTTTGAGGTTGATCAGCAAGCGGCCGCTGTTGAGCGTCGAGTTGTCGCCATCGACACCGATGTACGACGACAGGCTTTGTACCGCCGGGTCTTCAAGAATGATCTTCGCCAGTTCTTGCTGGCGCTCGCCCATGGCGGCGAAGGAAATCGACTGCGGCGCCTCGGAAATCCCCTGAATCACCCCGGTGTCCTGCACCGGAAAGAAGCCCTTCGGCACGATCATGTAAAGGAACACGGTCAACGCCAAAGTGCCGATAGCGACCAGCAAGGTCAGCGGTTGGTGCTTGAGCACCCAACGCAGCATCCGCCCGTACTCGGCGATCATCCAGTCGATCACTGCGCCACTGGCACGGTAGAAGCGGCCCTGCTCATGCGGCTCAGGTTCACGCTTGAGCAGACGTGCGCACATCATTGGCGTCAGGGTCAGCGAGACCACCAGCGAAATCAGGATCGCTACCGCGAGGGTGATGGCAAATTCACGGAACAAGCGCCCGACCACATCCGCCATGAACAGCAGCGGAATCAGTACGGCGATCAACGAAAGAGTCAGGGAAATCAAGGTGAAGCCAATCTGCTTGGCGCCCTTGAGCGCTGCCTGCATGGGGCTGTCGCCCTCTTCGATAAATCGAGAGATGTTTTCCAGCATGACGATGGCATCGTCGACCACAAAACCGGTGGCGATGGTCAACGCCATCAGCGTCAGGTTGTTGACCGAGAACCCGGCGAGGTACATCACACCGAAGGTGCCGATCAGCGACAACGGCACCGCCACCGATGGAATGATCGTGGCGCTGGCACGACGCAAGAACAGGAACGTGACCATGACCACCAGCGCGATGGCTATCAGCAGTTCGTGCTGAACATCGGTTACCGAAGCGCGAATGGTTTGCGTACGGTCTGTCAGTACCGTGACATCGAGGCCGGCCGGCAGGTTGTCGGTGATGCTTGGCAGCAGCGCCTTGATCCGGTCGACCACTTCAATGACGTTGGCGCCCGGCTGGCGCTGAATGTTCAGCAACACTGCCTGATTCTGGTTGGCCCACGCGGCGAGGCGTTCGTTCTCGGCGCCATCGACGATTTCCGCTACGTCCTTGAGCCGCAACGGCGCGCCGTTTTTGTAGGCGAGGATCAGGTTGGCGTAATCCTTGGGCGACGTCAGTTGATCGTTGGCGTCGAGCATCGACACCCGGGTCGGGCCGTCGAAGTTACCTTTCGGCTGGTTGACGTTGGAGGCACCGATCAAAGTGCGCACGTCAGACAGGTTGAGGCTGTTGGCCGCCAAGGCTTCGGGGTTGACCTTGATCCGTACCGCCTGACGCTGACCGCCAGCAATGCTGACCATGCCGACGCCGCTGATCTGGGCGATTTTCTGCGCCATGCGCGTATCGACCAGATCATTAAGTTTGGGCAGCAACATGGTTTTCGAGGTGATGGCCAGGGTCAACACCGGGGTGTCTGCCGGGTTGACCTTGTTGTACACCGGCGGTGCCGGCAAGTCGGTCGGCAGCAGATTGGTCGCGGCGTTGATCGCGGCCTGCACCTGTTGTTCGGCAACATCCATGTTGATGTCGAGGCTGAAACGCAGGGTCAGCACCGACGCGCCGCCGGAGCTGGTCGAGGCCATTTGCGTCAGACCCGGCATCTGCCCGAACTGACGTTCAAGTGGCGCGGTCACGGCGCTGGTCATTACGTCCGGGCTGGCGCCGGGATACAGGGTCATGACGCGGATGGTCGGGTAATCGACCTGCGGCAACGCCGAGACCGGCAGCAGGCGATAAGCGATCAGGCCGGCCAGAACAATGGCCAGCATGCTCAGGGTAGTGGCTACCGGACGGAGGATGAACAGCCGCGAAATGTTCATGCGCCCTTCTTGGCCTTGTCAGTCACGGCAGCGTCTGGCGCGGCGGCAGCGGATTTGCCCTGCAAGTGTTCGGTTGGGGTGGTCGGCACGGCATTGCTGTCGTTGACCACTTCCACTTCACTGCCCTCTTTCAAGCGGTCAGTGCCTTCCAGCACCACACGGTCGCCTGCCGCCAGGCCTTCGGTGATCACGGTGTTATTACCATCGCTGGCACCGATTTTCAGTTGGCGGATGGTGACTTTCTTGTCACCGTCGAGCGCATAAACAAAGGTGCCGTTGGTGCCGAACTGGATCGCAGCAGACGGGGCCAGTACCACGCCTGTGAGGGTGTCGGCCAGCAAGTGCACGTTGACGAACTGATTCGGAAACAGCGCTTGATCGCGGTTGTCGTAACGGGCCTTGAATTTCAGGGTGCCAGTGGCAACGTCGATCTGGTTGTCGAGGCTTTGCAATACGCCAGTGGCTTGCAGTTTGGTGTCGCCACGATCCCACGCTTCGGCCGGCAATTTGGCGCCGCTGCGGTAGCGGGCGAGCACGGTTTCGAGGCTGTTTTCCGGCAGCGTGAAGGCGACGCTGATCGGTTGGGTCTGGGTGATCACCGCGAGGAATGTGGTGTCGTTGGCCGCCACAAGGTTGCCGACGTCAACCTGACGCAGACCGACGCGACCGGCAATCGGTGCACGGATCTTGGTGAATTCAAGATTGAGCTTGGCGTCGTTGACCGCCGCCTGATTGGTTTTTACCGTGCCCAGATACTGGCCGACCAGCGCTTCGGCGGTGTCCAGAGTCTGCTTGGCAATACTGTCTTCCTTGAAAAGACCGCGATAACGCTCGACGTCGACCTGAGCGTTCTTCAATTGCGCCTGATTCTGCAACAAGGTGCCCTCAGCCTGCAGTAACGCATTCTGGTAAGGACGCGGATCGATCTCTGCCAGTAGGTCGCCCGCCTTGACCATCTGCCCTTCTTCGAAATTGATCTTCACCAATTCGCCGCCCACCCGGCTGCGCACATTGATGGTGTTGAGCGCCGTTACCGTGCCCAGCGCTTTGTAATACAGCGGAAAGTCACCGGTGACCGCCGGCGCCACGCGCACCGGAATCGGCCCGGTGCCGCCGCCGAAGCCTGGCCTCATCATCCCCGAACGCCCGGCATGACCGGCCGCCGCCTTATCACCGCCCTCCTTGTGGGCTGAACCGGCCGGCCAGAATTTCCAGCACAGAACAGCGATAACCAACAAGACAAGCAGGCTGATCAGCCAGCGACGGGTGTTGCGGGGGGACGATTGCATGGAGTGATTAACCATTGGGCGCGTGGGCTTCTTTTACGGGAGGCTGAACGATAAGCACTGGTGACGATTAAGCAAAGCAGCTTTACCGGCAATTTACCTTCATCTTACGTTTCAAGGTGTGAGGCAAAACACTGATACACAAATGAAAACGGCCTGGACAGAGCCAGGCCGTTAACAATTGTAAAGCGCTGTGGCAGAGCTTACTTCAGGACGGCCAGAGCAGCGTCGTAATTCGGCTCTTCAGCGATTTCCTTGACCAGTTCGCTGTGCAGCACGTTGTCGTTCTCGTCCAGCACCACAACGGCACGGGCAGTCAGACCTTTCAGCGGGCCGTCAGCAATAGCCACGCCGTAGTTTTCGATGAACTCGGCACCGCGCAGGGTCGACAGGTTCTGAACGTTTTCCAGACCTTCGGCGCCGCAGAAGCGTGCTTGAGCGAACGGCAGGTCAGCGGAGATGCACAGCACGACAGTGTTGGCGACTTCGTTGGCCTGAGCGTTGAATTTGCGCACGGAAGTGGCGCAGGTCGGGGTGTCAACGCTTGGGAAGATGTTGAGGACTTTGCGCTTGCCGGCGAAGTCTTTCAGGGTGACGTCGGACAGATTGCCGGCAACCAGGGAAAAGGCTGGCGCCTTGGAACCGGCTTGTGGCAACTGGCCGTTAACTTGAACCGGATTGCCTTTAAGGGTGACTTGAGCCATGACTTGAGTCCTTCTAACGTTGTGGTTGGAGAGCATGCAAGAAGCGGAAGTTAACCACGAAATTGTCCGACGACCTATGCCCAAAATGAAATTGTCAGGTGCCAGCACACGAAATTGTATACACATTGAAAGCGATTCAATGTAGGAGTGAGCCTGCTCGCGATGGCGGCATGTCATACGACACCAATGCTGACTGACACACCGCCATCGCGAGCAGGCTCACTCCTACAGAAAGCTTTTTCAGCAACGCTGTCGATTCATGTCCGGCCCGTTCGATTAAGCAGTGAACCCCACACTTTTCGGAGTAACCGCCATGCGATTCATGATCCTCGTAAAAGCCAGCGCCGATTCGGAAGCCGGCGTCATGCCCAGTGAAGAACTGCTCACCGCGATGGGCAATTTCAACGAGGAACTGGCCAAGGCCGGCATCCTTGTCGAAGCGGACGGTTTACACCCGAGTAGCAAAGGCGCCCGTGTGCGCTTCTCCGGCGACAAACGTACGGTGACTGATGGCCCTTTCATCGAAACCAAGGAATTGGTCGCCGGGTATTGGATCTGGGACGTTAAATCCAAGGAAGAAGCCGTTGAGTGGGTCAAGCGCTGTCCGAACCCTATGCCGGGCACCGATTCCGACATCGAGATTCGCCAGATATTTTCCGCTGAAGACTTTGGCGCAGAATTCACTCCTGAGGCTCGCGCCCAAGAAGAGCGCATCCGCGACCAAGCAAAGAAAAACAGCTAAGCCCCTCACGCCCCTGTAGGAGCTGCCGAAGGCTGCGATCTTTTGATCTTGTCCGTAAAAACAAAATCAAAAGATCGCAGCCTTCGGCAGCTCCTACAGGCGAGTTAACTTTTTAGTACACAACCGAATAGTGAACAAGTACACAAAACCAACGAATTAATACATTCGACTGGCAGACTTTGGATAAGCTGCTAGCGTAAACAAGACGTGTCCTAGAGGCTTGAAAAGAAAGGGATTACGCCGTACGGCCGACAAGTGCCGAGTTGTCCATTGAGCCACCAGGGAATCGGGGATGAAGTTCAATCGAGTGGGGAAGACTCTTTTTCTGGCAAGTTCGCTGGCGTCTATGCCGTTCGCGCAAGCAGACAACGCCGAAGACTCCAATAAAAGTAACAACCCGCTGAACGTGGCGCCGGGCGCCAATCTTCAGGACTACTACACCCCCAAACTCTACGACAGCAACGCTCATACCAATGACGTCCTGCTGCGCGGCACGTTGCCGATCGCCCCGAACGACTTCATCGGTGTGCCGCAGCTGGTGCGCGCGACACTGCCTATCAGCACCCGCCCCGATCCGCATAACGGTTACAGCACCGGGATGGGCGATCTAAACCTGTTCGACATTTTTATTCTGAAAACCGAAGGCGTGCAGCTGGGCATTGGCCCGCTGATCACCGCGCCGACCGCCGAACAGGACGAGCTCGGCACCGGCAAATGGCAAGGGGGCCTCGCGGCTGTCGCGATCGACGCCTCCCTGCGCGGATTGCTCGGCGCACTGGTGCAGTATCAAAGTTCCTTCGCTGGCGACAGCGACCGCGCCCACGTTGAAAGCGCGACCATGCAGCCGTTCATCATCCATAACCTGGAAAAAGGCTGGTACCTGCGCTCCACCGGCACCTGGACGTTCGACCTGAAAAACGACACCCACTACATCCCGCTCGGTCTGGGTGTGGGCAAAGCCTGGAAATCGGGCGGCAACATCCTCAATGCTTTCGTCGAACCGCAGTGGACTGTCGATCGCAAGGGCGATGGCCTGCCGCAATTCGTCGTGTATACCGGGATTAACGTGACGTTTGGCAAGTAAGGAAAACGCTATGCAAGTCACCCTCAAGGCCGCCGGCTATAGCTTGATGACGATGTTTGTCAGCTGTGGCGTCGGCGCCCAGGAATCCATCGCCAGCCCGCAAACTGATCGGAGCGCTGTCTACGCAGCGACCGAGCGCCCGGCGGCGCCACTATTCGAATATTTATACAGCCAGAACTTTAAGCGGAGTCGTTGATGGTCAAGCCTTACGTTGTGCGCCCGTTACTGGCGCTGTGCATGATCGGCAGTCCGCTGCTGTACGCCGCCGAGGGCGGTGTTGGCCGGCCAATTACCGGTCAGCAGGTGTTTTCCAACGCCGGTATCGTGCCGCCTGAGCCGGGCTGGGTCATGTCGTTGACCAGCATCTGGTACGACGGCTCGCTCAAGGGCAGCACAGGGGCGCCGATTTCCGGCGCGGTCAGTGGCGGGATCGACATGAAAGTGTCGTACACCATGGCCAACTTTACCCATGTCTGGGACACCGGCAAAGGTCGCTGGAACTACGCCTCGGCCGTTGGCATTCCGGTGCAGTACACCGACATCAAAGCCAGCATCACCGGCCCGCGCGGGCGCACGCTGGGTGACAGCGACTCCGGCACCCAATTCGCCGACGCCCTGATCACGCCGATCGCCGCCGGTTACCACTTCGACGAGTTGAACCACATCTCGCTGTCCCTGCCGATCTACGTGCCGACCGGTGCCTATAACGACGATCGACTGGCCAACCCGGGGCAGAACAATTACACGTTCATGCCGACCGTGGCGTTCACCCACCTCGACGGCAAGGGTGGCGAGCTGACGCTGTCCAGCGGTCTGGAGTTCTACACCGAGAACGACGCCACCGATTATCGCAACGGCAACATCTTCACCCTCGACGCCCTGTGGACCCACGGTTTCGGCAATGGCTGGAGCGCCGGCGTTGCGGCGGGTTATATCCAGCAACTGACCGACGACAAAGGCCAGACTGCCGATACGTTCAACGGTTATCGCGGTCGTTCCGTTGGCGCCGGCCCGGTGGTGGGCTGGTCGGGTAAATTCGCCGACGCCCAAGCCAATATCAGCGCCCGTTGGGTACCGGAGTTCGACACCAAAAATCGTCCTGAAGGCAACGGCTTCAGCGTCAACATGACCCTGGCATTTTTCTAGACCCGGACACAAAGGACTGCCCCATGACTGCACTTACCGACCTCAATGCCCTGCAAGCCAGCATCGCCGAATCGGTGCTCGGTCAGGATCAAGTGATTCGGCAGATCCTGCTGGGCCTGTTGGCCAACGGCCATTTACTGTTGGAAAGTCTGCCGGGGCTGGCCAAGACGCGTACGGTCAAGGCGCTGGCCAAACACCTCGACGCGAAAATGAGCCGTATCCAGTTCACCCCGGATTTGCTGCCGTCGGACATCACCGGTGCCGAAGTGCTGCATCAGGTTGAAGGCAAAAACGAGATCCGTTTCCAGCCCGGCCCGCTGTTCGGCAACCTGATTCTTGCTGACGAAATCAACCGTGCCCCGGCCAAGGTTCAGGCGGCGCTGCTGGAAGCGATGGAAGAACGCCAGATCACCGTGGCCGGCACCAGCCATCCGTTGCCGGATTTGTTCATTGTGGTCGCCACACAAAACCCGATCGAACAGGAAGGCACGTATCCGCTGCCGGAAGCGCAGATGGATCGTTTCCTGATGAAAGTGCTGCTCGATTATCCGAGCGCCGACAACGAAAGCCAGGTGCTGCGCCTGCTGCGCGCCGAAGAGTTCGCACAAGGCGCCAACACCGCGCCGAGCAAGGGTTTCAGCCTGTCGCAGGAGGTAATTTTCGCGGCACGCAAGGAAGTCAGCGCGGTGCATGTGTCACCGGCCATCGACAGTTATCTGATCGACATCATCAACGCCACCCGCCACCCCGCCGATTACGACGAAGACCTCGCGCGCTGGATTTCGATTGGTGCCAGCCCGCGTGGCGGCATTGGTCTGGATCGTTGCGCCCGCGCCGATGCGTGGCTGCAGGGGCAGGATTTTGTTTCGCCGGACAATGTGCGCGCGGTGGTGCACCCGGTGCTGCGTCATCGTTTGCAATTGAGTTATGACGCGGTGGCTGACGGCGTTAATGCCGATCAAGTGCTCGATCGGATTCTCGATAAAGTAGCGATTCCGGCCTGATGTCAAATACGAAGAGCAGCGACGGCCTGGTCTATGTTTCTCTCGCGCAGTTGATGGCGCTGGAGTTCAAGGCCCGTGACCTGAGTTTTCTCGCTCGTCAGCCGCAAGGCAGCATCCTTGCCGGCAACCATGCCTCGCGCCTGCGTGGTCGTGGCTTGAACTTCGATGAACTACGCCGTTACCAGCCGGGCGACGACCTGCGTCACCTCGACTGGCGTGCTTCGCTGCGCACCGGCAAACCGGTGGTGCGCACTTTTACTGAAGAGCGTGATCGTCCGGCGTTGATCGTGGTTGATCAGCGCATGTCGATGTTTTTCGGTTCGCAACGCAGCTTCAAATCCGCCCTCGCCGCCGAACTCGGCGCACTGGCCGCGTGGATGGTGTTCAACGCCGGCGACCGGGTTGGTGGGATGGTGTTCAACGATCAACGTATCGACAGCATCGCGCCGTTGCGCAGCCGTAAACGCGTTGAAGCGCTGCTCAGCCGCATCGCCGAACAGAATCAGGCGCTCGACGCGGCTAACCCGGATGCCGAAGGTGAAGACCAGCTCGACAAAGTCTTGCAGCGTTGCCTGGCGCTGGCCGGTCACGACCATTTGATCTGCATCGTCAGCGACTTCGCCGGGGCCGGCGAACGTACGTTGCAACTGATGCGCCAGCTGTCGGCGCACAACGACGTGATCGCCCTGCAAGTCTACGATCCGCTGGCATTGAAGCTGCCGAATAATGGTCGCTTGCTGATTACCCAAGGCCAGTTGCAGGTAGAACTGGCCATCGAAAAACGCAATGTGCATCAACCGCTGGGGGATTTTCTCGGTGGTCGTTTGAAGGACGTCGCCACCCTGCTGCGCCGCAGTCAGGTGCCACTGATGATGTTCAGCACCGCCGAAGAAGCCCACGCGCAACTGCGTGCCGAACTGGGCAAAAGCGCCGGGGCACGGCGATGAATCCGAATATCCCGAGCATCGAACAACTCAAAGAGTTGGCCCCGCCCGCGCCGGTCAGTTATGCGCCGCAGACGTGGGGTTGGTGGGTGTTGCTTGGGCTGCTGATCGTATTGGCAATCGTGATTGGCGTGCGCCGTTACCTGCAATGGCGCCGCGATGAATACCGCCGTGAAGGCTTGGCGCGACTGACGCAATTGCGTAGCCGCAGTGACGACCTCAATGCGTTGCGCGAATTGCCCGAGCTGCTCAAGCGAGTGGCACTCTCGATGCCTGGCCAATCTCTCAAACGCACTGCGATTCCTGTAGGAGTGAGCCTGCTCGCGAAGGGGCCAGTACATTCAACAGTTTCATCGACTGATGCGACGCCATCGCGAGCAGGCTCACTCCTACAGGGGGTTGCGGCGTTGGGGAGGGAGGATTGGCAGCGCTTCTTGCAAGCGCACAGCAAGAAGCCGCTCCCGGCCGATTTCAGCGCACAACTCGCGCAACTCGCCTACGCCCCCGACGACACCCTGCGCGCCCTCCCCACGCCGCAGCGTCAGGCATTGTTCGACACGTGTCAGGACTGGGTGGAGCATCATCATGTGGCAGCTTGATTACCCATGGTTGTTGCTTCTGCTGCCGCTACCGTGGCTGGCTTACCGCTACCTGCCGGCCTACAACGAAGCGCGCAGCGCCGTGCGCGTACCATTTTTTGCGGCGATGAGCCGCGCTGTCGGCGAAGCGCCCACCCATGCCGGCACTCGGCGCAACGTCTGGCAATTACTCTTGAACCTGTTGGTCTGGGCGCTGATTTTGCTCGCCGTGGCACGTCCGGTGTTCGTTGAAAAACCCATCGAACGCCAGCAACCGGTGCGCGACCTGATGCTCGCCATCGACATCTCGCAGTCGATGGAAACCGAAGATTTCACCAACGCCAACGGCGAAAAAATCAATCGCCTCGCCGCCGTCAAAGACGTGGTGCAAGGCTTTATCGACAAGCGCAAGGACGACCGCCTCGGCCTGATCGTCTTCGGCAGCGGCGCTTATCCGCAGGCACCGCTGACCCTCGATCATGCGAGTCTGTCGCTGTTACTAGCCGACACCGGCATCGGCATGGCCGGGCCGAACACCGCGATCGGCGATGCCATCGGCCTCAGCCTGAAGCTGTTGGATAAAGCCCATGAGCAGGAAAAAGTGCTGATTCTGCTCACCGATGGCAACGATACCAGCAGCGCGATCACCCCCGATCACGCCGCCGAAATGGCCGCCAACAAAGGCGTGATCATTCACACCATCGGCATCGGCGACCCGAGTGCTTCGGGCGAGGCCAAGGTCAATCTGCCGGGTCTGGAGCAGATCGCGAAAACCACCGGCGGCCAGTTCTTCCGCGCTGAAGACCGCTCCGCGCTCGATCAGGTTTACAGCACCCTCGACCGTCTCACCCCGCATCAGGTGAAAACCCTCAGTCATCAGCCGCAACGCGAGTTGTTCTATTGGCCGCTGGGGGCGGCGATGTTGCTGCTGGGCCTGTATCACCTCGGCGCGCTGCTGTGGCCTCGGCTGTCATTCGCCCGTCAGCGGCAGGAGGTCTGAGATGGACATCAACCTCAGCGACTTCCATTTCCTGCGCCCGTTCTGGCTTCTGCTCGCGCTGTTCGGCGCGTTGTTGCCGTTGATCTGGCGCCGCAGCCGAGATCTGCAACGACAGCTGCGCGGCAACATCGCCGAGCATTTGCTGCCGCACCTGTTGATCACGCCACAAGACAATCAACGCCTGCGCCCGGTGCATCTGCTCTGTGCGCTGTTGATTCTCGGCGCCATCGCGGCGGCCGGGCCGACCTGGGAACAAGATCGTCCGGACTTTCTCGAAAACCGTGCACCGCTGATCGTCGCTGTCGATCTGTCACCGTCGATGGACGCCAGCGATGTGCAACCGACGCGACTGGAAGCGGCCAAGCACAAACTGCATGACCTGATTCAGCGTCGCGCCGGTGCCCGTACGGCACTGATTGCCTACGCCGGCAGCGCGCACCTGGTGTTGCCGCCGACCGACGATCCCGCCCTGCTCGACTCATTTATTCAGGCGTTGGGCACCGGGTTGATCGACAAACCGGGGAAAAACGTCGCCGAAGTGATTGAGCAGGCGAAACGCTTGCTCAGCGCAGAAAAGACGCCGGGCAGCCTGCTGCTGATCACCGACGGCGCCGATACCGCGCAACTTGATGGTCTCGACAAGCAGTTGAGCGGCAGTCAGTTGCAAGTGTTAGTGCTGGCGGTGGGCAGCGAGGACGGCGGCATGATCCACGACGCCAGCGGGCAGCCGCGCACCGATGCCAACGGGCGCCCGGAACTGGGCAGTTTTGATCAAGCGGCAATCAAACAATTGGCTTCTGCTGTCGACGCGCCCCTCGGCAGCCTGACCCTGAATGACGATGATCTGGACTGGATCGAACTGCACGCGCAACAGCACTTCCAAAGCGCCAGCGCCGAACAGCGTGAATTGCACTGGAAAGACGCCGGTTATTGGCTGTGCTGGCCGTTGCTGTTGCTGGCATTTTTCGGCGTGCGCAAAGGCTGGAGCGTGAACTGGATGGCGGCGTTGCTGCTGGCCGTGGGGCTGGGTGGCATGCCGGCTCCGGCGCAAGCGAATGCACTGACCGACGCCTTCTTCACTCGCGATCAGCAAGGTCGCTGGGCCTTTGAGCACGGGCACCTGCCTCAGGCAGCGGCGCTGTTTGTCGATCCGTACTGGAAAGGTGTCGCTGCGTATCACGCGTCTGACTATGACTTGGCGCTGGCGACTTTCGCGCGCCTGGACACGCCACAGGCGTACTTCTATCTGGGCAATATTTACGTGCGCCGTTTCAAGTTTGATGAGGCGATCGCCGCGTACACCCAAGCCTTGAAACTGCAGCCGCAATTCCCGGAGGCCACGGCCAATCTGGCGTTGGCGCAGGCGTTGCTCAAAGACACCGAAAGTGCCGAGAAAAACGCGCCTGAGACCAAACCGGATGAAGTGAAATTCGACAAGGCGAAGGGCAAGGGGCAGAGCAAGAAGGTCGAGTCGGAGCAGGCGGCTTCGGATGCGCTGTGGTTGCAGAACCTGACGACATCGCCGGCGAAGTTTCTCAAGCAGAAATTCAGCTTGCAGGATCAGGCGGGGGTTAAGCCATGAATCTCCGAAACCGAGTTGCGGCCATCGCGAGCAGGCTCACTCCTACATTGATTTTGTGTACGGCAAAGATCCCCTGTAGGAGTGAGCCTGCTCGCGATGAGGCCAGAGCAATCACTACAAAACTCAGCATTTTGTTCCTGACAGGCCTGCTGAGCCTCAATGCCCTCGCAGCCGCCCCACAACTCAAAGTCCAGGCCCATCTGCAACCCGCCGAAGGCGCCATGGTCGGAGGCCTGATCGAGCTGCAAGTCGATGTCCTCACCGACACCTGGTTCACCAGCGCCGCCACCCTCCCCGATCTCACACTCGACGGCGCTCTGGTCATGCCCCCGGACGGTCAGGCCCAGCACCTGAACCAGACCATCGACGGCCAATCCTTCAACGGTTTGCGCTACACCTACCTGATCACGCCGAACGTCGCGCGATCGTTCGATATCCCGGCCCTCACCGTCAGCGCCACCCCCGGTCAGGCTGAAAGCGAAATCAGCGCACACAGCGAACCGCTGCAATTCAGCGCCGCCCGGCCGCCCGGTTTCAACCCCGGGGAAACGCCACTGGTTGCCACCGGACTGACCTTCAGCCAGAACGTGATCAACTCGGCCACACCACTGAAAGTCGGCGACAGCATTACCCGGCAACTCACCTTGAAGGCCGACGGCGCACTGGCCATGTCCTTGCCGATCCCGGCACTGGGCGATGTCGACGGCCTCAGCCGCTATGCGAAAACCCCGCAAGTCACCAGCCTTGATGACGGCCGTGGCGACATTCTCGGCGGCCAGCGCATCGACAGCGTCACCTATCGCATCGACCGCGCCGGTTCGCACACACTGCCGGCCATCGAAGTGAAATGGTGGGACGCGAGCAGCAATCAAACGCGCACCGCGCAAGTGCCGGCAGTGACGTTCGCTGCCGCCGCCAACAGCGCCTACAAACCTGTGTTCTCCATCGCCGAAGACCTCAAGCAACTCGGCCAGAATCGCCTGCGGTTCTCCACACAATGGCTGATCTGGCTCGTGGCGCTCATCGCGATTATCGGCCTCGGCTACCTGAGCCGCCCGGCCCTGACTCGCGGCTACCGCACCCTGCAAGCGCGCAAACAAGCGCGGCACGCAGCGTGGTTGCAGTCAGCCGATTACGCCTGGCAACAAATCAATCCGCAACTTGAAGCCAAACCAGCGCAACTCAGTGCGCTGTATCTGTGGCTGCGCCGCAGTCGACTGGGCCTGAAGCTCGTCGATGCCGGCCCGCGTCTGCAAGGCCTGTTGCGTGGGCTTTACGGTCGCGAACCGGCCACCGAGCAGACACTTGTCCAACTGCGCCAATCGTTGACTACGCTTCACAGTCAGGCCGAACAGCAGCACGCGAAACCGGCCTCGGCGCTGCGCCCGCTCAACCCTGTACACGAGAAGGATTTCCCATGACGCACCCGTTGCTGCACCGCCAACGTTTTGGCCTGGCTCTGCTGTTCGGTCTGGCCCTGCCGCTGCTGGCCCAGGCCAACGAGCCGCTGCCTTCGTGGAACGACGGCCCGGCGAAGAAAAGCATCATCGAATTCGTGCAGACCGTGACCGACCAGACGAGCAAGGACTTCGTCAAACCCGCCGACCGCATCGCCGTGTTCGATAACGATGGCACGCTGTGGAGCGAGCAACCGGCGTACTTCGAATTGCTGTTCGCTTTCGACGAGGTCAAGCGCACCGCCGATCAGCACCCGGAATGGAAAACCACGCAGCCATTCAAAGCGGTGATCGAAAACGACCACAAGGCCCTCGCGGCGTCAGGCATGGAAGGCCTGCTGAAAATCGTCGGCGCCACCCACAGTGGCATGACCACCGAAGCGTTTGATGATTACGCGAAAACCTGGCTGAGCCAGGCCCGTCATCCGAAAACCGGCAAGCCGTACAGCGAGATGATCTTCCAGCCGATGCTGGAAATGCTCGACTACCTGCGCAGCCAGGATTTCAAGACCTACATCGTCTCCGGCGGCGACACCGGCTTCATGCGCGCCTTCGCCGAGAAGGTTTACGGCATTCCGCCGGAACAGGTGATCGGCACCACATTTGTCACTTCTTTCGAATACAAGGATGGCAAGGCCTCGATCGTGCGCACGCCAAAACTGGCGCACAACGACGACGGCCCGGGCAAACCGGAAAGCATTGATGCGGTGATCGGCAAGCGGCCGATTCTCGCCTTCGGCAACTCCGACGGCGACCTGCAAATGCTGCAGTGGACGGCCGCGGGTACCGGCAAACGTTTCATGGGTTTGGTGCACCACACCGACGCCAAGCGCGAGTGGGCCTACGACCGCAAATCAGACATCGGCAAGCTCGACAAAGCTCTCGATGAAGCAAATTCCCGCGGCTGGACCGTGGTGGACATGGCGACCGAATGGCGCCGGATCTACCCGTTCGATCCGCCGGTAAACGAGCAGGTGCAATAAAAAAAGCGTGCTGCAGGACTGCAATAAACGTTATCAGCAATAAATGACCCCCCGCGAAAAGGAGCAAGTCAGATGACTCGCATACGCAAGTGGCTACCGAAATTCGCCTTGGTTGCGACCTCGGTGATGGCGCTGTCGGCAACCGCCACAGCGGCTGAAAAACCCAACATCCTGGTGATCTTCGGCGACGACATCGGCCAGACCAACATCAGTGCCTATTCAATGGGTGTTGTCGGTTACAAAACGCCGAACATCGACCGGATTGCCAAAGAAGGCATGATGTTCACCGATTACTACGCGGAGAACAGCTGCACCGCGGGTCGATCCTCGTTCATCACCGGTCAGACGCCACTGCGTACCGGTCTGTCGAAAGTCGGCATCCCCGGCGCTCCGGTAGGCCTGCAAAAGCGTGACATCACCATTGCTCAGGCACTCAAATCTCAGGGTTATGCGACCGGTCAATTCGGCAAGAACCACTTGGGCGACAAGGATGAATACCTGCCGACCAACCACGGTTTCGACGAGTTCTTCGGCAACCTGTATCACCTGAATGCCGAGGAAGAACCTGAGCGTCCGTACTGGCCTAAAGATGACCCTGACTTCGTCAAGGCCACTTCCCCACGCGGTGTGATTCACAGTTTTGCCGATGGCAAGATTGAAGACACCGGCGCGTTGACCGCCAAGCGTATGGAAACCATCGACGACGAAACCACCGCTGCTGCGCAAGCGTTCATCGAGAAACAGGCCAAGGCGGACAAACCGTTCTTCGTCTGGATGAACACCACCCGTATGCACTTGTTCACCCACGTCCGTGATTCGATGAAGGGCCAAAGCGGCATGCCCGGCAACGAATACGCAGACGGCATGGTTGAACACGACGGCGACGTCGGCAAACTGCTGAAAACCCTCGATGACCTGAAAATCACCGACAACACCATCGTGGTTTACACCACCGATAACGGCCCGAACCAGTTCTCCTGGCCGGACGCGGCAACCACGCCGTTCCGCAACGAGAAAAACTCCAACTGGGAAGGTGCGTATCGCGTACCAGCCATGGTTCGCTGGCCGGGCAAGATCAAACCGGGTGAAGTCTCCAACGAGCTGTTCTCAGGTCTGGACTGGTTCCCGACCTTGCTCGCAGCCGCCGGTGAGACCGATGTCACCAACAAGTTGCTCAAAGGCTGGGCGCCGACTTCCGGTGGCACCAACTTCAAAGTGCACCTGGACGGCTACAACCAACTGCCTTACTTGACCGGCCAAAGCCCTAAGAGTGAGCGCAAAGAGTTCTACTACTTCAACGACGATGGCGTGCTGGTGTCGATGCGCTTCGGCAACTGGAAAGCCGTGTTCTGCGAGCAACGCGCACCGGGCGGTTTCAAGGTCTGGAGCGAACCGTTCGTGTGCCTGCGCGTACCGAAAATCTTCAACCTGCGCATGGACCCGTATGAACGAGCCGATATCGTTTCCGACCAGTACTACGACTGGACGACCAAAAACGTTTATCTGACCGAAATGGCTGTCGGCAAGTCCGCAGCATTCCTGCAGACCTTCATCGAGTATCCACCAAGCCAGAAACCGGCCAGCTTCAGTGTTGACCAGATCCGTGCTGCGGTAGATGCGAAAATCGCTGAAAAAATGAAAGCTGCACAGTAAGACCGCAAGACTGCCGCCCGCCTTCACCGGCGGGTGGACTTATTTTTAGTCGGATATCCCCCTTGTAGGAGCTGCCGAAGGCTGCGATCTTTTGATCTCCATTGATAACCATAAAGATCAAAAGATCGCAGCCTTCGGCAGCTCCTACAGGGAGCAGGCCCGATCATTTGTATTGATCGTTCCCACGCTCTGCGTGGTAACGCATCCCGGGATGCTCTGCGTCCCATGCCAAAGCGGACGCGGAGCGTCCAGTGAGGCATTCCCACGCAGAGCGTGGGAACGATCAGCACAGTCGCCGTTTTTATCGAATTGAAATAAGGCAATCCGCATGTCCTCACGTATCGCCAGCAAGCCGTCGGCCATACCCGCCTCGCACACCGTCTCCCCTTCACTGCTGATCCCCGCCCTGCTGCTGTGCATCTCCGGTGCCGCAGCACTGGTCTATCAGGTGCTGTGGATCAAGCAACTGTCGCTGGTGGTTGGCGTCGAGGTGTATGCGATCACCACGGGCATCAGCGCATTCTTCGCCGGTCTGGCCATCGGTGGCTGGCTGTTCGGACGCTGGGCGGATCGCTTGCAGCAACCGGTGCTGCTGTATGCCGGGCTGGAAGTACTGGTGGCGATATTGGGCGTTGGCGCGACCGTGGCCATGAGCATGGCGGCCAGTCCGTTCGCCTGGCTGCAGGATCACGTCGGTGTGTTCGCATGGTTGCTGCCGTTCGCCCTCGTGGGCATTCCGGCGGTGTTGATGGGCGGCACGCTGCCGGTGCTGGTGCGTTCGCTCGCGGCTGATCCGGGCAAGGCTGGCGGTCAGTTGTACGCCGCGAACACCTTGGGCGCGATTGTCGGCACATTGCTCGCCGCGTTCTTTTTGATCGCCACCCTCGGTGTACGAGGCAGCTCGCTGGCCGCAGCGATGCTCAATCTGTTGGCGGCGGCTGGCGCCTTGTGGTTCGCCCGTCAGCATCCGGCACCGGTTGTCACGCCGATCCATCACTATCCGGAAAAAGCTGCGGATCGCACGGCGCTGTGGCTGTATTCCATCGCCGGCGGTGTGGCGCTGGGTTATGAAGTGGTCTGGTCGCAATCGATCGTGCAGTTCATGAGCACCCGCACCTATGCGTTTGCCGTGGTTTTGGCGACGTACCTGACCGGCCTGTTTATCGGCAGTGCCCTGCTCGCGCGTCGCGTTGATCGCATTCGTGATCCGTGGGGCGTGTTCGGCTTACTGATCGCCGGTGCAGGACTGATCGCACTGTTGGAAATCGCCCTGCTCGGTCGTTGGCTGATTTACGCCCAGACCCAGACCGAGATGTGGTTGCTGAGTCTGGGCGCCAGTGAGCTGCTCGGCATGAGTGCTCGCTTTGCCGTCGCGGCGCTGAGCATTGTGTTTGTGCCGACATTGCTGCTGGGGGCGGCGTTTCCCTTGGCGCTGCGTTTGAGTGTCGGCCATGAGCGCGTCGGTCGCGATGTCGGCGCGGTGGTGGCGTTCAATACCTTGGGCGGGATTGTCGGGGTGATGCTCTGCGGCTTCCTGCTCATTCCGCTGCTGGGGCTGGTGCGCACGCTGGGCCTGCTGGCGATCATCGCGGCAGGCATCGGCTACCTCGCCGTGCGCAAGGGCCATGGTGTGAAGAAAGGCCGGCGTCAGGCAGTGGTCGCACTGAGCCTGGTCTCGGTCGCATTGGCGGTGCTGACGCCCGTCGACAAAATCGCCGGCCTGCTGCCCGGCGCACGCAACGGTACGTTGGCGTTTTACGAAGAAGGTCGTGGCGGCACTGTGGCGGTGGTCGCCCAAGGTCGCGGCGAGAACAATTTCCATCGTCTGTACATTCAGGGCGTCTCGAACACCGGCGATGCCATGCCGTCGCTGCGCTACATGCGCATTCAGGCGTTGCTACCGCTATTGATCCACAAAGGCGAACCGCGCTCGACCCTGGTGATCGGTTTCGGCACCGGCATCACTGCGGGCGCCATGCTGCGCTATCCGGGGCTGGAGCATCGCGTGGTTGCCGAGTTGCTGCCGTCGGTGGTGAAAGCGGCGCCGTTGTTCAAGGGCAACTTCAATGCTGCCAGTGATCCGGGTGTGGAAGTGCGTCTGCGTGATGGTCGTCAGGAATTGCTGCGCAGTGCGCAGACCTACGACCTGGTCACACTGGAGCCGCCACCGCCCTCCGCGGCCGGCGTGGTCAATCTGTACTCGCGCGACTTCTACCAATTGGCCGCGAGTCGTCTGCAGAAAAACGGCATCGTCGCGCAATGGCTGCCGCTGCCGACGCAAAACATCGACGACTCGCGCTCGCTGGTGCGCAGCTTCCTTGATGTATTTCCGTATGCCTCGCTATGGACCAGCGAATTCCACGAGATGTTATTGGTGGGTTCGATGGAGCCGATGGAACTGGACGCCGCGAAAATCACCGAACGTTTCCAGCAGGACAGTGTGCGCAGCACCTTGCAGGATGTCGGCATCGGTTCAGCGGCGGCGTTGCTTGCGACGTGGGTGACCGATCGCGCCGGCCTTGAGCGCTTTGCCGCCGATGCACCGGCGGTGACCGATGATCAGCCGCGCATTGAGTACGCGCCATGGGTGCGCAGCAAGGAAATCACCCGAGTGCTGCCGGCATTGCTGGATCTGTATCAGCCACCGCCACTGGTGAATGCCGATGCCGCTTTCACTGAGCGCATGGAAACCCATCGTCAACGGCTGATGCAGTTCTATCGTGCGAGCCTGCATGCGTATGACGGCGATCGGGATGCGTGGGGGCGGGACATGCGCGAGGTGATGCAGTGGGATGGCGCGAATCCGTATTACCGCTGGTTTACCGGGCAGTAATGCTGCCGAATGTAGGAGCTGCCGAAGGCTGCGATCTTTTGATCTTGCTGTTTATAAGATCAAAAGATCGCAGCCTTCGGCAGCTCCTACAAGGTTTTGCGGTTACTTGGACTCGGATTTCAGTTTCAGATAGGTCTGGTGCATATCAGACGCCCAGCCATCGATCACGGCTTTAACGTCTTCGGCCTTCAGCGCCTGTGAATCATTTTCCAGCGGTTTGCCAGTGCCTTTGCGCACAACTTGCGCCACGACCTTATTGCTGCCGCCGTCCATGAACACCGCTTCAGTGGCCAGGGTGGTTTCCTGATCACGGATGCCGGTGGCCGTGCTGACCGCCGCGGCTACCAAAGCA
Organism: Pseudomonas sp. AC193; assembly: GCF_979258075.1. Lineage (NCBI taxonomy): Bacteria > Pseudomonadati > Pseudomonadota > Gammaproteobacteria > Pseudomonadales > Pseudomonadaceae > Pseudomonas > Pseudomonas sp. AC193. Next base: position 2,030,473 of record NZ_OZ409832.1, on the reverse strand, counting down.
ATCGGGATCACTTCATACGCGTGCAGCCCTTCGGTTTTGCTGCTGACGGCGGTGATGGCCGGACGCAGTACGATCACACCCGGCCCAGGCCCGGTGGCCAGTGGCAGCGATTTGCCCAGCTCACGCTTGAGCGCCTGATCGTAATAGCTGGTGATGCCATTGAGGGTTTGCTGAGAGATTTTTGCGGTCGGTTGCGGCTTCGGATAGAGCTGGCTTGGCTCGACGTAAACGCTGGTGAATTTATTGATGTCGAGTTTCGGATCCATCCAGCGCATCACCTCGGCACCCGACGGTGACTTGGCTTCCTTGAGCTGACTGTAATCCTTGAGAAACCCGGAGTACTCATCTGGAGCGACGGTTTTGCTCGAGCAACCCACCACGCCAAGGGTGGCGATGCACAGCGTGCCCATCATTACTGCTAGCTTCATGCTGTAACTCCTGTCAGAAAGCCGAAAGATTTGCATAAGGGGAGTTACAGGTATAGCTAAAACCTCAACTTTTGCGATGTAAAAGCAGAAAATTCACACGAGGCTGCGCGCCCGATCACAATGGTCATTTGACAGACGCCGGTCATCCGGCAAAGCTGCACCGAGCTTGAATGCACACCAGACGGTAAATGCACCTGAACCACGGAAGTCGTAATGCCCAAGCATAAAAATAAAGCGGTACAACCTGACCCTGATTCGTCTCAATCTTCACTTTCTCGTTACCTGTTCCCTGTCTCCATCGGCGTGCTGCTGGCGGCCGTGGCGGGGATCGGCTGGTTTCTGTTCAGCCCTGCGCCCGTTACCGCGCCGCTCACGGTGCCCCCGATCAGCGCGCCGGCTCCCGCGCCTGCCGCGCCCAAGCCGCAAGCGGTCGCACTGAAACCGGCGAGCATGGTCGATGAGCAGCAATGCCAAGGCTGCCACACCGAGCAAGTCAAAGACTGGCAAGGCTCGCACCACCAATTGGCGATGCAACCGGCGAACGCCGAGACCATGCTCGGTGACTTCAATAACGTCACGTTCAAGGCTGAAAAAGAGACCACGAAGTTCACACGCAAGGGCGACGAGTTCTGGGTCAATACGCAGGGCATCGACGGCAAGAACGCCGATTTCAAAGTGGCCTACACCTTCGGCATCGCGCCGCTGCAGCAGTACCTGATCGAGGTTGGCGAAGGCCGTTTGCAGGCGCTTGGCGTGGCCTGGGATACCCAGAAAAACCGCTGGTTTCATCTCTATCCCGGCCAAGGCGTGAACTTCAAGAATCCGCTGCACTGGAGCAAGCCGAGCCAGAACGCCAACTTCATGTGCGTCGAGTGCCACACCACCGGTTTCAAGCGCAATTTCGATGCCGCCAGCAATACCTTTAACAGTCAGTGGAACAGCCTTGGCGTCGGTTGTCAGGCCTGCCATGGCCCGGCCTCCAATCACCTGGAATGGACGCAGAAAAAGGGCGACCTGATCCATCAAGGTTTCGACGTCGACCTCAAGGACAAGAACGCCACGGTCGAGATCGAAACCTGCGCCCGTTGCCATGCGCGTCGTGCGCCGCTGGGTGATGGCTACACCGTCGGCAAACGCCTGATGGACGATTACCTGCCGAGCACCCTCACCCGCGAGTTGTATGCGCTGGACGGCAAGATCAAGGACGAGGTGTTCGAACACGGCTCATTCCTGCAAAGCAAAATGTTCGACAAAGGTGTGCGTTGCAGCAATTGCCACAACCCGCACAGCAACGAACTGAAAGCGCCGGGCAACGCGGTGTGCCTGCAATGCCACAACACCGCCGGCAAAACCTCGATTGAAGGGGTCGACGGCAAAGGCCTGCAAGCGAAGAATTACGACTCCATCGAACACACGCGTCACACCATGGGCCAACCGGGTTCGCAGTGCGTGGATTGCCACATGCCCGGCAAGTTCTACATGGGCAACGACTTCCGTCATGACCACAGTTTCAGCATTCCCAACCCGGAACGCGCGCAGAAGCTCGGCACGCCGGACGCGTGTCTGACCTGCCATCAGGGCAAGGCTGGCGACAAAGTCACCGCGCAGTTCAACCTGTGGCGCGCTTCCACCGCGCCGCAAGCACCGCGTTATGACGAAAGCCTGTGGCTGATCCGCAATGGCCAGCCCGGCGCCGCCGACGCGCTGTTTACGCAACTGCAACGCAGCAATCTGCCGGCAATCCAGCGCGCCACCCTGCTGGCGGAATTGCCGCTGTATCCAAGCGAACAGGCGTTGAAACTGGCGACACAGGATCTGAAAAATCCTGAGCCGCAAGTGCGTGAAAGCGCAGCGCGGGCAATCAGTGCGTTTCTGCCTCCGCCTGAACGTGCGCCATTGTTGTCGCCACTGTTGGGCGATCCGGTGAAAGCGGTACGCATTGTGGTCGCGCGCGATTTGCTCAGCGTCGCCCGCAGCAGCGGTCTCGGTGCGGCGCAAGCCAACTGGGAAGCCGCGATTGGCGAGTACGAGGCGGTGCAGAAGAGTCTGCTGGAACGCGCCGAAGCGAACCTCAATCTGGCCATGCTCTATCAGGCCAGTGGGCGCAGTTCGGAAGTTGAAGCGTTGCTGCGAGATGCGCTCAAACGTGATCCGGACTTCTACCCGGCGCTGGTGACACTGGTGCAATGGCTGGAGGCCAGCGGCCGCAGTCAGGAAGCGCAGACACTGCTCGACGACAGCATCAAGGAACACCCGGACGCGGCGCTGTTGCAGCACACTCGGGGTTTGTCATTGATCCGCGCCGGCAAGACGACTGAAGCGATGGTTGCGCTGCACAAAGCTGCGCAACTGGAGCCGCAGAATGCCCAGTACGGTTATGTGCTGGCGGTGGCGTTGCACGAGGGCGGCAAGGTCGATGAAGCGTGCGCGATTCTTGAAGGCCTGCTCAAAGTGCAACCGGCGAACCGTAATGCGCGGCTGTCGCTGATCCAGTACTACCTCGACAGCGGCCAGGAGCCCAAGGCGCAGGTGTTGTTGCAGGGGTGGAAGAAGATGAATATGGGAGATCCGGCGCTTAAGTGATTGGCTGGAAAATGTCGTCCCCTCACCCTAGCCCTCTCCCGAGGGAGAGGGGACTGACCGAGTTGTCGGGCGAGGTTCATCGACCTGAAATACCGCGTCGATTATGGATTCAAAGACAATCCTGCAAGTCGGCGCACTTCCTCAATATCCCCCAATCAGTCCCCTCTCCCTCCGGGAGAGGGTTAGGGTGAGGGGCTTTTGATGGTTAAACCACAATCACCAGGAAGACGTCTCCCCACTCCTCAACGCCATCTCCCGCCGACTACTCGCCCGCATCGCCTTGATCAGCGACACCGTGCCCACCAGCAATATCGCCGCACCAAACACAAAGTCGATGTTGTACAACTGAAAGTCCTGCACCGGCCCGACCAGCATCACCCGCACCACAGCAATCCCCACCAGCGTGGCCAGAAAATCGATCCCCGGTTCGTCGCGATAAAACACCAGCATCAGCGGCAGGCACAGCACCAGCAACATCAACAACACCACGACTTTGAACGAGTCCTTACGCTCAACGCTAAAGGCACATTCGTGCGCCCCGTAAGCCTTGTAATCCTCGTCGCGGATCAGCGAGTTTTTCTCGTTGATGTAGTCGACGCGGTTGTACTTCTGGATTGGCGTGAAGGTGTTGGACATTTCCATCAGCGTGGTGATGTTCCTGAAACGCAGGTCGATGCGCTCGCTGCCCTTGAGGTAATAGAGCACCGGTTTGTAGCCATAGCGATAGGTGTCAAACGGGAACGCGGCGACCTGGCCCTGAACGCCGATCGGACGTGGTTCCAGTTCGGCGTAAGCGCTTTTGTTGGATGAGGCGAGGTTGCGACTGAGCGGCTGAACCTTGACTTGTTCAAGGAAGATCGGCGTGGCGCCGAAGGTCCACTGTAACGGTTCCATTCTCAGGCGCAGTTCATTGCGACCGAGGTCGTAGCGATTGAACGTGCGCTCGGACACCACCAATGAGCCGCCGACAATGAACTCGCCGCGCAGATTATTGGTGACGCGCAAGGTCAGTTGATCCTTGCCCAGCAACGCTGCTTGCGTGGACGGTGGCGTGCCGCACCACGCGGTACTTTCGCCAACACCGCCGAGCTGGCCGTTGCGGTTTTCCTTGAACACATAGAAGTAACTGGCCCACAGCGTCAGCATCAACAGCACCGCTGTGAGACCCAAAATCTTTTTGCCCACACTCACAAACCCGACTCCCTTCATCGATTCCATCGTCCAGCCGAATCCCGCTGGCGGGCGGGACTTTAACAAAATGCCATCATCGACCCAAGGAAATATCCCCGATGGCAGAGGCCCGTAAGGGTTTCCCCCACATCCAATGGCCGCAATACTTCTGCTGCCACACTGGCCCATTGTGGCGAGGGGATTTATCCCCGATGGGTTGCGAAGCAGCCCCAAAACCTGCCGACCCGGTACATCAGACACACCGCATGCAACGGGCTTGCGACTGCTGCGCAGCCGAGCGGGGATAAATCCCCTCGCCACAACGGAGTTCTCCTGACAGTGTCGGCGAAGCGATAAACAGGCTCGTCGAAGGTACAAAAAACCATATCAGACCGCGTCAGATAGCCGCAGGCAAAGCAAAAATCTGATCCGCACAAATCAACAATTCCTGAGCCTGTTTTGTTTTCCACGGTATTCCTACAGTGCAGCCCATGCCAGACCGGGTGGCTTGGCAAGACTTTGCAACCGTGGATGAACTGACCATGAGCACAGCAACAATCGGACAGGCTTATAACTACAAGGTCGTCCGCCAATTCGTCATCGCGACTATTTTATGGGGTGTCGTGGGGATGGCGATGGGGGTATGGATCGCCTCTCAATTGGTATGGCCGGACATGAATCTGGACTTGCCGTGGACCACCTTCGGCCGCTTGCGACCGTTGCACACCAGCCTGGTGATTTTCGGCTTCGCCGGCAGCGCGCAATTCGCCGCCAGTTACTACGCAGTACAGCGCACCTGCCAGGTGAGGCTGTACTCGGACACCCTCGCAGCGTTCACTTTCTGGGGCTGGCAATCGGTGATCGTGATCATGCTAATCACCCTGCCGCTGGGCTACACCACCACCAAGGAATACGCCGAAATAGAATTTTCCGGCGCGGTGTGGATGGCCGTGGTCTGGGTCGCCTACGCCGTGGTGTTCTTCACCACCGTGGTGCAGCGCAAAACCAAACACATTTACGTCGGCAACTGGTTTTTCGGCGCGTTCATTTTGGTGATTGCGATGCTGCACGTGGTCAATCATCTGTCGATTCCGGTCGACTGGTTCAAGTCGTATCCGGTGTATTCCGGGGCCACCGACGCGATGGTGCAGTGGTGGTACGGGCACAACGCGGTGGGTTTTTTCCTCACCACCGGTTTCCTCGGGATGATGTATTACTTCGTGCCGAAACAGGTCAATCGGCCGGTGTATTCGTATCGGTTGTCGATCGTGCACTTCTGGGCGTTGATCACCCTGTACATCTGGGCCGGCCCGCATCACTTGCATTACACCGCGCTGCCGGACTGGGCGCAGTCATTGGGCATGGCCATGTCGCTGATCCTGCTCGCGCCGAGCTGGGGCGGGATGATCAACGGCATGATGACGCTCTCCGGCGCCTGGCATAAATTGCGCACCGACCCGATTCTGCGCTTCCTCGTGCTGTCGCTGGCGTTCTACGGCATGTCGACGTTCGAAGGGCCGATGATGGCGATCAAAACCGTCAACGCCCTCTCCCACTACACCGACTGGACCATCGGCCACGTTCACGCCGGGGCGTTGGGCTGGGTGGCGATGATCACTTTCGGCGCGACCTACCACATGGTGCCGAAAGTCTTCGGCCGCGAGCAGATGTACAGCACGCCGCTGATCAACCTGCACTTCTGGCTGGCGACGATTGGCACGGTGTTGTACATCGCCTCGATGTGGGTCAACGGCATCACTCAGGGCCTGATGTGGCGGGCGATCAACGAGGACGGCACGCTGACGTACTCGTTTGTCGAAGCGCTGCAGGCCAGTCACCCGGGGTTCATCGTGCGTTTTGCCGGCGGGGTGTTCTTTCTTAGCGGGATGTTGCTGATGGCTTACAACGTCTGGCGCACGGTGCGCGTGGCTGATGTGGCATTGGCTCAGCGTGAAGCGCAGATTGCCTGAGGCTGGGAGGCCGTCATGATCGAGGTGTTTTTTGATGGGCTGGGCGTGGTGTTTTTGTGGCTGGCGGTGGAGTACTGCTTGCGACGGGAGACGGCGGAGAGTCTGGATGAGGCGAGTATGGTGCCGTTTGCTGATGATCCGGAGGTGGCGCGGCGGGTTGAGTTGGCTACCGGGAAAAGCGTGAAAGCGGTGGCACCGGAGGTGGTGAAATCGGGTTGGGGTAATCTGGAGATTTGAGGTGGGTCTGGGGTTGCCCTCACCCTAGCCCTCTCCCGGAGGGAGAGGGAACTGACCGGGTTGGATATTCGAGGTACATCGACCTGAAAGTCCTGAGTCGAACTTGCAATTGAACACAACAAAGATCGGCTCCCTTTCCCCTCGCCCCCTTGGGGGAGAGGGCTGGGGTGAGGGGGTATGCCCTTGATCTTAGCCGCGTTCGCGGGGGATAAGGCTCTGCAATTGCAACGCCAAAAAATTCGCATCGAACACAAACGTGTCCGGATCTTTCAAACCATTGGTCTTGCGCCACTGCCACTCGCCGCCCGGCAGCCCCACCAACGAAATACTGCCGTAACGCGCCGCCGTCAGACCCATTACCGCCAACGAAATCTGCCCGGCGCTGCCCATCACATCCGGCACAAACTCCACCGGTTTTCCGGCAATCACGATGCTCAGTTTCTCGGTCTTGAACGTCGAGGTCTCGACCGGCGTACTCGGGCCGAACGCAACGTACGCCTCGCGGCTGACTTCCAGCAGATTCGGCGCCTGCACCGGCTCCAGCCATCGCTGAATATCGCCGAACAGCCCTTCGATCCGGCTCGCCCAGACCTGCGACTGCGTTTCGAACAGTTGCTTTTTGTGCGCTTCGCTTTCGGCGTAATGACGAAGCATCTCGCCCAGTTGCTGTACGTCGCTCATTGCTGTGTGCCTCGGAAAGGATCCTGCGATGTTCGATAGTGGCAGATCGAAGCCCCGGTGTACGGTAAATCGCCTGCGGTTTTGCAACACACCGTGACACTTGCGTGAAAGATCAGCGGTACAGTCAATTGCTGCTGGCATCAGGCCTTGAAGAAAAGGACACTCGGGGAAAACACAGATCATTGATCGAGGAATTTCAATGCGCACCATCGGCCTGATCGGCGGTATGAGCTGGGAGTCCAGCGCCGAATATTATCGACTCATCAACCAACAGGTTCGCGACCGGCTCGGGCCACTGCGTTCGGCGCAAATACTGATGTACAGCGTCGACTTTGGCCCGGTCGAACAAGCCCAGCACGCCGGGCGCTGGGACGATGCGGCGGCGATTCTGGTGGACGCTGCACGCAGGCTCGAAGCCGGCGGCGCTGATTGCGTGGTGCTGTGTACCAACACCATGCACAAGGTCGCCGAGCAGATTCAGGCAGCGATCAACATTCCGTTTTTGCACATCGCCGAACCGGCAGCCCAGGCTGCGATCGCAATCGACGCACGCACCGTTGGCCTGCTCGGCACAGCGTTCACCATGGAACAGGATTTCCTCAAGCAACGTCTGATCGCTCAGGGTTTGAAGGTTCTGGTGCCGGACGAAGCCGAACGCAAGGACGTGCACCGGATCATCTACGACGAACTCTGTGTCGGCGTGATCAGCGAAGCCTCGCGGCAGACCTACCAAAAAGTCATTGAGTCCCTGACCGCACGCGGCGCGCAGGCGATCATCCTCGGTTGCACCGAAATCGGTATGTTGGTCAAACCCGCACACAGCGCCCTACCCCTGCTCGACACCACCGAACTGCATGCACAGTCGGCGGTGGCGTTCGCACTGGGCGACTGAGTCAGGTTTTAGTGCTGCGTCGCAGACGGGCCATGCTCAGGGTGTCGACCCATTGCCCGTCACGCACCGCGTAATCGCGGAACAGCCCTTCATCCTCGAACCCGAACTTGCGGTAGAGGCTGATCGCCGCTTCGTTATCGGCATACACCGAAAGCTCGACGCGGTGCAGGTTCATCCAGTTGTCGGCGACGTCCAGTGCCGCCGTCAACAGTTTCGACCCGACACCCTTGCCCTGCCACGCCACCGCAACGGCCATGCCGAAACTGCCGGCATGCGCCCGGCGAATCCGTGAAAACGCTTCAAGCCCGAGATTGCCGATCACTACACCTTCATGCAGCGCCACCAGCTTCACCGCCCGATCGTTTTCCGCCTGCAACCGCTGCCGCCAGACTTCGGTGGATTGAAACGGCATCTGCAACACCTGCCGCGCGACGGCCGGGTCGTTATAGAGCGCAGTGATGCCCTCGATGTGGGCTTCGCTGGAGCGTTCGATATGGATGTCGTCAGGCATGGTAGATCCGTCCGTGATCTCTATGTGGCCGTCCACTCTAAACCGACAACGCCCTCATCCGCCACAGACAAACCCGTGTAGGAGCTGCCGAAGGCTGCGATCTCTTGATCTTGATCTTAAAAACCAGGATCAAAAGATCGCAGCCTTCGGCAGCTCCTACAGGGGGATTGTGTTAGGTCAGGGCGACTTCTTCTTGCTCGGCGACGGCGACGGTTGCCGGGGTGGCTTGCGCGGTCTGGCTGAAATCGCGCAGATAGACGATGAACTCCTGCAACAGGCGATCCCACAATTCGAGGTTGCCGCGCAGGTGATCGTTGCTGACCCCGGCGCCGACCACCACGTCCATTTCCATCACCAGAAATTCGCCCTGCAACGACAACCGCGCAAAACGCCGAGTGGCGTTCCAGCGTTCCGCGACGCCGGCCGGCAGCTCACCTTGCACGCGCAATGCGCAACTGAAGGTGAAGTCGACGTAGCTGCCCTGCTCCGCCGCCGGATTGCCGAAACGCACGGCGTAGCCAATGCCCTGGCTGGCGCTGAGTAGCTGGACGATGCCGTTCTGTTCGGTCTGGTTGACGCGATAACCGGCGGCTTGCAGCACGTCGGTCAAGGATTGCGGGGACACCTGGGTGATCAATTGAGTCATTGGATCTTCCTTGTTCTTCAGATTGAGACGCCATGCTTGGGCTGATTCGGTCATGGCGTTTTCAAGCGTAGACCGTTCTGCGGTTTCGGCACGGGCCGCGAAAAAAATGTGGGAGCGGGCTTGCTCGCGAAAGCGGTGGATCAGCCACACATGCGTTGACTGACACTCCTTCGCGAGCAAGCCCGCTCCCACAGGGGTTTTGCGGTGGCTGAGGGATCAGGAATAGACCGGCCAGGTGTCGACGATTTTGCCGCCGCGCACCGCCAGCAGGTCGCCAAATTGCAGCAGTACGGCTTCAGTCTGGGTCGGGCGCAGGAACACTTGATCTTCGATATTCAGGCCCACCGCGCTGGAGCCGTTGACCATCTCCTGATTCGAGCTGCGCCCGTATACCGTGTTGCTTTGCAAACCCTGCGGCGATTCGAATTCGGCCATCCAGTTGCCGCCGTAGATGAAAAAGGTCTCGCGCTGATTCGCGTCCCACCAAGAAAACAGCCGCGACTTGTCGTCCAGCGCCGGGATGTTCACCGCGCCGGTGCTTTTCAACACCGGCGTGGCGATATAGGTCGCGGGTACATGCTCGGTCAGCGACGGCAAATCGTAGTGCGTCGGCTTGAGCATCGCCGTGCCCACCGACACTTCCGTGCTGAGTTGCTCGTTTTCATGCATGCGATAACTCGGGCTACCGGCAGTGTTCAGGCACAAATCTTCGTGCCACAAACCGGGAAACTGCTGTCGAGTGAAATCAACGCAGCGCTGATAAATCACCATGACCTTGGCGAACAATTCCTCGGGCGAACCGAGTATCCCCGGCACGCCCATGCCCACGAACGGGTCGTAGCCCATAAACCCGGCAAACTGCAGATGCTGCGGGTTGGCGCTGATCAGCTTGAGCATCTGCCCCAGTACATTCACATCGCTGACCCCACCACGATGCAAGCCAACATCCAGCTCGATGCTGATGCGCATCCGCGTGCCCAGGCCCTGCGCGAGTTGCAGGTATTGCTGCAATCGTTCAGGGCCGTCGAGCAGCCATTGCAACTGTTTCGACGGATCAAACGGGCCTTTGTGGGTTTGGTAAAACAACTCGGCTGAACGTACCGGCAACGGCTTGCCGAGCAAAATATCCGACTGCGGAAACGTCACCGCATCGTGATTGAGAAACGGCTGATGAAACGACATCAAACGCTGTGTCCCTGCGCGTTGCGCGATGTAGCTCAGCAGCCCCGGCGACGGCAGTGATTTCTCCACCAGGCGCAACTGTTTGCCGCCGCGCTTCACCGATTGCATGACCACGTCGATGTTGTGATCGAGTCGATCCAGATCGATCAGCAGCACCGGCCGCATCGGGCCTTTATCTTTCAACTCGCGATTGAGCGCACGAAAATAATCGCTGTACGGCCCGCCACGATCGCCCGGCCGCAACCACGCGCCAACCCCGACCAGCAAGGCGCCGACGCCCAATGTACCGAGCAGGAAGTTACGTCGATTAACCGCCATCAGCTCACCCCCAGAATCGATGACAAATGCGCGTTCAAGAATCGCCCGCTAGGATCCAGCGCCTGGCGCACGTCGACAAACTCGCGCCAGCGCGGGTACAGCGGTTGCAGGTTTTTCGCGTTGAGCGTGTGCAATTTGCCCCAGTGCGGGCGGCCGTTGTACTTCCAGAAAATCGGCTCGACCGCCGCAAAGAAATTGTGATGATCCATCTGGTAATGCTGGTGCACCGAGATCGAACAGCTGTCGCGGCCCTCGAACATGCTCAGCGGAATGTCGTCGGCTTTGACGTAGCGGTACTCGATGGGAAACCAGGTGCGCAGATCCTTGTCCTGAATCAGCTTGAGAATCTCGCGCAGACAGGCCGGGCCGTGTTCGGCGGGCACCGAATATTCCATCTCGTTGAAGCGCACGGTGCGCACGTTGGCGTAGATGTCAAACGAGTCGCCGATGCGATCATCGAAACTCGCCAGATGGCGCAGGCTGTTGAGCATGGTGCGGCGCAGGTCGGGGAAGTCGCTGCCATATTTGTCGATCTTTTCGATCAGAGTGACGAACTCGTTGCCGCCCTCTTCTTCCGGCGGGATGGGCGGCGTGGCCGGCTCATCGGTTTCGTTGAGGGCGATGGACAAGGCGTAGTCGGAGTGGGTGACGACGAGCATTTCCCAGTGCTGGTTTTCGCTGGTGTTCTTGTCGATGTCTTCCAGCAGCTCTTCGGTCTTGGCGATCCATTGGCGTTCGCGCAGGCGATAAGCCGGACGGTTTTGCAGACGAATTTTGGTCGCCACGCCTAGGGCGCCGAGGGAGACGCGCGCCGCGTTGAACACCTCGGGATGACGCTGACTGTCGCAGTCGAGCACCTCGCCATTGGCGGTCACCAGTTGCATGCCGCAGACGTGGGCTGAGTAGGACTGAAAGTTTTTGCCGGTGCCGTGGGTCGAGGTGGAGATCGCGCCGGCGAGGGTCTGGTAGTCGATGTCGGCCATGTTTTGCAGGGCCTGGCCGATGTCTTTCAACGGTACGCCCATGCGCGACATTGGTGTGCCGGCGGCGAATTCCGCCTGTAAGGTTTTTGCATCGTGATCGAGCAGGCCATTGAAGTAGCTCAGCGACAGCAGCGTGCCGTCGGTGGGCACCAGAGCGCTGAAGGAATGCGCCGAACCGACCGGGCGGATCTTGCCTTGGGCCAGTTTGATCAAACTTGTCAATTCGTCGAGATTCTTCGGCGCAAGGCGCGCCGCCGGCAGGCAACTCTGCCCGCCCGACCAGTTGCGCCACGGAATCAGCCGTGGCGCGCGCATCAATTGGCCGAGAGCCGGATTGCTCGCCAACGCGCTGAACGCGCCGATGATGCTAGCCCGTTGCAATAACTGGCGCCGTGTCAGATCCATCGTCATGCCGGGCACCTTATTGTGGGAGCGGCTGGTCGGCCATGAAGCCGATCAATTGCAGAAATTGTTCTTCGCTGCACTCGACGCACTGACCCATCGGCGGCATGCCGTTGTAGCCGTTGATGGCGTGGTCGAGCAGCGTGTCGGCGCCTTGCTGGATGCGCGGTTCCCAGGCTTTGCGATCACCGGTGAGTGGCGCGTTGGCGGCGGGATTGGCGTGGCAGAGCTGGCAACTGTTGGCGTAGATCTGCGCCAGTGCCGGGTCTTTGGGCATGGCGTTGCTGGCGGTGGTGGCCGGGGGTTTGGGGTCTTCGCCGCAGCCAAACAGCGCCACGGATAAAGTCAGCAGTAATGTGATGGGAATTGCCCGCATGACGATCCTCAAGGGTGGCATCGCTTATTGTTGTGATCACACCTTAAGGCAGGCGCGCCAGCGGGTTGAGGGCATTGCGGGACAGTGAGGGGGGCAAACGGGGCCAGTAGAAAACTCTCAAAACACCACAAATCCATTGTGGGAGGGGGCTTGCTCCCGAAGGTGGTCGATCATTCAACAATGATGTCGCCTGACACCACGCCTTCGCGAGCAAGCCCGCTCCCACACTGGATCGCATAGGCCTGATAGATCAAAAGATCGCAGCCTTCGGCAGCTCCTACAGGGATACTTTGTGACCACCCCTTTTGTTCTGGGGGTTTGGGTGACATTCGGGTGACATTTGCGGGTTTAAATTTCGCGGCATTCAGGCGTATAACCGTTACAGACTTTCAAATTGGCACGCGGGGTAGCGACATGAGCACAGCAAACATCCTTGGCAATCTGTTCCCTTCTGTCAGCGACATCCCGGAAAAATATCGCCTCGACGGTCAGGTCGAGCAACGTGAATATCTGGTCGACGGCCAGTTGCGCCGCTGGGACGGCCCGCTCGCGACGGTGCGCAGCCCGGTGTATCTGCACCGTGACAATGGAGACGAGCAAGTCATCCTCGGCAGCACGCCGTTGCTTGATGCCGACACCGCCCTCACCGCCCTCGACGCCGCCGTGCGTGCCTACGACCGTGGCCAGGGCCTGTGGCCGACCATGCGCGTGGCCGAACGCATTCAGCACGTCGAAGCCTTCCTCGGCCGCATGCGCCAACAGCGCGACGCCGTGGTGAAACTGCTGATGTGGGAAATCGGCAAGAACCTCAAGGACTCGGAAAAAGAGTTCGACCGCACCTGCGATTACATCGTCGATACCATCAACGCGCTCAAGGAACTCGACCGCCGCTCCAGCCGTTTCGAGCTGGAACAGGACACCCTCGGCCAGATCCGCCGCGTACCACTCGGCGTCGCGCTGTGCATGGGCCCTTACAACTATCCGCTGAACGAGACCTTCACCACGCTGATCCCGGCGCTGATCATGGGCAACACCGTGGTGTTCAAACCGGCCAAGCTCGGCGTTCTGCTGATCCGTCCTCTGCTTGAAGCTTTCCGCGACAGCTTCCCGACCGGCGTGATCAACGTGATCTACGGCAGTGGCCGCGAAACTGTCAGCGCGCTGATGGCCAGCGGCAAGATCGATATTTTCGCCTTCATCGGCACCAACAAAGCCGCCAGCGACCTGAAAAAACTGCACCCGAAACCACACCGCTTGCGCGCCGCCCTGGGTCTGGACGCGAAGAACCCGGGCATCGTCTTGCCGGAGGTCGATCTAGACAATGCCGTCAGCGAAGCCGTCACCGGCTCGCTGTCGTTCAACGGCCAGCGCTGCACCGCATTGAAAATCCTCTTCGTCCATGAAGACGTGGTCGACAGCTTTATCGAAAAATTCAACGCCAAACTGGCCACGCTGAAACCGGGCATGCCGTGGGACAGCGGTGTGTCGCTGACGCCGTTGCCGGAGGCTGGCAAAGTCGATTATCTGCACGGTCTGGTGGCCGACGCGCAGAGCAAAGGCGCGCAAGTGGTCAACCCCAATGGCGGCGAATCCCGCGAGTCGTTCTTCTACCCGGCGGTGCTTTACCCGGTGAACCCGCAGATGCGCGTTTATCAGGAAGAGCAGTTCGGCCCGGTGGTGCCGATCGTGCCGTACCGTCACCTCGATACGGTGATCGATTACGTACTGGAGTCGGATTTCGGCCAGCAGTTGAGCATCTTCGGCACCAACCCGGTGGCGGTCGGCCGACTGGTCGACACCTTTGCCAATCAGGTCGGGCGGATCAACCTCAACGCACAATGCCAGCGTGGCCCGGACACTTATCCGTTCAACGGGCGCAAAAACTCGGCCGAAGGGACGTTGTCGGTGCACGACGCCTTGCGGGTGTTTTCGATCCGCACGCTGGTGGCGACCAAGTTCCAGGACAGCAACAAGGATCTGATCAGCGAAATCATTCGTGGCCGCGATTCGAGTTTCCTGACCACGGACTACATCTTCTAAGCGAATTGGGAAGTCATCAGCTTCTCGTCTGAATACGTGAAGCTCCCGGCATTTCAGTGTCTACACTGATTCCAGCGCTGCACTGGATGCCGGGAGCTGAACATGCTTGATTACGTCGCGTTGGGTCTGTTGGTGTTTGTCGGTCTCGTGCTGTTCTACGGGATCATCGTGCTGCATGACATTCCGTACGAAATTGCCGTTCACCGTAATCACCCGCATCAGGATGCGATCCATGCCACGGGCTGGGTCAGCCTGTTCACCCTGCACGCGTTGTGGCCGTTTCTGTGGATCTGGGCGATGGCGTATCGCGAGGATCGCGGTTGGGGTTTCGGTGACGGCAAACCGGTGCAGAACCACGTGCTGCGGCTGGAGCAGCAAGTCATAGAGCTGCAAGGTCGCATTGAGCGGCTTGAAGCGCAGTCACCGCGCTCTGATAAAGAGGGGAACTGAGCATGGATCTGCTGCTCATCCTCACGTACGCCGCATTCTGTGTCGCGCTGTTCAAGATCTTCCGCATCCCGCTGAATAAATGGACGGTGCCCACCGCCGTTCTGGGCGGAATCCTGATCATCGGTGCGCTGATTTTCACCATGAACTACAACCACCCCTACTCCGAGGTGGCGCGTTCCTACTTCGTCTCTGTGCCAGTGATTCCCATCGTCAGCGGTCAGGTGATCGAAGTACCGGTGCACGGCAACGAGCCGCTGGAAAAAGGCGATGTGCTGTTTCGCATTGATCCGACGCCGTTTGAAAACCGGGTGAAATCGCTGAAGGCGCAACTGGTCGCGGCCAAGGGCGATCGTTATCGCATCACCGAATTGATCCGCCGTAACTTCGGCACTCAGCGCGAACTGGATGCCGCCATCTCACGCACCGATGACCTGCAGGCGCAACTCGACAACGCCCAGTTCGAGCTGGACAACACCACCGTTCGCGCGCCGAGCAAAGGTTTCGTCACCCACGTTTCGTTGCGTCCGGGGATGATGGCGAGCAAGTTGCCGCTGCGCCCGTCCATGGTGTTTATTCCCGAAGAAGGCCAGTATTTTGCTGCGTGGATGCGTCAGAACAGCCTGCTGCGTCTGACCGTCGGCGACGAGGCAGAAGTCGCCTTCGACGGCATTCCCGGCAAGGTCTTCGAAGGTCGGGTGAAAAGCGTCATCGGCGTGATTGCCGAAGGGCAGATTCAACCGTCCGGCACGTTGATCAGCTACACCGGTTCGCCCCCGGCCGGGCGAGTGCCGGTGATCATTGAGATCACCGATCCGGACTACGCCCAGTACGCCAAACAGATGCCCGGCGGCGCTTACGGTCAGGCGGCGCTGTACAGTCAGCACTTTCATCACATCGGCGCGATGCGCAAAATTCTCCTGCGCATGGCGGCCTGGATGAATTACATTTTCCCTTTCCATTGATCTGAAAAACACTGACGAGAGGTTCGCACTGAGTACTCACAGCACCCATCGACTGCCACCGCTGTTGCGCCGAATCCTGCGACCGTTGCTCGATCCGTACCGGCGCTACCGCCACGCCCGACTGATCCACGCCGTGCGTGTTGCCCTCGGGTTGCTGGCGACGATTCTGCTGACCACCGGCATCAATCTGCCCCACGGCGAGTGGGCTTCGGTGACCATGTTGGTGGTGATTGGCGGCTTGCAGCACCACGGCAACATCGGCAAAAAAGCCGCCGAGCGCGCCACCGGCACGTTGATCGGCGCCGCCGTAGGCTTGGTTCTCGTGGCGCAACAGGCGTGGCTCGGCATGCCGTGGCTGACGTACTTTGCGATGGCGGTGGTCTGCGGATTCTTCTCCTATCACGCCATCGGCAAGGGGGGTTACACCGCCCTGCTCTCGGCGATCACGGTGTTTATCGTCGCCGGGCATGGTGACAACCCGATCACCGACGGCTTGTGGCGCGGCGTCGATATTCTGATCGGCATCGCCCTCGCCCTGGCCTTTTCCTTCGCGCTGCCGCTGTACGCCGTGTACTCGTGGCGCTACAACCTCGCCGATGCGCTGCGCGATTGCGCCACGGTGTATGGACGGATCATCAGCGGCCAACCGGTCAGCGCCGATGAACATCTGAAACTGATGGGCCGTTTGGGCGCGGTGATGGTGCAACTGCGCTCGCTGATGCCGTCGGTGTCCAAGGAAGTGAAGATTTCCATGACCGAACTGGATGCGATCCAGCGCAACCTGCGCATGTGCATCAGCACCCTGGAAATCCTCGGCAACACCCGCCCGGACGCTAACGACCCCGAGGCCATGGCGCATCTGCAATCAGCGCTTAAGGCCGAACACCGGCAGATTCGGGTGCAATTGATCGGCATGGCACGGGCGTTGAAAACCGGCGCAAGCCAACGTCTCGATCGACCTGTGGAGTTGCCGGACGCCGGCCTGGACGCACCGGTTTACAGCGCGCTGGACGGTTATCGCTTATTGACCCGACAGCTCGCCGCGAACATCGGCGACATGCGTCAGCGGCTGGCGAAAACCGCGCCGCGCTGGAACATCTGACGCGCGGCGAATTTTCCCGTGTAACAACGCAGACATGATCACTACAATGCGCCATCGCAAAGTACGTGAATGGATGCGCACATGCAGTTCAGGGAAAACATCAATGCTTTGAGGGCACTCGCCGTTTTGTCGGTGGTGCTCTTTCACTTCAACGTCCTCGGTTTCGATGGCGGCTTTGCCGGGGTCGACGTGTTTTTCGTGATCTCCGGTTTCCTCATGACCGGGATCATCTTCAACGGCCTGCAACAACAGAAGTTTTCCCTGCTCGGCTTCTACGCCTCCAGAGCCCGACGGATCATCCCGGCGCTGGCGACACTGTGCGTGGCGCTGTTGATTTTCGGCTACGTGTATCTGCCGCTGGATGATTTCCGCGAATCGATCCGCACGATCAAAAGCAGTCTGCTGTTCAGCTCGAACTTCTTGTTCGCTAAAGACGGCAACTACTTCGACGCACCGCTGCACGAGAACTGGCTGCTGCACACCTGGTCGCTCTCCGTCGAATGGCAGTTCTACATGCTCTACCCCGTGCTGGTCATGGGGCTGTACAAATTCTTCGGTTCGCAAAAGACCCGCTATGCGCTGCTCGCACTGGCGGTGATCTCATTCGCCGCATCGGTAGTGGTGACGGAGAAAAATCCGACCTTTGCCTTCTATATGCTGCCCACCCGCGCGTGGGAAATGATTGCCGGCGGACTGGTCTTTCTGTTTCCGCTGCGGCTCAGCCAGCGTAAAGGCTTACTCAGCGAAGCGTTTGGCTTGATCGCGATTTTGATCAGCGTTCTGGGCTTTTCCGAAAACGATCTCTGGCCAGGTTATCTGGCGCTGCTGCCGGTGCTGGGGACGATGCTGGTGATTTACGGCAATACGCATTCGCTGTTCAGCCGCAACAAGGCGCTGCAATTTACCGGGAGCATTTCCTACTCCGTTTACCTCTGGCACTGGCCGCTGGTGGTGCTGCTGTATCTGTGCGGTTTGCTCAGCAGTTGGCCGCATGTGCTGGGCGGCATTGTTCTGTCATTCGTGCTCGGTGCGCTGTCCTTCCGATACGTAGAATCGAAAACCCGCAAGATCACCACGCCGCCGCGCACGCTGTTCAAGTTCGCCGCGCTGACGGTGGCGGTCATTGTCGTGGCGTCGGTGACCTCGTCGCTAGTGAAGAAGTATCCCGCTGCGCGGTTTGCATTCGTCGACCTCGGACAACCGCAATACGCCAGCAAACTCTACCCAAAAGCGTGCTACGCCAACGCCTACGACGCGGCGGACTGCAAACTGGGCACCGGGGATGTTTCGGTGATTCTGTTCGGCGACAGCCATGCCGAATCGACCGCCGCTGCGGTGCAGATGAACAATCCGCACGCCGCGCTATCGTGGTCACGCGGTGGCTGTCCTCAATTGCAGAACTTCGAAATGCACGACAAGGATCTTCAAGCCAAGTGCCAAGCCTTCAACCATGAAAAGCTGCAGATCTTGAAGGATTCGTACAAGGGTGTTCCGGTGGTGCTGTTCAGTCGGGCCGCGCTGTACTCCGATCCCGGCCGGGGCAACAGCTATCGCATTCACTTCCCTGACAGCCCCAAAGGTGAATCGGCCTTCATCGACGAATACGTGGCCGAGTACAGCAAAACCGTGTGTGAGATCGCGCAAAACCATCCGGTGTATATCGTCCGGCCGATCCCGGAAATGCCCTTCAGCGTATATAAAGGCCTGAACCTCAATCAGCGGATTTTCCAGCAGACCGCCGATATCTCAGTGCCTTTGGTCGACTATCAAAAACGCAACAGGATCGCCAATTTCACCATCGAAGCCGCTGCCAAACAGTGCAACGCAACAGTAATCGACCCGACGCCATTGCTGTGCCCCGATGGCGATTGCATGGGCTCGCTGAATGGCGAGCCGCTGTACTTTGATGACAATCATCTGGTCGATGCCGGCAATCAGCTTTTGAAAGGCGCGTTCAAAGATTTGATCAAAGCCATTTAAGGGCGTGCAGCGACACCGGCTCTGGACTTGAAACCCCAGCCCTGTTGCATGCCCGCTGCCGCCAGCAGAATCGCTGCCACGCCGAGCCATTGCAGCGGTTGCAGTCGATGACCGAAGGCGAACCAATCGACGAAAATCGCCGCAATCGGATAGATGAACGACAGCGCACCGGTCAGTGCGGTCGGCAGTTTCTGGATCGCGCCGTAGAGCAACACGTACATCAGGCCGGTGTGGACGATGCCCAGCGTGATCAGGCTGGCCCACGCACTCGGCGCTTGCGGCAGCGCGGAGAAATGCGCGAATGGTGCGAGCAAGAGTACGCCGGTGCAGACCTGAATCAGCGCGATCAGATGCGGCGGTGTGCCGGTCAAACGCTTGATGATCAGCGCGGCTATCGCGTAAAGAAACGCCGCGCCCAGCGCCAGGGCAATGCCCAAAAGGTAATCGTTTCCGCTCTCGCCCTGCGTACCGTGGGCGCTGACAATCGCCAGCATCCCCATAAATGAAATCGCCAGCCAGAACAGTTTCTGCAGGGTGATTTTTTCGCCGAGAAACAGCGCCGCCAACCCCACCAACATGAACGGCTGCACGTTGTACACCGCCGTGCCGATGGCAATTGAGGCTTTCGAATATGAGGCGAACAACAGCAGCCAGTTGCCGACAATCGCCACACCGCTGAGCACCGCCAGCAAGAATGTGGTGCGAGTGAGGATGCCCGGGCGCAGAAAGCCGAACGCAGCGCAAATCAGCAACAAGGTGCCAGCGCCGAACACGCAGCGCCAGAACACCACGTCCAGCACCGGTTGCCCGGAGACCAACACGAACCAGCCGATGGTTCCTGATATCAGCATGGCGGCGGTCATTTCAAATGAGCCGCGGCGGGTTGTTGTGTCCATCATTTATCTCCTGTCTTTGTGACAAAAGTATGCCTAGCGGACAGGGGCTCTCTCCAGAGCAAAAGACAGGCTAAACTGCGAATCTGCCTTTTTTATCGCGGGTGATTATCGGAAATCGCCTAATCCGGGAGTAGATACATGACTGACGATATCGACCAGATTCTGATTAGCGCATTGATGGAAGACTCGCGCCGCTCGCTCAAGGCATTGGCGCAGATCAGCGGATTGTCGTCACCCAGCGTGGCCGAGCGCTTGAAGCGTCTGGAAGAACGCGGCGTACTCAAGGGCTACACCGTCGAGATCGATCCGAAATGCTTCGGCTATCAACTGCAAGCCATCGTCCGCGTGCGCCCGTTGCCGGGGCAGTTGCAGGAAGTCGAGCGGCAGATCATGTCGATCCCCGAATTCACCGAATGCGACAAGGTGACGGGCGAAGACTGCTTTATCGCCCGCCTGCATGTGCGCTCGATGGAACAACTGGACACCCTCCTCGACCGCCTCAATACGCTGGCGGAAACCAACACCGCGATCGTCAAGAAAACTCCGGTCAAGCGCCGTCTGCCACCGATGGCGTGAGTGCTTTTTCAGCACGTTCAGCGTAGATTGAGTTTTTTCCGGCGAAGGATTGGCGGTAATGAAAACTCAGGTCATGTTGATTGCAGCGGTGATGCTCAGTGGTTGCGGGACGGTGCAGACGGTCGTGCGCAGCGATGAAGCCGCGGCCAAGAGCCTCAAGGACGAAAAAACCTACTGCGGCGCCGTGCCCCGAATCTACAGCGGCGTGACCTACGACTTCTGCCTGATGCACGCGGAAGTGAAGGACGGTGTCGACACCTTCGACTACAACAATGCCAACCCCGGCGTGCTGATCGATGCAGCGGCGTCCGGCGTCCTCGATACGCTGTTGCTGCCTTACACCATCTATAAACAGCACACAGACGGCAGCATCATTATCAATTGATCCCGTAAGCTTTCCTGCAGACAACAAAAAACCCGCCGAGGCGGGTTTTTCGTTTTCTAACGACAGCGATCAGTCGTCGCGGCTCATGATGCCGAAGATCTGCAACAAGCTGATGAACAGGTTGTAGATCGATACATACAGGCTGATGGTCGCCATGATGTAGTTACGCTCGCCGCCATGGATGATGGCGCTGGTCTGGAACAGAATGCAGACCGACGAGAACAGCACGAAACCTGCGCTGATCGCCAGTTGCAGGCCGCTGATCTGGAAGAAGAAGCTAGCCAGCGTTGCGCCCAGCAGGACGAAGAAACCAGCGGTGATGAAGCCACCGAGGAAGCTCATGTCCTTGCGGGTAATCAACACGTAAGCCGACAGACCACCGAAGACCAGTGCGGTCATGGCAAATGCCGAGCTGACCACTTCAGCGCCGCCCTGCATGCCCAGGTAACGGTTGAGGATCGGGCCGAGCAGGAAACCCATGAAACCGGTCAAGGCAAACGCCGACACCAGGCCCCACGCGGAGTCGCGGAGTTTGTTAGTGAGGAAGAACAGCCCGTAGAAGCCGATCAGCACCACGAAAATGTTCGGGTAGCCAACGCGCATCTGCTGCGCAACGAAAGCCATCACGCCGCTGAATGCGAGGGTCAGAGCCAGTAGGCCGTAAGTGTTGCGCAGGACGCGGCTAACCTCTAGCTGCTCAGCCTGCACGCCGTTATTAACTGCGTAATCCTGTTCGCGCATGGCGACACTCCTGTTGGTTTGAAACGTTCAGTCGCAAAGATCATAACAGACGCTCTGTAACAAGCCATGCAGAGAGTTTGACAGTGTGTTTCATTCAGGTATTATGGCGCCCGCAACGCAACGGAGGTGTGGCCGAGTGGTTTAAGGCAACGGTCTTGAAAACCGTCGACTGTAACAGGTCCATGAGTTCGAATCCCATCGCCTCCGCCATATTTGGTACCGACAAAGCCCTGATTATTCAGGGCTTTGTCGTTTCTGCAATTCGATTTTCCTGGTCATCCCTTTCTGGATTGTTTCCGCAACTTTTCGGTCATTTCCGCAACTCTATCCCTTCGATATCGATGATCCGACCTCGACACTCAGGTGAGTTTGGCTATCTTCAACAGGCAGCTTCCGGCCAAAAGCAGACGTTCAAAAATGGCAGGTATCGACCCGAAGCGGGCATTACTAAAGCGTGTTGAGTCGTGCCTCAGCCGTTCCGGTCTCGAGCTATTGCGCTACTTGCGACAACGCATGAATGACATCCGCAACCATCTTTTCAGCACTGTTCATCCCGTCAATCCGTAAGACCGGAGCGGTCTGCTCTGATAGCCACGCCTCGTGCCACGCCCAGTTGCGTCCTGAAAAGTTCGGATCGTCATACTGCGAAGCCCATTCCCGAAAGGCTACATGTATCTCATGCATGTCACCGCCCGGTGCTATCCGATCTCCAAAACGCTCCTTTTCACGGGCGGCCAGCCGTTCAAGGCGAGTGGGTGTTGGAGTTACAACGAAAACAATCAGATCGACATGGGTAATCAGTGCTTCTCCCCAGACCATGCAAGAACCGGTCAGCACCCAATCGTCATCACCGAACTTTTGCTGGATCAATGACACGCGCTCACTGGGAGTTCGCTTGGTCGTAAAAGGAGGGTCAGTGCGCATCCAGAAGTAATCATCGACATCGACTTGGCGTACACCGAGCAGAGTTGCGACGTTTTGACCCAAAGTAGTCACGCCCGCACACGAAGCACCTGTAATGTAAATCCGCAATTTTTCCTCCATGAATACAAGTCTGTTTCGAGGCAGGCAATATATCCCTTACTCGATTGGGTCTCACTTTTTTCTGGGCTGCAAATGACTGCTTCTGATCGGAAGCAGTAGTTCCCGGATGTCCGCTTCTGGCCGGATCCCGTCCTTCCCGACAGGGAGATTTTGTTCACCCCGTCTTGAATTATTGCTCTGAATACTCAAATGGGTATCGGGCCTAATGAAAGGCAGTCATCGCAGATCACTCTGTTTCTGCCGTTCTGCTTCGCTAGGTAAAGACGTCCATCAGCTTTGGCTACCAGATGATCCAGATGATCGCAGCCGTCACCTCCCAACTCAGCTACTCCGATGGACACGGTAATGCGTATCTCGGTCGATGGTGCCGTGCGCGACAAGGTTCGAGGATCGGGAAGGCAGACGGAATTAGCGATGGCATTCCGTATTTTTTCCGCAATCGAAGTCGCCTCCTTCAGAGTTGCACCGGGTAGCAGCACACAGAACTCTTCGCCGCCATATCGAACTACCAAATCCTGCGTACGCACCAACGCACGACATAACGTCGCCAGATGCTTGAGAACTTCGTCACCAGCCGAATGCCCCCAGTTGTCGTTGATGGCTTTGAATTTGTCTATATCGAGCATCATCAAGGCAATGGGTTTTTCGCCACGTAGGCGCTTGGTCATCGTCGCGAAATCAGCCATCAAGCGACGACGATTGGCCAACTGAGTCAATGTATCTATCAGGCTTAACTCGCTCAATTGAGCAATGAGCGCCAATTGTCTTTTCAGCAGTAGATCCACAATCAATAGTGTCATCAACATCAACAAACCCAAAGAAATCCAGATCCACACAAACACATTGCTAAATTGCGATACGACCGTCCAACGGAGGTTTGCTTTCGAAATTTTGTCGATCAACATGAGCCCCGAACGATCGAGCTTGCGATAGAGAAAATAGTCGCTCCCTGTTTCAAATTCGCCGGATGCCCGCTGAAACAACTCGGACACGGTGACTGAAGGCCGGTTTTCCAAGGTTATCTTGAGCCAGTCCTCCTCTCGCGTGGAGAAACTTTTCTCGTTTGAACCTATCAGAACGCCTCGCTGATCGAGCAGGACATGTATTTCCCCGGGAGACGTCGTCTCTTGCATGTAAGCTTGCAGCCGTTGTTGAGGCACATCGAACACGATCGCACCCCTGACCTTTCCGTTGACTAGC
This sequence comes from Pseudomonas sp. AC193, assembly GCF_979258075.1. NCBI lineage: Bacteria > Pseudomonadati > Pseudomonadota > Gammaproteobacteria > Pseudomonadales > Pseudomonadaceae > Pseudomonas > Pseudomonas sp. AC193. The sequence continues at coordinate 2,006,718 of NZ_OZ409832.1, read as the reverse complement.
AACGGTGTCCCGAACTGCAAGCGATTCCCTGAAGAGATCGGACGGCCCACGCGTGCGAAGAATGCAATAGAAGAACCGAATTGCGCCGTAGGGCTGCTCTGAAGCAGGCTCGAGGTAGCAATCTCATGCAGCGCAGGTTCGACCTGATCGGCATCGATCGCGGGATGGGCCACGATTACGCCGGAAGTAGACAGGTACAGGACATTTGCAAGATTCTTACCTTGCTGATACTGCACGGGCAGGAGCTGGCTCATCAACTGCGCCAGTTGCAGATCTTCGCGTAATTGAGCGGGATCACGCTGGAACTCGGGAATCGTCTGCAAACGCGTAACGCCAAGGGCTAGAATAGGAGCGTTCTCTGGCGCAACCGGCAAATTCCAAACATCATTTTTTGCCGAGTACTGTGTCATTTTTGGCGCGAGTTCAGAATTGGTATTTTCTGGATTTTTTCGTTCATTGAGCAGAGTGCGTTCTGCGGTTGAACGCAGGAAGCGCAGTTGCTCCTTCAAGGTATCGATTCCGGAATCGACGGCGATGGCCTGCAACTGCAAATTGTACTGACGAGAGTTAATTTCACGATGCCAACTCACCCAGTACTGGCGGCCAGCCAGTACCGTGGTCACGATGAATACCGCGAAAAAACATAACATCACGATGCGCCTGGGGCGGGTATCTCCAGAGAAGAAGCGTCGAATACCCTTCGATAGCCGCTGCCATTGCATTTGACGCCCCCACGATCAGAGATGAGCAGTAAAGATAGATCACCCTAGATGCACCTGCTTCTAACGTCAGATACATCGGCCATGGGTGGTGATCTCGATTGCTCTGCATTTGCTTTCCTCAACGCACAAAAAGCCCCCAATCTTTGTCGTTAAGGAATGGCTAAAAGGGGTCGAAAAACACAGCCACCTGACTGGCCGCTACTGGCCGAACGCGGACAATACAGGCCACGTCATAAATGCAGCTGTTTTACTCTTCCAGTGCAAATCCATAGTCGCCGTTTCTGCCATTCGGGAATGGCGCACATTGCCTCACCTCCCGCGTGATCGCGGCAGGTGAGGCCTGCACCGGCATTGCACGTTAAAAGGTGTAGGCAATACCGACTTGTACTGTTCGCGGCGCTCCCGGATAGGCATAGACGTTACCGAATGCACCCTCTTCATAATCACGGTCAAACAGGTTCTTCACGTCAAGATTGAGCCGCACCTTGTCATTGACCTTATAGAAGCTGAGCAGGTCGACCACGGTGTAGCTGCCCATCGAAAACGCGGTGTTGGCGGTTTGTCCCGCGCGCTCGTCGACGTACTTGAGCCCGGTGCCCAAGCCCAACCCCTTAAAGGTGCCATCCTGGAACTCATACATATTCAGCAGGCTGAAGCTGTTTTTCGGGATGTTCAGCAGTCGCGTGCCGGAGCGTAATACGTTGTCTTTGGTCACTTCGGCATCGACATAGGCGTACCCACCAATCACGCGCCATTCGGGCGTCAGGTTGCCGGCCACGTTGACGTCGAAACCACGACTGCGCACCTCACCCGCCGCGACGCTGAAGGTCGAATCAACAGGATCGGTGGTCAGCACGTTACGCTTTTCGATCTGATAGATCGCCGCGTCGACACTCAACTGCTGATCCAGCGCTTCCCACTTGATGCCCATTTCGTACGACTTGCCTTTCTCCGGCTCGAACCCGCCGCCCTGACGACTGGCGCCGGTGTTCGGTTTGAACGAGCGCGCGGTGTTGGCATAGATCGCTAATGTGTCGGTCAAGTCGTAGGTGACGCCGATGCGCGGCGTTACCGCGTTGTCACTCGCCTGCCAGCTCTTGGCGCCGGGCACATAGGTTTCGTAGTCATGTTCAAAGCGCTCGAAACGCGCCCCGGCCAGTACTTTCAGTCTGTCAGTCAACGCCACCTGATCCTGCACGAACGCGGCATACGTCTTGAGATTTTCCATGTCATCAGTGGGCGTGCGGGTGAGTGCCGGACGTGGTTGGCCGTACACCGGATCGAAGATGTCGATCGGGTACGCACCAACGGCTCCGCTGGAGCGTTGAATGATCGACTTGTAGTCGTAATCCTCATACTCGATACCGGTGAGCAACGTGTGCTGCAAACCCGCGATTTCGAAATGGCCAGTCAGATTGAGCTGGGTATCCTTGTCGGTTCACTCCAGCTTGCGATAGTTGAAATTGCGCCCCAGAGTGCGGCCGTCAGCGGCAATACCGTTGGCCTCTATGGCATTGCCCTTGAGCGATCCGTCGAGCCACTGGAAGCCGCCGCCTAACGTCCAGTCGTCGTTGAGCATGTGCTCGAAACGCAGTTGCGCCATGTTGTTGTCGTTATGCAGTTTACCAACGTCTTTTTCGCCAAAAAAACTGTCGCGCGAGGCAGTCCCTATCTGCTTCGCATAGCGAGTAACGCCTCGATCCAGAGGCGCGTTGTTGCGCATGAAATCGCCTTCGAAAATCAGCTTGGTCGCGTCGGTTGCCTGCCAGGTGAGCACGGGCGCGATGCCGTAGCGCTCGGTTTCAACGTGATCTCGAAAGGTGTCGCCGCCCTCGCCCACTACGTTAACTCGGTAGGCCAGACGCCCTTCCTCGTCGAGCGGGCCGGAAGCATCCAGCGTGCCGCGCTTCATGCCCTGATCATTGAGTTGGCTGCCAAGAGTGACGGCGCGCTCGGGCAACGGCTGTCTGGACACCACGTTGAAGGTGCCGCCAGGATCACCCCGACCATAGAGCATGGTGGCCGGGCCGCGCAGCACTTCGAGGCGTTCGATCGTGTTGGCATCCGGCATGTTCGGATAGCCGCGGTTGATCGGGAAACCGTTGCGATAAAACTCGCCGGTGGTGAAGCCACGCACGGTAAATGTGGTCAGGCCCTGGCCACCAAAATTGTTCGCCCGCCCGACGCCACCGGCGTAGTCCAGCGCGTCCTGCAAACGGGTGGCGCCCAGATCCTCGACCACATCCTTCGAAACCACACTGATCGATTGTGGGGTTTCGTGGATCGACGTGTCGGTACGTGTGGCACTGGCCGATCGAGTCGCCCGATAACTCTGCACCGGGCCGTCCGCCCTCTCGTAATTGGCAGTACCGATGACATCGGTTGCGTCGAGTTCGAGCGTTGAGGGTGTCCCCTCCACTTGTTCAGCCCAAGAGGCAGGCGACAAGGCTTGCAGCACACAAATGGAAAGCAGGGTTCGACGCATGAAGAGAGAAACCTTTACGAATAGGCCAATACAGGGAGTAAAACCGCCAAAATCCCGCGCATGCTATACAAACACATTCGCAATTGACACAAATTCCCATTAACGTATGCAGCACTCGTATAACTCGCCCCGCGCAGACCCTGCGCCCGCATTTGCCTGAGGTGCTATCGCCTGAGTAGAATGCGAGTCATTATCAATCATGTACTTACCGGGATGCCGATGAGCAGCGACGACACACTAGGCACTGCAGATCTAGCGCTGCTCTATCGCACCCACCACTCGTGGTTACATGGCTGGTTGAGCCGACGCATTGGTTGTCGCGATAACGCCGCAGACCTGGCGCAAGACACCTTTGTGCGTCTGCTCAAATCCCGGCAATCAAGCCCCTTGCGCGAACCCCGTGCCTATCTGAGCAGCATTGCCCGCGGGCTGATGATTGATCAGTATCGTCGTCGCGAACTCGAACGTGCTTACCTGGAAAGCGTCGCGTTGCTGCCTCAACACGAGGTGCCCTCGGAAGAAAGCCGACTGCTCATTCTCGATTCGCTGGAGCGCATCGACCGCATGCTCGACATGCTCAAACCGCGAGTTCGCCAGGCGTTTTTATTTGCCCGGCTCGACGGTTTGACCTGTGCGCAAATAGCCGAAAAACTCGGCGTTTCCCGGGCGACGGTGGAGCGCGACCTGGCCACCGCCCTGCAACACTGCTATCGGTTGCGTTATGTCGAGGCATGAGTCGCAGGCGCTGGATCCGGCCGTTGTAGACCAGGCCATCCACTGGCAGGTGCGCCTTCGCTTCAACAAGGCAGATGAGCAAACGCAGCGCACTTTTGAGCTTTGGCTGCAGCAGCGTCCGGAGCATCGATTGGCGTGGCAGCGTGTGGAATCGCTTGGGGATGAGTTCGCGAGCATGCCGCCGCAATTGGCCCGACAAACCCTTGATGGTTCCCGCCATGGCCTGCGCCGACGGGAAAGCCTGAAGCTGTTAGGCCTTTTGGCCACGGTTGGCGCCGCCGCCTGGCTCGGCCGGGACTACACACCCGTACCGGCCATGCTTGCGCAGCAACGCAGCAGCACCGGCGAGCAGCGCCGCGTGCAACTCGATGACGGCAGCCTTGTCCAGCTCAATAGCGACAGCGCTGTCGACAGTGATTTCGACGCCCAGCGACGTCTGCTCATTCTGCGGCGTGGTGAGGTCATCGTGAATGTCGGCGCGGATGAACACGCGGCGCGCGCGCGTCCCTTTTGGGTACAAACACGCGACGGAATCATGCGCGCGCAAAGTCCCCGCTTCCTGGCGCGGGAACGTGACGACGGCACCTTGCTCGCGGTTCAGGGAGGCACCGTCACGGTATTTCCTGGCGCCAGTCAAACCCTGGCCGCCAGCAGTAGCCGCAGTGCCCAGACCGCCAATCAGCTGCTGTTCACATCAAGTGGCGCCCGTGAGTTCAGGGACAATGGCCTGGATGTCTGGGGCTGGAATGATGGTGTGATCAGCGCACGCAATATGCGTCTTGGGGATTTTATCGCGGAGTTGTCGCGCTACCGCCCCGGCGTATTGCGCTGCGCCGAAGAGGTTGCCGACCTTCGGGTTTCCGGCACTTTTCAGCTCGCCGACAACGATCAGGTACTGACATTGGTCGCGCAGTCGCTGCATTTGCGCGTTGATTATCGGACGCGTTATTGGGTGACGTTGACCGCTGCCAGTTGAATAAGCTTCTTTTGTCTTATTTAGCAAAAATAATGAGGTAGTTTCTCATTCTCGTTCGACTTGTAAGGAAGGCCGACTTACAGGCCAATCTGTCGATACCCTTCCTTGGAGCGAGAAAATGAGTTCGTCCGCGGTCACACAGCGCCATCCACTGAGCCACGCCGTACACGGTGTGATTCTGGGTTTGATGGTCAGCAGCTACGCCCTGCCGTCGCTGGCGCAATCTTCGAGCGCCGAACAGCGCAAACAGGTTCAGCAGTGGAATATCGCTGCCGGCCCACTGGCGCCGGCGCTTGACCGCTTTGCGCGCGAGGCTGGCATCAGTCTTTCCTACGATGCATCGAGCGTTGCGAATCGCACAACGGCAGGCGTGAACGGCACGCTGGATACGTCGACCGCACTGTCCACGTTGTTGCAGGGAAGCGAATTGCAGATCGAGCAGCAAGGCCCGTCCGCTTACCTGCTGACACCTCAACCAGCGCCTGCCGGCCCACTTGAACTCGACGCAACGGGTATCGAGGACTACCGCCTCGCCCCCCTCATCATTAATGCCAAGGTCAGGGTCAGTGCCGACGACGACGCCAACTCGGTGGTCGCCAAGGAACTCTGGGTTGGCGGCAAAGTGGCCACCAGCATTCTCAATACACCGGCATCGGTATCGGTGGTCACCAACAAGGAAATGGAACAGCGCAGCGTCAGCACCACGGAAGAGGCGCTGCAATACACGCCGGGCGTGATCACTGACTTCTACGGTACGGATGACCGTAACGACTATTTCCAGATCCGCGGTTTCCAGGCGACCACCTACCGTGACGGCTTGACCCTGAGTTCGATGCGCGGCGTGCGCGAAGATCCATTCGCTTACGAGCGCATCGAAATTCTGCGCGGCGCCAACTCCACCCTGTTCGGCCCCGCGGATCCTGGAGGCTCGGTAAACTTCGTGACCAAACAGCCGCGCTTCGAGCAGTTTGGCCAAGGCTATGTGACCTACGGCTCCTTTGACCATGTCGAGACAGGCATCGATGTCGGCGATGCGTTGAACGACGAAAAAACCCTGGCTGGCCGCTTTACTGCCAAAGGCCAAAACAGCGACCGCGAGTACGATCACTCGCAGGACGACAACCAGTTGTTTATGGGTGGCCTCACCTGGGCACCGACGGATTACACGTCGGCGACGATGATTCTGGACTACCTGAAAACCGAAAGTTCGCCCAACAGTGGTGGCTATCCGCTGGACAAAGAATACGACCGCAGCAAGTTCTATGGCGAGCCCAGCTACAACTTTCACGATGTCGAGCGCACCAGCCTCAGCGGTAACATCACCCATGACTTTGACAACGGTTTCGTACTGCGCAGCAACCTGCGTTACAGCAAGTTGACCGATGATTTCGGCTACGTTTACCTCAGCGACAGCGCCGCGCGAGTCGGTACTACCGTTGACCGCTATCAGTTTGGAACGGACACCGAAGCCGATCAGTTCAACGGCAATCTGATGCTGCAATACGATGCCCGTTTCGAGAACATCGACAGCAGCAGTCTGGTCGGCGTGGAGTACCTCGATTCAACCACCAAGGAAAGCTCGGTCTACGCCCCGACGACCTCGATTGACATTGCAAACCCCGTCTTCACTGGCGTTTCACGCTCAATCGCGCCGTATGCCGTGAACAAGCGAGACGCGACCACCAAAGCCGTATTCCTGCAGCAGAACCTGTCGTTCTACGAGCGTTTCATCGTCACCGGGGGCGTGCGCAACGACTCGATGGATCTGACCAGCAAAGGCCTGGAATCGACTGAGAAAGACACCTTCTCCGAAACCTCTTACCGAGGTGCATTGACCTACATCGTCAACGATGAGGTGTCGACCTATGTGAGCATGGTGGAATCCGTCTCGCCGCCGCAGGTTGGCGTCACACCGCAGACGGGCAGGCAGTACGAAATAGGCGTGAAGTATGCGCCGATGGGGATGGACGCCCTGTTCTCCGCAGCCGTTTATGACCTGACCCAGGAAAACGTCACCATCGCCGTGGTGCTGCCGAGCGGCATCATTGAGCAACAGACGGTAGGCGAATCGCGTGCGCGTGGTCTCGACCTGGAGGCCAAGGCGCAGGTGACGCAGAACCTCAGCCTGATCGGTGGTTATTCCTATATGGAGTCCGAGGTACAGCGCGGTTCGTTGTACGACGGCAGCTCCCTGAAGGGCAATGAATTCGCCACGGCACCCAAGCATTCCGCTTCGCTCTGGAGTTATTACGACGTCCCCGCCACGGATGTCAGCGTTGGCTTGGGTGCGCGCTACGTCGGCTCGTATTACTTCGACGCCGCCAACTCCGGCAAAAGCGATGGCACCACGCTGTTCGACGCCGCGTTCAACTACAAAATCGCCAAGGGCACCGACCTTGCGGTGAACCTCAGCAACCTGCTGGATGAGCAGCACGTGGTCGGTTCCGGCACCGCGAACTTCTACAACCCGGGCCGTGAGATTACCGCCAAAGTGAGTTACAAGTGGTAAGCCGGTAGGCAGGCCTTCTCGCACATTGGAAGCGGTACCCGCTGTACGGCGGGTACCGTCAACCTCGATACACACTAGCTTGATGACCTGCATGATAATCCTCACCCGCCACCGCACGCAGATAGGCTTCGTCTGCGTCCCTTCGCAGGTCGCACCATTCGGTCAGCGTTAACATGCCCAACCGATCCATTTCGTCGGACTGGCGCAACAGTTCGTCGTGCCAGGCATCGGGGCAGTCCATGCGCAGTGCTCGATTCTCCGACATCCGATGCCAGGCATCCAAAGCCAGCAGTCTTGCTTCTTGCTCAGTCGTCAGCTGATTTCTGAAAACATTCATCACATCTACCCCCGAACATTTCCCGGTTGAGCAGGCTGTTTTGAAATAGGTTCAAAAGGGCTGACGAAGCACCGTCTTGCGCAAAGTTCGAATCACTCGTGATGGCGCCTGACCGCCCTCTCGTTAGGGTTGGGTCAGCGCCGCTGCACTTGCTTTCGAGCGCCAGGTAAACGCCAGCACCATCAGCAGGCCCAGACTCGCCATCGCTGCACCGGCCAGGGAGATCGCCGGATAACCCAGCCCGGCATTGATCACCGCGCCGCCCAGCGCCGCGCCAATCGCATTACCAAAATTGAAGGCACCGATGTTGACCGCCGAGGCCAGATTGGGCGCGTCTTTGGCCGCTTCCATGACGCGCATCTGCAGCGGTGGTACCAGGGCGAAGCTGGCGATACCCCAGATCAAAATGGCCACCGCGGCCGGCAAAGGCCAGCGCATCAGGACGGTAAACGCCAGCAAGATCACAATCAGCACGCTCAGCGAAACGATCAGTGTGCGATCGATCGAACGATCCGCAGCCTTGCCGCCCCACATGTTGCCCAGTGTCAGGCCCACACCGAATAGCACCAGCATGGCGGTGATGAAAGCGGAGGACGCGTGGGTCTCGCTGCTGAGGATCGGTGCAATGTAGGTGAAGACCGTAAACATCGCACTCGAGCCGACGACGGTCAGGGCTAACGCGCCCAGCACCGGGCCTCGGCCCAGCACGCGTATTTCGGCCAGTACGCCCACGCTTTGCGGTGCGCGCAGATTGGGCAGCGCGAACCACAACGCCGCCATGGTCACCACGCCAAGGCCGGTAATCCCCCAAAATGCAGTGCGCCAGCCGAACAACTCGCCAAACCACGCGGCCAGCGGCACACCGCCGATGGTCGCCAGGGTCAGGCCCATGAACATTGCCGCGACCGCCCCGGCACGTTTCTCCGGCGCGACCACACTGGCAGCAACGACGGAGCCAACGCCAAAGAACGCTCCGTGATTCAGTGAGGTCACCACCCTGGCGATCATGAGGCTGTAGTAATCGGTCGCCAGCGCTGACATCAGATTACCCAAGGTAAAAATCGCCATAAGACCGATCAGCAACGTTCGGCGCGGAATTTTGCCGGTGGTGAGGATCATCAACGGCGCGCCGAGCAGTACGCCCAACGCGTAAGCACTGACCAGCAGGCCTGCGGCGGGAATTGACACGCCGAGATCCGCAGCAATGCCCGGCAGCATGCCCATCGGGGCGAACTCGGTAACGCCGATGCCAAAGGCACCAATGGCGAGTGCAACAAGGGGTGGATTGATACGCATGGAAAGGCTCCTTATCTATGCCGCCAATGCTACGATCCAAGCGTTTGAGGCGGTAGATAGCGATTTCGGCAATCACCTTTGCGTAAGAGGCACAAATGGACGTCAATGGCAGGTCAGGTGAAATGAGTGTGTTCGTCACGGTGGCGCAGGAAGGCAGTCTTTCGGCGGCGGCGCGCGCCTTGGGGCTGACGCCCTCGGCAGTCAGCCGGATCATCGCGCGCGCCGAACAGCGTCTGGGCACGCGCCTGCTGTTGCGAACCACGCGAGCGATCACCTTCACCGCTGAGGGCGAAGCATTCTTGCGGGGCGCCCGACGTATTCTGGCGGACATGGACGAGGTTGAAGACGCCATCGCCGATCAAGGCGTACCCAAGGGCCGATTGCGCGTCAGCGCGGCGCTTGGCCATGGTCGGCTGGCTATCGTGCCGTTGGTGGCCGCGTTCAGCGCGCAGTACCCGAATATCGTCGTCGACCTCACGCTCGGCGACGAAGTGGTCGACATCCTCGCTGGCCAGGCCGACGTGGCGGTGCGCTTTGGCCATCTGCCCGACAGCCCGCTGACCGCGCGCAGGATCGGCACAACCGGCCAAGTGGTGGTCGCATCGCCCGCGTATCTGCAGCGTCACGGCACCCCGCAAGAACCGCAAGACTTGCTCCGTCACAACTGCCTGCGCTTCAACTTTCGCCGTGCCGAACCCAACTGGCCGTTTATGCGCGACGGCCGCGAGTTTTCCCTGAAAGTCAGCGGCAACATCGAATGCAGCAGTGGTGAAGCACTGGCACAACTCGCCCGAGTCGGCGCCGGCATTGCGCGCATCGGCGAGTTCAGCGTCAGCGAGGATCTGCAGCGCGGCGACCTCATACCGCTATTGGAAACCTGGAACCCCGGCGATCAGGAACCGATTCATGCGGTGTTCGTCGGTGGCTCGACAATGCCGGCGCGAGTGCGCTTGTTCGTCGACTTCTTGCTCGAGCATCACCGGATGTAAGCGGTGTTCATGGTTCGATGCTCAGGCGGCGGATCTGCCGTAACTCACCTGCGTCCTAACGTCGCAGCAAACAGCTATTGGCAAATCCTGCACAAGCCTTAGAATCCCGCGCTCTCAAACAGTCACCCGAGTCGGTGGCTGAAAGCATCGCTGTTAAAAATCACGTACCAGAATGGCTGGCCACACTTGCTCAAGTGCGGCCGATTGAACTGCCCTGCCCGTTCGGCGGGCGCTTGCACAACACACTTCGGTTTGGCATTGCCCTGCGCAGAGACGCACGTTCCGCTGCCCGATCCCTTGAGGTTTCTATGTCTCCGCGTTTGCTGGCCATGGCGCTGGCGCCCCTGCTCGGGCTGTTCATTATTGCCTTGGGCAACGGATTTCTGTCGTCCCTGACCACCCTTCGCCTGGACGCCGCCGGTGCATCGGCGACGATGATCGGTGTCGTGTCATCGGCCTATTTCATCGGTCTGACCTTGGGCGCCTTGTTCAACGATCGCCTGATTCTGCGCATCGGCCATATCCGTGCCTACGGCAGCTTTGCCTCGCTGATCGCCGTAACCATCCTCATGCAGGGTTTGTTTTACGACACGTGGGGCTGGTTCGCCCTGCGCCTGATCAATGGTTGGGCCACGGTCGGCGTGTTTCTGGTGATCGAGAGTTGGCTGCTGCTGGCGGGTGACGCGAAGATTCGCGGACGCTTGCTCGCGCTGTACATGATCGTCTTGTACGGCGCTGGCGTGCTGGGCCAGGCAACGCTGGGCAAGATCACGGGTTTGAGCGACAGCGCACCGTTCATGGTTGCCGGCATGCTCGCATCGCTGTCGGTGCTGCCGATTGTGATCCTGCCGCGCGTGTCGCCTCTGCTCGATCAGGTCGAGCCGCTCAAGCCACGGCAACTGCTGGGCGTGACGCCGACCGGGCTGGTCGGGTGTTTCGGCTCGGGCGTGAGCATCGCGGCGATTTACACGTTGCTGCCGCTGTACCTGCAACGCATGGGTCTGAACGTGGGTGAAGTCGGCAGCATGATGGCCTGGACGATCCTTGGCGCCATGCTTCTGCAATACCCGGTCGGACGCTGGTCTGACCGTCAGGATCGCCTTCAGGTGCTGACCCTTCTGACGGTGGCGTGCACGGTGTTATCGCTGGTGATCGTGTGGCTGCCGTTGTCGTCGACGATGCTCGCGGTGATGCTGTTCTTGCTCGGCGGCGGCGTGTTTGCGCTGTATCCGGTTGCCGTCAGTCATGCCGCCGACCGCGCCCCGGCGGAAGCGTTGGTGCCGATGATTCAGGGTTTGCTGCTGATCAACTCTTTGGGCTCGGCGATCAGTCCGATGATGATCTCACCGGTGATGAACTCGTTCGGCGCAAACGGTCTGTTCTGGGTCTTCGCCCTGGTCAATCTGTGCATGGTCACGTTCTTTTTCTGGCGACGCGGCAAACGCCCGGTTCCGGCCAACCCCGCGCCTTTCGCAGCCGCAGCGACTTTCTCGCCGACAGGCGCGGAATTGCGCGTGACCGAAGATTTGCGCCAAGCGGTGCAAGAGCACCCGCCCATGGTCGATGCATTGAGCGGCGAGCCGGCGCCGCAGTGCGAAACGCGCTGAGTCTCACGCCAGTGCGGACGCTGGCGGCCCGCGCCTAAGCATCAATCCCCCAGATCATCCCAATAAGGCGGAGTGCCGATCGCTTTGATGAAGTACTCCCACACCACGCGAACCTTCTGGGAGCGCATGCGATTCTCCGGGGACAGCAGATGGATCGGGCTAGGCGTTGGCTCCACCGATCCTTGCCAATCCGGTAACAGCCGAATGAGTTGCTGGCTCACGAAACTCTCGCGGCTAAACAGCCAGGACGGAAAGAACACGATCCCCCTGCCCGCCAGCGCCGCTTCCACCAAGACCTGACCATTGTTACTTCGAAGCGGCCCCTGCACGTCGATGATGTCGGCCTTGTCGCTGCCAGGCTTTGTGAAATACCAGCGCTGCGCCCCGCCCGTGCCCTTGTAAACCAGACAGGCGTGATGCCGCAGATCCTCTGGCGACGCGGGTTTGCCGTGCTTCGCGATGTACTGCGCACTGGCGCAAAGGACGTATTGCTGATCGCAGATTTTGCGGCCGATCAACCCGGAGTCGCCCAGGTGTCCGACCCGGAAGATGATGTCGACGCCCTCCTGCACCGGGTCGATAAAGGCATCGGTGACGGTCAGCTCGACCGTCAATTCGGGATACTGGTCATACAGACCGTTCAACAGTTTGACGATGTGCAGGCTGCCGAACGCGACCGGTGCGTTAATCCGTACCAGTCCACGAACCTCGCCACCCTTGCCGGTGATTTCCTCATCAGCGGCATCAAGCAGTTCGAGCACTTCGCGGATTTGCTGGTAGTAGCGCTCACCCGCGTCCGTCAGTTTCACTGCGCGGGTGTTTCGATACAAAAGTTGCTGACCGACCTCTCGCTCCAACGCCGCGATGAAGCGAGAAACGGAGGACGCCGGTACGCGAAAGTGCCGAGCCGTCGCCGAGAAACTTCCAGTCACGGCGACCATGGCAAAGTACCGGTGCGCTTTGAGGTGCATAAAAAGTCCGATCATCAAGAACAGTTGATGGGCACTACAGCAGAACTTCGTCTGCTTGTCCCGCCGCGAGATCCTTTCAGGCCTGTTTGCACCGGACACGAAAAAGCAGCCGCCCCGAATAACGGTGGCGGCTGCCAATGTGTCAGCGGCTACTTAGCCTTTATAAGGCGGGTAATCGACATAACCCTCGGCGCCACCGCCATAGAAGGTTTCGCGCTTGGCTTCGCTCAGCGGCCAGTCGTTCTGCAGCCGCGCCACCAGATCAGGGTTGCTGATGTAAGCGGTGCCGAACGCGGCGAGGTCGATGATGCCGTCATTAATCAAGTCATCCGCACGCTGGCGCGACATGCCGCCCGCCAGAATCAACGCGGTGTCAGGCAGTTTCGACTGAATGGTCGACAGCAAATCGAGGAATGTTTCCTTCGGCCCGCCACCACCGCCCTCGGTACCCGGAGCCGGAAACCCGGACTGATCCATCATATGAACGTAGGCCAATTGCCGCGCGCCAATCTCGGCTGCCAACGCGGTGTAGGTTTCATCGATCTGCTCATACAACGGCATGTCGAACAGCTGACCATACGGCGAAATACGGATGCCCACCCGAGCCGCGCCAATGCGTGCGACCACGGCATCGATCACTTCCAGAGTGAAGCGCAGACGGTTTTCCAGGCGATCCGCCGAGTACTGATCGGTTCGATCATTGACCAGCGGGTTCATGAACTGCTCGAACAGATAGCCATTGGCACCGTGAATTTCCACGCCATCAAAACCCGCCTCGATCGCGTTGTGCGCAGCCTGGGCGAACTCACCGACGATCCGCGACACCTCGGCCGTTTCCAGTTGGCGTGGCGCCGGTGGCTGTACCAGCGCCGGCTTGCCGTCAGCGTCGTAACCAAACGCAGTCGCGCCGACCGCTTGCTTCGACGTGGCGCTCACTGGCAGTTTTCCACCTTCCTGAATCGACGGGTGCGAGACGCGACCGACATGCCAGAGCTGCGCAAACATCTTGCCGCCCACCGCATGCACCGAGTCGGTGGTGAGGCGCCATCCGGCGATCTGCTCGGCCGTGAAGATACCGGGGTTGAACAGATAGCCCTGCCCCTCACGGGAAATCGGCGTGCCTTCGCTGACGATCAAACCGGCGGTAGCGCGTTGTGCGTAATACAACGCGATGCGTTCATCGGCAGCATCATGGGGTGCGCGCGAGCGGGTCAGCGGCGCCATGACAATACGGTTTTTCAGCGTGGTGTCGCCCAGCGCGAATTCGTTGAAGAGTTTGGACATTGGAGTTTCCGATGTAGATCGAATGTGGCGACGATCAGCGGGAGCGACAGTTTGACGATGCGAACTGTCTCGAACTCGCGCCAAAGGCCCTGAGTTGCAACGATGGATCGATGCTAACTTCTGAGCCAGACGGCAACAATCCGCCGAAATCGCAAATGACTATTGCTTTTTCAGCAACGGGATTCGGCTTTTCTCTTCGGAATTTCTGGAGGGTTGTTGCTGGTGCGAGAGAGATAAAGCAAATGGGCGGCTACTTGAGCCGCCCATTTGAGGGTCACGCTTGAATCCATTTCAGGAAAGGCCTAGTTCTTCAACGCAACCTGTTTGGCCTCGATTTTCAGATCACTGAGGCGCTTGAGCATGGCGATGATGTTGACGCGAGCAGAGCCTTCATTGGCCAGGCGCAGACGTTTGACGCCGATAACGGAATCACCGAAACCCGCGGTAAAAGGCGTACGGATGATTTCACGCAGAACAACCTTGTTGGTCGCGGCTTCCACCAACGTGTACTCCACCTCACTGGTAACCTCGAAATTCAGCCCGAACAGCGGCTGGTCAACGCGCAGCAAATTCGCCCGCAGGGCATAAGCAGCGGATTCGCTGCCCAGCAAATCAGCGTTTGCGAGCGATTGCTTGAGTGCAGCGCCAAAGTCAGGGCTGTCGATTTCCGACGTCCACAGAGGATTGGTTTTATCCCCGCCATTCACTTCCGAAACCCGTACGTTATTTTTCAGCTGTGCGTCATAGGTGCTTGCCTTGTCTTGATCGACCGCGACCGTCATGCCGGAAATTTGAGCGGACGTGGCACAGCCCGTGCAGAGGGCGATCAGGGCAGAAGCTAAAAGCAGGCGCAGATAAGTCATTCGAAAATCCTTGAGAGTGTAAAATCCAACGAAGTCGCGAATGCTAGCACTTAGCCACTTTTTCAGCCACCTGGCGATTCCTAGGTTCTTGGCAACTGACTGAAAAACTTGTCCTGTTGGTATCGCAATGGTTGGATAGGCCGGCAGGACGAGGAAACATGTTTGTCGAAGCCGCTCTATTCAGCGGCTGGACTCAGTGAACAGGTTGATCAATGCCGAAGAAAACGCCACCAAACAAAGAAGCCGCCAGCGCCGCCGAAATCGAGCGATCGATTCAGGCCTTGAACAAAATGGCTGAGCGCCTGTGGGGCGATGGTCGCGAAGCTGAGGCTAAAGCCCTGCTTGATGCGCTGGATGCTTTGAATCGCGCACTCGACCGGATCCGCATTGGCGAGAGTCGCCGGGTGGTTACGCTGCACTGAGTTCTTAAGCGTTTGATCGCGCTAACAACCAGTTTCTCAACGCGGTGTTCTTCTTCGAACCTGCGGTTTCATGTGGCGTAACCAGATAGAAACCCAAGTCATCCTGCAAACGCAGAGCAAACGGCGCCACCAGCCGTCCCGCGCGCAAATCATCCTCGACATACGTCGAACGCCCGATGCACACGCCCTGCCCGTCTATTGCCGCTTGCACGGCCATCAATGCCAGATCGAAAGTTAACCGTGATCCTTCCGCCAATTGCTGCGGCTGACCTGCCGCGGCGAGCCACGCCGCCCAGTCTTGAGTGGTCATGCCGCTGACTTGCAGCAAGGTGTGATGGGCCAGGTCTGCCGGGGCGTTCAACGGATTGCTGTGCAACAACGCCGGGCTGCACACCGGGAAAATTTCATCGGACATCAGCCAATCGGCGCGTAACCCCGGCCAGTCGCCACGGCCGTAACGAATCGCCGCATCAATGCCGCCCTTGCGAAAATCTACCAGATCGGTGGAAGCGCTGACCCGCACGTCGATGTCGGGAAAGGCTTGCTGAAAGGCTGGCAAGCGCGGCAGCAACCATTTTGATGCCACCGAGACCAGCGTGCTGATGGTCAGCACGCTGTTATGGCGAGACTCAAGCAGTTGTTCGGTGGATTGGTGTAGAGCTTGAAACGCCGTGCGGATGCCGGGCAGATAAGCTTGTCCGTCGTCGGTGAGCGCGAGTCCGTCCTTCAGTCTCAAAAACAACTGAACACCGAGTTCCTCTTCGAGCCGGCGGATCTGATGACTGATGGCGGTCTGAGTGACATTCAGCTCAGCGGCAGCCAAGGTAAAGCTCATGTGGCGGGCGGCGGCGTCAAAGGCGCGCAATCCATTGAGTGAAGGCAGTCGGCTAGCCATCGTTCGTTCAGTGCTCATGAGATTTTGTCATACGCTAGCACTGGAAATGACCTTTGCCAAAGCCTTGGCGGAAAACGATTCTGACGCTTCTCGATTGCCAGGAAGTGCCATGAAACTGTATTTCGCGCCGATGACCTGCTCTTTATCTCCGCACATTGTGCTGCGGGAATTGGGGCTGCCGTTCGAGCTGATTCGCGTCAATAACCAAACCAAACGCACCGCTGACGGGCGTGATTTTCGCGAGATCAATCCCAAGGGTTATGTGGCGGCGTTGATGCTGGACGACGGCAAGGTGCTAACGGAGGGGCCGGCGATTCTGCAGTTCCTCGCCGATCGGGTGCCGGGGCATGCGCTGGCGCCGGCCAATGGCACGTGGGAGCGCGTGCGTTTGCAGGAGTGGTTGAACTTCATCAGTTCGGAAATTCATGGCGCCAGTGCGCCGCTATTCAGCAGCGAGATCCCGGAACCGGTGAAGGATATTTTCAAGTTGAAGCTGTACAAGCGTCTGGATTTTTTGAGCCAGACGCTAGCCGAGCAGGATTATCTGCTGGGTTGGTTTAGCGTCGCCGACGCCTATCTGTTCACCGTTCTGACTTGGCTGCCGACCTTCAACATCAGTATTGAGGATTGGCCGACGCTGGCTGCTTACATGCAGCGCATCGCCGCTCGACCGAGTGTCCTTGCAGCCCTCGCGGCTGAGGCGGCGACGCAGCCGGTCTGATCCCTAAGGTTTAACCGCAGCGGTTGCCGCCTCATCGATAAACGCCGCGACTTCGGCAGCACGCGAGGCCAACGACGCATGGCTGGCATCCAGTGTGATGATCTTTTTCGCACCGAGTTTTGCCGACATCTGCCGCTGATTGTCGGGATGGATCATGTGATCTTCCGTGGAGATCTGATACCACGACGGCTTGTTCTTCCATGCCGGATTGCTGATCGTGTCGCCGAAGGTGCTGGCCAACGGTGCCTTCTGTGCGACGGCCATGACCAGTGCTTCATCAGCGCTGAGATCCTGGCAAAAACTTTCGTGAAATTTATCGGCTTTGAGCCAGAGGAAACCGTCGCTGTCCGGCGCAAGATTCGGTGCGGCGGCGGGCAGGTGTTGCTGGGTCAGACCGCCGGGGCTTTCGCCGGCATCCGGGGCGAACGCGGCGATGTACACCAGGCCGACGACGTTCGGCTGATTGCCCGCCTCGGTGATCACTGCGCCGCCGTAAGAGTGGCCGACCAGCAACACCGGGCCGCTTTGTTGCGCGATCATTTTGCGCGTGCGTTCGGCGTCGTCGGCGAGGGATGTCAGTGGCATCTCCACCGCGTGAATATCGGTGTAGCCCTTGCGCGCCAACTCGAGGATGACTTTGCCCCAATGCGCGGCGCCACCCCAGAATCCGTGAACCAGCACAATCGTCGGTTTGTTGCTCATGGCCCTGCTCCTGTCTGAGAAGAGAAGATCGTTTGCCAATACCGCGCCGAAGTATGGTGCCGAATGCCGAAACGGGCCATGTCGGTGACGAATCTGTAAACTGGCGCGATTCTTAGTCGCTCACACAAGGGATCACCCATGGCCAACCAAGACATCATCTTCACTCCCGATCCGGACGCGGACTCCATTTCCTCGGACGTGACCACGTTCAACGGGATCATGATGTCCACGCAGATTCCGACCCGTGCCGATGGCAGCCTGGAACTCGGCGATATCACCCTGCAAAGCGAATGCACCCTGCAAGCGCTGAAGGTTGCGCTGGAACGTGCGGGCAGTTCGATGGATCGCGTGATGCACCTGACCATCTACCTCACCGACATGGCCGATCGCGCCGCGTTTAACGAAGTTTACAAACGCTACTTCGCCAAGCCATGGCCGGTACGTGCTGCGGTTGGCGTTGCGTCCCTGGCCGTCGAAGGCATGCGCGTAGAAGTCACCGCCATGGCTGCCAAGGCTTGATTTTCACCCCAGCCTTGCGCCGAACCAACTGACGCCTTCGCGAGCAGGCTAACTCCCACAGGTTTCTATGTCGCCCACCTACTCGGCGACCACCGCTGGATCCTGTGGGAGCGGGCTTGCTCGCGAAGGCGTCAGGTCAGGCAACATCTTTATTGAATGCACCACCGCTTTCGCGAGCAGGCTCACTCCTACAGGTTTGTGTGTCGCCCACCTATTTGGTGACCACCGCTGGATCCTGTAGGAGCTGCGGCACGCTGCGATCTTTTGATCTTGATCTGAAAAGGTCAAAAGATCGCAGTGTGCCGTAGCTCCTGCAAGGGCCCGGTGCCATCGGGCAGCACGGGCGTGCCGGGCGCGCGTTTCGGGGGTAGAATGCGCGCCTAACCGTGACAGCCTGACTAAAAAAACTATGTCCTTGCCCAAGCATCATCTGGAATTGCTCAGCCCTGCCCGCGATGTCGCCATCGCCCGTGAGGCGATCCTGCACGGCGCCGATGCCGTGTACATCGGCGGCCCGAGCTTCGGTGCCCGCCACAACGCCTGCAACGAAGTCGGCGAAATCGCCGAACTGGTCGAATTCGCCCGCCGTTACCACGCGCGCATTTTCACCACCATCAACACCATCCTGCACGACAACGAACTGGAGCCGGCGCGCAAGCTGATCCATCAGTTGTACGACGCCGGTGTCGACGCGCTGATCGTTCAGGATCTGGGTGTGATGGAGCTGGACATTCCGCCGATCGAGCTGCACGCCTCGACCCAGACCGACATCCGCACCCTTGAGCGAGCGAAGTTCCTCGATCAGGCCGGCTTCTCGCAGTTGGTATTGGCCCGTGAGCTGAACCTGCAAGAAATCCGCGCAATCGCCGACGAAACCGACGCTGCCATCGAATTCTTCATCCATGGCGCGTTGTGCGTGGCCTTCTCCGGCCAGTGCAACATTTCCCACGCGCAAACCGGGCGCAGCGCCAACCGTGGCGACTGCTCGCAAGCCTGCCGCTTGCCGTACACCCTGAAAGATGAAAAGGGTGGCGTGATTGCCTACGAAAAACACCTGCTGTCGATGAAAGACAACAACCAGAGCGCCAACATCCGCGCGCTGGTCGAGGCCGGCGTGCGTTCGTTCAAGATCGAAGGTCGCTACAAGGACATGGGCTATGTGAAGAACATCACCGCCTATTACCGCCAGCGCCTCGACGACGTGCTCGAAGACCGCCCGGATCTGGCCCGCGCTTCCAGCGGCCGCACCGCGCATTTCTTCCTGCCTGACCCGGAAAAAACCTTCCACCGTGGCAGCACCGATTACTTCGTTACCGATCGCAAGATCGACATCGGCGCCTTCGATTCGCCGACCTTCACCGGCCTGCCGGTGGGCACCGTCGAGAAAGTCGGCAAACGCGACATGCAGGTCATCACCCACGAACCGCTGTCCAACGGCGACGGCTTGAACGTGCTGGTCATACGCGAAGTGGTCGGTTTCCGCGCCAACATCGCTGAAGCCAAGGGCGAGTTCGAAGAGGACGGCGAGAAGCGCTATCGCTATCGCGTCGAGCCGAACGAAATGCCCGAAGGCTTGTTCAAACTGCGCCCGAATCACCCGCTCAATCGCAACCTCGACCACAACTGGCAACAGGCGCTGCAAAAGACCTCGTCCGAACGTCGCGTCGCCCTGAGCTGGGTCGCACGTCTGCGTGAAGAACAGCTGGAAGTCACCGCCACCAGTGAAGAAGGCATCAGCGCCAGCGTCACCCTCAACGGCCCGTTCGGCGTTGCCAACAAGCCTGAGCAAGCGCTGGAACAGTTGCGCGATCTGCTCGGCCAGCTCGGCACCACGCAGTACCACGCCACCGACATCAAGCTGGATGCGCCACAGGCCTTCTTCATCCCCAACTCGCAGCTTAAAGCCCTGCGCCGTGAAGTGATCGAGAACCTGACTGCCGCGCGTGTCGCCGCTCACCCGCGTGGCGGCCGTAAAGCCGAAACCAGCCCGCCGCCGGTGTACCCGGATTCGCACCTGACCTTCCTCGCCAACGTCTACAACCAGAAGGCGCGCGACTTCTACCACCGTCACGGCGTGAAGCTGATCGACGCGGCGTATGAAGCTCACGAAGAGCCGGGCGAAGTGCCGGTGATGATCACCAAGCACTGCCTGCGCTTCTCCTTCAACCTGTGCCCGAAACAGGCGAAAGGCGTGACCGGCGTGCGCACCAAAGTCGCGCCGATGCAGTTGATCCACGGCGATGAAGTGCTGACGCTGAAGTTCGATTGCAAGCCGTGCGAGATGCACATCATCGGCAAGATGAAGGGCCACATCCTCAACCTGCCGCAACCGGGCAGCGTGGTCGGCCATATCAGCCCTGAAGACCTGATGAAAACCATTCCGCGCGCACCGCACTGAGTGGACGGCGTGCGCGGTGCTTCGGCGCCGCGCACGCCTGTATCACCAAGCCTGGCCAAATCGCAGGCATAAAAAAACGCCAACTTCTTGCGAAGTTGGCGTTTTTTTCGAATATGGCAGGGGCGGCTGGATTCGAACCAACGCATGGCAGGATCAAAACCTGCTGCCTTACCGCTTGGCGACGCCCCTACTGCTCTGTCCAGCTACTTCGTTAGGTTCGCTGTGAGAACGGGGCGCAATTTACCAAGGTTTGTGAGGTTTGGGAAGCACGAAGTGAAATATTTTTTGTTTTAAAACAGAGACTTCCAAAACGCGCCTATTTCACCAGACGCTTTTCCTTTGAAGGCCGGTAACCAAAGAACGCGCTGTAGCACTTGCTGAAATGGCTCGGCGAGACAAAACCGCAGGCCACCAACACTTCAACCTGCGACAACTCGGTGTGTTGCAGCAAACGCCGCGCTTCGGTAATCCGCAGTTCCAGGTAATAGCGCTGCGGCGTGGTGCCCAGTTGTTCCTTGAACAATCGCTCCAGTTGCCGACGCGAGCGCCCGGCGTACACCGCCAGTTGTTCCAGCTCCAGCGGCTCTTCCAGATTGGCGTCCATCAGCTTCACCACTTCACGCAGCGGCGCACTGACGCAGATGTTCTCGTCAGGCTTGATCCGCCGGTAACGCGATTCCTCAAACGCCAGAATGTCTTCGATGCCTTCAACCAGCGCCTTGCCGTACAGGCTTTTGATCCAGTCCAGCGCCATGTGGAAAGCACCTGATGGACTCGACGCCGTGAGCCGATCGCGATCGATCACATACGGTTCGCTGCTGACGTGGGTGGCTTTGGCGATTTCGGTCAGTGCCGGGCGATGCTCCGGGTGGATCGCGCAACGATAGCCATCGAGCAAACCCGCGCGGCCGAGAAACCACGAACCATTCCACAAACCGGCGAGACTGATGCCCCGCTCCGCCGCCGCTTTGAGCAGATGGATAAACTCATCACTCGCACGCAGCTCAGTGCGATAACCGCCGCACACCACCAGCAGATCCAGCTCTTCAAGCGCTGCCAAATCAAGGCGTGTATCGGGCCGAATCACCAGCCCCAGATCACTGACCACTTCACCGTCGCCCAAGCCGAACGTGCGCGAGGCAAACAACCCCGGGCGCAGCAGATTGGTGGTCACAACCGTGTCCAGCGCCTGAGTAAACGCCGGCAGCGAAAAGTGTTCCAGCAGCAGAAAACCGGTACGGGTCAGGCGCGGGCTATCAGCGCTTTGCTCATTCAGATAGCGGAGGTTTTTCCCCTTCATGCCTCCGCTGAATTGGCGTCGTTCGATCAAGTTTTGTTCCATCGGTCATGTTGTTATGCGCCGATAGTTGGCTTGATCCGCGAAAGAGTCAATCACGCCTGTGGTTGATGGCTGGTTACGCAGTGAATCCCGCCGCCACCGGCCGCGATGGCATCGATGTTCAGCTGCACGATGTCGCGATCCGGGTACAGCGCGGACAGCAGATCGAAGGCCTTCTTGTCCGCCGCTTTGTCGCCGAATTCCGGGGCGATGATCGCGCCGTTGATCACGAAGTAGTTGATGTAGCCGGCAGCAAAGTCCGGGTTGTTTTTGCTGAACTTGCTTTTGCGCGGATTGAGTGGCGGCGAAATCGTGTGGATCTGCAATTTGCGGCCGTCAGCATCAGTGGCGTTCTTGAGAATTTCCAGGTGCGCCAGCGTGACCTTGTGATCGTAGGATTCAGGGTCGGTGTCGAGGTTGGCGATCACCACGCCTGGCCTGATGAAGCGCGCGTAGAAATCGACGTGAGCATCGGTGATGTCCTTGCCCTTGATCCCCGGCAGCCAGATGATTTTGCGCAGCCCCAAACGCTCTTTCAGTTCCGCTTCGACGTCGACCTTGCTCCAGTCCGGATTGCGATTGCGGTTGATCCAGCTGCTCTCGGTCATGATTCCGGTGCCGTGGCCATCGACTTCGATAGCACCGCCCTCGCCCGTCAACTCACTGCGGATATAGGTCGCTTGTGCGCCGTTGGACACGAGCGCGGCGATTTTCGCGTCTTTGCTGTGCTGCTGTTTATCGCCCCAACCGTTGAAGTTGAAATCCACCGCGCCCAATCCGCCTTTGTCATCGATGACAAAGTTGGCGCCGATGTCGCGCATCCAGATGTCGTCCAGCGCCGTGGTGACGTAGGTGATGTTGCGGGTGCCACAAAATTCTTCGGCAATGCTGCGCTCGTTCTGGCGGCAGAACACCGTGACTGGCTCATATTTGGCGATGGCACGGGCGATGCGACCGAGGGCTTCCTGGACGTCTTCGGTGAAGTCTTCCCAGATCGCGTCCTGCGCGCCGAAAGCGATGTAGGCACGTTCGTGCTTGTCGCCTTCGTCGGGCATGAACCAGCGCCCCTGAGCGGCCGCAAGCACCTTGCCCGGCGACAGACCGAGGCCCATGAACGCAGCGCCCACACCGGCGGCAACCGTTACTTGTTTGATGAACTCACGACGAGTCGACATGCTGTTTCTTCCTGTAAAAACAGGGCCGGCGAACACGCCGGCCGTGGATCATTGGCCAGTGGCAGTTTTGAATTTAGTCCAGGTACGCATGCGTGCGCGCATGTCGGCCTGAGGGATGTCTTTGCCCGGGATCAAACGCGCATAGGTCGCTTCGTCGAGGTAGATGTCCGGGTTGTCGCGCATACTTGCATCGACACTCGCCCGCGCCTTGGCGTTGGACGTCGGGTAACCAGTGAAATTGCTGATCGCCGCCATGTTCGCCGGGCGCATGACAAAGTTGATGAACGCGTAAGCGTATTCCGGGTGTCTGGCGTCGACCGGAATGGCCATAGTGTCCATCCACACCGTGGTGCCCTCGCGCGGCACACGGTACTGAAACTTCGTGTGCTTGCCGGCGCTGTCCGAGGTGCGCTGGGCTTGAGTCATGTCGCCGCTGTAACCCAGCGACAGGCACAGGTTGCCGTTGACCAGATCGGTCACTGGTTGCGACTGGAATTTGCGGATGTACGGACGCAGCTTCATCAACAATTCACTGGCTGCTGCCAGATCCTCGGCTTTGCCGCTGCGCGGATCGCGACCGAGGTAATTGAGCACCACCGCCAGCGCTTCGTCCGGCGAATCGATCATCGAAATTCCGCAGTCGGCAAACTTCGCCGCCAGCTCCGGTTTGAACAACATGTCGAGGCTGTTGACCGGCGCATCAGCCATGCGCTTTTTGATCTCTTCCTCGTTGTAGGTCAGGCCGATGGTGCCCCAGGTATACGGCACCGTGGCTTTGCTGGAGTGCTCGTAATGGCTGCGCAGTTTCTGCAAACCGGGCTCAATGTCGGCCAGTTCCGTCAGTTTCGATTGATCCAGCGGCATCAGGCTGCCGGCGCGCATCAGGCGCTCGGCCACGGTGTCGCCGGGGAAGATCAGGTCGTACCCGCTGCCGCCGGAGAGCATCTTCGCTTCGAGGGTTTCGCTGCCGTCCATGACGTCGTAAATCACCTTGATCCCGGTCTCGGCGGTAAAGCGGCTCAGCGTGTCTTCGGCAAAATAATCGGCCCAGTTGTACAGCCGCAAGGTTTTGTCTTCGGCGTGCAGCGACGGCATTACACAGATCAGGGCCAGGCCCATCGCGCCGAGCAATCGTTTGTGGTGGGTAACCATGTCAAACCCCTTGAGTGTTCCAGCGTGCATGAAGGTGGCGACCGTCCTGACTCAGCAGCGGCCCATACATTTCCGGACGACGATCGCGGTAGATGCCCCAGCTCAAACGTTCTTCACGCATGGCCGCCAGATCGACGCTTTGCAGTAAAAACCCGGTGCTGTCACGGTCGGCTGTGGCGAGTAACTGGCCCTTGTGATCGCTGATGAACGAGGAACCGTAGAAGCTCATTTGCAGGCTCGAATCGGTGGTCGCGATTTCGCGCCCGACGCGGTTCGACGCCACCACCGGCAGCAGATTGGCAGCGGCGTGACCACGCATGGTCATCTGCCAATGGTCGCGGGAATCCAGCGCCGCGCAGCCCGGCTCGGAGCCGATGGCGGTCGGATACAGCAGCACTTCAGCGCCCATCAAGGCCAGGCAACGCGCGGTTTCCGGGAACCACTGATCCCAGCAGATGCCGACACCGAGACGGCCGAACGCGGTGTCACAGACTTTGAAACCGGTGTCACCGGGGCTGAAATATTCCTTCTCCTGATAGCCGATGGCGTTGGGAATGTGCGTCTTGCGATACACGCCCAACAAACGCCCGTCGGCATCGGCCACGCTCAGCGAATTGAAGTACGCGTTGCCGGCCTTCTCGAACCAGCTCAGCGGCAACACCACGCCCAACTCGCGGGCCAGTGTGGCGAAACGCGCGAGCACGCGGCTGTCGCGATACTCCTCGGCCAACGCCATGTGTTTATGGCTTTGTTCGATGCAGAAGTACGGCGTGGCGAACAGTTCCTGCAAAAGGATCACTTGCGCGCCCTGCTTCGCCGCATCACGGACGAGTTGCTCGGCACGATCAAGGTTGCCGGGTAAATCCCAGGTGCACGGCATCTGTGTGGTAGCAATGGTCAGCGTTGTCATGATTTCAACCCTTCATCGGCCAGGCAGGCTGCTGCTGGGTGATGCAATGCACACCGCCGCCGCCGTGCGCCAAATGGTTGATCTGCACCGGCACCACTTCACGACCGGGGAAGGCTTTTTCCAGCACTTTCGCTGCGACGTTGTCCGCGTCGATGCCATAGGCCGGCATGATGATCGCGCCGTTGGCGATGTAGAAATTGGTGTAAGAGGCGCAGAACACTTCCGCTTCGGTGTCGACCGCGTCGGTGGCTTCGAACAGTTCGATCAGCGCGAATTTGCGTCCTTGCGCATCGGTGGCCAGCTCCAGCGCTCGACGGTTTTCCCGCGCCACTTCGGCGTACACCGACGATTGATCGTGCGTCGCATCGACCAGCAACACACCGGGACGGGCAAAAGCGCAGACGCCGTCAACGTGGCCATCGGTCATGTCGCCGGTGACATAATCCGGATCGCCCGGCAGCCAGATGGTTTTCTTCACGCCGAGCAGGCGGCTGAAGATCTCTTCCATCTCGGCTTTGCTCATGCCCGGGTTGCGATTGGGGTTGAGCAGCACCGATTCGGTGGTGATCAGCGTGCCTTCGCCATCGACATGAATCGCCCCGCCCTCGTTGCTCAGCGGCGTACCGAAGCATTCCAGACCGAGGTGATTGAGCGCGCGGCGCGCCAGGCTTTCGTCCAGATCGTGCGCCGACTTGCCGCCCCAGGCGTTGAAGCGCCAGCTCACGCCAGCCAGGCCTTGCTGCGGGTGGCAGACAAACGTCGGGCCAGAGTCGCGGCACCAACTGTCATTCACCGCCAACGGGATCAACTCGATGTTCGGCCCGCACAAGGCTTTGGCGCTGGCAATGGCCGATGGATCGACCACCAGTTTCACCGGCTCAAACCGGGCGATGGCATTGGCGACGCGAGCGAAATCTTCCTGCACCTGCGCCAGCGTCACGCGCCAACTGGATTCCCACAACGTCTGGTTGTGCGGCCAGACCATCCACGTCGCGGCATGAGTCACCCACTCTGCCGGCATCATCCAGGCGCTGTTTTTATTGTCGTTGTGCTGCATGATAAGCCTCGTTAGTTAAGCCGCTGTGTTCAATGCGCTTATGCTACGGGCCGTAAAATCGGCAAACAAACGATGGATTTAGCAGACAACTGATTAGCGGAGCTTATCAATATGCTTAAACACTGGCCGCCGCTCAGCTCCCTGCGCGGCTTCGAAGCGGCCGCTCGACTGGGCAGTTTTCACAAGGCCGCTGAAGAGCTGAGCCTGACGCAGTCGGCGATCAGCCAGCAGATCCGCAGCCTTGAGGCGTATCTGGAGCAGCCGCTGTTTTTTCGCAGCGGACGCAGCGTGGCGCTGACCGATGCCGGCCACGATTTGCTCAGCACCACCCAGGCCATGCTGCAGCAATTGGCGGTGGGGATTCGCCGTTTGGGCCAGTATCAAAAGCCCAATCAATTGGTGCTCAACACCACGCCGGCGTTTGCCCGGCACTGGTTGTTGCCCCGACTGGCGGATTTCCGCGCGCTGCACCCTGAGGTTGATCTGTGGATCTACAGCACCGACGAAGTGCCGGACATGGCCACGCAAACCATCGATCTGGCGGTGCGCGACGACATCAGTTCACAGGCTGAATGCAGCTTCAAAGTGCTGCACGCCGATAGCCTCTATCCGGCATGTCACCCGAGTGTTTTGGCTCTGCCGGCGGCACGGCGCACGACGTTGCATGGCGAGCGGGAAATGGATTGGAGCCATTGGGCGGTCGAGGCCGGAATCGATGTCGGCCAGCAGGATCAGGGCCTGAATTTCTCCGATCCGGGATTGCTGCTGGACGCCGCATGTTCGGGGCTTGGCATCGCACTGGTGAGCCAGTTGCTCAGCCGTCAGGCGCGGGCTGACGGCGTGTTGCAACCGCTGGTGGAAGACAGCATTCGTGGGCCGAACTGGGCGTTGCTGACCCACCGCGACAGTGAAAATGATCCCATGGCGAAAAGCTTTATCGCGTGGTTATCCGCCAATCTGAGCATTGACTCAAATGACGGAAAAAACGCCAGCGCCTAAACGTCCCTCAAGCCGACCACACAGCACGTAGTGCTGATAGCCGCTGGCAAAGCCACCATTGGAAACCGCGACCCGGACATCTTCGTTCAATTGAAGATACTGAGCTTCATCAAAGTTTTCGGCGCTGACTTCGCCGGAGCGCCCCAGTTGCCGGCTATCCACGGCAAGCCCTTGGCTGTTGCGACTTTCGAAATCAATGATGCGATTGACTGCGTGCCGCTCCAGCACACCCTGATTGGGGTACATCGAGTAGACGTGCAGGCCTTTTTTCGCACAGCGATTGCACATATCGACGCAATTTTTCTGCGTCGACTTGCGCCCCATGAGCTCAGCAAGGGGCATGTCGAGGTACTTGCCGACCTGATATTCGGTCTGATTGAAAATCGTGCAGCACAGCACGGTATTGCCATTGCAATCGATCACCAGCCAATCATCTTTGAGCGTGCAAGCTTGCTTGGGATAGTGCTGGACAACGTTGATCAGATCGTCGTACGGCGGCAACGCAAGGCGTTCCAGGGTTTCATAATCGGTTGCCGTGACGGAAGGATCGCGCTCGACGATAGCCAGCGTCTTCTCCAGCGGCATCATCACCGAATAACCCGTCGAGAAATCAAAACCCAGGGCTTCACTGAACTCGCGCATCAGTGATTCTTCTTCGATGTTATCCAGATAGCGATGATAGTAAACGTCGATACGAGTGTTTAAACCCAGTCGCTGCTTAATCTCAGACAGAGCAATCATGTTCTGTTTCACCACTTCGATATCGCCGCCTACATGACCCTTTTTGTAGGTGTCCTGGTAGAAGCCTGACAGCGATATACGGAAGTAACCTGGCTCGGCCGCCAAGGCTTTCTCCATGTTCTTGGCAAGATTCAAATTGGTACTGATGCCACTTTCCATGCCGGCAGCGTTGATGACCTCAATAAACTCGCCAATTTTTGGATGAACCAAAGGCTCAGTCCAGTTGTAGAGAAAAATCGTGCGAACACCCTCGCCCTTGGCCTTCTCGACAATTTGTTTGAACATGTCGAGCTGCATGGCTTTTTTGAAATTGAGATTTTCCGAGTTGCCCATCGGGCATGAAGGGCAGCTCAAATTGCAGGCGCCGACGATATCGATATACATGTTCATTTGGGTGTTGCTCCATGATTCGAAAGCCGTGCATCTCATCACTGCACACTGTCGATTCGCCGGTTGCGTTGGTTTTTTGACGACATTGACAGCCTCACCTGCAAATACCGCACCAAGTGTTTCAGGCCATTAAATTCACCACCCAGTCGATGAACACGCGCAACTTGAGACTGATATGCCGGTTCGGCGGATAAGCGATATAGAGGGGCATGGGTTCGAGCTGCCAGTCTTCGAACAGGCGTACGAGCTCACCTTTAGCGACGTGGGCATCGGACATGTAAGTCGGCAACCACAACACGCCCATTCCGGCGAGACCGGCAGCCAGATAGGCATTGCCGTCATCGACCGCCAGCACATGCCGACCCTTGATTTGTAGCTTTTCACTGGCGTTGTGCAAGGCATACGGCACCGGTTTGCCGGTACGCGCCCACAGAAAACCAACTACGCGATGATGGGAATCCTCCAGATCGCGCGGGTGTTCGGGGACACCCTCGCGGGCAAGATAGGCCGGTGCCGCAAACACGCCCAACTGCAGATCGGCAACCTTGCGCGCCATCAACGACTGATCGAGCAACTCGCCGCCACGCACCACGCAATCCACGTTTTCATCAATGATGTCGACGATCCTGTCGCTGACGCCCATGTGGATTTGAATGTCAGGATATTGCCGATGAAAGTCGGGCAGCGCAGGCATCAGAATGTGCCGGGCGAATGGGCTCGGGACGTCGACGCGCAAGCGGCCTGAGGGCACCACCGCTGCGCCAGGCAGATTACTCTCAGCGTCATCCATATCCGCCAACAGCCTGACGACTCGCTCGTAATACGCCGCGCCATCGGCGGTGATATTGACCTTGCGTGTGGTGCGATTGAGCAACTTCACCCGCAGCCGGGCTTCGAGTTGCTGCACCAGTTGCGTCACGGTGGTCTTGCTCATGTGCAAGGTTTCGGCGGCTTTGGTGAAGCTCCCCGCCTCGACCACCCGGGCGAACGCCTGCATTGCGTCAAATCGATCCAAGGTTCGCGCCTCGATTGTTTGGGATTCACAAACAGTGAACGCCAAGCTTGCGCGTTTATCGCCCGCCTGCAAATACCTACAGTGGCTTCATGAACTCACCGATGGAGCCCCCCCATGACTCAGCGCGATGTCGTTTTTCCGGCCGCACGCCGTACCCTTTATGAGCGCAATCGCTACTCGCCAGCGATTCGCTCCAACGGTTTTCTATTTGTCTCGGGGCAAGTCGGCAGCACCGACGACGGTACGCCGGAGCCGGATTTGCAGAACCAGGTTCGGCAGGCGTTCAACAACCTCAACGCCATTCTTACTGAGGCCGGTAGCACGTTCGAGGACGTGGTCGACGTGACGATCTTCATCGTCGATCCGCACAGCAAATTCGAGACGATCTGGAATGTTGTGCTCACCGAATTCTGGGGCGATGCGCCGCATCCGACGGTCACCGCAGTGGGTGTGACGTGGCTGTATGGCTTTGATTTCGAGATCAAGGTGATTGCCAAACTGCCGTAAGCGATTTTCGGCCTTTCATACAACTTTGTTGCGTCCGCTCTGCTTGGCGGCGTAAAGGCGTTCATCTGCGAGTTTCAACACGCTTGGGGATGTCGCAGTGTCTGCATCGCGGCACGCCACACCGATGGACATCGTCAACTTGCCCACCTGCGGCACCTCGGTTTCTTCGAGGTGCGCGCGGATTCTTTCGGCAATCATCCGCGCGGTCTCCAGCGGGGTATCCGGAAGAATCAGTGCGAACTCCTCACCACCGGAGCGGCACGCCCAGTCACCCGAGCGCGAGTTCTGTTTGAGGATGTCGGCAACGCTTCGCAGGGCCACGTCGCCGGCGTCATGTCCAAAGGTGTCGTTGACGCGTTTGAAATGATCGATATCCAGCGCCAGCACGGAATACCCCTGCCCGGACTGATCCAGCAGGTTCAGCGCAGCGTCCATGGCGCGACGATTGGCCAGGCCTGTGAGGGGATCACTTTGCGCTTCATGACTGAGCTGACCGAGTTTCTGATGGAGCAATTGCACCCCGGCCAGCATCGCCTGACGGATTGCAGCGGCGTCGCGGTACCAGGCATGCACCCGGTTCAAGCGCTCCGTGGTGTCAGGCGCGGCCAACTGGTCGGCGGCCGCAGACAACTGCCGTAGCGGTCGAGCAATCAACGCTGTCCCGGCGAGGATCAGCGCCAGCCCGATCAGCCCCGCAGGAATCATCCCCACGACCATATCGCGCATCAGTTGCCCCAACGGCGCAAGGCTGCGCTCCCGAGGTTGCTGAACCACCACCGCCCAATTAGCGTCCGGCACCCGGGCATAGCCGGCGAGCATGGGCACACCTTTATAGTTATCGCCTTGCAAGGTTCCACTCTCACCACGCAGCGCGGCATCGACCGTCAGACTCCAGCCCAACACTTCGCCGATCCGCTTCGAGTCGGGGTGATACAGCAGGCGCCGATTACTGTCGGCGACGAAGGCGAACGTGCCACCGTGATGAAAGTGACGACTGATAACGGTGTGAAACGCACTCTGTTCGAGCAAGTAGACAGAGCCGCCAACCACACCAAGAAACGTACCTGACGCACTGAAGACCGGCTGCGAAACAAACACCACCAGATTGCCTGCCGAGGAAACGTACACCTCGCTGACCAAAGGTCGTCGCTCTTTGAGGGCTTGCTGGATACCCTGCGATTGCAGCGTGGCACCGACGATCTGCAAGCTGTCCGGATATGCCTGAAGCACTTGCCCGTTCGCATCGAGAATCGTCACCGAGTTGAAATCGGTGTCCTGCGCCTGCAAGCGCATGGCTTCTCTGCGCAATGCCCCAGGCTCATCCCAGTGATCGCCCAGCACCGTCGCGCTGTAACTCAAATGATTGTGCGCGGCGCCGAGAAACTCGCCGATGCTCGAAGCTACTTTCGCCGCGTAGGCGCCATTGGCTTCCAGCGTCGCGTGAATCAACGCGTCGCGCTGTACGCGATAGGCGACATAGAGGCTGTTGCACAGCGTCGCCACGACCGATAGCAGGACAAACAGCAGTATCAGCCCGCGCAGGTCGATTGGCAGCGGTCTGGAAAGCTTCATTCCGCCACCCACTGCGTGGATATCAACATTGGGGCATTGAGCGATCTGGGTAACAGTAGATCCATGAACAAGACTTTTGCTGAGGGGAGCGAAGCAGGAAACCGTCGCTGCCACGTTGGGAATGTCATGGAGGATAGGCAGAGACCTTGCCTTTGTCACAGCCCGGAATAGTGCGGTAACAGTTTCTCGGGGGTGAGTAATAAACAAACCTGTGGTGAGGGAATTTATCCCGATGGGGCGCGCAGCGGCCCCTCTTTTAAAAGCTGGGAGCGCTGCGCACTCCATCGGGGATAAATCCCCTCGCCACAGGAGGTAGCGTTCATTGTCCATAAATATTCCGACACACCCAACCGTTTGCCATTTCCGAGGTCGTCTGTTTGCATGCTGTACGGAATCAGCAACTGGATCAGGGAAACGATCGATGAATATTTTGATGGTGGGTGCGAGCAAAGGTCTGGCGGTGACTTGCCTCAATCTCGGCTATCTGAATACCGAGCCCCCCCTGAGCACACCAATCTGCTTCGCGGCGCAGCGTGGTGAGGGACATTTGATTCCCGTACACGATGTCGTCGAGGTGGTGCGCATGATCCTTAGTTTGTCTCCGGCCAGCTACGTCAGCGAACTGACCTTGCCTGCGATCCTCGACGAACGTTTCTGAACGCGTCACCCCCGATAGCACTGGCCTTTGCACGCGTGAGTACGTATAACCTCGCCGATTCGTCTACCCTCACGTAGCGCCCTCTTTCAGCTCTTCACATCTTTTTGCCGCTCATGAAACGGAGATTTCCATGCTCAAACGAACTCTGGCATTGACCGCCGGCCTGGCCCTGTCCCTTTCTACGTTGATGGCTCAAGCCGCAGACGTTTTGCGCGTCAGCGCGATTCCCGATGAAGCGCCGACCGAACTGCTGCGCAAGTTCGAACCGCTGGGGGCTTATCTGGAGCAGCAAATTGGCATGAAAGTACAGTTTGTGCCGGTGGCCGATTACCCGGCCGTGGTTGAAGCACTCGCTACCGATCGCCTCGATATGGCCTGGCTGGGCGGTTTCACCTTCGTTCAGGCACGTTTGAAGACCGACGCCACCACGCCGGTGATCCCGTTGGTGCAGCGTGAACAGGATGCGCAGTTCACCAGTAAATTCATCACCGCTGACCCTAACGTGCACAGCCTCGCTGACCTGAAAGGCAAGACCTTCGCCTTCGGTTCGGTGTCATCGACCTCCGGCAGCCTGATGCCGCGTTACTTCATGCTGAAAAACGACGGCATCAAGCCGGAAGCGTATTTCAGCCGCGTTGCCTACTCCGGCGCTCACGACGCCACCGTGGCCTGGGTGCAGGCCGGCAAGGTTGACGCCGGTGTGCTGAACGCCAGCGTCTGGCAAAAACTGGTAGACGCCGGCAAGGTCGACACCAACAAGGTGAAAGTCTTCGCCACCACCCCGACCTACTTTGATTACAACTGGACCGTGCGCGGCACCCTTGATCCAGCACTCGCGGCGAAGATCAAAAAAGCCTTCCTTGATCTCGACCCGGCCAACCCTGAGCAGAAGAAAATTCTGGATCTGCAAGCCGCCAGCCGCTTCATCGACACCAAGCCCGAGAACTACAAGGGCATCGAGGAAGCCGCCCGCGCCGCCGAACTGCTGAAATGACCTTAAGCCTCAAACAGGGCAGCCTGCGCCACGCCAATGGCGTCGATGCCCTGCGCGGTATCGATTTGCAGATTGGCGTTGGCGAACAGGTTGCGATCATCGGCCCGTCAGGGGCTGGCAAGTCGAGTCTGCTTAATCTGCTGGCCACCGCGTTGCGGCCCAGCAGCGGTGAAATCGAAGTACTTGGCGAGCGCGCCTGGCACTTGTCTGCCCGCCTGCGTCAACGCCTGCGTGCACGTATCGGCCTGGTGCATCAGGCACCGCCGCTGCCGCCGCGTCAGCGCGTGGTCACGGCGGTACTGGCCGGCAAACTCGGCCAGTGGAGTCTGGGCAAAAGTCTCTTGAACCTGCTGCATCCACTGGATGTGGCCGGTGCGCGTGCGGCATTGGCGCGACTGGATCTGGGCGACAAACTGTTTGCCCACTGCCAGCAATTGTCTGGCGGCCAGTTACAGCGCGTCGGCATTGCTCGTGTGCTGTATCAAGCGCCGGAGATTTTGCTGGCCGATGAACCGGTGTCGGCGATGGATCCGGTGATGGCCGGGCATACCTTGTCGATCCTTTCGCGCCATGCCCGTGAGCACAACGTCACACTGATCGCGAGCCTGCATGCGGTCGATCTGGCGTTGTCGCACTTCCCACGGATCATCGGTTTGCGCGAAGGGCAGATTCTGTTCGACAGCCCGTCCGATCAAGTCAGCCCGGACATGCTCGACGCGCTGTACGCCAACGAAAAGCTGCAATCGCCGACCGCTGTGGCCGTGCCTTTGACTGTGCAGATTCCACGATGCTGAAAGCCGATTCACGCGATCCCGCTGCATGGCCACGGCTGCTACTGACGTTGCTGACCATTGCTTTGTTGTGGCCGGGGATTCAACTCAGCGAACTGGATCTGAGTGTGCTTTTGCCCGACAGCCAAAATGAAATGGGCCAGTTTGTCGCGCAATTCTGGCCGCCAGCGCACGACGAAGCCTTTCTGCAAATCCTGCTTAAAGCCACTCTGCAAACCCTGGCCATTGCCACTGCCGGCATGGCTTTGGCGTTGCTGCTGGCGGTACCTGCCGGTTTGATTGCCAGTCGCGCCCTGTCACTGTCCGCCGCCTCTCGCGGTGGCGTGCCGAGTCGTTTGGGACGTTTGCTGCGCTGGCCGGTTCGCGGGCTGCTGATTTTCCTGCGCAGCGTGCCGGAAATTGTCTGGGCACTGCTGTTCGTGCGTGCGGTCGGCCTCGGCCCGGCAGCGGGCGTGCTGGCGATTGCCATTACCTACAGCGGCATGCTCGGCAAGGTCTACGCGGAGATTTTCGAATCCACCGACCAACGCCCGGCGCATGCGTTGTTGCAGGCTGGCAGCGGCCGACTGGCGGCATTCGCTTACGGCACGCTGCCCAATGTCGGCGCGGAATTGCTCTCGTACACCGTGTATCGCTGGGAATGCGCGATCCGAGCTTCTGTGGTGATGGGTTTCGTCGGTGCGGGTGGCCTGGGTCAGCAAATCGATCTGTCGATCCGCATGTTCGCTGGCGGTGAAGTCGCCAGCATGTTGCTGACGTTCCTGCTGCTGGTGCTGGCCGCCGATCAACTCAGCCGCTTGCTGCGCTGGAGGCTGGCATGAATCGCCTGATCAATCTGCTGCTGATCGCCGCTATCGGGGTTGCAGTGATTGCGTCCTTCGCCTACCTGGGTCTGGATCTCGGTGAACTGGGCAGCGCCACCAGCCTGAAGCAGATGGGCGCTTACGTGCAGCGTTTTCTCAGCCCGGATTTGAGCGCGGGTTACCTGAAAGCGATCTTCCACGGCTCCATGGAAACCCTGGCCATGTCCGCTGTCGGCACGCTATTGGCGGCAGTTGTTGGCATTGTTCTGGCGCTGCCGGCGGCGGGACGTTTCGGCTGGCCGCTGCAAAGTGTTGCGCGCCTGCTGCTGAATGCCTTGCGGGCGATTCCGGAACTGGTCTGGGCGGCGCTGATGGTGCTCGCTGCCGGCCTTGGCCCGAATGCCGGCGCCCTCGCCCTCGCCTTACACACCACGGGAGTACTCGGCCGGTTGTTCGCCGAAGCGCTGGAAAACACGCCGCCGCAACCCGCCGAGGCGATCCGTTTGCAGGGCGGCAACCCGATTCTCGCCTTCTGCTACGGCACCCTGCCCAATCTGGCGCCGCAACTGCTCGCCTACATCCTCTATCGCTGGGAAAACAACATTCGCATGGCCAGTGTGCTGGGTTTTGTCGGTGCTGGCGGTCTCGGCCAGATGCTCTACGTGAGCCTCAGCCTGTTTCAGGAAGCGCAGGCCAGCACGGTGATTCTGGCGATGCTGGTGCTGGTGTTCATGGTGGACTGGTTGAGTGCGTGGAGCCGACAGCGTTGGGTCAAGGCGTAAGTGCCGATGCTGGCGAGTGGATATCTGCCAGAAGCTGATTATGCTTCAGGAAAGCGTGCACAACTGCCCGACGGCAAACTGTGCACGCTTTACGCATCAGCGCTTCAGGCATCTGCCACAAGGCCAGGGTGAGATAAGCGGTATTGGGGGACTCCGGCCTACAACAATAAGCACGACGGAGAACACCCATGGCCACGACTTACACAACATCCACCGGCAGTCCACCGCGCAGCGGCGGCATCACCAAGGAGGAGCGCAAAGTCATCTTCGCCTCCTCGCTGGGCACCGTTTTCGAGTGGTACGACTTTTACCTCTACGGTTCGCTGGCGGCAATCATCGCCAAGCACTTCTTTGCCGGCGTCAACGAAACCACCGCGTTCATCTTTGCCCTGCTGGCGTTTGCGGCAGGCTTTGCGGTGCGGCCGTTCGGCGCGATTGTGTTCGGCCGGCTCGGCGACATGATCGGGCGCAAACATACGTTTCTGATCACCATCGTCATCATGGGCGTCTCGACTGCGATTGTCGGTTTGCTGCCCGGTTACGCGACCATTGGCGTCGCTGCACCGGTGATTCTGATTACCCTTCGACTGCTGCAAGGCCTGGCACTGGGCGGTGAATACGGCGGCGCGGCGACTTACGTGGCCGAACACGCGCCACGTAATAGACGCGGCTTCTTTACCTCGTGGATTCAAACAACCGCGACCCTCGGCCTGTTTCTGTCGCTGCTGGTGATACTCGCCTGCCGCACCGCGCTGGGCACTGAAGCGTTTGAAGAGTGGGGCTGGCGGATTCCGTTTCTGCTGTCGATCCTCCTGCTGATCGTCTCGGTGTACATCCGCCTGCAACTGAGCGAGTCGCCGGTGTTCCAGAAAATGAAGGACGAAGGCAAAGCGTCGAAAGCGCCGCTAACTGAATCATTCGCCCGTTGGGACAACCTCAAAGTGGTGATCATGTCGTTGCTCGGCGGCACGGCCGGGCAAGCGGTGGTTTGGTACACCGGGCAGTTCTATGCGCTGTTTTTCCTGTTGCAAACGCTGAAGATCGACCCGCAAACCGCCAACTTGCTGATCGCCGGATCACTGTTGATCGGTACGCCATTCTTCGTGATTTTCGGCAGCCTGTCCGACCGCATCGGGCGCAAGCCGATCATCATGGTCGGCTGCATTCTGGCGGCGCTGACCTACTTTCCGATCTTTCATGCGCTGACCCAGTACGGCAATCCTGATGTGTTCATCGCTCAGGAGAAAAACCCGGTCAAGGTGATCGCCAACCCCGAACAGTGTTCGTTCCAGTTCGATCCGGTGGGCAAGGCCAAATTCACCAGTTCCTGTGACCTGGCCAAGACGCTGTTGGCGAAACGGGCGATTCCGTATGAGAACGTCACCGCCGAACCCGGCACCGTGGCGCAAGTGCGTATTGGCGACAAAGTCGTCGAGAGTTTCGACGGCAGCGCCCTGCCCGCCGCCGACTTCAAAACCCGCAATGATGCCTTCACCGCGACACTGGGCACTGCGCTGAAAGAAGCCGGTTATCCAGAGAAAGCCGACCCGGCAAAAACCAATTACCCGATGGTGCTGCTGTTGCTGGCCATTTTGGTGATCTACGTGACCATGGTGTATGGGCCGATTGCGGCGTGGCTGGTGGAGCTGTTTCCGACGCGCATTCGCTACACCTCGATGTCGCTGCCG
Source organism: Pseudomonas sp. AC193 (assembly GCF_979258075.1). Taxonomy (NCBI): domain Bacteria; kingdom Pseudomonadati; phylum Pseudomonadota; class Gammaproteobacteria; order Pseudomonadales; family Pseudomonadaceae; genus Pseudomonas; species Pseudomonas sp. AC193. The sequence continues at coordinate 1,969,714 of NZ_OZ409832.1, read as the reverse complement.
TATCACATCGGTAACGGCTGGTTCGGCGGGTTCCTGCCAACGGTGGCGTTCGCGATGGTCGCGGCCACCGGGGATATCTACTACGGCTTGTGGTACCCGATCGTGATTGCGGTGATGACGGCGATACTGGGTACGTTCTTCCTGCCGGAAACCAAGGATCGCGACATTCTCAAAGACTGACCCGCCCCCTTGTAGGAGCTGCCGCAGGCTGCGATCTTTTGATTGTGTTTTTTAAGGTCAAAAGATCGCAGCCTGCGGCAGCTCCTACAGGAGTGTTGCGGTGTCAGAACGGGCCCTGGGTGACCACGCGGGTGTCGATGATCTGCTGCAATGCTTGAATTCGCTGCTGATAAACGTCGGTGAGGCATTTCACATCAGCGGCGCATTTGCCACGGGTTTTCAGCCACGCCTGTTGCTCGTCAATCAAGGCACCACGGCCACCCATCGGCAGAAACCGGCGATCCAGTTTGTAGAGCAGCGCCATGCTCACGTCCATGTCGTTGAGCGCGCGGTTGGCGCACACCGCTTTTTCATCGGCAGCTTTGGCCCGGTCGCAGTCGAAACTGGCGCCGTAAGCAGCATGGCCGATGATCAGGGCAGACAAGCCGAACACGGTTGAAAGTAGAGTTTTGTTGCGCATGGGTTGGGTCATCCAGACAGCGATTGATCCCTCTTGGGCTAATGCATGAGCGCAAAGTTTCTGAACGCCTGCCAAACCACCGCCTCCAATGTTTACACCACTGGAGGTCACCACCATGAACAGCAACGACGACAAAACCCCGAATGCCCCACCTACCGACACATCCGGCAAACCGGTGAACGTGGTCGAGCGTGATCTTGAAGACCACGATGACGACACCAAAGGTGTGGATGAGGTGATTACGCCTTCGTCTACCCGGGTGAAAGAGCAGGATGCCGAGACGCTGCAGCGCAAGGTCGATGAGATTGAACGCAAAGTGGCGGATGGCAACTAAGGTTTGCTGCTTGACAGATAACCTTGTGGCGAGGGGATTTATCCCCGTTGGAGTGCGCAGCGCTCCCAGCTTTTAAAGAGGGGCCGCTGCGCGACCCAACGGGGATAAATCCCCTCGCCACAGAGTTCGCTGTCAAATGCAAATACCCGCTTGAGCTGGCCTTTTAACGAAATTTTCATACTCCCCCGCCTATGATCCCGCACCTCGTTGGGGAGTAGCCTGTTTCCGTGCACTGCGGAAGCGTTCGTATCAACATTCTCGGCAACATGCCGTGGTGCGAACACCTTTTGGTTGGTGAGACCGACGACACATCCATGCCTAAAGTCGGGCGTGTGGTTGTGTCGTTGACTCATAGCCCGACTGGAAGTATCTCCGTGAATCCTGTTTCCCTCATTTTCCTCGCGCTGGCCATGTCCACGGATGCGTTTGCAGCCGCCATCGGCAAAGGCTCCAGCCTGCACAAACCTCGCCTCACGGAAGCCCTGCGTACCGGTCTGATCTTCGGCGTGATCGAAGCCATCACCCCCATTATCGGCTGGCTGATCGGCCAAGCCGCGAGCCAATGGGTTGCCGAATGGGATCACTGGATCGCCTTCACCCTGCTCGTGGTGCTCGGCCTGCACATGATCTACAACGGTCTGAAGCATGAAGAAGAGGAAGAAGAAAAACCGGGTTCGCATTCCTTCCTGATTCTCGCCGTCACCGCGTTTGCCACCAGCATCGACGCCCTTGCCGTGGGCGTTGGCCTGGCGTTTGTCGACGTGAATATCTGGGTGGCTGCGGCGGCGATCGGTCTGGCGACCATGACCATGGTGACCATCGGCGTGATGCTCGGCCGGGTGTTGGGCTCTATGGTTGGCAAACGTGCTGAAATCGTTGGCGGTGTGGTGCTGATGATCGTCGGTGCGACGATTTTGTATGAGCATCTCGCGGTCTGAGATTAGCCGTTAGACGGCGCCGTCAGTGCCAACGCGTTGCCTGGCGCGGCCCCGCTGGCGGTGTTGTCGAAAATGCACCAGGTCGTCGCGCCATGCGCATCGGCGGCCTGCAATACGTTGGCGAGGCTCTCCAAATAGGAGTCATCGTAAGCACTGTGGTAAATGCGCGGTGAACCGTGCAGCCGCCAATAACGCGTTCCGTGCCAGCCAACCGCGGAAGAATCACTGCTGATGCGCGACGGATCGACCACAGCCTGAGCGATCCGGTAAGCGATCAACAATGATTCGGCAGCCACCCATGACTCATGACGCGGCTCCAGCACCACGTCGCCGTCGAAGCGCTGGCGCAACGCATTGAAAAACGCTTCGGCACTGACCGCATCAAATGCCAGTGACGGCGGCAATTGCAGCAACAAACAGCCCAATCGATCAGCCAAACCGCTGCACTGCGCCAGGAACTCATCGAGTTCTTCGTCGCAGTCCATGAGCCGGCGTTCATGACTAATCTGTTTGGGCACCTTTACTGAAAAGCGAAACCCCTCCGGCACCGAATCCGCCCAACGTTCATAGGTTGAGCGGCGATGTGGGCGGTAAAACGAGCTGTTGATTTCCACGCAGTTGAGCCGCGCCGCATAGCGTTGCAAATGCGTGCCCTCCTCCGCAAATGCCGGCCAATGTTCACGCCCGAGACTCCAGCCGGCACACCCAATGAAAATCAAACAGCACCTCCGAAACTCCACTCCCATGTAGGAGTTGCCGCAGGCTGCGATCTTTTGATCTTACAAACAACGTCAAAAGATCGCAGCCTTCGGCAGCTCCTACAGGGGGACGTTATTTTTTGCTAGGGAGAACTGAGCTCAAAACCTGCTTGGCGGTTTGCACCAGAATCCCCGCCTCGTCCGCATCGCCCTTGAGCAACGTCGTGGCGAATTTCTTCGCTTGTTCAAGCTTGATGTGCGGCGGTAGCGGCGCCACGTTCGGGTCGGTTTTGAACTCGACCAGCACCGGCACATCGGAAGCCAAAGCCTGTTCCCATGCGCCTGCTACGTCCTCTTCGCGGTCAACGAAAATCCCTTTCAGGCCGATGGAAATGGCGAACAAGTGATACGGCACATCGGGAATGTTCTGCGACGCCTCGAACTTCGGATCGCCCTCCATCACTCGCTGTTCCCACGTCACCTGGTTGAGATCTTCGTTGTTGAAGACCGCGCAGATCCATTTCGGGCTCTTCCACTGCCGCCAGTATTTGGCGACGGTGATCAGCTCGGCCATGTTGTTCATCTGCATCGCGCCATCGCCCACCAGCGCAATCACCGAGCGTTCGGGATAGGCGAATTTAGCGGCGATTGCATAAGGCACAGCAGCGCCCATCGAGGCCAGCCCACCGGACAACGAACACATCATGCCGCGACGAATTTTCAAGTCACGGGCGAACCAATTGGCGCACGAACCGGAGTCGCTGGTGATGATCGCTTCATCCGGAACTCGCGGTGACAGCTCATAGACCACTCGCTGCGGATTGATCGGCTTGGCCTTGGCCATCGCGCGTTTTTCCAGAGTTTTCTCCCAGCTACCGCGCCAGCCTTCAACTTTCTTGCGCCACTTACCCGAGTTTTTCTGTTCGAGCAACGGCAGCAACGCCGCGAGGGTTTCCGCCGCGTCGCCGACCAGATTGACCTCCATCGGGTAACGCAGGCTGAGCATGTCGGGCTGCAGATCAATCTGCACACCACGCGCCTGCCCCTCTTTGGGCAGAAACTCCGAATACGGAAAACCCGAACCGATCATCAGCAAGGTGTCGCACTCGGTCATCAGCTTGTAACTCGGCTCGGTACCAAGCAGGCCGATGCTGCCGGTCACCCACGGCAAATCATCCGGAAGCACCGCTTTGCCAAGCAGCGCCTTGGCCACGCCGGCGCCAAGTTTTTCGGCGATGGCAATCACTTCATCCGTCGCCTGCAATGCGCCGGCACCGACCAGAATCGCGACTTTTTCGCCTGCGTTCAAAACGTCTGCCGCACGCTGCAAATCTTCGTCATAGGGCAGCACTTTCGGCTTGGTGTAACCGACGCCGGAATGCGCGGTGCCGTGCGCGCGGGACGGCGCCTGATATTCGAGATCCTGCAAATCATTGGGCAGGATCAGCGCGGTCACCCGACGTTCGCCAACCGCCGTACGCACCGCCCGGTCGAGCAAATGCCGCACCTGCGAAGGCGCCGATGCCTGCTGCACAAACGCGCCGGCGACGTCCTTGAACATCGACACCAGATCCACCTCTTGCTGATAGTGACTGCCCAACGCCGTGCGCGCCTGCTGCCCAACGATGGCCAGCACCGGCATGTGATCCATCCGCGCGTCGTAAAGCCCGGTGATCAAATGCGAAGCCCCGGGGCCGGACGTGGCAATGCACACGCCCAGCTCGCCAGTGAATTTCGCGTGGGCCGAGGCCATGAACGCGGCCATTTCCTCGTGCCGCGCCTGTACAAATTCAATCTTGCCTTTAGCTCGATCGAGCGCGCCGAACACGCCGTTGATGCCGTCGCCCGGATAACCAAAAATCCGCGTGACGCCCCATTGGCTGAGCCGCTCAACCAAAAAATCGCCTACTGTCGTTGTCATCTCGATCCTCGTCTTTTCGCCGGTGTAAGGGTCTGGACAGTCGAGCGGACGGCGAAGTTTCGATTGATTAACGGGACACAGTTTCGTGTTTGCGATCAAAACCGCCGGGGCGGCACAATGCGCGTCTGCGTTTTTGATCTCAGGGATGAATGCAATGGACTTACTCCGTAACTGGCAGCGGCGCTTTGCCGAGGCCACCGTCGAACAACAAACCATCGGCGAATCCCGTGCCGACGTTTGGCGCATAGCGTCTGCGAATTCAGCACCGCTGTTTGTGAAGTCCGAGGACGTCATGCAGTGGGGCGAACTGCCCGGCGAGGTCGCGCGGCTGCGCTGGATGGCAAGCCAGAACCTGGCCGCGCCGCACGTGCTTGAAACCGCCATCGAAGCAGATAAAAACTGGCTATTGATGACCGCAGTGCCCGGGCGCGATCTGGCCAGCAGCCCGCACCTTGCGCCGCAGCAGATCGTCACACTTGTCGCCAACGCTTTGCGTGAACTGCATGAGGTTGCAATCGATACCTGCCCGTTCGATCACAGCCTCGACCCGAAAATAAAACTGGCTCGTGAGCACGTGAATGCCGGGTTGATCGATGAAGAGGATTTCGACGATTCACGCCTTGGTCGATCTGCTGAAGATGTCTTCCAACAGATGCTTGCGGATCGCCCGGATCACGAAGATCAGGTGGTGACTCACGGCGATGCGTGCCTGCCCAACTTCCTCGCTGACAACGGTCAGTTCAGCGGTTTTGTCGACTGCGGCCGATTGGGAGTCGCGGATCGTTATCAGGATTTGGCTTTAGCTGCGCATAGCATCACGCACAACCTCGGCGAGGCGTGGGTGCCGGTGTTTTTCGAGGTTTACGGCGTGCAGCCGGATCAGCGGCGGATTGCCTTTTATCAGTTGCTTGATGAGTTTTTCTGAAAGTCGGTGTCCAGAACTCATCACTCAACTGACTGTGAGGCCATTCGCGAGCAAGCCCGCTCCCACATTTGCAATGCATTCCAAAGTGGGAGCGGGCTTGCTCGCGAAGAGGGAGCATCAGATTACTGATCTGTTGACTGACACACCGCGATCGCCAGCAGGCTAGCTCCCACATTGGGTTTTGCATGTATTCAGTTAGAAAGGTTGTGGGCCAAATAAACCTGTAGGAGCTGTCGAGTGAAACGAGGCTGCGATCTTTTGATCTGCCGTTGAAAAGGTCAAAAGATCGCAGCCTGCGGCAGCTCCTACAAGACGCCATCGCGACCGGCACAGTATTCGAGTTCAACGATGCGGATGCACCGTCATCGAAACCAGTTTGATCACGATCGGCCGCACCACGAGGATGCACAGAAACGCCACCGGCATCGCCAGCTTGTAGGCGTGCAGCGCATTATTCAGGTAGTCGTTATCAATGCCTGAATTGGCGGCGGTAATCACCAGCGACATCAGAAAAGCCATGATGGTCGCCATGTACAACGCAAACACATACGGCGTCGCTCGCGCCGAAAGCTTGCGGCGGCTGACATAAACGGCTTCTGCATTGCTTCTTTGATTCATAGGGCTTTCCATCCATTGACAGGGAGCGGGCACGTTAGCAAAGCCCTGGCCCCTCAACTAGACGGCCAAATGCAGGTGCTTTATAAAGCAGAACTTACGAATCAATCCCTTCCGGCAGGCCATCGATGAATCTGTTAGCGGCGATTGCCAGTTTTATCAAAGTGGTCGAATCCGGCTCTATCGTCGGCGCCGCCAAGGCTTTGGGCGTCAGTGCCGCAGCGGTCAGCCAGACCATCAATCGCCTGGAAACACACCTCGGTGTGCGTCTGTTGCAACGCACTACCCGGCGCATGGCACTCACCGAAAACGGCGCGGTGTACTACGAAAAGGTCAAGCGCATTGCCGCGGATCTGGAGTCCGCGCAAAGTTCGATCAATCGCGAAGACAGCGAACTGCAAGGTCGCTTGAGCATCGCCTCGACCTCGGCGTTCGGCCGGCATGTGCTGGCGCCGCTGATTGCCGGTTTTGCCGCGCAACATCCGCGCCTGCTGATCGAATTGTCGACCACCGACGGCAAGATCAATCACATCCAGGACGGCATCGATCTGAGCTTGCGGATCAAGCCGCAACTGGAGGACGGCATCGTCGCACGCAAGATCGTTTCGTTGCCCTTCATCATGTGCGCCGCGCCGGCCTATTTGCAGCGCGCCGGTTGGCCGCAATCGCCTGATGATCTGCAAAACCATGCTTGCCTGGCATTTCGTTATCCCTTGGACGGGCGTTTTCTGCGCTGGAGTTTTATCCGCGATGGTCAGCGTTATGACGCCGATATCAACGCGACCGCGATCTGCGACGACATCGACGCGCTGACGCAAATGGCAATCCACGGCGCCGGCATCACCCGACTGGCGGAGTTCGTCGCGGCTCCGTATCTGCAAAACGGCCAGCTGCTGCCGTTGTTTGCACAACGCGACGACGCAACTCATGCAGTTGTCGAACCCATGGAGATTTTCGCCTGCGTGCAGGAGCGCGCGGCGATGACGGCCAAAGTCAGAGCGTTTATCGAATATTTGACCGAGCACCTGAAGCAGCGCTGGCCGATGGATTTTTGATACAAGTCGAACTCGCCCAAACGCGCGGAATCAGGCACAGTCGCGCCTCGGTGATCGCTGTACATCCTTCATGGAGAACCAAAACAATAATGCTCACACCTTCACCCCAAACCTTCCGCGGCAGTTGCCTGTGTGGCGCGGTCAAATACCAGATCCGCTCACGGCCCAAAGCTCTTTCACACTGCCATTGCAGCCAATGCCGCAAAAGCCACGGCGCAGCATTTGCCAGCTACGGCAGCGTGATGCGCAGCAACCTGGAATTGTTGCAGGGCGGTGAAGACCTCAAGTCCTACCAGTCTTCAGAATCGGTGGTGCGCCAGTTCTGCTCGCACTGCGGCTCGTCGATGTTCTGGTCGCGGGCACAGGGTGAATTTGCCGAGTGGGTGTCGGTGGCGCTGGGCACGCTGGATACGCACTTCTCCTCAGATAACCAGAAGCACGTCGAGCTGACGTCTAAGGCGTCGTGGTACGAGATGGCGGATCAACGGCCGAAGAGCCGCGCGTGAAGAGGGTAAACGGTGGTCGGGTTGATGCGACGGTTTCAGACGCCCGACGATCTGCTTAACTGAGTGGTTGCAGTTCTTCATTAACGGAGGCCAGCCATGAAATTCAGTCATTCACTCACCGCACTGTTGGTAGTCGCCAGCCTGTTCGGTTGCGCCTCTTCATCTAGCCCCGGCGCAAATGTGACGCTCACCGCCACTCGCCAGAACAGCGGGCAGATCGGCAACGTCACGCTCGCCGACTGGGGTAAGGAAACTGGCTTCAGCTTCTTCATCAGCGGCGCGCCCAACGGGGCTTCCATGCCCTTGCGCCTGTACACCTTCGTCAACAAAGGCAGCTGCGCACAGCCTGGGCCCGTGGCTTATGCGATGAACGACAAGGTCAACACCGAACGCCAACCGGTGCGTGGTTGGGCCTTCTCAAGAAGCGCGCCGGTGCCGTTGTCGACGTTGCTGGCCGGTGAGTATTACGTGGTGGTGCGCACGGCCGCGACTGATAGGAATGTCGATATTTTCTGCGGCGATATCCGCCATTAATTGAAGCTGTGTCTGACACACCGCTTTCGCGAGCAAGCCCGCTCCCACATTTGATTTGGGGTGTGACCGAGATTTTGTGTACGTCCGAGAAACCTGTGGGAGCGAGCCTGCTCGCGAAGGCGTCAGCACAGTCAACATCTTGATCGCCTGACACACCGCTTTCGCGAGCAGGCTCGCTCCCACATTTGATTTGGGGTGTGACCGGGGATTTGTGTACGGCCAAGAACCTTGTGGGAGCGGGCTTGCTCGCGAAGGCGTCAGCACAGTCAAAACCTTCATTGCCTGACACACCGCTTTCGCGAGCAGGCTCGCTCCCACATTTGATTTGGGATGTGACCGAGATTTTGTGTACGCCCGAGAACCCTGTGGGAGCGAACCTGCTCGCGAAGGCGTCAGCACAGTCAAAATCTTCATTGCCTGACACACTGCTTTCGCGAGCAAGCTCGCTCCCACATTTGATTTGGGATGTGACCGAGATTTTGTGTACGCCCGAGAACCCTGTGGGAGCGAGCCTGCTCGCGAAGGCGTCAGCACAGTCAACATCTTGATCACCTGACACACCGCTTTCGCGAGCAAGCTCGCTCCCACATTTGATTTGGGGTGTGATCGGAATTTTGTGTGCGGCCGAGAAACCTGTGGGAGCCGGGCTTGCCCGCGAAGGCGGCGGCACAGACAACATCTTCATTGCCTGACACAGCGCTTTCGCGAGCAGGCTCGCTCCCAGATTCGATTTGGGGTGTGATCGGGATTTTGTGTGCGGCCGAGAAACCTGTGGGAGCCGGGCTTGCCCGCGAAGGCGTCGGCACAGACAACATCTTCATTGCCTGACACACTGCTTTCGCGGGCAGGCTCGCTCCCACATTTAATTTGGGGTGTGATCGGGATTTTGTGTGCGGCCGAGATTCCTGTGGGAGCCGGGCTTGCCCGCCAAGGCGTCAGCACAGTCAACATCTTCATTGCCTGACACACTGCTTTCGCGGGCAGGCTCGCTCCCACATTTAATTTGGGGTGTGATCGGAATTTTGAGTGCGGCCGAGATCCCTGTGGGAACCGGGCTTGCCCGCGAAGGCGTCAGCACAGTCAACATCTTCATTGCCTGACACAGCGCTTTCGCGAGCAGGCTCGCTCCCACATTTGATTTGGGGCGTACACGGGCCTTTGGGTTCGACAGAATATCTGTAGGAGCAAAGCTTGCTCGCGAAGGCGTCGGCACAGACAACATCTCCATCGCCTGATACACCGCTTTCGCGAGCAAGCTCGGCTCCTACAGGGATTTGGGATGTAACCGAGGTTTTGTGTGCGGTTGAGAACCTTGTGGGAGCGAGCCTGCTCGCGAAGGCGTCAGCACGGTCAACATTAGTGTGGCAGGCAGTCCGGTTTTACATGCATCACCTTTGATTGGGTATATTCCTCCTCGTGCATTCATCTACGACGAGGTCTGTTTCATGAGCAAGTCGCCTTACGTTCCGCCCAAAGTCTGGAAAAACGACGCACCGTCCGGCGGCCAGTTCGCCAGTATCAATCGGCCGACTGCCGGGCCGACTCACGACAAAACCCTGCCCGTCGGCAAGCATCCATTGCAGCTGTATTCCCTGGCCACGCCGAACGGCGTCAAGGTCACCATCCTGCTCGAAGAGCTGCTGGCATTGGGGTACACCGCTGCCGAGTACGACGCCTGGCTGATCCGCATCAACGAGGGCGACCAGTTCTCCAGCGGTTTCGTCGAGATCAACCCGAACTCGAAAATCCCCGCCCTGCTCGATCGCAGCGTTGAACCGCCGATCCGCGTGTTCGAATCCGGCGCGATCCTGCTCTACCTCGCGGAAAAATTCGGCGCCTTCCTGCCCAAAGACCCGGCTGGACGCACCGAAACCCTCAACTGGCTGTTCTGGCAAATGGGCGCAGCGCCCTACCTCGGCGGCGGCTTCGGCCATTTCTACGCCTATGCGCCGGAGAAGCTCGAATACCCGATCAACCGCTTCACCATGGAAGCCAAGCGTCAGCTCGACGTACTGAATCGACGGCTGGCGGAAAGTCCGTACCTGGCCGGCGACAGCTACACCATCGCCGACATCGCGGTGTGGCCGTGGTACGGCCAACTTGTGCGCAACAACGTGTATTCGGCGGCCGAGTTTCTCGCGGCGCAGGAATATACCCACCTACAACGCTGGGCCGAGGACATTGCCCAACGTCCGGCGGTGATTCGCGGCCAGCGGGTCAATCGCACGTGGGGCGATGAGGCGAGTCAGGTGCCTGAGCGGCATTCGGCTGAAGATCTGGATTGAGGCACCCGAGCGGTTCCTGACAACACAGCGCCCATTAGTCATGGCGCGCGATTAGCGATAGTCTTTGCCAGAACTCATCTCGAAGCGCCCGCCATGACCGACCCGCAATTCTCAGCCGACATCGACGCGATCAGCAGCATAGACGCCGTGCCGGTGATTTTGAGCATGGTCAAACACCTCACCGGCATGCGCTTTGCGGCGGTCGCTCGTGTCACTGATCACAACTGGGTGGCCTGCGCTGTCGATGACTCCATCGATTTCGGCCTGAAACCCGGTGGCGAGTTGGTGCTGGAATCAACCATCTGTCACGAAATCCGCCAACACCAGCAACCGGTGATCTTCGGTCACGCCAGCACCCACCCGATCTTTTCCACGCACCACACGCCGATAACCTATGGCCTGGAAAGCTACATTTCCATTCCGATCGTCAAAGCCAATGGCGATTTTTTCGGCACGCTGTGCGCCATCGACTCAGTACCGGCCAATCTCGATGAACCGGCCATCGCGAAAACCCTAACCCTGTTCGCCCAGTTGATCGCCATGAGCCTTGACACGCAAAGCCATCTGGCGGCCACCAAGGTTGAACTGGCCGATGCCAATGAACTTGGCCGATTGCGTGAGCAGTTCATCGCGGTGCTTGGGCATGATCTGCGCACGCCGTTGAGCGCGATTCGCATGAGTGCCGATCTGCTGGAAACCAAGACCGAGGAAAAACGTTCGCTGAATCTGATTTCGGCGATCCGCAACAGCTCGTTGCGCATGGGCGTGCTGATCGAAAACATCCTCGACTTTGCCCGTGGGCGATTGGGTGGCGGGATTCCGATCCAGCGCAAACTGGTCGATGACCTGCAACAGACGCTGCAGTTGACCCTTGAAGAAGTGCAGGCGTCACACCCGCGAGCGACGTTCACGCACACGCTGAATATGCCGAGCGGCGTGTATTGTGATGCGCTGCGCATCAGCCAGTTACTGTCCAATCTTCTGGGTAATGCGGCCACTCACGGTTCGGTTCACGCGCCGATTGTCTTGAACGCCTACGCCGAGAACGATGAAATCGTGATCTCGCTGACCAACCAGGGCACGCCGATTTCGGCGCAATTGATGCCGCTGCTGTTCGAACCGTTTTCCCGTTCGGAAGCCGGCCATCGCAAAGAAGGGTTGGGGTTGGGGCTGTATATCGCGGCGCAGATTGCCACGGCGCACAACGGCACGTTGAGCGTGACCTCAGACGCCGAGGCGGGAACACACTTTGTGGCGCGGTTCCCGGCTCAGTTCAAGTGGGTTTGAGGCGATGGCTGCTTAAGACTGGTCGGCTGTCAGGCCGCCATCGCTGGAAAGCCAGCCCCCACAGTGTTTTTTGGTGTGACCGGGATTTTGGAAACCACCAGAAACCTGTGGGAGCGTGCTTGCTCGCGAAGACGGCGGCAGGTTCAGTATCCTCGTTGCAGGTACACCGCTTTCGCGAGCAAGCCCGCTCCCACAGTTGAAACTGAGTACTTCTGCCATAAATTGGTCGGCTGTCAGGCCGCCATCACTGGCAAGCCAGCTCCCACTGTGTTTTTTGGTGTGACCGGGATTTTGGATGCACCGCAGAAACCTGTGGGAGCGGGCTTGCTCGCGAAGGCGGCGGCAGGTTCAGTATCCTCGTTGCAGGTACACCGCTTTCGCGAGCAAGCCCGCTCCCACAATTGGAACTGAGTACTTCTGCCAGAGATTGGTCGGCTGTCAGACTGCTATCGCTGGCAAGCCAGCTCCCCCAGTGTTTTTGGTGTGACCGGGATTTTGGATGCACCGCAGAAACCTGTGGGAGCGGGCTTGCTCGCGAAGGCGGCGGCAGGTTCAGTATCCACGTTGCAGGTACACCGCTTTCGCGAGCATGCTCTGCTCCTACAAAAGCAAAAGCAACATCAAAAGATCGCAGCCTTCGGCAACTCCTACACAGGATGAGCGCAAGCTCGGCTGCAGCTTTTGATCTTGCGCTACCCGCCCCGTCGGAAGGCTGAGTGGAGGGATTTATCCGGAGGTGGGAGCGCAGCGACCGTTTGGCGCAGCCAAATGCATCGAGAGGAGGTGCAGCGCAGCAAACCGTAGGCGATGCGCCCGGATGAATTCCGTAACGAAGGAACCCCGAGCCCCAGCGAGCGGGCCGAACGCTGGGGCAAAGCCTTTTGGGTTACCTTTTCGGCGTCTGGAAAAGGTGACCCGCCGTAAGGGCGGAACCCTAAGCCGCCGTTACCGCAGCAATGGATATGTACCCAGTCAAAAAAAATCCAGCCGCCCAATCCGACGCCTTCGCGAGCAAGCCCGCTCCCACAATTGGAACCCAGCACATCAAAAAAACTGTCTACCGACGCATCGTCAGAATCGCCGCCCCGAAACCGATGAACGTCGTCCCCACCACCCGGCTAACCCACCGCGACAGCGCGGGGCGGGTCAGTACGCCTTTGGCGCATGACGCCAACGCCGCGTAGACGCTGAGCGATGACACCGACAGTGCCATGAAGATCGACGTCAGGATAAAAAACTGCGGCAGCAGCGCCGCGTCCTGATCGATGAACTGCGGGAACAGTGCGGTGAAAAACATCGTCGCTTTCGGGTTGGTCACTGCGGTGAGGAATGCCGATTTGAACAGCTTGCCGCGACTCGGGCGGTTTTTGCTGGTATCGCTGTCACTGCCAACTGCGAGCATTGGGCCCTTTTTCAGCAGTTGCTTGACCCCGAGGTAGAACAGATAGCCGGCGCCGAGAATCTTCACTGCGTTGAAGAGCATCTCAGAACTGGCGAGCAAGGCGCCGAGGCCCAGCATCGCGGCGGCGGACAGGCAGAACAGGCCGCTGGCGTTGCCCAGGGAAGACCAGATCGTGCTGCGCTGTCCGTGGGCCAGGCTGTTGTTGATCGCCATCAACGTCGCAGGGCCAGGGCTGGCGATTGCGATGGCGCCGACCAGGGTGAAGGTCAGAATCGAGTGAGAATCCATTTTCAGTGCTCGCGACAGGTGGGTGTCGGCATGTTACAGCAGCCAATCTGTCACACAACCTCAGGCCAATCATAGAACCTGTGGCGAGGGGATTTATCCCCGCTGGGGCGCGCAGCGGCCCTTTCTTTTAAATCTAAAGCGGGGCTGCTTCGCAGCCCAACGGGGATAAATCCCCTCGCCACAATGAATGCACTCATCCCAATCACAAGGCAAAAAAAACCCCGCAACCCAATAAAGGCGCGGGGCAAAGAATTGGTTGGTTGCGGCCAACCAAAGGAGCTCTTTCAGATACGTGTTCGCACAGTCTTCAGATGCAATCCTGTGCAGCACGTTCAAAACTGGAGGGCAGCAAGTTCGAGGCGAGCAAGTGCCGTTCATAGATAAACACCTTGCCGCCAGTGCCGGCCTTGTAAGCCTCCAGCACGTTGTCGGCGGAAATCTTGCTCGGCACCACGATCCGGTAGCTGCGCTGGGTCTGTGAAACGGTCGGGCTCAATTCACTGCCCTGCAACTTCGGCACCACGCAATCAGCGTATTGCGCCGGGGTCTTGCTGGTCTGCAAGGTCAGGCTCGGCGTGTTTGGGGCAGAAGCACAACCACCGAGCAGCAAAGAGACAACAGTCAAAGCATGCACAAATAAAAGACGCATCAGTTCAATCCTGAAAATAAAAGGTTCGGTTCAACTGGCAACGGTTCAGCCTCACGGAGCCGCCATCGCCATTTATGTGTTGGGTTCAGCTCGCGGCGACCAGGGCCTTGAGCGAAGCGTCGAACTGCTTCAACGCATTCAGTTGCAGGTCACGCTGCTTGTCGATCTGCGCAGCGACGGCACGCGCTGCCAGGTTATGCACCCAGACCGACGGCAAATTTTTCTCCACCGCGCCTTCGGCCTTGCCGATGTATTGCAGATTGGCGTCGTAGAACTTCGCGGTAAAACGCGCTTCAACCAGGCTATTACGCTGCGTTAGCAAGCGATTGAACGTGTCGAGCTTGACCACCACGTCCGGATGCGCCTGAATCAAGGCATCGAGATTCTCGTAAACGGTCACCGACAAAAACTGCTGCTGCAACGAACTGATCAACCAGTCGACCGCCAACTCCGGATCGGAACTGGCGACAAACGCTTCACGAATCCGCGAGTCCAGCGCATCTTTTGCGCCGTTCGCCGCCATGTCGTGGTAACGCTCCAGGTATTGCAGGTTTTCCAAGGTGTTTTCGCTGTACAACACACCGACCGTTTGCGTGTGTTTCAACGCCGCACTGCTGGCCGTGATCGGTTGCAAGTGACACGACCGGGCGTCGTCTGCGTAGGTCGGTGCTGCGGCAACCGCCCCGCCCATCAGCAGGGCGACCAAAGCCAGTCGGGTCAATGTGTTCATCGCGCAAATTCCTTGAGCAGCGTGTTCGATGGGGGCAATTTTCCGCCTAACGCCGCTAAAGCAGAACTTCCGTTTCGTGATGATCACTATTACTTCCAGCGATAGTTGCGCGCCGTGTAGATTGATACACACTCAATTCCAACGAAAAATAATCACAGAGGATCTTTCCTTGAGAACGTTTGATCTGATCCGCGACGCCGTGTTGCCCGACTTCCGTGATCGGGTGGCCGAATACCTCGTCCAGTACGAAAGCGTCCTGCTCGACAAAGACATCCACGACCCACAGCTCATTCTCGACACCGCCAACCAGTTGCGCGGCTACCTGCGTGGGTTGAACACCACGCGGGTATTGGGCATGGCTTATTGGGAAGAACTGGATCGACGGGTGGTGGACACCTGGCTCGCGCCGGCGCAATGACCGACTAGACTCCTCGGGCTGTCACAGTCCCTGTGAGTCCTACCGGAGGTGCCCCATGAGCAACACCGAATCCACCCACTTCAACGGCTGGGCCGCCACCGCTGCCGGCGCACCGCTGGAGCGCTATAGCTACGACCCCGGCGCGTTGGGCGAAGAAGACGTTGAAGTCGCCGTCGAATATTGTGGCGTCTGCCACTCCGACCAGTCGCTGATCGACAACGATTGGGGCATCAGCCGCTATCCTTTTGTGCCGGGCCATGAAGTGGTCGGCAAAATCGTGCGCATGGGCCCGCAAGTGCGCGGCCTGAAAATGGGTCAACGCGTGGGGATCGGCTGGTACAAGGGCAGTTGCATGCACTGCTCGTCCTGCATCAGTGGCTCGCAACAACTGTGCGGCACTGCGCAACCGACCATCATCGGCAGCAACGGCGGCTTCGCCGATCGCTTGCGCTCGCACTGGGCGTGGGCGATTCCGGTACCTGAAAGTCTCGATCCAGCGCTGGTCGAGCCGTTGTTCTGCGCCGGTTCAACGGTGTTCAACCCGCTGCTGCAATTCGGCGTCAAACCGACCGACCGCGTCGGTGTGGTCGGCATCGGCGGCCTCGGCCATCTGGCGCTGCGCTTTCTCAATGCGTGGGGCTGCGAAGTCACCGCGTTCACCTCATCGCTGAACAAACAGGAGGAAGCCAAGCGTCTGGGCGCACACAACGTCGTCGCCTCCACCGACAGCAACGCGTTGAAAGCGATTGCCGGCACCCTCGACTTTCTGCTGATCAGCGCCAACGCCGACCTCGATTGGCCAGCCATGCTCGCCACCTTGCGCGGCAACGGCCGGTTGCACTTCGTTGGCATCGTACCCAGCGCGATCCCAGTGCATGTGTTCGATCTGATTCCCCAGCAAAAATCGTTGTCGGCCTCACCGGTTGGCTCGCCGGGCACCATGGCGACCATGCTCGAATTCTGCGCGCGGCATCAGATTCTGCCGCAGGTCGAGATGTTTCCCATGAGCAAGGTCAACGAGGCCGTCGACCATCTGCGCAGCGGCAAGGCGCGCTATCGCGTGGTGCTCGACGCCAGTCAGTAACCGTTCGGCGCGGCGGCGATTGCCGTGCGCGCCGCCCTCCTGCCAAAACACCCGCAAACGCTTACAATCGCCGGTCTTAATGCCCAATAGACAGGCTCGCTCAGAAATGCCGCTCGACCCTATTACAATGCTGACCATCTCGATCGCGCTTGCAGCCGCCGCGGCGCTGTATCTGGCAATCGAGTGGCGCAGTATTCGCGAGCCTTCCCTGCTGTTCTGGAGCGCCGGTTTCGCCACGATCACCGTCGGTTCCACCCTCGCCTTGCTACGCAGCAGCGGTTTTTTGCTGATCGGCATCTGGTTCGCCAACGGTCTGCTGGTGACCGCACACTTTCTGTTCCTGCTCGGTGTCGCGCGCTTCACGCAGACGCGTCTTTCGAGTGCCTGGTACCTGATTTTCGTCACCTGGCTGGTGATGCTACTGCTGCCGGACGGGCCGCTGTGGTCGAAAGTCATGCTCGCGGCCAACTCGTTGCTGGTGGCGCTGGCAACGCTCAAAGGCAGTTTTCTGCTACGCCCGCACGGTAAATCCCTGAGCGTCGGCGCCGTGCAACTGCGCTACGTGTTACTGGTGCACGGGGCTTTCTATGTGGCCAAGGCGCTGACCGTGGTTATCCCCGGCACGTTGATTGATCTGGCGGCGTTTCGTGGTGAGATCATCCAGATATCACTGGTCGAAGGCGCGATGGCGATCATGCTGATTGCGCTGTCGATGACCGGCACCGAGCGCTATCGCCGCGAAAAAGAGATCGCCCGCCTCGCCGAACGCGACCCGCTGACCGCCCTCTACAACCGCCGCGCCCTGGAAAAACGTGCGCCGCGCTTGCTCGCCGATGTCTCGGCTGAACGCCCCGGCGCCCTGCTGCTGATCGATATCGACAACTTCAAACTGGTCAACGATCAGTACGGCCATATCGCTGGCGACCGCTTGCTGATCGCCTTGAGCGAGATGATTCGTTCGCTGCTGCCGCGTAATGCGCTGACAGCTCGACTGGGTGGTGACGAATTCGTCATCCTGCTCAACGGCGCCTCCAGCGACCGTATCGTCGAACTCGGCAACGTGCTGCGCGAGCAGTTTCTCGGCACCACTGCGCAGACTTTCCCCACCACCGAACCGGTCACCTTGAGCCTCGGCGCCACCCTGTTCGAGGCGCCGCCGGCCAGTCTGGCGGCGCTGATCGAGCAAGGCGACGCCGCGCTTTATGAATCCAAACGCGGTGGCCGCAACCGCATTCGCCTCACCGGGCTCCCACTTTCAGGATGAAAACACCATGACCAGCCTCGACACTGCTTTGCAAGACAGCGCCGCACCAGAAGGCGTTTGCTACGGCTGCGGCGGTCGCAATCCGCACGGTCTGCACATCAAAAGCTACTGGCATGAAGACGGCGTGCACGTCCTCGCCGAGCACGTGCCGGACGCCAAATACTGCGGTTGGCCGGATCTGGTCTACGGCGGCTTGATCGCGATGCTGGTCGACTGCCACTCCAACTGGACGGCGATGGCCTATCACTACCGTGCCGAAAATCGCGAGCCGGGCAGTTTGCCGCGCATCGACTGCGTCACAGGCAATCTGGGCATCAAATTCATCAAGCCAACGCCGATGGGTGTGCCGCTGACGTTGAAGGCCAGGGTTGAAGGCGAAGTCGGGCGCAAGTCGCGGGTGATCTGCGAAGTGTTTGCCGGTGAAGTGCTGACAGCGGTGGGCGATTCGGTGTTTGTGCGTGTTGATGCAAGTTCGTTGGCGGATGCTGCGCACGGTCGTTAAGGTACTTTTGAACTCAAACATTTCATCAAGGATTGTGAATGTCGCTTATCTCGCAACGCGTCGAAATGGCCCGCAATGGCAGCAACGATAAAGTCATCTGCCGAATGCCTTCAGGCTGGGCGGTCATGGGCGATGTGCAGTTTCTGCCGGGTTATTGCCTGCTGCTGCCCGACCCGGTGGTGCCGAGTTTGAATGATCTGGACGCGGAGGCCCGGGCGGTTTACCTGCTCGACATGGCGCGCCTCGGGGATGTGGTTTTGGCGGTCACCGGTGCGCTGCGCATGAATTATGAAATTCTGGGTAATTCAGAGCCAGAGCTGCATTGCCATTTGTTTCCCCGTTACGCCACGGAACCGGACAACAAACGCAAAATGCCTGCGTGGTTTTATGACTGGAAGACAGCGGTGCCTTATACGGAGGATGTGCATGGGGCGTTGCGGTTGAAGATTGCGCAGATGCTGGAGCCCCTCACCCTAGCCCTCTCCCAGAGGTAGAGGGGACTGATTGGGGGGATGCTTTGGAGGTTCGCCGACCTGAATGTGCTTTGCCGAATCCATAATCGACCCGGTCGTTCAGGTCGATGTAACACGCAAGACACCTCGGTCGGCCCCCTCTCCCTCCGGGAGAGGGCTGGGGTGAGGGTAACAATTCAAGCTACTGAAAATCAGCCCGAGCCGAATGCAATTTCTTGTAGCTCTCAATCAAACGCAAATGCCGGTCCAGCCCTTCCAGCTTCATGCTGGTCGGCGTCAAACCGTAAAACCGCACGCTGCCATTCACCGAGCCAATCGCCGCATCCATCCGCTCATCACCAAACATCCGGCGGAAGTTGGCTTCGTAGTCTTCCAGCAGCAAATCCTCATCCAGTTCCATCTCCAACACCACGTTCACCGCTTGATAGAACAAGCCGCGCTCAACCGTGTTGTCGTTGTATTGCAGGAACGCTTCAACCAGATCCTTCGCCTGTTCAAACTTCTGCAATGCGAGATAAATCAGCAAACGCAGTTCCAGAATCGTCAACTTGCCCCACGGCGTGTTGTCGTCGAATTCGATGCCGATCAGCGTGGTGATGTCGGTGTAATCGTCCTGCTCGCTGTTTTCCAGGCCTTGGGCGAGGTTGCGCAGGCCGACTTTGCTCAAGCTGTGCAGGTTGAGGATGTCAGCGCGGAATTGCAGGGCTTTGTTGGTGTTGTCCCAGATCAGGTCTTCGATCGGGTAGATCTCCGAGTAGTCCGGCACGAGGATGCGGCACGCCTTGGCGCCGATGTGCTCGTAGACCGCCATGTAGACTTCTTTGCCCATGTCCTCGAGGATGCCGAACAGCGTCGCGGCCTCTTCGGCGTTGGAATTTTCGCCTTGTCCGGAGAAGTCCCACTCGACGAATTCGAAGTCCGGCTTGGCACTGAAGAAGCGCCACGACACCACACCGCTCGAGTCGATGAAGTGTTCAACGAAGTTGTTCGGCTCGGTCACCGCTTGCCCGGAGAAGGTCGGCTGCGGCAAGTCGTTCAAGCCTTCAAAACTGCGACCCTGCAGCAATTCAGTCAGGCTGCGTTCCAGCGCTACTTCCAGGCTCGGGTGCGCGCCGAACGAGGCGAACACGCCGCCGGTGCGCGGGTTCATCAGGGTCACGCACATCACCGGGAATTCACCGCCCAGCGACGCGTCCTTGACCAGCACCGGGAAGCCCTGCTCTTCCAGACCTTTGATGCCGGCGAGGATGCTCGGGTATTTCTCCAGCACTTCCTGTGGCACATCCGGCAAAGCCATTTCGCCTTCGAGGATTTCGCGTTTCACCGCGCGCTCGAAGATTTCCGACAGGCACTGCACCTGCGCTTCGGCGAGCGTGTTGCCCGCGCTCATGCCGTTGCTGAGGTAGAGGTTTTCGATCAGGTTCGACGGGAAGTACACCACTTCGTCATCCGACTGGCGCACAAACGGCAGCGAGCAGATGCCGCGCTGGGTGTTGCCGGAGTTGGTGTCGTACAGGTGCGAACCGCGCAACTCGCCGTCGCGGTTGTAAATGCCGAGGGTGTACTCGTCGAGGATTTCAGTCGGTAGTTCGTCTCTCGCGCCGGGCTTGAACCATTGCTCGTCCGGGAAGTGCACGAACTCAGCGTTGGCGATTTCTTCGCCCCAGAACTGGTCGTTGTAGAAGAAGTTGCAGTTCAGCCGCTCGATGAACTCGCCCAATGCCGACGCCAGCGCGCCTTCTTTGGTCGCGCCTTTGCCGTTGGTAAAGCACATCGGCGAATGCGCGTCGCGGATGTGCAGCGACCAGACGTTTGGCACGATGTTGCGCCACGAAGCGATTTCGATCTTCATGCCGAGGTCGGCGAGAATGCCGGACATGTTGGCGATGGTCTGCTCCAGTGGCAGATCCTTGCCAGCGATGTAGGTGCCCGCCTCGGACGTGGAAACCGGCATCAACAAGGCTTGCGCATCGGCGTCGAGGTTATCGACTTCTTCGATGATGAACTCAGGGCCGGTCTGCACGACCTTCTTCACCGTGCAGCGATCAATCGAACGGAGGATGCCTAAGCGATCCTTGTCGGAGATGTCCGTTGGCAGCTCGACTTGAATCTTGAAGATCTGGTTGTAGCGGTTTTCCGGGTCGACGATGTTGTTCTGCGACAGGCGAATATTTTCCGTGGGGATGCTACGGGTGTCGCAGTACAACTTCACAAAGTAAGCCGCACACAACGCCGACGAAGCCAGAAAGTAGTCGAACGGTCCCGGTGCCGAGCCATCGCCTTTGTAGCGAATCGGCTGATCGGCGATCACCGTGAAGTCGTCGAACTTGGCTTCAAGTCGAAGGTTGTCGAGAAAATTGACCTTGATTTCCATGCGGGATTACCAGAATACGGCTAAACGAATGGCCGCCATTATCCGGTTTTTGCGCGGGAAGTCTTGCGGTTTCGGGAACGGCCGCTGACCGGTTCCAGAGAACGCAACCCCGGTAGCTACCCCGCTTTAGCCACCGTGTCGAGCATCTGCGTGAAGAAGCGCACAGCGTTCTTGCCGGATTTTTTCGCCTCATACATGGCTTTGTCGGCCTGATCCACCAGCTCAATCGGCGTGTGGCCTTGATCCGGGTAGAGGCTCACGCCAATGCTCGGGGTGACGGACACCGGATGACCTTTCGCCAGAATCGGCTCGCCCACGGCGGCGAGCAGTTTGCGTGCAATCGGTTCGATCTGTGTGGCCTCGTGAATATCTTCAAGGATGAACGCGAACTCGTCACCACCCAGTCGAGCCACGGTATCAACGTCGCGCAATACGCTTTTCAAACGTTTGGCCACAGTGATCAGTGTGTCATCGCCAACGCCATGCCCCAGGGTGTCGTTGATTTCCTTGAAGTGATCCAGATCGAGAAACATCACCGCGACTTTCAAACCGGAGCGATGAGCGCGAGCGAGGGCCTGGGTCAGACGTTCGCGAAATAACAGGCGATTGGGCAGCCCGGTCAATACATCGTTGGTTGCCAGGTAGCCCTGAAACTCCTGATCGGCGTGCTGTTGGGTGATGTCGCTGCAAACCGCCACGTAGTTGAGATCGGTTTTGTTCAGGCCCGCAATCGCGGTAATCGACTGTGATTCAAGATAGAAATCACCATTCTTCTTGCGGTTCCACACTTGCCCTTTCCAATGCCCTTCATTAATCAGGCATTGCCACATCTCTTTGTAAAACTCCGGGGACTGCCGGCCGGAACTCAACATGTTCGGGTTGCAACCCAGCACTTCCTCTTCCGTATAACCGGTCATGCCATAAAAGGCCGGGTTAACTTTGGTGATATGCCCGTGGCGATCAGTAATGATCACGCTGTCCAGCGTGACGTTGAACACCTGATTGACCAACCACAGATGTTCACGGGATCGACGCACGGCATTGTCCCGCTGGTATCGCCAACGCAGCGCCAGGCCGGCGACCCCGACGATTCCCAGACAGAACAACAAGACGGCGACGCTGACAAACCGTGCAAATACCTGTTGGCTCAGAGCAGAAAACTGGGCGGCCTGTTCAATGTTGGTGTCGATGTCCCGGGCAATCAACTGATCGATATGCTCCAGATAGGGAATGCGCGCCTGGTACCACTGCGCTGAGTAATCATTGCTCGCCAAACGTTTAAGGCTGGCGCGTACGATGGCACTGGCTTTGGGCAACTCGGCTCTGATCTGGCCGGCAAGCAACGTCTCCTTCGTACTGCTGATACCGTTGGGATCGTACAGCGCCCATTCCTTATTGATGACCGCCAATTGCGCATTGATCGCTTGGGTGTATTCCGCTGTTTGCGCAGGATCGCGCAAAGCGAACGTACGCCAGTGCAATCTACGGATATCAAAAAGTGCAGAGCGGATGGTCGACAGGTGGCCAATGGTTGCAACATTGCCGTTAAACATCGTACTGACATAACTGTCGACTTTCTTCACCGCGAACACGCCACCCACAGCCAGCAGAATAGCGAGGGTGATGCCGGTCGACAGGACAACCAGAAAGCGCGGACTAGAATCAATAGCCAAAAAATTTCGCATTATTATTATTCGCCACCAATAAACTACAGGACGCGTGAAGACCATTCATTATTGACCACTAACTTCAATACCCGAACCCCTGGTTGACATAACACCTTGGACACGAGGTTATGATCAAGCCAGGCGTTAAGCTCATAGATCCTGACAGGCGACGCTCCCGGATAACTTCTCAGCAGCATGACGATTTCATTCTTCGCATGAAAGTTTGCATGCAGAAATCGACTGTCGACGTATTGATTGATAAACCAGTTAACATCGCAGGTTTCGAGCCGCGATATATAAATGGTACGCAAGCTTTCCGGATAGTGAGCTTTGAATTCGGGAATCATGTTAACTCCTGCCGCCGTGTTAGTTAAATCGTCGTCCTTAAGCATTTCTGCCGATTGTCTGAAACCTGCAACGGGCCAACCGCTGCCTACTTAGAATTCGAAACGAGTGACCAGTTTGTTCAGGTTGGTCGCCAACACCGACAACTCATTACTGGCGGTAAATATCTGATCCGCCGCTGCCGTACTTTGCATTGACAGGTTATTGATGCTGACCAGGTTTTGATCGACCGACTTCGCCACTTGCGCTTGCTCTTCGGAAGCCGTGGCAATCAAGCAGTTTCGTTCATTGATGTCGAACACCGCTTTGGTAATTTCGGTAATCGCCACCCCGGCCTCGCGGGCGATGCTCAGCGTGGCGATGGCCTCAAGATCGGTCTGTTTCATCGAAGACACTGCGCTTTCCGAACCGGCCTGAACGCCTTCGATCATCTTCTCGATTTCCTGGGTGGATACTTGAGTGCGATGCGCCAGTGCACGAACTTCGTCAGCCACCACGGCAAAGCCGCGACCCTGCTCGCCCGCCCTCGCCGCTTCTATGGCCGCGTTCAGTGCCAGCAAGTTGGTCTGCTCGGCGATGGCTCGAATCACGTCGAGTACTTTGGCGATACTTTGCGTCTGCAACGCCAGTTGTTCGATCTGCGTGCCCGTACTTTGTACGGCGCCGCTGAGGTTTTCGATGGACGCAATGGTTTCACTGACGCGCTCCATGCCCGTGCGTGCCGAGCGTTCCGATTGTTGCGTCGAGACGGACGCCGCCACCGCATTGCGCGCCACTTCCTCCACTGCTGCGGTCATCTGGTTGACGGCCGTTGCCGCCAACTCGGTTTCACTGCTCTGCTGTTGAACGCTGGCATTGGACTCATAGGTGATGGCGCTCAACTCTTCCGAAGAGGCCGCCAGCATGGAGGACGACTCGGAGATATGCAGGATGGTCTGTTTCAGGTTGGTGAGCATTTCTGCGGTCGAGGTCTGCAACTCGGTGATTTCGTCCCTGCCGGACACCTCCACTTCGCCCACCAGATTGCCGGCGGCAATTTTTTTCGTCGACGCCAACAGCGCGCGGACTGGCAAAATAATGCTCCGGGTGAAGAGCATGGTGATAACGGCGGTGGCGAGCACCGCCAGCAACACGATGATGATGGTCGCGGTGGTGCTGTGTTGGGCTTCGACCTGAGCCATCGCGCCGGAGGTTTCCGAGCGATCACTCATCAGGCTTTGCAGACTTTCCGCTGCGGCCATCACATGATCCGCTGCAGGCGCAGTATTGGATCGGATAAACGCGACGGTGTCGTCTTCGGAGCCTTTGCGGCCAATCAACAGAAGTTGATCAACCTGCTTCAAATAATCCTCAACATTGGCATGCAGAATATCGTAGCGCGCCTGCTCTTCAGGCCCATAAATCAAGGGAACATAGGCCTGAGTTTCGGCACTCAATGAATTGCGCAACTCTGTCAGTGTTGCACCGGCCTTATCGATTTCAGCGGCGCCCCGTGAACTGCTGATGGCAAAAAACAAATTGGCCAGGCGCAACTTATAGGTCGCGGTTTCAATCTTGGCGGCTTGACGCACGCTGGGCAGGCAATTGTCACGCAAGTCACCCACGGCCCATTGCACATTATTCATGCGCCACAATGATTGCCCACCCAATATCAGCAGCAACAGACAAGTAAGGCCGAAGCTCAATAATGTCCGAGGGACTAATTTAATGCTTCTGATAGACATCTACATCACCGTGTTCGATAGTTTATGTAACTTACTTGTCCCACAACACTAAACCGAAGAAACCGGCCCACGCCTGCGCATTCAAGCCAGGCAACGATGGGCGTCCACTTACAAAGCGTGCTCATGAGAAAATATGGAAACGTCCGCCGAAAAGCCCGGCTAACCGTTATTTCAGGCACAGTACGTTTGAACAAACAGCCGGGCTATCAGGCAATCCTGAAAAATGAAGGGTGTTGAGACGAAAAAACCTGGATTAGAACAATCCAGGTGATGGACTTATTGGAACAAATTGGCCTCAAGACAATAGGTTATGAGGTCTTGATCACTGGCCACTTCAAGTTTGCGCATCGCCGCCACTTTCTGGCTACTGATGGTCTTCGCGCTGCGGTTCTGGTTGATCGCGATATCCCGCAAGCTCATGCCAGAAACGAACAGCCGAAGGATTTCCAGTTCACGCAAGGACAGCAAGGCAAGCCGCTCGTCAATCTGGCGATTGTTTTCGACCACGGTGATCTTGTTGAACCCGGGGGATTTGTAGCGACGCTTTTGGCTAAGTGCATCCAGCGCCCGTTGCACCTCCGCATGCAACTGGCTCTTTTGCACCACCCCGGCCACGCCGAGTTCGTAAAGCCTGGAAAGAATCAGGTTGTTCGAGACCATGGTCAGCACAAGGATCTGCATCGACGGATAGCTGCGCACCAAATACTTGATGAGTTTCAGCCCGTCTCCGTAGATCGAGTTTTCCGGCATGTTGTAGTCGGTCACCAGTATGTCCGGCCTGACAGTCTCTAACAGTCCAGCCAGTCCGCTAGAGCTGGTCGCCTCCCCTATCACTTGAAAACGGCCATCACGCTCAATGAGCTCGCGAACGCCCAACAGGACAATCGGGTGGTCATCAGCGATGACGACGGTGATTTTTTGCATGCTCATTGCGCACTCACATTAATTCGAATCGATTTGCAGCCATCATAAAGAACCCACTAAATCTTCCAGTGCAGACAGCGCTTGTTCGACTTCGCCGATCAACTCGGCATCGAGACGCTGGTCACGTACTTTGTATTCCAGTTGCGCAAACGACGCCGACAACTGATCAGCGCGCACCACTGCCAGGGCGCCGCTGACCGAGTGCAACACTTGCGCAAGTTCCTCAACCTGCGCCATGCCGAGCGCGGATCGGGCACTCGCCATGTCCGTCTGCATGGTGCTTTGAAACAACGCGCGCATCGCCTCGGACAGGACAATCGGCACGGCGCTTACAACCCGGGCAGAAGGTTGCGCTATACCCGCAACATCCTCGGACTTCAAACTCGCCAGCACCCTGAGCAAATCCGCGAGGCTCAAGGGTTTCACCAGCCAGGCGTTCATGCCGGCGGCAAGGCAGCGCTCTCCTTCGTCGCGCATGGCGTTGGCGGTGATACCGAAAATCGGCAAATCGCTGTCGGTCTCACGGATCGATCGGGCCAGTTCATAACCGCTCAGCACAGGCATATTCACGTCGGTCAACACCGCATCAAAGCGCTCTTGCTCCCAAAGTTTCAGCGCCTGCAAGCCGTTGCCCGCCAACAGGACATTACAACCCAGCGCCTCCAGTTGCTCTTTGAGAATAGCCTGATTAATCAAGTTGTCTTCTGCCACCAGCACGTTCAGATTCAGCGACGGCCAGGCGCTGTTCAGGGGCGCCGCAGCCGTCACACTCTGTTGGTTTTTCTCCATCATCAGCGCATTGGCAATGGCTTTAACGAAGTGAGCGCTGACGCGTAAACCGTTGTCCGTGCGCTCCGCCACCCGGGAACCATCACTCAGGCAAGTAATCGTTCTGCCCGACCACTGGAAGGGCAGTTCTGCGCTGCCAAACACATCAATCAGCACGGCGCCTGAATGGACGTCCGCTGACTTGTTCATGAACGCCGTTGCACGACAGCCCCAACGGGTCAACCATCCACAGATATTGTCGGCCACTTCCCGTGCCGGAGCGCGGACGTAAACATCGATGCCTGCGAGATCAATGTCCGGACTCAGGGCACTGGCTTCATCAGGCTTGTCGAGCGTTAACCGCAGGGTGAAACTGCTGCCCAGCCCCGGCTCACTGATGACCGTAATCTCGCCGCCCATCAGTTCCGCGAAACGGCTGCAGATCGATAAACCAAGCCCGGTGCCACTGATCAGATTACTGGTGCGCGCCTGATAGAACGGTTCAAACAAGTGCCGTTGTTGCTCGGCAGTGATGCCGATGCCGGTATCCGCCACCTGAAATTCGAGGATGACTTGATGTTCCTCATCTTTCAGCACGCGACAGCGCAGAACCACTCTGCCGATGTTGGTGAACTTGATCGCATTACTCAAAAAGTTATTGATGATCTGCGCGATCCTGACCTCGTCGCCTACCAGCACATTCGGGATGCCGGGATCGATGCAGGCGTAAATCTGCAAGCCCTTGGCCCTGGCATTGGCAACGTGCGCAGAGATAACGTTTTCGGCGAGATCCAGTGGATTGAAGATCATCGAGTCGAGCTTCATTTCGCCTGACTCGATTTTCGAAACGTCCAATACATCACTGATTATTTGCAGAACCGTCGATGACGAAATACGGATAGTTTGCAGGTACTCAAGCTGCCTCTTTTCAAGAGGCGTTAAACCGAGAAGTTCCAGGGTGCCCAGAACGCCGTAGAGCGGTGTGCGAATCTCGTGGCTCATGGTCGCGAGAAAGATGGTTTTCGCTTCGTTGGCTTTTTCTGCCTGCCGTTTGGCATCACGCAACGCCGCAGCGAACTCCTGGTTTTGCGTGACATCGGAAAAGGCGCACAACAGCACATCCTGTTCCTGATACCTGGCCGTCGACGCGTTGATCAGGTAATAGCGGCCCTGCATCACCATGCACGCTTCACCTTCAAGCGTTGTCGCAGGGTGGCGCAGCATCTCGACCAGGGCGTGAGAAACCGGCCGGTTATTCTGTGCCTGCTGATTCTCGATAACGAGTGCACCATCATTCAGGCGAATGGCAATTAACGCCGCTGGGCCATTCTCGATGACCGACTGATTGAACGCCTCACTTTCGACGAGTTGCACTTGGGCGCTATTGGCCGGCAGCACGATGCGGTTGTAGAAAGTCCGGTACAGCCATCTGAAAGCGAAAAACAATAGCAGCGATATCACCAGCAATCGCAGCAAGGGAAACAGTGCCCAACGGAGCAGGCTTGCGTAATCAATGAAGTACTGCGCGGCCCAACGCTGACCGCTGATTGATTGATCAATCACCGAGATCGACAAGCCATTGTCACTGAAGAACAGGCCTTCTTCCTGCACCGGCGTATCCAGTAGCCCGGTCAATACGGCGCCCTTCGGTGAGATCAATGCGAAGTGACCATGAAACGGCAAATCCGTGTTTCGGCCGACGCCACTTAGCCGTTTAGTGTCCAGCAAAGTGGCCACCACCATATGTTCCATACCACTTTGTGTGCGAATCGGGCCGGTCGGTAAATCACCCACGACGTAGGCCAATACTTTGCCACTCCAGCCTACGTCCTGTGCATTCCCCGGCACGTGGCTCCAGTGAACTTTCGGCGTTGTCGAAGAGATCGGTGTTGCCGCCACCTGTTGATTGATCTGTTGCACCAGATCCTTGTAATTCTGCAATGAAAGAAACGTCTGGCTGCGGAACTTGCCAATGGCCGGCACGGCAATACTGCCGGAAGTTTCCGGACTGAATGCGAAGACCTGTGGCGAGAGAAAATTGGATTGGGCCCAAAAACGGCTGTAATAATTGGTCAGATGCCAGCCTAAAGAAGACAACACCGCCAGGCTTCCCTCGCGCAGACCTGTTGGCTGGGCCACGGTAAATGGCAGAGAAAAGCTGCTTTCGCTGACTTCAAATATTTGATGATCGACGTCGCTGTATTGCGCAGTGGGTTTCAGGGTGCCTGGAGCCGTCAGCGTCTGTTCGGTGGTGGTCGCCATTTTATCGGCGATTGCTTGCAGGAACGTTTCCTGCTCGCGAACGTTCTCGATGATTCGCGAGAAGTGTGCCCTCGCCTTTTCTTCCTCGCCGCCGAGCAAAAGCATGATCGCCCTGAAGTTGGTCAGGGCACAACACCGCCACTACGCCCAACGACAGCAGAAGCCCGCCGCTGAGTCGCGTGGAGCTTTTAGCCAGTTTTCCAAACAGGGTGTCCGCTCTCATCAATCGCCTCGAAAAGGATGTAACGCGCCAGGCGCCCTTCAATAGTAGTCAACGTGGCTATTTTGAAAGGCGAGCCGTGCATGGTTCAGCAATGTGCACGGGTATTTTCGCCAAGCAGGCGTAAGAACAGATCGGACTCGATGGCTTTCGAAATAAGGAAACCCTGAATTTGATCGCAGTGCATTCTTTTCAGCAGTGCAAGCTCTTCGGCTGTTTCAACACCTTCAGCCACCACGTTCAAACCCAGTTGCCTGCCGAGCGCGACGATGCTGCTGAGTGCCGCGGCGAGGTGCTCGTTCTCGACGCTACCGTGGACTAACGACCGGTCTATTTTGAGCTCGGTAAACGGTGTCGAGGCCAGATTGAAATAGGAACTGTAGCCCTTGCCAAAGTCATCCTGGGCCAGGCCGAAACCTTTGAAGCGCAGGCGGCACACACCGGCGAAATAGTGTCCCTGATTATCGGTGGTTGAGCTTTCCATCAACTCGAAACCGATTTTAGTGGGGAACCCGCCTTCGCTGAGTACGCGCTCATATAAACGATCGGGTAAGTCGTCATCATTGAGCAGATGGGTCGGCAAGTTGATCGTCACCGGCACGTCGTAACCTTGTTGCTGCCAGCAAGCCTGGGCGGCAATCGTGCGAGAGACGACGCTCATCAGTAACTCTTCCTCAAGGTTATGACGCACGAGTTCCGATAGAAAGTCGCCCGGCAATAACACTCCGAGCGTTGGATGAGCCCAGCGCACAAGTGCTTCCGCCGCAACAATGCGGTCACTGGCAATCGACTTTTTCGGCTGAAACCAGGGATGTATCTGCCCGTCGGCAATTGCATGGCGCAAACAGGCGATGCCGAACTCCTGCGGCATTTCTTTATGGGCATGCGCACTGGCGCCGAGCTTTAGCATCTTGTCGTGCAGAGTTCGCAGTGCAATCAGATCCACCGGTTTGGAGATCAGACCCACCACCTCAAAACCCAGGCTTCTGGCCGCCAGACTGGCGCTGATCATGATTCGCCGCGAGGCACTGCTCATGATCGCCAACGCAGGTTTGTACGGTAAATGCCCAAGCCGCTGAATAAACTGCAGACCGTCCATGCCGGGCATCATCAGATCACTCAAGACCATGTCGAAATGATGAGTTTTCATCAGCGTCAATGCTTCGTCACCGTTGCGCGCAGCCATGAGCGAGATGTCGTGCATTGAGCCGTACAAGTCCAGAAGATGCCTTTGCTGAAAGGGATGATCCTCGACCACTAAAACGCTATAGGCCACGTGTGCTAGTCCTTTTGTACTGTTGCAAACAGTTGGAAAGTGCCGCCAGACCGAACGGTTTAACCAGCAACTGTTGCATGCCTGCGCCAAAACAGCGTTCACCTTCATCGCGCATCGCATTGGCCGTCGCGCCGATAATCGGCCCGGTGCAACCGATGCTGCGCAGTTGTCTCGCCAGTTCGTATCCATTCATGTTCGGCATGTTGATATCGGTGAGAACGACATCGAAGTGTTCCCCCCGCCACAGCGTCAGCGCTTGCGTACCGTCGCTGGCCAACGCCACTTCACACCCCAGTGTTTGCAGTTGGTCTTTCAAAATGGACTGATTGACCTGATTGTCTTCAGCCACCAGTATCTTCAAATTCAGTCGTTCGACTACGTCGCTGACGACCACCTCGTCGATAATGGCCTTGCGGCCTTGCGCTTTTCGAACGGCATCGCGGATGGCGTTCAAGTCATTCAACTGCACGGCACTGTCGTCTTCGCGCTCTTCCAGGCTGATCAACACACGCGGCCCGGTTCAGGCCGGGTAGATCGGCCGCCACTCAGCGGGATGCACTTCGACCAGGACGGCGTTTTCTGTGCCGCCCGTGTTGGCGGGCCAGCCGGTTTGCACGCGCGCGCCCCACTTGCGCAGCCAGTCGGCGATGTAATCCGCCATGGCCAGCGACGGCGAACAGACGTACACCAGACCTTGCAAAGGCACCGGTGCCAAAAGGATGTCATCCGCCGGCAACAGGTTTTCCAGTGGCACGCTGAGGGTGAAGCTGCTGCCCAGCCCCAACGTGCTGACCACCCGCACGCGCCCCTCCATCAATGCCGCCAATCGCTGGCAGATCGACAGGCCCAATCCGGTGCCGGCGACAACGTTAGTGTTGCAACCGGCCTGGTAAAACGGCTCAAACAGAAACGCCTGATTTTCCTGGGAAATGCCGGGGCCGGTGTCTGACACCTGCCATTGCACTTCCAGGACATCACCCTCGGCGACGCACAACTTCGCACGCAACACGATCTGCCCACTCTCGGTGAACTTCACGGCGTTATTCAGCAAGTTATTCAGGATCTGGCGGATACGCGTTACATCACCGTGCAACACCGAAGGCATGTCAGGATCGATAAACGAATAAAGCAAAATGCCTTTGCCCCGCGCCGCGCCCGTGTAGTTTTGTACGACGTCGCGCACCAGTTCCAACGGTGAAAACTCACTGACTTCCAGCGCCAGTTGCCCGGCTTCGATCTTCGACACGTCCAGCACATCACACACCAGGTTCAGCAACGCCGCCGACGAGTTACCGATCGCGTGCATGTAGGCTTTCTGTTGCGGGCGCAGTTCGGTCTTTTCCATCAACTCAAGCGTGCCCAGTACACCGTATAAAGGCGTGCGTATCTCGTGGCTCATGGTGGCCAGAAACAAGGTTTTCGCTTCGTTCGCGGTGTCCGAGGTCTGCTTGGCCATTGCCAGCGCAGCTTCCACCTGTTTGTGCGAACTGATGTCGCTGAAGGCACAGAAAAGCACGTCTTCGCCGTTGTAGCGGGTCGGTGCGAAGCTGACATACAAGTGCCGACCGTTGCCCGCCTCAAACGCATCCGTCAGGTTCGATGCTTCTTCGTCAAAGGCTTGGTCAATCCAGTGATGACACAGGCGTTCGCGCCCGGAGCATTCGCCCAGCCATTGCTCGGACAAGCGGTTTTCCAGCACCACGGTGCCGTCGACACGGCGCAATACGCAGAGCGCAACCGGCGCGGTCTGTATCACGGCACGGCAAAAAGCCTCGCTTTCGATCAGCGCATCGATACGTTTTGTGGCAGGCGTGATGAGACGACGCTCGATGCGGTGCACCAGTTTATAAACCAGCAGCGCTGTGAGAAAAACCAGAACGAGAGAGATACAAAGAGGCCACCAGAGCACCTTCAACAACGAATACAGTTCGAGGGTGTAGGAAAGTTTCCAGTCCGAGTAACCGAGCTTTTTTTCCATCACCAACTGATCCGGCACAGCCCCGACACCGAATAAACCGAAGTCCTCGCCGATCTTCAACATCGGTGAACCGGGCGCGGATTGATCGCTGGGCGCACTGCTCATCATCACGTCGCCATGGGGGGGAGCATCATGAATTGCCCGGCGCGTTCATCATGCAGGCTGCTGGAGACATCCGCAGCGTCCATTTCCAGACCGATCCAGCCTGATTCCGCCTGAGACGAATCCACTCGGCCGAACAGGTACAAGCGCGGCGGAAATGCACTTTGATCACTGAGCCAGAGTTCGCGCGCAGCACCCGGCGCCTGATCATCGAGGGCGCGCAACTTCCTCAGCACATCCAGCGAAATCGGCGTAATAAACGGCAGGGCTTTACTCAGGTATTCACCGCCCTTGTCTTTCTCTTCAGGGACGTAAAGCAGGTTCAGGCGATTGTCTTTGAAATAGTCATTCATCGGCCCGGTCAGGCGCACGCCCCAATCGCTGGCGTGGTCAGCAGCTTCATGGCCTGCCGGGGCTTGCGGATCATTTACCGCAGACAGCACCAGCCATTTGAGCAGTGATTCACGCTGGGTAAAAAACACCCGTGCATTGGCAATAGCGTCGCTCATAAAACCCTGGCGACGGGAAATTTCGCTATTGAATATCGAGGTGATTGAAATGACCGCGCCGACGATTGTCCCGAGCACCAGCAGTTGCGCGAACAGTCGCAACAACCTTCTGGCGGCCTTGGGCGTCGAAAAGTATGAGTCGGCGGGTTGCAGAAATTGCTTCAGTTTCATCGCGCCAGATTAGGCGCAGCAGGTGTTCGGCGAACATCAGCTAAACCTTAAAAATACCGGGACGATTCTCACTAAGCCTGCTGTTACTGGATCGAACCTTTATTAGCCCGCGCTTGCCGTAGTTTGCTCATGCCACCGTCGGGGCCGAGAAAGCGTTTCATCGAATGTTGATGCTCAACTTGCATGTAAGCGGTGAAATGCGCGATCAGATCCAGCACTTCCATGCCCACTTCGTCACCGCAATACAACATCGCGGCGAAACGCCCCATGATCTCCGCATTGACGTTTGCGCGCTCACGCATGACATAAGCGGGCGTGTCCTTATCGACGCCTTTGAAGAGCACAGGAACAATCGCCAGGCCAATAGCGTCAATCAGCTCGACCATTTCCTCTTCAGATATTTTCAAGGCTGCACCCACTGTCAAATCGATGCCGGTTTAAGTTGAAGAAAATGTTAATGCATCATCATCGTGGTGATACCGGCGCCGATCGCCGCGCCAGTAATGGCGGACAGACCGATGGCGATAGTGACTTTGATAATGACGCCGTGGAGCGCACTCCGCGTCTGTTTTTCCAGTTGCTGCATGGCTGAGCGCTGCTTGATTTCAGCCACACTCATGACACTGCAAAGCTGGCGGTAGGCCTTGGAAAAGTCTTCATTGGCCGAGTAGACACTGACGCCAAAGTTGGCTGCCGCGTGGACAACCGATTCGCGAACGGCGGCAACCGAGGCGGTGGCCTGCCTGATTTCAGCGACGATGCTGTGCGCCCCCTCCACCAGCGCCGCGTCTACCGAGTTTTGTTTCAAGTGCATTTTTTCAGCAGCGGGAATGTCCATCGCTCTAACCCCAACAATACCGTCCGGTATTTAATTAAACATGCGACTGCGAATGCAGTAGCCAATCAATTCCTGATCACTGACGACACTCAGCTTTTTCATGGCTGACAACTTGTACGCACTGACCGTTTTAACGCTGAGTCGCTGATCCTTGCCAATGCTGCGAAAACTCAGGCCCGCCATATACAAACGCAGCACGTCGAGTTCCCGCGCACTTAACCGTTGCTGTGCCACATCGGCAGCACTTGCAGCTGTCACCATCGACGGACAGTGATCCGCGCTTTGCTCAGGCGATACAGGGCTCGCCAATCTGTCGAGTGTCGATTGCACGTTCATCAGCATGTGTTTCTTTTGTATAACGCTGGCACCCAGCTTGCGCAGTCGCGCGAACACTTCCAGGTTGGCAATCATGGTCATCACCACGATGTCGATGTGCGGAAAATGTCGGGCCAGATAACCGACAAGTTTCAGTCCATCGCCGTAAACCGAGGCTTCCGGCATGTGGTAATCAGTGATGACCACGTCCGGCGCGTGCTCGTTTATTGCCGCGACCAGTTGCGTCGAGCTCGTGGCTTGTCCCACCACTGCAAATCGCGCATCCCGCGCAATCAGCTCGATGAGCCCCAACAGCACAACGGGATGGTCGTCGGCCAGAACGACTTTGATCTTTGTCTCAAGCATCTATTAACGACACTCCCGGCGTGATCATTTTTGGAATGGCCTCCGCGAGGAGGATTGTGCGGCTTCGGGGGGGATTGTCTGGCAGAGGGGCGCGGCAAACCATCAGGAAAACCTGAAAAAACCGACTTTTAGTGGTGAAGGGATAGCGCTGTGAACAACGTGAGCGCGGCTGATTATTTCGCCAACAGCTCGCGCACCCGCCCACCCAGCGCATCGACGGCAAACGGCTTGGTCAGCACGTGCATGCCGTCCTCGAGCTGACCGCCGCCAAACACTGCGCTCTCGGCATAACCGGTGATAAACAGGGTCTTCAGCTGCGGGCGCAATTGCAGCCCCGCTTCGGCCAGTTGCCGGCCGTTCATGCCGCCCGGCAGGCCGACGTCGGTGACCAGCAAATCGATGTGCACATCGGAGCGCAACAGCTTCAGCCCGGCGACGCTGTCGGCGGCTTCGATCACCGTGTAACCGAGTTCGCCCAGTACATCGACGAGCAGCATGCGCACGGTCGGCTCATCGTCGACCAGCAACACGGTCTCGCCCAGTTGCGAGGCCGCGACGGACTCATCGGCCGCGTCATTTTCGTCCTGGCTGGCTTCAACGTGGTGGCGCGGCAGGTAAATCGACACCTGGGTGCCCTCACCCACCGTCGATTGAATCTGCACCTGCCCGCCGGATTGCTGGGCAAACCCGTAGATCATCGACAGCCCGAGGCCAGTGCCCTGACCGATCGGTTTGGTGGTGAAAAACGGTTCGAACACATGCGCCATGACGTCCGGCGACATGCCGGTGCCGGTGTCACGAACGCTGACACACAGGTAATCGCCTTCGGGCAGATCAATGCCGCGCGCTGCCTCGCGATTCATCCACTGATTGGTGGTTTCCAGGGTGATGCGACCGCCATCGGGCATGGCGTCGCGGGCGTTCAGGCAGAGGTTGAGCAGCGCGTTTTCCAGCTGACTCTTGTCGACAAACGCCGGCCACAGCTCCGAGCTGCCGAGCGTCTCGACGACAATGCCCGGCCCGGCGGTACGCTGGATCAGCTCGGCCATGCCGTACATCAGCGTATTGACGTTGGTGGCGTGCGGTTCGAGGGTTTGCCGGCGCGAGAACGCCAGCAGGCGATGGGTCAGCGATGCCGCACGCTTTGCCGCGCTTTGGGCGGCGACCATGTACCTGTCGACTTCGCTCAGGCGCCCTTGGCCGATGCGCCGGCTCATCAGCTCAAGCGCACCGGAAATACTGGTCAGCAGGTTGTTGAAATCGTGGGCGAGGCCCCCGGTCAGTTGCCCCACCGCTTCCATTTTCTGCGACTGGCGCAGTTTCTCTTCGGCCTGCATCAATTCGGCGGTGCGCTCGGCGACGCGCTGTTCGAGGGTCTCGTTGAGTTCGCGCAAACGCGCGGCGGTCTGCCGTTGCTGCTCTTCGACTTCACGCAACGCCTCTTCGGCGATGGTGCGTTCGAGCAAATCAGCGGCCTGGCGCGCGAGAATGTCCAGCAGGCGCAAATCGCGTTCGGAGGGATGGTGCGGTTTGTTCCAGTGCGTCGAGATCATGCCGAGCAGATGGCCATCGCGCGACATCAACGGCGTGGTCTGCGCCGAACGGATACCGGTGCGGCGGAATGCGAGCAGGTCTTCGGTGCCGGCAATGTCGGCCCACTGTTCGAAATCGGGAATGATCGCGCGCTGGCCG
The DNA here is from genome assembly GCF_979258075.1 of Pseudomonas sp. AC193. NCBI lineage: Bacteria > Pseudomonadati > Pseudomonadota > Gammaproteobacteria > Pseudomonadales > Pseudomonadaceae > Pseudomonas > Pseudomonas sp. AC193. The sequence goes on along the minus strand of NZ_OZ409832.1, from coordinate 1,933,635 downwards.
AGTTTCAGCGCCAAGGTGCAACTGCTATAGGCCGCCGGGCTGACGTAATGCCAAAAACCGACCGCCTCGGCCGGCAGGCCATGGGCGTACAACAATTGCAGCTCGCCACCATGGCCGGCGCCGTGTTCCGGCGTACAAAGCAATTGCATTGTGCCGAACTGTGAACCGGTGATGAACACCGCTGCATCGACGATTTTGCCGTAGAGCGCTTCGCGATCCTGCTCGCCGATCAGGCTGACGCTGATGCTGTGCAGCAGCTCGATGTCCGACAGCGCGGTTTGCGCCGCCGAAACATTGCCAGGAGCCAGGTCTGGAGGAAAAGCGGCGTAAAGGCCAGTCATGAAAGGCTCCCGAGAGCTGCAGATAATCGGGCGGCAGGTTACCAGCTAACGTCGGATTAAGGGATGCGGCGTGCTGGCGCGCCGCCATCATCCGACGAGCAGCGCCTCATGCACCTCAATCGACGGGATCGCCACCTCGGCGCGGCGACTGTCGAGCCAGCCTCGGGTTTTACCGACATCGAAGATTTGCCCCTGCTCAATCAGGGTCAGCAAGAGTTCATCGGCCACGCGATAACGCCCGCAGTCAGGGCAATCGCGTTCTTCCCATGGGCCTTGGCAATGAATGCGCTCAGCGCCCCCCGCACAAATCAGACAACTCATGACAGACACCTTTTTATAGTTTTCAACCGACCCGTCGTATGGCCGGTTTTGTGGTTGTCTGGTCGACTCGATGGAGGGGATGAAAGTTCTCGGGGCTGACGTTTTCAGAACAGTCAGGTCGTATCTGCCAGTATCTGGCCAGCCAATACGCTCTCAAGAAGACTTGATCGGCCGCACTTTGCCGCTGAAGACTTTGAAGCCAAAGGTGTTGTAAACCAGGGTCACCGGGATCAGCACGGCGAAACCAATCAACATGAACAGTTGGCTTTTCGGGCTGGACGTGGCGGCTTTCAAGGTCAGATCCGGCGGTACGATCAGCGGAAACAACGCAACCAGCATCAGCGCGAATGCCAGCACAAACACGCCCAGCGCGGCGAACAGCGGTACGCCATCGAAGCGGCTGCGAAACCCCGACCAGAACACCGCTGAAAGAATGGCGAGCACCGTCAGCGTCGGCGCCCAGACGCGAATATCGGTCAGACGTTGCATGTATTGGGGCTGCAACGTTGCCGTCCATATCACCAGCACAATCAACAGCATCACAGTGATCAGCGCCAACACCCGCGCCTGGCGTGCGCAGCGCCGCTGCAAGTCGTCGACGGTTCGCCAATACAGCCAGCAAGCGCCGAGCCACGTGTAACCGAGCACCAATACCACGCCGCAGAACAGCGGAAACGCCCCCAGCCATTCCACACCGCTGCCGGTGTATTGGCTGCCCTGATGCGGCACGCCTTGCACCAGCGTTCCCAACACCACGCCCTGAATCGCGCCCGCCAGCAAAGAACCGCACAACAGCGCGCCATCGACCCAACGCTTGATCGCTTCGTTGGGCGAGTGGTCGCGAAATTCCAGCGCCACCGCGCGCAGAATCAGCGCGAGGAACATCAGGATAAAAGGCAGATAAAGCGCCGGCAGCAAAATCGCGTAGGCCAGCGGAAACAGCGCGAGCAGCCCGCCGCCGCCCAGCACCAGCCAGGTTTCATTGGCATCCCAGATCGGCAGAATGGTTACCGCCATGGCGCGGCGGTGCTGGCTGTTTTCGGTCAAGCCGAGCAGCACACCGACGCCCAGATCCGTGCCGTCGAGCAGCACGTAATTCATCACCGAAAAGGCCAGAGCGCCCGCGCACAGCAGCGTGATCCAATCGGTGTCCATCAGGGATGCCCCGTTTCATCGGCCAGCGTCGGCTGCGGCCCGGACTCGTCCTGCTTTGGCGGCTCGCGCAATAAACGCAGCAACACCCACAGGCCGATGCCAAAAATCAGCAGATAAAACAGCAGAATCAGCCAGGTCGAAGCCAGTACTTGCGCGCGGGACACCGAGGACAGGCTCTCGGCCGTACGCATCAAGCCGTAGACGGTAAACGGCTGGCGACCCACCTCGGTGACAACCCAGCCACTGAGCATCGCGACAAAACCCGCCGGCGCCATGCACACGCTGGCCCATAACCAGCCGCGCGACGTGTACAGGCGCTGACGACGACGGAAAAACAGGCTGACCACGCCCTGCCCCAGCATCAAAACGCCCAGTCCGACCATCAGCCGAAATGCAAAGAACACCGGCGCTACGGGAGGAATGTCCTGCGCGGGAAATTCATCGAGGGCGGCGATGGTGCCGCTGAGATCATGGGTCAGGTACAACGAAGCCACTCGCGGAATCGCCACTTCCCAGTGATTGTGCCGCTGCGCCATGTCGGGCCACGCGAACAGCCGCAACGGTTCGCCCGCGCCCTCGGCTGGACGCGTCCACGAACCTTCAATGGCGGCGACTTTCTGCGGCTGCACTTTCAAACTGTGCTGACCATGCAGATCGCCGACCACGATCTGCACCGGCATCAGCACGACGAGCAGCCACAGCGCCATGGAAAACCCCAGCCGCGCCCGTGGATTGTCGGCGTTTTTGAGCAACTGCCAGGCACTGATGCCGGCCACCAGCGTCGCGGTGCCGAGCAACGCTGCCAGCGTCATATGCACCAGCCGATAGGGAAACGATGGATTGAAAATGATCGCCCACCAGTCTTCGGCGATAAAACGGCCGTCGGCGGCAATCGAATACCCCGCCGGCGTGTGCATCCAGGAATTCGCCGAGAGAATCCAGAACGCGCTGATCAGCGAGCCCACCGCCACCGCGCAGGTGGCGAAAAAATGCAGGCGCGGGCCGACCTTCTTCATGCCGAACAGCATGATGCCAAGGAAACCCGCTTCGAGAAAAAACGCCGCCAACACTTCGTAAAACATCAGCGGGCCGAGAATATCGCCCGCCTGAACCGCCAGCCGCGACCAGTTGAGGCCGAACTGATACTCCAGAATCAGCCCCGAGGCAGTGCCCACCGCGACATTCAGGGCAAATACTTTCAGCCAATAGCGGTAAACATCGAGATAAATCTGCCGTCCGCTCTTTAACCAAAGCGCCTCGAGCACAAGCAGAAAATTGGCCAGGCCGATGGTGAACGCGGCCAGCACGATGTGAAAACTGATGGTGATCGCAAACTGGCTGCGCGCCGCCATCAGCGCTGAGTCGAGCGAGTCCATGGCGTCACTCAACCGTTGCCGGTTTTATCTGCGCGCTTGATCGGGATGCGTGAACACGCTGCCCGCATCGCGCACCAACTGACGCCATTCGGCGCTGGTGATCAGCCCTTGCTCCTCCATGTCATCGGCGGCTTTGAGCAACTCGTCGTATTGTTCTTCCGGATCCAGGCGCATTTGCGATTGCGTCGCCAGTTTGCGCCATGCCGCCAGTGATTCTTTCTTCCGCTGATCGAACATAGGGGATTTCTCATCGAGTGCTTAATCGATAGAGATAAGTCCTTCCTGGGTCGTTCAGCGCGGGCGACGGATGGAGGGTGTTTATGCCGGTTGCGGATTCTCCTGAAAGAATCGCTTGGGCAGCACTGCCGGGCACAGATGGATGATCGACATGCGCACCACGTGATTGAGCATCACGAACGCCGGGTCGAGTTTGAGCAGCAACGCCGCTGCCGTCATCACCTCGACGCCGCCCGGCACCCACGACATGAACAATGCCAAAAACGGCTTGCCGGTGAACTGGCTGAACGCGAAGGCAATCGCCAGCGTCGAGCAGAACGTCAGCGCGGTGACCACCAGCCCGGCGCGGATGTAGCGGACGAAATCCTTGAGGGTGATGTCTTTGAGACGAATACCGATCAGGCCGCCGAGCAGGATCAGCGCGACAATCGCCAGTGGCTCGGGCACCTGCAAATCGGCGTGAAACCCGACATTGGCCGCCGCTGTGCAGAGCAACCCGGTGAGCATGTACGGCGCGGGGACATCGAAGCGTTCCAGCAGATACCCGGCGATTACTGCCGCCAGCGCGGGCGGGATCACCCGCAGGTAATCGTCCAGCGCGCCCAGAGTCGGTGCCGTGTTGTCTGCATGACCGCCCGCGATGAGCGTCACCACCAGCAACAACGCGAGCAACCGCACGATGTGCACAAAGGCGATCCGCCCCGAGGCCGGGCCCTCCGCGCTGGTGACCGTCATCACCGCCGCCATCGCGCCGGGTATCGAACCGAGCAAGCTTTCCACATGGCCCCAGCGTTCCATGCGCCGCAGCCAGTTGTAGCCGACGACGATTTGCGCGGTCATGCAGATCAGCAGGCCGAGCAGAATGCTGAAATCGCTGAGCTCGCCGAGCATTGAAGCGGTGACGATCGAGCCGACGCTGACGCCGAGCAACAACTGCACGGCGGCCACGAACGGGTAAGGCATACGCATGCGCACGCCGAATTTGCTTAACGCGGTGACCAGGCAGATCGCGCCGATCAGTTCGCCCAGCGGCAGGCCGGTCAGATAGCCGAGCCATGCGCCCAGCGCCGCTACGGGGATCGGGATGAGGCTTTCGAGCAGAGTCTTCATTGAATATCCATGTTGTTCTGAAGGCGATGTTGAGAAGCCGCAGGAATTTTTAGAAATATTTTTAAACATTTTTATAAGATGAACGCTGCACGGATCCAATACCGATTTCCGACCGATTGATACCCAAGGATGAACATGCTCGATCTGCGCCGCCTGCGTTACTTCCTGATCGTCAGCGACGAATTGCACTTCGGCCGCGCCGCCGCACGCCTGCACATCGCCCAGCCACCGCTGACCCGGCAGATTTCGGCACTGGAAAAGGAACTGGGGTTTCAGCTGTTTGATCGCAGTAGCCGCAATGTCACGCTCACTGCAGAGGGGCGGCATTTTTTACCGCATGCGCGGGCGCTGCTGGAGCAGGTGGAAATGACGGAAGGCATTACGCGCAAGCTGGCGACGGGCTCTGCCGGGCATTTGGCGGTGGGGTATGCGAGCTCGATTGCGTTGTCGGATGTGTTTAGCGAGACGCTTAAGCGGTTTTGTTCGTTGTATCCCGAAGTGCAGGTGACGGTGGATGAAGGCGCTTCGAATCATCAGTGTGCGCAGTTGATTGAGGGGCGGCTGGATATTGGCTTGGGTCGTTTGTTGCCGGTTGGCGAGGATGCGCGAGTGCAGGCGATCTGTTTGGGCAATGAGCCGTTGGTGGCGGCGGTTGCCAGTGATAGCGCGCTGGCCTCGCAGGATCGGGTGACGTTGGCTGAACTGAGCGCTTATCCGTTGATTGCGTTTCCGCAGGATTATGGTTCGGGGTTGAATGACATCGTTGAAGCGCTTTTTCGCCTGCATGGGCTGACGCCGATCGCTGGGCCGACGGGCAAACAGATCACCTCGATTGTTGCGCTAGTGGCGGCTGGTCGAGGGGTTGCGGTGGTGCCTGAATGTGCGCAGGCGTTGGTCAAGCGTGGCGTGGTTTATCGACCGCTTGCTGAGCCAGGTGCCGTAGCGCCGCTGTTGCTGCTGACACGCAAGCACGAGCGCAGTGCGCGGGTGCAGGCGTTTGTCGAAGTGATCAAACAGACAACACCAAACTGTAGGAGCTGAGCTTGCTCGCGAAAGCGGAATGTCTGTGCCGAAGATGTTGCCTGACCCACCGCCTTCGCGAGCAAGCCCGCTCCCACAGGGATTTGTGGGGTTATCGCAAATTTGTGTACGGCGCAAAACCCTGTAGGAGTGAGCTTGCTCGCGAAAGCGGGGTGTCTGTGCCGAAGATGTTGTCTGACCCAAAGCAATCCCCAGCAGGCTAGCTCCCACAAAGATTTGTGGGGTTATCGCAAATTTGTGTACGGCGCAAAACCCTGCAGGAGCGAGCCTGCTCGCGAAAGCGGGGTGTCTGTGCCGAAGATAGTGTCTGACTCAAAGCAATCGCCAGCAGGCTAGCTCGTACAAAGATTTGTGGGGTGTTCGGGGATTTGCATACGACCGAGAACCCTGTGGGAGCCGGGCTTGCCCGCGAAGGCGGCGATGGGTTCAACATCGCCCCCGGCTGCGTATCAGAACTTTTCCGCCACACGCCGATACGGATAATTCGGATCCTTGTACTTGCCCGCCTTCTGCCGCTTCGGCAGTTCGACCTTCTCGCGCTTCACATCCTCATAAGGAATGCGACTCAGCACATCAGTGATGATATTCAGCCGCGCCCGACGCTTGTCATTCGAATCCGCCACCAGCCAAGGCGCATGCTCGGTATCGGAATGCTTGAACATTTCATCCCGCGCCCGCGAGTAGTCGTACCAGCGGCTGTAGGATTTCAGATCCATCGGCGTCAGTTTCCAGATCTTGCGACCGTCATTGATCCGCGCTTCCAGCCGCCGCGTCTGCTCTTCCGGGCTCACTTCCAGCCAATACTTCAGCAAAATCACCCCGGACTGCACGATCGCATGCTCAACCCACGGGATCGACTTGAGAAACTTGTCCGCCTGCTCATCCGTGCAAAAGCCCATCACCCGCTCGACACCGGCGCGGTTGTACCAACTGCGGTCGAAGATCACCACTTCCCCCGCCGCCGGCAGATAAGGCAAATAACGCTGCACATGCATCTGGCTCTTCTCGCGATCCGTTGGCGCCGGCAGCGCCACCACGCGGAAAACCCGCGGGCTCACACGCTCAGTCAGCGCCTTGATCGTACCGCCCTTCCCCGCGCCATCGCGGCCTTCAAAAACAATACAAACCTTGACGCCCTCGGCGATCACCCACTCCTGCAACTTGACCAGCTCAACGTGCAGTTTGCGCAGTTGCTCAAGGTAATCCTTGTTTTTCAGCTTCGGACTTTCAGGCGCCTTGGCGTCCTTCTTTTTGTCTTTTGCCATGACCCGGCCCTCTCGAATGAATGCAGAAACAGAATGTTTATTGACGACACACACCAGACACGTGAGGTTAGTTCATGACCTGCTGTTTGCCATCGCCGGGTAAAAAGCAAAATTGCCATGTGTTTCCTTCGTTCTTTCCTGCGTCGCACTGTTCATTCATTGCCCGCCCTTGCCTGTCTGGAGTTTTTCGATGCCGTCGCCAAAATCCCTGCCCACTGCCCTGCTGGGCCTGGCCCTTGCCTGCCCGGCGATGGCCGAGACTCAAGGTCTGGAACTGGGGCAAGTGCTGATTTCGGCCGATGAGCAACGCGGTTCGGATGCGTCGGTTGAAGAAGCCAAAGAACGCCTCGAGCAAGTGCCCGGCGGCACCAACGTGGTCGATATGCGCCAACCGTTGCAGGGCCGCGTCTCGAGTAATCAGGATGTGCTGGCCTATCAACCGGGCGTTTACGCGCAGTCGGCGGGCAACGAAGGCGTGAAGATTTCCGTGCGTGGTTCGGGCATCAATCGCGCGCCGGGCGCCCACGCCTCGGGCCTTTACACCATGCTCGACGGCCTGCCGCTGACCGGCCCCGGCGGTACGCCTTACGAATTGCTCGAACCGCTGTGGGTCGATCACGTTGAAGTGCTGCGCGGCGCCAACGGTTTCGACCGTGGCTCACTGGCCCTCGGCGGCGCCATCGATTACGTCAGCCACACCGGCTACAACGCGCCGAAACTGCAAGTGCGCTACGCCACTGGCAGCCACAGCTATCAGCAGCGTCAGGTCAGTTCCGGGCAAGTGCTCGGCGACTTCGACTACTACGTGTCGCTGACCGATTCCAACGCCGACGGCTATCAGGATCACACCGCCAGCGAAAGCAAAGGCGTGATCGCCAACTTCGGTTATCGCTTCAACCCGAACCTGGAAACGCGCTTCTACATCCGCTACCGCGAAACCGACAACGACCTCGCCGGCCGCGTGACCAAGCACTCCATCGAGCACGATCCGCGCGCGGCCAACCCGTCTTACGTGGCGCGCGACGACAGCCGCAAGCAACCGGGCAGCACCTTCATCGGCAACAAAACCACCTTCTACATCGACGACGATTCAAGCATCCAGACCGGCCTCGTCTACCACGACTACCCGATGGATCTGCGCGAAGGCCCGAACCGTTTGAAAGTCGCCTACACCGACGTCAGCGGCACCTTCGACTACAAACGTCGCGACACGATCTTCGGCATGGAAAGCCGCAGCAACGTCGGCCTGCGCGTGACCAAACACCTGCCCAATGATGGCGCCAGCGAATTCGTGCGCATTCCCACCGGCAACACCGCCGGTTATGCGCCGGGCACAAAAATGCGCGATTTCACCTATCAGGGTTCGGACACCGTACTGCACTTCGGCAACGACCTGGAAATCGCCAACGACCTGTGGCTGACCACCGGCCTCGCCGCCATCTACACCCGCCGCGAAAGCGACGTGACCTATCCGCAAAGCGGTGGCAAAACCAGCATGAACGACTGGGACTACGCGCCGCGCCTCGGCCTGCGCTACCAGATCAACCCCGATCTGCAAGTGTTCGGCAACCTCAGCCGCTCCGTCGAAGCGCCGCACCCGTGGTCGCTGATCTACAGCTCCAACGTGCGCTTCCCTGCCGGTAACGGCGCCGCGACGGGTACGCAAAAAGACCCGATCAAGCTGCAAAACCAGACCGCGACCACGCTGGAGCTCGGCGGGCGTGGCAACAGCGCCATCGGCGATTGGAGCCTGGCGTGGTACTACGCGCAGGTGCGACATGAACTGCTTTCAGTGCTGCCGGATGCGAACGCCGTCACGCCGTATGAATTGAACGCCAGCCCGACCGTGCACCAAGGCGTTGAAGCGAGCCTTAACAGCAAACTCTGGTCGGCTGCCGATGGTCGCCAGTTGAGCCTGCGTCAGGCGTATACCTTCAGCGATTTCCACTATCGTGACGACGACCGCTTCGGCGATAACCGCTTGCCGGGCCTGCCGATGCATTACTACCAAGGCGAATTGCGCTACGACTGGCCGCAGGGGTTCTTCGCGGCGGTGAACACGCAACTGGTGTCGAAAGTTGCCGTGGATTACGCGGACAGTTACTACGCCGATCCGTACGCACTGTTTGGCGCAACGCTCGGCTACAACGCGCCGAAAGGTGATTGGCAGGGTTGGGTCGACATGCGCAATCTGACCAACAAACACTACGCCGCGACGGTCACGCCGGGGTATGACGACAAAGGTCAGGATGCCGCGCGGTCGACGCCGGGCGAAGGCATGGGGGTTTACGTCGGGGTTTCGTGGAGCCTGCTGTAAAGCCGAGCGTCAAGCCAGCGCACACTGCCTGACCAGATCGCGCATCCATTGCAGGCCTGCGTCGGCGTCGAATCGCGTGTGCCAGCAGACGATCAACTCCGGCTCGGGAAACTCGATGGGCGGCGCGTGGCAGCTGAGTTTGTAAGCCTTGGCAAATGCCTGTGCGATGGGGCTCGGCAGGTTGCAGATGTAGCCGGTTTGCGAAGCGATCACCGGCATCGCCATGAAATTCTGCACCACCGCACCAATCGGGCGGCGTAACGATTGCGCCGCCAGGGTGCGGTCGATGATGTTGCCGCCGCGCTCGTGCATGCTGATCACCACGTGCGGGCGCTCCAGATACAACGCCATCGGGAAACGCCCGGCCTTCAGGCCTTCGCGCTGCCAGATCAGGGTCTGCAACTGAACGGTGGCCAGTTTCTCACTGCGCACGCCGGCACCAAGCACGGCGGGTGTGTTGATCATCAGATCAATCGCCCCGCTCTCCAGCATCAGCGACAGCGCCAACGGATCCGGCAACGGCACGACTTCGATGACGACCCCGGCGGCCGTGGTACTGATGTGCTGGAGCAGTTTCGGCAAGATCATGAACTCGACGAAATCCCCCGCCGCAATCCGAAAGGTTCGTTGCGTGGTGCCCGGTGAGAACGTGCTGCCGCCCTGCAACACTTGATCGATCTTCTCCAGCGCCTCACGCACCGGGCCGATGATTTCGGTGGCCCGCGAGGTTGGCAGCAGGCCAGTGCGCCCCAGCACAAACAACTCATCGCCCATGCGCTCACGCAACCGGCGCAAGGCATGGCTGACGGCGGACTGACTCAACGCCAGACGCTCGCTGGCGCGGGTCACGCTTTGGGTTTCCCAGAGCGTGAGAAACACCACCAGCAGGTTCAGGTCGAGCGTACGGATATTAATATTGTGCATACCGGCAATGTTACCTATTCATTTTACTCAGCGTAAAGCCTTTGATGAAGTGCACCCATCGTTCACCTGACGGGAGCCTCACAATGAATAATAAAATCCCCCTGAGCATGGGCTGGTTCTGTCCAACCCTCGGCGACACCAGCGCTTTTGGCGACCCAAGCCAAGATATTCCACGCTCGCTGGAACACTTCGAACGCGTGGCCATCGCGGCCGAAAACGCCGGTTTCGACTACATGCTGATTCCGGTCAGCGCGATCTGCTGGGACGCCTGGATGGTCGCCGCATTTCTTGCCTCGCGCACCAAACACCTGAAAATGCTCGCCGCGCTCAAGCCTGGCTACATCCACCCGGTGGCTCAGGCAAAAATGATCGCGACCTTCGACCAGATGTCCCAGGGCCGCATTTACCTCAACCTGATTGCCGGTGTCAGCGACAAAGACGCTGTCGCCGAAGGCCAGTTTGCGGAAAAAGAACAGCGCTACGATCAGCTCCTTGAAGAAGTCGAGTTGATGAAGCGCCTGTGGACTGAACAGGACGTCGAGCACAACGGCAAATACTTCCAGGTGAACGGGCCGAAAATCATACCGTCGACGTTCCAGCAACCGCACCCGCCCTTCTTCCTCGGCGGCGGCTCGGAGCAGGCGGCGGAGATTTCAGCCAAGCACTCGTCGGTGCACCTGTTCTGGGGCGATTACCCCGAGCGCATCGCCGGGCAGATCATCGAAATGCGCGCCCGCGCCGCCAAATACGGTCGTGAAGATGAACTGCAATTCGCCATGCGCTTGCAGATCATCTGCCGCGAAAACGAAGACGACGCTTGGGCCGCCGCAGACGCGCTGATTGCCGGTGCAGAAAACTCGGCACTGGCCGCCGCCGTGCAAATGGCGGCAAAAAGCAATTCTGTCGCCAGCCAGCGAGCAGCCGAATTGTCGAAAACCGTCGGGCGCAAAATGACCCCGCACCTGTGGACTGGCATCACCGAAGTCCGCCCCGGCGCTGGCGTTGCAGTGGTCGGCAATCCCCAGCAAGTCGCCGCGCAACTGATGGAATTTGTCGAGGCCGGCTGCACCGGTTTCTGCCTTTCCGGGTACCCGCATCATGAAGAGGCTGAGCGCTTCGGCCGCCTGGTCATGCCATTGCTGTGCCCGTGAATCACTGAAGCTCTGCCCTTGAAGCATGCGTGTTTGTCAGAACAACAATAAATTCGCCCCGATACGTTGGCGGCGATGGAGTCCCCAGCATGAACAATACGAGTTTTGACCCAAGACAGTTCCGCCAGGCCCTCGGCGCCTTCACCACCGGCGTCACCATCGTCACCACGCGCGGCGCCGACGGCCAGGACTACGGCTTGACCGCGAACAGTTTCAATTCGGTATCGATTGACCCGCCGATGGTGCTCTGGAGCCTGAACAAGGACTCGACCTCCGCCCACGCATTCACCGCGTCCGAATACTTCGCCGTGCATATTCTGGCCACCGATCAGGAACACCTGTCGAACCTGTTCGCCAAGCGCGGCGTCGACAAGTTCGCCGGGCTCACCACCGGTCGCGGCCCCGACGGCATTCCGCTGCTGGAAGGCTGTTCGGCACGTTTTCAGTGCCGCACCACCTACCAATATGAAGGTGGCGACCACGTCATTCTGGTCGGCGAAGTGCTCGCCTTCGACCGCTTCGATACGCCGCCGCTGGTGTTCCATGGCGGCGGTTACCGGCGCCTGATGCAGCCAGCGCCAGCGGTGGACAACAGCGTTTACGGCGAGAACTGGCTGGGTTTCCTGCTCGGTCGCGCCTACTACCAGATGCAATTGCCGATTCGTCAGCAACTCAAGACGATGGGAATGAGTGATCTGGATTTCGAACTGCTGGGCATGCTCAGCTTCGGCGAAGGCAAAACCCTGACGCAATTGCGGCGCCTGTTCGAATTCGTTGGCAAGCACCTGCCTCGCGAGCACCTCGACCTGTGGGTCGACAAGGGCTTGTTGACGCTGGAGGCGTCTGACGAAGAATCGGAGCGCATCTACTTCACCGAGTCCGGACGGCAACTGACCATCCAGTGGCTGGCGTTTGCCAAAGCGGCAGAAATGAGCGCCCTCGAATCACTCGACTACGAAGAAGCCCAGCAGTTGAAATTGCTCATCGGCCGGGTCATTCAGCACACCGGCGAAACCCTGCCGGAGCACTGGCGCAAGGAAAACATCTGGCAGGACAACAATCTCTGGCAGCAACCCGGCTAAGCGTTTATTGCCATGGCCAATGCGCGCCGCACACGCGCGCATTGGCAGCGTTCAACAATAAAAACAACGCACGCCAAGAGGTCATCCAACGATGTCCAGCACAAACGGTTTCCAGGCCAGCACCGTCACCGCCTCGCCCGTGGAACTCACCCATCGTGGGCAGGCTTATTACACGGTCAGCGTTCTGCTGATCGCCTATGTATTTTCGATCATGGATCGGCAGATCCTCACGCTGCTGGTCGGACCGATTCAGCATTCGTTGCAGGTCAACGACAGCTGGATGGGGGTTCTCCACGGCTTCACCTTCGCGGCGTTCTACTCTCTGGTCGGTCTGCCGATTGCGCGCCTGATCGACCGTGGTAATCGTCCGCTGGTGATCACCGTCGGCATCGGTTTGTGGTGTCTGGCCACGGCGGCCGGTGGGCTAGCAACCGAGTTCTGGCATCTGCTGCTGGCGCGCATTGGCGTGGCGGTTGGCGAGGCGGTGCTGTTGCCGGGCGCGGTGTCGCTGATCAGCGATTTGTTCACCCCGCACAATCGCGGACGTGCTCTGGGCGTGTTCGGCATGGGCGCCTCGTTCGGTGCCGGCGCCGGCTTGCTCGCCACCGGGTTGGTGCTCGGCTATTTCACCGCGCACCCACTGACCTTGCCTTGGCTGGGCTTGCTGCAACCGTGGCAGACCACGCTGATGTCGATCGGCCTGCCGGGCTTGCTCGTTCTGGTACTGATGATCGGCGTGCCAGAACCGCGTCTGCGCAAAAACGCGATGGGACTCAGCCCGACCGTGCGCGTGGAGATTCCGCTGCGCGAGGTGCTGGCCTATCTGCGCGAAAACCGCCGCACCTTTACCGCGATTTTCCTCGGTGCCGGCTGCTTCTACACCGCCGTCTACGGCAGCGGCAGTTGGGTGCCGACCTACTTTGTCCGCGAGTTCGGCTGGAGCTATGCGCGCATCGGCGCCTTGATGGGCGCGATCATGTGCGTGTGCGGCCCGATCGGTGTGATCTTCGCCAGTTGGCTGGGTGAATACTGGCGCAATCGCGGCGTGACCAACGCCAACCTGCGCATCGCCGTGATCGCCAGCGTGCTGCTCGCCCTCGTTAGTATTCCGCTGTTGTTGGCTTCAAGCGTCGAACGCGCAGTGCCCTTTCTGGTGCTGGCGGCGACCCTGTGGACTTGCCTGTTCGGCGTCGGTGCAGCGCTGATCGTCGAAGTCGCACCGGCGCCGATGCGCGGCCAGTTCATGGCCATGTACACCGGCGCACTGAGCCTGCTGGGCGCCGGCTGCGGGCCGGTGATGGTCGGCGTGCTGACCGACTACGTGTTCAAGGATCCGAACGCTATCAAGTATTCGATTCTTTGCGTCGTGCTGTTCGGTTGCAGCCTCGCCGCGCTGGTGTTTTACAGCGCCCTGCGCAGCATCCGGCACACCGCGCAAAACGCCCTGCAATGGCCATCCGGATCCATCGCTCAGCCCTGATTTTTTCCTCGACCTAAAGAGACTTTAACCATGAGCACCCTTAATGGCAGCTGCCTGTGCGGCAACGTTCAGTATTCGACCCTCGCCGTCCCGTTGGTGACCGCTGTATGTCATTGCACGGACTGCCAAAAACAATCGGGCAGCGCGTTTTCCATCAACGTCGTGGTGCCCGCCGAGGGCTTCGAAGTTGAGGGCCTCAGCCTTAGCAGTTTCGCCAGCGATGGCGGCAGCGGCATGCCCGTGCGGCGTTTCTTCTGTGGCGCCTGCGGCTCTGCGCTGTACAGCGAAGTGGCGACGATGCCCGGCCTGTTTGTCATCAAGGCCGGCACGCTCAGCGACCCGTCCGTGGTGCAACCGGCGATGCATCTGTGGTGCCGATCAGCGCAACCGTGGGTGGCTATCGACCGCACCGTGCCGTGTTTCGAGCAAGCACCGACCGATTGACGCGAGCACTTTTTCGGGAACGTGACAGACATGAACAAAACAATAAAAAACCCACCTTATGCCGCGCCGATCAGCGCGCCCCGGCAACTGCTCAGCCGTTGCCGACAGATCGGCCCCGGCCTGCTGGTGAGTCTGGCAATCGCCATGGCGTCAGCTTTCATCGCCGATCATTACGGCGGCCCGACGCTGCTCTATGCCCTGCTGTTCGGCATGGCCTGTCACTTTCTCAGCGAGGATGGCCGTTGCCTGCCGGGCATTGAATTCGCCGCACGCGCCCTGCTGCGCATCGGTGTTGCGTTGCTCGGGGCGCGAATTACCCTGGGGCAGATGGGATCGTTGGGCTGGGAAACCGTCCTTGCTGCGGTGTGTGCGGTGGCCGCGACGATTTCCATCGGCTGGCTGTTGGCGCGGATGTTGGGTGTGCGCGCCGATCTTGGCGTGTTGACCGGCGGTGCGGTGGCGATCTGCGGCGCGTCGGCAGCATTGGCGATCTCGGCGATTTTGCCCAAACACAAGGACAGCGAGCGCGATACGTTGTTGACAGTGGTCGGTGTGACCAGCCTGTCGACCGTGGCGATGATCACCTATCCGATCATCAGCAAACTGTTGGGATTGTCGCCCGAGCAGGCCGGGATATTTCTCGGCGGCACGATTCACGACGTGGCTCAGGTGGTCGGCGCGGGCTACATGATTTCGCCGGCGACCGGCGACATCGCCACGGTGGTGAAGTTGTTGCGCGTGGCGTTGCTGGTGCCGGCGGTGGTAGTCATTGCCTGGATGTTTCGCCGTCAGCACAAAGCCTCCTCTGACAACAACCGACGGCTGCCGATGATCCCCGGATTTCTGCTGGCGTTTGTTTGCCTGGTGGCGATCAACAGTGGCGGCTTGCTGGCGCCCTCGGTGTCAGACGCGATGAATGAATTGTCGCGCGGCTGTCTGGTGATCGCCATCTCAGCGCTGGGCTTGAAAACTTCGCTACAAAAACTTGCCTCGGTCGGTTGGCGACCGATTGCCCTGCTGGTCGGTGAGACGGTGTTCCTTGCCGCACTGGTTATCGGCCTGTTGTTCCTCAGTCGATAAATCGCTTTTTTCTAACTGCGCTTCACCCACATCACCTCGTTCAACCGAGGTGCGAACTTCAACGCGATCACAATCATGAGTACCCCACCATGAAAACAACAAAAACACTCGCGCATATCGCTACTTTGAGCCTTTCGTTGCTGGCCACTGGTGTCATGGCCAAGGTTTCTCCCGAAGAAGCCGCGCAGTTGGGCACGACGCTGACGCCGATGGGCGCGGTGAAAGCCGCCAATGCCGATGGCAGCATTCCGGCCTGGAGCGGTGGCTTGCCGACCAGTGCCGGCAGCGTCGATGCCAAGGGTTTCTTGAGCGATCCATTCGCCAATGAAAAGCCGCTTTTCGTGATCACCGCGGCCACCGCCGAAAAGTACAAAGACAAGCTCACGGCCGGGCAACTGGCGCTGTTCAAGCGTTACCCCGAGACCTACAAAATCCCGGTCTACCCGACGCATCGCACGGCGTCGGCGCCGGCGGACATTTATTCGGTGATCAAAAACAGCGCGGTCAAAACCGAGGAAGTCGACGGCGGCAATGGCCTGAGCGGTTTTAGCGACACGCGCTACTACGCGTTTCCGATCCCGAAAAACGGTGTTGAAGTGCTGTGGAATCACCTGACCCGCTATCGCGGCGGCAACCTCAACCGCTTGGCCACCCGTGTTCAGCCGCAAGCCAACGGCGACTTCAACATGGTGCAACTCGAGGACGAGATTTCCTATCCGCGCGAACTGCCTGACCTCGACAAGAGCAAAGCCGAAAACATCCTGTTCTATTTCATCCAGCGCATCACCGGGCCTGCGCGCCTGGCGGGGAATGTGCTGCTGATCCACGAAACCATTGATCAAGTCAAAGAACCGCGCGATGCCTGGCTGTACAACGCCGGCCACCGCCGCGTTCGCCGTGCGCCACAAGTCGCCTACGACGGCCCCGCCACTGCCGCCGATGGACTGGCGACGACTGACAACTACGACATGTTCAACGGCGCGCCCGACCGTTACACCTGGGAACTGGTCGGCAAAAAAGAACTGTATATCCCCTACAACAGCTACAAGCTCGACTCGCCGAACCTCAAGTACGCCGACATTCTCAAGGCCGGCCACATCAACCAGGATCTGACGCGATATGAACTGCACCGCGTCTGGGAAGTGGTGGCCAAACTCAAACCGGGCGAGCGCCACATCTATGCGGTTCGCCACATGTACTTCGATGAAGACACCTGGCAACTGGCGGAAGTCGACCACTACGACGGTCGCGGCCAACTCTGGCGCGTCGGCGAAGGCCACGCCCAGCAGTACTACCACAAGCAAGTCCCGGGCTACACCGCCGAAGCGCTCTACGACCTGCAATCGGGTCGTTACTCGGTGCTGGGCTTGAAGAACGAAGAGAAACGCAGCATCGAGTTCGGCGCAACGGCCTCGGCAGCCAGCTA
The DNA here is from genome assembly GCF_979258075.1 of Pseudomonas sp. AC193. NCBI lineage: Bacteria > Pseudomonadati > Pseudomonadota > Gammaproteobacteria > Pseudomonadales > Pseudomonadaceae > Pseudomonas > Pseudomonas sp. AC193. The sequence continues at coordinate 1,916,885 of NZ_OZ409832.1, read as the reverse complement.
CACCCCGGCGGCACTGCGCCAGGCTGGCGTTCGTTAGCAGGTGTAGAGGGCACAGATGGCGGCAGATCCGGCATCACGGTGCCTGACACACCGCTTTCGCGAGCAGGCTCACTCCTACAGGGGATTTGTGTTCTGACTCAGATTTTGTGTACGACAGAAAATCTGTAGGAGCTGAGCTTGCTCGCGAAAGCGGCGGCACATCCAACATCTTCTTGGCTGATACACCGCTTTCGCGAGCAGGCTCGCTCCTACAGGGGATTTGTGGTGCGTCTCAGGTTTTGTGTACGACAGGGAAACCTGTGGGAGCGGGCTTGCTCGCGAAGACGGCGGCACATTCAACACCAATGTGGCTGACACACCGCTTTCGCGAGCAGGCTAACTCCTACAGGGGATTTGTGGTGCGTCTCGGATTTTGTGTACGCCAGGGAAACCTGTAGGAGCTGAGCTTGCTCGCGAAGGCGGCGGCACATCCAACATCAATGTGGCTGACCCACCGCTTTCGCGAGCAGGCTCGCTCCTACAGGGGATTTGTGGTGTGTACCGGATTTTGTATATGGCCGAGAAACCTGTGGGAGCGAGCTTGCTCGCGAAGACGGCGGCACATTCAACATCACCTAACCTGACCCACCGCTTTCGCGAGCAAGCCCGCTCCCACAGGGGATTTGTGTTCTAACTCAGATTTTGTGTACGACAGGGAAACCTGTAGGAGTGAGCCTGCTCGCGAAGACGGCAGCCCGATCAATACTAATCCCCCTGAATCACCACCCCTTCACCCCACTCATATCCGGCAACTTATGCGCGATGCCCTTATGGCAATCAATGCATGTCGCCTCTCCATTCGCCAGTGCTGTCGAATGCATCGCCGCCGCGCGTTTGCCCTGGCGGGTAAAGTCCATGAACTCGAAGTTATGGCAGTTCCGGCACTCGCGTGAATCATTGGCCTTAAGCCTCGCCCACTCATGCTCCGCCAGTTCACGACGCAGTGTGAGGAACTTGTCGCGGGTATCAATGGTGCCAAACAACTTGCCCCACACTTCTTTCGACGCCTGCATCTTGCGCGCGATCTTGTGTGTCCACTCATGCGGCACATGGCAATCCGGGCAACTGGCGCGGACGCCGGAACGGTTGGTGTAGTGGATGGTGTCCTGCAACTCGACATAGACGTTATCGCGCATCTCGTGGCACGAAATGCAGAACTTCTCGGTGTTGGTCATCTCCAGCGCGGTATTGAATCCGCCCCAGAAAATGATCCCGGCAACAAACCCGCCCAACGTCAAAAACCCCAGGCTGTAATAAACGCTCGGCCGACAGAGGATGCCCCAGTAATCCTTAAGCAGGGCGAACAGTGCTTTCATGGCGCCTCCTCAAGGTTTCTGCGCAGCATTGGCGTCGTCTTGCAGGATCTTGTCGATGGTTTCAAAGCTGTTGCCCACCAACGGCTGCACCTCTTTTTGCGGCACGTGGCACTGGTTGCAGAAGTAGCGACGCGGTGACACCGCCGCCAATGCCTGGCCATCGCGATCCATGTAATGCGTGATGCTGATCGCGGTCGCCTGACTGCGCGCACTGTTCGCGCGGCTGTGACACGACAGGCATTTGTTGCCGTTCTTGTCGATCTGATAGCCGCGAATGCTATGCGGAATCGTCGGTGGTTGATCCGGGTAATTGCGCTCGCGCTTGAGATCCTTGTTCTCGTCGTTGGCAATCGGCGGCGCGGGCGAGTTCTGGGTGATGGTGCCGCCCAGACGCCGGCCGTCGGGGGCCGGGGCATCCAGCGGGTAATCGACTTCGGCGGCAATCGTCACGCCGATCACGGCGAGCAATACCCACGGCAGGATTCGAAAAGGCATCACGGTTCTCCTCAAGCCGCGCTGATCAACTCGATGCGGATGGCGCATTTCTTGTAGTCGGTCTGCTTGGAGATCGGGTCGGTGGCGTCGAGCGTGACTTTATTGATCAACTTGTTGGCGTCGAAAAACGGCACGAAGACCAATCCGCGCGGCGGTTTATTGCGTCCGCGAGTTTCGATGCGCGCACGGATTTCCCCGCGTCGACTGATCAGCTTCACTTCGCTGCCACGCCGTGCCTTCAAGGCTTTCGCGTCCTCGGGGTGCATGTAAACCAGCGCATCCGGCACCGCTTTATAGAGCTCCTCGACCCGTTGCGTCATGGTGCCCGTGTGCCAATGTTCGAGCACCCGGCCGGTGCTCAACCAGAACGGGAAATCTGCGTCCGGGGCTTCCGCCGGCGGCTCGTAAGGCAAGGCGAAGATGATCGCCTTCTTGTCCGGATACCCGTAAAACTGCACTTCGCTGCCGGCCTCGACATACGGATCGAGCCCCTCGCGATAGCGCCAACGGGTTTCTTTGCCGTCGACCACCGGCCAGCGCAGCCCACGTTCGTCGTGATAACGATCGAAGGCCGCGAGATCATGGCCGTGGCCGCGACCGAATTGCGCGTACTCCTCGAACAGACCTTTCTGTACGTAAAAACCAAAGGCCTTGGCCTCATCATTTTTGAAGCCAGCCACTATCTGCTCGACCGGGAACTGGTCGACCTGACCGTTCTTGAACAGCACCTCGAACAGGCTTTTGCCCTTGTACTCCGGCGCACTCGCCAGCAACTCGGCAGGCCAGACTTCATCGGTGGTGAAGCGCTTGGAAAACTCCATCAACTGCCACAGATCCGACTTCGCATCACCCGGTGCGCTAACCAACTGATGCCAGAACTGCGTACGCCGCTCCGCGTTGCCAAACGCGCCCTCCTTCTCCACCCACATCGCGCTGGGCAGAATCAGATCGGCAGCCTGGGCAGACACCGTCGGGTAAACATCCGACACGATCACAAAGTTCTCCGGCTTGCGCCAACCGGGCAGCACCTCCTGCATGATGTTCGGCCCGGCGTGCATGTTGTTGCTGGCTTGCGTCCAGTAAACATTGAGCACGCCGTCTTTGAGCATGCGGCTCTGCTGTACCGCGTGGAAGCCGACTTTCTCCTGAATCGTGCCGGCCGGCAGCTTCCAGATCTTCTCCGCCGTGGCTCGGTGTTTGGGATTGGTCACCACCAGATCAGCCGGCAGACGATGGGAAAACGTTCCGACTTCGCGCGCGGTGCCACAGGCCGAAGGCTGGCCCGTTAGCGAGAATGGACTGTTGCCCGGCTCGCTGATCTTGCCGGTGAGCAAATGGATGTTGTAGATCAGGTTGTTGGCCCAAACCCCGCGCGTGTGCTGGTTGAAGCCCATCGTCCAGAACGACACGACCTTGCGTTTAGGGTCGGCGTACAACTCGGCAAGGCTCTTGAGCCGCTCAGCAGAAACACCGGTTTCTTTCACCGTGCGCTCCAGCGTGTAGGGTTTGACGAACGCGGCGTATTGCTCGAACGACATGTCCGTCCACGTGTTGGCCTTGTCGGCATTTTTCGCCTGTTTCTCCCGTGGATCGTCCGGGCGCAAGCCGTAACCGATGTCATCGGCACCTTTGGCGAAGCGCGTGTGTTTGCTGATGAAATCCTGATTCACCGCGCCGGTTTCGATGATGTGATTAGCGATGTAATTGAGGATCAGCAGATCGGTTTGCGGCTTGAACACCATCGGGATATCGGCCAGTTCGAAACTGCGATGCTCGAAAGTCGACAGCACCGCGACCTTCACATTCGGCTGGCTCAAGCGCCGGTCGGTCACGCGACTCCAGAGAATCGGATGCATCTCGGCCATGTTCGAACCCCAGAGCACAAAGGCGTCCGTGACTTCGATGTCGTCGTAGCAGCCCATCGGCTCATCCGCGCCAAACGTGCGCATAAAACCCATCACCGCCGAGGCCATGCAATGGCGCGCATTGGGGTCGATGTTGTTGCTGCGAAAACCGGCCTTCATCAGCTTGTTGGCGGCGTAACCTTCCCAGACCGTCCACTGCCCGGAACCGAACATGCCCACGGACTCGGGGCCTTTGGCTTTCAGGGCCTGCTTGAATTTCTCCTCCATGATGTCGAAAGCCTTGTCCCAACTGATCGCCTGGAACTCGCCCTGCTTGTCGAATTTGCCGTCCTTCATGCGCAACATCGGCTGGGTCAGACGGTCGACGCCGTACATGATTTTCGACAGAAAATAGCCCTTCACACAGTTCAAGCCACGATTGACCTCGGCCTTGACGTCGCCATGGGTGGCCACGACTTTGTTGTCGCGCGTGGCCACCATCACACTGCAGCCCGTGCCGCAAAACCGGCACGGCGCCTTGTTCCAGTCCAGCGTGACCATGTCGGCTTCGGTAATCAGATTGCTCGCCGACGTGACAATCGGCAGCCCGGCCGCCGCTGCCGCAATCGCAGCGGCCTGGGCTTTGACGAATTCGCGGCGCGACATGCTCATTGGGAGTCTCCTGCGGGTTCGAGGAGTTCGTGATAGATCAACGCGGCGTTGAGCACACCGGGCAAGTTATTGATCTGTTCAATGCGTTGCAGGATCTGGTTTTCGTGCGTGGCTTCAAGTACCACCACGAGTTTTCCGGCAGCACTTTCATGATGCAACTCCAGACCGTCCAACAAACGCAAGTTGGCTTTAACCGCATCAAACAGTTCTGGCCGGGCAAGTACCACAAGGCTGGCGATATGCAGCGCTTCTTCCATGTGCTGACTCCAACAGAGTGCTGAGGACGATCAGTTAGGCGGCCCAGGCGGGCCATAAAGCATTTGGAAAAACCAGATCATGAAGCCGTAACCACCGACGATGGCGATGGAAAGCAATGGAAACAGGCACACGACCAGGAAAAGGAATAGAAGCGTTTCCTTGCGGCGCTGTGTTTTTGGCTCATTTGGCTCGTTGAATGTTGGCACTGTGATGCCTCCGGCCTGATGGGGAATCAGACTAGAACAGTTGGCAAAAACACAACGGCGAGTGAGGGGTTTTAGCGATCAATGGCAACTTTATTAGTTGGGTTAGTGCGATTGGGTTTAGCCGGTGAAGTTGTTAAAGCTTTTAGAAACTAAACACCGCGCACCGCGTTTCATTCGCAACTAATATAATTTCTTATTAAAAGAAAATGAGCTTCGCCCTACCCCAAATTCCGAGTACAACCCCAACCCCTGTAGGAGCCGAGCTTGCTCGCGAAAGCGCCAGTACATCCAACATCACCTAACCTGACACACCGCCTTCGCGAGCAGGCTCGCTCCCACAGTAAATTTGTGGTGTGCCCCGAATTCTCTGTTCGGCACAAAACCCCTGTAGGAGCGAGCCTGCTCGCGAAGACGGCGGCACTCCCACCATCACCTAACCTGACACGCCGCCTTCGCGAGCAGGCTCGCTCCCACAGTAAATTTTTAGTGTGCCCCGAATTTCATGTACGACAGAAAACCCCTGTGGGAGCGAGCTTGCTCGCGAAGACGCCAGCACATCCACCATCACCTAACCCGACCCACCGCTTTCGCGAGCAAGCCCGCTCCCACAGTAAATTTGTGGTGTGCCCCGAATTCCATGTACGACAGAAAACCCCTGTGGGAGCGAGCTTGCTCGCGAAGACGCCAGCACATTCAACACCTAAAAAACTAACCCACCCTGCCCAGTCGCAACAATGGCAAACCACCCCCACCCTGCTAACCTCACCCCAACCCCGCTAAGCATCCCCCACCACTGGATACCTCGATGAACTTCCGATGTCCTGACTGCAACCATCTCGTCAGTCACATCCCGCCCACCCACAAATGCCCCGACTGCGGCCACTTCTCCCACGACTGGCTCATCGATGACTGGGAAAGCTTTGCCGCCATCAAACGCAGGCACATCCACTACAACCTCATCATCATGGGCCTCGTCCTGATCAACATCCTGGCCGCCATCCTTTACCAATCAACCAACCCCTTCCAATGGCTGATCAACCTGATATTCCTCCCCGCCTTCATCAGCTGGATCCTCTGCCGCCAACAGCTCAGCCAAAAAGCCCACTACAAAGGGCATAAAGGCAACATCGTGTTCCCATGGTTCGCAGGCTTCGGCGGGCTATAACTAATCGCCCACCCCTGTAGGAGTGAGCCTGCTCGCGATAGCGCTCATCCAGCCAACATCAACATTGAATGACCCACCGCCATCGCGAGCAGGCTCACTCCTACAAGGATTTTGCCTGCTTACCCAGACCCCAAACCCGCCACCGACTGTGGGAGCGGGCTTGCCCGCGAAGGCGTCAGCCCATCCAACCCAAATCCAACAGCCATCAATCCCGCCGCGCCACGGTAAACCCCTGCCAGGAAAAATAGGCAAGTCTCAATAAAACCTTCTGTGGCGAGGGAGCTTGCTCCCGCTGGACTGCGCAGCAGGCCCTCTTTTTGATTTCAAAAAAATGGGGCAGCGCTGAACGGATCAGACTACAACCGAATGCGTATTTGCCTACGAAATCTTCGGGAAGTGGCTGGCTTGGACTGTGCTCCCCGCCACTCGATCGTGAAGATTTCGCCCAAGGCAGTACGCCGTTCTAACCATCCAGAACAGGCCAAACCCTTGGGCGTTTTTTATCGAAAAACGTGCGGGCCTAAAGCAGATGAACTGTGCCCCGCTCACTCATAAAACTTGCCAGCCAACAAAATAGCCGCACACCGCCGCCAGACATTCGACACTGCCGCATCCGCCTGAGCATTCCTCGAAGTAGCAACCGCCCAAGCAGCTGCCGCATCAAGAAACGTATCAACCGATCCATTTTCCCAGCCCGATGCGCCCGCCTCATAAGGAGACGATGCAGTCGCCTCCAACGCCCGCTCACGGGAGAAATCTGCACCCAGCGCAGCGACGAACTCGGTGAACGATTGCTCATCGGTCACACGTTCCAGCAACTCATCAAGATCTACAGACATAATCATCCTTGCGTCGAAAGGTTAGCGCCGAAAAACACGTGATAATCACGAGGAGCCCAAGCGCTACGCATCAACCTCAACATAACTCGACTCCCCACCCCCACTCGCCCCCGATAGCCAGCCCCAGACAAAACTCAACGTCGTCCGCCCCGCCTCATCAACCCCCACCGTCCCCCGCGACCAACCGGAAAGCATCTCGCCCTCCGTCGTCAAACAATGGAAAAGCAGCTCAATCGTATCGACCCCAGTCACCCGGCCAACTTGATGCCCCGTACGAATCCGCCCGCCCTCATAAGTACTCAAAATGCCCGAGCCCTCGACACGGTAATGAAACACCGTGTCTGCCCCCGACAACCCTTGCGTGTTATTCGCTACGGCAAATCGACGGTCGTGCAAACGCTCGGTGATTTGTGAAAAAGCAGATTCCATAAAGGCTGCGTCCTTGTGTTCAGAGTTTCCGTTCCGGTTGCCGATCATCCTAACCCAGCGTCCGACCATCATTGGGTGGTGCCTGCCACGCAAGCGCAAAAACTACAACATCGAAGGCAATCGCCTACAGCCACCTCGGATCTCACCGACTTGTTTGTCCTCAGGTCAAACCCTATCGTTGAGCGCTTGCTGCAACCCAAGCAACTCGCTTTAACCCCATCAAGAACGGATTCATATGAACTGGGTCAGCCATTACCTGAAAAGTTTCAAAATAATCTCGAACAACTATCGATGGTTTACCGCCAGCTTCATCGCGGTATCCACACTGTTCATACTCTGCAGTGCCCTTAATTCCTTGCTTCCAGTACTACTGAGAAATGCCGCAAACACCTTTGACGGCGCTCCGAACGCAAGCACTCAATTCCTCTTATTCGCAGGTTGCTACGCCTTACTCTGGACAGTCTCACAAGTGCTTTCCAGCGTTCGCGGCGTCTTTTCGGCGTGGATACTCGCCAAGTGCGACGCGACTCTTTACGAAACCATCCTCACCCGAATTTTTCAGTACGCTCACAGCAAACAGCGAACGCTCGACCCTGGCTATGTAGCGGCTGACATCAATCGATCGGCCAGCAGTTTCAGCCTGGTCACCGTGGGCGTTTTCTGGACAATCGTTCCTATCGCGGTTGAAATCATCGTCGCCATCAGCGTGCTTTACACCATCATGGGTGCGGCTTACGCGATGCTGTTTCTCGTCGCCTGCGTCGCACTGACATCCCTGGCCATCTACGTCGCCAAGTCCAGTTCAAGCATTCATCGCGCCTTGTTTGAAGCCGACAACAACCTTTCAAGCTATACCGTCGAAAGGCTTGGCAGGGTTTACGACATCAAGATCAACAACAGCTTGCCCAAGGAACACGCCCTTGGCCGAACCTTCTTCGACAACTACGTCAAAACCATCAGAGACGCCAACCTTCGCATGGGCATTCGGATTGCCTGCCAAGGCATGGCGATTGGCGCCGTACTGACATTTTTCATACTGTTATCCGGCCTGTACTACCGCACGAATTTTACGGCTGGCGATTTCATCATGATCGTTGGATACATCACCCTGTTCACCCTGCAACTCCATCTATTGGCGGGCACACTGTTCAACCTTCAAGCCCACCTCATATCGTTGAACGACGGCATCAAATACATCGAAGAAGACATTAAAGAGCAGTACCACCCGAAGCATCACGCAGACGTCGAAGGCTTTACGCTCACAGGCGTAACACTGGCAAAGGACAACAGAACCATCCTGAACAACATCAACGGTCAGTTGATGTCTGGCGTAAATATCATTTCAGGAAAATCCGGCGCGGGAAAAACAACGCTGGTAAACATTCTTTTGGGTCTCGAAGAATCCCATGCAGGAACGGCCCTCTACAGAGGACACCGGATCAGTGCGGCACTCACCGAACACATACTGTCAGAGGTTTCCGTCGCGCCGCAAAAACCGGTTCTAGTGTCCGGTACGCTCGAAGATAATCTGCTGTATGGCGCTGATGACGTATGCCAAAACAGACTGCAGGAAATTGTCGAACTGCTCGGATTCACACGGCAAGGCACTGACGCTGAAGCCTTGCTGGCAACTGAAATAGACGTCGCCGGCAGCGGATTGAGTGGTGGTGAGAGACAGCGAATCGCCATCGGCCGGGCGATATTAAGAGACAAGCCCACGCTGATACTGGATGAACCCACTGCCGCGCTTGATGAACGAACCGCGCACAAAATCGTTGAATGGCTCGCCATGCATACACGCAACTTGATCATCGTCACCCATGACGAAAAGCTGAAAAAGAAGTACGGCATAAAAATAGAATTGAATGAGACCACCGCTGACTCTGTTCAGGTGTGACCCGGCGGAGTGCAAAAATCAGGATCGCCGGGTGCGAAGGCAACTTGCCCAAACGCTGTTCCACGCTAAGTTTAAGGTCAGTAACAACAACGACCCCGCCCTCGCCCAGTACGAATCCACGGGAGGCTTGATGAACAACTTCCCGATCGTGGCCACCGTTCTCTCGATGATCCTCGGCCTCTCCGTCACTCGCCTCCTGCTCGGCGCTCTCACGGTATTCCGCATCCGCCGCGTGGCCGCGCCAGACTGGGTGCCGCTGGTCTGGGCGGTGATGCTATTCACCACGCAACTGGAATTCTGGTGGGCCGTCAACGCACTGTCGACGGTCAAACAGACCTTCTCGTTTCTCGAGTTTCTACTGCTGGTGATGCTGACACTGTCGCTGTTTGTCACGGCGGCGTTATTGCTGCCGAGCCGTAGCGAAGATGAGCAGAGCGGATTGCGCGTCTACTTCGAACAGGACGGGCGATATGCATTGCTGTCGCTGTCCACGTACCTGTGCCTGGGGCTGGTCGTCAACGTCATGTTGTTCGACGCCTCGCCTTTAGCACTGTGGGGCCTGCTGGACGTGATCATGATTGTGCTGCCAATCTGCGCGTTCTTCGCGCGATCGCGTAAAGGCTATACGACCATCACCCTGATCTACGTGCCTCTGAGCGTGATCGACTTCATCATTTCGCTGGGGACCTGAAGCTCCCTTCTTGCCACTGAAACCCGCTAAACCTACAGGGTGATCCCCTCCGCTATTTTCTTTCATACGCGCATTTTTATCGGCTCTGGAACAAGGCCTAGGTGGTTGTGTTTTCACCGCGAATAACAAGACGTTTCCTACAGATTGGCCTATGACCTGACTGTTAGCCTCCGGCTTCCCTTACATGGAAAGTACAGAGAGGCCAGGATTGAGCGAGACATCCGATTGGGTAACGGCTTGCGATCACATCATGCCGAACGTTTGCCGGCCCGCCCCCGTTAACGCCCTGCGAACGCGCGCAACATCCAGGCCCGCCGTGCCGCCACAGCGCCAAACACTCATCGACAGTGGCCCGCGTACCGCCAGCGCAACAACCAGGATTGCCCTGCGCATCGGGGTGTTTTTTGATGGCACCGGAAACAATGCGGCGAACACCGCATTGGGTTTGGCGTGTGGCGCCCAACATCCCATCAAGCCAGAGGATCGGGGCGCCAGTTGCAAGCCCTATATGAGTGATCCTGATAGTAGCTATGGGTGTGACACTACGAACATATCCAAGCTCTTCGATCGTTATCAGGTTGCCAGTGAGCCCACTGCCGATGGCATGAACATATTGTCGTTGCGAAAGGTGTACGTCGACGGTATTGGCACCGTGTCGGGAAAAAAAGACAGTCTGATGGGTGCAGGCATGGGGCGCGGTGACACAGGGGTTGTCGGACGGGTTGAACAGGCATTTCAATCAATCGACCAGCATATAAAAAACACCCTCCTTGAAAACCCTGGTGGCGAAATAACCTCGCTCACCTTTGACACCTTTGGCTTCAGTCGAGGCGCTGCGGCAGCAAGGCACTTCGCGAATGAGGTGGCGCTCGGAAAAAAAGGACTACTCAAGCAAGCCTTGGAAGCGAACGAAGAAGGCTTCGGCAAAACCTTTCTCGACTTTTATAAAAGCGATATCAACATGGGCTTCATTGGCCTGTTCGATACCGTCGCGTCCATCGCCGGGTGGAGTAACTTCGGCAGGGTACAAAGCGCTACAGCACCTGGACTCCATTTGTATCTACCTCGTTCGCTGTTCTCAAACGTGGTGCATTTGGTGGCGCGCGATGAGCGCCGGGCAAATTTCCCATTGAGCCGAGTGAAGCCAGATCATCTGGAAATTAGCTTGCCCGGGGTGCATTCGGATATCGGCGGAGGCTATTTTGCTGAAGCGGAGGAATGTGTTCTGGTGGGGCCTATGCAAGGGCTAACCGTGACAAAGGGAACGGCTATTACAACGACCTCAATCTATCGTGATGCTGAGAAACAAAAAGCTCGGATGGTTGCGGAAGGCTGGCCTGCGTCCATGTTGGATATCGTCACTCCAAATCCGAAGCTACTGGATGTCGACTCGCAGGATCGAATGGCCGACCGAGAGGAACGTGTCTATGCAGGGCTACAGTTCGCGCGCCCTGTTCGGGGTGATTTATCCCGAGTGTATTTGCGGGTCATGTACGAGCTTGCAAAGCAAAAAGGCGTGCGTTTTCAGGAAATCCCGGAGATGCCTGACTATCAGGTTTGCGCTGAGCTCCAAGCGCTTTGTGATAGGTTCGTTTCTGGTGATTACAGTGTTTCCCCATCTGAGGAAGCACTGTTGAAGCTGCGTTACATCCACACCTCTGCCCACTGGAATAACCCTTTGGACGACAGTAATCAGCACGAACTGAAATTGTTCTACATCAACGCCCCTACAGAAGACGGGATGCGAGTTCAGCACCCGCATGTACCCGATTGAGGTCAAGGATGAACAGATTATTCATGGCACTGGCCAGCATGTTACTGATTGGCGGGTGTCAGGCTACTGACCCGTTATCGAGTGAAAATGACCAGCATTTGCGGTGGTGGAGCCTCGACTTTCAAGGGCCGGATTACATGCTCGGGGAAGTAGAACTGCGCATAGTCGAGGACATCGATGGTCAGCAATTTCGCCTCTCAGGCGGTGGCCCAATAGGAACCGATACCCCAGAGGATGGCACCGAATCAGCGAAGGGATGGCACGACACTGGCGGTAAAAGCATCAACCCAGTGAGTGGAGCCGGGTTACCCAAACGAATTTTCGTTCGCTGGCAATCCATTGTTGAACCTAAAACCTACAAAGTCTGGGTGGATATATCAGAGGAAGCCCGACAAGCCTTGAAAGCTTCAATCGCTCGGCGATGCCCGGAAACGCCAAACAAACGCGCCCCTTATGCCGCCTCAATGACGTTGGGATTAGCGCCAGGTGGTGTCGTCCAAGTCTGGGTGAAGGACAGCTGCTTCAAACCCATTAATGTCGGTCGCGCCCAAGCTGAAGTGGAACCTCTAGGCCCGAGCCAGGGAAAGACCGAAGGCCGTTATGCCTACAAGCTCAACGATAAAACTCAGCGTTACATCGAACGCTTCGGCATCCCTTATGGAAGCTGGTAATGCCGCGACTGGCGCTACTCGGGGCGTTCAAACTATGGCAGCAAGAAAATGCCAGATCTTTCTCAGCAGTCACGTACACGTTTGGGATACTTGTTATGCCTGTTTCCACTGGTCAAAACACCGCTTTCGTATTATGCGCAGCTTCCGATAAAGACCTTGAACATCTGGTAACCATTAGAATTGAGGCCATGCGCGAGAGCCTTGAGCGGCTCGGTCGATTCAACCCGCATCGTGCGCGCGAACGATTTCTTGATGGCTTCGACGCCCGCAACACACGCCGCATAGAAGTATCAGGTCATGTGGTTGGTTTTGTCGTTGTCAAAGACCACCAAGGCGAGCGATTGCTTGATCACTTGTATGTGATCCCCAGTGCTCAAGGAGCAGGGATCGGCTCTGGCGTTCTCACTCAGATTTTCAAAGAAGCCGATGAGGTCGGGCGCGCCATCAGGGTTGGCGCGCTCAAGGAAAGCGCTTCAAATCGTTTTTACACTCGCCATGGCTTCGTATTCGTCGAAAGCGGTGAATTCGATAATTATTATGTTCGGGTCAGCGGGAATGCTGATAATTCCGCAGACACAGATCGGTTGGTCTAAACGCGGTCGCGCTGAGGAAGATCAAGGTGGCGAACGATGCGTAGCTCCGTCCCCAATCGTCCGCCACAAGTTACCTAGCGCTTAAGCCGAAGCCTTCAGCTCAACATTATCCAGCGCCTTATTCACCGCCAACTCCCCCAACATCACAACCTGCGCAATCCCCAACAACGTATTGCGATTCGGCCCCTCCAGCATCCCGGCAAAATCCCCAAGCATCACCGTCGCCGAGGCCAAAGACTCACACGCATTGACCAGCAAAGTCTCAGTATCGGATTGCGGATTAACCATGAACAAAGTGCTGGGGCTATACGGCGTGGCCATGATCTTCTCAGGCGCCAGATAATGATCGAGCGCCCGCTCCGCCGCATCGTGAAGCTTCCTCGAATCGAACGATTCATAAGGCGACGCCGGATCCGTCACCGACGCCTTCGGTGGTGCAGTGCTCATCAACTAAAACTCCAATCAGCAAACATCAAATAAACCCCTGTAGGAGCTGCCGAAGGCTGCGATCTTTTGATCTTCTTCTTACAACCAAACGCAAAATCAAAGAATCGCAGCCTGCGGCAGCTCCTACAGGGCGATCGCGGCGGAATCGCTAGTGCGGCAAGCGACGGCCATCCAGCACTCGATTGACCATAAGCTCACTCAGCATGATCACCTGATGCAGCATCAACAGCGCCCGGCGTTGTGAGTTGTCGACGCCATTGCCGATATCACGCGCCATGTCACTCGCGGCGGCTAACGATTCGCACGCTTCGACGAGCAGGGTTTCTTCGTCCACGGCGGGGTCGACCAGGAAGATCTGGCTGGTTTTGCGGGAAGGGATTGAGAGTTTCAGTGCGTCGGGGTTGAGGTAGAAATTGATGGCGCGCTCGGTCGCCTCTTTTATCTTTTGAGGTTCGAGCGTTGGGTCGTACGGGATCGGATCGGCGTCCGGTGGGTTTGGTGTTGGTTTGAACATAGAGGACTCGCTACCTTATAAGAAATAAAGAGCCGTCACTCTCGCTACCAAACGATGGGTGGCGGCCATGCGTGGGTTGGTAGACCGGTCAAGATAGCAAACCCCGGCGCTCACGAATGAGCCCCACGCATGGCCACCATAAAAGCTGAGCCTCAAAATCGAGACTGCATAAGGTGTCGTCATACGGCTATCAAGAAGCGGGCTACCAAACCCGATCACTGTTTTGCAGTGACAGGCAAACGATATACCCCATCCCATAGCCGCATATGCCGGCGGATTCTGAGCTGCGCGTAGGCAATGGCGCAAGGCGTTGTAGCCTTTATGGCGTAACGATTTGTGTAATTTAAACGCGCTTGCTGGCTTACGTTTAAGTAATGGAAAACGCCCATCCTCACCTTGGCGTCATGCTACGACTGGGCATGCCTCATAATTTAAACCACGTCCAGCCGCATTTACCTCCCACCCATTAACGAACGGCCGCTTTCGGCCAATAGCTGCCATTCGGCCCTCGTGTCTGCGAGCTAAAACAATGTCTTAGCGTCCGAGTGAGGGCGGCCCATATAACTCAGTTTCCCAGTCTTCAAGAGGCGGCTTTACTTTGAAAGATGGGTCGCAGTATGACCTTAAGTAGTCAGTCGCTCTCCTTTGGGCGTAGGTGAAATTGAGCACGTTGCCTTCACCGTCCATCTCTATGACGTTCGCGAATATCGCGAAGACCATCTCAATTGCACTCGGCTCAGAGCCATAAATGTCGATGTACTCCACGTTTTCAAGCATGTAGTGGCTTCCACTTGCCATGTAGTACGCAAACGTTCGGAGTGCTCCACTGAAATCATTACTCAGCTTCTTCATGTACATTTTCTTTTAGTAAATGTTCTGGATTTAACTGCTTCATAATCAAGCATTGGCTTTTTTTGCCGTTTTATTGTGGTCGAGAAAGGCCTGAACCGGCCAATGAGCATTAGCAATCGATTGCTGACAGTCTGCTTATGGCCGGTTAGCGACGGTCAGGGCTCGACCGTCGCTATGCATATTCAAACCTCGGTCTGTTCCGCCATCTCTAGGGCGTCGTCGACTTCAATTCCCAGATATCGAACGGTGCTCTCCAGCTTCGTATGGCCAAGCAGCAGTTGAACCGCTCGCAGATTCTTCGTCCTGCGATAGATCAGCGATGCCTTCGTACGCCTCATTGTGTGAGTGCCATAAATAGCTGGATCAAGGCCAATTGCTTCCACCCAGCCTTTGACGATACGTGCGTATTGACGTGTTGATAGATGGTCTGAGGTATGCAGCTGGCTCGGAAAAAGGCAGTCCTCGCTCCGGAGTTGGGCCTGGTGTATCCAGGCTGCGATAGCAAACCGTGTTTGTTCGGTGATCTCGAACTGCACTGGCCGCAGCGTTTTCTGCTGCATCACGATGGCGCGTGGTGATACGTGCTCGCCATGGGCGACGTCACGCACACGAAGTTTGGTTAAGTCGCAGGCCCGAAGCTTGCTGTCGATGGCCAGATCGAAGAGCGCAAGATCACGGGTTCGTTCTGCAATTTGAAGCCTTACCCGGATGGCCCAGATATCTCTCAGTCTGAGTGGAGCTTTCTGCCCTACCAGTTTTCCTTTGTTCCAAGGCTGGCGGCTGCAGGTAGCGAAGATGTTCATGACGAGTCCTCCACGTGTCGAAGGACAAGGATGGCTGACCAGAGAAAGGGTCGCTAACCGGCCATTTCCGGCCGCTCGCGGAGATAGAATAGCGGTTGCCGGTTATTTCTGTGATGAGCTGATGCTCTGTCCGAACGATATGAGGCATAACTCGTAGTCGGTGCCTTATGAAAGGTCCACCCTTAAAAATTCAAACACTCAGCGTTGGAATGAGAATGTCCGATAAAACTATTTATGCCAAAGAATTCGCGATCTGTGTATCGATGTCAGATTTAGTAACCTGGGAAGGTGATCAGACGTCTCCCAGCGTCTACCTGCAGGCGGTATTTTCGACCCTTGAAATTTCCGTCAATATTCTCGAACTCCACGAGTTGTATTTCGCCCACCTTTACAACGGCTACGGCGACGTGCATGTTTATCATGCTCGAAATAACGGAGGCAGTATTTTCGCAATCGACTTGTATCGAGAGCTCACAGACCAGCTAGATTTGACAGGTCTATTTCTACGTATTGAAAGCCCCAAATTTGATCAGGCACTCGCCCATCTCCGGTCGTTCTATGACAGCGCGAGGTGCCAAGTAGCATTTGAGCAGGCAGGCTACTCCAAGCGACTTCGTGAAACGCTTGATGAAAGCAGGTACCCTCGACTGGTCGAAGAAGATCACGCCTTCGTACAGCAGCATTTCACTCATCGGTGACGCTAGCCAATCAGCCCCCTTTTCTGGGGCAAGGCCCGTTGTGACAGGCAATAATCGGCCAAAAGCTGCCATCCATCAATGACCGTTGTCAACCCATTGCGAGAGTTCAGACATTCGTGATCTGTTCTAATATAGTGTCCGGGTAAAAGATAAGGAGTCTTCTCGATTCGATAGGATGAGGTCGATACCGAATGTCTCAGCTTGGCGCAGGGGAGTCGAGAAGCTTCGATTTAGTTGCGAGGATTACTGCTATTTGGGCATGCTCCTCGTGGATCCAATGATTCAAAAACCTTAGTGAAACATTTGTTTCGTCTTTATCTAAATGGAAGTTGCGAGGTTGAGGTGCTGACTGATATTGGGTTTAATGAAGCTATTGCGGATGACGATGCCGTAGCGATTATTGTAGGGCCTAACGGATCTGGAAAGAGCTTTTATTTGCTAGATATTGCGAAGGAATACCGACAAAGAAGAAGTGTCACGGTTCTTTCAAACACGCCCTATGGGCGTCTAAATAGTTTGAAGGGCGTAAATAAATTTTCAGTCGGACGGTTCGGTGCATCACCCAAGAAAATGATTAAAGAAGCTGTGCTTGAGGCTCTTAAACGAGAGGATTCTGCTTTTTACCATATCAGTTCGATACTCGAGTATTGTGGGTATTATTCTCGCTTCGGCTTTCGCTTAGAAGGCTTCACTTTGAGAAATATCCAACAATTTAAAAGCTTCATAGATGACGCTGGTAGTTTCTTTGGTACTGAAGAAGGGATGCGGGATTTTGAAATCGCTCAGAGCTTTATCTCTCGTTGGAATCCGGGGGAAGTGATTTGGATCGATCCAGCGAGGTCTACTCATGAGTTTTCTCAAAGCCGTGAGTTTGCGGCGATATTGAGGTGCGAAAGTTTTCTGGTGCGGGCCAAGATTATAAAGGAGATTAGCGTTTTTCTTGAAAAGCAAGGAAGCAATAAGTTTGAGCTGAGCAATGCGAGCTCCGGGGAACTCTCGCTAATCTGCTCTCTGATATTTTTATCTATAAGTGTAAAGCAAAACTCGATAGTTCTCATAGATGAGCCGGAGAACAGTCTGCATCCCGCTTGGCAACGTGAATACATTGGCAAAATAATTGCAGCATTAGCCTATCGAAATGTATCTGTGATCGTCGCCACGCACTCCCCACTCGTTGTTTCAGGGGCGTTAGCGGAACATTCAAATCTAGTTTCTGTTCATCAAATGACAGGCACTGGCCCGGTGCGATTGAGGCTTAATCATAGTTCGGCTAGCAGCGCGGGAATCGAAGCGATTCTTTGGAAGGCATTTGATGTTGTTACGCCTGCTAACCACTTCGTCAGCGAAGAAATCGTAGATGCAATGAACAGGTTTGAGCGAGATCAGTTGAGCAGAAGCGATTTGACTTCCCTAATCAGAACAATGCAGGAAAAAAGTTTTGATAATCAGCAGGGAGAATTTTTTGATGCAGTTCTAGAGTTGGTAGATAAGGTAGATAAAAACAAGAGAATAAAAACCAAGCCAGCAGACGGTATTTAAATATGGCAGACGCGTATCATCCACGGTTGACTGAGATCAATTTGACAGACGATGAAGTGACTGCTATTCAGGCAGCGCTCGCCTCATCTAGTCCATGGAAGGTAGAGGGAGAGCATATTCAGAGTGCGAAAAATAAGCTGCGTGATTTTCATCTACTCCGGCATGAAGAGAACTGCTGTTATTGCAGGATGAATTTGCATGGCCTTGGTCACTTTACGATTGATCGCGAGCATATACTGCCAAAAGGCAAGGATCGCTACCGTTCACTTAGTTATACCGTGTGGAATCTTTCTGCCTCCTGCAAAAGATGCAATATGCAATACAAAGGAGAAGATGACGACTTTGTTTTGGATAAAAATAATTCAGTGAAATACCAAAGTTCAGAAAATTATTTGATTGTGCATCCCAGCTTTGATGAATGGGAGCAGCACCTATCGCGCGAAAGCAAGCAAGTCAATAGAAAAAACATGGTGAAGTTTTCCATAGTCGATGGTAGTGCTAAAGGGCAATATACGTATGATTATTTTAATTTGATGGGTTTGGAGGTTGATTCCTTCACTTCTGCACAGGCAGTTAATGTGCTTGGAAGACGAGAAGACAGTGAGGCCGGAATCGAAGTTAGGTCACTTGCTGCTAAGCATGGGCAATAGTAAGAACTCTTTTGGCAGGATGTCTTGAGTTTGCCCTCAACCGAAAACTTTTTGGCCAGTTTCAGCCCTTCACGAAAGGCTGAAACCGGCCGAAGGCAGAGGTTTCATCGGAAATCTTCCGCTGCAATTGGGAAGACTTGTGAACTTCTTACAATCGTCGTTCAGTCCTCCTCTCTAGAACATGTCAGTAGTTAGTCGTGACCAGATTTCAAGTCTTGTTACACGCTGTGGATAATCAAAGCTAATCGAAGTAACTCACTCAAGTATTTCGTTTATACACTGATTTGCGAGCTCAATCAGTTAGATGCTCGTAGTCTTTTTTTGCAAAACATACCGTGGAATCTAGAGCGCTATTAATCGTACTAGAACCAGGCTGAGCCGTATTGGTGGGCAGCCCGTTTTCCGAAAACAGGTTCAGACAAGCGTCCGTTTTTTGCCGGAAAGCGGTCACTTGCGAGGGGCCGCTTTTGGCCGGTTGCGGCCTGTCATGAAGGGCAGCCACCGACCCGTTGCAACCGTTCAGCACGTGGCTAAAATCAACCGTCAATAGACTGCCACCCATAAGTGAAAACTGATGTTTACCTGCCCATGCTGCGGATATGCAGTCTTCGAGGAACACCCAGGGTCATACGACATTTGCCCAATTTGCTTCTGGGAGGATGACGTGTTCCAACTCTATTACCCTCACCAGGTGGATCGACCGAATAGATGTAGCTTGATCGAGGCGCAGGTCAATTTCGTCCAATTCGGTGCGTGCGAGCGAAAAATGTTGAAGAATGTGCGAATGGTTAGCGAAAGCGATATGCGGGATGGTAAGTGGTTCCCTCTTTGGTCTCGCCGAATCGCCATTCCAGATCCCGACTCCAACAACCCGCATACTCAACACATGAAGTCGAAGTACGACCTCTACTATTGGCTGCGGACCTAGCAGCGCAAATTGGTACTAAGTCCAAATTGGTCGGAAGCAGTCTATTCAAAACGGCTGCTTTTGGCCGAAAAGAGACCTAGCGGGAGCTACTCCCCCCGCATGAACAAATATGGCCCTGCCCTCTCACTAGCGAACTCTCACCCCTTCTTCCTAAACAGTTTTTCCACGTAGTACGTCACGCTCCACCGATCCTTCGGCCGCGGCTTATAGTGCGTTTTATTCCTCTGCCCCGGCTCCCCACCCACCCCACTCGCCGTGTAGTAATAAAGCGCAATCGACCGTCGAGTGATGTGCTCCGGCGTAGTCAACGGCTCCGGATGACCATGATTACTATCCTTATCCGTATTAAAAATCACACACCGGTTATAAACCGGCAGCACCTTCTTCAGGCATTTCTTCATCCCCACATCCCAAAGCTCCAGGTTGCCCCCGTACTCCTCCTGCCAGTCCTCTGTCAGGTAAATAATCACGTTCAACCGCCGCTCAACGTTGAGCTTTTTGTTCAGCCGAAAATCCGAATGCACGCCCAGGAAGCCGCCGGTTTTGGTTTCATGTAATCCGCCGCCCGCGAAGTAAGGGTCTGGAATCAGCCCTTGAATGCCGGTGAGTTTTTCGAGGAATTCCAGCATCGGTGCGGAGTTGAAGGTGTTGAACACGTTCTTCAGGTACGGGCTGCAGGCGTTGGGGCTGATCTGGCGTTTGAGTTGGCCTTTGTAGCCGCGCTCGTAGATTTGTTCGTTGTTTGTCGGTTCGACCGGGAAGTGTTGGCGGATGCTGGCGATGACGTCAGCTTGCAGGAAGTTGTCGATGACGATGTGCGGGAATGGCGTGGCTTGGGTGTATTCGCTGGTCAGCGATTCGCCGAAAGCGCTGGCGGCGTTTTGGTCGAAGTCGAGTTCCGGGGTCAGGGTGATGGGGAGTGTTTGCGTGTTGGCTTGCATTGCCGCTCCAATGTTCTTCAAGTCTTTCAGGTCACGTCAAACAGGGCCAGGCGCTCGGCGCGGTGCCGCTGTTTGTTCGCTGGGTACAGTGGCGAGCAGGTTGCCATGTCGGCAAAGGCCTGCCGAGTGTACTTTTCCGAAACGTGCTGTGGCGCTGTAACGACATGTTTCCGGCTGTCACAAACTGGTCATATTTCCTCTGCTAATCTCCTCGGCGCCCTACCCCTACACCCCTGTCCTAGAGCCCCCACACGAAGGTGCCGCCACGGTGTTTCCGACTCCCGTTCGCCAGCAAATTATCCTGCGCTCCGACAACCTCCGTTCGGATGACTTCGGTGCACTTTTTTCGAAGTTGTTTGGTAATCGCTATGCCGACAATCCGCCGCTGCCGTCGAACATCATTATTGGTGGGGTTTACGGGCGGCACGATGGTGTGAGTTTTCGGCGGATGCATTATCACGGCGATTTCACGGTGTCTTTTCCGGATCAGCAGGATGAGATTACGTTTGTCATTCCTACGGCGGGCAAGATTGTTTTTAACCATGCGACGGAGTCTGTGGGCGTGACGCAGGTGGGGCTGGCGATTGATAAGGCTGAGATTCGCTCGATGCGGTTTTTTGATGATCATGCGCATCATGGGATTTCGGTGAATCGGCATCAGTTGACGGAGCGGTTGTCGGCGCTGTTGGGTAAACCGATTCTGGAAAGGATTGTGTTTGAGCCGAGTGTGAATCTGGACTCGGCGGCGTTTCAGGGGATCAAGGCGTTGATTGATCTGGCGACGGGCGCGGAGTTTGATGCGTTGATCAACAGCGGGACGTTGATGCCGTCGCGGTTGCGCGAGATGTTGATTGATGCGGTGCTGGAGGCGTGGCCGCACAACTTCACCGAGGCGCTGCGGCGGCCGGCGCCGATGGTCGCGCCCCGGCATGTGAAGTTGGCGATGGAGTTTATTCAGGCGCATCCGGAGCAGTTGGTGAGTGGTGTGGATCTGGCGCGGTTGAGTAATGTGAGTCAGCGGGCGTTGCAGGAAGGGTTTCGGCGGTTTGTCGGGACGTCGATTGTGGCGTATCAGCGGCAGGTGCGGCTGGAGCGGGCTTATGAGGTGTTGGCGCGGCGGGAGTCGGGGTCGGTGACGGAGGTGGCGTTGAGGTTTGGGTTTAGTAATGTGGGGCGGTTTTGTCAGTATTTTCAGGGGGCTTATGGGGTGAGTCCGGCGGAGTTTCGGGCTCGGGGGTGATTGGATTTTGAAGCTGTAGGGTTAATTGTGGCGAGGGGATTTAGCGAAACGTCGCACCGCCCCGATGGACTGCGTAGCAGGCCCATTTTGGGGCCGCTGCGCGACCCAACGGGGATAAATCCCCTCGCCACAAGGGGGTGGTGTGATTCTTCAGGTTATTGGTTGAATCTCAGGGCTGCAGGGTCAGGCTGATGGATCTGGGGTGACTCATTAGTAGCTTGGGACACCGTTGTGGTGAGGGTATTTGGGTTGTTGGTTGAATCTCAGGGCTGCAGGGTCAGGCTGATGGATTTGGGGTTACTCATTAGTAGATTGGGATACCGTTGTGGTGAGGAGATTTAGCGAAACGGCGCACCGTGCCGATGGTCTGCTTGGCGTGGGGTCACTTTGAGGTTTTGTGGTGGGGCAGCCCCTCACCCCAGCCCTCTCCCGAGGGAGAGGGAGCCGATTGGTGGGTTTTTCAAAATTTGAGTTCGACTCGGTATGCCACGTCGGTGTAGCTCTCCCTATCCACGCGGTCAGTCCCCTCTCCCTCCGGGAGAGGGCTAGGGTGAGGGGCTTTTGGGTGACTGGTTAGTTGCTTGAAACAGTATTTGTGGGAGCGAGCCTGCTCGCGAAGCCTGTGAGTCAGTCGACGTTGATGTTGGTTGATCCTGCGCATTCGCGAGCAGGCTCGCTCCCACATTGGGTTTTGGGTGTTTAGTAGATTTAGGGTCGTCCTTGACCCTGGTTTGTTTTAGAAGGCGTAGCTGGCTTTTAGGCCGCCGTTGAAGCCGTGGCTGTCGCCGCCGCCATTGGCGCCGATTTCTGCGCCCAGGCTCAGGGCGCCGAGGCTGGCCATGACGTTGACCCCGCCAGTGAACTGATCGCGGTTGTCGAAGGCGGCGCGTTGTTCGATATCCAGCCCTAGCAGGTGGCTTTGGCTGTCGACTTCGTTATCCCCCAGTGTGCGTTCGTAACCCACTTGTACGCCCGGCACCAGTTGCCATGCGCCCATCGCCACCGGGGCGAAACCGACGTTGAGGTTGGCGACGGCGCTGCGGCGGGTGGCGGTGTTGTCGTCGACGTCGAGGGCCAGTTCGCTGCCCTTCTCTGTGAAGCCGTTGAGGTCGAGGTGGCTGATGCGAAAGCCCAGGCTCGGCTCGAAAACCATGCCGTTGACCGGGGCGCGGTAGCCGAGGGCCAGCGTGGCGCCGGTGAGGTTGCCGTGGGTGTCGCCCTTCGCTGAGCCGAGGCCGCCGCCGAGGTCGCGTTTGCTGTCGTAGTCGATGTAGCCGGCGCTGGCGTTGGCGTCGACGAACAGGCCTTGTTCCAGGCTGGTGAAGCCGTAGCGGGCGCCGACGTTGAGGAAGGTGAAGTCGGTGTCAGCTTCGCCCCCCGCGCCGCCGACGGTGCCTTTGCTGTAGCCGAAACCGCCGCGTGCGCTGAGTTGTTCGCTGAAGCGTTGGGTGACCCCGACCATCAGGCCTTGGCTGTGTTCGTTGCTGCTTTCGGCGTGGGACGAGCCGTCGGTGCCGAGGTAGCCGGCCAGCGCGGTCGTCCACAAGCGGTATTGGCCGACTTTGAGGTCGGTGCCGCTAGCGAACGGTGCGGCGGCTTGTTCGATCATCGCGTTTTGACGCAGCAAGTAGCTGGCGGCGTCGGCGTGCACCTGGCCGCCGACCTGGGATTCGACACCGCCGAGGGTGCCGGCGTCGATGGCCGATTGCAGGTAATAGTTGTAGGCGCTGTAGGTGCCGGACAGATTGGTGTTTTGTAATTCGCGGAGCAGTTCGGCGCCGGCAGCGGCGTTGCCGATCAATCCGGCCTGACCCGGCAGGCTGTTGTATTCGACGAGTTTGCCGCGCAGGACGTAGATGGTTTCCTGCGACAGGCCGAGGCCTTGTTTGAGGTAGTTGTCCATCGTGCCGTATTGCGCGGTGACTTCATCGAGACCGGCCTGCAAGTAGCTGGCCTGCACGCCGAGCAGCGGCCCGTAGACGGCGGCCATGCTTGGCGGCATCGCTTTCAATGTGGCGGCGACGCGGGCGGCGGTGTAGTCGTTGGTCGCGAGGTAGTTGGCCATGATGGTTGCGTTGTCGACACCGGCGATGCTTTGCAACACGGCGGCGGTCAGCCGGTGCGGTCTTTACCGGCGGTGCAGTGGAACAGTTGCGCGGCGTCGACGCTGGCCAGCGCGTTGAATAGCGTGCCGAACTGGCTGCGCATGCCGGCATCGTTGACGAAGGCACGGTTGGTCTGTTCCATCATGGCGACGGCGTCGGCGGCGCTGTTGAAACTGATGTTGGTGATGTTCGAGCCGGAGGTGGTGGAGCCGATGATGTCGATGTTTTGGTAATTCGCGCCGTTGAGCATGGTGTCGGGCGTGCCGGCGATTTCGCTCGGGGTGCGCAGGTCGTAGACGGCTTTGATGCCGAGGCTGTTGAGCGTCGCCAAGTCCGCCGCCGACGGCGTGATCGCGTTGGAGCGGTAGAACACGCCCGCGCGCATGGTGCCGTCGTGGGCGGTGGAATAGGCAGTGGTGATGCCGGCGACATCGCGGAAGTTGTCGATGCTTTTCAAGCGCGGCGTGTCGAGGGGCACGGACTCGGCAGCGTGAGCAGCGGCGATGGACAGGCTCAGTACGGACAGCGAACACACAAGACGTTGAAACACGGTGCAGCCTCATTGTTTAAGCGTTGGGCTGCTGACTATGCGGAGCGAAGTGATACGGAATATGACAGTTTCGGTTTGTCGCGAAATGGCTGCGCGATTGGGCCATCTGCTGCGTGATTGGGCTGTGGGGGTATAAATTTTGGGGTGTCAGTTGGGTTGGTTGTTGGCTGGGATAACGCTTTCGCGAGCAAGCCCGCTCCCACAATTGAACTGCGTTCCCCCAGAGGTTGTGTGGTTTGCAGGTGGTTTGTGTAGGAGTGAGCCTGCCGGTTTTATGAACACCGCTGAAACCTGTGGGAGCGGGCTTGCTCGCGAAGGCGCTGGGTCAGTGCCGGTGATGTTGGCTGTCACGCCGCTTTCGCGAGCAAGCTCGGCACCTACAAAGTCCGCGGTGGTTTGGGGTTATTGGGTGAACCGCACGCCTGGTTTTGCGCGTTCGTCGACGCTGAGTTCGAAGATGTCCGGGCGGGCGTAGTGGCCGACGACGTCGTAGTCGTAACGCGCGCGGATCAAATCATCCGTGTCGATTTCTGCGCTGATCAGGCCGGCTTCATTGCGCAGCGGCCCGGCCAGAACGTCGCCCATCGGCCCGATGATCACGCTGCCGCCGGCGATCAATGGTCGCTCGGCAGGCCAGTTGGCAATGTCCACACCCAACTCGCTAGGCGACGCCTGCACCTGGCACGCACTGACCACAAAACAGCGCCCTTCATGAGCAATGTGGCGCATGCTGACCTGCCACATTTCACGCTCATCAACCGTCGGCGCGCACCACACTTCTACGCCCTTGGCGTACATCGCGGTGCGCAACAGCGGCATCATGTTTTCCCAGCAGACCACCGCGCCGAGCTTGCCCACCTGCGAGTCGAGCACTGGCAGCGTCGAGCCATCGCCCTTGCCCCAGATCAGCCGTTCAGTACCGGTCGGCATCAGCTTTCGGTGCTTTGCGACCAAACCCTCCTGCGGATCGACATACAGCACCGTGCAATACAACGTGCTGCCCGCGCGCTCAATCACGCCGATCACCAGATTGGCGCCGGTGCGCGCCGACAAACCGGCCAGCGCCTCAGTCTCGACACCCGGCACATCGATGGCGTTGGCAAAATACCGCGCATACGCCTCACGCCCTTCCGGCAAGCGATAGCCCAATTGCGTGCCGAAGCCCTCGCCTTTCGGATAGCCGCCGAGCAGCGCTTCCGGCATTACCACCAACGCAGCGCCGGACTCAACGATGGCCGCTTCATAACTGAGGATCTGTTCGAGGGTTTCGCCTTTGCCACCCGGCAAGGAGCCGATTTGCAGCGCAGCAACAATTGATTTGGCCATGTCGGTTCACTCCATAAGATCAGGTGTTGCTGATTCTCCGGCCGCACGGGATCATGAATAAAGCCCGATTCACTGCTGAATGATATGAGCCCTATGAATATCGCCACCGTCGACCTCAATCTGCTTAAAGTCTTCGAAGCCCTGCATGAAGAGTCCAGCGCCAGCCGCGCGGCACTGCGTCTGGGCGTGACGCAATCGGCGGTCAGCGCGGCGTTACGGCGTTTGCGCGATGTGTACGGTGACCAATTGTTTGTGCGCACCGGGCGCGGTCTGGCGCCAACGCTGAAAGCCAATCAGTTGAAACCGGTGGTCAGCGAGGCGTTGAACAAGTGTCGGCAGAGTCTGGCGATGGTCGACCCGAGCACGCAGCAGTACGAGGGGCGCTCGGTGACGGTGGGTCTGTCGGATGATTTCGAGATCGCTTACGGCCGGCGCCTGATCGAGGAAATTGCCCGCAGCGCGCCGAAGTTGCGCCTGATCTTCCGCCAGACCCACAGCCAGATCGTCGCCCGCGATCTGATGGAGCGCAGCATTGATCTAGCGATCACCGCCGGCGGTTTTGCCGAGCGGTTGCTCAGTCGTCAGGTGTTGGGTGAAGGCGGTTATGCGTGCCTGGTCGATCCGGCGAGCCTGGCGCCCGGTCAGCAGCAGATCGACCTACAAGAATTTGTAGCGCGCGAGCACTTGCTGGTGTCGTCCGGGGGATTTATCGGGATTACCGATGAGGGGTTGGCGGCGCTGGGTTTGAGTCGTCGGGTCTGCGCCTCGACCACGCATTTTGCCGCGCTGCCTTATCTGCTCAAGGGCAGCCAGGCAGTGGCGACCATCCCGACGCACGCCGCCGAGAGTATCGCGGCGATCAGCGGGCTGACGTTGCTGCCCTGCCCGCTGCCGTTGCCGCGTTATCCGATCGAACTCGGCTGGCGCACCAGCACACAGATCGATCCAGTGGTGGTGAAGGTTCGCGAGGCGATTGCCGCCACGTTCACACCGGGCTGAGGCGTTACTTGTTCGCCGCCATCAGGCGATTGACTTCACTGCGCACCATGTTGGCGAATTCCGGCGGCGACATGGTGTCCAGTTCCGAACGTACCCATTCCGCCCATTTGCCTTTGCGCTTGCCGCGCTCGCCGAACAAACGAGCTGCTTCGCCTTTGGCTTTGCCCAGATTGTTCTGCCAGAGTTCGAACAGACGGGATTTCTCGTCCTCGAGCGCCGCGCGCTCAGCGAGGGATTTGTCGGCCAGATTGAAACTCATGGGGATTTATCCTGCTGCGTAAAATGGCGACATCTTACACGCTCGGCGGAAATCTCCTGCGCAGGTTTTGCCTGTTGATCTACATTCAGTGCAACTTTTCGCGCACCGTCGCACTCCATTGATCACGTCCATTCAACTGCAAGGAGTCACCCAATGGCCCGGAAATCCGCCGTGCAAGCCGCCCAGGATCAAATCAAGGATCAAGCCTTCAGTGAGCTTCAGGCGTTGATCGAAGAATCCGACAAACTGCTGAAGAACAGCGCTTCACTGGTTGGCGAGGAAGCGGAAACCCTGCGCGGGCAAATCGCCCAGAAATTGCAGCAGGCACTGGAATCGGTGTCGAGCGTGCGCGACCGTACCAAGCCTGCGGTAGACGCCACCGAAAGCTACATCGGCGGCCATCCATGGCAGACCGTGGCCATCTCGGCCGGTTTTGGTCTGGTGGTGGGGTTGCTGCTCGGTCGTCGTTGATTTCTTAAGACCGAGTTGACGCCATCGCGAGCAGGCTCACTCCTACAGGGGAACGCATTTCAAATGTAGGAGTGAGCCTGCTCGCGATTCGATTCTGAAAGCGCACAAATGTCAGACCGACAGCAGCTCATCAATATGCCGATACTCAGCCGCCAGCTCCGCCGCCAATTCCCGCGCCCGCCCCAATCGAATCGGCCCTCGCTCAATATCGATCAACAGCCCCGGACACGCCAGCGCAGGCAACCCTGACCACGCCTTCAACCGCCCATCCGTCACCACCAGCAACCGCTGTTGTTCAGCTGGAAAACGCTTGCGCCGCACCGTCAACCATTGCTGCGCCTGTGCCAACGCTGCCACCAACGGCGTGCCACCGCCCGCGCCCAGGGCATCAAGCCAGACGCGCAAGCCACTTGACGCTTTCAACCCCTGCACCTGCCACTTCGGCGTTGATCCACTGGCCGTCAGCAACGCCAACGGCGCGCGCTGGCGATAAGCATCATCGAACAGTTGCGCGAGCAGACCTTTGGCATCGCTCAAGGCCTGATGCCGGCGGGTAGACGCCGAGGCATCGACTATCACCAGCCACAACTCATGCGGCGTACGGGTGCGCAGTTGAAAGAGCAAATCGGCGCGAGTTTGCGGGCGGCCGTTGAGCAGCGTCGCCGGCCAGTTCACCGAACCGCTGCGAGCGGCGTGGCGTTTGCCTTGGCGTCCGTTGTGCAGCCGACCAGCGCGGGGTCTGGCATTCGCCCCCGCGTCGGATCGGGGGCGAATGCCTAAAGCTTTTTTGGCCAGCTCGGCACTTCGCGGCGAGCACCGGTGGCGAGGGCCGGCGCGGGCATATCGCCCCACTGCCCCTGCCCTTCGCTTGGTTCGGATTGAGCGTTGCTCGGCGATTGCGGTGGTTGTTGCGGACTCGACACGGACTGCTCGCGACGGCGATGGCGCAGTGCGAATTCAGCAACGGCGTCGATATCCGCTTCGCTGATCGCCTCTGCACCGCGCCATGCCGCGTGCGCCCGAGCGGCGCGCAACCACACCAGATCCGCGCGCAAACCGTCGACACCGGCAGCGAAGCAACGCTCAGTGATCTGCGCCAGTGCGGCGTCGTCCAGCGGGATGTTGGCCAATGCACTTCGCGCATGCTCGCAACGCTCGCGCAGGGCTTGTTGCTGGGTTTCCCACTGCGCGCAAAACCCTTGCGGATCGCTGTCGAAATCCAGCCGACGTCGAATGATTTGCCCGCGCTCGGTCGGCGCGGTGTGGCCGCTGAGGGCGACATTCAAACCGAAACGGTCGAGCAATTGTGGACGCAACTCGCCCTCTTCCGGGTTCATCGTGCCGATCAACACAAACCGCGCCGAGTGGCGATGGGAGATGCCGTCTCGCTCGATCAGGTTGGTGCCGCTGGCGGCGACGTCGAGGAGCAGATCGACGAGGTGATCGGGCAGCAGATTGACCTCATCGACGTAAAGCACACCGCCGTCGGCCTTGGCCAAAACGCCGGGAGAGAATTGCGCGCGGCCATCGCTGAGGGCCGCGTCGAGGTCGAGGGTGCCGACCAGACGTTCCTCGGTGGCGCCCAGCGGCAAGGTGACAAACTGGCCGCTGGCGAGCAGATCGGCGAGGCCACGGGCCAGGGTCGATTTGGCCATGCCGCGCGGGCCTTCGATGAGCACGCCGCCGATTTTCGGGTCAATGGCGGTGAGGCACAGGGCGAGTTTCAAGTCATCGGCGCCGACCACGGCGGAGAGGGGGAAATGCGGGGTGTCGGTCATCATCATTACTCGGTCATGGTCGGTGAAATGCTTTTAATTGTGGGAGTGAGCCTGCTCGCGATGGCGGTGTGTCAGCCTACAACGAGTTAACTGACACACTGCTATCGCGAGCAGGCTCACTCCTACAAGGAATCGCACTAGATATTTTCTTCTATGTCCAACAACAGATTCTCCAGCGCTTCTTTATAAGCCCCCGGCTCCTGCCACATCCCGCGCTGCTGCGCCTCTAGCATCCGCTCAGTCATATCACGCAGCGCATGCGGATTATGCTCACGGACAAAATCCCGCGTCGCCGGATCGAGCAAATACGCATCCGCCAGCAACGCGTACTGGTGATCATCGATCAACTGCGTCGTCGCATCAAACGCGAACAGGTTGTCGACCGTCGCCGCCATTTCAAACGCGCCTTTGTAGCCGTGACGCTTGACCCCGTCGATCCATTTCGGATTGGCTGCCCGCGAGCGAATCACCCGGTTCAGCTCTTCCTTCAACGTGCGGATTTTCGGCAGATCCGGCTGGCTGTGATCGCCGTGATAACTGGCCGCCGCTTCGCCGCGCAACGTTTCGACGGCGGCGAGCATGCCGCCCTGGAATTGGTAGTAGTCGTTGGAATCGAGCAAGTCGTGCTCTCGGTTGTCCTGATTCTGCAACACCGCTTGCACCTGGCTCAGGCGCTGGACGAATTGTTCGCGGGCGGCAGTGCCTTCGTCAGAACCGCCGTAAGCGTAGGCGCCCCAGTTCAGATAAACCTCGGCGAGATCGTCGCGGCTTTGCCACAAGCGACCGTCGATGGCGCCCTGCACGCCCGCACCGTAGGCACCGGGTTTGGCGCCGAAAATCCGCCAACCGGCCTGACGTCGTGCAGTGTCTTCGTCGAGGCCGGATTGCAGCAGCGCCTCGCGTTCGGCGCGGACTTTCGCGGCCAGCGGATTGAGGTCATCCGGCTCATCCAGCGCGGCAACGGCTTGCACGGCGGCGTCGAACAGGCGAATCAGATTGGCGAAGGCATCGCGGAAGAATCCGGAGACGCGCAGCGTGACGTCGACACGCGGGCGGTCGAGCAGGCTCAGCGGCAGAATCTCGAAATCGTCGACACGCTGACTGCCCGTCGCCCACACTGGACGCACGCCCATCAGCGCCATGGCTTGTGCGATGTCGTCACCGCCGGTGCGCATGGTCGCGGTGCCCCACACGGAGAGGCCGAGCTGGCGCAAGTGATCGCCGTGGTCTTGCAGGTGGCGTTCGAGGATCAACGTGGCCGACTGGAAACCGATGCGCCACGCAGTGGTGGTGGGCAGGTTGCGTACGTCGACCGAGTAGAAATTGCGCCCGGTGGGCAGGACGTCGAGGCGGCCACGGCTGGGTGCGCCGCTGGGGCCTGCGGGGACGAAGCGGCCGCTGAGGGCGTCGAGCAGGCCACGCATTTCGGCGGGGCCGCAGGCGTCGAGGCGTGGGGCGACGACTTCGCGCAGATTCTCAATGATTGCGCAGACCTCCGCCCAACGCGGTTCCTGTAGGAGTGAGCCTGCTCGCGATAGCGGTGTGTCAGTAAATTCAATGTTGGCTGACACTCCGCTATCGCGAGCAGGCTCACTCCTACAGGGGGTTTGTAGTGTTTCGGAGATTAGGGTTGTGGCGAAGAGTTCGAGGCGTTCGCGGGTGTCGCCGGCGGTGCGCCAGGATTCGTCGCTTTGCGATTGCAGTGCTGCGGGACGTGGGCCTGTCCATGGCTCGGCCAACGCACAATCGAGTGGATCGAAACCCAGTTCGAATGCCTTGGCGAGTGCTCGCAACAGACTCGATTGCGCGCCTTTGCCGTCACCTCGTGGGATACGCAGAAGCGCCAACAACGTATCAATGCGCAAGCGCCCCGTCGGCGACTCGCCGAAAATATGCAAGCCATCGCGAATCTGCGATTCCTTCAGATCACACAAATACGTGTCCAGACGCGGCAGCCAGATCGCCGCATCGGCGTCGCTGTCCAGCCCGGCATCAAGCTGCAACTCACGATCAATCTGCGTATCACGCACCAGTTGCAGAATGTCGCGCTGCAACTCACGGGCGCGGCGCGGATCAAGCAGTTGCGCCTCGTAATATTCGTCGGCCAACAGTTCCAGATTGCGCAGCGGCCCGTAGGTTTCGGCGCGGGTCAGCGGCGGCATCAGGTGGTCGATGATCACCGCTTGCGTGCGCCGCTTGGCTTGGGCGCCCTCGCCCGGATCGTTGACGATAAACGGATAGATATTCGGCAGCGGCCCGAGCAGCGCGTCCGGCCAGCAGTTCTCCGAGAGCCCGACGCCTTTGCCCGGCAGCCATTCGAGGTTGCCGTGCTTGCCGACGTGGATCACGCCGTGGGCGCCGTAGGTGTTGCGCAACCAGAAATAGAACGCCAGATAGCCGTGCGGCGGCACCAGATCCGGATCGTGATAAACCGCGCTCGGATCAACCTGATAACCGCGCGCCGGTTGAATGCCGACGAAGGTCAGGCCGAAGCGCAGACCGGCGATCATCATGCGGCCGTCACGGCACATCGGATCGTTTTGCGGCGATCCCCAACGCTCAATTACCGCAGCGCGATTGGCCTCCGGCAGTGCGTTGAACATCGCTAAATAAGCGTCCATCGCCAGGCTTTGCTGGCACGGACGCAGGTCAATGGTGTCGAGATCGTTGCTGACGCCACCGAGCAATTGCTGGATCAACTCGGTGCCGCTGCCCGGCAATTCTGACGAGATCGGATAACCCTCGGCCTGCAACGCGCGAAGAATATTCAGCGCCGCCGCCGGGGTGTCGAGGCCGACGCCATTGCCGATGCGCCCATCGCGGGTCGGGTAGTTGGCAAGAATCAACGCGATGCGTTTTTCACCATTCGGCACCCGCGCCAGTTCGATCCAGCGCCGCGCCAGCTCGGCGACAAAATCCATGCGCTCAGGCTGCGCGCGATAGCAGACCACATCGGACTGACTGCGCTCGCTGCGCCACGCCAGATCCTTGAAGCTGATCGGCCGGCTGATGATGCGCCCGTCGAGTTCCGGCAAGGCAATGTGCATCGCCAGATCACGCGGGCCGAGGCCCTGCTCGCTGTCGCGCCAGCCGGGCTCGTTGTCCTGCGCGCAGATCGCCTGAATCACCGGAATGTTGCGGCGAAACGGCCGCAGGTGCGGCGCTTCGGGGCTGGACTGGGCGAAACCGGTGGTGTTCAAAATCACCCCCGCCTCGACCTCGTCCAGCCAATCCTCGACCACCGCGAGGCAGCCGGGCTCTTTCAAACTGGCCACCGCAATCGGCAGCGGATTAAGCCCCGCCGCCTGCAAGCGCTGGCAAAAAACATCGATGAACGCGGTGTTCGCCGCTTGCAAATGCGAGCGGTAAAACAGCACTGCCGCGACCGGTTGCGCAGGCAGCCATTCGGCTTGCCAGTCACTCAGTGCAGCAGTGTTTTTAGTCGGGTGGTAAATCGCCGTGCGTGGCAGGGTTTGCGGCTCATCCCATGCGTAATCGCGGGCGAGCCAACGGTTGGCCATGCAGCGGAAGAAATCCAGCGCATTGCCCAGACCGCCCTGACGCAAGAACTGCCAGAGGCGGTCGCGATCCTCGGCATTAACGGTGCTCAAGTCGCTGAGTTCCGGATCGGGACGATCATCGCCCGGCACCAGAATCACCTGCACGCCGCGTTCGGCCAACTCGACCAGACGCTCGACGCCATACCGCCAATAGGCGATGCCGCCGTGCAGCGAAATCAGAATCACCTTGGCGTGGCGCAGCACTTCATCGACGTACAAATCGACCGAAGCGTGATTCTGCACCTGCATCGGATTGGCCAGACGCAGGCTCGGATAATCCTCAGGCAACTGCTGCGCCGCTTCGGCGAGCAGCGCCAGACTGGAGTCGCCGCTGCACAGGATCACCAGCTCGGCGGGGGTTTGGCCAAGGTCGGCAATGTTGTCATCCGAGACGAAACCGCCGGGCTGAGTCCTGAGCAGGTGCATGGTTTAAACGCTGAGCGCGGCGCGCAGTTGCGCTTCGAGTTGGGCGGCATCGAGTTCCTGACCAATCAACACCAGACGCGTGACGCGCGCTTCATCGGCGCCCCACTGACGGTCGAAATGCTTGTCGAAACGCGTGCCCACGCCCTGAATTAACAGACGCATTGGCTTGTTCGGAATGGCGGCGAAACCTTTGACACGGAGGATGCCGTGCTTCACCACCAGTTGCGTCAGGGCATCGAGCAGCAGGCTTTCGTCGGCTTGCGGCAGTTCGATGGAGATCGAATCGAAAGCGTCGTGATCGTGGTCATCGTGGTCGTCATCGCCTTCACCGTGATGGTGATCGTGATGGCTGTGGCGGCTGTCGATGTGCTCTTCGGAACTGGCGCCGAGACCGATCAATACGTCGAGCGGCACACGACCGTTGCTGGCTTCGATGATTTTGACGGCGGGCGGCAATTCTTCGGCGACTTCAGCGCGAACGCGAGCGAGGTCTTCCTGGCTGGTCTGATCGGCCTTGTTGAGGATTACCAAGTCGGCGCTGGCCAGTTGATCAGCGAACAGCTCGTGCAGAGGCGATTCGTGATCGAGGTTCGGGTCGAGTTTACGCTGCGCGTCGACCTGATCCGGAAACGCGGCGAAGGTGCCGGCGGCTACGGCCGGGCTGTCGACCACGGTGATCACCGCATCAACGGTGCAGGCGCTGCGGATTTCCGGCCACTGGAAGGCTTGCACCAATGGTTTTGGCAGGGCCAGACCCGAGGTTTCGATGAGGATATGGTCGAGGTCGCCGCGACGGGCGACCAGTTCGCGCATCACCGGGAAGAATTCTTCTTGAACGGTGCAGCACAGGCAGCCGTTGGCCAGTTCGTACACGCGGCCAACCGCTTCTTCTTCGCTGCAACCGATGGTGCATTGCTTGAGGATTTCACCGTCGATGCCCAACTCGCCAAACTCGTTGACGATCACCGCGATGCGACGGCCCTGAGCGTTGTCGAGCATGTGCCGCAGCAGCGTGGTTTTGCCCGAGCCGAGGAAGCCGGTGACGATGGTGACGGGGAGTTTGGCCAGTGTTTTCATCGGTATGCCCTTTGGCAAGCGGCGGGCATACGGGACGAGAACCGGCAACGCGCGTGCGTGCCCGGAGAGTTCGCCACCGGATCACCCCGCCCGGTTGAAATTGAGAATCTGTGACGAGGCAGGTCTCCTGGCTGACGGCGTTCAGGCGCGGGGCCTGGCGTTGGCTGCGCCTTCCCGCTGGCTCATGGGTTGAGCTGGCAGTGGCGTGGCAGCGAACAGCGCCGTTCACAGTTGCGGGGGCAGCCGCGGCATTGACCGCGTTCCCTTCTTAGCTTCGGCATCGGCCGAAGAACCTCGAATGCGCAAGGCTACGCATCGGGTGGTGACCGGTCAATGGGGTTGGGTTTTGGTTATGTGAGCATATCCGTTGCTGCGGTTGCTGCTACTGGCGGTTTCGCTCTTACAGCGAGTCACCTTTTCCAAACGCCGAAAAGGTAACCGAAAAGGCTTGGCCCCGGCGTACGGCACTTCGCTGAGGCTCAGTGTTCCCTCGCTACGGTGTCCATCCGGGGACATCGCCTACGGTTTGCTCCGCTGCACCTCCTCTCGATGTGTGCGGCTGCGCCGCACGGCGCTACGCGCCTGATCCCCGGATGGACACCTACGCTCGGCCTGCCGAAGGGGCTGAAAATCAAAAGCCAGATCAAAATCAACAGCCCGATCAAGATCAAAGGCCCCTCACCCTAGCCCTCTCCCGGAGGGAGAGGGGACTGATTGCGTGGATTGGGAGAGGTACGCCGACGTGGAATACCAAGTCGAACACACATTTTGAAAAGCCCACCAATCGGCCCCTACATAAGCCCTCACCCTAACCTTCTCCCGGAGGGAGAGGGGACTGATTGCGTGGACTGGGAGATATACGCCGACGTGAAAGACCGAGTCGAACACACATTTTGAAAAGCCCACCAATCGGCTCCCTCTCCCTCGGGAGAGGGCTGGGGTGAGGGGCAGCAACAACACAAATCAAAAGCCGTGCACGCCCCGCTCCTCACCACACAATAGGCCGAGTGTCAGCTCGCCTGCTCTTGATCTTGATCTTGAGCTCCGAGCCCGTCGGCAGGCTGAGCGGAGGGATTGATCCGGGGGTGGGAGCGCAGCGACCGTTTGGCGCAGCCAAACACAGCGAGAGGAGGTGCAGCGAAGCAACCCGTAGGCGCTGCCCCCCGGATCAATCCCGGAGCGAAGGAACCCGAGCCCCAGCGAGGGCCGAACGTCAGGGCAAAGCATTTTCGGTTACCTTTTCGGCGTTTGGAAAAGGTGACTCGCCGTAAGGGCGAAACCCTAAGCCGCCGTTACCGCAGCAACGGATATGCCCCCCATCCAATTGACTCAAATCCCCCCTCATGCTCTCCTACACAACTTGTTACGGGTGCCCTTCACAGGGTGAAACGGGAAACCGGTGAATCATGTGCTTTACTCAAGCCATGTCAGTCCGGTGCTGCCCCCGCAACGGTAAGCGAGCGAAGCGTCAAAACCACTGTGCCCAAAAGCATGGGAAGGAGACGCTTGCAGGTCGGCCTGACGCCAACCCCTCGTGAGCCCGGAGACCGGCCCTTAACACACAGCGCGCACCTCGTGCGCAGCTGAACATAACAAACCCGCGGTGGGCGGGCGCTGTTCGAACCTCTGCGAGCCCGACCCGCAGGGGTTTTCATGCGCTCAAATCACCCACTGACACTCCAGAGGGAAGCGCCATGTCGATCATCAGCAGCACCGGCAGCAACACGGACAAAATCGCCAGCACCGCCACACTGAGCCAACGCCTGACCGCCGCGATCTTCGCGTCGATCCTCGGCGCCGGCCTGGTCTACTTCGCCGGCTTCTCGCACATCGAAGCGGTACACAACGCCGCCCACGATACCCGCCACAGCGCCGCGTTCCCGTGCCACTGAGACCTGCCGACATGATCAAGCGTATCGCGCAAACCGCAGGGTTTACCGGCCTTCTGGCCGCCCTGCTCCTCACCCTGCTGCAAAGCTTCTGGGTCTCGCCACTGATTCTTCAAGCGGAAACTTTCGAAAAATCCGAACCCGTCGCCGTGCATGAACACGCCGAAGGCGCCATGGCCGGCCACACCCACGACGCCGAAGCCTGGGAGCCGGAGCCCGGCTGGCAGCGCGTGGTTTCGACCACTGGCGGCAATCTGGTCGTCGCCGTCGGTTTCGCCCTGATGCTCGCCGGTCTCTACACTCTCCGTGCGCCCACCAAAACTTCGCAAGGTCTGCTCTGGGGTCTGGCCGGGTACGCCACGTTCGTCCTCGCGCCGACCTTGGGTCTGCCACCAGAACTGCCGGGCACCGCGGCGGCTGATCTGGCTTCGCGACAGATGTGGTGGATCGGCACGGCCGCCTCTACCGCTGTCGGCCTGTCGTTGATCGCGTTCAGCCGTCACTGGCTGATGAAAGTCCTCGGTGTGGCGATCCTCGCCGTGCCGCACGTGATCGGCGCACCGCAGCCGGAAGTGCATTCGATGCTCGCCCCTGAAGCATTGGAAGCGCAGTTCAAAATCGCTTCGCAGCTGACCAACATCGCGTTCTGGCTGGCCCTGGGCCTGATCAGCGCCTGGTTGTTCCGCCGCAAAAGCGATGGCCAATACCACGCATGACGAATGACAGCGCAGCGCCGACCTTCGTGGTCGGCCTGGGTTGCCAGCGCGGCTGCCCCGTCAGCACGCTGCGCGCGCTACTTGATCAGGCGTTACAGGCGCATCGCATTGAGTTGCAAGCGATCAAGGCCTTGGCCAGCATCGACCTGAAGCGCGACGAGCCCGGTTTGCAAGAGCTCGCCGCGCAACTGGCGCTGCCGTTGCTGTATTTCAGCAGCGAAGAACTGGCCAGTTATCAGGAACGCCTCAGCCACCGTTCCGAGATCGCTTACGAGCGCACCGGTTGCTACGGCGTCGCCGAAAGTGCCGCGCTGGCCCTCGCCGAACAGCTGATTCAGGCACCGGCAAAGCTGCTGATTTCCCGACAAAAATACGCTCAGGCCACCTTCGCATTGGCCGGCGCTGCCTAAATTCCCGATAATCCCCGCCATTGATCATGAGCAATCTTCATCTGAAGTGTTGGCCATGCCTTTTTTTCACAGGATTTAGCGATGACCGTCTACTTCATCGGCGCCGGCCCCGGCGACCCGGAACTGATCACTGTCAAAGGCCAGCGGCTGATTCGCAGCTGCCCGGTGATCATTTATGCAGGCTCGCTGGTACCGGCGGCAGTGCTGGACGGTCATCAGGCTGAAACAGTGGTCAACAGCGCCGAATTGCATCTGGAACAGATCATCGAACTGATCAAAACCGCGCACGCGAACGGTCAGGATGTGGCGCGAGTGCATTCCGGCGATCCGAGTCTGTATGGCGCGATCGGTGAGCAGATTCGTTATCTGCGCGAGCTGAATATTCCGTTTGAGATCGTTCCCGGCGTGACGGCGACGGCGGCGTGTGCGGCGTTGCTGGGGGCGGAACTGACCCTGCCGGATGTCTCGCAAAGCGTGATTCTGACCCGCTATGCCGATAAAACCGCGATGCCAGCGGGTGAGGAATTGGGCAGTCTGGCCCAGCATGGCGCGACCATGGCGATTCATCTGGGCGTTAATCATTTGCCGAAGATTCTGCTGGAGTTGCTGCCGCATTACGGCGCGGATTGCCCGATTGCGGTGGTTCACCGGGCGACGTGGCCGGATCAGGATTGGGTGGTGGGGACGCTGGCGGACATTGCCGAGAAGGTTGAAGCGAAAGGGTTTCGGCGTACGGCACTGATTCTGGTGGGTCGGGTGTTGGGGAGTGAGGTGTTTAGCGAGTCATCGTTGTATCGCGCGGGGCATGCACACCTTTACAGGCCCTGAAAGCAAAAGATCGCAGCCTTCGGCAGCTCCCACAGGGAAATACATTCCAATGTAGGAGCTGCCGAAGGCTGCGATCTTTTGATTCTGTGGCTTCAGACAATGCATTCATCACGGGAAAATGCATTGCCTGAATTGAAACTGCTGCGCAGTTCATCGGGGATAAATCCCCTCGCCACAGCGCCGTTTTTCTTGTCCGCAGCGAACACCACTTAGTAGTAGGCGTTTTCTTTCTGCGTGTGGTCAGTCACGTCACGAACGCCTTTCAGCTCCGGAATGCGCTCAAGCAAGGTGCGCTCAATGCCTTCCTTCAACGTTACGTCCGCCTGGCCGCAGCCCTGGCAGCCGCCGCCGAATTGCAGAACGGCGATGCCGTCTTCAACCACATCGATCAGGCTGACCTGACCGCCGTGGCTGGCTAGCCCCGGGTTGATTTCGGTTTGCAGGTAGTAGTTGATGCGTTCGTTGACCGGGCTGTCGGCGTTGACCATCGGCACTTTTGCGTTTGGCGCCTTGATGGTCAGCTGGCCACCCATGCGGTCGGTGGCGTAGTCGACAACAGCGTCGTCAAGGAACGCTTCGCTGAAGTGGTCGATATACGCGGTGAAGCTTTTCAGCCCCAGCGCGGTGTCTTCAGGTTTTTCTTCGCCCGGCTTGCAGTAGGCAATGCAGGTTTCGGCGTACTGGGTGCCAGGCTGGGTGATGAAGACGCGGATGCCGATGCCCGGGGTGTTCTGCTTGGAGAGCAGATCAGCCAGGTAATCGTGGGCGGCGTCGGTAATGGTAATAGCGGTCATGGAAACTCCTCGCAGGCTTGGGCGCAGTTTACGCCAATCGTTGCGCCGGACAAAGTCCTAGTATTTTTGTCGGGAAAGATTCTCGTCGGGCTCGCCATCGACCCGCGCCTTGAGCCAGCGGTAACTGCGTTTTTCCACCCATTCGTAGCTCAGCCACGAACCAACGCCGATCGCCAGCGCACAGACGACGAACATCAGATACGGGTTGATCCCGTAGCGACGCGCAATGAAACCGCCCGCCGAGAGCACCAGCACGTGCATCAGGTACACCGAATACGAGCAGTCGCCGAGCAGTTTCAGCAACCGGCTGCGCTCGAAATAACGCTCCAGCGCCATGCACGACATCACCAGCACCGCACTCGGCACGCCCCAATTGAGCAGCCGTGGCGCCGGCACCAAGTGATAAATCGCCAGCAACGCCGCGACAATCCCGGCCAGCGGCAGCCATAAACCGGCGCCAATCCAGCCGCGACGATGGAGCATGCCGATGCCAATCCCCAGCAGAAACTCGTAAACGATGTCCGAACGATAGAACTCGCTGATCCAGCCAAACCCCGTCCACGCCTGACTCACCGCAAACAGCAGCGCGGCGACCACCAGCAGGCGCACTTGCAAGCGAAACAGCAGCGCCCAGGCAAACAGCACGTAGAAGAGCATTTCGTAATTCAGCGTCCAGCCGACATTGAGCGTCGGGTAGATTCCGTAGCCGCCGGGATTTTCAGTCGGAATGAACAGCAGCGACAGTAGAAAATGCCCCCAATCCACGGTTTGATCGGGCAGCAACGGCTGGGCGAACACCACCAACAACGCCATTAGCGCCGTGTACAGCCAATACGCGGGGACGATGCGAAACAGGCGATAGAGCAGAAACCGCGCGGGGGGCAGCGGCTTATTTTCGGTGGAAAGGAAGATCACCAGACCACTGATGACAAAGAACACATCGACGCCCACCGCGCCTTTGTCGATGAACCACTGCCCAATCGGCCCGCGCGCTTCGAAGTCGAAGAAAATCTGCATGAAATGGTGGCAGACCACCGTCCACGCAGCCAGCGCACGCAGGGCTTGCACTGAAATCAACATCACCCGCTCCCTTCCACACCCTCAAATCCACCTCAATCCCCTTGTGGGAGCGGGCTTGCTCGCGAAAGCGGTGTGTCAGGTGACATCCATTTTGAATGTACCGACGCTTTCGCGAGCAAGCCCGCTCTCACAGGGGATTTGTGTGGTCGCTGAAATTGGGACAGCAGGCTCGGCTTAAAAGATCAAAGATTCTCGTACCGGTTCATATCGAGCACGCCCTCTTCCACCGGGTCGGTTTCGTGGATGTAGCGGCTCAGATCATGGAAATAGAACCAGAACTGCGGATGACTACGGCGAATCCCCCAGCGCTCGACGATTTTCTCGAATTGCGCCTGATCCCTGGCACTGTCCATCGCATCGACAAACGCCGGCACCTGATCAGCCGGGATATTGAAGATGAAATTCGGATAGCTGCTGAGTACACCGGGATAAATGGTCAACGTGTCCAGCCCTGGCTGATAACGCAGCGATTCTCCGGTGAGGAACGCCACGTTGCTGTGCGCGCGGTTGCGCAGCAGGCTGTAGACCTCGCGTTTGCCGCTGGCCGTTTCGATGCGCAGCATGGTCGCTTCGGGCAACTGATCAATTACCTTCAAACCGGCGGCCGGCCGCGAGGTGAGGCGACTCAGCGCCTGTTCGGCGTTCTGCAATGCGGGGTCGATATTCGGCCGTGAACAGTAAGCGTTGTCGCAACGGTTGATCGGATCAGGTCGCGCATTCAGGTCGCCGTACCGCGCCAGCAACTGCATGGCGAAGTCGTATTTCGGATCTTTTTCGTTGAGTTTCAGCGCGGTCGGTTTGTCGTCGTCGATCGACTCGTAATCCAGCCACATCTTGAACTGACCGCTGCTCTGGTACCAATCATCGAGGTAGTCCTCGCGCGAATCAGCAGGCATCAGACGCAGGAAATTCTGCTCGGCGCCGTTGCGGATCAGGTCGAAATACAGGCGGGTTTGCGCCTGATGGGAGACGTTGCCGAACACATCGAAGTTGACCGCCAACTGATAATAGGTGCGTTCCAGCAACGGATAGTCGAACAACCACATGGTTTGCGGCACTTCGCCGATCAGGCCTTTGGTCACCGAAGCACTGTCGAAGTGACGGAAGATGCTCAGCAGCGCGTTGTCGTTGCCGGCCCACAGCGTCGACCAGCTCGGCGCAGGGACTTCGGCATAGCTGTCGCGGCGCAGGGCCTCGTATTCATTCCGTTTGTCGCGGTAGTTGTGCCACAGGGTCAGCACGCTGCCGACGTCGTCGTTCTGCCCCGGCATCGCCAGCAACGGCGTGGCCTGGCCGCGATAGTTCGGGTCGGTGATGTACAGGTCGTGCTCCGGGGCCTGGAACAGCGCCCAGAAGTTGTCGCGGATCACGTCCGTCGCGATCTGCCCACGGCACACCGGGCCGCGAATAAAGGTGCGGACAAAGTACTCGGCGTTATCGAGCATGAACTGATACCGCGCCTGCGCCGGAATCGCCTCGAACGTAGCGAATGGATTGGCACGGCTGTTCGGCCCATAACCCGGCAAGGCGTTGACCTGCCAGTTGCCGCTGTAAAACAGGCTTTTCACCCGCGCCATTTTCGCCGCGCTCAGCGGGTAGGTAATGTGGGTTTTGTGCACGATCACCCCTTGCACCGGCCACAAGCGGTAATACACCTGCGTGCCCGGATCGTCGTTCGGGCGGCGGGTGGCGATCAGGTCGATCGGTTGACCCGTCGGCGTGCGCGAACGCACCCACTGGAAGAAATGCCCCGGCTCGCCGTCCTTGAAATAAAGGTGCGCGAGGAACAAATGTTCATAGAGCCAACGGCCGACAAGGCTTTCGCGGGCGCCGGGAGCGTTGAGCAAGTTTTCCCACTGAACGATTTGCAGGGATTCTTTGGCGCTCGGTGCCAGGCCTTGCTCGTCGATCGGCGCACCGGAGGCGAGCCAACGCTGCAACGTCTGGTATTGCTGATCGGTCAGGCCAGTGACCGCCAGCGGCATGCCCTCTTTCGGGTGAGCACCGGCGTAGCCTTCAAATTCGGCAGGCATTGCGCATTGATTTGCGCGGTTTAACCCCAGAACAATGTCTTCGGGCAACTTGGCGTTAGGCGTCAGCGGCGTCTTGTGCCCCAGCTCGAGCATCCGCGCCATCAGCGCCGCTTGGCTGCCCTGCGCATCGAGTACCGAATAGAAGTCTTTCTGCTGCCAGGCACGTTTACCGAAGGCGTCATAAAACAATCGGGTGGTCGGCGCCGCTTTAGTGCGCTCGCCGT
Organism: Pseudomonas sp. AC193; assembly: GCF_979258075.1. NCBI lineage: Bacteria > Pseudomonadati > Pseudomonadota > Gammaproteobacteria > Pseudomonadales > Pseudomonadaceae > Pseudomonas > Pseudomonas sp. AC193. The sequence goes on along the minus strand of NZ_OZ409832.1, from coordinate 1,874,859 downwards.
CATACACCGGCATTTTGCTCGCGCCACGGGCCGCGCCTTCGCCACTGCCAAGATTGAGCTGGCAGGCGGAGTCGTAGCACGCATGGCAGGCCACGCACTTCTCGGTGAAGATTGGCTGGATGTCGCGGGTGTAGGAAATAGATGGGGAAATGGCAGGTGCAGCCGCTGGCTCTTGCGCCACGGCGCCCCAGCTGAGAAACAGCAACACAAAACCCATGACGCGGTAAGACATGCTGCTGATCCCGATTTTATAAAAAAACGCCGCGATTCTACATTATGACGTCCGTACCAACATGAGCGATATTCATGCAAAAGCGCCACATGCTCTAAAACCGCACAGGTTTGTTATGATCCCGCTCCTTCGTAATGGTCTTTCCGAGTAGTCCAAATGTCCGATCGCAGCGTCCGCCTTCAAGCTCTCAAGCAAGCTCTCAAAGAGCGCATCCTGATACTCGACGGCGGCATGGGCACGATGATCCAGAGCTATAAGCTCGAAGAGCAGGACTATCGCGGCAAACGCTTCGCCGACTGGCCGAGCGACGTCAAAGGCAACAACGACCTGTTGGTGCTGACCCGCCCTGACGTGATCGGTGGCATCGAAAAAGCCTATCTGGACGCCGGCGCCGACATTCTCGAAACCAATACCTTCAACGCCACGCGTATTTCCATGGCCGACTACGGCATGGAAGAGCTGGCCTACGAGTTAAACGTAGAAGGCGCACGACTGGCGCGCAAGATTGCCGACGCCAAGACTGCCGAAAACCCGGAAAAGCCGCGTTTTGTTGCCGGCGTACTCGGCCCGACCAGCCGCACTTGCTCGCTGTCGCCAGACGTCAACAACCCGGGCTATCGCAACGTCACCTTTGATGAACTGGTGGAAAACTACACCGAAGCCACCAAAGGTCTGATCGAGGGCGGCGCCGACCTGATCCTGATCGAAACCATTTTCGACACCCTCAACGCCAAAGCGGCGATCTTCGCCGTGCAAGGCGTGTTCGAAGAGCTGCACATCGAACTGCCGATCATGATTTCCGGCACCATCACCGACGCCTCCGGCCGTACCCTGTCGGGCCAGACCACTGAAGCGTTCTGGAACTCGGTGGCGCACGCCAAGCCAATCTCCGTCGGCCTCAACTGTGCGCTCGGCGCCAGTGAATTGCGTCCGTATCTGGAAGAGCTGTCGAACAAGGCCAGCACCCACGTTTCCGCGCACCCGAACGCCGGCCTGCCGAACGAATTCGGCGAGTACGACGAACTGCCGTCGGAAACCGCCAAGGTCATCGAAGAATTCGCCCAGAGCGGTTTCCTTAACATCGTCGGCGGCTGCTGCGGCACCACACCGGGGCACATCGAAGCGATCGCCAAAGCCGTCGCCGGTTACGCGCCGCGTCAGATTCCGGACATCCCTAAGGCCTGCCGCCTCTCGGGTCTGGAGCCGTTCACCATCGATCGCAGCTCGCTGTTCGTTAACGTCGGCGAGCGCACCAACATCACTGGCTCGGCGAAATTCGCCCGGCTGATCCGTGAAGACAACTACACCGAAGCGCTGGAAGTCGCCCTGCAACAGGTCGAGGCCGGCGCGCAGGTGATCGACATCAACATGGACGAAGGGATGCTCGATTCGAAGAAGGCCATGGTGACCTTCCTCAATCTGATCGCCGGTGAACCGGACATCTCGCGCGTACCGATCATGATCGACTCCTCCAAATGGGAAGTGATCGAAGCCGGCCTGAAGTGCATTCAGGGCAAGGGCATCGTCAACTCGATCAGCATGAAAGAAGGCGTCGAGCAGTTCATTCATCACGCCAAGCTGTGCAAGCGCTACGGCGCCGCCGTGGTGGTGATGGCGTTCGACGAAGCCGGCCAGGCCGACACCGAAGCGCGCAAAAAAGAAATCTGCAAACGCTCTTACGACATTCTGGTCAACGAAGTCGGCTTCCCGCCGGAAGACATCATCTTCGACCCGAACATCTTCGCCGTCGCCACCGGTATCGAAGAACACAACAACTACGCTGTGGACTTCATCAACGCCTGTGCCTACATCCGCGATGAACTGCCGTATGCGCTGACCTCGGGCGGCGTGTCCAACGTGTCGTTCTCGTTCCGTGGCAACAACCCGGTGCGCGAGGCGATTCACTCGGTGTTCCTGCTGTACGCAATCCGCGCGGGCCTGACCATGGGCATCGTCAACGCCGGTCAACTGGAGATCTACGATCAGATCCCGCAAGAGCTGCGCGATGCCGTTGAAGACGTGGTGCTCAACCGCACGCCAAACGGCACCGACGCCCTCCTCGCCATTGCCGACAAGTACAAGGGCGACGGCAGCGTCAAGGAAGCCGAGACCGAAGAGTGGCGCAGCTGGGAGGTCAATAAGCGTCTGGAGCATGCGCTGGTCAAAGGCATCACCACGCACATCGTTGAAGACACCGAAGAATCGCGTCAGTCATTCGCCCGTCCGATCGAAGTGATCGAAGGCCCGCTGATGTCCGGCATGAACATCGTCGGCGACCTGTTCGGCGCCGGCAAAATGTTCCTCCCGCAAGTGGTGAAATCCGCCCGTGTGATGAAGCAGGCCGTAGCGCACTTGATTCCGTTCATCGAACTGGAAAAAGGCGACAAGCCGGAAGCCAAGGGCAAGATCCTCATGGCCACCGTCAAGGGCGACGTGCACGACATCGGCAAGAACATTGTTGGCGTGGTGCTCGGTTGCAACGGCTACGACATCGTCGACCTCGGCGTGATGGTGCCGGCCGAGAAGATTCTGCAGGTGGCCAAAGAGCAGAAGTGCGACATCATCGGCCTCTCTGGTCTGATCACGCCGTCGCTGGATGAAATGGTGCACGTTGCGCGCGAAATGCAGCGTCAGGACTTCCATCTGCCGCTGATGATCGGTGGCGCGACCACGTCCAAAGCGCACACCGCGGTGAAGATCGAGCCGAAGTACAGCAACGATGCCGTGGTCTACGTGACCGACGCTTCCCGCGCGGTCGGCGTGGCGACGCAGTTGCTGTCGAAAGAATTGAAGGCCGGTTTCGTCGAGAAGACCCGTCTGGAATACGTCGATGTGCGTGAGCGCACCGCCAACCGCAGCGCCCGCACCGAGCGTTTGAGCTACGCCGCAGCGATCGCCAAGAAGCCGCAGTTTGACTGGGCGACTTATCAACCCGTTAAACCAACCTTCACTGGCAGCAAGGTTCTGGACAACATCGACCTGAAAGTCCTCGCCGAATACATCGACTGGACGCCGTTCTTTATCTCCTGGGATCTGGCCGGCAAATTCCCGCGAATCCTCGAAGACGAAGTGGTCGGTGAAGCTGCGACTTCGTTGTACAAGGATGCGCAGGAAATGCTCGCCAAGCTGATCGACGAGAAGTTGATCAGCGCCCGTGCGGTGTTCGGTTTCTGGCCGGCCAATCAGGTGCATGACGACGACATCGAACTGTACGGCGATGACGGCAAGCCATTGGCCAAACTGCATCACTTGCGCCAGCAGATCATCAAGACCGACGGCAAACCAAACTTCTCGCTGGCCGACTTCGTTGCGCCGAAGGATAGCGAAGTGACCGACTACGTCGGTGGTTTCATCACCACCGCCGGCATCGGCGCCGAAGAAGTGGCCAAGGCCTATCAAGACGCTGGCGATGACTACAACTCGATCATGGTCAAAGCGCTGGCCGACCGTTTGGCCGAAGCCTGCGCCGAATGGCTGCACCAGCAAGTGCGTAAAGAGCACTGGGGTTATGCCAAGGACGAAACCCTCGACAACGAAGCGCTGATCAAAGAGCAATACAGCGGTATCCGCCCTGCCCCGGGCTACCCGGCCTGCCCGGATCACACCGAAAAAGCCGCGCTGTTCGCGCTGCTCGACCCGGAGGCCGAAGAAATGCGTGCCGGCCGCAGCGGAGTGTTCCTCACCGAGCACTACGCGATGTTCCCGGCGGCAGCGGTCAGCGGCTGGTACTTCGCCCATCCGCAGGCGCAGTACTTCGCGGTGGGCAAGGTCGACAAGGATCAGATCGCCAGCTACACCTCGCGCAAAGGTCAGGAACTGAGCGTGACCGAACGTTGGCTGGCGCCGAATCTGGGCTACGACAACTGATCAACGCAGCTTGAAAAAAACCTCGGTAGACCGTCTGGCTACCGAGGTTTCATCCCTCTCTCTTACACGCTGAACTGTTGCCGTTCAGTGTTCGTCATCTCAAGCAACAACCCGGTTTCCTGGGTTTTGAATTCCACCTCCAGCGCCCCGACTTCCGTCAGGTAAGCCTCGGTTATCTCTGTATAACGATCTTCCAGCTCGCCCTGAATTTGCGCCTGTTTGTCTTTTAAAGCAGCGAATCGCCCTGGGTATTTGCGCTTCAATTGGGCGATCCAGTAATCGCGCGTGACCAGATCCTCCATGAAGTCAGCCGACTGCTCGGCTGCAATCACTTCCGCGTAAGCGGTGTCCAGTGTGGCGGCGCTGACGTTGCCACTGTAGAGCATGTCTTTCGGCTGCCCCGGCAGTTCCAGCCTGTCACCCAGACCAATCCGATACGCCAGCCGCACTTCCGCCGGATCCGGCCTGCCCCCTCGTGCCTGGCGTTGCAGCACATCGCGATCGGCAATTTTTTCAATTCGGCCGAGGCGAAACAGTTTTCTACCCAGTTTGAACAGCACACTGTCCTGCTGATTCAAGGGCGTGGATTTGACGGTTTCGAACTCGAAGACCTTCACCTCAATGTCGCTGAATAACAGGATGCGCCCGTCACCACAGGTCTGCGCCGATTGCGCCATCGCAAAGACCGTGCGCCTCAAGCTTTCATCGCTGTCAGCGGCTTTCAACACCCGATGTACACGACGAGTGAGGTCAGTGCGCCCAAGCGCAAAGTCCTTGGTGCCCTCCATGCGGTCGAGCAGATTGAAGAACGCCGCACTGTCAGGCTGCTGCTCAAAATCGCGCCAGATTCGTGTCAGTTCCTGAGCGTCATTTGACGCTGGATCGATCCAGCGCTGACGCGCCTCGTCACCGGTGACATGGCCGACATCCACCTCTTCATCACTGAGCGGCGACGTATCACTGTCGAAAATGCTGTCAGCCTCCTCACTGTCCAGCACCTCGTCGAGCTCTTCGGCAGACCAGCCCATGATGGTTTCACCGGGATTAATCTCGTTGCGCAGCATTATCAGGCTCTGCCCGTTCAGACTGTCATTGCTCGACAAATCCACGCCTTCACGCAATCGGCTGTAGCGCTCAGTCATCAAGGCCGGGGGCACGGCTTCGAGCATGTTGTCTCGCAGATTCAGCGTTGTGAGCGAAGGCAGTTCGAGCACTCCTTCAGGCCACGCTATTAGACGATTGGTTTGCAGATTGAGTGCCTCAAGCTGGGCGAGTGGACTGACGTCCAGCGATTCCAGCCAGTTGTGCGACAGGTTCAGCGACTGCAACTGAGTCAACGTCGCAAGTTGCGTTGTCAGTTGTGGCGTCGATCTCAGCTGGTTTCCCGAGGCCGACAGGTGCTTGAGGTCGTTGATCGCAAAAACAGGCGCGGGCAGGTTCGCCAGAAGATTGCTGTTTAGCTCCAATGTATGGATGCCTTGGAATGCTCCGAGAAAACCGTCCAGGCCCTGCTCGCTAATAAAAACCTTGTTCAGTTTCAATGTACCGACATGAGAGAAATCCCCTGCCAGCGTCGGCAAATCACCTAAGGGGTTCTCGGACAGATCAAGGGTGAAACCGGCGCTACCCCGTTCGGCCGCAGGTAATTCCCGCAGATTCTGCCGCCAGCACGCCAGTATCTGATCGGCGGCTTTGCGCCGTTCCACAGCGCTGACCCAGAGCGGCAGACTCATTTCTCGCAACTGAAACGGCGGCTGAGTGATCCATTGGTTCAGGGATTCGGTCAACGTCTGAAACTGCATGTCCCAATGATCCATCCGGGCGAACAACGCTTCCGCCCCGTGGCTCAGTGTCAGTTCATCAATTGCCTGCAACGCCTCGGTGTCCCGCAGATCCGGGTCAAGCCTTTGCAGGCGCGCCTTGGGCGTCATTCTCGCCAACTGCGCTGCGGGCTCCACGCTTAACGGCAACAACAGTTCCGGAAACTGGCTGACCAAGGGCGGAAAATACGCGGGGCCGCCCAGGGTGAAACCCTCACGCAAGTCAGTTCTGGAAATGCCCATTGGTGCAAATTCATGACTCTTGGCCAGCAGATCGTGACGGGCCTTGGTCGTCAGTCGACATCCTCCCAGATCGACCTGGAGACGGCCATACCCGCTGAAAACGGCGTCGGGAATGTCCACGACTGCGCTGTTGTTCAGCTCCAGCCGGGTCAGCGCAGGCAACTCCAATACGCCCTCGGGCCAAGCAGCAAGCGCGGTGTGGCCCAGACGCAAACGCTTCAGCCCTCGTAAAGTCGTAACGTTCAGCGACTCGACGCGGTTGTAGCGCAAATCGAGGGTTTCCAGACCTGACAATCCGTTCAAACGTGCCTGTAGCGAGGGTGTGATGGTCAGATAATTGTGCTGCAGCCCCAGGTCTTTCAGCTTTGGCAGTTGTTTGAGTGTCGAGGGCAAATCGAACAGCTGATTGCGGCTCAGATCCAGCGTCCGAAGCTCGCTGAAGTGCGGCAGAAATTGATTCAAGGCATCAACCGGGGCCACGACTTCCGACAACTTGAGCGCCAATACGTGGGAAAAATCCGTGGTGGCCAACGCGGATAAATCAGGCAGGTCACCCAGTGCTGCCCCTGACAAGTCCAGTATCAACACGTTGTCAGGCGCAACAACCGGCAAGGGGAGCGAGGTGGATGATCCCGGTCGCGGCTCGGCATTTACAGAGGCGTCCCCAGCAAGGCCGAAGCGTTGGCGCAAGCCCTCACGCCAGCATTCGCGAATCAGTCGAGCAGCGTTCCGTCGGGCATTCAGATCGACAGTCCGGCCGTTGACGATGGCCAACCGTTCCTGCCAGTCGGTCAGTTGCCCGGACACCATTTGCAGATCCTGGCGCAAAGCATTGATGTGATCGAGTAGCGCCCGGCCCGACAGCCCTCGCGCCTTGACTTGTCTAAGCGCGGCGGCGGAAAGATCGCTGCCGCAATCCATCGCAATCTGCAGTGAGTCGCGACTGTAACGCTCGAGTATCTGTTCGCTGTCCAGCACGTGCGCAGGGTTGTCTCGTACGTATTCATAGGCTTTGACGAACTGTTCAGCGTCGAGCCTGGCCCAGTTGAGATCCAGCCCGCGCCACAGCTTTTCGTGACCTGCGTACAGCTCGGCAGGCAACGCCTTGATGTTGGCGTGTCGCAGGTTCACTTGTTCAAGCCCGGGCAACTCCAGAATGCCCTTGGGCCAACGCTCGAGAGTACCCGCCACATTCAATGCGCGCAGTCGGGGCAATTGGCTGACATCCAGCGCACTGGATATTCCGCGCAACGTCAGACTTTCCAACTGCGGCATGACATTCACCAGCGACTGCGCCGCCTCACTGAACTCGCTACCGAGATTCCCCCCCAGCAACAACTCACGAATACCGGGGAGCATTTTGAGCTTCTCGGCCAGCCGTGCCGACTGCAGGGGATCCCACACATACAGCTCAAGTGAACGGATGTTAGGAAACTGCCGCATAAACGATTCGCTGCTTTGACTGAGCAAACTGTCGACACTCAATTGCACACTGCTCACGTGCGGGAAATGCGCCGTCAGCTCTGGCAACACGCCGGCGTTCCCCCAATCCAGATGGATCCCGGCCGGGACATCGACCAGCCCCCGCAGCCGCCAGGCGTCCTTGACCATTTGCGCCGTTTGTTGACGGGCCAACGATGCGCCCCCCTCGGCGCTCCACTGCTCTAGTTGAATGGCAAGCGTCTCGTACTCCATGGCGCGCAGGTTGAGCAAATGCACAATTTGCGTCTCGGTACTTCCACCGAGCAACAGGTGATTGATCATCGTCTGCGCCGAGTCATCTGAAAAGTCTGGATACAGGTCGCGCACCCTTGAGGTCAACGATGGGTTGACCATTGCACTCGCCCCACGACCGCTCAACGGGTAGCCAATGCGACCATTAACCAGGCGTGTCGGCGACTTGAAGCGTCGACCGGGCGGGTTCGGAAATAATGTTTCGAACATTTGATTGCGATGCCTCTGCGCATATTGGATCAGCAGGCTTTGCAACTCGGCGCTCTGCCCCACGTTCGGCAGCCCGAGCCTTATACGTGCATCGTCCGGCAAAGCGTGCATCAACGACTGATGAAAGTTGTCGCCCTGCCGCGGCACACTGTTTAACGCATTACCCTGGCTGTCGAAGGCTTGAAATTGCCCGGTCTGGTGGTGTTGACCACCCTCGGTGACCAGGTATTTGACGTCTTCGGCCGAATCGTTGCCGATACTCGCAAGGATCTTGCCGGTGCAGTCGTGTTGACGTACCTCCAGACGCAATGATTGCGGCCAGCCTGGTTGTTTCTCCAAAGCACGCAGGGCCAGACGCTGACTGTCAAAGGACGCCAGGCCTGGCTGCTGCATGCCCGCCAGCGCCCGGTTCATTCGCCCGACTCTGGCGCGAGTGCGCGCCTTCAGCAGGAGACTCACCGGCAGCCGCCCGCTACGTCGGTTAAACCGGCGCTCCTGAGCGGTGGCGGCATTCAACACCTCTTGTGCGGCGTCATTCGACAGACTCGGAAAGGTGCCTTGCAGTTGTTTGATTTCAGGCGTCAGCGCCGTTTCGACGGGAACACCATTCCGAAACTGGCGCAAGGTATCGGACAAGACCGAGGGCATGGATTGGTGGTCGATGTGCATTTTGCGCAGCACGCTGTCGTCGACCCCGCTGATTCGTGCGATGTTCTCCAACGCTGCCGTATCCAGCCCATCGGTTACGTGGCCCAGCCGTCTCAGCAGCGTCGCCCGATCCCATTGCAGCGGGCGCTCGAAATCGTGTCGCCAAGCGCCCTGGCCATTGGAACGCAGCGCTGGCTGATAGGCATTCGGGTCGCTCGGATGTTTGAGGCGCCAGCGTCCGAGGGTCGTGTCAAAGGTTTGCTCATACACCTCGCCCTCAAGGCGGATAAACGTTCTGCTACCCACTGCATATTGCCCAAGTGAGTTGGGTTCGAGCGTGGACGGCAACACAACCGGGCTTCTGTACTGCGCAACACCCGGCCGCCAGAGTTGCTCGTCACCGAACGGCAGTTTGACTTTGACCATCCCGTCGACAAACGGCGTCGAGAGGATTTTCGGCGCTCTGCTTGCGGCCGCGCCGAGCACGGCCATAAACGCCAGATTGGCTGCGACAGCGCTGAGATAACTCCATGCCTGATCACTGTCGCCAATGCTCCAGGCCTGCGCTCCGTGGTAGACGTCCAGCGTTAATTGTACGGCCATCACGGCCATCATCACTTCGCCCAGCCCTGGTATAAAGAACGCTGCGACGTTCAGTATGTTCAAGCCCCATTCGGCATAGTGCGCCAACCGCGCATACCAGGCGTCATGGTCGACGGTGGCAGTCGGCACCGCCAATTGCGCGGAGGATTCTTTCAGGCGCGTCTGGTGGCGGGTGTACAACTCGTCGAACAAATTCTCGGCAAAAAAACTTTCCGCCAGATCCAGCACCGGGTCGTCTCGATAAACCCGTTGATAGATCCCGTCGAAATGCCCGAACAACGTTTGTTCGCGGTGTGGTGCATCTGGATCCCACTTCAGCGTTTGCAACGCTGACTGAACGCTGCCGAGAAACCTGCCTGCGTCGCCATGCGGGATGAGACGTAGAAACGAACGCTGATAAGCGGCGTCTCGCAGGCGCAACGCGAGATCCCGCTCGAATGCCCTGAGCGATGCGTACTCCTTGATTGGCGCCACCGGGTCGCCCGGTATGCAGACGATGATTCGAGAGTCGGTATAACCGAACACGCTGAACAGGTTGGTGCCGGGATTGCTCAAGCTCAGGTCAATTTTTTTCTGTTTACGCCGATTCGCGCCCAGCACGAACATTTCGCTGGCAGGCAGGCCCAAAACATGCAATTGGCTAAACGCAACGGGTTCGCCGTCCAGCGTCGTCGCCGGCTCTTCGTTGAGTACGCCGAGCACTGCCAGGTAGGCGGTCGGGCTCAGCAGCGACTTCAGGCGAGCAATGTGCGCATGGGCCCTCAGGCTTTCTTTCCACGCTTCAATGGTCTGTGCCTTGACCGTTGCAGCGGTGTCGGCCGCATCAAATATTGCCGCCAAGTGCTGCTGATATTGCTTGCCGATATCCAGCTCACGGCATAACAGCGCAAAGTCGCCGGGTTTGATCGCCAGCTTCTTGATTCTGTAGCACTGGGAGTGGCCGAATTTGGGGTAATACCAGCCATAAGATCCGTCATTTTCATCAACAATGGGCGCCCTCTCCCCCTGTTCCGCGATGATGTCTGTTTCAGCGAAGGGCTGCTCGTCGGCAAAATTTCGTAATGCCAATTGCAGCAGGTTTTGATCGGTGATGAGCCTGTCGCGGTAAAGCTCGGTGTAAAGCCAGGTGTTGGCCGTATCGACCTTGATGCCAAACTTTTCAAGCAGCGCGTCTTCGAGCAAGGGTTGCGCAAATTCGACGACACCCTTGAGCCCTTTGAGGGTTTTCGCCAGATTCTGACTGGACGTGCGGCTGCGTTGCTGAGTGTCGCGCACGATTTGCCGTTGCACCTCGGTCAGCGCTTCAAACCACTCAGGCATCGCCCCTTCGGGCAGACCTCCGGGTGTTCTTGCCTGATCCAGCTGCTGGATATTTGCAGGACTGAAGTGACGCAACCTTTGTTGCAGTTTGTGTTTAACGAATGGCGTGTGCAGGCCCTCTTGCCGGCCCGATAGGAGTGCTCGCATCTGAAATCCTGACGACTTGTAAATGAGACGTCAGTTCATCACCGGCGGCGCTGGCGATGGCGGTACATATATATATGCCGTCACTTTTGTCAGCGAGCCACAGGGAATTAATTAGCTATGCTTGCTGTTCACACTGTGATGACGAGAGATTTATGGACGATCCAGTCGACAACAAACCGCCGACCTTTTGGCAGATGCTGCACAGCGTCGTGGCCGCCGCGTTCGGGGTGCAGAGCGGCAAGAATCGGGCAAGGGATTTCACCCATGGCAAGCCCAGCCATTTCGTGGTGCTGGGGATTTTGTTCACGGCAGTGTTCGCGCTGACGTTGTTTGCCATCGTCAAACTGGTGCTGCATTTCGCCGGGGTTTGACGGGGGGTCAGCGCATCAGCGTTTGCAGGTTGAACGGGTAACGATAGGAATCCGGTTGCCCCTTGGCGGATAGCTTGCGGAAATGCACGCCGTAGTCCGGAGAGTCGCCCATGGCCAGCATTTGCCGAGCCTGGGGCTTGTCGATCAGTTGCAGCAAGGGGATTTGCCGATCGCTGCCGCCGTAGCGGTTCAGATCCACGCCCTTCTCGCAGTCGTGCAACTCGACCAGCGCCCAGCCGCCCAGCGTGAAATGGCCGCCGACCAGGGCGCTCAATCGACCGTCGACGAACGCCTGCAATGCCGCCGGTGAAGTGTTGACCGCACTGAACAACGCATCCTTGCCCGGGACTTTGCCGGTTTCGGCGTAGGCACGCATCGCCCCGAAGGCCATTTCATCGTTGGCCGACCACACCAGCGAAACCTTTGGATAGCGGCCGAACAGTTGTTTCGCCTGTTCGTAGGCGCGCTCTTGAGTCCAGCCGCTGTAAACCAGTTGGCGCAAACGCACATGCGGATGCTCGGCCAACGCGCGCTGCATGCCGTGCTCACGCAATTGCGCTGACGGGGTGATTTTCAGTCCGGAGAACGCCAGCATTTCAATCTGCTCACCTGCTGCCACCGGCGGATGCACGCGGATCAGCTCCTTCATCATCAAGTAGCCGCCCTCCTCGTCGTTCGGCACCAGACTGCCGATCTGATCGCCGCGCTCGCCGACCAACGCCTGTTGATCCGCCGTCAGGGCGTTATTGACCATGAACAGCTTCACGCCACTGTTGTGAGCCAGGCGCAGAATTTGCGGCGCGATGTACTGTTCGTTGACGAAAATCAGGTAGTCGGGTCGATTCGGCCCTTGCAGCGCGATGCGCGCCTGGGCCAGGGTGAGTTCAGGTTGGCGTTGCGAATAAAGGATCTGCAGATCAATGCCGAGGTCGCGAGCGGCTGCCTGCATGAACTGCGAATAGCTGACCCAAAAGGCTTCCTGCGTCGAGCCCGGATTGAGGAACAGCACAGACTCCGCTCGCGCAGCGGTTGACAATAGCGCGCTGAACAGCAGCAAGCCGAGGTGCAAAAACTTCAACATGAGTCATCCGGGCCCAAGAGAAAATGGCCGCGCATTATAGCCATCGAATCACCGGCTATTAATGCCTGATCCCGTTTTTGTCCGACAATCGTCGCAAGCGGGGCCCGGATGAGTCGTTTACTGATGGCTGACCCAGAAGACCGCCGTTCCTACTACGAGAATGATCAGGAACAAAATAGCCCACGCATCGACGCTACTGTCGCTTTTTCTTGCCTTGGTCGGATTGCTCATTGCATCGCCTCTTGTCGGTTTTATCGGTGATTGCAGAAAGACTCGACCACAGTTAAGACGATGATTGTCCGCACTACAAATGTGGATTAGTTGACAGTGATTCTCGTTAGGCGTTTTGGTTCTTTACATATACTCAAACATCACTTTTGCGCATAACCCCAAACAGGTATATTGCCCCGGCTCCGTTAGGGAGAGCGCGGCCGTGCGCGCAGAATTGCAGAGGCACAATCGGACTCCAGCAAGCGAAAACGCAGTGCTACTCCGAATGGCCCAAGCCTGAGAACAGGACTTATATGTACGTATACGACGAGTACGATCAGCGGATCATCGAAGGACCGCGTCAAGCAGTTCCGTGATCAGACCCGACGCTATCTGGCAGGTGAGCTGAGCGAAGAAGAATTCCGCCCCCTGCGCCTGCAAAATGGCCTCTACATCCAGCGTTTTGCGCCGATGTTGCGTGTGGCGGTGCCTTACGGCCAGCTGACTTCGCGTCAGATGCGCATGATGGCCAAGATTGCCCGCGACTACGACAAGGGCTACGCCCACATCAGTACGCGGCAGAACGTGCAGTTCAACTGGCCGGCGGTGGAAGACATTCCGGACATTCTGGCGGAACTGGCCACCGTGCAGATGCACGCGATCCAGACCAGCGGTAACTGCCTGCGCAACGTCACTACCGACCAGTTCGCCGGTGTCGCCGCCGACGAGGTGATCGATCCGCGCCCATGGTGCGAGATCGTCCGCCAGTGGACGACGTTCCACCCGGAATTCGCCTACCTGCCGCGCAAATTCAAAATCGCCGTCAACGGTTCGACCGCTGACCGCGCCGCCATCGAAGTCCACGACATTGGCCTTGAGCCGGTGCACAACGCTGCTGGCGAACTGGGCTTCCGTGTACTGGTCGGCGGTGGCCTCGGTCGTACGCCAGTGGTTGGCGCGTTCATCAACGAATTCCTGCCATGGCAGGGCCTGTTGAGCTACCTCGACGCCATTCTGCGTGTGTACAACCGCTACGGCCGTCGCGACAACAAGTACAAGGCGCGGATCAAGATCCTCGTCAAAGCGCTCACGCCTGAAGTGTTCGCGCAGAAAGTCGACGCGGAAATGGAACACCTGCGCGGTGGCCAGACCACGCTGACCGAAGCCGAGCTGCAGCGTGTGGCCAAGCACTTCGTCGATCCGGACTACAAGGCCCTGGAAAACCAGACCGCTCAGTTGGCCGACCTCGACAAAGAGCATCCGGGTTTCGCTCGCTGGCGCACTCGCAACACCCTGGCGCACAAGAAGCCGGGTTATGTCGCCGTGACCCTGTCGCTGAAACCGACCGGCGTTGCCCCGGGCGACATCACCGACAAGCAGCTCGACGCCGTCGCCGATCTGGCCGACCGCTACAGCTTCGGTCAACTGCGCACCTCGCACGAACAGAACATCATTCTCGCCGACGTTGAGCAGAGCCAGTTGTTCACCCTGTGGGGCGAGTTGCGCGAAGGCGGTTTCGCCACACCGAACATTGGTTTGCTAACCGACATCATCTGCTGCCCTGGCGGTGATTTCTGCTCGCTGGCCAACGCCAAGTCGATCCCGATTGCCGAATCGATCCAGCGCCGTTTCGACGACCTCGATTACCTGTTCGACATCGGTGAGCTGGATCTGAACATCTCCGGTTGCATGAACGCTTGTGGTCACCATCACGTCGGCCACATCGGCATCCTCGGCGTGGACAAGAAAGGCGAAGAGTTCTATCAGGTCTCCCTCGGCGGCAGCGCCAGCCGTGACGCGAGCCTGGGCAAGATCCTCGGCCCGTCCTTCGCTCAGGAAGTCATGCCTGACGTGATCTCGAAGCTGATCGACGTGTACGTTGAACAACGTACCGAGGACGAACGCTTCATTGACACCTATCAGCGTATTGGCATCGACCTCTTCAAGGAACGCGTCTATGCAGCGAATCATTAAGAACAACGAAGTCGTCGACGAAACCTGGCACTTGCTGCCAAAAGATTTCAACATCGACGAGATCAGCAACTGCGACGACTTGATCGTACCGTTGCAGCTGTGGCGCGAACATAGCCGCATGCTCAAGGCCCGCGACGGCGGCCTGGGTGTCTGGCTGGACGCTGACGAAGAAGCCGAAGAAATCGGTGAAGACGTTGCCGAGTTTCAGGTGATTGCCCTGAACTTCCCGGCGTTCACTGACGGCCGCAACTACTCCAACGCCCGTTTGCTGCGCGACCGTTACGGTTTCAAAGGCGAACTGCGCGCGATTGGCGACGTACTGCGCGACCAACTGTTCTACATGCACCGTTGCGGTTTTGACGCCTTTGCCGTGCGCCCGGATAAAGACCCGTACGAAGCCCTTGAAGGTCTCAAGGACTTCTCGGTGACCTATCAGGCCGCCACCGACGAACCGCTGCCGCTGTTCCGTCGCCGCTAATCCACGTTAGCCGCAACACCTGAATCTGAAACCGGAGCTGATCCGGTTTCAGATTTTTTATTGCCTGTCCTTTGATAATGGCTAATCAACAGGCCCGAACGTTGGTACTTCAACAGGTGCCAAATGAGCTCTAAAACGATCCAGCGCAGCTTGAGTCAATCGATTGAACAGCGCCTTACGTAGATTGCCGTTATTCTCGGCTATCAGCCTAGAAGGTGAGCGGCGAGAAAAATGCAGGACGTTTCCGCGATGGGCGAGGAAATTTCGCTAGGGGGGATGGGTGTTTAAGATCAAAAGATCGCAGCCTTCGGCAGCTCCTACATGGGGATAACTGTAGGAATTGCCGAAGGCTGCGATCTTGTGGACGTGCCGCTATTACCAGAAGCGTTGCTGGGTCAACCGGCTCCACCAGCTCAACAGGACGCGATCCACCGAACCACTGGCCGCCATGCCGATGCGCTCTTGCAGGCTCTTACGCTCGGCGTAATGCAAGTGATAAACCTCAGACTTCTTCGCACGTTCTGCCAAGTACTCATCGCTGGTCTTGAGTTCATCGACCAGTTGCTTATCCAGCGCCGCAACACCCAGCCAGACTTCACCGGTAGCCACTTCGTCGATCGCCAGTTGCGGGCGATAGCGTGACACGAAGTTTTTGAACAGTTGGTGGGTGATGTCGAGGTCTTCCTGGAATTTCTCGCGGCCCTTTTCGGTGTTTTCGCCAAATACCGTCAGGGTGCGTTTGTATTCGCCGGCGGTCAGCACTTCGAAATCGATGTCGTGCTTCTTCAGCAGCCGGTTGACGTTGGGCAACTGCGCGACCACACCAATCGAGCCGAGGATCGCAAACGGCGCGCTGATGATCTTCTCGCCAATGCACGCCATCATGTAACCGCCACTCGCGGCCACCTTATCGATGCACACGGTCAGCGGCACGCCGGCTTCGCGGATACGCGCCAGCTGCGAGGACGCCAGACCATAGCTGTGCACCATGCCGCCGCCGCTTTCGAGACGCAGAACGACTTCGTCTTTCGGTGTCGCGAGAGTCAACAGTGCAGTGATTTCATGACGCAGGCTTTCGGTGGCCGAGGCTTTGATATCGCCGTCGAAATCCAGCACAAACACCCGCGCTTTGGCGTCAGGTTTGTTCTTTTGTTTCTTCTCGGTTTTCTCGGCTTTGGCCTGGCCCTTGCGCAGCGCCTTGAGCTGATCCTTGTCGAGCAATGTCTGCTCCAGGCGTTCACGCAGGCCCTTATAGAAATCATTGAGCTTGCTGACCTGCAACTGACCGGCAGATTTGCGTCGGCCCTTGCTGCGCAACGCGGCAAAACTGGCGAGCACCACCAGAATGGCGATCACCAAAGTAACGGTCTTGGCCAGGAAACTGGCGTATTCGGTGAAAAACTCCACAGAGACTCCTTAAAACAATGCGCGGATGCGAAACACACGCGGGATGACGCCAGCATACCCATGCACCGGCCCGTCGGCCAGCCGTGAAACCTCTGGCAACACGCCTGTAACGGGCATTTCAAACAAGCGTATGTTTTTTCATTGACAGCTCTCCGTCATCCTCATAACCTCGCCAAACCTTCAACGTACCGGGATGACGCGGACGTGGGCAGCATCTATCTGATTCGACATGGCCAGGCCTCCTTTGGTGCAGACGACTATGACGTCCTGTCGCCGACCGGTGTGCGCCAGGCAGAAATCCTCGGTCAGCACCTCGCTGAGCTGGGGATCAGCTTTGATCGTTGCATTGCCGGAGACCTGCGTCGTCAGCAACACACGGCTACCAGCGCACTGGAACAGTTCAGCGCTAAAGGCCTCAATGTGCCAACGCTGGAAACCGATGCCGCGTTCAACGAGTTCGATGCCGACGCGGTGATCCGCGCCCTGCTCCCGGACATGCTGGCAGACGAGCCGGAAGCTCTCGACATCCTGCGCAACGCCGCGCAGAACCGTGGTGAATTCCAACGCATTTTCGCCCTGATCATCGAGCGCTGGCTGGCCGGCACTTATGACACACCAGGGCTGGAAAGCTGGCTGGGTTTCGTCGAACGGGTTCAGGGCGGGCTGCATCGCATTCTCGATCTGGCGGACAAAAACCAGAAAATCGCCGTGTTCACTTCCGGCGGCACCATCACTGCCCTGCTCCACCTCATTACACAAATGCCTGCCAAACAGGCCTTCGAACTGAATTGGCAAATCGTCAACACCTCGCTCAGCCAGCTGAAATTCCGCGGCCGCGAGGTGGCACTGGCTTCCTTCAACAGTCACGCACATCTGCAACTGCTGAAGGCCCCGGAACTCATCACTTTTCGCTGAGTCCGGATGACTGTGACCCTTGCTGTAACCACCCAGCTCCTATGACCAAAAAAAGGATCGAATCATGACCTCCGTAGCTGATGCCGTAAAAGCAATGCAAGCCAAGTTCAACCCAGCCGCTGCTGCCGGTCTGGATCTGGTCTTCGGTTTCAACATCACTGACGAAGACAAGCAATACTCGCTGATCGTCAAAGACGGCACCTGCGACATCCAGGAAGGCGAAAACCCGGACGCCAACTGCACGCTGGTGCTGGACAGCGAAACCCTGAAAGGTATCGTCAGCGGCGAAACCGACGGCATGCAGGCTTTCATGGGCGGCAAGCTGCGCGTTGAAGGCGACATGATGCTGTCGATGAAACTGTCCGAACTGTTCCCTGCTTAATAGCAGCGTTCAGCGACACAACAATCCCGCCCTTTGTGGCGGGATTTTTGCGTTCATGAGCCGGAGAAATGGTCAGTTCAGCGCCAACTCTTCCAACAATCGGGTATCCAGGCCGAAACGCTCCTGCGAGATCATGCGGAACTGCCCTTCGGCCAACTCGCAGCTCACCAGCAAATTCCATGAGTGCCGGGTCGCCGCCGAGGGCACCAGCAAGAAAGGGTGTTCGGCGAGTAACGCATCGGCAAAATCTTGCTGATTCGGTGACGTCCGTGCAGGACTCATCCAGTAGGGATTCGGCAATTCTTCCGGCTGGACGACCCGAACCAGGGCCTGATCGGATATCTCAAAGCACGTAAGGACATGGGGTTTTGTATCCAGACGATTAAAACTGCCGTGTGCCGCCACTTCGAGAATGGCCGTGGACGGATCGACTGACGCGTATACAACACGCCGTCCAGGACGGTTCCAGCGTCCCCCCTTACGCTCGGAGCCAATGCCACTGCTCCACGTGCATTTGTAGGCTTCCGGGTCGACACGCCAGGCAAACCAGCGATCATCCCAAGGCAGCGGGTTCATTGATAAACCCCGTATTTTGTCCGGTGCAGGTAGGCGTCGACCACTTGATAACCGAAAGGATTCTCGACCAGCTCAATCGGCTTGTAGCCGTTGAGCCATTTGGTCGGCTTGCGCAACCATTCTTCGGCCTCCGCCTGACCGTCGAAGACCTCGGTGGCAACTTCCAGCACATGGGCATATTGAAAGGCAACCATGCTTTGTTGCTGGCTGAGCAGGAAGGGTTTGCTGTCTTTGAGCAAGCGCCGCACGGTTCGGATGGATTTGCCGGTGATCATCTGAACAAGCTCACCCTCCTGGTAAAGCTCAGAGGTGGCGATCAGATTGACGACGTCCTGCAGTTCGAAACCTTGCTGCGTGTACCGGATGATAAACATAGGGTCTTCACCCCACTCCCTGCCGCGCAAGAGTACGTCGACAGGTTTGCCTTCGACCCGCTTCAGCCCCGTAAACCGAAGCGGTTTAGCAGTGGACATCGCATTGGTCTCCGAGGGGCACCTGGCTCGAACATCGCGCCAAAAATAGCGAGGGTGATAACGCGCTGCGTCGTTTTCAACGTGTATGTTTTGCATGATCCATCCGTTGTCAGGGGCCCGAACGTCCGAGCCGTAAGCGACTTCAATGTCACGTCCGATGTTATAGAACAGGCGTCCGACGACCAACCTGAAACAGTTGTCGGAAATGTCCCGGTATTTGCGAAAAACACTCCGGCATCCGTAGGACGTTACTGGCAGTCAATACGCACGCACAGCAGTAATCATCGGGAAACGTTGACCCTGATCACAGCTGATACCACTCGCAACACTTAATCTTCCCGCTCCATCGAAGGCCAAGGACGGCTCAACGGGCATGGCTGGAATGGTTGCAGATTGGGCTCGTAACGTTGAAGTGGTCAGTTGATTTTGGCGGTGTCTGCTTTTCCCCTCACCCTAGCCCTCTCCCCGAGGGAGAGGGGACTGAAGGGGGGATATTGGCGATTTACGCAGACCTGAAAGTTCGGCTTTGAATCCATAATCGACTCAATCTTTCAGGTCGATGTTTGACGTCAGACAGCTCGGTCAGTCCCCTCTCGCCCCGGGAGAGGGTTAGTGAGGGGCTTTTGCCCTTACAATACGCCGACCTCCCAAACCGGCCCGCCCATGGACATCGACCTCGCTCGCACCTTTCTCGAAATCGTCCGCCACGGCAGTCTCGCCGCCGCTGCGCAGAAGCTGTTCGTCACACAAACAGCGATCACCGCCCGCGTGCAAAAACTCGAAAGCCAACTGGGCAGTACGTTGTTCGTACGCAATCGCGCCGGGGCAAAACTGACGCCCAACGGCGAAGCGTTCGTGGTCTATGCCAATCAACTGGTGCAAACCTGGGAAGCCGCGCGTCGTGATCTACCGCTCCCCGAAGGCCTGCACAACGTGTTGCACATCGGTGGTGAAGTCAGCCTGTGCAATCCGCTGATGCTCAGTTGGGCCGCTGAACTGCGCGAGAAAATCCCTGGGCATGCCCTGCGCATGGAAATTCGCGACGGTGAAAACCTGCTGCGGCAACTCGAACTCGGCGTTCTTGACGCCGCGCTGGTCTATCAGCCGGAATACTGGCCGGGACTGCAGGTCGAGCAAGTGCTGGAAGAGAAACTGATTCTGGTACGCGCACCCGAGCGTCCCGATCCCTACGTTTACATCGACTGGGGCCCGGATTTCCGTCGTCAGCACGACGCCGCCCTGCCGGAAAAAGCCAAAGCTGCGCTGAGTTTCAACCTCGGCCCGCTGGCTCTGCAATACATCCTCGAACACGGCGGCAGCGGCTATTTCCGTACCCGCGTGGTTCGCACGTATCTGGAAAGCGGCGCGCTGGAAGCGGTGACCAAAGCGCCGGAGTTCAGCTACCCGACGTATCTGGTGTATTCGCGAGATCGCGACTCGGCAACGCTGCAACAGGCCTTTGATCTGCTGCGCGAGGTGATCAACACCGATGACGACTGGTCTCAGCGCTGGAACCCACTGAGCTGATAGCCGTTTTACACCGAAGCATGGCGCATGTGACCTCAAGGTTCAGCCTGCACAAATGGCCGGATCGGCTACGCTGCCGGGTATAACAACGATACCCGCAGGTGAACGCAGTGAGGCAGACCACCGAGGCATTTCGCAGCCGCTACCGTGCGGCCATTCATCCGCGCTACAACCCGTGGCTGCACGGGGTTTTCGTGCTGCTGTTCGGCGTGCTCGCCATCGCCGGATTCTGGGGCACCGTGCAGCAAGTGCGGCCGCTGGAATGGCTGACCGTGCCGTTGAGCCTGTTGCTGTTCAACTTCGGCGTGTACATGGTTCATCGCCATCTCGGCCACCATAAAAAAGCCTTCGCGAAGATGTTCTACGCCCGGCATGCCGGTGATCATCACAGCTTCTTCACCCCCGGCCACATGACCTATGACAGCGCCCGCGACTGGCGGGTGATTCTGTTCCCGGCATGGCTGATCGTCATTCACACGCTGCTGATCACCCTGCCGCTGTGGTGGCTGATCGCGCAGGTGAACGCCAATGTCGCCGGGCTCTTTGCCGGGTGCATGGTGCTTGGTTACTTGACTTACGAAGTGTTCCACGCCTGCGAGCATCTGCCGCCGAACAACCCCCTGACACGCTTGCCGTGGATCCGGCAGATGCGCCGTTTGCACGAGTTGCATCATAGGCGCGAACGCATGCAGGAACGTAATTTCAATATCGTTTTTCCGCTGATGGACTACCTGTTCGGCACCCTTTACTGGGAGTCGGAACCCGCCCCTTTGAGCTATTCGACAATGCCCATGACCCGCCTGCAGCACCAGATCGATATCGCCGGTGAGCCGATCGCCGTGCTCGCCTACGCCGCCAGCGTTAACCGCTGGCCAGAGTGGCATCCGTCATCGCTGAAGATCGACGGTGCACACGGCCCGCTGCATGCCGGCTCGCGTTTCGAAGAGGACATTCATGCCGGCGGCCGCTCAGGGCATTTGCGCTGGGAAGTCACCGAATACCTGCCGGGCCGCCGCTGGTGCGCGCGGGCTCAAGGTGATCATGGCTTGTCGTTGCTGCTGACGTATGAGTGCGCGGCCGAAGGTAACGGCACGCGGTTTGTGCGCACGCTGGATTATCGCTTTGAAGGTTTGGGCATGCGCATCGCCAATCACCTGCTGCTCAAACGCCGGATTGATCGCGAATCGGCGGCGTCGATGTTGGCCTTGCGCGACATGGCTGCTCAGCACTTGGCTTCGGCGAGGGCCAGCGCGTGAAGGTGCGGCACGTTGTGTTGTTACTGCTCGTCATCGTCATCGGATATTTACTGCTGATGCCGACCAAAATCGAACCGGTCGCCTGGTCGCCGCAGCCCGCGCCATCGCTGAAAGAAGGCCCCTACGCCGAGAACCAGAAACTCAAAAGCGCAGCGCAAGTCGGGCCGAGCGATATCGAAGGACCGGAAGCGCTGCTGCTGGAAGAGGATTACCTGATCACCGGCCTGCATGACGGCCGACTGATCCGCACCAGTCTCGATGGCACGCAGCGCCAAGTGCTGGCCGATACCGGCGGGCGTCCGCTGGGATTGGCTCGGCATCCGAACGGCATGCTGGTCATTGCCGACGGGGTCAAAGGCTTGCTGTCGCTGGATGCGCAAGGGCAATTGATCCCGCTGACCACCGCCGCCAATGGACTGGCCTTCGGTTTCACCGATGACGTGGCGATCGATGCGCCCGGGCATTTCGCCTACTTCAGCGATGCGAGCAGCCGCTGGGGTTACGGCCATGACGGCGAGGCGATCATCGAGCACGGCGGCGATGGGCGTTTGCTGCGTTATGACTTTCAAACCGGCAAGACCAGCGTGCTGCTCGACAAACTGGAGTTCGCCAACGGCGTGACCCTCGGCCCGGACGACGCCTATGTGCTGGTCAATGAAACCGGGGCTTATCGCATCAGCCGCTATTGGCTGACCGGGCCGAAAGCCGGCACTCACGACCTGTTTATCGACAATCTGCCGGGGCTGCCGGACAACCTCGCGTTCAATGGCCGTGACCGGTTTTGGGTGGCGCTGTATGCGCCGCGCAATACGCTGCTGGACGCCACGGCGGGGCATCCATTTCTGCGCAAGATGATTGTACGGGCGTTGAAGCTGGTGCCGGCGCCGGTGGACAAGCGCGGATTTGTGCTGGGGCTGGATCTGGACGGCAAGGTGATTGCCAATTTGCAGGATGCCAGCGATGGCAATTATTCGCCGATTACCACGGTTAGGGAGTATGGGCGGTGGTTGTATTTTGGGTCGTTGAAGGCGACGCATATGGCGCGGATGTCGTTGGATGGGGCCCTTAAGTGAATCTGGTGGATTGATGTTGAATTGAACGACGCCTTCGCGGGCAAGCCTTGCTCCTACAGTTGAAATGCAATCATCTGTAGGAGCAAGGCTTGCCCGCGAAGGCGTCAGTCAGTTACTGGATTTATCGAATTTGTCGGGATCTTCGTCTTCCGGCAGATCCTCATCCAGCTCTTCCGGATTAGCCGTCGTGTGCGCCGGGCTATTCGGCTCAGGATGCGTCGGAACCGGGTCAAAAGCGCCCTGCTCTTCACTGGGGAATTTGGGATCGTTCATAAGGCACCTCGCAAAGAGTCGATGATTGAAGACTCTGAACATTCGAGGTGCCGGTCGGGGCTGTCGTTCCAGTCAATCCGCAACCGATGGTCGGCGGATCAACCCGCCTTCAGGATCGCGCCTGCAATTGCTCGACAATCTTGTCTTTAACCTGCAAGCGTTTCTCTTTGAGTTTTTTCAGCGTGTCATCGCTGGGCGCATCCGAGGTCGCCGTCTCGGCCTTGACTACATCGGCGTCTGCCTGGGAATACTTGTTGATCAGTGCGTCCAGATGTGGATCCGCGGTGCGTTTTTGCTGGATCTCTTCCTTCGTAAGCTTCAAATCCTGTAACAAGTCATGAGTCACCGGCATGGAACACCTCCGTCAATTGATCGGCTGGCCCGCGCGACCGATTGCGCAGGCCAGTTATCAGAATGGCCTCGGTTGGGGCGTTCTGTCGACCACCTGTCAGACCAGCGGTGCCCGTTCGTCGCCCTGTCGCAAATGCGATAAAACCTTTAAACGCCGCGCTGCCTCCATTGAGTATCACCAACAAAAACCTGCGTGGAGATACACCAATGGACGGATTCAACTTGCGTCATCTGTTTTTGGCTGTCGCTTTGAGCACCGGTATGGGCAGCGCTTTCGCCGCGACTGACAATGATTTCGTCGATAACGCCGCTGCCGGTGGTATCGCTGAAATCGAAGCGAGTCGCCTGGCCCTGGAAAAGAGCTCATCGGCCGACATCAAAGCGTTTGCCAACATGATGATCACTGACCATGGCAAGGCTAACGATGAGCTGGCGAGCATTGCCAAGGCCAACGATATCGAGGTGCCGGATACTACGACGCTGGTCAAACAGGCCAAGGAAAAAATCCTCGACATGCGTGATGAGTCGTTTGATGCGGCCTACGCTAACAATCAGGTGAAGGCGCACGAAGAGACCATTGAGCTGTTCAAGAAACAGGCGAATACCGTGACGGATGACAAGGTCAAGGGCGCGACTGAATTGAAGGCGTTTGCGCAGAAAATGTTGCCGGGGCTGGAGAAACATCTGGCGGCGGCGAAAGAGCTGCAGGCCAAGCATCCTAGCAAGTAAAGGCTTTACCCTCACCCCAGCCCTCTCCCGGAGGTAGAGGGGGGCCGACCGAGTTGAATGTTCGAGATACGTCGACCTGAAAGGTCTGCATCGAACTCATGATCCAGACGCTAACTCAGGTTCAAGTATCGAAATCCAGAGTCGAACTCAGATTTTGAACAACACAAAGATCGGCTCCCTTCCCCCTCTACCCCTTGGGGGAGAGGGCTGGGGTGAGGGGGATCGATCCAGACAACACCACAGTATCCAAGCGAATAAAAAAGCCGCATCCAAAAGATGCGGCCTCATCATTTACGCCCAACCTCAACCCCCATCCGTATCAATATCCGCATCCGTCTCCTCCCCGGGCTCCGCACGATCCGGCTTAGGCTCAAACCCCGGGCTGAACTCGTTGTCATTGTCCGTATGCTTGTTCTTCTGATCCACCGCCGGATCGGCACTTTGCGCCTGGCCGTCCTCACCCTGCTGCTGCGTCGGCGCAGGCTGCCCCGGCACTTGCGGATCGATTGCCGGATCGTTACGGTTGATCGGTTCGGAGGATTGATTCTGTTGCGGATTGGTTTGCTCGTTCATAATCACCTCGTTCGTCAAAGCAAGCGCGACTGAAACCAGCCGGGCCTTGAAGATTCGAAGCCTGCACCACGTCAACGTTCAAAACATCTCCACTCCCCGTCACGCCGACTAGAGTTACCGGGGCGTTCGTTGCGCCAGATCAAAAATATCCTGGCGGGATCGAACAACTATTTAGAACGGCAAATGTCGATGTCTTCGCGCCGATCAATTTTTATCGAATCGGCCCCAAATTCGTTACGGAGCAACAGGCACATGGCAGCACTGCAGAACAGCACACTCGATGCGATGAAAAACAAGCAAACGCAACTGCTGAGCGAATGGATCAACGGCCTGCAAGCCAGCGGTTCCACACGCAATCTGAAAGAACACGACCTGCAGCAACAAACCTCCGAATTTCTGCAACTGGTGGTCAGCGGTCTCGAGAACGACAACGGCACCAACATCGCCACGCCAGGTTGGGAGGCGACCCGCCAGTTCCTCGAAAAGCTCTCGCACAGTCGCGCCCTGCTCGGCCAGGATTCGCAGCAAACCGCCAGCTTCATTTTCGCCCTCAAAGGCCCGCTGTTTAACCTGCTGCAAGCTCACTACAAAGAACAACCGGCGCTGCTCGCCGAACAACTCTGGGAAATATCCGAGCTGCTCGACGCGTTCGGCATGCACACCATCCGCACCTTCCAGAAATCCCGTGAAGCGGTGATCAAGCGTCAGCAGGAAGAACTGCTGGAACTGTCGACCCCGGTGGTCAAGCTGTGGGACGGCGTTTTGGCGCTGCCGATGATCGGCACGCTCGATTCGCAACGCACGCAAGTGGTGATGGAATCGCTGCTGCAACGCATCGTCGACACCGGTTCGGAAATCGCCATCATCGACATCACCGGCGTGCCAACCGTCGACACTCTGGTTGCGCAACACCTGCTGAAAACCGTCACCGCGATTCGTCTGATGGGCGCTGACTGCATCATCAGCGGCGTGCGTCCGCAAATCGCGCAAACCATCGTCCACCTTGGCCTCGACCTGCAAGGCGTGGTGACCAAAGCCAACCTGGCAGACGCGTTGAAACTGGCCCTGACCCGTCTGGGTATCAGCCTCGTCAAGACGGCTTAAGCATGGAACGTATCCCGATTCTTCAGATGGGCGACTTTTTGCTGGTGACCATTCAGGTCGACATGCATGACCAACTCGCCCTCACCCTGCAGGACGATTTGTCCGAACGCATCAGCAAAACCTCGGCGCGCGGGGTGTTGATCGACATCTCGGCGCTGGACATGGTCGACTCGTTCATCGGCCGGATGATCGGCACGATTTCCGGCCTGTCGAAAATCATGGACGCCGAAACCGTGTTGGTCGGCATGCAGCCCGCCGTCGCGATTACCCTGGTTGAACTCGGCATGACTTTGCCCGGCGTGAGCACCGCGCTGAACGTCGAGCGAGGGATGAAACTGCTGCGAGAACGAGTATTGCAACAATGACCGTGCGCAGTAGCGGTACTCAACCGATCCATATCGAGCAAGACGTGGTACTCGCGCGTCAGACCGCGCGCAAGCTCGCCACCGAGTGCGGCATGCGCCTGATCGACCTGACCAAAATGGTCACGGCGGTCAGCGAGCTGGCGCGTAACACCATGGTCTACGGCGGTGGCGGCGACATGGACTGGCAGATTCTCGACGAGGATCACAAGGTCGGCCTGCGTCTGACGTTTCGCGATGAAGGCCCCGGCATTCCCGACTTGAAACTGGCGATGACCGATGGCTGGACGCTCCGGCAGCGGCATGGGGCTGGGCCTGACCGGCGCTAAACGACTGGTAGAAGAGTTCGAACTCGACACCGAACCCGGCAAAGGCACTCGAATAACGATTACCCGATGGACATGAATATCCGCTCCAGCCTGACCCAGGTGCTGCCGATCGAGGACAGCAGCCAGATCGGCTACGCACGGCGTACCGCGCAGCAATTGGCCGAACGGCATGGCTTCGATGAACGCGATGCGGGGCGTGTTGCACTGGTGGCGACAGAGTTGGCCAGCAACATACTCAAGCACGCCAGCCACGGTGAAATGCACTTGCGGGTGTTGCCGCGCCCTGATGGTTTCGGCATCGAAATGCTCGCCGTGGATCGCGCCCAGGGTTTTGATCTGGAGGCTTGTCTGGCCGACGGCTTCTCCACCGGCGGCACCCAAGGCATCGGTCTCGGCTCGATTTCGCGCCAGGCCGAAGTGTTTGATGTCTACGCCGATAACCGTGGCGCCGTGCTGTTGGCGCGACTGTATCCGCGCGCTGACCGGGGGCCAGACATTCGCTTCGGTGTCAGCCAGCACTCGCTGCACAACGATCCCGCGTGCGGCGACGTCTGGCACCTGGCCTATGAGGACGGCAACATCAGTGCGTTGATCATCGACGGTCTGGGCCATGGCGAAGAAGCCGAACGCGCCGGCCTTGCAGGCGCCGAAACCTTCGCCCTGACGCCGTTCGCCGAACCGGTCATGCTGATGGAGGACATGCATCGCGACATGATCGGCAGCCGGGGCGGCGCTGTCGCGTTTACCCAGTTCAACGCGCACCGCGACAGTCTGACTTTTGCCGGCGTCGGCAACATTGGCGCCAGCCTGATCTCCGCCGACAAATCCCGCGGGCTGGCCTCGCACCCAGGCATTGTTGGCGTGCAATACCGGAAAGCCCGACCCTTTGACTATGCTCACGTGAACGGACATCTATTGATCATGTACAGCGACGGCTTGCAGTCCCGTTGGAACCTTCAAGACTACCCCGGCCTGGTGCACCGCCATCCCGCCGTGATAGCCAGCGTCCTGCACCGCGACTTCTGTCGCGGGCGCGACGATGTAACGGTGCTGGTCGTTGCCCTGGAGGCCGCCCATGGCTGAGTCGCCGATTCTCAACAGCGCCGAACAGGCCGCGCTGATTGCGCAATTGCAGAGCGAAACCGCGGCCCTGCGCGAAGAGCTCGATGAAACCAACCAGGGCGTGCTGGCCCTGTACGCCGAACTCGATATTCAGGCTGAGGAGCTGCGCCAGGCCTCGGACTTGAAGAGCCGTTTTCTGTCGTACATGAGCCACGAGTTCCGCACGCCGCTGGGCTCGATCCTGAGCATCAACAGCCTGCTCGCCGATGAACTCGACGGCCCGCTCAGCCCTGAGCAGCACAAACAGGTCGCGTTCGTCAGCACTGCCGCTCGCGAGCTCAGCGACATGGTCGATGACTTGCTCGATCTGGCGAAAATCGAGGCCGGGCGCATCACCATTTCGCCGGCGTGGTTCGACATGTTCGACCTGTTCTCGGCACTGCGCGGGATGTTCCGGCCGATTGTCGATGCTTCGGCGGTCGATCTGATTTTCGAAGAACCGGTCGGCCTGCCACGGCTGTACACCGACGACAAGAAACTCGCGCAGATCTTGCGCAACTTCATTTCCAACTCGCTGAAGTTCACCACACGTGGCGAAGTGCGGGTGTCGGCGCGGCTCGAAGGCATCGACAAAGTACGTTTTGCCGTCAGCGACACCGGTATTGGTATCGCTGCCGAGCTGCATGGCGCATTGTTCGAGGACTTTTCCCAGGTCGACTCGCCGTTGCAGAAACGTCTGCGCGGCACCGGGCTGGGCCTGTCGCTGTGTAAACGCTTCGCGGCCCTGCTGGGCGGTGAAGTCGGCCTGGAAAGCACGCCGGGGGTCGGTTCGACCTTCTTCGTGATCATTCCGCTGGCGATCGCTCTGGAGAACGTCGATGAAACGTGACATCCGCCTGTTGATCGTCGACGACAACGTCGCCACCCGCTACGCCCTGCGCCGGCGTCTGGAACGCCACGACTACCAAGTGCTGGAGGCCGGCACCGGGACTGACGGACTGGCGTTGATCGAGAGCGAACCGCTGGATGCGCTGATCCTCGACGTCAACCTGCCGGACATGAGCGGTTTCGACATTGTGCGCATCTTGCGTGCCGATGCGCGCACCGCGTTGCTGCCAGTGATCCACGTGTCCGCCGCCTCGATTCAGACCGGCGACATCATCACCGGTCTCGACGCCGGCGCCGATGCTTACTTGATTCACCCGGTCGACCCGGACGTGTTGCTCGCGACCCTGCGCACACTGCTGCGAGTGCGCGACACCGAAAACGCCCTGCGTGAGAGCGAGGCGCGATTCCGCGAGATTTTCGCCAACGTGTCGGCACCGATTGCCGTGCTTGATGCGCAATTGAAAGTGCATGAATGTAATCACGCCTTCGCTCAGCTGATTCTTGACAATCAGGATCCGCAAACCCTGCGCGAATGCTTCGCCGACGATCAAAGCGCAATCCTCAACGAACTGCGCCTGCGCCTGGTCGATGGCGAACGCTGGAAAGGCACGCTGAACATGCGCGTGCTCGGTGAGCTTCGCGAGACTGAATGGCAGATTTCGCCGTACCGCACGCCGGAGCTGAGCCTGGTGTTCGTCGAAGACGTCACCGAACACCGTCATCGCGAACGCTCGCACCTGGCGCGACTGGACGACACCACCACGCAACTGGCCAAGGAAGTCGCCGAGCGTGTGCGTGCCGAATCGCAACTGCTGCAAGTGCAGAAAATGGATGCGCTGGGCAAACTCACCGGCGGCATCGCCCACGACTTCAACAACCTGCTGACCGGCATCATCACCAGCCTGGAATTGATTCAGAAACGCGTGGCTGACGATCGACCGGAAAAGGTGCAGTTCTACGCCAAAGCGGCACTGAACTCGGCAATGAGCGCCGCCGCCCTCACCCATCGCTTGCTGGCCTTCGCCCGTCAGCAACCGCTGGACACGCGGCCGGTGGACATCAACGAGCATGTGCGTTCGCTGGAAGAACTGCTGACCCGCACCATCGGCGAACGCATCAACCTCAAGCTTGAGCTGACCAGCAAACCGGCGATCGCGCTGGTCGACCCGGTGCAACTGGAAAGTGCGGTGCTCAATCTGGTGATCAACGCCCGCGATGCGCTGCCCTCGGGCGGTAATGTCTGGGTCAACACTTACGCCGCTTATTCCCATGGCGATCCGAACCTGGCCGATGGCGCTTACGTCGCACTGTCGGTGCGCGATGACGGCACGGGCATTGAGCACAACGTGATCGACAAGGTCTTCGATCCGTTCTTCACCACCAAACCGCTGGGCCAGGGCACAGGGTTGGGGTTGTCGACGATTTACGGTTTCGCCCGCCAGTCCGGTGGCGATGCGCACATTCGTAGCGTGGCGCGACGTGGTACCGAAGTGACAATCATGTTGCCGGCGACCAGCGATCCGACCGGTGCTGACATTCCGGCGCCGGTGGTCGATCCGCAGGGCACCGGTGAGCATGTGCTGATCGTCGAGGACATGCCGTCGGTGCGGATGTTTGTCACTGAAGTGCTGGAGGATGCCGGTTATCGCTGTACGCAGGCGGCGGATATCGAAACGGCGCTGGAACGATTGCAGAACGATGCGTCGATCAATCTGCTGCTGACTGATGTTGGTTTACCGCGCATGAGCGGGCGGGAACTGGCGGACGTGGCGCGGGGCTGGCGTGAGGGTTTGCCGATCCTGTTTATGACCGGGTATGCGGAAACGGCGATCAATCGGCAGGTTTTTCTGGGCACGGGCATGGACATGCTGGTCAAACCGTTCCAGATCAGCGAACTGCTCGACAAAGTCCGCCGCACCCTCGACGGTGCCTGACAGACCGCTTTCGCGAGCAAGCTCGGCTCCTACAGTGTTCTGCGGTGTACTCGGAACCATCGTAGGAGCTGAGCTTGCTCGCGAAGAGGCCTGCCAGGCCAATACACCTATCGGTTCAACGCGCGGGCCAAAAACGGCGCAGTCTTGCTCTTCTTGCTCGCCGCAACCTTCTGCGGCGTGCCCGCCACCACAATCCTGCCGCCCTGATCGCCCGCACCCGGGCCGATGTCGATCACCCAGTCACTCTGCGCGACCACGCGCATTTCGTGCTCGACCACAATCACCGTATGACCCGCCGTCACCAGCGTATCCAGTTGTTCCAGCAACCGGTCAACATCGCGCGGATGCAATCCTGTGGTCGGTTCATCGAGCACATACAACGTCGCGCCGCGTTGATTGCGTTGCAACTCGGTGGCCAGTTTGATTCGCTGTGCTTCACCGCCGGACAACTCTGTGGCCGGTTGCCCGAGGCGCAAATATCCGAGGCCAATATCACGCAGCACTTCCAGCGAACGACGAATCCCCGGCTGCCCGGCAAACACCGTCACCGCCTCATCGACCGTCAATTGCAGCACCTGCGCGATGCTCAAGCCCTCCCACAGCACCGCCAGCGTCTGCGGGTTATACCGCGCGCCATGACAGGTCGGGCACGGCGCATACACGCTGGGCATAAACAACAATTCCACACTGACGAACCCTTCGCCCTCGCACGTGGCGCAACGGCCCTTGGCGACGTTGAAGGAGAACTGCCCGGCGTCGTACCCCGCCGAGCGCGCCTCGGGGGTGGCGGCGAACAGCTTGCGCACGTTGTCGAACAGCCCGGTGTAGGTCGCCAGATTGGAGCGCGGTGTGCGGCCGATGGGTTTCTGATCAACTTGCACCAGCCGTTTGATCGATTCCAGTCCAGCCGTGACCTGGCCGCTGCTGACCTGCGGCGCATCGTCTTCGAGGCTGAGCTCTTCCGCTTCGCTTTCAACCGTCGGCCGCCCTAGTTGCGCGCCGACCAGTTCGAGCAATGCCTGACTGACCAGACTCGACTTGCCCGAGCCGGAGACACCGGTGACCGAGGTAAAACAGCCCAAGGGAAATTCAGCACTGAGGTTGTTGAGGTTATTGCGGGTGATGCCATCAAGTTTCAGCCACGCCGTCGGCTTGCGCGCGGCGCGAGTTTGTCGCTGGGTTTCAGCAAACAGATAAGCGCGGGTTTGCGACTCTTTAATATCGGCCAATCCCGCTGGAGGGCCGCTGAACAACACCTGCCCGCCCTTCTCGCCCGCCGCCGGGCCTACGTCGATCAACCAGTCAGCGCGGCGCATGGTTTCCAGATCATGCTCGACCACGAACAGCGTGTTGCCGTCCGCCTTCAGCCGCTGCAAAGCCTCGAACAACGCCTCGCCATCCGCTGGATGCAAACCGGCAGAAGGTTCATCGAGCACATAGATCACGCCGAACAACTGCGAGCCCAGTTGCGTCGCCAGGCGCAACCGTTGCAGCTCACCGGACGACAACGTCGGCGTGCTGCGCTCCAGCGCCAGATAACCGAGACCGAGATCGGTCAGGGTGCTGACCCGCTCCAGTAGATCCTCGGCAATGCGCTGCGCCGCCAGACGCTTCTCCAGCGACAGGTTCGGCGTGTGTCGCACATCCGGCGCACTCGCGTGACCACTGCCGCCGTGGGCCACCCTTTGCTGACGAGCCTCGCGGGTTTGCGCATGGCTCAGGGTTTCGCCGGTTTCTTCGGCGTGCTGCAGATAACTCTGCGCCGCCACAGGCTTCAACACTTCCGCCACTTGCAACAACGGCATCTGCGACAACTCACCAATGTCGTACCCGGCAAAGGTCACCGACAACGCTTCACGCTTAAGGCGTTTGCCGTCACATAACGGGCATGGACTGCCGAGCATGAATTGCGAAACACGCTTCTTCATCAGCGCACTTTGCGAATGGGTGAACGTGTGCAAGATGTAGCGACGCGCGCCGGTGAAGGTGCCCTGGTAGCTCGGCTCCATTTTGCGCTTGAGGGCGACGCGGGTTTCTTCCGGGGTCAGCCCGGCGTACACCGGCACGGTCGGGGTTTCTTCGGTGAAGAGAATCCAGTCGCGCTGCTTTTTCGGCAGTTTCTTCCACGGAATGTCGACGTCGATGCCCATGGTCACGAGGATGTCGCGCAGGTTCTGCCCTTGCCACGCCAGCGGCCAGGAGGCCACGGCGCGCTGGCGGATGGTCAGGTTCGGATCGGGCACCATCAGCGCTTCGGTGACTTCATAGACCCGGCCGAGGCCATGGCAGTCCGGACAGGCGCCCTGCGGGGTGTTCGGCGAAAAGTCTTCGGCGTACAGCATCGCCTGCCCCGGCGGGTAACTGCCGGCGCGCGAATAGAGCATGCGGATCAGGCTCGACAACGTGGTCACGCTGCCCACTGAAGACCGCGTGCTCGGCGTGCCGCGCTGTTGTTGCAGGGCCACGGCGGGCGGCAGGCCCTCGATGGAATCGACATCGGGCACGCCGACCTGATCGATCAGCCTTCTCGCGTAGGGTGCGACGGATTCGAAGTAGCGGCGCTGGGCTTCGGCATACAAGGTCGAGAATGCCAACGAGGATTTGCCCGAACCGGACACACCGGTGAACACCACCAGCGCATCGCGGGGGATGTCGATGTCGACGTTCTTCAGGTTGTGTTCACGCGCGCCCCGCACACGAACCATGCCGGCGGGCGCTTTGGAATTACGCTTGGAAGTCATTGGCGGGCCTTGATCGAAGAACAGAAAAAACGTCTATGACTAATGAGGCCTCATTGATTGCGGAGTTCATTGTGGCGAGGGGATTTATCCCCGTTGGAGTGCGAAGCGCTCCCCTGCATTTTTTCC
The DNA here is from genome assembly GCF_979258075.1 of Pseudomonas sp. AC193. Classification (NCBI taxonomy): domain Bacteria; kingdom Pseudomonadati; phylum Pseudomonadota; class Gammaproteobacteria; order Pseudomonadales; family Pseudomonadaceae; genus Pseudomonas; species Pseudomonas sp. AC193. The sequence goes on along the minus strand of NZ_OZ409832.1, from coordinate 1,841,840 downwards.
AGTTCAACCACATTCTCAGGGTTTACGACTGCTGCGCAGCCGAACGGGGATAAATCCCCTCGCCACAGGTAACTCCCTACAGAGCTCGAGTAGGCTCAAGGTTCTGTCCCAGTCAGGCATTAAGCACCGCACGAATCATCTGCAACATCGCTTCCGGGCTGTACGGTTTGCTCAGCAAATGCGTGTCCGGGCTCAACTGGTGATTGCGCGAGATGATGTCGCGGGTGTGCCCGGAGGTGAACAGCACCGCCACCGCCGGTATCTGCACTTTGGCCCACGCCGCCAGATCCGAACTCTTGATCAACCCCGGCATGACCACGTCGGTAAAGATCAGATCCACCTCGATCCCTTCCAGCAACATCTGCATCGCCACATCACCGTTACCGGCCGTCAACACGCGATAGCCTTCCTCGCGCAGCAACTCGACCGCCGAGGCACGCACGGCGTCGTTGTCCTCGACCACCAGAATCGTCTCATGCCCGCCGCCCTGCAGATTCTCCACACTCGGAGCCTCATCGCGAACCGGGCGCAGACTGCGCGGGAAGTACAACTGCACCCGCGTGCCCTCGCCGACCTGGCTGGCAATCTCGACATGCCCGCCACTCTGTTTGACGAAACCAAAGACCATGCTCAAACCCAGCCCCGTGCCTTGGCCATCAGCCTTGGTGGTGAAAAACGGTTCGAACACCTGCTCGAGAATCTGCGCAGGAATACCGGCGCCGGTATCGCTCACCGCCACGCGCACAAACTCGCCGGGGACGATGCCTTTACCCGCGCAAAACTCGCTGTCGAGGCGCACGTTGGCGGCACTCAAACCAATCGTGCCTTCGCCCTTCATCGCATCGCGGGCGTTGATCGCCAGATTGAGAATGGCGTTTTCCAGTTGATTGCGGTCGACGTTGATGTGCCACGGCTCTGCCGGTAATTGCACATCGACCTGAATGGTTTCGCCCAGCGCGCGCTGGAGCAATTCGCCGACGCCATCGAAAATCTGCTGCGGATTGCACACCGCCGGCGACAGCGGTTGCCGGCGGGCAAACGCAAGCAATTGCGAAGACAGTTTGGCGCCACGCTCCACCGCTGCCAGCGAGGCACTGACGCGGCGCTGCACGTTGGCGTTATCCGGTTCATGCCGAGCGAGCAAATGCAGATTGCCGGCGATCACTTGCAGCAGGTTATTGAAGTCGTGAGCCACGCCGCCGGTTAGGCCGCCAATCGATTCAAGCTTCTGCGACTGGCGCAGTTGTTCCTCAGCCGCCAGGCGTGCCTCGACTTCATTGGCAACGCGCTGTTCAAGATTGCGGGTAAATTTGAGCAGAGACTCTTCGGCTATCTTGCGCTCATGAATGTCGATCAGTACGCCGGGGAAGCGCAGCGGTTCGCCGTTCTCGTTGAACTGGCAAGCGCCGCTGGCCAGCACCCAGAAATAGCTACCGTCGCCGCGACGAACCCGATATTCGGCGTTGTACGGCTCGCCGGTCTGCACGCACCGGGTGACTCGTTCCTGCACCCAGTCGAAGTCATCCGGGTGGATGCGCGACTCGGCAACGTCCTGAGACAAATTGCTCAGATCCTGATCCGGCGGGTAGGAGAACGTGCGGGCAAAACGCTCATCCGCGGACAGCCGGTTGTTTTTCACGTCCCACACGAATGAACCGACCAACGCCCCCGCATTCAATGCCAGACGCACGCGTTCGTTATCGGCGCGATAGGCGTTTTCGGCCTCTTGGCGCAGTCTTTCGGAAATCACGAACTCGGTGGTTTCCACCACCATTGCCATCACCCCGGCAGGCGCTCCGGCATCATTGGAAACGGGACTGTAATAGAGATCGAGCCAAACCTCCTCGGGGACACCATCGCGCAGCAGTACCAGCGCCTTGTTGCGAAACGACAAGGTACCGCCGGCCAGGCACGTGTCGACTACATGGCGGTTGAAATCGGCAACTTCTGGCCAGCCCAACTCCACGGGGGAGCCGAGCAGATACGGATGGCGACCACCGGCAAATTCCGAATAGGCGTCGTTGTAGATCATGTAGCCGGCATGACCCCAAAGCATGACCATCGGCAGCGGCGAGGCCAGCATCAATTGCACCGCGCTGCACAGGCTCGCCGGCCAGGTATTCAGTGGGCCCAGTTCAGTGTGGCTCCAGTCGAACGCGCGGATACGTTCGGCCATTTCGCCTTGCCAGCCATCACAGCCGTGGCTATCGGATAAAAACTGCATCGACTGACTCGGTGTCCTGTGGTGGTTGCCCGATAAATCGCGACGCCAGAACGACGCGACGCCCGTCTGTTTCGAGCGTCTTCAGTCGTATTGGTTTCATAAGAGGTATAGCCGATTTCGTCCCCGCTCGGAGACTAGACCCCGATCAGGTGCTTGAGCGGATGGTAGCCAGTTTTCATCTTCGCGGCGACGTCGAGAATGGCTTTTTCGATGCCGTTCAAATGCATGCAGGTCAGCTCGATGGCAGCGCTCTGGTTGCCGGCCTCGATGTATTCGATCAGGCGCAGGTGTTCGTCATCGCGGCACACTTCATGACTGTCGTCGTCCAGTGCGGCGGCATACAGCGAGGCGCGCGAGATCAGCTTCTGGAACCAGTCGAGCAACACCGGGTTATTGAGGCTGCGCGCCAGTTTGATGTGGAACTCGCCGAGCAGATGAATCAACCGTTCGTGGTCACCGGCAGCGTGCGCTTCGTCTTCCAGCAATAGATGTTCACGCAAGTCCTGCATCGCCGCGCTGTCCTTGCGTCGGCACAGTTCAGTGACGATGCCGATCTCGATCAGACGGCGGGTTTCGAACAGCGAACGGATCTCTTCATTGCTCGGCAATGACACCGACGCACCTTTGTTGGGCTCGGTGGTAACCAGGCCATCGGCCTCCAGTTGCTTCAACGCGGCGCGAACCGACGTGCGGCTGACATTGAATAAATCGGCCAATGAGGCCTCGCCCAGCTTCATCCCCGGGCGCAACGAGCGCTTGCTGATCGCCTCGTAAACCCCTTGGTAGACGCGGTCGACCGTGGTTTCCAGTTTCTTCTCGGTCATTCAAACACTCCTTTAGCGTCGGGCAACCAACCCCTGGCGATCGCTGGCCAAAGAAAAAGGGGGTTGCACACGCAGATTAATCCGGGTATTTCTAAATTGCATTCAGATATTGCATACAATAAATAGAGGATTGCACCAATATGGGTCAACCAATAGCAATTGAAGTGCGCAACGTCTCAAAACGGTATTCCGATGATCCAGGCCTCGCGCCGGCCCTCGACAATGTTTCGGTGAACATCGCCGACAACGAATTCTTTACCCTGCTCGGCCCTTCGGGCTGCGGCAAAACCACCCTGCTGCGCACCATCGCCGGCTTCGAGCACGTCAGTGAAGGCGAGATTCGTTTGGCCGGTGAACCGGTCAACGATCTGCCGCCATTCAAGCGCCGGGTCAACACGGTGTTCCAGAGTTACGCGCTGTTTCCGCACATGAGTGTGGCGCAGAATATCGCCTTCGGCCTCGAGATGCAGGGTCTTGATCGCAAGTTGATTCCGGATCGCGTCAACGAAATGCTCGCGCTGGTGCAAATGGAGCATCTGGCCGGGCGCAAACCCGCGGAATTGTCCGGCGGCCAACAGCAGCGCGTGGCTCTGGCCCGGGCCTTGGCGCCGAAACCGAAAGTGCTGTTGCTCGACGAGCCGTTGTCGGCGCTTGACCTCAAGTTGCGCAAAGAAATGCAGGTCGAACTCAAGCGCGTACAGAAAGAAGCCGGGATCACCTTCATTTTCGTCACCCACGATCAGGAAGAAGCGCTGACCTTGTCCGATCGCATTGCGGTGATGTCGGCCGGCAAGATCCTGCAGATCGGCACCCCGACCGATATCTACGAGCACCCCAAACACCGTTTCGTCGCGCAGTTTATCGGCGATATCAACTTCTTGCCTGGCCAGCTCAAGCACGGCGAACACAACGAAAAACTCTTCGTGCCCAACGGCATGCCAATCGAAATCCCTTGTCAGCAGCAGAGCTTCGCCGGCAGCAGCGTGCAACTGGCGTTTCGCCCGGAGCGCTCGCAACTGGTCGACGCCAGCCAGCCGCATCACCTGCGTGGCGTCATCGAAGCGGTGCTCTACGTCGGCACGGCGACGCTGTACCAGTGCCGCCTGAACAACGACATCAAAGTCATGCTGCGTGAAAACAACGAAGGCCTGAACCCCGGCCGCGCGGTCGGTGAACGCGTCGCCGTGCACTTGCCGCCGCACGCCTGCCTGTTGATGGAGGCCTGAGATGAGCGTCAGCAGCACTTCCCCTGCCCTCAACCGCGCGCTGTTGCTCAGCCCGGTGGTGTTGACCCTGCTTGCCCTGATCGCCATTCCGCTGGGGATCATGGGCTACATCAGCCTGCTGCCGCGCAACACCTACGGCGGCGTCGACTGGCAAGCGCCATGGCAACTGCAAAGCTACGTGCAGCTGTTTTTTCAGGAAGGTTTTGACGGTGAACTGGAACTGAACTGGGTCTATGCCCAAGCGTTGCTGCGCTCGGTGCTGCAGGCCGGCGGCACCACCGTGTTGTGTTTCCTGTTCGGGTTTCCGGTGGCGTTGTGGATGTCGAGCCTGACCCCGCGCCGACGCAATTTGATGGTGTTGCTGATCACCATTCCGTTCTGGACCAACCTGCTGATTCGCAACTACGCGTGGTTGATCATCCTGCGCGAACACGGCTGGGTCGCGCAAAGCCTTAACGCCCTGTTCCCCAGCGCCGGCGGCATCACCCTGCTCTACAACGATTTCGCGGTGAGTGTCGGTCTGGTCTACAGCTTCCTGCCGTTCATGATTCTGCCGATCTATTCGACGCTGGAAAAACTCGACTGGCGTCTGGTCGAAGCCGCTTACGACCTCGGGGCGAATCGCTGGCACGCGTTGCGCCGGATCATTCTGCCGCTGTCGATGCCCGGTGTGATCGCCGGTGCGTTGCTGGTGTTTGTGCCGAGCCTCGGCGCGTTCATCACTCCGGCGATTCTTGGCGGTGGCAAGACGCTGATGATCGGCAACCTGATCCAGCAGCAGTTCGGCACCGCGCGCAACTGGCCACTGGGCAGTTCGCTGTCGTTCCTGTTGCTGGCGATTCTGCTGGTGTCGCTGGTGCTCTATGCGCTGTACAGCCGCCGCGCGGCGAAGACCATCCATCGGGGGGCGAAAGCATGATTTCCCTGCACCTGAAAAAACTCCCGGGCACCCGCGAAATCAGCCTGCTGATCCTCGCCTATCTGTACCTGCCGATCTTCGTGTTGATCGCTTACAGCTTCAACGCCAATCGTTCGGCGACGGTGTGGACCGAGTTTTCCTTTGCCTGGTACGGGCGGATTCTGGCCAATCCGTCGATTCAGACGGCGGCGCTGAATTCGATCATCGTCGCCACCATTGCCACGGTCTGCGCCACGGCGATTGCACTGCTCGCAGCGCTGGCCACGTATCGGCCGTTCTATGGACAGAAAATGGTCGAGGGCGGCATCAACCTGCCGCTGATCCTGCCGGAAATCGTCACCGCAGTGGCGACGTTGCTGCTGTTTATGGCACTCGGCATCAAGCTCGGTTTGCTCACGGTGATCGTCGCGCACATCGGCTTCTGCATTCCCTTCGCCTACCTGCCAATCCGTGCGCGGCTCAATGATCTGGACAAGAGCCTGTTGGAAGCGGCGAACGATCTTTATGCCAATCCGTGGCAGGTGTTTCGCCGCGTGACCTTGCCGCTGCTGTGGCCGGCGGTGTTGTCCGGTGCGGTGCTGGCGTTCGTGGTCAGCCTCGACGATTTCATCATGACCTTCTTCGTCGCCGGGCCCGGTTCGACAACGTTGCCGGTGTACATCTTCTCGGCAATCAAGGCTGGCGTGACGCCGGAGATCAATGCGATCTCGACACTGATGCTGCTGATTTCCATCGTCCTGGTGGTGCTGGCCTTCTGGCTGGGCCAACGCGGTAAACAACAATAAATCTGGAGCGCTCTGTTCATGAAAATCAAAAGCATGCGGTTGGCAATGTCCGGTCTGGCCCTGAGTTGTTTCACCGCGTTCAGCGCCCACGCCGCCGAACCGAAAGAGCTGTTTTTCTACAACTGGACCGATTACTACCCGGTCGAATTGTTGGCCAAGTTCGAGAAGGAAACCGGGATCAAGGTGACCATGGACGGTTACGACAGCAACGAAACTTTGCTCGCGAAATTGCAGGCCGGCGGCGCTGCGTATGACGTGATCGTGCCGTCGCAGTCGATCATGCAGACGTTGATCAAGCAGGATCTGTTGATGGAAATCGACACGCCGACCCTGAGCAATTTTCAGTACGTCAAAGAACCGTTCCGCGATCCGAGTTTCGATCCGGGGCGCAAGTTCTCGGCGCCGTATTTGTGGGGCACCACCGGGTTCTCTTACGACAGTGCGCGGGTGCCCGGCGGCAAACTGGATGACTCGTGGAAAGAGTTCTTCGAACCGCGCAAAGAGCTGCAAGGCCAACTCGCCGCGCTGGATACGTCGAGCAGTGTGATCAACGCCGCCAGCCATTACCTGAACGTCGACGAATGCAGCGAAAACCCGCAGGACGCCAAACGCATTCTGGAATTGCTGCAAAAGCAGAAGCCGTTTTTGAAGATGTACAGCTCCGACAACACCGTCGACCGCATGGCCTCGGGCGAGGTGATCATGATGCAGAACTGGAACGGCTCGACCGCCCGGGCGACCTTGCAGAAGAGCACGATCAAGTACGTCTATCCGCGTGAAGGCGTGGCGATGTTCCAGGACAACTTCGCCGTACCGAAAAGCGCGCCGCACCCGGGTAACGCGAAGATTTTTATCGACTGGATGATGAAGCCGGAGAACGCCGCCGCCGTGTCGAACGCCATTGCTTACGCCAACGGGATTCAGAGCGATTCGTTGCTTGATCCGAAGTGGAAGGTGATGGACGCGATCAACATGCCAGAGGAGTACGCCTCGCGTCTGCGCCCGGAGAAGGAATGCAGCAACAAGGCGCGGGAGCTGCAGGATCGGATTTGGTCGAAGCTCAAAGGTTGATCCGAGACCGCTGCCCTCACCCTAGCCCTCTCCCAGAGGTAGAGGGGACTGACCGAGGTGTCTTGCGCCATACGCCGACCTGAAACAACCAGTCGACTATGGATTCAAAGCAAATATTCCAAGTCGGTGTATCTCTCCAATATCCCCCATTCAGTCCCCTCTCCCTCCGGGAGAGGGCTAGGGTGAGGGAAAAAATCCAAAGACCTGAACGAGGTTTGTATGACCCAGCCACACTGGCTACGCAACGTGCGCCCCTACGGCGCCGCCGCCGAAGACCTGCTCATCGAAAACGGCCGCTTCTCTCAGCGCCGTCCGGCGTCCAACGCGCCCGTGGCTGCCACCGACATCAACGGCCAACACCAACTCCTCACCGCCGCATTGGTCGAAAGCCACGTCCACCTCGACAAAACCCTCTACGGCCAACCCTGGCGCCCAAACAGCGCGGGGCCGACGCTCAAGGACTACATCAGCAACGAGCGCCGCATCCTCCGCGAAGTCACCGCGCCCATCGCCGAACGCGCCGGTGCGCTGCTGGAAAATTGCATCGCCCGTGGTTCGCTGACCATGCGCTGCCACGTCGACATCGACCCGGAATTCGGTCTGCGTCACGTCGAAGCCATGCAGCAATTGCGCGAACGCTACAAAGACCTGATCGACCTGCAACTGGTGGTGTTCCCGCAAACCGGTTTGATCAGCCGCCCCGGTACCGCCGAACTGATGCGTGAAGCAATGGCGCTGGGCGTGGAAAACGTCGGTGGGCTCGACCCGTGCGGCATCGACAACGACCCGATCGCGCAGCTCGATTTCGTTTTCAAACTCGCGGCTGAATTCGGCCGTGGCGTCGATATTCACCTACACGACAAAGGTGAGCTGGGCCTGTGGCAAATCGCGCTGATCGCTGATTACACCGAGCGTTTCAACCTGCAAAACCGGGTGATGATCAGCCACGCCTACTGCCTCGGCATGCTGCCGTGGAGCCAGGTGAAACCGGTCGCCGAACGTTTGGCGGCGCTAGGGATTTCGCTGATGAGTTCGGCGCCGGCCGACACCGCAGTGCCGCCGTTTCTCGCCTTGCGCGAGGCCGGCGTCAATGTCTGCCTGGGTTCCGACGGTATTCGCGATGCGTGGTCGCCGATGGGCAATGGCGACATGCTCGAACGGGCGATGTTGTTGGCGTTTCGCTTTGATTTGGGCAAGGACGATGAGCTGGCGGCGGCGTTCGAGGCGGCCACGGTAAATGGTGCGCGGGCGCTGGGTATCGAGGATTACGGTTTTGCAATTGGTCAGCGTGCGGACTTCTTGCTGATGCCGGTTGAGACGCTGGGCGAGGCGGTCGTGGCGCGGCCGTTGCGTCAGGTCTATCGCGGTGGCGCGTTGATCGCCGAAGGTGGCCGCTTGCTGAGCAGCCGTCTGTGAAACGCATCGGTCTCAAGGCCAGTTGCGTGGTCGGTTTCAACGGCGCGCAACATGTGCTGTGGCGCGACGGTGAAGTGGTGTTTTCGGGTTCCCGTATCGAATTCGTCGGGCGCGGTTATGCCGGGGCGGTGGATCAGTGGATCGATTACGGCAATGCGCTGATCGGCCCTGGCTTCATTGATCTCGACGCGCTGGGCGATCTCGACTCCACGGTGTTGACGCTGGACAACGGCGACGAACGCGCCATGGGCCGCATGTGGTCATCCGAATATCTGGCCGCCGGCCCGCGTGAGACATACAGCGCCGACGAAGAAGTCTTCAAATACCGCTACGCCTTCACCCAGTTGATCCGCAACGGCATCACCACGGCCATGCCGATCACCTCGATGTACTACCGCGAATGGGCGGAAACTTACGACGAATTCGCCGCTGTTGCAGACGTTGCCGGTGAACTGGGTTTACGCACTTACCTCGGCCCCTGCTACATGAGTGGCATGAGTTATTGGCAGGCCGACGGCACCTTGGCCCATCACTGGGATGAGGCTCGCGGGCTGGCCGGACTGGATGCGGCAGAACGGTTTTTCAAGGATTTCGACGGCGCCCATGACGGTTTGATTCGTGGCGCGCTGCTGCCGGATCGTATCCAGACCTGCACACCCGCATTGCTGCAACGCACCGCCGCGCTGAGCCGCGAACTGAATGCGCCGATGCGTCTGCATTGCTGCCAGGCGCTCAGCGAAGTGGCGATGGTCGAGCAGTTGCGCGGCGCGTCACCGCTGGAGTGGTTGCAGCAACTGGACTTGCTCACGCCGCGCAGTCTGTTGCCGCACGGCATCTACACCGCTGGCGACGATGATCTGCAACGGCTGATCGACGGCGGTGCGAGTCTGGTGCATTGCCCGTTGGTGTTTGCCCGTGACGGCGAAGCGCTGAACTCGTTCGGTCGCTACCGCGCCAAGGGCATCAACTTCGCACTCGGCACTGACACCTGGCCGGCGGATCTGCTGGAAAACATGCGCCACGGCTTGAACATTGCGCGGCTGATGGAGGGCGGCTCGGCGCTGACCAGCAGCCTCGATCTGTACAACGCCGCGACCCTCGGTGGCGCGCGGGCGTTGGGTCGCGATGACCTCGGTCGACTGGCCCCCGGCGCCAAAGCCGACATCACCGTATTCAGTCTGCGCGGCCTTCATCTGGGGCCATTGTTCGACCCTTTGAAAAACCTGCTGTTGGCCGGGCGCGGCGACGATTGCGTCGCCAGTTACATCGACGGTCGTTGTGTGATGCACGACGGTCAGGTCACCGGCGTCGACTACCCCGCCCTGCAACGTCAGGCCCAACTTCAATACGAAAAACTCATGCGCAGCCACAGCGACCGCGCGATTACCCGGCCGGACTGGAAAACCCTGTTCCAGCCGTCCATTCCGTTCGCCGATGACTACAGCGCCGACGCGCCATTGAGCGCCATCGATCCACTTTCCTAGAGGTTTTGCCCATGCACAGTTTCGATTTCAGCCAGCTCAGCCCACGGGAAAAATACAAGATTCTCATTGGCAGCGTCGTGCCTCGGCCGATTGCGCTGGTGACCACCATCGATGGCGAGGGCCGGATCAATGCCGCGCCGTTCAGCTTCTTCAATGCACTGTCGGCGGATCCGCCGATTCTGGCGCTGGGCGTGGAGAACTATGGCGATCAGAGCCCGAAAGACACCACGCGCAATATTCAGCTGAATCAGGAATTCACCGTGAACATCGTCAGCGATGCGTTGGTGGAGGCCATGAACGTGTGTGCCGTGCCGTTTGCTCCGGGTTTCGATGAGTTGACCGCTGCAGGCCTGACGGCGATTCCCGGCACCACGGTGAAATGCCCACGCATTGGTGAGGCGCCGGTGGCGCTGGAGTGCCGGCGGATGATGGCGCTGAACATCGGTCAGTCGCGGGAGATCATTTTCGGTGAAGTGTTGATGGCGCATGTGCGCGATGAACTGATCGATCCGAAAACCTTGTACATCGATCAATTGGGGCTGGATGCGATTGGGCGCATGGGCGGCCATGGTTATGCGCGCACCCGTGATTATTTCGACCTGCCGACCCGCTCGTTGCAAGCGTGGACGGAAACACCGGGCGGTGGCGAACGGTTTTGGCCAGCCGCCAAATAAACCAACAGAGAAACACCTTTCCCTGTGGGAGCGGGCTTGCTCGCGAAAGCGGTGTATCAGACAAATAATCGTTGAATGACAGACCGCCTTCGCGAGCAAGCCCGCTCCCACAAGGATTTATGTTGCTTCTTAGTCAGTGCCGTATTTCGGCGAGCGCGGGCCGTACAGCAAACCTGCGTGCTGACCAGCCGAGAGCAGACGATTGCTCGCCACACCGGCAATCGGGTAACCGGCATCGGTCGAACTGTTGATGATCTGCTTCACCGCTGCGGTGATCAGCATGCCGATCAAACCGCCGCCACCGTTGTTGCCGCCCTCTTCACTCGACGCCCGCGCCGAACCGGTCCACAGCGTGGTGCCGCTTTTCAGATCCACCAGTTTCGCCGTCGCGGTCACGGCGGTTTCACTGCTGATCACCAGATAACGCGTGCCGTACTCGGTCACGGTGATATACAGCGCCGCGTCCGCACCGAAGATTTCCTTCAGTTTGTTCGGCGGTGCCTGATGGATATCGTCTGGGGTGGTCAAGCCGTTCTGGCGGAAAGTTTCATCCACCAGCGCAATCGGCAACACGTAGTAACCGGCCTCGGCCAGCGGGAACGTCACTTGCGACAGCAGACTGTAAGAGGCCTTCACATCCGGCGAAGTGTTCAGCGGCGGCAGCACCAGAATGGTCTTCGGGCGTGCCTGTTTGTACGCCGAATAGTCCACGGTTTTTGGCGCTACGCAGCCGCCGAGTACTGTCAGGGCCAAACCAGCGGCGAGTAACTTCAGGGTACGCGAGATCATTTGGCGTCTCCGGTCTTGGCGTTTTTAAGCAGAAAATCCATGTACGGGCCGGACTCGGGGAACAGCGCTTTCTCGGTGTTGAACTGCTGCACCATCTGATCGTCCTTGCCCATGCTCAGGTAGAGCAAGCCAAGGTGGGCGTGGTAACCCGGCGGCACGGCTTTGCCGGTGGAGCGAATCTTTTGCAGGTCACGTTCGAGCACTTCGGCCTGCGCTTCTTTCGGCTCTTCGCCTTTGAAGTATTCGTAGACCTGCGGTTGGTAATCTTCCCACTGGTACAGGGTTTTCGGGCCGGCACAACCGGCCAGCAAGGCACTGGCGGCCAGCGTCAGCGCCATCAGCGCGCGCGACAACGTCGAATTCATGGGTGTTGCTCCTTGCAATCAATGGGCGTCGATCAGTTGCCCGGCTTCCAGGCACCGGCGTTCATGCCATCGACCAGACGATTGATCGCCTCGCGCATGGCCAGGTCCAGTACTTTGCCGTTGAGGGTGGAGTCGTAGGCTGCGGTGCCGCCAAAGCCGACGATTTCGCGGTTGGACAAGGCGTACTCGCCGGCGCCTTGCGTCGAGTACACCACTTCGGAAGTGCTGATGTTGACGATATTCAGGTTGACCTTGGCGTACGCAATCTGGGTTTTGCCACGGCCAAGAATGCCGAACAGCTGGTGATCGCCGATCTCTTTGCGGCCGAACTCGGTAACGTCACCGGTGACCACGTAATCAGCACCCTTCAAGCGCTGGGCCTGGCCCTTGATCGCCGCTTCCTGCTGGATCTCGCCCATGTTGTCGCGATCCAGCACGCTGAAGCGGTTGGTCTGCTGCAAGTGGGTGATCAGGATGGTTTTGGCCTGGCCGCCGAGACGATCGACGCCATCGGAGAAGATCCCGCGCATGTAGCTGGAGCGGTTGTCGAACTTGCCCACGGCCATCGGCACACGAACGCCAGTCCAGACTTGAGAGGCGCTTTCAACCTTGGCCACTGGCAACGCGCGCGAGCTTTCCGTGGCGCAACCGGCAAGAGTGCCGGCCAACGTGCCGAGCACGGCAATGGCAACGCCTGAGACCAACATCCGGGAGATCATTCTCACTGCGTATTCCTTCTTGAAAAACGGTGTGTCCCGGCACGGCGACGTGGGGTGGGAGCTTGAAAGGGGCGGCATTATGACAAAGTGCCATCATTGCGAACAGATATTTTTGACGCCAACGAAATGGCTGATTTGGCCATACACAAAATCAACTGTGGGAGCGGGCTTGCTCGCGAAAGCGGTTTACCAGACACCAAATTTTTTGAATGACAGACCTTTTTTGCGAGCAAGCCCGCTCCCACAAGGGGGCAGCGTATTAGTGGAAATCGCGGCTTTGCACACGGATGCCGTTGAGCAGTGGGCTGAGGTCGCTCAGGCGTCCGGCAATCAAATGGCGTACTTCGCCTTGGCGCTCCCAGCGGCCATCCACCTTGAGCAGTTGCGAACCGACCAGCACCTGCCGCTGACGCTCAGCCAAGTCGCGCCAGACCACCACGTTGACGTTGCCGAATTCATCTTCGAGGGTTACGAAGGTCACGCCACTGGCGGTACCCGGTCGTTGCCGCCCGGTGACCAGTCCGGCAACGCTCACCGGCCGGCCATGCTCGACATCGAGCAACTCCTGCGAACTGCGGCAGCGCAGTGCCTTCAATTCACTGCGCAACAGCGCCAGTGGATGCGGGCCCAGCGTGGTGCCAATCGTTGTGTAGTCCGCGTGCAAATCCTCACCGACGCTCGGCTTGGGCAGCACTACATCAGGCTCTTCCTGGCTCGGCAAGCCGGCAAATAATCCCAGTTGTTTCTGCACCCCGGCGACTTCCCAACGTGCTCGATGCCGGTGCCCAGCCAGGCCGCGCAACGCGCCGGAATCCGCCAACAACGCCTGCGCCCGACTGTCGAGCGCGGCCCGTTCGCCGAGGTCGGCGATGTCGGCAAATACTCCGCGCGAGCGTGCAGCTTCAATGCGCCGGGCATCGTCTTCGCGAAAGCCCTTGATCATGCGCAGGCCCATGCGGATCGCCGGTTGTGCCCCGGCAATCGGTTCCAGGCTGCAATCCCAATCACTGGCGCGCACATCGACCGGGCGAATCTGTAAATGATGCCGGCGTGCGTCTTGCAGGATTTGATCGGGGCTGTAAAAACCCATCGGCCAACTGTTGATCAGCGCACAAGCGAACGCCGCCGGTTCGTGACACTTGAGCCAGCAACTGGCGTAGGTCAGTAAGGCAAAACTGGCGGCGTGGGACTCAGGGAAACCGTAGCTGCCGAAGCCTTTGATTTGCTCGAAGATCTGCGCAGCGAACTCAGGTGTATAGCCGTTTTTCTTCATCCCGGCGGCCAGTCGTTCCTTGTGCGGTTCGAGTCCCCCGTGACGTTTCCACGCGGCCATCGAACGGCGCAACTGATCCGCCTCACCGGGGCTGTAATCGGCGGCGACGATGGCGATCTGCATCACCTGTTCCTGAAACAGCGGCACGCCCAGGGTTCTTTCCAGAACGACCTTGAGTTCTGGCGACGGGTAGGTTTCCTCTTCTTCCTTGTTCCGGCGGCGCAGGTACGGGTGCACCATGCCGCCCTGAATCGGCCCCGGCCGGACGATGGCGACCTCAATCACCAAGTCGTAAAACGTCGCCGGTTTCAGGCGCGGCAGCATCGACATCTGCGCCCGCGATTCGATCTGGAACACGCCGATGGTGTCGGCGCGGCTGATCATCTCGTAAGTCGGTTTGTCTTCGGAAGGAATCGTCGCCAGGCTCAAATCCTGATTGCGATGCCTGCGCAGCAGGTCGAAGCAGCGGCGAATCGCACTGAGCATGCCGAGGGCAAGAATATCCACTTTGAGCAGGCCGACCGCGTCGAGGTCGTCCTTGTCCCACTGAATGATCGTGCGGTCGGCCATCGCCGCATTTTCGACCGGCACCAGCATGCTCAGCGGTTGCTCGGAAATCACGAACCCGCCGGGGTGCTGCGACAGGTGCCGGGGGAAACCGATCAATTGGCCGGTCAGGCTCAATACCCGCCGTAGCACCGGGCTGTCAGGGTCGAAGCCGCCCTCAAGCAAACGCTCCAGCGGTGGCGTTTCGTCGCTCCAGTGGCCGCAACAATCGGCCAGCGCGTTGATCTGATCCGGTGGCAGGCCCAAGGCCTTGGCCACGTCGCGTACGGCACCGGCCGCGTGATAGGTGCTGACCACCGCCGTCAGCGCCGCACGATGACGGCCATAACGGCGAAACACGTATTGCAGGACTTCTTCGCGGCGTTCGTGCTCGAAGTCGACGTCGATGTCTGGCGGCTCGTTGCGCTCTTTTGACATGAATCGCTCGAACAGCAGCGTGGTGTGATCCGGATTAATCTCGGTGATGCCCAAGGCAAAACACACCGCCGAGTTGGCCGCCGAGCCACGGCCCTGACAGAGGATTTTTTGCTCGCGGGCAAAGCGCACCACGTCATGCACGGTGAGGAAGTAGCTTTCGTAGCCGAGCTCGGCGATCAGCTGCAATTCCTTGTTGATCTGCCGCAACACCTTGAAGGGCGCGCCCTTCTTCCAACGCCAGGCGATGCCCTCTTTCGTCAGTTGGCGCAACCAGGAACTGGCGCTGTGCCCCTCCGGCACCAACTCTTTCGGGTACTGATAACGCAGTTCACCGAGGTCGAAAGTGCAGCGCCGGGCCAGAGTCACCGACGCGTCCAGCAGTGCTGGCGGATACAGTTCGCGCACCACCTCGACACTGCGCAAATGCCGCTCGCCATTGGGATGCAGGCGCAACCCGGCCTCGGCCACCGGCACGTGATGACGAATCGCAGTCATGGTGTCCTGCAGGGCGCGCCGACCACGGGCGTGCATGTGTACATCACCGCTGGCCACGGCGGGAATCTGCAGTTCGCCGGCCAGACTCAACAACCTCGCCAAACGCTGCTGATCGTCCTGGCCACGATGCAATTGCACCGCCAGCCACAGGCGCTCGCCGAACGTCTGCTTCAGCCAGCGGCCCTCTTCCACGTCATCCAGCGAGTCCGGCACCCACAACACCAGCAACCCCGGTGGCGGCTCGCTGAAATCTTCGCGCAGTATCTGATACTGACCTTTCTGGGTGCGCCGCCGGGCACGGGTAATCAAGCCGCACAGCGACTGATAACCGGCGAGACTCTCCACCAACAACACCAGTTTCGGGCCGTTTTCGATGCGCACTTCACTGCCGATAATCAGCGGCAGCTCAACCGACTTCGCCGCTTGCCAGGCCCGGACGATCCCGGCCAGCGTGCATTCATCGGTGATCGCCAGCGCCTGATAGCCGTGTTTTTTTGCCCGTTGAAACAGCTCAAGGGCACTGGAGGCACCGCGCTGGAAACTGAAGTTCGACAGGCAGTGCAATTCGGCATAGCCGTCATTCATGCGAACCAGCCTTGCAGCCACAACGGCCCGCCCTCACCCACCGCGCGATACGCCCAGCCTTGCTGACCGGCGCGGTTCTGGATCAGGTAATAATCGCGGCGTACATCGTCACCGTCCCACCAGCCCGATTCGATGCGTTCCGGGCCCATGAGAATCCGCGCCGAACCTTGCGGCACACTCTGCGGCTCACCGAGCAACCAGCCCGGACGGTGCACGCCGGGCAACACGGCGCAGCGCTGTTTATCGACGCCGTGCTGCCAGGCGCACTCCGGTCGATGATCAGCCTGAAAGCGCAAACCCTGCACCGCGTCATCACCCAGACGCGCACGCAGGCGTTCGCGCAACTGCTCCCACGGCAGCGTCTGCTGCGGGCGGTCATCGAACAGCTCCTGAAACTGCGGGACGAAACTCGGCAGATCTTCGGCGCGCAGACGAAAGCCGCGCACCGGCGCCTCAACCTGCACTTGTTCCAGCCGCCCACGGGCCAGTTCGAAAAGCATCGCCGGATCACGTTCGGCGCTGAGCAGGCCGACTTTGATTACGGTGTCCGGCAGCCCGGCATGTTCCAGATGCAGATCAAAACGCTGCACGCCGCTGTCACGCCCACAAAGGAACGCCGACAGATCACCGGTCAAACGCCGTAACGGGAACAACAAGGCCTGATGCGATTGCACGTCGAAGTTGAGTTCGATGCGCACGTCAAAACGATCCGGCGGCAGGTAAAACTCCAGCGCCAGTGGTCGTGCACCGAACAAGGTGTCGAGGTGTTTGAGCATCTGCGCTTCGAAACGCCGCGCCAGTGCCTGACGCGGCAGGCTCTGCACCTGACTGAGGTTGCGCAGGCCCATGCGCGACAACGCCGTGGCCACGCCCGGTTCCAGACCGACGCGGTCAACCGGCAACTGGCCTAGGTGATGCTGCAAAGCTTCGCCGTCGGGCACCACTAAACCGTCGTAAGCATTGGCCAGCACCCGCGCCGCCACTGGATTGGGGGCGGCAACGATGCGATGGCGGAAACCCAACGCGGTCAGTTCCTTGCGCAAACGCGCTTCTAACTGCGCCCAGGAACCAAACAGACCCAGGCTGGACTCGATCTCGAACACCACGGTGCGCGGGTAATGCACGCTGACCTGCGCGCTGAAACCGTAAGCCCACGCCGCGAGAAACTGCTGCCAGTGTTCGACTTCGGCGGCCTCGTAATCGGCGGTAGCAAAACCTTTGCTCATCGCCTGAGCGGCGGTCATCGACTGTCCGGCACGCAAGCCAAGTTTGCGCGCTGCCGGGTTGACTGCTTGCAGCACTCGCCGCTGAGCCGGGCCGCTGAGCAGCACTAACGGTTCATCCGGATCAGCGCGCTGACGCAGCACCGCGTCCAAGGCCAATTGCGGAAAAAGAATACAGACCCAGCGCATGCTGACCTCAATGACCCACGGCAAAGGCAATCGGCGTCGTACGCGCCAAGCCGCCACGGCACTTGAGCACGCGCAATTGTGCGGGTTTGGCGTCGATGGCGATGCGCAACGCCGCCGGTGACGGGTTGACCGCTTCGCTCAATGGACGCCAAGCGAATGCGAGGGTCTGACCGGTTTCCGCCGCCACCTGCAAACGCCGCAACGCACGATCATCGGCCTTGTGCGGCCAACACAGCACCGCGCCGCAACTGCCTGAACGCAAACACTGTTCCGCCGCCCACAAGGCATCGCGCTCACTGGCCTGAATCACTGACAACTGGCGCAAATCGACCCCGGCGCTTTCCCATGCCTGCGGGTACGGCACGAACGGCGGCGCCACCAGCACAATACGCTCACCCGCCGCCGACAATCGCGCCAGCGTCGGCCAGACCAGTTGCAGTTCGCCGACACCGGGGCCGGCCAAGAGGATTTCACTCAACGCCGCTTCCGGCCAGCCACCGCTGGGCAGTGCCGCGTCCAGCGCTGCATGTCCGGTCGGTTGCGGGCTGGCCGCTGGTGGCGCAGGCCGGCCCTTCCAGACCTGGCCGCCATTGAACAGCGTATCCAACGCAACGACGGCGCCCATCAGCCTTGCCTCACCAGACCGCAGAACACCCCTTCGATGGCCAGATCCTGATCGTCACGCACGACAATCGGCCGATACGCCGGGTTGCGCGGCAACAGCCGCACTTCATCGCCAACCCGTTCGAAGCGTTTGATGGTGACTTCACCGTCGAGGCGCGCCACGACAATCTGGCCGTTGAGCGCTTCGGGATTACGTCGCACGCCAACCAGATCACCGTCGAGAATGCCATCCTCGATCATCGAATCGCCTTGCACCCGCAGCATGTAATCGGGTGTGCGCGAGAACAGCGCCGGGTCGAGCATCAAGCGGCTATGGATCTCGGCATCGGCGCCAATCGGCGCACCGGCAGCGACGCGGCCGAGCACGGGAATGTCGAGCAGTTCGGGGCGCGGTGGCTGACCGAGCAAACGAATGCCCCGGGCCTGATTGGGATTGACCTCGATAAAACCGGCTTCAGTGAGCGCGAGCACGTGCTTGCGCGCCACGCTGCGCGAGGCAAAACCAAAAGCCTCACTGATTTCAGCGAGGCTTGGGGGCTGACCGTGTTCGGCGATTCGATCGCGGATAAAGGTCAGGATGGCGGTACGGCGGGGAGTGAGGTTTGTCATGGAGTACATTTGTACTCTTTTGGCCTTTTCCTGACAAGCGCCGCCAGTCCGGATCCCCGGAAATCCATGTAGGAGCTGCCGAAGGCTGCGATCTTTTGATCTTTGATCGTTCCCACGCTCCGCGTGGGAATGCAGCCCGTGACGCTCCGCGTCACTGGACGCAGAGCGTCCCCAGAGGCATTCCCACGCAGAGCGTGGGAACGATCAATCAGCTCAGGCCACGTTCGGCTAGGAATTCGGCGATGTAATCAATGAAGGCGACAACCTTGGCCGTGGCCCGCCGATGACTCGGGTACACCGCCAGAATGTGCGGGCCAAAGGTGTCGGGATCGATTTCGTAATCAGCCATTACCCGCACCAGTCGCCCGTCGGCAATGTACGGCGCGGCGCTCCACAGCGGCGTGTGCAGCAATCCTCGTCCGGCCAACGCACTGGCCAGCAACAAATCGTAATTATCACTGCGCAACAACGGCGCGGTGGGTTGCGCCAGACTCAAACGCTGGCCATCACGCTCGGCCCACCAGAATTCGCGGCTAAGCAACGGATGCTGATAAAGCAGCCATTCATGCTGTTCAAGGGTCTGCGGATTCACCGGCAAACCCTTGCGCGCCAAGTATTCCGGGCTGCCGCACAGCGCCAGACGATTGCTGCCGACCACCCGCGCAATCAGCCCCGGCAAATCATCGTGGCCCTCGCGCAACGCCAGGTCATAACCACTTTCCAGCAAATTGACGAATGCATCGCACAGATCCACCTGCAGGCTGATTTGCGGGTATTGCTGCAAAAAGCCGTCACACACTTGATCGAGAAACGCCCGCCCATAGGCCAGCGGCGCGGTGATTTTCAGGCTACCGCGCAAGCCGTGCTGCAACTGCTCGATTTCCTCGCTGGCCTCGTCGAGCCGCTGCAACACCAGCCGCGCGGTTTCCAGGTACACCCGGCCGATTTCCGTGAGCAGAATCCGCCGCGTGCTGCGCTCGAACAGCCGCGCGCCCAGCTCCGACTCCAGATGATTGACCGCTTTGGTCAGCGCCGACGGGGTCTTGCCCAACTGCTCGGCGGCGCGGCTGAAACTGCCGAGCTGCGCGGTGACCACGAACATCTTTAATGCGCCCAACTTGTCCATGCTTTTTCCATTCAGGCAAAAACGTTTTTCGTGAGGGAGGAGTTCTGTCAGCCGCTGACAGCCACTAATCTCGCCATCAGACGCAATAACAAGGAAATCTTCAATGAAAAGATTCATCCCGAGTCTGTTGGTAGTCGCTGTAAGTTTTGCCTCGATGGAAGCCATGGCCGCCCCTGATCTGATCCTGCTCAACGGCAAGATTTTCACCGCCGACCGCGCGCAACCCAAGGTGCAGGCCCTCGCCGTAGAGAACGGTAAAGTGCTGAAGGTCGGTACCGATGCGCAAATCAAAGCCCTGATCGAACCCGGCACTCAAGTCATCGACCTCAAGGGCAAAGCGTTGATGCCCGGGCTGATCGACAGCCATTCCCACGCAATTTTCGGTGGATTGGAAATGACTTCGGCGAACATGGAAGACGAAGTCGTTGAGCTCGACGAACTGCAAAAGCGTCTGCGCGACTGGCGTGCAGACGGCAAGGCGAAACACGGCGACGTGCTGAGCATTGCCGGCATGAGTTCGGTTTATTGGGCGCAGGCAGAGGCCTTGGGCAAAACCTTCAACAGCGGCGAATGGGCCGATGTGCCGGTGGTGTTTATCGGCAGCGACCACCACACGGCGTGGGCCAACGATGTGATGCTCAAGCGTGCCGGGATTGACGCGGCCCTGCTGAAAACCCTGCCCGACGCGGAAAAAGACACCATCGGCAAATTGGCCAGCGGCGAGCCGAACGGTTTTGTGGTCGATGCCGGTTGGGATCGGGTCGCCTCGAAAATGCCGGTGCCAAGCCCCGCCGACATGTTGAAGGCCGCGAAATCAGCGGTGCGCTACAACAACAGCCTCGGCATCACCGCGTGGATGGATCCGGCCGCCAACGCCGCACCGGGCGAAGCGGTGTTCGCGCTCAAACCCACCGAGAAAACCGTCGGCGTGCTGCCGGCTTATAAAGCGTTGTCGGAAAGCGGCGACATGAGTGTGCACGTCGCGGCGCTGCTGGTGGCCAATCCGAAAAGCGTGCCCGCCGATCTCGATACGCTGGATAAGGTGCGCCAGCAATTTCGGGGCATTCCCAACCTGACCCTGCCCGGCATCAAGATCTTCGCCGATGGCGTGATCGAATTCCCGGCGCAAAGCGCGGCGATGATCGATCCGTATAGCAACTCGCACAAACAGGGCGAACTGCTGATCGACCCGCAGCACTTCGGCGAACTGGTCAGCGCCATCGACAAACGCGGCTGGCTGGTACACATCCACGCGATCGGCGACCGCGCGGTGCGTGAATCGCTGAACGGCATCGCCCAGGCACGCAAGGATCGCCAGAGCGGCGTAACTCACTCGATCACTCACCTGCAAATGGTCAACCCGAAAGAGTTCGCCCGTTTCAAACCGCTCAACGTCATCGCCTCGATGCAGTTGCTGTGGGCCAGCGCCGACGACTACACCACCGACATGATCAAGCCCTACGTCAGCGCCCTCGCCTTTCGCTATCAGTACCCGGCGCATTCGCTGCTGAAACAAGGCGCGACAATTGCCGGCGCCAGTGACTGGCCAGTGTCGACGCCGAACCCGTTCAACGCCATGGCGCAAGCGATCACCCGCGTCGGCCCATTGGGCGTGCTCAATGCTGACGAGCGTCTGGATCGCGACACCATGTTCTACGCCTACACCGTCAATGCGGCGCGCACGATTGGCCTGGAGAAACAGATCGGCTCGCTGACGCCGGGCAAGCAGGCGGACTTTATCGTCCTCGATCGCGACGTGTTCAGCGTCGACAACAAAGCCCTGCATGACACCCAGGTGTTGCAGACCTGGTTTGGCGGCCGTCAGGTCTACACCGCCGAAAAATAACAACACTGTTCCCCTTGTGGGAGCGGGCTTGCTCGCGAAAGCGGTGGTTCAGTCAATGAAGATGTTGAATAGACTGGCCTCTTCGCGAGCAAGCCCGCTCCCACAGGATTTGTGTGGGTGGCAGGGATCGCATTGCCACCCGCATTTTTCGTACTGCCCCAACAATAATCACAACATCGGGACTTCACATGAAAGCCTTGCCCCTTTTCGCCCTGAGTTTCTTGAGCGTGCTGCCCTTGAGCAGCTTTGCGATCCCTTTGAACGATGACTTTGCTGTGTTGGTGGATCTCACTTTAGCCAGCGACTACCGCACCCGTGGCATCTCGCAAACCCAGAATGACCCTGCCGTGCAGGCCGGTCTGACCCTTGCCCACAGCAGCGGTCTGTACCTCGGCGCGTGGAGTTCGAACGTCGATTTCGGCGGCGGTCTGAAAACCCGTCAGGAAGTCGATTACTACGCAGGTTGGCTGTGGCAAGCGACCGAAGCGGTCAGCCTCGATCTGGGCTACATCAAGTACGCCTACCCCAAGGAAAGCCAGTTCAACCAAGGTGAGGTCTACGGAATTCTCGGCGTGTACGGGGTGAAACTGGCGGCGTATTACTCCAACGACGCGCCGGGGATCGATAGCAAGCAGAACTCGCTGTACACCTACATCGGTTACGAAACCGAGTTGCCGTACGACTCGGGATTGAAGCTGCGTTACGGCAATATGGATTTCAAGGATCCGTATTTGTATTCGGCGTCCGGCAGCGCTGAAGACTCGTACCGCGAATGGGAGGTGAAACTCACCCACAATCTGGCGGGTGTAGTGCTGGGCCTGAGCTATATCGATACCGACCTCTCACAGAGCCAATGCCTGAGCAACTGGGGCTTCAAAGACGTCTGCACCGCGACCGTGGTTGCCAGCCTAAGCAAATCCTTCTGACAAATCGACCCCCTGTAGGAGCTGCCGCAGGCTGCGATCTTTTGATCTGCATCTTTAAAAACAGGATCAAAAGATCGCAGCCTGCGGCAGCTCCTACAGGGCTTGCGTTTGACTTGTTACAGGATGTTTACGGAATTTTTACTATTGTTCTTCTACAGTTACACGCGCAACCGTGTGTGTTTTCTATTTGAGTAGAGGAAAAATGCGAATGGCTTTGGGCAACGGACTGCGTTTACCGTCCATCACTTCTACCCGACTGGTGCTGTTGTTTTCCT
Source organism: Pseudomonas sp. AC193 (assembly GCF_979258075.1). Taxonomy (NCBI): domain Bacteria; kingdom Pseudomonadati; phylum Pseudomonadota; class Gammaproteobacteria; order Pseudomonadales; family Pseudomonadaceae; genus Pseudomonas; species Pseudomonas sp. AC193. The sequence continues at coordinate 1,819,189 of NZ_OZ409832.1, read as the reverse complement.
TGGCACTGGTCGCGCTGTACAACCTGGCGACCTGGAAGGCGCTGGGCACGCTGATCACCCTGCAAGGCGCGCACAAACTGGCGTTTCTCGCCTCATTCGGGCTGTTTTTGTGGGCAGCCATCACCCTGCTGCTGACGTTGGTGTCGTTCCGCTGGACGCTGAAACCGGCGCTCACCGTGGTCGCCCTGCTCTCGGCCTGCGCCGCGTATTTCATGAATGAATACGGGATCACCATCGACACGGTGATGATCCAGAACGTCTTCGAAACCAACCCGTCCGAAGCCACCGCGCTGTTCAACGGCAAATTGTTGACCTATGTGCTGCTGCTCGGCGTACTGCCGGCGGTGTTGATCTGGCGTTGGCCGGTGAGTTATCGGCCGTTCTTTCGCGGGTTGCTCAACAAGGTTCTGGTGATCGTCGGTTGCGTGCTGGTAATCGCCGCATCGGTGGGCACGTTCTATTCGACTTACGCGCCGATCTTTCGCGAAGAAGACAAGCTCACCCACTTCATCAACCCGACCAACTACATCTACGCAATCAGCAAATACACCAAGCAACGCCTGGGCATCAAAAAGCACTTCGTGGTGCAGGCCATCGGCGAAGACGCGGTGATGAACGCCAAAGCGGCCAGCCGCGAGAAAAAATCGCTGATGGTGTTTGTGGTCGGCGAAACCGCCCGGGCCGATCATTTCTCGCTGAACGGTTATGAACGCGAGACCAATCCAGAGCTGAGCAAACTCGATATTCTCAACTTCACTCAAGTGCATTCCTGCGGTACGTCGACGGCGGTGTCGGTGCCGTGCATGTTCTCGATGTTCCCGCGTGAGGATTACAGCGACAAGAAAGGCAAGACCTACGAAGGCCTGCTCGACATTCTTCAACGGGTTGGCGTGCAAGTGTTGTGGCTAGACAACAACAGCGATTGCAAAGGCACCTGCCTGCGCGTGCCGCATCGCGACATCGCGAAGAATCAACCGGGGCCGTTCTGCGACGGCAATAACTGCCTCGACGAAGCATTGCTGCAGGACTTGCAAAGCTACATCGACAGCCTCAAGGGCCACGCGATCATCGTCCTGCACGCCGACGGCAGCCACGGCCCGGAATACTACGAGCGCTATCCGCAAGCGCTGGAGCGCTTTAAACCGATCTGCCACACCAATCAGTTGGGCAGTTGCAGTCGCGATGAACTGGTGAATGTCTACGACAACACGATTCTGTATACCGACCATTTCCTCGCCAAGGTGATCGAGTTGCTCAAGCGCAATCAGGCGACGCTGGATACATCAATGATTTACGTGTCCGATCACGGCGAATCACTGGGTGAGAACGGGCTGTATTTGCATGCGGCGCCGTATGCATTGGCGCCGGAAGCGCAGACGCATGTGCCGATGGTGATGTGGTTTGGTGATCACACACTGGCCAATGAAGGGATTGATCGCGGTTGCCTGCAGGGCAAGACCGGGGAAGCCGGTTTGAGCCACGACAACCTGTTTCATTCGGTGCTCGGGTTGTTTGAAGTGAAGACGTCGCTGTATCAACCGGGGCTGGATATTTTCCACGGCTGCCGGCCCTCAATGACAGCCGCGCAATAACCCGACTGGCTGATTGCTGATTGCTGATTGCTGATTGCTGATTGCTGATTGCTGATTGCTGATTGGCAATGATCAATGTAGGAGCTGCCGAAGGCTGCGATCTTTTGATCTTGATTATAAAAAACAGGATCAAAAGATCGCAGCCTTCGGCAGCTCCTACAGGGATTGTCATAGGTTTGCCAGATAGGCCCACGGGTAGATGCCGCGTTGGTGGCCGTCGCTGAACACCAGTTGCACGCCGTAGCCTTGGGGGTTTAGCTCGATCAGGCGCACTCGGTCATCTACCAGCGGCACCATGCCTTTGAGGCGAAACGCGCGGCATTGCGAACACGGGCACTGGCGGCGCAGTTCGGCGTGGTTGAGTTGCTGTTCGCGGCCGTCCGGCCAGTTCAGGCGCAGCGTTCGTTCACTTTGTGAATTACCGACGGACAACGGGTTCATTGCAGCTGACTCAAGGCGATGCGCACGGCTTTGCGCACTTCCGGGTCGCCGTCATCCTGCGCGGCCTGCAACGCGGCGACGGCACCGCGATCATTCAGTTCACCCAAGGCCAGTGCGGCTTCTTTGCGCAGGTTGCTAATGCGATGGCCGAGGGTTTCGATTAATGCGTCCAGCGCCGGAGCGAAACGCAGGCGACCGAGGCTGCGCGTGGCACGCAAACGTACCTGCCAATAGTCATCGCTCAAGGCGTCAACCAGTGCTGAGCCCGCGTCAATGTGGCCGATCTTGCCCAACGTGGTCGCGGCTTCTTCGCGCACTTGCCAGGCGTTGTCCTGCAAGGCCTGACGCAGTGCTGGCAGAACTTCAGCGCTGGAGGCGAGGCCCAATGCACCGGTAGCGGCGCGGCGCACTTCGGTGTCGGGATCGTCGCTGGCCAATCTTGCTAATGCCGGTAACGCGTCGAGTTGCTTGAGCCAGCCGAGTACGCCTACCGCTTCACGACGAACGCTGGCATCGGCATCGTTCAGCGCCGAGAGCGCAGCGGGTGCGGCATCGGCGAATCGCAGTTCACGCAATGCACGGAACGCCGCAATACGAACGCTTACATCAGCGTGATCAGTCCACGGCAGAATCACCCGCCCCGCCGCTTCGGTTTTGAGCAGGCTCAAACTCTGCGCGGCAGCGGATTGCACCGAGGGCGCGGGATCAGTCAACGCCTCGCACAAGGCTTGCACGACGTCTTCATCTTCCCAGGCTTCCAGCAATCGCGCGGCTTCAGCCCGGACTTCTTCGGCGGGGTCCTGGCCCAAGCGATCAACCAGCCAGAGCAGGCCATCCGGCTCTTCAAGATCGGCCAGATCAATCAGGGCAATGCGCCGTACCCCGGCGTCTTCAGCGGTCAGACGCGGTTGCAGGGCGAGGATGTCAACGTTATCGGTCACAGCAAAAATAGAGGTCATAGGGCAAATCGCGGCAAAGGGTTTTCGGGAGGCAGACCGAGCGGGTTGAGGCGCGGCAGCGGTCGGTCGTCGTGGCGCAGCAGGTCGAGGCAGTGGCGTTTGAGGCGCGAGAATTCAGGGCTGGTGACCAGCTCGCTGGTGCGCGGTCGGGCAAAGTCGAGGCGCAAATCTTCTATGATTCGCCCCGGCCGTGCGCTCATCACCAGCAAGCGGTCGGCAAGAAATAGCGCCTCGTCGATGTCATGGGTGACGAACACCACGGTGGTGCGGATGCGCGTCCAGATGTCCAGCAACAGCTCTTGCATGTTCAGCCGGGTCAGCGCATCCAGCGCGCCGAATGGCTCGTCCATCAGCAACAGGCGCGGGCGATTGACCAGCACACGGGCGATTTCCACGCGTTGCTGCATGCCGCCAGAGAGCTGATCGGGCCAGCGCTCGGCGAAGCCTTCGAGGCCGACCAGTTTGAGAATGTCGTCGGCGGCGCGATGCCGTTCAGCTTTGCCAATGCCGCGCATCTTCAGGCCGAAAGCGACGTTGTCGCGCACCGTACGCCACGGGAACAGCGTGTGATGCTGGAACACCATGCCGCGCTGCGGTGACGGGCCAGACACTTCACCGCCATCGACTTTCAGGCTGCCGGCGTGAGCGCTCAAATGCCCGGCCAATGCACCGAGCAACGTCGATTTGCCGCAACCGGACGGGCCGAGAATGCACACGAACTGGCCGGGCTCGATCTGGCAATCGAGGCCTTGCACCGCTTCAAAGGCTTCGCGACCTTCGCCGAGGACGATGGACAATTGGCGAATGTCGATCCGCCCTTCCGGGGTTTGCATGACGCTCATCAGGCTTTTCCTCGCGGTCGATGCCAAGGCGTGAACAACCCGCCCAGACGTTTGATCAGCAGACTGCTGCCCATGCCCAAGACGCCGATCAGCAGCATGCCGACGACGATGTCGGCGTAGTTCTGAATGGTGTAGGACTCCCAGGTGTAATACCCGATGCCGAACTGGCCGGAGATCATTTCCGCCGTGACCAGGCAGAACCATGAAGTGCCCATGCCGATCGCCAAACCGGTGATGATGCTTGGCGCAGCGCCGGGCAGGATCACTTCCAGCAGGATCGCCGAGCGCCCTGCCCCGAGGCTTTTTGCTGAGGCGATCAAGCGCGGGTCGACGCCTTCGACGCCGTGCACGGTGTTCAGCAGGATCGGGAACAACGCGCCGGTGAAGGTGATGAAGACCATCGACAATTCGGAGGACGGGAACATCAGAATCGCCAGCGGAATCCAGGCGACGGCGGGGATTGGGCGCAGGACTTCCAGCGGTGGCAGCAGCAAGTCTTCGGCCCATTTTGAACGGCCGATGGCGAGGCCCAGGGCGATGCCGATCACCAGTGCCGCGAGGTAGCCGGCGAAGACGCGGCTGAGGCTGGCGGTTAGGTGTTGCAGGAGCTTGCCGGAGTCGCCGAGGCCCAGCGCGGCTTCGATCACCGCGATGGGTGTCGGCACGTTGGCGAAGGTGACGAGGCCGAGGTTCCAGTGGTGGCTGGCGGCGAGTTGCCAGAACAGTAGGCAGAGCAGCAGTGATGCGGCTCTGGATGTCCAGCGTAGGGTGGGTGATTTCATGGATCGGGTTTCCGGTTGTGGAGCTGTGGTGTGGCTGATATTTACCCCCTCACCCCAGCCCTCTCCCCCAGGGGGGCGAGGGGGAAAGGGAGCCGATCTCCGAGCTTTTCAAAACCCGAGTTCGACTCGGTATTTCAAGTCGGCGTACTTCGCCCAAACACCTCGATCAGTCCCCTCTCCCTCCGGGAGAGGGCTAGGGTGAGGGGCTCTTGATCTTCATCAACGCGAGGCAACGGCTTGGGTGGTGGCATCGGTGAAGTCAAAGACTTTGCCGCCCTGCGCCGAGGCAAATTGCTGAGCCTGGCCTTTGAGCAGGAAGGCGCTCAAGCGCCCCTTGGCATCACTGGCAAACCACGCCTGCTCAGCCAACAACTTGATCCCGCTATCACTGGCCTGCGCATACACCGCCCGAACGTTTTTACCTTCTTGCTTCAACGCCGCCAGCGCAGTAAACGCCTCTTCCGCCGAGGCGTATTGGCGCACTTTGTCCTCACCGCGCACCCAGATTTCGGCGACATGGCTAACGTCAGTGATTGCTTCTCCCGTTACCGCATCCGTGCTCTTCAACGGCGTCTGCGCGTAATCCGCCAGCTGCGCCGTGTAATCCAGACCCGACGCTTTGAACGCCGCACGAATATATTGATCGTCAATGAAGTTGTTCAGATCGAGCCCGCGATCGGCCTTCTTCAGCAGCTTCAGCGTATCGATCGCCGTACCCACCGCCTGACGATATTCCGGCTTCCAGCTCAGGTCGCGGGTCTGCACACCAAGCGGGCCGTGGAACAGGTAGTTCACCTCAGCATCGACGCCGGTGACTTTGGCGATCAGCTCGCTGTACTTCTCAGGCTCAGTGGTGAGCAACTGATTGGCCTCGATGCTCGCACGCAGATAAGCGACGACGACTTCCGGGTACTTCTTCGCATACGCCTGATCCACCAGCGCACCATGGAACGTCGGCGCATTGGCCTGGGCGCCGTCATAAATCTTGCGCGCGAAACCCCGGCTCGGGAACAGTTCGGCGAACGGCACAAAATCAGCGTGAGCGTCGATTTTGCCGGCCTGCAACGCGGAGCCGGCGACTTCCGGCGGCTGGGCGATGATGTTCACATCTTTCAGTGGATCCCAGCCCTGCGCCGCGACGGCACGCAGCAACATGCCGTGCGCGGTGGAAGCGAACGGCACGGAAATGGTCTTGCCCTTGAGCTCGCTCAGCGACTGCACACCCGATGCGCTCGGCACGACAATGCCGTTGCCGCTGCCCTTGATGCTGCCCGACAGCACGCTGATAAACAGGCTGTGCTTGCCGGCGGTTTCAAACGCCACGCCGTTGAACGCACCGGGGAAATCGGCCATGGCGCCGAAGTCGAGTTTGCCGGCGACCATCTCGTTGGTCAGCGGTGCGCCGCTGGTGAAGTTCTTCCACTGCACGTCGTACTTGGCGTCTTTGTAAGTGCCGTCGTGGGGCAGGTATTTGTCGAGCAGTCCGAGTTCACGAATCAACAACCCGCCGGCGGCGCAGTTGATGGTGGTGTCCTGGGTGCCGATGGCGATGCGGATGGTTTCAGCCGAGGCCGACAAGGTGAACGAAGCCAGTACCAGACCGGCGATTGCTGCACGCAACATGGTTGTTTCCCCTCGAATCATTTATTTGAGTTCGTCTCCGCCGCGATCAGGGCGCGGTGGGAAACGAGGGGTGTTTTTCAATTCAGCGTCCGGGGTTCACCGGATGGCTTTGGGGTGTCGTAGATCTACTGTAGGAGTGAGCCTGCTCGCGATAGCGGTGGGTCAGATTTAGATGTGCTGGCTGACACACCGCTATCGCGAGCAGGCTCACTCCTACAGGGATCGGGTTTCAACGCAGGAGATAGGGGATGTCGACCTTGACGGCACCCGTCGGGCAATCCTTCTCGCACGGCATGCAGTACCAACATTCATCGAACGCCATGTAGGCCTTCTGCGTCGCCGGATTAATCGCCAGCAAGTCCATCGGGCAGACATCCACACACACGGTGCAGCCCTTTTCGGCGATGCATTTGTCCTCATCGACGGTGACGGGGGCGTTGGAGCGGAAGAAGATTTCTTGAGCTTGATAGGCCATGGTTCGGACTCTCTTTCAGGTGTGCATCAAGCGGCAAAGGCGCCGACCCGCAAACGGTCGTAGGCCTGCATTTCTTCGGCATCGAGCGGGATGATGTAAGGCTCGACGGCTTTCTTGAAACTGGTCATCTGACCGTCATCGCCCTTCTTCAAGTGGCAATGGCAGAACCACTCGCTGTCGTTGCGCTGCGGGTGATCGACACGATAGTGATACAGACCCCAACGACTTTCCGCTCGGAACAACGAGGCGCGCGCAGCCATTTCGGCGCAGTCGCGAATCACGCTGGTTTCCATGGCGCGCATCAGTTCGTGGGCGTTGTTGGCTTTCATCTGCTCAAGATCGCGCTCAATGTCGCTGAAGCGTTGCAAGCCGATCTGCATTTTCTTGGTCACTTTCGGCGGTTGCAGGTAATCGTTGACGAAGCGCCGCAGCTTGTATTCGACCTGCGCCGGCGGCAGACCGTGTTCGCGATCCAGCGGCGCGTAGACCCGGGCTTTTTCTTTCTCGATCTGCTCGGCATCCAGCGCAGAAAACTCGCGCCCGGCGACAAAATCCGCAGCGTTGTGCCCGGCAAACCAGCCGTAGGTGAAGGCGCCAAGCATGTAGTTGTGTGGCACGGCCGCCATGTCACCCGCCGAGTACAAGCCTTTCACCGAGGTTTCCGCGCGTTCGTTGACCCACACGCCAGACGCCGAGTGACCACTGCAAAAACCGATTTCGGAGATGTGCATTTCAACCATTTGCGTGCGGTAATCAGTGCCGCGATTGGCGTGAAACTGGCCGCGACTCGGGCGCTCGTTGCTGTGGAGGATTTCCTCGATGTTCTGGATGGTTTCTTCGGCCAGGTGATCGAGTTTGAGGAACACCGGGCCGTTGCCACTCTCCAGTTCCTGATGAAACTCCCACATCATCTGCCCGCTCCAGTAGTCGCACTCGATGAAGCGTTCGCCCTTGTTGTTGGCGGTGTAGCCGCCCAGCGGGCCGGTGACGTAAGCGCAGGCCGGGCCGTTGTAATCCTTGATCAGCGGGTTGATCTGGAAGCACTCGAGGTTGGCCAGTTCGGCGCCGGCGTGATAGGCCATCGCGTAGCCGTCGCCGGCATTGGTCGGGTTTTCGTAGGTGCCCATCAGGTAGCCCGACGATGGCAGGCCGAGTCGCCCGGCAGCGCCGCAGGCGAGGATCACCGCTTTGGCTTTGATCACATGAAAGTCGGCGGTGCGGCAGTCGAAGCCCATCACCCCGTTGACGGTGCCCTCCTCGTCGGTCAGCAACCGCGTGCAGACGAGGCGATTGGTGATGCTCACTCGTGCACGTTTCAACTGGCGATAGAGGACTTTTTTGATGTCGTGCCCTTCCGGCATCGGCAGCACGTAGGCGCCCATGTGATGGACTTTTTTCACTGCGTAATCGCCGGTTTCGTCCTTCTCGAACTTCACGCCCCAGCGGTCGAGTTGCTCGATGGTTTCGAAGCTGTGCGTCGCGTAGGCGTACACCGCAGCTTGGTTGACGATGCCGTCATTGGCGATGGTGATTTCCTTGGTGTACTGCTCCGGCGTCGAGTGGCCGGGGATGATCGCGTTGTTCAGGCCGTCCATGCCCATGCTGATCGCGCCGCTGCGTTTGACGTTGGCCTTGTCGACCAGCAACACGCGCAAGTCGCGGTTCTTTTCTTTGGCCTTGATGGCGGCCATCGGCCCGGCAGTGCCGCCGCCGATGACGACGATGTCGTATTCCTGTTCGAGAACGTTGCGGGTCATGCCTGCTCCCCTTTTTGCCGATCGATCCGCAGGCGGTACTGGAACGCATCGCCACGATAGTAAAGGTGTTCGAAGTCCAGCGGCTGGCCCTGTGCGTCGTGGGTCAGACGTTCGATGCGCATGATCGGCGAGCCAGCCTCGACGTTCAGCGCCTGGGTCAGGTCGCTGTCGGCCAGCACTGCGTCGATGGCCAGATCGGCGTGACCGAGGGCGATGCCACAGTCGTTTTCGAGGATCAGAAAGATGTCGCGGGTGACCAGATCAGCCTTCTCCAACCGCTCGCCGACGGCTTTGGGCAGGTAGGTGATTTCAAGCGAAATCGGCTCACGATTGATCAGGCGCACGCGTTTGATCTGCGCGACGATCTCGCCTTCGGCCACCTGCAAACGCTCGGCGACACGCTTGTCGGCCGGGATGAATTTGAAGCTGCGCAGGCGGTTGATCACCTCGTAACCGCGCCCGGTCATGGACTCGGCGAGGCCTTGCAGGCTGCTGACGTTTTGAAAGGTTTTCGGCTTGGCGACGAAGGTGCCTTTGCCGTGGATCTTGAAGATCAGGCCTTCCTTTTGCAGATCGCCGAGCGCCTGACGCACGGTGATGCGGCTGACTTTGAACAGCGCACCGAGTTCGCTTTCGGAGGGCATCTGGCTGTCTTGCGGGTATTCGCCGTCGAGGATGCGCGCACGGAGGACGTCGCGTAGCTGGGTGTGCAGAGGAACGCTACTGAGGGAAAGAACGTTATCGGTCATCGCGGGATCACTTGTTATAACGAGTTATGACGTGATCTTAGAGTTGTTATGACAAGGTTAGAAATATTGTTTGGGCATAACCTTAGATTCGGTGTTGAAAATCAAAAGATCGCAGCCTTCGGCAGCTCCTACATGAGACCGCGATCCCCTGTAGGAGCTGCCGAAGGCTGCGATCTTTTGATCTTAACGTTTGAGGATCTGATCCATGACCCAATCAGTCTTGAGCGCTTGCTCGGCGACTGCAGGGTGTTGTGAATCACCCCGAATATGCGCATTCATACCCAGCACGTGATGCCACTGGATGTGTTCGTGATGGGGGATTTCCAGGCTGACGACTTCATCTGCATGCAGTTGCACGGGATGCTCATCAAACACCGAAAAACTGATCCTCCCCAGGCTGCCGATGATCTCGACACGATCCTCGCGCCGATCCGCGACAAAGCTCCAGCAGCCCATGCCCAACGCCCCGGAGGCGAATCGCCAACTGGCGCTGACGGCATCTTCCGCCGCATACAAACCCGCCTGTCGCGCCGTGAATCCGGCCACTTCAACGATATCGCCGAGCAGATACTGAAACAGGTCAAAACCGTGGCTGGCCAGATCGGCAAAATAACCGCCACCGGCTACCGCAGGATCGGTGCGCCAGTTGTCGCGGCCATCGAGATCAACCGGCGACGGCGCTTTCGTCAGCGTCCAGCTCAGATGTCGAACCTCACCGATGCGCCCCTCCTCCAGCCACTGCCGCACCTGCGCAAAGCGCGGCAACGAACGGCGATAGTAGGAAACGAACAGGTGCAAACCAGCGTCGGCAAATGCCCGCTGCATCTCGCGGCTTTGCCCGGCGTTCAGCGCCATGGGTTTTTCCACGCAGCAATGTTTGCTGGCGGCAGCGACTTTCAGGCTGTAGGCATGGTGGCTGTCGGGTGGCGTGGCGATGTACACCGCGTCGACCTCGGGATCGTTGATCAGCGCATCGACGTCGGTGTAGACCCGCGCGATGCCGTGGCGCGCAGCGTAGTCAGCCACCGCTTCAAGGCGTCGGCCCATCACCGCCACCAGCGCAGAACCGGGCGCTTTGTAGAAGGCCGGCCCGCTCTTGCGTTCAGCGACGCTGCCGCACCCGATCATGCCCCAACGCACCACGTTCATTGTTATTCCTTTAGCCGATGCGCAAGGCGCGCAGATCGAGGTGACCATCCTTCAACGGCGGGCACCAGTAGTAGCCACCAGTGATCGGCCGGCTGATGCGATACAGACCGTCGGTGATGCCATCTTCCAGACCGCTCATGCGTCGCAGTTGTGCTTCGAAGGCATCCAGCGAGAAGCCGAACGCGAGGAACATCAGGCCCGCACGATCGCCTTCAATCCACGGCATCGAACGGCGCACGACGAACGCTTCCGGCGCGAAGCTTTCCTGCGCGGTGCGTTTGACGTGGGCCGAAATCGGCGCGTCGTCAATCTCTTCGTTGTCGCTGAGGCGACGGCCCATGATGTTGTCTTTGTCATCGGCGGAGAGTTTGTGGAAACCCTTGAGATCGTGCTGCCACTGCTGGATTGCGGCGAAGCTGCCGCCGACCATGCCGTCAGTGCCGGCGCTTTGCAGGGCGGCGGCGATGGCGGCTTCGTCGTGCGGGTTTTCGGTGCCGTCTTCGTAGCCGGTCAGGTCGTGGCCGTCCTTGTGGCGGAAGGCTTCCTGCATCTCAACCAGGCGCAGGGCCGGGGCCAGCGCGGCTTCAAGGGTGTTGCAACGGTTGAGCAATTCACCACGGTCGACGCCGTGCAGCCAGACCCACAGCGCATGCTGGGTCGACGGGTTTTCCACGCCGACGCCGGACATCGCCGGGAAGCTGCGCAGGCCGTCAATCTGGACGTTGAGGGCCTTGACCAGGGATTCACCGAAACCGACCACCGCCGACTTGCCGTCCACCAGATTCATCAGGTTGTCGATCGCCTGCGGCAGCGCTTCAACTGACTGAAGCGCGAAAAACAGGTGACGTGCTTGCGCAGGAACAGGGGTGGCGAGAATGCCCGGCTGGTAGTAACTCATGTGAACTCCTTGGAAAGTGCGCGGGAGTTTACCTGTGGCCGGAGGATTTGTGTGGGTTTGGATGGCGGCAGAAGCCCCTCACCCTAGCCCTCTCCCAAAGGGAGAGGGAACTGAATGGGGGATATTTGAGAGGTACGCCGACTTGGATGTGCGGTTGGGAATCCATAATCGACACAAAACGTTCAGGTCGATGTATGAAGCAAGACACCTTGATCGGCCGTTTGCCCTCACCCTAGCCCTCTCCCAAAGGGAGAGGGAACTGAATGGGGGATATTTGAGAGGTACGCCGACTTGGATGTGCGGTTGGGAATCCATAATCGACACAAAACGTTCAGGTCGATGTAACTCGCAAAACACCTCGGCCGGCCATTTCCCCTCACCCTAGCCCTCTCCCAAAGGGAGAGGGAACTGAATGGGGGATATTTGCGAGGTACGCCGACTTGAACGTGCTGCTGTGAATCCATAATCGACGCGAAACGTTCAGGTCGATGTATGAAGCTAGACACCTCGGTCGGCCCCCTCTCCCTCTGGGAGAGGGCTGGGGTGAGGGTTTGCGTCATTGCGCCACGCACTCGGACTCATCCCCGTCCAGCGCTTGAACGCCCGGCGAAAACTGCGCACATCGCTGTAGCCCACCTCTTCGGTAATCCGCTCGATCGGCATGTCCGGGTTCGCCAGCAGACTCATCGTCCGCGCCTGCCGGACTTGCTCCAGCAGCGCCTCAAACGTCAGCGCATGCTCGGTCAACCGTCGGCGCAAGGTGCGGCTGCTCATGTTCAAATCGCCGGCAATCTTTTCGATATGACTGCCGCTGCTCAAATCCCGCGCAATCGCCCGCTCCACCGCCTGAATCAGATCAAGCTTCTGATGCACCTGCGCCGCTTCCAGCTCCAGCAGTTTCACTGCCTGCCGCAGCGCCAGCGAATGGTGATTGGGCAAGTTCACATCGAGCCAGCGCACATCGATCAACATGCGATTGTGCAGGCAACCGAAGCGCACATTCGGCCCGAGCAGTCGGTGATATTCACTGAGGTAATCCGGCGCGGCATGCACAAACTCCACCGCAATCGGCGCAAAATCAGCCCCGGCTAGCGCCCGGCCGTACACCAGCAAACTGGCAAAAAACTCCTCGACCGCGAACACCTGCACTTCGGCGAACGGCAACCGACAATCAGCATCAAGGTGCACCTGATCGCCAACCACATCGACACTCGACACCACAATCCCGCCCGACGTGTGCTGATGACGAATGCCCAAGGCAAACGCATCGCGCAAAGTCTTGCACAGCGACAACACATGCCCGAGCAAGCCCAACGTGCCCAGCACATTTTGTGCGCCCACCCATAAGCCGAGACCCTGATTGGGCAGCACTTTTAACGCGCGCTGAATCATCGCCACAGCCTGGCGATAGGAAATCCGCTGCGCCGGATCCTGCAGGTCTTCAAGGGTAAAACCCAGGCCACGGCACAGGCTCTCGGGCTCGACGCCCTTGTTCTGCGCGACTTCGGCGAGGGTTTGCAGGAGGAACGGCGACACTAGCGCCAGTTCGTAGGTCGGATCGACAACTTTCATGTTCATGGCGGCGAGACATTCCGGATCAGGCTTGATTGTTATTTTTGTAACCGGTTATGTCGAAGGAAGTTAGCACAGGCTTGACGGACTGTCCGCAGAAGTCCCCCTCAGTGTCCGCCAATACCCTGCCCTGACAGGCGCCAACGGCTTATTTCTATAGTGCCGGGCGTGCTGCGTACCGGCGTTGCGTCACAACACAATAATAATGAGGACGGATATGCACCCGAACCGCGCGACATTCCCCTTGCGCCTGGCCCTTTCCTTGCTGGGCTGCGCCGCGACTGTACCGGCGCTGGCCACCGAAGCCGGCGTCGACAACATCGGCCCCGGCACCGATGGTTTCTTCATGCTGCCGCTGGAAGTCGACAGCCTTCCGGAAAACATGGTCGCGTTCAACGTCTACTACAACCACTACAAGTCGACCAAGCTCAACATCAGTTCGCTGGGCGGCAAGGTGCCGAATGTTGAAATTGAATCGACGGCGGTGATTCCGCGCCTCGACTACCTGAGCCCGGTGCGCGTGTTCGGTGGGCGTCTGGCCGGCTACATCGCACAGCCGTGGTTGAAGCAGGAAGTCTCGGTGTTCGGCCTCAGCGACACGCGCGAAGGCATGGGCGACACCACCGTCGCGCCGATCATTTTGTGGGACATGGGCAAAAACCTGACCCTCGGCGCGGCCCTGGAAATCACTGTGCCGACCGGCGAATACAGCGTCGATCGGCTGGCCAACACCAGCAACAATTTCTACACCTACAAGCCGCTGTTCTCCTTCACCTGGTTGCCGACGGATAAAACCGAGGTGTCGATGAAGACCACTTACAGCTTCAACGAGAAGAACAAAGACACCGACTACAAGTCCGGGCAGATCTTCCACTTCGATTATTCGGCGAGCTACAAGCTTACCGACGACCTGATGCTCGGGATCAACGGCTACTTTCTCCAGCAAACCACCGACGACAAACAGTTCGGCCACACCGTGCAGTTCGCCGGGCAGGATGTCGACGACGGCGTGCGCGGCAAAGTGTTCGCCATCGGCCCGGCGCTGCACTGGACGTTCCTCAAATACGCCAGCGCAGAGATCCGCTGGGCCAAGGAATTCGACGTGGAAAACCGCCCGGAAGGCGAAATGCTCTGGGCCAAGGTCAGCATCCCCTACGCCTTCTGAAATCTCCTCGCCCTCTGTGGGAGCGGGCTTGCTCGCGAAGGCGCCAGGTCAGGCACCTTCGATGTTGAATGTCGCGGCCTCTTCGTGAGCAAGCCCACTCCCACCTTTGATCCCCGCCATCCACAAATCCCGCCTCCACTCACGATCCAATGTGGGAGCGGGCTTGCTCGCGAAGGCGGCATGTCAGGTATTAGAGGTGTCGCCTGACACTACGCCTTCGCGAGCAAGCTCGGCTCCTACGGACTTGCGGTGTTCATGCGAGCATTTCTACTGCGCAAACAAGCGGCTTAATTCACCACCGGAATCCAAGCCGCCCGCGCCACATCTGCCGTATCGCCAAACGCCGGCAGTTTCTGCGCCAGGTCGCGCACGTTCTTCACGTCGAGATCCAGCAACTGCTGTCGCGTGATCAAGGTCGGTGGCACCAGCACTTGCTGCCCCGGGTTTTCCCCGGCAATCAGCATCGCCAGACTGCGCACGCTGATTGCACCGGCGACTTGTGGATTGACCGCAGCCGTCGCGGCCCATGCGCTGTTCGGTTCTTTCATGATCTGGATATCGGCGGTGGAGATGTCGGCGCTGTAGATTTTCACTTTGCTCGCCAGTCCGGCTTCGTCGACGGCGATTTTCGCGCCTTTGGCGAATTCGTCGAAGGGCGCGAAGATCACGCTGATGTCGGGATTGGCGCGCAGCACGGCGCTGGCCTGATCGGCGACGGAGTTGGCGATTGGCGGGTTGAGCGTGCCGAATCGCGCTTTTTCGATGATCCCCGGATTGGCCTTTTTCACCTGACTCCAGATCTCGTCACGCCGCTCCATCGGGGTGAAACCGCTGATGTACACATAGCCAGCGTCGAAGCGCGTGCCGTTGTCCTTCACCGCTTGATCGAGTGCCAGACGCGCCAGTGCGTGGTGATCCTGCTCAACTTGGGTGACTTGCGGCGTGTTCAGATCAACATCGAAGGCAACGACTTTGATGCCCTTGGCGAGCGCCCGGTCGATCGGGCCTTTGAGAGTTTCGGCCAGACCGAGTTGCACGATGATGCCGTCGACACCGAGGTCAGCCGCCTGATCGATCATCTCGCCCTGACTCGCCGCCTGCTGCCGCGCATCAAACACCCGCAGATTGGCACCGAGCGCTTCAGTCTGTTTCTCCACACCACGCAAATACGCTTCGGGAAAATCCCCGGAAAACAGATAACCCACCAACGCAATCTGCACCTGCCCCTTGTCGAACGGTGCCGGAGCGCCGGGCAATGCCTTGGCCTGCGCGTTAAGCGCCAATACCGAAAGCACCGCGCCGGTGAGGCAGTGGCGCGCGAACTGTTTGATTGAACCGTGCATACAACATCCTTGAATAAAAGCAGCTCAGCGCGCCCGATGCGCGAGGCCGAAGGTGAACATCAGGGCCAGCACCAACACCAGTCCCTTGACGAAATCCTGCGCGTAATACGGCGCATTGAGCATGGTCAGGCCATTGAGCAGCGAGGCGACCAATAGCGCGCCGATCAGCGTGCCAAAGGCGTTGGGTTTCTTCGCGCCGAGCACGGCGAAACCGATCAGCGCGGCGCCGAGCGCGTCGAGCACCAGACCGTTGCCGGAGCTGACATCGCCACGGCCCAACCGCGCCGCGAGCAACAATCCGCCGAGCGACGCCAGCAACGACGACAGCACGTAAGCCAACAGTTTGAAGCGCTGCACCGGCGCCCCGGCCAGCCGCGCAGCCTGCTCGTTGCCGCCGATGGCATAGAACAGCCGACCGATGCGCGTACGTTCGAGAAACAGCCACACCGCCACCGCAACCACCGCAGTGATCAACACCGGTATCGGCACCACCTCCCACAACCGCCCACGGCCCAACGCAAGAAACGCGGCACTGAATGCGCCCTCGGTTTCCTCACCGTTGGGCAGCGTCATGCCCACCGCAATCGAGCGGCCACCGGTAGGAATCAACTGCACGCCGATCACCAGAAACATGCTGCCCAACGTGGCGAGAATGTCCGGCACCCGCAGTTTGACGATGAGCCAACCGTTGAGCAGGCCGACCAGCGCGCCGCCCGCCAGGCTGATCAACACCGCCGGCACCGCGCCCCAACCGAGCACGACCATGACGTAACTGGCGATCATCAGGCTCATCGCCGCGACCGCGCCAATCGACAAATCGAGGCCACCGACGGCCATGGTCAAGGTCACGCCCAAGGCCAGCAGCGCGACAATCGACACCGATTGCAGAATGCTGAACAGATTGCCGACGCGCAGAAACGCCGGCTCTGCGAAGCTGAAAAACACCACGATGGCCGCCAGCAGCCACAACAGCCCATAACGGATCAACGCTTGCAGCAGACGCTCGGCAGGTGCCGGTGCGCTCGATAACAGTGAACTCGAATCAGGCACTCGCTCTGCTCCTTGGCGTGGCGTGAGGGGAATGTTCGGTAACGTCGCTGCCGGCCAATGCCGCGACCAGTTCGGCACGGTTCAGACCGGCGCGCGGGTATTCGGCGACGACGGCGTGATCGCGCACCAGGAGAATTCGATCGGCAATTTCCAGTGCTTCATCGACATCGGCGCAAATCACCAGCGTCGCGCGGCCCTTGGCACTTTCGCGCAGCAGTTGGCCGATTTCGCGGCGGGCGCGGACGTCGACACCCTGGAACGGTTCATCGAGGATCAACACCCGCCCTTCCCCGAGCAGCCAGCGGCCGAGCACAACCTTTTGCTGATTGCCGCCGGACAGCGCAGTCATCGGCACATCGATGCCGGCAGTCTTGATGCCCAGCGCGGCGACCTGCGCTTCGACCGCCGCCGCTTCGGCGCGATTGCGAATAAAACCGCCACGGGTGAAACGCTCCAGAAACGGCAAGGTCAGCGTGCGACGCAGAGAGAAATCCGGCACCAGCGAATGACTGGCGCGATCTTCGGCGGCGTAGAAGACCCCGCTGCGAATCGCCTCCCGAGGCGAACCTGGCTGCCAGTCAACGCCAGCCAATTGCACGCTGCCCTCCGCCAATGAGCGTAAACCGAACAGCACTTCGGCGATCTCGGTTTTGCCGGCGCCGAGCAACCCGGTCAGCACCACCACTTCGTTTTCGTGCAAGGTCAGATCGAAAGCCTTCGAACGCGGCAGCACTTTTATCGCGCTGAGCTTCAGCACTTCCCGCCCTGCCACTTGCGGCGTGTAAACATGCGCGGCCAGTGATTGCCCAAGCATTGCGTGAACCGCCTCGGGCAACTGCCGAGCGCTGAATTCGCCGGCCAACCGCCCGTCACGCAAAACGATCGCGCGATCAGCCACCCGTTGCAGATCGGACAGCCGATGGGAGATGTACAAAATCGCCACACCACGGCTGCGCAACGTATCGATCAAACCAAACAGGCGCTGCGCTTCGGCATCGGATAATGCCGCCGTCGGCTCGTCGAGAATCAGCAAACGCGGTTGCAAGGCAAAGGCGCGAGCGAGCACGACCAATTGCCGCTCGGCCTGGCCAAGGTGTTCGATGGGCTGTTCCAGCGGCAAGCTCAGGCCGAGACCGGCGGCGATACTCGCGGCGCGTTCCAGAAGGCGTTTGCGGTTAAGCCAGAAGTTCGCATCGGGCTTGCACAGCTCATCGAGCAAGAGGTTTTCGGCCACGCTCAAACCCGGCGCGATGCCCTCGTTGATCTGCTGATGCACCGCAACAATCCCGACCCTGCGCGCCGACAGTGGCGAGCTGAAATGGCGCGGCTGGCCCTCGACGAGAATCTCGCCAGCATCCGCGTTTTGACTGCCTGCCAAAATCTTCACCAACGTCGATTTACCGGCGCCATTGGCGCCGAGTAACGCGACCACTTCGGCGGG
Organism: Pseudomonas sp. AC193; assembly: GCF_979258075.1. NCBI lineage: Bacteria > Pseudomonadati > Pseudomonadota > Gammaproteobacteria > Pseudomonadales > Pseudomonadaceae > Pseudomonas > Pseudomonas sp. AC193. The sequence goes on along the minus strand of NZ_OZ409832.1, from coordinate 1,801,351 downwards.
ATAAATCTCAAGGCTGACCCGATCCAGCGCTCGGTTCGAGCCAAACGTTTTGCTCAGTTCACGTACCCGAATCAGTGGCTCAGGTGCCACGGCGACAGGCGCACTCATAAATTTCCTTAGCGGCGATGAGCCAGCGAACGCACGAGCCGATCGCCCAGGATTTGCACGCCCTGGACGAGGATGACCAACACCACCACGGTGGCGACCATCACTTCATTGTTGAAACGCTGATAGCCATAACGGATCGCCAGATCGCCGAGCCCGCCGCCACCGATGACCCCGGCCATCGAAGAAAAACCGATCAGCATCACCAGCGTCAGGGTGATGCCCGCGAGCAACGCTGGCAGGGCTTCGGGCAGCAGCACTTTGAAAATCACATGGCCGATGTCGCCACCCATGGCGAGGATCGCTTCGATGCGGCCCTTGTCGACTTCGTCCAGCGCGTTTTCGACGATGCGCGCGAAGAACGGAAACGCGCCAATGGTGATCGGCACTACCGCAGCGGTGCTGCCCAGCGTGGTGCCGACGACCAGACGGGTCAGCGGAATCAAGGCGATCAGCATCACCACGAACGGCAGCGAACGGCCGAGATTGACCAGACTGCTGAGTGCCGCATTGAAACGCGGCATCGGCCGCAATCCGTCACGGCGACTGATAAACAGCAGCACACCCAGCGGCAAACCGATCAGCAGCGTGAACAGCCCCGCGAGCAACACCATGTACAGGGTTTCGCCAGTGGCGTTGAACACCAGTTGCAGGATTTCATCCCAATTGATCGAACGGTTCATGACTGCGCCGCCCTTACGCCGTATTGCTTGAGAAAGGTCAGGCCCGGGGCGTCATGGCCCAGCGGTAATCCGCAAGTCGGACGCAGTGAACTGCCGAGCGCCGACTGTGGATCAGCGAGCAGACGTGGCACCGGCCCGGCCTCGACCAGCCGTCCGTTGGCCATAAATGCGGCGTGATCGCAGATCGACTTGACCACGTCGAGTTCGTGGGTGATCAGCACGATGGTCAGGCCCAATTGCCGATTGATGTCGCGCAGCAGATCAAGAATTGAAGCAGTGGTTTCCGGATCGAGGGCGCTGGTGGCTTCGTCCGACAGCAGATACGCCGGCTCCGCTGCCAAGGCGCGGGCAATCCCCACTCGCTGCTTTTGCCCGCCGGACAGTTGCGAAGGAAAGGCTTGCGCCTTGTCGCTCAAACCGACCAGTTCCAGCAGCTCGCGAACCCGCACATGGCGCCACGGTTTGCCGACGTTGGCGATTTCCAGCGGCACGGCGATGTTGTCGAACACGTTGCGCGAGTGCAGCAGGTTGAAGCCCTGAAAGATCATGCCGATACGCTGACGTTGCTTGCGCAGTTCGCTGTCGGACAGCGCCAGCAGATCCACACCATCAATCAGAATCTTGCCGCTGTCTGGTCGTTCAAGCAGGTTGAGGCAACGCAGCAGCGTCGACTTGCCCGCCCCGCTCCGCCCGAGAATCCCGTAGACCGCGCCGTCAGGAATGCTCAGCGAGACCTGATCCAGCGCCGGTTGCGTGGCCGACGCGTAGGTTTTGCTCAACTGCTCGACGGCGATCATGGCTTGCCGCCCGCCACCGGAATCACCGAGCCGGCAAAGTTATCGGTGATGTATTTGGCGACTTCCGGCGAAGTCAGATCCTTGGCCAGTTGTGCGATGCGTGGATCGTGCTCCAGCTTCGGTGTGGTCACCAGGATGTTGGCATAGGGATTGTGCTCGGCCTTCTCGAGGCCCAAGGCGTCTTTGGCCGGCACCAGGCCTGCGTCGAGCGCGTAGTTGCCGTTGATCACTGCCAGATCGACGTCGTCGAGCGAACGTGGAATCTGCGGTGATTCGATTTCGAGGATCTTCAGTTGTTTTGGGTTTTCGGCGATGTCCTTGGGCGTTGCCTGATCGGCGGCCGGATCGTTGAAACCGGGCTTGAGCTTGATCAGGCCGTTGTCCTGCAACAGGTACAGCGCGCGGCTCAGATTGGTGACGTTGTTGGGTACGGCGACCGTGCCTTTTTCCGGCACGTCGGCGAAGCTTTTGTGCCGACGTGAATAAATCCCCAATGGCTCGATATGCACGGTGGCCGCCACCGCGAGTTTCTCGCCGAGCGCCTGCTCCTGAGATTTCAGATACGGCAGGTGCTGGAAGTAATTGGCGTCGACATCACCGTGTACCAGCAGCTCATTGGAGTTCACACCGTTGGGGATTTCGATGACTTTGAGGTTGAGCTGCGGATCGATTTTCTGGATATACGCGAGGATCTGCGCGTGGGGCACCGGGTCGGCGGCAACACGCAACGGTTCCAGGGCCTGCGCGCCGAAAGAGCTCACCAGTGCGCCGAGGACGGCCAGGGTCAAACCTGCTTTTTTAATCATGTGCGGAGTCCTTGAGCGAATGATGAATCAGGCGGTTTTACGAACAGGAACTGGGGGCAGCAACGCGTCGGCGTAGAAGCGCTGCGCAACGTCCGGATGCGAGCGCAAACGACCCTTGAGGTAGTTCCAGCCGACATCACGAAACAGCGGATTGAGCGGATCACTCGCCGGCCCGCGCGCCTCGCGCAACAGCACGGTGGGCAACGGGTACAGCGGCACCACCGCATCGAGTTGCGCGCCGAGGAAGAACGCGATCGACAGGCGTTCGCTGCCCGCCGGTGGCGAAACCACGCGGTGCACCGTGGCGCGCAGATAACCGTTGGTGGCCAGTTCGAGCAGCTCGCCGATGTTCACCACCAAGGTGTTTTCGCGGGGTAATGCGTCGATCCAGCGGCCTTCTTCGATCTCGACTTGCAGCCCGGCCTGTTGGTCTTGCAGCAGAAAACTCAAGAACCCGGAATCCTTGTGCGCGCCTACGCCTTGATGGCTCGCCTCGCTCAACTGCCCGGGATAGCGCATCAACTTGATGTGTTCGTTGGGTTTGTCACCGTAGAGCTGATCGAAGGCATCGGCGCGCAGTGACAGCGCCTGAGCGAAGGCCCGCAGCAAGCGCAACGACATGCGCGTCATCGCCTGTTGCCATTCGAGCAGCAGGGGTTTCAGTCCAGGGAGTGCCGCTGGCCATTGGTTGGGGCCTTGCAGCCGCGCCCACAATGGACTGTCTTCGTTTAACGGCAGGGCTTCACGCTCGGCGCCGAGATCAAACTGTTCGCGTTGATCGGGTTGCCCGCGAGTGATCTCGGAAGCCGCACGGTTGTAGCCGCGAAAATGCGGCGAATTGATCATGCCGACGGCGGTTTTTTCGCTGTCGGGCAAGGCGAAGAATTGTCGGGCGTGGGCCTGCACTTGCTCGAGCAGCGTACTGTCGATGCCGTGGCCGGTGAGGTAGAAGAAACCGACGTCACGGGCGGCGTGGCGCAGGCTTTCAAGGAATTGATAACGCTGTTGCGCGGTGCCTTCGAACAGGGACAGGTCGAGGGTTGGCAGTGTGGTGATATCCAAGGTATGCGGCATGATTCACTCCTGGGTGAACCAAACCTGAAGAACCTTTGATCGATTCAGCGTGTGCCGTCATGGCAATCGGGGGTCTATCGGTTTGATGCGTTTATTCGTCGTTGAGGACAAAACTAAACGATCTTAAAAACAGCGGGCCAATATCTTTTTTGCATTACCTTAGGCCGATCACTGTAGGAGCTGCCGCAGGCTGCGATCTTTTGATGTTGATTTTTTAGAAACAAGATCAAAAGATCGCAGCCTGCGGCAGCTCCTACAAAGAGGGGGTCAGGCACGCGGGCGTTGACTGCGTTGTTCGGCGCTGGCGTCTGGCGCGGTTTGCAGCTGGAAGTCGAACTTGAGTTTGGCGTGGCGTCCCAACGTTTCGTGCTCATGGAACACCACCTCGCCGACCAACCCTTCACGGGTCGCGTAAGCAAAGTCATCCCACAAATATTGATCGCCCGACAGATTGATCTGCGTGGTCAGGTGTCGATGCCCCGGTGCGCTGATAAAAAAGTGCACATGCGCCGGACGCTGACCGTGACGACCGAGCAAGTTCAGACATTCCTGCGTCGGGCCCTGCGGGTCGCAGCCATATCCGGAGGGAACGATGCTGCGTGCGCGGTAACAGCCTTCGGCGTCGGTGATGATCCGGCGGCGCAGGTTGTATTCGGACTGGCTCGGATCAAAAAACGAGTAGGTGCCTTTGGTATTGGCGTGCCACACGTCGACTGTGGCGCCGGCCAGCGGCTGGCCGTGGAGGTCAAGCACCTGGCCTTGGAGAAACATCACCGTGGCAACGCCGTCCTCGCTGCCATCGTCCATGCGGCACTCGCCTTCACACAGCGGCGCACCCGCGACGTAGAGCGGCCCTTCGATGGTGCGCGGCGTGCCGCCGGTCAAGCCGATTTGTGCGTCTTTGGCGTCCTGGAGCAGATCGAGGAAGTGTTCGATGCCAAGACCGGCGACCAACAACCCCGCCTCCGAGCGACCGCCCAAACGATTGAGATAGTCGACGGCTTTCCAGAATTCGTCTTCGCTGATTTCGAGATCTTCGATGATTTTTGCGGTGTCCTGCAGTACGCGCAGAACGATGGTTTTCAAACGCGAACTGCCGTCGTCGTTGGTGAAGCCGGCGGCTTCTTTGAAGAAGGTTTGCAGCTCAGGCGTGTGGGCAATTTTCACGGTCATGGTGGGTTACCTCATCTTGTTGTTGTGTTGACGCAGTTCTTAATTCACACCCTTTTCCCTTGTAGGAGTGAGCCTGCTCGCGATCGCGGTCAATCAGTCGCCATGGATGCTGAATAAACGACCGCTATCGCGAGCAGGCTCACTCCTACAAGGGTTGGGGGGCTCAGCGGTCGTCGGCGTGGATCGACGACGGATGTCGGCAGAGCCCGTTGATCTCGATGTCCATGTAGGGGAACAACGGCAATTGCATCAGCGTGTCGTGCAGCGCTTCGACGCTTGGCAGATCAAACACGCTGTAGTTGGCGTAATGCCCGGCGATGCGCCACAGGTGACGCCACTGGCCTTCGCGTTGCAGCCGTTGCGCCAGTTCTTTTTCGTCAGCCTTGAGTCGAGTGGCGATGGCCGGATCCATGTCGACAGGCAATTTCACGGTCATTTTTACGTGGAACATCATGGTGGCTTTCCTCTGGTTGTGATCGGTTCAGGAACGGCGAAAACGCGCCAACCGCTCTTCGTCCAGCGTCAGGCCAAGGCCCGGGGTACGCGGGATGTGCAGGTGAAAATCGCGGTACTCGGGCCGTTCGGTGACGATGTCTTCGGTCAGCAGCAACGGCCCGAACAGCTCGGTGTCCCAGGTCAGTTGCTTGAGCGTGAGAAAGGCGTGGGCCGAGGCCAGCGTGCCGACGGAGCCTTCGAGCATGGTGCCGCCATACAACGCGATGCCGGCGGCCTCGGCGATTTGCGCGGTTCTGAGCACGGCGCGGGGGCCACCGTTCTTGGCGATTTTCAGGGCGAACACGCTGGCCGCGCCGTCAGCGGCGAGGCTGAAAGCATCCTCGACACTTTCAATTGATTCATCGGCCATGATCGGCGCCGGGCTGCGCTGATTCAGACGAATCTGCCCGGAGCGGTTGACCCGCGAGATCGGCTGTTCAATCAGATCAATGCCGTTGTCGCCCAATACCTGGCAGCCACGAATCGCCTGGGACTCATCCCAATATTGATTGACGTCGACCCGCACACTGGCGCGATCGCCCAAAGCTTTTTTGATCGCCACGACGTGCTTGAGATCCTGCTCCAACGGATTGGCGCCGATCTTCAATTTGAAGATGCGATGACGCCGTACTTCAAGCATCTGCTCGGCCTCGGCAATGTCGCGGGCGGTGTCGCCACTGGCCAGGGTCCAGGCCACTTCCAGGCTGTCGCGCACGCGGCCGCCGAGCAGTTCGCTGACGGGCAAACCGAGGCGTTTGCCCTGGGCGTCGAGCAGCGCGCTTTCGATGCCGGATTTGGCGAAGGTGTTGCCCTTGGCGAGCTTGTCGAGCCGCTGCATCGCCGCGTTGATGTTGTTGGCGTCCATGCCGACCAACGCTGGCGCGAGGTGCGCATCAATGTTGGCCTTGATGCTCTCCGGGCTTTCGTAACCGTAGGCAAGGCCGCCGATGGTGGTGGCTTCACCGATGCCTTCAACCCCATCGCTGCAGCGCAGGCGCAGGATCACCAGCGTCTGCTTTTGCATCGTGTGCATCGCCAGTTTGTGCGGGCGAATGGTCGGCAGGTCGACGATGATCGTCGTCAGGTTTTCAATCAGGATTCGCGGCATATCAATGCTCCTTGAGAAGTACTCAGCCGAGGTCGCCGCCACCGACCGGCAAGGTCACGCCGGTGATGTACGAAGCGTCGTCAGAGGCGAGAAAGAGGATCGCGCCGACCTGTTCATCGAGGCTGCCGTAGCGTTTCATCAGGCTACTGTCGAGGGTTTGCGTGACGATTTGCTGGTACCAGGTTTGTTCTTGCGCCGACTGTTCGGCGTCGTTGCGCGGGATGCGCCGAGGTGGCGCTTCGGTACCGCCGGGTGCAGTAGCGTTGACGCGAATGCCACGCTCGGCGTTTTCAAAGGCCAGGCACGCGGTGAGTGCGTTGATGCCGCCCTTGGCCGCGCCGTACGGCACACGATTGACGCTGCGGGTGGCGATTGAGGAAACGTTGACGATGGCGCCGCTACCTTGTTTGAGCATGTACGGCAGCGCGGCGTGGCAGCACCACAAGGTCGGGAATAACGAGCGACGCACTTCCGCTTCGATCTGGTCGACCTGGTAGTGCTCGAACGGCTTGGCCCAGATCGTGCCGCCAACGTTGTTGATCAGGATGTCGAGTCGACCGAAAGTGTTGATCGCTTCGGCCATGACCCGGGCGCAATCGTCGTATTGTTCGAGGTCGGCGGTCAGTGCCAGAACACCCTCGCCTTGCAGTTCGTGAACCAGTTCGGAGCGGTCGACGGCGACCACTTGCGCGCCTTCGCTGAGCAGGCGCTCGCAGACGCGGCGGCCGATGCCCTGCGCCGCGCCAGTGACCAGCGCGACTTTGTTGGAGAATCTGTCGTTCATGACAACCTCGATGCAAACGAATATCGAAACTGTGGTGAGGGGATTTAGCGAAACGTCGCACCGCCCCGATGGGGCGTGTAGCGGCCCTTCTTTTCAGCAACAATCGTCGGGGACTGCTGCGCAGTCCAACGGGGATAAATCCCCTCGCCACAGGTAGGGACAGGCCCACAGATGAGAGCCAGGCCACAGATTGGGGGCAATCCACAGATGAGGGGCAGACCACGATGAGAGGCAGGCCCACATACGGGGATCAGGCCGCGGCGAATTTTTCGTAGTAGAAATTCGCCGGGGTGATGCCCTGCTCGCGGATGTATTGGCTGACCGCCTCGACCATCGGCGGTGGCCCGCACAGGTAGACGTCGACGTCACCGTCGTTGAGGTGGCGCGGTTCGATGTGCTGGGTGACGTAGCCCTTGAGCGGGTGAACGCTCTGCGGGTTGGCCACACAGGCGCCGAAGCTGAAATTGGCGATGCGTGCGGCAAAGGCTTCGAGGCGATCCAGTTCAACCAGATCGAAATCGTTGGTCACGCCATAGATCAAATGCACCGGGTGCGCACTGCCCTGCTCGGCGATCTTTTCCAGCATCGCGGTGAACGGCGCCAGACCGGTACCACCGGCGAGCAACAGCAGCGGCCGCTTGATCTCGCGCAGATAGAAACTGCCCAAGCTGCCCGACCAGATTCATGCTGTCGCCGGCCTTGGCCAGGCCGGTGAGGAAGCTGCTCATCAAGCCGCCGGGCACGTTGCGAATCAGAAAACTGACCTCGCCATTCTTCTGCAACGAGCTGAAGGAATATGCACGACTGTGTTCGCTGCCCGGCACTTGCAGGTTGACGTATTGCCCAGGCAGAAACGCCAGTTTGCTCAGCGCCTCGCCCTTGATCGACAGCGCGATGGTGCTCTCGGACAACTGCCGGACAGCGCTGATCGCCGCCTGAAAATTGGCCTGTTCGGTTTTGCAGACCTGCGAGCCAACCGGCACTCGCACCACGCAATCGCTTGCGGCGCGCATCTGGCAGGTCAGCACATAACCTTGTGCGAGTTCGTCGGCGCTCAAGGCGTCTTCGATGAAGTTGTCGCCCATCTCGTAACGCCCGGCCTCGGCGAAACATTTGCAGGTGCCGCAGGCGCCGTCGCGGCAGTCCAGCGGTATGTTGATGCCTTGGCGATACGCCGCGTCGGCGACAGTTTCATGGCTGCCGGCCTCGATGAAACGGGTGACGCCGTCTTCAAAATTAAGGGCGATCTGGAAATTCATGGTGCACCTCGCCGTGTCGACTAGATGTGATAGATGTCGATAAGCTGACGGACGTAATCGTTTTTCAGCACGACTTTCTTGGCCTTGATCAGCGGCTGTTCGCCACGCAGATCGAGGGTGTAGAAACTGCTGCCGAAGTAGCTGTCGGTGACCTGATAGCGAAAGCTCAGGGTGTGCCAGTTGAAGCGCACCTGGCACTGGTCGGCGCTGTGCTCGACGATCTCGATGTTGCTCAGGTTGTGCGAGGTGCGGGTGTCGGGAATCGTCGCGCTGGAGCGCTCGGTCTTGATCCGGAAGATGCGGTCTTCGAGGCCGCCACGGTTGCCGTACCAGATCAGCGAGATTTCGCTTTGCGGGTCTTCGGTGAGCGTGTCGTTGTCGTCCCAGGCCGGCATCCAGAAAGTCGCGTCGGCGGCGTACAGCTCCAGCCATTGATCCCACTGGCCGTCATCGAGATAACGCGCTTCGCGGTAGAGAAAATCACGCACATTGTCGTAGAGATTGCTCATCACACAGCCTCCACGGGGATCAGTTGTGGCTCGGCGGCAGCGGCTTTGAGCATGGTCTCCTGCCAGTACTTGTGTTGCAGCACGAACAGGCCTTCGTCCTCGGTGCGCATACCGGAAAGCAATGGCTTGAGGTTGATTTCCTCGGCGGCTGCGTCGGCGCCTTCGACCCAGTGGGTCGCGCCCCGGGACATATCGTTCCAGCCGCGCCCGGCGCCGTAACCGGTCTGGCACGAGCGGAACTCTTCCAGATCATCCGGCGTGGCCATGCCGCTGACATTGAAGAAGTCTTCGTACTGGCGAATACGTTTGGCGCGCGCCTCGGCGCTCTCGCCTTTGGGGGCGATGCAGTAAATGGTGATTTCAGTCTTGTTGACCGAGATTGGCCGGGCGATGCGAATCTGCGAACTGAACTGATCCATCAGATACACGTTGGGGTACAGGCACAGGTTGCGCGAGTTTTCGATCATCCAGTCAGCGCGGGCCTGACCGAAATCCCGAGCGAGTTCGTCGCGGCGCTCGTAGGCCGGACGGTCTTCGGGATTGGCCCAGCGCGTCCAGAGCAGCAGATGGCCGTGATCGAAGGAATAGAAACCGCCGCCCTTCTTCGCCCAACTGCCAGCGCTCATGGTCTTGATCGCCTCGCCCGCTTCGCGTTGCTGACGCTGGTTCTGGGTGGCGGCGTAGTTCCAGTGCACGGAGCTGACGTGATAACCGTCGGCACCATTTTCGGCAGTGAGTTTCCAGTTGCCTTCGTAGATATAGGAACTGGAACCGCGCAGTACTTCGAGACCTTCCGGCGACTGGTCGACGATCATGTCGATGATCTTCGCTGACTCGCCCAAGTGCTCGGTAAGGGATTTCACATCGGCATTCAGACTGCCAAACAGAAAGCCGCGGTAGGACTCGAAACGCGCGACTTTGGTCAGGTCATGGGAGCCTTCGCAGTTAAAGCTTTGCGGGTAACCGGCCTCAGTCGGATCTTTGACCTTGAGCAGTTTGCCGCTGTTGTTGAACGTCCAGCCGTGGAACGGGCAGGTATAGCTGGAACGGTTGCCGGATTTGTGCCGGCAAAGCATGGCGCCGCGATGGCTGCAGGCGTTGAGAAAAGCGTTGAGCACGCCGTCCTTGTTGCGCGCGATGAAGATCGGCTGGCGCCCCATGGTGGTGGTCAGAAAATCGTTGTTGTTGGGCAGTTGGCTTTCGTGGGCGAGGTAAATCCAGTTGCCTTCGAAGATGTGCGCCAGCTCCAGTTCGAACAGACGCGGATCGGTGAACATCTCCCGCTTGCAGCGGTAGGCGCCCTTGTCTTGGTCTTCTTCAAGCATGGCATTGAGGTAGTCGATTCCCAGGGACATGGCCAGGGCCTCCATTGTTATTGTTCAGGCCAGGTCAGATTAGGGAGGCGCAGCGCGGGGCAATAGCCGAATCCTGCAGATCGCTATCCGTTTTGTGCAGGACGGCGCGGCAGATGATTCGGACTGTTTCGAAGGGCGATCAGTGGCGGCGTTTGAGGGTGTGCGACGGCAATTCGCCGAACTGCTGGCGATAGCTTTCGGCGAAACGGCCCAAGTGCAGGAAGCCGTAATCCAGCGCCAGCTCCGTGAGGTTGCGCACCGGGCAGCTCGGGTCGCTGAGGCAGGCGTGAATACGCGCCAGTTTGCGCTGACGGATGTATTGCATCGGCGTAACGCCGAGTTGGCGTTCGAACAGGCTGTACAGCGAACGCGGGCTCATGCTCGCCTGCGCGGCCAGGTGTTCGGCGGGCAGATCGAGTTTCAGGTTGCGCTCGATGTAATCGAGGATGCGCTCGAAACTGACGCTCGGTGCACTGAGGCTCTCACGGCAGACATTGGTGTTCATCAGCGAGATCAGTTTGCTGCCGATGATCTGCGCATAGTGCTCCTGCACCCGCAGCAACGGATCGCTGGCCTCGGCTTCCTGGCAAATCATCGCGAGCAGATTGGTGAAGCCTTCCAGTTCGTTCAACTGATAGTGATTGCGCAGGAAGCGGATACCGCTCGAAGGTCGCAACCAGCGCTGCTCGTCGCACACCGACTCGAGCACGCTGACCGGCACTTTGAGGATGAATTTTTCGCAGTCGTCGGAGTAAGTCAGATCGACCGGATCATCCGGATTGATCAATAACAACTCGCCCGGCACCAAATGATGTTCACGTTTATGCCCGCGCCACAGGCAATTGCCTTGCAGCAGCACTTGCAAGTGATACACGGTTTCCAGCGCCAGCGACGTCACCCGGACGCTGCCGCCATAACTGATGCGGCACAGATCGAGATCGGCGAGTTTGCGATGGTTGAGGCTGGCTTGCGGATGGGCGGTTTTGGACAGGCCGATGAAGTGCTGGCCAACGTGCTGATTGACGTAGTCGGAGACGGCATAGGGATCAGCGTGACGAAACACGCTGCTGCGATCACTCAGCAGATGACTGTCCATTAGGCGGTGCTCGATCTTGTCGTTATGGGGTGCACGGTTTTCAGGCTCACCGGTCACAGTACGCTTGCGTGCAAAAACCGGCAATTGGACGAAAGGTCGGGTATCCGTTAATCGAACACTTTGTGTTCAGCTTTTCAACGCCGTGCCGATAACGCGGAGACGCAAGAGCAACTCTCCCCTGTCGAAATTGAAGGACACCCGCATGAGCGACGCCTGGAACGAAGGGTATTTCACCGACGAAGGCTACACCTACAGCTATAGCCGCGAAATCAATCCGGTCTTCCAGCGTTACTGTTTGCTGCTGCGCGGTTTTGCCGGCTTGGAGACCACTGACGGCTATCACTGTGAATTGGGCTTTGGCCAGGGTGTGTCGATCAATATCCACGCTGCCGCCAACCCCGGTTCCTATGTGGGCACCGATTTCCACCCGGGTCAGGCTGGCCACGCCATAGCCTTGGCGAACAGCTGGAACAGTGACGCGCGGCTGTATGACGACAGTTTCGAACAACTGCTCGCGCGTAATGATCTGCCGCAATTCGACAGCATCAGCCTGCATGGCATCTGGACGTGGGTCAGCCGTGACAATCAGCAGCTGATCGTCGAATTTGCCCGTCGTCACCTCAAGCCGGGCGGGTTTCTGTACATCAGCTACAACTGTCTGCCCGGCTGGTCGCCTTCTGCGCCACTGCGCAATCTGTTCCGCCTGCACGATCGCTTCGCTACCAACAGTTCCGTTCGCCCTGATCAGCGCATAGACGCCGCGCTGCAATTCTCCGAGGCGTTGCTCGCAGCCAATCCCAACTACGCCAGCACCGCCCCAGGCCTCAATGCGCAACTGCAGAGCATCAAAGGCCAGAATCGTCAGTACGTCGCTCACGAATATTTCAACCGTGACTGGAACTGCATGTATTTCACCGACGTGGTCGACGCCCTCGCCCCGGCCAAACTCGACTATGCCGCGACCGCCGTGCCGCTGGACACGGTCGATCCGCTCAACCTGAGCGCTGAAGGCATGGACTTCCTCGAGGGCATCGATCACCCGATCATGCGCGAGCAAGCGCGGGATTATTTCGTTAACCAGAACTTCCGTCGCGATCTGTACGTGCGTGGCGCCAATCGACTGTCGGTGGCTGAGCAACGCCAGGGGCTATTGAATACGCGCTTTGTTCTGTTGCAGCCGGCGGAAAGCGTGGCCAGCAGTGTCAAAGGCCCGGCCGGCGAAGCAGCGTTGCAGGCTGACGTTTACGGCCCGGTACTCGAGGCTTTGGCGGCCGACGCCTATGTCGCAAAAACCCTGCGCCAGCTCTCAGCCACCGTGCCCGCAATGCCTTACGACGATCTGGTGCAGGCGCTCGCCGTGCTCGTCGGCATGGGCGCTGCAGCACCGTGCCAGAGCGAGGCCGCAGAGCGATTGGTGCAAGCACGTTGCAGCACGCTCAATCTGCAACTGTGCAAACGCTCGCTGCTGAGCGATAAGATCCAGACACTGGCCAGCCCGGTGACGGGCGGTGGCGTCGTGGTCAGCCGCTTCCATCAGTTGTTCCTGATCGCGATCAAACAGGGCAAAAATCACCCGATGGAGTGGGCACAACTGGCGTGGGCGGTGCTGGCTGAGCAAGGCGTCGTCCTGGTCAAAGACAATCAGCCGTTGACCACGGCCGAAGAAAATATCGCCGAGTTGACTGAGCAAGCCCATGCATTCGCCGCGAGCTCACTGATCATTCTGATGGCCTTGAACATCGTCTGAACGAATCACAGACAAAAAGAAGCCCGGCTGATAGTGCCGGGCTTTTTCGTTGAGGCCTGCGGTAAAACGACGCATTCAGGCGTTACGGCGTTCGAGCAGTCGATCAGCACCACCCTCGGCAACCAGATTGCCCTTCAGTCGATCCGAACCGTCGGCGGCAACGGCGTCACTGAACAGAGGATCGGTTTCGTTCGCGGCAACCGCGTCACTGAACAGCGGATCGGTTTCAGTCGCAGCAAAAGCGTTCAGGGCGAAGATCGAGAAAGCAATGCCGAGCAGGGTTTGGCGTTTCATGGTGTGTGCTCCGTGGTGCAGTGGTTGGGTATGGAGCCGATCTTACGCCGCGCTATCAATATGAGAACTTCATTGGGTTAATGGTTGTTATTGACGTCATCAATGATGGAGACCGCGCAGATTGAGCTCATCCCGGCGAGCATTAACGTCAGCCACTTTCCTGAAACGGGATGTCGACTATTCTCCAGACCAGAAACCGGCGAGCCAATAACTCAGGGAGAAAAACATGAAAGCAGCCGTATGGGTGCTGGCGTTGGCGTCACTGGCAGGCTGCGCGGCACCCTCAATGAATGAACTACGCCAGGAGGAACCGCGTCAGGTGCTGCATTCGAAAAAAGCCGTCAAGGTGATTGCCGACTGCGTCCAGCATGGCTGGGAGAACCTTTCGGTGTTCGAGGGCCGATCCGGGGCCACTCAGGAATCGGGCAAGAAAGGCGCGATTACGGTGGCCACAACGGGCTCGGCATACTTCGTTGATATTCAGCCTGATGCGTCCGGTTCGGTGGCGAAATATTACGCATCGACCTATCGCTGGATATCCAGGAAGCACTTGGACACTGTGGAAAGCTGCCTGTGATTTGCCGCCTGGCCCACTGCGCAGAGGTGGGCCGGGATTACTTGCACTTGGCCAACACCACCTGACAGGTGTTCGGCGTTCCACCGGAACGTCCGGCGTAGCGGATGCAGTTGTTCAAGGATTTTTGGCGAGCCATGTTCAGGCTGGAGCCCCACGCGAGACCGCCCTCGCCGACCGTTGGTAATGCCTTGGCGTAACAACTGTCGCCGACGCCTGATGGCGGATAGTGCTTTCGGCTCGAGCAGCCTGAGATCAACGTCAGGCTGATGACGATCAGCGCGAGCCAGGCCCACCCCTGACTCCGGCATCTCTGTAATCCGATCATCCCGTTTCACCTGCTGCAATGAGTCGTGACGAACTGAGTCTACCCGGTATGCCCAAGGGTCATGTAGGAGCTGCCGAAGGCTGCGATCTTTTGATCTGTTTTTAAGATCAACATCAAGAGATCGCAGCCTTCGGCAGCTCCTACAATAATCCGATTAGCCCGTTACCTCTGACCAACGCAGTCAAACTGTGGGAGCTGGCTTGCTCGCGAAGGCGGTGTGTCAGGTACCGAATTGTTAAACGAACGACCGCTTTCGCGAGCAAGCCCGCTCCCACACTTGGAACCGAGTACATTCAAAAAGACTGGTCGGCTGTCAGGCCGCCATCGCTGGCAAGCCAGCCACAGTGTTTTTTGGTGTGACCGGGATCTTGGAAGCACCCCAGAAACCTGTGGGAGCGGGCTTGCTCGCGAAGGCGGCGGCACATTCAAAACCATCGTGGCAGACACACCGCTTTCGCGAGCAAGCTCGGCTCCTACAAAAGCAAAAGCAACATCAAAAGATCGCAGCCTTCGGCAGCTCCTACACAGGATGAGCGCAAGCTCGGCTGCAGCTTTTGATTTTGCTTTACCCGCCCCGTCGGAAGGCTGAGTGGAGGGATTTATTCGGGGGTGGGAGCGCAGCGACCGTTTGGCGCAGCCAAATGCATCGAGAGGAGGTGCAGCGCAGCAAACCGTAGGCGATGCGCCCGGATGAATTCCGTAACGAAGGAACCCCGAGCCCCAGCGAGCGGGCCGAACGCTGGGGCAAAGCCTTTTGGGTTACCTTTTCGGCGTCTGGAAAAGGTGACCCGCCGTAAGGGCGGAACCCTAAGCCGCCGTTACCGCAGCAATGGATATGTACTCGGTCAGTCAGAACATCATTGCCTGAGCCGACGCCTTCGCGAGCAAGCCCGCTCCCACAGTTGGAACGTGGTACTCCAAAAGAACACTGGTCGGCTGTCAGGCCGCCATCGCTGGCAAGCCAGCTCCACAGTGTTTTGGGTCGGGACCAGGGATTTTGGATGCACCCCAGAAACCTGTGGGAGCGGCCGTGCTCGCGAAGGCGTCATCACATTCAAAACCATCGTGGCAGACACACCGCTTTCGCGAGCAGGCTCGGCGCCTACAAGGATTCGTGCGTTCGGGCGTGAGGTGTCAGCTCACGGATCCACTTGCGCCATCAACTCCGGCACCGACTCCGGTCGTTTCGCATAACGCTGCGCCAACACCGCACAGACCATTAACTGAATCTGATGGAACAGCATCAGCGGCAGAATCAACACGCCAATCGTGCTGCCGGCAAACAACACTTGCGCCATTGGCACCCCGGTGGCCAGGCTCTTTTTCGAGCCGCAGAACAGGATGGTGATGCGGTCCATCCTGATTGAAGCCAAACGCCTTGCCCAACAGCGTCGAAGCCACCAGCACCAGCGCCAGCAAAATGCAGCAAACCACCACCAGTCCCAGCAACTCAATCAACGGAATCTGATGCCAGATACCTTCATTGACCGCCTCGCTGAACGCGCCGTACACCACCAGCAGAATCGAGCCCTGATCAACGAATTTCAACCAGCTCTTGTTGCGGCCGACCCACGCGCCGATCCAGCGGCGGGCAATCTGTCCGGCAATAAACGGCAGGAGCAATTGCACGCTGATCTTGAGGATCGCATCCAGCGTCGAACCGCCGTCACCGTGGACGTTGAGCAACAGCGTCACCAGCAACGGCGTGAGGAAGATCCCGAACAGGCTCGAGGCCGCCGCGCTGCAAATCGCCGCCGGAATATTGCCCCGCGCCAGCGAGGTGAAGGCAATCGCCGACTGCACCGTGGCCGGCAAGGCGCAGAGGTACAACATGCCCATGTACAGCTTGTCGCCGATCAGCGGTGAGAGCAGCGGTTTCAGCGCCAGGCCCAACAGCGGGAACAACACGAAGGTCAGGCCGAACACCAACAGATGCAAACGCCAATGACCGGCGCCGGCGATGATTGATTCGCGAGAGAGCTTGGCGCCATGCAGGAAAAACAGCAGCGCAATGGCGATGTTGGTCAGCCAGCCAAAACCGACCGCGACCTGGCCGCTGGCCGGCAGAAAACTGGCGAGCAGCACAACGCCGATCAGCGTCAGGGTGAAGTTATCGGGCAAAAATCTTGGGCGAGTCATGGTGTTTTTATCCGGGGGTTGCCAGTGCGTGCCGACGACTCTAACGTGACTGCAAATTACCGACTAACGCCGAAGAGCCGTGAGATGCCGCCTAAAGGACATGACAAAAGCATTCGCCGCAGCATTCCCGGGCTGCCCAGCCTGCCGCGTCCGCTGTATGGGCGCACGGAATCACTGCCCAATCGCGCATTGACCCGGCGCCATAGTCACCCGTGGGTGCAGTTGTCGTACGCGATTCAAGGTGTGCTCGAAGTGCAGACCAGCGCCGGCCGCTTTGTCGCGCCACCGGAGCGCGCGGTGTGGATTCCGGCCGGTGTGCCGCATCGGGTATTCAGTTCGCCGCACACCGAAATGCGCAGCCTCTACATCGATTGCAGCGTGGCGGGCTGGGCGGTTGAGCATTGTCATGTGCTCGGCGTCAGTGATTTGCTTCGCGAACTGATCCGCGCGTTCAGTCAGGTGCCGGTGGAATACGACCAGAGCGGCCCGCACGGGCGCATGGCCCAAGTGATCCTAGATCAACTGGCAGACGCCCCGCAGATCGATTTGATGCTGCCGCTGCCGCAGGACGCGCGTTTAAAACAGATCTACCAAAGCCTGGAGCAACACCCCGAGCAGCAGACCACCCTGAGTCACTGGAGCGAAAAATTTGGCATCACCGAAAAGACCCTCACCCGCCTGTTCCTGCGCGACACCGGCCTGACCTTCCGCGCCTGGCGCCAACGCCTGCGCCTGCTCGGGGCACTGACGCCGCTGGAGAAAGGTGAACGCGTCACCGATGTGGCGCTGGCCTGTGGTTACGATTCGACGTCAGCGTTTATTGCGGCGTTTCGGCAGCAGTTTGGCGAAACGCCGGGGGAGTTCTTTCGTTGATCAGCGATCCGCCAACTCTTCCAGCAAATCAGCCGACGGCACGAAATACAGGCTCCCTGTGACTGCAGTGCTGAAATCCAGCAATTTGTCATAGTTGCCGACTGGCTTGCCGACAAACATGTTCTCCAGCATCTGCTCCATCGGCTCAGGCGAACGCGCATAGCCAATAAAGAACGTACCAAACTCCCCCGCTCCCGGTCGGCCAAACGGCATGTTGTCGCGCAGGATCTTCACCTCCTCGCCCTCGGCGGTGGTGATCGTCGTCAGTGCACTGTGTGAATTGGAAGGTTTGACCGAGTCGTCCAGTTCGATGTCGGAGAGTTTCTTGCGGCCGATCACTCGCTCCTGCGCCTCAACGCTCAGCGAATTCCAGGCAGTCATGTTGTGCAGGTATTTCTGCACCAGCACGTAGCTGCCGCCACTGAAGCCCGGATCTTCATCACCGACGATGGTGAAATTCACCGCTTTGCGCCCGACCGGGTTTTCCGTGCCGTCGACAAAACCGATGATGCTGCGCATGTCGAAATAACGGAAACCCTGCACCTCGTCGACCACGGTGACGGCATCGCCCAGCACGGCCATGATTTGTGTCGCCAGTTCAAAACACAGATCCATCTGATCGGCGCGAATGTGCAACAGCAGATCGCCCGGCGTCGACGGTGCGTGTCGCCCTTCCCCGCCAAATTCGCGGAACGCGTGCAGGGACGCCGGTCGCGGGCTGCCAAATAAACGATCCCAGGCGTTCGAGGAAAAGCCGCAGATGCAGGTCAGATTGCCTGACGGCACGCGCTTGCCGACCGAGCGCACCAGCCCGGCGACGTCGCCGCACCAGCCTTTCACGGTTGCGGCGGCGTCGGCGCCTTCATTGAGTGTCGCGACGATAAAAATCGCGCTACGGGTGATCGGGCTGCATACGGCTTGCGGTTCGAGGATGTCGGTTTGCATGGCTGAAAGTGCCGCCCTGTAGGGGTTACACCAAAGGTGCGACCCGAAATTCGAGGATGAGTCGGACTGCCTTGTTGGCCCGACACTTCGTTTTTATCGAACTCTACCGCAGAAATAAACGATTTTTCTTTCGCGCAAACTCGTCGCTAGCATGGCCACGTCTGACGCTAATCGAATAAAAGACAGGGAGCGTGACATGCCTTCAACCAATATCAATATCGGCGAACCGTGGATGTGGGGCGCCTTCGTCGTCTTCGTGCTGGCGATGCTCGCATTGGATCTCTTTGTGTTCGGCGGGCGCAAGGCGCACCGCGTCTCAGTGCGCGAAGCCTTGTCATGGGTGATTGCCTGGTGCTTGCTGGCTCTGAGTTTCGCCGCGCTGTTGTGGTGGTATTTGCACGGCGAATTCGGCGCTGATATCGCCCGGCAGAAGACCCTGGAATTTCTCACCGGTTATCTGATCGAGCAATCGCTGTCGATCGACAACATGTTCATCTTCGTGATGATTTTCACCTACTTCGCGGTGCCGCCGGAGTTGCAACGCCGCGTGCTGCTGTACGGCGTGCTCGGGGCGATTGTGATGCGCGCGGTGATGATTTTCGCCGGCGTGTGGCTGGTGTCGCAGTTCGAATGGCTGCTGTACGCGTTCGGCGTGTTCCTGATCATCACCGGGATCAAGATGCTGGTATTTGCTGACCAGCAACCGGATCTCGACAAGAATCCGCTGCTGCGCTGGGTGCGCGGGCATATGCGCATCACCAGTGGCTTTCATGGCGAACGGTTTTTTGTTCTGCAAAACGGTGTGCGCTGGGCGACGCCGATGTTTCTGGTGCTGGTATTGATCGAGGCCAGTGATTTGATGTTCGCGGTCGACAGCATCCCGGCGATCTTCGCCGTAACGACTGACCCGTTCATTGTGTTCACCTCGAACATCTTCGCGATCATGGGCTTGCGCGCGCTGTACTTCCTGCTGGCGGACATGGCTGACCGCTTTCATTTGCTCAAGTACGGGCTGGCGATTGTGCTGGTGTTTATCGGCGGAAAAATGGTGCTGATGCCATGGTTTCACATGCCGGTGGAGTGGTCGCTGCTGGTGGTGGGCGGGGTGATTTTTGGTTCGGTGTTGCTGAGTCTGGTCATCACCCGAGATGCCGAACGCAGCACCGAATGACACACCACAAAAAACTGTGGGAGCGGGCTTGCTCGCGAAAGCGGAGTATCCGTCGGCAAATAAGCTGCCTGATACACCGCCTTCGCGAGCAAGCCCGCTCCCACATTGGGTCGGCGTCGACTGTTATTTATCGGACTTGATGCTGGTTGCAGACGCGGGTGCGCACGCGTTCGAGTTTCTGCGGCAATGGCTGGACGACGTAGAGGTTTTTCAGTGCCTCCGGGGTCGGTGTCAGGTTCGGGTTGTCGGTGATCTCTTTGTTGATCAGCGGGATCGAATCCTTGTTCGCATTTGGGTACCCGAGGAAGTCACTGATCGGCGCGATCACTTTCGGATCGAGCAAGTTGTTGAGGAATTCGTGGGCCTCTTCGACGTTCTTCGCGCTCTTCGGAATCGCGAAAGTGTCGAACCAGATCGGCGCGCCTTCCTTCGGCAAGCGCCAGTCGACCACGACACCGTTTTTTGCCTCTTTGGCGCGGTTGCCAAACTGGTAGAAGCTACCCGAATAACCGATGGCCACGCAGATGTCGCCATTGGCGATGTCAGTCATGTACTTGGCCGAGTTGAAGTAGGTGACGTACGGACGAACCTTGAGCATCAGCTCTTTGGCTTTTTCATAGTCGGCGGGGTTTTGGCTGTTCGGGTCGAGCCCCAAATAGTGCAGGGCCAGCGGCAGAATTTCTGTCGGCGAATCGAGCATCGCTACGCCGCAGGATTTGAGTTTTTCCATGTTTTCCGGCTTGAACACCAGATCCCAACTGTCGACCGGCGCGTTATCGCCCAGTGCAGCTTTGACCTTGGCCGGGTTGAAGCCGATCAGCACGGTACCGACCATGTAAGGCACGCCGTACTGGTTGCCGGGGTCGTTCTTGCCCAGCAGTTTCAACAGCTCCGGATCCTGGTGGCTCCAGTTTGGCAATTTCGACTTGTCGAGTTTCTGGAACACGCCGGCCTTGATCTGCGTCTCGAGGAACTGGTTCGACGGCACGACGAGGTCGTAGCCGGAGTTGCCGGTGAGCAGTTTGGCTTCCAGGGATTCGTTGGTGTCGAAGGTGTCCCAGATCACTTTGATGCCGCTTTTTGCAGCGAAATCCTTGGGCACGGACGGCAGAATGTAATCCGCCCAGTTGTACACCCGCAGTTCGCGCTGCTCGGCCTGGACGGCGCTGGCCAGCAGCGTCAGCCCACACACGGCGGCACCCAGAATGCGTTTCATCGTGACCATGGTTGTTTCCCCAAAATGCGGCGTGAGTTCGATGGTTTTTATGTTCTGTACACGGCAGCGGCTTTAAAGGTAGCCGAGGGTAAAAAAGGTCTAGCGTTTCGTTGTGGTTTTGATTCTTGCTGACAGCGTAGACGGATCACAGTGGGGGATGGGCCAAAAGGGGATCGATGTGGCCAATATGAATGACCGCCGGGATGCGTGAGCATCCCGCAAGTCAATTGTGGTGAGGGGACATCACCAGAGAAATCGGTTAGGGGCGATAGCTCAGTTTTGCCACCCTGCTCTGCTGCGCCTGGCCACGTGTCGCCAGGCAGTAATACAGCGGCACAGTGACCACCAGCCCGACCAGCCACGACAGATCCGCACCCTCCACCAGATTGGCGTACGGCCCGACATACAGCGAAGTATTGGCGAACGGCAGTTGCACAATAATGCCGATGAAGTACGCAACGATCGCGTGCAGATTGAAGCGTCCGTAAATCCCGCCGTCAGCGCGGAAGATCGAGGTGATGTCGTAGTTGCCGCGTTTGATCAGGTAGAAGTCGATCAGGTTGATCGACGCCCACGGCACCAGCACCAGCAACAGCGCCAGAATCAGCCCGATAAACTCGGAGATGAAATCCGCCGAAGCCCCCAGCGCCACCACGCAGCAACCCGCCAACACGACACTCGATAGCACCACGCGCACCTTGATGCTCGGCGTCCATTGGCTGGCGAAGGTCTGAATCGAGGTGATGATCGACAGCACCGCGCCATACAGATTCAGGGCGTTATGGCTGATGATATTGAGCAAAAACAGCACCATCAAAATCGGCCCCAGCCAGCCCGTCGACTGCTTGACCGCCGCCATCGCCTCGGTGCCTTCCGGAGTCGCCAACACCGCCGCTGCGCCGAAGCTGAACGACAGAATTGTGCCCAGCGTCGCGCCCAGATACGTCGCCCAAAATGGCTTGGCGATGCCGATATCCGCCGGCAAATAACGCGAATAGTCGGACACGTACGGCGAGAAGCTGATCTGCCAGATGATCCCCAACGACACCGTCGCCAGCCAACCGGACAGGTTGAAGCTGCCGCGCGTGAGGAAATCCGCCGGCAAGTCATGGGCGAAGATATAGATAAACCCGGCGAGCAGCGCGCTGCCCATCACCCAGGTGCCGATGCGGTTCAGCGTGTGAATGAAGTTGTAGCCGATCACGCCAATGGCCGTGGCCGCCAGCGCACCAATCAAAATGCTCAGCGGAACCGGCACCGACGGCGCAAGGCCGACGATGGATTTACCCGCCAGGACGATGTTGGAAATGAAGAAGCCGATGTAAATGATCGCCGCAAAAAACACGATCAACAGCGCGCCATAACGCCCGAACTGACCGCGACTCTGCACCATCTGCGGAATGCCCATGCGCGGGCCTTGCGCCGAGGCCAGCGCAATTACCACGCCGCCAATCATGTGCCCCAGCGCAATCGCCAGCAGGCCCCAGAGCAAATCGAGATGGAACACCTGAACCACCATGGCGCCGGTGACGATGGGCAGTGGCGCAATGTTGGTGCTGAACCAAAGAGTGAATAGGTCACGGGCCTTGCCGTGGCGTTCCGCGAGTGGGACGTAGTCGACCGTATGATTCTCGATCAACGGATCTTGCCTGGACATCTGGGGCATAGGAATGAACTCGAGTTTGTCTGTTCTTATCTTTGTATGAAGCCAAACCGGGGGACTCTCTGGCCGCCCCTCAGATGCAGACCATATTATGGTATTCCAAGCATTTCACAAGACTGATCCGTAGTTCACAGCGCTAACTGATACGTCATCCTCCCTGAAACCGTGGCTCACAGGCCAGCCACAAGCCCAATAAACGTTGAGTTTCCGACGAAAGCACCACGTTAATCGGTTCAGCTTAAAAGCCCTTGCAAAGTAAAATTACTGGTATACCATCAGACCAACAAATACATAAAAATCGCGTCACAACACCCGAGGATCGTCCAATGATCGATGCAGCCATCTACAAACAAGTCATGGGCTCGTTTCCGTCCGGCGTCACTGTCATCACCACGCTGGATGATGACGGGCAGATCGTCGGCCTGACCGCCAGCGCCTTCAGCTCGCTGTCGATGGATCCTGCGCTGGTGCTGTTCTGCCCCAACTACAGCTCCGACTCCTACCCTGTGCTGATCAAGAACAAACGCTTCGCGATTCATGTTCTGTCCGGCGGCCAGCAAAGCGAGGCTTACGCTTTCGCCCGCAAAGGCAAGGACAAGGCGCAAGGCATCGAGTGGACGTTGAGCGAACTGGGTAACCCGATTCTGGCCAATGCCACGGCTATCATCGAGTGTGAACTGTGGCGCGAATACGAAGGCGGCGACCACGCCATCATGGTCGGCGCCGTGAAGAACCTGATCGTCCCCGAGCAGCACAGCGGCCCGCTGGTGTACTGCCACGGCAAAATGGGCGCCCTGCCCGTCCTGGCCTGAATAGATCAATGCAGGAGCTGCCGCAGGCTGCGATCTTTTGATTTTGCTTTAAAGACCAGATCAAAAGATCGCAGCCTTCGGCAGCTCCTACAGAGTTCAGCGTAAGCAGGCGAAGGCTTACAAGTTTTTGCCTCAACAACAAAAGATCCGAGGAAGCGTGATGAAATTTTCCCTGTTCGTACACATGGAGCGCTGGGACGAAAGCGTCAGCCACCGCCAACTGTTCGACGACCTGACCGAACTCACCCTGATGGCCGAGGCCGGCGGTTTCAGCACCGTGTGGATCGGCGAACACCACGCGATGGAATACACCATCTCGCCAAGCCCGATGCCGCTGCTGGCCTACCTCGCGGCGAAAACCACGACCATCCACCTCGGCGCCGGCACCATCATTGCGCCGTTCTGGCACCCGCTGCGAGTGGCCGGTGAATGCGCGTTGCTCGACGTGATCAGCAACGGTCGCATGGAAGTCGGCTTGGCCCGTGGCGCCTATCAGGTTGAATTCGATCGCATGGCCGGCGGCATGCCTGCCTCTTCCGGCGGTCAGGCCTTGCGTGAAATGGTTCCGGTGGTGCGCGCCCTGTGGAAAGGCGATTACGCCCATGACGGCGACATCTGGAAATTCCCCACTTCGACCAGCGTGCCGAAGCCGATTCAGCAGCCGAACCCGCCGATGTGGATCGCCGCCCGCGACCCGGATTCGCACAACTTCGCGGTGGCCAACGGCTGCAACGTGATGGTCACGCCATTGATGAAAGGCGACGAAGAAGTTCTCGACCTGAAGAACAAATTCCAGACCGCACTGGACAACAACCCCGACGTACCGCGCCCACAATTGATGGTGCTGCGTCACACCCACGTACACACCGCCGACGATCCGGACGGCTGGAAAGTCGGCGCCAAAGCGATCTCGCGCTTCTACCGCACCTTCGACGCGTGGTTCGGCAACAAGCAAACCCCGGTCAACGGCTTCCTCGACCCAAGCCCGGAAGAGAAGTTTGCCGGGCGTCCTGAGTTCGAACTGGAAAGCCTGCACAAAACCGCAATGATCGGCACGCCGGAAGAGATCATTCCGCGCATCAAGTACTACCAGGAACTGGGCGTCGATGAGTTCAGCTTCTGGTGTGACAACAGCTTGCCGCATGCCGAGAAAAAGAAATCGCTGGAGCTGTTTATCAAGCACGTGGTGCCGGCGTTTCGCTGAGTGATCTGCTGATCAGGCCTGGCCAATGAAAACGCCCCGATTGATTCGGGGCGTTTTTTACTCGAAGTCGATTGAGCCGCGCATAAACTACCCACCCTTACCCCTCTAGGTTATTCCCGCAAACAGGTCAACAAAAAAGTCTGTTAAAAACCAATCCAATGGAATTGTTCACAACAATCTGTCCAAAGGTAAAATCCAATGTGTCCGAGACTACAACCAGCGACCTTAAACTCTCGGGAAAGTCTTCAATCCCCGCAGGTACAGTTGGAACTAAAAACCGAAAATAGTCCCCATTTGATGCTTTTCCTTCATATCCGACCGGATAATCTTCGCCAGGAGAAGAGCTTTCCAATGCATGATAAACGTAAAATCCTTTGATTGACGGAATTGAATACTCTGAGAGTTTTTGATCAAAACCTGCTCTTTCTGAAACTATCAACTCCACATCTTTGCGCGAATGAGTATTACGGTATCTGCGAAATGAATACACATCTAACAAAGTTCGACCTGCCTTATTCTCTGGATAATCAGTAAAATCTAACGACTCCTCCCATAAAAACTCATTGATACCATCGAGTTTCGCTTCCAAGCCTGGAACATCCAGCAACACAGGAGGGAGGCGACCAAAACAGTTGTTTACCATCACTGCTATAAGTCCATTTTTATCCATGGCGAACCAAGTGATTATTTCTCCGAAACCAGGCTGCCAATCTTTATTCAGTGACATCACTTTCTCTCCGGCCAGCTAACTATGCTGTCAGCACAAGTATCAATTTTAGCGACGTTCCAAGTGAAACAATCACGGCGCCATTGTAGCCCCCGAGCTAGTGCTCGACCGCCAAGCGGGTCGCTACAGCCTCCGGTGCGAACACGCGACCATCGGTTGCCATCAGCTCCAGCTTGCGAATCGGCTGACGATTTTTTACATCAACCATCACCGAGCCCGGCGCATACATGCATTCCCCGCCTCATTGCGACAACGCAACGATCACCGTCTACAACGCTTTGCCACGTTCAGTCAGCACGTATTCCTTTGCGCACCGCCATCCGCTGCGGGCACTGTTTGCAGGATGCCCTGCTCGACCAGGCCCTTGAGCCGGGCGCTGAGCAGGTTCTTGGCGGTGTCCAGGTTCTTCTGAAAATCACTGAATCGCCGCATCCCGTCCAGCGCATCACAAAAGGTACTCCACTGACGGATCAAAGGTTGCATCAACCAACTCTGCTATGGATTAGAACCGATATAACCCAGCACCTGCATACAAGTAGCAGCAACGCTTTGCGCCGATAGTGAAGGCTGCCATTTCGGCTTTCCAAACCATCGCTGACGCAAGGAGTTTGCATGAGCACATTCACCACGCAAGACGGCACCGAGATCTATTTCAAGGACTGGGGCAGCGGCAAACCCGTGCTGTTCAGCCACGGCTGGCCGCTGGATGCCGACATGTGGGAATACCAGATGGAATACCTGAGTAGCCGCGGCTATCGCACCATCGCGTTCGATCGCCGGGGTTTCGGCCGATCCGATCAGCCGTGGACAGGTTACGACTACGACACTTTCGCCGACGACATCGCGCAATTGATCAATCATCTGGATCTGCGTGACGTCACCCTGGTGGGCTTCTCCATGGGCGGTGGCGACGTCAGCCGCTACATCGCCCGTCATGGCAGCGAGCGCGTTGCTGGCCTTGTGTTGCTGGGTGCGGTGACGCCGTTGTTCGGCAAAAAACCTGACTTCCCAGAAGGCGTCGACACGTCGGTATTCGACGGCATCAAGGCCGGCCTGCTGAAGGATCGTGCGCAGTTTATCGCCGATTTTGCTGCGCCGTTCTATGGCACCAATCAGGGCCAGAAAGTCTCTGACGGCGTACTCACACAAACCCTGAACGTCGCGCTGCTGGCTTCGCTCAAGGGCACCGTGGATTGCGTGACGGCGTTCTCGGAAACCGACTTCCGTCCGGACATGGCCAAGATCGATGTGCCGACGCTGGTGATTCATGGCGACGGCGATCAGATTGTGCCGTTTGAGACTACCGGCAAGCAGGCTGCTGCGCAGATCAAGGGTGCTGAGTTGAAGGTGTATGCCGGTGCACCGCATGGTTTTGCGGTGACCCATGCGCAAGCACTGAATGAAGACCTGCTGGCGTTCCTCAACCGATAACCCCTCTAAGATTCCCATTACCACTGTGGTGAGGGGATTCAGCGAAACGTCGCACCGCCCCGTTGGACTGCGCAGCAGTCCCTTTTTTGAAATCAAAAGAAGGGCCGCTTCGCGACCCAACGGGGATAAATCCCCTCACCACAAGGATTGCACTCTGGTTGAAGATTTTTGTGTGTAGTTGCAGGTTCGTCCACTGCTAGAACCCCCGTATTCAAAGGTCTTCACCCCCCTGCATCAGAATTTTATCTTCACATCCCAGCTTAATAATATTTTACCGATATCCCCCCTCTCCCTAGTCTGACCTCAAGCCAAACGGACAAGCCAACAGCGCCCGAATCCAACTGCCTTGCTAGGAAGGATGTAGAGATGACCACTGAAATAATAAAAACAGACACGCTGATCGTGGGTGCCGGCCAGGCAGGCGTCGCCATGAGCGAGCACCTGAGCAAACTCGGTGTGCCGCACCTGGTGCTGGAGCGCAACCGCATCGCCGAGCGCTGGCGCACTGGGCGTTGGGATTCGCTGGTCGCCAATGGCCCGGCGTGGCACGACCGCTTCCCGGGTCTGGAATTCGATGACGTCGACCCTGATGGTTTCGCCCCGAAAGAACGCGTGGCCGATTACTTCGAAGCCTATGCGAAGAAATTCAATGCGCCGATCCGCACCGGCGTTGAAGTCAAAAGCGTGGTGCGCAATGTCGGTCGTCCGGGTTTCACCGTCGAAACCTCCGAAGGCGTGATCGAAGCCAGCCGTGTGGTCGCGGCTACCGGCCCGTTTCAGAAACCGGTAATCCCGGCGATTGCCCCGCAAGACGAACGTCTGCTGCAGATCCACTCCGCTGACTATCGCAACCCGCAGCAACTGCGGGAAGGCGCAGTGCTGGTGGTCGGTGCCGGTTCTTCCGGCGTACAGATTGCTGATGAGTTGCAGCGCTCCGGCAAGCAGGTGTTCCTGTCCGTCGGCGCCCACGACCGCCCGCCTCGCGCTTACCGCAACCGTGATTTCTGCTGGTGGCTGGGCGTGTTGGGCGAGTGGGATCAAGCGGCGATGAAACCTGGCCGCGAGCACGTGACCATCGCTGTCAGCGGCGCCCACGGTGGTCGCACCATCGATTTCCGTGGCCTGGCCCATCGCGGTATGACCCTGGTCGGTGTGACCGAGTCGTTCAATAACGGCGTGGTCACTTTCAAGCAGGATCTGGTCGGCAACCTCAATCGCGGCGACGAAAACTATCTGGCGCTGCTGGACGCTGCCGACGCTTACATCGAGCGTAACGGCCTCGACCTGCCGGAAGAACCGGAAGCGCGCGAAACGTATCCGGAGCCTGACTGCGTGAAAAATCCGCTGGCCGATCTGGATCTGGCCAAGGCTGGCATCACCTCGATCATCTGGGCCACAGGCTTCGCCGTGGATTATTCCTGGCTGCAAGTCGCGGCGTTCGATGACAAAGGCAAGCCTGTGCATCAGCGCGGTGTGTCGTGCGAGCCGGGTGTGTATTTCCTCGGTCTGCCGTGGCAGTCGCGTCGCGGTTCGTCGTTCATCTGGGGCGTTTGGCACGACGCTAAGCACGTCGCCGATCACATCGCGACCCAGCGCAAATATCTGGACTACCGCGATGCCGAGCAGCGTGAAGCCGAACTGCACTCGCCTGCGCACAACAAAATCGCCGACACCGTCGACGCCTGATTTGCCTCTTTCGATCCGGCGCCGTTTGCGCCGGGCAACCCTGATTCTGGAGCTGTAAATGAGCACGCCAACCCACACCCGCATCCGTATGTTCAACACCAAGGACACCTACCCGAACCAGTCGCTGGACAACGACCTGTGCCAGGCCGTGCGTGCCGGTAACACGGTGTATGTCCGTGGTCAGGTCGGCACTGATTTCGATGGCAATCTGGTCGGTCTGGGCGACCCGCGTGCGCAGGCGGAACAAGCGATGCGCAACGTAAAGCAGTTGCTGGAAGAAGCCGGCAGCGACATGAGCCACATTGTGAAAACCACCACTTACCTGATCGACCCGCGTTATCGCGAAGCGGTGTATGGCGAGGTGGGCAAGTGGCTCAAAGGCGTGTTCCCGATTTCGACCGGTCTGGTGGTGTCGGCACTGGGGCAGCCGCAGTGGTTGATGGAGATTGATGTGATTGCGGTGATTCCTGAGTAAGCAGGTTCACCGCGTTATGGCGATCGCGAGCAGGCTCACTCCTACATTTGGAATGCGTTCACCTGTAGGAGTGAGCCTGCTCGCGATGAGGCCAGCCCAAACACACAAGGAGTTCATTAGATGACCTTTTCAATCGCAGCCCGCTGCGCCGAAACCGGCCAGTTCGGTGTCGCCATCAGTTCCTCCAGCATCGCCGTCGGCGCGCGCTGCCCATGGTTGCTGCCGGGCGTTGGCGCGGTGTCGAGCCAGAACATCACCCTGCCCTCGCTCGGCCCGGAAGTGCTCGCGCTGATGGAGCAAGGCCTGGCGCCGGACGAAGCACTGGACAAAGTCCTCACGCGCAACGGCTACAGCCAGTACCGCCAGATCACCGCGATCAACCACCTCGGCCAGACCGCACACTTCAGCGGTTCGCAGACCCTCGGCGTGCACAACGCGGTCTCCGGCGAACAGTGCGTCGCTGCCGGCAACATGCTCGCCGGGCGCTCAGTCATCGAAGCGATGGTCAGCGCTTTCGAAGACGGCGAAGGCCAACTCGCCGACCGTCTGCTCAAAGCCCTGCACGCCGCACAAGCCCTCGGTGGCGAAGCCGGCCCGGTGCATTCGGCTGCGGTTGTAGTGGTCGGTGAACAGACCTGGCCGATCGTTAACTTGCGCGTCGACTGGGCGGATAAAAACCCGATCGGTCAGTTACAGAAACTCTGGGATGCCTACCAACCACAGCTGCAAGACTACATCGACCGCGCCCTCGATCCCGCCAAGGCCCCGGGTTACGGCGTCGCCGGTGATGATCGATGAACAGCGTCGAGTTGCTCAGAGCGCTGGTGGCGTTCGACACCACCAGCCGTGAATCCAACTTGCAACTGATCGAATTCGTCCGCGATTACCTTGAAGGTTTCGACGTGCCCTGCGCGCTGATCTACAACGAAGAGCGCAGCAAAGCCAACCTGTTCGCCACGATCGGCCCGGTGGATCAACCGGGCATCGTGTTGTCCGGACACACCGATGTGGTGCCGGTCGACGGCCAGCCGTGGACGCTTCCTCCATTCGAACTGACGGAGCGCGACGGCAAAGTGTTCGGCCGTGGCACGGCGGACATGAAGGGCTACATCGCCTGCGTGCTCGCCTTGGTGCCGGCGCTGGTGCAGACGTCGTTGCGCATCCCGGTACACATCGCACTGTCCTATGACGAAGAAGTTGGCTGCCTCGGCGTGCGTTCTTTGCTCAGCGTTCTACAGCAGCGCCCAGTCAAACCGCTGCTGTGCATCATCGGCGAACCGACCGAACTGAAACCGGTGCTCGGCCACAAAGGCAAACTGGCAATGCGCTGCGATGTGCACGGCCATCCGTGCCATTCGGCCTACGCGCCACTCGGGGTTAACGCCATCGAGTACGCCGCCGAATTGATCGGCGAACTGGGTCGCCTCGGCCAGCAATTGAAAGCGCCTGAGCATCACGACAAGCGTTTTGACCCGCCCTACAGCACAGTGCAAACCGGCGTCATCAGCGGTGGTAAAGCGCTGAACATCGTGCCCGCCGATTGCCGTTTCGATTTCGAAATCCGTGCCCTGCCCTCGCAGGATCCGGCCTTGGTTGCCGAGGCGCTGAAAAGCTATGCCGAGCGCGAAGTGCTGCCGCGTATGCGTGCGGTCAGCGAGCAAAGTGAAATCCGTTTCAGCGAGTTGTCGGCCTATCCGGGGCTGGTCACCGATGCGCAGAGCCAGGCTGCCGAATTGATTGCGGCGTTCTGCGGCTCAACGGAATTTGGCACGGTCGCGTTTGGCACTGAAGGCGGACTGTTTGATGCGGTGGGGATTCCAACCGTAGTCTGCGGCCCCGGCAGCATGGATCAGGGCCACAAACCCGATGAGTTTGTCAGCCTTGATCAGTTGCAGGCTTGCGATGACATGCTCCAGCGCGTGCTGGCGTTTATCCGCAATTGAAACCCGGCTCGACTGCACTCACGCGTACAGTCGGGCCAATTCCTCACGGCAATGGTCGACGAACAACTGCACCGGTTTGGTCAGTTGCACGCGCCGCAACCACGCTGCCGACAATCCCGAACCGGTCACCGTTTCCGCCAACGGCACGCACACGACTTGTTGGCCGTCGTAGGTGTAATCGCTGAACGGTTTCGTCACCAGAATCGAAAAGCCAAAACCATTGCCAACCATGCCGCGCACCATCTCGATCGACGGTGAGCTGAAGACGATGTTCGGCGTCAGGCCGCGCTCTTCGAAGATGCTCACGAAGTAGGTGCGGCTCGGCACTACGTCGAGCAGGATCATCGGTTCCAGCACCAGATCGTGCAAAGAAACCTTGGCCTGTTGCGCGAAGCGATGGTTGGCCGGGAGCAGCGCATAAGGCTGCTGAGGCGGCATCAGCGGCGTGGTTTCGATGGTGCTGTCGAGGTCGTGCTCGAACATCATCGCCACGTCGATGCTGCCAGCGGTGAGGGCTTGCACCAGCTCCTGTTGTTCGCCGTCGCGAATGCGGATTTCCACGCCGGGCCAGCGCGCCTTGAAACCGGCGATCAGGCGCGGCAGGTACAGCGGCGCGACGGTTTCGAAACAGCCGATATCGATCTGTCCGGAGACCACGTCGTTGTCGGCCAGGGCGTTTTGTTCGAACTCGTGGGCAACGCGCAACAGTTCCAGCGCCTTGCGATAGAAGCGCGAACCGCTCGGCGTCAGCGAGACGCCCTGGGCGTGATGGCGGATGAACAGCTGCACACCGAAGCTTTCTTCCAGATGCTTGATCGCGGTGGAGACCGATGGCTGCGCGATGTAGAGCTTGCGCGAGGCTTCGGCGACGCTGCCGCAATCGGCGGTGGTGACGAAGTATTTGAGCTGGCGCAGGTTGTAGGCGGCCATGGGAATCTCCAGAAAATCAAAGGATCGCAGCCTTCGGCAGCTCCTACACGGGGCACCTTTGGTGAGGGGGCTATCTGTGGCAAAAAAATTTATCTGCGCCAGAGGGATTTATCTGTGCCACAAGATTTATATGTGGCGAGGGGATTTATCCCCGTTGGGCTGCGCAGCGGCCCCTCTTCTGATTTTAAAAACAGGGGCCGCTTCGCAGCCCAACGGGGATAAATCCCCTCGCCACAGAAATCCCCCTTACCGCAGGACTGTGTTTATCCAGATAAAAGTGATGCCTGAACATACCGGAGCGCCGCCTCACCCAGAGCATATTTTTTTTAACGTCTGTAGCAACAAACTTACTAATTTATCTATCCCGACGCTTTACCCATGATCGCTTCAACAAGAATTGCGCCGCCCGTGCCGGCGCTTGCCGAAGTACGTCCACGTACTCATCCTTGCCTTGGAGTTCGTCATGGCTACCCCCGCAGCATCCTCCGCTCCGCTGATTGAAAAACACACGATAGGATACGTGCCCCCCGAAGATCGCCACGGAAAGGTCAGGGATCTGTTCACGCTCTGGTTCGGCGGCAACATCGCGCCGTTGCCCATCGTCACCGGTGCGCTGGGCGTGCAGTTGTTTCACTTGAATCTGGTCTGGGGCATCGTCGCGATCCTCGTCGGCCATCTGGTCGGCGGCGTGCTGATGGCGCTGCACTCGGCGCAAGGCCCGCAGATGGGCATTCCGCAGATGATCCAGAGCCGCGCGCAGTTCGGCTCGCTCGGCGCGCTGCTGGTGGTGTTGATTGCCGGCGTCATGTACATCGGTTTCTTCGCCTCCAACATCGTCCTGGCCGGCAAGTCGTTGCATGGCGTGGTTGATAGCGTTCCAGTCCCCGTCGGCATTGTTATCGGCGCCGTGGGTTCGGGCATCATCGGCATCATCGGCTACCGCTTTATCCACGTGCTCAACCGCATCGGCACCTGGGTGTTGGGGATCGGCATAGTCGTCGGTTTCGGCTACATCTTTACCCATATTCAGACCGATGACTTCCTCACCCGTGGCAGCTTCAACCTGTCCGGCTGGCTGGCCACCGTGTCGTTGGCGGCGTTGTGGCAGATCGCGTTCGCACCGTACGTGTCCGATTATTCGCGTTACTTGCCGGCCGACGTCAAAGTCTCGTCGACGTTCTGGACGACGTACCTGGGTTCGGCGCTAGGTTCGAGTCTGGCGTTCATTTTCGGTGCCGTTGCCGTGCTCGCCACACCGGTTGGCATGGACACCATGGACGCAGTGAAAATGGCCACCGGCTCCATCGGCCCGCTGATGTTGGTGCTGTTCCTGCTCAGCGTGATCAGCCACAACGCCCTCAACCTCTACGGCGCCGTGCTGTCGCTGATCACTCTGGTGCAGACCTTCGCCTACCGCTGGATCCCGACCGCCAAGAGCCGCGCAGTGATCTCGATCATCGTGTTGCTGGCCTGCTGCTTCGCCGCCGTCGGCGCCTCCAAGGACTTCATCGGCCACTTCGTCGACATGGTGTTGGTGCTTTTGGTGGTGCTGGTGCCGTGGACCGCGATCAACCTGATCGACTTCTATGCGATCCACAAAGGCAAATACGACATCCAGTCGATCTTCCAGGTCGATGGCGGCATCTACGGCCGCTACAACCCGCAGGCCTTGCTGGCTTACGCGATCGGCATCGCCGTGCAGATCCCGTTCATGAACACGCCGCTGTACGTCGGCCCTGTGTCGGCACACATCAACGGCGCGGATCTGTCGTGGCTGGTGGGCTTGCTGGTGACGTCGCCGCTGTACTTCTGGCTGGCGAATCGGGATACGTCCTATCGTCGACGGATGATGGGCGGGAAGTTGGCGAGTAGTCTGTGACATGATCCTGTGAAAAAAAGAAGGCCCGCCATGTGCGGGCCTACTTCGTTTCGATGTGGTATTTCTTTACCTTCAACGACCTGATGGAAAAGGACATCCGATGCTGCGAATACTCGGTAAAGCCTCATCGATGAACGTGCGCAAAGTGCTGTGGACGTGTGCTGAATTGCACATCCCGTTCGAGCGTGAAGACTGGGGCTCGGGGTTTCAGCCAACGAATACACCGGAGTTTCTCGCGATGAATCCATGCGCCATGGTGCCGGTGATTCAGGACGGCGATTTCACATTGTGGGAATCGAATACGATCATTCGTTATCTGGTCTCGCGCTACGGCGGTTCGCAGCTATATCCAACTGAGCCGATGGCCCGGGCGCGGGTCGATCAGTGGATTGACTGGCAGGCTTCGGAACTGAATCGCTCGTGGTCGTATCCGCTGATGTCGCTGGTGCGCAAGTCGTCTGAATATCAGGACGGCGCTGCACTGGCGGTCGGGATCGAGCAATGGTCGAAGAACATGGAGATTCTGGATCGACAGCTGGAATTGACCGGCGCTTACGTCAGCGGCAACGAGTTTTCACTGGCGGACATCCCGATCGGACTCTCGGTTAACCGCTGGTTCGAAACACCGCTCAAGCATCCGCACTTGCCCGCCGTCAGCGCCTATTACGACCGCCTGAATCAACGCGAAGGCTATCGTTTGTATGGCAGAAACGGTACGCCATAACGCAAAAACCGCTGATCCCGGAATCAGCGGTTTTTTATTTGCCTGAAAAAACTATCAGGCCGGAACACCCAGAATGATGTGCGAAGCCTTGATCACTGCCGTCGCGCTGACGCCTTTGGCCAGGCCCAGTTCGGCAACGGCATCACGGGTCACGATCGAGTAGACCTTCGAACCGCCAGCCAGCTCGATCACCACTTCAGCGTTGACCGCACCATCCGTCACGCTCAGCACTTTGCCTTCCAGGCAATTGCGCGCCGACAGGCGAATGTCGCTGGATTCAGTCATCAGCATCACCCACGGCGCCTTGATCAGCGCAACGGCTTCCTTGCCGACGGCGATGCCAAGGTTCTTGATGCTTTCCATGGTCACGACGGCAACCAACTGCTCACCGCCAGCCAGGGTCAGTACCACTTCGGCGTTGACGGCGCCAGCCTGAACATTGCTGACTTTGCCTTTGAATACGTTGCGTGCGCTGACTTTCATGATGGATGTCCTGTTTTTTGACTTTGGAGTTAGGAAACGGCGTGCATCATCGAAGTTGGCGCTATATAAAAACAACTACAGCGCTGCGCTCTGTTGTCACGCCTGCACGTAAACCCATGCATCGACTCCAGACTTTAGCAGCACGCTGACGCGTTTGTAGTCCGCCACTTCGTATTCATCAGCTGCCGCCAGCTCCTGCGCGGTGATCTGGAAAACCGTGCCGGCAATCTCATCGGCCGCATTGCTACTTTCCTGCACGATCGGATGGTGGGTCTTGCCGCTGGTGGCGAGCACCGCAGGATCGGTGATCTCGACCATTTCCTGCTTATAGCCCGGCAGACTGTCCGGGCGCCCTTGCAGCTCGCGGCCGAAGTTGGAGAGTTGCACGGCGCGATCCTGCAAAGTGCCGTAGGAAAAAAGCAAAACATTAGGTGTAGTCATGAGGCTTTCCTAAATGAGCAAGTCTTCGTAAAAAGCGCCGAACGGCCGCGTCGGATGGGCGATCTGGATTTCCAGAATCCAAACGCCGGCGTTCGGCGCCTGCTCGAAATCGCCCAGATCGCCGCCACGGTGAATCGCATGCGGGAAATCGCTGACCCGGTGCCCTTTAATGTTCAGGTTCAGTACCCAACCCATCGCTTCGGCCTGTTCAGTCGCATAGCGGTAAAGCTCAACGCCGGAAACACCCTTGCGCCAGAACGCTTCGACCCGGTCGAACAATTCCTTGGCAGCCGCCGCGCAGGCAATCATTTGCGAGTCGGAACCGGTGGTGTAGGTCGCACCCGCATCGCCTTCGTGGCCTTGCCAGACCACGCCCATGTCGATGAAGAAAATGTCGTCCTCACCGAGCACCGGATCGCCGTCGGAGCGCTGTTTGAAGGTCTTCAGCGTGTTGGCACCGAAGCGAATCAGCAGCGGATGCCAGATCCGGTCCATGCCCAATTCGACGAGGATTTCCTTGCCTCGCGCCGTCGCTTCGGATTCAAGCATGCCCGGTTTGATCACCTCGGCAATGGCGTCGACGGCTTTCCAGGTCAATTGCTGGCCGTGGCGCATCGTTTCCAGCACAAAACGTTCGCCGACCGCTTCTTTACCGCTTAATGCTGTGGTCATGTCCCTGTCCTCATGGCCGCGCTGTATAGTTTTTTATATTGCGAAACGCCGATAAAGATACAGCCATGACACAAAGTGTCAATTACTCTTCTGCGCGTACCACCCCGCGTTCTTCGAGCAAACGGACAAACATGCTCAAACTGCGCGACACCGTGCCCCGCCGCCACACCAGCCACGTGGTCAGATAGCGAAAATCCTTTGCCAGCGGCCAGACGCTGACGGTCGCGCTGCCAGGCATGCTTTGCAACATCTTGCGTGGCATCAGCGCCAGACCGGCACCGGCGCTGACGCAGGCGAGCATGCCGTGATAGGACTCCATTTCGAAGATCTTGCCCGGCACCGCGGCATCGGTGCTGAACCATTTTTCAAAGTGATGACGATAAGAGCAGTTGGAGCGGAAGGCATAAATATTCTCGCCATTCACATCCGCCGCCCGCTGGACAGGCGCGTGATTGAGCGGCGCGATGATGACCATTTCCTCTTCGAAGGCCGGCACGCCTTCCAGCGTCGGGTGCAGCACCGGGCCGTCGACAAATGCCGCCGCAAGACGGCCGGAGAGCACGCCGTCGATCATCGTTCCCGAGGGCCCGGTGGACAGGTCGAGATCGACTTTCGGGTGTAATTGGTTATACGCCGCGAGCAACTCGGGAATGCGCACCGCCGCCGTGCTTTCCAGCGATCCCAGTGGAAATGCGCCTTGCGGCTCCTCGCCCGCCACGGTCGCCCGCGCCTCCTGCACAAGGTCGAGAATCCGTCGCGCGTATTCAAGAAAACTCCATCCGGCCGGCGACAGTCGCAAACGGCTTTTCTCGCGAATAAACAGATCGACGCCCAAATCCTGCTCAAGCTGCTTGATGCGCGTGGTCAGGTTCGACGGCACGCGATGGATCTGCGTGGCGGCGGCGCTGATGCTGCCGTGTTCGGCAACGGCTTTGAAGATTTCCAGCTGCACCAGATCCACAGTCATTCTCCAATCGTGAAAGAAACGATCTTTATTATTCAGTTTCCAGAAAACAAACACCACCCTACTCTAGGCTCATCCGACGAACATGCAGGACACAGCCATGAGCCAGATTTCCAGCCAGACCCACGCCATTTCGATCAATCCAGCCAACGGCGAGCAGATCGGCCACTACGCCTTTGAGTCCGCCGCCGCCCTCGACGCCGCACTGACCCGCGCCGCTTATGGCTTCGGCAAGTGGAAGCGCAAGCCGCTGCAGGATCGCTCGCGTTTGCTGACCGCCCTCGCCGGCGCGCTGCGTGACACCGCTGAAGCCATGGCGACCATGATCACCCAGGAAATGGGCAAGCCGATCGCTCAGGCCCGTGGCGAAATCGAGAAATGCGCCAAGCTCTGCGAGTGGTACGCCGAACACGGCCCAGCGATGCTCGACGCGGAACCGACTCAGGTTGAAGGCGGCAAGGCGCGCATCGAATACCGTCCGCTCGGCCCGATTCTCGCGGTGATGCCTTGGAACTTCCCGATCTGGCAAGTGCTGCGCGGCGCTGTTCCAGCATTGATCGCCGGCAACACTTATGTGCTCAAGCACGCCCCGAACGTGATGGGCAGCGCTTATCTGCTGCGTGATGCGTTCACTCGCGCGGGCTTCGCTGACGGCGTGTTTGAAGTGATCAACGTCACTCCGGAAGGCGTTTCCACTGCTATTGCGTACCCGCGCATTGCTGCGGTGACCCTGACCGGTAGCGTGCGTGCCGGCATGGCGATCGGCGCTCAGGCCGGTGCTGCGCTGAAGAAGTGCGTGCTGGAATTGGGCGGTTCTGATCCGTTTATCGTGCTTAACGATGCTGATATCGATGAAGCCGTGCAAGCCGCCGTTATTGGCCGCTACCAGAACTCCGGCCAGGTCTGCGCCGCCGCCAAACGTCTGATCATCGAAGAAGGCGTGGTGGAAGAATTCACCCGCAAATTCGTCGAAGCCACCCGCAAGCTGAAAGTGGGCGATCCATTGGCTGCCGACACTTACATCGGCCCGATGGCGCGCTTCGACCTGCGTGATGAACTCGATCAGCAAGTGCGCGACACCCTGGAAGAAGGCGCGACGCTGCTGCTCGGCGGCGGCAAATCTGAAGGTGCCGGCAACTACTACGAGCCCACCGTGCTGGCCGATGTCACCGACCGCATGACCTCGTTCAAACAGGAACTGTTCGGCCCGGTCGCCTCGATCATCACCGCCCGCGATTGCGCGCATGCCGTGGCATTGGCCAACGACAGCGAATTCGGCCTGACCGCAACGATCTACACCGCCAACGTGCAACTGGCCCAGCAACTGACCAGCGAACTGGAAACCGGCGGCGTGTTCATCAACGGCTACTCCGCCAGCGACCCGCGCGTGACCTTCGGCGGCGTGAAGAAAAGCGGTTTCGGCCGCGAGCTTTCGCACTTCGGCGTCCGCGAATTCTGCAACGCGCAAACCGTGTGGCTGGATCGTAAATAATCCCCAAGCCCCGCCACCTCCCCTGTAGGAGCTGCCGAAGGCTGCGATCTTTTGACCTTGCTTTTAAAAAGCCAGATCAAAAGATCGCAGCCTTCGGCAGCTCCTACACATGCGTCTATAATGCCCGAGTCTTCCTGCCCCTGCGGCCTGCTGTCGAGCGTTGTCCATGGTCAACCCCGAAACCCTGATCATCTGCGAGCATTGCGACTGTGTGTATGAAAAAGTCGCGCTCGCCAAACACCAGAAAACCCTCTGCGTACGCTGCGGCGGTGTGCTGCAGCGCTTCAATGGTCTGAGCGTTGAGCAGCGTCTGGCGCTGACCTTCACCGCCGCAATGCTGTGGCTGTTCGCCAATTTCTACCCGGTCATGAGCATCAGCCTGCAAGGCCTGAAAAACAGCGCGACGCTGTGGGATTCGGTGCTCGCGCTGAGCCAAGGCCCCATCACGTTTATTGCGATGGTCGCGGCGATTGCCATCATCATCGCCCCGGCGTTTCAACTGGTGCTGCTGGTCTGGGTGCTCAGTTACGCGATGCGCTCGCAACGCGCGCCGGGCTTCAAGGTTTGCATGCGCTGGCTGGAAACGTTGCGCCCGTGGAGCATGCTCGAAGTCTGCCTGCTGGGCGCAATGGTCGCGGTGTTCAAACTCGCCGGATTGCTTGACGTGTTGCCCGGCATCGGCCTGTTCGCACTGGCCGCGCTGAGCCTGATGATGATCCGTATTGCCGGCCGCGACATTCGCGATCTCTGGGACATTCTATGAAGCGACCACCGACCGCCACCGAACTCAATCTGTGCCTGTGCCACAGTTGCGGGCTGGCGTGTGACATGACCGACGAGCCGCACGAGTGCCCGCGTTGCGACGCACCATTGCATCGGCGCAAAACCAATTCGATGGCGCGCACCTGGGCGTACATGCTCGCCGCATTGGCGTTCTATGTCCCGGCCAATTTGCTGCCGGTGATGAACACCACCATGCTCGGCAACGGCGCCGACAGCACGATCATGAGCGGCGTGCTGGAGTTCTGGGAGGCCGGCGCCTGGGACATCGCGCTGATCATTTTCATCGCCAGTATTGCCGTGCCGGGGATCAAATTCGTCGCCCTGACTTTGCTGCTGGTCACCGTGCAACGCGACAGCGACTGGGCGCGCAAGGAGCGTTCGAAGCTGTACCGTTTCGTCGAGCTGATCGGCTATTGGTCGATGCTCGACGTTTTGGTGGTGGCATTGGTCGCGGCGCTGGTGAAGTTTCAGGCGCTCGGTGACATCGAACCACGACCGGGCATTCTGTTTTTCGGCTTGGTCGTGGTCTTCACCATGCTCGCGGCGATGAGTTTCGACCCGCGCATGATCTGGCGTAACGCCCCGGACGACGCAGACCTCAGCCGCGCAGAACCTGCAGCAACACCTGCAACGGATGGCGCAGTGCCCGATCCGACTGGCGCTTGACCTGACTGCGGCACGAATAACCGGTGGCCAGCGCCTCGCCCTGCTCCACCGGCGCCTCGACCTGACGCGCCCATGATTGCTCGTAAATCACCGCCGACGTTTCGCGGTTGCGCGCTTCGTGACCGTAGGTGCCGGACATCCCGCAGCAACCGGTGGCCTGCGTCGCCAGTTGCAATCCCGCCCGCTCAAACACTTGCTCCCACTGGCGGGTGGCGGCCGGGGCGTTGGTTTTCTCGGTGCAATGCGCGAGTAAACGGAACGCTTCGGTACGCTTCTTTTGCTCGGGCATGACCTTGAGCAACCATTCCTGCATCAGCGCCACTTCCGGGCAGTTCTGCATGCCCGGCACTTTCAGGTATTCCTGGCGATAGACCAGAGTCATCGCCGGATCAAGTCCCAGCAGCGGCACGCCGATTTGCGCCAACTCACCCAGCTGGCGGGCATTGCGCAATGCCGCGCGATTAAACGCCGACAAGAAACCCTGCACGTGCAGCGGCTTGCCGTTGGCATTGAACGGAGCCAGATAAACCTGATAACCGAGACGCGAAATCAACTCGACCAGATCCGCCAACAACGGCGCCTCGAAGTAGCGCGTAAAGGCGTCCTGCACCAACACCACACTGCGTTCACGTTGTGCCTGAGTCAGCGCTGACAGGTTGTCGACCGTCGCCGGCAACACCTGCCAACGGCGCATCGCCGCATGGAAATCAAAACGGCTGAGCAACGGCACATCAACCATGCCACCGACACGCTCCAGCAAGCCGCGCACCCACGCAGCGCCCATCAAACCGTTGTACAGCGCCGGAATCCGCGCCATGTACGGAATGCTGTACTCCAGCGAAGCAATCAGATAATCCCGCGCCGGGCGCAGATAACGGCTGTGATACAGCTCGAGAAACCGCGAGCGAAACTCCGGCACATTGACCTTCACCGGGCACTGTCCCGCGCAGGATTTGCACGCCAGACAACCGGCCATGGCGTCGTAGACCTCGTGGGAGAAATCCTCGGATTGCGCACGGGTGTTGCGCCAGCGCTGCCACAGCGTGCTGAAAAATGCCGGTTTGCGAATCGCGTCAGAGAGCACATCGACACCGGCCTCGCCCTGCAAACGCAGCCACTCACGCACCAGTGAAGCGCGGCCCTTGGGCGACTGCGAACGCTCGCGGGTGGCTTTCCACGAAGGGCACATCGCGTCATCGGGATCGAAGTTGTAGCAGGCGCCGTTGCCGTTGCAATGCATGGCCGCGCCGTAGCTCTGCCAAACCTTTTCGTCGATCTGCCGATCGAGCTCACCGCGCAGGGTGACTTCATCGATCTTCAGCAACGCCGCGCCGCTGTTGGCCGGGGTGGCGATCTTGCCGGGGTTGAACTGGTTGAACGGATCGAACGCCGCTTTCAGGGCTTGCAGCGCCGGGTACAACTCGCCGAAAAACGCCGGGGCGTATTCCGAGCGCAGACCTTTGCCGTGTTCGCCCCACAGCAGACCGCCGTAACGCTGGGTCAACGCCGCGACGCCATCG
This sequence comes from Pseudomonas sp. AC193, assembly GCF_979258075.1. Lineage (NCBI taxonomy): Bacteria > Pseudomonadati > Pseudomonadota > Gammaproteobacteria > Pseudomonadales > Pseudomonadaceae > Pseudomonas > Pseudomonas sp. AC193. Next base: position 1,760,325 of record NZ_OZ409832.1, on the reverse strand, counting down.
GACACCGGGCGTACCAGCGCCGCCTGCTGCGGATCCTTCATGTCGAGAATCGGCCGCACGTGCAGTACGCCGGCGTCGACGTGGCCGAACATGCCGTACTGCAAACCATGGCTGTCGAGCAGGTCGCGCAACTCGGCGATGTACTCGGCCAGGTGTTGCGGCGGCACAGCGGTGTCCTCGACAAACGGTTGCGGCCGCGCTTCCCCGGCAACGTTGCCGAGCAGGCCGACCGCGCGTTTGCGCATGCCGTAAACTTTATTGACTGCGGCCTGACCGACCGCCAGCGTGTGGCCCAAGCGCACCACAGTCTGGTCGCTGGTCAAGTGTTCGATAAAGCTTTCAACCCGCTGCTGCAGGTCTTCGGGATCGTCGCCGCAGAACTCGACGAGGTTGATCCCCAGCGTCGGCCGCTCAGCGCTTTCAGGAAAGTATTCAGCGACGCCGTGCCAGACGATGTCCTGCATCGCCAGCAGCAGAACTTTCGAGTCGACCGTTTCGATCGACAACGGCTTGAGCGCCATCAGTGCACGGGCATCGCGCAGCGCGTCCATAAACCCGGCGTAGCGGATGTTGACCAGCATCGTGTGCTTGGGAATCGGCAGCACATTGAGGCGCGCCTCAACGACAAAACACAGCGAACCTTCGGCGCCGCAGAGCACGCTGTTGAGGTTGAAACGGTTGTCCGCCTCACGCAGATGCGCGAGGTCGTAACCGGTCAGGCAGCGATTGAGATCGGGAAAGCGTTCCCGGATCAGATCGCCCTGCTCATCAATGATCTGCCGCGCACAGCGATAGACTTCACCGACGCGATCTTCCCGGGCGCACAGGTCTGAAAGTTCGTTCTCTTCTAGTGGCTGGCCGTGCAAGCGTTCGCCGCCACGCAGGATCATGTCGAGTTCGAGCACATGATCGCGGGTCTTGCCGTAGGTGCAACTGCCTTGGCCGCTGGCGTCGGTGTTGATCATGCCGCCGACGGTGGCGCGGTTGGAGGTCGACAATTCCGGAGCGAAAAACAGCCCGGCGGATTTCAGCGCAGCGTTGAGTTGATCCTTGACCACACCGGCCTGCACGCGCACCCAGCGCTGCTCAACGTTGATTTCAAGAATGCGGTTCATGTGCCGCGACAGGTCGACAACGATACCGTCGGTCAGCGATTGGCCGTTGGTGCCGGTGCCGCCGCCACGCGGGGTGATCACCACTTGCTGATACGCCGGTTCGGCAATCAGTCGTGCGACTCGCGCCACATCCTCGGCATCCATCGGAAATACCGCCGCTTGCGGCAGACGCTGATAGATCGAGTTATCGGTCGCCAACACCACGCGACTGGCGTAATCGGCGCTGATTTCCCCACGAAAGCCGCTGGCCTTCAGGGCTTTGAGGAACTGCTGATAATCAGTGGTCAGGGCTTTGGCGGGGGACAGCTGGGCAATCATCGGTCAGGTTATCTCGGTCAAAATCAGGCTATGCGGCGGTGAACAGTTGTACGCAACGAATGATTGCGTCAGGCTCCGCCATCTAATGGTGCCCATGTTCATTGCTGACCGACGCTGGGACAACCGTAAATTCGACCCGCTATTGATGACTTTTACGAATGAATCCGCGCACGCTCACCCCTTCCATGTCGTTATTGCTGGCCTTTGAGGCAGCAGCGCGCCATGAAAGCTACACCCGCGCCGCCCATGAGCTGTCGCTGACACAGAGCGCGGTCAGTCGTCAGGTGCAGATTCTCGAGAAGATGCTCGGCATGCGCCTGTTCAGCCGTGAGGGCCGCAAAGTGGTGCTGACCGATGTCGGGCGCATGTATCAGCGCGAACTCTCGGAGGCACTCGGACAGATTCGCAGCGCGACGTTGCAGGCGATGGCGTTCGGTTCGGGCATTCACAGTTTGCGCCTGGCGACGTTGCCGACGTTTGGCTCGAAATGGCTGTTGCCGCGCCTCAAGGATTTCTACACCGCGCATCCGGGCATGACCGTACATTTGCATTCGCGCATCGAAGCGATCGACTTTGATACCAGCGAAATCGACGCCGCGATTTGTGTGGGTGGCGGAGAGTGGCCGGGACTGACCGCCCTGCCTCTGCATACCGAAGAACTGGTCGTTATTGCGAGCGCGCAGTTATCGAAGGCCGAGCGCGATGACGCCGAAGCGCACATCGCCGGGCAACTGCTGCTCAATGTCAGCAGCAACGCGCAGGCGTGGACGGAATGGTTCAGCCATCACAGCCTGCCGCACCGCAGCATGCGCATCGGCCCTAGTTTTGAAATGACCTCGCATTTGATTCAGGCGGTGCGAGCGAATATTGGCGTAGGGCTGGTGCCGCGGATTCTGGTGGAAGAGGAACTGTTGAAGGGTGAATTGCTGCAGTTGGGCGAGCCGATTACCAGTCGGCGCAGCTATTACCTGGTGTATCCGCCGCGTAATGAGACGTTGCCGTCGTTGAAGGCGTTTCGGGATTGGTTGGTGGAGACACTTTGAGGTGATGTGTTGTCAGTCACGCAGCCTTCGCGAGCAAGCCCGCTCCCACAGGGAGATGCATTCCAAATTGTGGGAGCGGGCTTGCTCGCGAAGAGGCCGGCCCTCACAACCTATAATCCGCGGCATGACGCAATTGGCGGGGTCAACCCTTCAGCGGCGGCGGGCCACTCGGCGCCTTGGGCAGCGCATTCGCCACCGGTTTGCCATCCTTTGTATAACGACGCGCCACCCACTCTGGCATTGGTTGCGGTGCTCTGGCTGTCATAGCGAACTCTCCAATTTCGGGCCGAACTCGACCCACTTGACCTTGCCGGAATCTATCAGCAAATACTCGGCGCCAAAAGGCACCTCTGTTCCATCGGAGTCCAGCCAACAGGGGTTTTGCATCACAAACTGGCCGCTATTGGATTCCGGCGGCCACTCCACCGGCCAGCCAAAAACGCGCCTCTCATCGGTCAGGTGCAGGGTGACAAGGCGATGGTGCTGGGCAAAAATGCTGAACCATTCGCTGGGGTAGGAAGTTTGTTTCGTGACGTTTCTACTGCGCAGCCAACTGTGCAATTGGTCATTGGTTGCCAGATAACAGGAAAGCAACCCCAGCGTTATCGACACGACAAAAGCCCACACCGTCTCAGCCCTCGCATCCCATTGCCCTACAGAAAATCCCTTCGCGCCAACCCATAAACAGACAGATCCAACCCCCAACACAGCCCCTTGAATCACAAAAGTAAAAATCAGCGCCTGCACAATCTGCCCGAACGTATCCGGACGCTTGAACGCCGTCAGCGAGTAAAAAATCCACGCTGACAGGAATCCGGGAATCAGATACTGCAACAACGGAATAACTTCTTTGACCAGATCATCCATGATCCGAGGCTCCTTGAAAGACATGCAGGCCCATTCATAGCCCCGCGATCCAAAGCCTAGTCGACGCAGAAAATACGCCCACCCCCAACTGTCACATCTCGTTGCGCGCTTTTGCGGCGGGCAAAAAAATCCCGCTTTTGTAAGCGGGATTTTTTACAGGCTCAGAATTACGCAACCACAGGAATCATCGGATCCGCCGCCGCCAGCGCACTCACGCGATCAGCCGCGGGTGGATAAATCCACTGGGTGTTGATCTGCGTCTTCAGGGTTTTGCCTTCCTGTTTGACCAGTTTCACCTGACGATCCCAGCCCTCGGTGTACACCGCGCCCCAGGCGCCGAGATCCAGACAGGTCACGTATTTCGGCTGGCTATACGGCGTTGGGTCGATACCGAGAATCTGCGCAGCGACGTTGTTGCCAGCATGACGACCCAATGAAATCGCGTGCTGGCAGGTCATCAGCGCGAAATTGCCGAGGTCGTCGGTGGCGGCGTAGGCGACATCGCCGGTGGCAAAAATATCGTCCTGACCGATGACTTTCAGGTTCGCATCAACGTGCAAGCGACCTTGTTTATCGCGTTCGGCAGGGATCTGCTCGGTCAACGAACTGGCGCGCACGCCGGTCGTCCAGACCACGGTTTTTGCCTCGATGTGTTGACCGTCCGACAGCGTCACGCCATTGGCATCGACCGACTGCACCGAGACACCCAGACGCCATTCAACGCCCAGCTCTTCACTCGCCTCAAGGATGGAATGGCTGATTTCTTCACCCATTGCGGCGCCGATCTTCTGCCCGCGATCAACGATGATCACGTTGATATCGGCTTCCTCGCCGAGAATCTCGCGTAGACGCCCTGGCATTTCAGTCGCGGTTTCAATGCCGGTGAATCCACCGCCCGCGACCACCACGGTGTTGCGCGCCTTGCTCGACGGTTGGTCTCTGAGGGATTTCAAATGGGTTTCCAGACGAATCGCCGCTTCGATCTGATCAACGTCAAACGCATGTTGCGCCACACCCGGCGTGGCCGATTGCGCCAGACCGCTGCCCGAAGCCAGTACCAGTTTGTCGAAGTGGAAGACTTGTTGCTGCCCGGCCGTATCGGTGTAGCCAACGGTTTTTGCCGGGACATCGATGGTGTCCGCGGCGCCTTTGATGAAGTGAACGCCGACTGCTTCGAACAGTTCACCCAGCGGTGCCGCCAGTTGATGAGCATTCGGTTCGTAGAAACGCGGACGTACACGCAGCTCCGCTTGCGGAGCCAGAACGCTGATTTCAACATCATCACGTCCATGCAGATCGACCAGACGTGTCGCGCTCAATGCCGACCACATACCGCCAAAACCTACGCCGATAACCAGAATCTGCTGCTTCATTGTGCTTCTCCAGAAAAAGCCAAGCCGTTGAAAGAGGTGAAACGAATTTCGCCGGAGGCCCGTCGTCGCCACTCCGATAGCGCCGACTGTATTGGTCGGATATAAAACCAACAAGTCAGATTATTCGATGGTTTTGATCGAATAATCTGATCAACCAGAATGATAAGAATCCACCACAAAAAGCCATTTTTCTTGCTTTCAAGCACATAAAGAACAAAATCAGTCCACGCAGACAGATTGCCGAGCCTCCCTCAGGCTGATAATATTTACGACAACTTAAGTCGGAGATAAAAATGTCTCTTTACAGCGCAGGCGTCGAATACGGCATTCATTGCCTGGCATTTTTGGTGGGCAATGGTGGTGACTCTCGCGAGGCCAGTGTGCGCGACCTCGCCGAGTTACAAGGCGTGCCAGTCGAGTATCTGGCGAAGATTTTCACCAAACTGGCCAAAAGCAAATTGGTAGTGGCCAGTGAAGGCGTGCGTGGTGGGTTCAGCCTGGCACGACCGGCGGATGAGATCACCCTGCTCGACATCGTCAACGCCATCGATGGACGCAAGAATATTTTCGAATGCCGCGACATCCGGGGTCGTTGCGCCCTTTTTGAAGGCAATCCGCCGGAGTGGGCCATCGAAGGCACCTGCTCGATTCACGGCGCGATGATGACCGCGCAAAAGCGCATGGAAGAGGCACTTGCCCAGCAAACCATTCTCGATATCGCGAGAAAAGTCGGGCGCAAGGCCCCGGCGGAATTCGGCCAGCAAGTGGAAGACTGGATTCAGGATCGCCGAGAGAAGAAAGGCAATGTCGGCACCATCGCGCTGACCGACATTACTGACTGACCAAGCGCCCAATAAAAAAGCAGAAACCGAGGTTTCTGCTTTTTTTCATCCGGGAACGCCGTTACAGGCAGTCACGCACCGATTTGCGCAACGAGCCGGACTTGGCCCAGGGCGGCCCCTGATACAGCGAGACGCGGCTACCGTCCTTGTATTTGACGATATCGAGAATCTCGTCGGCCGTGATGATGCTCGGCGCGGTGATGCGATAACCGTTGGAAATCGACGTTTGCGATGTCTTGGAAACGTCCTGCTGCCACAGCGGCAAAATGCACGCGGCGTAGTCTTTGGGCGTTTTTTCGCTGGTCTTGCTGAGATTGGGTTCACCCGGAACCAGTGACGCCGGCAAGGAGCAACCTGCCAATACCGCCAACGTCAAACTTCCGATCCATATCCGCATGGGTGCTTCTCTAATCTGAAAAAAAGCGAATGTAACGTGTAACTGGTTACACATCCATCGTGGCATTGCGCCGTTGATGCGCTTTCGACAAATTTTCACAACCGCTCAGCTTAATGACAGCATCGCTCCGCCCCACCGGCGAAAATACGACTACTCTTTTTTACCGAGAATGTTCTGGAGGTGATCATGCGGCTCAATGAATACGAACACGAACTTCAACGCGACCTGCAAGCCGTCGCATCGGATCTGAGATGGTCAGCGGTCGACCTCAAACGCATTGCCGAACAATTGCGCAAATCGGGCAACGAGGCTGACGCGCAAACGGTGCTGCGCTCTTGCGAAGTGCTGCAAAGCGACGAAGAGCGGCTGCAACTTTATGCCAAGGAAGTGAAGGCACGCGCAATCAGCCGGACCAAAGTCCACTGACACTTGTGGCGAGGGAGCTTGCTCCCGCTGGGTCGCGAAGCGGCCCTCGCTCTTTATCCTAAAAGGGCCTTCTGCGCAGTCCAGCGGGAGCAAACTCCCTCGCCACAATTCAACTAACGTTGTGACTTTGCGCTTTCACCGAGCGTTTTCTGTAGCCGGGAAGTGCTGCGGCATACGCCAGCGCCTCCTCTCTGCTGGCAAATGACGCCAGTCGATCACCTTGCGTGCAAACCCGCCAAGGGCCGTTGTTCACGCTGAGTACGTCATAGCCGTTCATGTGCATCTTGTTCAACATGGGCATGCTCATGGGTACCTCCTTTTGCAACAGGGTTATTCAGCTTCACGCTTTTAACCTTACACCCTGATTTACTGGAGTGGCCGACCGCCCGGCAGCCAACGATCAGGCACTTTCGATGCAGAACAATACTCAACATCCACAGGGAACCTTTAAACAAAGGCCCGGCTCGAATATTGCAGTTTTATTTCGTTTTTGTGACAACCGGTAAACAGGTAACAGATGAAAGTACGCGCCACCGTCATTTGCGAGCAGGATCGCCATATCCTCCTGGTTCGCAAGCCCAGATGTTGCTGGACATTGCCCGGCGGCAAAGTCGAGCCTGGGGAAACCAAAGCCGCTGCGGCTGTGCGCGAATTGCATGAAGAAACCGGGCTGGAAGCCGAAGATGTTCTGTACTTGATGGAGTTACAGAGCGGCCGCACGCAACATCACGTCTACGAGGCCTCGGTACTGAACATTGAGGAAGTGCGTCCACAGAATGAAATCAGCGATTGCATGTGGCATCCGCTGAACGCAGTGCAGAATCTGAAAACCAGCGACGCGACGTTGCGCATCGTTCAGGCGTTTCAGCGGCGCCTATAAGCGTTAACCCGCGAAGGCCCGGCGCCCGGCGCTGATTTCCGTGCGCAATTCACCGATGAAGTTGGAAATGTCACGGATGGTGACGAGGTGTTCCGGGGAAACGCCATTGAGCTGCAACTTGATGTCGCCGCTGGCCGGCTCACTTACCTTGATCTGTAGCAGTCCCTGCGTCGCAATGCAGTTGCATGTGAACCCCGGAAACCCGGATTCGACAATGCGGCAAATGTCCGTAATGGCAAGCATGGGGCACGCCTCGCAGGCGATGAGTCGGTCGACCCGTAGAGCATAGATGAGCGTTTTGAAATCCGCCGCCCCGAAAAATGCCAACTCCCTCACATTTTTCGGGCGACTTTAATCAGCATCACGATCCCAGATCCAGTTCCAGATCCCCGGCAAATGCACCGGCTGAGAACTTTGCTGAACCGTGCGTGCCAGCGCGGCTTTTTCCAGTGCTGCGTGATCCACATAAAACGGCTGATCCGCCAGTGGCACGCCCGTCGCCGCCGCACTGTCGAGCAGGATCTGCAGATATTCGCGCGTATGCCGAGCGGTGTAGCGGTTCAGATCATGGAAAGTCACCACCACCGGAATCACACCGTCCACCACCGGAAACTCACCGCGCGCGATTTGCTCACGCACTTCCGACAACTGCCGCAGCATGTTCGCACGACGCCTCGGACTGGCGTTGAAGCCCCAGATCTTGCCGTCATTAGCACTTAAATCGGTCAACAACACGTGCATGCCATGCTGCTGATACGCGGCAAAAGTGCGTTTGTCGTAATTCCAGAATGGTGGACGCAGCAGTTTCGGCGGCGCGCCGCTAATCGCGGCAATGTCTGCCATGCCATTGCTCAACGATTCTTCAAGTTCTTGCGGGCTCAGTGAACGGTGATTGGTGTGCCAGTGGGTCGCAGTGTGGAACGCGAGAATATGACCTTCATCGTGTTCGCGACGCATGATGCCGCGACCGATATCGCTGTTACCGGCCCTCGGTGCGCGGGTCTGCACGAAGAACACTGCTTTGATGCCCGGCTGAATCGGGTTGTCCTTGAGGCTATCGAGCACCGTCGCCGACGGATTCCAAAAACTTGAAGCACTGGGGCCGTCATCGAAGGTCAGCAAAAAACGCACCGGCGCCTGCGCTTTCAGCTGTGTTTCGGTTTGCGCGGTCAATTCGATGGGCGCGGCGATGCAGCCAGCCAGCCCGAAAGCGATGGCCGCTGCACAGAATATTTTGAATAGCGATGTCATGTTTTGCCTTGAGCCCGACCGCTGCCGTGATGTTGTCGATTGGCAAAACTCCCTCGCCCTTATCCATCCCTGCGCTCCGATCCGCGAGCCGAGGTTGGATAAGGTACACAGGGTTTGGTTCCGGCGCTTGCTCAGTGAGCCAACGCTTGCTGAAACGAGGTGTCGATAATGCCGGCGGTGGCCAGTGGCGTCGGCAGTGCCTTGACCTTGAACAGGAAGTCCGCAGTGCTTTGCAGATCCGTCGCTGCCTGCTGATCAACCGGCCCGACCGTCATGTGCGCCTGGCGCAACCAGTGCCGCGAAACCTGTTGATCGAGATTGGCCTTTTTCGCCCAGAGGTCGGCGTACTCATCGGTATGACTGTCGACCCACGCCCGCGCCAGTTTCAAACGTCCAAGGAAATCGGCGATGGCTTCACGTTTACTGTCGATCGACGGTGTCGACGCGGCGATGGCACTGAGCCCCGGCATCAGGTTTTTTGCGGTCAGGATTGGCCGTGCGCCCGAAAAAACAATCTGCTGAGAAATATACGGTTCCCACACCGGGAACGCGTCGATGCTTCCCTGCGGCAACGCGGCGGCTGCATCGATCGGCATCAGTTTGACGAAGTCGACGTAGTTCTCCGGCAGACCGCCCTGCTCCAGCGCGCGCAAGGTCAACTGCTGACTCCAGGCACCGGGCCAATAGGCGACTTTTTTACCCTTCAGATCAGCGATGGTTTTCACCGGGGAATCTTTCGGCACCAGCAACGCAATGGTGTCGGGGTTTTGCCGCGACACGCCGATCAGCTTTACCGGCGCCTGCTTGGCTGCCAGAAACAGAAAGCCTGAATCACCTAAAAAGCCCAGATCCAGCGAGCCGGTTTGCAAGGCTTCAGCCAGCGGCGCGGCGGCCTGGAAATGTTTCCAGTCGACCGTATACGGCGCGTCTTTCAACACACCGGACGCTTCAATAGAGGCGCGGATGTTGTAGTAATTCTGATCGCCGATATGCAGGACGACTGGCTCGGCCGCGTAGGAAAGTGGTGAAGCAAACAGTGCCGCAGTCAGCGCACTGCGTAGGAATCGGGAAAGCTTCATGGCAAGTCCTGCAAAGGGGATTTGCATAGACCATAACGCTCTTAATATTCAGTTTTGAAATTCGATTAATGCATAAGCTCATCACTGTCGTTTCCAACTGTTCACGGCGCAACAGTGGCGCGGCATGCTGTTCACCAGGCAACAGTTAAAAACGAGCAAACCAGCGAAAAACCCAATAAACACGGGCTAGAACGGATATGGCACAGAGCCTGCAATATTCCATTCATGCAGGAAGCATTCACTAAAAATATCTTTTTGGACATAAGAAATCTGTGCCTTTGCCGGAGCGTTCCCCCATGAAAACGTTTTTCCCGTTCTTTCGAATCAAGACGCTGCTGGCTGCGAGCGCCATTCTCTTGAGCCTGCAACCAATCGCCCACGCCGCCGAGACCGCGCCGGCCGAAGTGCACCTCGACTACGCTTATTACTCGCCAGTCAGCCTGGTGCTTAAACATTTCGGCTTCCTCGAAAAAGCCTTGCCGCAAACCAAAGTCAGCTGGGTGCTGAGTCAGGGCAGCAACCGGTCATTGGAATACCTCAACAGTGGCGGCGTCGATTTCGCTTCCAGCGCCAGCCTCGCCGCCGTGCTGAGCCGCGCCAACGGCAGCCCGATCAAATCGATTTACGTCTACAGCCGTGCCGAATGGACAGCGTTGGTGGTGCGCAAAGACTCGCCGTACCAGACCGTCGCCGACCTCAAGGGCAAGAAAATTGCCGCCACCAAAGGCACCGATCCTTACCTGTTCACCCTGCGCAGCCTGCAACAGGCCGGGCTGAAAAAAGACGACGTTGAACTGGTGCACCTGCAACACCCGGACGGTCGCACTGCGCTGGAAAAAGGTGACGTCGACGCCTGGGCCGGCCTCGATCCGCACATGGCCGCCAGCCAGGTTCAGGCCGGTTCGCGCTTGCTCTATCGCAACCCTGCCTTTAATAGCTATGGCGTGGTCAGCGTCACCGAGCAGTACGCCAAGGAGCATCCGCAAACCATCGACACCGTGATCAAAGCCTACGAGCAGGCGCGCGAATGGTCGCTGAAAAATCCTGATGAATTCGCCGCCCTCCTCGCCAAAGAATCCGGCCTGCCGCTGGACGTGGCCAAACTGCAGCTGTCGCGCACCGACCTGAGCAGCCCGCAACTGACCGCCAACGACGTCAGCGCCTCCAAGGCTGCCGCGCCGATTCTGGTGTCGGAAGAACTGGTGCGCCGTGGCGTCAATGTCGATCAAGTCATCGATCAATTGCTCGACAGCGGTGTGCAGCAAGCCGTCGCCCGCCAGTAACTGAACAGACTCACCACGAATCCGCGCCCGTCGCGGATTTGTCGTGAGCGGAGCCATGATCATGACCAGTCACAGCAAAGACCTGCCCGCGCCACTTGCTCTGTCGCGACAGCCGAAATCCGTTTTCAACCCGGCATGGCAGCGCCGTCTGAAAGGCCTCGCGTTGCCGTTGCTGATCATCGTCGTGCTGGAAATTATCGTACGCATCGGCTGGCTGCCGTCCTACCAGATGCCGGCGCCCAGTGAGATCGCCGTGACGCTTACTGACCTTGCCGAAGGTGCGCTGTGGAAACACATCGGCGCCAGCCTGATTCGTGTGCTGCTGGGTTTCGCCATTGGTGCGAGCCTGGCGCTGGTGTTCGCGGCGTGGGTCGGTTTGAGCCGCGAAGCCGAGGCTTATCTGGAACCGATGTTCGCCGCGTTGCGTTCGATTCCGAGTCTGGCCTGGGTGCCGCTTTTGCTGCTTTGGCTGGGCATCGACGAAACCTCGAAAATCGTCCTGATCGCCATCGGCGCGTTCTTCCCGGTCTACGTCAACGTAGTCGCGGCGATCCGCAATATCGACCGCAAACTGGTGGAAGTCGGGCGCATCTACGGTTTCAGTCGCTTGCAACTGGTGCGGCGGATTCTGTTGCCCGCCGCCCTGCCCGGCCTGTTCACCGGGCTGCGCAGCGGCATGAGTCTGGCGTGGATGTTTCTTGTCGCCGCCGAACTGATCGCCGCAACCAAAGGCCTGGGTTATTTGCTCAGTGACGGCCGCGAAACCTCGCGTCCCGATATCGTGCTGGCGGCGATCATCGTGCTGGCCTTGCTTGGCAAACTCAGCGATGGCTTGCTCGCAGCGCTCGAACGCCGCTGCCTGAACTGGCGCGACACGTTCACCGGTCAAGGCGCCAAGGATTGAATGACTATTAGCATCTAAGCTGAAGGCGTCCAACCGGAGGTTCAGCCATGTGCGGAAGACTCTCGCAGTACCGGGGCATCCATGACTTTGTCGCGGTGCTGAGCATTCCCGACGCACTGATCAATCATGTCGGCGATGCCCCACTGGCGCATTACAACGCGGCCCCGACCACGTCGCTGGCGATTCTTCATCAACACGAACAGCAGATTTACGCCGATACCCTGCGCTGGGGCTGGCGCCCGCATTGGGCCAAGGATCGCGCCGCGCCGATCAATGCGCGGGTCGAGAAAGTCGCCCATGGGCCGTTCTTCCGGGCCATCTGGAAACAGCGCCTGATCGTGCCGGTCGACAACTGGTTTGAGTGGGTCGATGCCGAGGATAAAACCCGACAACCCTGGCTGATTCGTCGGGCGGATCATGGGCCGGTTTTCTGTGCTGCCATCGGGCAATTTCCTACACCAGAAAAACCGGCGCGGGACGACGATGGTTTCGTGATCATCACCGCCGACAGTGCTGGCGGGATGATCGATATCCACGATCGCCGCCCCGTGGTATTCCGCGCTGATTTAGTCCGCGAATGGCTGGATCCGGCGACACCGGCTGAACGCGCCGAGCAAATGTTGCTGTTCGAGGGGGAAAGCAGTGAAGCGTTCGAATGGCACAAAGTCGGCAAAGCGGTGGGTAACGTACGCAATCAGGGGCCCAGCTTGATCATCCAGCAGCCCTAAACATCCCTCAACGTCGTACGTCTATCGAATGTAGGAGCTGCCGAAGGCTGCGATCTTTTGATGTTGATTGTAAAAAACAAGATCAAAAGATCGCAGCCTTCGGCAGCTCCTACACGTGATTCCATATCTTTACAAAGGCTGTTTCATGCTTGAGACAGGCTTTATAAAACAGTCGTTTGAGCGAACTAACCGCTTGTCTGACATTTCGATCGTCATACATACATTTTCCAGCGCTAAAGCTAGCATGCGCGCCGCCTTCCGATTGGTATACCAATTGACCAAAGAGTCAATAAATCAGGAATCCACTAAAACATTTACAAGCCTTGCAGAGAAATAAGTTGCGCGACGATTTTGCAATCAAACAGGTCGGTGGCCTGGAGTGTGTCTATCTGTCGATGACAGAACGCTTTGAACTCGACTGTTTTATCGGCCACTACATCAAGACCCGAAACCTGCGTGATGTCTCGAATATTGATCGCATCCTGCGCACCACCCTCGAAGGGTATCCCGGCCACCCGCCGGTGATGGTCAACGAACTCAATGCCTGGATCGACCGAACCTTGGGCTATCGGGCGTCACACCCCGATTTCACGCAGTTGGAAGATCTGTAAAACCACGAAAAAGCCCCTTGAATCAAGGGGCTTTTTTTTGGATCAAAATTTGCTGTCAGGATCCGACAGATCCCTGCTTTCATCGCGTTTCCACGTTTGTTCCTTGTGCTTCTCGCGCTCGATCTCTTCTTCGGTCGGTTCGTCTGTGTCTTCTTCATCCCGTTGTGGATGTTCTTGCTCAGTCGCCATGCCCACCTCCTGTTACAAGTAAACGGTCATCCTTACAGCGTAGAACAGATTCGCTCAGGCAACTTACAACCACCAACGCAACAAAAAGAAGAACGCCATGCTCAACAACATGCTGAGCAGCGTATTGCGTGTGGCAAGTACAAGGCCAATAGCCACCAATGAACTAAGCAGGTAAGGATTGTCCCACTGCAGATTCAATTGTTTGTCCGGCATGAATACGATTGGCCCGCAGATCGCCGTGAGCATTCCCGGTACGGCAAAACCGAGAAATTGCCGCACGTTACTGCTCAGGCGCACCGGCAAACGCGGCTCGAGAAATACGTAACGGTTGAGGAACACCAGAATCCCCATGCCGAAAATCACTGCCCAAACCATCATGTGCGCTCCCGATACAGCTTGTTGCAGATAAATCCTGCGGTCATCCCCGCCAGTCCCGACAACACCAGCGCCGAGCCCCACTGCCAATAAATGAACAGCACCGAACAGAACAGCGAAACCGCCACGCACACCACCGTCGGCACGTTGCGCACCACCGGTGTGATCAGGGCGATGAAAGTGGCGGCAATCGAGAAGTCCAGGCCCAAATGTTCAAGCCCCGGAATGCTGCTGCCGAGGACGATGCCGGCCAGCGTGAACAGATTCCAGGCGATATAGAACGTCAGGCCCACACCCAACGCGTACCAGCGATTGAACTGCTGGCGTTCGTGTTGACTGGTCAAGGCAAACAGCTCATCGGTGAGCAAAAAACCCAGGCCGATCCGCCAGCGTCCCGGTAACGGCGAAATCACCGAACGCATGCTCATCCCGTAGAGCAAATGCTGTGAGGTCAGCAAAACCGTGGTCAGCAAAATCGAGAAAATCCCCGCGCCGCCCTTGAGCATGCCAATCGCCACCAGTTGCGCGGCACCGGCAAACACAATGCTCGACAAGCCCTGCCCTTGCAGCGGCGTGAGATTGGCTTCAATCGCCATGGAGCCGGCCAGCAGCCCCCAAGGCGCCGTTGCCAGTGATAACGGCATGATCGCCACAGCGCCGCGAAGAAACGCACTGCGCGGTAAAAGTGAGTCAGACATAACGCCCTTCAACCAGAGAAACGGCCGAAGACTGTGCCAGCAAACGCTGCTTTTTGGCTTGAACAATCTTGCGCACTTGTGGGAAATCGGCCCGAGTCAGCCGTTCATCGGCCAACTGCTTGCAACGCCTCAATGCTAGCAACATGCTGGCGCTGGATTTTTCCGTTGAAGACTTTTCCGAGACCGTGCCCGCCATGACCGCCATCGACAGCGACGTGTACAAGACCCTGCTGGAATCGACCAAAGCCATTCCGTGGCGAATCGACTGGGCAACCATGACCTTCAGCTACATCGGCCCGCAGATCGAAACCCTGCTCGGCTGGCAGCAGAACAGTTGGGTCGGGGTCAACGACTGGGTCGAACGCATGCACCCGGACGATCGCGATTACGTGGTGGAATTCTGCGTCTCGCAGTCACGCGCCGGCGTTGATCACGAAGCCGATTACCGTGCGCTGACCAGCACCGGCGAATACGTGTGGATCCGCGATGTCGTGCACGTGGTGCGCAAGGACGGTGAAGTCGAGGCGCTGGTGGGGTTCATGTTCGACATCAGCGAGCGCAAAAAAACCGAAGAACACCTGATCCGCCTGCAAAAGCAGCTGGAAGAATATTCGTTTCAGGACGGGCTCACCGGGATCGCCAATCGGCGCATGTTCGACACCGTGCTTGAGCGCGAGTGGGCCAGCGCGCAACGCAGTGGTTTGCCGCTGTCGTTGCTGATCCTCGATATCGATTATTTCAAGCAGTACAACGACCATTACGGCCACATCAAGGGCGACGAATGCCTGCGTCAGGTCGCGAAGACGTTATCGCTGGCAGCCAATCGGCCACGGGACTTTATTGCGCGGATTGGCGGCGAAGAGTTTGTCTGGTTGCTGCCGGAAACCGATGCGGAGTCGGCGCGCCTGGTGGCGCACAAATGCCTGCACCTGATCCGCCAGCAGCAGATCGCTCATGAGCATTCGGCGGTGTCGCCGCTGGTCACCTTGAGTCTCGGGGTTGGCACCACGCAAGTCGCCGTAGGCGGCGATCCGCTGCACTTCGTCGAACAGGTCGACAAGTTGCTGTATCAGGCCAAACACAACGGACGGATGCGCGCCGAGTTCGCTGATTTTCGCACTGACGTGTAAGCACCCGAGCGGCGTAAGATAACGCCATTCGCAAACACGTCAGGGAGACGACATGCTCTACCGAATCGCAGCCGACGGGCTGGTGCTACTTCATTTGTGCTTTATTTTGTTCGTGCTGTTTGGCGGGTTGCTGGTGCTCAAGTGGCCACGAGTGATGTGGCTGCATTTGCCAGCGGCGGCCTGGGGCGTGGCGGTCGAGGTATTGCACCTGACCTGCCCGCTGACCTACTGGGAAAACCTCATGCGCCACGCTGCCGGGCAGACCGAATACGCCGGCGGTTTTATCGAGCATTACGTCTGGCCAATCATCTACCCGGCCGGCCTCACTCCACAGATTCAACTGGCGCTGGGCAGCGTGGTGCTGGCGGTCAATCTGCTGGTCTACGGTCGCCTGTTCCGCGCATGGAAACTTCGTAGCAAGCAGGCGCTTTAACGCGACGCTTGCTTCAGGTTTTCCAGCCAGGCCGGATCCAGCCACGTCTGCTCGGTATCGAGCCCCAGCGTCTGCATCCGCTCTTTATGCGTTTCGACTTCCCGCCACAGTTGCCCATGATCGCTGGAGTTGCCGTCCAATTCATGCATCTGCGTCAGCCCCAAATGATAGAAGCGCAGCACTTTCATCGCCGTCGGATCGTTCTTCTCCACCGCCGCTGTCACCTGATGCATCACGTTGGTGATGCTCATCAGGCTGCGCTTGAGCCGCCAGCTGTACACCGCTGGGGCCATCCAGCTCTGATTCCAGAAGCGCCCGCGCAACAGGGCCGCCGTCAGCAGAAACGCCAGAAACACCCCGCCCACGTTAAACCGCAGGTTATCGCCGCCGGGCTCACCGAACAGCGCGACTGCCACGCTGGAAAACAACATCGCCAGCACCAGGAACAGCACGGCGATGATGATCGTGCTGCGCCGGGTCTGCTGGCGAAAGGTGGCGGCGTCCATCGGCTGAATCTCGAACATCACAAATGACTTCCTTGAGCGACAAAAGGGGCAAACAAAAAAACTCGCCGGCGCATTATCGCCTCCGCGAGGGATTTAGCTATGCTGGGGCTCCTTTTCATCTTTTCAGCGTCCAACGGGGACATGGCGGTACAGCGCAGATCGTGCCATCTTCATTCATGGATACACACTATTCGGATGCCATCGCCTAGTCTTGAGATGACATCGTTTTAAGGATCATTGCATGACCCAACGACACGTAATCAATGCCTCGGTCAGCCCGAAAGGCAGCCTGGAAACCCTTTCTCAACGTGAAGTTCAGCAACTGAGCGAAGCCGGATCCGGCAGCACCTATACCCTCTTCCGCCAGTGCGCCCTGGCCATCCTCAACACCGGCGCCCATGTCGATAACGCCAAGACCATCCTCGAAGCCTACAAGGACTTCGAAATCCGCATTCACCAACAGGATCGCGGTGTGCGCCTGGAGCTGCTGAACGCTCCGGCCGACGCCTTCGTCGACGGCGAAATGATCGCCAGCACCCGTGAAATGCTCTTCAGCGCCCTGCGCGACATTGTCTACACCGAAAACGAACTCGACAGCCAGCGCATCGACCTGACCACCTCGCAAGGCATCAGCGACTACGTTTTCCACCTGCTGCGCAACGCGCGCACCCTGCGCCCGGGCGTCGAACCGAAAATCGTCGTGTGCTGGGGCGGCCACTCGATCAACACCGAAGAATACAAATACACCAAGAAAGTCGGCCACGAACTGGGCCTGCGCAGCCTCGATATCTGCACCGGTTGCGGCCCCGGCGTGATGAAAGGCCCGATGAAAGGCGCAACCATCGCCCACGCCAAACAGCGTATTCATGGTGGCCGCTACCTCGGCTTGACCGAACCGGGCATCATCGCTGCCGAAGCGCCAAATCCGATCGTTAACGAACTGGTGATCCTGCCGGACATCGAAAAACGTCTGGAAGCGTTCGTCCGTGTTGGCCACGGCATCATCATCTTCCCGGGCGGCGCTGGTACGGCGGAAGAATTCCTCTACCTGCTCGGCATCCTGATGCACCCGGACAACCAAGGCCTGCCGTTCCCGGTGATTCTCACCGGGCCGAAACACGCCGCACCGTATCTGGAGCAGCTCGACGCCTTCGTTATCGCAACCCTTGGCGAAGCGGCCAAGCAGCACTACGAAATCATCATCGACGACCCCGCCGAAGTCGCACGGCAGATGACTCAGGGCCTGAAAGCAGTGAAGCAGTTCCGCCGCGAGCGCAACGACGCGTTCCACTTCAACTGGCTGCTGAAGATTGACGAGGGCTTCCAGCGTCCATTCGATCCGACCCACGAAAACATGGCGAATCTGAAACTGCACCGCGACCAGCCACCGCATGAACTGGCGGCAAACCTGCGTCGGGCGTTCTCGGGGATAGTGGCGGGGAACGTCAAAGACAAGGGCATTCGCTTGATCGAAGAACACGGGCCGTATCAGATCCGTGGTGACGCGGCGATCATGCAACCGCTCGACGCACTGCTCAAAGCCTTCGTCGCCCAGCACCGGATGAAACTGCCGGGCGGCGCGGCGTATGTGCCGTGTTATCGCGTGGTGGCGTAATTCTCCCCGCCACCGCTAAACACATGTAGGAGTGAGCCTGCTCGCGATAGCGGTCGATCATTCAACAACGGTTTTGAAGCGGACGGCCCCTTCGCGAGCAAGCCCGCTCCCACATTTTGCAATGCATTCCAAGTGTGGGAGCGGGCTTGCTCGCGAAGAGGTCAGCGCAAACACCCTCAACCCAACAGCCGTATCGCCAAAGCCTTCGCCTGCAACGCCACATCCGTCACCGCCGTACTCTCCCACCACATCCCCCGCAACGGCGGCCCCATCGCAAACAGTCGGCTGCCCACACGCCCTTCCGCATCCATCACCGCGCCATCCACTGCCGCAATCCCCAACGCCAACGGCCCCGGCTGCACCAATCCACGCGTCAGCAATTGTTGTGGCAACGGACGCGCCACGCGCCGCCAGTCGTATTCGATGCCACTGGAGTTGATCAACGCTGCACCGTGAACCACGAAGGTCTCAACCTCGCCACGGCGTCGGATGCGAATATTCACGCCACCCTCCGTTGTCGGCTCTAGCCCTTTAAACGATGCAGCCTGAATACGCAGCCGCCCTTCACTGTGCAACCGCGCCAGCAATTCAGCACTCAACGGCGGCGAACGATGATGATGACTTTCCCACCATGGCCGCACATGCCGTACGAATTGTCGCCGCTGCACGTCAGTCGCCTGACTCCACAACCGTCCGATATGTGCCCGAACAGTATCGAGCGGCGCCTGCCAGTCGATGCCTTGCGCGATCGCCTCACGACAATGGCGGCGCAACTCGCGCAGCAACTGCCGTGGTGTTCGAATGCTGTGATCCTCGGCGAGAAAATCCACCCACGCTGGCGGTTGCCGGCGTACGTGCGGCAGCAAGCCATGGCGGGAAAACACTTCGATAGGGCCGCGATGACCAGCCTGCTCCAGCGAAACCACCGCATCGACCATGGTCAGGCCAGAGCCAATGATCAGCACGGTGGATTGCGGATCGAGCTGGCGCATGGCCGCGACGCCCCACGGATCCAGCGCAGCGGCGTTGAGCCCACTGGATTCGGTCTGCGGCGTGCGCGCGGCGGGGAACATACCGGTGGCGATGACCGCAGAGGAACCTTGCAGATTCTGCCCAGTGCTCAAAGTGATCTGCACGCAATCTTCGCGCACCTGCAGATCAACAGCTTCTGAGCGTGCATGCTCGACGATCGAACCATATCGAGCGCCGACCGCCCGGGCTTCGGCCAGACGTTGCTGCACGTAAACACCAAACAACCCGCGCGGTGGGAACAGCTCACTGGTTGGCACATGCTGCTCGGCAGACTCAGGCCAGCCGCCCGCCGCGATGTGCTCGGTCAGCCATTGTGTGAGGTCGTCAGGGTTGTCTGGATCAACGCTCATTCGTGCAGCGTTGCCGTTGAGCGTGTGGCCCAATTCGACCGCGCTGTAGGCCTCACCTCGACCGAGTTCGGCGCGGGGTTCGATGATCAGGATTTTTCGCTGGCCCGGTTGCCGCAATAATTGCACTGCCAGCATCGTACCGCTGAGGCCACCGCCGATGATCAGGATGTCTGCGTTGTATTCCATTCAAATCACCACATTGCGCACAAACCGCGCCGGCACATCCCCGTCATTGCGATAGGTATGTGGCTGATTGCTCGCAAACATAAAAAACTCCCCTGTAGCAATATGCTGCGGCACGTCGCCGAGCATCAACGTCAGGCACCCTTCAAACACATAAATCTGCTCACTCCAGCCTTCGGCATCCGGTTGCGACGGATACACCTCGCCCGGCGCCAGGCACCATTCCCATTGCTCGACTTCACGGGTGGCGGTGGCTTTCGACAGCAGCACGGCTTTACTGCCCGGCAGCGTTCCGGCCCACGCCAGTTCGTTGATGCGGCTCGGATCGCGAGCATCCGGCGCTTGAATCAGATCGCTGAATGCCACTTCGAGTGCCGCAGCAACGCGGTCGAGCGTGGTCAGGCTGACGTTCTTTTCCCCGGCCTCGATCGCTACCAGCATCCGTCGACTGACTCCGGATTTCTCGGCCAGCGCCGTCTGGCTCATGTCGGCAGCGTGACGCAGACGTCTCACGTTGTGGCTGACGTGTTGAAGGACGGACGTTCTTGGGGCGGAATCTTTGGGCACTATATTGCTCACTCGGTGAGGTTGGGCAGTATACTGCGCAACGTTGGGCGCATTGTGCGTCCTGCCTTTTATAGTGCGCAAGGTCATGACGTCGTTGAACAGCTCCCCCACTTCCCTCCGTTTCTCCAGATTCAGCAAAGCCGAGTGCGTGCTGGTACTGATTACCATGATCTGGGGCGGCACCTTTTTGCTGGTGCAGCACGCGATGACGGTCAGCGGCCCGATGTTCTTTGTCGGCCTGCGATTTGCTGCAGCGGCGTGCATCGTTGCGTTGTTCTCGTGGCGGCATCTGCGCGACTTGACCCTGTTTGAACTCAAGGCCGGCGCCTTCATTGGCGTGGCGATCATGCTCGGTTACGGCCTGCAAACGGTTGGCTTGCAAACGATCCCGAGCAGCCAGTCGGCGTTCATTACCGCGTTGTACGTGCCGTTCGTGCCGCTGCTGCAATGGCTGGTGCTGGGACGGCGGCCGGGGTTGATGCCGAGCATTGGCATCATGCTGGCGTTTACTGGTTTGATGTTGTTGTCGGGGCCGGCGGGGGCTTCGCTGAATTTCAGTCCGGGCGAAATTGCCACGCTGATCAGCGCCATCGCGATTGCCGCCGAGATTATTTTGATCAGCACCTACGCTGGGCAGGTGGATGTGCGCCGGGTTACGGTGGTGCAACTGGCGACGACGTCGGTGCTGTCGTTCCTGCTGGTGGTGCCCACGGGCGAATTGATTCCGGACTTTTCCTGGACGTTGCTGGTGACCGCGTTGGGTCTGGGCGCTGCGAGTGCGGCGATTCAGGTGGCGATGAACTGGGCGCAGAAGAGCGTTTCGCCGACGCGGGCGACCTTGATCTATGCCGGTGAGCCGGTGTGGGCCGGGATCGTCGGGCGGATTGCTGGCGAGCGGTTGCCGGCGATTGCGCTGGTCGGGGCTGGTTTGATTGTCGCAGCGGTGATTGTCAGTGAGTTGAAGAGCAAGGTTAAGGTCGCAGAAGCCGAAGCTGAGCTGGAGCGGGAAATGCAGGGTTGATCATCAATATTTTTAGCGTCTGACCCTTCACTTTCGCGAGCAAGCCCGCTCCCACATTGGAATGTATTTCAAAATGTGGGAGCGGGCTTGCTCGCGAAAGGGCCAGCAGCCACAACATCCACCCTCCCGAAACAATGCCAAACCGAAATATTCAGACTACTTTGTAGGATTCTGAGACATCCTGGCGTTTGGTGATCGGGGAGCTGGCACGTATGATGCTTCACAAACTTCCGCAGATTAGAAGCCTATGTCCCTGATAGTTCTACTGCTTCTGCCATTCATTGGCAGCTGTCTGGCAGCGGTGCTGCCACACAACGCGCGTAACACCGAATCCCTGTTGGCAGGTCTGGTCGCTCTGATCGGTACCGTCCAGGTCGCGATGCTGTACCCGCAAATCGCCCACGGCGGCGTCATCCGCGAAGAATTCATGTGGCTGCCCAGCCTCGGTCTGAACTTCGTGCTGCGCATGGACGGCTTCGCCTGGCTGTTCTCGATGCTGGTGCTCGGCATCGGCACACTTGTTTCTTTATATGCCCGTTATTACATGTCGCCGGATGACCCGGTGCCGCGTTTCTTCGCGTTTTTCCTGGCATTCATGGGCGCCATGCTCGGCTTGGTGATCTCGGGCAACCTGATCCAGATCGTGTTTTTCTGGGAGCTGACCAGCCTCTTCTCGTTCCTGCTGATCGGCTATTGGCACCACCGCGCCGACGCCCGACGTGGCGCCTACATGGCGTTGATGGTCACCGGTGCCGGCGGGTTATGCCTGCTGGCGGGGGTCATGATTCTCGGCCATGTCGTTGGCAGCTACGACCTCGACAAGGTCCTGGCCGCCGGCGATCTGATTCGCGCACATGCCCTCTACCCTGTCCTTCTGCCCCTCATTCTTATCGGCGCACTCAGCAAAAGTGCGCAGTTCCCGTTCCACTTCTGGCTGCCCCACGCGATGGCGGCGCCGACCCCGGTTTCTGCTTATCTGCACTCGGCGACCATGGTCAAGGCCGGGGTCTTCTTGCTCGCGCGTCTATGGCCGTCGCTGTCCGGCAGCGAAGAATGGTTCTACATCGTCAGCGGCGCCGGCGCGTGTACGCTGCTGCTCGGCGCGTATTGCGCGATGTTCCAGAATGACCTCAAGGGCTTGCTGGCCTACTCGACCATCAGCCACCTCGGTCTGATCACCTTGCTGCTGGGCTTGAACAGTCCGCTGGCCGCCGTTGCGGCGGTGTTTCACATCCTCAATCACGCAACGTTCAAGGCCTCGCTGTTCATGGCCGCGGGCATCATTGACCACGAGAGCGGCACCCGTGACATCCGCAAACTCAGCGGCCTGATCAAACTGATTCCCTACACCGCGACCCTGGCCATGGTTGCCAGCGCCTCGATGGCAGGCGTGCCATTGCTCAACGGTTTCCTGTCGAAAGAGATGTTCTTCGCCGAAACCGTGTTCATCAACGCCACGGCCTGGGTAGAAATGTCGTTGCCGATTGTCGCGACCATCGCCGGCATGTTCAGCGTCGCTTACTCACTGCGCTTCACCGTTGATGTGTTCTTCGGCCCGCCGGCCACCGACCTGCCGCACACCCCGCACGAACCGCCGCGCTGGATGCGCGCGCCGGTTGAATTGCTGGTGTTCACTTGCCTGCTGGTGGGGATTTTCCCGGCGCAAATCGTCGGCCCGCTCCTCGCCGCTGCGGCGCTGCCCGTGGTCGGCGGCGTGCTGCCGGAATACAGCCTGGCGATCTGGCATGGCCTGAATGCACCGATGATCATGAGCCTGATCGCCATGTCCGGCGGCATCGTTCTGTACCTGCTGCTGCGCAACCAGTTCAAACTCGGCCGATTCAAATACCCGCCACTGGTGGGACGCTTCAACGGCAAGCGCCTGTTCGAACGCAGCCTGGTAGTGATGATGCGCATGGCTCGTCGCGTCGAGCGGCGTCTGGGCACCAAGCGTCTGCAGATGCAATTGTTCCTGATGGTGCTGGCCGCGGTGCTCGCCGGTCTGATCCCGATGCTGCACAGCACGCTGAGCTGGGGCGACCGGCCGAAGATCCCCGGCTCGATCGTCTTCGTGACCCTGTGGCTGCTGGCGATCGCCTGTGCCCTCGGTGCCGCTTGGCAGGCCAAATATCACCGTCTCGCCGCACTGACCATGGTCAGCGTTTGCGGCCTGATGACCTGTGTGACCTTCGTCTGGTTCTCCGCGCCGGATCTGGCGCTGACGCAACTGGCTGTTGAAGTGGTCACCACGGTGCTGATCCTGCTCGGCCTGCGCTGGCTGCCACGACGGATCGAAGAGGTTTCGCCGTTGCCGAGCACCCTGCGCAAGGCCCGCATTCGTCGTCTGCGCGACTTGTTGCTATCGATTGCCGTCGGCGGCGGCATGGCGCTGCTGTCCTACGCGATGCTCACGCGGCAGACGCCGAACGACATTTCCTCGTTCTACCTCAGCCGCGCCATGCCCGAGGGCGGTGGCAGCAACGTGGTCAACGTGATGCTGGTGGATTTCCGTGGTTTCGACACCCTCGGTGAAATCACCGTGCTGGTCGCCGTGGCGCTGACCGTGTTCGCCCTGCTGCGCCGTTTCCGCCCACCGAAAGAAAGCATGCAGTTGCCGGCTCAGCAACGCCTGCTGGCACCCGACGTGGTCACCGATCTGGTCAACCCGCGCTCGGCCAGCGACACCGCGCTCGGTTTCATGATGGTGCCGGCGGTGCTGGTACGCCTGCTGCTGCCGATTGCGCTGGTGGTGTCGTTCTACCTGTTCATGCGCGGGCACAATCAGCCGGGCGGCGGTTTTGTCGCCGGTCTGGTGATGTCGGTGGCGTTCATCCTGCAATACATGGTCGCCGGCACGCAGTGGGTCGAGGCGCAAATGAGCCTGCGACCGTTGCGCTGGATGGGCACCGGATTGCTGTTCGCCACCGTCACCGGTTTGGGGGCGATGCTGGTCGGCTATCCGTTCCTCACCACGCACACCTGGCATTTCAGCTTGCCGGTGCTGGGTGACATCCATATCGCCAGCGCGCTGTTCTTCGACGTCGGCGTATACGGCGTAGTAGTGGGTTCAACGCTGTTGATCCTCACCGCCCTCGCCCACCAATCGGTGCGGGGTCACAAGACCGCATCGCTGCCCAAGTCCGTCGCCAGCAAAGGAGCCGTCTGATGGAAGAAGTCATCGCAATCGCCATCGGCGTCCTCGCGGCGTCCGGCGTCTGGTTGATCCTGCGGCCACGGACGTTCCAGGTGGTCATGGGCCTGTGCCTGCTGTCCTACGGCGTCAACCTGTTCATCTTCAGCATGGGCAGCCTGTTTATCGGCAAGGAGCCGGTGATCAAGGACGGCGTGACTCAGGACTTGCTGCACTACACCGACCCGCTGCCACAGGCGCTGGTGCTGACCGCAATCGTTATCAGCTTTGCCATGACCGCGCTGTTCCTCGTCGTTCTGCTCGCTTCGCGCGGCCTGACCGGCACCGACCACGTCGATGGCCGGGAGCCTAAAGAATGATGGCGATGACTCACCTGATCGCCGCACCGATTCTGCTGCCGCTGCTGACAGCCGCCATCATGTTGATGCTCGGCGAACGGCACCGGCCGCTGAAGGCGAAAATCAACCTGTTCTCCAGCCTCGTCGGTTTGTTCATTTCGGTGATGCTGCTGCAATGGACACAAACCACCGGCGTGCCCGGCTCCATCGGTGTGTACTTGCCGGGCAACTGGCAGGCACCGTTCGGCATTGTTCTGGTAGTCGATCGACTGTCGGCGCTGATGTTGGTGCTGACCGGGATTATCGGCGTCAGCGCCCTGCTCTTCGCGATGGCGCGTTGGGACGGCGCCGGTTCCAGTTTCCACGCGCTGTTCCAGATTCAGTTGATGGGCCTGTACGGCGCGTTCCTCACGGCGGATCTGTTCAACCTCTTCGTGTTCTTCGAAGTCTTGCTCGCCGCGTCTTATGGCCTGTTGCTGCACGGCTCGGGTCGGGCGCGGGTGTCGTCAGGGCTGCATTACATCTCGATCAACCTGCTGGCCTCGTCGCTGTTCCTGATCGGCGCGGCGCTGATTTACGGCGTCACCGGCACGCTGAACATGGCGGATCTGGCGCTGAAAATTCCGCTGGTGCCGGAAGCCGACCGTGGCTTGCTGCATGCGGGCGCGGGCATTCTCGCTGTCGCGTTTCTGGCCAAGGCCGGCATGTGGCCGCTGAACTTCTGGCTGGTGCCGGCCTATTCCTCGGCCAGTGCGCCGGTCGCGGCGATGTTCGCGATCATGACCAAGGTCGGCGTCTACACCCTGCTGCGTTTGTGGACGCTGCTGTTCTCCGGGCAGGCCGGCGCTTCGGCGTACTTCGGCGGCGAATGGCTGATCTACGGCGGCATGGTGACCATCGCCTGCGCCGCGCTGGCGATTGTCGCGGCGCAACGTCTGGAGCGTATGGCCAGCCTGAGCATTCTGGTGTCGGCCGGGATTCTGCTGTCGGCGGTCGGTTTCGCTCAGCCGAACCTGATCGGCGCGGCGCTGTTTTATCTGGTCAGCTCGACGCTGGCCTTGAGCGCACTGTTCATGCTGGCAGAGTTGATCGAACGTTCGCGCTCGGCCAACGAAATCCCGCTGGAAGACGAAAGCGACATGCTGCCGCGCCCGCAAGAATCCTTGCAACCGCCCAAAGGCATCAACCTCGACGACGAACAAAAAGCCGTGGTCGGCCAGGTCATCCCGTGGACGATGGCGTTTCTCGGTTTGAGCTTCATCGCCTGCGCCCTGCTGATCATCGGCATGCCGCCACTGTCCGGATTCATCGGCAAACTCAACCTGATAAGCGCCCTGCTCAATCCCTTGGGACTGGGTGCCGGGGAGCCGATTTCGATGGCCGCATGGGCATTGCTGGCATTGCTGATTCTTTCTGGGCTGGGCTCGTTGATGGCGTTCTCGCGCCTCGGTATCCAGCGTTTCTGGACGCCTGAGGAACGACCTTCGCCGTTGCTGCGCAAACTCGAATGCGCGCCGATTTTCCTGCTGCTGGGTTTGAGCATCGTCCTCACCTTCAAGGCTGAGCCGCTGATGCGCTTCACCCAGGCCACCGCCGATGCGCTGAACAATCCGCAGCAGTACGTGATGGCGGTGCTGGGCACCCGCGCCGTACCAAGTCCGGAAGCCAAAGCGGCCATGCTGGAGGTGCAGCCATGAAGCGTATCTTTCCTGCACCGTTGCTGTCGCTGGCGCTGTGGCTGCTGTGGCTGGTGCTGAACCTGTCGGTCAGCCCGGGCAATCTGCTGATCGGTGCGATCCTCGGTTTTTGCGCACCGCTGATGATGCGCAAATTACGGCCAAAGCAGGTGCGCATTCGTCGTCCGCTGACAATTCTGCGCCTGCTATTGGTGGTAGGACGCGACGTGGTGGCTTCCAACCTGATCGTGGCCTGGGGCGTACTCAATGCCGGGCACCGCCCGCCTCGCTCCGGGTTTATCAAAGTGCCGCTGGATCTGCGCGACGCCAACGGTCTGGCTGCGCTCGCGGCAATCTGCACCGTGGTGCCCGGCACGGTGTGGTCGGAACTGGCGCTGGATCGCAGCATTTTGTTGCTGCACGTTTGGGATCTGGACGATGAGGCGCACTTCATCGAGCACTTCAAAACCACGTACGAGCGGCCGTTGATGGAGATCTTCGAATGAGCCCATTACTGTCGAACGCGATTTTGTTGACGCTGTTCCTGTTTTCGCTGGCCATGGTGCTGACGCTGATTCGCCTGTTCAAGGGCCCCTCGGCGCAGGATCGGGTACTGGCGCTGGATTATCTGTACATCGTCGCGATGCTGATGATGCTGACGCTGGGCATTCGCTATTCCAGTGACACGTATTTCGAAGCGGCGCTGCTGATCGCGCTGTTCGGCTTCGTCGGCTCGTTTGCCCTGGCGAAATTCCTGCTGCGTGGCGAGGTGATCGAATGAATGCTGAATTGTCTCTGTGGGTCGAGATTCCGGTGGCGATCCTGTTGGTGCTCAGCGGTGTGTTTGCGCTAATTGGTGCGACCGGATTGCTGCGGATGAAGGATTATTTTCAGCGCATGCACCCGCCGGCACTGGCTTCGACATTGGGCGCTTGGTGTGTGGCGCTGGCATCAATCATTTGCTTCTCGGCGCTGAAATCGGGGCCGGTGCTGCACGCGTGGTTGATTCCGATTTTGCTGGCGATCACGGTGCCGGTGACCACGTTGCTGCTGGCGCGGGCGGCGTTGTTTCGCAAGCGTATGGCGGGGGATGATGTGCCAGCTGAGGTGAGTAGTCGGCGGACTGAGGGTGGTAGCTGAGTTTTTTGTTGCCTGCAATAAAGCCATCGCGAGCAGGCTCACTCCTACAGGGGAACGCGTTCCAAATGTGGGAGCGGGCTTGCTCGCGAAGGCGTCGGGACATCCAACACAAATCTCAGAGCCCTGACTTCAACCGGCTAAACGCCCGAATCAACGCCCGGTTGAACGCCTTGCCATTGTCATTCTTGCTATACAACGTAGCCCGCACTTCAGCCGAGGGATACGTCCCCGGATCATTGCGAATCGATGCATCCACCAGACCATCCGCCGCCGTGATCGCATTGGCGTAATGGATGGTGTCGGTAATCGGCGCCATCACCTCCGGCGTCATCAAGTAATCCATCAACGCCAGCCCGGCCTCGGGATGCGGCGCATCCTTGGGGATCACCATCGCGTCAAACCAGATCAACGTACCCTCTTTCGGAATCCGGTAACTGAGCTTGAACGGCTTGTTCGCCGCCTCCGCTTGCCCAGCGGCAATCGCCACGTTGCCGTTCCACGACATCGCCACGCAGGTGTTGCCGTTGGCCAGATCGCTGATGTTCAGGTCATTGTCGAAGTAGCGAATATACGGACGAATCTTCGCCAGTTGCTGCTCGGCGAGTTTCAGGTCATCAAGGTTCTGCCGGTTGATGTCCAGGCCCATGTACTTCATGACCGCCGCAAACACTTCATTCGGATCATTGAGCAGGCTCACCCCGCAGTCGGCGAATTTCGACACCACCGCCGGATCGAACAGCATCGCCCAACTGTCCTTTGGCGCGTCGGGCAGACGCTTTTTGACCGCCTCTTCCTGATAACCCACGCCCGTGGTGCCCCACGCGTAAATCCCCGCGTAACGATTGCCCGGATCGAACACCGCCATGTGCTGACGGAACTCTTCCCCAACGCCGGAAAAGTGCGGCACCCGCGCCTTGTCCAGCGGCTGAATCGCGCCGCTTTCAATGGCTCGCGACAGATGCTGCCCAGCGGTGAGCACCAAGTCGTAGCCACTGCGCCCGGTGAGCAGTTTGGTTTCGACGGTTTCGAGCGAGTCGAAATGATCGGCAACCACATGGATGCCGGTTTTCGCCTCGAAATTCTTTAAGGTGTCCGGGGCCAGATACTCGCCCCAGATGTACAGATTAACCACCGGTTTGGCGGTGTCGGCAGCCTGCACACACAAGGGTGCAAGCACCAGCAATAACGCTTGAGTCAGTTTGTGCAGGCGCATGGTCACGCTCCCTTGTTGTGGTCAGGGGTGCCGGCGTATTGCGGCATGGTGATGCACGCCACGTTACCGCCGCCAAGGAGAATTTCCCGGGAGTTTTCAATGCCGACGATCTTGTGCTGAGGGAACAGTTCGGCCAGCGTCGCCATCGCGACTTTGTCCTGACGATCACCAAACAGCGGCACCACGATCGAGCTGTTGCCGGCGTAATAGTTGATGTACGACGCGCAGATTTTCGTGCCGGCCTGACGGGTGTGGGTGCTGTCCTGCTGATCCAGGCCTTCGGCTTCTTCGGCCGTCCATTCGAGTACGTCCGGTTGCGGCAGTTTGTGCACGATCAGTTCACGGCCACGGCTGTCGCGGGTGCTGCGCAGAATGTCGTAGGCCTCTTGATAGATTTCCCACTGCGGATCGTCGCGATTGTCGGTTCATTGCAGCACCACTTCACCGGGGCGGACGAAGCAGGCGAGATCGTCGACGTGGCCATCGGTTTCATCGAACTTGCAGCCGCGTGGCAACCAGATCACTTGTTCGGCGCCGAGGTAATCGGTGAGTCGGTGGGTGACTTCCTCTTTGCCCAGATGCTGATTGCGATTGCGGTTGAGCAGGCACTGTTCGGTGGTGAGGATGCTGCCCTGACCGTCGCTCTGGATGCCTCCGAGTTCGGCGATCAGTGGCGCACGGTAGCGGTCGAAGCGCTCGATTTCGAGGATTTTGCTGGCGATCTGATCGTCTTTGTCCCACGGGTAATAGAGGCCGCCGTCGAGGCCGCCGTAAGCGTTGAATTCGAAATCGACGCCGCGCACTTCACCACTCTGATCATTGACCACAAAGCACGGGCCGCTGTCGCGGAACCAGGTGTCGTTGCAGGTCATCTCGACCACGCGCACTTGCGGCGGCAACTGGCGACGGGCCGTGACAAATTGTGCAGCGGAGGCGCAAACAGTGACCGGTTCGCTGTGGGAGATGGCGGTAACGATTTGCACCCAGACTTTCTGCGCAGGCTTGGCGCCGTTGCGCCAGACGTCAGTGCGCTCCGGCCAGCCGAGCCAGCAGCCGGACTTGCTTTCGAATTCGCCGGGCAGGCGGAAGCCGTCGTGTTTAGGGGTGGAGTCGAGCAAACGTGCCATGGTCAAACCTCGTTTTCGCGATGGGAATGACCACACGGTACGGGCGTTGGCGGAGGGCCCGCCAACGATGAATATTGCGGAACAGTTGAATTCAACTCATCAATCAGCCAGCTGATCGTTGAACCATTCAAGCATCTGCGCCACCGCCGGACGCTCCATGCGCACCCGCTCGCAGACCAGTGCGTATTGGCCGAGCGCAGTCATACTCGAAGTAAATGGCCGCACCAGCCGCCCGCTCTGCAAATCTTCCTGCGCGGTGAGGTTGTCGCCCATCGCCACGCCCTGCCCTTGCGCCGCGGCTTCCAGCGCCAACCCCGCGTGAGCGAAATACAACTGACGCTGCGGACGCTGATCGCCGGCATGGCTGGTCAGCCACGCGGTCAGGTCTTACCGTCCTGATCGTCATGCAGCAGGCAGTGGCGGGCCAGATCCTTGGGCGTCTTCAGCGTGCCTTGGTTGAACAGGCCGGGGCTGCACACCGGGAAGAACTGCAGCGCCGGCAACGGTCGAACGAAGTAAGCGCTGCTGTCGACCGGGCCGGTGCCGTAGGTGATCGCCAGGTCGATGTCTTCGCCGGGGCCGCTGGCGTCGATTGGTTGTTCGTAAAGGTGCAACGTGATGTGCGGGTAGCGCGCGTAGAAATCGGTGAGGCGGCTCATCAGCCACTTTTGCGCAAGTTCGGCGGTCACGGCCAGGCGCAGCACGGCCAGCGAGGATGGATCGCGCAACTCATCGCAGGCGTCGCCGATCAATTCGAAAGCTTGCTGCAGGCTTTGCATCAGGCGGCCAGCGGCGATGGTCGGGCGGATTTGCCGGCCTTCGCGGATGAACAGGGGGACGCCGAGTTGTTCTTCGAGCTGGCGGATCTGGTGGCTGACGGCGCTGTCGGTGACGCACAGTTCGGCAGCAGCGCGACCGAAATGCGCGTGACGAGCGGCGCATTCGAAGGTTCGCAGCGCGGCCAGTGAGGGGAGTCGTCGCATGGGTTGTTGATCCCTGTTTTTAGGCGGACATGCTGACCGGCCGGACTGCGCCAGTCCAGTAGGAGCTGCCGCAGGCTGCGATCTTTTGATCTTGTTTGACTAACCAAAGTCAAAAGATCGCAGCCTTCGGCAGCTCCTACAGGGGCATGCATTTCAAATTGTGGGAGCGGGCTTACTCGCGAAGGCGGCGGCACATTCACCTCAACTCTTCTAGGCTAACCCGAACCATCCCAGCCAACCGGAGGCCCCCATCATGCACCTCGAAGGCTCCTGCCACTGCGGCGCGGTCACGTTCAGCCTGACCAGCGCCCACCCCTATCCGTATCAACGCTGCTACTGCTCGATCTGCCGCAAAACCCAGGGCGGTGGCGGATACGCGATCAACCTCGGCGGCGACGCGACGACGCTCAAGGTGCAGGGTCGCAAAAACATCACGATTTACCACGCGAAGATGAAAGACCCAGGCGAGAAACGCGCCCACCGCAGCACTGCCGAACGGCATTTCTGCGCAGTGTGCGGCAGCGGTTTGTGGCTGTTCAGCCCGGAGTGGCCGGAGCTGATCCACCCGTTCGCCTCGGCCATCGACACCGCGTTGCCGGTACCGCCGGAACACACGCACTTGATGCTCGGCTCGAAGGCGCCGTGGGTCGAAGTCGACGCCAAAGCCAAGGACAAGCAGTTCGACGTCTACCCAGAAGAATCCATTGCGCAGTGGCATGAACGCTTGAGTCTATCTCGCTGAAACTACAGGTAAACACAGATCCCTTGTAGGAGCGGGCTTGCTCGCGAAAGCGGTACTCCAGGCGCAGTTTGAGTCGTCTGACACTCCGTCTTCGCGAGCAAGCCCGCTCCCACATTGATGATTTCCACTGGCCCGGATTTTTTTTGATCAACGCAGTTCCCCTTTGCCGTTCTCGTTCGGTTAACCCCTCAGAAGCACTTCAACTACCGATCGATTCGATGCAAAGGGATCTCCATGTCGCACGTCCGTTTTCGTTTTGCCTTGTGCCCGTTGGCGCTGGCCCTGCTGAGCCTTCACGCGCACGCCGCTGAAACCGTCGCTAAAACCGATGAAGCCCTGCAGCTGGGCGCCACCAATATTTCCGCGCAAGGCCTCGGTGCAGTCACCGAAGACACCCATTCCTACACCACCGGCGCGACGTCGTCGGCCACCGGCTTGCCGCTGTCGATTCGCGAAACACCGCAATCGGTCACGGTCATCACCCGCCAGCAAATGGACGATCGCGGCGTGCAAAGTGTCGGCGATGCACTGCGCAACACCCCCGGCATTTCCACGCAAAAGTACGACAGCGACCGCACTGAGTTTTCCGCGCGCGGCTTCGCTATCACTAACTTCCAGTACGACGGCGTAAACATTCCGTACGACGGCGTGTACGGCGAAAACCCGAACAACGGTGACGACGCCGCGAGCATTGATCGCGTCGAAGTGATCAAAGGCGCGACCGGCCTCATGACCGGTAACGGCGATCCATCGGCCACCGTCAATCTGATCCGCAAGAAGCCGACCAAGGAATTCAAGGCGTCGATCAGTGGCACCGTCGGTTCGTGGGATGCCTATCGCACCGTCGGCGATATCTCCGGTTCGCTGACCGATTCGGGCAACGTGCGCGGGCGTTTTGTCGGTGCCTATTCGGACAAGAATTCCTACCTCGATCACTACAGCCAGAAGAAAGACCTGTTCTACGGCATCCTCGAAGCCGACCTGACCGACGACACCCTGCTGACCTTCGGCATCGACAAATCCAGCACCACGCCGCGCGGCAGTTCCTGGACTGGCAACCCGGTGTACTTCAGCGATGGCGGCCGCACCGAATTCCCGCGTCATTTCAACTCCGGTGCCGACTGGAGCCGCCGCGATTTCGACAACATCACCTACTTCGCCTCGCTGGAGCAGGCGCTGGCGAATGACTGGAAATTCAAGGTCAGCCTCGACCAGAAAACTACCGATCACGATACGCAACTCGCCTCGGCCAGCGGTGGCAATCCTGATCGCGCCACCGGCGAGGGCATGTTCTTGTATTGGGGCCGCTGGGAAGGCCATCGCGTGCAGAACACCGCCGACGTCAACGTCTCCGGCCCGTTCACCTTGGGCGGTCGCGAGCATGAGCTGATTGCCGGCGTGATGACCGCGCACTCGCGCCAGACCGGTTCGACCTACGACACCAGCGCCTTCTCGCAAGTACCGGGGAGCATTTACGACTGGAACGGTGAACTGCCGAAACAGCAATTCCCGAAGAACGGTAAATACGAGCGCACCCAAAGCCAGAACGGTGTGTACCTGGCCACGCGCCTGCACCCGACCGATGATCTGTCGGTGATCCTCGGCAGCCGCTTGAGCACCTTCAAATACAACGAAGATTACGGCTACATCCCCGGTGCCGGGCTGGACGATACCCACGCCAGCTACAAGGAACACGGCGTGGTCACGCCTTACGCCGGGCTGGTCTACGACCTCAACGACACCTACTCGCTGTACGCCAGTTACACCAGCATCTACCAGCCGCAGACCTACAAGGACATCAACGGTTCGACCCTCGCCCCGGTCGAAGGCGATAGCTATGAGGCAGGCTTGAAAGCGGCGTATTTCGACGGTCGATTGAATGCCGCGCTGGCGTTTTTCCGCATCGAACAGGACGGCGTCGCCGAATCGATCGGCACCAACCCGGTGACCAACGAAGGCATCTACAAATCCATCAACGGCGCGACCACCCAAGGCGTGGAACTGGAACTGGCCGGCGAACTGGCCGAGGGCTGGAACGTCTCCGCCGGCTATACCTACGCGCGCACGCGAGACGCCGATGAGCAGCGCATTTACGGGTACCCACTGTCGACCACCAAACCTGAACATGTGGTGCGCACCTTCACCACCTATCGACTGCCCGGCGTGCTGGACAAGGTCACCGTCGGTGGCGGCGTGAGCTGGCAGAGCGCGTTCTACGGCAACATCTACAGCGCCCCGGCCGGCGATTACACGCGCATCAAACAAGGTGGCTACACCCTCGTCGACCTGATGACGCGCTATCAGTACAACGAAAACCTGAGCTTCACGGTGAATGCCAACAACGTGTTCGACAAACAGTACCTGACGGGGCTGGGCAACTTCGACACCACGTTCTACGGCGAGCCACGCAATGTGATGCTGACGACGAAGTGGGATTTTTGATCCGGGGCTGAATTGGTTTTTTCAGGGCTGGCCTCATCGCGAGCAGGCTCACTCCTACAGGGTTTGGTGGTGCCTACAATATTTGGACACGACAGATAACCCATGTAGGAGTGAGCCTGCTCGCGATGGCGGTGGGTCAGTCAGAGCTGTTTTGACTGGGCTTACGCCTTCGCGAGCAAGCTCGCTCCCACAGGGGAATGCATTCCAAATGTGGGAGCGGGCTTGCTCGCGAAGAGGCCTTGACCACCACCGCGAATCAATCCAGATGCGCCCACGTCATCCGAAACGACGCCCCACCCCAAATTGATTCCCCCACCTCAACCTGTCCGCCATGGGACTGCGACACGCGCCGCACCAGCGCCAGACCCAAGCCAAATCCACCCGTGCGCCGATCCCGACTGGCATCCAGCCGCGAGAACGGTTCGAAAATCTTCTCCCGCCCTTCCAGCGGCACGCCCGGCCCATCGTCGTCGACCCGCACCTCGTAATAATCCCCGGTGCGCACCAGTGTCACTTCGACTTTTTGCTCGGCGTAACGAATCGCGTTGCGCAGCAGGTTGATCACCGCCCGCGCCATAAACCGTGGTTCGATGCGCACCGTGTCGAGCCGGCATTCGCCAATCAGCAACTGCACGCCCGCCGCTTCCGCCTCCAGCGCGACGCTGCCGACCACGCTGTCGAGCCAGTTGGTCGCCTGAATGTTCTCGCGTTTGATCACCGTCGCACCGCGCTCAAGGCTGGCGTAAGTCAGCAGCTCGGAGACCATTTCCTCCAGCTCGCCAAGGTCGGCGTACATGTCGGCAATCAGCTCACGGCTCTGGCTGGCGTCCGGCTGCTGCTTCAGTTGATCAAGCTCAAACGACAACCGCGCAATCGGCGTGCGCAGTTCGTGAGACACCGCGTTGGTCAGCTCGCGCTGATTGGCGATCAGGCCTTCGATGCGCGCGGCCATCAGGTTGAAGTGTTCCGCCAGATCACGAATGTTCGAGCGCTTCGACAATTGGATACGCACCGACAAATCGTTATCGCCAAAGCGCTCGGCGGCCAGCCGCAGCTTCTCCAGATCGCGCCAGTGCGGGCGCACCCAGAAGAACAACACGATGCCGATCAGAACCGCCAGCATCATGTACGCCGCCGTGATGTAGAACGGCATCAGGCTCGGCTCGGGCGGCAGCTTGATGCTGAGCAACTGCGAGCCACCGTCAATGTTGCTAATGAACTGCGTGTAGTTGTCGCGGATCACCAACAGATTCTGCGCGAGCTCTGATTTTTCTTCGTCGGTCAGTTTCAGTTGATCGGTTTCGACCAGCCCCAACGACAGGCCATAGTGCGGACGCAACGCCTCAAGCTGCTGCTCGCGTGCTTCGCCATGTTGATCGCGCATGTGCTCGACCAGCGACCACGCTTGACCGCGCACCGCCTCGCGGTTGTAGGCCTGCATCTGATTGTCGAGCAAGGCGTTAAAGGTGTGCTCGACCGTCTGCAAGGCCAGCACCAGCCCCACCGTCATCACCAGAAACAGCCCGAGAAATAAGCGCAGCATCTACAGCTCCCAGGCAAACGGATTGAACAGATAACCCTTGCCCCACACGGTCTTGATGCACACCGGCTCACGCGGATTGTCTCTGAGTTTGTTGCGCAGTTTGCTGATGTACACGTCGACGCTGCGGTTGAGCCCGTCGAAGGCAATCCCGCGCATGCGGTTGAGGATGTCGTCACGGGAAAGAATCTTGCCGGCAGCGCTGGCGAGCAACCACAGCAGTTCGAATTCCATGGTGGTCATTTCGATGATCTCACCGGCCAGACGCACCTCGCGACAACTGCGGTCGATGCTCAACTGACCAAACTCCAGGGAACTGACCACGCTGCTGTCCGGCACCTGACGCCGTTGCAACGCGCGCAAACGGGCGAGCAACACCGGCGGTTTGATCGGTTTGATCACGTAGTCGTCGGCACCGGATTCCAGACCGAGAATGTGGTCGAGGTCGTCTTCCTTGGCGGTCAAAATGACGATCGGCGTGTCCGACACGCTGCGAATTTCGCGGCACACGTGCAGACCGCTCTGCCCCGGCAACATCAGGTCGAGCACCACCACTTTCGGTTTGAATTCGAGAAAAGCGGCCACGGCCAGATCGCCACGGTGCACCGTGCGCACCTCGTAGCCGTGTTGTTCGAGGAAGTGGGCGATCAGCGCCGCGAGACGCTCGTCGTCTTCCACCAGAAGGACTTTGCCGAAACCCAGGTTATCCATAACGACCGTCTGCCAACCCATGTGTGAAGTGGTCGACATTATGGCGGCATTCTCAGGCGGAAGCCGGTTATCGGTGATGTTTCATACTCTTAAGAGTTTTTAACAGATTGGGTAGGAGCATGGCTTGCCAGCGAATGCGTCCTTGAGATCGCTATCGCAGGCAAGCCGTGCTCCTACAGGGTTATGCCGCGACAGGCACACCACTGTGAAAGCGGAATTCTTCATCCGGCGATTCAATCAGCTCTTGCTCGGCAGCACGAACCCGCACGATCACCTGCTCAACATCTTTGGCATCACCGTACTGATAAGCCAGCTTCAGATACCCCTGAAAATGCCGCGCCTCGCTTTTCAGCAAACCGAAATAGAACTTGCCGAGTTCCTCATCAAGATGCGGTACTAGCGCTTCAAAACGCTCACAACTGCGCGCTTCGATAAACGCGCCCACCACCAGCGTATCCACCAGTTTCACCGGTTCATGACTGCGCACCACTTTGCGCAGGCTCGACGCGTATCGGCCGGCGTGCAACTGGCGCAGTTCGATCTTGCGACGCTTCATCAGGCGCATGACTTGTTCGTGGTGCACCAGTTCTTCCCGGGCCAGACGCGACATCATGTTGATCAGGTCGACGTGGGAATGGTACTTGGCTATCAGGCTCAACGCGGTACTGGCGGCTTTGAACTCGCAGTTTTTGTGGTCGATCAGCAGGGTCTCCTGATCGGCCAGTGCGGCCTGAACCCAAGCGTCGGGAGTGCGGCAGCCAAGGAATTCGTGGATTTCGGGAAGGATCATGGGGCTCACGGTAAAGGTGTTCGAGCGAAGGGCGCCGATTATACCGGCCTGTCCGCAGACCACCAGCGGCTGGCGTTGATATGCATCAAGTCGCGCACGTTCTGGCAGCAACTATAGTTGTGCAACGCCGTGCCTTTTCTTTGCTGGAGACTCCGCTCATGCAAGCCATTCGCAGCATTCTGGTGGTCATCGAACCCGAACATTCGGAAAGCCTGGCGCTCAAGCGCGCCAAGTTGATCGCGGGCGTGACCCAGGCCCATCTGCACCTGCTGGTCTGCGACAAGAAGCACGACCACGCCGGCATGCTCGGCGTGCTCAAAGCCGCGCTACTGGCGGACGGTTACAGCGCCACCACCGAACAGGCGTGGAACGAGAGCCTGCACGAAACCATCATCGATGTGCAGCAGGCCGAGGGCTGCGGACTGGTGATCAAGCAGCATTTCCCGGACAGCTCACTGAAGAAAGCCCTGCTGACTCCGGCGGACTGGAAACTGCTGCGCCACTGCCCTACCCCGGTGCTGCTGGTGAAAACGTCGACCTCGTGGAAAGACCGAGTGATTCTGGCGGCGGTCGATGTCGGCAATGCCGATGGCGAGCACCGGCATTTGCACAATACGATCATTGATCACGGCTACGACATCGCCGCCCTGGCCAAGGCGCATCTGCATGTGATTGCGGCGCATCCCTCGCCGATGCTGTCGGCGGCGGATCCGACGTTCCAGCTCAGCGAAACCATCGAAGCGCGCTATCGCGAGCAATGCCGGGCGTTTCAGGCGGAATTTGATATTGATGCCGAGCATCTGCACATCGAAGAAGGCCCGGCGGATGTGTTGATTCCGTTTATGGCGCACAAGCTGCAGGCAGCGGTGACCGTGATTGGCACGGTGGCGCGCACCGGGTTGTCGGGGGCGCTGATCGGCAATACGGCGGAAGTGGTGCTGGATGAGCTGGAGAGTGATGTGCTGGTACTCAAACCGCAGGAGGTTGAGGATCATTTGGTGGAGTTGGCGGTGAAACATTAAAGATTGCAGCGCCTGATCTGGCCCCTTCGCGAGCAAGCCCGCTCCCACAGGGGTACGTATTTCAAATGTAGGAGTGAGCCTGCTCGCGATGGCGGTGTATCGGCCGAAGACTATGTTGAATGTACCGGCCTCATCGCGAGCAGGCTCACTCCTACAGGAAAACGCATTCCAAATGTGGGAGCGGGCTTGCTCGCGAAGTTTTTGATCTTCAAGCGCCAAAGGCGTCTTTGAGGAATCCGGGGGCGATGTAGCGCTGATAATGCGCTTCCGACAGCAGGAAAAATTCCCGATCAATGGCATCGCGCAATTCCGGCAGATTCCACTCGCGAAACTCCGGCAGCAGCACCATCCCGTACGCGTCGAGATTAATGATCACCCGCGCCCCCCGGGCAATCAGCTGATACGCCCAGCAATATTCCGATTGATGCGGCACGAAGCGGATCTTGCGCTGTTCGAGCTGCTCGCGCAGACGCGCCGAATCGAAAATCTCGACCTTGCCCGCCATCACTTGTGACAGCAATTGCTCCAGTCGCAACCACACCGCACGTTTTTCCTCCTCGTTGTACCCATTCCAATGGATCACTTCGTGGTGGAAACGCTTGCAGCCACGGCACACCAGATCACCGTAAACAGTGGAGCAGAGGCCGACGCAGGGGGTCTTGATGGTCTGATTGGGCATAAAGTAGGCAAAGGCACTGAAACGCGGAACAGGTCGGCATGTTAGCCCTTTGTCTAACATTCATCACCCCTCAAAGTTCAGGGGTGAACTTACCTTTAAATTTTTTTTGCCGTAGAATCAGCCAGCCTTTTAAGGCGCCAATGTCCGTTAGAAGCTGTTTTCAAAGCGTCACGAGCACAGTCGTTCCTTCAGAGCGGTGTTGGCGAAGGGTTTTTCCAGCGGGGAAAAGCCCAACGCCAACCCTCATCAGCTCCCCGTTCTGCAGGCGTAAAACTTTGAAAGCAGCTTCTGTAAGGAATGGTCGGTAATTCTGGCTAAGTGGCCCACAACGCCACGCAGCGCATGAGTACGGCCATTTCGGGATGAGCGTCCCGGACACCCATTTGGGACCACTGATGAGGGTAATAACTGTGCTTGAAGCCTACCGCAAACATATCGAAGAGCGTGCAGCCCTGGGTATCGTTCCCCAGCCGCTTAACGCCGAACAAACAGCAGGCCTGGTCGAGCTGCTGAAAAACCCTCCGGCTGGCGAAGAAGAATTCCTCGTTGACCTGATCACCAATCGCATTCCACCAGGCGTGGACGAAGCGGCCTATGTAAAAGCCGGCTTCCTGTCTGCACTGGCCAAGGGCGAAGTTTCCTCCCCTCTGCTGGACAAAAAACGCGCTGTAGAACTGCTCGGCACCATGCAGGGCGGCTACAACATCGTGACCCTGGTTGAGCTGCTGGACGACGCCGAACTGGCGCCAGTCGCTGCCGCGCAACTCAAGCACACCCTGCTGATGTTCGATGCGTTCCACGACGTCGCGGAAAAAGCCAAGAACGGTAACGTTCACGCTAAAGCCGTGCTGCAATCCTGGGCTGACGGCGAGTGGTTCAAAAACCGCCCGACTCTGGCCGACAAGATCAGCCTGCGTGTGTTCAAGGTTACCGGCGAAACCAACACCGACGACCTCTCCCCTGCTCCCGATGCCTGGTCGCGTCCAGACATCCCGCTGCACGCCCTGGCCATGCTGAAAATGGCCCGCGACGGCATCGTTCCTGATCAGCAGGGCGCCATCGGCCCGATGAAGCAGATCGAAGAAATGCGCGGTCAAGGCTTCCCGATCGCCTACGTCGGTGACGTGGTCGGCACTGGTTCTTCGCGTAAATCCGCTACCAACTCGGTGCTGTGGTTCTTCGGCGACGACGTTCCTTACGTGCCGAACAAGCGCGCTGGCGGTTTCTGCTTCGGCAGCAAAATCGCTCCGATCTTCTACAACACCATGGAAGATGCCGGCGCACTGCCAATCGAGTTCGACGTTTCCAACATGAACATGGGCGACGTGATCGACCTGTACCCGCATGCTGGCAAAGTCTGCAAACACGGCACTGACGAAGTCATCACCACCTTCGAAATGAAGACCCCGGTGCTGTTGGACGAAGTCCGTGCTGGCGGCCGTATTCCGCTGATCATCGGCCGTGGCCTGACCGAGAAGGCTCGCGCCGAACTGGGTCTGCCTGCGTTCGACCTGTTCAAGAAGCCTGACGCACCGATCGAAAGCACCAAGGGTTACACCCTGGCGCAGAAAATGGTAGGCAAGGCGTGCGGTCTGGCAGAAGGCAAAGGCATCCGTCCTGGCACCTACTGCGAACCGAAAATGACCACCGTGGGTTCTCAGGACACCACCGTTCGAATGACCCGTGACGAACTGAAAGACCTGGCGTGCCTGGGCTTCTCGGCTGATCTGGTGATGCAGTCCTTCTGCCACACCGCGGCATATCCAAAGCCGATCGACGTGACCACCCACCACACCCTGCCTGACTTCATCATGACCCGCGGCGGCGTTTCCCTGCGTCCGGGCGACGGCATCATCCACTCGTGGCTGAACCGCATGCTGCTGCCAGACACCGTCGGTACCGGTGGTGACTCGCACACCCGTTTCCCGATGGGCATTTCGTTCCCGGCCGGTTCCGGTCTGGTTGCGTTTGCTGCGGCCACCGGCGTTATGCCGCTGGACATGCCGGAATCGATCCTGGTGCGTTTCAAAGGCAAAATGAAACCTGGCATCACCCTGCGTGACCTGGTTCATGCGATTCCTTACTTCGCTATCCAGAACGGTCTGCTGACCGTCGAGAAGAAAGGCAAGAAAAACGCCTTCTCCGGCCGCATCCTGGAAATCGAAGGTCTGGAAGGTCTGACCCTCGAGCAGGCGTTCGAACTGTCCGACGCCTCGGCCGAACGTTCGGCTGCCGGTTGCACCATCAAGCTGTCGAAAGAGTCGATCACCGAGTACCTGAACTCCAACATCACCCTGCTGCGCTGGATGATCGGTGAAGGCTACGGCGATGCGCGCACTCTGGAACGTCGCGCTCAAGCGATGGAAGCCTGGGTTGCCAACCCGGAACTGATGGAAGCCGATGCTGACGCCGAATACGCCGAAATCATCGAAATCGATCTGGCCGACATCAGCGAGCCTGTACTGTGCGCGCCGAACGATCCGGACGACGCCCGTCTGCTGTCCAGCGTTGCTGGCGAGAAGATCGACGAAGTGTTCATCGGTTCGTGCATGACCAACATCGGTCACTTCCGCGCTGCCGGTAAGTTGCTGGATCAGGTCAAGGGTCAGCTGCCAACCCGTCTGTGGCTGTCGCCGCCGACCAAAATGGACGCTCACCAATTGACCGAAGAAGGCTACTACGGCATCTACGGCAAGGCTGGCGCACGCATGGAAATGCCAGGCTGCTCGCTGTGCATGGGTAACCAGGCACGTGTAGAGCCGAACGCTACCGTGGTGTCCACTTCGACCCGTAACTTCCCGAACCGTCTGGGCGACGGCGCGAACGTCTACCTGGCTTCGGCCGAGCTGGCGTCCGTGGCTTCGATCCTGGGTCGCCTGCCGACCGTCGAGGAG
Source organism: Pseudomonas sp. AC193 (assembly GCF_979258075.1). Classification (NCBI taxonomy): domain Bacteria; kingdom Pseudomonadati; phylum Pseudomonadota; class Gammaproteobacteria; order Pseudomonadales; family Pseudomonadaceae; genus Pseudomonas; species Pseudomonas sp. AC193. The sequence goes on along the minus strand of NZ_OZ409832.1, from coordinate 1,718,661 downwards.
TACATGGAATACGCTGGCAAGATCGACAGCATGGCGGCCGATATCTACCGCTACCTGTCCTTCGACCAGATCGCCGAGTTCCGTGAAGCTGCTGCGAACGCCAACATCCCGGTCGTTCAAGCCTAACGTTACAACGCAATAAAAAACGCCGCCCATCGTCAGATGAGCGGCGTTTTTTTAGGCCTGTAGGGTAAGCATCACGCTAAACACTGTGGGAGCGGGCTTGCTCGCGAATGCATGGTGTCAGGCGACGCAAGCGCTGAAGACCCACCGCATTCGCGAGCAAGCTCGCTCCCACAGGAGATCTCTACAGGTTTGAGATTGAGGGTGTTGTGCAAAATACTGTGGGAGCGAGCCTGCTCGCGATGGCAGACTCGCAGCCGCACAGATCGGTCAGACAGTCAGCTTGTAAACCAATGCCGAAATCGCCACCAGACCTACTGCCGTGACAAACACGTTCGACGCCTGACCACGATAGCGCGCCATCGCCGGTACTTTGCGAATCGCGTACATCGGCATCAGGAACAGAATCGCCGCAATCACCGGGCCGCCGACGGTTTCGATCATGCCGAGAATGCTCGGGTTCAGCGTTGCGATGACCCAGCAGATCACCAGCATGAACGCCGCCACGATGCGATCCAGTGCCTTCGCGCCCGGACGCTTGCCGCTCTTCACGATCAGGCCTTTCAGACCTTCGCTGGCACCGATGTAGTGACCGAGGAACGACTTGGAGATCGCCACAAATGCAATCAGCGGCGCTGCAAACTCAATGGTCGGATTGTTGAAGTGGTTGGCCAGGTACGACAGGATCGACAGGTTCTGCTCTTTGGCCTCCGCCAATTGCTCCGGCGACAGCGTCAGCACGCAACTGAAGACGAAGAACAACACCATCAGCACCATCAACGCATGGGCGCGGAACAGGATCTGCGAGCTGCGCTCATCGGCATGCACGCCATACTGACGCTTCTGATCCACCGCAAATGCCGAAATAATTGGCGAGTGGTTGAACGAGAACACCATCACCGGAATCGCCAGCCACAGCGTGTGCAGCAGCGCCGACGCTGGCGGCACCTGCGAAACGGTGGTGAGGATGCCGCCGTTCCAGTGCGGAATCAGGTATATCCCCAGAAACAGTAGCGCGACGATAAACGGATAGACCATCAGGCTCATTGCCTTGACGATGGCGTCCTGGCCGCAACGCACCACTGCCAGCAAACCAAGAATCAGCACGAACGACAGCAGCGCACGCGGCGGCGGCGTGATGTGCAATTGATGTTCAAGGAAACTGGCGACCGTATTGGTCAGGCCCACGCTGTAGATCAGCAGAATCGGGAAGATCGCGAAGAAGTACAGCAGCGTGATCAGCGCACCGGCCTTGATGCCGAAATGCTGCTCGACCACTTCAGTGATGTCAGCGCCTTCGCGACCGGACAGCACAAAACGGGTCAGGCCACGGTGTGCGTAGAACGTCATCGGGAACGCCAACAGCGCAAGCACCACCAGCGGCCAGAAGCCACCCAAGCCTGCGTTGATCGGCAAATACAGGGTACCGGCGCCAATGGCCGTCCCGAACAACCCCAACATCCAGGTGGTGTCCTGGCGATTCCAGCTCGAAAGTTCAGCGGGTGCTGCTGCATCAAAGCGCTCTTCGACGCTATTGGCCTGATCATTCATCCGGTCGGATCTCCGCATTCCGGTCACTTGCCACTCGGTCAGGACGCGTCGGAAAAAACCGACAGACATGCTCCGGCCGAAACAGGGGCGCGATTCTCCGCGATAAATGAGCAGAAGCAAAGACTTAGCTGAGGAATGGTTGTGCGGAGCAGATCAGCGGAGTGTCGTTTTTAAGAAAATGACTGTCGTCAACGAGCACGCGACATGTCGTTTTTCGGCAAGTTATCGCATCGGGCATGAGGGAAAAACCTCAACCTCATCCGACTAATCGACCCAACATGAAACCCATTGACATGCAAAACAGACCGAAAGCCAGCATCGCCCAGACAGGTAACATGTCGCCTTTGTTCTTGATGCGCACTCTCTCAGCCCATTCATCGTGCTCCCGCTCGAGTTCTTCCATTCTGGCTTTTAGGTCATAGGTGCTCATTTTTGATTGTCCTTTTGGTTAGAAGGTTCGAGTACTTAAGACTTGAAAAAGAAGCCTGCTACGGCAGTGATTGCGGTCACCAGCCCCCCTAATATTGCGAGCGGATATAAATTCGCCTCCCTGCTCAGCTTTTTTTCCTCCGTCAAAAGCTTTTGACGTTCGGCTACGAGTTTGCGTGTCTCATTCAGGAGCCTTTCGAGTTCCAGGTTTTCCCGATTATTTTGAAGCATTCGCCTTCCTTGGCTGTTGGCAACCACTGTCCAGGCTGCCTTGCACCCACATCATTCCTCGTTCCTCCTCTACCGAATAGCAGACGGATCTGTAGGGTACGTAGGCAAAATCCGGGAGTTACGTAGGCAGCCTCATACAGAGACAGCGGCGAGACTTATCACCTCGCCGCCGTGCTGGATCAATCGACCGGTACCAAATTATCGAGCACCTGATTGACAGCCAACTCACCCAACATCACCACTTGCGCAATCCCTAACAACGTCCTGCGATGAGTGCCCTCAAGCATCCCCGCCAAGTCGTTAAGCATCACGGAGGCAGAGCCGAGGCTTTCGCTGGCGTCGGCCAATAGAGGTTCGTTCGCACTGGCCGGGTTGACCATGAACAAACGGTTGGACGCATACGGTGCGGCCATGATTTCGGCAGTGGGAGGGCCGAGGTAGTGGTCGAGGGCGCGTTCGGCGGCTTCGTGGAATTTCTTGGATTGGGAGGATTCGTACGGCGATGCCGGATCGGTGGCCGGCGGGTTTGGCGTTACCTTGAACATAAATGCTTACCTCGTAATAAGGCTGCATCCATTCCACCGCTAAGCAAAAGGGAGGCAGCTGTGCGCAAGTTAGCGGTCCGGTAAGCATTCACAACCCGGCGCATCCGAAGATGCCATGCGCACAGCCACCATCGAGCGCAGGCGAAAGCCTGACTTGATAGGACTTGTACAACCGTGGATGCATACCGAGCCGCTAAGCCCGATCACTGGAAATCAGTGACCCGATCAACGTTACCGACCCGCCCCAAGGCGCACAAGCCGGCGGATTCTGTCTTAGGCGTAGGCAACGACGCAACGATTTGTGGGCAATCGTACGTAACTTCAGGTGTCTATAAACACGAATCACCGAGTTGTGTTTATTGGCTGACAACACGAGGCGAAATGTCCGACAGATTGTGGCGCGAGAGCACCGTGCAAGAGGCAGGCTTTAGTGTTGGTCGTACCGGCCTCTTCGCGAGCAAGCCCGCTCCCACAGTTGGAATGCGATCCTTTGTGGGAGCGGGCTTGCTCGCGAAGGCGTCGGATCGGCGAGCGAAATACTTTCAATCCCCACCATTTCATCTAGCGTGAGAAAGGCCCCACTACTCCCTCGGAGCCTACCCATGCCATTAGTCCGCGTCGAAATCAAAAAACACCCCGATCCGACCTTTGCCAAACGCATCGGCGAGCAGATTTACAGCGCCATGCGCAGCGCCATCAACGTCCCGGATCATGACAACTTCCAGATCCTCAACGAGCACGACGCCAATCACTTTATCTTCGACACCGAGTACCTCGGCATCCAGCGCTCCGACCAATTGGTGATCATCCAGATCACGCTCAACGAAGGCCGAACGCTGGAGCAGAAAAAAGCGCTGTACCAAACCATCGCGCAGAACCTCAACACGCACCTGTCGATTCGCCTCGAAGATGTGTTCATCAATCTGGTGGAAGTGAAAAAAGAGAACTGGTCGTTCGGCAACGGCATCGCTCAATACGCCAATTGACAGGCGCGCAACCCGCACAGCATGATCAGCCCCATGAACCTTTGCGCGCTGCACCTCACCCGTACCACCACGACCGCCATCGGCGGGTCGTGGTGTTTGCGCCTGAGGTAACCCCAGCGCAGCAAACCCAAGGCCCCGCCAGCAATGGACGGGGCCTTGTTGTTTCTCCCGTCCGTGCGGCATTTGCAGCACTCAAGGAGAGACATCATGTCTGCAGCACTGTTGATCATCGATATGCAGGTCGGTCTGTTTCATGGCCCGGAACAACCTCATCACGGCGAGCACATTCTCGCCAACATCCAGCACCTGATCGCCAAGGCGAGACAACAGCAGGTGCCGATCTTTGCGGTACGCCACACCGGGCCCCAAGGTTCGCCGATTGCCGCTGGCAGTCCGTTCTGGCAATTGCTGCCCGAGCTTGAGCTCAACGCTGAAACCGCAACCCTCTTTAACAAGTCCAGACCCAACGCCTTCCATGGCACTGACTTGGCGCAGCAACTGCAATCCAGAAAAATCGAGAATCTCTACCTCGTCGGAATGAAGACTCAATTCTGCATCGACAGCACTTGCCGCGCTGCTGCCGACCTGGGCTTCAAACCCGTGTTGATCGCCGACGCCCACACCTGCATGGACACTCCTGCCCTATCAGCGCAGGCGATCATCGATCACCACAACGCCACCCTCGGTGGCGCCTTCGCCCGGGTAATAAACAGCGCCGACGTAAGCTTCTGACGAAGCGTTCAGGCGAGCCCTGCATCAGCTCCTACACTGGCTGATGCGGGGCAACGTTCAACCATTGCCAAACCGCTCTGGAATCAGCACTCTGAAGCATAATTTGATGCCCTCGACGCCGACGATCACAGGAGCCGCGCAATGCCCGCAACCGTTCTGGTACTGGTTGAAACCATCAACGACTATTTGCCGATTCTGGAAAATCAGGGTTTTCATCTGATCCTCGCGCCGACGCCCGCCGAACGCGCGCAGGCTATTGCCACTCACGGCAGTCGCATCGATGCGGTGCTGACCCGTGGCCCGCTGGGTCTGACGGCTGACGAGATTGCCGCCCTGCCCGCACTGAAAATCATCACCGTGATCGGGGCCGGTTATGAGCAAGTTGATCTGCAAGCCGCCAGTGATCGCGGGATTACCGTGACCAATGGCGCCGGGGTTAACGCCTCGTCCGTGGCCGACCATGCGATGGCGATGCTGCTGGCATTGGTGCGTGATATTCCGCGTTGTGATGCGGCGGTACGTCGTGGTGAATGGCCGAAGATCATGCGGCCGTCGCTGGCCGGGAAGCGCTTGGGGATTCTCGGATTGGGTGCAGTGGGTTTGGCGATTGCCAAGCGCGCGCACTTCGGTTTCGACATGGAAATCAGCTACCACAGCCGTCAGGTGCGCAGTGAGGTGCCTTACGCGTTTTGCTCGACGCCAACCGAACTGGCGCGAGCTTCGGACTTTCTGATCATCGCGACGCCGGGCGGGATTGGCACTCAGCATATGGTGACGCGTGCGGTGCTCGATGCACTGGGGCCGAAAGGTTTTATCGTCAACATTGCGCGGGCCAGTGTGATTGCCACAGCAGACCTGATCACGGCCCTTGAACAACGAAAAATTGCCGGTGCGGCACTGGATGTGTTCGATCACGAACCGCAGGTGCCGGATGCGTTGAAATCCCTCAGCAATGTGTTGCTCACGCCTCACGTTGCCGGCCTGTCGCCAGAGGCCACCCAAGGCACGGTCGAACTGGTGGGCAAAAACCTCGTCGCGTTTTTCTCCGGGCAACCGGTGCTCACCCCGATCGCTCTCCCGCCAAAACTCAACAACCAGCGCGTGCACTGATCTGACTGACCTGAATGACCTGAATGACCTGAATGACCTGTAGGAGCTGCCGAAGGCTGCGATCTTTTGATCTTGCTTTTATAAGATCAAAAGATCGCAGCCTTCGGCAGCTCCTACACGGTGGGCTCTTGTGCCTATTCGGAACGCTGATTATCCGGAAACACGGTGGGCTCTTGTGCCTATTCGGAACGCTGATTATCCGGAAACACGGTGGGCTCTTGTGCTTATTCGGAACGCTGATTATCCGGCAACACGCTAACCTATAAGACCGCACCGCGCTTGTGAGCAATCGGGCGCGCCATTAGATTAGCCAATGATGTCTGGCCTCCAAAATAAGCAGAAGGGATAAGCATGGCGCTTACTGACCAGTCCACCCGTATCCGCTCTGGCGAAGAACTTGATGCCAGCCTGATCGATCCGTACCTCAAGGCGCATATTCCGGGCCTGAGCGGCACGCCTGCGATCAGCCAGTTTCCCGGCGGCGCGTCGAACCTGACCTACCTGCTGGAATACCCGGAACAGGAATTCGTCCTGCGCCGTCCGCCGTTCGGCCACAAGGCCAAATCCGCCCACGACATGGGCCGTGAATTCCGCATCCTCAATCAATTGCGCGATGGTTTTCCGTATTGCCCGAAAGCCTACGTGCACTGCACCGATGAGTCGGTGATCGGCGCCGAGTTCTACGTGATGGAACGGGTCAACGGCATCATCCTGCGCTCGGAACTGCCGCCGGAACTGGGCCTCGATTCGGCAAAAACCGAAGCGCTGTGCAAGAGCTTTATCGACCGTTTCGTCGAGTTGCACCGTGTTGACTACAACGCCTGCGGCCTCGCCGATCTGGGCAAACCGGAAGGCTACGTCGCCCGCCAGATCAAAGGCTGGAGCGAGCGCTACGAAAAAGCCCTGACCCCGGACGCACCGCACTGGGAGGCGGTGAAAGCCTGGCTCAACGACAAGATGCCGGCCGACCATTCGACGTCGAGCATCGTCCATAACGACTACCGCTTCGACAACGTCATCCTCGACCCGAACAATCCGATGCAAATCATCGGCGTGCTCGATTGGGAACTGACCACCCTCGGCGATCCGCTGATGGATCTGGGCAACACCCTCGCCTATTGGATTCAGGCCGACGACCCGGCGCCGGTGCAACTGATGCGCCGCCAGCCGAGCCACGCACCGGGCATGTTGACCCGTCGCGAGTTCGTCGATTACTACGCCGAACGCTCGGGCATCCAGATCGACAATTTCGACTTCTACTACACCTACGGCCTGTTCCGCCTGGCCGGCATCGTGCAGCAGATCTACTACCGCTTCTACCACGGCCAGACCCAGGACAAACGCTTCGCGCAGTTCATTCACATGAACAAACTGCTGGAGCAGATGAGCCTGCAAGTCATCGCGAAATCGAGCCTCTGACGGCCCACACCAAGGAACCCCTATGTCCAAGACTCAGTTGTTCGACCTCGACGGCAAAATCGCTTTCGTCTCCGGCGCCAGCCGTGGCATCGGCGAAGCCATCGCCAAACTGTTGGCCCAGCAAGGCGCCCACGTCATCGTCTCGAGCCGCAAACTCGACGGCTGCCAGCACGTTGCCGACGCGATCATCGCGGCCGGCGGCAAAGCCACTGCAGTGGCCTGCCACATCGGTGAAATGGAGCAGATTGCCCAAGTGTTCGCCGGCATCAAAGAACAGTTCGGTCGCCTCGATATTCTGGTCAACAACGCCGCGACCAATCCGCAATTCTGCAACGTGCTCGACACCGATCTCGGCGCGTTCCAGAAGACCGTCGACGTGAACATTCGTGGCTACTTCTTCATGTCCGTTGAAGCCGGCAAACTGATGCGCGAAAACGGTGGCGGCAGCATCATCAACGTTGCATCGATCAACGGTATTTCGCCGGGGATCTTCCAGGGCATCTACTCGGTGACCAAGGCTGCGGTGATCAACATGACCAAGGTCTTCGCCAAGGAATGCGCGCAGTTCGGCATCCGCTGCAACGCCCTGCTGCCGGGCCTTACCGACACCAAATTCGCCTCGGCGCTGGTGAAGAACGACGCGATTCTCAAACAAGCGCTGACGCAGATTCCGCTCAAGCGCGTGGCCGATCCGAGCGAAATGGCCGGTGCGGTGCTGTACCTGGCGAGTGATGCATCAAGCTACACCACCGGCGTTGCGCTGAACGTGGATGGCGGTTTCCTCTCCTGATCCCGCTCAAACCCTGAACGGATCCTGCCCCTGTAGGAGCTGCCGCAGGCTGCGATCTCTTGATTTTCGTGGATCAAGATCAAAAGATCGCAGCCTTCGGCAGCTCCTACAGTTTTTTTCAAGCAATGGATCTATTGGGTGACGCAACGGGTGGTGGTGATGTGGCGAGTCACCTGCTCGTCGATGTACATGTCACCGACCACCTCGGTGCTTTCCTGAATCTGACAAGTGCGTTCCGGCGGCGGAGGCGGCGCCACGGGCGGAGGCGGCGGAGGACTGGCACAACCGGCCAACACACCAAAAATAACCAACGGCAACACGCGTTTCCCAAGACTGTTCATAGGACGACCCGCGAAAAATGAGCGACAAACTCCCGCGACCCAACCGACCACGAGAGACCTGACCACTCATTCTTTATAGCCGAGGTGAGTGCAAGCGCCAGTGAAATGGCTGGATTGGGGGAATGGAGCTGTCGATTTTGGGTGGGGATCGCGATTGGATTGCCTGAGAGAGCGCCATCGCGAGCAGGCCTGGCTTCTACCACAGCAAGATCAAAAGATCGCAGCCTTCGGCAGCTCCTACACAGGATGAGCGCAAGGTTGGCTGCCGCGTATATTCTGAAAGCCCCTCACCCTAGCCCTCTCCCAGAGGGAGAGGGGACTGACCGAGGTGTTTGAGCAAGTTACGCCGACCTGAAATACCGCGCCGCACACAAATCCCGAAAAGCCCACCAATCGGCCCCCTCTCCCTCGGGAGAGGGCTGGGGTGAGGGGCAAAAACACCACAAATCCAAATCCAAACACTCCACGCTCTTCACCACTCAATAGGCCGAGTGTCAGCTCGCCTGCTTTTGATTTTGATCTTAGAGCCCGTCGGGAGGCTGAGTGGAGGGATTCATACGGGGACAGCATCGAGAGGAGGTGCAGCGAAGCAAACCGTAGGCGATGCCCCCGGATGAACCCGGAGCGAAGGAACCCGAGCCTTAGCGAGGGCCGGACGTCAGGGCACAGACCTTTGGTTCCTTTGGGCTGGGCCGGCACTCCGGCGTTTGCCAAAGGGACTCGCCGTAAGGGCGAAACCATAATCAGCAACCCCCGCAGCAACGGATATGTACCCCAAAGCCAAATAATCAAAAGATCGCAGCCTTCGGCAGCTCCTACACGGGCTCAGGCCAAGTCGGGGTCTCGAGACGAGCGCAAAGAATTACTCTCCAACTCATAACGCAATTCTTCAATCAACCCCGCCACCGACTCCGCCGTGCGCAACACATCCAGTTTCAACCCACTGACAACCAGATCCACCTGCCCAGACACCGGGTGATAAAGCTTCACCGTCAGCGAATGATCACCATCCACCAGACACTCACACGCCAGCGGCGAAAAACTCTGCTCAAGCTGAGCGCGCAACTGCGCAAGATTCATCATTGAGGCTGTTCCTTTAGCTACTTCGAAGGGACACGGTCACGCAAAAAAAGCCACGCACCGCACCCCACCAGACTAAGAACCACCCGCCCCCACCAGAACCTCAATTTGCACCGGATCAACTAGTGCATTTGCACCCTAACGCTGCCCGCGCCATTCCCCCGAAAACAACCCGCGCTCGCGCGCCCAGACAATCGCCTCACTGCGACTATGAACATCCAGCTTGGAATACACCGTCGCCACATGATTACGCACGGTATTCGGCGCCAGCTTCAGCCGCGCGGCGATCTCCTTGTCCGCCAGTCCCTCACAAATCAGCCCCAACACATCCCGCTCCCGCGCGGTCAGATCGGTAAACGACACACTCGGCAATTGCGGCGAATTGACCTTCTTCACATTCGCCAGCTTCTCGATCAGCGTACGACTGAACCACGAAGCATCCTTCATCACCTCTTCAATCGCCGCCACCAGCTCAAGCTCGGTACGCTTGCGCTCGGTGATGTCCATCAGCACCAGCAAATAACACGGCACATCATGAATATTCACGGTGTCGGCCGACAGCGCACACTCGAGCAAATCAGCGTCCTTGGTGCGCACCCGCACGTCCACCCGATCCACTCGGCCATTGTTCTCAAGCGCCGCGAGCAGACGAGACCGCGCACCGTTGTCATCGATAAAACCAATCTGCGTCACGGTTTTACCGAGCACATCGTCCCCGTCAAAAGCCAGGGTATCGAGAAACGCCTGATTGACGTCGAGCACCCGCTGCTCCTCCGCTGTGCAGATCAGAATCGGCACCGGCGTCAGGCGAAACGCCTTGGCAAACCGCTCCTCACTCTGACGCAGCGCCACCTCGGCCTTGTGCCGCAGCTCCATGTCGACAAAGGAAAACAGCATGCAATCTTCGTCGTTGAGCACCAGCGGTTGCCCGGCGACGATCACCTGTTTGCTGCTGCCATCGGGCAAGCGCAATTCAGCCTGCATCTGCGGAATGGTCTCGACGTCGCGCAGGCGCTGAATGGCCAGATCGCGTTTTTCTGCCTGCTCGTAGATGTCGATTTCATAAGCTGAGGTGCCGATCACCTGCTCGCGGGTATAGCCGGTCATCTCCAGAAACCCCGGATTGACCTTGATATAGCGCAAGTCGCTGATTCGGCAGATCACCGCCGGCGCCGGGTTGGCATTGAAGGTTTTTTCGAAACGCTGCTCAGCGTTGGCCCAGTCGGTGACGTCGCTCATGATCAACACCAGCGACTCGGGCTGCCCCTCGCGATCGGTAAGGATCATGCTGCGCACGCTGTGTACCCAGACGCGTTCCGGGTCATCCGCCGCATTCACTTCGATCAGCACATCATTGAACGCCTCGCAGCGGGCCACGCGGCTGATCGGATAATTCTCGGGCGCCAACGTGTGGTTGTTGCGATAACGCAGGTTGAAACGCTGCGCGTACTCGGCGGCATTGTGGCCCAGCTCACCGATCCGGCTGACGCCATGCATGGCCAGCGCGGCCTCGTTGGCCCAGAGGATGCTCTGATCCCGCTCCAGCAGAATCACCCCGTCGGACAACCCGGCGATGATTTGCTGCAACTGGCGGCGATTGGTTTCGGTGGTCAGGACTTCCTGGCTCATTGGATCTCCACAAGTGATGCGCCATGTGAAGAGTACGACCGCAGCCACCTCTGATCGTGCCACCCTTTTCGTACACACCAAGTCCCCCTGTAGGAGCTGCCGAAGGCTGCGATCTTTTGATTTTGTTTTTTAAAAGCAACATCAAAAGATCGCAGCCTTCGGCAGCTCCTACAGGGGTTGGGGGTTGCCGTTGAGTTCTCGCAGGGTGTCGAGGAAGAGTTTCAGGACGGGGGAGGCATCATCCGCCCGATACGTTGCATACAACGGCACTTCCGGCAGCGCCGGGGTCAGGCGTCGAAACACCAGCCCCGCCGGCGCCAACTGTTCAATCGACGCCGGCAACAGCGCCACGCCAAACCCGGCTCGCACCAAGCTCAGCAACGTCTGCACCTCAATCACCTGCTGCCGTATCTGCGGGGTAAACCCGGCCTGAATGCAGCACTGATAGAGAAAATTAGCGAACCGCGACTGCTTCAACTCCAGCGCCACAAACGGCTCCTGCGCCAGATCCGCCGGGGCCAGCACCTCGCGCTGCGCCAACGGATGATCCGCCGGCATCACCACATGAATCGGCTCGTAAATCAGCAGTTCATTGCGCAACAGCGGGTCGTCATAACCGACACGAAACACGCAGGCATCAATGCGTTTCTCCTTCAACGCCTTGACCTGCGCCGCCGGGGTCATTTCGTGCAGACGCCAGTTGACCTGCGGATAGCGCTCGCGAAACAGGTGCAAAGCCTTGGGCAGCACGCCGACCATCACCGAACTGATCATGCCGATTTCCAGTTCACCGAGCTGACCGCGCCCGGTTTGCCGGGTCAGATCCAGCGCCCGCTCAAGCTGTTCGAACACCAGCGGCGCCTGCTCCTTGAGCATCTGCCCCGCCGCCGTCAGTTCGACCCGATGATGGCTGCGTTCGAACAGCGGCGTGCCCAGTTCCTCTTCCAGCAAACGAATCTGCTGGCTCAGCGGCGGCTGGCAGATGTGCAGGCGTTCGGCGGCGCGACCGAAATGCAACTCATCGGCCAATGCCATGAAGTACCGCAGCAAGCGCAAGTCCATGGCGATTTATCCCAGGCTCAGTGGCGTCGAACGTTGACGAACACCGGTCAGCGCGAACAAGGCATTGGCGATGGCCGGCACCACCGAAGGGCTGCCCAACTCGCCTACGCCACCGGGTTTGCTCGGCTCACCGTCGAGCACGAGGATGTCAGTGGCCGGCATGTCGGACATGCGCGTGACGCGATAGTCGTGGAAGTTGCTCTGCACCACCCTGCCCTGTTTGATGTCGAGCCGATCGAACAACGCGTGACCGAAGCCCCACATCAGACCGCCGTAGATTTGCTCTTCAACACCGCCTGGCGACACCGCCAAACCGCAATCGACCACGCAAGTGAGCTTCTCGACTTTCGGCTTGCCGTCGACTGTCGCGACGCGCGCGACCACCGCGATAAAACTGGTGTAACCCTGATTGGTCGCGATGCCCAGCGCGGTTCCCGGCGGTAATGGTTTACCCCAACCGGCGCGCTCGGCTGCCTGCTTGAGCACCGCCACATGCCGTGGCCGTTCCTGCATATTGGCCAGGCGGAACGCCAGTGGATCTGCACCGGCCGCGTGGGCCAGTTCATCCATGAAACTTTCCACAGCAAACACGTTGGGAATAAAACTCACCGAGCGATACCAGCCGCTCGGCACGTCGCTTTCGTGCTTGACCCAGTTCAGTTCCAGATGCGGCGGACGGTAGGCGAAGTCCCACGCGGTGATCGCTTCGGTGGTGCTGTAATCCATCTTGTCCGGGCGTTCGAAATAGCCCGGCTCCCACTGTTCCGGCGAGGCTGGCGATACCGCGTGCAATTGCAGCGCGCTGAGTTTGCCTTGAGCATCCAGCGCGCCTTTGACCCGATGCAAGGTTGCCGGGTGATTGAACAGCGCGTGCATTTCATCTTCACGGCTGTTGAGCAGTTTCACCGGCACGCCGGTTTTCTGCGCCAGATACGCGACTTCAAACAACCAGTATTTGGCTTCCCGCGCACCGAAACTGCCACCGGAGACCAACTCATGAATGGTGACGTTGGCCTTGTCGATCCCGCACACGGTTTGCGCCGCTTCCAGTGCCGACGACGGCACCTGCACGCCGCCCCAATAGGTGATCGCCTTGTCCTTGACCTGCGCGGTGATGCAGATCGGTTCCAGCGGGTTTTGCACCTTGTAGGGCATGGTGTAATCGGCTTCGATCAGCTTCGCCGCGCCCGCCCATTGCCCGGCGACATCACCTTGGGTCATGGCTTTGACGGTTTGCGCTTGCGGATCGCCGATGGCTTTGGCTTGAGCGCTGAACAACTGCTCGCTGTCGAACCCGGCCAGCGGTGAATCGCTCCACTTGATCTCCAGTACTTTGCGGCCCTGCTGCGCGGCCCAGAACGTATCCGCCAACACGGCGACGCCTTCCAGATTGCCGCCGAGCACATCCGGACGCCCCGGAATCGCCAGCACCTTGCGTACGCCCGGCACTTGCAGAGCCGCCGCTGAATCGACGCTGACGACCTTCGCGCCGACCACCGGCGCACGCTGAATCACCGCCACCAGCATGTCCGGCAATTGCACGTCGATGCTGTACTTGAACCGCCCGCACACCTTGGCCGCCGCATCGCGTTTGTGCCGCAGCTTGCCGATGTATTTGAACTGCGTCGGGTCTTTCAGCGTGACGTGGGTCGGCGCTGGCAGATTCGCCGCGACCCCGACCAGTTCGCCATAACCGAGGCTACGCTTACTCGACGTGTGAACGACGCGACCTTCCTCGGTGGTGCAACTGTCGGGGCTGACTTTCCACTGTTTCGCCGCTGCTGTAATCAACAGCGCCCGCGCCGTGGCACCGGCCATGCGCAAGCGATCGTATTCAAGGGAAACACTGGTGCTGCCGCCCGTGGAGAAGACTTTCCAGACCGGATGAATGTAGGTTTCGAAAAACGGATCTTCCGGGGTAATCACCTGCACGGTCATCGGGTTGACGTCCAGCTCTTCCGCCACGCACGCGGCCAATGCCGTTTGCGTGCCGGTGCCGGAATCGTGCTTGTGCACCACCAGTTTCACCGTGCCGTCGGGAAAGATCCGCACCCAGGCATTCGGCTCAAATTCGTTGGCCGGCGCCATGGCTTTTGGATCGGTGGCTGCGATGCCGCCGGGCAGATAGAGGGCAATCGCCAGTCCGGAAGCGACGGTCGCCGCTTGCTTGAGAAAAACCCGGCGCGGCAGTTCGATGCGGGTGTCGTCGATAAGGCTCATCAGGCCTCCTTCGGCGCATTCGCCGCACGTTTGATCGCTTTATTGATGCGCCCGTAAGTGCCGCAGCGGCAGATATTTCCGGACATGGCGTTGCGGATCGAATCGTCGGTCACCGCCGCACCGGTGTTGAGCAGCGCGGCGGCGGACATGATCTGCCCGGATTGACAGTAGCCGCATTGCGGCACATCTTCGGCGACCCAGGCCAGTTGCAGCGGATGGTTTTCCGTCGGCGACAAACCTTCGATGGTGGTGATGCTGTGGCCCGCGACGGCGGCCGCCGGCAATTGGCAGGAACGCACCGCGACGCCGTCCAGGTGCACGGTGCAGGCACCGCACAGGCCCATGCCGCAGCCGAACTTGGTGCCGGTGAGTTTCAGTTGATCACGCAAGACCCATAACAAGGGCATGGAGGAGGACGCTTCATCCAGCTCGCGTCGTTCGCCGTTAACCGTGAATGCAATCATTGTCAGGCTCCAAAAGAGCGGCCCGTCTTTGTGCGGGCCTGGTCACCGATTATTGGAACCCTGAGCAACACGCGGCCAGCGACGATTTCTGCCAACCGCTGTAAGCAGGACTAACAACATGTACAAGCGATACCCGTCGGTGCAGTCCATGAGCGCGTTTATCCACGCCGCGCGCAGCGGCAGTTTCTCCAGTGCTGCGCGCAAACTGGATCTGACCCACAGCGCGATCAGCCAGCAGATTCGTGCGCTGGAAGATTTCATTGGCCAGCCGTTGTTCGTGCGTGAGGGTGGTGGCAGCAACCTGACCGACGCCGGGCAGTTGTTTGCCAGTGTGTTGTCGGACGGTCTGGCGCAGATTGACCGGGCGATCTCTTCGGTTAAGAACCGCAGCGTGGCGCAACGGTTGACGCTTGATGTCGACAGCGAACTGGCGCAGAGCTGGCTCAATCCGCGCCTGCCGCAGTTGCTCGATGGGCTGCCGGATTACGAGGTGACGTTGCTGTCGATGCCGCGCAGTGATCGCAGCACGTTTGAGCGGGTCGATCTGGCGTTGCGCTATGGCTATGGCGATTGGGACGACTGCGAGATGACGCAGATTTGTTGCGATCGGGTGCTGGCAGTGGCTTCGCCGGATTTGCTGGAACGCTATGGGTTACAGGTGCCGTTGACCCCGGCGCAGATTTTGGAGTTGCCGTTGTTGGGCTATACGCGAAGGTCGTGGATTCCGTGGCTGGATGCGGCCGGAATGACGCCGACCGAACCGCCGGCACGGGTGATTTTTGATAATGCGGCCAACCTGATCGCCGCTGCCGAAGCGGGCGTTGGTGCGGGGCTGGTGCGTGGATTGCTCGCGGCTGATGCGTTGCGCAGTGGGCGGTTGGTGGCGTTGAACGAGGCGCAGATTGCGGCGCATTACAACCTTTACGCGGTGTGGCCGCATGGGCAGGCGGAGCGTGTGGCGCCGGTGGTTGAGGCGATCAAACTGTTGGCTTTGCGTACACAATTTTGACGCTATCGCGAGCAGGCTCACTCCTACAATTGGAATGCGCTCCCCTGTGGGAGCGAGCCTGCTCGCGAAGAGGCGAGCACAATTACCGAAGATCAAAAGATCGCAGCCTGCGGCAGCTCCTACACCGATCCCCGTAGGAGCTGCCGAAGGCTGCGATCTTTTGATTTTGCTAAAAGGCCCATATCGAACGCATATCACCACCCCGCCCAATTAATATTGTACGAACCCCTCCCCCTTTCCAATACTCGCCCTCAGCAGCCACCCACCCGGGCCGGATGCGAACAGGCGAGGGAATGCGCGAGTCTTGCGCATAGAAACGGCCGATTGCCCGGGACGTGGATGCCGAGAGCCGCAAGGCTCCCTTCCCCGCTATCAGGAGATCGACTGCAATGATCATCGATATCAGCTGCTATCCCACCGATCTGGTGGACCTCGCCTGGAGGCATGACGGTGACCCGTTCACCGGCGAGCGTCTGCTGGAGATGATGGATGGCCCGTACATGGTCAACGGCAAGCCTCGCCGCATTGACAAAGCCTTCATCCAGCCGCCGCAAGGCAACACGATTTACACCTGGACCGACGGCGACCTGACCGGCCGCGAATCCATCGACGCCTACATGGCCTACACCCTGAAAATGGTGCAGACCTACCCGGATCGTTTCATCGGCTGCTTCGTTTACAACCCGCGCTGCGGCGTGGAAAACGGCGTCGAGGCGATCGAGCGCTACGTCAAGGAACACGGTTTCGGCATGGTGCAGATGCAGGCCAACATGCACGCCTACCGTCCTGACCGCGCACTCGACTGGGTGCGCCCATGCTTCGAGAAGTGCGCCGAGCTGGGCATTCCGGTCAAGCTGCACACCGGCGACGGCCCTTACAGCATCCCGTCGGAATGGGTGCCGATGATCAAGGAATTCCCCAACGTCAATTTCATCATGGCCCACTTCGGCGTGCAGACCGGTGGCGTCTACGTGTTCGAACCGATGCAATGGGCGATGGAATTGCCCAACGTCTACTGCGAATCCGGCTGGTGCCTGCAATCGCGGATCGTCGAATTCGCCAAGGTCTTGCCGACGCACAAGATCCTCTTCGGCACCGACACACCGCCGAACGAACCGGGCATGTGGCTGCGCCTGCTCGAAGTGCTCTGCCACGAACCGCCGCAAGGCCTGAACCTCGACGAGGACACCCTCGAAGACTACTTGGGCAACAACACCGCGCGGATGATCGGCCTTGAGCCAACCCCGCCACCACGTTCCGTTTCCGAAGCAGAGGCGCAACTCAAGCGCCCCGTCTCCACTCAACTGGCCAGGAGCTGAACCGATGATCATCGACACCCATCTGCACCCAACGAATCTGGTCGACGAGGCCTGGCGCCACACCGGCGAACCGTTCACCGGCGAGCGCATGCTCAAGCTTATGGACGGCCCGTACATGATCAACGGCAAACCACGCCGCATCGACATGGGTTTCATCCAGCCGCCACCGGGCAACACCGGTTATCGCGACGGCAACCGCCGGGGCCGCGAAGGCGTGCGCGACTACATGTCGTACATCGCCGAACTGTGCATGAAGTACCCGGATCGCTTCATCGGCAACTTCAACTTCAACCCGCGCTGGGGACCGGAAAACGGTGCGGCGGAGCTGGAATTCCACATCAAGGAATACGGTTTCAAGATGCTCAAGCTGCACGCCAACATGCACGGCTATCGCCCGGATCGCGCACTCGACTGGCTGCGTCCGGCGATGAAGGTCTGCGCCAAGTACAACATCGTCGTGCTGATCCACACCGGCGACGGCCCGTACACGATTCCGACGATGTTCTACCCGATCATCCGCGAGTTCCCGATGGTCAATTTCATCATCGGCCACTTCGGTATCCAGACCGGCGGCAACTACTCGTTCGAAGCGTTCTGGATGGCGATGGACACGCCGAACGTGTACTGCGAATCGGGCTGGTGCTTCCAGTCGCGGATCGTCGAATTCGCCAAGGAACTGCCGCGCAACAAGATCGTGTTCGGCACCGATTCGCCGCCGAATGAGCCGGGAATGTGGCTGCGGGAACTGGAGGTGTTGTGCTCGCCGGCGCCGCAGGGCTTGGGAATTGACGAGGATCATCTCGAAGACTACCTGGGCAACAACATTGCAAGGTTGTGCGGGATCGAACCGACGCCACCGCCGAAGGATCTGGCCGAGGCCGACATACGCCTGACCACGACGTACTTGTAGATACACACAACCCAATGTGGGAATGGAGTTTCCTGTGGTGAGGGGATTTATCCCCGTTCGGCTGCGAAGCAGTCGTAAAACCGGCAACCGCGGTCTGCCTGATGCAGCGCGGTGGCAGGATTTGGGGCCGCTTCGCAGCCCAACGGGGATAAATCCCCTCGCCACGAAGGCCCTCGCCACAAGGGATCTGTGCACAGAGCACACAGCGACTTTACAGGCACGAAGATGACCCGGCGTTCGTTCGACCGGCAGGCCAACGGCTGGCCGCGCGAACGCCCTCTCACCCCTGCGTGCCTGCTTTTTACGAGGTGAGACCATGACCCGTTCGACGCTCGGCGATTCTCAGGACTTTCACGTTTTCATCGACGCCTATCGCCGTGAGTACCCGGACGATGTGCTGACCGTCACTCAACCGATTTCTGCCGATCAGGACGTCACCGCCCTGGTCGATGCCCTCGCCGCCCAGGGCCGCGATCCGCTGCTGATCTGCGAAAACGTCGGCCACCTCGGCGTGCCGGTGGCGACCAATCTGTTCGCCTCCCGAACCCGCATCGCCCGGCTGTTCGGCGTCACCCCGGCGCAACTGCACGAAACCTTTCAAACCCGCGCCAACCAACCCATCGCCCCGCGCTATGTAGAAAACGGCCCGATCCTCGATGAAGTCTTCGAAGGCGAAGCGCTGGATCTGGCGCTGCTGCCGATGCTCAAGCATTTCGACAGCGACCGCGGCCCGTACATCACCAACGCAATCATCGTTGCCGAAGACCCGCTGACCGGCATCGCCAACATGAGCTATCACCGCTCGATGCGCCACGCCCGCCAGGCCCTCGCCACCAGCCTGCATTCACGCGGTCATTTGTGGCGGATGCTGCAAACCGCGCGCGAACGTGGCGAAGAATTGCGTGTGGCCATGGTGGTCGGTGCGCACCCACTGTTCATGCTCGCCGCCGCTGCACGCTTGCCCTATGGCGCCGATGAACGCGCCGTCGCTGGCGGGCTGTTTGGTGCGCCGCTGGAGTTAGTGAAAACCCCGCGCTACGGCATCGGTGTACCGGCGTATGCCGAGTTTGTTCTGGAAGGCGCGATTGACCCGGCGGCCTATGCCGAGGAAGGCCCGTTCGGTGAATTCAGCGGTTATTCCTCGGATCGCTCGACCAACAATGTGCTGCGTGTCGACACCCTGTTAAAGCGCAAGGACGCCTGGCTGGTCGACGTTATGGGTGGCCGCTACGCCGAGCATTTGACCCTCGCCCGCCTGCCGCGCGAAGCGGAGATGAGCGAAAAACTCAAGGCACGTTTCCCCGCCGTCACCGCCGTGCATTACCCGAATTCCGGCACGCATTTTCACTGCTACGTGGCGCTGGATCAGAGCCGCGACGGCGAGGCGCGGCAGATCATGTTGGCCCTGCTCGGCTGGGATCCGTACCTGAAAACGGTGATCGCGGTGGACAGCGATATCGACATCAGCGATGACAGCCAGGTGCTGTGGGCACTGGCCACACACTTTCAGCCGCATCTGGATATTTTCACCATCGATGGTTTGCCCGGTAGTCCGCTCGATCCTTCGTCGTCGGTCAACGGCACTACTTCGCGGATGGGCCTGGATGCGACTCGCGGTTCCGGGTTTGACGGGATCAAGGCGCAGCTGGATCAGGATGTACTCGAACGCGCGCGGGTTTTGCTCAAAGGACTGGAATCGTGAACCGGCAACGGATGGTCGTCGGCATCAGCGGCGCGTCCGGCTTCATCTACGGCGTGCGCTTGCTGCAATTGCTCGCTGAACTGGACATCGAAAGCCACCTGATCATCAGTCGCGCTGCGCTGCTGACCATGGCCCACGAGACCGACTACAAACTCGCCGACGTCACTGCGCTGGCCAGTCATTACCACCGCGCCGATGACGTCGCCGCCGGGATTGCCAGCGGTTCGTTTCGCTGCCTCGGCATGGTGGTTGCGCCGTGCTCGATGAGGACGCTGGCGGAGATTGCCACTGGCACCTCATCGGGGCTGATCGGCCGTGCTGCCGACGTCACGCTCAAGGAGCGCCGCACGCTGGTGTTGATGGCCCGCGAAACCCCGCTGACCCTCGCCCACCTGCGCAACATGACCGCCGTCACCGAGATGGGCGGAATCATCGCCCCGCCGGTGCCCGCGTTCTACGCCCGCCCGGAAAACCTCGCGCAAATGGTCGACCACAGCCTCGGCCGCGTGCTCGACCTGTTCGGCCTCGATGCGGGCGTTGCCAGCCGCTGGCAAGAACACCCGGATCCAACTGTGGAAATCAATAACTGTGGCGAGGGGATTTATCCCCGCTCGGCTGCGAAGCAGTCGCAAAACCTGTGAATGAGGTTTTCCTGACACAGCGCGATTGCAGGTTTTGGGGCCGCTTCGCGACCCAACGGGGATAAATCCCCTCGCCACAGGGTTTACACAGAAAAGCAGCATCACCCCGAATTCAGTGTGCACCGGTCAATCAAAGGAGCCTCACCATGAACACCCCATTCAACGCCCCAACCCGCAACACCAAAATCCCCGTGACCATCCTCACCGGTTTCCTCGGTGCCGGTAAAACCACCTTGCTCAACTACATCCTCAAAGAAAACCACGGCCGCAAAATCGCCGTGATCGAAAACGAATTCGGTGAAGTCGGTATCGACGGCGACCTCGTCCTCAGCTCCGAGACCGAAGAAATCTACGAGATGGTCAACGGCTGCGTGTGCTGCACCGCCGAAGTTCGCGAGGACTTGGTGCGCATCGTCCGCGAACTGGTCGCGCGTCCGGTGCGGCTTGACCACATACTTATCGAGACCAGCGGCCTGGCCGATCCGTACCCGGTGGCGCAGAGCTTTTTCATCAATGACCCGATCGCCGATGAAGTCGAACTCGACGCCATCGTGACCATGGTCGACGCCAAGCACATCGCCCAGCACCTGGAGGATCTGCAACTCGACGGCGTCGACAATCAGGCAGTGGATCAGATTGTTTGCGCCGATCGGATTGTCATCAACAAGGTCGATCTGGTCAGCGCTGAAGAAGTGGAAACCTTGCGCGGCAAGATCCGTGGCTTGAATGCCACGGCAGATCTGGTGACCTCGACCCACGCGCAAATCGATCTGACGAAGATCCTCGGCATCGGCGCGTTTGAATGCACGCAGAAGCTGATGGAAATCGGCGCGGATCAGCACGATCACGATCACCACGACCATGAGCATCACGCTGAGCACTCTATTGAAGAGCAGGATCACCAACATGACCCAAGCGTGTCATCGGTGGGCATCGCTGTGGACGGCGCGGTCAACCTGATGGCGTTCCATCGCTGGATCAGCGAGCTGCGCTCCTCCCAGGCCGACAACCTCTATCGCATGAAAGGTGTGCTCGCCGTGGCCAATGAAGACCAGCGCTACGTGCTGCAAGGCGTGCACAGCCTGGTGGAATTTCGCGCCTCGACCGCGTGGGGCACGGAGCCCCGCTCGAGCAAGATCGTGTTCATCGGCCGCGACCTGGATCGCGCGGCCCTGAACCAAGGCTTCGCCGCCTGCCTGGCAGGCTGAAACAAGGCATCGGAGCCGGTGGATGGCGGCTTCGGGCACATGTGTACGAATGACTGATGCCACAAAACCTGTAGGAGTGAGCCTGCTCGCGATAGCGGTGTGTCATTGAGCAATCATGGTGACTGATTCACCGCTATCGCGAGCAGGCTCACTCCTACAGGGGATCTGCAGACGGCATCAGACGAATACCCCTCTCTACCGCATAAAAACAGCCAGAGGTGTTTCCCCATGTCGTCAGCCACATCCCCATCAAAAACCGCATCCACCGTGCACCCCGTCGACCGCGTTTTGCCGGTGCGACAGATGCTCACCCTCGGCCTGCAACACATGGCCGTCTCGTACATCGGCGCCATCGCCGTGCCGTTGATTGTCGCCAGTGCCCTGAAAATGTCTCACGCCGACACGGTGGTGTTGATCAGTACCACGCTGTTCTGTTCCGGCATCGCCACCCTTCTGCAAACCGTCGGCTTCTGGAAATTCGGCGTGCGCCTGCCGATTCTGCAAGGCGTGGCTTTCAGCAGCGTTGGCCCGGTGATCGCCATCGGCAGCAACCCGGAGGTGGGGTTCGCCGGGGTCTGCGGGGCGGTGATCGGCGCGGGGATTTTTACCATGCTGATGGCGCCCTTCGTCGGTCGATTACGGCGGTTTTTTCCGCCCGTGGTCACCGGTTGCATCGTCACCGTGATCGGTTTACAGCTGTTCCCGATTGCCTATGAATGGGTTGGCGGCGGGCGCAACGCGAGCAACTTCGGCGCGCCGGCGTTCCTCGGTGTGGCGGTGGTGGTGTTGCTGACGATCCTGTTGGTCAACCGTTATGGCAGCCCGATGCTGCGCAACATGGCGGTGTTGATCGGGATGCTGGTTGGCGCCGGTCTGGCCTACGGTCTGGGCATGGGCAGTTTTCACAGCGTCGAAGATGCACCGTGGCTGACCGTGCCCTACCCGTTCTATTTCGGCCTGCCGACCTTCAGCCTGATCCCCATCGCGACCATGGTGGTGGTGATGATCGTGCAGATGGTCGAGTCAATGGGGCTGTTCGTGGCCATCGGCGACATTGTCGAAAAACCGGTCGAGGACAAACAGGTCATCAACGGTCTGCGCG
The DNA here is from genome assembly GCF_979258075.1 of Pseudomonas sp. AC193. Lineage (NCBI taxonomy): Bacteria > Pseudomonadati > Pseudomonadota > Gammaproteobacteria > Pseudomonadales > Pseudomonadaceae > Pseudomonas > Pseudomonas sp. AC193. The sequence continues at coordinate 1,696,058 of NZ_OZ409832.1, read as the reverse complement.
CTAATGGTTTGGCCAGCACCATCGCCGGGATGTTCGCCGCGTTTCCCTTCATCGCCTTCATGGAAAACGTCGGCCTGGTGATCCTCACCGGCGTGCGCAGCCGTTGGGTGGTCGCGGTCAGCGGCTTGCTGATGTGCTCGATTGCCTTGGTGCCGAAGGCCGGCGCGATCATCGCTTCGATGCCGACCGCCGCCCTCGGTGGCGCTGGCATTGCGATGTTCGGCGTGGTCGCGGCGGCGGGCATTCAGACCCTCGCCAAAGTCGATTACGAGCGCAATCGCTACAACGTGCTGATCGTCGGTTTCACCATCGCCGCCGCGCTGGTGCCGGTGCTCGCCCCCACCTTGTTCAAACAACTCCCCGAGTGGTCGCAGCCGTTCCTGCACAGCAGCGTGGTTATCGCTTGCCTGGTGTCGGTGCTGCTCAACGCCGCGCTGAATGGCGTCAGCGTGCCGGAAACCACCGCCAGTAAATCCGCCTCGCACATCCTTTAGTTTGGAGCTGCCCATGACTCAACTTCAGAACATCCTGATCAAAAACCCGGTCGCGGTGATGACCGGCCTGCGCGGCCCTCGCGCGCGGGCCGGGGCCGTGGACATCCGCGTGGTCAACGGTCGCATCGCCGAAATGGCCGCGAACCTTGAACCACAACCCGGCGAACGGCTGATCGACGCGCGCAACTGCGTGATCTATCCGGGCTGGATCAACACCCACCATCACCTGTTCCAGAACCTGCTCAAAGCCGTGCCCGCAGGTCTCAATCAGGATCTGCAAGGCTGGCTGGCCAGCGTGCCCTACCCGCGCCTCAACCGCTTTACCCCGCAACTGGCGCGGATTGCTGCACGGCTAGGCATGGTCGAATTGCTGCTGTCCGGCGTCACCACCTGCGCCGATCACCACTACCTCTACCACGCTCACGGCAGCACCGAGACCGGCGACTTGCTGTTCGACATGGCCGATGAATTTGGCCTGCGCTTTGTGCTGTGCCGTGGCGGCGCGCTGGAATCGGCGAGCGCACATCCGGGCTTCTCGAAAACCGCGCTGCAACCGGAAAGCCTCGAGCAAATGGTCGGCGATATCGAGCGGCTGAAATCGCTGTATCACCAGGACACTCCAGACGCGATGCGCCGCGTGGTTGTCGCGCCAACCACGCCAACGTTCTCGCTGCCGCCGACGCTGCTGCGTGAACTCGCCCACACCGCACGCGGCCTCGGTTTGCGTCTGCACACACATTTGTCGGAAACGCAGAACTACGTGAATTTCTGCCGTGAAAAATACAACTGCCTGCCGGTGGAATTCGTCGCCGAACACGAATGGCTCGGCCCCGACGTTTGGTTCGCCCACGCCGTACACCTGCAACCGGGCGAAATCCGCATGCTCGCGCAGACCGGCACCGGCATCTCCCACTGCCCGGTGAGCAATGCGCGGCTGGGCAGCGGCGTCGCGCCAGTGCCGCAGATGTACGAGGCAGGTGTGCCGATTTCCCTGGGCGTGGATGGCGTAGCGTCGAATGAATCCGGAAGCATGGTCGGCGAGGCCAACACCGCGTGGCTGATCCACCGCGCCGAACAAGGCGCCTCGGCGACCACCGCTGAAGACGTCATTCACTGGGGCACGGCGGGTGGCGCACAGGTGTTGGGGCTCGGCGCGGTTGGCACTTTGGAAGTCGGGCAAGCGGCGGATTTGGTCGTCTACAGCCTCGACCACCCACGGTTCTACGGCTTCCACGACAGCGCCGTCGCGCCGGTGGTTGCGGGCGAACCGATCACGGTGAAATACAGCCTGGTCGGCGGCAGGATTGTGGTCGACAACGGCGTAATCCCCGGCCTGGACATCGAACGCATGCGCGCCGAAGCGTGGGAAGGCGTGCAACAACTGATGAACGTTGACGACTGACCAAAACCCACCACAAACCCCTTGTAGGAGTGAGCCTGCTCGCGATAGCGGTGTATCAGTCAGAGTTAATGTGGCTGACAGACCGCTATCGCGAGCAGGCTCACTCCTACAGGGGATTGCGGTGCATTCGCGCCTTCCGGGTTTGTCGTCTAACGTTACTCCCTCATCGGACTGAGCCCATGGGCTCTTGATCAAGGAGAGACTGATGGCGTCGCGTGGCACGATCGAACAGACCTACCGCACCTGGTCCAGCCCCATTTTGCTGGAGCTGAAAAAGCGCGAACACCAAATGGCGCCGTTCGAGCGTCAGGCGCTGGAGAATGTGTTGGTGGAGAGGCGGTTGCTGGATGTTGGCAATCCGCAGGGCAATGATCGCCGAACAAAAAACCTCACCCTGGATTAATCGCGTAACCCAACTGCACGCATGAATGACTTGTAGGAGTGAGCCTGCTCGCGATGGCGGTACATCAGACAATATTGCATTGTCTGACAGCCCGTTATCGCGAGCAGGCTCACTCCTACAAATTCCATATGCGTTTTCAGGATTTGCTACAGGGGGCCACTGAAAGGCTCAGCTTCAGCAGTTCTTTGCGTAACATCGATGGCTCGACAACAGCCATTCCAGAGCACCATCCAAACTGCATCAGCCTATTCAGCTTTTGTTGACTGAGTTCGGGTTCAACCAGCAAGCAACTTTTCCGGTCGCGGATGCTGATGACATTCAGCATCCAGTCATCGCCCTGCTCCGCCATCCATTGGCTGATCGCTGGCCGATGCTTTTGCAGCAACGCATCGGCATCCCACACGGTCATTTGTGCGAAGACTTGCGGCAGATTACTTTCGGGTTTCAGTCGTTTCAGGTCGGCTGCCAAGGCATTGGCAAGGTCTGATTCGATGCTGGCCTGGCATTCGAGGAAGTATTTCTCGGGCCAGTCGGTCGCGAGTTTCGCCCGAAACGCGAGTTCGGCGTAGGCGTCGATGTCCGCTGCGGTGGTCATCTGGCTGGTGAAGTTCAGGGTGTTGTCGAGGATCGCGGTGGCCAACAGTGCGGCGCTTTGTTCGCTGATTTTTGCTAGCAAGTCTGAGGTCTGCCAACGCTGAAAGACCTGAGTTGCCGCAGCGCCGATCGGGCGGATGTCGGCGGCTGAACCGAGTTTCTTTGCCCAGTAATCTTCGTAACCTGGATGATGGTCGATGACTTCCACGACCTGATCGAGCACGACCAATGGATCGAAATGGTGATAGTCGGATACGTCGACCAAGATGAATTCGTCAGTCAGCGATGGTTCATGCGTTTGAAAAGCGCGACCCCAAGCAAGCACGGTTTTCGAGACGCTGGCGTTGGGTTTTGCGCTGCTGACGACGCGGGCGGGGATGCCCTGCAGATTGAGTAATTCGGCGTAGGCGATGCAGCAGGCGTAGGCGTCGATGTCCAGATAGGACGCGCCGGAGGTGATGATTTTCATGGGCGGCAACGTCGCACATTTTCATGACATTTGCGTGTCAGCAAAAAGATCGCAGCCTCGTTTCACTCGACAGCTCCTACAGAGATGAACACAAATCCCATGTAGGAGCTGCCGAAGGCTGCGATCTTTTGATCTTCAAGCCGCGCGTTGTCCCCCAGCCACCGCCGCCGAAGCCGCGAGCATCGCCCGCAACAACACCGCACACCCAGCCGCCAGATCATCCGGCGCGGCATTCTCGATTTCGTTGTGGCTGATCCCGCCTTCACACGGCACGAAAATCATCCCCGCTGGCCCAAGTTCGGCGAGGAAGATTGCGTCGTGGCCAGCGCCGCTGACGATGTCCATGTGCGACAACCCCAAGCCTTTCGCCGCGCCGCGCACCGCTTCCACGCAGCCTTTTTCGAAATACAGCGGCGGGAAGTCGGCGGTGGGGGTCAGTTCATAAGTCAGGCCATGTTCCTCACAAGCCGCTTCGATGACCTGCTTCACTTCAGCAATCATCGAATTCAGCCGCGCCGGTTCCAGATGCCGGAAATCGAGGGTCATGCGCACTTCGCCGGGGATGACGTTGCGCGAGCCGGGATAGGCTTGCAGGCAGCCGACCGTGCCGCAGGCGTGCGGTTGATGGCCGAGGGCGGCGCGATTGACGGCGCCGACGATGACCGAGGCGCCGACCAGTGCATCTTTGCGCAGGTGCATCGGTGTTGGGCCGGCGTGGGCCTCGACGCCGCGCAGTTTCAGATCGAACCACTTCTGCCCCAGCGCACCGAGCACCACGCCGATGGTTTTCTGTTCGTCTTCAAGGATCGGGCCTTGTTCGATGTGAGCTTCGAAATAGGCGCCGACCTTGTGCCCGCTGACTTTGCGCGGGCCGGCGTAGCCGATCGCATTGAGTGCTTCGCCGACCGTGATGCCCTCGGCATCGACCTTGGCCAGCGTTTCTTCGAGGGTGAATTTTTCGGCGAACACGCCGGAGCCCATCATGCATGGCGCGAAGCGTGAGCCTTCTTCGTTCGTGTCCAGACCACCACTTCCAGCGGCGCTTCGGTTTCCACGCCGAGGTCGTTGAGTGTGCGCAGAACCTCGACGCCAGCGAGCACACCGAAGCAGCCGTCGAACTTGCCACCGGTGGGTTGCGTGTCGATGTGGCTGCCGGTCATCACTGGCGGCAGGTCGGGATTGCGCCCCGGCCGGCGGGCAAAGATGTTGCCGACGGCATCGACCGTGACGCTGCACCCGGCGTCCTTGCACCATTGCACGAACAGGTCGCGGGCCTGGCGGTCGAGGTCGGTCAGGGCCAGGCGACAGACCCCTCCCTTAACTGTGGCGCCGAGCTTGGCCAGCTCCATGAGCGAGGCCCAGAGGCGATCGCGGTTGATGTGCTGATGGGTCGATTGCAGAACGTCTACGGCTGCATTCATGGGGATCTCCTCAGGCTGCTTTTCTTATGGATATTGCTGGGGTGTCTGTCAGGCCGCCTTCGCGAGCAAGCCCGCTCCCACAAGGGTACGTATTTCAAATGTGGGAGCGAGCCTGCTCGCGAAGAGGCCATCCGCTACACCGCCGACTTAACTGCAGAAGGCTGCGCCCGCATCACGCACAACCCGTAATAAATAATCCCGCCCAACGCCGAGCCGGTGAACCAGCCATAGCTGTAAAACCAGCTGAACGCATCGCTACCCAGCGACAACAACGTCAGCACCACCGGCACACCAAACGCGAGAAACCCGGCCCGGTTCCACGCCGGATACACGTCATCGCGGTACAACCCGGCCAGATCCAGTTGCTGTTTCTTGATCAGGAAATAGTCCACCACCATGATCCCGGCAATCGGCCCGAGCAGGCTTGAATAACCCAGCAACCAGTTGGAATACACGGTCTCCAGGCTCACATCGGAAACGATCAAACCAAGCTTTTTCAGCAGCTCATGCCCCATCAACAACAACCCGACCAACCCGGTCAGCAACACCGCTTTGGTGCGGTTGATCACCTTGGGCGCGATGTTTTGAAAATCGTTGGTCGGCGAGACAATGTTCGCGGCGGTGTTGGTCGACAGCGTGGCGATGATGATCAGCGCCATGGCCACCGCGACCCACACGGGACTCTGGATATGGCCGATCAAAGTCACCGGATCAGACACCGTCACGCCGACCAGTTTCACCGACGCCGCGGTCATGATCACGCCCAGCGAGGCGAACAAAAACATGGTCAGCGGCAGGCCAAAAATCTGCCCGAGGATTTGATCTTTCTGGCTCTTGGCGTAACGACTGAAGTCCGGAATGTTCAACGACAACGTCGCCCAGAAACCCACCATTGCCGTCAGCCCGGCGGCGAAGTAACTCACCACACTGGCGCCTTCAGGACGCTTCGGCGGGATCGCCAGCAGTTCGGTCATCGAGACATTGGGCATCGCCCACACCAGCAAGCCGATGCCGACCGCCACCAGCAATGGCGCGGACAAGGTTTCCAGCCACTTGATCGACTCGGCGCCGCGAATCACCACCCACAGGTTCAGCGCCCAGAACACCATGAAGCCGATCACCTCCCCCGTTCCGCCAAGGGATTTCCAGCCGTCGAAAATCGAGCCGAGAAACAGGTGAATCGCCAAACCGCCAAACATCGTCTGAATGCCGAACCAGCCGCACGCCACCAGCGCGCGAATCAAACAGGGCACGTTGGAACCAAGAATCCCGAACGACGAGCGCAGTAACACGGGAAACGGAATGCCGTATTTGGTGCCGGGAAAGGCGTTCAGCGTCAGCGGAATCAACACGATGATATTGGCGAACAGAATCGCCAGCAGCGCTTCGCCCACACTCAAGCCGAAGTACGCCGTGAGCACGCCGCCGAGGGTGTAGGTCGGCACGCAGATCGACATGCCGACCCACAGCGCGGTGATGTGCCATTTATTCCAGGTTCGTTCGCGCACCTTGGTCGGTGCCATATCGTGGTTGTAACGGGGACTGTCGAGGACGTCGCTGCCGGCTTCGAGTTCGAACAAGCCGTCGCGCTCGGTCACTTGCGATCTGTTCTGTTGCATGGCCGCTCCACTGTTCTTCTGATTATTTTTTTGCTCATCAGGCGGCTTGCACACAAGGCGCGAGCCGGACGATGGCCGGAGGAACTGACAACTTTCGTGCACCGGCCATGGTGTCAGCGGCGGCATCAATAAACGTGCCGGGTGAACCGCTTGGCGCTAGGGCCGTGCTTCAAACGTATTGCAACTTTCTGATATTTATCAGTTTTAATTATTCACCTGATGAGTTCGCGGAAACTTGTCTGGGTGCTCAGGCTAAACACTTGGCAAGTTGTCCGAACAGACAGGACTCAAACTGGTGCACTGCATTTATTTTCATTGTGAACGTGCAACCGCAGCTCAACTTCAAGCGGCTGATTTCACATAGGAAATCTTGCTCATATTTCCATCCTGTCAAGTGCGTCAAAATGGTGAGCCGCCTCACCATTTTGGTGATTTACACTTTTTATCGTTATTTTTCATAGAGTTAAAACAGACATAAGCTTATAAAAAATATTCTTGCTCTATTGCAAATTCACGACTAGTTTCTATTCCTGACAGCGCTGACAGGAATACACCCTGCACTGCTGTACATCAATAAAACATTTAGAACCGGCACAAGTCGGTCATGCCTGCGAGGAACTCGGAATGTCTCTGTTGATCCGTGGCGCCACCGTTGTTACCCATGATGAAAGTTATCGCGCCGACGTCTATTGCGCCGACGGCGTGATCAAAGCCATCGGTGAAAACCTGGATATTCCCGCCGGCGCCGAAGTGCTCGACGGCAGCGGCCAATACCTGATGCCCGGCGGCATCGATCCGCACACGCACATGCAACTGCCGTTTATGGGCACCGTGGCCAGCGAGGATTTCTACAGCGGCACGGCGGCCGGTCTGGCCGGCGGCACCACGTCGATCATCGACTTCGTCATTCCCAATCCACAGCAATCATTGATGGAAGCGTTTCATCAGTGGCGCGGCTGGGCGGAGAAGTCCGCATCCGACTATGGCTTCCACGTCGCGATCACTTGGTGGAGCGAGCAGGTGCGCGAAGAGATGGCCGAACTGGTCAGCCATCACGGCATCAACAGCTTCAAGCATTTCATGGCCTACAAGAACGCGATCATGGCCGCCGACGACACACTGGTGGCGAGTTTCGAGCGTTGTCTGGAGCTCGGTGCGGTACCAACCGTGCACGCGGAAAACGGCGAGCTGGTCTATCACCTGCAACGCAAGTTGATGGCCCAAGGCATCACTGGGCCGGAGGCGCATCCGCTGTCGCGGCCTTCGCAGGTTGAAGGGGAAGCGGCGAGCCGGGCGATTCGTATCGCTGAAACCATTGGCACGCCGTTGTATCTGGTGCACGTCTCGACCAAGGAAGCCCTCGACGAAATCACCTATGCGCGCAGCAAGGGCCAGCCGGTTTACGGCGAAGTACTGGCCGGGCATTTGCTGCTCGACGATAGCGTCTACCAACACCCGGACTGGCAGACTGCTGCGGGTTACGTGATGAGCCCGCCGTTCCGTCCGCGCGGTCATCAAGAGGCGCTGTGGCACGGGCTGCAGAACGGTAATGTGCACACCACTGCGACGGATCATTGCTGCTTCTGCGCCGAGCAAAAAGCAGCGGGTCGTGATGACTTCAGCAAAATCCCTAACGGTACGGCGGGTATCGAAGATCGCATGGCGGTGCTTTGGGATGAGGGCGTTAATTCCGGTCGTTTATCGATGCAGGATTTCGTTGCGCTCACCTCAACCAACACCGCGAAGATCTTCAATCTTTATCCGCGCAAAGGTGCGATCCGCGTTGGCGCCGATGCCGACCTGGTGCTGTGGGATCCGCAAGGCACGCGCACCATTTCCGCCAAGACCCACCATCAGCAGGTGGATTTCAACATCTTCGAAGGCAAAACCGTGCGCGGCGTGCCGAGCCATACCGTCAGTCAGGGCCGGGTGGTCTGGGCCGATGGCGACCTGCGCGCCGAGCGTGGCGCTGGGCGGTATATCGAACGGCCGGCGTATCCGGCGGTGTTTGATTTGCTGAGTAAGCGGGCTGAGCAACATAAGCCAGTTGCTGTGAAACGCTGACATCGAGGCCTTCGGCCTTCGCGAGCAAGCCCGCTCCCACATTTGAAATGCATTCCCCTGTAGGAGCTGCCGAAGGCTGCGATCTTTTGATCTTGTTTTTTAGATCAAGATCAACAGATCGCAGCCTTCGGCAGCTCCTACATGGGGATTTGGCCAATGCCCGATAGAGGCAGTTACCGTGAGGCACACAACCGTGATCGAGACCCTGAACCATCTCCCCCACCCGCACGAAAGCGCGGCCGCCCTCGCCGGCCAGTTCACTGATCTGGCGCCGCCGCTTAATGATCGCCAAGCGCATCTGGAAGCCTCGCGCTGTCTGTATTGCTACGACGCGCCGTGCGCGAATGCGTGCCCGAGCGAGATCGATATCCCCTCGTTCATCCGCAATATCCATCAAGACAACGTCCCCGGCGCCGCGCAGAAAATCCTCTCGGCAAACATCCTCGGCGGCAGTTGTGCACGCGTTTGCCCGACTGAAATCCTCTGCCAGCAAGCCTGCGTGCGCAACAACGCCCACGAATGCGCGCCGGTGCTGATCGGCCTGCTGCAACGCTATGCCGTCGACAACGCGCACTTCACTGAGCATCCATTCCAGCGCGCGGCAGCCACCGGTAAACGCATCGCCGTGGTGGGTGCCGGGCCGGCCGGTTTGTCCTGCGCGCATCGCAGCGCCATGCACGGTCATGACGTGGTGATTTTCGAAGCGCGGGAGAAGGCTGGCGGGCTCAACGAGTACGGAATCGCCAAGTACAAACTGGTCGACGATTACGCGCAAAAGGAGCTGGATTTCCTCCTGCAAATCGGCGGCATCGAAATTCGCCACGGGCAGAAACTCGGCGAGAATCTGACCCTCAGCGAACTGCATCACCAGTTCGACGCGGTGTTTCTCGGCCTCGGCCTCAACGCCAGCAAACAACTCGGTCTGGCCCACGAAGATGCGCCGGGCCTGCTCGCCGCCACCGATTACATCCGCGAACTGCGTCAGGCCGATGACCTCACGCAACTGCCGCTGGCTGAGCGCTGCATCGTCCTCGGCGCCGGCAACACGGCGATCGACATGGCCGTGCAAATGGCTCGCCTCGGCGCTCGCGATGTCAATCTGGTGTATCGCCGAGGCGCGGCGGACATGGGCGCCACCGGTCACGAACAAGACATCGCCAAGGCCAATCAGGTGCGTCTGCTGACCTGGGCACAACCGGAAGAAGTGCTGCTCGACGATCAAGGCAACGTGCGCGGTATGCGCTTCGCTCGCACCGACCTGGTCGAAGGACGCCTGCAAACCACCGGTGAAACCTTCGAACTGGCCGCCGACGCGATCTTCAAAGCCATCGGCCAGTCCTTCGACAGCAGCGCCCTCGCCGACCCGCTCGCCCGTGATCTCAAGCGTCAGGGCGAACGCATTCAAGTCGACGAAAACCTGCGCACCAGCATCCCCGGCGTGTATGCCGGCGGCGACTGCACCAGCCTCGATCAAGACCTCACCGTGCAAGCCGTGCAGCACGGCAAACTCGCCGCCGAGGCGATCAACGCTCAACTGATGCTCAACGTGGAGGCTGCGTAAATGGCCGATCTCTCGATAGTCTTCGCCGGCATCAAAGCACCGAACCCGTTCTGGCTGGCCTCCGCGCCACCGACCGACAAAGCCTACAACGTGGTGCGCGCGTTCGAAGCAGGCTGGGGCGGCGTGGTCTGGAAAACCCTTGGCGAGGATCCGGCGGCGGTCAACGTTTCGTCGCGTTACTCGGCACATTACGGCAACAACCGCGAAGTGCTCGGCATCAATAACATCGAGCTGATCACCGACCGCTCGCTGGAAATCAACCTGCGCGAAATCACTCAGGTGAAGAAGGACTGGCCGGATCGCGCAATCATCGTTTCGCTGATGGTGCCGTGCGTTGAAGAGTCGTGGAAACACATTCTGCCGCTGGTTGAGGCCACGGGCGCTGACGGCATCGAGCTGAATTTCGGTTGCCCGCACGGCATGCCAGAGCGCGGTATGGGCGCAGCGGTCGGTCAGGTGCCGGAGTACGTCGAGCAGGTGACGCGCTGGTGCAAGACTTATTGCTCGCTGCCGGTGATCGTCAAACTGACGCCGAACATCACCGACATCCGCGTCGCCGCTCGCGCCGCCCATCGCGGTGGCGCCGATGCGGTGTCGCTGATCAACACGATCAACTCGATCACCAGCGTCGATCTGGAGCACATGGTCGCCCTGCCCACCGTCGGCAGCAAAAGCACCCACGGCGGTTATTGCGGTTCGGCGGTGAAGCCGATCGCGCTGAACATGGTCGCGGAAATTGCCCGTGATCCTGAGACGCAGGGCTTGCCGATCTGCGGGATTGGCGGCATCGGCAGTTGGCGTGATGCCGCAGAATTCATGGCGCTGGGCAGCGGCGCGGTGCAAGTGTGCACGGCGGCGATGCTGCATGGTTTCCGCATCGTCGAGGAGATGAAGGACGGCTTGTCGCGGTGGATGGACAGTCAGGGTTACGCCAGCATCAGTGAGTTTTCCGGGCGCGCGGTGGGCAATACCACGGACTGGAAATACCTCGATATCAACTATCAGGTGATCGCCAGGATTGATCAGGAAGCGTGCATTGGTTGCGGGCGTTGCCACATTGCCTGCGAGGACACTTCACATCAGGCGATTGGCAGCCTGCGCCAGGCGGACGGGACGCATAAATATGAAGTGATTGATGATGAGTGCGTGGGCTGCAATTTGTGCCAGATTACTTGTCCGGTGGCGGACTGTATCGAGATGGTGCCGATGGATTCAGGCAAGCCGTTTCTGGACTGGAATCATGATCCGCGCAATCCGTATCACGTTGCAGTCTGAAAAAGCCCCTCACCCTAGCCCTCTCCCAAAGGGAGAGGGGACTGATTGGGGGATATTGACGAACTGCACCGACGTGAACGATCTGCTTTGAATCCATTATCGATACAGGCAGAGGCTCGGACTGCTTTAAACCCATAATCGACTGGATTTTTCAGGTCAATGTAACCCGCAAGACACCTCCGTAGGCTCCCCTCTCCCTCCGGGAGAGGGCTGGGGTGAGGGTCTGTTTCTAGGGTTCCAAACCAATCCCACGCAATATCACACTCGTCACCGTCTGCACCGCCCGCTCAAACTGCATGTCCGACAACGGCTGGTGATCATTCAAAATATTCACCTGATGATCAAAGTCGGCATAGTGCTGCGTCGACGCCCAGATCATGTACAACAACCCCGACGGCTCCACCGGCAAAATCCGCTTGTCCTCGACCCACTGCCGAATCTTCGCTTCCTTCATTTTCGCCCAGTCATACAGGCTGACATCCAGCGCCTCGCCCAGCGTCGGCGCGCCATGGATGATTTCATTGGCCCAGACTTTCGAGCCGTACGGCCGGCTGCGCGAGTGATTCATCTTGGCGCGGATGTAACTGCTGAGCACCACGCGCGGATCGTCGAACATCTCGAAGCACAGCGCGTCCTGCTTCCACACTTCCAGCAGATCAAACAGCACCGCGCTGTACAGCTCGCTCTTGGTGCTGAAGTAATAATGCAGATTGGAACGCGGCAGTTGCACTTCGGCGGCGATGTCGGCCATCGCGGTGCTGCCGAAACCTTTTTCGGCGAAGACTTTTTCCGCCGCCAGCAGGATTTTCTCGACGTTATTGCGGCGAATTTCGATCTTGTGATTGCCCATGTGGGCTCCCTGACAACAGCGTTGTTGAAGACTAGCATCCGCTCAGGCACGCGGGCGACAGATGAAAACGAAACTTCGTACAGACGCGCCCGGACGCGGTTGAGTAAACTGGCCGTTCTTCGATTCTGCCTCAGAGGTATCCGCGATGCTGCTCAAGAATGTCCTGACCACCACTGCCCTGCTCGCCTCGCTGTTCGCTGCGTCTTCTGTATTTGCCCACGCCCATTTGAAAAGCCAGACCCCGGCCGCTGACAGCACCGTCGCCGCCCCGGCCGATCTGCGCCTGACCTTTTCCGAAGGTGTCGAAGCCACGTTCACCAAAGTCACCGTGACCAAGGACGGCGCACCGGTTGCGGTCAAACCGCTGACCACCGAAGGCGACAAGAAAACCCTGATCATCACCCCGGCTGCGCCGCTGACCGCCGGTGAATACAAAGTCGAATGGCACGCGGTATCGGTCGACACGCACAAAAGCGAAGGCGCCTATCAGTTCAAGGTTGGCCAGTAATTCATGAGCGAGGCGCTGGTGCTGTGCCGCTTTCTGCATTTCACCGTGGTGTTGATGCTGTTCGGCGCCTGGCTATTCCGGCCGTTGCTGCTCAAGGGTGAAGCGCTGGAACTGGATCAGCACCTGACGCGACTCGCCCGTTGGTTGGCTGCGGTTGCGCTGGTCAGCGGGATTGCCTGGGCGTTGCTGATTACCGCGAGCATGGCCGGTTCGGCTGCGGCGGCGTTTGATCCAGACACGATTGCGCTGGTGTTGGGCAATACGTTTTTTGGTCAGGTGTGGCGCTGGCACTTGCTGATCAACGCGGTGCTGCTGGCGTTGCTGTTCACTCCGTGGCGTTCAAGCATACCGTTGCGCCTGGGTTTGAGTGGCTTGCTTTTGGCGACGCTGGCACCGGTCGGGCACGGCGCGATGCTTGATGGTCTGAGCGGGCAACTGCTGATTCTCAACCAGATCGTTCATCTGACCTGCGTGGCCGCGTGGCTGGGTGGGTTGTTGCTGCTGGTGATGATCCTGCGTCAGCCGAGTGAGCTTCGTGGTGTTTTGCAGCGTTTCAGCGGCGTTGGTTATTGGCTGGTGGCGGGGTTGCTGATCACCGGATTGATCAACGTCCGTGTGCTGACCGGCCAGTGGTGGCCGACGCCGTTGTTCAGCGGGTTTGCGCTGATTCTGTTGATCAAGGCGATGATTGTGCTGGGGATGCTCGGGCTGGCGTTGTTCAACCGCTTGCGCATGGAAGATTGCGAACAGCGGATCGGCACGCTCAAACGCAGTGTGATGCTGGAGTGGCTGCTCGGCATTGGCGCCGTAGCCGCCGTCTCGCTGCTCGGCACCCTGCCCCCGATGATCACTGGATAAACGCAGTTCAAACTGTGGGAGCGGGCTTGCTCGCGAAAGCGGTGTGTCAGACAAATATATATCGCTGATACACCGCTTTCGCGAGCAAGCCCGCTCCCACAGTTTTTGATTTGTGTGGTGTCAGTGGGGTTGGGTGTTGCCTGCTGCCGTATCGATACTAACCACCACCGACATCCCCGGCCTTAGCCGTTCCTCTTCCTGCTGATCCGGATCAATCGTGATCCGCACTGGCACCCGCTGGGCAATCTTCACAAAATTACCCGTCGCATTGTCCGCTTGCAGCAAGGCGAATTCAGACCCCGTGCCCGGCGAAATATGCTGCACATGCCCGGTGAATTTACGGTGGTTCAGCGCATCGACGGTGAAGCGCACCGGTTGCCCGACCCGCACGTTGTCCATCTGGGTTTCCTTCATGTTGGCGATCACCCATTTCTGGTTCGGCACCAACGCCATCAACTGCGCCCCGGAGTTGACGTAAGCGCCGAGGCGCACGCCAATCTGCCCCAACTGCCCGTCACGCGGCGCGACAATGCGCGTGTTCGACAAATCGATCCGCGCCAGTTGCACCGCCGCTTCCGCACTGGCCACCGACGCCTCCAACGAACCACGATTGACGATCACCGTCTGCAAATCCTGACGGGCGATTTCGACATTGGCCTTGGCCTGCGCCACCGCAGCAATGCTTTGCGCATTGGCTGCGAGCGCCACGTCCATTTCACGTTTCGACACTGAGCCGTCGCTCACCAGTTCCTTGTTACGCCGCAGATCCGCCTCGCTTTTGCGCAACTGCGCTTCGCTGTCGGCCTGCACCGCTTGGCGCAACTTGATCGTCGCCTCGGCGCTATTGCGTTGCTGCACGACGTTGGCCAACGCGGCTTTCTGCACCGCCAGTTGCGCCAGCGATTGATCGAGACGCTGCTGATAAATGCGATCATCCAGACGCACCAGCAAATCACCGGCCTTCACATACTGAAAATCCTGCACCGGCACTTCATAGACGTAACCGGCGAGTTGCGGGCCGATGATCGTCACCTGCCCGCGAATCAGCGCATTTTCAGTGGTCTCGACCGCGCTGCTGAACGGCGGCAATTGCCAGGCATACAACACGATCAACACGCCGACGATGGCGATCGCGGCAAAGCCCATTGAAGAGATGATCCGCACCCGCAACGAACGTGGTTCAGTGTTCGGCGATGACGGCGGCGCCACGCCTTCGGGCGTGGCGGCAATGGCGTTGGTGGTTGTGGTGGTCGGTTCGGTCATGAAGAAATGGCACCGCTCGAAGGTGTGGATGGCGCAGGGGCGACGGCTTTGGTGGTGCTCATCAGCCACAGCGCACGAATGGACAGCCAGATCATGGTCAGCACCGCGATCACGGCGATCAGCATGAACACGTCGTTATAGGCCAGCACGTTGGCCTCGCGGGTCGCGGCGTTGGCCAGGCTACGAATACCCGCAAGGTTGCGCAGGCTCGGGTCGGCCAATAGCGAGCCATACGCCGAGCCGCCACTCTGTACGCGCGCGGCCACCAAAGGGTCAGACAGCGTCAGGTGCTCAACGATTTGACTGGAATGAAATTTTTCCCTGACGATCTGAAAGGTGCCCAGAAGCGCCGCGCCGATTAAACCGCCGAGGTTATTACAGATCCCGAACAGCACGGAAAAACTCACCAGGTTGCGCGGATTGGTCAACACGTTGCGCGTGCCGAGCACCATGGTCGGCCCGAGGAAAAACGTGCTGCCGAAGGCCAACAGGAACTGACTGAAATAGAGGTTTTCCGGGCGGGTCAGGTTGTTGGAAGAACTGTCCATCACCGCTCCGGTGGCCATCAGACCCAGCGAGACGATCAGCGGCATCAGCAGGTGTTTGGGGTCGATCGTCAGTGCGCTGGTCAACAACCCCGCGACGCTGCCAATCAGCATTACCACGTACAGGCTGTGCAATTGCTCATAGCCCATGTTCAGGTTCTGCATGAAACCCACCGCACCGGTGGACTGCTCGGAGGTGACCATACGAATCAGGGTCACCGCCAGCGCGAGACGAATCATCGTCCCGCTGCCGAGCCAACGGGTCATCAGCATCGGGTTGCTGCGGTTATGTTCGATGGCCAGACCGGTGATGATCAGCGCAATCGACGACGCGAGGGCGACGCCGATCCAGTCGGCCTCCAGCCACCAGTCTATCCGCCCCAACGACAACACCGCGCACAGCAATGCGACGCCACTGGCGAGAATGGCGAAGGTCAGGAAGTCGAGTTTTTCGAAAGTTTTGAAGCGGTCGCCGGGCGGCAACTTGAGCATCAAAACGCAGCCCAGCGACAGCAACGCCATGCCCAATTCGAACAGGTACAAGCCGCGCCATTCGGCAATTTGCAGCAAGTCTTCGGAGAATAATCGTGCCAGCGGCAAGGCTAACTGCGACGTGCCGAGGCCGAGCACCAGCGCCTTCATTCGCCACTTCGCCGGGAACGCCTGCACCATGTAATACAGGCCCAGCGAGCTCAGCGCCGCGCCGACCATGCCGTGCGCCGCCCGCACCGCGACTGCGGAATTGAGATCGTTGACGAACAAGTGGCCGAAGGTCACCAGCGCGTACAACACGAGGAATACTTCGGTGAACGCACGCAAACCGAACTGCTGGCGAAACTTCACCAGCAACAGGTTCATCGACACGTTGGTCATTACATACGCGGCCGGCAGCCAGGCCATTTCCGCCGTGGTCGCGCCGAGCGCGCCTTGCAAATAAGGCAGGTTGGCAACCACCAGCGAGTTACCCAAACCACCGGTCAGCGCCACCAGCAAACCGACCAGCGCATAGGCCAGGCGCTTGGGGTTGGAGTGCAGCGGCGTCGAAGGGGAACCGGGCAGACTGGGCTTCTCGTGCGGCTGCCAGTGGCGCGGGGCGTATTGATCCATTGAAAAGCCTCGTGCTGAAGGTGGATGAAGTTTGCCGCAAATTCACGGTTAAAACACTTTTCCCCCTGTGGGAGCGAGCCTGCTCGCGAAGGCTGTGTGTCAATCGACAACTGGGTTGGATGAATGTCCGAATTCGCGAGCAGGCTCGCTCCCACAAGGAGTCGGGGTGATGGCCGGGGGTCATCGTATAACTTGCTGTTGACATTCCCGCAAAACATAGGAAATATCCGCAACCATGTTGTACGACGACGTATGACAAATAATAAAAACAACAATGAAACAGGGAGCGTCACAGTGAGCACACTCGTCCGCAATTCCGCCCGCCCTTCGCGTTTTTTTGCCCGTCGCCCGCGATCTACTCTGAGCCTGATAGGTTGCAGCAGCCTCGCCTTCGCCATGCCCATGAGCGCCGACGCTGAAGGCTTTCTGGAAGACAGCAAAGCCACGCTGAACCTGCGTAACGCCTACTTCAACCGCAATTTCGTTAACCCGGCCAACCCACAAGGCAAGGCTGAAGAGTGGACGCAAAGCTTCATCCTCGACGCCAAATCCGGTTTCACCCAAGGCACCGTCGGTTTCGGCCTCGACGTGCTCGGGTTGTACTCTCAGAAGCTTGATGGCGGCAAAGGCACCGGTGGCACGCAACTGTTGCCGATCCACGATGACGGGCGTCCGGCGGACAACTTCGGCCGGCTCGGCGTGGCGATGAAAGCCAAGGTGTCGAAGACCGAATTGAAGGTCGGTGAATGGATGCCGGTCCTGCCGATCCTGCGCTCCGACGATGGCCGCTCCCTGCCGCAAACGTTTCGTGGCGGGCAGATCACGTCCACCGAGATCAACGGCCTGACCGTCTACGGCGGCCAGTTCCGCGGCAACAGCCCACGCAACGACGCAAGCATGGAAGACATGTCGATGAACGGCCGGGGCGCTTTCACCTCCGATCGTTTCAACTTCGGCGGTGGCGAATACAGCTTCAATGACAAGCGAACCCTGGTCGGCGTGTGGTACGCCGAACTCAGCGACATCTACCAGCAGCAGTACTTCAACCTCAGCCACAGCCAGCCCGTGGGCGACTGGACGCTCGGCGCCAACCTCGGCTTCTTCACGGGCAAGGAAGACGGCAGCGCCCAGGCGGGCGAACTCGACAACAAGACCGCGTTCGCCATGCTCTCGGCCAGATACGGCGGCAGCACCTTTTATGTCGGCCTGCAGAAACTCGGCGGCGACGATGCGTGGATGCGGGTCAACGGCACCAGCGGCGGCACCCTGGCCAACGACAGTTACAACGCCAGTTACGACAATGCCAAGGAACGCTCGTGGCAGTTGCGCCATGACTACAACTTTGTCGTTCTGGGCATCCCCGGCCTGACCATGATGAACCGCTATATCAGCGGCGATAACGTCCACACCGGCTTGATCACTGACGGCAAGGAATGGGGCCGCGAGTCGGAACTGGCCTACACCGTACAGAGCGGCCCGCTGAAAAACCTCAACGTGAGATGGCGCAACGCGACCATTCGCAGGGACTTCAGCACTAACGAGTTTGACGAGAACCGGGTTTTTATCAGCTATCCGATTTCGTTGTTGTAAGTCCCTGCAACACCACAAAACCCCTGTAGGAGTGAGCCTGCTCGCGATAGCGGCCCGTTAGCCGCCATTGTGCTGACTGATACACCGCTATCGCGAGCAGGCTCACTCCTACAGGGGAATGCATTGCAGAGCAGCCATTGGGCGATCGAAATGCCAATCGGCCCATCCGTCATCTACACCAAAAGTCGCGTTGACAAGATCCGGAAACCCTACCGATACTTCAGCGAAGTCATACGACAACCTACAACAAACCAATAACAATTTGTAAGGGAATGCCATGACGTCTACCACCCCTTCCCGCGCCCCGTTCAACCGGCTGCTGCTGACTGGTGCTGCCGGTGGCCTGGGCAAAGTCCTGCGCGAACGCTTGCGCCCCTACGCCAACATGCTGCGACTGTCCGACATCGCCGCGCTCACGCCCGCTGTCGATGATCGCGAAGAAATCGTGCTCTGCGATCTCGCCGACAAACAGGCCGTGCATCAACTGGTCGAAGGCGTCGACGCGATCCTGCATTTCGGCGGTGTGTCCGTGGAGCGGCCGTTTGAGGAAATCCTCGGCGCCAACATTTGCGGGGTCTTTCACATTTACGAAGCGGCGCGCCGGCATGGCGTCAAACGAGTGATTTTCGCCAGTTCCAATCACGTCATCGGTTTCTATAAACAGGACGAGCAACTCGACGCCAGCTCTGCGCGCCGCCCTGATGGCTACTACGGTTTGTCCAAGTCCTACGGCGAAGACATGGCCAGTTTCTACTTCGACCGCTATGGCATCGAGACCGTCAGCATCCGCATCGGCTCCTCGTTCCCCGAGCCGCAAAACCGTCGAATGATGCACACCTGGCTGAGCTTCGACGACCTCACGCAACTGCTCGAGCACTCGCTGTACACGGCCAATGTCGGTCACACCGTGGTCTACGGCATGTCCGATAACAAAGACGTCTGGTGGGACAACCGATTCGCCAGCCACCTCGGTTTCGAAGCCCGGGACAGCTCCGAAGTATTCCGCGAGAAAGTCGAGGCGCAACCGATGCCGGCCGCCGATGACCCGGCGCGGATTTATCAGGGTGGCGCCTTCGTCGCGGCGGGCCCCTTCGGCGACTGACCGACTCACTTGATCCCCCCCAATCAAAACCAAGGGAATGAGTATGCAAGCCGAATTGATCGTCGACGCCCGCAACGCCGTGGGCGAAAGCCCGGTCTGGGTGGCGCAGGAAAATTCGCTGTACTGGGTCGATATCCCCAACGGTGCGCTGCAACGCTGGAGCGCCGATACCGGCCAGGTGCGTGCCTGGAAAGCCCCGGAAATGCTCGGCTGCATCGCCCGGCACCAGCGTGGCGGCTGGATCGCCGGCATGGAGAGCGGCTTCTTTCATTTGCATCCGCACACCGACGGCAGCCTCGACGCCGAGCGGCTTGCCAGCGTTGAACACGCCCGCCCGGACATGCGCCTCAACGATGGTCGCTGCGACCGTCAGGGGCGCTTCTGGGCGGGCAGCATGGTGTTGAACATGGGCCTGAATGCGCCCGAAGGACGGCTCTATCGCTACGGTGCCGGCGCAACCGGGACGATCGAAGCGCAACTTGATGGCTTCATCGTCCCCAATGGCCTCGGCTTCAGTCCCGACGGTAAAACTCTGTACTTGTCCGACTCACACCCGAATGTGCAGTTGATCTGGGCTTTCGACTACGACACCGACAGCGGCACGCCATCGAATCGCCGTGTCTTCGTCGACATGAACAACCACTGCGGGCGCCCCGACGGCGCGGCAGTGGACGCCGATGGCTGCTACTGGATCTGCGCCAACGACGCCGGTCTCGTGCATCGCTTCACACCCGACGGGCGCCTCGATTACTCACTGCCTGTACCGGTGAAGAAACCGACCATGTGTGCGTTCGGCGGCAGCCAGATGGACACCTTGTTCGTCGCCTCGATCCGCCCCGGTGACGACCACGATCCGCAATCTCTGGCCGGCGGCGTGTTCGCCCTGAACCCCGGCGTCAAGGGCCTGCCGGAACCACTGTTCAACGATTTGCTGTAACCCGCCTCTGCTGCACCGCTGTGCCTTGAACACAAAAATAACAAGACTGGAGATACCCCTCATGGACTTCAAACGCACGTTGCTCGTCGCTGCACTCCCTTTCGCGTTCACCCTCAGCAGCGCCGTTCAGGCACTGGAAATCAAATTCGCCGACATCCATCCGGCCGGCTATCCGACGGTGGTGGCTGAAGAGCAACTGGGCAAAACACTGGTCGCCGACAGCGACGGCAAACTGACTTTCAAGATGTTTGCCGGCGGCGTGCTGGGCTCGGAAAAAGAAGTGGTCGAACAGGCGCAAGTCGGCGCGATTCAAATGGCTCGCGTCAGCCTCGGCATCGTCGGCCCGGTGGTACCTGACGTGAACGTGTTCAACATGCCTTTCGTGTTTCGCGACCAAGCGCACATGCGTAAAGTCATCGACGGCGAAATCGGCGATGAAATCCTCGACAAGATCACCCAGTCGGAATTCAACCTCGTAGCCCTCGCCTGGATGGACGGCGGCACTCGGAATATCTACACCAAGAAACCGGTGCGCACACTCGAAGATCTCAAAGGCATGAAGATCCGCGTGCAAGGCAACCCGATGTTCATCGAAACCATCAACGCAATGGGTGGCAACGGCATCGCCATGGACACCGGCGAGATCTTCAGCGCCCTGCAGACCGGAGTGATCGACGGCGCGGAAAACAACCCGCCAACCCTGCTCGAACATAATCACTACCAGAACGCGAAGTTCTACAGCCTGACCGGACACCTGATCCTGCCAGAGCCCATCGTGATGTCGAAAATCACTTGGGAAAAACTCACCCCCGACCAGCAGACCCTGGTGAAAAAAGCCGCGAAAGCCGCTCAAGCACAAGAGCGCACTTTGTGGGATGCCAAGTCGGCCAGCAGCGAAGAAAAACTCAAAGCGGCCGGCGTCGAGTTCATCACCGTCGACAAGAAACCGTTCTATGAGGCCACCGCATCGATACGCGAGAAGTACGGCGCACCTTACGTCGATCTGATCAAGCGCATCGAAGCCGTGCAGTAACCCTCCCAGCCCTCAACGAAAGGCCCGGCAACGCTGACCTCGCCGAAGGTCGGCGGCTGCCCGGTTACGGTGGAACCCGATGAAGAATTTGCTGCTGCGCATCAACGACCGGATCTACATGACCTGCATCTGGGTCGCCGGTCTGTCGGTGCTGACCATTGCCCTGATCATCCCTTGGGGCGTATTCGCCCGTTACGTCCTCGGCACCGGCTCCAGCTGGCCGGAACCCACCGCCATTCTGCTGATGATGGTCTTCACCTTCATCGGCGCCGCCGCCAGTTATCGCGCCGGCGCACACATGGCCGTCGCGATGATTACCGATCGCTTGGCGCCGAACATGCGCAGAACCATGAGCATTGTCTCGCAGGTATTGATGGCGACCATTTGCCTGTTCATGACCATCTGGGGCAGCAAACTCTGCCTGTCGACCTGGAACCAGTTCATGAGCGCCCTGCCCACTCTGCGGGTGGGCATTACCTACATGCCGATCCCGGTCGGCGGTGCGTTGACGCTGATTTTTGTGCTGGAAAAACTCTTTCTCGGCGACCAGAGCAATCGCCGCGTGGTGCGCTTTGACCTGGTTGAAGAAAACGAAGGGGCTGCCTGATGGACGCATTGATTCTGCTGGGCAGTTTTATCGCCTTGATCCTGATCGGCATGCCGGTCGCTTACGCCCTCGGGCTGTCGGCGTTGATCGGCGCGTGGTGGATCGACATTCCGTTTCAGGCGCTGATGATTCAGGTCGCTGGCGGCGTAAACAAATTTTCCCTGCTGGCGATTCCGTTCTTCGTGCTCGCCGGGGCGATCATGGCCGAGGGCGGCATGTCGCGCAGGCTGGTGGCGTTTGCCGGGGTGCTGGTGGGGTTCGTCCGTGGCGGTCTGTCGCTGGTCAACATCATGGCCTCGACATTCTTCGGCGCGATCTCCGGCTCGTCAGTGGCGGACACCGCGTCGGTGGGCTCGGTACTGATTCCGGAAATGGAGCGCAAAGGCTATCCGCGTGATTTCTCCACAGCGGTGACGGTCAGCGGTTCGGTGCAAGCGTTGCTGACACCCCCGAGCCACAATTCG
The DNA here is from genome assembly GCF_979258075.1 of Pseudomonas sp. AC193. Classification (NCBI taxonomy): domain Bacteria; kingdom Pseudomonadati; phylum Pseudomonadota; class Gammaproteobacteria; order Pseudomonadales; family Pseudomonadaceae; genus Pseudomonas; species Pseudomonas sp. AC193. The sequence continues at coordinate 1,673,892 of NZ_OZ409832.1, read as the reverse complement.
GTGCTCTATTCGTTGGCGGCCGGCGGCACGGTGTCCATCGCTTCGCTGTTCATGGCCGGCGTGGTGCCGGGCCTGTTGATGAGCGCGTGCCTGATGGTGCTGTGCCTGATTTTCGCGCGTAAACGCAACTACCCGAAAGGCGAAGTCATCCCGCTGCGCCAGGCGCTGAAAATCTGCGGCGAAGCGCTGTGGGGCCTGATGGCGATGGTGATCATTCTCGGCGGGATTCTATCCGGGATTTTCACCGCAACCGAATCAGCGGCCATCGCTGTGCTCTGGTCATTTTTCGTGACCATGTTCATCTACCGCGACTACAAATGGAGTGAGTTGCCGAAGCTGATGCACCGCACAGTGCGGACAATTTCGATCGTGATGATCCTGATCGGTTTCGCGGCGAGCTTCGGCTACATCATGACCCTGATGCAGATCCCGGCGAAGATCACCACGATGTTCCTGACCCTGTCAGACAACCGCTACGTGATCCTGATGTGCATCAACGTCATGCTGCTGTTGCTCGGCACCGTGATGGACATGGCCCCGCTGATTCTGATCCTCACACCGATTCTGATGCCGGTGATTCTCGGCATTGGCGTAGATCCGGTGCAGTTCGGCATGATCATGCTGGTGAACCTGGGGATCGGATTGATAACACCGCCGGTAGGTGCGGTGCTGTTTGTCGGGTCGGCGGTGGGCAAGGTCAGTATCGAAAGCACGGTAAAAGCACTGCTGCCGTTCTACGCGGTGCTGTTTCTGGTGTTGATGCTGGTCACCTACATTCCCGCCATTTCCCTGTGGCTACCGCACTTGGTGTTGTAACAACCTGAAAGATCGCAGCCTTCGGCAGCTCCTACAGAAATCGCATTCCATGTAGGAGCTGTCGAGTGAAACGAGGCTGCGATCTTTTGATCTTCAAATACTCAAGCACGCAACAACATATATCCCGCCACCACCAGACACACACTGGCAAACCCCACCTGCAACGCCCGCGCCGGCACTCGCGCGCACAGCTTGCGGCCGATGATCATGCCGACAATGCTGGCGATAATGAACGCCGCGCCCTGCCCGTCAATCCGCACCCCGGCGTGAAACGATCCGATCACCCCGATCGCCGAAATCAGGCTGATCACCATCAACGATGTGGCGACAATCCCGCGCATCTGCACGTCGGTCAGTTGCTTGAACGCCGGCACAATCAAAAACCCGCCGCCAACGCCAAGCAACCCGGACACCACCCCCGTAACCGCACCCAACGCCGCAAGGGTTGCGGTGCATTTGGCCGTCCAGTCGAAGCGCCCGGTTTCTTCATCGAGCATGCAGTTCTTCTGACCCCAACTGCCATGCCCGTGATCGCTCGGCCCTTGTTCCTGACGCTCGCGCCTCAGCATGCGCCAAGCGACCATGACCATCAGCAGGCTAAAAAGGATCATCAGAATCTTCTCCGGCAATTGATGCGCGAAGTAGATCCCCAGCGGCGAAAACACCGCGCCGAGCGCCGCAATCAACAGTGCCGCGCGATAACGCACCAGACCATGGCGCAAACCGTCAATGGCTCCAACCGCCGCCGCACTGCCCACCGCAAACAACGCGACCGGCGCCGCTTGCGTCATCGTCCAGCCAAGCCCGAGCACCAGCGCCGGCACCGCCAGAATGCCGCCGCCCGCACCGGTCAAGCCGAGCACCAACCCCATCACCACGCCAAACAGACTTGCCAGCAACATAGGGTTTTCTCAGTCGACCTTGGACAGACTAGTCAGCCATTCGCGGCCCTTGAGCATGCCGTTCCAGTAGAACCACGGCAGCAACGTCGCCTTGAGCAACCACGCAGAACGCCGCGCCACGGTCGGATCAAGAGGAAACGTCGGCAGCAACTTACCGGCATAGCCAAACTCGGCGAGGATCACCTTGCCCTTCTCCACCGTCAGCGGGCACGAACCGTAGCCGTCGTACTTCAACGGCAGCGGTTGTTGCTTGCGCTGAGCCAGCAGATTTTGCGCAACAACCACGACTTGCTTGCGCACTGCTGCTGCGGTCTTCGCGTTGCTGGTGCCGCAGATATCGCCGAGCGCAAACACCTCGGGATAACGCGGGTGTTGCAGGCTGTGCTGATTGACTTCGCACCAGCCGGCGGCGTCGGCCAACGGACTGTTCGCGATGAAATCCGGCGAGACCTGCGGCGGCACGACGTGCAGCAGATCGAAGGTTTTTGCCTCGCGAGTGACGTTGCCGTCAGCGTCCTTGATCTCGAACCATGCGGTTTTCGCCGGGCCGTCGACCTTGACCAGATTGGAGTTGAAGGCCAGTTGCGCGTTGTATTTTTCGATGTACTTCATCAGTGGCGGCACGAACGTCGCCACCCCGAACAACGCGGCGCCGGCGAGATTGAATTCGACATTGATGTTGTTCAGCACGCCGCTTTTAAGCCAGTGATCGCAGGACAGATACAGCGCCTTTTGCGGCGCGCCGGCGCATTTGATCGGCATCGCCGGTTGCGTGAACAGCGCTTTGCCGCCGCGCAGTTTTTGCACCTGATCCCAGGTGTATTGCGCGTGCTGATAGCTGTAATTGGAAGTGACGCCGTGCTGACCGAGGCTTTCCTGCAAGCCTTCGATTTTCTCCCAGGCCAGACGCAGGCCGGGGCAGACGATCAGGTTTTGATAGCTGACCGTGCGTTGATCATTAAGGGTGAGTTGGCGCTTGTCGGGATCGATGCCGGTGACGGCGGCTTGCAGCCAGTCGACCTGACGCGGCATTACCTTGGCCATGGGTCTGGCGGTGTCTTTTGCGTCGTAAGCACCGCCGCCGACCAGCGTCCACGCTGGCTGGTAATAGTGCTGCGAACTCGGCTCGATCACGGTGATTTTCAGGTCAGGATCACGCTTGAGCAGGCTGGCGACGAAGCCGATGCCCGCCGTGCCGCCGCCGATAACCACGATGTCTGCACTGATGGATGGGCCCCAGTGTTGATCGTTCATTGCTTGTTCCTTTTGCTGCACGCAAGGATTTCGTCAGCCATCACACAGATCCAATGTAGGAGTGAGCCTGCTCGCGATCGCGGTGGGTCAGCCAACATGTTTATCGACTGATACACCGCTATCGCGAGCAGGCTCACTCCTACAGGGGATTGGTGCGATGGCTGGCATTTATGGGTATTCCCAGCTTTTTAGGACGGCCCCGCAATAAAGCCCCGACAGGGTCTTCATCACCTGAATCACTTCCGGGCTGGCGAGCCCATAAAAAATGTATTTGCCTTCGCGGCGAGTGGCGACCATGCCTTCGTCGCGCAAAATGCCCAATTGCTGGGACAGCGTTGGCTGGCGTACGCCGGTCATGGTTTCCAGCTCGCCGACGTTGCGTTCGCCCTGGGTCAATTGACAGAGGATCAACAAACGATCCTCATTGGCCAACGCCTTGAGCAACGCACAGGCCTTGGTGGCCGAGGCGCGTAATTGGGCGACTTCACATTCGGTCAGACTGGATTGCATTTGCACGATGCCTTCAACGTCACTTAAGCTGCGAACATTATGTTTTTACATAAAGTGTTGCAACCCCGAATGACTTTTCGCCCACTCGTACAGGTTTGTGTCCATGCCCGCGCTGATTGAAGCTTTCCTCGACCCCGCCTCCTCGACCTACAGTTACGTGGTCTATGAAGCCGACGGCGGACACTGCGCAATCGTCGATCCGGTGCTCGACTACGACGGCGCCGCCGGCCGCACCTGTACCGCTCAAGCCGACAAAATCATTGCCTTCGTCCGCCAACACAACTTGCAAGTGCAGTGGCTGCTGGAAACCCACGCCCACGCCGATCACCTGTCCGCCGCGCCCTACCTGCGCCGGGAACTGGGCGGCAAGATCGCCATCGGCGAGTCGATCAGCAAAGTGCAGAACGTGTTCAAGGCGCTGTTCAATCTGGAGCCGGAGTTCTGCGTCGACGGCTCTCAGTTCGATCACCTGTTCGCGCCGAACGAGTCATTCAGCATCGGTAATCTCAAAGCTACCGCGCTGCATGTACCCGGCCACACACCGGCGGACATGGCTTACCTGATTGATGGCGAGCAGATTCTGGTCGGCGACACGCTGTTCATGCCGGATGTGGGCACGGCGCGCTGCGACTTCCCCGGCGGCAACGCCAATCAACTGTACAACTCGATCCACAAACTGCTGGCCTTCCCGGCAAGCGTGAAGCTTTACGTCTGCCACGACTACCCGCCTGAAGGTCGCGAGTCGCAGTGCCAGACCACGGTGGGCGAGCAGCGCAAAAGCAACATTCATGTGCATGACGGGGTTGATGAGGCGGCGTTTGTCGACATGCGCACGAAGCGTGATGCCGGGTTGGGCATGCCGACGCTGTTGCTGCCGGCGATTCAGGTGAATGTGCGGGCGGGGAACTTGCCGGCGGCTGAGGACAATGGTGTGGTTTATCTAAAGATTCCGATCAACAAACTCTGATCGACAGCACTGACCGACAGACGGTTGGTTTTCACCCGTGAACCTGTAATTTCTGACAGTAGACGCCAAAGCGCCCAATGCGCAGAGTCAAAACTCCCGACCGATCGAGTTAAAAGGAGTTTTCTCATGAGCGCAGTAGCTGACGAAGTGACCATCCTTTTTCCCAAAAATCACGCAACTGTCCACCACGACATCCTGTTTCAGGGAAAAGGCACAACCGGAGCGACTGTTGTCCTGACGGCAAACACCGTTGAGATTGGTCGCACTGTCGTGACAGAAGAAAGTTCCTGGCACATTGATTTTGCATTGCTTGGCAATGGCGCAAAAAACATTGTTGCAACCCAGACCGACCTGCTTGGAAATGTCACCCGCCACGGCGTTACCCTCTACGTCACAACTAGGGAAGTCAAAATCAGTTCACCTCTCGAAAACGACTCGGTGCTTTCTCATGTTCTGGTGAATGGCGAAGGCGATCCGGAGGCAATCATCGAAGCGTTTATCAACGGTAAAAGCGTTGCCAGCGCGACGGCGGATTGGGGTTATTTCACCCTCTCGATCGGCCCTCTGCCTGACGGGAACCACCGAATAGCCGTACAGCAACGCTCTATTAGTGGCGAGGTTTCATCAGCCATTGTGAACATCACCTGTAATGCTGGCCGGCCGTTGCACATCAAGCAGCCTGTAGAGGGTGAGGAAGTATTTTCTGGCCACGAGTTCAGAATTGAAGCTTTGGCCAATGCAACACTGATCGCCACGGAAAATGGCGAATCCATAGCTCAAGGTCAAAGCGACATCTATGGACACTGGCTATTTACCTACGATGCAACTTCACTCGGTGAAAAAACGGTCAAAGTAATGCAGGAGTTGGAGGGTTCAATCCAAACCACGTCCGTAACTTTTAGCGTTATCAGAGGGCATATTCAGGTTTCTATTTATGCTCCGTATCCAGATTCCGATGTTTCGCCAGGAGTGGGATTCGCCGGAAATGGTGAGGGCTGCGCAAAAATTACGCTTTCGGATGCAAATCAGGTCCTCGGAGAGGGAGTAGTCGACCGCTTAAATCCAATAGGTGACGCGTATTGGTATGTGATTCCAGACAAGAAGCTCACGCCAGGCGAAAAATACATAACCGCGACACAAATCACGCACGACGGGTTGAAGTCCAGCGCAACCATTAAGGTCAATGTTGTCGAGAAATTGCCGGTGACCTTCTTCCATCCTCATGACGGTGAAACAACGGGATCAATTTTTTCAACCTACGGCACTGGCACCGTAGGGGCTCAAATACTCCTGACTGAAGACTCGCACCCGATAGGCAACGCTACCGTTGATACATCGCACGATTGGATGATCGACGTTAAAGGCCTATCGGCTGGAGAAAAAAAATCGACCGCGGTTCAGACTTATGAAGACGGAACAACCAGTAAAGCGACCGTGGTGTTTAATGTCGAACCCCAAATACCATTCACTATTGAATACCCGGAAGAGGGCTCGACGGTTCATCAGCTTGACCCTGAATTCGCGGGAACAGGACAGCCGGATGCAATAGCGGTTTATATAGATGAATTTGAAGGAGACATTCCGATAGTCATTGCCAGGGTCGACGGCAATGGCAACTGGAAAGGTCGTTCTGGAAAAGCTTTTCAGTATGGCAAAAACAGCATAACCATATCCCAGCAAAACGCACTCGAACCCACAAGCGTCACGCGCACTTTCTACATAACGCCCCCTTGATGCTTTTATTCGATCCGGGTTGATTTGGGGATCACGCCCCCAACGTCAACCCATTCGCCGGCAACGGCAGCGCGGTTTTATACCGCACCTGCTTCAACGCAAAACTCGAGCGAATATTCGCCACCCCCGGCACTTTGGTCAGAAAGTCCATCATGAAGCGCTCCAACGACTGAATCGTCGGCACCAGCACCCGGATCAGATAATCCGGGTCGCCGGCCATCAAATAGCACTCCATCACTTCGGGGCGATCAGAAATCGCTTCTTCGAAATGCTGCAACGCCAACTCCACCTGTTTCTCCAGGCTGACGTGAATAAACACGTTCACGTGCAGCCCCAGCAGATCGGCGTCCAGCAGCGTCACCTGCTCGCGAATCAGGCCTAATTCTTCCATCGCTTTCACCCGATTGAAGCACGGCGTCGGCGACAGATTCACCGAGCGTGCAAGGTCGGCGTTGGTGATGCGCGCGTTCTCTTGAAGGCTGTTGAGAATGCCGATGTCAGTACGATCCAGTTTGCGCATGAGACAAAACCACCTGTTTTTTATGTTTATGCAGAATTTCTATCTGCAAATCGTCTCCAGCGCAACGAAACAGAGATAAATATTCTTCTTCGCCCGGCCTATGATTGTTGTAGGACAAGATTTCCTCTACCGAGGAATGACTGCCAGCTCACTACAAGAAATTCACAAGATCGAGCGTAGAAGCCATGACCCAAGCGTATGAACCGCTGCGTCTGCACGTCCCTGAACCCTCGGGCCGTCCAGGCTGCAAAACCGATTTTTCCTACCTGCATCTGACCGATGCCGGTACGGTGCGCAAACCTTCCATCGACGTCGAACCTGCCGACACCGCCGACCTGGCGCGTGGGCTGATTCGCGTGCTCGACGATCAAGGCAACGCCCTCGGCCCTTGGGCTGAAAACGTGCCGGTCGAGATCCTGCGCAAAGGCATGCGCGCCATGCTCAAGACGCGCATCTACGACAACCGCATGGTCGTCGCCCAGCGTCAGAAAAAGATGTCGTTCTACATGCAGAGCCTTGGCGAAGAAGCCATTGGCAGTGCTCAGGCGTTGGCGCTGAACATCGACGACATGTGCTTTCCGACCTATCGTCAGCAAAGCATTCTGATGGCCCGCGAAGTGCCACTGGTCGACCTGATCTGCCAACTGCTGTCCAACGAGCGCGATCCGCTCAAGGGCCGCCAGTTGCCGATCATGTATTCGGTTAAAGAGGCGGGGTTCTTTACCATTTCCGGCAACCTTGCGACCCAGTTCATTCAAGCGGTCGGCTGGGGCATGGCGTCGGCGATCAAGGGCGACACCAAAATCGCCTCGGCGTGGATCGGTGACGGCGCGACCGCCGAATCGGATTTCCACACCGCCCTCACCTTCGCTCACGTTTATCGCGCGCCGGTGATCCTCAACGTGGTCAACAACCAGTGGGCGATTTCGACCTTCCAGGCGATCGCCGGTGGTGAAGCCACCACCTTCGCCGGACGCGGCGTCGGTTGCGGCATCGCTTCTCTGCGCGTCGATGGCAACGACTTCTACGCGGTCTACGCCGCTTCTGCCTGGGCTGCCGAACGCGCCCGCCGCAACCTCGGCCCGACCATGATTGAATGGGTCACCTACCGCGCCGGCCCGCACTCGACCTCCGACGACCCATCGAAATACCGTCCTGCCGATGACTGGAGCCACTTCCCGCTCGGCGACCCGATCGCCCGTCTCAAACAGCATCTGATCAAGGTCGGCCACTGGTCGGACGAAGAGCACGCCGCCGTCAGCGCCGAACTCGAAGCCGAAGTGATTGCCGCGCAGAAACAGGCCGAACAGTACGGCACCCTCGCCGGCGGGCAGATTCCAAGCGCCGCGACCATGTTCGAAGACGTCTACAAAGAGATGCCGGAGCACTTGAAGCGCCAGCGTCAGCAGTTGGGGATCTGACATGAACGATCACAACAACAATATTCAGCTGGAAACCGCCATGACCACGACCACCATGACCATGATCCAGGCCCTGCGCTCGGCCATGGATGTGATGCTTGAGCGTGACGACAACGTGGTGGTGTTCGGTCAGGACGTCGGCTATTTCGGCGGCGTGTTCCGTTGCACCGAAGGCCTGCAAACCAAGTACGGCGCCTCGCGCGTGTTCGATGCGCCGATTTCTGAAAGCGGCATCGTCGGGGTTGCCGTTGGCATGGGCGCCTACGGTTTGCGTCCGGTCGCCGAGATTCAGTTCGCCGACTACGTCTACCCCGCCTCCGACCAGATCATTTCCGAAGCGGCGCGCCTGCGTTATCGCTCGGCTGGCGAGTTCACCGCACCGATGACCCTGCGCATGCCTTGCGGCGGCGGCATCTACGGCGGCCAGACGCACAGCCAGAGCATCGAGGCGATGTTCACTCAGGTCTGCGGCTTGCGCACCGTGATGCCATCCAACCCGTATGACGCCAAAGGCCTGCTGATCGCCTCCATAGAAAACGATGACCCGGTGATCTTCCTTGAGCCGAAACGCCTGTACAACGGCCCGTTCGACGGCCATCACGACCGCCCGGTAACCCCGTGGTCGAAACACCCGCAAGCGCAGGTTCCGGACGGTTACTACACCGTGCCGCTGGACGTTGCCGCGATCACGCGTCCGGGCAAGGACGTGACCGTGCTGACCTACGGCACCACCGTGTATGTCTCGCAAGTCGCTGCCGAAGAATCCGGTGTGGATGCCGAAGTCATCGACCTGCGCAGCCTGTGGCCGCTGGATCTGGACACCATCGTCAAGTCGGTGAAGAAAACCGGCCGCTGCGTGGTGGTTCACGAAGCCACGCGCACCTGCGGTTTCGGCGCCGAACTGGTGTCGTTGGTGCAAGAGCATTGCTTCCATCACCTGGAAGCGCCGATCGAACGCGTCACCGGTTGGGACACCCCCTACCCGCACGCGCAGGAGTGGGCGTATTTCCCAGGGCCGTCCCGAGTGGGCGCGGCGTTGAAACGGGTTATGGAGGTCTGAATGGGCACGCACGTTATCAAGATGCCGGACATCGGCGAAGGCATCGCAGAAGTAGAACTGTCGCAGTGGCACGTCAAGGTCGGCGATCTGGTCGTTGAAGATCAGGTGCTGGCGGACGTGATGACTGACAAGGCGATGGTCGATATTCCGTCGCCGGTGCATGGCAAGGTGATTGCGCTTGGTGGTCAGCCGGGTGAAGTGATGGCGGTTGGCAGTGTGCTGATCAGCATTGAGGTTGAAGGTGCCGGCAATCTGAAAGAATCCGCCGCGCCTGCGCCTGTTAAAGAAGCACCCGTTGCGCCGAAAGTTGAGGCCGTTGTTGAGAGCAAGCCCTCTCCAGCCGCCCCACGTCCGGCTGCCGTTTGCCAAGGCCCGATGGTGGCTCGCGAAGCAGACGAACGCCCGCTCGCCTCCCCGGCCGTGCGCAAACATGCGCTGGATCTGGGTATTCAATTGCGTCTGGTGCGCGGTTCCGGCCCGGCCGGTCGGGTGTTGCACGAAGACCTTGAAACCTACTTGGCGCAAGGTCAGTCGAACGCCTCGGCACCAGTTGCCGCTGCTTACGCCCAGCGTAATGACGAAGAACAGATTCAAGTGATCGGCATGCGCCGCAAGATCGCCCAGCGCATGCAGGACGCCACTCAACGTGCCGCACACTTCAGTTATGTCGAAGAAATCGACGTTACTGCGATTGAAGAACTGCGTGCGCACCTGAATGAAAAACACGGGGCCAGCCGTGGCAAGTTGACCTTGCTGCCGTTCCTCGTCCGCGCCTTGGTCGTCGCCCTGCGCGACTTCCCGCAGATGAATGCCCGTTACGACGACGAAGCTCAGGTCATCACCCGCCTCGGCGCGGTACATGTCGGCGTCGCCACGCAAAGCGATGTCGGCCTGATGGTGCCGGTGGTGCGTCACGCCGAAACGCGCAGCCTGTGGGACAGCGCCACGGAAATCTCGCGTTTGGCCAATGCCGCGCGTAATGGCAAGGCCAGCCGCGACGAATTGTCCGGCTCGACCATCACCCTGACCAGCCTCGGTGCGCTGGGCGGCATCGTCAGTACGCCAGTGTTGAATCTGCCGGAAGTAGCCATCGTCGGCGTCAACAAAATCGTCGAACGGCCGATGGTCGTCAAAGGCCAAGTGGTGATCCGCAAGATGATGAACCTCTCCAGCTCGTTCGATCACCGCGTGGTCGATGGCATGGACGCGGCACTCTTCATCCAGGCCATTCGCGGCTTGATCGAACAACCTGCCACTTTGTTTGTGGAGTAAGGCTCGTATGCAATCTCTGAACACCACGCTGCTGATCATCGGCGGTGGCCCCGGCGGTTATGTAACCGCTATTCGCGCCGGGCAACTGGGCATTCCGACGATTCTGGTCGAAGGCCAATCGCTGGGCGGCACTTGCCTGAACATCGGCTGCATACCGTCGAAAGCGCTGATCCATGTGGCTGAGCAGTTTCACCAGACCCGGCATCACAGTCAGCATTCGGCGCTGGGCATCAGCGTTGCCGCGCCGACGCTCGACATCACTAAAAGTGTCGAGTGGAAGGACGGCATCGTTGATCGCCTGACCACAGGCGTGGCTGCCCTGCTGAAGAAGAACAAGGTTCAAGTGATCAATGGCTGGGCCAAAGTCATCGACGGCAAGACTGTTGAAGTCGGCGACACGCGTATTCAGTGCGAGCACATGGTGCTGGCCACCGGTTCGACCAGCGTCAATCTGCCGATCCTGCCGATTGGCGGGCCGATCATTTCCTCCACCGAAGCGCTGGCGCCGACATCCGTGCCGAAACGTCTGGTCGTGGTGGGTGGGGGTTACATCGGTCTGGAATTGGGCATCGCTTATCGCAAGCTCGGCGCCGACGTCAGTGTGGTCGAGGCACAGGATCGCATCCTGCCAGCCTACGACGCCGAACTGACGCAACCGGTGCATGACGCGCTGAAGCAACTCGGCGTGAAGCTGTTCTTGAAACACAGCGTGCTGGGTTTCGACGGCACGTTGCAGGTGCGCGACCCTGAGGGCGAGACGCTGAACCTGGAAACCGATCAGGTGCTGGTAGCCGTCGGTCGCAAGCCGAATACACAGGGCTGGAATCTGGAAGCGCTGAATCTGGACATGAACGGCTCGGCGATCAAGATCGACAGCCGCTGCCAGACCAGCATGCTCAATGTCTACGCGATAGGCGATTTGAGCGGCGAGCCGATGCTGGCCCACCGCGCGATGGCGCAGGGCGAAATGGTTGCCGAGTTGATCAGCGGCAAAACCCGTGAATTCAGCCCGACCGCGATTGCTGCGGTGTGCTTTACCGATCCGGAACTGGTGGTGGTCGGCAAGACGCCGGACGAGGCTAAAGCTGCGGGGCTGGACTGCATTGTGGCGAGTTTCCCGTTCGCGGCGAATGGCCGGGCGATGACGCTGGAGTCGAAAAGCGGCTTCGTGCGCGTGGTCGCTCGTCGGGACAATCATCTGATTGTCGGCTGGCAGGCGGTGGGCGTTGGCGTGTCCGAGTTGTCGACAGCGTTTGCGCAAAGCCTGGAAATGGGCGCGCGGCTCGAGGACATCGGCGGCACCATCCATGCGCATCCGACCTTGGGAGAAGCGGTGCAGGAAGCGGCGTTGCGTGCCCTCGGGCATGCGTTGCACCTGTAGGCCCCTTCGCGAGCAAGCTCGCTCCCACATTTGGAATGCATTCCCCTGTGGGAGCGGGCTTGCTCGCGAATTCTTGAGAGCAACGCGATTTATCTGTCTGTCATCCGATAGTCCGGGCTGCGAAACCGCTCAAGAATGAAGTATTGTTGTGCCCATCCAAAAAACGTCAGAAGCCTTGAACCGTTTCGACGGTTGTTCAGTGATAGAGGGTGTCATGGGTAACGAAAGCATCAATTGGGACAAGCTGGGTTTTGACTACATCAAGACCGACAAGCGCTATCTGTCGTACTTTCGCGATGGCGAGTGGGACAAGGGCACCCTGACCGAAGATAACGTGCTGCACATCAGCGAAGGCTCGACGGCCCTTCACTATGGCCAGCAGTGCTTCGAAGGCATGAAGGCCTATCGTTGCAAGGACGGCTCGATCAACCTGTTCCGCCCGGATCAGAACGCCCTGCGTATGCAACGCAGCTGCGCGCGTCTGCTGATGCCGACCGTTGATACCGAGCAGTTCATCGAAGCCTGTAAGGAAGTGGTTCGTGCCAACGAGCGTTTCATTCCGCCTTATGGCACCGGCGGCGCGCTGTACCTGCGCCCGTTCGTGATCGGCGTAGGTGACAACATCGGCGTGCGCACTGCCCCCGAGTTCATCTTCTCAATCTTCTGCATCCCGGTCGGCGCCTACTTCAAGGGCGGCCTGACCCCGCACAACTTCCAGATCTCCAGCTACGACCGCGCCGCCCCACAAGGCACCGGCGCAGCCAAAGTCGGCGGCAACTACGCGGCCAGCCTGATGCCGGGCTCGAAAGCCAAGAAAGCCAACTTCGCTGACGCGATCTACCTCGATCCGATGACCCACACCAAGATCGAAGAAGTCGGTTCGGCCAACTTCTTCGGGATCACCCACGACAACAAGTTCATCACCCCGAACTCGCCGTCGGTTCTGCCAGGCATCACCCGCCTGTCGCTGATCGAACTGGCGAAATCGCGTCTGGGCCTGGAAGTGGTTGAAGGCGATGTGCTGATCGACAAGCTGTCGGACTTCAAAGAAGCCGGCGCTTGCGGTACTGCGGCAGTGATCACGCCGATCGGTGGCATCAGCTACAACGATCATCTGCATGTTTTCCACAGCGAGACAGAAGTCGGCCCTGTGACCCAGAAGCTTTATAAAGAGCTGACCGGTGTACAGACCGGCGACATCGAAGCGCCAGCAGGTTGGATCGTTAAGGTTTGATTTGACGGCTCTGGATGTATAAAAGCCCTCCACCGAGTGATTGGTGGGGGGCTTTTTTGTTGTGGTGATAAAGATCAAAAGATCGCAGCCTTCGGCAGCTCCTACATAGATCTCCTGTAGGAACTGCCGAAGGCTCGGGCCGCGATCGGACGATCTTTTGATCTTCTATTTCAAGGCAATCCTTTTTCCGGCACGACTGGCGATCCCACTCGCCTGCCCGTTCTGCTGTTTCCCCATCCGCGCCTGCGTAATCAGCCCAGGAATCAACTCGCCCTCCGGCAGATTCTTCCAGAACCGCACCGGCAAATGTCCCTGCATGACCTTCGGATTCAACCGCGCCGGATTGAAGATGTGGCTGTAATACGTCAACCACAGATCACCATGCGGATCATCGACGTTCTGCGCCAGTTGCTGCCATTCCACGGGGCATTGACGCTGGTGAATCAGTTGCTCGCCATCGTAATAAACCCCGTCACGCGGCGTCGCGATCAGCCAGCGATGACGGCCCATGCGCCCGATGAAATGTTCGCTGGCACTGTGCAGGATGTCGTGGGCCGGTTCGTGCCACGCCACGTATTGCGGGCCAGCGCTGGCTGATGGCCGTTCGATGAAGCGCACAAACGCATGCAGGTGATGGGCTTCGCGGCGCACCTGTTTGATACGCCGCTGTAGCTCGCTGCCAAGCTTGTCTCCGGCGAGCATGGCCGTGCGATCGCCATGGCTGACCCGCCACAGCACTTCATACAAAAGGCTCCAGCGCTGATCGCCGCGGTATTGCGCCGCTTGTTCCAGCGTATCGAGCAATGCACGCGGGATCCTCGCCATAAACGGCCCCTGACCCTCTGGAACTGGATCATCATTGGCGAACAGATCTCCCACCCCTTCCGACGCCCAACTCACCAGACTTGGATCGATTTCATGGCTCAGCAGCCAACGTGCTTGCTGACGCCACGTCTCGAACAGATCGTCGCAATCAAGATTGATCATCCCCACAGCCCCATTTGCTGCGGCATCGGCCGGTCGCGTAATTGCTGATAAAGCAAATGGCTGGTGACTTCGGCCTGCTGTGGGTGGTAATCGCTGGTGATGATGAACGGCTTGGCCTTGGCCAGCACGCAGCGCATACGCGCGACGTCTTCGTAGCGGATTCGGCGCTGACGACGCAGCTCGACCAGGCGTTCGGTGGTGCGCAGGCCGATGCCGGGGATGCGTGAGATCAGACACGCTTCGGCACGGTTCAGATCCAGCGGGAACACTTCACGATTCTGCAGTGCCCACGCCAGTTTCGGATCGATGTCCAAGGCCAGATTGCCCGGGCCCTTGAGCAGTTCGTCAGCGCTGTATCCGTAGCTGCGCAGGAGGAAATCGGCTTGGTACAGGCGATGCTCGCGCATCAATGGCGGCGCGGCGAGGGGCACGCTTTTCGGGCTGTCGGGGATCGGGCTGAATGCCGAATAATAAACCCGCCGCAAACGGAAGTTGCCGTACAGCGACTGCGCACTGTGCAAAATTGTGCTGTCGTCGGTGTCATCGGCGCCGACGATCATTTGCGTGCTCTGCCCAGCGGGCGCGAACTTCGCTGAACGGGGTTCATTGAGAACGGTCTGCACACCGGTGAAGATGGTGTTCATGGCCTGCTTGATCGAGCCGATATCTTTCTCCGGCGCCAACGTCTGCAGGCTGGCGTCGGTGGGCAGTTCGATATTCACGCTCAAACGATCGGCATAACGCCCCGCTTCTTCGATCAACGCAGGATCGGCTTCGGGGATGGTTTTAAGGTGGATGTAACCGCGAAATTCATGTTCTTCGCGCAGCAGCTTCGCGACGCGTACCAGTTGCTCCATGGTGTAGTCCGCCGAGCGGATGATTCCGGAACTGAGAAACAGCCCGCTGACGCAGTTGCGCCGGTAGAAATCCATGGTCAGCGCCACCACTTCTTCCGGCGTGAAACGTGCGCGGGGGACGTCACTGGAACGGCGATTGACGCAGTATTGGCAATCGTAGAGACAGAAATTGGTCAGCAGAATCTTCAACAGCGACAC
The DNA here is from genome assembly GCF_979258075.1 of Pseudomonas sp. AC193. NCBI lineage: Bacteria > Pseudomonadati > Pseudomonadota > Gammaproteobacteria > Pseudomonadales > Pseudomonadaceae > Pseudomonas > Pseudomonas sp. AC193. The sequence continues at coordinate 1,658,779 of NZ_OZ409832.1, read as the reverse complement.
GCAGCGCCCGTCCGGCGTGTAGCTGTGGCAAATGCCCATGCCATCGGTCGAGCCCAGACCACTCTTGCCCTCGGAGCTGCGTTTGGGCGCACCGCTGCTCGCACATGACGCGTCGTACTTGGCGGCGTCGGCGAGAATGCTCAGCTTGTCGATGATTTGCATGGCGCGGGCTCTTTACTGTTTGGATATACAGTATAGCGTCGCGAGCTTGGGCACAAGGTTGGGCACGACCCCTCGTCGGCTTGGAGCGAAGATCAAAAGATCGCAGCCTTCGGCAGCTCCTACACGTGATCCGTTACCCCTGTAGGAGCTGCCGAAGGCTGCGATCTTTTGATCTGGCCTTTATCAATCGCCACCTCAACACCAAACCGCACACTGATTTCCTTGCGCCCTACGGCCGTCAACGCCAACGCCCGACTGTCCAGATCCTGCGTCACCCACTTACGCCTCAACGCCGCTTGCAACAACGCAGCCCCCAGCGAACCACCCAGATGTGGGCGCCGCATGCTCCAGTCCAGACAAGGACAAGCAAACTTGCGGCGCAACGTGCTCAAATCCTGCACCTCGATACCCAGACATTCAAACAGCGCCCCGCCACTGTCACTCAAGCGATATGCCTGCTCGCCAGTCTCCACCAGCCATCCGGCCTCGATAAAACGGTCATGCAGCAACACCGCCAGCGTCCCGGCCATATGGTCATAGCAAGTCCGCGCGAATTGCAGACGATCCGGCGTGTGCGGTTTGAACGTCGGCGCGGCGCTCTGGCCAATCACCATCAAGGCTTCCAACGCCTGGGCGACACGCTGGTCGGCGAGGCTGTAATAACGATGACGGCCCTGCACATGCAGACGCACCAGCGCGAGATCCTTGAGTTTGGCCAGGTGCGCACTGGCCGTGGAGGCGCTGACCTCAGCGATGGCGGCCAACTCCGTACTGGTGCGGGCGTGGCCATCCATCAGCGAGCAAAGCATTTTCGTACGTGCCGGTTCCGCGATGGCGGCGGCCACTTGCGAAACGCCGATGTCTTGATGTTCTGCGTGCATATTTCGCTCCCGGACGAATCGTCGCCGCTGACGAACGACGATACTCGCATCACTTTCCTGACGACAAGGCTGCGAACCATGGATCCGATCAACGCTGCGACTCATACCGATCCCTATCCTTATTACGCATCGCTGCGTGCTCAAGGAGGCTTGGTGTTTCATCAGGAACTGAAATTGTGGGTCGCCAGCAGCGCCCGTGCGGTGTGCGTGGTGTTGGCGCATGCCGATTGCCGCGTGCGTCCTGCACAGGAACCTGTGCCGAAAGCGATTGCCGATGGCATGGCCGGCAAGGTGTTCGGCCAGTTGATGCGGATGAATGATGGCGAGCGTCAGCGTTGCCCGCGTTCGGCAATCGAGCCTGCGCTTGAGCTGATCAATAAAGCCGAGGTTCGCGCCTTGGTGGCTGCACGGTTAATAAACGTGGACGCCGACGGCTTATATAAAGCCATGTTTCGCGGGCCTGTTTGCGTGGTCGCGGCGCTGCTAGGTTTTACCCCGGCGCAGGGCCGGGCGATCAGTGCGCTGACGGCGGATTTCGTCGCCTGTCTCTCACCGTTGAGCAATGACCTGCAATTGGCGGCGGCGCATGCGGCGGCTGAGCAGTTGCGCGGGTATTTCATCGAGTTGCTGGCTGAGGCGGACAGCGCTTTGCTGACAGAAATTCAGCGGCGTTTTGAAGGCGATGGGGAAGCGCTGATCGCCAATTTGATCGGGCTGTGTTCACAGACTTATGAAGCCACTGCCGGGTTGATCGGTAATGCGTTGGTGGCGCTAAAACGTCAGCCCAATTTGCGTGAGGCGCCGATGGAAGCGGTGTTGGCGGAAGTGCAGCGTTTTGATCCGTCAGTGCAGAACACGCGACGGTTTGTGGCGCAGTCCTGTGAGATCGATGGGGTGCGCGTTGAGGCTGGGGATGTGATTCTGCTGTTGTTGGCCTCGGCCAATCGGGATCCGGCGTTGAACGAGCATCCTGACCAGTTTTTGCCGGATCGCCCGAACCGGCGCAGTTTCAGTTTTGGCAGCGGTCGGCATCAGTGTCCCGGGCAAATACTGGCGATGGAAATTGCCAGTGCGACTGTCAGAGAAATCCTCGATCACGGTGTGAATCTGGAGCGACTGGCCTGGCATTACCGGCCTTCGCTGAATGGGCGGATGCCGATGTTCAGTTTCTTCGGTGACTGATAGGCCGCCTTCGCGAGCAAGCCCGCTCCCACAGTTGATTTGCGTCGGGCTCGAATCCCCTGTGGGAGCGGGCTTGCTCGCGAAGAGGCGCGGAAAAACGCAGCATCATTTCGGCATCATCCACAAGGCTACAGCGCCTTGCGCCTTTGCCTACAACTACGCCAGAATCCGCCGGCTTGTGCGGTTTGGGGGCTGCCGGTAACTTGGTTCGCGTCACTGAATGTTCAGTGATCGGGTTTAGTCGCTCGGTAATCCACTCAATCTGTACAACGTTCCAGACAGTGGGTATTTCGATACCTCACTCAATGGTAGCTGTGCGCAGGGCGCCTTCGGGTGCGCCGGTTTGGGTGGGGTTTCCGGTCGACTAACCTGCGTATAGCTGCCACCTCTCGTTTAGTCGCGAAGTGGTGTCAGCATCACTTTGGAAACCTCCGCAATGTTCAAAGTAACGCCGAATCCACCAGAAACAGATGCCATACCCGAATCAGATCCAACCTCCCCCTACTCAGCCCCCAATTCCAGAAAACTCCACGAAGCTGCCGAACGCGCCCTCGACCATTACCTCAAACCGCACCTCCCGTCCGAACGAAAACCCAGCACCATGTTCCTCGTCGCCCCGAACATGGACACCGAATCCCTTCTGGCTCACGCCTGCGAATCCATGGCCTCGGCCAGCATCATGCTCAGCGACTTCGCCGGCCTGCTCGAAACGCCCTACCGCAACACCCTGCTCGGCATCCAGCAAGTCGTCATGCTCGGCGAACTCGCCGTCAACCGCGCCCTCGACAACCTCGAACCGCCCACCCGAAACTAAGACTGAAAACTGTGGCGAGGGAGCTTGTCGAATCGTCGCACCGTCCCGCTCGGCTGCGAAACAGTCGCAAAACCGGTATCTGCGGTGTATCTGAAATACCCGGATTGAATGGTTTTAGGGTTGCAACGCAACCCAGCGGGAGCAAGCTCCCTCGCCACAAAAAAGCAGGCCGTCTGAAACCAAGGAAACAGGCTATGAACCCATGACGGATCATCAAAACCGCAATCAGAGATATTCAAGTGTTTGGGACGCATTGGAAGACACTCCGCAGGACGCAGCCAATATGCGTCTGCGAGCCAAACTGATGCGTACGCTTTGCGAGACCGTTAAGAGCTCGGATGACCCACCGAAGAAAGCAGCCAAACGACTTGGAATCGGTGAGTTTCAGCTCAAGGATTTGCTAAAGGGCAAAATCGATAAGTTTTCGCTCGATAAGTTGTTAAACCTGTCGCCCCAACCATGATTTTTACACTTGTAACAAGCACTAGAGCTTCAGACTCGTCCTACATCTAACTGATGCATATTGATTTAGCGTCCACATCGCTTTTTGACGATGGAACAAGGACGCTCATGCCTCTTAGATCTGACATCCCTCGGGTTCAAAACCCACCCGCTGGTGACGGGCACCACATCACCACACGCTACATGACTGCCACCGAACTGGCAGAACGCGAAGCCAGGCAAACAGCTTACGAAGACATGTTGGCCAGACAGCAAGCTTACGAAAATCGACTTATCAAACAACCGATACAACTTCAGCCCGAAACAAAAGGTTGTGTATTTGCCAAGAGCTGCAAGCTTCCGAATGGTGTCATCAATCATGCCAGCAACGCCGGATTCATCCCTGTCGAGAAGCTGGCCGATTTTGGAGAGTTGGCCCTGTTAGGCGGGCGCGAAAGAGATGCCCTTGGAAATATCCCCTTAAAAAGAATCGGCGGTAGCAACTTGCCCACCACAGTGGGAACCCTTGCTCTAGGTTCGATTGCGACTGCAAGCTCCAACGCCGGTACCGTCGGTGGAGCTAATGTAATGTCGGCAGGTGTCGCTGCCGGTGCAATGATCGGTATGGTTGCGTTGCTTTGGCCATCCAGCGTGGGAGACAGTTCGCTTTATACAGAAGAACAACTGAAATCACTTGAGAAAGGCCGCAGTCGCGTCCGACTGCATGTAGAGCAACAGGCTGATGGCACTTTGAAGGGGTATGGATTCAACACCCAGACCCGCAGCGATTGGGAAATGATTCCTGTCGTTCAATTCGTCGAACACGGCAATCAACGAATCGCAAACTTCGGCAACGGTGCAACACTGATCTGGACGCCGGCCATTGACTCATCCAGCACCTTGGGTATTCCAACGCTGGAGGCTTCGCCGCAAACTCCACACATCTGGATTTACCCTCCGACCGAACAAGCAGACAGAATCATCGTCAATCCGGTTTACCCACCGGAGTACCAAGATTTCATTCTGGTTTTTCCGGCTGACTCAGGGGTGCCGCCTCTGTATGTAGTGCTTTCAAGACCCGCTCTCGGCGGTGATATTAAGTACCACAGGCCCCCGGTAACTCTCCCCGCATTCCCGGATACCTTTCCTGTCAAATCCAAAAGCAGCGTTCAAGGCGGCGGTAGCAGACGAAGCCGATGGAAAGACAGGAAGGGTCGAATTTACGAGTGGGACAGTAAGACTGGCGCGATTGAGCTTTATAACAAGCAGGGCAAACATCTTGGCGAGTTTAACCACGAGACAGGGGAGCGGATCGATCCAGCAGACCCTGAAAGATCAACCCCAAAATGACCAGGAGGTTACTGATGTTTTTATGGATTAGCGGTTTTTTGAAAGATGATGACTACGATGACTCATTAAAATATGAGTTCACTGTGAATCAAAAATCCGAACCCGCCGTGCTCGCCGTACTGGGCTGGAAGAATTTGGATGATAGCCCTGATGGAGAGTGGCTGCTGACAAGTGATCAAGTTCAACAAATCAGCGAAGTAATTGCTGAGCAAATACCTATGGAGCTGGATGTATTCATTGGCGTAAGAGGTTAACCCCGCTGAACCTTGAATATGACGATTCATCAATATCCCGCGAACACGCGATAGGACTTCTTGCTAGCGGCGTTAACAAGAGCGTCATTATCGGATTGATTTCTATTGGATTAACCGAGGAAGACAGAGCTTGGGCAGAGGACATCTGCCTGAAACACCTATCCAGCGAAACCGAAGCGATTGTGGCGTCCGCAGTTACTGCTCTCGGCCACATCGCACGCCGACATGGCGAACTGGATACCGAAACGGTCTTGCCGGCGCTGGAAATAACCAAGGAGAGATTTCCCTCTCTCGTAGGGACGATCGAAGATACGCTTGACGATATCGACGTATTCACCTGATACGCCGAATGTCATTTGGATGAGGGCAAGTCCCTCATCCAGCCCAATAGCCGTCCGCCATCTCAATCCTCCCGCGTTAAAACCTCCAACAACTCAATCTCAAACACCAGATTCGAATTCGGCGGAATCTTGCCCATCGTCCGCTCGCCATAAGCCAAATGCGCCGGAACCAGCAATTTACGCTTGCCGCCCACCTGCATCCCCATCAGTCCTTGATCCCAGCCCTTAATTACACGACCGGTGCCAATCACGCACTGAAAAGGTTTGCCACGGCTGTAGGAAGAATCGAACTCGCTGCCGTCTTCCAGCCAGCCTGTGTATTGGGTGGTGATCAGCGCGCCTTTGACTGCGGCTTTGCCCTCGCCCACTTGGAGATCGATTACCTGCAGTTCATCATTCATAACATTCGCTCTATTGTTCAGCAGGCCGCCGTTTTCCCAGAATTGCTGGCTGTTGGCAACCCGAACACGCAGATCAACGCTGTATCCGAATCGAGTGATGACGAATTAAGATAGCCAACCGCCACTACTTCACGGATCGATTCGCCATGCCGGCAGCGCCCCAATGACCCAGCTCTGGATCGGCCTCGCCGTTGGCGTGATTTTGCTGGCCGTGATTGCCGTGCTGTTCTGGCGCGAACGTGAATTGCGTCGGCAACTCGCCGATTACCGAGAGCTGCTGACCCGCGCAGCCGATGGCCAGAACATTCATCAAGACGGCGATGCCGAGCGCTTTAAACGCAGCCAATATTTCGCGCGCATTGGCACCTGGGATTGGGAGGTCGATACCGATCGCCTTTACTGGTCAGACGCCATCTACGGCATGTTCGGTTTCAAGATCGGTGACATCACGCCGTCCTATGCCCTCTTCTGCTCCTGCGTACACCCGGATGACCGCGTGCGGGTGCGCGACGGTGAGTTGCGTTGCCTGGAAACCGGGGAAAACCATGACGAGGAATACCGCGTGGTCTGGCCCGACGGCACGATTCGCTGGCTGCGCGAGACCGGCAACGTAGTGCGCAACGACCACGATGCGGTGATCAAAATGATGGGCGTGGTGCGCGACATCACTGAAGAAAAGGCCTCGGCCAGTTACCTCCAGCATCTCGCCCACTTCGATCCGCTGACCGGTTTGCCCAATCGTCTGGTGCTGGAGCAACGGCTGTCCGAAGCACTGGATCAGGCGCGACAAACCGAAACCCGCGTCGCGCTGGTGTTCGTCGACCTCAACGGTTTCAAAAACATCAACGACCACTACGGCCACGCAGCCGGCGACCGCGTTTTGATCACCACGGCCACCCGCCTGAAACGCATCCTGCGCAGCACCGACACCGTCGCGCGCATTGGTGGCGACGAATTCGTGGTCATCCTGCAGGGCCTGTCACCGAGCCTCAACCTGCAGGACGAAGCCCGCAGCATCTGTCAGAAAATTTTCATCGAACTGTCGCCACCGATCAGCATCGGCAACGACCAGCGCCACATCGGCACCAGCCTTGGGGTGGCGGTGTTTCCGGATCATGCGACGGCGATGGATCGGTTGCTGCACATTGCCGATCTGGCGATGTATGAGGCTAAGCGCAGTGGGAATAATCAGTATCGATTGGGCGGGGAAAGCCCTGCGCGAGTGCATGCGCAGGGCTTTTGAATCTCAACTTAACGCGGAACCGGTTTCATCTCGACAATCGTCCCGTTGGTAATCATCACCATGACGTACTGGTCATTGATCTGCACCCATTGCGCCTGCTCAACCGGTTTTTTCAGGCCTTTGGCTTTCCAGTCGATGGCTTTTTCGCTGCGTTGATAGATATCCGGGGCGCGGTCGTTGACCTTCAATTCGCGGTCGCTGACCGGGGATTGAACGGAGGGATCGCTTGAGGTTTGCGCCGCTTGAACAAGTGGACTGATCCCGGCAATGCCGGCGACGAGGGCCAGGCTGGCGATTAGGGTTTTGCTGTTCATCGGTGAACCTCTAATGATGTGTGATACCTGAACTCCGACTGCGGGGCGCGGGAATCATTCCGTATTTTTGCTCGGGCTGGCCAGGAAATTGTAGCCGCCTGTCATGCCTTCATCGCTGGCAAGCCAGGCTCCCACAGGATTTTCATGTGTCCGCAAATTTCGTGCACACAGCAAAACCTGTGGGAGCGGGCTTGCTCGCGAATGCGGTAGCACCGACAAAATATCCAGAGAATGACACACCGCTTTCGCGAGCAAGCCCGCTCCCACAGGAGTGATGTTTTTGCGCTACCATGCCGCGCAATTTCCCGCCGAGTGAAAAGGACATCACCGTGAACACCTATCTCGTCGTCAATCTGGTTTTGCTGGCGCTGTGCGCCCTCTACGCCATGCACGTGTTCAACTCGCTGGTGGCGCGGCGCAACGAAATTAAGAACGCCTTCGCGCAAGTCGAAGTGCAGCTCAAACGTCGTTATGACCTGATCCCCAATCTGGTGGCCATCGCCAAAGGTGCGATGGCCAACGAACGCGAAACCCTCGAAGCCGTGATCGTCGCGCGCAATGCCGCAGTGGCGGTGCTTGCAGCCGCACAGTCGCAACCGGGCAAGGCGCAAAACATCGAACAATTGGGTCAGGCCGACAGCGCGCTCAACGGCGCCGTGGATCGTTTGACTGTGACGCTCGAGGCCTATCCGGATCTGAAAGCCTCGCAGAACATGCTGCAACTGAGTGAAGAGTTGAGCAGCACCGAGAACAGAGTGAGTTTCGCGCGCCAGGCTTACAACGATGCGGTGATGGCTTACAACACGCTCAAACAGAGTTTTCCGGCGGTGCTGCTGGCGACCAGTTTTGGCCACGGCACCGATGCCGCTCCCCTTAAATTCGCTGACACATTGGCCATCAAGGTCGCTCCAAAAGTGTCGTTCTGATCCTCTTTGCCAACGGATGGCTTCATGAATTTTTTTGAACAACAGCGTCAGTCTCGACATCAGACTGCGCGGCTGATCTTGCTGATGGTCATGGCAGTTGCCTGCCTGATTCTGCTCACCAGCCTGCCCTTCGTCATCGGCGCCTTTGATCGCCGACACAACAGCGACATGGGCGCCGCCTGGCGTGCGTTGGCGTTCACCGCAACGTGGGTGTCGGGCATTGTGCTGGCGGGCAGTCTGTACAAATTCTTTCAACTGCGCGGTGGCGGCAAAGTCGTTGCGCAGACGCTTGGCGGGCGCTCTGTTAACGAAGACGTGCGCACGCTGGAAGAGCGCCAGTTAATGAACGTAGTCGAGGAAATGGCGCTGGCCTCTGGTGTCCCTGTACCGGCGGTTTACCTGCTGCCGGATGAGAGCATCAACGCTTTCGCCGCCGGATTCACGACCGAAGATGCAGCGATCGGTGTGACTCAGGGTGCAATAACACTGCTGACTCGCGATGAGTTGCAAGGCGTCATCGCTCATGAGTTCAGCCATATCTACAACGGCGATATGCGCCTCAACACGCGGTTGGTGGCAGTGGTTCACGGGATACTGGTGCTGGGTTTGGCAGGCGCTTCCTTACTCGCAGGGCTAGCCAATACCGGCAAGGGTGAAAAGCGTGATGGCCGGTTGGTTTTCGTACTGGCTTGTCTCGGACTGATACTGTGCGCGGCCGGTTTTGCCGGTAGTTACTTTGGCAATCTGATCAAGGCAGCGGTCAGTCGCCAACGCGAGTTTTTGGCGGATGCCAGTGCCGTGCAATTTACGCGCAACCCCCAGGGCCTTGCCGGTGCGCTGAAAAAGATTGCCAGTCAGGGTTCGTCCTTGAGTTCACCACGAGCCCAGCAGTTCAGTCATCTGTACTTCAGCGACGGCTCAGCAAAGCCGTTGAAAAACCAGCTAGCCACTCACCCTGATATTGGCGAGCGCATTCGGCGGATTGATCCTCTTTGGGATGGCAGTTTTACCAATATCCCGGGATCAATCCAAGCGCGAACCGAGCCTCGAACCTTTCCGCATCTGTCTGACGTCTTCAGCATGGTTCCTGATTCAGCCATGGCTGTGCTTTACGAGATGAATGCGGATCAGGCTCCCATTTCTACCATCGGCGTCATCCCCCAAACTCTCAAAGATGCCGCTCACAGCACCGAAGGCGCACAGGCCATCGTTTACGGCCTGCTACTTTCCCGCTCGCCTTCACTCTCGGCAATTCAACTCGATGCACTACAAGATGATATCGACGCCGCAGTATTCGACACCCTCAACCATCTACATGAACCGTTATTGACGCTGAATCCAGGCCTGCGTCTACCGCTGCTGGATCTCGCTATCCCCAGCCTCAAGCACCTGGACAAGAAGCCCTTCGCGGCGTTGAAGCAAACCATGAACCGGCTGATAAATACCGACAACGAAACCGAGCTACTGGAGTGGACACTGCTGGGCATCGTCGAACGCAATGTCGAGGGCGCGCCTGCGGTTCAGTTCAAGTTCGGATTGTTTCAGTGCGCGGAACAATTGCTGGTTTTGCTCAACGCCATGGCCCGCGCCGGGCAGCAGAATCAACAGGCAGCCTTGAAGGCGCTGCATTTTGCCTGGGAAGGACTGACGTTCGAACCGCCGGAAGAACTGCCGATTGAACTGGAAGAACTGGCAGGACTGGAAGCGGCGATCAAGCGTCTGCGCCATCTTATGCCGGAAGAGCGGCCCGCCCTGCTCAACGCGATGACTCGTTGTGTGATGCATGACGGCGTAATCACCGTGGCTGAGGCGGAAATTTTCCGCGCGGTGGCTGATTTGCTCGATTGTCCGTTGCCACCGTTTCTGGTCGCAACTGCTGACGCTTAGACCGCCATCGCTGGCAAGCCAGACTCCCACAGGATTGCGGGGTGCTCGCAAAATCTGTGGTCACCCCGATCAACTGTGGGAGCGGGCTTGCTCGCGAATGCGGTAGCCCAGGCAAAATATCCAGAGAATGACACACCGCTTTCGCGAGCAAGCCCGCTCCCACAGGGTTGTGCGTCGCAGCTGTGGGTATTGATCCGCTTTACACATCAATGCATGCCAACAATGCAATTAACATATTGTTACACCTGCGCCACCATCCGCCCCAATAACATCCGTGCGCAGACTCTCCGTGGCGCACGTCATAAAAGCGGTGGAGTACTTTGCTATGACAGCCACAATCCCTCACGGCGGCTCGCGGGCCGGCGCCATTTTCCGGGTGACCTCGGGCAACTTCCTCGAACAGTTCGACTTCTTTCTGTTCGGCTTCTATGCCACCCAAATCGCGTCGGTGTTCTTCCCGGCGAGCAGTGAATTCGCGTCCCTGATGATGACCTTCGCGGTGTTCGGCGCAGGCTTTTTGATGCGTCCGCTGGGGGCAATCGTGCTCGGTGCGTACATCGATGACGTCGGTCGCCGTAAGGGTTTGATCGTCACGTTGTCGATCATGGCCAGCGGCACGATATTGATTGTGTTGGTGCCCGGATACGAAACCATCGGCCTGTTTGCGCCGGCGCTGGTGCTGATCGGGCGTCTGTTGCAAGGATTCTCCGCCGGTGCGGAATTGGGCGGGGTTTCGGTGTATTTGTCCGAAATCGCTACGCCGGGCCGCAAGGGCTTTTTCACCGCGTGGCAGTCGGCCAGTCAGCAAGTGGCGATCATCGTTGCCGCTGCGTTGGGCTTCGCGCTGAACGCATGGATGGCGCCGGATGTGATTGCCGATTGGGGCTGGCGCATTCCGTTTTTCGTCGGTTGCATGATCGTGCCGTTCATCTTTCTGTTGCGTCGTAATCTGGCGGAAACCGAAGAGTTTGCCGCGCGCAAACACCGTCCAAAAATGGGCGAAGTGTTCCGCACTCTTGGCCAGAATTGGGTGGTGGTGCTCGGCGGGATGTTGATGGTCGCCCTGACCACCACCGCGTTTTACCTGATCACCGTGTACGCGCCGACGTTCGGCAAAACCGTGCTGCACCTGAGCACCTCGGACGCGCTGCTGGTGACTTTGCTGGTCGGCGTGTCGAACTTCTTCTGGCTGCCGATCGGCGGCATGTTGTCGGATCGCATCGGCCGTCGTCCGGTGCTGATCGCGATGTCGCTGCTGGCACTGGCCACGACTTATCCGGCGCTGTCGTATCTGGTGCAGGCGCCAAGCTTCAGCCACATGTTGCTGTCCCTGCTGTGGCTGTCGTTTATCTACGGCATGTACAACGGCGCGATGATTCCGGCGCTGACCGAGATCATGCCGGTAGAAGTGCGTGTGGCTGGTTTCTCTCTGGCGTATAGCCTGGCGACCGCGATTTTCGGCGGTTTCACCCCGGCCATGTCGACCTTCCTGATTCAGTACACCGGCGACAAAGCCGCGCCGGGTTACTGGATGAGCATCGGCGCGCTGTGCGCATTGTGCGCGACGCTGTACCTCTATCGCCGCGCGGGCGGCCGTCTGCAACCGGTTGCCGCATAAGGAATCATGACCATGAAAAAACTCTTCAACCTCACCGCCCTCGCCCTCTTCGCGTTCAGCGCTCTGGCACATGCCGAACAACTGAACGTGATGACGTCGGGAGGCTTCACCGCCGCTTACAAAATCCTCGGCCCGAAATTCGCTGCTGCCACCGGTAACACCCTCGACACCCAACTCGGCCCGTCGATGGGCAAGGCGCCAGAAGCAATCCCCAATCGCCTCGCGCGCGGTGAACACGCCGACGTGGTGATCATGGTCGGCTATGCCCTCGATGACTTGATCAAACAAGGCAAGGTCGACCCGGCTTCCCGCGTTGAACTGGCGGATTCGCGGATCGGCCTGGTGGTGCGCGAAGGCGCGGCGAAACCGGACATCAGCAACGTCGACAACCTGAAGAAAACCCTGCTCGACGCACAGTCGGTGGCTTACTCCGACAGCGCCAGCGGCGTGTACATCGAGCAGCAGTTGTTCAAGAAACTCGGCATCGAGGATCAACTGAAAGCGAAAGCGAAGATGATCCCGAAAGTCCCGGTGGGCTCGGTGGTTGCCACTGGCGACTATCAACTGGGCTTCCAGCAAGTCAGCGAATTGCTGCCAGTGCCGGGGGTGAGTTTTGTCGCGAAGATTCCGGAATCGGTGCAGTCGGTGACGCGTTTTGCTGCCGGGATTCCGGTGAACGCTGAGCATCCAGCCGAAGCGAAAGCCTTGCTCGCTTATCTCGCCGCGCCCGCCGCCCAGGCTGACGTGCAAGCGACCGGGCTGGATTCGGTCAAGCGCTGACGGTCGGCGACACGACTTTCATTTCCACCACCAGCCGCTCCAGTTCCAATGCTGCCGGGGTCAACGTACGATCCCGGCGCTTGATGATGCCGACGCTGCGCATCACCTGCGGATCGGTCAGCGGCACCCGCGTCAGAATCGGATGATCCGGCCCCGGCATCGCCATCAACGGCACCGCCGCCACGCCCAACCCGGCCTCCACCAAACCGATCATCGTCGTCACATGCAGGGTCTCGCAGATGCTTTGACGCTGCGGCACCACACGGCTCAAGGCCTGATCGAGCAAAAAGCGATTGCCCGAGGTTTTGTCCAGCGAGATGTAATCCTGCTGATAAAACTCGTCCCACGTCACGCTGCTGCGCCCGGCCAGCGGGTGATCGCGGCGACAAGCGACCACGTAGCACTCCTGCACAAGCGGTTCAAAATCAACTTTGGCATCCTGCGTGCCCATAAAACTCAATCCGAAATCCGCCTCGCCGTTGACCACGGCGGTAAGGACATCGTGGGCGCTGGAGTCGAGGACTTTGACCTTGATCCGCGGAAATTGCTGGTGATAGCGGGCGACCACGCGCGGCATGAAGAAGTACGCGGCAGACGGCACGCAGGCGACGGTGACGTGGCCCAATCGGGTCGAGGCGACTTCGCTGATGCCGAGCAGCGCGACATCCAGATCATCCAGCAAACGCTCGACGCTGGGCAGAAACCCGCGTCCGGCCTGAGTCAGGCTGACTTTGCGCGTGGTGCGCTCGAACAGCTTTACCCCGAGCGCGTCTTCGAGCTTCTCGATGCGCCGGCTCAGGGCTGGTTGCGACAGACGCACGGTGTCGGCGGCCTTGCGGAAACTGCCCTGCTCGACCACCGCGCGAAAGGCTTGCAGGTCGTTGAGGTCGAAGTTGATGGCCATGGCGGACTCGCAGGGATTGATACGCAGGGGTTATGAATGTAACCAATTGATGCAAATTATTACAGACTCACCGCATAACCCTGTGGGAGCGGGCTTGCTCGCGAATGCGGTTGCAGCAGAAAAATATCCATCAACTGACACACCGCTTTCGCGAGCAAGCCCGCTCCCACATTGGATCTGTGGTGGATATGCAATCGTTTCAGCCCTTATCCTTGCCGCATTCGCCGTACCGTTGTCAGGAGTAAACCCATGCCCCATGAAGGCAATTTGTTACAAGCCATCGTCGTCTTTCTATTGGCGGCGGTGCTTATTGTGCCTTTGGCCAAACGTCTGCAATTGGGCGCTGTGCTCGGTTATCTGTTTGCCGGGGTGATCATCGGCCCATCCGTGCTGGGGCTGATCGGTAACCCGCAAAGCGTCAGCCATATTTCCGAATTGGGCGTGGTGTTGTTGCTGTTCATCATCGGCCTTGAGCTGTCGCCGCGACGGTTGTGGGTGATGCGTAAATCGGTGTTCGGCGTTGGCCTGGCGCAGGTGCTGCTGACGGCGTCGGTGATCGGTGTGTTGGCGTTGTTCGCCTTCGGCCAACCGCTCAACAGCGCGATTGTGCTCGGCCTCGGTCTGGCCTTGTCGTCAACGGCGTTCGGCCTGCAAAGCCTGGCCGAGCGCAAAGAGCTGACCAGTCCTCACGGTCGGCTGGCGTTTGCGATTTTGCTGTTTCAGGACATTGCGGCGATCCCGTTGATTGCGCTGGTGCCAATGCTGGCCGGCGGCGATCACACCACCAGCGCCGCTCAAGACTTGAACCACGGTTTACAGGTGCTGGGCAGTATCGCCGTGGTCGTGGTCGGCGGCCGTTATCTGTTGCGCCCGGTGTTTCGTATTGTCGCGAAAACCGGCCTGCCGGAAGTCTCGACCGCCACCGCACTGCTGGTGGTGATCGGCACGGCGTGGCTGATGGATCTGGTCGGCGTGTCGATGGCACTGGGCGCGTTTCTCGCCGGCCTGCTGTTGGCGGATTCGGAATATCGCCATGAGCTGGAAGCGCAGATCGAACCGTTCAAAGGCTTGCTGCTCGGCCTGTTTTTCATCAGCGTCGGCATGGGCGCCAACCTCAGTTTGCTGCTCAGTGCGCCAATTACTGTACTGGGGCTGACGCTGCTGTTGATTGGTCTGAAACTGCCACTGTTGTTTATCGTGGGACGCTTGGCCGGCGGACTGAACAAGGTCAGTGCGATTCGTCTCGGTATCGTGTTGGCGGCTGGCGGTGAGTTTGCCTTTGTGGTGTTCAAGATCGGACGCGATCAGAACCTGTTCGATCCGCGCCTGTATGATTTGCTGGTACTGACCATCACCCTGTCGATGGCGGTGACGCCGCTGCTGTTGTTGATCTGCGCCAAAATGGTCAGCCCGAAAGTGCAGCCGGTGGAAGTCCCGGAGAAATTTCGCGAAATCGATACCGACAGCCCGCGCGTGGTGATCGCTGGCATGGGACGGATGGGTCAGATCGTCGCGCGGATTTTGCGTGCGCAGAACATCAAGTTTGTCGCCCTCGACACGTCGGTGGAAACCATCGAACTGTCGCGCAGCTTCGGCGGTGTGCCGGTGTTCTACGGCGACCCGATGCGCCCGGAAATTCTCAACGCGGCGAAGGTTGGCGAGGCGGAATATTTCGTGATTGCCACGGACGATCCGGAGACCAACATCAAGACCGCCGAAGTGGTGCGCAAGCTGTATCCGCACATGAAAATCATCGCCCGGGCGCGTAACCGTCAGCACGTTCACCGTTTGGTGGACGTCGGGGCTGAGGCGATTCGTGAAACGTACTACTCAAGTCTGGAAATGAGCCGGCGCACGTTGGTGGGGCTTGGGTTGACGCAAGCGCAGGCCGATGCGCGGATCAAACGCTTCAAGCATCACGACGAACAGGTACTGGAAGCGCAACATGCGGTTTACGACGACATGGCCAAAGTCCTGCAAACAGCCCAGGAAGCCAGAGCGGAGCTGGCGCGGCTGTTTGAGTCGGATCAGCTGGAAGAGGAATCGCGCAAAACCTGAGCCCGTGTTCAATACCGAAATGATGTGGTAACCCAACCCTGTAGGAGCTGCCGAAGGCTGCGATCTTTTGATGTTGTTTTTTATAGGATCAGGATCAAAAGATCGCAGCCTTCGGCAGCTCCTACAGGGGATTGTGTCAGGCCAGGTCAAGTTCCAGGGCTTGCTTGACCGGCACAGCTTCAAAGCGATCGGCCAGAAACGGCGTGATGTCCAGTGGCAGCGGTTCATCGTTGACCAGTTTGTCCAGCAACACGCCGGTAATCGCCGAGGTCAGAATCCCGGTGCGGAAGTGTCCGCAGGCATTCAAATACCCTTCCACGCCGCGCATCGGCCCTAGAATTGGCAACTCATCCGGCGAACCCGGGCGCAATCCCGCCCATGTGCGTTTCAGGTTCACATCCTTGAGCTCTGGCAAACAGCGCACCGCGCCCTGCACCAGCCCGGCAATTTCCGGATAGGTGGTGGTGACGTCGAAGCCTTTGTCTTCGGTGGTGCTGCCAATCAGGATTTCACCGTTGTCCTTTTGCGCCACGTAGCAATCACTGGTGGTCAGGCAGCCGTTGAGGATTTTCGGCATGCGTTCGGTCAGCAGAATCTGGCCCTTCACCGGTTTCACCGGAATACGGATGCCGGTCGCCCACTCGCTCAAATCTGCCGCCCAGGCACCGCCCGCGTTGATCAGGGTTTTGCAGTGGAACACGCCTTCTTCCGCCGCTTGCACACCGGTCACCCGCGAACCGTGATGCAGCACACCGGTCACGTTAGTGTTGACGTAGATATCGACGCCGTTCTGCCGCGCACCTTCGGTGTAGGCATCGGCGAGACGGAACGGGCTGACCTGATGGTCGCAAAGGAATTCCAGCGCCCCGCGTGCTTCGTGACTGACGCTCGGTTCAGCTGCGCGCAACTCGGCCCGATCCAGCCAGCGCACTTGATCGGCCAGATGCGGAATGCATCCAACGATATGCTCGGCGTACAACCGATCCTCATCGTCATAGATAACGAATTTCAGCCCGGTTTTTTCGAACTTGAAATCCATTCCGTGGTTGTCCTTCAACTCACGGTGCAGCGCCGGGTACAGCGCGTTGGATTGCAGGGCGAAGTCGAAGAACGACGGCGGCAGAATGTGCGGCGTGCTCGAGTCGACTGCAACAGCGGCGCCTTGGGTTTCGCGCTTGCGGTTGGCCGACATCATGCGAAAAAAGATCACCCCGCAACCGAGGCCAACCGACTCGCCAATCGCCCACAAACCACCGGCGGAAGCACGGGTGGCGTTGCCCGGGCGCTTGGCATCGATCAGGGCGACTTTAAGATTTTTGCGCTTGGACAATTGATAGGCGCAGGACGCGCCGATCACGCCGCCACCGGCGATGATCACGTCGTAGAACTTACTCATGGGAAGCGGCCTCCGTGCCGACGGACTGAAACGCGGAAAAGGGAATCGGATCAATCGGGAAACGCGGGCGCAGCCAGCCGACATCCTTACGTCCGGTGGCCTGGCGCAAACGGTCGCTGCAATAGCCGACGCACATGCGCCCCTGACAATCGCCCATGCTCACGCGGGTGCGCATTTTCAGACTGGCGATGTCTTGCACGCCTTGCTCCAGCGCCAGATCGATGTCGGCACGGGTGGCGTGTTCGCAGCGGCAGATCACCGTGTCGGCCGCGGGCAATGCCGTTTGGCCAACCCCGCGTTCGGTGTAGCGATCGACCGCCGCACGGAATCGCACAATGGCTTTGAGTTTGGCCAGAAAGCGGTCGCGTCGAATCTGCGCCAGCTCCTCTTCGAAGACGCCGCGTTGCAGGAGGATCGACGTGGCGGCAATTTTGCCGGCGAGCATCGCCGCTTCACCGCCGCGAATCCCGCCCATGTCACCGGCCAGATGCACGTGGGGCTGATTGCTTTGCTGCCAGATATTCGAATGGGCACGCAGATAACCGTCGTCACTGAAACCGTGATCCAGGCCCATTTGCTGACTGAGCTGCGTACGCGGGATAAAGCCGTAACCGACGGCCAAGGTCTGCGCTTCGAAACGCTCGACGCGGGCCATGTCCGGCGCCCACGTGGCCGAGTAAGGTGCGACGCTGACGCTTTTCAGTTCGCCCTCGCCATGGGCTTCGACCACGCCCCAGCCGTAGTGCATCGCAATGCCGTGCAGTTTCAGATAGGCCAGCATGCTCAACCCGTCGAGGAAGAGCTGCGGTTTGTTCAGCAGCGCCAGACTCTCCCGTGCGATCTTGCCGAACGCGCAGGCCTCATAAACGCCAGACACCTTGACGCCGGACGCATGCAGTTGCGTCGCCACCAACGGCAGCAGGGGCCCGGTGCCGGCAATGATCACGGGGCCTAGCGGTTTAACCACGCCACTTTTGATCTGCAATTGCAGGCCACCGAGCATGATCACCCCCGGTAGCGTCCAGCCAGGAAACGGCACGCTGCGTTCGTGGCAACCGGCCGCGAGCAATAACTGCGGGTATTCGATTTCGTGGAGTTGTTCATCACCATCAAGCATCACCAGTGCGCGAGTACCTTCGGCACCGACCACACGATGGTTGAGCCGGACGTCAATCAGTTCGGCATGCTTCTGGAACTCACCGTGCAGTTTGCCCAACGCCTCCGAATAACGCGGCCCCAGATAATCCAGTTGCACGCCGTCCCGCAACGGCCCGCGATACACCACGCCACCCAGACGCGAAGCCTCCTCCAGCACCGTGCAACGCACGCCGTGGCGAGCCAGTTCAATGGCCGCGGCCATGCCCGCCGGCCCACCGCCAACAATCACCGGATGCAGGTTCATACGACCTCCTGCGCAGTGATGCGGTTGACTTTAGTTTCAATTTGCATACCGTCACGCACCACCGTCTGGCAGGCGCGGCGCTTGTGCCGGCCATCGATTTTCACCAGACAGCACTGGCACACGCCCATGCCGCAGTAGGCACCGCTGATCTGCTCATGGTCGTTGCGTGCGATCTGACGCATGCCGAGGGATTGAATGACGCTGAGAACGGTTTCGCCAATGGCGGCGTCGACCGACTGGCCGTTGATATGGACAGTCATATCCGCCCGCGCCAAGGGCTGGATATCGAAGGTTCTTTCTAGGCAGTGCATTGCAATTCATCCGTGAAAATTTCAGGGGAGTTGTGCGTCAGCTCCTTGCTGCACTACAGCGTGTCGACGTGTGTACTTCATCTGATTCGTGCGTCGTTTCGGCTACTACGTCAGCGCAGTATTTGCGCCTGATTCACTGTAGCTCACGCCCAGCCAGGGTCTGGATCAAATACGTTAGTGAATATTCCAGACGGAAATATTGATCCAGATCGGTAACTGATCATCCAGGCAAAAACGAAAAAGCCGCTTGCACCCGAAGGTGCAAGCGGCCGAGGCATAAGCCCCATTAGATCAGTGTACGAACAGCGCAATCAGGATGATGATCGGGATCGGTACGCCGAGAAAAAACAGTAGAAGTGAGCGCATGGTGATGCTCCTTGTTTAACGGACTGGAGTGGTCGTGGTGTAGGTGTCGACTTCAACGTACTCGACTGCATCGCGACGACGACCGCCGAAGGTGGCCGCGAGGCTGGCAAAGAACGCACCGGCCAGCAGCGCGATAAACATCCACAGCGAAGTCCAGGCAGCGACTTTCGCAGCGGTGTCAGCCGCTTGTTGAGCTTTGACTTTGGCGTCGGCGATGGCTTTCTGAGTGCGGGCGTAGACTTCGTCTACACGGCGCTCGGCATCAGCCTGCGACAAGTTAGTACGTTGAGCGACCAGTTGCGCGAGGTAGGTACGATCCTCGGCACTCAGCTGACCGTTGGCCAGGCTTTGCGCAAAGATGCGGGCCACGGCGCCGTGGGCAGCGTCATCGCTGACCGAAGCCGGGCGATCATCACGGAACAGGCTGTCGATGAAGTAACCGTACTGGTTGCTGTCGGTGTTCGCCGCAGCGGTACCGGCCGCCTGGGTCATGGCACTGGCTGCACCGCCCGCCACGCTGGCACCGGCCTGCACACCGCCGCTGACAATGCTGCTGACCGAGCCGACCACCAATGTTGCGGTGACCAACGTTGCCACACACCAGGCGAGGAAACCGTGCGCGGTGTCGCGGAAGTACACCTCGTCACCGTGCATGTTCGCCCATTTGACGCGCAGACGCCCGGCCACATAACCGCCCATGCCGGAAGCGATAATCTGCGTCGCCGCCAGCCACACGATTGTTGAAATACCGAGGCCCTTGGCACTCACGCCCTCCCCGGCCCACGGTGAAACAGCGGAGAAACCCAGACCGAAACCGAGCAGTACAAGGATCAACGACAATGCCGCAGCCGCCGCCGCGCCAGCGAAGATCGCGCCCCAGGACACCCCTGAGACGTTGCTCGAATCTCCTTCAAAGGCAGGATAAAACCCATCAGAGGATCTATTCATTGTTGTTCTGCTCCAGGCATGAAAAATGGTGTTACAACTCGTTCGAGAGAGGAATTGCAGCGACCGTGCCAGATACAGATATTAAATAAATCCTTTATTTTCATTTAGTTACAAAGAATGAACTTCCTAAGACCATGCAAATTGCAACAAGCTGTGAATTACAGCGGGTTTTATGCATTAGTCTGCATTGATCCGCAGCAAGCGAATCTGCGTTTCTGACAGCCCCTACATGAAAGTTAATTTAAAGCGTCAGGCAAAAATCTTGGCAAAATGCTGCCATTCCGTTTCAACCGATCAGCAGGCCTGCCCATGACTCGCATTTTGACCATCGAAGACGACGCCGTGACCGCCCGGGAAATCGTTGCCGAACTGAGCAGCCATGGCCTGGACGTGGATTGGGTCGACAATGGCCGAGAAGGCCTCGACCGTGCCGTCAGCGGCAACTACGACCTGATAACCCTCGATCGCATGCTGCCCGAACTGGATGGTCTGGCCATCGTCACAACGCTGCGCACCATGGGCGTGTCGACACCGATTCTGATGATCAGCGCCCTCTCCGATGTTGATGAACGCGTGCGCGGTTTGCGCGCCGGTGGTGATGACTACCTGACCAAACCGTTCGCCACCGATGAGATGGCCGCGCGGGTTGAAGTGCTGTTGCGCCGCCAAAGCAGCGCCGATACGCCACCGACCACGTTGCAAGTCGCCGACCTTGAGCTGGATTTGATCAGCCACGAAGCACGCCGCGCCGAGCAAGTGCTGACGCTGCTGCCGACCGAATATAAATTGCTCGAATTTCTGATGCGCAACAGCGGCCAGATTCTGTCGCGGATGATGATTTTCGAAGAGGTCTGGGGTTATCACTTCGACCCGGGCACCAACCTGATCGACGTGCACATCGGCCGCTTGCGCAAGAAAATCGACGCGGTGGGCAATGTTCCACTGATCCGCACGGTACGGGGCTCCGGTTATGTCATTGCCGAACCCGTCTGACGGTTGGCGCTCTTCCAGCAGCCGCTTGCTGGCGCTGTACAGTTCGTTGTTCGTGGCCTGGAGCGCGATCCTCATGGGGGTCATGTACTTCGAGGTGTCCAGCTACCTCGATAACCTCGCCAAGCATTCGCTGATGCAACGTCAGCATCTGTTTTCGCACTTTCGCGGTGAACAATTGGAAGACGCCCTCGCCGCGAGCATGACTTTCGACATTCGTGGCATCGACGCTTATGGCCTGTTCGACGTCGAAGGCCGCTACCTTGGCGGCGCCCTGCAACAAATCCCCGAAGGTCTGCCGCTGGACGGCAAGATTCACATGCTCGCCGACTGCGCGGGCTCCGATGATCCGACCTTGCCCAATGACAGTTGCGACGCCGTCGCCACGCAAACCCGTGACGGCCGCTGGCTGGTACTGCTGCGTGACAACGGCTCGTTGTTCGCGGTGACACGGATCATCTTGCATGCGTTGTTCTGGGGTGTTTCGTTAACGATTCTGCCGGGGATCGCCGGTTGGCACTTGCTGCGACGCCGACCTTTGCGACGGATCAGAGCGATACAGGACAGCGCTCAGGCGATCGTCGCGGGCGACTTGACCCATCGCCTGCCACTGTCCAATCGCCGCGATGAACTGGACATGCTCGCTGCCATCGTCAACGCCATGCTTGAACGCATCGAACGTTTGATGAACGAGGTCAAGGGGGTTTGCGACAACATCGCCCATGACTTGCGCACACCGTTGACCCGCTTGCGCGCGCAGTTGTATCGCATGCAGCAACAGGCCGGCGAAGGTTCGCAAGAAGCGGCGCAACTGGATCTGGTGCTGGCTGAGGCGGACACGCTGATGGCGCGGTTTCGTGGTTTGTTGCGGATTTCCGAACTGGAAGATCGCCAGCGCCGCTCCGGTTTTGTCGAGCTGGATCCGGTGCAATTGCTGCAGGAACTGCATGAGTTTTATCTGCCGCTGGCTGAAGAAGATGAGCTGCATTTCGAACTGAACATGCCGGAAACATTGCCGGCGCTAAATGGCGATCGGGCGTTGTTGTTTGAGGCGCTGGCGAACCTGTTGAGCAACTCGATCAAATTCACGCCGGCGGGTGGCACGGTGATTTTGCGCGGTGTGAATGACGCAGGGCATACGCGCATCGAAGTGCACGATTCGGGGCCGGGGATTGCCGAGTCAGAGCGTGAGGCGGTGTTTCAACGTTTCTATCGTACCGAGGGTGGACAGCCGCAGAGCGGGTTCGGATTGGGGCTTTCGATCGTTGCGGCGATTGTCAGCTTGCATGGTTTCAGCCTTGAAGTCGGCACCAGCGACCTCGGCGGCGCGAAACTGGTGCTCGACTGCCGGCAGAGCCTGATCACCCATTCCTGAAGTTCATTTGGAATGCGATCAATGTGGGCGCGGGCTTGCTCGCGAAGGCAGTGTGTCAGGCAACAAATGTATCGACTGACCCACCGCTATCGCGAGCAAGCTCGACTCCCACAGGGCTCTCGGCTGTACACATAATCCCGGGCACACCACAAATTAATGTAGGAGTGAGCCTGCTCGCGAAGGCAGTGTGTCAGGCAACAAATGTATCGACTGACCCAACGCATTCGCGAGCAAGCTCGACTCCCACAGGGCTCTCGGCTGTACACATAATCCCGGGCGCACCACAAATTAATGTAGGAGTGAGCCTGCTCGCGAAGGCGGTGTGTCAGGCAACAAATGTATCGTCTGACCTTCCGCATTCGCGAGCAGGCTCACTCCTACAGGGATCTCGGCTGTACACATAATCCGGGGCGCACCTACGATCAATGTGGGAGCGGGCTTGCTCGCGAAGGCGGTGTGTCAGGCAACAAATGTATCGTCTGACCCACCGCATTCGCGAGCAGGCTCACTCCTACAGGGATCTCGGCTGTACACATAATCCGGGGCGCACCTACGATCAATGTGGGAGCGGGCTTGCTCGCGAAAGCGGTGTGTCAGGCAACAAATGTATCGTCTGACCCTCCGCCTTCGCGAGCAGGCTCACTCCTACAGGGATCTCGGCTGTACACATATCCCGGGCACACCTGCGATCCATGTGGGAGCGGGCTTGCTCGCGAAGGCGGTAGGTCAGGCAATAAATGTATCGTCTGATCCACCGCTTTCGCGAGCAAGCCCGGCTCCTACAAAGGATTTTGCGGTGGCTTAGGTTGGGTAGTTGGCCCGCAGGGCTTCTAGGCCGCCCTGGTAGATGCCGGTGAACAGCGCCACCACTTCATCATCGCTCACGCCTTTGGCGGTGAAGCGCCCTGACCACGTCACCCGTGCGCCCTGCCCTTGGGCTTCAACCTTGATCGTCGCCAGATAATCCGTTGCCGGAAACGGTGCCTGTTCGATCGAGTAGCTGTAGGTCTTGGCGGCGTTATCGAACGCTTGCAGGCGTTCGATCACCACGGCGCCGTCAGCGGTTTGCAAGGTGCGAACACGGCCGCCGTCGCTCAGTTCACTTTTGGGAATGAACGGCAGCCAGTCCGGTAGCGTGTTGAAGCCGCCGATCAATTGCCAGACCTGATCGGCCGAGGCCGGGATGTCGATATGTGCAGATGCAGATGCCATGGATAAACGTCTCTCTCAAGAATTCAAATAGTCAGGCTGTCGACCACGCCGCCATCGACGCGCAACGCAGCGCCCGTGGTAGCCGAGGACAGCGGCGAAGCAATGTAAGTCACCAGGTGCGCGACTTCTTCAACATCCGCAACACGCTGGATGATCGAGGTCGGGCGGGCCTTGAGCACAAAGGCGTCGGCCTCATCGCGCAAGTTGCGGCCAGACTCGGCGGCGGCATCCTTGAGCATGTCTTGCAGGCCATCGGTGAACGTCGGCCCCGGCAAAATCGCGTTCACCGTCACACCAGTGCCCGCCAAGCGCTTGGCCAAACCGTGGGACACCGCGAGATTGGCGCTTTTCGTCACGCCGTAATTGATCATGTCGGCCGGCGTCGCCACCCCGGATTCCGAGGACAGAAAGATCACCCGTCCCCAGCCCTGCTCG
This sequence comes from Pseudomonas sp. AC193, assembly GCF_979258075.1. Taxonomy (NCBI): domain Bacteria; kingdom Pseudomonadati; phylum Pseudomonadota; class Gammaproteobacteria; order Pseudomonadales; family Pseudomonadaceae; genus Pseudomonas; species Pseudomonas sp. AC193. The sequence continues at coordinate 1,634,788 of NZ_OZ409832.1, read as the reverse complement.
ACCATCGCTGGCACGTAATGCCGCGCCAGGCGTACGCCGGAAATCACGTTGACCTCATAGAACCGCGTCCACTCGCTGTCCGGCGCTTCGAAGAAATCGACGGCGTCGAAGATGCCAAGATTATTCACCAGAATGTCTGCGCGCAGTTCGGCGGCGAACAGTGTCTGCGCGCCCTCCGCCGTGCCGAGGTCGGCCGCCAGACCGCGCAATTGCGCGCCCGGCACTTTTTCGCGAATGCTCGCCAACGCCTGCTCGACCTTGCCGCTGTCGCGGCCGATCACCACCACGGTGGCGCCGGCTTCGGCCAGCGACTGGCTGATGCCCAGACCGATCCCAGCGGTGCTGCCGCTGACGATGGCCAGTTTTCCACTCAGATCAATCTTCATGCTTTCACCTCATCGATGGGTAATGGTGCGCGTTCAGAAACCAGTTTTGCCTCACGCATGGCCTGCCAGAAACCGGCAGGAATCACCGCCGACAACGCCGCGACATCTTCAGCGATGCGGCCCGGTTTGCTCGCGCCGGGAATCACCGCAGCAACGGCAGGATTGGCCAACGAAAATTGCAGCGCGGCAGCTTTTACATCAACGTTGTAAGCGGCGGCGATGCGTTTGATCTGTTCAACTTTAGCGATCACTTCCGGGCTGGCCTTCTGGTATTCGAAGTGCGAACCACCGGCCAGAATGCCCGAGCTGTAAGGGCCGCCGACGACGATTTCGACATTCTGCGCCAGCGCCGAGTCCATCAAACGTTGCAACGGACGTTCGTGATCGAGCAGCGTGTAGCGCCCGGCCAACAGGAAGCCATCCGGTTGCGCTTCGGTCAGATCGAGGGTCAATTCGCACGGTTCGACTTTGTTCACGCCCAGACCCCAGCCCTTGATCACGCCTTCTTCGCGCAAACGGGTCAGTACTTTGAACGCGCCAGTACGGGCCTGATTGAAGTATTCCAGCCATTGATCGCCGTAAAAGTCCTGAGCGATGTCGTGTACCCAGACGATGTCGAGGCGATCGGTTTGCAGGCGTTTGAGGCTGTCTTCGATCGAGCGCAGGGTCGCGTCGGCGCTGTAGTCGTTGACGATTTTGTTCGGGCGACCGTGTTCGAACACGCCGCTCTTCTCGCCGAGATCGCGGGCTGCAGCGTCTTCGACTTCATCAAGAATCACCCGGCCAACCTTGCTGCTCAGCACATAGTCGTCGCGCTTGTATTGCTTCAAGGCTTCGCCGAGGCGAATTTCCGACAGGCCCGAGCCGTAAAACGGTGCGGTGTCGAAGTAACGCACGCCGGCATCCCACGCAGCATGCACAGTGGCCTGCGCTTCTGCTTCGGGAATGGCGCGGAACATGTTGCCCAGTGGTGCGGTGCCGAAGCCCAGTTGGCCGGGCAGTTTGTCTTTCAAACTCATCGGATTGTCCTCATTCGTTGGTGGTCTGCGTGACCGTTGAGCAGATCCTAGATTGCGACACCGAGACCGTCCAAGACATAATGCGCAGCACTTGAGTCCCTATAGGTCTGACATGATCGACATCCGCCAATTGCGCTACTTCGTCGCCGTCGCCGAGGAAGAACACGTCGGCCGCGCCGCCGAACGACTGCATATTTCCCAGTCGCCGCTGAGCCGGCAGATCGCTCAGCTTGAAGAGCGCCTCGGCCTGACGCTGTTCGAACGCAGCCAGCAGCGCATTCGCCTGACCCGCGATGGCCAGACCTTTCTTGCTGAAACCCGCGCACTGCTCACGCACGCCAATCGCCTCGAATCCCTCGGTAAACGCTTGGGTCGTGGCGAAGAAGGCGGTTTGTGCATCGGCTATATCGAGAACGCCATGCACGCCGGGGTTTTGCCCAATGCCCTGCGTGTGTTGCGGGTCGATCGGCCGAATGTCCACGTCGCGCTGTACAACCTGAGTTCCGCCGAGCAACTCGAAGGCCTGCGTCAGCGTAGTCTCGATATCGCATTGGTGAGTGAGCCGCCGACCGATGACGACCCGGATCTGCTGGGCTTTCAGGTGCTGGATGATCCGATGCTGCTGGCGCTGCCGGAACAGCATCCGCTGGCGCAGCAGGCGGTGTTGAGCCCGCAGGATCTCGCGGATCAGGAATGGATCGGCGTGCAGCCACGGCAGGACGCGAGTGATGAGTTTGTCAGCGCGTGCATCAGAGCGGGTTTCACGCCGGATGTGCGCATGCAGGCGACTGAGCCGTTTACCGCGCTGGGGCTGGTGGCGTCGGGGCTGGGGATTGCGATGATTCAGAAAGGCCTGAGCCATAACGCGCCGCCGGGAGTGGTGCTGCGCGAGGTGCCGTGGCTGGCGTTTACTACGCCGTTGTGGGCGGCGTGGCACCGGATCAATTTGCGGCCGTTGGTGGAAACCTTCCGCAAAGTCCTCACCGCCGCACAACCTGTCCCTTGTGGGAGCGAGCCTGCTCGCGAAAGCGGTCTGCCAGTTACCGGCATATTGACTGAGCCACCGCATTCGCGAGCAAGCCCGCTCCCACAGGGGTAGGTGGCGTACGCAAATTCTGTGTGCACCGCCAATTACTGTAGGAGCTGCCGAAGGCTGCGATCTTTTGATCTTGTTTTTAAAAGAACAGGATCAAAAGATCGCAGCCTTCGGCAGCTCCTACGGGGATCTACACTGCAAGAGTGTGTATGCCGCCGTGAGAACGCCATGAGAATGTCAGCGCAAATGACCGTGGTCGCCGTGCTCGCTACCCTCGCCTATCTGGGCCTGGCGGTGTGGGGCATTGGTGGCGTGGGGATGTTCTTTTCCCACGGCTCGCTGGTGGTGGTCGCGCTGGCCACCGTGGCGATGGTGATCGCGTCGTTGTTTACCGAGGTCAACCTGAGCTCCGGCGAACGCGAGGATCGCGCCAATCGCTGGGTGCTTCCGGCGTTTGCCTTGATTGGTTTGCTCAGCGGTTTTCTACCCGCGTACTGCGATCGGCTGAATTTCTGGACGTTTGGCGGCGAAGGTGTGCGCTGGCTTGGCGCATTGTTGTTCATCATTGGCGGGGCGCTGCGCTTGTGGCCGGTGTTTGTCTTGGGCCACCGATTCAGCGGGTTGGTGGCGATTCAGCCGGGGCATCGGTTGGTGACCGATGGGATTTATCAGCACCTGCGCAACCCGAGTTATCTGGGGTTGGTGGTGAATGCGCTGGGATGGGCGTTGGCGTTTCGTTCAACTGTCGGGTTGCTGCTGGCGGCGCTGACGTTGATCCCGTTGATCGCGCGTATCCATTCTGAAGAGGCGCTGCTGCGCGGTCAGTTTGGCGCCGAGTACGATGCCTACTGCGCCCGGAGCTGGCGCTTGTTACCGGGTGTCTACTAACGCCGCACCCCCTGTAGGAGCTGCCGAAGGCTGCGATCTTTTGATCTTGGTCTTTTAAAAAAACAAGATCAAAAGATCGCAGCCTTCGGCAGCTCCTACAGGGGGACAGCTTCAGGCAGGCTGTAGGTGCAGGCCGTCGTTGTCGATTTGGACGCGGATCGCATCGTAACTGGCCAGCGTCGAGTGCTCGGTTTCAAGCGGATGCTGATGCGTCGTGGTGATGATCATCAACGACGCGCCCGCCGCTTCAGCGGCTTGAATCCCAACGGTTGCATCCTCAAAAATCAGACACTCCGCCGGTTCCAGCCCCAAACGTTTAGCCGCCAGCAGATAACCCGCCGGATCCGGCTTCCCCGCCTTCACATCCTCAGCCGTAATCATCACCGCCGGCTCGGGAATCCCCGCCGCCGCCATCCGCCGCAATGCCAGATCGCGCGGAGCCGACGTCACCATGGCCCAACGATCCTTTGGCAATTGATTGAGAAACGCCGCCGCCCCCGGAATCTCGACAATGCCTTCAACATCCTCGATCTCCGCCGCGGTAATAAACGCCGCTTGTGCCTCCGCGTCCACGCCCGGCAGGTTCAGCCGATTGATCGTGTCGATCGCCCGTGCGCCATGAATGGTCGGCAGAAACGTCTCGACATCGACGCCATGGCGCACGGCCCAAGCTGACCAGATCCGCTCGGCGGCGGCGATGGAGTTGAGGACGGTGCCGTCCATGTCGAACAGGAACGCGCCGAACGCGCGGTCGAAAAGATCATTGTGAGCAGACAAAGGGTCGCATCCTCTGGCAAGGGGCCGGGCAAATTTGCCCGGCAATGTAGCACTTGTCAGTGCAGACGCGGAGCCTTGGACTTGAAGGCACTCTCGACGCAATCGAGCAACTGGCCGATCGCCCAAGGTTTCTTGATGAACGCGACCGAGTGCTTGACCCCAGACGTCTCCGGCGTTTCATAACCCGACATGACCATCACCGGTTTGTCCGGCCAGCGATCGCCGACCAGGTTGGCCAGATCGGCGCCGTTGAGGGTGCCGGGCATGGTGATGTCGGTCAGCAATAGATTCACTTCCGGCGCGTGCTCGTCCAGATATAACTTGGCTGCGTCGGCGCTGCTATGCGGCTCGACCTTGAAACCTTCCTCCTGAAGAATTTCGCAAAGAAACTCCAGAATCAACGGATCATCCTCAACTACCAGAATCAACCCGCCAGGAAGGTGCGCGTCCGCCGTTGGTGATGGGCACATGAAACTGCACTCCCTGAATAGCATTAACGATTTAGCGGCTTGAATCCGCTGCTTATCTGGTATGAGCAGCGCGTTCTGTAGAAATTCATTTTTGATACAGGAGTTTTCCAAATGGTCGAATTGGCAATCCTGAGACAAACGTTCGAAGTGGCATAATTGTGGTTAAAATGCCGGCCCATTTGCTTGCCGACCGTGACCGATGAACCCTGAAGCCCTCGCCACCCTCCACGCCCATTTGCTGCCGGCACTCGCCAGCGCACCGGGCGAAACCCGTCGCTTGTTTCATGGGCGCGGGCGTTGCTGGCCGGGTCTGGAACAGGTCACGGTGGACTGGCTGCAAGGCGTGGTGCTGGTGTCGCTGTTCAAGGAGCCGGCGCCGGAGCAACTGGAAGATCTCAAGCGTGTGTTGCTCGACATCACCGCTTCGGCCGAATGGCAGCAGTCCAAAGCGCACACGTTGCTGATCCAGCACCGTTATCTGCCGCAGAGCACCGCCGAATGGCTAATGGGCGATGAGATCGAGGAAATGACCATCGTCGAAGGCGGTCTGCAATACCGCGTCGACCTGGGCCGCAAGCAGAACGCCGGGCTGTTTCTCGACATGCGTTACGGGCGCAACTGGGTGCGCGAACAGTCCGCCGGCAAGCGCGTGCTGAACCTGTTCGCCTACACCTGCGGTTTCTCCGTGGCGGCCATTGAGGGTGGCGCCAGCCATGTGGTCAATCTGGACATGTCCCGCGCCGCGCTCAGCCGTGGTCGCGACAATCACCGTTTGAATGGCCATGACACCGGCAAAGTCAGCTTCCTCGGCCACGACCTGTTCAAGTCCTGGGGCAAGGTGATCAACAGCGGCCCTTACGATCTGGTGATCATCGACCCGCCGTCGTTTCAGAAAGGCAGTTTTTTGCTGACCAAGGATTATCAGCGCGTGTTGCGGCGTCTGCCGGAGTTGCTGACGGCGGACGGCACGGTGCTGGCCTGCATGAATGATCCGGCGTTTGGTTCGGACTTTTTGATTGATGGCGTGACGCAGGAGGCGCCGAGTTTGCGCTTTGAACAGCGGCTGGAGAACCCGCCGGAATTTCCCGACATCGATCCCGAAAGCGGCCTGAAAGCCCTGGTCTTCAAACGCACTTCCTGACACAACCCAAATCCCCTGTGGGAGCGGGCTTGCTCGCGAAAGCGGTGTGTCAGTTAATTAGATGTTGGCTGACCCACCGCTTTCGCGAGCAAGCCCGCTCCCACAGGGGGAATTGTGGGGTCAAAGAGTTGGTGGGCGCAGCACCAGGGCGAACAGCTCACCATGTCCGGTGACATTGAGCTTTTGATAGAGATTGCGCCGATGCACTTTCACCGTTTCCGGCGAAATCCCCATCTGCTGGGCGATCGCCTTACTGGAGAAACCCTGCAAGATCAGCCGCGCCGTGTCGTTTTCACGCACCGTCAGCCGCGCATCGAAGCGATCCAGCAACGTCGCCAGATCGCCGACCAGCACTTCAGCAACCGCCCCTTGCGGCGGCAATAGCTGCACATGCCGGCGCATCGCTGCGAGCACCCAGTCGCGCACACACAGCAGCCGGCCCTGCTCGGCCATTTCGAACGGCGTCGAACGCCCCATCGATAAGCCCAACACGCTGCCATCAACGTTAATCATGAACTGCAACTCATCCGCGCCCACCACCGAGCGGAAGTAGCTCTGGTAGTACTCACTCTGCAAAAACTGGTCAGGCGCCACCGACGCCAGGCTGTGCAAGCCATCAGCGAGCCCCGCCGAAGCGGCCTGATAAAACGGATCGAGCAGGTACATGCCGGCGGTGTAATCGGCGAGGTTTTCCTGTTCTTCGACAGCGCCCTTGCTGTCGATATCAATCAGCAATTGCGGCGCCTGGCCCGCCTTCATCACCGCGACCAAGGCGTTATCCATCGGCACCAGCAGGCGCAAGGTATCGACCAGCGCCCGCCAGAATCCGTCCTGCCCGACACAGGTGAAGACCCGCGCCAGACTTTGATGCACAGGCAATTCCTGCAACAACGCGTCCACGCTCTACCCCTTTTGTGTAACCCATGATGGGAATGGGTCAGGCGCGATCGGATCGATAGGCTGACCGCACTTGATCAACACCGGCCGCATTGGCCAGAAGTGTCGAATCATGCGGGGTCATCGAGGGGATATCAACCGGTGGTCCAGAAAGTAAAAACACCGTAAATCCCTGTGGGAGCGGGCTTGCTCGCGAAGGCGTCGTGTCAGGTGACACCTGCGTTGACTGAACGGACGCTTTCGCGAGCAAGCCCGCTCCCACAGGGTTTGGTGATCGGCTCAATATTTTTATGGAGAGACAGAAGTCAATGAAACCTCGTGCCCGTGACCTCAACATCCGCATTGGCCAGATGCAGCCCGGCCCGCTCAATGCGATCACCGACGTGCCCGGTGTGCGTGTCGGCCACAGCAACGTGCGCGGTAAAAGCACGGCCGGTCGTGACATTTGCACTGGCGTCACCCTGATCGAACCGCGTCAGGGTTCGACCAACCGGCAACCGTGTTTCGCCGGCGTGCATGTGCTCAATGGCAACGGTGACGCCAGCGGTCTTGAGTGGATTCGCGAGGCGGGCCTGTTGACCAGTCCGATCGCCTTCACCAATACCCACAGCCTCGGCGTGGTGCGCGATGCGCTGATTGTGCTGGATCGTCAGCAGCAACCGGACGATGGCCGTCTCTACTGGAACATGCCGGTGGTGCTGGAGACTTACGACGGGTTGCTCAATGACATCAACGGCTTCCACATCAAACCTGAACATGTCGCCGAAGCCCTGCACAACGCGGTCGACGGCCCGGTTGTGGAAGGCGCGGTCGGCGGTGGCAGCGGCATGATCTGCCATGAATTCAAGGGCGGCATCGGCACTTCGTCGCGGCGATTGAGCGCTGCGCAGGGCGGCTGGACAGTGGGTGCGATCGTCCAGGCCAACCACGGCATTCGCAACGAATTGCGGGTCGACGGTTACCCGGTCGGGCGCTTTATGGAACAGAAAGATTCACCGTTTTTGCGCGCCGCGCTGCCGCATCCGGGCATGGGCTCGATCGTGGTTTGTCTTGCCACCGATGCGCCGTTATTGCCACATCAATGCACGCGTTTGGCGCAACGGGCGAGCCTCGGTCTGGCGCGCACCGGTGGCGGCAATGAGGATCACAGTGGCGACATCTTTATCGCCTTCGCCACGGGTAACGATCACGTACCGCCGGCGGCTTATGAAGGTAAAGGCGCGGCGACGTGTGACGGCTTGCGGATGGTCAATAACGATCACATCAGCGAGCTGTTTCTGGCCGCCACCGAGGCGGTTGAGGAAGCGATCATCAATGCCTTGCTGGCCAGCGAGAGCACTGAAGGCAATGGCCATTCAGTTCAGGGGCTGGATGCACAAACCTTACTCGCCGCCCTCGAAAAGGCAGGCTGGCCTGGCTCGCGATAACCCCACAAATCCCTGTAGGAGCTGCCGAAGGCTGCGATCTTTTGATGTTGTTTTTCAAGATCAAAAAATCGCAGCCTTCGGCAGCTCCTACAGGGGTTATGTGAACATCTGATAACCGAGTTTCCGGGCCACTTGCAGCTGCAACTGCGGCTCGCGCAATTCTGACTCAGGCAACAACGTCGAACTCAGCACCGTCGCCCCGCTGTAATCGAAAATCCCGTGTTCAATCTGCGCCTTCATCGCCGCACCGTAACCGTGACGTTCATAGGTGCGTTCGTCCGCCCCGGCGAGTTGTACAAGGTGCACGCGCAAACGCTGCAGCAACTTCACATGCTTCAAGTCACCCGCAAAATCGAACGCCCAGCCATTGCTGAACACCCGATCAATCCAGCCCTTGAGCAGTGCCGGCATCGACCACCAATACACCGGGTAAACCAGCACCAACGCATCGGCGCGATCAATGCGTGCCTGTTCCGCCAGCACATCCCCCGGCGGCGAGGCCTCGCGATGATGCACGGCAAAATCCGCTGCGCCGAAACGCGGTTCGAAGCCTTCAGCGTAGAGATCGGCGATCTCGAAGGTGTTGGCCGGATCGGCTTCGGTCAGGCCGGCAGCAATTTGTGTGGCAACGCTGTGGGTCAGTGAGCGCTGATCGTGATGAGCAACAACAATCAATGCGTGCATGGCAATTCTCCGGTTGGTGAGGCTGATCAAGGCTTATATACTCTTGGTAAGTTACGAAGCTTAAGTTACCTTTGGTATATAAACCATGTCAACTGATCAACTGACCGATAAGAATTCCCCCGCGCAACCGCGCAAACGCCTTTCCCGTGAGGATCGCCTGCGCCAATTGCTCGATGTCGCCTGGCAGATCATTCGCGCCGAGGGCACCGATGCGCTGACCCTCGGCTATCTCGCCGAAAAGGCCGGCGTGACCAAACCGGTGGTCTACGACCATTTCGTCACCCGCGCCGGCCTGCTTGCGGCGTTGTACCGCGATTTCGATGCACGCCAGACCGTGGTGATGGACGCCGCGATCGCCGAATGCGAGCCGACACTCGTCGGCACCGCTTCAGTGATTGCCAAGGCGTATGTCGATTGTGTGATGTTTCAGGGAACGGAAATTCCGGGGATCATCGCCGCGCTGGCGAGCACCCCGGAACTGGAGAAAATCAAGCGAGAGTACGAGGCGATCTTCCTCGAAAAGTGCCGCCGCGACCTGGCGCCTTACGCCAATGGCGGGACGATCACTGCTGCCGGACTACGTGCAATGCTCGGCGCCGCCGAAGCGCTGTCGCACGCTGCCGCCAACGGTGAAATCAGCGCCGAGGACGCGATCAACGAGTTGTTCGCAACCATCATCGCAATGGTCGAACGCGCCACTGTCAGGCTCTAGTGCAGGGTCAGCCGCTGACGGACAAATTCTTCCGTGTGGCGAGTGGTTTGATCCAGATGGCGATCGCGCTGCTTCTCGGCATCGAGCATCGCGCGCTTGCTGTTTTTCTGTAGCAGATACGTGTGAATCTGCTGCACTTCCAGTGAGCGGTAAATCGGCGTGGTGTCGATGAAACCGCGCAAGCCGTTGCTGCGGTAATGCCGGGTGCTCATCAGTACCTGGGTCTCGCGCGAGCCGATCACCTCAAAGCCCAGCGCTTCGAAATACGGGACTTTGCCGACGGTGCAGCCCAGCTCCGCATGCGGATAACGGCCGAGCATTTCGCCGATCATCGCCCGCGCCACGCCTTGCCGCCGGTGCCCTTCGCGCACCGCCATGTAGGCGACACTGCACGCTTCCCAGTCGCCCTGCACCGGCAGGTACAAAAGGAAACCGATCACCTGTTCCGGATCTTCATCGGCGGTCGCCACCAGCAACTCGACTTCGGTGCCCTTGTCGCCATTCAACGCTTCCAGATACAAATGCACCTCGTAGCCCACCGCGTACTGATACACGTTGTACAGCAGGTTGCTCGGGCCCAGGCCAACCGCGCTGATGTCGGTCAGGTAGTCGACGACCATTTGCAGAATCTGGCTGTTGACGCCCTCGGGGCATGGGGATTTGTAGTGGGTGATGCGAGGCATGGCAGCTGAACTCCGGCAGAAAACCGCGACATCATACCTTGTCCCTGCGCCAACCCCTGTAGGAGCTGCCGAAGGCTGCGATCTTTTGATCTTGTGTTTAAAAGCAAAATCAAAAGATCGCAGCCTTCGGCAGCTCCTACATTGGGAAAGTCGGGGTATTACTGCTGCGGCGCCACCACTTTGATTTTGATCGCGATGTCCTTCGACACCACGGTGTCCGCCCACTCCCCCGCGCCGAGCCCAAACTCGTCGCGCTTGAGCAGCAACTCTCCGTCAAAAATGCCGATGGCGTTCTCCGGCTTCAATTCAACCGGCACCTGCACGTCGCGGGTGATGCCTTTGAGGGTGAGCTGGCCGGCGATCAGGTAGCGGTTTTCCGCCACTTGCGTGAAATGGCTCGATTCGAATACCGCGACGGGGAATTTTTCCGTGTCGAACCACGCCGGTTTCACCAGTTCGGTGTTGGCGTCTTCGCTGCCGGCATCGATGCTGGTGAGGTCGATGTGCAGCGTGGTGTGGGCATTGGCGAGATTGTCGGAATCGAAGCTCAGCGTCGCCTCGAACTTGCCGAACGTGCCGTACATCCGCGAGCCCATCTGGTTATAGGTGAAGCTGATCTGACTGGCGGTCGTGTTGACCCGGTTGTATTCAACCGCCTGCGCAATCGACACGGCGCACAGGCAAAGCACGGCAGCGAGCAGGAATCGGATCGACATGGGATTCTCCGGGCAGCGCTTGCCGTCGAGGGCCTCGATTGACTTAAGCAAACATCCGCCGGTTATGCCACCTCAGGTGCTTTCGATTGCGCTACTGCCCTGCGAGGGCGCCGTCGTAGTTTTCAAACCCGCGCGTAGCTTGTGACGCAGTGCCAATATCGGTTTTTCGACGAAGTAATACGACACGCAACTCAACCCGAACGCGAGAACCAGAACCGCTGTAACCATCTGCGCGTCATACGCCACCGGCCAGAACCCGCGCAGCAAGTACATCACCACAAAATGGTTGAGAAACACGCCATAGCTGATATTGCCGAGCAATTCGTCGACGCGGTGATACTTGAATCGCGTGAGCACCAACACCGCCGGAATCCCCAGCGCGATGCCCAGTGTGACCTCAGCATTGAACGGATGGCGCGTAATCACGCCGGTCATGATCGCCACAAACAAAATGCTGGCCGCCACGGTGGTCAGCCCGGCCACGAGCAACCCTCTGGCCTGCGGGCGGTACAAATAGCTGCCGCACAGAAAGATGAACAGCACCCCCGGCAGCAGGCGATAGCCGTAGACATCGGTGTTGATGTAACCGAAACACGCCACCAGGAAAACACCGACCGACAGTACAAATGCCACACCGCGCAGCTTGAAAATCAGCAGAAACGGGAACACCAGGTAGAAGCACAGCTCAAGCCCCAGCGACCATCCGGCCGGGAGAATCCAGCTACTACCGACGCCGAACATATAGAAGCCCAGCGGCAGCATCGTCAGGCTGGTGAGAATTTTTTCAATCGTCAACTCGGCCGCTTGCGGCGTGCCGGGTAGCAGCCAGTGAATCACTGCACAGGAAGCGAGGAAATACAGCAGAAATTGCGGATAAAGCCTGAGCGCCCGGTTCAGATAAAACCGCCCGACGCTGGCCGTGGTTTTATAGTTGCGCTCGATCAGCGAAGTCATCACGAAGCCGCTGATGATCAGAAAGGAAATCACGGCGACCACACCGGGGTTGAGCCCCGCGAACGTCTTGCCCATATGTGAAACGGCTACCAGAACAGCCAACAGCAGTCGAAAAGCTCCCACTTACACCCTCGAACGTTCTTATATTTATGGCGCGTAAGCTACGATGCTTTCCCTGATATTGCCAGTAACAAAAAGGGTGGCCCCACAGGACAACCCTTGCTCTCGTTCATCTCCCCACCCTGTGGGAGCGAGCTTGCTCGCGAAAGCGGTAGATCTGCGGCAATGATGTTGAATGTGACCACGCCTTCGCGGGCAAGCCCGGCTCCCACAGGTTGCCATGCCCTGCACAGAATCTCGGACAAAACCAAAATCCCTGTGGGAGCGGGCTTGCTCGCGAAAGCGGTATATCTGCGGCAATGATGTTGAATGTGACCACGCCTTCGCGGGCAAGCCCGGCTCCCACAGGTTGCCATGCCCTGCACAGAATCTCGGACAAAACCAAAATCCCTGTGCGGGCTTGCTCGCGAAAGCGGTTTATCTGCGGCAATGATGTTGAATGTGACCACGCCTTCGCGGGCAAGCCCGGCTCCCACAGGTTGCCATGCCCTGCACAGAATCCCGGACACAGCCAAAATCCCTGTGGGAGCGGGGCTTGCTCGCGAAGGCGCGAGACCCGTCAACCGAGCATCAGGATCAAACCATCCGCTCGATCTTCTGATGCTTCCACACCAGTTTGTAATACAGCGTCTGCAACACCAGCATCCCCAGATACGCCACCGGAAACGCCATCCACACACCCTGCAAACCGTACTGGCCATCAAGCCAGTACGCCGCCGGCAACTGCACGCCGACCACACAAATAATCGCAATGATCACCGGCACCAGCACTGTGCCACTGGCGCGCATGATCCCGCCGATGATCGCCTGGAAGCCAAACACCAGCAGGCTCCAGAGCATGATGTGCAGCAGATGCTCGGCCATCGCCCGGGTTGAGTCTTCGGTCAGGAACAAGCCAAGCAGCCAGTGCGACAGCAGGTAACCCAGCACAATCAACCCACCGGTCAGGCACACGTTGATCAGCAAACCCGTGCGCAGAATCGGCGCCATGCGCTCCAGACGCCCGGCACCAATCGCCTGTGCGCCCAGAATCGACGCAGTGATGGCAATCGACAACGCCGGAAACTGCACGTAGTTAACGATCTGCGTCACCGCGCCATACGCCGCCGTCGCCTGCGAACCGTGCTGATTCACCAGCGCCAGAATCACCAGTTCCGACAGAGAAAGAACAATCATCTGCACGCCAGTCGGCAGGCCTATACGCAGCACCTTGCCGAGGATTGCACCGTTGAGCCGCAGCGCTGCAAAAAACTCTCGATCCGGCGCCAGCGGATGGCCCTTGCGGATCAAGCGCCACGCCAGCCACGCCATCGCCGCGAGGTTACCGGCCAGGCCCGCGTACGCCGCACTTTGAATGCCCAGTTGCGGCAGGCCAAACCAGCCGCGAATCAACGCCGGGGTCAGCGCCAGACCCACACTGGTCGAGACGATCAGCGCCAGCAGCGGCGACAACGTGTCACTCACCCCACGTAGCAACTGGGTGAACAGCACAAACACCAGCATCGACGGCAGAATCCACATCATCACGTGCGCGTAGGCCACCGCATCGTCCAGCACATCCGCCGGCGTGCCCAATCCGGTCAACGCCTGCCGCGCGAACACACTGCCGAGCACTGCCGCAATCAAACCAATCAGCACACCCAGCAACAACGTTGCGCCGGCGATGGCTTTAACCATGTGCGGCTCGCGCGCGCCCCACGCCTGACCGATCAACACGCCCGCGCCCGCGCCAAGGCCGATGACCAGCGCGATAAAGAAGAAGATGATCGGAAACATCCCCGACACCGCCGCCAGCGCCTGAGTGCCGAGCATCTGGCCGATGTAAATGCTGTTCACCGTGCCCGACATCGACTGCAGAAAATTCGACAACACCATCGGGGCGAGGAACAACAAATACGTTTGCCAGAGGGGTTTGGTGACGGCTGGGGTTTGCATGGGGCAGGAGGTCCATCTCGACGGCAGGAAGGCTTAAGGAGGATAGCTTCGATGAGTTGTCGGCGGGGCGCAATTAACATTTAAGCTTCGTGTTTAATTTCGCCCTGAAGCGATGCCGAAGTCTGTGGTAAACAACACTCCACCCATTGTTCGTGATTGAGATTTTGCTCATGCCGCACGTTCCAAATCTGCTGACCAGCGCCCTCCTCGTTCTTCTCGCCGGCAGCGCTTGCGCCGCCACGCCCAGCGCTGCTCCCGAAGCCTTGAAGCCGTTGTTGATGACGTTGAACGAGCGCCTGAACATCGGCGATCTGGTAGCGCTGACCAAGTGGGACAGCGGCAAGCCGATTCAGGACAGCCCGCGTGAAGCGCAGGTGATTGCCAATGCGCGCACGCTGGCCGCCGAGCGCAAACTTGATGCTGAAGACGTGGCGCAATTGATTGCTGCGCAAATGGAGGCCAATAAACTGGTGCAGTACGGTTTGCTCGCACAATGGCAAGCGGCGGGTGTGGCGCCGGACACTGCACGCCCGGATCTGGGCAAGCAGATTCGGCCGCGACTGGATGAGCTGCAGAGCCGATTGTTGCAGCAGTACGCTGATTTCGCGCCTTACCGTCGGGATCCGAATTGTTCGAGCTGGCTGGCGGAATCGCGCAAGGGATTGGCGCGGGATGCGCTGCATGAGTTGGCGTTGATGCGGGGCACCGGTGAATTGTGTGTGCGGGCGGCGAGGTAATAAAGTCAAAAGATCGCAACCTGCGGCAGCTCCTACAACGGTCAGCGACGGGTCTGACAAATCCTGGCGCAAGTGACGACTGGCGGTCGGTCGATCATTGCGCATACCATCCGGCCACAACTTCAAAACAGAATCCGCTCGCCCATGCTCAAAGCCAGTCTGCGTAGCCATCTCACTCTTTGGTTTGCCGGTTTATCCCTGCTGACGCTGCTGAGCGTGGGTTTCTACGTCGGTCATATCGCCACCGAGCAGATGAAACAGGCCAGCGGCAATGCGCTGCTGAGCACCGCGCGCTCGGCGGCGGCATTGCTTGGCGAACAGTTGCGCGAGCGGCAACTTGAGGTTTATTTGCTCAGTCGAGCGCCGCATCTGGAGCGCGGCGATCTGGACAACCCGGCGATTCTCAAGTCGATGCAGTTGCGCACCCAGGCCCGTGCCGAATATGCGTGGATGGGCGTGGCCGATGCCGACGGTCTCGTGCATCAGGCCGTAAACGGTTTGCTGGTCGGTCAATCGGTGCAACAACGGCCGTGGTTCCAGGCTGGTCTGCGCAATGAGTACACCGGTGATCCGCACGAAGCCGTGTTACTCGCCAAATTGCTGCCGGGATTGCCGAATGGCGAACCGTTGCGCTTCATTGACTTCGCCGCGCCGATTCACAACGCCGAGGGCCAAGTGATTGGTGTGCTGGGGGCTCACGCACACTGGAGCTGGGTGACGCGGATTGTCGAATCGGCGGCGGTGTCGCACAAGGATTCGGCGCCGGATCTCGAAGCGCTGATCATCGATCATGACGGTAAAGTGCTGTACCCGGAGGCGTTGATGGGCCAACAGGTCGCGGCCAACGATCCGAACTCGCCGGGCTGGACGGTCGGCGATGGTTATCTGACCAGCCGTGTGACCGTACCGACACCGTCGAGCACTGCATTGTCGTGGTCGATTGCTGTGCGCCAACCGCTGGACACTGCCCTGCAACCGGCGCGCCTGCTGCTCTACAAACTGTTGCTGTTGGGCGTGTTCGCGGCAATCGGTTGTGGCTTGGTGGCGTACTACCTGGCGCTGTACCTCAGCCGCCCGATTGAACAACTCGCTCGCTCGGCCAAACGCGTACAGAACAATCAACCCGGCGCACACTTCCCGCTGCAACATCCAGTGCAGGAAATTGCCCAACTCGGCCAGTCGATCGATGCGATGACGCAATCACTGCTCGGCAAAGAACGTCAGTTGCAGGAGGCCAATGCCTCACTGGAAGCGACCGTCGCGCAACGCACGGCGGCCCTCACCCAAGCCAACGCCGAACTGCTCAGTCTGGCGACCCACGATTCCCTGACCGGCGTTTTCAACCGTCGTCGCTTCGACGAAAAGCTTACCGAGTACAACCTGCTGTTCCG
Source organism: Pseudomonas sp. AC193 (assembly GCF_979258075.1). Lineage (NCBI taxonomy): Bacteria > Pseudomonadati > Pseudomonadota > Gammaproteobacteria > Pseudomonadales > Pseudomonadaceae > Pseudomonas > Pseudomonas sp. AC193. The sequence continues at coordinate 1,618,815 of NZ_OZ409832.1, read as the reverse complement.
CCGTACCGGCCGCCCGTTTGCCTTGCTGCTGATCGACGCCGATCATTTCAAACGGATCAACGACACCTACGGCCACGCCATCGGCGATGACGTGCTGGTGCAACTGGCGCAACTGATTCGCGAGAGCACCCGCAGCACCGATTTCGTGGCGCGCTACGGTGGTGAAGAGTTCGCGGTGTTGTTGCCGGAAGTCGCGCAACCGGATACCCCTGAAGTGGTCGCCGAGAAAATCCGCACAGCCATCGCCAACGCGCATTTCCCTCATGTCGGCAACATGACCGTCAGCATCGGCATCGGCCTGGCGGATCCGGCTGACAACAGCCAGACCCTGCTGATCAAACGCGCTGACCAACAGCTGTACCGGGCAAAAGCCGCCGGGCGCAATCAGATCGCCTGATCAGCCCTGCTTCACTTCGCAGATCCCGTTGGCCTTGTTCTTCCCGGTGTACGACACCCCCGGTGAACCATCGGGATTGATGCTCAGCGAAATGGTCACGCCCGCGCCTTTGGCCTCGAAATAGTTGTCGTTGAATTTCTTCAATTTGGCTTCCTTGCCATTGATGTAGATCGGCCCGCCCTCATCGGCGTGAACTTCGATCTTGCCCGGGCAAGTGGCATTGAGCATCGGAATGCCAGCGTGGGCCACTGATGCGATGAGCAACAAAGGTGCTGCCAGCAACAAAGATTTCATGGAAAGCTCCTTGGTTTCGGCGACATGCCGCGCTGTCAGCAATAACCCAAAATCGCCCATCCCACCAGTGTCACCGTTGTCGCGGGGGGTCAGGTATTGGTTTTCAACTTCGTCCACAACCGCGTCGTCAGCCGCGCAATCGCTGCCGGCAGTTCTTCGACGGTGAACAATTTGTCCGTCACTTCTTTTGGCGGATAAATCGCCGGATCGCCGATCACGTCCTGATTGAGAAACTCATTGGCCGCCGCATTCGGATTGGCGTAATGGATGCTGTTGCTGATGTTGGCAATTACCTTCGGTTCGAGCAGGTAGTTCATGTAGGCGTAGCCGTTCTTTTCATGCGGCGCGCTTTTCGGCATGACCATCATGTCGAACCACAATGTCGTGCCTTCGGTCGGGATCGAATAGGCGATGTCGATGCCGTTCTTGGCTTCCTTGGCGCTCGCCGCTGCTTGAACGATGTCACCGTTGAAACCGATCACCGCGCAGACGTTGCCGTTGGCCAGGTCGCTGATGTATTTCGAGGCGTGGAAATACTGGATGTACGGGCGGATTTTCAGCAAGGCCTGCTCGGCTTGTTTGTAGTCGGCCGGTTCGTGGCTGTGCGGCGGCAAGCCGAGGTAGTTGAGGGTGATCGGCAGCACCTGTGTCGGGTTGTCGATGATCGCCACGCCGCACTGGCTCAGCTTCTTGATGTTCTCTTCGTCGAAAAACATCTTCCACGAACGGGTGATGTCGGTGTTGCCGAAGATCGCTTTGATTTTTTCGACGTTGTAGCCGATGCCGGCCGTGCCCCACATGTACGGGTAGCCGTACTGATTACCTGGATCGTTGACTTCGAGTTTCTTCATCAACACCGGGTCGAGGTTTTTCCAGTTCGGCAGTTGCGACTTGTCGAGTTTCTGAATCGCCCCGGCCTTGATCAGGCGCGAGAGAAAGTGGTTCGACGGGCTGACCACGTCATAACCGGTGTTGCCGGTCATCAACTTCGACTCCAGTACTTCGTTGCTGTCGTGGATGTCGTAAGTGGTCTTGATGCCGCTGGTCTGGGTGAAATTGGCCAGCGTGTCCGGGGCGATGTAGCTGTTCCAGTTGGAAATGTTGACGGTTTCGTCGGCACAAGCGGCCGCCGACGTTGCAGCGAGGGCGATCGCCAGGGTGAGCGTAATGATGCGCATGTTCTATCACCTGAAAGGAAGTGGCTTTTTTGTTCTTCTGCGGTTCGCGGATTTTCAGATTTCTGTTCTGGCCCTGACCGCCTCCACGCGCATGCGAAGCATGGCACCGATGTCGAAGAAAGGACGCGGCGGCAACCAGCCAGGTTCGGCGCGCTGCATCACTGATTGCAGCAGTGGCGAGTCAACGCCCGAGGCCAGTTCTGCCAGCAGTCGGCCCCACAAGGTTCCGCGCGCAACGCCGGAACCGTTGCAGCCCGCGACGGCGTACACGCCCTCTTCCACCCGGTCGAAATACGCCTGACCGCTGCGGGTAGCGCTCAAATGACCGGTCCAGGTGAATTGAATGTCGCGCTCGTCGAGGAAGGGAAAACGCCGCTGCAATCCAAGTACATGATGCTGGCGACGTTGCGCGAGTGCGCCGTTGGACAGGTCGCGCGTGCGGTATTCGGCGGTGTTGCGGATCATCACGCGGCGATCCGGGGTCAGGCGCACGGTGGCGCCGAGTGGCCGGGTCGACAGCACGCCCCAAGGCTCGACCGCGCCAATCGCCTGAAACTCGTGATCGGTCAGCGGCCGCGTCAGACTGGCGCTGAGTTCCATCGGGAATGTGCCGCTATCGTTGATGCCGACCCGAGGGATAAATGCGTTCAGGCACACCAGCACTTTCTTCGCTTCAACGCTGCCGTTAGCCGCGTTGGCGCGCAGCCCGCCCTGACTCAGACGCTCGACACTGGCGATGTCGGTGTCCTCATACACGGTGATGTTGCCCGGCAGTGCGTTGAGCAAACCTTTCACATACTTGGCCGGTTGCAGCAGCGCATTGCCATGGCCACACCAGATCGCGGCGGCGTAGTGACGGGTGCCAAGTTTCTGCGCCAACGGTTCACCTTGCAGAAACTCGGCCCGGGCACCGAGCGCGCGCAACGTCGCCAGTTTGGCCTCGACATGATCAAGCTTGGCCGCGTCATTGACCGCAAAGTAATAACCGCTGTCGCGAAAGTCGCACTCGATCGCGTGCTGGCCGATGCGCTGACGGACTTCTTCGCTGGCCGCACGGGAAATCATCGTGTCGGTTTCGAACCCGGCAAATCCGGCGGTGCCGATCAATTCGCTGTGCGCCGGGTGTTCGTGAGCAACGACAAAACCCGAATTGCGCGCCGAAGCACCTTGCGCCGCGCATTGCCGGTCGACCACCACAATGCGTGCCTGCGGATGCATTTCGGCAAGCGTGTGCGCAGCGCTGAGGCCGGTAATGCCGGCGCCAATCACCAGCCAATCGGCCTTTTGCGCGCCACTCAGGCGACCGCGCTCCGGCGAATGGCCAGCCTGCGCGATCCAGCCGCATATGTTTTCCATACATCACCTCATAGGACTGTCGTTCAACGGCTTGCCTCTGTGTAAAGTGCATGCGTGAATCGCATGGACACCTTGAGAAGATCGCCGCCAGAGCTAGAATCTATAAGGTCTTCGTCAGACCAACCAACGTTATAAAATCATCGAGCCATTCTGAAATCGCATGGATAAAATTCGCCACGTACCGTCCCTTCAGGCCATGCAGGCACTGGTCGAAGTCGCCGATTGCGGCAGCTTCACCTTGGCGGCGCAGAAGCTGTGCCTGACCCAAAGCGCGGTCAGTCGGCAAGTTCAGCAACTGGAAAGCCACTTCAATGTCGCGCTGTTTATCCGCACCAGCCGCAGCCTGCGCCTGACCGCAGAAGGCGAGCAGGTGCTGGCCAGCGCGCGCAGCATTCTCGAACAACTGAAAAATCTCGAAGAGCGCCTCGCCCCACAGGAGCGGCCATTCCGCATCCGCATGCACGTGTCACTGGCGGTGCGCTGGCTGCTGCCCAAACTCAGCGACTTTTACCTCAGCCATCCCGAGGTTTCCTTGGCGATTGAGACGGTCGCCACCGAAGTGGTTGAGCCGGCCAGCGACAGCGACGCGTACATTCTGTATCTGCCGCAAGCGACCAGCGACCCGGCGTATCTGACGCTGTTTGCAGAAACGCTGGTGCCGGTGTGCGCGCCCAATCTGCCGGGCGCACCGCGATCAGTGGACGAGTTGCAGCGTTTTGCCTTGCTGCATCGCTCGGCTGATCGTCAGGCGTGGTTCGAATGGCTGGCGGCGAATAATGGAAAACCGCTGGAGGATTACCGGCACATCCCGTTCAACCTTGATGAGTTGGCACTGGATGCGGCGGCGCGCGGGTTGGGCGTGGCGGTCACTGACATGACGCTGGCGGCGGAGTCGCTGGAGCGCGGCGTGTTGGTGGTGCCGTTCGGCCCACCGCTGAAAACCGGCGGCATTTATTCGCTGTGCTTGCAGCCGTCAGCGGCGACGCACCCGGCGTGTGCATCGGTGATGCAATGGTTCACCAAACAAACCGACACCCCACAATCCCCGTAGGAGCTGCCGAAGGCTGCGATCTTTTGATCTTGCCCTTAAAAAACCAGATCAAAAGATCGCAGCCTTCGGCAGCTCCTACAGGTGTTCCGAGAAGGTCTGCAGGTAGGCGAGCAGGTTGTCGAGTTTCTCTTCATCGCTCAGGCCCCAGAAAATCATCCGCGTGCCTGGCACCACGCCTTTCGGGTCTTTGAGATACGCCCGCAACGTGTCGGCATCCCAGGTCACGCCGGAGTTTTTCATCGCGTCGGAATAGACGTAATTGGCCGAAGTACCGGCAGGCCGACCGACGATGCCGTTGAGTTCCGGGCCGAAACCGGGGCGGGCCGACTCACCGACCTGATGGCAACCACCACACAAACGCGGGAAGATTTTTGCCCCCGCTTCAGGGTCGCCGGCGGCTTGGGCAGTTGAACAGGTGGCGATAAGGCTCAAGGCCAGGGACAGTAAAGCAGTGGTTTTCATCGAACGATCCAAAAACAGGCGCTACACAATTGCGGCAAGCCTAACATTTTGTGCAAGGCAGTTTTTTACAGGTAAGCGCCGATGATCTTTCTGACGGTGATCAATGCCTGACGCAAAACGGCCATGTCCACCGAGCCCAGCGCCAGCCGAATCGCATGCGGCACATGGGCGGACACCGCAAATGGTTCGGCTGTGGTGACGGAGATCTGATGCTGCTGCAGTTCCACGACGATCTGATCGGCGCGCACATCTTCCGGCAGCGGCAGCCACAAAAAATACGAAGACGGATGGCCGATGCACGACAGCCCTTTGAGCAATTCCGCGGCCAATTTTTGCCGTGCTTTGGCGTCGTTGCGCTTCTGTTCCTCAAGCTCAATGACGGTGCCATCGTCGAGCCAGCCGCAGGCAATCGCAGTCATCACGCCGGGCGTGTTCCAGGTCGTGGCGCGAATGACGCGTTCCAGCGCCGGCACCATCCCCACGGGCGCGGCGATAAATCCGACGCGCAAACCGGTGGCGATGTTTTTCGACAGTCCCGACACGTACACCGTGCGCTCCGGCGCCAGATCAATCAGCGGGCGCGGTGGGTTTTCCACCAGAAAGGCGTAGGCCGCGTCTTCGATGATTGTCAGATCATGCCGTCGGGCGATCGCCAGCAGTTGTTCGCGTTGATCAATCGGCATTACCCAACCCAGCGGATTGTGCAACGTCGGCATGCTGTACACCGCGCGTACCGAGCGCTGCCGACAAAGCTTGTCCAGTGCCTGCAAATCCGGGCCGTGCGCGGTCAGCGGGATCGCCACCACTTCCAGATGCAGCGCTTCGGCCAGCACTTTGAACCCGGAATAGGTCAACGCGTCAGCGGCAATCACATCACCCGGTTTGAGCAACGCCATCAGCGTCACCGCCAGCCCTTGCTGCGCACCGTTGACGATCAGCACTTGCTCGGCCTCGACCTGCACGCCACGGCTTAGCAGATGTTGCGCAACCGACGCGCGCTCATGGACGCGACCGGCGTGCGGCTGATAACGCAGCAACGCTTCGAGATCGCCCGACAACGCCAACTGCCGCAGCGCCGTGCGCAGCAGATCGGCCTGACCGGGCAACGACGGGTAGTTGAAATTGAGGTCAATCATGCCGACCGCGACGTCCTTCTGATCGATGCCCTGCCCCGGCGACAACGAGGTTTCCCGCACAAAAGTGCCGCGCCCGGCCTCGCCACTGACCAGGCCCATCGCCTCCAGTTCGGCATAAACCCGTGAAGCGGTGACCAGCGCCAGCCCTTCGCTCGCCGCCAGTTGCCGGTGCGTCGGCAGGCGCGTGCCCGGCGACAGGCGACCCGAGCGAATGTCATCGGCGTAGGTATCAACCAGCGTCTTGTATCGGGAGCGCGGCATGTCGGCTGTATCCATGACAATTCTTTGATTGTGCTGATTCTCAGCCATAGGATTCAAATGACGCAACCCCACCTTTGAGCGCGACCTGGCATGGAACGAACCTCGAATCTGACGAACCCGGCACTGGAAAAAACCAGCGGCTGGATCAACGGCTTTATTGGCGTGGTGATTTTCAGCGGTTCACTGCCGGCCACGCGATTGGCAGTGCTGGAATTCGATCCGGTGTTTCTCACGGTATTGCGTGCCGCCATCGCTGGGGTATTGGCCGTGGCACTGCTGTGGCTGTTTCGCGAACGGCGCCCCACACGCGATCAGTGGCTGTCGTTGTTCATCGTGGCGATGGGCGTGGTGCTCGGATTTCCGCTGCTGACTGCGTTGGCATTGCAACACGTGACGTCAGCGCATTCGATTGTCTTTGTAGGATTGCTTCCGTTGGCCACGGCGATTTTCGGCGTCCTGCGCGGCGGTGAACGGCCGCGTCCGGTGTTCTGGATTTTCTCGGTACTCGGCAGTGCGCTGGTGGTGGGGTTTGCGATCTCTCAAGGCCTGACCGCTTCGCCCACCGGCGACTTGCTGATGCTGGCCGCCATCGTCGCCTGCGGTCTGGGCTACGCCGAAGGGGCGAAACTGTCGCGCAGCCTCGGCGGCTGGCAGGTGATTTGCTGGGCGCTGGTGCTGTCGCTGCCGCTGATGGCTGTACTCAGTCTGTGGCTGGCGCCCGCCTCGTTCAGCACCATCAGCCTGTCGGCGTGGTTGTGCCTGGGCTATGTGTCGCTGTTCAGCATGTTGATCGGTTTTGTGTTCTGGTATCGCGGCCTGGCGCAGGGCGGGATTGCGGCGGTGAGTCAGTTGCAGTTGTTGCAGCCGTTTTTTGGCCTGGCGCTGGCGGCGACACTGCTGCATGAACACGTCAGCGTCGGCATGCTCGCGGTGACATTGGGCGTGATTCTGTGCGTCGCCGGAGCGAAGAAATTCGCCAAATAATCCCTAAGCGCCAGCCTTCCACTCGCGCGGGCTGAGCCCGGTCTTGCGGCGAAACGCGCGAGCCAGCGCCGAAGGGCTTTCGTAACCGACCTCTGCAGCGATCAGCGCAATTGGCTTGCCCTCGCGCAAACGTTTCTGCGCCAGGCTGACCCGCCAGCTCAGCAGATAATCAGCCGGCGTCTGCCCGACCACGCGGCGAAACTGCTCGGCAAAACTGGCGCGCGACAGGTTGGCGACGCTGGCCAGCTCGGCCACGCTCCACGGTTTATGCGGCTGCTCGTGCATCTGGATCAAGGCCCGCGACAAACGCGGATCGGCGAGCCCGGCCATCATCCCCGGTTGTTGATCGCGACTGCTGATGAGGTGGCGCAACAGCAGAATCACCAGCAGTTCAAACAGCCGATCCATCACCGCAACCCGCCCGCAGTGTCCTTCGAAGGCTTCCCTGAACAACCATTCCAGCGTGCTGCCGAGTTCGGGAATGTCGCTGAGTTTCAGCACCAGATAATCCGGCAACGCGGTGGCGAGTGCATTGCCCGATCCGCCGTCGAACGTCAGCGTGGCGCAGACCACGCGGGTGTCCATGGACTCGTCGGCAGACATTCGGTGGGGAAACGGTCGCGGAAAGAAAATCAGCGAGGGTTCACTCAGCCTGAACTCGCGTTCGTTACCCGGCCTGAGCAGCAACTCGCCCGCCTGCAACAGATGCACATGCCCGCACGGCTCGCCCTCATGCACGCTGATGCCGCAAAACGCGCCGCTGTGAAAGGTGCCGGCATTCACACCGAAGTGGCTGAGCAAAGTAGAAAGGCGATCCATTGGGCGACTCCTGCGGGCGAATCTGGACGATCTGCCGCATATCGTCGACGATTTGCCGCCAAAGCACCAGTTTCGCTCACTAACATTCATTCCATCGCCGACGCAGTTCGCGCCGGACTTTCGGAGAATCACCATGAGCCGCATCAACGCCATCAGCCTCGAAACCGCCACCGACGCCACCCGCCCCGTGCTGGAAGGTGTGAAGAAGAAAATCGGTTTCCTGCCGAACCTGTTCGCCACACTGGCCAAGGCGCCGGTCGCGCTCGACACCTACGTGCAGGCATCGGCGACACTGGGCAAATCGTCGCTCAGCGCCAAGGAAAAAGAAGCGGTGTACCTGGCGACCTCGCAGGTTAACGGCTGCGATTACTGCCTGGCGGCGCACACCTTTTTCGGCAGCAAGGCCGGGTTGTCGGCCGAGGACATCGTCGCGGCGCGCCAAGGTGAGTTGAACGCCTATGCCGCCCTCGCCTATCAATTGACGGAAAGCCGTGGCCACTTGAGTGACGAGCAGATCGCCGCCGCTCGCGCCGCGGGGATTGATGACAGCAAGATCATCGAAGTGATTGCCGTGGTCGCGGTGCAGACCCTGACCAACTACCTGAACAACGTGGCGCTGACCGAGATCGACTTCCCGGCCATCGACGCCTGATTAGAAGACCCGTGTAACCCTTGTGGTGAGGGGATTTAGCGAAACGTCGCACCGCCCCGTTGGATTGCGGAGCGATCCCTCTTTTAACTAGAAAACAGGGGCCTGCTGCGCAGTCCAACGGGGATAAATCCCCTCGCCACAAGTCAACATTCATCACAAAGTCGTGTAAGCGACGTGTGTCAGTCGTGATCGACGCCGGCGCGCTTGAGCAGTTTTTTGCAGCGCTCGGACAAGTGGAATACCTGCAGATCCTTGCCTGCCTTGGCGTAACGCTCACGCAAGGTTTTCAGTGCGGCAATCGCCGAGTAATCGACAAAGCTCAGATGCCGGCAATCGAGGGTGACTTTTTGCGGATCGGTCGCCGGGTCGAACTGGTTGAGGAACGGCGTGGTCGAGGCAAAAAACAGCGTGCCGTGCAGACGATAGAGTTTGCTGCCATCCGCTTCCAAATGCTCATCGGCGTACAACTCGCGCGCCTGCTGCCAGGCGAAATTCAGCGCAGCAATGATGATGCCGCACAGCACAGCGGTGGCCAGATCGGTGAACACGGTGATGGTGGTCACCGCGATGATCACCAGCACATCGTTGAGCGGGACTTTGTTGATGACGCGCAACGACGCCCAGGCGAAAGTCTGCTGCGAGACCACGAACATCACCCCGACCAACGCCGCCAGTGGAATACGCTCGATCAGCGGCGATAGAAACAGAATGAACAACAAAATCAGCACGCCCGCGACCACACCGGACAAACGTCCGCGCCCGCCGGAGCTGAGGTTGATCACGGTCTGGCCGATCATCGCGCAACCGCCCATACCGCCGAATGCGCCCGAGACCATGTTCGCCGCGCCCAGCGCCACGCATTCACGATCCGGGTAGCCACGGCTTTCAGTGATTTCGTCGGTGAGGTTGAGCGTCAGCAGGGTTTCCAGCAGCCCGACCAGCGCCATCAGAATCGCGTAGGGGGCGATGATGCGCAGGGTTTCGAAAGTCCACGGGATGTCCGGCAAGGCGAAAGTCGGCAGACCACCGGCGATATGCGCCATGTCGCCGAGGGTGCGGGTCGGCAGGCCGAACAGATAGACCAGCAGGCCGACGCCGAGAATCGCCACCAGCGCCGGCGGCACCGCTTTGGTCAGGCGCGGCAGGATGTAAACGATCGCCATGGTCAGCGCCACCAGCCCTGCCATCAGGTACAACGGCGTGCCGCTGAGCCATTCCTCACCGTTCTTGAAATGCTCCAGTTGCGCCAGGGCAATGATGATCGCCAGACCGTTAACGAAGCCGAGCATCACCGGGTGCGGCACCATCCGCACCAGTTTGCCCAAGCGCAGCAAACCGAACGCCATCATGATCAAACCGCCGAGCAGCACGGTCGCCAGCAGGTATTGCACGCCGTGTTGCACCACCAGCGCAACAATCACCACCGCCATCGAACCCGCCGCGCCGGAGACCATACCCGGCCGACCGCCGAACAAAGCGGTCAGCGTGCAGATGATGAAAGCACCGTACAGGCCCATCAGCGGATTGAGGTGTGCCACCAGCGCGAAGGCGATGCATTCGGGCAACAGGGCAAACGAGGTGGTGAGTCCGGCCAGGACATCGGCGCGCAGACGAATCGGTTTCATGGCTTACCTGACTGAGCGGCCGACGTCGGCGACCGCAGGTGTTCGGGGAAAAGTGGGTTGCGGATGTTACGGAATTGTCCTCGCAGCGGCCAGTGATCGCTGACAGTTATCGACCTGCGCTTTATGCTGGCGCGCTCAGTCCTCATCGAGTTCGAACATGTCTGCATTTTTAACCGCTCGCGAAGTTTGTCAGCGTTTGCGTGACGCGGCGCTTGAGATGCTCACCTTTAAAGTAGGCGAGGCGCCCTCCGCCTCCGGGCTGGTTGCCGTCGATATCGAGGGCTGGCGCTTGCTGCTGGATTTTGACGGCGGCCGATTGCATCACTGTGAATACGCGCGCGATACCGATGGGCGCGAAGGCGCGCTCGAGGGTTGGCAACGTTATGGCACTGATCCGGTGAGCTTGCTCAGTACTTGGGAATTGGCGCAGATCGAGCGGCTACTGGCGCAACCCCCTCAGCCCTGACGCAAGTCGAGCATGTAAGTGTAATAACCGGTATCGCGCACATACCCCAACGACTCGTACAAACCCTGCGCGGTGAAGTTGTCGGTGGCGGTTTCCAGTACGAGACCTTTGGCGCCGGTTTCCAGGGCAAACGCGCGGGCGGTGTTCATCAGCAATCGGCCAACGCCGCGACCCCGCGCGGCTGGCGTGGTGAACAGATCGCTGAGCAGCCAGGTGCGGTGGGCGTCGATGGAGGAAAACGTCGGATACAACTGCACAAATCCCAGCGCTTCACCGTGCTCGTCCTGCGCCAAAAAAATCGCCGATTCACCCGCCGCCATGCGTTCGGCGATGAAGGCGCGCGACTGTTCAAGGTTCGACGGCTGCTTGTAAAAGCCTCGATACGCGTCGAACAACTGCGCCACCGCGTCCACCTGTGCGGTATCGGCGCGCAATGCCTTAATCGTCATGACCCCGTCCTCGTTTATTCAATGATCGAAGCAGCATAGCGCTGTCTGTCGAGTAAGCTGGCCTCACCGCTATATAGTTTTGTATATTGCGAAACCGAAATCGCCAGAATCTTTCCATGTTGTTTATTCAGACTGTTTTTCCATGAGCGCCATCCGCGTACGCAACGAGCAGTTGATCCTCAACGCTGCCAGTGAAGAATTCGCCGCCAACGGCTTCGACGCCACCCAGACCCGCGACATCGCCGCCCGCGCCGGCGTGCCCAAGGCGAACCTGTATTACTACTTCCAGACCAAGGAAAACCTCTACTCGAAAGTCTTGCTGGGGTTTGTCGAACCGTTGCTGGAGGCGTCGGCGGTGCTGCGTGAAAGCGATGATCCGCTGGTGGGTTTGCGCGCTTACGTCGCTGCGCGGATTCGTATTGCCCGCGAGCATCCGGCGATAGCCAAGGTTTTCAGTGGAGAGTTGTTGCTCGGCGGGCGGCAGTTGCCAGACGAGTGCCGCGACCTGCTGCACGCTGAAGCGCGACGGAATGTCGAGTGTTTGCGCAGCTGGATCGAGCGCGGTTTGCTGGCACCGGTGGATCCGGAGCATTTGATGCTGTTCATCTGGTCGGCGACGCGCACGTACACCAACATTGGCTGGCAGATGGGCCGAATCATGGAACGCGAAGAGCCGCTGGATGAGGATTACGAACGGGCGGCGGAGACGATTACGCGGTTGGTGCTGGAGGGTGTTGTGCCGCCAAGGGTTGGCGAGATTCGTGGGATTCTGTTTGCGACTTGAACCGCTTTTGGTGGGAGCGGGCTTGCTCGCGAAAGCGGTGAATCAGTCGCCTTCAATGTGTCTGACACGCCGCTTTCGCGAGCAAGTCGAATCGTCGCACCGCCGCTCCCACAAGGGGATTCGTGGTGTGGTCGGAAGCCGATTCCGCTGCTGGAAGAGGTTGTGGCGCCACAGGCTGGGAAGATTCGTGGGTTTATTTACGACTCGAGCAGGCTTTTGTGGGAGCGGGCTTGCTCGCGAAAGCGGTGAATCAGTCGCCTTCAACATGTCTGACACACCGCCTTCGCGAGCAAGCCCGCTCCCACTCGGGATTCGTGGTGTGGTCGGAAGCCGATTCCGCTGCTGGAAGAGGTTGTGGCGCCGTGAGTTGGGGGGATTCGCGGGAGTTTGTTTGCGACTCAAGCCCGCTCCCACTCGGAATTTGTGGTGTGGTCAGAAGCCGATTCTGCTGATGGAAGAGGTTGTGGCGCCGTGAGTTGGGGGGATTCGCGGGAGTTTGTTTGCGACTCAAGCAGGCTTTTGTGGGAGCGGGCTTGCTCGCGAAAGCGGTGAATCAGTCGCCATTAGTGTGTCTGGCACACCGCTTTCGCGAGCAAGTCGAATCGTCGCACCGACGCTCCCACATGGGATTTGTGGTTTGGCTAGAAAACGATGTCGGCAGCGGGTTTCACGTCGATGCGGGCGACGGAGCCGGTCAAATGCGCGAGGTCTTTGTTGTGTTCGGCGATGATATCGTCGGCGCTCATCGGGCCGTTGTCGACGGTGGAGTGTGCGTCGGCGGCGAGCACTACGTCGTAGCCCAGTTGATGGGCCTGGCGCACGGTCGCGTTGATGCAATAGTCGGTTTGCAACCCGCAAATGACCAAGCGTTCGAAATCCTCGCTCGGCAGCAGTTTGCGTAAATCAGTCTGATAGAACGAATCGGGCGTGGTCTTGCGCACGCGTAAATCCTCGCTCGATGTTTCCAGCCCTTCGGCCAGTTGCCAGCCTTCCGCGGCATGGGCCAACGGACTGTCCTTTTCTTCATGCTGAATCAGCACCACCGGCACCCCGGCCGTGCGCGCTCGGCGGCTGAGGCTGTTGATGGTATCGATCACCCGGTGAATGTCATGGCACTCATACTCGCCCGAGCAGAGAGCTTGCTGGACGTCGATGATCAGCAATGCGGTGGTCATGATGAGCCTTCCTTGATCAGTCCATGAAACAGGGGCGGACATGGGCCCGCCCCGTTTTTACGCGCCTTAGTAACCCAATGACAACCCGGTATTACGCCGTGGATCGTTGGCACCGTAGAAGCGGTTTTTGCCAACCGGCTTACCGCCCAGCGACGGTGCGCCGACCAGAATCGCGGCGATGTGGTTGGCATCCTGCGGGCCGGCAAACTTGTGGCCCCAGCTCTCGAGAATCTTCTTCGTGTCGGGACTCGCCGCGAAGTCTTCGAGGTTGGTTTCCTCCGGCATCCACTGCTGGTGGAAGCGCGGCGCATCGACTGCTTCCTGCAGGCCCATACCGTAGTCGATGACGTTGAGCATGGTCAGCAAGGTCGCGGTGATGATCCGGCTACCGCCCGGCGTGCCCACCACCATCACCACTTTGCCGTCCTTGGTGACGATGGTCGGGCTCATCGACGACAGCGGTGCCTTGCCCGGCGCGATCGCGTTGGCTTCGCCCTGCACCAGACCGTACATGTTCGGCACGCCGACCTTGGAGGTGAAGTCGTCCATTTCATCGTTGAGGATCACCCCGGTCTTGCTCGCCATCACGCCCGCGCCGAACCAGTCGTTGAGGGTGTAAGTGACCGAAACCGCGTTACCCCACTTGTCGACGATCGAATAGTGCGTGGTGTTGCTGCCTTCATGCGGTGCGGTACCCGGTTTCAGCTCGGCCGAGACGCCAGCCTTTTGCGGTTGAATCGCGTCGCGCAGTTTCGTTGCGTAGTTCTTGTCGAGCAGATGTTCGATCGGGTTTTTGACGAAATCCGGATCACCCAGATAGCTGTTGCGATCCACGTACGCGTGGCGCATCGCTTCGATCTGATAGTGCATGCCCTGGGCCGAATGGAAGCCCAGATCCTTCATCGGATAGCCTTCGAGGATGTTCATGATCTGGCAGATCACCACACCGCCGGAGCTTGGCGGTGGCGCGGAAACCACGTGGTAGCCACGGTAATCACACTCGACCGGCGCCAATTCGCGGGTCTTGTATTTGTCGAGGTCGGCCTGGGTGATGATGCCCTTGTTGGCCTGACTCGACGTCACGATCGCATCGGCGACCCAGCCTTTATAGAAGCCGTCGGTGCCTTTTTCGGAAATGGTGCGCAGGGTTTTAGCCAGATCCTTCTGCACCAGTTTCTGCCCGACCTGCATCGGCTCGCCGTTGTGCAGGAAGATCGAGCCGGAATCGCGCATGTCCTTTTTGAACACATCGGTGGCATATTCCAGCAGCTCGACGTCGCCCTGCTCCAGTTCGAAACCGTCTTCAGCCAGTTTGATGGCCGGGGCGATCATGTCTTTGCGCGGCTTGGTGCCGTACTTGCTCAGCGCCAGTTCCATGCCGGAGACGGTGCCCGGTACGCCGACCGCCAAGTGGCCGCGCGTGCTCAGATCAGGAATGACGTTGCCTTCCTTGTCCAGATACATATTGGCGGTCGCGGCCAGCGGCGCCTTTTCGCGGAAATCGAGGAAGGTCTTGCGCCCGTCAGCCAGTTGAATGGTCATGAAACCGCCACCGCCGAGGTTGCCCGCTGCGGGGTAAACCACCGCCAGCGCGTAACCCACCGCGACGGCGGCATCCACCGCGTTGCCGCCGCTTTTCAACACATCGACGCCGACGTGGGTCGCCAGATGTTGCGCGGTGACCACCATGCCGTTTTCGGCAGCGACCGGTGCGACCGAGGCCGCGTGAGCCATCAGACAGCTGAGTGCCAATGAGGTCGCTATCAGCGATTTGGCCAAAGGTTCGTACTTCATGAGTCGATCTCTTTTTTGTTTTTAGGGTCTGTGCAAAACAGAGGTGAACGCTTCAAGAGCAACAAGCAGTATGGTCGCGATTGCGCATTGCGCCTCCCCACGCAGGCAGTATGCTGAGCGCCATCAATGCCCTGAACCGGAGCTGGCCTGCATGGCTTTTACCTTCATCACCCTGCCCTCGCCCGTCGGCGAGTTGAAGCTGGTCGCGAACGGTTCACGACTGGCGGCCATCCTCTGGGAAAACGACAAACCGAACCGCGTGCGCCTCGGGCCGATGAGCGCAGCACCAGACAATCTGATCCTGATAAAAACCGCTCGGCAGCTGCAAGAATATTTTTCCGGCACCCGCGATCGATTCGATCTGGAACTGGATTTTGTCGGCACTGATTTTCAAAAACAGGTGTGGGCGGCGTTGCTGACCATTCCGTTTGGCGAGACGCGCAGCTACAGCCAGATTGCCGCGCAGATCGGCAATCCTTCGGCAGTGCGGGCGGTGGGCGCAGCGAATGGGCGTAATCCGATTTCGATTGTGGCGCCGTGTCATCGGGTGATTGGCGCGTCGGGGAAACTCACCGGGTTTGCGGGCGGGCTGGAGGCCAAGGAGCATTTGCTGACGCTGGAGGGAGCTTTAACATCAAAAGATCGCAGCCCGCGGCAGCCCCTGCATTTGCAATTCGATCTCCTGTAGGAGCTGCCGAAGGCTGCGATCTTTTGATCTACTTGGCGTCGACCTGCTCCTGATACTCTTTTTCATATTGTCCGGCGAGCTGCACCTTCTGCTTCTCATTGAGCAATTTGCCGGCCATCTGGAAGAACTTCTGCTCTTCTTCCTCCAGGTGGTGATGCACCTTCTCCGACAACTTCTTCGCCGTCGCCAACCACGCCGGGCTCGACATCTCGGTCTCGTCGAGCTCTTCCATCATCTCGTCCATTTCATGGTGCTCGGAAATCGCGTGACGACTGAGGTCGACACCGGCATCGCACTCCATCAACGGAATGTAGAAGTGACGTTCTTCGGCGGTTTCGTGGGCTTGCAGTTCATCTTTAAGCAGTTTGTAAGCCTCAACCCGCTCTGGGGTGTCACCGCTGGTTTTGATCAGGCTTTTGGCGTAAGTGCGCTGGCGGTCGTGGCTTTCACGAAGGGCTTCAAAAATATTCATGGCGTGTCCTCATCAACCGCGTGCTGGAATGACGCTGTAAAAGCTAGACCGCGACGCGCGAGCGACGGTTCCACCGGTTTTGCGCAGGGACTTGGAAGCAGACCACCGGGCAGGATACGCTGGCGAATTATCCTACAAGGAAGTCCTGCATGAACTTGCGCATCGAGTTAACGCAAACACCCACGGAAGAACACCGCGCGGCGATTCTGGCGCCACTGCGCGCACATAACGTCTCCCAGGCCGGCCCATCGGCGTGGGAACCGATCGCGCTGTTGGTGCGCGACGAGCACGACGCTGTGCTCGGCGGCCTGTATGGCCACACGTTTTATCGCTGGTTGTTCATTGAATTGTTGGCCGTGCCGATGGAGGGGCGCGGTCAGGGCATCGGTTCGAAATTGATGCAGATGGCTGAAGATTTTGCGCGAGAGAAGGATTGCGTGGGGATCTGGCTCGACACCTTTTCGTTTCAGGCGCCGGAGTTTTACAAGAAGGTCGGGTATACCGAGTGCGGTGAGATTGTTGATTATCCGCTGGGGCATAAGCGGCATTTTTTCCAGAAGCGGTTGATTGACTGAATGTGACGGCCCCTTCGCGAGCAAGCCCGCTCCCACATTGGAATGCATTTCAAATTGTGGGAGCGAGCCTGCTCGCGAAGGCGGCCGTCAATTCACCCAATAATCAGAGGCAAGTCGCCAACGCCGCCAACCGCCGCTTCGCGACAAAATCATCTTTCTGCGCGTAGTAGTTCAGCGTCGTCCCCGACGGCTCCGTGCTCAGGTCAACGAACGACTCCGCCGAACGGGTGTACACCGTCGAACCGCCCTTCTTGCCCGGTTGCAGATAAGCCCCCGCGTCCACGCCAAATACCGCCTCGTCTTGCCAGGCGAATTGCACGCACTGCGCCACGAGCTTCTCGGCTTTGTCCGAGGTCATGACTTTATAAGGCGCCTGGGTGCGCGCATCGTCCATCGCCGAACCTGCGCAACCGGCCAGAACCGTCGCCGCCAGCGCTACCATCAGAATTCGCATTGCATTCGCTCATTCGGAAAAAAGCGGACTGTATCACCGCCGCAAGCGGAAATCGTTCTGCTTTACTGCATTTATAGCGAGACAGGCACTCGCCGCTGCGGCAACCTAAGGTCATCAGCCTCACAAGGAAAACCCATGGCGCCTACCGATCAGCGACATGAACACGCCCTGAAACTGTTTCTCGATGCGCGCCCTGAATTGCGCGAAAGCCTCGACCACCTCAATCCTCTGCTGGCTCAGGCCAAGGGCGAAACCCAGGCGCAATACCGCGAAGAACGTCTGCATGAGGCGTTTGAAGAAGAGGCGGACAAACTGGGGTTGTTTGCCTGGGAACTGACGTTGCAGCTGACCGCTGATTCGCCTGAGGAATATCAGGCGCAGCGCCTGGAAGTGCATCGCGAGGTGGCGGAAATGGCCGGCATGGACTGGCTGGAATACTGCGACCTGTATGGGATAGAACCTTAACCGCCACGCCAAGGATCCTTTCGCCGATGCTGCCTTCCGCCTCGACTCATCGCGCCAGCCCCGGCCATCTGCACACGCAGAAATGGCGCGGACGCGTGGGTCTGGCGCTGGTCGCCAGCCTGTCGGTACTGGCCGGCATGACCGATGCCATCGGTTTCATGGCCAGCGGCGATTTCGTTTCGTTCATGAGCGGGAACACCACACGACTGGCGGTGGCGATCAGTGAAGGTGATCTCGGGTTGACCTTGCGCCTGGTGATTCTTGTCGCGACGTTCATCCTCGGTAATGCCTTGGGCGTACTCGTCGCGCGCCTCGGTGGGCGACGCGCGCTGCCGCTGCTGCTGTGCATCGCCACCCTGCTCAGCACCTCGGCAGCGTGGCCGTTCGACGCGCAACTGCCGGCACTGCTGGCCGCGATCATTGCGATGGGCATGCTCAACGCGGCGGTCGAGGAAGTGAATGGCCTGCCGGTCGGGCTGACCTACGTGACCGGCGCGCTGTCGCGATTTGGCCGAGGACTGGGGCGCTGGATGCTCGGCGAACGGCGCAGCGGCTGGCGGGTGCAACTGGTGCCGTGGAGCGGGATGTTTATCGGCGCCATTTTGGGGGCGGTGCTGGAACAGCATCTGGGCCTCAAGGCCATGTTTGTCAGCGCTGTGCTGGCCGCGATGATCGGCCTGCTTTCCCTCAGAATCCCGCGACGCTGGCAACTCGGCTACATGCCCCGCTAACCAAGGACACCAAAAATCCCTGTGGCAGCGGGCTTGCTCGCGAAAGCGGTGGGTCAGTCAAATACATTTCAACTGACCCACCGCTTTCGCGAGCAAGCCCGCTCCCACATTTTGATCGCCTGCAACTTGGATTTCGCGGCTGTCGCCATAAAGCTTTATCATGGCCGCAGTTTTGCTGATCGAGTCCGTCATGAAGTTCGCCATCGCGTTGTTTTCCGCCGCCCATGCGCCCTCCTCGCGCCGTGCCCTGCTGTTTGCGCAGGCGGCACTGGCCGGTGGGCATGAGATTGTCCGGCTGTTTTTCTATCAGGACGGCGTCTACAACGCCTCCGACGCGGTGGTCACCCCGCAGGACGAACTCGACTTGCCCAAGCAATGGCGCGCGTTTATTACCGAGCAGAAGCTCGACGGCGTGGTCTGCATCGCCGCCGCCCTGCGCCGTGGCGCCCTGAACGCGGAAGAAGCCAAGCGTTACCAGCGCGAAGCGATTTCGGTCAGCACGCCGTGGGAATTGTCCGGCCTCGGTCAGTTGCATGATGCGGTGCAAGATGCCGATCGCCTGATCTGCTTCGGAGGTGCATGAGATGGCTAAATCCTTGTTGATCATCAGCCGCCAGTCGCCATGGTCGGGCCCCGGCGCCCGCGAAGCGCTGGACATCGTGCTGGCCGGCGGTGCGTTCGATCTGCCGATCGGATTGCTGTTTCTCGATGACGGCGTGCTGCAACTCAGCGCCGGGCAAAACGCGAAAGCGCTGCAGCAGAAAGACCTCAGCGCCAACCTGCAAGCGCTGCCGATGTTCGGTGTTGAAGAGCTGTTCTATTGCGCCGACAGCGCCAGCGCCCGCGGCCTCAGCACGTTGTCGCTGGACGAAGCCGCGCCGCTGGCCGCCGAGCAAATCACCGCCCTTATTGACCGCTACGACCAGGTGATCACCCTCTGATGTCGACTTTGCATGTGTTGTCTCATTCCCCGTTCGGCGACGATCGCCTGACCAGTTGCCTGCGCGTGATCGGCGGCGCTGATGCTTTATTGCTGTCCGGCGATGCGGTCTACGCGTT
Organism: Pseudomonas sp. AC193; assembly: GCF_979258075.1. Lineage (NCBI taxonomy): Bacteria > Pseudomonadati > Pseudomonadota > Gammaproteobacteria > Pseudomonadales > Pseudomonadaceae > Pseudomonas > Pseudomonas sp. AC193. Next base: position 1,599,488 of record NZ_OZ409832.1, on the reverse strand, counting down.
GCAACCGGGCACCGCGCCGTTCACCGCGCTGCACAACCGCCAGATCAAATTGTTCGTTCTGGCCGAAGATGCGCAGGCGCGCGCCATCCAAGTTCCTGACTGGGCCGAAGTGATCGATTACCCGGCCTTCGTCGAACTGTCGATCCATCACGACAAGGTCAACAGCTGGCTATGAATTCCATGACCGTCGGCGCCCGCGCCATCGAACTGGACAAGGATGGTTTCCTCGTTGACCTCAGCGACTGGTCGCAGGATGTCGCCAGCGCCCTCGCCGCTGCCGAAGAGATTGAGTTGACCGCCGAACACTGGGAAGTCCTCGAATTGCTGCGCAGCTTCTACGCCGAATTCCAGTTGTCCCCGGCCACGCGTCCGCTGATCAAGTACACCGCGCTGAAACTCGGTGTGGAAAAAGGCAACAGCCTGCACCTGAACCGACTGTTCAAAGGCACCCCTGCCAAACTCGCCGCAAAACTGGCGGGCCTGCCCAAACCGACGAACTGCTTATGACCGACTTTCCAGCGCTGACCCTCGAAACGCCTGCCGAACATCCATTCGCCCAGTTCGTACGCATCCTCGGCAAGGGCAAACGCGGCGCCCGTGACCTGACGCGCGAAGAAGCGCGCGAAGCCATGGGCATGGTGCTCGACGACAAGGTCGAGGACACCCAGCTCGGTGCGTTCCTGATGTTGCTGCGCCACAAGGAAGAAAGCGCCGAGGAAATGGCCGGTTTCACCGAAGCCTTGCGGGAACGCTTGCAGGCGCCGGCGCTGAACGTCGATCTGGATTGGCCGACCTACGCCGGTAAGAAGCGCCATCTGCCGTGGTACCTGCTGGCCGCCAAGTGCCTGGCGAAGAACGGCGTGCGCATCTTCATGCACGGCGGCGGCGCGCACACCGCCGGGCGGCTGTACAGCGAGCAACTGCTCGGCGAGTTGAACATCCCGTTGTGTCGCACCTGGCAACAGGTCGGCACGGCGCTGGACAACGGCGGCCTCGCATTTATGCCGCTGGTGGACTGGGCGCCGCAGTTGCAGAACATGATCGATCTGCGCAACACCTTGGGTCTGCGCTCGCCGATTCATTCGCTGGCGCGGATTCTCAATCCACTGGGCGCACGCTGCGGGCTGCAAAGTATTTTCCACCCCGGCTACCAAGCGGTGCACCGCGATGCCAGCGGCCTGCTCGGCGACACAGCGATTGTGGTCAAGGGTGATGGCGGCGAAATCGAGATCAACCCGGATGCAAACAGCCACCTCTACGGCACCACTGGCGGCGAGAGCTGGGATGAGGAATGGCCGCAGATGTCGGCGCAACGCCACGTCAAACCTTCATCGCTGGATATTGAGCACTTGAAAGCCGTGTGGCGCGGCGACGTGGTCGACAGCTACCCACAAATGGCGCTGATCTCGACGATGGCGCTGGCCCTGCGCGGGCTTGGCCAACCGCGTGAACAAGCCTTCGAAACCGCCGAGCAATACTGGGCTGCGCGGGACAAATCGATTTAACCGATCATTCACGCCCGATCTTTGCGCTTTTTGTTCGAACTCACAGGAATAGACTCGACTCCAACGTTTACTGATTTACGGAGTCTTGATCATGGGTTTACTCGTCGATGGCCACTGGCAGGACAAGTGGTACGAAAGCGGCAAAGACGGCGCGTTCCAGCGCGAACAGGCGCAACGCCGCAACTGGGTGACCGCCAACGGCGAGCCCGGCCCGAGCGGTGAAGGTGGTTTTGCCGCCGAGGCCGGTCGCTATCACCTCTACGTGTCACTCGCTTGTCCATGGGCACATCGCACGCTGATCCTGCGCAAACTCAAAGGTCTGGAAAGTCTGATCGACGTTTCGGTGGTCAGTTGGTTGATGCTGGAAAACGGCTGGACGTTCGACAAAGCGCTGGGCTCGACCGGCGACAAACTCGATGGCTTTGAATTCATGCATCAGCGCTACACCTCTGACACCGCCGACTACACCGGCCGCGTCACCGTGCCGGTGCTGTGGGACAAAAAGCTCAAACGCATCGTCAGTAATGAATCAGCGGAGATCATCCGCATGTTCAACAACGCGTTTGATGGATTGACCGGCAACGAGCTGGACTTCTACCCGGCGCCACTGCGCAGCGAGATCGATGCACTGAACGATCGAATTTATCCGGCCGTGAACAACGGCGTGTACCGCGCGGGGTTTGCCACGTCGCAACAGGCGTATGAACAAGCGTTCGATGAGGTGTTTGCTGAGCTTGATAATCTGGAGCGGGTTTTAGGTGCGAATCGCTATCTGACCGGCGAGTACCTGACCGAAGCCGATGTGCGCCTGTTCACCACGATGATTCGTTTTGACGCGGTGTATCACGGGCACTTCAAGTGCAATCTGCGACGGATTGCCGATTACCCGAATCTGTCGAACTGGCTGCGTGAGGTGTATCAGCTGCCGGGGATTAGCGAGACGGTGGATTTTCAGCACATCAAGAACCACTACTACGGCAGTCACAAGACCATTAACCCGACGGGGATTGTGCCGAAGGGGCCGGAGCAGGATTTCACGGCGGCCCATGATCGGGCGCGGTTGGCTGGGAAAGGGGTTTGGTTGAAGGGCTAACAGCAAAAAGCAAAAGATCGCAGCCTTCGGCAGCTCCTACATGAGAATGCGTTCTCTGTAGGAGCTGCCGAAGGCTGCGATCTTTTGATCTGACTCAGACCTGCGCCTGAGCCCCTTCAAACCACGCCAGTTTCTCGCGCAGTTGCACCACTTCCCCCACGATCACTAATGTCGGCGCATGCACTTCATGCTCCGCCACCATGCGTGGCAGATCCGCCAGCGTGCCGGTAAAGACTCGCTGATTGACCGTGGTGCCTTGCTGAATCAACGCCGCCGGGGTATCCGCCGCGCGACCGTGCTTGATCAACTGCTCGCAGATCACCGGCAAGCCCACCAGGCCCATGTAGAACACCAGCGTCTGCGCCGGGGCGACGAGGTCGGCCCAGGGCAGGTCGGTCGAACCGTCCTTCAAATGCCCGGTGACAAAGCGCACTGACTGCGCGTAATCACGATGGGTCAGCGGAATCCCGGCATACGCCGCGCAACCACTGGCTGCGGTAATCCCAGGCACCACCTGGAATGGAATCCCATGCGCCGCCAGTTCTTCGATCTCTTCGCCGCCACGGCCGAAGATAAACGGATCACCGCCCTTCAAGCGCACCACGCGCTTGCCGGCCTTGGCCAGATCAACCAGTTGCTGGTTGATCTGATCCTGCGGCACTGCATGATCTGAACGGCGCTTGCCGACATACACGCGCTCGGCATCGCGACGGCACAACTCAAGAATCGCTGGCGCGACCAAACGGTCGTACAACACCACGTCGGCTTGCTGCATCAGACGCAAAGCCTTGAACGTCAGCAGATCCGGATCACCCGGCCCTGCGCCGACCAAATACACTTCACCGGTGGTAACCGTTACTTCGCCATCAATCTTGGCCTGCAACAGACGCTCGGCTTCGGCGCCCTGCCCGGCCAGTTGGCGGTCGGCAATCGGCCCTTGGAACACGTCCTCCCAGAATCCGCGACGCTGCTGCACATCCGGAAACAGGCTTTTCACCTGATTACGGAAACGTGCGGCGAGCCCGGCCAATTGGCCGTAAGTCGAGGGAATCCAGGTTTCGATCTTGGCGCGAATCAGTCGCGCCAGCACCGGCGCGTCGCCACCGCTGGACACGGCGATGATCAGCGGCGAGCGATCGACGATCGCCGGGAAGATCACGCTGCACAAGGCAGGCGCGTCGACCACGTTGACCGGCACGCAGCGCTTGTGAGCATCGGTGGAGACTTGTGCGTTCAGCGTTTCATCGTCGGTGGCGGCGATGATCAGCCCGCAACCGTCCAGATCCGCCTCGACGTAACCGCGCAACAGGCATTCGCCGCCAGAAGCTGCGACCAGCTCACGCAGCTGCGATTCGATTTCAGGTGCGACCACCCGCAGCAGCGCACCGGCATCGGCCAGCAGGCGGGATTTGCGCAAGGCAATTTCCCCCCCACCGACGACCAACGCACGACTGCCGCGCAGGTTGTGAAACAGCGGCAGATATTTCATTTAGCCGATGACCTCAAGGCCACCCATGTACGGCTTCAGCACGTCCGGCACACGGATCGAACCGTCGGCCTGCTGGTAGTTTTCCAGCACGGCAACCAGGGTACGGCCGACGGCCAGACCGGAACCGTTCAGGGTGTGCACCAGCTCAGGCTTGCCGGTTTCCGGGTTGCGGAAACGCGCTTGCATACGACGCGCCTGGAAGTCGCCGCAGTTCGAGCACGACGAAATTTCGCGGTACTTGTCCTGGCTCGGAATCCACACTTCCAGATCGTAAGTCTTGACCGCGCTGAAGCCCATGTCGCCGGTGCACAGCGCCAGGGTGCGATACGGTAGACCGAGCAGTTGCAGGACTTTTTCAGCGTTGGCGGTCAGGCCTTCCAGCGCTTCCATCGAGGTCGACGGCTCAACGATCTGCACCATTTCAACTTTGTCGAACTGGTGCTGACGGATCATGCCGCGGGTGTCGCGACCCGATGCACCGGCTTCACTGCGGAAGCACGGGGTGTGGGCAACGAATTTGATCGGCAGCAGTTTCGAATCGACGATTTCGCCAGCGACGATGTTGGTCAGCGACACTTCGGCAGTCGGGATCAGGTACAGATCGGCTTCGCCTTCGCGGGCGATCTTGAACAGGTCTTCTTCGAATTTCGGCAGTTGACCGGTGCCTTGCAGCGCCGGGGCCTGAACCAGATAAGGCGTGTAAGCCTCTTCGTAGCCGTGCTCGTTGACGTGCAGGTTGATCATGAACTGCGCCAAGGCGCGGTGCAGACGGGCGATCGGGCCACGCAGCAGGGCGAAACGCGCGCCGGACAGCTTGGCGGCGGTTTCAAAGTCCAGCCAGCCGAACTTCTCGCCGAGGGCAACGTGGTCTTTCACTTCGAAATCGAAAGCGGTCGGCGTGCCCCAGCGGCGCACTTCGACGTTGTCGTCTTCGTCCTTGCCGACCGGCACGGATTCGTGCGGCAGGTTAGGAATGCCCAGCACGATCGAGTCCAGTTCGGTCTGGATCGCGTCCAGCTCGACTTTACCGGCACTCAATTCGCCCGCCATGCGCTCGACGTCCGCCATCAACGGCGCGATGTCTTCGCCGCGCTGCTTGGCCTGACCGATGGATTTGGAACGCGCGTTACGCTCAGCCTGCAGTGCTTCGGTGCGGGTCTGGACGGTCTTGCGCTGTTCTTCCAGCGCTTCGATGCGCGCGGTATCCAGGGCAAAGCCACGGGAAGCCAGGCGGTCCGCTACGTCCTGAAGGTTGCTACGTAACAGTTTGGAATCGAGCATGTCGGTTTCTCGTTATCAAAGTTTGGTCAAAGACAGGCCAGCCCACGTCGCGAGCAGCCCGCCGAATACGCTGAGTGCCGCGTAGCCCAGGGCCAGCGGCACTTGCCCGCTTTCCAGCAGGCGCACCGTATCCAGTGAAAAGGATGAAAAAGTCGTCAGGCCCCCGAGGAAGCCGACCATCAACCCGGCACGCACCTCGATCGGCACTTCCGGGCGTATCAAAAACAGGCCATACAACACGCCGATCAGCAGGCAGCCCACGATATTAACGGCCAGCGTCGCGGTATAGAAGTGCCGCGGCCAATTGGCGTTGATCCAATTGCCGGTGGCGAAGCGCAACAAAGTGCCAGCAACGCCGCCGGCAGACACCGCAATGATCAATGGAAGCACTATTTTCTCCGCTGCCGAGGACTTAAACGATCGAGTTGGGCGAGGTGGTTGAGCTTCTCGCCGATCTTCAACTCCAGGCCACGCGGCACCGGTTGGTAGAACGGGATCGGGTCGAGTTCGTCCGGAAAATAGTCTTCGCCGGCGGCATAAGCGTCCGGTTCATCGTGGGCGTAACGGTATTCGTCGCCGTAGCCCAACTGTTTCATCAGTTTGGTTGGCGCGTTGCGCAAGTGCAGCGGTACTTCCAGCGAACCGTGTTCGGCGGCGGCGCGCAGGGCAGTTTTGAAACCCATGTACACCGCGTTGCTTTTCGGCGCGCAGGCCAGATAGGTGATGGCTTGCGCCACGGCCAATTCGCCCTCCGGACTGCCGAGGCGCTCCTGCACTTCCCACGCAGCGAGGCACAGGCTCAGCGCGCGCGGGTCGGCATTGCCGATGTCTTCGCTGGCCATGCGCACCACGCGCCGAGCCAGGTACAGCGGATCGCAACCACCGTCGATCATCCGCGCGAACCAGTACAGCGCGCCGTCGGGGTTGGAACCGCGTACCGATTTGTGCAGCGCCGAAATCTGGTCGTAGAACGCTTCGCCGCCCTTGTCGAAGCGCCGACGCGTATCGCCGAGCAGACTCTGCAGCAGATCAATGCCCATCTCGCTGTTGTCGTCGGCCAGGTCGGAGGCGTTTTCCAGCAGATTAAGCAGACGCCGGCCATCGCCATCGGCGGCGGACAGCAGCATCTGGAAACCTTCATCGCTGAGGGTCAGATTGCGCTTGCCCAGCCCGCGCTCTTCGGTAAGTGCGCGGTGCACCAGTTTGCGCAGCGCCGCTTCGTCGAGGCTTTTCAGCACGTAGACGCGGGCCCGCGACAACAAGGCGTTGTTGAGTTCGAACGAAGGGTTTTCGGTGGTGGCGCCGATGAAGATCAGCGTGCCGTCTTCAACGTACGGCAGGAATGCGTCCTGCTGCGACTTGTTGAAACGGTGGACTTCATCGACGAACAGAATTGTGCGCTTGCCGTACTGACCGGCCTGCTGCTTGGCGATCTCAACCGCCTGACGGATCTCTTTGACCCCGGCGAGTACCGCCGAAACCGTTTCGAAGTGCGCGTCCGAGACTTCCGCGAGCAACCGCGCCAAGGTGGTTTTACCCACGCCCGGCGGCCCCCAGAAAATCATCGAATGCAGAGCACCCTGCTCCAGCGCCTCACGCAGAGGCTTGCCGCGAGCGAGCACGTGCTCCTGACCGACGTACTCATCCAGATTGGTCGCACGCAAACGCGCGGCCAGTGGCTGGGCAATCGGTGCACTGCGAAACAGATCCATCACGTAGCGTTGAAACCTCTATTTGAATCGGTTGCCGATCATGCTTTTGATTTTGTAGGAGTGAGCCTGCTCGCGATTAGATTTGTCAGTCACAGATGCATTGTCTGACCCACCGCTATCGCGAGCAGGCTCACTCCTACAAAGGATTTTGCATTTTACTCTTGGATTACATCCGCACCCTTGGGGATGTCGAACTTGAACTTGGAGGCCGGCACTGGCTCGTTGGCCTTCACCCCGGTGAACAGGATGTTGGTGCGTTGGCCGACGCTGTCGATCAGTTGCATGTCATTAAGCAAACCGTTGCGGAACGACAGGCGCAGGTTGTCGAACAGGGTGTCTTTGGTTTTCGGCTTCAGCGTGAAGTCGATCACGCCGCCCGCTTCTTTCGCGGTGATGTCGAAGCTCTGGCTGATCTTCGACACGTCGCCGGACAACAGCAGCGCCGGAGTCTGGGTCAGACGCTCGTCGAGCTTCTTGATGGTCGCCTGTTCCAGATCCGGATCCCACAGGGTGACTTTCTTGCCATCAGAGACCATGGTCTGCTCGGCCGGCGCATTGGTGTGCCAGTAGAACAGGCCCGGGCGCTGCAGGGTCATGTTGCCGGTGGTTTCCTGCAACTGGGTGCCGCCGCCGTCGAGGGTCAGCTGCGAGAAGTTGGCGGTCAGGGTTTTCGATGTTTCCAGCAATTGGGTCAGACGCGCCACGTCCTTGTCATCGGCGTGAGCCGTGAGGGTGGTCAACGCCAGTACTGGCAACAGCATGCGGATAAGACGCATGGGAGTCCTCTTGAATACTCGTTGGGAGAGCGGCGGAACATCATTGTCCCGCCTCTTGCTTCTGGATTCAGTCGCGAACCGGGCCCGGGGCCAGGACTTCACGCGAACCGTTGGTGTTCATTGAGGTGACGACGCCGGCCATTTCCATGGCTTCGATCATCCGGGCGGCGCGGTTGTAGCCGATCTTCAGCTTGCGCTGCACAGCAGAAATCGAGGCGCGACGGCTTTCGAGGACGAATTGCACGGCTTCGTCATACAGCGCGTCAGCTTCCGGATCATCGCCATCGCCGCCACCGCTGCTGCCTTCAAAGCCGCTGCCCGCCTCTTCGACACCGTTGAGGATGTCGTCGTTGTATTCAGGAGCGCCGCGCAGTTTCCACGCTTCCACCACACGGTGAACTTCTTCGTCGGAGACGAACGCGCCGTGAACCCGGATCGGCAGGCTGGTGCCCGGCGGCATGTAGAGCATGTCACCGTGGCCAAGCAGTTGTTCGGCGCCGCCCTGATCGATGATCGTCCGGGAGTCGATCTTGCTCGACACCTGGAACGCCATGCGCGTCGGAATGTTCGCTTTGATCAGACCGGTGATCACGTCCACCGACGGCCGCTGGGTCGCGAGGATCAAGTGAATACCGGCCGCACGCGCCTTCTGCGCAATACGGGCGATCAGTTCTTCAACCTTCTTGCCGACGATCATCATCATGTCGGCGAATTCGTCGACGACCACGACGATGGTCGGCAGCTTCTGCAACAGCGGCGCTTCGTCGTGGATGCTTTCGCGCTTGTACAGCGGATCGCTCAACGGCTCGCCGGCGTCCTGCGCTTCCTTGACCTTGGCGTTAAAGCCGGACAGGTTACGCACGCCCATCTTCGCCATCAGCTTGTAGCGGCGTTCCATCTCGGCAACGCTCCAGCGCAGGGCGTTGGCAGCGTCCTTCATGTCGGTCACGACCGGGCACAGCAGGTGCGGAATGCCTTCGTAGATCGACAACTCCAACATCTTCGGGTCGATCATGATCAGCTTGGCGTCTTCCGGGCCAGACTTGAACAGGATCGACAGAATCATCGCGTTCACGCCCACCGACTTACCGGAACCGGTCGTACCGGCCACCAGCAAGTGCGGCATCTTCGCCAGGTCAGTGATGACCGGCTTGCCGCCGATGTCATGGCCCAGCGCCAGAGTGACCGGCGATTTGAAGTTGTCGTACTCAGGCGTCGACAGCACTTCCGAGAAGCGCACGATCTGCCGGTCTTCGTTGGGAATCTCGATACCGACCGTGGTCTTGCCCGGAATCACCTCAACCACCCGCACACTGGTCACGGCCAGCGAACGCGCAAGGTCTTTGGCGAGGTTGGCGATGCGGCTGACTTTGACGCCGGCGGCAGGCTGAATTTCGTAACGGGTAATCACCGGACCCGGGTGGATCGAGTCGACGGTCACTTCAACACCGAATTCCTTGAGCTTGATCTCCAGCAAGTGGCCGACCGCTGCCAGGGATTCCGGCGAGTAATTGAGTTGTTTCTTTTCCGCAGGATCGAGGATCGAGATCGGCGGCAAGGTGCCTTCCACGGCGCTGTCGACGAACAACGGCACCTGTTTCTCTTTCTGCACGCGCTTGCTTGGCTCGGGCGCTTTGGCCGGCGCCGGAGCAATCACTGGCGGAACCTGTTTCTCGCGATCGGACATGTGCTTGCTCAGCGCTTGCTCACGTTCGATCAGGCGTTCTTTGACTTTGGCCTGCTCGCGCTTGTCGGTCACCGTCGGCGCGACCACGTCATGCACGCGATCATCGACCTCACGCAGTTGCGCGACCAGTTGCTTGCGCTCGGTACGCGCCGACCACCAGCGATTGAGCGCGCCCTGGAACAGTTCGAACAGGTCGAGGGTGATCTTGCCGGTGATGTCCATCACCTTGAACCACGACAGGTCGGTGAACACCGTCAGACCAAACAGGAACAGCGCGATGAACAACAACGTGCTGCCCTGAATGTTCAGCGCGTTCTTCGCCAGATTGCCGAGGCTTTCGCCCAACGCACCACCGGCACCGGCCGGCAGACCCGACGCGGCATGGAAATGCAGATGCGCCAGCGCAGCGCCGGACAGCACCAGAAACACCAGACCGATCAGGCGCCAGGAGAACAGCCAGCCGCTCCACTGCCATGGTTCGTGGCGTTGACGGAAGATCTGATAAGCCTTGATCGCCAGCAGCAACGGGAAGATGTAGGCGAAGTAACCCAGCACCATAAACAGGATGTCAGCGCTGTAGGAGCCCGCCGGGCCGCCGAAATTCTGCACGTCGTCGATCTTGCTGTTGTGGCTCCAGCCCGGATCGTCCTTGCCGTAGGTGAGCAAGGCCATCATCAGGAACAGGCACAAAGCGCCGATGGCGATCAATGCACCTTCCTTGAGCCGGTAGTGCAACTGTTGGCGCCAGAGCGGAACGACTGTTTTGGGTGCTGCGGTGGATTTCTTCAAAACGCTACTTTTCCTGCGCCAATGGCGCGTCCATCTATTGAATGACGATAAAAAACTGCCCAATCCAGGCAGGTAACAAAGTGAACGAGCGCAACTGAGACTACTTTTAACACTGCGCCGTGGCTTTTAAAAACACGGCACAACGCGAATATTCTGTAACAGCCCGGCATTGTACGGGTTTGTACGTGCGATGCCATGCTTCAAACCCCAGGGTAAAGCATAGTCAAGCACACAAAACCCACGGGCCAATTTGAGCATGCATTACCTTTTGTGACAAAGGCTTATGAGGTGTATTTGATGAACGCAGCGAAGCATTCACGCCTGATCATCCTCAACTCCGGCACGGCGCTGATGGAACGCTTGCATCAACACGCCACACGGGCTGCCATAGCGATCGTTTACGACCACAGCCTCGACGCCAAGTTGCAGCCGCGTCCATTCGGCTGCATGAGCGAGCAGTCTCTGGACGACATTCCTGTCATTTAACGGCACACTTTATCGCGGGCCGAACAGCCCGCCCCGCCCTCCCCTTCTGCAAGCCTGGATGCCATGCTGACTTGGTTACAACGCAACTCCCTGACTTTTCCGCCATTGGAAAAGGCCATGCGCGAACCCAACGGACTGCTCGCCGCCGGTGGTGATCTGTCCGCCGATCGTTTGATTCAGGCGTATCGTCACGGCTGCTTTCCATGGTTTTCCGAAGGCCAGCCGATTCTCTGGTGGTCGCCGGATCCGCGCACGGTGATGTTTCCCGACGAACTGCACGTCTCGCGCAGCCTCGGCAAACTCCTGCGCAAGGAACGCTATCAAGTCACCTTCGATAAAGACTTCGACGCGGTCATTCGCGCCTGCGCCGCACCCCGCGATTACGCCGATGGCACGTGGATCACCGAAGCGATGCAGGACGCCTACGTTGAATTGCATCGACGCGGCTTCGCGCATTCGGTGGAGGTTTGGGATCAGGGCGAACTGGTCGGCGGCCTGTATGGGCTGGCGATGGGTCAACTGTTCTTTGGCGAGTCGATGTTCAGCCGCGCCGACAACGCCTCCAAGTACGGTTTCGCCACGCTGGTGCGCCATCTGCAAGATTCGGGTTTTGTGCTGATCGACTGCCAGATGCCGACCGATCATCTGCACAGCCTTGGCGCCCGCTCGATTCCCCGTCAGGAATTTGCTGACTACCTTGCCCGACATCTGGATCAACCCAGTCGCGCCACCTGGGTTTGCTGAGCGACTTTTGCGCGCGTGGCTTACACTTAATTCACCAGCTTATCCCGAGGGTTGATCATGACCGAGTTGGCGCGTCTGAAGTTCTATGCCACTCAACCTCACTCTTGCAGTTATCTGCCTGAGGAGCAGGCTACCACCCTGTTTCTCGACCCGAGTCAGCCCATGGATGTGCATGTCTACGCAGACCTGTCGGAAATGGGCTTTCGTCGCAGCGGCGATCATCTGTACCGCCCGCATTGCCAGAACTGCAATGCGTGCGTGCCTGCGCGCATCCCCGTCGCACAGTTCACCCCCAATCGTCAGCAGAAACGCATTTTCAAGCGCAACGCCGATTTGCAGGTGCGCCCGGTCAAACCGCAATTCAGTGAAGAATATTTCGATCTATATCAGCGCTACATCGAACAACGCCATGCCGATGGCGACATGTACCCGCCGAGCCGTGATCAATTCTCGACGTTTCTGGTGCGTGATTTGCCCTTCTCGCGTTTTTATGAGTTTCGTCTCGACGGACGGTTGCTCGCCGTGGCGGTGACCGATTTGCTGCCTAATGGCTTGTCGGCGGTTTACACCTTTTACGAACCGGCGGAAGAACGCCGTAGCCTTGGCCGCTTCGGCATTCTCTGGCAGATCAGCGAGAGCCAGCGCCTGGGACTGGAGGCGGTTTACCTCGGTTACTGGATCAAGAACTGCAAAAAGATGAACTACAAAACCCAATATCGCCCCATTGAACTGCTGATTAATCAGCGCTGGGTCATCCTCAACTAAACCAAAGCCCTAAACCCCTTGGCGTAAACCCCATTTTTCGGGCACAATGCACGCCGCTTTTGCCTGGCGCAGTTGCACCGGGCCATTCATTGGATACCGAGGGCTTTACTGCATGTCGAAAGAAGACAGCTTCGAAATGGAAGGCACTGTCGTCGACACCCTGCCCAACACCATGTTTCGTGTGGAGTTGGAAAATGGGCACGTCGTAACCGCGCATATTTCCGGCAAGATGCGCAAGAACTACATTCGTATTCTTACCGGTGACAAAGTGCGCGTCGAGCTGACGCCCTATGACTTGAGCAAAGGGCGCATTACTTACCGCGCTCGTTAATCAGGTCAATACAAGACGCCCGGTTTATGCCGGGCGTTTTTGTTTGTGCGTTTTTTGAGGTTTTGGGTTTTGGGGGCATATCCGTTGCTGCGGGTGATGCCGCTGGCGGTTTCGCTCTTACAGCGAGTCACCTTTTCCAGATGCCGAAAAGGTAACCCAAAAGGCTTGGCCCCGGCGTACGGCACTTCGCTTAGGCTCAGTGTTCCCTCGCTCCGGTGCCCATCAGGGGGCATCGCCTACGGTTTGCTTCGCTGCACCTCCTCTCGATGTATGCGGCTGCGCCGCATGGCGCTACGCGCCTACCCCTGATGGGCACCTACGCTCGGCCTGCCGAAGGGGCTGAAGATCAAGAGCCAGAGCCAGATCAAGGGCCAAATCAAAATCAAAAGCCCCTCACCCTAGCCCTCTCCCGGAGGGAGAGGGGACTGATCGCGTGGATTGGTAGAGATACGCCGACTTGCGATACCGAGGCGAACGCATATTTTGAAAAGCCCACGAATCGGCCCCCTCTCCCTCGGGAGAGGGCTGGGGTGAGGGGCGAATCCAACGCATATCAAAAAGCCGTGCGCGCCCCGCTCTTCACCACTCAATAGGCCGAGTGTCAGCTCGCCTGCTTTTGATCTTGATCTTGATCTCGGAGCCCATCGGCAGGCTGAGTGGAGGGATTGATCCGGGTGTGGGAGCGCAGCGACCGTTTGGCGCAGCCAAACACAGCGAGAGGAGGTGCAGCGAAGCAAACCGTAGGCGCTGAACCCCGGATCAATCCCGGAGCGAAGGAACCCGAGCCTTAGCGAGGGCCGAACGTCAGGGCAAAGCGTTTTGGTTACTTTTGGGCTTCTGCAAAAGTGACCCGCCGTAAGGGCGGAACCCTAACCAGCCATCACCACAACAACGGATATTCACCCAAAAACACCAGACAACAAAAAGGGCGCCCGAAGGCGCCCTCAGCGTAACAACAACGATCAAGCCATCTCAGCAGTGGTCTCGAAATCAAAGGTCAACTCACCATCCTTGATATCGATATGAACAACCCCACCATGCTCAGCCAACTCACCAAACAAGATCTCCTCCGCCAGCGGACGCTTGATCTTGTCCTGAATCAGACGAGCCATCGGACGCGCCCCCATCGCCGCATCATAACCACCCGCCGCAATCCAGCTACGCGCCGCGTCAGTCACTTCCAGCAACACACGCTTGTCTTCCAGTTGCGCCTGAAGCTCGGTAAGGAACTTGTCCACCACACTTTTGATAACCTCATGACTGAGGCGACCAAACTGAATAATGGTGTCCAGACGGTTACGGAACTCCGGCGTGAAGCTCTTCTTGATCACTTCCATCGCATCAGACGAGTGATCCTGATGGGTGAAACCGATCGAAGCCCGCGCCGCCGTTTCAGCACCGGCGTTAGTGGTCATGATCACAATCACATTGCGGAAGTCCGCTTTGCGCCCGTTGTTATCGGTCAGTGTGCCGTGATCCATCACCTGCAGCAGCAGGTTGAAGACTTCCGGATGCGCCTTCTCGATCTCATCGAGCAGCAATACGCAATGCGGCTGCTTGGTGATCGCTTCGGTCAACAGACCGCCCTGGTCGAAACCAACATAGCCTGGAGGCGCACCGATCAGACGCGATACGGTGTGGCGTTCCATGTACTCGGACATATCGAAGCGAACCAGTTCAATGCCCAACGCCTTGGCCAATTGCCGCGCGGCCTCGGTTTTACCGACACCGGTCGGGCCGGCGAACAGGAACGAACCGACTGGCTTGTCAGGCGACTTGAGGCCAGCACGGGACAGTTTGATCGCAGTCGACAGCGAATCGATCGCCGCGTCCTGACCAAACACCGTCAGCTTCAGGTCACGCTCCAGGTTACGCAGCAGTTCCTTGTCGGAGCTGGTGACGTGCTTCGGCGGAATTCGCGCGATCTTCGCCACGATGTCTTCGACGTGCGGCACTTCGATGCGCTTGGCGCGCTTCTCGACCGGTTGCAGGCGCTGATAGGCGCCCGCCTCGTCGATCACATCAATGGCTTTGTCCGGCATGTGCCGGTCATTGATATAGCGCGACGCCAGTTCAGCAGCGGCACGCAGTGCTTCGTCGCTGTATTCGATGTTGTGGTGCTGCTCGAAACGCCCTTTCAGGCCGCGCAGGATACCGATGGTGTCTTCCACCGACGGCTCGACGACATCAACCTTCTGGAAGCGACGCGCCAAGGCACGATCCTTCTCGAAGATGCCGCGGAATTCCTGGAACGTGGTCGAACCGATGCAGCGAATGTCGCCAGACGACAGCAGCGGCTTGAGCAGGTTTGAAGCATCCATAACCCCGCCCGACGCAGCGCCCGCACCAATAATGGTGTGGATCTCGTCGATAAACAGAATCGCTTGCGGACGTTTCTTCAGTTCATTGAGCAGCGCTTTGAAGCGCTTCTCGAAATCACCGCGATACTTGGTGCCCGCGAGCAGAGCACCAAGATCAAGCGAATAAACGACGCTACCCGCCAACAGATCCGGCACCTGGTTGTCGACAATACGCTTGGCCAGGCCTTCGGCAATCGCGGTTTTACCCACGCCCGCCTCGCCGACCAGCAGCGGATTGTTTTTGCGCCGACGCGCGAGAATCTGCGCGACACGCTCGACTTCTGACTCACGGCCGACCAGCGGATCGATACGACCCTGGCGCGCGAGTTCGTTGAGGTTGCTGGCATACGCATCCAGAGGATTGCCTGAAGAAGAAGACTCACCGCCCTCGTCGTCCTGCATATCTTGTTCACCTTCAGAGTGATCGCCATGCCCCGGCACTTTGGAAATGCCATGGGCGATGTAGTTGACGACATCGATGCGCGCAACGCTCTGCTGTTTCAGCAGGAACACCGCCTGACTCTCTTGCTCACTGAAGATGGCAACCAGCACGTTGGCGCCGGTCACTTCGCGTTTGCCCGAGCTCTGTACGTGAAAAACAGCACGCTGCAGTACACGCTGGAAGCCCAGGGTTGGCTGGGTTTCGCGATCTTCGTCATGAACGGGGATCAATGGCGTGGTGGAGTCGATGAACTCCTGCAGGTCATGCTTGAGTTTGTCGAGGTTTGCGCCGCAGGCACGCAAAACGGTGGCGGCAGCCTCATTATCCAATAGGGCCAGCAGGAGATGTTCGACGGTCATGAATTCATGACGCTTCGAACGAGCCTCCTTGAAGGCTAAATTGAGGGTGACTTCGAGCTCGCGGTTTAACATAGCTTCACCTCATACCCAAGTGGTCGGCGATTAACCGTCCTTCTCGATTTCACAGAGTAGCGGATGCTGGCTTTCCCTGGCGTACTGGTTGACCTGCATGGCCTTTGTCTCGGCGATGTCGCGGGTAAACACTCCACATACTGCCCGTCCTTCTGTATGAACGGCCAGCATGACCTTGGTCGCCAGCTCGCGATTCAGGTTAAAAAACACCTCGAGCACTTCGACGACGAAATCCATCGGTGTGTAGTCATCGTTGAACAAAACCACCTTGTACATCGGCGGCGCCTGTAATGCAGGCTTTGCTTCCTGAACAGCAACGCCCGCCGAACCGTCGTCGTGTTCCTCCGGGTGATCCTTTTGGAAAGTCGGGCGATCCTGATTGAATGTTAGTCGAATCTGGCTGATTGCATGCATGGAAAGAAAGGTTCGTCAGTTGTGCAAATACAGTGGTGGGGGCGGTTGTACACGTTTTCAACTCCGACTGCCCGGTCACCTTGACTATCGGGAAAACGGTGTTACAACCAATAGAGCCCACAGTGGGTAAAAAAGATCCGCGGAGTCAATCCTTTTAACGGATTAGATTGCGGATGAATTGGATGATACTCCAGCGATGGAATCTGTTGCAGAGGGATTTGAGCATGGCAGGCGTCAAGGTCAGCGGTAAGGTCAAATGGTTCAACAATGCCAAGGGTTTTGGATTCATTAACGAGGACAGCCAGACAGAAGACCTGTTTGCCCATTACTCGGCGATCCAGATGGATGGTTACAAAACCCTGAAGGCCGGCCAAGAGGTGTACTTCGAACTTATTCAAGGCCCCAAAGGCCTGCACGCCATCGCGATTCAGGACAAAAAAACAGTGGATGACGCAGTTGGTGCAGCAGCGGCCGCAGCCGCCGCTACCAGCCAAGCCGCAGTCGTGAGCTGAGCAACCCTCGCCCAAGACGTCCGGCCATAAAAAAACCGCCTGACTCAATTCATCGAGTCAGGCGGTTTTTGTGTACCTGCGTTTTACATGTGCGAGATCAGCGCATCACCGAAACCCGAAGACGACACCAGTTTGGCCCCGTCCATCAGACGTTCGAAGTCATAAGTCACGGTTTTGGCCGAGATAGCGCCGTTGGTGCCCTTGATGATCAGATCCGCCGCTTCCGTCCAGCCCATGTGGCGCAGCATCATTTCTGCCGAAAGAATCAACGAACCCGGGTTAACCTGATCCTTGCCGGCGTACTTCGGTGCAGTGCCGTGGGTGGCTTCGAACATCGCCACGGTGTCAGACAGGTTGGCGCCCGGCGCGATGCCGATACCGCCCACTTCTGCCGCGAGGGCATCGGAGAGGTAGTCACCGTTAAGGTTGAGGGTCGCGATCACATCGTATTCGGCCGGGCGCAGCAGGATCTGCTGGAGCATTGCGTCGGCGATGGCGTCTTTGACCACAACGTTCTTGCCGGTTTTCGGGTTTTTGAACTGCATCCACGGGCCGCCGTCGAGCAGGGTCGCGCCGAATTCTTCAGCGGCCACTTCGTAGGCCCACTCTTTGAAGGCACCTTCGGTGAACTTCATGATGTTGCCTTTGTGCACGATGGTCAGCGAATCGCGGTCGTTATCGACCACATATTGCAGAGCCTTGCGTGCCAGACGCTTGGTGCCTTCCAGCGAAACCGGCTTGACGCCGATGCCGCAGTTTTCGTCGAAACGGATCTTGGTGACGCCCATTTCTTCTTTAAGGAATTTGATGACCTTGGTGGCTTCCGGCGAACCGGCCTTCCACTCAATGCCGGCATAGATGTCTTCGGAGTTCTCGCGGAAGATGGTCATGTCGACGTCGCCAGGCTTTTTCACCGGGCTTGGTACGCCTTCGAACCAGCGCACCGGGCGCAGGCAGACGTACAGGTCGAGCTGCTGACGCAGGGCCACGTTCAGCGAACGGATGCCGCCACCGACCGGCGTGGTCAGCGGGCCTTTGATGGAAACCACGTAATCCTTGACTGCGTCCAGCGTTTCCTGAGGCAGCCAGGTGTCCTGATCGTAAACCTGAGTGGCTTTTTCCCCGGCGAAGACTTCCATCCAGGAAATCTTGCGTTTACCGCCGTATGCCTTTTGAACTGCAGCATCGACAACCTTGATCATCACCGGGCTGATGTCGACACCAATGCCGTCACCTTCGATGAAGGGGATGATCGGGTTATCAGGAACATTGAGAGAATGGTCTGCATTGACGGTGATTTTGTCGCCGACGGCTGGAACCTGAATCTTCTTGTAACCCATGCTGAACTCCATTGTTTGGATTGAACATCTGGCTTGGTTCGAGCGTAACCCAGTTAAATCAACACGCAAACCCTCTGTTCCCGGCAATCGCACAACTCGTTTCGTACAACCCTGAAAGCAAAGGGAAAAGCGCCAAACTCAAGCATTCGCAACGACTCTACGCGCCACCTTGCCCTGCGACCTTTAGACCAATGGACGAGATTGGTTGCATATGAACCATCGGCAGATTGCCAGCTACCTATGTATAATGCCCGCCGCTGACCACAGGGTCACGACGGCTGGCCTCTCTAGAACGAGACTTTCCGCCTGATTGGTCGGGTTGTTACCGCAGCCTGACTGCTTGACGCTCTACTGATGCACCCAACATCACCGCGAAGAATCTCGACATTCGGTTCATGGATGACTTTGAACGAACGCGCTTACCCGGCGCCCCTCGAGTTTCTGCGCACGCTTTAGCAAAGAAGAGAGAGTTAATCCGAATATGCCCACCCGCTCGAAGATCATCTATACCTTCACCGACGAAGCTCCAGCCCTCGCCACCTATTCCCTGCTGCCGATCATCGAGGCCTACACCGCTTCGGCCGATATCGCCGTGGAAACCCGCGATATCTCTCTTGCAGCACGTATTCTGGCCAGCTTCCCCGAGCAACTGGGTGACAAAGCCGTAGCCGACCACCTCGCCGAACTGGGCGACCTGGCCGTTACGCCTGAAGCCAACATCATCAAGCTGCCGAACATCAGCGCTTCGGTGCCTCAGCTGCAAGCCGCGATCAAAGAGCTGCAAGCGCAGGGTTACAACCTGCCGGACTACCCGGAAACCGTGACCAGCGACGCCGACAAAGACGCCAAGGCGCGTTACGACAAGGTCAAGGGCAGCGCCGTGAACCCGGTTCTGCGTGAAGGCAACTCCGACCGTCGCGCTCCGCTGTCGGTTAAAAACTATGCGCGCAAGCACCCGCACAAAATGGGCGCCTGGGCCAAAGACTCCAAGTCCCACGTCGCTCACATGAGCACCGGCGATTTCTACGGCAGCGAAAAAGCTGCCCTGATCGACGCCGCTGACGCCGTGAAGATCGAGCTGATCGCCAAAGACGGCACCGCGACCGTTCTGAAAGAAAAAACCACCGTTCAGGCTGGCGAGATCCTCGACTGCGCCGTGATGAGCAAAAACGCCCTGCGCGCGTTCATCGCTGCTGAAATCGAAAGCGCCAAGGCCCAAGGCGTGCTGCTGTCTGTTCACCTGAAAGCGACCATGATGAAGGTCTCCGACCCGATCATGTTTGGTCAGATCGTTGCCGAGTTCTATAAAGACGCGCTGACCAAGCACGCAGCCGTGCTGGCCGAGATCGGCTTCAACCTGAACAACGGCATCGGCGATCTGTACGCGCGCATCAAAGCCCTGCCGGCTGAGCAGCAAGCGCAGATCGAAGCCGACATGGCCGCCGTGTACGCCGCTCGTCCGTCGCTGGCGATGGTCAACTCCGACAAAGGCATCACCAACCTGCACGTGCCGAGCGACGTTATCGTCGACGCCTCGATGCCAGCGATGATCCGTGACTCCGGCAAAATGTGGGGCACTGACGGTCAGTTGCACGACACCAAGGCTGTGATTCCGGATCGTTGCTACGCAACCATCTACCAGGCCGTGATCGAAGATTGCAAAGCCAATGGCGCTTTCGACCCGACCACCATGGGCAGCGTGCCAAACGTGGGTCTGATGGCGAAGAAAGCCGAAGAGTACGGCTCGCACGACAAGACCTTCCAGATCAAGGCTGACGGCGTGGTTCGCGTGACCGACAGCAAAGGCACCCTGCTGATGGAACAGGCTGTTGAAGCCGGCGACATCTTCCGCATGTGCCAGACCAAAGACGCGCCGATCCAGGACTGGGTCAAACTGGCCGTCAACCGTGCTCGCGCCAGCAGCACGCCAGCAATCTTCTGGCTCGACCCAATGCGCGCTCACGACGGCGTAGTGATCGAGAAAGTTCAGGCGTACCTGAAGGATCACGACACGGCCGGTCTGGACATCCAGATCATGGCGCCGGTCGACGCCATGAAGTTCACCCTGCAGCGCACCCGCGAAGGCAAGGACACCATCTCGGTGACCGGCAACGTACTGCGCGACTACCTGACCGACCTGTTCCCGATCATGGAACTGGGCACCAGCGCCAAGATGCTGTCGATCGTGCCGCTGATGAACGGCGGTGGCCTGTTCGAAACCGGCGCTGGCGGTTCGGCGCCGAAGCACGTGCAGCAATTGGTTGAAGAGAACTTCCTGCGCTGGGATTCGCTGGGCGAGTTCCTCGCACTGGCGGCGTCTCTTGAGCATCTGGGTGTGAACTACAACAACCCGAAAGCGCTGGTGCTGTCGAAAACCCTGGATCAGGCCACTGGCCAATTCCTCGACAACAACAAGTCGCCATCGCGCAAAGTCGGCAACATCGACAACCGCGGCAGCCACTTCTACCTGGCGATGTACTGGGCTCAGGCCCTGGCCGCCCAGACTGAAGATGCGGCACTGCAAGCGCAGTTCGCGACTCTGGCCAAGACTCTGACCGAGAACGAAGCAACCATCGTTGCCGAACTCAACGCCGTTCAGGGCAAGCCAGTCGACATCGGCGGTTACTACCACGCCAATGCCGAGCTGATCAGCAAGGCCATGCGCCCAAGCGCAACCCTCAACGCGGCGATTGCTGCGCTGGTTTAAGGTTGTAAAGGGAACATCACAAACCCCGGCCCCCTGCCGGGGTTTGTGTTTTCAGAGTTCACACAATTCCCCTGTAGGAGTGAGCCTGCTCGCGATAGCGGTATACCATTCAACAATTATGGTGACTGACAATGCGCTATCGCGAGCAGGCTCACTCCTACATTGGATTGCATTTCAACCCCAGACTTGAGGAAGGTTTTATGGAATGGCTCCCCCACATCACCGTCGCCACCATCGTCGAGGACAACGGTCGCTTCCTGATGGTTGAAGAACACAAAGCCGGGCGCAACGTGCTCAACCAGCCCGCCGGTCATCTCGATCCGGACGAAACCCTGATCGACGCCGCCATCCGCGAAACCCTTGAAGAAACCGGCTGGGACGTCGAGCCCACAGGCGTCATCGGCATTTACCTCTACACCGCCCCGAGCAACGGCGTGACCTACCAGCGCGTGTGCTTCAGCGCCAAAGCCGTTAAACACCACCCGGATTACCAATTGGACGACGGCATCGTCGGCGCCAAGTGGCTGACCCGCGACGAATTAATCGCCCAGCGCGACAACTGGCGCAGTGAGCTGATCATCCGTTGCATCGACGATTATCTGGCCGGGCATCACTTCAGCCTCGAACTGATCCGCCCTTCTCTTTAGCCTTGAGGCCGCGAGCCTGCTAGAATCGCGTCCTTTTTCAAGACACTCATTGAATCCCTATGCGTGATCCAGCCCCTTCTGACACATCCAAGAAGCGCGTCATTGTCGGCATGTCCGGCGGCGTGGACTCTTCCGTTTCCGCTCTCCTGCTGATCGAGCAGGGCTATGAAGTGGAAGGCCTGTTCATGAAGAACTGGGAAGAAGACGACGGAACGGAATACTGCACCGCCATGGACGACCTGGCGGATGCCCAGGCTGTCTGCGACAAAATCGGTATCAAACTGCACACCGCCAACTTCGCTGCCGAGTACTGGGACAACGTGTTCGAGCACTTCCTGGCCGAATACAAGGCCGGTCGCACGCCGAACCCGGACATCCTCTGTAACCGCGAGATCAAGTTCAAGGCGTTCCTCGATTACGCCATGATGCTCGGCGCCGACCTGATTGCCACCGGCCACTACGTGCGCCGCCGCGACATCGATGGCCGCACCGAACTGCTCAAAGGCCTCGATCCGAACAAGGATCAGAGCTACTTCCTGCACGCCGTTGGCGGCGAACAGATCGCCAAGACCCTGTTCCCGGTCGGCGAACTGGAAAAGCCGGAAGTCCGTGCAATTGCCGAGAAATACGAGCTGGCGACCGCCAAGAAGAAGGATTCCACCGGGATCTGCTTCATCGGCGAGCGTCGCTTCAGCGACTTCCTCAAGCAATACCTGCCAGCGCAACCGGGCGAGATCAAAACCACCGAAGGCGAAGTCATCGGCCGTCACCACGGCTTGATGTACCACACCATCGGTCAGCGTCAGGGCCTCGGCATCGGCGGGTTGAAAGACGCCGGCGACGAGCCGTGGTACGTGCTGCGCAAGGATCTCGACACCAACGAGTTGATCGTCGGCCAGGGCAACAACCATCCGTGGCTGTTCTCCGGCGCCCTGCTCGCTTCGGAAATATATTGGGTCAACCCGATCGACCTGAGCCAGCCGCTGCGCCTGACCGCCAAGGTTCGCTATCGCCAGAGCGATCAAGCCTGCACCCTGGAAAAAACCGCCAATGGCTACCGCGCCGTGTTCGACGAGCCGCAACGCGCGGTGACGCCGGGCCAGTCCGTGGTGTTCTATGACGGTGAAATCTGCCTCGGCGGCGGCGTGATCGAAGTGGCCGAGCCGTGGAGCGGCCAGGCATGAGCCCGACTCAGGAGCAACTGACGGCGCTGGGCGGCGTGTTTCTCGCCGCCGTGCTGGTCGACCGGATCGCCAAAAGCGGCCAGACCAGCGAAGCCGGCCTGACGTGCATGCTCGGCAGCCTGTTGGTGCGCGACCCGAAAGACACGCTGGACGTGTACGGCGGCGATGACCTCAATCTGCGCGAAGGCTACCGCGCGCTGATCGGCGCCCTCGAACGCGACCCGAGCACTTTGCAGCGCGAGCCATTGCGTTATGCCCTGTCGATGCTCGGCCTGGAACGCCAACTGGCGAAACGTGGCGACATGCTCGATGTGATCGGCAAACGTCTGCCGCAGATTCAGTCGCAGGTCGAACACTTCGGCCCTGCCCATGAAAACGTGATTGCCGCTTGCGGCGCGCTGTATCAGGACACCCTGAGTACCTTGCGCCAACGGATTCAGGTGCACGGCGACATGCGCAACCTGCAACAACCGAGCAACGCCTCGAAGATTCGCGCCCTGCTGCTCGCCGGTATCCGTTCGGCACGCCTGTGGCGACAGCTCGGCGGCCATCGCTGGCAGTTGGTGATCAGCCGGCGCAAGCTGCTCAAAGAGCTGTATCCGTTGATGCGCAGCGAGTAATTCGCCCTGCAATAAAAGCTTTGTAGTCTGTAACGCGTAATACGCCGGTCAGTTGGCAACGAGCAGGCGGATTTTTTCATGTATGATACGCGCCCCATTTCGTTGCCCGACTGTCCGAGAACACCCCATGCAGCTTTCTTCGCTCACTGCGGTTTCCCCTGTTGACGGCCGCTACGCCGGCAAAACCCAGGCCCTGCGCCCGATTTTCAGCGAGTACGGTTTGATCCGTGCCCGAGTTCTGGTTGAAGTGCGCTGGCTCCAGCGCCTGGCCGCCCACGCTGCTATCCCAGAAGTGCCAGCCTTCTCCGCCGAGGCCAACGCCGTTCTCAATGAACTGGCTGAAAACTTCTCGCTGGAGCACGCCGAGCGCGTCAAAGAGATCGAGCGCACCACCAACCACGACGTCAAAGCGATCGAATACCTGCTCAAAGAGCAAGCGGCCAAGCTGCCGGAGCTGGCCCAGGTCAGCGAGTTCATCCACTTTGCCTGCACCAGCGAAGACATCAACAACCTGTCCCACGCCCTGATGCTGCGCGAAGGCCGTGATGACGTGATGCTGCCGCTGATGCGCCAGACCGCCGAAGCCATCCGCGAACTGGCCATCCGTTTCGCTGACGTGCCGATGCTGTCGCGCACCCACGGTCAACCGGCCTCGCCGACCACTCTGGGTAAAGAGCTGGCGAACGTGGTTTACCGTCTCGAGCGTCAGATTGCTCAAGTCGCTGCCGTACCGCTGCTGGGCAAGATCAACGGCGCTGTCGGCAACTACAACGCGCACCTGTCGGCCTACCCGCAGATCGACTGGGAAGCCAATGCCCGCGCCTTCATCGAAGACGAGCTGGGCCTGGGTTTCAACCCGTACACCACGCAGATCGAACCGCACGACTACATCGCCGAGCTGTTTGACGCGATCGCGCGCTTCAACACCATCCTGATCGACTTCGACCGTGACATCTGGGGCTACATCTCCCTGGGTTATTTCAAGCAGCGCACCATCGCAGGCGAAATCGGTTCGTCGACCATGCCGCACAAGGTCAACCCGATCGACTTCGAAAACTCCGAAGGCAACCTGGGCATCGCCAACGCGCTGTTCCAGCACCTGGCGAGCAAACTGCCAATCTCCCGCTGGCAGCGCGACCTGACCGACTCCACCGTACTGCGTAACCTCGGTGTCGGCTTCGCCCACAGCGTGATCGCGTACGAAGCCAGCCTCAAAGGCATCAGCAAACTCGAGCTGAACGCTCAGAAGATTGCCGCTGACCTCGACGCTTGCTGGGAAGTGTTGGCTGAGCCGATCCAGACCGTGATGCGCCGCTACAACATCGAAAACCCGTACGAGAAGCTGAAAGAACTGACCCGCGGCAAGGGCATCAGCCCTGAAGCGCTGCAGACTTTCATCGATGGTCTGGACATGCCAGCCGAAGCGAAAGCCGAGCTCAAGCAACTGACCCCGGCCAACTACATCGGCAACGCTGTAGCGCAAGCCAAACGCATCTGATCGACCGTTTGCCCCGTTTGAGACGCCCGGCCGCGCCGGGCGTTTTTATTCCCGTCTGAAAAGTGCTTTTTTTCAATAGGTTACACATGAATCCTGATATTCCTCTGCAACTTCTGGGTGGCATCACCGCACGCGAATTCCTGCGCGACTACTGGCAGAAAAAACCGCTGCTGATCCGCCAGGCAATCCCTGACTTCGAAAGCCCGATCGACGCCGACGAGCTGGCGGGTCTGGCCCTGGAAGAAGAAGTCGAATCGCGTCTGGTGATCGAGCACGGCGAGCGCCCATGGGAATTGCGTCGCGGCCCGTTCGCTGAAGACGAATTCAGCAAATTGCCGGAAAAAGAGTGGACGCTGCTGGTTCAGGCCGTCGATCAGTTCGTGCCGGAGGTCAGCGAGCTGCTGGAAAACTTCCGCTTCCTGCCGAGCTGGCGCGTCGACGACGTGATGATCAGCTTCGCCGCCCCGGGTGGCAGCGTCGGCCCGCACTTCGACAACTACGACGTGTTCTTGCTGCAAGGTCACGGCAAGCGCAACTGGAAAATTGGCCAGATGTGCGATTCCGAAAGCCCGCTGCTGCAACACGCGGATCTGCGCATCCTCGCTGAATTCCACGAGACCGAAGAGTGGACGCTGGAACCGGGCGACATGCTCTACCTGCCGCCACGTCTGGCTCACTGCGGTGTCGCGGTCGACAACTGCATGACCTACTCGGTCGGTTTCCGCGCGCCGAGCGCCTCTGAGGTGCTGACCCACTTCACCGACTTCCTCAGCCAGTTCCTGACTGACGAAGAGCGCTACACCGACGCCGACGCGCAACCAGCCGCTGACCCGCATCAGATTCAACACGATGCGCTGGATCGCCTCAAAGCCCTGCTCGCCGAGCACATGAGCGACGAGCGTCTGCTGCTGACCTGGTTCGGCCAGTACATGACCGAGCCGCGCTACCCGGAACTGGTCAGCGGCCCTGACGACGTCGAGGAAGAAGAATTCCTTAACGCTCTGCAAGACGGCGCCGTGCTGATCCGCAATCCGAGCGCGCGTTTGGCGTGGTCGGAAGTCGATGACGACCTGTTGCTGTTCGCCAGCGGCCAGAGCCGCTACCTGCCGGGCAAACTGCGCGAGCTGCTGAAACTGATCTGCGCCGCCGACGCCCTGCACGCCGACAACCTCGGCGAGTGGCTGAACGACGAAGACGGTGCCGGCCTGCTCTGCGAACTGGTCAAGCAAGGCAGCTTGGGGTTCGCTGATGAATAAGATTCGCGTTCGTGTCGCAGACTGGCAGAAGGACATCGCCGAGATCCGGCGCATTCGTGAAACGGTGTTCATTGCCGAGCAATCGGTGCCACCTGAGTTGGAATGGGACGCGGACGACGCCAGCGCCGTGCATTTCCTGGCGTTTGAAGGCGACTTCCCGATCGGCACTGCGCGCCTGTTGCCTGACGGCCACATCGGCCGCGTGTCGGTGCTGAAAGACTGGCGCGGGATGAAGGTCGGTGATGCGCTGATGCAAGCGGTCATCGCCGAAGCGGAAGCACGCGGTTTGAAAGAGCAAATGCTCAGCGCGCAAGTGCAAGCCACGGCGTTCTATGAGCGCCTGGGCTTCAGCCTGGTCAGCGAGGAATTCCTCGAAGCCGGGATTCCGCACGTCGACATGGTTCGCCATTCGGCTTAAGACCGCGGCGCGGCCTTCGCGAGCAAGCCCGCTCCCACAGGGGATCTCTATTTGGCGCAAAATTTGTGCCCACCAGAGATCCAATGTGGGAGCGGGCTTGCTCGCGAAAAGGCCCTCCAGCTCAGCACAAAATTCAATACTGAACATGCAAAACCCTGTGGTGAGGGGATTTATCCCCGATCGGCTGCACAGCAGTCGCCAACCCGACAAACTCGGTTTACCTGACGCACCGCGTTTTCAGGATTTGGGGCTGCTTCGCAGCCCATCGGGGATAAATCCCCTCGCCACAAAGGCCCGCAAGAGCACCACAAAACGCCCCGCCATTTTCGGATGCCGAGGCGTTTTGCTGTCCTGGATTCATCGGCCTGAGACCGCGGCGCGGCCTTCGCGAGCAAGCCCGCTCCCACAGGGGATCTCTATTTGGCGCAAAATTTGTGCCCACCAGAGATCCAATGTGGGAGCGGGCTTGCTCGCGAAGAGGCCCTCCAGCACCGCACAAAATTCAATAATGAACATGCAAAACCCTGTGGTGAGGGGATTTATCCCCGTTCGGCTGCGCAGCAGTCGCCAACCCGACAAACTCGGTCTACCTGACGCACCGCGTTTTCAGGATTTGGGGCTGCTTCGCAGCCCATCGGGGATAAATCCCCTCGCCACAAAGGCCCTCGCTAAACACCACAGACCTGTGCCCCCCCTGTTGTGAGCCACACAAGCAGCTCTCAAAGCGCCTTGGTAGCCAGTGATGCCGGGGCGTTTTGCTGTCCAGGATTCAACTTGCCCCATCTCAGGCCGAAAACCCTGTAGGAGCTGCCGAAGGCTGCGATCTTTTAAGCTTCAGCACAATAAACGCGGCGTCGTTTTGATATCTTGGGCTGAGGAGCAAGTGCCAGATCCAAAGATCGCAGCCTTCGGCAGCTCCTACAGAAATTTATTCAGCGGAGATAACGGACATGTCCCTACGCACCCTGCTCACCACCCTGCTGCTCGGTTGCAGTTTTTCGGTGATGGCAGCCACAGAAATCGTCCCCCTCAAGTACCACACCAGCGCCGACATGCTGCCGGTGGCGCAGGACTTCATCGGTCAGGACGGCCAGGTCAGCGCCTACGGCAACCAGCTCATCGTCAAGGCCGAGCCGGGCAAGATTCAGGAACTCAAGGATCTGCTGTCACAACTCGACACCGCGCCCAAACGCCTGCTGATCACCGTCGACACCAACGAAAACAATGGCCGTGGCGACGAAGGCTATTCAGTCAACGGCGCCCCGCCGAACCAGACCCGCATCATCAGCCGCAGCACCACCAGCCGTAACGGCGGCATCCAGCAAGTACAGGCCAGTGAAGGCGCACCGGCGCTGATTCAAGTAGGCCAAAGCGTGCCGATCACCAGCAGCCAGAGTAATTCCTACGGCGATTACAACAGCCAGACCCAGTATCGCAACGTCACTCAAGGGTTCTACGTTACCGCCAGCGTCACCGGCGACACCGTTCACCTGGCGATCAGTACCAACCGTGACCGCATGAGCCAGGAACGTCCCGATGTAGTGAACGTGCAAAGCACTGACACAACCGTCACCGGCCGCCTCGGTGAGTGGATCACCCTCGCCGGCGTCAACAGCCAGACTCAGGCTGACAAACAGGGCCTGACCCGCAGCTACTCTACTCAAGGCCGGGATGACATGACCTTGCGGGTGAAAGTCGACACCTTGGACTAACTCACCAAAAACTGACTGATTAGTCGTATTAGACGAAAGATGTAGTGCTTGAAAAAAAGCACTACAAAACGTTTGACGAGGCAAAAAAGCAAAGGCATGATGGCCTCGCTCCCGCTAATCAGAGGCCCTGGCAAGGGCCTTCGAAGCGATGTTCGCACCTACCCCGCGAACCGCTTCGTGTCTGTACCGCCCACAAGGTGTGTTTGACGAGGTTGCCGACTGGAACGAAGTTGTCCCGAGGGACGGAAGCGTAATTAGGTAACCCGGCTCCACGCTGTAGACCGTATAGAGGCCCACGACGCCCGAATGCGCCCGCAGTCCGCCACTACCTGCTCACTTCCCCTCGAGCCCATCGTTCATCCCGTCGCCTACCCCGCCGAATCCGACTTGACCCCCTAAGCTTCTGGTCAGCGAGCGCAGGAATTTTCCACCGCAGAACAACTTTTCATAAAAGACGCGACGAGGTTTATCTCCATGGCACTGACACGCGAACAGCAAATTGCAGCCCTCGAAAAAGACTGGGCTGAAAACCCGCGCTGGAAAGGCGTGACACGCGCTTACTCCGCTGCTGACGTCGTCCGCCTGCGTGGCTCGGTTCAACCTGAGCACACTTTTGCAAAACTGGGCGCCGAGAAGCTGTGGAACCTGGTCACCCAGGGCGCCAAGCCGTCCTTCCGTCCTGAGAAAGATTTCGTCAACTGCATGGGCGCCCTGACCGGCGGCCAGGCTGTGCAACAAGTCAAAGCCGGTATCCAGGCGATCTACCTGTCGGGCTGGCAAGTAGCTGCGGACAACAACTCCGCCGAATCGATGTACCCGGATCAGTCGCTGTACCCAGTGGATTCGGTTCCAACCGTGGTCAAGCGCATCAACAACTCGTTCCGTCGTGCTGACCAGATCCAGTGGAAAGCCGGCAAAGGCCCGGGCGACGAAGGCTACATCGACTACTTCGCACCAATCGTGGCTGACGCTGAAGCCGGTTTCGGTGGCGTGCTGAACGCTTACGAGCTGATGAAAAGCATGATCGAAGCAGGCGCCGCCGGCGTTCACTTCGAAGACCAACTGGCTTCCGTGAAAAAATGCGGTCACATGGGCGGTAAAGTACTGGTTCCAACTCAGGAAGCCGTACAGAAGCTGACCGCTGCACGTCTGGCTGCTGACGTTGCCGGTACCCCGACCATCATTCTGGCCCGTACCGACGCGAACGCCGCTGACCTGCTGACCTCCGATTGCGACCCGTACGACCAGCCGTTCGTGACTGGCGAGCGCACTCAGGAAGGTTTCTACAAGGTACGTGCCGGTCTGGATCAAGCCATCGCTCGCGGTCTGGCTTACGCGCCATACGCCGACCTGATCTGGTGCGAAACCGCCAAGCCGGATCTGGACGAGGCTCGTCGCTTCGCCGAAGCGATCAAAAAGGAATACCCGGACCAACTGCTGTCGTACAACTGCTCGCCTTCCTTCAACTGGAAGAAAAACCTGGACGACGCGACCATCGCCAAGTTCCAGCGCGAACTGTCCGCCATGGGTTACAAGCACCAGTTCATCACCCTGGCCGGCATTCACAACATGTGGCACAGCATGTTCAACCTGGCGCACGACTACGCCCGTAACGACATGACTGCTTACGTGAAACTGCAAGAGCAGGAATTCGCTGACGCCGCCAAGGGTTACACCTTCGTGGCTCACCAGCAGGAAGTGGGCACCGGCTACTTCGACGACATGACCACCGTGATTCAAGGTGGCTCGTCTTCGGTAACCGCACTGACCGGTTCGACTGAAGAAGAACAGTTCCACTAATTCTGCTTCGCCTGAGCAAACGGCCCCTGCGGATCGGATAGAAAGCTAACCGCAGAGCCGCAAAACTGACGCCCCGACTGGTTCGGGGCGTTTTTTTGTCTGGGATTTGGCGGTCTGCTGAGGTGATTAAACACAAATCCGCATGCGCGTTTAAATTACACAAACCGTTACGCCATAAAGGCTACAACGCCTTGCGCCGTTACCTACGCGCACCTCAGAATCCGCCGGCATACGCTGCTATGGGTCGGGTTATATCGTTGCTCTGTCACTGAAAAACAGTGATCGGGTTTGGTAGCCCGTTTCTAAGCGTGTGTTGACGCCTGTTGCAGTCCCTTTTTTGGGGACTCGGCTTTTATGGCGGCCATGCGTGGGGCTTCTTCGGGAGCGCCGGGGTTTTACTCCGCTTAGACCGGTCTACCAACCCGCGCCTGGCCGCCACCCTCGTTTGGTAGCGAGAGTGATGGCTCTTCATTTTGCTGAGTGGAGTTCCATCTATGTTCAAAGTCACGCCCAACCCACCGGAAACCGATCCGATCCCGTTTGACCCGTCGCTCGAACCTCAAAAGATAAAAGAGGCGACAGACCGGGCCATCAATTTCTACCTCAACCCCGATTCACTGAAACTCTCCACCCCTTCCCGCAAGACCAGCAAGATCTTCCTGATCGACCCCGCCGTAGACGAAGAAACATTACTCGTCGAAGCCTGCGAATCATTGGCCGCCGCCAACGACATGGCGCGTGAAATTGGCGAAGCCGTCGACAACTCACAACGCCGATCCCTGTTGATGCTGCATCAGGTAATCATGCTGAGTGAACTCATGGTCAATCGAGTCCTGGACGGCCGACGCCTGCCGCACTAACAAACTCCCCACAATCCCCTGTAGGAGCTGCCGAAGGCTGCGATCTTTTGATCTGCTTTTGTAAAACCAAGATCAAAAGATCGCAGCCTTCGGCAGCTCCTACAGGGTGTCATTTATCCATCGGAGTTTCAGTTGATGTCCGAAACCACAAACAATCCGCCGGTCACAGACCCGGCGTCACCCTATGAATCACTCAATTCGAAAAAGCTTCATGCAGCGGCTGAGCGCGCGCTCGATCATTATCTTGCGCCTGAGAAAATCATGGCCACGCCGTACAGCCCCAGCACGCTGTTTATGGTTAATCCGCAATCTGACACCGAAACTTTGCTGGCCAATGCTTGCGAATCACTGGCCTCGGCCACGGTGATGCTGGGTGATTTTGCCGGGATGCTGGAAGGGCCGAATCGCAATACGTTGCTGGGGATTGCGCAGGTGGTGATGCTGGGGGAATTGGCGGTGAACAAGGCGCTGGATAATGTTGTGCCGAGTGCCTGAACCGCTGCCCTCACCCCAACCTCTCCCAGAGTTATTGGGGACTGACCGAGTTGTCTGGGCGTTATACATCGACCTGAAAAATCCAGTCGATTATGGATTCAAAGCGGCACGTTCAAGTCGGCGTATCCCTCCAGCATCCCCCATTCAGTCCCCTCTCCCTCTGGGAGAGGGCTAGGGTGAGGGGCTTTTCAAGCTGACCGCTGATCGCTGATCGCGCAGGCAGATCTGCTCAACAGCATCCGCGCAATCTTCAGTAAACGTCTGTAATGGATCAACGTCCTTTCCCCTCACCCCAGCCCTCTCCCGTAGGTAGAGGGAGCCGACCGAGGTATCTGGCGTTATACATCGACCTGAAAAATCCAGTCGATTATGGATTCAAAGCAGCACGTTCAAGTCGGCGTATCTCGTGAGCATCTCCCACTCAGTCCCCTCTCCCTCCGGGAGAGGGAGCCGACCGAGGTGTCTGCCGCTATACCTCGACCTGAAAAATCCAGTCGATTATGGATTCGGCAGAGCATCCGCCCGCCATCCCCCGTCCTTGACACTCCCCCACCAAACCTTCCCCATCTGTGACGACAGTTCACACCCTCTTTGAACCATTTAGGGCTAATACCCTCCCCTCTATCCGCTTAGGGTACGGCCCATCGCCGTGTCGTTGCGGCGTTTCAGACAATAATAAAGACGTTCATTCGAGGTACGAGCCGATGCGTGATGACAAAGACAAGGCTAACAACGAGCTAGGGAATGGCTTGAAAGGACGGCAGGTCACGATGATTTCGATCGGCGGCGTGATTGGCGCCGGTCTGTTTGTGGGTTCGAGTAATGCCATTGCCACCGCTGGCCCTGCGGTGCTGGTGTCGTATGTCTGCGCCGCGATCATTGTGGTGCTGGTCATGCAGATGCTCGGCGAGATGGCGACTGCGCGGCCGGACACCGGGTCGTTTTCTTCCTATGCCGATCAGGCGATTGGTCGCTGGGCCGGGTTTTCCATCGGTTGGTTGTACTGGTGGTTTTACGTGTTGGTGATTGCCATTGAAGCAATTGTTGCCGGCAATATTCTGGGCGACTGGCTGGGGATTTCGCATTGGGTGGCGGCGTTCGGCGTCACGTTCGCATTGATCCTGTGCAACAGCCTCAGCGTCGGTTCGTTCGGTACGCTGGAATATTGGTTGTCGCTGTTTAAGGTCGTGTCGATCGTCGGTTTCATCATTCTCGGTGTGCTGGCGATTTTCGGGATTTTGCCGGGTTCCTCGACCAGCGGGATTTCCAATCTCTACGCCAACGGCGGTTTTGCTCCCAACGGTAATGTGGCGATTGTCGCCGGCCTGCTGACAGCGATGTTCAGTTTCCAGGGCAGCGAAGTGGTGACCATTGCCGCCGCTGAATCCAAGGATCCCAAAGCCAATATCAAGAAAGCCATTCGTGCCGTGGTCTGGCGTCTGGGCTTGTTCTATCTCGGCTCGATGTTTGTGGTGGTGTGCCTGATTCCGTGGAACGCGCCGGATCTGGCGCAGGGTTCTTACCAGGCTGTGCTGAGCGCGATGAACATTCCGTGGGCGCCGCAGATCATGGGCATTGTTGTGCTGGTGGCGGTCACCAGTTGCCTCAATTCAGCGATCTACACCGCTTCGCGCATGGCCTACTCGCTGGCACGTCGCGGTGATGCGCCGAACGCGGTGTCGCACACCACCCGTCACGGCGTGCCGCTGTTGGCCGTCGCGCTTACATCGGTTGCTGCGCTGACG
This sequence comes from Pseudomonas sp. AC193, assembly GCF_979258075.1. NCBI lineage: Bacteria > Pseudomonadati > Pseudomonadota > Gammaproteobacteria > Pseudomonadales > Pseudomonadaceae > Pseudomonas > Pseudomonas sp. AC193. Next base: position 1,566,389 of record NZ_OZ409832.1, on the reverse strand, counting down.
GCGCTGACCGCCAACTATCTGCTACCCAAGCAAGTGTTCCAGTTTCTGCTGGCCACCAGCGGCGCATTGGCCTTGCTGATGTACCTGGTGATCGCCGTCACGCAATTGTGCATGCGCCGCAAACTGGTCGCGCAGGGCAGAAAACTCGAAGTGCGCATGTGGATGTTTCCGTATCTGACAATCCTCACAATCGTGTTCATCCTCGGCGTGTTCGCGATCATGGCGGCTTTCCCCGGTCAGCGTGCGGAACTGCTCTCGACCCTTGGCCTGACTGCGGTGCTGGTGATCATCGGCGCGTATTTGCAGAAGTCGCAGCCCGAATTGTCGGCACGACGCAGCGCCATGGCGCCAGTTGAAACCGCCACCCCGCAAGTATTGGCCTGAACACCGCCCGCCGCTGTGACTGAGCGTCACAGCGAGTGTGCCGGCGACCTGCTTTTTCACAGCTGATCGCCACCCTACTCTGCTTGAAACCCCGGCCAACAACCGGCCGGGGGTTATCAAAACTTACAAGGAACGCCTCATGAGTATTGCGCCTAAACCTGACGAACTGGCCATCCCGTATCAACTGCCGCAAGTGCCGTACATGGCGCCCGACATGGTGCACCCCGGCGTCCTCGGCCAGTGGCTGGAAGACGATCAACTGTGGGTGCCGGTGACCGATTCGGTGTCGTTCAAACCGGTGTTGCTCAGCGTGTCCGGTGGCTACTACATCAACTTGCTGCGCGTGCGCAAAAGCGGCGTGCTCTCGCGTCATCGTCATACCGGCGGCGTGCACGCGATGGTGCTTAAAGGTCGCTGGTACTATCTGGAGCATGACTGGGTCGCCGAGGAAGGTTCGTTTGCCTTCGAGCCGCCGGGCGAGACTCACACCCTGTTCGTGCCGGAAGATGTCGAAGAGATGATCACCTGGTTCCACGTGCAGGGCGGTTACACCTACGTTGACCCACAAGGTGTAGCGGTCGGTTACGAAGACGTTTTCACCAAACTGGAAACCGCTCGCGCGCATTACAAAAAGCTCGGGCTGCCAGACGATTACATCGAACAGTTCATTCGCTGATCGACGCCGTGGCAGGCGTCGGATCGACACGGGAGGCAAGTCTTGGATAACTACTCGCAGCTGCTGGCGTTTCTTTGGGCCACGGAGCACGGTAACTTTTCAGCGGCCTCTCGCGCCCACGGTCTGACGCCGTCGGCCATCAGCAAGCTGATTTCGCGTCTGGAGGATCGTTTGCAGGTGCGCCTGTTTCAACGCGGCACGCGCAGTTTGTCGCTGACCGAAGAAGGCGCGGCCTATCTGGTCAGCGCCCGCGCGGTGATCAACGCGATGGCCGAAGCCGACTCGCTGGCCGAAGCGTTTCCGACGCGGGTCAGTGGCATGCTGCGGATTCACACGATGTCGACGTTTGCCAAACACCAGATCATTCCGTGGCTGCCGGAGTTTTTGGCGGCCTACCCCGGGTTGACGATTGATATCCAGATCGGCGCGCAATTTTCCGATCAGTTCGATCAAGGGCTGGATCTAGCGATTCACAGCGGCGTGCTGCCGGACTCCACGCGCATCGCCCGCAAGATTGGCCAGAGTCGCTGGATTATCTGCGCCTCCCCGGACTACCTCGCCCGCCACGGAACGCCCGAACATCCGCAGCAGTTGCTTGATCACACCTGTTTCAGCTTCGGCTTCAACAGCGTGTGGAACGACTGGGATTTCCTCATCGATGGCAACCCGACCAGCATCCCGGTGATTCCCAAAGCGACTTTCGCTCAGGGTGATCTGCTGCGCGATCTGGCCCTCAGCGGCGCGGGCATTGTGCGCTTGGCCGAGTTTCATATCGGCCACGACATCCGCGAGGGCCGCTTGATCCCGCTGCTACAGAGCTACAGCCCGGACAGCTTCGAACCGATTTACATGATCTACACCAATCGCAAGCACCTCAGCCCCAGGATCCGCGTGTTCCGCGACTTTCTTGAACAGAAACTCGCGCAGAGTCCGTGGAACACCGAGCGCGGCTGAACGCTCACCTATTAATAAGCACAGAGGCTTCTATGCGTAACCTGATTGGCGATGTCTCCAGCGCCGCGCGCATCCTTCCGAAACTCAATGGCGAAACCCTGTTTATCCGCAACGGCAAGGATGCCTATGTGTATGACGATCAAGGTCGTCGCTACATCGACACGGCGCTTGGCTTTGGCGCGGTGCTGTTGGGGCACGCCAATAATCGCGTCAACGAACAGGTGGCGGCGGCGTTGGCCGATTCTGCCGCGCCATCGTGGGCGCATGTCCGTGAACACGCGGCGGCCTCGGCACTGGCGGCGCATACCGGTGCGCTGAGCAAGGTGATTTTCACCAACTCCGGCAGTGAAGCGGTGCACCTCGCCTGCCGCGCGGCTCGCGCGTATACCGGGCGCGGGCGTATCGCGAAAATGGCCGCGGGGTTCGATGGCTGGTTTGATGACGTCAGCTTTGGCAATGTGTCGTCCAATGAGGCGAATTTTGCTGACGGTCAGCGACCTTCTACGCCGCGCACTACGTTGCTGCGCTTCAATGACTTTGCTGATGTCGAGCGACTGTTTGCTGAGGATTCCGACATTGCGGCGGTGATTCTTGAGCCGATGCTCGCTAATGCGGGATGCATCATGCCAGCGCCGGGGTATTTGCTGCATGTGCAGGAAGTCGCGCATCGGCATGGGGCGCTGGTGATCTGTGATGAAGTGTTGATGGGGTTTCGTTTGTTCGCCGGGCTCGCGGGTTTGCAGGCAGGGCTGGATCCGGACATCGCCAGTGTTGGCAAGGCGATTGGTAATGGTGTGCCGGTGTCGGCGATTGTCGGCAAGCCGCATATTTTGGCGGGTTTTGAGGAAGGTCGCGTGTTGCGTGGCGGTACGTTCAGCGGCAACCCGATGGCGTGCGCGGCGGTGATCAGCACCTTGGCGCAACTGGATGACGCGGATTATCAGCGTTTGATTGCGCGGGGTGAGGCGCTGCGCGTTTCGGTGGAGGCCTCGTTCAAGGCGCACGGGATGACGGTGAGCACCAGCGGCTACGGCAATGTGTTCGGGATCTGGCCTTCGGCGCAGCCCCCGACGAATTATGCCGAGGCGCTGGAATGTGGCGATGCGGAGTTTAGTAAGGCGCTGCATTTGGCGTTGCGCGAGGCTGGGGTGTTGGTGATGCCTTCGCCTTATGGGCGGGTTTATCTGTCGTTTGCGCATGATGATGAGGTGGTTGAGGAAATGAAGGCTGCTTTTGAGGTCGCGGCTTCGAAGCTGGCTGGGCGGTTTGGCTGAGAGGATTGGAGGGGACTGGCCTGGCGTGCAAGGCGTCGGGGCTGGTGGTGATTGATCTGGCGCTTTCGCGAGCAGGCTCGCTCCCACAGGGGTTCTCGGTAGTACACAAAACCTCGGGGACACCACGAATCATTGTAGGAACTGAGCTTGCTCGCGAAGGCGGTGTGTCAGGCAATAGATGTTTCGACTGATCTGGCGCTTTCGCGAGCAAGCTCGCTCCCACAGGGGTTCTCGGTAGTACACAAAACCTCGGGCGCACCACAAATCATTGTAGGAGTGAGCCTGCTCGCGATGGCTTAAAGTCAGCCAACATCTTCGGTACAGACACACCGCTATCGCGAGCAGGCTCACTCCTACAAGGTTCGTGTCAACGCCACAAATCAGTGTGGGAGCGGGCTTGCTCGCGAAGGCGGTGTGTCAGGCAATAAATGTGTTGGGTGATCTGGCGCTTTCGCGAGCAAGCTCGCTCCCACAGGGGTTCTCGGTAGTACACAAAACCCCAGGCACACCACGAATCATTGAAGGAGTGAGCCTGCTCGCGATGGCTTAAAGTCAGCCAACATCTTCGGTACAGACACACCGCTATCGCGAGCAGGCTCACTCCTACAAGGTTCGTGTCAACGCCACAAATCAGTGTGGGAGCGGGCTTGCTCGCGAAGGCGGTGTGTCAGGCAATAGATGTGTCGACTGATCTGGCGCTTTCGCGAGCAAGCCCGCTCCCACAGGGGTTCTCGGTAGTACACAAAACCTCGGGCGCACCACAAATCAATGTAGGAGTGAGCCTGCTCGCGATGGCTTAAAATCAGCCAACGTCTTCGGCACAGACACACCGCTATCGCGAGCAGGCTCACTCCTACAAGGTTCGTGTCCACGCCACAAATCAGTGTGGGAGCGGGCTTGCTCGCGAAGGCGGTGTGTCAGGCAATAGATGTGTTGGGTGATCTGGCGCTTTCGCGAGCAAGCTCGCTCCCACAGGGGTTCTCGGTAGTACACAAAACCTCGGGCGCACCACAAATCATTGTAGGAGTGAGCCTGCTCGCGATGGCTTAAAGTCAGCCAACATCTTCGGTACAGACACACCGCTATCGCGAGCAGGCTCACTCCTACAAGGTTCGTGTCCACGCCACAAATCAGTGTGGGAGCGGGCTTGCTCGCGAAGGCGGTGTGTCAGGCAATAGATGTGTTGGGTGATCTGGCGCTTTCGCGAGCAAGCCCGCTCCCACAGGGGTTCTCGGTAGTACACAAAACCTCGGGGACACCACGAATCATTGTAGGAACTGAGCTTGCTCGCGAAGGCGGTGTGTCAGGCAATAAATGTGTTGGGTGATCTGGCGCTTTCACGAGCAAGCTCGCTCCCACAGGGTTCTCGGTAGTACACAAAATCCCAGTCACACCACAAATTGATGTAGGAGTGAGCCTGCTCGCGATGGCTTAAAGTCAGCCAACATCTTCGGTACAGACACACCGCTATCGCGAGCAGGCTCACTCCTACAAGGTTCGTGTCCACGCCACAAATCAGTGTGGGAGCGGGCTTGCTCGCGAAGGCGGTGTGTCAGGCAATAGATGTGTTGGCTGATATGGCGCTTTCGCGAGCAAGCTCGCTCCCACAGGGTTCTCGGTAGTACACAAAATCCCAGTCACACCACAAATTGATGTAGGAGTGAGCCTGCTCGCGATGGCTTAAAGTCAGCCAACATCTTCGGTACAGACACACCGCTATCGCGAGCAGGCTCACTCCTACAAGGTTCGTGTCAACGCCACAAATCAGTGTGGGAGCGGGCTTGCTCGCGAAGGCGGTGTGTCAGGCAATAGATGTGTTGGCTGATCTGACGCTTTCGCGAGCAGGCTCGCTCTCACAGGGATCTGCGGTGCTCGGACAAAACATTGATCCAGAGCGGTAGCGGCGTAGGAAAAATCGTGTAAAACGGGCGCCGTCGCTACTTGCAGTAACGTGCAAGTAAGACAACTTCCCAATACCTCACCCGTTAAACAGTTACAAAACCGCGCCAAACAATATTGATTATCATTTAGCAGCAACTATGTTCGTTACATTTCAAACAAAACATATTTCCCGCAAAACCGGCTAATGCCCGCAACGCATGGGCTGGCGGGGCCTGGAGGTACGCTATGTCCTTATTCCAATAAATAATTTCGCTATAGGAATTTTACTTGCCGGGTGTTTAGCCATAAAATCAGCGCGATTGATTGCTGCGACATATCGTCACTGCCTTATTTCTTTATCAAGCTCAGAGACCTTTGCTCTCTGTTAAGGATTACCAGCATGCCCGAAGCGACAGGACTCATGGCCCACAACTGGGGCTTTGCCATTTTCCTTCTGGGTGTCGTCGGCCTGTGTGCCTTCATGCTCGGTGTCTCCAGCCTCCTTGGGTCAAAAGCCTGGGGCCGCAGCAAAAACGAACCGTTCGAGTCGGGCATGCTACCTACCGGTGGCGCCCGCTTGCGGCTCTCAGCCAAATTCTATCTGGTCGCGATGCTCTTCGTGATCTTCGATATCGAAGCCCTCTTTCTCTTTGCATGGTCTGTGTCCGTCCGCGAAAGCGGCTGGACCGGATTCGTCGAAGCTCTCGTTTTCATAGCAATTCTGTTGGCAGGTCTTGTCTACCTGTTCCGAGTGGGCGCCCTTGACTGGGCTCCGGAAGCTCGTCGCAAGCGGCAGGCGAAGCTGAAACAATGAGGCTTTGGCAATGCAATACAATCTCACCAGGATCGACCCCGATGCTCCTAACGAGCAATATCCGATTGGCGAACGGGAAACCGTTTCCGATCCGTTAGAAGATCAAGTCCACAAAAACATTTTCATGGGCAAGCTGGAAGACGTGCTGAGTGGCGCGGTCAACTGGGGACGTAAGAACTCCCTGTGGCCGTACAACTTCGGCTTGTCGTGCTGCTACGTGGAAATGACCACCGCCTTCACGGCGCCCCACGACATCGCGCGCTTTGGCGCCGAGGTTATCCGGGCATCGCCGCGTCAGGCCGACTTCATGGTTATCGCCGGTACCTGCTTCATCAAGATGGCGCCGATCATCCAGCGTCTCTACGAGCAAATGCTCGAGCCGAAGTGGGTGATCTCCATGGGTTCGTGCGCTAACTCCGGTGGCATGTACGACATCTACTCTGTGGTTCAAGGGGTGGACAAGTTCCTGCCCGTGGACGTCTACGTACCTGGCTGCCCTCCTCGTCCGGAAGCATTTCTGCAAGGCTTGATGCTGTTGCAGGAATCGATCGGCAAGGAGCGTCGTCCGCTTTCCTGGGTCGTTGGCGATCAAGGCGTTTATCGCGCCGACATGCCTTCGCAGAAGGAACAGCGCCGCGAACAGCGAATCGCAGTCACCAACCTGCGCAGCCCTGACGAAGTCTGATCCAGATCTGTTCTGACAAAGAAACGAGAAGCTGGCTTCATTCTTTACGTTGACCGAAAGCGAAAAAATAACCATGACTACAGGCAGCGCTCTGTACATCCCGCCTTATAAGGCAGACGACCAGGATGTGGTCGTTGAATTGAACAACCGTTTTGGCGCCGAAGCGTTCACCGCTCAGTCGACCCGCACCGGCATGCCGGTGCTGTGGGTGGCGCGCGCCAAACTCGTCGAAGTCCTGACCTTCCTGCGTAACCTGCCCAAGCCGTACGTCATGCTCTATGACCTGCACGGCGTGGACGAGCGTCTGCGCACCAAGCGTCAAGGGCTGCCGAGCGACGCTGAGTTCACCGTGTTCTATCACCTCATGTCGCTGGAGCGTAACAGTGACGTGATGATCAAGGTCGCCTTGTCCGAGAGCGACCTCAGCTTGCCGACCGTTACCGGTATCTGGCCGAACGCCAACTGGTACGAGCGTGAAGTCTGGGACATGTTCGGCATCGACTTCAAAGGCCACCCGCACCTGTCGCGCATCATGATGCCGCCGACCTGGGAAGGTCACCCGCTGCGCAAGGACTTCCCGGCGCGTGCGACCGAATTCGATCCGTTCAGCCTCAACCTCGCCAAGCAACAGCTTGAGGAAGAAGCCGCGCGTTTCCGTCCTGAAGACTGGGGCATGAAGCGTTCCGGGACGAACGAGGACTACATGTTCCTCAACCTCGGTCCGAACCACCCTTCGGCGCACGGTGCGTTCCGCATCATTCTGCAACTGGACGGTGAAGAAATCGTCGACTGCGTACCGGATGTCGGTTACCACCACCGTGGTGCCGAGAAGATGGCCGAGCGTCAGTCGTGGCACAGTTTCATCCCGTACACCGACCGTATCGATTACCTCGGCGGCGTGATGAACAACCTGCCGTACGTGCTCTCGGTCGAGAAGCTGGCCGGCATCAAGGTGCCTGAGAAGGTTGACGTCATCCGCATCATGATGGCCGAGTTCTTCCGGATCACCAGCCACCTGCTGTTCCTCGGGACTTACATCCAGGACGTCGGCGCCATGACTCCGGTGTTCTTCACTTTCACCGACCGCCAGAAGGCGTACACGGTGATTGAAGCCATTACCGGTTTCCGTCTGCACCCGGCCTGGTACCGCATCGGTGGCGTTGCCCACGACCTGCCGCGCGGCTGGGAAAAACTGGTGAAAGACTTCGTTGAATGGCTGCCAAAACGCCTCGACGAGTACACCAAGGCTGCCCTGCAGAACAGCATCCTCAAGGGCCGTACCATCGGCGTCGCTGCCTACAACACCAAAGAAGCCCTGGAATGGGGCGTCACCGGTGCCGGCCTGCGTTCGACCGGTTGCGACTTTGACCTGCGTAAAGCGCGTCCATACTCCGGCTACGAGAACTTCGAATTCGAAGTGCCGCTGGCTGCCAATGGCGATGCCTACGACCGCTGCATGGTGCGCGTTGAAGAGATGCGCCAGAGCATCAAGATCATCGACCAGTGCATGCGCAACATGCCGGAAGGCCCGTACAAGGCGGATCACCCGCTGACCACGCCGCCGCCGAAAGAGCGCACGCTGCAGCACATCGAAACCTTGATCACGCACTTCCTGCAAGTTTCGTGGGTCCGGTGATGCCGGCCAACGAATCCTTCCAGATGATCGAAGCGACCAAGGGCATCAACAGTTATTACCTGACGAGCGACGGCGGCACCATGAGCTACCGTACCCGGATCCGCACTCCGAGCTTCCCGCATCTGCAACAGATCCCTTCGGTGATCAAAGGCAGCATGGTCGCGGACTTGATTGCGTACCTGGGTAGTATCGACTTCGTTATGGCCGACGTGGACCGCTAAGCATGAACAGCACGCTTATCCAGACAGACCGTTTCACCCTCAGTGAAACCGAGCGCTCGGCCATCGAGCACGAGCTGCATCACTACGAAGACCCGCGCGCGGCGTCGATCGAAGCCTTGAAGATCGTTCAGAAGGAACGCGGCTGGGTGCCGGATGGCGCCTTGTACGCGATCGGCGAGATCCTCGGCATCCCGGCCAGCGACGTTGAAGGTGTGGCGACGTTCTATAGCCAGATTTTCCGTCAGCCGGTTGGCCGTCACATCATTCGCGTCTGCGACAGCATGGTCTGCTACATCGGTGGCCACGAGTCGGTGGTCAGCGAAATCCAGAACAATCTGGGCATCGGCCTGGGTCAGACCACCACCGACGGTCGTTTCACCCTGCTGCCGGTCTGCTGCCTCGGCAACTGCGACAAGGCACCGGCGCTGATGATCGACGACGACACCTTTGGTGATGTGCAGCCTGCTGGCGTCGCCAAACTGCTCGAGGGCTACGTATGACCCTGACATCTTTCGGTCCTGCCAACCGCATTCAGCGTTCGGCCGAGACTCACCCGCTGACCTGGCGTCTGCGTGACGACGGCGAAGCCGTGTGGCTCGACGAGTACCAGGCCAAGAACGGTTACGCCGCTGCGCGCAAAGCCTTCGCTGACATGGATCAGGACGCCATCGTCCAGACCGTGAAAGACGCAGGTTTGAAAGGTCGCGGCGGTGCAGGCTTCCCCACGGGCGTGAAGTGGGGCCTGATGCCCAAAGACGAATCCATCAACATCCGCTACCTGCTGTGCAATGCGGATGAAATGGAGCCGAACACCTGGAAAGACCGCATGCTGATGGAGCAACTGCCCCATCTGCTGATCGAAGGCATGCTGATCAGTGCTCGCGCACTGAAAACCTACCGTGGCTACATCTTCCTGCGTGGCGAATACACCACCGCCGCCAAGCACTTGAATCGTGCAGTGGAAGAAGCCAAGGCTGCGGGCTTGCTGGGTAAAAACATTCTGGGCAGCGGCTTCGATTTCGAGCTGTTCGTCCACACCGGTGCCGGGCGTTACATCTGCGGTGAAGAAACCGCACTGATCAACTCCCTCGAAGGCCGCCGCGCCAACCCGCGCTCCAAGCCGCCCTTCCCTGCCGCCGTCGGCGTGTGGGGCAAGCCGACTTGCGTGAACAACGTCGAAACCCTGTGCAACGTGCCGGCGATCATTGCCGACGGCGTTGACTGGTACAAATCGTTGGCCCGCGAAGGCAGCGAAGACATGGGCACCAAGCTCATGGGCTTCTCCGGCAAAGTCAAAAACCCGGGCCTGTGGGAACTGCCATTCGGCGTCACCGGTCGCGAGTTGTTCGAAGACTACGCCGGCGGCATGCGCGACGGTTTCAAACTGAAGGCCTGGCAGCCAGGCGGGGCCGGTACCGGTTTCCTTCTGCCTGAGCACCTCGACGCACAGATGTACGCCGGCGGCATCGCCAAAGTGGGCACCCGTATGGGTACCGGCCTGGCCATGGCGGTGGATGACAGCGTCAATATGGTCTCCTTGCTGCGCAACATGGAACAGTTCTTCGCTCGCGAGTCGTGCGGTTTCTGCACCCCGTGCCGTGATGGTTTGCCATGGAGCGTGAAGCTCTTGATGGCCATCGAAGAAGGCCGCGGTCAGCCAGGCGACATCGAGACCCTGCTGGGTCTGGTCAACTTCCTCGGCCCGGGCAAGACCTTCTGTGCTCACGCACCGGGTGCCGTGGAACCGTTGGGCAGTGCCATCAAATACTTCCGTCCAGAGTTCGAAGCCGGTATCGCGCCAGTCAGCGCCGCCGTCCCGCCTCTGGCAAGGCCGATCGTAATCGGCGCGTAAATGCTTAATAAGGTGAAGGGCCTGGGCCTTTCACCTCCTGCGATGACGCCTTTCGAGGCTGGTTTGATTCGCACGGATAACAAGATTCCATTAGCCACGCCCGCTGACACCGGGCCAACGAAGACCTTTGAACCATGGCCACTATCCACGTAGACGGCAAAGCGCTCGAAGTCGACGGGGCAGACAACCTGTTACAGGCATGTCTGTCGCTGGGCCTCGACATTCCATATTTCTGCTGGCACCCCGCGCTTGGTAGCGTCGGGGCTTGCCGCCAGTGCGCGGTCAAGCAGTACACCGACGAGAACGACACCCGTGGTCGCATCGTCATGTCCTGCATGACCCCGGCCACCGACAACACCTGGATCTCCATCGAAGATGAAGAATCCAAGGCGTTCCGCGCCAGTGTTGTTGAATGGCTGATGACCAACCACCCGCACGACTGCCCTGTGTGCGAAGAAGGCGGTCATTGCCACCTGCAAGACATGACAGTGATGACCGGCCACAACGAGCGCCGTTATCGCTTCACCAAACGCACCCACCAGAACCAGCAACTGGGCCCGTTCATTTCCCACGAAATGAACCGCTGCATCGCTTGCTACCGCTGTGTGCGTTTCTATAAGGATTACGCTGGCGGCACCGACCTCGGTGTGTTCGGCGCCCACGACAACGTGTACTTCGGTCGCGTTGAAGACGGCACCCTCGAAAGCGAGTTCTCCGGCAACCTCACCGAGGTCTGCCCGACCGGTGTGTTCACCGACAAGACTCACTCCGAGCGCTACAACCGTAAGTGGGACATGCAGTTCTCGCCGAGCATCTGCCATGGCTGCTCGAGCGGTTGCAACATCTCCCCGGGCGAGCGTTACGGTGAACTGCGTCGCATCGAAAACCGTTTCAACGGTTCGGTGAACCAATACTTCCTGTGCGACCGTGGCCGTTTCGGTTATGGCTACGTCAACCGCACCGACCGTCCACGTCAGCCGCTGCTGGCCGACGGCACCAAGCTCGGTCTGGATGCTGCACTGGATAAAGCCGCTGACCTGCTGCGCGGTCGCAACATCGTCGGTATCGGTTCGCCGCGTGCCAGCCTCGAAAGCAACTACGCGTTGCGCGAACTGGTTGGCGCCGAGCACTTCTACTCGGGTATCGAAGCGTCCGAACTGGAACGCATTCGTCTGGTCTTGCAGGTGCTGAACGACAGCCCGCTGCCTGTGCCGAACATGCGCGACATCGAAGACCACGATGCGATCTTCGTCCTCGGTGAAGACCTGACCCAGACCGCCGCTCGCGTGGCGCTGTCGCTGCGTCAATCGGTCAAGGGCAAAGCTGAAGACATGGCCGAAGCCATGCGCGTTCAGCCTTGGCTCGACGCTGCGGTGAAGAACATTGGTCAGCACGCGCTGAACCCGCTGTTCATCGCCAGCCTGGCGGAAACCAAGCTCGACGACATCGCTGAAGAATGCGTACACGCTGCTCCGGACGACCTGGCGCGCATCGGTTTCGCCGTTGCCCACGCACTGGACGCCAGCGCCCCGGCCGTTGAAGGTCTGGACGCCGAAGCACTGGAACTGGCTCAGCGCATCGCCGATGCCCTGCTCGCGGCCAAACGTCCGCTGATCATCGCCGGTACTTCGCTGGGCTCCAAAGCCTTGATCGAAGCCGCCGCAAACATCGCCAAAGCACTGAAACTGCGCGAGAAGAACGGCTCGATCAGCTTGATCGTACCGGAAGCCAACAGCCTCGGTCTGGCCATGCTCGGTGGCGAATCGGTCGACGCGGCGCTGCAAGCCGTCATCGACGGCAAGGCTGACGCGATCGTTGTGCTGGAAAACGATCTGTTCACCCGCACCGCCAATGACAAGGTCGATGCCGCACTGAACGCTGCGAAAGTAGTGATCGTTGCTGATCATCAGAAGACCGCGACCACCAACCGCGCGCACCTGGTTCTGCCAGCCGCAAGCTTCGCTGAAGGCGACGGTACGCTGGTCAGCCAGGAAGGTCGTGCTCAGCGCTTCTTCCAGGTTTTCGATCCGCAATACCTCGACGCAAGCATCCTGGTTCACGAAGGCTGGCGCTGGCTGCACGCCCTGCGCGCGACCCTGCTGAACCAGCCGATCGACTGGACGCAACTCGACCACGTCACCGCTGCCGTTGCTTCGAGCACCGCGCAACTGGCGCGTATCGTCGACGCAGCACCGTCGGCGGCGTTCCGTATCAAGGGTCTGAAACTGGCGCGTGAGCCGCTGCGTTACTCCGGTCGCACCGCAATGCGCGCCGACATCAGCGTTCACGAACCACGCACCCCGCAAGACAAAGACACCGCGTTCGCCTTCTCCATGGAAGGTTACTCGGGTTCGGTTGAGCCGCGTCAGCAGGTTCCGTTTGCCTGGTCTCCGGGCTGGAACTCGCCACAAGCGTGGAACAAGTTCCAGGACGAAGTCGGCGGTCACATCCGTGCTGGCGACCCGGGCACCCGCCTGATCGAAAGCACTGGCGATTCGCTGAACTGGTTCGCTGCAGCACCGCGTGCCTTCAACCCGGCAGCGGGCACCTGGCAAGCCGTGCCGTTCTTCCACCTGTTCGGCAGCGAAGAAAACTCTTCGAAAGCCGCACCGGTTCAAGAGCGCATTCCGGCTCCTTACGTGGCACTGGCGAAATCCGAAGCGGATCGTCTGGGCGTCAACGAAGGTGCATTGCTGAGCCTGAACGTGGCCGGTCAGACCCTGCGTCTGCCGCTGCGCATCAATGAAGAACTGGGCGCCGGTCTGGTGGCATTGCCAGCGGGCATCGCCGGCATTCCACCGGCATTCGCCGGCGTATCCGTCGACGGTCTGCAGGAGGCAGCGCAATGACCTGGTTCACCCCTGAAGTGATCGATGTGATCCTGACGGTCATCAAAGCCATCGTCATTCTGTTGGCCGTGGTGGTCGCCGGTGCGTTGCTCAGCTTTGTCGAACGTCGCCTGCTGGGCTGGTGGCAGGACCGCTACGGTCCGAACCGCGTTGGGCCGTTTGGTATGTTCCAGATCGCCGCCGACATGCTGAAGATGTTCTTCAAGGAAGACTGGACGCCGCCGTTTGCCGACAAAGTGATCTTCACTTTGGCGCCGGTGGTGGCCATGTCCGCCTTGCTGATCGCGTTTGCGATCATCCCGATCACCCCGACCTGGGGCGTCGCGGATCTGAACATCGGCTTGCTGTTCTTCTTCGCCATGGCCGGTCTGTCGGTCTACGCGGTGTTGTTCGCCGGCTGGTCGAGTAACAACAAGTTCGCCCTGCTCGGCGCCCTGCGTGCTTCGGCGCAGACCGTGTCCTACGAAGTGTTCATGGGCCTGGCCCTGATGGGCATCGTGGTGCAGGTCGGCTCGTTCAACATGCGCGACATCGTCGAATACCAGGCGCAGAACCTGTGGTTCATCATTCCGCAGTTCTTCGGTTTCTGTACCTTCTTCATCGCTGGCGTCGCCGTGACTCACCGTCACCCGTTCGACCAGCCGGAAGCGGAACAGGAACTGGCCGACGGTTACCACATTGAATACGCCGGTATGAAATGGGGCATGTTCTTCGTTGGTGAATACATCGGCATCATCTTGATCTCGGCGCTGCTGGTCACCCTGTTCTTCGGTGGCTGGCACAGTTCGTTCGGCATCTTGCCGCAACTGTCCTTCCTCTGGTTCGCACTGAAGACCGCGTTCTTCATCATGCTGTTCATCCTGCTGCGCGCGTCTATCCCGCGTCCGCGTTATGACCAGGTGATGGATTTCAGCTGGAAATTCTGCTTGCCACTGACCCTGATCAATTTGCTGGTGACCGCTGCGGTCGTGTTGTGGAACACGCCTGCAGTCGCGGTTCAGTGAGGATTTGACCCATGTTCAAATATATTGGCGACATCGTTAAGGGTACTGGTACCCAGTTGCGCAGTCTGGTCATGGTCTTCGGCCATGGCTTTCGCAAGCGCGACACCCTGCAATACCCGGAAGAAGCGGTCTACCTGCCACCACGCTACCGTGGTCGTATCGTCCTGACCCGTGACCCCGATGGCGAAGAGCGTTGCGTTGCCTGCAACCTGTGCGCCGTGGCTTGCCCGGTGGGTTGCATCTCGCTGCAGAAAGCTGAAACCGAAGACGGTCGCTGGTACCCGGACTTCTTCCGTATCAACTTCTCGCGCTGCATTTTCTGCGGTCTCTGCGAGGAAGCCTGTCCGACCACCGCAATCCAGCTGACACCGGATTTCGAGATGGCCGAGTTCAAACGTCAGGATCTGGTGTACGAGAAAGAAGATCTTCTGATCTCCGGCCCCGGCAAAAACCCTGATTACAACTTCTATCGTGTTGCAGGTATGGCAATCGCTGGCAAGCCGAAAGGCTCCGCACAGAACGAAGCCGAACCGATCAACGTGAAGAGCTTGCTGCCTTAAGGAAGAACGATGGAATTCGCTTTCTATTTCGCATCGGGTATCGCTGTTGTGGCCACGCTACGTGTGGTCACCAACACCAACCCTGTGCACGCCCTGCTCTACCTGATCATCTCGTTGATCGCTGTGGCCATGACCTTCTTCGCACTCGGCGCACCGTTCGCCGGCGTGCTGGAAGTGATCGCCTACGCCGGCGCCATCATGGTGCTGTTCGTGTTCGTGGTGATGATGCTCAACCTCGGCCCCGCCGCGGTTCAGCAAGAACGCGCCTGGCTCAAGCCCGGTATCTGGGCAGGGCCGGTGATTCTCGCCGGGCTGCTGCTGGCCGAACTGCTGTATGTGCTGTTCGCTCACCAGAGCGGTCAGGCCATCGGCCACACCACCGTAGACGCGAAAGCCGTGGGCATCAGCCTGTTCGGCCCGTACCTGCTGGTGGTCGAACTCGCCTCGATGCTGCTGCTCGCTGCAGCCGTCACGGCGTTCCATTTGGGCCGTAACGAGGCGAAGGAGTAAGTCATGCCTGCTATCCCTCTCGAGCATGGATTGGCCGTCGCCGGCATCCTGTTCTGCCTTGGTCTGGTCGGCCTGATGGTCTCGCCGCAACATTTTGTTCGTGTTGATGAGTCTGGAAGTGATGATGAACGCCTCTGCACTGGCGTTCATTGTCGCGGGCGCCCGTTGGGGCCAGCCGGATGGACAGATCATGTTCATCCTGGTGATCAGCCTTGCAGCTGCCGAGGCCAGTATTGGTCTGGCGATCCTGCTGCAACTGTATCGCCGCTTCCATACGCTCGATATCGACGCTGCCAGTGAGATGCGCGGATGAACCTGATCTTTCTGACTTTCGTATTCCCTCTGATCGGTTTCCTGCTGCTGTCGTTCTCCCGTGGACGCTGGTCGGAAAACCTCTCGGCGCTGATCGGCGTGGGTTCCATCGGCTTGTCGGCGATTGTCGCCGCTTACGTCATCTGGCAATTCAACGTCGCACCACCCGAAGGCGGTCACTACACCCTGGTGCTGTGGAAGTGGATGGCGGTCGAAGGCTTCAAGCCTGACTTCGCCCTCTACGTCGACGGCCTGTCGATCACCATGCTCGGCGTGGTCGTTGGCGTCGGTTTCCTGATCCACCTGTTCGCGTCCTGGTACATGCGTGGCGAAGCGGGTTACTCGCGCTTCTTCTCGTACACCAACCTGTTTATCGCCAGCATGCTGTTTCTGGTACTCGGCGATAACCTGTTGTTCCTGTACTTCGGCTGGGAAGGCGTGGGCCTGTGCTCGTACCTGTTGATCGGTTTCTACTACAGCAACCGCAACAACGGTAACGCCGCGCTCAAAGCCTTCATCGTGACCCGGATCGGCGACGTGTTCATGGCCATCGGCCTGTTCATCCTGTTCCAGCAAGTGGGCACGCTGAACATCCAGGAACTGCTGGTGCTGGCACCGCAGAAATTCCAGGTCGGCGACTTCTGGATCACTTTGGCGACCCTGATGCTGCTGGGTGGCGCAGTCGGTAAATCGGCACAACTGCCGCTGCAAACCTGGCTCGCGGACGCGATGGCCGGCCCGACCCCGGTTTCGGCACTGATCCACGCCGCAACCATGGTAACTGCCGGTGTATACCTGATCGCCCGTACTCACGGCCTGTTCACCCTGGCGCCGGAAATCCTGCACCTGGTGGGGATCGTTGGTGGTGTGACCCTGGTTCTGGCAGGTTTCGCCGCGCTGGTACAAACCGACATCAAACGTATCCTCGCCTATTCGACCATGAGCCAGATCGGCTACATGTTCCTGGCGCTGGGCGTTGGCGCATGGGATGGCGCGATTTTCCACCTGATGACCCACGCCTTCTTCAAGGCCCTGCTGTTCCTTGCTTCCGGTGCGGTGATCGTTGCCTGCCACCACGAGCAGAACATCTTCAAGATGGGCGGTCTGTGGAAAAAACTGCCACTGGCCTACGCCAGCTTCATCGTCGGCGGCGCGGCACTGGCTGCCCTGCCACTGGTCACCGCAGGCTTCTACTCCAAGGACGAAATCCTTTGGGAAGCGTTCGCCAGCGGCAACCACGGTCTGCTCTACGCAGGTCTGGTCGGCGCGTTCATGACGTCGCTGTACACCTTCCGCCTGATCTTCATCACGTTCCACGGTGAAGCCAAGACTGAAGCCCACGCCGGTCACGGCATTGCTCACTGGCTGCCATTGTCGGTGCTGATCGTATTGTCCACCGCCATTGGCGCGATGATCGTTCCGCCACTGCACGGCGTACTGCCAGAAAGCGTTGGCCATGCCGGTGGCGAAGCCAAGCACAGTCTGGAAATCGCGTCGGGCGCCATCGCCCTCGCCGGTATCCTGCTGGCAGCGCTGCTGTTCCTCGGCAAGCGTCGCTTCGTCACGGCGATCGCCAACAGCGGCATCGGCCGTTTCCTTTCGGCCTGGTGGTTCGCTGCCTGGGGCTTCGACTGGATCTACGACAAACTGTTCGTCAAGCCTTACCTGGCGATCAGCCACGTACTGCGCAAAGACCCGCTCGACCAGACCATCGGTCTGATCCCGCGTATGGCCAAGGGTGGTCACACTGCCCTGAGCCGCACCGAGACCGGTCAACTGCGTTGGTACGCTGCTTCGATGGCTGCTGGTGCCGTGCTGGTTATCGGCGCCATCGTGCTGGTAGCGGTCTGATATGAACCTTGCGAATTTGCGAAAGGAAACGAGCCCGTCATGATTCTGCCTTGGCTAATCCTGATCCCCTTCATCGGCGGCCTGCTGTGCTGGATGGGTGAGCGCTTCGGCGCTACCCTCCCGCGCTGGATTGCGCTGTTGACCATGACCCTGGAACTCGCCCTCGGCCTCTGGCTGTGGGCCCACGGTGACTATTCATTTGCCCCGGCGCCTGGCGCCGATCCGACCTGGGCGCTTGAGTTCAAGCACATCTGGATCGCGCGTTTCGGCATCAGCGTACACCTGGCCCTCGACGGCCTGTCGCTGTTGATGATCCTGCTGACCGGTCTGCTGGGTATCCTCTCGGTACTCTGCTCGTGGAAAGAGATTCAACGTCACGTTGGCTTCTTCCACCTGAACCTGATGTGGATCCTGGGCGGCGTTGTCGGCGTGTTCCTCGCCCTCGACCTGTTCATGTTCTTCTTCTTCTGGGAAATGATGCTGGTGCCGATGTACTTCCTCATCGCGCTCTGGGGTCACAGTTCTTCGGATGGCAAGAAAACCCGGATCTACGCGGCGACCAAGTTCTTCATCTTCACTCAGGCGTCCGGCCTGATCATGCTGGTGGCGATCCTCGGTCTGGTGCTGGTCAACTTCAACAACACTGGCGTGATTACCTTCAACTACGCCGACCTGTTGAAAACCAAGATGTCGATGACCACCGAGTACATCCTGATGCTCGGCTTTTTCATCGCCTTCGCGGTCAAGCTGCCGGTTGTACCGTTCCACTCCTGGTTGCCTGATGCTCACGCCCAGGCGCCGACTGCAGGTTCCGTCGACCTCGCCGGTATCTTGCTGAAAACCGCTGCTTACGGTCTGCTGCGTTTCGCCCTGCCGCTGTTCCCGAATGCCTCGGCCGAGTTCGCGCCGATCGCCATGACCCTCGGTCTGATCGGGATCTTCTACGGTGCGTTCCTCGCGTTCGCGCAAACCGACATCAAGCGTCTGATTGCCTTCTCGTCCGTTTCCCACATGGGTTTCGTGTTGATCGGCATCTACTCCGGCAGCCAACTGGCCCTGCAAGGTGCAGTGATCCAGATGCTCGCGCACGGTGTGTCGGCGGCGGCACTGTTTATCCTCAGCGGTCAGTTGTACGAGCGTCTGCACACTCGTGACATGCGTGAGATGGGCGGTGTGTGGTCGCGTATCGCTTACCTGCCGGCAATCAGCCTGTTCTTTGCAGCCGCGTCCTTGGGTCTGCCGGGTACCGGTAACTTTGTCGGTGAGTTCCTGATCCTGATCGGCTCTTTCGCGAGCTGGCCGTGGATTACTGCGATTGCCACTTCCGGTCTGGTGTTCGGTTCGGTCTACTCGCTGATCATGATCCACCGTGCTTACTTCGGCCCGGCGAAATCGGATTCGATCCTGCACGGTATGGACGCTCGCGAACTGATCATGGTGCTAGGCCTTGCGGTGTTGCTGATCTACATCGGCGTCTACCCGCAACCGTTCCTCGACACTTCTGCCGCCACGATGCATGGCGTTCAGCAGTGGCTCGGCACCGCCTTCACTCAACTCGCTTCGGCCCGGTAAGAGCGCTATGGAATTCACGATTCAACACTTTATTGCGCTTGCGCCACTGTTGATCACCAGCCTCACCATTATCGTGGTGATGCTGGCAATCGCCTGGCGCCGCAACCACTCGCAGACCTTCCTGATTTCGGTGGCGGGTCTGAACCTGGCCCTGTTGTCGATCCTGCCTGCCCTGAAAGTCGCGCCTCTGGCCGTGACCCCGTTGCTGCAGATCGACTCGTTTGCCTGCCTGTACATGGCGCTGATCCTGGTCGCCACCCTCGCCTGCGTCACCCTCGCCCACGCCTATCTGGGTGATGGCGGTTCGGGTTACCCGGGCAACCGTGAAGAACTGTACTTGCTGATCCTGATGGCCGCCGCCGGTGGTCTGGTTCTGGTCAGTGCGCAGCACCTGGCCGGTTTGTTCATCGGTCTGGAACTGCTCTCGGTACCGGTTTACGGTCTGGTGGCTTACGCCTTCTTCAACAAGCGTTCGCTGGAAGCCGGCATCAAGTACATGGTGCTGTCGGCGGCCGGTTCCGCGTTCCTGTTGTTCGGTATGGCCCTGCTCTACGCTGACGCCGGTTCCCTGAGCTTCACCGGTATCGGTCAGGCACTGGCCGCGACGGGTCTGCCTAGCCCGCTGGCACAACTGGGCCTGGGCATGATGCTGATCGGTCTGGCGTTCAAGCTGTCGCTGGTACCGTTCCACCTGTGGACGCCGGACGTCTACGAAGGTGCTCCGGCGCCGGTGGCAGCGTTCCTTGCGACCGCGTCGAAGGTTGCGGTGTTTGCGGTGATGGTGCGTCTGTTCCAGATCTCCCCTGCCGCCAGCAGTGGCGTACTGAGCGACGTGCTGACCGTTATCGCCATCGCCTCGATCCTGTTCGGTAACCTGCTGGCCCTGACCCAGAGCAACCTCAAGCGTCTGCTCGGTTACTCGTCCATCGCGCACTTCGGCTACCTGCTGATCGCGCTGGTGGCGAGCAAGGGTCTGGCGGTGGAAGCCATCGGCGTGTACCTGGTGACTTATGTGATCACCAGCCTCGGCGCCTTCGGCGTGATCACCCTGATGTCCTCGCCGTACAACGGCCGTGACGCGGATGCCCTGTACGAATACCGCGGCCTGTTCTGGCGCCGTCCGTACCTGACCGCCGTGCTGACCGTGATGATGCTGTCGCTGGCCGGTATCCCGCTGACCGCTGGCTTCATCGGCAAGTTCTACATCATCGCCACCGGTGTTGAAGCGCACCAATGGTGGCTGGTCGGTTCGCTGGTACTGGGCAGCGCCATCGGCGTCTTCTACTACCTGCGCGTGATGGTCACCCTGTACCTGATCGAACCAAACCTGCGTCGCCACGACGCCCAACTGCACTGGGAACAAAAGGCAGGCGGCGTGATGCTGCTGGCCATCGCCCTGGTCGCATTCTTCCTGGGTGTGTACCCGCAGCCATTGCTGACACTGGTTCAGCAGGCGGGTCTGGCGGGCTGATTGCTCGGCTGGCTACACATGAAAACGGCACCTTCGGGTGCCGTTTTTGTTTTTGTGGGATTTAACATTTTCATTGCCTGACCCACCGCTTTCGCGAGCAAGCCCGCTCCCACAGGTTATGTGTCGTGCACAAATTCTGTGGCCATCCCGGATCATTGTGGGAGTGAGCCTGCTCGCGAAGGCGTCGGCACATTCAACATCTTCATTGCCTGAACCACCGCTTTCGCGAGCAGGCTCGCTCCCACAGGTTATGTGTCGTGCACAAACTCTGTGGTCATCCCGGATCATTGTGGGAGCCGGGCTTGCCCGCGAAGGCGTCGGCACATTCATCATCTTCGTTGTCTGACACACCGCTTTCGCGAGCAAGCCCGCTCCCACAGGTTATGTGTCGTGCATAGATTCTGTTGTTATCCCGGATCATTGTGGGAGCTGGGCTTGCCCGCGAAGGCGTCGGCACATTCAACATTTTCATTGCCTGACCCACCGCTTTCGCGAGCAGGCTCGCTCCCACAGGTTATGTGTCGTGCACAAACTCTGTGGTCATCCCGGATCATTGTGGGAGCCGGGCTTGCCCGCGAAGGCGTCGGCACATTCATCATCTTCGTTGTCTGACCCACCGCTTTCGCGAGCAAGCCCGCTCCCACAGGTTATGTGTCGTGCACAAACTCTGTGGTCATCCCGGATCATTGTGGGAGTGAGCCTGCTCGCGAAGGCGTCGGCACATTCAACATTTTCATTGCCTGACCCACCGCTTTCGCGAGCAGGCTCGCTCCGACAGGGTTCAGTGGTATTCACACCCGCCACATGACGAAATTGTAATTCCCTCATCACCTTGGCGTTATCCGCAGCTTGCAACGATGTCACCCGGCGACCATGCCGGCGGGCCCTCGCCCGTCGAACAATAAAACTCACGCCGAAGCACGTTCCCGTTCTGCCGAACTCCAGGAGTGACTGATGCTTAACCCTACAAAAATATCGATGGCCGCTTTAACGGTGGCGATCAGCGCCGGATCACCCATGGTAGTGGCGGAGGAAAAAGCCGAAGGCTTTATCGAAGGCAGCAGCCTCACCGTCCTCAACCGCAACTACTACTTCAATCGTGATCACCGCAACGGCCAGTCCAGCCCTACCGGCAATGGCTATTCCGAAGCCTGGGCGCACGCAGTAATCAGCAAGTTCGAATCCGGATTCACTCAAGGCACTGTCGGCTTCGGTGTTGATGCGTTTGCCATGATCGGCCTGAAACTCGACACCGGTGACGGCCGTAACGGCGCTCGTAGCTCCTTCGATGTGTTGCCGGTCAACAGCGATGGCCAGACGCAGGACGAGTACACCAAATTCGGCGGCGCCGCCAAAGTAAGCGCATTCGATACGGTCGTACGGGTGGGCGATGTGTTCCCAGCCACTCCGGTGGTTGCAGCCGGTGACTCACGATTGCTGCCGGAGAGCTTTAAAGGCGTGACAGCCATCAACACCAGTATCGAAGGCCTGTCGGTACAGGGCGGTCGACTGCATGCAATGAGCCAACCGACCTCCAGCGACCTCAATGATAACTTCGCCACCTTCTACGCCGGCCCGGTCAATTCCCCGTGGATCGCCTACGGCGGCGGCGATTACACGCTGAACAAAAACCTCACGTTCAGCCTGTATTCCAGCCGTCTCAAGGACGCCTGGAATCAGTACTACGCCGGTACCGCATGGACGTATCCATTGGCAGATGACCTGTCATTGTTCGGCGACCTCAACTACTACAAGGCCGTCGACGAAGGCAAACAACTGCTCGGCGAATTCGACAACAACATCTGGAGCGGCCGCGTCGGAGTGAAAGTCGGCGGTCACTCGGTTGCCCTCTCCCACCAGCGCAACAACGGCAACGACGACTTCGATTACCTGCGCCAGTCCGACTCGATCTTCCTCGACAACTCCGTCCAGTACAGCGACTTCAACTCGCCCAAGGAACGTTCGTGGATGGTGCGCTATGACCTCGACATGACCCCGTACGGCGTGCCGGGTCTGTCGTTCATGACCCGTTATGGTCGCGGCACCGATGCTGATTATTCCAACGCCAACGCTGTGTACATGCGCCGCGACGCGGAGGGTAATCCGCTCACCGATCAGAAGCGCTGGGAGCGCGATGTTGAAGTCAAATACGTGGTGCAAAGCGGCTCGATGAAAGACCTGTCACTGCGTTTGCGTCAGGCCACGACCCGCGCCACAGCGTTCGAGTCCGATCTGGAAGAAGTGCGGGTGATCGTCGAATACCCGCTGGCGATTCTGTGAATTTCATGAGCGATAAGATTCACCTTTAGAAGCTCCTTGCTCCTTTGGAAAGAGGTGAATTTTTGGCGTCCTTCGGGGCGCCTTTTTTATTCCGTGGAGACACGAAAAACCCGTAGGAGCTGCCGAAGGCTGCGATCTTTTGATCCTGAAAGACACAATCAAAAGAACGCAGCCTTCGGCAGCTCCTACAAGTTTTGGCGATAGATCGGTTATCTGTTGAGCGAATTTGATCTAAGAAAACTGCACCACCCTGTCAGGTCTGACAGGTTACACCGCCAGTCTTTACCGCTAGCGTTAACCCGCCGGGCATCCTATCGATGCCACCCATCTGGCAGGGAGATTCACTGATATGGCCGTCGCCACCTCCATCATCGCTTACATAAGTTGCACGGCCAGACGCAACGGCGGTTCGCTATGAGTGAGCAACCGCAGCAACAGTCAACGATGCAAATCAACACCCCCACCCTGCCAAAAATGGGCGGTGCCATTCAAAGTATCGGCAAGGGTTCAGGTGGCGTCGGCACCACCGGCGCGGCATCGCTTGAATTGCCCCTGCCGATTTCCCCCGGCCGTGGTTTTGCCCCGGCGCTGGGTTTGAGTTACAGCAGCAACGTCGGCAATAGCCCCTTTGGCATTGGCTGGCATCTGACGGTCAATGCCATCACCCTGCGCACCACCAAAGGCGTGCCGACGTATGAGGGGAATGATCAGATCGTGGGGCCTGGCGGTGATGTGTGGATGCCCGAACGCAATGACAGCAGCGGCAGCATCATCAGCAGAAACGTCACACGCTACAACGGCACCGAACTGGGTACCGTCCATGTGGTCGTGCGCTACTGGCCCAGGCTCGAAGGTGCTTTCAGCCTGATCGAGCACTGGTCAACCGCGACCGACGCAAGCGGATTCTGGTTGATTCATGGTGCCGATGGCAGCCTGCATATCTATGGCAAAACTCCCGACTCACGCCGAGCCGACCCGGCCGATCCATTGCGCGTCGGCGTGTGGATGATCGACGAAAGCCTCAACACGCGCGGCGAGCACATCGTCTACCAATACAAAGCGGAAACTGACGCCCCCGCCCCGCCGCAACTGCGCGACTACCGTGCGCAGCGCTACCTCAAGTGCGTGTATTACGGCAACGCCAAGGCCCATCCGCACCTGTACGCCTGGGTCACCGACAGCTGGAAAGCCGAGCAATGGCACTTCCATTTACTGTTCGATTACGGCGAACGCAGCACTACCCTGGAAACCGCCCCCACCTACGCAGAAACACAACCGTGGCCCGTACGCAGCGATCCCTTCTGGAATTACAGCTACGGCTTTGAACTGGGCACCCAGCGCCTGTGCCGGCAAGTGCTGATGTTTCATCACTTCCCCAAAGAACTCGGCGATACGCCCGTGCTGGTGCAGCGCCTGTTGCTCGAGCACCGGGCCAACCCGCTCGGCTACAACCATCTGACCGCCGCGCACATTCAAGCGTATGACGCACTCGGTCAGGTCGAAAGTCGCCCGCCCATGGAGTTCGGCTACAACGCTTGCGAGCTCGACCCCAAACATCCGGGCTGGACACAGTTTCCCGACATGCCCGGACTCAATGACGGCCAGTTCTATCAACTGGTCGACTTGTATGGCGAAGGCCTGCCGGGGGTGCTGTGTCGTTATGATCAAGCGTGGTATTACCGCGAACCATTGCGCTGCGACAGTGGCGGCGACGACGTCTGCTACAGCGACTGGAAACGGCTGGAAAACATTCCGGTGGCCGACAGCAGCAAAGCGATTCACCAATCGCTGACCGACCTGACGGGCGACGGCAAGCTCGACTGGGTAATCGCCATGCCCGGTATGCACGGCTTTTTCACCCTTGGCCCGGATCGCGACTGGTCAAACTACGTTCCCTTCAAAGCGTTCCCCAACGAATTCCTGCATTCAATGTCACGCCTGACCGATCTGGTCGGCGACGGCCTCAGCGACCTCGCACTGATCGGCACCAACAGCGTGCGTCTGTATGCCAATCGCCGCGAGCACGGGTTCGACGACGGCGTCGACGTGCCTCATCGTTATAAATTGCCCGACGGTGACGACGATGAGCTGCCGTCATTGCTGAATACGCAAACCGAAGTGGTCGCGTTCGCCGACCTGCTCGGCAGTGGCCAGCAGCATCTGGTGCGCATCCGCCACAACGAAGTCAAAGTCTGGCCGAATCTGGGGCGCGGGCGCTTCGGCAAAGGGTTTGTGCTGTGCGCGCTGCCGTTCACCTACAGCGAGTTCAATGCGGCACAGGTTCTGTTGGCCGATCTCGACGGCTCCGGCGCGGCGGATCTGATCTACCCGGAACCCAAGCGTCTGCGTGTGTTCATGAACCACGCCGGTAGTGGATTCGAGCAAAGCAGTGTCGACCTGCCGTGGCCCGAAGGCGTGCTTTACGACCGACTTACCCAGGTCAGCACCGCCGACCTGCAAGGGCTGGGTTGCTCAAGCCTGATCGTGACGGTGCCGTACATGGCCCCTCGACACTGGCGCTACGATTTCGTCAAAGCCAAGCCGTATCTGGTCAACCGCACCTGCAACAACATGGGTTCCAGCAGCGGCGTGACCTACCGCAGTTCGGCGCAGGAGTGGCTGGATGAAAAAAACCAGCAGCAGGCAGCGGGTATCGAAAACCCGATTTCCCGATTGCCCATGGCGCTGCATGTGGTCAAGCAACAGACCCAGCACGATGACATCACCGGCAATACGCTGACGCAGGGTTTCAGTTATCGCGGCGGCTATTACGACAGTTCCGAGCGTGAATTCCGCGGCTTTCGCTTGCTCATGCAGACCGATACCGAAGCGACGCAAGCCGAACGCGCAACCGCCGGTTTCACCGCACCGATCCTGAGCAAAACCTGGTTCCACACCGGCGAGGATATCGACCCTTCCCGCGACGGTTATTACACGGGCGACCCGTCTGCGGTAGCCCTGCAACCCACGCTGCTACACGATCACGCGGCGCAACCCATCGAGTCACCAGACGAAGACCTCCAGCGCGAAATTGCCCGCTGCCTGAGCGGCAGAGTCCTGCGCTCGGAGGTCTACGCAGCAGACGACGATCCCGCCACTGCCGTGCCTTACGCTGTCCAGGAAAGCCGCGTCGCCGTGCGCGTGTCGCGGCCCAAAGGTGAGCACAATCCTTACGCGGTGGTACAGCCGCTTGACCTGGAATCGATCAGTTATCAATACGAGCCAGACATCGCCGATGACCCGCTATGTCAGCACACACTGAACCTGGAATGGGATGAATACGGCAGCGTCATTCATGGCTTTACCGTGCACTACGCCCGGCGCAAAACCTTGAGCGATACACCGCCGTTCAGCGACGAATATCACCAAACCTGGTGGAAGGATGCCCACGACGATGCCCAACAAAAGTGGTACCTGACGCAAACCAAAGCGCTGCACCTTCACCTGCCAAATCCAGAAGCCTGGCGCCTTGGCCTGCCCTATCAGGCGCGCGGCAACGCACTGGTGCTCGACAAACCGGCGCTCACCGCCGCCAACATCACCCATGAGTATTTTCTGCAACAAAGCGCCGACGACGGCGCGTGGGCGAAACAATCCGTGCTCACAGGCTTGTCGATGCAGCTCTACATGAACCCCGCCAACAACCAGCCCCTTGCACCCGGCCAAGCGACGTTCGAAGGCTTGCCCGCGTACATAGAAACGGCGGAGCTGGATGCCATCGCCCTTAGCGCTTACGACAAACTCAAGGACGCGAATGGCAACATGCCCTTCAACCTGAAAGAAAAACTCGAGTCGCCGGAAGTCGGTTACCACATCATGGATCTGTTCCTGCCTGAAGTGAAAAACACCCCACCGACCGACCCGGACGATGCAAAAAACTACCTGTGGTCGGTGCGTAAAGGCTTCCCCACCTATCACACGCTAGATGGTTTTTTTAA
Organism: Pseudomonas sp. AC193; assembly: GCF_979258075.1. Lineage (NCBI taxonomy): Bacteria > Pseudomonadati > Pseudomonadota > Gammaproteobacteria > Pseudomonadales > Pseudomonadaceae > Pseudomonas > Pseudomonas sp. AC193. The sequence goes on along the minus strand of NZ_OZ409832.1, from coordinate 1,539,665 downwards.
CATCCAGAAGTATCGCGAAACCCTTAGCCACGGTGAGACCCAGGTCTTTTACGACGACTATTGGTGCCTGACCAATGCCGTCACCCTGCCCGATGGCTGCACCACCCGCACCCTCGATGTGGATTACCGCAGCTTTCTGCCAGCCGCCATCGAAGACGCCAACCGCAATATTCAAGAAGCACTTTACAACGCCTTCGGCGAGGCACTGGTCAGCAGTTTCCACGGCACGGAGCTGGGGCTGCCAGTGGGTTTTGATCTGCTGAACACCTACGTCCCGCCTGCCGACCGCGACCCGGCGATCGCCATTGCCGACCCGAAAAAAGCCATCGGCAATTTCGCCAGTGTCGGTTTCAGCGATCCGTTCAGCTGGATGGGGCGCATCTCACGCACCGCACCGCCCTCCCCTGAATGGCAGGCATGGGCCAGACGTGAAGGATTCATCCTGCCCAGCGGCCACTTCTGCGACAGAGCGCGGCAGCATCTCGCCGACGTGCACACCCCAGACGCAAACGAAAAAATCCTCAAGCAACAACTCGACGCCACCCAGCGCGAACCGATACACGCCGTTACGATGTTGGCCGACCGCTACCCCGGTGATCCGGAGATGCAAGTGCGGGTCAGCATTGTCTGCTGGGATGGTTTTGGTCGAACGTTGCAAACCAAACAGGAAGTCGAGCCGGGGAAATCGTGGCAAGTCGACGACAACGGTGAATTGATCCTCGACTCGGACGGCAAGCCTGTAGAAGCCGAGGTGCCACGACGCTGGCGTGTCAGTGAGCCGGTTGAATACAACAACAAGGGCGAGACCGTGCGGATCTATCGCCCCTACTTTGCCGATCAGCCGCGCTACATCAATGATCGCTCGATGCGCGAGCATGCCTTCCACGATCAGCAGTTTTACGATGCAGCCGGTCGCCCGACTGAAACGGTGCTGGCGAAAAAAATGCTCCAGGGCAATCCACCGCAAATGAAACCGTTGCGACGGGAGACGTGGTACTGGATCTGGTGCAACGTGGCGTTTGATGAAAACGATCTGTTTGAGCCGCCGCCGGAACAACCGCGCAAGAAGTTTCCATTCATATGAGTTCAGGGATTGATGCATTTACCCCGAATCTCACTGCCACCGATAGCCGTGGTTTGCCAGTACGGCAGATTGCCTATTGGCGGCGGGATGTCAGCCAGCGTGAAGCGCGAGCCACGATTCAGCAGCATGACGCTGTTGGTCGCCTGGTGGCGCAACAGGATCCGCGGTTGCTGGCGGATGCTTCGGCGCCGGCGAATCTCGTGTCGGTCTATTCGCTGTCCGGGAAGGTGTTGAGCACGGTCAGTGTGGATGCCGGCTGGCGGCTCAGCTTGTCGGGTGAAGCGGATCAAGCGTTGTTGGGATGGGATGGCCGGGGGAGCCAGCGCAGGACGGAGTATGACGATCAGGTACGGCCGATCGCGGTATTTGAGCAGGCAATTGATGATGGCTTGTTGTGTACCGAGCGTTTTGCCTATGGCGACGACGATCCGGAATTTTCCGCGCGTAACCAGTGCGGGCGACTGATTCGCCACGACGATCCTGCAGGTACACAGCTTTTCGAGAAGTTCGGTTTGGCGGGTAAAGTCTTACAGCAGACACGCCATTTTTTGCAGACGCTGGAATCCCCCGACTGGCCGGAGCCCATTGCCGAGCGTGACACGTTGCTTGAGCCCGGAGCCGGATTCAAGGCGCGCGCGCGGTTCAACTCGTTGGGTGAGGCCATCGAACAAATCGACGCCAGAGGTAACCGGCAGTTTTCCATTCACACCCTCGCCGGCCAGTTGCGCGAAGTTCGTTTGCAACTGGCAAAGGACGTCGCGCCGAAGGTATTGGTCAGCGCCATCCAGTACAACGCCCTCGGTCAGACTGTGCGGGAGACAGCCGGTAATGGCGTGATTACTTCGCTGGATTACGCCGCTGACGACGGTCGGCTTTCGCGGTTACAGGCCAAACGAGGTAACGACGCTCTGCAAGATTTGCGCTACGCCTACGATTCGGTCGGCAATGTGCTCAGTATCGAAGACGCCGCCCTGCCCGTTCGCTACTTTGCCAATCAGCGGGTTGAACCGGTTAATCGCTACGTTTACGACAGCCTCTATCAGTTGATCAACGCGACGGGATGGGAGGCTGGCGGTTCTAATCAAGGCCCGACATTTTCGAGGTTTGACGATCCGGCGTCGTGCGCCAACTATTCGCAATCCTACCGCTATGACCGTGGCGGCAACTTGCTGGAACTGACGCATGACGGGCCGCAGAGTCACGGTCATCGACTGGTGGCGGCTGCGCAGAGTAATAGCTGTTTGCCGGTGATCAATGGCGTGGAACCGACCGACGAGGACTTTCGCAAAAGCTTCGATGCCAACGGCAATTTGCTCAACCTTCAACCGGGGCAGGTTTTGCGTTGGGATCTGCGTAATCAGTTGTGCGAAGTCAGACCCGTGGCGAATGACCGTGAGCGTTACGTTTACGGCGCCGACGGTATGCGCGTTCGTAAAGTGCGCTCTGTGCAAACCAACGCCCGAACGCTGATTTCGGATGTTCGTTACCTGCCAGGCCTGGAGTTACGCACCCACAGCGGAACGGGGGAAGCGTTGCAGGTGATCACCGTTCAAGCCGGACGAAGCAGCGTGCGGGTTTTACATTGGGAATCCGAGCCGCCGAAAGACATCGCCAACGATCAATATCGCTACAGCCTTAATGATCATCTCGGTTCCTGCGTGCTCGAATTGGACAACTCAGGCGACATCATCAGCCAGGAGCTCTATCACCCGTTTGGCACCACCGCATGGTTTGCCGGGCGCAGCGAAATCGAAGCGGGTTACAAAACCGTGCGTTATTCGGGGCAAGAGCGAGATGCCACGGGGCTTTATTATTATGGTTTCAGGTATTACGCGCCGTGTATGCAACGTTGGCTGAATCCGGATCCCGCTGGATACGTAGACGATCTTAACTTTTACAAAATGACCATTAACAATCCGCTTGTCTTTAACGACAAATTAGGATTGGCCCCGGTATTCGCTGAAGGTATGGAGGCACAATTAGCACCACATACCAATCTGATTATCGACCAACCTGAGGCGAATGAAAATTTTTTTGTATCTTACCGCGTACAGGGGTTGAAAGAGCGCTTGTCAGCAGCTGACGAACTATCAAAAGGTCGGGCCGAACATGTAGCAAACGCATTCACACACAAAGTCATCCTGAAAACCATTGTCATGACAGAGCCCAAAATAAAGGACATGGATAGCAGCAAAGTCAGCAAATACTTCAACATGATTAATAAACACGAATGGGAGTTCAAACAGAATTACAAATTCAAAGACTCAGGAAATGTGTTTGCCAACGATATATTCAGGCACCAGTACAAAGTAGCTTCAGAAAAAAACAAAAATTTTGGCGAGCTTCCCAGCGCCATTCGAAGATCTAAAGTAAAGAATGACACGACATTGAAAACAACTGAAGGCCTTCAAAGTGGCACCCCCGAGCTACTCGATGCCTTCTTCAAAACACCCAACGGCAAAACGACTCAAAGAGTGATTGAGGATTTCGGTATGGTCGCGACGAAGGTTACAACAGAAGCAAACGGAAAAGACCTGGATTTCGTTGTTACCGTTAAGCCACTGGGTGATTACCAAACCATCAACACGCTTCAGGTGCAACCAAAAAGAACAGGCAAAGCTGCGGTATTTACAAAATCGACAACCACTTGAGAGCAACCCGACGATCTAAATATCTTTGCAGGTGATGCGGCTGATAATTGCAGCAAGCTTGAATCGACAGTGCGTTTCAATAAGGGTGACTATATGGGTGTCAGTTCACTTACCCCAAACGTCGCAGTAAATGACAATCGTGGCTTGCCGGTGCGGCAGATTGCGTACTGGCGCCAGGATGTCAGCGAGCCTGAGGCGCGGGTGACCCTTGCGCAGCATGACGCCGCCGGGCGATTGGTGGCGCAGCAGGATCCGCGGTTGCTGGCGGATGCTTCGGCGCCGGCGAATCTCGTGTCGGTCTATTCGCTGTCCGGGAAGGTGTTGAGCACGGTCAGTGTGGATGCCGGCTGGCGGCTCAGCTTGTCGGGTGAAGCGGATCAAACGTTGTTGGGATGGGATGGTCGGGGGAGTCAGCGCTGGACGGAGTATGACGACCAAATCCGGCCAATCGCGGCGTTTGAGCACGCAGTTGATGCTGGTTTTTTGTGTGCCGAGCGTTTTGCCTATGGCGGCGACAATCCGGCATTTTCCGCGCGTAACCAATGCGGGCAACTGATTCGCCACGATGATGCGGCGGGCACACAGCTGTTCGAACAGTTCGGTTTGGCGGGTGAGGTGTTACAGCAGACACGCCATTTTTTGCAGACGCTGGAATCACCCGACTGGCCGGAGCCCATTGCCGAGCGTGACACGTTGCTTGAACCCGGTGCGGGGTTCACGGCCCGCGCACGGTTTAACCCGCTGGGTGAGGCCATCGAACAAACCGATGCCAAAGGTAACCGGCAGATGATCAGCCACACCGTTGACGGCCTGTTGCACGAGGTTCGTTTGCAACTGGCAAAGGACGTCGCGCCGAAGGTATTGGTCAGCGCCATTCAGTACAACGCCCACGGTCAGACTGAGCGGGAAACGGCCGGCAATGGCGTGATCACCTCGCTGGAGTATGCCGCGCAGAACGGTCACCTAACACGACTTCAAGCCAAACGTGGCAACGACGCACTGCAAGATTTGCGTTACGTATACGATCCGGTAGGCAACGTGCTCAGCATCGAAGACGCCGCCCTGCCCGTTCGCTACTTTGCCAATCAGCGGGTTGAACCGGTTAATCGCTACGTTTACGACAGCCTCTATCAGTTGATCAACGCGACGGGATGGGAGGCTGGCGGTTCTAATCAAGGCCCGACATTTTCGAGGTTTGACGATCCGGCGTCGTGCGCCAACTATTCGCAATCCTACCGCTATGACCGTGGCGGCAACTTGCTGGAACTGACGCATGACGGGCCGCAGAGTCACGGTCATCGACTGGTGGCGGCTGCGCAGAGTAATCGCTGTTTACCGGTGATCAATGGCGTGGAACCGAGCGAAGAGGACTTTCGCAACAGCTTTGATAGCAGCGGCAATTTGCTCAACCTGCAACCGGGGCAGGTTTTGCGTTGGGATCTGCGTAACCAGTTGTGCGAAGTCAGACCCGTGGCGAATGACCGTGAGCGTTACGTTTACGGCGCCGACGGTATGCGCGTTCGTAAAGTGCGCTCTGTGCAAACCAACGCCCGAACGCTGATTTCGGATGTTCGTTATCTGCCAGGTCTGGAACTGCGCACCCACAGCGGAACGGGGGAAGCGTTGCAGGTGATCACCGTTCAAGCCGGACGCAGCAGCGTGCGGGTTTTGCATTGGGAATCCGAGCCGCCGAAAGACATCGCCAACGATCAATATCGCTACAGCCTTAATGATCATCTCGGTTCCTGCGCGCTCGAACTGGACAACTCAGGCGACATCATCAGCCAGGAGCGCTATCACCCGTTTGGCACGACCGCATGGTTTGCCGGGCGCAGCGAAATCGAAGCGGGTTACAAAACGGTGCGCTATTCGGGGCAAGAGCGAGATGCCACGGGGCTTTATTACTATGGGTTTAGGTATTACGTGCCGTGGTTACAGCGCTGGCTTAATCCGGATCCGTTGGGAACCGTGGATAGCTTGAACTTATTTAGCATGGTCATAAACAACCCGATGAGTTACTTCGATGTCGATGGCGGAGTTCGCGAAGGGCTCACGGATGCTAGGCGGACGGAGGAACCACCTGAACATACGCCTGCTGCATTGACAGGTACTCCGTTCTCATCAAGTGAGAAAGAACCAGGTAGTTCGAAATTTGATTTCCCTGACCCCGTCCCTCCTTCTCCGCAAAGCAACGAAAATGCTCACCTCTTGACTGAGTCCATGCAGCTACTTGAGTTGAATGCAACGCCCTCCACAACGAGCATCATCTCTGTTCTAGACGATATCGGTAATCGCCCACCTATTTCTGGAGGTGGTGAGGGGGAGATTTTCGAGAGCCTCGATGGTAATTACGTCTACAAGAAATTTCATGGATTTAGTAGCTTGGACTCCATTCCCGGCTCTGTGAAATTTGAGGAGCAAGGTTTCAATGATTACTACGGGGCCGGCGCAGCAACGGCTATTTTGGAGGATAAACAGGTTTACCTGAAGATGATAAAGCTTGACGGAAAGCCTTTGGACAAATTTGAAAACCAATCCATAACGATAGACGCTGTTTACGCGCTACAAACTATGTTTGAAGAGCTGGAAGGCAAGGATCTATTCCATCAGGACGTACAGAGCAAGAATTTTCTTTATTCCGAGAAACACAAAAAAGCTTATCCCGTTGACATGGCAGTACTCAGCTACGAACTCGCTCAGTACACCATCGATGTTTACAACAGAAACCAGCAAAGTGTGATCCAGGATTTTGCAAACAAGGTAAAACACTGAGAATGCTATGGGCGGCCGAAAAAACCGGCTCATTCAATCTGAGCCGATTTGGCGCCACCGAACTGATGCACCGCTTATGCGGGCGGATCGACGTTATCCCAAGCTTTATTTACCGCCAATTCACCGAGCATGACCACTTGCGCGATACCCAGCAGCGTCTTGCGATGCGTGCCTTCGAGTTGCGCGGCGAAGTCGCCGAGCATGACGGTGGCCGAGGCGAGGGATTCGCGGGCGTTGGCCAGTAAGAATTCGCTGAGGGCAAATGCGCTCCACAGAAATCGATATAACACTGAGCAACTCAGAAAAACGTCCAAGACGTCTACTGTCAACTCTGACAGTAGATCACCGAATAAAAATATCGATACTATCGAACGGCTGCTTTTAGAAGCGGCTCAATATATTCATTACGTAAAGGAATAGACATGAGCAACTCAACTGAAATCTCTACCACGTCGTTGACTGGCCACTTTAAAGCTATTACCACACACGACAGCAAGCCGTACTTGACCAGCGATACAGTGACTTACAGCAGCGACAACGTGACCGGGCGCCAAGGCGCACGCGAACTTCGACTGACATTTAAAAAAGGCACTCCACCAGGCGAATATCAATTTGACAAAGGGCATTTTACAGGAGGACAACTCACGAGCCAGCTTCCAGGCTCAGGGGTCATCAACACACGATTCATTATTATCCAAGGTGACTTAACGTTAACTGAAACAAGTCTTTCTAGAGTCACAGGCGCGTTTCATATCAAACTGATTGGCACACAAGACCTCAACGAAAAAATCGAGCTTAAGGGCACATTTGATATTCAAGACATTTAATAACCAACCCCTTCATTTTCGTTATAATCAGCGGCATAGAGCCAGAATTGATGCCGAAATAAAATCCGTTCACTGTAGGAGCTGCCGTAGGCTGCGATCTTTTGATCTTGAAAACCAAGATCAAAAGATCGCAGCCTACGGCAGCTCCTACAGGGGATTGTGATTTTTTTCAGCTTCCGCCGTTGCGGCAAACGCCCGCCACGCTGTATTTGATTGTGTTGAGCTGGCCCTTCGAATCTTCGTACGTCATCGCTGTCGGCACCACGGCGCAGGCCGCCTCGGGCTTGACCACGCTCACCACTTTGACCACGTCGAGCTTCATCCCGTACGCGTAATCCTTCACCACCGGCGGCGCTTTGCCTTGGCTGGCGGCGTACTGTTCCATGGCTTTGGTGTTGGCGCTGAGCGCGCGTTCGAAGGTGCGATCACCGCCGCCCTCGGCCAGCGCATTCACCGACACTGCCATCGCTGCAGCGAACGCTATCCGTTTAAAAATCTTCATGTCCATTGCCTCATCGAATAGCCCGGCATCGGCAGTCGATGACAGGCTTGCTCATTTTCCGAACGCTTACAGCGCTTTGGTTTTGTCGTCTTTTTTCTCGTTCAACACGACAGGGTCGCGGGCCTGTTCCTTGGCGACGAACAGTTCGACGGAACGGTCGTTGGCGGCCATCATTTTTGCGAACGTGCGGTCACCGCCACCTTCGGCCATGACCAGGGAAGACACCGCGAGCGCGGCTGCGAAGGCACTGAGTTGGGCTAGTTTCATGGTTGACTCCTCGTTTAAGTAGCTGACGGGATCAAGGTAACAAGGTGAACCTTTCGTGACGGTGGCGGGGAAATTACAGATCCGTTATCTGCCGAAACAGCCTTTTAAGTCCGCACACAAAACCAATGTGGGAGCGGGCTTGCTCGCGAAAGCGGTGTGTCATTCAAATAATGTTTTGACTGACACACCGCTTTCGCGAGCAAGCCCGCTCCCACAGGGGGATTACCTATTTAGTTGGAACGTTGTCCTCATCCCGGCGATGCGCGAGCTGGTAGAGAGCCGGCAAGATCAGCAGTGTGAGGATGGTCGAGGAGAGGATCCCGCCGATCACTACGGTGGCGAGCGGCCGCTGCACTTCGGCGCCGGTGCCGGTGGCGAGGGCCATTGGGATGAACCCCAGCGATGCGACAAGCGCTGTCATCAACACTGGCCGCAAGCGTGTCAGTGCGCCTTCGTTAATGGCATCGGAAAGCGAACGCCCCTCCTCGCGCAAATTACGAATAAACGCAATCATCACCAAGCCATTCAACACCGCCACACCCGACAACGCGATAAACCCCACCCCCGCCGAAATCGACAGCGGAATATCTCGCAGCCACAGCGCCATCACGCCGCCGGTCAGCGCAAACGGGATCCCGGTAAACACCAGCAGTCCATCCTTCAGATTGTTGAACATCATGAACAACAACCCAAACACCAACAGCAACGCCACTGGCACGACAATCTGCAAACGCTTGGCCGCCGATTGCAGTTGTTCGAACTGCCCGCCCCAACTCGTCCAGTAACCAGCGGGCACCTGCACATCACGCTCAATCACTGCGCCAGCCTCGCTGACAAACGAACCGATATCACGCCCACGCACGTTGGCGCTGACGATCACCAGGCGTTTACCGTTTTCGCGGCTGACCTGATTCGGGCCGAGCACCAGGTCGAGGCTGGCGACTTCCTTGAGGGCGATAAAACCGATCTGACTCGCCGTGCCATTCACAGAAGGCACCGGAATCAGCAGCGCCGAGAGTCCGTCGATGTCCTTGCGCATGGCATCGGACAAACGCACGACCATGTCGAAACGCCGATCGCCTTCATACAAAATCCCCGCCTGACGCCCGCCCACCGCAACGGCAATCGTGTCCTGCACATCCCCCACATTCAGCCCATAACGCGCCGCCTTGTCGCGATCGATATTGATGGTCAGCACCGGCAACCCGGTGGTTTGCTCGACCTTCACTTCAGAGGCGCCGTTGACCTTTTGCATGGCTGCGGCAATCTTCGCCGCCGTGGCGTTGAGCACGTCCATGTCATCGCCAAACACCTTCACCGCGACGTCACTGCGCACCCCGGAGATCAGCTCGTTGAAGCGCAACTGAATCGGCTGCGACAACTCATAGTTGCTGCCCGGCAAGGTCGCGGCAGCGGCTTGCAACTCGGCCATCAAGGTTTCGCGCGACTTGCGCGGATCCGGCCACTGCTCTTTCGGCTTGAGCATCACGTAGCTGTCGGAGATGTTCGGCGGCATCGGATCGGAAGCGATTTCGGCGGTGCCGGTACGAGCAAAGACGCGTTCGACCTCCGGCACTTTCGCCAGAATCACCCTCTCCAGGCGCTGCTGCATGTCCACCGATTGCGTCAGGCTGGTGCCCGGCACGCGCAACGCTTGCAGAGCAAAATCCCCTTCGCTGAGGCTCGGCACAAACTCGCTGCCCATGCGACTGGTGAGCACGCCGCTGAGCACGATCACGGCCAACGCAGCGCTCACCGCGACAGCGCGATGACTCATCACCCAGGCCAGCGCCGGCGCATAAACGCGGCGTGCACCGCGCATCACCGCGCCCTCTTCTTCTTTGACTTTGCCGGTCACGAACAACGCAATCGCCGCCGGGACAAAGGTCACCGACAACAGCATCGCGCCAAGCAAAGCGATGACCACGGTGAACGCCATCGGATGGAACATTTTCCCTTCGACGCCGCTCAACGCGAAAATCGGCAGGTACACGACCATGATAATCAACTGCCCGAAAATCAGCGGTCGCCGCGCTTCTTTCGCCGCCGCAAACACCTCCTTGAAACGCTCGGCGCGGGTCAATAAACGCCCATGATGCTGCTGCGCATGGGCCAATCGCCGCAGGGTGTTTTCAACGATTACCACCGCGCCATCGACGATGATGCCGAAGTCCAGCGCGCCCAAACTCATCAGGTTGGCGCTGACTTTGTTGCTGAACATCCCGGTGAAGGTGAACAGCATCGACAACGGAATCACCATCGCGGTAATCAGCGCCGCGCGGATGTTGCCGAGGAACAAAAACAGAATCGCGATCACCAGAATCGCGCCTTCAATGAGGTTCTTTTTCACCGTGGCGATGGCTTTGTCGACTAGGTGAGTACGGTCATAAACCGGCACGGCGATTACGCCTTGGGGCAAGGATTTATTGATCTGTTCGAGCTTGCTGGCCACCGCTTGCGAGACCGTTCGACTGTTCTCGCCGATCAGCATGAACACCGTGCCGAGCACCACTTCGCGACCGTTTTCCGTGGCCGCGCCGCTGCGCAATTCGCGGCCGATTTCTACCGTCGCCACGTTCTTCACGCGGATCGGCGTGCCGTCGACATTGGCCATGACGATATTGGCGATGTCCTCGGTGCTCGCCACTTGCCCCGGTGCGCGAATCAGCAACTGCTCGCCGCTGCGCTCGATGTACCCGGCGCCGACGTTGGCGTTGTTGCGCTCCAGCGCGGTGACCAGATCAGTGAGCGTCAACTTGTACGCCGCCAGCCGTTTCGGATCCGGCGCAATCTGATATTCCTTGGCGAAACCGCCGATGGTGTTGATCTCGGCCACGCCCGGCACGTTGCGCAATTGCGGCTTGATGATCCAGTCCTGAATCACCCGCAAATCGGTCGGCGTGTAGCTTGTGCCGTCGTCCTTGAGCGCGCCCTCCTTGGCTTCAACCGTCCACAGAAAAATCTCGCCGAGCCCGGTGGAAATCGGCCCCATCATCGCTTCCGCGCCTTCGGGCAATTGCTCCTTGGCGATCTGCAAACGCTCGTTGACCAGTTGACGGGCGAAGAACAGGTCGGTGCCGTCCTTAAAGATCACCGTCACCTGCGACAGGCCCGAACGCGACAGCGATCGGGTCTGCTCCAGCGCCGGCAAACCGGCCATCGCCGTTTCAATCGGGAAGGTGATGCGCTGCTCGGTTTCCAGCGGCGAGAACCCGGCAGCGCCGGTGTTGATTTGCACTTGGACGTTGGTGATGTCGGGCACGGCGTCGATCGGCAGTTTTTGATAACTGGCGATACCGAGGCCAGCCATAAGCAGAACGGCGAGCAGCACGATAATGCGCTGCTCGATGGCAAACTGGATCAGGCGTTCGAACATGGGAGTCTTCCGGATCAGTGGCTATGCTCGGCTGAGGCTTTGCCCAGTTCCGATTTGAGGACGAAGCTGCCGGCGCTGGCGACTTGCACGCCGGGTTCCAGCCCCTGGGTGATTTCCACCTGGCCCGCCGCGCGACTGCCCAATTCAACCGGGCGCGCTTCGAAACCATCGTCAGTGCGCACGAACACCGTGGGTTTGTCCTCGACGGTCTGGATCGCCGTTTCCGGCACAGCGACTTTTGCTTCGCGGCTGTCGGTGGCGACCAGCGCGGTGACGAACAGACCGGGGCGCCATGAGCCTTGCGGGTTTTCCAGGGTCACGCGCACGGTTGCAGTGCGGGTTTGTTCGCCGAGCAAACTGCCAACATAGGCCACGCTGCCAACAACTTCGGCGTTCAATTCCGGCGCACTGACGGTGACCGCTTTACCCACTTGCACCTTGGTCAAATCCTTCGGTGAAACGCCGAATGTCACCCACACCCGCGACAGATCCGAGAGCGTGAACGCTGCCGTGGTTTCATCGACCACTTCACCCGGCGTCAGGTGTTTTTCCACCACCACGCCGTCAAACGGCGCACGCAATTCGTAGCGATTGCCGCCGGTGGCGACCACGCTGCCGCTGAGCACGCTGATCTTTTGCCGCGCATTACTCACGGCGATTTCGGCTTCTTGCAAAGCCTGACGCGCCTGGAGGAAATCCTGCTCGGCGGAGATCTTGTCCTGCCAGAGTTTCTTCTCTCGCTCATAGGTTGTGCGCGCCAATGCCAAACGCCGTTGCGCCGCCGCTTGTTCGCTGCGCTGATCGGATATCTGCTGACTGGCGATCACCGCGAGCAACTGGCCCTTCTTCACCGTCTGCCCGAGGTTGACCGAGACCGCCTCGACCACCCCCGGCACACGCGGCACCACGTGGGCGGTGCGGTCTTCGTCGAAACGCACTTCACCGGGGAACGGCAAGCCGAGGCTGATGTTTTGCGGTTTCGCTTCAGCCAATTGAATGCCGGCAGCGGTGATCTGCTCGGCGCTCAATTCGATGTGCCCTTCTTCGCCATGCTCAGCCGCAGCGCCTTCTTCAGCGTGATCGGCGTGATCCGCCGCTTCATCGGCATGCGCGTCGATGGAGGCATTGCCCGACCACATCGAGCCCACACCAATGCCCAACGCCAATGTCGCCGCAGCGACCACAATCAGTTTTTTATCCATGGAAACTCCTCTGCGCCGTGCCATCGCGCAGTGCTCAAAAAGATGAAATTCAAGGGCTGACGGCGAGCTCGCCGAAGATCCGTTCGATGCGTACGCGGGCGTCGGTGGCTTCACTGACGGCCTGGATGTATTGGCTGCGCGCGGCGATCAAGGTGCGCTGCGCATCTAGCACATCGAGGAAGCCGAACTTGCCCATTTCAAAGCCGCGCGTGGCGCTGTCGACGGCACTTTGCGCGGCGGGCAGGATGGTCTGGTTGAACGCTGTGACTTCGCCGTTAGCGGTCTGCCATTGCTCAAGGCTGGTCTGGATTTCGGTGCGCAAACGCAGTTCGGTAGCGTTGCGCAGATCCCGTGCCTGATCGGTGCGGCGCGCGGCGGCGAGTACGTTGCCTTGATTGCGATTGAACAGCGGAATCGGCATCGACAGCCCGACCACGTTGACCCGTTCGCGCTCGGTTTCGCTGTATTGGCTGCCGAGGCTTACGGTCAGATCGGGGATGCGCTGGGACTTCTCCAATCCCAATGAGGCTTCGCGCTGATCGATCTGCAACCTGGCCAGACGCAGCTCGGCGGTTTCGTTCAGACGCTCGAGTAATCTTGTCGGCGGTGGAACAGCCATCAGGCTTTTCGTCGGTGCTTGCACCTTGGTCGATGCAGGCAAAGGCGCGCCCATCACCTGCGCCAATTGTTGGTAAGCGTTGGCCTGATCGCGCTCGGCGCGGCTCACTTCAAGACGTACTTCCGAGAGCTGCACTTGCGCCCGCGTGCCTTCAACCGGCGACGATTTACCGGCCTCAATGCGCCCGTCAGCCACGCGCAAACCCTTCTCGGCGAGTTGCAGCGATTGTCGAGACAGATCCAGGCGTTGCTGTGCGGTTTGCGCGCTGTTGAATGCTTGAATCACATCGGCGCGCAAGGCATTGCGCTTGCGCTCCAGCTCAATGCCAGCCGCGTCCTGCGCGCGGCTGGCGACGTCGATCCGTGCACCGCGTTTACCGCCCAGTTCAATCGGTTGGCTGAGCATGATCGTCGTGGTGCGCGAATCGCGGCGAGTGTCTTCGGCCTCCCAGGAAACTTCGGGATTGGGGATCAAACCAGCCTGCACACGATCACCTTCGGCAATGCCGATTTCCCACTGCGCGGCGGCCAGATCGGGGTTACCGGCGAAGGCGCTTTGCAGGGCTTGATCCAGAGTCAGCGTCGAGGCGTTCGCCAGGCTGGCACTGGCCAGTAACAGCAGGCCGCCGAGTGTTTTTTGCAGGCGTGATCGCGCCGTCAGTTCAATTAAACCGGGCAATGGCAGACTTCCTTTATTCAAGAATCTTTGATGCCGCCACGGTAGGGTCTTGAACTTATCGACAAGGTGACTGGAACATTACAAATCCGTTATCCACGGTTTGAACTAGTTGTTTTGTTCTAGGATGCGAAGTGCGAACGCTGTTGTCGTAATACATAGAAACAAATGCAGGTTAGATATCTGCTGAACAGCCCTTGTGTAAATCAATGTCATGGGGGGTTTTGCAGTTTGTGCTGCGACAGGCTGTCGCAGATCGCCGTTTTAAAGCGCTTGGCGGTTGACCCTGTAGCCACTACAACCTTTATTGTGCGACTTCCCCTCACCCCAGCCCTCTCCCGGAGGTAGAGGGAGCCGACCGAGTTGTCTGGCGTTATTTAGCGACCTGTTACATCAAGTCGATTATGGATTCAGTAAAGCTTTTTCACGTCGGCGTAGTTCTGAAATATCCCCCATTCAGTCCCCTCTCCCTCCGGGAGAGCGCTAGGGTGAGGGCCCTTTTTAATCAAATACCCATTAAATATAAGTGGTGAAAGATCATGCGAATCCTTGTCGTCGAGGACGAGCTTAAAGCTGCCGAATACTTGCATCAGGGATTGACCGAAAGTGGATATGTGGTTGACCACGCCGCCACCGGCGCCGATGGTTTGCACCTGGCGCAACAACAGGCCTATGACCTGATTATTCTCGATGTGAACCTGCCCGAACTGGACGGCTGGGGCGTGCTGGAACAACTGCGCAAAACCCACGCCACGCGGGTGATGATGCTCACCGCGCGCGGACGTCTGGCCGACAAGATTCGTGGCCTCGATCTGGGCGCCGATGACTATCTGGTCAAGCCGTTCGAATTCCCCGAACTGCTCGCGCGGGTGCGCACCTTGATGCGTCGCAGCGAAAACATTCCGCTACCACAGGTGCTGAAAGTCGCCGATCTGGAACTCGACCCGGGCCGCCATCGCGCATTCCGTGGCGAGCAACGCATCGACCTGACCACCAAGGAATTCGCCCTGCTGCACCTGCTGATGCGCCAGTCCGGCGAAGTGCTGACGCGCACGCAAATCATCTCGCTGGTGTGGGACATGAATTTCGACTGCGACACCAATGTGGTCGAAGTGTCGATCCGCCGCTTGCGCGCAAAAATCGACGACCCGTTCGACAGCAAACTGATCCACACCCTGCGCGGTGTCGGCTACGTGCTGGAGGCGCGCGAATGAAACCGGCCAGCCTGTCGATGCGCCTCGGTTTGACGGTGAGCATTCTTGGCGCGCTGCTGGTGGTGTTTCTGGCGATCCTCGCCTATTTCGCCCTGACCCATGAGCTGAATGCGCTTTCCAGAGACAGTCTGGAAAAGAAGATGCAACAGGTTGAGCACAGCCTGTCGTTGTACGTCGACGCCAATGAAATCAGCGGTAAACCACATATCCTGCTCGATCAGGTGATGGGCCATGACAACCTCACGCTGACCATTTACGACCGCATTAATCAACGCTCGCCGCTGCTCAAATCCGGCTCGGGACTGGCCGAGCCACGGGTTGAATTGAAGGCGGTTCGCGCCACCACAGATCAGTTGACCTACAGCGACAGCACCGACGCGGAAGGGAAGAAATTCCTCACCGCCTCGAAACTGATTCGCCTCAAGGACGGCAACAGCGTGCCGGTGCTGCTGTCGGTGGATAACGCCCACGACGAGGCGTTGCTCAGCGCCTATCTACGCTCGACGCTGATTGCCTTGCCGCTGTTGCTGGTATTCATCGGCCTCACGGCGTGGGGCGCGGTGCAACGCGGACTGGCGCCGATGCGCGAGTTTCGCAAAGTCGCGGCGATGGTCTCGACTCAGGATCTCGATCATCGCCTGTCGGTGGTGAACATGCCACAGGAGCTCAGTGAATTGGCGCAGGGCATCAACTTCATGCTGCATCGACTGGATGCCGGGGTGCAGCAGTTGTCGCAGTTCTCCGACGATCTGGCGCATGAACTGCGCACGCCGATCAACAACCTGATGGGCAAGGCGCAAGTGACGCTCTCACGCGAACGCAGCGTGGAGGAATACAAGGATGTGCTGGTGTCGTGCACCGAAGAACTGGAGCGCGTGGCGCGGATCGTTTCCGACATGTTGTTTCTGGCGCAAGTGAGTCATCCGTCAGCGCTGGCGCCGTTTGAATCGGTGGCGCTGGAGGTTGAAGTGACGAAGGTGGCGGAGATGTTTTCATTGTCGGCGCAGGATAAGGGCATCCATTTGAACGTGGTCGGGAGCGCGACGGTGATGGGCGATCGGCTGATGATTCAGCGGGCGATTTCGAATTTGTTGTCGAATGCGCTGCGTCATTGCCCGAACGGGAAAACCGTCACGTTGTTGCTTGAACAAGGCGCGACGCAGACGTCGTTGCTAGTGAGCAATCCCGGCGCCGGGATCGAGGCGCAGCATCTACCGTATCTGTTTGACCGCTTCTACCGCGTTGATAGCAGCCGCTCAAGAACGCAGGGAAGTACCGGGTTGGGGTTGGCGATCGTGCGCTCGATCATGAGCCTGCATCAGGGGGTGGCGGAGGTGAAGAGCTTGCCGGGGGTGATGACGGTGTTCCGCCTGGGCTTCCCCACCACCGAATCATCCCTGTAGGAGTTACCGCAGGCTGCGATCTTTTGCTCTTTTTTTTTAGATCAAGATCAAAAGATCGCAGCCTGCGGCAGCGCCTACATAGATTTTCGGAGGTCGTGTCGGTCGATATTTTCGTACGACTTTTTACCGGTTTGCTCCCGTCCCTACGCAAACACCGAAAGCTCTCGCCGCAACCTCCGTTTTGTCCTACAGCCAGATTTGAGTAGGTAGTTCTATGGTGGTGGCCTTGGCAGATGGAATATCGACGAGAGGCAAAAAATGAACAGGGATATCGTTTGCGAATGGGCTGAAGAAGTCTATGAATTGGCAGTGCTGAAATATTCTGGCTATATTTGTCCAGAATACAGGGGTGAGCCGATGATCATCGTTCCGCTGGCTGAAGCAAAAAACAATTTATCCAAACTCGTCGATGATGCCGCTGCTGGCAAAGTCATTACGATTGCCAAGCATGGCCGAGCGATGGCTCGCCTCGTTCCCGTAGGAAAGCCCAGCGCACAGCGAATTGGCGCAATGAAAGGCAAACTGGTATTGCCCGACGATTTCGACTCACCATTGCCCGATGACATGCTTGATGCATTTGAGGGCACTCAAGCATGAGGCTTCTGCTCGACACGCACATTTTGCTCTGGACGCTCAGTGATGACGCGAGACTGTCCGGCAAAGCCAGAAAACTGATTGAGAACGCTGCCGATGTCTACATCAGCGCCGCCACCTTTTGGGAAATGGCGATCAAGGTCGGGCTCGGCAAGCTGAATGTTGATCTGGAAGAAGTCCGCCAATCTTGCCTTGATAGCGGCTTCATCGAACTGCCGGTGACTGCAGAACACGCCATCGCCGTGAAGGATCTTGAGCACCATCACCGGGATCCGTTTGACCGCATTATCGTGGCCACCGCAATGACCGAACCGATGAAGTTGCTCACGGCTGATCCTTTGGTTGCTCGGTACACCGACCTGGCTGTTTTGGTTTGACCTGATACCCCAGAAGCCTCAGGGCAGATGGCCTGCAAGCGATAGCGGTGGGTCAGTTGTTTTCGATGTTGAATGGCAGACCGCATTCGCTTGCAGGCAAGCTCCCACAGTGACCTGCGGCGTGCGCGGAGTCTGTGGTCACCGCAGAAAAATGTGGGAGCCAGCCTGCTGGCGAAAGCGGTGGGTCAGTTGATTTCGATGTTGAATGGCAGACCGCATTCGCTTGCAGGCAAGCTCCCACAGTGACCTGCGGCGTGCGCGGAGTCTGTGGTCATCGCAGAAAATGTGGGAGCCAGCCTGCTGGCGAAAGCGGTGGGTCAGTTGATTTCGTCGTTGAATGGCAGGCCGCAATCGCTTGCAGGCAAGCTCCCACAGTGATTTGCGGCGTGCGCGGAGTCTGTGGTCATCGCAGAAAAATGTGGGAGCCAGCCTGCTGGCGAAAGCGGTGGGTCAGTCAATTTTGATGTTGGATGGTAGACCGGATTCGCGAGCAAGCCCGCTCCCACAGTGGTTTGTGGCGTACCCAGATTTTGTGAACACTGCAAAAAACTGTGGGAGCGGGCTTGCTCGCGAAAGCGGTGGGTCAGTTGATTTCGATGTTGAATGTGAGGCCGCTTTCGCGAGCAAGCTCTGCTCCTACAAAAGCAAGATCAACAGATCGCAGCCTTCGGCAGCTCCTACATGGAATCGCGGCGAACTCGCACCCAATTAGGCCGAGTGTCAGCTCGCCTGCTTTTGATCTTGATCTTAGAGCCCGTCGGGAGGCTGAGTGGAGGGATTCATACGGGGAAAGCATCGAGAGGAGGTGCAGCGAAGCAAACCGTAGGCGATGCCCCCGGATGAACCCGGAGCGAAGGAACCCGAGCCTTAGCGAGGGCCGGACGTCAGGGCAAAGCGTTTTGGTTACTTTTGGGCGTCTGCAAAAGTGACCCGCCGTAAGGGCGGAACCCTAATCAGCCCCCCCCCCGCAGCAACGGATATGTACACAATCATCCAAAAAAAACGGCACCTCGCAGTGCCGTTTTCCAGCTTCAATGTTTACTTCCGCGCATCCGCCCAGGATTTCAGCAGCTCGTTATAACTCACCGTCTCCCCCTTAGGCTTCTCATTCGCCAACTTAGGCTTCGGCGCCCCCGGCTGATCAAACCAATATTGCGCATCCCGCTCCGGATTCATCTTCGGCGCACACACCGCCTGCGCCTTCGAACGCTCCAGACGCGTCATGATCGCATCCTGATCCTTGGCCAACCCATCCAGCGCCTGCTGCGGCGTCTTCTCACCACTCGCCGCCTCAGCAATATGACTCCACCACAACTGCGCCAGACGCGGATAGTCCGGCACGTTAGTCCCGGTCGGCGTCCACTGCACCCGCGCCGGGCTGCGATAAAACTCAACCAGACCACCGAGCTTCGGCGCCAGATCAGTCATCGCCTGCGAGTTGATGTCCGACTCACGAATCGGCGTCAGCCCGACAATGGTTTTCTTCAGCGACACGGTTTTCGACGTCACAAACTGCGCATACAACCACGCCGCCAGTTTCTGCTTCTCAGGCGTCGACTTCATGAACGTCCACGAACCCACGTCCTGATACCCGAGCTTCATGCCCTCCTCCCAATACGGCCCGCGTGGCGACGGCGCCATCCGCCACTTCGGCGTGCCGTCGGCGTTGACCACCGGCAGGCCCGGTTTGGTCATATCGGCGGTAAACGCGGTGTACCAGAAAATCTGCTGGGCGATATTGCCCTGCGACGGCACCGGCCCCGACTCGGAGAAGGTCATGCCCGCCGCTTCCGGTGGCGCATAAGCCTTCAGCCAATCGACATATTTCTGCGTGGCGAACACAGCGGCCGGGCCGTTGGTGTCGCCGCCACGGGTCACGCTGGAACCGACCGGATGGCAGTCCTCGACGCGAATTCCCCACTCGTCCACCGGCAAACCGTTGGGCAAACCCTTGTCGCCGCCACCGGCCATGGAGAACCAGGCATCGGTGAAGCGCCAGCCCAGCGACGGGTCTTTCTTGCCGTAATCCATGTGCCCGTAAACGCGCTTGCCGTCGATTTCCTTGACGTCTTCGCTGAAGAATTTGGCGATGTCTTCATAGGCCGACCAGTTCACAGGCACGCCCAATTCGTAGCCGTACTTTTCCTTGAACTTGGCTTTCAGATCGGCGCGCTCGAACCAGTCAGCGCGGAACCAGTAAAGGTTGGCGAATTGCTGGTCAGGCAGTTGATAGATCTTGCCGTCCGGCGCGGTGGTGAACGAGATGCCGATGAAGTCCTTGATGTCGAGGGTCGGCGAGGTGAAGTTCTTGCCTTCGTTGGCCATCAGGTCGGTGATCGATTCGGTCTTGCCGTAGCGAAAGTGCGTACCGATCAGGTCCGAGTCGTTGACCCAGCCGTCATAGATATTTTTGTCGGACTGCATCACCGTCTGCATTTTCTCGACCACGTCGCCTTCTTGCAGCAGGTCGTGGGTGAGCTTGATCCCGGTGATTTCGGTGAAGGCCTTGGCGAGCACTTTCGACTCGTATTCGTGGGTGGTCAGGGTCTCGGAAACGACCTTGATTTCCATGCCGCGAAACGGCTCGGCAGCCTTGATGAACCACTTCAATTCTTCGAGCTGCTGTTCAGCCGTCAGGGTCGACGGTTTGAATTCACTGCCGATCCATTTTTTCGCCGCGTCTTCGTAGGCATCGGCCCACGCGGCGGCGCTCAAACCGCTGAGTGCCAGCATGGCTGCCAATGAAATGCTATGTCGCAGCTTATTGTTTTTGTCGAACATAGAGACCTCCTGTTTAGGATTTCGGAGCACGGTTGCCGATTGACTCGACTAGCCCCAACGCATCACAGCCAACAGCCACACCAGGGACAACGCGGACGCCACCCAGATGCTCCAGTCGGTGGCGCCGATCACCAGCAAATGCAGGTAGGCGCTGCCGAGAAGACCGATAAACAAACGATCGCCACGGGTGGTGGCAATCGGTAGAAAACCTCGCCGCAAGATGCTCGGCGAACGCAATTCCCACGTGGTCATGCCGACCAGCAGGAGACCGATGACGATGAAAAATGCTGCGGTGGGTGTGGTCCAACTCATCCATTCCATCATCAGTTCCTCAGACCCGACCGAGGGCAAAGCCCTTGGCCACGTGGTTGCGAACAAACCAGATCACCAGCATGCCCGGCAGAATGGTCAACACCCCCGCCGCCGCCAGCACGCCCCAATCGATACCCGATGCTGAAACCGTACGCGTCATCACCGCCGCAATCGGCTTGGCGTTTACCGAGGTCAACGTGCGCGCCAGCAGCAACTCGACCCAGGAAAACATGAAGCAGAAAAACGCCGTGACACCGATACCGGAGCCGATCAGCGGGATGAAAATCTTCACGAAAAACTTGGGGAAACTGTAGCCGTCGATGTAGGCGGTTTCATCGATTTCCTTGGGCACGCCGGACATGAAACCTTCGAGAATCCACACCGCCAGCGGCACGTTGAACAGGCAGTGCGCCAAGGCCACGGCGATGTGCGTGTCGAACAGTCCAATCGACGAATACAACTGGAAGAACGGCAGCAAAAACACCGCCGGTGGCGCCATGCGGTTGGTCAGCAGCCAGAAGAACAGATGCTTGTCGCCAAGAAAACGGTAGCGCGAAAACGCATACGCCGCTGGCAGCGCCACGCTCAGCGAGATCACCGTGTTCAGGCTCACGTAATACAGCGAGTTGAGATAACCGTTGTACCAACTCGGATCGGTGAAGATCACTTTGTAGTTCGCCAGCGTAAAGTCCTGTGGGAAAAGGGTCAGACCGCCGAGGATTTCGGTGTTGCTCTTGAAGGACATGTTCAGCAGCCAGTAGATCGGCACCAGCAGGAACAGGATGTACACCAGCAACGGAATAACTTTTTTCATAGGGGTAAGCCGTTTGCTCATGGCCGGGCCTCAGCGGTTGGCGTCGGAGTGCGTCATGGCGGTGTAGAACAGCCAGGACACCAACAGGATGATCAGGAAGTACACCAGCGAAAACGCCGCTGCCGGACCGAGGTCGAATTGCCCTACGGCCATCTGGGTCAACGTCTGACTCAAGAAGGTCGTGGCATTACCCGGCCCGCCGCCGGTGAGCACGAACGGCTCGGTGTAAATCATGAAACTGTCCATGAAGCGCAGCATCACCGCGATCAGCAACACGCTTTTCAGCTTGGGCAATTGGATGTGCCTGAACACCGCCCAGGCCGAAGCGCGGTCGATGCGTGCGGCTTGGTAATACACGTCGGCAATCGCGCGCAATCCGGAGAAGCACAGCAACGCCACCAATGAAGTCCAGTGCCAGACATCCATCACCAGCACCGTCACCCAGGCGTCCATGGTGTTGGCCGCGTAGTTGTAGCTGATGCCCATCGCGTTGAGGCTTGAACCCAGTAGACCAATGTCGGCGCGGCCGAAAATCTGCCAGATGGTGCCGACCACGTTCCACGGAATCAGCAGCGGAATCGCCAGAATGATCAGCACCACCGACGACCAGCGACCTTTGGTCGGCATGGTCAACGCGACGGCAATGCCCAGCGGAATTTCAATCAACAACACGCACGCCGAGTAGATGAACTGACGCAGCAACGAGTCGTGCAGACGCGGATCGAGCAGCACTTGCTTGTACCAGTCAGCGCCGACGAAGTAGCGGCTGGACTGGTCGAAGATGTCCTGCACCGAATAGTTGACCACGGTCATCATCGGGATCACCGCACTGAACGCCACCAGCAGGAACACCGGCAACACCAGCCACCAGGCCTTGTTGTTCTGCACCTTGTTCATGGCTGCACCTCGCTGCTGTCGGCTTCTAGCAGAAACTCATCGGCATAAACCATCAGCCACTGCGCCGGAAAACTGATGTACGCGGTGCCCTGCGGCACCGGTTTGTCTTCGGCCAGACGCACTTTCAACGGCGCGCCGTCGAGGTCGAGGGTCATGATCTTGTAGGTGCCGAGGTCTTCGACGTGTACGACGCTTGCCTGCATCGCGTCATCAAACGGCTCGTCCCACACGTGAATGAATTCAGGACGGATACCGACCTTCAGATTTTTCCACTGGCCGTGCTCGATATGTCGCTGCATGGCGTCGGACAAGGGCAAATGTGTCGAGGCGAAACCGACGCCGCCGGGTTGCGGCTGCACTTCGATCAGGTTCATCCCCGGGCTGCCGATGAAATAGCCGACAAAGGTGTGGCTCGGCCGTTCGAACAATTCCCGTGGCGTACCGAACTGCACAATCTGGCCGCCGTACATCACCGCGATCTTGTCGGCGAAGGTCGAAGCCTCCAGTTGATCGTGGGTGACGTAGACCATGGTGATGTTGAACTGCTCGTGGATCTGCTTGAGCTTGCGCCGCAGTTTCCACTTCAGGTGCGGGTCGATCACCGTCAGCGGCTCGTCGAAAAGGATCGCGGAAACGTCATCGCGCACCAGACCACGGCCCATCGAGACTTTCTGTTTTTCGTCGGCGGTGAGGTTGCGTGCCTTCTTGCTCAGTAGGTTTTGCAGGTCGAGCACTTCGGCAATTTCCTGCACCTTGCTGTGCACTTTCGCCTCGGCCATGCCCTGATTGCGTAGGGGGAAGGCGAGGTTATCGAACACGGTCATGGTGTCGTAGACCACCGGAAACTGGAAAACCTGAGCGATGTTGCGCTTCTCCGGCGTCAGGTCGTTGACCGCTTTGCCGTCAAACAGCACATGGCCCTGCGAGGGGCTGAGCAATCCGGAAATGATGTTGAGCAAAGTCGACTTGCCGCAACCCGATGGGCCAAGCAAGGCGTAAGCGCCGCCCTGCTCCCAGACGTGATCCATCTCGCGGATCGCATAATCCTCCGCGCCACTCGGGGTTTTGCTGTAGCTGTGGGCGAGGTGCTGCAAACGGATTTCGGCCATCAGGCAACCCTCGCGACACGCCGGCCCGGTGCTTGCACCAGACGGCCTTGCGCATCGAAAACGAACAGTTTGTGGGTCGGGATGTAAATGCGGATCGGCGCATCGACGTCGTATTCGTGAACGCCGGGCAGGTGCAGCACCAGCAGAAAATGCTCGTTGCGCACGTGCAGGAAGGTTTCCGAACCGCTGATCTCGGCGACTTCGACGGTGACCGCCAGTTCGAGGTCGTCATCGTTGCTCGGCACCAGCGAGATGTGGCTGGGGCGCACGCCAAAACGGAACTCGCCCTCGCCCACCGGGCGCAGATCGACGTTTAACGGGAAGTGCACAAAATTGGCGAAGCTGACTTCGTTGCCGGCGATGCGCCCCGGCATCAGGTTGATCGGTGGCTCGGAGAACAATTCGGCAGCGAGCACGGTTTGTGGCTGGTGATACACCGAAGTCGACGGGCCGCTCTGGATCACCCGGCCTTCGTGAAGAATGGTCGTGGTGCCACCGAGGGCCAGCGCTTCGTTGGGTTCGGTGGTGGCGTAAATCGCGATGGTGTGGCGCGCCTTGAACAGCTCGCGCATTTCCTGGCGCAGTTCTTCGCGCAACTTGTAGTCGAGGTTGACCAGCGGCTCATCGAACAGGATCAGTTCGGCGTCCTTGACCAATGCGCGAGCCATGGCCGTGCGCTGCTGTTGACCGCCGGACAGCTCCAGCGGATAGCGCTGCAGAAACTTCTCGATGCGCAGCATGCGCGCGGTTTCCTGCACTTTGCTGTGGATGATCTCTTTCGACACACCGGCCTGACGCAGCGGCGAGGCGATGTTCTCGAACACGGTCATGGTCGGGTAGTTGATGAACTGCTGATAGACCATCGACACGTTGCGCAAACGCACCGGACGCTGGGTGACATCGACGCCGTTCATCAGGATGCGGCCCGTGTCGGGCTTGTCGAGACCGGCCATTAAACGCATGAGGCTGGTTTTGCCGGACAGGGTGCGGCCGAGCAAAACGTTGAACGAACCGGCTTCGAATTTCAGGCACGCATCGTCGATCCAGGTCTGGCCCTCGACGGTGCGGCTGACGTGCTCCAGGGTGAGTGACATGGCTCGGCCTTTTTATTATTGGAGTCAAGCGACCTGTGCACAGGAGCGAGTTTCGTGCCAGAAATGGCAAGTGATTGATTAGTCGCGAAAATCGTTGAAAACGCAGGGATTGGGCGTTCATTGCTGAACACATTTGAACAGTCGGGCGATTGACAATGAACAATAGTGAACAACACTCTATGAACGCTTTTTACCCAATTCTGTGAACGCCGAAGATCCATTGTAGGAGTGAGCCTGCTCGCGATAGCGGTGAGTCAGTCGATGCAATTTTGTCTGATAGACCGCTATCGCGAGCAGGCTCACTCCTACAGGGGATCTGTGCAGGTTTCGAAGATCGGGCCCATAACAACAATAAAAATCGCTGCATCAGAGGCTGACTGCCATGGCCGCAATTGCCCCGCCGCTGTCCCACGACGCGATCGTCCAGACTTCCTGGCAACGTTGCCGCGCGTTCGGTCTCGACCACCAAAGCACGCCCGCCTTCGACCAGCTCCCCGCCGCCGGCATCACGCATCTGCTCGATAGCCATCATTCACTGGTACAAACCACGCACCAGGAAGTCCTGCCCTATTACGAGAATATCCTCAGCAACTCCAATTGCCTGATCATGCTCGCCGACAATCAGGGCCAGGTGCTGACATCGTGGGGCACGCAGCGCTTTATCGAGCCGAATCTGGCCAGGGGGTTTCAGGCCGGTGCGAGCTGGATGGAGCGATGCAGCGGCACCAACGCGATCGGCACGGCACTGGCGTGCGAACAAGCGGTACACATCGAACACGATGAACACTTCCTCAAGGCCAACCGCTTTATGACCGGTTCCGCCGCGCCGATTTTCGACGCCGAGCGCAAGGTGATCGCCGTGCTCGATGTGTCCAGCGACAGTTATCTACCGCCCTCGCACACCTTGGGCATGGTCAAGATGATGAGCCAGACCGTGGAAAACCGGCTGATCCTCAACCTGTTCCATGGCCAGCATTTTCAACTGACCTTCAATACCGGACTGAACAACCTCGACAGCCAGTGGGCCGGGTTGTTGATTTTTGATGAGAGCGGGCAAGTGCTGTCGGCCAATCGTCGGGCGGATAACCTGCTCGGTGTGCGCTTGTCGCGGGTCAGTGTTGAGAGTTTGTTTAATGTGTCGCTGCTGGAATTGCTCAATCAGCCGGATGATCTGCCGTTTGCCTTGCAGACTTCTGGGCGCAACCGTTTTCAGTGTCTATTGAAACGGCCGAAGCAGGCGTTGGTTCAGCCACGGGTGTTTATCGCGGAGGCCAAAGCGGCCGCACCATCGGGCATTAGCCTCAACTCCCTGCACTTCGGCGATAGCCGCGTGGAAAAAGCCGTGCGTCAGGCGGAACGGCTGTTGGAGAAAGACATTCCACTGCTGATCCACGGCGAAACCGGCGTCGGTAAGGAAGTCTTCGTCAAAGCCCTGCATCAAGCCAGCTCGCGCAGCAAACAGACCTTCATCGCCGTCAACTGCGCAGCGATCCCTGCCGAACTGGTTGAATCCGAACTATTTGGCTACGAGAAAGGCGCGTTCACTGGAGCCAATCAGAAAGGCAGCATCGGCCTGATTCGCAAGGCTGACAAAGGCACGCTGTTTCTTGATGAGATCGGTGACATGCCGCTGCCGACGCAGGCGCGATTGTTGCGGGTGTTGCAGGAACGTTGTGTGCAACCGGTGGGGAGTAGCGAGTTGTTTGCCGTGGATTTACGGATTATCTCGGCGACTAATCGCTCCTTGCGCGAACAAGTGCAATTAGGGCGGTTCAGGGAGGATTTGTATTACCGCATTGGTGGGCTGACGCTGGAACTGCCCCCGCTGCGGGAGCGCAGTGATAAAGAGGCGTTATTTAAACGCTTGTGGGAGCAGCATCGCGAGCCGACGCAATGGGCGGGATTGAGCCAGGAAGTGCTGGATTTGTTTGATCGGCATCCGTGGCCGGGCAATTTGCGTCAAGTCAGCAGCGTGATGCAGGTGGCGCTGGCCATGGCCGAGGAGCAGCCAGTAAGGCCGGAGCATTTGCCGGATGATTTTTTTGTCGATCTGGAGATGGAGCCGATGGAAACCTGCGCCCCGTTAGGGATTGATCTGAACGATGTCGAGGCGTTGAACCGGGAGCTGAAGGCTTCCGGGGGCAATATCTCGCATTTGGCGCGGCGGTTGGGGGTGAGCCGCAATACGCTTTATAAGCGGTTGCGGCAGTTGGGGGGTTAGCAGCGCAGATCAAAAGATCGCAGCCTTCGGCAGCTCCTACAGGGATCGTATGTAGGAGCTGCCGAAGGCTGCGATCTTTTGACTTTAAATGGCTGGCTCAACCTGCACAGCCGAAGCCGCCGCCAATGTGCGCAACCCCACCAGCACAACAACCACCATCATCAAACCCGCACCAATAGCCACCGCAAATCCCGCTCGCGCGCCAAAGGCATCAATCACCATCCCCGCCAGCATGCCACCGAGTGCAACACCCACGCTGATACCGGTGGTCATCCACGTCAGCCCCTCGGTGATCCGCGACGGCGGGATAATGATCGTGCCCATTTTCATCACCACCACCATCGTCGGCGCAAACGAGATGCCGGCGATAAACAGCGCTGCGGTCAGCACATAAACGTCCGTCGCAAAAACCGGCAGCACACCGGTAAACGCCGTGACCAATATCCCGATCAGGAACTGTTTTTCAATCGCCAGGGAAACCCTCATCGCCCCGAACGTCAGGCCTGCCACCAGCGAACCAAAGGCATAAGCCGCGAGAATGAATGTCGCCGACGCTGGCCAGCCTTGCGCATTGGCGAACGCAACGACGGCGACATCGATTGCCCCGCCGATAACGCCCATCGCCAGCAGCGCCAAAACAATGGTGCGGACGCCGGGGATCAGCAAGGTTGAGCCGGCATGACTGCTGTGGCCCACGACAACCTTGGGTTCGGTCTGGCGTTGCAGCACAAACGCCGTGACCCCGATGGCCAGCAATCCGACCGCGACCAGCGGCCCCGCTTCGGCGAAAAAGCTCACGCTCAGTCCGATTGCCAGTGGTGGGCCGACGATGTAGGCCATTTCAGTCAGAACCGTGTCCAGCGAAAACGCCGTGTGTAACTGCGGCTTGCCCCGGAATAGCTGCGTCCATCGGGCGCGGATCATCGACGGCATGCTCGGCATCGTCCCCGCCAGTGCCGCCAGAATAAACAGCCATGCGGCGGGCGCGCGAATGTACACGGCAATGATCAGCGCCAGCAGCATCACGATGCTGAAAACCGTCACGACCGGCAGCACGCGGCTCTGGCCGCGCTGGTCAACGAGTTTCGAGATGTACGGGCCGAGCAGTGCATTGGCCAGGGTGAACGTGCCGGCGACTGCGCCGGCCAACCAGTACACACCGGTTTGCTGAACCAGCATGGTGATGATGCCAATGCCGATCATCGCCTGCGGCAACCGCGCGATGGAGCTCGCGAGCACTAACCCGGTGGCGCCGGGGGTCGTGAACAGTTCGCGGTAGTGATTGGCCATGATTTCTCCGTTGCAGAATCGTCATCGACGCAGCATCCGGCTGCGTCAGACATCAAGACCTACGCGCAGAGCAAAAGCAACCTCGGCTAAAAGCACAGATCAAAAGATCGCAGCCTTCGGCAGCTCCTACAGGAATCGCATTTCATGTAGGAGCTGTCGAAGGCTGCGATCTTGATCGTTCCCACGCTCCGCGTGGGCATGCAGCCGGGGACGCTCTGCGTCCCTGCAAAACCGAACGCGGAGCGTCCGAAGAGGCATTCCCACGCAGAGCGTGGGAACGATCAAAACCAGTCGATTACGGATTCGGTACAGCACGTTCACGTCGGCGTATCTCGTGAGCATCCCCCACTCAGTCCCCTCTCCCTCCGGGAGAGGGTTAGGGTGAGGGGCTTTTCAATCTCCTAAGACCGACCATTCGTCGCCACTGTCAGATCTGACAGTAGCCGCCCCAGCCTCTTTTCCCGCCTGATACCCCCACAGCCAATACCGGCCACGTCGTTCGCTGATCGGACCATCCCATGACCACTCAACCCGATCAAACCGCGCAGGATGAAACCCCACTCGCCAATCGCCCGCCGACGATCGTGGCCAGAACCGAGATGACTCACCCTGAACACTACGACGGCGGCATCTCCATTGTTGCACTCGCCCACGGTCTGCGAGTGGCCATCAATCCGTGGCTCAACATTGCCTACGACGATCTGGTCGAAATGTTCTGGGGCAACAACACGCATCCGGTCTGGAAAAAAGTCATCGACAGCGCCGAAGAATTGACCGAAGGCGTGCGCTTCAATATCCCCAGCGGCTTCATCATCGATGGTGAGGCCACGCCGGTGTTCTACCGCGTGACCAAACTTCATCAGACGCCGGAGGACTCTACACCGCTATCGATTTACCTGGTCAAACTCACCCGCCCCGGCGGCGTGGATGATGATGGCGAAGGCAATGGCAATCCGGGGCTCAAGTATTCGTTTACGCCCGACATCTCCGGCGGGGTCACCAGCAACATCGCCAATCGCGGCGTGCAGATGCACATCGTGCCTTACCAAAATATCACCCGCTTTGATCGCATCGTCGCCCGCTGGGGTGATCAGGAAGTGGTGCATTATCCGGTGACGCAGGAGCAAATCACTGACCCGAACAACCATCCGATCGTGATGAATTTCACCAAAGCGGTTATCGAGAAAGCAGGCAACGGCGAACGACTGCCGGTTTCCTATCAAGTGATTGACCGCTGCGGCAACTACCCGGACGAGCAGGATCCGTGGGCCAAAATTACGCAAGTGTTTGTCGATCTGGACGATCACCGCCTCGATGCGCCGGTTGCGCTCGTCGCCGGTCAACCGGTTGAGCTGATCGAACTCGATGCCTTGGGCGAGGCCGATGTCACCGTTCGTGTTAATGCTCTTTCCCCGGATTTCGCAGCAAACGACTTAATCCGTATGACCTGGACTGGCACGCCGGCAGAAGGCGATCCCGTTATCGTCGGTTCCGCTGGATAAAACCGTGGGCGCGTTGCCCGGCGATTATGATTTCACTATCCCTAACGTCATGGTCAAAGCGATCGCCAAGGGTTGGGCAACCGTGGGTTATCTGCGTATTCGTGCGGGCGTGGCTGATCTGCCGTCCAAAACTGCCAGCCTTAACGTCAAGGGTGAGATTCCTCAGCTGTTGGCGCCGAGTGTGAAGGAAGCCAACGGTACGCAGCTTGATCCGATGAAAGTGCAGCAAAAGCTGGTTGTGATGTTGCCGCAGGGGACGTTGCTGCCGACAGATAAAGTCAGTGTGAGTTGGCTCGCGGCTGACGGTTCACCGGCGGCGGCTTCACACACCACCCTGACCCGGCCTGTAAGCGAAAGTGGGATCGAGATCGAGATCCCGGTGTCAGTGATCGCCTATAACCTGGGCAAACCGGTGACAGTGATTTACAGCGTGGCGCGAGGTACGGCAGCGCCCAAGGACTCGCTGCCGTTGTTGCTGAACGTGTTACCGATTGCGGCGAGTGAGTTCAAGCGCCCGACGATTCTGGTGGCAGATAACAATGGTGAAGGCCCGGTTCTGGATGTCACGGACCTCACGGATGGTGCAGCAGTGCGTATTGGCGTGTGGCCGCATATCGCGGTGGGTCAATACGTTTGGCTGACTCTGAAAGGCAAGAATGCCAATGGCGAACAGCATGACTTGTCACTGTGGCTGCAACCTTCGGACGTTAGCGTCAACGCACGGTGGATCGCCGATGGGTTCGTTGATAAACCGGTGCCTTACAACTATTTGAAAAGCCTTGGGCACAACACTGAACTGAGCATCGTGTTCAAGGCATCGTTGAGCAAGAGTCAGGAGGAAAGTACGGCTCAAGCGTTTGCAGTACGCACTTACACGATCAAGTCGACGCCGACCATTACATGGCTGAGAGGCTCGCCGAGTGGTCAGGCGATTGCGCCGGGCGGTTATACCAAAGAAACCAGCGTGACGTTGAGCGGCACTGCGAGCAAAGGTCAGCAGGTAGATATACGAGATGGAGACGACTCAAAAGGTCAGGCCGTTGCTGACGCGGTAACCGGAATTTGGCAACTGCTGATTCACGTACTGGCCGTGGCGCGGCACAGCTTGACCGCCAGAGCGATGGACGCTGGTGGAGCGACATCCAAGGCATGGGTATTTACTGTTATTGATGAGCTGAGCATTGATCGGCAACAGATGAACCTGAACGGGCTCTCCGTGAAAATGCCGGACTGGCCGAGGACGGGTGAGGATTCGATTGGTAATACCCAAGTCCGCCAACCGACGGGTGGGTTAGCGCCGTATTTTTATGTCTCTAGTAATCCGACCATCGCGTCTGTAACGGCAGATGGGAAAGTGACGGGTAATAAAAACGGCGTTGCTACCATTGCTGTTTCTGACTCTGCTGGAGCGTCTATTACTTATACCGTCGCGGTGACTAATGTGTATCGCTTGAGGTTAAATGAAACCCCTATGACTGCACGGCAGGCTGTTGAGTGGAGAGAGAGTCTGGCCAACGCGATCCCCTGCACTGATCCAGCATTGTTTGATTTAGACCTTGTACATGGGAAACCTCTACCAATTTCCTCCAATCTCTGGCAGTGCACTTTAAGTGGCTGCCCCGATTTATATTTCCCGGTATTTTACAAGTCAGGGGGCGTAGGTTGCCGTATTGGATTATATGAATATGCAGCATGGTGTATTCAACCAACATAATCTTGGTATGGCCAAACGCCAAGTCAGGCGCTATTTAGCTCCTAAAAAAACAAAACCCGCACAAGGCGGGTTTTGTTTTGCAGCAATCAGGCAATCAGTCAGCCAGACGCCAGGTAGTCCCACCCTTACCGTCTTCCAACACAACACCCATCGCCGTCAGTTGATCACGAATCCGATCCGACTCAGCCCAATCCTTCCCGGCCCGAGCCGCCAGACGCGCGGCAATCAGCGCATCAACTTCAGCCGCATCGACACGCCCTTCGGCGCCCGCCTGCAGGAAGTCATCGGCTTCCAACTGCAACACACCCAACACGCTCGCCAGCTCTTTCAATCGTGCCGCCAGACCCGCCGCCGCATCGAGATCGCTCTCACGCAGGCGGTTGATCTCCCGCACCATCTCAAACAGCACCGCGCACGCTTCCGGGGTACCGAAGTCGTCGTTCATCACGGTAGTGAAGCGTTCAACAAACGCTTCGCCGCCCGCCGGTGCAACAGTCGGCAGGCCTTTCAAGGCGTGGTAGAAACGCTCGAGTGCGCCTTTGGCGTCCTTGAGGTTGTCTTCCGAGTAGTTGATCGCGCTGCGGTAGTGGCTCGACACCAGCAGGTAACGCACGACTTCCGGGTGGTATTTTTCCAGCACGTCGCGAATGGTGAAGAAGTTGTTCAAGGACTTGGACATCTTCTCGCCATTGATGCGAATCATGCCGCAATGCATCCACGCATTGGCGTAGGTCTTGCCGGTGGCCGCTTCGCTCTGGGCGATTTCGTTTTCGTGGTGCGGGAACTCGAGGTCGCTGCCGCCGCCATGAATGTCGAAGGTCTCGCCGAGGCAGCAGGTGGACATCACCGAGCACTCGATGTGCCAGCCCGGACGCCCGGCGCCCCACGGCGATTCCCAGCTTGGCTCGCCCGGTTTGGTGGCTTTCCACAGCACGAAGTCGAGCGGATCCTGCTTGGCTTCGTCGACTTCGATGCGCGCGCCGATGCGCAGGTCTTCGATTTTCTTGCGCGACAGTTTGCCGTAGCCCATGAACTTGGCGACGCGGTAGTACACGTCGCCATTGCCCGGGGCGTAGGCGTAACCCTTGTCGATCAGGGTCTGGATCATGCTCAGCATGCCCGGAATATGATCGGTGGCACGCGGTTCCATGTCCGGCTTGAGGATGTTGAGGCGCGCTTCGTCCTCGTGCATCGCGGTGATCATGCGCTCGGTCAGCGCGTCGTACGGCTCGCCGTTTTCGCGGGCACGATTGATGATCTTGTCTTCAATGTCGGTGATATTGCGCACGTACGTCAGGTTGTAACCGCTGAAGCGCAACCAGCGGGTCACAAGGTCGAACGCGACCATGCTGCGGCCGTGGCCGATGTGGCAGTAGTCATACACGGTCATCCCGCAGACGTACATGCGCACATTGTTGCCATCCAGCGGTTTGAAGACTTCTTTGCTCTTGGTGAGCGTGTTGTAAATCGTCAGCACTTTTAATTTCCTTGACGCTGAATCACTGGCCCCACGAATCACGCAGGGTCACGGTACGGTTGAATACCGGCTGACCTGGTTTCGAGTCCTTCAAATCGGCGACGAAGTAGCCTTCGCGCTCGAACTGGAAACGGTCTTCCGGCTGCGCATTGCCAAGCGATGGCTCCGCACGACAACCGGTGAGTACCTGCAGCGAATCAGGGTTGATGTTGTCGAGGAAACTTGCGCTGTCTTCAGCCTTCTCAGGGTTCGCCGAACGGAACAGACGATCGTACAGACGCACTTCGCACTCGACGCTGGCCGCAGCCGGTACCCAGTGGATCACGCCCTTGACCTTGCGGCCTTCAGGGTTTTTACCGAGGGTTTCCGGGTCGTACGAGCAACGCAGTTCGACGATGTTGCCGTCGGCGTCCTTGATCGCTTCGTCGGCACGGATCACATAGCTGCCACGCAGACGTACTTCGCCGGCGGGTTCGAGGCGCTTGTAGCCCTTTGGCGGCTCCTCCATGAAGTCGTCACGGTCGATGTAGATTTCCCGGGCGAACGGCAGAGCGCGCACGCCCATGTCTTCTTTCGGGTGGCGCGGCAGCTCGAGGTTTTCGACCTGGCCTTCCGGGTAGTTGGTGATCACGACTTTCAGCGGACGCAGCACGCACATGGCACGCGGCGCAGTGTGGTCGAGGTCATCACGGATGCTGAATTCGAGCATGCCGAAGTCAACCACGCCGTCGGAACGGTTGGTGCCGACCATTTCGCAGAAGTTGCGGATCGATTTCGGCGTGTAGCCACGGCGGCGGAAACCCGACAGCGTGGACATGCGCGGGTCGTCCCAGCCATGCACGTGCTTTTCATCGACCAGTTGCTTGAGCTTGCGCTTGCTGGTGATGGTGTAGTTGAGGTTCAGACGGCTGAACTCGTACTGACGCGGGTGCGCCGGCACTGGCAGCGCGTCGAGGAACCACTCGTACAGCGGACGATGGCTTTCGAATTCCAGGGTGCAGATCGAATGAGTGATGCCTTCGATGGCGTCCGACTGACCGTGGGTGAAGTCGTAGTTCGGGTAGATGCACCACTTGTCGCCCGTCTGGTGGTGATGAGCGTGGCGGATGCGGTACATGATCGGGTCGCGCAGGTTCATGTTCGGCGAGGCCATGTCGATCTTCGCACGCAGCACGCGGGCGCCGTCCGGGAACTCACCGGCGCGCATGCGGGCGAACCAGTCGAGGTTCTCTTCCACCGAACGGTCGCGGAACGGGCTGTTTTTGCCCGGCTCGGTCAGGCTGCCACGGTATTCCTTGGCTTGTTCAGGCGTGAGGTCGTCGACGTAGGCCTTGCCAGCCTTGATCAGCTCAACGGCCCAATCGTGCAACTGGTCGAAATACTGCGAGGCGTAGCGCACTTCGCCGAACCATTCGAAGCCCAGCCATTTGACGTCGGCTTCGATCGCGTCGATGTATTCCTGGTCTTCCTTGGCCGGGTTGGTGTCGTCGAAACGCAGGTGCGTGACGCCGCCGAACTCCTGGGCCAGGCCAAAGTTCACGCAGATCGACTTGGCGTGGCCGATGTGCAGGTAGCCGTTGGGCTCAGGCGGGAAACGCGTGACGATCTGGGTGTGCTTGCCCGAGTCCAGGTCTGCCTGGATGATCGGCCGCAGGAAATTGACCGGCACGGCGGGGCCGGACTTGGCATTCGAGGTAGGGTCGACAGTGGGCTTGCTCATAGGATCCTTGACTTACAGGTGCGCGGCCGCAGTGGGGGCCAGACAAAACAAAGCCGCTATCATAGCCGATGCCGTCAAGGGGCTGACAGAGCAGGCCCTATAAAGGCATGCATTTAATCGCCAGGATTTGAAAAACTGCCTCGAAATTCGCGCCTGTCACGCTAAACTGCGCACCTTGGCCCACGCTGGCTGAACCGGTTTGGGGGCTCGATGTCCCAAAACCACGAATTCCTCTAAAGAGAAGCGATCATGACTCAAGTCAAACTGACCACCAACCATGGCGACATCGTCATCGAACTGAACGCTGACAAGGCGCCGATCACCGTCGCCAACTTCATCGAGTACGTGAAAGCCGGTCACTACGAAAACACTGTTTTCCACCGTGTCATCGGTAACTTCATGATCCAGGGCGGCGGTTTCGAGCCAGGCATGAAAGAAAAGAAAGACAAGCGTCCAAGCATCCAGAACGAAGCTGACAACGGTCTTTCCAACGACAAGTACACCGTTGCCATGGCCCGCACCATGGAGCCGCATTCGGCTTCCGCGCAGTTCTTCATCAACGTTGCCGACAACTCTTTCCTCAACCACAGCGGCAAGAACACTCAGGGCTGGGGTTACGCGGTATTCGGTAAAGTGACCGCCGGCACCGACGTTGTCGACAAGATCAAAGGCGTGTCGACCACCATGAAGTCCGGCCACCAGGACGTACCAGCAGACGACGTGATCATCGAGAAAGCCGAGATCATCGAAGCGTGAT
This sequence comes from Pseudomonas sp. AC193, assembly GCF_979258075.1. Classification (NCBI taxonomy): domain Bacteria; kingdom Pseudomonadati; phylum Pseudomonadota; class Gammaproteobacteria; order Pseudomonadales; family Pseudomonadaceae; genus Pseudomonas; species Pseudomonas sp. AC193. The sequence goes on along the minus strand of NZ_OZ409832.1, from coordinate 1,504,414 downwards.
ATTGCTGATTTCAGACTTGCATCTGGAAGAGGAGCGCCCGGACATCACCCGGGCGTTTCTGGATTTGCTCGCCGGACGCGCCCGCTCGGCGAGTGCGTTGTACATTCTTGGCGACTTCTTTGAAGCGTGGATTGGCGACGACGCCATGACGCCCTTCCAGCGTTCCATCTGCCAGGCCCTGCGCCAATTGAGCGACAGCGGCACGGCGATTTTTCTGATGCACGGCAATCGCGACTTCATGCTCGGCAAGGCGTTCTGCAAAGAAGCCGGCTGCACCCTGCTGAAAGACCCGAGTGTCGTACAGTTTTACGGCGAGCCGGTGCTGCTGATGCACGGCGACAGCCTCTGCACCCGCGACGTCGGCTATATGAAGCTGCGCCGCTATCTGCGTAATCCGATCACGCTGTTTATCCTGCGCAATCTACCGCTGAGCAGCCGCCATAAACTGGCGCGCAAACTGCGCAGCGAGAGCAAGGCGCAGACGCGGATGAAGGCCAATGACATTGTTGATGTCACGCCGGAAGAGATTCCGCGGATCATGCAGGAGTTTGGCGTGAAAACCCTGATCCACGGCCACACCCATCGCCCGGCGATTCACAAGTTGCAGATTGGTGATGAAGCGGCAAAGCGGATTGTGCTGGGGGATTGGGATCGTCAGGGTTGGGCGTTGCAGGTGGATGAGAGCGGCTACGCGCTGGCGCCGTTCGACTTCGCCCCACCGCTGGCATTGCCGCACGGCTGAAGATCGCCACCCCCTCACCCCAACCCTCTCCCGAGGGAGAGGGAGCCGATTTGTGGGCTTTTCAAAACCTGAGTTCGACTCGGTATTGCAAGTCGGTGTAGTTCAAACATCCATCTCGGTCAGTCCCCTCTCCCTCCGGGAGAGGGTTAGGGTGAGGGGCTTTTAACCTCAGTGCCCCGAAGCGGCAGGCCCTGCCTTCGCGGCAAACGGCGGCTTCGCCAGCCACACAATCAAAATCAACCCCATAAACCCCCACCCCAGCAGCGTGAAGTAATCCACGGTCGACAGCATGTACGCTTGACTGGTCAGCACATGATCCAGCTGCGCATACGCCGGGTTGCTCGCCCCGCCCAACTGGTTCAGCGCCTCCCGCGTCGCCGGTTCATACGTGCTGATGCTCTCGCTCATATACGCATGATGCTGGTCAGCCCGACGAATCCAGATCCAGGTAGTCAGCGAAGCCGCGAAGCTGCCGCCCAACGTCCGCAGGAATGTGGCAAGACCGGCGCCGTCGGCGATCTGGTTCGGCGGCAAGTCCGACATCAGAATGCTCAGGGTCGGCATGAAGAACAGCGCCACGCCAATGCCCATGAACAGTTGCACCAGCGCGATATGCTGGAAATCGACTTCGTTGGTGAACTCGGCGCGCATAAAGCAGCTCAAGCCAATCGCCAGGAACGCGATGCCGGCGAGTAAACGCAGGTCGAACTTGTGCGCGTACTTGCCGACAAACGGCGACAGCAGCACCGGCAGAATCCCGATCGGCGCCACGGCCAGACCGGCCCAGGTCGCGGTGTAGCCCATTTGCGTCTGCAACCACTGCGGCAGGATCAGGTTGATACCGAAGAAGCCGGCGTAACCCAACACCAGCACCAGCGTGCCGATGCGGAAGTTGCGGTAAGCGAACAGCCGCAGATTCACCACCGGGTGGCGGTCGGTCATTTCCCAGATCACGAACACCGCCAGCGCCACCACGGAAATCGCCGCGCCGATGATGATGAAATTCGACTCAAACCAGTCGAGGTCGTTGCCCTTGTCGAGGATCACCTGCAACGCGCCGACGCCGATGATCAGCGTGATCAGACCGACGTAGTCCATCGGCTGACGGCTGGTTTCCACCGGACGTTTGGCCAGTTGCGAACGCACCACCATCACCGCAAAAATCCCGATCGGCACGTTGATGAAGAAGATCCACGGCCAGCTGTAGCTGTCTGTAATCCAGCCACCGAGGATGGGGCCTGCAATCGGCGCGACCACCGTGACCATCGCCAATAACGCGAGGGCCATGCCTCGCTTCGCGGGGGGATAGACCGCGATCAACAGGGTTTGCGTCATCGGATAGAGCGGCCCGGCGACCAGGCCTTGCAGGACGCGGAAGCCGATCAGTTCCGGCATCGACGTCGAGATACCGCAGAGAAACGAGGCCAGCACGAACAGAATCGTCGCCCACAAAAACAGTTTCACCTCACCGAAACGCCGACTGAGCCAACCGGTCAACGGCAGCGCAATCGCGTTACTCACGGCGAACGAAGTGATCACCCAGGTGCCCTGCTCCGAACTCACCCCGAGGTTGCCGGAAATCGTCGGCAACGCCACGTTGGCGATGGTGGTGTCGAGCACTTGCATGAACGTCGCCAGCGACAGACCGATGGTGCTGAGCAACAGGCTGGGCGGCGTGAAAGAAGCGTTATTGCTCATTGTGAATCCTTTGGAACCGGGTTGACGCTGCGTCAGTTACAGACGCGGCTGCCCATGCGGAAAACAATCTATGGGATAAGGAAAACTACTGTGGCGAGGGGATTTATCCCCGTTGGACTGCGCAGCAGTCCCGTCTTTTCCTGATCCAAAGAGGGGTCGCTGCGCGACCCAACGGGGATAAATCCCCTCGCCACAAGGAATTCCTTTTCCCAGATCAATCCCTGTACCTCAGATAAATCCCCTGACCACAGGTGCGATCTCAGCGTTGCGCGGTTTTGCTCGCCGCGGCGCTGTTGTCGTGGATCAGTTGCGCGATCATCGCGTCGGCGTCGGCCAGTTGCTGATCGTAGATATTGGTGGTGAACGAGGCCTTTTGCGGTGGCTGCTGCGCCAGCATCGGGCCGCTCTGGTCGTGCAGGTTCACTTCAACGTTGGTCGACAGACCGACGCGCAGCGGGTGCTTGGCCAGTTCTTCGGCATTGATGTGGATGCGCACCGGCACACGCTGAACGATCTTGATCCAGTTACCGGTGGCGTTCTGCGCAGGCAGTAGCGCAAACGCACTACCAGTACCGGCGCCGAGGCTGTCGACGGTGCCGCTGTATTTCACATCGCTGCCGTACACATCGGATTCGATGTCCACCGGCTGACCGATACGCATGTCGCGCAGTTGGGTTTCCTTGAAGTTGGCGTCGATCCACAGTTGATCCAGCGGAATCACCGCCATCAGCGCGGTACCCGGTTGCACACGCTGACCGAGTTGCACAGTGCGTTTGGCCACGTAACCAGTGACCGGCGCGATCAAGGTGCTGCGCGCATTGGTCAGGTAAGCCTGACGCAATTCAGCGGCGGCCTGCATCACGTCCGGGTGCGAAGAGACCACGGTGTCATCGACCAGCGCGCTGGTGGTTTTCAGTTGCTGTTTGGCATTGGCCAAGGCGTTTTGCGCCGAGGTCAGATCGTCGCGAGCGTGGGACAGTTCTTCCTGAGAAATCGCGCCGCCAGCGGCAAGGTTCTTCCGGCGATTGAAGTTGTCCTGGGCTTTCTGCACTTCGGCCTGTTGCGCGTTGACCTGGGCTTTCATGCCATCCACGTTGCTGTACAGACCGCGCACCTGACGCACGGTGCGCGCCAGTTTCGCTTGCGCACTTTGCAGGCCGACTTCCGCGTCGTTCGGGTCGAAGTTGATCAGCACCTGACCTTCGTGCACCAGATCGCCGTCGTCAGCACCGATGCTGACCACGGTGCCAGTCACCAACGGCGTGATTTCCACAACGTTGCCATTCACGTAGGCATCGTCGGTGCTTTCATTAAAGCGCCCGATGAACTCGTGATACGCCCACACGCCAGCGCAGGCGAGCAGGACGACAACAGCCAGCACCACCAGCATCACTTTGCGTTTGCGCGGGTTGCCGTTGTCCGGGGTGTTGTCTTGAGCTTGAGTGTTTTCGGCAGTGGCCATGACAATTACCTTGAATTAGTTGTGCGGCGTGGCTGGGGTGGCGTTGGCTGCGGTCAGGGTCTGCCCCTGGAAGCCGCCGCCCAGCGCTTGCATCAGTTGAATCGACAGGTCGATCTGCTCGGCATTGAGGTTGGCCAGTTGACGTTGGGCCTGCAGCAATTGCTGCTCGATGCTGAGCACGTCCAGGTAGTTGCCGATGCCGGAACCGTAACGCTGGACGACGGTGTTGTAAGAATCCTGAGCAATCTCGGTGGCGTGTTGCTGCGCGCCGATTTGCCGGCCGATATCACGCAACTGATTGATCGTGTCGCTGACATCGCCCAGTGCTTGCACCAGATTTTTGTTGTACTGCGCCACTGCCAGATCGTAATCGGCGTCGCGCGCGTCGAGGTTGGCGCGCAGGCGTCCGCCGTCGAAGATCGGCACCGAAATGGTCGGGGCAATGTTGAAGAAGCGACTGGCCGAGCCAAACATCGCGTCACCCAACAAAGATTCGGCACCGGCCGAGGCCGACAGGTTCAAGTTGGGATAGAAGCGGGTTTTCGCCGAGTCGATGTCTTTGCTCGCCGCTTCTACACGCCAGCGTGCGGCGATCAGATCCGGACGACGACCCAGCAGCTCGGCGGGCAATACCGACGGCACTGCGACAGCGCTGGCTTGCAGGACTTTCGGCCGGGCAATTTCATTGCCGCGATCCGGGCCTTTGCCGAGCAGTACGGCCAGCGCAATTTTGGCGCTGTTCAGGCGCTTTTCCGCGTCGATCAGGTTGGCCTCAGACGTAGCTTCCAGACTTTGCGTTTGTTGGTATTGATACTGGCTGTCGATCCCCGCACTCAAGCGACGCTGGCTCAGGTTGAGCATCTGCTTGGTGCGTTTGAGGTCGTCGTTGGACAGGTCATAAACGATGTGCGCCTGACCGAGATCGCTGTAAGCGCGAGCGACGTCGGCAGCGAGGGTCAGCTGTGCCGCCTGACGATCGACTTCGGCGGCGCGGGCCTGACCGAGTGCCGCTTCCCAGGCATCGCGCTGGCCGCCCCACAGATCGAAGTTGTAATTGAAACCGGCGCTGACGTTACGCACGGTGGCGTAGGCATCGCCCTGCCCCAGCGGATCCTGATCCTTGGCCAGGCGTGAACGGCTGATGCCGGCGCTGGCGTCGAGGGTCGGATAGCGTTCGGCATCGGCGGCATAGGCGGCGGCGCTGGCCTGGTGGGCGCGTGCTGCGGCGATCTGCATGTCCGGGCTGTCGTGCAGGGCTTCGCGGATCAAGCCGTCGAGTTGCGGATCGCCGAGGCTGGCTCGACCAATCGCTTTTCGGCCATGCGGCTGGCGACAGGGTCACGCCGTTGAGGGACTGGCCGACTTTCAGGTTTTTCGCATCAAGGTTCTGGCCTTGAGTGTCGAGGCCGCTGTAGTTGGCGCAACCGGCGAGGATCATCGCCGACAGCACCAGCGTCAGGCTGCTGCGCAAGGTTTTACCGCTCATTGTGTTCACCTAACCGCTGGAGAGTGATCGGGTCACCGGCTGCCAGCAGGATTTTCTTGAGGATGTATTCCAGGGTCTTCAACTCGTCCGGAGTGACGGCGCCCGCCAGTTCATTCATCGCGTCGGCGCCGATGTGCGGCAGGCGATCGGCCAGTAACTGGCCTTGCTCGGTCAGGGTCAGTTGCACCTGACGGCGGTCGCCTTCGCTGCGTTGGCGAGCCAGAAAACCTTTCTGCTCCAGACGATCGAGCATGCGCGTCATCGAACCGCTGTCGAGCGACAGATGCCGGCAAAGTTCGGCCGGGGTATCGACGCCGTACTGGGCCATGATGATCAACACCTTGAACTGCGCGGCGGTGATGCCGTGGGGTTCCATGTGGGTGTCGATGATCCGGTCTTTGAGCAGCGCAGCACGGCCAAGCAACAGGCCGAGATGGCAGTGTTTGAATTCGTCCGGGGTGAAATGCTTCATTTGCTCACCTAATAACTGCCTAGGCAGTGAATGTATGTCGAGATGTTACTGCCTAGGCAGCGAATGTCAACGCAATAGTTAGGTTGCTTAGCAATTAGTTGACCAGTGGGCTTGGTTTTTGTGTTGCCCGCACGGACGCCATCGCGAGCAGGCTCACTCCTACAAGGGAACGCATTCCAAATGTAGGAGTGAGCCTGCTCGCGATTGAAGCGACTCGGTTTTGGAGGGAGCGCGGTCTAGAAATCGCGCTTGTAGAAGATATCCAGCGAACTCGCGACGCCACTCGCCGCTTCGACGTAGACCTTTTTGCTCAGCTTGTAGCGCAGCGCGATGGTGCTGGCCGGTTCAAACACGCCAACGCCATAACGCAAACTGAGCTTCTCGGTAATGTTGCCGCTGGCCACCACGCTGGTGGCATCGCCGCTGCCCGCCGTGTCGAGCTGGAAGTCCTGAATCCCGAGATCCTTGGCCAGGCTGCTGGTCACCCCGGCGCTGCCCATCAAGCCCAACCCCAACGCCGCTTGCGCGAGCATGTTGTTGTCTTCGCCGTTGGTGCTCAGCGGACGGCCGAGTACCAGATAGGACAGCGCCTGCTCCTGGCTCATCGCCGGTTCGGAGAAGATCTGCGTGGTCGGCTGTTCAGCGCTGCCGCTCAGGCGAATACCGGCGATCACGTCGTCGGTCTGGCGAATCGCTTCGATGTCCAGATACGGCTGATCGATGGGCCCGGCGAACAGCAGGCGCGCACGCCGCACAGACAAGCGCTGACCGTAAGCACTGTATTTGCCATCGTTGAGCCACAGCTCGCCACGGGTGTCCATGTTGTCGCCGATGTGCACATGCCCCTGCACATTAGCGGTCAGGCCAAATCCGGCGAAGGCGAGTTTGTCGTCGCCAACCTCCACGTCGATGTCCATTTTCATGGCCATCGGCGGTTTACCCGCTTCGGTCTGCGCACCGACGATGATCGTGTCGTCAGAGACTTTCACCGTCGATGGCGGCAGTTCACGCACGGTGATTTCGCCTTTCGGCACCCGCACTTTACCGGCGATTTTCAGCTCATCGCCGGCCATGGAAATTTTCAGATCCGGCGCCATTTCGAGCTTGGCGTACGGTTCGACAGTGACCGGCAACTGCGTGCCTTTCAACGCCAGATCGACCACCAGCGCCTGACCCCAGGCGACGTTACCGTTCAAGCTGCCTTGCCCGCTCTTGCCGCTTTTCCAGCCGCCGTCCAGACGCACCGATTCACCGGCGATCAATGCGGTGAGTTGCAGATCCTGCAGCTCCATCGGCAACTCGGCGCCGGACACTTCGCCGTCACTGAGTTGCACCGTGCCGTTGACCAATGGCGCCAGCAGGCCACCGGAAATCGTGCCGCTGCCGTTCAGGCGCCCGGTGAGTTTCTCGACCATCGGCACAAACGGCCGCGCCACCGACAGATCCAGACCGGTGAGGCGGAACGAGCCGCTCAGCGGTTTGTTTTTCGGCAATGGATTGAGCTGCGCCTGCACCATCAGTTCGCCAAGCTTGCCGCCGACGAAGTTGAGGTCGGTGTCGACGCGCTTCGGCGTGAGTTTGCTGGTGAGCTTGAGCGTCTGGTACGGGAAGTTCAGCCACTGATCCTTTTCTTTCATGCGCAAAGTACCGCCGCTGGCATCGACGCTGATCACACCGTTCGGGCCGCTCGCCGGCAAGTCCAGTTGCAGATCGGCGTTGAGCTTGCCCTGCCAGGCGAAGTCTTTTGGCAACCATTGCGCGAGGCTTTCAATCGGGAACTGCTTGAGGTGGTAGCGCAGTTTCGGCTCCGGCATCAGCCGTTGGTCTTCACCGCACAGACTGGCATTGCCGGACATCCAGCAATGCGCGCCGAAGTTGATTTTGCCGTCAGCCAGACGCTCAAGTTTGGCCGGGTTTTGCAGCTTCCAGTCTTGGCCACCGGCCTGAATATCACCGCTGGCCAAACGGCCGCGCCAGTTGCCCTTGTCCAGATTGCCGTCGAGACCGAGGGCCAGTTTCAGCTTCGGCCCGAGCAGGTCGAGGCTGAGTTTCTGGCTCTTGATGTCGCCTTGAGCGCTGGCGGTCAGCGTGCCCAAAGACGTATCCCCGGCCTGAATGCCACTGCCCTTGAGGTCGATTTTCGCCCGTTGCGCACTGTCGAGGGTGGCGTCGAGGTTGAGGCTTTGCAGGCGATTATCCTGGAACGCCAGTTGTGAACCTTGCAGACCGAGTTTGCCCTGCGGGGCTTTCAGCGTGCCGGCGACATCGACGCGGCCGTTGATCTGCCCGCGCAGTTCTGGCCAAAGCTGAGCCAGACGCGCCAGTTTGATGTCGATCTGTCCGGTGAGTTTCTGTTGCAGACTGCCCTTGCCGTTGATGCTGTTGTCGCCGAGGCGAATTTGCAGGGCATTCAGGTTCCACTGTTCGCTAGCGCCGTCGGCCTTGGCTTGCAGGATCGCCGGTTGCCCACGCAGTTTGCCTTTGAGGTCGAGGTCAGCGGTAAGGCTCAGGCGTTCGTTTTTCATCTCGCCTTTGCTTTTCAGCGGCCCGGCCAAGGTGCCCGGCAACTCAGCGACCCAATACGCCGGGTTCAGCGCCGAGAGATCGAGCGCCGTGTCCCAGGCGATGCCGTCGGCGAACTGCACATTGACGTGCCCTTCAGCCTTGCCCTGCCCGGCTGCCATTTTCAATTGCGGCAAAGCGATCTGCTTGAGGTTGCCGCTGAACGGACTGCTCAGAGTGAACGCGCCCGCCGGGCCATCCAGTGCGGCGGCGAAGTTGCCGAGGTATTGACCGTCGGTGTAGGAGACTTCGCCAGTGAAGGTACGCAAAGCGACTTGCGGCTCGTCGATTTCGTTATAGAGCCGGTGCCACGGGAAATCCTGCCAATTGATGTTGGCTTGCGCCGTGAGGCCTTTGCTCCAGTCGACGCTGCCGGTGAGCTTGAGGCTTTGTTTGTCGTTGGCGCTCAGGTCGAGGCCGGCGATTTGCGCGCCACTGGCGTCAACTTTGCCTTTCAGCAACAACGCGACCGGGCCTTGATCGGCGGGCAGCGCAGCGTTGCCGTTTAACTGGTAACCGTTTTTCAGGTCGCCTTCGGCGGTCAGCAGCAGTTGATTAAGTTGCAGGGTGTCCGGCAGATCGGCGCTTGGTTTGAACGCGTCGCTGGTGATACGCAGCTTGGCCGGCAGGTTTTCCACCAGCGGTTGCAACTCGCCGCTCAATTGGCCGTCGAGGTAGCCACGACTGTCGGCGTGCAGGTTGAGGGTTTTCAGCAGGTCGCCGTCGATTTTTAGCGCCAGCGTCCATGGGCCCTTATCCGGCGATGGCAACGTCAGGTCACCGGCGATGTTCAACGGCCAGTTACCGGTCGGCGCGAGGGTGCCGGACAGGTTCAGGCTGAGGTCGTCGCGCTGCAATTTGATGCTTTCAATCTGCATGCCCTGCGCCGTCCAATGCGCCGCCAGTTGCAAGCCCTTGAGCTGTTCGCTGCCGTTGAACAACAGGCTGCCGACCTGCACGTCGCCCAGCTCGATGGCCACCGGCAATTGCAGATCCGGCAGTTTGATCGGGCCGCTTTCAGTGGTTTCTTCACTCGGCGGAAATTGCAGGATGACCTGATCAGCCTTGAGCTGTTCGATGCACAACGTCATGCGCGTCAGGCACAGCGGCGACCAGGCGAAGATCGCCTTGTTCAGCTCGACGCGGCTGGTGTCTTGCTGCCAGAGCAGATGATCGGCGCTCCACTGACCGCCGAGGCGACCCTGAAAATTCTCGACGCTGAGGCCCGGCACCAGACCCAACACCCAACGGCTGCCGGCCTGCGTGCCGAGCACCGTGGCGACGCTCAATACAATCAACAACACCAGCGCCAATAGCGTGAGTGCCGTTATTTTCAAACCACGCTTCACAGCTCAGGCCCCATGGAAAAGTGCAGCCGGATGCCGCCGTCGTCGTCGAGTGCGTGGGCCAGGTCGAGGCGGATCGGCCCGACCGGCGAGACCCAGCGCACACCAATACCGACCCCGGTCTTGAGGTTCGGCAGTTCGAGTTTATTGAAAGAGTTGCCCTGATCGACGAAGGTCGCCACGCGCCATTTCTCGGCGATCGAGTACTGATACTCGACGCTGCCGGCGACCATGTAACGGCCACCGATGCGATCGCCCTCGGAGTTTTCCGGGACAGGCTCTGGTAATCGTAACCGCGCACGCTCTGATCGCCACCGGCGAAGAAGCGCAGCGACGGCGGCACCGATTTATAGCCGTTGGTGGCGCTGCCGCCGACCTGCACGCGACCGAGCAAGCGGTGTTTGTCGAACACCGTGGTCAGGCCTTTGACCAGCGCGGTGCCATATAGAAGGTTGTTATCTGAACCCAGACCTTCTTTCGCCACTTTGCTTTCGAAGCTCAGGCGATAGCCGTTGTGCGGGTCGATGCGGTTGTCGCTTTTCAGGTACGAGTAGCTGATGCCGGGCATCAGCAAAGTACTCAGGCCTGAGTCGTCACCGAGTTCGTATTCTTCGCGCTGCCATTTCAGCGAGATCACCCGCTGCCAGCCGCTCGGCAATTTGCTGTGCCATTCCGGGCCGAAGGTCAGCAGCTTGCTCAACGTGTCGGAGCCGTCGATGTCTTCAAATTGATAGCCGCCGGCCCAGCGCAGTTTGTCGGTCAGTGGCGGGTCGAGCGGGATGTCGTAGAACAGCCCGACGTTTTGCCGTGGCGCCGAGAGTTCGGCCTCCCAGCCATAACTGTCGCCCTGCGGGTTGACCCAGTGGCGCGTCCAGTTGGCTTTGATGCGTGGGCCGACGTCGGTCGAGTAACCGAGGCCAAGGCCCATGGTGCGTGGTTTGCGCGTGTCGAGTTTGACGTCGACCGGGATCACATCATTCTTTGCGGCAGTCGGTGCGGCATCGACGCGCACGCCCTCGAAATAGCCGCTCGATTGCAGGTCGCGGTTGAGTTCGGCGATCAGCTCCGAGTCGTACGGCTCGCCTTCCTTGAACGGCACCATGCGTTGCAGCAGGTCTTCGTCGAACGGCGTGTCGCCTTCGAATTTGACGCGGCCCAGCGCGTAACGCGGGCCGCTGTCGTAGATCAACTCAACATCGGCGACACCCGCGCGCGGGTCGACCAGGAGTTTTTGGCTGGTGAAGTGGCCGCTAAAGAAACCGAAGCGTGAAGCCTGATTCTGAATAATTCTTTTGGCGTCTTCATAACGCCCATGATTGAGCACCGCGCCGGACTTGAGCACGTCGCTTTTCGGTACACGAAAGGATTTGAGGGAGGCAGCCGGGCCGTCGACACGGATGGTGACGTTGCGCAGACGAATCGGTTCGCCGGGATCGATGTTCAGCACCAGGCGCGGTTTTTCGCCGCCCTTCACGTCACTTTCAATCTGCGGCTGGTAGTAGCCCAACGCCTGGGCCGCTTTGCGCGCCTGCTCTTCGGCACCGCGACTGAAGCGCAGCAAGGCTTCTTCGTCACGGTCACCGAGGCTGCCGATATAGCCTTCTATATTGGCCTTCAGTTCATCGTTGGACGGTTTGATCCGCACATCCAATTCACTTTGCGCCAGCGCCGCGCAGCTGGATAACAGCATGAGCACGCCACTGGTAAATCTTCCTGGAAACTTCATAGGCGCGGATGCTATCACGAGCTTGGGAGCGTGATAGATCAAGACTTGTCTCGAAAAGTTCGACGCTTAAGCAGTCGCCGTTTGTAACACTTGCGGATTGGCGTGGAAAAATACGTGTTCTCGCACCGGGCCGACGGCAACCTCGCCGATCTCCTCGTAACCCTGCCTTTTATAGAATTCCAGATAACGTGGATTGCCGGTGTCGAGCACCACGCCTTGCGACGTTTCATCGACGGCGCACCAGTTGTGCACGGCGGTCAGCAGTTGCTCACCAAAGTGTTTGCCCTGGAACTGCGGATGAATGCCCAGCAGCGGCAGCATGTGCACTGACTCGGTCGGCACGCACGCGGAAACGGCGTCGTGGTATTCGAGATAGCGGCGGGTGCAGCGGAAACCGGTGCTGAGCACCATGCGCAGGCGCCAGGCCCAACTTTCGGTGATGCCCAAGCGTCGTTGCGGTGGCGCGATCAGAGCGATGCCGATCAAGCGGTCGTTGACCAACAGGCCGATGGCCGGCAAGTCCTGGAGGAAATGTTGTTTGACCAATTCACGCACGGTGGCGCGAACTCGTTGCTCGTAGCCTGGGCGCTCGGCTTCGAACAGGTAGCCGAAGGTCGGTTCGTGGCGATAGGCCTGATAGAGCAGCGATCGGGCTTCGCGGGAATAACCGCGGTCGAGCATATGAATGTCGGCGATGGCGGTCTGGGTTTCAGGCATGACAGTGATTCTCCCCGGGGCGCGTCAAATGGCGGCGCTCTTGTTGGTACGAACCTTTTGGCGTTGGCACAGTTCCCCACAGGTATAGACCAACCTTGCATCTTCATCGACTGGGCGGGCCCTATCGCGAGCAGGCTCACTCCTACATTTGGAATGAGTTCCCCTGTAGGAGTGAGCCTGCTCGCGATGGCGCCTTTGCAGACACCACAAATCCCACAGCCAAAAATGATTTCTCCCACACTGGCCCATCTCCCCCATGTCAGCTAGCATCGCCCTTTTGCCAGGACTGCCGACCATGAAGATCGTTTCCTTCAACATCAACGGACTGCGCGCCCGTCCGCATCAGCTGGCAGCGCTGATCGAAAAACACCAGCCGGACGTGATCGGCCTGCAGGAAACCAAAGTCCACGACGACCAGTTCCCGCTCGAAGAAGTCCGCGCCCTCGGCTACCACGTGTACTTCCACGGGCAGAAAGGCCATTACGGCGTAGCGATGCTGTCGCGTCAGGAACCGATCGCCATTCACAAAGGTTTCGCCACCGACGACGAAGACGCCCAGCGGCGCTTTATCTGGGGCACCTTCACCGACGCCAATGGCGTGCCGGTGACGATCATGAACGGCTATTTCCCACAGGGCGAAAGCCGCGACCACCCGACCAAATTCCCCGCCAAGCAGCGTTTCTACAGCGATCTGCAAGCACTGCTGGAAAGCCAGTTCCACAACGAACAACCGGTCGTGGTGATGGGCGATGTGAACATTTCCCCGGAAGACTGCGACATCGGCATCGGCCCGGACAACATGAAGCGCTGGCTGAAAACCGGCAAATGCAGCTTCCTGCCGGAAGAGCGCGAGTGGATGGCGCGCCTGAAGAACTGGGGCCTGACCGACAGCTATCGCCACCTCAACCCGGACGTGACCGACATGTTCAGCTGGTTCGATTACCGCAGCCGTGGTTTTGAGGATGAGCCGAAGCGCGGGCTGCGCATTGATGTGATTCTGGCGTCGCATGGTTTGTTGCCGCGGGTGAAGGCGGCGGGCGTGGATTATGAATTGCGCGGGATGGAAAAGCCGTCCGACCATGCGCCGATCTGGCTGGAACTGGCCTGATCCTCGAATCACCAGAACCCCATTTGGCTATGGGGTTCTTTACTCAGATGACCTGAATTGGGTGGTCAGAAGAAGTACCTGTGGCGAGGGGATTTATCCCCGATGGGGTGCGAAGCGCCCCCATATTCTTCCTGTTAAACCGCATTCACAGGTTTTGGGTCGGCTTCGCCAACCATCGGGGATAAATCCCCTCGCCACAAAAGCCTTTCCACATTTAGATCGCTGTCATCTTCAAGTAACTTTTCTGACTTAATCTCCCCGGCAATCCCCTTGGCTTGATTCGGTGCCGGCATGACCCTGCGTGTTCTGTGCGTCTTTCTCTTGAGTGCGTGGCTGACGGTGTCCGCCGCCGGTTTGCCGGTGCCGGACGATGGGCCGGCGTTGCGCATTCAGGGTTCCAACACCATCGGCGCCGAACTCGGCCCGGCATTGGTCGAAGGTCTGCTGCAACAGCAAGGCCTGCTGAAGATCCACCGCGAAACCCAGGGCACCGCTAACGAATTGCGCATTGTTGGCCAGACGGCTGAAGGCAAACGCGTGCTCATCGACGTCGCCGCTCACGGCTCCAGCACCGGTTTCACCGCCCTGAAAAATGCCAGCGCCGACCTCGCCGCCTCCTCCCGCGAAATCAAGGACAGCGAGCTGCTAAGTCTGCAATCCCTCGGCGATCTGAAAAGCTCTGCCGCCGAGCAAGTCATCGCCATCGATGGCCTGGCGATCATCCTTCACCCCGGAAACCCGTTGCAGCAACTCGACACCGAGCAACTGGCGCGGATCTTCGCCGGCGAAGTGAAAAGCTGGGAAGACCTCGGTGGTCGCGGCGGTGCGATTCATTTATATGCGCGGGATGATCAGTCCGGCACCTACGACACGTTCAAGGAATTGGTGCTCAGTCGTCGTGGGAAAACGCTGAGTAGCGCGGCGAAACGTTTCGAATCCAGCGAGGAATTATCCGACTCGGTGAGTAGTGATCCGCAGGGCATCGGTTTTATCGGTTTGCCTTACGTGCGTCAGGCCAAAGCCGTGGCGATTGCCGATGGCGCGTCGCAATCGATGCTGCCGCTCAACAGTCTGATCGCCACTGAGGACTATCCGTTGTCCCGGCGTTTGTTCTTCTATCTGCCGCCGGACAGCAGCAATCCATGGGCAAAAGCGCTGGTGGCGTTCGCGCAAAGTCGTCAGGGTCAGGAGATTGTTGCGCGCAACGGTTTTATCAGTCAGACCGTGCACGCCATGACGGTCGCGCCGAATGCGTTGATGCCCGAGGGTTATCAATCCCTCAGCCGTCACGCCCAACGTCTGACAGTGAATTTCCGTTTTGAAGAAGGCAGCGCGAGTCTGGACAACAAGGCGCGTCAGGATCTGGCGCGGGTGTTCGACTATATAAAGCGCCATGACAAGACCGATCGTGCGGTGACGCTGGTAGGGTTTGGTGATGTAAAGGACGACCCGGCGCGCGCGGATTTGCTGTCGAAGTTGCGGGCGATGGCGGTGCGACGGGAGTTGGTGAAGAACGGCGTGGTGTTGCGCGAGGTGCGCGGGTTTGGCGCGCAGATGCCGGTGGCGACCAACAGTGCGGATGAGGGAAGGATCAAGAATCGGCGGGTTGAGGTTTGGGTGTATTGAGTCTGATGTTGATGGGTTGAATGTTCAGGCCCTTTCGCGAGCAAGCCCGCTCCCACAGGATCTGTGGCGTTCACAAATCCAATGTGGGAGCGGGCTTGCTCGCGAAAGGGGCGACGCGGTCTTACTGACCGCTACGCAACATTTCCTTCGGCACGTATTTGCCGATCTCAAACTTGCCAATCGCCGCACGGTGCACTTCGTCAGGGCCATCGGCCAGACGCAATGTCCGTTGCATCGCATACATATAAGCCAGCGGGAAATCGTTCGACACCCCGGCGCCGCCATGCATCTGGATCGCCCGGTCGATCACGCGCAGCGCGACGTTCGGCGCGACCACCTTGATCTGCGCGATCTCGCTTTTCGCGATTTTGTTACCCACGGTGTCCATCATGTACGCCGCTTTCAGCGTCAGCAGGCGCGCCATGTCGATCTCCATGCGCGAGTCGGCGATCTTGTCGATGTTACCGCCCAAGCGTGCCAATGGTTTGCCGAAAGCAGTACGGCTCACCGAACGTTTGCACATCAATTCCAGCGCACGCTCAGCCATGCCGACCGAACGCATGCAGTGGTGAATCCGGCCTGGGCCAAGACGACCTTGGGCAATTTCAAAGCCGCGTCCTTCACCCAACAGTACGTTTTCGTACGGCACACGCACGTTGTCGAACAGCACTTCGGCGTGACCGTGCGGCGCATCGTCGTAACCGAACACTGGCAACGGACGAACGATTTTCACGCCCGGCGTATCGACCGGCACGAGAATCATCGAGTGCTGCGCGTGGCGCGGTGCATCGGGATTGCTCAGGCCCATGAAGATCAGAATCTTGCAGCGCGGATCGCAAGCACCGGACGTCCACCATTTTTTGCCGTTGATCACCCACTCGTCGCCATCACGCACGGCGCGGGCGGCCATGTTGGTGGCGTCGGAGGAGGCAACATCGGGTTCGGTCATGGCGAACGCCGAGCGGATTTCGCCGCGCAGCAACGGTTCCAGCCAGCGTTGTTTTTGCTCTTCGTTGGCGTAACGCACCAGCACTTCCATGTTGCCGGTGTCCGGCGCCGAGCAGTTGAACGGCTCCGGGCCGAGCAGTGAGCGGCCCATGATTTCCGCCAGTGGCGCGTATTCGAGGTTGGTCAGGCCGGCACCCAGTTCCGATTCAGGCAGAAACAGATTCCACAGGCCTTCGGCTTTGGCCTTGGCTTTGAGTTCTTCCATGATCGCCGTCGGCTGCCAGCGATCGCCCTCGGCGACCTGGCGCTCGAACACGGCTTCGGCCGGGTAAACGTAAGTGTCCATGAACGCGGTTACGCGCTCACGCAGTTCTTGCACCTTGGGCGAATAAGCGAAATCCATGAGCAGCTCCCGATGGTTAAGGCAGTTCTTGAGCAGAGGTTGTTTAGGTCATGCAATCGATGCTAGAACAGCGTTGATAATTTACCTAGCCTATTCTCGGCGTGTATAAACATTCATCACCGATATATGATCGGCTGATTGCCAGCCCTCCAAACACCGCACTAAATAACAAGAGAAGCCGCGTTATGAATCTGAGCAAGGTCGACCTCAACCTTTTCATCGTCTTCGACGCGATCTACACCGAAGCCAACCTGACCCGCGCCGGGCAGATTGTCGGCATCACCCAGCCGGCGGTGTCCAACGCGCTGGCACGGCTGCGCGAAACCTTCAACGACCCGCTCTTCGTGCGCACCGCCCAAGGCATGGTGCCGACGCCGATGGCGCAGAACATCATCGGTCCGGTGCGTAACGCGCTGTCGCTGCTGCGCGTGTCGGTTCAGGAAAGTCGTATTTTCAACCCGGCGCAAGCGGTCAAGACCTACCGCATCAGCATGACTGACCTCACCGAGGCAGTGATTTTGCCGCCGCTGTTCCAGCGCCTGCGCCGTTTGGCGCCGACCGTGATTATCGAAAGTTTCCTGTCGAAACGCCGTGAGACCACCAAGGAACTGGCGGCCGGGCGTCTGGATTTTGCTGTGGACGCGCCGCTCAACACCGACCCGCAGGTGCGCCACGTCAAGCTGATGGAAGACCGTTATGTGTGTGCGATGCGCAAGGGGCATCCGATGGCGGGCAAGGAAAAGCTGTCGCTGGATGATTATTTGTCGCTGACCCATATCCATATTTCCAGCCGCCGCAGCGGTCTGGGCTATGTCGATCTGGCACTGGGCAAAATGGGCATTCAGCGCAAGATCGCCCTGCGCTCGCAGCATTATTTGATGGCGTCGCAGGTGATGCAGCAGACGGATATGGTCATGACCGTGCCGGAACGCTTTGCTCGTCGGCATGAACTGCAGGCGTTTAATCTGCCGGTGAATGATGTGCCGCCAGTGGAGACGCATCTGTATTGGCATGAAAGCACTGACCAGGATCCGGCGAATCGCTGGATGCGCGAGCAGATGATTGAGTTGTGCCAGCAGGTGACGGCGCAGGAGAAGAAGCTCGATAAGGTGTAAGACCTATTACCACGGCGCTACTATCGCGAGCAGGCTCACTCCTACAATTGGTTGCATTTCTTCAGATGAAACACGGTCAACTGTAGGAGTGAGCCTGCTCGCGATGAGGCCAGCATTGACACTACAAATCATCCCGCTTGACGTAAACGTCAACCTGCCATTAGCTTAGCGCCAAGACCTTTTTCCGAGCGCTTCCATGAGCAGCCAGACCTACAGCATTTCCGACCTCGCCCGCGAGCTGGACATCACCACCCGGGCGATCCGCTTTTATGAAGAGCAAGGCCTGCTCAGCCCTGAGCGCCGTGGCCAGGAACGCATCTACTCGCCGCGCGACAAGGTCAGCCTGAAGCTGATCCTGCGTGGCAAGCGCATCGGCTTCTCCTTGGCCGAATGCCGCGAACTGATCGAACTCTACGACCCGTCCAGCGGTAACACCAAACAGCTCAACAGCATGCTGGCGAAAATCACCGAGCGCCGTGAGCAACTGGAGCAGCAGTTGCTGGATATCGAACAAATGAAGCTGGAGCTTGATACCGCTGAAGAGCGCTGCGTGCAGGCGCTTGAACAAACCCTCAAGAGCCAGCAGGCGATCTAGTCGACAACACAAATCCCCTTGTAGGAGTGAGCCTGCTCGCGATAGCGGTGTGTCAGATAATATTGTTCGACTGACACACCGCTATCGCGAGCAGGCTCACTCCTACAAAGGATCTCCACGAATTCAAAAGAGCAGGTCAGCCCATGTCCCTCCCCTCCCAAGTACGCCTGATCGAAGTCGGCCCGCGCGATGGCCTGCAGAACGAAGCCCAACCGATCAGCGTCACCGACAAGGTGCAACTGGTCGATGCGCTCAGCGCCGCCGGCCTTGGCTATATAGAAGTCGGCAGTTTCGTTTCGCCCAAGTGGGTGCCGCAGATGGCCGGTTCCGCCGACGTGTTCGCGCAGATCCAGCGCAAACCCGGCGTGACTTATGGCGCACTGGCGCCGAACCTGCGCGGTTTTGAAGATGCGATCGCTGCCGGGGTCAAGGAAGTCGCGGTGTTCGCCGCCGCGTCCGAAGCCTTCTCGCAGCGCAACATCAACTGCTCGATCAGCGAAAGCCTGGCGCGCTTCGCCCCGATCATGGAAGCGGCGAAGCAACACGGTGTAACCGTGCGCGGTTACGTGTCCTGTGTGCTCGGTTGCCCGTATGAAGGCACGGTCGCACCGGAGCAGGTGGCGATGGTCGCGCGCGAGCTGTACGCGATGGGCTGCTACGAAGTTTCGCTAGGCGACACCATCGGCACCGGCACTGCTGGCGCGACCCGCCGTTTGTTTGAAGTGGTTTCGGCGCAGGTGCCACGGGACAAACTCGCCGGACATTTCCACGACACCTACGGTCAGGCGATGGCCAACATCTACGCCAGTCTGCTCGAAGGCATTTCCGTATTCGACAGCTCTATCGCGGGCCTCGGCGGCTGCCCGTACGCCAAAGGTGCGAGCGGTAACGTTGCCACCGAAGACGTGGTGTACCTGCTCAACGGCCTCGGCATCGAGAGCGGAATCGACCTGGACGCCTTGATTGCCGCGGGTCAGCAGATCAGCGCGGTGCTCGGTCGCCCGAGCGGTTCGCGCGTAGCCAAGGCCCGCAGCGCACAGTGAAGGGGAAAGGTGTTACCGCTGAGTCTGGAATGTGGGGCTCAAGCGAGTAACACGGAAACAAATTGTCTGGGTTGGTCTGAATGAAAAATCCTGCAAAATCTCAACTCATTGATTTATATAGGTTTTTAAAAGTTGGCACGCGTAATGCTATCTCTATGGCATAACAAGAATAAAAAGCAGCAAACCAATAAAAATAAGACGTACCGACTCTGACATAACAAAAACAACACGGCAGAGACGCAGCTAACAGATTTTTTTGGAGAAGGTGTGCTTTTCAGGGTGCTCTCAGGAGTGACCCGCAACCGGGCAGAGAACAATAAAACTACCTTCAGGTAGCTCCCGAATCGGTTGGATCGTTTAACGAGAAAGCAGATCAGCGCTCAAAAAAATACGTTTGCTCTTGACCCCGGATGGGGGTCACCAAAAACAGCGGTAAAGGGCCACGGTTGCCAAAAAAAACAACAGACCGACCCTCAATAATAAAAAAGAGCACGCGACGACAAAATTAAAGGGGAGCCTCGGCTCCCCTTTGTGCTTTCTGCAATTCCTCTTTCCAACGCATATCCCTTGTAGGAGTGAGCCTGCTCGCGATAGCGTCGTGTCAGTCGATGAAAATATTGACTGGTACACCGCTATCGCGAGCAGGCTCACTCCTACAGGGGTTTGGTATCAGGCGTGCTTTTCGCGAAGTTCTTCGATGCTGATTTCACGCATCCTGAATTTCTGAATCTTACCCGTCACCGTCATCGGAAACTCTTCGACGAACTTGAAGTGCCGTGGCGTCTTGAAGTGCGCGATGCGTTCCTTACACCAGGTTTGCAACTCCAGCTCGGAGGCGTTGTGGCCGGGATGGAATTTGATCCAGGCGACAATCTCCTCGCCGTAACGCGAGCACGGAATGCCGATCACCTGCACATCCGCCACCGCCGGATGGGTGAAGAAAAACTCTTCCAGCTCACGCGGATAAACGTTCTCGCCGCCGCGAATGATCATGTCCTTGTTACGTCCGGCGATGTTGACGTAACCCTCCTCGTTCATGCTCGCCAGGTCGCCGGTGTGCATCCAGCCCGCGTCATCGATAGCTTCAGCGGTGGCTTGCGGGTTTTGCCAATAGCCGAGCATCACGCTGTAACCACGGGTGCACAGTTCGCCGATGGTGCCGCGCGGCACGAGGTTGCCGGCCTCGTCGATGATCTTGCTTTCCAGTTGCGGCTGGGTGCGGCCGACCGTGGTCACGCGCAGTTCCAGCTCATCGTTGGGGCCGGTTTGCAGTGACACCGGGCTGGTTTCGGTCATGCCGTAGGCGATCTGCACTTCGCTCATGTGCATCTCGCTGATGACCCGGCGCATCACTTCGATCGGGCAGGTGGCGCCGGCCATGATCCCGGTGCGCAGGCTCGACAGATCGAATTCGGCGCGTTGCGGCTGATCGAGCATGGCGATGAACATGGTCGGCACGCCGTAGAGGCCGGTGGCTTTTTCTTCGGCGACGGTCTGCAGGGTCAGCAACGGATCGAACGCGTCGTTGGGGTAAATCATCGTGCTGCCGTGGGTGACGCAGCCGAGATTGCCCATGACCATGCCGAAGCAGTGATACAGCGGCACCGGGATCACCAGGCGATCGGTCGGGGTCAGGCCGATGCTTTCGCCGACCATGTAACCGTTGTTGAGGATGTTGTAGTGGCTGAGGGTCGCGCCTTTGGGGAATCCGGTGGTGCCGGAGGTGTATTGAATGTTTACCGGTTGATCGAAGTGCAGGCTGTCGCTGCGTACGTTGAGTTGTTGCGGGGTAACGCTGGCCGCCATGTCGGTCAATTGTGACCACGGCAGGAAACCTGATGGCGGTTTCGCGTCGAGGCTGATCACGCCGCGCAATTCTGGCAAGCGCTCGCTGCACAGTTGGCCGATGGATTGTTCGGCCAGTTCTGACACCAATCCTTGCAACATGCCGTGGTAGTTCGACGACTTGAACGCGCCGGCGCAGACCAGCCATTGGCAGCCGGATTGTTTGAGCACGTATTCCAGTTCGGAACTGCGGTAGGCCGGGTTGACGTTGACCAGGATCACACCGATTTTCGCCGTGGCGAACTGGGTGATGCACCACTCAGCGCAGTTCGGTGCCCAGATGCCGAGGCGATCGCCGGCCTGTAAACCCAGGGCGAGCAGCGCTCTGGCGTGCACGTCGACGGCATCGGCCAGTTGCCGCCATGAGTAGCGCAACTGCTGATGGCGCACGACGAGCGCTTCGCCGTCGGGATATTGCGCGACCGTGTGATCGAACTTCTGCCCGATGGTCATCGCCAGCAAGGCTTTGTCCTGTGAGCCACGGGTGTAGCTGCGCTGCGGGTTTGCACTGGGTTGATCCATGACGACCCCTATTGTCTTTATTTATGGGTTGCCGACGGTCACTTGTAGGAGTGAGCCTGCTCGCGATCTCGATCCAGTAGTCAACACTTACGTCGACTGACACGACGCGATCGCGAGCAGGCTCACTCCTACAAAAACTAATCAGCTTTCAATCTTGAACTGCCCCTACTCTCGCTCAAGTTGACGTTAACGTAAAGGGTGATTGACAGCCATTCGTCACAGGCTTACGTTAACGTAAAGGTGAGAGCAGAGTGACCGCCCTCCCCACCCTACAAAAAAGCCAAAAGGTGACCCATGAGCTATCCATCCCTGAATTTTGCCCTCGGTGAAACCATCGACATGCTGCGCGATCAGGTTCAGTCCTTTGTCGCCAAGGAGATCGCCCCGCGTGCGGCGCAGATCGACAGCGACAACCTGTTCCCCGCCGACATGTGGCGCAAATTCGGTGACATGGGCCTGCTCGGCATTACCGTGCCGGAAGAGTACGGCGGTGCTGGCCTCGGTTACCTGGCACACGTCGTGGCGATGGAAGAAATCAGCCGTGGCTCGGCTTCGGTGGCGCTGTCCTACGG
Organism: Pseudomonas sp. AC193; assembly: GCF_979258075.1. Taxonomy (NCBI): domain Bacteria; kingdom Pseudomonadati; phylum Pseudomonadota; class Gammaproteobacteria; order Pseudomonadales; family Pseudomonadaceae; genus Pseudomonas; species Pseudomonas sp. AC193. The sequence goes on along the minus strand of NZ_OZ409832.1, from coordinate 1,482,426 downwards.
CGCGCATTCGAACCTCTGCGTCAACCAGATCAATCGCAACGGTAACCACGAACAGAAAACCAAGTACCTGCCGAAGCTGATCAGCGGCGAGCACGTCGGCGCATTGGCGATGAGCGAACCGAATGCCGGTTCCGACGTGGTTTCGATGAAATTGCGCGCGGACAAACGCGGCGACCGTTACGTCCTCAACGGCAGCAAAACCTGGATCACCAACGGCCCCGACGCCAACACTTACGTGATCTACGCCAAAACCGATCTGGAAAAAGGCCCGCACGGCATCACCGCATTCATCGTCGAACGCGACTGGAAAGGCTTCAGCCGCAGCAACAAGTTCGACAAGCTCGGCATGCGCGGCTCCAACACTTGCGAGCTGTTCTTCGATGACGTCGAAGTGCCGGAAGAAAACATCCTCGGCGTGCTCAACGGTGGTGTGAAAGTGTTGATGAGCGGCCTCGATTACGAGCGGGTCGTGCTCTCTGGCGGCCCGACCGGGATCATGCAGTCGTGCATGGACCTGATCGTGCCGTACATCCACGACCGCAAACAGTTCGGCCAAAGCATCGGCGAGTTCCAGCTGATCCAGGGCAAAGTCGCCGACATGTACACCCAACTCAACGCCAGCCGCGCTTATCTGTATGCCGTTGCCCAAGCCTGCGAGCGTGGCGAAACCACGCGTAAAGATGCCGCTGGCGTAATCCTCTACACCGCTGAACGCGCCACACAAATGGCCCTCGACGCGATCCAGATTCTCGGCGGTAACGGTTACATCAACGAATTCCCGGCGGGCCGTCTGCTGCGCGACGCCAAGCTGTACGAAATCGGCGCTGGCACCAGTGAGATCCGTCGCATGCTGATCGGTCGCGAACTGTTCAACGAAACCCGCTAAACGGAGCTGACCATGGCAACCTTGCATACACAGCTCAATCCTCGTTCAGCGGAGTTCGCCGCCAACAGCGCGGCGATGCTCAAACAGGTCGACGCTCTGCACACCCTGCTCGCCCAAGTGGCGCAGGGTGGTGGCGCGAAAGCTCAGGAACGCCACACTTCACGGGGCAAATTGCTGCCGCGTGAACGCATCAACCGTTTGCTCGATCCGGGTTCACCGTTTCTGGAGATCAGCCAACTGGCCGCCCACGCTGTGTATGGCGAAGACGTGCCGGCGGCTGGTGTGATTGCCGGTATCGGCCGGGTCGAAGGCGTCGAGTGCATGATCGTCGCCAACGACGCGACGGTTAAGGGTGGCTCGTACTACCCGCTGACTGTGAAAAAACATCTGCGCGCACAAACCATCGCGCAGCAGAATCGTCTGCCGTGCATCTATCTGGTCGACTCCGGCGGCGCCAACCTGCCGCGTCAGGACGAAGTGTTTCCGGATCGCGAGCACTTCGGGCGGATCTTCTTTAACCAGGCCAACATGAGCGCGATGGGTATTCCGCAAATCGCCGTGGTAATGGGCTCGTGCACTGCGGGCGGCGCTTACGTGCCGGCGATGGCCGACGAAGCGATCATGGTGCGCAATCAGGCGACGATTTTCCTCGCTGGCCCGCCGCTAGTGAAAGCCGCGACCGGTGAAGTGGTCAGCGCCGAAGACCTCGGCGGGGCCGACGTGCACTGCAAGATTTCCGGGGTTGCCGACCATTACGCCGAGAGTGACGAACACGCCCTCGCCCTCGCCCGCCGCAGCGTTGCCAACCTCAACTGGCGCAAGCTCGGCGAAGTGCAACAGCGCGCACCGATTGCGCCGCTGTACGCGAGCGATGAGTTGTACGGCGTGGTCTCGGCGGACGCCAAGCAGCCGTTCGACGTGCGCGAAGTGATTGCACGACTGGTCGACGGTTCGGTGTTCGATGAGTTCAAAGCGCTGTTCGGCACCACGCTGGTTTGCGGTTTTGCGCATTTGCACGGTTACCCGATCGCGATTTTGGCGAACAACGGCATCCTCTTCGCCGAAGCCGCGCAGAAAGGCGCGCACTTCATCGAGCTGGCCTGTCAGCGCGGCATTCCGTTGCTGTTTTTGCAGAACATCACCGGTTTCATGGTTGGGCAGAAATACGAGGCCGGTGGCATCGCCAAACACGGCGCGAAACTGGTGACGGCCGTGGCTTGCGCCAAGGTGCCGAAATTCACCGTGATCATCGGCGGCAGTTTCGGCGCCGGTAACTACGGCATGTGCGGCCGCGCTTACGATCCGCGTTTTCTGTGGATGTGGCCGAATGCGCGCATTGGCGTGATGGGCGCCGAACAGGCGGCCGGCGTGCTGGTGCAGGTCAAACGCGAGCAGGCTGAACGCAGTGGCCAAAGCTTCAGTGCCGAGCAGGAAGCCGAGATCAAGCAACCGATCCTCGACCAGTATGAAGAGCAGGGTCACCCCTACTATTCCAGCGCACGGCTGTGGGACGACGGCGTCATCGACCCGGCGCAGACCCGCGATGTGCTGGCCCTGGCCTTGTCCGCGTCGCTGAACGCGCCAATCGAACCGAGCCGCTTCGGCGTGTTCCGGATGTGATTTTTTTGTGGGAGCGGGCTTGCTCGCGAATACGGTTGATCAGTCGACATCTCTGATACCTGAAAGACCGCTTTCGCGAGCAAGCCCGCTCCCACAAAGACCGTGGAGACGGATGAATATGAGCGACTTCAACACCCTCGAACTGCAAAACGACCCGCGCGGTTTCGCGACGCTGTGGCTCAACCGCCCAGAGAAAAACAACGCGTTCAACGCCGAGATGATCCGCGAACTGATCCTCGCCCTCGACAAAGTTGCCAGTGACGCCAGCCTGCGTTTCCTGCTGGTGCGCGGGCGTGGCAAGCACTTCAGCGCCGGCGCCGATCTGGCGTGGATGCAGCAATCGGCCGAGCTCGATTACCACACCAACCTCGACGACGCCCGCGAGCTCGCCGAGCTGATGTACAACCTCGCCAAGCTGAAAATCCCCACCGTGGCCGTGGTGCAAGGCGCGGCATTCGGTGGCGCGCTGGGTTTGATCAGTTGCTGCGACATGGCGATTGGCGCCGACGACGCGCAGTTCTGTCTGTCGGAAGTACGCATCGGTCTGGCGCCAGCGGTGATCAGTCCGTTCGTCGTACAAGCCATTGGCGAACGTGCAGCACGGCGTTATGCGCTGACCGCTGAACGTTTTGGCGGTCAACGGGCACGGGAAATCGGCTTGTTGTCCGACAGCTATCCGGCCGCTGAACTGGAGCAACAGGTCGAACAGTGGATCAACAATCTGCTGCTCAACAGCCCCGCCGCCATGCGCGCCAGCAAAGACTTGCTGCGTGAAGTCGGCAACGGCGCGCTGACCCCGGCCCTGCGCCGCTACACCGAAAACGCCATCGCCCGCATCCGCGTCAGCCCGGAAGGTCAGGAAGGTCTGCGGGCCTTTCTGCAAAAACGTCCGCCGAGCTGGCAAGCCGAAACCACCACCAAGGAGCCGCGTTGATGAGCGCACCCGTTCTCACCACCCTGCTGGTGGCCAACCGTGGCGAAATCGCATGCCGCGTGATGCGCACCGCCAAAGCGCTGGGCCTGACCACCGTCGCCGTGCACAGCGCCACCGACCGTGAGGCGCGGCACAGCCGTGAAGCGGATATCCGCGTCGATCTCGGCGGCAGCAAAGCGGCTGACAGTTATTTGCAAGTCGACAAACTGATTGCGGCGGCCAAGGCCAGCGGCGCGCAGGCGATTCATCCGGGTTACGGCTTTCTGTCGGAGAACGCCGGGTTCGCCCGCGCGATTGAAGCGGCCGGGCTGATTTTCCTCGGCCCACCGGCCTCGGCCATCGACGCGATGGGCAGCAAATCGGCGGCCAAAGCGCTGATGGAAACTGCCGGCGTGCCTTTGGTGCCGGGTTATCACGGAGAAGCGCAGGATCTCGAGACCTTCCGTGCAGCCTGCGAACGCATCGGTTATCCGGTGCTGCTCAAAGCCACGGCCGGCGGCGGTGGCAAAGGCATGAAGGTTGTTGAAGAGGTCGGCCAGCTCGCCGAAGCACTCGCCTCCGCACAGCGTGAAGCGCAGTCGTCGTTCGGCGATTCGCGGATGCTGGTGGAGAAATATCTGCTGAAACCGCGTCACGTCGAAATTCAGGTGTTCGCCGATCAGCATGGCAATTGCCTGTACCTGAATGAACGTGATTGCTCGATTCAGCGGCGGCATCAGAAAGTCGTCGAAGAGGCGCCGGCACCGGGCCTGTCCGCTGAACTGCGTCGAGCTATGGGCGAAGCGGCTGTGCGTTCGGCGCAGGCGATTGGTTATGTCGGCGCCGGCACGGTGGAGTTTCTGCTGGATGCGCGTGGCGAATTCTTCTTTATGGAGATGAACACGCGCCTTCAAGTTGAACACCCGGTGACCGAGGCGATCACTGGTCTGGATCTGGTCGCCTGGCAGATTCGTGTGGCGCGGGGTGAAGCGCTGCCGATCACCCAAGAGCAGGTGCCGCTTAACGGTCATGCGATCGAAGTGCGCTTGTATGCCGAAGACCCTTCGAATGATTTCCTGCCAGCCACCGGGCGTCTGGATTTGTATCGCGAGTCGGCTGAAGGGCCTGGGCGTCGAGTGGACAGCGGGGTTGAGGAAGGTGATGAGATTTCGCCGTTCTACGACCCGATGCTCGGCAAGCTGATTGCCTGGGGCGAGGATCGTGAACAGGCGCGCCTGCGTTTGTTGAGCATGCTCGATGAATTTGCGATTGGCGGGTTGAAGACCAACATCAACTTTCTGCGGCGGATCATCGCGCATCCGGCGTTTGCGGCGGCGGAACTGGATACCGGGTTTATTCCGCGCTATCAGGCGCAATTGCTGCCAGCGCCGAGCGAATTGAGTGGCGGGTTCTGGCAGGCGGCGGCGCAGGCGTTTGCGCAGAGCTTGCCGAGCGTTGTGCGGGCGGATGATGCTGCTTCACCGTGGTCGCGGAACAGCGGATTGCGCGCGGGTTTGCCTCGGGAAATTACCCTGCATTTGAGTTGCGAGGGGCAGGATCGGGCGTTGACACTGGGGGCTGGCGGTGATGCAAAACTGCTGGGCGATTCGCTGGTTGTTGAACACGAAGGCGTGCGTCGTACCTTGCGGGCTATTCGTCAGGGTGATGCACTGTATCTGCAATGGGAAGGCGAGTTGCGTCGCGTTGAAGCGTACGACCCGATCAGTGCAGTGGAAGCCAGCAACAGTCATCAGGGCGGTCTGACGGCACCGATGAACGGCAGCATCGTGCGGGTCTTGGTCGAGGCCGGGCAAACGGTCGAAGCCGGTGCGCAACTGGTGGTGCTGGAAGCGATGAAGATGGAGCACAGCATCCGTGCGCCGCATGCCGGGGTGATCAAAGCGCTGTATTGCCAGGAAGGTGAAATGGTCGGCGAAGGCAGCGCTTTGGTTGAACTGGAAGCAGTGTGAATAAAGAGACCGATCCTACGCCTGGCGAGGATCGGTCTGACTAGAAGCGCGCCGTAGCCTGCACCACCACGCCGAGGATTCGACACTCCTCGGTGAACAAGACTTTCGGCCACGTCGGATTGAGCGGTATCAGGTAACGCTGGCCGCCCTCTTCGTCGAGCTTGCGGAAAATCGCTTCATGGCTGTCCGACCACTGGGCGATCACCAGTTTGCCGGGCACTGCCTCTGCCTCCGGATCGACCAGAATCAGCATGCCTTCGGGGATGCTCGTGCCTTTGGGCGCGGTCATCGAGTCCCCCGACACCCTCAGCCAGAACGCGGCGCCGCGAGCGTGGTAATCCGTCAGCTCGAAGCGTTTTCTGTCCTCGTGTTTGCCGTAGGGCTGCGGCGCGCTTTCCCGCGCTTGCAGTGGCGCGCTCCAGTCGCTCACCGGGTAGCGAAAGTAAGGGTTATATTTCTGTGTCAGCGGCATGTCGTCGTTCGCCACGGGCTGCGGCTCGCGAATGACCATCGCCACTTCGAGAAAATCCATGCCCAGCGCTTGCAGCACGCGGTTCATCTCCGCGACGCCCGGTTCACGACGTTTGTTCAGCCAATGGCCGATGCCGCCCTGGGACATGCCAACACGCTCTCCGAGCTCTGTTTGAGTGATTTTGAGCTCACTCATTTTGGCCTTGACCAACTCAATCCATTTATCCATGTGCGGCACCTTACGCGTGACGCCTTCGGCCAGCAAAACACAAATTGTCGTATTTAAATTCTGGTCACAACTACGCATCGTACTATGCTGATCGCACGGACAGTTAATCAAACAAGGAGTGGCCCTTCATCATGAACATCAGCAGCAAAGACTTGCCCGACCTGCAAATGGACACCACGTTCACCTCGCCCCAAGGCAACGCCGCCGCGCAACGAGCGCTCGACTATTACTTGAAACCAACTGTGTCGACACCCGAGGTCGATGAGCGTTTTTTCGACGTCAACCGTCATGTCAGCGGCGAAGAAGCACTGGTACACGCCTCCGACCTATTGCGCTGCGCCGCCGCCACCGCGTTCAAGGCAGCCGAAAACCTGCAAGGCGCGAGTCGCGATCTGGCATTTTCGGTGGTGCACATGGTGGATATGGCGCGGGCGATGGTCGACCACTCGCTGGATGGCGATGAAGTCTGAGGAACGGGGGTTCGAACGGACAGGAAAGAATTTTCCAATCGCGCAGATAAAAACATTTGACTTGCAAATGATAATGATTATTATTGCATGCAGCTGGTCGCGAGATCAGTCGATGGACCAGAGACCTTAGGTCGGTCTTCTGGACTATCTCCTCATCAGGCTAATCACGGTTTTTGACCCGGATTTTTTCCGGGTCTTTTTTTTACCCGTTTTTCGGGCTTGTGGCTTCAGGCTAATGAAGTCTTTAGGTGCTGCAAATTCGATGGCGCGGATAATATCAAAAGAATATCGATTGGCAAGCCAAGCCCGGCCGCATTGGGGCAAACTAACGACAAATAGCACTTGAGAATCAATCGCATAATCTCTAAGCTGCCTCCGCGTCATGGAGGACGCCCCCCGCCACAACCCCGCAATTCCCCTCGGTTTCAGCCCAATCTTGTGTAAAGTATCGGCCATAACAATCCTGATCAGGAACCGATATGACCGTGGCCAAATCTTCGTTCGACATCAGCGCCAATTTCGACAGCGGCAACATCCAAGTCATCGACATCAGCAATCCGCTCAGCCCGGTTCTGGCCATCCGCCCGGACACGCGCAGCGCCCATTTTCAGTGGTTCCACTTCAAGGCCAGCGGCTTGCACGTCGGTCAGGAACACTGGTTCCGCCTGAACAACGCCAGCCAGTCCTCGTACAACAAAGCCTGGGATGGCTATCAAGCCGTGGCCTCCTACGATCACGTCAACTGGTTCCGCGTACCAACAATTTTCGAAGGCGATTGCTTGCGCTTCTGCCTCGAAGCCACGCAGACCCACGCCTGGTTCGCCTACTTCGAACCGTACAGCCGTGGCCGTCACGACTGGCTGATCGAGCACGCGCTGACCAAGGCCGGCACTGAACTGCTCGCCACCGGCAAAAGCGTCGAAGGCCGCGACATCCAGTTGCTGCGCAAAGGCTCGGGCGCTGAAGGCCAGCGCAAAGTCTGGATCATCGCCCAGCAACACCCCGGCGAGCACATGGCCGAATGGTTCATGGAAGGCATCATCGAACGTCTGGAACGTCACGAAGATCCGGTGCTCAACAAGCTGCTGGCCAGCGCCGATCTGTACCTGGTGCCGAACATGAACCCGGACGGCGCTTTCCACGGCCACCTGCGCACCAACGCCATGGGCCAGGATTTGAACCGCGCCTGGCAGAACGCCAGTCAGGAAGTCAGCCCCGAGGTACTTTTCGTACAGCAGCAGATGGAAAAGTATGGCGTCGATCTGTTCCTTGACGCACACGGTGACGAGGAAATCCCTCACGTGTTCACCGCCGGTTGCGAAGGCAATCCGGGTTACACGCCGCGCATCGAGAAGCTTGAAGAACACTTCCGCAGTCACCTCAAGCACACCACCAAAGACTTCCAGACCAAGTACGGCTATGTTCGTGACGAACCGGGCCAGGCCAACATGACCCTCGCCTGCAACAGCGTCGGCCAGAAATACGACTGCCTGTCGTTGACCCTGGAGATGCCGTTCAAGGATCACGACGACCATCCCGACAAAGAAACCGGCTGGTCGGGCAAACGCTCGAAACAACTGGGCAAAGACGTGCTGACCACCATCGCCGACATGGTCGACACCCTGCGCTGATCCCCTCCTCCGCTTAACCAAAAGATCGCAGTCTGACTGCGATCTTTTGCTTCAGGCCGTAGCTTTACGCGCCGGCCCGCCCCCTGACTCGCTCAATGACGATCGCGACCGCGCAACATGCTGTCGAGCACCTCATCGCGGCGCACCCAGCCATGAAACAGCGCCGCCGCCAGGTGCAGCAGCACCGTCAGAAACAGCAGGTACGCCAGATAACCATGGGCCTTGCGCAGCAACGCAAACAACTGCGCATCGGCCGGCACAATCGACGGCAACTGCAGCGTGGTGCTGAGCATCACCGGTTCGCCAGAAGCGCTGATCATCGCCCAACCGAGCAGCGGTAACACCAGCATCAACGCGTACAACAACAGATGCGAAGCCTTGGCCGCCAACACCTGAAAGTCCGGCAGATCCGCTGGCAAAGGGGGTTGGCGCGTGGTCAAACGCACCAGCAGACGCACGACAACCAATACCAGAATCGCAATGCCCAACGGCTTGTGCAGATGGATCAGCCATTCATGCCGCTCTGAAACAGACGTCACCATGCCCGCGCCAATAAACAGCATGGCGATGATCATCAGCGCCATCAGCCAGTGCAGCAGTCGCGCCAACAATGCGAAATGCGTCGGTTGAGTTCTCATGGGCGAGCCTCCTGTTTGGCGGCGGGCAACTGGCTGACTTCGCTGGTGCGACGCAGATAGGAATCGGCGTAACCGGCGGAGCGCGCGGCGAGCAACGGATCGGCGCTGCCTTGAATCCCGGCCGGCAACACCAGCGGGTCGTAGTTGATGTCGCGGCACTCGCCACTCAGTTGCGGCTGAGTTTTCTCCAACACCAAGGTGCCGGCGTTGACCACTTTGCGCCCCGCCGGCCAGGTTTTACTGGCGTCGTTGACCGGATCCTCAGGATTGGCCAAGGTGATATTCAACTGAAACCGCAGCGGCGCGGCGGCCAGTTTTTGCACCAGATCCTTCTCAAGAAAATCGCCGCCCTCAGGTGCCGTCGCCCCCGCTGCATCCTGCGCCAACGGCGTCATGCTCCAGCGCACGGCCTGCTTTTTGCCGCTGGCGTCGACCAGATAAAACGCGTTGACGCTGTTATAGGTTTCCGTGGCGTAACTGGCCGACGGCTTGGCGGTCTTCACCCACGTCAAAAACGGCACCGCTTCCGGGTGCGAGGCGAAAAAGGCAGGCACCTTGCTCGGATCCGGTTTGCCCGTCGCGGGATCCGGCGACTGCGCCTGTTGCAATTGATAGAACGCCTCGGGCGTGCCGACCGGGAACACCGGCATGCTGTTCATCCCGGTGCGCCACTGCTGCCCGTTGGCCTGAGTGAAACGCAGCGCCAGACTGCGAATCGGCACGCTGCTGTCCGGCGCATAAGGGTTGCCCGCCGGCAGTGCGAAACGCCCGACCACCGGGGTACTCGGATCATTGAACACCTGGGCGGTGGAGAACACCCGCGCCTCGCCGCTGCTCTCGAAATGGCCGATCACGCAGACGCCTTTGGCATGATTACGACGAAATCCCGGATGCACGCCGTTGTTCTTTTCCAGCACATCGACCAGCGCTTTCGGCGTCAGACGTTGTGGGTCAAAGCTGCCGTGCACGTAGGCAAACGCCCCGGCCACGGCGGCGACCACGACAGCGATGCCGCCCAGACGCAAGATCAGGCTCGCAGCACTCAAGGGCGGGCGCTGCGGCCTTTCGGGCGGTGCAGCGTTGGGGGATGAGCGATCAACCATGAACGACTCCAGGGCCATCGGCCACGAGTAGGAAGAATCAGCAAGACGCGCCCCGTCGGGGTTTATTCCACAGCCCGGTATTTATTTTTCCGAACGTGGAATAACCTGCCACGGCGGACGTCTCCCTAGTCCACAGCGTAGTGACTAGCAGAACTTCATGAGCGAATTCGACGAACAGTTGAGAGAAATCATTCCCAGATTGCGCCGCTTTGCCGTGTCGTTGACGCGCAACAGCAGCAGCGCAGACGATCTGGTGCAGGCGAGCCTGGAGCGCGCCCTGTCGAGTTGGGGCGATAAACGTGCCGACGGCGATTTGCGAGCCTGGCTGTTTGCGATCCTCTATCGACAATTTCTCGACGCCCACCGCCGCTCCCGGCGCTATGCGCGGATGCTCGAATTTTTCACCGGACGTGACGACGCCGAACCCTCGGTCGAGCGCACAGTGATCGCCCAATCGACCCTGCAAGCCTTCGACCGACTGCCGACTGAACAGCGCGCCCTGCTGCTGATGGTCTCGGTCGAAGGCCTGACTTATAAAGAGGTCGCCGAGATTCTCGGCGCCCCGATCGGCACCGTGATGTCGCGCCTGTCCCGCGCCCGCCAGGCCTTGCGCCAACTCAGCGACGGCGAAATCAGCAGCCCTTCTTTGCGGATACTCAAATGATCAGCCTGCCTCCCAGCGAGCGTGATTTGCACGCCTACATCGACCACCAGCTCAGCGACGCCGACCGGCGTGTGCTGGAGACCTGGCTGGCCGCTCATCCGGATGAAGCCGCGCAAGTGCGCGCCTGGCAACAGGACGCCCAGCAACTGCGCGCGGCCCTCAGCGGCGCATTGCAGCAACCGGCCAATCCGGAGCTTGACCCGGCACTGATTCGTCAGCGCCGCCAACGCCAGTCTCGGCGCCATCTGGCCAGTGCGGCGATGTTGCTGATCGCGGTCAGCATCGGTGGTTTCAGTGGTTGGCAGGCACGGGAAATGACCCTTGTGCGTTCTTCGATGTTGCCGATGACCGACGCCCTTCAGGCCTATCGATTGATTGCGCAAAAAGGCATGTTGCCGGCGGATTACAAGGTCGACAGTGACGGCGACATGCAGCGCTGGCTCGATCGATATTTCAATCAGGCCAGCCGTTTGCCGGATCTGAAAGCGGCCGGGTTTGAACCGGTCAGCGGGCGCCTGCTGAGCACCGACGAAGGCCCGGCGGCGATGGTGCTGTATGAGGATGGCAGCGGGCACAAGGTGAGTTTCTACGTGCGCCCGCCGGGGCCGAAGAACACCTTTTTGCCGCGCGGTAGCCGCAGTGACGGGGATTTGCAGGCTGAGTACTGGTCGGGTGGCGGGTACAACTATGCGGTGGTGAGCCCGATCGAACTCAAGCCATCACTGCCATTCTGAAAAACACCGCAAAACCCTGTAGGAGTGAGCCTGCTCGCGATATCGGTGTATCAGCCCCATCATTTTCAATGACACACCGTTATCGCGAGCAGGCTCACTCCTACAGGGGATCGCGTGCGATTAAAACCCGACGTCGAGTACCACGTTATCCAGATACGTGCCCGCCGGCGGCGTGGTCTGGTCGGTGTAGATTTTTGCGTTGTAGTTGAAGATCTGGCTGCCTGTGCCCAGTCCGTTGCCGGGGTTGACCTCGGCATCGGTGCTCGACCGACGTGCCGTGCCGACACTGCCCCAGCGTGTCGTACCGGCGCTTTTAAAAATGTCGTAGGCCAGATAATTGCTGCCGGAAATCATCCGCCGCCGCCCGCCAACGCTTACTGCATTCTGCCCGTCGCTCAAGCCCACGGTGTAAGCGCTGCCCTTGGTGCACGCCAGATTGATGGTCTGCCCGCTCACCGGGGTGAATGCACTGATCACTGGCGCGCTGCCGAAAGCGATGTTCGGCGCGGTGATTGTGCAGTCATTGGATACAGTCAGGTTCACCGTCAACGTGGTCGTAGCGTTGTTGATATCGCGGCCGATGCAGATCGCCCCAATGCCAATCCCCGAACAGTAATTCCAGTTCCAGAAAATGCTCAGCGTCTCGGTGTAGACCCCGGCGGCGACGTTGCTGCCAATGGTTGTGCCCAAATACAGCGGCACGGTTTTCGGCGTCGTGCCGTTGAGCAGGCCCAAGGCATCAATGATGCCGTTGCGGGCGAAGTCGTAAGCGGTGCCACGGGTCAGCGGGTAGCTGGTGCTGTTGTTGGCGTAAATCGTGTAACTGATGACGTCGCCGGTCGGCCCGACCAGACCGCTTTGGGTCGAAGACACGGTACCCCAGAAATGGTCGTTGCTGGTCAGCAAGGACAGCAGCGATCCGGTGCAGCTCAACCCGCCATTCAATGTCGAACTGGGTTGAGAGGTGGTGCGCACGGCGATCGAACTGATCGAACCGAATGACGCTGGGGTCGTCCCCACCACCGAGCACAACGCCTGCGCCGCCCCCGGCAGCATCAGCGCGAGCCACAAAAACATCCGCGCAACAGTCATTGGCACACCAGCGGGCCGATCAGCGGCACCTGGTTCTGCTGCATATCGACCGGGAATTGCACTCGACAGATGCTGCCATCGGCCAACGTCACTTCCAGGGAATTCTGCGCTTCGAGATTTTCCAGATAGACCAGGCCATCCCAGCCCACCACCGTCCGCGCACCACTCTGCTCGTGCAGCACACCCGCGCCCAACGGCAGTTCGCGTTTCTGCGCGTCGACCAGCACGATGCTCGCGGCAATCACCCGCGTCAGCGGAAACTCCAGCAGATAACCACTGCCACGCCGCACGGCAATGCGCTGTTCGACGTTGGGGCTGCGCACATTTGGCGGCAGGTTGAGCGGATCGATCTCGTATTTGCCGCGGTAATAGGCGCTGCTCCACGGCACCAGCAAATGGCCGTTCTTGTCCGTCTCGCCGACCTGCTGATTCTCGTAGCGCACCGGAATGTTGGAAAAACCTTCAGTGCTGACCACAACAAAAGCATCGTCGATGCGGTTGGCGGCGAACACCTGCTTGTCCATCCAAACCAACGAACCACTGGCATCGGCCCAACGGGTTTCGGCGTCGGACGAACCGTAAACCCCGGCCTGCAACTGCACCGATTGTAGACGCCAGGTCACGTCGGCCTGTCGATAGTCCGGGCCATCGCCCTTGGCGTAACCCAGACTGAACCCTACGCCACCCTCGGTCGGCACCGCGCGGCTGTAGTTGACCCGCTGCTGGCTCTGTCCGGTTTTGCTGCGCTCGGTGCTGATCGCCAAGCTGCCACGCAGATCGAACGGAATCACCACTTGCGCCTGCAGCGCCCAGTTGCTGTCGCCAATCTCGCGGTTGGCTGACAGGTAGAAACTGCTGTTGCGCCACAACGGTTTGCTCCAGCTCAGGTTGAGTAATTGTGTGCGTGAATCGTCCGCTGCGCGCACATCGAAATAGCCGGCGCCGAGGCTGCCCCAACGGTCGAGGTTAACGCTGAGGGTCGCCTGTTCACTGCGCCGACTGAGACTGATGTAGGGCGTGTCGACCACGGTCAGATCGGCGTATTGATCGTGGCGTTGCAGGCGCTGATAAGAAAAGCTGAAACGCTGATTGCTGTACTGATAGCCGAGGCTTAATTGCTGACCGCCCTCGCCGTCGAAACGGCTCTGGCTCATGGCACTGTTGAGCACACCGAAATTACCCAGCCGCAGATTGCCGCCGAGGCCGCCGAGGGTCAGCGAGTCGGAGGCTTCAGCGTGGCTTTCCAGGGTAAAGCTGTCGCTGACGCCGTAGCGCAGGCTGCCGGAGGTTACGCCCGGGCCGTAGTTGAAATCCTTCAAAGCGTAATCGCGCCGCAGGGAACCGGCGGCCACGGAAAAATCGCTCAAGCCTTTTTGCAACAAGCTGCTGGTGACATAGAACGGCACCGTGGTCGACACCTGTCGACCCAACGCATCCGTGGTCACCACCACGGCTTCGCCCGCGCCGTTGATGAACGGAATGTTGGTCAGCGTGTACGGCCCCGGTTGCAGTTCGGCACTGCTGGATTTGTAGCCGTTGATAAACAGATCGACCGAGGACGGCACCGCCGCTTCGCCGGCAAATTGCGGCAACGGATAGGTGACCAGATCCGGGCGCACGGCGAAGTCCCGCGAGAACTGCACGCCACCGAGACGCACCGAACTGCTCCAAGGCAAGGCGCCGCTGATCACGTCGCCGGCTTCGTAAGTGAGCATTCGCTCGTCGTCGGAGTAACGCCAGGTGGTGTCGTAGCGCAGGTAACCGTTGTCCAGTGTGCTGACTGAATCACCGGACAATGTGCGTCGATACTGCCCGGTGTTGGACAACGTGCCCCAACTGTCGAACAGGCGTACTTCGTTCCACGCCGCTAAATAGGTGCCGGCATCATCGGTGTCGTTGAGATAGAGGTCGTAGTTGAACAACGCGCCGAAACTGCTCAGCGCCGGAGTGCGCGGATAGGCTTGGCGATTACCGATGAACTGTTCTGGCAGCCATTCCGGCGGCACGTTGAGCAGCAAGCGTTGACCGACGCTGTCGTATTCGCTGTGCAGACCGGGCAGGCTGTCGAGGTCGACTTCAGTGCTGATGTTTTCAGGCAGTTTCATACCGGTTTCACGCAGTGCCGTGGCGGGTAAAAACAGGCGCCCGCCGCGCTGCTGCACTGCCACCACTTGCCCGGTATTCATCTGGTTGACCACCAGTTCGAGAAACAACTGTGCATCGCTGACGGCCTCCATGCCGCTGGGCGGTGGCGGCAGTTCGCCGGCCCCGGACGGTTGAACGAACACCAGGCAGCACGCGCCGGTGAGATGCCACAACGGACGCTGAATACGGCGAGCCCATCCTCGGCTCATACGCGCTTTACGTCCGTCAATGGACTGAATCCTCCTGATACTGCGGGTGGCCATGACCACTTTCACTGTGGTCAGTGAACCCTGTGGCACTGGTGAATCCCTTTGCCATGACACCGAATCAGCCCATTCACTTCGCCGGGGTAATGCTCTGCACCTGCGCCCCGCCATTCACCCGCACCTGCAACGCCGAATCCCCCGCCAGCCCTCCCGGTGCCGGCCAGCGCATCACCGCGCCCGGCAGCACATAGCCGAGCAAGCCTTCCGCCAACGGTTTGTTCTGCCCACCCTGTTTGATCGCGACATCCGTCAACCGCGCATGCACCGCACCTTGATTGCGCACTTCGACATACGGCCGGCCGTCCACCGCTACCGTGCGCCAGGTCAATTGTGGCAAACCAATCCCCTTGGGATCGCGCTGGCGGGTGCTGTCTTCTTTGCTCCACAGACCGGCGCCGTAAGCGAACAGCGGCACCGAATAGCGCATCTGAAAACGAATCGCCGCCGCTGTTTTGCCACCTTCAGCACTGGGCGGTTGTGCGGACGGGATTTCGTCGATGATGATTCGGTAGGCCAGTTCCTGCCCGGGCGGCACGTCCTTGGTGCGGGTCAGACGCACCAGTTGTTTCTGACCCGGCTCGATCTTCGCCACCGGCGGACTGCCGATCACATCGCGCTGGTTCTGGTATTGCTCCTCGTAACCGTTCTGGCTCCAGCCGAACACGCGGATCTGCAGGTTGGCGGTTTCAGTGCCGCGATTTTCCAGCCACAACGCGCTGGCCTGTTGATCAGCCTCCAGCACCGGATCGATCGGCCAGATCAACACCGAACTGGCGGCGTGCGCATAACCTGCCCCGAGCGTGAACAGCGCCAACACCGCGCGCCGCATGAACGTAACTGCCCCCATAAACCTGCTCCTTGTCGGCACATCAAACCTCGCCTCACCACGACAGTTGCACCTGCAACACATCGCTGTACGTCCCCCCAGGCTGATTGCCCGGCAATTGCACCTGACCGTAAATCGGCAGGCGGATGTTGTTTGCATCGCTGTACGCCACCGCCACGCTCTGGCCGATGCCCAGGCTCTGGCTATACGCCGCATCGCGGAACAGCGTATACGCCACCCGCGCGCTGCCACTGTTGACCTGCATATGCCGGCCACTGCTGTTGTATTGGCCGCCATCGACGCTCATGTTCAACGTCACTCCCGGCGTGCATTGCAACTGCACGCCGCCAGTCAGTGCGACCTGCACCGTGCCGGTGGCCAGCGCCGACCGTGAACCGAAATTCAGCCCGCCATAGTTTGATACCCCGCCCACCACCAGGCACCCCGCCGTGACCGTGGCGCTAACCTGAAAGCTCTGGCTGGTCGCCGCCGTCAGCGGCAGCGGTGCACTGCCCGCACAGAGCAGGAGCAACGCGATGCCGCCATGGCGAAACATGGCATCAGAACGTCAGTTCAACAGCGACGGTGTCGGTGTAGGTGCCGGCCGGCAAACCGGCCTTGCCCACGGCCTGACCGTAGATATTCACGGTCTGCGCGACACCGGTACTCGCGGCGAGATTGATCGTCCCGTCGATCGCCAACAGCTGCGAGTGCCCGGCATCGGTGTAAAAGTCGTAGGGCACGTAATTCGCCACGCCGTCGTACAACGCACGGGTGCCACCCGGCGACATGCCGTCATGGGCACCGGCGCGCACTTTTACCGTCGGCGTGGTGCCGCTGGAGCACAGAATCGACAGCGCCCCGCCGCCACCGCCCAGCACTTGCCCGGTGGCCGTGGTGAACAGGCTGTTGGCGGTGCCGAAGTTCAAGGCACCGAAGTTGAGACCGGTGGAGCCACCGGCGCCGTTGACCTGACAGCTGCTGATCAGGATCAGGCTGGAGGTGATCTGGCCAGTGACCGTGGTGGCGGCGTTGGCGCTAGAAACCAGCGCCAGACCGAGCAGCGGCAAACCTATCCTTGATGCAAACGTACGCATGGTGTCCGTCCTCTACGGGGTTACCAGTCGAGCGTCACCGTCAGGGTGTCGGTGTAGACCCCTGCCGGAACCGCGCGGGTATTCGCCACCACCGAGCCAAATACCGGAATGGGTATTTGCGCAGCGCTGGTGACAGCGAAATTGTGTTGTTGGCCGATGCTGTAGCTCTGCGCGCCCGAGGGGTCGAGAAACAGCTGATAAGGGAGGGTCTGGCGACCGTTGCTCAGGCGCCGGGTGTTGCCGTCTCCATGGGTGCCGCCGTCGATGGTGACGGTAAAACCGGTGACCGAAGGGTTGCAGGCGACATTGAGTTTGCCGCTGGTGTCGCCGTCGAGGGCTGCTTTGATCGGCGCGTTCCAGGTCGGCCCCTGCTGACCGAAATCCAGCGTGCCGAGATCGCTGACCGGGCTGGCGGGATTGGAGGTGTTGGTGACTTCGCAGCCGGCGATCAGGATCAGCCGCGCGTGGATCTGCCCGCTGACCGCTGCTTGCGCATCGTCCGCGAGCAGCGCCAGCGTACCTGCTGCCATGACCATCCAGTGTTTGCCTGCCATTGCGCCCGTCCCTACTCCTTCAGCGACTTCATCCATTGCGCTCATCATTGAGCACTGCGTTGTTGCTGTCCGTTGCGATCACCAGGTGACCGTGACTTTCACTAAATCCGAATAGCGGCTGACCTTCGGCACTTCCGCCAGCCGCTCGATCCGCGCATACAACGGCAACTCCACCGTGCCCGTGTCGGGCACCCGCCCACTGACCGCTACGTCCACCACCAGCGGCACTCGCCGCGCCGCATCCTGATACAAGCGGTAAGGAATCGGCTTGCTGCCCTCCGTCCCCGCCATGTATCGCACCTCACCGACACCGCCGTGCAAACCGCCGTCAACGCGCATCTGATAAGGCGTATCCGGGTTGCACTCCAGCCGTGGCAAGCGTTGATTGGTCAGCGCCGCACTCAATGGCCCGTCAGGGTCGTCGAGGCGCGCGGTGCTACCAAAGTCGAGCACGCCGAGCTGCTCAATCCCGGCCTCGCGCTGCTGGCCGATCAACTGGCAGCCGCGCTGCACGTCGACTCGCACTTCGACCTGTAGATCCGCCGCGTATGCAGGTGCAGCAAGCACACCCAGCAGGCCCATGACCACTCGTTGATTCACTGCGCCATTCCTTGTCAGCACTGGCTTGCGCTGTCGTGACTGTGTTTCAGGTTAGCAACGCACGGCGATTGCGCCAGTCGATTGGATCCATGGAGCGGTCGGGTTATGTTTCGAAAGGTTGGCAACACGCGGAAAATGTTCTGTCACCGAACGGCCTCGACAGCCCGAGGTAGAAGCCGTTGACGTCGCCTGGTTACAATGTCGCGCCGCACTCCGGGGAGGCGGCATGACCGATACGGAGTGACCGCAGAGTGCCCGCCCGACCGCCGAAACGATCACACCTGAGCCAACGCTGGCCGGTGCTGCGCCGCTTGTTCGGCAAGGGCATTGGCGCCAGCGCCGGGCACGAGGCGAGCGCACAGTCGATCCGCGATTATTTCCGCAACAAGGCGCACCAGCAGGGTTACACCCTCAGCCACAGTCAGCAGCGCGTCATCGATTGCATGGCGCAACAGGCCAGTCTGCTGTTCGGCGCCACCGCACAAACTCCGCCGAGCCTGTACCTGCACGGCGCGGTCGGGCGTGGCAAGAGCTGGCTGCTCGACGGTTTCTTTCAGGCGCTGCCGATCACGCAAAAGCGGCGGCTGCACTTCCATCAGTTTTTCGCGCAATTGCATCAAGGCATGTTCAGCCACCGCGAGCAGGAAGACGCCCTCGCCACCACCCTCGATGACTTGCTGCAAGATTGTCGGGTGTTGTGTTTCGACGAATTTCACGTGCATGACATCGGCGACGCGATGCTCATCACCCGGCTGTTCAAAGCGCTGTTCCAGCGCGGGATTCTGCTGCTGGTGACCTCTAACTATCCGCCTGAAGGTTTGCTGCCCAACCCGCTCTATCACGCGCGTTTCAAACCGGTGATCGAGTTGATCAATACGCGCATGCAGGTCATGGAAGTTGGCGGCCCGCATGATTACCGCAGTCTGGCGCGCAATCATGAGCATCAAGTATTTACCCATGGGCATTATGTCTGGCCGGGTACGGCCGATCAGCGCATGGCCCTGAACCTGCCGGCACAGGATGCCCCGCCATTGTCGCTGGCCGTCGGTACCCGGCATTTTCGGGCGCGACGGTGTGACGACAGAAGCGTGGCTTTTACCTTCGATGACCTGTGCGAGCAGCCGACGGCGGTGATGGATTATCTGGAGTTGTGTCGGCGTTTCGACCACTGGGTGATTGATGATTTGCCACTGCTGGGCGACTGCTCGATTGCGGCGCAACAGCGCTTCATTAATTTGATCGACGTGCTTTACGACCAGGATAAACACCTGACGTTGATTGGCCGGTCGTCGCTGTGCGAAAGCCTGGGCGGCGATGCGATTGATCTGGGGCGTACGCGTAGCCGGTTGGGGCAGCTTCAGGTTATCCCTCAACTAGCCTGACGCCAGCCTCTGTAGGAGCTGTCGAGTGAAACGAGGCTGCGATCTTTTGACCCTCGGTTTGCCAAATCAAAAGATCGCAGCCTGCGGCAGCTCCTACACCTGCATTAGCTTCTGCCGTTATCATGTCGTCCATTCCCGAGCGCCTCGTGCGCTTGTCCTCTTTCTAAAGTGAACACCTACATGCACACCCTTGCTCAATTGCGCGCCGGCGAGTTGTCGGGCATCACGCGGCTGGATCTGTCGTGCGGGCTGACCGAGTTTCCACGCGAGATTTTCGAGCTGGCCGACACCCTCGAAATCCTCAATCTCAGCGGCAACAACCTGAGCAGTCTGCCTGACGACCTGCACCGTCTGACCCGCCTGCGCGTGCTGTTCTGCTCGGACAACCCGTTCACCGAACTGCCCGCTTGCCTCGGCCAATGCGCGGCGTTGACGATGATCGGTTTCAAGGCCAACCGCATCGTCAACGTTCCCGGTGTCGCGCTGCCGCCGCTGTTGCGCTGGTTGATCCTGACCGACAACTGCATCGAAACCCTGCCGACCGAACTGGGCGAGCGCCCTTATCTGCAGAAACTCATGCTGTCTGGCAATCGTCTGCAAGCGCTGCCGCCGTCGCTGAGCCAATGCCACCGGTTGGAGCTGTTACGCATTTCCGTCAACCAATTCAGCGAATTGCCGCAATGGCTGTTGAGTTTGCCGAGCCTGACGTGGCTGGCCTACGCCGGTAATCCGCTGGAAACCGAAGCCGATGCTGCCGCCCTTGAAGCCACGCCACTGATCGACTGGTCGGCGTTGCGGCTGGAGCAGAAGCTGGGCGAAGGCGCTTCCGGGGTGATTCACCGGGCGATCTGGCAACGTGCCGATCACAGCGAAGAGCCAGTCGCGGTGAAGTTGTACAAAGGTGAGATGACCAGCGACGGCTCACCGCTGCACGAGATGAACGCGTGCATCACAGCTGGCTTGCACCCGAACTTGATCCGCGTTGAAGGGCGAATCGACGGCCACCCCGACGGTCAGCAAGGCTTGGTCATGCAGTTGATCGATCCGAGCTTTCGCAACCTCGCCGGGTTGCCAAGTCTGGCGTCGTGTTCGCGGGATGTTTACGCCGATGACCTGCGCTTCACGGCTGACGTTGCGCTGCGCATTGCCAAGGGCGTTGCCTCGGCGGCGGAGCACCTGCATAAGCAAGGCATCACCCACGGCGACCTCTACGGGCACAACATTATGTTGAACGACCGAGGCGATTGTTTATTGGGGGATTTTGGCGGGGCGTCGTTCCATGCCACGACGGATAACGCGCAGACGCAGGCGCTGCAACGCATTGAAGTGCGGGCGTTCGGGGTTTTGTTGGGGGAGTTGCTGGCGCGTATCGACTCGGGGTTGAGTGACGAGCGCCGCGTGCAACTGCAAGCACTGGAGCGGCGTTGCTGCCAGGCGGACGTGCTGGCGCGGCCGGGGTTCGGTGAAGTTTTGCGGGATCTTGAAAATTTGTGACCGCTGCGCGGTCAATCGCGAGCAGGCTCACTCCTACAAGTGAAATGCGTTCCAATGTAGGAGTGAGCCTGCTCGCGATGAGGCCATCAGTGGCGACGAAAATCAGCCAGCCAGACCCACAAACATATCCTGCACGTCATCATGGTTATCGAGGCCTTCAAGGAACGCCTCAACTTCAGCCATCTGCTCATCGCTCAACCCGGTCACCGGGTTTTTCGGCTGGTAGCCAAGCTTGGCCGACAACACGGTGAAGCCTTGCTCCGGCAGGGCTTTCTGCACGGCATCAAGGTCAGTCGGGTCGGTCAGGAACAGTGTTGCGCCGTCTTCGCCCGGCTCGAAATCCTGAGCACCGGCTTCGATCGCGGCCATTTCCGGATCGGCGTCCGGGGTGTCCGGCGACGCTTCGATCATGCCGACGTGGTTGAAGTCCCACGCGACCGAACCGGAAGCGCCCAATTGGCCCTTACGGAACGCGACGCGGATTTCGGCGACGGTGCGGTTGACGTTGTCGGTCACGCACTCGACGATCAGCGGCACTTGGTGCGGGGCGAAACCTTCGTAGGTCACGCGGTGGTATTGCACCGCTTCACCGAGCAGACCGGCGCCTTTCTTGATCGCGCGATCGAGGGTTTCTTTCGGCATCGAGGCTTTCTTGGCCTGTTCAACCACCAGACGCAAGTGTGCGTTGGTGGTGGTATCGGCACCGTTACGCGCAGCAATGGTGATTTCTTTCACCAGTTTGCCGAAGATTTTGCCCCTGGCGTTGGCTGCCGCTTCTTTGTGTTTAACCTTCCACTGTGCGCCCATTACTCACTCTCTTGATCTGTGGCGCCGAGACATCTATTGGCCGACGCGTGGCGCCAAGTTTATACGGCCTAAAGTCGGCAATCGACCAAAAATATTGATTGGCGAATCGACATCTTCACCACAACGTGTAGGGCGATTCTGAAAAGCTGCCTTGCGGTGACTATTCCGCGCTGCGGTTTCGTACCCTCTGCCGTCCGTATTCACCGACAGAACCTGTACGAATGCTCAATGACATGGAAAGTCCCTTCACCCTGACCCTGATCGATGGCGGATTGTGCCTGCCGGTGGTGCGTTTCAGCGGTGATGAAGCGCTCAATCAGCCCTTTCGCTTCGAGGTCGATGTCATTGGCCTGGCGCCCGCCGTCCTGCCCGACAGCTTGCTGGAGCAACCGGCGTATTTACGCCTGAGCGAGCAGCACGGTGTGCATGGCCTGATTCACAGTGTCCGTTGCGAACATCGCGGCACGCACCGGATCGGTTATCGATTGGTGCTGGTGCCTTATCTGCAACGTCTGGCGCAATCGCTTAAACGCCGGGTGTTTGTGCAGTTGAGTGTGCCGGCGATCCTTGCACAATTGCTCGCGGAGCATGGGCTGCCAAAGAACAGCTTTCGCATCGAAATGACCGTCGGCCACTACCCCGTGCGGGACTTTTGCATTCAATACGAGGAAAGCGACCTGGCGCTGCTGCAACGTCTGTGTGAAGACGAAGGCATCCATTATCATTTCGAGCATCGGCCTGACGGGCATGTAGTGGTGTTTGCCGATGACAGCCTAAGCCTGCCGCAGGAACCTACGCTGCTGCCCTTCAGTCTCGACGATGACACGCCGTCGCCACGGGTCAGCGCGCTGTTTCAGCAACATGACGCCGCGCCAATTCGAGCGCTGCACAGGGTGCGCAATCGTGGCCAACAGGCGTCGGGCGAGGACTCGGCCAATCAAACCGTGCCTGTCCTCGCACCGCAGATGTTGTCCCTTGAACAACGTCATGCCGAACAACGCAGCCGCCGTCATCTGGAGCGCCAGCGCTGCCAGTACCGCTCGATTCACGGTCGCTGCGACAGCCCCGGATTGCACAGCGCCGACCTGCTGCAAGTGACCGAACATCCGATCAATGCCTTCAATGAACAATGGTTGATCACGTCGGTGCGCCATCAGGGTCAGCAACCTTGCATCCTTGATCCGGCGCCGAGTGTGTATCGCTATCACTGTGATTTCACGGCTTTGCCATGGTCGACGGATTTTCGCCCGGCGCTGAAACAATCACGGCCGAGCATTCCGGGGATTCACTTGGCGCGAGTGCTGGGCACGAAGGGGCAGCCATCGAAACTGGATGACAAGGGGCGAATCAAGGTGAGTTTGTGGCCGAGGCCAACATCGCCTGATTCTGAGGGGATTTGGCTGCCGATCGCGTTGACTAACGCCAATGGCCGCATTGCCGCGCATGAATTACCCCGCGCGGGCAGTGAGGTGTGGGTGAGTTTTCTCGACAGCGATCCGGATCGACCGATTTTGTGTTTGGGTGCACAGCGCGAATCCGCGCCGGTTGAAGCACCGCCTGCACGCGACAGCAGCCTGCTTCTCGACTGGCTGATCAACCGCTCCTGACCACAAATCCAGACCTGTAGGAGCTGCCGATGGCTGCGATCTTTTGATCTTGTTTTTTACAATCAACAGCAAAAGATCGCAGCCTTCGGCAGCTCCTACAGGGGTTGTTTTCAACCCTTCAGGCTTTGTCGGCTTTGCCGGCAGCAGCGGCGAATTTCGCCAGGCGCACGTCTAGATGCCGTGGCCGGTGGCCGTGATCTTCGGCGCGCTCTTTGCGGCGGATGGCGTTGCGCACCATCAATGAGCCCAGATAACGAATCGGCTCCGGCGGGAAATACCCCAGCGGCCCGTTCACAATCGGCGAACGCGTCCAGGCGTTATCCATCCCCTGCACCAGCGACGCCAGAATTTGCCCGCCCATGTGACAAGGCCCAACCCCGCTGCCGGAATAGCCAAACCCGTAGAACACATTGCCGCTGCTGCTCATCTGCCCAAAAAACGGCAAACCGGTCACCGAGCGATCCGACGGCCCGTTCCACGTCGCATCGACTTTCACATCGCTGAACGCCGGGAAGAAGTCATCCAGACTGCGCTTGAGCAACCCGGCATACGGCGACGGCTGATCGAACACCGGCAGCATCCGCCCGCCAAAGGCAAAGGTGTTGCCGCCCTTGCCGAGCATGATCCGGCCGTCCGGGGTGTTGTGGTAGTAGTGCACGAAAATCCGCGAATCGAGCACGGTGACGCCGCTGGTCAAACCGATCTCCTGCAACAGATCCGGGCGCGGTTCGGTGATCAGCATGTCGCTGGAAACAATCGCCACGCTGCGTTCGAACTGCGGAAAGGCCCGGGCCATCCACGCGTTCATCGCCAACACCACGCGGTCGGCGATGATGTTGCCGTTGGGCGTCTGAATGCGCGCCGGCCGCCCTTCCTCCAGACCGGTCATTGCTGTGTTTTCATGGATCGTCACGCCCAGTTGCAACGCCACACGCCGCAATCCGCGCACCAGCTTGCCCGGTTGCACACTGGCCGCCGCTGGTGAAAACCAGCCTTCCAGATGTTTGCCGGAACCGGCCATGCGCTGCACATCAGCGACCGGCCGCTGGGTGAAAGAGTTGATGCCGTTACGCTCCAGCGCCGCGATCACCGCATCGGTCGAGCCGACTTGCGCACGGTTGGTCGCGGTGTACAGCGTGCCGTCGAGGCGGTAATCGGCATCGACGCCGTACTGCTCACAGAACTCGCCGATCGCATGAATGCTGCGCTCGGATTCCTTGACCAGACGCACCGCCTCCTCGACGCCAAACAGGCGTTCCAGGGTGAAATATTTCGCCGACCATGACAGCGCACAACCGCCGTTACGGCCACTGGCGCCAGCGCCGCAGATGTCGGCTTCGATCAGCCGCACATCGAGTTCGGGGTTCTGTTGCTTGAGCATGATCGCCGTCCACAACCCGGTGTAACCGCCGCCGACGATGCACACATCGGTGCGCACTTCGCCTTGCAGCGGCGGGCAAGTCTCGGACGTATCAGCCTGCAAGGCCTGCTCCAGCCAAAACGGTCTCATGGGAATTCTCCAGTCAGTGGGCCACGGCGCAGCCTGCCGCGAACGTCGCAGCAGGCCACGCGGCAGCGGGTTTTCAGGTACGCAGAGGTTTGATGGTCAGCGGGCAATTGGGGATTGAGGCGCGCGGCTCCATGACGCCAACCGGGCGGCTGTTCCAGTGCGGGATCAGCACCAGCGCCGAGAACAGGGCGCAACCGGCGAAGACGATGAACACCGTCACCGAGTCGAAATAACCCGGCAGCAAACCACCGAGTACCGCGCCGACCGAGCCGCAACCGTTGACGAAACCGGCCGCCGTGGCGCCCGCCTTGGCTTTACCGAAATCGATGGCGGCTGCACCGCTGATCATCGAGTCTGGGCCATACAGGGTCAGGCCCATGACAAACAGCAGCGCGACCACCAGCAACACACTGCCGGTTTGCAGCGCGGCCATAAACAGCGCCAGCGTTACGGTCAGCGCCAGCAAACTGATGACACAGGCGGGCATGCGCCGCGCGCCGAAGAGTTTGTCCGAGGCCAGGCCGATGAGGATCGGCCCGAGCAATCCGGCCAGTTCAAACGACGTTGGAATGATCGCCGCGCCGACTTTGCCGACACTCGGCATCTGCTCAAACACGATCACCGGGCCCCATAACAGAATCGCGTAACGCGCCGGTTTCAACATGAAATACGCCAGACCGAGCACCAACACCGTGCGGTTGCGCAGGATTTCCTTGAGCGGCTCCCACACGCTTAGCTTGCTGTTGGCTGCGGTTTCCTCAGCGGTCAGTACCGGCTCCGGATCCACTTCCGGCAGGCCGACGTCTTCCGGTTTATTGCGCTGGAAGATAAAGAACAGTACCGCGACCACTGCCACCACCACCGCGCTGGAAATAAACGCCGCGTGCCAACTGCCGATCAACGTATACGCCCACCAACCGGCGAACGGCGACGCGACCAGACCGCCAAACGCGTAGCAGGAACTCCACAAGCCAAGCACCCGCCCGCGTTCCTTCGCAGGAAAGAAACTGCCAAGGTTTTTACACAACCCCGACCATCCGGTGGACTGCGCCAGGCCTTGTATCAGCATGCAAGTGGCGAAAATCGGAAGTGTGGCGTAACTGCCCATCACCAACGCGGCTGCGGCGGAAATCAGCAAGCCGCCGAGCACCACGACCCGTGGGCCAAAGCGGTCGGCGAGCATGCCCCAGGTGAATTGGCCCACGGCATACGCCGCCAGATAGATGGCGTCGAGGTTGGCCATGGCCATTTTGTCGAGCATGAAGGTCGGGTCTTCGGCGATGCCCAGTTTGGCCACCGAAAAGGCTTTGCGGGTGAAGTAGAAAGCGGCGTACGCAAGCCAGGTAATCGCGAAAATCTGCACGCGCCAACGTGCGATGGTGCCGATGTGCTTGTTCATTGTGGTTCTGACCTCAGGGTGTGAGTGTGCCGGCAGAATCGTTAAGCAAAACGCCTGTGTTTTTATTGTTGAGCACTGCGATACCACCCTTCCCTCTGGCGGTACCGGTCAGATGAGGCCTGCTGTTGCACGCACAGGCTCATGGCCAACGCCGCTGCTCGACCGAGCAGTCAGCGATGGCGTGAGCCGATCAAAGCAATTACTGTTTAATAAATAAAATCGATTTATCGTATTTCACTCATAAGCTCAGCTTGTTACTGAACTGATCTCGCACCAGGAGTCGCCATGGCAGTCTCCCACGCTCAACTCAAAGCCTTCCACGCCGTCGCGGTGCATGGCAGCTTCACCAAAGCCGCCGAGCGGCTCTACCTCACGCAACCGGCGATTTCCGACCAGGTGCGCAAACTGGAAGAACGCTTTGGCGTTTTGCTTTTTCACCGCAATAAACGTTCCGTGCGCCTGACCGATCTGGGCGAACGCTTGCTGGCGATCACCCAGCGGCTGTTCGTGATCGAAGCCGAAGCGCAGGAATTACTTCAGGAATCCCAGGCCTTGCAGACCGGCAGCCTGATTCTGGCGGTGGATGCGCCGGTGCATGTACTGCCGCAGATCGCGCGGTTCTGCGAGCGCTATCCGGGGATCAGCGTGAAGATCGAGACCGGCAACACCGACGAATCGCTGTTTCGCCTGTTCAACTATCAGGCCGATCTGGCCCTGCTCGGGCGTGATGTCAGCGATGAACGCTTGCTCTGTGTTCCGTTGCGTAACGATCCGATGGTCGCGTTTGTGTCGCGTAATCACCCGTGGGCCGAGCGCGAGTCGATCTGCCTGGCGGATCTCGATGACACGCCGTTGGTGTTGCGTGAACACGGTTCGGTAACGCGGCAAACCCTGGAAGAAGAAATGGCCCGGGCCGGGTTTCGCATTCGTCCGGCGATTCAGGTCGAAGGCCGGGAAGCGGCGCGTGAGGCCGTGGTGGTGGGGATTGGTGTCGGGGTGGTGTCGGCGGCAGAATTTGGGGCGGATTCGCGGGTGTGCGCATTGCCGATTATCGACTGCACACGACGCCTGACGGAAACGCTGGTGTGCCTGCGCGAACAGAGTTCGCGGCGCGTGGTGGCGACGTTTCTGGAAATGGTGCGCGAGAGTCTGGCGTAACGTCGGAATTTTCGTATTCAGTCGAATCGAGATCGTCGGCTACACTGGCGCCTGAGCTCCTGTGACAAATTATTTCCCAACACCTTTCGCAGAGTTGCGATCACGGAATCGAAGAACGCATCGTGAAAAAACTAATCAATTCCGTTCGAGATCATTTCTGGAAGAAATGGATTCGCCAGCACGATTGCAAAGTCGCCGGTGGCATTTCCTCGTTGCACAAGCGATCCAGGCTGACGCTCGAGGAGCACGTGTCCATCGGCTATGTGGTGATCGAGTCGAAACACCTGAACATCGGTGCGCACACCTACATTCGCAGCGATTGCGTGCTGTCCGCCGTGTCCTCGATTGGGCGGTTCTGCTCGATCAGCACCCGCTGCTTTATCGGCCAGCAAAAGAGTTCTCACCCGACAGACTGGCTCAGTTCTCATCCCTTTCAGTACACCGACACCGCCCTGACCTTCGACCCGGTGGTGGCCGACGTCACCATCGGCCACGACGTCTGGGTCGGGCACAGCGCGATGATTCTTGAAGGGGTGCAGATCGGCACTGGCGCGATTATCGCGACGCGTGCGCTGGTGACTCAGGATGTGCCGCCCTACGCGATCGTTGCCGGCACCCCGGCGAAGATCATCAAGTACCGGCATGACCCGCAGACCATCGAACGGTTGCTCAAGAGTCAGTGGTGGAATCTCGATGTGAAGCTGTTGCAGACGCTGCCGCTGAACGATCCGGCTGCTGCGCTGGATCTGCTCGAAGGCATGCAGTTGGAGCAGGCCGATTACCCGAGAATCGAGGTCACGCGCAAAACTACAGCGATCCTGCCGGCGCAAGCGCAGTTGGCGATTGCTTGATTCAGGCCGGTGCCAAACCGAAAAACGCCTGAATCAAGCGCAATTCCCGCCGCCGCTCCATGCAACCGATCATGTGCCGGTTGACCAAGCCGTCGCCGACAATCGGAATCGCCACCACGCGCGGGTCATGGCTGACCTCCACCGATGACACCACGCCGACGCCCAACTCGGCGGCCACCGCTTCCGTCACCGCCTCGCGGCTGTCCAGCTCCAGCAGCACACGCGGATGGATTGCGGCCTGCGCACAGGCCTCGTCAAACGTTCGTCGGGTGATCGAACTCGGTTCACGCAGCACCATGATCACTTGATCCAGCTCCTTGAGTTTTACCTCGCCTTGGCGCGTTGCCCACGAATGCGCGGCGGGCACCAGTGCGCAAATCCGCGACTCGCTCAGCGCTTGCAGGTGCAGGCCTTTGCGCGGCTCGACTTCGGTCAATACCGCGACGTCCGCGTGCTCGGATAACAGCGCCGCGAGGGTTTCCTGAGCATTGCCCAAACGCAGATTCACCGTGATCCCCGGATAACGCGCGCGCAGGCTCGCCAACATCGGCATGACCATGTGCGGGCCGTCCGCCGCGACTTCGAGGCGCCCGGTGAGCAATTGCCGATTGGCTTCGAGCATGGTCTGCGCCTCTTCCGCGAGGCCAAACATCGCGCGGGTGATCGCCGCCAGTTTGGTGCCCTCCTCGGTCAGTTCCACCCGTCGCGCGGTGCGGCGCAACAGGGTGATCTGGTAGTGCTCCTCCAGCGCCTTGATGTGTCCGGTGACCGCCGGCTGACTGATGAACAACCGCGCAGCAGCGCGGGTGAAGCTGCCTTCACGGGCCACGGCGTCAAAGGCGCGCAGTTGGAACAGGTTCATGGATAACTCTCACTGATGGCTGGCATAACAACAAACAATTTGATTGATGCAACGCCGAATTGCAACGTATGCCCCGTAGCTTCATCCCACAGCGCTATCCGAGGACACACGAATGAGTATTGCCGAACCCATCCTGCTCACTCCCGGCCCGTTGACCACTTCGGCCCGCACCCGCCAGGCGATGATGGTCGACTGGGGGTCATGGGATGACCGCTTCAACCAACTGACTGCCAGCCTCTGCGAACAATTGCTGGCGATCCTCAACGGTGCCGCCACTCACCATTGCGTGCCGTTGCAGGGCAGCGGCACCTTCGCCGTCGAAGCGGCCATCGGCACACTGGTGCCGCGCGACGGCAAAGTCCTGGTGCTGATCAACGGCGCTTACGGCAAACGACTGGCGAAAATCTGCGAAGTGCTCGGCCGCTCGTTCAGCACCTTCGAAACCGCTGAAGACGAACCGACCACCGCCGCCGACGTCGACCGCTTGCTGCGCGCCGACAGTGATATCACTCACGTCGCGCTGATTCATTGCGAAACCAGTACCGGGATTCTCAATCCGCTGCCAGAGATCGCCCACGTCGTCGAACAGCACGGCAAACGCCTGATCATCGACGCCATGAGCTCCTTCGGCGCCCTGCCGGTGGACGCACAGAAAGTGCCGTTCGACGCGCTGATCGCCGCGTCCGGCAAGTGTCTGGAAGGCGTGCCGGGGATGGGTTTCGTCTTCGCCCGCAAGGAAGCGTTGGCCGCTGCGGCTGGCAATTCGCACTCGCTGGCGATGGATCTGTTTGATCAACACGCTTATATGCAGAAAACCGGTCAATGGCGCTTCACCCCGCCGACCCACGTGGTCGCGGCGCTGCATGAAGCCTTGCTGCAATACAACGAAGAAGGTGGTTTGCCGGCACGGCATGCGCGTTATGCCGCCAACTGCCAGGCGCTGATGGAAGAGATGGGCAAACTCGGTTTGCGCAGTTTTCTGCCGGCGGCGATTCAAGCACCGATTATTGCCACGTTCCATGCGCCGAGCGATCCGCGTTATCAGTTCAAGGACTTCTACGAACGGGTCAAGGCCAAGGGTTACATCCTTTATCCGGGCAAGCTCACTCAGGTTGAGACCTTCCGTGTCGGCTGCATCGGTCATGTCAGCCCGGACCAAATGCGCCAAGCGGTGGCGGCTGTTGGTGAAGTGCTGCGTGAGATGGAAGTCCTCGAAATCTGAACTCCACACAAATCCCCTGTAGGAGTGAGCCTGCTCGCGATGAGGCCGTGTCAGTCGACGACGATGTTGAATGAACAATCGCTATCGCGAGCAGGCTCACTCCTACAGTTTGAATTGCATTGCCAACATAGGAATTTAATTGCCATGAACTACGTCAATCCAAGCAAGCTGCAAGCCGCGATCCTCGATTGGGCCGGTACCGTGGTCGATTTCGGTTCGTTCGCGCCGACGCAGATTTTCGTCGAAGCCTTTGCCGAATTCGATGTGCAGGTCTCCATCGAAGAAGCCCGTGGCCCGATGGGCATGGGCAAGTGGGATCACATCCGCACCCTCTGTGATCAGCCGCAGGTCGCCGAGCGTTATCGCAAGGTTTTCGGCCGCACGCCGACCGATGACGACGTCACCGCGATTTACAACCGCTTCATGCCGCTGCAGATCGAGAAGATCGCCGAGCACTCGGCGCTGATTCCCGGCGCGCTGGAAACCATCGCCAACCTGCGTCAGCAAGGGATCAAGATCGGCTCCTGCTCCGGCTATCCGAAGCAGGTCATGGACAAAGTCGTCGAACTGGCCGCCACCAACGGTTATGTCGCTGATCACGTGGTCGCCACCGACGAGGTGCCGAACGGTCGCCCATGGCCGGCTCAGGCATTGGCCAACGTGATTGCCTTGGGCATCGACGACGTCGGCGCCTGCGTGAAGATCGACGACACCGTGCCGGGCATTCTCGAAGGCCGTCGCGCCGGGATGTGGACGGTCGCGCTGATCTGCTCGGGCAACGCGCTGGGCCTGGATTACGAAGGTTTCCGCGCCTTGGGCAGCGATGAACTGGCCAGCGAACGCAAGCGCATCCACGCGCTGTTCGAAAGCTCGCGTCCGCACTACATGATCGACACCATCACTGATTTGCCGGAAGTGATTGCCGACATCAACAAGCGTCTGGCCAAGGGTGAGATGCCGCAATCGAGCTGATTGCCCGGCCCGCAGTAAACAAAAACGCCAGCGTCTGCCCGACGCTGGCGTTTTTTTTCATGAAACCCGTGATTCAGAGCATTGAAAGTCCGATCAGCCTCAGGCAAATCCGCCAAAGCGGATTACAGTTAAAGCATGCCGTCGCCCTAGAACGGCAGTGTTGACCCTGATCTGTGAGGAAACACCGTATGCCGTGGACAAGTTCCGAATCTCGCTACAGCACCGTGTCGGTTCTGCTGCACTGGCTGATGCTGGTGTTGTTGGTGCTGGTGTATGCCAGCATGGAATTGCGCGGCTTCTTCCCCAAAGGCAGCGGCGGCCGCACGCTGATCCGCGAAGTGCATTACATGCTCGGCCTGACCGTATTCGTGCTGGTGTGGTTTCGACTGCTCGCGCGCAGCCTCGGCCCGGCACCGAAAATCTTCCCCGCTTCGCCACAATGGCAAACCGTACTGGCGCGGCTGATGCACTGGGCGTTGTACCTGTTCATGATTAGCATGCCGATTCTGGGCTGGCTGATCACCAGCGCCGAGGGGCATCAGGTGATGTTCTATGGTTTTGATCTGCCGCTGCTGGTGGGTGAGGACAAAGCCTTCGCCAAACAGGTGGAGGGCTGGCACGTACTGATCGCCACGATCGGTTACTGGCTGATCGGCCTGCATGCGCTGGCGGGGATCTATCACCATTATGTGGTGAGGGATAACACGTTGCTGCGGATGATGCCGAAGCGCGGGTGAAGTACCTGCGGTTATGCAGTTCATTGTGGCGAGGGGATTTATCCCCGATGGGCTGCGAAGCGGCCCCAAAACCTCAACATGCTGTGAGTCAGGCTGAACTGTGGTGGCTGAACTGTGGTGGTTGAATTGGGGGCTGCTTCGCAGCCCAACGGGGATAAATCCCCTCGCCACAAAAACCTCATCTATCGGGGCTGGAAACCGCGTCTGCCCTGCAGGCCGCCAGTGTGGATGAAGATAAGTCGTGTGCCGCTGGAAAATTTACCTGACCCAATTTGTTCCTTAAGGGCCAGCAGCGCTTTGCCGGTATACAGCGGTTCCAAGGGCACACCGCTAGCCTGTTCGGTCTGTTCAATAAACGCGAGCAACCCCGGATCAACCTTGGCAAAACCACCTCGGCTGGCATCAATCAATTCATACCCCGCATCCACCCGCCCCGCTTCTCGCAGAATCGACTCAACCTGCGGCGCCACACCGTGATCTTCCGGCACCGCCAACGCACCATAAACCGTATGCGCCCCCGCCTCGGCAAGCACCAATCCCGCCAACGTCGTCCCGGTGCCGCACGCCAGCCACCAGCCGTGGTAATCACTCCAGCCCAATGAATGCAATTGCGCGTCGACCTGCTCTTTAAGCGTCACACAACCCAGCGCACCCGATAATCCCCCGCCACCCTCCGGCACCGCGTGCAACTCTGGATACTGCGCCCGCCATGGCAACCAGAACCCCGGCTCATGCCGCGCCCGGTAACCGGCAAACCCCAACCAATGCAGGTGCATGCCGAACGCCTGCAAATCCTTCACCGTCGGCGTTTCCTGCGCATGCCCGCGCAACAGCCCCACGGTTTTGAACCCCAGCCGTTTCCCCGCTGCTGCCAACGCATGCAAATGATTGGAGTGCGCACCGCCAAGGCTGATGATGCCTTCGGCGCCCACACGGTCAGCGGCTTTGAGGTGTTCGCTGAGTTTGAACCACTTGTTACCGCTGATCAGCGGGTCGATCAGGTCGAGACGCAGGATCGCCACTTCGATGCCGGCGGCGGTCAGCCAGTCCAGATGAAGGGGTTCGAGGGGGGCTTGGGGTAGCCAATCGGAGGGAGGCAAAAGCATTGGCGGCTATTCAATCTGGACAGAGCCAGCATTCTAGTCGCTCATAGGCAGCCATCGCGAGCAGGCTCACTCCTACATTGGTTTTGCAGCGAACACAAAACCTGTAGGAGTGAGCCTGCTCGCGATGGCCATTGGCACTCTAGACCTGCGGAATCAAAGTTCGGCTGCAAGGCGCGAGCCCTGGTTGATCGCGCGCTTGGCATCCAGCTCTGCCGCGACATCCGCGCCGCCGATCAGGTGCACATTCTGCCCCGCCGCGACCAGGCCATCGTGCAGCTCACGCAATGGATCCTGCCCCGCGCAAATCACGATGTTGTCCACCGCCAGCAATTGCGGCTCGCCGGTTTCGCCGATGCGAATGTGCAGACCGTCATCATCAATGCTCAGGTATTCCACGCTGTTGAGCATCTGCACCTGCTTGTTCTTCAAACCGGTACGGTGAATCCAGCCAGTGGTTTTACCCAGACCGTCGCCGACCTTGGTTTTCTTGCGCTGCAACAGGAACACTTCACGCGCCGGTGCATGCGGCGCCGCTTTGATCCCGGCGACGCCACCGCGTGCTTCCAGTTTCGTGTCGATGCCCCATTCTTTCCAGAACGCGGCGCGATCCTGACTGGTCGCAACGCCTTCATGAACAAGGAATTCCGAGACGTCAAAACCGATGCCGCCCGCGCCGATCACCGCGACACGCTTGCCAACCGGTTTGCGCTCAAGGATCACGTCGATGTAGTTCAACACCTTGGCGTTCTCAACGCCGGGAATCGCCGGCAGACGCGGGGCGATACCGGTGGCGAGGATGATTTCGTCGTAGCCGCCTTCAACCAGTTTGGCCACATCAACGCGAGTGTTCAGGCACACCTCAACATTGGTGGTTTGCAGCTTGCGCTTGAAGTAGCGCAGGGTTTCGAAGAACTCTTCTTTACCCGGCACACGCTTGGCGATGTTGAACTGACCGCCGATTTCGCTGGCCGAATCGAACAAGGTCACCTGATGGCCACGCTCGGCCGCCACGGTCGCGGCAGACAAACCGGCAGGGCCAGCACCGACCACGGCAATCTTCTTGATCTGCTGCACCGGCAGATAGTTGAGCTCGGTCTCGTGGCAGGCACGCGGGTTGACCAGGCAACTGGTCAGCTTGCCGCCGAAGGTGTGATCGAGGCACGCCTGGTTGCAGCCGATACAGGTGTTGATTTCGTCGGCGCGGCCTTCAGCAGCCTTGTTGACGAAGTCCGGGTCGGCGAGGAACGGTCGCGCCATGGAAACCATGTCGGCGTCGCCTTCAGCGAGAATCTGCTCGGCGATTTCCGGGGTGTTGATGCGGTTAGTGGTGATCAACGGAATGCTCACCGAACCACGCAGCTTGGCCGTGACCTTGCTGAATGCCGCACGCGGCACTTTGGTGGCGATGGTCGGAATCCGCGCTTCGTGCCAGCCGATGCCGGTGTTGATGATGGTCGCGCCGGCCTGCTCAATGGCTTTGGCCAGGGTGACGATCTCATCCCAGGTGCTGCCGCCCTCGACCAGGTCGAGCATCGACAGACGGAAAATGATGATGAAGTTCGGGCCCACCGCTTCGCGCACACGGCGGACGATTTCCACCGGCAGGCGCATACGGTTTTCGTAGCTGCCGCCCCAACGGTCGGTACGGTGGTTGGTGTGCGCGGCGAGGAACTGGTTAATGAAATAACCTTCCGAGCCCATGATTTCGACGCCGTCGTACTCGGCAGTCTGCGCCAGCACCGAGCAAGTGACGAAATCACTGATCTGCTTCTCGATGCCTTCCTCGTCCAGCTCTTTCGGTTTGAACGGGTTGATCGGCGCCTGAATCGCACTCGGTGCCACTTGTTTCGGGCTGTAGGCATAACGACCGGCGTGGAGAATCTGCATGCAGATCTTGCCGCCCGCGTCATGCACCGCACGGGTGACAATGCGGTGTTTGAGCGCTTCTTCTTCGGTGGTCAGCTTGGCCGCACCAGAATAAACGCCGCCCTCGTCGTTCGGGCCAATACCACCAGTCACCATCAGGCCAACACCGCCGCGCGCACGCTCAGCGAAGTACGCCGCCATGCGCTCGAAACCGCCCGGTTTTTCTTCCAGGCCGGTGTGCATCGAACCCATCAGGGTGCGGTTGCGCAGCGTGGTGAATCCCAGATCCAGCGGGGCCAACAGGTGCGGGTAATGAGCGGCGGTCATCGGTAACTCCACAACGAGCAATCACGGAAAAGTTGCGGGAGCTCTGCGTCCCCCGTCAGTCATGTTCGACAGACTAAGAGCCGCACCGTGATCACTCAATGACCGTAACTGACAACTTAATGATCTAAATGCACACCACCTACCTCGGCGCTGGATCACTCGAACAGCTAAACCCGGACATTGCGCCCTGGCAACGATGTGCGCTGGCTGTTCTCCCAATCCTGCACCAACCCCACCGGCGCCTCTGACGGCGGCAACATCGCCCGCCCGCGCAGCAGATCACTGGCGCGTTCGGCGAGCATGATGGTCGGAGCATTGAGGTTGCCATTCGGCTCGCTCGGGAACACCGACGAATCGATCACGCGCAATCCATCGAGGCCGTGCACGCGCAGGTCGGAGTCCACCACCGCCAGCGCGTCCTCGCCCATTCGACAGGAGCCGCACGGGTGATAGGTGCTTTCGAGGTTTTCGCGAACGAAGGCATCGAGGTCTTCGTCGCTGTTAACCAAAACGCCGGGAGCGATCTCGCTGTCGCGGAAACGATCCATGGCTTTCTGGCCGATGATCTCCCGGGTCAGGCGGATACAGCGGCGGAAACCTTCGCGGTCTTCTTCGCGTTGCAGGTAATTGAACTGGATCTGCGGATGCTCGTACGGATCCGCCGAGCGTGCGCGCACATAGCCGCGGCTCTTGGGTTTGTTCGGCCCGGTGAGCACCATGAAGCCGTGGCCCTTGATCGGCTTGTTGCCGTCGTAACGCATGGCCGCCGGCAGGAAGTGAAACTGGATGTCCGGCCAACGCAAACCCTTGTCCGAACGGATAAACCCGCCAGCCTCGAAATGGTTGGTCGCGCCGAGGCCATCCTTGAACAGCAGCCAGCGCAAACCGATGAGCAATTTGCTCAGCGGATCCATTTTGCCGTTGAGGGTCACCGGTTCCTTGCAACTGAACTGGATGTACACCTCGGCGTGATCCTGCAGGTTTTCACCGACACCGGGCAGATCGTGGCGCACTTCGATGCCGGCCTTGCGCAGCACCTCGGCCGGGCCGATGCCGGAGCGTTGCAGCAGGTGCGGCGAGCCGATCGGCCCGGACGAAACCACTACTTCGCGCCGGCAATAGACCTCATGCGTCTGGCCGTTGTGGTCATAGCTGACGCCGACCGCACGTTTGCCGTCGAGGATGATCTGCCGGGTCATCGCGTGGGTGATCACTGTCAGGTTCGGGCGCGCCATCGCCGGGCGCAAATAAGCGTTGGCCGTTGAACAGCGCACACCGTTTTTCACGGTCATGTGCATCGCGCCAAAACCTTCCTGCATGTAGCCGTTGCAGTCGTCGGTCTTGATGTAACCCGCCTCGGCGCCGGCCTGCACCCACGCGCCGTACAGCGGATTTTTCATGTGGTTGCCGTTGGTGGTGTGCAGCGGCCCGGTCTGCCCGCGATAGTTGTCGCCGCCTGCTTCATAGTGCTCGGCACGTTTGAAATACGGCAGGCAATTACGGTAGCCCCAGCCTTGCGCACCAAGGGATTCCCATTCGTCAAAATCGCAGGCGTGACCGCGAATGTAGACCAGCCCATTGATCGATGAAGAACCCCCCAGCACCTTGCCACGCGGGCAATGGATGCGCCGTCCGTTGAGGAATGGCTCCGGTTCGGTTTCATAGCGCCAGTTGTACTTTTTAGTGTTCATCGGAATCGAAAAAGCGCTCGGCATCTGGATCACCACACTGCGATCGCTGCCACCGAATTCCAGAACCAGCACCGAGGTGTCCGGGTCTTCGCTCAAGCGGTTGGCCAACACACAACCGGCGGAGCCGGCACCGATGATGATGTAGTCGTATTTTTGCGTAGCCATGCTTATCTCCCGGCCGTCGATGGCTTGATTGCAGGCGACACGCGTCGCGTCAGCGAGTCGCCGGTGGTGTATTGCGGAGAGGTTTTTTCGATCTGGCGGATCACGGTTTCTTCGCTCGCCAGGTCGATCGAGCGGCTGAACCAGTAATACGCCAGTCCCGACACGAGCAGCCCGACCAGCCAGGCGATGTCGATGCTGCCCAGCGCTCTGGCAAGCGGGCCGACATACACCTCGCGCTGTTCAACGCCGTCGTAGATGTAGAAAAACGGGATCATCGCGACAAACCCGATGGCGTACGCGGCGATGCCGCGCAGACCCCAGCTGCCGTAGATGTTGCCCTTGGGCATGAAGAAGTGCGGGATGGCGTAGCGGCCCTTGCGCACAAAGAAGTAGTCGGTGAGGTTGACCGACGTCCAGGGCACCAGGAAGTACAGCATCACCACCAGGTAAATCCCCAGCACCGACAAACCTTTGCCCGTGCTTTGAATACTCAGCGCCACGCCCAATTGCAGGAGGATCACGAAGGTGATCGCCAGCACCCGTGCCTTGCGTGTGGGTTGGATTTTTTTGATCGAGTCGACGCACGTCAGCGTGGTCAGTTTGGCGCTGTAGATGTTCATCGCGATCACCGGCAGGATCGCCAGAATCGTGATTACCACCACGGCTATGCCAACCAGTGGCGACATCACATTGCCGACCTGTCCGAGCGCCACCAGCACGTCGGTGGAATGCAGGTGATCGGCGAGCCAACCGCCCACGGAAATCATCCACGCGCCGGACAACGAGGCGCCGACAAACACCACGGCAATCAGCTTGCCGCTGGAGGTGTTCTTCGGCAGATACCGTGAATAGTCCGAGACGTAAGGCGCGTAGGCGATGTTGTAGCTGGCGGCGGCGGCAAACTGCGCGATGAAACCGGTCCAGTTAAACCCCAGTGGCGGTGGCGCGATGTCCCCGGCGGCGAGCACGGGCAGCGGCGCATCCGGCACCCAGCCCATCAGCACGGCCAACGTCACCAGACCGTACAACGGAATCGACAGGCACAACGCCCATTTGAAACTGCGGTGCATCCAGTCATGGCCGAGGATCGCCAGAATCGCCGCCGGAATCGTCACTGCCACGGCAACCAACCATGGCTCGAAACCGAACAGCGTGTGCATGCCCTGCATCATCAACACCAGATTGACGATGTTGAAACCGGCGAACACAAACAGTGTCGCCAGCAGCACCAGAATCACCCCGCGATAACCGAACTGCGCCCGCGACTGGATCATTTGCGGCAACCCAAGGTGCGGGCCTTGCGAGCCATGAAACGCCATGAACAGTGTGCCGAACATGATGCCCAGCGTGCCGGCGAGCGTCGTCCAGAGCGCGGTCAGCCCGACACTCGGGCCAACGAAACCGATGGTCATGGTGAAGAAAGTGAAATTGCCCAGAAACCAGAACGGCCCCTGACTCGATAACTTGTCGGTGCGTTCGTTTTCCGGAATGAAATCGATCGAATGACCCTCGACGACAGGTTTGTCGCCGAGGAGTGACACACCAGGAGCGGCTTTGGCTTCTATGTTCATGATGGGCTCTTATTGTTGGAAGATCATGACGAAGTAACGGCATCCTTTCGGGTTGCCCCTCCCCCGTGGAGAGGGGTTGTTCAGTGCTTTCTCCTTGAGGCTTGCCGGGTCAGGGCAGCGTGATCCAGACCGCTTTGGTTTCGAGCAGATAGTCGAGTTGCTCGGCGCCGAGATCCTTGCCGAAACCGGACTGTTTGTAGCCACCGAACGGCATCGACGGGTCGAGAGTGCCGTGGGCGTTGACGTAAACCGAACCCGCCCGCAAACGCGGAATCAGGCTGTGCACCTTGCCCAGATCATTGGAATACAGCGCCGCCGCGAGGCCGAACGCCGAGTCATTGGCCAGCGCCAGCGCTTCTTCGTCATCGTCGAACGGCGCGGTCACCAGCACCGGGCCGAAAATCTCCTCCTGAACAATGCGCATGTCGTTGCGGCAATGGGCAAAAATCGTCGGTTCTACAAAGAAGCCAGGGCCTTCAATCGGTTGGCCGCCATAGACCAGTTCGGCGCCCTCCTGCTTGCCGGTCTCGATGTAATCGCGCACGCGCTGCTGTTGCACGGCCGAAACCAAGGGGCCGATAAAACAGTCGGGATCCAGCCCCGGGGCGATCTTCAATGTGCGCGTGTAGGCAATCAGTTCACCGAGGAATTGTTCGTAGACGCTGCGATGCACATAAGCGCGGGTGCCGGCATCGCAGACCTGTCCCGAGTTGAAAAACACGCCATTGGCGACCGCTTGTGCCGCCGCCGGAATGTCCGCATCGGCGAAGACGATTACTGGCGATTTTCCGCCGAGTTCCAGCGTCAGTCGCTTCATTTCGTCGACGGCGGCGCGCCCGACCGTACGGCCGACCGGCGTCGAGCCGGTGAAGGTCAATTTGTCGATGCCCGGGTGCGAGGCCATCGCCGCGCCAACCACGGTGCCGCGCCCGCAGACGATGTTGATGACGCCGGCGGGGATCCCGGCTTCCTTCACCAATTCGGCAAAACGCAACGCCGACAGCGAGGTCAGTTCGGCCGGTTTGACCACCACCGTGCAACCGGTGGCCAGCGCCGCGCCGAGTTTCCAGGCCATGGTTTGCAGCGGGAAATTCCACGGCACGATTGCGCCGACCACGCCCACCGCTTCTTTGCGCGTATACGCCAGATAGTTGCCGGGCAGCGAAGGCTCGACCGTACGCCCGTGAAGTTTGGTCGCCCACCCGGCGAAGTAGCGCAGGGTATCGACGGTGCCCTGAATATCGACGTCCTTGGCGAAGGCCACGGACTTGCCCATGTCGATCGATTCGATTTCCGCCAGCTCGACGGCGTTCTGTTCAATCAGATCTGCCAGACGCTGAATCAAGCGTTCGCGTTCTGCCGGTTTTGCCTGGCGCCACGCACCGCCGTCGAACTGCGCGCGCGCCGCTTGCACTGCGCGATCGAGATCTTCGACGGTGCCCATCGGAATCCGCGTGATCAGGCCGGCGGTCGACGGTTCGATGACATCAGCGGTTTTCCCGTCGCTGGCATCGACAAACGCGCCACCGATAAACAACTTCTGCGCCTTGCCAAGGAAGGTTTGCGTTGCTTCGGATACTCCGAATTTCTGCAGGTACTGCTTGACGATCGTGTCCATGTTTATTCTCTCTGCCGGACGGCTCAGGCGGGGGTGGCAACGCTGTCGGCGGCGCGCACTTTGGCCCGTTCGTGGAAGATGAAACCGATGCTGTTCAGCAACAGTTGCGCGGCCAGAATCGAGGTCATGCCGGTCGGGTCATACACCGGCGCCACCTCCACCAGATCCATGCCGACGATGTTGCCTTGGCTGCGTTTGGCCAGCGCCTGAATGATTTCCAGCACTTCGTAATAGAGGAAACCGCCGTGGCTCGGCGTGCCGGTGCCGGGGGCGATGGACGGGTCGAAACCGTCGATGTCGATGGTGATGTAGTAGTTGATGTTCTGCGGGATCAGCGCCAACACGCCTTCCACCCCGAGGCGGCGTACGTCGCGCACCGAGAGGATCTTCGAACCCGCCGCATGGGCCGCTTCGTAGTCATCACGATTGGACGAGGAAACGTTGCGGATGCCCATTTGGGTCATACCGACAATGTGGTTCATTTCCGAGGCGCGGCGCAGCGGGTTGCCATGGCCGTAACGAACGCCGTGGCGCTCATCGACGAAATCCAGGTGCGCATCGAAGTGAATGATGTGAATCGGCCCGCGCCCCTCGAATGCCTTTATCACCGGCGCGTGCACCGAGTGATCGCCGCCAAGCACCACCGGCATGACACCGGCATCGAGGATCTTGCGCACCGCGTATTCGGTGTTGAGATTGCTGGTTACCATATCGGTGTGGACGATGTCGGCATCACCGACGTCGACCATGCGCACATCGGCGGCGGTCAGGTACATCACGTCATCTTCGTGATCGTAGGCACCGGCGTGACCGAAGGAGAACAGCGTCGACGCCTCGCGTATACCGCGTGGCCCGAAACGTGCGCCGGAGCGCCATTGCGTGCCCATATCGTTGGGCACGCCGAGTACCGCGACATCGGCATCAAGCGAGTCCCAGTCGGTGCACACCGGTGATTTGCCGAAGGTGCAATGCCCCACGAAAGGCAAGTTCAGGCGCCCGGATTCATAACCGTTATTGGACATTTCAAGCCTCTCCACTTGTTGTTATCGGCTCGGCGGACTGCAAGGCGACCGTCGTTGCAGTGACTATGGGCGCAGGTTTTCGTGGAAAAAATGCCAAACATCAGATACTCATATCGGCATTACCGATGCATCCACACGCGGGAGGTTCCAGGTGATTCAGCTGCACGATGTCGATTTGAAGTTGCTCAGGGTGTTTGCCACGATTGTTCGTTGCGGCGGTTTCTCCGCAGCGCAGGCGGCGTTGAATGCCGGCCAGTCGACCATCAGCGAACAGATGTCGCACCTGGAAACCCGCCTCGGCGTAAAGCTCTGTCAGCGCGGGCGCGGCGGTTTTCGCCTGACCGAGCAAGGCGTGGCCATTCATGAAGCGACCCAGCGCCTGTTGTCGGCAGTGGAGAATTTCTGCATGGACGCTGACGTGCTCAAGCAGCACATCAGCGGCAAGCTCAACCTCGGCATCATCGACACCACCATCACCGACCCCGACTCGCCGCTGCCACGTACGACTCAGCGTTTCGTTTCTCGCGGCCATGACGTGCATCTCAATGTGTACGTCGGCACCCCCGCCGAACTCGAAGAACGCGTGCTCGACGGCAGACTGCATTTGGCCATCGGCCATTTCCCGATCCATGTGCCGGGCCTGCTGCACACGCCGCTGTATCAGGAAGCGCTGGGCTTGTATTGCGGGCGCCGCCATCCGCTGTATGGCAGCCAGGCCGAAGGTGCTGAACTGCTCGAGGCGATTACCGAGAGTCGCATTGTCGTGCGCGGTTACATGCAGCAATACGATCTTG
Organism: Pseudomonas sp. AC193; assembly: GCF_979258075.1. Taxonomy (NCBI): domain Bacteria; kingdom Pseudomonadati; phylum Pseudomonadota; class Gammaproteobacteria; order Pseudomonadales; family Pseudomonadaceae; genus Pseudomonas; species Pseudomonas sp. AC193. The sequence goes on along the minus strand of NZ_OZ409832.1, from coordinate 1,440,356 downwards.
AGCATCTCGGCGTGAGCAAAGCGGCGGCCACGGTGGATAACATCGAGGCGCTGGCGATCCTGCTGATCTCCGGTGCCTACCTGGGCTTCCTGCCGGCACATTTCGCCCGACAATGGGTCAAGACCGGCGAGATGCACCAATTGGCCCCGGACAGCCTGCAACTGGTCTCGCCGTTCGACGTGATCACCCGGCGCGGCATCGCGCCGCCGCCCATTCTCGAAGCGTTTCTGGAAGACCTGGCGGCCTGTTCGCACCACGCCGTCGGCGCTTTGCAATGAGTGTCAGGCGCAGGCATGGCCCCGTGCCTGCGCCCTCGCCCGGCACTATTGAGGTATCATCGACCCGCGTCACACCATGCACCCGGTTCTGTTGGAATTCATGCGCAAACTTCTGTACCTGACATTTTCCATGGCCCTCGTGGCCGTCCTTGCTTCCTACGCCATGTGGGCGGCAGACCGCCCGGCGGGACATTACCTGTCGGATCTGCGAATCAAACTCGCGGTCGATCAAGGCACACCCGCCGACCGTGGCAATCTCTTGGGCATCCAGCCCGAACTCTACCCCACCGACTATCAAAGCCCCGAGCGCCTGCACCGCAAGCTCGCGGCGTATCTGCAGCAAGCGCAGGATCAAGGCTTGTTGAATGACAAGACAATCGTCGTATTGCCCGAGCACGTCGGCACCTGGCTGATGATCAGCGGCGAAAAAGACGAGCTGTATCAGGCGCCCACGCTCACCGAAGCGATGAACTGGCTGGCGGCGAGCAATCCGTTGTTGTTTGCTCGTGCGTGGCTGACGGCCAAGGGCAGCAACCGACTGAATGACGCGCATCTGCGCATGAAGTCCAAGTCGATGGCCAAGGATTACCAGGCGCTGTTCGGCGGTCTGGCCAAGGAATTTCATGTGACGCTGGTGGCCGGTTCCATCGTGCTGCCCGAGCCGAGTATTCGTGACGGTCAACTCAAACCCGGTAGCGGCGCGCTGTTCAACAGCAGCGTGGTGTTTGGTCGTGACGGCGTGCCGCTCGGCCAGCCACAACGGCAGATGCACCCGATCTTCGATCAACGTGATGTGCTTGAAGGCGAAGATCAACACGCCATCAACGTCGTCGACACCCCGGCCGGGCGCCTCGGCATCCTGATCGGCAGCGACAGCTGGTATCCGGACAACTACCGCAAGCTCGACGCCCAAGGTGCGCAACTGGTGGCGGTGCCGGCGTTTGTCGTCGGGCACAACGTGTGGGATCAACCGTGGGGCGGCTACAAGGGTTCGAGTACACCGAGTTCGGTCAGCCTCAAACCCGGTGAAGTCAGCGAAGGTCAGGCCTGGCATCGCCTGACCCTAACCGCGCAACCGCCCGCCAACAACGCGCTGGCCGGCATGAGCGTGTTCCTGCGCGGGCAGTTCTGGGACAAGTTGAGTTCGGGGCAGAGCTTCCTCAGCAGCAACGGCCAACAGTTCGCCGATGGCGAGGCCCGTGGCGCACGTTTGCTGAACGTCTGGTTGTAAGCCATGAAACCGCAGCCGATGCGTCTGGGCGATTTATCGGTGGGTTTCGTGCACAGCCTCGCCGATGCCGTGCGCAGTCATGGCGCCGATCCGCTGCCGCTGCTGGAGCAATACGGTCTGGATGCCGCGCGACTGGCCGAAGCTGGCGCGCGGTTATCGATTCCGCGCTACATGCGTTTGGGCCATGCGGCGATTCAACTGACCGGTGATGCGGCGTTGGGTTTGCGTATGGGCCAGCTCAGTCGCTTGAGTCAGGCCGGATTGGCTGGCGTCACCGCCGCACAAGCGCCGACCGTGCGTGAAGCGGCGCGTTGCCTGATTCGTTTCGAACCGCTGTACGGCTCCAACTACCGTGGCCAATCGAGTTTTCACGAAGACGCGAATGGCGCGTGGCTGCGTTTCTATTCGATCAGCCCGTACAACGCCTACAACCGTTTTGTGGTGGATTCGATTATCGCTGGATGGCTACATCAGCTCGCCAGTGTCAGCCGTGAACCGCTGCGCGCCGAGCGTATCGAGATCGAGTTCGACGCGCCGGATTACCGCGACGCTTACAGCGTGCTGGGTGAATGCCCGATCCAGTTCGGTGCCGAGCGCAATCAATTGCGCCTGAGCCTGACCAGCCTCGCCCAACGTAACCCCGAACACTGCCCGAGCACCTGGCGGCACTTGTTGCAATTGTGTGAGCGAGAACTGGAACAACTGACCCGCACCCGCAGCCTGCGTGAACGCATCACGCAGTTATTGGGGCCGTTGTTGAATGGTGGCCGGGAACCCGACCTGGAAGAAGTGGCGGCGCGCTTGAAGCTGCCGACCTGGACGTTGCGGCGCAAACTGACCGAGGAAGGCACACAGTTTCGCGCGATCCTCAATGACACTCGCCGTGATCTGGCAATGACCTACATCCGCGACACGGAACTGGCGTTCGGTGAAATCGCCTACCTGCTGGGGTTTGCCTCAGCCGAGGCTTTTCAGCGTGCATTCAAACGCTGGAGCGGCCAGACCCCGGGCGAATTTCGGCGTAGTCACCGTAAAACCGCGTGACGCTTACAGCTCGGTAGCGTCTTCAGCAGGTTCAGGCTGATCCAGTTCGTAGGCGTGAAATTCGAGCAGCTCTTCTTGATAGTCATCCATTGCGTAATCCCCCTACTGCTCTCTGAAAAATGGCCTGATCAATCGACCCATGCCCCGAGCATAAAGTGCCCGTGTGAAGGAAAAATGAAACGCGCCCTTCATGGATAAAACGTAGCAGCAGGTCAGGAATTTATCGCGGGATTATTGTCAGCGGAATGTAACGAAATCTTATGCCTACAGCAAAAACCACTGTGGGAGCGGGCTTGCTCGCGAAGGGGCCGTGTCAGCTAATAAATATATCGACTGATACGCCGCTTTCGCGAGCAAGCCCGCTCCCACAGAGGATATGGCTCGGCTTTGGATTACTGGCCGGAGGCGGCGTCGCCGGGATTGGTTCGGATGCCGGCAGTTAGCAGGATGTCACGAATTCTTTGGCCACACCAAAAACCCCTGTGGGAGCGGGCTTGCTCGCGAAGGGGCCGTGTCAGTTGATAAAGACATCGAATGATACGCCGCCTTCGCGAGCAAGCCCGCTCCCACAGGGGGAGTAATTCGGTTCTGGATTACTGGCCGGAGGCTGGCATCGCCGGGATTGGTTCGGACGGTGGCGGGATGTCTGTTGGATTGGCCGGGGGGGCGATCACTTCCGGTGTCGGTGCAGGTTCTGCGACGGGTGCCGGGGTGATCGGAGCGGACTCCGCAGGTGGGGCAACAGGTTCAGAGCTGACCGGGGCAACTTCGGCTGGTGCTGGTGCTGGCTCGGTGGCAGGTGCTGGCGTCGGCTTCGGCGTCGGCGCAGGCGCGGTTTCTGCCGCCGGCACTGGCGCCAATGGCGCAGCAACTGGCTTGGGCTCAGGTACGCCCAGATCAGCCTTCGGCTTCTCTTCGATGTGCGCCGCTTTCTTCGCATCCGCCGGCAGGAACTGCTCGACCAACGTGAAGAAGCGCTCATAGAACTTCTGCGAAATCACTGTCTCGCTGGCGACTTTCACCATCGAGTCGTCCGACGAGCCGATCGGCATCGACACCGAGCCCAACACGCCAACACCGAGGCTGGCCGAGTTGTTGGTCTTCTTCAGCGCATAGCGATCCTGCAGGGCGTTGGCGAACATTGTCGCGTGATGCTTGCCGCTGCTGTCTTCGGCGCAGACCACGTTGAAGCTGATTTCCAGGTGCGTATCGCCGGTCTGCTGGAAGCTCTTGTGGCCACTGACCAGTTTCGGGTCGCTGCTGGTGATGATGTAACCCTGGCTGAGCAACGCACGCCGCGCGGCTTCGCAACTGGCGGTGTCGGCGACCGGGTAATTACGCGAAAACATGCCGGAATCGTCGAAATTCTCATGCTCATACATCGGCTTGTCTTTCGAACAGCCGGCGACAGCAGCCACCAACAACGCCAAACCGACAACACGCAAGGGAGTGGAAATCAACATTAAACATCCTGGGGGAAAACAGTCCGGGGCGTATTGTGCAACAGATCGCTGACCCGCGCCGTATGGATTAGTGTCTTGAAACAGTTACAACTCTATCCGACCTTCATTTACCGGAAAAAGTCGCAACGCCAAATGATCGATGAAAACCCGCAACTTCGCGGTGGCGTGGCGACTCGACGGCCACAACACCCAGAACTGCCCGACATGTTGCAGATGCGTATCCAGCACCCGATGCAGCAATCCTTGTGATTCCGCGTCGCGGGTCATGAAATCCGGCAGGCAGGCAATGCCCATCCCCGCCAGCGCCGCGTGGCTCACCGCCTCAATGGACGTACTCACCAGCCGGGTCGGCAATTTCGGCTCATCCGCACCCTCCTCACGCCGTAGCGGCCACGGCTCGAGTTTGCCAGTGGCGTGAAAGATGTGACGCAAACAGGCGTGATCGGCCAGATCGGCAGGCCGTTGCGGCGTACCCCGCTGCTGCAGATAAGCGGGACTGGCAACTAGTACCATCCGAAATTCGCCCAACGGCCGCGCCATCAACCGCGAATCGCGCGGTTTGCCGGTTCGAATCACCGCGTCGAAACCCTCTTCAACCACGTCGACCATGCGATCGGTCAAATCCAGATCCAGTTCAATCTGCGGGTACAGCGTCATGAACTCAGTCATCACCGGCATCACCAGACCCAACACCTGCGGCACGCTGATGCGCAATTTTCCCTGCGGTTGTGCGGCGGCATCACACAGTTCGAACTCTGCGGCCTCAACCTCCGCGAGAATTTTACGGCAACGCTGTAGGAACAATGCTCCCTCGCTGGTCAGCGTGATACTGCGCGTGGTGCGATGAAACAAGCGCACCCCCAGCCGCGCCTCCAGACGCGCAATGCTTTTACCAACCGCCGACGAAGACACACCCGTCAACCGCCCCGCCTCAGTAAAACTGCGCGTCTCCGCGACCTGAATAAACACCGCAATATTGCCAAGGCGATCCATACACCCTCCCGATTCAAGACATCCGTGTCCGATATGTTCGGAACCTTAACCTGTTTTTCACCAGGGCGCAGCGCCCTACCCTGTGCACTCGTTGACCTTTGCCCACGGATGAATGCTCATGAACGACGCACAACTCACCTGCCGCACACTTGAGGCTTCGCTCCAACAACGCGAACGCTTACCCCTCGGCGCCCTGCTGGCCCTGGCCACCGCCGGGTTCATCACCGTTATGACCGAAGCCCTGCCCGCCGGCCTGCTGCCACAAATGAGCAGCGGCTTGAACGTCTCCCAGGCACTGATCGGACAACTGGTGACGATGTACGCCATCGGCTCAATACTCGCCGCCATTCCACTAACCCTCGCCACCCGCAGCTGGCGCCGACGCCCCCTGCTGCTCTCCGCCATCGGCGGCTTCGCCATCGCCAACAGCATCACCGCCCTTTCGGAGTTGTACTGGCTAACCCTGATCGCACGCCTGATCGCCGGTATATTCGCCGGCCTGCTCTGGGCACTACTCGCCGGCTACGCCAGCCGCATGGTCGCCCCCCATCTGCAAGGCCGCGCCATCACCGTCGCCATGCTCGGCGCCCCCATTGCGCTTTCACTGGGCATCCCGGCCGGCACCCTGCTCGGCACCTTGATCGGCTGGCGCCTGAGCTTCGCCATCATGACCGCCCTGACCGTGCTGCTAGTGATCTGGGTACGCTGGCAAGTCCCCGACTTCGCCGGAGAACCCGAAGGAAAACGTCTGCCACTGCGTAAGGTATTTACCCTCCCAGGCGTACGACCAGTGCTGTTCGTGACCTTGACCTACGTCGTCGCACACAACCTGCTCTACACCTACATCGCCCCGTTCCTACAACCGTCCGGACTCGATACCTCAGTTGACCGCGTGCTGCTGGTGTTCGGCCTGGCGTCGGTGCTGAGCTTGTGGATCGTCGGTAGCCTGATTGATCGCTGGCTACGCGAATTGGTACTGATCAGCGCAGCACTGTTCATGCTGTCGGCGATTGCGTTGGGTTTGTGGCGCGAGTCTGCTGGCGTGATCTACATCGCTACGGCAGTTTGGGGCCTCGCATTTGGTGCGATGCCTTCGCTGCTGCAAACAGCCTCGGCGAAAACGGCGAAGGATGCTGCGGATACTGCGCAATCGATGTTGGTGACATTGTGGAATGTCGGGATTGCGGGGGGTGGATTGGCGGGAGGGTTGTTGCTGGATAATTTGGGGGTTGGGGCGTTTCCATGGATTGTGATCGCGTTGTTGCTGATGAGTCTGTGTGCGACGGTGACAGCGAGAACCCATGGGTTTCCGCGAACCAGATAAGAGTGAACACAGGCATTTAGACTTTGGCTGACAGGTTGCCTTCGCTAGCAGGCCAGCTCCCCACAGGGATTGAGTACAAGGCCGCCTTCGCGAGCAAGCTCTGCTCCTACACAAGCAAGATCAAAAGATCGCAGCCTTCGGCAGCTCCTACATGAAATCGCGGCGAACCCAAGCCAACCATTAGGCCGAGTGTCAGCTCGCCTGCTTTTGATCTTAGAGCCCGTCGGGAGGCTGAGTGGAGGGATTCATACGGGGAAAGCATCGAGAGGAGGTGCAGCGAAGCAAACCGTAGGCGATGCCCCCGGATGAACCCGGAGCGAAGGAACCCGAGCCTTAGCGAGGGCCGGACGTCAGGGCACAGCGTTTTGGTTACTTTTGGGCGTCTGCAAAAGTGACCCGCCGTAAGGGCGGAACCAATAGCAGCCATCACCCAAAAAACGGATATCCCCCAAAACCCCAAGTCCAAAAAAAAGCCCCGACGTACGCCGGGGCTTTCTCCACTACTCAGTCAACGATCAAAACCGCTTGATTTCAGCCTGAGCTTCCAACTGCTTACGATACGCCGCAAAGTCCTGCTGACCTTCACGCGACGCCAGGAAGCGACGGTACTGCGCCTTCTCTTCATCCGTCGGTGCAGCCGCTTCATTCACGCCATTCAGACGCACAATCATCAAACTACCGTCCGGCAACGTCACGCTGCTAAACGTAGGCTTGTCCTTGGCAGCCGGCTTCGGCATACGGAACAACGCCTGCAGAACCGCCGGATCAACACCTTCCTGCGCACGAGTAGCCGCTTCGGTGACTTTCCAGTTCTGCGCATCAACCGCTTTGCCTTCACGCAGATCAGCAATCAGCTTCTCGGCCTGAGTCTTGGCAGCCGCGCTGGCGTGCTCTTTGGTCAACTGAGCGCGGATAGCCACGTTCACGCTTTCCAGAGGCAATTGCGCAGGCTTCAGGTGTTCCTTGGCACGCAACACAACCACGGTATCCGGATCCAGCTCGATGGCGGTGCTGTTGGCGCCTTCATCAATCACTTCGGTGCTGAACGCGGCGGTGACGACGGCACGGTTGGCCGCCAGACCTTCGCCACCTTCACGGCCAAACGGCTTGGAGGTGTGCACGGTCAGTTTCAGATCCGCCGCTGGCTGGGCCAGGTCGGAAGCTTCGAACGCGGAGTCTTCCAGTTGCTTGGTCGCCTCGACGAAACGCTGCTCAACCTGCGCAGCTTTCAGATCGCGGGTCAGCTTGTCTTTCAGGCTGGCCAGGGTTGGCACTTCTGGCGCTTCAACACCCAGCAGCTTGATCAGGTGGTAACCGAAATCGGTACGAACCGGCTCGGACACTTGATCCTTGTTCAGCGAGTACAGGGCTTTTTCGAAGGCCGGGTCGTAGACGCCAGGGCCTGCGAAACCGAGGTCACCGCCATTGTTGGCCGAACCCGGATCCTGCGAGAACTCCTTGGCCAGCGCTTCGAATTTCTCGCCCTTGGCCAAACGCGCCTGGACGTCTTCGATCTTCGCTTTAGCCTGAGCTTCAGTAGTCTTGTCGTTCACTTCGATCAGGATGTGCGCGGCACGACGCTGTTCCGACAGGTTGGCGATATCTTTCTGATACGCCGCCTGCAGGTCTTCATCTTTCACGGTGACCTGGTCGAAGAACGAAGCCTTCTTCAGCTCAACGTAATCGACAATCACCTGATCCGGAGTCATGAACTCTTTGGCGTGTTCGTCGTAGTAAGCCTTGACCTCATCGTCGGTCAGCTTGACCGAGGCTGGGTCGGCTTTAACGCTCAGGGTGGCGAAATCGCGGGTCTGTTTTTCCAGACGGGCAAAGGCCAACACCTCAGCGTCGGTGACGAAACCGCTGCCGCCGATACCGGCACGCAGTTGGCCGATCAGCATTTCCTGAGCCAGCATCTGGCGGAATTGCATACGGCTATAGCCCAGTTGACGGATCACCTGGTCGAAACGATCGGAGCTGAACTTGCCGTCCACCTGGAATTCAGGGGTTAGCAGGATCACCTGATCCAGAGCGCCTTCGGAGAAAGCGAACTTCGATTGTTCTGCGCCTTGCAGCAGCAGCTTGCGATCGATCAAACCCTTGAGGGCCGATTCGCGCAGCATTTTTTCATCGAGCAGCGAAGCGTCGAAATCTTTGCCCAGCTGTTGCATCAGCTGACGGCGTTGCATATCAACCGCCTGGCTTAGCTCGTTCTGGCTGATCTCTTCACCATTGACCTGGGCCGCCTCGTTCTTGTGAGTCGTGGCCTGGAAAATGGCGTCGAAACCGGTCAAAGCCATCAGCAAAATGATGGCCCCGATAATGGTCTTGGCAATCCAGCCCTGTGAATTGTCCCTGATATTCTGCAGCATGCGTCCCCCAGAAACGGTTGAACTTCAAATTAGGCAACCGTGGAGCGTGGGTAGAATCCGGATAGAAGAAAGGCGCATCCGAGGATGCGCCTTCTCGTAACTGGCGGAGCGGACAGGGCTCGAACCCTCGATCCCGGCGTTACAGGCGCCTGTTTCAGCGACCTGCTCTACCGCTCCGCTGCCAAGTCAGGGATGACCCCGACCCGGATGGGTAAAAACTTGTAACGAACTTAGTTAACCGCTTCTTTCAGTGCTTTACCGGCTTTGAAGCCTGGTTTTTTAGCAGCAGCGATTTGCAGCGTCTTGCCGGTCTGTGGGTTACGACCAACGCGAGCTGGACGATCAGTCACGGAGAACGTACCGAAACCAACCAGAACAACGGAGTCGCCAGCCTTGAGAGCGCCAGTGACGGATTCGATTACAGCGTCCAGCGCACGGCCAGCAGCAGCTTTCGGGATATCAGCGGATGCAGCGATAGCATCAATCAGTTCCGACTTGTTCACTCTAAGTCCCCTTATATCTATTTTGAGATGATTCTAAGTTTTTTGGTGAAAGCAAAAACGAGTGCTGAATGGCCTACAGACACTTAAGAGCCGCTTTATAACAAGGGCTCTAAAAAGCTGTCAAGGAAGCCACCCAGGCAAAAGCATACTAATGCGTGCTAATTCTTTCCTTAGCATCAGACTCACGTTTTTCATCCTTGGCAACTATCTCCGGAGCCACATCCGGCAAGGGCTCCGGCGCGTATTGCAGCGCAATTTGCAGGACCTCGTCAATCCATTTAACCGGTTTAATCTGCAGATCCTGCTTGATGTTGTCCGGAATCTCCTTGAGATCACGTACGTTTTCTTCAGGAATAATCACAACCTTGATTCCACCGCGGTGTGCCGCGAGCAGTTTTTCCTTCAGACCACCAATTGCCAGCACTTGACCGCGCAAGGTGATTTCACCGGTCATGGCGACATCAGCGCGTACCGGAATGCCGGTCAATGCCGACACCAGGGCCGTGCACATGCCTACACCGGCGCTAGGACCGTCTTTCGGGGTCGCGCCTTCCGGCATGTGGATATGCGTGTCGCGCTTCTCGTGGAAGTCCACAGGAATGCCCAGGCTCTTGGCACGGCTGCGCACGACGGTCAGGGCTGCGGTGATCGATTCGACCATCACATCACCCAGCGAACCGGTCTTGATCAGTTGACCTTTACCCGGCACGACAGCGGCTTCGATGGTCAGCAATTCGCCGCCAACCTGAGTCCAGGCAAGGCCGGTCACTTGACCGATCTGATCCTGTTGCTCAGCCAGACCGTAACGGAATTTACGTACGCCGAGGAAGTGTTCCAGCAAATCAGCTGTCACTTTTACCGAGAAGCGTTTTTCCAGCGCGTGCTCTTTGACAGCCTTGCGGCAGACCTTGGCGATCTGGCGTTCGAGGCCACGCACACCGGCTTCGCGGGTGTAGTAACGGATGATGTCGCGGATCGCTTCTTCATCAAATTCAATCTCGCCCTTCTTCAGACCGTTAGCGGTGATCTGTTTTGGCGAGAGATATTTGACGGCAATGTTTATCTTCTCGTCTTCGGTGTAGCCCGGCAGACGGATGACTTCCATGCGGTCGAGCAGCGCCGGCGGGATGTTCATCGAGTTCGAGGTGCACAAGAACATCACATCGGACAGGTCGTAATCGACTTCCAGATAGTGATCGTTGAAGTTGTGGTTTTGCTCTGGATCGAGCACTTCCAGCAACGCCGACGCCGGATCGCCACGCATGTCGCTGCCCATTTTGTCGATTTCATCGAGCAGGAACAGCGGGTTGCGAACGCCCACTTTTGTCATCTTTTGAATCAATCTTCCCGGCATCGAACCGATGTAAGTCCGGCGGTGACCACGAATTTCCGCTTCATCCCGCACACCACCGAGGGCCATACGCACGAATTTACGGTTGGTGGCATGAGCGATCGACTCGGCCAGCGAGGTTTTACCCACGCCCGGACGAACCGACCAGGCACAACACCGGGCCACGAATTTTTTTCACACGTTTTTGCACGGCGAGGTATTCAAGGATGCGTTCCTTGACCTCTTCGAGGCCGTAGTGGTCGGCGTCGAGAATATCTTCAGCGCGCGCCAGATCAAGGCGTACCTTGCTCTGTGCCTTCCACGGCACCTGCACCAGCCAGTCGATGTAGGAGCGCACCACGGTGGCCTCAGCGGACATCGGCGACATTTGCTTGAGCTTGTTCAGCTCGGCCGTGGCTTTGGCCAACGCGTCTTTCGGCAGACCGGCAGCGTCGATACGCTTTTTCAGGTCTTCTATTTCGTTGTGGCCTTCGTCGCTGTCGCCGAGTTCTTTCTGAATGGCCTTCATCTGCTCATTCAGGTAGTACTCGCGCTGACTGCGCTCCATTTGCTTTTTGACGCGGCCACGAATGCGTTTTTCGACTTGCAGCAGATCGATCTCGGCATCCAGCAGCGCCAAAACGTGCTCGACCCGGGCCGACAAATCGATGATTTCGAGGATTTCCTGCTTCTGCTCGATTTTCAGCGCCATGTGCGCGGCCATGGTGTCGACCAGACGACCCGGCTCATCGATGCTGTTGAGCGACGACAGGACTTCAGCCGGGACTTTTTTGCCCAACTGCACATATTGTTCGAACTGCGACAGCAGTGTGCGCACGAACACTTCGGATTCGCGCTCGGCGGCGTCGACTTCTTCGATCAGCGAGACTTCAGCGCGGCAGTGGCCGTCAACTTCGCTGAAACGCTCGACAGTACCGCGCTGCTCACCCTCGACCAGCACTTTGACAGTGCCATCAGGCAGCTTGAGCAGTTGCAGAACGGTAGCGATGGTACCTACGCGATAGAGAGCGTCTTCACCGGGATCGTCGTCGGCCGGGTTTCTCTGGGCCAGCAGCAGGATCTGCTTGTCGCCCGTCATCGCGGCCTCGAGGGCTTCGATGGATTTCTCGCGCCCCACGAACAGTGGGATAACCATGTGCGGATAAACCACGACATCACGCAATGGCAGGAGAGGCAATTCGATGGTTGTCTTCATGATTTCGCCTCTACGGCGGCCATATGGCCGTAATCAGATGGAATTGAGCTTGAAACCAAGATGGGGGCTGCCTTGAAAAAAAACAAGCGCAAAGCGGATGTAAAAAATGCCATAAAAAAAAAGAGGCCCGAAGGCCCCTTCTTTGTTGCGGCAGGGTGGACGCTTACGCGTCCGGTGCTGCCTTGGCTGCCGGCTCACTGTTTTCGTAGATATACAGTGGCTTGGACTTGCCTTCGATCACGCTTTCATCGATCACGACTTTGCTCACCTCAGACTGCGAGGGGATTTCATACATCGTGTCGAGCAATACACCTTCGAGAATCGAGCGCAGGCCACGAGCACCGGTCTTGCGTTCCAGGGCACGTTTGGCGACGGATTTCAGCGCGTCAGCACGGAATTCCAGATCGACGCCTTCCATCTCGAACAGCTTGGCATACTGTTTGGTCAGAGCATTTTTCGGCTCGGTGAGGATCTGCATCAGCGCAGCCTCGTCGAGCTCGTCCAGCGTCGCAAGTACCGGCAGACGACCGACGAATTCCGGGATCAGACCGAACTTGACCAGATCGTCAGGCTCGACTTCACGCAGGGATTCACCGACTTTCTTGCCTTCTTCCTTGCTGCGCACTTCTGCGTTGAAACCGATGCCGCCTTTGGTGGAACGGTTTTGAATAACCTTTTCCAGACCCGAGAACGCACCACCGCAGATGAACAGGATGTTACGGGTGTCGACCTGCAGGAATTCCTGCTGCGGATGCTTGCGGCCACCTTGCGGCGGTACGGAAGCGACCGTGCCTTCGATCAACTTGAGCAAGGCCTGCTGCACGCCTTCACCGGAAACGTCCCGGGTGATCGACGGGTTGTCGGACTTGCGCGAAATCTTGTCGATTTCATCGATATAGACAATACCCATCTGGGCTTTCTCTACGTCGTAATCGCACTTCTGCAACAGCTTCTGAATGATGTTCTCGACGTCTTCACCTACATAACCCGCCTCGGTGAGGGTGGTTGCGTCGGCGATGGTGAACGGAACGTTCAGCAAGCGGGCCAGTGTTTCGGCCAGCAGGGTTTTACCGGAGCCTGTCGGGCCGATCAGCAGGATGTTGCTCTTGCCGAGCTCGACGTCGTCAGCCTTTTTGTCACGCTGGTTAAGGCGCTTGTAGTGGTTGTACACCGCTACGGCCAGAACCTTTTTCGCACGCTCCTGACCAATGACGTATTGATCAAGGATGCCGCTGATTTCTTTAGGCGAAGGCAATTTATGCGCGCTGCTCTCGGCCTGTGCTTCCTGCACCTCCTCGCGGATGATGTCATTGCACAGGTCGACGCACTCGTCGCAGATAAAGACCGAGGGGCCGGCAATCAATTTGCGCACTTCATGCTGGCTTTTGCCACAGAAGGAGCAATAGAGCAGCTTGCCGTTGTCCTCGCCGTTGCGGGTGTCAGTCATTCGTTCGATCCAAATCCGATAGGCTTGCAACACAAGATGAAGGCTATTGCGGGCTTTTTCAAGCCCGCTGGCGAACAGACTCGCCGACCAAGCCTATTTTGAGTTGCTTATTTTAAGCTGGGCGCTGGTTGATCACTTCATCGATCAAGCCGTATTCCTTCGCAGCTTCTGCACTCATGAAGTTATCGCGGTTGGTATCACGCTCGATTTCTTCAAGGGTACGCCCACTGTGCTTGGCCATCAGCGTGTTCAGGCGCTCGCGAATGAAGAGGATTTCCTTGGCATGGATTTCGATATCCGACGCCTGGCCCTGGAAACCGCCCAGTGGCTGGTGAATCATCACACGCGAGTTCGGCAGGCAGAAACGCTTGCCAGGTGCACCGGCGGTCAACAAGAACGCGCCCATGCTGCAGGCCTGACCGATGCAGGTGGTCGACACATTGGGTTTGATGAACTGCATGGTGTCGTAGATCGACATGCCAGCCGTTACCGAACCGCCCGGGGAGTTGATATAGAGATGGATGTCCTTGTCCGGGTTTTCCGCTTCAAGGAACAGCAGTTGCGCACAGATCAGGTTGGCCATGTAGTCCTCTACCGGCCCAACCAGAAAGATCACTCGCTCCTTGAGAAGGCGCGAATAGATGTCGTAGGCGCGTTCGCCACGAGCGGACTGCTCGACAACCATCGGAACCAGGCCGCCTGCGGCCTGGATATCAGAGTTCTGCTGAATATACGAATTACGGAACATGCTCTGCAGTCACTCCCAAATAGTTATGTCTTGAATACGCATAAGCCAGCTCGAAAGCTGGCTTATGTGTGTATTTCTTAACGCAAAAACAATCAGTCGGCTTGTGGAGCTTCTACCGGCTTGACTGCTTCTTCGTAAGAGACCGACTTGTCGGTCACACTAGCTTTCTGCAGAACAGTATCCACAACTTGTTCTTCCAGCACAACCGAACGCACTTCGTTCAGTTGCTGCTCGTTCTTGTAGTACCACGACACAACCTGCTCAGGCTCCTGGTAAGCGGAAGCCATTTCCTGAATCATTTCGCGAACGCGAGCTTCGTCAGGCTTCAGGTCGAATTGCTTGACCACTTCAGCAACGATCAGACCCAGCACAACGCGGCGCTTGGCTTGCTCTTCGAACAGCTCGGCCGGCAGTTGATCAGGCTTGATGTTGCCGCCGAACTGCTGAACAGCCTGCACGCGCAGACGGTCAACTTCGTTGGCCAGCAGAGCCTTAGGCACTTCGATCGGGTTGGTGGCCAGCAGACCGTCCATTACCTGATTCTTGACCTTGGATTTGATCGCCTGACGCAGTTCACGCTCCATGTTCTTGCGAACTTCGGTGCGGAAACCGTCGATGCCGCTTTCCTTGATGCCGAATTGAGCGAAGAACTCTTCGTTCAGCTCAGGCAGCTTAGGCTCGGACACAGTGTTGACGGTCACGGTGAACTCGGCGGTTTTGCCAGCCAGGTCCAGGTTCTGATAGTCCTCTGGGAAGGTCAGGTTCAGAACGCGTTCTTCGCCAGCCTTAGCGCCTACCAGACCTTCTTCGAAGCCCGGGATCATGCGGCCGGAACCCAGCACCAGTTGGGTGCCTTTGGCGGAGCCGCCAGCGAATACTTCGCCGTCAACCTTGCCAACGAAATCGATGTTCAGCTGGTCTTCGTTCTGGGCAGCGCGATCGGCCACTTCAAAACGGGTGTTCTGCTTGCGCAGGATGTCGAGCATTTTGTCCAGATCAGCGTCAGCCACGTCAGCGCTCAGGCGCTCAACGGTGATGCCGTCGAAGCCGGCAACGGTGAACTCCGGGAACACTTCGAACACTGCAACGTATTCCAGATCCTTGCCCGCTTCGAGCGACTTAGGCTCGATCGACGGCGAACCGGCCGGGTTCAGCTTCTGCTCAACCACAGCTTCGTAGAAGGAGGACTGGATCACGTCGCCGACAGCTTCCTGACGAGCATCAGCACCGAAACGGCGCTTGATTTCGCTCATTGGCACTTTGCCTGGACGGAAGCCAGCAATCTTGGCCTTTTGGGCAGTCTGCTGCAGACGCTTGTTGACCTGGCTCTCAATGCGCTCAGCCGGCACGGTGACGCTCATGCGGCGCTCAAGAGCAGTAGTATTTTCAACAGAAACTTGCATGGATATTCCTCGTTGCACAGACGTTAGCCGGCCGTTTCCGACCCCAGAATCAAGGGCATGCATTCTAGTGGGTCAAACTCAAGAAGTCACCCTACTGAAAACGGGTAAAAAAACAGCAGGCAATTTATCGGTGCGAATACACGAATGCATCGCGCACCACAGGCGAATACAACCAATCACGCCAAGGCTCTGCGGCAACCTCTTCTATATATAGAAGGGATGCCGATCATTCCCTGACGGCCGACCCTGCAAGCAAGACCGGCGGGCAGCGCGGCATCATCCAGAAACATCAATACGACGAAACGCCCTGCCCTGCGACCCGGAAACCGCGGTCGCCGATTTCTCAAACCGCTAAAACAAAAAAGGCGCCAGACTGTTAAATCTGGCGCCTTTCGAAATATGGGGTGGACGATGGGGATCGAACCCACGACAACGGGAGTCACAATCCCGTGCTCTACCAACTGAGCTACGCCCACCATATTGCGTAACAAAAAAGCCGTTTAACTTCTTTGTTGAACCTCATCAAGCCAACGGCATGAATGAAGCTTGTTTGGTGCGGATGAAGAGACTCGAACTCTTACGCCTCGCGGCGCTGGAACCTAAATCCAGTGTGTCTACCAATTCCACCACATCCGCGGATGAAGCTTTTAAAGCAAAGGCGCCAGACTGTTACATCTGGCGCCTTTCGAAATATGGGGTGGACGATGGGGATCGAACCCACGACAACGGGAGTCACAATCCCGTGCTCTACCAACTGAGCTACGCCCACCATATCGCGTTACTTGTGCCAAAGCTGCCTAATGGCGCACCCGGCAGGACTCGAACCTGCGACCATCCGCTTAGAAGGCGGATGCTCTATCCAGCTGAGCTACGGGCGCCTTATTAATCTGTACTCTAAAAGAACTACAAACTAAGTGCTTTCCAGTCTTCGCAAAACCGTAATCCTGCTCGACCCTCTTAACCAGTGCTAGGCTGTGCCCGACAAGTGCGACGAATAGTATAGAGCGCTCCGAAGGTCGTCAAATCCTTTTTGAAAAAAATTCATTTAATTAAAGGAGTTAGGGGAATTTGCTGACCAAGCGCCTTTGCCCTCACCGCCCGACATGCGAGAATGCGTTCTCTTTTTTTCCCCTCTCGATGGTTAATCACGCGCAATGACTGCACAACTAATCGACGGCAAATCGATCGCCGCCAGCCTGCGCCAGCAGATCGCCAAACGAGTTGCCGAGCGTCGCCAGCAAGGCCTGCGCACTCCCGGCCTCGCGGTGATCCTGGTCGGCAGCGATCCTGCCTCTCAGGTTTATGTCTCGCACAAGCGTAAAGACTGTGAAGAGGTCGGCTTCCTCTCTCAAGCCTACGACCTGCCCTCTGAAACCACGCAACAAGCGTTGACCGATCTGATCGATCGCCTCAACGACGACCCTGCGATCGACGGCATCCTCCTGCAACTGCCGCTGCCTGAGCACCTGGACGCCTCCAAATTGCTGGAGCGCATCCGCCCGGACAAAGACGTCGACGGTTTCCATCCTTATAACGTCGGCCGTCTGGCCCAGCGCATCCCGCTGCTGCGTCCGTGCACGCCTAAAGGCATCATGACCCTGCTGGAAAGCACCGGTGTTGATCTTTATGGTCTGGACGCCGTGGTCGTTGGCGCTTCCAACATCGTCGGCCGCCCGATGGCAATGGAACTGTTGCTGGCCGGTTGCACCGTGACCGTGACCCACCGCTTCACCAAGGATCTGGCCGGCCACGTCGGTCGTGCTGATCTGGTGGTCGTGGCCGCCGGCAAGCCGGGCCTGGTCAAGGGCGAATGGATCAAGGAAGGCGCGATCGTCGTTGACGTCGGCATCAACCGTCAGGACGACGGCAAACTGGTCGGCGATGTTGTTTACGAAACCGCCCTGCCCCGCGCTGGCTGGATCACGCCAGTCCCGGGCGGTGTTGGCCCGATGACCCGTGCCTGCCTGCTGGAAAACACCCTCTACGCAGCAGAAACCCTGCACGCTTAAGTCGGTTATTTCGCAGCATCAAAACCCCGCCCCGTGCGGGGTTTTTCGTATTCGAGAAAAAACTATAACCGTTCGCCGGAAACCCCTCTTTTTACAGGCCTTTTCACGAGATTTTCAGGTCGATCAAACAACCATCGACAGTTCTTCAGCCATACTCCTAAAATGCGACGCTTTTAAGAAATAACCCGTTACAAACTAACGGAATATCCAACCTTTATGAGTTCGCCCGCGTGAAAATTCGTCTTTCGATTCTGAGCCTGTTTTTTGCTTTTACAGGCACATTCATCACGCCAACGATCAACGCTGCGGAAACCACCGCTGCCCCGCGTGACGCTTCGACACTGAAGATCGCTTCCGGCAGCGCCCTGCTCATGGATATGCAGACCAACAAAGTCATTTATTCCAGCAACCCTGACGTGATCGTGCCGATCGCTTCCGTCAGCAAGCTGATGACTGGCCTGGTGGTGGTTGAAGCCAAACAGAACATGGACGAATGGATCGATGTCGACATCAAAAACACGCCAGAGATGAAGGGCGTGTTCTCCCGAGTCAAACTGAAAAGTGAACTGCCGCGCCGCGAGATGCTGCTGATCGCTTTGATGTCCTCGGAAAACCGCGCCGCCGCCAGCCTCGCGCATCATTATCCGGGCGGTTATGCAGCCTTTATCGCGGCGATGAACGCCAAGGCCAAGGCGCTGGGCATGACCAACACTCACTACGTCGAGCCGACCGGTTTGTCCGAGCGCAACGTTTCCACGGCGCGCGATTTGAGCAAGTTGTTGGTCGCAGCGAGCAAGCACCCAATCCTCACTGAGTTGACGACCACCAAGGAAAAGACCGTGTCGTTCCGTAAACCTAATTACACGTTGGGTTTCCGTAACACCGATCATTTGGTGAACAAGGCTGACTGGGACATCAAGATCACTAAAACCGGCTTCACCAATCCTGCTGGTCACTGCCTGGTATTGGTGACGCGCATGGGCAATCGCCCGGTGGCGCTGGTGATTTTGGATGCGTTCGGCAAGTACACGCATTTTGCCGATGCCAGCCGGATTCGTAGTTGGGTTGAGACTGGGCGCAGCGCTAACGTTCCGGCGGTGGCTCAGCAGTACAAGGCCGACAAGAACCTGAAAAATCGCCAGAGTGGCGTGGTTGAGGCTTCGAAGTAGGACACTGGATTTACGCTACGTGTGGTGAGGGGATTTATCTGTGGCGAGGGGATTTATCCCCGATGGACTGCGCAGCAGGCCCTTCTTTTAAATCAAAAGCGGGGGCCGCTTCGCGACCCATCGGGGATAAATCCCCTCGCCACAGATAAACCTCTCACCACAGATAAATCCCCTCGCCACATTTAGATCTCACTAAATCTGAGAGAGCTGATAGATCTCACTAATCTGCGAGACCTCAATCATTCGGCAACGGCATCTGATTATCATCAGGTATGCCATCCCCCTTGCTCGGATCCCGCTCCAGATCCGGCGTCAGCACATTCGGCCGGGCCAGCGGATCGCGCAGCGGGCTGTCCGGATCCAGCACCGGATCAACTTCAGGCTCAGGCGTCGTCGGTACGCTGTCAGGTTTTTGATCATCGAAGCTTGAATCGGTACTCATACGCACCTCGCATCAAGGTTTCAGATTGGCTAACGGGTCGTAGGGTTTGGCCGGTTTTTTGTCGTCGTCGCCGGGCTTCACGTCTTTCGGCGCTTTGGCCGGGCCGACGGGATCGACTTGCGGGTCGTCGAGATCCGGCGAATCGGGATCGAAACCCAGGTCATTACCCGAGGAATGCTCGGATGAATGCGGGCCTTTTGGGGATGTGGACTCTGCCATGCTTGCCTCCTGATTCACCCGCGAAATCGGGTTATAGAGGTAAGAGGCTTGCCGGACACAGACGTGCCCGGCAGATGACGAACGGAGAACTAGTGCGCCGCCAAGGCCTTTTTCGCCTGCGCCGCTTCGTTTTCCTGACCGGCCTGCGCCAGTTCATCGGCCGCTTTGAGCCAACGCGCACGATCCACCGCAGCGGGAATCTGCGTCGGTTTTTGAATCAGAATCGCCCAGCCGCCGGATTTTTCGAAAGCTGATTCAAAGGAGGCAAAGTCCATCAACTCGCGACGGTTCATGCCGGCACGCAGCAGGACTTTCTGTTTATTGCGGTCGTAGCCGGAAAGGATCGCGTAACGCGGTTCCGCCCAGAACGCCGAGCCTTCGCTGAAACGCACCATCACCGGGTAACCGGCCGCCACCTGAGTCAGCAGCGCGGGCAGATTGCTGTCCAGCGGATAGACCACCATGCCGTATTCACGAGCAAGGTTCTGAATGTTCTGCTGCAACTTGTCTTCAGCGCCCGGAACATGCAGCGGTTTTTCCAGCAAACCCGGGGTGATCACCACGCCCTGCTGCGACAGCAGACTAGCCAATACCTGCGGCCCGCTCTGGAAGGCCTGCCCCCGATAGAACCTGCCACTGAGTTCGACACGCTCCGGCAAACGCTTGACCTCCGGCGCCACACTGCCCGCACACCCCGTCAATGCAGCCACGCAGCCAGCCACCAACAGCGCCGCACACACTCGAGAAAATACCTGCACCATCGTCGCTCTCTGTTCAGACGCCGGTCATCGTGTTCCGGCAAGGTCACCGATCATAGGGCGGCAAACCGCTGCGGTATAGCCTTAAACCGCAGGGGCTGCGATTGCATAGAGCAAACTGATTGGTCATCACCGACCTTTGGTCAATAGCGTGTAACACCCGGGCAACTAGACTGTCAGTGAAACAGAGCGAATTGAAAAAGAGTGAGCCCGACGCAGGGCAAAGAGGAGGCACTGATGAGCCTGACCATGACCATTGTGATGTTGATTGCCGGTTGGCTGGCCGTGGCGGCGGCCATGCTGTGGGGGGTGTTGCGGATTTCGCGGCGGCACCATCATCCGGTTGAGCCTGCGAAGGTTGAGAAAGCCGAGAAACAACCCACCCGTCACGCGACCGCGCACTGACCCAAGGGATTTTTCGGAAAGAAAACGCAATTGGACTTTGTAGGAGCTGCCGAAGGCTGCGATCCTTTGACGTTGAAGATCAAAGATCGCAGCCTTCGGCAGCTCCTACAGGATGCAAAAGGCCGCCTGAACTTATGCAGTTCAGGCGGCCTTTTGCATGGTCAGCGGTTAAGCCTGCGCAGCAAGTTTCTTCTGCTTGGCACGACGCGACAACATGTTCAGCACCTCGATACCCGCCGAGAACGCCATGGCCGCGTACACATAACCTTTCGGTACGTGGGCGCCGAAGCCTTCGGCGATCAGGGTCATACCGATCATGATCAGGAAGCCCAAGGCCAACATCACCACAGTCGGGTTGTCGTTGATGAACTTGGCCAGCGGATCAGCCGCCAGCAACATCACCAGCACCGACACCACCACCGCGATAATCATGATCGGCAAGTGCTCGGTCATGCCGACCGCAGTAATGATGCTGTCGATCGAGAACACCATGTCGAGCAACAGGATCTGACCAATCGCAGCCGCGAAGCCCAGCGTCACGGTCGACGTGGCCGACTTTGGATCTTCCGGTGCCGGATCCATGCTGTGGTGGATCTCGGTTGTGGCTTTCCAGACCAGGAACAGACCACCGGCGATCAGGATCATGTCCTTCCAGGAGAAGGCCTGGCCGAGGATGTCGATCACCGGTTCCGTCAACTGCACGATAAACGCGATGGTGCTCAACAGCGCCAGACGCAGGATCAACGCCATGCCGATACCGATACGGCGGGCCTTCTGCTGGTACTGCTTAGGCAACTTGTTGGTCAGGATCGAAATAAAGATCAGGTTATCGATGCCGAGCACGATTTCCATCACCACCAGTGTGGCCAAAGCAACCCAGGCGGTAGGGCTGGCGGCGAGTTCTAACAAATATTCCATGGGTCAGTCCTGACTCTTTGTGTGACTAAATTAGATGGTCTTGGAGGAAGATTCGGATTCGTCCGAGTCTTTTTCCGGGGTTGGTTTTTTCTCGATCAGCCCGCCGGTGGCGTCGCTGAGCGCTTGCTCGGCAGCCTTATGGGTGTCGTCGATCGCCTGTTTGGCGCTTTCGGCGGCTTTGCCCATCAGTTGCTGAGCGCTTTTTTCGGCTTGATCGCAACCGGCCAGAACCAGTAAAGACGCAATCAACAGTGCAGTGCTTTTGAATTTCATGAGGCTTCCTTCGAATGAACAGACAGGCTCACAGACCGGCCGTCGATGGCTGGGCATTCTAGGGAGGTGAACACTTCAGGAAAATTCGTATTTTTAGCGGCTATACTTCGGTTTTTACGAACTCACACACTATTCAATGTAGGAGCTGCCGCAGGCTGCGATCTTTTGATGTTGTTTTTAAAAGCAAGATCAGAAGATCGCAGCCTTCGGCAGCTCCTACACAGGGGCGCGGCGGATGCTCAATTACCGACAACTGCATTACTTCTGGGTCGTGGCCAAGACCGGCAGCATCGTGCGTGCGTGCGAGCAGCTGAACCTGACGCCGCAGACCATCAGCGGGCAGATTTCCCTGCTCGAACAAACCTACGGCATAGAGTTGTTTCGGCGCGTAGGTCGTCAACTGGAGTTGACCGAAGCCGGGCGCCAGGCCCTGCCCTACGCCGAGCAGATGTTTCAACTCGGCGGCGAACTGGAGCTGATGCTGCGCGCGCAGCCCAACGAACAGCAGATTCTGTTCCGCGTCGGCGTCGCAGACGTGGTGCCGAAATCCATCGTTTATCGCCTGATCGCGCCGACCATGGAGCTCAGCGAACCGCTGCGCATCACCTGCCGCGAAGACAAACTCGAACGTTTGCTCGCCGATCTGGCGATCCAGCGTCTGGATCTGGTGATTTCCGACAGCCCGATGCCCTCGCACCTCGACATCAAAGGCTACAGCCAAAAGCTTGGGGAATGCGGGATCAGTTTCTTCGCCACCGCCGAACTGGCGGCGAAGTACGGTCAGGATTTCCCACGCAGCCTGCACGGTGCGCCGCTATTGATTCCCGGCGCCGAAACCGTGGTGCGCAGCCGTTTGCAGCGCTGGTTTGCCGAGCAGCAGATTCAGCCGCAAATCGTTGGGGAGTTTGATGACAGTGCCCTGATGCAGGCCTTCGGCCAATCCGGCAGCGGGATTTTTATTGGCCCGAGCGTGATTGCCGATGAAGTGAAGCGCCAATACGGCGTCGAGTTGATTGGCCAGACCGACGCGGTGACCGAGTCGTTCTACGCCATTTCGGTGGAGCGCAAGGTCAAGCACCCCGGCATCGTTGCGATTACCGAAGGTGCCCGACGCGAGCTGTTTACCGCGTTATGACGCTTCGGCGCAGACTTCGCGCGGCTTCAGCGTCATCAACACCATGGCCAGAAACACCGACAACAAAATGAAACCGGCGGCGGCAAAACCGAGAAAGCCCAGACCTGCACCGTCGATAACCCGGCCACCGACCATGGCGCCCAGGCCAATCCCCAGATTAGCCCCGGCAATGTTCAACGAGGCAGCAAAGGCCGGTGCTTCTGGTGCGGCTTTCATCAGGCGCACATGGCTGACCAGAAACAACGCTGCCTGGGTAATCCCCCAAATACCCATCGCCACCGCCAGGCCCACTGGCGAATGAATGTTCGGCACCAGCGAGACCATGCCGGCAATCATGAATGCGCAGAACAACACCGAGGCGCCCAGCGGATGCTTATCCACTGCGCGACCGCCCAGCGAGTTGCCGATCAGCCCGACCGCGCCGAAGCCCATCAAGCACCAACCGACCACAGTGCCGTTGAAACCGGCGAGGCGCTCAAGGATGTCGGCCAGATAGGTGTAGGCGGTAAACATGCCGCTGAACACCAGAATCGACAGGACGATATGGCCGATCATCAGCGGGCTGCGCAGGATCTTGAATTGCGACGCGAAGCTGACCTGATGCTGGTGCAGGCTGGTTTTCGGCAGGTACACAAACAGCAGCAAGGCCTTGGCAAAGGCGATCACCGCCAGAATGCCGAAGGCACTGCGCCAGCCGAACGCATCGGAAATCAGCGTGCCGACCGGAATGCCGAATACCGTGGCGCAGACGATGCCGAAACCGATCTTGGCAATCGCGCGACCGGCGAAATCCGGGCCGACGATGTCCACCGCAGTCTCACTGGCCAAAGCCCAGAACACCGGCAAACCAAGGGCCGGGATCAATCGTGCAAACGCCATCACCCAGATATTCGGCGCCAATGCTGCCACGGTGTTGGCGATGCCGAACATGATCAGGATGCTGATGAACAACTTGCGCCGTTCAAATCGGGCGAAATACGCGGTGAGGAATGGCCCGAACAGCGCCACCGTGAAGGCGAACAACGTCACCAGCAGCCCGGCCTGCGGGATGCTGACCTCAAGGTCGCGAGCGATCGCCGGCAGCAAACCGACGATGACGAATTCCGTGGTCAGCACCGTAAAACCGGCGGCAGACAACAGAAGGATGGGTAACAGCATGGGTAACTCCAGCAAAACGACGACACCAGCGTTGACCCGGAGGCCCGCTGGCAGAACTTTAAAATTAGGATGCGCAATCTTAACAGAGTGTGTCCGCAGTAACTTGCACAAACCTGCCGACTTTGCCCGCCAATCGGGCGGCAGATCGTCACACGCCTGAAGGATAAAGCCTACGCTGTGATAAAGTCCGCGCCCTGAAAAACGTACACCCCTGATCAACCGCCCGTTTAACGGCGTTGATATCGCCTCACCCTTTCGGTTCGTGACGCTGGTCTGCCCCCGAATTTGCCAGCGCGTTCACTCAACCTTGCGCCTATAAAAAATCAGAGATGCCGTTATGACTGCTTCCTCCCCTTCTCTATTGCAACGCCTGAAGAACCTGAGCCTCGTCGCGCAGATCCTCATCGGCCTGATCGCCGGTATCGCTTTGGCGCTGTTCGCCCCGGAAGTCGCGAAAGACACAGCGTTCATCGGCAAAGTGTTTGTCTCGGCGTTGAAAGCCGTCGCACCGATTCTGGTGTTCGTGCTGGTGATGGCCTCGATTGCCAACCACAAACACGGTCAGGAAACCCATATTCGCCCGATTCTGTTCCTGTACTTGCTGGGCACCTTCGCCGCTGCCGTAGTGGCCGTGGTCGCGAGCATGGCGTTTCCGTCGCATCTGGTGCTGTCCACCGAAAACGTTGCGGTGACGGCGCCGGGCGGCATCGGTGAAGTGTTGCAGAGCCTGCTGCTGAGCGTGGTCGATAACCCGGTCAATGCGCTGATCAACGCCAACTTCATCGGCATCCTGGCCTGGGCGATCGGCATGGGCGTAGCGATTCGTCATGCCGGCGACACCACTCGTGAAGTGCTCGGTGACTTGTCCAACGGCGTGACCTTGATCGTGCGCGTGGTGATTCGCTTCGCACCGCTGGGTATTTTCGGTCTGGTGGCGTCGACGCTGGCGACCTCGGGTTTCGGCGCGCTGATCGGTTATGCGCACCTGCTGGCCGTGCTACTCGGTTGCATGCTGTTTGTGGCGCTGGTGATGAACCCGCTGATCGTGTTCTGGAAATTGCGTCGCAACCCGTACCCGCTGACCCTGATGTGCCTGCGCGAAAGCGGTATTACCGCATTCTTCACCCGCAGCTCGGCGGCGAACATTCCGGTCAACCTGGAATTGAGCAAGCGTCTGGGCCTGCATGAAGACACGTATTCGGTGTCGATCCCGCTCGGCGCGACCATCAACATGGCCGGCGCGGCGATCACCATTACCGTGCTGACGCTGGCGGCGGTGCACACACTGGGCATTGCCGTGGACATTCCGACGGCGATTCTGCTGAGCGTGGTCGCGGCGATTTGTGCGTGCGGCGCTTCGGGTGTGGCGGGTGGTTCGCTGCTGTTGATTCCGCTGGCGTGCAGCCTGTTTGGCATTCCGAGCGAGATTGCCATGCAGGTGGTGGCGGTCGGTTTCATTATTGGCGTGTTGCAGGATTCGGCGGAGACGGCGTTGAATTCGTCGACGGACGTGCTGTTTACCGCAGCGGCTTGCCTGGGTGAAGAAGAGAAAGCCCAACGCACCGCATGACCCCTGTAGGAGTGAGCCTGCTCGCGATGGCGTTGTGTCAGTAACATCATCGTTAAATGACACACTGCTATCGCGAGCAGGCTCACTCCTACAAAAAACAAAAGCTCGCCATGGTGTGAACCTTGGCGGGCTTTTTTGTGGCGGAGATCTTTTCCCCCTCAACCCCAACCCTCTCCCCCAAGGGGGCGAGGGGAAAGGGAGCTGATCTGTGTGCTGTTCAAAACGAGTGTTCGACTTGATATTTCAGGTCGGTGCAGCTCGAACACACAACTCCGTCAGTCCCCTCTCCCTCCAGCAGCGGGTTAGGGTGAGGGGCTTCTGGCCGCTTAGAACGCGCCCATGTAATCGCGCTTGCCCACTTCCACACCGTTATGACGCAGCAGCGCATACGTGGTGGTGACGTGGAAGAAGAACTGCGGCAGGCCGTAAGTCAGCAAGTACGACTGACCGCTGAAGCGCTTCTCTTTCGGCGTGCCCGGACGGGTGACGATTTCGATGCCTTCCTTGCCATCGATCTGCTCTGGCTTGATCTCGCCGATGAAGGCCAAGACCTTGGCGATCAAGGCTTGCAGCTCGGCGAAGGAGGTTTCAGTGTCGTCATATTTCGGCAGTTCAACTTCAGCCAGACGCGCGGAAACGCCTTTGGCGAAATCGACGGCGATCTGTACCTGGCGGGTCAGCGGGAACATGTCCGGGAACAGACGCGCTTGCAGGAACGCGTTCGGGTCGATGTTTTTCTCGGTGGCGTGGGCTTCAGCCTTTTTCAGCACATCGCTCAGGGCGTTGAGCATTTGTTGAAAAACCGGGACGGATGCGGCGTACAGGGAAATGGTCATGGCAGTCTCGTGTGGTGGCTGGGTGGAACAAGGAGGCGATTATAGCCATGCTTTGATGACCACACGGCTTGCCTTTTGTTTGGCAAGGATTAGGCTAGGCGGCTTCGACTGCAGAGGGAACGCGCGATGACCACAGAACCAGAATCCACCTTCGACGAGCCACGGCTCAACGCCACGGAAATCCGCATCCTTGGCTCGTTGATCGAGAAACAGGCGACCAGCCCGGAAACCTATCCGCTGACCCTCAACGCGCTGGTCACGGCGTGTAATCAGAAAACCAGCCGCGAACCGGTGATGAACCTGACCCAGGGCCAGGTCGGCCAAAGCCTGCGCGCACTCGAAGGTCGCGGTTTTGCCAAACTGGTCATGGGCAGCCGCGCTGACCGCTGGGAGCACAAGGTCGACAAGGCGCTGGAACTGGTGCCGGCGCAGTTGATTCTCAGTGGTTTGATGTTTCTGCGCGGCCCGCAAACCGTCAACGAACTGCTGACCCGCAGCGGCCGCATGCACGATTTCGAAGATGCCGAGCAGGTGGTGCATCAACTTGAGCGCCTGATCGCGCGTGGGTTGGCGGTGTTGATTCCACGTCAGGCCGGGCAGCGCGAGGATCGCTATACCCATGCGCTGGGCGATCCGGCGGATATCGAGGCGATTCTGGCGGCGCGCAGTAATCCGCAGGAACGTGGTGCGAGTGGCGGTGTTTCGCTTGAGCGTATCGAAGAGCTGGAAGCACGCATTGCCGCGCTGGAAGAGCGCCTGGCGCGCCTCGAATAACCAACGCAGATCAAACTGTGGGAGCGGGCTTGCTCGCGAATGCGGTGTGTCATTCAAGGGTGATTTGACTGATCCACCGCATTCGCGAGCAAGCCCGCTCCCACAGGGGGTAATTCGTCCAATTCAGGATCTGTGGGCTATTCGCCGTCCCAGTAATCCACGCCATCCGCCTGCCGCGCCACGGCGACGAAACCTGAGGCATTGCCCTCGGCATCGACCGTGAAGTTATCCATCACCGCGTATTTATTCGAATCCGGATACTCACAGATCTCCGGCTGCTGCTGGGTGCTCACCGCCAGATAGCGCAATTCAGCCTGGCTGGTGTTGATGATCTGGTGCGCCTTCTCCGGCCCACCCGGTGGACAGGCAATCACATCACCCTCGCGAATCGGAAAGCGTTCGGCACCAAGACGCACCTCGCCCTCCCCGGCCACCACGTAGAACATTTCCTCATTGACCCGATGGCTGTGAAACGGACTGCCGCGCATGCCGGGTGGCAAGGCGTAGAGGCGATAGCCGAGTTTCTGTGAGCCAAGCTGCTGACCGATTCGCGCCATGCGTTGCTGATAGCGGCCTGCGGTTTCGCCTTCAGGGGCGAGGGCTTCGGGCAAGGGTTCGAGTTCGACCTGATGCAGGTTGAGGATGGGCGGATGCATGGGGGCCTCGGTCATGGTTTTTATCTGTATTTGCTGAGGAGGGAGTATAGGCAAACAGGAGCTGACACCGCGTCGCGGCATTCGCGAGCAAGCCCGCTCCCACAGGGGATCTTCAGTGAACACAGGATCCCGGCATGACGAGAATCAAATGTGGGAGCGGGCTTGCTCGCGAAGAGGCCAGCCCTGGCTCCCCATCAATCAGCTACGCGCAAACGCCACCGCTGCCGCAAACTGCTCCTCATTCGGCCGCACCCCGGTGTACAGCACAAACTGCTCCAGCGCCTGAATCGCGATCACTTCCAACCCGGTAATCACCCGCTTGCCCTCAGCCCGGCCATGCACGATCAACGGCGTCTCCGACGGAATCGCCACCACATCAAACACCGTCTCTGCGGCTTTGATCACCTCAGGCTCAAACGCCAGTTGCCCCGCCTCCGGCCCGCCGTCCATGCCCACCGGCGTCACGTTGATCAGCATCTGTGGCCGTTCATCACCCAATTCTGCCTGCCAGCGATAACCGAGCGAGTCCGCCAGCGCACGTCCGGCACGTTCATTGCGGGCCACGATCAGACCGTTTTTGTATCCACCATCGCGCAAGGCACTGGCCACCGCTTTGGCCATGCCGCCGCTGCCGCGCAGGGCGAATGTCGATTCTTTCGGCACGGCGTGGGTTTCCAGCAACTGCGCCACGGCGATGTAATCGGTGTTGTAAGCCTTGAGATGCCCGGCGGTGTTGACGATGGTGTTGATCGACTGAATCGCCGCCGCCGACGCATCCAGCTCATCGACCAGTGCAATGCAGGCTTCCTTGAACGGCATCGACACGCCGCAACCACGGATGCCCAAGGCACGAATGCCACCGACAGCGCCGGTCAGATCCTGGCTGCTGAACGCCTTGTAATAGAAATTCAGGCCCAACTGCTCATACAAGTGGTTGTGAAACCGCAGACCGAAGTTGCCGGGGCGCCCGGACAGGGACATGCACAGTTGGGTGTCTTTGTTCGGGTTCATCTGCATGAAACTTCTCCTTCTAAACGCACTTTCGGATGGACGGGATTAGCCATTCCATCGGGTCTGTTCGATCATATCGACGTGTCTGCACAGGCTTCGCCACAAGGGTCGAATGCCCGGTAAAGAAACCGGTACAGACCTTACACAAAATTTACCTGGCGGCTGTGCTGAATTTCAGAATTTCGCTGTCTTAGAAGTATCCCCGTGACGTTCATGAGCCTATTGCAGGCCTGGACGACGGGTTGAAGAACCGAGGAATTATCATGATTCGTAAACTCCCCATAGTGGCCCTGTTGATCGGTGCTTTTGCTGTTACGGGGCAAGCGCAAGCCCACGGTGGCAATTACTGGCAAGGCCCTGCGGTGTTTGGCGCAATCGTTGGCTCGGCCATCATTGGCTCGGCGCTTATCAACCAGAACCGCCCGGTGTACGTGCAGCAAGCGCCGGTGTATGCCGCACCGCCTCCGGTGTATGTGCAACAACCGCCACCACCGGTTTACTACCAACCCGCGCCGGTTTATGTGCAACAACCGGTTTACGTGCCGGCCCCGGTGTATTACGGGCCACCACGCGGCTATTACGGTCGTCCGTATCCTCCGCATTACGGTCGCTGGTAAACCAGAGCCCCGCTATTCAAGCGGGGCTTTTTTTGACCGTTTGTCGGCCATCGTCTGAAAAAATCTCGTCAAGGTCGCTGTGAGGACAGTTTCAAAGGCTAAAGTCGTCATGATCAATCAGCAATCGTTGAGGCTGAACACACAACGGTCATCTTTTTGTCATGACGGAACCGCAAGCTGAATCCGTCCGTAAACAACAGGTTGATAAAAACAAGGACGAGCCATGCCAACACAGAACCCCCACCGCATTGTCGGTTTATGCACCTCGGGCAAGGTGTACAACACCCTCACCGAACTCAAGCACCTGGAAGGTCACCGCTGCGCCAAGTTTCTCTCGTTACTGGCAGAGAATCTGGTGCACAAGGGCCTGCTCAATGAGCGCGAAGTCATGCACATGCTCGATCAAGTGGTGGACTGACGCCAAACCTCATTGGCGTCAATGACCACTATCGAAAACGTTGATTGTCCGTTAAACCGTCGAGTCCCTAAGGTAGCTCCATAGATCACTGGAGGTACTTGTCATGGCTCAGGTTCAAATCATGTCCGTTATCGGCAGCGCCGTTCCCGCCTCCCTCAGAGCGTCGGGTTTGCTCGCCTGCTGGTACCTGATGCGCAACGGCGAACCGATCAGCGGCCCGCTCGCTTCATTGCCAGCCGCTCAGGCGCAGGCAGAGAAAATCGCCAGCGCGCCGTTCCACGCTTAAGGCAGCTGAACTTTCGGCTTGGTCTCAATGAACAGCGCCCAGCTCGACATAAACAGCGCAGCGATCAACGGACCGATCACGAAACCATTGAGGCCAAACACGGCCAGACCGCCAAGGGTCGAGATCAGAATCATGTAATCGGGCATGCGTGTGTCCTTGCCGACCAGAATCGGTCGTAACACGTTATCCACCAGACCGATCACAAACACCCCGAACAACCCCAGCACCACGCCTTGCCAGATCATCCCGCTGAGCAGGAAATACACCGCCACTGGCGCCCAGACAATCCCCGCGCCCACCGCCGGCAACAGCGACAGAAACGCCATCAACACCGCCCACAGCAACGCGCTGGGGATATCGAGAAACCAGAAAATCGCCCCGCCCAACGCGCCCTGCGTGATCGCCACGACCAGGTTGCCCTTCACCGTCGCCCGCACCACGCGGTTGAATTTCAGCTGCAAGCGACGTTTGTGGTTTTCCTCCAGCGGCACGGCGATGCGCACTTTGCGCACCAGTTCGGCACCGTCACGCAGGAAGAAGAACAGCAGATACAGCATGATGAAAAAACTCACCACAAACTCGAACGTGCCCTGACCAAAACTGAAGGCCTGACTCGCCAGTACCTGGCTGCCCTGCATCGCCGCTTTGACGATTTTCTCGCGCAAACCGTTGAGCTCGCCCATGCCGAAGCGATCAAGCAAATGTTGAAAGTACGGCGGCAAACTGTGCTTGAACTGCGCCAGATACGCGGCGATATCCAACTCGCCACTTTCGATGTTTTTGTAGACCGTCGCGCCTTCCTGCACCAGCAACACGCTGAGAATGATCACCGGCAAAATTGCGATCACCAGACAGATACTCAGCGTACACAGCGACGTGAAGTTGCGCTGCCAGCCGAATTTTGCCTGTATGCGGCGCTGCATCGGCGCAAACAGAATCCCGAGAATCACCGCCCAGAACACCGCGCCGTAGAACGGCAACAGAATCCAGATAAAGGCCACGGTGACCAACAGCAGCAGCACTGTCAGCGATTTGAATTGAAGACTTTTTGCGTTCATGTCCGATCCATGTCAGTCAGGCGCCATGCACGCCCCGATGCTTAGTCAGCCGGCGCGCGCGCGAGTGCCATCTTTATTTATTGAGCATAGTTGGGGATTGGCCGGAGCCGTCGGCCGCGCAAATGTAGACGCAGATCAATAACCCGCACCGACGTCTGCACTACCCTGCCGGGCTTTTGCGACCGACCTTGCCATGACGCCTACCCTGCCCCTCGCCGCGCCCGAGTTGCTGGCTCCCGCCGGCACCCTGAAAAACATGCGTTACGCCTTCGCCTACGGCGCCGATGCGGTGTATGCCGGCCAGCCGCGTTACAGCCTTCGCGTGCGCAACAACGAGTTCGATCACGCCAATCTGGCGCTGGGCATTCAAGAGGCGCAGGCGCAGGGCAAGCGCTTCTATGTGGTGGTCAACATCGCGCCGCACAACGCCAAACTGAAAACCTTCCTCAAGGATCTGGCGCCGGTGATCGAGATGGCGCCGGATGCGCTGATCATGTCCGACCCGGGGCTGATCATGCTGGTGCGTCGGCACTTCCCGCAGATGCCGATTCACCTGTCGGTGCAGGCCAACACGGTGAACTGGGCGAGTGTGGAGTTCTGGCAGCAACAGGGGCTAAGCCGGATCATTCTGTCGCGGGAATTGTCGCTGGAAGAGATCGGCGAGATTCGCGAGCAGGTGCCGGGCATGGAGCTGGAAGTGTTTGTCCACGGTGCGTTGTGCATGGCTTATTCCGGGCGCTGTCTGTTGTCGGGCTATATGAATAAGCGCGACGCCAATCAGGGTTCCTGCACCAACGCCTGCCGCTGGAAATACTCGGCGCAGCAAGCCACGGAAAATCAGCTCGGCGAGATCGTGCAGACCTTTGAGCCCGAGCCCACCCTTGGTATTGGCGCGCCCACCGATCAGGTATTTCTGTTGCAGGAGGCCAATCGCCCGGATGAACTGATGCCGGCGTTCGAGGATGAGCACGGCACGTACATCATGAACGCCAAGGATCTGCGCGCGGTGCAGCATGTCGAGCGGTTGACGCGCATGGGCGTGCATTCGCTGAAAATCGAAGGTCGGACGAAATCGCACTTCTATTGCGCGCGCACCACGCAGGTGTACCGACGGGCAATTGATGATGCGGTGGCCGGGCGCGAGTTTGATCGCAGCTTGATGACGGATCTGGAGTCACTGGCCCAACGCGGGTACACCGAGGGTTTTCTGCGCCGGCATGTGCATGACGAGTATCAGAATTATCTGCACGGCAGCTCGGTGTCGGAGCGTCAGCAGTTTGTCGGTGAACTGACCGGGGAGCGGCGCGATCGGCTGGCTGAGGTCAAGGTAAAGAACCGCTTTGCGGTCGGCGATCATCTGGAATTGATGACGCCAAAGGGCAACTTTCACTTTGATCTGCATGAATTGCACAACGCTCAGGGCGGCGCGATCGAGGTGGCGCCGGGGGATGGGCACACGGTGTATTTACCGATTCCGGATGCGGTGGATTTGCGTTTTGGCTTGTTGATGCGGGATGTCGGGGTGGCCTGAAAGCCCTGCGAACGCCCCCCCTTGTAGGAGCTGCCGAAGGCTGCGATCTTTTGATCTTTTTTACGGGCAACGTCAAAAGATCGCAGCCTTCGGCAGCTCCTACGGAGATCAAAAGCCTAAGTGAACTCCTCCCGTAACATCGCCACAAACGCCTCGCGCGCCGTGTGTACCGCTCACGTATCTGGCGTGGGTGGGGTTAGGTGAGCGGCAGGAGTGATGGTGCGGACTGCTGGGTTTGATCGTTGATGGATGTTGGGGCTGATGCCGCCTTCGCGAGCAAGCCCGCTCCCACATTTGGAATGCATTCTCCTGTGGGAGCGGGCTTGCTCGCGAAGAGGCCCGGACAAACAGCCCGTCAACTAACGGCGATCATCCGACAACGGCGTTGGCTCATCCGCTGGCGGCACATCGTCGTCGGCAGCCGGATCCTTCCAGTCGTCAGGCCGGTCGCCATCGCTCAGCGGATCGCGCCCTGGTGGCATGCCCATCGGTGAATCATGATCTCCCAGTGTCGGCTCATCAGTACCGGGCACCGGTTGGGTTGGATCGGTTGGAAGTACACCACCCTGAAACAGCAGATCGTTAGCCATGACACACCTCACCAAGGAGGCCCGGAAAGCCCGGGTCGTACACGTTGGAAACGGTGGCGCACGACGGGTGCTATCCAACAGACAAACGGCGCGAGGAGCTGACTTGTGGTGACCCCGTGTGGGAGCGGGCTTGCTCGCGAAAGCGGTGGGTCAGTCACCAACGACCTGAATGACACACCGCTTTCGCGAGCAAGCCCGCTCACACAGGGGGGATTTGTGTCAGGCCGCCGCGTGTTGCAGCCATGATTTGAACGCCAGCATCGCCGCCGTTTCCGGGCGTGACTGCAAACGTGTCAGCCAATAACTGCCGGTGGTGATTTCAATCGCGAACGGCTGACAAATCGCCTCCGCCGCCAGTTGCCGGGCGAACATCAGCGGTGGCGCCAATGCCACTCCACTGCCCTGCAACGCCGCTTCCATCATCGCCAGCGACGAGTCGAACACGATGCTCTGCGGCGGTGCAGCATGTGTCGCCATGCCCGCCGCGTGAAACCATTCTGGCCATTCATCCGTGCGATAGGAACGCAACAATGTCTGCTGCAACAAATCCGCAGGCGCGTGCAATTGCCGGGCGATTTCCGGCACGCACAACACCGACAATGGCGCGTCGAGCAAGCGTGTCGCCTCAATGCCATGCCACGCTCCCGCGCCAAACCGGATCGCGTAATCCAGCCCTTCCGCCGCGACATCGACACGGTTGTTGTTAGTCGACAGCCGTAAATCTATAAGCGGATGTTTCGCCCGGAAGTCCGCCAGCCTCGGCAACAACCAGCCCACGGCAAACGTGCCGACCGCGCCCACGGTCAACATTTCGCGGTACTGGCCGTCGGCGAGGCGTTCGAGAATTTGCGCGATGTGATCAAACGACGTGCTCAAGACCGGCAACAGCGTTTCGCCCTCGCCGGTCAGCATCAGCCCACGGGGCAGGCGTTTGAACAGGGTTACGTTGAGTTGCGCCTCAAGGCTTTTGACCTGATGGCTGACGGCAGCCTGGGTCACACACAACTCCACCGCCGCGCGGGTAAAGCTCAGATGGCGCGCCGAAGCTTCGAATGCGCGCAGTGCGTTCAGCGGCAATTGCGGTCGAATCATGCCCAGTCCCAAATTTTTCTAATGACTCATGCGAGATTTCATCGTTTGTCGATTGGCGCCGGACTGCCTAAATTGGCCGCGCTGATCAGCCGACCGACCGGGAAATCATCCGCAGTGTAGCGGGATAGAATAATCAACACTCATGGAGAGTGGTTCACTTATGCGTTCAATCATGCCGAGCAAACTCTTTTCCTACAGCGCTTTTGGACTTTGCTTCGGCGCGGCTGCCTGTTCGGCTGCTGCGCCAACCGATGCGCAACTGCAAGCCTTGGTCAGCGCTGCCGTTACGCCGGTGATGCAGCAGCAAAACATTCCCGGCCTGGCCATCGCCCTGACTGTTAATGGCCAACCGCATTACTTTAACTACGGCGTCGCCAACAAGGACAGCGGGCTGAAGGTCAGCGAAAACACCCTGTTTGAAATCGGTTCGGTGAGCAAAACCTTCACTGCGACGCTGGCTGGTTATGCGCAGGCGACGGGCAAACTGGATCTGTCGAGCAAGGCCAGCTCGCTGTGGCCTGAGCTGCACGGCAGCGCATTCGACAACATCAGCGTGCTGCAACTGGGCACTTACAGCGCGGGTGGTCTGCCGCTGCAATTTCCCGCTGAAGCCGATTCGGCGGACAAAATGCTCAGCTATTACCAGCAGTGGAAACCAGTGTATCCGCCGGGCAGCCATCGCCTGTATTCCAATCCAAGTCTGGGACTGTTTGGTTATCTGACGGCGAAGAGCCTCGGTCAGCCGTTTGATCAGGCGATGACCCAAACCCTGCTGCCAGCACTGGGTTTGCAGCACACGTTCCTCAGCGTGCCCGAGTCCGAAGCTAACCTCTATGCCCAAGGCTACAACAGCGCCAACCAACCGGTACGTGTAGGCCCCGGCGCCTTGGACGCTGAAGCCTACGGCATCAAAACCAGCGCCGCCGACCTGCTGCGGTACGTCGAAGCGAACCTGAAACCGGCCAGCCTGAAACAGCCGCTGCAACAAGCCGTCGCCGCCACGCACACCGGTTACTACACCGTCGGTGACATGACCCAGAGTCTGGGTTGGGAGCGTTACGCCTATCCGATCAGTCTGGAAAAACTGCAAAACGGCAATTCGAACCCGATGGCGTTGCAAGCGCGCAAAGTGCAATGGCTGACCCCGGCGCAACCCGAGCCGCAGAACGTGCTGTACAACAAAACCGGCGCAACCGGAGGCTTCGGCGCGTACGTGGCGTTCGTGCCATCGAAGGATGTCGGCATTGTGATCCTCGCGAACAAGAACTACCCGAATGCGGAACGGGTGAAGATTGCGCACACGATCCTGAGTGCAATTACTCGATAAAGGCAGGCACCAAACCTGTGGCACTCCCTTTAGTGACACTAATCCCTAGTGACACTGATCCCTGGTGACACTAGCCCCTTGTGACACTGATCCCCTAGTGACACTAATCCCCTGTGGCGAGGGGATTTATCCCCGTTGGGCTGCGCAGCGGCCCCATCCATACCCTGCATTTCTACTGACACACCGCATGCAATGGTTTTGCGACTGCTGCGCAGCCGAACGGGGATGAATCCCCTCGCCACAGGAGGTTGGGGTAGCCCGTGACTACCCTCTTTTCTTGCATCCCCCCTCAAACCAAGTAGCATCGCGCTCTTTTTTCGCGGTCGCGCCCGCGCCGTGCTCTTCCCGGCGTGCGGGCTATGCTGAAACCGGGCTTGAGGACTGATCGATGAAAGTGCTGCTGGTCGATGATCACGCTGTGGTGCGCATGGCAATCGCGATGATTCTCGCGCGCGAGGGCCATGTCGTGGTGGCTGAGTGCGACAACGGCGTCGATGCCTTGAGCAAGGCATTCGAGCTGCAGCCCGATGCGATTGTGCTAGATCTGGACATTCCGCAACTCGACGGCATGGCGGTGATCGACCGTTTGCGCATCGGCGGCAGTACGGCGCACGTGCTGGTACACACCGGTTTGAAAAGTATGGCCTACGCCACGCAATGCCTGCGCGCCGGGGCGGCGGGTTATCTGTCGAAGGGCGATGATCCGAGGGAGATTCTCACCGCACTGAAAGCCTTGGCCAATGGCGAACGCTGGTTTCCGCCGGGGACGCTCGACTCGGTTAATCACAGTGAATACACCCAGGACGACGCCAAGCGCATCGACACCATCACCCGCCGCGAACTCAAAGTCTTGCACGGTCTGGCGCAGGGCAAGACCAACATGCAGATCGCCAACGACATGCTGCTGAGCAACAAAACCATCAGCACCTACAAGACCCGCCTGATGCAAAAACTCGACACCCACACGCTGCTTGATCTGGTCGAGTTCGCCAAACGCAATCATCTGGTCTGAGCGATGAACCGGTTCAGACAACTGCTCGCTGTTTTCTGCCTCGGCTGGCTGGCACTCAACGCTCAGGCCGACACGCTGAGCCTGCTCAGCCGCGCGACCAGCAATCAACAAACCCTGCCCCTGAGCAGCACGCAACGGCATTTTTTGACGCAAAAAGCCGTGTTGCGCGCCGGGGTCTATCTGCCGGATCGGCCGCCGCTCGACATCACCGCCGATGGTGGTGAATACCAAGGCCTGTCCGCCGATTACCTCGACATCATCGCTCGCACCTTGGGCCTGCGGGTGCAGATCGAACGGTTCGCCAATCAGGCCGAAGCGCTTGCCGCCCTGCAACGTGGCGACATCGATGTGGTGCCACGCATCAATCATCTGGAAAACCAGTACAGCGAACTGCGCATGAGTGCGGCCTATGCGTACGATCAAGCGGTGCTGGTCAGTCGTTTCGGCACCCACTGGGCGAACAATCAGCTGCCCAAGGACACCACCGTTCTCTTCGACTCAGACTGGATGATTCCGGGTCGCGTTGCCGCGCTGTTTCCCGATCATCCCCGTGAGGCGGTCGAGTCGACACCCTACGGCCTCGGCCTGGTGGCCTACGGCGAAAACAAGGTGCTGCTGACCGACGCGATTTCCGCGCAATACCTGCTCGAACGCAGTTACCAGCAGAGCCTCAAACAGACCATTCAGCGCGACTCCGAAGGCCTGGGTTTCAGCTTCGCCATGCAGCGCGAAGACGCGCAGTTGCTCAACCTGTTCAACAACGTTCTGGCAAAAATCTCTCCGGCGGAACGCGCGCAAATCGCCCGGCGCTGGGGCATCGGTTCCAACCCGAAACTCGGTTACGGCCGTCTGCAACTGACGCCGGTCGAACAGCAGTGGATCAAGGATCATCCGCTTGTCGAGGTGCTGGCCAACGACATGTATTCGCCGTTCAGCTTCTTCGATACCGAAGGCGAAATGCGCGGCATGTCCGCCGATTTGCTCGAGCTGATCAACGACCGCACGGGCCTCGCGTTTCAGCCAAAGAAAATCACTTCGATGGACGCCATGACCCGTCGTGCGCAACGCGATCCACCCAGCCTGATCGCGGCGCTGACTTACAGCGAGCGCCGGCACGAGGATCTGAAGTTCTCCCGCGCCTACGTGGTCAATCCGTTTGTACTGGTTACACGGGTCAAGCCCAACCGCGAGGGCATGAGCGGGCTGAAAGGCCGGGCCGTGGCGATCATCAAGGGCTCGGAAGCCGCGCATTGGCTGGCGCGGGAATGGCCGGAGTTGCGCGCAGTCGAAGTCGATACGTCGATCGAGACTTACGAACTGCTCGCCGAAGGACAGGTCGAGGGCGTGATTCAGCCGCAGATGGGCGCGGCTTATCTGATTGATCGCTACTTTCGTGGACGCCTGCAAATCGACTCGGTGCTCGGCACCCAACCCGCGTTGATCACCTTCGCCACCGGTAAACACAACGCCACGCTGATTTCGATCCTCGATAAAGCCATGCTCGACATCGCTCCCGGCGAGTTCAGCGACTTGGCCAATCGCTGGCAAAACCCACAGAACGGTGAAGACGGCTGGAGCACTTACAAGCGCTGGATTCTGCGTGCGGCGATGGTTTTGGTGGCCGTTTTGCTCGGTTTTATCGCGTGGAACCTCGGCCTGCGCCGGCAAATCGCCGAGCGTCGCAAAGCGCAAAAAGCCTTGAGCGATCAGTTGCTGTTCATGAAGGCGTTGGTCGATGGCACGCCGCACCCGATTTACGTGCGCGACCGCAAAGGCCTGCTGCTCACTTGCAACCGCGCCTATTTGCAGGTGATGGGCGTGGAGCTTGAGCAGGTGCTGCACAAAGGCCTGATCGAGGCCAACGTGCTGCCGCTGGATAACGCCCACAACTACAAACGCATCCACCGCGCCACCCTGGAAAGCGGCGAGCCGTCGTTCGACAATTTCCCGCTCTCGGTCAAGGGCCACACCTTCCACATCTACCACTGGGCCCTGCCCTACCGCGACTCCGACGGCAAAATGACCGGCGTGATTGGCGGCTGGATCGACCTGACCGAACAACAGCATCTGCAACACGCCTTGCTCGCCGCCAAACATCAAGCCGAGGCGGCGAACCGTGGCAAAAGCCATTTTCTGGCGGTGATGAGCCACGAGATCCGCACGCCGATGAGCGCGTTGATCGGCGTGCTCGAACTGCTGCGCAATCGTCATCCCGAGCGCACCGGCGATGGCGAGTTGATCGACATCGCGCAGAAGTCTGCCGGCGGCATGATGGAACTGATCGGCGAGATTCTCGACCTGACCAAACTTGAAGCCGGCCAGTTCGAATTGCGCAGCAGCCGCTGCTATCCCGAGCGTCTGGCGCGCACCGTGGTGCAGGCGTTCGCCAGCCTCGCGCAGCAGAAAAACATCGACCTGACCTTGATCACCGACGATGCCGATCAAGCGGTGGAACTGGATTCGCTGCGCTTTCGGCAGATTCTTTCCAACCTGCTGAGCAACGCGATCAAGTTCACCGCCCAAGGCACGGTCAGCGTCGAGTTGAGCCTGCTGACTCACGGCGATCTGGTGCAATTGCGCCTGGCGGTGCGCGACAGTGGCATCGGCATGGACGAGCCACAGCGCCAGCGCCTGTTTCAGCCGTACACCCAATTCGCTGACGGCCAGAGCGAAGCACAGATTGGCACGGGGCTGGGATTGTCGATCTGTCAGCAATTGACCGAGCTGATGGGTGGGCAACTGACTTGCGAAAGCGAGCCGGGGCTCGGCTCGTGCTTTACCCTCAACCTGAGCACCCGCTTGCACACCGAGACACAAACTCTGCCGACGATGGCGGCTGAAGATCTGCCACCGCTGCCGTCGCGGCATGTGCTGATTGTCGAAGATCACGAATTCAATCGCGTGGTGCTGCAGCGGCAACTGGAATCGCTGGGGATGCGCGTGGCCTGCGCCGAAAACGGTCTCGAAGGGTTGCGCCTGTGGAGCGAAGAATCCTTCGACTACTTGATCACTGACTGCAATATGCCGCTGCTCAATGGCGACAAAATGACCCGCCAGTTGCGCGCCATCGAAGCCGCCGAGGGGCGCACGCCGACTCATGTGCTGGGGCTGACCGCCAATGCGCAGCCTGAGGAAACCCGCCGCTGTCTCGACGCGGGCATGAACGCCTGCCTGTTCAAACCGCTGACACGCAGTGCCCTGGAGCGTTATCTGCGTGAATCCGAACGTGAACGTCAGGCCAGTGCGGCGTGTTTTGATCCGTCCAAGGTCAGCGACATTACCGCTGGCGATCCGGGGCTGACCCGGCAGTTGCTGGAGACGGTGTTACGCACCAATCAGCAGGATTTCGAGGCGATGGAAACGCTGTTTGCAACGGGGGATTTTGAAGGCATGGCGCGGCGTTGCCACAAGATTCTCGGGAGTGCGCGGATTATTCATGCGACGCCGTTGATTGCGGCGTGTGAGCTATTGGAAACGCTGTGCAAATCCGACCCTACGCAGCAGGAGGCGCATCGATTGTATGAGAGGTTTGTGCAAGAGATGAAGCGCTTGCAGACAGCATTACAAGAACACGCAGCTTAAAACTGTAGGAGTGAGCCTGCTCGCGATAGCGGTGTATCAGTAGATGCATGTGTTGACTGATACAACGCTATCGCGAGCAGGCTCACTCCTACAGGGGGATTTGCGTTAACTTCAGTTAGTCATCCGGCATTTCCGGTGGTTTGGTTGGTTTTGCTGGCTTGGTTGGTTTGGTGCCTTTTGCGCCTTTTGCGGCCGGTTCTGCGGCTGCCGGTGTGGTTGCCACGGACGGTGGCGCGATGTCTTTCTCGGTCGCCGGCAAGGCATCCACGGTGTCAAAAATCTTCTTCAAGTCCACCGACTTCGCTTCATCCCCAGACGCCGACAGTTTGGTCTCGCCGTCCTTGCCCACCAGGAACACTTTCGGATACGCCCCGGCGCCCAGCTTCAGCGAGCGCAACAGCGCCATGGTGTCTTGCTGGCCGAGGTCTTTGCCGTCGAGTTGGCCGGACATGTTGAGGATCGTGTAAACCTTGATGTTGCGATCGGCAACGCCTTTTTTGTTGGCGGGATCTTCCAGCGACTTTTTCAGGCCGACCCACACGGGGTCAACGGTGCTTTGTGCGATCACGATCAGCGGTCGGGCGCGGCCCATGTCGCCGGCAATCGGCGAATCGTTGTCAGCGGCGAACAGAGGGCCGGCAATCGCCAGCAAGAGTGTCAGGGTCAGTGACCTGATGAGCATGCGCATCTCCTTTTAATATCCACGCTCTAATGATTGCGCATCGTGGCGATTGTTCCGGGGCTATCTGGCAAATAGGTGTCGCCTTGTCAGAAGCTTAGGTCAGGGCCGACATTGCGCAACATCACAGACACGATCGCAAGGCAGATTTGATTACCTTTTATGACCGCATTAGGGTGGTGGATCAACCACCGAAATGGAGTTCACCCGCATGCACATTGATTACCTGTGCGATCACGCCGAATTGATTGAAGAACTGGCCACGCTCAACTTCCAGGAGTGGGGCGAGTTTCGCCCGGGCCAGACTGTCCAGGACCGTATCGAGCATATGCGCGAATCCTGCGGCAAAGGCGCGATCCCCAGCGTTGTGGTGGCGCTCGAAGGTTCGCGCTTGCTCGGCGGCGCACTGCTGATTGAAAACGATCTTAAACTGCGCCCGAACCTGACGCCTTGGCTGGCCGGGGTTTATGTGAAAGCTGAAGAACGCGGGCGCGGGGTTGCTTCGCAACTGGTTAACCGTGTGGTTGCAGAAGCGGCGGCGCTGGGGGTGAAGGAGTTGTATCTGTACACCGATGCCGCGCAATCGCTGTATGCGCGGTTGGGATGGGAGGTGATTGAGGAAATGGTGTACGAGGAGTTGCCGGTGACGGTGATGAAATACACCATTCAGAACCCGTCATAAAAACCTGTAGGAGCTGCCGAAGGCTGCGATCTTTTGATCTTTTTTTTTAGGATCAAGATCAAAAGATCGCAGCCTTCGGCAGCTCCTACAAGGGATATTCAGCAGCGCAAAACTTGTGGTTAGCGGGGTTTCTGTGGCGAGGGGATTTATCCCCGTTCGGCTGCGAAGCAGTCGTAAAACCAGCACATGCGGTGTATCAGCAAAAATGCGGGAGACCGAATGGGGCCGCTTCGCAGCCCAACGGGGATAAATCCCCTCGCCACAGGTAAGTGACTTTCACCACAATTTTGTCCCATTCCAAAAATCGGTTGATCAGAACGCCAGCTTGTAGCCGATCAACACCAGCATCGTCGCCAGGCACGGGCGCAGGACTTCGTCGGAAATGCGCCCCGTCAGGTGGCTGCCAAGCCAGATGCCCGGCAACGAGCCGATCAGCAGAAAGCCCAACACACCCCAATCCATATTGCCCATGCTCGCGTGACCGAGACCTGCAACCAGTGTCAGCGGAACGGCGTGGGCGATTTCGGTGCCGACCAGACGACGGGTTGGCAGCAATGGATAAAGAATGAACAGCGCCACCGTACCGAGCGCACCCGCGCCAATCGAGGTCAGCGCAACCATGGTGCCGAGGATCAGACCGGTGATCACCGTCAACACGTTCAGGCGCGAACCGCTCGGGTTGTAGTTGCCGCCGGCGCGTTTGTGGGCGAATGCGAGCAGGCGTTTTTTGAAGAAGATCGCCAGCGCAGTGGCGAACAACACAAAGCCCAGGGCTTGTTTGATGATGGCGTTCATCGCATCCGGCGCGGTGTGCAGGGTGCTGAGGAACCACAAGGTCATCGCCACCGCCGGCACGCTGCCGAGGGTCAGCCAGCCGGTGATGGCCCAATCGATGTTCTTGTTCTTTTTGTGCACCAGCACGCCACTGGATTTGGTAATGGCGGCGTACAACAGGTCAGTGCCCACCGCTGTTGCCGGGTTGATGCCGAACCACAGCAGGATCGGCGTCATCAACGAACCGCCGCCGACACCGGTCATGCCGACGATAAACCCCACCACCAGCCCGGCGATCACCAGGCCGAAATTTGCCAATTCCATTAAACCGTCCACAAAAACGACAGGAAAAATCTGGCCCGCAGCATAGCGATTTTTCTTATAACCACATATATCAATGCGGTCTATCGTTATACCCCAACCCACCATTCTCCCTGTAGGAGCTGCCGCAGGCTGCGATCTTTTGATCTTGTTTTTCAATACCGCACATCAAAAGATCGCAGCCTGCGGCAGCTCCTACAGAGAGACTGCGTTGTCAGTGCTGGCGGCGGCCCGGTTTGAAGCTGTGGTTGCTGTTGATCCAAACGGTGGCGAGCGCAATCAGCGAGAGGATCAGCAGCGCCCACGGAAACGACATCGCCCCCGCTCGATCCAGCAACAAGCCACCAAACAAGCCGCCGCCGGCAATCGCTACGTTCCACGACGTGGTGAGCATCGCCTGCACCACGTCGACGTGATCGCCCGCCGAGTCCGCCGCGGCGGTCAGCAGCAACGTCGCCGAGCCGCCAAAGGACAAGCCCCACACCGCCATGCACGTGTAAATCAGCCACGGTGACGGCGCCAGCAGCGCCAACACCAGTGCGGTCACGGCAAACACCGCAAGGCTGATCAACGTCAGCCAACGCAACCAGCGATCGACCAGCATGCCGATGATCCAGATGCCCACCAGCGAGCACAGGCCAAACACCAGCAACACCAGATCAACCCGTTCGGCCAGCCCGGCCTGCATCAGAAACGGCGCTATGTAGGTGTAGAGAATGTTGTGCCCGAGCATCCACGTCAGCACCACGAACAGCACCGGTCGCACACCCGGTAGACGCAACGATTCGAGCAGCGGCAGGCGTTCTTCGCTGGTTTGCCCCGGACGATCCGGCACCGCGATCACAATCCACGCCGCCAGCACCAGGGCCAGCGCCGACATGATGCCGAACGAAGCACGCCAGCCAATCAGATTACCCAGCCATGTTCCCGCTGGCGTACCCAGCGACAGCGCCACCGGCGTACCGAGCATGGCAATCGCCAGCGCTCGGCCCTGTTGATGCACCGGCACGATGCCGCGCGCATAGCCGGCCATGATCCCCCACGACAGCCCCGCCGCCATGCCGGCGAGAAACCGCGACGCGAGGGTCAGGCCGTAATGACTGGAAAACGTGGTGACGGTGTTAAACACCAGAAAACCGCCGACGGTCATCAACAGCACCCGCCGCCGAGGCCAGCCGCGCGTGGCGACGGTCAGCGGAATCGCCGCGACAATCGAGCCCAGCGCGTACAGCGTCACCAGTTGCCCGGCGAGCACCTCGCTGACATTGAGCCCGGCGCCGATTTGCGGCAGCAGGCCGG
This sequence comes from Pseudomonas sp. AC193, assembly GCF_979258075.1. NCBI lineage: Bacteria > Pseudomonadati > Pseudomonadota > Gammaproteobacteria > Pseudomonadales > Pseudomonadaceae > Pseudomonas > Pseudomonas sp. AC193. The sequence goes on along the minus strand of NZ_OZ409832.1, from coordinate 1,396,403 downwards.
CTGGCAGAGTTTCGGTGAGGATGGCGATGAAACCGGTCATGGCGAACGCCAGCAACGCGGCATAAGGCAATTTGTCCGAGCGGACGGCGCGGTCAACGCGAGTGAAATCGGCGCTTGCGGGGTCGGTCATGACGGGTGCAGCTCCCTTTGAGTCAAAGTTGACGATGGATTGTATACAAACAATCCGACCGCCACTCTACGCTGTAGGAGCTGCCGAAGGCTGCGATCTTTTGACGTTGACCTTCAAAAACAGATCAAAAGATCGCAGCCTTCGGCAGCTCCTACAGGGGTGAGAGCGCTTATTGAACGGGGAGGAAATTCAGGAATAGAAGGCTCTGCGCGTAATTCAAACCAATCCGCCGGTAGCGCTCATCGAGCATCTGCGTGATCAGATCCAGCCGCGCGACGATTTTGCCGAACTCGGTGGCAAAGCTGAGGTTGCTGCCCTCCTCCGAAATCTCATTGGAAAACAGCAATGGCTGACCGTCCTTGTTCTGCCGTTGCGACAGAATCCACGTGGCTTTTTCGATGTTGCGCGCGGCGTTGTGAACGAAGGTCGGGTTGATCGCATCGGTCATGTAGAACTCGGTGCGATTGCCGTGGGCGGTGACGAGCATGCTGCCGATCGCATAGATGAACGCGCCGACGCGGTCACCGCGAAACTCCGGGCTCATCGCGTAGCTCAGCGCCGCGAGATCCTTTCTTCCGCCGAGCACCGGTAATGGCTGCTGCTGTTCAACGGCCAGACGCACCTGTTTCACCGCCACGCTGATACTGAGGAAACCCGATTTTTTCAGTTCTTCTGGATTACGCAGGTACAGCTTGCCCATCAGGCGGTAGAGGCTGTTGAGGTTGTCGCGCATTGCCAGCGTGGCCATACGGTCGACGCTGGTCTGCATGAATTCCTGCGGCTGGCCGTCACGCATCTGCGCGAAAAAGCCGTTGCCGTCCTGATGACTGCAACCGCTGAACAACAGCAATGACAGACAGGCGAGCGGCAGGCACGGTCGGCGAAAAAGGTCGGCAATCAGCTGAAAAACTCTCGGCATGTAGTCTCGAACAGGCACATTCCTGTGCGGCGGGGGTCACCGCATCCTGGCCATGGATAGAGCCGGGAAATTCGAAAAAGTGCAGTGTGCGAGCGTTGATCCGACCTTTGGCGCTGATTGCCGCACACACTAGTCTGACTTTTTCTTTTGCAATAAACGATTAATCCACTATAAATATTCTGCAAAACCACAAATAGCATGACTATTGAACACCTGTAGGAGCTGCCGAAGGCTGCGATCTTTTGCTTTTATAAAGATCAAAAGATCGCAGCCTTCGGCAGCTCCTACACGGGGATGTGTGCTGCTTTGAAAACAACAACAAAAAGGAAGGTCAACCATGCTTCAATCCCGACACCTGCTCTCCGGCCTCGGACTGTCCCTGATGATCGCCACCCTTTCCGCCAATGCCGCCGGCCTCAGCGCCGAGCACAAAGCCTTCGGCAAAACCAATGACGGCACGCCCGTCGAGCAATACATCCTGCGCAACAGCCACGGCATGCAAGCCACCGTCATCACCTACGGCGCGACCCTGCAATCGCTCTTGGTGGCGGACAAACACGGCAAGTTCGACGACGTCGTGCTCGGCTTCGACGATGTGCAGGGTTATCAGAAAGGCACCGCGTATTTCGGCGCGACCATTGGCCGTTTCGGCAATCGCCTCGCCGAAGGTGCGTTCGAACTCGATGGCAAACGCTATCAAGTGCCGCAGAACGACAAGAGCAACGCGTTGCACGGCGGCACCTTGGGTTTCGACAAGAAAGTCTGGAAAGCCCAGGAAACCAAGGACAAGGATTCGGTCGGCGTAACCCTGACGTATCTGTCGGCGGACGGCGAAATGGGCTTTCCCGGCAACCTCACCACCGAGGTCACCTATCGCCTCACCGACAACAACGAGCTGCGCATCGACTACAAGGCCAACACCGACAAACCGACGGTGCTCAACCTGACCAACCACAGTTACTTCAACCTCGCCGGCGCCGGTAATGGCGACATTCTCAAGCAGGTCGCGACCCTGTACGCCAGCCATTACACGCCGGTGACGGCCAAACTGATCCCGACCGGGGAACTCGCGCCCGTCGCCGGTACGCCGATGGATTTCACCAAACCGACGGCGATTGGCACGCACATCAAGGCGGATCATGAGCAACTGAAATTTGCTGAGCCGAAACAGGGTGGATTTGATTTCAACTGGGCGCTGGATACCAAGGGCGATGTGAGCAAAGTCGCCACTGAAGTCAGCGATCCACAGTCGGGGCGGCATTTGCAGTTGTTCACTACCGAGCCGGGTGTGCAGTTTTATACCAGCAACTTCCTGGATGGCACGGTCAAGGGTAAGGGCGGCAAGGTGTATCCGCACTGGGGCGCGTTTACGTTGGAAACGCAGCACTATCCGGATTCGCCTAATCAGCCGAACTTCCCGAGCACGCGGCTGGATCCGGGGCAGACTTACAACCACAGCGTGGTGTTGAAGTTCTCCGCGAAATAACTGTCAACACAACATCTGTGATGAGTTGAGTCCCCTGTGGCGAGGGGATTTATCCCCGTTGGGTTGCGCAGCAGCCCCAAAACCAGACAACCGGGTTTGCCTGATACTCCGCGCTGAATGGTTTTGGGGCTGCTTCGCAACCCAGCGGGGATAAATCCCCTCGCCACAATTTATTTCAGCCACTTCATAAAGACTCCTGATCTGCAAGCTTTCGGAACCCCTGGGCTATCCTGCTGCCCACTTAAAGGTATCGACTCTTTCAGATAGGAGGTTTGAATGCGTACCCTCGAATTGGCCGGTGTGCAGGTTCCCGTCATTGGTCAGGGCACCTGGCGCATGGGCGAAGACCGTTCGGCGCACAAGCGTGAAGTGGCGGCGTTGCGCATGGGGATCGAGCTGGGCATGACCCTGATCGACAGCGCCGAAATGTACGCCGAGGGCGGTGCTGAATCGGTGGTCGGCGAAGCGATTGCCGGTCTGCGCGATCAAGTGTTTCTGGTGAGCAAGGTCTACCCGCATAACGCCGGCCGCAAAGGCGTCCCGCAAGCCTGCGAGCGCAGTCTGCGCCGCCTCGACACTGATTACATCGACCTCTATCTGCTGCACTGGCGCGGCCAGTATCCGCTGGAAGAAACCGTCGAAGCCTTCGAACGTCTGCGCGAAGAAGGCAAGATCGGCCGTTGGGGCGTCTCCAATTTCGACGTCGATGACCTCGAAGAACTCTCCAGTTCCGCCTGCGCCACCAATCAAGTGCTCTACAACCTCGAAGAGCGCGGCATCGAATTCGATCTGCTGCCGTGGTGCCAGCACCAGCGGATGCCGCTGATGGCTTACTGCCCGATCGGCCAGGGCGGCGCGATGCTGGCTGAGCCGGTGCTGAAACAGACTGCCGCTCGTCACGGCGTCACCCCCGCGCAGGTTTCGCTGGCGTGGATTCTGCGTCAGGATGGTGTGATTGCGATTCCCAAGGCTGTGCGACCCGAACACGTGCAACTCAATGCACAAGCGGCGCAGCTGCAACTGGAGGCCGGGGATCTGGCGGCGCTGGATCAGGTGTTTCAAGCGCCACAACGCAAGCAGCGGCTGGCCATGGTCTGAGCCGCCGACTGGCGAGGGCTTCGCGATGAGAAGCACGGATCAGAACGACCCGTTCAACCTGCAACGTTTTGTGCTGGCCCAAGACTCGGTGTTCGAGCGGGTGCAGCGCGAACTCGAAGACGGCCGCAAACGCAGCCACTGGATGTGGTTCGTCTTCCCGCAGTTCGCCGGTTTGGGCGGCAGTGAAATGTCCCGACGCTACGCCATCGGTACCGCCGAAGAAGCGCAGGCCTACCTCGACCATGAACTGCTCGGCGCCCGCTTGCGCACCTGCACGCAGCTGGTGCTGAACGTGCGCCAGCGTTCAATCGCGGAGATCTTCGGTCATCCCGATGACCTGAAATTTCATTCATCGATGACACTGTTCGCGCAGTTCAGCGCCGACGACAGCCTGTTCGCGCAGGCGCTGGAGCGCTACTTCCACGGCATTCTCGATGAATGGACGCTGCAACTGCTCGACTCAAAACAGGCCCAGTTGCCCACCGATCAGGGTTGAGAAATCGTCGTCGACAAACGGCAGAATCGCATCCGCCACCGGTTGCAGCTGCCGGGTGATGTAGTGGTCGTAGTCGATGGCCGCGCGGCGCACTTCCAGCGGCTCGGGGCCGGCCAAGGTGATGACGTAACTGATCCAGCCACCGTTCTGGTATTGCCGTGGCCGACCGTGCTGCGTATTGAATTCGTCGGCCAGACGCGCCGCGCGCACGTGGGGCGGCACGTTGCGTTCGTAGTCGTCGAGGGTGCGGCGCAGGCGCTTGCGGTAGATCAGCCGATCATCGAATTCACCGGCGAGGGTTTTGCGCACGTAGTCGCGCACGTAATCCTGATACGGCTTGCGCTGGAAAATCCGCTCGTACAGTTCTTGCTGAAATTGCCGGGCCAGCAGCGACCAGTCGGTGCGCACGGTTTCCAGGCCTTTGTAGACCATTTCATCGCTGCCGTCGGCGCGGGTGACGAGGCCGGCGTAGCGCTTCTTGCTGCCCTCCTCCGCGCCACGGATGGTCGGCATCAGGAAGCGTTTGTAGTGAATTTCGAACTGCAATTCGAGGGCGCTTTCCAGGCCGTATTCATCGCGCACATGCTCGCGCCACCAGTCATTGACGTGCTGGACCAGCGCCTGGCCGATCTTCGCCGCCTCTTCCTGACCATGCTGGCGACGCAGCCAGACGAAGGTGGAATCGGTGTCACCATAGATCACCGCGTGGCCCTGTTCTTCGATCAACTTGCGCGTGCGCAGCATGATTTCGTGACCGCGCAGGGTGATCGACGAAGCCAGCCGCGTATCGAAAAACCGGCAACCGCTGGAACCGAGCACGCCGTAAAAGGCGTTCATGATGATTTTCAGCGCTTGCGACAGCGGCGCGTTGTGCTCGCGTTTGGCGGTCTCGCGGCCCTCGGCCACGCGCGAGACGATCGACGGCAGGCAATGGCGCGTGCGTGAGAAGCGCGCGCCACGGAAACCCGGTACAGAGTCAGCGTCGTCCGGGTGTTGCAAGCCTTCGATCAGGCCCACCGGATCGATCAGAAAAGTGCGGATGATCGACGGGTACAGACTCTTGTAATCGAGCACCAATACCGACTCGTAGAGACCCGGTTGCGAGTCCATGACAAAACCGCCGGGGCTGGCCTGCGGCGGGTTGGTACCGAGATTCGGCGCGACAAAACCCTGTCGGTGCATCAATGGCATGTACAAATGCGTGAACGCGGCCACCGAACCGCCGCTGCGATCCGCCGGCAATCCGGTGACGCTGGCGCGCTCCAGCAGAAAAGTCAGCAACTCGGTTTTGGCAAAGATCCGCGTGACCAGTTCGCAGTCCTTGAGGTTGTACTTGGCCAGCGCCGGTTTGTCTTCGGCGAACATGCGGTTGATTTCGTCCATGCGCTGGTACGGGTTGTCGATGGCCTTGCCCTCGCCGAGCAGGGTTTGCGCAACGTTTTCCAGACTGAACGAGGGGAAACTCCAGGTCGCCGAACGCAGGGATTCGATACCGTCGATGATCAACCGCCCCGCTGCCGAAGCGAAATAGTGATTGCGGCTGCCGTGCTCACGCCATTGCATTTCTTCGCCGCCACGGCCGATTTTCAGCGGCACACCGAGTCGCCGCGCGTGCTCGTGAAGGATGCGCAGGTCGAACTGCACGACGTTCCAGCCGATGATCGCGTCGGGATCGTGCAGTGCAAACCAGTCGTTGAGTTTTTTCAGGATGACGGTGCGCGAGTCGCAGTATTCGAGATCAAAGTCGACGATGCTGGCGTCGCCATTCGGGGTGCCGAGCATGTACACCTGACGCTCGCCACAGCCTTCGAGGGCGATGGAATACAACTCGCCATTTTCGGTGGTTTCGATGTCGAGGGAGGCCAGGCGCAGTTTCGGTCGGTAATCCGGTGCGGGTTTGAGGTGGGCGTTGAGCAAGGTGCCGTCGGCGTCCGCTGTGCCGCTGAAGAATACCGGCGCGGTGATGAAGCGCTCCATCAGGTAGCGTTCCGGTGGGCGCACGTCGGCTTCGTAAACGTCGACGCCGGCGCGGGTGAGCGCGGTTTCGAGGCGCATCAACTGGCCGTGTTGCTGGCAATACAGGCCGAGCACCGGACGATGTTCGAAGTCCTGCAGGGCCAAGGGGCGCAGTTCGACGTTCTTTTCGTCGTGCAGCAAGCGTTCGGCCGCCTCGCGCTGTTCAGCGGGGATAAACGCCACCGACGGTTGATGCGGCAAACGCACACGACGCGGCCCGGCGTCGGTCGCCAACCAGAACTCGACTTCGGTGCCGGCCGGCGTATCACGCCAATGCCGGGTCAGGACGAAGCCCTGCGGTAAATCCACCACTGCAACCTCGGGTATTGAAACAGAGGGGCATTCTACGCTGCCGCGTCCACCCCTGGGTCTATGGTTTAGAAGCTCTCAGGCTGAACATGTTCTCTGTGGCGAGGGGATTTATCCCCGTTGGCCTGCGAAGCAGCCCCGCTTTTGACCTACAAGCGGGCCTGCTGCGCAGGCCAACGGGGATAAATCCCCTCGCCACAGATAAATCCCCTCGCCACAGAGGTTCCCTCCAAGAATGGTTGTGTGTTCGGGCTTTTTTTCGGGAAATGACGTTTTTTGCGTGCTATCTGCCGCTTTGTCACCTTGCCCTGCGCCTCAGGGTCTACGATGCTTGGATAACAACGACAACACCTGAGTAACCGCCATGAAGACCGTCGCCCAACTGCTCAAGCTCAAAGATCAGAAAAATCAGGAAGTGCACCAGATCAAGCCTGATCACATGGTGCTCGAAGCGCTGATGAAGATGGCCGAGAAAAACGTCGGCGCCTTGCTGGTGGTGGAGAACGATGAAGTGCTGGGCATCATCAGTGAGCGCGATTACGCCCGTAAGCTGGTGCTGCATGGCCGTTCGTCGGTGGGTACGCCGGTGCGCGACATCATGGTCTCGCCGGTGATCACCGTCGATACGCACCAGACCGTCGACACGTGCCTGGGCATCATGTCCGACAAGCGTCTGCGCCATTTGCCGGTGGTGCAGGATGGCAAGTTGATCGGGCTGCTGTCGATTGGTGACCTGGTCAAGGAAGCCATTGCCGAGCAGGCTGAGCTGATCAAACAGCTGGAGCAGTACATTCGCGGGGAGTAATCCACTTTCGGCCAGTTGCCAAAAATCCCTTGTGGGAGCGGGCTTGCTCGCGAATGCGGTGGGTCAGTCAATTTATCTGTCTACTGACCCACCGCATTCGCGAGCAAGCCCGCTCCCACATTGTTCAAGCAGGCCAATGCCGGGCAAACACCGGGGCCAGCACCGGATGCCGGTCAATGCGTTGCAGCCACGCGTAAAACCCCGGCCGCGTCTGGCGCAAATGCTCGCGGCTCCCCGCCCAACGGGTTACCACCGCCGCCAGCACATCCAGCGCGCCCGGCGTTTCGTCGTCCAGGTACAGTTCGGCGGAGAACTGGTCGGCAAACACTTCCCAACTCCAGTGCAATCGCTCACGGGCACCGGCCATCAGGTTCTGTCGCGACGCTTCGTCGGGCATCAATAGCCAGCGTTCGGGGTAGTCGATCACGCCAATTGCTGCGTAACAATTGCTGACGATATAAACCATGCCGCGAATCGCCTGGTCACGCTCGGCGGCCTCGACTGGCAGCAAACCGGACTTGGGAAAGGTCAGGCCGAGGTGAATCAGAATCGCCGCGCTTTCGGTCAGCGCACTGCCGTCGGGCAATTGCAGGGTCGGGATCTGTTTCAGCGGATTGAGTTTGGCCAGCGCCTCGGCGGCCTCGCTGCTGGCTTCGATATCGATGAAGCGATAGGCGATCTGGCACAGCTCCAGCGCCGCTTCGATGGCGGCTGCGCCGGAATTTCGATGTCCGTAGAGTTGATACATAGCTCCCCCCTTTCGATTGGTTATCCGCCCACTTCAGTTGTAGTGCATTTGCAGCCTTTGGGTCTACCTCCCTGCCCAGTGGGGCTTCAGGGTGTTTGAAATTTATTTTTCAGGCCCTGCATCCAAACCGCTCCGCCACGGGTAGTCCCTGTAACAGCCCTCCTCGGCTGCCAGCGGTTTACCCTTTTCGGAGAACACCTGATGAACATCACCCAACTGATTGGCTTCACCGGTTTGCTCGCCGTCACCTCGACGACCTTCGCCCAAAGCAGTTATCCCGATGCGATCAAAGTCCCGGACGGCCACAAGATCGCCATGGAAACCACCGGGGTTGGCGAGATTACTTATGAATGCCGTGACAAACCCAACGCCGCCGGGCAGACCGAGTGGACGTTCGTTGGCCCGAAAGCGGTGCTCAATGATCGCAGCGGCAAGCAGGTCGGCACTTATTTCGGCCCGCCGGCTACGTGGCAGGCCAAGGACGGTTCAAAAGTCACCGGCACGCAACTGGCCGTAGCGCCGTCGACACCGGGGAATCTGCCTTATCAACTAGTCAAGGCCAATCCGGCTGAAGGTAAAGGCGCGATGAGTGGTGTGAGTTACATCCAGCGCGTTGCGCTCAAGGGCGGCGTGGCGCCGGGCAGCGAATGCACGACAGCAAACAAGGGCAAGCAGGAAGTGGTGAAGTATCAGGCCGATTACATCTTCTGGGCCGCCAACTGATCACATGCTTTTGTGGGAGCGGGCTTGCTCGCGAAGGCGTTGTATCAGTGAAGGGTGAGTTGACTGACACGACGCCTTCGCGAGCAAGCCCGCTCCCACAGGGATCTGTGGTGTTTTGGGGAATGTGAGCTAGATTGCACGACATGTCTTTAGCCGAATCCGCATTCGATTACCAAGCCCGCCTCGCCGCCTGTGCCCGGGGCGAGCGTGCGGCCCTGCGCGATTTGTATGTGCAGGAAGGCCCGCGTCTGCTCGGTGTGGCCAAGCGGCTGGTGCGTGATACGGCGCTGGCGGAGGACATCGTCCATGAGGCCTTTATCAAAATCTGGAACGGTGCGGCGGGTTTTGATCCGGCGCGCGGTTCGGCGCGCGGCTGGATGTTCAGCGTGACCCGCCATCTGGCGCTGAATCAGTTGCGCAATCAGGCGCGGGAAACGCCGTTCAACGACGACCATGAAATACCTGCGTACGACGAGGATGCGTTCGACGCCCACGCGCATTCGGCGCGCATTCACCGTTGCCTCGAACAACTGGAGCCGCAGCGCCGCCACTGCATCCTTCACGCCTACGTCGACGGCTACAGCCACGCGCAAATTGCCGCGCGCCTCGACACGCCGCTGGGCACCGTCAAAGCCTGGATCAAACGCAGCCTCACTGCGCTGCGGGAGTGCATGGGATGACCACTGAATCGGCGCAGGATCGCGATGAACTGGCCGGCGAATATGTGCTCGGCACCCTGTCGGCCGAGCAGCGCATCGAGGTGCAACAACGCCTGCAGCATGACGCCGATTTGCGCGCCGCCGTGGACGCCTGGGAGCGGCGTTTGCTGGAGTTGACGGATCTTGCTGAGCCGCAGCAACCCTCGGCGCAGTTGTGGCGGCGGATCGAACGCAGTGTGGATCGGCTGACGCAGACAGCGCCGGCGACGTCCTGGTGGAATCTGTTGCCGTTGTGGCGCGGGTTGAGTGCTGCCGGTCTGGCGGCGACGTTGGTGTTGGGCGCGATGCTGTTGACCCAGACCACGCCGAAGCCGAGTTATCTGGTGGTGCTGGTGGCGCCGCAGGACAAAGCGCCGGGCTGGGTGATTCAGGCGAGCGACTCGCGGGAGATTCAGTTGATTCCGCTGGGCGTGGTCGAAGTGCCGGCGGACAAGGCGCTGGAGTTCTGGACCAAGGCTGATGGTTGGCAGGGGCCGGTGTCGCTGGGCTTGGTCAAACCGGGCGAGGCGTTGCGGGTACCGCTGGATAAACTGCCGCCGCTGCAGCCGAATCAGTTGTTCGAGTTGACGCTGGAAGGCGCCAATGGTTCGCCGATCGGCAAACCGACCGGGCCGATTCAGGCGATTGGCCGCGCAGTAAAAGTCCTCTGAAGTCCCACGTAGGAGCTGCCGAAGGCTGCGATCTTTTGATTTTGCCCTTTCAAATCAAGATCAAAAGATCGCAGCCTTCGGCAGCTCCTACACGGGTGCGTTTCAACCATCATTGCTGTCGATGTTCACCATCACGTCAATGAAGTTCTCATAAAAAATCCGCGGCGTAACATCAGCTCCATACCAACCAACAACACCCCGGAGCACACCATCATGAAACGCCAAACTCTTCTCAGCATCGCTTTCTCGGTCTTCGCCGTTAACGCTTTCGCCGCTACCCCGGCCCACACGATGATCGCCGCCGACGGCTCGGATCGTCTGTACCAGAACGCTGTTGCGGCAGATGGTTCTGATCGCTTGCAAGGCAACACCGTCGCCGCTGATGGTTCGGATCGCCTGCAAGGCAACACCGTCGCCGCTGATGGCTCGGATCGTCTGCAAGGCAACACCGTTGCTGCCGATGGCTCGGATCGTCTGCAAGGCAACACCGTTGCCGCCGATGGTTCGGATCGTCTGCAAGGCAACACTGTCGCCGCTGATGGTTCCGATCGTCTGCAAGGCAACACCGTCGCCGCTGATGGCTCGGATCGTCTGCAGGGCAACACTGTCGCTGAAGGTGGTTCTGATCGTCTGCTTGAACGCCGCGCGGTCTGAATGACTCGCGTCATCGCAACAACCCAGAGAAACCCGGCTCCCGCAGCCGGGTTTTTTATGTCTGCTTGATTTAGCCGGCCTTGGCCATGCAGCGCTTGTAACGCTCGTCCACGCGTTTGGCGAACCACGCGGTGGTGAGTTTGCGGGTGATTTTCGGGCTCTGCAGGACGATCCCCGGCAACACCGCACGCGGCAGGGTTTTGCCTTCGGCTTTTTCCGCCAGTTCAAACACCCGTTGATAGAGTTTGGTCTCTTCGAACTCCAGTGTTTTGCCCTTCTCCAGTTGATCGCGAATGGTTGGGTTACGCATACCCAGCGATTTGCCGAGGGTGCGCACCGCCAGTTCGGTGCTGCCGGGCATGATCGAGTCGTAACGAATCAGGTCGCCGTCCAGCGCCAGCGGAATGCCCGAAGCGCGGCTCACCGCATTTTGAAACGCGGCGTTGCGACTCGCGTACCAACCGGCATTGAAATCGGCGAAGCGATACAGCGGCTCGCGGTAACTCACCGGGTAACCGAGTAAATGCGCGATGCCGAAATACATGCCGCCGCGACGGCTGAACACCTCGCGGCGAATCGTGCCGTCCACCGGGTACGGATAATCCTTGGCGTGTTGCTCGGCAAATTCGATGCTGACCTGCATCGGCCCGCCGGTGTGCACCGGGTTGAAGCCGCCGAACAGCGTGCGGCCCATGGGCACCCTGCCGATGAAGTCGTCGAAGATTGCGCTCAACTCCTTCTCGCTACGTGCGGCGTTGAGGCGTTCGCTGTAGGTCTTGCCATTGGTTGAATTCACCTGCAACGCGCCACTTACCAGCAGGCTGGGGATGTGCACTTTGCCGGCGCGACGATCGATTTCGTCGCGGGCGATTTTGCCCAGACCGGGTACGGTGGGGTCGGCCTGAAAGGTTGATTCCTGCTCGGCCACAGCCAGCACTGAACAGAGATTCTGCGTGGTCGGGCTGATGTTCTGCGCGGCGAAAGCGGCATAGATATCGGTGGCCCAGCCTTGGCGATCGGCGATTTTAGCGGGCATCAGCCGAACGATTTCGGCCTTCACTTCATTCGGCGCACGCGGTGCAGGTTCGTCGCTGCGCTGACTGGCGCAACCGGCCAGCACGAGCATGGCGGCGAGGGTGATCAGTAATCGAGGGGTGTGCATGGCGCTCCTTCCAGTCCGTTGAGCCGCGATCACCATACACAATCCGTGTAGGAGCTGCCGCAGGCTGCGATCTTTTGATTTTGATTTTAAAAAACCAGATCAAAAGATCGCAGCCTTCGGCAGCTCCTACGGGTGTTATGGGGAGTACTGACAAACTGATTGCAAAACGTTACTGAGAAAACCTATCATTTGCACCTGGAGTCGCATTTGCGCAAGGAGTTCCCGCGCCGCCCTAACTTTTCTCACCGGCCGTGCGCCTCCAGGTACAACAATGCCCGCTCCAGCCCGACTCGCCGTCCCGTTCCGCCCGACGTTGCTCGCCCTGCTGTGCTCCCTGACCGTTACCGCTCACGCCGCCGAAGCTGACAATAAAGAGCTGGTGCTCGACAACGTCAACATCAACGCCCAAGCCCCGACCCCCAACGCCCTGCCCCCGGTTTACAGCGGTGGTCAGGTCGCGCGTGGCGGTCAGCTCGGTGTGTTGGGCAATCAGGACATGATGGACGTGCCGTTCAGCGCTGCGTCCTACACCGAACAACTGATTCAGGATCAGCAAGCCGAAGACGTCGCCGACGTGCTGCTCAACGATTCGTCGGTACGTCAGGCGTCGGGTTTTTCCAACCAGTCGCAGGTGTTCATGATTCGTGGCCTGCCGCTGAATGGCGACGACATTTCCTATAACGGCCTCTACGGCGTGCTGCCGCGGCAGATCATTTCCACCGACGCCCTGGAGCGTGTGGAAGTGTTCAAAGGCCCGAACGCCTTTATCAACGGCGTGACCCCGACCGGTTCTGGCATCGGCGGTGGCGTAAACCTGCAACCAAAACGCGCCGGCGACGAGCCGCTGCGTCGCTTCACCACCGACATCAACAGCGAAGGTCGCGTCGGTCAGCACTTCGACATCGGCCAGCGTTTCGGTGAAGACAACCGCTTCGGCGCGCGGATCAACCTGTCGCAGCGTGAAGGCGATACCGGCATTGATCACGAAAACCAGCGCTCGAAACTGTTCGCCATCGGCCTCGATTATCGCGGCGATGCCCTGCGCCTGTCCGGCGACTTCGCCTACCAGAAAGAGCGCGTCAACGGTGGCCGCAACTCGGTCAACCTCGGCACTGCCACACACATTCCGGATGCGCCATCGGCTGACACCAACTATGCGCCGAAGTGGGGCTACACCGACATCGAAGACACCTTCGGCATGCTCCGCGCCGAATACGATCTGAACGATAACTGGACTGCCTACGCTGCCGGCGGCGCCAAGCACACCCGCGAAGTCGGGCGCTACAACTCGACCACGCTGGTTGGCAACAACGGTGCTTCGTTCACCACCGGCTCGTTCATCCCCCACGACGAAGACAACACCAGCGTCATGGCTGGCCTCAACGGCAAATTCGACACTGGCGCGGTCAGCCACAAGCTCAACTTCGGCCTGACCGGCATTTGGACAGAACAACGCAGCGCCTACGATTTCGACCTGACCAAATACGCCAACAACATCTATCACCCGGTGCAAACACCATCGCCGGTCGGCAACTTCTCTGGTGGCGACAACAGCGATCCGGGCATCACCGGCAAGACCTTCAACCGCAGTATCGCGCTGTCCGACACCCTCGGTTTCTTCGATGATCGCCTGCTGATCACCGCTGGCCTGCGTCGTCAGCAATTGGTCGTGCAGGGTTACAGTTACGCCAGCTACGGCAGCGGCCCGCGCTCTTCGAGCTACGACGAATCGATCACCACGCCGGTTTACGGCATCGTGTTCAAACCGTGGGATCACGTGTCGTTCTACGCCAACCACATCGAAGGTCTCGCCCAGGGCCCGACTTCGCCGACCAGCAGCGGCGGCTTCCGCGTGACCAACGGCAACGAGGTTTACGCACCGGCTCGCTCCAAGCAGACCGAGGCTGGGGTGAAAGTCGACATGGGCACGTATGGCGCGAGCCTGGGTGTTTACCGTATCGAGCAACCGAGCGACGGTTACTGCGAGATCGACAGTGCGACCACTTGCACCTACGTGCGTGAGGGCGAGCAGGTCAACAAAGGCGTGGAAATGAACGTCTTCGGCGAACCGATCAGCGGTCTGCGTTTGATCAGCGGCCTGACCTTGATGGACACCGAACTGAAAAACACCCAGAACGGCGCCAACGACGGCAACCGTGCGATTGGCGTGCCGACGTTCCAGTTCAACGCCGGCGCGGATTGGGATGTGCCGGGCCTGCAAGGTGTCGCGCTGAATGCGCGGATGCTGCGTACCGGTGGGCAGTATGCGGATGCGGCGAACAACCTGAGCCTGCCGACGTGGAACCGTTTCGATGCGGGCGCGCGGTATGCGTTCAAGGTGTCGGAGAAGGACGTGACGTTGCGTCTGGGTGTAGAGAACCTGGCGAACAAGAAGTACTGGGAATCGGCTCAGGGCGGTTACCTGACGCAGGGTGAACCGCGTGTGGCGAAGTTGTCGGGGACGATTGATTTCTAAGTCTGAAAAGCCCCTCACCCTAGCCCTCTCCCGGAGGGAGAGGGGACTGACCGCGGTGTTTGTGCGAGGTACGGCGACCTGAAATATTGAGTCGAACTCAGGTTTTGAGTAACACACAAATCGGCTCCCTCTCCCTCAGGAGAGGGCTGGGGTGAGGGGCCCGGATCTACGCCACGCAACAGCCCCCAAGCCGAACACCGACCATCTGACTAATCCACTGGCCACCCTCTCCTTCTGATCCATACTTGCTGCACCCCATGCAGAGGACTCTCTCATGCACCGCAGCGACGTATTGATCACCGGCGCCGGCCCCACCGGTCTGGTGCTGGCCCTGTGGCTGAGCAAACTCGGCGTACGCGTGCGCATCATCGACAAGACCTCCGCCCCCGGCACCACATCGCGGGCGCTGGCAGTGCAGGCGCGAACACTTGAGTTGTACCGGCAACTGGATCTCTCCGACACCATCGTGCGCAACGGCCATCGGGTCGCGGCGGCGAATTTCTGGGTCAGTGGCAAACCGGTCGCGAAGCTGCCGCTGAACCGTATCGGCGAGGGCCTGACGCCCTACGCATTCGTCGAAATCTTCCCGCAGGATCAACACGAAAAACTGCTGATCGAACGCCTCGAAGACTACGGCGTCACCGTCGAGCGCAACACCACGCTGGAGAGTTTCACTGAGAACGGCGATGGTCTCACTGCGCATTTACGCCTGTCCGATGGCGAGCAGGAGATCTGTCAGGCCTGTTATCTGGCCGGTTGCGATGGCGCCCGTTCGGTGGTGCGCAAAGCCCTCGACGCCGGTTTCCCCGGCGGTACTTATCAGCAGATTTTCTACGTCGCGGATGTGCAGGCCAGCGGCCCGGCGATGAATGGCGAGTTGCATATCGATCTCGACGAGGCGGATTTTCTCGCGGTCTTCCCACTGGCCGGCGAAGGCCGCGCGCGGTTGATCGGCACCGTGCGCGATGAGCGGGCGCAACGGGCGGAGACGCTGGAGTTTTCCGACGTCAGCAGCCGCGCCATCGAACACCTGAACGTCCATGTTGAAGATGTCCACTGGTTCTCCACGTATCGCGTGCATCACCGGGTCGCCGAGCACTTTCGCGGTGGTCGGGCGTTTCTGCTCGGCGATGCCGCGCACGTGCACAGCCCCGCTGGCGGGCAAGGCATGAACACCGGCATCGGCGATGCGATCAATCTGGCGTGGAAACTGGCGGCGGTGCTCAGCGGCGCGGCCACGCAGGAGTTGCTCGACACTTACGAAACCGAACGCATCGCCTTCGCCCGCAAACTGGTGTCGACGACCGATAAAGTTTTCAGTTTCGTCACCGCCGAGGGACGTCTCGCCGACCTGCTGCGCACGCGGCTGGCACCGTTTGTGATTCCGAAAATGGCCTCATTCGAGGCCAGTCGCGAATTCCTCTTTCGCACGGTTTCACAAGTCACTCTCAACTATCGCGCCATGCCGCTGAGCCAAGGCGTGGCCGGCCACGTGCACGGCGGCGATCGCTTGCCGTGGGCGCATGATGGTGAGGGGGATAATTACGACCCGTTGCGCCAGCCGTGCTGGCAGGTGCATGTGTACGGCGACACCAGCGACGAGATGATCGCCTGGTGCAATGAACATCATCTGCCGCTGCATGTATTCGACTGGCGACCGGCGTTTGAAACGGCGGGACTGGGGCGCAACGGCTTTTACCTGCTGCGCCCGGATACCTATGTGGCGATTGCCGATAACAGCGCGGATCCGAAAGTGATTGAGCGCTACTTCCGCGATCACGGCATCCGGCCCTACTTCAACTGCCCCTGACCCAGCACAAATCAAATGTGGGAGCGGGCTTGCTCGCGAAAGCGCTGTCTCAGCACTCGATGTGCTGACTGACACGACGCCTTCGCGAGCAAGCCCGCTCCTACAGTTTTGATTAGCGCTGTTGCTTAGATCCCGGCCAGGGCCAGGTCCATCGCGAAGTAGGTGAAGATCAGATCCGCACCGGCACGCTTGATCGCGCCCAGGCTTTCGCGCACCACACGATCCTCATCAATCGCCCCTGCCTGCGCGCCAAACTTGATCATCGCGTACTCGCCGCTGACCTGATACGCCGACAACGGCAGGTTCGAGGCTTCGCGGATGTCGCGGATGATGTCCAGGTACGCACCGGCCGGTTTGACCATCAGTGCGTCGGCACCTTCCTGCTCATCGAGCAACGACTCACGCAGTGCTTCGCGGCGGTTCATCGGGTTCATCTGATAGCTTTTGCGGTCGCCCTTCAGCGCGCTGCCACCGGCCTCGCGGAACGGGCCGTACAGCGCCGAAGCGAATTTGGTCGAATAGGCCATGATCGGAATCTGGGTGAAGCCGGCCGCGTCCAGCGCCTGACGAATCGCCCGCACCTGACCGTCCATCGCCGCCGATGGCGCGATCACATCAGCGCCAGCGCTGGCCGCGGCCACGGCTTGCTTGCCGAGGTTGATCAGGGTCTGGTCGTTGTCGACTTCATGGTTGTGCATCACGCCGCAGTGGCCGTGATCGGTGTATTCGCAGAAGCAAGTGTCGGACATCACGATCATGTCCGGCACAGCGTCTTTGGCGATGCGCGACATGCGCGAAACCAGACCGTCTTCACGCCAGGTGTCGCTGCCGTTGCCGTCCAGATGATGCGACACACCAAAGGTCATCACCGATTTGATGCCGGCGCGCGCATAGCGCTCGATCTCGCTGGCCAGTTTGCGCTCGGGAATGCGCATGACGCCGGGCATGCTTTTGATCGGCACGAAGTCGTCGATTTCTTCCTCGACGAAGATCGGCAGCACCAGGTCGTTCAGGCTGAATTCGGTTTCCTGGAACAGACTGCGCAGGCTCGCATTGCGGCGCAGACGGCGGGGACGTGCTTCGGGGAACTGACTGGACATGGGGCCTTTCCTGAAAAAACGGCAGATGAGACGAAAGTCGTAGGGGGCGAAGCTTATGCCTTGCGGAGGGTGAGGTACAAACCTGGATCAATCAAGAGAGCGTTACCGGGTACGCAATAATCCTCGAGGACACAGCAAATCCCCTGTAGGAGTGAGCCTGCTCGCGATAGCGGTGTATCAGTCAATAGTAATGTCGACTGATACACCGCTATCGCGAGCAGGCTCACTCCTACAAGGGGGTAGTGTCAGGAGGGGATGGTCAGGCCGCGGACGACGGCCGGGCGGGCGAGGAATTTCTCCAGCACGCGCGTGACGTTCGGGAAGTTCTGAATGCCCACCAGATCTCCGGCTTCATAAAACCCGATCAAGTTACGCACCCACGGGAACGTGGCGATGTCAGCGATGGTGTAGCGCTCGCCCATGATCCAGTCGCGGCCTTCGAGCCGGCCGTTGAGCACGTTAAGCAGACGCTTGCTCTCTTCGACATAACGATCGCGCGGACGCTTGTCCTCGTAATCCTTGCCGGCGAATTTATTGAAGAAACCAAGCTGACCGAACATCGGCCCGATACCGCCCATCTGGAACATCAGCCACTGGATGGTCTCGTAGCGCAGCGCGCCTTCCTGGGCCAACAGCTGGCCACTCTTGTCGGCGAGATAGATCAGGATCGCGCCGGATTCGAACAATGGCAGTGGCTCGCCTTGCGGGCCGTGAGGGTCGAGGATCGCCGGGATTTTGTTGTTCGGGCTCAGCGACAGGAACTCGGGGGACATCTGATCCTGCGTGTCGAAACCCACGCGGTGCGGCTCGTAAGGCAGGCCGATCTCTTCGAGCATGATCGAGACTTTTACGCCGTTGGGGGTCGGAAGGGAGTAGAGCTGAATCCAGTCAGGGTACTGCGCCGGCCATTTCTGGGTGATCGGGAACGCGGACAGATCGGTCATGGGAAGCATCCAGTCACAAATTGAAACCCGATATTAATGTAGGAGCTGCCGAAGGCTGCGATCTTTTGATCTTGAGCCTTCAAACAGGATCTAAAGATCGCAGCCTGCGGCAGCTCCTACATCAACCGTAACATTCTGTCGTTAACCTTCCACCTAGCCATTCGTGGTTGCCGTTAGAGTGCTGCGCACTCGAGAAAATCGAACCAAATCGGGTTCAGAGGACTCTGAGCTAAGCCTTTCGCAATGGAAGCGCACCATGACATGGAACACACCCGGCGCTGGAAGCCCGCGGTGTAAAGGTTTGTCAGCCTCAATCGCACACGCTGAAGAACCCTTTACTCATGACGAACCTTATGCGTTTCGCCAAACATTTCAAACATCGCGCCTACATGATCCTGCCGTCCCTGATGGCGGTCAGTGCGCTGTTCCTGTCGCTTGAATCCAGTGAAAGTCGCGCGCAACCGGCGGACGGTACGCAGACCCTGGTGTTCCTGCGCCACGCGGAAAAACCCGAGGGTGGTCTCGGCCAGCTTAATTGCCAGGGCCTGAACCGCGCCATCGATCTGTCGACCCTGCTCCCGGAAAAATTCGGCAAGGCCGATTACGTATTCGCCGCCAATCCGACGCGCAATGTCGAAGAAGGCGAGCTGGACAACTCTTACAGCTACATTCGCCCGCTGATGACCATCAGCCCGGCGGCGATCAAACTCGGTCTGCCGGTGAACATCGAGTTTTCCGCCAATGACACCAGCGATCTGGCCCGCGAATTGACTGCCGACAAGTATCACAACTCGACGATCTACACGGCTTGGTCACACGGTTATTTGCCGGAACTGATCAATAAAGTCGCGGGCAACGCGGTGGGCGGTAAGCAAAGCATCACCGATGACTGGTCGGGCGACGATTTCGATTCGTTGTATGTACTGACGTTGACCTGGCACAACGGTAAGGCCAGTTTGCAGAGCCATAGCTACAAGCAGGGGCTGGATCATGGCAAGGAAACCTGTCCGACCTGAGTCATTTGTTGTCTGACCCGGCCTCATCGCGAGCAGGCTCACTCCTACAGTTGAAATGCGTTCCCCCTGTAGGAGTGAGCCTGCTCGCGATGAGGCCAGTCAATTCAACATCAATCCTTTCTGACTCACCCGCCCCCGCAAATACTCAATCACCGCCCCGCTCTCACCGGCAAACTCGATCCGCCCGCCCTTCTTCTCGCGCTGAAACACATACATCGGGTCGTAATATTCGCGCAGCATCCCCTCGATCCAGGCGCGATGCAGATCCACCGACCCGCTACGCCCCTGCTCGATCAGCGCCTCCTCCATCAACACCAGCAAGCGCCGATGCCGCTCGCCACCGAGACGCTTCTGCACGTTGTTCAGGCTTTCCAGCAGCCGCTCCGAGAACAAGGTAAAACCCTCCTCCCCGTGCACCGCCACAAATTCCGCCGACAGATCCACCACGTAATCGCGCAGGATCCGCTCGACACGATCTTCAAAACTGTCTTCCAGCCAGACCATCGGGTACTGCTGCATGCCCTGATACAGCGGCAGCGGCAAAGCACAACTGCCGACCACCCGGCTCTCATCCTCGAGCACGAACTGCTCGATCCCGGCAGCACGCTTCTTGAGGATGTCGATGGCCAGACGGTTTTCAAAATCGATGTTCGATGGCTGCCCGGTGGCGCGTTTGCCGAAACTCGAACCGCGATGATTGGCGTGGCCCTCCAGATCGAGACCATTGCGCAACTGCAGCAACACTTCGGTTTTACCGGTGCCGGTCATGCCGCCCAGCAAGACGAAATCGCACTGCGCGATAGCTTGCTCAGTGGTGTCGATGAGGAAGTTGCGCATTGCCTTGTAGCCACCGCCGACGCGCGGATAGTCGATGCCCGCCTCATCATGCAGCCACTGCTGAGTGATCTGCGAACGCAGGCCACCGCGAAAACAATAGATATACCCTTCAGGATGGGCCCGGGCGAAATCGGCCCAGGCCTGGATGCGCTCGGCCTTCACCGCACCGGACACCAATTGATGGCCCAACTCGATGGCCGCCTGCTGGCCGTGTTGCTTGTAGCAGGTGCCGATCTTCTGCCGTTCGAGGTCGTTCATCAGCGGCAAATTGATCACGCCGGGAAACGCGCCTTTGTGAAACTCGACCGGCGCGCGGGCATCCATCAGCGGCCGGTCGTTGAGGAAAATATCGTGATAGTCGGTGCAGTCGCGGAGCATCAAATCACCTCGACTGCGTTCGTCTGTCGCTCAACCAGTTCGCCGATCGGCGCCAGGTTCAGACCCAATTCGGCGGCGACGGCGAGGAACTCGTCATTGCCTTCAGGCGTCACGGCAATCAATAGACCGCCGCTGGTTTGCGGATCGCACAGTACGCGTTTGTGGAGCTCCTGCACGCGGCCAACCTTGCTTGAATAGCTGTCGAAATTGCGCAACGTGCCACCGGGTACGCAGCCCTGATCGAGGTAGTACTCGACGCTGTCCAGACGCGGCACCTTGTCGTAGGCGATGCGCGCCGTGAGCTGGCTGCCGTCAGCCATTTCAACCAGGTGGCCGAGCAGGCCGAAACCGGTGACGTCGGTCATCGCCGTGACGCCGGCGAGTTTGCCGAAGCGGCTGCCGGGTTTGTTCAAGGTGCACATCCAGTCACGGGCCACGCCGACATCAGCAGCGCGCAATTTGCCCTTCTTTTCGGCGGTGGTGAGGATGCCGATGCCCAGCGGTTTGGTCAGGTACAACAGGCAACCGGCGGTGGCGGTGTCGTTGCGCTTCATGTGGCGTTTTTCCACCAGACCGGTGACGGCGAGGCCGAAGATCGGCTCTGGCGCATCGATCGAATGCCCGCCCGCCAACGGAATCCCCGCCGCGTCGCACACCGAGCGGCCGCCACGAATCACTTCGCGCGCGACTTCCGGCGCCAGCACATTGACCGGCCAGCCGAGGATCGCAATCGCCATCAATGGATCGCCGCCCATCGCGTAGATGTCGCTGATCGCGTTGGTCGCGGCAATGCGGCCGAAATCGAACGGGTCGTCGACGATCGGCATGAAAAAGTCGGTGGTCGACACCACACCGCGCTCGGCATCGATCTCATACACCGCCGCGTCATCACGCGAGGCATTGCCGACCCACAGTTTCGGATCAAGGTTCTGCGCACCGCTGCCGGCGAGAATCACCTCCAGCACCTGCGGGGAAATCTTGCAGCCGCAACCGGCACCGTGGCTGTATTGGGTCAGACGAATCGGCTCGCTCATGTGGGAATCTCTGGCAGTGAATGGGGCGGATTCTAGCAGAGCGCGGGGCCGCAGATTTTTGCGGTGTCTGTGAGGGCCTCTGTGGCGAGGGGATTTATCCCCGCTGGCCTGCGCAGCAGGCCCAAATCCAGACAACCAAATTTTTCTGACACACCGATGTGAATGGTTTTGGGGCTGCTTCGCAACCCAACGGGGATAAATCCCCTCGCCACAGGGGTACGACCTGACCCTTGTGGCGAACCAAAAAAAACCGCCCTTTCGGGCGGTTAAATAGGTGCTTCAACCCTAATCAGAAACCCAGACTAAAGCTCACCGTCATCGCATGGTCATTGTTGTCATTCGACAGTTGCCCCGAATAACCAATGCCCAGTTTGCCGGTCGGGCTGATCTGGAAGTCGACGCCCGCTTCGACGATCGCGCTGTCCTTGGCGATCGGCACGCCTTGGGTGCTGAACGAGGCGCCGCCGTCGATGAAGGTCAGGTCGGCGTCGGGTTTGGTGTCGCCGAAGGCATGGCGCCAGCCGATGGCCGCGCGCGGGGTGAATTGTCCGCCGTTGGCCAGGGTGATGACTTTGCCGGCGCGCAGGCCGAGGGTGGAGAAGGTGATGTCCTGATCGGCTTCCGCCTTCAGACGCCCTACCCCGCCTTTTTCCTTGGCCTTGTCGCTGTCGTAGTTGACGTACGCCAGACCGGCGAACGGCTCCAGCGCGATGCCGGCCGCTTCGACGGTGTAACCGACTTCACCGAACACCTGCGCAGTGCGTGCGTCGTAATTGGCTTCCAGACGATCGTTGTAGCTGCCGACGCTGACGTCGCGTTTGGTCTCGATGTCGTGCCAGCTGTACGCCGCGCCGAGGCGCACCGCCAGTGCATCGAACTGCGAGTTGAGGTACGCCGCCAGGTGGTAGCTTTCGACGGTGGCATCCGAGCGACGATCATGCGCATCGAGGTCGCTGCGGGTGTAACCGGCCGCCATGCCCACGCGCCACGCATCGTCGAGTTGCTTGTCGGTGCCGAGCATGAAGCCGCTGAGGTTGCGATCGAGGCTGGCGCTGTTGCTGTCGCCATCCGATTCACCCCAGGCGCCGAGTGCGCGCGCCCAGCCGACCATTTCGCCGTGGCAACCGTTGCTGCTCAGTTGGTTGTCACTTGGCGCCAGCGCGCGGCGTGGATCATCCGCAGCGCTGCACGACGGTTGGCGCATGCGGTCGTTGACCGCCTCGCGCACGTAACGTGAATCCTCAAGCATCGCGCTGGCGGTGCTGGCATGAATCTCCCCGGACAGACTGTCGAAGGCATTGCGCGCACCGGCCACGCTGAGGTTGATGATCTGGTTCTGCAACTCGGCGCCGGCCGGGCCATTGTTGTCCAGCGCGGTGGCGGTACGACTCTGGTTGCCGGTGGCAGCGACATCGGCAAACGAGTTGCCGTTGCGGCTGACCGCCAGGTTCACCGCATTGGCGTCATACACCAGCGCGGTGCTGAGGAAGGCGTATTGCGGCAGATCCGCTGCGCTGAAGGTGCCAGTGACACCGCCGCCCGCCGTGATCAGCGTGTAAGTGGTGGCGCCCGTGAACGGCGCCAATGCTGTCACTTGCAGACCACCGTCCAGTGCCGCCGTGCCGCCGACAGCCAACGGCGTGGCGGTTGGCGAGTTGACCGTCAGGGCCAGCACACCGTCTGCGGCGTTGGTCAGGTTGCCGGCAACACTCAGATTGCCCGCCTCGCCGCCCGACGCCACCACACCGTGGTTGACGACCGAGCCGACACTGCCGTTGCCGCTCAACCCTGCACCATTGGCCACCGTCACCTGCCCGCCCAGCGAACCGCGAGAAGAACGGGTACCGACTTGCAGGACGCCTTGATCCACAGACACCGTGCCGCTGAAGGGTTGATCACCGGTCAACAACAGCGTGCCGTCACCACGCTTGGCAATCGATCCGGTGCCGCTGAGCGTACCGTTGAAAGCGCCATTAACATTCTGTTGGAACACCAGGGCAGCGTTGTCGAGGATGTTGCCTTGCAGGCTGGTGGTGTTACCGATCAGCGTACCGCCGCTGACGGTGGTGCCACCGCTGTAAGTATTCGCGCCACTGAGAATCAACGTGCCGGAATCCAGTTTCTCGATACCTCCGGTGCCCACCAGTGGCACGGCGATTTCGGTACTCGCCCCGGCATTCACCCGCACCGGTGCGAGGCTGCCGTCAGCACCGTTGACCGGGGTCAGCGTGCCGCCCGCACCCGGTGTCAGGTTGTAGCCGTTGGCAAGGAACTGAATGCCGGTGAATTGCTGATTGCCGACCACGGTGACCGTGCCACCCGTGCCGCCAAACACCGCGAATTGACCGGTCGAACCTTGCGCCTCAGTACCGGTCGGGTCAGTCCAGTTGGTGTCCGGGCCCCACACGCCGCTGCCGCCACCGATGGTGCCGTCCGGATTGGTTTTGCCGCCGTTCCAGAACTGCACTTCACCCGGGGCGTTTTGCACCAGCAGGTTAATCTGGTTGGCAATCGCGGTTTGCAGCGTCAGGTTATCCAGTGGAACCGGCAAGCTGCCATAGACCAGACCGTTGTCGGTCAGGCTGCCGCCGTAGCTGAACAGTTGATAGACGCCAGTGCCGAAGCCACCGGCGTTGCTGATGTTCAGCGTACCGTCGAGGGTCAGGTTGCCGGCGACGTTGACCACGGTGGTGGAACTCGCCGCCGAACCCAGGCTGAAGTCCAGGTTAGTGCCCGAGGACAAGGTCAGCGCGCCGACCGACAATGGCGCCGCTGCGCCGCCACCGAGCAATGTTGCGCCGTCGGCCAGTTGCACGTTGCCAGCGAGCGTGCCGCTGCCGCCAACACTGGCACCGCTGGCCACCGCGACGTTGGCGCTGTTGAGCACGCCGTTGACGCTCAGGTTGCCCGCCTGCACCGAGGTGTTGCCGGTGAAGCCGTTGTTGCCGGTCAGGAGCAATTGGCCGGTGCCGGTTTTGTTCAGAGTGCCGGTGCCGGTGAGGTTGCCGGTGTAGCTGCCATCGGCGTTTTGTTGGAAGGTCAGCGTCGCGTTGTTGACGATCGCGCCTTGCAGGCTGCTGGTGTCGCCGAAGGTGTTGCCGCCGTTCAACGTGGTGCCGCCGCTGTAAGTGTTGGCGCCGCTGAGCGTCAGATCAGCCGTGCCGTTTTTCAGCAGACTGCCGGTGCCGGTGATCGCGCCGAGCAGCGTGGTGTCCTGGTTACCGGCCAGGGTCAGTTGCGCACCGAGGTTGATCGCGTTGGCCAGTTGCAGCGCCGAGGTGCTGTCGAGATTGCCGTTGCCGGTCACACTCAAGGCACCGCTGCTGATGGCGCTGTTATTGCCCAGCACCAGCGAACCGTCGGCGAGTTGCGTGCCACCGCTGTAAGTGTTGTTGCCGTTGAGGGTCAGGCTCGAAGTGCCAGACTTGATCAGACTGCCGCTGCCGCTGACATCACCGTCGAGGGTCAAGGCGTTAGAGCCAGCGATGTTCAAGCCACCGTTGAGCAGCACATCGTTGGCGAGGCTGATGTCCGCGTTGCTGTCCAGCGCGGTGCCGTCGGCGGTGGTCAATACGCCCGTGCCGAGCGCTGCGTCGTTGCCCACGACGATCTTGCCGCCGTTAAGCGCCGTGCCGCCGGTGTAACCGTTGGCCGCGTTGAGCACCAATGTCCCGGTGTCGTATTTACCCAACGTGCCGGCGCCGTTAAGCGCCACGCCGATGGTCGCGGTGGCGTTCGGGTCAACACGCACAGTGGCGTTGCCCAAGGAGCCGTTGACCAGGTTCAGCGAACCGGCCGTGCCGTTCTGCAGGCTGTAGCCGTCGGTGACAAATTGCAGCCCGGTGACGGTTTGCGCGCCGTTGACCGTGACCGTGCCCGCCGCGCCCTGGAATACTGCGAAGTTGCTGGCTCAGGCCTGATTGGTCGTGCCGTTGACGTCCGTCCAGTTGGTGGTGCCAGTGCCCCAAGTACCGCTGCCTCCTTCGACCGAACCGTTGGCAATCAATTGATTACCGTCCCAGAACTGCACGGTGACGCCCGGCGCGGTCACCAGCAGATTGATCTGATTGGCCAGCGCAGTTTGCAGGGTCAAATCGCCGGGAGTGACGCTGCCCGGCACGGTGCCGATCAGCATGCCGTTGTCGGTCAGGCCGCCGGTGTAGTCGATCAGGCGATACACGCCGCTGCCAAAACCACCGATGTCGCTGACGTTGAGGGTGCCGTCGAGGGTCAGGTTGCCGCCGACATTGACCAGCGCATTGCCGCCGCCGGAGACCGGTGTGCCGAGGCCAACGTCGAAGTTGGAGTTGTCGTTGAGCACCAGCGAGTCGACCGACAAGGTGCTGCCGGTAACGCCTGCCAGATGACCGCCATCCGCCACGGTCACGGCACCGATCAAGGTGCCGCTGCCCCCGAGGGTGCCGCCGTTGCTGACCAGCACATTGCCGCTGGCCAGCGAACCGTCGACCTGCAAGGTACCGGCGTTGACGTTGGTGTCGCCGGTCAGGTCGCTGATGCCGCTGAGGGTCAACGTGCCGGTGCCGAGTTTGCTCAGCCCGCCATCACCGCTGAGAATGCCGGCGAAGGTGCTGCTGACGTTGTTGCCGCCGAGGCTCAGCGTATTGCCGGTGCCGATCAGCGCAGTACCGCTGCCGGTGAGGCTGGCGAGGCTGCCCGAGGCGCCAAGATTCAGCGCCGCGCCACCCGCGAGATTGACCGTGGCGTTGTTGCCCAGCGCCGCACCACTCAGCGTGGTCAGGCTGCCGGATGCCACATCGAAGGTGCCGCTGAAGGTGTTGTTGCCGCTCAAAGTCACGTCGGCCAGACCGTTTTTGGTCAGCGTGCCGGCGCCGGCAATCACGCCGCCGAGGGTCAGGTTGTTGTTACCGGCCAGCGCCAGATTCGCGTTGACGTTGAGGTTGTTGGCCAGTACCAGTGGCGCCGAGTTGTCGAGCGTCGAGGCACCGGCCACGGTCAGCGCGCCGCTGCCCAGAGATCCGCCGGTACCAAGGGTCAGCGTACCGGCGTTCAGCGTGGTGCCGCCGCTGAAGGTGTTGATGCCGTTGAGGGTCAGGTTCGACGCGCCGTCCTTGATCAGTCCGCCCGCGCCGCTGACCACACCCGCCAGCGTCAGGTTGTTGCTGCCGGTATTACTCAGGTTGGCGTTGAGCACAACGTTATTGCCCAGGCTCAGCGCGCTGTTGCTGTCCAGCGCCGAGGCACCGGCGACGGTGAGGTTGCCCAGACCCAGCGCCGAGTTGCTGCCGGCGGTCAGGGTACCGGCGTTGAGGGTGGTGCCGCCGAGGAAGTTGTTGTTGCCGCTGAGGGTCAGGTTCGACGCGCCGTTTTTACTCAGGCTGCCCGCGCCGTTGACCGTGCCGGCCAAGGTCAGATCCGCCGTGCCGACGATGCCGAGATTGCCGGCCAGGTTGACCGCGTTGTTCAGCGACACTGCCGTGCTCGCATCCAGCGTGGTACCGCCCGCCGCATTCAAAGTGCCCGAACCGAGCGCCGAGTTCGACGCCAGAATCAGCCCGCCAGCGTTAAGCGCTACCGGCCCGAGAAAGGCGTTATTGCCGCCAAGGGTCAGGTTCGCTGTGCCGGTTTTGATCAGGCCGCCAGTGCCGCCAATCACGCCATTGAGGGTCAACGCATTGCTGCCAACCACGGTGAGGTTGCCATTCAGTGTCGCAGCGTTGGCCAGCGTCACGGCTGCGTTGCTGTCCAGTTGCGTGCCGGCATTCGCCGTCAATGTACCGGTGCCCAGCGCGGTGTTGCTGCCGACGATAATTTTGCCGCCATCGAGTTGAGTGCCACCGGTATAAGTGTTGGCACCGCCCAGCACCAGCGTGCCGGCGTCGAGTTTATTGAGGATGCCGCTGCCGTCGATATTGGCATTGATGGTCGCCGTCACACCCGGATCAACGCGCAACGAAGTGGTGCCACCGGTGCCGTTGACCGCTGTGAGTTGCCCCGCCGCACCATTGACCACGTTGTAGCCATCGGTGAGGAATTGCATGCCGGTGAACGCTTGCGTGCCGTTGACCGTAACGGTGCCAGCGGTGCCCTGGAACACCGCGAAGTCGCCGGCCCACGGCTGGTTGACCAAGCCATTGGCGTCGGTCCAGTTGGTGCCGACCGCATTCCACGTGCCGCTGCCACCGTCGACCACACCGTTGGCGATGGTCTGACTGCCGTCCCAGTAGCGGATATTGGAATTCGGCGCCGACACCTGAATATTGATCTGATTGGCCACGCCAGTCTGCACCAGCAGATCACCGAGGCCGTAACCGACCGGCACGCTGGCGATATCCAGACCGAGGTTGGTCAGGGCACCGGTGTAGTTGAACAGGCGATACACACCAACGCCAAAACCGCCGGCATCGGTGACGTTGAGATTGCCGTCGAGGGTGAGGTTGCCGCCGACGTTCATCAGTGAAGTGGTCGACGGCGTGCCCAACGCCACATCGACATTGCTGCCGGCAGCGAGGGTCAGCGCACCGGCGGACAGTTGATTGCCCGACGACAACGCGAGATGGCCGCCGCTATTGACGTTGACGCTACCAAGCGCCGAACCGGTGCCGGTGAGGGTACCGCCGGTGTTGACGTTGACCTGTGCACTGCCCAGCGAACCGCTGAGATCGACGATGCCGCCATCGATCGCGGTGTTACCGGTGATGCCGTTGATGCCGGTGAGGTTCAAGGTGCCGGTGCCGACTTTGACCAGGCCGCCGCTGCCGCTGAGATCGCCGTCAAAGGTGCTGGTGACGTTGCCGCCGCCGACGGTCAGGGTGTTGCTGCCGGTCAGTTGCACACTGCCGCTGCCGGTCAGCGCACCGAGGCTGGCGTTGCTGCCCAGATTCAGCCCGGCGCCGGCGCTGATGTTGACGCCGGAGGCGTTGCCCAGCGCGTTGGCATTGAGCGTGGTGACGCTGCCGGAGACGATATTCAGCGCACCAGTAAAGGTGTTGCTTCCAGCGAGGGTCAGATCCGACAGACCGTTTTTGGTCAGACTGCCGGCGCCGTCGATGATGCCGTTCAAGCTCAAATCATTGTTGCCGGCGACTGTCAGCCCGGCGTTCAACGTGATCGCGTTACCGATGCCGAACGAGGCGCTGTTATCCAACGTCGCCGCGCCACCGACAATCAACGCGCCACTGCCCAGACCGTTGGCATTGCCCAGGGTCAGCGTGCCGCCATTCAGAGTGGTGCCGCCGCTGAAGGTGTTGTTGCCGTTGACGGTCAGATTGGCCGTACCGTTCTTGATCAGTTGGCCGGTGCCACTGGTGACGCCGCCGAGGGTCAGGTTCTGCGTGCCGCCAATCGTCAGCGCAGCATTCAAAGCAACCGCGTTGTTGAGGCTGACCAGCGGGGAGTTGCTGTCCAGCGTTGCCGCGCCAGCGACAGTCAATGCTCCGGAACCGAGCGCCAAACTGTTGCCGACGGTCAGGGTGCCGGCGTTCAGCGTGGTGCCGCCGAGGTAGTTGTTGGCGGCGTTGAGAATCAGATTGGCCGCGCCGTCTTTCACCAGACTGCCGGCGCCGCTGACCAGACCGGTCAGGGTCATATTCGCCGTGCCGCCGATGTTCAAGGCACCGGCGAGTCCCACGGCATTGTTCAGGCTGACCGCCGTGTTGGCGTCCAGCATGGTGTTGGCCGCCGCGTTCAACGTGCCGGAGCCCAGCGCGGTGTTGCTGCCGACGGTCAGTTTGCCGGTGTTCAACGCCGTGTTGCCAAAATAAGTGTTGGCGCCGTTGAGGGTCAGGTCGGCAGCGCCGTTCTTGGTCAGTCCACCGATACCGGCGACTACGCCGCCGAGGGTCAGCGCATTGCTGCCACCCAAGGTCAGAGTGCCGCCGAGGTTGACGTTATTGGTCAGCGTTGCTGCAGTGCTGGCATCCAGGGTGGTGCCGTTCGAGGCGTTGAGTGTGCCGGTGCCGAGGGCGGTACTGGAACCGACAATCAGTGAACCGGCATTCAGCGCGGTGGTGCCGGTGTAGGTATTGTTGCCGGTGAGGGTCAGGCTCGATGCGCCGGTTTTGATCAGCCCGTTGCCGCCACTGATCACCCCGCCGAGGGTCAGCGCATTGGCGCCGCCAGCGGTGAGGTTGGCGTTGAGAATCACGTTGTTGTTCAGGGTCACGGCGGAGCTGCTGTTGAGCGTGCCCGCACCTTCCACCGACAACGCGCCGGTACCCAGTGCTGCGCCGTTGCCGACCGTCAGGCTGCCGGCATTCAGCGTGGTGCCGCCGCTGTAGGTGTTGACGCCGCTGAGCGTGAGATTGGCCGCGCCGTTTTTCACCAGTTGACTGGCGCCGCTGATTACCCCGCCGAGGGTCAGCGCGTTGCTGCCGCCAATGCCCAGGCTGTTGTTGAGAATGACCGCGTTGTTGAGTGTCACAGCGGCATTGCTGTCGAGGGTGGCCACGCCACCGACGGTGATGTTGCCGCTGCCGAGCGCCGCGTTGGCGCCCGCGGTGATCGTGCCCGCGTTCAACGCGATCGCGCCGAGGAAGGTGTTGGTGCCGTTGAGAATCAGGTTGGCCGCGCCGTTTTTGGTCAGCCCGCCACTGCCGCTGACGATGCCGCCGAGGGTCAGGTTGGCGCTGCCGCCGACGTTCAGATTGCCGCCGAGGGAAACTGCGTTGGTCAGTGCGACCGCCGTGCTGGCATCCAGCGTAGTGCCCGCTGCGGTGGTCAATGCGCCGGTGCCCAGCGCGGTGTTGGAGCCGACAATCAATGTGCCGGCGTTGAGCGCAGTGCCGCCGGAGAAGGTGTTGTTGCCGCTGAGGCTGAGGTTGGCGGTGCCGTTCTTGATCAGGTTGCCGGCGCCACTGACGATGCCGCTCAAGCCTAATGCCTGGGTGCCGCCGATGGTCACGCCGCCTGCCAGGGCGACGGCATTGGCCAGTGTCACCGCCGCGGTCGCATCCAGCACAGTGCCCGCCGCCGCGTTCAGGGCGCCGGTGCCCAGCGCGGTGTTGCTGCCAACGAACAGGCTGCCGGCATTGAGCAGCGTGTTGCCGCTGTTGGTGTTGTTGCCGCTCAGGGTCAGGCTGGCGCTGCCGGATTTGGTGATGCCGCCGGTTCCGCTCAACACGCCGCCGAGGGTCAAGGCATTGCTGCCGAGCACGTTGAGCGCGCCGGTCATGCCGATGTTATTGGCCAGCGTGACGTTGGCGGTGCTGTCGAGACTGGTGCCGGCGGCAGTGTTCAGCGCGCCGCTGCCCAGCGAGTTGTTGTTGGTCACCAGCAGGCTGCCGGCGCTGAGGGTGGTGGTGCCGGTGAAACCAGCGTTGGCGCCGCTGAGGGTCAGGCTGCCGGTGCCGGTTTTGGACAAGCCGCTGCTGCCGCTGATCAAACCGCCGAGGGTCAGTGCGCCGGTACCGCCAGCGGTCAAGGTGCCGCCGAGGCTGATGGCGTTGGCCAGGCTGATAGTGCCCGGAGCGCTCAGGGTCGTCGCACCGGTCACATTGAGGGTGCCGGTGCTGAATGCCTGATTGTTGGTGACCTGTACCGTGCCGCCATTGAGCGTGGTGTTGCCCAGATAGGTGTTGGCAGCGCCGAGATTCAACTGGCTGGCGTCGATTTTGGTCAGGCCACCACTACCGGAAATCACCCCGCTCAACGTGGTCGCGTTAGTGCCTTGCACCGTCACGCCGCCGGCGCCGAGGGAGATCAGATTGCTGATGTTCAACCCGGCATTGCTGGCCTGCAGAATCCCGCCATTGGAGGTGATCACACCGCTGCCGAAGGTGGCGTTGTTGTTGAAATTCGCGACACCGCCATTGAGCGTGGTCGCGCCGCTGACCAGAGGCCCCTGCAAGGTTCCAGGTGCCGCTGTTGAGGGTCAGGTTGTTGAAGTTGACGTAGGTCGCGCTGGACGCCGTGCCAGTCTCGGCGATACCGCCGCCGACGCCGCCAGTATTTTGCAGGATCAGGCTGTTAGTACCGCCCGCGCCGCCATCGACCGTGCCGGTCGGGGCGAAGGTCAGGTTGATGCCGATCAAACCGCCGAGGCCGACGCTGATCTGCACGCCGTCACCGACGTTGACGCTGGAGCCGGTCACCGCCGTGAAGGTGTTGGTGCTCGCCGCGCCCATCGACACGCCGCCGGAAATCGCACCGGCGTTGGTGAAGGTGTTGCCCGCCGCCGAGGTCTCGAACGCGATCCGGCCGTTGATGACGCCGATGCTGCTGTTGGTCATGTTGACTTGCGAACCACCATAGACGCCGATCACCGGGGTATCCGCCAACGTGATGCCGCCGATCGAGAGTCCGGTCGAGGTGATGGTGCCGTTGTTGGTGATGCTGGTGGTGCCCGCTGCTGCGTTATTAACCGAAAGGGCCAAGCCGTCGATGCTCGTCAGGTTCAGCCCCAGCACCATCCCCGTGCCACGCATGATCGCGCCAGCATTGTTGAGCACGCTGACCGTGCTGGTAGCGCCGCTGCCGATGAATGCCCCGCCACTCAAAACCGACACCAGACCGAGCACTGCCGGATCCATGATGCCGGCGTTGTTCAGAGTGATGTCGACCCCCGTCAGATCCATGACATGCCCGCCAAGGGTCGCATTCATCTGCGCGCCGCTGTTGACGTTGACCGTCAGATTGTTAGTGGCACTGGCGAAGTCGTTGGGAACCAGTGGCAATGGCGGCACACCCGTACACGTCACGATTGAACCGGCCGTGGAGCACGTGGCCAGCGCGGGTGCGCTGACGCCGCCGAACAACAGTCCGGCGACGCTCAAATGCACAGCAAGGGAAAGAGGGGAAAAACGCGAGACGAGGGCGACACCAAACCTTGCTTCCACGGGCAACTCCTTGTATGGCCAGATTCTTCCTTGACGGCGTGGACAAGCAGCGGCTTATTCGACACGCGAATCAAGACTGCGACGGTCATTACAAAACCGTTCTATTCCTGACACACGCTAGTTGATGCCCTGCAATGGGGCCTTGGTTAAATGGCATTAATACTTTGGTGCTAGAGCAGTCTGGAATAAGCCTTTCCACCTTTCCGAATCAGTAGAAGAACCCCTGTGGCGAGGGGATTTATCCCCGTTGGGTCGCGCAGCGGCCCCAAAAAAAGAGGGCCCGCTGCGCAGGCCAACGGGGATAAATCCCCTCGCCACAAGACATATTCCAAGCATGAATTTGTGGCCCGCCCCTCAGTTGACCGATCCATCAGAAAAACCCGCAAAACCCCCAACATTTCAGCCCGTTGAAATAATTGGTACGCCTTGTGCAAACGTTTGCGCAGCGTCAATCACGGCATTTTCGTAACAAAACCCTACAGACCCGCAGAACGCCGGGCCTTGATCTGCAAAAAAGGACTTTGAATGCACGCCGCACTCCCCCCTCGCGCTCCGTTTGCGCGCACGCTGACTGTTTCCTTGCTACTGACCGGCGTTACCGGACTTCTCAGCCACAGCGTTTTCGCGCAACCCGCTCAGCCCGTTCTGCCGGAAGAATCCGCCCAAGGCGAAGCACTCAGCCCGGAAGCGAGCCCGCCGAAAAAAGGCGCGTACCTGTCGGATTGGTACAACCAGGACTTGATGCTGATTGGCAGCAAAGACATCAGCTTCGGCCCGCAACCGGCTGACGACATTTATCTGGAATACGAGTACTTCGGTCGCAAAGGCCCGTTTGAACTGTACGGCTACGTCGACATCCCGAAGATCTTCAACATCGGCAACAGCCACGACAAAGGCGTGTGGGATCACGGCTCGCCGCTGTTCATGGAACACGAACCGCGCATCTCCATCGACTACCTTGCCGGCCGCAGCCTGGCCATCGGCCCGTTCAAGGAATGGTACGTCGCGTTCGACTGGATCTACGACCACGGCAGCCGCAAGGAAAACCGCGCCAACACCCTCTACAGCGGTTTCGGCACCGACATCCACACGCACTCGCGGGTCAACCTGTCGGCCAACCTCTACGGCCGTTATCAGTGGGAAAACTACGGCGCGAGCAACGAATACTCGTGGGACGGCTACCGCGCCCAACTCAAATACATCGTGCCCATCGACAAATTCAGCAACGGCGCCTCACTGACCTACATCGGCTTCACCAACTTCGACTTCGGCTCCGAGATCCACAAAGACAACCCGGCGCGAACAGCCAATGCGACGGTAGCGACCAACGTGTTGCTGTACTCGTTCACGCATTTGCGCTTCACGCTGGTGGGCCGCTATTTCCACAATGGCGGCAATTGGGAAGACGGCAGCGAGCTGAATTTCGGCGACGGCAACTTCCGCGCACGCTCGAATGGCTGGGGGTATTACGCGGGCGTGGGCTACCAGTTTTAAGGGACACCGATCAAAAGATCGCAGCCTTCGGCAGCTCCTACACAGAATTCACGTTCGCCCTGTAGGAGCTGCCGAAGGCTGCGATCTTTTGATGTTAAACATGGATGTTTAACAGACACCTGCAGAAACTCTCCGAGGCTACACAACCTTGCGCCATTGCCTACAGCTACGCCAGAATCCGCCGGCTTGTGCGCCTTGAGGGCGGGCCTTATCGTTTGTAGGTCGCTGACGAATCAGCGATCGGATTTGACCGTCCGCCCAAAATCAAGGCGCGCCAGCGTCCAGGACAGATTTCAGAGTTTCTGAAACTTCATGTCGCGGTAGCTGTGCGTGGGACACCTTCGGGTGTGCCGGATTCCTTGATGTCCGGTCGGTCAACCCGCGTACAGCTGCCACCCTGTTTCGATTGACCGCGAACGGTGGCGGCTCCATGCATCAAGGAGCTTCACCATGTTCAAACCAACACCCAACCCACCCGACATCGACGCTACCTCCCCCTACGAATCCCCCCATTCACGCAAACTCCACGACGCCGCTGAACGCGCGCTCGATCACTACCTTTGCCCCGGTGCGACTCACGATGATCCGCGTCTGCCGAGCCTGATGTTCGTCATCGCGCCCAATATCAAAACCGAAGATCTGCTGGCCCACGCGTGTGAGTCGATGGCTTCGGCGAGTGTGATGCTCAGTGATTTTGCCGGGGCGCTCGACACGCCGTATCGCCACACGTTGCTGGGGATTCAGCAGGTGGTGATGCTCGGGGAACTGGCGGTGAATCGGGCGCTGGATAATCTGGAAGTGCCCGCGTAATTCCAGACACTGCAACCCTTGTGGGAGCGGGCTTGCTCGCGAATGCGGTCTGTCAGTCAACATCGCTATTGACTGACACGGCCTCTTCGCGAGCAAGCCCGCTCCCACAGGGGGGTATTGCGATGTTTGAGAGATATTTTTACGGATCAGGGAATCAGGATGATTTTGTCGCCGCCGCCCTGATTCACTTCGCTGTAGCGCGCCAGGCCGTCGGCCAGTGGTGATTCGACCAGGCCTTGCGGCAACGGCAGCGAGCCTTCGTCGAAGAGTTGGCCGAACTGGTTCAACATCGCTGCGCAGGCTTCGACGCCGTAGAGCAATGTGTTGACGCCGACCACCGAACCGCCCTTGCGATATAACGCCAGTGCCGGCAACTGCACTTGGCCGTCCACCGGTGCGGCGATGATTGCGATTCGGCCGAAGATTGCCAGCGCTGCCACCGAGGCGGGCAGCCAGAAACCGGTGGTGTCGAAGATCACTTCGGCGCCGCCCTGATACACCGCGTTGACCTGCGCGCCGAGGTCTTCGGGTTTATCCAGTTGAATCGTCTGATAGCCCTGCGCGTGCAACTCGGCCACCTGCTCCGGACGCCGCGCCGCTGCCAGAATTTTTGCACCGCGCACTTTGGCCAAGGCCAATGCCGCTGTGGCGACCGCACCGCCGCCAATCACCAGCAAACGCGTGTCGGCTTTGACGAGGCTGCGCTCCAACGCATCCCACGCCGTGGTGTACGGCACGCCGAGGCTGGCGGCCTGGGTGAAGCTCAGACGCGACGGCTTGAGGGCGACTCCGTTGGCCGGCAGTTTGACGAATTGCGCGTGGGAACCGTCGGCGAAAAAGCCCAGCTCACGGCCCGTGCCCCAGACTTCCTGACCGATCAACGCTTGCGGGCCTTCGACCACAACACCGGCGAAATCGCGCCCGGGAATCCGTGGCAACGTGGTGTAAGGGAAACGTCCGAGCACATTTTTCACGTCGCTGGGGTTAAGGCCGGCCGCTTTGATCTGCACCAGGACTTCATCGGCGCCAGCAACCGGGGTCGGCACCTCGACGAAGCGCAGGGAGGACAGGTCGCCGGTTTTATCGAATTGCAGTGCTTTCATGGAGTGATCCACCGAAGGAGAAAGGAAGATTCAGGACAACCAAGCGGCCACCCATTGCCGGCCCATTGGCCACAGCTGCTCACCCGCAAGCATGCCGAGCAGACCGACCAGCGCGATGGCCGGCGGCGCGGGAGAACGGAAGTCGAGCGCGCCGTACAACAGGCCAACGCCGAGACCGATGGCCAGCGAAATCAGGTAGTTCATGTGGAGAACTCTGCCGTTTGAAAGGAATGGGCAGAGTGTAGGGAGGCGGGCTGGATGGCGTCGGTCAAGGACTTCTGAATTTCGGACAGAATGACTGACACACCACAAAACCCTGTGGGAGCGGGCTTGCTCGCGAAGGCGGAGTGTCAGTTGGTGATGCATGGGCTGACACACCGCTTTCGCGAGCAAGCCCGCTCCCACATTGGATCTGTGTGGGTTTGAGGGTTGGCGTTACAACGTGAACTGTGACGGGGCGACGCCCAGTTCGCGGCGGAACATGTCGCTGAAGCTGCTCGGGGAATAGCCGAGTTCGCGGGCAATCACACTCACCGCTACGCCTTGAATCAACTCCGCCACCGCCGTCGCCAGTTGCACCTGCCGCCGCCACTCGGCGAAGCCCATGCCCAGACTGTCCTTGAACAGCCGCGCCAACGTGCGCACGCTGGCCCCGGCGTTTTCCGCGTGCTGTTCGAACGGGATCTCCAGCGACGGCGCGGCCATCACCGCCTGGCAAAGATTCATCAGGCGCCGATCGGAATCATCCGGCATCGGGATTTTCAGCTGCGAACGCCTTGCGCGCTGCAACTCCAGCAGCGCCAAGCCAACCAGCGCCTCGTAATACGCTGGCTCACCGCTGTCGCCCTGCTCCACCAGTCCGACGATCAACTCGCGCAGCAAACCACCGACCTCGATCACCTGCACCGTCTGATCCAGCGTCGCCGCCAGCGCCGGGCGCAGGTAGATATTGCGCATCTGCAAATCCGACACAACGCGAATCCCGTGCGGCACCCCGGGCGGCAACCACACCGCGCGCTGCGGCGGCACCACCAGCGCTTCATGCGGCGTCTCGACCCACATCACCCCGCTCATCGCGTACAGCAACTGGCCCCAGTCATGCTCATGCGGCTCGATAAACAACCCGCGCGGATACGTGCGCGCCAGCGGTTGCACGGGCACATCGATGTCAGTGAAATCGGGGGGCGTGGCGAGGGCCATGGTGAGCATTCATTGGGGTTGACGGAGCCGCCATGGTAACCAGTCGCCCGAAACCTCGCCAACGATAGATACCGTCGGACAATCCGAATGAATTTTCCCGGTGCTCAACGATCCCTCTATTACCACAGGGAGGAATACTGGCTTTATGAACAACGCAAAACTCTACGTCATCGAGTACACCCTTCACGGCACAGCCAAGTCGTTCATTATCCGCTCGGACAAAATGGACAACACTGAGGCGTGGCATTGGGCGAGTTGCGATGCCGGCGTGGGTCGCATTCCGCGCTTTGGTCGTGAAAAAGTACAGAAGACCAGCAAACCGATGGCGGAAAAATTCGGCGTGGAAAACGTCGTCTGGCGACCGACCAGCTAAGCTCAGCCTGCACGCGAACATTCGGGGGAATGCAACCATGATCGATTTCAGCAGCAGCCCGGCGCATCTGGACTACGGCCTCGACACATTGTTTGGGCGTATCACCAAAAGCGTGGATTGCCGCGTGGGTCTGGAAGCGGTCGACGATGATCCGTATTGCTTCGCCCTGAGAGTGCCAGCGCCGTTACCGGAAGACCTCGACCAGGCGAAAACCGTGGTGGTTCGGGTTGAGGGGCGGCGATTGCAAGGCACGGTGCGGCATACCGAGCGGCTGGATGATGAAAGTCTGAAACTGGAAGTGGAGCCTGATTAGGCTCCACTTTTTTTTGCCTGTGTTTATTTGGGATGTGCGCAGTGGCAGCCTTTGCTTGAGCATTCTTCGCCACCTTTGTGGTGGTGGGCGCAGGCTTCGCAGCAGTAGTGTTTGCCGTGTATGGCGTAGGCATGATCGCCTTCTTTGATGGTGCATTTGCAGTTTGGGCAATCGCATTTTCTATCGGGCATGGGGGCAGACTCCTTTGGGTGGTGGTTGTCTGGGGCTTTTAGGTAAGCCGTGATATCCAGTGTAGGAGCTGCCGAAGGCTGCGATCTTTTGATTTTGCTTGTTTGGGTTTTTGGGGGTTTTGGGGGTTTTGGGCTTTGGGGTTTTGGGGGCATATCCGTTGCTGCGGGTGGGGCTTCTGGCGGTTTCGCTCTTACAGCGACTCACTTTTCCAGACGCCGAAAAGTAAGCAAAAGGCTTGGCCCCCGGCGTACGGCACTTCGCCTAGGCTCAGTGTTCCCTCGCTACGGTGCCCATCCGGGGACATCGCCTACGGTTTGCTTCGCTGCACCTCCTCTCGATGTATGCGGCTACGCCGCACGGCGCTGCGCGCCTACCCCGGATGAACACCTACGCTCGGCCTGCCGATGGGGGCCAAAATCAAGAGCCAGAGCAAAAGCCAGATCAAGAGCCAGATCAAGAGCCACAGCAAAAGCCAGATCAAGAGCCCCTCACCCTAGCCCTCTCCCGGAGGGAGAGGGGACTGATCGGGGTGTTTGGGCGAAATACGCCGACTTGAGATACCGAGTTGAACGCACATTTTGAAAGGCCCACCATCGGCTCCCTCTCCCTCGGGAGAGGGCTGGGGTGAGGGGCGAATCCAACGCAAATCAAAAAGCCGTGTGCGCCCCGCTCTTCACCACTCAATAGGCCGAGTGTCAGCTCGCCTGCTCTTGATCTTAGAGCCCGTCGGCAGGCTGAGTGGAGGGATCGATCCGGGGGTGGGAGCGCAGCGACCGTTTGGCGCAGCCAAACACAGCGAGAGGAGGTGCAGCGAAGCAAACCGTAGGCGCTGCCCCCCGGATCGATCCCGCAGCGAAGGAACCCCGAGCCCCAGCGAGCGGGCCGAACGTCAGGGCACAGACCTTTTGGTTACTTTTTGGGGCGTTTGCCAAAAGTGACCCGCCGTAAGGGCGGAACCATAATCAGCCATCACCGCAGCAACGGATATGCCCCCCCCCAAAAAACAAAATCAATCAGAGCTACGCACACTACTCCGATACATAAACACCAAAGCCCCCGCCAAAAGCACCATCGCCAACACCCGACTCCCCGACAACTCAATCGCCGGATTCCCGAACCAGCCAAAATTATCAATCAACATCCCCATCCCCAACTGCCCGACAATCACCGCCACCGTCGCCACCGCCGTCCCCACCCGCGGCACCGCGCCCACCATGACAATCATATAAACCACCCCAAACAGCGCCCCACACAACTGCCACTTCGGCACATCCATCAACCCCACCGCATGCGCCGGCTCAAAAAACAAAATCAACAACCCGGTCACCAACGCACCCACAGCAAACGTCAACAAACTACTGCGCAACACACCAACGGTTTCCCCCAAGCGCCCATTGATCGCCGCCTGAACACTCAACACCGCACCCGCCGCAACAACCACGGCCAACAAAATAATCAGATTCATCATCAACCCCGCGCAATCAAAACAAGTGCCGCGACAATCAACAGCAACGCCAACCAACGCTCACCGTTGACCTTCTTGCGCGTTGCCCCGAACCAGCCGAAATGATCGATCAACACACTCTTGCCGACCTGCCCGGAAAGAATCGCGATCATCGTCATGGCGATACCAATGTGCGGCGTGGCCAGGGTCAGCACCACCACATAAATCGGCCCGAGCAAACCACCGATCAACTGCCAGCGCGGCAGTGTGTTCAGCGCTGGCCCTTTCTGTGGCCCCGCAAACAACAGCAGCAAAAACAGAATCGCCGAGCCCACCCCAAAGATGCTCAACGTCGCCCACAAATGCCCGACCTGCGCACCCA
Source organism: Pseudomonas sp. AC193 (assembly GCF_979258075.1). Taxonomy (NCBI): domain Bacteria; kingdom Pseudomonadati; phylum Pseudomonadota; class Gammaproteobacteria; order Pseudomonadales; family Pseudomonadaceae; genus Pseudomonas; species Pseudomonas sp. AC193. The sequence goes on along the minus strand of NZ_OZ409832.1, from coordinate 1,356,768 downwards.
ACGGCCCGAGCAAACCCGCCTCCACCGACAAACCCATCCCCGCCAGAATCACCAGCGGCAGCAACAATAAGCGCAACCCCGGTTTGGCCACCGGCGGCGCAACACTCACTTCATCCAACGTTTGCATAAATACAATCCAGTCCAGTCAACAATGGCGCGGATTATCGGCTGGCGTCGCTGTGCGATAAATGGGAGCATCCAGACAACACTTTTGCGCAACACGCACAGCAGGAGAGACCATGCACGGCCTCAACGAACTCGGATTCAAAGCGCTGCGACTATTCGTGGCCGTACTCGACCACGGCAGTTTTTCCGAAGTCGCCCGTCGTGAAGGCGTCGCGCCCTCCTCAATCTCGCGACAAATCCAGTTGATGGAGCAAGCACTGAACCAGCAATTGCTCTACCGCCACACCCGCGCAGTCACGCCAACCGAAGCCGGGCGCATGCTCGGCCATCACGCGCGGCTGGTGTTGGTGCAATTGGAAGAAGCCGAACAAGCGTTGCAGGAACAGCAAAGCGAACCCACCGGCCTGGTGCGCATCAACGCCCCGGTGGTGTTCGGCCAGCGCCATCTGACGCCGTGGCTGGGCAAGTTGTGCGCGCGCTATCCGAAGCTGCAACTGGATATTCAGCAGACCGACCATTACGTCGACCCGCTGCAAGAAGGCGCGGATCTGCTGTTCCGCATCGGCCCGCTGCATGACTCCAGCATGCAGGCGCGGATTCTGGCACCGCACCGCTTTCAGGTCGCGGCCAGCCCGGCGTATCTGCAAAAACATGGTATCCCGCGACACCCAGACGATCTCGCCCAACACCAGTGCCTCGCGTACAAAGGCGCGGCCGGACTGCAGCGCTGGTTCTTCCGTCGCGATGGGCAGGACTGGACGCCGTACTCGGTCAAAGGCCCGATCACCGGCAACCACGCCGACACCCTCACCCAAGCCGCCGAACAGGGCTTGGGGCTGGTGATGTTTCCGTCGTGGCTGATTGGCGAAGCGGTGCGCGAAGGCACGTTGGTGCCGGTGTTGGGCGAGTATCAGGTGTCGAACAGTCTGGAGCCGCAGCAGATTGCGGTGCTGTGGCCGGGGAGTCGGCGCTTGTCGGTGAAGGTGCGCACCGTTATCGACTTCTTCATCGAGTGCTTCGGCGAAGTGCCTTATTGGGACAGACCGTAACCCCTGTAGGAGCTGCCGAAGGCTGCGATCTTTTGATCTTGTCTTTTAAAAACACAATCAAAAGATCGCAGCCTTCGGCAGCTCCTACAGTGGGCTGCGTAAAACGTCAGATACGAAACTGGCCAACGAGCTTGCCAAGCCGCTGACCAAGATCCGCCAAACTACGCGAAGTCTGCGCCCCCAATTGCGTCTCATCCGCCACGCTGTCCACCGCTACCGCAATCTGATGCACGCTGCGATTGATCTCTTCCGCCACCGCCGTCTGCTCTTCCGCCGCGCTGGCAATCTGCGCGTTCATCGAGTTGATCGTCGCAATCAACGACGCCATCGTGTCCAGCGAAGCCCCGGCCTGATTGGCCTGCGCCGACGTACCGTCGCCCGCTTCACTGGATCGGCGCATCGCTTCCACCGCCGACTGCGTCCCCGCCTGCAGGCGATCAATCATCCCCTGAATTTCCTGGGTGCTGATTTGCGTGCGACTGGCCAGCGCGCGCACTTCATCCGCCACCACCGCAAACCCACGCCCGGCCTCGCCAGCCCGCGCCGCTTCGATCGCCGCGTTCAGTGCGAGCAGGTTGGTCTGCTCGGCAATCGAACGAATCACCCCGAGCACGCCGACAATCGAGCTCACGTCCTGCTGCAAGCTGTCCAGCGACACGCCGCTGCTGCGGATGTCATCGACCAACGCATGAATCTGTTTGATGCTGCCCGCCACCACGCGTTTGGCGCTCTGGCCTTCTTCGTCAGTCTGCTGGGCAGCGACGGCGGCGTTCTGCGCGCTCTTCGCCACTTCCTGCGCGGCGGCGGACATTTCGTTGATCGCCGTTGCCACCTGATCGGTCTCGTGACGCTGGCGCTCCATCGCCTGATCCGAGCGCTGCGCCTGATCCGAGACTTGCGTCACCAGCCCGGTGAGTTGCGTGGTCATCTCGGTGATCTGCCGCACCAGTCCGTGAATCTTGTCGACGAAGCGGTTGAACGAGCCGGCCAGTTCGCCGAGTTCGTCCTGACTGGTGATGTTCAGACGACGGGTCAGATCGCCCTCGCCCGCCGCGATGTCATCGAGATTCGCCTTCATCAGCGTCAGCGGACGCAAAATGGTATTGGCCAGCAACATGCCCGCCGCCGCGATCACCAACAGCACCACCACCGCAACGCCGACGATGCTCAGCACCACGCCTTGCATGCGTTCCTGCACTTGCGTTTGCACCAGCGCCACTTGCGCTTCGATGCCGTCGAGGTTGACCGAGGTACCGACCGCCATGTCCCACTTCGCCAGGTATTCGGTGTACCCGAGTTTCGGCACCAGCACTTGCGCGTTGCCTGGCAGCGGCGAGCTGTATTGCAGATAGTGCGTGCCGTCCTTCGCCACTTTCACCAGGCCCTGGTTGACGTAAACGCCGTTCGGGTCGCGGTTGTCCTTGAAGCTTTTGCCCACGCCTTCCGGATCGTTGGCCTTGAACAGGCGCACGGTCTCGGAGTCGTACCCGAAGAAGTAGCCGTCCTTGCCGTAGCGAATGCCCGAGAGCAGTTTGATCGCCTGCGCGCGCGCCGCGTCATCGCCGGGGGCGGCAGCGTCGTACAGCGGTTTGATCGTGGTCATGGCCACGGCGACGTAACTTTGCAGAGTGGCTTTGGCGTCGCCGAGCAAGCGCTCGCGGGTCTGCTCGACCTCGTTGTGCGCCTGTTGCTGAAGGATGAACAGCGTGGTCAGGCTGATGACCAGCGCAAAGAGCAACACCGGCAGGACGGCGAGGGACAGGACTTTGGCCTTGAGGCTCAGGCGCATTGGGGGGCTCACTCTTTTGGTTTTATTGGCGTGGTTAAAGGCTTTAACGGCACGCAAAAGCAAAAGTTGAATCGTGAGGCTCACCCCATTCCCCCTGTGGGGCGGGCTTGCTCGCGAATGCGCTGTGTCAGTTAACAATGACGGTGACTGACAGGACGCCTTCGCGAGCAAGCCCGCTCCCACAGTTGGGATTTATGGTGCTTAGAGAACCATCGCGGCCACCCAGCCGAACGCCAGCAGCGGCAGGTTGTAGTGCAGGAACGTCGGCACCACCGTGTCCCAGATGTGGTGATGCTGGCCGTCGATGTTCAAACCGGAGGTCGGGCCCAAGGTCGAATCCGACGCCGGCGAACCAGCATCGCCCAATGCGCCCGCCGTGCCGACAATGCACACGATCGCCAGCGGGCTGAAGCCCAGTTGCACGCACAGCGGCACAAAAATCGCCGCCAGAATCGGCACGGTAGAAAACGACGAACCGATGCCCATGGTCACCAGCAAGCCCACCAGCAACATCAGCAGCGCGCCAACGCCTTTGCTGTGGTTGATCCACGACGCCGACGACTCGACCAGCGTCTGCACTTCGCCGGTGGCCTTCATCACTTCGGCAAAGCCGGACGCGGCGATCATGATGAAGCCGATCATCGCCATCATCTTCATGCCTTCGGTGAACAGGTCGTCGGTCTCGCGCCACTTCACAATGCCCGACACCGAGAAGATCAGGAAGCCAACCAGCGCACCGATAATCATCGAGTCCAACAGCAGTTGCACGATGAACGCTGCGGCAATCGCCACGCCGGCAATCATCAGGCTCAGCGGGTTGTACTGCACCGCCACTTGCTCGACTTGCTCGATTTTCTTCAGGTCATACACGCGCTTCTTGCGGTAGCTGAAAAACGCCATCGCCAGACCGAAGACCATGCCCAACGCCGGAATGCCCATGGCGTGGGTGACATTGATGCCGCTGATGTCGACGCCGCTGCGCGCGACGTTGGCCAGCAGGATTTCATTGAGGAAGATGTTGCCGAAACCGACAGGCAGGAACATGTACGGGGTGATCAGACCAAAGGTCATGACGCAGGCGATCAAGCGGCGGTCGAGTTGCAGCTTGGTCAGTACATATAAAAGCGGTGGCACCAGCAGCGGAATAAACGCGATGTGGATCGGCAGAATGTTCTGCGAGGCAATCGCAACCACCCACAACAGGCCGATCAGCAGCCATTTGACGCTGCCCCCGCCAGTCGCATGTTGGCGATCAACCATCGCCAGTGCCTTGTCGGCCAGCGCGTGGGCCAGGCCCGACTTGGCAATCGCCACGGCGAAAGCGCCGAGCAATGCGTAGGACAACGCCACGGTCGCGCCGCCGCCCAAGCCGCTGTTGAACGCCTTGAGCGTGGCGTCGATACCCAAACCACCGGTCAGGCCGCCGACCAGCGCGCCGACGATCAAAGCGATCACCACGTGCACGCGCGACAGGCTGAGAATCAGCATGACGCCGACCGCCGCTATGACTGCATTCATTTCACTACCTCAAAAAACACTGCGGTGGACAATCGACCGCCAGACAGAATGAGTCCGCCAACGCTAAACCGGCGGATTTGCAAAGAGGGTCTTATTAGAAGGGCGCGCACTGTGCCGCAGAGTGGCGGCGGTGTCAAAACATCGAAGGCTACTCACAACCCTCTGATCGTCCCCACGCTCTGCGTGGGAACGCATCAATGGACGCTCTGCGTCCGCTTTGGGACGCGGAGCGTCCCGGGCTGCATTCCCACGCGGAGCGTGGGAACGATCAATATCCGGGGCCAGGCACAACTTTGTGGTGAGGGGATTTATCCCCGATGGGTGGCGAAGCCGCCCCCTGCATTCTTACAGACACAGCGCATTTGCAGGTTTTGCGACTGCTTCGCAGCCGAACGGGGATAAATCCCCTCACCACAGGTTTTGTGTTTGCCCCAAAAAGGTGTTTCAGCCATGGCCTGTGGCAATTAGTCATATTGTGTTTCAGGGATAAAGAAAGCCGATTTGCGGCCGTTACAGTGCAAAGTCGCAGATATTTATCGAATAAGGACGTCTCCATGTCGCTCAGACAACTTTCCATCCAATGGAAAATCACCCTGCTCGCCGGCCTGTGCCTGGCCGGTATCGTGACCCTGTTGGTGGGTCTTTCGCTGTATCGCATGGAGCACAGTTCCGCACTGGTGAAAGCTTCGAGCATGGAAATGCTCACCGAGTCGGCGCAGGCGCGCATCGAGTCCCAGGGCGAAGTGCAATCGGCGGGCATTCGCCAACAATTCATGGACGCCTATCAATACGGCCACGGGTTCTCGCGTCAGGTGTTGTTCTTGCGTGAACAGGCCGAAAAACGCTTCCTCGACGCCTTCGACTTGCGCGAAGACATGACCCGTCAGGTCAAATCCGCGCTACAAGCCAACCCGGATCTGCTGGGTCTGTCGCTGGTGTTCGAAGCCAATGCACTGGACGGCAAGGACGAACTATTCGCCAACCAGGCCGAACTGGGCAGCAACGACAAGGGCCGCTTCGCCCTGTACTGGTCGCAACCAACGCCTGGCAAGGTGACCTCGATGGCGCTGCCGGAAAGCGACATGGCCGACACCAGCACCGGCCCCTCCGGCCAAGCGGCGAACGCCTGGTTCACCTGCCCGCGCACCACGCTGAAACCTTGCGTGATCGAACCGTACTTCTACGTGATCGACGGCCACAACGTGCTGATGACCAGCATCGTGTTCCCGCTGACAGTCGACGGCAAAGTCATCGCCTCCCTGTCGGTCGACATCAACCTCAACAGCCTGCAAGCGACCAGCCAGATCGCGAGCAAGAAGCTCTATGACGGCCAGACCGCCGTGAGCATCATCAGCCCCGCCGGCCTGCTCGCCGGTTACAGCCCGGATGCCGGCAAACTCAGCCAGCGTCTGGATGCGGTGGACAAAACCAGCGGAACTGAGCTGCTGCGTCTGTTGGCCTCGAACAGCAACGTCACCAGCCTGCACAGCAACGGCCAGTTGAAAGTGCTCTCGCCATTCCAACCGATTCCCGGTGGCCCGTCGTGGGGCGTGCTGCTTGATGTGCCGGAAAAAGTTCTGGTCAGCCGCGCCGAAGCGCTCAAGCAACAACTGGACGCGAGCAACACCTCAGGCACGTTGATTGAGCTGAGTCTCGGCGTGCTCGCCGCGCTGATCGGCCTGCTGCTGGTGTGGCTGATGGCGCGCAGCGTGACCAAACCGATCCTCGGTGTGGCGCACATGCTCGAGGACATCGCCAGCGGTGAAGGCGATCTGACCCGCCGTCTGGCCTACGACAAGAAGGACGAACTCGGTCAATTGGCCGGTTGGTTCAACCGCTTCCTCGACAAGCTGCAGCCGATCATTGCCGACGTCAAACGCTCGGTGCAGGACGCTCGCGACACGGCCGATCAGTCCTCGGCCATCGCCACGCAAACCAGCGCCGGCATGGAGCAGCAATACCGTCAGGTCGATCAGGTCGCCACCGCGTCCCACGAAATGAGCGCCACCGCACAAGACGTCGCGCGCAGTGCTGCGCAAGCCGCCGAAGCCGCCAAGGACGCTGACCGCGCCACCCGTCAGGGCCTCACCGTGATCGACCGCACCACCGCGAGCATCGACACCCTCGCCGCCGACATGAGCGCGGCGATGGTGCAGGTCGAGGGCCTTGCCGCGAACAGCGAGAAAATCGGCGCCGTGCTGGAAACCATCCGCGCCATCGCCGAGCAGACCAACCTGCTGGCCCTCAACGCCGCGATTGAAGCGGCGCGTGCCGGTGAAGCCGGACGTGGTTTTGCCGTGGTCGCCGATGAAGTGCGCAACCTCGCACGCCGCACACAGGAGTCGGTGGAAGAAACCCGTCAGGTGATTGAACAACTGCAGACCGGGACGCAGGAAGTGGTCGGTTCGATGGGCAACAGCCATCGTCAGGCGCAGGGCAGTGTTGAACAGGTTGGCCAAGCGGTGACTGCGCTGCGCCAGATCGGCGACGCGGTGACGGTGATCAGCGACATGAACCTGCAAATCGCCAGCGCCGCTGAAGAACAGAGCGCTGTGGCGGAAGAGATCAACAACAACGTGGCGACGATTCGCGATGTGACGGAGTCGTTGTCGGGCCAGGCGAATGAGTCGGCGCGAGTGAGTCAGTCGCTGAACAGCCTGGCGAATCAGCAACAGAGTTTGATGGATCAGTTTCGGGTGTGACCCGGAATTTTGGGGGTGTCAGGTAAATCCTTTCCCCCTCACCCCAGCCCTCTCCCCCAAGGGGTAGAGGGGAAAGGGAGCCGATCTATGTGCTTTTCAAAACCTGAGTTCAACTCGATATCCCAAGTCGGCGTATCTCGGCCATCCAACTCGGTCAGTCCCCTCTCCCTCCGGGAGAGGGTTAGGGTGAGGGGCTTCTGAAAGCCTCACCGCCGAGGCAGTTCAATCAACACTTTCAGCCCGCCCCACTCGCTTTCCATCAACATCAGCGTCCCGCCCCACGTATCAACAATATCGCGCACAATCCCCAGTCCCAACCCATGCCCATGCGTCTGCTCATCCAGCCGCGTCCCCCGACTGAACACCTGCGCGCGCTGTTCTTCTGGGATCCCCGGCCCGTCATCTTCCACGCTCAGGGCAAATCCCTCAGCCGTTTCGACCACGCTCAAACGCACCTCGGCATCCGCCCACTTGCAGGCGTTGTCGAGCAGATTGCCCAGCAGCTCCAGCAAATCCTCACGATCCCACGGCAACTGCAATCCCGTCGGCGCGACATAACTCAACGCCAGATGCTCGCCATGAATCATGTTCAGCGTCGCCAGCAACCCCGGCAGTTCGGCATCGCAATCAAACAACGCACCCGGCAACGCATCGCCAGACAATCGTGCACGATTCAGTTCACGGTTGAGCCGTTGCTGCACCTGTTCCAGTTGTTCGAGAAGAATCTTGCGCAGCTCGGGATGGGCATCGAGTTTCTCGCTCGACGCCAGGCTCAACAGCACCGCCAACGGCGTTTTCAACGCATGCCCGAGATTGCCCAGCGCATTACGCGAACGCTTGAGACTGTCCTCGGTGTGCGCAAGCAAATGGTTGATCTGCGCCACCAGCGGTTCCAGTTCCACCGGCACTTGATCATCCAGTTGTGAACGCTGGCCCTGCTGCAATTGCGCGATCTGCTCGCGAGCCTTTTCCAGCGGCTTCAGTGCGCGGCGCACCGTGAGTCGCTGCAAAAACAGAATCAGCAGCAACGCCGCCAACCCCAGACCGAGGCCAATCTGGCGCATGCGCTGAAAGCTGTCGCTGACCGGCGTGTAATCCTGCGCAACGCTGATCGAAATCGATTGACCCAGACGCCGATAGTCCGAACGCAGCACCAACAAGCGTTGACCGTCCGGGCCCAGTTGCAAGTTGCTGTGCAGACCGGGCTGATCCAGCAGCGGCAGATCCTGATCCCACAGCGAGCGCGAACGCCAGTGGCTGTCGGCAAAATCGATGCGGAAGTAATGCCCGGAAAACGGTCGCTGATACGCCGGCGACAAGTGCCGCTCATCCAGCTGCAACCCCATGGGGCCGCGCACCAGCGCCACCAGCAGAGTTTCACTGTCGTCGCGCAGGCCGGCTTCGAGGTAGCGCTGCAAACCCACTTCGAACAACCACAAACTGGTTTGCGCCAGCACCAGACCGACGATCACCATCACGCTGATCAAACCCAGGCTCAAGCGGCGCTGGATTGACCTCATGAAGCCTGCCCGCCGAACAGGTAACCCTGGCCGCGACGGGTTTCGATCACGCTTTTGCCGAGCTTGCGGCGCAGGTGATTGACGTGGACTTCGAGGACGTTGGAATCGCGCTCGGTTTCACCGTCGTAGAGGTGTTCGGCGAGGTGGCTTTTGGAAAGGATTTGCTCGGGGTGCAGCATGAAATAGCGCAGCAGACGAAACTCGGCGGCGGTCAGTTGAATGTCGGTGCCGTCGCGCACCACGCACTGACGGCCCTCGTCCAGATGCAGGCCGGCGGCTTGCAACGTCGCCTGATTGGACTGGCCCTTGGAGCGGCGCAGCAGCGACTGTATGCGCAGAAACAGCTCTTCGGGGTGAAACGGTTTGGTCAGGTAATCGTCGGCGCCGGCCTTCAGGCCTTCAATGCGTTCGGCCCAGGAATCACGCGCGGTGAGGATCAGCACCGGAATCGCCAGACCGCCCGCGCGCCACTGCGCCAGCACCTCAAGCCCCGGCACACCGGGCAGACCGAGGTCGAGGATGATCAGGTCGTACGGCTCGCTGCTGCCCTGATACAGCGCATCACGGCCGTCCGCCAGCCAATCGACTGCGTAGCCTTGGCGTTGCAGACCGGCGAGCAATTCGTCGGCCAGCGGTACGTGGTCTTCCACCAAAAGCAAACGCATCGATCAATCTTCCTTGTCTTTCACTAATTCACCGGTTTCGGCCTTAAGGTGCAGCTCACGGGCGACACCCTCGACGGTAAGCAACTCGACCTCATAAATGTAGACGTCGTGTTTCTCTTCCAGCTCGACTTCCAGCAGTTTGGCGCCCGGATAACGATCCATTGCCTGCTGCAGCACTTGCTCCAGCGGCAGGATGACGCCCTGGCGACGCAGGTTCAGCGCTTCGTCCTGATCGAGGTCGCGGGCCATCGCCGCCGAGCAAAAAACTACCAGCGCCAGCGCCGTGCGGCTGGTGGCGCGAACATTAAGCTTCATTACGTATCCTGATGATCCTTGAGAACCTGCCCGGTCACCGCGTCTAATTCCAGATCCCAATCGAGACCCTGCGGATCACGCATTTCGACCTGGTAGATGTACTTGCCGTACTCTTCTTCCAGCTCGGTTTCGGTGATCGTCGAGCCCGGATGTTTGGCCAGCGCGGTTGCGTTGAGCTTCTCGAAGGAAACGATAGTACCAGCGTCGCGCAGGCGCAGGGCTTCATCCGGGCCCAGATCGCGGGCGTGGGCGATGCTGGCAGTGAAGCCGATGATCGCGCAAATGGACAGGGCAGTCAGGGTTTTCAAAAGGGTGTCTCCGTATTTTTTATGTATTGCTCACGGTCGGCACCTTAACCAGATGAACTTAACTGAAACTGAATTGCCATCATTCCTCATGCCCAAAAATTTCCTGTAGGAGCTGCCGCAGGCTGCGATCTGTTGATCTTGTTTTTAAAAGACAGGATCAAAAGATCGCAGCCTTCGGCAGCTCCTACAGGATTCTGTAACATGTGCTTATAATTGTTCGCTTGCTAACGATCGAGACCGGTATGACCGCCATCCACATCAAGTTCCCCGCCCTCACCCTCAAGGCCGGCCCACGGGCCATGGCGCGGATTCGCGCGCAGGGTCTGAACGCCGCTGACGTCGGCACCCTGCCCGGTGCGGCCGGTGGGCCGAAGGCGTTGGGGATTCAGGGGCTGGATCTGGCGCTGTTCGGTGAATGGCTGCCGAGTGCGCCGCGTGAGCGTTCGCTGATTGGCGCCTCGGTCGGTTCCTGGCGCTTCGCCAGCGCTTGCCTGCCGGACGCCGCCGCAGGCATCCGCCGCCTCGGCGAGCTCTACGCCGAGCAGAATTTCAACAAAGGCGTGACCATGGCCGAGATCAGTCAGAGCTCGCAGCGCATGCTCAATGACCTGCTTGATGGCCGCGACGCGAGCATCCTCGACAACGCGCATTACCGCTTGAACATCATGGTGGTGAAAAGCCAGGGCCGTCTCGCTGATGACCATCGCGGTCGCCTCGGTCTGGCGCTGGGTTCGGTGATCGCCGACAACCTGCGCGGTCGTGCGCGACTGTCGCGGCACTTCGAACGGCTGATCATCCACGATCCGCGCCTCGCCCCGCCGGTGAATGCGCTCGACGATTTCCCGTCGCGCTTCGTCGCCCTGAATGCCGGTAACTTACGTCAGGCGCTGCTGGCCTCGGGGTCGATCCCGATGGTCATGGAAGGCGTGCGCGACCTGCCGGGCGCCGGGGCTGGCACCTTCCGCGACGGCGGTCTGCTCGACTATCACCTCGACCTGCCCTATAGCGGTGACGGCATCGTGCTTTATCCGCACTTCACCGACCGGGTGATTCCGGGCTGGTTCGACAAGACCCTGCCGTGGCGCAAAGCCTCGGTGCAGCGCTTGCAGGACGTGCTGCTGCTCGCGCCGTCGAAGGAATATCTGGCGCGTCTGCCCTACGGCAAACTGCCCGATCGTAACGACTTCAAACGCTTCATGGGTGACGCACCGAGCCGGCAGAAATACTGGCACGCGGCGATGGACGAGAGCCGCCGTCTGGGCGATGAGTTCCTCGAACTGACTGCCAACGGTCGCCTCGCCGAGCGCTTGCTGACCCTTTAGTCAGCACGGCCAAACACAAGCTGGTAAACTCGCCGCCTGCCCGAATCGCTGCGGCGAACGCCATCTGAACAGAGCCAAAAATACCGTGGAAATCTTCAAAGAGTTTACCTTCGAATCCGCCCACCGCCTGCCGCACGTCCCGGACGGCCACAAGTGCGGACGTCTGCACGGTCACTCGTTCAAAGTGGCGCTTCACCTGAGCGGCGACCTCGATCCGCACACTGGCTGGATCCGTGATTTCTCGGAAATCAAAGCGATCTTCAAGCCGTTGTACGAGCGTCTGGATCACAACTACCTGAATGACATTCCTGGCCTGGAAAACCCGACCAGCGAAGTACTGGCCAAATTCATCTGGAATGAAATGAAGCCGTTGCTGCCAGAACTCAGCGCAATCCGTATTCACGAGACGTGCACCAGCGGCTGCATCTATCGCGTCGAATAAACGTAAAAAAGGGTCGTGAGCATTACTGCTCACGACCCTTTTTATTCGCTCAGCGGACTTAGTCGCTGAGTGAGTCGATCAGCGTCTTCAACTCGATCACCTCCCCCGCTCTCTGCACTTGCTGCAAAGTCCTCAGCAGTTGCTCGACATTCAGCCGGTGATCGCGCCCCTCAATGGCGACGCTCAGGTAGATCGGCACCCGCAATTGTCCATCCTGTGGCTCGACGTCGCGGATAATCAACGTTTGCGCAGTGTCCGGATCGACCAGCAACAGGCTGCCCCGCGCCTCCGACACCAGCCAGTGCGCGCTGCCGAACCGTTCCAGTAGCAGCGTATGCTCGCCCGGCGCAGCGTCTTCGGAGACATGCCGGCGATCGATAACAATACAGTCCAGCCGTCGCCAGGCCTCGTCCGATACCCGGAACGTCTGCGCATTCAAACCGAATGCCAGAACCAACGTCTCGACCCCATCAAGCAACAACGGTTGCAAGTCGTCGACATCGATTGTGCTTTCCAGCGTGAGCACCTCACCGTCCCGCGCCGCGTGACTGGCCGCAAGATTGAAACGGTTATCCGAATCGCGGCGGTAAAACACTTTGTCCAGCACATCGAACAACAGCGTTTGCCACACGTTTTTCACCCCCAGGAACTGCGCCCACTGACCGTCGGGACGCCCCTTGAGGACAAACAGTTGCTCTTGCTCCACCAGGTAGTAAGCATACTGATCGCCACTGTGCTCAACCGCGAGCACCGGTGCGTGGGCGTGTCCCGCCAGCAAATTGTGCAGACGCGCCTGAAGTGACAAGCCGCTCTGATCGGCACGAGCCCATGCATTTTCCACGCTGACTATCCGCGCTGGCTGCTCATCCACCAGTTCAAGATTGACGCCTTCGCGGGTGCGGCCGCGCAACCGCTGTCCTTCGCTGACGACGTCGGCAAAACACCACTCGGCCCAGACTTTTTGCGCCGGTGGTAACCGCTCCGGATGCAGCAGCCGCGAACCCCCGGCAAATGCCTGGCGAAGCGTTTCGGCGCTGCTGAATTCCTGACGATAGAGCTGACCGGCTTCGGTATCGAAAAACCATACGGCCTGGCCATCCGGGGTCAGACTGAGCAACGCCAGTTCTTTGCCAGGATTGACCTGACTCACACACAGCTTGCCGTCGACACACCACGCGGCCAGCAGGGTATGTTCGCTGAACTGCGACAGGCCAATCACCGGGAAAGGTCGTTTGCCGTGCTCAATGACCAGCGCAGGCAGCGCGGAAATCCAGTCGGGGTGATGGTCGAGCCAACGCTTGCCGACACCGATGAACGTCGGCGCAGCGTCCTTATCGATCTCGAACATCTGCCCATCGGCCCTGGTCAAGATGTAGCGACCATGCGATTGCGTCACTTCAGCCACATCGCTTATCAAGGTTTGATCAAGCGCGCTATCCGGACCTGCGGGATTGGAAAAACCACGTATCAGCGCGCTTTTCGCCACGTCGTAAAAAAGCATTGACTCATTGTCCGACTGATCCCACATCAGCATGATTTTTTGCACCGGCGCCTTATCATCCGCACCGTCATTGGCGTAAAAACGGTCATCACTCAGACGTATCCAGCCCGACATCACGGGATCGCCCAACAAGGATCCACGCACGCCCACGAATGGAGCGGATGTCCAAATGCTCAGCGGCACCTCGACCCCGGCCAACGCTGCGGACTGCTGGTCAGACTCCCTCAACCGACTGAGCCGCTCCGCCCACGTCCCGCCTAACCACGCAGTATCGCTCCTGAATGCGTAGTCAGCGCTGATGTGGACGAAGGTGACGGTGTTGTCGGCGATCAAGTACTCCAGCGTGCAGCGCGCGTCTTCATCGTGGATCATTTCCTGAAGAACACGCAGCTTGCCGTCAGCGGTTTGCTCACAGCCAATGATCTTCGAGCCTTCGCGCGGACTCAGCAGGCGATAAGCATGATTGACGCGGCCCATGGCGGCATCGACGTGCCATACCGTCGCGTAATCCGGGTGGTAGAACCACGCCTGTTGCCCGGAAACGCCGCCCAATGCCATTCCTTCGCGTAATGCGGCCGGCATGTCGCGCACATACAGCACTCGATCCAGTGCCACGTCGTAGTAAGCGGTGGTGTATTGCACATCGGCGTCGTGATTGAACGGCACGATGAAGTGATACAGGGGTACATAGCGGCCAGCCAGTCGATTGGCTTTGGCCAGCGTGCGCAGGCGCGCCAACACCGTGGGCATGTCAGCAGGCTTGGCATCTGGGAACTCGGGGGTACTTTTGCTCAGCGTGATCGACACCAACATCCACGTGTCTTTCTCGCGATCAAACTGAAACAGCTCGCCATCCCTGAGCAGCAGAAAACCGTTGAAGCCGGCGACCCGTACGCCGCCGACGATCAGATCCCCACCGCCAAAACCGACCTGTTTCTCGCTCGCCCAGGGGGCTCTGATCAACCAATTGACTTCATGCAAGCCGCCGGGTTTGCTCAATCGAACCGTGATGACACCGGGCGTCAGTGTCAGTTGATAAAGCCCGGATTGACCGGTGATCTCATAACTCAGCAGGTTGTGCCATGCCTTCGGCAATTCAGGGACGACCAGGTAACGCGCCTGATCATCCAGCGTCACAGTGATGGTCGTCGGTTTGTTGACGGGCAGGAGCTTGTAAAGAATGTGTGCAAACGGTGCGGTGGAGAAAAACTGGAAGCGCTGCTCGTCATTGTCACTGGCAAATTCCAGGCGTTTTTTCCAACTGTCCAGAATGTTCGGATACAGGGTCATTGAAGAGCTTTCGAAATAGCCTTCGAGGTCGCCATCGTAAGCCTCATGCAAAGCCTTTACGCGCGGGTAAAGATCATCGTCCGGCTTGAATCCCGAAGAACCCAACTGGTACTCATACCCGTAGTAACACTGGGGCGTACAGGGCAGAACGACGATTTCTATACCCCGATCATCCGTCTTGCCGAATTTGAGCGTGCCTGCGCGAGACATCGCCTCGCGAATATTGATGGCCCGATGCAGATGCTCAGGGGACGAGTTGTAGCCAGGCAAACCCAAGGTGTGCGGCTCCAACGGGAAAAACCGCTGGCTATCGAACCTGACCAGACGTGCCTGCAGATCAAGTTCGGTGATCACCGCTTCCACGGCGAACTTCAGCACACCGTCCTTACGTTCTACCCCTTCAAGCCCGTAGGCATCGTGAATCATCAACAGATGTCTGCCGACGTTTCGCGCCTTGTCACTGATTTGTCCAAGGTTGCTGGCGATGGCCGTGAAACCGATGCCCAGCCCCAACAGCGGCACCGCCAAAAACGAAGCTGCCGCACCCACGGTTCCGCCCACGGCCAACGCGGTCACATCAAGGCCCAGCGCTGCCAGATTGAACGCCAGTTGCGTGGTCAGCCGCGAACGTTCTTCATCATTGCTTGCCACCGTCAGGCCATGGATGTCGAAGCCGATATTGATCAGTGAAAAACCGATACCGATACCCGCCGAAACACGCCCCAACAGCCGACCCGACACCGAGGTTTGCTGCTTGATAAACGCCTGTTCGCTGAGTGCCACCTGACGCACCAGATTGATCATCTGCACCGTGTCTGTCACCACGCCGTAGGCCAGTTGCGCATAGCTCACATAGACCTGAACCTGCAGGGCGATGGACAGCGTTGGCAGCGAACCGGCATCGAGCTGACGTTCGCGGTCGCGCATTTGCGTCACCAGGGTCTGGATGGCAAAAGCGAAACTCAGCCGACTGCCACCCTCCTCCGCGCCAGGGCCGCCAGTATTGCCGGAGACCGCATCGACCAACTGCTGAACGCCTTTCTTTACTTTCAAGAAGCGCGCATCGGCGGTGTTGATGTGGACGCTGTTGGCCGGATGTCGCGCGTCGATCATGGTGAGCGAAAAGCGCCCGTCGGCGCTGCTTTTCACGCTTTCCAAAAGCGGCATGTATTCGCTGCGCAGCCCATGTTCGTTGCGCAATTGGCGCGTCGCCAGATCGAACTCTTGCGTCAGATAGCGTGCATCCACTTGCGCGAGGCTTTCGCCCAGTCGGGCATTTTCCGACAGCGAGCGTGCCCTCAGCGCTGATTGCTTCTCCCACACACTGATCGACTCAACCCCCGGGAGCGCAGTGTTCTCCAGCAAGCTGCCAACCTGCAGACTCGAGGGCAACACGGTCTCGGCAATGGCGGCAGTGTTCAGCTCAACCACGTTGAAGCGCAGATCGCCGGCATCCGCCAAACCATACAACCTTGCCAACTCACCACCATCGCGAAGCAGGTGTTCTTTGATGCCTTGTTGCATCGCCGATCCATGCTCGAAACCATACACCGCGAAATTCGGCTCAAAGAAGCGATAGGCCGTGCTGTCAGCGTTCACCACTCGGGCCGCCAGCAACACATGATTGCCGGTGTCGAGCAGCAGCACACTGGACGCCGCTTTCGCCTCCAGCGCCGCCATCACTCCCTGCAAATCGTGACTACCCAGTGACGTGCCGACGTGGCTCATGCGCACCTCACGCAGCTCATCGAGCGACAACAGTAACGCCCGGGAGTCAGCGTCCGCTGGCGCCAGACTGGCGTTGGCGACCCTGCCGATCAGCGCGCGTTCGGCGCTCTCACCACGGCTGAATGCCGCCGCCATCAGCAACGCCAGCGGATAACAACGGCGGCCGGGATCACCCGCCGCGTGCACCAGAAAGGCCTGGGGCATTTGCCGCGCAGAGACCGCGCCCGCCTTGAAAAACTGCTCGCGCACGAGCGCTGCCTGCTTGAGGATCCGGGTGCGATATTCCCACTGCGCGGTGGCATTGATTTGCGCAATGGATTGGCCCCAATGACTTAGCGTCAACGACCGCGACAGCGCCAGTACCTTGAGTTCACGGGCCGACTGCTCGCCCCGTTTGACGTTACGCGCCAGCGCCGCTACGAAGGCCGGGGCCTGACGTTCAGACAAGGTTTTCTCGATGGCAGCAAAACGCGCGAATAACCCGCTATCAGCGCTGTGTCTGGCGAGTGCTTGCGCGGCTTGCCACGCGGGTTCAAACCCTGCGCTATCAAGACTTTCAGCAGCAAACAGCCCGCCGAGTACCACGCGATGCAACGGGCTCAGTTGCTCAAGGGGTAGCGAACCACGCCCGAGATGCACCAGCAGTTCATTGAGATTTTCCGGGTGCTGTGCGCCGACGGACGCCGGGATGTCGTCGATCCGTTGGCTTCGTATTTGACGACGCTCATCGAAACTCAGGCTGGCGTTGCCCGCAAACACCACATCGCCACTGAGCTTGTCGCTCATGGCGCGAATAAAGGGTTCGCCCAGCTCATTGATCAGCCGTTGCACGATAGCGGTGATCATTACCGGTTTGCCCTCAACCACCGGCCAGCCACGCTTGAAGGTCAGGGTATTCGCCGGATTGAGCAGCTCCTGCAGATTGGCGGTGTAGCGTGCCTTGAATTTGCCGTCGCGCCAGGCTTGTTGTTCGTTCGCCACAAAAGAAGAACCGGGATCCTCGCGCTCCAGCCATCCGCTGATCGAATCCTCCTCGGTTGCTGCGTTGTAGCCCTTGGGCAGATATTGCATCGCTTCGGCTTTCGAGGCCCCAACGACGGTGTATTGCTCAGCGGCGTAAAAACCCGCTCCTGCATTCAAGACCCCAGGCCCGGTCAACTTGATTGTTCCGCCCGCGCCTGGCACCACACCGTCACGATGGTAATCAACGATGGCACCGATGATGCCTGCCTCATGACTGTGCCAGATACGGCTTTGCGCCTCGCCGCCAGTAAAGGGAAATTCAACTTCACGTATCTTCTTCTGAGTAATAGCCAATACTTGGTCATCTCCCCACTTCATGCCACCTTCGTCCAGTTCGCGTTCCACTGCTTCAATGACATCGTAGTAATAGCGAATCAGCTTCATCGTCGCGTGGGTCATTTGCGCTTGCGGATGCGCAGCAATATAGGCATTCATCAAATGCGGTTTTTTATTATCAACATCGAAGGGCGAGCCCATACCAAACATGTCCAAGGAGGTCGCTTGCCCTGTCACCGGCAAAAAAACCTGATCAAGGCTTGGCGAACTTTTTGCAAATAACTGCAACGCCTCCAGATGCTCGGCCGGTATATATTTTATGTAGTCCACATAGCGACTTTCATCTCGCCCCGGCATCAGCCGGTCGTTATGGTTAAGTAACAGTTGCAAGACACCGGTTCGTGCTTCCTTGGCCAACTTCGCAACAGAGACCCCCGCCATTTCTCCGACCAGCGGCGGCAAGTAATCAAGGTCACTGTAAACACCCCCCTCCCCATGCACAGCTTGCAGCCGCACCACATCGGAAGCCGCCGCAAAGTTGCCACGCAAGGATATTTCACGGTCATAGGCAGACCACAGAAAGTGTTCCCTGAACGCCTGCCGGGCATTGCGTACCTGCACACGTTCGTCGGCCATGTCCAAGTGACTTTGCAAGTAGCGCTCTCGCGCCGCCCGCAGTTGCGACTTGTCCTGAGCAAATGCTTCGACCAGAAATTCGATGCGCGCTTCATCGGGGCTCAGCCCGCGTACTTGTGCCTGCTGGATGAAATCGAAGGCCTGTCGCCGCAAGACCGCCAACCGCGCTTCGTACAACTGACTCAAGGCAAAACTGGAAATCGGCTGATCGCCCCCTGAAAGCATGGCGTCTGCCTTGGCGGCTTGCACCAGGGTGCGATTGACATCAAACGCCATCAACGCCTCGGGGTCGTACCAGAGACTGAAAGTAAAGTCTGCCGGGGCCCGGGCTTTCCAGATGTTGAAATAGTCGCGCTGATTGACGCCAAACATTGCGCCGCCCACCCAGACAAAATGCAGGTGTTTCGGCACCTCCTGGGCAGTGAGCAAGACGGTGTTTTGCAGACGTTGACGATAACTTTCCACTGTACGCACAAGATCAGACAGCCCCGCAACTTCCTCCTGACTCTGCAACGCCAGCAACGTTTCCTGGAACAGGCTGATGGTCTGGAGCATGCCCTCCGATGTCTCTTGCAACAGTGCCGCCGCCTGATACCTGAGCGCGGCCTCGTAGTGTTCGGCGCCTTTAAAGGCGTTCAAGATGCTCTCAACCTCCGAAGGGGCAGCGATCTTTTGCCATTCCTGATATTCACTGATTACAAAACTTTCTGAAGCCATTCTTAAACATCCTTTTTAGCGATAACTTCGAAAATAAAAGCGACACGCAGCCGTTCACCCAACTTCACAAACACTGAAGTTGAAAATTCGATCTGGAATTAAATACGAGAACAAAACTACGCCATGCCCACAAAAAAACCAAAAACAACGCACTACAAGCCATTACGGAAACATGCAACAAACAATCGAAACTTTGAGAAAGACACTTAATAGATGCGGCACAACCTATTGGCCGATTATTGATTATGCTATTGGCTTGAACACGCGAAGAGGACAGCCCCATGACAGACTGGCTGCTGGATCAGGTCTTTGACTTCAACGGTCACTCAGTGCGCCATGCCGTACGTGGCGATGGCCCGCCATTGGTGTTCGTGCATGGCACACCTTTCTCGTCTTACGTGTGGCATCGGATCGCGCCGCACTTCTTTGCCACGCACCGCGTGTATTACTTCGATTTGCTCGGTTATGGACGCTCCGCGAAACCTGACGCCGATGTCTCCCTCGGTGTGCAAAACCAGTTGTTGGCGCAGTTGCTCGATCACTGGAACATCCAAAATCCCGACGTGGTCGCCCATGACTTTGGCGGTGCCACCGCGCTGCGCACTCATCTGCTCAATGGCAAGGATTACCGCAGCCTGACGCTGATCGATCCGGTGGCCCTGACGCCATGGGGCTCGCCGTTCGTACAACACGTGCGCCAGCATGAGGCAGCGTTCAGCGGTCTGCCCGATTACATCCAGCGCGCCGTCGTGCCGACCTACATTCGCGGGGCGATTCACCGGGCGATTCCCGACGACGAACTCGCGCCTTACGTAGAGCCGTGGCTCGGCGATCCCGGGCAAGCGGCGTTCTATCGGCAGATTGCGCAGATGGATGAGCGCTATACCCGTGATGCCGAAAGTTTGTACCCGACGATCCGTTGTCCGGTACAGATTCTCTGGGGCGAAGACGATCAGTGGATTCCCATCGAGCGTGGCCGAGCGTTACATCAAATGATCCCGGGATCACAATTCCACGCCATTCCCAACGCCGGCCACCTCGTCCAGGAAGACGCCCCCGAAGCCATCGTCGCCGCCCTATTACGCTTCCTCTGACCCACCACAAATCCCTGTGGGAGCGGGCTTGCTCGCGAAGGCATTCTGTCAGTCAGTGCATTCGTTGACTGACACACCGCTTTCGCGAGCAAGCCCGCTCCCACATTGGGCTTCGGTGAAGTCAGGTGCACCGATTTCGCGCTAATCCACGCGACTCGTCTATACATAACCCGCGCCAACCGGAACATGGCACGACCACTGCAACCCTCCCCCGCGTCTCCCTCTCTCCAGCAAGGACCGCCCCATGACGCAGAACGATCCCGGCAACGATTACCCCCTCAGCGAAGTCCCGATGCACGCGCGCAAAGGCCTGGCCTCTACGGCGATGGTGTTACTGGGCTTCACGTTTTTCACCGCGACCATGTTTGCCGGCGGCAAACTCGGCGTGGCGTTCAGCTTTGGCGAGATGATGGCGGTGATCATCGTCGGCAACCTGTTGCTCGGTTTGTACGCCGCAGGTCTGGGTTACATCGCCTTCAAGAGTGGCCTCAATTCGGTGTTGATGGGGCGTTTTTGCTTCGGCGAAGTCGGCAGCAAACTCAGCGACCTGATCCTCGGTTTCACTCAAATCGGCTGGTACGCCTGGGGCACTGCCACGGCTGCGGTGGTGCTCGGCAAATACTTCGATCTGGATCAAGGCACGGTGCTTGGCTTGATGGTGCTGTTCGGTCTGGTGTTCTGTGCCACGGCTTACGTCGGTTATCGCGGACTGGAGATTCTGTCGTACATCGCGGTGCCGGCGATGATGTTGCTGCTGATGCTGTCGATGTGGGTCGCCACGGTGAAAGTTGGCGGTTTCGAAGGATTGCTCAGCGTCGTGCCAAGTGGTTCGCTGGACTGGTCGACGGCGATTACTTTGGTGTTCGGCACCTTCGTCAGCGGCGCGACGCAAGCGACCAACTGGACGCGTTTCTCGCGCTCGGCGCGTGTCGCGGTGCTGGCCAGTCTGATCGGTTTCTTCATCGGCAACGGCTTGATGGTGTTGATCGGCGCGTATGGCGCCATCGTCTATCAACAGCCGGACGTGGTTGAAGTGCTGCTGTTGCAAGGCTTCGCCATGGCCGCGATGGCCATGCTGCTGCTGAACATCTGGAGCACCCAGGACAACACCATCTACAACTTCGCCGTCGCCGGTTGCAACCTGCTGCGCACCGGACGGCGCAAGACCGTGACCTTGGCCGGCGCGGTGATCGGCACCTTGCTCGCCCTGCTCGGTATGTACGACATGCTCGTGCCCTACCTGATTCTGCTCGGCACGGTGATTCCACCGATTGGCGGGGTGATCATGGCCGACTTTTTCTACCGCTGGCGCGGGCACTATCCACGCCTGGCCGACGCACGGTTGCCGGCGTTCAACTGGCCGGGCCTCGGGGCTTACGCGGTCGGCACCGTCGCCGCGTTCAGCTCGCCATGGGTTGCGCCGCTGGTAGGCATCGCCGCTGCCGCGTTAACGTATGTCATCGTCACCGGCGCGCTCGGCGCTCGCAGCGCGGCCGCGCCACTACAAGACTTATAAAAAAGGATTCGCCTGATGCACATCATCAACGCCCGTTTGCGCAACCAAGAAGGTTTGCACGAATTGCACCTTGAAGACGGCCTGATCCGCAGCATCGCCCGGCAGACCGAAGCGCCGACGCTGGGCCCCGACGATCTCGACGCCGGCGGCAATCTGGTGGTGCCGCCCTTCGTCGAACCGCACATTCACCTCGACGCCACCCTGACCGCTGGCGAGCCGCGCTGGAACATGAGCGGCACGCTGTTCGAAGGCATCGAATGCTGGGGCGAGCGCAAGGTCACCATCACCGAAGAGGACACCAAGACCCGCGCCAAGAAAACCATCCAGACCCTCGCCGCGCACGGTATTCAGCACGTGCGCACCCACGTCGACGTCACCGATCCACAACTCACCGCACTGAAAGCCATGCTCGAAGTGCGCGAAGAAAGCCGTCACCTGATCGACCTGCAAATCGTCGCGTTCCCACAGGAAGGCATCGAGTCGTTCCGCAATGGCCGCGAGTTGATGGAAGAGTCGATTCGCATGGGCGCAGACGTGGTTGGCGGCATTCCGCATTTCGAGTACACCCGCGATCAAGGCGTCAGTTCAGTGAAGTTTCTGATGGATCTGGCCGAGCGCACCGGTTGCCTGGTCGACGTGCATTGCGACGAAACCGACGACCCACACTCACGCTTCCTCGAAGTACTCGCCGAAGAAGCACGCAGCCGCGACATGGGCGCTCTCGTCACCGCCAGCCACACCACGGCGATGGGTTCTTATGACAACGCTTACTGCGCGAAACTGTTCCGTCTGCTCGGGCATTCCGGGATCAGTTTTGTCTCCTGCCCGACCGAAAGCATCCACCTGCAAGGACGCTTCGACAACTTCCCGAAACGCCGTGGCGTGACCCGGGTGAACGAGTTGCTTGAAGCCGGGATGAACGTGTGTTTCGGTCAGGATTCCATCGTCGATCCGTGGTATCCGCTGGGCAACGGCAACATCCTGCGGGTGCTTGAGGCGGGTCTGCACATTTGCCACATGCTCGGTTATCGCAACCTGCAAAGTGCGCTGGATCTGGTCACCGACAACAGCGCCAAAGCGATGCATCTGGGCGAGCGTTATGGGCTGGAACAGGGGCGTCCGGCGAACCTGCTGATTCTGTCGGCGGACAGTGATTACGAGGTGATCCGCAGTCAGGGTTTGCCGCTGTATTCGATTCGCGCCGGCAAAGTGCTGATGAAACGGCAGATGCCGGTGGTGGAGTTCGTCTAAGGTGAAGAAACCGGCGTCGCAATGACGCCGGCAACCCCTGCGATGGATGCTCCTTCATGCTGAAGTTCGTGCGTAGTTGATCAGCCGCCATCCTCATGTTCTTGAGGATTTTCCAATGAACCACACCCCCTCACCCATGGCCTCGCTGTACCACGAAGGCCGACAGACGTTTACCGAACTTGTACCCGACGGCGGCGCTCGGCTCGATGCGCTGTTTCACACCGTGCCCGCGCTGGGTGAATTGGCGGTTGGCGTGGTCTATGGGCATTTGCACGCCCGGCCTGGCCTCGATCCGCGCCTGCGCGAAGCGGTGTCTTTTGCAGCCATTGTGGCGTCGGGCATGGTCGGCCCGCCATTGAGTGTGCATCTGAAGACAGGGCTGGCCTCGGGTTTGGCCCCCGGTGAAATGACTGAGGTGCTGTTGCAGGCCTCGGCATTCGCGGGGTTTCCGCGGGCGGTGAGTGCGGCGGAACAACTCAATCGGCTGTTCGACGAGTCTGGGTTGGCATCACCGCCGGCACCGACACCCCGTGAAATCGCGTTGGAATTCTGTGAGCAAGTGCGCGGCGGGCACGCGCCGATGCCGGTCAGTGCAGCGGTGAAACGCCTGTTGAAACATGCGCGGCAGCTGGCATTGCAGGCCAGTTCGGCGCATGCGGTGATTGTTGAATGTTTCGAGGATGAGCCATCGCCCCGCTCATTGCTGCGGTTGGAGGTGCAGGGTGAGCAGGTGGTGTCGGTGACGTTGTTCAAGGCGCACTGACGAGGTGTCCTGGCGGGCCCCATCGCTGGCAAGCCAGGCTCCCACAGGGTTTTGGGGTGAACACATTATTTGTGTGCCCCTGAATTCACTGTGGGAGCGAGCCTGCTCGCGAAGAGGCCCGCACATTCAACATCAACGTGACTGACATAACGCCTTCGCGAGCAGGCTCGCTCCCACAGGGTTATGTATTTGGACTGGTGTTTGTGTTCACATCTGAGCCACTGTAGGAGTGAGCCTGCTCGCGATTGCGGTGTGTCAGGCAACATATGATTTGAAGGGTAGTCCGCTATCGCGAGCAGGCTCACTCCTACAGTGGATTTTTGGTGGACATGATGTTTGTGTTCAGCACAAAACCCTGTGGGAGCCTGGCTTGCCAGCGATGGCGGTTTCGAGTTCAGCCGATCAACCGCGCCGTACCAAACAATCTGACGCGCACCTGCTCGCCGTCGATTGCTTCCAGCAAAATGGGTGCCGTGCCGCCGGGCATGACCACCTGCACTTCACCCGCTTCAACCCAACCCACCCGCCATGCCGCACACGCCACCGCACTGGCGCTGGTGCCTGATGACGCCGTCGGCCCTTCGCCACGTTCGAAGACGCGCGCGACGATGCGTTGCTCGGAATCGCGTGCCGCCCATTGCAGATTGACGCCCGCCGGGCACGGGTCGCCAGCGCCGGTCGGCATGGCGTAGGCGATCTGGGTCAGGCCTTCATTCAGTGGCGACTCACGCATCTGTTCGTTACTCGGCAACGCCGACTTGTCGCCAAGCAGCGTCACGCAATGTGGATTGCCGATGCGCACAAATTGGCTGTGCTCCCAGGTCGGATCAAGTGCCGCCAATGGCTGAATTCTGCTGACCTCCCGGCTATTGAAATCAACACTTTCAACGCCCTGCGCACCCACCGCGCACGGCCCGAAATCCGCTTGACCGAGATCGAGCCAGAAGCCTTGCACACCTTCGACTTCGGCAGGTTTCACCGACGTTTCCACCGCGTCACCCTTGTCGTGATGAACGCGCAACAACGCACCCTCCTCCCGCAGCAATCCTTGCTCGGTCAGCGCTTTGGAGAAAATCGTCAAACCGTTGCCACTGCGCTCGGCGAGGGTGCCGTCGGTGTTGACGATCAGCACATCGAACGGCGGCGAGGTCTGGAACGGGCCGATCAGCAGGCCGTCGCTGCGGTGGGATTTGCTGTTGGCTGGGCGCTGGCCATCGGGCCAGTCGCAGCAGCGTTTGATAGCGGCCTCAGTCCAGGACTGGCGCAAGGATGCGCATTCGGCAGCGCTGGCAGGCAGATCAATGCCCGCCTCGCGCAAGGCTTGCGGCGAAACCACACCGTAGATATTGCCCCGCGCATCATAAAACTGCGTCATCACTCGCCTCTATGCTCACCGTGTTGAAGCACTCACTCTAACGGCTAACACAATTCCTGTGGGAGCGGGCTTGCTCGCGAAGGCGGTGTGTCAGGTGACATTTTTTTTGCCTGACAGACCGCCTTCGCGAGCAAGCCCGCTCCCACAGGGTAGGATGTCGTCTGCATGTACCCGAACACTGGCGATCGAACCTCGACGCCGTATCACTGTCCTTCGGGGACGCGAAGTTTTTTGCCAAGGATCGATATGACCAGCCTCAACGCCCAAGCCACCTTCGTCCCCGGACGCCTGCAACAGATGTCCACGCGCATCGCCTTTTTCATCGCCGGGCTCGGCATCGCGGCGTGGGCGCCGTTGGTGCCGTACGCCAAGGCGCGCGCCGGGCTCGATGAGGGTACGCTGGGTTTGCTGCTGTTGTGCCTAGGTGTCGGCTCGATTCTGGCAATGCCACTGGCGGGGATTCTCGCCACACGCTTCGGCTGTCGGCGCGTGGCCACGGGCGGCACGTTGTTGATCTGTGCAGCGTTGCCGTTGCTGGCGACGGTGTCGTCGATCCCTGCGCTGGTCGCCACGTTGTTCATGTTCGGCGCCGGCCTCGGCACGGTGGATTCGACGGTCAATCTGCAAGCGGTGATCGTCGAGCGCGCCAGCGGCAAGAACATGATGTCGGGCTTTCACGGCTTGTTCAGCCTCGGCGGGATCGTCGGTGCGGCGGGCGTCAGCGCCCTGCTCGGCCTCGGCCTGACGCCGCTCGCCGCGATGCTGGTGGTGGTCGTGGTGCTGATCGCGGCGCTGTGCAAATGCGTGCCGCACATGTTGCCTTACGGTAGTGAAAGCTCGGGCCCGGCATTCGCCATCCCCCACGGCATCGTGCTGTTTATCGGCGGGATGTGCTTCATCGTCTTCCTCACCGAAGGCGCGGCGCTGGACTGGAGCGCGGTGTTCCTGGCGCAGGAACGCGGGATCGACACGGCCTATGCCGGATTGGGTTACGCGGCATTCGCGTTGACCATGACGGCGGGACGCTTGATGGGTGACCGGATTGTGCGGATTGTCGGCGCCACGCGGATCATTCTATTTGGCGGTTTGTTGGCGGCGGGCGGTTTGTTTCTGGCGACGTTCGCGCCGAGTTGGGAAGCGGCATTGGTCGGGTATGCGCTGGTCGGCGCCGGTTGCTCGAACATCGTGCCGGTGCTGTACACGGCGGTGGGCAAACAGACGGTGATGCCGGAAAGCATCGCGGTGCCGGCGATTACCACGTTGGGCTATGCGGGGATTTTGGCGGGGCCGGCGGTGATTGGCTTTGTCGCGCACGCCAGCAGTTTGAGCTTCGCCTTTGGGCTGATGGCGGTGCTGTTGGTGGCTGTGGCCATTGGTGGGAAAGTCTTGAAAGTCTGAAGCAAAAGATCGCAGCCTGTGGCAGCTCCTACATGAGATCGTTCCCACGCTCTGCGTGGGAATGCCTCAATGGACGCTCCGCGTCCGCTTTTGGACGCAGAGCGTCCCGGGCTGCATTCCCACGCGGAGCGTGGGAACGATCAGTTATCTTATGCTTTAAAACCCAACGCTGGCCTGCACAAAGAACGTCCTTGGCGCGCCCACATACATCCCCGAATTGTTATCGCTGGAGCGGGTGAAATACTGCTTGTCGAAGATATTCTTCACCCCCGCGCCCAACTTCAAATTCGACACCTGCGGCCCGAAGTCATAGCCGCCACGCACGTTCCAGGTCACGTAACCCGGAATGTCGCCGTACTGCCCGTCCGCCGTGCCTTCGGTGATGTAGTTGCCGTTGAAGCTGCCATCGGCGTTGACACCGGTACCCGGCGAACGCTGTTTCGACTGGGCAAAGCCGTCGATGTTGTACGTCCAGCGGTTGATGTCGTAACGCAAACCGACGGTCGCCACCTGACGCGAATAGAACGGCAGATCACGGCCCTTGAAGCCCGGAATCTCGCCTTCATACGTAGCGCGGGTGTAGGTGAAACCGGCGTTGGCGGTCAGGCCATCAAGGCGCGGATCCAGCGCCGCCATGTCGTAATGCACCGACGCTTCAAGGCCCTGGTGTTTTGTCGCACCGAGATTCGTCCAGCCGACATCGTTGCTGATGTATTGCAGTTCGTCATCGAAGTCGATGTAGAACAGCGTCACTTCACCGCCCCACACGTCATCGTTGTAGCGTGTGCCGATTTCGTAGGTCTTGGCCTTTTCCGGCTCCAGACCGTTGGCGGTCTGATCACCCGAACCGCCCTGCCCCAGCTGAAAATACTGCAGGCTGCCAAACGACGTTTCGTAGTTGGCGAACAGTTTCCACGCGTCCGACAGGTGATACATCACGCTCAGCGCCGGCAGCGGTTCGTTGCTTTCGATGCTGCGGTTTTTCTCCGGTACGCGTTTGCCAGCGGTGTCGAGCACGGCGCGATCATGCCAGTCAGTGCTGATGTGTTCGAAGCGAATACCCGGCGTGATCGTCCAGTTGCCGACGTCGATTTTGTTATCGACGTAGACCGAGTTGGCCTCGGTGCCGCCGGTGCGATCCTGGAAGACGTGGCCATCAGACGTCGGCGTTACGACAGGCTGATTGTTGACCAGCGCCAGACGACTCGATTGCTCGTGCATCGCCTCTTTCAAATAGCGATAACCGACGCTGACTTCCTGGCTGGTCGGGCCGACATCGAAGACCCGCGATACCCGTGGTTCGATGCCCAGCGTGTAGTAGGAACGCGGGTACGAGCTGAGGGTTTTCTGGTCGCGGGCGGCGATGGTGCTGCCGCGAAAACTGTCGGTGTAATAGGTCAGCACTTCGGCCTGGGTGCGCTCGTCGATCTGGCGAATCCACTTGAACGACATGTCTTTGCGACGGCCGCTGAATTGGTCGTAGTCGCGTACCGAGTCGTACGGCTTGTCGTCGTATTGTTTCTGCGTCAGGCCGCCGGGCATGTCGGCGCTGGCGTCGTAGTAGTGAAAGTTGAGGCTGAAGTCGTCCTGATCGGTCGGCGCCCAGTGAGTCTTGAGCAGCACGTCGTCGATGTCGTTGCCGTTGTTGCGCTCGCGGTAACCATTGCCATTGACGCCGGAATACAACAACGCCACGCCCATGCCGTTGTCGGCCGTGCCGCCAAGGAACGCGGTGTCGATGTGTTTCCAGCCGCCGTACTGGGTGGTTTCCAGGGTGGTGCCGATTTCACCGGTGGCTTTTTCCGGGATCGCGCGGGTAACGAAGTTGATCACGCCGCCGACGTTTTGCGGCCCATAACGCACGGAACCGGCACCACGAACCACGTCGATGCTGTCGAGGTTACCGGATGAAATCGGTGCCATCGACAGTTGTGGTTGACCGTACGGCGCGAACGCTGCCGGCACGCCGTCGATCAACACCGTGGAGCGCGGCGACAGGCGCGACGTCAGACCACGCACGCCAACGTTCAACGAAATATCGCTGCCGCCGGTGCCGTTGGAATCCTGCACCTGCACGCCCGGCACACGCTTGAGCACGTCGCTGACGTTCATCGCACCTTGCTCGACCATGGCTTCGCGGCGAATCACCGTGCGTGCGCCGGGGTGGTTTTGCACCACGGCGGCGTCGGCATCACCGAGCCAGTCGCCGACTACTTTGATGTCGGTCACGCCCAGTTCCAGCGGGCCGTTGGTCGCAGCGGAAGTCGCAGCGGGCGACAGCGTTACCGAGCCTTCGTTGATCTGATAATCCAGACCGCTGCCTTGCAGCAACTGACGCAGCGCCTGCTCCGGGGAGATGTCGCCATCGACGGCCGGGGCTTGTTTGCCGGCGACCAGATCAGGGCTGAAAAACACCTGCAGCGAGGTTTGCTGGCCCAGTTCGCTCAGCGCCTGACCCAATGGCTGGGCGCGGATATGAATCGCTTCGCCAGCAAAAGCCAGCGGCATCGCAGCGTTGACCGCGAGCGCGAGGGCCAGCGGCAACCAAGGGGATTTTTTATTGTGGGCAGTGGTGGTCTTCACGTCGAACGTAGTCCTGTGGATCGCAAGAGTGTGCGGCTGTTAATGCAAACCAGTTGCAGTTGAACAGGAAGACGATGAACTCGAAAAAAACCTGAATTTTATTTTGAAATTATTTCCTGACTGCCATCCGCATGGGTGCGAACGGCCACTGGCAGGATGCTCGGCAAGGCTTTGAGCAAGGCTTCGGTGTTGTCGGATTTGAACACGCTGGTCAGGCGCAGACTGGCCACCGCAGGGTTGCTGACGGTCAGCGGCTTCTCGCGATAACGCGATACTTCCGCGGCCACTTCGCTGAGGCTGGCGTTGTTGAACACCAGTTTGCCGCTGCGCCACGCTGTGAGTTCTGCGGGGTTGACCGCGTAGGCGACAGCGACTTTGCCTTGGGCATCGACGTAGGTACCGAGGCCTGCGGTCAGGCTGATGAAGTCGTTGTCCGGCGCATTGTGGCCCTGCACTTTCACCGTGCCCTGCTCCACCGCAACGCGGGTTTGCGTGACGTCGCGGCGCACATCGAAACGGGTGCCGGTGACCGTGACCTTGCCGCTGCCGGCCTCGACCACGAACGGTCGCGAGGTGTCGTGCTCAACGCTGAACATCGCCTCGCCTTCGCTCAATTCGATCAATCGGCGATCTTTTTCGAAGCGCACCTGCAAGCGGCTACGGCTGTTCAGATCGATCACCGAACCGTCCGGCAGCGCTACGTGTTTGCGCTCGCCCAACGCGGTGCTGAATTCGGCGCGGTAACCGCCCGAATGATTCAAACCGCTGAACAGACCGAGGCCGAGCGCCACTGCCACCACACTCGCGGCCACGGCATAACGTAACAACGGACGTCGTTCGCGGCGCGCCGGTGGAGTTTCAACCAAGGCTTTGAGGCGTGGCGCCGGCAGTAAATCAGCGGCCGTCCACAGGCCTTGAAGCAACTGGAATTCGTCACGGTGCTGCGGATGCTCATTCAGCCAGTCGTCAAAGCGCTGCTGCTCGTCGGCACTGACCACTGGCTCCTGCAAACGCACAAACCAGCGAGCTGCATCATCGCGCACCGTTGTTTGCCCGCACGCGCAATCACGAGTATCCATCATGGAATGTCCTGTCCGGCCGGGAATATAAAGACACACAGCCCCCTGTAGGAGCTGCCGAAGGCTGCGATCTTTTCAACGACACACACCATCACGACTGCAACCCGTCCAGGCGATCACGCAAATGCCGCAGGGTGCGGATCATATACTTTTCGACCATGTTCTTGGACAGGCCCAGGCGTTCGGCGATTTCCGCCTGGGTCAGGCCTTCGATCTTCTGCCAGACGAAAATTTTCCGGCAATTGACCGGCAGCTCACTGAGCGCCCGCTCGATGGAGTCGGCCAGCTGGATCGCATGCATGTAATGCTCCGGGTCGCCGGACGACGACGCACTGTGATCGATCGCCTCCGACTCCATGGCACCCCGCCGATCCTCACGCCGATAACCGTCGACCGCGATATTGCGTGCGGTCTGATGCAAATACGCCCGAGGCTGCTGCACCGTCGCCGAATCCGATTCGAGCACCCGCACAAAGGTGTCGTGCGCCAGATCCTCGGCCTGCGCGCGGTTACGCAGGCGACGAGTCCAGGTGCCGATCAACTCTTCGTAATGCTCGAAAAAGCCGGGTCTGCGGGGACGCATGGGGGTATGGGCGGCGTGCTGAGGAAAGGAGCGTGAATAGTAATGCTTCCTATTAACCTCGGCAATTCATTCCTCTGCGTGCCGACGATGGACTGTTGTGCTGTGAACACACAACAAATGTGGGAGCGGGCTTGCTCGCGAAGGCGTCGGCACACATTGCATCGATGTGCCTGACACTCCGCTTTCGCGAGCAAGCCCGCTCCCACAGGAGATGTACTTGTCAAAGTGACGCTGCGCAAACTAACGGTGAATATTAGTGCCCAGGGCAATAGGCACCGTCACTATTGATCAGAACGACTCGAATACTCCCTAGCACAGGATTACCTTCGTCACGATTAATCACAACGCGCACGTTAGCAACACCGTCCATGATAGGTTTAATGCAGGTTGGGTAATCACCCACCGTTTCCTCCAAGTAGCCTTTGTTCATATCTTCTTCGTTAACAAATCGACCGATAATTTTTTCCGTACCTGGCAACTCTTCAGAATGGGTTGAACCGATCCATGTAGTCTGGATTGCATCTCCAAGCTTTAAACCTCGAGCTGGCCGGATTTCAAAGGTAACGCCTCTCGTCGGCGTGTCGGAGCTACAATTGATAAACTTTGTGCCGCTCGGATTTTCATAAGTCCGCAGAAAAGTGATCTCGCTCATTTTCTCATCTCCTTGAATTGGCGTTAACGTGGCGGTACGGTCGATATTGAGAAACAGAATTTGGCCATTCCCCACTGCTCCATTAGAGGCAAATACCGAACAACTAACTACTGTCAGAAGTAACAGGCAACCGAGATCAATTTGCTATTAAAAAAACTACTGTCATAACTTGAGTTAACGTGACGTTTCACCCGCCGTAGAAGTTCGATTGCTCCGGCTGTTTCCTGCGGTCAGCAGCAACGCCAGGGCGCTGCACACGATCAAGGTTTCGCCAAGCGCCTGCGACCAACCGGCAAGCATCAACCCCGCGCCAATCAACAGGTAATAGAACAGCCCCAACAACGCCCCGGCGGTACCCAATCGATCCGAATAATCAACCAGCGCCATCCCCAGAATATTCGGGATCGCCATACCGAACGCCAGCACGATCAGCAACATCGGCAGCACAAACGCCGCACTGTCCTGCAGCCACCAGACACCGAGTCCACCGAGCAAACCGCTGACAGCCGCGAGGCGAATCAACTGCATCGCCGCGACCCCGGCCTTCAACAAACGCTTGTTGAACCACGCGCCTAACCCCGAGCCCAGCGCGAGGATCACGCCGCTGTAGCCGAACAACGTGTCACTCAAGCCCAGCCGCTGAAACTGGAACGGCGCGAGGCTGTAATAACTGAACAGCGCCACATTGAACGAGGCAATCCACAACGCCGAACGCCAGATACCCAGGTCACGCAACATGCGCCCAAGGGTTTCAAACAGACTCACCGGCGGCAGTTGCTCCGGCCGGGTTTCCGGCAGGGTGTACATACTCCAAAGCAAGAGCAGCACGGCAAGCACTAGCAAAGCGCCGAGCACACCGCGATAACCAAAGGCCTGCACCAGACTGGCACCGCTGAACAAACCGATCGCCGGACTGGCGGCCAACGCGATGCCCATTATTGAAAAAACCTGCGCGAGTTCTGCGCCCTTGAAGCGGTCGCGCAATACGGTTTGCGTCACCACCGAGCCGACCGCCGCACCAAACGCCGCCACCGCTTGAACCGCTAACAACCCGGTAAAACTGCCAACCCGCAAGCCGATCACCGTCGCCGATGCATAGATCGCCAGCCCTGCAAGCATCGTTGGACGCCGGCCGATGCGATCGCACAACCGCCCCCACACCACCACGCCTACGGCAAACGCGAGGAAATACACCGATAAAGTTTGCGCCGCCGCTTCGGGGCCGACGTCAAACACCCGTCCGATATCGCCCAGCGCCGGGCTGTACAGGGTTTGCGCAATCTGCGGAAACATCAGCAGCGCGATCGCCAGCAGCAACAGATTTCTGTTGTTCATCCTTCGTAACTCCTCAAGTAAACCGCAGAGGAGTTTAAGAAGCGGCGACTGGCGTATTATCCGAATCCTGCCAACTTATCGCTGAAATCGGACAACCCATGGCCTGGCTCGATGCCGACGCAACGTTTGACGCTGACAGTTACCGCGCGCCGGTGATCGGCATCGCCG
The DNA here is from genome assembly GCF_979258075.1 of Pseudomonas sp. AC193. Taxonomy (NCBI): domain Bacteria; kingdom Pseudomonadati; phylum Pseudomonadota; class Gammaproteobacteria; order Pseudomonadales; family Pseudomonadaceae; genus Pseudomonas; species Pseudomonas sp. AC193. The sequence continues at coordinate 1,324,044 of NZ_OZ409832.1, read as the reverse complement.
CGACCCTGGGTGATCACGATTCCGGCCTGCATCAACATCAACGCGGGCAACTGCTATTCACCCGTCAGGGTTGCACGCGCATCACCCTCGCCCAGCAATTGTGCCTGCTGCCACCGTCGCGGGCGGCGTGGATTCCGCCGGGCGTGAGTCATCGCGCGGTGATGCAGCACAGCGTCGATTACCGTTCGATCTACCTGACTGCCGAACTGTGCGTCGAGCTGCCGCAGCAAGTCTGCGTGATCGAAGTCAGCCCACTGCTGCGCGCCGTGCTGGAGCCGATCGCAACAGCGGATTTCGACACCGATTGGCAACAGGGCAAATTCGCCCATTTACTCGGTCTGTGCCTGAGCGAAATCGCCGAAGCGGCGCAGCAACCGATGCTATTGCCGCTGCCTCGGGACAAGCGTCTGGCGCCGTTGCTGACCACGCCGGAACGATTGCCCCCGGAGATGCAAACGCTGGAACAACAGATCGGCGCCAGCAGCCGCACGATCGGGCGGATCTTCCAGCGCGAAACCGGCATGAGCTATCAACAATGGCGTCAGCAATGGCGATTGATGCGCGCCATGGAATTGCTCGCCACCGGGCGCAGCCTCAGCTATTGCGGGTTCGAACTGGGTTTCGCCAGCGACAGCGCATTTATCGCTTTCTTCAAATCAATGACCGGCAGCACGCCCGGACACTGGCTCAAATAAACAACTGACGATCGGCATCCGAAATAAATTGCCAGCAAATATTACCTGCGTCATATTACGGCCGTAATAACGAACCATTTGCGCAGGTATTCCGCCATGACCAGCATGCCCACCCTCGAACCTGTTGCGATGAAGGCCAAGCCTCCCCTGCTTAAACGCGTGCTGCTTGCGGGCGTCGGTTTACTCGCGCTGATTTTCGCCGGCGTGTACGCCGTGCATTGGTGGGGCGCTGGACGTTTTCTCGAAGAGACCGACGATGCCTACATCGGAGGCGACGTCACGGTGATCGGGCCGAAAGTCGCCGGTTACATCGACGAAGTGCTGGTCAGCGACAACCAGCACGTCAAGGCCGGCGATGTGCTGATCCGTCTCGACGCGCGCGACTACCGCGCCAATCTGGCGAAAAGCGAAGGCGCGGTCGCCGCTGAAGAAGCGCTGCTGGCCAACCTCGACGCCACTGAACAACTGCAACAAGCGGTGATCGGCCAGGCCCGCGCCGGCATCGATGCGGCGGGCGCCGAAACCGCGCGTTCGCGGGATGACAACGCCCGCTACAAACGCCTGGTGACGACCAATGCCGTGTCGGTCGAAAGTGCGCAACGCGCCGACGCCACCTTCAAAACCGCGCAAGCCTTGAGCGCCCGCGCCCAAGCCGAGCTGCTCGCCGCACAACGCCAACTCGCGGTGATCGATACGCAAAAACAACAGGCCCGCGCCGCCCTTCAGCAGGCTCGCGCCGAACGTGATCTGGCGCAGTTGAATCTCGGCTACACCGAATTGCGTGCGCCGGTGGATGGCGTGATCGGCAACCGCCGCGCACGGGTTGGCGCCTATGCGCAGGCCGGTTCGCAACAACTGTCGGTGGTGCCGGCCAGCGGCTTGTGGGTCGATGCCAATTTCAAGGAAGACCAATTGGCGCGGATGAAACCCGGCCAACGCGTAAGCATCCGCGCCGATGTGCTGTCCGGACAGGAATTCCACGGTCGTCTCGACAGCCTCGCTCCCGCCACCGGCTCGCAGTTCAGCGTGTTGCCGCCGGAAAACGCCACCGGCAACTTCACCAAAATCGTTCAGCGGGTGCCGGTGCGCATCCTCCTCGACCCGGCGGACGGCGTGCTCGGCCACCTGCGCCCGGGGCTGTCAGTGACAGCAGAAGTCGACACCCGCGCCCAGCCTGAAACCAGCGCGGTGGCCGTCGCGCCATGAGCGCCGCCGCCCTCGCCGCCCCTGCGCAACCGTTCAACGCGGCGGACATGGCCACCGCGACCAAGGTATTCGCCTTCGCGACGATGTGCATCGGCATGTTTATCGCGTTGCTCGACATCCAAATCGTCTCCGCGTCGTTGCGCGATATTGGCGGTGGATTGTCCGCCGGCACCGATGAAACCGCGTGGGTGCAGACCAGTTATTTGATCGCCGAAATCATCGTGATTCCCTTGTCGGGCTGGCTGTCGCGCGTGTTCTCGACGCGGTGGTTGTTCTGCGCGTCGGCAGTCGGTTTCACCCTCGCCAGTCTGCTCTGCGGCATCGCCTGGAACATCCAGAGCATGATCGCTTTTCGCGCCCTGCAAGGTTTTCTCGGCGGCTCGATGATTCCGCTGGTGTTCACCACCGCGTTCTTTTTCTTCACCGGCAAACAGCGAGTAATCGCAGCGGCAACTATTGGCGCGGTCGCCTCATTGGCGCCAACCATGGGCCCGGTGATCGGCGGCTGGATCACCGATATTTCGTCGTGGCACTGGCTGTTCTACATCAATCTGGTGCCAGGGATTTTCGTCGCCGTGGCGGTGCCGATGCTGGTGAAAATCGATCAGCCGGAATTGTCGCTGCTCAAGGGCGCGGACTATCTGAGCATGGTCTTTCTCGCGCTGTTTCTCGGCTGCCTCGAATACACCCTCGAAGAAGGCCCGCGCTGGAACTGGTTCAGCGACCAGACGATTTTGACCACGGCGTGGATCAGCGGGCTCGCCGGATTGGCCTTCATTGGCCGAACCTTGCACGTGGCCAATCCGATCGTTGATCTGCGCGCCTTGAAGGATCGCAATTTCGCCCTCGGCTGCTTCTTTTCCTTTGTCACCGGCATCGGCCTGTTTGCGACGATTTACCTGACGCCGTTGTTTCTCGGCCGGGTGCGCGGCTACAGCGCGCTGGACATTGGTCTGGCGGTTTTCTCCACCGGCGTGTTCCAGATCATGGCGATTCCGCTGTACGCCTTTCTCGCCAATCGCGTCGATCTGCGCTGGATCATGATGGTCGGGTTGGGGTTGTTCGCGGTGTCGATGTGGGAATTCAGCCCGATCACCCACGACTGGGGCGCGGGGCAATTGATGCTGCCGCAAGCACTGCGCGGAATTGCTCAGCAACTGGCGGTGCCGCCGGCGGTGACATTGACCTTGGGAGGGTTGGCGCCAGCACGCTTGAAGCATGCCTCGGGCCTGTTCAACCTGATGCGCAATCTCGGTGGGGCGATTGGGATTGCGGCGTGCGCGACCATCCTCAATGACCGTACCAACCTGCATTTCACGCGGTTGGCCGAGCATCTGAACAGCAGCAATGAGGCGATGAATCAGTGGCTGGCGCAGGTCGGCGGCAACTTCGCCACGCTGGGCCAGAGCGGTGACGTCGGCGTCACCGCCAGCCTGCGCCAATTGTGGTTGCTGACGTACCGCGAGGCGCAAACGCAAACCTACGGCGACACCTTCCTGATGATCATGGTCTGCTTCGTCATCGCCACGGCGATGGTGCCCTTGATGCGCAAGGTGCAACCACCGGCCGCGCCGAGTGCGGATGGGCATTGATCAGAATTCGGGGCGCCTGCACTGTCCCCTGTGGGAGCGGGCTTGCTCGCGAAGGCGGTGTGTCAGTCAGCATTGTTGTACCTGATACACCGCCTTCGCGAGCAAGCCCGCTCCCACAGGGGTTATGTGTTGGGGGCTTATGTGTTGATAGTTAGGCTTGCGGGGTTTTGCGGAAGCCGACGGCCAGGCGATTCCAGCTGTTGATGGTGCTGATTGCCACGGTCAGGTCGACCATTTCTTTCGGGCTGAACTGCGCCGCGACGACTTCGTAATCTTCATCCGGCGCGTGGGTCAGGCTCAGTTGGGTCAGCGATTCAGTCCACAGCAGCGCGGCGCGTTCGCGGTCGCTGAAGAACGGTGCTTCACGCCATGCGGTCACGGCGAACAGACGACGCGGGGTTTCGCCGCCCTTGATGGCATCGGCGGTGTGCATGTCGATGCAGAAGGCGCAGCCATTGATTTGCGAAGCGCGCAGCTTGACCAGTTCAACCAGGGTCTTTTCCAGTGGCAGTTTGGAAACGGCGGTTTCGAGGGCGATCATCGCTTTCAGGGCGTCTGGGGAAGCGGTGTAGAAATCGGTACGAGCTTTCATGGTGAGTATCCGGGGGCGAGTGAATGTGTGACTACGGTAGTCCCGGCGCGGGGTTCGGCAAATAGCCAATATTCCAGAAGAACAGTAGGCCACTTGGCCACGCCGTCGACCGCTGGTCAGCCGACCGGCACCAACGCTCAAACGCGTCAGACCAATATCAGGTAAATCCCCTTTTTGGAGACGTACCATGAAGACGCGCACTTTCACTTCGTTAATGCTCGCCGGCCTGCTCGCCACGGCTTCGGCCGCCAGCTTCGCGGCCAACGATGGCGCTGACGCCACTGGCACCAAATCCGGCGCCACCAGCGGCTCGACCATGCCACCGGACAACACACCGGGCGCGCCTTCTGGCGGCAACGGTTCCGACGGCGCAGGTTCGGGCACCGGCACCAATGGCGGTTCCAGCGGTTCGGGCTCAGGCGCGGGCGGCGGCACCGGTTCGGCCGGCGGCGGGACTGGCGGTGCGGGCGGTGGCACGGGCGGCTGAACGAACAAGAGCCATCCGTGGTGAGCCATTGACGCCGATTCCATGTGGGAGCGGGCTTGCTCGCGAAGGCGGTGTGTCAGGTAGAAATTGTTTATCTGACACACCGCCTTCGCGAGCAAGCCCGCTCCCACAGGGGGTTTTGCATTGATTTGGGAGTTAGCGATCGGAGCGCATCAGTTCGGCGATTCCGCCGTCCAGCGATAACACCGCCGCGCGATTGCGCCCGGCATTTTTCGCTTGATACAACGCCGCATCAGCGCGGTGGATGAACGTTTCCAGACTGTCATTGCCGCTAGGAATAAACGCATAGCAACCCAGGCTCACCGTCAGATACCCGGTGGGCGAGCCGCTGTGGATGATGTGTTTATCGATCACGCTGCGGCGAATCTGCCCGGCAATCGCCAATGCGCCATTGATGTCGGTGTCCGGCAGCAACACCGCAAACTCTTCCCCGCCATAACGCACCGCCAGATCGGCCTTGCGCTGGCAGCAAGTCTTGACCACTTGCGCCACCTGCATCAGGCAATGATCACCGGCGACATGGCCGTAGGCATCGTTGTAGCGCTTGAAGAAATCGATATCGAGCATGATCAGGCTCACCGGACTCACCTGCCGTGCGCCACGGGCAAACTCAATCTCCAGCGAACGTTCGAACAAGCGCCGATTGGCCAGTCCGGTCAGGCTGTCGTGGGTCGCGATCTGCTCCAGCGCGAGTTGTGCCCGGCGCAGATTTTTCTCGATGCGCTCGCCGTTGCGCACCTGATGGATGAACACCCAGCCGAACAGCCCGACGCCCAGAATCACCAGCGCAATGATCACGCTGGACTGAAACGCGCGCTCGTACCAACCCTTGAGAATCGTGTCGCGCGACGACGCCGCCGCGACCACCAATGGATACGACCCCAGTTGCCGATAGCCATACAAACGCACGACGTCATCGACCACCGACCTGATCATCGCCGTGCCGGACTGGGCTTCCGGCAGCAACTTCTGATAAATCCGCCCCTGCGCCAGCGACGTACCAATGAGATTTTCTTCAAACGGTCGGCGCGCCAACAGCGTGCCGTCCGTCAGGCCGAGGAACATGATGCCGTTGTCGTCGAGGCTGAAGCTTTTGAAGAACTGATCGAAGTACGCCATCTTGATCCCGGCCATCAGCACACCCTGAAAATTGCCGGCGTGGTCATTGACGCGTTTCGAGATCGGGATGATCCATTCGCCGTTCTCACGGCTGCGAATTGCCGGGCCGATGTGCGCCAGCGTCGATTCATTCTGCTGATGAAACTTGAAGTAATCGCGATCGGCCACGCCGTTGCCACGGGGCAAATCGGCGAACGAAGTGATGATCCACTGGCCCTGTTTGTCGAAGAAAAAGATGCCGTGCAACTGCTCCATCTGCTGCACGCGCCGGGCGAAGGTTTTCTGCAAACGCGGCTTCTGCGTCGCGCCGTAACCGTCGTCCTCAATCCAGTCGACCAGACTGGTCATCACCAGATCGGCGGAGTGAAACGTGTCCTCGGCCTGTTGCGCCATCGCCCGGGTCAGGTTGCTCGATGCCACTTTCGCCACGGCCAGATCCTGACGCCGCGACTGCTCCAGTTGCAGGTAGAGCAAGCCGAACAGACACAGGCACACCGCAACGATAAACAGCACAGCCGCTTTACGCAGTGGCAAGCGCTTCAGCGCGCCGGGAGCCTGTTGCGGATCGTGAATGGGAATAGGCAAAAGCGTGTCCTGGGCAGGTACGACAAGGGCGTAGGCCCGAAACCCTTACGGTCTGAGCGTAGTCCACCGGGGTGCTCGGGGCAAACGCCACGATCCCGCCCCGTTGTATCGGCGCGCCGCGAATTAGGATGATCGCTGTTGGCAGATTTATTTTCGATTGCTTCTTTACGGTTAATCCATTCTGAAGCGCCAGACATCACACAACCCCCTGTGGCGAGGGGATTCATCCCCGCTGGGCTGCGAAGCGGCCCCAAAAAATCTCATGAGCGCTGAGCACTCAAGCAGGAGCAAGCGCCCTCACCACAGATGGCCTCAACGCTTCGGCGGCACCCGAATATCCCCCTTCCGACACTGCGTCCTCACCCCTTTGCCACACGCTGCAAAGCGCAAATCCTTGTCCAGACAAACACGCACCTCCGACAACTCCGGCCCGCTGCAAATCACCGCAATGCCATCCGCCGGAATCTTCGGATTACTTTTACGGAACAGATCAGCAATTTCCTGTGCCTTGAGGTAATAAGAATCGCCAAACGGCTGCAACTGCTCAGGGATGTTCACCGCCGCCAGCGCTTTGTCCGCCGCATCTAAGTAGCCCGTCGCACCGAGCCCGCTGCACGTGCCGTGCTTGCGCCATTCGTGATAAAGCAACTTCTGCGTCGGGAACAACGTCAGGCCTTTGCTACGTTGTTCAGCCGAAAGCTTGCTCAGCGGCGGACACGACTGCGGCCAGCCGCCTTGCGCATACTGTGGCCACAATCCATGCAAAACAAAGCCATAACCCTTACCGGAGCACTGCGCGTCATCCTTGTGCGTCAGGCAAAACGTCGGCGACCAGGACAGCGTCAGCAAGTAATAATCGAACGCCCCCGCCGCTGCTTCCGGCCGCTCCTTGTGGCTCGGCGACTGACGTGACGACATCAGCCCGATGCTACCGGCCGTCAGCACGATCAGCGCGAAAATTGTAAACAGCTTTTTCATGTACCCGCTCCCTGAGACGCCTGCGCCCGTGGTTTTCGATGCTGACCTGACGTGATTTGTAATGAATGAGGCACGCTGACAGCGCCGGCGCATGACGCAAGGCAAGGCCGTACGCCGCTGCAAGGTCTACGATTAACAGGCAGACATCAAACCAAGGGAACCGAAATGAGTAAAGCAGACGAACTCGCCGCGAAGCTCAAGCAAACCCGGCACACCCAAGCGGACGCGACGCTGGAGATCGATTGCTGGGCCAAACAAGTGGACAGCCTGTACCACCGCATCGAGGCGTGGTTGCAACCCGTGGCGGAAGTCGGCCTGAAGATCCGGCGCAACCCGACCCACGTGTGTGAAACCTCCCCGGATGGCGAGAGTCATGACTACGCGGTGGATCAATTGGTGATCGAAGGCAATGAGCACAGCCTTACGTTTGATCCGATTGCGCGGTTTACTGAGGACGGTGCGGGTCGGGTTCAGATCCTCGTGCCGGGCAGAGACACTTTTCTGCTGCGCACTGTTGACGAACATGGCGAAAGCCATTGGTGGATGCAGTCGATCGAAACCGGGCAACAGCTGGATGCGATTGCGTTGACCGAGAACAATTTGTTGTTGGTGGTGCAGGAAGGTCTGGGGCTTTGAAGCGAACGCCCAACCTGTCAAAACTGTAATCCCGCCCTCATACAACTGAAAGCCAGCGCTGGTTAGCCTCCCCGTCATGTGTCAAACGGGGACTTCCAGCGCATGCCTTCCAACACTTCAAGACGCACCTTCGTCAAAGGCCTCGCAGCCGGCGGTTTGCTCGGCGGCCTCAGCCCGTGGCGCGCGCCGGTCTGGGCGCTGAATGGCCCCGGGCAGATCAATGAGCTGAACGGCAGCGAGTTCGAGCTGTTCATCGGCGAAACCCCGGTCAACTTCACTGGCAGTCCACGCACCGCGATGACCATCAACGGCAGCCTGCCCGGCCCGTTGCTGCGTTGGCGTGAAGTCGATGCTGGCGCTGGTGTTGCTGGCGCGGGGGCTTGTCGATGAAACGCGTATTCGGCTGCTGATGTTTTCAGTGAAGCGCTTTGAATGGGTGGGTGCGGTGATTGTGCTGACGCTGTCGGTGACTGGCGTGGTGAATTACCTGTTTATCGTTGGCCCCAAGCTTAATGAGATCCTGCTCAGCACGTATGGGATATTGCTCACGCTGAAGATTTTACTGTTCGCCGGGATGCTGGTTTTGGCGGCGCTAAACCGCTTCCATTTAGGGCCTTCGCTGGAGCAATCGTTGCGCGACGGCCAGCCTGTCATCGCCGCGAACGCACTCAGACACAGTGTTCTGCTGGAACTGGCGATCGCGCTGCTGATCGTGGCATTGGTGGCGTGGCTGGGCACGCTGAGTCCGGACGCGGGATGACACCCGCGAAAGCCTTTCACTACACTGGGCCACCGTCCCTCTCAGAAGCCCGATCTCAATGACAACACTAAAAAGCACGATGATCTTCTGCAGCCTGCTGAGCCTGGCCGCCGGCGCACAAGCCGAGCAATCCCCTTCGCACCTCGACAGCATCCAGCAACAAGGCCAGTTGCGCGTCTGCACCACCGGCGACTACAAGCCCTACACCTTCAAACGCCCTGACGGCGAATTCGAAGGCATCGACATCGCCATGGCCCGCTCGCTGGCCGACAGCCTCGGCGTCAAAGTCGAATGGGTGCAGACCACCTGGAAAACCCTGATGCCCGACATGCAGGCCGGCAAATGCGACATCGGCATGGGCGGCATTTCGGTAACGCTCGAGCGGCAGAAAAAAGCCTACTTCAGCAACACCCTCGACACCGACGGCAAGATCCCGTTGGTGCGCTGCGCGGAGGTGAGCAAGTACCAAACGGTCGAACAGATCAACCAGCCCAACGTGCGCCTCGTCGAACCCGCCGGCGGCACCAACGAAGCTTTCGTCCACGCCTTCCTGCCCAAGGCGCAACTGGCGTTGCACGACAACGTGACGATCTTCCAGCAACTGCTCGACAACAAGGCCGACGTGATGATCACCGACGCCTCGGAAGCGCTGTATCAGCAGAAACTCAAACCGGGATTGTGCGCGGTGAACCCGCATCAATATATGCAGTACGGCGAGAAGGCTTATTTACTGCCGCGCGATGACATCAGCTGGAAACAGTATGTCGATCAATGGCTGCACCTGAGCAAAGCCACCGGCAAATACCAGCAAACCCTGAGCGAATGGATTGCCGTACCTGCCGTCCAATAACCCTGCGGCTTCACTCAAAACCCTGTGGCGAGGGGATTTATCCCCGTTGGACTGCGCAGCAGTCCCGGCTTCTTATGTCATTAGAAGCAGGGGGCCGCTACGCGACCCTTCGGGGACGATTCCCCTCACCACAAGTTATGTGTTCCCCCATCAATCCTCATGCAACATCCCGGAACTGTACTGATTCAAACTATTGCCAATACTGTTCCCGCCAAACTTCAACGTCGTCGCATTATTACGTCCATTCGGCGACTGACAATCAGTAGAAAAACAACTGGTCGTGGTCAACCCTCCCGCCCCCGAACAAGCACTCAGAACCGACACAACAGCGGCAACCAACAGCACTTTGGCAACATTCAGGCGCATGGCACGATTCCCCTCGGGATGAAAAACGACGATCTTGTGCCAACATCCTAGGCCCGCCCCGCACGCGCTTACATGAAACTTTGCCGATCGACAGCAGCGGTTCAGAATCGACCCTCCGCCCGACAAGGACATCCCCATGCAATTCCTCCCCCTCACGGACGCCAGCCCCGCCATTCAGGCCCACGTCCGCACCCTGCGCAACCAGCCGGACGTGCGCAAATACATGTACACCTCGCACGAAATCAGCGAACAGGAACATGCCAATTGGTTGGCCTCATTGCAGGGCAACCCACGCCAGCAAGTGTTTGTGGTGATCAAGGATGAGCAAGCGGTTGGGGTTGTTTCGTTGAACGCGATCAATGATCTGCAGAAAACGGCGGACTGGGCGTTTTATCTGGATGTTGGTTTGCAGGGTAAGGGGCTGGGCAGTGTGGTCGAATTCTGGATGCTCGATTACGCATTTGGTGTCGCAGGTCTGGAGAAGCTGAATTGCGAAGTGCTGGCGATGAACTCGGCGGTGGTGAAGATGCATCAGAAGTTTGGCTTTGAGGTGGAAGGTGTTCGGCGACAGAACATCCTGCGCGATGGCGCTCGGATCGACGTTGTCCTGCTGGGAATCACCAAAGAGGAATGGCAAAACAAGCGTCCAGCGCTGGCGCCGGTGATCGACCGAATCAGCGCCGTTTAACGCCGGGAGCCGGATTTTGAAACGTGAACTGAGCCCGGACGATCTATACAAAATCAGAGAGGCGTTGTCGTGGATCTTTGTCGACACCGCAGTTGAATTTGCCTACATCGCCAGACAAGTCGAAGGCTACGATCCGGAACAGATCAGAGAGATTTTGTATTCGGAAGTTGCCGTCGTCTGCGCCGGGAATCTTGCAGGGCCATTGCCTCCGATCTGGACGGGGTTTCAAAGCGATGAGTTGAATCGGGATATCGAGGAAATGTTGCTGGCGAAGAACACAAGCTGGATTCGTAAAAAGCGCTATCGCCTACACGTAGCCTGGTTGCGGTTTACCTATAAGGAGGCTTGGAAAGAGCTTTCAGCGCACCTTAAACAATCGGAATGAATCCTTCCAAGGCAACTTTAATTTCCAAATGGGACACTCTATGACGAAGCAACAAAGAGCGGATATTCGCTGGGCGTTGTCAGACGCTTTCGTAGATAACGAAGTCGACTATGCTGCGATCGCACGACAGACGGAAGATTTTGACAAGAATGAAATAAAACGCATCTTATTTGAAGAAGTGGCACCAGTTTGCCACTCCAACCTTGAAAGCACACTCCCTACTTTATGGATTTGCTTCAATAGAGAAGAGCTAGAAAGTGACATTGAAAAAATGCTGTCCACAAAGAGCGAAAACTGGGTACAAAGAAAAACAAATGACATATTAGTCAAGTGGTTGAAATACAAATACAAATACATTTGGCAAGAAATTGAAAAGCAGTACCAACATATTGGTAAATCATGAAAAATCAGTACCAACATATCGGGTGCAAACCCCAATACTCAGCCGATCCGTGTCCACGTCATCAGTGAGGATGACCATGTGACGATACGTAAGCCTCTGCCCCATCCCATACCTGATAAACTCAAACACCTTCGCCCCTCTGATTCAGATTTCCCATGTCTCTAGAACACGCCCCACTCTCCCGCCGCTTCTCCGTCGCCCCGATGATGGATTGGACCGATAGGCATTGCAGATACTTCCTACGACTCCTGTCGAAGAACGCCCTGCTCTACACAGAAATGGTTACCACCGGCGCTCTGCTCAACGGCGATCACGAACGCTTCCTCCGTCACAACGAAGCCGAGCATCCATTGGCGTTGCAACTCGGCGGTAGTGTTCCCCTCGACCTGGCCGCCTGCGCACGCATGGCGCAAGAGCACGGTTACGACGAAGTAAACCTCAACGTCGGCTGCCCAAGCGATCGCGTACAGAACAACATGATCGGCGCCTGCCTGATGGGTCACCCACAGTTGGTGGCGGACTGCGTCAAAGCCATGCGCGACGCGGTGTCAATTCCAGTAACGGTCAAGCACCGCATCGGCATCAATGGTCGCGACAGTTACGCAGAGCTGTGCGATTTCGTCGGCACCGTCCGCGATGCCGGGTGCACGAGTTTTACCGTGCATGCGCGGATTGCGATTCTGGAGGGGTTGTCGCCGAAGGAGAATCGCGACATTCCGCCGTTGCGTTATGACGTGGCGGCGCAGTTGAAGGCGGATTTTCCGGAGTTGGAGATTGTGCTGAACGGCGGGATCAAGACGATGGAGGCTTGCCATGAGCATTTGCAGACGTTCGACGGCGTGATGTTGGGGCGTGAGGCTTATCACAATCCGTATGTGCTGGCGGAGGTGGATCAGCAGTTGTTCGGCAGTTCGGCGCCGGTGATCAGTCGGGCTGAGGCGTTGGCGCAATTGCGTCCTTATATAGCCGAGCATTTGGCGGCCGGCGGCGCGATGCATCACATCACGCGGCATGTGCTGGGCCTGGGCACGGGGTTCCCGGGGGCGCGTAAATTCCGTCAGTTGTTGTCGGTGGATATTCACAAGGCCAAGGATCCGCTGGCGTTGCTGGATCAAGCCGCCGAGTTGCTTGAAGGGCGTTGATGCCCTCCCCCAGTTTCAACCAGGCGGTTTGATCCGCCTGGCTTGACCTTCACCCCGCCGCTGCCGCTGTCCAGTTGACCCAACCAAACGCCCACGTCGCCAGAATCAGTAAACCAAACGCGATCCGATACCACGCGAACGCGGCATAGCTGTGGTTGGCAATAAACTTGAGCAAACCGCGCACGGCGATCATCGCGAAGATGAACGCGGTGACGAAGCCGAGCGCGAACACCGGCAGGTCGTTGGGCTGAAACAAGTCGCGGTATTTGTAGCCGGAATACACGGCGGCGCCGACCATGGTTGGCATGGCGAGGAAGAACGAGAACTCGGTAGCGGCTTTGCGTGACAGGCCGAAGAGCAAGCCGCCGATGATGGTCGAGCCGGAACGCGAGGTGCCGGGAATCATCGCCAGACACTGTACGAAACCGACCTTGAGCGCGTCAGACCAGCGCATGTCGTCGACGTGCTCGACGCTGATCACATGACTGCGTTGTTCGGCCCACAGCATCACCACGCCACCCACCACCAGCGCCACGGCGACGGTAATCGGGTTAAACAGGTAATGATGGATGGTGTCGGCGAACAGCACGCCGAGTACAACGGCGGGTAGAAAGGCGATCAGTAAGTTGACGGTGAAGCGTTGTGCATTGCGCTCAGTGGGCAGGCCTTTGATGATTTCGAAGATCTTTGGCCGAAACTCCCAAACCACGGCAAGAATGGCACCCAGTTGAATAATAATGTTGAACGCCATAGCGCGTTCGCCACCAAAGTCCAGCAAGTCGGCGACGATGATCTGGTGACCGGTACTGGAGATGGGCAAGAACTCGGTCAGGCCTTCTACCGCACCCAATATCAACACCTGGAAAAAAGTCCAGAAATCCATTAATCCTCCGTCAGAGCGCTCGGGTGAGCGACCGGGTAATAACACTCAGGGGTTGAGTATCTGCAATTAAACAATTGGCCAAAATGAAAGATCAAAAGATCGCAGCCTTCGCCAGCTCCTACAATTGAAATGCATTCCTCTGTAGGAGCTGCCGAAGGCTGCGATCTTTTGATCCCGAAAGAATAGGTCTAATGAAATGCCACACTCAAGCCATGTTAGTAATCGTCGGACGACGAACTACGCAGAAAATATTTAGGGGCTGAATGGCAAAAAGTTAGTCCAGCCAATAAAGCGTGATGAATCTCACATTCACGCAGATGGCCAAACAATGGCAATTGGACATTAACAAAGCGATGGCCAGCGATTCAAAATAGTGGCACCATTGCATATCGCCACCATCTAAGCGCTAGTTCACCTACTCGACAAAATCAACTAAAAGCTTGAAAAGCTTAATTATTGTTAGAAAACTCGGGAGCCACGTCTAAAAAGCGCGTGAATGTTACCAATTGTCAGTCACAGATGAGAACCGGTGCTTTAACATCCCGATGTCAGCACTTAATTCGAGTCAATGCATGATGCTCTCTGGGAACTTAGCGACTAGAAGTCCGCGCCCGCAAAACGAAGACCCCGGTGTTCTCACTTTGGGTCGTACCCGTGGCGTGGCCGAACATTTTAGAACGCTGGTGGCCAGGCATGTGCGTAGCGATATGGCACTAGAGGTCGATTCGTACACTTGTTCATTTCAGCAGAATGATTATTCTGGCTATCGCGCCATTTTCCTGGTCATCGACAGCCCTCAGGCCCTCGAAGACAATTTGGCGCTGGTGCAAAGCGTTCGCAGCGACAACTTGAAACCGATCATTTGCGCAGTGATCACTGGGCGCGGCGCCTTCAACAAGATCAAGTATTTTCTGGCCGGCGCTGACTTTTGTATCAAACTCAATACCCTCTCTGAGGACAGCGCCGAGTTGCTTGCCGAGTTCTTCAACAGTGAAGAGTGGCAACGCGATATCAATCTGACACTCGACCCGACGCGCATTTGCCTGATGGGCTCCCGCCAGAAACTTGATATCTCGTTTGCCGAAATGAAGATCCTCGAAGCCTTTGCGCAAACTCATAACCACATTCTGAGCCATGATGAAATTGCCAACATCATGGGCCTCAACCCCAATTTCTACGACCCTCGAGCGCTGGAGAAATCGATCAGCCGCTTGCGTGGAAAAATCAAGGACATGTATGGTACCAACGCGATTCAGAGCATCCGCGGCCATGGCTATCGCCTGCTGCGGGGTCTGATATCGACTGCCTGACTCAAGGGCAGCCATCCCTTTTGCATACGTACGAAGGATCGTCCCATGCAACGCTATCGTTTTATCTGTACTGCACGCCTATTAGAAATCAAGCGACTGAATGAGCGCGACAACACTAACCATAACAATAACTCCATAACATAGCAGCAGATCGAGTGGAACTTATCGAGGGCCATCATTGGGCCCAGACCCTGCCTATCGATTACTTCCGAGGAAGTCATTGCTCGCCTGCCGATTGACCCTTTTTAGCCAATTTTGGTGTGTATTCAGGAGAGAGACATGGAAACTAGTACAACCCTCCCAAGAAAATATTTTGTTGTCGTGACTAATAGCACAACGTCGCAACGTGAACTGGAAAGCATTTTGTCCAGTGAACGCTTCAATTCATTTGGCACGTCTCAGGCACAAATGTTTATTGAAGGTTCAGCTTCGCCCTCTTCCGCCCCGACCGTGATGGAGTTCACATACCCAAGCGTTAGTCGAAAGAACGTCGCACGCACGATTGAATATGACACCCAGAAAATCATCGCCACCCTCGAATCCGAATGGCGAGCCGCGCAAATCGCTAATCCCTTTCAGAGCAATCCATCGGTAACCGGCGAGATAATTCCCGCCAATGCTGACGATACGCCTGGCAACGAAACCTGGCATCTGGACAACGATCAAGGCGCACTGGTCAAAGACGATGTCGAGATCAGTCTCACCGGACTTGAAACAGCACTGGTCAAAAAAATGCTCAGCCATGAAGAACGGGTTGTCAGTCGAGACGAGTTGATTCTGAGCATTGGCCGAGAGCCGGAGCAATATCGCGGACTGGAGATGTGCCTGAGCCGCCTGCAAGACAAGTTCAAAATGGCCAGTAACGGTGAACGACTGTTCCGTGCCGTCAGAAACCGTGGCTATTGCCTCATCCAGGAAGTCGTCGCCTAAACACAGCCGACCGCCCAGACCAGATAAACAGATAAACAGATAAACAGATAAACAGATAAACAGATAAACAGATAAACAGATAAAAGTGCGATTACAAAAACAACAAGAGCACTCTGTTTGGTTTCAACTCCCTCCTTTAATTAACACTCCCTGCCTCCACCCCTCCAACAGTAACAAATACGACATCCTTTATTCACCCCCTGCTATTCGACCTTTTCTAACAATCAGCTTTCAAATATTTAAAAGTTGGCACTGTGCCATCTTGTTAGAACTCGTCAGACACCCTTATCGCCAATAACTTAGTCTATTGACTGACGACAGTTCGACCTATCGGCGTTGTTACCTCAGGACACTCGCTACAACAAAAACAATAAGCCTGTTTAACAACTCGGATTTCAACTGTTGAAACCTGAATGGACGTCTTTTGGGGATATCGTATGGATCTTTCTCTTAGTATTAATCGAAGCACGGGCCTCAAGGGACTGACCTTTTGGGGCCAATGGGCGCTGGCGCAGGGCTTCGTTGTAACGCTGTTGTTCGTACTGGCTGAACAGCACACTGGAAGCGTCGCGTTCTATTACCGGATGTGCGCAACCCTGGCGGTTTTGGCTTCGGTGCCGGCTTATACGTTTAGCGGTGTTTATCGCAAACGCGACAACTACCTGACCGGGTTGGGTCGGTTGTTCATGGGTTGGTCGATGACCATGGCAGCGCTGGCCTGCATCGCGTTTGTCTGCCAGGCCGATGAGTTGTTTTCGCGCCAGGTGATTCTGAGTTGGGCGGTTTACGGCTTCCTCGGTCAGGCGTTTTTGTACGCACCGTTGCATGCGTTTTCGAAGTACTACCAGCGTTCGCGTAAAAGCGAGCACAAGACCCTGATCGTTGGCACTGGCGAACTGGCTCTGGGCTTGGCGAAGAAGCTCAGCCTCTCGGAAAACCTGCCGCTGGTGGGGCTAGTGAGCAACGGCACCCTGCCCGCTCTCGACGCCGATGCACCGCGCGTCGTCGGCGCTCAGGAGCAATTGCTGGAGCTGATCGAAGCACACGATATCCGCCGTTTGTACATCACGCTGCCGCTGTGCGAAGCGGCGCAGATCGAGGCGATGTATGTCGATTTGCTCGGCGCCAACGTCGATGTGGTGTGGGTGCCGGATCTGAACGCGCTGACGCTGCTCAATCACTCGGTGAAAGTCGTGGATGGTTTGCCGGCGATCTACTTGAACGAGAGCCCGCTGACCAGTCGCCCTACCGCTGCGTTGAGCAAAAGTCTGGTTGAAAAAACCGTGGCGTTGCTGGCGATCATCGCGTTGAGCCCGATCCTGCTGATCATCGCTCTGGCGGTAAAGCTCAACTCGCCGGGGCCGGTGTTTTTCAAACAGGATCGCCATGGCTGGAACGGCAAGGTGATCAAGGTCTGGAAATTCCGCTCGATGAGCGTGCACGACGACCGCGAAGTGAAACAGGCCAGCCGTAACGACTCGCGCATTACTGCGGTTGGACGCTTTATTCGCCGCACCTCGCTGGATGAATTGCCGCAGCTGTTCAACGTGCTGCAAGGGCATATGGCACTGGTCGGGCCGCGTCCACATGCAGTGGCACACAACCACTTCTACTCGGGGAAAATCCTCGCGTACATGGCACGCCACCGGATTAAACCGGGGATCACCGGGCTCGCACAAATCAGCGGCTGCCGGGGCGAGACGGACACGATCGACAAAATGCAGAAGCGTGTCGAGATTGACCTGCAGTACATCAACAGCTGGTCGTTGTGGCTGGATCTGAAGATCCTGGTGAAGACACCGTTTACGCTGTTGTCGAAGGATATTTACTGAGGCCGGTTGCGCAAATGCACGGGGACGAAAGTCCCCTTTTTTGTGCCTGGGATTTGGGTTGGAATCGAGATTTTCGGTTCGGCCAATATCCCTTGTGGGAGCGGGCTTGCTCGCGAAAGCGGTGGGTCAGGCAACATCTATGTTGGATGTGCCGACGCCTTCGCGAGCAAGCCCGCTCCCACAGGGGATTTGTGTTGGTCTCGGGATAGCGGGAATGCCACAGATCATTGTAGGAGTGAGCCTGCTCGCGAAAGCGGTGGGTCAGGCAACATCGATGTTGAATGTGCCGACGCCTTCGCGAGCAAGCCCGCTCCCACAGGGGGTTTGTGTTGATCACTGGATAGTGGGAATGCCACAGATCATTGTAGGAGTGAGCCTGCTCGCGAAAGCGGTGGATCAGGCAACATCAATGTTGAATGTGCCGACGCTATCGCGAGCAAGCTCGGCTCCTACAGGGGATTTGTGTTGATCACGGGATAGCGGGAATGCCACAAATCATTGTAGGAGCGGGCTTGCTCGCGAAAGCGGTGGGTCAGGCAACATCAATGTTGAATGTACCGCCGCCTTCGCGAGCAAGCTCTGCTCCTACAAAGATCACGGGTTACTCGGTGATTTTCTCGAAGTTGCGATAGAACATGTCCCCTTCCCGGCTATCCGTCATCGAGTGCAGCTGGAAACTGCGGCTCAGTCGGGCGCCACCGTCTCGGGTCAACGGGGCCCACACCAGGTTGGCGCGGCGCATGGTCGACATGCTCATCATTTCGTCGAACGGGATCGACAGGTACAGGCCTTTGTCGAAGCTACCTTCACCGTATTCGGCGCTGTTGGCCGTGGTGATCGTCGCCCACGCACCAAAGCGCACGCCGTTGAAAAACTCTCGCGAGATATCCACGGTACCGCCCCAATCCCCCGCCAGATAACGACCGACACTGACGGCTGCTAACGTATCAAACGGCAGATCCGTATACCCAGTGATATGCCCGGTCACCACCGAGTAATCACGCAAACCCAAACCCTGATCAAAATCACGCTGGCGCACCCAGTTCAGATCCGCGCCCACCGACCAGCGTTCACCGGTCGGGCGGAACAACACCTCCCCGCCCACACCGGCAAACATCGACTCCAGATAACCGCCGTACACCATGCCGTAGAGGTCTTTATCCAACTGCTCGGCGTGGCTGACCTGGAACAGCGGCATGGTCACATCGGAGGTGGTCAGGTACTGGCGCAAATCCGTGCGCACACGCGGTAATCCGCTCGGTGCGTCGTAGGTGAATTTGTCGAAGTTGTTCGCCAGATTGGCGCTGAGCAGACCGCTCCACCAAGTGTTGCGATTGAAGCGATATTCGGCGTCGGCATCCGCACTGAATTGATAGAGCAAACCATCCGGGCCGCCGACGTTCTGTTTGAAGCCCAGACCGACGCCGTAACTGAAATGCTGCGGCGCTTCGGTGTAGAGGGTTTTCTCGTTGTGCGGCATCGCCGGATTGATCTCGGTGGTGCGGTGCAGCGACTGCAGCGGCTCCTCGTTGTTGATCACTTCGCGGAAGGTCTGGCGCGGCACGCTGGTTTCTTCCAGCGGCAGGTCGTAGCGCTTGTTGACCACGGTGAACCAGTCGATGTCGTCGTTGACGCTGTTATCGAGAATCCGGCTCGCACGCCCGACTGCCTTGGACGAATGGAAGTATCGCTGCTGCTCGCCGTACACGATCAGCTCGGAATCGCGCTGGGCAATGCGCTCGACTTTGTAGCCGGCATTCTGCTGCAAACGCTGCGAGACGTTGGCCCAGTCAACCTGCTCCATCGACGTGGTCGGTGCCTTCGCCGGCAGCGGTTCCGGGGTCGGGTCGTAGGTCTTCGCCGGCGCTTTGCGGCTGACGAAATTGGTGTGAAAAGTCACGCCAAACATCGCCGTATTACCGCGCTCCCACGCCGCGCTGAGGTCGATCGAATCCGTGACTTTGAACACGGCGCCGAGGTTGATCGGCGAGTCCTGTTTGATCTCGTTGTCCTTAGGCTCGTTTTTATAATCGTTGCCTTCGTATTCCAGCTTCAGGCTAAGACGATCCCACGGCGTCTGATAGCTCACACCGCCGAACAGCGAAGGCCGGCCACGGAAGTACGAACCCGCGTTGACGTCACCGGTGCCTTCGGTTTCCGGACGGGTTTTGAAGCGATCACTGGCGAAGCCCAACGGGTTGTCGAAGTCGCCGCGATTACCGATGTAACCCCAGGCGATGCCGGCGCTGAAATCAAAATTGTCGAAGCGTTTGTTGGCGACGAAAAACTCACTGGAGAACAAACCGGTACCGCCGATATCTCGGAAGCCCAGCGCCACTTCCGGCGCCCAGTGGCTCTCCTGCCACAGCCGGACTTTGGCGTCGACCGCCTTATCCTTATAGCTTTGGCTGCCGCTGAGGGCCTCCGAGCCGTAGGGCCGGTTGGTGATCGCGGTGTAGCGAAACGAGCCTTCGAGCCAGTCCAGCGGCTGCAACGAAACGCTGTAGCGGCTGTACGGATCGGTACGGTTGGCGTTGACACTCAACTCGCCGGCCGGGGCCATGCGTGCGGTCGGCGTCTGCCACAGACCGGCGCCGCCGAAGTCATTCTGGGTAATGCGCGGCTCTGCATGAGCCAGACCACAGGGCAATAACAACACAGCTGCAAAACGTAACTTCAACGAACCACCTCGGCCAGCTGCGTGGCAATAAATTCGGCCAACTGCTGATTCAGCTCAGGGATAGGCGGATCAAGATCATCATTTTTCAGCGGCACCAGAATCTTGCTGCCGGCCACGGGAAAGTGCCCGGACTCGCGATTCCAATGCGCAATACCGACGCGCTGCGAAGCGCCGTTGGGCTGGATCAGCCACAGATAATCGGCCTCGGCATCGCTGGAAATCGCACAGCCTTGCAGGTACTCGCGAGCTTCCTGCAACGGCTGATACGGCAAGTGACACGGCGCGTCGACAGCGCCCAGCACTTCCACCTCATCGACGCGTGTCGGGTAGATCAGCCGATCGCCATCGTCGAGACGGATGTTGCGGGCGAAGCCGACTTCCAGCGCCACCGGATCCAGATCGGCAATTTGCCGCCCGGTCACCGGCATTTGTCGAACCTCATCGGCAACACGCTGCGCCAGCGCCGCCCGGCTCGGTCTGTCGAAGAGCAACGCCATGCGCCGCAGCACATCGAGATCGAACAGCACGCCGACCTTCAGCCGCGTCTGTTGCTCAATCAGCGATTGGCGCAGCAAGCCGCCCGCCAGCCAGTAACCTTCGGCATTCGGTACGGCAACGCTGATCACATCGAGCAAACGCCCACCCGCCGGCAACTCGACCGGGCCCGGGTTGGCGACATCGCCGCTGACAATGACGGCGGCCTGACTCGCACCTGCGACCAACAGCAAAAAAGCGGAAAAAACCCTCAGGCGCTTCACGGCAAATGCCTGCGATCAGGGGTCAGTTGCACGAGCTTCACACGCAGTTGCGAAGTGAGTTGCTGCTCGCTCTGCACGATGAAACCGTCACGCGGATCGACCCAATAACGGTTGGTCGCACTGAGACCAATGGCCGGCGCATCAATCTGCTCGTCGACACGCAGCACGGCGTAGTCCTTGTCCAGAATGGTCAGGGTTTCAGTGGCGCGGCGGGTGAAGCGACTGTTGACGATCACCCCCACTTCCTGGCCCTTGTAGAGATCGATCCAGCGCCGCGTGGTGAAACCATCCGGCACTTGATGCAGGCCTCGTTTGAACGGCGAGTTGTCAGCCAGGCGTGTGCCATCGAGATCGCCTTCGAGGCCAAGGCCAATGCTGCGCACGGCGAGGCCATCGCGCAGCAATAACACCTGTTTGCCGGAGGCGACCCAGAACTGCAGATCCTCGCGCTCGCGCACCAGCGCCAAAACGCCGGAGCCGGAGGGCGTGGTCAGTTTGAGTTGCGGGTAATTGACCCCGGCCACTTCGGCGGGCGTCACCTCGACTTCATCCGGGCCGACGACCGCGGCCTTCAAGTTGTTCAGCGATGCGCTCATCAGCGGGTTACAGCCGCACAGCAACGCGGTCGCCATCAGGCAGACGCCGATTTTCAATATTTTCACGGACGGGCGGCCTTATTTGCTGTTGTTGCTGTATTCGCTCCAGTTCTTCGCAGCGGAAGCGCCGGTGCCGACAATCGATGCCGACGGCACCAGTTGGCTGATCAGACGGTTCCAGCGAGTCACGTTGGCAGGGCCGACATACACGACGTCCTGAGGACGCACTTCGAAGTGCGAAGCGAGCGCCATGGCGGTCGGCGATTCAGCTTCGAGTTGATAGATTTTTGCGGGCTCGACATCGAGGTTTTCCACGCCGCGAATGACGTACACCGCGTTGCCGTTGGAGGTGGTCTGGCTCAAGCCGCCGACCGAACCGAGCACGTCGGAAAGGTTCATCGTCGCGGTCTTGAAGCTCAACGCGCGTGGCTGATTGACTTCACCCATCACGTAGATGCGCTTGTTGTCGTTGTACGGCAGATACAACTGATCGCCGCCCTTGAGGTAGACGTTCTGCAACTCGGAATCCGCTTGATTGAGCGAATCCAGATTGAGCGGATACACCCGGCCCTTACGGTTGAGCAGCAGCCCGGACAAGTCGGCATTATTGGTGTCGATGCCGGCAGTGCCCAGCGCCTCGACCACGCTCAGCGGGTTGGTGGAAATCGCTTGTGGGCCAGCCTTGGTGACGGCACCGGTGACCACGACTTTCTGGCTGGCGAAACGCAACACCGCGACATCGACCTGCGGCTCGGCGATGAACGCCGACAGCCGTTGTTCGATGTCCGAGCGCAGTTGCTGGATAGTCCGGCCGGTGGCCTGAACTTCCTTGATAAACGGGTAGTACAGCGTGCCATCGGAGCGCACCAGGCGGCCGTTGGCATCGATCTGTTGTTGCGCGCCGGACGGTGCGGTCAGTTCCGGGTGATCCCACACGGTGATGTACAGCACGTCGTTGTTGCCGATGCGGTATTCCGCGGGCGTCGCCAACAACTCTGCCGGCAGCGACTCACGTTTCTGCGTGGCGCGGTTCATGGCAATCAGCTTGGGCGTGATCGGAATCAGCTCGACCCGGCTGCTTTCACTGGCACCCTGACGCGTGATGTCCTGGGTGCTCAGGTATTGACCGGGGGAAAACATGCAACCTTGCAAAGCGAGACTTGCCAACATTAAAAGATAAACACTACGAGTCATAATGGCACTACGCTATTCAAGGGCGAATCCAAAAACAAAGTCACCCGACTCACGTCGGGCGACCTTGTACTGCACTAACAGAACTTCCTGTTAGTTATGCGTGCCGGTTGTACCGGTGGTACCCGTTGTACCGGTGGTACCGCCGTTGGCACTGCCACCGCTGTTAGACGCCGCGACTGCACTGGCGACCATTGCAGTACTGGCTGCCGGCGCTTGAGAAGCCGCCACGTTGCCACCTACATTGGTCACCGCAGTAAGCGGTGCTTCAGCGGCGGCAGCCCAGTTGCTCAACATCGTCAACAGGGCAACTGCCATCACTTTTTTCATAACAACTCCTTTCTAACATTCAGCCTGTTAAAAAACCGGCGTGTGTTAGAGGTGGTAGCGTTCAAGCCCGCAAATAGCGCGAACAAGATCCGTTGTTCTTTCACAGTCTTACCCAACTGATAAAAGTCGAACGGCAGGTTTATATCTACGGACTTGCAAAAGGCATTGCCAGTGTAATTTCCCGACGGAATCTAACAACCTGACTGAAAATAACATTGGACTTTAAATGGCCATCATCCCAAGTAACCATTGGGATGCGTGGATTGCCAGCGCCAGGTGTCGGTGACCATGTCCTGCAAACTGCGCGTGGCTTTCCAGCCAAGTTCTTTGGCAGCCTTGGAGGCATCGGCCCAACTCTCGGCAATATCGCCGGAACGACGCGGCATCATCCGGTACGGCACCGGTTGCCCGCAGGCCTGTTCGAAGGCATGTAGCACCTGCAACACGCTGTAGCCATCGCCAGTGCCGAGGTTCCAGGTGTGAATGCCAGTGCGCCCGGCAATCGATTGCAGCGCCTTCAGATGGCCGTCCGCCAAGTCGACCACATGGATGTAATCGCGCACCCCGGTGCCATCGATCGTCGGGTAGTCGTTACCGAAAATCGACAGCTCTTGAAGGCTGCCGACCGCGACCTGACTGATGTAAGGCACCAGATTGTTGGGGATACCGTTGGGGTCTTCGCCCATCTGCCCGCTGTCGTGGGCGCCGATCGGGTTGAAGTAGCGCAGCAAAGCGATGCTCCAGCGCGGCTCGGCCTGGCTCAGATCGCGCAACACGTTCTCGACGATCAGCTTGGACTGGCCGTAGGGATTGGTCGGATTGCCGGTAGGAAAATCTTCGCGAATGGGCATTTGCTCGGGTTCGCCGTACACCGTGGCGGACGAACTGAACACCAGACGAAACACCCCCGCCGCCGCCATTGCCTGACACAGCGTGATGCTGCCGCTGACGTTGGTTTCGTAGTACTCCAGCGGCTTGCGCACGCTTTCGCCGACAGCCTTGAGACCGGCGAAATGCAGCACGGCCTCGATGTTGTGTTCGCGGAAAATCCGGTCGAGCAAGGCCCGATCACAGACATCGCCGCGAATCATCCAGGCACTCTTGCCGCAGATGGCCTCTACGGCATGCAACGCCGCATCGCTGCTGTTGCAAAGATTATCCAGCACTACAACTTCATAACCTGCTTCCAGCAACGCAAGTGTGGTATGCGAACCGATATAGCCGGCACCGCCGGTCACGAGAATCTTCATGGCGCGATCCGTCATTTGATAAATGCCAAGTAGCGTGTCAAGCCCGACTGCATGGATATGTGTCGCAATCCACACAAACGAACGACAACAACCGAAAACAAAACTAGTTCAATGACTGGCAATAAATATTTTTGCAGGTCACACTGTATTGCCCGCTACTTATTAGCACTGCAAGTGCACGAATCACTATCAACAGATACCGACTAAAAATAACTAATCACGCACTCACCGACATCTCATAACATTGTCGGGTTTTATCCTCATGAACAATTGCCATTAATAACCTGACTCAGGTATTAAAGTAAGCCTTCAATCATCATTGAAACTTGCAGACCGAAGTTATGGCCTGCATGCGTCGCCTGTGTTCCATGACTGTCCAGGATACTTTTATGATTCGTAAATGTTTGTTCCCCGCTGCCGGCTACGGCACGCGTTTCTTGCCGGCCACCAAAGCCATGCCGAAAGAGATGCTGCCGATCGTCAACAAGCCGTTGATCGAATACGCCGTTGAAGAAGCACGGGACGCCGGCCTGCAACACATGGCCATCGTCACCGGCCGGGGCAAGCGTGCGCTGGAAGACCATTTCGACATCAGCTACGAACTCGAACACCAGATTCGCGGCACCGAAAAAGAGAAGTTTCTGGCCGGCACTCGCGAGCTGATCGACACCTGCACCTTCTCCTACACCCGTCAGGTGGAAATGAAGGGCCTCGGCCACGCGATCCTCAGCGGCCGTCCGTTGATTGGCGACGAGCCATTCGCCGTGGTACTGGCCGACGACCTGTGCCTGAACCTTGAAGGCGACGGCGTGCTGACGCAGATGATTCAGCTGTACAAGAAATTCCGCTGCTCGATCGTCGCGATTCAGGAAGTCCCGGCCGACCAGACCCACAAGTACGGCGTCATCGCCGGCGAGCTGATTTCCGACGGCATCTACCGCGTCAACAACATGGTGGAAAAACCGGCGCCGCAAGACGCACCGTCGAACCTGGCGATCATCGGTCGCTACATCCTCACGCCGGATATTTTCGACCTGATCGCCGACACCGAACCGGGCAAGGGCGGCGAAATCCAGATCACCGACGCGCTGATGAAACAGGCGCAAAACGGCTGCGTGCTGGCTTACAAATTCAAGGGCCTGCGCTTCGACTGCGGCGACGCCGAGGGTTACTTGCAGGCGACCAATTTCTGCTACGAAAACGTCTACCTCAAGGGCCGCTGAGACGGCTCCCTCCTTTTCATTTCAGGCAGGCCACCATGAACATTGCACAACATTCCGTAGAGATTGAACGCGAGGTGGGCAACCTCGGAGTGATGAGTTGGCTGTCACGCCATCAGCCATTGCCCAGCGCCAACGAAACCTGGCTGGGCACGATTTTGCTGGTGGAGCGCATTGGCGTGTTCCCGGCGTCCGGGGATATCCGCCGGCCGCTGCGCGATCCGTATCCGCTGCTCGCGCATTTGAAAAAGCGCTATGGCGAGCAGGCGCTGGAGATGGATGACAGTGATGGGCTGAAAGTGATCTTCAGCGACTGGCGCTTCCGCGTGCGGATTTGCTGCAACGACCCGGCGATCATCATCAACGTGGAAACCCGTTGTGATGCGCGGCTGATGCCGCAGAAGCTTGCGGAATTGCTCGAACAAGTCGACGCCTTCACGCAAGACTGACCTGATCGTTCCCACGCTCTGCGTGGGAATGCATCCTGTGACGCTCTGCGTCACCCAGCGAAGGAACGCGGAGCGTCCCGGGCGGCATTCCCACGCGGAGCGTGGGAACGATCATTTTGGGGCATCGCAGCGATTGTTGGCGCCAGTGATCCAGCCGTAGAAGTAATCTGCAATCACCTTCCCGCCCGTTGCCGGCAGCGGATGAATCTTGTCCGGGCCGATCATCGCAGCAGCGTAGCGCTTCACGTCCGGGCCAAACGCGCATTGCAGATTGGCGTAACCGAAACCCTGCTCCCGCGCCCAAGGCTCAAGCACCTGCGCATACGCCGACATCGGATAAGCGCTCGAACGCGTGGTGTCCTGACGCATGATCAGGTTGATACTCGCCGCCGGTTGAATCTCGCGAAGCATGCCCACCAGACCTTGAACGTTCTGCAGATACTGCGCGGGTTTCACGCCAAAGCCCTGATCATTGCCACCCAGCATGATCAGATAAACATCGGCAGGGATCTTCGACACAGCGGCTTTCCACTGGGTCTGCCATTGCGCATCGTTGTGATAGAAGTCAGAGGATGCAGCGCCGGACGCTGCGAGTTTCGAGACGCGCACGCCGTTCTGATCGTTGCTCATCCACAGTCCAAACAGGGTTGGCGCGCCTTTCACGACTTCCAGTTTGAATGACCAGTCCGCTGCTGCCGGAAGACCCGAGAGGGTTGCTTCCTGAACGCCAGAACCTGCCAACGTCATCGGCTGCCAATCTTCTGAGGGTGACCAGCGATAGCGGATCTCGACAGGTTCGCCATTGCCCAGGTAAAACAATTTAGCCTGAGTGACGGCGGTGTTGATCGCCGGTGTCGGGCTGGCGTCGACTTGCAGCCATGCACCTGGCCGGCCCTTCACCGTGCGGCTGTCCGGACTCGCCTGGCCCAGACCTGAAACCGTCCAGTCCCCGCCGAAGTATTTTTCACTGCTGCGGGTGTATTTGAAATGCGTGCCGCCGAGCGCGGCGCCATGGTTGAAGCCGATATAGCCGGGCCCGGCAAAACCTACCTCCCCGGCCACGCGCTGCACCAGTTTGTTCAGATAGAAATCCTGCCCGGCGCTGTAACTGTCGCCGATCACCGAGACCGACAACACCTTGCCGGCCTTGCCTTCACGCCACTGGGCAAACCGCTCACGCGCATCACCCACCTCAACCACCGACGCTGCAACGGGTTGAGCGTCATTCACTGCCAACATGCAAAATTTCCTTCCGTCCGTAAGGGCCCCTTCGCGAGCAAGCCCGCTCCCACACTGGATCGGCGTCATACCCAAATCCCCCTGTAGGAGCTGCGGCACGCTGCGATCTTTTGCTGTTGCTTCTAAAGATCAAAAGATCGCAGCGTGCCGCAGCTCCTACAGGAGATCTCTATATCCACTGTGGGAGCGAGCCTGCTCGCGAAGCTTCTAGCTATTCTGAACCGGCACCACCGGGGCAACGACCACCACAGGTTTCTTCACCGCCGCACGCTCACCAAGAAACAGCACCGAGGTGAAATTAAACCGGCTGAACACCATCGACAACACCACCGGCCCCAGCAGCCCACCAGTCAATCCACCCAGCAACAACAAGCTCTCATCCTTCACACCCAAACGCCCCAGCAGCACCCGCGACGTCGCCGCGAACAGCACATGAAACAGAAAAATCGCATACGAATACCCACCCAACCACGTCAACGCCTTCGAGCGCATCCCACTCGACAACAACGCAAAGCAAGACACACACCCCACCGTCAAACCGATCAAGCTACGGCGATCAACAATCAGCTCACGATCCAGCGCCGCCACATACAGCAACGTCAGCGAAATCAGCACAAACACCACCGGCCCAATCATCGCGAACCGTTGCTTCAGCGCCTCGACATTCTCCTGCCCGATCATTCCCGCAACAAAAAACGGCAGCAGGTAAATCGCACCGTTAATCCCGAACGCATCAAGCTTGAACGGCGGCAGCAAAAACAACAGCACCGCAAACGCGAACAACCCATACAAGCGCGTCGCCGAGCGCAGCATCCCGCGCCACTCCAGCAGCCCGACGAACATGAAAATGATGAACACCGCCTGCAAAAACCAGAAGTGGTTGATCGGCACCCAGAACGACAGCAACGCGTCGATCACGCCGACGTCCTTGTTCACTCCCGGCCCCACCGCTTGCAGCACCGAAAACGGCACACCGACGCAAAACAACGGCACGATCAAACGCCGCACTTTGCCGCTGAAGAACGCGGAAAAGTCGTTGCCACGGATTTTGTAGATCGAATAGATGTACCCGGAAATAAAGGTGAACAGCGGCATGCGCACGTACACCATCGAGTCGGCGATCACCCGGAACGGCGAGCCGATATCGATCTTCAAGCCGCCGCCCAACGGCCCGATGACGTGGTAAAGCACCAGCAGCAGGCACGCCAGACCGCGCAGGGTTTCAATCTCCAGGGACTTTTTCTTGCTCGACATAAAGCACCTGCCTCAATTCAGAATTCTTGATTCAACCTGCACCGGTTTGTTCGCCCGCAGCATCAAGCCCAGCCCTACGAACAGCACCGGCACCACCATCGAAAAGTGCCGGGCGAAGGAGCCAAAGTCCGGCTCGAACAAACCCTGCACCAACAGAAAAGCCAGCGGAATCGCGATCAGTTCCTTGGGTTTGGTCTGGATCGGCGCGCCTTTGTAATCGGTCGAAGTGATGACTTTGAACAGCAGCAGCGCGGTCATGATCATCAACGCCACGAAGATCACCTGCCCCGGCCCGGACAGCAGAATCAGCTCCACCGGGAACGACAAACGGAAGAAGATGATCATCGAGTCCAGCGCCTGCGAAACGAAGTCGCTGCCGGTGAGCCACGAGACGATCAGCGACTTCGAGCCCTCCTCGCCCGCCGTGCGCAGTTCGTTATTGCTGGCGCGAATCGACGACACCGGGAAGCCCAGCGCCAGCTGAATCGCCATGGCCACTGCCAGGTAGAACAGAAACAGCATCAGAAAGAACGTCGTGCGTGATACGTACTTTTTCATCACGCAGACGCCGACCCACGACAGTGAAAACAGAATCCAGTACGGGCGGATCAGCACGCCGTAGATCACCGCTGAGAGAAAGAATCCGCCACGATATTTGCGCGTCAACGAGCTGAGCAAAATGCTCAACACCGCCACCGACACGATGATTTCCTTGGTCAGGTTCTCAAGGAAAAACGAGCGGACAATGCCCCACAGACACAGGGTGCCGAAGATCGCCAACGGCATGCGCCGAAACACCACCACCGGAATCGCCGTGAGGAAGAAATTGCAGAACATGCCGTAGGCCCAGGCATTGGTCAGGTTGATCCCGGTGGGCCGCAGCAGGAACGCCGAACACTCGTAGGACGAGCGATCCGGCGAGAACGGATTCCAGAAGTTGCAGTTGTCGGCGCGCGCGTAGGACGACCACAAGGTCATCGCATCCGGCCCCGGATCGCGAGGAATCAGCAGCGGCATGGCCACCGACAAAAACAACCCGGTGAACAGAATCAGGAACGACACATACGAATCGAGTCGCTTGCCGCGAAACTCGATGCACGGCAGCTTCAGGCCCATGACACGGCAGCCTTTTTCGCAGCGGTCACGCGCGTAAAAACGGCAATAACGCCGAGCTGCACGATGATCGCGAAGACATTGCCCCACGCTGCGCCATAAATCGAATAATGCTTGATCAACACGTAGCTGACCGGCACCGAAACCAGCAGGCAGATCGCCGCGCTGGCAAGCGATACACGGCTGTTTTTCGAGGCAATCAAACCGCCCCAGACGATGTCGCCAATCGCCCGCAAGGCGAAGGAAAAGATCAACACGCCAAGAATCGCATTGTCCGGACGCGGCACGCTGGTGGCGACGTAATCGAGCACCACGTTGAAGAACAGATAAATTGCCACCGCCACCGCCGCCGACACCACCAGCGAACGCATCACCCATTTGTTGACGAACAACTGCTTGACCGTAAACGCCTGCTGATCGGCCTGAAACCGCTTGGCCAACACCGGAATGCCAACCACCGCGACCACCGCATACGACAAGGCTTGCAAGGTGTTCGCCGCCGACCACGCGTACACATATTTACCGAGGCTGGCGTACGGCTCCAGATCGATAATCAGGAACCGCTCGGCGTACTGACTCAGCGCGATCAAACCGGTGCCGAGGTAGAACGGCAACCCGGCCTTCCACACCGCGCCCGTTGCCAGCGTCGAGCTCTCGCGGCCCTTGTGCACGTTCACCACAATCAAGTATCCGGCGACAATCACCAGCACATTCGCCGCGACCCACAACCACAACACACTGGCGATGCCCGACACCCAGCCGAGCATCATCCCGCCCACCGCCAACACCGCCCACAGACCGGTCTTGATGAAGAAAAGCAATGCGCCGGCCGTGGCTTTTTGTGCGGAAAACACGAACGAGTTGATCTCGAACGACAGGTGCTCGGTGAGCAAAACCAGGGTCACGCAGAGGATCAGCGTCGCCGTCGCTTCAACGGTCTGGAACAGTGAATAAATCAGCACCGTCACCACCGACAGCACCAGTCCCACCGCCAGGTACAACAGCAAAACCTTGTCGACCACGCGGCGCGAACTGCCGCCGACGCTGATCAAGCGATTGATCTCGGAACTGAAACCGACGCTGTAAAACTTCGAGGCGATCAACGACGCGGCGACCACCACACCGTAAAAACCCAGCGCCTCATAACCGAGGTAATGGGTGATCGCCAACACCAGCAAAAACTTCGCGCCCAAAGCTCCGCCGCGAAGCAGTAGCCGAAATATCATCGAACGACACCCTTGATGATTTCGTCCATGGCCACGGTTTTCGCTTCGATTTCACGGCAGGTATCGGTCAGACGCTGGCCGAAATTCGACAGCGCATTTGGCGCGTAAACCGTGTTGATGATGGTGTCGACATCGATGTCACCGCCATTGATCACCCAGTCCTCGACGCCCATGTCCTGATAGGCGCCGAAGCCTTTGCGCTCATAGCTGATGTGGTACGCCGGCACGCCGGACAGCAGCGATTCGATCGCGCCGTGCAGGCGCACAGAGATCACCAGATCCGGCTGATATTTGGCGATGGTCGCCTTCAACGACAGCAGGTCTTCAGTGATGCCCAGCTCGCGATAGAACGCACCGTCATCGTTGCCGCGAACAGCGCTCTGCACGGCGCAGACCACTTTGCTTTTTTGCTTCAGGCGTTGCAGCAGCAGTTTCAGATTGGCGACGTAGGCGACCTTCTTGTCTTTGCTCCACTCCGGCGGCTTGCGCAGCACTACGCACACCGTGGCTGGCGATGCGGCGCAACGGGTGAATTTCGGTTGCTGAAGGATCTTGCTCGCCAACGACTGCACCGCCAGATCCGGCGCGCGGTAGACGTTTTCGCAAGCGTCGAAGATCGCCGAGGAACGGTTGTCACGCACGAACACCGCATCGGCATTGGCGTAATGCTCGACGATTTTGCTGCTCTCGCCATGGAACGGGCCGATGCTTTGCGGCAGGTACACCGACGGCACTTTGCTGAGGATCGCGGTTTCCAGTTGCTTGGCGTGACCGAGCTTCAACTTGATGTGTTCGAAAGCGCTTTTCGAGCGCATGTAGCCGCCGCCAACGCCGACGATCAGATCGGTTTTCTGCAACAGATCCGCCAACCCGGCGTAGGACTGATTGAGAAACACCGCTTGCTTGACCCGGCCCAAACCCTTGGCCGCCATCACTGGCGCGTCGAAACGCGGGTGCGGCAGATAGCTGAAAGAATCCGGATCGGAGGCGACCACGCTGATCGCGGTGTCGTCGCCAAAGTTGCGCTGCACCAAGGCAATGGCCAGATCGACGAGCAGGCCGTCACCGGAGTTGGACGCACTGTAGCCATGCAAAATCGTTACGTTCATATGCTTGAGTTCTACTTAAAAAGTGGGAGCGCGATACAGGTCGTAGGTCTGGCGAATCATCAACGCGGCGCTGAAACGCTCGCGGACGATGCTGCGCCCTTCGCTGCCGAGATCGAGCAAGCGCGGCTTCTGGATTTGCGCCAGCACATCGGCCAGCGCCTGGTGATCACCGGACGGAAACACGTAGCCCGACACGCCGTGCGTGACCAGCTCAGGCAGCGAGGTGCAATTGCTGGCGATCACCGGCAGCCCCATGGCCATGCCTTCCAGCGGCACCATGGCGAAGCCTTCCCAACGACTCGGGACGATCAACGCATCGGCTTTCTGGTACAGCGCCTGCACTTCGCTCGGCGTGACCCACGGCAGGTATTCAACCGAATCCATCGGCGGACACTCCACCGAATCTTCGTTGACCGCGCTGCCGACCACCGTCAGTTTGAGGTCATTGCGCTGCACATTGGCGAAGGCCTTGAGCAGCACGTCGAAGCCTTTCTGGTAATCGAGACGGCCGACAAACAGCAGATGAATCGGCTCGGGACTCGCGGCTTTCGGCGCGTCGTCCTTATGATGAATGCCGTTGTAGATCAGCTTCATGCGTTTGCGCTCGATGCCGAAGCGCGCGGCTTTGTCGAGTTCGTACTGACTGACGCAAATGATCACGTCGGTGACCTTTTGCAGCACGCGCTCGATCCACGCATAGACCTTCTGCTTGATCGGCGAGCTTTCCATCAGGAACGAAAACGCGTGCGGGCAGTAGACGATTTTCGGCTTGCGCCACGGTCGCAACAGCACGCAGACGCAGCGGCCAATCACCCCGGAAAAGGTGCTGTGCAAATGCACCACATCGGGTTTTTCCTTGAGCAGCACTTGCGTCAGACGCCAGGCGAAACGCAGCAACGACGGCACATTGCGCCCGGTGCGCGGGAAGGTGCGGATCTGTTGCGCACCGATGCCGTGCAGTTCTTTGGCCTGATCCTCCGGCACCAGATACACCAACTCGTAGTCGGCCGCATCGCCTTCCGGCGACGCCGAAATCGTGCGAATAACGGTCGCGACGCCACCTTTGATCGTCTCTGCCACGTGCAGTATTTTTTTCACAACTCACCCACTTCAAACAGGAAAGGACAATCGCCAAAATTCAGGATTTGTCGGACGCGTATTCGTAGTTGTAATAGCCGTAGCCGCCGTTGCCGTAGTAGCTCGCGGCACGCTTCTCGACGCCGTTGAACACCGCGCCTTTCAACTCGATACCGTTCTGCGCGAAGCGGCGGATGGTCAGCTCGATCTCTTTGGCCGGGTTCACCCCGAAGCGCGTGACGATCAGGCTGATGCCCGCTTCACGGCCGACAATCGCCGCATCGGTCACCGCCAGCAGCGGCGGCGTATCGATGATCACCACGTCGTACATCTCGCTGAGTTGCGCGAGCAATTCGCGGAAGTTCGCGTGCATCAACAGCTCGGACGGATTCGGTGGCACCTGACCACGGCTGATGAAATGCAGGTTGTCGACTTCAACTTTGTTGATCGCCTGATCGATGCTGCAGCGCTTCACCAGCAGGTCGGACAAACCGTTGCTGATTGGCGTGTTGAGGGTTTTGTGCAGGTGCCCTTTGCGCATGTCTGCATCGATCAGCACCACGCGCTGACCGCTCAAGGCCATGACTGCGGCGAGGTTGGACGAGACGAAGGTTTTGCCGACTTGCGGGCTCGGCCCGGAAATCATGATGCGGTTGTTGGTCGAATCGAGCCCGGCGAAGTGCAGGCAAGTGCGCAGGCTGCGGATCGACTCGATCGACAGATCGGTCGGATTGCGCAGCGCCAACAGGTACGCCGGTTTGTCGACACCATCGCGGGCACGGCCCTTTTTGTTGTCTTCTTCCTGTTGCAGCGCGCTGTAGGGAATCGACGCGTACACCGGCAAACCGAGTTGCTCGATGGCTTCGGGGCCTTCCAGCCCACGGCTCAGGGATTTGCGCAGCAGCACCAGCGCCACACCGACGAAGGCGCCGAAGAATGTCGCGATCAGCACGATCAAGGCTTTCTTCGGTTTGACCGGGCTGGTCAGGTCGACGTCCGCCGTATCGACCAGACGCACGTTGCCCACCGCACCGGCACGAACGATGTCCAGCTCCTGGGATTTGTTGAGCAACTGCGTGTAGATCTGCGAGGCGACTTCGACATCGCGGGTCAGGTTGAGCAGTTCTTGCTGGGTGGCCGGCAAGTCCTGGACTTTGCCTTCCAGCGACTTCTGCTGCTGGGTCAATTCACCGATCTGGCTCATCAACGCGCGGTAGGCCGGGTGCTGTTTGGTGAACTTGCGATCCATCTCCGCCTGCTGCATTTTCAGCTCGGAAATCCGCGTTTCCAGCGCGACGGACTGACCCAGCACCGATTGCGTTTCCAGGGAAATGTTCACGGTTTTGCCGTGGGTCTGATAAGCGTTGAGGGCATCGCTGGCCTTGGCCAGATCACGTTTGACCTGCGGCAACTGACTTTGCAGGAAGGCCAGACTCTGCGCCGCTTCCGCCGAGGTACGGCGTACGTTTTGCTCGACGTAGAGCGAGGCAATCTTGTTGAGAATCTTCACCGCTTCAGGCGCGTCGGCACTGGCGAGGGCCAGACGAATGATTCCCGACTCTTTGCCTTGTTCAGAGATATCCAGTGCATCCTGATAACCCTGAATCGTCACGATGCGTGGGTTGCGCACCACTTCGAAACGCGTGCCGGGATTGGCCTGCAATTGAGTGATCAAGCCTTCCACGCCATCCTGGGCAAAGGCTTCGCCCATCGCGCCCTCAGCCAGCAGGTTGTCGTTGTCATCGAGCAACTGGAAACGATGTTGTTCGCCAGCGATCAGCGTGAGTTTTTTGCCGAGCAGTTCTTTTGGCAGATTGAGCCGGGCAAACTCCAGCCGCTCACCGCCCCAGGCGTAGCTGTTCAGGCCGAAACGCGGCGCGGCGACGCTGGTGTCGGTTTCGCCGCGATAACGCCGGGCGAGAAAGCCGCCGATGAGCGGAAAGGTGTTGGGGCTGACGTCGATGTCGAGGCGCAGATCGTCGACGGTTTTGCCGATCACTGCGCGGGATTTGATGATGCCGATCTCGGTCACCGACGGCGATTGGCCGCCGAGCATGCTGTTGAGGTCGGAGAAACCGAGCATGTCGTTCTTTTTCGGTTCGACCTGCACCAGCGCGTTCGCCGAATACACCGGCGTGGCCAAAACCGCATAGGCAATGCCGGTGACCATAAACGCGCCGGTGAGCGCGCCAATCAACCATTTCTGATCGATCAGGCTGCCAAAGATGCCGAGCAGATCAATGCTGTCTTGATCATTGTCACGGGTGCCGATTACGGACGGTAACTGCATAAGTCTGTTCTTACCATTCACTGTTCTGAAGAATATTCGTCAATGCCCGAGGCGCTGCGCCCATGAACTAACTGCATCTTCAATCAATGCATGCGCATGGATAAAAGCGGCTTTACCTTGACGATACGGATCGTGTATTTCGCGCTCGCTCTGCCACTTGCCAAGCAGAAACACTTTGCCCCGCGCATGCGCGGCAATCTTCAGTACTTGATTAACGTGTTGTTTTTCCATGACCAGAATCAGGTCTGATTCATTGACGATGTCTGATGTCAGTTGCCGAGCCTTGAACGTTTCGGCGCTGTGGCCGTGATCTTCGAGCACCTGACGCGCCGACGCTTCGACACCCTCGCCGACCCGCGCCGCAAGGCCTGCGGAGGTGACGGTGATCGCTGACGAGGCCAGCGCGTTACGCAGCAACAGTTCTGCCGTCGGACTGCGGCAAATATTGCCCACGCACACAACAAGGATCTTTCTGAACAAGGTTTTACTTTCCCGGGTAATGTCAAACGGCCAACATGCCAAAGGATTGCAATGAACCCTGTGGATCTTTCTGCACTCAGAAATAGAATCGCCCTGTTAGTACTGGAGCATTAAGTACCACAGCGTTTTAAAGGCGCCCAACCACTATTAGCGGACTAAAAATAACTGTGATTTTCGGCTGATTGTTTTCCGACAAAAAATAACATTCGCGCACTAAGTGCCATCACCTCACTCGAAAATTGAGAAAAGAGATCATTCTTCGTAGTTGTCACTTCTCTTCGGGAGAGCAGACATGAAATCGACACCTCTGCAACAACTTGGCGCGCTGACGTTGGCGCTGCTCGGCGCCACCAGTCAGGTTCACGCCAGTGAGCTGTTCCCTAACCTCCCCGCCAAGACCGTCGGCGTGCAGGTGAAGATCCAGAACTTCACCGCCGCCGATGCCGCGCAGATCAAAGCGGCCGGGTTCAGTTTTGTGCGCTTCGGTGTGTGGAGCGACAGCCTGAGCGCCAAGGCCTATCAACAGCAGGTCAGCGCTGCCTTCGCGGCAGCGCGATCGGCGGGGTTGCCGGTGCTGTTGACGGTGCGTGCGATCAAGCCGTTGCCTGCCTCGTCAGGCAGCGAACTGGCGACGGCGGGCGAAGCGTTCGCCAATGCCGTGACAAGCCTGGAAACGTCCTACAGCGCGCAACTGGTGGCGATTGAGCTGTGGAACGAGCCGGATCTGCCGACCTACTGGCCGACGGGCAATCTCGACACGACGTTCGTGCCGTTCATGAGTTCGGTGTGCAAGACGTTGCAGGGCAAGCCGCCGGCGACGCCACTGGTGGGTTACGGCTTCGCGCGGCCGCCGACCGCCGGTTCCGCATCCACCGTGGCGCTGAATCGCATCGTCAGCGAATACCCGAAGTGCCTGAGCGCGGTGTCGTATCACCCGTATGGCATGACTGCTGCGCAGATCAGCAGCGCGCAGGCATTCATTCAGCAGAACTTCCATTTGCCGGGGGTTATCAGTGAGTGGGGTGTCTCAGCGCTCAGCTCTAATGGTGGCGCCGATGGTCAGGCGAGCAAGATCAACGCCTTTATTGGCGATGTTAAAAAACTGCAGATCCCGCTGACGTCTATCTATGAATGGAAGAACAGTGAGTCCGGCAGTAACGATCGCGAGAAGAACTTCGGCCTGTTGACCTCTGACGGTCAGCCGAAACCGGCGCGATTGTCGGTTGAATCCTTGTTGAACGCTGAGTAGTCCGTGCGCAACCGATCTGTACGCAGGTCGGTTGCTTTGAACCTGTGCGCTGTTTTGGCATCGTATTCATCGATAGCCCGCCCCACCTTTCAAACAATCGTTTTCAGGTTGTTGCCGCAGGGGCCATCGATACACGTCCACGCCCTTGAGTGACCGTCAGCGCTCGGGTAATGTCTTCAGACCCATAGGATAGAGCACGCCCATGACTTCCAAGCTGGAACAACTCAAACAATTCACCACCGTAGTGGCCGACACTGGCGACTTCGAAGCGATCGCCCGAGTCAAACCGGTCGACGCCACCACCAACCCTTCCCTGCTGCTCAAAGCCGCGGCCATTTCCGGCTACGCCGAGCTGCTGAACGCTTGCGTCAGCGACTGCAAGGGCGATGTCGGCCTGGCCAGCGACCGTTTTGGCGTCGCGGTAGGTCAGGAAATTCTTAAAGTGATCCCGGGCCGCATCTCCACCGAAGTGGATGCACGCCTGTCGTTTGACAAAGACGCCGTGCTGAAACGCGCACATCGCCTGATCGAGCTGTACGACAAGGCTGGCATTGGCCGCGATCGCGTCTTGATCAAGATCGCTTCGACCTGGGAAGGCATCCGCGCCGCTGAAGTGCTGGAAAAGG
This sequence comes from Pseudomonas sp. AC193, assembly GCF_979258075.1. Classification (NCBI taxonomy): domain Bacteria; kingdom Pseudomonadati; phylum Pseudomonadota; class Gammaproteobacteria; order Pseudomonadales; family Pseudomonadaceae; genus Pseudomonas; species Pseudomonas sp. AC193. The sequence continues at coordinate 1,286,447 of NZ_OZ409832.1, read as the reverse complement.
AAGGCATTCAGACCAACCTGACCCTGCTGTTCTCCTTCGCCCAGGCCGCAGCCTGCGCCGACGCCGGCGTGTTCCTGATTTCGCCATTCGTGGGCCGCATCTACGACTGGTACAAAAAGGCCAACGGCAATGACTACACCGGCGCCGATGATCCGGGCGTACAGTCGGTGACGCGCATCTACAACTACTACAAAGCCAATGACTACAAGACCGTGGTCATGGGCGCGAGCTTCCGTAACCTGAATCAGATCGAGCAACTGGCCGGTTGCGACCGCCTGACCATCAGCCCGGATCTGATCGACAAACTGGCAGCGGATAACGGCAAGCTGGAGCGCAAACTGGCCCCAGGCCACGCCGGTGAAGCCCGTCAGAGCCTGAACGAAGCGCAATTCCGCTGGTTGTCCAACGAAGACGCGATGGCCACCGAGAAACTGGCTGAAGGCATCCGTCAGTTTGCTCGCGACCAGGAGAAGCTTGAGGCGCTGTTGCAGGCCAAGCTGTGATTTGATTGTTTGAAATGCAAAAAGGGCGAACCTGTGAGGGTTCGCCCTTTTTTATGGCTGGGAAATATTCGGTGTTCTTGCGGAAGCTATCGCGAGCAGGCTCACTCCTACAGGGGATCTGTGGAGTGATCGCGATTATGTGGCTAATGAAGAACCCTGTAGGAGTGAGCCTGCTCGCGATAGGGCCAGCCGCCCTACCCTCAGCTCAAACTATCAATGCCTTTCGAGAGCATTCACCAGGTCATGAAACGCTTCGCGATTGGAATCGTTCAGGCCCATGAGGATTTTGTGTGCTTCCAGCACCTTGATCCGCACCACTTCTTCCGACTGATCCTGATCTGGCAGGTCGTCCAGGCACTCCGGGCATGGCACCGGGTGGTTGACGATGTTGAACACCTGCTCAAACCCCATCGATTGCAGCAGACGGGTGATGTCATCGTGGGTGGTCACGACAGTCGGCAGCAGGCCGACCTTTTGCCGCGACAGGATCGACAGTTTGGCCAGCAAGCCCAAGGTGGTGCTGTCGATGCTGCGGGTTTCGGTCAAATCGATCACGATCGCGTTGAAATTCAGCGCGGTGAAGATTTTCTCAATAGTCGCATCCAACGCCGAACACAGGGTCAGGCGAACTTCACCGACGAATTTCAGGACGAAGGTGCCGTCCTGCTCGGCGAACTGGATTCTACCGGTACTCATTAAAGATTCCTGCTCAACACCAACAGGGCGATATCATCCGGCATCTCCCCTAGCGTGGCCAATTCAAACACTTGCCGCAGACCATCCAGGCTGCCGCCCGCCGACTTCACCCGTTGGGGCAAAGCAGCTTCTTTTTCTTTGAGCGTGGGTTCTGGCAACAGATCCAGAATGCCATCGGACATCAGCGTCAGGCTGAACGTCGGCGGCAGCTCAAGCACGTGGTCTTCGTAGGTGGCTTCATTGAAGAGGCCCACCGGCAACCCGCGCCCTTCGAGATAACGAACACTGTCAGGCGTGTACAACACTGGCAAAGGCAGATGACCGCCGATGCTATAGGTCAACAAACCGGTCTCCTCGTCGATGACTCCACCGACCATTGTGACGTGTTTGCCCAGCTTACAACTGATCAGCCCCCGGTTGATATGACCAAGGACTTCTGAAGGCTTGAATTCCGGCAATGTGCCGTTGCGCTTGGATTCGAACAGCAGGCGCGTGGTCATGAACTTCAACAGCACCGTGACGAAGGCTGAAGAGGCGCCATGCCCGGAAACATCCGCCAGGTAAAACGCAACCCGGCGCTCGTCGACGCGGAAATAGTCGACAAAATCACCCGACAGGTACAACGACGGGATGATCTGGTGGGCAAACTTGAACTCGTCGATGCTCCACGGACTTTCCGGCAGCATGTTCATCTGCACCTGGCGACCGGCGTTCTGGTCTTCCTGGAGCAGGTTCAGGCTGGCGGCGAGCTCACGGTTGGCCTTTTCCAGCTTCTCGCGGTAGCGCTGGTTTTCCAGCAGCAGACGCGAACGATCGAGGGCCCGGCGCACGGAGTGCTCGAGCACGGCCAGATCTTCGAGAGGCTTGATCAGGTAATCCGCCGCGCCCAGGCGCAAGGCCTCGACCGCGTCGTTCATCACGCCGGCACCCGATACCACGATCATCGGCGTCTGCGGCGAACGCTCGGTAACCTGGCGAATGAATTCGAGTCCGCCCATCTGCGGCATGCGCAGATCGCAGATAACCAAATCGGGCTGTTCTTGCTCGAATACCTTGAGACCCTGTTGGCCGTTGCTGGCCTGCAGGACGCTGAAACCACTGTCTTCCAAATAGGCCGCGAGGCTCGCGCGCACTACTTCGTCATCATCGATTATCAGCAGCGTGGCACTGGTTTTTGGCATGTGGGCAAACGGCGCCAGAATTAGGTTGGCGTAGTGGGCAAGGTAACAACCCTGCGCGGACTACTGGATTCGCTTTCTAGCCTCTCTGTCGCACCGCTTTCGAGCATTGGCCGAAACGCGGTTACTTCAGAGGTGCCCTTCTAAGGCGCAGACGGTACTCCCATCCGCAGAGCGTTTCAAGCATGCGCCGATGGTCGCTTGACGACTTTACTTGTCAAATCACTGGGAGTTATAAGAACAGCTCAAACCGTAACCCAATGGAAGGACGAAGGCATGAGTCAAACCGGTCGGGACTACAGCGAAAAGCGCGATTTCATCCGCATGCGAGTCGATGCCGATGTCGTGTTGATTCATGAGGGTGATGAGGTTTCAGGGGTGTGCATCGACCTCTCGAGCAGTGGCATGCAGGTCGAAGCGCCCAGACAATTCGCGGTCGGCGACCGTTTGAGCGTGCGGATCGACTCCGACCATGCAGCGCTCACTGGCCTTGAGGCCGAGACCGAAGTGGTCTGGGTCAGCGCCCGGGACGGCGGCGCTCAGAAACTCGGCCTGACCATTCTGAAGATGAAATAAGCGCACACAAAAAAGGCGACCCGGGGTCGCCTTGTTGTTTCTACAGGTCGAGATTAAAAATCGTCTTCAACCTGACCATCTTTAACTTTGAACTCGCGGTTCTGCAGGTAAGCGTTGCGGATGAACGTGTACTTGTCGCCGCTGATCAGCTTCTCGCTCGACAGCAGGCTGGCGCGGGTGTCGACGATGTTCAGACCGAAGATCGAGTTACGCGCCGGTACGTCGTCGATGTAGCGATACATGCCGGTGAAGCTGTCGACGTACTTGGACGGCGCGTCACGCAGGGTGCTCGGGCCCATCAACGGCAGCATCACGTACGGGCCGCTGCTCACGCCCCAGTAACCGAGGGTCTGGCCGAAATCTTCGTCGCTGCGGTGCAGGCCCATTTTCGTGCCGACATCGAAGAAACCGAGCAGACCGAAAGTGGTGTTGAAGATCAGACGCGCCGTATCCACGCCAGCAGCAGCCGGTTTGGCTTGCAGAATGTTGTTCGCCAGGTTGGTGACGTCGCCAACGTTCTGGAACATGTTGTGGATGCCGTCTTCGACGAACTGCGGCGTCACGAACTGATAACCCTGAGCCAACGGCTTCAGCGCGTAGGTATCAACGAAATCGTTGAACTGGAAGATTGGACGGTTAACGCTTTCCCAAGGGTCTTCTTCCGTCGCAGCGTTGGCGGCGAACGGAACCAGCATGACACTGGCGCATACACAAAGCTGAGCGAGAGGATTGCTCCAGCGCATAGAAAACTCCTTGGATTTGATTCTGGCACGGGCAGCTGAGGCCACGCGTAAGAACGCTAGTATAAGCGCAATCGGCATTTTGGGCAGTCCGGCATCAAGTTGTATGTAGGAAATTTCCCTCATTCATATCCGTAACTGCTGTCATCCAACTGTCATTGTCGCGCCCTAGCCTTTACGCTATTTCAGGGACGCTTCCATGTCACAGGCCGAAACCTTACCGCTCGCCACACCCAGCCTGACCGCCGTGCTGTTCGGGCTCAGTGGCTGTCTGGTGGATTTCGGCGCACGTGCGCGGCAGCTTGGCGGCAGCGACCCGGAGCACGCTGAAACAACTCCCGGCGCACTCGATAGCCTGCTCAGCCTGCAGCGCCGTAAAATCCCCTGCGCATGGATCGATGAGCTGCCCCCTGCCCTCGCGAAACCGCTGTCGGCCGCTTTACCGGAGTGGATCAAACCTTCGCAACATTCAGCAACAAACAATCCATGGCCCGCCCCGAATGCTTGCTGGCAAGCACTGATGGGACTCAACGTCGATCGGCTCGATGGCTGCGTACTGGTCAGCGGCGAACCTCGTTTGCTGCAAGCCGGGCTGAATGCCGGATTGTGGACGATCGGCCTCGCCTCCTGCGGTTCACTGTGCGGTCTGGCGCCGAGTGAATGGCAAGCGCTGACGCAAAAAGAACGCGAACAACTGCGGGGCAAAGCAACGGTGCAATTGTTCGGGCTTGGCGTGCATTCAGTGATCGATCACTTGGGCGAGCTCGACACCTGCCTCGCCGACATTAGCCTGCGCCGCCTCAAAGGCGAAAAGCCCTGATCGGGATCATGCAGTTTGAACGAGAGTGGATTAATCTAAAGGTCAGCCACAGACCTTTGGCGCGCGGCTGCGGTCAATGCCAGTGCCTCTCGATAAAAGGAAAACACCAATGCCGGCCCAAGAACTGCAAAAACAGCTCGAAACCCTGCGCGAGCAACTGGAGCAGAATCCGCCACTGTCGGAAGCCGAACGTGAAGATCTGCGCGTGTTGATGGCGCAAATCGAGTCTGAAATCCAATTGGAGAACGCTACTCAGGACGCCAGCATCGCCGATGGCGTGAACTTGGCGGTCGAGCGCTTCGAAGTCGAGCACCCGGCCATCGCCGGCACCCTGCGCAATATCGTCAATGCGCTGGGTAGCATGGGGATCTGATTTCCCCTGATACATAAAAAAGCCCTGCCATCACCGGCAGGGCTTTTTCATTTCTAATTTGGCAACGCATTCCCTTGTAGGAGTGAGCCTGCTCGCGATAGCTGACTAACATTCAACGATGATGTCGACTGCTATACCGCTATCGCGAGCAGGCTCACTCCTACATTGGGTAATTATTGACGCACGAGCCGGTCGTTCGGCAGTTGTACGCTTTCGGTGCTGCGGTACGGGTTGATGTCCAGACCACCGCGACGCACATACCGCGCAAACACCGTCAGCTTCTCCGGCTTCAACAGTCGCTGCAGATCAAGAAAGATCCGCTCCACACACTGCTCATGAAAGTCCGAGTGCTGACGGAAACTCACGATGTACTCCAGCAAACTCGCGTGATCCAGCGCCGAGCCGCGATATTCCACGACCACCGTGCCCCAGTCCGGCTGACTGGTCACCGGGCAATTGGATTTGAGCAGATGACTGTAAACAGTCTCCTCGACGATCCGCGACTCATCGCAACGCAGCAACTCCGGGCGCGGATGCTCATAGTTGCTGACACTGATATCCAGATCATCGATGCACACGCCCGGCAACGCCACAACGCCTTCGGCTTCAACGTCTTTCAAACTGCGCACCCGCACGCCCACCGGTTTCCCGGCAGCGGCCGAGAGATCCTTGACCAGCGTCGCTTCCAGCGTGGCGACGTCAGCAAACGGCGTCTGATTCAACGAGTTCAAGTACAGCTTGAACGACTTCGACTCGATGATATTCGGCGAATCCGCCGGAATGCTGAACTCTGCAATCGCCACCACCGGTTTGCCCGACGGCAACAACCACGACAGCTCAAAGCAGTTCCAGAAATCCACACCTTTATAAGGCAGGGTCTCGGCGGTCAGCCCCAGCTCCGCCCACTTCGCAGTGCGCGGAATCGGGAACAACAAGGACGGCGTGTAAGTGGCGATGTATTCGCTGGACTTGCCCAGCGGCGAATGTTCGGCTGCGGGATGCATGGCGGAAACCTGACTGAAGAATCAGCGGATTCTACCAGCCTTTGCGCGCGGCTTTGAGTGGTTACTGACTGACAGTCAACTTACCCACCATCCCCGCCTGATAATGCCCCGGAATATTGCAGGCAAATTCCAGGCTCGTGGCTTTGCTGAACGTCCAGGTCAATTCCGCTGTTTTACCCGGTTCAACCAGCACGCTGTTCGGGTCGTCATGCTTCATGCCATGGCCCATCGCGGCGTGATCCATACCGGCCATGTCGTGGGACATTTCTTTCATGCCGGTAGGCGTAAGCATGCCGCTTTGCTGCATCTGCAACATTTCCTGCTGGTGTCTGGCATGCATCGCTGCGTCACCGAGGTTGAATTCGTGCAGTAACTGGCCTTTATTCACCAGCACAAAACGAACGGTCTCACCGGCCTTGACCTGAATCGCCTTGGGGTCGAACGACATGTCGTTCAGCACCACTTCAACGCTGCGCGTGGCTTTGGCGGTGGGCGCTGGCTGGCCGAAGTCGTAAGTGTGCGCGGGAGCCGCCCATACCGGCGAGCTCAACGCCAACAAACACAAGGCCAGGGATTGGCGTAAAAACATGGTCGTTCTCCAACAAGATAAGGTTCAGCCTGTGGGAAACTTTAGCTGCCCTGCACTGGCATCAACCTGACAGGCAGATTACAACTTTGTCAGGTTGGCGCTCGCCGCGTGCTCTCACGGTATAAAGCCTTCACTGAATCATCCCCGAATAACCCGAGTCGCCCATGAAACTGTTGATCGTCGAAGACCAAGCGAAAACCGGCCAATACCTGCGTCAGGGCCTGACCGAGGCCGGTTTTAATACCGAACTGGTGGCCGACGGCAACAGCGGTCAGCAACTGGCATTGAGCGGTGATTATGCGCTGTTGATCCTCGACGTGATGCTGCCCGGTCGCAGTGGCTGGCAGATTCTGCAAGCGGTGCGCAGTGCCGAACTGGACACACCGGTACTTTTTCTCACGGCTAAAGACGCGGTGGAGGACAGGGTTCACGGCCTCGAGCTCGGTGCTGACGATTATCTGGTCAAACCCTTTGCCTTTTCCGAGTTGCTGGCGCGGGTGCGCAGTCTGTTGCGTCGTGGCAGTGCCACGCCACAGGAAACCAGTCTGCAACTCGCCGACTTGCGTCTGGATCTGATTCGCCGCCGTGTAGAACGCAGTGGCCAGCGCATCGACCTGACCGCCAAAGAGTTCGCCCTGCTGGAAATGCTTCTGCGGCGCCAAGGCGAAGTGCTGCCGAAATCGCTGATCGCCTCGCAGGTCTGGGACATGAATTTCGACAGCGACACCAACGTCATCGAAGTGGCGATCCGCCGTTTGCGTCTGAAAATCGACGACGAGTTCCCCAACAAACTGATCCACACCGTGCGCGGCATGGGTTACGTGCTTGAAGAGCGCAGCGTCTGATGCGCCGTTTGTCCCTGAGTTCGCGCCTGGCATTGTTATTCGCCGCCTGCACCGCGGTGGTCTCGCTGTTCGCCGGGGTGCTGTTCAACCGCGCCAGCGAGGCGCACTTTATCGAACTCGACCAGCAACAACTGGATGGCAAACTGATTGGTCTGCGCCGCGCGCTGCAGGACGTTCAGCCGGCTCAGCGTGAAGCGCGACTGGCGGATGAGCTCAGCCGTCAGGCCGATTTGTCGCTGCGCATCACCGGTGCTGACGGCCAACGCTGGTACGACAGTTCGACGCAGATCCCCAAGGATTTGCCGCCGCAAAACGGGCTGTCAACGATCAGCACTGACGGCACCGATTACCGCGTGCTCAATGCCCCGCTCTACCCGGACAAGTCCGATTCGCCGCACTTGAGCCTGTTGCTCGACATCACCCATCACCAACACTTCCTGCAACGCATGCAGCATTTGATCTGGCTGACCGTCGGCCTCTCGGCACTGGCCACGGCGTTGCTCGGCGCGTGGGCCGCGCGCAGCGGATTGCGTCCATTGCGGCGCATGAGTGCGGTGGCGCGTGGGATTTCTGCACAATCGCTAAATGCCCGACTGCCGGAAGCGCAAATGCCGCCAGAGCTTGCGGAAATGGCCCACAGTTTCAACGCCATGCTCGGCCGTCTCGACGATTCGTTTCAGCGACTCTCGGCGTTCTCGGCTGATATTGCCCATGAACTGCGCACGCCGCTGTCGAACCTGCTGACTCACACTCAGGTCACCCTCACCCGCCCCCGGCCGATCGAGGACTACCGCGAAGCGCTGCACAGCAACCTCGAAGAACTGCAATGGATGGCGCAACTGGTCAACGACATGTTGTACCTGGCCAAGGCTGACCACGGTTTGCTGATGCCCAAGCGTGAGCCGCTGGAATTGGCGGATGAGACCGATGTGTTGCTGGAGTTTTTTGCGCCGCTGGCGGAGGACGCCGGGGTGACGTTGACGCGTGAGGGTAATGCGCGGATTGAGGGGGATCGCAATATGTTGCGGCGGGCCTTGTCGAATTTACTGGATAACGCGTTGCGGTTTACCCCGGCGGCGGGCTCAGTGAGTTTGCGGATCGCTGAATTACCGGGTGCTGTGCGGGTTTCGGTTGAAAACACTGGGGATGGGATTTCTGCGGAGTTGTTGCCACGGCTGTTTGACCGGTTTTATCGGGCCGATCCGGCGCGGCAGGAAGGCAGCAGTGAGCATGCGGGGTTGGGGTTGGCGATTACTCAATCGATTGTCCGCGCGCATGGGGGGCAGATTCGTTGCGAATCAGAGGCGGGGTGGACGCGGTTTGTGATTGAGTTGCCCAAGAAGGATTGAGGCCAGTAGTTCCGGCCTCTTCGCGAGCAAGCCCGCTCCCACATTGGATCTTTGTTGATCAGGTATCTGTGATTCAACTCATCCTGTGTGAGAGATAGCTGCCACACATTGGATCTGTGTCGTTCACAAATCCCCTGTGGGAGCGGGCTTGCTCGCGAAAGCGGAGTATCAGATTACGAATATCTGAGTGCGTGAGCCGGCTCGATCTTCGCCGCTCGCCACGCCGGGTACACCGTCGCCAGGAAGCTCAAGATGAACCCCGCCGAGCAGATCAACAGCACGTCCCCGCCCTGCAATTCCGACGGCAGATTGCTGACGAAGTACACATCAGAACTGAAGATGTGCTGCCCACTGACTCGCTCGATCCAGCCGACGATCTGACTGACATTCAACGCCGCAATCACGCCCAACACGCCGCCAATGATCGTACCGACAATCCCGATCACCGTGCCCTGCACCATGAAAATCGCCATGATCTGCCGGGGCGTCGCGCCGATGGTACGCAGGATCGCGATGTCCGCGCCCTTGTCGTTCACCACCATGATCAGCGTCGCGATGATGTTGAACGCCGCCACCGCGACGATCATCAGCAGCAACAGGCCGATCATGGTTTTTTCCATCTTCATCGCACTGAACAGGCTGCCCTGAGTGTGCGTCCAGTCATCAGCCTTGAACTCGGCGCCCAGACTGGCGGCGATGTCTGCGGAGACTTTCGGCGCCGCGTACAGGTCTTTGACTGCCAGACGCACGCTCTGTACCTGATTCGGTTCCCAGTGCTGCATGGTCGCGGCATCGGCGACATGGATCAGGCCCATCGAGCCGTCCAGTTCAGCGCCAACCTTGAACACACCCACCACGTTCAGCCGTTGCATGCGCGGGGTGATGCCACCCGGCGCGGTGCTGACTTCCGGGACGATCAGGGTGATTTTGTCGCCGACGTTGAGACGAAAACGTCGCGCAGTGATTTCACCGATCACCACACCGAACTCGCCCGGTTTCAACGCATCGAGACGGCCCTGCACGATGTGCTGGGCAACGATCGAGACCTTGCCTTCTTGCGCAGGATCGACGCCGCTGATCTGGATCGGTTGCATCATGCCTTTATAGGAGAGCATGCCTTCCATTTCGGTGAACGGCACAGCGGCAGTCACTTCAGGATTTTTCATCGCTGCGGCGGCCACTGGCTGCCAGTCATCAATCGGCTTCACGCCAACGATGGTCGCGTGCGGCACCATGCCGAGGATGCGCGAGCTCATTTCGCGCTGGAAGCCGTTCATCACCGACAACACCACGATCATTGCGAGCACGCCGAGGGCGAGGCCGATCATCGAGGTCATCGAAATGAACGAAACAAAGCGATTGCGGCGCTTGGCGCGGGTATAGCGCGTGCCGATAAAGATCGATAACGGTCTGAACATTCGCTGGGGCACCGTATAAAAATAAAAGACCCGACGCCTTTGCAGGAGTCGGGTTTCAGCCAATCAGATAGGCGTGAGGCGACCTTCTTGCAGGTGCAGTACGCGATCCATCTGGCGGGCGAGGTTCATGTCGTGAGTCACCACCAAAAACGCGGTGCGCATCGAGGTGCTGAGTTCCAGCATCAAATCCTGAATGCCCTGCGCGGTGTGGGAGTCGAGGTTGCCGGTCGGCTCGTCGAGCATCACCAGGCCTGGCTTATTCACCAAGGCACGGGCAATCGCCACACGCTGACGCTCACCACCTGACAGTTCCGAGGGTTTGTGCTCCAGACGATGGCCGAGGCCGACGCGTTCCAGCAAAGCGGTCGCGCGCTGACGGGCTTCCGGGATTGGCGTCTTGCCGATCAGCAGCGGCATGCACACGTTTTCCAGCGCGGTGAATTCCGGCAGCAAGTGGTGGAACTGGTAAACGAAACCGAGTGCACGGTTGCGCAGCAGGCCGCGCTTCTTCTCGCTCAGCGCCGACAGTTCTTCGCCGTCGAGCCAGACGCTGCCCTTGGTCGGCGTATCCAGTCCACCGAGCAGGTTGAGCAACGTACTTTTGCCCGAACCCGAGGTGCCGACAATCGCCACACGCTCACCCGGGTGCAACTCCAGTTGCAGACCGCCCAGCACTTCCACCGACTCCGGGCCTTCCTCGTAGGATTTGCCCAGGTTGCGGCAGCTCAAGATTGCTTGTTCACTCATGCCCGACTCACTCATAACGTAGCGCCTCCGCCGGCTGGGTGCGCGCGGCACGCCAGGCGGGATACAGGGTGGCGAGGAAACTCAGAACCAACGCCGCCGCGCAGACCATGACTACGTCCTGGCTCTGCACCTGCGACGGAAGATAATCAATGAAATACACGTCAGCATTAAGGAATTTGTGGCCGATCAGCCCTTCCAGTGCCGAGATCGCCGCGCTGACATTGAGCGCCGCGAAAATCCCGACCACCGCGCCAATCGCCGTGCCGACTACACCGATCACCGTGCCTTGCACCATGAACGTGCGCATGATCGTGCCCGGCGTTGCGCCCAAGGTGCGCAGAATGGCGATGTCGCCCTTCTTGTCATTCACCACCATCACCAATGTGGAAATGATGTTGAACGCGGCAACAGCGACGATCAGCAGCAACAGCAGGCCGATCATGGCTTTTTCCATGCGGATCGCCTGATACAGATTGCCGTGGGTGCGCGTCCAGTCGCGAGCGTAATAATGGTCTTCGCCAAGTTGCTGGGCGATGTTCCATGCCACACGCGGCGCCTGGAACAGATCGTCGAACTTCAGGCGGATGCCCTGCACCTGATCAGGCTTCCAGCGGTGCATCTTCGCCAGATCCTGCAGGTTGGTGACGCCCAGGTAGCCGTCGAGCTCGCCGGCGCCGACATGGAAAATGCCGACCACGGTGAAGCGCTTCATGCGCGGGAACATCCCGGCCGGGGTCACGCTGACCTCTGGCGCGACGAAGGTGACCTTGTCACCGATGCCGACGCCCAGCTTGGTCGCGGCCTTGTCGCCGATGACGATGCCGAAGCTGCCCGGCGTCAAATCGTCGAGTTTGCCCTGCTTCATGAAGTTGTCGATGATCGACACCTTGCGCTCGAGCGCAGGGTCAATGGCATTGAGCAACACCTTGGAGACCTGACCGTTGTTGGTCAGCAGGCCCTGCATCTGGGTGAACGGCGCAACCGCCGTCACCTGCGGGTTCTGCTTAACCTTGGTGGCCAGGCTTTGCCAGTCGTTGATCGGCTCAGTGGATTCAATGGTCGCGTGGGGCACCATGCCCAGCACGCGGGTGCGCATCTCATGATCGAAGCCATTCATCACCGACAGCACGACGATCATCACGACCACGCCAAGGGCGAGCCCGATCATCGAAGTCAGGGAAATGAATGACACAAAATGATTGCGACGCTTTGCACGGGTATAACGCGTGCCGATAAATACGAAGAGAGGTCTGAACATGTCGGGGCTTGTTCGGAGGGAAAAGGAACGTCCTTGTGGCGGGGGTCGATAACCAGCTTTACACTCAGACCACCGCCGCTACCATGGGTTCGCCATGTCGACATTAGATGAAGAAGATCGCCGCGAATACTACCGTATCGAGGACACGATCGCACTGGAAATTCGGCCCCTGTCCGCTCCCGAAGCCGCAGGCCAGGAAGTGTTGCAGGATGCTTCCCCGCTGTTCAACCTGCTCAGCGAACTGCACCTGAGCGAATTCGAGTCGCAGCACTTGTTGCGCCAGATCAGCGAGCGCGACCGCGCCATCGCCGCGTTCCTGAAATCCCAGAACAAACGCATCGACCTGCTCAGCCAGGTGGTCGCCCTGACCGTGCTCGGCCATATCGGCGAGCCGCAACCGGTGATCATTTCCGAAGGCGGGATCGACTTTCAGCACCCGACACCGATCGCCGCCGGCGCGCACCTGTCGGTGAAACTGGTGCTGATGCCGCAAGCGCTGGGCCTGTTGCTGCGCGCCCGCGTCACCCATTGCGACCCCAAGGGCAACGGATTCGACGTCGGCACCGAGTTCGAACACTTGACCGACGCCCAGCGCCAATTGCTCGCCCGCTATATCTTGCAGAAGCAGGCCCAGGAACGACGTCTGGCCCGCGAACAGAACGAATCAGGCATTTAATTTAAGGAAGAACCGTGACCCTCATCTACGGCCACCGCGGCGCCAAGGGCGAAGCACCGGAAAACACCCTGAGCAGCTTTCAGGAATGTCTCAAGCACGGCGTGCGCCGTTGCGAACTCGATCTGCACCTGTCCAAGGACGGCGAGTTGATGGTCATCCACGACCCGACCCTCAAGCGCACCACGGATCGGCGCGGCAAAGTCGTCGAGCACACCGCCGCCGAGCTGGTGACTTACGACGCGCGCAAGGGTGGCCCGGGCTGGATCAAGCCATGCCCGATTCCGACGCTGGAAGAGTTGTTTGAGAAATGTGATTTCGAGCACTGGCAACTGGAAGTCAAAAGCGCTTCACGCACTCGCGCGGCAACCACGGTGCTGGCGATTCGTGAAATGGCCCAACGGCATGGCCTGCTCGACAAGGTGACGATCACCTCGAGTTCGCGGGAAGTGCTGAAAGCGGCGCTGGATCTGGTGCCGGACGTGTCACGCGGACTGGTCGCCGAATACGCCTGGCTCGACCCGTTGAAGGTCGCGGCCAGCTATGGCTGTGAGATTCTTGCGCTGAACTGGACGCTGTGTACGCCGGAACGCCTGCAGAAGGCGCAGCGTCAGGGGCTGCATGTGTCGGTGTGGACGTCAACGAGCCTGCGCTGATGCGCAGACTCGCCGACTTCGGCGTTGACAGCCTGATTACAGACTTTCCCGGTTTGGCCACTGCCACGCTCGAGAATTGCTGAAATCGGTCTCCCCGGCCGGCTCAGGCCACCGGCCGGAGCCCGTCAAAAAAGCCGGTTGAGGCCGTCGTACGCCGCTACCCGATAGGCTTCAGCCATGGTCGGGTAGTTGAACGTGGTGTTGACGAAGTACTTCAGGGTGTTCAACTCGCCCGGCTGGCTCATGATCGCCTGACCGATGTGGACGATCTCCGACGCCTGATAACCGAAGCAGTGCACGCCCAGCACTTCCAGGGTTTCACGGTGGAACAGGATCTTCAGCATGCCTTGCGGCTCGCCGGCGATCTGCGCACGCGCCATGCTCTTGAAGAACGCCTTGCCGACTTCGTACGGCACTTTGGCCTGGGTCAGTTCCTGCTCGTTCTTGCCGATCGAGCTGATCTCCGGAATGGTATAGATGCCGGTCGGCACGTCATTCACAAAGCGCCAGCTACCGTTATCAACGATGCTGCCAGCGGCCGAACGGCCCTGGTCGTGGGCGGCACTGGCCAGGCTCGGCCAGCCGATCACGTCACCGGCACCGTAAATGTTCGGTACGCAGGTGCGGTAAGCCTCGTCGACTTCGATCTGGCCACGGCTGTTGACCTTGACGCCGATGTTTTCCAGACCCAGCGTGTCGGTGTTGCCGGTACGGCCGTTGCACCAGAGCAAGGCGTCGGCCTTGATCTTCTTGCCAGACTTCAGGTGTAGGATCACGCCGTTGTCGACGCCTTCAACGCGATCGTAATCTTCGTTGTGGCGCACAGTGATGTTGTTGTTGCTGAAGTGGTAGCTCAACGCCTGGGAGATTTCCGAGTCGAGGAAGCTCAGCAACTGACCACGGTTATCGACCAGTTCAACCAGTACGCCCAGACCGCTGAAGATCGACGCGTATTCGCAACCGATCACGCCAGCGCCGTAAACGATCAGTTTGCGCGGGGTGTGGTTGAGGCTGAGGATAGTGTCGCTATCGTAGATACGCGGGTGGTGGAAATCGATGTCCGCCGGGCGATAAGGACGCGAACCGGTGGCGATGATGATGTGCTTGGCCACCAGTTTCTCGACCACGCCGTTGGCGCAGACCACTTCGATGGTTTGCTCGTCGGCGAAGCTGCCGGTGCCGAAGAACACGTCGACGCGGTTACGGGCGTAATAGCCGGTGCGCGAGGCGACTTGTTTGGAAATGACTTTCTCGGCGCTTTTCAACACGTCCGGGAAGGAGAACCAGCGTGGCTCGCCGATCGCCCGGAACATAGGATTAGTGTTGAACTGCATGATCTGCCGCACCGAGTGACGCAGTGCCTTGGACGGGATGGTGCCGAGGTGGGTGCAGTTGCCGCCGACCTGACGACGGCTGTCGACCATCGCGACCTTGCGCCCTGCTTTGGCGGCGTTCATTGCCGCGCCTTCTCCCGCCGGGCCGGAGCCCAGTACCACCACGTCGTAGTTGTAGACAGCCATGCGTACTCCTCAGAACAGGCCGCGGTGCCAGCAGCACCTACGGCTAAATCACGCCGAACGGCGGCGCGAAGGAACAATTGGGGGTCAATCAAGAACCCGGACACAGTCTATAGAAGCGTCAACGCCGCGCACATTAACCCTTGGTCGCGTCGTAGGCTACTTTTGCCTGCACTACAACGCCAGCTTTCGTATTGTTCTCAGTCGGTTTTTTTGCCACTGAGGCGTTCGAACGCCGGACTGGTGCGGATGACGAAACCTGTATCGGCACGAATCACCAAGAATGCACCGATGTCATGTTTTTCGGCATAGTCCATAGCCCTTTCGGGGCCGAGAATAAGCAACAGCGTCGATAGTCCATCGGCCATCAACGCTGAAGGATGAATTACCGTGACTGACGCCAGGTCGTGTAGGACGGGTGTGCCAGTCCGCGCATCGAAGGTGTGGGAATAACGCCGGCCGTCCTGCAGGAAATAGTTGCGGTAGTCGCCGGAGGTGGAAACGCCGTAGCCGTCGACATTGATGATGCGCTCGGCGATTTGTTGATCGTCGCGGGGCTCTTCCAGAGCGATGCGCCACGGGGAGCCGTCAAGTTTTTTGCCTTTTGCCTTGAGTTCGCCGGTGGCTTCGGCGAGGTAATCGTGGATGCCCATGGCGTCGAGCCGGGCCGCAATGGTGTCGACGGCATAACCGGCGGCGATGCTATTGAAGTCGACCTCGACAGCGGCGTCCTTGCACAACTGATCACCATTGATGTGCAGATGCTGATGACCGACCCGCTGCATCACCTCAGCCAGTGCAGCGGCATCGGGGACTTTTTCTTCGCGACCCTGCGGGCCGAAGCCCCAGAGATTCATCAGCGGTTCAACGGTGAGGTCGTAGGAACCTTCGCTTTGCGCTGACAGTTGTTCGCCGACGCGGATCAATTCGAGTATCGACGCGGGCATTGTCTGACAGCTATTGGCGGGCAAAGCGTTGAAACGCTCGATATCTGAATCATTGCGGTAAGTGGACAGCTGCTGGTCAACTTCGGCGAGGATCCCTTCTACTTCTCTGCGAACTTGCGCGGAATCGGGATATCCCGCATGACGCACGTACTTGATCGAATACGTGCTGCCCATGGTTGGCCCGCCAAAGCTTTCCATCGATTCACCCTTGCCGCAGGCCGCCAAAAAAGCCGCCAAAACCACAAGCCCCACAAACCGTCCAGTGAACAATTCTTCATCTCCCCGCAAAACCGCGCCGGCCATTATGAATCAAAGGGCCCGCTCGCTCCCAACGGATGCAACGCGCTTCTAAAAATCCAATAAAGAGTATCTAAAAATGTCCACTTCCACGGGCAAAGGCAAAGCGATCTTTCGCGTTGTCAGCGGCAACTTCCTCGAAATGTTCGACTTCATGGTCTATGGCTTCTACGCCACGGCCATCGCCAAAACCTTCTTCCCGACTGACAGTGCCTTCGCTTCGCTGATGCTGTCGTTGGCGACTTTTGGTGCCGGTTTCCTGATGCGACCGCTGGGGGCGATCTTTCTCGGCGCCTACATTGACCGTCATGGCCGTCGCCAGGGTTTGATCATCACGCTGGCATTGATGGCCGCCGGTACGGTGCTGATTGCCTGTGTTCCGGGATACGCCACCCTCGGCGTTGCCGCTCCTTTGCTGGTGCTGTTTGGCCGCTTGCTGCAAGGTTTCTCGGCGGGCGTGGAGTTGGGCGGCGTGTCGGTGTATCTGGCTGAAATCGCCACGCCGGGCCGCAAGGGCTTTTTCGTCAGTTGGCAGTCCGCCAGCCAACAAGCGGCGGTGGTCTTCGCCGGTTTGCTCGGCGTCGGCCTCAATCATTGGCTGAGCCCGGAACAGATGGGTGACTGGGGCTGGCGCGTGCCGTTCTTGATCGGCTGCATGATTGTGCCGGTGATCTTTGTCATTCGTCGTTCGCTGGAAGAAACTCCGGAATTCCAGGCACGCAAACATCGCCCTACCCTGCGGGAAATTGTCCGCTCGATCGGTCAGAACTTTGGCATCGTCATCGCCGGCATGGCGCTGGTGGTGATGACCACGGTGTCTTTCTATTTGATCACCGCGTACACCCCGACCTTCGGCAAGGCTGAGCTGCACTTGTCGGACTTCGATGCGTTACTGGTGACGGTATGTATTGGCCTGTCTAATTTCTTCTGGCTGCCAGTGATGGGCGCGGTGTCCGACAGAATTGGACGTAAACCCCTACTGCTGGCGGCGACTATTCTGGCGATTCTGACCGCGTATCCAGCGCTGTCGTGGTTGGTGGCGAATCCGAGCTTCAGCCATTTGCTGATCGTCGAGTTGTGGTTGTCGTTCCTGTACGGCTCGTACAACGGCGCGATGGTGGTGGCGCTGACCGAGATCATGCCGGTGGAAGTGCGTACAACCGGGTTCTCGCTGGCCTATAGCCTGGCGACGGCGACGTTTGGCGGGTTTACTCCGGCGGCGTGTACTTATCTGATTCATGTGCTGGATAACAAGGCTGCGCCGGGGATCTGGCTGAGTGGTGCGGCGGTGTTGGGGTTGTTGGCGACGCTGGTGTTGTTCCGTGGCAACAAGCATGAGCTGCGCACTGCGCAAGCGGCCATCCCTGGCGGCGCCCGATAGGAAACCTTCGGGAGCGAGCCCCCTCCCACAGGAGAATGCATTCCAATTGTGGGAGGGGGCTCACTCCCGAAGAGGGCGTAAAGCAAAGATCGCAGCCTTCGGCAGCTCCTACAGAATCAAATGCGATCTCCTGTAGGAGCTGCCGAAGGCTGCGATCTTTTGATCTTCCCCAAACAAAAACGCCCCGACCAAAGTCGGGGCGTTTTCATGTGCAGCTATCGCTTAGCGCGGGAACGCTGGCGGATTCACATCAGCCATGTCTTCCATCACGCGGATAACCTGGCAGCTGTAACCGAACTCGTTGTCGTACCAAACATACAGAACAACGCGGTTGTCCTGAACGATGGTCGCTTCAGCGTCGACCACACCGGCGTGGCGCGAACCCACGAAGTCAGTCGAAACCACTTCCTGGGAATTGACGAAGTCGATTTGCTTGTGCAGATCGGAGTGCAGCGCCATATAGCGCAGGTACTCGTTCATTTCTTCACGGGTGGCGGCTTTCTCAAGGTTGAGGTTGAGAATGGCCATCGACACGTTCGGCGTCGGAACGCGGATCGCGTTACCGGTCAGCTTGCCGGCCAGCTCAGGCAGGGCCTTGGCAGCAGCGGTAGCAGCACCGGTCTCGGTGATCACCATGTTCAGCGCGGCGCTACGACCACGGCGATCGCCTTTGTGGAAGTTGTCGATCAGGTTCTGGTCGTTGGTGTACGAGTGAACGGTTTCGACGTGACCGTTGATGATGCCGAACTTGTCATTCACAGCTTTCAGCACTGGCACGATGGCGTTGGTGGTGCAGGAAGCAGCGGAGACGATCTTGTCATCAGCGGTGATTTCACCGTGGTTGATGCCGTGAACGATGTTCTTCAGCTTGCCTTTGCCAGGCGCGGTCAGAACAACGCGGTCGATACCCGGGCACTGCAAGTGCTGGCCCAGGCCATCAGCGTCACGCCATACACCGGTGTTGTCCACCAGCAACGCGTCTTTGATGCCGTACTGGGTGTAATCCACTTCAGTCGGGTTCTTCGCGTAGATCACCTGGATCAGGTTACCGTTGGCGGTGATGGTGTTGTTTTCTTCGTCGATGGTGATGGTGCCGTTGAACGAACCATGTACCGAATCGCGACGCAGCAGGCTGGCGCGTTTGGTCAGGTCGTTGTCGGCGCCTTTACGCACGACGATGGCACGCAGACGCAGACCGTCGCCACCACCGGTTTTCTCGATCAGGATGCGCGCCAGCAGACGGCCGATACGACCGAAGCCGTACAGCACAACGTCGGTGCCTTTACGTGCGGAAGCGCTTTGCTGGCCAACCACATCAGCCATTTCTTCACGAACGAATTGCTCGGCGCTGCGGCCGTTGCCTTCGTTGCGGAATTTGAACGCCAACTTGCCCAGATCTACCGAAGCCGCGCCGAGCTTGAGCTCGCTCATGGCTTTGAGCAGTGGGAATGTTTCGTGGACGGAGAGTTCGCTGTCGTCGGAAGAACGGTGGCGCGCAAAGCGGTGAGCTTTGAGAATCGCGATGACAGACTGGTTGATCAGGCTGCGGCCATAGATCGAGCTCACCACGTTGTTATTGCGGTAGAGCTGACCGATAAGCGGGATCATCGCTTCTGCGAGTGCTTCACGGTCGATCCATTCACCAAGACACTGGTCGGGCTTCTGAGTCACGGTAACCTTCCACATGTAGGGGCAGAAAAAAGGGGCTACATTATGCCGCCCACAACCTCATTCAGCAATGCGCGCTTGTCGCGAAATCGGTAACAAAATTCCTTTCAAAAAAATCACGCCTCGCGCCAGCCCAGTAAATACGCGGCTTCCAGCGCAGTCAATTTTTCGTCGACTGTTAGACGATGTCTGTAACCCTCCGTAACACGAGCCAATTTCGGCACTACATAACCACTAAAAAAGTGCTCGTTTTTATGGTTACCACTACATTTCGCCAAAACAGTGAAGATAGACGTAGTCTGCAACTGACAGGCGACACCCGACGCCGCTACAATTACCGACTTTGTCGCAAAGCCTGGAGCTCAACCTTCCGTGCCCGTTCTGCGTCTACCGCAACTCCCTGCCGAGGCAGGTAAACAGCATTGGGGCAATTTGCCCGGCGCTGCCCTCAGTCTGGCGATTGCCGAGGCTGCCAGCGCTGCCAAGCGCTTCACCCTGCTACTGACCGCCGACAGCCAGAGTGCTGAACGACTGGAACAGGAGCTGAGTTTCTTCGCCCCGGATTTGCCCGTCCTGCATTTCCCCGACTGGGAAACCCTGCCCTACGACCTGTTCTCGCCGCATCAGGACATCATTTCCCAGCGCATCGCCAGCTTATATAGGCTGCCGGAACTGGAACACGGTGTGTTGGTGGTGCCGATCACCACGGCCCTGCACCGTCTGGCGCCAACCAAATTCCTGCTCGGCAGCAGCCTGGTACTGGATGTCGGGCAGAAGCTCGACGTTGAGCAGATGCGCGCGCGACTCGAAGCCAGCGGCTATCGCTACGTCGACACGGTGTATGAGCACGGCGAATTCACCGTGCGCGGCGCGCTGATCGACCTGTTCCCGATGGGCAGCAAACTGCCCTATCGCATCGATCTGTTCGATGACGAAATCGAAACCCTGCGCACCTTCGACCCGGAAAACCAGCGTTCCATCGACAAGGTCGATTCGGTCAAGCTGCTGCCGGCGCGTGAATTCCCGTTGCAGAAAGACGCGGTCACCCGCTTCAAGGCGCGGTTCCGCGAGCGTTTCGACGTCGACTTCCGTCGCTGCCCGATCTTTCAGGATCTGAGCAGCGGGATCACTCCGGCCGGTATCGAGTACTACCTGCCGCTGTTCTTCGACGAAACCTCGACCCTGTTCGATTACCTGCCGCAGGACACGCAAGTGTTCTCGCTGCCGGGCATCGAGCAAGCGGCGGAGAATTTCTGGAACGACGTGCGCAATCGTTATGAAGAGCGCCGCGTCGATCCATCGCGTCCTTTATTGCCGCCCGCCGAATTGTTCCTGCCGGTGGAAGACTGCTTCGCGCGCCTGAAGAGCTGGCCGCGAGTGGTTGCCAGTCAGCAAGACGTCGAAAGCGGCGCCGGTCGCGAGCGCTTCCCGGCGCAAGCCCTGCCGAATCTGGCGATTGAAGCCAAAGCCACGCAACCGCTGGCCGCGCTGGCTGGCTTCCTCGATGAATTCCCCGGGCGCGTGCTGTTCACTGCTGAATCCGCGGGCCGTCGCGAAGTGCTGCTGGAGTTGCTCGAACGTCTGAAGCTGCGACCGAAAACTGTCGATAGCTGGCCGGACTTTGTTGCGAGCAAGGATCGTCTGGCGATCACCATCGCCCCGCTCGACGAAGGCCTGATGCTGGATGATCCGGCGCTGGCACTGGTCGCCGAAAGTCCGCTGTTCGGTCAACGCGTCATGCAGCGTCGCCGTCGCGAGAAGCGTGCCGACGGCAACAACGACGCAGTGATCAAAAACCTCACCGAGCTGCGCGAAGGCGCGCCGGTGGTGCACATCGATCACGGTGTCGGTCGCTACCTCGGCCTGACGATTCTGGAAATCGACGATCAAGCCGCCGAATTCCTCACCCTCGAATACGCCGAAAACGCCAAGCTGTACGTGCCGGTGGCCAACCTGCATCTGATCGCGCGCTACACCGGCAGCGACGATGCACTAGCGCCGCTGCACCGTCTCGGCTCGGAAACCTGGCAGAAAGCCAAACGCAAAGCCGCTGAACAGGTACGTGACGTCGCCGCTGAGTTGCTCGACATCTACGCCCGCCGCGCCGCTCGCGAAGGTTATGCGTTCGCCGACCCGAAAGCCGACTACGCGACGTTCAGCGCCGGTTTCCCGTTCGAAGAAACCCCGGATCAACAAACCACCATCGAAGCCGTGCGCGCCGACATGCTCGCGCCGAAACCGATGGATCGCCTGGTCTGCGGCGACGTCGGTTTCGGCAAGACCGAAGTGGCCATGCGCGCGGCATTCATCGCCGTACACGGCGGCCGCCAAGTTGCGATTCTGGTGCCGACCACCCTGCTCGCCCAGCAGCACTACAACAGCTTCCGCGACCGCTTCGCCGACTGGCCGGTGAGCGTGGAAGTGATGAGCCGCTTCAAATCGGCCAAGGAAGTGAATGCAGCGATCGCCGATCTGGCCGAAGGCAAGATCGACATCGTCATCGGCACGCACAAACTGCTGTCGGATGACGTAAAAATCAAAAACCTAGGGCTCGTAATCATCGACGAAGAACACCGCTTCGGTGTCCGTCAGAAAGAACAGCTCAAGGCCCTGCGCAGCGAAGTCGACATCCTCACGCTGACCGCCACGCCGATTCCGCGCACGCTGAACATGGCGGTGTCGGGCATGCGCGATCTGTCGATCATCGCCACGCCGCCAGCGCGACGCCTGTCGGTGCGCACCTTCGTCATGGAGCAGAACAAGAGCACGGTCAAAGAGGCCCTGCTCCGCGAACTGCTGCGTGGCGGCCAGGTTTACTACTTGCACAACGATGTGAAAACCATCGAGAAATGCGCCGCCGACCTCGCCGAACTGGTACCGGAAGCGCGTATTGGCATCGGCCACGGACAAATGCGCGAGCGCGAACTCGAACAGGTGATGAGCGACTTCTATCACAAGCGCTTCAACGTGCTGATCGCCTCGACCATCATCGAGACCGGCATCGACGTGCCGAGCGCCAACACCATCATCATCGAGCGCGCTGACAAATTCGGCCTGGCGCAACTGCACCAGTTGCGCGGTCGTGTCGGCCGCAGTCACCACCAGGCTTACGCCTACCTGCTGACGCCGCCGCGCCAGCAAATCACTTCGGACGCGGAAAAGCGTCTGGAAGCGATCGCCAATACTCAGGATCTCGG
The DNA here is from genome assembly GCF_979258075.1 of Pseudomonas sp. AC193. Classification (NCBI taxonomy): domain Bacteria; kingdom Pseudomonadati; phylum Pseudomonadota; class Gammaproteobacteria; order Pseudomonadales; family Pseudomonadaceae; genus Pseudomonas; species Pseudomonas sp. AC193. The sequence goes on along the minus strand of NZ_OZ409832.1, from coordinate 1,264,015 downwards.
TGCCGGTTTCGTGCTGGCGACCAACGACCTGGAAATCCGTGGTGCCGGCGAACTGCTTGGCGATGGCCAGAGCGGGCAGATTCAAGCCGTCGGTTTTACGCTGTACATGGAAATGCTCGAGCGCGCGGTGAAAGCGATCCGCAAGGGCGAGCAACCGAACCTCGATCAACCGCTCGGCGGTGGCCCGGAGGTCAACTTGCGGGTACCGGCGTTGATTCCGGAAAACTATCTGCCGGATGTCCATGCGCGCCTGATTCTGTACAAGCGCATTGCTTCGGCCACCGACGAGGAAGGCCTGAAGGATCTGCAAGTCGAGATGATCGATCGCTTTGGCCTGTTGCCGGAACCGACAAAAAATCTGGTGCGCATCACAGCCTTGAAGTTGCAGGCCGAGCAGTTGGGCATCAAGAAAGTCGATGGCGGGCCGCAAGGTGGGCGCATCGAGTTCGAAGCGCAGACGCCGGTCGATCCGATGACGCTGATCAAGCTGATCCAGAGCCAGCCGAAACGCTACAAATTCGAAGGCGCCACGATGTTCAAGTTCCAGGTGCCGATGGAACGCCCGGAAGAGCGCTTTAATACTGTAGAGGCGCTGTTTGAGCGCCTCCTCCCGAAATCTGTTTAAAGGACGCCGCATGCGCCTGTTTCGCTCGCTGACTTTGCTACTCACCCTGGTAGCACCTTCGGTTTTTGCCGATGACCTGTATCAGGTCGAAATGATTCTGGTGCGCCAGAACGCCGTGCCGGCCATCGTCAGCCGTGCCGCGCCGGAAGACTGGGCCGCCGGCGCCCAGCGTTTGGCCGACGACAGCAAGCGCACCCCGGCACTGAATGACGTGGTGACTAAACTCACCGCCAGTGGCGACTACACAGTCCTGATGCACAAGGCCTGGCAGCAGACCCTCGGCGAAGCACCGGCGAAAGTCGCGGTCAGCGACGGTCAGGAGCAATACGGCCAGTTCCCGATCGAGGGCACGCTGGAGATGAAGCTCGGGCGCTTCACCGACGTCGCTGCCGATTTCTGGGTCAATCAGATCGACACCAATGGCTTGGTCACCGCCAGTGAACGCCTGAAACAGGACAGCCACACCAAGAACGGCCAACTCAACTATCTCGACAACGGCCATCTGGCCCTGCTGATCAAGATCACTTCCCTGACCGCACCCGCGCCACGGGAAGCGCCTGAAGCGATTCCGGACTGATCGAAGTCCTTATGAACCCGCCGCTGAGTAAACCGTTGGCGCCCTCTTGGGTCAGCCGATTCAAGGAACAGAGCCTGGAGCGTGGCCGCCGCTACGCCCTGGAAAACCGGGTACGCATCGCCCAGGTCGGCGATGCAACGATCACCGCCAGCTGCGAAGGCTCTGGCGGTAACGTTTACCGTCAGACGATTCATCTTCGCGAGTCAGCCAAAGGCACTTTGCTGCTGGTCGATGCCGGCTGCACCTGCCCGGTGCGCAACAACTGTAAACACTGCGCAGCGGTGTTGCTGAAAGTGCAGGAAACCCTCGACTACCCCGCCGCCGCCAAAGACGCCGAGCTGTTGGAGAAACTTCAAGCCGTGCTGGAAAACCGTGGCCCGAAAGCGCCGCCGCAAGTGCTGATCGACAATGTGCAGCCGATGCCGCGCCTGTGGCTGGCCAGTGTCGAGTTCAGCGCTTTCGAACCGCGCAACGGCAAGATGCAGCGCTACATTCAGCACCGCGCGGCGCTGTCGTTCAGCTATCTGGATGAGTACGTCAGCGGGCAGAAGAACAGCGACATCCTGATCCGTCAGGAAACCCAGACGCTGCGGATAAAACGCCACCTGGAAGTCGAACAGTCCTACCGCGAACAGTTAAGAATCCTCGGCTTTCGTATCGCCACGCGGCAGAGCAAAGCGCTGCCAGAAAGCGCGGGCGAACTGTATGAGATGGTCAACGACAGCGCCTGGCTGACGTTTACCCTCAACGATTTGCCGAAGCTGCGCACCCAAGGCTGGGAATTGCAGATCGACGAGGAGTTTGGCTTTGACCTGACTGCCGTGGATGACTGGTACGCCACGGTCGAGCAGGCGCCGGAGCGTGACTGGTTTGATCTGGAACTGGGGATCATCGTCAACGGTGAGCGCCTGAGTCTGTTGCCGATCCTGCTTAACCTGATGCGCTCGCACGCGGAGATTCTCAACCCGGAACGCCTTGCGCGGCGTCGCGATGACGAGCTGATTCTGGTCAACGTGCCGCAACGTAATAACGAGCACGGGCCGCTGCAGGTGGCGTTGCCGCTGGGTCGGTTGAAACCTGTGCTGATGACGCTCGGCGAGTTTTATTTGCAGGAACCGGGCGAAACCACCCTGCGCCTGAGCAAGGCCGACGCCACACGCCTCAACTCTCTGGAAGGCCTGCCGCTGCTGTGGGAGGGTGGCGAGCAGATCCGCACGTTCGCCCAACGCTTGCGCGACATTCGTGACTTCAGCGCTGAAGCACCGGAAGGACTGAACGCGACGCTGCGTCCGTATCAGCTCGAAGGCTTGAGCTGGATGCAATCGCTGCGGCAACTGGAAGTCGGCGGGATTCTCGCGGATGACATGGGTTTGGGTAAAACCCTACAGACCCTGGCGCATATTCTCAGCGAGAAAAATGCCGGACGTTTGGATCGCCCGTGCATGGTGGTGATGCCGACCAGCCTGATTCCGAACTGGCTGGATGAGGCGGCACACTTCACCCCGCAGCTGAAAGTGGTCGCGCTGTATGGCGCCACGCGCAAAAAGCATTTCGATAATCTGGCCGATTTCGACCTGATCCTCACCACCTACGCGCTGCTGCCCAAAGACGTCGAACGTCTGGCCAAGCAACCGCTGCACGTGTTGGTGCTGGATGAAGCGCAGTACATCAAGAATCCCAACAGCAAAGCTGCGCAAGCGGCGCGTGAGCTCAACGCACGCCAGCGTCTGTGCCTGAGCGGTACGCCGCTGGAAAACCACTTGGGCGAGCTGTGGTCGCTGTTTCACTTCCTGCTGCCGGGCTGGCTCGGCGACGTCAAAAGCTTCAACGCCGATTACCGTGTGCCGATTGAAAAGCGCGGCAGTGAAGTCAGACTTCAGCACCTCAACGGTAGGATAAAACCGTTCCTGCTGCGCCGCACCAAAGAGCAGGTCGCCACCGAGCTGCCGCCGAAAACCGAGATCATCCATTGGGTCGATCTCAACGAAGCGCAGCGCGATGTGTACGAAACCATGCGTTTGGCGATGGACAAAAAAGTCCGCGACGAGATCACCCGCAAAGGCGTGGCGCGCAGTCAGATCATCATTCTTGAGGCGCTGCTGAAGCTGCGTCAGGTTTGCTGTGATTTGCGCTTGGTCAACGACGCCACCCTGCCCGCTCGCGGCAGCACCTCGGGCAAGCTCGACAGCTTGATGGAAATGCTTGAGGAGTTGCTTGAGGAAGGACGGCGGATTTTGCTGTTTTCGCAGTTCACCTCGATGCTGGCCTTGATCGAGCAAGAGCTGAAAAAGCGTAATGTTTCCTACGCGCTATTGACCGGCCAGACCCGCGATCGGCGCACACCGGTGAAGGAATTCCAGAGCGGCAAGCGTCAGATTTTTCTCATCAGCCTGAAGGCCGGTGGCGTTGGTCTGAACCTGACGGAAGCGGACACGGTGATTCACTACGACCCGTGGTGGAACCCGGCGACCGAGAATCAGGCGACGGATCGGGCGTACCGGATTGGTCAGGAGAAACCGGTATTCGTTTACAAGATGATTGCTCGGGGCACGGTGGAAGAGAAGATTCAGCATCTGCAAAAGGAAAAATCCGACTTGGCGGCAGGCGTGCTGGATGGGCGCAAGGCTGGGGACTGGAAGTTGCAGAGTGATGATATTGAAGCGCTGTTTGCGCCGTTGCCGGATAAGCTCGATAAGCGTTGAGACCTGCAGTGCTGGTTAGATAGCTTTCGCGAGCAGGCTCGCTCCCACATTAGAATTTTGGCATTCACCAGATCCCTGTAAGAACTGGATTGGTGAACGCCACAGACCCAATGTGGGAGCGGGCTTGCTCGCGAATAGGGGCACCTCGGTCTAACGGTTAAACCCCAGGCTCAAACCTTGGAAACAGGCAACGGCGCAAACAGCGCCTCGATGTCACTCTGCTCAAGCTTCCAGCCACCCGTCGTCCCGCCTTCAAGCACCGCCCCGGCCAGTGCAGCCTTCTCCTGCTGCAACGCCTGTATCTTCTCCTCCACGGTGCCACGGGCAATCAGCTTGTAAACAAACACCGGGTTGTTCTGCCCGATGCGATACGCGCGATCAGTGGCCTGATTCTCCACCGCCGGGTTCCACCAAGGGTCGAAGTGGATCACCGTGTCCGCAGCGGTCAGGTTCAAACCGGTACCGCCCGCCTTCAGACTGATCAAAAACAACGGCACCTTGCCACCCTGAAACTCCTTGACCGGCGTGCGCCGATCCGTGGTGTCACCGGTCAGCAGCGAATAGGCAATGTCCCGTTGCTGCAATTCTTCCTCGATCAAGGCGAGCATCGAGGTGAACTGCGAGAACAGCAGGATTCTGCGACCTTCGCCGAGCAGCTCTTCGAGCATCTCCATCAAACTGACCAACTTGCCACTGCCGGAACGCAGTGCCTTGGCTGTCATTGGCATCTTGATCAGGCGCAAGTCGCAACAAACCTGCCGCAGCTTGAGCAAGGCATCGAGAATGATGATCTGACTGCGCGCCACGCCACTGCGGGCAATCTCGTCACGAACTTTTTTGTCCATTGCGACGCGAACCGTTTCATAGACATCGCGCTGGCCGTCGCTGAGTTCGACCCAATGGACGATTTCGGTTTTCGGCGGCAACTCGGTGGCGACCTGATCCTTTTTGCGACGCAACAAAAACGGCTTGATCCGTGCCGTCAGGTGCTGCATGCGCTGAACATTGCCGTGCTTTTCAATTGGCGTGCGGTAATCGCGATTGAAGGATTTGCTGTCGCCAAGCCAGCCGGGCATGAGGAAATGAAACTGCGACCACAGCTCGCCCAAGTGGTTTTCCAATGGCGTGCCGCTCAGGCACAAGCGCTGACGGGCCTGCAGATCACGCGCGGCTTGCGCCGCTTTGCTGATCGGGTTTTTGATGTTCTGCGCTTCGTCGAGAATCAGCACGCTCCACAGCTGCGGCTGTAGAACCTCGAGATCCCTCGGCAGCAACGCGTAAGTGGTCAGCACCAGATCGTACTCGGCCAGATTAGCGAAATCTTTCTGCCGTCCCGTTCCGTGCAGCGCCAAAACTTTCAACTGCGGGGTGAAACGCTCGGCCTCGTCGAGCCAGTTGGGAATCAGGCTGGTTGGCATCACCGCTAGAGCCGGGCAATCGAGGCGACCGGCGTGTTTTTCCGTGAGCAGATGCGCCAGGGTTTGCAGGGTTTTGCCCAGCCCCATGTCATCGCCCAGAATGCCGCCGACCTCAAGTTCACGCAGGGTCTGCATCCAGTTCAGGCCTTCGAGCTGATACGGGCGCAGTTGCGCGTTAAGACCGGCCGGCGCAGCGACGTGGGTGTGACTGGAATTCTGCAAACGCTTGGCGAAGGTGCGCAGCCGCTCGCCACCCTGCCAATCCAGCGGCACGCCATCGAGCATACTCAAGCGCGCGGCATCCGGGACACTCAAGCGCAGTGCATCGCCCTGATGACCGCCCAAGTACAACTCGCCCAGCGTCGCCATCAGCGGTTTGACCCGACTCAGCGGCAGCGCGACCTTGGCGCCCGAAGAGTCACCAAAACCGCTGGGCTTCAGTTCGATCAGGAGTTTTTCGTCATCGCTGCGTTGTGCCAGATTGACCGGGTCGAGCAAGCGCGGCTGGGTGCGCAACAAGTGCAGAAGGATCGGTAGCAAACTGTAGCGCTGGCCATTGACGACGATACCCAACTGCAAATCAAACCACTGATGCCCAGCCTCTTCTTCGACCTCGGCGTACCAATGCTCGACTGGCTGTACATTGAAATGAAAGCCGTCACTGATCTCGACTTGCCAGTTCAAGGCGCGCAGGGTGGCAAGCCCTTCGTGCATAAACCCGAGCCAGGCGGAATCATCCGGCAAGGTAAACATCTCGCCGCGACGATCCAGCGAACTCTTGCGCGTGGCTTTCTTGAAGCCGTGCTTTTGCAGGATCTGGCGCAGCTGCTTTTCCACCGCAGGCTGGCGTTGAATACGCTGGGTTTCGGTGCCGTTGAGGATCATCACTTCCGGATTGCGATCCGCCGTCGGCTGGCCGTTGTAGGTAAACACCAGGGCGGCGCGGTGCTCCAGAACGTATTCCCAGCGCGAGCGCTCCCGACCGCTGACGAGGGTCAGTTGTGGCTGCGGCAATACGTCGTCGATGACTCGTTCGGTCAGTTGGTGTGGCGGCGGGATTCTCGTCGCCACACTCATGCGATGGCTGAACTGCATGGCCTGACGCGCCGGAACGTCCGGCGCCAGCGTCAAATGACTGGCCAGTTTTTCTTCCAGATCATTGAACAGAGGGCCAATCTGCCGCTGTTCACGATCCAGGTAATAAAGCGGCTCCAGCGCCAGCACGGTTTCTTGCGCCGCCTCGGCACTGCTCCACTGCGCGCGGAAGCCGCCGTCGGCCTGTTCAGCCCAGGCGAACTGGCCGGTGCGTTTCGCCCCCGCCACCAACGGGCGCAGATCTTCGAAATCGAGGAACAGCCGCGAGGTGCGCAGGAGCATGTCCAGCAGTTCGGCGCCGCTGCTGCCTTCCAGCGGATAGCCGCTGTAATAGGCGTGGTGGGAGTGCATGGCAACCAGCAGCCTGGCGACGCGCAGATCCAGCTCGGACAGGTAGCCGGGCTGACGCATGAGCATTTCCGCCAGCGAATACATCGGTTTGACTTCGCGTAACTCGCCGCTCTTGAGCTGGGAAACCTTGAAAATATCGAGCAGCCACTTGCCGCTCACTGACGTTGGCTTGAGCTTGTAAAACAGGCGCGTGCCTGCGGCTTGCGCGCCCTCTACGGCGGGCTTGGCCGGCACCGGAATTGTCGAAAGCCAATGTTCCAGCGCCCGACCCAGCGGGATCTGTGCGTCACTTTCAGACGCACTATGATCACTGCCCTGCAGGTGATAAAGCACCGCAGCGCAATGCTTGCAGTCGATAGCGACAGGACAGGTGCACAGGCAACGCAAATAGACGGAACCTAGCCGATCTTCAGACAGGTAAATGGTTTGTTCATACGCCTGATCTTGCGAACCGACGCAGAACGCCTCGATCTTTCTGTCATCGATCTCGATGATCTCTACCCGGTTCTCTGCGGCATAAGCGCGAGCCTTGGCCAGCGCGCTGCTAGTGAATTCCTGAGTCCAGGCCAACGACTTGAGCTGTTCGATGAAAATGCTCATGGGCAGCCCTTAGCTGGCCAACACCCGCGCCAATGTCGACTTCACCTTACCCATGCCGTCATGCAACGCCTGCTCGATCTCGGCCATGGTGATCACTTCGGTGGTCTTGCCCGCTGCCGGGTTCACTACCAGCGCCAGACAGGCGTAATCCAGATCCAGTTCACGCGCCAGCGCGGCTTCCGGCATGCCGGTCATGCCGACGATGTCGCAGCCATCACGCTCCAGTCGCACGATCTCGGCGACCGTTTCCAGACGCGGCCCTTGAGTGCAGGCGTAAACGCCTTGATCGCTGTATTCGCAGCCTTCGGCGGCCACGGCAGCGATCAATTGCTGACGCAGCGGTTCGCTGTAGGGAAAGCTGAAGTCGATGTGGGTGACGTGCTCCAGATCATCGGCGAAATAGGTGTGCTCGCGGCCGCTGGTGTAGTCGACGATCTGATGTGGCACGCAGAAATGCCCGGTGCCCATCACCGGATGAATCCCGCCGACGGCATTCACCGCGATGATCGCTTCAGCGCCGGCCTGCTTCAGCGCCCACAGATTGGCGCGGTAGTTGACCTTGTGCGGCGGGAAGCGATGCGGGTGGCCGTGACGGGCCAGGAACAGCACTTCCTTGCCGGCGTATTCGCCGATCTGCACTTCGGCCGATGGCGCGCCATAAGGCGTATCGACTGCCAGCGACTGACGAATGCTCAGGCCTTCGAGTTGAGTCAGGCCGGTGCCACCGATGATTGCGTAAACGGTCATAACGAAAAATCCTTAATCGATCAGTTGAGCGTCTTTGAGCGCGCCGATGGCGGTGAGCCAGCGCGGATCCTGGCGATATTCGGTGCTGGCAATGGCCTGACCGCGCATACGGGAAATTCGGGCGGAGGGCTTGACCTTCATCCGTTGCGCGGCGCTAAGGGCGAGTTCGGCAGCGGCGCGGTCGTTGCACACCAGGCCCATGTCGCAGCCGGCAGTCAGCGCAGCTTCGATGCGGCTGGCGGCGTCGCCGACTACGTGTGCGCCGGCCATCGACAGGTCGTCGCTGAAGATCACGCCGTCAAACTGCAACTCGCCGCGCAGGATGTCCTGTAACCAGCGGCGGGAGAAACCGGCTGGCTGCGAATCGACCTGCGGATAGATAACGTGCGCCGGCATGATCGCAGCCAGTTGTTTGCTGAGTCTGGCGAACGGCACGAGGTCGTTGGCGCGGATCTCGTCGAGGCTGCGTTCGTCATTCGGGATCGCCACGTGGGAATCGGCTTCGGCCCAACCGTGACCAGGGAAGTGCTTGCCGGTGGCCGCCATGCCCGCGCTGTTCATGCCGCGAATAAATGCCCCGGCAAGGACTGCGGCGCGCTCGGGATCGCCTTCAAAGGAACGGGTGCCGACCACGGCGCTGCGCTGGTAATCGAGATCGAGTACCGGGGCGAAACTCAGGTCGAGTCCGACCGCCAGCACTTCGGTGGCCATGATCCAGCCGCATTGTTCAGCGAGGTATTCGGCATTCGGGTTGTCGGCGATGGCGCGCATGGCCGGCAGGCGCACGAAGCCCTGACGCAGACGCTGCACACGACCGCCCTCTTGATCCACGGCCAGCAGCAGATCCGGGCGAATCGCACGGATCGCGGCGCTGAGCTCACGCACCTGGCGTGGATGTTCGATGTTACGGGCGAAAATAATCAGGCCGCCCACTTCGGGCTGACGCAACAATTGGCGATCTTCGGCCGTCAGCCAAGTACCGGCGACGTCCACCATCAACGAGCCTTGCAGGCCAGCAGTCATAGAGATTCCTTGAAAACGAAAAACCCGATGCGCAGAAAATCGCTACCGTGAGCAGTGCTCGGCAGGTCGGCAATTTCTGTGAGAATCGGTTTCAGAACGAGAGTCGGCATGGGCGGCTAGCTTAGCGGATACAAGCTGCCGCGCCCACCCGTGCGCGGTTAAACCTTGGCGGCGACCGGCGTTGACTTGCTGCGCGGACGCAGTTGCGCGGTGGCCATGGCCGTGTCGGTGACGCCGGTTTCTGCGCGCATGCCTGCGGCGAGGAACGGCACCATCAGGCGCATGACTTGTTCGATGGAAGTGTTGACGCCGAAATCGGTCTCGGCAATCGCCCGCAACGCCTTGATACCGGACATGCTAAAGGCCGCAGCGCCGAGCATGAAGTGCACGCGCCAGAACAGTTCGATGGGTGGAATACGCGGCGCGGCTTCGTTGACCAGCAACATGTAGCGACGGAATACCTTGCCGTACATGTCTTCCAGATAACGGCGCAAGTGGCCCTGACTCTGGCTGAACGCGAGGCCGAGCAAACGCATGAAAATCGACAGATCGTTGCCGCTGCGTGGTTGCACCACGAGGGCTTGCTCGACGAGGATTTCCAACAGTTCTTCGAGGGTCGGCTTGTTCTCAGGCTTGGCCTGACGGCGCTCCAGCTCTTTATCGAGGCTGAGGCAGAACGGCCCGAGGAAGCGCGAGAAAACTGCCTGAATCAGGGCCTTCTTCGAACCGAAGTGATAGTTCACTGCTGCCAGGTTGACGCCAGCCTTGCTGGTAATCAAACGCAATGAGGTTTCAGCGAAACCTTTCTCCGCGAACAACTGCTCGGCAGCATCAAGAATGCGTTCAACGGTTTCCGACTGGGCCATGGCTACTCCGCCTGACAAACACTTGTTTGAAACATACGTTTCAGCCTATGCCTTGTCAAGCCTGCCAGTTCGTTTTGGGAATGGTCGGTCAGCTATTTAACCACACAAGCCCGGCGCTTTTATAAGCAGCGCCGCCGACCGTCCGGCGGCAGACAAAAAAACGGTCATTGCCAAGAGCGTTTCACTGTATATAATCCCAGTCACTGTATAAAAAGACAGAGCGATCATTATGCTAAAGCTGACGCCACGCCAAGCCGAGATTCTGGCCTTTATCAAACGTTGCCTCGAAGACAACGGTTATCCGCCAACCCGTGCGGAAATCGCTCAGGAACTGGGCTTCAAGTCGCCTAACGCGGCAGAAGAACACCTCAAGGCGCTGGCCCGCAAAGGCGCCATCGAAATGACCCCGGGCGCCTCTCGTGGCATTCGCATCCCTGGCTTCGAAGCCAAGGCTGACGACTCTACTCTGCCGGTCATTGGCCGTGTCGCTGCAGGTGCGCCGATCCTCGCTCAGCAGCACATCGAAGAATCCTGCAATATCAATCCCGCCTTCTTCCACCCGCGTGCCGACTATCTGTTGCGCGTGCACGGCATGAGCATGAAGGACATCGGCATTTTCGACGGTGACCTGCTGGCCGTCCACACCACCCGCGAAGCGCGTAACGGCCAGGTTGTTGTCGCCCGTATCGGCGATGAAGTGACCGTCAAACGCTTCAAGCGTGAAGGCAGCAAAGTCTGGCTGATGGCCGAAAACCCTGAGTTCGCCCCTATCGAAGTCGACCTGAAAGATCAGGAACTGGTGATCGAAGGCTTGAGTGTCGGCGTTATCCGCCGCTAAAGGAGGCTTTATGCAGTTCCCACACACACCTCAGCAAACACAACTGCCTTTATTCGAAGCGTTTCTGGCGCAACCGATGGCGCCGATCCTCAAAGAAGTGGTCGAGCGTGAATGGAATGCCGAACCTGAAGTATTCAGTGAGCTGTCTCTGCGCGGTGCGGCCGGGAACTGCCTGAACCTGCTCGCCCCGATCCTTCGCGAATTGAGCGAGGATCAGGACGCTCGCTGGCTGACGCTGATCGCGCCGCCTGCCAGCCTGACGCAAACCTGGCTGCGCGATGCAGGCCTGAACCGCGAACGCATTCTGCTGCTGCAACCGCGCGGCACGCAAAGTGCTCAGCAGTTGGCGTGCGAGGCATTGCGTCTGGGCCGCAGTCACACAGTGGTGACCTGGCTCAACCCGCTGAACACAACCTCACGTCAGCAACTGATCAGCGCAGCCCGCACGGGCGACGCTCAAAGCCTGAACATTCGCTTGGGTTGATTCGCAGGTGAAATGCGCTGTGTGAAGCGCAGGGCTTCTCCAAGGACAGAGAAGCCGATCTGAAGCGGTACCGATAAAAACGAAAAGCAGGCAGGGATCAGTGAAGAACCCGTGGCCCCTCTTCCTTATCAAACTCACCTTCAATCATCCGGCCGGCCATCTGCACGCCGACGCTCAACATCGCCTTGGCGATTTCCACATGCTGACCCTGAAGGAAAGTCTTGGCATCCTCGGAGAAATCCAGAGTCACCAAAGAACCTTCGTCCTCAGCCCTGCGCAGTTCGATTCGGCCGTCTGGTAACTCGACAATTTCTAGAAAGGACGTTGGCATATAGGTCTGTTCTCCACGAAAGGCAGGGATTATATAGACATCATTCAGGATTCGCTCGGGATCTTGACCAGCAGCATGTTTCAGATTGCCACCGCGTCAATCAGTCTCAGCACTCGTTCAATCCTTCACGAAAACGAATCGCCAAACCTTTCAGATTCTGCCGCCAGCTCTCCAGCTCCTCTCGGCTCAACTCTTCTGGCGCCTCTTCTTCATCGAGGTTGATCGCCTGAATCAGCGGCTGGGTCACGTCGCCCTTCGGCTTATGCGGCACCCGCGGAGGCTGAAACAGTGCCGAATGCGCCGCCAACAGTTTCGCCAGCCAGGTTTCAGGATTACCCGCCAATTCGACCATTTCGGCCATTTCGGGAATCGCGATCGACTCCAGCACTTCGCGCGTCAGCAGCATCTCTGCCCGTGGCGCACTGGCCTGAGGTAGACGATAGAACCCAGCGATCTCGTGGCACAGGCCCAGCAAAGCGCCGTAGAGGTGGAACAACGCCGATTCACGCCCGGCCTGAATCAGCGCCAGAGAATTCATCGCCCGCCCTTCTTCAGCGCGAGCCAGGGCTTCCAGCGACAGGCCGGCGAAATAGATCTTCTGATTGGTACGGGTATAGAGTTCGTGAGCCATGACGGCGCTCTCCACAACGAAATAATTGCTTCACACAGGCCGGACAGTGTCGTGGATCAGCCGATCCCACCGCAAGCAGAAAACAAAAAGGCCGCATGAAAACCCGAGGGTTTGCATGCGGCCTTTTCAGTATCGGACTAACGCTTACTCGGCCTTGGCCTTCGTACGCTTGTCTTCAACCGTCCACTTGCCGCCATCGTAGTAAGCCTTCCAACCGGTAGGCTTGCCGTCGACTTCGGTCTGCACGTATTGCTCCTTGGTTTTGCGGCTGTAGCGGATAACCGCTGGCAGACCATCAGGATCCTTCTTCGGCGCGTCGCAGAGGAAGTGGTACTTCGGATCGATTTCGTCCTTGTGCGGCACAATCTCAATCACCAGCGGAGCCCGGGTCTCGCGGTTTTTCGGGAACTGACTCGCCGCGAGGAACAGGCCGGAGGCACCGTCGCGCAGGATGTAGGTGTCGTTGACCTTTTCGCATTTCAGCTCAGGCATCTTCACCGGATCCATCTTCGGCGGCGCCGCGTCACCGCTTTTCAGCAGCTTGCGGGTGTTCTTGCACTCGGGGTTGGTGCAACCGAAGAACTTGCCGAAACGGCCGGTCTTGAGTTGCATCTCACTGCCGCACTTGTCGCATTCCAGGCTCGGCACCTTCGTAGCCCTTGATGCGATAGCTGCCCTCTTCGATTTCGTAGCCAGCGCAATCCGGGTTGTTACCGCAGATGTGCAGCTTGCGCTTTTCGTCGAGCAAGTAAGCGTCCATCGCTGTGCTGCAGATCGGGCAACGATGCTTGCCGCGCAGTACCAGCGACTCCGACTCGCCCTCATCGTCCGCAGCGATTTCATCGCCCGGCACCAGGTTGACGGTGGCCTTGCAGCGTTCTTTCGGTGGCAGGCTGTAGCCCGAGCAGCCGAGGAACACGCCGGTCGATGCGGTACGAATCTGCATCGGACGGCCGCAGGTGGTGCACGGAATATCGGTCATCACCGGTTGGTTGGCACGCATGCCGTTTTCCGGGTTCTCGGCTACTTCGAGCTTTTTCTTGAAGTCGCCATAGAACTCGTCCAGCACGTTTTTCCAGTCGCGCTCGCCTTGCGCCACGTCATCGAGATTCTCTTCCATGCCGGCGGTGAAGCCGTAGTCCATGAGGTTCGAGAAGCTCTCCGACAGACGCTCGGTAACGATGTCGCCCATCTTTTCCGAATAGAAACGACGGTTGTGCAGGGTCACGTAACCGCGATCCTGAATGGTCGAAATGATCGCCGCATAAGTCGAAGGACGACCGATGCCGCGTTTTTCCATTTCTTTCACCAGGCTGGCTTCGGAGTAACGCGCCGGCGGCTTGGTGAAGTGCTGCGACGGATCGAGCTTGATCAGCTTCATCACGTCGCCCTGCGCCATATCAGGCAGAACGTCGTCATCGCCCGGCTTGGCAATTTGCGGCATGACACGGGTGTAACCGTCGAACTTGAGGATGCGGCCCTTGGCGCGCAGCTCGAAATCGCCAGCGCCGACGCTGACGGTAGTCGACAGGTATTGGGCCGGCAGCATCTGGCAAGCCAGGAACTGGCGCCAGATCAGCTCGTAGAGACGCTCTGCATCGCGCTCCATGCCCGCCAGCTTGCTTGGAATGGTGTTGGCGTCGGAAGGACGAATCGCTTCGTGAGCCTCTTGTGCGCCTTCCTTGCTGCTGTAGACGTTCGGCGTTTCCGGCAGGTACTTCTTGCCGAACTCGTCCTCGATGTAAGCCCGCGCCATTGTTACGGCATCGGCCGAGAGGTTGGTCGAGTCGGTACGCATATACGTGATGTAGCCGGCTTCATACAGACGCTGGGCCATCATCATGGTTTTCTTCACGCCGAAGCCCAGGCGGTTACTCGCAGCCTGTTGCAGGGTCGACGTGATGAACGGCGCCGAAGGCTTGCTGCTGGTCGGCTTGTCTTCGCGTTTGACGATGCTGTAGCTGGAAGCCTTGAGCTTTTCCAGCGCGGCCGTGGCCTGGGCTTCGTTCAGCGGCTTGAAGGCTTCGCCTTTTTCGCGAGCCACTTCGAAACGCACGGTCGAGCCTTTGGTGGTGCCGAGATCGGCATGCACTTCCCAATACTCTTCCGGGTTGAACGCACGAATTTCGCGCTCACGCTCAACGACCAGTTTCACGGCTACAGATTGCACGCGGCCAGCGGACAGGCCACGGGCGATCTTCGCCCAGAGCAGCGGCGAGACCATGTAACCGACAACGCGATCGAGGAAACGACGCGCCTGCTGAGCATTGACACGATCGATGTCCAGCTCGCCCGGCTTGGAGAACGCTTCCTGAATCGCCTTCTTGGTGATTTCGTTGAACACCACGCGCTTGTAGCGGCTGTCGTCACCACCGATGGCTTCGCGCAGGTGCCAGGCAATGGCTTCCCCCTCTCGATCCAAGTCGGTTGCGAGATAGATGGTGTCAGCATCTTTGGCGAGCCGGCGCAGCTCTTCGATGACCTTCTCTTTACCCGGGAGGATCTCGTACTTGGCTTTCCAGCCATGATCGGGATCGACACCCATACGCGAGACGAGCTGCTTGCGCGCCTTCTCCTTCGGCGAGAGCACCGGACCTTCGCCCGCAGCAGCCTTGCCGCGCTTGGCGGCTGGCTCTTTGCTGGCGCTAGCCGAACCGCTGGTGGGCAGGTCTCGGATATGGCCGATACTCGACTTCACCACGTATTGGTTACCCAGATACTTGTTGATGGTCTTGGCCTTAGCCGGGGATTCCACAATGACCAGCGATTTGCCCATGGATCAGAAAATTCCTGAATTCTAGAAGTGAAAGGCGGTTGGCGCCTGACGCGGCACCGCTATATATAGTTGATACAAGGTGAGGTCAAGCACAGGGTTCTGTGCGCACTCGCCTTATGCCTTGGAAAAAAGGCTCGGTTCAGCTTGCACCAAAGCAAAGCGTGGCACCTGCTCGCCGTCAACCTCGACCGACTCGAGAAACATGCTCAAGGGGCGCACCCAAAAGCCGTAATCGCCATACAGGGCTTGGTAAAAGACCACTTCTTCTTCGGTTTCCGAATGCCGCGCAACACTGAATACACGGTACTGCGGACCTTTGTAATGTTGGTAGAGCCCAGGTTGTATCGGCATGTTTTGGCCCTCACTCAAATTTTTTCAAAATAAAAACAAAAATAAATCCAGAAAAACAAAAACCGGGGCACTTGGCCCCGGCTTCCATCGACGAGACGCTTAAACGCGTTCGAAGACGGTGGAGATGCCTTGGCCGAGACCAATGCACATAGTGGCTACCCCGAAGGTGCCGCTATTCTGCTTCATCACGTTCAGCAAGGTGCCGGAAATACGGGCACCGGAGCAACCGAACGGGTGACCCAGGGCGATCGCGCCGCCATGCAGGTTAACCTTCTCGTTCATCTTGTCGAGTACTTTCAGATCTTTCAGCACTGGCAGAGCCTGTGCAGCGAAAGCTTCGTTGAGCTCGAAGAAGTCGATATCGTTGATGCCAAGACCGGCACGTTTCAAGGCTTTTTGTGTTGCCGGAACTGAACCATAGCCCATGATTGCCGGATCCACACCTGCCACTGCCATCGAACGGATAACCGCCATTGGCTGGATGCCCAGATCTTGTGCGCGCTGCGCCGACATCACGATCATGCACGAAGCACCATCGGTGATCTGCGACGAAGTACCCGCGGTCACGGTGCCGCCCTTTGGATTGAAGGCAGGCTTGAGGGCCGCCAGACTTTCCAGGGTGGTTTCCGGACGAATGGTTTCATCATAGTCGAACAGTTTCAGGAAACCGTTCTCGTCGTAGCCCTGCATCGGGATGATTTCGTCTTTGAACTTGCCTTCCACGGTGGCCTTGTGGGCCAACTGATGGGAACGCACGCCGAAAGCATCTTGCTGCTCGCGAGTGATGCCGTGCATTTTGCCGAGCATTTCAGCGGTCAGACCCATCATGCCCGAGGCTTTCGCCGCGTACAGAGACATGTGCGGGTTCGGATCGACACCGTGCATCATGCTCACGTGGCCCATATGCTCGACGCCACCAACCACGAACACGTCACCGTTACCGGTCATGATCGCTTGCGCAGCAGTGTGCAGCGCGCTCATCGACGAGCCACACAGACGGCTGACGGTCTGGCCGGCCGAAGTGTGCGGGATCTGGGTCATCAGCGACGCCATGCGCGCGATGTTCCAGCCCTGCTCCAGGGTCTGGTTAACGCAGCCCCAGATCACGTCTTCGACTTCCGCCGGATCGACCTTGACGTTGCGTTCCAGCAATTTGCTGATCAGGTGCGCCGACATGTCTTCGGCGCGGGTGTTGCGGTGCATGCCGCCCTTGGAGCGGCCCATCGGAGTACGACCGAAGTCGACAATCACGACGTCTCTTGGATTCAAGCTCATAAAATTTCACTCTCGCTCAAAAGTTGGGACGCTTAACCGAAGAACCGTTGGCCGGTTTTGGCCATTTCACGCAGCTTCGCGGTCGGGTGGTACAGCGCGCCCAAATCAGCGTACTGGTCAGCCAGGGCAACGAACTCGGCAACACCGATCGAATCGATGTAGCGCAGTGCACCGCCACGGAATGGAGGGAAACCGATACCGTAGACCAGACCCATGTCGGCTTCGGCGGCGGTTTCAACGATGCCGTCTTCCAGGCAACGCACGGTTTCCAGGCACAGCGGGATCATCATCCAGTTGATGATGTCTTCGTCAGTGACTTCGCGCTGCTCGTAAACGATCGGCTTGAGCACTTCGAGTACCGATGGATCGGCGACTTTCTTCTGCTTGCCTTTCTTGTCGGCTTCGTAGGCATAGAAGCCCTTGCCGTTTTTCTGACCCAGGCGCTTGGCTTCGTACAGCACGTCGATGGCCGAACGACGGTCATCCTTCATGCGATCCGGGAAACCTTCAGCCATTACGTCACGACCGTGGTGACCGGTGTCGATGCCGACCACGTCCATCAGGTATGCCGGGCCCATTGGCCAGCCGAATTTTTCCATGACTTTGTCGATACGGACGAAGTCCACACCGGCGCTGACCAGTTTGGCGAAACCGCCGAAGTACGGGAACAGTACGCGATTGACTAGGAAGCCCGGGCAGTCGTTGACGACGATCGGGTTCTTGCCCATTTTCTTGGCGTAAGCAACGGTGGTGGCAACAGCCAGCTCACTCGACTTCTCGCCACGGATCACTTCCACCAGCGGCATCATGTGCACCGGGTTGAAGAAGTGCATGCCGACGAAGTTTTCCGGACGCTTGAGGGCTTTCGCCAGCAGGCTGATGGAAATGGTCGAGGTGTTGGACGCGAGGATGGTGTCCTCTTTGACCTTGTCTTCAACTTCAGCCAATACGGCTTGCTTGACCTTCGGGTTCTCGACAACAGCTTCGACAACCAGATCGACGTGACCGAAGTCGCCGTAGGACAGGGTTGGGCGAATGCCGTTGAGGACTTCAGCCATTTTCGCAGCGGTCATGCGACCTTTATCAACGCGGCCAACCAGCAGTTTGGCGGCTTCGGCCAGACCCTGCTCGATACCGTGCTCGTTGATGTCCTTCATCAGGATCGGCGTACCTTTAGAGGCCGACTGATAAGCGATACCGCCACCCATGATGCCTGCGCCGAGTACGGCAGCCTGCTTCACGTCTTTGGCGATTTCGTCGTAGGCCTTAGCCTTTTTCTTCAGTTCCTGATCGTTCAGGAACAGACCGATCAAGCTCTGCGCGGCAGAGGTCTTGGCCAGTTTGACGAAACCGGCAGCTTCGACTTCCAGAGCCTTGTCACGACCGAAGTTCGCAGCTTTCTGGATGGTCTTGATCGCTTCAACCGGCGCCGGGTAGTTCGGGCCAGCCTGACCGGCAACGAAACCTTTGGCGGTTTCGAAAGCCATCATTTGTTCAATGGCGTTCAGCTTGAGCTTATCCAGCTTCGGCTGACGCTTGGCCTTGTAATCGAACTCGCCGGAGATGGCGCGTTTGATCAGCTCAAGAGCCGCTTCCTGCAGTTTTTCCGGAGCAACCACAGCGTCGACGGCACTGACTTTCAGCGCGTCTTCAGGGCGGTTTTCCTTGCCGGAGGCAATCCACTCGATAGCGTTGTCGGCACCGATCAGGCGCGGCAGACGCACGGTGCCGCCGAAGCCTGGGTAGATGCCCAGTTTGACTTCCGGCAGACCGATCTTGGCTTTGGTCGACATGACGCGATAGTCAGCCGCCAGGCACATTTCCAGACCGCCGCCCAGAGCGATGCCATTGATGGCCGCTACGGTCGGAACATTGAGGTCTTCGAAATCGCTGAAGATCTTGTTGGCTTCGAGATTGCCAGCAACCAGCTCGGCATCCGGCAGCTTGAAGTTCTCGACAAATTCGGTGATGTCGGCGCCGACGATGAATACGTCCTTGCCACTGCTGACGATCACGCCCTTGATCGAAGCATCTGCCTTGATGGTGTCTACGGCCTGACGCAGTTCGTTCAGGGTAAGACGGTTGAACTTGTTGACGGACTCACCCTTGAGGTCGAATTTCAATTCGACGATGCCACTTTCAAGAGCTTTAACCGTGATGGCTTTACCTTCGTAAATCATCAACTGATCTCCACGATATGGAAGCTGAACAGTACACGTCGGACGCAAGCGAATGGTTTGGCAGGACGCTTCTTCGTCACTGCTGATACCCATTCACCCGGCACACCCGCCAACGCGATAGTCGGGATTCTGTAGGAGCGGTCAGTAAGACAAACGCTCAATTCATACGCCCGTTTGATTTGGGTACGTCACCTTCACGGAATTTCCGACAATTGTCAATCGCCCAAAATACGGGTTGAAATGCGACTTTGCGGTCATTTCCGCACCACGCAGACCGGCAACACGCGCCTGCATGAGAAGCCATTCATAGAATCAATAGTTAGAAAAGTCGCCCTAATTAGCGCCGAGCCTTGTTTAACAGGCTACGCTGGCTGGACTACAGGGAAAAGCGCTGAGCGCTGCAAGCGAGATCCGTTGTAAAAAGATTTACCGGCCTGCCTGGCCAACCCAGCCCGATGAATCATGTCGGGCTTTTTAATGCGCGTCTGCCGGACGATCCCCACCGTTGCAGTGGGAAAAGTCCGCGCGTCATGCCAGCGCTTTCAGAGTCGCGTCGATATCCAGCAAAACCGAGGCTTCGCCCTTTTCACCCCAATACAAGGCGATCATCTGCTTGTCGGCTTCGACTTTGAAAACGTTGCCCGGCAACTTTTCGAAATGATTAAGCAGCGCCGGATCTTCGCAGGCTTCCTGCCATTGATTGACCCACGCACCCGGCGATTTCTGCCAATACGTCCAGCACGCCGGCTGCTTGCTACGGCGCGGCCGATGATATTGCGCGCACGGGCTCGGCGGCTCTTGCGCCATCCAGTGTGGCCACTCCTGAGGCGCCAGTTGCATGGCCAGACCGATGCGGCGCGCCTCCATGCGCAGGGCGATGCGACCGCTTTGTGCACGCGATGGACGCAACCACGCCAGCGGACTCAAAACCACCAACAGGATTGACACCACCAACCAGACCGTCATATCTCTACTCCCGATTTTTGATGAGCCATTGCTCCGCTTCGGAACCAATGCGCTTGAAACCAGCCATACTTAACAATATTGAACCGTCACGAGGAGCACCTCATGCCCTACACCCATATCCTGGTCGCCGTAGATCTGACTGAAGAGTGCGACCCTGTGATTCACCGCGCCCGTGAGCTATCGGTGAGCAATGGCGCCAAGCTGTCGCTGGTGCATATTGTCGAACCAATGGCCATGGCGTTCGGCGGCGACGTGCCGATGGATCTGTCACAACTGCAACAACAGCAGTTCGATCAGGCCAAGGAGCGCCTGGAGCGCCTGAAGCTCAAATACTCCGAGCTCGAAGGCGCCAACTGCCATTTGACCTATGGCCAGCCACGTCAGGAAATCCACCACTTCGCCAAGGAACAGCAATGCGATCTGATTGTGGTTGGCAGCCATGGTCGTCATGGCCTGGCCTTGTTGCTCGGCTCCACTGCGAACGACGTACTGCACGGTGCGCCTTGCGATGTGCTCGCTGTCCACCTGGTCAAACGCTGAAACACCGCACCATGTAGGAGTGAGCCTGCTCGCGATAGCGTTGTAACAGTCGACAGACGCGTTGAATGCTAAACCGCTATCGCGAGCAGGCTCACTCCTACAATGGAAATGCGTTTACATATGAAAAGCCCGGCCTCACGCAAATGAGGCCGGGCTTTTTTGTTACGGGATCAATCAGGCATCCAGCTCGGCCCAACGCTCCATCAACGCATCCAGCTCAGCGTGCAACTGCTCCAGAGAAGCAATCACTTTAGCCGTCTCAGCTGCAGGTCGCTGATAGAAACCGGCATCCGCCATTTCAGCTTCCACCGCAGCGATCTGCTGCTCTTTGGCGTCGATGTCGCCCGGCAACGCTTCCAGCTCGCGCTGCAGCTTGTAGCTCAGCTTCTTCTTGGCCGCCGGGGCGGCAGCGGCAGGTTCAGCCACCGCAGCAGGCTCAGCGGTTACCACTGCCGAATTCAGGTCAGCCTTGCCGGATTTGCTTTCAGTCACGCCCAGCAGACGCGGCGAGCCGCCCTGACGGATCCAGTCCTGATAGCCGCCGACGTATTCACGCACCTTGCCTTCACCTTCGAAGACCAGGGTGCTGGTGACCACGTTGTCGAGGAATGCCCGGTCGTGGCTGACCATCAGCACGGTGCCGTTGAACGTCAGCAGCACTTCTTCAAGCAGCTCCAGCGTTTCCACGTCGAGGTCGTTGGTCGGTTCGTCGAGCACCAGCAGGTTGGCCGGTTTGCTGAACAGCTTCGCCAGCAACAGACGCGCACGCTCACCACCCGACAGCGCCTTGACCGGCGTGCGAGCACGCTGCGGGCTGAACAGGAAGTCGCCGAGATAACTCAGCACGTGGCGGCTCTGGCCGTCGATATCAATGAAGTCGCGACCTTCGGCAACGTTGTCGATAACGGTTTTTTCCAGATCCAGTTGATGACGCAACTGATCGAAGTAGGCCACGTCGATCCGCGTGCCCTCTTCCACTTTGCCGCTAGTCGGTTGCAGACCGCTGAGCATCAGTTTCAGCAGCGTGGTCTTGCCGGTACCGTTGGCGCCGAGCAGACCGATACGGTCGCCGCGCGTCAGCACCATCGAAAAATCCTTGATCAGGAACGGGCCGCCCGGGTGAGCGAAACTCACGTTCTCGAGCACCATCACCTGCTTGCCGGACTTGTCGGCAGTGTCCAACTGAATATTGGCCTTGCCGGTGCGCTCACGACGCTCACTGCGCTCAACGCGCAAAGCTTTCAGGGCGCGCACGCGGCCTTCGTTACGGGTGCGGCGCGCCTTGATGCCCTGGCGGATCCAGACTTCTTCCTGGGCCAGTTTCTTGTCGAACAGCGCGTTGGCGGTTTCTTCAGCGGCCAGCGCGGCTTCTTTGTGCACGAGGAAACTGGCGTAGTCGCCGTTCCAGTCGATCAGGCCGCCGCGATCCAGTTCGAGGATGCGCGTGGCAAGGTTTTGCAGGAAGGAACGGTCGTGCGTGATGAACAGCACGGCACCCTGGAAATCTTTCAGCGCTTCTTCGAGCCAGGCAATCGCACCGATGTCCAGGTGGTTGGTCGGTTCGTCGAGCAGCAGCAGATCCGGTTCGGACACCAGCGCCTGCGCCAGCAGCACGCGACGACGCCAGCCGCCGGACAACTGGGCGAGGGTCTTGTCGGCCGGCAGTTGCAGGCGGCTCAGGGTGCTGTCGACCAACGTCTGCAAGCGCCAGCCATCACGGGCTTCGAGGTCTTGCTGAACGTGCATCAGCTTGTTCAGGTCTTCTTCAGTGACGCAGTTCTGCGCCAAATGATGGTACTCGGCGAGCAATGCGCCCACACCATCCAGGCCTTCAGCGACCACGTCGAACACCGTCCGATCGTCGGCCACTGGCAATTCTTGCGGCAATTCGCCGATTTTCAGACCGGGGGCACGCCACACGGAGCCGTCATCAGGCTTTTGATCGCCCTTGACCAGCTTCATCATGCTGGACTTGCCTGTGCCGTTGCGGCCGATGATGCACACCCGCTCACCACGGGCGATCTGCCAGGACACCTTGTCCAACAACGGCATAGCGCCGAACGCAAGGGACACATCGCTGAATTTGAGCAGGGTCATGAGCTTCTCCAAAAACCGGGCGCGCATTCTACCTGACTTAGGGCTCCAGCAGGCCGGCAATTTGTCTGTCGAAGCACTCTGCACAACAATTGTTGCGAACTTGTGCTGCGAGGCCCGCAAAGCTTTCGCCGCTCGCTGGCAAAAGGCTAAGCTACAGACAATTCAGTGCTGACCGAGGTCGGCACTTGTCATGATTTCTCTGCCCGGATGTCTCATGCGCAGTCGCCTTTTCAGTGTTTTGTCCTGCTTGCTACTTACCGCCGCTGCCGTTCAATCCGCCCAGGCGGTGGATCTGTCCACCCAACGCCAGTATTACGATGAAGCCAAGCGCGCCTTGGCCAAAGGCGACACCGGCCCGTATTTCCGTTACAGCCAGGCCCTGGCCGATTACCCGCTTGAGCCGTATCTGGCTTACGACGAACTGACCGCGCGCCTGAAAAGCGCAAGCAACGAGGAAATCGAGAAATTCCTCGCCGAGCACGGTGACCTGCCCCAGGCCAACTGGATGAAGCTGCGCTGGTTGCGCTGGCTTGCCGACCGTGGCGACTGGGCGACCTTCGTCAAGTACTACGATCCGAAGCTCAACTTCACCGAACTGGACTGCCTGAATGCGCAGTACCAGATCACCCACGACAAAAAATCCGAAGGTTATGCCAATGCCGACAAGCTCTGGCTGACCGGCAAATCGCAGCCCGCCGCGTGTGACGCGCTGTTCGGCATCTGGGCCGCTGACGGCCAGTTGACCGAACAGAAACGCTGGGAGCGCACCAAACTCGCCGCTCAGGCGCGCAACTATCCGCTCGCCAACAGCCTCGTTAACGGCCTGACCACCCTCGCCCCGCGCGGTCGGTTGCTGGTCGATGTCGCGCAGAAACCCGAGTTGCTCAACCAACCGTCGCGCTTTACTCCGGCGGATGAGCCAATGTCCGACGTGGTCAGCCTCGGCCTGCGCCGCCTCGCCCGTCAGGATCCAGACAAGGCCATGGCGCTGCTCGACGGTTACGCCAGCAGCATGCATTTCTCCCGTGATGAAAAAGTCGCGATCGCCCGGGAAATCGGCCTGACCCTGGCCCGGCGTTTCGACAGTCGCGCGCTGGACGTGATGACCAAATACGACCCGGAACTGCGCGACAACACCGTGTCCGAATGGCGTTTGCGTCTGCTGTTGCGTCTGGCGCGTTGGGACGATGCTTACCAACTGACCAAGCGTCTGCCGCAGGATCTCGCCACCACCAACCGCTGGCGTTACTGGCAGGCGCGCAGCCTGGAACTGGCGCAACCGCAGAACCCGGAAGCACAGACCCTGTACAAAAATCTGGCGCGTGAACGTGACTTCTACGGTTTTCTCGCCGCCGACCGCTCGCAATCGCCGTATTCGTTGAACAACAAGCCACTGGTGCTGAGCCAGGCGTTGATCAACAAGGTGCGCAACACGCCTGGCGTACGCCGTGCGCTGGAATTCCATGCGCGCGGGCAGATCGTCGACGGTCGTCGCGAGTGGTACCACGTCAGCCGTCATTTCAATCGTGACGAAATGGTCGCGCAGGCAAAACTGGCTTATGACCTGAAATGGTATTTCCCGGCGATTCGCACCATCAGTCAGGCGCAGTATTGGGACGACCTGGACATCCGCTTCCCGATGGCCCACCGCGAAACTCTCGTGCGTGAAGCCAAGGTGCGTGGCCTGCATTCTAGCTGGGTGTTCGCGATCACTCGCCAGGAAAGCGCCTTCATGGACGACGCCCGCTCCGGCGTCGGCGCCAGCGGCCTGATGCAACTGATGCCCGCCACCGCCAAGGAAACCGCGCGCAAATTCAGCATTCCGCTGGCCTCGCCGCAACAAGTGCTCGATCCGGACAAAAACATCCAGCTCGGCGCAGCTTATCTGAGCCAGGTGCACAGCCAGTTCAACGGCAACCGCGTCCTCGCCTCCGCCGCTTACAACGCCGGCCCCGGTCGTGTGCGCCAATGGCTGCGCGGCGCCGATCACCTGAGCTTCGACGTCTGGGTGGAAAGCATCCCGTTCGACGAAACCCGCCAGTACGTGCAAAACGTACTGTCGTACTCGGTGATCTACGGCCAGAAACTCAACTCGCCACAGCCGCTGGTGGATTGGCATGAGCGCTACTTCGACGACCAATGACCTGTAGGCGCTGCCGAAGGCTGCGATCTTTTGACCTGAAAAAAATGCCCGCATGAAAATGCGGGCATTTTGTTTGGAGCAAGATCAAAAGATCGCAGCCTTCGGCAGCTCCTACCTGAATGTGGGGGCTGTCGTTTTGCCCCGTTCAGTCAGGCGATACTTTTGTACTGGGCTCCTGGGCGAATCGGGGTCGGTCATTTCAATCAATTTAATAGCCAGTGCGGGTTTCAGATAGTTCGCGCGAAAGGTTGCCTTGTGAGCCAGCCCGAGGCTACTCATGAGCTCGTTTACGCTCAGTTGATCAGCCCCATCAAATACGCCGAGCAACATCGCTACTTGGTCGGTTACTTGGTCGGTTACTTGGTCGGTTGAAGGCTCATTGCTGATTGCTTCTTGCAGCGCAAGACTTAAGGCTTGAAGCATGTACTCGACGAAGGGGGTCGATTCGGCCATCCGATCCGCCGCTGACCGATTTGCTCGCTGATGTTAGCGATCACAGCAACCATTCGAGTGTTCAGGTTCAACGGCGGCTGGTAACCACTCATGTCCCCTCCAAGCATTTCCTACGGGCGCTCATCATTCATAGGTGTTGTTTATACGCTTCCTGACCATCACTAAACTGCAACGCCGCCAGCCGTGCATACAGCTGATTACTGGCAATCAATTCCTGATGTGTCCCTACCGCGACCAATTTGCCCTGATCCATCACGGCGATCCGGTCGGCGTTTTTCACTGTGGCCAAACGGTGCGCAATCACCAGCGTCGTGCGGTTGTGCATCAGGCTCGGCAAGGCTTGCTGGATCAAGTGTTCGCTTTGCGCGTCGAGGGCGCTGGTGGCTTCGTCGAGCAGCAGGATTGGCGCGTCCACCAGCAGCGCCCGGGCGATGGCCAGCCGTTGGCGTTGGCCGCCGGAAAGACCGAGGCCGCCGTCGCCCAAGTGGGTTTGGTAGCCGTCGGGCATTTGTTCGATGAAATCGTGGGCGTGGGCGATTCGCGCGGCCTCCTTGACCTGCTCCAGCGTGGCCGTCGGGCAGCCATAACGAATGTTTTCCTCGACGCTGCCAAAGAACAGCGCGGGCGTTTGCGAGACGAGGGCGAAGCAGCGGCGCAGATCCAGAGGATCGAGGCGGGTCAAGGGCACGCCATCGAGGAGAATTTGTCCTTCGCGCGGGTCGTAAAATCGCAGCAACAAATCGTACACCGTGGATTTCCCGGCGCCGGACGGCCCTACCAGCGCCAGGGTTTCGCCCGCGCGGACGGTCAGATTCAAGCCATCGACGGCGTAGCTTTCTGGACGCGAGGGATAGGAAAAACGCACATCCCGCAGCTCCAGCTCGCCGCGCACGCGCTCAGGCAACGTCACCAACCCGGAGGTGGGCGGCTGGATGATATTTTCCGAGCGCAGAAGTTCGGCGATGCGTTCGGCAGCGCCAGCAGCGCGTTGCAGCTCACCGATCACTTCGCTGAGTGTGCCGAAAGCACTGCCGACGATCAGGCTGTAGAACACAAACGCCGCCAGTTCACCCGCCGAAATTCGCCCGGCGATCACGTCCATGCCGCCGACCCATAACATCACCGCGACCGCGCCCAGCACTAGCACGATCACCAGGGTAATCAGCCACGCACGCTGGAAGATGCGTTTACGCGCGGTTTCAAAAGCCTGCTCGACCGTCGAGGCAAAGCGTTGCTCGTCCTGCACCTGATGGTTGTAGGCCTGCACGGTTTTGATCTGGCCAAGGGTTTCGGAGACGTAACTGCCAATGTCGGCAATGCGATCCTGACTCTGGCGTGACAGATTGCGCACACGGCGGCCGAAAATCAGGATTGGCGCGACTACAAGCGGCAGCGCGATCACCACGATGCTGGTGAGTTTGGGGTTAGTGATGAACAGCAGCACAACGCCACCGATGACCATCAGCAG
This sequence comes from Pseudomonas sp. AC193, assembly GCF_979258075.1. Taxonomy (NCBI): domain Bacteria; kingdom Pseudomonadati; phylum Pseudomonadota; class Gammaproteobacteria; order Pseudomonadales; family Pseudomonadaceae; genus Pseudomonas; species Pseudomonas sp. AC193. The sequence continues at coordinate 1,237,478 of NZ_OZ409832.1, read as the reverse complement.
ATTGCGCAGAAACAGCGACAGCGACGAACCGATTACCGACTGCAGCAATGTCGTGTCCGCGGTAAGGCGCGACTGGATTTCCGAGCTGCGGTTGTCTTCGTAAAACCCTGGATGCAGGTACACCAAGTGGTTGAACACCTGTCGACGAATGTCCGCGACAACGCGCTCGCCAATCCACGACACCCAATAAAACCGGGCAAAAGTGCCGATCGCCAGTCCGACCACCAACAGCATGAACAGGCCAATCGACTGGTTGAGCAAATGCGGCGACTGGGTCATGAAACCCTGATCGACCAGCAGTTTGATCCCCTGCCCCATCGACAAGGTGATGCCGGCGGTGACGATCAATGCGAGCAGTGCGCCAAAAGCCTGCCAACGATAGGGCAGGAGAAAATGGCTGGTCAGACGCAGGGCGCGCCGGTGTCGGGAGGAAAGCATCGAGATCATTCGGGTTCACATCTGCGCAGATGAATAGGGCCAGCCTAGTCATTGAAATGGGGTGGAACTCTGTAAATCACAATGAGTCAGGTTAAATATGCCCGTGACGACTAGCCCCTAGAGGCTATTGGTCTAAAGTTCGGGTTGAGACGAGCGGTCATTTCTGTTTGAGTGGAGATGCCGCCGCCGACAGACCGCAGGGCGTTGTCACAGCCCGGTCACGTGGCAGTTTTAACCTTGGCGAATAACCTGATGAGGAGACAGGCCATGTCCTTGCAACACAGCAGCGATGACAAGATTGAAGTGATCCGCACCAAGCCCGGCCAACCTCTGGGTTGCTCGATTATTGATAAGGATGGGCGTGAAGTACCGATCACTGAAGACATGATCCAGCAAGCGTGCAGCGAACTGGAGAAGCGATTGGTCAAGCCTGCCGAACAAGAGTGATATAGCCACCGTCTTCCTGACCCGGCCCCATTTTGGCCGGGTTTTTTCTGTCTGCAAGCAGGGGATTTGTGGTGCGGCCTTCGCGAGCAGGCTCGCTCCCACAGGATCTGTTATCCATTGAAGATCTCTTGTGGGAGCGAGCCTGCTCGCGAATGGGCCACCTCGGTTCTAAACCGAAACAGCCCCCAGCGCCGCCACTATTTTCGCCAACACTGGCGATGCCCCTTCAATTCGCACTTTCAGCCCTTCAATCTCGCGCCGCACCGGATACTGTTTGCGCAACACATCAAACGCCGCACGCTGCTCAGCGACGTTGCCTACAAGGCTGCGGCGGAAATCCGCATCGTCGCGGCGCGGGTCGTACACGCCACGGCACAACATCGCCAGCGCCCACGCCGGATCGCTGTCAGCGTGCAGGGAAACTTCCGACAGCCACGGTACCGGCAGCAAGTCGCTGAGCTGAATGTTCGCAGGCTGGCCGATGAACTCGCAGTACGCCTGATAGATCTGTGCGGTGCCGCGCTGTTTGCCATCAAGGCTGTAACCGGCAATGTGCGGCGTTGCCAGCACGCAGAGTTCGGCCAGTTCGACATCGACTTCTGGTTCTGCTTCCCAGACATCCAGCACTGCTTGCAGGTCTTCACGTTCCAGCAGCACTTCGCGCAGGGCCGCGTTATCCACGACCGGGCCGCGCGCGGCGTTGATCAGCCAGGCGCCGGGTTTGAGTTGCTGCAAACGCTGCTGATCGAACAGATGCCAGGTCGCGCCGTCACCGCTGCGGGTCAACGGGGTGTGCAGGCTGATCACGTCGCACTGCTCGATGATCTGTTCGAGGCTGACGTAATCGCCGCCCTCTGCTGCCTGACGCGGCGGATCGCAGACTTTAACGTTCCAGCCCAAGCCTTTGAGGACGTTGATCAGGCGCCCGCCAACCTCACCGGCGCCGATCACCCCGTAAGTGCGTTTAGTCAGATCGACACCCTCGATTTCGGCGAGGGTCATCAAGCTGCCGAGCACATAGTCGACCACGCCCCGGGCATTGCAGCCGGGTGCGCTGGACCAGGTGATACCGGCCTCGTTGAAATACTCCAGATCCAGATGATCGGTGCCGATGGTGCAAGTGCCGACAAAACGCACTTTGCTGCCTTCAAGCAGCGCACGGTTGACGTTGGTCACCGAACGCACCAGCAACACATCGGCCTGCTCGACCGTCGCACGGTCAATGGAACGGCCCGGCACCCGGCGGATTTCGCCGAAACCGGCAAAAAAGGCATCGAGCAGCGGGATATTTTCGTCGGCAACAATCAGCATGGCGGGCTCCTTGGGCGGATCGGCAGTTTAACTGTAGGAGCCGCCGCGGGCTGCGATCTTTTGATGGTGATCTTAAAAAAGCAAAAGATCGCAGCCTGCGGCAGCTCCTACCCGATTACAAATCCGCAACAGAGGATTTTTCCTGACTGTAACGTCAGCGGCGTAGAATGCGGCGCCTTGCGCATCAACCTTTGTGGACGCTTTGCCTGTGAATTCTGTAACTGACCAACCTGTCGCCGTCTCCCTGACCCGCCCCGCGCGGATTCGTCTGGAGTTCAAAAACCTGCTCGCCCTCGCGCTGCCGATCATCATCGCGCAGCTGGCGACCACGGCCATGGGCTTCGTCGATGCGGTGATGGCCGGGCGCGTCGGGCCCAAGGATCTGGCGGCAGTGGCACTGGGCAACTCGATCTGGGTGCCAGTGTTTCTGTTAATGACCGGCACCCTGCTCGCCACCACGCCGAAAGTCGCCCAGCGCTACGGCGCCGGCAAGCACAGCGAGATCGGCCCGATCGTGCGTCAGGCGTTGTGGCTGGCGTTGGTGGTTGGCCTGATCGCGACCGCGATGCTGGTGGCCGCCGAACCGGTGCTGCACCTGATGAAGGTCGACCCGGAGCTGATCGGCCCGTGCATGCAATACCTGCACGGCATCGCCAGTGGTTTGCCGGCCGTGGCGTTTTATCACGTGCTGCGTTGCACCAGTGACGGCATCGGCCGAACCCGCCCGGCGATGGTGCTGGGTCTGTGCGGTCTGGCGCTGAATATTCCGCTGAACTACATCTTCATCTATGGCCACTTCGGCGTGCCAGCGATGGGCGGCGTCGGCTGCGGCTGGGCCACGGCAATCGTAATGTGGGTGATGGCGCTGGGTCTGGCCGGTTATGAGCGCTGGGCGCCGGCCTATCGTTCGAGCGAACTGTTCAGCCGTTTCGACTGGCCGCAGTGGGCAGTGATCAAGCGTTTACTGGCGATTGGTTTGCCGATTGGCATTGCGGTGTTTGCCGAATCGAGCATCTTTGCGGTGATCGCTCTGTTGATCGGCAGCCTCGGCGCCACGGTGGTGGCCGGGCATCAGATTGCGCTGAACGTCAGCTCGCTGGTGTTCATGATTCCGTATTCGCTGGGCATGGCCGTGACTGTACGGGTCGGTCAGGCACTGGGTCGTGAAGAACCGCGTGAAGCGCGTTTTGCTGCGGGCGTCGGCATGGGCACCGCGCTGGCCTACGCCTGCTTGTCGGCGAGCATGATGTTGTTACTGCGCGAGCCAATTGCGGCGATCTACACCGCTGACCCGACGGTGATTCACATCGCGGCGATGCTGATTGTGTACTCGGCGCTGTTCCAGTTTTCCGATGCGATTCAGGTTACTGCCGCCGGCGCGCTGCGCGGTTATCAGGACACTCGGGTGACGATGATTCTGACGCTGTTTGCGTATTGGGGCATTGGTTTGCCGGTGGGTTACGCCCTCGGCCTGACCGACTGGCTCGGTGAGCCACGTGGCCCGAGCGGGTTGTGGCAGGGTTTGATCGTCGGCCTGAGCTGCGCGGCGTTGATGCTGTCGATCCGCCTGACGCGCAGTGCGCGCGAGCGTATTCGGATCAGTCGTTCGGCAGGTTAAGGCCTGACTCGAGACAAAAAATGTGGAGCGAGCCTGCTCGCGAATGCGTTGTATCAGTCGCCATCCATAGTGACTGATATACCGCTTTCGCGAGCAGGCTCGCTCCCACATTTGGTTTTGCGTTTGCCTGGCGGTTACGCGTGTTTCTTGCGAATCCAATACAGATACGTGCCGGCCTCTTCGTGTTGGCCGACCAGTTCATGGTCGAGAAACACGCAGAACTTGGGGATGTCGCGACGGGTAGACGGATCGGTGGCAATCACCTTGAGCAGGCCGCCGGGCACCAGGTCACGGATGTGCTGGTGCAACATCATTACCGGTTCCGGGCAGTTAAGGCCGGTGGCGTCGAGGGTGCCGTCGACCGGGGTATCGATCATTTCACTCATGATTTACTCCTGAAACTGGCCGGCATTGTCGCGCAATGCCGGGTGTTCGGTCATCTATAGCTTTAAACCGCACCCTATGTAGGAGCTGCCGAAGGCTGCGATCTTTTGATCTGGATCTTCAAAAACAAGATCAAAAGATCGCAGCCTTCGGCAGCTCCTACAGGGAGAATCAGCGGGATTTTGGTTTCTTGATGTCGTGACGGCGCAGGTGGCAGGTCACTTCTTCACGGTCGTGGTACAGCTGTTTGCAGCCGATATCGACCTTGATCCCGCGCGCTTTGAAGCCATCGGCGATGCGCTCAAGCAAACGCTTCACTTCGGCATAACGCTGCTTCATCGGCAGCTTCAGGTTGACCACCGCCTCGCGGCAATGCCCCTCGCCGATCCACTCTTCGAGCATCGCTGCGTTACGCGCAGGCTTTTCGACGATGTCGCAGACCATCCAGTCCACCGGTTGCTTGGGCTTGAAGGTGAAACCGTCGGCCATCAAATGCTGCACCAGACCGGTGTCCATCAGGCTTTCAGCCATCGGGCCGTTGTCGATCGCCGTCACCAGCATGCCGCGATTGACCAGTTGCCAGGTCCAGCCGCCCGGCGCTGCGCCAAGGTCGACGCCGGTCATGTCACTGTGCAGACGATCTTCCCACTGATCACGCGGGATAAAGTGGTGCCAGGCTTCTTCCAGCTTCAACGTCGAACGGCTTGGTGCCTCGCGCGGAAACTTCAGGCGCGGAATGCCCATTGGCCACATCGCCGAGTTACCCGCGTCAGCCATACCGAGAAACACTTCACGACCACTTTTGAACGTCAGCAACAGGCGCGGCTTGCTCGCGTCGTCGACCAGTTTGCCGGCGCCGGTCAGCGCCTTCCGCAGCGGGCCTTCGAATTTCTTGCAGAAGTTCGACAGTTCCTTGCCGTCGTTAGTGTCGACGACTTCCAGCCACAGGCTGCCGCACACCGGGAAATCGGCCATGTGCGCGAGGATCACGCTGATGCGGTCGGTTTCCGGCAGATCGATAAATACGCCGCGCGCCCATTGGCGCGGGAAGATCAGCTCGGCGAAACGCTGGCCGCGCATCAGGCGCTCGGCGCCGTCTTCTTCGGTGCAGACAAACTCGGCGCAGGCAGTGGCCGCTTTGGCCTTGGCGTAACCGGCCACGTTGAGCCGGGCGGCGAGGTCGGAAATTTCCGAACAGACTTCGCCTTCGAAGCCTGGCCGGCAATGCATGAATAGGGTGTTCATTCTTACTCCTGGGCAGCGGGCGATCATTCGGCCCCTGCGCGATGCTCAAGCCTTGCGTTGAAGCAAAGCCTGTCACGAAAACCGGCGCATGATAGCCGATGTCGGAACCTTGGACTTGCCCATAGAGTCCAGTTATTAGCCAGCTAATGAAAACAGGGCTACGTTGATAGCTCTGCCCGTCCCCTCAATCCGTAGCCGTGCGGATTCAAAGGAGTGATCGTAATGCCGTCCCTCGATAGTCTGAAGACCCTCAAAACACTGCAGATTGACCAAAAGACCTACCACTATTTCAGCCTGCCGGATGCCGCCAAAAGCCTGGGTGATCTGGACAAGCTACCGATGTCGTTGAAAGTCCTGCTGGAAAACCTGCTGCGCTGGGAAGATGAAAAAACTGTCACCGGCGCTGACCTCAAGGCGATTGCCGCGTGGCTCAAGGAGCGTCGCTCCGATCGGGAAATCCAGTACCGCCCTGCCCGCGTATTGATGCAAGACTTTACCGGAGTTCCCGCCGTGGTCGACCTCGCCGCCATGCGTGCGGCGATGGCCAAGGCCGGCGGCGACCCGCAACGGATCAACCCGCTGTCACCGGTGGATCTGGTGATCGACCACTCGGTGATGGTCGACAAATTCGCCACGCCGAGCGCGTTCGAGCAGAACGTCGATATCGAAATGCAGCGCAACGGCGAGCGTTACGCCTTTCTGCGCTGGGGCCAGAGTGCCTTCGACAATTTCAGCGTCGTCCCGCCGGGCACCGGCATCTGCCACCAGGTCAACCTTGAATACCTCGGCCGCACCGTGTGGACAAAGGATGAAGACGGCCGCACCTATGCCTTTCCCGACACCCTGGTCGGCACCGACTCCCACACCACCATGATCAACGGCCTCGGCGTACTCGGCTGGGGCGTCGGCGGGATCGAGGCGGAAGCGGCGATGCTCGGGCAACCGGTGTCGATGCTGATTCCGGAAGTGATTGGTTTCAAACTGACCGGCAAACTAAAAGAAGGCATCACCGCCACTGACCTGGTGCTGACCGTAACGCAGATGCTGCGCAAGAAAGGCGTTGTCGGCAAATTCGTCGAATTTTATGGCGACGGCCTCGCTGACCTACCGCTGGCCGACCGCGCGACCATCGCCAACATGGCCCCGGAATACGGTGCGACGTGCGGTTTCTTCCCGGTCGATGACGTGACGCTGGAATATCTGCGTCTGTCCGGGCGGCCACCGGAAACGGTGAAACTGGTCGAGGCGTACACCAAGGCTCAGGGCCTGTGGCGTCTGCCCGGTCAGGAACCGGTGTTCACCGATAGCCTGGCGCTGGACATGGGCAGCGTCGAAGCGAGTCTGGCCGGGCCGAAACGTCCGCAGGATCGCGTGTCGCTGCCCAATGTGCCGCAAGCCTTCAGCGACTTCATCGATCTGCAATTCAAACCCACCAGTAAAGATGAAGGACGCCTGGAGAGTGAGGGCGGTGGTGGCGTGGCGGTGGGCAATGCCGATCTGGTCGGCGAAACCGAATATGAATATGAAGGCCACACCTATCGTCTGAAAAACGGTGCGGTGGTGATCGCGGCAATTACCTCCTGCACCAACACCTCCAACCCGAGCGTGATGATGGCGGCCGGTCTGCTGGCGAAAAAAGCCGTGGAAAAAGGCCTGACCCGCAAGCCATGGGTGAAGAGTTCGCTGGCGCCGGGTTCGAAAGTGGTTACCGACTACTACAAGGCTGCCGGGCTGACGCAATACCTCGACCAGCTCGGGTTTTCGCTGGTCGGCTACGGCTGCACCACCTGCATCGGCAACTCCGGGCCGTTGCCCGAGCCGATTGAAAAAGCCATCCAGAAAGCCGATCTCACCGTCGCCTCGGTGCTGTCCGGCAACCGTAACTTTGAAGGTCGTGTGCATCCGTTGGTGAAAACCAACTGGCTGGCCTCGCCGCCGCTGGTGGTCGCCTATGCCTTGGCCGGCAGCGTGCGCAGCGACATCAGCAGCGAACCGCTGGGTGAGGACAAGCAAGGCAATCCGGTGTACTTGCGCGATATCTGGCCAAGCAGCAAAGAAATTGCCGACGCGGTCAGCCAGGTCAACACCGCGATGTTTCACAAGGAATACGCCGAGGTGTTCGCCGGTGATGAGCAATGGCAAGCCATCGAGGTGCCGCAAGCCGCCACCTATGTCTGGCAGGACGATTCGACTTATATCCAGCATCCGCCGTTTTTCGACGACATTTCCGGGCCGTTGCCGGAAATCAAAGACGTCAAAGGCGCTCGCGTTCTGGCCTTGCTCGGCGACTCGGTGACCACCGACCACATCTCCCCCGCCGGCAACATCAAGGCTGACAGCCCCGCCGGCGAGTATCTGCGTGAAAAAGGCGTGGAACCGCGGGACTTCAACTCCTACGGCTCACGCCGCGGCAATCACGAAGTGATGATGCGCGGCACCTTCGCCAACATCCGTATTCGTAACGAGATGCTTGGCGGTGAAGAAGGTGGCAACACCATCTACATTCCGACTGGCGAGAAACTGGCGATCTACGACGCGGCCATGAAATATCAGGCCTCGGGCACGCCGCTGGTGGTGATTGCCGGGCAGGAATATGGCACCGGTTCAAGTCGTGACTGGGCGGCCAAGGGTACGAATCTGCTGGGCGTGAAAGCGGTAATTGCCGAGAGTTTTGAACGGATTCACCGTTCCAACTTGGTGGGCATGGGCGTGTTGCCGTTGCAGTTCAAGCTCGATCAGAACCGCAAGAGCCTGAATCTGACGGGCAAGGAGACGTTTGAGATCAAGGGTTTGACCGGGGTTGAACTGACACCGCGGATGAATTTGCCATTGGTGATTACGCGGGAGGATGGGCGTCAGGAGAAGATTGAAGTGCTGTGCCGGATCGATACGTTGAATGAGGTGGAGTACTTCAAATCAGGAGGGATCCTGCATTACGTCCTGCGCCAACTCATCGCCTCATAACGCTGAAACCCATGTAGGAGCTGCCGCAGGCTGCGATCTTTTGATCTTTTTTAAAATCAAGATCAAAAGATCGCAGCCGGCGGCAGCTCCTACAGGGCAAAAAAAAACCCGCCGAAGCGGGTTTTTCCCAAGACCATTATCGACTCCCTGTCGGCAGCGATCCTTGCAAATGGTCGATCATCCGTGATCCTGAAACACTCCCTGTGTCTCAGTTGATGTGGCTAGATTAACCGTGGGATCCAATCGACAATAGTCGACATAGCTACCATCGCGTGTAGGACATTCGCCATAGCGACCCTTCCGAAAACCCTTAGACGTGTCAGGCGTCGAGCATGGAAGCGGCAATCTGCGCAACTTTCAGCTGCCCTGAGGCCTGCTCGAGTGCGTCATCTTCCAAAAACCATGCGGCAGATAATCCGGCGAACGCCAGCACCCATTGCAGCAGTCTTTGGCGATCCAGCCCGGCGGCGTCGGTTATCACCTCAAGCTGTCGGCGAAAACGTTGGGGATTGGTGGCTGAGGGCAGATCGGGATTGCAGATCAAATTGGCGTAGTCAAAAGCGCGCTCGCCCCTGACCCGCTTCGGGTCGATGGCCAACCAGCCACGCTCACCGAAATCCAGCACATTGTCGTGATGCATATCGCCGTGCAACACCACCACGTCCTGCGGGCTGGCGAGCAATGTTTCTGCCGTTTCCAGGCTTAAGCCGTAGAGACCGCCATGCTGGGCCGCAGCGATTCGCAGCGAAGCAAACCACGGCCCCAGCTCCACCAACGGCGGCGGTGGCGTCGCGCGCGGTGCATGCAGCCGCGCCAGCGCCGCACACAGAATCCGGCTGGCCTCGTCGTCCTCGCCATTCAGCGCCATGTGCATCAGCGAACGCCGGCCCATGGCCCGCTCCATCAGCAAGCCATCCTCGTGATGCGCCAGCACCTGCGCGGCGCCATCGCCGTCCCACCAGGACATCAGCAGGTTGCCGATTTTTTCATCGGCGTCCATCGCCACTTTGAGCATCGCCGGGGTATCGCCGTGGCGCACCGGCAGCAAAAGGCTGCCGAGAGTGATGATCGGCTCGCCGTCCGGCACCAATGACCAACGCTGCAGCCACGGTTGGAAAATGTCAGCCACCGTCACGCGCTCGGGCCTTGGCACTTTCGGTCAGGAACTGTTCAAGTCGGCTCAGTTGCTCCTCCCAGCCGCGGCTGTCCATGAAATAAGCCTCTTTCTGGCGAATATCGGGGATATGCGCGAAACCTGACTCGGAAACCTTGAGCAGTGTGCCGTCCTCGTAATCCTGCAGCTCGAACCTGACCAATGTGGTCGGTTCCTGGGAATAGTCGATCTTCGGATTCACCGCATACGGGTGCCAGCGAAACGAAAACAACTGCTGCGGCTCGACCCGCTCGATCAGCACATTCCACAACACGTGTTCATAACCCGGATACGTGACCTGCCCTTGCGTCCATTCACCGGCAATAAACCGCCTGCCCTCCAGCGCCACGCCAAACCACTGGCCAAACGCCTCGGCGTCGACCAATGCACGCCAGACATGAGAACGCGGCGCCTTCAGCGAAATCTTGCGTTCGAAACTATTGGGTACTGGTTTCATACGTCACCTCCTGTTCTGAACACTAGGCTTGTATGACCACATGTCCAATGTGAAGTTGTATCAAGGAGCTATTTGGTCACCGGTGCCACGCGAAGTTGCGTCTAGACTCAAGGGTCAATCCAACGGATATCGGGAGACCGACATGCGGCGAATGCACCTCGTTCTGTGGACAGCCCTGCTGACGCTGTCTGGTTGCGTGACCTCCGTGGATCAGTGGAGCAAGCCCGGTGCGACCCAGGCGACCATCGATCACGATAAAGCCGAGTGCCAATACCAGGCCAAATCGGCAACCGCCAGTTACAGCAGCGCCCCGTCGGACAAAAGCATGTCAGCGGCAGTCGGTGCCGGGGTGGGTGATGGCATCGTGGTGGCGGAGAAACAGATCGACCTGACCAATGACTGCATGCGCCTGCGCGGTTACAGCGGCAGTTGAACTTGACCGCTACAATACGTGGCATTCCTGATACCAAAAGTGAGACCGCAAATGTCCCCACGCCTGTTGCTGGCCCTGACGCCATTACTATTCCCCTCCCTCGCCCACGCCGCCGTCGACTGCGCCAACGCCAGCGATCAGGCGACGATGAATCAGTGCGCCGGGCAGGATTTCAAAGCGGCGGACAAAGAGTTGAATGCGGCGTATCAGCAGATTACCGGGCGCTTGAAGGATAACCCTGAGGGCAAGAAGCTGTTGGTCAGTGCGCAGCGGGCGTGGGTCGGGTTTCGTGATGCGGAGTGCAAGTTTTCGGCATCCGGGGTCGCGGGCGGGAGTGTTTATCCGTTGATTTACAGCAATTGCCTGACCGGGGTGACCAAGGTGCGGGTTGAGGCGCTGAAGGAGTATTTGAAGTGTGAGGAAGGTGACATGAGTTGCCCGGTGCCGGGGGCCTGAGTTTTGCGGCGGTTTTGAGAGATTCTTCGCGAGCAAGCCCGCTCCCACATTGGAATGCATTTCAACATGTGGGAGCGGGCTTGCTCGCGAAGACTATCGGTCAAACAACCCAAATATCAGATCTGCCAAACCTCACCATTCACAAAAAACGCCCGGGCATTATCCTCAAGACTCTCCAGGTGATACCCACCCTCTTGCACAATCAAACACGGCAACCCAAGCCCGCGAATCAACTCACCCAAGGTGGCAAACCCTTCACGCGTCACCGCCACTTTGCTCTGCGGATCCAGCTCATAAATATCGAACCCCAACGACAGCACCAGCACCTCGGCACCAAACTTACGCACCGCCGCCAACGCCACATCGAGTTGCCCAAGGAAATCCGCTTCACTCGCACCATGCGCCATCGGCAGATTGAGATTGAAGCCCTCCCCCGCGCCCGCACCGCGTTCTTCGGCAAACCCGGCCACGCCCGGATAGAAGTTGGTCGGATCGCCATGCACCGAGACGTAGAGCACGTCATCGCGGTCGTAGAATATTTCCTGAATGCCCTGACCGTGATGCATGTCGGTATCGAGCACCGCGACCTTGGCGAACTTGTCACGCAACACCTGCGCCGCCACCGCCGCGTTGTTCACATAGCAAAAACCACCGGCGGCTTCGGCACGAGCGTGGTGTCCCGGCGGGCGGCACAGCGCGTACGCCGCCGGCTCGCCATCGATCAACGCCTGCGCGCCCGCCACCGCGCTTTGTGCCGACCAGTACGCCGAACGCCAGGTCTGCTCGCCGACCGGGCAACTGCCGTCGGCGAGATAGCGTGCGGCCTGCGCGAGGATGCCGCGCAGGGCATTGGGTTCGCGGACGAAGATGTTCGACATGACTTCATCGCCCCAGTCTTCGGGGATTTCTTTCCATCGGGCGTGCGCTTCCTGGAGGAATGTCAGGTACGGCGCGCCGTGTACCGCGAGCAATGGCGCGAGGCCGGCGTCGGTCGGTTGTACGACGCTGAAGCCCAGATTGTGCGCGGCTTGCACCAGACGCTGCGCGCGCTCGGGGACTTCCTGCGGCGTGCGCATCTGGCCACGGGAGTAATAGCTGCGTGGATGGTGGAGCAATTGTTCTGGGTGGAAAAAACTGCGCATGGGATGGATTCCTGTCAGTTAATACAAATCTTCAAAATGACCGATTTCAACTGTAGGAGTGAGCCTGCTCGCGATAGCGGTCTGTCATTTGACGTTGATGGTGGCTAACACGGCCCCATCGCGAGCAAGCCCGCTCCCACATGGGGATTGGGGACTACCGGGAGATTTCAGCGCGGGCGAGGACGGCGTTGAGCAACACATCGGTGCCTTGGCGCACATCCTCGGGCAGCACATCTTCGGCCTCGTTATGGCTCAAGCCGCCGACGCACGGAATGAACACCATCGCCGTCGGGCAGTATCGCGCTAGCAGAATCGCGTCATGCCCGGCGCCGCTGACAATCGATTGCTGAGCGTAGCCCAGCGCATCCACCGCCGATTGCACCGCCGCCACACAATCGGCGTCGAACGGCGTGGCCGGGCTGATCCAGTGCGGGGTGATCGTCACGCTCAAACCCCGCGCATCGGCGATCGCCTGCAAACGTGCGCGCACTTGTTGTTCCATCGCGGCGATAGCGTCGTCACGGTGATGACGCAAATCGACGGTGAAATTCACCAGCCCGGGAATGGTGTTGCGCGACGATTTATTGATGCTCAGTTCGCCCACGGTGGTGAGCCCCTCGGGCGCAAAATCTGCCGCCAGTTCTTCAATCGCCTGAATCATCCGTGCCACGCCGTACAAGGCATCCTTGCGCAACGGCATCGGCGTGGTGCCGGCATGCGCGGCCATGCCTTCGACGCGCACATCGAGCCAGCGGATCGCTTGGCCACCGCTGACCACACCGATGCTTTTCGCGTTGTCTTCAAGGATCGGGCCTTGCTCGATGTGCGCTTCGAAATAGGCATCCACCGCACCTCCCAAGGCACGGTCAGCGGCGTAACCAAGGCGCTGCAATTCTTCGGCAACGCTGATGCCGTTGGCGTCGAGCACCGCCAGTGCGGCCTGCAAATCCATGATCCCGGTGAACACCGCCGAGCCGAACATCGCCGGAGTAAACCGCGCGCCCTCCTCGTTCGTCCACACCGCGATTTCCAGCGGTTTGCGGGTTTTGATGTTCTGGTCATTGAGGCAGCGCACCACTTCCAGACCGGCCAATACGCCGTACACGCCATCGAAGCGGCCACCTTCCGGTTGGGTGTCGAGGTGACTACCCATCATCACCGGCGCCGCGTCCGGATCGGTGCCGGGACGACGGGCGAACAGGTTGCCGATGGCATCGACACTCAGCGTCATGCCCGCTTCGCGGCACCAGTGGGCGAACAGTTCGCGGCCTGCTTTGTCTTCGTCGCTCAACGCCAGACGGCAGCTGCCACCGCGTGCGGTTGCGCCGATTTCGGCCATCGCCATCAGGCTCGCCCACAGGCGTTCGCCATTGATCTTCAACATGAGGTGCTCCTGGAATCCGAGATTAGATTGAGGCCATTTCCGCGCGATGAGCGCTGGCATGGCGGCGTGCGAGGGACAACACGCAGATCAGCGAAACCGCAGCGATCAGGCTGTAGAACACCGCCAGCGGCCACCACTGACCGGTGAACTTGTGCGCGAGCATGGTGCCGATCAGCGGCGTCAGACCACCCGCCACCGCTCCGCAAATCTGATAGGCCAGCGAAATCGCGGTGTAGCGCACGCGGGTCTCGAACATGCCGCTGACGTACCCGGCGATCACCGCGTAAAACGACGCCATGCACACCACCGCCAATGCGATGCCAAGAATGATCAGCGGCGCCTGCGCCGAACTCACCAGGACAAACATCGGATACGGCGAGGCCATCGCCAGCAACGACACCAGACACAGGAAACGCGTGGCGCCGATCTTCTCCGCTGTCCATGCCGCCAGCGGCTGAATGCAAAACTGAATGATCGCAACGACGAACAGGCATTCAAGAATCAACGAACGCGGCAGCGCCAGTTGCTGAGTGGTGTAGGCGATCATGAAGGTGTTGGTGAAATACACCCCGGCAATGCCCAGCGTGTTGGCGCCGATGCACAGCAACAGTGGGCGCCACGCGGTGCGCAGAACCTCCATCACCGGCGCTTGCTCCTTACGGGTTTCCTTGCTCGCCTTCTCGCGGCTGGCGAGGAATTCCGGCGACTCATTCACGCCCAGACGAATCGCCAGACCGACCAGCAGTAACAACGCGCTGGCGAGGAACGGCAGACGCCAACCCCAACTCATCAAATCTTCTTCGGGCAAACGGGTCACCGCGCTGAATGCCAGCAGCGAGAGGATCAAACCCGCCGGGCTACCGAGTTGGGCGAAGGACGCGAAGAAGTTGCGCCGGCCCTTCGGCGCATGTTCGCCGGCCATCAACACCGCCCCGCCCCACTCGCCACCGACGGCGATACCCTGGACGACGCGCAGCAGAATCAGCAGCACCGGCGCGGCCACGCCGATCTGGGCGTAGGTCGGCAGCAGACCGATGCACACGGTGACCACGCCCATCATCAGCAACGTGATGATCAGCGATTTCTTGCGGCCGATGCGGTCGCCGATGTGGCCAAAAATGATCCCGCCCAACGGCCGCGCAAAAAAGCCCACGGCGAAGGTGCCGAAGGCGGCCATGGTGCTGAACAATGGATCATCGGAAGGGAAAAACAACGCGCCAAACACCAGCGCGGCGGCGGTGGCGTAGATGTAAAAGTCGTACCACTCAATCATGGTGCCGATAAAGGCAGCGGCTGCCGCACGGCGCGGCTGGTTGGAAGCTTGGGGCTTCATGGTCGGGCTCCTTTGATTGTTTTTTTGGCAGGAGGAAAACGCTGGGGCAAGGCACTCTGGCGGTGCTTGTCTGGAAGTGATTTATCGTCTCGGGGCTATGATTAGTCAATTTTCTATTTATTATTCCGACTATTACACCAACTTATAATCGAGGCCACGATGGCTGAGCGCGATGTACAACGTCTGCTGAATGATCGTCTGGACTGGAACCTGTTGCGCACCTTCCGCGTGATCGGTCAGGAGCTGAGCATCAGCCGCGCCGCCGCGCGTTTGCACCTGACGCAACCGGCGGTGAGCCAGGCACTCAAGCGTCTGGAAGAACAACTCGGCCGGCAACTGATCGCCCGGCGTGGCCCGCGCTTTGCCCTGACCGAAGTCGGCGAGCAGATCTTCGAACTCGCTGGCGAGATTTACGGACAGGTGTCACAGGTCGGCGGATTGCTCGAACAGCCGGCCGACGAAGTGATCGGTAAAGTGCGCCTGTTGATCATCAGCCGGATCTTCTCCGACCGGTTCGATGACTTTCTTGCCGACTTCCATCGCCAGTACCCACGGGTGGATCTGGAGGTCGATGTGATGCGCAGTTCCGACATCGTCAGCGCCTTGCAGGAGAAAACCGCGACCCTCGGCCTGAGCCTCAATCGCCGCCCGCAACCGCGTCTGGAGCAGCGTTTGTTTCTGCGGCAGCGCTATGCGTTTTTCTGCGGCAAGCACCATGAATTGTTCGGTCGCGAGGACGTCAGCGAAGGCGATTTGCAGCGCGAGAATTTCGTCAGTTTTACCAGCGACCAAATTGGCGGAATGCTCTCGCCGTTGACGATTTTTCGGGATCAGCAGGGTTTCAGCGGACGCATCGTCGCGTCCTCGCCGAGCCTGGAGGAAGTCCGACGACTGGTGATCGCCGGGTTCGGGATTGGTTGTCTGCCGGAGCATGTGGTGGCGGCCGACGTTGAGGCGGGATTGCTCTGGCGACTGCCGCCTCACGAAGGGATTGCCGATGTCGACATCCATTTACTGTGGAACCGCGACCAGCGCATGAGCCGCGCCGAGACGCTGTTTATCGAACGTTTGCAGGCGTGTCTGGCGACTCAATAACCCAGCGTTCTGTCGGCGCTGTTGAGTAGCTCTTCCCCCGAATTCAGTCGGCGGAAGTTCTCCGCAATCTGCTCGGCGATGCAGTCGTGAGACGCTGCCGAGGCCATGTGCGGGGTGATCGTTACACCGGCGGTCGTCCAGAGTGGATGGTCGCTGGGTAACGGTTCCTGATCGAAGACGTCGAGTATCGCGCCACACAGTTTCCCTGTTTGCAGCGCCTGTTGCAGATCCTCGATATTCAGGTGTGCGCCGCGTCCGACATTGACCAGTGCTGCGCCGTTGGCCAGGTGTTCGAACGTGGTTTGATTGAGTATGCCGCGCGTCTCGTGGGTCAGTGGCAACAGGTTGATCAGCAGCTCCACGTTGTGCAAAAACGCCGTGAAGGTTTTCGAGCCGGCGAAGGTCTGCACACCCGGCAGATCCTTGGTACTTCGCGCCCAGCCACGGACGTCATAACCCGCTTTGGTTAAATCCTCAGCGATGGCGCTGCCGAGGGATCCCAGGCCCATGATCCCGATCCTGAATTGACTCGCCGAGCGTTGCTGCGGCCGCTCCCAGTGCTGGCGTTTTTGCTGTTGCAGCACCTGATCAAATCCCCGGTGGAAGTGAATCACCGCCCAACGCACATACTCCGTCATGCCTTGCCGATGACCGGGATCGACCACCCGGCACACCGGCAGATCCGGGCACGACGGATCGTGCTCCAGATGATCGATACCGGCGGCCACCGAGTGAATCACTTGCAGATTGGGCAACGCCGCGAGACTCCCCGGCAGCGGAAACCAGCACGCCGCGATCTGTGCATCAAGCGCTCGCGGGTCATCGGCCAGCACTGCCGTGAGGTGCGGCGCGCTGCGTTCAAACGCAGCCTGCAATTGCTTGAGCAACAGCAAGTCGCGGGACAACAGTGCAACGGTATTCATGACAGATAGGACTCGCGCTGGGAATCGATCAAGGTCAAAGCGGCCGCCCAGGCCAGGTCGATGATGTTGTCCTGTTCATCGCGGTCGAACTGTTCAGCGGTGTGCGCGCAGACTTCGTGGGACGGATAATGCAGCTCCGAACCACCGGCCAATGCCTGCACTTGCGCCTGACAGGCACGCTCGAGAAAGTGGATTTCCTGAAAGGCCTGAGCCACACCCGAACCACCAACCAGCAAACCGTGATTGCGCAAAATCATCGCGCGGTGCGGGCCGAGGTCGGCGATCAAACGCTCGCGTTCATCCAGCGACAGCGCGATGCCTTCGTAGGTGTGATAAGCCAGTTTTCCGTAGAACTTCAGCGCGTGTTGGCTGATCGGCAGCAAGCCTTGTTTTTGCGCAGCGACGGCCATCCCGGCGGCGGTGTGCGTGTGGATCACGCAGTTCAGATCCGGGCGCGCCATGTGGATCGCCGAGTGAATGACGAAGCCTGCGGCGTTGACCCGATGACCCGCATATTCGGGGTCGACGATGTTGCCGTTCTGATCGATGCGCACCAGATCCGAGGCGCGCATACGGTCGAAAATCACCCCGTAGCGGTTAATCAGAAAATGATGTTCAGGGCCGGGAATACGCAGGGTGATGTGCGTGTCGATCAAGTCGGTCATGCGGAAATGCGCGATCAAGCGATACAGCGCGGCGAGCTCACAGCGGGCTTGCCATTCGATCGGATCGATGTGGGCAGGTTTACTCACGAATACACCTCTTTGTTGGAATGCAGAACGACCGGCGCGGCACGCAGCCGAGCGAGGCCGCAAACACCGATCAGCGACACGGTCGAGAGCAATGTGAAGAACACCGCCAGAGGCAGCCA
This sequence comes from Pseudomonas sp. AC193, assembly GCF_979258075.1. NCBI lineage: Bacteria > Pseudomonadati > Pseudomonadota > Gammaproteobacteria > Pseudomonadales > Pseudomonadaceae > Pseudomonas > Pseudomonas sp. AC193. The sequence continues at coordinate 1,219,824 of NZ_OZ409832.1, read as the reverse complement.
TTGCCCGGAAAATTTGCTGGCCAGCAGCGTGCCGATCAAAGGCGTGGTGCCGCCGGCGAGCGCGCAGCTCAGTTGATAGGCGATGGAAATCCCCGAGTAGCGCAGATGCACCGGGAAGGCCTGAGTCATGTAACCGGCAATCACTGCGTACAGCGCCGACAGGATCACCACCGCGACGGCAATGCCGAGGGTCATCAGCAAGATGTTTTGCGTGCCGACCAGCAGGAACATCGGGTATGGCGTGACCATGCACAGCAACGCAACCAGCGTCAGGAAGCGGCCTTCGCCAATGCGTTCGGCCAATAGCGCCGACAGCGGTTGCGAGAGCAGTTGAATCACCGTGACCAAGAACAGGCAATCAAGAATCGTCGCCCTCGAAATGCCTTGATATTGGGTGACGTAGGTGATCATGAACGTGTTGGTGAAAAAGAACCCGGCCGAGCCAATGGTCACCGCAGCCGCCGCGAACAGAATCTGCCGCCAGCACTGACGGATCACGTCTTTCACCGGGTATTTCGAGGTTTCGTTGTTCTCTTTGGCCTTGGCGAATTCCGGCGATTCATGCACGCCGGAACGGATCATCAAACCGACCATCATCAGCACGCCACTGGCGAGAAACGGCAGACGCCAACCCCAGGCGAGAAACTCTTCCGGCTCCAGCGAAGTGACGAGGCGGAAGGCGATCAAGGCCAACAACAATCCGGCAGGACTGCCGAGTTGAGCGAAGGATGCGTAAAAGGTTTTGCGCTTGGCCGGCGCATGTTCGCTGGCCATCAACACTGCCCCGCCCCACTCGCCACCAACGGAAATCCCTTGGATCAGGCGCAACACGATCAAACCGATCGGCGCCCATATGCCGACGCTGGCATAGCTCGGCAGCAAGCCGATACCGGCAGTCGCCAGGCCCATCAGCGCCATCGTCACCAGAAGCATTTTCTTGCGCCCGAGACGGTCGCCCAAATGACCGAAAACCATCCCGGCCATCGGTCTGGCGATGAAGCCGACGGCGAAGCTGCCGAAGGCTGCGAGCGTGCTGGTGACGGGATCTTCGCTGGGGAAAAACACTTGCCCAAGCACGAGTGCGGCGGCAGTGGCGTAGATGTAGAAATCGTAGAATTCGATGGTCGTGCCAATGAAGGCAGCGGCCGCGGCGCGACGCGGCTGAGCGGTGGTGTGCATGCAAGGGCACCTGTGTATTTATCGTTTTTTTGGGCAGGTTTCAGGCGGCTGACGGTCACGCTCTGTGGCGCTTGTGGGCTTTATCGCTTCCGTGACAGGATTAGTCAATTTTCAAAAACTTAACGCTAGTATTAGCCCTGCTACTACATGGAGTGTTTGATGTCCTCTTCCAACCCTTGGGTCGGTCGGCGCTTTCTCAATGATCGGCTGGACTGGAATCTGCTGCGCACCTACCTGGTAATCGGCCAGGAAGGCAGCATGAGCCGCGCCGCTGCGCGCTTGCACATCACCCAGTCGGCAGTGAGTCAGGCATTGAAACGCCTCGAAGAACAACTGGAATGTGTGCTGATTGCGCGCAGCGGACGGCGCTTTGATCTGACCGAAACCGGCGAGGAAGTCCTGCGTATCGCGGCGGATATTTATGGCGATATTTCACGACTGGGTACAGTCATCGAGCATCGCCATGATGACGTGGTCGGCAAGATCCGCATCCTCACGGTCAGCGGTGTGCAGGCGCGGCACTACGATGATTTTCTGGCGGACTTCCATGAAACCCATCCGAAAATCGAGCTGGAAGTCGAGGTGATGGGCAGCTCGAACATCATCAGTTCACTGCTGCAAAAAACTGCCACGGTGGGCGTTGGCCTATGTCGTCTCGCGCAACCACGGCTTGAACGGCGGGTGTTGTTTCGCGAGACCTACGCGTATTTTTGCGGGCAGCGCCATCGGTTGTTCGGGCAACAGAATCTGTCGCTTGAGGAATTGGCGGCGGAGAACTTCGTCAGCTTCACCAGTGATCAGCTCGGCGGCAATCTATCGCCGTTGACGCTGTTTCGCGATCAGCAAGGGTTCACCGGCAAGATCGTGGCGTCTTCCACCAGTTTCGAAGAGATATACCGATTGATCTGCGCCGGATTCGGCATCGGTTGTCTGCCGACGCACTTGGTGCGGCGCGACGTCGAGCAAGGTTTGCTGTGGCGGTTACCACCGGAGGACGGCGTAGTGGATTTCGATATCGAGCTGCTGTGGAATCGCGAGCAGAAGATGACTCAGGCCGAGACCGTGTTCCTCGACAGCTTCCAGCACATGCTCAGCTTGCGTGAGCCTGTGCTGTGAAGCTGTAATCGATCAAACGTGCGGATCGCCTGGCGCTTTGGCTGGCGCCGCGTATTGCGGCTTGAGATGGCCATCCTGATCAAGTAGCCAGGCATCCATGATCTGCCGCACCACAGGGCCTGCGACTCGGCCACCGGCCTCACCGTTTTCGATCATCACTGCAATCGCGATTTTCGGATGCTCGGCCGGCGCGAAGCCGACGAACAAGGCGTTGTCGCGATGGCGCTCGAGGGTTTTCTCGCGGTTGTAACGCTCACCCTGCTTGATCGCGACCACCTGCGCCGTACCACTCTTGCCGGCAATGCGGTACTGCGCACCGGCCGCTGCTGCACGAGCAATGCCTCGCGCATCGTGCATCACCATTTGCATACCGTGGTTTACCTGCTCCCAATCGCGCGGGTCTTTGAGCAGGATGTTCGGCATCGGGTTCTCATCGACCGGTGCCGCGCCATCGACGGTTTTCGCCAGGTGTGGACGGTTCCACACGCCTTTGTTGGCGATCAGCGCAGTGGCCTGAGCCAGTTGCAGCGGCGTGACTTGCATGTAGCCCTGGCCAATACCGAGGATCACGGTTTCACCCGGGAACCAGGCTTGGCGGCGGGTGGCGCGCTTCCAGGCTTGCGACGGCATCAAACCGGGCGACTCTTCGAACATGTCCAGCGAGACCTTTTCGCCGAGGCCGAACATCGCCATGTAGTCGTGCAGGCGATCAATGCCAAGCTTGTGTGCGAGGTCGTAGAAGTAGGTGTCATTGGAACGCATGATCGCGGCGTCCATGTCTACCCAGCCATCGCCGCTGTGGTTCCAGTTGCGGTACTTGTGATCGAAGTCCGGGAGTTGGTAGTAACCCGGATCGAAGACGCGGGTCTGCGGCGTGACGACGCCGGCATCGAGACCGGCGATCGCCACTTCTGGTTTGATCGTCGACCCCGGCGCGTAAAGACCGCGCAGCACGCGGTTGAACAGCGGCCGGTCGATAGAATCACGCAGCGCCGAATATTCCTTGGAGCTGATGCCGGTCACGAACAGGTTCGGGTCGAAACTCGGGTTACTGACCATGGCCAACACTTCACCGGTGGCCGGGTCGAGCGCTACTACGGAACCGCGACGATCACCCAGTGCCGCCTCAGCGGCTTCTTGCAGGTGAACGTCGAGGCTGAGAACGATGTTTTTACCCTGTACCGGATCCGTGTGCTTGAGTACACGCAGCACTCGGCCCTGGGCGTTGGTTTCCACTTCTTCGTAGCCGACGTGGCCGTGCAGCTGGGCTTCGTAGAAACGCTCGATGCCGGTCTTGCCGATGGATTGCGTGCCGCGGTATTCGACCGAATCGAGGGTCTTGGATTCTTTTTCGTTGATACGACCGACATAGCCGATCGAGTGGGCGAAATGCGCACCGAGTGGGTAGTGGCGGACGAACTGCGGTTCAACATCGAGCCCGGGCAAGCGGAACTCGTTAACGGCCAGAACGGCGATCTGCTCTTCGGTCAATTCATAGAACAGCGTCACCGGCGTGAACGGATGACGCGACTGCTTCATCGCCTTGTCGAATACCGTGCGGTCTTCGGCTGGCAGGTGCAGGAGGTTGATGACCTCATTCAGCTCTTCATTGACGTCGGTGGCGCGTTCGCGGGTGATGATCAGGTTGTAACTGGGACGGTTGTCAGCCAGCAACACGCCATTGCGGTCGTAGATCAAGCCGCGTGTGGGCGGGATCGGCAAGACGTGGACGCGGTTGTTTTCGGAAATGGTCGAGTGGTAATCGAACTCGACCACTTGCAGGATGTACAGGCGCACCACCAGGGCACAGCTGACTGCAAAGACGAACAGAGCACAGGCGATCAACCGTTTGTTGACCAGACGTGTCTCTTTTTCGTGATCCTTGATCGGGATAGGTTCAGGCATTTCTACAGCAACTCTTTGACATAAATTAATGCCGTTCCTTGGGCATGACATCAGTCCGTTAAAAAACGAGCTGCACCATACCAAAAACTGCCCGGTCACTTCAGAACGTTTTTCTCCAATGGCAGGTCTTGCGACGGTCGGAACGGTCTCAACGCGTCGTGAAAACTTTCCTGCGGGCAAAACAAAACCCCAACTGCTTTCGCAATTGGGGTTTCGGAATTTAATCTTGACGATGACCTACTCTCACATGGGGAAACCCCACACTACCATCGGCGATGCATCGTTTCACTGCTGAGTTCGGGATGGGATCAGGTGGTTCCAACGCTCTATGGTCGTCAAGAAATTCGGGTACTGAGTCGTGGCCAGATGGCCTCGCTTCAGCAAATTGGGTATGTGACAGCTTTCGGTGTTTGTGAACATCGAACTTTCGGTTCGTTTCGTCTTCACACACCGCAATCTGATGCTCTTTCGAGTAGTCAAATTGCTTGGGTGTTATATGGTCAAGCCTCACGGGCAATTAGTATTGGTTAGCTCAACGCCTCACAGCGCTTACACACCCAACCTATCAACGTCGTAGTCTTCGACGGCCCTTCAGGGAACTCAAGGTTCCAGTGAGATCTCATCTTGAGGCTAGTTTCCCGCTTAGATGCTTTCAGCGGTTATCTATTCCGAACATAGCTACCCGGCAATGCCACTGGCGTGACAACCGGAACACCAGAGGTTCGTCCACTCCGGTCACTCTCGTACTAGGAGCAGCCCCTCTCAAATCTCAAACGTCCACGGCAGATAGGACCGAACTGTCTCACGACGTTCTAAACCCAGCTCGCGTACCACTTTAAATGGCGAACAGCCATACCCTTGGGACCGGCTTCAGCCCCAGGATGTGATGAGCCGACATCGAGGTGCCAAACACCGCCGTCGATATGAACTCTTGGGCGGTATCAGCCTGTTATCCCCGGAGTACCTTTTATCCGTTGAGCGATGGCCCTTCCATACAGAACCACCGGATCACTAAGACCTACTTTCGTACCTGCTCGACGTGTCTGTCTCGCAGTCAAGCGCGCTTTTGCCTTTATACTCTACGACCGATTTCCGACCGGTCTGAGCGCACCTTCGTACTCCTCCGTTACTCTTTAGGAGGAGACCGCCCCAGTCAAACTACCCACCATACACTGTCCTCGATCCGGATAACGGACCTGAGTTAGAACCTCAAAGTTGCCAGGGTGGTATTTCAAGGTTGGCTCCACGCGAACTGGCGTCCACGCTTCAAAGCCTCCCACCTATCCTACACAAGCAAATTCAAAGTCCAGTGCAAAGCTATAGTAAAGGTTCACGGGGTCTTTCCGTCTAGCCGCGGATACACTGCATCTTCACAGCGATTTCAATTTCACTGAGTCTCGGGTGGAGACAGCGCCGCCATCGTTACGCCATTCGTGCAGGTCGGAACTTACCCGACAAGGAATTTCGCTACCTTAGGACCGTTATAGTTACGGCCGCCGTTTACCGGGGCTTCGATCAAGAGCTTCGCGTTAGCTAACCCCATCAATTAACCTTCCGGCACCGGGCAGGCGTCACACCCTATACGTCCACTTTCGTGTTTGCAGAGTGCTGTGTTTTTAATAAACAGTCGCAGCGGCCTGGTATCTTCGACCGGCATGAGCTTACGGAGCAAGTCCTTCACCCTCACCGGCGCACCTTCTCCCGAAGTTACGGTGCCATTTTGCCTAGTTCCTTCACCCGAGTTCTCTCAAGCGCCTTGGTATTCTCTACCCAACCACCTGTGTCGGTTTGGGGTACGGTTCCTGGTTACCTGAAGCTTAGAAGCTTTTCTTGGAAGCATGGCATCAACCACTTCGTGTTCTAAAAGAACACTCGTCATCAGCTCTCGGCCTTAAGATCCCGGATTTACCTAAGATCTCAGCCTACCACCTTAAACTTGGACAACCAACGCCAAGCTGGCCTAGCCTTCTCCGTCCCTCCATCGCAATAACCAGAAGTACAGGAATATTAACCTGTTTTCCATCGACTACGCTTTTCAGCCTCGCCTTAGGGACCGACTAACCCTGCGTCGATTAACGTTGCGCAGGAAACCTTGGTCTTTCGGCGTGGGTGTTTTTCACACCCATTGTCGTTACTCATGTCAGCATTCGCACTTCTGATACCTCCAGCAAGCTTCTCAACTCACCTTCACAGGCTTACAGAACGCTCCTCTACCGCATCACCCGAAGGTGATACCCGTAGCTTCGGTGTATGGTTTGAGCCCCGTTACATCTTCCGCGCAGGCCGACTCGACTAGTGAGCTATTACGCTTTCTTTAAAGGGTGGCTGCTTCTAAGCCAACCTCCTAGCTGTCTAAGCCTTCCCACATCGTTTCCCACTTAACCATAACTTTGGGACCTTCGCTGACGGTCTGGGTTGTTTCCCTTTTCACGACGGACGTTAGCACCCGCCGTGTGTCTCCCATGCTCGGCACTTGTAGGTATTCGGAGTTTGCATCGGTTTGGTAAGTCGGGATGACCCCCTAGCCGAAACAGTGCTCTACCCCCTACAGTGATACATGAGGCGCTACCTAAATAGCTTTCGAGGAGAACCAGCTATCTCCGAGCTTGATTAGCCTTTCACTCCGATCCACAGGTCATCCGCTAACTTTTCAACGGTAGTCGGTTCGGTTCATCCAGTTAGTGTTACCCAACCTTCAACCTGCCCATGGATAGATCGCCCGGTTTCGGGTCTATTCCCAGCGACTAGACGCCCTATTAAGACTCGCTTTCGCTACGCCTCCCCTATTCGGTTAAGCTCGCCACTGAAAATAAGTCGCTGACCCATTATACAAAAGGTACGCAGTCACAGAACAAAGTCTGCTCCCACTGCTTGTACGCATACGGTTTCAGGATCTATTTCACTCCCCTCTCCGGGGTTCTTTTCGCCTTTCCCTCACGGTACTAGTTCACTATCGGTCAGTCAGTAGTATTTAGCCTTGGAGGATCGTCCCCCCATATTCAGACAAAGTTTCTCGTGCTCCGTCCTACTCGATTTCATGACTAAGAGATTTTCGCGTACAGGGCTATCACCCACTATGGCCGCACTTTCCAGAGCGTTCCGCTAATCTCAAAGCCACTTAAGG
>NZ_OZ409832.1:240000-1210000 GCF_979258075.1 Pseudomonas sp. AC193 | reverse complement strand
ACCGAGGCGCGCATTCTACAGCAGCCTCATTTGCTGTCAAGTGATTATTTTCAGAAGTTTTCGAAGAATTCTTCAACAACTTCAACCACTTGCGCTTCAGATCTCTCGTCAGCGGGAGGCGAATTCTACAGCGTTACACGCTGCTGTCAACACCTCTTTTTCAACTTCCTTTTGGCTTCGATGAACTGAAGCACTTGCTGCCGAAACCTACTTAACTCATTGAATCTCAAGGAGTTTTCCGTTTCGACTGCGCCGGAAGTGGGGCGAATTATAGACGCATGAAATCTGCCGTCAACCCCTGATTTCATTTTTCTATCGATAAACGCAAAAAGCCTGCTTATATATAGACGCCATCGTAGCGAATGCGCAGTATATTGCCCAACAACTCAAAAATGCCTGCTATATACCCTGGATGACACCGCGCAATGAATGACCAACCCCGCTCGCTTGCCTCAATGCTGTTCCCGGTTGGCCTGCTATTAATAGCAATGGCATCGATCCAGTCCGGTGCCTCGCTGGCCAAAAGCATGTTCCCGGTGGTAGGCGCCCAAGGCACCACGACCCTGCGACTGATCTTCGCCAGTATGATCATGCTTCTATTGCTGCGTCCATGGCGCGCCAAGCTGACGGCCAAGTCGCTGCGCACGGTCATTGTCTACGGCATGGCATTGGGCGGGATGAACTTCCTCTTCTATATGTCATTGCGCACAGTCCCACTAGGGATCGCCGTCGCACTGGAATTCACCGGGCCGCTGGCCGTCGCCATTTACGCATCACGTCGCGCTATCGATTTTCTCTGGATTGGTTTGGCGGCTGCAGGCTTGTTCCTTCTCATCCCCACGGGCGCGACTACTGCCGGCATTGATCTGGTCGGTGCGGGTTACGCATTGGGCGCAGGTGTCTGCTGGGCACTCTATATCCTCTTCGGTCAGAAGGCCGGGGCAGACAATGGCGTAACGACCGCAGCGTTGGGCGTGATGATCGCCGCGCTGTTTGTCGCGCCCATCGGCATCGTGCATGCCGGCGCTGCTTTGCTGACGCCCTCGCTGATCCCGATCGCTATCGGCGTGGCCATCCTTTCCACCGCCCTGCCCTACACCCTGGAAATGGTTGCCCTCACCCGCATGCCCGCGCGCACCTTCGGCACCTTGATGAGTATCGAGCCCGCATTCGGTGCGCTGTCAGGCCTGCTGTTTCTGCAGGAATACCTGACGTTGTCACAATGGATGGCGATCCTGTGCATTATTCTCGCCTCCGTCGGAGCTACGCTGACCATGGGCAGCGGCGCGAAGCCCGCCATTGCGGCCGATTGAAACAGGATTTGACGAAGGTCTGGCATTTGCCGCTTATTTAGGCCATGTTTAGTCCGTTAACCCAGTGTCAGGCATGGATTTTTTCGAATACGGACGTCAGTACGCTTCAAGCGCGATCGCATACAGGCAGACCAGAGCAACAGACTTCTGGCTGCCATAAGGACGGTAATGAAACGAATTTTGATATTGATCGCCATACTCGCGGTTGCAGGCTGCGCGGCGACATCGGAAACCCAGGTAAAACGCGGGAAGAAGGGGCTGCACATCAACTGTTCAGGGCTGTCGTCCTCCTGGGACAAGTGCTACACCCACGCCGCCAACGCCTGTGCCCCCAAGGGCTATAAAGTCATTGCCAAATCGGGGGATGGCGTCGAAGAGCCTGGCGATTATCCTTTTGGCCTCAACCCTGCCGGCTACACCAGCCGCAGCATGATCGTCATCTGCAAATAGATCATTGCAGTCTGGCGATCTGCCGAGCGATTTCTTCCTGACTGGACTTCAGCACTCTGTGCTGAATGTTCGGTGTGGCCAACATACGCGCCACCACCAACGCCCCGACACATTGCGACAGCACTGACCACGCCAGGCTGTCGCTCTCCAATATTTTCGCCCAACTCTCCTGCAACCGGCAGATCCACAGTTCTGCCTGTTCCCGCACTTGAATATCTGAACGGGCGATTTCCGCACCCAGCGATGGCAAGGCACAGCCGGACTCAGGCTGCTCGACATGGGCCATGCTCAAGTAATGTTTAAGACACCGCTGCAGTCGTTCGTGATCCTGAGTGCCCTGCCCGCCCAACCGTTCCAGGCTGTGGCCCAATTCGCGCTCGACGATAGCGGTAAACAACGCATCCTTCGACGCGAAGTGACTGTAGAACGCCGCACCACTCAAGCCGATAGCCTTCATCAAACCATCGACGCCTACCGTGGAAAACCCCGAACGCTTCGCCGACAGCGAACTGCTCTGCAGAAGCTTTTCCCGGGTTTCCAGTTTGTGACTGGCGGAGTAACGCATGTGTTTGCCCTCGAAATTGACCGCCTTGACGTTGTCGGAATCCTAGCATAACGTTCGTTCACTTAACGATCGTTTAGCAAAGGGATCTACCCATGAATAACAAGAAGGTCGTGTTGGTTGTCGGAGCCGGCGATGCTACGGGCGGCGCTATTGCCAAGCGCTTTGCCAAAGAAGGATTCGTTGCCTGCGTCACACGACGCAGTGCCGAAAAATTGCAGCCGCTGGTAGACGCCATTCAGGCAGACGGCGGCGAAGCACACGGTTTCGCCTGCGATGCGCGCAAGGAAGAAGACGTGATCGCGCTGATCGAAGACATCGAAACCCGCGTTGGCCCGATCGAAGCGTTCGTCTTCAACATCGGCGCCAACGTGCCGTGCAGCATCCTCGAAGAAACCGCGCGCAAATATTTCAAGATCTGGGAAATGGCCTGCTTCTCGGGTTTCCTCAATGCACGCGAAGTGGCCAAGCGCATGGTCACGCGCAATCGCGGCACGATCCTGTTCACTGGCGCTACCGCCGGTTTGCGCGGAGCTTCAGGGTTTGCCGCATTCGCCGGCGCCAAACACGGTATCCGCGCACTGGCCCAAAGCATGGCAAGGGAGCTGGGGACGATGAACATTCATGTCGCCCATGTGGTGGTGGATGGTGCGATCGATACCGACTTCATTCGCAACAGTTTCCCGGAGAAATACGCCACCAAGGATCAGGATGGCATTCTCAACCCCGAGCACATCGCCGAAAACTATTGGTACCTGCACAGTCAGCCGCGCGATGCCTGGACATTCGAGCTGGATCTGCGTCCATGGAACGAACGCTGGTAAACCCGCCGCCCATAACAATAATGAGAGTGCAGCAACCATGACGAAAACCGTGGAGTTCTATTTCGACCTCGGCAGCCCTGCCACGTACCTGGCCTACAGCCAATTGCCAAAAATCTGCGCAGCGACTGGCAGCGAATTGATCTATATCCCGATGCTGCTCGGCGGCGTGTTCAAGGCGACCGGCAACGCCTCCCCCGCGATGATCCCGGCCAAGGGTCGCTATATGTTTCAAGATCTGGATCGCTATGCAAAACGCTACGGCGTGCCGCTGAAATTCAACCCGCACTTCCCAATCAACACGTTGATGCTGATGCGTGCCGTCACGGGCATCCAACTGCGTCAGCCGGAACGCTTCCAAGCGTTTATCGATTGTCTGTTCACAGCGCTTTGGGTCGATGGCCGCAGCATGGACGAACCGCAAACCGTCGCAGTGGTATTGAGTGAACACGGTTTCGATCCGCAGGAAGTACTCGCGCTGACCAACGACGAATCCGTCAAAGCTGTGTTGAAAGAGAATACCGAGACTGCGGTTAAACGCGGCGTGTTTGGCGCACCGAGCATGTTCGTCGGCAACCAGTTGTTCTTTGGTCAGGATCGACTCGACTTCGTCGAAGAGGCATTGCGCCAGATCTAGTTCGAAGCCATCGCTCGGGCGCTGGCGACAGCGCCCGAGCGTCAATCGTTTAGATGGCAGCAGTACGCGTGTTCAACCACTCCAGCGCAGCACCTTCCAGCAACGGGCTCAAACGCTCACGCACTTCAGCGTGATAGGCGTTGAACCACTGTTTCTCTTCCTGAGTCAGCAGCGCCGGCGCCAGGCAGCGAGTGTCGATCGGGCACAGGGTCAAGGTTTCAAACTTGAGGAATTCGCCGAATTCACTGCTGCCCGCCTCGCGATTCATCGCCAGGTTCTCGATGCGCACACCCCAACGACCCGGACGATAGGTACCCGGCTCGATCGAGGTGATCATGCCCGGCAACATCGCGGTTTGCGGTGCTGGCGCGGCTTGGTAGGCAATCACCTGCGGGCCTTCGTGAACGTTGAGGAAATAGCCAACGCCGTGACCGGTGCCGTGACCGTAATCGACACTCTCAGCCCAGATCGGCGCGCGGGCGATGGCGTCGAGCAGTGGCGACAGAATGCCTTTCGGGAACTGCGCTCGCGACAGTGCAATCACGCCTTTGAGCACACGCGTGCAATCGCGTTTCTGCTCTTCGGTCGGCGTACCGACCGGCACCATCCGCGTAATGTCAGTGGTACCGCCGAGGTACTGACCACCCGAGTCGATCAGCAGCAGGCCATCACCCTCGATCACCGCGTGCTCTTCTTCGGTGGCGTGATAATGCGGCATCGCGCCATTGGCGTTGAACGCGGCAATGGTGTTGAAACTCAGCGAGACATAATCCGGACGACGTTCACGGGCAGCGGTGAGTTTCTCGTCGATCGTCAGCTCGGTAATCCGCTCACGACCCCAGGCTGACTCCAGCCAGGCGAAGAATTCGCACAGCGCCGCGCCGTCCTGCTCCATCGCTTGGCGGATGTGCTGAGCATCGGCTTCACTTTTCTGCGACTTGGCCAGCGTTGTCGGGTTAAGACCTTCGACCAGCGTCACGCCGCTGTCGAGGTTTTCCAGCAGTCCGCTGGTGACCCGCGCCGGATCCACCAGCACACTCGAACCACTCGGCACGGCGCGCAAGGCTTCAGCGACTTCACTGTAGTCACGCAGGGTGACGCCATCGGCTTCCAGCACGGCGCGCAAATCCGCATCAACCTTGCTCAGCGCCACGAACAGCGTGGCTTGCTGTTGATTGATCAACGCAAAGGACACAAACACCGGGTTGAACGACACGTCGCCGCCGCGCAGGTTGAACAGCCAGGCGATGTCGTCGAGGGTGGCGATGAAGTGCCAATCAGCGCCACGTGTCTGCAAGGTTTCGCGCAGCTTGGCGAGTTTTTCGCCACGGCTGACGGTCGCCTGTGGTGGCAGATGCTGATAGATCGCTGCATTCGGTAGCGTCGGGCGATCGCTCCAGACTTCCTGCAACAAATCGATGTCGGTACGCAAACGCGCGCCACGCGCTTCGAGTTTGCTGCTCAACGTGCGCGCCGAGGCCACAGCCATTACTGCGCCATCGACGGCGACCACGCCACCTTCCGGCGTTTGCTCAGCCAGCCAGTCCAGTGGACTCGGTTGACCCGGCTGCAACTTGACCAGTTCGATGCCGCTGCCGTTGAGTTCTTTGGTTGCCTGTTCCCAGTAACGGCTGTCGGCCCAGACGCCGGCGAAATCGTTGGTGACAATCAAAGTGCCCACCGAACCGTGGAAACCCGACAGCCACTGCCGGCCCTGCCAGTAACCCGGCAGATATTCCGACAGATGCGGGTCGGCAGACGGCACCAAGAGTGCGTGAATGCCTTCGCGACGCATCAGCTCGCGGGTGTGCGCCAGGCGCTGGGGCACCGATCCTTCGGTGAAGGTCTGGGTACTCATCATGTCTCCTGCTAATCACTTCATCGTTATTGTTCGTAGCCGTTAGGTCGGCTGGTTTACAGCCCTGTCGCCCAGAATGCCGGAGCACTGGCGCAGGCGGTCTTGATCAGTTCGCAAGCCTTGTCGATATCGTCGGCGGTGGTGAAACGGCCGAGGCTCAGGCGAATGGTGCGCCCGGCCAGGTGTGCGTCATGCCCCAGCGCCAACAGCACGTGAGACGGTGCGTTACTCGCGGAGTTACACGCCGAGGTCGCGGAAAACGCGATCGAATGGCTCAGCGCGGCGCTATTGAATTCGCCCTCGCTGAACGTCAGGCTCAAGGTGTGCGGAATGCGCTGGCTGGCGCTGCCATTGAGGCGCACGCCGGGCAGGCTCAGCAATTGTTCGAGCAGACGCTCGCGCAACGCGACGATCGTGCTCTTCTCTTCGTCAAATGCGGCAGCCGCCAGTGCGAACGCCGAGCCCATTCCGGCGATCTGATGAGTTGCCAGCGTCCCGGAACGCAAGCCACCTTCGTGGCCGCCACCGTGAATTTGTGCCTGCAGCTTTTGCTGTGCCCGTGGGCCGACATATAACGCGCCGATGCCTTTGGGGCCATAGAGTTTGTGCGCCGAAAACGACATCAGGTCGACCGGCCACTGCGCCAGATCAATCGCCACTTTGCCGGCACCTTGCGCCGCATCGACGTGAAACAGCGCTTCACGGTTGCGCACGATTTCGCCAATCGCCTGCACGTCGTTGACGGTGCCCAACTCATTGTTGACCAGCATCAGCGACACCAGAAAGGTGTCCTCGCGCAGCGCTTCACTGACCGCTTGCGGCGTGATCAGGCCATCGGCGTCCGGCACCAGATAGGTCACGGCGATGCCGGCGTCCTGCAATTGGCGGGCGGTATCGAGAATGGCTTTGTGTTCGATCTGACTGGTGATGATGTGGCCGCCGGACACGCCGCGCGCCTGTGCCACACCTTTGAGGGCGAGGTTGTTGGACTCGGTGGCACCGGACGTCCAGACAATCTGTTCGGCTTGAGCGCCCACCAGTTCGGCGACTTGCCGGCGCGCCTGCTCGACCGTGTGCCGGGCCTGCTGGCCGAAGGCGTGGGAGCTGGAAGCCGGGTTACCGAAGTTACCGTGAAACCCCAGACATTCGATCATCACCTGGATGACCCGCTCGTCCACCGGGGTGGTGGCGGCGTAATCGAAATACAACGGACGTGTGTTCATAAAAGACTCGCAGAGCGTGTTCCGGGATCAGGAGGCTCGTGTCTGCAAACGGCACCGCGCAGCCTTGTGAGCTGCGCGTCGGTTCGAGAGCGTCATCAATACCTGATCGGATGCCGTTAAAGAAGAACAACTTCATTTAAAAGTGCGTAGGAACGCTCCTGAAGCGAGCTTAACAGGCATCGGGCTGCGGGTTGAAGGCTATGCGTCAGTGAAAGCTTTCGAGAAGTAACGGATACAGCGAAATCACCAGCAGCGCGGCCATGCCCCAGTTGAACACGCGCAACCAGCGCGGATCTTTCAACACATTGCGTAACAGCGTGCCGCAGGCAGCCCAGACGCCGACACTCGGCAGGTTGATGATGGCGAAAACGGCGGCAATCACCACGACATTGGTGAAATAGCCCTGCATCGGCGTGTAGGTGCTGATTGCGCCGATGGCCATGATCCACGCCTTTGGATTGACCCACTGAAACGCCGCAGCGCCGAGATAACTGATCGGTTTGGCCTCGCCCTGAACGTTGTCGCCCACCGGCCCCGAGTGAGCGATTTTCCACGCCAGATACAGCAGATACGCCGCGCCGACGTAGCGCAGGATCGTATAAAGAATGGGATAGGTCTGAAACACCGCGCCGAGTCCAAAACCGACCGCCACCACCAACACAAAAAATCCGCAGGTAATGCCCAGCATGTGTGGAATGGTGCGGTTAAAGCCGAAGTTCACGCCCGATGCCAGCAACATGGTGTTGTTCGGCCCCGGCGTAATCGAGGTGACAAGGGCAAACAGGGCAAAGCCCAGCAGCAGATCAAGCGAGAGGGTCATGGTGGGCAATCCGTCAGGGTCATTCAGGTGTTGACCCTATATCACGCCACCGCGCAAACCCACGGACAGTTGAGTAAAACTTCCAGCAGTACAGTTTGTTATCAGCTAGGGCGACCGTGCAGCTGTACAGCTCGCTCGGCGCTCATCTCACCTTGTTTATCGAAGCCGAAAGTCTTCTGTGGCTGGCCGAGCAGTTGGGCTTTTTTCGCGTGGTATTCGTCGAAGGACAACCCACTGCGGTTCAGTGCTTCCATCGCCAGTTCGCGGGATTCTTCTGCGCTGTAAGGGCGCAATTCTGGCGAAACGTGACCGGCACAACCGGCGAGTACAGAGACAGCGAGCAGCAGCGAAACAGTCAGTAGATGATTCATGGGAGCGTCCTGGCGAGCAGTGGTAGTCGATGGACAAAGGCTACGCCCGGGCTCGCTCGCGCAGAAATCAACGCTCTCAATAGTGGCTATCAGGATTTTCGCAGAGCCTTAGACATATTCGTTAACGATCTATAAATATCTATTAACGGTCTTTTGCGGAATAACAACTAGCCTTTATAACTTCTTCCCCATAGGCGCTTCAGTGTTGCTCCAGCAACTGTTGCTCAGGCAACAGCAGTTCAACAAAGCCACCTGAAATTCGTACAAACGGCCGCTAGAAAAACACTCAAAGCCCCGCCACACCGGGCCTCCAGGAATTGGTACAGCGTTTGCTCAAGCCCAGTGACTTAGCCACTGCTCGCTGAGCAACTGTTGAAAACAAGGAATTGATCATGTCGCGTCCTCTGAAAGTCGTCGCCCTCTCCGGCGGAACCTGGCGTCCCTCGCGTACGTTGGTGCTGACCCAGGCCTTGCTGGCCGAACTTGCCGGGCATTTGCCGATCGACAGCCATCTGATCGAACTCGGTGACATCGCCCGTCCGCTCGGCGGTGCCCTCTCGCGTCAGGAGCTTAGCGCCGAAGTCGAGGCCGAGCTGCAAGCCATCGAACAAGCGGATTTGCTGATTGTTGCAGCGCCGGTTTATCGCGGCTCGTATCCGGGTCTGCTCAAGCATCTGTTCGACCTGATCGACCTCAATGCGCTGATCGATATCCCGGTGCTGCTCGCTGCCACCGGTGGCAGCGAACGCCATGCGCTGGTGCTCGATCACCAATTGCGTCCGCTGTTCAGTTTCTTCCAGGCCGTGACCTTGCCGATCGGCGTGTACGCCACCGAGGCCGATTTCGCCGACTACCAGATCACCAGCGAGCCGCTGAAAGCGCGCATCCGTCTGGCCGCCGAGCGCGCTGCGCCGCTGTTCGCCACGCAAATCAAACCGTTGCTGAAGATCGCTTAAGGAGCTGTTCATGGATGTTTTCTGGTTCCTGCCGACCCACGGCGACGGCCACTATCTGGGCACCACCCAAGGTGCGCGCCCGGTCACGCTCAACTATTTGAAACAAGTCGCGCAAGCCGCTGACAGCCTCGGTTATCACGGTGTGTTGATCCCGACCGGGCGTTCCTGCGAGGACTCGTGGGTGATCGCCTCGGCACTGGTGCCGTTGACCGAACGCCTGCGTTATCTGGTGGCGATTCGGCCGGGAATCATCTCGCCGACCGTTTCGGCACGGATGGCGGCGACGCTGGATCGACTGTCCAACGGCCGCTTGCTGATCAACGTGGTGACCGGTGGCGACCCGGATGAAAACCGTGGCGACGGCAGCTTCCTCAGCCACAGCGAACGCTACGAAGTCACCGACGAATTCCTGAAAATCTGGCGCCGCGTGTTACAGGGTGAATCGGTGGATTTCGAGGGCAAGCACCTGAAAGTGCAGAACGCCAAAGCGCTCTACCCGCCTGTGCAGAAACCTTATCCACCGCTGTACTTCGGCGGCTCCTCCGACGCGGCGCATGACCTGGCCGCCGAGCAAGTTGATGTCTATCTGACCTGGGGCGAGCCACCGGCGGCCGTCGCGGAAAAACTCGCTGATGTGCGCGAACGCGCGGCGCGCCACGGTCGCACGGTGAAGTTCGGTATTCGTCTGCACGTGATCGTCCGTGAGACCGCCGAAGAGGCGTGGAAAGCCGCCGACAAACTGATCGAGCACATCAGTGACGAGACGATAGAAGCGGCGCAGAAATCCTTTTCGCGCTTTGACTCCGAAGGCCAGCGGCGCATGGCGGCGTTGCACGATGGCCGGCGCGACAACCTGGAAATCGCGCCGAACCTGTGGGCCGGTGTCGGTCTGGTGCGCGGTGGCGCGGGGACGGCGCTGGTTGGTGATCCGCAGCAAGTGGCAGCGCGGATCAAGGAGTACGCGGATCTGGGCATCGAAAGCTTCATCTTCTCCGGTTATCCGCATCTGGAAGAGGCTTACCGCTTTGCCGAGCTGGTGTTCCCGCTGCTGCCCGAGCCGTACGCGAGCCTGGCCGGGCGTGGCGTGACCAACCTGACCGGGCCGTTTGGCGAAATGATTGCCAATGATGTGCTGCCCACCAAAGCCACTGCCTGAACCGAATTCCCTGTGGGAGCGGGCTTGCTCGCGAAGGCGTCGTGTCAGTCACCATTTATATCGATGACCCAACGCATTCGCGAGCAAGCCCGCTCCCACAGGGGGATTGCGTCGATTTTGAGGAACACCGTGTGACCGCCAAACCGCAAAGTACCCTGTTATCCCCGCTGCAAACCGCCCGCCTACTGGCCGCCGAGTTTGCCCTCACCGCCGTCGAACGCGACGAGCGCGGTGGTACGCCGAAAGCCGAGCGCGATGCTCTGCGCGACAGCGGCCTGCTGGCCCTGAGCATTCCCACCCGCTACGGCGGCCTTGGCGCGACCTGGAGTGAAACCCTGCAAATCGTCCGCGAGTTCGCCAAGGTCGACAGCTCTATCGCTCACGTCTTCGGCTTTCATCATCTGATGCTCGCTACCGTGCGCCTGTTCTCGCGACCGGAACAATGGCAGCCGTGGTTCGAACAGACCGCGCGGCAGAACTGGTTCTGGGGCAACGCGCTGAACCCGCTCGACACTCGCACCGTGGTCAAGAACCTCGGCGGTTGGCGCGAGTTTTCCGGGAAGAAAAGCTTCTGCTCCGGCGCCAGCGATTCGCAGATGTTGATTGCCTCGGCAGTCGATGAAAGCGCGGGCGGCAAGTTGCTGATCGCGGCGATTCCCAGCGGCCGCAGCGGCATCACCCTGCACAACGACTGGAACAATATCGGCCAGCGTCAGACCGACAGCGGCAGCGCCACATTCGAACGCGTGCGTGTCGAGGAGTCGGAGCTGCTGCTTGATCCGGGCCCGCTGAGCACGCCGTTCGCCTGCTTGCGACCACTGATCGCGCAGCTGACTTTCACGCATATGTTTCTCGGGATTGCCGAAGGCGCATTCGAAGAAGCGCGGCAGTACACCCTCAAGGAAACCCGGCTCTGGCACAAATCCTCGGCGCGCGAAGTCAGTGAAGACCCGTATGTGCTCGCGCATTTCGGCGAGTTCTGGGTGGCCCTCGAAGGCATTCGTTTATTGGTCGAACGCGCGGCGGCGTTGCTGGATGAAGCGTGGGCGAAAGGCGCAAACCTCAGCGCCGAAGAACGCGGGCATGTCGCCACGGCGATTGCCACGGCCAAAGTCGCGGCCAGCCGTCAGGGTCTGGAGATTTGCAGCCGTCTGTTCGAAGTCACCGGCGCGCGCTCGACCCACGCCTCGCTGCGTCTCGACCGGCACTGGCGCAACTTGCGCACGCAAACCCTGCACGATCCGCTGGATTACAAACTCCATGAGCTGGGCGACTGGGCGCTGAACCAGTCGCTGCCGGTGCCGACTTTCTATTCCTGACCTGTCTGCATTTGAACTAAAAAGAAGGACGAGCCCATGCAACTGCTGACCTTACCGCCCTCACCCGCGCTGGCCACGTCGATCCGTGCCACCGCGCAGGTGTTCGAAGATCCGAAGTCCCAAGCCCTGCTCGCGCATTTGCAACAGGTTGCACCGAGCGAGGCCAGCGTGCTGATCATCGGTGAGACCGGTACCGGCAAGGAGTTGGTGGCGCGGCATATTCATAACCTGAGCAACCGTCGCCATCGGCCGTTTATCGCGGTCAATTGCGGCGCGTTTTCCGAGTCGCTGGTCGAGGCCGAATTGTTTGGTCATGAAAAAGGCGCGTTCACCGGCGCCTTGAGCGCCAAGGCTGGCTGGTTCGAAGAGGCGGACGGCGGCACCTTGTTTCTCGATGAGATCGGCGATCTGCCGATGGCGATTCAGGTCAAGTTGTTGCGCGTGTTGCAGGAACGCGAAGTGGTGCGGCTCGGTTCGCGCAAAAGCATTCCGATCGATGTGCGGGTTTTGGCCGCGACCAACGTGCAACTGGAGAAAGCCATCAATGCCGGCAATTTCCGTGAGGATCTGTATTACCGCCTCAACGTGGTCAATCTGGAACTGAGTCCGTTGCGTGATCGCCCTGGCGACATCCTGCCGCTGACTCGGCATTTCATCGAGGCCTACAGTCAGCGTCTCGGTTACGGGCGAGTCAGCATCAGCCCCGGCGCCGAGCACAAACTGCGCGGCTACAGTTGGCCGGGCAACATCCGCGAACTGGAAAACGTCATCCATCACACCTTATTGATCTGCCGTAACGGCGTGATCGAACGTGATGATTTGCGCCTGTCCAATCTGCGCATCGAACGCCCGGACGATCATCACAACAGCGCCGACGACTCACCGGAAGCGTTGTTGGAGCAGGCCTTTCAAAAACTCTTCGCGCAACAGGCCGGCGCACTCCACGAAAAAGTCGAAGACGCGTTGCTGCGCGCGGCTTACCGCTTCTGCCACTACAACCAAGTGCACACCGCCGCCCTGCTCGGCCTGAGCCGCAACGTCACACGCACACGGTTGATCAAGATCGGCGAACTGGCAGTGAACAAGCGCCGGGCACCCGCCAATCTGCACGGCGAACGCCTGCTGCAACTGTCGATCTAGCCGACCAGATTGCAGTGCAGCGCATCGTCGTGACTGCGGGCGATGCTGCTGAGCACCTGAAAGGAATTGAAGGTGATGGTTTTCGCCTGATGCGTGTGGATCAACTGCCAAAAGTCCTGCTCGCCGCTCTCGAAACTGCGAAACGCCGCCTCCCCCGCTTCGCGGGTCTGCCATTGCAGAAAACTCAATACGCGCCGGCCATCGTCGCTGGCCTGCACACTCGCGCTGACAAATCCCGCGTAGCGCTGGGCCAGACGTTCAGTCTGTACCGACAGCGCATTGACCAATGCCGGCTGCTGACGTGGTTCGATTTCGAATTCGATCAACTGGGTGAAACTGCGATTTTTCGCTGTTGCTTGCATGAAAGTCCCCACTTGGCTGTAAGGCGAATCTTGCGACTCGAAGGCCTGCAGGGTAAAACCTCTAGTTAAGTCAAGGTCAAGAGCTGTTTTCCAATGATCAGCAAAGAACAGGTGTACAAGCAGCTAACGGTTGGCGAAGTCGCGGCGCGCAGTGGCGTGGCGGTGACGGCGCTGCACTTCTATGAATCGAAGGGACTGATCAAGAGCCAGCGTAATGCCGGCAATCAGCGGCGCTATCCGCGTGAGGTGCTGCGGCGGGTGGCGTTGATCAAGGTCGCGCAACGGCTGGGGATTCCGTTGGCGGAGATTGGCGAAGCGCTGAAGATTTTGCCGGATGACCGTGCGCCGACGGCGGCGGATTGGCGGGTGTTGTCCGAGCAGTGGCGGCGGGAACTGGATGAACGGATCGAGCAGTTGATGCTGTTGCGGGATCGTTTGAATGGCTGTATTGGTTGTGGTTGCCTTTCAATGGAGGCCTGCCCGCTGCGCAATCAGGGCGATGTGCTCGGTGAACAAGGGCCAGGGCCGCACTTCCCTGAATTTTGATGGAAAACCCTGTGGCGAGGGGATTTATCCCCGTTGGGCTGCGGAGCAGCCCCAAAACCTGCATCCCTATTCCTTCAGACATACCTCATTGACTGACTGAGGGTCTGCTTCGCAGCCCAACGGGGATAAATCCCCTCGCCACAAAGGCTGGTTTCCATCGCTCAATTTGGGTGCTGCTCGTCGGGCAAAAGTCTGGTGTGCGCGGACAGTTCTATAGTGATTCTTCACCTCGCAAAACAACAATCAGGGAGAAGGTCATGAGCGTCAAACCCATTCCCGAGGGGTATCACAGCATCACCCCCTACCTCGGCATCCACAAAGCCGCCGAGGCCATCGAGTTCTACAAGAAAGCTTTTGGTGCCACCGAAGTCATGCGTCTGTCCATGCCCGACGGCGGCATTGGCCACGCCGAACTGCGCATTGGCGACAGCGCGATCATGCTCGGTTCGCCGTGCGATCAAGGGCCGTTGAGCAATCCGGATCAAGCGGTGTCGGTTGGTTTGCATTTGTATGTGACAGATGTCGACAAGTCATTTCAGCGAGCGCTGGATGCCGGGGCGACGTCGGTGTCGGAGGTCAAGGATCAGTTTTACGGCGATCGCAGCGGGACGTTGAAGGATCCGTATGGGCATCTGTGGTTTCTGGCCTCGCGCAAGGAGGATTTGACTGAGGAGCAGATCAGGCAGCGGGCGATGGAGATGTTTGGCCAGGGTTAGGTTTTGCAGTGTTTGCATAGGCGCTATCGCGAGCAGGCTCACTCCTACAGGGGGACTGCATTCCAATTGTAGGAGTGAGCCTGCTCGCGATCGGGCCGGTACTGACAAACAAATCACACTTCATGAACCCGCCCATCACGCTTTGCGCCTTGCCCCAAACCCCGGACGCTTTCAGGATGCAGGCCACAAGAAACCTGAAACAAGGATCAGCCCGATGTTTGCCGGATTTCTCAAAGACCAGCGCCACGTCAACGGCGTCGACATTGCCTACCGCGTCGGCGGCAGCGGGCCGGGCCTGTTGCTGCTGCACGGCCATCCGCAGACCCATGTGATCTGGCACAAGATTGCCGAACAACTCGCCAAACACTTCACCGTGGTCGCCGCCGACCTGCGCGGTTACGGCGACAGCAGTCGCCCCGACGCTGACGAGTTGCACCTCAGCTACTCGAAACGCGAAATGGCCCGCGACAACGTCGAATTGATGCAAGCGCTAGGCTTCGAGCAGTTCTCGATCCTCGCCCATGACCGTGGCGCGCGCGTCGCTCATCGCCTCGCCCTCGACCACCCCGCCGCCGTGCAACGCATGATGCTGCTGGACATCGCCCCGACCCTGGCGATGTACACCCAAACCAACGAAGCCTTCGCCCGCGCCTACTGGCACTGGTTCTTCCTGATTCGCCCGGCGCCGCTGCCGGAAACGCTGATCGAAGCCAACCCGGAAGGTTATCTGCGCAGCGTGATGGGCAGTCGCAGCGCCGGCCTCAAACCGTTCACCGACGAAGCCTTCAGCGAATACCGCCGCTGCCTGCAACAACCCGGCAGCGCACGCGGCATCTGCGAAGATTACCGCGCCAGCGCCGGCATCGATCTGGAGCACGACCGCGCCGACATCGCCGCCCATCATCATTTGAGTTTGCCTTTGCGGGTGCTGTGGGGCGCGGAAGGCACCGTCGGCCGCTGTTTCGATCCGCTCAAGGAATGGCAGCAAGTGGCGACGAACGTCACCGGCCAGGCCCTGCCCGCCGGCCATTATATCGCCGAAGAAGTCCCCGCACTGTTGCTTGCCGAAGCGCTGGCCTTTCTGCGCTGAACAGAGCCTGTAAATCGCGGTGCTACGCCGGCGGCTTCTGCCGCCAGCGTGCGTTTTGACATGTCCCAGAAGAAAGACTCCGTGCCCCTGCCCGAAGACCTGCGTGTGCTGCTCACCGTGATCCGCAAAAACGGCTTTGCCGCCGCGGCCGATGAGTTGGGCCTGTCGCCCGCCTACGTCAGCAAACGCATCCAGATTCTCGAAACCACCCTTGGCACACGCCTGCTGCATCGCACCAGTCGGCGCGTCTCGCTGACCGAGGATGGCGAGCGTGTGCAGCGCTGGGCGTTGCGCATTCTTGATGACTTCCAGCAACTGCACGACGAACTTTCCGACGCCCACGACAGCCCGCGTGGGCGTTTGCACATCTGCAGCAGTTTCGGTTTCGGTCGCAATCACGTGGCGCCAGCGGTGTCGTTGCTGGCCGAGCGCTACCCGGAACTGCAGATTCGTCTCGACCTGTTTGATCGGGTGGTGGACATCATCAATGAAGGTTTCGACCTGGAAATCCGCGTCGGCGACGACATTCCCGGGCAGCACATCGGTCGACGTCTGGTGAGCAATCGACGCGTGCTGTGCGCGGCGCCGAATTATCTGCAACGGCGTGGCACGCCGCTGACGCTGGAGGACTTGCAGCAGCATGACTGCCTGGTGATCAAGGAACGCGACAACGCTTTCGGCATCTGGAATCTCGATCGCGAGGGCGGGCAGGAAAGTGTGCGGGTCAGCGGGCCGTTGTCGTCGAACAATGGCGAGATTGTTCTGCAATGGGCACTTGATGGGCGTGGGGTGTTGCTGCGTTCACTGTGGGATGTGAAACCGTTGCTCGAGCAAGGGTTGCTGGTGCAGGTGCTGGAGGATTACGGGCAGAGCGCGAATGTCTGGGCGGTGTACCCGACACGGTTGGCGAATTCGGGGAAATTAAGGGCGTGTGTGGAATTCTTGCAGGAGCACTTCAAAAGTCTGTCGCTATAACCCAAACACAACACAAAACCCCTGTGGGAGCGGGCTTGCTCCCACAGGTTATGCGTTTAGCTTAACCACGGGTTGTTAGCCAGATGTTGGCGTTCGAAATCCTGAATCTGTTCGCGGCGTTGCAAGGTGCTGCCAATCGCATCCAGCCCCAGCAACAGCGAAGTTTTGCGCAGGGTATCGATCTGGAAATCGATCACGCAGCCATCCGCCAAACCTATCTGCTGCGCTTCTAGATCAATGCTGATCCGCGCCGTTTCAGCCTGCCGAACAAGCTGCCCGATCCGCTGCACCTGCGCCTCTTCCAGGGTGATCAACAACACCCCGTTACGCTGGCAGTTGTCGTAAAAGATCCCGGCAAAACTGCTGCCGATCAACGCGCGAACGCCCAACTGCTGTAACCCCCACACCGCGTGTTCACGACTGGAACCGCAGCCAAAATTCGGCCCGACCACCAAAAAACTCGCGCCCTGCCATGCCGCTTGATTGAGCACGAAATCAGGATTGGGCCTGCCATCCGGCAAAAATCGCAGATCGAAAAACACCCCGCGATCCTGCCCTTGGCGATCGATGCCCTTGAGAAACTGTTTCGGCATGATCACGTCGGTGTCGACGTTGGCCGCCAGAAACGGC
The DNA here is from genome assembly GCF_979258075.1 of Pseudomonas sp. AC193. Classification (NCBI taxonomy): domain Bacteria; kingdom Pseudomonadati; phylum Pseudomonadota; class Gammaproteobacteria; order Pseudomonadales; family Pseudomonadaceae; genus Pseudomonas; species Pseudomonas sp. AC193. The sequence continues at coordinate 1,193,055 of NZ_OZ409832.1, read as the reverse complement.
GCGGCCTGACCGCTGACTTGAGTGAAGGGTTGCAGGCTCATGGGCGTTCTCCAAAGTGGCGAATGTCGGTGAGTCGACCGCTGATCGCAGCAGCGGCGACCATCGCCGGGCTCATCAAATGCGTGCGTGCGCCGGCGCCCTGGCGGCCTTCGAAATTGCGGTTGGTGCTGGACGCGCAGCGGTCGCCGGGGGCGAGCACGTCGTCGTTCATCGCCAGGCACATCGAGCAACCGGACTGACGCCATTCAAAACCGGCGTCGAGAAAAATCTGCGCCAGCCCTTCCGCTTCGGCTTGCGCACGCACTTCGCTGGAGCCGGGCACGATCATCGCGCGCACGTGCTCGGAGACGCGTTGCCCGCGCACGACGCTGGCGGCATCCCGAAAATCTTCGATCCGCGCGTTGGTGCATGAGCCGATGAAGGCGTGGCTGATGACGATGTCGCTGAGCGCCATGCCCGCTTCGAGGCCCATATAGTTGAGGGCGCGGCGCATGTCCTGACGCAGGATCGGGTCGCTGATCAATTGCGGATCCGGCACTCGCGCACCGATGGCAGCGGCCTGGTCCGGGCTGGTGCCCCAGGTCACCATTGGCTCCAGCCCACTGGCGTCGAGGTGTATTTCGCGATCGAACACAGCGCCGGGATCGCTGCGCAATTCGCGCCATTTTTCCACGCCGCGATCCCACAACTCACCTTGGGGCGCGCGCGGTTTGCCTTTCAAGTAGCTGAAGACTTTCTCGTCCGGCGCCATAAAGGCCCCGCGCGCACCGGCCTCGACGGCCATGTTGCAAATGGTCATGCGCGCTTCGACGCTCAAGGCATCAATGGTCGAACCGCAGAATTCGATGGCGTAACCGGTGGCCCCGGATGCGCCGATCTGGCCAATCAGCGCCATGATCACATCCTTCGAGGTCAGGCCCGGCGCCAACTCGCCATCCACCGTGACGCGCAGGCTTTTCAGGCGTTTGTAGACCAGCGTTTGCGAGGCCAGCAGGTGCTCGATCTCGGAGGTGCCGATGCCGAACCCGAACGCGCCGAGTGCGCCGTAGGTCGTGGTGTGGCTGTCGCCGGCCGCGATGACCATGCCCGGCAGGATGAAGCCTTGCTCCGGAGCGATCACGTGTTCGATGCCTTGGCGCTTGTCGAGGATGTCCAGCAGTTCGATGCCGAAGTCCCGGCAGTTCTCCGCCAGATACGACACTTGCCGCGCACCGCCGGCATCGGGCATCGCAGCGATGCGCACCGGCGTGGTCGGGTTGACGTGATCGACCACCGCCAGCGCCGTGCCCGGCCGCCACACTTCGCGCCCAGCCGCGCGCAAGCCACTGAACGCTTGCGGGCTGGTGTATTCGTTGATCACCTGACGGTCGATATACAGCAGCACATGCCCCTGATCGTCGAGACGGCAGACCGTGTGGGAATCGATGTGTTTGTCGTAAAGGGTTCTGGGGCTCATCAGGGCATTCACTCAAGCAATCCAAGTGATTCCCATCATAGGCAGGCGCTGCCGCCCATCAATTGCCAGACAGTGATGGCGCAGATCATGAATCGTGTTCAATCCCCCCGCCCTACGCTTTTGTAGGAGTGAGCCTGCTCGCGATAGCGATATAACAGCCAATAAATTAATCGACTGACGCGACGCCATCGCGAGCAGGCTCACTCCTACAAGGGGCCGTGATAATTCGGCGGATTGCGAAACATTTGCTTTCATATCGCCTTTCGGGATTTGCGTCGCTCATTCGTCTTATAGAAATGCAGGCCGTTCGCGTAGGCAAAAGCCACGACCGGTCGTTCGGGGACTGCTGTGCTGCGAAGCCCGTGGTGCCGCGCCCTTCCATCGAAATCAAGACGCGCAATCATGTCGAAGAAATCCCGCTCCAAACTGTGGTTCCTCGTTCATAGCTGGCTGGCGTTACCGATCTGGTTCTTTGTGCTGATCGTCTGTGTCACCGGCACGCTGGCGGTGGTCAGCCAGGAAATCGTCTGGCTGGCCAACCCGCAAATGCGCGCCAGCCAACCGACCGACGACGCACCGCTGCTCAGCTACGACCAGGTACTCGCGGCGATCAAAAAAGCCGAACCACGCACCGTGGTCGAGAGCATCAGCCGCCCGGATGAGTCGCATTTTGCCCTGGACGTGCAGGTCAGCTACCCGGATGGCCGCGAGCAGACCGTTTACGTCAACCCGTATACCGGGGTGATTCAGGGAGTCGCGCCCGACTTCAACTTCCAGGCCTTTACCCGCGCCCTGCATGGCTGGTGGCTGGTGCCGTTCACCAACGGTTTCAGTTGGGGCTGGTACCTGGTGTCGTTCCTCGGTCTGCCGTTGCTGGCTTCGCTGGTGACCGGGCTGGTGGTTTATAAACGCTTCTGGAAAGGATTCTTTAGTCCGACCCTGCGCTTTCGCCACGGCGCGCGAATCTTCTGGGGCGATTTCCACCGCCTCAGCGGCATCTGGTCGATCTGGTTTATCGCCGTGATCTCGATCACCGGCACCTGGTTTCTGATTCAGGCGCTGCTGTTCGACAACCACATTTCCATCTCCAGCGAACCGATCATTCCGGCGATGTCCCGTGAAGCGGTGCCGATCTCGGCCGACGGCAGCCCGCCGCCGCGCATCAGTCTGGATCGGGCCATTGAAATCGCCCAAGAGAAAATCCCCGGCCTCGAAGTCAGCTTCGTCAGCCTGCCGGCCAACGCCTATACCCACCTCAGCGTCGGAGGACGCGGCTGGTATCCGTTGATGTTCCAGACCGCGACGCTCGATCCTTACAGCGGTGAGTTGGCCACTTCACGTTTGTTGAGCGACCGCACCTCGCTGGAGTTCGTCACCGAATCCATGCGCCCGCTGCACACCGGCGACTTTGGCGGGTTGTGGATCAAGTTGATCTGGTTCTTCTTCGGCCTGCTGCTGAGCATGATGGTGCTCAGCGGTTTGTTGATCTGGACCAAACGCACGGCGCTGGCCACGGCCAATGCTCTCAAGCGTGAATCGAAGAAAAACCGCGTGCAGGCGCAACCGGCGATGCGCCGGGAAACGTCGGAGGTCAACCCATGAGCAAGTCCGCAGCTTTGCCGCAACCGTCGCGCTTGAGCGTGTTCTGGCACAAATGGCGTTTCCACATCAACGTGCTGTTGCTGCTGATCCCGCTGGGTTTCATGCCGAAATACTTCGCCGATGTCGCGCTGTTTCGCGGCGATGCCGGCCTCGGTGAACGCGAAGTCGGCGAAATCGCAGTCGGCCCGTGGAGCCTGCGCCTCGCCGAATTGCGCAACGAGGCGCCACGTCTGGAAGGCCCGGCCGGCTACATGAAAGGCTTCAACGCCGCGCTTTGTGATGCTTGCATCGACAAAGTCAAAGCCACTTATCTGCGCATCGGCAAACCGCGCAGCCTGCGCGCCGCCGGGGTGATTTTCTTCGGCGCGCCGTATCGCATGGGCGCGCAGTTGCCGGTGCCGGAGAAAACCAAAGCCGACGCCGAACTGTGGATCACCATGGAAGGCTGGGACGGCAGCATGCATCAGGCCTCGATTCCCCTGAGCCAGGCCTCCCCCGCCACCATCGCCTGGCTGACTCAACAAGGAGCCAAACCATGACCCGCTCGCAACGCCCTTCCCGCCTGCGGCTGAGCGCCGCGCTGCTGGTGCTCTGCGCCGGTTTCACTGGCAGCGCTCTGGCGCATAACCCGATGTGCGAATGCAAAGCCATCGACGCCGACCAGATCAAATGCACCGGCGGTTTTTCCGACGGCAGCGGCGCCCCCGGCGTGACCCTCGACGTGATCGGTTACGACGAAACCATTCTGGTACCGGGCAAGCTTGGTAGCGATTCGACGCTGACCTTCAAAAAACCCGGCGCCGAATTCTACGTGCTGTTCGACGCGGGTCCCGGCCACGTCGTCGAAATCGACCAAGCGGATATTGAGGCCCCATGAGTACGCCCACCACGCAAGTCGTCCGCCCGGCCGGTGCCGGCCATGAAACCCTCAATGTGTTGCTGTTGTGCCTACTGATTCTGGCGGTTGCCGGTTCGGTGGTGGCGTGGCGCGGGGTGTCCCATGAGCCGGAACCGGTCGCCAGCCATCAGTTCGATGCGCGCCGCGATCTCAGTGCTTCCGAGCAGGGCATCTATGCCGATCTGCGAGTGACCCTCGACGAAATCCGTCTACTACGCGAAGAACAGCAAACCTTGCCGACCCCGAAAAATCTGGCTGACGAAGGTTTTGCGCCGTTTGCTCAGGATGCGAGTTCGGTCAGTCGCGGCGGTCATGCCTGGCAATTGCTGGCCGACACTGCCTACTTTGGCCACAGCCAGGCACCCTCCGTCGCCGGTTCATTCGTGATGCTGTTGAGCGCCGATCACAGCGCTGCACCGGACATCTGGCTCAACCGCGATGCCGATCTCAACGTGCCGACCGAACTGACCGACGCCGCCCTGTCTGCGTCGGGCTGGAAACAGATCGTCGCGCAATACGATGCCGGGGTTACCCGCGAACATCGCCATTGATTCCTCGCCCTCACCCGAGAGAAGACCGTTTGCCCATGTCTATTTCATCGTCCCGCCGTCCGTTGTTGCGTCTGTTTTTAGCCGGTCTCTGTGCCTGCCTGCTGAGCCCGTTGGCCAGCGCCGATCCCGCCAAACGCCTGCGCATCGGCATCACCCTGCACCCGTATTACAGCTATGTGGCGAACATCGTCGGCGACAAAGCCGAAGTGGTGCCGCTGATTCCGGCCGGTTTCAACCCGCACGCCTACGAGCCGCGCGCCGAGGACATCAAGCGCATCAGCGGGCTGGACGTGATCGTGCTCAACGGTGTCGGCCATGATGATTTTGCCGACCGGATGATCGCCGCCAGCGAAACGCCGAGCGTCAAAACCATCGAAGCCAACGAAAACGTGCCGCTCTTGGCCGCCACCGGGGTCGCCGCGCGCGGGGCCGGCAAAGTGGTCAACCCGCACACGTTCTTGTCGATCAGCGCCTCGATCGCCCAGGTCAACAACATCGCCCGCGAACTGGGCAAACTCGACCCGGACAACGCCAAAACCTACACGCAGAACGCCCGCGCCTATGGCAAACGCCTGCGGCAGATGCGCGCCGACGCCTTGGCCAAGCTGACCGAGGCGCCGAACGCCGAGCTGCGCGTCGCCACCGTCCATGCCGCTTACGACTATCTGTTGCGTGAGTTCGGTCTGGAAGTGACGGCAGTGGTTGAGCCGGCGCACGGCATCGAGCCGAGCCCGAGCCAGTTGAAGAAGACCATCGATCAACTGCGCGAACTGGACGTGAAAGTGATCTTCTCGGAGATGGATTTCCCGTCGAGTTACGTCGATACCATTCAGCGTGAATCCGGGGTGAAGCTGTACCCGCTGTCGCACATCTCCTACGGCGAATACACCGCCGACAAGTACGAAAAGGAAATGACCGGCAACCTCAACACCGTGGTGCGGGCGATTCAGGAGTCGGGGGCATGACTTCAAAAGAAACCCTCTCTCCCGAAAACACCGAATCCCCTGTAGGAGTGAGCCTGCTCGCGATGGGGCCAGGTCAACCAGCATCATTGTTGGATGACACTCCGCTATCGCGAGCAGGCTCACTCCTACAGGTTTCGGGGCCGACTTTGGATTTTGCGGAGGTTTGTCTGACGCTGGGGCGGACGACGATCCTCGACAAGGTCAGTTTTCAGGTGTTGCCCGGCAACGTACACGCATTGGTCGGCCCCAACGGTGGCGGCAAGAGTTCGTTGATCAAAACCCTGCTCGGGCAGATGCCGCATCAGGGCCAGCTCAGCCTGCAATGGCCCGGCGAGCCCGGCACCATCGGTTATGTGCCGCAAGCGCTGGAATTCGATCGCGGGTTGCCGATGACCGTCGACGATTTCATGGCCGCGATGTGCCAGCGTCGCCCGGCGTTTCTCGGTTTGAGCAAACACTACGCCGGCGCCATCGGCGATGCGCTGGAACGCGTCGGCATGCAGGACAAGCGCAAGCGGCGCATGGGCGCGCTGTCCGGCGGTGAGCGGCAGCGGGTTTTGCTCGCACAGGGTTTGATTCCGGCGCCGCAATTGCTGGTGCTCGATGAGCCGATGTCGGCTCTCGACGAAGCTGGGATTCAGGTGTTCGAACGCCTGCTCGGCGATTGGCGCGCGGCTGGCATCACGGTGTTGTGGATCGAGCATGATCTGGAAGCCGTCGGCCGTCTGGCCGATCGCGTCACCGGCCTCAATCGTCGCGTGCTGTTCGACGCCACACCTCGCGAGGCGTTGACCCCGGAGCGTCTGCTAACACTGTTTTCGACCCATCCACGGAGCGCGAGCTGATGAGTTACGAAGCCTTTCGTTTGATGGTTCAAGGCTGGGCCTCGTCCGGTTATCTGCCGGAAGCGCTGGCCTACGGTTTTGTCGTCAATGCGCTGCTCGCCGGCCTGCTGATCGGCCCGGTGCTCGGCGGCCTCGGCACGCTGGTGGTGGTCAAGCGCTTCGCGTTTTTCTCCGAAGCAGTCGGTCACGCCGCGCTGACCGGCGTGGCCATTGGCATTCTGCTTGGCGAACCCTACACCGGGCCATACGGCAGTCTGTTCGGTTACTGCCTGTTGTTCGGCATCCTGCTCAATTACCTGCGCAACCGCACCGGTCTGGCGCCGGATACCTTGATCGGCGTGTTCCTCTCGGTGTCGCTGGCCTTGGGTGCGAGCCTGCTGCTGATTCTCGCCGGCAAGATCAACGTGCACATTCTGGAGAACGTGCTGTTCGGTTCGGTGTTGACCGTCAACGGCAATGACCTGGCGGTGCTGGCCATCGTCGGCTCGCTGGTCATGGCGTTGGCACTGCCGCTGTACAACCGCATCATGCTGGCCAGTTTCAACCCGCAACTGGCGGCGGTGCGCGGCGTCGCGGTGAAGACCCTGGACTATCTGTTTGTGATTCTGGTGACCTTGATCACTGTGGCGGCGGTAAAGGTCATTGGTGCGATTCTGGTCGGTGCGCTGCTGGTGATTCCGGCCGCTGCGGCACGCTTGCTCAGCCAGTCGCTCAAGGGCTTTTTCTGGTGTTCAGTGTTGATCGCTACTGTGAGCACCTTGTGCGGGATTCTCGCGCCAATCGTTTTCGATCTGCCGATTCCGTCCGGCGCCGCGATCATTCTGGTTGCCGGCATCGCCTTCGCCCTCGCCGCCATAGCGCGCGGCGTCGTCCCGAGTCTGAAAGGGAATCTTGGATAAATGACTTTTTCAATGCGCAAACTGACCTTGGCCATGGCCCTGTGTGGCGTGGTCAGCACTCCGTTGTTCGCCGCCGAAAGCACCAAGCCGCTGCACGTGCTGGCCTCGTTGCCGATCACTTACGGCTTGGGCGAAGTGTTGCTCAAAGGCACTGACGTCAAGCTCGAACGCGCGGCGCCGGCGAATCTGCCGGGCAGTCGCCAGACCGCTTATTTCACCGGACGCGGCGCGCCGGCGCTGAGCAAACTGGCGACCGACGCCGACGCGGTGATCGGCGTGCGCTCGCTGTGGGCCGATGATCCGCTGTACCCGATTTCTCGGCGCAGCAATATCCGTATCGTTGAAGTCGACGCCGCGCGCCCGGTGGACGGCGCCCTGCCCGGCATCGCTGTGCAGCCGGATCTGAAGGTGGACGGTTTGAACAGTCAGCCGTGGCTGGCGAGCAACAACATGGGGCGCATGGCCGACGTGATGGCGGCGGATCTGGTGCGTCTGGCACCGAGCGCCAAGCCTGCAATCGAGGCGAATCTGGCGGCGTTGAAACAGCGTTTGCTCAAACTCAGTGCCGACAGCGAGGCGAAGTTGGCCAGCGCGGATAATCTGAGTGTGATGAGTTTGAGTGATCACTTTGGCTATTTGATTGGCAGCCTCAATCTGGAGTTGGTCGGCCAGGATCCACGGCCGGATGCGGAATGGACGGCTGAGGATCTGCAGAAACTGACGGCGACACTCAAGGACAATGATGTGGCGGTGGTGCTGCATCATCGCCAGCCTTCGGAGGCGGTGAAAGCGGCGGTGGCGGCCTCGGGGAGTCGGTTGGTGGTGTTGAGTACCGATGCGGCGGATCCGGTGGCGGAGCTGGAGGGGAATGTAGATTTGGTGCTTAAGGGGTTGAGCGGGGTTTAATTCAGTTCGACCGCGTTATCGTTCTTCGCGAGCAAGCCCGCTCCCACATTTGGAATGCATTCCCCTGTGGGAGCGGGCTTGCTCGCGAAGAGGCCTGACCTGACAACACATTCTCAAGACATGAAAAAACCCGCTAACCGTCACCGGTTCAGCGGGTTTGTTTTTGCCTGATGACTTACTGCGCCGCGACCTGCGCTTCCATCTTCTGACGCAAGCTCAGCGGACGCATGTCGGTCCAGACTTCTTCGATGTAGGCCAGGCATTCCTTTTTCAGGCCGCTCTTGCCCACGGTGCGCCAGCCTTCCGGCACGGCCTTGTAGTCCGGCCAGATCGAGTACTGCTCTTCGTGGTTGACCACGACCTGAAAGAGGATGTCCTCGCGGTCGAATACTGACGTCATGCTGGTTCTCCATCGTTGTAAGGGTGGGCTGCACAACGGGTGCAGCCGGGTATAAAGAAAGAACGTTCGGCGCGGCGAAAAATTTACACAGCGGTGGTGGCAGCGGCCAACGCGCGGCCGAAGATTTCGGCAACACGGTCGATCTCCGCCGCAGTAATCACCAGCGGCGGCAGGAAACGCACCACCGCGCCATGCCGACCGCCCAGCTCCAGAATCAAACCGCGCTTGAGGCATTCACGCTGCACCAGCGGCGCCAATCGCGCGAAGGCCGGCGGATGGCCGAGCGCATCCGCCGCACCGTTCGGGTCGACCAGTTCAACCCCGAGCATCAGACCGCGACCGCGAATATCGCCGAGTTGCGGGAAGTCGCGCTGCAAAATGCGCAGATGCTCGCTCAAGCGTTCGCCCATGGCGGCGGCATGTTCGCAAACCTTGTGTTCGACCAGATAACGCATCACCGCCGACCCGGCGGCCATCGCCATTTGATTGCCACGGAACGTGCCGGCGTGCGCGCCCGGCTGCCAAGTGTCGAGCCAGTCGCGATAGACCACCACCGCCAGCGGCAGGCTGCCGCCGATGGCTTTGGACAGCACCACCACGTCTGGCACGATGCCAGCGTGTTCGAAGGCAAACATCTTGCCGGTGCGGGCGAATCCGCTTTGAATCTCGTCGACGATCAATGCGACGCCGGCCTTCTCGGTGATCCGGCGCAAACCGCGCAGCCACTCGATGTCGGCCGGAATCACTCCGCCCTCGCCCTGCACTGCTTCGACAATCACCGCTGCGGGCAGTTGCACGCCGGCTTCGGGGTCGTTGAGCAGGTTGTCCAGATAACTCAAATTGGCCTTCACACCCGCCGCGCCACCAAGGCCAAACGGGCAACGGTAGTCGTACGGGAACGGCATGAACTGCACGCCGTTACTGAGCAATGCGCCCAACGGTTTCTTCGGCCCCAAACTGCCCATCAGGCTCAACGCGCCCTGGCTCATGCCGTGATAACCGCCGGAAAACGACAGCACGGTGCTGCGTCCGGTGGCCGTGCGCACCAGCTTCAAAGCCGCTTCCACGGCATCAGTACCGGTTGGGCCGCAGAACTGGATTTTCGCTTCTGCTGCCAAAGCCGCTGGCAGCAAAGCAAACAGATCCTGAACAAATTGATCCTTGACCGGCGTGGTCAGGTCCAGCGTGTGCAACGGCAATTCATCGGCCAGCACTTGCTGGATCGCTTCGATCACCACCGGGTGGTTATGCCCCAATGCAAGCGTACCGGCACCGGCCAGGCAATCGATGAACGTGCGCCCTTCAACGTCTTCGACGTACAAACCTTTGGCGCGTTTGAGCGCCAGCGGAATGCGCCGCGGATAGCTGCGGGCATTGGATTCCTGTTGCGCCTGACGCGCGAGCAACGGCGACTCGTTGAACTGGTACAGCGTTTCCGCCGGCACCGAGGTGACCCGGGCCGACGACTCTTCAATAAGGCTGGTGGCGACTGACATCTCTCGACCCTCAATACGCTATGGATAGTGACCAAAACAGCACACCGGGCAGGTGCGCGTTCCGGTCGCGGGGCGCACTTGCAGGTTTTCCTGTTCTGGAAACGCTTCAGCGTGTCGAGGATTTAGACCCTTGATCGAGTTGTCAGCTGGAGTCTGCCAACGGCTTGCTCATGGGCTGTGTCTGCAGGTCTTTGTCGTTAAGGGCTGGCGCCGATTCGCGGTAGCCCAGGTGGTGATAAAACGGCTCACCGGTGCGGGTGCTGTTGAGTTGAATGTGGATCGCCCCGCGAATGCGTAGCCAGCCTTCGAGATCGGTCATCAGCGCTCTGCCTGCACCGCGTCGAAAGCACTCCGGTTGCACGTAACAGAAGGTGATATCGCCATTCGCTGTGGCCATGCCGACGCCGATCGGTTTGTCGTCGAGCAGGGCGATGTTGAGGTAGAGCTGCGGGTTGGCGAGCCAGGCGCTGAAGTCTTCAGTTGACTGCCGGGAAATCCATTCGCTGACCCGTCGGGGATCGTTGCGATGATCGAGTGCGCAACCGATGCGGATAGAACGTTCGATGATGCGGCTGATGATGCCGGCGTCAGCCAGAGTGGCGGGACGAATGCAGATGGGGGCTTCCATGGCGCAGTTTCCTCAATCCATTGAGATAAAGCTGGGGCTGACCTTAACCCTCACACCAACGGATAGCGACCGCCAAGAAGTTACATTTAATGTGCCTAACACGGATCCCCTGTGGGAGCGGGCTTGCTCGCGAAAGCGCTGGGTCAGGCAACATTGCATTGACTGGTACACCGCTTTCGCGAGCAAGCCCGCTCCCACATGGGGACGTCGTTGGGATTAGATCGGTTGCAGCGGCATGCTCAGTTCGACGCGCAACCCATCCGCGCGGCTGTCGAAATGCAGGGCGCAATCGCAGCGCTGGACGATCGCCTGAACAATCGCCAGACCGAGGCCGCAACCAGTGCTCTGGCCGTTGCGCCAGAAGCGTTGAGTCAGATGCTGCAAATCGTCCGGCGCAATACCCGGCCCATGGTCGCGTACGACAAAATTCACGCGATTGCCGGTGGTTTCCATGCTCACCTCCACCGCGCAATCTTCCGGTGTATGGCGCAGCGCGTTGTCGAGCAGATTGCGCAACGCGGCAATCGCTAACACCGCCGGCATTTGCAACGGCGCCTCCGACAGTTGGGCAGGCAGTTGCAGTTTGATCCGCAGCCGCTCGCCGCCGGTGGCATCCTGAATCGCCAACCGCGCCACTTGCTCGGCACTGCACTGAGAGCCGTCGTCGAACGACAAACTGCCCTCGACCCGCGCCAGCAACAACAATTGCTCTAGGGTTCGATGCAATCGGTCAGCGCCCTCCTCGGCCCGCGCCAGTGACTGATCGCGAGCGCTGCCCTCGGTCATGCGCGCGACTTGCAGGTGAGTCTTGATAGCCGTCAGCGGACTGCGCAGTTCATGGGCGGCGTCACCGGTCAGACGGCGTTCGCGCTCGATGGTTTTGCCGATGCGCTGGAACAACTGATTCTGCGTATCCAGCAGCGGTTTCAATTCGCTGGGAAACGCCTGCAATTGCAACGGTTCGAGCGAGTCGGCATTACGCCGCATCAACGCTTCGCGCAGTCGATTGAGTGGCGCCAACCCTTGGCCGATGCCCAGCCACAACAGGCACAAGCAGCCCAGCAATGCCACGCCAACGGGCACCGAAGCGGCGAGCAGAATCGACATGTTCAAAGCCTCACGCTCGATCTGCCGATCCGCCGTGGTGATGCGCACATCGCCGCGCGCGAGGGTGAAACTGCGCCACGGCGCGCCATCGATCATCTGATCGTGGAAACCCATTTTCTCGGCTTCCAGCGCTTGTTCAGGATTGTTGTGGCTGCGGGCAAGAATTTCCCCGCGCAACGAACTGACCTGACACGCCATGCCGCCGGGAATGTTCAGTTGTTCCGCGCTGAAGTGAGTGCCCTCGCCTTTGCTTGGCAGTGTCGGCAATTGCTCCAGCAACCCGGCGACCATGCGCGCCGACGCCACCAGACGCTGGTCGAGGGAAAACATCATCTGGTTGCGCAGGTCGCTGAGCATCCAGGCCGCGGCCAGCGCCCAGATCAGCGCGAACGCGGCGCCGAGGGTCAGGCTCAGGCGCAGTCGCAGACTCATCACTTGCCTTGATCTCCGCCATCCGCCGGGCCGAGGCGATAGCCCAGACCGCGCACGGTTTCGACGATGCCTTTGCCGAGTTTGCTGCGCAGGTGGTGGATGTGCACGTTGAGCGCGTTGCTTTCCAACTCGTCGTTGAAACCGTAGACGCTGTCTTTCAGTTGCTCGGTGGAGAGCACCCGGCCGCGATTGTGCAGCAGGGCTTGCAACAATGATTGTTCGCGTCGCGACAAATCCACCGGCTGCCCGGCGAGCATGGTTTCGCGGCTGCTCGGGTCGTAGGTCAATGCGCCGTGCTCGATCAGATTGACGCTGCGACCGGCGACGCGGCGCAACAGGGTTTGCAGACGCGCGAACAGTTCGCGCAGATCAAAGGGCTTGAGCAGGTAATCGTCGGCGCCGGCCTGCAAACCGTCGACGCGGTCTGTGACCGAATCGCGCGCGGTCAGAATCAGCACCGGAATTTCCAGGCCACTCTGCCGCAATTGTTGCAGCAACTTGAGGCCATCTTCGTCGGGCAGGCCGAGATCGAGCACCATCACGTCAAATTCCGCGACCTTGAGCATCGCCCGCGCCTTCGACGCGGTGTTGACGTGCTCAACGGTCAGCCCCTGAGCCGTGAGACCGGCAACGATCCCGCTGGCGATCAGCTCGTCGTCTTCGCAAAGCAGTACGTGCATGGGAGCTCCGTGAGCAAAAAAGGCGATTCGAACAGAGAAAGATTAAGTGGCAATTATGGCAAGTGATTTCGCTGACGAGAAGAGGAGAAGCAACGGGGCTCCGCGAGTCCTGTTAAACAGCTTCTGTTAAATATCCACCTTATCGAGGCACACTCAAATATTAGATGATAGAAATAAACAGAACAACATGCCCTTCTCACATTTACCCGTTAGTGCATTACTGTCTACACCACAGGAATAATCCTGCTCACAACTTAAACACGAAATAATTATGCCCAAACTAAAAAACTTCGTTGCCGTCGACTGGCGCGCAGGAAAAGACAAAATCTACTTCTTCTTTAAAGACCCCGAGACGTACTCTCGATTCGATATTGATGATAACCGCGTCATTGACGGCCACCCCACTACCGTCCGATACCAAAACTGGCATGACTTCCATATCCACGTTGAAAATTTGCGTTTCGGTTTCACCACCACAGGTTTCAAAAACGCAGAATATCTGGCGTTTGACTCCGATATCTTGTGGTTATTCTACTATGACCGCGAGCAACCTATGGTCTGCAAATACGATCAGGATCTCGACAAAGTTAATAGCTTCATGCCCCTCTCAAAATCTCCCTGGTTCAAATTGGAACCCTTCTTCGATCGAATTGTTGCTGGTACTTGGCGAGAACGAGCACACCAGCCTCGGGAATTTGAGTTCTTGCTCAATGATGGTACCTGCCTGCTTCTGAATCTCACGAATGACGTAAACACACTGCGCCTTCTCCCTATCGACGCTCTCTACCCCGCGCTGACCCACTTTAAAGACAGGATCATAACCGCCGTGCAAAACGACCGGTCACTGGCAGAGAGTCATTACTATGTTTTTCTGACGGGAAACCAGTACCTCAGGTTCAACCTTTGGACGCGTGAATTGCTCGCAGGTCCGATTGACATCAATGATGGAAACTGGCCAGGGCTATTACGCGATTGAAGCGTTTCATCGAAGCGCGTGTCGGGCGAGCGAATTTCCGGTGAGGTTAATCATCCGCCAGGCCGTGCCCAAAAAAGTTAAACCCGCAACACACCCCATTACTTTTAATAAAATTTTCAATGTGAGTTTTAACATGAGCAAAAACTTTGTAGCGGTTGACTGGCGCTCCGGCCCCGACCGTATTTACTTCTTTTTCAAAGACCATAACTACTATAAACGCTTCGACCTTGGAGACAATAAAGTCCCCCCCGGCTATCCCGCCAGTGTTACCGATCATTGGCATGGTTTCGACAAGACTGCCGAATGTTTGTACTTCGGCTTCACCACCACTGCCCCCAGCTGGGACGGAGGTAACGATACCCTCTGGCTATTCTATGAGGAAGACGATGCACCTTACGTCTGCGAGTTCAACCAGAAAACCGACAAAGTCCGCTCAAAAAAACCTATCGAACAATCCATATGGGCAGTATTGCAACCTTACTTCTACAACATAGTGGGTGTCATGTGGGCCGAAAGTTCGGCCGACAAGGAAGTTTATTGGCTCCTAATGAATGACGGCAACTATTTAGTCTATGACCTGTATTCCAAAGCATTCGAAATACGTCCCCTGAAAAACTCTCCATGGGCAGAATTGGAACAATACAAATACCGTATGATGACTGCAGTAACAAACGACTATCCGACCTTCGATAGATATTTTTACGTCTTCCTGGATGACAATCAGTATCTGAAATATGAACAAAGCTCGAAAAAAATAACGGGGCCCCATGCTGTTTCCGACGTCTCCTGGCCCGGGCTGATAAAGAACTGAAGTCTCCTGTAAGCTTCTGTGCGCTGGCGTCGGACTCCTCATCCGTAATCAATGGGGATGGCGGTTAATCATCGGTTAATCGCCACCGCCCATTGTTCACCCCACTTGCACAGGGACAAGGCTCCTCCATGCGTCATTTTTTTCTATTGTTTGCACTATTGATCTCCGGTTTAGCCCAGGCAGGGAATAATCCTTTCGATTCAAAACCGGAATTTTTGCCGGTCGACAAAGCGTTCGTACTCACCTCCGAACGCCTGGAATCCGGTGAAACCCAGTTGTTCTGGCAGATCACCGACGGCTACTACCTGTATCAGAAACGCCTGAAATTCGATGGGCTGACCGCCGAACAACAACCAGCGCTGCCAACAGGTGAATCCCACAGCGATGAGTTTTTCGGTGAGCAACCGGTTTACCGCCAAGGCCTGGAGGTGAAAATCCCGGCCTCGGCCAGCGGCCAGATCAAAGTCAGCTATCAGGGCTGCGCGGATGCCGGTCTGTGCTATCCACCGCAAACCCGCGTGATTGATCTGGGGGGCAAAGCCGCCGTCGCTGCCAGTTCCGAAGCGCCGGATCAAGCCTTGGCCAGCAGCCTGCAACAACGGGCGCTGGGCTGGAGTTTGCTGGTGTTCTTCGGCCTTGGTCTGTTGCTGGCCTTCACCCCTTGCACGTTGCCGATGTTGCCAATTCTGGCGGGCATGGTCGTCGGCAGCGGCGCCACTCCGCGTCGTGGTTTTGCGCTGGCCGGCAGTTATGTGATTTGCATGGCGCTGGTGTATGCCGCGATGGGCGTGATTGCCGCGCTGCTCGGCGCCAATCTGCAAGCGTGGCTGCAAAATCCTTGGTTGCTCGGCACCTTTGCCGCGATCTTCGTGGTGCTGGCATTGCCGATGTTCGGCTTCTTTGAACTGCAATTGCCGGTGGCCCTGCGTGATCGCCTCGAACACGCTTCGCGCAGCCGCAGCGGTGGCAGCCTGATCGGTGCCGGTGTGCTCGGCGCGTTGTCCGGTTTGCTGGTCGGCCCGTGCATGACCGCGCCGCTGGCCGGTGCGCTGCTGTATATCGCGCAGAGTGGCAATGCGCTGCACGGTGGCTTGATTCTGTTCTCGCTGGGCATCGGCATCGGTGTGCCGCTGTTGCTGCTGGTCACGGTTGGTAATCGCTTCCTGCCGAAACCGGGTGCGTGGATGAACCTGCTCAAAGGCGTGTTCGGTTTCCTCTTTCTTGCTACCGCTTTGCTGATGCTGCGTCCGGTGCTGGATCCGTCGTTGTGGCTGGGCCTGTGCGGTGCGCTGCTGTTGATCGCCGCTTACAGCGCCTGGAAACAATCCGAAGGCTTTGGCCGAGTTGCGCAGATATTCGGCGCCGCTGCACTTCTGTTGGGTTTGTGGGGCAGTTTGCTGGTGATCGGCGCGGCGGGTGGCAGTGATGATCCGTATCAGCCGCTGCAGGTTTACAGTGCCGGTCGCACCGCAAGCGCCGCACCGAATGGTCATGAGGCGTTCACCACCATCAAGGATCCTGTCGCTTTGCAAAGCGAACTGGATGCTGCGAAAGCCAAGGGCCAGTGGGTGCTGCTCGATTACTACGCCGATTGGTGCGTGTCGTGCAAAGTCATGGAGAAACAGGTGTTCGGCAAAGACAAGGTGATGCAGGCGCTGAGTGATGCGCGTCTGCTCAGGCTCGATGTCACCGCCGACAACGCTGCCAGCCGCGAACTGCTCAGTCGTTACAAAGTGCCGGGGCCACCGAGTTTCGTCTGGATCGGCACTGACGGCGAAGAACGCCGCAGCCAGCGCATCACCGGCGAAGTCGATGCCGACACTTTCCTGCAACGCTGGGCCACCACCCGGGACACCAATTAATGCTGACTTTCACCCTCGGCACTTTTGCCATCGCGCTTAACCACCTGCTGCTGATCAGTGCTTTGGCGCTGGCGACGTTTGTCGGCTGGCGGGTGGCCAAGCGCGGCGGTGATAACCCCGAGTCGGCGCTGTTCAGTCTGTTTCTGCTGGGCATGTTGGCCGCGCGCATCGCGTTTGTGCTGATGTACTGGTCGCACTACCGTAATGACCCGTGGCAAATCATCGACCTGCGCGATGGTGGGTTTCTGGCCTGGCCGGGGGTGATCGTTTTGCTGTTGGCAGCGCTGTATCGCGGCTGGCGTCGTCCGGGCTTGCGTCGACCGTTGGGTTTTGGCGTAGCCAGTGGTGTGGTGTTCTGGCTGTTGGCGACGCTGTCGCTGAACATTTACGAACAGGGCACGCGCCTGCCGGACATTGCCCTGCGCAATGCCGCCGGGGAGACGGTCAAACTCAGCGATTATCAGGGTGGCCCGCTGGTGATCAACCTCTGGGCGACCTGGTGCCCGCCGTGCCGACGGGAAATGCCGGTGCTGGAAAACGCTCAGCAACAACGTCCCGACCTGACCTTCCTGTTCGTCAATCAGGCCGAAAGCATGCAAAGCGTCGCGACGTTTCTCGAAACCCAAGGCCTGAGTTTGAACAACGTGTTGTTCGATCGCGGCGGCCGACTCGGTCAAGCCGTGGGCTCCATGGCTTTGCCGACTACGCTGTTCTATAGCCCTGATGGCCGCCTGCTGGGCAGCCACTTGGGCGAGTTGTCCAATGCCAGCCTGGCGCGCGCACTGGAAAACTTCGACACCGCGCCTTCAAGTCCCAATCCGGCCGCAGCGACGGTCAACTCTGCAAGGAAACTGCCATGCCCCGCCTCCGCCACCTGCTGACGCTGACTCTGGGCACTGCCCTGTTGCACCTGCCGTCCGTGCAGGCCGCTGAAGAACTGCCGGCCGCGATCAAACAGATTGAAGCCAAAGGCGCGAAAATCGTCGGCCAGTTCGATGCTCCCGACGGCTTGCGCGGCTATGCAGCGCAATACCAGAATCGCGGCATGGCGCTGTACCTGACCGCGGATGGCAAACACGTCATTCTCGGCAATATGTACGACGCCGACGGCAAGGACTTGAGCAGCGAACCGTTGCAGAAACTGGTCTACGCGCCAATGGCCAAGGAAGTCTGGGCCAAGTTCGAAGCGAGCAACTGGATTCAGGACGGCAACAAAGATGCACCGCGCACCGTGTACCTGTTCAGCGACCCGAACTGCCCGTACTGCAACATGTTCTGGGAACAGGCGCGGCCTTGGGTGAAGTCCGGCAAGGTGCAATTGCGCCACATCATGGTCGGCATCATCCGCGAAGACAGCCCGGGCAAATCCGCTGCACTGCTGGCCGCAAAAGACCCGGCCAAAGCCCTGGAAGATCACGAAAAGGCTGGCAAGGGCAGCTCGCTCAAGGCCTTGAAAGATATTCCGGCAGCGGTGCAAACCAAACTGGCAGCGAACATGCAGTTGATGGAAGACCTGGACTTGCAGGCCACCCCGGCGATTTTCTACATGGATGCCAAGGGCGAGCTGCAACAGCAACAAGGCGCGCCTTCACCGGACAAGTTGGCGCAGATTCTTGGGCCTAAGTAATGAGAAAAGCCCGCTCTAAGTAGCGCGGGCTTTTTTTGGCTTAAAGGATCAACCACACATTGTGAAAAAGTCCAGAAAGCTATAGTCCTGCGCCACAACTTGCATGCTCTTGATTCGAGATTGGTCAGGGGCGACGAAATCGATCAATTGATGCAGATCGCCTCCTTCGTTTATCCCGTGATATTCACCCGTTCCCAAAATATCACCATTGATATCGAAATACGTTACGACACCTTTATGGTGCAGATGGGCCCATGTGAACGAAATCCGCTCGTAATCCGCCTGAAAATCAAACTGAATGCGTTGGGGTGGCGTTGTCATGCTCGAGTTAATGCACATGCCAAAAGAAAGTTGTTCAATGAACCCGACGGTGGTGTAGCCATAACGCATGATGCCTGCTGATCCTGCGCCCTCAAGCAACTTGATCGACATGGTGGGTAAGTTGAATGTGTAATCGTCAGCGACACTGACGAGTTTCACCTGCTGATCATCAAAATTTTCCACATGAACATAGCGCTGCTTCTGCACTGTCACTCGAGTGATGGGTGAAGGTCGCTCGATGCCATCGCGCTCAACCGTGTAGCTCACTTCGACAGTTTTACCCTCATTGGCGGCCACTGCCGATGCGCTTACGGCAACTTCAACAGTCCCTTCAGCATTACCATGAACAGTTGCCAGCTCAGGCGTACCGTCTCCCGGAGTGCCGCGCCAAAACGGCTTGATCTTGTCAGTCAAACGCATGCCGTCGTACTTGATAACGATGGTCACTTTTTCCGAGACCAGTTCCGGGTTCAGCACACCGTTCAACGTCTGTTCGACGGCAGGTGCCAGCAAATCGGTATCTGATTTCAGCAAAAGGTTGGTCCAGCGTGGCAATTCATGAGCGGTATCAATGTTCGTACCTTTGTCGTACGTAACAAACGTCTTCAGCGTCAAAGCCGATTTATCGTCGAGTCCACTCAACCAGCTTCGATCAATGGTCAATTCCAGACCGTTGCTGACCTCCTCGGAGGTCACTTGCCGCGCCGTGACCAATTCCAGCGTTTCATGGGTAGGATAATTGCGCTGCCCGACAACGCTGATCCAAATATGCTGCCCAAGTGCGATGAAACACCAAGGGGCAAGCTGAACACGCGCATTGCCTGAGAACCTGCGCATGTCCAGAAATACAGTACCTTCAATCATGACGACATCGGGTAACCGCGGTTCCGGCAAATCGGCGGGGGGAATGTGTTCTACGGTCAGATCGAGTTTGTGAGAAAGCATCACGTCCCCGCCCGAACTTGCCTCATACCAAACCTGCACGGTTTTACCGACAGATAGACCAACGAGCGACGCTGAAATAAACACCTCTGCGGGAAGTGAAGCGCCCTTCGACTGGGTGGTAAATTCCTCGATATGGCCGGGCCGTGCCCAAAAGAGCCGGACAGTATGTGCGGTACTGAGCCCCGGAAAATCAATTCGTACAGTTGTACCGCTCAACGCCTTGCCAGGGGACAAAGTCGAGTTGTACGACGCATCTACTACCAATGGAACCGGAAGTTCAGGATCATTTGCTGATTGATTTGACATGACGACTCTCCTGTCGGCGATCACACGATTCAGCCCACACCGGGCGAAGCCATTTGATGCCTGTTCGAGAGAGCCGCGCTACTGTCAGAGTTGACAGTAGCGCGGGATGCAGAAAGGTGGTTCAGGCGATGGAACGGTTCTGTTCAGACAAAAAGGCAAACAACACCTCCGTCACAAACTGCGCATTCTCCAGATTGGAGATATGCCCCGCTTCCGGCACCAGCGCCCACGGGCAGCCAATCAACTCGGCCATTTCCTTTGCCTCTGACGGTGGCCGTGGTTTGTCCTGATCGCCGCACAGCACCAGCGTGCTGGCAGCGTCCAATTCGCCCAGACGCGGCAACAAATCTTCGCGGCCAAAAGTGATGCGCCCCATCGGCACGATGCTTTCGCGCAGGCGATCTGCGCTGTACGCCGCCAGTTTCGCGCGGAATGCCTGATACAGCGGCGACTGCGGATCGATGCCCGGGCGGAAGAAGATCGGTACGACGATGTCGAGCAGTTGCTCGGAGATTTCGCCGGTGTCTTCGATTTGCTTGAACAGCGAGAAATAATATTGGCGGGTAGGTTCCGGTTCGACGCCGAGGTAGGTGTCCATCAGCACCAGCCCGTTGATCCGCTGCGGTGCCGCCAGCGCGAGACGTGCGCCCCACATTCCGCCGACCGACAATCCGACGAGAGTGACCTGATCGATCTGTAGATGATCGAGCAAGGCCTGCGCCTGGCGGGCGATGTCGTCCAGTGAGGCGGTGCCTTCCGGTAGCCGGCCTGACTCGCCGTGGCCCCACAGATCGAGGGCGATCACCCGGTAGTGTGGCAACAACGCGGCGATCTGCGGCGCCCACATGGCCTGATCCCACAGATAGCTGCCGGCGAGCAATACCGCCGGGCCGGTGCCTTGATCAATGTAATGCAGCGCTTGTCCGTCAACCGTAAAGAAGGGCATCGATTCACCTGCGCGGTAAAAAACAGAACCGGCAGACTGAGCTGCCGGTTGGTTGTCGTCAATCGGGGAAATGATGCGGTTTGTGTTGAGGCTGATGACGCCTTCGCGAGCAAGCCCGCTCCCACAGGGGAACGCATTCCAACGGTGGGAGCGGGCTTGCTCGCGAAGGGGCCCGTGCAGACACTAGAGAATTAAAGCCCTTCCAGCTCCGCCATCAGATCATTCAACCGATCCACCTTCTCCTCGGTAATGTCACTCGCCGCCAGTCCATCAATGTATTCGGCCAACTCCTCGACCGTGCTGCACTCGAACATCGCCCGCAGCGGCACGTCTCGTTGCAAGGATTTCTGCACACGCGAAGCGATCTGCGTGGCCAGCAACGAATGCCCGCCCAGTTCGAAAAAGTTGTCGCGCACACCGACCTGCTCGACCTTCAACACCTCGGCCCAAATGTCCGCCAGCGTCTGCTCCAGCTCATTGCGCGGCGCCAGATAATCCTGACTCTGCAACTGACCGATCTCCAGCGCCGGCAAGGCTTTGCGATCAAGTTTGCCGTTGGCATTCAGCGGCAACTGATCGAGCCACAACCAGTGCAGCGGCACCATGTATTCCGGCAATTCGGCGCGCAGACGCTGCTTGATCCGCTCAAGACGCTCGCTCGGATTGAGTGCCGAATCGGCCGCCACCAGATAACCAACCAAGTGCTTGCCGTTGACGCCCTCCTGCACACCGACCGCGCCATCGCGCACTTCCGGCTGTTCATGCAGACGCGCTTCGATCTCACCCAGCTCAATCCGGTAACCACGAATTTTCACCTGATGGTCGACGCGGCCAACGTACTCCAACACACCATCGCTACGCCGCCGCGCCAGGTCTCCGGTGCGATACAGACGTTCGCCCGGCGCACCGAACGGGTTCGGTACAAACACCGGCGCCGTGCGCAGCGGATCGCTGACATAACCGCGACCAACGCCCGTGCCCGCCACACACAACTCACCCACCGCACCCAACGGCACCAGCTCCAGCGCGCCATCGAGCAGATACAGCAAGTTGTTGTCGGTCGGCGTGCCGATCGGCAAATAACTGCCGCGCGTCGAAGCCATGTCGACCCGGAAGAACGCCACGTCGTCGGAACATTCCGCCGGGCCATACGCGTTGACCAGACCAATCTGCGGATAACGCAGCAACCACTGATGCGCCAGCTCCGGCGGCATCGCCTCACCGGTCGGCAACATCCAGCGCAAGCCATCGAGACTCAGGCGATCCGAAGCGAGCATGCCCTGAATCAGCGACGGCACACTCTCCAGCACGGTGATGCCCTGCACTTGCACATGCTTCAGCAGACCTTGCGGATCGTGGGCAATCGTATTCGGCACAATGTCCACTCGCGCGCCGAACAGCGGCGCGGCAAGGAACTGCCAGACCGAAATATCGAAGCTCTGCGAAGCGGTTTGCGCGATCACATCGGCGTCACTCAAATTCAAATACGGCACCTTGCTCAACTGGTTATTGAGCATGCCGCGCTGTTCGACCATCACGCCTTTCGGCAGGCCGGTGGAGCCCGAGGTGTAGATCACGTAAGCGAGGTTGTCCGGGCCGCTGTAAATGCCAGGATTCGCTGACGATAACGCCAAAGCCTGCACTTCTTCCCAAACCAGAAGCCGTGGACGATTGGCGCAGCTGAATTCATCCAGCAAGGTCTGCGCCTGTTCGCGACACGCCTCACTGCACACCAGCAGCGGCGTGCGGCTCAGTTCGATGATGCGTTGCAAACGCTGACTCGGCAGACCCGGATCCAGCGGCAGATAACCCGCGCCCGCCTTGAAGCTGCCAATGATCATGCCGAGCAGGTCGAGATTGCGTTCGGCGAGCAACGCCACCGGTTGATCCGTCTGCACACCCGCCGCGACCAGTGCATGGCCGAGACGGTTGGCGTTGTGGTTCAGCTCGGCATAGCTCTGTTGCTGATCAAGGCACGTCGCGGCGATGCGTTGCGGATGCGCAGTAACCTGCGTTTCGAACAGCGCCACATAGCTCTGCTCCAGCGGATAATCGTGGGCACTCTGGTTGCAACCATGCAGCAGGAAGTCCTGCTCCTCGGCGCCCAACAGCGGCAGATCAGCCATGTCGCCATGGAAGCCCTCGACCAGCGCCAGCAGCAGACGCTTGAACTCGCCGAGCATGCGCTCGATGGTCGATTCGTCGAAATAACGCTGGTCATAAGACAGGTGCAGACCAAGGTCATCGCCCGGGTAGCACACCGCCGTCAACGGGAAGTTAGTGTGGGTTCGTCCGGAGTCCGAGGTCGCGTTCAGGCTCTGCGCGCGATCCAGCACCGAGACTTCCACCGGGGCGTTTTCGAAGACAAACAGGCTGTCGAACAGCGGCTGGCCTTTCGGCAATTCGCTTTGTTCCTGGATGTTCACCAGCGGCAGGTATTCGTACTCGCGCAGTTGCATGTTGCTGTCGAGCAAAGCGCTGAGCCACTGACGCACGCTGCTGCGTTCATCGTCCGCCGGCATCTGCACCCGCAGCGCGATGCTGTTGATGAACAGGCCGACCGTGCGTTGCATCTCCGGCATTTCCACCGGCCGCCCGGCCACGGTGACGCCGAAGAGCACGTCGCGATCACCACTCAGGCGGCGCAGCACCAAGGCCCACGCCGCTTGGGCGAAGGTGTTGATGGTCAACTGATGCGCCTGCGCCAATTCACGCAGACGCGCACCGTCCTCGACTTTGAGGCGGGTGTAGCGGTCGCCGACGATCATGCCGCCGCTTTCACCGGCATGTTCACGCAAGAACGGCCGGTCACTAGGGATCGGCGTGGTGCGCTCGAACCCTTGCAGGTTCTGCTGCCACCACTGCCGTGCTTCGGCCAGGCTCTGGCGTTGCAGCCAGCCGATGTAATCGCGATAACGCGGCGGCACGGCGAGTTGCGCTTCGCGACCTTCACCCAGAGCGGTGTAAATCTCGAAGAAATCGTTCATCAGCAACGAGCGGCACCAGGCATCGATAAGGATGTGGTGGTTGCTCATCATGAACCAGTAACGCGCCGCGCCGACCTTGATCAGGCGCAGATGGAATGGCGCCTGATTGAGTAGATCGAACCCGGCCTCACGCTCGTTTTTCAGCAGCGCTTGCAGCTTTGGTTCCTGCTCGGTTTCGGCGATGGCGCTCCAGTCCAGATATTCGATTGGCGTGCGACCCGGCGTGTGAATCACTTGCAGCATGTCTTCGCCGACGTTCCAGCAGAACGAGGCGCGCAACGCTTCGTGACGGGCGATCACCGCTTGCCAGGCCTGGGCAAAACGCTCGGCGTCGAGTTCGCTGTTGATGCGGTAGCGATCCTGCATGTAGTACAGACCGGTGCCCGGTTCGAGCAAGGTGTGCAGCAACATGCCTTCCTGCATCGGCGTCAACGGATAGACATCTTCGATGTGCGCGGCCGGCACCGGCAAGGCATCGAGTTGCGCCTGAGTCAGTTTGGCCAGCGGGAAGTCCGACGGCGTCAGGCCACCGGCGTCGTCTTGCAGGCAATGGGCGATCAGGCTTTGCAGCTCACCGAGATAGGCATCGGCCAGATCGTGGATGGTTTGCGCGTCGTAACGCTCGGCGCTGAACGTCCAGCGCAAGAGCAGTTCACCGCCATACACCTGACTGTCGACGCTCAATTCATTCGGCAATGGCGCCTGCGGATCGTGGGCAGCGCCAACCGGCTCATCCAGCGGACGGAACAGTGCATCGCTGGCGAAGCTCTGGTCGAACTGGCCGAGGTAGTTGAAGGTGACCGGCGCATGCGGCAGAGCCTCCATGCTGCGCTGAGTGAAATCATCGGCCAGATAACGCAGCACGCCATAACCCAGACCTTTGTGCGGTATCGCGCGCAGTTGCTCTTTGATTGCCTTGATCGAAGCGCCCTGCCCTGCGGCCTCTTCGATGTTGTGCGGGGTCAGGCGCAGCGGGTAAGCACTGGTGAACCAGCCGACGGTACGGGTCAGGTCGATTTCGTCGAACAGGGTTTCGCGACCGTGGCCTTCCAGTTGAATCAGCGCCGATGGCTGACCGCTCCAGCGGCACAGCACCCGGGCCAGTGCCGTCAGCAGCAGATCGTTGACCTGCGTGCGATAAGCGCTAGGCGCCTGTTGCAGCAGCTGTTTGGTGTGCTCGGCATCGAGGCGCACGCTGACGGTTTGTGCATGACGATTCTGCTGGCCGCCCTGCGGGTTTTCGCAAGGCAGATCGGCGTTCTGACCGGCCAACTGGGTTTGCCACCAGTTGAGTTCTTCGCGCAGGGATTCGCTGCCGGCGTAGGCCTGCAAACGGGCGGCCCAGTCTTTGAAGGCACTGGTTTTTGCTGGCAGTTTCACCGCTTGCTCGGCGTCGAGTTGGCGGTACACGGTTTGCAAATCGTCGAGCAACACGCGCCACGACACGCCATCGACCACCAAGTGATGAATCGCGATAAACAGGCGTTGCTGAGCTTCCGGGCCGTCAACCAGCACGGCACGCAGCAGCGGGCCTTGCGCAAGGTCGAGGCTGCGCTGCGCATCGGCGAACAGCGCTTCACACTTGTCCATCGACGGCACGCGCACTTGCCACAACACCGCCGCATCCGACACCGGTTGGTGCGTCGCTTGCCACACGCCGTTGGCCTCGGTGAAGCGCAGACGCAGGGCATCATGCTGCTCGATCACCGCCAGCAGCGCTTGCTCCAGACGATGCGGTTGCAGCGCCACGGTTGGCTCCAGCAACAGCGCCTGATTCCAGTGCTGACGCTCAGGGATTTCCGTGTCGAAGAACCAATGCTGAATCGGCGTCAGACGCGATTCACCGGTCACCAGGCCTTGCTCCGCTGTCACTTGTTCGCTGCGACTGGCCACGGCGGCGAGGGTCTGCACAGTCTGATGCTGGAACAGATCACGCGGGCTGAAATGAATGCCTTGCTGACGCGCGCGGCTGACCACTTGAATCGACAGAATCGAGTCGCCACCGAGTTCGAAGAAATTGTCGTTGAGGCCCACCTGTTCGACATTGAGCACCGCGCACCAGATCTGCGCCAGGGTCTGTTCCAATTCGTTGCTCGGCGCCACGTAATCCTGGCGATTGAGCTCCGGATCCGGCGCCGGCAAGGCACGGCGGTCGAGTTTGCCGTTGGCGGTCAGCGGCATGCTCGCCAGCAGAATCAGGTGCGTCGGCACCATGTAATCCGGCAGTTGTGTCTTGAGGTGCGACTTGAGGGCTTCGCGCAGTTCAGCCTGTCTGGCTTCGCTTTGCTCGGCGACTTCAGTCACCAGATAGCCGACCAGTTGTTTGCCGCTTGGCGCATCAAGGGCGAGCACCACGGCTTCGCGGATCGAAGCGTGATCAAGCAGACGGGTTTCGATTTCGCCCAGTTCGATGCGGAAACCACGAATTTTTACCTGATGGTCGATCCGGCCCAGGTATTCAACCAAGCCATCGCCACGCTGGCGCACCAGGTCGCCGGTGCGGTACATGCGCCCGCCGTCAACGGCAAACGGATCCGCGACAAAACGCTCAGCAGTGATGCCCGGACGATCGTGATACGCCTGCGCCAGGCCCGCGCCGCCGACGAACAATTCACCGGTCGCGCCCTGTGGCACCAGCGCCAGATCGGCGTCAAGAATGTACGCAACACGCGCGCCAATCACGCTGCCGATCGGCACACTGCCCGCACCCTCTTCCAGCACCTCCGGCGCCAGACTGGCCAGCGGCATGACCACGGTTTCCGTCGGGCCGTAAGCGTTGAAAAACATCGCCGGTTTGAACGCTGCACGAATGCGTTGCAGGTGTTCACCGGTCAGCGCTTCACCGCCAGTGATGATCATCCGCACCGGCAGGATCTCGTTTTGCGTCGAAAGGAACTGCGCCAACTGGCTGCCGTAGCTCGGGGTGAAACCGAGCACGTTGATTTTATGCGTGCGGATCAAACCGCAGATTTCTTCGGCGTCCCACTGACCTTGCGCACGCAACACCACTTGCGCGCCGCTGAGCAGCGGCACCAACAAACGCTCAGTCGCCGCATCGAAGTTGATCGAATAGAAGTGCAGTTCGCAGTCGTCCGGGCGCATGCCAAACCGCTCGATCACGGCCTGACAGTGCATGGTGATTTCGCCGTGGGAAACCACCACGCCTTTCGGCTTACCGGTCGAACCCGAGGTGTAAATCAGGTAGGCCTGATGCTGCGGCAGGCTGATAAACGGCAGCTCAGTGGCCGGGTAATCGGCCAGCGCTGCACTGTCGTCTTCCAGGCACCAACGCGCCACACTCGACGGTAGATCGCCGAGGGCGTTGAACATCGCGCGATCACTGAGCAGCAGCCCAATGCGGCTGTCTTCGATCATGTAATGCAGACGGTCGAGCGGGTATTCCGGGTCCAACGGCACATACGCACCGCCCGCCTTGAGAATCGCCAGCAGGCCGATGACCATTTCCAGCGAGCGCTCCAGCGCCAGACCTACGCGCACTTGCGGGCCGACGCCACGCGCCCGCAATGCCCAGGCCAGACGGTTGGCGCGGGCGTCGAGTTCGGCGTAGCTCAGGCTCTGCCCGGCAAAGGTCAGCGCCGCTGCGTCTTTGCGCGCCAGTGCCTGTTCGGCGAACAGGTGATGAATGCACTGGTCGAGACGATGCTCGCCCGGCTCGATGCCGAGGCTGTCGCGCAGCTGCTGTTGCTCGGGCGCGTCAAGCAGCGGCAATTCACTGAGGCGCTGTTGCGGATCGGCGATCAACGCTTCGAGCAGGTTGCGCCAATGTTTGGCCATGCGCGCGATGGTCGGTTCGTCGAACAAGTCGGTGCTGTACGTCAGGCAGCAACCGAGACGATGGTCGAGGTCGGTGACTTCCAGGTTGAGGTCGAACTTGGTCGCCCGCGCATCGTTGGCCAGATATTCGACAGTCATGCCAGCGAGCATGCGGCTCTGTTGGAATTCCCAGCGCTGCACGTTGCACATCACCTGGAACAGCGGGTTGTACGCAGCACTGCGTGGCGGCTGCAAGGCTTCAACCAGATGATCGAACGGCAGATCTTGATGCGACTGGCCTTCGATCACGGTGTGGCGCACTTGCTCGAACAATTCGCCGACCGACATCATGCCGTCGAGCTGGCAGCGCAGCACTTGAGTGTTGAGAAACGCACCGATCAGCCCTTCACTTTCCGGACGAATACGGTTGGCCACCGGCGCGCCGATGCGCAGATCGGTCTGCCCGCTGTAGCGGTAAAGCAGCGTGGCGAGCGCGGCGGTCATGGTCATGAACAGGGTCAGACCGTTTCGCGCGTTGAACGCACGAACCCGCGTCGCGAGGTCGTCGCTCAGGTCGAAACGGAACAGCTCGCCCTGGTGGCTTTGCACCGGCGGACGCGGGCGGTCGCCGGGCAATTCCAGCAGCGGATGTTCGCGACCGAGTTGCGCCGTCCAGTAATCGAGTTGGCGTTGACGCTCGCCGGATTCCAGCCAGTTGCGCTGCCAGACGCTGTAGTCGAGGTACTGCACCGGCAGCGGTTGCAGCGGCGAATCGCGATCATCGACAAACGCTTCGTACAGTGCGCTGAGTTCGCGGGCGAAGATGTCCATCGCCCAGCCTTCGGTGACGATGTGGTGCAGGGTCAGCACGAAGTAATGCTCGTGCTCGGCGGTCTTCACCAGACAGGCGCGCAGCAGCGGGCCAGTTTCCAGATCGAACGGCAGATGCGCTTCTTCATCGGCGAATTGCTGAACCTGTTGCTCGCGCTGATCGGCGGCAATTTTCGAGAAATCCTTCCAGCCCATGCGCACGCCGGTCTCGGCATGCACCTGTTGACGGGCGATGCCGTCGACGCTCGGGAACGTCGTGCGCAGGGTTTCGTGGCGCAGGATCAGCGCTTGCAATGCGGCCTCGAAACGCTCGACGTGCAACACGCCACGCAGGCGCGCCATGCCACCGACGTTGTACGCCGGGCTGTCCGGTTCCATCTGCCAGAGGAACCACATGCGCTGTTGCGAGTACGACAGCGGCACTGGTTGGCTGCGGTCGACTTTGGCGATTGGCGGCTGCTTGTTGGTGCGGCCGCTGACTTGGATCAAGCGAATCTGTTCGGCGAAATCACCGAGTTCGCTGTGCTCGAACAACGCCCGCAGCGGCAGCTCGACGTCACAGGCCTGACGGGTGCGCGAGATGATTTGCGTGGCCAGCAGCGAGTGGCCGCCAAGGGCGAAGAAGTCGTCGCGCAGACCGACCAGGCTCAGGCCAAGGACTTCGCGCCAGATCGCGGCGATTTGCTGTTCCAGCTCAGTCACCGGTTCGACGTGTTCACGCACTTGCCATTGCGGCTCGGGCAAGGCACGGCGGTCGAGTTTGCCGATGGGGCTGAGCGGCATTGCGTCGAGGCGCATCAGTTGTGCCGGCACCATGTATTCCGGCAGTTCGGCGGCGAGTGCGGTTTTCAGACGAGCGATTTGTTCGTCGTGATGTTCACTGGCATCGGTCGCGGTGAAGTAGCCGATCAGTTGCGCGCCGGCAGCGGTTTCGCGCACCAGCACCACGGCTTGAGCGACGCCGTCCTGGGCGAGCAAACGCGCCTCGATTTCTTCCGGTTCGACACGGAAACCACGCAGTTTGACCTGCTGATCGAGGCGACCGAGGTATTCGATCACGCCGTCAGACGTCCAGCGCGCGCGGTCGCCGGTGCGGTACAAACGTGCGCCCTGCTCGCCCAATGGATCAACGACAAAACGCTCGGCAGTCAACGAAGGACGACCGAGGTAACCGCGAGCCAAACCAATGCCGCTGATGCACAACTCACCCGGCACACCGGCCGGCACGGGATTGAGATCAGCGTCGAGCACGCGGCAAATCACGTTGCCCAGCGGTCGGCCAATCGGCGAACGCTCGCCATCGGCGGTGGTGCAATGCCAGTGGGTGACGTTGATCGCGGTTTCAGTCGGGCCGTAACGGTTGTGCAATTGCACCGCCGGCAGTTGCGCCAACACGCGGTTGCGCAGTTCAGCGGGCAGCGCTTCACCACCGGAAAAAACGCGGCGCAGGCTGGTGCATTCGGCGCTCAGCGGTTCGTCGATGAACAGCGAAAGCAGCGGCGGTACAAAGTGCAGCGTGGTCACGCCGTGTTCTTGCACCAATTGGGCGATGCGATGCGGATCGCGGTGTTCACCGGCGCCGGCAATCAGCAAGCGCGCGCCAGTGATCAGCGGCCAGAAGCATTCCCACACCGAGACGTCGAAACTGATCGGCGCCTTTTGCATCAGCACATCGGTTTCATTCAACGCGTAAGCGCTCTGCATCCATTGCAGACGTTCGGCCAATGCCGCATGCGTATTGCCGACGCCTTTCGGCTGGCCGGTGGAGCCCGAGGTGTAGATCACGTAGGCGAGGTTGTCGCCGTGCAAGTGCAGACCCGGTGCCTGGCTCGGCCAGTTTTCCAGGTGCAGGGCGTCCATGGCGATCACGCTGACGCCGTCGCTGGCCGGTAAACCGCCGAGCAGTTCGGTCTGGGTCAGGAGCAATTCGACGCCGCTGTCGCTGAGCATGTAAGCCAGGCGATCAGCCGGGTATTCCGGATCCAGCGGCACGTAAGCGCCGCCGGCCTTGATGATCGCCAACAGGCCGATCAACAGTTGCGGCGAACGCTCGGCGGCGATGGCCACGCAAACGTCCGGGCCGACGCCTTTGTCGCGCAGATAGTGCGCGAGGCGGTTGGCTTGCGTGTGCAGTTCGGCAAAATCGAGGCTACCGCCCTCCCACACCAGCGCAGTGCGTTCCGGGGTCTGGCGTGCCTGTTCGTTGAGCAGTTCGGGCAGCCATTGTTGTGCCGGGGCGCACGGCGCGACGCTCCAGTTTTTCTGCTGATCGTGTTCGCCGACGGTGAGCAATTGCAGATCGCCGATGGCTTGTTCTGGACGCTCGCAGACTTCGCGCAACAGATTGCTGAAATGCTCGGCCAGTCGCGCGATGGTCGCGGCGTCGAACAGTTCGTCGGCGTAGTCGAAGGACAATGTCAGGCGACCATTACGGTCTTCTTCGCTGTGCAATTGCAGGTCGAACTTGGCTTCGCGGCTGTGCCACGGCAACTCTTCGGCGAGCAGACCCGACAGGTGCTTCAGCACACTGAGGTCGCGTTGCTGGTGGTTGAACATGACCTGGAACAGACCTTGTTCGCGGGCCTGCGGGAAGGCTTCGAGCAGTTGTTCGAACGGCAGATCCTGATTCGCCTGTGCGCCGAGTGTGGCCTGGCGGGTTTGCGCCAGCAGCTCAACGAATGGCAGGCGCGAATCGATCTCGGCGCGCAGTACTTGGGTGTTGATGAAGAAGCCGATCAGGCCTTGAGTTTCCAGGCGCGGACGGTTGGCGTTGGGCACGCCGATGCGAATATCACGCTGACCGTTGTAGCGATGCAGCAGACTCTGGAATGCCGAGAGCAACAGCATAAACGGTGTCGATTGATGCGCTTGCGCTGTGTTGCGAATCGCCTCGCTGAGGCTGACGTCCAGACGCACGGTGTGACGTGCAGCGCTGTGTTTGTGTTGCGCCGAGCGCGGATGATCGGTGGCCAGCTCCAGCACTGGATGCTCGTCGCCCAACTGCGCTTTCCAGTAAGCCAGTTGCCGCTCACCCTCGCCTTGCGCCAGCCATTGGCGCTGCCAACTGCCGTAGTCAGCGTATTGGGTTGGCAGCGGCGCGAGGTTGGCCGTTGCGCCTTGCGAGGCCGCGGCGTACAGGCGCGAGAATTCGTCGATCAACACGTTCAGCGACCAACCGTCAGCGATGATGTGGTGCATCGTCACCAGCAGTTGGTGATCTTCATCGTCGAGACGGATCAGCGTCACCCACAGCAGCGGGCCCTTTTCCAAATCGAATTGAGTGTGAGCTTCGTCGTCGCGGATCTGCTGCGCGCGGGCTTCGCGTTCATCGGCTGGCAGGTCGCTGATGTCGATCAATTGCAGGTTGAAATCGGCAGCGGCATCGACTTGTTGCAGAGCAACGCCGTCACGTTCGAAGAAACGCGTGCGCAGGGATTCGTGGCGCTCGATCAATTGCTGGAAGCTGGCGCGCAGTGCGTCTTCATCGAGTTCGCCACGCAAGCGCAGGCCGCCGGGAATGTTGTAGGCGCTGCTGTGCGGGTCGAGTTGCCAGGTGATCCACAAGCGGTTTTGCGCCAGCGATTGCGGCATCGGCTCGGAACGTGACAGCGCGGTGATTTCACCTTGCGCGCTGCCGCCGTCCTGTTGTTGCTGGGCGACTGCGGCGGCAAACGCGGAGAGGGTCGGCGCTTCGAACAGCAGGCGAAGGCTCAGCTCCAGACTGAGTGCTTCGCGAACACGGGCGATCACTTGCGTGGCGGCGATCGAGTTACCGCCAAGCAGGAAGAAGTGATCGTCGGCGTTGACCTGTTTGACGTTGAGTTGCTCAGCCCAGATCTTGCCGATCAGCGTTTCAAGTTCGGAGGCGCTGGCTATCGATTTTTGAGTTTCAGCGGTGCTCGACGGGAACACCACGTAGCTGTCGAGGCTGCCATCGGCCAGACGATTGCGGCACGCCGAGCGCTGTAATTTGCCGCTGGAAGTTTTTGGCAGTGCACCGGGATTGAGCAATACGACCACGCTCGGCGCTTCTTGATACGCCTCGGCCACGGCTTGGCGGATGGCTTTGATCAACGCTTCCGGCGGCAGGATTTTCTGCACGCTGCGGCTGATTTCTGCAGCGATGCCAATACCCTCTTCGCCATTCTGATTGATCGCGAATGCAGCAACGCGGCCCTTGCGCACCACTTCCACTTCACGTTCAACGGTTTGCTCGATGTCCTGCGGATAGAGGTTGTGGCCGCGCACGATGAGCATGTCTTTCAGGCGACCGGTGATGAACAGTTCGCCGTTGCGGATAAAACCCAGGTCGCCAGTGCGCAGCCAGGTGCGGCCAGCGTGCTGGACGAAGGTTTTGGCGCTGGCTTCGGGGTTGCGCCAGTAACCGAGGGCAATGCTCGGGCCGGTCGCCCAGACTTCGCCGACGGCATTGTCGGCGAGTTCTACGAGCGTATTGGGCTCAACGATCAGCACCGCGTGCTCAGGCTGGCTGATACCGCAACTCATGATCGGGGAACCATCGCCCGGCTCGGCACGATTTTGCGCCAGCGCTTGATCGTCCACGCGCAGTGCAGGAATGCCGGTGCCGCGCGGGGTGCCGGCGACGAACAGCGTGGCCTCGGCCAGACCGTACGAGGCCATGAAACTGTTATCGCTGAAACCGCTCGCGGCGAACTTGTCGGCGAAGCGTTCCAGGGTGTCGAGGCGGATCGGTTCGGAACCGGAATAGGCCACGCGCCAGCGGCTCAGGTCGAGACGCTCCAGCGCCGATTCGCTGACCCGTTCGCTGCACAAGCGATAGGCAAAATCCGGCCCGCCGCTGATGGTGCCGCCGTATTGGCTGATCGCTTCGAGCCAGCGAAGGGGCCGACCGAGGAAGTACGCCGGCGACATCAGAATGCACGGCACGCCGC
This sequence comes from Pseudomonas sp. AC193, assembly GCF_979258075.1. Taxonomy (NCBI): domain Bacteria; kingdom Pseudomonadati; phylum Pseudomonadota; class Gammaproteobacteria; order Pseudomonadales; family Pseudomonadaceae; genus Pseudomonas; species Pseudomonas sp. AC193. The sequence continues at coordinate 1,159,891 of NZ_OZ409832.1, read as the reverse complement.
TAAAGATCGGTTGCAGCAGACCGCCGATCAACCCCATGTCGTGATACAGCGGCAGCCAACTGACGATCACATCATCCGGGTTCACATCGATGCCGAAACCGTGGCGGATCAACAGTTCGTTGGCCACCAGATTGCCGTGGCTGACCTGCACGCCTTTGGGCAGCGCAGTCGAGCCGGAGGTGTATTGCAGGAAGGCGATGTGCTCTGGCGGCAGGTTCGGTTCAAGCCAGTTTTCGGCCAGCGCATTGTCGAGCGTATCGACGCACAACAGCGGCGGCGCGCCTTCGATCTGCTGCAAGGCGTCGCGCAGGTCGGCGCTGGTCAGCAGCAGACGCGGTTCGGCGTCGGCGATGATCGACAGCAAACGCTCCTGATGGTGTCGGCGCGCCGATTCCGGCGGATACGCCGGCACTGCGATCACGCCCGCATACAGGCAACCAAAAAACGCCGCGACGTAATCCGGGCCGCTGGGAAACAACAACACCGCGCGATCACCAAATCCCGCCTCAGCCTGCAACGCGGCAGCAATCGTGCGCGCGCGTTGATCGAGTTCGCGATAGCTGAGCACCACAGCCTGTTCTTCGTTTTCGGCAAGAAAACGCAAGGCCAGTTGATCCGGCGTCAGGGCCGCGCGGCGCTGGAGGGCTTGACCAGAGTGCTGGGGATGTCGAACGCGTCGGTCATGAGGTTTCCTGCCTGAAGTCGGCTTGCTGAGTGGAATCGGGTTGCTGCGTCACGCCCTCAAGGGCATGCAGGGCGCGGTCTGTGCCGACCGCGCAAGGCTGCGGAATGCTGTCTGGTCGGGGTTCGGTACCCGGAACCATTCACCAATGAGAACGGATGACGTCTTGAAATAATTAGTCGACAGGCTGGATCGCCAACGGGGCTGGGATGCGGCGGCGTGTCGCAGTTCTCACAACGCACCAATTTGTATCATTAGTTCTCTTTCTCAATTGACAATCATTATCATTCAACATAATTTGTCGCTCGATGTGTAGGACGGCCCCGTCCCCCCAAGGCGTCCCACTAACCTATTTGGCAGCAAGGTGATTTCCATGACGGAACCAGTATCCACAAGCAGGTGCGATTCACCGCTACTTCAGGCATTCGTCGACAATCGCCTGATTCTGGTCAAGATTGCAGCCCGCATTACCGGCTGCCGGTCACGTGCCGAAGACGTGGTGCAGGATGCGTTTTTCCGACTGCAATCGGCGCCACCGATCACGTCGTCGATCAAGGCGCAACTGAGTTATCTGTTCCAGATCGTGCGCAACCTGGCCATCGATCACTACCGCAAACAGGCGCTGGAGCAGAAATACTCAGGCCCTGAAGAGGAAGGGCTGAACGTGGTCATTCAAGGTGCTTCGCCGGAAATCTCGCACATCAACTTCTCCACCCTGGAGCACATCGCCGATGCACTGACCGAGCTGCCCAGCCGCACCCGCTACGCGTTCGAGATGTACCGCCTGCACGGCGTGCCGCAAAAGGACATCGCCAAGGAACTCGGTGTTTCGCCGACGCTGGTCAACTTCATGATTCGCGATGCGCTGGTGCACTGCCGCAAGGTGTCGAGCAGTCGTCGGGATGTGGTGATTGCGGGGCGGCGCTAGGATCTTAATTCGGCGTCAAGCCATTCGCGAGCAAGCCCGCTCCCACATTTGAATTGTGTACATAGATCAAATGTGGGAGCGGGCTTGCTCGCGAAGGCAGACATGAGAGCGCAATAGATCTCAAGCCCGGTCACCTCAAGCCAACTTGCACCGATCAAAAAACCGCTCACGCCCCAGGATCATCAGCGCCGCACGTTTGTGCGGGAAGTCGAATTCCTTCTCGCAGTGGAAGCACTGGTTCTGCATATGGCCAATCATCTTCGCGTTATCGGCACGCGGTTCGGCGACCACGCGCTGGGTGCGCGGATCGTCCAGAAACAGGTAATGCACCAGCGCCGATAACCAGCTCGCTACCTTGTGCGGGCCACGGTGATCCTCCTCCCCCACCAGCATGTGAATGCCCCGGTCGTAATCGTCGGCATCGTAGAACGGCGCGATACGATCTTCCTTGGCCCAATAAGCTTCGAAGTAGGCGAACGGCTGATCATCGAAACAGCCGATCAAGGTCAGTGTGTGCGGGTCGGCGTCGAGTTTGCTCAGGTATTCGCGATGCTTTTCGATGCTGCCTTCTTCCTGCCAGAAACTGGCGACACGCGGGCTGTTTTGCCAGCGGTTGAAGCGCGGCAGATCCTCTTCGATTTCCAGTGTGCGCAGGGAAATCCACGCCCCCAGACGCGCATCGAAACGCCGATAGACTTCACCGCGCGGTTTTACCGGTCGCAGTGGATGGCGCTTGCCAGCGCTGATGACCATTTGCTGCGGATAGCTGCCGGTCAGCGACGTGCCGAGCCACGGTTGCGGCAGTTGCCAGAACAACGTGCGCTCGCAGCGATATTCACCGGCCACCTCGGTGCTCACCAGCAAACCGCTGAGCAAGGCTTCGGTCGGCGGTTGATCGAGTTGCCAGGTCAATTGCTGGCATTCAGGATCGCGGGCGAACAGCCAATAACAGGCTGCCCACAGCGCTTGCCCCGGCGGCAAGGCGAAACGCTCATCGATCTGGATCGGCCCTTTGGCCTCGCGATCGAGGCGCAGGCGAATCAATGGTTGCCCGTCCAGGCTCAGGCTCAGACGGCTTTCGGTGGCATCGGCTACCAGTTGGCTGCCCGAGGGCAGGGACAAGGCAACCAGGTCATTCAGATTGGACATGGGTCGGGCTCACGATAATCGTCGACAGTTCAACGATTGGACGTGATCCGGCAGGGGAAATTTAGGCTTGGCAGAGAAATCGGTGCCTCAGTGATGCGGCACTGGCACCACGGCAATCTTGTACGGATCGAAGATTTTCAGCATCTCGCCGTTGTCGCGCAGGCCTTGCAGCAGCTTGCCGAACGCCTCGCCGGTGATCGGCGCGGCAGGACGCAGAATCGCATAGTGGTGGTAAACCTGATCAATGCGCTGCGACACCAGCAACTCGTCGCGAACCTTCTCGTTGCGCAGCAGGTAATCGCTCAGATAGGAGCGCGTCACCAGAGCAATGTCGGCGCGCCCGCGCAGCACCATCAGCAGGTTGCTGTCGTGGGAATAGGTCAACGTTGCATTGAAATTCTGCGCGAGGAATTTCGGGTCGGCGTTGAAGTTGGCGAACTCATAGTGATAGCCGCTGAACAACGCCAGACGCTTGCCTTTAAGGTCAGCGAAATAGTTCTGCTGGCGACCGTCTTCACGTTGCGCGACAAAAATCTCGGCGTCTTCAAGGCCCATGTCGACGTCAGTGTGAGGGATTTCCTTCCAGCCCCAATCAGGGTTCTCGAAGATCGCCATGTCGATCCGGCCTTGTTTGAAATCACCGAAACGTCGCGGGATCGAAGTCGGCACGAGGACGAATTGATAGTCTTTTTGCAGGCGGTTCAGCGACTCGACCAATTGTGGCAGCAGACCGGTGTCGGCACCGTTTTCCGGGCGGATGGTGTACGGCGGAAAGTGCGCGGCGCCCACCCGAACCAGTTGCGCTGCTTGCGCAGGCAACAACCAGAATGCCGCCAGCGCTGCGAGCATCACGCCCGACGCCGTCCGAATTGGCGAAGACTTCAAAACACCCCACTCCCCGAAAAATACCGATCAATGCATTCAAGCTAGGCGGTTTCGCCCAGTTAGCCAGTTTCACCGCCTGATAGAAAGCGTCTCAGCGCTCTTCAAGCACCAGAATCAGCGCCTCATCCGCCAGTTGATCGAGGCTCAGACTGCCGCCGGCACGGAACCAGGTGGTCGTCCAGGACAACGCACCGGTGAGAAAACGTCGAGTGACAAACACGTCGCCACGAATAAACCCGGCCTCTTTGGCTTCGCCGAGCACCTCTAGCCAGAGGTCTTCGTAGACATCGCGCAACGCCAGCACTTTGGCCTGGCCGTCTTCGGACAACGAACGCCATTCATACACCAGCACCGCCATCGCTTCGCCGCTGCCGCCCATGATCGACTGCAATTCACAGCGAATCAGCGCCAGCACCCGCTCACGCACATTGTTCGCGTCGGCGAGCGCGGCGCGCATCAGTGCCGTGTTGTAACGGATGGTTTCTTCCATCACCGCCCGGAGAATTTCGTCCTTGCTTTTAAAGTGATGAAAAATACTCCCCGACTGAATCCCCACCGCGCCGGCCAGATCGCGCACCGTGGTGCGTTCGTAGCCTTTATTACGGAACAGGTGAGCCGCCACTTGCAGCAGTTTGCCGCGCGCGCTGTCCGGGTCGGTCAACTGGCCGTCGTCGACCAATTCGCGCATGACCCTCAGGGCTTTTTGCTCGTCCACCCGTTCTCTCCTACAGTCGATCAGTCTGTTCCCCCCTGAAACCGCAGGGTTGCGCGCAATTTAAGCCGCCAACGGCAACCAAGCAAGCGCTTGGGCAGAAGATAGTGTTTCGCTGTTTACAAACCAAGCGCTTGCTTGGTAGCCTCCAGACACTTCTGTCGCAGGTTGCTGAGTCGGAGATAAAAATGCCCACCACCGTTCGCATCGGATGCGCCAGTGCATTCTGGGGAGACACCTCGACCGCCGCCGCGCAGTTAGTCGACGGCGGCAAACTGGATTATCTGGTCTTCGACTATCTGGCCGAAATCACCATGTCGATCATGGCCGGCGCGCGCATGAAAGACTCGCAGGCCGGGTTCGCCGGGGACTTTATCGAAGTCCTTACACCGCTGCTGCCACAACTGGCCGAGCAAAATATCCGCGTCATCAGTAACGCCGGCGGGGTCAATCCGCAAGCCTGCGCCGCCGCCCTGCAAGCGGCCTGCGACAAGGCCGGCATCCCACTGAAAATCGCCGTGTTGCTCGGCGATGACCTGCAACCACAATTCAAACAACTCAGCGGCATCACTGAAATGTTCAGCGGCGCCCCGTTGCCGCCAATGTGCGTCTCGACCAATGCCTACCTCGGTGCGCCGGGCATTGTCGAAGCGTTGCGACTGGGCGCCGATATCGTCATCACCGGCCGCGTGGTCGACAGCGCCGTGGTCAGCGCCGCGCTGGTGCACGAATTCGGCTGGTCGTGGCACGACTACGACAAACTCGCCCAAGCCGCACTGGCCGGGCACATCATCGAATGTGGCGCGCAATGCACCGGCGGTAATTTCACCGACTGGCGCGACGTGCCGGATTACGAGCACATCGGTTTTCCAATCGTCGAAGTCAGCGCCGACAGCCAATTTATCGTCAGCAAACCGGAAGGTTCCGGTGGACTGGTCACGCCACTGACCGTCGGCGAGCAAATGCTCTACGAAATCGGCGATCCGCAGGCCTATCTATTGCCCGACGTCGTCTGCGATTTCACCGAGGTCAAACTTCAGCAGCAAGGCAAAAACGCGGTGCACGTACACGGCGCCAAAGGCCTGCCACCGACGGATAAATACAAGGTCAGCGCCACCTGGCCGGACGGCTTTCGCTGCACCGCCAGTTGCCTGATCGCCGGCATCAATGCCGTTGAAAAAGCGCAGCGCGTCAGTCAGGCAATCATCGACAAGACCGCAGAAATGTTCAGCCAGCGCGGCTGGGCGCCCTACAGCGAAACCCACATCGAACTGCTCGGCAGCGAAGCCACTTACGGCCCGCACGGTCAGCGCCACGACAGCCGCGAAGTGGTGATCAAACTCGCCGTGCGTCACCCGAGCAAACAGGCGCTGATTGTGTTCTCCCGGGAAATCGCCCAGGCCGCGACCGGCATGGCGCCGGGGCTGACCGGCATCGTTGGCGGACGGCCAACCGTGTATCCGCTGATCCGTTTGTTTTCATTCCTGATCGATAAAAACGCCTGCACCTTGCAGATCGATCTGGCCGGTGAACGCCATTCTTGCGCCCTGCCCTCGTTGGTCGCGCTCGACAGTGAAGATTTGCCGATTGCCCAGCAACCGCCGAAACCTCAGGGCCGCGCCGATGCCAGCGTGGCACTGGTGAAACTGGCCGTGGCGCGCTCCGGTGACAAGGGCAATCACAGCAACATCGGCGTGCTGCCGCGCAAACCCGAATACTTGCCGTGGATCGCCGAAGCGTTGACCCCGGCAGTGATCGTCGACTGGATGAGCCACGTGCTCGACCCGATCCACGGCCGCGTCGAACGCTGGTATCTGCCCGGCACCCACAGCCTCAACTTTCTTTTGGAAAACGCCCTCGGCGGTGGTGGCGTGGCCAGTCTGCGCATCGACCCGCAAGGCAAAGCCTTCGCCCAGCAATTATTGGAAATCCAGGTCCCGGTGCCGCAGAGCATCGCCGAACAGCTCGACTAGAGGATGGTGTGCATGGCTTACGCGTCGATTTTCAATGCCGAGCTGTTCAGCGGCCAGACCATCATCGTCACCGGTGGCGGCAGCGGCATCGGCCGTTGCACCGCGCATGAACTGGCAGCGCTCGGCGCCAACGTGCTGCTGGTCGGGCGCAAACCGGAAAAACTGGAAAAAGTCGCCGCCGAAATTGCCGAGGACGGCGGCCGCGCGCATTGGCAGGCCTGCGATATTCGTGATGAAGAAGCCGTAAAACAACTGGTCAAGGAACTGATCGCCGAGCACGGGCCGATTCATGGTCTGGTCAACAACGCTGGCGGCCAATACCCGTCGCCGCTGGCTACGATCAATCAGAAAGGTTTCGAAACCGTGCTGCGTACCAATCTGGTCGGCGGTTTTCTGATGGCGCGGGAAGTCTTCAACCAGTCGATGAGCAAACACGGCGGCAGCATCGTCAACATGCTCGCCGACATGTGGGGCGGCATGCCCGGCATGGGCCACTCCGGCGCGGCGCGTTCGGGCATGGATAACTTCACCAAAACCGCCGCGTTTGAATGGGGTTATGCCGGGGTGCGGGTCAATGCGGTGGCGCCGGGCTGGATCGCCTCCAGCGGCATGGACACTTACGAAGGTGCGTTCAAAGCGGTGATTCCGACCCTGCGCGAGCATGTGCCGCTCAAGCGCATTGGCACCGAATCGGAAGTCAGCGCAGCGATTGTATTTTTGCTCAGTCCGGCGGCGGCATTCATCAGTGGCAGCACGTTGAAAATCGATGGCGCGGCCAGCCTCGGCAGCCGTGCGTGGCCGTTGCACAAAGCGACTCACAGCGAGTCGTTCAATGGCTTCCATCGCGCCTACCTTCCAGACGTGCTGAAGGACAAGGAGTAAGCCATGCCGCAGATCCAGTCCCAACTCGATCCGCACAGCGAGGCCTTTGCCCGTAACCGTGCGGCAATGCTCGTGGCCATCGAGCAAGTGCAGCAACTCGAACAAAACCTGCTGAATAAAGCTGCCGAAGCGAAAGAGAAGTTCGATAAACGCGGGCAACTATTGCCGCGCGAACGCCTGAATCTGTTGCTCGATCCCGGCGCGCCGTTTCTCGAACTGGCCAGTCTCGCCGGTTATAAGTTGCATGACGACAAGGACGGCAGCTCGGCCGGTGGCGGACTGATCGCCGGCATCGGTTACGTTTGTGGCATCCGCGCAATGGTGGTCGCCAACAACAGTGCGATCAAGGGCGGCACGATCTCACCGAGCGGTTTGAAAAAATCCCTGCGCCTGCAACAGATCGCTCAGGAAAACAAACTGCCGGTAATTACCCTCGCCGAAAGCGGCGGTGCCAACCTCAATTACGCGGCGGATATTTTTGTCGAAGGTGCGCGCAGTTTTGCCAACCAGGCGCGGATGTCGGCGATGGGTTTGCCACAGATCACCGTGGTGCACGGCTCAGCCACGGCGGGCGGCGCTTATCAGCCGGGACTGTCGGATTACGTGGTGGTGGTGCGCGGCAAGGCCAAGCTGTTTCTGGCGGGCCCGCCGTTGCTCAAAGCGGCCACCGGCGAAGTCGCCACCGATGAAGAACTCGGCGGCGCCGAGATGCACGCGCAGGTCGCCGGCACGGCTGAATACCTGGCGGAAAACGATGCCGACGGCGTGCGTCAGGTGCGTGAAATTCTGCGAATGCTGCCGTGGAATGAACAACTGCCATGGCTGCCGGAGCCGCAATACAAAGAGCCGCTCTACCCCATCGAAGAACTGCTCGGCTTGATCCCCGACGATCCGAAAAAACCCTACGACGTGCGGGAAATCATCGCGCGCATCGCCGACGAATCCTGCTTTCTGGAATTCAAGGGTGAGTTCGATCAGCAAACCCTTTGCGGGCAATTGAAGATTCAGGGTCGCGCCTGCGGTTTCATCGGCAACAACGGTCCGATCACGCCGAACGGTGCGAGCAAAGCGGCGCAATTCATTCAGCTGTGCGATCAGAGCCAGACACCGTTGCTGTTTTTCCACAACACCACCGGCTTCATGGTCGGCACCGAATCGGAACAGCAAGGCGTGATCAAACACGGCTCGAAACTGATTCAAGCGGTGGCCAACGCGCGGGTGCCTAAACTGACCATCGTCGTCGGCGGCTCGTACGGGGCCGGTAACTATGCGATGTGCGGACGCGGTCTCGATCCGCGCTTTATCTTTGCCTGGCCGAACAGCCGCACGGCGGTGATGGGCGGCGCGCAGGCCGGCAAAGTCTTGCGCATCGTTACCGAAGCCAAACAGCTCAAGGACGGTTTGACGCCGGATCCGAAAATGCTCGACATGCTTGAACAGGTCACCGCGCAGAAACTCGACAGCCAGTCCACCGCGCTCTACGGCAGCGCCAATCTGTGGGATGACGGGCTGATCGATCCACGCGATACGCGCACCCTGCTCGGCTACTTGCTGGACATCTGCCACGAAGCCGACATTCGCACGCTGCAACCCAACAGCTTCGGCGTCAGCCGGTTCTGACCGCCACGGATCTTACGGAGAACAATAAAAAATGATCTTCACCCCGGAACACGAAGCCCTGCGCCGTACCGTCCGCCAGTTCGTCGAGCACGAGATCAATCCGCACGTCGATGAATGGGAAAAGGCCGGACGCTTTCCCATCCACGAGATTTTCCGCAAGGCCGGCGACCTCGGTTTGCTCGGTATTTCCAAGCCGGAAAAATTCGGCGGCATGGGCCTCGATTACAGCTATTCGATTGTCGCCGCTGAAGAGTTCGGCACCATTCATTGCGGCGGCATTCCGATGTCGATCGGCGTGCAGACCGACATGTGTACGCCCGCCCTCGCCCGTTTCGGCTCCGATGAATTGCGCGAAGAGTTTCTGCGGCCGGCGATCACCGGCGAGCAGGTTGGCTGCATCGGCGTTTCCGAGGTCGGCGCTGGCTCCGACGTCGCCGGGCTGAAAACCACCGCGCGCAAGGACGGCGACGACTACGTGATCAACGGCAGCAAGATGTGGATCACCAACTCGCCGAGTGCTGATTTCATCTGCCTGCTGGCGAATACTTCCGACGATAAACCGCACATCAACAAGTCGCTGATCATGGTGCCGATGACCACGCCGGGCATCAGCCTCAGTTCGCACCTCGACAAGCTCGGCATGCGCAGCTCGGAAACCGCCCAGGTGTTTTTCGACGATGTGCGCGTGCCGCAGCGCAACCGCATCGGCCATGAAGGCGCCGGGTTCATGATGCAGATGCTGCAGTTTCAGGAGGAACGCCTGTTCGGCGCGGCGAACATGATCAAGGGCCTTGAGTACTGCGTCGACAGCACCATCGAGTACTGCAAGGAGCGCAAAACCTTCGGCAATGCACTGATCGACAATCAGGTGATCCACTTCCGCCTCGCCGAACTGCAAACCGAAATCGAATGCCTGCGCGCGCTGGTCTATCAGGCCACCGAGCAGTACGTGAAAGGCCAGGACGTCACGCGCCTGGCGTCGATGGCCAAGCTTAAGGCCGGGCGTCTGGGCCGCGAAGTCAGTGACAGCTGCCTGCAATATTGGGGCGGCATGGGTTTCATGTGGGACAACCCGGTGGCCCGCGCTTATCGCGATGTGCGGCTGGTGTCGATTGGCGGCGGCGCCGACGAAATCATGCTGGGGATCATCTGCAAATTGATGGGCATCCTGCCGGGGAAAAAGAAATGAGCAGCCTGCCGGAATGCCAGACGCTGTTGCTGGAACTGCATGGCGGCGTGCTGCACATCACCCTCAATCGCCCGGACAGCCGCAATGCGATGAGCCTGCAAATGGTCAGCGAATTGCGTGAGGTGCTGGCGTCGGTACGCGAGGATCGCAGCGTTCGGGCTCTGGTGCTCAGCGGCGCCGGCGGGCATTTCTGCGCGGGTGGCGACATCAAGGACATGGCCAGTGCCCGTGCTCAGGGTGCGGATGCTTACCGTGATTTGAATCGTGCGTTCGGGGCTTTGCTGGAAGAAGCGCAGCACGCGCCGCAAGTGCTGATCACGGTGCTGCAAGGCGCGGTGCTCGGCGGTGGTTTTGGGCTGGCGTGTGTCAGTGACATTGCGATTGCCGATCATCAGGCGCAGTTCGGTTTGCCGGAAACCAGCCTTGGTCTGCTGCCGGCGCAGATCGCGCCGTTTGTGGTGCAGCGCATTGGCCTGACCGAGGCGCGGCGACTGGCGCTGACCGCCGCACGTTTTGACGGGCATCAGGCACGCCGTTTGGGGCTGGTGCATTTTGTCGAGCAGGATGCGCAGGCGCTGGCGGAGCGACTGGATGAGGTGCTGCAACACGTGCTGTGTTGTGCGCCGGAGGCGAATGCCGTGACCAAGAAATTGTTGTTGGCGAGTGCCGGGCAGCCTTCGAGTGAATTGCTTGATGAGGCGGCGCAGTGGTTTAGCGAAGCGGTGACGGGAGAAGAAGGGATCGAGGGCACCATGGCGTTTGTGCAGAAGCGTAAACCGCGGTGGGCCACCTGAAAGCATCGCGAGCAGGCTCACTCCTACAGGGGAACGCATTCCAATTGTAGGAGTGAGCCTGCTCGCGATGAGGCCTCCACATCCACCGCAAAAACCTCAGGAAACCCACCATGCCCGCCATCCAAAAAATCCTGATCGCCAACCGCGGTGAAATCGCCTGCCGCATCCAGCGCACCGCTCAGGCTTTGGGCTACCGAACCGTCGCCGTCTACAGCGACGCGGACGCCGACGCCCTGCACGTGCAAATCGCCGATCAAGCCGTGCACATCGGCCCCGCCCCCGTGCAGCAGTCCTACCTGAACATCCCGGCGATCATCGACGCCGCCCGCCGCAGCGGTGCCGACGCCATTCATCCCGGTTACGGCTTTCTCTCGGAAAACGCCGAGTTCGCCCGCGCCTGCGAACAGGCTGGCCTGACGTTCATCGGCCCGAGCGTCGCAGCGATCGAATTGATGGGCAGCAAACGCCGCTCGAAAATCGCCATGCTCGACGCCGGTGTGCCGTGCATCGCCGGTTACCAGGGCGCCGAGCAGGACGACGCGACCCTGCTGCGCGAGGCCGAGCGCATCGGCTATCCATTGATGATCAAGGCCAGCGCCGGTGGCGGCGGTCGCGGCATGCGTCTGCTGCACGATGGCTCTGATTTACCGGCGCAACTGCGTACCGCGCGTTCGGAAGCGTTGAACGGTTTTGGCAGCGACGAATTGATTCTTGAACAGGCGCTGATCGAGCCGCGCCATGTCGAAGTGCAACTGTTCGGCGATCAACACGGCAACCTGATCTACCTCGGCGAGCGCGATTGCTCGGTGCAGCGCCGCCATCAGAAAGTCATCGAAGAAGCGCCCTGCCCGGTGATGACCGCCGAGTTGCGTCAGGCCATGGGTGAAGCGGCTCTCAAGGCTGGGCGCGCGGTGAATTATGTCGGCGCTGGCACCGTGGAATTCCTGCTCGATGCACGCGGGCAGTTCTACTTTTTGGAAATGAACACTCGCTTGCAGGTCGAGCATCCGGTGACAGAGCTGATCACCGGGCTGGATCTGGTCGCCTGGCAATTATGGGTCGCCGAAGGTCAGCCGTTACCGCTGACTCAGGATCAGGTGCAACTCCATGGTCATGCCATGGAAGTGCGCCTTTACGCCGAAGACCCTGCGCAGGATTTCTTGCCGCAAACCGGTTGTGTAGAGGCGTGGGAGCCAGCGCTGCAACACGGCGCGCGCATCGATCATGGTCTGCGCGAAGGGCAATCGGTCAGCCCGTTCTACGACCCGATGCTCGGCAAACTGATCGCCCACGGCGCTACTCGCGAAGAGGCTCGACGCAAACTCCTGCGCGCGGTGCAGGACACAGTGTTGCTGGGTGTGCAAAGCAATCAGCGGTTGCTGGTCAGCCTGCTGCAACATCCGCAGTTCATCAGCGGTGAGTTCAGCACGGCATTTATCGCGCAGCATTTCAGCGATCACGCGTGCCTGAACAGTTACGCGCCGAGTGCCGAAGACTTGGCCATCGCTGCGGTGTTGTTCTATCAAACCAGCGCCCTCAGTCACCGTGCGCCGCTGTCCGGTTGGCGTAATAACGCCAGTGTGCCGCTGCATTTTCGCCTCGGTCTTGATGAGCAAAACTGGACGCTGCAACTGCTCGCTGAGCCGCAAGGTGCGTTCAAAGTGCAAGTCGCCGAACGCACACTGGCATTGAAACTCATCGATCAAGACGCCCACTCGATAACGCTGGAAATCGACGGCGTGCGCCAACGCCACGCCTGTCGTCTCGATGGCGAACAACTCTGGCTGTTCACTCACCCCGGCAGCCTGCGCCTGGAGGATCGAACTCACGCGGTGATCGGCAGTCAGACCAGCGTCAGTTCCGGCACCTTGAAAGCGCCCATGGACGGCGCCATCGTCGACGTGTTGGTCAGCGAAGGCAGCCCGGTCTGCAAAGGTCAGCTGCTGGTGGTACTGGAGGCAATGAAAATGGAGCACCCGCTCAAGGCCGGCATCGACGGCGTGCTCAAGCGGGTGCAGGTCAAAGTCGGCGATCAGGTAAAAAATCGTCAGGTTCTGTTGCAGGTGGAGTAGTCAGCCGAGCGCAAACGCAGGGTTTGGCTACGCTCTGAATAATCAGAACGCACAAATCAGGAACCCTGCGATGCCCCACTGGCTGGTCATAGATCTGGAAGCCACCACCGATGAGGGTGGCTGGCCGGTCACCGAGATGGAAATTATCGAGATCGGCGCGACGCTGGTCGACCGTGCCGGGCGCGAGCAGGATCACTTCCAACGCTTCGTCAAACCGACTCGACGGCCGTTGCTGACGCCGTTCTGCCGCGAGCTGACGCACATCACCCAGGCCAATATCGATACGGCGCAACCGCTGACTGAGGTCTGGCCGGCGTTCGAACGCTGGCTCGCGCAGCATCAATCACGTCTTGAAGGCTGGGCCAGTTGGGGCGATTACGACCGCAAACAACTGCTCCAGGAATGGCAGCGCCTGCAGATCGACAGCGGCCTGAGTCGAGTGCCGCACATGAACCTCAAGCAACGCTTCGCCAAGGCCCGACGTCTGGAGCGGCCATTGGGCCTCAACGGTGCGCTGCAACTGGCCGGCATGCAGTTCAGCGGTCAGCAACACCGGGCGCTGGAAGATGCGCGCAATACCGCACGATTGTTGCCGCTGGTTTTGCCACTCTAGGGTCAATTCGAGAACTGGCTGGACAGGCGCCGGGCAGGTGACGGCGCCCAAAGCCTTGTGCATACTGGCCGCCTCCATTTTTTAGCCCTTTTCGAGGAATCGCCCATGTTTAAAGTCAACGAGTACTTCGACGGCACCGTCAAGTCGATCGCCTTTGGCACCGCTGAAGGTCCGGCGACCATCGGCGTCATGGCCCCGGGCGAATACGAATTCGGCACCAGCCAGCGTGAAATCATGCACGTGGTCTCCGGCGCACTGACCGTCAAACTGCCCGACAGCAGCGACTGGGAAACCTTCGCCGCCGGCAGCCAGTTCAACGTTCCGGCGAACAGCAAATTCCAGCTGAAAGTCGCGGTTGATACCGCTTACCTGTGCGAGTACCGCGGCTAACTCGTCGGTTTTCACAGCGCCAATAAAAATGCCCGGGTCCAAGGACTCGGGCATTTTTGGTTTCAGGGGCGGCTTATTCGAGGATTTCCACCGGCATTCCGACCTCGAGACGACCGTTGCTGTCATTCACCAGGTTCTGACCGAACATCGCGCCATCGGCTTCGGCGCGGTATTTCTGCAGGGTGGCCAGCGGTTCACGATCGGCACTGCGCTCGCCAGTCTGCGGGTCGATGGTGGTAAGGATGCAGCGCGCGCACGGCTTGACCACGCGGAACTCGACGTCGCCGATACGGATGCGTTTCCAGCCATCCTCGGCGTACGCTTCGCTGCCTTCGATCACCAGATTCGGGCGAAAACGCAGCATCTCCAGCGGTCGCCCGACCCGTTGCGACAGATCTTGCAGCGACGCCTCGCCAATCAACAGCAGCGGAAACCCGTCGGCGAACGCGACCTGATCATCATCCTTGCCGACACCTGACGGCGTGGTGCGCGCACGATCCAGCGGCACTTGCACCAGACGTGTCGGTTTGCCGATGAACTCGCTGACCCAACGCGCCGCCTCATCACCGGCATCCGGCACGCGCAGAGTGTCACGCCAGATAGTCACGCCGCGCAGTTCGGCGTCGCTGCCCGGCAAAGCGATTTCGATGGAAGACTGTTGCGCCGCGCTCAGGGTCAGACCGCCCTGCGCATTCCACAGCGCCGACAACTGGCTCATTTTTGCTACAGCACGCTGGGTCAGGAAGCGGCCGCTGGCTTCGTCCACGAGCATCCAGCGTCGGTCGCCATCGAGCCCCAGCTTGTCGAGGTCGACGCTTTGCAGCACATCGACTTTGCCGGATTTCAACGGGTAACGATAAAGCGCGCTCAGACGCAGCATGGCCAGCTCCCTGGAGGATAAAAACGCCACCCTATACGAGCTTGGTCAGGGAATCAAAGAGCAAACTGTAGGAGTGAGCCTGCTCGCGATAGCGGTGTGTCAGATAATGATTTGGGGCTGACAAACCGCTATCGCGAGCAGGCTCACTCCTACAAAGGGTGTGTGATCAGGCAGGGACTTCGTCGAGCATCAGGCGCTGGCGCACCACATCGACCAGTTTGTCCGGCTGGAATTTCGAGAGGAAGTTGTCGCAGCCAACCTTCTTCACCATCGAATCGTTGAAGCTGCCCGACAGCGACGTGTGCAGTACCACGTACAGCCCACGCAGACGCGGGTCGTTGCGGATTTCGGTGGTCAGACGGTAACCGTCCATTTCCGGCATTTCCGCGTCGGTGAAGATCATCAGCAACTTGTCAGTCATGTTCACGCCGGTGTCAGCCCAGGCCTTGAGCATGTTCAGCGCTTTCAAACCGTCGCTGGCGATGTGCATCTTCACGCCCAACTGGCCGAGGGTGTCACGCAGTTGCGAGAGCGCCACGTTGGAATCGTCGACCAGCAGCACTTCGCGACCACGGGCACGTTCGAGCACCGGGTCTTCGAGCTTTTCCCGCGAGACCTTGGCGTTGTACGGGACGATTTCGGCGAGAACTTTCTCGACGTCGATGATTTCCACCAACTGATCATCGACCTTGCTGATCGCCGTCAGGTAATGCTGACGACCAGCGCTGGTCGGTGGCGGCAAAATGGCTTCCCAGTTCATGTTGACGATGCGATCCACACCGCCGACGAGGAAGGCCTGCACCGAGCGGTTGTATTCAGTGACGATGATGGTGCTGTTCGGGCCCGGCACCAACGGACGCATGCCGATCGCCTGGGACAGATCGATCACTGGCAACGTCTGCCCGCGCAGGTTGACCACACCGCACACGAACGGGTGACGCTGCGGCATCAGGGTCAGCTTCGGCAGTTGCAGGACTTCCTGAACCTTGAACACGTTGATCGCAAACAATTGGCGTCCAGCCAGACGAAACATGAGAATTTCCAGGCGATTCTCACCCACCAGTTGCGTGCGTTGGTCTACCGTGTCGAGAATGCCGGCCATCAATGACTCCTGGGCTTGTTCAGATGAATTCACTAACTGGCTTTATCGGCAGTTAATGACGAATCTTGATTGCTGCGAAATTAGCCATCAAAATGCCACAACCGGCCATTGATGTCACATTAACATCATGCTTTACTGGCTCGGTTGTTTTCATCTGCTACAGTCTTTGCGGCGCGACCTCGGTTTGCACGGTAGGTTCCCGCGCCTAAGGGATTCCCCTAGTATCAATCAGGCCCAACCTGATATTCGCGATATCCAATAGCCATTAATGTGACGCCATTCTCATTGCATGAACGGAGTCAGGCTATTGTGTGCGATCGCAACTCAGTGGCAACCCATCCCCTGGAAATCCTCAGCCTGTGCACCTGCGGCACGTCTGGGCGCGATCTGCCGACGATTCACGATCGTCGCCACACACGGCACTCCCCCATCAGACATGACGCTGTGGAGGTAAGCATGCCAATCGACCGTAAAGACTGGGCGCAACGCTTCCCCGAATTTCTGCTCGAGGCTGAGACGCTGCTGGCCAAGTCGGAAGAATGCCTGAGCCATCTGCAACTGATCAGCAATGACAAGGATGCCATCGCGTGCATGCAGGGCACACTGCTCAAGCTCGCCGGCAGAGCTGAGGCACTGGCGCTGGAAGCGATTTCCGAGTTTTCCCTGCACATCTACAGCCTGCTCAATCTGACCCAGGATCACGTCGATCTGCACGAACAAGCGCTGAGCGCCTTGAAAGATTGCTTCACGCTGATGGCCTGGCAACTGGAGCTGGTCGATGTGAAGACCGGGCAACTGAGCCTTGATGGCAGCGAACAGGCCTCATTAATCGAAGCGTTCGCCTTTCATGTCGGGCAAAGCCAGTTCCAGATGCCTTTGCCGGGCAAACGTTTGCCACCTCTGTCGTTCTCTGAGCGACAGGCCTGATCTGGCGTCAGGCTTGAGCACTACTCATTTAATGTCGTTATTGAATAGTTCATACCCGCCAGCGACATATCGAACTAAATAAACCCACCTGACACGACGGATAATTTTCAGCCCGCCTCAGGGTTTTCCTGTGTGTTAAGAATCGTGATTTAGTCAATTTGTTTATCTGTCGAATAACATACTTCGACTTTTTTCCATTATGGAACATACGTCCATAATGGCGTCTTTCCTGACTCATTGGACATATAGAGCAGGCGCGACCAACGGTATCTTAAGTGGTACTATGCCGCCCATAAGTTGCTTTCAAATTAATGGCAAAGTGATTTCATTGATCGGCGTCCAGAGAAGTTGGCGGTTAACTACCGCTCACTGTAGCCAGTTGAAATCATTCACATAATTGACAGCATTTCCAGACAGAGACCCGTCAGCCACCGACCGGTCTACCCGCAGCGAACATCCATTGGCTCCATCCGTTATGTACGCCAGCATAAAGACCCTCACAACATGGCCACCCTCCCGGGAGAATGCCCGCCGGTTCACACTCATCCTGTGTGTCGCCGCTGCGCTGGGCAGCCTTCTGACCTACGGTTTTT
Organism: Pseudomonas sp. AC193; assembly: GCF_979258075.1. NCBI lineage: Bacteria > Pseudomonadati > Pseudomonadota > Gammaproteobacteria > Pseudomonadales > Pseudomonadaceae > Pseudomonas > Pseudomonas sp. AC193. The sequence goes on along the minus strand of NZ_OZ409832.1, from coordinate 1,142,500 downwards.
CCAAGCCGTTGGGCTTGGGTCTGTTGTTGCTCGACATCGCAGCCACGGCGTGCGTCTGGGTGCAATATCGCCTGTCACGCAAATCGATCAAGTTCCAGCCACAGGAACTCGCCGATCGCCTGCTGGAAGTGCAGGAAAACGAACGCCACCGCCTCAGCCGCGAGCTGCACGATGACATCGGCCAATTGCTGACCGCCGCCAAATTGCAAAGCGACTGGCTGAAACGCCGTATGCCGGAGGAATTGCAGGAGCAATGCACCGTTCTCTGCGACACCCTCGAAGAAACCCTCAACAAAGTCCGCGACGTATCGGCCATCCTCAACCCACGGCAACTGACCAGCCTTGGCCTTGAAGCGAGCCTGCGCGCGCACCTGCTCAAGACATTGACCAACACCGACGTGCACTGGAGCCTCGACTGCCAGCAGCGCTTGAACGGTATTCCGGAAGAAATGGCCGTCGCTGCGTTTCGTATTGCGCAGGAGGCAGTGACCAACATCCTGCGTCACGCCCAGGCGAAAAACCTGCTGATTCGCGTGCAGCGCTTGCCCAAGGGCTTGACCCTGCTGATCAGCGATGATGGCCAGGGCTTCGCGCCGGCCGTCAATCCGGGGCGTGAAGGACAACGTGGCATGGCCGGCATGGCCGAACGGATCGAACAACTGGGTGGCACCCTGAGCGTGATCAGCGAACCGGGCAAAGGCACTCAAATCGAAGCACTTTTCCCCTGGGCGCCGCGCGCACTCGAGCGGGCCAGTACGAATAAGGTTATGCGTTGACTTGTAACTTACTTCTAGTGGATGACCACTCGCTGATCAGGGCCGGCGTGCGCGCTCTGGTTATGGATATTCCCGGTTACGCGGTAATCGGCGAGGCCAATGACGGCTCGCAGTTACTTGAAATGGTCGAGCTGCTGAACCCCGATATTGTCTTGCTGGATATTTCCATGAAGGAAACCGGCGGCCTCGAAGCGTTGCAGCGACTCAAACGCGTGCGCCCGCAAAGCAAGGTGCTGATCCTGTCGATGCACACCGACCCCGCATTGATCATGCAGGCGCTGGAATCCGGCGCTTACGGTTATCTGCTCAAGGATACGACCGGCACCGAGCTTGAACACGCACTGGACGCGCTGCGCAATAACGAGCGTTATCTAAGTCCGGCAATCGCCCACACGGTGATCAACCAGGCTCTGGTTCGCAATCAAAAAGGCCAGCCGGACACCTCCGATTCGCACAACCTGACGGCACGCCAACTGGAAATCCTCCGACTGATCGTGCGCGGCAAGTCGACCCGGGAAATCGCCAACGGCCTGGGCCTGAGCATCAAAACCGTCGAGACCCACCGCGCGCAGATCATGAAACGTCTGCAGATCTACGATGTGGCGGGCCTGGTGCTGTTCGCCGTGCGCGAACAGATCATCAGTCTGGACGACTGATCGGCGTTGTAGCGCTCAACAGCGGAGAGTCCTCAGGCAAATGCACCTGCAATGCCGCAGGGCGCGCTTCGAAGCGCAGGCTATCGCCTTCCAGTGGCTCACCATCCAGATTGATGTAAAGCCCTTCAGACACCTTGATTTCGACCCACGGCAAACGTGTCCGCACGAACATGTTGTCGAGGCCGAAGCCATCAGTGAGCAGATTCTTCAAGGTACCCACCAACTCCTGTGGCGCCGGCAGAATGCTGATATCCAAAAGACCATCATCAGCCAGTGCCTGCGGACACAGCACGTGCCCACCGCCCGCCTGACGGCCATTGCCGATGCCCAGCGCCAGCAGCTCGCCACGCCAGTGGAAATCCGGCCCCTGCAACTCGCCATAGGCTGCATGCAGCTCACTGAAGCGCGACAGACCGGTGAACAGGTAGGCCGCGCCACCGAGTACTTTCTTCAAGTCTTCAGAAGTATTGGCCGTGACCTGGCTACCAAAACCGCCCGTGGCCATATTGAGGAAAATCTGCCCGCCAACCTGGCCCAGATCGATGTCGCGCGCAGGCACATCGAGCAACTCAAGAGCCTCTGCCGGCTCCAGCGGAACGCCCGCCGCACGGGAAAAATCGTTCGCCGTACCCAGCGGCAACAGCACCAGGCTGGCTTCGCCCGGATGCGCCGCCAGCGCCTGGGCGATATCACGCAAGGTGCCATCGCCACCACCAGCGATAATCTGTTTATAGCCAGCCGCCAGCGCCTCTTCGACCAGACGCTGGGCATCGCCGCCCTCCCAGGTCAGGCGCACGGCCAGCTCCCAGCCTTGTTCGCGTTTACTTTCGACGGCGGCACGAACCGCCTCGTTGAGTGCCTGCTTGCCATGCAGAATCAACAGCGCCCTGCGTTCACTCATTGCAATCACTCCGTGAATGGATTCGGTATGAGACATCTTGACCACTGGCGCACGGAAAAAAGCCGCAAGAACCGTAATTAATTCAGGCGTCTCGGCGCAGGCGTCCTACAGGGCTGGGATTTTTCTTACAAGATGTGATGAATTGGCTGCATTGACCAACTCCAGCCATTGGTAGATCGTGCGTCGGCGGTATCAATCTTCAATCTGAAAACACACAAGGATGTGCATGTAATGAGTGGATACACCTCTAGGGCTTTCGATACTTTCATTGACACCGTTAGCGACCCGCGTCCATTTCCAGCAGGCGTCAACATCAATGCATAGTCAAGAAGCCAGACTGCCAGTGAGCCCGGTTGCTCCACTCGCGCAAAGTCGCACCAGCCACACCACTGACTTCCACAGCGGCGCCAAACCCACTGGAGAAACGAACATGGAACCTCGCGTCACCGAGCTGGAAACCCACCTCAAATACATCCGCAGGGACATGGATGAAGTCAGGGGCGATGTCAGAACCATCAAGCATCGCCTCGCCTACGCGGCAGGCGCAACAGCCGTCGTGATGGGTTTGCTGGGATGGATAGCCAACAGTCGTTTTGACCAGATCATTTCGCTCATGGCTCACTGACGCCTGAGCGGGCCCGCAGGTGCCGGCGACACGCGCCAGCACCTGCGGATACCGAGGCAGTTAACCCAGAAGCTCACTCAGGGGAATGAAGACAGCTTCGTCGCCCTCAACCAGCGTCCGGCCCTCAAGCACCTCGACGAGACCGTCAGCCCAGGCTGCACTGCGCAAAACGCCGGAGCTTTGATTGCGATAGATGATCGCCCGGCCCTGTTCCAGCCGTCCGCGCAAGTACTCACGACGGTTGCCAGCCACTGGCCAGTTGAACCCTGCCGGCACGCGGAACTTGAGTGGTTCAACGTCTTGCACGCCTTGGCGCCGCAACAGATACGGCCGGGTCAACAGGGCGAAGGTCACCAGCGTCGAAGCAGGGTTACCCGGCAGCCCGATCACCGGCACGTTACGGAAATGGCCGAAGGTCAGCGGTTTCCCGGGTTTGATCGCCAGCTTCCACAAGGCGAGCTCGCCCTCTTCCCTCAATGCGATGCCGAGAAAATCCGCCTCACCGACCGAAACACCACCAGTGGAGAGAATCAGATCGACATCCTGCAATTCGCCCAAACGCTCTCGGGTCGTCGCCAGATTGTCCGGAAGAATCCCGGCATCGATCACTTCGCAGCCCAGCCGCTGCAACCAGCTGCACAGCACCACACGGTTACTGTTGTAAATCTGCCCCGGCCCCAATGCCTGACCGGGCTCAATCAGTTCATCGCCGGTCGACAGCACGGCTACGCGCACCTTGCGCACGACATTCAGGCCGGCGCGGCCCAATGAAGCGGACAAGCCCTGCTCGATCGGCCCCAGGCGAGTGCCGGCCGACAGGACGAGTTCACCCACCGTGGTTTCCTGGCCCTGCGGACGAATGTTCTGCCCGACTTTCATGGCTTCGGAAAAACCTACGCGGCCGTCCGCCATGACTTCGGCGTTTTCCTGCATCTCGACACAATCGGCTCCGGCCGGCACAGGTGCGCCGGTGAAGATTCGAGCACAGGTTCCACGCTGCAAAGGTTCAGGCGCTTGCCCGGCGAATATTTTCTGGCTGACCGGCAACGGCTCGCCCGTCCAGTCGGCCAGATTCAGCGCGTAACCGTCCATCGCACTGTTCGGCCACGGCGGCAGATCCAGCGTCGAAACCAGATCCTCGGCCAGCACGCGCCCCTGAACCTCAGCCAGCGGCAAATACTCACGCTCGACGATTGGCGAGGCCTCGGCCATTTCCAGCAGCCGCGCCAATGCCACTTCGACAGGCATCAGCGCACCGGTCTTGCCCGGCTTACCCACGGGATTCACAAGGCGCCGCCTGTTTCAGATGCGGGACGAAATTGCATGGGCGGTGACGGGAATCCAGTTGCTCGGCGAGAATCCCGTCCCAACCGGTGCGTACCGCATTGGTCGAACCCGGCAGGCAGCACACCAGCGTGCCATTGGCCAGACCGGCCAGTGCGCGGGATTGAACGGTGGAGGTGCCGATATCGGCCACCGAGATCTGGCGGAACAATTCGCCAAAGCCATCGACCTGTTTGTCGAGCAGGCAGGCCACCGCTTCCGGCGTACTGTCACGGCCGGTGAAGCCGGTGCCGCCAGTGATCAACACGACCTGCACAACATCGTCGGCGATCCAGTTGGCGACTTGCGCACGAATTTTATACAGATCATCTTTGAGCAGAACCCGCTCGGCCAGGTTGTGGCCGGCCGCCAACAGGCGATCGACAAAGACCTGACCTGAGGTGTCGGTTTCCAGTGTTCGGGTATCGCTGACAGTCAGCACGGCAATATTGAGCGGTGCGAAAGGTACATCAGCCTTGGCTTTCATAGGCTCGTCCAGTTGTAGGAGAAACAGCCCGGTGTTATATCACAGCGCCCCCTTTTTACGCCGCCCCTACGGAGAGCCAAAATGACCGCAAATACGCCATTGCCCCCTTGTTCCGTGCTGCTGCTGGCAGGCGGACGCGGCCAGCGCATGGGCGGTCAGGACAAAGGTTTGATCGAGTGGCACGGCGAACCGCTGATTGCGCATCTGCAGCGCAAAGTACGAGCGCTGACGGACGATTTGATCATCTCCTGCAACCGTAATCGCGAACGCTATGAAACCTATGCCGATCAATTGGTGGTGGATGATGAGGGTGACTTCCCCGGGCCACTCGCCGGTATTCGTGCAGGCTTGAAAGCGGCGCGCCATTCACACTTGCTGGTGTTGCCGTGCGATGTTCCGCGAATCGACGAAGCACTGCTGCAAAGCATGCGCGAAACCGCCAATCACAATCCTGACAAACCTTTAATGTTGTGGCACGACGAGCACTGGGAACCGTTGTTGTGCGTGATTCCCGTGAGCCTGCTGCCAGCCTTCGAAACCGCCTGGAACAGCGGTGAACGCAGCCCCGGCCGGGTGATGCGGAGCCTCGGCGCCACTGCATTGGAATGCCCGGACAATGACCCGCGACTGGCCAACCTCAACACCCCCGAACTGTTAAAGGCGCATAACACTGTGTCAGACTGACACTATTCAAGGAACTCTCACGCCTTGTATACGTCTCAAGCTCAGTAACCAAAAGAATTCCCATTCGGAGACACACCCATGACTCAACGGACCATCGCCTCTCTCATGCTCGCACTGGGCCTGGCCACCCTCGCCGGTTGCTCGTCGCCTACAGTGATCACGCTGAATGACGGTCGCGAAATCCAGGCCGTCGACACGCCGAAATACGATGATGATTCGGGTTTCTACGAGTTCCAGCAACTGGACGGCAAAGAAACTCGCATCAACAAGGATCAGGTTCGCACCGTTAAAGAACTGTAAGGTTCTTCGAAGCGACGTCTGACCCAGCCGGTTTGCCCGGCTAAAAAAATGCCCCGATACGTCGGGGCATTTTTTATGCGCGCAAGAAAGTTACCGAGCGGTTATCCGATAGACCCGCTCCTCAAGCCGCGTCGCACCTGCCTGCACAAACTTGCCGCTGTCACTCAGCACATCCTGCGATTCCAGCACCTGCATCTGCCATGCGCCCCCGAACAAGTGTCGCACTTGAGCATCGTCTACGGAGAACGGCGGCCCGGAAATTTGCGATTGATCGTAATCCAGCGTAATCAACAGCCCCTTCAAACCCGCCGACAGAATATTCTGCAAATGCTCGGCGTAACGCTCGCGCATTGGCGCCGGCAAGGCGATCACTGCTGCACGGTCGTACAGCGCGGAACAATCGGCAACGTCCTCTGCGCTCAGCGCGAAAACGTCACCGCACCACAACTCGATTGTGCCAGCGCGGTAAACCTTGAAGACGCCGTGCTCGCTGATCTGTGGCTGCAGTTGTTGCTCGGTGAAAAAGTCTTCTACGGCTTTCTCTGACAGTTCAATACCGAGAACCCGGTGCCCGCGCCCGGCCAGCCACAGCAAATCCAGACTTTTCCCACACAACGGCACCAGCACCCGCGCTTGTGCCGCGAGATTCAGATCCGGCCAGAACCGTTGCAGATAAGGATTCACTTGCGGTAAATGAAAGCCGATCTGGTTCGAAGCCCACTTCTTGTGCCAAAACTCAGGCTGCATGCATCCCCCTAAAAATTCGATCAAAAAGCGTTAAAACTTATATTAGATTTAGATCAATGAACTGACTGAAGATGGGCCATCTTACCGTTCAGGAGCCCGCACATGTTTCCCAGTCTGTATATCTCACACGGCTCACCGATGCTTGCATTGGAGCCAGGCGCCAGCGGCCCGGCCCTCGCGCGATTGGCCGCCGAACTGCCGACACCGAAAGCCATCGTGATCGTCTCTGCACACTGGGAGAGCCACGAACTGTTGGTCAGCAGCAATCCGCAACCGGAAACCTGGCATGACTTTGGCGGGTTTCCCCGTGCGCTGTTTGAAGTGCAATACCCGGCGCCGGGCAATGCGCAACTGGCTGGAGAAGTGGCGCAGTTGCTGACGGCGAACAACCTGCCAGCACGTCTCGACCCGCAGCGCCCTTTCGATCATGGCGTGTGGGTGCCGTTGTCGCTGATGTATCCGCAGGCGAATATTCCGGTGGTGCAGGTTTCGCTGCCAAGTCGGGCAGGCCCGGCGCTTCAGACCCGTGTGGGTCGAGCATTGGCCGGTTTACGCGAGCAAGGGATTCTGTTGATCGGCTCTGGCAGCATCACCCACAACCTGCGCGAACTGGACTGGCATGCCGGGCCGGAAAGCGTTGAGCCATGGGCGCGGGATTTCCGTGATTGGGTGATCGACAAGCTGGAAGCCGATGATGAGGCGGCGCTGCATGATTATCGTCAGCAGGCGCCGAATGCGGTGCGCAACCATCCGAGTGATGAGCATTTGTTGCCGCTGTATTTTGCGCGGGGTGCGGGGGGTGAGTTTAGTGTGGCGCACAAGGGATTCACGATGGGTGCGCTGGGGATGGATATTTACCGCTTCGGTTGATGCCATCGCGAGCAGGCTCACTCCTACAAGGGCAAAAAATAGGCAAAAAAAAATCCCCGAACCAGTCGGGGATTTTTTATGTGCGATCAATCACCCCAAGAGCGGATCAATCTTCGCGGTAGCGACGCAGCTTCAACTGCTTACCGGCAACGCGAGTGTCCTTCAGTTTGGTCAGGAGTTTGTCCAGACCATCTTCCGGCAGCTCGACGAGGCTGAAGCTGTCACGCACCTGGATGCGACCGATCGCTTCACGGGCCAGACCGCCTTCGTTGAGGATGGCGCCCAGCAGGTTTTTCGCAGCGATACCGTCACGCGCACCCAGCGCGGTACGGCAACGAGCACGGCCTTCGCCCAAAGGCATTGGCGCGCGACGCTCGCGGTCACCACGATCAGGACGATCGCCAGTGCGCTCAGGACGGTCGCCACGCGGTGCGTTGTTCGGCACCAGTGGGCGTTCCTTCTCGATTGCAGCCAGGTTCAGCGCTTGACCGTTGGTGGCTTTGCGCAGCAGCGCAGCAGCCAGAGCACGCGGAGTGCAGCCGATGTCTGCGGTCAGACGATCGAGCAACTCACCGTGAGTCGATTCAGCGTCAGCCACCAGCGGCGACAGGCTGTTGGTCAGTTTCTTGATGCGCGCATCGAGAACGGCTTGAGCGTCCGGCAGGCGAACTTCAGCAACCTTCTGACCGGTTACACGCTCGATCACTTGCAGCATGCGGCGCTCACGTGGAGTCACCAGCAGCAGTGCACGACCTTCGCGACCGGCACGGCCAGTACGGCCGATACGGTGAACGTAGGACTCTGGATCGTACGGCATGTCTACGTTGAACACGTGAGTGATGCGCGGAACGTCCAGACCACGAGCAGCAACGTCGGTCGCAACAACGATGTCCAGACGGCCATCTTTCAGCGAGTCGATAACGCGCTCACGCTGGTTCTGGGCGATGTCACCGTTCAACGCGGCGGCTTTGTAGCCTTTGGCGTCGAGGGCGCTGGCCAGATCCAGGGTCGCTTGCTTGGTGCGCACGAACATGATCAGTGCGTCGAAGTCTTCCACTTCCAGCAAGCTGAGAACAGCCGAAGTCTTCTGGTCAGCGTGAACCAACAGGTGAGCCTGTTCGATCGCGGTAACGGTCTGGGTCTTGGTCTGGATCTTCACGTGTTGCGGATCGCGCAGATGGCGTTCGGCAATGGCGCGGATCGACTGCGGCAAGGTGGCCGAGAACAGTACGGTCTGACGGGTCGGTGGCAGAGCCTTGAAGATAACTTCGAGGTCGTCCATGAAACCCAGTTTGAGCATTTCGTCCGCTTCGTCGAGAACCAGGTGGTTCACGGTCGACAGGACTTTTTCGTCACGACGCAGGTGGTCGCACAGACGGCCCGGGGTGGCGACAACGATCTGTGCGCCATTACGGATTGCTTTCAGTTGCGGGCCCATCGGCGCGCCGCCGTAAACGGCCACAACAGTAACGCCTGGCATTTGCTTGGCGTAGGTTTCGAAAGCGGTTGCTACTTGCAGCGCCAACTCACGGGTTGGCGCCAGGATCAGGGCTTGCGGCTCGCGCTTGGCAGGATCGATGCGGTGCAGGATCGGCAGGGCGAATGCGGCGGTTTTACCCGTACCGGTTTGCGCCTGACCAATCATGTCTTGACCGGCCATGATGATCGGGATCGATTGCTGCTGAATAGCCGAAGGTTCTTCGTAGCCAGTCGCGATGACGGCTGCAAGAATGTTCGGATTAAGATTAAAAGCGGCGAAGCCGCCGGTTTCCTGGGTCATGGGTCTGCCTCTAAGTGCATCCGCAAAGACCCATGCTCCAAAGCTGCGCATGCCGTGTTGAGACTCAAGAGTCGCCCTGGCTGCTTTGTCGGCGGGGATTTGCGAAAACGAATGAATGAAAAAAAGAATCGTCCGGGAAGAGCCCGCAGTGCGGACGTGCAGCCGAAGCTGACTTCGGGGAATTGCGCTACCTAAACGCGGCCCGGTTAAAGGCCGGCGCGCACTATACCGGAAATTGCCCAAAAAGGGAGCTTTTTTTATCGGCAAAATGCGTGTGTCACCGCTGTGTAATGGGGTTTTGCGGATAATCGTTTCAAGGTCTATTTTTCAAAGGCCCGGCCCTGCGGGCGATGACGCTTAAACGATTCACCGACGTGCGGCATTCCGTCGCTGCACCCGCCCTTCCCGCCCGAGGATCTACCGATGAATCAGCCCTGCGCCGGCCGCGTCAGCCGAGAACGTCGTGGTCACGTCCACCTGATCGGCCTGGATCGAGCGGCCAAGCGCAATGCTTTCGACCTCGACCTGCTCAACGACTTGAGCCTGGCCTATGGCGAATTCGAAGCCGACAGCGAGGCGCGGGTGGCGGTGGTGTTCGGCCATGGCGAACACTTTACCGCCGGTCTGGATCTGGTAAATGCCAGCTCAGCGTTGGCCGAAGGTTGGCAGGTTCCGACCGGCGGTTGCGATCCGTGGGGTGTTTTTGTCGGGCCACGGGTGAGCAAACCGGTGATTGTCGCGGCGCAGGGTTATTGCCTGACCATCGGGATCGAGCTGATGTTGGCGGCGGATATCAATCTTTGCGCGAGCAACACCCGCTTCGCGCAAATGGAAGTGCAGCGTGGGATTTTTCCTTTTGGTGGCGCGACTTTGCGTTTTCAACAGATTGCCGGCTGGGGCAATGCGATGCGCTGGCTGCTGACCGGCGATGAGTTTGATGCGCACGATGCGTTGCGCTTGGGGTTGGTGCAGGAAGTGATGGCCAGTGAGGATTTGTTGCCTCGGGCGATCGAATTGGCGGAGCGGATCGCGCGACAGGCGCCATTGGGGGTGCAGGCGACGTTGATGTCAGCGCGGCAGGCGCGGTATGAGGGTGAGACGGCGGCGACGCAGGGCTTGCCGGCGCTGGTGAAGAAGTTGTTGGCGAGTGAGGATGCCAAGGAGGGCGTGCGGTCTTTAGTGGAACGGCGGCCTGGAATATTCAAAGGAATTTAACCCCTGTAGGAGCTGCCGAAGGCTGCGATCTTTTGATCTTGATCCTATGAAAAACAAGATCAAAAGATCGCAGCCTTCGGCAGCTCCTACAGGGGTTTCGGATCAAGTGGCCGGGCGAATCGCGTTGATCAACGACTGCAACGAATACCCCAACCGTGGCGCCAGTGCTTCGGCCCGCGCCGTCAACGCCTGCATGTCCAGCTCCTGATCGAGATCCGCCGGCACCAGCAAAATCACATTGCCCTCCTTCACCGGCAGCTCCCAGTAATGCCGGTGATAGAGCCCGCGCAACAGCGCCGCGCCCAACGGCTGGCCATCATCGGTGGCCCACTGATTGATCACCAGCCAGCCGCCCGGATTCAAACGCTTCTGGCAATCACCGAGAAACCCCCAGGCCAGGTGCCCGACACCCGGCCCGACGTCGGTGTAGAGGTCGACGAAGATCAAATCCGCAGGTTCCGCCGTCGGCAGCAATTCCAGCGCATCGCCAACACGGATGTACAGACGCGGGTCATCATCCAGCCCAAGATATTCGATCGCCAGACGCGGCACGTCCGGGCGCAACTCGATGGCTTCAACGTCTTCCAGCGGCAGAAACTTGAGGCAGGCCTGGGTCAATGTCCCCGCACCCAACCCGAGAAACAGCGCGCTGTCCGGTTGCTCATGGCACAACGCGCCGATCAGCATCGCGCGGGTGTAGTCGTACTCCAGCCAGCTCGGGTCAGCGGTGAACACGCAGCTCTGCTCGATCGCATCGCCGAATTCGAGAAAGCGGTAATCGGCCACTTCCAGCACGCGAATCACGCCGAACTCATCCTGTACTTCGGCGAGCAGATGCTCGACGCGCTCCTCAGTCATTTCGTCTCCTGATGGTCACCGGGCGCGGTGACGCGATGGCACCGCTGTGGCGCCGTGGCAAAGCGGCGATTGTCGGCGAAGGGGCGGGAGCAGGTCACGCACTAATTGCTGCTAACATGGCCGTCCGTGCGTAGAACCTTAGAGACCGTGATGAGCCAACCGTGGAGCCCTGACAGCTGGCGCGCCCTGCCGATCCAGCAACAACCCCAATACCCCGACGCCGCGCACCTGCGCCAGGTCGAGCAAACCCTGGCCAGTTATCCGCCGCTGGTGTTTGCCGGCGAGGCACGCGAGCTGCGTCGACAGTTTGCTGAAGTGACTCAGGGCCGGGCGTTCTTGCTCCAGGGTGGCGATTGCGCAGAAAGCTTCGCCGAATTCTCTGCGGCAAAGATTCGCGACACCTTTAAAGTGTTGCTGCAAATGGCGATCGTCATGACCTTCGCCGCCGGTTGCCCGGTGGTCAAGGTCGGGCGCATGGCCGGTCAGTTCGCCAAGCCGCGTTCGGCCAACGACGAGACCATCGATGGTGTGACGCTGCCGGCTTATCGCGGCGACATCGTCAACGGCATCGGTTTCGATGAGAAGAGCCGCGTACCGGATCCGGAGCGTCTGCTGCAGTCCTATCACCAGTCCACCGCGACGCTGAACCTGTTGCGCGCCTTCGCTCAGGGTGGCTTTGCCGACCTGCACCAAGTGCACAAGTGGAACCTCGATTTCATCGCCAACTCGGCGCTGGCGGAGAAGTACAGCCACCTCGCCGACCGCATCGATGAAACCCTCGCGTTCATGCGCGCCTGTGGCATGGACAGCTCCCCGCAACTGCGCGAAACCAGTTTCTTCACCGCCCACGAAGCGTTGCTGCTGAACTACGAAGAAGCCTTCGTGCGCCGCGACAGCCTGACCAACGATTACTACGATTGCTCGGCGCACATGCTGTGGATCGGCGACCGCACCCGTCAGCTCGACGGCGCTCACGTCGAATTCTTGCGTGGCGTGAACAACCCGATCGGCGTGAAAGTCGGCCCGAGCATGAACCCGGATGATCTGATCCGCCTGATCGACGTGCTCAACCCGGACAACGATCCCGGCCGCCTCAACCTGATCGCACGGATGGGCGCGAACAAGGTTGGCGATCACCTGCCGGCGCTGATCCGCGCGGTGCAGCGTGAAGGCAAGCAGGTGCTGTGGAGTTCCGACCCGATGCACGGCAACACCATCAAGGCCAGCAGCGGCTACAAGACCCGCGACTTTGCGCAGATTCTTGGCGAGGTGAAGCAATTCTTCCAGGTGCACGAAGCGGAAGGCACTTATGCCGGCGGGATTCATATCGAGATGACCGGGCAGAACGTCACCGAGTGCATCGGTGGAGCGCGGCCGATTACGGAAGACGGTTTGTCGGATCGCTATCACACGCACTGTGATCCACGGATGAATGCCGATCAGTCGCTGGAGTTGGCGTTTTTGATTGCTGAAACCCTCAAGCAGGTTCGCCGCTAAGGTTCGAGATCTTTATCGCTTGAACGGGCCTCTTCGCGAGCAAGCCCGCTCCCACATTTGGAATGCATTTCAAAATGTGGGAGCGGGCTTGCTCGCGAAAGGGCCAGCTCAATCAACGCCTATCTTGGCCAATGCCACCCGCAACCGCAGCGCACTCTCGCGCTGACAATTGAGCTGCACCCGCTCCAGCCCCAGCCAATCCGCCATCCGCCGCAAATTCATCGCCAGCGCCAACATCCCCTGCTCATCCAGCCCTGGCTCTTCCTCGTGCACCGCATGCACCGCCAACCGCCCCGCCGCTCGCTCAGCGCGTAAATCCACCCGCGCGGCAATCCGCTCATTGTGCAAAAACGGCAACACGTAATAGCCGTAGACCCGCTTGTCCTGCGGCGTATAAATCTCCAGTCGATAGCGGAAATCAAACAATCGCTCCGTCCTGCTGCGCTCCCAGATCAACGAATCGAATGGCGACAACAGCGCACTCGCCGTCACTTTGCGCGGGATTTTCGGCTCCGGCAGGCAGTAAGCGATCTGCCGCCAACCAGCCACTTCGCACATCTGCAACTGCCCCGCCTCGACCAGTTCCGCCAGTCGCGGTCGCGCATCCGCCGGATTCAAGCGGAAGTAATCACGCAGGTCTTTCTCAGTGCCGACACCCACCGCTTGCACCGCATGCAACAGCAATCCCCGTTGCGCCTCGGCTTCATCCGGCAATGCCTGCTGCAAGATCGAAGAAGGAATCACCCGCTCCGGTAAATCATACAAACGCTCAAAACCACGTCGTCCCGCCACCGTCACTTCACCGGCGGCAAACAACCACTCCAGCGCATGCTTTTCCGCGCTCCAGTCCCACCATGGCCCGGCCTTGTCTTCGCGGGTCGACAGACTGCCGGCGCCCACCGCGCCCTGCTCTTGCACCGAACTCAACACGCGACGCACCACGTCCTGCTGCTCGCGACCAAACTTCGCCAGTTGCTGATAAATATCCTCGCCGCGCCGCGCTCGCTGCATGCGCCAAGCCATCAACGGATACATCGACAGCGGCAGTAACGATGCTTCATGGCCCCAATATTCAAACAACGTGCGACGTCGCCCCGAACTCCAGGCAGCCTGGTCGAGCAAGTCAGAAGAATAGGTACCGAGACGGGAAAACAGCGGCAGGTAGTGCGAGCGCACCACGGCGTTGACGGAGTCGATTTGCAGCAAGCCCAGCCGTTCGATCAGCCGGTTGACGTGAGCGGCTTTGACGGTCGGCGGCTGGCGCCCGTTGAACCCTTGGGCAGCCAGCGCCAGTCGTCGTGCCTGTTTGAGGGAAAAGGACAGTGTCGCGGGCATGAGCATCTCCTTGTCTGCTCGCAACCTACCTCACCTGAAAGTGGTTTGTGTAGCGGCGCCCTCATCATTTATGCATCGGGTCGTCCCAGAATGGCCGCACGGTTTCGTGCTCGACGTCGGCACGACTGACCCCGATGTCCTTCAACGCTTCGTCGCTCAGACTGGCGAGCAACTCACGTTCACGGTGCAAATCGTACCAGCGGCTAAACTTGTGCAGCAGATCGGAAACGATGTGACCGCTAAATTTTTCTTCGCCTGCAAACTCTCTTTGACCTTTCATCGTGTTGCCCTCCGTTGTGGATGGCTCAAGTCTCTGCCTGGCGCTAAGATCAATCCAACGAATGTTTCTGATGGCATGCATCACGGAGATTCATCAATTGTCCGCCTACCCCAGTATCGATACCGATGTCCTGCGTACCTTCGTCGCGATTGCCGATCAGGGCGGGTTCACCCGCGCCGGCGAAATGGTCAACCGCACGCAATCGGCGGTGAGCATGCAGATGAAGCGTCTGGAAGAAGACGTGTTACAGCGTCAGTTGTTCGAGCGTGATGGACGTCAGGTGCGCCTCACGGCTGAGGGCCAGGTGCTGCTCGGTTACGCGCGGCGCATTCTTAAACTTCACAGTGAAGTGTTCAACACGCTGCGCGAGCCGCACATGGTCGGCACCGTGCGCATCGGTACGCCGGATGATTATGTGATGCGTTTTCTGCCGGGGATTCTGTCGCGATTCGCCCAGTTCTATCCGCTGATCCAGATCGAAGTGCATTGCGAGTCGACCAAACAACTGTTGCAGCGCACCGACCTGGACTTGTCGATCGTCACCCGCGAGCCGGGCAACGAGATCGGCCAACTGCTGCGCAAGGAGCGTTTCGTCTGGGCCGAGGCGCAGAACTTCAGCGCCCACGAACAAACGCCGCTGCCGCTGGCAATGTTCAACAGTGATTGTTTCTGCCGCTTGTGGGCGTGCAATGCGCTGGACGCGATGGGCCGCGATTACCGCATCGCCTACAACAGCACCAGTTTGTCGGCGCTGATGGCGGTGGTGAGCGCGGGTCTGGCGATCACCGCGCAACTGGAAAGCCTGATCACCCCGGACATGCGCATTCTTGGTGCCGACCAAGACCTGCCGTTGTTGCCGGAGGCCAGCATCATGCTGGTGCGCAACCTGAACAATCCATCGCCGATCACCGAATGCCTGGCCGAGCACATCGTCGAAGGCTTCAAACTTTAAACGCGAGCATCACCGCACACAGCACCAGAAAACCGCAGAACAGCCCACGCAGGAGTTTTTCCGGCATCGCGTGGGCAACTTTTACACCCCAACTGATGCTGGCCAGACCACCGATGGCCAGCGGCAGGCCGATCATCCAGTCCACTTCTTGATGCACCGCGTACGTCACCAACGTCACGCCGGTGCTCGGCAAGGCCAGCGCCAGCGATAAGCCCTGGGCAACCACTTGAGTGGTGCCGAACAGGCTGGTCAACACTGGCGTCGCCACCACCGCGCCGCCAACCCCGAACAAACCGCCCATGGTGCCCGAGGCCGCGCCGAGCACACCAAGCCACGGCCATGAGTAGCGCATCTCGGACGTCGCGGCAGGTTGGCGACCGAACATCTTCAACAGGTTGTAAACCGACAACACCACCAGAAAAGCGACGAAGCCGATGCGCATGGTTTGCGCGTCGATACCGACAGCCCAGATCGAGCCGATCCAGGCAAAGCAGAAACCCATCACCGCCAGCGGCAGCGCGTGGCGCAACTCAATGCGATTGCGCTGGTGATAACGCCACAGCGCCAGCATCACGTTCGGCACCACCATCACCAGCGCTGTGCCTTGGGCGATCTGTTGATCGAGGCCAAACCAAACACCGAGCAGCGGAATCGCGATCAGACCACCACCGATGCCGAAGATGCCACCGAGGGTGCCGAGTGCGGCGCCGAATAACAGGTACAACAAAAACTCCATCACAGCCGAATTCCTCTTACGTCAGGCGAATCATCCTACGCAGTCGCGGCTGGCGGGGAAACGCACAGCAACGCACAATGGCTATGCTGATTTCGCACAAGCATTGAGTTCGCCATGAATCCCAATCAACTCACCGACCAGCTCGGATTGTTTCTGGACGTGCTGGAAAGCGGCAGTTTTTCTGCCGTCTCTCGTCGTCATCCGTTGACGCCATCAGCCATTGCGCGACGGATCGACAGCCTGGAAAGCGCCGTGGGCAGCCAGTTGTTTGTCCGCAGCACTCACGCGGTGCTCGCCACGCCGGCCGGGCTGGCGTTCGCCGAACGCGCACGTCGAATCGTAGCTGAGCTGCAACTGGCTCGCGCCGAAGCCGTGTCTTTGAGCAGCGCGCCGGAAGGTTTGATTCGGGTTGATGCACCGGCGGCGTTCGGGCGCAGGCATCTGGCGCCGGTGATTGCCGACTTTCTGGTGCTATATCCGGGGCTCGATGTGCATTTGCACCTGATCGACAGTTTTGTCGACATGGGCGGCTCCAATCTCGGCAAGGTCGATCTGGTGCTGCGCGCCGGGCAACTGGCGGATACCCGGTTGGTCGCCACGCCGCTGGCGAGCATGGTGCGCATCGCTTGTGCGAGTCCTGACTATCTCAAGCGCCGCGGCGTGCCGAGCACTCCAGCGCAATTGAGCGAACATGACGGCCTCGACTGGGAAGGCCTCGCCCCGCCGTTCGCCTGGCGTTTCGAGCAGGACGGGCAGATGCAATTGCATCGCCCGGCGCGGATCCGCATGAGCGCCAACAATGCCGAAGCCTTGGTGTGCGGAGCGCTGGCCGGGTTGGGCATTGCGCATCTGCCCACGTGGCTGGCCAGTGAATACTTGCTGCGCGGCGAATTACTGCCACTGTTTTGCGCCGACGGTCTGCCGAAACCGGAAACCACCGGCATCTATGCGCTGCGCATGGAGCAACAAACCCACTCGCGCAGTCGCTTGCTTCTGGAATACCTGAAAACGCGCTTCAGCCCGATACCGCCGTGGGATTTGGCGCTGCAACGGGATATCGGCCGGCACTAGCGATGGAAAATTATCTGGCGCATTAAACACTCGAGCGCTAGATTCATGACCATCAACGATCAAGGCGTAGACATGACTTCCGAACGCGACACCTGCGACGACCTGCTGCTCGACAATCAGGCCTGCTTCGCCCTGCATTCCACCTCGCTGATGATGACCAAGGTGTACAAACCTATGTTGCAAGCGCTGGGGCTGACCTATCCGCAGTACCTGGCGATGATGGTGTTGTGGGAAAAGGACGGTTTGACGGTCGGGGAAATCAGCACAAAGTTGCTCACCGATCCGGGGTCGCTGACGCCACTGCTTAAACGGCTGGAGGTTGAAGGGTTGTTGAGCCGTACGCGCAGCCGAGAGGATGAGCGCGTTGTGATTGTCGAATTGACCGCCAAGGGGCGTGAGCTCAAAGAGAGCGCCCAAACCGTTCCGCAATGCATTCTCGGCGCCAGCGGTTTCTCCATCGAACGCCTGCAAAACCTGCAAGAAGAGCTACAAGCACTGCGCAGCCACCTGCAAAACAGCCTCACCTGAAACCATCACCTACCCCCCCCCCTGTGGGAGCGGGCTTGCTCGCGAAAGCGGTGCGTCAGATTCAAATTCGTAGACTGACACGACGCCTTCGCGAGCAAGCCCGCTCCCACACAATTTTGCTTCGATTCAAAAAATCCTTTCAGATCATGCCTTTCTGATAACGCGCATAATTTTTTGAAAAATTATCTTGCGCACTAAATATTAGCGCGATACATTCACTTCGCACTTACTTAGCGCGCAAACAATTAGCGCAACACATCACACCCTACGAGGCTCTCACCATGCAAACTCTCTACACCGCAATCGCAACCTCCACTGGCGGCCGTGATGGTCGCGCGATCTCCAGCGACAACATCCTCGACGTCAAACTCGCCACCCCGAAAGAACTGGGCGGTGCTGGCGGCGCGGCGACCAACCCTGAGCAACTGTTTGCCGCCGGCTACTCGGCCTGCTTCATCGGCGCACTGAAATTTGTCGCCAGCCAGACCAAACGCAAGATCCCGGATGACGCGTCGATCACCGCCCACGTCGGCATTGGTCAGATCCCCGGCGGTTTTGGTCTGGACATCGATCTGCACATCAGCCTGCCAGGCCTGGAACAAGCCGACGCGCAATCGCTGGTCGACGCCGCGCACCAGGTCTGCCCGTACTCCAACGCCACGCGTGGCAATGTCGACGTCCGCTTGCACGTCGCTGTGTAAACAAAGCAAAAGATCGCAGCCTGCGGCAGCTCCTACACCAATCCCTGTAGGAGTTGCCGCAGGCTGCGATCTTTTGCTCTTTCTTTCAGGCACAAAAAAGCCCGACTCAATGGCCGGGCTTTTTCTTTCCGCAAAAACCGGTGCTTATTTAGCACGGCCTTTGTAGGAACCGCCTTCGCGGGTGTCGATTTCGATCTTGTCACCGATTTCGATGAAGTCAGCAACTTGCAGCTCAGTACCGTTAGCCAGTTTGGCTGGCTTCATGACTTTGCCGGAAGTGTCGCCACGAGCCGAACCTTCGGTGTAGTCAACTACGCGCACGATGGTGGTCGGCAGCTCTACGGAAACCAGACGCTCTTCGAAGAAGATCGCTTCGCAAACATCGGTCATGCCTTCTTCAACGAAAGGCAGAACGGCTTCGATGTCTTCAGCGTTCAGCTCGTACATGGTGTAGTCAGTGGTGTCCATGAACGTGTAGGTGTCGCCGCTGATGAAGGACAGGGTCGCTTCTTTGCGGTCGAGGATTACGTCGTCCAGTTTGTCGTCAGCGCTGTAAACGATCTCGGTCTTGTAACCGGTCAGCAGGTTTTTCAGCTTGGTCTTCATGATCGCGCTGTTACGGCCCGACTTGGTGAATTCAGCTTTCTGAACCAGCCAAGGATCGTTTTCGAGACGGATCACGGTACCGGGTTTCAGTTCTTTACCAGTTTTCATTGCGAATATCCGAATTTGGATGGGATTTACAAAAATCTAGGCCGCGTATCATATCCAATTTAGGTAAAACTGTACCAGCGCTGCGGCAAGATCGGCCTGCAAGCCTTGTTCCAGACACCATTTTTGCGCATTTCCCTGCAGTTCTGGCCAGTGTTTGCGGCTTGCCAGCCAGTGTTCACCGATCGGCTGACCGGCACTCCACGCCCGCCACAGACCGTTCATCGCCTCAGCAGCGGCCGGCGACAAGCCTTTTGTGTAAAGCGCGAGGAAGGCGTCGAGCTTGTCCAGATGGATGTCTTCGTCCTGCTGATAGATGTGCCAGAGCATCGGCCGCCCCGCCCATTGCGCACGCACGAACGAATCTTCGCCACGCACTGCGTTGAAATCGCAGCACCACAGCAGATGATCGTACTGATCCTGTCGGACGAACGGCAGCACTTGCACGATCAACGACTGGCGCACATGAATCGCGCCGACACTCAGCGTTTCCACGTCCAGCCACTGGGCGACATCACCCAGCACGCGCCCTTCTGGCACCAACAGATGCGTCGGCTGACTGTCCGCCGCCAACACATCAAGCCAACTCGCCAGCCCTGCGTTTTCGTAAGCAAACAGCGAGATCAGTTGCGCACCCTCGGCGCGATCAATCCCCAGACCTTGCAGGAATGTTCGCTGCGCCTGAGCATCCTGCTGAAATTGCCTACGACGCTCCAGCAAACCATGCTCACGCAGCAAACCGCCTGTCCCCTGTTGGAATCCCGGAAAAAAGAAGAACTTCTGCACGGTTTTGTATTTGACCGACGGCAGTCCGTGGCAACCGATCACCCAGTCTTCAGCGCTCAGATAGTCAAGGTTCATCCACAGTGGCGGCTTCTCGCGCTCGGCCATGGCGTCCATGTAATCACTCGGCAGCTGACAGGCAAACGCAGCAATGACCACGTCGGCCGCCTCGGTGTGCAGCCACTCGCTCGGCCAGTGCCGCACCTCGACGCCTTGCTGAAATTGCTGCGCGACGTTGATATCAATCTCGGGACAGATACGCTCAAACGCACGCAGATCATCGACCCACAAGCGCACCGGCAAAGCATGCTCAGCGACCAATTGCCGAGCCAGACGCCAGGTCACGCCGATGTCGCCATAGTTGTCGACCACGGTGCAGAAAATATCCCAGCGGGGTTTCAGTTCCGACATTCAAGACTCCCGTTGGCAAAAGCCGCAATTGTCCGCATAAATCACCTCGCGCAGAAGAGCCGACGGCGATTAATCTTCGTGCGACAATCGCCGCTCGCCCGCAATCATCCGCCAGGAGGCAGCCATGCCCTACCGCCCAAACCCGCGTCGCCCCTTGCCTGTTCAGCTTAGTGCGTTGCGCCTGACCGGCAGCATTGCCTTGGGCATGTGGCTAGGCTTTCTCGCCATCGCGCTGACTTGCTGGGTGCTTTCCCGTTTTCTGTTCGCTGAACAATTGGCGCCGGTCGCTCAAGCCGTTCAGCAAGTCGCCAAACCACCTGCGGCGATTCCGGTTCAGCCGGACATTCCGCCGCAAAGCCAACTGTTCCAGCAGTACGAAGAAAACCTGCGCAAAAATGAACAGCAGGCTCGTCTGGATCAGGCGCGCAACAGCAGCCGCAATCAGTCGAACCCCAACTGCCAGTTCTGGCTGCAGCAAGATCAGACGGCTCCAAGCGAAAAATCCCGCGCCAACGTTTTGCAATTCTGCGATTGACCATGAACAAGCACACTGTCCACCAACTGATTCTCGACAAGCTGCGCATCGACCTCGACATCGCCGAACGTGCGGCGCAAACCGCCTACGAAACCGCGACCCACGAAGAGAACATCGCCGAAAACAAGTACGACACGCTGGGACTGGAGGCGTCGTATCTGGCGGCGGGTCAGGCGAAGCGGGTCGAGGAAATTCGGCAGTCACTGGCGCTGTGCCAGAACCTGACGCTACGTGCCTACGACGAAAATCGCGGCATCGAAGTCGGCGCCCTACTCGGTCTGGAAGACGAAAAGGGCCGCGAGCAATGGCTGTTTCTGGCGCCGGATGCGGCAGGCCTGAAAGTCGACGTGGTCGGTCAGCCGATTACCGTCATCACGCCGCGCTCGCCGCTCGGCAAAAGTCTGCTGGGCAAGTGCGAAGGTGATGAGGTGGAGATTCTGGTGGCGGGCACCCGGCAACAGTTTGCTGTCACCGAGGTGCTCTGATTCAACGGATCAGTGAACCGGCAGTTCGACGCCGTCGAACAGTTCTTCCAGTTCCTGCTTGTTGTGGCACTGAATGGCTTTGGCCATCACTTCGCGGGTCAGGTGCGGCGCAAACTTCTCGATGAAGTCGCACATGAAACCACGCAGGAAGGTGCCGCGACGGAAACCGATCTTGGTGATGCTCGACTCGAACAGCTCGCTGGCATCCAGCACCACCAGGTCGTTGTCGAGTTTGGTGTCGACCGCCATTTTCGCGACGATGCCCACGCCCAGACCCAGACGTACGTAGGTTTTGATCACGTCGGCGTCGGCAGCGGTAAACACCACTTTCGGCGTCAGGCCGCGATGGCTGAAGGCTTCGTCGAGTTTCGAACGGCCGGTGAAGCCGAACACGTAAGTCACGATCGGGTATTCGGCCAGTGCTTCCAAAGTCAGCTTCGGCAGCTTCGTCAGCGGGTGACCTTGCGGCACGACCACGCAGCGGTTCCAGCGGTAGCACGGCATCATCACCAGATCGCCGAACAGTTCCAGCGCTTCGGTGGCAATGGCGAAATCGACGGTGCCGTCAGCGGCCATTTCAGCGATCTGCATCGGCGAACCCTGGTGCATGTGCAGCGCAACGTCAGGGTATTGCTTGATGAAATTGCTGATCACCGGCGGCAAGGCATAACGCGCCTGGGTGTGCGTGGTGGCGATCGACAGGGTGCCCTTCTTCTCGTTGGAGAATTCCTGAGCGATCTGCTTTATGCTTTCGACCTTGCGCAGAATCTCACCGGCGGTGGTGATGATGCGCTCGCCGGCCGGGGTGACGCGGGTCAGGTGCTTGCCGCTGCGGGCAAACACCTCAACGCCGAGTTCGTCTTCCAGCAGACGGATTTGTTTACTGATGCCCGGTTGCGAGGTGTAAAGGCTTTGGGCTGTAGCGGAAACGTTGAGGTCGTGGTGCGCCACTTCCCAGATGTAGCGCAATTGTTGAAGCTTCATATGTATCCCTCAAAGCAGGTAGACGCCACGGGCATCAGCGACGGTATATAACTATATTAATGGTTTGAAGAATAAATCTAGAACTTTTTTGTCAAAGTGCCATTATTCTGCTTCAGCGATCCTCACTGCGCCGACGCTCAACCAGCGGCACCAGATAAACCGGCACCTTCGATAACTGCAGAACCCGCGCCGCCGTTCGCCCCAACGGCGTTTCCGCGCTCA
Source organism: Pseudomonas sp. AC193 (assembly GCF_979258075.1). NCBI lineage: Bacteria > Pseudomonadati > Pseudomonadota > Gammaproteobacteria > Pseudomonadales > Pseudomonadaceae > Pseudomonas > Pseudomonas sp. AC193. The sequence goes on along the minus strand of NZ_OZ409832.1, from coordinate 1,120,047 downwards.
CCCCATGGCTATGACTGCCAACGATCAGCAAGTCGACAGAGAGCTTCTGCACCTGGTCGAGAATCACCTGTGACGGATCCCCCTGCAGCACGCGCACCGCGCGAATGCGCTGCAAGTCTTGTTCGCCTTCATCGCCCAATTCTTCACGAAAGCTTTCCAGCACCCGCTGCTCGATATTGGCGATGACTGTTTTCAGACCTTGGCTATGAAATTCGTTCAATGCCTGCTCATCGAGATAGCTCTGCAACACCGATTCGGCGAACAGCCCCATCGGCTCCACCGCGTGCACCACGTACAGGTCAGCATTGAATGTTCGCGCCAACGCCAGGGCATGCTGCATCACCAACGGTGCGTACAGACCGAGGTCAGTGGCATACAGCATCGAACGAATCATATGACCTCCTCGCAAGCCAACATGGCGGAGATTTGATTCAGCTTAGCAGTGCCTTGGCGACTACGACGTGCGGCGCAACGTCTTGAACCGTTTGGGCTTTAGACCGCCGGTTCGTTGCTGATGCCGTGGGGGACATGGCCCGTGGCAACCACTTCGCGGGCCGCCTCGCAATGCCCGGCCTGATCGTCGAAAAACACGTCAGCGGCGAACGCTTCGAGGAACGCCGATTTGGTCAGACCGCCGAGGAACAACGATTCGTCGAGACGAATATCCCACTCGCGCAACGTGCGAATGACCCGCTCGTGCGCCGGTGCCGAGCGCGCGGTAACCAGTGCCGTGCGGATTGGGCAATCGTCATCGGGGAATTCGCGCTGGAGCAAATTGAGTGCAGCCAGAAAGCCTTTGAACGGCCCGCCACGCAACGGTTCGCGGGCCGATTCGCGTTCCTTGGCCTGAAACGCTTCCAGCCCGCCGGACTGATACACACGCTCCGACTCGTCGGAAAAAATCACCGCATCACCGTCGAAGGCGATGCGCAGTTCATCGCTGGCCGCACGGCTGGCGCCACCGGACAGAATGGTTGCTGCCGCAAAACCAGCGTCCAGCGCCGCACGCACATCTTCGGCATGGGTTGACAGAAACAGATCACAACCAAAGGCTTTCAGGTACGGATAAGGACTGCGCCCGCCGACAAACGCCGCGCGGGAAATCGCCAGCCCGTAATGGTGAATCGAGTTGAACACGCGCAGGCCAGTATCGGCGCTGTTGCGCGACACCAGAATCACCTCGACCCGCGCGCGGCCGAGGCGACTGTTGAGTGTCAGGAGTTTTTCCACCAGCGGGAAGGCATCACCGGGCGCGAGAATCTCGTCTTCGTGTTCGATCTGATATTGCCGATAGGCTTCGACGCCGCTCGACAGATACACCTTGTGGCTCTCGCTCAGGTCGAACAAGGCCCGCGACGAAATCGCCAGCACCAGTTTGTCATCGATGTTCTTGGCCATGCGTTCCCCCGCCCCTTACAAAAACCGATCTAAACGTTGCGTCGGTCGATAAAGCTTAAATTGCGGTACAGCGCTTCGATACGCGGCAAGTCACAGCCTGCCGCTTTCGCTGCCGCCAATGGTCGAGCGTAGATCGCTTCGAGTTCCAGCGGACGCTTGTGTAAAAAATCGTGGTACATGCTCGGCCAGTAGTCGGGCATTTTCTCGGTCATCGTGAACAGGAAACCGGCGTAACCGGGCGGCATGTCGTGGCCGCAGGCTTTGGCGCCCTCAACCACTTCGGCCATCAATGCCTGGATGTGCGCGCGGCTGTCGGCATCTGCCATCAACGGCGTGGTGCCCGCGCCGAGCAAGACCGAGAGACCGTTGTAAGGGATATTCCAGACCAGTTTCTGCCAGCGCGCCTGGTGCAGATTGGGCATCGCTTGCGAATCAAGACCGGCGGTACGGAACAGTTCGGCGCCCTCCTCAACGATCGCCATGCGCGCGACATCATCAATCGCCGAGCCGCTGTGATAACCGACGTTGACCGCGCCGAGCGCCTGATGCGTCACCAGACCCGGCCCCTCGCGATGCACGCAGATCAGGCACAGACCACCGAGCAGATGCAGCGAATCAGGCAACAGCGCACGCAAACTGTCTTCGACATCCAGACCGTTTTGCAGCAACAGCACTTTCGCATCCGGCTTGGCGGCTTGAATGATTGCCGGCGCCAGATCAGCGTTGCTGGTGGTTTTTGCGCCCACCAGCAGCCAGTCACACTTGGGCATGTCTTCGGCTGACGAATAGGCTTGCGCCGGGTTCAGCGTCATCTGGCCATGCACTGCGCTGTTCACCTGCAAACCGCGCTCGGCGACTGCCGAGAATTCGCTGCGCAACAAAAAGTGCACATCGAAACCGGCCCGCGCCAGCATCACACCGTAAAATCCCCCGATTGCGCCGGTACCAATAATCCCGATCACCGGCTTATTCACTGCCGCCATCATGGCAACTCCTCTGCAATTCGACCCAGCGCCTGCGCCAATGCTTGGTTGAGTGCATCGGCGGTCAGGCGTGCGTGCACAGCCCCAAAGAACTCGCCGTCGCGCACTACAAATAGCGCCGGCAAATGAAAGACCTGATAACGCTCGACCAAACCACCGTTGTCGCCGGCGTCGATCCAGCACACGCGATCGGCCGCCAGCGCCATCCCCGGCAATACTTCGCGGGCATAGCGGCAACTCGCGCAGCCGACACTGGTGAAAATCACCAGGGAAACGCCGCTCATCGCCAGCAGCCGTTGGTCGGCGTCGAAATCGGTCAGTTCGGATTCGACCACTATACTGGGGGAAACAATGTCAAATGGCCGACACAGGGAGTCTGTGCTCATGGGACGTTTCATTCCTCATCCGGACGAGGTGCCGGTTGAATTAACCTTGCTCAAGCCTGAATGTATTTCCAGGCAACAGCTGCACACTATCAGCCTCGGCGGCATCGCTTGCAATTACCACCGTGCCTGGCGCCATGGCACGGCGCTGCAAGTGCGCATGCCGACGCTCAACACCGACATCTGTTATCCGGGCTACGTGGCGTGGTGTTTGCGGCGTAAAAAAGGTTATCTGGTGGGCATCGCGTTTACCGATGAGCAGACGCTGTTCAGCGCACGAATGGGTGAGCAGGTGTGTCAGATCGAGCGCTACTGCCGCATGAACGAAACCCACGATGATCTGCAGGAAATTCAGGCTGTGGCCCTGCAATGGGTCGAGCAACACGCCGATGAGTTCTCCCATGACAGCGTGCGCAAGGCTTTTGCGCAGCCAGCGCTGGACTAAAGCACCTTTTGCCCATTGTCGAGCAGGCGCTTTACGCGCTAAGGTTCCGCTCCCCGACGCGCTTAAATCTGCTGTGCTCCGCCGCGCGGGGATCGCTGGCGGCCGGCACCCGTGACCTGACGAGTAAACGATGGCTGATTTACCGATCAACGACCTAAACGTCGCCTCTAACGAGACCCTGATCACTCCCGATCAGCTCAAGCGTGATATCCCTCTGAGCGACGCTGCCCTGCGCACCGTCACCAAGGGCCGCGAAGTCATTCGCAACATTCTTGATGGCACCGACCACCGTCTGTTCGTAGTGATCGGCCCGTGCTCGATCCACGACATCAAGGCTGCCCACGAATACGCCGATCGCCTGAAGGTGCTGGCGGAAGAAGTCTCCGACACCCTGTATCTGGTCATGCGCGTGTATTTCGAGAAGCCGCGCACCACCGTCGGCTGGAAAGGTCTGATCAACGATCCGTACCTGGACGACTCGTTCAAGATTCAGGACGGCCTGCACATCGGTCGTCAATTGCTGCTGGATCTGGCCGAAAAAGGCCTGCCGACCGCCACCGAAGCCCTCGACCCGATCTCCCCGCAGTATCTGCAGGATCTGATCAGTTGGTCGGCCATCGGCGCGCGCACCACCGAATCGCAGACCCACCGTGAAATGGCTTCCGGCCTGTCCTCGGCGGTCGGCTTCAAGAACGGCACCGACGGCGGCCTGACGGTTGCGATCAACGCCTTGCAGTCGGTCTCCAGCCCGCACCGCTTCCTTGGTATCAACCAGGAAGGTGGCGTGTCGATCGTCACCACCAAAGGCAACGCCTACGGTCACGTGGTGCTGCGCGGTGGTAACGGCAAGCCGAACTACGATTCGGTCAGCGTTGCCCTGTGCGAACAGGCGCTGAACAAAGCCAAGATCAAGCCGAACGTGATGGTCGATTGCAGCCACGCCAACTCCAACAAGGATCCGGCCCTGCAACCGCTGGTGATGGAAAACGTCGCCAACCAGATTCTTGAAGGCAACCAGTCGATCATCGGCCTGATGGTCGAGAGTCACCTGAACTGGGGCTGCCAGGCGATTCCGAAAGACCTCGCCGATCTGCAATACGGCGTGTCGATCACCGATGCCTGCATCGACTGGTCTGCCACCGAGACCACCCTGCGCAGCATGCACGCCAAGCTCAAGGACGTGCTGCCGAAACGTCAGCGCAACTGATCGACGTTTCGCAGGCATAAAAAAACGCCGGGCAATGCCCGGCGTTTTTGTGTGTGCGATTCAGATCTTCGCGGCGCGGCGCTGGTGACGTTCCATATAGCGCTCGACGTAAGAGCACGACGGAATCACCGTGTAGCCCATTTCTTCAGCGTACTGCAGCGCGCTTTCCGTCAGCGCGGCGGCAATGCCTCGGCCACGCAGGGCATTGGGCACGAACGTGCGATAGATATCCAGGGTCTGTTTCCCCAGATCCATATAGGTCAGATAGGCACGATGACCGTCCACATTGGTCTCGAACTGATGACCAGCCTGGTCATGGTGGATGGACAACGCCTCGCTCATCACTACTCCTCGCGGGTCTTGAATTCTGACCCCTACCTTACCGATGTTTTTCCGGCGAAGGAACATCTACGCCACCCCGTGCCTGTTGGACACCGAGAAGAGCCACACCGATCTCGCGCAACCGAGCACCTGATAAATAGTAGGCACCATTGGCAAAAATGCTCAAGGTGCGCTCGTCATCAAGCCAGTTGACGGGGGTTGCTCCGATGGACGCAGGGGTGGCGTGGGAGGAGATCTTCCCGGGCCGCTCACCTGAACATTGCCGGATGTTGAGACTTAAGACGTGCAGCCTTTTTTAAAGTCACCTCAAGAAACATAAAGATAGGTGATGCACCACGCAAAATCGCAATGAAAGTATGGACGAATTGATATAGACAGACTTTAGCCAAGACCGCAAAAACAACCACCACAGCGGGAACTTTTTCACATTAACTCGCTCTGCACGGGGCTTGCAGCTGTTTATTTTTTAAACAGTGCAGTTAAAAGTTGCTCGAAAAAGAATCAACGCCTACAATTTTTTTTGCATCTTGCGCTACGTCAGTTTACTTACTACAAGTAATGGGTAGTATGTACGCCGGCTATTTCCTCAATCGGAGGAGACAGTCACTTAATTGAAAGTCCTTGAAGGGGAACACGATGAACAACGTTCTGAAATTCTCTGCTCTGGCTCTGGCCGCAGTTCTGGCTACCGGTTGCAGCAGCGCATCGAAAGAAACCGAAGCACGTCTGACCGCTACTGAAGACGCAGCTGCTCGCTCCCAGGCTCGTGCAGACGAAGCTTACCGTAAAGCTGATGAAGCTCTGGCTGCTGCTCAAAAAGCACAACAGACTGCTGACGAAGCTAACGAGCGTGCTCTGCGCATGCTGGACAAAGCTAGCCGCAAGTAATAGTCCTTCGGGATTGTTATCAAGCCGATCCGATGTCTGGATCGGCTTTTTTGTGCCTGATGCTTTTGTCCGGGCAATAAAAAACCCGCCGAAGCTTAAGGCATCGACGGGTTCTTGATCGCTAGCTTACTGCTGCATATCGATCGGTGTGCTCGAAACAATCGGCGTCGAAGTATTCGGTGTGCCGATTTCCGTTGGCAGACCATCTTCAGCCGCGACCACATCGCGCACTACATCCCAGTTCACGCGCAGATTACTGGTGACGTCTTCACGCTTGAGCATCGCATTGATGACCGCCGTGTGCTTGTCGACCACCGACGGGTTGCCCTTGTCGTCGATCGGCGTGTGCGCTTCCAGGTAAACCTTGCCGCCGCTGGTGCCGAACTTGTAGGCATCGTTGAGGATGCGCACCGACGTGCCGACCGGCACCATGCTAGCCATTTCCAGCACGTTGTTGTTGAACATACGGAAGCAGCCGTGGCTGGTGCGCATGCCAATGCCGAACTTCTTGTTCGAACCGTGGATCAGGTAACCCGGCGTGCCGAGGTTGAACTTGAACGGCCCCAACGGGTTGTCCGGGCCGGCCGGCACGACGTTCGGCAGCGGATCGCCATCAGCGGCGTGCTCAGCCTTGATCGACGCTGGCGGCGTCCAGGTCGGGTTCGGCGTCTTGGCGGTGATGGTGGTGTGCGCGATCGGCGAACCCCAACCCTCACGGCCAATCCCCAACGGGAACGTGTAAACCACGTTCTTGCCCTTCGGGAAGTAGTAGAGGCGGTACTCGGCGAGGTTGATCACGATGCCTTCGCGCGGGCCCGGCGGCAGGATGAAACGGGTCGGCAAGACGATTTCAGTGCCGGCGCCCGGCAACCAGGCATCGACGCCCGGGTTGGCCGCGACCATTTCCGAATAGCCCAGATCGTAGGTCGTGCCCAGATCGGCGAAGGTATCTTCGTACTTGGCTTTGATCACCTGCACCTGACCGATGATGTCTTCACCGGGTGGTGGCAGGGGAAACTCCAATGCAGCAACGGGACCGGCCACACACAGGGCGGCAAGTGACAGGCAGCGGGTGACGGCAGGCAAGCGCGGCAACATCCGGAAAATCCTTCGCATGATCAACAAGGGTATAAGAGCGCGATTGTACACCGCACCTAGAGTATTCGGGGAGACAGCCCGATAGGCTGGCGAAACTCTTCATGTAGGAGCTGCCGCAGGCTGCGATCTTTTGACCTTAAAGCTCGAAACGCAGCTCCGGCCAGATCGGCGACGTGCCACGCTTCTGCGACTCCAGAATCGCCCGGCACAGCGAGCACAGGCGCTGATCCTGAAACACCCGGCGATCCACGCTCGACCAGCGCGGTTGCGCCGGCAGCAGGCTGCCACACAGGGTTCGATCAGCCGAGCCACCGAGTTCGAGCTGACGCGTCACCAAATGCACCCGCACTTCCTGGCAGGCGAACAGATCCAGCTGCTCGTCAGGCTCGATCAGTTGGTAGGCAAACAGGGACCAGGCAGAACGCGACATCTGGGGCTCCGAATAAGGGGGCGCCACATTAGCCGAAAGCCTGCCCTTAGAAAAGCCTCATAACAGCGGTTTTAGCGTCGGCCAGACATTTTCCAGCAACTTGCCCTGAGCCCCGACCGCCGGGTGTAATCCATCGGCCTGCATCAAGTCCGGATGACCGCCGACGCCGTCGAGGAAAAACGGCACCAGCGGGATCTTTTTATCGTCGGCGAGTTTGCCGTAGACCTCGGCAAAAGCATCGGTGTACCGCTTGCCGTAGTTGGGTGGCAGCTGCATGCCGAGCAACAACACCTTGGCGCCGCTCTGGCGCGAGCTGTCGATCATCGAGGCAAGATTTTGTTGCAATTGAGTTGGCGGCATTCCGCGCAAGCCATCATTGCCGCCCAGTTCGAGGATCACCAGTTCCGGCTTATGCTCTGCAAGCAGCGCCGGCAGGCGCGCCTGGCCTCCGGCACTGGTGTCACCGCTGATCGAGGCATTGACGACTTTATCGTCGAAACCCTCCTGTTTGAGCCGTTGTTCGAGCAACGACACCCACCCCAAGCGGGTATCCAGCCCGAAACCGGCGCTGATACTATCGCCAACGATCAGGACAGTACCCGCCGCTGCGTTCTGGGCCATGCACATAACGGCCAGGCCAGCACTCAAAAACCACACACGCATCGGATTCTCCATGGGCTCAAGCATTCTCACCGCGAAGAACCTCAGCAAAGTGGTTCCCAGCGCGGAAGGTGAACTGACTATCCTGCACGAACTCAGCCTGGAACTGAACAAGGGCGACAGCCTGGCCATCGTTGGCGCGTCCGGTTCCGGCAAATCCACCCTCCTCGGCCTGCTCGCCGGCCTCGACCTGCCGAGCAGCGGCGAAGTCATCCTCGCCGGGCAAAGCCTGAGCAATCTCGATGAAGACCAGCGCGCACGCATTCGCGCCGAGCACGTCGGTTTCGTCTTTCAATCGTTTCAATTGCTCGACAGCCTCAATGCGCTGGAAAACGTCATGCTGCCGCTGGAGCTTGATGGCCGCAAAGACGCGCGTGAGCGTGCGACCGAATTGCTCCAGCGCGTCGGCCTCGGTCAGCGCCTGACTCACTCGCCGCGCCAGCTCTCCGGTGGCGAGCAGCAGCGTGTAGCGATTGCCCGAGCGTTTGCCGCCGAGCCTGATGTGCTGTTCGCCGACGAACCCACCGGCAACCTCGACAGCCACACCGGCGAGCGCATCAGCGACTTGCTCTTCGAATTGAACAAGGAACGCGGCACCACCCTGGTGCTGGTGACCCACGACGAACGCCTGGCCCATCGCTGCCGGCGCCTGATCCGTCTTGAAGCCGGGCTCTTGGTCGCCCCTCTGGAGCCTTGATGGCACGTTTGCCGCTGTTGCGTCTGTTCAGTCTCGCCATTCGCCAATTGCTGCGCGATGCCCGCGCCGGCGAATTGCGCGTGTTGTTCTTTGCATTGGTGGTGGCCGTGGCGGCCAGTACCGCCATCGGCTACTTCGGCGCACGTTTGAACGGCGCGATGATGTTGCGCGCCACCGAGTTTCTCGGCGCCGATCTGGTGCTTGAAGGCAGCTCACCGGCCCGCGAGGAGCAAATCAAAAGCGGCACCGAGTTGCGCCTGAATCATGCGCAAGTCGTGGAGTTCTCCAGCGTCATCGCCACCGACAACGGCATTCAGTTGTCGAGCATCAAAGCCGTCGATCGCGCCTATCCATTACGCGGTGAACTGAAAAGTGCACCGGCACCCTTCGCCCCTGAAGACATCGGCGGCGAACCGCAACCCGGCGAAGCCTGGGTCGAAGCACGCTTGCTGACCGCGCTGGATCTGAAGATCGGCGACAGCATCGACGTCGGCATGAAAACTCTGAAGCTGACACGCATCCTGACTTACGAACCGGATCGCGCCGGCAACTTTTATAGCCTGACCCCACGGGTACTGATCAACCTCGACGACCTCGCCGCCACCGGCGTGGTGCAACCGGGCAGCCGGGTGAGTTATCGCGAACTGTGGCGCGGTGAGCCGCAGGCGCTGGAAACCTATAGGCAACTGATCAAACCGGGCCTTGCGGCCAATCAGCGCATTCAGGATGCCCGCGACGGTAACCGGCAAATTGGTGGCGCGCTGGGCAAGGCCGAACGTTATCTGAACATGGCCAGCCTGGTCGCAGTGCTGTTGGCCGGCGTTGCAGTGGCATTGTCGGCGAACCGTTTTGCCAGTCGCCGTTTCGATGCCAGCGCGTTACTGCGCTGCCTCGGACTGTCGCGCCGGGAAACCATGCTGCTGTTCAGTATTCAACTGACCGTACTTGGCTTGCTCGCTGCCCTCAGCGGTGCGCTGCTCGGTTGGCTGGCGCAGTTGGGCTTGTTCGCGTTATTGCATGATTTGTTGCCGAGCGATGTACCTGCGGGCGGATTGTTTCCGGCGATTGCCGGGATCGGCACCGGGCTCGTAGCCTTGGCCGGTTTCGCCCTGCCGCCGCTCGCGGCACTGGGTCGCGTACCGCCGCTGCGAGTTCTGCGTCGCGACATGCTGCCGATTCCGTCGAGCACTTGGATGGTTTATGGCGTGGCACTCGGCGCGCTCGGTCTGATCATGTGGCGCTTGAGTCTGGATCTGCTGCTGACATTTGCCTTGCTCGGCGGCGGCGTGGTCGCCGCGCTGGTGCTTGGAGGTTTGCTGCTCTTACTGCTGAAAAGTCTGCGCCGCATGCTCGCCCGCGCTTCGTTGCCGTGGCGCTTGGGTCTGGGCCAGTTGCTGCGTCATCCCTTGGCCGCCGCCGGTCAATCGCTGGCCTTCGGTTTGATCCTGTTGTCGATGGCGTTGATCGCGCTACTGCGTGGCGAACTGCTCGACACTTGGCAAAACCAGTTGCCGAAAAATGCCCCTAACTACTTTGCCCTGAACATTCTGCCCGCCGATAAACAGGCGTTCAGCGATCACCTGATCAACGTGTCGGCCCAAGCTTCGCCGCTTTATCCGGTAGTGCCGGGCCGACTGATCAGCATCAACGGCGATCCGGTGCAGCAGATCGTCAGCAAGGATTCGGCGGGGGATCGTGCGATACAACGCGACCTGAGCCTGACTTGGGCTGCCGATTTGCCCACCGGTAACAAAATCACCGCAGGGTCATGGTGGAGCGGACAACCGTCGGACGACGTACCCGGTGTGTCGGTCGAAGGTAAAGTCGCAGAGAGCCTGAAACTGAAGCTTGGCGATCATCTGGTGTTCACTGTCGGCGGGGTCAATCGTGAAGCGAAGGTCACCAGCCTGCGCGAGATCAACTGGGATAACTTCCAGCCGAACTTCTTCATGATCTTCCAGCCGGGCACCTTGAAAGATCTGCCAGCGACCTACCTGACCAGCTTCTATCTGGCACCGGGTCATGATCAGCAGATTGTCGAGCTGTCGCGCGCCTTCCCGGCGGTGACCATCCTGCAGGTCGAAGCCCTGCTCGAGCAGCTGCGCAGCATCCTCGCCCAAGTCACCCTGGCCGTGGAATATGTATTGTTGTTTGTTTTGGCGGCGGGAATGGCGGTGTTGTTTTCCGGCCTGCAAGCGACGCTGGATGAACGTATTCGCCAAGGCGCGTTGTTGCGTGCGCTGGGCGCGGAACGGCAATTGCTGATCAAGGCGCGGCGCATCGAGTTCGGTTTGCTCGGCGCGGTCAGCGGTTTGCTCGCGGCCATCGGTTCGGAAGTGGTGAGTCTGGTGCTCTATCGCTACGCCTTCGACCTGCCATGGCATCCGCACCCATGGTTGTTGGTACTGCCATTGATAGGCGCGGCGCTGATCGGTGGCGCCGGTGTATTCGGTACGCGCCGGGCGCTCAACGCAAGTCCGCTGACAGTGTTGCGCGAGGGTTGATAGACTCCAGCGGACTTAACCACAAGAAGTTGCCATGAGTCGTTACCGCCCTCCCCGCCCCGCTGGCACCGCGCTGATCACCCCCGAAGGTGAAGCGCGGATGCGTGCCGAATTTCATGAGCTGTGGCATGTGCGTCGCCCGCAGGTGACGCAGTCGGTCAGCGAGGCTGCGGCGCAAGGTGATCGCTCTGAAAACGCCGAATACACCTACGGCAAGAAGATGCTGCGCGAGATCGACAGCCGCGTGCGCTTTCTGACCAAACGTCTGGAAGCACTCAAGGTGGTCAGCGAAAAACCCAGCGACCCGAACAAGGTTTACTTCGGTGCGTGGGTCACGATCGAGGACGAAGACGGCAAGCAATCGCGTTACCGCATCGTCGGCCCCGATGAACTGGATCTCAAACTCGGTTTGATCAGCATCGATTCGCCACTGGCCCGCGCCTTGATCGGCAAGGCGCTGGACGCTGAGGTGCGCGTGCAAACGCCGACCGGAGAACAGTTCGTTTACATCGTGGCGATCGAATATCTCTGAAAAGTCAGCGGCGGGTGATCAGGCCTTGCCGCGCAACGCGGGTCAGTTGCTTGATCATTTCCGGCGCGTCTTCCGCGCTTGGCGCCTGAATCACTGCCAGATCAAAACTGTCACTGGTAAACCGCGCCAGCGACTCGCCGTCTTCAACAAACTGGATCAGGAATGCGGCAGGGCCGCCGCTGCGGCGTGGCCAACCATCGAGATAACGCAACAGCGTCGGCTGATGTTTGCCGCCAAGCAGGATTTTCGGGTTGCGTTGAGTGATATGCGCGGTGATCGGCGCGGGACGTGCAGGAGGGCGTAGTGCATTCATTGGTCGTGTCTCTGCCTCAAAAGTCTGCATGGCAGGTGAGAGGCAACACCGAACCAGCGCTTTAGCGGTATTTCGAAGCCCTGTTCCGGCTTCTGACGGCAACTGTTTAAGTCACCTGGCGCCCCGCAAGTAGCTGTTTAAATCGGCGCATAAACACATGCTAGATAACGTGACCGTACAGTGTCAAGAATCAGCAGCTATAAGCGCTGTCACCACTGCAAGGTGATACGGCTCTCGAATTCACGCGCCTCCCCAGTGACTGGATCAATGAAGCGCAGGCCCTGCGCCAACAGTTTCAGCGGATTGGCGTAATCATCCTCGACGTCCTTCAACACGTCCGGGTAAAACGGGTCGTTGCAAATGCTCGCGCCCAATGCGGTCATGTGCACACGCAGTTGATGTTTTTTGCCGGTGACCGGGTACAGGCCATAGCGCCACAGATCGCCATTCTTCTCGCGAACTTCGACCGCCGTTTCCGTGTTGCTGACGCCCGGCCCTTCCTGCATGCGGAAAAACGGTTCGCCATCGACCAGACGACTCTTGTGTACCAAGGGGAAGTTCAGTTCAGGCAGTGCAGGCGCGATCGCCTCGTAGCGCTTGTCGATCTGCCGGGTCGGGAACAGTGACTGATACGCCGAACGGGTTTGCGGATTGGCCGAAAAGATCACCAGCCCGGCGGTGTGCCGGTCGATGCGGTGCAACGGCACCAGATGGGGATTGTCCAGACGCCGAATCAAGCGTCGCAGCAACGTCTGTTCGACGTACTCGCCAGCCGGGGTCACTGGCAGGAAATGCGGTTTGTCCGCCACCACCAGATGCTCGTCGGCATAAAGAATCGACTCGACCACCGGGATCGGTTTCTCGTCCGGCACTTCACGGAAGTAGTGAATGCGCAGACCTTCCTTGTACGGCAGATCCACCGAGATCGGTTGACCATTACCGTCCAGCACTCGGCCACGGGCGATACGATCCAGCCACTGTTCGCGGCCAATGGCCCGGAAGTGCTCGCACAAACAATCAAGCACCGTCGACCAGGAACCCGGTGGCAGATACAGGGTGCTGGCCTGATTGTGTGCAGCGGAAAATGGAGATGTGGACATACGAAAATTCTAACCCTCAGTGCAGGCCGGCATTATCCAACACTGAGGGAAACGAACCTAGCGCAGAATCCTCACGCCGGAATCGACTTGAGCGCCGCCGCCTCAGTGAACTCCTTGAGCCAGCGCAACACCTCGACCGCCTCCCAGCGACCCGGGTCATACAAGGCGTAGAGCAAGCCCTGATAACCGACTACGTCGAGTTGCTTGTGATAACCGGCACGCTGAAACAGCGCCTCGATCTCGGCAAAGCACGTATTGAAATGGACTTTATTGAAGGGCGTCTTGCCTTCCGTGACCAAGCCGTCGAGGCGCAATTCGGCGACGGCCTCGCGCACCACGTCAACCGACATCCGGTTCACGCTGTTCTTCAACTGTTCGACATTGACCACGGTGCATCCCTCTGACGTCCGGCTCACCTGCTCACACCCTGCAAAAAACACAGAATGCAGCAGGCCAACCCAATTACTGTATGAACATACAGTAACCGAATATTTGGCAAACTGCCAAGGAATGGATGCGCGGTCGCGACCGGCGGGGAGGATGCAGAAAACCGACTATTGGAGGAACGCCACAACCTGATCAGCGTTGAACGGCCAGCCCAATTCCGCGCCGGTGTCGACGCGGCGCAGCACTGGAATGCGCAGACTGTAAGCCTCGAACCACGACTCGTCGTCAGCAATGTCGACCAGTTCAACCAGCAAACCGTGCTCGACAAAAGGCATCAGCTCGGCTTCGGCCAATTCGCACAGATGGCATCCAAGGGTGCCGAACAGCTGACATTCAGGAGGCATGATGGGCTCGACCACAAAAAGAGTGCGCCTATTCTAGGCCGCAGCGAAAAACCCGTCGACCCACCGCCGCCCAAAGGCTTGAGTCTCTCCTACGTCGCTTGCGCGCAAAACCCTGATGCAAATCAGTCCGCAGAAATCGCAATTACGTGATCCTCCCGCTCTTTTTGCCTCTACGCTTGAACAGCCAGAGCCTGACATCGGAGTGTCTAGTGTTTGCCAACCTGTTGATCATCCTCGCCTCGTCCCTCGTGGTGATTGCCCTGTTCCGCCGTCTGCGATTGCCGCCGGTGCTGGGTTACCTATTCGTGGGTTTGCTGGTCGGGCCGAGTGCGTTCGACTGGGTCAACGAGAGTGAGCATCTGCCGGACGTGGCTGAATTGGGCGTGGTGTTCCTGCTGTTTTCGCTCGGGCTGGAATTTTCTCTGTCGAAGATGATTGCGTTGCGCCAAGTGGTATTCCGGCTGGGCAGTCAGCAGGTGCTGATCAGCACCGCGCTACTGGGGCTGATCCTGATTTTGCTGGGCATGCCGGTGACGCCCGCTTTGTTGCTCGGCGCCGGGCTGTCGTTGTCGTCCACGGCGATTGTTACCAAGGAACTCGGCAGTCTCGGCGAAGTGTTCAGCAGCCACGGCCAGAACGCGATCGGCGTGTTGCTGTTTCAGGACGTGGTGGCGGTTTTGCTGCTGACGCTGGTGCCGGTGTTCGCCGGCAGCAGCGCACAGGCCTGGTACTGGGCCCTGCCCCTGACGCTGGCGAAAACCGTGGTGCTGTTTGTCGGTCTGCTGCTCGCCAGTCGCTGGTTGCTGCCACGGCTGTTTCATGAAGTGGCGGCTTCGCGCTCCGCGGAATTGTTCGTGCTGTTGGCGCTGGTGATCGTACTGCTGACGGCGTGGCTGACGCACTTGCTCGGCTTGTCCCCTGCCCTCGGCGCGTTTCTTGCCGGCATGTTGCTCGGCGAGAGTCATTACCGGCATCAGATCGAAGCCGATATCCGGCCATTCCGCGACATCTTGCTCGGGGTGTTTTTCGTCAGCATCGGCATGCTGATCGACCTGCAACTGTTTGTCAGCGATGGCTTGCTGATTCTCGGGCTCACGGTCGGTTTGATGGTGATCAAGGGGATCGTCGTCGCGCTGCTGGTGAAGTGGCGCGGTAGCGATAGCGAAACCGCGTGGCGCAGCGGTCTCGCCTTGGCGCAGGGTGGCGAGTTCTGCTTCGCGCTGATGGCGCAGATGCAGCAAAGCAGTCTGCTGCCGGAAAGACTCGGCGCCTTGCTGCTGGCGGCGACGTTCTGCTCGATGGTGCTGACGCCGCTGCTGTTACGCGCCGCACCACGCATCGCCGCCGCCCTGCACCGCAAGCCCAATCAGGAAGCGCAGATCGAAGAAATCAGCGCGCTCAACGCTGACCTCGACAAGCACGTGGTGATCTGTGGCTACGGTCGTGTCGGCCAATCCATCGGCCGGTTCATGCGCAACGCCGGACAACCGTTCATTGCTTTGGACAATGACCCGGTGCGTGTTCAGGAAGCGGCCTCTGGCGAGAGCGATGTGCATTATGGCGATTCCGCGCGCGGTGATCTGCTCACCGCTGTCGGCCTGTTGCGCGCCCGCTTACTGGTGATCGCCGTCGATCAAAGCGATGTCGCCCTGGGCATTCTCAAAGAAGCGCGCCGACTCAACACGCACATACCGATTCTGGTGCGCACCCGCGACGACAGCCAATGGAGTGAACTGAAAGCCGCCGGCGCCACCGAGGTGGTGCCGGAGCTGTTGGAGTCGAGCCTGATGCTCGCCTCACACGCGTTGATCATGCTCGGTCTGCCCGCACATCAGGTGCAGGAACAAGTCGATCAAGTGCGCATCGACCGCTATCGTCTGTTGCACGGTTTTTATCCCGGTGCCGACGATGAAGAGGCCTAGTCCTGACTCACCGCGCCAATCTTGTGCAGCGACAGATCGGCGCCGTAATACTCTTGTTCCTGACTCAGGCGCAGCCCATGCAAGGCCTTGATCGCGCCGTACACGACAAAGCCACCGATCAGTGCCACCGCAACGCCGAGCGCGCTGCCGAGCAACTGGCTGATCAGGCTGACGCCGCCGAGTCCACCGAGCGCGGTCTGGCCGAAGATGCCACAGGCAATCCCGCCCCATACGCCACACAAACCATGCAACGGCCACACACCCAACACGTCGTCGATACGCCATTTCACCTGCGCGGCGGTAAAGCACCAGACAAACAGCGCACCGGCAATCGCGCCGGTGACCAATGCGCCCACCGGGTGCATCAAGTCGGAACCGGCGCAGATCGCCACCAAACCGGCCAAGGGGCCGTTGTGCAGGAAGCCCGGGTCATTGCGCCCGACGATCAACGCCGCCATGGTGCCGCCGACCATCGCCATCAACGAGTTGACTGCCACCAGCCCACTGACGCCTTGCAGCGTCTGCGCGCTCATCACGTTGAAGCCGAACCAGCCGACAATCAGAATCCACGAACCCAGCGCCAGAAACGGAATGCTCGACGGTGCAAACGCCACCAAGCGTCCATCGCGATAACGTCCATTGCGCGAGCCGAGCAACAACACCGCCGCCAGCGCCAGCCAGCCGCCCATCGCATGCACCACCACGGAACCGGCGAAGTCATGGAACGGCGCGCCGAACTGCGCCGTCAGCCACGCTTGCAGACCGTAGTTGCCGTTCCAGATCATCCCTTCGAAAAACGGGTAGATGAACGCTACGATCAGCGCCGTCGCACACAACTGTGGAACGAAGCGCGCGCGCTCGGCGATGCCGCCGGAAATGATGGCAGGGATCGCCGCCGCGAAGGTCAGCAGAAAGAAAAACTTCACCAATCCGTAGCCGTGATCAGCGCTGAGCACCGCCGCCGGTTGCATGAAGGTCACGCCGTAAGAGAGCCAATAGCCTATAAAGAAATAGGCCAGGGTCGAGACGGCGAAATCGCTGAGGATTTTCGCCAAGGCGTTGACCTGGTTTTTCTGGCGAACCGTACCGACTTCCAGAAAGGCGAAACCGGCGTGCATCGCCAGCACCATCACTGCACCGATCAAAATGAACAAGGTGTTGGAGCTGTGCACCAGGGTGTCCACAGCGCTTTGCAGATTTTCCATAAGCAGGCAGACCCTAAAGGCGAAAAAGGCACCAAAGCGGTTCATGCGGGCATTTCATGCACCAAGTTGCGACCACGCAGTCACTGAAGGGAGTTGTCCAGTGAACTGCTTTGGCGCACGAGGTCGATGTCCTGACACGTACCGGGATTATTTGAGTTAAGGTTTTCCAGCGCGTACGCCCGGCAACAGCGCACAGCGACCGGGCCACGCACCACGAGATAGCAAAAGTTGTACCAGTCATTTGTACTGAACCTTCGCGCAAGGCTCATACTCGAACGCATCAGAAAGCCAACTACGGAGATCCACCCATGGCCAGCATCAAGGCAAAGACTGCTCAAGAAATCCTGATGAACGACTTCCAGACACTGGTCGCCGACACCGAACGGTTGCTCGAGCACACCGCCACCCTGGCCGGCGATCAGGCAGATGAACTGCGTGAGCAGATCCACGACAGCCTGTTGCGCGCCCGCGAGACCCTGAAGCTGACCGAAGACACCCTGCGCGAACGCGGTCAGGCTGCGGTTTCCGCTACCGAAGACTACGTGTCGGCCAACCCTTGGCAATCGGTGGGGATCGCCGCTGGCGTCGGCTTCCTTATTGGCCTGCTGGCCACTCGGCGCTGATCATGTCGATCGGTGAATCCGGCCCGACAGCGGGCACCGCCTCCTCCACGCGGCGTCTGGGCGCCGCCGTTCTTGGTCTGCTGCACAGCCATGTCGAATTATTCGGCATTGAATTACAGGAGCAGAAATCACGCACCGTCAGCCTGTTGTTGTTCGCAGGCTTGGCGCTGGTCTTTGCCCTGTTGTTGCTGGTGGGTTTATCGACGCTGGTGATGATCATCTTCTGGGACACCTATCGTCTCGCCGCAATCATTGGCCTGTGCGTCTTTTACACCTTGGCCTCGATCTTCTGCGGGCTACGCCTGAAAGCCGCGATCTTCGATGAGTCCTCGCCTTTCCACGGCACGCTCGAAGAGCTGGCCAACGACCGGGAGCGCCTATTGCCATGAGCCTGCCTCAACTTCCGCACAATGGTTCGCGACGGGAAATGCGCAAGGCACTGATCCGTCTGCGCATGGAAATGCACCGTCAGGAAATCCGCCACGAAACCGCACAAGTGCTGCAACCCCTGCAGCGCATGCGCGGCATTACGCAAAACCTGCAAGGCGGCTTCGGCATCAAACACGCGCCGTTATGGGGTGTGGCGGCGGTAACGCTGCTGGGTTTCATCACCGGCAAAGGCGCGAAAAGCGGCGGCGTCGGTGGTCTGACCCGTCTGATCCGTCTCGGCACCAGCCTTGGGCCATTGATCAGACTGGTCATGCAAAGCTCTGGCAAACGCTGAACTGACGCATCTGGCTACATTCTTGCAACACCGGCGGGATGAACCTCTTATCCAGAGGTTCAATCCTGCACGCCTACCCGGTCGGCAGGGTTCAACCAGAACAAGAACGACTAAGGAGGCCCCGTGATCGACGGGCAACCGCTCGCCTGCTTTCAGCCTTTTATTGATACTGCCACCGGACGCATTGCCGGCGTTGAAGCATTGGGCCGCCTGCGTCAGGCTGATGGACAACTGAATTCGGTCGGGCCGCTTTTCGCCGACCCGCGCGTGCCGGCCATTGCCCTGCGCCGCCTCGACCGGCAGATCCGTGACAACGCCTTGAGCCGTCTGCATGAAGCGCCGGCAGACTGGTTTCTCAGTCTGAACATGTCGCCGCGCTGGATCAGTCGTCTGCGCCCCGACCAAGCCTTGCCCAGCCTCAAACAACTGGCCCGGCATGGCGTCGATCCGCAGCGCATCGTTTTCGAAATCACCGAATTGGGCGGCAATAGCCAACGCCTGGCCGAAGTGGTCGCGCGCTATCGTCAGGCCGGAGCGCGAATCGCCATTGATGACTTTGGCGCGGGCTATTCGCAGCTTGATCGAGTGCTGGCCTTGCAGCCAGACATCCTCAAACTCGACATGCGCCTGTTCCAGGCGGCCGCGTTGGGCGGGCCCAGCAGTGACGTGGTCAAAGCGCTGGCACAGATGGCAGAAAAGACCGGCTGCTGGATCATCGCCGAAGGTGTCGAGACCGAAGCGCAGCTGAATTTTGCCCTGGAGTGTGGCTCGCGTTACGTGCAGGGTTTTCTGTTCGCACGTGCCCAGCAAGACTTCTTCCCCGCCGACGCATTTGTGCAACGCTTCGCTGAACTTCGCCAACGCTACGTCCGGCAGAAACTCAACGAACGCGGGCGATTGATGCAGATGCGCCAGCAACTCAGCGAACTGATGACGATCCTGCAAACCTGGGCTCAGGCCCGCGCGCCCTTGACTGCATTGCCGCAACTGGATGCCTTTCCGTGGCTGCTGCGGTTTTACCAATGCGACCGCCACGGCACACAACTGACGCCCAATCTGGAATGGCGGCAGAACGGCTGGTTCGCCGACAACCGCTATCTGGGGCACAACTGGTCGTGGCGCCCGTACTTCTACCATCTGCTCGCCGAAGGCTGGGAAGAACGCCGTCTGACCCTGTCGAACACCTACCGCGATGCCACCAGCAACCAGTACTGCCTCACCGCCGGACAGTTTTTCGACAACGGTGAACGGCTGCTGCTGATCGACATAGATGCGGCGGGACTGTAGTTCCGCTTGCAGGCACGGGGCTGAACCGGGAAGCTAGGGCATCAGTTATCCAGACGGAGAGAATCAGCCTTGGATTGGCAGACCCTGCTCAACCGCGAACGCCTCGGAAAGCCGCTGCACAGCCCGCAAGAACTCGGCCGCAGCCCTTTTCACAAAGACCATGACCGCATTATTTTCTCCGGCGCGTTTCGTCGCCTGGGACGCAAGACGCAAGTGCACCCGGTCACCAGCAACGATCACATTCACACGCGCCTGACCCACTCGCTGGAAGTCAGTTGTGTCGGCCGCTCGCTGGGCATGCGCGTCGGCGAAACCCTGCGCAGTGCTCTGCCGGAATGGTGCGACCCCGCTGACCTCGGTATGGTCGTGCAATCGGCGTGTCTGGCTCATGACATCGGTAATCCGCCGTTCGGCCATTCCGGCGAAGATGCGATTCGCCACTGGTTCCAACAGGCCGCCGGACGTGGCTGGCTCGATGGCATGAGCGAGGCCGAGCGCGGAGACTTCCTCAATTTCGAAGGCAACGCCCAGGGTTTCCGCGTGCTCACGCAACTGGAATACCACCAGTTCGACGGTGGCACGCGACTGACGTATGCCACCCTCGGCACCTACCTGAAATACCCGTGGACTGCGCGTCACGCCGATTCCCTCGGTTACAAAAAGCACAAGTTCGGCTGCTACCAGAGCGAATTGCCGCTGCTCGAGCAGATCGCTCACAAACTCGGTCTGCCGCAAATCGAAGACCAGCGCTGGGCGCGTCATCCATTGGTGTACCTGATGGAAGCCGCCGACGACATCTGCTACGCGCTGATCGACCTCGAAGACGGCCTCGAGATGGAGCTGCTGGAGTACGCCGAGGTCGAGTCGCTGCTGCTCGGTCTGGTCGGTGACGACCTGCCGGAAACCTATCGCCAGCTCGGCCCGCAGGATTCACGTCGGCGCAAACTGGCAATCCTGCGCGGCAAAGCCATCGAACACCTGACAAACGCGGCGGCGCGAGCCTTCGTCGAACAGCAAGACGCCCTCCTCGCCGGCACCTTGCACGGCGATCTGGTGGAACACATGCACGGTCCGGCCAAGCGTTGCGTACTAAATGCCAAGGACATTGCGCGCAAAAAGATCTTTCAGGACAAGCGCAAAACCCTGCATGAAATCGGCGCGTACACCACGCTGGAAATCCTCCTCAACTCGTTCTGTGGCGCGGCGCTGGAACAACACAATGGCCGCACGCCGTCGTTCAAAAGCCGACGCATCCTCGACTTGTTGGGCAATAACGCGCCGGATCCACAGGCGTCGTTACACAGCTCTTTTCTGCGCATGATCGATTTCATCGCCGGCATGACCGACAGCTACGCCAGCGACATGGCACTGGAAATGACCGGGCGCTCCAGTCATTGATCCGTTTGCACCCGACCGGCGCCGGTCGGGTGTAATCATTATCGAAGGTCTCTGCTAGCTATGATGCACCCTCTTTTGCGGCGTAATTCAAACAAATATTAAACACACTATAAATCCCCAGTTGCGACCCGCACTTGCAAAACACTCTGCGCAAACCCGCGACAGTTGAAACAGCCCTTCCTTACGTCAAACCTAATCACCCGTAGTCCCATTCCCAAGTAATTGTAGGAATTATCCTATAACGCACCTAGAGCCATGTCCGCTCATACGAGCGTTCATACATCTGAGCTAAGGTGCGCGCTTTATTCGTGCTTGTATGGGATTTGATTATGAACTCCGTTTTTATTGTCGACGATCACCCGGTCATCCGTCTTGCCGTTCGCATGCTGCTGGAACATGAAGGCTATAAGGTCGTCGGCGAAACCGATAATGGGGTCGATGCCATGCAAATGGTGCGCGAGTGCATGCCTGACCTGATCATCCTTGACATCAGCATCCCCAAGCTCGACGGGCTCGAAGTGCTGGCCCGCTTCAACGCCATGGGTTCCTGCCTGAAAACCCTGGTGCTCACCGCCCAGTGCCCGACCTTGTTCGGCATTCGCTGCATGCAGTCCGGGGCTTCGGGTTACGTGTGCAAGCAGGAAGACTTGAGTGAACTGGTCAGTGCAATCAAGGCAGTACTTTCCGGTTACAACTATTTCCCGAGTCAGGCATTGAATCCTGTACGTAGCGATGACATTCGTTATGCTGAACTTGAATTATTCAAATCGGTCAACGACCGCGAACTCATGGTGTTACAACTATTTGCCCAGGGTCGTACTAACAAGGAAATCGCCAAAGGCATGTTTCTCAGCAACAAAACCGTGAGCACTTACAAAAAACGCTTAATGCAAAAACTCAAAGCCAAATCCCTTGTTGAACTAATCGAAATGGCCAAACGTAACGCACTCGTGTGAGAGCCCGCATGCCCAGTCGTTTAAAGGACTATTTAATAGCGTTGAGTGTAAGCCTGTTGCTGAGCTCAAACGTGTTCGCCATGGTTGGCGAATCACCGGTGTATGCCTTATTCAGTCGCACGACCGGCGAATCGCTATCGGTCACCTTCGAGGCGTCGCAACGACAGTGGTTGCACACCCGCAGCGAACTGGTGCTGGGCACTTCGGCACCGGATTACCCGCCGTTCGACATGACCGTCAGTGGCCGCGACTACGAAGGTCTGACTGCCGATTACGCCGGTTTCCTCAGCGAAGCCACCGGACTGCCGATCCGCATTCAACGATTCCCCTCGCGGGATGCCGCTATTCGCGCGTTGCTGGATGGCCAGGTCGATCTGCTCGGAACGGCGAACGGCTACGAAGCCGGCAACGCCAATCTGGCTCTGTCCGAGCCCTATGCGGTCGACCAACCGGTGCTGGTGACACGCGAAGGCGAAACCCGCTCCCTGAGCGAAGGCTTGGCCGGCCTGCGTTTGAGCATGGTTTATCACTATCTGCCGCTGGCCGAGGTCAAGGCGCTGTACCCCAAAGCGCTGATCACCTGCTATCCGTCGTACCAGAACGCAATTAACGCGGTGGCATTCGACCAGGCCGATGTCTTTCTCGGCGACACCCTGTCCACGCACTACATGATCAACAAGGGTTACCTCAACAACGTGCGCATGGCCAACTTCGGCAAACAGGAAGCCCAAGGGTTCAGCTTCGCCGTGCGCCGTAACAATCCGCAGCTGCTGGACGTCATCAACACGGTACTCAAAGCGGTGCCGCGCAGTGTGCGCGAGAACATCGCCAAACGCTGGAGCGCCGGCAGCGACATGTTGCTGACCGATCAGAAACTGCAACTGACCCGCCGCGAAGAGGCCTGGCTCAAGCAGCATCCCGTGGTCAGCGTGCTGGTCAACGAGGCTTACGCGCCGCTGACGTTCTTCGACGGCGATGGCAATTTTCGCGGCATCAGCGCCGACCTGCTGGAGCTGATCCGTCTGCGTACCGGCCTGCGTTTCGACATCCGCCGCAGCCGCAATGATGCCGAAATGGTCAAACAGATCGACAACCACCAGGCCGACCTCATCGCCGCGCTTCTGCCGACCGCCGAGCGCGAAGAGACCCTGACTTTCAGTCGCCCTTATCTGGAAAACTCTTACGTCCTGCTGACCCGCAAGAGTGCTGGCAGCCCGACCAATCTGGGCCAGCTCAAAGACAAACCGATCGCGATTGCGCAAGGCAATCCAATGGTCGAGTACCTGCGCCGCGAATTTCCACGCATCGAGTTGATCGAGACACCGGACACCTTCAGCGCGGTTTCGCTGCTGGCCGAAGGTCATGTTGAAGGCGCGGTGAATTCTCTGGTGATCGCCAACTACTTCATCTCTTCGAGGATTTTCGAGCGGGCGCTGCAGATCACCACCACCATCGGCACCGGTCAGGCTGCCTTTTCTCTGGCCACGGCGCGCGACAATACCGAGCTGAGTTCGATCATCAACAAAGCCCTGCTGAGCATCGCACCCGAAGAACTGGGTGTGATCAATGGTCGCTGGCGCGGCTACACCTCGGCCTCGCAGAACACCTGGCGCAATTATCAACGCCTGTTCTATCAAGTCATCGGGGCTGCCGGCGTGGTTCTGCTGTTGTTGCTGGCGTGGAACGCTTATATGCGCCGCCAGATCAACCAACGCAAAGCAGCGGAACGGGCGCTCAACGACCAGTTCGAATTCATGCGTTCACTGGTCAATGGCACGCCGCATCCAATCTATGTGCGTGACCGGCAAGGACTGTTGCAAAGCTGCAATGACAGCTACCTCGAAGCCTTCAACGCCAAGCGCGAAGACGTGATCGGCAAAAGCGTCATGCAGGGCACGCTAAGCAACGCCTTCGAAGCCCAGGCATTTCAGGCGGATTATCAGCGAGTCATCGCCCAAGGCAAGCCGCTGGTGCTCGACCGTCCCTTGCACATCGGCAATCGGCGGCTGACGATCTATCACTGGATCCTGCCCTATCGTGACTCCAGCGCAGACGTGCAAGGCATCATCGGCGGCTGGATCGACATCAGCGAACGCCGCCAGCTATTCGAGGAACTGCGCACGGCCAAAGAGCAGGCCGACGATGCGAATCGTGCGAAAAGTACCTTTCTGGCGACGATGAGCCACGAGATCCGCACGCCAATGAATGCAGTAATCGGCATGCTCGAACTGACGCTCAAACGCATGGATCAGCAGCACCCCGATCGCTCATCGATCGACACCGCCTACCATTCGGCCAAGGATCTGCTGGGTCTGATCGGCGATATTCTGGATATCGCGCGAATCGAATCCGGACGCCTGAGCCTGAGCCCGGAACGGGTCAACCTGGTCGAAACGGTGGCGTCTGTTACGCGCATCTTCGATGGTCTGGCGCGGCAAAAAAACCTGTCACTGCACATGACGTTCAACCCGCCGCAACTGGCGGTCGACGTGCAACTGGATCCGCTGCGCTTCAAGCAAGTGCTGTCCAACCTGATCAGCAACGCGATCAAGTTTACCGAGCACGGCCAAATCAGGATCACTCTCGATCTGATGAAAACCGACGATCCGGCGCGTTCATTGATGCAACTGACCGTTCAAGACAGTGGCGTGGGCATCAGCGCCGAAGATCAGCAGCGTCTGTTCGAGCCTTTTCCCAAGCGGAGAACAGCGCTCAGCAAGCCCGCAGTGGCGCGGGTCTGGGTCTGGTGATCAGCCGCAGCCTGTGCGAAATGATGGGCGGAAAACTGCAGTTGAGCAGCCACCCCGGGATCGGCACTCAGGTGTGTATTTCCCTGCCATTGGAAACATTTCCCGCCGAAGTGATCACCCGCAAAGCCGAGCCGCCGATCAAGGCATCACTCGCCCCACTCAACGTATTGGTGGTGGATGATCACCCCGCCAATCGTCTGCTGATGTGTCAGCAACTGGAGTTTCTGGGGCACCAGTGCAGCCTCGCCGAAAACGGCAGCAGCGGACTGGACATGTGGAAAGCAGGTCAATTCGATCTGGTGATCGCCGACTGCAACATGCCGTTGATGAACGGCTATGACCTGACCCGCGCGATACGCCTGCATGAGCAGCAGAACCACAGCCCGCCGTGCACGGTGCTGGGTTTCACCGCCAATGCTCAACCCGAGGAAATCCTGCGCTGTAAGCAGGCCGGGATGGACGACTGCCTGTTCAAACCCTTGAGCCTGAGCCAACTGAGCCACTGGGTGGACGGCATCACCCCGGCCCCCCAATCGCCGGCATTCAACCTGCAAAGCCTGAACTTGCTGACCGGCGGCAACCCTGCACAGGGCCGACGATTGTTGGCCGAGTTGCTCAAAAGCAGCCGCCTCGACCGTGAAGAATTACTCGCGCTGTCGCCGCAGAACGACTGCCAGGCATTGGCGCTGGTCGCCCACAAGATCAAAGGCGCGGCACGCATTGCACAGGCTTCGCGAGTGATCGAATGCTGCGACGCACTGGAACAAGCCTGCAACCAGTCAATGTCGGCAGACGAGATTGCGCGGCGCTGTGCGGCGAGCAATCAGGTGATGCTCGAACTGGAGCAGGCGTTGCAGCAACAATTGGCATTGGCCGACCAAGGCAAAATGACTGTGCCTTAACTATGCTTGGGCGCTGAGCAGTGAGTTAAACCTTTTGGAGAGCCAGAAATGCCCAGCCCACTGCGCCCGGAACAACGCCGGTTCCCTCTGCATGTGCACATCAGCGTCATGTTTACGTTTCTATTGCTGCTTACCGGGGTGATCCTGGGACTGTTCAATTACCGACAGACCACGCAGATCATCCTCTCGAGCAGCGAAAAACTGTTCAACCGCATCGAACAGGATGTACGCGTCGACCTGCACGCCACCTATCAGCCGATTCGCCATCTGCTCAGCCTGCTGGCAGACAACCCGGCCACGCAAGCTGTGGCGCTGGAACAGCGGCTGCCTTTACTCAGGCCATTCAGCCAGTCATTGACGGACAATCCGGATCTGGCCTCGCTGTATCTGGGTTATGCAAACGGTGATTTCTTCATGGTGCGACCGTTGCGCAATGGTGCTTTGAAAACCCTGCTCAAAGCACCGGAGGCCGCCGCGTTTCAGGTCTGGAGCATTGAGCACGGTGCCGATGGCCCGCCACGGTCGCAATCGCTGTTCTTTGATCAATCGCTCACGCCAATCAGCCGGCAGTACAACCCCGAAGACCTTTATGACCCGCGTACCCGCGCCTGGTTTACCAGCGCCCGACAGCAGGCCGAGCAAATCACCACCGAACCCTACGTATTTTTCTCCACCCACAATGTCGGCACCACCCTCGCCCGGCGCAGTGGCGAAAACGCCGTGATTGGCGCCGACCTGACGCTGGAAGCGCTGTCCGCGACGCTGACCAAACACGTGGTCACCCCGGCCACCGAAATCGCCTTGTTCGATGCTGACGGCAATGCCGTGGCCTACCCCGACAGCAGTCGTCTGATCGTCGACGATCGCACCGCACGGCTGGCCAAGGTGACTGATCTCAGTCCGCAGTTGCATGCGTTGCTGTCCGGCGCGCACAAAGGCAATCGCCTGGAATCCGAAGGTCGCCAATGGATCGTCGCCCGCAGCAGCATGCAGGAAGGTGGGCCGCGCGGTCTGCAATTGGCCTTGCTGGTGCCAGAGGACGAGTTGCTAGTCGACGCCTATCGCATGCGCTGGCAAGGTGCGCTGATTACCCTCGCGACGTTATTGCTGTGCCTGCCGCTGGGCTGGTTGATCTCACGAATTCTGGTCAAACCCCTGCACGCGCTGGTCAAGGAGGCCGACGCAATTCGCAGTTTCGATTTCAATTTCCCCCTGACCCGACGCTCACCGGTGCTGGAAGTCGATCAGTTGAGTGTGTCGATGGCGCGAATGAAAGACACGCTGGCGAGTTTCTTCCGCATCACCGACAGCCTTTGTGCCGAAACCCGATTCGCGCCGCTGTTACAGCGAGTGCTGTTCGAAACCGTGCAGATCGCCCAGGCTCAGGCAGGCCTGATCTACCTGCGTGAAAGCGACGGCAACCGCATGGAACCTTACGGGATGGTCATCGACGGCACCGCGCAAACCCTCGAAGATTTCGCTATTCAGGGCCACGACCTGCAGGCACATCAAGGTCCGGCATGGTTTCAGCAACTGGCACACGCCGACAACGTGGTGAGCAACCTGGGTTTCGAACAGGCCGGCGACTTGCAAAAAGTCTTGCTCGCGATGGCTTCGCCGCGCGTGCACCTGATCGGCATTCGCCTGCGCAACCGCCACAACGAAACCATCGGCCTGCTGATCTTGCTGGTGAACGACAGCGGCACGTCCGCCGACCTGGAAAAACTGCGACCGGATCGCATCGCCTTTCTCCAGGCCGTGTCCGGCGCCGCCGCGGTGAGCATCGAAAGCCAACGTCTACAGGCCAAGCAGAAACAACTGCTGGACGCCTTCATTCAATTGCTGGCCGGCGCCATCGACGCAAAAAGTCCCTACACCGGCGGCCATTGCCAGCGCGTGCCGGAACTGACTCTGATGCTCGCTCATGCGGCGGCAGCCAGTCACGCCCCAGCCTTCAAGGCCTATCAACCCAGCGAAGATGAATGGGAGGCGCTGCACATTGCCGCGTGGCTGCACGATTGCGGCAAGGTCACCACGCCTGAATACGTGGTCGACAAGGCCACCAAACTGGAGACCATCAACGACCGTATCCATGAGATTCGCACCCGCTTTGAGGTGCTCAAACGCGATGCGTGGATCAGCTACTGGCAAGCACTGGCCATGGGCGGTAACGAAGAACAGCTCAGCGTTTTGCGCGACACCACGTTGTCGGCACTGGATGACGATTTCGCCTTCGTCGCCCGCTGTAATCTGGGCAGTGAGGCGATGGCCGAAGCGGATCTGCAACGACTGAATGAGCTGGGCCAGCGCACATGGATGCGCACACTCGACGATCGTTTGGGGGTGTCATGGGAAGAAAACCGTCGCCAGTCGCGAACCTCGGCGCCGACTCTGCCAGTGCGGGAAAAACTGCTGGCGGACAAGCCCGAACACTTGCTCGAACGCGCCGACAGTGAGCTGATTCCGGAAGACAATCCGTGGGGTTTCAAACTTGATGTGCCACGCTACAAATACAACCGCGGCGAGTTGTACAACCTGAGCATCACCCGCGGCACGCTGACCCGCGAAGAACGCTACATCATCAACCATCACATGGTGCAGACGATCCTGATGCTCAGCCACCTGCCCTTCCCCGGGCATCTGGACAGCGTCGCCGAAATCGCCGGCGGCCATCATGAAAAAATGGACGGCACCGGTTACCCGAAACGGCTGAAACGCGAAGAAATGAGCCTGCCGGCACGGATGATGGCGATTGCCGATATTTTCGAGGCACTGACGGCGGCAGATAGGCCTTACAAAAAGGCCAAATCCTTGAGCGAGGCGCTGAATATCATGGCGACGATGAGCCACGAGTCGCACATTGATCCTGAGCTGTTCGGCCTGTTCATCAACGAAGGCGTGTATTTGCAGTACGCCACGCGCTTTCTTGATCCGCTGCAGATCGATGCGGTGGATCCCGCCAGCCTGCTCCGCAAGGCTGGCGTCAGCCCATGATCAGCAGTCGGTCAGGCGCAGGAAAATCGCCGCGAGTTGCTCGATGCCAGCCTGATCGTCAGCGCCAAAACGCGCCAGCTTCGGGCTGTCGAGGTCGAGCACGCCAATCAGGCGACCGTCCTTGACCAACGGCACGACCAGTTCACTGTTCGACGCGCTGTCGCAAGCGATATGGCCGGGAAACGCGTGAACGTCTTCAACTCGCTGCGTCTGCAAGGTTGCCGCCGCCGCGCCGCAAACACCGCGACCAAACGGAATGCGCACGCAAGCGATCTGCCCTTGAAACGGGCCGAGCACCAGCTCTTCGTTGCGGTTGAGGTAGAAACCCGCCCAGTTCAGGTCATCGAGCTGGTTAAACAGGAACGCCGAAAACTGCGCGGCGTTGGCGATGAAATCGCGTTCGTCCGCCAGCAGCGATTCCAGTTGCGCGGCCAACATGCCATAGCCTTCGAGACCCTGGCCGCTTTGTTGCAAATCAATCATGCCTTGTGCTCCAACAATTTCAGTCCCACCCAGTAGCGGGCGAATTGGTACGCGCAACGTCCGTTGCGATTGCCGCGGCCAGTGGCCCAACGCACGGCGAGGATGTCCAGCTCTTCGTCGCGCTGCCAGCTCAGATTGGCCTTGGCTGCCAATTGGCCGATCCAGTGTTCAACGACGTCGAGGAAGTGTTCTTGGGTGAATGGGTAGAACGACAGCCACAGGCCAAAGCGATCCGACAAAGCAATCTTGTCCTCCACCGCTTCGCTTGGGTGCAACTCACCGTCGACGCGTTTCCAGTTTTCGTTGTCGCTTTCTTTCTCCGGCACCAGGTGACGACGGTTCGATGTGGCGTACAACAAGACGTTGTCCGGCGCCTGTTCCAGCGAGCCATCCAGCACGCTTTTCAGCACGCGGTAATCGCCTTCACCGGATTCGAACGACAAGTCATCACAGAACAACACAAATCGCTGTGGCAGTTTGCCGATCTGCTCGACCACGCGCGGCAGGTCGGCCAGATGATCGCGTTCGATCTCGATCAAACGCAGGCCGGCTGCGGCGTGTTCCGCGAGCAATGCGCGCACCAGCGAGGATTTACCGGTGCCGCGCGAGCCCCACAACAAGGCGTGGTTGGCCGGCATGCCGTCAAGGAACTGCTGGGTGTTGCGGCCCAATTGTTCGAGCTGACGGTCGACGCCGATCAGGTCGGACAGACGCATGTCGAGGCTGACTTCCAGCGGCAGCAAATAACCGCTGCGCCCGTCACGCTGCCAGCGCGCGGCCAGGCAAGTGTTCCAGTCGATCACCGGACGCGGTGCCGGCAACAAGGGTTCGATCCGCGCCAGAACCGACTCGGCGCGTTCAAGAAAAGCATTCAATCGGGAATCCACGTCTTTTCCTCGGGCTCGTTCACAGTGATGATGGCGATCCAGCCACGACACACAGACTTAAAGTCCCGCACCCAGCCTTGTTACAAGGCGATTCGGGAACCTCGGTATCCATACATGATCGACTATGCTTGAGCAGCGAAGGGAAACGGAAGTGGTTCAACACCCCATGGATATCAAATTCACCCAACGGCTGTCGTACAAGCAAGCCAAGCTTACTGTGCTGGTCGGGTTCATTCTGGGCACGCTGCTCAGCCTGCTGCAAATCGGCATCGATTATGCCAGTGAAGACGCTTCCATCAACCGTGAAATCCTGTCTTTGCTGGAAATCAGCCACAATCCGGCGTCTCGCATCGCTTACAACATCGACGCCGAACTGGCCCAGGAACTCACCCTCGGCCTGCTCCGTTCGCCGGCCATCATTTCCGCGCAACTGACCGATAACAACGATACGGTACTGGCCAGCGTCAAACGTCCCGAACTGCAAAGCGGCTACCGGATGATCAGCGACGCCCTGTTCGGCGCCAAACGCCAGTTCGAAGACCGCCTCTACCTCGACCACCTGCCCACCGAATCGCTAGGGGTGCTGAGCCTTGAAGTCGACACCTACGCGTTCGGCAGCCGCTTTCTGCGCCGGGCGGAAATCACCTTGCTCAACGGTTTCGCCCGCAGCCTGATTCTTACCGGCATTCTGCTGGCGTTGTTCTACGTGATGCTGACCAAGCCACTGGTGCGGGTGATTCGCGAACTCAGCAGTCGCGATCCGCGCAGCGCAGAACCGACAACTCTGGAATGCCCCGCCGGGCATGCCAATGACGAAATTGGTGTGCTGGTCAAAGTCGCCAATCAGCAATTCGAAAACATCGCCACGGAAATTCAGCAGCGCCGCAACGCGGAAAACCGCCTGACCGATTACCTCAGCCAACTGGAAACCATCGTTTCCTCGCGCACCGCTGAACTCAAGGCGATCAACACGCGGCTCAGCCAATCCAATCAGGAACTTGAAGTCGCCCGCAGCACCGCGTTGGACATGGCCGAGGCACGCTCGGCGTTTCTCGCCAACATGAGTCATGAAATTCGCACGCCGCTCAACGGCTTGCTGGGGATGATCGCGCTATCGCTGGACGGCCCGCTGAACGCCGAACAGCAACAACAACTGGCGATCGCCCACGACTCGGGGAAAGTGCTGGTGGAATTGCTCAACGATATTCTCGATCTGTCGAAATTCGATGCCGGTCAACTGGAGCTCGAACACATTCCGTTCGACCTCGGTGCGCTGGTCGAAGACACCGCCAACCTGCTCTCGCAGAACGCTGCGCCGAGCGTCGAGCTGACCTGCCTGATCGATCCGCATTTTCCCGCGCTGGTACTCGGCGACCCGACCCGGGTTCGGCAGATCGTCAGCAACCTGCTGTCGAACGCGCTGAAGTTCACCCGTTTCGGTCGCGTCGATGTGCGCTTGTCGGCCTATAAGGATGGCGTGCGCATCGAAGTCTGTGACACCGGGATCGGCATCGCGCAGGAAGCGCAGGTGAAAATCTTCCAGCCGTTTACTCAGGCTGGCGCTGGCATCACTCGGCAATATGGCGGCACCGGGCTGGGTCTGGCATTGACCTACAACCTGTGCGAAGCCATGCAGGGCCGTCTGACGATCAGTTCGGAGGCCGGTTTCGGCAGCCAATTTTGTGCCGAACTGCCGCTGCCCAGCCATACCCGCGCGATCGCTCCGGCACCGCTGCATGGCAAAGTCCTCGCCATCACCGCTGGCAGTAGTGGCCTGGCGGAACTGCTGAAAAGTTTGCTGCCGGGCTGGGGCATCGAATACGACCAGTGCACGATTGATGATTCATTGCTGGGCCGCACGCCTGACGTATTGATCACCGATTGCCCGGAATGCCTGTTCGGCTTGCGCCCTACAATCAAGGCGCCGATTTTACTGGTCACCGCTTATGGCAGTTTTCTGCCCAGCGAAGAAGCCGCGGCGCTGGCGCCACTGCAGCAGCAGGCGCGACCGCTGGCTCGCAACGCGCTGTATCAGAATCTGCGCAGAACCTTGCAAGCGGACATCACCGATGTCGGTGATACACCTCTGGAGGCTGCACCCTCGCTTCGGCGCGCTCGGGTTTTGTTGGTCGAGGACAACCCGGTCAATCAACTGGTGGCCAAAGGCATGCTCGGCAAGCTTGGCTGCGAAGTGGTGGTCGCGGCTCACGGTGCCGAGGCGTTGGATCAACTGGAATTCCATGATTTCGACATGGTGCTGATGGACTGCAACATGCCGGTGATGGACGGCTACGAAGCGAGTCGGCAGATTCGCCAGAGCGGGCGCTGGCCGCAATTGCCGATCGTCGCCCTGACCGCCAACGCCATGTCCGAAGAACGAGAACGCTGCCGCGCGGCGGGCATGAGCGACTATCTGGCCAAACCGTTTCGCCGCGAAGAAC
The DNA here is from genome assembly GCF_979258075.1 of Pseudomonas sp. AC193. Lineage (NCBI taxonomy): Bacteria > Pseudomonadati > Pseudomonadota > Gammaproteobacteria > Pseudomonadales > Pseudomonadaceae > Pseudomonas > Pseudomonas sp. AC193. Next base: position 1,087,704 of record NZ_OZ409832.1, on the reverse strand, counting down.
TGGCAGCGCTGCTTGATCAATGGGTGCCGATTACGCCAAAGCCTTGATCTGCCCGAGCAAGTGATCGAGGCCGTTGCGCAATTCGTTGAGCCGGTCGAGATCCACGCCGCTGTCGCACAACAACTTCGCTTTGAGCGGCCCGACCTGCTCGCGCAATGCTTGCCCGGCGGGCGTCAGGCTCAAATGCACCTCTCGCTCATCACGGGCCGAACGCTGGCGCTGCACCCATTGCATTTGCTCCAGACGCTTGAGCAGCGGGGTCAGCGTCCCGGAATCCAGTGCCAGACGTTCGCCCAGCGCTTTCACCGTCGGTTGCTCCGGGGCGCTTTCCTGCCACTCCCACAACACCAGCATCACCAGATATTGCGGATAGGTCAGGCCGAGCTGATCAAGCATCGGCTTGTAGGCGCGAATCACTGCGCGAGATGCGGCGTACAGCTTGAAACACAACTGGTTGTCGAGCTGCATCGAATCGACGGACAGGCTGTTCATTTCAGCAGCGCTTCGATCTCGCCGTTCAGATCCTGTGGTTTGGTGGTCGGGGCGAAACGCTTGACCAGTTGACCATCCTTGCCGATCAGGAACTTGGTGAAATTCCACTTGATGCCCTGCGAACCCAGCAGACCCGGCGCGCGTTTTTTCAATTGCACGAACAGCGGGTGCGCATCGGCACCGTTGACGTCGATCTTCTTGAACAGCGGGAAACTCACGCCGAAATTCAGCTCGCAGAACTCACTGATCGCGCCTTCATTGCCCGGCTCCTGCTTGCCGAACTGATTGCACGGAAAGCCCAGCACCACCAGGCCTTGATCCTTGTAGGTCTGCCACAGTTCTTCGAGGCCTTTGTATTGCGGGGTGAAACCGCACTTGCTCGCCGTGTTGACCACCAGCACCGCTTTACCGGCGTAGTCGGCCAGGGTCTTTTGCTCACCCTTGATGGTGGTGCACGGGATATTCAGCAGGTTGTCGCTCATGGGTCGGGCTCCGCAGGAAGTGGCAAAGGGCAAACATAGCGAGCAATTAAATTGTGTGCAATTTAATTTATCGGATTACACCCCTGTAGGAGCTGCCGAAAGCTGCGATCTTTTGACGTTGTTTTTTAAAGCAAGATCAAAAGATCGCAGCCTTCGGCAGCTCCTATAGGGGTTTTATCGTGAGGTTACTCGCGTGGTTCGAGGTTCAGGCACACCGAATTGATGCAATAACGCAGACCGGTCGGCGGCGGGCCGTCCGGGAACACGTGGCCCAGGTGCGCGTCACAGCGCGCGCATTTCACTTCCGTGCGAATCATGCCGTGAGTGGTGTCACGGATTTCGGTCATCGCGCTTTCGCCGATGGGCGCGTAGAAGCTCGGCCAGCCGCAGCCGGAGTCGAATTTGGTCTTGGAGTCGAACAGTGGCTCATTGCAGCACACGCAATGATAAACACCGTCGGTTTTGGTCGCATTGTACTTGCCGGAGAACGGTCGTTCGGTCGCACTGAGACGGCAAACGTTGTACTGCTCGGGGTCGAGCATCTCACGCCATTCTTCCAGGGTTTTTTCCAACTTTTCCATCATCACACCTCAGCGGCTGAAAAAGCCCGATCTGTACCTTTTCCACGGATCGAGCGGCACGTATGATTGCGCCTCATTTGATGCCAGTCTGGCAGCCGCGTTACATGCACTCAAACGGATTTTTTGCAGCGTCACGTTCCGGCACCCGGTTGGCATGCAAACGCAGGAATCCCAGTACGGTAGTTCATACAGCGTCTGGATCGTTCATTTTCGGGATCACATCGCCATGCAGTTCAGCAAATCGAACAAGCTCGCCAACGTCTGCTACGACATTCGCGGCCCGGTGCTCAAGCACGCCAAACGTCTGGAAGAGGAAGGCCAGCGCATCCTCAAGCTGAATATCGGCAACCCGGCACCGTTTGGTTTCGAGGCGCCGGACGAAATTCTTCAGGATGTGATCCGCAACCTGCCGACCGCGCAAGGCTACAGCGATTCCAAAGGCCTGTTCAGCGCGCGCAAAGCGGTGATGCAGTACTACCAGCAAAAGCAGGTTGAAGGTGTCGGCATCGAAGACATCTACCTGGGCAACGGCGTGTCCGAGCTGATCGTGATGTCGCTGCAGGCGCTGCTCAACAACGGCGACGAAGTGCTGGTGCCGGCCCCGGACTATCCGCTGTGGACCCGCGGCCGTGAGCCTGGCGGGTGGTAACGCCGTGCATTACCTGTGCGACGAAGGCGCCGACTGGTTCCCGGATCTGGCCGACATCAAGGCCAAGATCACCCCGAACACCAAAGCGATGGTGATCATCAACCCGAATAACCCGACCGGCGCGGTGTATTCCAAGGAAGTGTTGCTGGGCATGCTGGAAATCGCCCGCGCACACAACCTGGTGGTGTTCTCCGACGAAATCTACGACAAGATTCTGTATGACGACGCGGTGCACATCTGCACCGCTTCGCTGGCCCCGGATCTGCTGTGCCTGACCTTCAACGGTCTGTCGAAGTCCTACCGCGTGGCCGGGTTCCGCTCGGGCTGGATCGCCATCTCCGGGCCGAAACACAACGCGCAGAGCTACATAGAAGGCATCGACATGCTGGCGAACATGCGTCTGTGCGCCAACGTGCCGAGCCAGCACGCGATTCAGACCGCACTCGGCGGCTATCAGAGCATCAATGATCTGGTGCTGCCGCAAGGGCGTCTGCTGGAACAACGCAACCGTACGTGGGAATTGCTCAACGACATTCCGGGCGTGAGTTGCGTCAAGCCGATGGGCGCGCTGTACGCGTTCCCGAAAATCGATCCGAAAGTCTGTCCGATCCATAACGACGAAAAATTCGTTCTCGATCTGCTGCTCTCCGAGAAGCTGCTGGTGGTGCAAGGCACGGCGTTCAACTGGCCGTGGCCGGATCACTTCCGTGTGGTCACCCTGCCGCGCGTTGATGATCTGGAAATGGCCATCGGCCGCATCGGCAACTTCCTCAAGTCTTACCGCCAGTAATAGGCCAGCAGTGCGCAACGCCCCGAACGTTGCGCACTGTCTGATTCGGCAACACTTCTGCGCCCCACCCTTTGCGTACGCCTTCTACACTTGCGACTCGTACCGATCACGTGCGTCTGACGTAGTCGCGACGGGTCGCGGCTGTTTGTCATCCCTGTCGGTTTACGTTGTGGGAAATGAACCTTGCACCGAAGAATTCACTGTAGGACACAGTTTGAAATAGTCACTCAGTTGAATAGCCCGCTGCAGCACCTTATATACCCCGCAGTACGCTACATCTTTAGCTTGAGGAGATTTCTACAACCATGATGCGCATCCTGCTGTTTTTGGCCACTAACCTGGCGGTCGTGCTGATAGCCAGCATCACCCTGAGCCTGTTCGGCTTCAACGGGTTCATGGCGGCCAACGGGGTTGATCTCAACCTTAGTCAGCTGCTGGTTTTCTGTGCGGTCTTTGGTTTTGCCGGTTCGCTGTTCTCGCTGTTCATCTCCAAGTGGATGGCGAAGATGAGCACCAGCACCCAGATCATCAGCCAGCCACGCACCCGGCATGAGCAATGGCTGCTGCAAACCGTCGAGCAATTGTCCCGCGAAGCCGGGATCAAGATGCCCGAAGTCGGTATTTTCCCGGCCTACGAGGCGAACGCCTTCGCCACCGGCTGGAACAAGAACGACGCGCTGGTCGCGGTCAGTCAGGGCCTGCTCGAGCGTTTTTCGCCCGATGAAGTGAAGGCCGTGCTGGCTCACGAAATCGGCCACGTGGCCAACGGTGACATGGTCACGCTGGCGCTGATCCAGGGCGTGGTGAACACCTTCGTGATGTTCTTTGCACGGATCATCGGCAACTTCGTCGACAAAGTGATCTTTAAAAACGAAGAAGGCCAAGGCATCGCCTACTACGTGGCGACCATTTTCGCCGAACTGGTGCTGGGCATTCTGGCCAGCTCGATCGTCATGTGGTTCTCGCGTAAACGTGAATTCCGTGCTGACGAAGCCGGTGCACGTCTGGCCGGTACCAGCGCAATGATCGGTGCCCTGCAGCGTCTGCGCGCCGAACAGGGCTTGCCGGTGCATATGCCGGACACCCTGAATGCTTTCGGCATCAACGGTGGCATCAAGCAGGGCTTCGCGCGCATGTTCATGAGCCACCCGCCGCTGGAAGAGCGTATCGACGCCCTGCGCCGTCGCGGTTAAACCCAGCGCAGCAAGCCAGTCGCAGTAACAAACAAAAAGGCCCGTATCTCACGATACGGGCCTTTTTTTGTCCGGGTTTTGCGATCAGCCAGCGATGGCGCGATCCACCGAGAGTTTGCCGGCGCCTTCGATCAGTACCGCGAGGCTGCCACCGAGCAGGGCCAAGGCAAATTCGTAACCGTTGTTGGCCATGAACAAACCGTTGCTGATGTGTACGGTGAAGATCGCCACCAGCGACAGGAAGGTCAAACCCAGCGCCGCCGGACGAACCAGTAAACCGATGATCAGCGCCAGACCGGCAAAGAACTCGGTACCACCCGCCAGCGTCGCCATCAGGTAACCCGGGTGCAAACCGATGCTGTCCATGTATTGCGCGGTGCCGGACAAACCGTAACCACCGAACAGTCCAAACAGCTTTTGCGAACCGTGAGCCGCGAAGATCACACCGACAGCGATGCGCAGGATGGTCAGACCGTAACCGGCGCGGGTGAACAGGACTTTGTTGATCAGTGAACTCATGGAAGCATTCCTTGTTTTGCGAGAAGTGTGTGTTGGTTGGCCGCTATATTAATCAGTTAATTTCATGATAAAAGCGCAATTATTCCGCCATAACAATCAAATTATTAGATCACTTCCGTGAGGCTACTTTTTGTCCTCCGGGCTCCAACGACTCTCGCTCCCGGTCGAACGCCAAGTAATACTTGTTCACGCTATTAACATAGCTGACCGGCCCCATTCCCACCTGCTCCATGGCAATGCGCTCGACCTGGAAGAACCACTGATTGGGGTTCAAGCCACGCCGCCGCGCTTCGGCGCGCATGCCTTGCACCCGCTCCGGGCCGATGTTGTAAGCCGCGAGCGTGAAGGCCATGCGCTCGCGCTCGTTGAGCTTGGGACTGTTGAAGAACTTGCGCCGGATCATCGCGAGGTATTTGGCCCCGGCCTGCACATTGGCATCGAGATTCTGAATATTGTCGACGCCGACGCGTTGCGCGGCGGACGGGGTGATCTGCATCAGCCCGGTTGGGCCACTGCCGCTACGGGCATTGGGTTGCAGCGCGGACTCCTTGAACGCCAGCGCCGCCAGGTTCAGCCAATCCATTTTTTGCGCGTCAGCGTGTTTTTGCAGGGTCGGGCGCAGTTTTTCCAGACGCTGGCGATCAGCCTTGGCCAACGGATAGTGAACTTGATAGAGGCGACGGTAGATGCGCAGAAACGCCGCATCTTCGTTGGACGGCTTTTTGTAGCCGGTCAAGAAGCGATCAATGCTCGCCCGCAGCATCGAGGCGTCGCGGCGGACGAACCAGTACTCTTCGCCAGGCTCGCTGATCATCAACTGCCGATCAAAACGCAATTTCGGCAGGATCTTGCCCCAACGCTCGGCGATGGGTTGCTCGACGATGGTCAGGTGGAAAATCCCGCCCTGCACCATTTCCAGCACATCTTCGACCGCCAGTGTCGGGTCGACCCATTCGATCTTGATCGGCGCCAGTTTGTGCAGCGCTAGTTTCTGATTCAGCTGGCTTACAGCCTCCCCCGCCGCGCTGCCGGTCGGCAAGGCGAGGGTTTTGCCGGAGAGTTGTTCAACCTTGGTGTAGCGTCGCTCGCCCTTGATGCCGACCAGGATCAGCGGCACGTTGCTGGCAATCGGTTCACTGCTGGCGACCGCGTGACCCGGTTGCAGGTCGAGCAATTCTCCCGGCGCCACCAGATCACCTTCGCCACGCTGTAAGGCGCCGAGCAATTGATCCTTGGATTTGGGGATGATCTTGAGGGTGATTTCCTGACCGTCACGGGCGTGACCGTTGAGGTATTGCTCGAAGGCCCGCAAGCGATGGTATTCGACGCCGATGGCCTGGCCCTGGACTTCGCCGGAGCTGTTGCGGCTCTGGTTGACCAGCACCCGCAACACGCGACTGCTGCGGATCTCCGAGAGATCGCGCACTTTCGCGGCCGGCACGGCTTGCAGCGGCCCGGGCAGGCGCGCAACCGCCGTCATCGGCAGCAGCAGCGATCCACACAACAGCAACAAAACCGAGGGACGAACCATCCACTCTCCGGAAAGAATACGGGGCAATTTCACCGCTGAACGGTCGAAATCACCGACGAAAACAGAGCGCCTGGAGCGCTGGCAAGGTGCGAGAGACTGGCACAGCGTTGGCATTGCTGCCAATCAGACGGGTCTCGCGGCATCAAAAGACAGCTTTAACTCGTTGTAGTTCTTGGCTTTTCTTATGAATCTACAGCTCTGGTATGCTTTCCGGCCTTCGGCCCGAGGTAGCAACCATGCAACTCATCGATATCGGCGTCAACCTGACCAACCCAAGTTTCGCCGACAAACACCAGGCCGTACTCGACCGCGCCTACGCCGCCGGGGTCTGCCAACTGGTGCTGACCGGCACCAGCGTCGAGGGTAGCGAACAGGCGCTGGAGCTGTGTCAGCAACTGGATGAGAGCGGTCAACGGCTGTTCGCCACCGCCGGCATTCACCCGCATTCGGCCAGTGACTGGAGCGCTGACAGCGCGGGGCGTTTGCGCAGTTTGTTGAAGGAATCGAACGTAGTCGCGGTGGGCGAATGCGGGCTGGATTTCAATCGCGATTTCTCGCCGCGTCCGCAGCAGGAGAAGGTGTTGGAAGAACATCTGGCGCTGGCCGTTGAGCTGCAGTTGCCGGTGTTTTTGCACGAGCGCGATGCCAGTCAGCGACTACTGGAGATACTGAAAGGCTTCCGCGATCAGTTGCCTGCTGCGGTGGTGCATTGCTTTACCGGTGAGCAAAAAGCGCTGTTCAGTTATCTCGACATGGATCTGCACATCGGCATTACCGGCTGGATCTGCGACGAGCGTCGGGGCACGCATCTGCATCCGCTGGTAAAAGAGATCAAACGCGGACGGCTGATGCTGGAAAGCGATGCGCCTTATTTGTTACCGCGTACGTTGCGACCGAAACCGAAGAACGGGCGTAATGAGCCGGCGTATCTGACGGAGGTGTTGCGCGAGGTTGCTCTGCATCGCGGGGAAACCGGGGAGGACCTGGCTGCGCACACCACCGCGTGCGCCCGCGCATTCTTCAATCTCCCGGCATTGGTGGTGTAAGCCGCAAAAAGATCGCAGCCTGCGGCAGCTCCTACATTGGAATGACGTACACCATGTAGCTACCGCAGGCTGCGATCTTTTAATCTTTTGACCCACATCAAATCCAGATCCCTCCGTAGCGGCACAATGCTGGCACCTTGCCAATGTTGTTTCCGCTATCAGAGAAGACCTCCATGGGTGCCTGGCTTAGCAATATCTCGCTGAAATACAAATTCTGGGCGGTCAACGCGGTCGCCTTCGTCACCACTTTGTTGTTGGTGTTGTACGCCGTACACCTCGAACAACAGGCGCGCACTGATGCGTCAAAGGCCTCCGCGCAGGCCCAGGCGCAGTTGCTCAAGGCCTGGCCGGTCGGGCAAGCGCTGCCCAAAGCCGATCAAGTGCTGACGTTTAAACGCGGTGAAGCGCCGCGCCTCAACGATCAACCGTTATTGGAAATCGCCGACAGCAACGGCTGGATCGAGATCAACCCGATGCCATTGTTCGGCAAAAATCCGTTGATGGGCGCCGAGGTGTTCGGCCGTGCCGACGGTCAACGCGTCGCCGTGATCGCTTATGGCCCGAGCCTGGCGCAGGTATTCGATGAGCGTTTTGCCAACTTCGCCGTGGCCGTATTGATCCTGATGCTGGCCATGCTCGGCGCTTCACAACTGTTGATCCGCTTCCTGCTCAGCCAACTCAACACCCTGAAAGACGTGATGCTGCACGTCGAGAAAAGCGGCGACCTCTCGGCCCGCGTGCCATTGGCCTGCACAGATGAAGTCGGGCAGATGGCCAGTGCGTTCAACGCGATGCAAGCCGGTTATCAGCGTGTGGTCACCACTGTCGCCAACACCGCGAGGCAATTGGATGTCGGTGCGGCGCGTCTGGCGGCGAGCATGAACGAGGTGCGTCACGGCATGCTCGGTCAGCAGAGCGAAACCGATCAAGCGGCCACGGCGATCAATGAAATGACCGCCACGGTCTATCACATCGCCCAGCACGCGGGCGCCACCCGCGATTTGTCGCAGACCGCTGACGGTCTGGCCGGCAGTGGTCAGCAAGTGGTGGCGCGGGTGCAGCATTCGATCGCCGGTCTGTCCAGCGGCGTGCAGCAGACTGCCGAGATGATTGAACGCTTGGCTGAGGACAGTCAGAAGATCAACGGTGTGGTCAGCGTGATTCACAGCATCGCCGAACAGACCAATCTGCTTGCTCTCAATGCTGCCATCGAGGCCGCGCGTGCCGGGGAAATGGGTCGGGGTTTTGCGGTGGTCGCCGATGAAGTGCGCCACCTCGCGAAACGTGTGCAGGCTTCGACTGATGAGATCACCACGATGGTGTCGGCTTTGCAGGCCGGCACGCGCGACGCGGTGGATTTCATGCAGGAGAGTTCGTATAAGGCAGACGATTGTGTGCAGCAGGCGCAGGAAGCTGGCGCGGCGCTGGCCGAGATCACCGGCGCAGTGGCGCAGATGCGCGAGAGCAATACGCAGATTGCCGTGGCTGCTGAGCAGCAGAGTCAGGTTGCCGAGGAGATGAATCGGGCGGTGGTGAGCATTCGCGATGTGACCGAGAACACCGTGCAGCAGACGGTGGATTCGGCGACGACCAGTAATGAGTTGGCGACGTTGGCTGGGGAACTGAGCAAGGCGATTGGGCAGTTGAAACTCTGAGGGCCTTTTCGCAAGCAAGCCCGCTCCCACAGGTTTCACTGGAGTTCACAAAATGGGTTTTCACTGGAGATCACTGTGGGAGCGGGCTTGCTCGCGAAGGCGTCAGATGGGCCGACATCGAATCCGAACATGACGCCTATCACTTCAATAGCCAACCTCGATTCGCCGCCCTTCCCGGCCCGGCCTATTCTTCATCCATGCAATCAACATGGATCGAGGAGTAGCCACATCATGGGCAAACGACACCCCAACCTTCCCGCGTGGCAATGGCGCGCGTACCCGGGCAATCATCAGCACCCGACCAATCTGGTGTTGCACCTGATTGCCGTGCCGTTGTTCATCGTGGCGTTTTTGTTGATCGTCTCTGGCGTGTTCAACCTGAGCCTGGCCAGTGTCGCCATCGGCGTGATTGGCATCGTCGCGGCGCTAGGTTTGCAGCGTCACGGGCACCGCTTGGAGGCACAAGCCTCCGAGCCGTTCAGTGATCGCAAAGACGCGATTTCACGTTTGCTGGTCGAGCAGTTTCTGACTTTTCCACGGTTCTTTCTCAGCGGCGGCTGGTGGCGCGCCTGGCGAGAGCGTCACCGTCGGCATTGAGTCAGGCGAAGATCGTGACGGTCTGCCGACTCATGGCAATCAACTCGCCCTCCGCGCTCCACAGCTTGGCGGCGGCATGCCCGTAGCCGTCGGCGGCGTACTCGGTTTCCACGCGGTACTTGCACCAGTCCAGCGTGCTCAATTCACGTAACGGCTGGACGAATTCGATGGTCCAGGTCAGCGTGCTGCCCATGGCCGGTTTCTTCAGATGTGGCAGCAGCGACGGCGGCCATGCGTCGACCAGCGCAAGAATGTGCGCCTCGGTCACTGGCTCTTCCTTCACGTCGCCACGCAAACGCACCCAACCGCCCATGTCCCGCGAAGAATTACCGGTGAACGGCAAACCGCCAATCGTCCAGCGCATCGCCAGGTGGCGCATGAATTCCGGCAACACACCTTTGATGTACGGCAGTTCCTGACATTCGTCCCAGTGCTTCATGTCCGGCGCAGGCTCAGCGGCAATCGCCACTTCCGAAGGACGCGAGGCGCCAAAACTGCCTTGCACCAGCGTGACCACCTGACCGTTCTGCATCGCCCGGCCCAGCACCTGGCTGACGGCTTTGCCTTCACGCAGCACATCCACTTCAAAACTCACCGGGACTTCCGGCTCGACCGGGCCGACGAAGGTGATCGCCAGCGAACGCACTGGTCGATCCGCCGGCACTTTCGCGCGCATGGCTTCGTATTGCAGCGCGGCAACCAGGCCACCAAAACTGGCGCGGCCCTGAGCCCATTCGGCGGGGATCGACAGTTCCGGCTGGCGGCGCACCGCATCGAGCAGATCACAAAAGCGCATGGCAACCTCAGAAAACGAAAATGAATGCAGGGATCTTAACCACAGCCGGAGAGCACCGCAGCGTCTATTCCGGTCAAATGCGCTGACAGATCAGACACCACTCCCTGTAGGAGCTGCCGCAGGCTGCGATCTTTTGATGTTGAAAAACAAGATCAAAAGATCGCAGCCTGCGGCAGCTCCTACAGGGGGTGATGCGGTGTCTTCAGGATTTGAAGCAGGTGCTGCTGAGTTTTTCGAGCACACGATCAGCCTTGGCCTCGGCTTGGATCAAACCTGCCTGCCAGGTGGCGACACACGGTTGCAGATCGGTTTCCAGTTCGGCTTTCGCCAGCCACTGCCAGCAATCGTGCCAATCGCCCAGAGCCCCTTGCGCAGACTTCAAGCGTGGCAGCGCCGCTTCCGGCAGACGATCCAGTTCTGGATACGCCTCGATGCCGTAACGCACACGCTTGATCAACAGACGCAGACGATGGCGATCATGCGCCGGATCATGCAGCGCCTGATCGAGATTCTTCCATTGTTTGCCGAGGCGTTTTTCGATGCGTTTAGCCAGACCTTTGAGCAAGCCCTGACGCTGAGACGCACGAATAAACCGTGGAAAAGCGTCGAGAATCATCAGCAGCGAGGCCACCTCGGCACTCGCCGCCAGTGCCGGGTAAGCCTCCGCCATCTGCGCCATGCGCCGCTGCGCCGCTAGCGGTTGATCGTGTTCCAGCAAGTAAGCCGCGAGCACTTCGCGATCGCGCCACGGCGTGGTCAATTGACCGACCGCCGAGGCTGCGTCTTCCAGTTGCTCAACCCCGGGCAAGCCGCGCAATGGCCGCAACAAGCTGCGCAAGCGACGCACGGTGGTACGCAGATCGTGCAGCGCTTCAGGATCAGTACGCGCCGTCAGCCGCGCCTGGCAACTGAGCAATCGCACTTCAATGCTCAGGATATGAGCCACCAACCGATCAACCAACGCAGACATCACTTGCTCCTTCAGAACGTCTTGGGGAGGAGTCTGGCGCCTCGTCAGCGCAGCATCCTTGCTTCAGGTCAGCCGCTTAACGGCCGGCGCGGGATTCGCGAATGTAGAAACGCGCCTTCTCGGCCTTGCTCGCGCAACCTTCGAAACCTTCGAATTGCTGCTGGGTTTTGGCCGCCGTCAGCAACGACAACGCTTTGGAATAACTGACGGTGCCGGCAAAGCCTTCGGCCTTGGCCAGATCCAGCTCATGCCACGCCGTGTCGAGCTGGCTGCCGCAACTGTCGCGGTACGCAGTCTTGCCGGCGCAACCGGCCAATGCCAGGGCGATCAAGGGCACACAGATCCAGGCTTTCATCACTTACACCTCAAAAATAGGTCAACAGTCGTGCAGGTAAGACGGTTCGGCGGCGAAAAAGTGCCTTGTGCGGCCGTGATTCTGCGGTGGCGAAAAGGATAGCCCCGCGCGGCCATGAAGTATCGAAAAAACGACGCGACTGCGCCGCTGAGCGACCTCGGCGATTGAGCCGCTTGCCCGATGGGTGCATTGTGCAACCTTGTCGGGAGGAAGCTGGATGAAAAAGCGTGTCGCGCTGGTACTGGGCTCCGGTGGCGCCCGGGGCTATGCCCATATCGGAGTCATTGAAGAAATCGAAAAACGCGGTTACGAAATCGCCTGCATTGCCGGTTGTTCGATGGGCGCGGTGGTTGGCGGTATCTACGCCGCCGGCAAACTTGATGAATACCGCAACTGGATCGAAAGCCTCGACTACCTCGACGTGTTGCGCCTGGTCGATGTCAGCTTCCGCCTCGGCGCAATTCGCGGTGAAAAGGTCTTCGGGCAGATCCGCAAAATCGTCGGCGAGATCAATATCGAAGACCTGCGCATCCCCTACACCGCCGTCGCCGCCGACCTCACCAATCAACAGGAAATCTGGTTTCAGGAAGGCTGTCTGCACCAGGCCATGCGCGCTTCGGCGGCGATTCCCAGCCTGTTCACCCCGGTGATGCAAGGCAATCGCATGCTGGTCGATGGCGGCATTCTTAACCCGCTGCCGATCGTGCCGGTGGTGTCCAGCCACTGTGATTTGATCATCGCGGTCAATCTCAACTCGACCAACCAGCGGCATTACAAACTGCCGGTGATCCAGCGTCCGCCGGCGTTTCGTTCGCGTTTCGACAGTTTGATCAGTTCGTTGGGCTCGAAGATGCCGTTTCGTCGCACCCAGGCTGAACAGTTGTTGAAGCTGGAACAGGAAGCGTTGCGTGCGGAAGCGGCGGATATCAATCCGTGGCTGGAAGGCGCCGACCCCGATAATCAGCAACCGGCCGCCGCGCCTGAGCGTGAAGGCGCGCCGAAATCGGCGACGGGTTCGTTCATCATCGATAACGTCGGGCCGGCGTCATTGCTGGATCTGATCAACCAGAGTTTCGAGGTGATGCAGACTTCGTTGGCGCAGTACAAGATTGCCGGGTATCCACCGGATATTTTGATCAACGTGCCGAAGCGGGTTTGCCGGTTTTTCGAGTTTTACAAAGCGCCGGAATTGATCGCGCTGGGCAGGGAGATTGCGCGGGATACGATGGATCGGTATGAGAGTGAGCAACAGCAGTAAAGATCAAAAGATCGCAGCCTTCGGCAGCTCCTACAGGAGGACGCATTGCAATGTAGGAGCTGCCGAAGGCTGCGATCTTTTAGCTATCCCACAAACTCCATAAGCCGATACCCAACCCCCGCCTCCGTCACAATAAACCGTGGCCGCGTCGGATCATCCGCCAGTTTCTGCCGCAAATGCCCCACCACTATCCGCAGATAATGACTGTCCTCGGTGTGCGTCGGCCCCCAGATATCCTTGAGCAATTGCTGCTGGGTGATCACCCTTCCCGGATGCCGCGCCAGTTGCGCCAGCACCGCGTATTCCTTGCGAGTCAACGCCACTTCGACGCCGTCGAGCAGCACCCGCCGATAGGCCAGATCCACGGTCAGCGGGCCAAAACTCAGCGCCGCTTGTTGCGCCTCCCCCGCCGGCGCCTGACGCAACAACGCCCGCACCCGCGCAAGAAATTCCTGAATGCCGAACGGCTTGGTCACGTAGTCGTTGGCGCCGCCATCCAGTGCCTCGACTTTCTGCCCTTCGCTGGCACGCACCGACAGCACCAGCACTGGCGCCGTGGCCCATTCGCGAAACTCACGGAGCACTTGCTGGCCGTCCATGTCCGGCAGGCCGAGGTCGAGCACCAGCAAGTCCGGTTTATTCAGCGCCGCTTGCGCCAGGCCCTCGGCGCCGGTGCCAGCCTCGAGCACTTTGTAGCCTTGTGAGGCGAGGCTGATGCGCAGGAATTTGCGGATCTGCGGTTCGTCGTCGATGACCAAAATGGTCGCGGTCTGGCTCATGAATTCACATCAACACAAAAGATGGGCAAGAGAGTAGCGCAGTCGGCATCAGGCTTCATTGTCCACCCCCGGTTGCGCCTGCAACGGCAAGTGCAGGGTGATGCAAGTGCCGCGACCTTCGATGCCGTCAGCGACGGTGATTCGTCCGCCATGTGCACCGACCATGCCCTGACAGATTGCCAGGCCAAGACCGGTGCCCTGCCCGCCGCGATCACCGCGTGCGGCGGTGTAGAACATATCGAAAATCTTCGCGCGCTCGTCTTCGGGAATTCCCGGGCCTTCGTCACTGACCGAGAAGAAAATCTCGCTGTCATCGGCGCCGGCGCGTAATTCCAGACGACCGTGATTTGGCGAAAACCGTGCGGCGTTTTCCATCACGTTGACCAACGCCTGCTCGATCAGCGCAGCATGCACGAACAGCAACGGCAACTCGGCCGGCACCTCGGTGCTGACCTGCAACGGCGCCAGTACCGCGCGCAGACGATTGAGCGAACTGCCGACGATGTCCGCCGGCGACACCCAGTCCCGCGCCAGCTTCAACGCGCCGTGGCCGAGGCGGGTCATGTCGAGCAGATTCTGGATGTAGCGATCAAGACGCTCGGCTTCGTCGCGGGTGCCTTCAAGTAGCTCGCGACGATCCTCCAGCGGAATCGCTTCGCCGAGCGCCAACAGGCTGTCGATGCTGCCGCGCATGGCGGTCAGCGGCGTGCGCAAATCATGTGAAACCGAGGCCAGTAGCGCACTGCGCAATTGCTCGGTTTCGCCATGCAGGCGTGCAGCTTCGAGATCGTCGGCCAGTTGCGCGCGGGCCAGTGCCTGCGCCAGCGGCTGGCTCAATGCGGTCAGCAGACGTCGACGCTGACCGCTCAAGGTCTGGCCTTCTTTGGCGCAGACGCCGAGCAGCGCCAGCGGCCCATCCTCGACCGACAACGGCCACCACCACCAACGCCCGAATGGCAACGTGCCGGTGCCCATACCCGCCGGTTGATCGTGTTGCCAGGCCCAATCGGCGGCGGCGCGTTCGGCTTCGGTGAATTGCAGCGGCCCGCCGGTCTCGACTTTCCAGCCGCCCTGACCGTCGCGATTGAGCAGGCACAGTTGCAGATCGCTCCAGCCGTTGAGGTGTTGCGCGGCGGCGCTGACCACGGCTTGACGATCGGTTGCGGCAGTGAGTTTGCGCGACAGATCGAGCAGCTCGGTGGTCTCTTCCTGGGTGTCGCGCAACGCCTGCAATTGTCGACGCTGACGCGCCGCAAGGTTGCCGGTGAGCGCCGCCATCAACAGGAAAAACAGCAGGGTCAGCACGTCTTCTTCGCGCTGGATGCTGAAGGAAAAATTCGGCGGAATGAATAAAAAATCGTAGGTCAGAAACGACAGCGCGGCACAGGCCAGCGCCGGGCCGAGGCTGCTGCGCACCGCCACCACCAACACCGCCGCGAGGAACACCAGCGAGATGTTCGGCAGCGGCAACACACTCGACACCGCCCACGCCAAGGCACTGGCCAATAGCGTGGCGACCAATGCCAGCGCGTAATCGAACCACACCAGCGTCAGCGGATTGCGTTGGCGCGGTTGATGCTGTTGGTGATCGCTGTCGAGGACGTTGATTTCCAGACCGTGGGCCTGGCGCAGTAAACGCGTTGCGAGACCGCCACCGAACAGTCGACGACGCAAACGCGGTCGCGACTGGCCGACCAGCACCAGACTCGCGCGACGTTCGGCGGCATGCTGGATCAGGGTTTTCGCCACCTCACCGGCGCGCAACAAAACCACTTCACCGCCGAGGCGTTCGGCCAACTGCTGAGCGCTTTGTAGACGCAGCCGCGATTGTTCGTCGCGCACACTGCCGTTATCGACGTGCACCAGACTCCACGGCAAATGCCGACGCTGCGCGACACGGCTGGCGTGGCGCACAAGGCGTTCGGCCTGCGCGTCGCCATCGACTCCGACCAACAACCTGCCACGCACCGCCGGCGCGGCTTGACCGAGTTGGCGATAGCCTTGGGCGAGATCGTTATCGACTTGCGCGGCGGCGGTTTGCATCGCCAGTTCGCGCAATGCGGTGAGGTTGGTCTGGGTGAAAAACGCATCGATCGCCGCGCGCGCCTGTTCCGGCACATAGACCTTGCCTTCGCGCAGACGCTCGAGCAATTCGCGTGGCGGCAGGTCGATCAGCAGCAGTTCGTAAGCCTCTTGCAGCACCCAGTCCGGCAGGGTTTCGCGCACCTGCACACCGGTGATGCCGCGTACCTGATCGTTAAGACTTTCAAGGTGCTGGACGTTGACCGTGGTGAACACGTCGATGCCGGCGGCGAGCAATTCCTGAATGTCTTGCCAGCGTTTGTCGTGGCGACTGCCGGGGGCGTTGCTGTGGGCCAGTTCATCGACCAGCACCAGTTTCGGTCTGGCCGCGAGGATGCCGTCGAGATCCATTTCTTCGAGCATCACGCCACGGTATTCCGAGCGCAGCAGCGGTTGTTGCGGCAAGCCGCCAAGGAGCGCTTCGGTTTCGGCGCGGCCATGGGTTTCGACGACGCCGGCGAGGACTTTTACGCCCTGACGGAGTTGCGTGTGCGCGGCCTGAAGCATGGCGTAGGTTTTGCCGACGCCGGGGGCGGCGCCGAGGAAAACCTTGAGCCGGCCCCGGCCGTCGCGGGGCAGGTCTGCTAACAGTGCGTCGGCGCGGCCGGAGTCGCTCATGCTTGATGCTCTCTCTTGCTGATAGTGATGCGGTGACTGTGATGGCCTCTTCGCGAGCAAGCCCGCTCCCACATTTGGAACGCGTACCCCTGTGGGAGCGGGCTTGCTCGCGAATGGCCGCGCCGCCGATTCAGAGTTTTTCCAGTGCCATGTTCAGCTCCAGCACATTGACCACCGGCGGCCCCACCAGCGGCTGTTCGATGTGCGCATCGAGCAGTTGCTGCAAGGTCGCGACCGGCAGGTTGCGCGCTGCCGCGACTCGCGCCAGTTGATAGGCAATTGCCGCCGGTGGCAAGTGCGGATCGAGGCCGCTGCCGGAGGTGGTCAACAGCGCTAACGGCACCGGGCCCTGGCCGGGCACCTGCAATTTGTTGGCGTCGTCGATCACACGCGTGGCGAGTGCCGGGTTGCTCGGCGCGAGGTTGCTGGCGCTGCTGGACACGGTGGCGAAGGCGCCGGCGGAAGGACGTGGATGGAACCAGGCATCGCCGACGAAATCCTGAGCAATCAGGGACGAGCCGCGGACTTTGCCGGTGGCATCGTGGACGAGGCTGCCGTTGGCTTGCTCGGGGAAAGCGACCTGGGCGATGCCGGTGACCACCAGCGGGTAGGCGACACCGGTGACCAGAGTCATCAGCACCAGCAGGCTGAGGGCGGGACGTATCATTGTGGACATTTCAAAATCCTCGAATTCGTTGGGCAAACTTTTTGTGGGGTGTCAGGGGGATCGCTTCCCCCTCACCCCAGCCCTCTCCCCCAAGGGGGCGAGGGGGAAAGGGAGCCGATTTCTATGCTTTTCAAAACCTGAGTTCGACTCGATAGCTCAGGTCGGTGCAGCTCTCAATAACACCCTCAATCAGTCCCCTCTCCCTCCGGGAGAGGGCTAGGGTGAGGGGCTCTTCCAGCCTCAAACCAAATGCAACGCCGTGAGCAACATGTCGATCGCCTTGATCCCCACAAACGGCACCAGAATCCCGCCCAATCCATAGATCAACAGATTGCGCCGCAACAACGCCGCCGCACTCGCTGCCTGCACGCGCACACCGCGCAATGCCAGCGGAATCAGCACAACGATGATCAATGCGTTAAACACAATCGCCGAGAGAATCGCGCTCTGCGGGCTGGTCAACTGCATGATGTTCAGCACCCCCAGTTGCGGATAAATCGAGGCAAACAGCGCTGGCAGAATCGCGAAGTATTTGGCCACGTCGTTGGCGATGGAAAAGGTCGTCAGCGCACCACGGGTCACCAGCAATTCCTTGCCGATCTGCACCACGTCCAGCAGCTTGGTCGGGTCGCTGTCGAGATCGACCATGTTCGCCGCTTCACGCGCCGCTTGTGTGCCGTCGTTCATCGCCATACCAACGTCAGCCTGGGCCAGCGCCGGAGCATCGTTGGCGCCGTCGCCGCACATCGCAACCAGGCGACCGTCGTTTTGCTCGTGACGAATACGCGCGAGTTTTTTCTCTGGCGTGGCTTCGGCGAGCACATCATCCACACCTGCTTCAGCAGCAATCGCAGCAGCGGTCAGCGGGTTGTCGCCGGTGACCATCACCGTGCGAATCCCGAGTTTGCGCAGTTCGGCAAAACGCTCACGAATCCCCGGTTTGACCACGTCCTTGAGGTGGATCGCGCCGAGCAATTTGCCGTCCGCGCAAACCAGCAACGGCGTGCCACCGCTCTGCGCGATCTTGTCGATTTCCCGCGCCAGCGCCGGGGCCAGATCCGCGCGTTTCTGACCGAGGAAACTCAGCAGCGAATCCACTGCGCCTTTGCGATATACACGTCCCTGATAGTCGACGCCGGATAAACGCGTCTCGGCGCTGAACGGCACGCCCGTCAGGGTTTCCGGCGCCGGTTCAGCTTGCGGATGCAGACCGCGCAGGTACTCAACGATCGACTTGCCTTCAGCGGTGTCGTCGGCCAGCGAAGCAAACAGCGCACCCTCGGCCAACTCACGACCATTCACACCCGGCGCGGCATACACCGCGCTGCAGCGACGGTTACCGAAAGTGATGGTGCCGGTCTTGTCGAGCAGCAGCACGTGCACGTCGCCCGCCGCTTCTACCGCACGGCCAGACTTGGCGATCACATTGAGGCGCACCAGACGATCCATCCCGGCAATACCAATCGCCGACAGCAGACCACCAATGGTGGTCGGAATCAGTGTGACCAGCAGCGCCACCAGGAACACCAGCGGCAAGCTGCCATTGGCGAAATGGGCGAACGGTTGCAGCGTCACCACGACCAGCAAGAAGATCAACGTCAGGCCGATCAGCAGAATATCCAGCGCCACTTCGTTCGGAGTTTTCTGGCGTTTGGCGCCTTCGACCAAGGCGATCATGCGATCGAGGGTCGACTCGCCCGGGTTGACGGTGATCTTCACCAGCAACCAGTCGGACACTAGCCGCGTGTTGCCGGTGACGGCCGAACGGTCGCCGCCGGACTCGCGAATCACTGGCGCGGATTCACCGGTGATCGCTGCTTCGTTGACCGCCGCGATGCCTTCGATGACTTCGCCGTCACCGGGGATCATTTCCCCGGCTTCGACGCGCACCACATCGCCCTTGCGCAGACTTGCCGCAGGCACGACCTGAAAGCTGCCATTGGCTTGTTTGCGTCGAGCGCTGAGGCCTTCGCTGCCAGCCTTGAGACTGTCGGCGCGGGCCTTGCCGCGACCTTCGGCCAAGGCCTCGGCGAAGTTGGCGAACAGCACGGTGAACCACAGCCACAAGGCGATTTGTGCGGCGACGAAGGTCGGTACGTCGGCATCCGGGAGGAAGCACAGCACGGTGGTGAAAATCGCGGTCAGTTCGACCACCAGCATCACCGGCGAACGCTTCAACTGCCGAGGGTCGAGTTTGACGAAAGCTTGCACCAGCGCCGGACGCCACAGGGCCGAGATCGCGGTTTTCGCTTGTTCCGGCGCCTTAACGGCAGCGGGTTTGATTGCGGGCATATTCATCGATAAGTCCTCAGAAGCCCATGCTCAGATGTTCAGCGATTGGGCCCAAAGCCAGAGTCGGCAGGAAGGTCAGGCCGCCCACCAGCAAAATGGTCACGGTCAACAGGGTCACGAACAGCGGGCCGTGGGTCGGGAAGCTGTTCTGGCCGATCGGTGCGGTTTTCTTCATCGCCAGACTGCCGGCCAAGGCCAGAACCGGAAGGATGTAACCGAAGCGACCGATCAACATGCCCAGACCCAACATCAAGTTGTGGAACGGCGTGTTCGCGCTTAGGCCACCGAACGCCGAACCGTTGTTGGCACTCGCCGAGGTGTAGGCGTAGAGCAACTGGCTGAAACCGTGCGGGCCGGGGTTGCTGATGGTCGCCGCAGCACTGGGCACCGCTGCGGCAATCGCACCGAGCACCAGCACGCCGACCGGCATCACCAGCAAGGTCACCACCAGCAATTGCACTTCCCGCGCCTGGAGTTTTTTGCCGAGGTATTCCGGGGTTCGGCCGATCATCAAACCGGCGAGGAACACCGCGATCAGTACGTTGAGCAACATGCCGTAAAGCCCGGCACCGACGCCGCCGAAGATCACTTCGCCGACCATCATGTTGACCAGCGCGACCATGCCGCTGAGCGGGTTGAGGCTGTCGTGCATGCCGTTGACCGAACCGTTCGACGCGGCCGTGGTGGTCACCGACCAGAGCACGGTGGCGGTGGTGCCGAAACGTGCTTCCTTGCCTTCCAGCGGCGCGGTCTGTTCGACGGCGGCGTTGTTCAGGGTCGGGTTCGGTTGGTACTCGGCCCACAACGAGGTCGCGCCGCCGATCAGGAACAGCGCCAGCATGCAGGCGATGATCGCGCGGCTCTGACGCAGGTCTTTGACGTAATGACCGAAGGTGAACACCAGCGCCACCGGGATCAGAATGATCGAGGTGACTTCGAACAGGTTGCTCCACGCGGTCGGGTTCTCGAACGGATGCGCCGAGTTGACACCGAAGAAGCCACCACCGTTGGTGCCCAATTGCTTGATCGCAATCTGGCTGGCCGCAGGGCCGAGCGGGATCACTTGATCAACGCCCTGCATCGTTACCGCATGCACATACTGCGCGAAGGTTTGCGGCACGCCTTGCCAGACAAGATACAGCGCCAGCAGCAAGCACAGCGGCAGCAAGCCGTAGAGGGTGGCGCGAGTCATGTCGACCCAGAAGTTGCCGAGGGTTTTCGTCGATTTTCGCCCAATGCCACGGCACAGCGCGACCAGTACGGCGAGGCCGGTGGCGGCGCTGACGAAGTTCTGCACGGTGAGGCCGACCATCTGGCTCAGGTAGCTGAGGGTCGCTTCGCCGCTGTAGGACTGCCAGTTGGTGTTGGTCATGAAACTGATCGCGGTGTTGAACGCCTGCGTCCATTCCTGGCCCGGCAGGTTCTGCGGGTTCAGCGGCAAGTGATCCTGGAACAACAGAATCGCGAACAGCAGCAGGAAACCGGCAAGGTTGAACGCCAGCAGCGCCAGGGTGTACTTCTGCCAGCTCTGTTCAGCCTCGGGATCGACACCGGAGATGCGATAGCAACCGCGCTCGACCGGGCCAAGAATCGGCGTCAGCCAGGTGCGCTGACCTTCCATCACTTTGTAGTAGAAGCGCCCGAGGAACGGCGCCGGCAGCAGGACCAACGCAAAAAACGCGAGGATCAGCCAATAGTCATAACTGTGCATAGCCGCTCCTAGTTCCGATCCGCGCGCAACAGCGCAACCAACAGATAAATGAACAGCCCCACTGCCAGTAGCAGTGACACCCCGTCCAGAACGCTCATGGAAGATCTCCGTGTTACGGCGTATTGCCGCGTGTGGGGTAATTGTCGGAAAGGAGGCTGTAAAGGAACGAGACCGAGGGGGTTGGCTGGGCATAAAGAAAGCGTAAAGAGTGTGTTTATGCGGGCTTTACGGAGATTTTCTGGCGTTTGCACAGGCCCCATCGCGAGCAGGCTCACTCCTACAGTTGGAATGCGTTCCCCTGTAGGAGTGAGCCTGCTCGCGATAGCGTCAAAACAGGCACCACTGCACCCAACTGGCGCACAGAAAACACTCATCCAACAGCCAACATCCCCGATACGACCCCATTCAACTTATTACGACTTGTTTCACCACAATGGCACGCCCACTGCACGCGCCCTCTCCCGAGCTTTCCAAACCGTTCAGGGAGCAAGCGCATGAACACACAACTCAAACCCACGCTGGGCACGTTGCACCTGTGGGGCATCGCCGTCGGCCTGGTGATTTCCGGGGAATATTTCGGCTGGAGTTACGGCTGGGGCGTCGCTGGCACGCTGGGCTTTCTGGTGACTTCGTTCATGGTCGCGACCATGTACACCTGCTTTATCTTCAGCTTCACCGAACTGACCACCGCGATTCCTCATGCGGGCGGGCCGTTTGCCTACAGCCGTCGCGCCTTCGGCGAGAAAGGTGGGCTGATCGCAGGGTTGGCGACGCTGATCGAATTCGTCTTCGCGCCACCGGCGATTGCGCTGGCGATTGGCGCTTATCTGAATGTGCAGTTTCCGGCGCTCGACCCAAAACACGCAGCGGTCGGCGCGTATATCGTCTTTATGGGCTTGAACATCCTCGGGGTGAAACTGGCGGCGACGTTTGAACTGATCGTCTGCGTATTGGCTGTTGCCGAGTTGCTGGTATTCATGGGCGTGGTCGCGCCGGCCTTCAGCTTCAGCAACTTCGCTCTGAATGGCTGGGCCGGTTCCGACGTATTCGGCGCACCCGCGATTGCCGGGATGTTCGCGGCGATTCCCTTTGCGATCTGGTTTTTCCTCGCCATCGAAGGCGCGGCGATGGCTGCCGAAGAAGCCAAGGATCCGAAACGCACGATTCCCAAGGCCTATATCAGCGGCATTCTCACTCTGGTTTTATTGGCGATGGGCGTGATGTTCTTTGCTGGCGGCGTCGGTGACTGGCGCACCTTGGCCAACATCAACGATCCACTGCCGCAAGCCATGAAAACCGTGGTCGGCGACAATTCGGGCTGGCTGCACATGTTGGTCTGGATCGGCCTGTTCGGGCTGGTGGCGAGTTTCCACGGGATCATCCTCGGCTACTCGCGGCAGTTCTTCGCACTCGCCCGCGCCGGCTACCTGCCCGCTTCGCTGGCAAAACTCTCGCGCTTCCAGACGCCGCACCGCGCGATCATTGTCGGCGGCATCATCGGCATCGCCGCCATCTACAGCGACGGCCTGATCAACCTCGGCGGCATGACCCTCACCGCCGCGATGATCACCATGGCCGTATTCGGCGCGATCGTCATGTACATCATGAGCATGCTCAGCCTGTTCAAACTGCGCAAATCGGAGCCGAACCTGGAGCGTACTTTCCGCGCGCCGTGCTATCCGCTGATCCCGATGATCGCGCTGGTATTGGCGGTGGTGTGCCTGGTGGCGATGGCGTGGTTCAACGCCTTGATCGGGCTGATTTTCCTCGGCTTCATGGCCGTGGGTTTTGGCTACTTTTTGCTGACCGGGCAGTTACGCGCCAATGCGCCGGCCGACGCCATGCTCACGGGCCAATAAGTCCCCTGTAGGAGCTGCGGCACGCTGCGATCTTTTGCCTTTGCTTGTTAAAAACACAAGATCAACAGATCGCAGCCTTCGGCAGCTCCTACAGGGAATTAAGGTGCTGCAGGGATATCAGGCCTAGAATGGAACCACTGCGAAGTCACTTCGCTCAAAAGTGGTAAGCAGCGTCGCACGGCGAAATCCTCGTCGATCGATCTGCTATTAAGGAGAGCCGTTATGCCCTGGTATGCCTGGTTGATTCTGGTCGTTGCAATCGGCTCGATCGTTGGCGGTTTGATGATGTTGCGAGACACCGCCAACAAGGTCGAACTGACCGATGAAGAACGCAAACGCGTGGCTGCACGCAACGCCGAAGCGGACGCCAAAGAAGCGCAAGACCGCTGAACCAGACCCCGCCAAATCGGCGGGGTTTGTGTTTTTTATACGCTTTGGACTTATCTGCATGCTTTTTAGAAGTAGAAGTACAGTCACCATTTAATTTTGTGTGGTTAAGATGGGGGCATTGTTGCGGAGAGAGTTTCAGATGCGTTACTCGCACGAACCATAAAGCCCAGACCCATCAGCGCATCATCAAGGAGGCCTCGGCACGATTTCGCAAGGACGGAATCGGCGCCACAGGCTTGCAACCCTTGATGAAGGCACTGGGGTTGACCCACGGTGGCTTCTACTCGCACTTCAAATCCAAGGACGAATTGGTGGAGAAGGCCCTGCAAGAAGCCGGCGCACAACTCGACGCGCACTGCGCGATGTTGTTTTCTGAAGAGCAACCTCTGGAAGCCTTCATCGACAGTTACCTGTCCGAATGGCACTACACCTCGCCCCATGAAGGCTGCCCGTTACCGACCATGTCTTCGGAGCTCGGTTTGCGCGGACAGCCAAGCCCGACCACCGACGCTGTGCTTAATGCGCGACTCGAGCAAGTGCAGAACACGCTCGAGGGCGAAACGGCCGCCGACCGCAGCATCGTGATCATGGCTACCCTGCTGGGGGCCCTGGTGTTGGCGCGTAGTGTCGAAGATCCTGAGCTGGCCCAGCGCATCCTCGGCGTTACGCGCGCGCATCTGAAAAATCAGCAGGACTAGTCTTTCCAGCGTTTGAACAACACGCTGGCATTGACGCCGCCAAAGCCGAAGCCGTTGGACAACGCATATTCGATTGGTATTGAACGTGCCTCACCATGCACGATGTCGACACCTTCGCTCGCCGGATCGGGGTTGTCGAAGTTGAGTGTCGGTGGCACCACCTGATCACGGATTGCCAGCAACGTAAAGATTGCCTCCAGGCCGCCTGCCGCACCGAGTAGATGTCCGGTTGCCGATTTGGTCGAGGTCACGGCGATTTTGTTTTCTGCGCCGAACACACTCTTGATCGCCGCCAACTCGCCTAGATCCCCGACTGGCGTTGAAGTGGCGTGGGCGTTGAGATGCTGCACATCAGAGGCTTTAATGCCGGCCTGAGCCAGTGCCAGCTCCATCGCCCGTCGCGCACCGCTGCCATCTTCAGGCCCGGCAGTCAGGTGATAAGCGTCAGCGCTGGTACCGTAGCCAACCAATTCAGCCAAGGGTTGAGCGCCACGCGCAAGGGCATGCTCGAGTGACTCAATGACCAGCAACCCGGCGCCCTCGCCCATCACGAAACCGTCGCGACCGCTGTCGAAAGGACGCGAAGCACGTTCCGGCGTGTCGTTGTAACCGCTGGACAGGGCTCGGGCTGCCGCAAAACCAGCGAGGCTGACCCGATCAATCGCCGCCTCCGCCCCGCCGCACACAGCAATGTCCGCTTCGCCCGCACGAATCATGCGCGCCGCATCGCCGATTGCCTGAACACCAGCAGCACATGCCGTGACCGGTGCGCCCAACGGGCCTTTCAAACCATGCTGGATCGATACATGACCAGCGGCCAGATTCACCAGAAATGACGGAATGGTGAACGGTGACAACCGTCGCGGGCCACGACTGTCCGTGGTGCGCACTGCATCGGCGATCGCACCGAAACCACCTACGCCGGATCCGATGATCGTCGCCGTACGCTCCTGACCCGCAGCGTCGGTCGGATGCCATCCTGCCTGCTCCAACGCCTGCCGCGCTGCCTCCATGGCGAACAGAATGAAGCGATCCATCTTCTTCTGTTCTTTCGGCGGCGTGGCGCGATCGGGATCGAAACCGCCTTCGGCGTCCTCCGCCAGCGTTGGCACTATGCCGCCGACGCGGGTGGGCAAATCAGCGCTCACCGCTTCCGGTAGAGTGCGCAAACCAGATCGCGCGCCCAGTAACCGCTGCCAAACGACTTCGACATCACTGCCCAAAGGCGAAACCAGACCCATCCCGGTAACTACAATTCGACGCTGATTCATACCGCAGTTACCTCTGATCAGTTTTTGTAGCGTTGGGCCGCCGAACTGCGCGACAGATTCGGAGCCATGACATGCCGGGCACGCACAAAGGCCTGCCATTCACCTTCGTCAGGCAGCGACGGGATAGTGATCAACTCGCCTTGATCCAGACCAGCCAGCGCCGCATCGACCATTTCACCGCCCTCCATCACCATCTCCGCCGGAATGCCAGTGGCATCGATGCCCGAGCGCTCCCAGATTTCGGTGCGGGTAACGCCGGGTAATACCGCTTGTACCTTGACGCCGGTGCCTTCGAGCTCCGTATTCAGCGATTGAGTCAGGCTTAGAACATAAGCCTTGCTGGCGCTGTAGGTCGCGTTGAAACGCTCCGGAAACAGCGCCACCACCGAGGCAATGTTGATGATCGTGCCGCGACCGGCCTTCGTAAAACTGGCGGCAGCCGCCGAAGCCAGAAGGGTCACGGCGGTGACATTCAACTGAATCAGGCGCTCCAGTTGCTCAGCATCGGAATTGGCCAGCAGACCATCGGCCGCCACCCCGGCGTTGTTCACCAACAGGCTGATGCTCGAGTCACTGCGCAAACGCTGCTGGAGTTTCAGCAGATCGTCCTTTTGCGTCAGATCGGCCTTGAGCACTTCGACCTGAACCCCATGGGCCTCGCGCAACTGGCTCGCGGCGCTTTCCAGACGCTTCTGATCACGGGCGACCAACACTAAATCAAAACCACGCGCTGCCAGCCGCTGCGCGTAAATGGCACCTATCCCGGACGAAGCACCGGTGACGACGGCTGTACCTTGAGACTGAACTGAACTCATTAGGGCGCTCCTGAAACACATTGGGATATGGGCCTCCAATGCTCACTGACCTGGAGGTGACGGAAATTATTATAGGCATAATCCAAAAATAATATGATACCAATAATTTTCAGCTTGCCGATAAACGCAACCAGGCTCCCTTTGCCAAATCTCTGCGCCAGAAAACAGAAAGGCCGGTCAATGACCGGCCCCTTGGCGTTGAATAATCAGGTTAGTTCACTTCCAGCTTCTCGCGATTGCGATCCAGGATCGCCTTGCCAATACCCTTCACTTCCAGCAACTCATCGATAGAGGCAAAAGCTGCCCGTTTGTTTCACGATATGCAACAATCGCTTTGGCCTTTGCCTCACCCACACCAAAGAGTTCTTTCTGTAGCGTTGCCGCATCACTGCTATTGAGATCAACCTTGGCAGTCTGGGATGCAGGTGTGGCGTGGATGGCCAATGGCGCCTTGACGGGTTCTGGCGCGATTGCCGGCGCAGCGATTGCAGCGATCGAGGCGCTGGCTAAAAAGGCAAAGACCAGAGAGTAGAGATAACCGTTACGCATAAGTGACGCTCCATGACATCGTTATAGAAAAGCAACATTCCGAATGCTGCCTCCCAAACTTAGGCGATGAATCCGAAGTGTCAAAGGTGTGTACGTTACGAGATATTTTAACTTCCGCATAAAACTAAAAATTGATTTTATGCAACTCCTATTATTGAAAAAGATATTTCAGGCATGGGAATTCCGTTAACCGATTCTTCACGATTTTTCATGCGGCACAAGGTCAAACAGATCACGGATGACGCATTGCACGGTGCCCGACACCTGATATTCACAAAGTATTTCATCTCGATAATCCGCAGCCAATGTGGGACACTCCTGCACCAATTCGGCTGCTTTTTCGCCCTGCAAAAGGCGGACTGAAGCACTTCACGCAAAAAAACTGCAATCCCTGGACACGAAGCCCTAAACGGGAATGTCCTTTGACTATCGGATGATGTACGTCATGGCTAACGCTCCTATCCTGATAACTGGTGGTGCCGGATTCATCGGCTCGCACCTGACAGATGCATTGCTTGAAAAAGGCTACAGCGTTCGGATTCTGGATGATTTTTCGACCGGCAAGCGCACTAATCTGCCTACCCAGGATGCCCGACTTGAAATCATAGAGGGTAATATCGCCGATGCCGAAACCGTATCGAAGGCGATGAAAGGCTGCCACGCTGTGGTTCATCTGGCGGCGGTGGCATCTGTTCAAGCCTCGGTCGACGACCCTGAAAAAACGCACCAGAGCAATTTCATTGGCACGCTCAATGTTTGTGAAAGCATGAGCAAGCTGGGCATCAAGCGTGTTGTTTTTGCTTCCAGTGCGGCGGTATACGGCAACAATGGTGAAGGCGAGGCTATTGACGAGGAAACACCTAAAGCCCCTCTGACGCCTTATGCCTCAGACAAACTTTCGAGTGAGTACTACTTCGACTTTTATCGCCGGCAGCATGGTCTCGAACCCGTAATTTTCCGGTTTTTTAATATATTCGGCCCTCGTCAAGATCCTTCTTCGCCCTATTCCGGCGTGATCAGTATCTTCAGTGAAAGGGCAAAAAAGGATTTACCAATCACCGTATTCGGTGATGGCGAACAAACACGAGACTTCGTTTATGTGGGCGACCTGGTGAAGGTACTGGTTCAGGCCGTTGAAATTCAGGCGTTCGAAGCTACCGCGATGAACGTCGGCCTTAGCCAAGCCACCACCTTGAACAAGATAATGGAAACACTCTCGGCGATTCTGCAAAAGCCACTGCAGGTCAGCTACACAAGCGGACGTCCAGGTGACATCAGACACTCAAGAGCCAACAATCGCCGGCTGTTGACACACTTTGATTTTCCTCAAGCCACCACGTTGATGGTCGGTCTGACCCACTTGCTCGAAGAGTGAGTCATCACGCCAGCCCTGCTTTTACAGCGTAATGACCGCACAAGAAAACGCCCCATTTCACAATAGGGCGTTTTTTTACCAGTACGTGCAACCTGACTCCGAAGCCTTGCTCAAGGCTCCAGCCGCCGCTGCTGGTAAATCCAGTCGACGATTTCTCCGTCCGGGCTGTACCCGCACACGGTTTCACGCAGCAATTTTCTGACCCGTGAATAGTCATCACTATCGACCGCTGCGAGCAGCGCCGCAATTCTTGCCTTCAAAACATCCCAAGGCAGAAAATCCTCATTTGCGCTCATGATCATCGGGTGCTGGGTCTCAACGACGTTATCCCCAATCAACAACTCTTCGTAGAGTTTCTCACCTGGACGCAGTCCAGTGAATTCGATGGCAATATCGCCTTGCAGGTTACGCTCGGATCGAACACTCAACCCGGAAAGATGGATCATCTTTTCAGCCAGCTCGACTATTTTTACCGGCTCCCCCATATCAAGAACAAATACATCGCCGCCCTGCCCCATTGAGCCTGCCTGGATGACAAGTTGAGCAGCCTCGGGAATGGTCATGAAATATCGAGTGATCTTCGGATGCGTTACGGTCAATGCTGCGCCCGGATTTGATCTGCCGGTAAAACAAAGGGATCACCGAACCGGAAGAACCAAGCACATTCCCGAAGCGAACCATCGTGAAACGGGTCTTGTTCACGCGCGATACTTTAGCTGTATCCCCAACAAGAACCGGTGCCTGTTCTCGACTCAGCGCCTGCAATATCAATTCAGCGAATCGTTTGGTGCCGCCCATGATATTCGTCGGGCGAACGGCCTTATCCGTGGAAATCAATACAAAATTCGCAACGCCTGCTTGAAGTGCTGCCTGAGAGGTGTTGAGGGTGCCGATAATATTATTGAGAACACCTTCGGCGATATTGTGTTCGACCATGGGTACATGTTTATAAGCGGCCGCATGATAAACCGTATCAACCCGCCAGGTTTTCATCACATCGAGCAGCTTACCTTGATCTCGAATCGAACCAAGAATTGGCAGAAGGCGCACTGAAATGGATTTTCGGCATGCCCGCTGCTCTAGCTCGGACAAAATATTGTAAAGACTGAATTCACTATGGTCGAACAACAGGAGCGTTCTGGCACCGAGTGAAAAAATCTGTCGACACAGTTCCGAACCTATCGACCCGCCTGCTCCCGTGACAAGCACGACTTTTCCTGTGATGCAGCGTGCCAGAAGCTCAGGTTGTGCCGGTACAGCATCGCGCCCAAGCAGGTCGGCAATATCGACTTCCTGAATGTCATCGACTTTGACCCGGCCACTGGCAAGATCCGTGAAGTTCGGAACACTGCGGACATGTAAAGGAAAGCCTTCCAGTACATTGAGGATTTCGCGACGCCTGGCCCGGGTGGACGATGGAAGCGCCAAGAGAATTTCCTGAGCGCCTGTCGTGTCGATCATCTGCTGTATGTGTTTGGGTTTGTATACCTGAAGTCCGGATATCGATCTGTCAGCAATGCTCGGATCGTCATCGATAAACGCAACAGGCCTCATGACTCTGCCCATTCTGAGAGCAGCCACCAGTTGGTTTCCCGCAACACCAGCGCCGTAAATCGCTACTTTGGTCAAGGCATCATTAGGACTGGCAAACGGCACATGCTGAGCCGCGGTAAACCAATCTCCCATGAAATATTGGCGCAAGAAAAGGCGCAACCCGCCAATGATCACCAGACTCAACCACCAGTAGTTGAAAATTATTGATCT
Organism: Pseudomonas sp. AC193; assembly: GCF_979258075.1. Lineage (NCBI taxonomy): Bacteria > Pseudomonadati > Pseudomonadota > Gammaproteobacteria > Pseudomonadales > Pseudomonadaceae > Pseudomonas > Pseudomonas sp. AC193. The sequence goes on along the minus strand of NZ_OZ409832.1, from coordinate 1,057,920 downwards.
CGGGACCACGGCCTCATGATTGCTGTACCAGTAGAGAACGACAGCAAGCAGCAACGACGACAGGCTGACAGCCTTAATAATGGCAATCAGGGCATCATTACCAAAATAGCGCATGACCGCCCGGTACATTCCAAACCGAACGAACAACGGGATGGCAATGACCGGGGCACAGACAAACAGCCAGACATGGACCTTTATCGGATTGTACATATCGTCAATACCGAGTCTGACGATAAAGGCCAGCCATAGCGCCAACCAGACCAGTCCGGCATCGGTTGCGACTTGTAAAAGTCTCTTGTGCCGACGCGGCAATCCAAGCAACAAAGTCCGAATTTTATCCATAAATACTCAACTGTTCAGATCCGGCTCCCTTGAACGGGAGACCTTTCCAGCGTACGAAAATCAATCTGTCCCGCTTTCATCGAAAGATCATAATCCACCCGGAGCCATTCAGGGGTCACACATGCCAAAAAAGCGTCCAGCCCGGCGCCTCGTGACATTGACTGAGGTCTGCAGGCGCCTGATGCAGGTCAGATTGGCTTGCGATGATGCTCGATTATTCGACCGGTGAGATCTTCCTTCTGATTGATTACTCCCCTTCACAGTTGGCAATCACGGATCGGAAAAACCCGAGGCGTATGGTACATTAGCCGGCAAATACACCTCGCTCGCCAATGCCTGTTGAGAGTCCATCCAGTTGGTGATCGAAGCTTTTCATTCCATAGCCGATTTCAGAACACATGATGGTCGAGATTGCTTATTTATGAAACTGCGGGACCTTTCCACCACCGGTTACCTCTGACACTGGCAAAAACCGCATTGATTGCAGATGTCATATCGACCGCCATGGCTTAGCCTTTCGGTCTTAGGGGTACGCAGTCTTCAACGATTGATGGCTTTCACCCGACGAGCTGTGATCCAAACAAAAACCGTGTCAATCCTTTCCCCGCGGAGCCTTTTTCCCAATGCAGAGTTATGCAACCTCTCCTCTCGAAATTTTCAGATCCAGCTGGAAAAATCGTAGATTAATCAGCGCACTGACCAAGCGTGAGGTCGTTGGTCGTTATCAAGGATCGCTTTTTGGCCTACTCTGGTCATTGTTCAATCCAATCCTGACACTCGCCGTTTATACGTTTGTGTTCAGCGTTGTATTCAAGGCTCGCTGGAGTGGTGGTAGTGACTCCAAAGCCGAGTTTGCTCTGGTGCTGTTCGCGGGCCTGCTCGTTTTCAACCTGTTTTCCGAAAACATCAATCGGGCGCCCGGACTGATTCTGTCGAATACCAACTACGTCAAAAAAGTGATATTCCCGCTGGAAATACTCCCGGTGATTTCACTCTGTGCAGCCCTCTTTCACACGGTCATCAGCCTCTTGGTATGGCTGGCGTTCTACACTGTTTTCATCTCGCCGCCGCCTTTGACCATATTGCTGACGCCGATAGTTCTCGTACCCATCGTGCTTATCTCGCTTGGAGCGGGTTGGCTGTTGTCGTCACTCGGCGTTTTTTTCCGTGATGTTTCCCAGATCATCGGTATTTTCACCACGGCGCTGCTGTTCATGTCTCCGGTCTTTTATCCCGTTTCGGCATTACCGGAGGAGTATCGATACTTTATGTATTACAACCCACTCACACCCTCGATCGAGTTTGTCAGAGACGTCATGATTCAAGGTGTAATTCCATCCCCCAAAGCGTTTCTTGTGTATCTGGCGGGAAGTCTCGTTTTTGCGCTGATCAGCTTTGCCTGGTTCCAGAAAACTCGTAAAGGATTTGCTGATGTCCTCTGAACTCGCGATAAAAGTCGAAGGTATTCACAAGTGCTTTCATATATATGAAGAGCCGCGCGACCGCTTTAAGCAGTTTATATTTCCGTTGACTCAAAGCATCCTACGACTGGAGCGGAAAAACTACTACCGCGAGTTCTGGGCTCTTCGGGATGTCTCGTTTGAAGTTCGCAAAGGCGAGATCATCGGGATCATCGGGCGTAACGGCGCTGGTAAGTCGACCCTTCTGCAAATAATCTGCGGGACGCTCAACAGCACCTCGGGCACGGCCCAGGTGAAGGGCCGAGTGGCTGCATTGCTGGAGTTGGGCGCAGGCTTCAACCCGGAATTCAGCGGACGCGAGAACATCTATCTGAACGGCAGCATTCTTGGCCTGACCAGAGAAGAAATCGACGCACGCTATGATGAAATCATTGATTTCGCCGACATCGGTTCATTTATCGAGCAACCGGTCAAAACTTACTCAAGCGGCATGTATGTTCGCCTCGCGTTCGCGGTACAGGCGTGCATCGAACCCGATATCCTGATCGTTGACGAGGCGCTCGCAGTCGGCGATATCGGCTTCCAGTACAAGTGCTTCAAGCGAATCGAAAAACTGCGCGATCGCGGCACGACCATTCTGATGGTGACTCACTCTACTGGCAGCATTCTGGAGTATGCCAATCGCTGCTTGGTCATCGACAACGGCCGTGTCATTACTGATACCACTGACGTGTTGTCGGCTGTATTGACGTATGAAAAAGGCATGGTTGCCAACCAGGCTGAGTCCAATCCATCTTCGGCACCTCATGAGTCCACCGGCAGTTACTCTCTGGAGGAGCTCAAGAACTTTCAGAGCACTGAATTCAATAGCGAGACCGGCGAGAAACGCTTCGGTTCGGCACGGGCGATTATCAAGAGCCTGGACATCTTCAGAATGGATGGCAGCAATATTGCTGAACGCCCAATCATCAAGTCCGGGGAGGAGCTGCGCTTTTCCTTCATGATCGCCTCTTCCGAGGAGATCCCTGAGGTTGCGCTTGGCATCTCTTTAAGCAAAGCTCAGGGGGGAGATATCTGGGGAGACAACAATCTTAGCGCAGGCACTGCAATTACCCTTCGCAAGGGTCAAAGCCGGATTGAATATGTGGTTCGACTGCCTCTAAGCGCCAGTGAATATTTGATTCACTGCGGGCTATCCTGTACCCACCTTGGAAAACGAGAAGAGCTTGATCAGCGCAGGCCGATGCAGCGCCTGCGCTTCTGGACACCTCGTGAGCAAGTAGGCGTCGTATACTCCCCTATCACCGTCAAAGTAATAGATGCCGAATGCTGAGCATATTCCTTCCCCCCTTCCCGTTTCGCGGACTGGAAGCCCCTTATCTCTGGGTCTTCTATAAGTATGCGCATGAGTCCCAAGAGCCTCTGCACTTCATGATGTCCCCTTCTTATCTGCAAAGTGAACAGCACTTCGTGGATGAAAAGCGCTGGGAGGTAGAAGAGGCATCCTATCGCCACCTTGGATACGCTTTCCCCTCGGCAGACGTATTGGCAACGCATCACTTCAGCCATTTTGAAGACACGATGTTTACCCAGCTAATGGTAGGTTCGGGGAATAATCCAATCCTTGCCTTTAAACGCTTGTTGACTGAGCGCATCCCCGCTTTGGAGACCGCCATCGAAGCGATGCTGAGCGGCCGCGAAAAGCCTGAAGCAATCATCTCTTGCTTAAATTGCCCCTCTCTCAAAGCAGTCGCTCTGGCTCAAGGCATTCCGGTAATTCATACAGAACTCGGCCCCCTGCGGGCGCCCAACTATCGTTGGACTGCCTATTTCGATTTCAGCGGCGTCAACGGCAATACCGAGGCGGAGAAACGCTTTCTACAAACCAAATCCAGTTTCGGCGAAAAGCCGATCACGATGGAACAGCTCCGGGAGTTTTTTATCTCGTGCGCTTATATCTTCCAACCCAGCAGCCGTGACGATAGCGTCGGCGTGCCTCTGCAAGTGGAAGATGACTCCAATCTGATCGCTTATTCGAATGGCTACGACAATAACTCACTTATTGCCTTCGCACGTTTTTGTGATAGCGAAAATCTGCTTGTCCGAGCACATCCGAGCAGCCAATTCGCGCTGAAGGGAAATAATGCGAAGATCGACGAGTCGGCCAACAGCGTCGAATTCATCGGTAAGTGCAAAGAAATTATCACCATCAATTCTAGTGTAGGACTCGAAGGACTGCTGCTCGAAAGAAAGGTCACTACGCTTGGAGATTGCTCCTTTACATTTATCAATCAGGCAACCAGTGAACAGGACCGAGTCGATCGCCTCGCATTTTACCTGTTCTGTTACCTGGTACCTTTCGACGCGGCATTCAATCCTGAGTATATTCGATTCCGGCTGAACAATCCGACCGAACTCGAAATTCTAAAATGGAACATGAGCAGCTACGGATTCGAGTCTGACGAACATGCGTCGTTGGCTGAAATTATTTACGACAGGACTACGCAACACATCATGGAAAAAATTACACAGTTAAAAGTCCAGATGGCAGAAGAGCTGGCATTGCTCAACGCCACTAATCAAAGGATTTTATCTGAACACCAACAGGCAATATCAGATCAACAACAAGCGCTCGCTGACAAGGAACAGGCAATATCAGATCACCAACAGGCACTCGCTGACAAGGAACAGGCAATATCAGATCACCAACAGGCGCTCGCTGACAAGGAACAGGCGATCGCGGATCAGCAACAGGCATTGGCTGACAAGGAGCAGGTGATCGCTGACAAGCAAAAGGTGATCGCTGAGAAGGAGCAGGCACTCGTTGAGCGGCAAGATGCACTCGCCGCGCAGCAACAGGCGCTGGACGAACAGTGTCAGCTGGAAGAGCAGAATCAGCGCTTGCTAGAGCAAAACCAGAAGCTGGAAGAAAAGCAGAACGATATCTCTCTTAACCAGGCAGCGATTATCGAAGAATACGAGCGCAACATTCGCGATGAACAGGCGCGCCTGACAAAAATATTGTCCAGCTCCTCGTGGAAAGTAACCATGCCGCTTCGCTACAGCAGAAGAGTAGCTTCTTCTACCGCACGCAGGCTCCTGGCTTATGCGAGACATGCAAAGCGTATCCTCGACACAATCAAATCTGACCCGAAAGTGCTGCTTCGTGCGATCCGGCATATAAATCAGAATGGTCTGAAAGCAACGCTCAGGCGCTCCACACAAGCGCTCGAAAACAACTTTGTGCCGAGTGTGACTCAGCTGAAATTAGACAAGCACACCACCACGCACATTCTCACTACTAAACACTGTATTTTCGTCGCAGAGTTGATCAAACGGAACCTCGAGAAAGCTGGATTTCCAGCCGACATCATTTTTGAGGCTCCGGACACCGGCTTCGATGGAACACTGCACTTCGTTATTTGCCCACAAATCTTCACCACACTGCCGGGCACTTACATTGCATTCCAAATGGAGCAATCCGTCAGCTCACGCTGGTTTGAAGACAGTTACCTGCGCACGCTCGAAAACGCATACGCTATTTTTGACTATTCCAGCATCAACGTGCAGTTCCTGCAGGATAAAGGTCTCAGCTTCAAACAGATTTACTACACTCCGATCTCCTTCATTCCTGACTACGCCACCCCTGATTCTGTAGAAAAAGAATACGATATTCTGTTCTACGGCGATGCCAACAATGAAAGACGACAGGAGTATCTCGCGGCGCTGAAAAAGAAATATAAAACCAAAGTCATCAGCAACATATTTGGTTCAACCCTGTATAACGAGATCGCCAAGGCAAAACTGGTAGTTAACATCCACTACTATGAAGGCGCACTGCTCGAGACAACTCGCGTTTACGAATGCCTGTCCAGAGACGCGATGATTGTTTCAGAAAGCAGTTCGGACATTGAAGATCACAAAAATCTTGAAAATATCGTTGACTTCACCGAAATCGGCGACATTCAAGGAATGGTGAATCGCGTTGACTTCTGGCTAAGTGACGACGCTCGACGCGAGCAAAAAATAGCACAAAACAGAAATGCGCTGCGTGAGGGACCCGACGAGTTTGAATACTACTTCCAGCGTTTCCTGCTGGCGACCGACCATATTAGCTTCGATGAGTTCTATGAAATTGCGGGCCATAACATCCAGTTTAAAACCAACTACGTCTGCCTCGGCCTACCTGAGTCCACAGAGCGCAGAAAAGATTTTGAACAGGACAACAAAGTTGGCTTCCAATATTTCCCGGGGCTGCGCCACAGCGCCGGCTGGATAGGCTGCGGCCTCAGCTATAAGTTCATTTTGCGCAAGGCTTACGAACATAACTTTAATAAAATCACTGTCTGTGAAGACGATGTCGAGTTCCTGGATGGCTGGAAAGAAAAATTTGACCAGATCCATGATCATCTTGAACTCAAGGAAAAGGGTTGGGACATATTCTCCGGCCTGATCGCCAACCTACATGCAGAAACGAACGTCAAAGAGATTGAAGCGTTTGACGGCTACGAGCTGATTCACATCAACAAGATGACCAGTACGGTTCTCAACACTTACAACGCAAGTGTTTTCCCAAAAGTGGTGAAATGGGATGAAAGCTTCCGCGATCCGTATAAAAACACTATCGACCGTTTTATCGAAAACCAGTCAAACATCGATGTCATTACCACAGCGCCGTTCCTTGTTGGGCACAAGGAAGAGTTGATGTCCACGCTCTGGGGATTCAAGAACACCCAGTACACCGATATGATCAATGCAAGTACGTTACTGCTGAAGGAAAAAATAGCTGCTTTCAAGGGCCTGGAAACTGTGACACACGAAAAAAGCAGTAACCAACCTTAAACAAGGTCGGTGGCGCCTCCGAAAGGCGCCACCCGCTGCTCATCCAAACCGAACCCGCTCAACGTTCTGGATTGTATTTTCCCAGGCAGGCGTTAAACAAAACCAGCAGAACCGATAGATTTCCCTTGAAGGCGCTAATCTTCGTTGGCACTTCCCCTTTCGGATAGCGGCGCACAGTCGCCAATTCAACGCAACGATAACCCAGTTTTGGCGCTCGGTAGGAAAGATAAGCCAACAGCTCGTAGGTTGTGAAAACGTCGCGAAATATGCCGATCTTTGGATCTAGCAACATCGTGCGGCTATAGGCGCGAAAACCCTGAGTCGTGTCAGTCCATTTAAACCCTGAAGAAAAGCTGAGCAGCGGTGCATGAATGAACTTGATAGCAAAATCTCGTGATAATGGTGTATTAACCGCGACACCACCCCTCAGATAACGAGATGCTTGCACGAAGTCAACTCCCTCCGCTAACGCTTTAATAAAGTCATGAATGGCGTCGGGGTCGTCCTTGTCATTACCATCAATGGTAATAATCCCCTCATATCCTTGGTCTAAAACAAAAGCGTAAGCGCATCGTAATTGAGCGCTTAACTTGCCTGCGCCTGTTTTAAGAATAAGGCCTCGGACACCGACGCTTTGCAGAAAGGGCAAGGCGAGAGATCCGTCGGTACTTCCGCCATCGACAATCAAAATATCGGCGGCAAGACTCACTGAACAAGTGGCCATGCGAGCCAGCAGACTTTTGATTCTTTCCCCCTCATTGATGACAGGAATGATGACGCAATAGCGATGTTCGCGGCCGAGCCACATAGGCACGTCAAAGGAAGGCACTTGCCAGCGTTTACGATTCTCAATGATTTCAGGGTATTTCATTCTATCTACCATTAGGCTACACGAGCAGTAATCAACGCCACACCAACAACTACCAGGAAAATTCCGGCCCCCGTAGTCCAGTGGAACGGCTCACGAAAAATCAGGACAGAGAACAATGCAACCGTCGCAACGGCGCCGGCTGTCAGCACGGGATGAGCGACATTCAGTGGCAGTCGCACCAATGCCGCGGCATAGAGAACGAAGGCGGCTCCATAAAGTGCGAGCCCTAACCAGAACGGCCAGTTACTCAGGGCCGCCAGCGGGTTGCTCAAGGATGGAAATTGCCTCGGTGGCATCATCGCCATCTTCACCAGAACGCTCGCAGAAGCATTGCTCAGAATACCCAAGAATAGAATCAGCCACTTCATCCACGTTCTCCTGTCGAATTGAAACGATAATGCTCAATGGCGACTTTCAATGAACGTTCGATCGATACGCTGTGCGGCTCATTCACCGTTGCCAGGGTTTCAATAGTCACCCAATCGTTAACCAAGTACTTACGAATGGCATCGCTCATGGCCCGATGTGAAGTCGTCCCATCGCCCAATGGCAACAAGTCTGGTTCACTTATATGAACGTGCCCGATCAGCGCGCAATGGTTGCGAAGCACCTCTTCCGGGTCTTCGCCATTGATCGCTAACGAACCCGTATCAAATTGCATTTTGACGGCGGGATGCGCGACCTCACGAACTATGAGCGCAGTTTCATCTGACGTCGTCATGAAGTTTGCACCGTAGTGCACGGGGTTCGGTTCGAGATTGATTTCAACCCCTGCATGCTGGGCGATCGCCCCTAACGCTTGAAAAAACGACACAGACAGATCACGGGCCTGCTGGTCACCAAGGCCGGAGCGGTCACGGTTTTTCGGCGAACCGAATACCAGCCGTGTGGCGCCGAGGCCGGCGCCAATATCGCAAACGCCTTTCAAGTGATCCAGCATCGCTTGGCGGGATGGTGCAGTGCCGAAAACATTCAGTCCGGAGGTGCCAAACAACAACGCCTGCATTCCGATGATTTGTATTCCGCAGTCTTCCCAGCGCTGACGAACTCGCAAGATATCACTATCACGGGCATTGACCGGATCGGGAAAGTTTTTCCCGGGTGCAATGTCTATTGCGCTGATGCCGTATCTCTTGAACAACTCGGCCATAGCTTCATCTTCAGCGACATCCCACGCGATGTTGGAGATGGAAATGTTCACACTTTATCTCCCACGCCCTTCGCGTTCGCCAATGGTTCAGACTGAGCGTACGCACGTATTGCTTGAGTGGTTTCGCGGGCACTGTATTGATGACGTTCACTGCCACCGAACAGCGTCGCATATTTGGTTTGCATATCATAAATGGCCGGCGTCTTGACCAAAGGATTATCGAATGCTTTACCGAATCCCTTTAATGAAATTTCTGAAACACTCACCGGCTCAGCGGTAAGGTGAACCAGCTTCAGACCGGCCGCCAGTGCCATCGTAATATCCGACCAAAGATTGACCATAGGATAAAATTGAAAAACTCCGCGACTATCGATGGAACTCAAATTATTGTCATTCAGAAAATCGAAAATCACATTTTTCTTTAACCCAGGCCCTACGAGGCCCGGCAGACGAACGATCAGATAGTTGTCGAAGTGAGATTCAACAAATTTTTCCAGCAGTCGACGATGCAGGCCATAAGCATTAAGTTCGGCTTCATCCACCTCAGAGTCCTCATCGACTCCAATGCTGTCCTTGAATACGTCCACAGTACTGATCAAGATCAGCGTTTTACATTGCATGCTTTTAAGGTGAGCAATCAAACGCTCAATTTTCTGAAGATCTGCTGCGGGCTCAAGATTGGCGAGCCACTTCTGCGCTGGCGCCCCTGCACAAACGACAGTATCAAATGTTTTTCCGGCAATATTCGATATATCAGTAGAACGATAGACCTGTGAAAAAACGGTCTGTTTAAGAAGAGTCCCACCTACAAAGCCGGAGTAACCTATCAATGCATTATTCATAATTCCGCTCCTGCGCGAGCACCAGCAAACATAACAACCTTATTGACATACAAGGTAAGCAACATTACAAATGCCAAACCTAGCGTCAATGAAAAGACATACCAGTCATACATGTCATGCCACATAATATGTTGATAGGCAAATACATACCACGAAGCATAGCCGGCAAAACCGAAGACATAGATGGAAAACTCATTCCAGTCCATGTACTTAAAGCGACCCAGTAGTGCTGCGAGCATTACAATAATGACATTCATTTCACTTAACACTGGCCAGGTATTTAACAGAGAAAACCCTGGGAGCGACCAGCGATTAGTCATGACATTATAGAATTGCAAAGTAAACGGCTTGGCGACTCCGCTGGTACTGGCGGTGCGCCTGGACAAGGTCGAGAATACATTGGTCATTGAGTCTGAAACAGATAACCCGGTTTCAACCATGCACAGCCCAACGTGGATACATAGCGCACAAATGAATGCGAGGACAGTCAACCCAAATACAATAGTGGTGGCTTTGAGCTTCTTGTAGACATTCCCGTCAGTGAAGAGAAATGCTGAGAACGCTGTGAGCAAGGCAAACACAGTGGCAAACTCGTAACCCCGCAAAAAGCACAGCAAGCACGCAATGAAAACCAATGGCAGATTGATCCTTCCTTTTTTACTCGCACTATAGGCCACTATTAATGCAGGCAAGATCAGAAGCCCGGGAACAAAGTACAAATTCAATGAAAAAAAAACATATCCGCTTGCCGATGCAACCAGAAAAGGAACGGGCCAAAACACCTGAAGCCCGGTTTTCCTTGTCCACAAATATAGAAGACTTACCAGCAAGCTGGCGAACAAAAAGCCATTCGTGAGTTTTAGAAAAATAAAGTAGTACTGAAACGTTTCATAGTCTTGAATCCCTATGAGCGATGCAAGAAAACTGGCCGGAGCAGTCTGTAATGCAAGGTTTGAATAATATTTCTTATAGCCCTTCTCGTAACTGGTGTAATCGCCAGTGCTGTAGCTGTCGGCAACGATTGGAAAAAAACCAAGCCCAGGCGTCAGTACATTTTTGCGAATGGTGTTTCTGACAAGATACTCAGAATATGAATCACCGCGATCCTCATACTTCCCATTACCATCTCCATAACTGCTTTTTACCGCAGATGGATTGAAGGTCCAGAAAAAAAGCACTGTCAGCACACATAGAAAAAGAAATGCGCGACGCCTGCTACTCTTGAGTAGTACGGTCAATTTCGATGCCCTCAATCAATTGTAAAATATCGTAGATATTGTCGATCTTCCCACCCAATACCGAGTAACAGTTAGGTAATTTAACGTGCCTCTCAAAAAATATCGGCCTACCGTCATCCCCCTCATTTTTTGTAAGTACCGTTTTAACCTCGAATAGAGAATCCTGATAAACAGAATTAAGGACTGAAGGAATATACCGACCTACGTCCCTGACCATTCGATCAACTCGACTATGGCGTTGGTAATCGCTCAAACGCCCATAAGGGTCGAGACCGCGACTGTCACTCCAGTTCAAGTGAGGCGTGTAGCGTACGTGTGAAAGCGAGTGGAGTCTGCGCGCAGGAAATGGCATCACGGAGAAAAACGGCCCATCCATGACGGTGATGCCCAACCCCTCCAGATCGGAGGGCATTTGCATCAGTGGCATTTCGGTGATCTCCTGTTTCAAGCTCGCCTTAATCACAGGAAAGTCGCCGCCGATTTGATTCAAACCGCTATAAGTACAGTTGAAGATGTAACGACAGTGCAACTCCTCTTGATCCCCATCACGCGCATCTGCGATGACGCGTAGACCGCCCTCTTCTTTTTTATAGACAGCGGTGGCGCGTCGACCATATCTGACCTGAACGCCACATTCATCCAGCTCTCTTTCAGCCCAACCGGCCAGCTTTAGCGAGTCGAATGCATACTCTTCTACTTGGTAGACCGCTTCTATCAGACGCGGCTCGAACAACGCAGACAGAGAACCGGAAGCCACTTCTATTACTGCACCAATGTCTTTGCAAAACCGCTCAAACTGCCGAGCCGTGACCTTGGAGTTCTTTCTGGAAATCGCGTACAGCTTTATGAAGTCCTTGCTGATCGCTTCAGGCCAGTCCGCCACGAATCGTGGAAGATTTATCCGGCTGCGATAGGCAGTCGTGAAGCTCCGGGGATAATGGTAGCCATTATGGACACGAGCCTGGTTGTTGTAAGAGGCACGGGTCATCAGCCGTGGTTCTCGCTCGAGGATCACTACACGTTTCAATCCGCGCGCTCGCGCCAGGTAGGCGGCGATCGCTGCGCCATAGAAACCTCCTCCGATAACAACAGCATCAAAAGTTCTATCTGCCGCAGACATCATAAGGCTCGGCCGTCCGTCGGGCTGGCCGGCTGAGCCGGCGATGCATCAGCTTCTTCAATGTTCAATCGTTGATGACGTGTCATGATGGCACTCGTGAACTCCTGCCCAACATGATAAGGCGGTCCCTCATTGGAAAGGCTTGCCATATTGAGGATGTACTCACCTAAAACGAGCAATACCAGGGAAATAAGAAAGAACATGCCCGACTGTTGCAGCGAGAAGCTAATCCATCCCGGCGCGACGTCAGTCTTAAAAATACCTATCGCCATCACGTAAATGCAATAAACCAAATTGGCGACCGCACCAAATAGGGACAACGAAGTAACCAGGCGCATGGGGGCACGTGTCGTCGACACCAGCAGCCGCATGCCGCGATCGATGCTCTCTACGAGCCGCTTCGTTTCAGTGGTTTTCGGAGCAGAACTGTAATTCAAATAGGCGCGAGCAAATCCCCCCGTTGCGGGGAGATGGCGATAGGTCAAAGCAGGCTGCGGGTGTTGCAGAATAAAATTAATAACCCGCTTGCTCAAAATTCTGTACTGAGGCGCCTCCTTGGCCAGATGAATTCCATTAAACCAACTGTATAGGCGGTGGAAGACTGAGTACGCCCCTCTGTAGGCTACGGTTTGTTTGGGCTTCTGCTCGTTATTGGCAAAAACCACATCTGCGCCTCCCACTGCGTGATCGAGCATCTTTGGTACGAACGCGATATCATCGGCCAAAGGATCAATCACGACAACGAAGTCACCCAGAGCACTCTCCAGTCCTACCCAGCAAGCGGTATCGGTATCAACTTCCTTGGTTAATGCATAAACCTGCAGGTTGGCCAAGCCCTTCTCACCAGTAATCCATTTCATGACGGATATACTGTTGTCTTCCGAAGCGTTGTCGACGATGATCAACTCATAATCGCTGACCAATCCGCCAATCACATCGGCGGCTTGCGTGACAATACTTTCGATATTCTCAGCTTGGTTGCGTACTACGAATACCACCGACAAAAAACAAGGAAAAAATTCCATCTCTGATCTCGATTTTAAACAGTCAATTAGCCAGACCGGGATTGTTCCGAATTCAATCAAGTCACCCTGACGTTTTGAGTCAAGCCCCCCCCTGCGACCCACGCCCGCTGCCACCGTTTTTTAATGAGCCAAGAGTACCATCTTACACGGCGGCGCCCGAAGAGTCAGAAGCTCCGTTGAGATGCGACGGCTGAGCAAATGGCATCATGAAAGACGCACTCGCAACGCCAGAGACCGTCTCTCGTATAGCTCGTATACCAAAAAGGCGCTGAAAAAGGTTAAAGAAACATATAACGCCCCACTGCACCATGCACTTAATAGCGGAGTAAGCGTTCCACAAACCCCACATTCAAAGCGTTTAGCTGATCCCGGATGCTGAGCGCCCGATTCCCTCAGGAGCCGGCTCGCCATGATGCGCCCCGATCCCAAAGTCAAAAAAGTGTATCTGCCCCCAAGCCGCGGACTTCCGAAAATCCATCGACGGCATGGATGTGCTGGCGAGCTGGATATTAAAGTTGCAGTATTTGACCCCGTGCTTTTCGTTCTCCTCAACAAGCCCCGTATCCGAGTGAAGATTTTACGTTGGGAGCGCAACGGCTTCTACCTTTGACTCAAGCGCCCAGAGTCCGAACGATTCAAAACATCGCCTGACGCCACTGACGAGGCGATTGTTCTGACCGTCCAGAAACTCAACTGGATGCTCGATGGCTTTGACCTCTGGCGAAACCGTCCCCATCAAGTTTTAACGCCGCGTTTCGTGACCTGATTCTGACCACCAAGTACGTCGATGGACTACCGCTTCACAGTTTCGAAAAAGTCTTGGGACGCCTCGGTGTGGATATCACGCACCCGACGTTGGCACGCTGGGTTATCCAGTGCGGCGAACACTTCCAGCCGCTGCTAAACTCGATGCGGGAGAACCTGTTGGGCAGCCGTGTTATCCACTGCGATGAAACGGGCGTGCAGGTGTCGAAAGAGCCTATTCGAGACCCGAGCAGCCAGTCCTGGATGGGGGTGCAAACAGGCGGCCCGCCCGATAAAGTGATCCTGTTTGACTACTCCAGCAGCCGCGCGCAGGAGGTGCCAACGCGCCTGCTCAATGGCTAACGTGGCTACGTGATGACCGATGATTACGCCGGATATAATGCGTCGGGCGCGCAGGCCGGAGTAGAGCGTGATCTGAAGGATGCGGGCGACGACGACCGTAATACAGGTCTTCATGATCGGAGCCTGCCAGTGCTGGCTCAGTTAAAGAACTGGATGGAAAGATACAGCCGCAAGTGACGTCTCAAACGCCTTGGGCTACGCCATCGGCTATCGGGCACCTGGAGTGGTGCGCCGAGGCAGACTATTTGCCGATCGACAACACCCCCGCCCAGCGTGCGATCAGGCCCTTCGCCATCGGAAGAAAGAACTGGTTGTTCATCGGCGCCCCGGAAGTTCCGATGCCAGCACTCAACGTTACAGTATGTTAGAGGCGGCTAAAGCTAAAAGCCAAGAGCCCTATGCTATTCGTGACTGCGCCACGTTTAGCGCCTGCCACAAGTAACTAGGGTAGAAGACTTCGAGGCCTTGCTGCCGTAGAAATGCTCGTCCCAAATTCCAAAACATTGAAAGATCCTCACTTTAAACGCGGGGCTCAGGGATCGTTTATGCTTCTTTCATAAAGCCGAGAACCTCTATCCCGGGATTCCGGGCAGAATTACATAAAAGCCGATACTGAGGCTTTTATAAAGTCATTTCTCGAGCACTTCCCCGTTAAATTTATATCTGAAGTAAGCTGTCTTAAGTAAAAGGGCTGGTTTTTCAACAACATTCCAGGAAAGAGCACCAGCAATCCAAGATAGAGGGATTGATATCAATGCTAGATGTACAGCTGATATCTCTGGAAAATAAAAAATTATAGTCGACTGAATGACATATGAGTAAAGATATATCCCATAAGAGTAATCCGCTATCCATCTTGGCGCAGAGAGCTTTCTCGAATATGCGAGAAGCAGAACTGCATAACCAATCGATATGAAAAACAGCAGGTTTTTGAAATTATGATTTGTTGATATGAATGTAAGTAGCAGTACGAAAGCCAGCAGTGGAAAACTAAGTGGGATATATTTTTTTAGGGTAAAAAAAACAGCACCAATAAAAAAACAAGCCACCAACCTAAAATTGGCGTCGCTCATGGGTATACCAGGCAACATATGCTGGCTCATGAGATATACCGTGGAGATAGAAGCGACGACCAGCCCTATGTTAGATCGAGCTATCAAAAAAAAACCAAAACAATCCAAGAATCAAATAAAGCCTACCTTCGAATGGAATAGTCCATAGACTACCGTTTAGCGAATGACTAACGCCCGGCAAGTAAAATTCGGCCCTATACAGAGAGGAATTATTTATTATGTAGTCCCATGTCCGAACATCCGTGATAAATTCTTTTGCTGGTAAAGATGTTAGGAAGACCCAAGCAAACATCGTTGTCACTATGACACACACAAATATCCCTGGGAATATTCGTAACGCGCGAGATATCGCAAAATCAAAAATCGACCTTCTTTGTAAAAGACTCCCCGTCACAAGATAACCGCTTAGGCAAAAGAACATCAAAACGCCTATACCGTGAAGGGTGAAACCAAAAATGGAAAAGTTCGCCATCAACTCTGGCGAATAATCTTTCGAAAGGACTATTGAGTGTCCTGCAACCACCATTGTTGATGCCAGCAATCGAATAACAAGAAAGTTATTTTTTTCGCTAATCCTTTTTTGTTCTTCCGCCTCTCCCAGATAAATCAACTCCCCCCTTATAGCGCATTTAAATATTAGGTTGCTCACGACAGTTTGCCTACCTAGCAAGAATACTTCAATTTTGCTATCAAAAAAACCAATTAATGTTTCCAGAGTAAGGCATTTATACCCCCACAATTTAAGGGCTGTCTCATGGAGAGACTAGCTCGATTCTTGATTCTTGGTAAAAATATATGGCTGGGAGCACTAATTGCTTGATGCAGGCTCAAGGCTGCCCGCTTTAAGCCGGTAAGCCGCAACGATCAAGGGCAGGTAAGCAAAGGGCACCCCAAGCAAGGGATCGAGACGCTGCAAACCTACCAGCAAGGCGATAGGCCAAAGCCACAACAGGTTAATCGCCACAATCGTCAAAGTCACTTTCCTGTGGCTCTGGAACAGGCGAGAAGCGTATTGATAAGCGTGGCTGCGGTGCGCTTGCGAAACAGCATCTCCGCGAATCAAACGCCGGAGCAATGTCCACGTTGCATCGACGATGAAAACGCCCAGTAAAATTATCCAGACCCAAAGCAATTGTGGGGCGACACAAGCGGCACTGATCGACAGGATTCCGAGAATCAAACCTAAAAAGCCACTCCCCGCGTCCCCCATGAATATTTTCGCTGGTGGAAAATTCCAGCATAGGAAACCTGCCGCCGCTGCTGCCAACATCAAGGGCGCCCAGGCGATTGCTGCCTGACCCATTAACCCATAGATAACCGCTGCGCCAATGGATGCGCATAGCGCCTCAGCACCTGCAAGACCATCGATCCCGTCCATGAAATTATAGAGGTTGAGCATCCACACCAGGTAAATTATCGCCAATACATCACCAAACCATCCCAAATGGAAAGTTGAACCAAAAAACTCGAGTGCAGGCAGCCCATTTAGCCAAAAAACTGCCCACAAAGCCGCGAGGAAGTGGCCAAGCAAGCGCCATCTTGCTGCGATGTGCCCATGATCATCGGCAAAACCGATGACTGCCACCGCCAAGCCGGCGCCCATCAATGAATAGAATTCGGAAGCTGCAAATAGCGCCAGTTTCAACATGAATACCAGAGCGCATGCGAAACAGATGACAATCGCCACACCGCCGCCGCGCGGGGTGGGAATGGAATGAGAACTGCGCGCATTCGGTATGTCGATCAAGTTTTGGGCCAACGCATAACGACGCAGTAACAGCGTCATAAGCCAGGAAGCGGCGAATACAGCAACTAACCCCCACCAAAATGTCATTACTTTATTTTTCCAGGTAATGGCCAGCGGTTTGACGCATGGCGCTGTCGACATTTACGGGCGGAGTCCAACCCAACACTTCGCTGTTCTTGCTTATATCTACTTGCAGTGAATCGCAGAGCCTGCGACCGATCACCCGTTTCCCCACCAAAAGCGTCATCAGGCTCAGCAACGAGACTGGTACTGGTAATAGATACGCTTTTTTCCCGAGAGCCATTGCAAGTCGTCGTAGCAACTGGGTTGTGGAGAGATCTTCGCCATCACTCACTAGAAACGTATTGCCGCATGCCGCGGGATGATCGATGCACACAACGATCAGATCAACCAGATTGCCGATCGCCACTAGACTTCTTCGATTGTGGATCGCCCCCAACGGCAAGGGGAAACCCTTTCTCAGCCAGTGCAGCATACTCAAAAAATTGGCTTTAACCCCGGGCCCATATACCAGCGGGGGCCGGATGATAACGACCTCCATGCCAGTGGAAGCACTTAATACTTTCAGTGCATCTTCCGCCTCATGCTTGGACACCCCGTACGGATCAAGCGGCGCAGGAACATCCTGTGCAGTGAACGGGCGCTCCAGGCAAGTGCGCTCACCATTGACTTTGATGGAGCTGATGTAAATGAAACGTTTGACCCCTGAAGCAGCAGCATGCCTGGCCAGTTGCAAAGTGCCCTCGACATTGACCTTGCGAAATTCCGCCAGCGCGTCGTCAGCCGTATCGTTCATCACATGCACCCGGGCCGCAGCGTGCACGACCACAGGAACACTACTCAAGTCCGGGAGAGATTGAGCATCAGCAAGATCTAAAGCCACAGTTTGACACAACCCCTGCAAACGCGTCGGCCCACGAACAGCTGCAACAGGGGTGAATTTTTTGTCCAGCAATAGCCTGAAGACCAATGCCTCGCCGACAAAACCACGTGCCCCTGTAACTAACACCCTCGACCCCGTCATCAGTTTTTTTTACCAATCAGTGCTGTCGCCCAGCAGATGAAAAAGAATAAAACCTTATCGCGCAGGCGACGTCTGCATTGCCAGGCACTGAAAGACAACTTGATAAGTTCGCGCTGACGCAGGCGTATCCAGCTTTTGACAAAAACATCAGACTCCTGCCCCACCAGGCGCGCAATAAGCTGCACTTGATTGAACCACCAGCCATCGTGGATGGTTTTATAACGGGAAACCAACGAATTCAGGCCTGTGTTGGCACCGACCTGATTGTTCTCATGCTGTCGATACTGCATGGAAGGAGTCGGATCGATGTACCAGCGGTATCCGTGACTACGAGCAAATGCATAAAAAAACCAATCATGCAAACTTACTTCCTGCAACAACCCCCAATTCCCCAGCATCAAGTCTTTCAAAGACTGTGCCAATCTTTCGCGGAACACGTAAGTGCAACCAGACACCCGCCGCCTCGAACAGATAATCCCATTGCACCTGTGGTTGCGCCTTGTCCAGCACTTGAGCCTTACCATCGAGCCAAAACGCAGTCACATTACTGGAATAGGCGTCTACCTGCTGGCGCTCGATTTCAGCTATTGCTCGCCCAAGCTTATCGCCGAGCCAGACATCATCCTGATCAGCAAAAGCAATGAAGTCGAATGCCGAGAAGTCGACGTCCCGAATCAAACGAAAGAAGTTGCGAGAAGCGCCACCAAAACTGCCGGCGGAGGGGAGCACCACGACATCTGTCGCCGTGGCCGCGTAAGCAGCGCACCAGACTTCCGTACCATCAGTGGAGGGATCAACGCTGATGTACACAGATACATCCACGCACGATTGTTCGAGGATCGAAGACAACTGCTCCTCAATCCATTGCATGCCGTTGTAGGCAGCCAGCAAAACTGCAACTTTCGGTAATCTTACTGGCATGCCATCCTGCTTGCACAATTGAACACTGGATCTTCGAAAGACGAATTCTGGTTAGCGGGAACTCGAATCCAACAGCTTTTGCAGGTATTGCCCGTAACCGGTTTTCTTGAGGCTCTCTGCCTGAGCAGCCAGGGCATCGGCGGTTATCCACCCATTGTGATAGGCGATTTCTTCCAGGCAAGCCACCTTGAGGCCCTGTCGCTGTTCGATCGTGTGAACGAAGTGACTGGCTTCCAGCAACGAGTCATGGGTGCCTGTATCCAGCCAAGCGAAACCTCGACCAAGCATTTCGACACTCAATGTCTTGCGCTCAAGATATGCACGGTTCACATCGGTAATTTCCAGCTCCCCACGAGAAGAGGGCTTGATGTTCTTGGCTATCTCGACGACATCGTTATCGTAAAAATACAAGCCGGTTACCGCGTAATTGGATTTCGGCTTGAGTGGCTTTTCTTCGATGCTCAACGCACGACCGGTCGCATCGAACTCCACCACGCCGAATCGCTCCGGGTCTGAAACGTGGTACCCAAATACCGTGGCCCCCTGTTGCTGTGAGGAGGCGGAACGCAAGTTGTCAGAAAAGTGCTGGCCGTAGAAAATATTATCGCCAAGGATTAGACAGCAAGGATCTTTGCCGATGAACTCTTCGCCGATGATAAACGCTTGCGCCAACCCATCCGGACTTGGCTGCTCTGCATAAGTCAGTTGAATGCCGTACACACTGCCATCACCCAGTAACTTGCGAAAGCACGGCAGATCCTCTGGAGTGGAGATAATCAGAATCTCTCGCATGCCGGCGAGCATCAGCACGGACAACGGATAAAAGATCATCGGTTTGTCGTAGATCGGCAACATCTGCTTGGAAACACCAAGAGTTAGCGGGTGCAGGCGCGTACCCGAGCCGCCAGCGAGGATGATGCCTTTACGATTTGTCGTGGTCATTTGTTCAGAACTTCCCTAAGCATTCGGGTTACACCACTTTGCCAATCCGGCAAGTGTAGAGAAAAATTGTCGCGCAGCTTCTGAGTATTCAATCGTGAGTTCAGAGGGCGACTTGCCGGTGTTGGATAGGCGGTTGTTTCGATCGGACTGACAGTCTTCACAGCCAGCTCCTCGCCTTGGGCTTTTGCGAAGTCAATGACATGACTGGCATAGCCATGCCATGACACTTCGCCCGCAGCGGTCAGGTGATAAAGACCGGCCAAATCTGGACACCTGAAGACTTGCTTGATGGCCAACGCCGTTACATCAGCAATGAGATCAGCCCCGGTCGGTGCTCCGATCTGATCCGCAATCACACTCAACGTTTCGCGATCATTCGCCAAGCGCAGCATGGTCTTTGCGAAGTTATTGCCGCGAGCACCGTACACCCAACTGGTGCGGAAAATCAGATGCTTGCAACCCGACGCGGTAATTGCCTGCTCGCCGGCGAGCTTGCTGGAGCCGTAATGGTTCACCGGAGCAACAGCGTCTGTCTCCTGCCATGGCGTGACGCCTTGGCCACTGAAAACGTAATCCGTTGAGTAGTGAACCAGCCATGCGCCCGACGCTGCGACTTCTTCCGCCATAACGCCACTCGCAAGGCCGTTTACGCGATCTGCTAACTCGGTTTCCGATTCAGCCTTGTCGACCGCGGTATACGCAGCGGCGTTAACAATAACGTCAGGCTTTACCTGACGAATCGTTGCGCGCAGGGATTCGAGATTGGACAGATCACCACTGAGCCCATCAACGGGATGACGGTCCAGGGCGATCAACTCGCCAAGCGGCGCCAGGGAGCGTTGCAGCTCCCAGCCCACTTGGCCGTTTTTCCCTAAAAGTAGGATTTTCATGCCTTGTTCGAACGATCCGCGTAGTTCTGATCAATCCACTGCTGGTAGCTGCCGTTCTTCACGTGATCTACCCACTCAGTGTTGGTCAGATACCACTCAACTGTCTTGCGAATACCGGTTTCGAAAGTCTCTTCCGGCGTCCATCCGAGCTCACGCTCGATCTTGCTTGCGTCGATCGCATAACGCAGGTCGTGACCTGGACGATCTTGCACATAAGTGATCAAGCTTGCGTGCGGACGGTGAGCCGAATCAGGACGCAACTCATCCAGCAGCGCGCAAAGTGTGTGCACAACTTCGATGTTCTGCTTTTCATTATGACCGCCGATGTTGTAGGTCTCACCCACAACACCTTCGGTGACGACTTTGTACAAAGCACGCGCATGATCTTCAACATATAACCAGTCGCGAATTTGATCGCCTTTCCCGTAAACCGGCAACGGCTTGCCTTCCAGCGCATTGAGAATGATCAGTGGAATCAATTTCTCAGGGAAGTGGCAAGGGCCATAGTTATTCGAGCAGTTGGTGACCAACGTCGGCAGACCGTAAGTGCGCGCCCAGGCACGAACCAAGTGGTCGGAACTCGCCTTACTGGCGGAGTACGGCGAGCTAGGTTGGTACGGTGTGGTTTCAGTGAAGAGATCTTCCGGGCCTTCGAGATCACCATACACTTCGTCAGTGGAAATATGGTGGAAGCGGAAATTGGCCTTGCGTGCATCATCCATGGCGACCCAATAGTGGCGCGAGGCCTCCAGCAGGGTGTAGGTGCCAATAATATTGGTCTGGATGAACTCGGACGGGCCAGAAATAGAACGGTCAACGTGCGATTCGGCAGCCAGATGCATGATTGCATCCGGTTGGTGCTCACGCAGGACGCGATCAATTTGTTCACGGTCGCAGATATCAACGCGCTCGAACGCATAACGCGGATCAGGGCTGACTTCAGCCAAAGACTCCAGGTTACCGGCATAAGTCAACTTGTCGACGTTCACGACAGAGTCAGTAGTATTGGAAATGATGTGACGGATGACTGCCGAGCCGATAAACCCGGCGCCGCCGGTAACTAAAATTTTCACGCGAAACCATACCCTTGAGTTGCTGACAGTGTCACCAACGAGCACCGTCTGATCCATGGATGCAAAAGCCGCCTAACATGGGGCATTTGTCAGAGTCAGTCTGAATCGATTTTGGGAATTTTCCATTATCGAACAAGGGCTGCATTTTACAGCTTAATGAACGTTTTACTAATGGATATAGACAAGCAGTGAGGCGACTCGATGGACGTAACAGCCCCGTTTGCTAGACGAGGCGTTTGCGCGCCGCTCTGGATGAACGCCCAAGCAGCCAAGCGAGCATAGGCCCGATCAACATACCCACGAGAAGTGCTGCAACGACAACCAGGGAAACTGGAAGCGCCGGCCCCGACCACCCCAAAAACATCAACTCTATCGACTGCTGGTTTTCAAGGATAAAAGCCAAAATCACCAGTACCAGCAATAAAGCAAAAACACCGAGAACAATACGCTTAAGGTTACGCACGCATGCCTCCTTGATAACTCAGAGCGAAGATCAAACCCCCTCCTCCTCTTCCTCATTCACACGATCGCGCAGTTCTTTACCTGGTTTGAAATGCGGAACGAATTTTCCGTCCAGACTCACAGACTGACCGGTTTTAGGATTGCGCCCAACGCGCGGCGCGCGATAGTGCAAGGAGAAGCTGCCAAAACCACGGATCTCGATGCGATCACCGGTAGCCAGACATTGAGACATTTGTTCAAGCATGGTCTTGATGGCCAACTCCACATCCTTGGATGAGAGCAGCCCTTGATGGGTGACAATTCGTTCGATCAACTCCGACTTCGTCATATTTTTCCCTTCTTTTTCAAGCAGCTAGATCAGCGCTTGAAAGGTTTTAGCACGCCCGGAAGATTTTGAACAGCCCAGGGATTGACATATCTTCCTGCGCATTGAAACGCCCGTTTTCAGGGCACAAGCTCTATAAACGGCCACCCTATCGACACATCACCAACATCGTGCGCGTCAGGTAACCCGCAGGATTGAAGCCAAAAGGATACTGATCATCATCCTTGGCATCATCGGATCTGGTAATGACCTTGTAGCCTGCGCCTTTGCATTCTTTTGTGGCGCGCTTTTGACACTTCTCCCAACTCGAGCCCAATCCCGAGCAATCGACCTCGATGCCGCTGACGCCGCGCACCACATGCGTCTTGGCGCTCGTGGCGCAGCCCGCCAACATCAGCACACCGACCAACACGATAAACTTGTTCATTCACTTCCTTATGCCAGGCAATCTGCCCGACTACTGCGATCTTCAGCCTAAGCCTAGTCGCGAATAGACGATTGATCCGAATAAAGAAACAGACAATTGAGTAACAAGATTGGTTTCACGCGAGAGGTGCCCCTCCACCAAATCGCAGGCACAAAAAAGGGCGACCGAAGTCGCCCTTTTTAATGATCAAGCAGAACTTAGTTCTGTTTGGCCATTGCCTGGCGCAGCAGTGCCGCCATGGTGGTGTCGCCAGTAGGAGCTTCTTCAGCCTTCAGGCTTTGGATAGCTTCTTTCTCTTCAGCATCGTCTTTCGACTTGATGGAGAGCTGGATTACGCGGCTCTTGCGATCAACGCTGATGATCTTGGCTTCTACTTCCTGGCCTTCTTTCAGAACGTTGCGCGCGTCTTCAACGCGGTCACGGCTGATTTCGGAGGCTTTCAGAGTCGCTTCGATATCGTCGGCCAGAACGATGATGGCGCCTTTGGCGTCAACTTCTTTCACAGTGCCTTTAACGATGGCGCCTTTGTCGTTCTCTTGAACGTACTCGGAGAACGGATCGCTTTCCAGTTGCTTGATACCCAGGGAGATGCGCTCGCGCTCTGGGTCAACCGACAGGATAACGGTGTCCAGCTCGTCGCCCTTCTTGAAACGACGAACAGCTTCTTCGCCAACTTCGTTCCAGGAGATGTCGGACAGGTGAACCAGACCGTCGATGCCGCCGTCCAGACCAATGAAGATACCGAAATCGGTGATCGACTTGATGGTGCCGGAGATTTTATCGCCCTTGTTGAACTGGCCAGAGAAATCTTCCCATGGGTTAGATTTGCACTGCTTGATGCCCAGGGAGATACGACGACGCTCTTCGTCGATGTCCAGAACCATAACTTCCACTTCGTCGCCGACTTGTACGACTTTCGAAGGGTGGATGTTCTTGTTGGTCCAGTCCATTTCCGAAACGTGTACCAGACCTTCAACGCCTTCTTCCAGCTCAGCGAAGCAGCCGTAGTCGGTCAGGTTGGTTACACGAGCGGTAACGCGAGTGCTTTCTGGGTAACGGGCTTTGATAGCAACCCATGGATCTTCGCCCAGTTGCTTCAGGCCCAGGGAAACACGGTTGCGTTCGCGATCGTATTTCAGAACCTTAACGTCGATTTCGTCACCAACGTTAACGATCTCGGAAGGATGCTTGATGCGCTTCCAGGCCATGTCGGTGATGTGCAGCAGGCCGTCCACGCCACCCAGATCGACGAATGCGCCGTAATCGGTGAGGTTTTTGACGATACCTTTGACTTGCTGGCCTTCCTGCAAGGATTCCAGCAGAGCTTCACGCTCGGCGGAGTTCTCGGCTTCCAGGACGCTGCGACGGGAAACGACAACGTTGTTGCGCTTCTGGTTCAGCTTGATGACCTTGAATTCCAGCTCTTTGCCTTCCAGGTGCGTGGTGTCGCGCACTGGACGGACGTCAACCAGGGAACCTGGCAGGAACGCACGGATGCCGTTAACGTCGACAGTGAAGCCGCCTTTAACCTTACCGTTGATAACGCCCTTGACCACTTCCTCAGCTGCGAAGGCTGCTTCCAGAACGATCCAGCACTCAGCGCGCTTGGCTTTTTCACGGGACAGCTTGGTTTCACCGAAACCGTCTTCAACCGAGTCCAGAGCAACGTGAACTTCGTCACCGACATTGATAGTCAGATCGCCAGCGTCGTTGTAGAACTGCTCAAGCGGGATGAGTGCTTCAGACTTCAGGCCAGCGTGAACGGTTACCCAGCGAGCTTGGTAATCGATATCAACGATAACACCGGTGATGATGGAGCCTGCCTGAAGGTTCAGGGTTTTTAGGCTTTCTTCAAAGAGTTCCGCAAAGCTTTCGCTCATTTTAATTCCTGTAAATGAGGGCGAAGGATACGCCCATCTCCACACCCCAGACGGTGTGGGTTAGTTTCATATAGAAGAAGCGCCGCAGGACTATGACTGGTCCCTGTGGCCTTCTTGGTCACCCGGCGATATCGCGAATGGCGATCTCGCTCATGATGCGTTCAAGCACCTGATCGATGGACAACTCCGTGGAATCCAGCTGTATGGCGTCAGCCGCCGGCTTAAGCGGGGCTACCGCTCGCTGGGTGTCACGCTCGTCGCGTGCACGGATCTCA
Source organism: Pseudomonas sp. AC193 (assembly GCF_979258075.1). Taxonomy (NCBI): domain Bacteria; kingdom Pseudomonadati; phylum Pseudomonadota; class Gammaproteobacteria; order Pseudomonadales; family Pseudomonadaceae; genus Pseudomonas; species Pseudomonas sp. AC193. The sequence continues at coordinate 1,032,902 of NZ_OZ409832.1, read as the reverse complement.
TCTAGCAGACTCGACAGACTAACACCCTCGACTTTGCCCTTCAACTGCAAATATCGACGGCGCGCTCTCTCCTCGGCACTGGCGGTCAGGAAAATCTTCAGCGGCGCGCTTGGAAAAACCACGGTGCCCATGTCGCGACCATCCGCGACAAGGCCCGGCGCTTCCTGGAAAGCCCGCTGGCGCTGCAGCAGCGCCTCGCGTACGGCCGGCAATGCAGCCACTTGAGAAGCACCGGAACCGACGCTTTCAGTGCGGATGACATCGCTGACCTCATCACCTTCCAGAATGATGCGTTGCAACTGACCGTCGGTCGCCGCAATAAACTGAACATCCAGATGAGCGGCGAGTTTCTTCAGCAGCTCTTCATTGGTCAGATCAACACCATGGTTGTGCGCAGCAAATGCCAGCAAACGGTACAGCGCACCGGAATCCAGCAGGTTCCAGCCCAGACGCTTGGCCAGAATCCCGGCTACGGTGCCTTTGCCCGAGCCGCTTGGCCCATCAATGGTGATGACCGGTGCAATGTTGTTCACGACTGAGCCTCTTGTGCCACACGAATACCGACCTGCGCGCACAATGCGAGGAAGTTCGGGAACGATGTCGCGACGTTGGCGCAATCATGGATGCGGATCGGTGCAGTGGCGCGCAGCGAGGCCACGCTGAAAGCCATGGCAATACGGTGATCGCCGTGACCATGCACTTCGCCGCCGCCGATCTGGCCGCCGTCGATGATGATGCCGTCCGGGGTCGGTTCGCACTTGACGCCCAGCGCCAGCAAACCGTCCGCCATGACCTGGATACGATCGGATTCCTTGACCCGCAGCTCTTCAGCGCCGGTCAGTACGGTGCGCCCTTCAGCACAGGCGGCCGCCACGAACAGCACCGGGAATTCGTCGATCGCCAGTGGAACCAGCTCTTCCGGAATCTCGATGCCTTTGAGTTTAGCTGCCCGCACGCGCAGGTCAGCCACAGGCTCACCGCCAACTTCACGCTGGTTCTCCAGAGTGATGTCCGCGCCCATCAGACGCAGGATGTCGATAACGCCAGTACGGGTCGGGTTGATGCCGACGTGCTCAAGCACCAGCTCCGAACCTTCAGCAATCGAGGCCGCTACAAGGAAGAACGCCGACGACGAGATGTCGCCCGGAACTTCAATGTGAGTTGCCGTCAGCTTACCGCCGGATTCAACCGAAGCCGTAGCGCCTTCAACGCTGACCGGGTAGCCAAAGCCGCGCAGCATGCGCTCGGTGTGATCGCGAGTCGGAGCCGGCTCGGTCACAGTGGTCTTGCCTTCAGCGTACAGACCGGCGAGCAGCAGGCAGGATTTCACCTGAGCACTGGCCATCGGCATGGTGTAGGTCAGGCCTTTGAGCTTGTGACCGCCACGAATAGTCATCGGCGGACGACCTTCAGCCGCGGTTTCAATCACGGCGCCCATTTCACGCAGTGGATTGGCCACGCGATTCATCGGACGCTTGGACAGCGAGGCATCGCCGGTCAAAGTGCTGTCGAAGTTCTGCGCAGCCAACAGGCCGGAGAGCAGACGCATCGAGGTACCGGAGTTGCCCAGATAGATCGGGCCCGGCGCCGGTTTCAGACCGTGCAGGCCGACACCGTGGATGGTCACGCGGCCGTGGTGCGGGCCTTCGATGACCACGCCCATGTCGCGGAACGCCTGCAAGGTCGCCAGGGCGTCTTCGCCCTCAAGGAAGCCTTCGACTTCGGTAACGCCTTCGGCCAGCGAACCGAGCATGATCGAACGGTGGGAAATGGATTTGTCGCCCGGTACGCGAATCCGACCGGACAGGCGGCCACCAGGTTGAGCCAGGAAGATCAGATCGTTGGAATTCATAGCGTCCACATAGGCCCTGCGGGCCAGGATTTTACTGAAATGCTCGCGGGCAACCCGGGCGCGCGTGAAAACGCCCAACAATTGGTGCCCATCCCCTGCATCGACCGCGTCGCGCAAGGCGTCGAGGTCGCTGCGAAATGTATCGAGTGTGCGCAGAACAGCCTCGCGGTTAGCGAGAAAGATGTCGTGCCACATCACCGGGTCGCTTCCGGCGATTCTTGTGAAATCGCGAAAACCACCGGCAGCGTAACGGAAGATCTCAAGGTTTTCATTGCGCTTGGCCAACGAATCGACCAGACCGAAAGCCAACAAGTGTGGCAGATGACTGGTCGCGGCCAACACTTCATCGTGACGCTCGACCTGCATGTGCTCGACGTCGGCGCCCAATTCGCGCCACAGACGATCAACCACAGCCAATGCAGCCGGATCAGTTTGCTCAAGCGGCGTGAGGATCACTTTGTGACGACGGAACAGTTCGGCATTGGAGGCTTCCACCCCGCTCTGCTCGGAACCGGCGATCGGATGGCCCGGCACGAAACGCGGCGGCATCGCGCCAAACGCTTCGGTTGCCGCGCGCACCACATTGCCTTTGGCGCTACCGACGTCGGTCAGAATCGCCTGACCCAGATCCATGCTCGCCAGACGCGCGAGCACTTTTTCCATGGCCAGAATCGGCACCGCCAGCTGAATCACGTCAGCGCCCTGGCATGCAGCCGCCAAGTCATCTTCACAACGATCGACCACACCCAACTCAACCGCGAGCTTGCGCGATTGCGGATCGAGATCGACCCCGACCACTTCGCGGCACACACCGCTTTCACGCAAGCCTTTGGCAAACGAACCACCGATCAACCCCAGACCGACCACCACAAGGCGACCGATCATAGGTGCAGCAGATTGCATTGCAGTGACATCACCCACGAGCCAGAACCTTGCGCAGCGCTTCGAGGAAGCGGCTGTTTTCCGCCGGCAGACCGATGGTCACCCGCAGGTGGTTCGGCATGCCGTAATTGGCCACTGGACGCACGATCACGCCTTCGCGCAGCAAACCCTGGAACACAGGGGCTGCAACTTGGCCGAGATCGACGCAGATGAAGTTGCCTTTCGACTCGATCCAGCCCAGACCCAGCTCACGAAAACCGGCCTGCAACTGCTGCATGCCCGACTCGTTGAGCTGACGGCTTTGCGCCAGATACTCCTCGTCTTTCAGCGCTGCGCAGGCTGCTGCCAACGCGAGGCTGTTGACGTTGAACGGCTGGCGAACGCGGTTCAGCACGTCAGCAACAACCGGGGTCGACAGGCCGTAGCCAACGCGCAATGCCGCCAGACCATAAGCCTTGGAGAAAGTGCGCGACACCAGCAGGTTCGGGTAAGCGGCGAGGAAATCCAGACCGTCCGGCAAATCACTGCCTTCGGCGTATTCGATGTAAGCCTCGTCGAGCACCACCAGCACATGCTCCGGAACATCCTGCAGGAACTCGTCCAGCGCTTCAGCGCCGAACCAGGTGCCGGTCGGGTTGTTCGGGTTAGCAATGAAAACCACGCGAGTGTTGGCATCGATGGCCGCGAGCATTGCAGGCAGATCGTGCCCCCAATCCTTCGCCGGCACCACTTTGGCCTGCGCGCCGACCGCTTGAGTGGCGATCGGGTATACCGCAAACGCGTGCTCACTGAACACAGCGTTGAGGCCCGGTGCCAGATACGCGCGCGCGACCAACTCAAGAATGTCGTTGGAACCGTTGCCCAGCGTGACCTGATTCAGGTCTACGCGGCACTGTTCGGCCAGCAGCGATTTCAGCGCGAAACCGTTGCCATCCGGATAACGGGTCAGCTCGGCCAGCTCTTCGCGGATCGCCGCCAAGGCTTTTGGACTGGCGCCCAGCGGATTTTCATTGCTCGCCAGTTTGACGATTTTTGCCGGATCCAGATCCAGCTCGCGCGCCAGTTCGTCCACAGGCTTGCCCGGAACGTACGGCGAAAGTTGTTGCACGCCCGGCTGTGCCAGAGCGAGGAAGTTGCCACTCATTTGCTACCGCCCCTTAGAGAACTGCTTTCGGGTAGGAACCCAGCACTTTGAGTGCTACTGCTTCCTGACTGATCTTTTCCAGCACACCTTTGATCAACGGATCACGGTGGTGGCCGACGAAGTCGATGAAGAACACGTAGGTTCATTTGCCGCTGCGCGACGGACGGGTTTCGATGCGGGTCAGGTCGATTCCGTTGTCATGGAACGGCACCAGCAGCTCGTGGAGCGCGCCGGGTTTGTTGCTCATCGACACGATGATTGAAGTCTTGTCGTCGCCGGTCGGCGGCACTTCCTGGTTACCAATCATCAGGAAGCGCGTCGAGTTGTCCGGACGGTCTTCGATCTTCTCGGCCAGACGCGTCAGGCCATACAGACCGGCCGCCATGTCACCGGCAATCGCCGCCGAATTCCACTCGCCTTTAACCCGCTTGGCCGCTTCGGCGTTGCTCGACACCGCGACGCGCTCGACATTCGGATAGTGCGCGTCCAGCCACTTGCGGCACTGGGCCAGCGACTGCGCGTGGGAGTAGATGCGGCTGATGCTGTCGGTCTTGGTGTTTTCACCGACCAACAAGTGATGGTGAATGCGCAGCTCGACTTCGCCACAGATGACCATGTCGTGTTCGAGGAAGCTGTCCAGCGTGTGGTTGACCGCGCCTTCGGTGGAGTTTTCCACCGGCACCACGCCAAAATTCACCGCACCGGCAGCAACTTCACGGAACACTTCGTCGATCGCCGCCATCGGCTTGCTGATCACCGCGTGACCAAAGTGTTTCATGGCTGCGGCTTGGGTGAAGGTGCCCTCAGGGCCGAGGTAAGCCACTTTCAGCGGCTGCTCGAGCGCCAGGCACGACGACATGATTTCACGGAACAACCGCGCCATCTCTTCGTTGCCCAGCGGCCCCTGATTGCGCTCCATCACACGCTTGAGCACCTGAGCTTCACGCTCAGGACGATAGAACACCGGCACTTCGCCTTCGGCCAGCGAGGCCATCTTTACTCGCGCGACTTCCTGGGCGCAACGCGCACGCTCACTGATCAGCTCCATGACTTTGGTGTCCAGAGCGTCAATGCGAACGCGCAGTGCCTTGAGTTCTTGCTCGGACATCAGCCGTGTTCCTTCTCGAATTCAGCCATGTACGCCACCAGCGCGTTGACCGCAGTGATGTCGACAGCGTTATAGATGGAGGCGCGCATACCACCCACGGAGCGGTGGCCCTTGAGGTTGAGCAGACCGCGCGCTTCGGCACCGACCAGGAACGGCTTGTCCAGACGATCATCGGCCAGACGGAATGGCACGTTCATCCACGAGCGATCCGATTTGTTGATCGGGTTGCTGTAGAGGCCGCTGGCGTCGATGAAATCGTACAGCGTGCGCTGTTTGACGTCGTTGAGTTTGGCGATCGCGTCAACGCCGCCCTGCTCTTTCAGCCACTGGAACACCAGACCGGACAGGTACCAGGCCAGGGTCGGCGGGGTGTTGTACATCGAGCCGTTATCCGCCGCGACTTTGTAGTCGAGCATGGTCGGGCACAGTGCGCGCGCCTTGCCGAGCAAGTCTTCGCGGATGATGTTGACGACGATGCCACTCGGGCCGATGTTTTTCTGGGCGCCGGCGTAGATCATGCCGAAACGCGAGATATCGACCGGGCGCGACAGAATGTCGGAAGACATGTCAGCCACCAGCGGCACGTCACCGACTTCCGGGATCCACTGGAATTCCAGACCGCCGATGGTTTCGTTCGGTGCGTAGTGAACGTAAGCGGCGTCTTTCGACAGGTTCCACTCGTTCTGGCCCGGGATGGCGAAATAGTCGTAAGGCTTGGCGGTGGCGGCGACGTTGACGTGGCCGTAGCGCGAGGCTTCTTCGATGGCTTTCTGCGACCAGATACCGGTGTCGATATAGTCGGCAGACCCGCCTTCAGGCAACAGGTTCAGTGGAATCTGCGCGAATTGCTGGCTGGCGCCACCTTGCAGAAACAGCACTTTATAGTTCGACGGGATATTCAGCAGGTCACGCAGATCCTGCTCGGCCTGGGTGGCAATGGACACGAACTCATCGCTGCGATGGCTCATTTCCATGACCGACAGACCCTTGCCGTGCCAATCAAGGAGTTCACCCTGGGCGCGCTGCAGGACAGCTTCAGGAAGCGCCGCAGGACCGGCGCAGAAGTTATAGGCTCGCTTGCTCACATCCAATCTCGCTCTGATTTGGTGGTATCACGCATTACAACATCAGCGACACGAATCGAATGTGGGAGCGGGCTTGCTCGCGAAAGCGGTAGGACTGGCAACATCTTCGCTGAATGTCAGTCCGTCTTCGCGAGCAAGCCCGCTCCCACACTGGATCTTCATGGGTGTCGATATTTCATACCGGACAAATAACAAGGGGGCGAATTCTCATCCGCCCCCTTGCTTGTCCGCTTATTCTTGCGGTTCTTCGTCTGCTGCGGCGTCGAGTTGCTGGTCTTCACCGGCATCGTCGTTTACGACAGTGCCTTCGAATTCCTCGCCCTCTTCCCCTTCAAGCTCTTCGCCTTCGACTTCCGAAGGTTCCTGAACCCGCTCCAGACCGACCAGGGTTTCATCCTTGGCCAGTTTGATCAGCGTCACACCTTGGGTGTTACGGCCCAGGCTCGACACTTCGTCGACGCGGGTACGCACCAGGGTGCCCTGATCGGAGATCAGCATGATCTCTTCACCGTCCTGCACCTGAACCGCACCGACCAGACGGCCGTTACGCTCGTTGCTGACCATGGCGATAACGCCTTGACCGCCACGCTTGTACTCAGGGAACTCGGTGATCGCCGTACGCTTGCCGTAGCCGCGCGCCGAAGCAGTGAGAATTTCGCTGCCTTCTTCCGGAATCAGCATGGAGATCAGCTTCTGCCCTTCTGGCAGACGCATGCCACGCACACCGCGGGCGGTACGGCCCATGGCGCGAACTTCGGACTCCTTGAAGCGCGTAACTTTGCCGCCGTCGGAGAACAGCATGATTTCCTGCTCGCCGTCGGTGACAGCCGCGGAGATCAGGATGTCGCCTTCGTCCAGCTCCAGCGCGATCAGACCAACGCTGCGCTGACGGCTGAAGGCCACCAGCGGCGTCTTCTTGACCGTACCGTTGGCGGTCGACATGAAGATGAACGGCGCTTTTTTACGATCAGCAGCCTTGATACGGGCACGACGTTCTTCGTCGGTCTCGTTGTTGTTTTCGATTTCCTCTACATCAACCTCAACGCCTTCAGCCTCTTCTTCTTCAGCCTGACGCTTCATGGCTTCGAGATCTACCGGCAGCATGGTGGTGATGTATTCGCCTTCGCTCAATGGCAGAAGGTTGACCAGTGGACGACCACGGGCAGCGCGGGACGCTTCCGGGATTTCGTAGGTCTTGAGCCAGTACACTTTGCCTTTGCTGGAGAACAGCAGCAGCGTGGTGTGGCTGTTGGCAACCAGCAGGTGAGCGATGTAGTCCTCATCCTTGACGCCGGTCGCCGATTTGCCTTTGCCGCCACGACGCTGAGCCTGGTACGCAGCCAATGGCTGGGTCTTGGCGTAGCCACCGTGGGAGATGGTTACAACGCGCTCTTCCTCCGGGATCATGTCACCCAGGGTCAGATCGAGACGGGCATCGAGAATCTCGGTGCGGCGCACGTCGCCGTATTCGGCACGAATCACTTCCAGCTCTTCGCGAATCACTTCCATCAGGCGCACAGCGCTGTTGAGGATGCGGATCAGCTCGCCGATCTGGTTAAGGATCTCTTGATACTCGGCCAGCAGTTTTTCGTGTTCCAGACCGGTCAGACGGTGCAGACGCAGCTCCAGAATGGCTTGCGCCTGTTCTGGCGACAGGAAGTATTTGCCTTCGCGCAGACCGTATTGCGGATCGAGGTTTTCCGGACGGCACGAATCGGCACCGGCACGTTCAACCATCGCGACCACGGCCGAGGATTCCCACGGCGTGCTGATCAGCGCTTCTTTAGCTTCCGACGGGGTCGGCGACGCTTTGATCAGGGCGATAACCGGGTCGATGTTCGACAGGGCAACGGCCTGACCTTCGAGGATGTGACCACGCTCGCGCGCTTTGCGCAGTTCGAACACGGTACGGCGGGTAACCACTTCGCGACGGTGACGGACGAAGGCTTCCAGCAGATCCTTGAGGTTCAGGATGCGTGGGCGGCCGTCGATCAGCGCAACGATGTTGATGCCGAATACCGATTGCAGCTGGGTCTGGGCGTAGAGGTTGTTGAGGATCACCTCAGGCACTTCGCCGCGACGCAGTTCGATCACGACGCGCATACCGTCCTTGTCGGACTCGTCGCGCAGTTCGGTGATGCCTTCCAGCTTCTTCTCTTTAACCAGCTCGGCGATCTTCTCGATCAGACGCGCCTTGTTCAACTGGTAAGGGAGTTCGGTGATGACGATCTGCTGACGGCCACCGACCTTGTCGATGTCTTCAATGATCGAACGAGCGCGCATGTAAATACGCCCGCGACCGGTGCGGTAGGCTTCGATGATACCGGCGCGACCGTTGATGATCGCGGCGGTCGGGAAGTCCGGACCGGGGATGTATTGCATCAGTTCATCGACGGTCAGCTCAGGGTTGTCGATGAGCGCCAGGCAACCGTCGATGACTTCACCGAGGTTGTGCGGCGGGATGTTGGTCGCCATGCCCACGGCGATACCGCTGGAGCCGTTGACCAGCAGGTTCGGGATACGCGTCGGCATGACCGCCGGGATCATTTCGGTGCCGTCGTAGTTCGGCACCCAGTCCACGGTTTCTTTGTGCAGGTCAGCCAGCAGCTCGTGCGCCAGCTTGGTCATGCGCACTTCGGTGTATCGCATCGCCGCAGCGTTGTCGCCGTCGACCGAACCGAAGTTGCCCTGACCGTCTACCAGCAGGTAGCGCAGGGAGAAAGGCTGGGCCATACGAACGATGGTGTCGTACACCGCGGTATCACCGTGCGGGTGATACTTACCGATCACGTCGCCGACAACACGGGCAGATTTCTTGTACGGCTTGTTGTAGTCGTTACCCAGCTCGCTCATCGCGAACAGTACGCGACGGTGCACGGGCTTGAGGCCATCGCGCGCATCCGGCAGTGCACGGCCGACGATTACGCTCATCGCGTAGTCGAGGTAGGACTGCTTCAGCTCGTCTTCGATATTGACCGGGAGGATTTCTTTGGCCAGTTCGCCCATGAGAAGCCTGATTCCTTTTTCTGGTGAAACTTCGTCATATCCATATGGGACCAACGAAGCTCGTCGGGGCCGGCCGAGTGCCATGCGCCGACTTACGACAAATCAACATTGGAGCGTGGATTTGCGCAGTAAAGACAGCTTCGTGAAGCTGCCTCGGAAAACGCCGGATGTTATCACAAAGGCCGCCACGCACCTATCCCCCAGATGCGCATGGAGCATAGTTAGTTGACCGGTGACAGGCTTAACGGGGACGAGAGAGGCTTAGAGCTTCTTTGAATGCAGAAATGGGGCTCGGTTTAACGATGTTTATTGACATTTAGGGCCTCATCGCGAGCAGGCTCACTCCTACAGGTTCTGCGTTCGACACAAGGCCTTGTAGGAGTGAGCCTGCTCGCGATAGCGGTCTTCCATGCGCCACAGCCAATCAATGCAGGCGTTTGCGGCACATCAACTGGGCCATTTTGGCGGTATCCGGGCGCTCGACGATGCCTTTCTCGGTGACGATCGCGTCGATCAGATCCGCCGGCGTCACGTCAAACACCGGGTTGAACGCTTCAACGTCGGCACCGACGCGCTTGCCGCCGACTTCCAGCAACTCGGCGCCATCGCGCTCTTCGATCGGGATGTCGTCGCCGCTGGCCAGGTTCATGTCGATGGTCGAACTCGGCGCCACCACCATGAAACGCACGCCGTGATGCATGGCGTTGACCGCCAGTTGATAGGTGCCGATCTTGTTCGCCACGTCGCCATTGGCAGTGATGCGGTCGGCGCCAACGATCACCCAGGTCACGCCTTTGGTTTTCATGATGTGTGCAGCAGCGGAGTCGGCGTTCAGGGTCACCGGGATGCCTTCGTTGGCCAGTTCCCACGCGGTCAAACGCGAGCCTTGCAGCCACGGACGGGTTTCGTCGGCGTAAACGCGCTCGACCATGCCTTCAATAAAGGCTGCGCGAATCACACCCAGCGCGGTACCGAAACCGCCCGTCGCCAGCGCGCCGGTGTTGCAGTGGGTCAGAATCGCCTGCGCATTGCCTTGATGCTTGCGGATCAGGTCGACGCCGAGCTGCGCCATGGTCAGGTTGGCTTCGCGGTCGCTTTCATGAATAGCGATCGCCTCGGCTTCCAGCGCCGCCAACGGATCGGCGTTTTCTCTCACGCGATCCAGGCGATCGTGCATACGGCCGAGCGCCCAGAACAAATTGACCGCAGTCGGACGGGAATCAGCCAGCAAGGCGAAATCCTCTTCCAGCGCCGCGTACCAGTCGCCACCTTCAGCGATCCGCGCACGCGCGGCGAGCACGATGCCATAGGCCGCACTGATGCCGATGGCCGGCGCGCCACGCACCACCATCGAGCGAATCGCCTCGGCCACGCCGGCGGCGCTGGTGTAGGCAATCCACGTTTCTTCGAACGGCAAAATACGCTGATCCAGCAGGTGCAGCGCGCCGTCTCGCCAATCGATGGCCTTCACTTTCTCCGCAGCCAACAGTCGATCGCGCATCCCACACCCCGCACTCATGAACAAAAGCCGCCGATTATAGCGATCCCCCCGCGAAGACGCTCGGGTATACTTCGCCATCCTTTACAAAAGCACTGGAACCGACCCTCGATGCCGAAACCTGCCATTGCGCTCGACTTATTATTGCTGCCGACCTGGCTGGTACCCGTCGAACCTGCAGGCGTTGTGCTCAAGGAGCATGGCCTGGGCATCCGCGACGGTCGCATTGTGTTTATCGGCCCGCGCGCCGAAGCATTGAAGTGTAACGCCACGGAAATCCGCGAGTTGCCGGATGTGCTGCTCGCCCCCGGCCTGATCAATGCCCACGGCCACGCGGCGATGACGCTGTTCCGCGGCCTGGCCGATGATCTGCCGCTGATGACCTGGCTGGAAAACCACATCTGGCCGGCCGAAGCGAAATGGGTCGATGAAGATTTCGTCCGCGACGGCACCGATCTGGCCATCGCCGAGCAAATCAAGGGTGGCATTACCTGCTTCTCGGACATGTACTTCTTCCCGAAAGTCGCCAGCGAGCGCGTGCACAACAGCGGCATTCGCGCGCAAATCGCCATTCCAATCCTCGATTTCCCGATCCCGGGCGCGAGCAGTGCCGATGAAGCCATCCGTCAGGGCGTCGAATTGTTCGGCGACTTGAAGCATCACGAACGCATCAAGATCACCTTCGGCCCTCATGCACCGTACACCGTCGGCGACGAGAATCTGGAAAAAATCCGCGTGATCGCCGAGGAGCTCGACGCATCGATTCATATGCATGTGCACGAAACCGCGTTCGAAGTTCAGCAGTCATTGGAGAAGCTCGGCGAACGTCCGCTCGCCCGCCTCGGCCGTCTCGGCTTGCTCGGCCCGCGCTTCCAGGCCGTGCACATGACCCAGATCAGCGATGATGACCTGACGTTGCTGGTAGAAAGCAACACCAGCGTGATCCATTGCCCGGAATCCAACCTCAAACTGGCCAGCGGCTTCTGCCCGGTCGAGCGTTTGTGGCAGGCTGGGGTGAACGTTGCGGTCGGCACCGATGGCGCGGCGAGCAACAATGATCTGGATTTGCTCGGAGAAACCCGCACCGCTGCGCTGCTGGCGAAAGCCGTCGCAGGTTCCGCCACCGCGCTGGACGCCCATCGCGCGCTGCGCATGGCCACCCTGAACGGCGCACGCGCGCTGGGCATCGAGGCACAAGTCGGCTCTCTGGAAATCAGCAAAGCTGCCGACATCGTCGCTTTCGATCTGTCCGGTCTGGCCCAGCAACCCGTGTATGACCCGGTGTCGCAGCTTATATACGCCACCGGCCGCGACTGCGTGAAACATCTGTGGGTCGCCGGCAAACAACTGCTCGACGACCGCCGCCTGACGCGACTGGACGAAGCACAACTGGGCGCCACCGCCAGGGCCTGGGGCCAGCGCATCAGCGGCCACAAAGAATCGTAAAAACCCCGGAACACACACCGGGGCTACAGCCTTTTTCAAGTTTTAGAGGATTTAACATGAGCAACGTCGACCACGCCGAAATCGCCAAATTCGAAGCCCTGGCCCATCGCTGGTGGGATCGTGAAAGCGAATTCAAACCGCTGCACGACATCAACCCGCTGCGCGTCAACTGGATCGACGAGCGGGTCAATCTGGCCGGCAAGAAAGTCCTCGACGTCGGTTGTGGCGGCGGCATCCTCAGTGAAGCCATGGCCCAGCATGGCGCCACCGTGATGGGCATCGACATGGGCGAAGCGCCGCTGGCGGTCGCGCAACTGCATCAGCTGGAATCCGGCGTCAACGTCGAATACCGCCAGATCACTGCCGAAGACCTCGCAGAAGAAATGCCTGAGCAGTTCGACGTGGTGACCTGCCTTGAAATGCTTGAGCACGTACCGGATCCATCCTCGGTGATCCGTGCCTGCTTCCGCATGGTCAAACCGGGCGGCCAGGTGTTCTTCTCGACCATCAACCGCAACCCGAAGGCGTACCTGTTCGCGATCGTCGGCGCTGAATACCTCATGAAGTTGCTGCCGCGCGGCACTCACGATTTCAAGAAATTCATTCGCCCGTCCGAGCTCGGCGCCTGGAGCCGCATGGCCGGTCTGACCGTCAAAGACATCATCGGACTGACCTACAACCCGCTGACCAAGCACTACAAACTGGCCAGCGACGTTGACGTCAACTACATGATCCAGACCCTGCGCGAGGAGTAAGCCGATGGCCATCAGAGCGGTTCTCTTCGACATGGACGGCACCCTGCTCGACACGGCGCCGGACTTCATCGCCATCTGCCAGGCAATGCGCGCCGATCGCGGCCTGCCGCCGATCAACGACAAGCACATTCGCGACGAGATTTCCGGCGGCGCCAAAGCCATGGTCGCGGTGACGTTCTCGATGGATCCGGAATCGCCGGGCTTCGAGGAATTGCGCCTTGAGTTCCTTGAGCGCTATCTGGTCGGCTGCGCCGTACACAGCAAGCTGTTCGACGGCATGGGCGAATTGCTCGCCGACATCGAAAAGGCCAACCTGATCTGGGGCGTGGTGACCAACAAGCCGCTGCGCTTTGCCGAGCCGATCATGCAGCAGTTGGGGCTGGCCGAACGTTCGGCGCTACTGATCTGCCCGGATCACGTGAAAAACAGCAAGCCGGATCCAGAGCCATTGATCCTCGCGTGCAAGATGCTTGATCTGGATCCATCGACGGTTCTGTTTGTAGGCGATGATCTGCGCGATATCGAATCGGGGCGCGACGCCGGTACGAAAACCGCGGCGGTGACGTTTGGCTATATCCATCCAGACGACAACCCGCGGCATTGGGGCGCGGACGTGGTGGTGGATCATCCGTCGGAGTTGCGCAAGGTGCTCGATAGCGCGCTCTGCAGTTGCTGATCAAGGTCAAAAGATCGCAGCCTGCGGCAGCTCCTACAGATATTTACTGTCCTGTAGGAGCTGCCGCAGGCTGCGATCTTTTAGCTATTAATGGATTGTGAGGTTTTTATGTTTGATTACTCCGCTCGTCCCGAATTGCTCAAGGATCGGGTCATTCTGGTCACCGGTGCCGGTCGTGGCATTGGCGCGGCTGCGGCGAAAACCTACGCCGCTCACGGCGCGACCGTGTTGCTGCTGGGCAAGACCGAAGCCAATCTGACGCAGGTCTACGACGAGATCGAAGCGGCGGGCCATCCGCAGCCGGCGGTGATTCCGTTCAACCTCGAAACCGCCCTGCCCCATCAGTACGATGAACTGGCAGCGATGATCGAAGCTGAATTCGGCCACCTCGACGGCCTGCTGCACAACGCCTCGATCATCGGCCCGCGCACGCCGATCGAGCAGTTGTCCGGCGAGAATTTCATGCGCGTCATGCAGATCAACGTCAATGCCATGTTCATGCTGACCAGCACCCTGCTGCCGCTGCTCAAGCTGTCGCAGGATGCTTCTGTTGTCTTTACCTCCAGCAGCGTCGGTCGTAAGGGCCGCGCCTATTGGGGCGCTTATGGCGTGTCGAAGTTTGCCACCGAAGGTTTGATGCAAACCCTCGCCGACGAAGTTGAAACCGTGGCGCCGGTGCGCTCCAACAGCATCAACCCCGGCGCCACTCGCACCAGCATGCGTGCTCAGGCATATCCGGGGGAAAATCCGCTGAACAACCCGACGCCAGAGGAGATCATGCCGGTCTATCTGTATCTGATGGGCCCGGACAGCACCGGCATCAACGGCCAGGCTTTCAACGCTCAGTAGTGCCATACGTCGGCTTTGTTGCCGCGGCGGATTCCCGTCGCGGCCAACATTTGCCGCTCGCGGCCGTCACAATTTAGTCAATTATCCAGCGCGAATTTTCCCTGCAAGCTCGCAAGCCATTGAATAAAAACGGTTTTAACAAATATGAACCGAATGGCACGACTTTCGCTCTAATTTTCCTCAAAGCAAGCCGCGTGAAGGCAATGGGGCGAGGCCGATTTCGATAGCTTACTAATCGTCATCAGGCAGACTAAACTTACGCCAAACGTCCTACGGGACTGATGGATCAGTATGACGCGCAGCCCATAGCCGCTCTCACCCAGCCTGTAAGACAGACTTACTGCTAAGGGTTCACGCCATATGAAATCACCCTCCCAGACCAATGCAATTGACTTCGACAGCGCCAAATTGCAACGCCTGGGCTTCGGTCAACTGCCTCCCTTGCTGGAGCGACCGACCAGTCTTGCGCAGCTGCGCCAGCAACTGAGCCTGCAACTGCAAACCAGTCTTGAACCGCAACGTATCCTCGGGCTGTTTTTCCGTGAGGTTCAACGCATCGTGCCGCTGGACGCCTTGAGTTACGTGCATCAGGGCAGCGATCTGCGGCTGGAGTTCGGCGCTCGCGGTCACCATTCGGTCAGCTACAGCTTGAGCCACGAAGGCGAGCACATGGGCGAACTGGTGTTCCGCCGCAATCAGCGTTTCAACGAACAGGATCAGGGCAACCTCGAATCACTGCTGTCGTCGCTGCTGTACCCGATGCGCAACGCCCTGCTCTACCGCGCCGCGACGCAAAGTGCTCTGCGTGATCCGCTGACCGGCGCCGGCAACCGCATTGCCATGGAGCAGACCCTGCAACGCGAGATCGACATGTCGCGCCGGCACGGGCAGCCACTGTCTGTGTTGATGCTGGATATCGACCACTTCAAACGCGTCAACGACAGCCATGGGCACAGCGCCGGTGATGACGTGCTCAAAGCCGTGGCGGCGTCGATCAAGGGTCAGTTGCGCAACGTCGACATGGTCTTTCGCTATGGCGGTGAAGAGTTTTTGATTCTGCTGTCGAACACCAGCCGCGAGGCGGCGGCGATGGTTGGCGAGCGACTGCGTTATGCGGCGCAGGCTGCCGAGTATTACGCGGATGGCCAGTTGATCGAGTTGACGGTGAGTCTGGGCTGCTCGACGCTGCTGCCGGGGGAATCGGCGGAGAGCCTGTTGCGCCGCGCGGACAGTGCGCTGTATGTGGCCAAGCGCGAAGGTCGTAACCGTTTGGCAATGGCGGGTTAAGCCCTCCCATACACCACAAAACAACTGTGGGAGCGGGCTTGCTCGCGAAGGCATAGTGTCAGTCAGCAAATCAGTTGACTGACACACCGCTTTCGCGAGCAAGCCCGCTCCCACATTTTTTATTGCGTAACTACAGCCCTGCGCTCACGGCTTACAAGCAAACGCTCGGACGTCTCCAGTTGCATGCACCGTTCGAGGAACAGGTACATATAGTCGTAGCTCTTGCACACCGCCTGACGCAGCTCGGTCTGCAAGGCCTTGCTTGGGTTCATCCCCGCCAAAGTGCAGATGATCTCCAGCGCTTCCCATGGATGCGCATCATCGTACTGCGCATGCATCTTCAGCCACTTCATCGCGCGCTTGCGATCCTCTTCCGGGAACGCGGCGGCGTAGACGCCCGTGGAGCACACCACCGCCGACCACTCACCCGTTGCGCCTTCAATTGCATAGTTAGTGGCGGCAATGGCCACGATCAGCGAATCGGCGGAACTGGTGTGCCAGCACCAATGACTCAAGGCATGCAATTCCGGCGGCACTTGTTGTGCTTGCAGGTCTTCGAGACTGACACCGTGCGCGCGACTCCAGTGCACCCAATAATCGGCGTGGTTGAGTTCAACGCGGATATTGCGCATCAACCAGCGCCGCGCCATGTCTTCACCCGGATGCCGGGCAAACTTGGTTTTGGTCAGGTTCTGCGCCATGTACAACGCGAACTGCTCAACTACCGGCCAGCCCCCGACAAGGTACTGACGCATGGTTTTTGCGCTGAGCTTGTTATCACGCATGCGCAGATACAACTCATGTTCGACAACCCGGCGCTTGCTCTCGCTGCAATCCTCAATGAGCTGTTGTGCCCAGGCAGGATAACTTGCAGCTTCCATGAGTGGTCCGGTTCGGTTGAATGTGTCGATCACTGTTCGGCTCCTTTTGATTTGTGATTATAAGGATCGGCAAGAGATTTCAACGGAACGTGCCAGGCGCTTTGAATAACAGCGGCTGCGGTCTGGCGGGCCGACTTTGCAAACTGTCACAGGTAAACAATTGCGGACGCTCAATAATGTAACCCTGAGCGTAATCAACTCCGATCTCAAGCAATGCCTGCTCGATCTGGGTTGTTTCAACAAATTCGGCAATTGTCTGCTTACCCATGACATGCCCGATGTGATTGATCACTTCGACCATTGCGCGGTTAATCGGGTCGTCCAGCATATCCTTTACGAAACTCCCGTCGATCTTCAGGAAGTCTACAGGTAAATGTTTCAAGTAAGCGAATGAAGACATTCCGGCACAAAAGTCATCCAGCGAAAAGTAACAACCTAAGCCTTTGAGTTCATTAATAAAACGTATTGCACTGCCTAAATTTGAAATAGCACTGGTTTCTGTAATTTCAAAACAAATCATTTCAGGCGGGATGGCATAGTTAACAAACTGTTCCCGCAGGAAGTGCAAAAACGCGTCATCTCCTATAGTAATGCCTGACAGATTAATCGCACACATCGCCAACGGGCCTTCATGTTCTTCTGCAATACATTGAGCAATAACCTTAAATACGTTTTGCACAACCCAACGATCTAACTGACTCATCAATCCATAACGTTCAGCGGCCGGAATGAAACTGTCCGGAAGAATCATCCGGCCGGATTCATCATGCAGGCGCAGCAAAATTTCGATGTGCGCGCGGCCATCCTGAATGCCGCCCAGCGGGGCGATTTCCTGGGCGTACAGGCAGAAACGGTTTTCCTCCAGTGCCATGTGCAAGCGTTGCACCCAGGCCATCTCGCCGAAGCGCAGGGACAGCTCGGAATCGTCGGCGTGATAGACCTGCACCCGATTGCGGCCCTTTTCCTTGGCCATGTAGCAGGCCATGTCGGCTGCGCGCAGCGACGCTTCGAGGGTGGTCGGCGTCTGACCGACATGCACCAGGCCGATACTGACGGTGGTCAGAAATGGACGGCCCTTCCACACGAAATGCAGGTTCTGCACGGTCTGGCGCAGGCTGTCGGCAATCTTCTCCGCTGCCTCCAGCGCGCAGTTCTCCAGCAAGATCCCGAACTCATCACCACCCAGCCGCGCCAGGGTGTCGCCCTCGCGCAGGCCTGATTGCAGCAACGCGCAGATATGCCGCAACAACTCATCGCCCGCCGCGTGACCGCAGGTGTCGTTGACCAGTTTGAACTGGTCAAGATCGAGGAACATCAGCGCATGTCGCCCGCCCTGCCGCGAGAGATTGTGCAGGGCTTGCTCCAGGCGATATTCGAACTCGCGGCGGTTGGCCAGCCCGGTCAGCGCATCGTGGGTCGCCTGCCACGACAGATTGGCGATGTATTGCCGCTCCTGGGTCATGTCGTGCAACACCAGCACCGTGCCGCTGACTTTGCCGGCATTACGGATTGGCGCGCCGACCAGCGTCACCGACACCGTGCTGCCGTCGAGTCGCTGAATCAGTTTGGAGTGTTCGCTGCCCCCGCTGAGCTGGCCGCTGAGAATATGTTCGATCAGCGTCAGCCCTTCGGCCTGCGCGTTGTCATCGAGCAAATTGAACAATGCCGCCAACGGCAAGCCGGCAGCCTGCTCGGCTTTCCAGTGGGTCAGTGCCTCGGCAGCCGGGTTCATATAGTCGATAGCGCCGTCGACATCCGTTGTGATCACGCCGTCGCCAATCGAATGCAGCGTGACATGCGCACGATCTTTTTCCAGTTGCAGGGCTTCGGCAAACGCGTGGCGTTGTTTGAGCAACTTGCGTGTGCGCAACAGCGCCAGCACGATCAACCCCAGCGCGGTGGCGAGGTTGGTGAACAGCAACAGCCGCAGAATCACCCGCGAACCTTCACCCAAAGCATCACTGAACGCTTTGGCCGCCGGCGTCACGCCGTCGTTGATATCAAAAATCTGCGCTTTCCAGAGGCGAACATCCGCATCGGACGCGGTGTTCTCGGTGATGCTGTGGTGCATCTCGCGAGCCACGTTATCCAGCTCCACCAGATAGGCATCGCCCACCTTCCAGCGGTCGATCGCCCTTTCCAGATAACTGAAATGACGAAAATTGAGGTACAGCCAGATCAGGCTGGAGACGTCATCCGGGTGGTTGCCACCCTTGAGAATGCCTTCACGCGCCGATTCCAGATCCGGCGGCTGACGATCCAGGGCCACGCGCAACTGATGACCGCCCTGCGGCACGGCAATGGCATCCTGATACTTGAGGAAGATCGCCTCGTCACGACTGTCGGCGTACAGGTTGAGGTAATAAATGGCGTCTTTCTGACCTTTCGACCACAGGCTCTCGCCCGCCACGTAACCACGCACGGCCGACAGGACATAAAGACTCACACCGCCCAATAACGCCTGAAACAACACGACGGCAATGAAAGGCCAGACGATGCCCAACAAACGTGGCGTTCCGAGCGTCCGCTTTTGCTTCATGGGATCCCTTGTATGGCTGCCTGATCATCCCTTCCGATCAGACCACCTTCCTAGACTAGGAGGCGTTTGGGCTCACGGCAAGCGGCATGGATGCCGATAACTCAGTGGCGCTGCAAATGCCCGTAGAGCTTGGCGTACAAACCACCATCGGCGATCAGTTGTTGATGATCGCCGTCTTCAGCCACTTGCCCGCCATCGAACACCAACACGCGATCGGCCTGCTTCACCGCTGACAAACGGTGGGCAATGATCAGCGTGGTGCGACCGTTGAGAAAACGCGCCATGGCCTGATGCAGGTTGTATTCGGTGGCGGCATCGAGGGCCGAGGTGGCTTCGTCGAGGATCACCACTTTTGGTTCGGCGAGGATCATCCGCGCAATTGCCAAACGTTGGCGCTGACCACCAGAGAGGCGCACGCCGGAGCGGCCGACGATGCTGTCGAGGCCATCGGGCAAGGCGCGGATGGTTGCTTCGAGCTGGGCGATTTCCAGCGCCTGCCAACAGGCTTCGTCGTCGCGCGTGCGACCCATGGTCAGGTTGGCGCGCACGGTATCGTTGAACAGCGCCGGGTGTTGCAACACCACCGCGACGTTCTCGCGAACGGTGTCGAGGCCGATTTCCTGCTGGGTCGAACCGCCGAAACGAATGGTGCCGGACAGCGGCGTGTACAACCCGAGCAGCAATTGCACGAGAGTACTTTTGCCGCCGCCACTGGCACCAACGATGGCGACTTTCTCACCGGGGGCAATCGACAGATCGAGCTGATCGAGCACCAGTTCATCGCCGTAACCGAAGCTCAACCCTTGCACCTGAATACCGACGGTGTCGCGGCCCTTGAACGGATCGACGCCGCCGGGATATTGCGGCTCGTCGGCCCGCGCCAGCAGCTCGTTGATGCGCGTCAGCGCGCCACCCGCCGCGTAATAGGCGTATTGCAGATTGAGCAGTTGTTCGACCGGGCCGATCATGAACCACAGGTAACTGAACACCGCGAGCATCTGACCGATCGACAGGTCGGAGAACAGCACGGTGAGCATCGCCGCCGCACGGAAAATATCGATACCGAACTGAAACAACAAACCACTGGCGCGGTTCGAGGCGTCAGTTTTCCATTGCGAGTTGACCGCGTAATTGCGCACTTCCTGCGCGCGCAAGCCGAGCCTGCCGAGGAAAAACCCCTGCCGGTTGCCGGCGCGAATTTCCTGAATCGCATCGAGGGTTTCGCTCAGCGCCTGAGTGAAGCGCGCGGTGCTGTCGTTCTCGAGTTTCTTCAGGTGTTTGACGCGTTTGCCCAACTGCACCGTGGCGTAAATCACCAGCGGGTTGAACAGCAAAATCAGCAGCGCCAGCTTCCAGTGCATCCACATGAGGATGCTCGCGGTGCCGACCAGGGTCAGCATCGCCACGAGAAAACGGCTGAGGGTTTCGCCGACGAATTTGTCGAGGGTATCGAGATCGGTGACCAGGTGCGTGGTCACCGTGCCGCTGCCCAGACTTTCGTATTCGCCGAGGGAAATCCGTTTGAGGCGCTCGATCAGGCGCACGCGGATGCGGTAAACGATGTCCTTGGCCAGTCGCGCAAACAGCCGCGACTGCAACACACCAAAACACAGCGAGCTGCAACGCAGCGTCAGCGTCACCACCAGCATCAGGCCGATGTAGCCTGCCGCTTGCTGCCACATGCTGGGCAACACATGGTTCATGACTTTCAGCGCAGCATCGCCGTGGCCGAGCAGCACTTCGTCGACGAGCAACGGCAGCAGCAGCGGAATCGGCACGCTGCACAGCGTCGCCAGAACAGCCACGCCGTTAGCGATCCACAGGGATTTTTTGTGTGTGAGAGCCAATCGCCGGACTTCTGCCCAGCTTAGCCGGTCGACACGCTTTACGGCTGGCGTGTCATCGGCCGGATCATGCACAGGCAGCGCGCTCCAGCCAGCGGCCGAGCAACGGCGACAGTTCGCTGAGCGGTTGATAGCCATTGGTCAGCAGCGCCAGTTGACCGTTACGCTCGGCGAGCAAGGTCGGGAACCCGGCGATGCCGAGATCCTGCACCCAATTGAAATCGGCCAACGTGGCTTCGTGCTGATCGGCACGGTCGAACAGCGCAGCGAATTCGATACGCGGCACGCCGGCCTGCTCGGCCAGTTCCACCAGCACGCTGGCTTGGGTGACATCACGACCTTCGGCGTAGAAGGCCTGCTGGATCAGTCCGACCAGTGTCCACGCGCAATCCGGCGCCAGGCTGCGCGCGGTGACGATCGCGCGACAGGCCGGCTCTGTGTCGTAAACAAAACCGTCGGGCAACGCGCCGTCGAATCTGAACGGCTGGCCAGTAGCTTCGGTGACCGCTTGCCAGTGCTCAAGAATGTAGCGCCGCGTGGTCGGCTCCAACGCCGAGCCGCTGCCGGTGCGCAAACCGCCGACCACCAGATGCAGCTCGACCCCGGCTGCCTGCGCCTGCTCCACCAATGCCTTGGCCACTGGAGCAAAACCCCAGCACCACGAACACATCGGGTCCATCACATAGAGCAGGCGTGCAGACATGATTAAGCCTCGGTGGATGCTTGCTTATAGTTGTAGCCGATCGGGTGCGGCTGGTTGCGCGCCTTGGCCAGTTCGATCTGCTTCTGTCGATCGATGGCGCTGCGGCGGGTCTTCTCGCTCAGCTTGTCCCAGCAATGCGGGCAACTGATGCCGGCGACGTAATGCTCGCTGGCGCGATCTTCAACGCTGACCGGTGTGCGGCAGGCATGACATTGATCGTAG
Organism: Pseudomonas sp. AC193; assembly: GCF_979258075.1. Classification (NCBI taxonomy): domain Bacteria; kingdom Pseudomonadati; phylum Pseudomonadota; class Gammaproteobacteria; order Pseudomonadales; family Pseudomonadaceae; genus Pseudomonas; species Pseudomonas sp. AC193. The sequence continues at coordinate 1,011,125 of NZ_OZ409832.1, read as the reverse complement.
TCGCCTTCGCTGAGGTCGTGGCGCACGGTCACGCGGTTGTCGAACACGAAGCAGTCACCCTGCCACTTGGTTTCTTCCTGCGGCACCTCTTCGAGGTACTTCAGAATGCCACCCTTGAGGTGGTAAACCTCTTCGTAGCCCTCGCTGAGCATGTAGCTCGAGGCTTTCTCGCAGCGAATACCGCCGGTGCAGAACATCGCGACTTTCTTGTGCACGGCCGGGTTGAAGTGTTCTTTGATGTAGTCAGGGAATTCGCGAAAACTGGTGGTTTTCGGATCAATGGCGCCTTCGAAGGTGCCGATCGACACTTCGTAATCATTGCGCGTATCGATCAACAGCACTTCAGGGTCGCTGATCAACGCGTTCCAGTCTTGCGGATCAACGTAGGTGCCGACCTTTTTGTTCGGATCGACGCCTTCGACACCGAGGGTGACGATCTCTTTCTTCAGTTTGACTTTGGTGCGATAGAACGGCTGCTCGTCGCAGTACGACTCTTTGTGATCGATGTCGATCATGCGTGGGTCGTTCTTGAGCCAGGCGAGCAGGCCGTCGATGCCTTCGCGAGTGCCGGACACCGTGCCGTTGATGCCTTCTTCGGCGATCAGCAGGGTGCCTTTGATCTGGTTGTCGACCATCGCTTGCAGCAGGGGCTCGCGCAGGTTGACGTAATCTTCGAGGGTGACGAACTTATACAGTGCCGCCACGACAATCGGTTGTGTCATGGGTATTTCTCCAGGTGGCTACCCTCGCAAAGGGTGAACCGGATTCAAAAAAAAACGCGCCGGGTGAGCGGCGCGTTGCGGATTCTAGCAAAAACACGATGTGTTTTGGATGTACTGAGCTTTCTGTGACAACACAAAACCTGTGGCGAGGGGATTTATCCCCGATGGGCTGCGAAGCGGCCCCAAACCCTGAGAATGCGGTCTTTCAGGGAGATTGGGTTCTGTGGCTTTTGGGGCTGCTTCGCAACCCAACGGGGATAAATCCCCTCGCCACAAAAATCCAGCCACATCCAAAATCAGTGTTTGCTTCCGCCGGCACAGGTCGGCGACGCCGGGGCGGCGCCGGTCTCTGCCCATTCCTGCGGGGTGTAGGTGTGCAGCGCCAACGCATGGAACTCGCCCATCAGCTCGCCGAGCGTGCCGTAGACTTTCTGGTGGCGCTTGACCCGGTTCAGGCCTTCGAACTGCGCGCTGACCACCACTGCCTTGAAGTGGGTCTGTAACCCGCGACTGTGCATGTGGCTTTCATCCAGCACTTGCAGATGCTCAGGCTGTAACAGGCCCAGCGTAGATTCGATGCGTTGTTGCATGCTCATCACGAACTCCGCTTACGGCTTTTTCTTGGCCGGAGCAGCGCCTTTCGGGGCCAGCTCGTTGGTCATGTCTTCCAGCAGCTTGTTGACTACCGGTACCGCGCTTTCCAGTTTGGCCTGGGTCATCTGGGCCGATTGCTGAGTCAGCTGCGGCATTTTTTCCAGGACTTTTTTACCCAGTGGCGACTGGTAGAACGCGACCAGGTCTTTCAGCTCGGATTCGCTGAAGTTGGTGGTGTACAGCTTGACCATGTCCGGCTTCAGCTTGTTCCAGCCAATGGCCTGATCCAGCGCGGCGTTGGCCTTGGCCTGGTAGGTTTCCAGCACGGCTTTTTTAGCTTCGGGGGCTTTGGTCTGCTCAAAGCGCTGAGCGAACATTTGCTGCACTTGCATGTACACCGGAGTGCCCAGTTTGTCAGCGTGGGCCAGTGTCAGGAAAGCTTCGGCACTGGCGTTGTGGCTGGCGGTATCGGCAAGCACCTGGCCGCTGGCGCAAACCAGTGCAACCGCGGTACAGATGGCACGAAGACGAGTCATCGAGTTTCCTTTTAAGCAAAGCGAGGTAAAACCCCAAGGGCGACCATTCTGCGCCTAAAAATCGCTGCGGCTCAACCCCCCAAGCCTTGCCGCGCTTGATTGGCGGGGTTTTACCGGTCAACAATCGATTCGATGGAACCACCCGGGCCGAACCCGGCCTAAACTGCGCAAACAGACCAACAGGAGTGTGCACGATGAGCCGTATCGAAACCGACAGCCTGGGCCAGATTGACGTCCCGGACGATGCTTACTGGGGGGCTCAGACGCAACGCTCGCTGATCAACTTCGCCATCGGTCAGGAACGCATGCCGCTGCCGGTACTGCACGCCCTGGCCCTGATCAAGAAAGCCGCGGCACGGGTCAACGACCGCAACGGCGACCTGCCCGCCGACATCGCCCGCCTGATCGAACAGGCCGTTGACGAAGTCCTCGACGGCCAGCATGACGACCAGTTTCCGCTCGTCGTTTGGCAGACCGGTAGCGGTACCCAGAGCAACATGAACGTCAACGAGGTGATCGCCGGTCGCGCCAACGAACTGGCCGGCAATCCGCGCGGCGGCAAAACCCCGGTGCACCCGAACGACCACGTCAACCGCTCGCAAAGCTCCAACGACTGTTTCCCCACTGCCATGAGCATCGCCACTGCGCAAGCCGTGCAGGAACAACTGCTGCCGGCGATTGCTGAGCTGTCCGGAGGCCTCGCCGAACTCGCCGCGCGCCATATGAAACTGGTGAAAACCGGGCGCACGCACATGATGGACGCGACGCCGATCACCTTCGGTCAGGAATTGTCCGGTTTTATCGCGCAACTGGATTACGCCGAACGGGCGATCCGTGCCGCGCTGCCAGCGGTGTGTGAACTGGCACAGGGCGGTACCGCCGTCGGCACCGGGCTGAACTCGCCGCACGGTTTCGGTGAAGCGATTGCCGCCGAACTGGCGGCGCTGTCGGGTCTGCCATTCGTCACCGCGCCGAACAAGTTCGCCGCCCTCGCCGGCCACGAACCGCTGACCAGCCTCTCCGGTGCGCTGAAAACCCTCGCCGTGGCGCTGATGAAAATCGCCAACGACTTGCGTCTGCTTGGCTCCGGCCCGCGCGCAGGTTTTGCCGAAGTGCGCCTTCCGGCCAACGAGCCGGGTAGCTCGATCATGCCGGGCAAGGTTAACCCGACCCAATGCGAAGCGCTGTCGATGCTCGCCTGTCAGGTGCTGGGCAACGACGTGACGATCGGCATCGCCGCCAGTCAGGGCCACTTGCAGTTGAACGTGTACAAACCGGTGATCATCCACAATCTGCTGCAATCGATCCGCCTGCTCGGCGACGGCTGCAGCAACTTCCAGCAGCACTGCATTGCCGGGCTGGAGCCGGATGCGGAAGTCATGGCGCGGCATCTGGAGCGTGGGTTGATGCTGGTGACGGCGCTGAATCCGCACATTGGTTATGACAAGTCGGCAGAGATCGCAAAGAAGGCTTACAGCGAGGGGCTGACGTTGCGTGAGGCGGCGTTGGCGTTGGGCTATCTGACCGATGAAGAGTTTGATGCGTGGGTGCGGCCGGAGAATATGATTGAGGCTGGGGCCAAGGGCTGAGGTTTGTAGCGCCTGCCAGTCCGTCTTCGCGAGCAAGCCCGCTCCCACAGTTGACCGCATTCTCATGTTGGAAATGCGGTCAACTGTGGGAGCGGGCTTGCTCGCGAAGAACGATGACGCGGTCAGCCTGCAGCCATTTTCATCCGCCGCGCCTTGAGCCCGGCAATCAACGACGGCCCCAACGCCACCAGCGCCGAGCCCAACACCACCAACACCGCCCCGCCATACCCAAGCCCATTGATCTGCTCGGCATGCACGTACTCCGGCCAGATCCCTGCCGCAATCGCCACCGCGCCAAACGTCACCAACGGCGTAATCGCCAGCGTCGCACTGACCCGCGACGCCTCCCAGTGCGCCAGCGCTTCGGCAAACGCGCCATAGGCAATCAACGTATTCATGCAGCACGCCAGCAGCAACCAACCCTGCAACGGGCTCAACTCCAGCGCTTCGAGCGGGTGCACCCACGGCGTCAGCAACAACGCGCAGAACAGGTAAATCACCATCATCACCTGCAACGAATTCCACACCGTCAGCAATTGCTTCTGACCCAGCGCGTAAAACGTCCACACCGTCGACGCCAGCAGCACCAGCAGCACCCCGGCGGTGTAATCCGACAGTGAGGTCAGCAACTCCGCCAGACGCTGATTAAAGAACAGCACAAAACCGACCAGCAGCACCAACAACCCAATGCCCTGGCCAATGCTGAAACGCTCCTTGAACACAAACAGACTGGCGATCAGCAACATGATCGGCCCCATCTGCACCACCAATTGCGCTGTGCCGGGGCTGAGCAGATTAAGGCCCATCAGATAGAGCACGTAGTTGCCGACCAGACCAAGCACCGCCATCAGCACCAGCCAGCCACCCTTGGGCCCCAGCACTTTGCGGCTCGGCAGGCGTTTGACCGCGGCCAGATAAATGAACAGGCAACTGCCGGACACCATCAAGCGAAACCAGGTCACCGTGACCGGATCCATCACCAGCAACACCTGTTTGAGTTTGATCGGCAGAATGCCCCACAGAAACGCGGTCAGCAGTGCCAGGAACAAGCCGTAAACCCAGCGACCGGATGAAATGTGCATGCGAACCCCAAAAGCCTGCTGACGAGTGCGCTCATTCTAGGCTTGCCGCCGGGCGCGACACAGGGACAGTTGGGGCCAGGACGTGAATGAAACTGTGCAGGTCGCAGCATTAAATTGACGCGCTGCCGTTGATCGGCTGGCCGCGCGGGTTAAGTGCTTCAGGCATAAGCTGATTGGATCCCGTCCAGCGCCTCAGCCAAGGAGACCGATCATGTTAGGCATGCGCGCCCAAGACAACGCCCCCGCCACGCACTTTCGCAGCGACCGCGTGTGCCGGGTCAATGGTGAACTGTATTTCAGCACTCGGGAAAACACCCTTGAGGGGCCGTTTGAGAGTGCCGAGCAGATTGAGAAGGAAATTCAGGCTTATATTGCGCGGATGCAGGGGCTGGATTCCAGCCGTTAGGCCTTGGCGCTGCCTTCGCGAGCAAGCCCGCTCCCACATTCGATCGCATTCCTCACATGGAATTGCGTTCAACTGTGGGAGCGGGCTTGCTCGCGAAGAGGCCCGAACAGGCAACGCAAATTCAGCGGTTTAACGCACCGCTTCAAACAACCCCGTCGCGCCCATCCCGCCGCCCACGCACATCGTCACAATCCCGTAACGCAAATTACGCCGCTGCAACTCCCGCACCAGATGCCCGACCTGCCGCGACCCGGTCATGCCGAACGGGTGGCCAATCGAAATCGAGCCACCGTTGACGTTGTATTTGTCGTTATCGATCTCCAGCCGATCACGGCTGTACAGGCACTGCGAAGCGAACGCCTCATTGAGTTCCCACAGATCAATGTCCGCCACCTGCAAACCTTTCGCCTTCAGCAGTTTCGGCACCGAGAACACCGGGCCGATGCCCATCTCGTCCGGCTCGCAACCGGCCACGGTAAAGCCACGGAAAAACGCTTTCGGCTTCAGCCCCAATTCCAGGGCTTTTTCCAGACTCATCACCAGCGTCATCGACGCGCCATCCGACAATTGCGACGAGTTGCCCGCCGTCACCGAACCGTCTTCAGCGAACACCGGTTTCAACCCGGCGAGGCTTTCATAGGTGGTGTCCGGACGGTTGCAGTCGTCGCGATCGACCACGCCGTCGAGAATTTGCACTTCGCCAGTGTTCTTGTCTTCAACGCGATACTTCACCGACATCGGCACGATTTCATCGTTGAACAGCCCGGCCGCCTGCGCCTGCGCGGTGCGGATCTGGCTCTGCAATGAATAGCGATCCTGCGCTTCACGGCTGACGCCATAACGTCGCGCAACCACTTCGGCAGTCTGGCCCATCGTGTAATAGATGCCCGGCGACTGTTGCTTGAGCAGCGGATTGATCAGGTGATCGGTGTTGACGCTTTTCATCGTCAGGCTGATCGACTCGACGCCGCCAGCGACAATGATGTCGCTGCAACCCGAAGCGATCTGGTTAGCGGCAATCGCAATCGCTTGCAAGCCCGACGAGCAGAAACGGTTGAGGGTCATGCCGGCGGTGCCGGTGCCCAGACGCGAGAGCACCGCGACGTTGCGGCCGATGTTGTAGCCCTGCGCGCCTTCGTTGGAGCCGGCGCCGACGATGCAATCCTCGACGCTGGCCGGGTCGATGTCATTGCGCGTTAGCAGCGCGTTGACACAGTGTGCCGCCATGTCATCGGGGCGGGTCTGGTTGAACTTGCCGCGAAAGGATTTGGCCAGGCCAGTCCGCACGCTGTCGACGATCACCACTTCACGCATGGCATACCTCATTATTGTTGTCGGTTGAGAGTGAACCGAGCATAAGTCCACCCCATTGCCGACTGCGACAATCATTCACCCCGCGTATGCGTGTCCATCGGTTCAGTCCTTGTGCTTTTTCGCGTGCTTGTCGGATTTCTCGAACGCGTCTTCGAGCGCGCGGTTGATCGTGCGCAGCACTTTCACTCGCGCCCAGCGCTTGTCGTTGGCCTCAACCAGCGTCCATGGCGCGATCTCGGAACTGGTGCGATCGACCATATCGCCGACGGCGGCGCGGTAATCGTCCCACTTGTCGCGGTTGCGCCAGTCGTCCTCGGTGATCTTGAAACGCTTGAACGGGATCTCTTCGCGCTCCTGGAAACGCTCCATCTGCGTGTCCTTGTCGATGGCCAGCCAGAACTTGACGACGATCACCCCGGCGTCGGCCAGCTGCTCCTCGAAGTCATTGATCTCGCCATATGCACGCAGCCAGTCCGCCGGTGTGCAGAAACCTTCAATGCGCTCCACCAGCACTCGGCCGTACCACGAACGGTCGAACACGGTGAACTTGCCGCGCGCCGGAATATGTCGCCAGAAACGCCAAAGGTACGGTTGCGCACGCTCCTCTTCGGTCGGCGCGGCAATCGGCACGATGTTGTATTGGCGCGGATCGAGCGCCGCCGCAACCCGACGGATCGCCCCGCCCTTGCCCGCCGCATCGTTGCCTTCGAACACCGCGACCAGTGCATGGCGACGCATGCGTTTGTCGCGCATCAGACCGGACAGGCGCGCCTGTTCGGTGATCAGTTGTTCTTCGTAATCTTTCTTGTCCAGACGCTGGGTCAGGTCGAGGCTGTCGAGCAGGTTCAGATGATCAACCGGCGTACCCAGCGGCGCGGCGCTGACATCGTGGGGATGCACGTCCGGGCGTTTCAGCGCACTTTGCAAACCTTCAAGGAGAATCTTGCCGACGGCCAGACTGCGGTAGTTCGCATCCATGCCTTCGATCACATGCCACGGCGCGTAATCGCGACTGGTGCGGCGCAGCACGCGCTCGCCGTATTTGACGAATTTGTCGTAGGTCTCCGATTGCTGCCAGTCGAGCGGGCTGATGCGCCAGCTGTGCAGCGGATCGTCGGCCAACGCTTTGAGTCGCGCCTTCATCTGCTTTTTCGACAGGTGAAACCAGAATTTGAAGATCAGCGCGCCTTCATCGCAGAGCATCTTTTCCAGACGCTCGGCGCCAGCGATCGCTTGATCCAGGCGTGGATCCTTGAACAAACCGTGGACTCGCCCCTGAAGCATCTGGCTGTACCAGTTGCCAAAGAAAATCCCCATCCGCCCTTTGGCCGGGAGCATCCGCCAGTAACGCCAGGCCGGTGGCCGCGAGAGTTCTTCGTCGCTCTGTTGGTCGAAAGTGCGCACCTCGATCAGGCGCGGATCCATCCATTCGTTGAGCAACTTGACCGTCTCGCCCTTGCCCGCGCCTTCGATGCCGTTGATCAAAATGATCACCGGGAAACGCTTCTGTTGCTGCAACTCGAACTGGGCCTCCAGCAGCGCTTCACGCAGTGCCGGGACGGCGGCCTCGTAGGTGTCTTTGTCGATGGCGTGACCGATTTCAGCGGATTCAAACATTGGACGGCTCCTTCCAGGGTTCAGCAAGACTAGCGGATGATGACAACCTCTGAACAGATCGCAGCCTGCGGCAGCTCCTACACTGGAATGCAATCCACCCTGTAGGAGCTGCCGAAGGCTGCGATCTTTTGACATTTTCCATGGCCCCCTGGATCAGACCTTGCCATGGATCAAGCACCCCTCGCCCGATCGGCTAGAATGGCCGCCTTGTCGTTGCCGAGCCTGCCATGAAACCCGTATTGCCCCACGCCCAACTCGATTGGGATGAACAGGGACGCCCGCGTTCGCGAGTGTTTGATGACGTGTATTTTTCCGACAAGTCCGGTCTGGATGAAACCCGTTATGTGTTCCTCGAACAAAACCGCCTGGCCGAGCGTTTTGCTGCGCTGCCGGCAAGCGGTCGTCTGGTTATCGGCGAAACCGGTTTTGGCACCGGGCTGAATTTTCTCTGTGCCTGGCAGTTGTTCGCACAACACGCCGTGGCCGGGGCGCGGCTGCATTTTGTCAGCGTCGAAAAATACCCGTTGAGCCCGGCCGATCTGCAACGGGCATTGGCCTTGTGGCCAGAACTCAAACCGCTGGCCGATCAGTTACTCAAGCATTACGTAGCCATCCATCAAGGCTTTCAGCGCATCACCTTGGCCGACGGTCGCGTGACGCTGACCCTGCTGATCGGCGATGCGCTGGAGCAACTGCCGCAACTCGATGCACAGATCGACGCATGGTTTCTCGACGGTTTCGCCCCGGCGAAAAATCCGGACATGTGGACGGCGGAACTGTTCGTCGAACTGGCACGACTCGCGGCACCCGGCTCGACCATCAGCACCTTCACCAGCACCGGATGGGTACGCCGTTTGCTCAACGCCGCCGGCTTCAAAATGAAACGCACGCCGGGCATTGGCCATAAGTGGGAAATTCTGCGTGGCGAGTTCCTCGGTTGGCCGTCAGACGTTGCGCCACCCGCCCCGGTAAAACCGTGGTTCGCCCGCCCTGCCCCAGTGGCAGGCGAACGTCGTGCACTGGTAATCGGCGCCGGACTGGCCGGTTGCGCCACCGCTTCCAGCCTCGCCGCGCGCGGTTGGCAAGTGAGCTTGCTGGAGCGCCACGATGGCGTGGCGCAAGAAGCCTCGGGCAATCCGCAGGGCGTGCTGTATCTGAAGCTCTCCGCCCACGGCACCGCGTTATCGCAATTGATCGTCAGCGGTTTCGGCTACACCCGTCGCTTGCTGGAAACCCTGCAACGCGGCACCGATTGGGACGATTGCGGCGTGCTGCAACTGGCGTTCAATGCCAAGGAAGCTGAGCGTCATGCGCAATTGGCCGCAGCGTTTCCCGAGGATTTACTGCATTGGCTCGACCAGCCCGAAGCGCAACATCGCGCCGGCATCGCTTTGGCCCACGGCGGTTTGTACTATCCCGAGGGCGGCTGGGTGCATCCACCGGCGCTGTGTCAGGCGCAAGCCGCGCAGCCGAACATCGAACTGCTCAGCCATCGTGACGTACTGGAACTGCGCAAAGTCGACGATCAGTGGCAAGCCTTCGACGGTGACCGCTTACTGGCCAGCGCACCGGTCGTGGTGCTGGCCGGCGCCGCCGAGATCAAACGTTTTGCGCAAAGTGCCGAGCTGCCGCTCAAGCGCATTCGCGGACAAATCACTCGCCTTGCCGAGACCGCAGAAAGCCAGGCCCTGACTACCGTGGTTTGCGCCGAAGGCTACGTCGCCCCGGCACGTTTGGGCGAACATACCCTCGGTGCGAGCTTCGATTTCAACAGCGACGACCTGACCCCGACCATCGCCGAACACGAAGGCAATCTGGCGATGCTCGAAGAGATCTCCAGCGACCTCGTATCGCGTCTGCACATCAGCGAACAGCCTGTCGAAAACCTTCAGGGCCGCGCCGCATTCCGCTGCACCAGCCCCGACTATTTGCCGATCGTCGGCCCCGTTTCCGACCGCGATGCGTTCAATCAGGCATACGCCACGTTAGCCAAAGATGCCCGCCAGGTTCCGGACGTGGCCTGCCCGTGGCTTGACGGGCTCTACGTCAACAGCGGCCACGGTTCTCGCGGTCTGATCACCGCACCGCTGTCGGGTGAATTGCTCGCAGCCTGGCTCGATAACGAACCGTTGCCGCTGCCGCGAAGTGTCGCTGAGGCGTGCCACCCCAATCGCTTTGCGCTGCGCCGCCTGATTCGCGGCAAGTAACTTTTACCCTTGGGGCAAGGCGCAGATCCCCAGATTAACCAAACGTATCGCATCGTCGGTCAGGCGTGTCAGCACAGCTTCCTCAGCCAGCTCGCGCTGGAACCTGATCGCATCCATCTGGCTGAGATAATCGGCGGAACTGAGTGTGCTCGCCTGTTCAAATACGGCATCCAACTGCGGGGAAAACGTCTCGTCAATATTGGAGAACTGGCGACTGAACGTGCGTTTGAGGTAATCGCACCAGAATGACTGGCGCTGCAGGAACGTCACCCACTGCGCTGAAGCTTCAGCCGCAACGATCCTGTTCTTCGCAATGTCCAGATCAGCACGGGTCACACCGGCCAGTAAGGCATAACGCATGAACCGCGGCTGCCCCGGCAGATCCAGGTCATCGGCGAGACCGGTGCGATACGCGAGGTTGACCTCCAAAGGATCGGAGGTCGGATTCTTGTCGGCATGTTCTTGAGCGATCTGGTTCAACTGATCCAGTCGGAACAGCCCACGGCCGAGTTTGATCAGGGGTTTGGCACCATTTACTCGACCTTCAGCAGGGCTGATCACCCTGTCGACTTCAACGGCGATTTCCAGATGACTGAAGTTTATCGCTGCACTGTCCGTACAGTTGATCGGATTGGCCGCCAGATCGAGGATCTGTTCGTACAACGGCGCTCGCTGCTCCGCCGCCTCGAGTACCGCCCAGACCCGTCGTTGCATGTCTTGGGTCGCTTTTTCGGAATCGGCGGTATGACTGAGTTCCGCCAGCAGATGGAATAATCCTTCGGCCCTCGGATCATCCTTGAATGCCGTCCAGATTCGGTTACGACGATTCCAGTCCTCCCCCGCGCCGTCAGTGAACCAAAGCGATCGCGCCTGGTTTTCGTCGAGACGGGCATTATCGTTATCCAGATAGCCCATGCCGACGCCGATGTTTTCCCGGTAATTCGACAGGTGCGTGTTGCTGACGTCGGACAATGGATTGAATCGCAGGTTAAGTGTCTGACTGAAACGTCGCGGGGTTTTGAAGAGCCAATCCGGCAATACCTTTATTTCGTTGTTGCGCAAATCCACCCAATCCAGATTCGGCAAACGTGCCAGACCGTTGGGCAACTCCGTAGCACCGGTCTCGCGCAGTGCCAGAGAGCGCAATTTCAACATATGGCTGACATCCGGGGTTGCCCCCAGCGGATTGCCGCTCAGGTTCAAACTGTGAAGCGTGCGCAACTGGCTCAGTTTCAGCAGCGTCTGCTCGGTCAGCTTGATCTGGTTACCCGCCAGGCTCAACCGGCCAAGATCAGGCATGAACGAGAGAATTTCCGGCAGCCGAGTGAGCTTGTTGCGATCAAGCTCCAGGGATTCAACTTGCTTGAACGAGCGGAGGAAATACGCGATATCGTCCCCTTGCTCCATGTTCCTCAACGACAATCGCTTGATGTGGTCGAACTTCAGACCAGGTGGCAGAGTGGGCAGTTTGCCGACTCGCATGCCGTCCAGACTCAACGTACAAACGGGTTGACCATTGGCGTCTCTGACCCATAAGAGTCGCCGAAAACTGTCCTCAATCAGTTCAGCGGTGGCTTTGCGACTATGACGCACCTCTTGCCCATCCCCGCCGAGCGCCCTTATCGCGGGCTCATCCTCGCTCCAGAGTTCCAGTGCATCGCGCAGGCTGCGCAGATCCTCACGCAACGCTTTAACACCGGTTGCCCGGGTCAGCGGGTCGTTGCCCAACTGATCGATCAATTGGCTGGCCTGGGCTTCGGTGTAGCTGGGGAAAAGCCTCAAGACTTTGCGCAGCAATGCTCGCGGATGAGCCGTCGTCATCACCTGATCGGCCTGCACACAAGCCGGCTCGAAAACAACCGGCTCAGACTTGCCGGAGATCAACATCCGCGCAGTCACCTCGCGCTCGTCCAGTGCAGTTTCAAGCAGCTTATTGCGTAGTCGAGCCCCATCAGCAGGCACCGGATCGGGAAAACCGGCGGCGGTACGTTGCGCGGGAGCCAGCGCCTTGAGAATGGCTTGATAGAGATCGTCAGCCCCCGCCTCAACCCGTCCCAGCGATTTTCTGTCGCCATCAAACACATCGTACCCGCCATTGGATTTAACCAAAGTGCGGGTGTTCAAGGGCGTCGCCGGCTCGACGCCAATCGCTTCCAGCAAAGGCCCTTTCAGGGTTTTTTCTCGTACCTCAAGCCGCAGTTGTGCATCCCAGCCGCTCAGACGGGGCAGTAACTGTATGGCCAGCTTTTCAGTGTCCGGATTGGCCAATACCGGCAAATGAAGCCCGATCAGCGCACGATCAACACGTACCTGATGGGTCGCGGCCCTGACCTTCTGCGCCAGACCGACAGGCACTCGACCGGTAGAGCGCAGGTGCAGACGCTCGACACTCGGCGCTTGATCGATAAGACGCTGGGCATGGCGCGCCGGCAGCTCGACAAACGTATTGCGCAGCTTCTGCACATCGTCAGCCTCGATCCGGTCATAGCGTTCATACATTCGCTGGAACACCGCCGGACGATCAGCCTTGAGCCGTGAGCCGAGTTTTTTAGCGAGAATCTCGCGTTCGTTCTGACGACCGGGACTGCCCCCCAGCAAGGCATCGACTTCCTTCTGATACAAACCGTCGATGACCTTTTGCAGTAATTGACCTTCAGCCAATTGGTCTTCATTAATCAGCACACTGAGACGATCGTCGCGCACCGTGGTGAGGGGGTAGGTTGCCGTGACTTCGCCTGCGGCATCGGTGACCGCGATGTAACGGTCTGTCGGCCAGCCGGGCATCCTTGGCAACGCACGCAATTGTTCATGCACAGGTTGCCCTGAGTGGGTTTCGCCCCGCTCAAGCTCGCCGATGAGCACACGGAGCCGTCGCTCCGTACGCAGTCGCTCCACGCTGTCGCGCAGACGGGATGACAGCGGCAGATTGTCGCGCAAGGCACGCTGCAACGCTTCGTAGCGGTCGCCGCTGATCCTGCGCATCATGTCCAGTTCGGCATCTGTAAAATCACACAGCTGTGGATCGATACGTTTGAGGGTATACGCCGCGCTGCGCCACTGTTCTGTGTCTTCGGCCGGAGTGTGCCAGCCACCTTCGACGTGACGTTCAAGCACCGGGGAGAACGCTTCAGTGCGTCCAGGGTGTTGCAGGCGCCAGGTACCCGCTGCCGAATCGGTAGTACCAGCAAGGATTCGGTGCTCGACCCGACCGTAAAACCTGCTGCCGATCTTATGAAGCTCTTTGGCGCCTTCGGCCAGCGTGAGCCCGGGCGGAAGGTCATGCTCGTAAGGGCTTAAATCGGGCCGCCACAGGCGTGGTTTGCCGGCATGATTGTAAATCGCGGTGAACTGGCCAAAAAAGGCCGGGTGTGAACGCACCAGATTGCGTCCAAGCGTGCCAACGACTTTCTGGCCACCCGCGAACACGCCCATCAGTGCAATATTTTCCGCCACGCTGAGCAGGTGTGACAGCGCTTCCTGCTGGTCGCCCCGCCGCCAGTCCTCGATGCCTTCATACACCTCGCCAAGCAATTGCCCTACCGCAACGCCCATCATCAGTTGGCCGAGCACCGGTACAAAAAATCCTGCTACGGAGGCGACGGTGACACCGAGCTGGAGAAAATCCAGCAGACGTTTGCCGCGTGCATCGTCATCAATGTCGGCGGTCGGCACCACCAGTTTGCGTGCATCAACCTGCATTTTGCCTACGTGACTTTGCACCATGAACTCGAACAGCGGCACCGTGATCGGCAATGACCTGATGGATCCCAGCTCAGCGGAATCGGCGACAGCCTTGAAAAAATCTGCCTTGTCATCTTCATCAATGCTGTTGGCGAAGTAATCCTTGTAGCGCCGATCCTTCAACTTTTGCGTCAGGTACTGTTTGAACGCATTGAAGCTCGGGTACTCGTACAACGCGCGCTCGGGCTCTCCCGCCATATACACCAGACACGGTTCCTGAGGATGCGATTCGAACGAATGGGCGCAAAACACCACGACACCCCAAACGCAGCTGTCGAAAATCTCCAGGCCTTGCATCGTCAGTGTCTGTTTTTTGTAGAGCAGCGTTGCCGCCGACACCACACCTTCGGCGTCAATAAGCCGTTGCACAGTCTGCAAACCGGCAGGGGTGATGTGATTTTTGATGGCGGCGAGTTGGGTGTCCAATTGCAGCGACAGCTTTTTCATGCTCGCAATGTCGTGAACCATGGCGTTGCGCACCACGGCCTTGTCGTCACCCTCCAAAGGCCCGAAAACCTGCTGAAAATGCGCCTGATAGCGTTTACCAAGATCCAGCTCTCGGCATAGCCCGGCAAAGGCCGCCACAGTCAAACCGCTTACGCCGGCCGGAGTGCTTTGTACGACGACCTGACTGCCGACGGGAAATCCGCCTGCTGCTTCCTCTTCGGTGAAATTCTGCATGGCGGCCTGTAGCAACGTCTGCGTGGCCGCCGGAAAGGTTTTTACGCCATTTTCATCTGTCGATATCGGCTCGCAGCCGCAATCGGCACCGGGCAAGCTCAGAAAATCCTTTTCTACGTCGAAATCCACCGGCCATTTCTGGCACAGCGCAACGTTCAGTTCATCGATACAAAAGGAGTGCAACGGCTTGAGCGTGGCCAGCTCCTTTTCGACTGTCAGTTGAACGGCATGCAAATCTCGAGTAGTTCGATCAATCGCCGCGAGTTGGGTGACTGAACATTTCAGCAAAAAAGCGGGCAGGTTTTTTTGCAAGGCTTCGGCGCTGTCCAGATCGCCAGTGGCGTCGAGCAACGTGTTCAAAGTCAGATCTTGAGACTGCGTTTTTATTTCTGTGGTCGGCATCTGCAATAGTCCTTTATTGCGGGTTCGAACGACGACCATATCAATACCGAGGAAAAATAAAAAACCTAAAAAAACGGCTGAAACCCCGGTAATTCAACAGTTTTTTGCACCGATAAAATATCTATATACCGCCATTTGAATTCGATCATTTGGTAAGTGGTGCGGCGCTCGCTTTGTCATTACGCGCTGTCGGATACGCGCGCTTATAACTCATCGTTCTAAAACTCCCACAACCGCACCGGGTCAGTTTCTGAGTACCGGCCATGTCGGCCGCTGAAGAAATACCCTCCCCAACGGAAAAACCGGTAAGGACTTTATGTGCGGATTAGCTGGCGAGTTACGTTTTGATCAACAACCTGCAGACCTTGCAGCCATCGAGCGAATCACCCATCACCTGGCGCCTCGCGGCCCTGACGCGTGGGGCTTTCATGCTCAAGGGCCGATTGCCCTGGGCCATCGTCGCCTGAAAATCATGGACTTGTCGGACGGCTCGGCGCAGCCGATGGTCGACAATCAACTCGGCCTGTCGCTGGCCTTCAACGGCGCGATCTACAACTTCCCGGAATTGCGCGCTGAGCTCGAAGCGCTGGGCTATGCCTTCTATTCCGGCGGTGACACCGAAGTGCTGCTCAAGGGCTATCACGCTTGGGGCGAAGCGCTGCTGCCGAAACTCAACGGCATGTTCGCGTTTGCCATTTGGGAGCGCGATGCCAAGCGTCTGTTTATCGCCCGTGACCGTCTCGGCGTGAAGCCGCTGTACCTGTCGCGCACCGGTCAGCGTTTGCGTTTTGCCTCGGCCCTGCCGGCGCTGCTCAAGGGCGGCGACATCAACCCGATCCTCGATCCGGTGGCGCTCAATCACTACCTGAATTTTCACGCCGTGGTGCCTGCGCCGCGCACCTTGCTGGCCGGTATTGAAAAGCTGCCGCCAGCGAGCTGGATGCGCGTTGAAGCCGATGGCACCACCGAGCAGAAAACCTGGTGGACGCTGCCTTACGGCCCACACGACGACGAGAAAAATCTGACGCTGGAAGACTGGGTCGACCGCGTGCTAGACAGCACTCGCGAAGCGGTGGCTATTCGTCAACGTGCCGCCGTCGATGTCGGCGTGCTGCTGTCCGGCGGTGTCGATTCGAGCATGCTCGTCGGTCTGTTGCGCGAAGTCGGCGTGGAGAATCTGTCGACCTTTTCCATCGGTTTTCAAGATGCCGGCGGCGAGCGCGGTGACGAGTTCCAGTATTCGGATCTGATCGCCAAGCACTACGGCACGCAGCACCATCAACTGCGCATCGACGAGAAAGAGATCATCGAGCAACTGCCCGCGGCGTTCCGCGCGATGAGCGAACCAATGGTTAGCCACGACTGCATCGCGTTCTATCTGCTGTCGCGCGAAGTGGCCAAGCACTGCAAGGTGGTACAGAGCGGCCAGGGCGCGGACGAGCTGTTCGCCGGTTATCACTGGTACCCGCAAGTCGACGGCGCGGCCGACCCGTACGCGGCATATCGCAACGCGTTTTTCGACCGCAGTTATGACGACTACGCCGCCACCGTACAACCGAAATGGCTGACCGCGAATGACGCTGCCGGCGACTTCGTAAAGGAACATTTCGCACAGCCCGGCGCAGATGCCGCTGTGGACAAAGCGCTGCGTCTGGACAGCACGGTGATGCTGGTCGATGACCCGGTCAAACGTGTCGACAACATGACCATGGCCTGGGGCCTGGAAGCGCGTACGCCGTTTCTCGACTACCGACTGGTTGAACTGTCGGCCCGTGTGCCCGGCAAATTCAAGCTGCCGGATGGTGGCAAGCAAGTGTTGAAAGAAGCCGCGCGCCGAGTCATTCCAAGTGAAGTGATCGACCGTAAAAAAGGCTATTTCCCGGTGCCTGGCCTCAAGCATTTGCAAGGCGACACCTTGAACTGGGTGCGCGAACTGCTGCTCGATCCGAGTCAGGATCGCGGCCTGTTCAACCCGGCCATGCTCGACAAATTGCTGACCGACCCGCAAGGCCAACTGACGCCGTTGCGCGGTTCGAAGCTGTGGCAACTGGCTGCTCTGAACCTGTGGCTCAGTGAACAAGGAATCTGATCGATGAAACCCCATGCCACGGCCATCAATCAGCGCCTGATTCGCGGTCAGACTCCGTCCTATGAACGCTTGCAGGCGCGGTTGGCCGAAGATGGTAGCACCCTCGCCGCCGACCCGATCGCAGTACATTGCGGTTGGGGCCGGTTGCTGATCGGCCACACCTTTCCTGACCCGGCGTCACTGGCGCAGGAACTGCTCAACGAGCAGCCCGGCGAACGCGATATCGCGCTGTACGTGGCTGCGCCGCAGCAGATTCTCGGGCTGGAACCGACGCAGCTGTTTCTCGATCCGTCCGACACGTTGCGTTTGTGGTTCAGCGATTACCGTCAAGCGACCCGCGTGTTTCGCGGCTTCCGCATTCGCCGGGCGCAAAATGAGGCGGACTGGCAGGCGATCAATCTGTTGTATCAGGCGCGCGGCATGTTGCCGATCGACTCCACCCTGCTCACCCCGCACCATCAGGGCGGCCCGGTGTATTGGCTGGCCGAGGATGAGGACAGCGGCGCGGTGATCGGCAGCGTCATGGGCCTGAATCATCACAAGGCGTTCAACGATCCGGAAAACGGCAGCAGCCTGTGGTGCCTCGCGGTTGATCCGCAATGCTCGCGGCCGGGTGTCGGCGAAGTGCTGGTGCGTCATCTGGTCGAGCACTTCATGAGTCGCGGTTTGAGCTATCTCGATCTGTCGGTGTTGCACGACAACCGTCAGGCGAAAAACCTCTACGCCAAGCTCGGTTTTCGCAACCTGTCGACCTTCGCGATCAAGCGCAAAAACGGCATCAATCAACCGCTGTTTCTTGGCCCCGGGCCGGAAGCACAGTTCAATCCGTACGCGCGGATCATCGTTGAAGAGGCGCATCGGCGCGGCATTGACGTGCAGGTCGACGACGCCGACGCCGGATTGTTCACCCTCAGCCATGGTGGCCGTCGCGTGCGTTGCCGTGAATCGCTGAGCGACCTGACCAGCGCGATCAGCATGAGTCTGTGTCAGGACAAAAGCCTGACGCACAAAGTACTGAAAGCGGCCGGTCTGAACCTGCCCTCGCAGCAACTGGCGGGCAATGCCGACGACAATCTGGCCTTTCTCGATGAGCATCAACGGGTGGTGGTCAAGCCGCTCGACGGTGAACAGGGCCAGGGTGTGGCCGTGGATCTGCAGAACATCGAAGAGCTGCAGCAGGCTATCGAAGCGGCGAAACAATTTGATAGCCGAGTGCTGTTGGAGAGCTTCCACGAAGGCCTTGATCTGCGAATTCTGGTGATCGGTTTTGAAGTGGTCGCAGCAGCGATTCGTAAGCCGGCGGAAGTGGTCGGCGATGGTCAGCATTCGATCGGCGCGTTGATCGAGGCGCAAAGTCGACGTCGGCAAGCGGCCACCGGTGGCGAGAGCAAGATTCCACTGGATCACGAAACCCAGCGCACCTTGCATGCGGCCGGGTATGACTACAGCAGCATTCTGCCGGCGGGTGAGCATTTGTTTGTGCGCCGTACCGCGAATCTGCACACCGGTGGCACGCTGGAGGATGTCACGGCGATTCTGCATCCGACGCTGGTCGACGCGGCGGTGCGTGCGGCGCGGGCGCTGGACATTCCCATGGTTGGCCTCGATTTGATGGTGCCGGCGGCGGATCAGCCGGAGTACGTGTTTATCGAGGCCAACGAGCGCGCCGGGTTGGCCAATCATGAACCGCAGCCGACGGCTGAGCGGTTTGTTGATTTGTTGTTTCCGCACAGTCAGCCGGCTGTTTCTTGATTCTGCTTTGTCTTGGCTGACGCCTTCGCGAGCAAGCCCGCTCCCACAGGGGAACGCATTCCAAATGTGGGAGCGGGCTTGCTCGCGAAGAGGCCCTCAAATTCACCAGCATTCTTCCTCATCGAAACCATCGATGTGCTCAACCCATCAGGAGTTTCCATGACCTCACAAATCCCCGAACCGGATCTCAACTACCTGCAAAAAGTCCTCCTGGAAATGCTCGCCATTCCCAGCCCGACCGGGTTCACCGACACCATCGTGCGTTACGTCGCCGAGCGTCTCGAAGAACTCGGCATCCCGTTCGAAATGACCCGGCGCGGCACCATTCGCGCCACGCTCAAGGGCAAGAAAAACAGCCCTGACCGCGCAGTCTCTGCACACCTCGACACCATCGGCGCCGCCGTCCGCGCGGTGAAAGACAACGGTCGCCTGACCCTCGCCCCCGTCGGTTGCTGGTCGAGCCGTTTCGCCGAGGGCAGCCGTGTCAGCCTGTTCACCGACAACGGTGTGATTCGCGGCAGTGTGTTGCCGTTGATGGCGTCCGGGCATGCGTTCAACACCGCCGTGGATGAAATGCCGATCAGCTGGGATCACGTCGAATTGCGTCTGGACGCCTACTGCGCGACCAAGGCCGATTGCGATTCGCTGGGCATCAGCGTTGGCGACGTGGTGGCGTTTGACCCGCTGCCGGAGTTCACCGAAAGTGGCCACATCAGCGCCCGTCACCTCGATGACAAGGCTGGCGTTGCTGCGCTTCTGGCGTCGCTGAAAGCCATCGTCGACAGCGGTCAGGAACTGATGATCGATTGCCATCCGCTGTTCACCATCACCGAAGAAACCGGCAGTGGCGCGGCGGCGGCATTGCCGTGGGACGTCAGTGAATTTGTCGGCATCGACATTGCGCCGGTCGCGCCGGGGCAGCACTCCAGCGAACACGCGGTGAGCGTGGCGATGCAGGATTCCGGCGGGCCTTACGACTATCATCTGTCGCGGCATTTGCTGCGCCTGGCCGCTGAAAACGAGCTGCCGGTGCGTCGTGATCTGTTCCGTTATTACTTCAGCGATGCGCATTCGGCGGTGACGGCCGGGCACGATATTCGTACCGCGCTGCTGGCGTTTGGTTGCGATGCGACCCATGGTTATGAGCGTACGCACATCGACAGTCTGGCCGCACTGAGCCGATTGTTGGGCGCGTACATCTTGAGCCCGCCGGTGTTTGCCAGTGATGCGGCGCCGGCGAATGCTTCGCTGGATCGCTTCAGTCATCAGATTGAACATGACACGCAGATGGAAAGCGAAACGCGGGTGCCGCCGGTGGATAGCCTGGTGGGGCAGCGTTCCGACTAGATAGATAATTGTTGTCTGTACCGGCCTCTTCGCGAGCAAGCCTGCTCCCACATTTGGAATGCGTTTCCCCTGTGGGAGCGGGCTTGCTCGCGAAGGCGTCGGTGCGGTCAACACAAAACTGGCAGCCAACCGGCAATCGCCGTAGCATCCCGACATTGATTCAGCCGAGGTGCCCATGCTCATCCCTTACGACGCTCTTGAAGTCGACACCCTCACCCGCCTCATCGAAGATTTCGTCACCCGTGACGGCACCGACAACGGCGATGACACGCCGCTGGAAACCCGCGTGCTGCGCGTACGTCAGGCGCTGACCAAAGGCCAGGCGTTGATCGTCTTCGACCCGGAAAGCGAGCAGTGCCAGTTGATGCTCAAGCACGACGTGCCCAAGCATCTATTCGACTGAAATTCTCAGCGGGCCCCTTCGCGGGCCTGCTTGCGCTGGATTCGGTCATAGACTTCGGCGCGGTGCACATTGACCTTCTTCGGCGCTTCAACGCCAAAGCGCACGCTGGAGCCGTTGACGGACAGCACGCGCACGGAAATGTCGTCACCGATGGAAATCAACTCACCAACTACACGGCTGAGTACAAGCATGAGGTTCGTCCTTCAGGGGGTGGCAAACCCTGAAGATGCGCGGCTTGCCGGCGCGCCACAATGCGTGGCCGACAAATCAGTTTTGCCTTACACCCTCGCAAGCCTCTAGCTGTCAGACACTTCCCACAAATCGATCAGTTCAGGCAGCAGAAAAGCGCGGCCCGAACAAAATCACGCTGGCGCCGATCACGCACAGCGCCACGCCGATCCAGTCCGAACCCAATGGACGAACGCGCTCGACGACCATCAACCAGCCAATCGACGCGACGATGTAAATCCCGCCGTAAGCGGCGTACGCACGGCCGGCATAGTTGGCTTCAACACGGGTCAACAACAGCGCGAACAACGTCAGGCTGAGCAACGCCGGGATCACCCACAACGCACTTTTGCCCTGACGCAGCCACATGTAAAAGGCGTAACAACCGGCGATTTCAAACAGCGCCGCGAGGAAGAACCACAAGTAATTGAGCATTGACGCGTCTCGACAGGGTGACCATTGCGGCCACCCTAACGACGCAATCGGCAACGAGCAAGGTCAGCCGTTGATCTGTTTGGCCTTGGCGCGCATTTTCTCGGCCATCGAGGTCATTTCGTTGTAGAGCAGTTGCGGGTTTTTCTGCTTGATCGCCCACGCCATGCGCCCTTGTTCGTGAGGCAGGATCATGAACTCGCCGGCAGCGACTTGCTGGTAAATGTAATCGGCGATGTCCGCTGCGGTAATCGGCGAACTCTCCAGCAACTTGCCGACCGCCGCCTTCATTGCCGGAGTCGGGCCACGGAAAGAATCAAGCAAGTTGGTCTGAAAGAACGAAGGACAGACCACATGCACGCCGACTTCCTGTTGCGCCAGTTCAATCAACAGACTTTCCGAAAGCGCCACGACACCAGCCTTGGCGACGTTGTAGTTGCTCATTGCCGGGCCCTGCATCAGCGCGGCCATCGAGGCGATGTTGATGATCTTGCCTTTGCTTTGTTCGAGCAGCGGCAGGAACGCTTTGCAGCCCTTGACCACACCCATCAGGTTGATCGCGATCTGCCAGTCCCAGTCTTCCAGCGACAGTTCGCTAAAGAAACCGCCTGACGCGACGCCGGCGTTGTTAACGATGATGTCGATGCCGCCAAGTTTTTCTTCGCAAGCCTGTGCGAAGGCTGTGAGTTGGCTGTAATCACGCACATCGCAGCGCTGGATGAAGCCGTCGCCGCCCGCCTCGCGCACCATTTTCAGGGTTTCCTGCAGGCCAGGTTCGCTGACATCGGACAAGGCCAGTTGCCAGCCTTCACGCGCCCAGCGCAGCGCGATTTCGCGACCCAGGCCTGAGCCCGCGCCAGTGATCATCATGCGATTTTGCATAGCACACAGCCTTGTTGTTCTGGGGAAGATGCGCGGAGTGTAGCGAAGGTTGTGCGCGCGCCCACGCTCCATCAAGTTGCTGAATACAAGGTCAAAAGATCATTCCGTACACGAATTTCTGTAGGAGCTGCCGAAGGCTGCGATCTTTTGATCTTTCGCTTTAAAGGAAATAAGCCTGAAATCCAAATACATTAAAAAAACATTGAATTTTCTTTCATTCGCACCAGTCGGACTTTGTAAGCCGTCTGGAATTACTTAGTCTCCAGTCGCCCCTTGAACACCAAGACTTCTCGAACTCTCTCAACAAGGAAATCGACATGGGCACAATTCTTATCATTATCCTGATCCTGTTGCTGATCGGTGGTCTGCCGGTCTTCCCGCACTCCAGAAGTTGGGGTTATGGTCCGTCGGGCATCATCGGTGTGGTGCTGGTCGTGCTGTTGGTGCTGTTGCTACTGGGTCGGATATAACCCTCTAGCCGGCAAAAAAAAAGAGGCCCTTTTCAGGGCCTCTTTTTTATTGCGCGGACTTTTACTTTACAGCGCTTAGTCCGGCTTGCCGTTAATCACACCGGCGGTGTTGTCCATCAGGCTCTTGGTCGCCGTTTGCAGGAACGCTTCGAGTTTGTGTTTCAACTCGGCAGCGCGCGGTGCATCCGGAATAACCTCGGCACTTGGGGTGGCGCCCAGTTGGTACTGATAGAGCTTCGCCGACATGTCCTTGTCTTTCGGCAGTACCAGAATCTGGTCTGCGGTGACGATGGCAGTGGTCTGCTCGCTGCCCGACGGTTTGATCACACCGAAACCGGTGTCGCCTTCCGGCAGGTTGAGCAGGTCACGGCCCCAGCACTGGTGACGCACTTCGCCACCGAGGCGACCCATGATGGTCGGCACGATGTCGATCTGCGTGCCCACGGTGTGGTCACGGGTGCCGAACTTCTCCTGGATGCCCGGCGCGATCATCAGCATCGGCACGTTGAAGCGGCCCAGATCCATTTCGGTGATCTGACGCTCATTGCCGAAACCGTGGTCGCCGACGATGACGAACAGGGTTTCCTTGAAGTACGGCTCTTTGCGCGCCTTCTCGAAGAACTGACCCAACGCCCAGTCGGAGTAACGCATGGCGGTCAAGTGTTCGTTGAGGCTGCCACGATCGGTGACGCGCTCGACCGGCAATGGCGACGGCAAGGCGTATGGCGTGTGGTTGGACAGGGTTTGCAGCAACGCATAGAACGGCTTGCCGTTTTCACGCGCCTTCAACTCGACCAGACCGCGATCGAACATGTCCTGGTCGGACACGCCCCACGTTGGATCGGAGAACACCGGATCGACGAAATCGTTACGGCCAACGAAGTTGGTCATGCCCTGGTTGCTGAAGAAACCCGACTGGTTGTCCCAGGCGAAGTCACCGTTGTAGACATACACGTCGTCGTAATCACGGGCGCTGAGCAGTTGCGGCAGGCCGGACAGTTTGTGACTGCCTTCCGGGGTCTGCATCAGGTATTCGAAACCCGGCAGGTTCGGGAAGCAGGCCATGGTCGCGAACATACCCTGGTGGGTGTGCGTGCCGTTGGAGAAGAAACGGTCGAACAGCAGGCCTTCCTTCGACAGTTTGTCGAGGTACGGCGTGATGTTGCCCGGCGCGCCCAATGCACCGACCGAGTGACCGGCCATGCTTTCCATCAGGATCACCACGACGTTCTTGATCGGCAGGGTCTTGTCGGCCGGCGGCGTGTAATCACGGCGCACGGCAGCGATGTCGGCATCGACCAGTTTGTCGTCCAGCATCACCAGCATCTCGCGCACCACTTTCTGCGCTTCTTCTTGCGGCAGTGTGGCTTTCCAGATGTTGTCGCGGTCTTCGCCCATGCGGTCTTTCGCAGCGGCGATCAGCGACAGCGTACCGTTGAGGCCGAGTTGGTTGGCGAAGTTGGAATCGGTGGTGTAGACATCACCCCAACGCATTGGCGGGCCCTGACGCAGGGTGCCACGCGCGGCAACCACGCAGATCAACAGGCACACCACGAATACCGCAGCGCGGGTGTACCACGGCGCCACCTGACGGGTGCTGACGGTACCGCCGCTGAACGGCCCGCGCGGACGCGTTGCACGATCAGCGCCTTTGAACGCCAGGGTTAGAATCACCGTGCCGACGACCCACGCCAGCAGATAACGCACCACCGGGAAACCGTACCAGAGCATGCTCATCACGGTTTTCGGGTCTTCTTTTACGTACTGGAACACCAGACCGTTAAGGCGCTGGTGGAACTCACGGTAGAAGTCCATCTCCATCAGGCCGAGGAACAGCGCGATGCTCGAAGCGATGGTCAGCCACAGACGGAAGAAACCGCGTGCTGCCATGGCCCGTGCGCTGAACAGCGCCAGTACCAGCGGAATGCACAGGTAAACCACCAGGCGCAGGTCGAAACGCAGGCCGTTGGCGAAAGCTTCGAGGAAGGTCGAGGCCGGGGTATCGAGGATCATCTCGCGGTTGTAGACCAGCAGCGCGAGGCGCAGCACGGAAAACATCACCATCATGACCAGCGCACAAAGCAGCGTGTAGGCCAGATGCGATTTGAGGGTCGGTTGCAGCAGGCGAGCAGAAGATCGCTGCTGATTCAGGGCGTCCGGGTTTGCCATGTCGTTTTAGGACCCATTAGTTGAAGTTGCAAAAATACAGCGGCGCCCTGCCCTCTATTGGCCATTCCAGGCCCCGGGGCGTGCGCGGTGCGCAAATGTTGCACGATCGTTCGCACCATTGCCATTGATTACTGCCCCGCCGCCAGACAGTTTCATTTCAAGCGGCAGCAGACAGCGGCAACGTGCAAACAGCGCGGGCGAATTGTCTGGAACACTTTGTGAAAATTTCGTGCAACGCATATCTGGAAACACAATATAGATACAAAACAAAACGCCCCGAATCGGTCGGGGCGTTTTGTGTAGAGCGGGCTGATTACTTCTCGGCGCGTTCTTTCAGAGCTTTGAGGGTGTTGAACGGTGCATCGACCACGAACTTGTTGGCAACCATCGCCGGCACGCTGCCGCCTGGCTCAGTGTGAACTTGATAGGTCACTTCAACCTGATCACCTTTCGGTACGAACTTCCAGAAGCCTTTGACCTGTTCAACACGAACGAAGCCTTTTTCTTCCGGAATGTACTTCGGCAGGCCTTCCAGGTTGCGGGTCAGGCTGCCGTCGGCGCCTTCAACGGTGGTGACTTTCAGCACCGAATCACGCGGGGTGACTGGCCAAGGCGTGTTGAACTGGGTGTAAGTCCAGCTCTGATCGCCTTCGTGTTTGAGCAATTTCTGGGTCTTGCACTCGTGAATCCAGGCGCAGGCACCGGAGACGTCTTCCTGCAGTGCGCGCAGTTTGGCGACGGTGGTCTTCATCAGCGCGACGCCCTGATAGGACTTGTAGTCCGAACCCGGCACTTCGCTCAGGGAGACTTTGATGCCGTCTTCGTTCTTGGCGACTTTCCAGTCTTCAGCCTGGGCAACCGAGGTGGCCAGCACAGCGGTCAAACCACACAACACAGCGATACGATGCAGCGAACCCATAGTCTTATTCCTTATTGTTGAAGTTCCGTTCGTTTTACACATCACGCCGCCGTCATTTGTTCCCACCAGCCGATCAGCCTGATCGCTTCTTCCGAGTTGCTGCCGCAGACTTCGATGTCGGCAGAGAAGCCGGAACAGACTGCCGGGCGCTCGGGGCGGCCGAAAATATTGCACAGGTTTTCGACCGAGAGTTGCACGCAACGTTCGCCGGCAGGTTTGCCATCAGGCATGCCGGGAATCGGCGAACTGATGGAGGGGGCGATGCAGCAAGCGCCACAGCCTTCACGGCATTTCATGACGAACAATTCCTCGCGACGGGCGATGTGTAAAAGGGACGCGGAACAGAGTAACCGCTAAAACGGCTGTTTTAAATTGCCTGAACCGGGGTTTTTAGCGATTACTGAATGTGACTGACCGGTCTCCGACAAAGCGTCTGGTCTGCGGGTCACAGCAACGTGCTGTTTATTGCTTGAATTCGAAATCGAGCGCCGCGCCTTCCACTTCCCGACGCTCTTCGTTGCGCAGCTGCAACTGCATTTCGTTGCTGAGCAAACGGCCATTGAGCTGGAACCCGGTGTTTTTCTCGCCGAACATCTGCGGCAGGATCGGCTCGCGCTTGGGCATCTCGACGGTGCCCTTAGGCTTCAACTCTTGAACCATGTCTTTGGGCAGGCTCAGATCGAGTTTGGTCGACGGCAGCGGGGTTTTCGCCACTTCACGGGCGGACTTCGATTTGGAAGCCACCGGTGGGCGTTTCTTCACAATTTTCTGCTGGACTGGTTTCGCAGCTGCGGCCTTCTTCACTGCCGGCGCTTTTTTCGCCGGCGTGGTCGCTGCCGGTTTTTCCGGGCCAGACGCCATGACATCGGGCACATGGCCGATCATCAGCAGGCAAAGCACAACCCAGGCGGCAGGAAAAATCGCTTTCATGAACTCCAACGACATTAACGGCAGAGGGCCATATGCTGGCCTGTTGCACGTCACATGACAAGCATGACGCGCCGTTCGTTCAGAAACCGCCCGCCGTTTCCTGACACAGTTGCGTTGCCAGCAAGCCCAGAGTCATCAATGCCCGCTCCGCCTCGCGGTTCCACGGAATGCCGCAATTCAGGCGGATACAGTGGTTGAACTGCTCGGTATTACTGAAGATCAGCCCCGGCGCGATGCTGATGCCCTGCTGCAAGGCGCGCACGTGCAAATCCTGCGTATTCACCCTCCCCGGCAAGCTCACCCAGAGAATGAAACCGCCAGTAGGACGGGTCATTTGCGTGCCTTCGGGGAAATACTGCTGCACCGCCAACTGGAAAGCGCTGAGATTCTTGCGGTACTCCTGACGGATGTAGCGCAAATGCCGGTCATAGCCGCCGTTTTCCAGATACGCAGCAATCGCCATCTGCGTGACGCTGCAGGCTGAATGGGTGCTGAAGGTCTGCAGACGCTGGATTTCCTGCTGATACTTACCGGGAATCATCCAGCCGATGCGCACACCGGGCGACAAGGTCTTGGAAAAACTCGAGCAGTAAATGACCCGATCCAGTCGATCGTAAGCCTTGAGCGCTTTGGTTTTGCCCTGCTCGAACATCAACTCGCCATAGATGTCGTCTTCGACGATCTGGATATCGAAATCCGAGGCCAGTCGCAGCAACTGTTTCTGGCGCTCTTCGGGCATGGTGCCGCCCAACGGATTGCTCAGGCGCGTGGTCAGCACCAGCGCTTTGATCGACCATTGGTTGGCCGCCAGTTGCAGAGCTTCGAGGCTCATGCCGGTGGCGGGATCACTCGGGATTTCGATGACTTTCAAGCCAAGCAGATCAGCCAGTTGCAGCAAGCCGTAATAAGTCGGCGACTCAGCGGCGATCAGATCACCCGGGCGGGTCAGCACGCGCAGCGACATCTGCAAGGCATCGACACAACCGTGGGTGATCACCACCTCTGACGGATCGACGACGACACCGGCGTCGCGCATGCGAATTGCCACTTGCCGGCGCAACGGTTCGAAACCGGGGCTGAACATGTAACTGAACGCGCGCGGGCTGTGGAATCGGGTGACTTTCGCCAGTTGCTGATGCAGCGCGCGCACCGGCAAATAATCGACGCTCGGCACGGCGGCACCCAGCGGGAACACACCTTCGCGGCGCGACTCGACCAAAACCTGTTGAATGATGCTGCTGCGCGTCACCAGACCGGGACGCTCAACCCGGGCAATGTCCGGCGTTGGCGCGGTCAGTGCGGGGGTCTGGTGGACGTAATAACCGGACTGCGGGCGGGCGCGAATCAGCCCCTGATCTTCTAGATTGGCGTACGCCTGCAACACCGTGGCATGGCTGACGTTGAGCTGCGAACTCATCTTGCGCACCGAAGGCACGCGCTCCCCCGGTTGATAGACACCACGGCGGATGTCTTCGGCCAGTTGTTGAGCAATACGTTGGTAGAGCAAGAGATTGGTCATGACGCAGCACTCGATTTCACGGGCATTTTATTCTTGTGTGAAACAATACCGGAACAGTTTAGAAGTGTACTGGGACAGTTGCCACAATACTCGACCATACAGTGCAGTGTCTGCCCCCGACTGTACCGATTTGCGAGCCAATCGACAGACGTAAAAAAACCCGGCGCTGCATGACAGGCCGGGCTTTTGTAGGAGCTGTGTAGGAGCTGCCGAAGGCTGCGATCTTTTGATCTTCAAAAAGAAAAGTCAAAAGATCGCAGCCTTCGGCAGCTCCTACAGGGCTTTGCGTTGCTTAGCGGGCGGCGCCGAGCTGGCCTTTTTCGTCGGAGAAGACAATTTCCACGCGACGGTTCTGTGCGCGCCCACGCTCGGAAGCGTTGACGTCCACCGGGTATTCGTCGCCGTAGCCTTCGACCTGAATGCGTTTGTCCTCGATACCAAGATCCATCAGCACGTCGGCCACCGCTTGCGCGCGGTCGCGGGACAGTTTGAGGTTTTCCTGCTTGCCGCCGGTGCTGTCGGTGTAACCCTCGATGCGCACTACGCGTTTCGGGTTCAGTTGCAGGAACTGGACGATTTTCAGCACGACACGGTTGGCCGAGTTTTTCAGCTCCGCTTCGCCAGTGTCGAACAGCACGTCGCCGAGGGTCATCACCAGACCACGGTCGGTCTGCGTAGTGGCCAATGCGACGATCTGCTCTTCGAGCCATTTGCCTTGTTGCTGCACGCTGAGCAGTTTCGATTCGCGCAGGGCCAGTTGCAGGCGCTGACGTTCGAGTTCGAGCTTGGCGATGCGTTCTTCGTTGAGCACTTGATTGGTGTGCTCGCGGGCGATTTCGCTGTAGCGCTGGCTCAGGTAGGCGTAATGCACCACGTCCGAACCGCTGCCCCAATAGGTCGACAGGCGATCGGCGCGGGCCAGGGATTCCCCGGCGCGGATCACGTCTTTCGGCGCGATGCGCAGCACGTTCGAGTCTTCTTTGACTTTCTGAAAGTCAGCGCCCGCCTCTTGCAATGCCGTTTCGCTGTGTTGACCGGCGCAGCCGTAAAGACTGGCGCAACCGGCGAGAATCAGACCGCCAAGGACTTTCGACTTGAGGCTCATTGGGCATCTCCCAGTTGCTTGCCCAGACGGACGATGCGGGTGTTGAGCACATTCACCTGTTCTTCACTTTTTTGCGTCAGCACCTTGGCTTCGGCCAGACGCGCATCCAGTTCGGCCTGTTCGGCACGCATCCGCGCATTGCGGTAGGACTCGTCGGCCATGTTGCCCTTGGCTCGATCGTACTTGGTTTCGGCCAGTTTCATTTCCGGCACATCATCAGCGGTGGCACCGACAGCCTTGGCCTGGGTGATGGCCTGCTCGGTGAGGCGCATTTGTTCGTTGGGTGCCGGATCACTGGCGCAACCGGCCAGAGCCAGAACGGCCATCGCCGCGAAAAGAGGTCGAATACTCACTAAGAATCCCTACTGTTTTGGGGCACTGACAGGCTGTTGCGGCTGTTGCTGCTGCGCCTTCCAGCGCTCGATATTGCGTTGCAGCACGGCTTCCGTCAGTCCGGACGCGGGCAATTCTGTCATCTTTTTGGCTAGCTGTCCGCGCAACCACGGATCGTTGCAGGCCGAGTTGTGGGAAACCGCGAGGAACAGGCCCGGGCGGTCGATGGGTTGCTCGAACGCCAGCAGATCATTGGCCATGCCCAATGCCTGCGCGGCGGCCATGCCCGAGTAGCGGCCGGCGAGTACATATTCCACTTCACCGAGGAGCAATTTCTGCAGGGCTTGGGTGAGGTTGGCTGTCTTGGTCAGGGTCAGATTCTGCTCGGCGAAAGTGCCGAATCCCTGCGTCATTCGAGACTTTTCCGACAGCGCGCCCGCGTGACCCTGCAGGTCTTTGGCTTCGCTGTAGACCAGTGTCGAGCCTTTGCGCGTCCACACCAAGTAGTCGTTTTCAAGCAGCGGCGGGTAGATGTAGTCGAGGTTTTCCAGCTCGTTGAAGATCAACGGCGCGTCGGCGAGCATGTCCATGCGCCCGCTGCGCACTTCGTCGAGGCTTTGCGAGCGTTTACCGGCGTAGAGCAACTCGACTTTGATGCCGAGATCCTTGGCGACTTGTTGAAGCAGGTCGGCACTGGCGCCGATCAGTTGCTTGGGATTTTGCGGATCCTGCCACAGGTACGGCGGCGCGTCCGGGCTGCCGGTGACGACAAGGCGCTCGCACTTGCCAGCGGCCATCGCCAAACCGGGCAACAGGGCCAAACCCAACAACCATCCGCAGCGCAGATCCATGGCGAAACGCTCCCACTCAAATCCAAGACAAAAAAAAGCCCGACCAACAGGTCGGGCTCTTTATAAGTGAAGCCGCCGGTTTAAACCAGCTTCTCCAGCTCAGGTACTGCTTCGAACAGATCCGCCACGAGACCGTAATCGGCCACCTGGAAGATCGGCGCTTCTTCGTCCTTGTTGATCGCAACGATCACTTTGGAGTCTTTCATGCCGGCCAAATGCTGGATAGCGCCGGAGATACCGACGGCGATGTACAGCTGTGGCGCAACGATTTTGCCGGTCTGACCGACCTGCATATCGTTCGGTACGAAACCTGCGTCGACGGCGGCGCGCGAAGCACCCACCGCAGCGCCCAGCTTGTCGGCCAGAGCGTACAGGTGTTTGAAGTTGTCGCCGTTCTGCATGCCGCGGCCGCCGGAAACGACGATCTTGGCAGCGGTCAGTTCTGGACGATCGGACTTGGCCAGTTCTTCGCCAACGAAGCTCGAAGTGCCCGCGTCGTGTGCAGCGCCGACTGCTTCAACAGCCGCCGAACCACCTTCAGCAGCAACCGGGTCGAAACCGGTGGCACGCACGGTGATCACTTTGATCGCAGCGGTCGATTGCACGGTAGCGATGGCGTTACCGGCATAGATCGGGCGCTTGAAGGTGTCAGCGCTTTCGACCGAGATGATCTCGGAGATCTGGTCAACGTCCAGCTGCGCAGCAACGCGCGGCAGGATGTTTTTGCCGTTGGAAGTGGCTGCAGCCAGGATGTGGCTGTAGCCAGCGCCAAGCTCAGCGACCAGCGGAGCAACGTTTTCCGGCAGCTGATGCGCGTAAGCCGCGTTGTCAGCGTTCAGAACTTTGCTCACGCCAGCGATTTTCGCTGCGGCTTCAGCCACGGCGCCAGCGCCTTGGCCTGCAACCAGAACGTGAATGTCGCCGCCGATTTTGGCAGCAGCAGCCACGGTGTTCAGTGTGGCCGGGGCCAGCACTTTGTTGTCGTGTTCAGCGATTACCAAGATAGTCATGATTAGATTACCTTCGCTTCGTTTTTCAGTTTCTCGACCAGTTCAGCCACCGACTTGACCTTGATGCCTGCGCTGCGTGCAGCCGGCGCTTCGACTTTCAGGGTCTTGTTGGTGGAGGCGGTGGAAACGCCCAAAGCGTCCGGAGTCAGCACTTCGAGAGGCTTCTTCTTGGCTTTCATGATGTTTGGCAGGGACGCATAACGCGGCTCGTTCAAACGCAGGTCGGTGGTGACGATCGCCGGCAGTTTCAGGGAAACCGTCTGCGCGCCGCCGTCGATTTCGCGAGTCACGGCAACGCTGTCGCCAGAGACTTCGACTTTCGACGCGAACGTGCCCTGACCGTAGCCGCTCAATGCCGCGAGCATCTGGCCGGTCTGGTTGTTGTCGCTGTCGATGGCCTGTTTGCCCAGGATCACCAGTTGAGGCTGTTCCTTGTCGACCACAGCCTTGAGCAGCTTGGCCACGGCGAGCGAGGTCAGATCTTCAGCGGATTCGACGAGGATGGCACGGTCGGCACCCAGAGCCAGTGCGGTACGCAGCTGCTCCTGAGCGGTGGTCGGGCCGATGGAGACGACGACGATTTCAGTCGCAACACCTTTCTCTTTCAGGCGTACGGCTTCTTCCACTGCGATTTCGCAGAACGGGTTCATCGACATCTTGACGTTGGCGAGGTCTACGCCGGAATTGTCCGCCTTGACGCGAACCTTGACGTTGTAATCCACAACGCGTTTGACAGCTACAAGAACCTTCATGGATTCCTCGTTACTCTCCGGTGAAAAGAAAGTCGCCTAGGCGAACCTGGCGGTTGATGCTCATCGGGCTACAAGGGCACCTCTAAAAACGCCGGCTTGTACTCGGGATGATTTCACGTTGCGAAGTGCGTGACCGTTCGTCAGTGGTGACCATTCAGTCATTCAACTTCGCGGTGTGTAAACTGCGCGCCAGACCTGCGCTGCGCATCACCCTTTCTGCCTACGCCCTGTCTTTAGAGGTGCTCTTGAAACCGCCAGTCTGCCTACGACGAGCGCAAAACCGCCCGTATCTTGACCGGAACGCCTATTCCGGTCAATACAGCAAAATGACCATTCATAAGCCGCGCTTCTTTGATTTCTCTGGGCTGGAGCCAATTCAAACAAACGTTTGTATTGGACGCTGAGAGTGGTGTAGATATAATGCGCCGCCTAGAGAGAAAGGTGGGTTTCCCGATATTCCCTTTGACGTTAACGTAAAGGCAATTCGGATGCGAGATCGAACCTCCAAATTAGAAAAAAAACTGTGAGCCTTGAGTAGGAGATAGCCTGTGGAACGCGAATACATGGAATTCGACGTGGTCATCGTCGGTGCCGGCCCCGCTGGCTTGTCCGCCGCCTGCCGTTTGAAGCAGAAGGCCGCCGAAGCCGGTAAGGAAATCAGCGTCTGCGTGGTCGAAAAAGGCTCCGAAGTCGGCGCACACATCCTGTCCGGCGCCGTGTTCGAACCACGCGCTCTGAACGAACTGTTCCCGGACTGGAAAGAACTCGGCGCCCCGCTGAACACGCCCGTCACCCGCGACGATATTTTCGTGCTGAAAAACGCCGAAAGCGCGCAAAAAATTCCAGACCTCTTTGTGCCCAAGACCATGCACAACGAAGGCAACTACATCATCTCCCTCGGCAACCTGTGCCGCTGGCTGGCCCAGCAGGCCGAGAACCTCGGCGTAGAAATCTACCCGGGCTTCGCCGCTCAGGAAGCGCTGATCGACGAGCAAGGCGTGGTGCGCGGGATCATTACCGGTGATCTCGGCGTCGACCGCGAAGGCAATCCGAAGGAAGGCCTGTACACCCCGGGCATGGAACTGCGTGGCAAATACACGCTGTTCGCCGAAGGCTGCCGTGGTCACATCGGCAAGCAACTGATCCAGCGCTACAACCTCGACAGCGATGCCGACGCTCAGCATTACGGCATCGGCCTGAAAGAAATCTGGGAAATCGACCCGGCCAAGCATCAACCAGGTCTGGTGGTGCACACCGCCGGTTGGCCGCTGGACATCATGGGCACCGAGAACACCGGTGGCTCGTTCCTCTATCACCTGGAAAACAATCAGGTGGTGGTCGGTCTGATCGTCGATCTTTCCTACAGCAACACGTACCTGTCACCGTTCGACGAGTTCCAGCGCCTCAAGCATCACCCAGTGCTGGCGCAGTACCTGGAAGGCGGCAAGCGCATCAGCTACGGCGCCCGCGCGATCTGCAAAGGTGGCCTGAACTCGCTGCCGAAAATGGTCTTCAAGGGCGGCGCGCTGATCGGTTGCGACCTCGGCACCCTGAACTTCGCCAAGATCAAAGGCAGCCACACCGCGATGAAGTCGGGCATGCTCGCCGCTGAATCGGTAGCTGACGCGTTGTTCGCTGAGAAGGACGGCACTGAAGAATTGACCACTTATGTGGACGCGTTCAAGAAGAGCTGGCTCTACGACGAACTGTTCGCCAGCCGTAACTTCGGCCCAGCGATTCACAAGTTCGGCGCCATCGTTGGCGGCGGTTTCAACTGGCTGGATCAGAACATCTTCGGCGGCAAACTGCCGTTCACCCTGCACGACACCAAGCCGGATTACGCTTGCCTCAAGCTCGCCGCCGACTGCAAGAAGATCGACTATCCGAAGCCGGACGGCAAACTCAGCTTCGACAAACTCAGCTCGGTGTTCATCTCCGGTACCAACCATGAAGAAGAACAGCCTTGCCACTTGAAGTTGAAAGACCCGAGCATCCCGATCAGCAAAAACCTGCCGCTGTACGACGAACCGGCGCAGCGCTATTGCCCGGCCGGCGTATATGAAGTGATCACCAAGGAAGACGGCGAGAAGCGCTTCCAGATCAACGCCCAGAACTGCGTGCACTGCAAGACCTGTGACATCAAGGATCCTTCGCAGAACATCACTTGGGTCACGCCGGAAGGCGCTGGCGGCCCTACTTATCCGAATATGTAAGTCGAACCGCTGAACATCAAGGCTCCCGAATCGGGGGCCTTTTTGTTGCCAAAAATTCCTTGTATCACCACAAAACAACTGTGGGAGCGGGCTTGCTCGCGAATGCGGTGTATCAGTCAATGAATTAGCTGAATGACACTCCGCATTCGCGAGCAAGCCCGCTCCCACAGGGGGATCTTCGTCGACTCAGGCAGCGCGTTCGTCGCCCGGGCTGCGCTCGAAGTAGCGCTTATATTCGCGACTGAACTGCGACGTACTCTGATACCCGACCCGATGCGCCACTTGCGCCACGCCCAAGCCCTCCGCCACCAGCAACGTCTGCGCCTTCAACAAGCGCAAACGCTTCAGATACTGCACCGGCGACAGCAACGTGCTGCGTTTGAAATGCTCATGAAACGTCGACACGCTCATGTTCGCGCAACCGGCCAATGTCTCGACATTCAACGGCTCGGTGTAATGCGCATGCAGATGACTGATCGACGCCGCCACCCGCGCAAACTGCCCCTGCTGTTCGACCAACGCGCGCAACACATCCGCCTGCGGCCCGCGCAACGCAACGAACAATAATTCACGTACCCGCGCCGGCCCGAGAATCTGGCACTCCAGCGGATCGTGCAGGCAACTCAACAGCCGCTCGACGCAGCCACGCATGTCATCGTCGAGCACCACCGAGGTCATCGACTCCGGCGTCTGCGCCGGAATATGCCGCCCCGGCGCCAGCCCCATGGCCAACACCAGTTCACCGAGCAACACCCGATCAATCGCCACGCTCACGCCAAGCAACGGCGCATTGGGCAAGGCAAACGTCTCACACTCAAACGGCACTGGCAGCGCCTGAATCAGATAATGTCCGGCGCCATATTCCATCGTCCGCGGCCCGAGAAACGCCAGTTTGCTGCCCTGCGCGATGATCATCAGGCTCGGTTCATAAATGTGCGGGCCACGGGCGACGTCGCAACTGGCGCGCAACACTTGCACACCGGGCAACCCGGTCGGGGAATAACCATCGCGCAGCGCCAACGGTTCGATCAACGAAACCAGCCGGGCATTGGCATCAAGATGACGGGTTAATTGCATCAAAACTCTTCACTGAAAATAAGGCGGAAAAAGGCGATGAAAGCATGATGGCAGATCCTTTTGCCGCTGCGGCCAATGAAACCCGCATGCCGGAGGATTAGGCATGAGACCCGGAGGAATCGTCATGGCCGGACTGTCAGTCGACGCCCAGAATGCGCCGCCTCACTTGTTCCTGCTTTTGCGAGGTTTTACATGTACACCGCCATCGGCTATGCCGCCCAATCGGCCACCACCCCCCTCGCCCCGATGAAATTCGAACGTCGCAGCCCGCGCGCCGACGACGTCGCGATCGAGATCCTCTACTGCGGCGTCTGCCACTCCGACATCCACCAGGCTCGCAATGAATGGGGCATCGCTGTTTACCCGTTGATGCCCGGCCACGAGATCGTCGGAAAAGTCACCGCGATCGGTGCGAATGTCACCCAACACAAAGTAGGCGATCTGGTCGGGGTTGGCTGCATGGTCGACTCGTGCCGCACCTGCGAAGCCTGCCAGTCGAACCTTGAGCAATACTGCCTCGAAGGCCCGACCATGACCTACGCTACACCGGATCGAGTTGATGGCAGCAATACCATGGGCGGTTATTCGGACAGCATCGTCGTCAGCGAACACTTCGTCGTGCGCATTCCGGAAAGACTGGCACTGGCCAGCGCCGCGCCGATTCTGTGCGCCGGCATCACCACCTACTCACCGCTCAAGCACTACGGCGTCAAGGCTGGCGACAAGGTCGGGATTCTCGGCATGGGCGGTTTGGGCCACATGGGTATCAAGTTCGCTAAAGCCATGGGCGCCGAAGTCACCCTGTTCACCCGCTCGGCGAGCAAGGCTGAAGAAGGTCGTCGTCAGGGTGCCGATCACGTGATCGTGTCTACCGATGCCGAGCAGATGAAAGCCGCTGCCGGTTACTTCGACTTCCTGCTCGATACCATTCCGGTGCAGCACGATCTCAACCCGTACCTCGACACCCTGCGCTTCGACGGCGTGCACATTCTGGTTGGCCTGATCGAACCGATCGATCCGCCCGTGCATGCCGCCAAACTGGTATTGGGTCGCCGCATCCTGGCCGGCTCGTTGATCGGTGGCGTCGCCGAAACCCAGGAAGTGCTGGATTTCTGCGCCGAGCACAACATCACCTGCGACATCGAAATGCTCGACATTCGCCAGATCAACGAGGCTTACGCGCGCATGATCGCCGGCGACGTGAAGTACCGTTTCGTCATCGACATGGCGACGCTCAAGGTTTAAACCCGCTTAAACCTTCAAGCCAAGCTCCGCCGAGAGCCGGGCTGTGACCCCTTTGATCAGGGGAATCAGCTCGGCCATTTTTTCCAGCGGCATGTACGGCACGGTGCTGGCGATACTGATCGCCGCCACGATGCCCTTGCTCGCATCGCGAATCGGCGCCGCCACGCAGCGGATCGACGGTTCGTTGTCTTCCAGATCGAACGCGTAGCCACCGGCGACGTACTCGGTCATGCGCTGCTCAAGCTGTTCCCACGACTGCTGGGGATGCTGCGGCCAGAACTGACTTTTCCCACCCGCCGGCAGACTGATGTCGTACAGCCGCTGCCAGTCTTTCGGCGAGTCATCGAGCATCAATGCCTTGCCAATCCCGGTGCGCGCCAGCGGCATACGATGGCCGACCCGCGAACGCATTTCCGGGCCATTGCGCCCCGGGTTCTTCAGCAGATACAACACTTCATCGCCTTCACGAATGCCCAAGTGCACGGTGTCGCCGGTCAACGCCGACAACTCGTCCAGATACGGCCCGGCCAGGCTCACCAGCGGCAACTCTTCGCGCGCCTGGAAACCCAGTTCGATCAGCTTCGGCCCGAGCAGATAACCGACTTGCGGCACCACGCGCAGGTAGCGTTCATCGACCAGGCAACTGGCCAGACGATGGGTGGTGCTGCGCGTGGTGCCGATCAGTCGGGCAATTTCCTTGAGATCGCGGGCGCCACTGGCCACCGCTTGCACCACACCGAGGCCGCGCAACAGCGTCTGGGTGCCGGTGGGCGCGGCGTCCTTGGTTTTTTCCGGAGCGTCTTCCTGCATATCCAGCCTTTACCGTTGAGCGAGGGAGCGGGCGGCATTATGGTCGCCCGACGCAGACCACTACAACTCGATACGCTCGACCTTGCCGACCAGCAGCACGTAGGACAAAGCACCGATCAATGCGAGCACCGCGATATAAGTGATCGCCGGCGCGAACGAATCGCCGCTGGCGAGGAAGCCGATCACGATCGGCGTGGTGATCGCCGAGAGGTTGCCGATGAAGTTGAACACCCCGCCGGTCAGGCCGAGCAAACGAGCCGGCGCAAGTGTCGAGACCAGCGACCAAGTGATCGAGGCCAGGCCATTACCGAAGAACGCCAGCGCCAGAAAGGCAATCACCAGCGGCGTCGACTCAACGAAGTTGGCACCGATGATCGAGGTAGAAATCAGCAGCCCGCCAATGATCGGCAACTTACGCGCAAAGCCGACGGTGTAACCGCGACGAATCAGGAAGTCGGAAAAGAACCCCGAGCACAACACGCCAACGAACGCGGCAAGAAACGGCAGCGACGCGAGCAGGCCGGACTTGATGAAGTCCATACCGCGATATTTCACCAGGTATGTCGGGAACCACGTCAGGAAAAACCACAGCGTCGAGTTCAGGCAGAACTGGCCGAGGTAGATGCCCCACAATTTGCGTTTGGTCAGAACGATACCGAGATCGGTCCAACTGAATTTGGCTTTGACCTTGGCCGTTTCTTTCTGAATATCGACCAGGCCACCGCCCTCGCGGATCAGGTCGATTTCGGCTTCGTTGGCGCCTTTGAAATCCCGTGGCTCGCGATACACCGCGTACCAGATCGCCGCCCAAATAATGCCGACGGCGCCGGTCGCGACGAAGACCATGTGCCAGCCGAATTCGTGTTGCAGCCAAGCGAGTACCGGGGTCAGGAATGCCAGGCCGACAAATTGCCCGGAGGTATAGAAACCGATGGCCGTGGCGCGTTCACGCTCGGGGAACCAGGTTGTTACAACGCGGCTGTTGATGGGATAGGCCGGTGCTTCCAGCGCGCCGACGGCCATGCGCAGCACGAACAGCGCGATGAAACTGGCGGCGAAACCGAGCATCACCGTGGCAATCGACCACAACAGCAAAGCGACGCTATAAAGGATGCGCGGCGGCACGCGATCGACCAGCCAGCCGCCGGGGATCTGCATGGCGGCGTAGTGCCCAGCCGAACGCGGAGAAGATCAGGCCGACGTGGATCGGGTCGATGCCCAGATCACTGGTCAGCGCCGGCGCGGCAATCGACAGGTTGCTGCGGTCGAGGTAGTTGATGACCACGGTGATAAACAGCAACACCATGATGAAAAACCGCTTGCGGCTGGGCGCGACTAAAGACGCCTGCCCGGTGAGGGTTTGCGGTTGCATGGGGAGAGCCTCTTTTTATGTTTATTGAGGTCGGCCTGAGGCCTGTACTGCACCCTGTGGGAGGGGGCTTGCTCCCGAAGGCGGTGTGTCATTCGACATCTCTCTGACTGATACACCGCCTTCGGGAGCAAGCCCCCTCCCACAGGTTTTTTTGTGGTGTCAGGGACGACTCACCACTCGGCAAAGCTGCCATCGGCATGGCGCCAGATCGGGTTGCGCCAGCGATGCCCAACCGCCGCGCGCTCGATCACGTATTCCTCGTTGATCTCGATGCCCAACCCCGGGCCGTTCGGAATCTTCACGAAGCCTTTGTCGTAATCGAACACCCGCGGATCTTTCACGTAGTCGAGCAAATCATTGCTCTCGTTGTAATGGATGCCCAGGCTCTGCTCCTGGATAAACGCGTTGTAACAAACCGCGTCCAGTTGCAAGCACGCCGCCAGCGCAATCGGCCCCAGCGGGCAATGCAGCGCCAGCGCGACGTCGTAGGCTTCGGCCATGTTGGCGATCTTGCGGGTTTCGGTGATACCGCCGGCGTGGGAAGCATCCGGCTGGATGATGTCGACGTAACCTTCGCTCAACACGCGTTTAAAGTCCCAACGCGAAAACAAGCGCTCGCCGAGGGCAATCGGTGTGCTGGTCAACGGCGCCAGTTCTTTCAGCGCTTCGTAGTTTTCGCTGAGCACCGGCTCTTCGATAAACATCAGTTTGTATGGATCGAGTTCCTTCATCAGCACCTTGGCCATCGGCTTGTGCACGCGGCCATGGAAGTCGACGCCGATACCGACGTTCGGCCCGACCGCGTCACGCACGGCGGCAACGTTGGCCAGCGCCAAGTCGACTTTCTCGAAGGAGTCGAGGAATTGCAGCTCTTCGGTGCCGTTCATTTTCACCGCAGTGAAACCACGGCTCACCGCCTCTTTCGCCGCACGCGCGGTGTCGGCCGGACGGTCGCCGCCGATCCACGAATACACACGAATCTTGTCGCGCACCTGGCCGCCGAGCAGATCACTCACCGACACGCCGAGGGCCTTGCCTTTGATGTCCCACAGCGCCTGATCGATGCCGGCCAGTGCGCTCATATGGATCGCTCCGCCACGGTAGAAACCGCCGCGATACAGCACCGTCCAGATGTCTTCGATGTTGCGCGGGTCTTTGCCGATCAGGTAATCGGACAATTCTTCGACAGCGGCGGCAACGGTGTGCGCGCGCCCTTCAACCACAGGCTCGCCCCAACCGGTCACGCCCTCGTCGGTTTCGATCTTGAGGAAGCACCAGCGCGGCGGAACGATGAAGGTGGTGAGTTTGGTGATTTTCATCTCTGCTCTCTTTTTGTAAATGCAGCTCTTATCTGGATAGCGCACGCAGCGCCAGAATTCTTAGCGAAGGGCCTTCCACGCGGCCACGTAGGCCTTGGCATTCACCGCCACTTGCTCCGGGCTCATGCCCGGTTTGAACAGGCCGGAACCGAGGCCGAACCCTTTCACGCCGGCATCGATAAACGCCTGCATGTTGTCCGGGGTGATGCCGCCAACCGGCGCCAGCACCGTCCCGGACGGCAACACCGCAAGCCAGGCTTTGACGACTGCCGGACCCATCTGCTCGGCCGGGAACAGCTTGAGAATGTCCGCGCCCTCCGCCAGCGCCGCGAACGCTTCGGTCGGCGTGGCAACACCCGGCGACAGAAACAGCCCCGCCGCTTTCGCCGCGCGCAACACCTTGGCATCGCTGTGCGGCATGACGATCACTTGGCCGCCGGCCTCTTTCACCAACTCGACCTGCTCCGGCGTCAACACTGTGCCGGCACCGATCAGGCAATCGGCGGGCAAGGTCTTGCGCAGGATGCGGATACTTTCGTACGGCGATGGGGAATTTAGCGGTACTTCGATGACGCGAAATCCGGCGGCATACAGGACTTCTCCGACAGCGGCAGCTTCCTGCGGGTGCAGGCCACGCAGAATCGCGATCAGACCGTTTTGCGCCAATGCTTGCTTGAGCATGTCAGGCCTCCAGTCAGGGTTAACGGGATGAGGAATCGATCAGTGCAGCGGCCAGCGCCAGTTGCCACAAACCACGCTCGGTGGCCTGCTCGGCCAGCGTCACCTTGGCGAAACCACAGGCGTCGAGGGCACGGCGGTAGCGCGCACACAGTTGCGCGTTGCCGATGAGGATGATCGAAGGAAGATTCGGGTTGTTGCGGCGTCGGCGTTGAGCGCTGGCCAGTGCCGCCAGCTCATGGCCGATCATCAGCCCGGACAGATAATCCGCCTGCGCCGTCGGGCTCAGTTCACCGGTCAGGCCCAGCGTGCGGGCACTGAACAAGGTCGACAGCACGCCGAGTTCGCCGTCCGCCGACTGCGCAATCTGCACGCCACGGTCAAACGCCTGAGCATCGAACGTCACGCTGTGTTGCTGGGTGCGGCCAAGGATGCTGTGTTCGCTGAGCACGGCGAACACTTCGCCGGTCATGAACGTATCGAAACGGGTGATGCAGCCTTCGACCACGTCCACCCACTTCGAATGACTGCCCGGCAGACCGATCAACAGATCAGCGCCCGCCTCGACCGGCAGATTCTGCAGAACACCCAGCACTTGGGTTTCTTCGCCGCGCATCACGTTCGGCAAACGCGAACGCTGAATCACGCCCGGCACGATATGCACCACGGTGCCGCGAATGCTGATAACTGTTTGTAGGGAGTTTCCGAGATTGGCGACGTTCGCCGGCGTCTCGCAGTAGGCCGCTTCACGCCAGCCCTGCGCACTGCCGACCATGCCGCAAGCAATCACCGGCAGATCCGGCTGCGCATCGAGCCAGTCGCCGCAGGCTTCATCGAAAGCCAATTCAAAACCATCGGCACATTCGCGACCGTTGATGATTCGCGGGGTCTTGGGCAACTGCATGATCCCGGACGACAGCGAGCGCTGCTCCAGCACCACACCGTCAGCCGCGAGTTTGTAAGCACGTAATGAGGTCGTCCCCCAATCGAGCGCGATCAATTGCGCCAGCATCGCTTCACCTGTTTTGTTTTTGGCAGTGAGTGCGATGGACTATAGCCCCTCCGAGAACAAAATCTCAATATGTAATTTTGCATCCCATATTATGGGAATAGATTAAAAGAAGTGCAGGCAAAAAAAAGGCGCGATCCAGTCAGGTATCGCGCCATTTTGTTCAACCGCTTGCGTCGCCGGAATCAATAGTTGCCGACTTCTCTCAACACGTCCGCCGAAGGTATTTCCATCGATTCGGAAAAATAGGTCTTGTACGAATACGCGTTGACTCGAACCTTGCAGACAATCGCTTTTTTCTGCTGCAACACCGCTTTCATCTGATCGCTGCTCATCACGCTGTCACTGCTGGCGTCTTTGACTTGGCTGAAGAGCAGATCAGCTTTGAACTCATTGGCCGATGACTTGCGCTCAATCATCCCCTCGGCATATTGATCGATGCGATGAGCCACCGAAAAATCCGTATCCCCATTCAAAGAACACAGCAGTGTCTGACTGATCCTCGACTTGAACAGGTCGAGCACGTCGACATCGGATTTGAAGCTGACCTGATAAATCCGGGTGTCCTGATAACGCTCCACA
This sequence comes from Pseudomonas sp. AC193, assembly GCF_979258075.1. NCBI lineage: Bacteria > Pseudomonadati > Pseudomonadota > Gammaproteobacteria > Pseudomonadales > Pseudomonadaceae > Pseudomonas > Pseudomonas sp. AC193. The sequence continues at coordinate 968,738 of NZ_OZ409832.1, read as the reverse complement.
CCTGAGTAGGTGATTTTCGCGATCGGTTTGCCGTGATTTATCGCACAGGACGTGCACGCCAAAAAGACCAGCAGCAACAGTAATCTAGGCACTTTGCGCTCCTGTGAAATGCGAGCAATGAACCGCCGACAATCAAAAAACCGCGTATTCATTGCCCTTCAGCAAACTCACGCAATACCTTGCCGTCCATGCGATACCTCACCCACTCTTCCTGCGGTTGTGCGCCCAAGGATTTGTAGAAGTCGATCGCTGGCGTGTTCCAGTCGAGGACGCTCCATTCGAAGCGGCCGCAGTCGTTGTCGCAGGCGATTTTTGCCAGGTGGCGCAGCAGGGTTTTGCCGGCGCCGCCGCCGCGTTGTTCGGGGGTGATGTAGAGGTCTTCGAGGTACAGGCAGTTGCTGCCGAGCCAGGTCGAGTAGCTGAAGAAGAACACGGCGAAACCGATCGGCAAGCCGTCGCGCAGGCAGATCAGACCGTGGGCGGTGGCGCCTTCGCCGAACAGGCTGCGTTCGATGTCGGCGACGCTGGCGATGACTTCGTGGCGGGCCTTTTCGAAATCGGCGAGTTCAGTGATGAAGGCGAGGATTTGCGGGGCATCGCTGGGGGTCGCCGGGCGGATTTCGATCGTCATGGACGGGCCTTGTCGGAAAAGGAAAACGCCATACTAAGGCCGTGGACGGCGCTCGTCACACTCCAAACCTGATGAGGAACCCTGTGGCGAGGGGATTTATCCCCGTTGGACTGCGCAGCAGTCCCATTTTTAGGGCCGCTTCGCGCCCCAACGGGGATAAATCCCCTCACCACAGAAGTATCATCAACTGAAAATCTACGACAGCCAGTAAGGATGCTTATGAACGATGCTGCTTTTGCACCACTGATTTCACTCGCCGCCGAGTTGCTGCCCCACGCTCTGGAAATATCCGACGACGGCGCGCACGACCTCGCGCATTTGCAGCGGGTCTGGCACAACGTGCGCACGTTGCATGAGGAAGAAGGTGGCGATCTCGAGGTCTTGCTCGCGGCCGTGCTGCTGCACGATTGCGTGGCCGTCGAAAAGAACTCGCCGTTGCGCTCACAAGCCTCGCGTCTGGCCGCAGAAAAAGCGTCGTCAGTGCTCGCCGAACAGAACTGGCCCAGCGATAAAATCGCCAGCGTCGCCCACGCCATCGAAGCGCACAGCTTCTCCGCCAACATCACCCCGCTCACCCTCGAAGCGAAGATCGTCCAGGACGCTGACCGCCTCGATTCGCTGGGCATGCTCGGCGTCGCCCGCACGTTTTATATCGCCGGGCGCATGGGGTCGGCGCTGTACGACCCGCAAGATCCGCAGGCGGAACATCGCGATTACGACGACAAGCGTTTTTGCCTCGACCACTTCCAGACCAAACTGCTGCACCTCGCCGACGGTTTCCAGACCGTCGCTGGCCAGCGTCTGGCGCAGATACGTCATCAACGTCTGAAGGGTTTCATGGAGCAATTCATGGAAGAAATCGGCATCGTCTGAATGGTTACTCCGGCCTGTGCTGAACCTGACTTCGCCAACCGCGCACCTAACCCACAGGCCCGACGTGTTAAACAGATGACGCTCAATTTTCCCGGTCAAGGAACCGCGTCATGTCGCAAGCAACACCCCAAGTGTCAGGCAAGTTGTTCGGCCTGTTCTGCCTCGCCAGTTATCTGTTGTCGCTGTCGTATGGCTCGACGTTTTTGCTGTCGCTGTTGATCGGTTCACGCGGCGGAAATGAACACGATGCCGGCAGCGTAATTTCGGCGGCGATGGTCAGTACGTTTGTCGCGGTGCTGGTGTCCGGGCATCTGTCGGACATGCTCGGTGCGGCGCGGTCGATTGCGCTGTTCGGGTTGTTGCTGGTGGCGGCGAGCCTGGGTTTTGCGATGACGCCGGGGTTCGGGCATTTGCTGTTGTTTTTCGGTTTGCTGCTGGGGTTGGGCTGGGGTGTTTTCTACACGTTGGGGCCGATTATTGTTGCCAGTCTGGTAACTCCGGCGCAGCGGGCGAAATACTTCGCGTTGCTGTCCGGCAGCATGATGACCGGCATCGGCAGCGGCCCGTTACTCGGGCGCGCAGCCAGTGCGCTGGGGTTGCCGGTGACGTCGGCGTTTTATCTGGCGGCACTGGCGAGCCTGATCGGCGTGCTGATGTTCTGGCGTGTCGGCGCTCGACTGAAAAGCACGCAAGCCACCTCTGCCGCCAGAATCAGCTGGCAAGCGGCCCGCCAAGTGCTCAGCTCGCGCGCCGTGTTTCCGATCATCATGGTCGGGCTCGGCGGCTGTGTGTTCGGCGGGCTGTCGAGTTTTCAGACCAGTTATGCGGCGGCACGCTCGCTGGATTATTCGCTGTTCTTTCTCGGCTTCATGAGTGCGGCCATCAGCAGCCGGATGTTGATCGCAGGCTACGTGGTCAAGCGTGATCCGCTGCGCGCTTCGTGTCTGTTGTCCGGGCTGATGCTCGGCTCGATCGTGCTGTTCGCGTTTGGTGTGCACAGCGGATTTACCTATCTGCTGGCGGCGCTGATGCTTGGCGTTGGATATGGCCTGACCTATTCGGTGATCAACGGACTCGCGGCGAACGAAGCACCGACGGGGACCACTTCGCAGGCGTTGTTGCTGTTCAGCCTTTCGTATTTTATCGGCGTGTTTGGCTTTCCATTGCTGGCCGGGAAAATCATCGTTGAACACGGCATGGCGACGTTGTTGCTCACGGTATTGGCGGTGGCTTTGATCAACTGGCTTATCACCTTGGGCCGTCTGCTCTGGCGCCGACTCAACGTAAAAACGGTGGAGGCGATTTAGACCGTTCGTCGTTCATCAGGCACCAATCGGATCACAGGGCAGACCAACGACAGGTAAGGATTCCAATCACTGGAGAAGCCCTATGATCTCGTCAAGGTTGACCGCTTTCGTATTCAGCGCCCTGCTCTGCCCTGCGGTGTTCGCCGCATCCGCCACTGCGGCAGGCACCGGCCCTACCGACCCGACCCCGCCTCGCGCCCCCGCCATTAACAGTGCTCCCGGCATGAACACCGATGGTTCGGGCGTGCCGTTGATCAATCAGCCGCCGGCCACCGGCACTGATCCGCGCACGCAGGGCAGTGACCCGGGTCGTCAGGGCGGCATGAACACCCCCGACGCCCCCGGCATGCCCGACAACGCGGGCCCCGGCGTCGGCTCTAAATCCACCACGGGTGGTTCCGGTTCCGAAGGCTCCGGTCAGTAGTTCGCCGACGCGAGCGTCCTATTCAATCCAATGAAGAGGTAACCATGAACGTCGATAAAAACCTGGAAAAAGAAGTCCTCACCCGCCTGCTGCACGCCCACCCGAGTGGTCTGGGCAAGGAGGTGCTGGACAATTACCGGGGCGAGAAAGTCGTGGCCGGCGCCCTCGCCGCTTTGCAGGATCGCGGACTGATTCATCACGGCCATGTGACCTGCAACGAAGCCGGCGAACATTCGCTGAACCTGCCGATCAAGCTCAGCGCGGCCGGGGTTGAAGCGGCGCGTAAGCTCGACAGCTGAGCAATGTGATCGTGTGATCGTAAATTATGTAGGAGCTGCCGCAGGCTGCGATCTTTTGCCTCTTTCAAGATCAACAGATCGCAGCCTTCGGCAGCTCCTACAGGGGATTTAGGTGCGACACAGATCCAATGTGGGAGCGGGCTTGCTCGCGAAAGCTATCTATCGAGCACCGCCAGACTCGCGGATAAACGCATCCACCTCAGCCGTCCCCGGCGAGGTCGCCGGCCCCCAGCGTGTCACCGCAATGGCCGCCGCCGCATTCGCCCGTCGTGCCGCGTCATGCGCGCTCAAACCCTGCGCCAACCCGGCAACAAACACCCCGGCATGCGCATCGCCAGCGCCATTGCTGTCCACCGCTTTCACAGTAAACCCCGGCACATGCCGACGCTCATCAGCCTGATGAATCCAGCAACCCTGCGGCCCGTCGCGCACCACCATCAACACCTCTTTGGGCAGATGCTCAGCCAGCCGATCCAGCGCCAGCGCAATGTCTTCAGCGCCGGTAAACCGTAGCGCTTCAACGCTGTTGCTCGTCCACACATCAATGCGTGGCAGCAGCGCCTGCATCATCGGCGAATCCGGCGATTCCACCAGCGGGCCCGGATCGAAGACCACGTTGACCGAGCCCGGCAACGCCAGCGTCCAGTCGAGCAACGCCTGCGCCTTGCCTTCGTGAAGCAAGCTGTAACCGCTGAGATAAACGTAATCGCCCGCCTCGGCTGCAACGCTGTTCAGATCGTCCTCGGTCACTTCACCCTCAGCGCCGATGTAGGAAATGAAACTGCGCTCAGCCGAGGCATCAGTCAGCGCCACACACAAACCGGTGTCGCGCTGCGCACGTTCTTTGATGCCGATGTGAATGCCTTCGACAGTCATCGCGTCACGCGCCAGATCGCCGAAACGCCCGGTGCCATGGCGACCGAGGTACACCACCGGCAAGCCATTACGCACCGCCGCCGCCATTACGTTGAATCCGCCACCGGCCTCGAAACCGGCTGACTGCGCGAGCACGTCGCCGCCAATCTGCGGCAGTTTATCCACGGCCATGACCAGGTCGATGATGACCTGGCCGGTGTGCAACATCTTAGGCATGAGCATTCTCGGTTGGCGCGGCGCGGCGATCTTTCGCCCCGCCGAGGACGAAGTAAATGCCACCGGCGACCACGAAGGTCACGATCCAGCCGAGGCCGTTGTGGCCCAGCCACGAGTCGGACAGGAAGCCTTTGAACCAGACATTTTCAGCGGTGGTGCCAATAGTGGTAAAACTGAAGCCAAGCACGATGGCAATCGCCCACGCGCCGAACGCACGCCACTCGATGCCGCCGTTGTACCAGTAGGCGCTGCGCGGGCTGACGTCGAGCAAGTCTGTCGGGCTGTAGTAGTGACGGTGAATCAGGTCAACGATGAAGATCCCGACCCACGCGGTGATCGGCACTGCCAGCAAGGAGATGAAGGTGATGAACGGGCCGTAGAAGCTGTCAGCGATCAGCATGAAGTAAATCGAACCGGCGAAAATCGCAACGATATCGACCACTACCGCGTAGACGCGTTTTACCTTCAGACCGAGGGTCAGCGTGGTCAAACCGGCGGAGTACACCGACAGGTTGTTCGACAGCAGCAGGCCACCGAATGCGGTGATCAGGTAAGGCACGGCCATCCACGTTGGCAGCATGTCGCGGATCGCCACGATCGGGTCAGTCGCCGAAGCCAGGTCGTTGTTGCCCACCGAGAGCAAGCCGCCGAGGGTGATCAACAACACCAGCGGAATGCCTGCGCCGAATGCTGCCGACGCGACCAAGCGTACGGCTTTGACGCTGCGATGTTGATAGCGCGACATGTCGGCGCCAGCGTTGGCCCAACCGATGCCAGTGCCGGCGGCCATGGTGCCGATGCCGATGATCATTGCGCTCATCGGTGCCGGCGTGGCGTTGAACACCGCGCTCCAGTCGATGGTGGCGCAGAGGAAGCCGCCGACGAGAATGTTCAGCGCGCCGAACACGTAGGTCGCCCACTTCTGGATCACCAGCAACGTCGCGTGACCGAGGCCGGAAACCGACAAGGTCAGCAGGACGAAAATGGCGATGAAAATCAGCGTCAGTACCGGAGCGCTTTTCGCTTCAACCGGCGAGCCGAAGAGGATTGAGCACAGCGACAGCAGCACGAATGCCGCGGTGGTGGTGTTGACCGTTTCCCAGCCCAGACGCGACATCAGCGAGACCAGCGTCGGGCCGATATTGCCGCGCACGCCGAAGATTGCGCGTGACAGGGTCAGGCTCGGCGCACGGCCACGGCGACCGGCAATCGAGATGATCCCGACCACGGCAAACGAGCCGGCAGCACCGATGATTGCGACGATGATGGCTTGCCAGATCGCCAACCCGCGAAACGCGACCAGCGTGGCGCCCAGCGGCAGACCGAGGATGGAAATGTTGGCGGCGAACCAGACCCAGAACAGTTGCAGCGGATGACCGTTGCACTCGGCTTCCGGCACCGGCTCGATGCCGCGGGTTTCCAGTTGTCCGGCGCTTTGCCCGGCGTTTGATGAACTCATGAAAAATGCTCCTGTTTGCCATTCTTGTGTTTATGGGCAATTCAATACCTGCACCTCCCCTTGTAGGAGCTGCCGCAGGCTGCGATCTTTTGATCTTGATTTTGTGGTGTGCCGAAAGCTGCTGAAGATCAACAGATCGCAGCCTTCGGCAGCTCCTACACATGGGTGTCCTCAGCGAAGAGTGAGGAGTCCTTTCACAAGGGGTTCCAGCTCCAGATCGTTGACGGTTTTCACTGTCTCGATCATCTCGACAGGCCAGCTCTCAAGGCCCAGGCAGGCCCCGAGCATCGCGCCGAGAATCGCCGCGATGGTGTCGGTGTCGCCACCCAGACTGGCAGCCATGCACAGCGCATCAAACGCGCTCATCTCACCGACGGCCACTTGCTGCGCCAGCGCGAACGAGACCACCACCGATTCCTGCGACGCCACCGATGTACCGATCACGTCGTAGAGCAGATCGGCCAGCAACGCGTTGTCGCTGTCGACGCTGATGCTGCGCGCCCAACTGATGCGCGAAGCGATACGCCCACCGGCAACCCAGTGACCGTGCGCTTCCGCTTGCTGAGCGATTTGCTGACCGAGGTTCAACGCCTCGCCCAGATCCATGCCGTTGATGCCCGCAGACACCACCGCCGCCACCGCCGCCGCACTGGAAATTCCCAGCGTGGTGTTGTGAGTGACTTGGCAAGCCTGCATGACGGCGGCGATAAAACGCTCAGGATTGGCGACATCCGCCGCGATGCCGACCGGTGTGATGCGCATCGCGGCACCATTGGTGGTGCCGTAACGCCCGGCCTCTTCCGGCGAGTGGCCGGCGAGGATCATTTCGATCGCGCGTTTGGTCGACGGGCCGAGCAAATCTTGCGAGCCCTTGGCCTGCATCGCGGCTTCCCACTCGATCAGGCGTTGCGCGAGGATGGCCGGTTCGATGTGGCCGTTGCCTTCGACCAACAATTCGCCGACCAGAATCGCCTGTTCGGTGTCATCGGTGATCGAGCCTTTGGGCATGTTCGCGGCGATCGGTTGCAGTGGCCCGGCATCTTGCAGATCGGTGATCTGGCCGAAGCGCGCCTTGATGGTTTCGCGGTTCAGCGATTGCGTCGGCATGCCCAGCGCGTCGCCGAGGGCCAGGCCATAGAAAGCGCCGAGGGCACGGTTGAGCGGGGTCATTTTGCTTCTCCAAATTGCAGGTGCAGACGGAAATGCACCGGGTCGAGCAGGCTTTCAACCAGCTCCATAAAACGGTTCTGCCGATCGTAGGTGGTGCGCAGGGCCTTGAGGAACACCGTGCCTTCCGCGCGGCCGAGCAGTTCAGCGTCGACGGCGTTCAGTGGTTCGGCGCCGATCCATTGATCGCCGCGCTCGCCGACGTAGCCGTAGGCGGCCAGGGTGATGGTCAGGGAATTGTCGATCAGACCGACGCGCGGCAGGCTTTCCAGGCCGCCGGTGGCCGGCATCAAAGAACGTTCAAGGGACACCAGCGTGCCTTCGGTGGAACGGCGACGACGGTCGAGGGTGATGAATTGGTCAGTGCCAAAACGCGCGAGCAGATCGGGCCGGGTCACGGCTTCCAGACGCAACACTTCGGTGTTGATCATCGCGCCACTGTCGGCCAGCGCCTGCGCCCAGCCGCTGCGTTGGTCGAGGGCGACACCGTCGAAGGTGACGATCGAACCGACCCCGCTTTGCGTGGCGATGTACTTGCGCCGCTTCAGTTCAGCCAGCGCTTCGCGCAGCGTGCCTCGGCTGACTTTGAATTCTTGAGCCAACTGATGCTCGCCGGGCAACAGAAAGCCGTCCTCCATGAGGCCGCTTTCGATGCGCCGGACGAGTTCGTCGACCACCCGTTGTTTCTTGTCAAATCGTACCTGTCTAATCATGTACAAAGTGATAACCGAAACAGCCGGGATCAGGCAAGAAATATTTAAGGGAGGTGACAGAAGGCTGGAAGCTGACGCGATCACCTGTGGGAGCGGGCTTGCTCGCGAAAGCGGCGTATCAGTCGCCAAGAATGCTGACTGACACGGCCTCTTCGCGAGCAAGCCCGCTCCCACAGGTTTAGCGGCGAACTACATATCCTGAGCAACCCTCGAGCTCCCTGTGGGAGTGAGCCTGCTCGCGATGACGTTGGCACCACCGACATCAATGTGACTAAAAGTCCGCAATCGCGAGCAGGGTCACTCCTACAGGGATGAGGGGGTGTCAGCGTTGTTTGAGGCGGTCGATGACCACGGCCAGCAGCAAAATCGACCCGCGAATCACGTACTGGTAGAAGGTATCAATATTCTTCAAGTTCATCGCATTCTCGATAATCGCCAAAATCAGCACCCCGGCAATCACATGCCGAATCATGCCAATCCCGCCGCTCAACGACACCCCGCCCAACACGCAAGCCGAGATCACCGTCAGCTCAAACCCCTGACCAATCATCGGCTGCCCCGAGGTCATCCGCGACGCCAGAATCACCCCCGCCAGCGCACCAATCACGCCATGCACGGCAAAGATAATGATCTTGGTGCGGTCAACGTTCACGCCCGCCAGCAGCGCCGCTTCCTGGTTGCCGCCGATGGCCATGGTGTTGCGCCCGTAGGTGGTGTAATTCAGCAGCCAGCCGAAAAACAAAAAGCACACGATGGTGATCAGAATCGGCACCGGCACGCCAAACAGCTGACCGTTACCAAACACGAAAAATGATTCCTGCGAAACACCCACCGCTTTGCCATTGGCAAAAATGTACGCCAGACCGCGAACAATCTGCATGGTCGCCAACGTCGTGATCAAGGCATTGACGCGCAACTTAGCGATCACAATCCCGTTGATCAGCCCGACAATCAGGCCCATCACCAACGCCGCACTGACACCAAGAAACACGCTGTTGGTGTCGCGCATCACCACCGCCGCGACCACGCCGGCGCAGGCAATCACCGAGCCCACCGACAAGTCGAAGTGGCCCGATGCCAGGCAGTACAACATCGTGCACGCGGCGATCCCGGTGGTGGAAATTGCCAGGCCCAGACCACGCATGTTCAACGGCGAAAGGAAGTTGTCGATCAGCAGCGTACAGGCAACGAAAATGCCCACCGCCGCCAGCAACATGACCCAGTCATCAAGAAAGCGGCGCATGTCCAGCGGTTTGCGCTCTTTGGGCAGGGTTTCGTTTTGGGTTGTCATCATAGTCACCTCTCAGTTCGCCACGCCGTCAGCGCGGTGGCGCGGCAAAGCCAGTTGCAGCAGGTTGGATTCGTTAGCCTGGTCGCGGCTGATTTCGCCGCGCAGGGCGCCTTCGCAGAGCACCAGAATGCGGTCGGAAATGCCCATCACTTCCATCAGGTCGCTGGACACCACGATCACCGAAATGCCCTCGGCAGCGAGGTTGTGGATGATCTGGTAGATCTCCGCTTTGGCGCCGATGTCGATGCCGCGCGTGGGTTCGTCGAGCAGCAGAACTTTCATCGGCATCGACAGCCAGCGGCCAAGAATGGCTTTCTGCTGATTGCCGCCGGAAAGGAATTTGATCTGCTGCCCGGCGTGCGGGGTTTTCACTTTCAGCGCTTTGATCTGTTTGTCGGCATTGCCCTTTTCCCACAAACCGCGAATCAGGCAGCCGAGCCCCGAATGCGCGCCACGGGCACTGATGTTGATATTCTCGGCGACGCTGGCCAGCGGGATGATGCCTTCCTTCTTGCGATCCTCCGGGCACAGCAGAATCCCGGCAGCAATCGCGTCGCGCGGTGAGCGCAGTTTCAGTTCATGGCCGCGCAATTCGAGGCGGCCAGCGGTGTTGCGTTCCAGCCCGCTGAGCAAACGAAACAGCTCGGTGCGCCCCGCCCCGACCAATCCGAACAAGCCAAGAATTTCACCCTTGTGCGCTTCGAAACTGATCGGCTCACGCAGACCCGGGCCGAGTAAACCGTCGACCTTCAGCGCGACGGCGCCGCGTGGACGATGGCGATAATCGTAGATGTCCTGAATGTCGCGCCCGACCATGCAGGTCACCAGTTGATCGTGGCTCAACTGGCTCATGTCTTCGAACGTGCGCACGTAGCGGCCGTCCTTGAACACCGTGACCGCGTCGCAGATACGGAACACTTCTTCCATGCGATGGGAGACATAGAGCACGACTTTGCCCTCGTCGCGCAGGCGGCCGATGATCGCCATCAAGCGGTCGATCTCACGGGCCGAGAGGCTGCTGGTCGGTTCGTCGAAAGCGATAACGTGGGCGCCGCGCGACAGCGCTTTGGCGATTTCCACCAATTGCCGCTGGCCGAGGGACAAGCGTCCGACTTTGGTCTGCGGATCGATTTCGTCGGCCAGGCCTTTGAGGCAATTCAACGCTTGCTGGCGTAACACACCGCGATTGATCAAACCGAAACTGGCCGGCAGATGGCCGAGAAACAGGTTTTCGGCGACGGTCATTTCCGGCACCAGATGCAGCTCTTGGTGAATCACCGCGACGCCGCTGCCGATGCTGTCAGCGGTCGACCTGAACGCCATGGTCTGCTCGCCGATCTGCAACTCGCCGCTGCTCGGGATGTAAGCGCCACCAAGGATTTTCAGCAGGGTCGATTTGCCGGCGCCGTTCTCGCCCATCAAGGCATGAACCTGCCCCGGATGCGCGACGAAGCTGATGGCGTCCAGCGCCTTCACACCGGGAAAGGTTTTACCGATCCCGTTGAAGCGCAGGCTGCCGCTGGAGCTGTGTTGTTGTGTCTGTACTTGCGCGTGCATAAAGCCACCTCTTCACACCGAAAAACGGCCCGGCTGCCCGGGCCGTCGCTGCATCAGTTCCACAAGCCGATTTTTTCCAGCTCTTGCTTGAAGTTCTCGCGGGTGATCAGGGTGACGTCGTCCATGGCGGTGTACTTCGGCGGTTCTTTGCCGGTGGTGACCCACTCGTACATCATCTCGGCGGTTTTGTAGCCTTCGATGTGCGGGCTTGGCAGCATCGAGCCGAAGAAGCCGCTGTTAGGCTTTTTCAATTCGCCAATGGCGTCGGTGCCGTTGATGCCGATGCCGATCACGTTGGTCGCGGCGAAACCTGCGGCTTCAGTGGCGCGCACGCCACCGAGCACGGTGTTGTCGTTCATGCCGCCGATGATCAGGTTTTTCGCCGCGCTCGGCAGTTTCACCAGCGCCGAGTTGGTGGCGTCCATGCTGCCCGGTACGTCGAGGGTTTTCAGCGCGGCGAAGAGGATGTGATCCTTCGGCATGCCGGCGTCTTCAAGGGATTTCACCGAGCCGTCGGTGCGCTTCTTGCCGGTGTCGAGTTCGTTGTAGGTGTTGACCACAGCGTAAGTGTCTTTCCAGTCCCAGTTACGCTTCTTCGCTTCGGCGACCATCGCGTTGCCCTGCTTCTGGCCGACTTCGAACGCGGCCATGCCGAGGTACGGCACGTCTTCCATGAACTTGCCGTTGGCGTCGACAAAACGGTCGTCGACGGCAATCACTTTCAGGTCATTGAGTTTGGCTTTGGCCATGATCGCCGGGCCGAGCGACACGTCCGGCGGGCAGATCACGAAGCCCTTGGCACCGTTGGCGGCAAGGCTGTCGATGGCCGATAGGGTTTTCTCGCCATCCGGCACAGCAATCTTGATCAGTTCGAAGCCCTTGTCCTTGGCGGCTTTCTCGGCGAAAGCCCACTCGGTCTGGAACCACGGCTCTTCAGCCTGCTTGACCAGAAAACCGATTTTCACGGTGTCGGCAGCGAGCAGCGAACTGCTCAGGCTGAATGCAGTGACCGCCAGGGCGGTAGTGCACAGGGTACGAATCCCGAAACGACGTTTCATAAGCTGACTCCTTGTTATTTTTTTTGAGCAATGTTTGAAAGCGTTAAAGCGTGTTCCTGCAAAGCCTGTTGAAAATAGTCATATCGTATGATGATTGGATTTCACCCGGATCTATACGCGTGAAAGCCGTTGCGCTCAGTCGTGGTACATCACCGAGCGGCCACCATCGATGGTGATGCATGACGCGTTGATAAACGGTGCTTCATCACTGGCCAGAAACACCGCGGTCATCGCCACTTCCAGCGGCTGACCGATGCGTTTCGGCGGGTGCAGATCGAAGGCGCGCTGACGTTCGGCGTGCGGGTCGGCGAAACCGTTCCAGTAATCAACATTCAATTGGGTTTCGATGTAGCCCGGCGCGATGGCGTTGACGCGAATGCCTTTCGCCGCGTATTCGATGCCGAGGGCGCGGGTCAGGCCGAGCAAACCATGTTTGGCCACCGGGTACGGGAAGCAGCCGGGAATGATGTGGCTGGAATGGGTCGAGGCGATGTTGATGATGCTGCCAACGCCCTGCTCGATCATCTGCGGCAGCACGGCTTTGCAGCCGAACCAGGCACCATCGAGGTCGATGGCGAAGCAGCGATGCCAGTCTTCATCGGTCATTTCTAGCGGATCGCGGAACACGTTGACCCCGGCGCAGTTGACCAGCACGTCGATACGCCCGTGCAGCTCAACGGCGCGTTTGGCCATCGCGTGCAGATCGTGCTGGCGTGACACATCGGCCTTGAGCGCCTGCACGTCACAGCCCTGCTCGCGCCAGTGGGCGGCAACCTTCTCAACCTTTTCGGCCTGAATATCGCTGATCAGCAGTTTCGCTTGCTGCGAGGCAAACGCAGCAACTATCGCTTCACCGATGCCTTGCGCAGCGCCGGTCAGCAAGACCACCTTGTCTTTCAGACGCTCGCCCTTCGGCGGTGCAGGCACCGGCGGCAGGGAAAGGGGTTCAGCCATGGATCTCGACTCCTGTTTCGCAAGCACAAAAAAACCGGACAGCTGACGATGTCCGGTTCGGAAGGCGTTTGAAACAAAACAGGCAGGCGTCGCTGACGGCATGGGGCCGTTGCGAGACGCGGACTCCGCGTGGGAGTGCGATGGAGATTCGCTGCATCACTTCACCTGTTTTGTTCTTTTTAAGTGTGAGTGCGTGTTACTGCTGGAGCCGACTATAAACCCGTCGGCCAAATAATCTCAATATATAATTTTGCATCCCATATTTTGGGATTTAACCAGCAAAGCGGGTGCAGAGTTTTCCCGGCACATCAACGCGCATCGACAGCACTGCACCGTCCAGAGGATGCTTGTGCGGGCTCTGGGCGCTGGTGATGTAAAGGGTTTTCAGGTCATCGCCACCGAACACGCAACTGGTCGGGCGGCTGACAGGCAACTCGATTTTGCGCTCGACTTTGCCTTCAGGCGTCAGGCGCAGCAGGCAACTGCCATCCCAACGGGCATTCCACACGTAACCTTCGGCGTCCATCGCCGAACCGTCCGGGCCGCCCTGTTGGTCGGGGCCGTACCAGGTTTCGGCGGCACCGAGATGGCCGTCCGTTTGAATGAAATAGCGATGGAGCGTGCTGTCCATGCTGTCGCCGAACAGAACTGTGGTGCCGTCGTCACTCCACAGCAGCGTGTTGGGAATGCCCAAACCGCGTAGCAATGGCGTGACGCGTTGATCCGCATCGACGCGGAACAGGCCACCGGAGCGGCGAGTGATCGGCAGGTCTTCGCCATTTTCGCCGATGTTGTTTTGCATGGTGCCGAGCCACAAACGGCCTTGGCCATCGCAACGCGCTTCATTGGGCCGATTGCCCGGTTGCGGGTCGGCGACGCAGAACAGGGTCAGGCGCGGTTCGAGGCCAGGGGAATCGAGATCGAGGCGATAGACGCCGCTGCTGAGCGTGACCAGCGCATCGCCGCTGGCGCAGGGGATGAACGCGGAAACGTGCTCGGGCATCTGCCAGATTTGTACGTTCTGGCCGATCAGGCGCAAGGCCTGTTTGCCGGCGATGTCGACCCAGTACAACGCCTGGGTCGGCGCGTCCCAGAACGGGCCTTCACCGAGTTGGGCGCGGTGTTGGGTCAGGGCGGTGCACGGCATATCCATTCCTCTATTGTTCTTATGATTTTCTGTAGGAGTGAGCCTGCTCGCGATCGCGTCGTGTCAGTTGACTTCAATGCGACTGATTCACCGCTATCGCGAGCAGGCTCACTCCTACAGGGGATTTCTGTGAGTTCAGCTGGCTTTTTTGTCGGCCATGACTTTCGGGTAAAAACGTTTGATCGCCAGATCGGCGTTATCGATCAAAGTCATGCACGCCCACACACCGCGCGCGGAATCCCGAGCGGCGATGGCATCGGCCATGTCTTTGTGGATCGGTAATGTGCGGCGCAGTTCATCGGGATCGGCGGCAGACACTTCAAACGACACCGCCAACAAAGCGCCGAGCGCCGGCACCATTTGTTCAATGAATTGATTGTGACTGGCCGCAAGAATGGATTCGTGAAAGACCTGATCGGCGCGGTTGTAATCAATGCCGCTGTCGACCGCGCGTTCGAGGGCGTTGTAGGCCAGTTGAACGGCTTCGATCTGTTCGAAGGTGGCGCGCTCGCAGGCCCAGCGCACGGCCATCGGTTCGATGGTGCGGCGCAGATCGAGCAGGTCATCGACGAAGTTTTCCGGCAAGCCGTTGCGCGACAGCCAACCGACGACTTGCGGATCGAACAGATTCCAGCGCCGAACCGGCAGCACGCGGGTGCCGACTTTCGGCCCGACTTCGAGCATGCCTTTGGCAACGAGGGTTTTGATCGCTTCGCGGATCACCGTGCGACTGACGCCGAGCTGCTCACCCAGATCCGCTTCGACCTTGATGGTCTGCCCCGGTTTGACCTGGCCGGCGGCAATCCAGCTGCCGAGCCAGTCAACCGTGGATGCGTGGAAGCTGCTGGACATGAACACCTCAAAGCGGAGTGCGATGGGTGATAAAGCTAATCATCATATGATTAACAGTCAATACAATCCCCTGTAGGAGTGAGCCTGCTCGCGATTGCGGAGTGTCAGTCACCACAAGGATTGACTGATCAACCGCTATCGCGAGCAGGCTCACTCCTACAAGGGGGGATGTGTGTCTCAGGGTTCGAGGCCGATGCGGAAGAACTCGCCGCCGCTCCACACGCCCAGCCAGCGCTGGCCATCGATTTCGCGGCTGACCGCCAATTCCACCAGTTGGTAGAACACATTGCGGTGAATCAGCGCCTCAAGATTGGTACGCACATGCACATAAGGCGCAGGCTCTTGCGTTGCCGGATCAATCTCGACGCGGATCGGATGCTCAGGCCCGGCCTCAGCCGTCTCATCCACGTTGGTGGTAAAACGCAAAAGCTGCGCCTCACCCTCGCCTTCCACCTCAACGGCAATCGCCACAAACGGCGCGTCGTCGACCTTGATCCCGACCTTCTCGACCGGAGTAATCAGGAAATAATCATCGCCATCGCGGCGCATGATCGTCGAGAACAGTTTGACCATCGGCTTACGCCCGATCGGCGTGCCCAGGTAATACCAGGTGCCGTCGCGGGCGATGCGCATGTCGATGTCGCCGCAGAAGTCCGGGTTCCACAAGTGCACCGGCGGCAAGCCTTTGGTTTTGGGGATTTGTCCCAACAGGTCATTGGCTTTTTGCGGGCCACTCATGGCGTTCTCCTTGAATTTATTGGTCGCCGATCCCCAACAGGCTGCGCGCGTACTGTGCCAGCGGCGGGCCAATGAGGTCTTCGGGTTTATTGTCGTGGAACGTCAGTAAACCGCCACGACTTTTGATGCGTGCAGTATCAATCAAATACTGGGTGCTGGTCTCGATCAACATGATCTGAATCACGCCACCGTCGATGCCGAGACGGTCGACCGCTTCTTCATCGAGCCACTCATCAGAGTTACCAATGCGGTCATCAGCCTTGGCGAAACGCGTGTACAGCAGGTAATGAGCACCGGCATCGCGTGCTTCGCCCATCGCTTGATCGAGGCCTTCCGGAGCGCGAGCGCGGCGCACCATCGGGAAGTATTCGACGAAACCCTTGAAGGCTTCCTCGGCGACCACGTTTGGACGCGGGTAAGAACCGCCCGGCGGGGCGAACGCGCCTTGGGCGATGTAGATGAACGAATCAGGCTGAATGCGGAAGTTGTTCACGCGACGGCTGTCGCTGTGATCGAGCAAACCGGCGTCGCTCATCTGGTAGCGAGTGCCTTCGGCCATATCGCTGACAGTCATACAGCCGCCAAGCGCCAAAACGGCCAGCAGCAAAACCAGGCTACGCATCCTATTCCTCCAGAGGCCGGTGACGGAAAACCGGCGAATGGCCGTTGGATGCAGCTTTTGCGCCAGCTCTGTTTTTTCGTTGTTAGTTAGATCGTATTCGCGAGCAAGCCCGCTCCCACACAGGAACACATTCCAAGGTGGGAGCGGGCTTGCTCGCGAAAGCGGTTTTTCAACCGCCGATGATCTTCATTACTGTGGCACCACCGGAGAACGCCACTTCCTGCTTGTCGCCCAACGCCTTGACCAACAAACGCTGCAGCGCTGGCAACGCCTGATGACGCGGCTTGTCGAGCAGATCACCAACATAGTGGCGGTTGCTCGACGACAGGCAGCCATGCAGCCAACCCGTCGACGACAGTCGCAAGCGCGAGCATGTCCGACAGAACGGCACGCTTTCGTTGGCAATCACGCCGAAGTTGCCCAAGCCCGGAATCGCATAGCGCACAGCGGTGGCATCGATCGGCGCATCAGTCTGCGCATACTCGTAGCGCTCGCCGATCAGGCTGAGCAATTGCTCAAGGCTGACGAACTGGTGCAGGAAGGCATTGGAGTCTTTAGCCAAGTGGCCCATGCGCATCAATTCGATGAAGCGCAGTTCGAAACCTCGTTGCAGACAGTAATCAAGCAGCGGCATCACTTGATCAAGGTTCTGCCCGCGCAACGGCACCATGTTGACTTTGATCTTTATCCCCGCGGCGGCGGCTTGATCCATGCCATCAAGCACGGTAGCCAGATCGCCGCCGCGGGCGATGCTGCGGAAGGCACCGGCGTCGAGGGTATCGAGGGAAACGTTGATCCGGCGTATACCGGCATAGACCAACAGCGGGAGTTTCTTGGCGAGAAGCTGGCCGTTGGTGGTCAGGCTGATGTCTTCCAGGCCCATCTTGCCGACGGCGGTCATGAACGATTCGAGTTTCGGGCTGACCAGCGGCTCGCCGCCGGTGATGCGCAAGCGCTCGATACCGGCCGCTTCGATCAGGTATTCAACACCGCGCGCCATGGCTTCGGCCGACAGTTCATCCTGCGCAGCCACCAGCCGCTTGCCGTTGGGCACGCAGTAGGTACACGCGTAATTGCAGGCTGAGGTCAGGCTGATGCGCAAATTGCGAAAACGCCTGCCTTGACGGTCAACGATCATGATCACTCCGGCGGAAAAATTTCGAGCCGCTAAAACTTGACTCACAAATCAAGTTTTAGCAAGCCCTATGCCTGAGTATATTC
This sequence comes from Pseudomonas sp. AC193, assembly GCF_979258075.1. Lineage (NCBI taxonomy): Bacteria > Pseudomonadati > Pseudomonadota > Gammaproteobacteria > Pseudomonadales > Pseudomonadaceae > Pseudomonas > Pseudomonas sp. AC193. Next base: position 951,333 of record NZ_OZ409832.1, on the reverse strand, counting down.
CTGCGGTACTGCGACATGTAGCGAAATCATGGCGCAATAAGGCGGCTGAATGGCTCAGCTGCTTGGGGTTTCCGGGTCGCGCTTGCGCTTGTTGCCCATGCGCACGCCGATGTCCATCAGGAACTGGAAGAAACCTTCCTGATCTTCCAGCACGTTGCTCCAGAACGGCGAGTGATACAGCGCCACCGCGCCGTGCACCAGCGCCCAGGATGCGCAGTAGTGGAAGTACGGCGGCACGTCTTCGAGCTTGCCTTCGCTGATGCGGCCCTTGATCAACAGGGTCAGACGTTCGAAGTTCGAGGCACGGATCTTGTGCAACTCTTCGACCATTTCCGGCACTTGATTGCCCTTGACCACCTTCTCTTCGAGGCGATCGAACAGGCGATAGCGCTGCGGGTCGCGCATGCGGAATTCGAAGTAGGCGCGGGACAGCGCTTCCTTGTCCTTGTCGACGTCGGCCGAATGCAGCAGCTCATTCAAATCGCGCTCGTAATCGAGCATCAGGCGCAGGTAGATTTCCGCCTTGGATTTGAAGTGCTTGTAGATCGTGCCTTTGCCGATACCGACGGCATCAGCAATCATCTCGACGGTGACACTGTCTTCACCTTGGTCGAGGAACAGCTTGAGCGCGGTATCGAGAATTTCTTGCTCGCGGCGACGAAACTCACGGACCTTACGAGGTTCTTTGTGCATAAGAAAAGGTCTGAAGGGTCAAAATTCGAAGCCGCGTATTATGCCTAACTTGCGCAAAAATGCACGGATCATCCGACCATATCTGCGTTTCTTGTTCATTTTGAGAACGTTTTGGACGCAATGAGAACTCAACTGAAGCAAACGTATTCCAAATTTGTTTAAAAACCCCGACCGGCTCACTGGACTGCACGCCAGACTGATCAATACTTGAACTGTCGGGCGACATCTCCCCCAAGTGTCGCGCCGATAAAGGTACCAACGGACCGCGTGCCTTTGTTTTACTCCTAATGGTCTTAACCCGGATTCACCCCCCAGAACCCGGGTTTTTTTTGCCTGCGATTTGACCCTTACCCCAGCGACCCGAACATCACACCTGTAGGAGCTGCCGCAGGCTGCGATCTTTTGCCCTTGCCTGTCAAAATCAAGATCAAAAGATCGCAGCCTGCGGCAGCTCCTACACGGCAGATTTAACGGAGGCCAGCGGGAACAGGCGTTTGAAGTTTTCGGTGGTCTGCTCGGCAAAGCGCTCGTAGTTCTCACCGCGCAGCATGGCGAGGAATTCCGCCACTTCACGCACGTATTGCGGCAGGTTTGGCTTGCCGCGGTGCGGAATCGGCGCAAGGTACGGCGAGTCGGTTTCCACCAGCAAGCGATCCGCCGGGACTTTGCTTGCGACATCGCGCAACGCATCGGCATTGCGGAAGGTGACGATCCCCGACAGGGAAATGTAATAACCCATGTCCAGCGCAGCCTTGGCCATGTCCCAGTCTTCGGTGAAGCAATGCAGCACACCGGCCTGAGGCAACGCCGCTTCGCGCAGCAGTTCAAGAGTATCGGCCCGCGCGCCACGGGTGTGGATGATCACCGGTTTGCCCGTTTGCTGCGCCGCTTGCAGGTGCAGACGAAATGACTCCTGCTGCAACTCGGCGGCTTCCGGCTCGTAGTGATAGTCCAGACCGGTTTCACCGATTGCCACCACTTTCGGGTGATTGAGTTCGTGCAGCAACCAATCCAGCGCAGGCGCAGCGCCCGGTTGCACATCCAATGGATGCACACCGACCGAGCAATCAACGTCGTCATAACGCTCAGCAAGGGCTTTGACGTCGGCGGCGTTGTCGGCACTGACGCCGATGCACAGAAAGTGCCCTACCCCGAGCTGCCGGGCGGCATCGAGTGCGGCATCCAGCGAACCGTCATGGGCGGCGAGGTCGAGGCGATCAAGGTGACAATGGGAATCTACGAGCATAAAAAGGACGGCTACTTACATCGTATGAGTGGGACGGTCGGACTTGAGGGCTCCGGCCAGATGGGTTTCGATGCGACTGCGCGCGGTGTTGTCGCCATCATTGAACTGCACGCCGACACCGGCGGCGCGATTGCCCTGCGCACCTTTGGGCGTGATCCAGGCGACCTTGCCGGCCACCGGAATCTTCTCCGCCTCGTCCATCAGGTTCAGCAGCATGAACACCTCGTCGCCCAACTTGTAGCTCTTGTTGGTCGGGATGAACAAACCGCCGTTCTTGATGAACGGCATGTAGGCGGCGTAAAGCACCGACTTGTCCTTGATGGTCAGGGACAAGATGCCGTTACGCGGCCCCGGGCTGACGGGTTCATTCATGTTGACCTCCACTGCTGATGTTCAGAGTCTAGGTACACATTCTTATCTTTGGCCAGGCAATCCCGCCCATTGCACCAACAATGCCTCCAGCAGCAACGCCGGATTGAGGTTGGCCTTGCTCATGACTTTCTGCCGCTGCGCGAGAATCCAGTCCTGAATCTCGAGGACTTTGCCCTGCGCACTTTTCTGCGCGAGGTACTGCACAACTTTACGCATATCGGTCAGGCCGAGGCCCGCTTCATCCTGCGTCAGTTGATAGCGCAGGATCAGGCTCGACCAGTCGCAGAACCAGTCGAACAGGCGCAGCATCGGAATGCTTTTCCACTCTTCGGCCAGTTGCGTCGGCGATTGCTGTTGCTTGAGCAGCTTCTTCACGCCTTCGACCACTTGCGCGCGTTGTTCACGCACGCCCTGGGATTGAAGACTAACCGCCATCAACGGCGAACCGGCCGCCAGCGTCAGCAGTTCGACACGCTCCTCTTCCGAACATTCCGGCAGAGCCTGAGCCAGCCATTGCAGGCTCATCGCCTCACTCGGCAGCGGACAGGCCTGTTGCACGCAACGACTCTTGATCGTCGGCAGCAAACGGCTGGTCTGATGGCTTACCAACAGCAACACAGTATCGCCGGAAGGCTCTTCAAGGCTTTTCAGCAAGGCGTTGGCGGCGTTGATGTTCATCGCCTCGACCGGCTCGATCAGCACCACTTTGCGCCCGCCCAGTTGCGCGGTTTGCACCACGAAACTGACCAGATCACGCACCTGATCGACTTTGATCGCCTTGTCGGCCTCTTCCGGTTCGAGGATGTAATTATCCGGATGACTGCCGGCCCTGAGCAGCATGCAGGATTTGCACTCGCCGCAGGCTTCCGGGGTCGGACGCTGGCACAGCAGGCTCGCCATCAAGCGCTCGGCCAGCGCGCGCTTGCCGATCCCGGCCGGGCCGTGCAGCAAATACGCGTGCGCGTGCTGCTTACGCCCGGCCAGTTGCTGCCAGAGGCTGTCCTGCCATGGATAGGCCTCAGCCACGGGCCAGCTCCAGCAAATTCGGCAGCAAGGTATCCAGCGATTGCTGAACCTTGGCCAATGGTTGGCCGGCGTCGATGCGCACATAGCGCGCAGGATCGGCTTCGGCGCGCTTCAGAAACGCATTGCGCACTGCCTCGAAAAACGCCCGGCCTTCCAGTTCGAAACGATCGAGACGACCACGGGCGTTGGCGCGGGCGAGGCCGATTTCCACCGGCAGATCGAAAATCAAGGTCAGGTCAGGACGCAGATCGCCCTGCACGAAGTTTTCCAGCGTAGCGATGCGCTCCAGCGACAAACCTCGTCCACCACCCTGATAGGCGTACGTCGAGTCGGTAAAACGATCACACAGCACCACTGCACCGCGGGCCAGCGCCGGACGAATCACTTCGGCCAGGTGCTGAGCGCGCGCCGCGAACACCAGCAACAGCTCGGCATCCGGGTTCATGACTTCGTCGGCCGGGGCCAGCAGCACATCGCGGATCCGCTCGGCCAGTGGCGTACCGCCGGGCTCACGGGTCAGCACCACTTCGATACCGGCGGCGCGCAAACGCTCGGCGAGGTACTCACGGTTGGTGCTTTTGCCGGCGCCTTCCGGGCCTTCCAGAGTAATAAACAAGCCAGTCACAGGCAGTCCTTAGTCAAAGTCATTGCGCGTTGGAGGGTGCAGCGGCGTCCGGTGCCGGGGTTGGCGCAGGTTCCTCGGCGGGAACTTGCGGCAACGCTTCCGGCGCCGTGTCCGGAGATGCCGCAGGAATCGGATCTTGCGCAGATTCCGGTGCAACTACAGGCGCCGGGCTGGAACGATAATCCGCACGACGCTTGAGCTGAAACTCACGCACCGCCGCGTTATGCGCATCGAGATCATCCGAGAACACATGACTGCCGTCGCCACGCGCGACGAAATACAGGCTGGTGCCATCGACCGGATTCAGCGCCGCATGAATCGCTTCACGCCCGACCATCGCAATTGGCGTCGGCGGCAGGCCGGGAATCACATAGGTGTTGTAAGGCGTCGGCTCTTTCAAATGCGCGCGGGTCAGCTTGCCGGTGTAGCGATCACCCAAACCGTAGATCACCGTCGGGTCGGTCTGCAACTGCATGCCCAACGCCATCCGCCGTACGAAGACCCCGGCAATCTGCCCGCGCTCTTGCGGGACGCCGGTTTCTTTTTCGACCAACGAGGCCATGATCAGCGCCTGATACGGCTCCCGGTAAGGCACATCAGACGCACGTTTTTCCCATTCGCTGGCCAGCACTTCATCGAGACGGTCGAAGGACTTTTTCAGCAACTCGGCATCGGTCATACCGCGCACGAAGCGGTAGGTGTCAGGAAAGAAACGCCCTTCCGGGAACAGGCCTTTGTGGCCAATCTTCGCCATGACGTCGCTGTCGCTCAAACCGCTCAGGGTCTGCTCGATTTTCTCGTCCTTGGCCAATGCAGCACGCACTTGATGGAAGTTCCAGCCCTCGACCAGGGTCAGGCTGTACTGAACCACGTCGCCGCGCTTCCACGAATCGATCAGACCGTTGACGGTCATGCCCGGCTGCATGCGGTATTCACCGCTGTGGATCGGTGTGCCGGCGAGGTTGAAGCGCCAGTAAACCCGTAGCCAGAACGCGTCTTTGATGACGCCATCGGTTTCGAGTTCGAGGAAAGTACGGGTGGGGGTAGAGCCTTTCGGCACATCCAGCAGCTCTTCCTGCGTGATGTTCAGGGGTTGTTCCAGTGCGGAGTGAATCTTCCAGGCGCTGGCGCCCAACAACAGCCCTGCCAGAACCAGTCCGGTTTCCAGCAGCAGCAAAAGTTTACGTCTCACGAATCAGGCATCCAGTAGTGCGCGGGCAATGGTTTGCAGTTTACGGGTGAGCGGACGCAACCGGCCAGCTCAGTGCAGCGTAGGCGCGTACCGGCCAAACGCCATAAACACTGTTGCAGAGGAACACTTCATCAGCCCATTGCAGCTGTTCGAAGCTGATGTCGGCGATTTGCGTGGGGATGGCCAATGACTCGGCCTGAAACAATATTTCGGCGCGCATCACACCGGCGACACCGCAGCGTTTCAGATCGGGCGTGATCAACACACCGTCACGCACCAGAAACACATTGCTGAACACCCCTTCGATGACCCGACCAGCCTGATCGAGCATCAAGCCTTCGGCGTGCTCGCTGTCCTGCCATTCGGCACGGGCGAGCACTTGTTCGAGTCGGTTGAGGTGTTTGAGTCCGGCAAGCAGCGGCTGGATGGCCAAGCGTGTGCTGCACGGAAACAGGCGAACGCCTTGTTCAGCATGGACGGCGGGATAAGCCGCCGGTGGATTGCCTTGCAGAATGCGTCGGCCCGGCGCCGCAGGATCTGGCGCATAACCGCGCAAACCGTCGCCACGGGTGAGGATGAGTTTGAGCACGCCCTCGCCCATCGCTGCCGCATAGCTCAGCAGTTCATGACGAATCAACTCGATATCGGCGGCGATGGCCAGACGCGAACAGCCATCGGCCAGTCGCGCCAGATGCCGATCCAGCAGGATCGGTTGGCCGCCACGCACAGCAATGGTCTCGAACAGACCATCGCCGTAAGCCAGGCCGCGATCTTTCAGCGACAGAGCGTCAGCCGGTTGACCGTCGACCCAGCAGTCCATCAGCCTGCGAACCGACGGAACGCCAGGGTGCCGTTGGTGCCGCCAAAACCGAAGGAGTTGGACAACACAACATCGATGTCCATGTTGCGCGCAGTGTGCGGCACAAAATCGAGATCACAGCCTTCGTCCGGCTCATCGAGGTTGATAGTTGGCGGTGCCACCTGGCTGTTGATCGCCAGCACGCTGAAGATCGCTTCAACCGCACCGGCCGCACCCAACAGGTGGCCGGTCATCGATTTGGTCGAGCTGACCGCCAGTTTGTAGGCGTGCTCACCGAACACCGACTTGATCGCGTTGGCTTCGGCAAGGTCGCCGGCCGGAGTCGACGTGCCGTGGGCGTTGATGTATTGCACTTGATCGACGTTGATCTTCGCGTCGCGCAGTGCATTGGTGATGCAGCGTGCTGCACCGGCGCCGTCGGCCGGTGGCGAAGTCATGTGGAACGCATCGCCGCTGGTGCCGAAACCGATCAGCTCGGCGTAGATGGTCGCGCCGCGTGCCTTGGCGTGCTCCAGCTCTTCGAGTACCAGTGCACCGGCACCGTCGGACAGGACGAAACCGTCACGGCCCTTGTCCCATGGACGGCTGGCGCGGGTCGGCTCGTCGTTGCGGGTCGACAGCGCACGGGACGCGCCGAAGCCGCCCATGCCCAGACCGCACGCGGCCATTTCGGCACCGCCGGCAATCATCACGTCGGCTTCGTCGTACATGATGTTGCGCGCGGCCATGCCGATGCAGTGCGTACCGGTGGTGCATGCAGTGGCGATGGCGTAGTTAGGCCCCTGTGCACCCAGATGGATGGACAGAAAACCGGAAATCATATTGATGATCGAGCCTGGCACGAAGAATGGCGAGATTCGACGCGGGCCCGTCTCATGCAGGGTACGGCTGGTTTCTTCGATGTTGGTCAGACCGCCGATCCCCGAACCCATGGCCACGCCAATGCGTTCACGGTTGGCGTCGGTGACTTCCAGACCGGAGTTGCGCACGGCTTGAAAACCGGCGGCGAGACCGTACTGAATGAACAGGTCGAGCTTGCGCGCTTCCTTGACCGACAGGTATTCCTCGACATTGAAACCCTTTACCGAGCCGCCAAAGCGGGTGGAATAGGCAGAAAGGTCGGTGTGTTCGATCAGACCAATGCCACTGCGGCCAGCCAGAATGCCCTGCCAACTGCTCGGCACATCCGTGCCCAGTGGCGACAACATACCCATACCGGTGACTACGACGCGTCTACGCGACACAGCACTCTCCTTTTTCAAATGACGACGACTTTGCATCAGGCCTAAAGAAAAAACCGCACGCCATGATGGCAGTGCGGTTTTTCCATGACAGCAAACAACGATTACAAACTATTACGCCTGGTGGCTAGTAACGTAGTCGATTGCAGCTTGTACAGTAGTGATCTTCTCAGCTTCTTCGTCAGGGATTTCGGTCTCGAATTCCTCTTCCAGAGCCATCACCAGCTCAACGGTGTCAAGGGAGTCGGCACCCAGGTCTTCTACGAAGGAAGCGGTGTTAACCACTTCTTCTTCTTTAACACCCAGTTGCTCGGCAACGATTTTCTTGACGCGCTCTTCGATGGTGCTCATACCTTGTTTTCACTCCTAATGGACAAATTCAGGCAGCTGGCCAGTGGGTAAGTGTATAGAAAGACTTTTCAGCTTTTCAACTGAAAGCTTCACTCCTCAAACCCGGTGGCCCTCTGCCTATAAATAGATTGCAGCTTTATAACGGATTTTAGACAGCTCGTATGACATTTTTTTGAAGCAATCCGTCACATTTTACTTACATGTACATCCCACCGTTCACCGGGATTGTAGCCCCAGTGACGTATGCCGCACCGTCGGATGCAAGAAAAGCGACCACAGACGCGATCTCTTGAGCTTGTCCCAGACGACCCAGCGGAATCTGCGTCTGCAAGGCTTCACGCTGTGCTTCAGGCAGTTCGCGGGTCATATCGGTGTCGATAAACCCTGGGGTTACCGAGTTGACCGTAATCGAACGCGAACCGACTTCACGCGCCATGGCACGACTGAAACCTTCCAGACCGGCCTTGGCGGCTGCATAGTTTACTTGGCCAGCGTTGCCCATGGCACCCACTACCGAGCCAATACTGATAATTCGACCCCAGCGCGCCTTGGTCATGCCGCGCAGAACGCCCTTGGACAGGCGGAATAGACTGTTCAGGTTGGTATCGATCACGTCGTACCACTCATCGTCTTTCATGCGCATCATCAGGTTATCGCGGGTGATGCCGGCATTATTCACCAGTATCGCCACTGGCGCACCGAACTGCTCCTGAATGCTCGCCAGCACTGCGCTGACCGATTCATCGCTGGTCACGTTCAGCTCAAGGCCAGTGCCCTGAATACCATTTTCCTTCAGGGTTGCAGCAATGCGCTCAGCACCCGAAGCCGAGGTCGCGGTGCCAATAACGATGGCGCCCTGACGACCCAGTTCCAGCGCGATGGCCTGGCCGATGCCACGGCTTGCACCGGTGACCAGTGCAACTTTACCTTGCAGACTCATGCAAGTTTCTCCTGATTCAGGCTTGCGCTGCGCGAGCGGCAGCGAAAGCGTCTGGGGTATTGAGGTTGGAAGTCGCCACGCCTTCAGCGCAACGTTTGTTCAGACCGGCGAGGACTTTGCCCGGGCCACATTCGACCAGATTGGTCGCGCCCTTGGCTGCCAGCATCTGTACCGATTCAACCCAACGGACTGGCTTGTAGAGTTGTTCGAGCAGATCACGCTTGAGGGTTTCCAGATCAGCCGGCACTTGCGCGCTGACGTTCTGTACCACCGGAATCTGCGGCGCCTGCCAGTTAATAGCGGCGATGGATTCGGCAAAGCGCTCGGCGGCCGGACGCATCAATTCGCAGTGCGACGGCACGCTTACCGGCAGCGGCATCGCGCGCTTGGCACCACGGGCCTTGCAGCCTTCGATGGCGCGCTCAACGGCAGCCTTGGCACCGGCGATAACGACTTGGCCAGGCGAGTTGAAGTTGACGGCGCTGACCACTTCACCTTGCGCAGCTTCGGCGCAGGCTGCCAGCACGTCAGCGTCTTCCAGACCGAGGATGGCGGCCATGCCACCCTGCCCGGCCGGAACCGCTTCCTGCATCAGTTGGCCACGGCGCTCAACGAGCTTCACCGCGTCCGCCAGCGTCAGGCTGCCAGCGGCAACCAGCGCGCTGTATTCGCCCAGGCTGTGACCGGCAACAAAGGCCGGACGCGCGCCACCTTCTGCCAGCCACAGACGCCACAGGGCGATCGAAGCGGTCAGAATGGCCGGTTGGGTTTTATCGGTTTGATTGAGCAGCTCTTCCGGGCCCTGCTGGGTCAGTGCCCACAGGTCATAGCCCAGAGCAGCGGAGGCTTCTTGGAATGTTTCGAGGATCAGCGGGTATTGCGCGCCCAGCTCGGCCAGCATGCCGAGGGACTGCGAACCCTGTCCTGGAAAGACGAATGCGAGGGAAGCAGACATGTAACAAGCCCCTAATGATCTTGTCGTCGGAAAATGACGCCCCGCTTGGGGACGCAAGAAACTGACAGTTGGATGGCCCTTTGAACCGGGCGGTCACATTTAAGCATTGTCCGACGAAAACGCCTAAGACAACAAATCCTCCAGACGACCGTGGAGACGCTCGGGTAAGTTCTCTTGAATCTCGATCAGCGCACGCTGGATCGCACTCTGGAAGCCCTGAACACCGGCCGAACCGTGACTTTTCACGACGATGCCCTGCAAGCCGAGAAAGCTTGCGCCATTGTGTCGCGCCGGCGCCAGATCCGCCTGCAAACGCTTCATCAATGGCAACGCCAACGCACCCACCGCACGGGACGCCAGATTCTTTTTGAACAGCGCCTCGATGCGCGCAGCGATCATCGTCGCCAGGCCTTCGCTGGATTTGAGCAGAATATTGCCGACGAAACCGTCGCACACCACCACATCCGCCTCACCGCGATACAACCCGTCGCCTTCGATGAAGCCGATGTAATTGATGCCACGAGCAGCCTGCAACAACGTCGCCGCCAGTTTGACCTGCTGGTTACCCTTGATGTCTTCAGTGCCGATATTCAGCAGCGCCACACGCGGACGATTGATCCCCAGCGTCTGCGCCGCCACCGAACCCATTACCGCAAATTGCAGCAGATGCTCGGCACTGCAATCGACATTGGCGCCGAGATCGAGCAACTGGCAAAAACCCTTCTGCGTCGGAATCGCCGCCACCATCGCCGGACGATCAATACCCGGCAGCGTCTTCAGCACAAATCGCGACAGCGCCATCAACGCACCGGTATTGCCGGCACTGACACAGGCTTGCGCCTTGCCATCACGCACCAGCTCCAGGGCGACACGCATCGACGAGTCCGGCTTGCCACGCAGGGCTTGAGTCGGTTTTTCGTCCATTGTGATGACTTCGCTGGCACCCACAATCGTCAGGCGCGCGCGATCGGCAGCCGATTGGCCGTGGATCAATTCTTCAAGAAGGGAGGGTTGACCGACGAGGGTCAGGTGCAGCGAGGGCGTAGCAGAAAGGCAAGCAAGGCTGGCCTGAACAATGCTGCGGGGACCGAAGTCCCCGCCCATTGCGTCAATCGCGATGACTTGAGCGGACAAGTGATTACTCGTCAGCGCCCTTGTCGATCACTTTACGGCCACGGTATACGCCTTCTGGCGATACGTGGTGACGCAGGTGAACTTCACCAGTGGTTTTTTCTACAGACAGGGTGCTAGCCTCGAGAGCGTCGTGCGAACGGCGCATGTCACGGGCAGAGCGGGATTTTTTGTTCTGCTGAACAGCCATAATTGATTAACTCCTAAACGTTTGGGTCACGCTTTAACTGCGCCAATACACTGAACGGGTTGGACCGCGTTGACTCGTCCTCGCTCGGTTCGGGCTCATCGAGACCCGCCGGCTGCTGGCATTCTTCCGGATGATGAGCAGGCACAATGGGCAAGGCGAGCAGAAGCTCCTCCTCGATCAGTGACTGCAGATCCAATGGATCTTCGCCCAGTTCCAGCACGTCATAACCTTTCGGCAACGACTGGGTATTCGCACCCTCTTTCACCACAGCATAACTGCATTCGCTGTGGATCGGCAGGGTGACCAGCTCAAGACAACGCTGGCAAACCATTTTGACCTCGGTGTCGATAAAGCTGTGGATCACCACAGATTTACGTTCATCTCGTTCAAAAATGAATTTCGCCTGCACCGTACCGACATCGTCGGAAAGCGGGTCGCAGAGTCTCTTCAAATCGCCTAGCAGCAATTCACCTTGAAGGGTGGTGCCACGATCAGCCAATTTGCGCGGGTCAACGTGAGGTGGAATCGGGTCATTCAACATAGGCGCAGCATTATAGGGATGCACCCACCCATGTCAAAGGAAATTGTTCCCTGTCCGTCACTTGCACGCCTCCGCTAGAATTCGCACCTGCCTCAGGAGACACGAATGCTGCCTTTATTACTCGCTTCAAGCTCGACATATCGTCGCGAATTGCTCGCCAGACTGCACGTGCCGTTCGTCTGCTCCTCTCCGGATATCGATGAAAGTCATCGTCCGGGCGAGCCAGCCATCGAACTGGTCAAACGCCTCGCCGAACAAAAAGCCCGGGCACTGGCCGACAGTCATCCTGCGCACTTGATCATCGGCTCTGACCAGGTTGCCGTACTCGGTGAGCAGATCATCGGCAAGCCGCACACCTTCGAGAAGGCCCGCGAGCAACTGATGGCCGCCAGCGGCGCCAGTGTGACCTTCCTGACCGGCCTGGCGCTGCTCAACAGCCAGACCGGCGAATGCCAGGTCGACTGCGTGCCGTTTACCGTACACATGCGCCAGCTCGATCAGGCGCGCATTGAGCGCTATCTGCGCACTGAGCAGCCTTATGACTGCGCTGGCAGCTTCAAGGCTGAAGGTTTGGGGGTGAGCTTGTTTCAGTCTACTGAAGGGCCGGACGCGACCAGCCTGATCGGCCTGCCATTGATTCGGCTGATTGACATGCTGTTGGTGGAAGGCGTGCAGATTCCTTAAAAGCAAAAGATCGCAGCCTTCGGCAGCTCCTACAGGATTCATGTCATCACAAAAATGCGATTGGACATGAAACGTGTAGGAGCTGCCGCAGGCTGCGATCTTTTGATCTTTACAACGAATTAACGCAACGAAGGCCCGTGGAAACCCATCCACATCGCCAACTGCTCAGCCACGCTGGCACCGAGCTTCTTCGAGAAGCGGTCGAACGGCGATTCCTGAACGGTGAAATCCACCAGTTCTTTCTCGCCAATCACGTCACGCGCAACCGAACTGGCATTGCCCAGCCCATCGATCAAACCTAACGGCAGCGCCTGTTCGCCCGACCAGACCAGCCCGGAGAACAGCTCCGGATGCTCTTTGTCCTTCAGACGATCACCACGACCCTGCTTGACGCTATTGATGAACTGTTTGTGCGTGGTATCCAGCACCGTCTGCCAGAACGCCGTTTCATCCGGCTTCTGCGGCTGGAACGGATCGAGGAAGGACTTGTGCTCGCCCGAAGTGTACGTGCGACGCTCAACGCCAAGCTTCTCCATGGTGCCGACAAAACCGTAACCGGCCGCCGTCACACCGATCGAACCGACCAGACTCGCCTTGTCGGCATAAATCTGATCCGCCGCGCTGGCGATGTAATAAGCACCGGAAGCACCCAGATCGGAAATCACGGCATACACCTTGATATCCGGGTGCAGGCCGCGCAGGCGCTTGATCTCGTCATACACATAACCTGACTGCACCGGACTGCCGCCCGGGCTGTTGATGCGCAGGACGACACCTTTGACCTTCTTGTCCTCAAACGCAGCGCGCAGACTGCCGACAATATTATCGGCGCTGGCCGGCTCTTTATCGGCAATCACCCCGATGACATCGATCAACGCGGTGTAGTTATCGCTACGGGTGGCGCTCTTTTCCATGTCCATCAGCGGCGTGAACAGGATCAGCGCAATAAACAGATAAACAAACGTCAGCAGCTTGAAGAAGATCCCCCAGCGCCGCGAACGGCGCTGCTCTTGCACGCCGGCCAGGAGAGTCTTCTCCAGCAGCTTCCAGCTTTTCTCGTCACCGCCGTCGGCATCTGCCTTGGCCGGTGCTTTCCATTCGTCGGTCATGCCATCCACCCTAGCAAAAACGTATTAAGCCTGCTGCGCCAGCCAGGCATGCAATTCGGAAAAACGGTCGATCGACAGGCGCGGCTCGAACTGCTGCAGCGATTCGATCGATTGCGCGCCATAACTGACCGCCACCGAATCCATCCCCGCGTTACGCGCCATCAGCAGATCGAAGGACGAATCACCAACCATCAGCGCCTGCTCGGCGCGCACGCCGCAATGAGCAAGGATCTGCTCCAGCATCAGAGGGTGCGGCTTGCTCGCAGTTTCATCGGCAGCGCGGGTGATATCGAAATAATCTTCCCAGCCATTGGCCTTGAGCACTCGATCCAGACCCCGGCGATTCTTGCCGGTGGCCACGGCCAGGTGATAACCCTGCTCGCGGAACGACGCCATCGACTCGACCACCCCTTCGAACAACGGCGAAGGCACGGCTTCGGCGGCGATGTAGTGATCAGCGTAATACTCGCGAAACAAGGTCATTTCAGCGTCGCTGATCTCGGGATACAAGGTGCGGATCGCCTCAGGCAGGCCCAGGCCGATGATGCCTTTGACGGCGAAATCATCACGCAACTCGAAACCGGAACGCCCGGATGCCGAGTGCATCGCCTCGACGATCCGATGGATGGAATCGGCCAGCGTGCCGTCCCAATCAAAAATCAGCAGCTTGTAATCAGATGGGCGCACTCAATCGCTCCACGGTCTTGGCCCACATTTCATCGACCGGTGCCTGCAAGGTCAGCTTGCCGCCATCCGGCAGCGGCACGGTCAGCATGTAAGCGTGCAGAAACAGACGCTTGCCGCCCAGATCGCGGATTTCCTTGGTGAAATCCTCATCGCCGTACTTGCTGTCGCCAGCAATGCAATGGCCAGCATGCAAGGTGTGCACGCGAATCTGGTGGGTGCGACCGGTAACCGGTTTGGCTTCGACCATGGTGGCGAAATCACCGAAGCGGCGCAGCACCTTGAACATCGTCAGGGCCTCTTTGCCTTCTTCGTTGACTTCGACCATGCGCTCGCCAGAACGCAGATTGCTCTTGAGCAATGGCGCGCTGACTTTCTTGATCGAGGTTGCCCAGTTGCCGCGCACCAGCGCCATGTAGCGCTTGTCGACGCCATCGCCGCGCAATTGCTCGTGGAGGTGACGCAACATGCTGCGCTTTTTGGCGATCATCAGCAGGCCGGAGGTGTCACGGTCGAGACGGTGAACCAGCTCCAGCTCTTTGGTATCCGGGCGCAACTGACGAAAGGCTTCGATCACACCGAAATTCAAGCCACTGCCGCCGTGAACCGCAATGCCGGCGGGCTTGTTGATCACGATCAGGGCTTTGTCTTCGAAGACAATCGAGGCTTCCAGGCGCTGCAACAGACCCTGGGCCAATGGCACCGGTTCGTCGCGCTCAGGCACGCGAACGGGCGGCACGCGCACGATATCACCGGCCTGCAGCTTGTATTCGGGCTTGATCCGACCTTTGTTCACGCGCACTTCGCCTTTGCGCAAAATGCGGTAAATCAAGGTCTTGGGCACGCCTTTGAGCCGGGCGAGAAGGAAATTGTCGATTCGTTGGCCGGCATACTCCGGCGAGACTTCAAGCAATTGAACGCCTGGAGTCGAAGGGGCAGTAGTTGTCATGCCGCGGATGATAACAATTTTTATGGAATTGAAGCACTTAATCATTGCTGCTATAGTCGCGAACGCCGCCAAAAGCGGCCTGGACAGCGGCACCACGGTCAAAAACCGGCCCTGACCATCGCAATTCACCAGGACGCGAGGCCGTCCTACGGGGCTTTTGCTACGTAACGGTGGAGTTTGCAGTTGTAACAAGCGCAGGTGACATGAGGCCTGAATTACACCGTCGAGCAGAGTTTTTACTCGCCTGACAGGCAGATATTCACGGCCAGTTCACAAAGTGCAGTCAACCGCAGATGACCCCGAGCGAAAGCTTCGGAAACACCGCCTGATTAGCCATGATGCGTGACCTCCCCTTTCGGAGCTCACGGTAAATGCCAACCCGCTGCGGATTCTGCGCGCGGCAGCACCCGAATTATCAGGGATACGTGTAGGGTGGAGATGCACAACCGCTGGACTGTGTAGCATTAGGCTTTATCAAGACGCTTCATCTCGTCCACAGCCACGGTTGATTCCTCCTCCTGACTGAGTGCTTAAGTAGCCACAGCAAGCAGGACGCGTACGTCGCTATATCGGCCCAATTGGCCGCATATCGCTGGACACGGGAATGGCCAACCACTCCCGACGCACCTGACACCGACCGTGAGAAGTCGTGTGTGCCGAACGCCGTTTCCGGCAGCCCGGAAACCGACGGTACTACATGAAAAGAATGCTGATTAACGCAACTCAACCCGAAGAGTTGCGTGTTGCACTGGTAGATGGCCAACGCCTCTACGACCTGGACATCGAATCCGGTGCACGCGAGCAGAAGAAGGCCAACATTTATAAAGGCCGTATCACTCGCATCGAACCAAGCCTTGAGGCTGCCTTTGTCGATTTTGGCTCTGAGCGCCATGGCTTCCTGCCCCTCAAAGAAATCTCCCGCGAATACTTCAAGAAAGCCCCCGAAGGCCGCGTCAACATCAAGGACGTCCTGAGCGAAGGCCAGGAAGTTATCGTTCAGGTCGAAAAAGAAGAACGTGGCAACAAGGGCGCAGCCCTGACCACCTTCATCAGCCTGGCCGGTCGTTACCTCGTGCTGATGCCGAACAACCCGCGTGCCGGCGGTATCTCCCGCCGCATCGAAGGCGAAGAGCGCAACGAACTGCGTGAAGCGCTGAACGGTCTGGTTGCACCGGCCGACATGGGTCTGATCGTGCGCACTGCCGGCCTTGGCCGCAGCAGCGAAGAAATGCAGTGGGATCTCGATTACCTGCTGCAACTGTGGACCGCTATTAAAGAAGCCTCGCTGGATCGCTCCGCGCCATTCCTGATCTATCAGGAAAGCAACGTGATCATCCGCGCCATCCGCGATTACCTGCGCCAGGACATCGGCGAAGTGCTGATCGACAGCGTTGAAGCCCAGGACGAAGCCCTGACCTTCATCCGCCAGGTGATGCCGCAGTACGCCAGCAAGATCAAGCTGTACGAAGACAGCGTGCCGCTGTTCAACCGTTTCCAGATCGAAAGCCAGATCGAGACCGCTTTCCAGCGCGTCGTTGAACTGCCTTCCGGCGGCTCCATCGTTATCGATCCGACCGAAGCCCTGGTGTCCATCGACATCAACTCGGCGCGCGCCACCAAAGGCAGCGACATCGAAGAAACCGCTCTGCAGACCAACCTTGAAGCCGCCGAAGAAATCGCCCGTCAGTTGCGCCTGCGCGACATCGGCGGCCTGATCGTCATCGACTTCATCGACATGACCCCTGCCAAGAACCAGCGCGCCGTGGAAGAGAAAGTCCGCGAATGCCTGGAAGCCGACCGCGCTCGCGTGCAGATCGGCCGCATCTCGCGCTTCGGCCTGCTGGAAATGTCGCGTCAGCGCCTGCGTCCATCGCTGGGCGAAAGCAGCGGCATCGTCTGCCCGCGTTGCAACGGCACCGGCATCATTCGTGACGTTGAATCGCTGTCGCTGGCGATCCTGCGCCTGATCGAAGAAGAAGCCCTGAAAGACCGCACCGCCGAAGTTCGCGCACAAGTGCCGATCCCGGTGGCCGCGTTCCTGCTCAACGAAAAACGCAACTCGATCACCAAGATCGAACTGCGCACCCGTGCTCGCATCGTCATTCTGCCGAACGATCACCTCGAAACGCCGCACTTCGAAGTTCAGCGCCTGCGTGACGACAGCCCGGAAGCCGCGACCAACCAGTCCAGCTACGAAATCGCTGCCGCCGCTGCTGAAGTTGAAGAAGTTCAGCCAGCCGCCGCGACCCGCACCCTGGTTCGCCAGGAAGCCGCGGTCAAAACTGCACCGGCTCGCGCCAACGCTCCGGTGCCGACCGAAGTGGCCGCACCTGCTGCTGCCGCCGCGCCGGCTCCGGTTGCCGCGCCAGAACCAAGCCTGTTCAAAGGTCTGGTGAAGTCGCTGGTCAGCCTGTTCGCTACCAAAGAAGAGCCAGTTGCTCCGGCCGTGGTTGAAAAACCGGCTGCCGAGCGTCCGGCCCGTAACGAAGAGCGTCGCAACGGTCGTCAACAGAGCCGCAACCGTAATGGTCGCCGCGATGAAGAACGCAAACCGCGCGAAGAGCGTGCACCGCGTGAAGAACGCGCCCCACGTGAGCCGCGTGAAGAGCGTCAGCCTCGTGAAGCCCGCGAAGTTCGCGAGCCGCGTGAAGCCCGTACCGAAGCAGCGCCAGCCGCCCGTGAAGAACGCGCGCCACGTGCGCCGCGTGAAGAACGTGCTCCGCGCGCTCCGCGTGAAGATCGCAAGCCACGTGGCGAGCGTGAAGAACGTGTACGTGAACTGCGCGAGCCACTCGACGCCGCCCCTGCCGTGACCACCGAGGTGGCTGCTGAAGAGCGTCCGGTTCGTCAGCCACGCGAAGAGCGCGCACCGCGTCCGCCGCGTGAAGAGCGTCAACCGCGCGCCGAACAGGCCGCTGCTGCCGTCGCTGAAGAAGAAGTGAACACCAACGAAGAGCAACTGCCGGAAGACGGTTCGGAGAGCGCCGAAGGCGATCGCCCACGTCGTCGTTCGCGCGGTCAGCGTCGTCGCAGCAACCGTCGTGAGCGTCAGCGTGATGCCAACGGCAACGTGATCGAAGGTTCGGAAGAATCCGAAGCCGGCGAAAACGCTGAAGAGCCAAGCACTGCCGATCTGGCCGCCGGCCTGGCTGTTACCGCAGCCGTTGCCAGCACCGTGATCAGCGCTCCGGCCGAAGCCCAAGCCTTTGAGCAAGCCGAACGCGCCACCGCTGCTGTTCAGGAAACTGCTCCAGTGGAAGCGCCGGTTGTTGAAGCGACCACTCCAGTAGAAGTGGTTGCTGCTCCGGAAGTCGAAGTGGCTCCGGTTCAGGAAACGCTGCCTCAGGTAGAGCCGGCTCCAGTTGTGGTTGCTGAGCCGGTGGTTGAAACCGTCGCTGAAACCGTGACCGAAACCGTACGTGAAGTTCGCGAAGAGCAGACCGCTTTCAACTGGGTAGCCGAGCCGGTTGTCGCTGAAACGCCAGCGCCAGTGGTTGAAACGCCGGTTGTTGAGACGCCAGTGTTCGAAGCACCAGCATACGAAGCGCCTGTTGCCGAAGCTCCAGTGGTTGAAGAGACCAAAGCTGCCGAGCCAGTGGTTGTTGCTGAACCAGCTCCAGTCGTCGAAGCGCCGGTAGTTGTCGAAGCTCCTGCTCCGGTGGCTGAAGTGGCTCCGGTCAGCGCTCTGGCTGCAAACGGTCGCGCACCGAACGATCCTCGTGAAGTGCGTCGTCGCAAGCGTGAAGAAGAGCGCCTGCAGAAGGAAGCCGAACAGGCTGCCGCTGCTGCTCCGGTTGCAGAAGTCGTCGCTGAACAAGCGGTAGTTGAAGCGGTCATCGCTGAAGCGCCTCGCTCCGTTCAAGACGCAGCAGAGCACCACGAAGAAGCCCAGGAAAAAGAACACGAGCCTAAACCCCTCGTCTGATTCCTGAAGCTGTAAAAAAGCCCCGCCCGGTGAAAACCTGGCGGGGCTTTTTTTATGCCATTTAAAAGATCAAGAGATCGCAGCCTTCGGCAGCTCCTACAATTTGAAATGCGTTCCCCTGTAGGAGCTGCCGAAGGCTGCGATCTTTTGATCTTGCTGTTATTTAAAAACCAAAGCCTCCGGCACATCGATATCCCACAAAACCCCGGGATCATCCACCACCACCTCAACCACCCTGCCCTGCTTGAACAAAGGCCGAGCCCCACGATCACCACTCAACGCCAGCAACCCCGCACCAAACGACCGGCCAAATCCCACCGGATGCCCAAACTCACCGTCCTGCACCGGCACGCTCACCGCATCATCAGCCATCGCCGCAACAACCCGCTCAATACTCGAGGGCAAGATAAACGGCATATCCCCCAGCACAATCAGCCAGCCATCCGCTTGCGGGCACGTCGCGATTCCCGCCGCAATGCTGTCGCCCATGCCGGTCGTGCCAATCGTCACAACTTCACAGCCATACGCCTGAGCCATACGCATCGCTTGCGGTCGTTCTTCCGTCGTGACCAGTACACGTTTGTCGAGGCTCGCCGGCAGATTCACCAGCACCTGCTCGATCACCGAGCGCACCGCGCCATCGCGACCGGTGCAATCAGCGAGCAACTTATCCTTGTCCGCACCCGCCACTTTGCGAAAGCGACTGCCCTCGCCTGCGGCCAACACAATCACGCCAATGGTTCGGCTCATGCGCCCTCCACGGGTTTCTTCTGCTTCAACTCAACGCCGTTTTTGATCGCGACGATCTCTGCGAGCAAAGACAAGGCAATCTCCGCCGGCGAATGACTGCCAATGTGCAGACCGATCGGCCCATGCAATCGAGCAATCGCCTCTACCGACAAGCCTAGCTGAGCCAGATTCTCGCGGCGCTTCAAACTATTGACCCGCGAGCCGAGTGCGCCGACGTAAAACGCCGGCGAATCCAGTGCAGTCAGCAATGCCATGTCATCCAGACGCGGATCGTGGGTCAACGCGACAATCGCCGTGCGCTCATCGGTCTGAATGTTCAACACCGCCTCGTCCGGCATACCCTTAACGAAGCGACCGTGCTGCTCTTCCCAGCCATAAACGAACTCAGTGCGCGGATCGCAGATCAGCACTTCGAAATCCAGCAACCGCGCCATGTCCGCCACGTAGCGTGACAATTGCCCGGCACCGATCAACAGCAAGCGCCAGCGCGGGCCGTAAATCGCGCGCAGAAGCTTGCCGTCGAACTCCAGAGCATCGGTTTTGCTCGCCGCTGTCAAAACCACTTCACCGGTTTCGATATTCAGTTCGCGGGCGACGATTTCGTGGGCTTCACAACGCGCGAGCAGCTCGGCGACCCACTGCGGATCGCCAACCTGCTCTTCGGTCAGGCGCAGCGTACCTCCGCAGGGCAAGCCAAACCGCGCCGCCTCCTCCCGAGTGACGCCATACGTGATCAGTTGCACCGGCGGCCCGTCGCTGGCAATCCGCCCGTCGTGCAGGCGGGCGATCAAGTCATCCTCAACGCAGCCGCCCGACACCGAACCGATCACCACGCCGTCCTCGCGCAGGGCGAGCATCGCACCGGGCGCCCGAGGCGCGGTGCCCCAGGTTTGCACCACGCTAAACAACACCACCCGCTGCCCGGCGCGGCGCCATTCGAGCACGCTGCGCAGAACATTGAGGTCGACACTGTCCATCAGGCGTCCGCCTTCTGCCAATCCTGCAGTTGATAACGCACGGGCAAGTTACGAATGCGCTTGCCCGTGGCAGCAAAAATCGCATTGCACAGCGCCGGCGCAATCGGCGGCACACCCGGTTCGCCGACACCGCCCAACGGCACGTCGCCCGGCGGCGTCACCAGATGCACTGCGACCTCCTTCGGCGCCAGCGACATGCGCGCCACTTCGTACATATGGAAGTTGTCCTGCTGAACCTTGCCGTCCTTGAAGCTGATTTCACCCAGCACCGCGTTACCCAGGCCCATGACGCAGGCGCCTTCGAACTGCGAGCGAATCCGCTCAGGGTTGATCTGCGGCCCGCAATCCACGGCGATGTCAGCTTTGTGCACGATCAGCGTGCCATCGTCTTTAACCTCGACTTCGATCACCGCCGCCACATAGGTGACGAAGCTGTAATGCACCGCCAGCCCCAAGCCACGGCCCTTGGGTAATTTACGCCCCCAACCGGCGGCTTTGGCAGCGGTTTCCAGCACGGTGCGCATGCGCCCGGTATCGATCGGATAACGCTCGGGGGATTCGCCGTAGTTCCACTCTTCGCTCAAGGTGCGCGGGTCGATCTGCCGATCCGGGCCGAGCAGTTTGATCTGGTACTTGAGCGGATCCTCACCGGCCTTGTGCGCCAGCTCATCGACGAAACTCTGGATGGCGAAACCATGAGGAATGTTCGACACCGAGCGATACCAGCCGACCCGTGTGTGCACGGTGGCTTCAGGATTTTCCAGGCGTACGTTGGGAATGGCGTAGGCCATGTTGGTGAAACCCATGCCCAGCTCGAACGCCGCTTCGTGGTTCATGCCCGGCGCGAACAGCGCGGTGATGCTCGGTGCCACGGTGCGATGCAACCAGCCGGACGGCATGCCGTCCTTGCCGATGCCTGCTTTCAAATATTCGGCGGACACGGTGTGGAAGTACGAGTTGTGGATGTCATCTTCACGCGTCCACTGCACCCGCACGGCTTTGCCGGGAAATTCTTTGGCGAGAATCGCCGCTTCAACGACGAAGTCCGGTTTCGACTTGCGCCCGAAACCGCCGCCGAGCAGCGTGACATTAAAGGTGACGTTGTCGAACAGCAGACCGAGACGCTCGGCAATACGCTCGCGGGTGACTTGCGGCGCCTGGCTCGGTGCCCAGGCTTCACAGACACCGTCCTTGTAGCGGGCGATGGCCACCATTGGCTCCATCGGTGCCTGCGCAAGATGCGGCAAATAATACGAAGCTTCGAGGGTGCTGGCAGCGCCGCTCAATGCTTTGTCGATATCGCCGGTATTGCGTACCACTTTGCCGGGTTTCAGCGAGGCGGCTTCCAGCTCCTTGCGATAGGCGATCGAGTCGTAACTGGCGTTGGGGCCGTCATCCCATTCGATTTTGAGCGCCTCGCGGCCCTTGATTGCAGCCCAGGTATTGCTGGCCACCACCGCCACGCCACCCAGTGGTTGAAATTCCGAAGGCAGTGGACGGCCTTCAATCTGAATCACTTTAAGCACACCGGGGACTTTCAGTGCAGCGCTGTCATCCAGCGATTTGACCTTGCCGCCATACACCGCCGGACGGGCGATGGTCGCGTAAACCATGCCGTCGAAATGCACGTCGGCACCGTATACCGCGCGGCCGTTGACGATATCGGCACCGTCGATGGCTTTGGTGCCTTCCTTGCCGATGTAGCGAAACTCCGACGGTTGCTTGAGGCGCAGGCTGTCACGCGCTGGCACCGCCAACGCACTCGCGGCGGCGGCCAGTTCGCCATAACCCAGCTCACGGCCAGACGGCTTGTGAATGACTTTGTGCAACTGCGCGTGGCATTCGCCGACCGGCACTTTCCACTGCGTGGCCGCCGCTTGTTCAAGCATCGTCCGCGCTGCAGCACCGCAACGCCGCATCGGCTCGTACCAGTGACGCATGCTGCGCGAACCGTCGGTGTCCTGATTACCGAAGCGCACTTCATCGCCCGGCGCCTGCTGCACTTTGACCTTGGCCCAATCGGCGTCCAGTTCATCGGCGACGACCATGGTCAGACTGGTGCGCACGCCCTGCCCCATCTCCGAACGGTTGCAGACCACGGTGACCGTGCCGTCAGCGGCAATGCTCACGTAGACTTTCGGGTCATCGATCCAGCCGTTGGGCATACCGTCGGCGCCGAATTTCTTTTCTTTCTCGTCGGCCAGCGCATCCTGCCAACCCCAACTCGCGGCCAGCACCAACGCGCCCGTCGCGCCGACGCCTTTGAGGAAACCGCGGCGACTGAGATTGCTCAGGGCGAAATCGTTCGGAAGGCGGCTCATGCTTTCGCCTCCTTCAAATGCGTGGAGGCTTGGCGGATCGCGGTTTTGATGCGGTTATAAGTGCCGCAGCGGCAGATGTTGCCGACCATGGCTTCTTCGATCTGCTCGTCGCTCGGGTTTGGATTGGTTTTAAGCAGCGCGGTGGCCGACATGATTTGCCCGCCCTGACAGAAACCGCACTGCGCGACCGCCGTATCGAGCCAGGCTTGCTGGACGACTTGCCCGACCGGATCGGCATGCAGATTGTCGATGGTGGTGACGTTCTGCCCGATCACCGAGCCGATCGGCGTGATGCAACTGCGCGCCGGCAAGCCATCGATATGAATGGTGCACGCGCCACACAGGCCCATGCCGCAGCCGAATTTGGTGCCGTTGTAACCGGCAACGTCGCGGATCGCCCAAAGCAGCGGCATGTCCTCCGTGACGTCGAGAGAATGATCCTGGCCATTGAGTTTCAGGGTAATCATGGGCACGCCCGCATATTTTTGGTGGTTATGGGGTCGAGCAATCTGCCGCCGTTGCATCGGCGGTGGTTCACGCAGATCGACTCAGGCTAATGAGGCTCTCTTGTGTCGACGCGAAGGTCTGCACCGGGCCTTTGGTGGAGCAAATGACGGTTATCGTTAGCTCGCTAAGTTAACCCAACATTAACGAAAAAGCCCTGCTGAGACAGGGCTTTTCAGTGGCGAGTTTTTAGCTACAAGCTGCAAGTAAAAGCAGTAGCTGGCTCACGCTCAAGATTGTAGCTTGCCGCTAGAAGCTTGAAGCTCGCCGCTGCTTCAATACCGATTGGGCTCCATTTCCAGGTCGACATTGAAACGTTCGGCAATGTCTTTCTGAATACGTTGCGCCAGATCGAGCAGTTGCAGGCCGGTCGCCGCGCCGTAATTGACCAGCACCAGCGCCTGCAATTTGTGCACGCCGGCATCGGCTTCACGGAAACCCTTCCAACCGGCGCGTTCAATCAGCCAACCGGCTGCCAGCTTCATCTGCCCGTCCGGCTGCGCATAAGCCACCACATCCGGGTGCTGCGCTTTGATCTGCGCGACGATGGCCGCCGACACCAGCGGGTTCTTGAAGAAACTGCCGGCATTGCCGAGCACCGCTGGATCCGGCAGTTTTTCGCTGCGGATGCTGCAAATCGCGCGGCTGACGTCGGTCGGCGTCGGTTGTTCGATGCCCTGCTCGGTCAGGCGCTGACGTACGGGGCCGTATTCCAGATGCAGATGGGCGACGCGATCCAGTTTGAAACGCACACGCAGAATCAACCATCGCCCCGGCTGCTGTTTGAACAGGCTGTCGCGGTAGGCGAAGTTGCACTCTTCCAGGGTGAAATCGCGCAGCTCGCCGGTCTGACGATCCAGCGCGGTGAGCCCGGCAAAGACATCCTTGATCTCGACACCGTAAGCGCCAATGTTCTGCATCGGCGCAGCACCTACGGTGCCAGGAATCAGGCTGAGGTTTTCCAGTCCGGAAAATCCTAGCGCCAGCGTGTGCTGCACGAACGGATGCCACGGTTCGCCCGCTTCCGCCTCGATCACCACACGGTTGCCGTCATCGCTGATCACACGAATCCCGCGTGTAGCCATGCGCAGCACCAGCGCCGGAATATCTGCCGTGAGCAGCAAATTGCTGCCACCGCCGATCACCAGCAGCGGCACATCATGAGCAACGGCATAGGCCAGCGCTTCACGAACATCGCCATCGCTATGGGCTTCGGCGAACAGTTGCGCGCGAACGTCGACGCCAAAACTGTTGAACGGTTTCAGGGAAACCTGCGGTTGCACCTGCAAACTCATAACCGGCCCTTCACTTCGATCAACAATTGGTCACAAGCCGCTTCAATCAGATCCAGCACCTGCTCGAACCCTTGATCGCCGTCGTAATACGGATCCGGCACCTCATCGACGAGCCCGGCATAACGGCGCAGGAACAGATCCAGTTCAGCGCGGCCGGTGGACGGTTGCAGGGCCTTGAGGTTGCGCAGGTTGCTGTTGTCCATCGCCAGAATCAGATCGTAACTGGCGAAATCGGCGCGGCTGACTTGCTGCGCGCGTTGCGCCGACAAGTCATAACCGCGCACTTTGGCAGCGGCCTGGCTACGTTTGTCCGGCGGATTGCCGACGTGCCAGTCACCGGTGCCGGCGGAGGCCACTTCAACCTGATCCGCCAGCCCTGCGGCGCGCAACTTGTGGCGCAACACGCCTTCAGCCGTGGGCGAGCGGCAAATGTTGCCAAGGCACACAAACAGAACGCGCATCAGGCCCCCAGCAGGCGACGAACGCGCTCGAGGTCTTCGACAGTGTCGACGCCAGTCGGCGGCGCGATCAACGCGTCAGCAACATGAATACGCACGCCGTGCCACAAGGCACGCAGTTGTTCGAGGGATTCAGTATTTTCCAGCCAGCACGGGCCCCAGCTCACGAAGTCCTGAAGGAACCCGGCGCGGTAGGCATAAATGCCGATATGGCGACGGTACGGCACACCTTCCGGCAGTTGCTCGCGGCTTTTGGCGAAGGCATCGCGTGCCCATGGCAAAGTCGCGCGGCTGAAGGTCAGCGCCAGACCGTTGATGTCGCTGACGACCTTGACCACGTTCGGATTGAACAGGGTTTCCACGTCTTCGATCGGCTCGGCCAAGGTGGCCATGCGCGCTTCGGTGTGCGCGGCCAGGTTGGCAGCGACCTGATCGATCACGCTCGGCGGAATCAGCGGCTCGTCGCCCTGCACGTTGACCACGATCGCATCGGGCTCAAGGCCCAGTTTCGCAGCGACTTCAGCCAGACGATCAGTGCCGGAATTGTGATCTTCACGGGTCAGCACCACTTCGGCGCCAAAGCCTTTGCAGGCCTCGACGATGCGCGGATCGTCAGTCGCAACGACCACGCGGCTCGCGCTGCTTTTGCTCGCCTGTTCCCAGACGTGCTGGATCATCGGCTTGCCGGCGATGTCCAGCAGCGGTTTGCCGGGCAGACGGGTCGAGGCGTAACGCGACGGGATGACAACGGTGAACGCGGTGGTCATTTATCCAGACGCTCGTCGGTGGTCAGGGTGCGGGCTTCGCTTTCGAGCATCACCGGAATGCCGTCGCGGATCGGGTACGCCAGGCCGGCACCCTTGCTGATAAGCTCGGTCTTGTCGGCGCTGAGCTTGAGCGGGCCTTTGCAGATCGGGCACGCGAGGATGTCGAGCAATTTGGTGTCCATGAACTTTCCCTGATAAATGAGTTAAGGCAAAAGCCGATCGGGCAGCAGGCGCATCAGCTGTGTGTCGAACCAGGCCACGAAGGCCGGCGACGGCACGGCATCGACCGCCAGATACCACCAGTCGGCAGCAGCGAAGGCACGGCACTTCACCGCGTCCTTTTCGGTCATCACCAACGGCAATGACGGTGTGAAATTCAACGCCTGCACGCTGTATTCGGCGTGGTCGGCAAACGCATGCGGGACTGCGCGCCAGTCTAGCGCTTCGAGGGTATTGAAGAAACGTTGCGGATTGCCGATACCGGCGACCGCGTGGACGCTCTGACCCGGCGCAAAATGCTCGAGCGACTTGCGCTCGCCACTGCGCAGATTGACCAGCGCGGTCGGCTGCAGATGAAAAGCGAAACCGTCGTCGCGATCTTCAGTGGCACCGTTGAACAATACGCCGTCGACGCTCTGCAGACGTTCGATCGGCTCACGCAACGGCCCCGCCGGCAGGCAGCGCTTGTTGCCGAGACCGCGAGCGGCATCAATCAACACCAGCTCCAGGTCTCGCGCCAGACGGTAATGCTGCATGCCATCGTCGGAGAGAATCAGATCCAGCGGTTCACTGGCGAGCAAGGCTTTGACGGCGGCGCTGCGATCGGGATCGATCATCAATGGCACGCCGGTGCGCTGGACGATCAGCAGCGGTTCGTCGCCAGCAACGTCGGCGGCCTGATCGGCCTCGACCCGCCATGGCAATTGCGGCGGTTTGGCGCCGTAACCACGGCTGACCACGCCGACGCGCAAACCACTGCGCCGACAGTGTTCGATCAACCAGAGGATCATCGGCGTTTTGCCGGTGCCGCCCACGGTGATGTTGCCGACCACGATCAACGGCACGGGCGGCTGATAAATTTCGCCCTGGCCATCGAGAAAACGCTGACGCTTGTTGACCACCACGCGGCGATACAACGTTTCCAGCGGCCGCAGCAGCGTCAGGGCCGGGTGCCCCTGATACCACGCGGCGAGCAAGCGGTCGGACAGGCTCATCAGGATTTGGGCGCCGCCTCGACAGTGGTCATGCGCAGATGGCTGAAACCGAGCTTGCCGGCCGCGTCCATGGCGGTGATCACAGATTGGTGCTGCGTCTTGCCGTCAGCACTGATCGACAACGGCATATTGGTGTCACCGTTGGATTCTTTCTGCATCGCGTCCATCAATGTCGCCAAATCGTTCTTCGGCAGAATCTTATTGTTCACCGAAAATACGCCCTCAGCGCTGATGGCCACGTCGATCTGCTTGAGCTGCTGATCTTCGGCGGGCGAGCCGCTGACGGCTTCCGGCAAATCAACGCGCAACTGGGTTTCGCGGGTAAACGTGGTGGTCACGACGAAAAACAGCAGCAGGATAAACACCACGTCGATCAGCGACGCGAGGTTGATGTCGATCGTTTCCCGTGGTTTGCGACGGAATTTCACGCGCGGCCCTCGGCCAGATCGACGTCACGGTCGCCCTGCACCACTTCAACCAGTTTGATCGCTTCCTGCTCCATGCCCACCACCAACTCGTCGATGCGGCGTTGCAGGAACCGGTGGAAGAACACCGCCGGAATACCGACCATCAGGCCCGCTGCCGTGGTGATCAGCGCTTTCGAGATACCACCGGCCAATACCGAGGCGTTGGTGGTCATGCCGGAACCGGTGAAGGCACTGAAAATGTCGATCATGCCCAGCACCGTACCCAACAGCCCCAGCAGCGGCGACATCGCGGCGATGGTGCCCAGCGCATTGACGTAGCGTTCGAGCTCGTGAATGACGCGGGCGGCGGCCTCTTCAATGCACTCTTTCATGATCTCGCGACCATGCTTGGAGTTGGCCAGACCGGCGGCGAGGATTTCCCCTAGCGGCGAGTTGGCGCGCAATTCCTTGAGTTTTTCTTTATTGAGCTGTTTGTCCTTGATCCAGACCCAGACCTGGCCCAACAAATGCTCGGGGGTGACGCGACTGGCGCGCAGGGTCCACAGGCGCTCGGCGACAATCGCCATGGCCGCGATGGAGCTCAGAATGATCGGCAACATCATCCAGCCGCCGGATTTGACCAATTCCCACACAGTGACAGTCCCCTCGAAAAAGTGCGCCACTTTACCATACCGATCCGCGATTAAGACCCGCCGCTCCGACGACCGTGATGCGCCATCCATGCTGGCACCGATCAACGGGCGAGCGCAGGCGGATCGCGCCAGAAACGCCGCTGTTGACGCATCGTCCACGGCGCTTTGAAACGGCCCAATTGCAGATGAATGGCGCCTTGCTCGGCGCTGTCGTAGATGCGCAGGCCTTGTTTGCGATAACGCGCCAGCACGGTCGGGTGCGGATGGCCGAAGGCGTTGCCGTGGCCTCGGGAGATCAGCACGGCTTCGGGCTTCAGCGCGTTGAGCAGGGCCATGGATGATGAGCTACGACTGCCATGGTGCGGGGATTGCAGCCATTGCGTTGGCACCGCCAACGGACTGCCGAGCAGAACGCGCTCGGCATGCACATCGATATCGCCGGTCAGCAGCAGACGCTCGCCGTTGGCTTCGATCTGCAATACACAGGAGCGCTGGTTGCTGTCGCGGGCGTCCGCCCACATCCACAGTTGAAAACGCACACCGTCCCACTGCCATTGCTCGCCACTTTCGCAGGCTTCAGCGCTCAATTCGGCAGGCAGGCCCAGCGGATCGCCGCTCAATACACGGACGACCTTCATGCGCCGCGCAATCGCCAGCGCACCGCCGGCATGATCGGCGTCGGCGTGACTGAGCAGCATCACATCGAGATTGTCCACGCTGAGTTTACGCAGGGCTGGCAGCACCACGCGTTCACCGAGATCGAAATCGCCGAAGCGCGGGCCGGCGTCGTAGAGCAGCGTGTGATGGCGGGTTCGGATCAGGATTGCCAGGCCTTGGCCGACATCAAGTTGCCAGACATCGGCCAGTCCTTCGTCCAGTCGCTCACGCGGCGGCACCACCAGAATCAGCAGCAACGGCCAGCCCAGCGGCCGCAGCGGCACCCCGCGTGGCAATAGCAACAGCACGGCGCCGAGACTGCCGAGAATCCACACCCAGAACGGTATCGACGGCGCAGTCCACGCAGGCCATTGCCCAGCAATCAGTGCCAGTGCGCGAAACAGCCAATCGATCAAACCGCCGGCCAGCCACAGCAGTCCTTCGCCGACATACGGCACCGGCAACAACACAGTGCCGAGCAGCGCCGGCGGCAACACCACCAGACTGATCCAGGGCACCGCGAGCAAATTCGCCAGCGGTTCGCTGAGACTGATCGGCAGGTTCAGCGCCAGCAGCACCGGGCATAAACCAATGGCAATCAACCATTGCGCCCGCGTCCACGTTTGCCACCAACGCCACGCGCCCAAGCGTCCGCCAAAGGTGAAAATCAACACCGCCACCGCCGCGAACGACAGCCACAAACCCGGACGCAAACTGGCGAGCGGTTCCAGCAACAGAACGCCGTTGAACGCCAGCAGCAGCGGCCACCATGCACCCAGATGACGAAAGCGCAGGCGCCACAACAACACCAATCCGACCATCACGCAGGCGCGCTGCACCGGCACGTCGAAACCAGCGAGCAAGGCGTAACCCAGCGCCGCCGCGAACGCCAATCCGCAGGCCCACGGCAACCATGGCCAGCGCAATGGCCACAGTCCAAAACGCGCGAGCCCGGCGACCAGCAGGTACATAACCGCCGCCAGCAAACCGATGTGCTGCCCGGAAATCACCAGCAAATGCACAGTGCCGGTGTCCTGCAGAATCTGCCAATCCTCACGGCTGAGCCCCGAACCGTCGCCCAGCACCAGCGCCGCCAATGCTCCGGCGCGACCTTGCGCTTCCACTGCCAGCAAGCGCTGACGAATGCTGTCGCGCCAGGCCCAGCGTGCTTCACTCAGGCGCTGGCCATCCTTGATCGTGCCCGTCGCGCCGATGCGTTGCGCGAGCAGCCACGCCTCGTGATCGAACGCATCCGGATTGAGCAAACCAACGGGGCGCTTGAGTTTGACCGCCAATCGCCAACGCTCGCCGCTGTTGACCGGCGGCCCGGCGTACCAGGCCAGACGCAGCAGCGACGGCAGTTTTTCGTGTCGCGAGTGCGCATCGGCCAGTTCGAAACGCACCACGCCGTCCGCATTTTGCGGCAAGCCAACCACCCGCCCTTCGAGCCAACGGGTTTCACCGTCGAGATGGGCGGGCAATCGATCATTCAGCGCCCATTGCGCGCTGACACAAGCCCAAGCAAAGCCAAACAATAAAAATGCCAAGGGATAGCTGCGAAACGGCAACAGCATCAAACCCACCACCGGCAACACCAGCATCAACCCGACCGGCGGTAATGCCGGTAAAAACATCGGGGCCAGCAGACCGACTGCCAGCGCCATCATCCCTGTGCGCATAAGCCCGTCCTTGAGAGTCCCGTTCTTAGGCATAGCGGGTATTGCGCACTCGCGCCGTCAACAATTGTCACAAAGTCTGAATGGGCGGTTCACCGAATCCAGACATACTTGCCGCCTTAACCGACCGAGAAGCCTTATGCCCCGGCGCTTATTCAAACGTTACATGCCCGACCCGACGAGCATCAGGGAACACAAATCCTTACGCTTTCTCGGTAAGTTGCTGCATGACCCGAACCTCTGGCACCTCAATCGCCACTCGGTCGCACGGGCGATGGCGGTCGGTTTGTTTGCCGCTTTCCTGCCGATTCCGGCGCAGATGCTGGTGGCTGCCGCGCTTGCCGTCATGGTGCGCGGCAATATGCCGATTGCGGTGAGCCTGGTCTGGCTGACCAATCCGATCACCATGCCGGCGGTGTTTTTCTGCACCTATCAGGCCGGAGCGTGGTTGATGGATGTGCCCGCGCGGCATCTGCCCGATGAGCTGACCTGGGAATGGATCAGCGGTGAGTTGTCGACGTTGTGGCAGCCGTTTTTGCTGGGATCGGTGGTGGTGGGACTGGTGCTCGGTGCCCTCGCCTACTTTCTGGTGATGATGTATTGGCGTTGGTGGGTGGCGCGGCAGTGGGCACGGCGCAAGAAAAGTCACAAGTCCTGAATGCAAAACGGCCTCCGCGATGGGAGGCCGTTTTGGTTTGTGCTATCTGGACACTATCTGTAGGAGCTGCGGCACGCTGCGATCTTTTGATTGTGATCTTCAAGATCAAAAGATCGCAGCCTTCGGCAGCTCCTACAGGGATTGTGCGTGTGGATCAGGTACGCATCCCGCGCCCACTCACCAGCAACCGCGCACAACCGAGATACAGCACCACCGTCGCCACCAGCATGAAGGTGATCGCGATGCCGATCTTGATGTCGGACACACCGAGAATGCCGTAACGAAAGGCGTTGACCATGTGCAGCACCGGGTTGGCCAACGACACATCCTCAATGCAAAACGGCCTCCGCGATGGGAGGCCGTTTTGGTTTGTGCTATCTGGACACTATCTGTAGGAGCTGCGGCACGCTGCGATCTTTTGATTGTGATCTTCAAGATTAAAAGATCGCAGCCTTCGGCAGCTCCTACAGGGATTGTGTGTGGATCAGGTACGCATCCCGCGCCCACTCACCAGCAACCGCGCACAACCGAGGTATAGCACCACCGTCGCCACCAGCATGAAGGTGATGGCGATGCCGATCTTGATGTCGGACACACCGAGAATGCCGTAACGGAAGGCGTTGACCATGTGCAGCACCGGGTTGGCCAGTGATACGGTCTGCCAGAACGGCGGCAGCAAGGTGATCGAATAGAACACGCCGCCCAGATAAGTCAGCGGCGTCAGCACGAACGTCGGAATGATCGAAATATCATCGAAGTTGCGCGCGAACACGGCGTTGATAAAGCCCAGCAGCGAGAAGATCGTCGCCGTCAGTACCACCACCAAAATCGTCACGCCGAGGTGATGCACCTGCAAATCGGTGAAGAACATCGACAGAATCGTCACGATCACGCCGACCATCAAACCGCGCAGCACGCCGCCGCAGGTATAGCCGATCAGGATCGTGTGCGGCGACACCGGCGACACCATCAGTTCTTCAATGGAGCGCTGGAACTTGCTGCCGAAGAAGCTCGAGACCACGTTGCCGTAGGAGTTGGTGATCACCGACATCATGATCAGACCCGGCACGATGTACTGCATGTAGGTGAAGCCACCCATGTCGCCGATCTGTCGACCGATCAGGTTACCGAAGATCACAAAGTACAAAACCATGGTGATCGCCGGCGGCAGCAGGGTCTGCGGCCAGATCCGCGTGAAGCGTCGAACCTCGCGATAAACGATGGTGTTGAGGGCGACGAGGTTGGGACGTAACTCGGAACTCATACCGCCACCTTCGACAGATTTTTCTCCACCAGGGACACGAACAGCTCCTCAAGACGATTGGTTTTGTTGCGCAGGCTCAGCACTTCGATGTTCTGCTGCGCTAATTGAGTAAACAACGCCGTAATGCCCATGGATTTGTCGACCTGGACTTCCAGGGTATGGCTGTCGATCAACCGCGCGGGGTAGCCGAGCAATTGCGGCGTGACGCTCAAGTCGTTTTTCAGATCGAGCAAGAAGGTTTCCACGTGCAACTGGCCCAGCAACTGTTTCATGCTGGTGTTCTCGACGATGGTGCCGTGGTCGATGATGCCGATGTTGCGGCACAGCTGCTCAGCCTCTTCCAGATAATGCGTGGTGAGGATGATGGTGATGCCTTTCTGGTTCAGTTCGGTGAGGAACGTCCACATCGAGCGGCGCAACTCGATGTCGACGCCTGCGGTCGGTTCATCGAGGATCAGCAGACGCGGTTCGTGCACCAGCGCGCGGGCGATCATCAAACGGCGTTTCATGCCGCCGGACAGCGAACGCGACGGCACATCGCGCTTGTCCCACAGGCCCAGTTGCGTCAGGTACTGTTCGGCGCGTTCCTTGGCGATCTTCGCCGGAATGCCGTAGTAACCGGCCTGAGTGACAACGATGTCGAAGGTCTTCTCAAACTGATTGAAGTTGAATTCCTGCGGCACCACGCCGATCGAGCGCTTGAGCTGCGCAGGATTCTTGTCGAGGTCATGACCGAAGATATTCACGCTGCCGCTGGTCTTGTTGACCAGGGTCGAGAGAATGCCGATGGTCGTAGATTTGCCGGCACCGTTGGGGCCGAGCAAGGCGAAAAAGTCACCTTCGGCGACGTCCAGATCGATACCACTCAAGGCCTGGAACCCGTTGCCGTAGGTTTTGGTTAGCTGCCGGATGGACAGAGCGGAACTCATATCTGATTTACGCACCATGGAAGGAAGAAAGGAGACGGCGGCGATGGATCCAACCGCAGCGCAAGTGCGCAATGTTGCTTGCCGCCGCCGTACAAGTACAGTCAAGTGTGTCGATAGTAGGTATTAAGTCAACGCGGTCATGACGGCTTTCTGGTAGGCCGGACGCTGCTTCAGGCGCTCGTACCAGGCTTGCAGGTGTGGTTGCGGGGCGCGTTCGATGGGCATCTCGAACCAGGCATAAATGAAACTGCCCAGTGGAATATCGCCCATGCCGATGTCTTTTCCGGACAGGTACGGTTGGCTGACCAGCGCCTCGTCGGCCATGCTCAGCAACTCGGTGCATTCCTTGATCGCGGCGTTGATCGCAGGCCAGTCCTGCTTGTCCGCCGGGGTGCGCAAGACGCCCCAGAACACCGTGCGGAACGGCCCGGCAAAACTCGAGGTCGTCCAGTCCATCCACTTGTCTGCGAGGGCGCGGGCTTGCGGATCGGCCGAATACCAAGTGCTGTTCGGCGCATGTTTGCCCAGCAGATAGCGCACGATGGCGTTGGATTCCCACAGCACGAAACCGTCGTCTTCAATCACCGGCACGCGACCGTTCGGGTTCATCGCCCGGTACTCCGGCGTGTCGACCACACCGAACGCGCCACCGGCATCGATCGCCTCGTAAGCCAGACCGAGTTCCTCGGCAGCCCACAATGGCTTCCTGACATTCGATGAGTTTTTCCGTCCCCAGATCTTCAGCATGACCGCCTCTTTTCAAATGAGTGGGCGGCCAGCATACGCCGGATCAGACGCGGCTTACATCGTTGTGCATGTCACCCAACAGTTGTGGCTGCTGATCGCCGAACAGGTGCGGATAGCATTTTTCCAGGTGTTCGAAGAAAAAGATTTCCGGCACATCGGTGAACTGGCCGTGATCGACCAGGTACTCCATCAACTGCGCGCCATCACGGTTGAACGGGTGGAAAACACTGTCGTTGATGCCGTCGAACTCCAGCGGCGCGACGTTGAACAGTTCGCAGAGTTTCTGGTTGAACGCCGGTGTGGCCTTTACCCAACGATCGTTGAGGAAAAACTCGGTGTAGCCGTGCATGGCGAACATGTCGCTTTTCAGCAATTCGAGCAGACGTGGCGTCGATAAATGATTCTTCACGTCGGCCAGACCGATCCGCGCCGGGATCCCGCAATGCCGCGCGCAACCCGCGAGCAGCGTGGCTTTGGGCACGCAATAACTCTCCCCCGCCGCCAATGCATAGCTGCCACGCAGGGTTTGCGGATCACGGCTGAAGGTGTAAGGGTTGTAGCGCACCGCTTCGCGCACGGCGTAATAAAGATTGATCGCCTGCTCGACCGGGTCGCGGCTGGCACCCCGGTGTCGTTCAGCGAACTCCACCACCGCCGGGTGGTCACTATCGGTGAAGCGGCCGGGACTCAGATATTCGTGCATGACGACAATCTCCTTGATGAAACTGGAGTCTAGCGACAGCTCAAGCACAGAGATAACGACGTTTCGGCCAAACTTGGACGCAAAGACGCGGGATCACCGAACGATTTCCCACACGTGTTGCCCACCGAACCTACGAACACCATCCGGGGTTTCCCACGATTTCAATCACCTTGGTCTGACCACCCGGTTTTGCAGATGCGGTCTAAGCTCTGGAGGGTCGATTTGCCTTGGTTCACGGAGGACTGAAATATGCTGTTGTTGTGGATACTGGTTTTGATTGTCGGGGTGGCGTATATCGCCCACCGGCGTATCGCCTCGTTGCCCGCGTTGGGCATCGTTGCCGTCTACTTATTGGCAATGGGCATTTTCAGTCACGCACCGGGCTGGCTGCTGCTGGTGTTCTGGGTGCTGCTGGCGGTGGTCGCCGCGCCGTTGCTGCTACCTGATCTGCGCCGCAAACATTTCACCGCGCCGCTGTTCAACTGGTTCCAGAAAACCCTGCCGCCGATGTCGCAGACCGAGCGCGACGCGATCGATGCCGGCACCGTGTGGTGGGATGGAGAGCTGTTCAGCGGCCGTCCGGACTGGGACAAACTGCTGGCCTATCCCAAGGTGCAACTGACCGAAGAAGAACAAGCCTTCATCGATGGCCCGACCGAAGAACTGTGCGCGATGGTCACTGACTGGCAGATCGGCCAGTCGATGGACTTGCCGCCGGAAGCCTGGACACACATCAAGGAACACGGTTTTTTTGCCCTGATCATTCCGAAAGAATTTGGCGGTAAAGGCTTCTCGGCTTACGCCCACTCGCAAGTGGCGATGAAACTCGCGACCCGCAGTGGCGACCTCGCCTCCACCGTGATGGTGCCCAACTCCCTCGGCCCGGCCGAATTGTTGCTGCACTACGGCACCGACGAACAACGCAATCACTACCTGCCACGTCTGGCCCGTGGCGACGACATTCCGTGCTTCGCCCTCACCGGCCCGCTCGCCGGTTCCGATGCCGGTGCAATGCCCGACACCGGGATTATCTGCAAAGGTCAGTGGGAAGGTCAGGAAGTCATTGGTCTGCGCCTGAACTGGGAAAAACGCTACATCACCCTCGGGCCGGTGGCGACGCTGCTCGGCCTCGCATTCAAAGCGTATGACCCAGAGCACTTGCTCGGCGACAAGGAAGACCTCGGCATCAGCCTGGCGCTGATTCCGACCGACACCGACGGCGTCGAGATCGGCCGTCGTCACCTGCCATTGGGCGCGGCGTTCATGAACGGCCCGAACTCGGGCAAAGACGTGTTCATCCCGCTGGACTTCCTTATCGGCGGTCAAGAGATGCTCGGCAAAGGCTGGATGATGCTGATGAACTGCCTGTCGGTCGGCCGTTCGATTTCGCTGCCAGCGGTGGGTACCGGTGCGGCGAAATTCACCAGTCTGGTCACCGGCCAGTACGCGCAGATTCGTGAGCAGTTCAACGTGCCGTTGTCGGCGTTCGAAGGCATTCAGGAAGCGATGGCGCGCATCGGCGGCAACGCGTGGATGATGGACGCGGCGCGGATGCTCACCGCCAACGCGGTGGATTTGGGTGAGAAACCGTCGGTGCTGTCGGCGATCCTCAAGTACCACCTCACCGAACGCGGCCGCGAATGCATCAGCCACGCCATGGATGTCCACGGCGGCAAGGCGATCATCATGGGCCCGAACAACTACCTTGGGCGCAGCTGGAACGGTGCGCCGATCTTCATCACCGTGGAAGGCGCGAACATCCTCTCGCGCAACCTGATGATCTTCGGTCAGGGCGCGATTCGCTGCCATCCGTTCGTGCTCAAGGAAATGGCCCTGGCCGGTCGTGAGGACAAGGATCAGGCGCTGAAAGAGTTCGACGGTCTGCTGCTCAAGCACATCGGTTTTGCCGTGAGCAACGCCGCCAGCACGCTGGTGCTGAACCTTGGTTTCGGCCACTTCGAACATGCGCCGGGCGACAAGATCAGCCAAGGCTACTTCCGCGCGCTTAACCGTCAGGCAGCCGCGTTCGCGATGCTTGCCGACTTCAGCATGATGCTGCTCGGCGGTGAGCTGAAACGCCGCGAGCGTCTGTCGGCGCGACTGGGCGATGTGTTGAGCAACCTATATCTGGCTTCGGCGGCGCTCAAGCGTTATCACGATCTGGATTCGCCGGCGTACATGGAGCCGCTGTTCCGCTGGGCGATGGAAGAAAGCCTCGGCCAGGCGGAACGCGCCATGGACGAGTTGCTGCGCAACTTCCCGAACAAAGTCTTCGGTTGCCTGCTGCGCGTCATCGTCTTCCCGT
Organism: Pseudomonas sp. AC193; assembly: GCF_979258075.1. Lineage (NCBI taxonomy): Bacteria > Pseudomonadati > Pseudomonadota > Gammaproteobacteria > Pseudomonadales > Pseudomonadaceae > Pseudomonas > Pseudomonas sp. AC193. The sequence goes on along the minus strand of NZ_OZ409832.1, from coordinate 914,374 downwards.
TTGGCCGTCGTCACAAAGGCCCGTCGGACAAACTCGGTGCCGAAGTGGCTGGCGTGATTGGTCGGGCGAAAGGCGATCCGGCGCTGGAAGAATTGCTTGCCGGCTGCTATCGCCCGCAATCGCCGGACGATGCGGTGGGTGCGCTGCAACACGCCAGCGACCTGCTGACGGCTGCGCAACCGCTGCATAAAAAGCTGCATGCGTCGCTGAAAAGCGGTCAGGTCAAACCGGTCGCCGGCGAACACGCGATCGACGCGGCACTGGAGGCCGGCGTACTGCAAGCGGTGGAAGCGCAGAGCCTGCGTGATGCCGAAGCGGCGCGACGCAAGGTGATCGATGTCGATGATTTCGACAAAGAAGAGCTGAAACAGGCAGAGGGCAAAGTCCGCTGATCCTGAGACCCATGTCCAAGCGGGCGCAGGAGCTTTATACTCCCGCGCCCGTTTTGCTCTTGAGGACTTATCTCGTGTCCAACGTCGTTGCCGATCATCTTGTCTTGCTCGACCACCTGCGCAGTATCCTGGTCGCCGTAGGTGAGGCCGAACAGGTTCCCGAAGAAAGCCATGCCTTGTTTCTGGAGCGTTTCGACGAACTGCTCGCTTCGTTGCCGATCGATCCGATCGAAAGCCAATACCTGGGCCAGGACATCCTGACTCAAGTGATTAGCCGTTATCCGCAAATTGCCCACCTGATCCCGCGGGATCTGCTGTGGTTCTTCGCCGGTGATTGCCTGCATTACCTGGCCGATGAAGAAATCGACTTGTATCAGGCGCTGGAAGAACGTCGTTTCGAAGCTGAACAGAACGACGAACCGTTCGACTGGAATCAGGAAAAGCAGTTGCTGGCGATGTCTGCTCAGGACAGCAAGCACTGATCAAATAGATTGGTTGAAGATCAAAGATCGCAGCCTTCGGCAGCTCCTACAGGGAACTGCTGAAGGCTGCGATTTTTTGCTTTTGCGTTAAAGCAATCCCTCACTTTCAGGCAGTTCATACGCCATCGCGGCGTTACTCGCATTGCCCACCTTCCCCGGCTTGCTCAGGGTCGGTTCCTTCTCCAGACACTCCACCAGAAAATCGATAAGCACCCGCAATTTCGGCGGCAGATACCGCGTCGGCGAATGCAGTAGCCACAGCCCACCGTGATACGAAGCCAGGAACGTCCAGTCCGGCAACACCTGCACCACCAACTTCTGCTCCAACGCATAACGCGCAGTGAAGTACGGCAGGCTGCCAATGCCGATGTGCTGCAACACCGCGCCCAGTCGCACGCCAGTGTGATTGGCGGCATAGCGACCGCGTACCCCGACCGTCACCGCTTTGCTGCCCTTCTTGAATTTCCAGCGCGCATCGCTCGGGGTTTCGCCCAGATAAATACAACTGTGATTGAGCAGGTCATGCGGATGCGTGGGTGTGCCGTGTTCGGCGAGGTATTGCGGCGTGGCGCAGAGCATATGGTCGATGGTCAGTAATTGACGTCCGACCAACCCCGCCGGCGGCCGATCGGTGATGCGGATGGCCAGATCAACATGATCATCGATCAGATCGACCTGCCGATCCTCCAGCAATAACTCGACATCGACTTTGGGATAGCGCCGCAGAAACTCCGGCATGTGCGGATGAATCACAAAGCGCCCCACCGCTTTCGGCACGCTGACGCGCACCAGCCCTTCCGCTTCGTGGGTGAACTGGCCGCTGATTTCCATCACCGACTTGGCCGCGCTGACCATCTCCTGACAGCGCTTGAACACCTCTTCGCCGCCATCGCTCAAGCGCAGTTTGCGCGTGGTGCGCTGCAACAAGCGCGTGGCCAGGGCTTTCTCCAACCGCGAGATGCTGCGACTGACCGCCGACGGCGAAGAGCCCAGTTGGCGAGCCGCTTCAGAGAAGCTGCCGGTCTCCACGACCTTGACGAAAATCGCCATTTCACCGAGCAGCGGTAGCGGCAGATTGATGCTCACAGCGCACAAGTCCTTTGATGTTTGGATGGATTATCACGTTATTGCACGATTCATATAATAAAAACAGAACTTTAATAAGGCCTGAAACATGACGCTTCGCCTGTTTTTCCACAGTGATGACCTCAAGGCCAACGTGGAAGTCCTCGACTGCACACCCCACGAAAACGAATATGCCGTGGTGCTCCGTGCCACCCTGTTTCACCCACAGGGCGGTGGTCAGCCTTGCGATACCGGCTGGATCGGCGAAAGCCAGGTGCTGCGCGTGGTGCAGGAGCCAGAGCGCATCGTGCATTTCGTTGATCGCCCGGTAGCGCTCGGCATGACTTGTATCCGCGTCGACGAAGATCGCCGTCGCTTCAACACACGCATGCATTCGGCCGGTCACCTGATCGGTCATTTCGTCCAGGCCATGGGCTGGACACCGATCAAGGCGCATCACTGGCCGGACGAAGGCCGAGTGCAATTCAAACCCAGCGATGTCGCCCAGGATGTCGATGCCGAGACCGTTCAATACGGCGTCGGCCAGTGGATCGAACACGATCTGCCACGCCTCACCTCGCTGCGCGAAGGCGCGCGGGAAATCAGTTTCGGTGAGCTGCCAGCCTACGGTTGCGGCGGCACCCATGTACGTAGCCTGAAGGATCTGGGCACAGTCACGATCGCGTCCCTCTCGCAGAAGAAGGGCACGCTGTCCGTCCACTACAGCGTGGATTGAGCATTTCGGGCGCTGCCGCCACGCAGCGCCCGACGCCGTGGAACCGCACTCGCCGGTTCCGTTGACTATCGATAGATGGACCTAAAATAAAATGATGCTAGACGTCGAGCGTCTCGATGAGACGTGCATAAAAAAACTGGCCAACGAAGAAGTCCTCGCCATCCGCGTCAAAGGCTTTTTGCCCAAGCCGCTGGCGATCGAAATTGGCGACAAGATTCTCGCCCCGGGCTATGAGGGCTACATCAACGCCCCAAGTATCGGCCGAATCGGCATGGCGTTTTACGAGGCAGAAAATCAGCCGATGCTGATCGAGGACTACTTCGAACTCGCCACCCGCAACATCGCCGAGCTGCGCCATCGCTGCGCGCCCTACTCCTCTCCGGTCGACACCTTGCGCTGCATGCTCGACGAATCCTGGCCGGCCGGCGCGCATCTGGAAAACCTCTACGGACGCAAAATGTACGTCGGCCTGTCGCGCGTGGTGAAGCCCGGCGTGTGCTTTCTCGCCCACCACGACATTTTCGCCAAGGACGCTCCGGACAGTTTTCAGGCGCGCAGCCTCGATGCGCAATTTGCCTGCAACGTGTACCTGAACATGCCCACCGAGGGCGGCGCATTGCAGATGTGGGACGACGACATCACGCCGGATCAGTTCGACGAAATGCGCGGCGACAGCTACGGCATCGACCCGTCGCTGCTAGGCCGCCCAGCCCTTGAGGTACGCCCCGAACCAGGCGACTTCATCATGTTCAATTCGCGCTGCATGCACTCGGTGACGCCGGGCGTGGCAGATCCGCGTTTGAGCCTTTCCTTCTTTGTCGGCTATCGCGGCAATGCTTCACCCCTGACTTTCTGGAGCTGAGATGTATTCGAATTACCTGGGCGAGTTTCTGGCGCTGGCCACCATTCACTTCCTTGCCGTGGTCGCTCCCGGCCCTGATTTCGCGGTGACCATCCGCCAGAGCGTGCGCTTCGGGCGACTGGTGGGAATCTGCACAGCGCTGGGCATTGGTGCGGGGATTTCCGTGCACGTGTTGTACACGTTGCTTGGGGTCGGCGCGCTGATGCACACCACGCCGTGGCTGCTGACCGTGGCCAAAGTGGTCGGCGGTGCTTACATTTTGTACCTCGGTGTCAGCCTGATTCGCAGCAAACCGAAGACAGCGCTGGAAGGGGAAAAAGCGGCCGAGGAACCACTGGTGGAACAGTCTTTGTTCAAAGCGTTCAGCACCGGTTTTCTGACCAATGCGACCAATCCCAAAGCAACCCTGTTTTTCCTGGCGATCTTCACCACGATCATCAGCGCCAGCACGCCCCTGCAAATCCAGGCCTTCTATGGTTTATGGATGTGTTTTGTAAACGCGCTGTGGTTTGTGATCGTCGCGCTGTTCTTCTCCAGCAACAAAATACGCGTGCTGTTTATGCGCATGGGCCACTGGTTCGAACGCAGCATGGGGGTGATTTTGATTCTGTTCGCCGGGCGCTTGATGCTCTCCATGTAATGCAAAAAAAGTCCCGGCGATGCCCGCCGGGACTTTTTCATTTGTGCGCCTCTTTTGCAGTTCTGTGCGACACATCCCGTTTAGAGCCTCCCACGGCAGGTGCTTGCAGTGTTAGTTTGCGAAATGTTTCTGACACACCCGTCGGCAACATCTCATTAACCGCCTGCAAAGGAATGCCTCCGTAATGGACTTTTCCCTCAAGCAACTGGCCGCCGCTACCCTGATGCTGGCCAGCCTCGCCTCGTTCACCACTGCCGCTCAAGCCAACATCACCCCAGAGCAGAGCGCGGTCATCCTGAAATCCTTCGACGCCAAAACCGTCACGGATTTTCGCGAGTTTCTGGGCAGTCTGGCCAAAAGCGACATCGCTAAAACCGACAACCTCGGCCCGGCCATCAGCGCTTTCCTCGACAACAAAACCCTGAACGCTGAGCAGCAGAACGAGATTCATCGTCTGCTGGGCATCTATACGCGCGTGAAGTACGGCAAAGCCGCGCTGGAAACCCTGCGCGAACTGGTCGAGATTCCGACCTTCCAGAAGGAAGGTGTGGCACAGCACGACAACCCTGAGTTCATCAAAATCGCTGCCAAGATCAAGAGCCTGGCCGAATCTTTCAACCTGAATTTCCGCAACGTCGATAACCGCGTTTACGAGATTTCGCTGGAAGGCCAGGGCGATGAAGTCGTCGGCATTCACGCGCACGCCGACGTGGTGCCGGTCACCCCGGAAAACTGGGTGCTCAAGGACGGCACCAAACTTGATCCGTTCAAGGTCACGCTGATCGGCGATCGCATGTACGGTCGCGGTACCGAGGATGACAAGAACGGCATCGTCGTCGCGATGTACGCGATGAAAGTCATCAAAGAAGAAAAGCTGCCACTGGCACGCAACTTCAAGCTGTTGGTCGACACCACCGAAGAGACCACCGGCGATGCGATCCCTTACTACTTCGAACACAACCCGACACCGGCCTACAACATGGCGCTGGATGGCGGTTACCCGGTGGTAATTGCCGAGAAAGGTTACGGCACCGTGATGGCCAACTTCGCCAAGCGCAAAGCTGAAGGCAAAGGCGCCGAAATCACTTCGATGACCGGCGGCCTGGCGACCAACCAGATTCCATCGGCCTCCGTCGTGACGTTGGTGACGGACAAACCTGCCGAACTGGCGACCAGTCTGCAAAAGGCCGGCAATGAGTTCGCCAAAAACAACGGCGGCAACTTCGAAGTGGCGGCCAAGGTTGATGGCAAAGACGTCAAACTGACGGTGACCGGTGTTTCTGCGCACTCCTCCGAGCCAGAGTCCGGCGTGAACCCGGTGGCGCGCATGCTGGTGTTCATCAATAGCCTGAACGGCAAAGTCGCCCTCAAGCACAACCAGTTCACCGACGCCGCGCGTTATGCCGCTGACAACTGGGGCCTGGATTACTTGGGCAACACCTTGAAGGTCGGTTTCGCCGACAGTTTCATGGGCCCGCTGACCACTTCTTTGACCTACGTTGGTGAGAACGACAAAGCCTTCAAACTGGCAGTCAATCTGCGCGTGCCGAAGGGCAAGTCGCCAGAAAAGCTCAAAGCTGAAATCGCTGACAAGCTGAGCGCGTGGACGAAGAAAACCCACGTCGCCGTGTCCTTCGATTACTCGATCGCCGAGCCGATGTACCGCAACCCGGAAGGCGAATGGGTCAAGGCGCTGCTGGCAGTGTCGACGGAAAACCTTGGCATGAAACACGAGTTCGGCACCTCTGCCGGCGCGACGTCGGTGCATGAATTGCCGAATGGCGTGCAGTTCGGTCTGGCGCGTCCCGAGGTGAAATACACCGGGCACACCGATGGCGAGTTCAAGACCGTTGACCAGTTCTTGCTGGATCTGCAGATCGTCACCGAAATGATGGGGCGCATCGGGCAACTGCCGAAGCTGTAACGGAAACAATAAAAGGAACCTTTACGGTCTTTTTATGGGCGACGATAAATCGCGCACAAACAAAAACGCCGATCATCACTGATCGGCGTTTTTGTTGAATATGGAGCGGGAAACGAGACTCGAACTCGCGACCCCGACCTTGGCAAGGTCGTGCTCTACCAACTGAGCTATTCCCGCAATGGCGTCCCCTAGGGGACTCGAACCCCTGTTACCGCCGTGAAAGGGCGGTGTCCTAGGCCACTAGACGAAGGGGACACAGGCTACAACTTTCACTAATAAAAACGCCGCTCACTGAGCGGCGTTTCTAGAATTTGGAGCGGGAAACGAGACTCGAACTCGCGACCCCGACCTTGGCAAGGTCGTGCTCTACCAACTGAGCTATTCCCGCAAATGGCGTCCCCTAGGGGACTCGAACCCCTGTTACCGCCGTGAAAGGGCGGTGTCCTAGGCCACTAGACGAAGGGGACACGCTACCCGGAACACATGGTGTGTGTTTCGGTGTCCAGATCCGCATCCGAAGACTTGGTTCTGGTTTCACTCAGCACCGCCCGAAAGCACTGCTGTTTAAAAATGGAGCGGGAAACGAGACTCGAACTCGCGACCCCGACCTTGGCAAGGTCGTGCTCTACCAACTGAGCTATTCCCGCAATGGCGTCCCCTAGGGGACTCGAACCCCTGTTACCGCCGTGAAAGGGCGGTGTCCTAGGCCACTAGACGAAGGGGACACGCTACAACTTCACTCCCTACCGCGTTTCGCTGTGTGCTTTACGCTGTAAGTGGCGCGCATTCTATGGATGGATTAAGGGGTCGTCAACCCCTTGATATAAATTTATTTAAATCAATGACTTCGACCTGCTTTACCAAGTCAATCAGGCTTTTCCGTCGCCCGACGATTGACGCCTATATTCCGCCACTCGCCAAGGCGTTATAGTCCACCGCACAATGATGGCCATATGCGCTTACCGCGCCAGCATTTATCTAAGCAGTGCGTGGCCGATATAGACACAAGCTACCGACCCAACGTGTCGAGCAGCGGCAGCCAGCTGAATGCCGAGCCACTGAACTCGCAAGTGAACCCTATAAAGAGGTCTTACCGGTGACACCACTCATGATCACCCTGCTAGTCGTAGCCGGGATCGCAATTCTGATCGCCATTGGCTACATGAACCATGTGGTGGAAAACAACAAACTGGAGAAGGCCCGCACCAAGGTCGAACTCAACGACCGCCTGCGCCGCTGCGGCGAACTGACCGAGACTTTCCCAGGCCAGTTCATGACCCCTGCGCTGAAACTGTTGCTGACCCGACTGGAACTCAACGTCTGCCAGCGCCTGCTCAACCTGGAAAAAACCAGCGCCACCACCAAAGCGCGCATCAGCGAACTCAGCGCATTGGTCGCCCAGGGCGAATCGATCCCGGTCAACAACCCGCCGGCACCGATCCTGACCGAAGCCAAAGCCAAAGACGTGCGCTTCCTGCTCGAAGCCCTGCACGGCCAAATCACCCGCGCCGCCCACGACGGCTTCCTGCCACCGAACGAAGCCAAACAGTGGATCCGCGAAGTCCGCCACATCCTCGTACTGCTGCACATCGAATTCTTCAACAACCTCGGCCAACAATCCCTGCAACAAAACCAACCCGGCCAAGCCCGCCTCGCCTTCGAACGCGGCGTGCAATACCTGCGCAAACAACAAGACCCGCAGGCCTACGCCGAACAACTGCAATACCTGGAAAAACTGCTCGCCCGCGCCAACGCCCAGGTCATGGACAAAATTGCACCCGTGGAAGGTGAAGAGAACCAACTGACCACAGGTTTGAAAGATGTAGAGGCGGATGCGGACTGGAAGAAGAAAGTGATTTACGACTGATTGAAGAAGTAGCGAGAGAAGCCACCGGGAGGTGGCTTTTTTGTGGGTGATGGATGGGGACTGAGGGGAATTTCAGGCCGCTTTCGCTAGCAGGCTAGCTCCCACAATTAGATTCGGTGCGTACAGTCAGATAATTGTTGGTTGTGAGGCCGTCATCGCTGGCAAGCCAGCTCCCACAGAGATTGAGTACAACCGTAGAAATGAGTCGGCTGTCGGGCCGCTTTCGCTAGCAGGCTAGCTCCTACAGTTGGATTGGGTGCGTACAGTCAGATAATGGTTGGTTGTGAGGCCGTCATCGCTGGCAAGCCTGCTCCCACAGGGATTGAGTACAACCGTAGAAATGAGTCGGCTGTCGGGCCGCCGTCGCGAGCAAGCTCTGCTCCTACAAAATTAAAATCAAAAGATCGCAGCCTTCGGCAGCTCCTACACAGGATGAGCGCAAGCTCGGCTGCAGCTTTTGATCTTGCCGTGCTGGCCCCTTCGGAAGGCTGAGTGGAGGGGTTTATCCGGGGGTAGGAGCGCAGCGACGTTTGGCGCAGCCAAACACATCGAGAGGAGGTGCAGCGAAGCAAACCGGAGGCGATGCCCCCGGATGAATCCCGTAACGAAGGAACCCCGAGCCCCAGCGAGCGGGCCGAACGCCGGGGCCCAGACCTTTGCTTCCTTTGGGGCGTCTGCCAAAGGGAGTCGCTGTAAGAGCGAAACCGCCAGCCGCCCCCCCCGAAGAACCGGATATACACCCAAAACCCCAAGAACATGGTCGGCCCAAAGGCCGCCAAGCCACACCAAAAGCGTCAAAGCCGAAAATGCCCAACCATCCCCCGCAACCCAACCCCCAACTGCGCCAGCTCAACACTAGAAGCCGCATTCCCCCGCATAGCCAACGAAGACTGATCGGCACTCGCACGAATACTCGTCACACTGCGATTAATCTCCTCCGCCACCGAACTCTGCTCCGCCGCCGCCGCCGCAATCTGCTGATTCATCTGCTGAATCAACGACACCGCCGCCGCAATACTCCCCAACGCACTCTCCGTCTGCAGCGCATCACTCACCGCCAGCTTCACCAACTCACCACTGCTCTGAATCTGCTGCACCGACGAATGCGCCGCCGCCCGCAACGCACTGACCAAGCGCTCAATCTCCTCGGTCGACTGCTGCGTACGCCGCGCCAACGCACGCACCTCATCCGCCACCACCGCAAAACCCCTGCCCTGCTCCCCGGCACGCGCCGCCTCGATCGCCGCGTTCAACGCCAACAGATTGGTCTGCTCGGCCACGCTCTTGATCACCCCCAGCACCGTGCCGATATTCTGAATCTCCGCACTCAGACTCTCGATACTGGAACTCGCCGACGTTGCCGAATCCGCCAGTTGCTCGATCCGCGCCATGCTCTGCCGCACCACCTGCTGACCACTCTCAACCTTGCTGTCTGCGGTCTGCGCCGCCAACGCCGCTTCTTCGGCATTGCGCGCAACATCATGCACCGTCGCTGTCATCTGATTCATCGCGGTGGCAACCTGCTCGGTTTCCTCCTTCTGACTGCTGACCTCAAGATTGGTCTGCTCAGTCACCGCCGATAGCGATTGCGCCGAGCTCGCCAACTGCTCGATACCCGCCTGCAACCCGCTGACAATCGTGCTCAACCCCGCGCCCATCTGCTGCATCGCCAGCATCAACTGGCCAATTTCATCACGACGCGTCACCGGCACCGTCGCACTCAAGTCCCCCGCCGCAATCTGCTGCGCCACCTGAATCACACTGCGCAACGGCGCAACGATCAACCGCGTGATCACCCACGCCGCGATCAACCCGACCAACAGCGCCAACGCCGACGAAGCAATAATCAGCAACGAATTCTTCTTCAGCTCAGCCTGCATCGCGCCGTCTTCAGCGACGTACGCCTGATTGACCCGCTCCACCACTTGCGCGGCCCGCTGATGCAATTGGCCGTAGACGGTTTTTTCCTGCGCCAGCAAACCGGTGTACTCCGCCAGCTTCTCGTTGAACCCGGCAATGTGCCCCGATACTTCATTGAGCACCGTCAGATAACCCTCGTCCTTGACTGTCGACTTCAGCGCCTCGGCCTGCGCCTGAGCCTGCGCGGCCTGCTCGATATTGCCTTTGTCGGCACCGTCGGCATCGCCCTTGCGACTTTGATCCAGACGAACCCGCGCCTCGTTCATCGCCTGCAACATCAGCCGCGACACCTGACTGACCTGACTGGCTTGCTCGATGAATTGCGCACCGTCCTTGCCCTCGGACTCTTTCAAGGTATAGGCGCCGTCGTCCGCCAACCCGGCCTGCAACACATCGAGGTTATTGGCGACGCTGGACACCGACCAACTGGCCATCTCCAGCGCCAGATCCTTGGTCTGGGTCAGCGAAACAAATTCATCGAAAGCCTTGCGATAGGCCTCCAGCGATTGCACGACATCGTTCATCACCGGCACGTTGGCCGCTGATTGCGCCTTGAGCGCGTTGGCTTGAGCAATCAGCCCATCGACGCCTTCACGCAAGGCATCGGCGGTTTTCGGATTGCCGCGCAACGCATATTCCTGCTCCAGCAGCCGCACATCGAGCAGACCGCTATTGAGCGATGACATCTGTTTGAGCCCATCAAAACGCTGACTGATGGTTTGCAGAGACCAGACGCCAATCGCCGCGACCAACGCGGTCAACAGCAGCACCAGTGCAAATCCGATACCCAGTTTTTTTGCCATACCGAGGTTGGCAAAACGTCCTTGCACGGCCGAAATCATTGCGCTTAATCCCCTGCCAAAGTCTGTGAACGCAGAGTCGCAACGGCCAACAGGCAGCACAAGTCTCTGGCGTCGGAATAATGGCAAAAAGCTACGTCCGCGTCGTTTTCAGAACACTCGAGGTCGATCCGCACAAGTGTTGCGAAAAAACTGCCGCGCGCGCGGATCACAGGCATGCGCCACATTGATCCGCTGCCAGTCGCTGCTTTCGCCACTCGGACTGAACACACTGGACGCCGACAGCAACACACCACTGCGCTGAGCCTGGCGGCACAACCGAACATCATCGGTCTGCGGGGCCCGCGCCCAAATGAACAATCCGCCCGTAGGCTTGCCGAACACCTCCCAATCGGCGTCTTCCAGCAACTGCAATGCGGCGGTGCGATCGGTATTCAGGCGCTGACGCTGGCGCTGCACCAGTTTTCGATAAGCGCCGCTGGCCATGAGGCTTGCCACAACTGCCTCACTGAAGCTCGAGGCGCCCATGCTGCTGATCATCTTCACTTGCGCCAGACGGGCAATCACTTCAGGTTCGGCGAGGACGAAACCGACCCGTAATGAACTGCTCAGGGTTTTCGAAAAACTGCCGACGTAAATCACCCGTTCATCCAGCGCCGCCAGCCGAGTACCGTTACCACTGTGTAGATCGGCGTAGACATCGTCTTCGATCAGGCGCACATCATGCAGCCTGCACAAGTACAAAACCTGCTGAGCCGCGGCCGCTGTCAGGCTGGTACCCGTGGGATTGTGGTGATGACTGTTGATGAACATCGCCACCGGGCGAAATTCACCCAGTAACCTTTCAAGCGCTTCAAGATCAGGCCCGGTCGGCGTGCGGCGCACCTCGATCATGTTCACCCCTTGCAGGCGCAGCAGGTTGAACAGCGGCGCGTATCCGGGTGTTTCCACGACAACGCAATCTCCCGCTTGCAACAGGGTGCGCACGATCAAATCCAGTGCATGGCTGGCACCTGCAGTGGTGAGCAATTGCTCTGCAGGCGCATCGATATTGAATATTTTCAGGCGTTTGACGATCTGCTCGCGCAGCGCCGGAAGGCCTGCCGCGCTGCTGTAGTTGAACAGGCTGGCCATGTCCGTGCGCGCGACCTCGCGGATCGCATAGCTCAAGTCACCGGACTCGCGCCAGCTCTCGGGCAAGCCGCCACCGCCCAGTTTCAGTCCGCCAGCAGCGCCGTAGAAGCCACTGCAACCAGCCTCGCTCTCGCCCTGTCCGCACAGCGTCTTGGGTGATGCGGCCACCATGAACCCCGTGCCTTGGCATGAAGCCAGAATCCCCTGCGCGACCAGCCGCTCGCAGGCCTCGGTCACACAGGACTGGCTGAGCAAGTTGCCCCGGGCAATTTGCCGAACCGAGGGCAAACGAGTGGCGGGCGCGACGCCACTCTGCGCGACCCACTCCGTCATTCCATCAACGATTTGCTGCACCACTGGCACCAATGCCTGTCGGTCGATTCTCAATTCCATGAGCGCACAAACTCCTGTCCGTTTTGCTGGCCGCAGTAAATCACAGCCGCCGTCAGGAGGCTGTGCGACAAAGCCGACAAAAGCGCTCGATCTAACTATTTGATACACATTGCTGGGTGAGGGAGCAGGTTCAGAACGCGGTGACACCGCCATCTACTGCCAGCGAATGACCGGTGGTGAACGCCGCACCGTCGCTGCACAGGTACAACACGGCGCTGGCGATTTCCTCGACCTTGCCGATGCGGCCGACCGGGTGCATGGCGTTGGCAAACTCGCCTTTCTTCGGGTCGGCCTCGTAGGCGCGACGAAACATGTCGGTGTCGATCACCGCCGGGCACACGGCGTTGACGCGGATTTTCTTCTTCGCATATTCGATGGCCGCCGATTTGGTCAGGCCGATCACTGCGTGTTTCGACGCCGCATAGATGCTCATCTTCGGCGCTGCGCCAAGACCGGCGACCGAAGCAGTGTTGACGATCGCCCCGCCGCCCTGTGCCAGCAGCAATGGCAACTGGTACTTCATGCACAGCCAGACGCCTTTGACGTTGACGCCGATGATCGCGTCGAACTCGTCCATCGAGCCCTCGGCCAGTTTGCCCTTTTCGATTTCGATCCCGGCATTGTTGAAGGCATAGTCGAGACGGCCGTAGGTATTGATCACCTCGTCCATCAGATTTTTCACTTCGCTCTCGACGGTCACGTTACAACGGACGAAGGTCGCTTCGCCGCCGGCTGTACGAATCAGCGCCACGGTGCCCTCGCCCCCTGCGGTATCCAGATCGGCGACCACCACTTTCAAGCCTTCGGCGGCGAATGCCTGGGCGGTCGCACGGCCGATGCCGTTGGCCGCGCCTGTGACTACGACAACCTGACCGGAAAACGTCATGCTCATTGTTATGTCCTCGAACGCATAGATGCAGGGGGAATGCTTAGCGTTGCAGCATAGCCACAGCGGTTGGCCGGGCGTCAGCACTATCCAGTGGCTGTTTAGGCGCCCATGCGTTGCAGTGATAAAACCGGCCCGGTGATCATCACTGCACTGGATCGACGTGCATTCGCCTCATCAGCCAACCTTGCGGCATCGGCCGTGAAGGTCTATCAACAAGGCTTCATTCCGTTCGAGTGCCTGCCATGACCAACCAGACCAATCGCCAGTTCCTGCTCGCCAAACGCCCGGTGGGCGCAGCCACCCGCGAGACTTTCACCTATCAGGAAGTACCGGTCGGCGAGCCGGCGGCGGGCCAGATTCTGGTCAAGAACGAATACCTGTCCCTCGACCCGGCCATGCGTGGCTGGATGAACGAGGGCAAGTCCTACATCCCGCCGGTCGGCATCGGTGAAGTCATGCGCGCATTGGGCGTGGGAAAAGTCGTCGCCTCGAACAATCCGGGATTTGCCGTCGGCGACTACGTTAACGGTGCCATTGGCGTGCAGGATTATTTCCTCGGCGAGCCACGAGGCTTCTACAAAGTCGATCCGAAACTGGCCCCGCTGCCGGTGTATCTGTCAGCGCTGGGCATGACCGGCATGACCGCCTATTTCGCTTTGCTGGATGTCGGCGCGCCGAAGGCTGGCGACACCGTGGTGTTGTCCGGCGCGGCCGGCGCGGTGGGCAGCATTGCCGGGCAGATCGCCAAGATCAAAGGTTGCCGCGTGGTGGGCATTGCCGGTGGCGCCGACAAGTGCCAATTCCTCATTGATGAGCTGGGTTTCGACGGCGCCATCGATTACAAAAACGAAGACGTGATCGCCGGGCTCAAACGCGAATGCCCGAAAGGCGTGGACGTGTATTTTGATAACGTTGGCGGTGACATTCTCGACGCGGTACTGAGCCGTTTGAATCTGAAAGCGCGAGTGGTGATTTGCGGCGCGATCAGCCAGTACAACAATAAAGAGGCGGTCAAAGGCCCGGCCAATTACCTGTCGCTGCTGGTTAACCGTGCGCGGATGGAAGGTTTTGTGGTGATGGACTACGCGGCGCAATACGCGAGCGCGGCGCAGGAAATGGCCGGCTGGATGGCCAAGGGGCAGCTCAAGAGCAAGGAAGATATCGTCGAAGGCCTGGAGACCTTTCCAGAAACGCTGATGAAATTGTTCAGCGGCGAGAACTTTGGCAAGTTGGTATTGAAGGTTTAAGGCCACCACAAAACCAATGTGGGAGCGGGCTTGCTCGCGAAATCGGTGTATCAGTCGACATTAATGTTGAATGACAAACCGCATTCGCGAGCAAGCCCGCTCCCACATTTGGATCTTCAGCGTGCTTAGGCGATTTCGGCGACTACCGAAGCCAGCGCCTGAGCCGGATCCGCCGCCTGGCTGATCGGACGGCCAATCACCAGATAGTCGGAACCGGCATCCAGCGCCTGACGCGGGGTCAGAATGCGGCGCTGATCGTCTTGCGCGCTGCCCGCCGGGCGAATCCCCGGGGTCACCAGTTGCAGCGACGGGTGCGCGGTTTTCAGTGCGGTGGCTTCCAGCGCCGAGCACACCAGACCGTCCATGCCAGCCTTCTCGGCCAGTGCAGCCAGACGCAGCACTTGCTCTTGCGGCTCGATGTCCAGGCCGATACCGGCCAAATCTTCACGTTCCATCGAGGTCAGCACGGTCACGCCGATCAGCAACGGTTGCGGGCCCGTGCGCTTGTCGAGCACTTCACGGCAAGCAGCCATCATGCGCATACCGCCGGAGCAGTGAACGTTGACCATCCACACGCCCATCTCGGCAGCGGCTTTCACGGCCATCGCGGTGGTGTTGGGAATGTCGTGGAATTTCAGGTCGAGGAATACCTCAAAACCCTTGTCACGCAGGGTGCCGACGATTTCCGCGGCGCAACTGGTGAACAGTTCCTTGCCCACTTTGACCCGGCACAGTTTCGGGTCGCAACTGGTCGGCCAGCTTCAGTGCGGCGTCACGGGTGGGAAAATCCAGGGCGACGATGATAGGAGTCTGGCAGGCGGACATGAATGGGCTCTCAGGCAGGACGAAATCGGCGCGCATTGTAGCGGAACCGGTGGCGGCGCGGCACCCGATGATCGGTAAATCGTCGCGCCAACCGTGATCAGCATAG
The DNA here is from genome assembly GCF_979258075.1 of Pseudomonas sp. AC193. Lineage (NCBI taxonomy): Bacteria > Pseudomonadati > Pseudomonadota > Gammaproteobacteria > Pseudomonadales > Pseudomonadaceae > Pseudomonas > Pseudomonas sp. AC193. The sequence goes on along the minus strand of NZ_OZ409832.1, from coordinate 899,092 downwards.
CGCTCGCTGCTATTGTGTCGACTCCGATACACAGCCGACACGCCAGCAACAAGCACCCGCGCTAGCCTCGCCAGCCGCAACACGTCCTTACATCAGCACTTCCCGCCTCACGGCCGGACGCCTATGCTGAAACCACTACCTCGCAGCCCATCTTTGTGGTTGGCGGCCTACCTGGCAGACGAACAGCCTCATGCACAACACCCAAATGACCGCGACTGATGAGCCCAAAGACGACAAACGCTGGAGCATTCGCGCGCTGATCGTCGACGACGATGTGCCGATCCGCGAGCTGATGATCGACTACCTTGCGCGTTTCAACATCCACGCCAGCGGCGTCACCGATGGCGCGGCGATGCGTTTGGCGATGCAGGCCGAACATTTCGACGTGGTGGTGCTCGACCTGATGCTGCCCGGCGAAGACGGTTTGTCGCTGTGCCGCTGGCTGCGCAGCGAATCGGACATCCCGATCCTGATGCTCACCGCGCGCTGCGAGCCGACCGACCGCATCATCGGCCTCGAACTCGGCGCCGATGACTACATGGCCAAGCCGTTCGAACCGCGCGAACTGGTGGCGCGCATTCAGACGATTCTGCGCCGCGTGCGCGACGACCGTACCGAGCAGCGTGCGAATATTCGCTTCGACAACTGGCGCCTGAACAGCGTCCTGCGCCAATTGATCGCCGATGACGGCCTCGTGGTGCCGCTGTCCAACGCCGAATTCCGCTTGCTCTGGGTGTTTATCGAACGCCCGCGCCGGGTGCTCAGCCGCGAACAATTGCTCGACGCCGCGCGCGGCCGCTCGATCGAAGCGTTCGACCGCAGCATCGATTTGCTGGTGTCACGCTTGCGACAGAAACTCGGCGACGATCCGAAAGCCCCGCAGTTGATCAAAACCGTACGCGGTGAGGGTTACCTGTTCGACGCGCGGGACATCGGCTGATGCGAGCGCGCTTCGACACGCTGTTCGGCCGCCTGTTTGGCATGCTGTTCGTGGCGATTGTCCTGGCGCACTTGCTGGCGTTTGCCTGGTTCCACCACTACGGCCCGCCTCCGCCGCCACCGCAGGAATTTTCCGAGGGCGTCGACGGCCAGCGTCCGCCGATGGATCCGCGCTTCGAACCGCGTCCACCGCGCCCATGGTTTGGCGGGCCGTTGGTGCCGCTGACGTTTCAGTTCATCTCGCTGATGATCGCCGCATGGTACGGCGCCAAACTGCTGACCCGACCGATCCAGCGCCTGAGCGACGCCGCCGAACGCCTCAGCGAAAACCTCGACAGCCCGCCGCTCGATGAATCAGGCCCGAAAGAAGCCCGGCAAGCGGCGCACACCTTCAACCTGATGCAACAGCGCATCCGCGAACAGGTGCAGCAACGCGCGCGCATGCTCGGCGCCGTCTCCCACGACCTGCGCACGCCGCTGTCACGCCTGAAACTGCGCCTGGAAAACATCAGCGATGAAAAGCTGCAAGGCCAGATGCGTCAGGATCTCGACGACATGATCGGCATGCTCGACGCCACCCTCACCTACCTGCACGAACAGCGCACCAGCGAAGCCTTGCAGTTGATGGACGTGCAGGCGCTGGTCGAATCGTTGTGCGAAAACGCCCAGGATCAGGGCGCCGACGTGCAGGTCAGCGGCCATTGCGCACCGCTGCCGGTGCAACCGATGGCGCTGCGCTCGTGCCTTAACAACCTGATGGACAACGCGCTGCGCTATGCCGGGCAGGCGCGGATCGAACTGCAGGATCAGCGTGAACAACTGCTGATTCGCGTGATCGACCACGGCCCGGGCATCGCCGCCGACAAACGTGAAGCGGTGTTTGAACCGTTCTACCGACTGGAAGGCTCACGCAACCGCAACTCCGGCGGCGTCGGCCTCGGCATGACCATCGCCCGCGAAGCCGCGCAGCGTCTGGGCGGACAGCTGAATCTGGAAGAAACCCCGGGCGGCGGCCTCACCGCCATCATCCGCCTGCCCCGCCCCTGAAAACACCACCATCCCCTTGTGGGAGCGGGCTTGCTCGCGAAAGCGGCGGGTCAGCCAGCAATGATTTGACTGACCCACCGCTTTCGCGAGCAAGCCCGCTCCCACAGGGTTTTGTCGTGTTCTTTTGATCTGTGTACCACCCGGTACAAATCGCACATACCCCCGACAACTTGTGCCCCGACGCTGCATAAGCCGGTACACCCACCGGTTTTCATTCCAGGGAGTGAGTCCAATGATCGGTAGCGTCAGCAACTACACGAGCTATACCAGCACCAGCACCAGCACCAGCACCAGCAACACCACACGGAACGCCCGCAGTCAGGAACTGCAAAAAGAACTGTTCGCCAAACTCGACAGCAACGGCGACGGCACCATCAACAGCGACGAACTCAGCAGCGGCCTGACCAGCGCCGGCAGCTCCGCCGACAGCAGCGAAATCTTCTCCGCCCTGGACAAAAACAAGGACGGCACCGTCAGCCAGGACGAACTCACCGCCGGCCTGACGCCACCCCCGCCACCGCCACCGCCACCGCCACAAATGAACAGCGACGAACTGTTCAGCCAACTCGATGCCGATGGCGACGGCAGCGTCACCGCCACCGAACTGAGCAGCGCGTTGCAAACCAGCGACAGCACCTCAACGAGCAACACCGACACCAGCGCCGCCCTGCTCCAAGTACTCGATAGCGACAGCAGTGGCGGCGTAAGCAGTGATGAACTGAAAGCCGCTTTACAGGCTGGACGCGAACGCCCGGATGAAGAACAGACGGCTTCGACTCAAAGCACGACAGAAGCGCTGAATCGCATGATTGCCAATTTGAGCAAGCAGTACTCGCTCGATAACGCGGCGCCGGTGGGCAAGTATTTGAACGTGGCGACTTGAGTCTGCGACGCAATCTACAGCGCAAAATCAAAAGCCCCTCACCCTAGCCCTCTCCCGGAGGGAGAGGGGACTGATCGAGTGGTTTGGTAGAAGTACGCCGACGCGGGATACCGAGTTGAACTCAAGTTTTGAAAAGTCCACCAATCGGCCCCCTCTCCCTCGGGAGAGGGCTGGGGTGAGGGGCGAATCCAACGAAAATCAAAAGATCGCAGCCTTCGGCAGCTCCTACACAGGATGAGCGCAAGCTCGACAAGCTTTTGATTTTGATCTTAGAGCCCGTCGGGAGGCTGAGCGGGAGGGATTCATACGGGGAAAGCATCGAGAGGAGGTGCAGCGAAGCAAACCGTAGGCGATGCCCCCGGATGAACCCGGAGCGAAGGAACCCGAGCCTTAGCGAGGGCCGGACGTCAGGGCACAGCCTTTTCGGTTACCTTTTCGGCGTTTGGAAAAGGTGACTCGCCGTAAGGGCGAAACCATAATCAGCCACACCCGAAGCAACGGATATGCCCAAAAAAATCAGCGCCGATCCTCAACCCTACCCTGACTCTTACTCCAATCCGTCAACAAACTATAAGCCACCGCCAACAACGTAGGCCCAATAAACAACCCGATAAACCCAAACGCAATCAACCCGCCAAACACCCCAAGCAACACAATCACCAACGGCAAATTCCCCCCGCGGCTGATCAAATACGGCTTGAGCACGTTATCCACGCCACTGATGACAAACGTCCCCCAAATCCCGAGGAACACCGCCATCCCATACTCACCCTTCCACGCCAGCCAAGCCGTCGCCGGCACCCACACCAATGGCGGCCCCATCGGAATCAGACTGAGCAGGAACGTCACAATCCCCAGCACCAGCGCCCCCGGTACCCCGGCAATCAAAAACCCGATCAACGCCAGAACCGCCTGCGCCGCTGCCGTGCCGATCACCCCGTTGACCACCCGCTGCACCGTACCGGCCACCAGCTCGATGTAATACCCGGCGCGATCACCAATCAACCGCTCCAGCAAACCATGAACAAACGCCGCCAGTCGCGGCCCGTCACGGTAGAAAAAGAACACAAACACAATACTCAGCGTCAGCTCAAGAATGCCGCCCCCGATCTGCGCACTGCGCGCCAGCAACCAGTTACCGACCTGCCCCAGATAAGGCTTGATCGACACCATCAGCGCCGCGCCCTGCTGATCGATACTGTCCCAGATGCCGACCAAACGCTCGCCCACCAACGGCACAGTCCCCAGCCACACCGGCGCTTCCGGCAAACCGTCGACCTGCACATCCTTGATGAACGCCGTGGCATCGCGCACGTGATCCGCCAGGTTGAACCCCAGCCAAACCAACGGCGCCGCCACCAGCAACATCCAGCACAAGGTCAAAATGGCCGCCGCCAGCGATTCCCGGCCATTGAGCCAGCGGGTCAGCAGGCGCATCAGCGGCCAACTGGCAAACGCCAGCACCGCGCCCCAGAACAGCGCCGACCAGAATGGCGCCATCACCCACAGGCTGGCGCCAAACAACACCAGCAGGAGGATCTGCACCAGCAGGCGATCGTTATTGAGCATGTAAGATTCCGAAAAAGTCAGTCAGGCCAAGAGTAGGCGAACACGCCGCGCGCGCTCGCCCGATACAGCTTATCGCAACAGATCGATGCGCAGGCCAACACCATCGACGCTGCCGGTCTCCATGCGCGCCGCACGTACGCCCTGATTGATCAACGCCTGACGCCACGCCTCGGCCTTGGGTCCGGACACCGTCACGCGTAACGTCGTGTCGAGATTCAAGCCACGGGAAATCAGCCGCAGCCAAGCGTCATCCGGAGCATCCACGCGGTTCGGGAAATCCAGCTCACCGGTGCTTTTCAATTGACGCAACAAGGTCGCCGAGGTCGGCAGCAGCTCGCCCAGCGGCGCGACTGCTTCGAACTGTTCAACGTGCAGATAGGCTTTGCGATTGCCGCGCGTGATGCTGTACAGCGCCACCAGCGTGTTGTCGCGCGGAGCTGCCAGCCTCAACAGCAAGTACGCCTGCTGTTCATCAGCGCCGTACAGTTTGGAGTTGCCGAACACCTCGTTGGCCCACAGGCTGCTCTCGCCACAATCACGCGCCTGACACCAGAACAGCAACTCGGCGTCCTGCTTTTGCAGGGCTTCGCGGGCAGCGGTGAAGGCTTCGGTGGCGGAATGTTCGGGTGGCAACTCATAGGTCACCGCCGTGGTTTGGCCTCGGGCGGTGACCTGGCCGTCAAAGCGCAACTGGCCACTGATCTTGCGGATCGAGCCCATAGGGTAGATGCGCTCCAGCTCCACCGGAGGGCGATAGTCGACAATCTGCGCATCGGCCAGACGCGGCACGATCTGCAGATCCTGACTGCCGGGCACATCGGCGGCGAATGAAAAGGAACTGAAACAGCACAGCGCCAACAGACTGAGTGACCGCATAGTCAGGCTCATCGGATCGGCATGACTGTGTGATTCGAGGTCGCAGCGGTATAGAAATCCATCGTGGTTGTCTCCCATTTCAACCCGCCCAGCCTCGACAGTTGCCCGCAGCAAGTCAAGGAATGGCGAAGAACCGATTGAAACAGTCTGCGACAAGGTCGGCACCGGCCTCGTCGTTCAGGTGCAAATGGTGGCCACCCGGCAGCTGTTCCCGGCTAAAGGGTAGACGTTCCAGCAGCTCAGGATGTTTCGCCAGCATGCCGTCGGCCGCGACCACCAGTTGCGCCGGGCAACTGATGCGCGCGACGAAAGCCATCGCCTGTTCCTGGGTCAGACGCAACGGCGACGGCAAGGTCAGGCGATTATCGGTGCGCCAGGTGTAACCGCCCGGCACCGGCATCAAACCGCGCTGGGCCAAGAGTTCGGCCGCCTCACGACTGACCGCCACCAACCCTTTCATCCGTGCCTCGATCGCACGGTCGAGGGTGTTGTAAACCGGTTTGCGCTTCTCACGCAGATCCAGTTGCGCTTGCAGGGCCATGCCCATGCGCTCGGCGGCATTTTCGCCTTTGTCTGTAGGAGGAATCACGCCGTCGATCAGCGCCAGATGGGTGATGCGTTCCGGCAACGCACCCGCCAGCACCAGCGAAACAATTGCGCCCATCGAATGCCCGAGTAGACCGAAACGCTTCCAGCCCAGTTGCTCGGCGACTTGCAGCACGTCATGGGCGTAGTCCCACAGGGCGTAACCGGCGCCGTTCGGACGATGCCCGGAATGGCCGTGCCCGGCCATGTCCAGTGCGATGATGCGCAAGCCTCTAAGCTTCGGTGCCAGCCGCGCGAAGCTGTTGGCGTTGTCGAGCCAGCCATGCAGGGCAATCACCGGCAGACCGTCCTCGGGGCCGAACAAATGCGCCGCCAGTTCGATATGCGGCAGGCTCAGGCGCACTTCTTCGAAAGTCGGGCTCATGCGCAATCCTTGTCCTGACGGTTTTCCCAGCGCGTAAACAGAGTCTTCAGCAGCCGCGCGGTGTCCTGCGGGCGCTCAAGAGGAAACATGTGGCCGCCGGGCATGCTCAGCGCTTCGCCCTGCGCCAGTCGCGAGACGAACCGCGTGTGATGACGCATGACCACGCGACTTTTGTGCCCGCGCACCACCGCCAGCGGTACCTGCAATTGTCCGGTGCGGCCAGGGCTGGTGTGCGGCACGCCGCGGTAGATGCTGATTTCAGTGGCGGGGTCGAAGCGCAAGCGCAGCTTGTCGCCGACCTTGTGCAAACCGTGTTGCAGATAAGCGTCGAAGCATTCCGGATCAAACCCGCGAAACAGGCTTTTGCCGGCGAAATAACTGCGCGCACTGTCGAGGTCGGCGAACTCTTCGCGGCGGCCCAAGGTACGACCCGCGGGGGTCAGTTTGTCGATGAAGCCAAAACGCTTGGCCGCACGAATCACCCATTGATCGGTGCGCGTGAGCACCGGCGAATCGAGCATCACCACGCCGCGATACAACTCCGGGCAACGCAGCGCCGCGTGCAGGTGCAGCACGCCGCCAAACGAATGGCCAACACCCCACACCGGTTGATCTTGCTGCTGCAAATGGTGGATCAACTCATCGACGAGGTTGTACCAGTTGTCATCCGCCGGAAAACGCGGGTCATGGGCATGCTGCTCGAGATGCGCGACCCGGTACTCGGGCGCCAGCGCCGCGAACAACTTGCCGTAGGTGCCCGAAGGAAAGCCGTTGGCGTGGGCGAAAAAGATGGGTTGCGACATACCGGTACATCCATGAGCGGGAAACGTGGCGTTGATTGTCCGCAAGACGGCGCGCGACAGCAATGACCGTAACTGCCAGGAATGATGACAGTCGCGCCACGGCTATGGCAGGCGCCGTTCTGGCACTTGTCAACTGTCAGTTCTGTCAGTTGACAGGCGCCCTGCTCAGGCCGATAAAAACCTACCCCCTTTGTCTGGCGCTGGCTGCTCATGACTCACGCGAACACGCCGGCCATTCAAGCGCGCGATCCGAGGGGGCTGCCCGTGCGCAGCGTGGCCTATCATCACCGCGACGCGAGTGCGGCAATTGAAAGCTACGTCACTCAACAGATTTACGATGCATCAGGACGCGCGCTCCAGAGCCGCGATCCGAGACTGTTCCTCCGACATCAGCTCGATCCTTCGGCCCCGGCGAATCAGAGCAACGTGTTCAGCCTCTCGGGATCGCCGCTGTTAAGTGAAAACACCGACGCCGGCTGGCGCTTGAGCCTGATCGCAGCGGACGGTTTCAGCCTTGAAGGCTGGGATCAGAAACGCAACCACCGACGCACGGGCCTCGATTCGCTGCGCCGCCCGAGCGCGATATTCGAGCACGCAGAGAGCGAGCCTGAACACTGCACGGAGCGTTTCACCTATGGCGATGAATCGACGGAAATCGTCCATAATCGTCGCGGCCGATTGATTCGGCATGACGACACCGCAGGCACCCTGCACTTTGCGCAATTCAGCCTGAGCGGCCTGCCCCTTCAATGCGCTCGCACCTTTTGCGCCGACCCGGAGTGGCCGGTGAACTGGCCGGAGGTGGAAACCGATCGTGATCGCTTTCTGGAACGTAATCCTGCCACGACTCTCTGCACCTACAACGCTGTCAGTGAACTGATCAGCCAGACCGATGCGCTGGGCAATCGGCAAACACTGTTGCAGGATCGCGTCGGTCAGTTACGCGAAATCCATCTGACGCTGGCAGCCAACCCGCAGAGCCAGACGATAGCCAGCGATATTCAGTACAACGCCGAAGGCCATCTGGAACATCAACGTGCAGGGAACGGCGTGGTGTCTCGAGCACGGTTCGGCGCTGATGACGGTCGCCTGCAGCATCTGCTCAGTCAGACAAATGATGGCCAGACGGTGCAGGATCTGACGTACGAATATGACGCGAGCGGTCACATCACGCGTATCGCCGATCACGCAGCGCCCGCTCACTTTCACCGCAACCAGCGCACCGAAGCGACCTGTCGCTATCGCTACGACAGTCTCTCGCGCTTGATTGAGGCCAATGGCCGGCAGATCCGTAACGCCACTGGCGGCCCACAGTTACCGGAGTTTTCCTCGCCTGCCGATCCGGCACAACTGGAAAACTACACGCGTACCTACACCTACGATTGCGCCGGTAATTTACTGCGCATGGAACACCGCGCCGCCAGCGGCAACCGCACCGAACGCACGGCCGTCGCTCACTCCAGCAATCGTAGCCTGGCGGAAAAACCTGACGGCCAGTTGCCGGATGAAGGCGAAATTGCTGCGAGGTACGACGCCAGCGGCAATCGCCTGTTTCTGCAGTACGGAAAAGAATTGCATTGGGATCGGCGTAATGAATTACGGCAGGTTAGCCAGATCGTCCGTGCCGATGAGCCAGATGACATCGAGTTCTATGTGTATGACGGTGGTGGCCAGCGTCAGCGCAAAATCAGTCAGCGTTTCACCGGCACGCTGACGCGCGATAGTGAAACCCGTTACTTGCCCGGTCTGGAGATTCGCACTGAGCCAGACCAGATTGTCCACGTCATCTCGATCAAGGCCGCACGCGCCACCCTCCAGGTGTTGCATTGGGCGAAAGGCCTGCCGGCGGGCATGGTGCAGGATCAGCAACGCTACAGCTTCAGCGATCACCTGAATTCCAGCACCGTGGAGCTGGACGCACAGGCACAACTGATTTCGCGGGAGGACTATTACCCCTACGGAGAAACCTGTTGGTGGGCCGGGCGCAGTCAGGTCCAAGCCAGTTACAAAACCCTGCGCTATTCGGGCAAAGAGCGTGACGCCACGGGTTTGTATTACTACGGTTTTCGTTACTACGCGCCATGGCTGCAGCGCTGGCTCAATGCTGATCCGCTGGGCACTGCGGACGGCCTGAATCTGTTTGCCATGGTGCATGGCAATCCGGTCGGCAATGTCGATTTTCAGGGGCTGGTCACGGTGACAGAAGGTACCGCGGCGGCGCTGGCCACGTTTGCCCGAGATGGCGTGAGTGCACTGGCCGGAAGCACGGTGAGATATTTTGCCGCCGCAGGATTGGAGCAATGGGCCTCTGGCGATACGGACTCGCCTCCCGACCCTGGTGTCAATCTGGGATTGACCATCGCGGGCGCGATTGTCGGTGCCGCTGCCGGTGGATCGATGGGATTGGGAGCAGGCAGTCGGCTTGCCATCGGTCGTAATTACGGCCGCAAAACACAGAAATTCATGGCTGGCGCATTGGGGCTGGTGGGGGCTGCGGCGGGAGCCGCTGCCCCGGTTTACGCCTACCTCGCCAACCGTGAAGCTTTAAACGTAACGGCCATCGCAATCCTGGCCAGCGCACCCGGGAATCTGACAAGAGAAACCGGGCAACGCATACTCGCCGACGCTGGCCCTAGCGTTACCGTGGCACCTTCGTTCCGCACGACAGCCTTGCGCACCAGCGCTTACGCAGTATTGCTGGCGGCCGGCGGCTCGGTTAAACCAGAACTATCGGATTTTGCGGCCGGGGTTGCTGTCGGTGCGGTTGTTGAAGCTCTGGACGGCGTATCTATCACCACAATCAACTCATTCCGGGGGGGAAATACCAACGCCCTGAAAACAATGGACTCTCGAAACCGAAGTTCGGGGAGGTGCTGTATGGGGTGGCGACGCGTACTGCAGGATCGACTTTGACAGCAACTCTGGCATTGGGCTTAGCCTCTAAGACAGGCGAAATCAGCAATGCCAACTTACAATCCGCAGCGATCAACAGTCTGGCAACGCCCACTGAAGCCCGCACTTACCTTGGGCAACATGTACAGTTCGGCGTGAGCAAGTTAATCGGCACTGACGACAGGAAATTCAGGCTGGATCGATTTACTCCTCCGAACAGCATCCTGAGAAGCGTCGAACCCGACTACCACCCGGAAGTACCGAATGCGTTGAGTCTGGAGCTGACGCAATATGGCCGTCGGAATAGCCAATCAAATCGATCCAGCCATTGACTCACTGCGCAGGCGGCGTCTGCCCCAACGGCACCACCGCCATGGTCAGCCGCGACACACAACTGGCCTTGCCTTCATCGCTGGTCAGACGGATATCCCAGACATGCGTGGTGCGGCCGATGTGGATCGGCTTGGCCACCGCCGTCACCCGACCACTGCGCAATCCGCGTAAATGGTTGGCGTTGATCTCCAGCCCCACGCAATAAAACTTGCTGGCATCGATGCACAGGTAACTGGCCATCGAACCGACGCTTTCCGCCAGCACCACCGATGCGCCGCCGTGCAGTAAACCGTACGGTTGATGGGTGCGATGGTCGATGACCATGCTCGCGGTCAGCGACTCTTCGTCGAAAGATTCAAAGCGAATGTCCAGCACTTCGCCGATGGTGTTTTTCTGGATCGCGTTCAACTGCTCGATGTTCGGAGTGGTACGCCACAAGCTCATCGCAGACTTCCTTTGTTGTTTTAGTCGTCGCTCAATCCTGCCACAGCACCGCCTCGCTGCGCTCGCTCCATTCTTCGAAACGCGCGCCGTAAGTGTCTTCGATGACGTTGCGTTTGATCTTCAAGGTCGGCGTGAGAAAACCGTTTTCCACCGCCCAACTGTCCTTGACCACCACCAGACGGCGCAAGCGTTCGTGCTTGTCGAGCACAGCGTTGACCTCTTCGAGGAGTTTTTCCAGGCTGGAATGCAGACTAGCCCGGCCCTCCTCCTGATTGACCGTCGACAGCACGCACAAGCCCAGCGGCGCACTCAAACCATCGCCGACCACACAGACCTGTTCGATGCGCGAATGCACTGCCAGGCGATTTTCGATCGGCGCCGGGGCGACGTATTTGCCCTTGCTGGTTTTGAAGATTTCCTTCAGCCGCCCGGTCAGGCGCAAGCGCCCTTCGGCATCCTGTTCGCCCTTGTCGCCGGTGCGCAGGAAGCCATCCTCGGTGAGCGTTTCAGCGGTTTTCTGGGGATCCTTGAAGTAGCCGAGCATGGTCGCCTGACTGCGCACCAGCACTTCGCCGGTTTCATCGATGCGCACCTCGACATCCGGGCACGGCTTGCCGATCCAGCCCTGTTTGTATTGCCCCGGCAGGCAGATGTGCGAATAACCGCAACTCTCGGTCATGCCATAAACCTCAAGTACATCGAGGCCGAGTTTCTGATACCAGGTGAGCAAGGTCTGCGGCACCGGCGCCGCGCCGGACAACGCCACGCGCAAGGCATCCAGCCCCAGCCCCGCGAGCACTTTGTGGCCGACGCGTTTGCCAATGAACGGCAGGCCGAGGAGGAAATCCAGACGCTTCGCCGGGATCTTGCTGTACACGCCCATCTGGAATTTCGTCCAGATACGCGGCACGCCGAACATTGCGGTGGGCCGCGCGCGCTGCAAATCCGTAATAAAGGTGTCGAGGCTTTCGGCGAAGAACACGGTTTGGCCGGTGTAGATCGACGCCAACTCCACAAACATCCGTTCGGCAACATGACACAGCGGCAGGTACGACAAAAGCCGGTCATTCTCGTTGAGCCCGAACAGCTGCGTGCCGCGCGTCGTGGCGAAACCGAGATTGGCAAAACTGTGCATCACGCCTTTGGGCAGGCCGGTGGTGCCGGAGGTGTAGATGATCGTCGCCAGTTGCTCGGCGGCGGGACGCGGATCGTCCTGGATCGGTGAGCTGCGTTGTAAGTCAGCCCAGCTGAAATCGAAGTCGCCCGGTGGATGCAGCGGCAGGCTGATGATCGGCAAATCGTCCGGCACGCCTTTGGACATGCTCGGCCAGTCATCGAGCTTGCCGATAAACGCCAGTACGCTTTCCGAGTGGTTGAGCACTTGCGCGACGGAATCGGCGGTGAGATTGGGATAGAGCGGCACCGACACGTGCCCGGCCATCCAGATCGCGAGGTCGGCGATGATCCAGTGCGCGCAATTTTTCGAGATCAGGGCGATGTGGCTGCCTTGCGGCAACTCGCGAGCACGCAGCCAATGCGCGGCGCATCGGGCCTGATGGCCGACGTCGGCCCAGCTCAGGGTCTCGACTTGCCCGCCACCGATGGGCTGCACGAGAAAGCGCTGGCGCGGGTGCCGGGCTTCTCGTTCGTAGAACACGTCCAGCGGCAAACGGAAGGCGGCAGACATGCGACTCGCTCCTGTTTTTTAGGTCTGGAGCAAGCGTAGTCAACCAAGCAAGTGCTTGGTTGGATTTTTTACCAAAAGAAACAAGATCAAAAGATCGCAGCCTTCGGCAGCTCCTACAGGGAAATGCATTCCAATGTAGGAGCTGCCGAAGGCTGCGATCTTTGCTTTTAAGGGTGTTTGAGGCTGTTAAGGGTCATCGAGCCAATCAGCAACTCAGGGCTTTCCAGCTCGGCCAACCCGGCAGTGCTGACCTTCTCCGGCGGATAACCGGCGCCATGCTGCAGATAGCTGAGCAGATTGCCCACCAACGGGTTGTGGCTGACCAGCAGCACATTGCTCACCGACACCAATTGATCGGTGACCTTGTCCGGATCAACCTCCGGCGTCAGCCATTCAACCGTGCGAATCTCCGGCTCAAAACCCAGCGCCTCGCGCACAATCTGCGCGGTCTGCTGCGCACGCAAATACGGGCTGGCGTAGATCGCTGTAAGCGGCTGGCCGATCAAATGGGCGGCGCTGCTCAAAGCTTCTTTGCGACCGTGGTCGGTCAGCTCCCGTTCGGAGTCGGGGCACGAGCCGTAAGGCACCGCTTCACCGTGACGCAATACCCAGAGTTTCATAGTTTGGGTTCCTCATCTCGAACCGGATGCGGTGCCGGCGCGACGGCGTGCGGCGCTTCACCTTCCGGGTTACGCGGCGTTGGCCAGTCGGCGAACGGCCACGGTTTCTGGTCGCTGTGGAAACTGCCGAAACGGCCGATCTGCGCCAGAAACTGGCTCAGGCTGTCGCCGAAATTCATCAGGCTGGCGCTCGGTGCGCCATAGATCAAACGATAGATCAGTTGCACCAGCACCACCGCGCCGAGGATGAACTGCGCCACTTGCCAGACCAGTGCGTAAACGATCATCCACAGCACACGCAGGAGGATGGATTCGTACTTGGCTTCGGTTTTCGGATCGTTCATGGCTTGCTACTCCCGGCTCACTCAGTTGAAACCGCTGGTGGAAATAAAGTCGACGTCGGTTTTCGGCTCGGCGCGCATCAGTAGACCGATGACCTGCTCCAGCGTGCGTCCTTCGAACAGGATCGCGTGCAGCCCGGCGACCAGCGGCATGTACACGCCGACTTCCTGCGACTTGGCCTTGAGCACTTTCAGCGTATTTACGCCTTCGGCGACTTCACCGAGGCGCGACACCGCTTCATCAAGGCTCAGGCCCTGACCGAGGGCGAAACCGACCTGATAGTTGCGGCTCTTCGGCGACGAACAGGTGACGATCAAATCGCCGACACCGGCCAGGCCGAGGAAGGTCATCGGATTCGCGCCCTGATTCACCGCAAACCGGGTCATCTCCGCGAGGGCACGGGTGATCAGCATGCTTTTGGTGTTCTCACCCATCTCCAGCGCCACCGCCATGCCGGCGATGATCGCGTAGACGTTTTTCAACGCCCCGCCCAACTCGACACCAAAACGGTCGGCGCTCGCATAAACGCGGAAGGTGCGGCCGTGCAGCGCGGCTTGCACGGCTTTGCACAGATCTTCGTCTTCACTGGCGACCACCGTGGCGGTCAGCGCGTGCTCGGCGATTTCGCGCGCCAGGTTCGGCCCGGACAGCACGCCGATGCGCGCTTGCGGGGCGATCTCTTCGAGAATCTGGCTCATCAGTTTGAAAGTCTGCGCTTCGATGCCTTTGGTCAGGCTGACCAGCATCTTGCCGCTGAGGCGCTCGGCGTGGGCAGCGAGCACCGTGCGCAGCGCGCTGGACGGCAGCGCGACAAAGCACAAATCACAGGCGTCGAGCGTGGCTTGCAGGTCGGTGACCGCAATCACGCCCGGCAGAATCTTGATGCCTTTGAGGTAACGCGGGTTTTCGCGATTGACCCGGATGGCTTCAGCCTGTTCGGGGTCACGCATCCACTGCAGGACTTGATGGCCGTTCTCGGCCAGTAAATTGGCCACGGCGGTACCAAAACTTCCGCCTCCCAGGACCGCAATCGGGCGCTGTTCAGTCATATGCAATCCGTTAATCCATACCAGTGGCGATGGCGGCATTATACGGGGCGACCCGGTCGCGGCCAGCCCCCGCAACAATTACCGACACTTGTAGGAAGAAGACCAATAAAACCTAGGAAAATGCCCGCAACGTGACTGGAAAAGTCGCTGTCCTCGGTTAACATGCGCGCCAATTCTTTGCTTTCAAGGCTGTGTCGTGTCCGTCGGTTCCCCTCCTCCGCGTTCGTCACTGTTGCTGGCGCTGTTATTCAGCCCGGTGGTGCTGGCAGACGACCTGTTCATCGACAGCGAAGCGCTGCCGCAGGTGCTGACCGCCACGCGTTTGAAGCAGACGCCGGCGGAAGTGCCGGGAAGCATGACCGTACTCGACAGTGAATTGATCAGCGCCAGCGGCGCCCGCGACATCAGCGAACTGCTGCGGCTGGTGCCGGGAATGATGGTCGGCAACATCAGCGGCAATCAGGCGGCGGTCAATTACCACGGCACCAACGCCACCGAAGCGCGGCGCATGCAAGTGCTGATCGACGGCCGTTCGGTGTACCGCGCCGGTTTGGCCACGGTCGACTGGAGCGATATTCCGGTGGCCATGGAAGACATCGAGCGCATCGAAGTCTTTCGCGGCCCGAACACCGTCAGCTACGGCGCCAACGCGCTGATGGCGGTGGTCAACATCATCACCCGTCACCCGGCGGACAGCCACGGCACGCGACTGAAAATCACCCGTGGCCAGCGCGGCATCAATGATTTCTATGCCAGTCAGGGCACCGGTTGGAATGGCGGCGATCTTCGCCTGTCGTTGTCCGGTCAGGAAGATGACGGTTTCGACAACGATCGCCGTGGCGACGACTATCGCGACAGCCGCCGCTTGAACCGCTTCAGCCTCGCGGTCAGCCACACCCTCAGCGATAACCAGAGCCTCGACTGGCAGGTCAACGCCAAGGACGGCACCAACCAGCGGCCCTACACCTACCACCCGGTGTTCTCGGGGATTACCGCCGCCGGGAACAATTCCGACGTGGTGGCGAAGGATTACGCTGGTTCGGTGCGCTGGAATCTCGACATCAATCCCGAGCACAGCCTCTATGTACAAGCTTCGGCGCAACACTGGGATCGTCAGCAAACGTGGCGCGCCTGTGATGCCGAAGTGTCGTTCAGCCCTGAGTTGACGCAACTGTGGCAGCTCAACCCGAATTACACCGAACGCCTGGCGCGCAACATCACCCAGTTCACCGGCCCCGGTGCCGCGCCCGGTACGCCGCAGGAAATGGCCCTGGCCAACCAAGTGCTCGATCAATGGCGCAACGGCGCCAGTCGAACCCTGTGCGGTGACATCGACCAGAGCGCCCGCGAATCGCGCTACGACCTCGAATTGCAGGACACCCTCAGCCTGTCCGACAGCCTGCGTCTGGTCAGCGGCATGAACTATCGTTACGACCGCGCCGACTCCGAAACCTATTTCAACGGCACACTGGACGACACCACCTGGCGCGCGTTCGGCCAACTGGAATGGCGCGCGACAGAACACTGGTTGTTGCAGGGCGGCGCGATGTACGAGGACACGCAACTGATCGGCAGTTCGCTGACCCCGCGTTTCGCGATCAACTACCTGATCAATCCGCGCCACAGCCTGCGCGCGGTGTACTCGGAAGCGATCCGCTCGCCGGACATGTTCGAAAACAACGTCAACTGGAGCTATCAGGTGAGCAACCTGCGGCCCTCGGCCTACGGCCAGTCTTCGGCGCGCTATTTCGTCAAGACCCGTGGCCCGGGCGATCTCGATCAGGAACACATGCGCTCGCGCGAGTTGGGCTACAACGGCTATTTCGCCGAGCTCGGCCTTGCCGTCGACGTGAAACTGTTCTACGACGAAATCACCGGGATGATCAGCGAGCCGTTGCGCAACAATCAGTACATCGCCAGCAACGCCAACAGCTCACGTTTTCGCGGCACCGAAACCCAGCTCGACTGGCGCGTGAGCCGGGCCGACCGTTTGCGCTTCACGTATGCCTTCGTCGATGCCGAGGCGAGCAATCCACTGGATCAGCAATTCACTTCGCGCAACAGCGGTTCCGCCGGCTGGCTGCGCGACTGGGGCCACGGCTGGAACAGCGCCCTCTTCTATTACGGCGACAACGCCCTCAACGGCTACCGCTTCGAACGGATCGACACGCGCATCGCCAAACGCATCACGCTGGGCAAGGCGCAGTTGCAACTGGCCGGCGTGCTGCAACAGCGCCTCGACCATGAGCCGACCACTTTCGTTGACAACAACTACGACGAGCGCCGAGTCATGTACTTCAGCGCCGAGTTGGAGTTCTAGGATGGGATCGGGCACGTCACGGAAGACGCCAACCCTGGGCCACTGGCTGGCCGGGCTCTGCCTGTTTTTGACCGCGTGGCTGCACGGCGTCGGGGTGCAGGCCGCCGACATTCTGTTGACCGGCACCGAAGAAAGCCCCGGTGTGCAGGCGTTCGTCGAAGCGCTGAGCGAATTGCGCCCGACCGATAACGTGCGTTTTCAGCCACTGGCAAGCCTGCCGGCACCGGGCAAATTACCGTCCAGCCTGCGGCTTATCCTGCTTGACCTGCCGGCGCTGGATTGGCGCCTGCAAGATGCCCAAGGCCCGGCGACGCTGGTGCTGCGCATCAGCCGTCTGCAAGCGCGGCAACGTTTTGGCACAGCGCAACCGATGCATCTGAGTCTGTTGTGGAGCGATCCGCCGCTGGCTCGCCAGTTGCAATTGATCCGACGGATTCTGCCGCAGGCCAAGCGGGTCGGCGTGCTGTTCGATGAGCACAGCGAATTCCTCCTCAAAGAACTGAATCTGATTGCCGAGCCGCTGAATCTGCAGATCTTCAGCCAGCGCTGGGACAACACCAACGACAGTCGCCCCTTGCAAATCATCCTGAAAAACAGCGACGTGCTGCTCGGCCTCGACGACCCTGACCTTTACAACCCGAAAACCGCGAAGAACCTGCTGCTCAGCAGCTACGCGCGGCACGTTGCGCTAATCGGACCGAATGCTGCCTTCGTACGCGCCGGCAGCCTGGCCAGCAGTTACAGCGACCAGAGCGACTGGCTGGCGATTCTGGATGATTTGCTCGACCAGCCCACCACGCGCTGGCCACGAACCCTCTATCCCGAACGTTTTAAAGTCTCAAGTAATGCGCAGGTGGCGCGTTCCTTAGGGATCGAACCGTTGAATGAAGCGTCTGTCGCCAGAACGCTGGCTGAAGGAGAACGCCACTGATGAGTTTCCGTCGCCGTTGGGACATCAACACCCGCACTCAGTTGATCAGCCTGGGCCCGGCGCTGTTGCTGACCTTGTTGCTGATCAGCTTCTTCACCTTTGTGCGTATTCAGGATTTGCGGCAGGAGCTGACTCACACCGGCCAGCTGATCGCCAACCAACTGGCGCCCGCTACCGAATACGGGGTGATTTCCGGCAACAATGAAGTGCTGGAAAGTCTGCTCAGGGCCACGCTGGCCACGCCGAATGTGCGTTTCCTTGAGGTGCAGGACAGCGCCAACCGGATTCTGGTGTACGTCGAGCAACCGGCGGCGTCCCACAGCCAACCGCATCAGGTCGAGGTGTTTCAGGCGCCGGTGCGATTGCAACGCATCGCTCTGCACAATGATTTTTTCCAGGACACCAAAGCCAATAACGCGGCGGCCGGCGAGGATTATCTGGGGCGAGTGATCGTCGGTCTGTCCAACGATGCCTTTAATCAGCGTCAGCAGGAAATTCTGCTCAAGGCCGGAATTCTCGCGCTGTTTGCCCTGCTCTTCACCTTCGTATTGGCGCGGCGTCTGGCCGGCAGTCTGTCGCAGCCGATCCGCGACATCGGCAATGCGGTCAAGGCGATTCAGGAGGGCGAGTACAAAACTCCGCTGCCAATTGTCGATGACACCGAACTCGGCGCGCTGTCGCAGCACATCAATAATCTTGCGCAGGCACTGGAACAGGCCAGCCGCGAACAGCATCAGGCGATGGCGCAGTTGATCCAGACTCGCGAAGAAGCGGAAAAGGCCAACAACGCCAAATCCGACTTTCTGGCGATGATGAGCCATGAACTGCGCACGCCCATGAACGGTGTGCTCGGCATGCTGCAACTGCTGGAAACCACTGAGATGACCGAGGAGCAGGTCGAGTACGCCGCCCTCGCCTCCGAGTCCACCGAACACTTGCTGAAAGTCATCAACGATATTCTCGATTTCTCGCGGATCGAACGCTCAGAGCTGGAGCTGGAACATATTCCGTTCAACCTCGCCGAGTTGATCAGTGCCTGCGCGCAGTCGTTCCAACACAGCGCCGTGCAACGGGGTCTGGCGCTGAATCTGCGGGTTCCCGAGGACATGCGTGGTTTGCAGGTACAGGGCGATCCGACGCGGATCCGGCAGATTCTGGTCAACCTGGTCGGCAATGCGCTGAAGTTCACCGAACAGGGCCGGGTCAGCATCGAGGCGCAGTGGCAGTCGCTGGATCACGAACTGCTGTGGTTCACCTGCTCGGTGCGCGACAGCGGCATCGGTATTTCGTCGGAGAGTCTGGAGCTGATGTTCAACGCGTTCCAGCAGGCGGACAGTTCGATTTCACGGCGTTACGGCGGCACCGGCCTCGGTTTGCCGATCGCCCGAACGCTGGCCGAGCGCATGGGCGGCACATTGCGCGCACAAAGCGAGGAAGGCCGCGGCTCGGTGTTTACCCTGGAGATTCCGCTGGCGCTGTCGAAGCAGGCGTTGCCTCAACTAACCGCGCCACGCACGCTGAATGGCGACGGCCACGGTGAAGGGCGCAATGTGCTGCTGGTCGAGGACAACCCGGTCAATCAAACGGTGATTGAAGCGATGCTGCGCAGTCTGGGCTTTACTGTCAGCGTGGCCACCGACGGCGCGCAAGCGGTGCGCAGTGCCGAAGAAAATGATTTCGAAGTGATTCTGATGGATTGCCGCTTGCCGATTATCGACGGCTACGAGGCGACTCGGCAGATTCGCTGTCTGCCCGGGCGCACCGACGTGCCGATCATCGCGCTGACTGCCAACGCTTTGCAGGGCGACCGCGAAACCTGCCTGCAGGCGGGTATGAACGATTATCTGGCGAAGCCGTTCAAACGTAATGATCTGCAGCAGATTCTGCAGCGCTGGGTGTCGTAGAGTGGGCCTTTCGACCATCTGCGACTGGCGTGAAAAGCGAAAGTGCGGCAGTCTTAGGCACCCGAACGAGCCTCAAAAGGGGCTTGATTAAAAATTTCAGTGCACAAGTGTACATTCATGTCCTTGGTGCTGTGACTTTCACCACAACGCAATAGTCTATGAGTAGGCTGCCGGTTCGAGGCATGAACGCTTCGAACGGTCGGGAAGATTTGCCCCACCTGCCGCATGGGATTATTGAGGAGCTCGCATGACCAAACAAAACGCCTTTACTCGGGAAGATCTGCTGCGCTGCAGTCGCGGTGAGCTGTTCGGCCCAGGTAACGCGCAACTGCCCGCCCCGAACATGCTGATGGTGGATCGCATCACCCATATCAGTGAAGAGGGTGGCAAGTACGGCAAAGGTGAATTGGTCGCCGAACTGGATATCAACCCTGACCTGTGGTTCTTCGCGTGCCACTTCGAAGGTGATCCGGTGATGCCGGGCTGCCTGGGTCTGGATGCCATGTGGCAACTGGTCGGCTTCTTCCTGGGCTGGCAAGGCCTGCCGGGCCGTGGCCGTGCGCTGGGTTCGGGCGAAGTGAAGTTCTTCGGTCAGGTACTGCCGACCGCCAAGAAAGTCACTTACAACATTCAAATCAAGCGCGTCCTCAAGGGCAAGCTGAACCTGGCTATTGCCGACGGTTCGGTGTCTGTTGACGGTCGCGAAATCTACACCGCCGAAGGCCTTCGCGTCGGCGTGTTCACCTCCACTGACAACTTCTAAGGGTTATTCGCATGCGCCGCGTCGTTATCACTGGTCTGGGCATTGTTTCGTGCCTGGGCAATGACAAAGAGACCGTCTCCGCTAACCTGCGTGCAAGCCGCCCTGGCATCCGGTTCAACCCGGAATATGCCGAAATGGGTCTGCGTAGCCAGGTTTCCGGCTCCATCGACCTCAACCTTGAAGAGCTGATCGATCGCAAGATCTATCGCTTCGTCGGCCACGCAGCGGCTTACGCCTACCTGGCCATGAAAGACGCCATTGCTGACTCCGGCCTGACCGAAGAGCAAGTGTCCAACCCGCGTACCGGCCTCGTTGCTGGCTCCGGTGGTGCTTCCACGCTGAACCAGATGGAAGCGCTGGACATCCTGCGCGAGAAAGGCGTGAAGCGCGTTGGCCCATACCGTGTAACGCGGACCATGAGCAGCACCGTTTCCGCATGCCTGGCCACACCGTTCAAGATCAAAGGCCTGAACTACTCCATCGCGTCTGCCTGCGCCACCAGTGCTCACTGCATCGGTACCGCCATGGAACAGATTCAGATGGGCAAACAGGACATCGTCTTCGCCGGTGGCGGTGAAGAAGAGCACTGGAGCCAGTCGTTCCTGTTCGACGCCATGGGCGCTCTGTCCAGCAAGCGTAACGACACTCCGGAACTGGCTTCCCGTGCCTACGACAAAGACCGTGACGGTTTCGTCATCGCTGGCGGTGGCGGCATGGTCGTGGTTGAAGAGCTGGAACACGCTCTGGCCCGTGGCGCGAAAATCTACGCCGAAATCGTTGGCTACGGCGCGACGTCCGACGGCTACGACATGGTTGCCCCAAGTGGCGAAGGCGCGATCCGCTGCATGCAAATGGCGATGTCCACCGTTGATACCCCAATCGACTACCTGAACACCCACGGCACTTCGACTCCGGTCGGCGACGTCGCGGAAATGAAAGGTGTGCGTGAAGTGTTCGGCGACAAGGCACCTGCGATCAGCTCGACCAAGAGCCTGTCCGGTCACTCCCTGGGCGCTGCCGGCGTTCACGAAGCGATCTACTGCATGCTGATGATGGAAGGCAACTTCATTGCCGGCTCCGCCAACATCGACGAGCTGGATCCTGAAGTGGCCGATCTGCCGGTGCTGACCAAGACCCGCGAGAACGCCACCATCAACACCGTGATGAGCAACAGCTTCGGCTTCGGCGGCACCAACGCCACGCTGGTACTGAAGCGCTGGGAAGGCAAGTAATTCCGCGAGCTTGAGCCACACATAAAAACGCCCCGACTGGTTCGGGGCGTTTTTTTCGTCTGAAGAAATTATCCGGAAGATTACATTCCCCTGTGGGAGCGGGCTTGCTCGCGAATGCATTTTTCCAGTAACCATCTTCATTCCTGACCCACCGCCTTCGCGAGCAAGCCCGCTCCCACAGGGGAGTTTTAGTGCGTCTGGAAATGAAACTTCTGTCATGAAACTTTACCCCCTGCGACCGAATGTCGCGGTTTACGGGGGCTGCAGCACTGTTGCAAAAACCGCAACAACACATTGCACAAATCAGCCGTTTACTTAGCAAGCTAACAAAACATATAAAAGAGCCCTGCACACGCCTTGCTGCAGATAAACCAGAGATTGGAGCTAGCAGATGACTGTAAAAGTAACTGAACGCGACGATTCACACATGTCCCATGAAGGCGTAGCCGCGGGTATACGGATCTGGGATGTGCATCAACAAGACTTGCTGGTCGGCATGTTCCACAACGAGATCGATGCCCACAACTACAAGGCCGAACTGGAAGTGCAAGAACAGCAACGGGATCTACGATCCGCCTGACTCACCACTCTTCAGGGTTGCAGCCTGCCCCTTTCGGGATGGCAGGCTGCAACAACATCAGAACCTTCACACCACGCGAATCACACTCAAATAAAGGTTGTCGTCGATCTCCTCCGAAGCTATTTCATCGACGATCAGCCCCTCCTCGAGTCTGACCACCTCACATGCACCACCGCCCATGCCGTCATTCCTGATCGAGTACTGCACGGCAGTCGGGTGCTGCTTGTCGTAGTCCAAGGACATGCCGCAGGCAATCAGGAAGTCGATTTTCACTTCAGGGATTTCAACTTCCTTATCCCGCTCACCTTCCTTCAGCACGGCATAATCAAGGCACACGTTAATACCGAACGGGCAGCCCGGCACAAGACTATTGATAAACAGTCCCTGGTAACCGCCGAAGTAACTGTGCTCGGCGCTGACGTCGCTGTAATCCTTGATCTTGATGACAAACTCGTCAAACAGCCTGAAGAACCAGAAGCCATCTTGATTACCGACATTCCGACCAAAGTCGATACCGGAAACATGTCGCTTTGGCCACATCGACATCAACGGGATATCTGCTTCATATTCTTTATTAGTAATCGTCAGCAAGTAATTAATGACTTCGTAATAACTCGCATCACCCTCCCCCACTTTTACCAAGGTCGCACAACTGCCCGCCAACAGGACAATCTTGCCGTACCGTTCAACTGGCAGATCTTTCATTAACGACGAAATATACGCAGGTACTTTTTCCAGGTAAGCGGTGGTCAATTCATGCAGCTCGTCCTCGCTGTCGACCTCACGCCAAGGGATGTTCCAGAAGAATTCAGGCAAGGTGAAGAACAGGCACTCCGAGCCGTCATGGTCTGCTGCAGCGGCCTTGGCAGCGATCCTGATTTTGCGGCGCACAAACTCGACCCGGGCATCCAGTTCGCTGACCACGTAATCGGTAATTGATTGGCCAGGCGCCCGCAACTGAGAAAACTGCGGATTAAAAGTCGGTTGGCGCAACGAAGCAATGCTTAATAACATTAGCAACATCCTTATTTATTTAAATTAATTCCATTTATTCTCCCCCTACAAAAACACCTATATAAAAGTGCAGCGCGCTGTTTATGAGCCGCGCAAAATCTTCACACTTCAAACACGTTAATTTCTGCCAAAAGAAAACCCGCCGATCGTATCGATACGAATCGGCGGGTTCAATCTATAAACACTTTCAAAGTACTAGCAAAGATGTAAGTCGCTAGAACATTAAAACCATTACCACATCAGATCATCAGGGATCTGATACGCCGCATACGGATCATCTTCGGTGCTGACTTCTTCGGTCTGCACGTTGAGTTGGACGATGCGCTGCGGATCGCGCTCCTGGATCTTCAGGGCCGCCTCACGCGGAATCACTTCGTAGCCGCCGGCATGGTGGACGATCGCCAGCGAACCGCTGCTGAGCTTGTTGCGCATCAGCGTGTTGACCGAGATCCGCTTGACCTTCTTGTCGTCGACGAAGTTGTAGTAGTCCTCGGTGGTCAGCTTCGGCAGACGCGAGACTTCAATCAGTTGCTTGACCTGAGCAGCACGCGCCTTGGCTTCAACTTTCTCCTGCTGTTGGCGGTTCAGCTCCTGGTCGCGCTTGACCTTCTCGGCCTTGGCTTCCTGAGCGGCGCGCTGTTGCGAGTCATCCAGTTCGATCTGGCCTTTATGCGCCAGACGCTGCTGCTTCTGCTTGTCTTTGCCGACCTGCTTGGCCTGCTTTTGGTTGACCAGGCCTGCTTTGAGCAACTGGTCGCGAAGGGAAATACTCATTAATGCTTACTCACTTGGGCAGTTGCTCAGCCGCAGCTGGGCGCATTCTTTTCCTGACGTTTGGCTTCGCCCCACAGGGCGTCCAACTCTTCGAGGGTGCAATCTTCTATGGGACGGTGGGTGTCGCGCAATGCCTGTTCGATAAAACGGAAGCGTCTTTC
Organism: Pseudomonas sp. AC193; assembly: GCF_979258075.1. Taxonomy (NCBI): domain Bacteria; kingdom Pseudomonadati; phylum Pseudomonadota; class Gammaproteobacteria; order Pseudomonadales; family Pseudomonadaceae; genus Pseudomonas; species Pseudomonas sp. AC193. The sequence goes on along the minus strand of NZ_OZ409832.1, from coordinate 874,959 downwards.
GAATTTGCTGTTGGCGCCACGCAGCGAAGTTTCCGGATCGACCTTCAGATGCCGGGCCAGATTGACCACGGAAAACAGCAAGTCGCCGATCTCGTCCGCCATGGCGACAGGATCGTTTTGTGACATGGCTTCAAGAACTTCATCGAGCTCTTCGCGCACCTTGTCGAATACCGGCAAAGCCTCCGGCCAGTCGAAACCGACCTGCCCGGCACGCTTCTGCAGCTTGGCTGAACGCGACAAGGCTGGCAGCGTGGCCGGCACGTCGTCGAGCAGCGACAGTTGCTCGGGCGCAGCGGACTTCTCGGCACGTTCTTCGGCCTTGATCTCTTCCCAGCGCTGCTTGACCTGTTCTTCGCTCAAGCGCGGAACGTCCAGCGGCGCGTACAGATCGCCCGTTGGGAACACATGCGGATGACGACGGATCAGTTTGCGAGTGATGCTGTCGATCACCCCGGCAAATTCGAAGCGCCCTTCTTCCTTGGCCAACTGGCTGTAATAGACGACCTGGAACAGCAGATCGCCGAGCTCGCCCTGCAGATGATCGAAGTCGCCACGCTCAATGGCGTCGGCCACTTCGTAAGCTTCTTCGAGGGTGTGCGGAACGATGGTCGCGTAGGTTTGCTTGATGTCCCACGGGCAACCGAACTGCGGATCGCGCAGACGGTTCATCAGATGGAGCAGGTCTTCAAGGCTGTACATCATTTATCTCTCACCACAAAACCTTGTGGGAGCGAGCCTGCTCGCGAAAGCGGTGTGTCTGCAACAATGATGTCGACTGACACACCCTCTTCGCGAGCAGGCTCGCTCCCACAGTTGATCGGCGTCGATCTTCACGGGGTACGGTTACGCCGCGTTTCGATGATGTTCGGCAACTGGGAAATCCGTCCCAACAACCGCCCCAGCGCATCCAGACCCGGGATCTCGATGGTCAGGGACATCAACGCGGTGTTGTCCTCTTTGTTCGAGCGGGTGTTGACCGCCAGCACGTTGATGCGCTCATTGAGCAGAACCTGCGAAACGTCACGCAGCAGCCCGGAACGGTCGTAAGCACGGATGATGATGTCCACCGGATAGGTGAGCACCGGCACCGGGCCCCAGCTGACCTGAATGATCCGCTCTGGCTCGCGCCCCGACAGTTGCAGCACCGAGGCGCAGTCCTGACGGTGAATGCTCACACCACGGCCCTGTGTGATGTAGCCTACAATCGCGTCGCCCGGCAGCGGCTGGCAGCAGCCGGCCATCTGCGTCATCAAGTTACCGACGCCCTGAATCTGAATGTCGCCGCGCTTGCCCGGTTTGTAACCGGTGGCTTTGCGCGGTATCAGTTCCAGCTGCTCGTTGCCACGCTCCGGCTCGACCAGTTGTTGCGCGAGGTTGACCAGTTGCGCCAGACGCAAGTCGCCGGCACCAAGGGCGGCGAACATGTCTTCGGCGGTTTTCATGTTGGCCTTGTCGGCCAGCTTGTCGAAGTCCACCGCTGGCAGACCGAGGCGCGCCAGTTCGCGTTCGATCAGGGTTTTACCGGCGGCGACGTTCTGATCACGCGCCTGCAATTTGAACCAGTGAACGATCTTCGCCCGCGCCCGCGAGGTGGTGACGTAACCGAGGTTCGAGTTCAGCCAGTCGCGGCTCGGCGTGCCGTGCTTGCTGGTGATGATCTCGACCTGCTCACCGGTCTGCAGGCTGTAGTTGAGCGGGACGATGCGCCCGTTGATCTTCGCGCCACGGCAGTTGTGACCGATCTCGGTGTGCACGCGGTAAGCGAAGTCCAGCGGCGTCGCGCCTTTCGGCAAGTCGATGGCGTGACCGTCGGGGGTGAAGATGTAGACCCGATCCGGTTCGATATCGACGCGCAACTGTTCGGCCAGACCACCGATATCGCCCAGTTCTTCGTGCCACTCGAGCACCTGACGCAGCCAGGAGATTTTCTCTTCGTAGTGATTCGAACCGGATTTGACGTCGGTGCCTTTGTAGCGCCAGTGCGCGCAGACGCCGAGTTCGGCTTCTTCGTGCATCGAGTGCGTCCGGATCTGCACCTCAAGCACTTTACCCTCAGGGCCGATCACCGCCGTGTGCAGTGAGCGGTAGCCGTTCTCTTTCGGGTTGGCGATGTAGTCGTCGAATTCTTTCGGGATGTGCCGCCACAAGGTGTGGACGATGCCGAGCGCGGTGTAGCAGTCGCGCATTTCCGGCACCAGCACACGCACCGCACGCACGTCGTAGATCTGGCTGAATTCCAGACCCTTGCGCTGCATTTTGCGCCAGATCGAATAGATGTGTTTGGCCCGGCCGCTGATGTCGGCGTCGACGCCGGTGGCCTGCAATTCGTCCTTGAGCTGGGTCATTACGTCGGCGATGAAACGCTCGCGATCAAGCCGTCGCTCGTGGAGCAACTTGGCGATCTGCTTGTATTGATCCGGCTCGAGGTAACGGAAGGACAAGTCCTCCAGTTCCCATTTGATATGACCGATGCCGAGGCGATGCGCGAGCGGCGCATAGATGTCGAACACTTCGCGGGCGACGCGGTTACGCTTTTCATCGTCGGCGGTTTTCACCGCACGAATCGCGCAGGTACGTTCGGCGAGTTTGATCAGCGCGACGCGCACGTCGTCGACCATCGCCACGAGCATCTTGCGCAGGTTTTCCACCTGCCCTTGCGTGCCCATCACCATCGACTGACGCGGACTGAGGCTGGCGCTGATCGCAGCCATGCGCTGCACGCCGTCGATCAGTTTCGCCACCACCGGGCCGAAGCGCTGGCTGATGGCCGCGAGTTCGATCTGGCCTTCGCGCACGCCGCGATACAGCACCGCAGCGACCAGCGAATCCTGATCGAGTTTGAGGTCGGCGAGAATCTCGGCGATCTCAAGTCCCGTGCTGAAACTGCCGGAGCCTTCGGCCCACAGATTCTTCTTGGCATTGGACTGTTGTTCGGCCTCGCGAGCGAACTCGCAGGCTTCTTTCAAGGCTTCGCGATCCAGTGCCAGATCGACACTGACCGCGTGATCGAGCCAAGCCTCGAGATTGATACTGCCGTCAGTGTTGATCGGCTGGTGTGCTCTCACCTGTACCATCTTGCTTTACCTTCCCTACGACGCAGATTCAATGCGTCAAATCGCTGACCTCTACTGCCCGTTTGCGCTCGCGGGGCTGATGCGAGCGCTGCGCGGACAGGTCAGGCGGATTCAGACGAGCCATCCTGGCTCGCTTCAAATAACGCCATGGCCTCGACATGTGCCGTCTGAGGAAACATATCGAGAATCCCGGCACGTTTTAACCGGTAGCCCTGCTTGATCAATTCGACCGTGTCGCGCGCCAGCGTTGCCGGGTTGCACGACACATACACCAACCGCTTCGCGCCCAGGGTCGCAAGCTTGCGTACCACCTCGAAAGCACCGTCACGCGGTGGATCCAAGAGTACCGCAGAAAAACCGTTTCCGATCCACTGAGCATGGCTCAAAGGCTGGGATAAATCGGCTTGAAAAAACTTTGTGTTATGCAAATTGTTACTAGCAGCGTTGGCTGCGGCGCGATCGACCATGGTCTGCACGCCTTCGACCGCCACCACTTCACGCACGGACTTGGCCAGTGGCAAGGCAAAGTTGCCGAGGCCGCAGAACAGATCCAGCACACGCTCATCGCTGCCCGGCTTCAACCAGTCCAGCGCCTGCGCGACCATCGCTTCGTTGACGCCAGCGTTGACCTGAATAAAGTCGCCCGGCCGGTAAGCCAGGTTCAAATCCCACTGCTCCAGGCGATAGCCCAGCGACTGCGTGGCATCGACCGGTTGTGGCTCGCCTTCGCCATGCAGCCACAATTGCGCTTCATGGAATTGGCAGAAATCCTTGAGGATGCTCAGATCCGCTTCGGACAACGGCGCCATGTGCCGCAGCAATACCGCCAGCGACGATCCGCTGAATAACTCGACGTGACCCAACGCTTGCGGCTTGCTCAAGCGACGGAGCATCTCCGGCAAACGGGTCATGATCGGTTGCAAGGGCTGTACCAGCACCGGGCATTCGCTGATCGCGACGATGTCCTGACTGCCAGCCGCGCGGAAACCCACTTCGAGTTTCTTCGCTTTCATGTCCCAGCGCACCGCGATCCGGGCACGACGGCGATAGCCGAATTCCGGGCCGGTCAGCGGCGCTGCCCACTCTTCAGGTTCGACACCGGCAACGCGCGACAACTGCTCGGCGAGCATGCGCTGTTTCAGGGCAAGTTGTTCGCTGTGGGGCAAATGCTGAACGCTGCAACCGCCACAACGACCGGCATGCTGACACGGCGCCGGGCGACGCAGTTCGCTGGCGGTGAACACGCGCTCGGTACGCGCCTCGACCACTTTGCCGTGGGCGCCGAGCACCCGCGCTTCGACCTCTTCACCGGCAAGGGCGCCGAGGACGAACCAGGTTTTGCCTTCGAAAAACGCGATACCGCGACCGTCATTGGCCAGGCGCTCAATGCTCAAGCGCTGCTTCTTGCCGGTCGGAATTTGCGCAGCCTTGCTTCCGCCAGTGGGCTGAAAGCGCAGGCCTCTCTCGTGCTTGGCCATCAGTTGGGCGCGTCGAAAATGCCGGTCGACAGGTAACGGTCGCCACGGTCGCAGATGATCGCGACGATCACCGCGTTTTCAACTTCTTTGGACAGGCGCAGCATCGCTGCCACCGCACCGCCCGAGGACACGCCGCAGAAGATGCCTTCTTCACGGGCCAGACGCCGGGTGACGTCTTCGGCTTCGCTTTGCGCCATGTCGACGATGCGATCAACACGGTCAGCCTGATAAATCTTCGGCAGGTATTCCTGCGGCCAGCGGCGAATGCCGGGAATGGCCGAGCCTTCCATCGGCTGCAAACCGACGATCTGCACGTTGTCGCTCTGCTCTTTCAAGTAGCGCGACACGCCCATGATGGTGCCGGTGGTGCCCATCGAACTGACGAAATGCGTGATGGTGCCCTGGGTCTGACGCCAGATTTCCGGGCCGGTGGTGGTGTAGTGCGCTTCAGGATTGTCGCCATTGGCGAACTGATCGAGCACCTTGCCACGGCCTTCGGCTTCCATACGCTGCGCGAGGTCGCGCGCGCCTTCCATGCCTTCTTCCTGACTAACCAGAATCAGCTCGGCACCGTAAGCGGTCATCGCCGCTTTGCGCTCGGCGCTGGAATTGTCCGGCATGATCAGGATCATCTTGTAACCCTTGATCGCGGCGGCCATGGCCAGCGCAATGCCGGTATTACCCGAAGTCGCTTCAATCAGCGTATCGCCGGCGTGGATCTGCCCACGCAACTCGGCGCGAGTGATCATCGACAACGCCGGACGATCCTTGACCGAACCCGCCGGGTTATTCCCTTCGAGCTTGAGCAATAGGGTGTTGCTGGTGGCACCGGGCAGGCGCTGCAAACGCACCAGCGGAGTGTTGCCGACGCAATCGGCGATGGTTGGGTACTGCAAGGTCATGGCGTATTCGCAATCCAGACGAGCGGGGGCGCCTATCATACCGGCAAACCCGCGCAGGCCATATCACGCAAAGTGCGGTGCTTATGGTTTATGGGAATAAGCAGCATTTGTCTCACCACTGGTGAGACTTTTAAGGTGAATACTGGATCGAAGGGCCTCATCGCGAGCAGGCTCACTCCTACAGGGGATCGATGCTGTTCAGACGATCTGCGGTGAACGCAAATCCAATGTAGGAGTGAGCCTGCTCGCGATGGCGTCAGTCGGCGCAACACAATCATCCGCCATCAAGCGCAGATTCAGCCGCAACCCCGCCCCGCTATTCTCCGCCCAAATAAACCCGCCCTGACGCTGCACCGCATTGCGCGCAATGCTCAGCCCCAAACCAAACCCACCGTCGCCAGGCCGCGAGCCATCGAGTCGGGTGAATGGCAAAAAGATTCGCTGCAGATCAGCGTCAGCGACGCCACCGCCCTGATCCTCCAGCCACAAATGCCAGTAATCGCCATCACGCCGCCCATCGAGCCGGACGATCCCGCCTTCCGGCGAATGACGAATGGCGTTGCGCAGAATGTTTTCCAGCGCCTGCGCCAAGGTATTCAGATTGCCGCGCACCCAGCACGATGCCTCGACCGAACACTGCAATTGCAGGCTCGGCCAGCCGCTTTCGTAACAGGCGTTGTCGGTAAGCATTTCCCACAGCGCCTGAATCTGGATCGCCTCGTCCGGCAGTGGCGTGCGGTCGGTGTCGAGCCAGGCCAGTTGCAAGGTATCTTCGACCAGCCGTTGCATGCCGTCGACTTCACGCCCGATGCGCTCGCGCAATTGCGGCAGACCTTGCTCACTTTCGCTGGCCACGCGCAGGCGGCTCAGCGGCGTGCGCAATTCGTGGGACAGGTCGCGGAGCAATTGCTGTTGCAGGGCGACGGTCGATTGCAGGCGCTCGGACATCGAATCAAACGCTCTCGCCAGTTCACCGAGTTCATCCGGGCGCTGGGTAATCCCGCTCGACAACCGCACATTCAATTGATCGGCACGCCAGGCGTTGGCCTGTTCGCGCAAATTATTCAGCGGCACAACCAGCAAGCGATACAACCCGACACACAACAGCAAAGTGAACAGTCCCGGAATCACACCGTTGGTGATCACCCGCCAGAACACCCGATATTTGCCCGGCAGAAAACGCTCGGGCAATTCGATCACCAGACTGCCGGCCGCCGGGTCTTTGGGAAATGGAATGCGCAGCCACGGCCGCCCCTGTTTGTGAATCGGCCAGTCGAGGCCGCGCAAAAAGGTCAGGTGCTGGGTTTCCTGATCGTTCAGCGGGTCGTTGCTCAGCGACTGCAAATTGCCGCCGATCACGCCGACCCAACTGGCCTCGCGCAATTCCATGCTCTGTAACCAGTCATCAATACCGCTGCGACCGCCGCGCTGCCAGGCACGTTCGGCCTCACCGGCATAACGCGTTAAGGTGCCGCGCGCCTCATCGGAGAGAAACTGATTGCGCTCCTCCATATAGCGGCCCCACGACCAGCTCAGCCAGATCATCAGCAGACAGAAGGCGACCAGCAAGCAGGCAAGTTTCCAGAACAGCGAATGGCGGCCCGGCAGTTCAGACAGTTTCATCGGCACCGCTCAGTACATAACCCTTGCCCCACACCGTGCGCACTTCCCGCTCGGTGTAACCGATGGCTTTGAGTTTGCGGCGGATCTGGCTGATGTGCATATCGAGGCTGCGATCGTGGGCCGCGTAGCCGCGTTGCAAAACGTGCTGATAAAGGAAGGCTTTGCTCAGCACTTCTTCATCATTGCGGTTGAGGGTTTCCAGCAGACGGAATTCGCTGCGGGTCAGCCCGGCAGGTTGATCGCGGAAAAACACGTCGCACTGTTGATCGTCAAAATGCAGCGCGCTGATCGTCGCGGCAGGCGCACTCGCCGCCGGACGCCGATCCAGCGCGACCCGGCGCAGGATCGCTTCGATGCGCACATGCAGCTCGGCCATGCTGAACGGCTTGGGCAGATAATCATCGGCGCCCAAACGAAAACCGCTGATGCGATCGGCCTCGGCACCCAGGGCAGACATCAGCAGCACCGGCGTCGAATGGCTCTGGCGCAATTGCGTCAGCACGTTCAAACCGTCCATTCCCGGCAGCAGAATATCCATCAGCACCACGTCGAACGGCTGGCGCTTGGCAATGTTCAAGCCCTCCTGACCGTTCTGGCACCAGGTCACCTGAAAGCCGCTGCGGCCCAGATGTTCGTGAACATAGGCGCCGAGCACCGGATCGTCCTCGATGGAAAGTATGCGTGGCTGGCCAACGGAAACAGGAGTCATGAGTATCTGCAAGTCATTCTCAGTTGAGGGCGATTATTCAAGATTGCCGGGCATCGGGCAACTGATGGTTAGCCCTTCGGACAAACGAGCACCCACACGCTGACCGATGGCGACACCATTTTTCCGGAGATTGCCCGCGAGCAAATCGCTACACTGCGCCAATGTCGCGTGCCGGATGCACGCATGAGTCAACAGATCAGCGGGATGCAGGAGATAGGCGTGCTCAAGAAACTGGGAATCAAAGGTCGCGTGTTGTTGCTGACCTTGTTGCCGACCAGCCTGATGGCGCTGGTGCTGGGTGGCTATTTCACCTGGATGCAGCAGTCCGACTTGCAGAGCCAATTGATGCAGCGCGGCGAAATGATCGCCGAACAACTGGCCCCGCTGGTCGCGCCCGCCATGGGCCACGGCAACAATGAGTTGCTGGAGCGCATCGCCACGCAATCCCTTGAACAACCCGACGTGCGCGCGGTGACCTTCCTTGCGCCGGATCGCTCGCCGCTGGCCCACGCCGGCCCGACCATGCTCAATCAGGCACCGAGCGGCGACAGCGCACAATTGCAACGACGCAGCGGCAATGACGCGACGCGTTACCTGATGCCGGTGTTCGGCAAGCACCGCAACCTCGCCGGCGAACTGATCCCGGCAGAGTCCGATCGCCTGCTCGGCTGGGTCGAACTGGAGCTGTCGCACAACGGCATGCTGCTGCGCGGTTATCGCAGCCTGTTTGCCAGCCTTCTATTAATAGTCGCCGGTCTGGCCGGTGCCGCGCTGCTCGCGTTGCGCATGGGCCGCACCATCAACCGTCCGCTAGGCCAGATCAAACAGGCCGTCGCGCAACTCAAGGACGGTCATCTGGAAACCCGCCTGCCGCCGCTCGGCAGTCAGGAACTGGACGAACTCGCTTCCGGCATCAATCGCATGGCCGGCACCCTGCAGAATGCCCGCGAAGAGTTGCAGCACAGCGTCGATCAGGCCACCGAAGACGTGCGCCAGAATCTGGAAACCATCGAGATCCAGAACATCGAACTGGATCTGGCGCGCAAAGAAGCGCTGGAGGCGAGCCGGATCAAATCCGAATTCCTCGCCAACATGAGTCATGAGATCCGCACGCCACTCAACGGCATTCTCGGCTTCACGCATCTGTTGCAGAAAAGCGAACTGACCCCGCGTCAGCTCGATTATCTGGGCACCATCGAAAAATCCGCCGACAGCCTGCTGGGGATCATCAATGAGATCCTCGACTTCTCGAAAATCGAGGCCGGTAAACTGGTGCTCGACCATATTCCATTCAACCTGCGCGACCTGTTGCAGGACACCCTGACCATCCTCGCCCCAGCCGCGCACGCCAAGCAATTGGAGCTGGTCAGTCTGGTGTATCGCGACACGCCGCTGTCGCTGGTCGGTGATCCACTGCGCCTCAAGCAGATCCTCACCAATCTGGTCAGCAACGCGATCAAGTTCACCCGCGAAGGCACCATCGTCGCCCGCGCCATGCTCGAAGAAGAGCACGAAGACAGCGTGCAACTGCGCATCAGCATTCAGGACACCGGCATCGGCCTGTCGAATCAGGACGTGCGCGCACTGTTTCAAGCGTTCAGTCAGGCCGACAATTCGCTGTCGCGCCAGCCCGGCGGCACCGGGTTGGGGCTGGTGATTTCCAAACGTTTGATCGAGCAGATGGGCGGCGAAATCGGCGTCGACAGCACGCCGGGCGAAGGTTCGGAATTCTGGATCAGCCTGAGCCTGCCGAAAACCCGTGATGATGCCGAAGACCTGCCCGCCGCGCCGCTGCTCGGGCGTCGCGTGGCGGTGCTGGAAAATCATGAACTGGCGCGCCAGGCCTTGCAGCATCAACTGGAAGATTGCGGCCTCGAAGTCACACCGTTCAATACCCTCGAAACCTTGACCAATGGCGTCACCGGCGCACATCAGACCGATCAGGCGATTGATCTGGCGGTCATCGGCATCACCAGCAATGACATGCTGCCGGAGCGTTTGAACCAGCACATCTGGGATCTCGAACACCTCGGCTGCAAAGTACTGGTGCTGTGCCCGACCACCGAACAGACACTGTTCCATCTGTCGGTGCCCAACCCGCACAGCCAGTTGCAGGCGAAACCGGCGTGCACGCGCAAGTTGCGCCGGGCACTGTCCGATCTGGTCAATCCGCGCCAGATGCGCAGCGAACCGGGCGAACCGTTGTCGAGTCGCGCGCCGCGTGTGCTGTGCGTCGATGACAACCCGGCAAACCTGTTGCTGGTGCAGACCTTGCTCGAAGACATGGGCGCCAAAGTGCTCGCGGTCGAGAGCGGGTACGCCGCTGTCAAAGCCGTGCAAACGGAATCCTTCGATCTGGTGCTGATGGACGTGCAGATGCCCGGCATGGACGGGCGCCAGAGCACCGAAACCATTCGCCAGTGGGAAAGCGAGCGGCATTGCACGCCGCTGCCAATCGTCGCCCTCACGGCCCACGCGATGGCCAACGAAAAACGCGCGCTGCTGCAAAGCGGCATGGACGATTACCTGACCAAACCGATCAGCGAGCGGCAACTGGCGCAGGTGGTGTTGAAGTGGACCGGTCTGGCCTTGCGCAATCAGGCGCCGGATCGACTCAGCGACAGCGCTGCCCTCAACCATGAATTGCCGGTGCTCGATCACGACGAAGGTTTGCGTCTGGCCGCCGGCAAAGCCGATCTGGCGGCGGACATGCTGGCAATGCTGCTGGCCTCGCTTGAAGCCGACCGTGAAGCGATTCGCACGGCCCGCGACAGCCACGATCAAAACGCTTTGCTCGAGCGCGTGCATCGCCTGCATGGCGCCACCCGTTACTGCGGCGTGCCGCAATTGCGCGCGGCCTGTCAGCGCAGCGAAACCTTGCTCAAGCAGGATGACCCCAAGGCCTCGGCAGCGCTGGATGAACTGGAACGTTCGATCAATCGCCTGGCCACGCAAGCGAAGATCAGCGCCTGACCCAGCGCAACACCGCTTACCGCTGTTGCCGCTAAAGTGCTCGCGGGTGTTTCAACCCGCGTCGATGCTCCAGGAGGATTTCATGCGCACGATCGTTTTCAGCAGCCAGACCTACGACCGCGACAGCTTCCTCGCCGCCGACTGCCCGGCGGATCTCGAACTGCATTTTCAACCGGCCCGGCTCAGCCTCGACACAGCGGCCCTCGCCGACCAACACGAAGTGGTTTGCGCCTTTATCAACGACGATCTCAGTGCTCCGGTGCTGGAACGTCTCGCCGCTAGCGGCACGCGGCTGATTGCCTTGCGTTCGGCGGGTTACAACCATGTCGATCTGCCTGCCGCCAAGCGTTTAGGACTGGCGGTCGTGCGTGTTCCCGCCTATTCGCCGCATGCTGTCGCTGAACATGCGGTGGCGCTGATTCTCGCCCTCAACCGTCGTCTGCACCGCGCCTACAACCGCACCCGCGAAGGCGACTTCACCCTGCACGGTCTGACTGGTTTCGATCTGGTTGGCAAAACGGTGGGCATCGTCGGCACCGGGCAGATCGGCGCGACCTTCGCGAAAATCATGCACGGTTTCGGCTGCGAGTTGCTCGCTTACGACCCGTATCCAAACCCGGACGTTGTCGCTTTGGGCGCGCGTTATTTGAGCCTGCCGGAGTTGCTCGCGCAGTCGCGAATCATCAGCCTGCACTGCCCGCTCAATGAGCAGAGCAAACACCTGATCAACCGCGAGTCACTGGCGCACATGCAAGCCGGCGCGATGCTGATCAACACCGGGCGCGGCGGACTGGTCGACACGCCAGCGCTGATCGACGCACTGAAGGATGGGCAACTCGGTTATCTGGGGCTGGATGTTTACGAAGAAGAGGCGCAGCTGTTTTTCGAGGATCGCTCGGACTTGCCGTTGCAGGACGATGTGCTGGCGCGGTTGCTGACCTTTCCTAACGTGATCATCACCGCGCATCAGGCGTTTCTCACGCGCGAGGCACTGGGCGCGATCGCGGCAACCACGCTGCACAACATCGCGACCTGGGCGGCGGGTGCGCCGCAGAACCAGGTCGAGGGCTGACCGTTATTTCGGCGACAGCGACGACGCCAGAATCAGCAGGGCCAGCCAGCCGAAGCCGAACAGCCGTTGTTTCGCCGAGTGCCCGTTGCGCAGCAGGAACCAGACAAACACCATCGGCAGCAGGAAGATCATGATCTTCAGCCAGCCTTCGACCGGGCGGCTGCCATCGGAATTGATCTGCGGTGGAACCGGTTGCGCCGCTTGCTGACGACGGCGACGCCCTGCTGCGGCGGGCATCACTTTCGGTAGCGGTTCAACGGCGGGCGGGACAACGGCCTCCGGCACAGCCTTGTTGCGCGGCAGGCTGCCGAAAGAAATCGTCGAGGCCTTCGTGGGGGCAGCGGCGGCCTGCGCTTGCACATGCGCCGCTTGCTCGGCCATCGGAGCCCCGCAATGAATGCACACCAAGGCTTCGGAACTGATGTTCCGCTTGCATTCATAACATTCGATCAGCGCCATGTTCCGTTCCTTCAGAGTCGAGGGCGGCAGTTTGCCATGGGTGCGGGTCGATTTGAACCGGATCGAAGGTCGCACGCGCGCATCATCCTGCAATCGAGCCCGTGCTAGCATGTCGCGCATATTTGGAGGACCCATGGTCGAACACGATTTCCGCTACACGCTGATGAACCCGCAACACACCCTCACCGAATGCCGCGCCCTCGTTCCGGGCCGCTATCAGGTCACCGGCAACGGTGGTTCGATCCGCATCGGTGACGCGCTGTTGGTCACCCTCAAAGGCAGCAAGGATTTGTCCATGCGCCTGACCGTCGAAACCGTCCGCCACCTGATCAATCCGCCGGGCCAATGGACTGCGATGACCACCGGCCCGGTGTTCGGCGAACTGGCGATCCACACCTGGCAAGTCAACTGCGACAGCTGCGCCAAAGAGCTGAGCTTTGAATTCGCCGTGGACGCCAAGCTGGGCAAAACCGCAGAGAAACCGGCCGCCACCGCGCGGATTGCCGAGCTGGGCTGGAAAGCCGTTGGCGACAAGCACCTGTGCCCGAAATGCCAGGAGCCTGCGTGATGAAACGCTTTGCCCTGACCGCGTTGGTCGGTGTTGGTCTGGTGGGTTGTGCGGCTGAGCCTGTGCAACTGCAACAAAACCGCAGCTACATTCTGGAATGGATCGGTGAACGGCCATTGATGGATTACAGCCATCTGACCGTGACCCTCGGCGAGGATGGTCGCGCTTACGGCAACGGCGGCTGCAACCATTGGTTCGCGCCGTACACGCTGGAAGGCGACAAGCTGAGCTTCGGCAAAGTCGGCAAGACCCGCAAACTATGTGCGCCGGCGTTGATGGAGCAGGAGCAACGTTTCCTCGAGGCGCTGGAGCATGTCGAGCGCTGGGACATCTCGCCGATCGAGCAGATGCGCTTCTGGCCGGCTGAAGGCAAGCCTTTGCGTTGGTGGCTGGAAGAGGGTTGATTGTTCAGCCGCAAAAAAGATCGCAGCCTTCGGCAACTCCTACATGAGTCCACGTACCCCCTGTAGGAGCTGCCGAAGGCTGCGATCTTTTGATCGTTCCCACGCTCCGGCATGGGAACGTGCCTGAATGGCAACAACCTATTTGGTAGCCTGCAGAGCCTCCAGCTTCGCCATCACCCCCGCCGCCGTCTGCTCGCCCATCAGTTGTTCACGCACCTTGCCCTTGTTGTCGATGATGTACGTCACCGGCAGCGCTTCACTGCGCGGCACGTCAAACAACTCCGCCGGATCCTGCGCCAGCACGGTGAACTTGATACCGAGTTTTTCACTGGCCTCTTTCAGCTCCGCGCCCTGCACGTTATCGAAGTTAACCCCGAACACGCCGACGTTCTTGCCCTTGAGCTCGTCAGCCAGATGATTGAGTTCCGGAATCTCCGTTCGGCACGGCCCGCACCATTCGGCCCAGTAGTTAAGCACTACCCATTGTTTGTCCAGACGCTCGGACGCGACTTTCTGCCCGTTCTGGTCGATGCCGTAGTCGTTGCCGCAGCCCCCCAGCATCAACGCCCCGATAATCGTCAATGCCGCTGCCAATCGCCGTGTCATGTCATGTTCCTTGTGAAAATTTAAACGCGCCTGCGACCCATCGCCTCTGACGGTTCTGGATTGCGCGCTGCACAGTTAGAATAGCCGCCACTTTACGCCAGAAGCGACCCGCCATGACCGATCTGACGCTTTATCACAATCCGCGCTGCTCGAAATCCCGCGGCGCGCTGGAACTTATTGAAGCCCGCGGCCTGAGCCCAAACGTCGTGCGTTACCTCGAAACCCCGCTGAACGCGGCGCAAATCAAGGCCCTGCTCGGCAAGCTCGGGATCAGCGCACGCCAGTTGCTGCGTACCGGGGAAGATGAATACAAAATGCTTCAACTGGCGGATGAAAGCCTCAGCGAAGCGCAATTGATCGACGCCATCGCCCAGCATCCGAAACTGATGGAGCGACCGATTATTGAAGTCGGCGACAAAGCCGTGATCGGTCGTCCGCCGGAAAATGCGCTGGAGTTGCTGCCGTGAGCGCGCCGTACATTCTGGTGTTGTATTACAGCCGCAATGGCTCGACCAACGAGATGGCGCGGCAGATTGCTCGCGGTGTCGAGCAGGCTGGCCTCGAAGCGCGTCTGCGTACCGTGCCGGCGATCTCCACCGAGTGCGAAGCCGTTGCGCCAAGCATTCCGGACGAAGGCGCGCTCTACGCCACGCTGGATGATTTGAAAAACTGCGCCGGCCTGGCCCTCGGTAGTCCGACGCGTTTCGGCAACATGGCCGCGCCACTGAAATACTTCCTCGACGGCACCAGCAACCTGTGGCTGACCGGTGCTCTGGTAGGCAAACCGGCCGGCGTGTTCACCTCCACCGCCAGTTTGCACGGCGGTCAGGAAACCACGCTGCTGTCGATGATGCTGCCACTGCTGCACCACGGCATGCTCATCACCGGTCTGCCGTACAGCGAATCGGCACTGCTGGAAACTCAGGGCGGCGGCACGCCTTACGGCGCCAGCCATCACGCTGGGGCGGACGGCAAAAAAGGTCTGGATCAGCACGAAGTCGCGCTGTGCCGTGCGCTCGGCCATCGTCTGGCCAAGACTGCGCAAAAACTGGAGGGCTGACGGTGGCGAAGAAGCCGAAAGTCCTGCCCTCGGTCGAGTGGCTTGAGCCGCGCGTGAAAGCGATGCGGGTGGTCAGTCTGCTGAGCTTTTTTGCCTTGGCCGGGTTGCTCGCTGCGTACTATCTGATCTTCGCCGATCTGCACGGCGCGCGGCCGTGGGTGATTCTGCTGGTCGAGCTGATCCCTTGGCTGGTTCTCGCCCCGGCGATGATCATGGGCAGCGCCCGTGGTCATTCGTGGATGTGTTTTGTGGTGAACCTGTATTTCATCAAAGGCGCACTGGCGGCGTATGACCCGAACCGGCAGTTGTTTGGTGTGCTGGAGATGGTCGCGAGCCTGGCGGTGTTCTGCTCGGCGCTGTTGTATGTGCGGTGGCGGTATCAGTTGAATCGCAAGTTGGCTGGAGAAGGCGAGATCAGCGTCGCCTGAGCTGACGCCTTCGCGAGCAAGCCCGCTCCCACAGGGAAACGCATTCCAAAATGTGGGAGCGGGCTTGCTCGCGAATGGGGCAACGCAGTCTTAATGGTTGACGGTATAAGCAAGCATCATCGAAATCTGGCTCATCGGCCGTCCGCCACTCTCTTCATGCCACTGATTGAAGACATTCTGCACAATCGCCAGATCACGCTGGCTGGTCGGCACTTTGTCGACGATCTTCTGCGCATTCAGCGCCGCGACCACGTCGTAGCTCGGCACAAAAGTATCCTTGCCAACCATGCGCAAAAACCGTGGCGCTGACAGCCCGCCGAGCTGATGGCCGTGCTTTTTCAGGTACGTCCACAGGCCGACGATATCGGTCACCGGCCAGTCGGCGATCAGTGCGCCGAAACTGCCCTTGTCCTTTTCCACATCGAGAATGAACTGCGCATTGCGCGGCACGCTTTTCAGTTTGCCGAGGTGGCGGATGATCCGCGCATCCTGCATCAGGCGTTCGAGGTGTTCGGCGCTCATCAGCACGACTTTTTCCGGGTCGAACTTGAAGAACACTTCTTCGAAGGCCGGCCACTTGGCGTCGACCAGACTGTGCTTGAGGCCGGCACGGAACACGCGCAGGGCCATGGTCGAGAGGTAGCGGTCGTCGCTGATCTTGCGCAGTTGTGCGGGAGTCTTGGGAACGGGCAGATGGGCTTCCAGTTCAGCCGCCGAACCGAAGCGGTTCAGACAGTATTCGTGCAGCCACTTGTAATCGCGCATGCCCTCTCCTGGTGAATTGAATAAAGAAACTAATGCGGGGCCCTGTGGTGAGGGGATTTATCCCCGATGGGGAGCGGAGCTCCCCAGAAAAGCTGGGGCTGCTGCGCAGCCCATCGGGGATAAATCCCCTCGCCACAAAAAGCGCGGCCACATAAAAATGGGGTTTACAGATTGACGACGTTCACGAAGCGCGAAGCCGCAGTTTCGTCGATCTTCAGGCTGGTGAAGTCGAACAGGTTGCGGTCGGCCAGTTGCGACGGGATGACATTCTGCAGACTGCGGAAGATGCTTTCCGTTCGACCGGGTGTCTTGCGTTCCCAGTCCAGAAGCATTTCCTTGACCACCTGACGCTGCAGGTTTTCCTGCGAACCGCAGAGGTTGCACGGGATGATCGGGAATTCCTTCAAGTCCGAATAGGCCTGAATGTCTTTTTCGTTGCAGTACGCCAGCGGACGGATCACCACGTTGCGGCCGTCGTCGGCGCGCAGCTTCGGCGGCATGGCTTTCAACGAACCGTTGAAGAACATGTTGAGGAAGAACGTCTCGACGATGTCGTCGCGGTGATGACCGAGGGCCATTTTCGTCGCGCCGATTTCGTCAGCAAAGGTGTACAGCGTGCCGCGACGCAGACGTGAACACAGCGAGCAGGTGGTCTTGCCTTCCGGAATCAGCTCCTTGACCACCGAGTAGGTGTCTTTCTCGACGATGTGGTACTCGACGCCCAGTTCTTTCAGATAGGCCGGCAGCACATGCTCGGGGAAGCCCGGCTGCTTTTGATCCATGTTCACCGCGACGATCTCGAACTTGATCGGTGCAACCTTCTGCAGGTGCAGCAGCACGTCGAGCATGGTGTAACTGTCCTTGCCCCCGGACAGGCAGACCATGACCTTGTCGCCGTCTTCAATCATGTTGAAGTCAGCAACCGCTTCGCCGGCCAGGCGGCGCAGGCGCTTTTGCAGTTTGTTCTGGTTGACCGTAAGAGTGCCCATGACGCGAAATCCGTGAGGTGTGACGAAAGGCCGGCATTTTACGCAAAAACCCTGGATGCGCGAAGCATCTGTGGCGAGGGGATTTATCCCCGTTGGGTTGCGAAGCAGCCCCAAAACCTGAGAACTCGTATTGCCTGACACTGCGCGGTGAATGGCTTGGCGACTGCTGCGCAGCCGAACGGGGATAAATCCCCTCGCCACAAAAGTGTTTCAAGCATCAAAAATGCCTTACCGGCAAGACCCCAAGGCGATTAAGCCCCGAGTTTACAGCGCGATTTGCTCTAAGCCCCTAATACCTGTGCGGTTAAGTCCTTTCTATACTGCGACATAAGGTCGCACACATCCATGACCTGACTTTGCTCGGCCTCATTGGCCCGTAGGCGCTCCGTTGGGGGGCGATGGCAATAACAAGAGGAGTGACTGGCATGATCCATCACGTAGTGGGACTTTTTACCCACCCCGATCAGGAATGGAAGGAAATCCGTGGCGACCAAGAGGAAAGCATCAGCCACATGTACCTGACGCACACGCTGATTCTGGCGGCGATACCCGCCATTTCGGCGTTTATCGGTACTACCCAAGTCGGCTGGGTGATCGGCAACCGCGCACCGGTGATGCTCACCGTTGAAAGCGCGATCTGGATGACCGTCATGTCGTACCTGGCGATGCTTGGCGGCGTCGCGGTCATGGGCGCTTTCGTGCACTGGATGGCGCGTACGTACGACGCCAACCCGAGTCTGGCCCGGTGTGTCGCATTCGCCACTTACACCGCAACACCGTTGTTTGTCGGCGGGCTGGCGGCGCTGTATCCGCATATGTGGCTGGGGATGATCGTCGGCACGACGGCCATCTGTTACACGGTTTATCTGTTGTACGTGGGGCTGCCGACGTTCATGAATATTCCGTCAGATGAAGGTTTCCTGTTCTCAAGCTCAGTGCTGGCGGTGGGTCTGGTGGTGCTGGTCGCCATCATGGCGTTTACCGTGATCGTCTGGGGGCTGGGCGTAGGGCCTGTCTACACCAACTAGCAAACGTCTTGTTCATAAAGGCCGCCGCGAGGCGGCCTTGTCGTTTGCCGGACGACCATTCGGCAGCTCGACGATTCGCAAGTCCCCAGGGTTGCGGCATACTCGACGTCTCTGGAGATCCATCAAGCATGCCCGAGCAACTCAATACCCGCGTCGAAGACTGTTACCAACTCGCTGAATCCTTTTTCAAACGTCACTTCCAACGCCCTGTCGTCAGTCTCAAGCTGCGCGGGCAAAAAGCCGGTGTCGCGCATTTGCACGAGAACCTGCTGCGCTTCAATCCGCAGCTGTACCGGGAAAACACTGAACATTTCCTCAAACAAACCGTGGCCCACGAAGTTGCGCACCTGATCGCCCATCAGTTGTTTGGCGACCGCATTCAGCCGCACGGCGAGGAATGGCAATTGATCATGCGCGGGGTTTACGAACTGCCGCCGGATCGCTGCCATACCTACGCCATTAAACGTCGCAGCGTGACCCGCTATATCTACAAATGCCCGTGCGTGGACAGTGATTTTCCGTTCTCGGCGCAGCGGCATAGCCTGGTGCGGCAGGGGCGGCGGTATTTGTGTCGTAGTTGCCGGAATACGTTGGTGTTCAGTGGTGAGATGCGGGTGGAATAGTCAGATTTGTGTTGTCTGTTCTGGCCCCATCGCGAGCAGGCTCACTCCTACAGGTGGAATGCATTCCATTGTAGGAGTGAGCCTGCTCGCGATGAGGCCGGCACAGGCACTAAAGAATGACCTTGGCCCGCCGCAGCTCTGCAATTTTCGCAGGACTAAACCCCAACGCCCCCAACACCTCATCCGTATGCTGCCCCAACACCGCCCCCACATGCCGCGGTGCCGGTAATTCCTCGGAAAATTTCAACGGACACGCCATCTGCGCCTGCGTCATGCCATCCCCGCGCGGCACCTGCGTCACCAGTTCGCGCGCCTGCAACTGCGGATGCCGCACCGCCTCACTCAAATTCAACACCGGCTCGACACACGCATCGATCCCGGCAAACAGTTCGCACAGTTCAGCAAAGTCATGCCGTTCGAACTCGATCTTCAACGCCTCCTTCAGCGCTCGCTGTTGCTCAGGTTTCGGCGACAAGCCTTGCGCCGCCAACTCCGGCCGGCCCAGCGCCGTACACAGCTGCTGCATGAACGCCGGCTCGAGACTGCCAACCGACATCCAGCGCCCATCCCGCGAACGGTAATAGTCGTAAAAGCTGCCGCCATTGAGCATCTGGTCTTCCCAGCCCGGTTCCTCGCCGCAAGCCAGATAACCGGCGCCGGCCATGGCATTCAGGCTGAATGCGCAATCGGTCATGCTCACGTCCAGATGGGTACCCTGCCCCGTTTGCTGACGCGCAATCACCGCTGCGAGTAAACCGATCACCCCGTGCAACGAACCACCGGCGACATCCGCCACTTGCATACCCAACGGCAACGGCCCGCTGTCGGCGCGACCGGTGTAGCTGGAGAGCCCGGCGAGGGCGAGATAGTTGATGTCATGCCCGGCGCGATCCTTGTACGGCCCGGTCTGGCCGTAACCGGTGATCGACACGTAGATCAGTTTTGGATTGATCGCCTTCAACGCTTCATAACCCAGGCCCAATCGCTCCATCACGCCGGGGCGAAACTGTTCCAAAACGATGTCATGATCCGCCAGCAATTGCTTGATCACCTCCAGTGCTTCGGGCTGCTTGAGATCCAGCGCCAGGCTGCGCTTATTGCGATTGAGATAGGCGTGACTGGCAGACATGCCGCCATCATGCGGCGGTAATACGCGCAGCAGATCCATGCGCGTCGGCGATTCGATACGCAGCACCTCGGCGCCCATGTCCGCCAACAACAGCGACGCGAACGGCCCCGGCAACAACGTGGAGAAATCGAGGATTTTCAGTGAGGCCAGCGGTGCAGACATGGGCGAACTCCTTGGGCGATGCACTCAGCCTAGGCAGCCATTGCCGATGCAGCAATCACCGGATATGTCAGCGGGTGTGACCGTTACGCTCAAATCGCAGGCAATAAAAAACCCTGTGGTGAGGGGGTTTATCCCCGATGAGTCGCGTAGCGGCTCCCTTCTACCACTAAAAAGAAGGGACTGCTGCGCACTCCATCGGGGATGAATCCCCTCGCCACAAGGGCTTTTTTACTTACTTGACGCTGCTCGGGGTTGGGCCTTCAGCCACACCCAGATCATCTTCAGGACGGGTATCAGCGATACCGCGACCACCCGAAGCCAGCTCGGATTGCAGTACGTCGGTGTCCAGCTCTTTCACCCACTTGGCAACCACGATGGTCGCAACGGCGTTGCCCACCAGGTTGGTCAGTGCGCGTGCTTCGGACATGAAGCGGTCGATACCGAGGATCAGCGCCAGACCGGCCACCGGCAAGTGACCTACCGCCGACAGGGTCGCGGCCAGCACGATGAAGCCCGAACCGGTCACACCGGCTGCGCCTTTGGAGGACAGCAGCAACACCACCAGCAGCGTGATCTGGTGCGTGATGTCCATGTGCGTGTCGGTTGCCTGAGCAATGAACACCGCAGCCATGGTCAGGTAGATCGCGGTGCCGTCGAGGTTGAACGAGTAACCGGTCGGAATCACCAGACCCACTACCGATTTCTTCGCGCCCAGACGCTCCATCTTGATCAGCATGCGTGGCAGTACCGATTCCGACGACGAAGTGCCGAGTACGATCAGCAGCTCTTCACGGATGTAACGGATCATTTTCAGCACGCTGAAACCGTGCATGCGGGCGATACCGCCAAGCACGATCAACACGAACAGCAGGCAAGTGATGTAGAAGCAGATCATCAGTTGACCCAGCTGCACCAGCGAACCCACGCCGTAAGCGCCGATGGTGAAGGCCATGGCACCGAAGGCACCGATTGGCGCGAGCTTCATGATCATGTTGATGATGTTGAACATCACGTGGGCGAAGCGATCGATGAAGTCGAGGATCGGACGGCCGTAGTCACCCAGGCGATGCAGGGCGAAGCCGAAGATCACCGAGAACATCAGCACTTGCAGGATGTCACCGGTGGCGAACGCGCCGACGATGGTGGTCGGGATCACGTTGAGCAGGAAGCCGACAACGCTTTGGTCAGCGCCCGCCGCTACATAGGAAGCGACTTTCGAAGCGTCGAGGGTGGCGACGTCGATGTGCATGCCGTTGCCCGGCTGCACGATGTTGACCACAACCAGACCAACCAGCAGAGCGATGGTCGAAACGATTTCGAAGTACAGAAGCGCGTAACCACCGGTCTTGCCGACCGATTTCATGCTTTGCATGCCAGCGATGCCGCTGACCACGGTGCAGAAGATGATTGGAGCGATGATCATTTTGATCAGTTTGATGAACCCGTCACCCAGCGGCTTTACCGCCACGCCGAACTGCGGGTAGTAATGACCAAGCGCGATACCGATGATGATCGCGATGATCACCTGGAAATACAGGGATTTGTACAGTGGCTGACGAGTCGTCATTGCAAGTTTCCTCAAGAGCCCCGCGTGCAACATCCATCTGTTACGCCGCGAAACCTGAATTGCGAACCCTCCTGCACTGGAGGGATTTGTTGTTGGAGCGGCGTTTTCCGGGCGGGATAAACGCACGCTTCTGTCGCTCTTATCGCAAACGCCGTGCCACTTTGGTGCATTTCCCGGCAAGCCTTTTGACATCAAGGGCTGCAGGTCTTTTTAGTGTCAATGTCCGGTGACTTGAGTGTGGCGGATTTCCGCCAACTCGCCGCTTGTCGTCCTACAATTTGGCGGAAATCCGCCTTGTTGCTCGCATCACCCCCGGCTACCATCCGGCGCCTGAGGAAGGATTTGCCGCTTATGCGCGAACGCACCATCGCCAGTCATTTCGCCCGTGCCGCCCTCGGTGGCGCACGCCGCCTGGGTTTCGATTATTCGAACCTTTTGCTGCAACTCGGCATCAGCCCGGAATTGCTCGACGAACCTCGCGCGCGCCTCGCCCCGGAACAGTTCACTCAGTTGATCCAGGGCCTGTGGCTGGCGCTGGACGACGAATACCTCGGTTTCGGCAACGCACCGAGCAAGCCCGGCAGCTTCGCGATGATGTGCCACGCCTCGATTCATTGCCGCAATCTGGAGAAGGCTCTGCAACGCGGCTTATTGTTTTATAGCCTATTCCCGCAAGGCCCGCGCCTGACCCTGAGCCGCGAAGACGAATGGGTACGTTTGAGCCTTGATGATTCGCAATTGTGGGATCCGGATCACTTTTTGACTGAAAGCCTGCTGGTGATCTGGCATCGCCTCGGCAGTTGGCTGATTGGCCAGCGCATCCGGCTGGAGCAGGTGACGTTCAGCTACCCACGCCCCGAACACGGCGCGGAATACGATTTGCTGTTTCCCTGCCCGATGACGTTTGCCAGCGATCAGAGCAGCCTGCTGTTTCACAGCCGCTACCTGCACATGCCGTTGTTGCAGGACGAACGCACGCTCAAACACTTCCTCGAACGCTCCCCCGCTGACCTGCTGTCGCGCCCGGACGATGGCGACAGCCTGAGCAGTCGGCTGCGCCGCTTGCTCAGCCGTGACAGTGCGAATTGGCCGGATCTGGAAGCGGTGGCGGCGCAGATACACATCAGCCCGCAGACGTTGCGCCGGCATTTGCGTGAGGAAGGCACAAGTTTTCAGGAGTTGAAGGATCAGCTGCGGCGGGATATCGCCATCTACCATTTGGGACGGGCGGATTTGTCGTTGCAGCAGATTGCCGAGCAGTTGGGGTTTTCTGAGCCGTCGGCGTTTCACCGGGCGTTCAAGAAATGGACGGGGCTGACGCCGGGTGCTTATCGGGCGCAGGAACAGTGAGGCACCACATCAAAAGCCCCTCACCCTAACCCTCTCCCGGAGGGAGAGGGGACTGATTGGGGGATGCTCGAAATCTCCGCCGACCTGAAACTTCGCTGTTGAATCCATAACCGACTGGCTATTTCAGGTCGATGGATAACGCCAGACACCTCGGTAGGCCCCCTCTCCCTCTGGGAGAGGGCTGGGGTGAGGGTCAATCCGGCATCGGCAGTTGAAGTCTCAACAGTGGCGTTCCGACTACCTCCCCGGTCTTACGCTCCACAATGCCCAACGCTCTTAAACTCGGACCTAATTGAGCATGGAGCAAAGGCACATTGATCAGCAGATCCTCACCGATGTGATGGGATTCCAGAATCTGTCGCCAAACATAAGAAGTCCCGATCATGGCCCCTGTAAAAACAAACGTGACCACATCACCTACGCTCATGCCATGAGTGCTCAGCGTCATTGGAATACGCCCGCCTTCATCAATAAGATCCAGTTGCCCCGGAACATAATGCCCTTGCGATCCATAGACCGGTTCGGGCACTTCCAAATTCCCTTCGACTTCCAAGTCTATAAGGGAAGTTGTCCACTTTCGACCGGCATTCTCCACCGTGTAAATCAGTTGAACAGTGCCGTACTTGTTCGGCCGTAAAAAGCGCGGAGCAATGCCAAACACCACATCTTTTCCTTCATCGCTACTCTGGATCCGGAAATGGCTGACGTATGAGCCTTCGCACGCAGTCCCGTACCAGTAAAAGGAAACGAGTGCCCCGTCTGACAATGCTTTGGAAGCCCTCAGACGAACGTTCACCCCGAGATCAACCGCTGCCAGCGGGATAATTCCGTTCTCGGCCTCATCCACAACGGGACGATAAATTTCATCTTCAGCGAAGTAACGAGTACTCGGCGAGGTCGGATTTTCGATTTCCAGATAGAAATAACCAAGCACTAACGATTGCCCACGAAAATTCAGTGCGCGATCGGCGGGGATGGTTACAAGGGTGTCGCCCTCAGCGCTATCGATGCTTCCATCCAGCCCCCAGCCACCCATTGAATCCTCGACACCTACAATAACGTAATACCTGTCTCCAACTTGCTGTCCATCGATGTGAGGAAGGCGTACAACAAGCCCGTTTTGCATCTGGATCAGGTTGATTCTGCCGTTCTCAACACCATCGATCACTGGAGCCGGCAGCTCCGAGGCCCTCTGCGACATCGCCTTACCAAGCTGCTCCCGAGCCTCAACCGTCACGAACTCGACCATTTCCAATCTCCTTGGCCCGAATGAAATTCCGTATCCATTCATGAAAGGCCGAAACAGCAGACCGGCGCGTTCACCTAATGAACGCGACCAGCCTGATCGGAAAAAGAAAAAGGCACACCTGTCAGATCTGACAGTTGCGACCAGTGGTCAGCGTTCGACGATACGTCAATCACACCGCCGGAAAATGAATCCTGAACGCTGCCCCACCCATCGGTGAATCCCCCAGCGTCAGCTTGGCGCTGTAACTCTCGATGATGTCCTTGACCACCGCCAAACCGATCCCCTGCCCCGGATGCTGGGCATCCAGCCGTTCGCCACGCTCGAGAATCCGTGCACGCTGATCCGGCGGTACGCCCGGGCCGTCGTCTTCGATGCACAGTTCAACCCCGGCGTGATTTTCACGCACGCTGATGCGCACTTCGCCCAAGCACAGGCGATAAGCGTTTTCCAGCAGGTTGCCCATCATCTCCAGCAAGGCGCCCTGCTCGATCGGCACGTAACAATGCTCCGGCAGATCAAACGCCACGCGTACATGTTTGTCGCGGTAGACCTTGTCCAGCGTGTCACAAAGGCTTTTCAGTACCGGTTGCAGTCGCGCCTGATGGCGCACCAGGCCGCTTTTGCGCAGGCTTGCGCGTTGCAATTGGTAGCCGATCTGCTGGCTCATGCGTTCGATCTGCGATTGCAGCACCCAGGCCTGATCGCGATCTTCGGGGCGCTGGGCCATGTCTTCGCTGACGCCTTGCAGCACCGTCAACGGGGTTTTCAGGCTGTGCGCGAGGTCATCGAGGGAGTCACGATAGCGGCTGCGCTGCTGGCGTTCGCTGTGCAGCAAGCGGTTGAGCGAGCCAGTCAGGCGCAGCAGTTCGCGCGGGTGTTGTTCGGTGAGGCTTTCGCGGGTGCCGCCTTCGATTTCGTCGAGTTCCTGACTGAGTCGGCGCAAAGCTTTTAAGCCCCAGGTCAGGCCGATCCACAACAGCGCCAGCAACACCAGCAAAGCTGCGCCGAAACCGAGGTAGAGGTTTTCGCGCAGGCCTTCGAGGGTGACTTCGTATTCGCGCACCGGTTGCAGCGCGACGATGCTGAACGCCGCACTTTTGCCGCCGAGCAGTTTCACTTCGACGTCATAGACGAAGAATTCCTGACCGTTGGCCTCACGAATCCGCGCGAACTCGTTGCCGAGGCCGTCGTAGCGCGGTTTGTAGTTGATCTGTTCTTCCTGGGTGGCTTTCGAGCGCCAGACCAAGTGCCCTTCGCGGTCGTAGATGTAACCGAGCAGACGGAAATCGGTGAGGTTGAAACGCTCGTCCGGCAACTGATTCGGCATCACCAGCCGACCGTTTTCAATGCGTGCGGCAGAGATCAGCGTGGTGACGTCCGAAGCCAAGCGCTGTTCGATCGAGTCCTGCAACGCGAGGCTGAACGCGCCCTGCATCGCCGGGAGCAAGGCGAGCATGAACAGCACCGCCAACGTGGTGGCGGCGAGCATCAGCCGGACGCGAAGCGAACGAATCAAGTGCAGCGCTCATTGAACAGGTAGCCGAGGCCGCGCACGGTGTCGATCGGTTTGAACCCGGCCGGGCCTTCGAGTTTGCGGCGCAGGCGGCCGACCAGCACTTCGATGACATTCGGATCGCGCTCGTCGTCGTCCGGGTAGAGCTGCTCCATCAAACGATCCTTGGGCACCACTTGCTGGTGATGACGCATGAGGTATTCGAGGATGCGGTACTCGTAGGCGGTCAGCGCCAGCGGTTGTTCGTCGAGCGTCGCCTGTTTGCGATTGAGGTCGAGCAGCAGCGGCCCGGCAACGATGGTCGACTGGGTGAAACCGCTGGAGCGGCGCAGCAAGGCATTCAGGCGCGCGTCGAGTTCTTCGAACTGGAACGGCTTGACCACGTAATCGTCGGCACCGGCGGCGAGGCCTTCGACCTTGTCCTGCCAGTTGCCGCGCGCGGTGAGGATCAGGATCGGAAAGGTCTTGCCGCCCGAGCGCAACTGGCGGATCAGGTCGAGGCCGTTCATGCCCGGCAAGCCGAGATCGATCACCGCCAGATCAAAGTTGAACTGCCCGGTCTGGTATAGCGCCTCTTCAGCATTGGCCACGGACTCGACCACGTGACCGCTCTCCGTGAGACGGGTTTGCAGGTGATGGCGCAACAGCGCCTCATCTTCGACGACCAACAGTTTCATGACCTTCTCCTAATCACTTGAAATCTCCACAACCTCCTGTGGGAGCGGGCTTGCTCGCGAAGGCGCCGGATCAGTCAACATCTACATTGACTGATCCACCGCTTTCGCGAGCAAGCCCGCTCCCACAATGATTTCGCTGTCGTCCTTAGAAGTTGTAGTTGGCCGACAGGTAAGTCTGCGCGCTGCTGTTCAGATCCAGCGAGCCTTGTTTGCTGCCGCCGCTTTCTTTCATTTCGGTGCTGGCATTGCTCATCAGGTAACGATAACCGAGTTCCACCGAGGTGTTCTGGGTGACTTGTTGCAACACACCCAACTGGCCGCCGACCGCATAACCGATGTCACTGTCGCGGCTGTAGCCTGGCGAATCCTGAGTCAGTTTAGTCAGACCCGCCGTGGCACCGCCGAACAACTTGGTGCTGCCGCCCACCGGGTAGAACAGATCGTAGCTGCCGAGCAGATTTTCCTGACGCAGTTTAATGCCATTGTGCGAACCCGACACGTTGTCGTAGGTGGCGTAGTAGCGACCCTGGCTGTTTTGCTGACCGAGGCGCACGCCGTAAGTGTTGTTGCCATCGATGGCGCCGGTGGCGTTCGGGTGACCGAGGTTGTCGTTCAGCGCGTTGGACTTGTCGATCTTGTCACTGGTCTGGCCGAAAGACAGGCCGGCGAAATTGGTGGTGTCGTCGGCATTGGCCGCGAGGCTGGAGCCCAACAGGGTAAATGCCAGCAGCAGTTTGTTTAAACGAGTCATGGGTATTTCCTCTTTCACAGTGCTGTTTGGGTATGGCGCAAGGTTACTGACCAGCCCCTGTACCGCCCCTGAACCGTCTCTGAACCTGACCTGAACCAAATCGTCTAGGCTGTTTTGACCACTTTCGATAAAGAGACCCCGACCATGCGCCTGTTCCTCGCCCTCACTTTACTGGCGGTCAGCAGCCTGACTCAGGCAGCGATCAAGACCGAAGAAATTCCCTACCAGAGTGCCGACGGCACCAAGCTGATCGGCTATTACGCTTATGACGACGCTATAAAAGGCGCACGCCCGGGTGTCGTCGTGGTGCATGAATGGTGGGGCCTGAACGATTACGCCAAACGCCGAGCGCGTGATCTCGCCGAGCTTGGCTATAGCGCGCTGGCGATTGATATGTACGGCGAAGGCAAGAACACCGAGCACCCGAAAGATGCGATGGCGTTCATGCAGGCCGCGACCAAGGATTCGGCGGCATCGAGCAAACGCTTCGAAGCCGGTCTGGATTTGCTGAAGAAGCAGCCACAGACCGACGTGAACAAACTCGCGGCCATTGGTTATTGCTTCGGCGGTGGCGTGGTGCTGAACGCGGCGCGTCAGGGCGAGCCGTTGTTGGGCGTGGTGAGTTTCCACGGCGCGTTGGCGACCAATACGCCGGCGACGCCCGGCAGTGTGAAGGCGAAAATTCTGGTGGAGCATGGCGCGCTGGACA
This sequence comes from Pseudomonas sp. AC193, assembly GCF_979258075.1. Lineage (NCBI taxonomy): Bacteria > Pseudomonadati > Pseudomonadota > Gammaproteobacteria > Pseudomonadales > Pseudomonadaceae > Pseudomonas > Pseudomonas sp. AC193. The sequence goes on along the minus strand of NZ_OZ409832.1, from coordinate 847,091 downwards.
GCATGGTCACGCCGAACAACGTCATCGCGTTCAAGTCGGAAATGGACAAGGCCGGGGCCAACTACAAGTTCGTCACGCTTGAGGGTGCCAAGCATGGTTTTACCAATCCGGATGCGGATCGTTTGAGCCATGGCGAACATGGCGGGCAGGATATTGGTTACAACAAGGCTGCGGATGAAAAATCCTGGGCGGACATGAAAGCGTTCTTCCAGAAAATCTTCAGCTGATCAGAGACACCGCTGCGCGGCATTCGCGAGCAAGCTCGCTCCCACAGGGGATCTACTAGGCGGCAGAGATCCAGTGTGGGAGCGAGCCTGCTCGCGAAAGCTTCACCGCCGATCTCGACCTTGTCTCGATGAACCGGCAAAATGCCCGCCATGAACCTCACCCTCCCCGCCTGCTGCACCCCGCTCGATGCCGATTGGCCGTTGCCCTCGGTGCTGGCCGATACCGTGCTGCTCAGTACTCACTTCGATCCGGCGCAGCTGCTCGGCGATGACTTTCGTCGCAGCGCCATCGAGCCGCCGCCGAGCATTCAGCGTTCGGTGGCCAAGCGTCAGGCTGAGTTTCTCGCGGGGCGGATCTGCGCTCGGGCGGCGTTGCAGCAACTGGAAGGCTCCAGCGTGGTTCCGCCGATTGGCGAAGATCGTGCACCCGTTTGGCCGGCGCATATCTGCGGCTCGATCACCCACAGCACCGGGCGCGCGGCGGCGATTGTTGCCAATAAGCAGCACTGGCGCGGCTTGGGCATGGATCTGGAAAACCTGCTCAACGCCGAACGCGCCGAACGCCTCGCCGGGGAAATCCTCACGCCGGCGGAAATGCAGCGCGTGGCGGCAGGCTCGCGGGATCAGTTGGCGTTGTGGGTGACGCTGACGTTTTCGGTGAAGGAGAGTTTGTTCAAAGCGCTGTATCCGATTGTGCAGAAGCGCTTTTATTTCGAGCATGCGGAAGTGCTGGAATGGACGGAGGCCGGTGAAGTGCGATTGCGGCTGCTGACGGATTTGTCGGCTGAGTGGTGCAGCGGGACGGAGCTGGATGCGCAGTTTGGGGTGCGGGATGGGCAGTTGTTGAGCTTGGTCAGCATTAAGGCCTGAGGATTTTCAGCGCCTGTTCGGCCGTCTTCGCGAGCAGGCTCGCTCCCACATTTTGAAATGCATTCCCCTGTGGGAGCGAGCCTGCTCGCGAAGGCGGCATCGCGGCCACCACAAGAATTACCGGCGCTCCTGGTTCCTCGGCCAACTCAAACTAAAACACGCCCCGCCCAAACTCTTGCTCTTGCCAATCAACGCCCGGCCGTCGTGCCAGTGAATAATCCGCCGCACAATCGACAACCCCAACCCGTGCCCGCCCGACGCCCGCGTGCGGCTGTCATCCAGGCGCAGAAACGGCGTGAAGATTTTCTCCCAGGCAACTTCCGGCACACCTGGCCCGTCATCCTCAACGTCGACCCGGCAACGCAACTGCCCGACCTGATAACTCACCGTCACGTTCGAACGGGCATGGCGCATGGCGTTGCTCACCAGATTCTGCAACGCGCGGTGCAGATAACGCGGCTCAGCCTCGACCCAGGCATCGTCATTGTCCGCAGCCGACAGACACAACCCGCGCTGCACCGTGACCTCGGCGCGCAACGGCGCCAACTCTTCGATCACCTGATTGACCAGCGCATCCAGATCAATCCGCTGGAAGGTCAGCGCCGGTGAGCCCTGCTCCAGTCGTGCGTAGGTGAGCATCTCATCGACCAGCTTATCGAGATCCTCGATGTCGTGATCCATGCCTTCGCGGTATTTTTCCAGCGCTTGCGGGGTGGTCGCCGAGCCGATCATTTCCAGACCGAAACGCAGACGCGCCACCGGCGTGCGTAGTTCGTGGGACACCGCGCGCACCAATTCACGCTGGATCGCCAGCAGTTGTTGCAAGTGCTCAGCCATGCCATTGAACGCCGCCGCCAGCCGTCCGACCGAGTCGGCACCGCGCGCCGGCACCCGAGTTTCCAGACTGCCCTTGGCGATGCGCGTGGCCGCCGCTTCAAGACCGCGTAAACGCCGTTCGAGTTGGCGCACCAGCAAGTAAACGATCAAGCCGATCAGACTCAGCCCGAGCGCGGCGATCAGCACCAGCCACTCCGGCGGATAGGGATTCATCTGGTACAGCGGGCCGATCTCCAGCACCCACGGTGTGCCGACCATACCGGCGAACACACGGATCGAATCGCCGCCCTTGCCCAGCGCCATCACCGTGTCGCCTTCGGCCACGCGGCGGCTCTGGTCTTCGTCCATGTCGGCGTCATCCACCGTGACCAAACGCAAATCGAATCCGAAGCCCTTCTCTTCCTTTATCTGCGCCAGCCGTTTCGGTTGGTCGGCGACCGGCACGCGCACCAGCTCATCGGCGAGCAGGTAAATAGTCGCACGGGCCAGTTGCTCGCTGATCTGCTGTACCTCGCCTACGAGCACAAGCTGCTCTTTGTCGCTGACCAGTCGATAGACCTTCGCCGCGTGCGGACCGGTCTGCTCGACCAACGCTTGGCCGCGCTGCACGCGGGTGCGTTGGGTCAGGTCGAGATCAGTGTCGGTAAACTTTTTCAGCGCCAGCGGAATCCCCAGCAACCGCTCCCACACCAACAGTGCGCGATGGCGTTCGGTTTCGTTCATCGGTTGCAGGTTGCTGGCCATCAGCGAGAACGTGCCGTGGGCCAGACGCTCGCGGTACTGCTCGCTGCGCACTTGGTTGAGCAGGTTCAGCGCCAGCACGCCGAGCACCGCTACCAGAATGATCGCTGCGCACATGCCGCCGTAAATGCGCAGGAAGATCGAGTTCACAGCGGCAGGTCTACGCAGGCTTCAGGGACGAACAGGTAGCCTTTGCTACGCACGGTTTTGATCAGGCGTGGATGGTCGGGGTCGTCGCCGATTTTCGGGCGAATGCGCGAGATGCGCACATCGATCGAGCGATCCTGGCCGTCGTAACCGATGCCGCGCAAAGCAGTGAAGATTTCTTCCCGCGAGAGAATGCGCCCGGCGTTGGAGACCAGCAGCCAGAGCAAATCGAATTCGGCGCTGGTCAGTTCGATGCCGTTATCGCTGAGCCAGGCTTCGCGCAATGCGTTGTCGACCACCAACGGGCCGAATTGCAGGCGACGGCTTTTTTCGCTGGTCGGCTCGGGTGAGTCACTGCGTCGCAGCAACGCCTGAATCCGCGCCAATAACAAACGCGGGCGCACCGGTTTGCACACGTAATCGTCGGCGCCAAGGTCGAGGCCCTGGATCTGATCGGCATCATCGGTGCGCGCGGTGAGCATCAGGATCGGCCCGTCGTAACGGTCGCGGACTTTGCGGCAGATGCTCAGGCCATCTTCGCCGGGCAGCATCAGGTCGAGGATCACCAGATCCGGTTGCTCATTGATGATCCGCGCTGCGGCGAGCGCACCGTTGCCTTCAATTTCCACGCGCAGTCCATTGGCTTGCAGGTAGTCGCGCGTGAGTTCGGCCAGTCGCTGGTCATCCTCGACGATCAATACCTGCCAGGCTTGTTGCTCCACCGGTGACCTCTGCTTTCTATTGTTATTAATAAAGGAAGACGATTGCCCGAATCCAGACGATCCCCTGTAGGAGCTGTCGAGTGAAACGAGGCGGCGATCTTTTGATTTTGTTTTTTTCAAGATCAAAAGATCGCAGCCTTCGGCAGCTCCTACGGGGGATCTTCTCGTGCTTTTGTCGCGTTCACATGGCCCGATTGTATAAACGGCGTACAGCCAGAACACAAGTCGGTAAATGCGTTCGGACAAGGCGATTTTTTGTGGTAGGGTTCGCGCCCTTAAAAATCCGCTGAAGCGTTTTTCCCGGTGAGAAAACGGTGACAAACGGTCTAGCTCAGCAGGTTCGCGGCCTACACGAGAATTCCACCTTTCTTACACAATTTACGCACAGGTTTATCCACAGGTAGTACGTTGCAACACCCCTCGAAACGCATTATCTTGTAGCACGGCGCAAAAAAAACCCTACATATAGGGTTTTTGACTGAAAAGCCCAACCACATTTCAGACCTGAAACTCAAGCGATTTATTGCCGGTTTAGGGTTGAACCAAGCAAGTTTTCTGAAGACCAAACCGCACTTGCGGATGGCACCGTTTTTCAGGTCGGAAACGACCGAAACGGTACGGGTGTTGCAGTCATTACTGTCACCCGGGATGGAACCCGGCTCGAGCCTTGGCTCGCAGCCAAAAACTTCGGCAGGGACGCGGCGTCATTAGCCTTTTTCCTACTGGTCCGAAGTTGTTATGCCCGACGCCCGTCGGTTGTAGTGCTTCTGGCCAGAACGGTGGGCACCATGATGGTGCCCAAACAAACTAGAGAATGTGGAGATCACCCCCCATGCAAACCGACACAACTCGCGAGAACCCGCAGGGCACCTTGCCGCAGGCCGCTGATTCGAATTCGGATCTGGCAGCCACCGCGCCTGGTCAACTGCGCGTGATCAAGCGTAATGGCACTGTCGTTCCTTACACCGATGACAAGATCACCGTCGCTATCACCAAAGCGTTCCTCGCAGTTGAGGGCGGCACCGCTGCCGCCTCGTCGCGAATCCACGACACTGTTGCCCGCCTGACCGAACAAGTCACCGCGACCTTCAAGCGTCGCATGCCTTCGGGCGGCACCATCCACATCGAAGAAATCCAGGATCAGGTTGAACTGGCCCTGATGCGTGCCGGCGAGCAGAAAGTGGCGCGCGACTACGTGATCTACCGTGACGGTCGTTCGAAAGAACGCGCTGCCCACGCCCCGACCGAAGAAGCGGTCAACGCGCACCCGTCGATCCGTATCACCCGCACTGACGGCAGTCTGGCGCCGCTGGACATGGGCCGCCTGAACACCATCGTCACCGAAGCGTGCGAAGGTCTGGAAGAAGTCGACGGCGACCTGATCCAGCGCGAAACCCTGAAAAACCTGTACGACGGCGTGGCCCTGACCGACGTCAACACCGCGCTGGTGATGACCGCCCGTACTCTGGTTGAGCGCGAGCCGAACTACTCGTTCGTCACCGCCCGCCTGCTGATGGACACCCTGCGTGCCGAAGGCCTGGGCTTCCTCGGTGTGGCCGAAAGCGCTACTCACCACGAGATGGTTGACCTGTACGCCAAGGCGCTGCCGGCTTACATCGCCAAAGGTATCGAGTTCGAACTGCTGAACCCTGTGCTGGCCACCTTCGACCTGGAAAAACTGGGCAAGGCGATCAACCACGAGCGCGATCAGCAATTCACCTACCTGGGCCTGCAAACCCTGTACGACCGTTACTTCATCCACAAGGACGGTATCCGCTTCGAACTGCCGCAGATCTTCTTCATGCGCGTGGCCATGGGCCTGGCGATCGAAGAGAAGCAGAAAGAAGACCGTGCGATCGAGTTCTACAACCTGCTGTCGTCCTTCGACTACATGTCGTCGACGCCGACCCTGTTCAACGCCGGTACCCTGCGTCCACAGCTGTCGAGCTGCTACCTGACCACCGTGCCGGATGACCTGTCGGGTATCTACCACGCGATCCACGACAACGCCATGTTGTCGAAATTCGCTGGCGGCCTGGGCAACGACTGGACGCCGGTGCGTGCACTGGGTTCGTACATCAAGGGCACCAACGGCAAGTCGCAAGGCGTGGTTCCGTTCCTGAAAGTCGTGAACGACACCGCCGTCGCCGTTAACCAGGGTGGCAAGCGCAAAGGCGCTGTCTGCGCTTACCTGGAAACCTGGCACATGGACATCGAGGAGTTCATCGAACTCCGCAAGAACACCGGTGATGATCGTCGTCGTACCCACGACATGAACACTGCCAACTGGATCCCTGACCTGTTCATGAAGCGTGTCTTCGACGACGGCAAGTGGACCCTGTTCTCGCCATCCGAAGTACCGGACCTGCACGACCTGACCGGTAAAGCCTTCGAAGAGCGTTACGAGTACTACGAAGCCCTGACCGAATACCCAGGCAAGGTTCGTCTGTTCAAGACCATCCAGGCTAAAGACCTGTGGCGCAAAATGCTCTCCATGCTGTTTGAAACCGGCCACCCATGGCTGACCTTCAAAGACCCGTGCAACCTGCGCAGCCCGCAGCAGCACGTCGGCGTGGTTCACAGCTCGAACCTGTGCACCGAAATCACCTTGAACACCAACAAGGACGAAATCGCCGTTTGCAACCTGGGCTCGATCAACCTGCCGAACCACATCGTCAACGGCAAGCTGGACACCGCCAAGCTGGAACGCACCGTGAACACCGCCGTGCGCATGCTCGATAACGTTATCGACATCAACTACTACTCGGTGCCACAAGCGAAGAACTCCAACTTCAAGCACCGTCCGGTCGGTCTGGGCATCATGGGCTTCCAGGACGCGCTGTACCTGCAGCACATCCCTTACGGTTCCGACGCTGCCGTCGAATTCGCCGACAAGTCGATGGAAGCGGTCAGCTACTACGCGATCCAGGCTTCCTGCGACCTGGCCGACGAGCGCGGTGCGTACGAGACGTTCCAGGGTTCGCTGTGGTTCGAAGGCATCCTGCCACTGGATTCGCAACAGATCCTGATCGAGCAACGTGGCCAGAAGTACATCGACGTTGACCTGAACGAATCCCTGGACTGGGCACCGGTTCGCGCCCGTGTACAGAAAGGCATTCGTAACTCCAACATCATGGCCATCGCACCGACCGCGACCATCGCCAACATCACTGGCGTCTCGCAGTCGATCGAACCGACTTATCAGAACCTCTATGTGAAATCGAACCTGTCGGGCGAATTCACCGTGATCAACCCGTACCTGGTTCGCGACCTCAAGGCTCGCGGTCTGTGGGACTCGGTCATGATCAACGACCTGAAGTACTACGACGGTTCGGTTCAGCAAATCGAGCGCATCCCGCAAGAACTCAAAGAGCTCTACGCGACTGCCTTCGAAGTGGACACCAAGTGGATCGTTGACGCGGCCAGCCGTCGTCAGAAGTGGATCGACCAGGCCCAATCGCTGAACCTGTACATCGCTGGCGCATCGGGCAAGAAACTCGACGTGACCTACCGCATGGCTTGGTACCGTGGCCTGAAAACCACCTACTACCTCCGTGCCCTGGCCGCAACCAGCACCGAGAAGTCGACCATCAGCACCAGCAAGCTGAACGCTGTTTCCAGCGGCGGCAACCACGGTGATGATTCGGTCCTGGCTGCTCCAGCCGGCCCAGCGCCAGTGCCAAAAGCCTGCGCGATCGACGAGCCGGATTGCGAAGCTTGCCAATAAGCTGAGCGAAATCAGGTGTTGAAAAACACCTGATTGAAAAAGCCCCTGACAGACCTCCGGTTTGTTGGGGGCTTTTTTTTGGCTGGTTGAAATGGATTGAATATGAACAGCTATCGCCAGCAGGCTCACTCCCCCCAATCAAATCAAAAGCAAACCCTCACCCTAGCCCTCTCCCGGAGGGAGAGGGAACTGACCGGGGTGTTTGGGCAAGATGCACCGACATGAAATACCGAGTTGAATTTGAGCTTCAAATCCAAATCAAGAGCCCATCGCACTAGCCCTCTCCCGGAGGGAAAGGGGACTGACCGGGGTGTTTGGGCAAGATGCACCGACATGAAATACCGAGTTGAATTTGAGCTTCAAATCCAAATCAAGAGCCCATCGCACTAGCCCTCTCCCGGAGGTGAGGGGACTGACCGGGGTGTTTGCGCAAGATGCACCGACGTGAAATACCGAGTTGAATTTGAGCTTCAAATCCAAATCAAGAGCCCATCACCCTAGCCCTCTCCCGGTGGGAGAGGGAACTGACCGCGTGGATTGGGAGAGGTACGCCGACATGAAATACCGAGCCGAACACAAATCCTGAGAAGCCCAAAAATCGGCTCCCTCTCCCTCGGGAGAGGGCTGGGGTGAGGGGCGAATCCAACGAAAATCAAAAGCCGACCACGCTGTGCTCTTCACCACTCAACACGATGAGCGCAAGCTCGGGTGCAGCTTTTGATCTTGATCTCAAGGCCCGTCGGGAGGCTGAGTGGAGGGATTCATACGGGGAAAGCATCGAGAGGAGGTGCAGCGAAGCAAACCGTAGGCGATGCCCCCGGATGAACCCGGAGCGAAGGAACCCGAGCCTTAGCGAGGGCCGGACGTCAGGGCACAGACCTTTGGTTCCTTTGGGGCGTTTGCCAAAGGGACTCGCCGTAAGGGCGAAACCGCCAGCCGCAACACCCGAAGAACCGGATATACACCCAAAAAAAAGCCCCTCAAAAAGAGGGGCTCTTCTCAAACAGCAAAACCAAAAATCAGGTCATTTGAATAATGGTCTGCATAATCGTGCTCTGCGTAGAAATCGTCTTCGCATTCGCCTGATAGTTACTCTGACCCTTGATCAAATCAACCAACTCATTCGTCAGGTTAACGTTCGACTCCTCCAGCGAGTTCGACGCGATCGAACCCAAAGTCCCGGTCTCCGGCGCATCGTACCCCGGAATACCCGAAGCAAACGTCTCCTTCCAGCTAGTACCACCAACCGCCTGCAAACCCTGCTCGTTGGTGAAACTGGCCAACGCCACCTGCCCAATCGCCTTACTCTGATTGTTACTGAAGTTGGCGAACAAGGTACCGGTGCCATCAATCGTCAGGTTAGTGATCTGCCCGGTGGCATAACCATCCTGAGTCGGAATCGAACGCGCAGTATCAGCGTTGTACTGAGTAGTCTTGGCCATCGAAATGGTCACACCCGCCGGGTTCGCTGCCGCACCGTTAGGCGTAAACACACCATTGGTCACAGTGCCTGGCTTCCAGTTACTCAGCGTCAAGTCGCTGCTGATAATCGGATTTGCAGGATCCGCCGGATTCGGCGTGCTCACCTGAGTCAACTTGCCCGAGCTGTCGAACGACAACGTCGAAGCCGTCGGCGCCGTCAGGGTTGGATCACTGCCGGTCGCGTCCGGGTTACGGCCGTCAACCAGGGTGTAAACCTTCCAGGTGTTGTCGCTGGTCTTCACCACGTACTGATCCATGACGTGGGAGTTACCCTGAGTATCATAGATCGGTGTGCTGAACGACTTGGTGTACGTCTCGGCTTTCGATGGATCGAACTTCACCGCGTTGGCGCCGGTATCAACGATCACCGGTGCCGACGAGTTCAGGTTGATGGTCGAGGTCACCGACGAAGTCGATTTCGGTGCCAGGTTCGAGGTGTCGATTTTCAGGTCAGTCAACACACCGTTGAGAATCTTGCCGTTGGCATCCACACCGTAACCCTGCAGACGCGAGGTGTAATCGGTGTTGGTGATGTAACCGGCGTTGTCGACCTTGAACGTACCGGCACGGGTATACGACACCGAACCGTTGTTGCTCATGGTGAAGAAGCCCGAACCGTTGATACCCATGTCGAGCACGTTACCGGTGTTGCTGATGTCACCCTGGGTGAACTGCTGAGAAACGTTGGCCAGGCGCACGCCGTTACCAATCACTTTGCTGCCGCTGCCCAGACGAGTCGCCGAGTAGACGTCTTCGAATTCTGCGCGCGAGGATTTGAAACCGGCGGTGGCAACGTTGGCGATGTTGTTGCCGGTCACGTCCAGTTGTTTGTTGGCTGCATAGAGACCGCTAAGGCCGATATTGAAAGACATATTCCACTCCTTTGTGCCGGGTTAATCGGCTCTATATACCAATGGTTTGTACTTTGGACAGGGCAACGGTGCCCTTGCCGGCCAGGTTGAGCATCAGCTCGCCGCCGGTCTGGCTGATGGTCACGCTGTTGACCGTGGCCGGCAGGTAAGTGGCCAGATCCGTTGCGGCGCCATCGATCGGTGCGCTGGCCTTGAAGGTGTAAGTACCGACCGGCACCACGGTGCCGGAAGAATCCTTGCCGTCCCAAGTGAAGCTGGCATCGCCGGCCGCGCGGCTGCCCAGGTCGATAGTGCGAACAGCTTTGCCGTCCTTATCGGTGATGGTGACGGTGCCGCCGGCGATCGACGAAGGCACGGTGACCGAACCGGTCAGGCCTTTGGTTGGGTCGTCGAGCTGCGCGGTGTTGGTCTGCACGATCACGTTGCGACCGACCAGCGACGACGCCTGCAACGCTTGCGAGGAGTTGTAGTTACCGGCCAGCGAGCTGACGGTGCTGTTCAGTGTGGTGATGCCTTCCAGGCTGCTGAACTGCGCCAACTGTGCAACGAACGCACTGTTGTCCTGCGGATCGAGCGGGTTCTGGTTTTTCAGCTGGGTCACCAGCAATTGCAGGAACGCATCTTTGCCCAGCGCCTGGCCACCGGTGGCGCTGTTGGTCGCCGAAGCGATGCCGCCGGAGGTGCTGCTGCTGGCCGTCTTCGACGAGTTGGCCAGAATGTCGTTCATGCTCAGGGAGCTGGTGGTATCGGTAACGCTCATGGCAGTCGCCCCTTATTACTGACCGAGGGTCAGTACCTTCTGCATCATGGTTTTGGCGGTGTTCATCATTTCGGCGTTGGTCTGGAACGAACGGCTCGCGGAAATCATGTCAGCCATTTCTTCCACCACGTTGACGTTCGGGTAGTAGACGTAGCCTTTGGCGTCGGCCGCCGGATGGTTCGGCTCGTAACGCGCTTCGAGGTTGCTCTGGTCTTCGACCACGCCGAGTACCTGCACGCCCTGCCCCGCGGCGTCCTGACTCTGGAACAGCGAGTTGCTGCCAGCGTTTTGGCCGCCCTGGAACATGGTGGCAAACACCGGGTGACGGGCGCGGTAGGTCTGGTCGATGCTCGAGGAAACGGTTTCGGCGTTGGCGATGTTCGACGCCACGGTGTTCAGACGCGTGGTTTGTGCGCTCATGCCGCTGCCGGCAATGTTGAAAACGCTGGACAGGGACATGGATTACTCTCCGCGCAGGGCTGAGACCAGCCCTTTGAATTTGCTGTTGAGCAGCGTGAAGCTGGCCTGGAAGCCCACGGCGTTTTCCGCGTAGTTGGACTGTTCCAGTTGCGCATCCACGGTGTTCTGGTCGATCGAAGGTTGCATCGGCGTGCGATACAGCAGCGATTCGTCGCCATTGCCCAGGCCTTCAGCTTCGATGTGACGGCTGTTGGTCATGTTCAGGGCGATGGTGCCGTTGGCGTTCTTCTGGGTCTGTGCTTCGAGCACTTTCGAGAAGTCCAGATCCCGCGCCTTGTAGTTCGGGGTATCGGCGTTGGCGATGTTGTTGGCCAGCACTTCGGCACGCTGGGCGCGGAAGCCCAATGCTTTTTCGTGAATGCCGAGCGCTTTATCGAAGCTGATGCTCATGTCGGGAACCTTCAGGTGACCGGTTTTTCGTACATGAGCTTTAGCAAGCCGCGTGCCAAACAGAAGAAACCCCGTAAACCGGGGCTTTGCGGGCAGCCGGCAAAGCGGCAATGCCAGAAAAGCGGCAAGCGGTTTCCGCCAGATGCCGCTTTTCTGCCGCTTCGCCCTGCGAGCACCTCCACCTGTAGGAGCTGCCGAAGGCTGCGATCTTTAGATCTTGATCTTAAAAAACAAAATCAAAAGATCGCAGCCTTCGGCAGCTCCTACGTGAAGCATGCGGCAAAAAAAAGGAGCCCCTGAGGGCTCCCTTCTTCTGCACATGCTTCATTTCGCCTGGTAAATAATTCCCGGGCTGCACTGCACCATCTGGTAATGATCCGGCAAACCGTTCAGCGCTTCCGACGCGCCAAGGAACAGATAACCGCCCGGCTTCAGCGTGCTGTGAATGCGCAACAGGATGTCTTTCTTCACTTCGGCAGAGAAGTAGATCAACACGTTGCGGCAGAACACGATGTCGAACTTGCCCAGCGCAGCATAGCTGTCGAGCAGGTTGAACGAGCGGAACTCGACGCGGCTTTTGATCGGCGCCTTGATCACCCAGCGCCCCGGGCCTTTCGGATCGAAGTAACGCTGCAGACGTTCCGGCGACAAACCGCGACCAATGGCCAGGCTGTCGTACTCGCCGGTCTTGCAGTTGTTGAGCATCAGGCCGGACAGATCGGTGGCAACAATCTGCACGCCCATCTTCAGCTGACCGAGGTTAGTGCGTTCGAACTCATCGATCGACATCGACAGCGAATACGGTTCCTGACCCGACGAGCACGCTGCCGACCAGATCCGCAGACGCTGGTTGGGGCTGGCCTTGATCGCTTCGGGCAGGACTTTTTTCTTCAAGACTTCAAACGGATAGGTGTCACGAAACCACAGGGTTTCGTTGGTCGTCATGGCATCGACCACCTGCTCGCGCAAACCGCTGCGCGGCTGGGTCTGGATGCGCTGCACCAGCTCACCCAGGGATTTGATGCCTTGCTGTTCCATCAGTTTGTTGAGACGGCTCGAGACCAGGTACTGCTTGTTTTCACCGAGCAAAATGCCACAGGCTTTTTCCAGGAAGACCCGGAACTGTTCGAAATCCAAATTACCCGTAGACAATGATGCCGCCTCTTAAATCGTGTTGACCGCCAGGAGCAAAGCGCTCCTAGCTGATATCTGCTGCTTTGATCCGGTCGACTACCCGGGATGCCAGGTCATCAGGGCGGAATTTGGCCAGAAAGTCATCGGCGCCGACTTTCTTGACCATCGCCTGATTGAATACCCCGGACAACGAAGTATGCAGGATGATATGAAGCTTTTGCATGCGTGGGTCGCTGCGGATCTCGGCCGTCAAAGTGTATCCGTCCATCTCCGGCATCTCGATGTCGGAGATCATCATCAGGAACTCTTCTTCCGGCTTCTTGCCCTCATCGACCAGCTTGCGCAGGTAATCCAGCGCCTGTTTGCCGTCGTTCAGCGCCACCACTTCGACGCCGACCGTTTGCAGGCAACGCGACACCTGCTTGCGCGCCACCGACGAATCATCGACCGTCAGCACCCGCAGCGACAACGCTTTGGTCTGGGTCTCGACATCGACCACGCCCACCGAAATCGCTTCCGGCGTCGGCGCAACTTCCGCCAGCACTTTCTCGACGTCGATGATTTCGACTAACTGATTGTCCACCCGAGTCACAGCGGTCAGGTAATGATCGCGACCCGTGCCCTTGGGCGGCGGATGAATCTCTTCCCAGTTCATGTTGACGATGCGCTCCACCGAGCGCACCAGGAAACCCTGGGTCTTGGTGTTGTACTCCGTGATAATCACGAACGGGTTGTTCTTGTCTTTCAACGCGCCGGAGCCGGTCGCCATCGCCAGATCAAGGATCGGAATGGTCGCCCCCCGGATATTTGCCACCCCGCACACGACAGGACTGGACTTGGGCATCAACGTCAGCGACGGGCATTGCAGCACTTCCCGCACCTTGAACACGTTGATTCCGTAGAGCTGCTGACCGTCGAGACGGAACAACAACAGCTCCAGGCGATTCTGCCCCACCAGTTGCGTGCGCTGGTTTACCGAATCCATTACACCAGCCATGCCCAGACTCCTACCTCAACGCCAAGTGTTGTTGCGACGCACATTCATTGCTAAACGGCACGGCGCTTGCTTTTTAACTCGTATGAACGCTCAAACGACATTTTTCCGACACCTGACCTCTCCCCTTCGCAAAGGGCTTTGCGCGGTGTCTGCCGCCTGCTGTTTGCTCGCTGGCAGCCCTGCCATTGCGGATTCGGTTACCTTGCCTGACATGCTTATCGGCGTCACTCAGGGCTTTCTTGAGTTCACCGTAGAAGACTATTTGGCAACCAGTCAAACCGAAGGCCGCTACGAGATCGAAGTCAAGCAGCTCGATCCGCGTATGCGCATGCCGATGTGCGACAAGGAATTGACAGCGTCGCTGGAGAATACCCCCCGTCCTTTGGGCCGGGTGACGGTCAAGGTTCGCTGTGAAGGCAGTTCGCCCTGGACGGTGTTCGTACCCGCTCAAGTCCGCCTGTTTCGCGAGATTGTCACCACCACCCGAGCACTCAGGCGCGCCGGGATTATCGAACCTCAGGACGTGACGTTGCGCGAGCGCGATGTCAGTCAGATCAATCAAGGTTTTCTGACCTCGGTAGACGAAGCGATCGGGCAAAAATTGACCCGACCAACGGTCGCCGATCAGGTGATTACCCAAGTCCACCTGGAACAGGCCGAAGTCGTGCGTAAAGGTGATCAAGTGGTCATCACCGCGCGCAGCGGCACACTCGCCGTGCGCATGCCCGGCGAAGCCCTGTCCAACGGTGGACTGAAAGAACAGATCCGAGTGAAAAACCTCAATTCGCAACGGGTGATCAAGGCGCAAATCATCGCGCCGGGACAGGTGGAAGTTTCCATGTAAACACCGAGGAGAAAACTGGCGCTGGCCATGGCTGTTCCCTAAACTGTGCCGCAGCAGGACGCGCGCGGGTGCATGCAGCTTTCATTGCTAAATGTGCCTAAAGTTTTCCAAGAGATGGCCGAAAACATGGCAAGCGTCCAAATTCCCAGAGGTTTTTATCATGGTCATCGATTTCAGCCGTTTGAACAGCTCCTCGTCACTGACAGGCAGTACACGTACCAGCGCGCCCAAGGAAACCGCCGAAAACGGCACTTCCGCGCCGCTGAATACCCAGGCCGAAACGGCCAGTACCGCTAAAAGCGGGGAATCGGTACACCTCAGCAATGAGGCTCAACAGTTGCAGAAGGTCACTGACAAGCTGCGCGATCAGCCTGCTGTCGACAAAGCCCGTGTGGCCGAGTTGAAAGCCGCGATTGCCGATGGCAGCTATAAAGTCGACAGCAACCGTGTAGCCAGCAAACTGCTCAACTTCGAAGCCCAGCGCTAGGCTTTTGCCGGCGCGAGGCTTTTGGACGCTTAAAACCCAAGGCCAGCCATGCACGACACTAATTTATTGCAACTGATCAACGACGACTTTGCTCCAGCTCAACAATTGCTGGAGTTATTGCAAACCGAGTCCCTCGCTTTGCACGGTCGCGACATGCCCCTGCTCGAAGAGATTCTGGCAACCAAACAGGCACTGATCATTCTGCTTGAACAGCATGGCCGCAAGCGCAGCGAAATCCTCGTCAGCCTCAACCTGACGCCAGACCGCCAAGGTCTCGAGCAACTGGCCGCGCAATCGAGCGTTGGCCAGCAGTTGCTGACCCAGGGCGACGCTCTGACTGATCTCATCGCCCAATGCCAGGCGGCCAACGTCAAAAACGGCCAGTCGATCCTCATGCAACAGGCCGCGACCAGCAATCAACTGAAGATCCTCACCGGGGGCGAAGCGCCAGCGTTGTATGACGCCAGCGGCACGTTTGCCAAACCCGCGATGCCGCGTCCGCTCAGCCAGGCATGAGTCGTTGATGCGCCAGCTCTATCAACTCGCGAAACATGCTGGCAAAATGCTGGCTAGTCGTCATATTTTGTCTGGAGATTGATAAACCGTGTCCAACGCCCTCAGCGCGGATGATGCTCCGCAGCCTCCAAAGGTGCTCACCACACCTCTGGAAATCTCCAGCAACCTGCGTCAGTTGCAAGACAGCCATGATCCGCTGATCATCACCTTTCACGAGCGCAGCCAGCGTTTCCAGAGCTACCTGATCAAGGTCGATCGCGATACCGCTTCGATTAACCTCGATGAAATGGTGCCACGTGACGGTGAACGCTTTCTGCTGGCGGGCGAGCCGTTCAAGGTTGAGGGTTTCCATGAAGGCGTGCGCATCGCCTGGGAATGCAATGGCACGCTGGACATCGTCGATGCCGACGGCGACCGCTTCTACACCGGCGAACTGCCGACCGAAGTGGTTTACCACCAGCGCCGCAACGCCTTCCGCGCCGCGCTGAAGCTGACCGATCTGGTCAACGTCGAACTCGGCGGCGAGAAACTCAAGGCGCCGATCAACGGCAAGCTGCTGGACATCTCCGCCACCGGTTGCAAGCTGCGCTTTGAAGGCGACATCACTGACCGCCTGCAACTGGGCCAGGTCTACGACCGCCTGATCGCCCCGCCGCTGTTCGGCAATCAGCCGACTTCGGTTGAACTGCGTTATCTGCATTTCGAAGAAAAACTCAACATCACCTTTGCGGGTCTGCGCTTCCACAACATCAGTGGCCAAGCGGCGCGTAACGTTGAGCGCTTTGTGTATCAACTGCAGCGTGAAGCACGGCGTTTCGATAAAGACGATATGTGATTCGTAGCGGCAAATAAAAAAAGGGCAGTCCTTGGCGGGACGGCCCTTTTTTGTGCCTGAGAGAATTCAATCAAGAATCTGTGGTGAGTGAGTTCTTGTGGTGAGGGGATTTATCCCCGCTGGGCTGCGAAGCAACCCCAAATCCTGACGGCACAATGTTCCTGTTGAACCGAGCTGGATGGTTTTACGACTGCTGCGCAGCCGAACGGGGATAAATCCCCTCGCCACAGGTTAAGTGTTTCGCTTTAGGGTCTTGCACCTATGTGAATTATTTGCATGAGAGAATTCAACCCAGAATCTGTGGTGTATGAATTACTTGTGGCGAGGGGATTTATCCCCGCTGGGCTGCGAAGCGGCCCCAAATCCTGGCTGCACATTTTTCCTGTTGAACCGAGCTGGATGGTTTTACGACTGCTGCGCAGCCGAACGGGGATAAATCCCCTCGCCACAAGTAATTCACTCACCACAGGGTTATCCATTCATCATTAAATCTGTGTTCACCACAGGTGAATATTGCAGTCAGATTCAGGGTCTGGCGCCACTGATGTCTGGCGTGGGTTTATCGCTGCCATCATCCGGCTCTGTTTCCACCACTGGCTCCGGCGGAGTCTCAGATTCAGGCTCCACTTCCGGCTCAGGCTCAGGCTCGGCCGGTGTCTGCATCTGATCCTGCACCACCTGCTCATCCACCCGTGGATCCAGCGCTGCCACCAGCGGTGAGCTCGACATGCTGTCCGGCATCGCCACGTGATGCAGCGGCGCGTCATCAACCTGGTGCAGATTGGTCACGGCTTTCGGACGGATTCGCCACACCAGCACCAACGCAAAGAAGCTGAAAAACGCATACAGACTCTGGCTGCCGAGAAACTTCATCAACACACCCGCCAGCAACGGCCCGATGCTCGCGCCGACGCCGTACGTCACCAGCAGCATCGCCGTCAGCGAAACCCGGCGATCGCCCTCAACGTGGTCATTGGAAAACGCCACTGCCAGCGGATACAGACAGAACTGCACCAGCGAGCAGAAGAAGCCGACCACAAACAGCACCTCCAGCGGCACCTCCGGCATAATCGCCAACGGCAGCGCCGCCACCGCGAGGAACCCGGCAAAGCAGCGAATCAGCAGCGCACGATCATAGCGGTCGGACAACCAGCCCAACGGCCACTGCACCAGCAGCCCGGCAAAAATGCAGCTACCCATGAACAGACCGACCTGCTCGGTCGAGAGCCCTTGCTGCGAGGCATACAACGGCGCCAGACCGTAAAACGCACCGATGATCAAACCGGCGCCGAGCACCGTACTCAGCGACTGCGGCACACGTTTAATGAAGAAGCGCGGCTCCATCGGCGCAGGATGCAGCGGCGCCGGGTGAATGCGGCGCGTCAGCGTCACCGGCACCAGGCACAGGGCGAAACACAGCGCGACCAACATCAACAGTTCCGGGCCCAACCCCGGGTGCATGACCAGAATCAACTGACCCAACACCAGCCCCAGATACGAAGCGATCATGTATCCGCTGAACACCAGCCCACGCTGATTGGCGTCGGCCTGCTCGTTGAGCCAGCTCTCGATCACCATGTATTGGCACATCATGCCCAGACCGACAATCGTCCGCAGCACCAGCCACGCCGGCAGCCAGTCCACCAGACCATGCCCGAGCACCGCCGCACCGACGATCCCGGCGCACGCCGAATACGCCCGGATATGCCCAACACGGGCGATCAAGCGGTGACCGATCTTGCCGCCCAGCACCAGACCAAAATAGTTGCAGGCCATCAGCGCACCGACCCAGAGCCCGTCGACATTGTCGGCGGCCAGGCGCAAAGCCAGATAAGTAGACAAAAGGCCCGAGCCGATCAACATCATCAGCGAGGCGAAATACAGCGCTCGAAAGGATTTCCAGATTTGGCGCATCGGCGTTCCGAGCGGCTCCTTGCAGTGAGTCCGGGCTATCAAACGATAGCCCGGTGGCGACAGTTCGTCAGGCCTGGGCTGCTAGAACACGTCGTTCCCAGGGGGTAATTTCATCAAAGAAACTCGTCAACTCCATGGTCTTCGAAGCGATGTAGCCTTCGATGAACTCCTTGCCGAACAGTTCCATGGCCAATTGGCTACGTTTCAGACGTTCGAGTGCGGCATGCAAGGTACACGGCAGCGACAGATTGTCCGGCACTTCGAATTCGCCCTGAATGGCCTCGGTCGGTTCCAGCTCATGCTCGATGCCATGCAAGCCCGCGGCCAGGCTGGCGGCGATTGCCAGATACGGGTTGGCGTCGGCGCCCGGCAAACGGTTTTCGACGCGACGGGCCACCGGCGAGCTGGCGGGAATCCGTAAGCCCGCGGCGCGATTGTCGTGTGACCAGCAGGCATTGTTCGGCGACGCGAATGGATGACACAGACGCTGATAGGAGTTCACGTTGGGCGCAAACAGCGCGGTGAATTCAGCCATGCCCGCCTGCTGTCCGCCGATGAAGTGGCGGAACATTGCGGTCGGCTGGCCCTTCTCGTCGCTGAACACATTCTTGCCGCTGCCGATCTCGACGATGCTTTGGTGAATGTGCATCGAACTGCCCGGCGTGTGCGCCAGCGGTTTGGCCATGCATACCACGGTCAGCCCGTGTTTGAGCGCGACTTCTTTGAGCAAGTGTTTGAACAGGAAAGTCTGGTCGGCCAGCAACAGCGGATCACCGTGCAGCAGGTTGATCTCGAACTGGCTGACGCCCATTTCATGCATAAAGGTGTCGCGCGGCAAACCGAGGGCCGCCATGCATTTATAGACTTCGTTGAAGAACGGCCGCAGACCGTTGTTGGAACTGACGCTGAACGCCGACTGCCCATCCTCGCGGCGACCGTCGAGACCAACGGGTGGGCGGAACGGTTGATTCGGATCGGTATTGGGTGCGAAGACAAAGAATTCCAGCTCGGTCGCCACCACCGGCGCCAGGCCCAACGCCGCATAACGGGCGATGACTTTCTTCAACTGGCCACGGGTCGACAGGTTGGAGCTTTCGCCGGTCAGCTCATCGGCATCGCAGATCGCCCATGCGCGCGGTTCGTCGCTCCATGGCAACGGATGGATCATGCTCGGTTCGGCCACCAGCGCCAGGTCACCGTCATCGCTGCCGTAAAACTTCGCCGCCGGGTAACCGCCCATGATGCATTGCAGCAGCACACCCCGCGCCATCTGCAAACGCCGCCCTTCGAGGAACCCCTCGGCGGTCATCACCTTGCCTCGCGGCACGCCGTTCAAATCCGGCGTGACACATTCAATCTCATCAATGCCCGTCAATCGCTGTGCGAGTGAGCGCTGGCCATCGGTTGTCATGACGCAATCCTTGTTGTTGTGCGAGCCGCGAACGGCGACCCGGACAAAATAGGCTGCGGCTGTTCGGAATATCAAGCAGCGTCAAATAAATATCCGATCTTCTGTAGGAGCTGCCGAAGGCTGCGATCTTTTGATGTTGCCGTTAGAAACAAGATCAAAAGATCGCAGCCTTCGGCAGCTCCTACACGGGGAGAACGTTGCCGTCACGATCAGTCGAACGTCTCAGGGGAGAAAGAGGCTGAAGAGGCCGCCACCGAGTGGGCCGCCGTTGCTGATTTCGGTGCGTCCTTCGACGCCGTTGCGCTGATGCAACGCCGCAATACGTTGGGCGAAATAGAGGCCAAGCCCCGTGCTGCCACTGCTGTGATTGATGCCCTGCACGTAATCGGCCTGACGCTCAAGCATCTCGGCCGGGTAACCGTCGCCATCATCATTGATGGTCAGCACCAACTGCCCCGCCTCGTCGCTGACGGTGATCAGCAACGACTCGCGGGCATAGCGGATCGCATTGTTGATGCAGTTGCCGAGCACCGAAGCAATCAGTTCACGGTCGAAGAAACCCAGCGGACACAGCGGATCAATTTCATAGGTGGCGATGATCCCGCGACTGGCGAACACTTCCTGATGTGCGGCCAGTTGCGCTTCGATGAAGTCGTCGAGCTCGTGATACGCCGGCTGCAACGGCATCTGATTAACACCGAGCTTATACAGCCCGAGCAACTGCACGAGCATGCCGTTGAGGTGAGCGAATTCGAAGTCGATCACGCCCTGCTCAGAACCCTCGCGCTGCGCTGGCGGCAACCGCGCCAGCCATTGGCTGTGGGCCTGCATGAGCATGGCCAGCGAGTTCTTCATGTCGTGAACGGTGGAGGCGATCACCGTGGAAAAATCCAGTGTTTGCTCGTCGTGGTTCATTCGCCAAACGCCTTGCTTTTCAGCTTCTGGTAACGCGCATGACGCGCGTCGGTGTCGGGCATCAGGCCGACCATTTTCAGGCAGGCCCGACATTCTTCCAGCTCCGCCGACGGCACCGACGTGTCGGTACCGTGCAGCAGCGACTGGGCCAAGTTCAGCGCAATACTGATGTTCTTCGGCTGCAACTTCAGCGCCTTGCGGAACACCTCGCGGGCCTCCACCAGATTGCCGGTCTTGTACACGCGCACGCCCTGACGGTTGAGGTCGGCAGCAGCGTTGCTCGAACTGAGGATAGTCGGGTCATCGGTGAGCTTGGCGATGTCTTTCATCACCGCCGGATCATCGCCGTAGATCTCCGCGCAACTCTTGAGCATCGAAGTGCCCGCCTCGGCCTGACCGAGCATTTGCAATTGCTTGGCCACCAGCAGCGCGGCTTCAGGACTCATGAATTGCTCCATGCCGTCGAGACGCAACATCGCTTGTTCGGTGAGTTTGTCAGCGGTTTCGGCATCGTTGAGCAACAGGCTGGTAGCCTTCATCAACCGCGCACGAATTTGCAGGCCCGGGTCGCTCGGGTTTTCCTTGGCCACGGCGCTGAGCGTGGTGTTGATCTCCAGTCGTGTACGCGTATCGAGACCGCGCTCGCTGCCCTTGCTGATCAACGCGTGGGCCAGACCGAGATTGCTTTCCGCATCCTTGAAACGCGACTGCGCGCCCTGCGCCACGGCCTGACGGTACGCCCGCGAGGCGGTGTCAAAATCTTCATTGGTCATCGCCAGTTTGCCGAGCAAGGCCTGCCGGCGCACCGCCAGCGGCGACAAGCGAATCGCCTCTTCAAGCACCCGTTGCGCGCCTTTGGTATCACCCTCAGCCACCAGCACATCGGCCATGCCGTCATACAGCGACGGCATCATCGGAAACACCTTCAGGGCTTTTTCGTAAACACCTTTGGCCTGCGCAATCTGCCCGCGCTTGAACAACAGTTTGCCTAACCCGGCAAACGCCCACGGCAACGGCCGGTCAGCAATGATGCCGTCGTAGAGGCGCTCCAGCGCTTCGTTCTGATTGAGATCGCGCAGCGCATCGGCGCGGTAACGCAGGCACAACGGCGAGTAGCGAATGTCCTGCTTGCACAACGCGATGCAGGCGTTAAGCACCTCAACCGGTTTGCCACGGTCGAGGGCCTGCAGAATCGGTTTGAGCAAAGTCTTGCGCTGCTCCAGACGCTCCAGTCGCTGCGCCAGACCCGAACGGTTGAACGGCTTGGTCAGATACGCATCCGGCTCATGCTCCAACGCACTGAGCACCATCGCCTGACTGGTCTCGGCGGTGACCATGACGAACACCGCTTCATGGCTGATGAGCTTTTCCAGCATCAGGTCTTCAAGCACCTGCTGACCGTTCTTCTTGCCGTCGCCAAGATGGAAATCCTGCAGGATGAAATCGTAGGATTTCTGCGCACACATCTTCAGCGCCTGCTCACCAGTGTCCGCAGTGTCGACGTCCTTGACCCCAAGCTCACGCAGCATCGAGCGAACCGAACTGCGAAAATCCGAGAAATCATCGACGATCAGAAAACGCTTTTGGTGATACGACAGCATCGAAGATTTCCAGGCAATTGAAGTGAGGGCAATTTCGGGCGCGACGATGATAGCTGGCGGCAAAATGCTATCAAGGAATTTCACGCGACTTTGAAGTCACCGAGTACGTTATCGGCACCGGGTGGCGTTCCCTGAGGGTGGGTGCCTGAAGATTCCTGATGTGCTCGTCAGAGCGCGATGCTGAAAGCTGGCTGGGGCGAAGGAGATCCGAATTCGGTTAGCGCCGGTGGAGCGGCATAATTATCTCGGCAACGACTCATGCGGAGGATAAAAATAATTACGCCCTTCCATGTGTCATGCGGAGTAATCCTCCCAGCCAGGCCCTCCGTAAGGAGTTTTATCCAGCTCGGGAAAATCCGTGGTCCACTCCCCCCAATCCATGTACTCATAGTACTTATTCATCGCTTCGAAGCGACTCGCCGCCTCAACTTCCCAAATCAGCTTAGAACCAGGCTCAAGAAGGGCGCGGGACTCATCGCCCTGAGGCCCAGAGGTACAGAACAGTTGGAGGCCATCAGGCTCCAGCCATAATTCATGATTCAAAGTTCACCCTCATATGTCCGAATGAGCCATTGGCTGGAGCGCACTTCAACTTATACCGCTATTCGTGAATTGCGAGGCGGATATGAAAAAGCCCCGTCAAGCGAACTCTAGACGGGGCTTCTTGGGGACTGCGGCTGTCACCCTGTTGCCACAGGAAGATGACTAGCACTGGCTTCTGCTCGAAAGTCCCGAATTATATGGTGTCCCAGGCGGGGTTCGAACCTGCAACCTTCCCCTTAGGAGGGGGATGCTCTATCCAATTGAGCTACTGAGACACTGAGTTGTCGCGGGCAGACGCGGCGCGACGGACGGCGTGCATGGTAACGGCCAGGCCCTGATTTGTCATGTCATCCGTAGGGCTTTTTAAGTGTAGGCAGGCGCCCTGCAAGGCTGCGGGATGTTTTACCGTGCATTTTGCACTACCACAAAATGCCATCATTGCAGATTGCAACCTAGGCTCTGCGAAAAACCCTCTCAAATGCTTGTTTTTAAAGGACTTAACAGCGGTTAGACTGTTGGCACGGCGGGTGCTTTGTCTGTTCCATAGAAGAACAATCGGAGTCCGCCTCATGAACAGCACCCTCTTGCTTGCAAACGCAATCGCATTGGCGGTCTTGGTGGGCTTTCACTTCGCCCCGGACAGTCATGAGACGGTCGCCCAGCGCATGCCTCATTACCTGCAAGTGCAGAAGCAGCCGCAACTGGCGGTGCTGAACGATCAGGGCAGCTATGGCCCAAGAGCTGTGAGTGAGGCCGAACAGGCTATGCCGGCGCAGGTTTCCGAACGTCTGGTTTTTTGAAATATCTTCAGGAGTACAGCATGTCCAAATCAGCTGCAGGATTTCTGATCCTCGCTTTATTGAGTGGCGTTGCGCATTTTTCGCTGTTCGAGGACACCCAGGTCACCCTGCCCCTGATTGGCTGCGGCGTGTTTGCGGTGTTATTTGTGCTGGCGTTGGTGGCCGGGCGTCGGATCAAGTTTGATCCGGTGCTGCGTTGAGATTGAGCACATTCAGTAATTGATTGACGGCGGTCGCCAGATCGCCGGAGTTGTCGATTAGATTCACGGGCGTGTCGCTGGCTCGTCGGTCTTTGAACAGCGCATTGCGCGCCAGCCTCGCATCGATTTGCTCAAGGGTTTCACGACCTCGTTTGAGCAAGCGTTCACGCAACACTTCATCCCTCACCGTCAACAGCACTGGCACCAGCGTTGGATACAGCTCCTGCGCTTGACGCAGGTTGGCCCGCGAGCCATTCACCAAGACGTTTCGCCCGTCTTTAAGCCACCGATCCATTTCTACTGGAATGCCGTAAGCGAGGCCATTAGCGTGCCATGCCAGCGCGAAGTCACCGGCTTGCTGGCGGCGCTCAAACTCTCCTGGCGTAACGCCGACCGCGTCCTCACCCACAGACTCCGCTGATCGGGTTATCACCCGGCGAATGATTTCGCAATTCATCGCACGCAAAGGTTCGCGTGCCGCCTCAATCAGGCTGTCCTTGCCTGAACCGGACGGCCCCATCAGATAAATAAGCTTGCCATCCATCCTGAAAATGCCCTCTGGCACGGGTCTGCCCCTAGTAAATCGGCAAATTGCCACTATCCTGTACAGGTAAGGAACAAGGATAGAAAGCCGCATAGCATGCACGTTCTGAGGTCTTTGGACACCCATTGATGTGCAACAGGAAGCGGGCAGTGATTCGGACGAAGGCAAAGATTTCAAACCAGTCCGCATTTCTGACAATTGGTGCTGGCATTACGCCTTTACCCGGCTCAATATTTGTCACAGAATTGACGCCAATGAACTGGCAATTTTGAGGCATGATGCGCGCCTCTTAACAATTCAGGTTGAACCATTTGGCCCGGATGCTTGTCCTATCACACATCCTGCGGCCATTCCCGAGAACCGCTCCCCTGAACTAACCGGTTAAATATATGCGCCCATTGAAACAGGCAATTTATTCCAGCCGTACGGCTGACAAGTTCGTCGTACGTCTGCCAGACGGAATGCGTGAACGCATTGCCGAGGTGGCTCGCAATCATCATCGCAGCATGAACTCCGAAATCATCGCGCGCCTTGAACAGAGCCTTATTCAAGAAGGTGCACTGGGCGAAGAGCTGAGCATGCGCCTCGATAGCCCTGAGCTGTCGCTTCACGAACGTGAGTTGCTGCAACGCTTCCGCCAGCTGTCGCACCGTCAACAGAACGCATTGGTGTCGTTGATCGCACACGACGCCGAGATGGCCGCAGACGCGTCCTGAGCTACACCGAATATCTCAAGCCAGCATGATTGCTGGCTTTTTTTTGCCTTCGTTTTGGCTGATCAAACACCGTACCTGTGGCGAGGGGATTTATCCCCGCTGGAGTGCGCAGCAGTCCCAATGTTTTTTGGGGCCGCTGCGCAGCCCAACGGGGATAAATCCCCTCGCCACAATTGTTCTATATTGTCTGTCAGGCACAAAAAAGCCCGCCAATTTGACGGGCTCTTTGTTTGCAGCGGATCAGAGCAGGAAGATTGTCGCCAACCCGAGGAAGATGAAGAAGCCACCGCTGTCGGTCATCGCGGTGATCATCACGCTGGCGCCCATGGCCGGGTCGCGGCCCATCTTGGCCAGCGTCATCGGGATCAGTACGCCCATCAGCGCTGCCAGCAGCAGGTTGAGCGTCATCGCCGCCGTCATCACCACACCCAACGACCAGCTGCCATAAAGCAGATAAGCGACCACACCGATCACCCCGCCCCAGACCAGGCCGTTGATCAAACCGACCGCCAGTTCCTTGCGCATCAGACGCGAGGTATTGCCGGTGCTGACCTGATCGAGCGCCATCGCGCGAACGATCATGGTGATCGTCTGGTTACCGGAGTTGCCACCAATACCCGCCACGATCGGCATCAACGCCGCCAGCGCTACCAGCTTCTCGATCGAGCCTTCAAACAGACCAATCACACGCGAAGCTACAAACGCGGTGATCAGGTTGACTGCCAGCCACGCCCAACGGTTACGCAGGGATTTCCACACGGAGGCGAAGATGTCTTCCTCTTCACGCAGACCCGCCATGTTGAGGACTTCGTTTTCGCTTTCTTCACGAATCAGATCGACCATTTCGTCGATGGTCAGACGGCCGATCAGCTTGCCGTTCTTGTCGACCACCGGGGCCGAGATCAAGTCATAACGCTCGAACGCCTGAGCGGCATCGTAGGCGTCTTCGTCCGGATGGAAACTCACCGGGTCGCTGGCCATGACCTCGGCAACTTGTTTGTCCGGATCGTTGACCAGCAAACGTTTGATCGGCAGCACGCCCTTGAGCACGCCGTCGTAATCGACCACAAACAGTTTGTCGGTATGGCCCGGCAGCTCTTTGAGACGGCGCAGATAACGCAGCACCACTTCGAGACTGACATCCTCACGGATCGTCACCATCTCGAAGTCCATCAGCGCACCGACCTGCTCCTCGTCATAAGACAGGGCCGAACGCACGCGCTCACGCTGCTGGTTATCGAGGCTCTCCATCAGTCCATGGACGACGTCTCGCGGCAGCTCGGAAGCCAGGTCAGCAAGTTCGTCGGCGTCCATGTCCTTGGCCGCAGCCAGGAGCTCGTGATCGTCCATGTCGGCGATCAGCGTTTCACGAACGGAATCGGATACTTCGAGAAGAATGTCGCCGTCGCGATCAGCCTTGACCAGTTGCCAGAGCGTCAGACGATCGTCCAGCGGCAAGGCTTCAAGAATGTAGGCAACGTCGGCGGAGTGCAGATCATCGAGTTTGCGTTGCAACTCGACCAGATTCTGCCGGTGAACCAGGTTTTCCACCCGGTCGTTGTGCGCGCCTTCCTGGCGATGAGTCAGGTCTTCGACGACTCGTTGGCGCTGCAGCAGCTCGACCACTTGGGCCAGGCGATCCTGCAGGCTTTCCTGTGTTTTCTTTACTTCGATTTCGGACATAGGCGAACTCCACTCCCAGCAGCGGGGCACGCCGGAAGAATCAATCAGTCAATTCATGATTGGTGAAACGGGTTACTGAACAACTACTGGGTAAGTCCATGGAGGTTTTCCATAAGCCCCGGCGGGGCTGACGGGCGCAATGATACACGCCTGACGGTTTAATACGTTAAAAAATCACGGCTGAAACAAGCGCTTGCGAGACAAACCTGAGCGCCATCCTGATCCATGCAAATGCGACGACTCATCTTGAAAAGAAAACACACCGGCAGCGCAAAATGTAGCGACTACCCTTGAGCGTAGATCGTCATGGAGGACGTCGAATGCCACTCAAATCATCTTTTTTCGTACTGACTTTTTTGCTCTGCCTACCGCACGCCGGGGCCACGACCACCCTGCATCGCTGCGAAGCACCTGACGGCAGCATCACCTTCACCACGATGAGTTGCGCGCACGGTGAACACCTCTCCGTGCAGGAAGTACACCCCTACTCGCCCGGATCTGTCGTGGCGGTGATGCCTGAAGCCAATCACGAAGAAACATCCGGTATGAATAGCAGAGGCCGAGCACCGGGCATTGTCGGCGGCGCGGAGCACATCTGCGGCAACGTGATCGATGCGAGACAACGCCGCCAGGCGATCATCAATCGGCGTGTTATCGCAGGGATGAGCGCGCAAGATGTCGAAAGCGCTTTAGGCAAGCCGGACAAGATCAATATTCGGACATCGACGACAACGTATCGTTACGACCTCAAGCGAGGCCGAACGGCACAAATCGATTTTGATCAACGGGGATGCGTGAAGGAAAAAGCCAAATCCCGGACAGCAAAAAGCCCGCGATAAACGCGGGCTTTTCGGTATATGGTGCACTCGACAGGATTCGAACCTGTGACCGCTCGGTTCGTAGCCGAGTACTCTATCCAGCTGAGCTACGAGTGCATTTTGTGTTTTTAGCCCAGACCACAACTGGATGAAGCCAAGTTATCTGCGTTGCTGCAACTAACTCTTAAATGGTGCACTCGACAGGATTCGAACCTGTGACCGCTCGGTTCGTAGCCGAGTACTCTATCCAGCTGAGCTACGAGTGCATTTTGTGTTTTTAGACCAGATCACATCTGGTTGAAGCCAAGTCATTTACATTGCTGTAACTGACTCTTAAATGGTGCACTCGACAGGATTCGAACCTGTGACCGCTCGGTTCGTAGCCGAGTACTCTATCCAGCTGAGCTACGAGTGCATTTGTTGCGCCGCATTATAGCCCGTCTAATCTCTATTCCAACCACTTTTTCTATTAATTTCAACAACTTACAGAAAAAGCCAGATTACGACGTACTAAGCAAATAATGGCGGAGAACGGGGGATTCGAACCCCCGACACCCTTTTGAGGTGTACTCCCTTAGCAGGGGAGCGCCTTCGGCCACTCGGCCAGCTCTCCGCAACACGGGGCGTATCTTAACCAACCTTTTCCCCGTTTGCAAACATAAAAATCGATAAAAATTAATGGCTTGGTTCTTCGTCCTTCTCTTTCTTTATACGCAGGTAAATTTCCTCACGGTGCACGGCAACCTCTTTCGGCGCGTTCACACCGATGCGCACTTGGTTTCCTTTAACGCCGAGCACGGTCACGGTGATTTCGCCGTCACCGATAATCAGGCTTTCTGCGCACCGACGGGTCAGAATCAGCATACCTTTCTCCTTACGCAATTCAGTTCAGGGACAACAGTCTGCAAAAAAAAGGCACCCGACCTACAACCGGAGCGATCGTAGCCCTACATGCCTGAGTATTGACCAGCGCGAGCAAAAGAACAGTCAGGGCTCACGCCATTCAAAAAAATAAAGGGCGCGGTCAGACCGCGCCCTTCAGTTGAACGGAATTACTCGCCTTGACGGGCCGGCGCATCCAGTTCGAAAGCCGTGTGCAGAGCGCGCACGGCCAGTTCCAGGTACTTCTCTTCAATCACCACGGAAACCTTGATTTCCGAAGTCGAGATCATCTGGATGTTGATGCTTTCTTTTGCCAGCGATTCGAACATGCGGCTGGCCACGCCTGCGTGGGAACGCATGCCGACGCCGACGATCGAGACCTTGGCAATCTTGATGTCGCCAACCACTTCACGGGCACCGATCTCGCGAGCGGTGTTTTCCAGCACGTTCTGTGCGGCCTGGAAGTCGTTGCGGTGTACGGTGAAGGTGAAGTCGGTGGTGTTATCGTGCGCGACGTTCTGCACGATCATGTCGACTTCGATGTTCGCGGCACTGATCGGGCCGAGAATCTTGAACGCCACGCCCGGGGTGTCTGGCACGCCACGGATGGTCAGCTTGGCTTCATCGCGGTTGAAAGCGATGCCGGAAATGATCGGCTGTTCCATGGTTTCCTCTTCATCAATAGTAATGAGGGTGCCCGGACCCTCCTTGAAGCTGTGCAGTACGCGCAGCGGTACGTTGTACTTGCCGGCGAATTCCACGGCACGGATCTGCAACACCTTGGAACCGAGGCTGGCCATTTCCAGCATCTCTTCGAAGGTGATCTTGTCCAGACGCTGAGCGACCGGCACAACGCGCGGGTCAGTGGTGTAAACACCATCAACGTCGGTGTAGATCTGGCACTCGTCAGCCTTCAACGCCGCAGCCAGTGCCACGCCGGTGGTGTCGGAACCGCCACGACCGAGGGTGGTAATGTTGCCGTGCTCGTCGACGCCCTGGAAACCGGCGACAACTACCACGCGACCTGCTTTCAGATCACCACGAATCTTCTGGTCATCAATCTGCAAGATACGCGCTTTATTGTGCGCACTGTCGGTCAGGATCCGCACCTGATTACCGGTGTACGACACCGCCGGCACACCGCGCTTGATCAGCGCCATGGCCAACAGGGCAATCGTCACCTGCTCACCGGTGGAAACAATCACGTCCAGCTCACGCGGAACCGGTTGACCGTCGCCACTGATTTGCTTGGCCAGATCGATCAGACGGTTGGTTTCGCCGCTCATTGCAGACAGCACAACCACCAGGTCATCGCCGGCATCGCGGAATTTCTTAACCTTGTCGGCGACCTGCTCGATTCTCTCGACAGTACCGACCGAGGTGCCTCCAAATTTCTGTACGATCAAAGCCATTTCAAAGCCGCCTCTGCCCATGAAGGGCGCCCAATAATCACTCGAACAGCCGCCGCGCCCGCCACTAGACTGCGAGCGCGACGGACCGTCTTATAAACCCTGCTCGACGAATGGAACGGTCAGCGCCAGTGCACCATCCAGCGCGCCGGCATCAACGCCACCGCCCTGCGCCATGTCCGGACGACCACCGCCCTTCCCGCCCACTGCCGCAGCAGCTTGCTTCATCAAATCACCGGCTTTGAGTTGGCCAGTCAGGTCTTTGGTTACGCCTGCAACCAGAACGACCTTTTCCTCATGGACACTGCCGAGCAGGATCACTGCGCGGCCGAGTTTGTTCTTCAACTGATCAACCAGCGCCAGCAGCGCCTTGGCGTCCTGACCATCCAGACGTGCGGCCAAAACCTTCACGCCTTTGACGTCCAGTGCCGAGGACGACAGATCGTCGCCCGCCGCGCTCGCCGCCTTGGCTTGCAACTGCTCGAGTTGCTTCTCCAGTTGGCGATTGCGCTCGAGCACAGCCGACAGCTTGTCGATCAGGTTGTCGCGGCTGCCCTTGACCAGGCTGGCCGCTTCCTTGAGTTGTTCTTCTGCAGCATTCAAGTAGGCCAGTGCCGCGGCACCGGTGACCGCTTCGATACGACGCACACCCGAAGCCACACCGCCTTCGCTGATGATTTTCAGCAGGCCGATGTCGCCGGTACGGTTGGCGTGGATACCGCCGCACAGTTCGACGGAGAAATCACCGCCCATGCTCAGCACGCGCACGTTGTCGCCGTACTTCTCGCCGAACAGCGCCATCGCGCCTTTGTTCTTCGCGGTTTCGATGTCGGTTTCTTCGGTTTCAACGGCGGAGTTCTTGCGAATCTCGGCGTTGACGATGTCTTCCAGCGCCTTGATCTGCTCAGGCTTGATCGCTTCAAAGTGGCTGAAGTCGAAACGCAGGCGCTGACTGTCGACCAACGAACCTTTCTGCTGAACGTGCTCGCCCAGAACCTGGCGCAGTGCAGCGTGCAGCAAGTGCGTGGCCGAGTGGTTCAACGAAGTGGCGTGACGCACTTCGGCGTCGACGTGGGTTTCCACTGGCGCGCCGATGGTCAGGCTGCCCGAATCCAGCACACCGTGGTGCAGGAATGCGCCGCCGGTTTTGGTGGTGTCGCGCACGTCGAAACGGCTGCTGCCGGCCTGCAGATAACCGCAGTCGCCGATCTGGCCGCCGGACTCAGCGTAGAACGGCGTCTGATTCAGAACGATCACCGCCTCTTCGCCTTCATTCAAGACGTCGACCGACTGGCCATCTTTATAGATAGCAACGATTTTTGCCGAACCGCTGGTGTCTTTGTAACCGGTGAACTCGGTGGCCACGTCAACCTTGACCAAGGTGTTGTAGTCCAGACCGAACGAGCTGGCCGAACGCGCACGCACACGCTGAGCTTCCATCTCACGTTCGAAGCCGACTTCATCGACAGTCAGGCTGCGCTCGCGGGCGATGTCGGCGGTCAGGTCCATCGGGAAACCATAGGTGTCGTAGAGTTTGAACACTACGTCGCCCGGCACCACGGTGCCTTTGAGTTCCAGCAGATCCTGCTCAAGAATTTTCAGGCCGTGCTCCAGCGTCTTGGAGAACTGCTCTTCTTCAGCCTTGAGCACGCGCTCGATGTTGCTTTGCTGCTTCTTCAGTTCCGGGAAGGCTTCGCCCATCTCGGCAACCAGTGCGGCAACGATCTTGTAGAAGAAGCTGCCGGTAGCGCCCAGCTTGTTACCGTGACGGCAAGCGCGACGGATGATCCGGCGCAGTACATAACCGCGACCTTCGTTGGACGGCAGCACGCCGTCGGCGATCAGGAAACCGCACGAACGAATGTGGTCGGACACGACTTTCAACGAAGACTGATCGCCGTTTTCGCAGCCGATCGCTTCAGCCGAGGCCTTCAGCAGGTTTTTGAACAGGTCGATGTCGTAGTTGGAATTGACGTGCTGCATCACCGCACTGATCCGCTCCAGGCCCATGCCGGTGTCGACCGATGGCGCTGGCAACGGATGCAAGACGCCATCGGCGGTGCGGTTGAACTGCATGAACACGTTGTTCCAGATCTCGATATAACGGTCGCCGTCTTCTTCCGGCGAGCCCGGCGGGCCGCCCCAGATGTGGTCGCCGTGATCGTAGAAAATCTCGGTGCACTGGACCGCACGGGCCGGTATCGCCCATGGTCCAGAAGTTGTCGGAGGCGTACGGCGCGCCTTTGTTGTCGCCGATACGGATCATGCGCTCGACCGGCACACCGATTTCTTTGGTTCCAGATGTCATACGCTTCATCGTCGGAGGCATAGACGGTGACCCAGAGTTTTTCCTTCGGCAGTTGCAGAACGCCGGTCAGGAAGGTCCACGCGTAGGTAATCGCGTCCTTCTTGAAATAGTCACCGAAGCTGAAGTTACCGAGCATTTCGAAGAACGTGTGGTGACGAGCGGTATAACCGACGTTTTCCAGGTCACTGTTCTTGCCACCGGCACGCACGCATTTCTGGCTGCTGGTCGCACGGGTGTACGCACGTTTTTCCTGGCCCAGGAAGCAGTCCTTGAACTGGTTCATCCCCGCGTTAGTGAACAGCAGGGTTGGGTCGTTGCCCGGAATCAAAGAGCTGGAGGCTACACGGGTGTGGCCTTGCTCTTCGAAGAAGCGAAGGAAGGCTTCACGGATTTCTGCGCTTTTCATTAGGTTCTTCCACGGAGGCTGCGGCCAAAGGCCTGTTCGAAACGTCAACAGACGAAGCGACGGCAAAGGGCCGCATTATATCGGCCCTGCGCGCGGGGTACAGCGTGTTTATACGATAGAAACGGTCAATTGGACGGCTAACGCTGTCACTTGCGCGAAAAGTCGACGAATGTCGCGATCACTTGCTCGATTTGCGCGCGACTGACGTCCATGTGCGTGACCATACGCAGACGCGCGGCGGCGCTCAACTTGATCCCGCGTTCGCCGGCAAACGCCTTGATCGCTTCGGCTTTGTCGCCCATTTGCACATAAACCATGTTGGTTTGTACCGGTTCAACGCTGAAACCTGCTTCACGCAGACCATCGGCCAAAAACTGCGCGTTGGCGTGGTCATCCGCCAGGCGTTCGACGTTGTGATCCAGCGCATACAGCCCCGCCGCCGCCAGCAGTCCGGCCTGACGCATGCCGCCGCCGACCATTTTGCGCAAACGCCGGGCCTTGCCGATCAGTTGCTCGGAACCGCACAGCACCGATCCCACTGGCGCACCGAGGCCTTTGGACAGGCACACCGATACCGAATCGAAATGTTTAGTGATTTCCCGCGCATCAATCCCGAGTTTGACCGCCGCGTTGTAAAGACGCGCGCCGTCGAGGTGCAGTTGCAAGCCGTGGTCTTGGGTGAATTTACGCGCCCGCGCCAGATATTCCAGCGGCAGCACTTTGCCTTGCATGGTGTTTTCCAGCGCCAGCAAACGGGTGCGAGCGAAATGGAAGTCGTCGGGTTTGATCGCTGCCGCGACTTGATCCAGATCCAGCGAACCGTCGGCCTGCACTTCCAGCGGCTGCGGCTGGATCGAACCGAGCACCGCCGCGCCGCCGCCTTCGTACTTGTAGGTGTGCGCCTGCTGACCCACGACATATTCGTCGCCGCGCTCGCAGTGCGCCATCAATCCCAACAGATTGCTCATGGTGCCGGTCGGCACGAACAGCGCTGCGGCAAAGCCCAAGCGTTGAGCCAGTTCGGCTTCCAGACGATTGACCGTCGGGTCTTCGCCGTACACATCGTCACCGGTATCGGCTGCGGTCATCGCGTCGAGCATGGCGGGTGTCGGTTGGGTGACGGTGTCGCTGCGAAGATCGATAACGCTCATGAACCTGGCCTCAATTCAGCAGGGGAAATCCCTTTACGAAGGTCAATTACTGCGGTCATGAGGCAGATTATTCAAGCCTTTAATAAGAAAAGGCCACGTAACTCCTCAGGAAAGCGCAATCCATGTGGGAGCGGGCTTGCTCGCGAAGGCGCACTGCCAGCCAACATTTGCGTTGAAGGTTAAATCGCTTTCGCGAGCAAGCCCGCTCCCACAGGTTCTGTATTTCGGTCGGCCGGTATTGAGTATGCAAGCCCTGAAAATATGTGTTAAAAACGCTGCGCCGCCCGCAATAGGGCGGCAAAAACGTTCTCAGGGCGGGGTGCAATTCCCCACCGGCGGTAATTGCGCGCAATGCGCATAGCCCGCGAGCGCTTGGCGACGAATACGACTTCGGTTGAGATCGGCGGCAAGGTCAGCAGACCCGGTGTGATCCCGGGGCCGACGGTCATAGTCCGGATGAAGAGAGAACGGGATTAACGCCAAAGGGCCGTCCGCGCAATGTTGTGCGTGTGCGCACCCTTGAATCCCTTTCGATTCATAACGCCCTGTTTTTCACACAAACAGGAGTCAGAACATGCAACCCACCGCTATCGACAGCAAAAGCAAACACCCACACGGCGAGCGCGTTGCGTTCATCCAGGCCTGCTGGCACAAAGAAATCGTCGACCAGAGCCGAAAAGGCTTCGTCGCCGAAATGATTGCCCTGGGTTATCAGGAATCCGATATCGACATCTTCGAAGTCGGCGGCGCTTTTGAAATGCCTCTGCACGCCAAGTTGCTGGCCAAAACCGGTCGTTATGCCGGCATCGTCGCCGCAGCCCTGGTGGTGGATGGTGGCATCTACCGTCACGAGTTCGTCGCCCAATCGGTGGTCAGCGGCCTGATGCAAGTGCAGCTGGAAACCGAAGTGCCGGTGTTCTCGGTGTCGCTGACGCCGCATCACTTCCATGCGGGTGACGAGCATCAGAAATTCTTCTTTGAGCACTTTGTACACAAGGGTCAGGAAGCGGCGCGGACTTGCGCGGATACACTGCGCAAGGTTCGCGCACTGCGCCGTACTGAGCCGCATGCAGTAGCCGTCTGACTCCAAAGCTGAGTGAGGTCTCGGGCCTCACTCAAATCCAAATGTGGGAGCGGGCTTGCTCGCGAAAGCGGTGTGTCAGTCAGCAAATGAGTTACCGACAGACCGCATTCGCGAGCAAGCCCGCTCCCACAGGGGTTCTGGGGTGAACTCAGGTTAAGTGTTCATCTGTGGTCGGGACGATCAGGATGCCCGCGCGCAGGCCGTTCTTGACCTTGGGATTAGGGAAGATGATGCGTGCGCCCTCTTCCTCAATGATCCAGCGGGTATTGGCCAGATCTTCGGCCAACACATAACCCACCTCCAACTCGGAAAAGTTTTCAATGTCCTGCGGCAGGTTCAAGCGGAACGCATCGCTGTGCTTGATGATTTCCCGCGCGACACTGAACAGCTGCAAACCATCCAGCTGCGCTTCAGCCATCTCTGGTTCAGTGCCTTCAATGATCTGCTTTAAGCGAGTTTCCAGCAGCGAGACGTTAACCCCGTCGTTCTGCCCGAACGGCCGCGCCTTGCCCAGTTCCAGCGTGAAAGCCTCGGCGCCGAGCTTGTCGTAGGTGTAAGAGCTGAACACGATCGACGGCTTGTTCTGCAACAGCACCGCCTCCATGCCAGCCGCGCGCAAACGTGCCAGTTCAAGGCGTGAATGCTGGCGCCCTTCTTTCCACGGATACAGCGCGAACTGCTCGATCTTCGAGCCGCGAATCGCTGTGTGCAGGTCGTAGTGCAGGCGCTGGCGATCCGGCAGGCTGAAGAAACTCGCCGCCAGACGTTCCAGCTCACAGGCTCGCAGCGCTTCTGAGCCACTGCTTTGTTCGTGACGGCCATTGAACAGCCGATTGACGTCCTGCTCGACAAAGCGCTCGCCTTTGCGAATTGCCTCGGGGTTGCCGAACAGGAACAGAATGCGTGCGCGCGGCTTCAGATCGCCGCGTGCGATGTCGTGCAGCAGCCGATCAAGCAACTCGATCGGCGCTGTTTCGTTGCCATGGATCCCTGCCGACAGCAGTAGATCCAGGCCATTGTCGCGCGCTTCGGGTGGCCGGACTTCCAGCGCACCTTCGCTCAACCAGCGCATGCGCACGCCTTCGACAGTCAGTTGAGTCTTCTCCGCCGGTTCGCGGCCGGCGAGGGTCAGTTCAAGCAGTTTGCCGAGGGCGAGCATAGAGCGGTTTCCTTAGTGGTCGTGGTTGCAATCCGGGCCGTGCACGTGGTCTTCGTCGTCGCCAACGTCGGCCGGTTCCATTTCCAGTTGCAGACTTACCAGGTTAGTCGCCAATGGGCGCAGCAGCAGGT
Source organism: Pseudomonas sp. AC193 (assembly GCF_979258075.1). NCBI lineage: Bacteria > Pseudomonadati > Pseudomonadota > Gammaproteobacteria > Pseudomonadales > Pseudomonadaceae > Pseudomonas > Pseudomonas sp. AC193. Next base: position 811,348 of record NZ_OZ409832.1, on the reverse strand, counting down.
TGGCGTACTCGGCGTCACCTTCTTCAACGTCCACGCCGATCAGCAACTGGCCACGGCCGTCCTGCTGGATCCACAGCTCTTTGCCTTGCCACATGACCGCAACGCGGGTGCAGGAGGTCTCCAGTTGCGTGCCGTCGGTGTCTTCAAGGATCAGCTGCAGGGAATCGCTCATGTTTTTACTCTCTTGGTGAGACAAGCCGCGCGCCGCGTTCAAGCGGCGCGCCGGCCATCAATTGATCTGGAATGGATAAACCGCGCCCAGTTTAAGGATTTGCGTCAGTTCATCCAGTGCCGTCCGGCATTCAAGCAACAACTGCGGATCCGCCAGATCGGTTTCGCTCAGGCGGTCGCGGTAGTGTTTTTCAACCCATGCGGTCAACGAACCGTACAACGGTGCCGTCATGATAACCCCTGGGTTGACCGCCGCCAGTTCGGTTTCGTTGAGCGCGACGCGCAGTCGCAGGCACGCCGGGCCACCGCCGTTCTGCATGCTTTGCTTGAGATCGAAGACTTTCACTTCGCGGATCAGACCGCCGGAACTGGTCAGGCTTTGCAGGTAAGCCCAGACGCGTTCGTTGGCCTGGCACTCTTGCGGCACGATCAACAGCATCGAACCGTCAGGACGCGAGAGCAATTGGCTGTTGAACAGGTACGAGCGCACCGCGTCATCCACGGTGATTGCCGAACGCGGCACACACACCGATTGGAAGTTACCACCGACTTTGGCCAGTTTGCTTTGCAGCTCGGCCAGCATCGACTCGGTGTCGAGGAACGCGTCCTCGTGATAGAACAACACCTCGCCATTGCCCACGGCAATCACGTCGTTGTGGAACACGCCTTGATCGATCACGTTCGGGTTCTGCTGGGCGTAAACCACGCCTTCATCACGCAGACCGTGCAGACGCGCAACGGCTTGCGAGGCTTCGAGGGTCTGCCGCGCCGGGTACTTTTGCGGCGCCGGGAAACGGTTGTCGAACGCACTGCGACCGAACACAAAGAACTCAACGCCCGCCTCGCCGTACTCACGGCAGAAACGCGTGTGGTTGGCCGCGCCTTCGTCGCCGAACTGCGCCACGGCCGGCAACGCGGCGTGATGGGCGAAGTGCTGCTGATTGGCGAACATTGCGCCGAGCACACGGCTGGTGGTCGGGTGCTCGATGCTGCGGTGGTACTTGCAATTGAGGTTGGCGGCGGTGAAATGCACGCGACCGTCAGCAGTGTCGGCACTCGGGCTGACCGTGGCGGCGTTGGCCACCCACATGCTTGACGCCGAGCAACTGGCGACCAACAGTGGCATGGCTTCTTTGGCGGCGCGTTCGATCACTTGCGCGTCGGTACCGCTGAAACCCAGACGGCGCAGAGCGGCCACGTCCGGACGTTCCTGCGGCGCCAGTACGCCTTGCTGAAAGCCCATTTCCATCAGCGCTTTCATCTTCGCCAGACCTTGCAGCGCCGCTTCCTTCGGGTTCGAGGATTGCTGGCTGTTGCTCTGGGACGCAACGTTGCCGTAGGACAGACCACCGTAGTTATGGGTCGGCCCCACTAGACCGTCAAAATTGACTTCATAGGATTTCATCAGCGAGGCTCCACGAGAATCTGTTGTTATAGGCTTCAGGTAACAATTCAGTCAGACCGCGTCGCGGCGATCGCGAGCAGGCTCACTCCTACAGGTTTAGCGGTGAATACACATGTTGTGTACGACACAAGTCCTGTAGGAGTGAGCCTGCTCGCGATGGCCGTTACGCCATTTTCACGCCTGGCGTGAGGGCCGATGGCAACACCAGGCTCGGCGTCTCCAGCGACGCCACCGGGTACGCGCAGTAATCCGCCGCGTAATAGGCGCTGGCGCGATGGTTGCCCGAGGCACCGACACCACCAAACGGCGCGCTGCTCGCAGCACCGGTCAGCTGTTTGTTCCAGTTGACGATGCCGGCACGGCTTTCCAGCCAGAACTGCTGATAACGCGCTTCGGAATCCGACAGCAAACCCGCAGCAAGCCCATAAGCGGTGTTGTTGGCTTCAACGATCGCTGCTTCAAAATCAACGTAGCGGATCACTTGCAGCAACGGGCCGAACAGTTCTTCGTCCGGACGCTCGGCAACCGCCGTCACATCAACGATGCCCGGCGTCAGCAACGCGGCTTGTGCTTGCGGCTGAGTCATTTCCAGCAGCGACACCGCGCCGTTGGCCAGCAGATGTTCTTGAGCGTCCATCAGCGCTTTCGCTGCGCCGAGGGAAATCACCGAGCCCATGAACGGGGCCGGTTGCTGATCGAACGCGCCGACTTCAATGGTCGCGCTGACTTCAACCAGACGCTTCAACAGGCTGTCGCCCCACGCGCCTTGCGGCACCAGCAGGCGGCGTGCGCAGGTGCAGCGCTGACCGGCAGAGATGAACGCCGACTGAATAATCGTGTAAACCGCCGCATCCAGATCCGCGACCTGATCAACCACCAGCGGGTTGTTACCACCCATTTCCAGCGCCAGAATCTTGTCCGGACGACCGGCGAATTGCTGGTGCAGATGATTGCCCGTGCGGCTCGAACCGGTGAAGAACAAACCGTCGATGCCCGGGTTCGCTGCCAGCGCGATGCCGGTTTCCCGGGCGCCTTGCACCAGGTTCAACACACCCGCTGGCAGACCGGCTTCGATCCAGCACTTGACCGTCAGCTCGGCCACTTTCGGCGTCAGTTCGCTTGGCTTGAACAGCACGCTGTTACCCGCCAGCAGCGCCGGCACGATGTGGCCGTTTGGCAAGTGACCAGGGAAGTTGTAAGGGCCGAATACTGCGACCACGCCGTGCGGTTTGTGGCGCAGCACAGCAGTGGCGTCGCCCAACGGGCCGCTCTTCTCGCCGGTACGCTCGCGGTAGCTCTGCACTGAAATCGCGATCTTGTTGACCATGCTGGTCACTTCGGTCGCCGATTCCCACAGCGGTTTGCCGGTCTCTTCACCAATGGTGCGAGCCAGTTCGTCAGCGTGGTTTTTCAGCGACGCGGCGAAAGCCTCAAGCACCGTGATGCGCTCGTCCAGCGTGCGACGCGCCCAACCCGGGAACGCCTGACGCGCAGCTTGCACAGCCGATTCAACCTGAGCCGCCGTGGCGCCCTCCCCCGACCAAAGCACCTGCTGCGTCACCGGGTTCAGCGATTGAAAAGCTTCGCCCTGACCGGCCAGCCACTCACCTGCGATGTATAGCGAATTCATTATTTCGACTCCCGTGCAGCGGACAACGCCACGGCGCGCACTTGATCGCCAGCGTTGAGTTGAAGACGTTTGGCGGTCTGCGGATCGACCACCAAAGTACCGGCAGCGAGACGCGCCGGCGCAGCGGTGATGCGGCAGTCTTCGCGCTTGCGGTTATGGATGATGAACGGCGTGGCGTCATCGCCCGGCGTACCCACAGCCAGCACCAGCGCTTCGCTGTCACGCACCGCGCGGATCTTGCCGGTTTCGCATTCGATGGCCGGGCCGGCGTCGAAGATGTCGACGTAACCCTGATAGCTGAAACCTTCGCCCTTGAGCATCGCCAAGGCAGGCTCGGTGTCCGGGTGAACCTGGCCGATGACCTGACGCGCGCCTTCGGACAGAAAGCAGGTGTACAGCGGGAATTTCGGCATCAGTTCAGCGATGAACGCCTTGTTGCCGACACCGGTGAGGTAATCGGCCTGGCTGAATTCCATCTTGAAGAAGTGCCGACCGAGGCTTTCCCAGAACGGCGAACGACCGGCGTCATCGGAGACACCGCGCATTTCGGCGATGATCTTGTTGCCGAACAATTCAGGAAATTCCGCGATGAACAGCATCCGCGCCTTCGACAGCATGCGACCGTTCAGACCGCTGCGGTAATCGGCGTGCAGGAACAACGAGCACAGCTCGGAATTGCCGGTCAGGTCGTTGGCGAGAAACAGCGTCGGAATCTCGCGATAGATATTCAGTTCTTGCGACGCACTGACGGTCAGGCCGACACGGAAGTTGTACCAAGGCTCACGCATGCCGACAGCGCCAGCAATGGCGGAAATCCCCACCACGCGGCCGTCATCGTCTTCGAGCACGAACAGGTAGTCCGCATCACCACGGCCGGCTTCGCCGCGAAAAGTCTTCTCGGCCCAGCCGACCCGATGGGCCAGACGTTCTTCGTTGGCCGGCAAAGTAGTCAGGCCGGTGCCGGTGCTACGGGCCAGGTCGATCAGCGCGGATAAATCGCTGCTGCGTACGGGACGAACAATCATGCTATCTCCTCAAACGGGCCGCCTTCGCCACCCGTGAAACTCGCTAAGGCGTTAAACCGCCACCAGGCGCACGCTGGCACCTTCACCGACGCCCAGGGCTTCGGCCGCTTCCAGATCCAGAGTCACCGGTTTACCCGGCGCGTAATCCAGTTCCAGCAGCACCGCGCGGTAATCCTGCAACTGCGCGTTGGCCACCAGATACTGGCGCCCGGCGCCTTTCACCGGCTCGCCGATCTTCACTGGCACCACACGGCTTTGGGCGATCGAACGGATCCCCGAAACACGCGCATGCAGGGTCGGGCCACCGTCGAAAATGTCGATGTAGTGATCGGTCTCGAAGCCTTCGCGCATCAGGATGTCGAAGGTGATCTGCGCACGCGGGTGCACCTGGCCCATCGCCTCTTGAGCGGAGTCCGGCAGCAACGGCACGTAGATCGGGTAATGCGGCATCAGCTCGGCGAGGAACGTGCGGCTTTTCAGCCCGCACAGGCGTTCGGCTTCGGCGTAATTGAGGTCGAAGAAGTTACGACCAATCGCGTCCCAGAACGGCGAGTCGCCATTCTCATCGCTGTAACCGACGATCTCGGTAACCACCGAATCAGCGAAGCGCTCGGGATGGCTGGCGACGAACAGCAGACGACCACGGGAATTCAGCTCCGACCACGGCGACCCGACCAGTTCGCGCTGCACGTAGAAACTGGTCAGCAAGCTGTTGCCGGTCAGGTCGTGGCACTGCGAGAGCACGTGAATCTTGTTGTGGATCTTCAACTCGCGGGAGGCGTGGACGAAGGTCTCGTTACGGAAGCTGTAGAACGGCTCCGAGTAACCGGCGGACGCGACAATCGCCGAGCAACCGACCAGTTTGCCGGTGGTGGATTCTTCGAGGACGAAGAAATAGCTCTCTTCACCGTTGAAGCTCACTTCGGCGGAAAACGACGCTTCGCTCGCGGCGATCTTGTCGCTCAGACGTTCCACGTCATCCGGCAAGGAAGTGACACCAATCGGGCTGTCCGCAGCCAGACGCTGTACCTCGCCCAGATCAGCCATTTGCGCGGGGCGCATCACCAGCATGGTGTCACTCCTTTTCTCTTATCAATTCACAGAAAAAATAACCGGGCCTACATGGAGATCAATGTAGGAGTGAGCCTGCTCGCGATTGCGGTCTGTCAGAAACCAATGAGTCGACTGACATACCGCAATCGCGAGCAGGCTCACTCCTACAGTTAATCTGGTCCGGCATCAAAAAATTTTGATCGACGCCTGAAAAGCTCCAGGCGCCGAAGGGTCTATCAGGCTTGCGTCAGTGCTGCGGCAGCGCGTTCGAAGCGGTCGAGACCGGCATCAATATCAGCGTCGTCCACCACCAGGCTCGGGGCGAAACGGATCACGTCCGGGCCGGCTTGCAGAATCATCAGGCCTTCTTTTTCAGCGGCGTTGAAGATGTCTTTGGCCTTGCCTTTCCAGGCATCGCTCAGCACACAGCCGATCAGCAGACCGAGGCCACGCACCTGAGTGAACAAGCCGTATTTCTCGCCGATCTGCTCGAGGCGTGCCTTGAACTTGTCGTGCTTGGCATTCACGCCGTTCAGCACTTCCGGGGTATTGATCACGTCGATCACCGCTTCAGCGACCGCGCACGCCAGCGGGTTGCCGCCGTACGTGGTGCCGTGAGTGCCGACGACCAGATGTTTGGCCAGCGCTTCGGTGGTCAGCATCGCCGCGATCGGGAAACCGCCGCCCAGGCTCTTGGCGCTGGTGAGGATGTCCGGGGTCACGCCGTAATGCTGGTAGGCGAATAGCTTGCCGCTGCGGCCCATGCCGGTCTGCACTTCGTCGAACACCAGCAGCGCGTTGTTCGCGTCGCAGAGTTCGCGGGCACCTTGCAGGTACGCCAATTCGGCTGGCAGTACGCCGCCCTCGCCCTGGATCGGCTCCAGCACGACCGCACAGGTCTTGTCGGAAACCGCCGCTTTCAGCGCGGCCAGGTCGTTATAAGGAACGTGGGTGATGCCGGTGATTTTCGGGCCGAAACCGTCGGAATACTTCGACTGGCCACCGACGTTAACGGTGAACAAAGTACGGCCGTGGAAGCTGTTCAGCGCGGCGATGATTTCGTATTTCTCAGTGCCGAAACGGTCGAACGCAACACGACGGGCCAGCTTGAAAGCGGCCTCGTTGGCTTCAGCGCCGGAGTTGCAGAAGAACACGCGCTCGGCGAACGTGGCGTCGATCAGTTTGTGCGCAAGACGCAGGGCTGGCTCGTTGGTGAACACGTTGGACACGTGCCACAGCTTGTTCGCCTGTTCGGTCAATGCACCGACCAGCGCCGGGTGCGCGTGGCCCAATACGTTAACGGCAATCCCGCCGGCGAAGTCGATCAGCTCGCGGCCGGCCTGATCCCAGACGCGGGAACCGGCGCCACGCACCGGAATGAAAGCGGCAGGCGCGTAGTTGGGAACCATTACCTGGTCGAAATCGGCGCGTTGTACCGCAGCGTGCTCAACGGACATCGGAGTCTCCTGAAGAGGAACACCCGCCTGAAACTGGCGAGCGATGGGGGGATTGTAAGGACAGTTTTCAGCCCGGCCTTGCCGCCAAGCGACAACTTCTTATAGCGCAAACCCCGGATTTTCCCGGGTTTACGGCAATGCGACATATAGCGTCGCAAAGGCGCAGTTTAAACTGCCCGGGCGGATCTGCGGTGGCTTCACTGTATTTGATCGAAGAATTCCATGTGCGGTAACTATGTACCGCACATGATGATTTTTTTTCTGATTTGCTGGGCGCTCTCCACACGCTAATGGATGAGCGTATGAACCTGTCACAACCGCTTCAACCTACCGTCCGTCTCGACGCTTTCGACACGGTGCACGACGACACGCATTTTCTGCACCTGCATCACGCCACGCCTGACTGGCTGGCCAACGCGTCACCACTTCGACGCAATGCTTTGCGCCACGGCACGCCACACCCAAAGCCTGGACTGGCAACCGCTCCTCGCCGCCATCACGCGCATTTAGGCGCACTGAACGCGCAGCACTGGACGGCGCAAAACCAGGTGGATCGCCTGCTGGCCGACCTCAAGGATGTCGACGCCTTTGCCGCACCGTTGCTGACAGCGGCGATCAATAAACAATTCGGCCTGACGCTGGACGTCAAAAACACCTTCGTGCGCCTGTACATCCCGGTGACAAATCCCTGGTTCGGATTCTCCACGGGCGCCAAGCGGATCTGGAGCGTGTCGCTGCTGGACGCCGCGCTGCATAACTTCGAGCGCCATGAAGCCGAGGCGGATGCATTCGATTCCGACTCCTGCTTCATCACCCGGCCAGACGAGCGCGAGCAATTCGAAACCTTGCCGGACATCACCCGGACGCTATCAATAGCCGACTTCATCAAACTGTGCAGGTCACTCGATCTCGGCGCGCAATACCAAGCTCATCTGCAACACCACCTCGGCGTTACCCGACCCGACGTGGCGGCGACGCTGCGTCTGCATGTCGAAACGAGCCAGAAGGCCGCGCTGAAATCGGCGCTGTTGTTCGCCCGCATGAACAACGACATTCAGGAGGATTTGTTCCGTTTGATTGGCGGCTTGATCGACGGTTTGTCAGGGATGCGGCTCGATGGCGAAACCCTGCGCTGTCATAGCCTGTCGCTGCTGTCCTCAGCGCTGCACGGCATCATTGTGTTTGCGCCCGACCTGAGCGCCAGTCAACAGGTCAGCCGGATTGTGGCTTATGTGCCGAACGATCCTGAGCACCCGATCAAGGAATACGCTTCCAGCACTGCATTCGCCGCCGAACTGACGCGCCAGTTGCGACAAAGCGACTATCAGCATTTCTTCAGCCGCTTCATCGCTCACAACGAACGCGGCCGTTTCTTCTCGACACTCAATTCACGCCTGATACATATTCAGTATTACCCGCACGAACGAGGCGATCCGAAACCTGCCTGGCGCGAAGTCGCCGTGGACCATCCAGACCTGCAATTTCGCGCCGAGATCATCCATACATCGCTATGGCAGCAGCAGTTCGAGGATGCGCTGAACAAAATACTCAACGACGGAATAAGCCTCGCCGTGCCCACAGCAAGGGCTGATCAGCAAGCGCGCTGGGCGTTCTGGGATTCGCTGATGAGCATCGCCTCAACGCTGCTGACCGTCGCCGCTTTGGTGGCGACACCGTTCGTGCCGTTTCTCGGCGAGCTGATGCTGGGGTACATGGCCTATCAGTTTCTCGACGAGACCTTTGAGGGCATCATCGAGTGGGCGCAGGGGCAACGAACCGAAGCGTTTCTGCATCTGATGGACGCGGTGGAATCGGTAGTGCAATTGGGCATATTTGCCGCCGGCGGCATGCTAGTCGCCGGCGAGTTTCGCAATGTACTGCCGCAGCATGTCGTGCGCTTTATCGACCGGTTCAAACCCGTCACCGCCCCCAGCGGAAAAACCCTCTACTGGAAAGCCGATCTCGCACCCTACGAGCAAACCATTGCGTTGGCGAAAGGCTCGCTTCCAGATCAGCACGGTTTGCATCAAGTCGATGGAAAACAACTGCTGCCGCTGGACGGCAAAGTCTTCACAGTCAGGCCGGAGCCGGGCGCCACAGGTTTTCGAATCGATCACCCGACACGCACAGACGCCTATCCTCCGGCGCTTGAGCATTTTCACAACGGCACCTGGCAAACCGAGCTTGATCGCCCGCTGACCTGGCCAACCGACAAACTGCTGCGACGCATCGGCCACACGGTCGACAGCCTGTCACCCACTGAGCTGGAACAAGCACTGACCAGCAGCGGCTATCACGAAGACGTGTTGCGCAAATTTCACGCCGATCGCGAACCACTTCCACCACTGCTGGAAGACACCCTCAAGCGCTTCAACATCGACAAAGGCATTCGCACTTTTATCGATCAAATGAACAGCCCCCACGCGACCGAATTTTCGCAAGCCGAGCCGATCACTCAGTTGCAACTGCTGATCGAACATTGCCCTTGGCCAGAGAACAAGAGCCTGCGTTTGCTCAACGCTCAAGGCGAAACCCTATGGGAAAGCAAACGCCAGGATCTGCCGAGCATTGAACTGACTGAACCGCCACCGGGCTCGGCCGACCTGCTAAACCATCTGCTGTCGAAACTCGACGAAAGCGAGCTCAAAACGCTATTGAACGAAGAATCCGGCCGCCCGCCCAGAGCCTCTGCGGCGCGCGCCGATGCACTGAGGAAAACCTTGGCGAACATCGCCAGCGAGCGACGAAACATCCTGTTCGACGCACGCTATCGCGCCAGCGAACACAGCACCGACGCTGCTTTGCACACACTTATCGACGCAACACCCGGACTGCCCACCAGCGTGGCCCGGGAAATCCTGCGCACTGCCACCGGCGAAGAGCGTCAGCAGCTTAAACAGTCGACTGTGCCCAAGCGATTGGTGCAGCTGTCTCGCTGGGCTCTCGAAGATGTGCGCACCAGCCGCGCCTTTGAAGGTTTGTATCTGGACTCAAGTACGCCGCTGGACACGCACCGACTGGCATTGCACTCACTCGAACGTCTCCCGGGGTGGCCTGACAATTTGCGAATCGAAGTCCGCGAGTTCGGCATCCACGGCACACCGCGTGACAGCATTGGCCGCGGCGATGCCGCGCCACACAAAACTCTGGTACTGCTCGAAGACGGCCGCTATCAGGCTTACGACGAAAACGATCAGCCTTTGTCCGCCGCGCTCGATTTCTACAGCGCCGTGCTGCAAGCCCTCCCCGACAATGCGCGCGATGCGCTAGGCATCAACATCGGATCAGGCCCAAAACTCAAGCAGACCATCCGCGAACACGCACTGCCGCGCGACGATTTGAAACAAATCCTCGCACTGCACCGCGATCTCAAACCTACCTACGATCCGCGCATCATGCGCTTGCCGGGCGGAACCGAAGGCTACAGGCGTTTCACCCCTTATGTGCCTCCGCTGGAGCAGAGGGCGATGGAGCTCAACCCCTCGCTCACTCCTGAGCAATTGCAGGTGTTCATCCAAAGGCTTATGACCCACAGCAGCGGCCCACGCGTTGAACTGTATCGCCTGATAGCCGAATTCAACACACTTCGCGCCGATCTCCATACCTGGACAGCGCAGACACCAACCCTACACCCATTAACAGGGATACCGCTCGACGCAGAAGCACTGTCCGAAGCCAGGATTGATCGTCGGGTATTCAAGGAGATTTTGCAGCGCTGCTGGCTCGAACAGACAACCCTCAACAACCAGGATCCCAATGCGCGAACGCTTATGCATTTTGCTCATCCCATCATCGGCGAGTTTCCACACCTCACGGCGGACTTCAGTCACGTCACTCATCTATCGCTGGAAGGCAGCAGCGCCGCACAGGGCACGGACCTTTTCCTGAGCTATTTCCGCAAGCTGCAGCATCTGGAAATCCGCAACTTCAAGCTCGTCAGCGTGCCCCAAGCCATCAGCACCATGCCGGATCTGAATCAACTGATACTCGCCGAATGCCACATCAGCCTCGACGACGCTGCAGTGAGCCTGTTGAGCAACCTGACCACGCTAGGGGCGCTGGATCTCTACAGCAATCCCTTGGGCCGCACGCCGGATATCAGCGCCATGCACGAACTGACCTACATCGATCTGGCAGATACCGGCATCAACAGTCTTCCCGAGGGCCTGTTGAATCATCCGAAATTGAATACCGGCGTTTTCAACAACAACCAGATCAGTGAGATACCGCCGGCGTTTTTTGACTATCCCGCGGAAGTCACTTCCGGCTTCGACTTCGCCCACAACCCTCTATCAAGGGCCACACGCGACAGGGTGAGAGCGCATTTTCACAGATCCAGACAGACCCTCGGAGTGCTCAGCGAGCACGTCGATATTGCTCGGGCGAGGCAGCTGTATTCGCTGATGAACGTCGAGGAGGCCAGCCTTTTCTTCTACCGCCTGCCCGGGCTCACCCAAGACGCCAGACTGCAACTGACTCGACTGGAAAACGAATATTCAACACTGAGAAATGATCTGGAGGTGTGGACGGGTGATATTCCGGACATCAACCCGTTTACCAGCGTGCCCTTCACATTAGTTGAACTGGCAGAAGAACAATCCGCCAGGGATGAGTTCAAGACGCTGGTCGAGGAGTGCTGGCGCAGGGAAAGTGAACTTGATGAAATCGGCGAAAATGGTGAGTCGCTCTTCGAGCTAAACCTACCGACGACCATCGTCGGCGAGCTGCCCGCACTGAAGGCAGACTTCAGTCATGTGTCGACCTTGACCCTGTTCAGCGAAGAAGGCGCAACTTCGCAAGCTAATCGATTCCTCAACAGCTTCCCTAAGCTGCGGACGCTCAATATTCGCGAATTTTCGCTCGGCAATATTCCCGAGGCAGTGTTCAACATGGGCGAGCTCACCGCGCTGTACCTGACCGCATGCGGCATCAGTCTGAGCACACAAAGCGTGGCAGCACTGGGAGAAATGGTAAATCTGGAGATTCTCGACCTTAGCTTCAACCCCTTGGGACTGACACCGGACCTGCGCCAGCTATCACTGCTGACGGATTTGATACTCAACGACACCGGTATCAATCAACTTCCCGATGGCCTGTTTCAACTCAAGCACTTGAACAAGGTGGATTTGAGCGGCAATGCCATCACCGAGATGCCAAGCGATCTTCTCGAACTGCCCGGGGAAATCGCCGAAGCGATCAATTTACGCGACAATCCGTTCGACGCGCAGAGCCAGATCATCCTCGCGGCCTACTTCAAAAAGCACGGGATGGACTTCGGCATCGAAAGCACGATTGAAGAAGCAGAGATGGAGGTATCAACCTCCGAAGGCTCGGAAATCGACGAATAGTGTTCGTCGACTGAAGCGCGGCGATCAACCGCGCTCTGGCGGCACCGATGACAATTCAAACGGGCTGCTGCTGCGCCGCTGGTTGCGATCTTCCCGCGGCGTGGCGCCGAAGAAATTGCGGTAGGCGCTGGAGAAATGCGGCCCCGATGAGAAGCCACACGACAGGCCGATCTGGATGATCGACTTGCTGGTTTGCATCAACATCTGCCGGGCCTTGTTCAGGCGCAATTCCAGGTAGTACTGGCTCGGCACACGGTTGAGGTATTGCTTGAAGATGCGCTCCAACTGACGACGGGACACGCACACGTGCTGGGCGATTTCGTCGGTGGTCAGCGGTTCTTCGATGTTGGCTTCCATCAGCAACACCGCTTGGGTGAGCTTCGGATGGCTAGAGCCGAGACGGTTCTGCAACGGGATGCGCTGACGCTCGCCGCCCTCGCGGATGCGCTCGACCACCAGTTCTTCGGAAACGGCGCCGGCCAGTTCCGCACCGTGATCGCGGGCCAGTACCGCCAACAGCAAATCGAGAACCGACATGCCGCCGCAGGCAGTCAGGCGATCACGATCCCAGTCGAACAGATGACTGGTGGCGATGACTTTCGGGAAGCGCTCAGCGAAATCGTCCTGCCAGCGCCAGTGCACCGCCGCGCGATAACCGTCGAGCAAACCGAGTTGTGCCAACGGATAAACACCGGCAGACAAACCGCCGATGACCGTACCGGCACGCACCAATTGCTTGAGCGCACTGCTGAGTGCCGGGGCCAATGTGGTCGGCGGCTCGTCAGCGAGCAGGAACAGTTTCTGGAAGTTTTCGAGCTTGCCCGCCCACGCTTCACCGGGCAGTTGCCAGGCACCTTCGGCCGGTGGTTCGGCTTGCAGGAACGACAGTTCGTAAACCACGTCCGGGTGCACCCGCTGAGCAACACGCAAGGCTTCCTCCGCCAGCGCCAGCGTCAACGCTTTAGTGCTGGGCCAAATCAGGAAACCAATTCGATGGGCAGTCATGGGCGGGCAATCCGAAGCGAAGAACAGTGATGAAGGCATGGGCCAATGCTAGCCCGTAAATGAACACAAATCTTGAAACTGCACAGATCAAATGTGGGAGCGGGCTTGCTCGCGAAAGCGGTGGGTCAGAGAGCAAAGATATCGACTGATATACCGCTTTCGCGAGCAAGCCCGCTCCCACAGGGATCCGGGTCGGTCTCTAGGTCGCGAAGCATGACCTAATTTGGTGCATAACGGCAGCGATTACTTGAGGCTGCCCGAGAGGAATTGTTGCAAACGTTCTGATTGCGGATTCACCAGCACTTCGCGCGGGTTGCCACTTTCTTCAACCACGCCTTTGTGCAGGAACACCAACTGGTTCGACACTTCACGGGCGAAGCCCATTTCGTGCGTCACCACGACCATGGTGCGACCTTCCTGAGCCAGCGCTTGCATCACCTTCAGCACGTCGCCAACCAATTCAGGGTCGAGGGCCGAGGTCGGTTCGTCGAACAGCATCACCTCAGGTTCCATCGCCAGCGCACGGGCGATCGCCACGCGCTGCTGCTCGCCACCGGACATGTGGCCCGGGAACGCATCTTTACGATGGGCCACGCCGACCTTGTTCAGGTAGTACTCGGCTTTTTCGCGCGCTTCGTACTTGGGTACGCCGAGCACGTGAACCGGCGCTTCCATGATGTTTTCAATCGCGGTCATGTGCGACCACAGGTTGAAATGCTGGAACACCATCGACAGGCGCGAACGCATGCGTTGCAGCTGCTTCGGATCAGCGGCTTTCAGCGCGCCGTCCTTGTTCGCCACCAGTTTCAGCTCTTCGTTGTTGAGCAGAATCTTGCCCGCGTGCGGCTGCTCGAGCAGGTTGATGCAGCGCAGGAAAGTACTTTTGCCGGAGCCACTGGAGCCGATGATGCTGATCACATCGCCAGCTGCCGCTTTCAGGGACACGCCCTTGAGCACTTCGTGACTGCCATAGCGTTTATGCAGGTCTTGGACTTCAAGTTTGTACATGCGGTCGGTTCTCACAAAAACAGTCAGTCAGTCGTTGAGCAAGCGCCCGTGACGCAGCGCTTCGCGCCCCGCCACCTTGGCCAGCCAGAAACCGGGTTGGGCATAGCGCAGCCGTTCAATGGCAAACAGCACCCCGGAGGTACGCAGCACACACCGTGCTGACCCGATCGGACACAGGATCAATCACTTCAAAAATCTCGTCGCCCGCCTCGACCCACTCGCCGGGCTTGCGCAGAAAACTTACGACGCCGGGATGGGGTGCGAGGAGCAATTCGGTGCCTTCGAACGGCATGCCTTCGCACGCTTCGTGCGCAGGATTCGGCCACTCGCCGGTGATCAAACCTTGCTCGGCGAGGAACGCCAGAATGCCTTCAGCATACGCCTCAGCCTCAGCGCGACCGGTGTCGGCCTGGCCGCCCAGCTCAATCGTCGTCGCCAGACACGCCAGCGGAATCTGCGCATCGGGGAACTGCCGCGACAGACGCAACCACGGCAACGAGCAAGCCTCATCGAACGAGCTGCCGCCGGAATCTTCCGCGAGCAAACCGACGCGAACATTCAGGTGTGCGGCCAGCGAACGCCACTGCGGCCAGTGCTGCGGCAACGCATACATGTGCAGTGCGGCCTCGGCATCGCAATGCAGATCAAGCACCACATCGGCGGTGCAGGCATGGCTGAGCAACACACGCTGCATGCCTTGCAACTGGCTGCTCGCCTCCGGCAATGCCGCCAGATGATCGGCCATCGCCTGACGAATCAGGCGCACATTGGCGTGCGGATCATCACCGAGACTGTCAGCCAAAGCGGCCGCAACCGGCGCGCTCAGCTCAACGAAATCACGGTTGAAATTCTTGCCGCTGCCTGCCTCGAAACGCCCCTGATGATTGCCTTGCAGCAATTGCCCAAGGCCCAACGGGTTGGCGACCGGTACCAGCTCGATAACACCGTTGAGCAAGCCTTTGGCTTCGAGTTCGCCGAGGCGCTTTTTCAGCTCCCAAGCGGTGCGCATACCCGGCAATTCATCAGCGTGCAGGCTGGCCTGAATGTAGGCCTTGCGCTCGCCATGACCGAAGCGGAACACGGAAATCTTGCGCTCGCTGCCCAGATGGCTCCACGGCAAAACGTGGTCGATGCGTTCCATATCAATGCTTCCGCGGGGCGAGGTAGCTCAACCAGCGACGCTCGGCCAGCTTGAACAGCTTGACCAGAATGAACGTCAGGCAGAGGTAGAAAACGCCAGCGGTGATGTACGCCTCGAACGGCAGATAGTACTGCGCGTTGACGGTACGGGCTGCGCCGGTAATGTCGATCAAAGTCACGATGGACGCCAGACTGGTGGTCTGCAGCATCATGATCACTTCGTTGCTGTACTGCGGCAGTGCCCGGCGCAGGGCCGATGGCAGCAGAATGCGTTTGTACAGTTTGAAGCGCGACATGCCCATGGCTTTCGCCGCTTCGATCTCACCGTTCGGCGTGGCTTTGAGGCTGCCGGCGATGATTTCAGCGGTGTAGGCGCTGGTGTTGACCGCGAAGGCCAGGCACGCGCAGAACGTTGCGCTGGACAGCCATGGCCACAAAAAGCTTTCGCGTACCGCTTCGAACTGCGCCAGACCGTAGTAGATCAGAAACAGTTGCACCAGCATCGGCGTGCCACGGATCACGTAGGTGTAAAGCCACGCGGCACCGTTGACCACCGGATTTTTCGAGACGCGCATCAGCCCCAGCGGCAGTGCCGCCAGCAGACCGAAAAACAGCGAGAGCGCGAGCAATTTGAGGGTGGTCAACAGCCCGCCGAGGTACAGCGGCATCGCCTCCCAAATGACGTTGTAGTCGAAGATCATAGATCAGCCGCCCTTACGCCTACCGAGTAGCGCTTCTCAAGTTGACGCAATGCCAGCAACGAGACGCTGGTGATCACCAGGTACATCGCCGCCACTGCGAGGAAGAAGGTGAAAGGTTCGCGGGTGGCATCTGCCGCCTGCTTGGCCTTGAACATCATGTCTTGCAGACCGACCACGGAAATCAGCGCGGTGGCCTTGGTCAGTACCAGCCAGTTGTTGGTGAAACCCGGAATCGCCAGACGAATCATCTGCGGCACCATCACCCGGAAGAACACCTGAAAACTGCTCATGCCGTACGCCATGCCGGCTTCGGCCTGGCCCTTGGGGATCGCCATGAACGCGCCACGGAAGGTTTCCGACAAGTACGCACCGAAGATGAAACCGAGGGTGCCGATACCGGCGGCCAACGGGTTCAGGTCGATGTAATCGTTGAAGCCGAGCAGCGGCGCAACGCGGTTGAGCAAGTCCTGACCGCCGTAGAAGATCAGCAGGATCAGCACCAGATCGGGAATCCCGCGAATAACCGTGGAATACAGATCGCCCAGCCAGGCCAGCCAGCGCACTGGCGACAGGCGCAACGCGACACCGATCAGCCCGAGAACGATGGCCAGAGCCATGGACGACAAGGCGAGCTGAAGCGTCAGCCATGCGCCATCGAGGATGACAGCCCCGTAGCCTTTCAACATGATTCAGGTCCGTCGAAAGTTGGGATGAAAAAATGGCGCAAACCTCAGAGATCCTGTTGCTTGCGCCATTTCGGACTTGTCGCAGAGACGTGTTACTTGCCGTAGATATCGAAGGCGAAGTACTTGTCCTGGATTGCTTTGTATTTGCCGTTTTCGCGGATGGCCGCGATGGCAGCGTTGATCTTGTCTTTCAGGGCGTCGCCCTTACGAACAGCGATGCCTACGCCGTCGCCGAAGTATTTGACGTCGGTGAACGCAGGACCGACGAACGCGAAGCCTTTACCGGCGTCGGTTTTCAGGAAACCGTCGTCCAGCAGGGTTGCGTCAGCCACGGTACCGTCGAGGCGACCGGCAGCCACGTCGAGGTAGATTTCGTTCTGCGAGCCGTACGGCTTGATCTCGGCACCCAGTGGAGCCAGCACTTCGCGGGCGAAACGTTCGTGGATCGAACCACGTTGTACGCCGATGTTCTTGCCTTTCAGCTCGCTCAGGTTTTCGCTGACCTGAGTGCCGGCCTTCATGACCAGACGTGCCGGGGTGTTGTAGTACTTGTTGGTGAAGTCGACCGACTTCTTGCGGTCTTCAGTGATCGACATCGACGACAGGATCGCGTCGATCTTGCGCACTTTCAGTGCCGGGATCAGACCGTCGAACTCTTGCTCGACCCACACACACTTGACCTGCATCTGCTCGCACAGAGCGTTGCCGATGTCGTAGTCGAAACCAACGATGCTGCCGTCCGGTGCTTTCGAAGCGAACGGAGGGTAAGCCGCTTCGATACCGATTTTCAGAGGTTTTTCGTCAGCGAAGGCATTCAGCGACAGCACGGACAGTGCCAGGGCGCCAAGCAGCACAAGTTTCTTCATCTTGGGACTCCATCGGTAAAGGGCAAAAACGGCAGAGTGAGCGACAGCCCAATATGCGAATGGGTGAATCGGGAAATCGGTTGCTGCATCGGTGGGAAATTCCCCATTGAAACCTGGAGAGATTTCAACATCAGCCACGATGAGCGAGTGATCGGCATTCTAACGACAGGCCCGAAGTCGATATTTCTTCAATGCGACAACTAATTACAGATGCACAGAGAAACCCGCTTGAGCACGTTGACAGCCTTGCAAATTCATGCAAGAGCGAAAGACAGTGAACCGATCTATGCTGCAAATTGCGGGCCTATTATTCGCAAACCCTTCTAATCCGGCAAGCGCAGCGTTGTGTCTTATTTTTCACCGGGGGTTTGGAGGCTCTAAAACGGGGCGATGCGTTTCCCAATGCCCCGCTCCAGGGCACGCGGTTACACATTCGGTTACGTGGAAGGCGGCGGGTAACAGTAGGAAAGGGCTTACGGCTCTGGTCGATAATTATTGGCTGGGCCGCTGATCGTTCCCACGCTCTGCGTGGGAATGCCTCCCTCGACGCTCTGCGTCGGCTTCTGGGACGCAGAGCGTCCCTTGCTGCATTCCCACGCAGAGCGTGGGAACGATCAGATCGCGAGCAGGCTCACTCCTACAGTTGATCGCGTTTCTTCAGGTGGAATGCGATCCCTGTAGGAGTGAGCCTGCTCGCGAAGGGGCCGGCATGACCGCTACAAACCCTACAGACACAAAAAAGCCCCACCCGGCATTCACCGGACAGGGCTCCTATGCATCTACCGCTTAAGCCACATTCATCGTCTTGTGCGTATCAATCAAATGCTGCACCACACCCGGATCCGCCAGCGTCGAGATATCCCCCAACCCGTCGTATTCCGCCGTGGCAATCTTGCGCAGAATGCGGCGCATGATCTTGCCCGAGCGCGTCTTCGGCAGCCCCGGCGCCCACTGGATCACATCCGGCGAAGCAATTGGCCCGATCTCTTTGCGCACCCAGTTTTTCAGCTCCAGACGCAACTGCTCGGTCGGCTCCTCGCCATTCTTCAACGTGACATAGACATAAATGCCCTGCCCCTTGATGTCATGCGGAACCCCAACCACCGCCGCCTCAGCGACTTTCGGATGCGCAACCATCGCGCTCTCGATCTCGGCCGTGCCCATGCGGTGACCGGACACGTTGAGCACGTCATCGACACGCCCGGTGATCCAGTAATAACCATCGGCATCACGGCGCGCGCCATCACCGGTGAAGTACATGCCACGGAACGTCTTGAAGTAGGTATCGACGAAACGATCGTGATCGCCATACAGCGTGCGCGCCTGACCTGGCCACGAATCGAGAATCACTAGATTGCCTTCAGCCTCGCCCTCAATAATGTTACCGAGGTTGTCGACCAGCGCCGGCACCACACCGAAGAACGGACGCGCCGCCGAACCCGGCTTCAGCGCATGCGCACCCGGCAGCGGGCTCATCATGTTGCCGCCGGTTTCGGTCTGCCACCAGGTATCAACGATCGGGCAACGCGACTTGCCGACATTCTTGTAGTACCAATCCCAGGCTTCCGGGTTGATCGGCTCGCCGACCGAACCGAGCAGACGCAGACTGCTGCCATCCGCGCCTTCAACCGCAGCCTGACCCGAGGCCATCATCGCGCGGATCGCGGTCGGTGCGGTGTAGAGGATGTTGACCTTATGCTTGTCGATGATCTTCGCCACCCGGGTGATGTCCGGATAGTTCGGCACGCCTTCGAACAGCAGCGTGGTCGCGCCATTGGCCAGCGGGCCGTAGACGATGTAGCTGTGGCCGGTGACCCAGCCGACGTCGGCGGTGCACCAGTAAACTTCGCCCGGACGGTAGTCGAACACGCGCTCGTGGGTCATCGCCGCGTACAGCAGATAACCGCCGGTGGTGTGTTGCACGCCCTTCGGCTTGCCGGTCGAGCCGGAGGTATAAAGGATGAACAGCGCTTCTTCCGCGCCCATTTCTTTCGGCGCGCAAACGGTGCCCGCCACTTTCATCAGGTCTTCGTACCAGATGTCGCGATGCTGGTTCCACTTGATGTCGCCACCGGTGCGCTTGCAGACGATGACTTTCTGAATGCTGCTGGTTTCCGGGTTGGTCAGCGCGTCGTCGACGTTGGCCTTGAGGGAGATTTTCTTGCCGGCACGGATGCCTTCGTCAGCGGTGATCACCACTTTCGATTTGCAGTCGATGATGCGACCGGCCAGGGCTTCTGGCGAGAAACCACCGAACACCACCGAGTGAATCGCGCCGATCCGGGTGCAGGCCAGCATGGCGACCACGGCTTCGGGAATCATCGGCATATAAATGGTCACCACGTCGCCGCGGTGCACGTCCTGACCACGCAGGGCGTTGGCCAGTTTGCACACTTGTTCGTGCAGTTCGCGGTAGGTGATGTTGCGGCTCTCGGAAGGATCGTCGCCTTCCCAGATGATCGCCACTTGATCGCCTCGCTCGGCCAGATGACGGTCGAGGCAGTTGTAGGAAACGTTCAGGGTGCCGTCGGCAAACCATTTGATGTCGACGTGGTGATCGTCGAAAGAAGTCTGTTTCACCGTGGTGAAAGGCTTGATCCAGTCGAGGCGCTTGGCTTGCTCACGCCAGAAGCCGTCAGGGTTGACGACCGACTGCTGGTACATGGCTTTGTAGGTCGCCTCGTCAGTCAGCGTGTTAGCCAAAACCTCGGGACGAACGGGATACAGAGAAGCCGCACTCATCTTTCTTACCTCGGTGTAATAGTTGTTTTTGTATGACCCTGTTGTAACGGGGCCGGGCCCATAGAACCATTCGACGATGGTAGTAACAACCCCTCGCCCACCCACGATGGCCCGTGTACGGACCTGCCGAAGGCTGCGATCTTTTGACCTTGCCTCTAAAAACCCAAGTCAAAAGATCGCAGCCTTCGGCAGCTCCTACGGGGGATTGAGGTGTTTTTTGGGGGATTGTTACCAAATATGTGAAAAGTGTTTATCAAAACCCGGTCTGTTTACCCCTACTCCACCTCCCTAGAATTCACCTCGCCGACAAGGCAAACGCGATTAACAACGTTACAGCCCCCACGAAGGCCGTTAATCCAGCTCTCAAGTAACAACCGCAAACGATGAAGTTCCACACGCAACCCTAAAAAGGTTGCGTGACCCCACTCGACCTCAAAAAGGTAAATTTGAAATGAAAGCTTTATTGGTTCTGGCCCTCAGCAGTCTGTGCGCAACCGCCATGGCAAACGAGGTCCCGACTGATGTCGCCCAGCAAAAACCGGCCATCGAGGAATACACTTACTCGACCCACCTGGACATCGCCAACGTTGTATCGATGAGCGAAGTTCCGAATGTCTGCGAAGTTGTGCCAATGAAAATGGAATACGACGACTCCACCGGCCAGCGCCACATCCTGCGTTACAGCGTGATGGGCAACGGCTGCACTAATTGATGATTTCAGACTGCACCGAATCGGATCTCTCAGCGCTTCATTGAGGGTCGATTCCAGCCCGGCTTCGGTCGGGCTCAGTTGTGTCTGGAGTCGGTCAAAAGGGTTGCAAAACACAAGATATAGTGAAAAACGCGGTTTTTTGCTCATTTCTTGAGCAACCAAAGCCCGACGAAAAAATTAATCAAAAAAAATTCTCAGGGGCCAATCCCAGCGAAAGCCCTGTAAACCCTCGCTCCGACAGAAATCCCCTTCCTGATCGACCGCCCTGCGCGCTTTCGCCCTCCCCCACGACCTCATTTTTTTCCCTATAATGCCGCCCTAATCGGGTTAGCAATATTCCCTTACAGGGATCAAAAGCCATTCTGAAGCCCCGCAGCAGTGTTCAACGCTGATTGCGCCCGTCAGAGGCTCTCGGAAACCCGGAAAAAATTCTGTTTTATTGCCTGCGTATAGCTGCAAAAAACGATTCCTTAAGATCCAACGCGGTCTGTACGACCGTGTGAAAAACCAACCAATCAGGTTTCACACGGGCGACAGGCCCTCACGCAGGAGACGACACGTCATGCTGAGCTGGGACGAATTCGACAAAGAAGACAGTGAAGTAGCAGCAGTGAAAGGCGCCAACGCCGGCCACGCTACTGAAGCCAACATGGATCGCCTCGACAACGCTGGCGGTGCCGCCGCGATCGAAGCCCGCGCCGTGACCGCCGACGACTCGGCCGCCGTGGCCCGCGCCAAGGCTGCACTGAACTCCCTCGACGTTGCCGAAGGCCTCGCCGAACTCGAAGGCGCCTCCGCCCGTGTCGCCGTTGACGAAAAGCGCATGATCAACTGCCGCGCCGACCTCAACCAACTCGTGCCATTCAAGTACGACTGGGCCTGGCAGAAGTATCTGGACGGTTGCGCAAACCACTGGATGCCGCAAGAAGTCAACATGACCGCCGACATCGCCCTCTGGAAAGACCCGGAAGGCCTGACCGACGACGAGCGCCGCATCGTCATGCGCAACCTCGGCTTCTTCTCTACCGCCGACTCCCTGGTTGCCAACAACCTGGTACTGGCCGTGTACCGCCTGATCACCAACCCGGAATGCCGCCAGTACATCCTGCGTCAGGCCTTCGAAGAGGCGATCCACACCCACGCCTACCAGTACTGCATCGAATCGCTGGCCATGGATGAAGGCGAGATCTTCAACATGTACCACGAGATCCCATCGGTCGCGAAAAAAGCAGCCTGGGGCCTGAAATACACCCGTTCGATCTCCGATCCGAAGTTCGAAACCGGCACCCCGGACACCGACAAAGAGTTGCTGCGCAACCTGATCGCCTACTACTGCGTTCTGGAAGGCATCTTCTTCTACTGCGGCTTCACCCAAATCCTCTCCATGGGCCGCCGTAACAAAATGACCGGCGTCGCCGAGCAGTTCCAGTACATCCTGCGCGACGAATCCATGCACCTGAACTTCGGCATCGACGTGATCAACCAGATCAAAATCGAAAACCCACATTTGTGGGATGCTGAGATGAAGGAAGAAGCGACCCAGATGATTCTGCAGGGTACGCAGCTGGAGATTGAATACGCACGTGACACCATGCCTCGCGGGGTGTTGGGTATGAACGCGGCGATGATGGAGGATTATCTGAAGTTCATCGCTAACCGTCGTTTGAGCCAGATTGGTTTGAAGGAAGAGTATCCAGGGACGACTAACCCGTTCCCTTGGATGAGCGAGATTATGGACTTGAAGAAAGAGAAGAATTTCTTTGAGACTCGTGTGATCGAATACCAAACTGGTGGTGCGTTGAGCTGGGACTAATAGTCTCGCTTGGCACGATTTGACGATTGCGGTTTGAGTCGGCGAGTCGAGAAAGCAAAAAGCCCCGATCTGATCGGGGCTTTTTTATGGGCGATTGGTAATCATATTTACGCCTACGTCACAGCGTTCAATCTCCTACAGCACTTACAGTCGCTTCCCATTGAAGCCTGCCACGAGCACTACTAAGCTCTATCGCAGGTGCCTAAGAAACGCCCAACGTAGAAAGCTTGGTCAGTGACACAGACGCGTAATTCGTCGGTGGCAACTGCTCTGCTCGTTGGGATTTCTTAAGTCCGCTCTACGTTGGGGTCAGGCCCTCTCAAAATCTAAAACGTAGAGGTCATAGATATGCCTTATCCATGCTCGGTAACCGTCTTCTCTCGCCACAAACTTTCTCTGCATGCCCTCCTATTAGAGAACCAGCCTTGGTTCTCCGCTCGCGATGTTGGCCGCTTGATGGGTTTCCATCTGAATGATCGGGTGGTCAACAAGCTAGATAGCGATCAACGCCGCGTCATGTGGATTGAGTACTTTCGAGAACCTGAACAGCATCTGATGCTCAGTGAATCTGGGGTGTATGCGTTGTTGGTCTATCACTACGTTCCGGGGAATCGGTTGTTGCGGGAGTGGCTGACCAATGAGGTAGTGCCAACCTTGCGGGATGCTGCAGATTCAGGAGATTCGAATCGGCCAATGTTGAGCTTGTTGGATTGGCCGGAGATGTCTTTGAGTTTGCTGCATTGGCAAGATGAGGGCTGGATTCGGCTTCGGGATATGCCTTACCTGTTGAACGACCAAAAACCTCGGCGGGCTAAGGAAGGAAAACCTTGGTGGCGAAGGGTTTCGCAGGTGTTTCACTTCTCGAAGCACTCGATGGGCTAGGGATGGATATGTAGGATCGCGCAGGATTCGTCGCTTTTTTTCTGTAGGATTTTTCGTAGACAGATGTGATGGCCACTCAGTATCGTCCGAGGGTTTTCAACCCTCGGCGATTGTATGGACACGGATAAAAGTAATAGCGATTGGAGTGAGGTCGAGATTCAGGCGGCAGTCGATGCCTATCTCAAGATGCTTGCACGCGAGCAGAGCGGCCAGAAATTCGTCAAAACTGAGGAAAATCGAATCCTGCGTGAAGGCCCGTTAGCCGGTCGGACTAAAGGCTCTGTCGAGTTCCGGATGCAAAACATCTCTACCGTGCTGGTCGAAATGGGTAGACAGCGTATTGAAGGTTACAAACCTGCACAGAATGTTGGTGCGAATGTAGCGCGCAGCATCCGGAAGGCACTTGATGCTTCTACTGTTCTGACGCCTGAAGACTCTGAGCCCGCTGCGGACGAAATATTGCTGGAACAACGCGCCGCTAAGTTTGAGCGGAAGCAATTTGATTACGTCCCCAAAGGTAGAAAAACACCTCTCCAAACGACGTCCACCAGAAAAGTTTACTTTCGTGATCCTGAATTGAGGGGCTGGGTTCGGCAGCAGGCCAATGGGATTTGCGAAGGTTGTGGCAAAGTTTCGCCATTTAAAAAGGATGGGAAACCATTTCTGGAAGTTCATCACGTTAAGCATATGGCACAAGAAGGATCAGACCAGCCTTCGAATGTCGTGGCGCTGTGTCCTAACTGCCACCAACGTTGTCACCATTCGGACGACAGAGCGGAATTCACAGCTTGGCTTTATGACAACGTTGGAAGACTTGAAGAGGAATAATTTCGGTTTATCTGACTAACTGCATTGGCTGATCTTGGGGCAGCTTCGCTGCCCATCGGGGATAAATCCCCTCACCACAATTGAAACGTGTTGCTGCCGGGCGGGTGTCTGGATTCGGTAATGAGTTGATACCGCCAAGCGTCAGCAGCCTGGCTCCCACAAATCCCGCACCATCCTGAAAACAATCAGTGCAACCTACCCCGCCTCCCGCTATTAATACCCCTCCCCCACTCAAGGATCCGAGCCCCACCATGAAATTCGATCTCGCCTACTGCCTCAGCCTCGACGACAAACTGTCGATCTATGACGTTCGCGATCTCAATTTCGATGAGACGGTGGCGTTCGACTCGACGAAGGAACACTTCCAGTGCCCCAACGATGCCTGTCGTTCGGCGTTCGAGGCGTCCAACGAGCTGGGCACGTTCAACGCCAAGAACGTGAATTACGTGCGCACGCCGCACTTCAAGAATCTGCCCACTACGCAGCATGTGGCGGGTTGTCCGTATGTGAGTTTGAAGGCTTCAGCGTCTGGCGTTGAGACGGCGGATGGAGAGGTGGATGACGGGCGTGAGGAGCACTTCCCATCGGAGTTGTTGCTGACCCGGCGTGAGTATGTGCGCAAGCCTGTCGCGCCAGCGGGGGCGGCGGATGTTTTGCGCGATGATCCGGTGCGGGTGGCGGTGGACGGTGGTAAAGAGTCGACGGGTCGTGAGTCGGCGCCGGACAAGACCAGTGTGTTTGCGCATCCGGTGGAGTGTTTTGTTTCGAACTTCGCCGACAAGGATTTGCTCAAGCGGATGCCGTTGAAGGTCGGCGAGCATTCGGCGCCGTACAGTTCGTTCTTCAAGAAGGTTGAGTATCTGACGGACAACAAGGGGCTGATTTACTGGGGGCGGATCAAGAAGATCGAGGACTTCCACAGTGCCAGTTTTCGTATCGATTTCGAGGACAAGGTCTGGTTCAAGAAGCCCGAGGACAGTAAGAAGAAGCCGTATCCGGTCAGCGTTTATCTGAACAAGAAGCTGATCGACAACTACCGCAAGCGCAAGGCGTTTCTGGAAGAGATCAAGCACGCGGTGGATAGCGACAAGGCGTTGTTCTGTTTCTTCTATGGGGTGACGCCGGAGTTGAAACAGGTGCCCGGCAAGAAGAACCCCGAAAAGCCTTTCGAGGTCTTCAATGCCAATATCGAGAACCTGGATCACTTTATTATTCGGGAAGCGCCGGGGCTGGAGTGACGGTTAGCCTTGGGGTAGTTGCAGGTTGACGGCGCCAGCAGGCTGGCTATGTCGGGATACAGAACTGCTGGAGCGACGCTCATACTGCTCAGCATTCCCCCCCTGCAACATACGAGCGTGATAACTGATGACTTCGCGCCCGAGTTGCTCAAGCATGGGCTGCACCCTAGCGCCTATGACAAGCATTGATCTCTCGCCACGCCTCCAGACGTCGCTTCAAGGCACGTTCGATACCCGCCTCATCAACAGCGCAATATTCACGCAACCAGTGAGCGACCATTTCGACATTCGGCCAGTACACTTCTTTCTGACCTTTGCTGCTTCTGGGCGTGTCATTCATCGCGGCATCGAAACCAATGGCTGCCCGTTCACCCGGTGGTAAACAGCCCGACTCAGATGCACTGCCTTGGAAATACCAGGCAATTTCATCAATGTGTTTTTGCGCACTGCGATGGCTACGTCGATAAAACCTGTAATCGTGACAGCCTTGATCCATGCGCTCCGGCATGACACCGGCATCGACCCAATCCATGAAGCCGTGATTGATCGCATCGCGGATTAATCCTTCACGCCAACGATCAGCAAACCAGGCAACGAAACCTTCTGCGTCGGCTTTTTTCGCCTCGGCGAAGACCATGCAGTAACGGGTTTTCACATGGATAACCAACAATACGTGCTTACGTTGCACCGTGATCGCATGAACTAGCCAGTGCTCTACGGAATTGCTGGCCTCGTCATCTTCAATGGCTTTCGACGGCGGTTTGTTGTCCACCAGCGTGATTTTTTTGCCCTTGTGGACACGGCTGAAAAACTTGCTGGCGGCTTCGGTGCAATTGAAGATCAACATGCGTTTTCTCTTTTGAATACTGAGGCCATCTTAGATCAACCGGGTATCCACTTCACTGATCTCGTGCCCTTCCCAGTGTCGCCTGAAGGAAAGCTACCCACACGGTGTCGGAGTTTTCTGCAACGTCCCAACATGCGTCAAACACTCCCACAGCCGACGGAGCAGTTACCCGTAAGCTTGCCTACCTTCGATCGTTCTTGCGCCCGCAGACCGGGACGAGTTTCAGCGAGCAGCGACGACTCGGTCAGGCACCGTCCGTCTGGTTGGAGGCGGCGAATCAGGGAAAATCAAAAAATGCGTTTGATCCCGGCCGAAAACAACTGTACAAAAACACAGTATATTTTCAATCAGCACTCTTGAGCCCGGAGCACACCATGGCCACTTCTGCGATGAACCTCATTCTCGAACATATCGCGCTTTTCCAATTCACCCCGACGCACTGCGTGCAGGCCCGAGCCATGCTGGGCTGGAGCGTTGAGCAGTTGTCGCGTGAGGCCCAGGTGTCTGTCGAAGACATTCAGCGGTTTGAGGCGCAGCAGGATGTGGCCGATGCGGCGCGGCTGGCGTTGGCGTATCGCTTGGAAGCGCAGGGGTTGGTGTTTTTTCCCGGGTTCGCGCCGGGGCGTAAATTGAATCCCCAGGCTATGCAGCAGAACGCTGTCGAGCGTGGGGATTTTGCTCAGGTTGGATGATTACTTGAAGGCAGGATGGCGCAGTTCGGCCGAGGCTTGTTCATAGCTGTAGGCCATGGCGAACAGTTGCGGTTCGCTCCAGGCTTTGCCGAAAAAGAATACCGAGGTCGGCAGTCCGTCATCGTCCATGCCCGATGGCACAGTGATCGCTGGATAGCCGGCGACGGCAGCGGCGAACTGCGAGTAGCCGTCGGCCTCGGCAACCATTGCGTCGAGATTGTGTTCTTGCAGTTGCTCGTCGATGGCGCCTTTGAATTTTTCGCTGATGGTTGCGAGCGAGGTGCGTGCCTGATCATGGGTCATGTCCATATCGTTGATCGCTTCGAGCATGGCTTGTCCGTGACCTTCGTCGCCGGGATTGGCTTTGTTGAAGTCGATCAACGCTTGCAGCGACTGGATTGGCAGGTCGGGACGGCTTGCGAAGTATTCCGGCAATTCGTGTTTCATCCCACCCATCAGGCTGGGGATGTAACCATCGATGTCCGGCAAGCGAACCGTCACGGGCACGATCGTGGCGCCTTGTTCCTGCATTGCAGCCATTGCCATTAGAAATTCGACGCCGGGTGTCAGAGGCGTACCGTTTGTGCCGACATAGGCAACTGGATAGCCGATGCGTTTGCCTTGCAGGGCGTCGTTACTCAGCAACGCGGTGTAATCGATTCCTGTCGGTGTGCCGGAGGTGGCCGAGTCCGCCGCATCGATGCCTTGCATGAGGTTGATGGTCAGCGCCGCATCGCGAACGGTTCGGCTGAGGGTACCCGGAGTGTCTTGCAGTCGAGTGATCGGTACGATCCCGGATCGGCTTAATAGGCCGAGAGTCGGTTTCACGCCAACCACACCATTAGCCGAGGCCGGGCAAGTGATCGAACCATTGGTTTCGGTGCCCAAGGAAATCGGGGCGTAACCTGCTGCGACGGCAGAGGCGGAACCGGAGCTGGAGCCGCAAGTGCTTTCACTCGCCAGATGTGGGTTTTTCCCTTGGCCACCGCGACCGCTCCAGCCATGCGGCAGATCCATGTCCCGCACGTAAGCCCATTCACTCATGTTGGTTTTGCCCAACACAATCGCGCCAGCATCCCGTAATTGCTTAACCACGAAAGCATCAGCGGCAGCCGGCTGACCGACCATCGCCAAAGAACCCGCGCTGGTTTGCAGACTGTCGGCGGTATCGAAGTTGTCTTTGAGCAGCACGGGAATGCCATGCAACGCACCCCGCGTCTGACCTGCTGCGCGCTCTTCATCCAGTGCCTTGGCGATATCGAGCGCTTGCGGGTTGAGCTCGATAACGGCGTGAAGGGTCGGGCCTTGTTTGTCCAGGTCTGCGATTCGCTGCGTGAGGTGCTCAACCAGTGCGACGGCAGTCAGTTCATTGTTCGCCATCAGGGTGCCGAGTTCAGTAACGCTGGCGTATTCGAGTTCGGTATTCGCGGTGGCGGTGTTGGCAACGGTTGTGGCTGTCAGCGAAATCAGAATTGCTTGCGCCAGCGTGTTTACGCGGCGTTTGAAGGGGTGTTTCATGTGGATCATCCTTGTATGAAAAAACGCGAGTGACTCATTCACTCGCGATACAGCCTACCGACACCGTCAGAAAGAGCTGTCAGCAACAAGGACAATCAGCAGTAGGAAAAGTCAGCCTGACTTGTAGCCGCTACACGGGGCGGAGGCTTTTTCTGACGTGATTTCTTCCAGGTTCAACCACCACGCACTCCCCCGCTGCGGCTGCGCCAGATTAAACGCCTCGCCCATCTGCGGCGTCGTGATCGTCACACTGCGCTCCCACGCCAGCGCGAGGATTCGGTCGAACGGTTCGTGCCAAGCATGCATGGCCAGGTCGAACGTGCCGTTGTGGATTGGAAATAGCCAGCGGCCCTTGAGGTCGATGTGCGCTTGCAGGGTTTGTTCCGGTTGCATGTGCACGTGTGGCCATTCGACGTTGTAGGCGCCGGTTTCCATCAGGGTCAGGTCGAACGGGCCGTATTCTTCGCCGATGCGTTTGAAGCCGTCGAAGTAGCCGCTGTCGCCGCTGAAGAAGATCCGCGTGTCTGCGTCGATCATCACCCACGACGCCCAGAGTGTGCTGTTGCCGTCGAACAGGCCTCGACCGGAGAAGTGTTGCGACGGGGTGGCGATGAAGCGGATACCGGCGATTTCGCTGCCTTGCCACCAGTCGTACTGGCGTACTTTGCTGGCGTCGATGCCCCATTTGATCAGGGTGTCGCCGACGCCGAGCGGGGTCAGGAAGTAGTTGGTTTTTTCAGCGAGTTTGAGTACGGCTTGGTAGTCGAGGTGGTCGTAGTGGTTGTGCGACAGGATCACCGCTTCGATCGGCGGCAATTGATCGATGCTGATCGGTGGCTGGTGAAAACGTTTCGGGCCGGCCCATTGCACGGGCGAGGCGCGCTCGGCGAAGACCGGGTCGGTGATCCAGAATTTATCGCGCAGTTTCAACAGCAGGGTCGAATGGCCGAGGCGATAGACGCTGTGGTTCGGCGCCGCCAACAGGTCTTCGCGGGTCAGCGTTTGCACCGGGATCGGCGCGGCTGGCCGGGTGTCGCGGGGTTTGTGGAAGATCATATTCCACATGATCCGCAGCATTTTGCGCAGGCCTTCACGCTGCACCGGCGCGTGGTTGCGGAACAGCCCTTGAGCCTGGCGTGAGGCTTCGGGTGTTGAAGCGGGATTTGAGTTGGCCATGACTGAGTGACTCCTGAAAAACCGGGGAATTCACGGCGTTTCACGGTGGGACGATAAATGGCCAAGGCTGCACGCACAGGCCGAACTGTCTGTTTTTTAGGTTGCGAGGATTAACGCAATATTACACTGAGCGGTGTAGTTTCTAGGTTGCATCAAACACGATGACAAGTAAACTACCGAGTGTAATTTCATTCACTTCCTGCCGAAGCTTACTTATGACAGCTCCACAGCGCCTCACCGACCGTAAACGCGAAGCCATTATTCAGGCGGCGATCGCCGAATTTCGTGCCAACGGGTTCGAGGTCACCAGCATGGATAAGATCGCCGCGACGGCGGGTGTGTCGAAGCGCACGGTGTACAACCATTTCCCCAGCAAGGAAGAGTTGTTCGCCGAGATTCTGAATCAATTGTGGGCGCGGATCAGCGCAGAAATGCGCGAACCGTATTGCGCCGACAAACCTTTGCGCGAGCAGCTGCGGCAGATGCTGTTGGCCAAATTGCAGATGATGGCCGACGACAATTTCCTCGGCCTGGCGCGGGTCGCGATTGCCGCCACCATTCATTCCCCGGAGCGTGCGCAGAACATGGTGGCGCGCATGGGCGAACGTGAAGAAGGCCTGACGGTGTGGATTCGTGCAGCGGTGGCCGACGGTCGATTGAAGCCTGTCGATCCGGAATTCGCCGCGCATCAGGTGCAAGGGCTGCTGAAGTCGTTTGGCTTCTGGCCACAGATTTCCATGGGCCAACCGCCGCTGGATGCCGAGATGCAGAACACCGTCGTTGAATCGGCTCTGGACATGTTTCTCGGCTGCTATCAGCTTTAAGTCGCCGCTCTCCTGCGTGAGCCATCGATTAATGGCTCGGAAGGACACTGATCATTCCCGTTGGAATAAATGACAATGTCCGACAATCGACCGACAGACGGTCGACCTGAGGAAATATACTGCAAAGTATTTCAGGACGAATCTCGCGCAGGACACCATGGAAAACAATCGCGGCAAAGGCTTGTCATTCGCCAGACGTATTTACCTGCCCCGGATCATCGGTCTGGGCGTCGGGTTTTTCTGTGTCGGCGCCGCGCTGTATCCGCTGAACATGCCGGGCTGGATCTGGGCACTGTTGCTGTTTAACGGCTTTGCCTGGCCGCATCTGGCGTATCAGATCTCCACGCGCTCTGCGTTCCCCTATCAGGCCGAGCGCCGCAACATGCTTTATGACTCGCTGTGCGGCGGGTTCTGGGCGGCGAGTTTTCAGTTCAATCCGCTGGCGACCGTGACCATTCTGTCGATGATGACCATGAACAACGTGGCGGCCGGCGGCCAGCGCTTGTTCGTGTTTGGCGCCCTCGCCCAACTCGTCGGCGTGTTGCTGGGCTGGTCGATCTTCGGTTTCAAATTCAGTCTGACGATGACACAGGCGCAAGTCTGGGCCTGCTTGCCGATGCTCACCTTGTATCCGCTGGCGCTGGGCGTGGTTTGTTATCGACTGGCGATCAAACTGTCCCAGCATAAACGTGCGTTGAGTGCGCTCAGCCGAACCGACAGCCTGACCGGTCTGCTCAATCACGGCGCCTGGAAAGACCTGCTGCATCTGAAGTTTCAGCAGTGCCGTCAGCACAATACGCAAGCCACATTGGCGTTGATCGATATCGATCATTTCAAAGTGATCAACGACAGTTATGGGCACATCGTTGGCGATGCGGCGCTGCGTCAATTGAGTCTGGAGCTCAAGCGTGTGCTCGATGATTATGAGTTGGCCGGGCGTTATGGCGGGGATGAGTTTTGCGTGATTCTGCCGACGTTGCCATTGGCCAAAGCCGAGGTGCTGATGGAGCAATTGCGCGAGGCGCTGGAGCAGTATCGCCATCCGGATGTGCCGGATTTGCGGGTGAATTTGAGTATTGGCCTGGCGCGCTATCAGGCCGGGTATAAGGACGCGGTGGATTGGCTGGAGGATGCGGACAAGGCGTTGTATACGGCGAAACATACGGGGCGTAATACGATCAGTGTCGCATTGGCGCACGACGCCAGAGTTTGAGGGACCGTGGCGCCGCCTTCGCGAGCAAGCCCGCTCCCACAATTTGACCGAGTTTCATCAGTAGGAATGCAGTTCAAATGTGGGAGCGAGCCTGCTCGCGAAGGGGCCAGCAGCATCGACGCAAGACTATAGTGATGCACAGCCACCCAACCCCGCCGAGCCCATCATGACCCCTGACCCATCGGAAAAACCCACCACCGACCCCACCGATCACCTGCGCTTCCATCGCCCCCACGCCCACCTCGCCACCACGTTCGGCAACGACACCTTCGCCTTGCGCGCCGAGGCCTTTGCGCGGTTCTTCGGCACGCCGACATTTCTCGGCGCGCAAACCCTGATCGTGTTGCTGTGGGTGTGCCTCAACGTTTTCGGCGTGACCACGTTCGACGTTTACCCGTTCATCCTGCTCAACCTCGCGTTCAGCCTGCAATCGGCCTACGCCGCGCCGCTGATTCTGCTCGCGCAAACCCGCCAGGCCGCGCGCGACAAGGCGCAATCCGACGCCGACGCCCAGCACCGTGAAGACCTCGCGCGAGCTAACACTGAGCGCCAGGCTCAAGCGGCACAGAACACTGCGCAGTTACTGGAATTGCTGGAGCAAAACACCCGCCTCACTGAAATGACCAAAAGCCTGACCGAGCGCATCGAAAGTCTCACCAGCGAGATGCACGATCACATGCGCCAGTCTGCGCAGCGCTGATCACGGCAGACGCAGCGCCCGCCCAAGTTCATCGAACAGCGTGACCACCGAGCGCAACGCCCGGCAATCCGGACGGGTCAGCAGCCACAGCGCGGTGTCGTAACCGTGCAACGGTTCGCTCAAGGCTTGCAGGTCATCGCCCATCAGAAAATCCGGCAATGCCGCCACACCGAGCCCGGCGCGCACCAACTCCGTCACCGAGAGGATGCTGTTGCAGCGATAACCCGGCACCACGCCGGGCAAGTGCTGACGGCGCCAGGCGATGGTCGGGTGATCGGGCAGAAAGTCATCCGGGGCGATCCAGGTCAGCGCGGCCAGATCTGTAGGATCGACGTTCTGCAGATAGCGCGGACTGGCACAAACCCTGTAGGAAATCTTCGCCAGTTGCCGTCCGACCAAGTGCTCCGGCGGTGTGCGTGTCAGACGCAGGGCAATGTCGGCATCACGGCGGCTGAGGTTGGCGAAGTCGTTGGAGGTGCTCAGTTCGATGGTCAGCGCCGGGTAGTTGGGCATGAACTGCGCCAGCGCCGGCAGCAGCAGGCCTTGCAGTACCGAGTCGGTGCAGGTCAGACGCACCGTGCCGCTGATCACTTCACCGCCCTGCTCCACGCCAATGCGCGCGGCTTCGAGGGCCTGCTCGGCGCGTTCGGCCTGCTCGGCGAGGTTCTGTGCGAGGGTGGTCGGCAGGTAACCGGCGCGGCTTTTTTCGAAGAGTTGCTGGCCGAGCGCGGCTTCGAGACGGCGCACGGCGCGGAACACGGTGGAGACGTCTACTTTTAACAGCTGAGACGCGCGGGCCAGAGAGCCGCCGCGCACTAAAGCGAGGATAAGGGCCAGATCGGGGTAGTCGAGCTGATAGTGCGCCGCTGCATTGATCACTTGGGGAAACGCCAATATTGAGTGCGTGAGCGCCAATCTATAGTGAGTGGCGTTAGCGGGCAATCACACCTTCTTCAAAGCAAACGCAAAACTCTGTGGTGAGGGGATTTATCCCCGTTCGGCTGCGAAGCAGTCGTCGCTCTTGAAATCTTGGGGCCGCTTCGTAGCCCAACGGGGATAAATCCCCTCGCCACAGGGGTTCATCGATCTATTCAAAAAGGAATTTACATGGACGCTGTTTCCATCGCCCTCATCGGCGATTACGACCCGCAGGTGACTGCCCATCAGGCCATCCCCGTCGCCCTTGGGCTGATCGCTGAACACCTCGCCCGCCCCGTGCATTTCGAATGGCTGGCCACCGACCAGATTCACGCCGATACCGCGCTGCATCGTTTCGACGGTATCTGGTGCGTCCCCGCCAGCCCTTACAAAAGCGAAGCCGGCGCTCTGCGGGCCATCCGTTTTGCCCGCGAGCAGCAGCGACCTTTCCTCGGCACCTGCGGTGGTTTTCAACATGCCGTGCTGGAATTTTCCCGCAACGTGTTGAGCTGGGCCGATGCCGAGCATGGCGAAACCTCGCCCGAATCCGAACGTGCTTTGCTCACGCCGTTGACTTGTTCGTTGGTCGAAGCGACAGACAGCATTCATCTGGTATCCGGTTCGCTGATCGCCAAGGCGTACGAAACGTCGGAAATTGAGGAAGGCTATCGCTGCCGTTACGGTGTGAATCCGCAGTTCGAGGGTGATCTTCTGAGCAATGGCCTACACGCCACAGGGCATGATTCGGTGGGGGATTTACGTGCGATCGAGCTCAAGGATCATCGGTTCTTTGTCGCAACGTTGTTCCAGCCGGAACGCGCGGCGCTCAAAGGGAAAATCCCGCCGCTGGTGCGGGCGTTTGTCGAAGCTTGCGTGGAGGCACGGCAATGACCTCGTGTTTTGCGGTGATCTTCACCTCGACGCGCACTGAGGGTGATAACGGTTATGCCGCAGCCGCCGAGCGCATGGAAGAACTGGTGAATATGCAACCGGGGTATCTAGGTGTGGAGTCGGTTCGTGGGGCGGATGGTGTCGGCATTACTGTGTCGTATTGGGAGAGTGAGGCGGCGATTCTTGCGTGGCGGCAGAATCCTGAGCATCGGGTAATTCAGGAGCGTGGGCGATCGATTTGGTATTCGAAGTTTCATACACGGGTGTGCCGGGTTGAGCGTGAGTATCGGTTTGGGCAGTGAGGGTGGTGGTGCTCTCTCGGCCGCCTTCGCGAGCAAGCCCGCTCCCACATTTGGAATGCATTCCCCCTGTGGGAGCGGGCTTGCTCGCGAAGAGGCCCCTCAGTCACAGCAAAATCTCAACCGCGCACCAAGCTGCGCACCGCCACAATCTCCGGCACTTCAACCTTCTGCATATACACCCGCAACGGCTCGGCAATGTTGATCCGCTCATCAATATGTTGATCCAGCAGCAACTGAATCAACTCACGTTTAAGCGTCATGGTCTGCTCGGTCGCCGGCGCCCAGACGAACTCGCTGGTCGGAATAATGCCGTCATCGGCCACGTCCATGCCGAACGAATCTTCGCTGAAACGCACGATGTATTGACCGGTTTTACGATTGAGGCCAACAAAACCCTTGAGGTCGTCGGCAGCCTGGCAGATGAGTTGGGAGGTGATGCGCATGGTAAACCTCACGAAAAGTGATCGATGGTTTACACGCAAGGTGATCGAGTGGCGCGCCCTCTGCCGGGGCGTCTGCCGAGGGCAAGCGTACTGCAGTTGGCGAGCAGAATTGTAGGAAAATTCGGTTTTAATACATTTATGTCGGTCTGGCGATAGCACGCAATCGATTCAGTTGTTAAAAGGTACGTCTTTGAAACAGACCCGCGAAAGGATCTCGAACATGCCCGCCACTTTCACCAAAAGCGCCCTCATGCTGAGCCTGTTGCTCGGACTCGGTCAGGCGCACGCCGCCAGCCAGAGCAATCCCGACGCCGTGGCCGGGGCGCATGGCATCCCGCACCCGGCGGTGATCGCTCACCGTGGCGCGTCCTTCGATGCTCCGGAATCCACTGCCGCCTCCTACACACTGGCCCGCGACCTCGGCGCTGATTATCTGGAAATGGATTTGCAGCGCAGCAAGGATGGCGTGCTGTTCGCCCTGCACGACAACAACCTGCAGCGCACCACCGACGTCGCGAGCAAGTTCCCGGATCGCAAGGACAGCCCGGCCAACGCCTTCACCATGGCCGAACTGAAAACCCTCGACGCCGGCAGCTGGTTCAACGCCAAGTACCCGGAGCGCGCGCGTCCTTCTTATGCCGGGCTGAAAATTCTGACCCTGGACGAAATCATCAACATCGCCCAGGCCAACCCGCACCACAAGCCAGGCCTTTACATCGAAACCAAAGAGCCGCAACTGTTCCCTGGCATCGAGCATGACCTCAAGGAAAAACTGCAGCACCGCGGCTGGCTGAGCCCGGCCGGTTCGAAACTGGCGAAGAGTCCGTTGGGCGTGGGTCAGGGTAAAGGCAAAGTGATCCTGCAGACGTTCGAGAAAAACAGCCTCGAACTGCTGGAAAAAGAAATGCCGCAAGTGCCGAAAATTCTCCTGTTGTGGGTCGGCGAAGGCAGCATCGAACCGAAGTCGAAAGTGACTTTTGCCGAGTCGGGGGAGAAGGACAAAAACGTTTTCTACGGCAAACAGGAGCCGAAGTCTGAAGCCGAGTTCAAGCAGTGGGTCGACTATGCCAAGGCGCAAGGTGCAATCGGCACCGGCCCTTCCGCGAAGTTGACCAACAGCGGCGATCAAAGCTATTCGGATCTGGTGCAACCGTGGATGAATAAATACACCCACGATCAAGGCATGCTCGTTCACGTTTACACCGTCGATGAGCCGGTGGATTTCGAGAAAGTGATGGCAGCCGGTGTCGACGGCATCTTCACCAACCGCGCCAGCGAACTGTTGAAGTTCTATAAGCGTCCGGCGGCCGGCAGTGTTGATCAGGTGTTGAAGAACAACGGTTATTGAGCGGCGATCGAGTTGGCTGCATCGCGAGCAGGCTCGCTCCTGTAAGAGCAGTTTGTTGGCGGTGCTAGTTTTTAAGGGTGAATTAAGTTGCGCTGGTTAACCTGAACTCACTTAAACAGCTCACCCAATTAGACACACCACTAAAGGATTGAACCGATGAAAACTTTGACTGCCCTGTTTACTGCCGCTGCTCTGACCCTGACTGCTGGCCTGGCCCAAGCTGATGTTCGCGTCGACCAGATCCCTCAGTTGGTGAAGGAAGGCAAGATCAAGTCGCTGGAATCGATGAACGCCGAAGCGTTGAAACTGCACCCGGGTGCGACCATCACCGACACCGATCTCGATAACCACTTCAATGGTTATGAGTATGAAGTTGAACTGAAACTGGCCGATGGCACTGAGTGGGATGTCGACTTCGACGCCACTACCGGTAAAGTGCTGAGCAACAAGCAAGACCACTGATACAGCGCACTAGCGAAAGCCGCACGATTGAAAGATCGTGCGGCTTTTTTGTGTTTGGTCTGAGAGATTTGTCGACGGTGGGATTTTACCCCCTCACCCCAGCCCTCTCCCCCAAGGGGGCGAGGGGGAAAGGGAGCAAATCGTGAGCTTTTCAAAGTCAAAGTACGGCTCGAAATCTCAGGTCGGTGAACCTTAAAAGAACACCTCGGTCAGTCCCCTCTCCCCGGGAGAGGGTTAGGGTGAGGGGAAAAGCCATCACGCCGAAGTACTGACCAACGCCCCCGACGTACTCGACCCCGAATCCTGCAATGCCTGCAACAACGACGCCGTAGCCGTCTGCAAAGAAGCCGACGTCGTGGTGATCTGCGCCTGCGCCGCCGCCACATCCGCCGCTTTCGCGTCCGCGCTTTCCTGCTTCGCCTGCGCCGCTTGCAGCGCCTGTTGCTGTTGCTGCAATTGCTTTTGCAACTCCGCGATCTGCTTGCGCAGTTCCTTCACCGAATCCGATTCTTCACTGCTGCTGGAACTGCTATCCCCCGCCGGTGCCGCGCCGCCCGCCGCTTTCGGCGCATCGCCGGATGCACTCGCAGTCGCCGTCGCGGCGGTGGACGTGTCGTCGCCAACGTCGTTGATCGTGGTTTTACTGGTGGACGTAGTGACAGTCTGATTGATCGAAACAGAGCTGATGCTGACCATGGAAATACTCCAATACCGGTGATAGATAAGCGGTCATCGACCAGAGCCGCGTTGAATTGAGATCGACTGTGTACCCACACGGTATCGAAATCGGTACATGTCACCCCGTCATCGAGCGGTCACAAAACCGTCACGCACGATTGCGAAGATGCCGAGCAGGTGAATCTGTAAACCCCACGCCAGACGCCCTCCTCGCAGCGAGCCTCCATGAACCACAGCCTCGACATCAGTCATCGCGATCCCGATCTGTTTGGCCTGCTCTACGGTTTTCGTTTTCTGCCCGGCGAACGTGGTCGCGAAGTGGATTCGGCGACGGCATTACGCTGTTTGCAGGACAACAGCGACAGCGGCGAATTTCTCTGGCTGCACCTGAATTTGGCGCACGCCGCGTGCGAGCGCTGGATGAAGAGTCATCTGCAATTGCCTGAAGAGTTTTTCGAGGCGCTGCATGAAGGCTCGCGCTCGACGCGCATCGAGCATGTCGACTCGGCGTTGCTGGCGGTGGTCAACGATGTGGTGTTCAACCTCAGCAGCATGGTGTCGTCGGACGTGTCGACATTGTGGGTCTGCGTGCGCAGCAAATTGATCGTCAGCGCGCGCCTGCAACCGCTGCACTCGGTGGATAAATTGCGTTCGTCGGTGAAGGCTGGCGAGCGCTTTCGTTCACCGTCGGAATTGCTCGTGCATTTACTGCGGGATCAGGGTGAGGTGCTGACGCAAATCGTGCGCAAAACCAGCATGAGTGTGGATCAGGTCGAGGATGAATTGCTCTCCTCAAAGCTATCGACCAACCGTGCCGAACTGGGTGCCAATCGACGGGTGCTGGTGCGGCTGCAACGGCTGTTGGCGCTGGAACCGGGTTCGCTGTTGCGCCTGCTCAATCGGCCGCCGCCGTGGTTGCAGAAGGAGGACGTCAAGGAACTGCGCAAATCCACTGAGGAGTTTGCGTTGATTATTAACGACCTCACGGCGCTGGGTGAGCGGATCAAATTGCTCCAGGAAGAGATCGCCGCCAACCTCAACGAACAGAGCAACCGCACGCTGTTTACCCTGACCGTGGTGACGGTGCTGGCGCTGCCGATCAACATCATTGCCGGTTTTTTCGGGATGAATGTGGGCGGGGTGCCACTGTCGCAGGATCCGGAAGGGTTCTGGATATTGGTGGCGCTGGTGGCGACGTTTACCGTGATTGCCGGAAGGTGGGCGTTTCGTAAAAGAGGTGATTACTGACCCTTGCGCACCACAGATCTATTGTCGCTGCAGAGATCTATCGAGATGACAAAGATCCTGTGGCGAGGGGATTTATCCCCGTTCGGCTGCGCAGCAGTCGTAAATCCGGTGATCGCGGTTGAGCTGATACACCGAGGTGAATGGTTTTGGGGCTGCTTCGCAACCCAACGGGGATAAATCCCCTCGCCACAAAAGCTCTCCCCAGAGTTCAGGGATGGACTCAACAGATCAATGGTCAGGCTATTCATCCAAACACTGATCTGCCGCAGTCTCTCTGTAACATTCCGCAATGATCATGAGCGACATTCCTTCCCTCGCTGAGGATTGTCCGCTCATGGCTACTCCCTCCCTGACCGCCAGCCACACATCCGCCCCCAGCGGCAGGCCCGCCCTCGACAAGAAAACCAGCCCGTTCACCTACGTGATTTTTTTTGCCGTGCTGGCGATGGGCATGCTGTTCACCGCCTACAGCCTGATGCACGACATGCACGAACTCGGCACGGTCGTTACCACGTGGACGCCGTTTCTGCTGCTCGGCGTGGCGCTGCTGATTGCGCTGGGTTTCGAGTTCGTCAACGGTTTCCATGACACCGCCAACGCCGTCGCGACAGTGATTTATACCCACTCGCTGCCGCCGAATGTCGCGGTGGTCTGGTCGGGGTTTTTCAACTTTCTCGGTGTGCTGCTTTCGAGCGGCGCGGTGGCGTTCGGCATCATCGCGTTGCTGCCGGTAGAGTTGATTTTGCAGGTCGGCTCGTCGGCCGGTTTCGCGATGATTTTCGCGCTGCTGATCGCCGCGATCCTGTGGAACCTCGGCACTTGGTGGCTGGGTTTGCCGGCGTCTTCGTCGCACACGCTGATCGGTTCGATCATCGGCGTCGGCGTGGCCAATGCCTTGATGCATGGCCGCGACGGCACCAGCGGTGTCGATTGGGCGCAGGCGACCAAGATCGGTTACGCGCTGCTGCTGTCGCCGCTGGTGGGTTTCGGTTGTGCCGCGCTGTTGCTGCTGGCGCTGCGGGCGTTCGTGAAGAATCGTTCGCTGTACAAGGCACCGGAAGGCAACGCGCCGCCGCCCTGGTGGATTCGCGGTTTGCTGATCGCCACGTGCACCGGCGTGTCCTTCGCTCACGGCTCCAACGACGGCCAGAAAGGTATGGGCCTGATCATGTTGATTCTGGTCGGCACGCTGCCGATGGCGTACGCCTTGAACCGCACTATGCCCGAAGAACAATCGCTGCAGTTCGCCGCTGTGGCGCAAGTCACCCAGCAAGCGCTGGTGAAAAGTGCACCGCAGCCGGCGCCGGCCGATCCGCGCCCGATCCTTTCCGATTACGTGCGCAGCAAGGAAGCCACGCCGCAACTGATCCCCGCCCTCGCCGCCCTCACCGGGCACATTGGCGAAGAAGTCCGGGGCTACGGTTCGCTGGCAAAAGTTCCGGCCGAAGCGATGGGCAACGTGCGTAACGACATGTACTTGGCCAGCGAAAGTATTCGCCTGATGGACAAGAACAAGGTCGGCAATTTCGACGCCGACACCAGCAGCAAACTGCAACTGTTCAAGCAACAGATCGACAACGCCACGCGGTTTATTCCGCTGTGGGTGAAGATCGCCGTGGCCATCGCACTGGGGCTTGGCACCATGGTTGGCTGGAAGCGGATTGTGGTGACGGTGGGCGAGAAAATCGGCAAGACCCACCTGACGTATGCGCAGGGTGCGTCGGCGGAAACCGTGGCGATGCTGACCATTGGCGCGGCGGATATGTTCGGTTTGCCGGTGTCGACGACGCATGTGTTGTCGTCGGGCGTGGCGGGGACGATGGTTGCCAATGGCGGTGGATTGCAGATGAGCAACCATCCGCAATTTGCTGATGGCGTGGGTGCTGACGTTGCCGGCGGCGATCCTGCTGTCGGGCAGCCTCTACTGGCTGTTTACCCAGATCTTCTAATCACCACAACTCACCTGTGGGAGCGGGCTTGCTCGCGAAGAGGCCGTGTCAGCCAATACACGATTGACTGACCCACCGCTTTCGCGAGCAAGCCCGCTCCCACATTTGATTTTTGGTGTTTTTTAGAGGGTTGAGCGGATCACATCGCCGAGCCAATCCATAAATACCCGCACGCGCAACGGCAAATGTCGCTGCCGGGCATACAACAACGAAATCGCCATCGACGGCGCCGTGAACTGCGGCAACACCGCCAGCAGTTCGCCGTTATCCAAATGCGGTTTCATGCCCGAGCGCGGCACTTGGGTCAAACCGAACCCGCCCAGACACGCCGACTCATAAGCATCCGTGCTGTTAACCGTCACACTGCCCGCCATCGGCAAACGCTTAACCTCACCACCCTCCTCGTACACAAACCCTTCCGAACGCGAACCCAATACGCCGACGTAATGCACCAGCCGATGCTGCGCCAGATCCTCCAGCGTCTGCGGCACACCATAGCGTTCAAGGTAAGCCGGGCTCGCGCAGTTGATCATCGAAAAATCGCCCAAATGCCGCGCGACCACCGATTGATCCGGCTGCGCGCCAATGCGCACTACGCAATCAAAACCCTCGCTGAGCAGATCGACGCGGCGGTCAGTGCTGCTGATTTCCAGTTCCAGATTTGGGTGACGATCCATGAACTCAGGCAACAGCGGCATGACCAGACGTCGCGACAGAATGTTCGGCATGTCGACACGAATGCGCCCGGTCAGCGAAGCCTCGTCCTGACGGAACAACCCTTCAATCTCATCCATGTGCGAAAGCAGATCCTTGCTGCGTTCGTACAGCACCAGTCCGTCTTGCGTCGCCTGCACTTTGCGCGTGGTGCGCTGCAATAGACGCGTGCCGACCAGTGTTTCGAGTGCCTGCACATGTTCGGACACGGTAGAGCGCGGCAGGCCAAGGCTCTCGCCGGCGAGGGTAAAACTCGACAGTTCGCTGACCCGGACGAAGGTGCGCAGCAATTCCAGTTTGTTCATGTGAACACCTGACGATTGTTCGGCTGAGCCGATCAGTGATTCCGATTTCAGTCTGTTTATCACCTATCAGCGGACAAATAAACTGAGCCCATCACCACTCATCACAACCGAGGAAGTCCCATGAACCGCAAAATCGCATTGATCACCGGCGCCAGTCGTGGCCTCGGCAAAAACGCCGCCCTGCACCTCGCCGCCCAAGGTGTCGACATCATCGGCACTTACCACAGCCGCGCGGATGAAGCGCAGGCGCTGGTCGTCGAAGTGGAAAAACTCGGCGCCAAAGCGGTGATGCTGCAACTGGACGTCGGTCGCAGTGACAGCTTTGCCGGGTTCGGGGCGAAGGTTGAGCAAACGCTGCGCGAACAATTTGAACGCGAGCGTTTTGATTTCCTGATCAACAACGCCGGTGTCGGTTTGCACGTGAGTTTCGCCGAGACCACGGTTGAGCAATTCGACATGCTGATGAACGTGCATTTCAAAGGGCCGTTCTTCCTGACTCAGCAGCTCTTGCCGCTGATTAACGACGGCGGACGCA
This sequence comes from Pseudomonas sp. AC193, assembly GCF_979258075.1. NCBI lineage: Bacteria > Pseudomonadati > Pseudomonadota > Gammaproteobacteria > Pseudomonadales > Pseudomonadaceae > Pseudomonas > Pseudomonas sp. AC193. Next base: position 768,875 of record NZ_OZ409832.1, on the reverse strand, counting down.
TCATCAATATCTCCAGCGGCCTCGCGCGTTTCACCATCCCGGGCGCCAGTGCTTATGCGGCGATGAAAGGCGCGATTGAAGTGCTGACTCGTTATCAGGCGAAAGAGCTGGGCGCGCGGCAGATTGCTGTGAACACGTTGGCGCCAGGCGCGATTGAAACTGACTTTGGTGGCGGGACGGTTCGCGATAATTCGGCGGTGAATGCGATGGTCGCGGAAAACACTGCACTAGGACGCGCCGGTCAGCCGGATGATATTGGCGGGGCGCTGGCGTTGTTGCTGTCGCCGGGTGCGCAATGGATCAATGGGCAGCGGGTTGAAGCCTCCGGCGGGATGTTCCTCTAAACCTGACACCCATCCATTGTGGCGAGGGGATTTATCCCCGTTGGGGTGCGCAGCGCCCCCTCTTTTGATCCAGAAAAGATGGGCCTGCTGCGCAGGCCAACGGGGATAAATCCCCTCGCCACAGGTTTTGGTTAACCCTCACAAACACCACGGGTCATGAAGCGTTCGCGCAGCACGTCGTACGCCCAGTGATAAACATAGGTGTACGGCAGGAAGAACAGCAGCACGCCGATATCCAGCAAAAACGCCTGCCACAAACTTACCGACAACCACCACGCAATCAGCGGCACGCCCATCACGATCAAACCACCCTCGAACAGCAGCGCATGCACCACACGCACCCAGGCGTTGTGCGCAACATTCATCCGCGCCAGCACCCGGTCGAAGTAGCGGTTGAACACCACGTTCCAGCCCAGCGCCAGCATCGCGATCAACACCGTCACCGCGCCCATTTCAAGCATCGGTTTTTTCATCAACCACGCCAGCAGCGGCGTGCAGATCAGAATGGCCAGCAGTTCGAAACCAACGGCCTGGAAAATACGTTCAGTGATGGATTTAGGGGCAGTCATTGCCTGACTCCTTGAGTGAAGATGGTTGCCATGATCTACCCTCACACCGATACTTTATAACCAATAACCATCGATCAAGGCGATAGTTCATGGCCTCGCAAGAAGTGCTGTTGGCGTTTGTTCAAGCGGCGACTCAAGGTTCGTTTTCGGCGGCGGCGCGCAAACTCGGGCGCAGCCAGTCGACCATCAGCGCGGCGGTGGCCAGCCTTGAGATCGATCTGGATCTGGTGCTGTTCGATCGCAGCAGCCGTAAACCGACGCTCACCCCCGCGGGCCATGTGATGTTGCAACGAGCGGAGGCGATTCTGGCGGCGACCAGTCGTCTGGAGATGACCGCGCGGCAGTTGTCCCAGGGTGTCGAGCCGAAACTGACCGTGGCGATTTCCGACACGTATCAGTCCTATCGTTTTGAAGCGGCGCTGGTTGGGTTTGAGCAGCGTTATCCGGATCTGGAGCTGGAATGTCTGATCGCCGAATGCGAGGACTTGATCGAACTGGTGCAACGCGGTCGCGCACATCTGGCCTTCGCAGAGATGCAGGAAAACTACCCGCCAGATCTGGTGACCTCGACCGTGGCCGAACGCACGGAAATCGCTCTGTTCGTCAATCGCGATCATCCGTTGGCGACGCTTGATCACGTTGATCAGCACACCTTGGAACTGCATCGCGAGCTGCGCCTGGCGACCATCGTTAATCCGTACGACAGTCGTGGCAAAGGCCGGGTGTGGTCGGCGCCGAGTTATTTGATGTTGCTGGAAATGGCCGAAAAGGGTTTTGGCTGGGCGCCGTTGCCGCGTTGGCTGGCGCAGCGGTTTGGCAATGATTTGCTGGTGGAGTTGAAGGTGCGCGGCTGGCCTAAACCGGTGTTTGTCGATGCACTGTGGTCGCGGCTGTATCCGCCGGGGCCGGCGGGGAGCTGGTTGTTGAACAAGATGTTGGAATAGCGGCGCGGCCGATCAGGCCTAGGTCAAAAGCCCCTCACCCCAACCCTCTCCCAGAGGGAGAGGGGGCCGACCGCGGTGTCTTGCGGTTTACATCGACCTGAAATTTCGAGTCGATTATGGATTCACCGTTGTTTTTTCAGGTCGATGTACTTCTACAGCATCCCCCAATCAGTCCCCTCTCCCTCCGGGAGAGGGGGCCGACCGCGGTGTCTTGCGTCGTACATCGACCTGAAATTTCGAGTCGATTATGGATTCACCGTTGATTTTTCAGGTCGGTGTACTTCTACAGCATCCCCCAATCAGTCCCCTCTCCCTCCGGGAGAGGGCTAGGGTGAGGGCAATTTCAACGCCAAAAGCCGCCCCTCGATAAACCGCCGCTCCGGCTCCTGCCGCGTCAACTCAAGCGCCCGCAAATACGCCTCCCGCGCCTCTTCCACCCGCCCCAACTGCCGACAAAACTCCGCCCGCGCCGAATGCGCCAAGTGATAATCCTGCAACTCGCCCCGCGCCAAAATCCCTTCAATCAACTGCAACCCCGCCAACACCCCATCCCGCTTCGCTACCGCCACCGCTCGATTCAACTCAATCACCGGCGAAGGCACCGCCCGCAACAGCACGTCATACAAACCAACGATCTGCTCCCAATCCGTCTGAGCCGCCGTCGGCGCCTCGGCATGCACCGCCGCAATCGCTGCCTGCAAACAATACGGCCCAAACCGTCGCGTGGTCAGCGCGCGCTCGACCAGCGCGCAACCTTCAGCAATCAACCCGGCATCCCACAACGCGCGATCCTGATCATCCAGCAGCACCAGTTCACCACTCGGCGACGTGCGCGCCGAGCGTCGTGATTCGTGCAACAGCATCATCGCCAGCAGCCCCATTACTTCCGGCTCCGGCAGCAATTCCATCAACAACCGCCCCAACCTGATCGCCTCACGCGTCAGATCTTCGCGGGTCAGTTCAGTGCCGACCGACGCCGAATAACCTTCGTTGAACACCAGATAAATTACCCGCAACACGCTGTCGAGGCGCTCGGGCAATTCACTCAGGCTCGGCACCTGATAAGGGATTTTCGCGTCACGGATCTTGGCTTTCGCCCGCACGATGCGTTGGGCAATCGCCGCCGGTGCCAGAGAAACGCGCGGGCGATTTCTTCGGTGGTCAGGTCGCAGACTTCGCGCAAGGTCAGCGGCACTTGCGCATCCGCCGCCAGCGCCGGGTGACAACAGGTGAAGATCAGCCGCAGGCGATCGTCTTCCACGTCTTCGCCACTCCAGTCTGCCTGTTCGAGTTCTTCTAGTTGCGCCAGCAACATCGGCTGCGAGGCCTTGAACCGGGCGCGGCGGCGCAATACGTCAATCGCCTTGAAGCGCCCGGTCGAGACCAGCCAGGTGCGCGGATTTTCCGGCACGCCGTCGCGCTGCCAGCGTTCGACGGCGACGAAGAACGCCTCGTGCAAGGCTTCTTCGGCGAGGTCGAAATCACCCAGCAGGCGAATCAGCGTCGCCAGAATCCGCCGCGAGTCTTCGCGATAGACCTGCTCGACTCGCGCCCGAACCTCAGACATTCAACTGCCGCACCGGGCGCACTTCAACGCTGCCGACCCGCGCCGCCGGAATGTTGCCGGCGACCTGAATCGCTTCGTTGAGATCCTTGGCGTCGATCAGGTAGAAACCGGCCAATTGCTCCTTGGTTTCCGCGAACGGGCCATCGGTGATCGACAGTTTGCCGTTGCGCATACGCACCGTGGTGGCGGTCTGCACTGACTCCAAAGCCTCGGCGGCGACCATTCGCCCGCTGCCCTGAATCGACTCGGCGTAGGCCCAGCATTCGGCGTCTTCCGGGCTGTCTGGCGATGAATGCAGCAAGCGTTCATCGCTGTAGACCAAGCATAAATACTTCATGGCGTTCTCCTGAAGCGGACGGATCAACTATGGCTGAAGATCAGGGTTGCACATCGAACAGGGTCGCGCCGCTCATCGGATCGAACGGCGCCGACCAGTGTTCGTGAGCGATTTTCCACGCCCCGCCGACCTGCCGATAGCACGCAGTGACGCGCATCCAGCAGCTCTGGGTTTCGCCTTTTTCATTGGTGCCGCCGCAGTTGGCGACCCAGTGGGCGAAGGCGATGTTGTCGGCGCTTTCGATGGCGATTTTATGGAATTCGAAAATGTGCGGGCCGGGGCACATTTCCATGCACGCGACCCAGTGTTCGCGGTACGCCGGTTTGCCCTTGAATTGCAGGGCCTTGATCGCGTCGAACGAGACGACGTCGTCGGCGTATAGCGCCATGACTTTCTCTACGTCCTTTTTCATCACGGCGTCGCGGTAGGTGTTGATCAGGGTCTGGATTTCGGATTGTGCGCTCATGGTGTTCTCCGTGGTTTTTGTTGTGAAGACACCCTTAGTCGCTTGGTGGATCGGCAGATCGACAGGCGAAACAAAAAATTTCCACTGAGGCCAAAATCGCTAGAATCCGAGGCTTATCTTTGTAGGAAAAAGGAAATTCCCGTGTCAGCCCAACTCGTGCCGTACGACAGCCTGAATGCTTTGCAGCGTCAACAAGTCGAGGCGATTGAAATCCATGCCGAGCAGATCAAGTTCTCCGGCGATATTCACGGTGCGTTGCACACCTTGTTGTCGAAACCCGGCCCCGGCGTGAAGGGTTTTGCCTTGCTGGCGGATGAAGTGCCGGTGGCGTTTCTGCTGCTCAAGCGCCCGCCCGTGTTGCCGGCCTGGGCTGATGAACACAGCGCCACCTTGCATGCGTTGCAGGTTGATCGCCGCGCGCAGGGCAAGGGTTATGGCAAGGCGTGTCTGCAAGCGCTGCCCGAGGTCGCGCGTCAGGCTTGGCCGGAGATCAAAGGGCTGGAGTTGTCGGTGGACGCGGATAACGACGCGGCGATTGCGCTGTATGCAAAGCATGGCTACGTCGACAGCGGCGAAGCGTACAAGGGTCGGATCGGTTACGAACGGCGCATGGGGCTGGTTTTCTAAGTCATCGGGGTGCAAGGATGATCGGTTCGATCGAAGCGCTGGAAGCGATTTACGGATTGCCGCATGAACGGGCGGTGCGCAAGTAGATTGGCTTACTCAATGATGATTATCAGGCAATGGTGCGGGTGTCGCCGCTGGTAATCGTCAGCTCAGTCGGCGTCGATGGTTTGGACAATTCGCCGCGCGGGGATGCGCCGGGGTTTGTGCGGATCATTGATCAGAACACCCTGGCCCTGCCGGATCGCCCCGGCAACAATCGCATCGATACCTTGCGCAATGTCCTGCAGGATTCGCGGGTGTCGCTGCTGTTCATCATTCCGGGGATTGGCGAGACGTTGCGGGTCAACGGCACGGCGGTGATTAGTGCTGAGCCTGAGCTGTTGGAAAGCTTCGCGGTGAATGACAAACCGGCGAAAACGGTGTTGCTGGTGACGGTGGAGACGGCGTTCTTTCATTGCTCGAAAGCCTTTGTCCGTTCGGATGCGTGGAACCCGGAAACGCATCTGCCGCGCTCGGCCCTGCCGTCTGCCGGTGCCTTCCACAAACGTCTGAACGATGGCGAATTCGACGCCGAAACTTACGACCGGGAAGCGCCGACGCGGGTGTGTGAAAGCCTCTACTGAAAAAGATCTCATGTTCTCTTACAGGACTAAATAATCATCCTGTAAGAGTTATGCCACGAACAAGTCTCAAATCGTTTAAAACAGATAAAACCCTGTAAGTAAATTCTGATTTTCATCCTGGATATTGACGCCTCACTGTCAAACAATCTAGGTTGTAGCCATGAGCAAATTTATTAATTACTCAACAGCTTATGTAATTCGAACATCGACCTCAAACAAACAAACACTTAAAGCACTACACCACTCGTTTTTTAATAAAGAGAACAACATGATAGACTTTCTGATAAAAACCGCAAAGTCTAAAATCACGCACGATGAAATAATCATATTGGACGGAATAATCTCAATCCCAAAAAGCTATCTCCGAAAGAAAGCATTTTTAGAACCGACAAGCATCCTGATTATTTCCGGCTCTTTAATTGAGGGCATTGGAACAATTCACTCCGACATTGACTGCATTATACTCTGCGACGAGCGTCCCAAAGCTTGCAACATTAAAGATATCGAACACGCGTTTGTCACTGACGAGGATTATCGCCATATTACAAAGAACGAAAAAGTTCACAACACAACCGACTTCTACGGTGATACGAGCATCCACATCGACGCCGACTACATCACTTTCTCAGAAATTGAAGATATATATAAAAAAATCAACAAAGCTTTTGACGAAGTGATTTCGGACCAGCGATTTCTATATAACCCTGTACTCACAAATACAGAGAACAACATCGTTCACCGCTCTATTATTGGACATGCAATTACCAACGAAGAAAAATTTGATTCAATAAGAGCACAAATCCCCCTGAAAAAACATATCTACATTGCACATCGGGAAAAGCTTCCAGTTTTTTACGCATTTCAGGATATTCAAGGCTGCTGGCAGTCAGGAAATCTATGGATGGGCTGCGAGATAGCCAGGGACATGATGCTAAAAACATCCATGAGCTTCACCTACCTCACTGGCACCTCGAACAAGCATTACAAGTGGATATATTCAAATATGTATCGGATTGAAGGGTTCGACGCCATCAAAAATAAGTTTTTCGATTTAGCCAGGCAAGGAGCAACTACGGAAACAGAATGCAGATCTTACATCCAAGAGATTTTGGACTACATGGACTTGGTATTCCTCGCGATTGAAGGTCTTCTAAAAACAATAGATATATATCCAACGACAGAAACCTCCCTTGCCGCTCTTGATAATGAATTCAATGAACGCAAGCAAACCGAACATAAAACATCTGTGTGCGAGTACTACTTTAGGAAAAAGTATTTTGCTGCTTCCCAGACTCCTCCACTAACGACATTACTAAAAGAATGGGACTAATCCCCTCCCGAAACGCCACAAGCGATCCATACTATGGAAGTACTTAAATTATCTGTACCGCTGATGCTTTCAAGATTGGGAGATATGATAGGGTCACTGATTTTCTTCTCATTTATCGGCCATCACATTGTCGACTCTCTGAGTGCAGCATCATTCGCTTTGGCTTCAATATCTTTTTTGACCGTTGTCGGGATCGGTTTCTTTTCAAAAACATTAGTAACCGTTGCAGGCGCAAACAACTTAAGCACCACCAGCATAAACTCCGAAATAACCACATCATTTAATCTTGCAATTTTTTATGGGTTATTCAGTTCCGGTCACGATATTTCTAGCAGGTAGAATTTTTTTAGAACTTGATACCGACCCGAACAATGTGGAAGACTTCAAAGTACTTTTAACACTTTCGATTTCGCTGCCTGCCGTTTTCCTACAAACCACCATTTTCAACGTCTATAATGGCATCAGAAAAACGCAATACGAACTCACTTACACATGGCTATTGAATAGCGCACTCGCACTGACATGTTTTGCACTCATGAACATAGAGTCAAGTATAAATCTATACGATTTCATCATCACATACGTTTGCCTGCGTTATGTGTTCTCATGTGCAGCGCTGATCTTTTTCAGAACAACAACAAACAGACTCTTTAAAAGCTCTCCCCGCCTCGTTATATCAAGAGATGATTATATAAAGTACACAATTAACGGCTTCCCTATGGCACTGTGCTTCGGCAGCGAAAGCCTCCTTTTCTTTTTACTTTCCCTGATATCGAAACACATAAATGACATCAGCCTTTCTGCATACCAAGCTTCTATCCATGCAGCCAGTATCATATATATGATCTCTATAGGAATAGGAAATGCCGCAGGAATAATTACAGCACGCCATTACATCACGAAGAATATCCAAGCAATCTCAAAAACGTTTCTATTGTCTATCGGACTCGGATTACTCGTACTGTCACCCATCCTAGTGTCTTTTTATTACTTTAGTGAAAGTATCGCTCTAATCTACACATCCGACACAGCGACGAGGGTTCTCATAGAAAACAACATCATTATCTCAATACCCTTTTTAGTATTTGAGTTCATCTTCGTTGTCGCCAGATTGACTTTGAGAAGCATGAACGACTTTTGGATACCCACAATAATGACAATACTGACACTAAACATTTTTGGTGTGCTTTCTTCAGCAACCCTATTATTACTCTACGAGAACAACGTGCACTCAATATTCCTGGCATTAGTACTATGCTCATTTACTTTAATGCTGCTTTTACTCTGGAGATTAAGGTGCACATTAAAATACGCATCTAAAACCCTCTACATTGAAGAGAACCTACACGGAATAAAACAGCGCTGACCTTTTCTAATTAGTTTTGCGAGAATCGACCAATGAGACAGACCTCCTCATTTATCAACACAAAACATCAGCAGTCAACTTTGACAACGATAATCAGCGAGCATCATGCCTGGCGAACATTGAGTGGATTGCAAACGACCGACTATTACGCCTACCGCAACGCATTACTTAATGGATGTCATCTTCAACGTGCTCTATTCGAACTACGCCACCCAGAGGTAATGATATGTGACTTGAGCAATCTTGAGCCGATTTTTAACTACATGTCTGATTTACAAATAGTGAAAACCTGGTATCAAATCAACTCAGCCATTAATCAAGCAAAATTTGAAGGCATGCGCAAAATATTAGGCGATGGCCTATCACCGGAAATAGCTATTTCTGGGCCAAGCAAGAAAAAGCTCCTCGATTTTAAAAATGAGTTAATCGAAAAAATCCTATCGAAATTTATGAAACAGAAAAGACCCTCACACACCCAATCAACAAAGCGTGGTATATCGAAAAACAGATTACTTACAGATACCAATGATAACACCATTAACTTTCACAACCGCTTCTGCGCATTTTATAGTGCCTACATATCACATGAGCATTGGGACAGCTGCATTACGTTGAACACCCGATATATTTACGAAGACCATCCAATCTGGCATAAGATCAAAACACTATCCAAGAACAAACTATTTTTATTATCAGCCGGACTACCTATTGCTCTAGGTTATCTCGCGACAACTGGAGATGAAAAGATATTCTTTTCAGAAATTCATCGACAAAACGATGCAAATTTACTGACGCGCGATAGTGAGTTTTTGGATATTTTCCCTCACAAAGAAATAACAAATGAGCCTTGGTTGATTATAGACAAGTCATATACAGGCGGTAGCCTCAGGCAAGCTGGGAATATGATTAGAAAAAAAATCGGTTATAAAGCCGAGGTTAGAACTCTCGCATTGTTCCCGAAAACATTTAGCGCATTCATGAGCGCGGATTACGCCGTTTACGGAGGAAAACTATTTGAAGTGAGACTCTACGCATCACGCCTAAACAGAGAAACCTGGCACACACAACTCATATCCGAGAAATCAACATGAGAGCTCTATTCAGAGATGAACACGTTTCTGAACTGGAAGAATGTCTCTACAAGGCCAGGAAGCAACTACGTCGTTATTGGGCTGGAACGCTCGTATGCTTACCTGACTACGACATACCACAAGACAAGTGGATAAACGCCCAAACACAATCAGACTTAGATTGCCAATCTATATTATTTGAATGCCTTTCAAATATCAGTTTCAAGATCACAATATACTCAGAAGAAACTGACAACTTCAGCAGCTCCGATGAAAGCGAAGAGTTCTCACTTCTTATTGACCCATTAGACGCTACGCACAACGCAGTCCTTGGCTTCCCCGGCTACACATCAAGTGTGGCGCTTTATCACGAAGGCGCATATATATTTGGATGGGTGTATGACATATCAAGAGATTTGGTGTACACGGCAGCATTAAACGAGGGAGCGTATCTGCAATCCTCGATAATTGTTAAAAGACTTAAAACACGCACCACCCACTCTCTAACAGATATGAGAGTTTCTTTACATCGCCCCAAAGACGTTCAGGAGAGATCCAGAATTGAAAAAATAATATACTGTCCGCGGCGAAGGTTCGAATTTACTCCTGTTCCTCATTGGAAATCTGTCTTATTGCTGCCGGGGTACTTGATGCTTTTATTGACGTAGGCGCACCCGGACACGAACGGAGTTGTGATATTGCCGCAGCAGAGTTGATACTCAGAGAGGCGGGTGGCGTATTATTCGACGACAAAGGTGGTATCAGAAACAGCCTCCCCCCTTCACAAACATCGCTATCGGACACCGGAACGTTAATAGCCCTATCCACGAAAGAACTTATACGATTACTTTTATAACATACTGAACTGGAGACGAATCATGCTATTCGAAACAGTCGCCCTAAAACTTGAATTATTGTCTAATGGTGTTAATTTCTCTAAAGAATTCCTAGATTACTTTCAGAATCAATCGACTCACATTGAAAAAAGACGAGCATATGGTACAGGTGACAGTGTAATACTTGAACCAAACACGCACACACCGCAGGAAATAATTCTAGATGGACAAATCATCGCAGCCGCTAATTATAACCCTAATTCAGCGTACCAAGTCGTCTTAGCACAAGGAAATCCTGCATTAAGGCATGGAAGTAAAATTATAAAAATCACGTTCCCCACTAGACCGACAGCTTATGGAAAACATTTAAGTAACGGCGAGTTATTCGAAACACATTTAACCGTCTATGGTAACTCCACTCTCGGAGTATTCTCACCTGGCCACTGTTACTACTTCAATAATGGCAGAGAGTGCAAATTCTGCTCTCTGGGCGCTGCCAGAGAAAACCTTTCCGATCACAAAATGCGTATCAAAGGAGATTTGGCAGGAGAAGCAGTAGAGATAGCCACTGAGATCGAGAGTGGACGTTACAAGAGAGTACTGTTTAATGGCGGCACGATCCGGGACTATGATAAAGGCTACTCAATGCATTTAGACTTAATGGAGCGAGTTAAAGAGAGAAATACTGCAAGCAAACTCGAATACCACTTAATTACGATGCCACCCAAAGATTTCCGGCTATTCGAACGATTCAAAGGACTGGGCAATAATTTATCCATGAGCCTGGAAGTATTCAATGCAGATTTGTTTTCTGAAGTTTGCCCTGGAAAATCACAGGATTACACAAGAGCACGCTTCCTATCTGCGTTTGAAGCCGCTGTCGAAGTTCTTGGTCGCGGAAATGTATACGCAGGCTTTGTGGCAGGCATGGAACCTTTAGAGTCAATCATTGAAGGAATCGAATATTTCGGAAATATGGGAGTGGTGCCCGCGGTTGCAGTATTCCACCCCGATGCGGGCTCATACTACTCTACAAAAGCGCGTCCTTCCGTTGACTTTCTAAGCACACTCGGTAAAAAAATGTCAGAAATTTATCATAGAGAAGGCTTTAGACCGTTAATAGAAGGAAGTGGAAGAAACTCTTTAGATACTGAAGCGTACTTAGGAGGTTTTGCATGAATCATTCTTTGGGCAAAGGACTATTTATTGCATTCGAAGGTACCGATGGTGCAGGAAAATCAACGGTTGCGCGAGCGACATATGACAGAATTCTTGAATCCCATTCTGCACTGCACTATATAGACAAAAACCGCCCTCCAGTGCCTACAGGCTATACAGAGTTTCATATGTCTCGGCTACGTGAAGTCTTATGGGATTATCCGGACAATGCTCCCCTGGAACAATTAGGTGACAAACACTGGATGAGCCTCATAACTGCGTGGTTTCACGCCACAGATCACGCGGCTATAAAACCTTTAATCAATTCTGGCGCAAGTTGCATCGCCGATGGTTGGCATTATAAATACCTGGCGCGCTTCTTGCTCAAAAGTACTGATCTGGCTGAGGATGCGTTGACAATGTTCTCAACAATTAGAAAACCTGACTTCATAATTTTTTTAGATGTTGATCCGGCACTGGCAGCACAGCGAAAAGGATCATTTCGCCTTAGCGAGAGTGGGGCCTATGACGGCGCCAATGCAGATCCCCAGAAGGGCTTCATTGACTATCAGAATCGAGTTAGATCCAGTTATGAGCGCTGCGGTCTGATGAACTGGATAAGAATCGATACAACCGACCTAAGTGAGGAAGCCGTTCTCGATAAAGCGGTGACAGCAGTCCAGAGCATTCTTTGTAGGGAGTAGAAAGCAACGAACGTTTCTAACGACGGGCTGATCGACGCCGACAGCTACGAGCGCGAGGCGCCAAAATATGTGAGCGACACGCTTTACTGGCTCAACACGGTCCCCTGTAGGATTGAGCCTGCTCGCGATAGCGGTGTGTCAGTTAAATCGATGTTGTCTGACACTCCGCTATCGCGAGCAGGCTCACTCCTACAGGTTTTGATCGGGGTTGAATCAGAGAGTCAGGATCATCTCGTGCCACGCCATGCCGCCGTGATCCGACTCCGACGGTTTGATGTAGGCAAAGCCAAACCCGGCGTACAGCGGAATATGCTTTTCCTTGCACATCAAATGAATCGTCGCCTTGTCCATCCCGCGCATACGCTCGATAAACTCAGCCATCAAGCGCTTCGCCAACCCTTGCCCCTGATAATCCGGGTGCACCACCACCGACATGATCACCACGTTCGGCCCTTTCGGGTCATGGCCGATCAACTCTTTGAATGCCTCATCCGACATCTGCACATCAAACGCCGCGCCCGAATTGACGAAACCCGCCACCACGCCATCCACTTCCGCCACGACAAAGCCTTCCGGCCAGGTGGCGATACGCGTGGCGATTTTCTCGCGGGTGGCGGCTTCGTCGCCTTCGTAAGCAACGGTTTCGATGGCGTAGCAGCGATCCAGGTCGGCGGCGGTGACGTTGCGGATGACGGTGTTCATGGCGGCTCGGAAATCAGCAGAAGAAAGTGCCGAAAGCATAAAGGAATCGCGGGGGCATATCGATCCGCACACGGCGCAAACGCATGAGGCGGATCAGTGATCCGCCTCATCCCTGTGGGCTCAGGCCTTGGTATCGACCGGCACGCAGATTTCCAGTTTGCCAGTATGCAGGCGCGGGTTGAAATCGGCGCTGTAACGCTCCAGTTCCGGGGCATTCAGCTCGACGTAGTGAGAGGTCGGCAACCAGGTTTTGTAGATGTATTGCAGGGTTTGCGGCAACTGATCGAGCGGCCCTTTGTGTTCGAACACCGCGTATTGACGGGGCAGCACTTCGACCCAGCGATAGACGTCCTGCGGCAGTTCGTCGAGCTTGGTGATTTCCACGCCGGCGATGTAATCGAAGCCGCCCTTGCCGTCGAAATTGCAGCAGACGCCGTAGGTCACTTCGCCTTTTTGCCCGGGAATTCGTCCCAGGTGCGGCAGGAATTTCTCCCACAGCGCCGGGATGTCCTTGGCGGTGTCTTGGGTAAATCGATCGCCAAATCCTGCAATCAGCAGGAAGTGTCCATGTTCGAAGCGAGGTTCAGCCACTTCGACGCGTGTTTGCTCATCCATGACTCGACTCCTGGCACAAAAAAGGGGTTCGGCTGGGAGTATAGAAAGCCAAACCCGTTTCGCACGGTTACAGCGAATGCAACTGCTCGACGGCACCGGAACCGACGAATTCGTTGTAGCCGGATACGATCACGTAGACTGCGAAATAGCAGAAGATCGCTGCAGATGCCATGTAGGAATAGCGCAAAAGCCTGTCGCCCAGCAGCTTGCCACCGTGGCTGGCAGCAAAGCACAAACCGGCCGACCAGAGCAGCCCGGCGCAGAGGAAACCACCGAGGAACAGCGCCGAACTCACCGGGCCACCACCACCGGAGCGGGCGATCAGCGTGCCGCCCACCGCAGCGAACCAAAGAATCGCGCTCGGCGACGACATGGCGAGAAAAATCCCACGAAAGAATTCCTTGCGATGGGAGTTCTGCCCCACCTCCGCCGTCTCGGCCAGCAGCGCTTCGTGATGGATCGCCGAGTAAATCATTTTCGCCGCAAAGTAGATCAGCAGCGCCGAACCGCCGATCCACAGCACCCAACGCACGCTTTCGTATTGCAGCAGAACCGTCATCCCGGCCAGCGCCAGCACCGCGTAAATCAGGTCGCCGACGCAGGTGCCGAGGCCCAGCGCGAAGCCTTGAAAGTAACCGCGCTGCATCGCCAATGTGATCATTGCGATGTTGGCCACGCCGATATCCAGGCACAGCGAAAGGCTCAGCAAGAAGCCGCTGGTGAATTCCATCAACCATTTTCCTTGGAAAAATTTGTTAACAAACGGGCTGGACAGTATGCCATCACTGACCTTATCTTCCGCCACAGGTCACCGCAGTGACCAGCGTCGCTCGGACGGTTCCGGGCGCTTACGTTATCCGAGGCAACAATGGCCGAACAAGGTTCGCCGCGCCGCTTTGCGCGCATAGATCGACTCCCCCCTTACGTTTTCAACATCACCGCCGAGCTGAAGATGGCCGCGCGTCGTCGTGGTGAAGACATCATCGACTTGAGCATGGGCAACCCCGACGGGGCCACACCGCCGCACATTGTCGAAAAACTCGTACAAGTGGCCCAACGCGAAGACACCCACGGTTACTCGACGTCCAAGGGCATTCCGCGCCTGCGCCGGGCGATTTCCAACTGGTACAAGCAGCGCTACGAGGTCGACATCGACCCGGAAAGCGAAGCCATTGTCACCATCGGTTCCAAGGAAGGCCTCGCGCATTTGATGCTGGCGACCCTCGATCAGGGCGACACCGTACTGGTGCCGAACCCGAGCTACCCGATTCACATTTACGGTGCGGTGATTGCCGGCGCCCAAGTGCGTTCGGTGCCGCTGGTGCCCGGTGTGGACTTCTTCGATGAGCTGGAACGGGCGATTCGCGGCTCGATTCCGAAGCCGAAAATGATGATCCTCGGCTTCCCGTCGAACCCGACTGCGCAGTGCGTGGAACTGGATTTCTTCGAACGGGTGATCGCCCTCGCCAAGCAATACGACGTGCTGGTGATTCACGATCTGGCCTACGCCGACATCGTCTACGACGGCTGGAAAGCCCCGTCGATCATGCAAGTGCCGGGCGCCAAGGACATCGCGGTGGAGTTTTTCACCCTGTCCAAGAGCTACAACATGGCGGGCTGGCGCATCGGTTTCATGGTCGGTAACCCGGAACTGGTTAACGCCTTGGCGCGGATCAAGAGCTACCACGACTACGGCACGTTCACCCCGCTGCAAGTCGCGGCGATTGCGGCGCTGGAAGGTGATCAGCAGTGTGTGCGCGACATCGCCGAGCAGTATCGGCAGCGTCGTAACGTGTTGGTGAAAGGCCTGCACGAACTGGGCTGGATGGTCGAGAATCCGAAGGCATCGATGTATGTCTGGGCGAAGATTCCCGAGGCGTATGCGCATCTGGGTTCACTGGAGTTCGCCAAGAAACTGCTGGCTGAAGCGAAGGTTTGCGTCTCGCCGGGGGTGGGATTTGGTGAGTATGGCGACGATCACGTGCGCTTTGCGCTGATCGAAAACCAGGATCGCATTCGTCAGGCTGTGCGCGGCATTCGCGGGATGTTCCGGGCCGATGGATTAGTTACCAAATAACTGACCCACCTCCCTTGTAGGAGCCGCCGCAGGCTGCGATCTTTTGATCTGGTTTTTACAATCAAAAGATCGCAGCCTCGTTTCACTCGACAGCTCCTACAGGTGCCGTGTTCACGCAGACCATCACCCACAAAAAAACCGCATCGCTGCGGTTTTTTTGTGTCTGCAAGAAGCGCTTAAACGAACAGCGACAGCAGCAGAATGAAGCCCAACGCAACCACCGACAGGATGGTTTCCATCGCTGTCCAGGTCTTGAACGTCTCGGCCACGGTCATGTTGAAGTACTGCTTCACCAGCCAGAAACCGGCGTCGTTCACGTGCGACAGGATCAACGAACCGGCGCCAGTCGCGAGTACCAGCAACTCACGGTTAACGCCCGGAATCATCCCCACCACCGGCACCACAATGCCCGCGCCAGTGATGGTCGCCACAGTTGCCGAACCAGTCGCGATACGGATCACCGCCGCCACCAGCCATGCCAGCAGGATCGGCGAGATCTGTGCGCTGACCGCCATGTGGCCGATCACGTCGCCCACGCCGCTGGTCACCAGCATCTGCTTGAAGCCACCGCCCGCACCGATGATCAGGATGATCGCGGCGGTTGGCGCCAGGCTCGCGTCCAGCCACTTGAGCATCTGTTGCGAACCGATGCCTTGCTTGTAACCGAAGGTGTACAGCGACAGCAGCAACGCCAGCAGCAGTGCGGAGATCGGGTGACCGATCATGTCCATCCAGGTGCGGAAGAAGTGACCGTCCGGCAGCGCGACGTCGGCGAAGGTTTTCAGCAGCATCAGGAACACCGGCAGCAGCACGGTAACCAGGGTGATACCGAAGCTCGGCAGGCTCGCCGAGTCATCGTTTTCGCGGGCCAGTTGATCGACCAGTTCCTGATTCGGGTGACCCGGAATGTGCTTGGCGATGAAGGTACCGAAGATCGGACCGGCAATGATCGCGGTTGGCAGCGCCACGATCAGACCATAAAGAATGGTCTTGCCGATGTCCGCGCCGAACACGCCGATGGCCAGCAATGGGCCCGGGTGCGGTGGCACCAGACCGTGCACGGCGGACAGACCGGCGAGCAGCGGGATACCGATCTTGATGATCGACACGCCAGTGCGGCGCGCAACGATGAACACCAGCGGAATCAGCAGAACAAAGCCGATTTCGAAGAACAGCGGGATGCCGACCAGAAACGCGGCGAACATCATCGCCCACTGGACTTTGTCCTTGCCGAACGCACGAATCAGGGTCTGGGCAATCTGATCCGCCCCGCCCGATTCAGCCATCATTTTGCCGAGCATGGTGCCCAGCGCGAGGATGATGCCGACGAAACCGAGCACGCCACCGAAGCCGTCCTGGAACGCTTTGATGATGGTGCCGATCGGCATGCCGGAGGTCAGACCGAGGAACGCGGCAGCGATGGTCAGGGAAATAAACGGGTGCAGCTTGAACTTGGTGATCAGGACAATCAGTCCGATCACGGTGACCACTGCATCAAGCAGCAGAAACGCGTCGTGGGACATGCCAAACATTGGGGGTGTCTCCTGGATTGTTGTTGTTATTAAAGCGGGTTAAACAGAAATCGTGAGGACAGCGCTATCTCTTTCAACACACTCATACCGCCTGTTTCAGACCGTGGGCTTGCCACCAGACGTGAGCCTGGGACGCCAGTTCTTCAACGCTGTGGATCGAAGCATTCAGCGCCAGGGTCAACGGCTCGCCCTTGGGCGATTCGAGGGTGGCGAACTGGCTTTCGATCAACGTGGCCGGCATGAAGTGGCCCGGACGGTGGGACACACGTTCAGCGGCGACTTCAGGGGTCAACTCAAGAAACACGAAGCCCAGGCCCGGCAAGGCGCTGCGCAACACTTCGCGATAACTGTGTTTGAGGGCCGAGCAGGTCAGCACCGGGCGTTTGCCCAGCGCATCGACGCGACGCAATTCGACGCACAGGCTGTCGAGCCAGCCGGCGCGGTCGTCGTCGTTCAGGGGGATCCCCGCGCTCATCTTTTCGATGTTCGCGGCCGGATGGAAAGTATCGCCTTCAATGGCAGTGGCGCCGCTCAATTGGCACAGGGCCTCGCTGACGCACGTCTTGCCGCAACCGGCAACGCCCATGATGACCAGGGCGGTGATGGGATGACTCATATAACACCTCAGCGCGCAGACAGCGCTACCTTTGCTAGCTATGACTCTAGTGCACAGGCAGAAGTTGCCGACGCCTTCTTGTCGTTTTTTTGGGTTGCAGCAGGTTTGCGCCCAACGCCAAAAAGCGAAGATCAGGCACGGACCTCGCTTACGCATTTACAGCTGCATCAGGACAGCGCTACCTTAGTGCCTTGATTTTTGTTTGGCAAGCCGTCGATGACCACCCCTAAAAACGATAAAAATACCCGCACCACCGGCCGTCCCACCCTGAATGAAGTTGCCCGCCTGGCCGGTGTCAGTCCGATTACCGCCTCCCGCGCCTTGCGTGGGGTCAGCACCGTGGCCACCGAACTGGTGGAAAAAGTCCGCAAAGCCGCCCTCGAACTCAACTACGTGGTCAACCCTGCCGCCCGCGCTCTGGCCTCGGCGCAGAGCCATTCGGTGGTGGTTTTGGTGCCATCGTTGTCCAACCTTTTGTTTATCGACACGCTGGAAGCCATTCATCGGGTGCTGACGCCCAAGGGCTTCGAAGTACTGATCGGCAACTTCCACTATTCCCGCGATGAAGAAGAAAACCTGCTGCGCAATTACATGGCGTATCAGCCGCGCGGATTTCTGCTGACCGGGTTTGATCGCACGGAAAGTTCGCGGCGGATGATCGAGGCGAGCAACATTCCCTGCGTGTACATGATGGAACTGGACAGCGCTGCCGGGGTGAATTGCGTCGGGTTTTCGCAGCTGAGTGCCGGGGAAACGGCGGCTGAACATTTGCTCTCTCGTGGGCGCAAGCGTCTTGCTTACATTGGCGCGCAACTCGATCAACGTACGTTGTTACGCGGTGAGGGTTTCCGCAAAGCACTGCAGAAGGCCGGGCGTTACGACCCGGATCTGGAAGTGCTGACGCCCCGTGCTTCGTCGGTGGGCTTGGGCGGGGAATTGTTTTTGCAGTTGCTCGCGGCGCATCCGGATGTTGATGCGATCTTCTTTGGCAACGACGATTTGGCGCAGGGTGCTTTGCTGGAAGCGTTGCGCAATGGCATCAAGATTCCTGAACAGGTGGCGATTCTCGGTTTCAACGACTTGCCGATGTCCGAACACATGGTGCCGCGTTTGAGCAGCATCAACACCCCGCGCGAGGCGATCGGCCGGCGCGCGGCGGAGCAGATGTTGACGTTGATGGCCGGCAACTCGGTCGCGCGCCCGGTGGAAGACATGGGCTTCGAACTGAAGATTCGCGAAAGTACCTGACGCTTCGCAATCCGATCACGCTCTGCGTGGGAATGCCTCAACGGACGCTCCGCGTTCGGCGGTGAAGGGACGCAGAGCGTCCCGGGCTGCGTTCCCACGCGGAGCGTGGGAACGATCAACCACTCAACAGATCAACGAGGGCCAATGCGCCTTTCTGTAGCGGCTGGCTTTTGAGCCACACCGCGTGCACCGGCATCACCAGACCGTTTTCAATATTGCGGAAATTCAGCCGTTTCAGCCGGCCGCTGTCCAGTCGCGATTGCACCACCGACAACGGAAAATTGCCCCAACCCAATCCCGCCTCAACCATCTCCATCGCCGTTTCCAGACTGTCGGTGCGCCAATACGACTCTGCCACCAACGGCCGCGTCTCGCTGATCGGCAAGTCGCGACTGGCGACGATGATCTGCCGCACATGCACCAGATCTTCCAGAAACAAATCCTGCCCCCGCAACAACGGGCTGTCCGCCGCCAGCGTGGCGATCATCCGTTCGCTGCCGACAAACTGGAAACGCTCCAGCACGTTCATGCTCAACCCGGCGAACGCCAGGCACACACTGACCCGACCACTGTGCAGCATCGCCAGCACGTCATCCTGCGGCGCGGTCAGCACTTCGATGTCGAGCAGCGGATGACGCTCAGCAATCACCTTGATCGCCGCCAGCAGACGCCGCCGATCAATGTCCGCAACCACGCCAATCGACAACTTGCTCTCCAGCCCCAACGACAACTCCACCGCATGCACTTGCAGTTGCTTGAGTTGCTCGGCGATCAGCCGCGCGTGCGGCACCAGTGACAGCGCCATTGCTGTGGGTTGTGGCTCGCGATGGCTGCGGTCAAACAGCAGATAACCGAGTTCGGCCTCAAGGTTGCCAATACTCATGCTCACCGCCGATGGCACCCGACCCAATGCCCGAGCCGCCGCCGAAAACGAGCCGCGCTCAATCACCGCAAGAAACAACTCAATGCTGTCGCTGTTGAAATTCACTTCACCTACCTATCACCAAAACTGAAAGCTACTGACTTTTTCTGTCAGTCCTATTGAAGCTATCTTTCGTCGCCTTCGCCAGTCCCGCTGGCCAACAAACGGCAAGAAAGAGGCAATTCCCATGCAAGGCGTCAAACGCAAACTGGTCTACGTGTCGCTCTACGAAGTGATCGGCATGACCTTCTCCGCCCTCGGTCTGGCGCTGTTGTCCGGCACATCCCCGGGCAGCACCGGGCCACTGGCGGTGATCATCACCACCATCGCCGTGACCTGGAACTTCATTTACACCTCGCTGTTCGAGCGCTGGGAAAGCCGTCAGGTGTCGCGCACGCGCACGGTGAAACGCCGCATCGCCCACGCCATCGGTTTTCAGTTGACCTTGATCGTGTTCCTGATTCCGTTGATTGCGTGGTGGATGAACATCAGGCTGGTGCAGGCATTTCTGCTGGATCTGGCGCTGATCATTTTCATCCCGTGCTACACCTTCGCGTTCAATTGGCTGTTCGACCGGATTTTCGGTTTGCCGGCCTCGGCACTGCCGGATTCGGCGGCTGCGGCATAAATCGTTAATTCGTAAGCAGATATTGCAAGAAATCAGCGGTTTCCCGGGGCAAATCGCTGATCTTCACAATCCGTGGTTTCCGATAGCAGGCTAAGCTTTTCCATCAATAAAAAATGGATCTGCCCATGACTGCACACGCCCCCGCCGCCGCGCAAAGCGACGGCATCGACCCGATCCGCGCTGCCGAAGTTTCCGCCCGTATCGACCGTCTCCCCGCTGTCGCGACGATCTGGCGATTGGTGGCGCTGCTGTCGATCGGTGGTTTCTTCGAACTCTACGATTTATTCCAGACCGCCTACATCAGCCCCGGACTGATCCGCGACGGCATCTTCGCCACCGGCAATCAGGGCGTGTTCGGTTTCTCCGATCAAGCAGCGTTCGCCTCGGCGACGTTTCTGGGATTGTTCCTCGGCGCCAGTCTGCTCAGTCCGCTGGCGGATCGCTTCGGTCGCCGCGCGATCTTCACCTTCGCGCTGGTCTGGTACACCGTGGCGACGGTGTTGATGGGTATTCAGAGTTCGGCGCTGGGCATCATTTGCATGCGTTTTCTGGTCGGCATCGGTTTGGGCATCGAGTTGGTGACCATCGACGCTTACCTCTCGGAACTGGTGCCCAAACGCATGCGCAGCTCAGCGTTCGCTTTCGCGTTTTTCGTGCAATTTCTCTCGGTGCCGGCAGTGGCGTTGATGTCGTGGTGGCTGGTGCCGCAAGCGCCGTTCGGTGTGTCCGGCTGGCGTTGGGTGGTGTTGGCGAGCGCGGTGTTTGCGCTGTTTATCTGGTGGTTGCGCAAGCGTCTGCCGGAGTCGCCACGCTGGTTGGCGCAGCACGGACGATTCGACGAAGCCAACCGGATTCTCGATAACATCGAGGCACGCTGCGAGAAGGATCATGGCCAGCCATTGGACATGCCGGAAACCGTGCCGGTCGATGTTGAAGGCAAGGGTCGTTTCGCCGACATCTGGCAACCACCGTATCGCCGCCGCGCCTTGATGCTGATCGTCTTCCACGTCTTTCAAGCGATCGGTTTTTTCGGTTTTGGCAATTGGTTGCCGGCGCTGCTGTCCGGCCAGGGCGTGAGCGTCACCCACAGTTTGATGTACGCCTTCATCATCACCCTCGCCTACCCGCTCGGGCCGCTGCTGTTCGTCAAGTTCGCCAACCGTTTCGAGAACAAATGGCAGATCGTCGGCTCGGCCCTCGGTGCGATGACCTTCGGTACGTTATTCGCGCTGCAGACCAGTGCCTTCGGGCTGATCTTTTGCGGGGTGATGATCACCTTCTGCAACGCCTGGCTGAGCTTCAGTTATCACTCGTACCAGAGCGAACTGTTCCCGACCAATATTCGCGCCCGCGCGGTAGGGTTCTGCTATTCGTTCAGTCGTTTGTCGACGGTGTTCAGCAGCCTGCTGATCGGCTTTTTTCTCGACAGTTTTGGCACGCCCGGCGTGTTGGCGTTCATTGCCAGCAGCATGTTGATCGTGATGCTGACCATCGGCTACTTCGGCCCGCGCACGCGTAATCTGGCGTTGGAAAACATTGCTCATCGCTGATAGCGGCAAAGATATCGCCGAGCGCTTGCAGGACAAGATGAAGTTGGCGGAATCGGAGAAAAACAACGACGTGAAGGACAGCGATAAAACGGCGGACAAATTCCTCGCTGGCCTCTAATCCGAAGATCTGCACAAAACAAATGTGGGAGCGGGCTTGCTCGCGAAAGCGGTGTATCAGTGAAATTTCCACCGACTGACACACCGCTTTCGCGAGCAAGCCCGCTCCCACAGGTTTTGTGTTGTTAGAAAATGTCAGTTCAGTTGCAGGGTTTCGTTGAACTGGCTGATGGCATCGACGACGTGGCGTGAGCCTTGCTGAATCTCCTGAATCACTGCCCCCGCCTCGTTCGCCAGCTCCACACCAAGTCCGGTACGGCTGAGACTCGACTGCATGCTCGACACCGCGCTCAGCGACAGGTCGTGGTTGCGGCGCACCACATCGACGATCTCTAAAGTAGCCTGACTCGTTCTTGCCGCCAGACTTCGCACCTCATCCGCCACCACGGCAAACCCGCGCCCATGCTCGCCGGCACGCGCCGCTTCGATCGCGGCGTTGAGCGCCAGCAAATTAGTCTGATCGGCAATCCCGCGAATGGTCTGGACGATGGTGCCGATGATGTCTGACTGTTTGCTGACCGCATCGATGCTGACTGCCGCTTCGTTGAGGTCGCGGGAAATGTCCTGAATGATCTGCACCGTTTGCTGCACGACTTGTGAGCCTTTTTGCGCGCAGGCGTCGTTTTGTACCGAGGTGCTGTGGGCCGATTCCGCGGCGTTCTGCAGCGTGGTCATTTGCTGGGTGATGTCGCTGGCGAATTTGACCACTTTGTACAAGCGGCCCTTGGCGTCGAACAGCGGGTTGTACGAGGCTTCGAGGTATACCATGTGCCCGGACTTGTTCTTGCGCTCGAAACGGTGCGAGTGATATTCGCCGCGATTGAGCGAAGCCCAGAAAGCTTTGTATTGCGACGATTCGGATTCGCTGCGGTGGCAGAACATGCTGTGGTGATGGCCAACGACTTCGTTGTGCGAGTACTGCATGGTCTTGAGAAAGTTGTCGTTGGCGGTGATGACATTGCCTTCCGGGGTGAACTCGATCACGGCCATCGAGCGACCGATCGCCGCGAGCATGGCTTCTTCTTCATGCTCCTTGTTAATCCGCGCGGTAATGTCGGACGCGACTTTGATCACGCTTTTAACTTGCTTGTCCGGGCCATACACCGGCATGTAACTGGCTTCGAGCCAGACTTCCTTGCCACTTTTGTTCAAACGCAGAAACGTCCCGCTGATCGGTTCACCACGGGCCAGGTCGCGCCACAACTTGGCGTATTCCTCGCTGCGATAAAACGCTTCTTCACAGAAGATCCGGTGATGTTTGCCGCGCACTTCATCGGCGCCATAGCCCATGGTTTTACAGAAATTTTCGTTGGCATCCAGAACGATGCCGTCGGGGGTGAATTCGATCATCGCCATCGAACGGCTGATCGCGGCCAACTTGGCATTGGCCTCGGTCAAGGCACAGCTGAATCGTTCGATTTCCAGCAGGTCAGCCTTGTGATGTAGGTTAAACATGGTTGTATCACCTTCCGCGCGGACTTTTGATTTGATGAAAGTTCAGGTCTTTCACGATCCACCACTACGTTCCAAAGAACAGGCACACGCATTCCTCCACGGGAGGAAGTTGTCAGGTGATAAATGATGGTCAATCGGAGAGTCCATGCAGCGACGCTCTAATCAAGACATCCTTCTCTTGATAGCCCGCTCGCGGGCCAGCCCTAACGCGTTGAAGAACTTCCATTTAAAAAATGCTCCTTGTTGGTTCAGTGTCGGTGCCTTGGGTTGCGCACTCTGGCAGCATGAATTTGCAGACTAACCGTGCACGGTCGACATAGTTAGTTACAGAGCAGCATAGCTAGCGCAAAACCTTGCGCAAGGCCACTAGTCGGCCAGTAGTGAGGACTTTTTGCACAAGAATCGGTTCAGCGCGAAGGGAGGTGTTGGCGGGGCGGACGCTTTCGCGAGCAAGCCCGCTCCCACATGAGAATGCATTTCAAGTGTGGGAGCGGGCTTGCTCGCGAAGGCGCCAGAAGCAGCACTACAAAAACATCAGAAAAAACCTACAAACCTGCACTCACTTTGCTCGCCACTTCTGCTGGCACCCACGCCTTCCATACCTGCGGCTGATCGCGCAAAAACGCCTGCGCCACCACCCTCGGTTGCAAACGTTTTTCACTCATCCCCGCCAGCGTCTGGTTCAACAGATCTATCGGCAAGTCGACCTTCTCAAAAAACGTCACCAGTTCCGGGTACTGAGCCTTGAACGGCGCCGACACGCCAATCGCCAGACTCGCCGGCATCGACCGCGTGCCTTTGGGATTCGGATTATTGGCATCGGCCAAGGTCTTCCAGGCTTCGGCATCAAACGGCGGTTCTTCGAGTTTCACCAGTTTGAAACGCCCGAGCAGCGGCGTTGGTGACCAGTAGTAGAACAGCACCGGTTTGCCACGTTTGATCGACGACGCCACCTCGGCATCCAGCGCCGCGCCGGAGCCGGTGCGGAAGTTGACGAAGCTGTCGTTGAGCGCGTAGGCCTTGAGCTTCTGAGTGTTGACGATCTCCGACGTCCAACCCGTCGGGCTGTTGAGGAAACGCCCACGGCTCGGGTCTTCAGGATCACGGAACACGTCTTTGTAGCGCGGCAGATCCGCCACCGACTTCAGTTCCGGCGCCAAGGGTTTGATGCCGCGCTCGGGGTCGCCCTTGATCACGTACTCCGGCACCCACCAGCCTTCGGTAGCGCCTTTCACTGTATCGCCGAGCCCAAATACTTTGCCTTCAGCAGCAGCCTTGACCCACGCCGGACTGCGCCCCGCCCACTCTTCGCCGATCACTTGAATATCGTTTTTTGCCAACGCCGCTTCGAGGCTGACGGTGCTGCCCGGCAGCGTATCGGTCGGGTAGCCGTAGCCTTTTTCGACGATCAGGCGCAGCACTTCGGTGATAAAACTGCCGCTCTCCCAAGTGATGTCGCCGAAGTGGATCGGCGCGGTTTTCTCCGCCGCTGAAACAACGCCGACGCTCAGGCTCAGCGCCAGCAGCGAACCGCCGAGCAGGGTTTTGATCGATCTCATGCAGACCTCTTGTCTTGTAGGAATTGGTTGGCGCTGTGGCGATCGCACAGGGCTTGGGAACGGGTCATGTACACGCTGACCGAGCGCTGGGAGATGCCCAGTTCGGCAGCAATTTGCGGGTAGGTCAGGCCATCGATGCGGGCGAGCAGAAAGGTCGAACGGACTTTGCCGGGCAGGCGTTGCAGGGTGTGATCGAGGCGTTTCAGGGTTTGCGACAGTTGCGCGAGATGCTCGGGCGACGCGGTGCCCTCCTCATCGACCTGTAGCTGATGCCGACGCTGTAGATCCGCACGGCGCCAGTGCTGATAAAGCAGACGTTGGGCGACGGTGGTGAGCAAGGCGCGGGGTTCGCGGATGGCGGTCAGGGATGATGATTCAAGCAGTTGCGCGAAGGTTTCGGCGGCGATGTCTTCAACGCTCGCCGCGTCGTACAGATGCCGACGCAGATAGGTGCAAAGCCAGTGGTGATGGGCGCGGAACAGGCCGGCCAAGTGTTGGCGATGGGAAAGGTCGGCGCCGGACATAGGGGCTCCTGGGTTAGGGGTCGCTGAATGTCCGGTGTTCCGGTGGCGCGATCGTAGCAAGGCGCCTTATGCATTAATAATATTTAAATTTCATTTTTATATTCAATTATGGAATACAAGATCAAAAGATCGCAGCCCGGAACGCGATCCCTGTAGGAGCTGCCGAAGGCTGCGATCTTCAACGCAAGCGGCCATACCCCAACTCCTCAGCCTCACGCTGGTAGTCGAGCACCACCTGATAATCACCCTCTCCCGCCGCCAACACCTCAGGCAATCCCAACGTTTGCACAACATCCGGAAGTTCGTGCAACGACTGATTCATCACTTGTCGCAGCCGCTCGATCTGTTCGTCCGTAGCACTGGCGACGGTGATAAAAGGCAACGTCGGACTGAACGCACTGCGTCCAACAACACGTAGTCCCCTGACTTCCTCAGGCGCATGCTGCGCGAGGTAGGCGTAGGTGACGCTGTCGATGGCGGCCAGATCTGCGCGCTTCTCACGCAACCAGCGCAGGCTTTCACGGTGACCGCCGCTGTTGCCGACCGTGGAGAAGAATTGCCCATCGCGATGCAACGGGGCGAGGCGTTGTCGCAACAGGTTCATGCCGCTGTTGGAGTCGTCGCTGTTGATCACGCCGCGACTGTCGCGAAAGGCTGGCAAGGTTTTGCGTGGGTCATCAGCGCGGCTGAGGATCAGGCTGCAATGGTTGCCGGCACTGGCGTCGGGGAGTTCGTAGCGTGGGCGGCCGATCACACGAACCTGGCCTTTTAATGCCGTCATCAATGGATAGCCGCAGGTTTGTGTGAGCAGCAGATTGGGGGATAACCAGAGTTCGCGCAGTGACAGGCCTTCGGTGTTCAGCCGTGTATGGCCGAGGTGTTCCAGGATGCGCCCGAGCCAGCGCTCGTTGGCCACACGGATGGGCTCGGGGGCGGTGTACATGAGGAGCTCGGCGTGGTGTTGAGTCATGCGCATATTTCCTGACAACAAATTTCCAACTGTAGGAGTGAGCCTGCTCGCGATAGCGGTTTTTCAGTGACATCTTCGGTTCTGATACACCGCGATCGCGAGCAGGCTCACTCCTACAGGGAGTTATGTGGTGATCGTGAGACTAGTGATAAGGATGCTCGGGGCTGTCGATCGGTCTGACGCCATGCTCCCGCCACAACTGCCCATACCCCTGCACCAGAAACCCGCCACTCCTCGCCACCCATTGCTCGCGATTCGCGCGATACACCTTGGGCAAGTCGTACCACGCCAGCCCCGGCAAATCATGATGCACCAGATGGAAATTCAGATTGAGAAACAGCCAGCGCCACGGCCATCCGGCTTCGTTCAGCACCGTGCGCTGCTCCGGTTGCGCGTGCGGTCGATGTTCGTAGTAGGAGCGGATCATCGCAATCGACAGCGCCGGCACACTGATCAACAACAGGTAATGCCACACCGGCAACACGCTGTAGCGCGCGATAAACCACAACATCAACAGCGTGAACGCGCCATGGGTCAGCCACATCAGCCAGGCTTGGCGCTCACGGTTTTTCAGCCGCTGCAATTCTTCACTCGCCAACGCCAGCAAGCCCAGCGGCGCACCGATGGCGAAACGCCCGAGCACGGTTTTATTCAGCCAGTGCAGGCTGCGTTCAAACAGCGAACTGCCCTGCCAGCGCCCCCGCGTCAGGTAACGGCTTTCCGGGTCGACACCGGGCACCGTCAGATCTTCATCGCGGTGATGCAGTAAATGGCTGTCGCGATACAGCGTGTACGGATACCACACGGCAAACGGCGCATAGCCGAGGATTTTATTGAAGCGAGTCCAGCGCGTCGGATGGCCGTGGAGCAATTCGTGTTGCACCGACAGCCACAGCACCAGCAGCGGAATCAGCAGCACGGTACTGAAACCCCGTCCCAGCCAGTGGCTGTTCAACATGATTGCAAACCAGCCGCCATACACGCCGATCAACAACAGCCAGGTCGGCCAGTCGCTGCGAGCGGTAAAACGTTGGCGCAGGGTTTCGATGTGTTGACGGTGGGCGGCGTCGAAATAATGAGACATGGCGTTGCTCGCAGCGGGTTCCTTCCCTTTCTGTGCAACGACCACCGAGAATCTTGCAGATTATTTTGGATCAACAGGGAAGCCCGAGAACCGGGCTTCCGAAAGGCGTGATCAATGACCGAAAATATCGGTTTTCTTGGCCTTCTTCTCCGCGCGTTTTTCAATCGCGGTCTTGGCCGGTTTCTTCTTCGCGGCTTTCTTTGAATCCATACCTTTGGACATGATGCGTACTCCACTCACAGGGGATGTGAGCTCAGGTATACACCTATCCAGACGCGCGCGTTCTTTTATAATCGCCGCGAAATCTACCGACAGTCAGAACCCATGCCCGATACCCAATACAGCCTGCTCGACGCGTCTCTCTGGCCGTTGATGAACAAGTTTTACCGCAGCCACCAATCCTCGATGAAAGCCGTGCGTGATGCGCAATTGTGGGTGGCGCGACGTGGGGAAATTGTTGCAGCGTTGTGCTTGCGACCGGTGGCGGGTGGGCATTGGTTGACCGGGTTGTTTGTTGATCCGGGGTGTCGGGATCAGGGGATTGCGGCGCAGTTGATGGCAGCGGCGGTGCAGGATGTGACGGAACCGGTGTGGCTGTTCTGTCATCCGGATTTACGCGGGTTTTACGAGCGGCGCGGGTTCCGGTTTGATCCTGAGTTGCCGCAGGCGATGGCGGAGCGATTGAGCCGGTATGCGCGGAGCAAGCCGATGATTGCGATGGGGCTGGGGTGAAGATCAAAAGATCGCAGCCTTCGGCAGCTCCTACACCTATCCCTGTAGGAGCTGCCGAAGGCTGCGATCTTTTGATTCTGGTTAATCGTCAGCTGTGGGATCGAGATCCGGGAACATCACTTCGGTGAAACCGAATTTGCTGAAATCGGTAATCCGCGACGGGTACAACCGGCCGATCAGGTGATCGCACTCATGCTGTACCACCCGCGCATGAAAACCTGAAGCCACACGCATGATCGGCTCGCCCTTCGGATCAAAACCCTCGTAGCGAATCTGCTGATAACGATCCACCGCGCCGCGCAACCCCGGCACCGACAAACACCCTTCAAACCCCTCCTCCATCAACGGATTCAACGGCGTGATCAGCGGATTGATCAGAATCGTCTGCGGCACGGCTTCAGCGTCCGGATAACGTTCGCTGTGCTCGAAACCAAAGATCACCAATTGCAGATCGACGCCGATCTGCGGTGCGGCCAGACCGACGCCGCCGACACTTTCCATGGTCTGGAACATGTCGTCGATCAGTTGCCACAGCTCAGGGCTGTTGAACATTTCCGGCGGCACCGGCGGGGCGATGCGCAGCAAGCGCTCGTCGCCCATTTTGAGGATTTCACGGATCATGATGTGGCTTCGTCAGTGTCCGGCTTGAGCGAGTGATCGCGGCCCAGGCCCGAGACGTGTTGTTTGGGTTGTTCATCGAGTTCGCCGGGGACTTTCTCGCCCTCGTCTTTGCCCTCGCTGGACATGTGCTCGATCACCGCATTCATCTCCGCGCCGAGCAGCAGCACCGCGGCAGAAATGTAGAAGTACAGCAAGAGCACGATGATCGCCCCGATGCTGCCATACATCGCGTTGTAGTTGGCGAAGGTTTTCACGTAGAACGCGAAACCCAACGAGGCGATGATCCACACCACCACGGCCAATACCGAGCCCGGAGTGATGAAGCGGAATTCCTGTTTGACGTCGGGCATCACGTAATAGATGAGGGCCACGGCGACCATCATCAAAATCACGATCACCGGCCAGCGCGCGATCGTCCAGATGGTCACGATGACCTCTTCCAGCCCCACTTGCGCGGCAATCCAGCCCATGACTTGCGGGCCGAGCACCATCAGCGCGGCGGCCATCAGCAGCATGCCGGCGATGCCGACGGTGTAGACCACCGACAGCGGAAAGCGCTTCCAGATTGGTCGGCCTTCGACCACGTCATACGCCGCGTTCATCGCGCTCATCATCAGGCGCACGCCGGCAGACGCGGTGTACAGGGCGATGACGATACCGACCGAGAGCAAGCCGCCCTTGGACTGCTGCAACTGGTCGATCACCGGGTTGACTGATTCCAGCGCCTGCGGCGGCAGCACCAGTTCCGATTGCAGGCGCAGCCAGGAGAAGAAGTCCGGCAGGTGCAGGAAACCGATCAGGGCAATCAGAAACAGGATGAACGGGAACAGCGAGAACAGCATCTGGTAGGCCAGTGCCGAGGCGTAGGTCGACATTTCGTCATCGACGAATTCAGTGACCGTGCGCACCATCACTCGGTGCAGGGGCAGACCTTTCATGTCTGGAAATATCATTCGCGTCTCCTTTCGCCGCAATACAGGTTTGAAGTCGTGGCGACTCAGGGGCCGTTTTTTACATCAAGGTAGCTTGTTTGGCGAACCTTGGTGGGTGTCAGCA
Source organism: Pseudomonas sp. AC193 (assembly GCF_979258075.1). Lineage (NCBI taxonomy): Bacteria > Pseudomonadati > Pseudomonadota > Gammaproteobacteria > Pseudomonadales > Pseudomonadaceae > Pseudomonas > Pseudomonas sp. AC193. Next base: position 738,926 of record NZ_OZ409832.1, on the reverse strand, counting down.
GGATTTCGACACAAAAACGGCCATCCTTGGATGGCCGCTCGTGTCTTTCGTTCAAGGCTGGATTACGCCTTGTCGACGCCTTTTTTGACAGCGTCCTTGGCTTTGCCGACCGCTTGCTGGGCTTCGCCTTTTTTCTCCTGGACTTTGCCTTCGGCCTGCAGCTTGGTGTTGTCGGTGGCTTTACCGACGCCTTGCTTGACGTTGCCGACCGCTTCGTTGGCCATGCCTTTTACTTTATCGCCTGTGCTACTCATGGTGTTTCTCCTTGGTGCAATTAGGGGGAAAAGTCAGTACGTAATGATTGACTGGCCGGGTTTGCGCCAAGTTTCATTTATTTTTCGCCGGATCATTTCGTCGCGACGAACAGGTTGGGCTTTATGTTTGCGTGCAATGCCCCGAGAATGCGCAGCATAAGGGCGCCACGCGCCAGGAACCGATCCTGCAGGAATGTTATGAAACTCGATAAAACGCTCGCCATCGCCCGTAGAAACAAGGAACTGGGCGGCGCCGTGCTCGGCACCAACAATTGCCACTTCGCCGAACTGAACCGCAACCGCAACATCTGGTGGTTCGACCTGCCAGTGTCGCGTCTGGCGATTGGTCAGTACGAGTGGATTCACCTGCTGATGCACACGCCGGCCACCGACGAACTGCTGCACCTGAAAGTGCCGACGGTGTTTCTGCGTGAAAAGCTCGAAGGGCTGGTTATTCGCAATGAAGGCAAGCGCAAAGCGGCGCTGAGCCTGGAATTGAGTGCAGACAAGGATTCGTATCTGCAGGACATGCGTCCGGCGGGGACTAATGTGAATTTCGCGCCGTTCCGTCAGTAGGATCAGTGCCGCTCCCTTCCCCTCACCCTAGCCCTCTCCCAAGGGAGAGGGAACTGACCGAGGTGTTTGGGCGAGGTACGCCGACATGGGATATCGAGTCGAACTCAGGTTTTGAACTGCACGTGATCGGCCCCCTCTCCTTCGGGAGAGGGCTGGGGTGAGGGGCAGGTTCAACGCATAACCCAAGCCATGCTCTGCACCAACAAAAAGCCCCGCATCTGCGGGGCTTGGTGTTTTAGGCGGCGGACTTGGCCTTGATCTTCTTCAGCTCTTCATCGCGCAGTTCGCGGCGCAGGATCTTGCCGACGTTGGTGGTCGGCAGCGCATCGCGGAACTCGACCGAACGCGGCACCTTGTAACCGGTGACGTTGGCGCGCATGTGCTCCATCACCGTTTCCTTGGTCAGCGTCACGCCCGGTTTGGCGACGATGAAAATCTTGATCGCTTCGCCCGACTTCTCGTCCGGGATGCCAATGGCCGCGCACTGCAACACGCCCGGCAGGGTCGCCAGCACGTCTTCCAGTTCATTCGGATAAACGTTGAAACCGGAGACCAGAATCATGTCTTTCTTGCGATCGACAATGCGCATGTAGCCGTCCGGCTGGATCAGCGCGATGTCGCCGGTTTTCAGCCAGCCGTCGCTGTCGAGCATTTCGTCGGTGGCTTCCTGACGCTGCCAGTAGCCCTTCATCACTTGCGGGCCCTTGACGCACAGTTCGCCGATTTCGCCCATTGGCTGCTCGACACCGGCATCGTCGATGACTTTGCACAGGGTCGACGGCACCGGAATGCCGATGGTGCCGATCTGGATGTTCTGGATCGGATTCACCGTGGCGACCGGGCTGGTTTCGGTCATGCCGTAACCTTCGCAGATCGAGCAACCGGTCACCGCTTTCCAGCGCTCAGCAGCGGCCAGTTGCAGGGCCATCCCGCCCGACAATGTCACTTTCAGCGCCGAGAAGTCCAGCTTGCGGAAACCTTCGTTGTTGCACAGCGCCACGAACAGCGTGTTGAGGCCGACGAAACCGCTGAACTTCCACTTCGACAGTTCCTTGACCATCGCCGGCAGGTCGCGCGGGTTGCTGATCAGGATGTTGTGGTTGCCGATCAGCATCATCGCCATGCAATGAAAGGTGAACGCATAGATGTGGTACAGCGGCAGCGGCGTGATCAGGATCTCGCAACCTTCATTGAGGTTCGAGCCCATCAGTGCCTTGCATTGCAGCATGTTGGCGACGAGGTTGCGGTGGGTGAGCATCGCGCCTTTGGCCACGCCGGTGGTGCCGCCGGTGTATTGCAGCACCGCGACATCGCCGCTGTGCGGGTTGGCTTCGGCCACAGGCTGGCCTTGGCCTTTGCTCAACGCGTCGTTGAACTTGATGGCTTTCGGCAGGTGGTAAGCCGGCACCATTTTCTTCACGTACTTGATGACGCTGTTGATCAGCAGGCGTTTGACCGGCGGCAACAGGTCGGCAACTTCGGTGACGAAAACGTGTTTGACGCCGGTTTTTGGCACCACGGTTTCGGCCAGGTGCGCCATGTTCGCCAGGCAAACAAGGGCTTTGGCACCGGAGTCGTTGAATTGGTGTTCCATTTCCCGCGCGGTGTACAGCGGGTTGGTGTTGACCACGATCAGCCCGGCACGGATGGCACCGAAGACGGCCACCGGGTACTGCAGAACGTTGGGCAATTGCACGGCGATTCGATCACCGGGCTGCAAGTCGGTATGCTGTTGCAGATACGCGGCAAACGCACCGGACAATTCGTACAGTTCACCGTAGGTGATTGTCTTGCCCAGGTTGCTGAAAGCCGGTTTGTTGGCGAAGCGTTGGCAGGACTGCTTCAACACTGCCTGAATATTCGGGTACTCATCTGGATTGATGTCGGCAGCAATTCCAGCGGGGTACTTATCCTTCCAAAAGTCTTCGTTCATGGAAGCCCACTCCTCAGCAACGCGAATTCTTCACCGCATTTGATGCGATTATTATTGGTGTGTGTTTTGTATTGGTGAATCTGGCTTTTTGATAGGCCGAGAAGTCACAAAGCGCGCCGAGAGTAGCAGCTTTGCCGAGGGTCGACTAGAGCCAAAAGCGGCCCATACAGTCATATTTATGACTCAAGACTTGCTAACAGTCATTTTAGAGCAAAAATCCTAGAACACCTTGAAAGTCCCGCAAAACGGGGCTTCAAAGCAAAAGATCGCAGCCTTCGGCAGCTCCTACATTGGAATACGTTTCCTGTAGGAGCTGCCGAAGGCTGCGATCTTTTTGTTTTCAGGCGTTAAGCGATATCGCGCAACTCACGCCGCAGAATTTTCCCTACCGGCGTCATCGGCAACGACTCGCGCAGCACGATGTGCTTCGGCACTTTGTACGCGGTGAAATTCTCTTTGCAGTACGCCTTCAGCTCTTCAAGACTCACGCCGGTTTCCCGCGCCACCACAAACAGCTTCACCGCCTCGCCCGAACGCTCGTCCGGCACGCCGATCACCGCGCAGTTGGCGACTTTCGGGTGGGCCATCACCACGTCTTCGATCTCGTTCGGGTACACGTTGAAACCGGAGACAATGATCATGTCCTTCTTGCGATCAACGATGCGCACGAAACCGTCCGGGTCGATTACTGCGATATCGCCGGATTTGAACCAGCCTTCGGCATCCAGTACTTCGGCGGTGGCCTCGGGTTTGTTCCAGTAGCCCTTCATGATCTGCGGGCCCTTGATGCACAGTTCGCCGCGCTCGCCCATTGGCTGCTCGACGCCATCATCGTTGATCACTTTCAACAACGTGCCCGGCACCGGCAAACCGACTGTGCCGAGGCGCGATTGATCGCCGTACGGGTTGGTGCACGCCACCGGCGAGGTTTCGGTCAGACCGTAGCCTTCGGTGATGCGGCAACCGGTCATCTGTTCCCAACGCTCGGCGGTGGCTTTGACCAGCGCGGTGCCGCCAGAGTTAGTGAGTTTCAGGCTGGAGAAATCCAGGGTCTTGAAATCCGGGTGATCCATCAGCGCAACGAACAGTGTGTTCAGCCCCAGCAACGCCGAGAAACGCCAGTTCTTCAGCTCTTTGATGAACCCGGCAATGTCGCGCGGATTGCTGATCAATACGTTGTGGTTGCCCGAGACCATCATGCACATGCAATTCGCGGTGAACGCATAGATGTGGTACAGCGGCAGCGGCGCGATCATCACCTCCTGACCTTCGCGCAGCAGTGGCTGACCATCCGGCCCGAGCTGCGCCAGACACGCGCGCACTTGCTGCATGTTCGCCACCAGATTGCCGTGGGTGAGCATCGCGCCCTTGGCCAGTCCGGTAGTGCCGCCGGTGTATTGCAGCACGGCGATGTCGTCGAGGCTGACCTTCAACGGCTTGATGCCCAAGCCCCGGCCCATACGCAGCGCACTCTTGAAGGAGATCGCCTGCGGCAGCGAATACGCCGGCACCATTTTTTTCACTTTGCTGACCACGGTGTTGATCAGCCAGCCTTTGGCGGTGGGCATCAAGTCGCCCATCTTCGCTTCGATCAGGTATTGAATGTCAGTGTCGGGCAGCACTTCCTGGACTTTCTGGCCGAACATGTTCAGGTACACCAACGCACGTGCGCCGGAATCCTTGAACTGGTGACGCATTTCCCGCGCGGTGTACAGCGGGTTGGTGTTGACCACGATCAGCCCGGCGCGCAAGGCACCGAACACGGCAATCGGGTAATGCAGGACGTTGGGCATCTGCACGGCGATGCGATCGCCCGGCACCAGATCGGTGTGCGCTTGCAGGTAACCGGCGAAAGCGGCGCTCTGACGTTCGAGCTCGGCGTAAGTCAGGGTCACGCCCATGTTGCTGAATGCCGGGCGATCCGCAAACTTCTTGCAGGAGCGCTCAAACACCTCGATCACCGACTTGAACTCACCCATGTCGATGTCCAGCGGTACGCCGGCCGGGCGTTTGTCGTTCCAGAAATCAGGTTGCATTGTTCTTGTCCTCTTTACCTGAGCCGATCCGGGCCGCTTTCTGTCATTTCTGAAAAAGCGGAGCTTCACGGACACTAGCAGTTATGGCCATTGAGGCAAATACGGGCAAAGCCGTCATTGATCGTGTGAATCTTCCTGCCGTGGCGTGGGCTGATCAGACGCGCTATACAATGTTCCGACTCTGAGCAAAGGAATCGCCATGATCCACCACCCCCTATGGCTGGACGCGAGTGACCGCAGCCGCCTGTTCGTCAACCAATGGCTGCCCGCCGCGCCGTTGAAAGCGGTGATCCTGCTGGCCCACGGCATGGCCGAACACAGCGGCCGCTATGCCCGTTTGGCCGACACGTTTTGCGACAAAGGTTATGGCGTTTACGCGCCGGATTTGCGCGGACATGGCAAAACTGCCGAACACGGTACGCTCGGACATTTCGCCGACGACGATGGCTGGTGCAAGGTGCTGGGTGATTTGGCGAGCCTCAATCAACACATCGGCCAGCAGCACCCCGGCGTGCCGATCATCCTGCTCGGCCACAGCATGGGCAGCTACCTCGCGCAGGCCTATCTGCTGCACCACAGCGCCAGTTTGCAGGGGGCGATTCTCAGCGGTTCGAACTTTCAGCCAGTGGCGCTTTATGGCGCGGCACGGCAGATCGCCCGACTGGAAAAACTGCGTCAGGGCGGCAAGGGGCGCAGTGCGCTGATCGAGTGGTTGTCGTTCGGCTCGTTCAACAAAAAATTCAAACCGGTGCGCACGCCGTTCGACTGGCTCAGCCGCGATCCGGCTGAAGTCGACCTGTACGCCAACGACCCGTTGTGTGGCTTTCGCTGCACCAATCAGCTGTGGATCGACTTGCTCGGCGGCTTGCAGCAAATCAGCAAAGCGTCCAATCTCGCCCAGATCAACCCGGGCCTGCCGTTGCTGGTGATTGGCGGCGAATGTGATCCGGTGAGTGAAGGCAAGCGTCTGACTGATCTGGCCAACGCTTTGCGCTCGGCCGGCAGCCAGAACCTGCAACTGCAGATCTACCCGCAGGCGCGGCACGAATTGTTCAACGAAACCAATCGCGATGAGGTGATTGCCGATGTGCTGGCCTGGATCGATCAGGTGCTCAGCCATCCGCGCCCGCAACGCAGCGAATAATTTTTTGTGGATTTATTTAATCCGTCACAGGAATCGAGACCGATGACCCAGGTTACCAACATCCCTTACGAAGCCCTCGAAGTCGGCCAGACCGCCAGCTACAGCAAGACCGTCGAAGAGCGCGACATTCAACTGTTCGCCGCGATGTCCGGCGACCACAACCCGGTACACCTGGACGCCGAGTTCGCCGCAGCCAGCATGTTCAAGGAGCGCATCGCTCACGGCATGTTCAGTGGCGCGTTGATCAGCGCTGCCGTGGCGTGCGAAATGCCTGGGCCGGGCACTATTTATATCGGTCAGCAGATGAGCTTTCAGAAGCCGGTGAAGATTGGCGACACGTTGACAGTGCGTCTGGAAATCCTCGAGAAACTGCCGAAGTTTCGTGTGCGCATTGCTACTCGTGTGTTTAACCAGCGTGATGAGTTGGTGGTGGATGGTGAGGCAGAGATTCTGGCACCGCGTAAGCAGCAGACGGTGACGTTGCCGACATTGCCGGCCATCAGCATCGGCTGATTTAAAAGATCGCAGCCTTCGGCAGCTCCTACATTGGAATGCGTCCCTGTAGGAGCTGCCGCAGGCTGCGATCTTTTGCTTTAAAAACAAACATAAAAAAACGCCAGACTGGCTGGCGTTTTTTGTTACTGGCGTACGCTTACGAGCGTGCGCGAGCCTGGTTACGCAGGGCTTTCACCTGGTCGTGGTTGCGTTGTACGCCGTGGTACTGACGTTCAACCAGGTCACGAATGCCCACCAGGTTGTGCTTGTTGATTTTTTCCAGTGCTTCTTTGTAAGCCTTCAGCGCATGGTCTTCACCACGTTCGGCTTCGTTCAGCACAGCCTCTTCGTCTTTGCCGGTGAACATCGCTTTAACGTCGACCCAGCGACGGTGCAGATCACCGCTGACGCTGGTGGAAGTTTCCGGATCGCCGCCCAGTTTGCGAACTTCAGCTTGCAGCTCAGCTGCAGCGGTAGCGCAATCGGCGGAGCGGGTCACGAACAGGGTTTTCAGTTCTGGGTGCTTGATGTCTTCAGCGCAAGTCTTGAACCCTTCCTGACCGTCCTTGCTGGTTTCAATCAGGTCATTGAGTACAGAGATGGCTTCTTTATTCATGTCGGTCATTTTTCAATTCCTTGCGATCGGTGGAAGATGCAAGGGATATTGCAGTGTGCGTGCCAGTTTTTACTCTGATAGAAAACACATATAAATCACCAACTTAAAGATAAATGAACTATCTGTGTTGCGGTTATTTGCATGATCTGTCATTTGGCCTGCATGCAGAATGCCTGTATTTTCCAATCTGATTTGAAGCCAGACGATCCTTTTGATGAATCCCGAAAAACTCGAACTGCTGATCACCCGAGAAATGCCCTTCGGCAAGTACAAGGGCCGGATCATCGCCGACCTGCCAGGCCCTTACTTGAACTGGTTCGCCCGTGAAGGTTTCCCGCACGGCGAACTCGGCGGATTGCTTGCACTGATGCAGGAGATCGACCATAACGGTTTGTCCGAGCTGCTCGAACCGCTGCGTGCCAAACATGGCAAACCCGCCCCGCGCCATTGAAGCGCCCTCCTCTATAGAGCCAGCCGCCATGCCCGATAACACCCTGCGCGCCCGTGATGAAGCTTTCTGGCAAATGTTTGTCGGCCGCTATGACGTCCAACCCGGCCCGATCAATCTGGAGAACGGTTACTTCGGACGCATGTCGCGCACGGTGATCGAGGAGTACCAGCGCAACATCGAGCTGATCAACACCAGCAATTCGGTGTATGTGCGCCAGCGCTACGAGCAATACGACAACCTCGACATCCGCGCACAACTGGCCGAGCTGATCGGCGTGCGCGCGCAGAGTGTGGCGTTTACCCGCAATGCCACTGAAGGCCTGCAATCGCTGATCCGCAACTACAACCGCCTGCAACCCGGCGATCAGGTGCTGATCTGCGACCTCGAATACGATACGGTCAAAGGTGCCATGCGCTGGCTAGCCAAGCATCGCGGCGTCGAAGTCATCGAGATTGACCACGCGCATCCGGCGACTTTCGAGAGCCTGCTGGCCACCTACCGCGAAACCTTTATTCGTCACCCGAAACTGAAACTGATGGCGCTGACGCACGTCACCCATCGCACCGGTCTGGTGATGCCGGTGCAGGCCATCGCCGCGCTGGCCAAAGAGCATGGGATCGACATCATCCTTGATGGTGCCCATGCCCTCGGCCAGATCGAGTTCGACTTCGAAGCCCTCGGCATCGCCTTCGCCGCGTACAACCTGCACAAATGGATCGGCGCACCGCTGACTCTCGGTTTCCTCTATATCGCTCCGCAGCGGCTGGCCGATATCGACCCGGACATGGGCGAGATGCACTACCCGGTCAACGATATCCGCTCGCGCACCTCGTACAGCACACCGAACATTCCGGCGCTGATGAACTTGCCGCTGGTGTTCGAAGAGCATCGCTCGCTCGGCGGCGCAGCGGCCAAAGGGGCGCGAATCAATTACCTGCGCAACCTGTGGGTCAGCGCCGTGCGCCAGTTGCCGGGTATCGAAGTGATGACGCCAGACGATCCACGCTTGTATTGCGGGATCACTGCGCTGCGTTTCACTCGCCATGACAATCAACAGGCGATGGCCGAGCGTCTGCTCAACGAATACAACCTGTTCACCGTGGTGCGCACCGGCGCTGCCTGCGGGCCGTGCATTCGCATTACGCCGGGGCTGACCACCACCGCCGCCGAGATGCAATTGCTCACGCGCGCGCTGAACGAGCTGCGCTGAATCGCTCAGACGGTGTATTTGTCGAAGTCCTCGGGTTTGATCTGCGACGACATCGCAAAGGTGTCGATGCCGATGGTCAGGTGGCCGAAGAAACCGTCCTCGTGGGAGTCGCGGCCGATCGGCCAAACGGTCAGGGTCGAAGCCTCGCCGCCCATGTCGGCGTAGAAACTGTCCTGAGCATTGTTCAACGCTGTTGAGGCGCGACCGCGATAGGCTTTGGCATTGAGCACCGAGCGCGACACTACTTCGGGGAAGTACAATTGGCCGACCCACGCCACGTTGCGCTCTTCGAGGTACTCGGTACCCGAGACCATGCGCACCGCCACATGGATGTGCAACGCACGACCGGCGTAGAACCCCGGATAGATCGTGGTAAAGCGCGCCCTGCCCTTGTGATCACAGAACTGACTGCCGCGCAGGTAGGTGTCATCGTCGGTGCGCGGGATCGAACCGATGGCTTCGGCGTCGACTTCGAGATCCGGGTTGATCCGGCTCCAGCCCGAATACGCACCGCGAGCGTTGCAATGCCAGATGTCCACCAGCGCGCCGCTCACCGGTTCGCCCGTCATCGCATCAACGATGGTCAGGCGCAACAGCAGCGGCAAGCCTTCCGCACCTTCGCTGATGTTGCGGCGCAGCAGTTGCGGGTTGCGAAAATACGGCCCGGCGATTTGCTCGGGGGCCAGTTGATACACCGGGTTCGGTGAGGGTGTTGCAGCGTCTCGATCCATGATGCGTTCTCTCTTCCATAAGAGAACGCAGATTAGCGCCACGCAATCGCCTGTGTGCGGTAACTATGTATCGCGTCGTAACTCCAGGCTGCGATCTTTGGGCGTAGCCATTTGAAAGCAAGATCAAAAGATCGCAGCCTCGTTGCACTCGACAGCTCCTACATCGCATCCCGTAACAACGCCCTGTAGGAGCTGCCGAAGGCTGCGATCTTTTGATGTTGGCTTTTCTGCGGGCAAAAAAAACGGTGCGCCGACCGAGCGCACCGTAAAGCCGTAGAACACACAACGAAGTGTTTGGTAACAATCAGTCCAGCAGCGCCAACGCCTCAGCGGTGCATTCCTGAATGCGGGCCCAGTCGCCGTTCTTGATCCACTCCGGATCAAGCATCCAGCTACCGCCCACGCACATGACGTTTTTCAGCGCCATGTAGCTTTTGATATTGGCCGGGCCGACGCCACCAGTCGGGCAGAATTTCACTTCGCCGAACGGGCCACCGAGGGCTTTGATTGCTGCGACGCCACCGCTGACTTCAGCCGGGAACAGCTTGAAGCGGCGATAACCCAGACCGTAGCCTTCCATGATGCCGGAGGCGTTGCTGATGCCCGGCAACAGCGGAATCGGGCTGTCGACGCTGGCTTCCAGCAGGTCACGGGTAATGCCTGGGGTGACGATGAATTGCGAGCCGGCAGCTTCGGCCGCCGCGAGCATGTTGCGATCGAGCACGGTGCCGGCACCGGTCATCAGTTCCGGACGCTGGTCGCGCAGGATCTGAATGGCCTTGAGGCCGAACTGCGAACGCAGGGTCACTTCCAGCGCGGTCAGACCACCGGCGGCCAAGGCGTCGGCCAGTGGCAGCACGTCCTGTTCGCGGGCGATGGTGATCACCGGCAGGATCCGCGCCTTGGCGCAGAGGCTGTCGATCAGGGCAACTTTGTCCGCCATGGAAACGGTCGGGGATGGGGTTGTCATAGCGGCTGTTCCTTGGCTCATGGGCACCAGTAAATCTCTAACGTAGGTTGCAGAAACGCGCGCACCGGCATGGCGGCGACGTCATCGGATGCCAGCGCGGCATTCAGGGTGGTCAGTTTCGACTGACCGGAAATCGACAGAATTTTGTGTTTCGCCGAAGCCAGCAGCGCACGGCTCATGGTCAGGCGCTGACGCGGCACGCTCGGCGCCAGCATCGGCCAGCAACGGCGGGTGCCATCGGCTTGCAGCGCTTCGGCAAGGTTCGGACTGTTCGGGAACAGCGACGCGGTGTGACCGTCATCGCCCATGCCCAACACCAGCACGTCAATCGGCGGCAGCTCGGCGAGCAATCGATCAGCCTGTTCAGCAGCCTGCTCGACATTCGCCGCAGCGCTATAAAGGCTGAGGAACTGCGCTTTCGCCGCCGGGCCTTTGAGCAGGTATTGCTTGAGCAGACCGGCATTGCTGTCGGCATGTTCAACCGGTACCCAGCGCTCGTCGGCGAGGGTCACGATGACCTTCGACCAGTCCAGTTCCTGTTTGGCCAGGTGCTGGAAAAACGCCACCGGGCTCCGACCGCCCGACACCACCAGCACCGCGTTGCCGCGTGCCGCAATGGCCTCGCTCAGTTGCTTGGCGACATTCAGCGCCAGACCTTCAGCCAACAGCACCGGGCTCTTGAATTCGTGAGCGTTTACGCCCGCAGGCAGTTGCACATTAGATATCGCCATACCACGACCTCCCGTCCCGCGTGATCAATGCAATGGAGCTCATCGGCCCCCACGACCCGGCCGCGTACGGCTTGGGCGCGTCACCGGATTTTTTCCAACCGGCGATCAACTGGTCACACCATTTCCACGCGGCTTCGATTTCATCTTTACGGACAAACAGGTTCTGATTGCCGTTCATCACTTCCAGCAACAACCGCTCGTAGGCATCGGGGATCCGCGCGCTACGCCAGGTGTCGGAGAAATTCAGTTGCAGCGGCCCGCTGCGCAGTTGCATGCCTTTGTCCAGGCCCTGCTCTTTGGTCATCACGCGCAAGGAAATGCCTTCGTCCGGTTGCAGGCGGATGATCAGTTTGTTGCTGATCTGCAAGCGCTGCTCGGGGGCGAAAATGTAGTGCGACGGTTCCTTGAAGTGGATAACGATCTGCGACAACTTCTGCGGCATACGCTTGCCGGTGCGCAGGTAGAACGGCACGCCGGCCCAGCGCCAGTTGCGGATGTCGGCACGCAAAGCGACGAAGGTTTCGGTGTCACTCTGGGTGTTGGAATTTGGTTCTTCGAGGTAACCCGGGACGGATTTGCCTTCGCTGTGGCCGGCGATGTACTGGCCGCGCACTACTTGCGTGGTCAGACCTTCCGGACTGATCGGCGCCAGCGCCTTGAGCACTTTTACTTTTTCGTCACGGATGCTGTCGGCGGACAAGTCGGCCGGCGGATCCATGGCGATCAGGCAGAGCAACTGCAACAGGTGATTCTGGATCATGTCGCGCAGTTGGCCGGCCTTGTCGAAGTAGCCCCAGCGGCCTTCGATGCCAACCTTCTCGGCCACGGTGATTTCCACGTGGGAGATGTAATTCTGGTTCCACTGGGTTTCGAACAGGCTGTTGGCGAAACGCAGGGCGATCAGGTTCTGAACGGTTTCTTTGCCCAGATAGTGATCGATGCGGTAGGTGCGGTTCTCCGGGAAGAACTGCGCCACGGCATCGTTAACCTTGCGCGACGATTCGAGATCGGAGCCGATTGGTTTTTCCAGCACCACGCGGGTGTTTTCTGCCAGACCGACGCTCGCCAGGTTCTCGCAGATCGCGCCGTACACCGCTGCCGGTGTGGCGAAGTAAGCAATCATGCGCTGCGTGCTGCCAGCCTGTTCGGCCAGCGCGACATAGTCTTCAGCCTTGAGGAAGTCGACGTGCAGGTAGCTCAGGCGCGCAAGAAAGCGCTCGGCCACGGCTTCGTCCAGCTCTTTGCCGACATAGCGACGCAGTTCGGCGGCGATGAACGCCAGGTGCTGCTGCTCGGTGCCGTCTTCTCGGGCCAACGCGATGATGCGCGTGTCCTCGTGCAACAGATCGGCGCCATCGAGGTGATACAGGGCAGGAAACAGCTTGCGCAGGGCCAGATCGCCGAGAGCGCCGAACAAGGCAAAGGTGCACGGTTCAACCGTAATCGAAGGCATGATGTTTGTTCTTTTATCAAGTTAAGCTACAAATACCTTTTTTCAAGGCATCACTCAAGGGAAAATGTAGTAATAACCACAACATTTTCGCAAAATACAGATTCCGAGTGGTGGTCGGTCGGAGCCATCAGTAGGATAGGCCACCGTGACGGGCCACATCAAAGGCCCAATTTGCATAGATCAGCGCACCTTTGCGCTGGTGAATTAGGAATTCCATATGCGACCGCGTGCGAAATTTACTGGAACAGATCCAGAGTCGCCTTGAAGACCTGAACAAGGCCGAACGCAAAGTCGCCGAGGTGATCCTGCTCAACCCACAGCAGGCCACCCGCTTCAGCATCGCCGCCCTCGCCCAGGCCGCGTCGGTGAGCGAACCGACGGTCAACCGTTTCTGCCGTTCGTTCGGCGTCAGCGGCTACCCGGAACTCAAGCTGCAATTGGCGCAGAGCCTGGCCAGTGGCGCGGCGTACGTCAGCCGCGCGGTCGAGGCCGATGACAATCCCGAGGCCTACACGCAAAAGATTTTCGGCAGCGCCATCGCCTCGCTGGACAGCGCTTGTCAGGCGCTGGATCCGAACCTGATCAGCCGCGCCGTCGACCTGCTGATTCAGGCGCGGCAGATCCACTTCTTTGGTCTCGGCGCTTCGGCACCGGTGGCGCTGGATGCGCAGCACAAGTTTTTCCGTTTCAACCTGGCGGTTACCGCGCACGCCGATGTGTTGATGCAGCGGATGATTGCTTCGGTGGCGCATACCGGTGAGCTGTTCGTGATCATTTCCTACACCGGGCGCACCCGTGAACTGGTGGAAGTGGCGCGCATTGCTCGCGAGAACGGTGCTTCGGTGCTGGGTTTGACGGCGGAGAATTCGCCACTGGCCAAGGCGAGTACGTTGAGCCTGAACATTCCGCTGCCGGAAGACACCGACATCTATATGCCGATGACTTCGCGGATCATTCAGTTGACCGTGCTGGATGTGTTGGCGACGGGGATGACCTTGCGGCGCGGGGTGGATTTCCAGCCGCATTTGCGCAAGATCAAAGAGAGCTTGAATGCCAGCCGGTATCCGGTTGGGGATGAGTTCAACTGATCCGGGATCTTGGCTGACAGATCCGGTCTCTTCGCGAGCAAGCCCGCTCCCACATTTGGAATGCGTTCCCCCTGTGGGAGCGGGCTTGCTCGCGAAGGGGCCAGCCGATTCACCACACGATCATCAAGCCGCCGCCCACGCCTGCAAACTCAAATGCGCCTTCTCCCCCGGCGCCAGGTGCAGGCTGTCCGTCCCGCCCGCCGCCGCTTCAACACAGACAAACTCCGAAATCTCATCCCACGTCACGCCCAATAATGGCCGCGCCCCGGGATGCCAGACCACCGTGTCGGCACTGTCGCCGGTATCGATGCACAACTCGCGCTGCCAGGCGTGATCTTTCAGCTGTAATTCGCCGTCATGCTGGAACACGCGCTGACAACCGCCATCCACGCGCAACTCGCCTTCCTGCTGGCAAGACTGACGGCTTAGCTGATCGTAACCCTGCGCGCCTTCGAGTCCAGACAGCGCTATCTCACCGACATCGCCAATACGCCAGTAAGCGTGCAAAGCCTGGCTCAACTGGCACGGCATATCATCCTGATGCTCGGTGCTCAGGCGCAGATCCATGCGTTCGCCAAGGTGCGCGTGCAGATCAACCTGCCAGTCGCACAGTTGCAATTGCCAGTGCAAACGCACGCCGTCGTCGGCGGTGCTGCTGTCGAGTAATTTCCAGTCGAGCAAACGCGCCCAGCCATGCGACGGCCATGCGTTCTCGCTCGGATGACGGCCATACCACGGCCAGCAAACCGGCACACCGCCACGGATCGCCCCGACATGCGGCCACTTTGCCGCACACCACAACCACGGTTTCTGCCCGCGCGGCTGAAAGTGCAGCAACTGCGCGCCCTGACGACTGAACACCGCCTGACACAGCGGGTGATCGATCACCAACACGTCGCGCATCTGATAGCGCTCCCAGGCGAATATCGGCTGTTCGCGCAGGGATTTGTAGAAGCGTTGTAGCGGATGCTCATGCATGGGCCACGGTCCTGAAAATCATGGGAGTACTTATCAATCCAAAAGCCTTGCACAGCACTTTGTGGCGAGGGGATTTATCCCCGATGGGTCGCGAAGCGGCCCTAAAACCATTCACCGAGGTGTATCAGCCAGATTGTGCTTATCGGATTTGGGGCCGCTTCGCAGCCCATCGGGGATAAATCTCCTCACCACAAATTTGTACGACACAAACATTGTTTACCTGTGTCACAAAAAAAAGCGGACAGCCTTGGCTGTCCGCAAATATGCGCACATAGAGAGGAGCTTATCGCAGACGCGTTAGAACGTAGACTGAATTTTCAGGCCAGCGACCAAAGCGTTGTCCACTTCATCCACACCGCCCGGATGAGTGATGTACTGCAGGTTAGGACGTACGGTCAGCCAGTTTGTTACGTGGAAGCCGTAGTTGATTTCGTAGTTGTATTCGGTTTCACGAATCGGCGAGAACACCGGATTGTCGTAATCCGACACACCGTTGGAAACGTTCAGCAGCTCGGCGTTTTTCTTCACGTCATCGTTGACGTGGATACGTGCCGCACCGATACCGACGTCATCCTTCGGACGTGCGTCGAACGGGCCTTTGTAGACAAACATCACCGACTGGTAGTTGTCGATGAAGTTGGTGTCTTTGTCGTGGAACGTGGCGTTGGCCGCGATGTTCAGACCGCGAGAAGCATCACCGTTGTGGCTGGTGAGTTGCTGTTGCGCCACAAACCAGTAGCCGCTTTTGCTGCTGTGGGTTTTGTAAGCGTCGCCCGTGGTAGCCGCGTCGAAACCGTTGACGTCTTCACGAACGTCGTCGGCATCGGCCGTGCTCTTGTAGTAACCGACGCGGTATTCGCCCGGCAGGCTGTTGACCTTCGGCGACCAGACCAATTCAACCGGCAACACAGTACCTTTGGTACCACTGCCGCTGAGTTTGAAGCCGTTGCCGTGTTCCAGCTGCGACGGGTTCTGGTTGTAAGCACCGATTTGCGCGTAGAGCTCGTCGTTGATGTTGTACTTCACGCGGATCGCGGCCTGGCTGACGGGCCAGTTGTACCAGATGTTGGTGGCCCAGTTACCCACTTGGGAACCGCAGAACGCCAGGTTCTGGAAGTCGCACGGGAAGGTGTTGAAGTCTTCGCCTTCACCGAAGTAACCGGCCTTGACGTCGAGTTTGTTGTCGAAGAACTGGTGCTGAATCCACAACTGAGTCAGACGCACCATGTGGCCACGACCGTAAACTTCCTGCGAGGAGCTCAGGGTGCCGGCACGCGGATCGCCAACGCGGTCGTTGGAGATGTTGTAACCGTTACGGTTGGTCAGCTGGATCTTGGCCTGAGTGTTGTCCCAGCCCCACAGCTTTTGCAGATCGAGTGCCACGCCCAGACCGAACTGGTCAGCGTAACGCGCAGTCTTGTCGTCGTTGTAGCCACCGTTCAGGTTGCCACCGACTTCCCCAACGTAGTCGGCCTTGATGTCGATACCCTGCTCGATCAGCTTGGTACGCTCGCCACCCCAGTCGCCCGTCATCCATTTCGAATCGGAGCTGAAGGCATCCGCCGCCATGGCGTTACCGGCCAGCACCAATGCCGCCGCAGCTGATACTTGGCAGATCAACCGGGCATTGACGTGTTTCTTTTTCATCCCTACATCCTCGTCTTTATTGTTATTAACTGTTTTTATCTAACGCGGTTTACTTAAATTGCGATGGATTACAGGCAATCCGCCGCGTGCTCCTTTGTTGGAGTGAACCCTGTGGCGAGGGGATTCATCCCCGTTGGGCTGCGTAGCAGACCCCGCTTTTATGGGGCCGCTGCGCGACCCAACGGGGATAAATCCCCTCGCCACAAAAGCCCTCTCCTACATCAAATTTCAGCGGCCTTTGAATTGGGCCACGTTCGCAGACCGCGCATCGGTCTGTGGTTGGCCGGCAGTGCCGAGGCGCTCGCCGGTGTTGGCATCGAACAACAACACTTTCGACGGATCGAATTGCAGCGTCAGGCTTTCGCCCACCTGCGGTGCCACGTCCGGCGCCAGACGGCAGCAGACTTTGGTTTCATTCAAATTGACGAACACCAGCGTGTCCTGGACCGGTCGGTTCGGTGACCTGCACTTCGGCACGAATGCTTGGCAGGCCATTGCCTTCGCCGTTCGACAGAACGATCTGCTCCGGGCGCAGGCCGAGGATCACTTCGCGATCTTCAAGACCAGCATCCTGCATGCTCATCGGCAACTCGCAACGGGCCTGGCCGCTGTCGAGCAGCGCCAGCAGACGACCGTCCTTGCGTTGCAGGCGCAGCGGAATGAAGTTCATCGGCGGCGAACCGATGAAGCTCGCCACGAACAGGTTGGCCGGATCGTTGTAGATCTCTTTTGGCGTGCCGAACTGCTGAATGATGCCGTCCTTCATCACCGCCACTTTGTCGCCCAGGGTCATTGCTTCGATCTGGTCGTGGGTCACGTAGACCGTGGTGGTTTTCAGGCGCTGGTGCATCAGTTTCATTTCGGTGCGCATCTCGACGCGCAGTTTGGCGTCGAGGTTGGACAACGGTTCGTCGAACAGATAAATCTTCGGACGACGCGCCAGTGCACGGCCCATCGCCACACGCTGTTGCTGACCACCGGAGAGCTGACCCGGTTTACGGTTCAGCAAATGTTCGATCTGCAGCAGCTTGGCCACACGCGCGACTTCTTCATCAATCGCCGCCTGCGGCATCTTGCGAATTTTCAGGCCGAATTCGATGTTCTCGCGCACGCTCATGGTCGGGTACAGCGCGTAGGACTGGAACACCATGGCGATGTCACGATCCTTCGGGCTCATGCCGCTGACGTCTTGATCACCGATCATGATCGCGCCGCCGGTGATGGTTTCGAGACCGGCGATGCAGTTCATCAACGTCGATTTGCCGCAGCCCGACGGGCCGACGAGGATCAGGAATTCGCCTTCCTTGATCGACAGTTCGATGTTCTTCAAGGTGTCCGGCAGGCCGGCACCGTAGGTCTTGTTTACGTTGCGAAGTTCGAGCGTTGCCATGATTACCCCTTGACTGCGCCGGCCGTCAGCCCGCGCACGAAATACTTGCCTGCGACCACATAGACCAGCAGGGTCGGCAGGCCGGCGATCATCGCCGCTGCCATATCAACGTTGTATTCCTTGGCACCGGTGCTGGTGTTGACCAGGTTGTTCAGCGCCACCGTGATCGGTTGCGAATCACCGCTGGAGAACACCACACCGAACAGGAAGTCGTTCCAGATCTGGGTGAATTGCCAGATCAGGCAGACCATGATGATCGGCGTCGACATCGGCAGAATGATGCGGCGGAAAATCGTGAAGAAACCCGCGCCATCCAGACGTGCGGCTTTCACCAGCGCATCCGGAATGCTCACGTAGTAGTTACGGAAGAACAGCGTAGTAAACGCCAGACCGTAAACCACGTGGATAAACACCAGGCCGGTGGTGGTGCTCGCCAGGCCCATTTTGCCGAGGGTGAACGAGGCCGGCAGCAGCACGGTCTGGAACGGCAGGAAGCAACCGAACAACAGCAGACCGAAGAACAACTGCGAACCACGGAAGCGCCAGAACGACAGCACATAACCGTTCAACGCACCGATGGCGGTGGAGATGATCACGGCCGGAACGGTGATCTTGATCGAGTTCCAGAAGTAACCGTCAACCGTGGCCCAGGCCTTGACCCAGCCGATGCCGCTGACCACGGTCGGCCAGCTCAACAGGTTGCCGGTGCTGATGTCTTCCGGGGTCTTGAAGCTGGTCAGCAACATGACCACCAGCGGCACCAGATAAAGCAGGACAGCGAGTATCAGCACCGCATAAATCGCGATGCGACTCAGGCTGATAGCAGGTTTGGCAGCGAGACTAGTCATTGCGCTTGGTCATCAGCTCGGAATACAGGTAAGGCACGATGATCGCGAGGATCGCACCGAGCATCAGAATCGCACTGGCCGAGCCCATGCCCATCTGGCCGCGACTGAAGGTGAAGGAATACATGAACATCGCGGGCAGGTCGGAGGAGTAACCCGGACCACCGGCGGTCATCGCCGCGACCAGGTCGAAGCTCTTGATCGCGATGTGCGCCAGAATCATCACGGCACTGAAGAACACCGGACGCAGGCTTGGCAGCACGACTTTCCAGTAGATCATCGGCATGCTCGCGCCATCGATCTGGGCGGCACGGATGATCGATTGATCAACGCCACGCAGGCCGGCGAGAAACATCGCCATGATGAAGCCCGAGGCTTGCCAGACAGCAGCGATCACCAGGCAATACACCACGCGATCAGGGTCGATCAGCCAGTCGAGACGGAAGCCTTCCCAGCCCCAGTCACGCAACAATTTGTCCAGGCCCATGCCCGGGTTGAGCAGCCATTTCCACGCGGTACCGGTGACGATCATCGAGAGCGCCATCGGGTACAGGTAAATGGTGCGGATAAAGCCTTCGCGACGGATGCGCTGGTCGAGGAACACCGCCAGCAACACACCGATCACCAGAGTGATACCGATAAACATGCCGCCGAACACCGCGAGGTTTTTGCTCGCGACCCACCAGCGATCGTTATCGAACAACCGCGCGTATTGCGCCAGACCGGCCCACTTGTAGTTGGGTAGGAAGGTCGAGGTGGTGAACGACAGCACGAACGTCCACAGGATGTAGCCATAGAAGCCCACCAGAACGATGAACATGCTCGGCGCCAGCACCAGTTTGGGTAGCCAGCGCTGCAATGCATCGAACGGCGAGGCCTTGCTGAACACAGCAACAGAACTCATGGGGAAATCCAGTACAAGAGAAAAGGACTACTTGGGCAACTCGCCCCCTTGTAGGAGTGAGCCTGCTCGCGATTGCGGTGAGTCAGTTGATAAATCTGTTACCTGACCAACTGCTATCGCGAGCAGGCTCACTCCTACAGGGGCCAAGCATTACTTGGCGGACTTGATCGCTGCGCCGAGTTTCTTGGCGGTGTCGGCCGGGTCGGCTTTCGGGTCGTTGATGTAGTTGGTCACGACATCAAAGAACGCGCCTTGCACGGCCAGCGTGGTCGCCATGTTGTGCGCCATGCTTGGTTGCAGGCCGCCGGATTTGGCGTCAGCCAGGAAGTCCTTCGCAGCGGTCTGTGCGCAGGAATCGAAGCCCAGCGCTTCCATGTTGTTCAACATGTCGTTGCGAACCGGGATCGAGCCTTTGTTGATGCTGAAGACTTTCTGGAAGTTTTCACCCAACACGACTTTGGCAATGTCTTTCTGACCGGCCGCAGTGCCTGCGTCTTTCTGCTTGAACACAGCCAGCGAGTCGATGTTGTAGGTGAACGCTTTGTCGGTGCCCGGGAAGGCTACGCACTCGTAATCCTTGCCGGCGATTTTCTTGGCGGCAGTCCATTCGGACTTGGCCCAGTCACCCATGATCTGCATGCCGGCCTTGCCGTTGATGACTTTGGCCGCTTCCAGGTTCCAGTCCTGACCTTTGCCGTCGACGTCCATGTAGGTCGCGACTTTCTTCAGCTCGGTCAGTGCCTTGACCATCTCCTGGACCGGTCAGCGCGCCGTTGTCCAGATCAACCAGGGCTTTCTTGTAACCATCAACACCCATGACCGACAGCACCACGGCTTCGAACACGGTGCTGTCCTGCCAAGGCTGACCGCCGTGAGCCAGCGGGATGAAGCCCGCAGCCTTCAGCTTATCGCCAGCGGCGTAGAATTCTTCGAGGGTGGTCGGGTTCTTGGTGATCCCGGCCTTCTTGAACACTTCCGGATTGATCCACAGCCAGTTCACACGGTGAATGTTCACCGGTACGGCCACGTAATCACCGTCGTACTTCACGGTATCGGAGACTTTCTTGTCGAGCAGGCTGTCCCACTTTTCCGACTTGGCGACGTCTTTCAACACGTCGGTGTCGAGCAGGCCGGTCGATGCCCATTCCTGGATGTCCGGGCCTTTGATCTGAGCAACGCCAGGCGGGTTGCCGGCGACTGCACGGCTTTTCAGCACGGTCATGGCAGTGGCACCGCCACCACCGGCGACAGCGCCGTCTTTCCAGGTGAAACCGTCTTTTTCGACTTGAGCCTTGAGCACATCAACAGCGGCTTTTTCGCCACCGGACGTCCACCAGTGCACGACTTCGACCGAACCTTTGGATTCGGCAGCAGAAACACTGAGAGGCAGAATTGCGAGCGGGAACAGGGAGGCGACAGAAATGACAGTAGCGAGGCGAGAAATCGCATTCATCTGAGATGTACCTTTCTTGTTGTTATGCATGCAAGTCTGGTGCTTGCGCTGCACAGGAGTTTAAACAGGACGTTTCACTTTGCAGGTAACGAAGGGACGCGCGAATGTCACCGCATGGTTACACAGGAATCTCTTGAGACAACTGCGCCAAAGCAGTCGCCATGCTCGGTGACAAGGGTAGACGAGGGATCAGCACGGCTTGCCAGGCGTGATACAGGTCGGGTTTTCCCGCCCAGATATCGGCACTTGGGAGGTTTTGCGGATTGAGTTCGTGATGCCAACTACCGTCACAACGATCGATGAAATGCGTTTCGCAGAATTCCCAGAACAGCCGGTACCAGGTTTCGTATTGCTCATCACCGGTGCGTTTGAGCAAGGCGCTGGCGGCGGCGCTGGCTTCGGCGTGCGTCCAGTGCAAGCGATGACGGACGACGGCTTTGTTGTTCCAGTCGAGGGTATAAACGATGCCCGGCAAACCATCGACGTTCCAGCCGTTGCGGCAATTGTTCTCGAAAAGTTTCTGCGCATCGGTCGCCAGCCAACCGGGCGTGAGCATGCCGGCCTGCACCCGCGCCGCTTCGAGGTGCAGCAACAGCCGCGCCCACTCGAAACCGTGGCCCGGCGTGGTGCCGTAGGGGCGGAAACCGTCAGCCGGATTGTCGTGGTTGTATTCACGCAGCGGTTGCCAGTCGCGATCGAAGTGTTCGATGACCATGTAACCGTTGCCGGCAGCGTGAGCGTGGATCACCCGCTCGACGATGCGTTGCGCACGTACCAGCCAGCGCGGGTCTTCGGTGACATCGGCCAGCGCGAGGAACGCTTCGGTCGCGTGCATGTTGCTGTTGGCGCCGCGATAGGCTTCTTCTTCGCTCCAGTCGCGATTGAAGAATTCGCGCATGGCGCCCTCTTCTTCGCTCCAGAAATAGGTGTCGATGATGTCGATCGCATCATCCAGCAACGCTTGCGCGCCAGGGCGTTTTGCGGCCACAGCAGAGCTGGCGGCCAGCGCGACGAAGGCATGCAGATAGGCGTTTTTGCCGGTGTTGTCGTCGCGGTGTTCGGCGACGGCAAACCAGCCACCGTGCAACCCATCACGCAACGGCCCGCGCAGTGCGGCGATGCCGTGATCGACCAGTTCAGCGAAACCCGGCAAGCCCTGAATATGGGCCATGGCGAAGCTGTGGGTCATGCGCGCGGTGTTCATGGTTTCGGCTTGCGCGTTCGCTGGTAGACGGCCGCGTTCGTCGAGGTTGCCGAAACCTTGCGGGAGTTTTGCAGCCTTGGCGAAATCCAGCAGACGCAGGCCTTCAGCGGCGAGCCATTGCTGGTGGGCAGGGGCATTCAGCCAACTGCTGAAGCCGGGTTGGAAGCGATCCATGGGTGGCCTTTTTTGTTGTTATGACTGCGGGGAGTCTAAACAACAGGCCGGGGCGGGCTTGTAACGAAGGGGGCGGGTTTTGTCACCAGCCAGTGACATTGGAAAGAGCAAAGTCAAAAGATCGCAGCCTTCGGCAGCTCCTACAGGGATCAGTGTAGGAGCTGCCGAAGGCTGCGATCTTTTGATCTTCAGTCCGCGGAACGCGGCAATTGCAGGGTCACCCGCAACCCACCCTCACGCAAATTCTGCAACGTCACTTCGCCGCCATGACTGTGGGCGATGTTGCGCGCAATGCCCAATCCCAAGCCATATCCCTGCTGCTGCCCCGCCAATCTGAAGTGCGGCTCGAACACCTGCTCCAGCCGCTGCTCCGGCACGCCAGGGCCTTCATCATCAACGTGCAAGACAAACGCGCTGTCATCGTCATCGATGTGCAGATGCGCGTTCTGCCCGTACTTCAACGCGTTGTCGATCAAGTTGCCAATGCAGCGTTTCAACGCCAACGGCTTGCCCGAATACGCCGCCAGTGCCCGGCCCTGTTGGGTCACGCGGCCATTGCCGTTTGGCGCCAGATACGGCTCGACCAGACAATCGAGCACATGGTTAAGGTCGACCGGTTCGATGTTCTCGTGGATATCGGTGTCTTTCACGCATTGCAGCGCGCCTTTGACCAGCAACTCCAACTCGTCGAGATCGCGGCCGAACTTGGCTTGCAGTTGCTCGTCTTCAAGCAACTCCACGCGCAAACGCAATCGCGTGATCGGTGTGCGCAAGTCATGGGAAATAGCACTGAACAACTGACTGCGTTCGGTCAGGTAACGGCTGATGCGTTCGCGCATGCTGTTGAACGCGCGCCCCACTTCCACCACCTCACTGCCGCCGCCCTCGGCCACCGGCTCAACGTCGGCGCCCAGCGACATGTCCCGCGCCGCACGCGCCAGACGCTTGAGCGGACGGCTCTGCCAGTGCACCAGCACGCCGATGAACAACAACAGAAAGCCACTGGTGAGGACGATGAACCACACCTGCTGCGACGGCAGGCCTTGTTCTTCAAGACTGGTGTACGGCTCGGGCAGCAACGAGGCGATGTACAGCCATTCGCCCGGCGCCATCTGGATTTGCGTGACCAGAACCGGCGGATTGACGGGCTCGAGGGTCAACGCGTAATGCGCCCACGAGCGTGGCAATTCATCGAGTTTCAGCCCGGCATTGAAGATCCGCAGATCCTCGGGACTGACGAAGGTCACCGAAATATCGGTGTCATGACCGAGGGTCTGGCGCAGCACTTCGTCGACCGCTTTCATCACCGCCGCTTTACGCGGGGTGACCGGCAGAACGTCCATGCCCAGCGGTTTGTCATTGAGCGTCACGACAAACCGCGTGCCGCCCATGCTGCGCAATTGGTCGAGCACCAACGGACGATAAGCCACCGGCAACGATCGGAAATAACTGACGCTGGCGGTCATCGAATGGGCGAGACTGCGGGCGCTGGTGACCAAGCCTTCGAGCTGGGTGGCGCGCAGTTGCGAGACCCAGATCACGCTGGACAACGTCTGCGCAAACAGCACCGCCAGCAAGGTCAGCAGCAACATCCGCCCGAGCAGCGAGCGCGGTACCGGCACCTTGGCGGCGAGTTTACGCAGCGACTCAGTGACCATTGCCGGCAACCACATTGGCTGCCAATTGGTAACCGCTGCCGCGCACGGTGCGGATCAGTCGCGGCGGTTTTTCCGTATCGCGCAGGCGTTGGCGCAAGCGGCTGACGGCCATGTCGACGATGCGATCGAGCGGCATCAGGTCGCGGCCACGGGTGGCGTTGCCGATGGTGTCGCGGTCGAGGATTTCCTGCGGATGATCGAGGAACAGTTTCAGCAGGGCGAAGTCGGCGCCGGAGAGAATCACTTCTTCGCCGTCGGTGTGAAAGAGGCGATGACTGACCATGTCCAGCCGCCATTCATCAAATGCCAGCACTTCGCTGCCATTACGTTCCTGACCGAATTGCGCGCGGCGCAGCAGGGCTTTGATCCGCGCTTGCAGTTCGCGCGGGCTGAAGGGTTTGCCGAGGTAGTCGTCAGCGCCGAGTTCGAGTCCGATCACGCGATCGGCTTCGTCGGAACTGGCGGTGAGCATGATGATCGGCACCTGCGCCTGACGCGGATGCTGACGCACCCAGCGGCACAGGCTGAAGCCGTCTTCGTCGGGGAGCATGACATCGAGGATCACCAGATCACTCGGCGCCTCGTTGAGTGCCTGGCGGAAACTGGCGCCATCGGCCGTGGCACGTACCTGAAACCCGGCGCGGGTCAGGTAGGTTTCCAGCAACTCGCGTATTTCCTGGTCGTCATCGACCAACAATATCGACTTGTTGACTGAGCTCACTTCGAAGGCATCCTTGTTGTTGGAATTGGGGCGGATTATGCCTTAAGCATCGAACTTACAAACACCACAGAACCACTGTGGGAGCGGGCTTGCTCGCGAAAGCGGTGTGTCAGGCACCTTGAATGTTTCTGATAGACCGCTTTCGCGAGCAAGCCCGCTCCCACAATTTCGACCGTATTTCAGGTTGGGATTGATTGCTCGAGGGCCACACCCGCGCCCATCAGGCCAGAATACGGCGCTGTCACCAGCCACACCGGTATGCCTTTGAAATAATCACTCATGCAGCCCTTATCCGCAAAGCTGCGGGCAAAACCGCTTTCGAGGAAGAAATCGGCAAACCGTGGAATCACACCGCCAACGATAAACACCCCGCCACGCCCACCCGTGGTCAGCACGTTATTGCCGGCGACACGGCCGAGCCAGCAGCAGAACTGCTCGAGCACTTCCAGCGCAATCGGATCACCCGCCAGACCGGCCGCGGTAATCGCTTCCGGCGTATCGAGTGTCGGTTCATGTCCGTCCACCGCGCAGATCGCCCGGTAAACCCGTGGCAAACCGCCGCCGCTCAACGCCGTCTCGGCACTGACATGGCCGATTTCGTTATGGATGTGCTGCCACAATTGCGTTTCACGCGGGCTGCTCAGCGGCAGATCAACGTGACCGCCCTCGCCCGGCAACGCCGCGAAACGACCTTCACCGAGATCGAGCAAGGTGCCGACGCCAAGACCAGTGCCCGGCCCGATCACCACCGCCGGGCGCAACGGTTCCGGCGTGCCTTCGCAGACCACGCGGAATTCGCCGGGCTGCAAACGGGTCATGCCCAGCGCCATCGCCGAGAAGTCGTTGACCAGCAACAACTGCTCGACCTGCAAGGTTTTGCAGAACGCCGTGCGGCTCAGGCGCCAGTGGTTATTGGTGAATTTGAATTCATCACCGCTGACCGGACCGGCCACCGACAGGCACACCGAACCGATCGAACCCGGCGCCAGACCGAGCCCACTCAGGTAGAGGCTGATCGCCTCTTCCGGGCTGGCGTGGTCGGCGGTGGCCAAGACCTGAACCGATTGCAGTTGCTGATCTTTCCACAACGCAAACCGTGCGTTGGTGCCTCCGATGTCACCGACCAAAGCCAGTTTCAATTAAGCGTCTCCAGGGCAGAAGTGAAGGCGCTGGCGCCCTGCTCTGCCGAGCTGAAAGCCATGCGCATAAAGCTGAACAGTTCGCGACCGCTGCCGATGTTGTTGCCCAACAGGCCTTTGGCGGGTTCGCGCGCTGCAAATTCTGCGGCGTCGACTTTAAGTTCCAAAGTGCCTTTGACGCCATCGACGCGGATGATATCGCCCTCTTGCACGCGTGCCAAAGCGCCGCCGACATAAGCTTCGGGGCTGACGTGAATCGCCGCCGGGATTTTCCCCGAGGCGCCGGACATGCGCCCGTCAGTTACCAGCGCGACTTTGAAGCCGCGATCCTGCAGCACACCGAGGAACGGCGTCATCTTGTGCAACTCGGGCATGCCGTTGGAGCGCGGGCCCTGGAAGCGCATCACGGCGACAAAATCTTTTTCCAGCAGACCGGCCTTGAACGCGTCGGCCAGATCCTGTTGATCCTGGAACACCATCGCTGGTGCTTCGACGATCTGGTTTTCCAGCGCCACCGCAGACACTTTCATCACACCGCGCCCGAGGTTGCCTTCCATCACGCGCAAACCGCCTTCCTGCGAGAACGCACGAGCGACCGGGCGCAGGATGTTTTCGTCGAGGCTGTCGACCGGGCCTTCACGCCAGACCAGTTCACCGTTATCGAGGAACGGTTCTTTGGTGTACTTGCTCAAGCCGTGGCCGAGCACCGTGTTGACGTCTTCGTGCAACAGACCGGCGCCGAGCAGTTCGCGGATCAGGAACGACATGCCGCCCGCCGCCTGGAAGTGGTTGATGTCGGCTTTGCCGTTCGGGTAGACGTGGCTCAGGGTCGGCACGACTTCGGAGAGGTCGGCCATGTCCTGCCAGGTCAGTTGAATGCCTGCCGCCATGGCGATGGCCGGCATGTGCAGGGTGTGGTTGGTCGAACCGCCGGTGGCGTGCAGCGCCACAATCGAGTTGACCAGCGACTTCTCGTCGACGATTTCGCCGATCGGCATGAAGTTGCCGTTTTGTTTGGTCAGGCGCGTCACCTGGTGCGCGGCTTCGCGGGTCAATGCGTCACGCAGCGGCGTGTTCGGGTTGACGAATGAGGCGCCCGGCAAGTGCAGGCCCATGACTTCCATCAGCAACTGGTTGGTGTTGGCGGTGCCGTAAAAGGTGCAGGTGCCCGGGCTGTGGTAGGACTTCATCTCCGATTCCAGCAGCTCTTCGCGGGTCGCTTTGCCTTCGGCGTACTTCTGGCGCACGTCGGCTTTTTCCTTGTTGGAAATCCCCGAGACCATCGGCCCGCCCGGCACGAAAATCGTCGGCAAGTGGCCGAAACGCAGCGAACCCATCATCAGGCCCGGCACGATCTTGTCGCAGATGCCGAGCATCAGCGCGCCGTCGAACATGTTGTGCGACAGCGCTACCGCTGTAGACATGGCGATCACTTCGCGGCTCGGCAGGCTCAGTTCCATGCCCGGCTCGCCTTGGGTCACGCCGTCGCACATCGCCGGAGTACCGCCGGCGAACTGGCCGACCGAGCCGATTTCGCGCAGGGCGTTTTTGATCTGTTCCGGGAACACTTCATATGGCTGGTGCGCCGAGAGCATGTCGTTATAAGACGAAACAATGGCGATGTTCGCCGAGTTCATCATCCGCAGGCTGTGCTTGTCTTCGCTGCCGCAACCGGCCACGCCATGGGCGAAGTTGGCGCATTGCAGCTTGCCGCGCATCGGCCCGTCAGTGGCGGCGCCGCGAATCAGTGCAAGGTAAGCCTGACGCGTGGCGCGGCTGCGGGCGATAAGCCGTTCGGTGACCTCAAGAACGCGGGGATGCATGTGTAGAACTCCAGGCTAACGGATGTGGCGACCTGATTGTCTATGCTGATCAAACACCGTTGTTGTTGGTATGACAGACGGTTTTTTTGATCATTCGGACCAGTTGATTCAGGTCACTCGTTGTAGATAAAACAAAATATTGCCATTAAAAAGGCTTGTTTTCTATTTTTATGCGAATAATCTTGTAATTCCAACAACAAAACGACGGCGGCGCTGTTCCATGACTCTACGAATCGCAATCAATGGTTTTGGCCGCATCGGCCGTAATGTCCTGCGCGCACTGTATACCCAAGGCTATCGACAGGATTTGCAGATCGTCGCCATCAACGATCTGGGCGACAGCTCGATCAACGCCCATCTGCTCAAATACGACACCGTTCACGGCACGTTCGACGCGCAAGTCGAGCATGACAACGAGAGTCTGACCGTCAACGGCGACCGCATTGCGGTCAGCGCGATTCGCAACCCGGCCGACCTGCCCTGGGCCGCGGAAAAGATTGATGTGGTGTTTGAATGCACCGGTCTCTTTACCGACCGCGCCAAAGCGGCCGCGCATATTACTGCCGGCGCGCGCAAAGTGATCATCTCGGCCCCGGCCAAAGGCGCCGACGCCACCGTCGTTTATGGTGTGAACCACGACATTCTGCGCCAATCGCATCAGATCATCTCCAACGCTTCGTGCACCACCAACTGTCTGGCGCCAGTGGCGCAGGTGCTGCACCGTGAGCTGGGCATCGAAAGCGGTCTGATGACCACCATTCACGCCTACACCAACGATCAGAACCTCACCGACGTCTATCACACCGACCCGTACCGCGCGCGTTCGGCCACGCAGAACATGATCCCGAGCAAGACCGGCGCTGCTGAAGCGGTCGGCCTGGTGTTGCCAGAACTGGCCGGCAAACTGACCGGCATGGCCGTGCGGGTGCCGGTGATCAATGTGTCGCTGGTGGATTTGACCGTGCAATTGAAGCGCGAAGCCTCGGCGGATGAGGTCAATGCGCTGCTCAAGGCTGCGAGCCAGCATTCGAAGATTTTGGGTTACAACACGTTGCCGCTGGTTTCCAGCGACTTCAACCACAACCCGCTGTCGTCGATCTTCGACGCCAACCACACCAAATCCAGCGGCAAACTGCTGAAAGTGCTGGCCTGGTACGACAACGAGTGGGGCTTCTCCAACCGCATGCTGGATAACTGCCTGGCGCTGTGTAACGCCGAGTAAGGTTGCCTCGCTCTCCCCGTAGGAGCTGCCGAAGGCTGCGATCTTTTGATCTTGTTTTTTAAGATCAACATCAAAAGATCGCAGCCTTCGGCAGCTCCTACATTTATCCGTGTCGATCACAAAACAATACTTGACCATTCGCATAGATGATAAGCATTATCATTCGCTCGAAATGGATCAGGTTCCCCCGTGAGTCAATCGCGCTTCAACCACGTCTTCCTCACCCAGCGTATGTCCCTGCTGCGGACGCTGGAACGGATGGTCAACAATCACAGCACCGCTGAAGACCTGCTGCAGGAAACCTACCTGCGCGTGACGCGGGCGTTGAGCGAGCGGGCCATCGATCACCTCGAGCCCTTTGTCTTCCAGACCGCGCGCAATCTGGCGCTGGATCATTTGCGTGCGCGCAAGCTGCACTCACGGACGATGGTCGATGACGTGCCGCAAGACGTCGTGCACAGCATCGCCGCCCCCGCCAGCAGCGCCGAAGACGCCGCCCACGCCGAACAAATGCTGGAGCGATTGAATGTGAGTCTCAGCGAACTCAGCTCGCGTCAGCAGCAGATTTTCATCCTCAGCCGTTTGCACGGCAACAGCTACCAGGAAATCGCGGACGAACTGAACGTCTCCCTGAGTACCGTGCAGAAAGAATTGAAACTGATCATGTCCATTTGCATCGGCGTCGCCGAACGGCATAACAGCAGCGGCGAGTTATAAGCTTCAAGCGGCAAGCTGAAAACTCAAAGTTCACACCGAATGAGCTTTAGCTTGCAGCTTGTCGCTTGAAACTCGAAACTTGCTTTGAAAAAGCCCGAGGAAACACCGTGACGGACACCCACCGCTCGCCTTCGCCTGATTCGGCGCGGGACGCTGCAGACGCAATGGACCAGGCGCTGGACTGGCTCATCGTGCTCGGCAGCCCGGACGAGGAGCAGACCCGGCAGTTCCATGCCTGGCTGGCGGCTGATCCGTTGAACGCCGAAGCGTTCGCCAAGGCGCAGGCGATCTGGGATGGCCCGCAAGTCATTCAGTGCGCGCAAAGCCTCGCGGCGAAACCGGCCAAGGTCACCTTCCTCAAGCGATTGCGCCCGCACTGGAAACCGTTGGCCACCGCAGCGGTGCTGATTCTCGGTCTGTTCAGTTTCAGCAACCTGCCGATGCGTATTCAAGCAGATCACTTGACGGTGGTCGGTGAGCGTCAGCGCCTGCAACTGGAGGACGGTTCGAAAGTCCTTCTCAACACCAATTCCGCTTTCTCCAGCACGATCAATGATCAGCAACGCGTGGCGCGGCTGTATCAGGGCGAGGCGTATTTCGAGATCGCCGGCAGCCGCACTCAGCCTTTGGAAATCGATGCCGGCCCGGTCAAAGCCAGTGTGCGCGACACCGAATTCGCCGTGCGTTATCTCGATGGCATCGCGCAGGTCAACGTCCAGCGTGGCGATGTCGATCTGCGCGCGACCCACAACGATGCCCGCGTGCGCCTGTCGGCCGGGGAAAGTATCCGCATCGGCCCTAATGGCTTTGACCGCCCGTCCAAACTCGATGCTGCGACCGATCTGGCCTGGGTGCAGGGCCGACTGGTGTTCGAGAACTGTCCGCTCAACCAAGTGCTGGCCGAGCTGCGCCGCTACTATCCGGGCTGGATCATCAACACCAACGAGCAGTTGGCCGATGTCGCCGTGACCGGCAATTATCGCCTCGATCAACCACTCGACGTGGTGCGCTCTCTCGCCCACATCACCTCCGCGCGCTTGCAGGAATTTCCGGCGCTGGTGATCTTGAACTAAATGAGAATTATTTTTACTCGATAGCTAAAGCCCGTTCGTCTCGTTATAGCCAATGCAATTGATTCGCATCACGATGCCAATCAGCACCTATAAAGATTCGTGCGACACGGAGCGCTATCGATGTCCTCACGCCTTACCCGTCAGACTTCCCCTTCCCGCGTATTGTCGCTGCTGACCGCTGCCATTCTCATGGCCGGCACCGCACCGCTGATGGCTGCCACCGAGCAACCGGCGCGCAACATGGGTGATTACGCGTTCTCCATCAACCAGCAACCGCTGGTGTCGGCGCTCAATGCCTTCACCTCTGTGACCGGTTGGCAGGTCGGCTTGCCGGCGGAACTGGGTCAGGGCGTATCGTCGCCGGGCGTGCGCGGCTCGCTGCCGCCGGAGAAAGCGCTGGAGCGGCTGTTGGTGGGGCACAATCTGAGCTTCCGCAAGCTGAGCAACAACAATGTGGTGCTGGAAAAGCGCAACAGCAGCGGCACCCTCAACCTTGATCAGGTGACCATCAGCGCCACGCGTCAGGAACAGTCGGTCAATAGCGTGCCGGCCACCGTCAGCGTGCAGACCCGCGAAGATCTCGATCGCAACAACGTCAACTCGATCAAGGATCTGGTGCGGTACGAGCCGGGCGTTTCGGTGGGCGGTGCCGGTCAACGTGCCGGCATCACCGGCTACAACATCCGTGGTATCGATGGCGACCGCGTGCTGACTCAGGTCGACGGCGTGCAAGTGCCGGACAGTTTCTTCAACGGTTCGTACGCGCAGACCAACCGCAATTACGTCGACCCGGAAATCGTCAAACGCGTCGAAATTCTCCGTGGTCCAGCCTCGGTGCTGTACGGCAGCAACGCGATTGGCGGCGCCGTCAGCTACTACACCCTCGATCCGGACGACATCATCAAGCCTGGTCAGGACGTCGGCGCACGGCTGAAAACCGGTTACAGCTCGGCCGATGACAGCTGGCTGACCTCCGGCACCATTGCTGGCCGCACCGGCGACTTCGACGGTTTGCTGCACCTGAGCCAGCGCAACGGTCACGAAACCGAATCCTACGGCGAAACCGGTGGCACCGGCCTGAACCGCACCGAGGCCAACCCGGAAGACGTGCGCACCACCAACGTGCTGGCCAAACTCGGCTGGAACTACGCTGACGACGCGCGCTTCGGCCTGACCTACGAACACTATAAAGATGATCGCGACACCAACCAGTTGAGCGCCGTCGGTGGCCCGTTCAACGCTGGACGCGGTTTCGGTTTCTATAAGTCGCGCACCGGCAACGACACCGTTACCCGCGAGCGTTTTGGTCTGGAACACCGCTTCGCGCTGGACACTGTGCTGGCCGACAACATCAAGTGGTCGCTCAACTATCAGATCGCCAAAACCGATCAGAGCACCCAGGAAATCTACGCGCCGTCGCGCACTGTGCTGCGCAACCGCGACACCAATTACAAAGATCGCCAGTGGGTATTCGATGCGCAGGCTGACAAGTCGTTTGCCATCGCCGACACCGATCACACCATCACCTACGGCACGACCATCAAGCAGGACAAGGTCACCGGTCTGCGCACCGGCTCCGGCACTTGCCTGACCGTCGCCGGCGCCTGCCGCGTGATCGGTGCGCCAAGCGCGGCCGACACCTTGACACCGGCCAGCGACTTCCCGGATCCGACCATCAACAGCTACAGCCTGTTTGCCCAGGATCAGATCAGCTGGGGCAACTGGACGTTCCTGCCGGGCGCGCGTTACGACTACACCGAACTCAAGCCGCACATCACCGATGAGTTCCTCGCCACTGCCGACCAGAGCGGTAACGGTCAGGTCAGCGACGAGAAGAAAACCTGGCATCGTCTGTCGCCGAAGTTCGGTACGACTTACAGCTTCAACGATAACTACACCTGGTACGGTCAATACGCCGAAGGCTTCCGCACCCCGACCGCCAAGGCTTTGTATGGTCGCTTCGAAAACCTCGCGGGCGGCTACCAGGTCGCGCCGAACCCGGATCTTGAACCGGAAAAAAGCAAAAGCTATGAAACCGGTCTGCGTGGCCAGTTTGAAGCGGGCACCTTCGACGTTGCGGTGTTCTACAACAAGTACCGTGATTTCATCGACGAGAACGCCATCACTCCCGGTTACACCGAGACCACGTTCCAGAGCAACAACATCAAACACGCCACCATCAAAGGCGTGGAGCTTAAAGGTCGCTTGAACCTCGATACCTTCGGCGCACCGACCGGCCTCTACACCCAAGGCTCGATGGCGTACCTGTATGGCCGCAACGACGACAGCGGTGAGCCGCTGAACAGCATCAATCCGCTGACCGGCGTGTTCGGCCTCGGTTATGACCAGGACAAATACGGCGCGCTGCTGAGCTGGACGCTGGTCAAGCGCAAGGATCGTGTCGACAGCACCATGTTCAAAACACCGGACGGCACCAGCACCCAGTTCAAGACCCCGGGTTATGGCGTGCTCGATCTGGCGGGCTTCTACAAAGTCACCGACGACGTGACCGTCAACGCCGGTCTCTACAACCTGACCGACAAGAAATACTGGCAGTGGGATGACGTGCGCGGTTACGACAGCGTTGGCGAAGCCTCGGTCACGCAACCGGCCAACCTCGATCGCCTGACCCAACCGGGCCGCAACTTCGCGATCAATCTGGTCTGGGACATCTGATCCGGCCGACCTCACTGCGCGTGTTCAAGCACCGCGCAGTGAGGTTTTTTTACGCTCAGGCGTCTGCTTGTTCGTCTCGTTAGCAAGCGCCTCTCTTTCTCAAGGATTTCCCATGACAGCTCAAGACACCGAACAACGCCCTGCCCTGCGTTCGCAACGCTTGAACCAGATCACCAACGAGCCGCACACCAAGCTCGATGCCCTGGTGAAGGCTCACGCGCCGTTCGAGACCCGCGCCAACTTCGCTCGTTTCGTGGTCGCGCAGTACCTGTTCCAGTCGGAACTGGTCGACCTCTACAACAGCGCCGAACTGACCGCCATCGTCCCTGACCTGCCGGCCCGCTGCCGCGCTGAAGCGGCCAAGGCTGACCTCGCCGATCTCGACACCGAAGTCCCGGCCCCGGTCGCCGGCGCGGTGAAAAACCCGAGCAAGGCACGGGCACTGGGCTGGATCTTTGTGTCCGAAGGTTCGAAGCTCGGCGCTGCGTTTCTGATCAAACGCGCCGTGGCCCTGGAGCTGAGCGAAACCTTCGGCGCCCGTCACCTCGGTGAGCCAGAGGGTGGCCGTGCTGAAGGCTGGAAGAGCTTCGTGCGCACGCTGGATTCACTGGAATTCAGCGCTGAGGAAGAAGCCGAAGTGGAACAAGGCGCGATCGACGCGTTCAACCGCTTCACCGTGTTGCTGGAACAGGCTTACGCCACCGAGGCCGAACCGGCCTGATTCCCGACACAGCACAAAACCCATTGTGGGAGCGGGCTTGCTCGCGAATGCGGCCTCACATTCGACAGAGATGTTGGCTGACATACCGCCTTCGCGAGCAAGCCCGCTCCCACATGGGAACTGCAACAACCTGTAAGATCCCGATCCCGCTTCAGAAGCATCCCGCCGAGCCCATGCCGCAACCAGCCTCCTCCAAACTCGCCCGCGTGCTGTTCGGCCTTCTGGCCTACGTCAGCCTCGGCATCGGCCTGATCGCCATTGTCGTGCCCGGCCTGCCAACCACCGAGTTCATCCTCCTCGCCGCCTGGGCCGCCACCCGCAGCTCGCCGCGCCTGAGTGCCTGGCTGGAAAACCATCGCCTGTTCGGGCCGATTCTGAGCAACTGGCGCAATGGCAAGATCATCGCGCGCAAAGCCAAAGTCAGCGCGACGGTAAGCATGTTGCTGTGCGCGACGTTGATGCTGGTGATGCTCGATCACGGCTGGCCGATCTATCTGGCGATCGCCGGGATGGGGTTGGGGAATCTGTGGATCTGGTCGCGCCCGGAAACCATCACTAAACCCGCCTGATATTTCAAAGATCACTCCAAATCTGCGGCATACATAAACCCTGTGGCGAGGGGATTTATCCCCGCTGGGCTGCGAAGCAGCCCCAAACCCGGCCCCCCCCGTTCCACTGACAGACCGCATTATCTTGTCTAACGACTGCTTCGCAGCCGAACGGGGATAAATCCCCTCGCCACAAAAGCTATCCAATTCACGCAAACACTTCCCTGAAATTGTTCTGATTTCCAGCACTTTCCCCTGCGCAAACGTTTAGCGCTGACCGTTCGTCGGCGCGCGCCTCATGCCTTTTCGCCTCGCGCCGATGAGCATTCATGGCGCTGAATGGATTTGGCGAACCGGGTAGTCCATACCCGCAAGCCAACCGTTTATCCATTCGCGAGATCGCCCCATGTTCGACTCTCTGTCCATCCGCCTGAAAATCGTCCTGCTCTCCGGCCTGTGCCTGCTCGGTGTGGTCGCGCTGATTGTTGGCATGAACATCTACCAGACCAACCAGAACGATGAACTGGTCAGCAACTCCAGCAACCAACTGCTCACCGCCAGTGTGCAAAACCTGCTGCAAGCCAAAGCCGCCGAACAAGCGGTGCGGGTGCAGAAAACCTTTGGCGAAAGCTTGTTGGTGATTACCGCGCTGGCGGATCAGATCAAAGACATGCGCGTGATGGCCGCCAAGCGTTCGCTGGACGCCGGCGCCCTGCGCGAAGAGTTGAACCAGAGCCTGAAAACCGCCTTCGAGCGCAACGATAAAGTGCTCGGAATCTGGCTCGCCTTCGAACCCAACGGCCTCGACGGCAAGGACAGCGAGTTCGCCAACGACGCCGCGCGCCAGTCCAACGAAGCCGGACGGTTCGCGACTTATTGGAGCCGCGCGGCCGGCGCCTCGCTGAACACGATCATGGTCGAAGAAGACCTGACCAAAACGACCCTCAGCGTCAGCGGCACGCCGTACAACAGCTGGTACACCTGCCCTCGCGACAACAAACGCACCTGCTTGCTCGACCCGTACGCCGACACCGTGGGCAATAAGGAAATGCTCATGACGACCATTTCCGTACCGTTGATTGTCGACGGCAAAGCGATCGGCGTGGTCGGTGTCGACATCGCCCTCGACGCGCTGCAAGCAGCCGCCGTCGACTCGCAACGCAACCTCTTCAACAACGCCGGGCACATGCTTATCGTCTCCGGCAGCGGCGTGCTCGGCGCCGACAGTT
Source organism: Pseudomonas sp. AC193 (assembly GCF_979258075.1). Lineage (NCBI taxonomy): Bacteria > Pseudomonadati > Pseudomonadota > Gammaproteobacteria > Pseudomonadales > Pseudomonadaceae > Pseudomonas > Pseudomonas sp. AC193. The sequence continues at coordinate 703,116 of NZ_OZ409832.1, read as the reverse complement.
CGGACGCGACCAAGGTCGGCAAAAAGATCAACGACACCCTCGGCGCCAATGGCCAGGACGTACTGCAACTGCTCGCCTCCGGCACTCCGAAAATCCTCGAACAGGGCGACCTGATCCGTGCGGTGTACCCGGTCGACCCGATTGGCAACTCGCGTGCGTGGGGCGTGGTCATCGACCTGCCGAAACAAGTGCTGCTGGCCGACTCGGTCAAGCTGCAAGCGGTGCTCGATGATGCCCAGGAAACCGGCGTGCTCACCGCGTTGCTGGTGGCTGTGGTGGCTGGCGTGGTTGGCCTGCTGCTGATCTGGCTGACCGCGTCTGGCGTTACCCGTCCGATCAACAGCGTCGCCGAGATGCTGAAGAACATCGCCAGCGGCGAAGGCGATCTGACCCAGCGTCTGAACTACAGCAAGAAAGATGAACTGGGCGAACTGGTGAACTGGTTCAACCGTTTCCTCGACAAGCTGCAACCGACCATTGCGCAGATCAAACAGAGCATTACCGAAGCGCGCGGCACCGCCGACCAGTCTTCGGAAATCGCCCGTCAGACCAGCGAAGGCATGCAGGTGCAGTTCCGCGAAATCGATCAGGTCGCCACCGCATCCAACGAAATGAGCGCCACCGCCCACGACGTCGCCAACAGCGCATCCAATGCCGCGAATGCCGCGAAAGGTGCCGATCAGTCGGCGAAGGACGGCATGTCGATCATCGAACGCAGCACCCGCGACATCAATCAATTGGCCGATGAAGTCAGCAAAGCGGTGACCGAAGTTGAAGCGCTGGCGGTCAACAGCGAGCAGATCGGTTCGGTACTGGAAGTGATCCGCAGCATCGCCGAACAAACCAACCTGCTCGCGCTCAACGCGGCGATTGAAGCGGCCCGTGCCGGTGAGAGTGGACGCGGTTTCGCCGTGGTCGCCGACGAGGTGCGTAACCTCGCCAAACGCACGCAGGATTCGGTCGAAGAGATTCGCGTGGTGATCGAGCGTATTCAGACCGGCACCCGTGGCGTGGTCGCGACCATGCATTCGAGCCAGACTCAGGCACACAACAACGCCGGGCAGATTCGTCAGGCCGTGGATGCGCTGGGCAAGATCAGCGACGCGGTGACGGTGATCAGCGACATGAATCTGCAGATTGCCAGCGCGGCGGAACAGCAGAGCGCGGTGGCCGAAGAGGTTAATCGCAACGTTTCGGCGATTCGCACCGTGACCGAGACCCTGACCGGACAAGCCACCGAGTCGGCGGCGATCAGCAGCCAGCTCAATGCCCTGGCGAGCCAGCAGATGAAATTGATGGATCAGTTCCGCGTCTAGACCCTCACCACACATTCCCTGTGGGAGCGGGCTTGCTCGCGAAGGCGTCAGTTCCTGCAACATCGCAGTGACTGACACATCGCTTTCGCGAGCAAGCCCGCTCCCACAAGGGAAACGGGTTCACATTCCCGGATTTCATCTGCCTCAAAATTCTTTTGCACTATCATCGCCCTCTCGCTCCGGAGGGCCTTCGATGACTGATTTACTCACGTCCATTCAAGCCGCACTCGGCTTGCCGCACACGCCGATTGCGTTCACCGCCAGTGGCGCCCTGCCCTCGGCCTTCGCCGTCACCGATCTGGCCTGCGCCAGCATCGCCGCTGCCGGGCAAGCCGTCAGCGAACTCTTGCAGCAACAAACCGGCCACCTGCCCGCCGTAGAAGTCGATCGTCGTTTGGCCTCGTTTTGGTTCTCCTCATCACTGCGCCCGATCGGCTGGCAAGTGCCGCCGCTGTGGGATCCGGTCGCCGGTGACTACGCAACGCGCGACGGCTGGATTCGCCTGCACACCAACGCCCCGCACCACCGCGCCGCCGCTGAACGCGTGCTCGGTGCCTGCGCCGACCGCGCGGCGATGGCGGCGAAAGTCGCGCAGTGGGCGAGCACGGAACTGGAGCAAGTGGTGGTCGACGCCAAGGGTTGCGCCGCCGAAATGCGCAGTTGGGCGCAGTGGCAACAGCATCCGCAGGGGTTGGCGGTGAATGCCGAGCCGCTTGTTCACTTCTTCGCAGATCAGGATGAACATGCGAAATCGTGGCAAGGCTCGGTGGAACGCCCATTGGCCGGGATCAAGGTGTTGGATCTGACGCGCGTACTCGCCGGCCCTACCGCCAGTCGTTTCCTCGCGGGGCTCGGTGCTGAGGTTTTGCGCATCGATCCACCGACCTGGAACGAGCCCGGCGTCGTCCCGGAAATGACCCTCGGCAAACGCTGCGCACGGCTGGATTTGCAGGTTCCGACGAACCGCGCGGTGTTCGAGAGTCTGCTGAAAGACGCCGACATTCTGCTGCACGGTTATCGCGCTGATGCGTTGGAGAATCTTGGTTTCGGCGTTGAACGTCGTCGCCAATTGGCACCGGGATTGATCGACGTCTGCCTCAACGCTTACGGCTGGAGCGGCCCGTGGCAAAACCGCCGGGGTTTCGACAGCCTGGTGCAAATGAGCAGCGGCATCGCCGAGGCCGGGCAGCGCTGGAAGCAGGCGGACAAACCGACGCCGTTGCCGGTGCAGGCGTTGGATCATGCGACCGGCTATTTGATGGCGGCGAGTGCGATCAGATTACTGACTGAGCGGTTGAGGAATGGACATGGTGGTTCGGCACGGTTGTCGTTGGCGCGGACGGCGAAGTTGTTGATTGGGTGTGGGTCAGGAACAAGCGAAGCGTTGCGTGCCGAGGATGAACAAGACCAAGGGTTGCCCTTGGAACAAACCCCATGGGGGCCAGCACATCGGTTGCTGGCGCCGGTGAAGATCAGCGGCACACCGTTGCAGTGGGCGTTGCCTGCCACGGACTTGGGTTCCCACCAACCTCAGTGGTGAATTTTAAACCGCTATCGCGAGCAGGCTCACTCCTACAGTTGACCGCGTTCCAATAGTAGAAACGCGGTCAACTGTAGGAGTGAGCCTGCTCGCGATGAGGGCTGAATTGGCCACGCAAATTCCGGATCAATCACCACGGCTCAAAGACGCCCACAACACCTGCGCCGCATACCCGCGATAAGGCCGCCAACCCTCCGCCCGCACAGCCAATTCCCGCGCCGTCGGCCGCTGTCCTTCCAGCACTTCCAACGCCCGCAACAACCCGACATCGCCATGGGGAAAGCCATCCAGATCGCGCAATTGCCGCAGCGCAATGTACTGCGCCGTCCACTCGCCAATCCCGTGCAACGCCAGCAACCGCGCCACCCCGCCTTCGCGATAAGGCTCAAATAATGCTGGATCATCAAGCAACGCCTGCGCCACGCCCGACAGTGTCCGCCCTCGACTCTTGGGCATCCCCGACGCTGCCAAATCGGCCTCAGCCAACACACTCGCCTCAGGAAACACGTAACTCAAACCCGGCACCTTCGATTGCAACGGCGAGCCATACTGAGCCACCAATTTCCCCGCCAACCGAATCGCCGCCACCACGGTAATCTGCTGCCCGAGCACAGCACGAAACGCCAGTTCCAAGCCATCCCACGCCCCCGGAATGCGCAACCCCGGACGCTCGGCCATCAACCGCGCCAGCAGCGGATCCTGCGCAAGATGCCCTTGCATCAGCGCCAGTTCCGCATCCAGATCGAACATCCGCCGTAACCGCCGCACAATCTCTGGCAGCGCCTGCGAATCAGGAAAATCCACTTCAACCGCCAGCGAATCAGCAGCACCGGGCCACACTGAAACCGTGCCATGCACCCCGTTCAACCCGATGCTGCGCGAATACACGCCATCGACCACGGTCTCCATCCCGACCACCGCTCGCGCCGCGAGAAAACCCAGCATCGCCTCCCAGTCATACGGCGGTTGATACGCCAGCGCCAACCTCACAACGACAGCATGCCGCTATACAAGCCATACGCCGCCAGACCCGCACCGATGATGACGACGGTAAAGATGCCCTTCTCAATCGACGTGAAGATCGGCTCGCCCTGCTCATGTTTGGCCTTGGCAAACAGGATCACCCCCGGCGCATACAGCAGCGCCGAGAGCAGCAAATATTTCACCCCGCCGGCGTACAGCAACCACACCGCATAACCCAGGGCGATGCCGCCGATCAGCAAATCCTTGGTGCGTTCGGCCGAGGCGTGTTCGTAGGTTTCGCCACGCCCGCTCAGCAGCACGGCATACGCCGCCGACCACAGGTACGGCACCAGAATCATCGACGACGCCAGATAAATCAGGCTGGTGTAGGTGCCCGCCGAAAACAGGGTGATCAGCAGGAAAATCTGGATCATCGCGTTGGTCAGCCACAACGCGTTCACCGGCACGTGGTTTTTGTTTTCCTTTTTAAGGAACGCCGGCATGGTTTTGTCTTTGGCCGTGGCGAAGAGGATTTCTGCGCAGAGCAGCGCCCACGACAGCAGCGCACCGAGCAGCGAGATTGCCAGGCCGATGCTGATCAGCAATGCGCCCCACGGCCCGACGATGTGTTCTAGCACCGCTGCCAGCGACGGGTTTTGCAGGTTGGCCAGTTCCGGCTGGCTCATGATCCCCAGCGACAACACGTTGACCAGCACCAGCAACGCCAGCACACCGATAAAGCCGATCACGGTGGCGCGGCCGACGTCGCTGCGTTTCTCCGCGCGCGCCGAGTAGACGCTGGCGCCTTCGATGCCGATGAACACGAACACCGTGACCAGCATCATGTTGCGCACTTGATCCATGACATTGCCGAAGTTCGGGTTGCTGGTGCCCCAAATGTCGCGGGTAAAAATGTCGGCCTTGAAGGCGACGGCGGCGATGACGATGAACATGATCAGTGGCACGATCTTCGCCACCGTGGTCACCTGATTGATGAACGCTGCCTCTTTGATCCCGCGCATCACCAGAAAATGCACGCACCACAACAGCACCGAAGCGCAGCCGATGGCGATCGGCGTATTGCCTTGACCGAACACCGGAAAAAAGTAGCCGAGGGTGCTGAACAGCAGAACGAAATAACCGACGTTACCCAGCCAGGCGCTGATCCAGTAACCCCACGCCGATGAAAACCCCATGTAGTCGCCGAACCCGGCCTTGGCATAGGCGTAGACGCCGGAATCCAGTTCAGGCTTGCGGTTGGCCAGGGTCTGAAAGACGAACGCCAGCGTGAGCATGCCGATCGCGGTGATGCCCCAACCGATCAATATCGCCCCGGCATCGGCCCGCGCCGCCATGTTCTGCGGCAGCGAGAAAATCCCCCCACCAATCATCGACCCCACCACCAGAGCGATCAACGCGCCTAGGCGCAGCTTTTGCGTCGGTTGCGACATTCAAATCTCCCTTCCTGATGAACGAATTCTCAATTTCTACCGAAACCCCAGATACACCGGCCCCCCTGTGGCGAGGGGATTTATCCCCGTTCGGCTGCGCAGCAGTCGCAAAACCGTCACGCGAAGTATGTCTGAATTACTGCAGTGACTGGTTCAGGGCGGCTACGCCACCCATCGGGGATAAATCCCCTCACCACAGGTTTATGTCTTAACTAACTAAATGGGTAAAGAGTATGTACGTTTATTAGATAACGCCAACAAACGCTCATTTATATATAGCCGATCACGCTAACGCCTAGCACGCTCAGACAATTTTGTGCGCTGATCCTAATAAATCAATTCTGTACTGAAAACAGACGCGGAAAATTTGCCAATCTGCCAAAACGAACTAGCGTCATAATTCGAAAGTAATAATAGCTATTCCCAAGCATGTAGCCAAAAAGCGTCTAAATCGGGCTTCGCAGACGATAGCTTTATGCCTTCAGCCCATTCATAAGTCATTCATTAACAATGGAATGTGACCATGCACTGATCTAAGTCAGCTAACTGAACAGACAACAGAACTACGCTGTGATCTCTCTTCTCCTGCAATGGAGTCATGCAATGTCTGAAGCTCCCGGAAAACTACGACTCGGTGCACTGGTTGCGTTGGTAGTCGGTTCAATGATCGGTGGCGGGATATTCTCTTTGCCACAAAACATGGCCGCCAGCGCCGACGTTGGCGCCGTGCTGATCGGTTGGGCCATCACCGCTGTCGGCATGCTCACCCTCGCTTTTGTCTTCCAGACCCTCGCCAACCGAAAGCCTGACCTGGACGGCGGTGTCTACGCCTACGCCAAGGCCGGTTTCGGCGATTACATGGGTTTCTCGTCCGCCTGGGGTTACTGGATCAGTGCCTGGCTGGGCAACGTCGGTTACTTCGTTCTGCTGTTCAGTACCCTCGGCTACTTCTTCCCGATTTTCGGTGAGGGCAACACCGTTGCGGCGGTAATCGGCGCCTCGGTGCTGCTGTGGGCCGTGCACTTCCTCGTCCTGCGCGGGATCAAGGAAGCAGCGTTCATTAACCTTGTGACCACGGTCGCCAAGGTTGTGCCGCTGGTGCTGTTCGTTCTGATCGCGATTTTCGCCTTCAAACTGGACATCTTCACCGCCGACATCTGGGGTATCAAAAACCCTGATCTGGGCAGCGTGATGAACCAGGTGCGCAACATGATGCTGGTCACCGTGTGGGTGTTCATCGGCATCGAAGGCGCGAGCATCTTCTCGGCCCGCGCGGAAAAACGCTCGGACGTCGGTAAAGCCACCGTGATCGGTTTCATCACCGTGCTGCTGTTTCTGGTGCTGGTGAACGTGCTGTCGCTGGGCATCATGACTCAGCCGGAACTGGCGAAACTGCAGAACCCGTCGATGGCCGCCGTGCTTGAGCATGTCGTCGGTCACTGGGGCGCGGTGCTGATCAGCGTCGGTCTGATCATTTCGCTGCTGGGTGCGCTGCTGTCGTGGGTGTTGCTGTGTGCGGAGATCATGTTCGCCGCCGCCAAAGACCACACCATGCCGGAGTTCCTGCGCAAGGAAAACGAGAACCACGTACCGGTCAACGCCCTGTGGCTGACCAACGCGATGGTGCAGATTTTCCTGATCATCACCCTGTTCTCGGCGAGTACTTACCTGTCGCTGATCTACCTCGCCACTTCGATGATTCTGGTGCCGTACCTGTGGTCGGCGGCGTATGCCCTGCTGCTGGCGGTGCGCGGCGAAACTTACGAAGGCTTTGCCGCCGAACGGCGCAAGGATCTGATTATCGGCGGCATCGCGCTGATCTATGCGGTGTGGCTGTTGTATGCCGGCGGGGTCAAGTACTTGCTGCTCTCGGCCCTGCTCTACGCACCTGGCGCGATCCTGTTCGCCAAAGCCAAGCTGGAACTCAACCAACCGATTTTCACTAACGTCGAGAAGCTGCTTTTCGCCTTGGTGATCGTGGGTGCCCTGGTGGCAGCCTATGGTCTCTACGACGGCTTCCTGACTCTGTAATACCCGACTAATTTGTCATCTGGAGGATCACTGAAATGACCACGGAAAAAGTTAAGTACGGCGTACATTCCGAAGCCGGCAAACTGCGCAAAGTCATGGTTTGCTCCCCAGGTCTGGCCCACCAGCGGCTGACCCCGAACAACTGCGATGAGCTGCTGTTCGACGACGTGCTCTGGGTGGCCCAGGCCAAGCGCGACCACTTCGACTTCGTCACCAAGATGCGCGAGCGCGGCATCGATGTGCTGGAAATGCACAACCTGCTGACCGACATCGTCGCCATCCCTGAGGCGCTGGACTGGATTCTCGAGCGCAAGGTCACCGCGGACTCGGTGGGCCTGGGCCTGATCAACGAAGTCAAATCCTGGCTGAAAAGCCTCGAGCCACGGCACATCGCCGAGTTCCTGATTGGCGGCGTGTCCGCTGATGATCTGCCGGACAGCTTTGGTGGCAAGACCATCCAGATGTTCCGCGACTTCCTCGGCCATTCGAGCTTCATTCTGCCGCCGCTGCCGAACACTCAGTTCACCCGCGACACCACCTGCTGGATCTACGGTGGCGTGACGCTGAACCCGATGTACTGGCCAGCGCGCCGTCAGGAAACCCTGCTGACCACCGCCATCTACAAATTCCATCCACAGTTCACCAACGCCGAATTCGAAATCTGGTACGGCGACCCGGACAAGGATCACGGCAGCTCCACCCTTGAAGGTGGCGACGTCATGCCAATCGGCAACGGCGTGGTGTTGATCGGTATGGGCGAACGCTCGTCCCGTCAGGCCATCGGCCAACTGGCGCTGAACCTGTTCAAGAACAAAGCCGTGGAAAAAGTCATCGTTGCCGGCCTGCCGAAATCCCGCGCGGCGATGCACCTCGACACCGTGTTCAGCTTCTGCGACCGCGACCTCGTGACGATTTTCCCGGAAGTGGTCAATCAGATCGTTGCCTTCACCCTGCGACCTGACGAAGGCAAACAGGGCGGCATCGACATTCGCCGCGAAGAAGGCACTTTCCTCGACACCGTGGCCAAGGCCCTCAATCTGAAAGCGTTGCGCGTGGTGGAAACCGGCGGCAACAGCTTCGCCGCTGAACGCGAGCAATGGGACGACGGCAACAACGTGGTGGCCGTGGAACCGGGCGTGGTCATCGGCTACGACCGCAACACCTACACCAACACCCTGCTGCGCAAGGCCGGCGTGGAAGTCATCACCATCAGCGCCGGTGAACTGGGCCGAGGCCGTGGCGGTGGCCACTGCATGACCTGCCCAATCGTGCGCGACGCAATCGACTACTAAACCTCTGAGCCCTGGCCGTCACTTACAACGTGCGGCCAGGGGGATAACCGACACCGAAGGAGATCCATCATGGCTTTTAACATTCACAACCGTAACCTGCTCAGCCTGGAACACCACACCCCACGTGAGCTGCGTTACCTGCTCGACCTGTCCCGCGACCTCAAACGCGCCAAGTACACCGGCACCGAGCAACAACATCTGAAGGGCAACAACATCGCCCTGATCTTCGAAAAAACCTCGACCCGTACCCGTTGCGCGTTCGAAGTGGCGGCGTATGACCAAGGCGCCAACGTCACCTACATCGACCCGAACTCTTCGCAGATCGGTCACAAGGAAAGCATGAAAGACACAGCCCGCGTGCTGGGTCGCATGTACGACGCCATCGAGTACCGTGGCTTCAAACAGGAAATCGTCGAAGAGCTGGCCAAGTTCGCTGGCGTGCCAGTGTTCAACGGTCTGACCGATGAATATCACCCAACGCAAATGATCGCCGACGTGCTGACCATGCGTGAGCACGCCGACAAGCCGATTCACGAAATCAGCTACGCCTACCTGGGCGATGCGCGCAACAACATGGGTAACTCGCTGCTGTTGATCGGCGCCAAACTCGGCATGGACGTGCGCATCTGCGCGCCGAAAGCCCTGTGGCCGCTGGATGATCTGGTCGAGCGTTGCCACAAATATGCCGAAGAAAGTGGCGCGCGCATCACCCTGACTGAAGACCCGAAAGCGGCGGTCAAAGGCGTCGATTTCATCCACACCGACGTTTGGGTATCGATGGGCGAGCCGGTGGAAGCCTGGGCCGAGCGTATCCAGCAACTGCTGCCGTACCAGGTCAACGCCGAGCTGATGAAAGCCTCCGGCAACCCGCGCACCAAGTTCATGCACTGCCTGCCGGCGTTTCACAACAGCGATACCAAGGTCGGCAAGCAAATCGCCGAACAGTATCCGCACCTGAAAAACGGCATCGAAGTGACCGACGACGTGTTCGAGTCCCCAGCCTGCATCGCCTTCGAGCAAGCGGAAAACCGCATGCACACAATCAAGGCGATCCTGGTCTCGACCCTCGCTGATCTGTAACTGAAATAGCTCCCACGAAGGAACCGCTTCCAAATGTGGGAGCGGGCTTGCTCGCGAAAGCGGTGGGTCATTCAACAGTGATGCTGATTGATCCACCGCCTTCGGGTGCAAGCCCCCTCCCACAGGAGATCCTGCGGAGCCCTTAACCATTACTGTAGGAGCTGCCGAAGGCTGCGATCTTTTGATCTTGTTGTTGAAGATCAGGATCAAAAGATCGCAGCCTTCGGCAGCTCCTACATGAAAAAGGACATGCACCATGCGTATCGTCGTAGCTCTGGGCGGTAACGCCCTGCTTCGCCGTGGTGAGCCGATGACCGCTGACAATCAGCGCGCCAACATCCGCATCGCCACCGAGCAAATCGCTAAAATCCATGCCGGCAACCAACTGGTCATCGCCCACGGCAATGGCCCGCAAGTCGGTCTGCTGTCGCTGCAAGCGGCGGCCTACACCTCCGTCACTCCTTACCCGCTGGACGTGCTCGGTGCCGAAACCGAAGGCATGATCGGCTACATCATCGAACAGGAACTGGGCAACCTGCTCGACTTCGAAGTACCGTTTGCCACCCTGTTGACCCAGGTTGAAGTCGACGCCAACGACCCGGCGTTCAAGAATCCAACCAAACCGATCGGCCCGGTTTACGACAAAGCCGAAGCGGAAAAACTCGCTGCTGAAAAAGGCTGGGCGATTGCGCCGGACGGCGATAAGTACCGTCGTGTGGTGGCCAGTCCACGACCAAAACGCATCTTCGAAATCCGCCCGATCAAGTGGTTGCTGGACAAGGGCAGCATCGTGATTTGCGCCGGGGGTGGCGGGATTCCGACCATGTATGACGAGAACCGCAACCTCAAGGGTATCGAAGCGGTGATCGACAAAGATCTGTGCTCTTCGCTGCTCGCCGAGCAACTGGAAGCGGATCTGCTGGTGATCGCCACCGACGTCAACGCGGCGTTTATCGATTACGGCAAACCAACGCAGAAAGGCATCGCCGAAGCGCACCCGGACGAGCTCGAGCGCCTCGGTTTCGCCGCCGGTTCGATGGGGCCGAAGGTGCAGGCAGCCTGCGAATTTGCACGCCATACTGGCAAGGTCGCGGTGATCGGTTCGCTGGCGGACATCGAAGCGATTGTCCAAGGCACCGCCGGTACACGCGTGACCACAGCGAAGCCTGGCATCACTTACCGATAATTAGAAACGGCGGGGGCAGGCCCGGGGTCTGCCCTCTTTCCATGCCTTGAAAGGAGTTCCTCATGGCCCAGTTTGAACCCGGTCATTTGCACATCGAGCGGCATGCGTTGACCGACGATGACGTCAATTACAACGTCTGCCTCGACTATGAAGTGTTCACCGATCCGAAAAAAGGCAAAGGGATACAGTTCACCCTGCACGGCAATATGCAGGGCAAGGACATGAAGGAAACGTTTTTCCTGCCCAAGGAAGAGGCCTACAACTTCGCCCGCGACGTGACCCGGATTGCCGAGAAGTACGGGATTCCCAAGACGCACAGCCAGATCGGCTCGGTGCATAAACATTACGACCTGATGTTTGAAGACATCCGCAAGCAGCTGAACATGCAGTCCGGGGATCCGGTTAATCCTGAGCATTTTGAGTAACCGTCAAAAGCCCCTCACCCTAGCCCTCTCCCAGAGGGAGAGGGGACTGATTGGGGGATGCTTCAGAATTACGCCGACCTGATCTTGCATCACCGAATCCATAATCGACTGGTTCTTTCAGGTCGATGTCAAATCCCAGACACCTCGGTCGGCCCCCTCTCCCTCCGGGAGAGGGCTGGGGTGAGGGTGTTTTTGATTTAGGGCATACTTGCCACCCTCCGCTCTGCAGATCACTGAACCGCCCCATGCGTATCCACGTCAGTTTCATCGACCGCGTCGGTATCACCCAGGAAGTCCTGGCTATCCTCGGTGGGCGCAACCTCAATCTGGATGCGGTGGAGATGATCCCGCCGAACGTCTACATCGACGCGCCGACCCTGAGCCCGACAGTGCTCGAAGAGCTGAAAGATGCGTTGTTCCGCGTGCTCGGCGTGGAAGCGGTGACCGTGGTCGACATCCTCCCCGGCCAGCGTCGGCACTTGCAGCTTGATGCCTTGCTCGCGGCGATGACCGATCCTGTTCTTGCCCTCGACAGCGCCGGCAACGTCTTGCTCGGCAACCCGGCATTGATCGCCCTCTACGGTCGCGAACCGGCCGGCGAAAGCGTCTCCGAATTGTTCAACGACCCCGGCCTGCTCGACACGCTGCTCGAACACGGCTTCCGTCTGCCGCTGCGGGAAATCACCGTCAATGGTCAGACTCTGCTGCTCGACGCCACGCCAATCACCGACGCCGGCGCGCTGCTGACGTTGTATCAACCCAACCGCATCGGTGAACAACTCTCGGCGCTGCACCACGACCACGCCGAAGGTTTCGATGCGCTGCTCGGCGAATCCCCGGCGATCCGTACGCTCAAGGCCCGTGCTCAACGCGTGGCAGCCCTCGATGCACCGCTGTTGATTCAAGGCGAAACCGGTACCGGCAAAGAACTGGTTGCCCGCGCCTGTCACGCGATCAGTGCGCGGCACAACGCGCCGTTTCTTGCTCTGAACTGCGCAGCGCTGCCGGAGAACCTCGCCGAGAGCGAGCTGTTCGGCTACGCCCCCGGCGCCTTCACCGGTGCGGCGCGTGGCGGCAAACCCGGGCTGATGGAGCTGGCCAACCAGGGCACGGTGTTTCTCGATGAGATCGGCGAGATGTCGCCGTACTTGCAGGCGAAATTGCTGCGCTTCTTGAATGACGGCAGCTTCCGTCGCGTGGGCGGTGATCGTGAAGTGAAGGTCAACGTGCGCATCCTCAGCGCGACCCACCGCGATCTGGAAAAAATGGTCAGCGAAGGGTCGTTCCGTGAGGATCTGTTCTACCGCCTCAACGTGCTCAACGTGGAAGTGCCGCCGCTGCGTGAACGTGGTCAGGACATTCTGCTGCTGGCGCGCTACTTCATGCAGCAGGCTTGCGCGCAGATTCAGCGTCCGGTCTGCCGCCTCGCCCCGGGCACTTACCCGGCGCTGCTCGGCAATCGCTGGCCGGGCAACGTGCGGCAATTGCAGAACGTGATCTTTCGCGCGGCGGCGATTTGCGAAAGCAGTCTGGTAGACATCGGCGACCTCGACATCGCCGGCACCTCGGTGGCGCGACAGACCGACAGCGATGTCGACAGCCTCGAACAAGCGGTCGAGTCGTTCGAGAAAGCGCTGCTGGAAAAACTCTACGTCAGCTACCCCTCGACCCGGCAACTGGCGAGCCGCCTGCAGACTTCGCATACCGCTATCGCCCATCGGTTGCGCAAGTACGGCATCCCCAACAAACCCTAAGCCGAACGCGGTCGAAAATGTGGGAGCGGGCTTGCTCGCGAAAGCGTCAGATCAGTCGACATCATTGGTGAATGACACACCGCATTCGCGAGCAAGCCCGCTCCCACGTTTTGAACTGTGTTCCAGATTGTTTTCTGTAGGAGTTGCCGGAGGCTGCGATCTGTTGACTTTGGATGTGTATTGGCCGGGACAAGATCGCAGCCTTCGGCAGCTCCTACAGTCCGGGTTTCCAATTCAAGCATTGAATTTACTGCTTAAAAGCGACCTTTATCTGTACTGAAAGCGCTACAGTGGAATGATATCGTTACACCCTCCTCTGATCACCGCTGTGCAAGGCTTTGATCCGGTTCAGCTTTTCTCCTCGCCTCATGCTGTAGCGATTTCGCTACACGCCTCATCAAAACCCATATTCAAAAACCTGCCAAATCATTGATTTATAACGATAAATCAACGTTGGCCGCGTTCTTGCTAATCAACCCTTCATAAATAAAGGGCTTCCCTGCCCAAGCCTTCCACCGCGTCCACCAGACGAGTCTGGCCCCTGAGGAGTTTCCATGAGCGAGTTGCGTTTTACTGAAGATCACGAATGGCTGCGCACCGAAGCTGACGGCAGCGTTACTGTCGGCATCACCGCTTTCGCGCAGAACGCCTTGGGCGACGTGGTGTTCGTGCAACTGCCTGAATTGCAGGCGTACGACAAAGGCGCCGAAGCCGCCACCGTGGAATCGGTGAAAGCCGCCAGCGGCGTGTACATGCCCCTCGACGGCGAAGTGCTGGCAACCAACCCGGCGCTGGAAGACAGCCCGGAACTGGTCAACGAAGATCCGCTGGGCGAAGGCTGGTTCTTCCGCTTCAAGCCAAGCGACGCCGCCGCTGTCGGCAAACTGCTCGATCAGGACGCGTACGACCGTCTGATCAAAGCCCAAGCCGAAGCCTGAGGAACACCGACATGACTCAAGTAAACCTTGGCACCGCCAACGAATTCATCGCCCGTCACATCGGCCCGCGCGCCGGTGACGAGCAAGCCATGCTCAACAGCCTCGGCTTCGATTCGCTCGAAGCGCTGAGCGCCAGCGTCATCCCGGAAAGCATCAAGGGCACCAGCGTGCTCGGCATGGACGACGGCCTCAGCGAAGCCGATGCCCTGGCGATGATCAAAGGCATCGCCGGCAAGAATCAGCTGTTCAAGACTTACATCGGCCAGGGCTACTACAACTGCCACACGCCGTCGCCGATCCTGCGTAACCTGCTGGAAAACCCGGCCTGGTACACCGCTTACACGCCGTACCAGCCAGAAATTTCCCAGGGCCGTCTCGAAGCGCTGCTGAACTTCCAGACCATGATCAGCGACCTCACCGGCCTGCCGATCGCCAACGCCTCGCTGCTCGACGAAGCCACCGCCGCTGCCGAAGCGATGACCTTCTGCAAACGCCTGAGCAAGAACAAGGGCAGTCACCAATTCTTCGCCTCGATCCACAGCCACCCGCAAACCCTCGACGTACTGCGCACCCGTGCCGAGCCACTTGGCATTGAAGTTGTTGTGGGCGATGAGCGTGAACTGACTGACGTGACGCCGTTCTTCGGCGCGCTGCTGCAATACCCGGCCGCCAACGGTGACGTGTTCGACTACCGCGAACTGACCGAACGCTTCCACGCCGCCAACGCGTTGGTGGCCGTGGCCGCTGACCTGCTGGCCCTGACCCTGCTGACCGCCCCGGGCGAATTCGGCGCTGACGTCGCCATCGGTTCGGCACAACGCTTCGGCGTGCCGCTGGGCTTCGGTGGCCCGCACGCCGCTTACTTCTCCACCAAAGATGCGTTCAAGCGCGACATGCCGGGCCGTCTGGTCGGTGTTTCGGTTGACCGTTTCGGCAAGCCGGCCCTGCGCCTGGCGATGCAAACCCGCGAGCAACACATCCGTCGCGAGAAGGCCACTTCGAACATCTGCACCGCGCAAGTGCTGCTGGCCAACATCGCCAGCATGTACGCCGTCTACCACGGCCCGAAAGGTCTGACGCAGATCGCCAACCGCGTGCATCACTTGACCGCGATTCTGGCCAAGGGCCTGACCGCGCTGGGCGCGACAGTTGAACAAGCGAGCTTCTTCGACACCCTGACCGTCGCTACCGGCGCACAAACCGCCGCACTGCACGACAAGGCGCACGCTGCGCAGATCAACTTGCGCGTGATCGACGCTCAGCGTCTGGGCCTGTCGGTCGATGAAACCACCACGCAGGCTGATATCGAAACCCTGTGGGGCCTGTTCGCCGACGGCAAGACCCTGCCGGACTTCGCTGCTCTCGCCGCCTCGGTGCAAAGCACCATCCCAGCAGCGCTGGTACGTCAGTCGCCAATCCTCAGCCACCCGGTGTTCAACCGTTATCACTCGGAAACCGAGCTGATGCGCTACCTGCGCAAACTGGCGGACAAGGATCTGGCGCTGGATCGCACCATGATCCCGTTGGGCTCGTGCACCATGAAGCTCAACGCCGCCAGCGAAATGATCCCGGTGACCTGGGCTGAATTCGGTGCGCTGCACCCGTTCGCTCCAGCCGCGCAAAGTGCCGGTTACCAGCAACTGACCGACGAACTGGAAGCGATGCTCTGCGCCGCCACCGGTTACGACGCGATCTCGCTGCAACCGAACGCCGGTTCGCAAGGTGAATACGCCGGCCTGTTGGCGATTCGCGCTTATCACCAGAGCCGTGGCGATGAGCGCCGCGACATCTGCCTGATCCCGTCTTCCGCCCACGGCACTAACCCGGCCACCGCCAACATGGCTGGCATGCGCGTGGTCGTGACTGCATGCGATGCCCGCGGCAACGTCGATATCGAAGACCTGCGCGCCAAAGCCATCGAGCACCGCGAACACCTCGCCGCGCTGATGATCACTTACCCGTCGACCCACGGCGTGTTCGAAGAAGGCATCCGCGAAATCTGCGGGATCATTCATGACAACGGCGGCCAGGTGTACATCGACGGCGCCAACATGAACGCGATGGTCGGCCTGTGCGCACCGGGCAAGTTCGGCGGCGACGTCTCGCACCTGAACCTGCACAAAACCTTCTGCATCCCCCACGGCGGTGGCGGCCCGGGCGTCGGCCCGATTGGCGTCAAGTCGCACCTGACGCCGTTCCTGCCCGGCCACGGCCAGATGGAACGCAAAGAAGGCGCGGTCTGCGCGGCACCGTTCGGCAGCGCAAGCATTCTGCCGATCACTTGGATGTACATTCGCATGATGGGCGGCGCAGGCCTGAAACGCGCTTCGCAACTGGCGATCCTCAACGCCAACTACATTTCCCGTCGCCTCGAAGACCACTACCCAGTGCTGTACACCGGCAGCAACGGTCTGGTGGCGCACGAGTGCATTCTGGATCTGCGTCCATTGAAAGACAGCAGTGGCATCAGCGTTGATGACGTCGCCAAGCGCCTGATCGACTTCGGCTTCCACGCGCCGACCATGTCCTTCCCGGTCGCCGGCACGCTGATGATCGAGCCGACCGAAAGCGAATCCAAGGAAGAACTGGATCGCTTCTGCGACGCCATGATCCGCATCCGCGAAGAAATCCGCGCGGTGGAAAACGGCACGCTGGACAAGGACGACAACCCACTGAAAAACGCTCCGCACACCGCAGCGGAACTGGTTGGCGAGTGGACGCATCCGTACAGCCGCGAGCAAGCGGTTTACCCGGTTGCATCGTTGGTTGAAGGCAAATACTGGCCACCGGTCGGTCGTGTCGACAACGTCTTCGGCGACCGCAACCTCGTCTGCGCCTGCCCGTCGATCGAAAGCTACGCTTAAACGTGTTGGGGGCGAATTTCTCGCCCCCACCGCCTCACCTGTAGGAGCTGCCGAAGGCTGCGATCTTTTGATCTTGCTGTTGAAAGATCAGGATCAAAAGATCGCAGCCTTCGGCAGCTCCTACAGGGGGATGTAACCAGCCTGATGTTTCGCCAATTCCTATAACAAGAAACCGGAGAACCACTCATGTCGTTAAGCGTGTTCGACCTGTTCAAGATTGGCATCGGCCCCTCCAGTTCCCACACCGTCGGCCCGATGCGTGCTGCTGCGCGTTTTGCCGAAGGTTTACGCCGTGAAAACCTGCTGACGGCCACCGCCAGCGTTCGTGTCGAGTTGTACGGTTCCCTCGGTGCCACTGGCAAAGGCCACGGCAGCGACAAAGCCGTGCTGCTCGGCCTCGAAGGCGAACACCCGGACACTGTTGATACCGAAACCGTCGCCGCGCGCCTGCAGGAAATTCGCGGCAACGCTCGCTTGAACCTGCTCGGTGAACACAGCATTGCGTTCAACGAGAAAGAACATCTGGCGATGATTCGCAAGCCGCTGGCCTATCACCCCAACGGCATGATCTTCCGCGCCTTCGATGCGGCCGGGTTGCAGATCCGCAGCCGCGAGTACTACTCGGTCGGTGGTGGTTTTGTCGTCGATGAAGACGCGGCCGGTGCCGATCGCATCGTCGAAGACGCGACGCCGCTGACCTTCCCGTTCAAAAGTGCCAAGGATTTGCTCAGCCATTGCACCACCTATGGTCTGTCGATCAGTCAGGTGATGCTGACCAACGAAAGCGCCTGGCGCCCGGAAGCGGAAACCCGCGCCGGCCTGCTGCACATCTGGCAAGTGATGCAGGACTGCGTTGCTGCCGGTTGCCGTAACGAAGGTATTTTGCCGGGTGGGTTGAAGGTCAAACGCCGAGCGGCAGCGCTGCATCGGCAACTGTGCAAAAACCCGGAATCAGCATTGCGCGATCCGTTGTCGGTGCTCGATTGGGTCAACCTGTACGCCTTGGCAGTGAATGAAGAAAACGCCAACGGCGGCCGCGTGGTCACCGCACCCACCAACGGTGCGGCGGGGATTATTCCGGCGGTGCTGCATTACTACATGCGTTTTATCCCCGGCGCGAATGACGACGGCGTGGTGCGCTTTCTGCTGACCGCTGCGGCCATCGGCATTCTCTACAAGGAAAACGCGTCGATCTCCGGCGCCGAAGTCGGTTGTCAGGGTGAAGTCGGCGTGGCCTGTTCTATGGCCGCCGGCGCGTTGTGTGAAGTGCTCGGTGGCACTGTTCAGCAAGTCGAGAACGCCGCAGAAATCGGCATGGAGCACAACCTCGGCCTCACCTGCGATCCGATTGGCGGGTTGGTGCAGGTGCCGTGCATCGAGCGCAATGCGATGGGCTCGGTGAAAGCCATCAACGCAGTGCGCATGGCCATGCGCGGCGACGGCCAGCATTTCGTCTCCCTCGACAAAGTCATCCGCACCATGCGTCAAACCGGCGCCGACATGAAAAGCAAATACAAAGAGACCGCCCGCGGCGGTCTGGCGGTCAACATCATTGAATGCTGAACCTTATTTAACGTCGCCTCCCTCAGGGAGACGATCGCACTTAGCCCCTCTCCCTCCGGGAAAGCAACGTAACTAACTCCCTCTCCCTCCGGGAGAGGGCTGGGGTGAGGGGCTTTTGATCTTGATCTTACCCTTACCCCAAACCCAAATTTTCAAGGAGCCACGCATGTCCACCGAACAACTGTCGAAAACTCCACTTCACGCCCTGCACATCGAACTCGGCGCCCGCATGGTGCCGTTCGCCGGCTACGACATGCCGGTGCAATACCCGCTCGGCGTGATGAAAGAACACCAGCACACTCGTGAACACGCCGGGCTGTTCGACGTCTCGCACATGGGCCAGATCCGCCTGACCGGCGCCAACGCCGCCAAAGCCCTGGAAACCCTGGTGCCGGTGGACATCATCGACCTGCCGGTGGGCATGCAGCGTTACGCCATGTTCACCAACGAGACCGGCGGCATCCTCGATGACCTGATGGTCGCCAACCTCGGCAACGACGAACTGTTCCTGGTGGTCAACGCCGCGTGCAAGGATCAGGATCTCGCCCATCTGCAAAAACACATCGGCGATCAGTGCACCATTACAGAGCTGTTCGAAGAGCGCGCCCTGCTGGCGCTGCAAGGCCCGGCAGCCGTTACGGTGCTGGCGCGCCTTGCACCGGAAGTCGCGAAGATGACCTTCATGCAATTCAACCGCGTGTCGTTGCTGGGCGTGGATTGCTTCGTCAGCCGCTCGGGCTACACCGGTGAAGACGGTTTCGAAATCTCGGTTCCTGCCGCCGATGCAGCAAAACTCGCCCGCGCCCTGCTCGCCGAACCGGAAGTCCAGGCCATCGGCCTCGGCGCCCGCGATTCGTTGCGCCTCGAAGCCGGCCTGTGCCTGTACGGTCACGACATGAACACCGAAACCACACCGATCGAAGCCAGCCTGTTGTGGGCGATCTCCAAGCCCCGTCGTGCTGACGGCGCGCGGGCCGGTGGTTTCCCGGGTGCAGAGCAGGTATTCGCACAGCTACAGAACGGCGTCGCACGTAAACGCGTCGGCCTGCTGCCGCAAGAACGTACCCCGGTGCGCGAAGGCGCCGAAATCGTCAACGAAGCCGGCGAGATCATCGGCAGCGTGTGCAGCGGCGGTTTCGGCCCGACTCTTGGCGGGCCTTTGGCGATGGGTTACCTCGACAAGGCTTATAACGCGATCGATACCGTCGTATGGGCCATCGTACGTGGGAAAAATGTGCCAATGCTTGTAAGCAAAATGCCATTTGTTCCGCAACGCTACTACCGTGGTTGATTGACTGTTTCTATAAGTAACGCGGTTGCGTTAAACGTGCACTAATGTGTAACGCAACCGCCATAAAACAGTGCATCTCCGACCCTTCTATTCGAATATGAACTTTGCTTATAACGATCGAAAACAATTGAACAAGCGAATCGCCTAAGCCGCACTAGTGAACTGACTAATTGCCATCAAGCGTAGGGAAACCGGGGCCTTCACGGGGGCTTGTTTTTTCTCCCGTAGTTGGCGTAGAGTTTGTTCACTGTGTTTGCATGGGTCAGCTTTGAATCGTGACCTGGGCAGTAGCCTACAAGTTAGCTACATCCCGTTCGACGTCTTCTTACTCTCCTGCAACCAGCCCCAGTACTCTTTCATGTGAAAGAGACTGTCATTAATTTTTGCGTCAAAGGAAATAAGAAATGTCCACACGTCAGAGCGGTACCGTCAAGTGGTTTAACGACGAGAAGGGTTTTGGTTTTATCACTCCAGAAAGCGGTCCAGGATCTGTTCGTGCATTTCCGCGCCATTCAGGGCAACGGCTTCAAGAGCCTGAAAGAAGGCCAGAAAGTGACTTTCGTTGCTGTGCAAGGCCAGAAAGGCATGCAGGCTGACGAAGTACAAGCAGAAGCCTAATCTTCTGTAACGAAAAAGCCCCTGATATTGATATCAGGGGCTTTTTTGTGCGCGCGAACCCGTAAAATGGCGCTTCCTTTTGCGTCCAGAGGCTGCCATGTCGAAAAACCTGCTCACTCCCCAGGGCGATTTTCCTGCCGTTGGCCTGGGCCGTCGTCTGGCCGCGATGTTCTATGACTTTCTGCTGTGCACGGCACTGCTGATCGTCACCGGTTTCATTTACAAACTGATCCAGGCCGCGATCATCGGCGAAGAACGCCTGCGCGTGCTGACCGATGCCGGAAAAATGGACGGCGATCCGCTGTATTCGACGGTACTGTTGTTGGTGCTGTTTGGATTCTTTGCCAAGTTCTGGAACCACGGCGGGCAGACACTGGGCATGCAGGTGTGGGGGATTCGCGTGCAAAACGCCAATGGCAGCGCGATCAGCCTGTGGCAGGCGCTGTTGCGGTTTATGGTGTCGATTGCGTCGTGGCTGTGCGTGGGACTGGGTTTTTTCTGGTCGCTGTACGACAAGCAGAAGCGCACGTGGCATGACATCTATTCGGATACGCGCGTGGTGCGAATCCCGAAGAAGACCAAGTAACTTCCAGACACTGAATACCAATGTGGGAGCGGGCTTGCTCGCGAAGGCGTCGTATCAGTCAATTTCAATGGTGACTGATACGCCGCTTTCGCGAGCAAGCCCGCTCCCACATTTGATTTGCGTGGCCTGGAAGATGCTACGCGTTACCGGCGAGCTTCATCCGTGCAGCCTGGGTGAAGTCGAGCATGCGCTTCAACGGACGAATTGCCTGCGGAATCAGCGCCGGATCAACAAAGATCTCGTTCGTGCCTTCCTTCAAGCTCTTCAGCGTGCGCTCAAGGGTGTTCATGGCCATCCACGGGCAATGTGCGCAACTGCGGCATGCTGCGCCGTTACCGGCGGTTGGCGCCTCGATGAAGACCTTGTCCGGGCACAGCTGCTGCATCTTGTAGAAGATGCCACGGTCGGTCGCGACGATCAGCGTCTTGTTCGGCAACGACTGTGCAGCGGCAATCAGCTGACTGGTCGAACCCACGGCGTCTGCCAGCTCGATCACCGAGGTCGGTGACTCCGGGTGCACCAGAATCGCGGCGTCCGGGTACAACGCTTTCATGTCTTCGAGCTGCTTGGACTTGAACTCCTCGTGGACGATACAAGCACCGTCCCACAGCAGCATGTCGGCGCCGGTCTTGCGCTGGATGTACGTCCCCAGGTGCTTGTCAGGGCCCCAGATAATCGTCTCGCCGTTGTCCATCAGGCTTTCGACGATCTCCAGCGCGCAACTCGATGTCACCACCCAGTCGGCTCGCGCTTTAACAGCAGCGGAGGTGTTGGCGTAGACCACCACCGTACGCTCCGGGTGCTGATCGCAGAACGCCGAGAACTCATCGACCGGGCAACCCAGATCCAGCGAGCAGGTTGCCTCAAGCGTCGGCATCAGCACGCGTTTTTCCGGGTTGAGAATCTTCGCGGTCTCGCCCATGAACTTCACGCCGGCGACCACCACGGTCTTGGCCGGGTGGGCGTTGCCGAAGCGCGCCATTTCCAAGGAGTCGGACACGCAACCACCGGTTTCTTCGGCCAGAGCCTGAATCACCGGGTCGCAATAAAAGTGGGCAACCAGCACCGAGTCCTGAGCCTTGAGCTCGGCGGCGATGGCGGCACGGTAATAAGCCTCTTCCTCAGCCGTCAGCGGTTTGGGCTGTTTGGCATCGAGGTGGGCTTGAACCAGAAGGCGTTCGGAAATCTGCGTCATGTTCGCAAGACCTGCAGGCGCGTTCGCGCGAAAGTCGAGTATACACCCGGCTCCGGACCGCTTGAGGGTACCGCCGGGAGAGTGAGTATTATCAGGCACGGACAGCATTGAAGCTGCGCAAGGCTACAGAATATCCCGTTGATACAAAAGATCATTCTGACCTGCGTCAGCGCTGCTGCCACTGAAACGACGCGGGGCCGAATTGCAGGCAAAAAAAACCCGGAAATCCTCACTTGCGTGGGCCTTCCGGATTTTCTAAACCGCCAAAAATGGTGGGTCGTGTGGGATTCGAACCTACGACCAATTGGTTAAAAGCCAACTGCTCTACCAACTGAGCTAACGACCCGCTGTGTGGTGGCGCGTATAATACTGATTTTTAAGGACTATTCAACACCTTTTTGAAAATAATCAAAAATAAGGTGTTGGGTCGTCCACACCAGCGGCCGCGAAGCCTTCCGCACGCAGGCGGCAGCTGTCGCATTTGGCGCACGCGCGGCCTTCATCGTCGGCCTGATAGCAGGAAACGGTGAGACCATAATCAACGCCCAGCTTCACGCCGGCCTGGACGATCTGCGCCTTGCTCAGGTTCTGCAACGGCGCCTGGATGCGGAAGCCATTGCCTTCCACGCCAGCCTTGGTTGCCAGGTTGGCCATGCGCTCGAACGACTCGATGAACTCGGGACGGCAATCCGGGTAACCGGAATAGTCCACCGCGTTCACACCGATAAAGATGTCGCGCGCGCCAAGCACTTCTGCCCAGCCCAATGCCAACGACAGGAACACGGTGTTACGCGCCGGCACGTAGGTCACCGGAATGCCTTCGCCGAGTTCTTCCGGAATGTCGATGCTGGTGTCGGTCAGGGCCGAGCCGCCCATGCCGTTCAGGTTCAGGCCAATCACTTTGTGCTCGACCACACCCAAATCGCGGGCGACGCGTGCAGCGGCGTGCAATTCGGCGTGGGAGCGCTGACCGTAGTCGAAGCTCATGGTGTAGCAGGCGTAACCTTCAGCGCGGGCCATGGCCACGACCGTTGCCGAGTCGAGACCACCGGACAGCAGGATTACCGCACGTTTTTCGTTAGTGTT
Source organism: Pseudomonas sp. AC193 (assembly GCF_979258075.1). Taxonomy (NCBI): domain Bacteria; kingdom Pseudomonadati; phylum Pseudomonadota; class Gammaproteobacteria; order Pseudomonadales; family Pseudomonadaceae; genus Pseudomonas; species Pseudomonas sp. AC193. The sequence continues at coordinate 679,937 of NZ_OZ409832.1, read as the reverse complement.
CAGTTGTTCAGTCATATCAGCGCCCCGGCTCATCATTCCATAGATATTTATGCAGCTGCAGTTGCAACCGCACTGGCAGGTTGTCTGCCACCACCCAGTCCGCCAGATCCCTGGCATTGAGGTCATGATGACTTGGCGAAAACAGCACTTCTCCCGCACGTCGATCAAGCCCGTACTGAATCAGTTTCGATACCGCCCAGTCATAGTCTTCCCGCGAGCAGATGACAAACTTCACCTGATCGTTGGGGGTCAGCAATTCGATATTTTCGTAACGGTTGCGATGGGCTTCTTTCGAACCCGGCGTTTTCAGGTCAACCACGCGACTGACGCGCGGATCGACCGCCGAGACGTCGAGGGCGCCGCTGGTTTCCAGCGAGACCTCGTAACCGGCATCACACAACTGTTTAAGCAGAGGAATGGCATTGGGTTGCGCCAGCGGCTCACCGCCGGTGACACAAACGTAGCGCGGACGAAATCCGGCCACTTGCTCGAGGATGTCGTCGAGGCTGCGCACGGTGCCGCCACTGAAGGCGTATGCGCTGTCGCAGTATTGGCAACGCAAAGGGCAACCGGTCAGGCGCACAAAAACAGTGGGCAGCCCGGCAGTCCGCGTTTCCCCCTGCAAAGAGTAGAAAACTTCGGTGATTCTCAATGTGTCTTGCATAGTCGCCACGGGCGTAACAGCTAAACAGGCTGTCCGCCTCCGTCAGGCACTTCAGGCAATCCCGCCAACGCGTAGACCGCAAGAAGCGTGTTTCAGAAAAAGGGCGTGAATTCTAACGAAAAAACCCGCGACAAGCGCGGGTTTCTTCTTGAAAGGTCAAACGGCCTTACATGCGTTGCAGGTCGCGTTGGGCCAACTGAGCGGCGGAGGTACCCGGATATTGGGCCACCACCTGCTGCAGAATGCCTTTGACCTTGTCGGTGTGACCAAGGCGGCGCTCTACATCAGCCAGCTTGTACAGCGAATCCGGCACTTTGGCGTGCTTGGGATACAGCTGCGAAACCTTGGCGAAAGCCTGACCCGCACCTTGCAGATCGCCTTTGGCCAGGTTGACTTCGCCCAACCAGTACTGGGCGTTGCCCGCGTATTGGCTGTTCGGGTATTTGCGCAGGAAAGCGGCAAAAGCCTGGCTGGCCTTGTCGAAATCCTTGGCTTTGATCAGGTCGAAAGCGGCATCGTAATACAGCTTTTCTTTGGCCGGATCAGCCGGTTCGCTACCCGCAGCCGGCGCCTGGGTTGCTGCAGCAGCAGCCCCTGCACCAGCGGCAGCACCGGCAGCAGCGCTTGCGTCGCCACCGGCAGAAGAATTCTCGGGAGTCGCGGCAGGTGCAGCACCGGATCCTATGCGCCGATCAAGATCCTGGTATCGCTCCAGGGATTCCTGCTTCATGCGCGCAACCTGATTCTGCAGTTCTTCAATCACGCCTTGCTGGCGCGAGATCTGATCCTGCATCTGTTGCAATTGGTTGAACAGCATGCCTTGTGCCGAGGCAGGGGCCGAAGCCGCTCCCCCGGCATAGGCGCCGTTCGTACCGTAACCTGCAGGCGGATAACTGCTCCCGCTATTGTTATAACCGGAGTTGTCATCGACCACAGGAACCGCAGCCCACGCCGCAAGCGGCGCGAGGCTGAGAGCCAGAACAGTTACAGCACGACGGCACGTTCGCATATCGAATTACTTACGCAGTTCGACGCGACGGTTTTGAGCCCAGGACTGCTCGTCGTTGCCGGTAGCAACTGGACGCTCTTCGCCGTAGGAAACCAGTTCCAGCTGAGCTGGGGAAACACCTTGCAGTACCAGGTAGCGTTGAACGGCTTTCGCACGACGCTCGCCCAGTGCCATGTTGTACTCACGAGTACCACGTTCGTCGGTGTTGCCTTCCAGAACAACGCGAGCGCCGTTTGCTTTCAGGTCTTTGGCGTGAACGTCCAGAGCGCGCATGGCTTCTGGCTTCAGGTCCGAGCTGTCGTATTCGAAGTAGAAGGTGGTGATTGCGCGCAGAGCAGCTTCTTCGCTCAGGGAACCGTCAACGGCACCAGTGTTTGCGCCGTAACCAGCGTTTGGATCAACAGCGCCTTCACCGGCGTTGTCGCCGCCTTTGGACGAGCAACCTACAGCTACAGCCATGGCCAGAGCCAGCGCAGCAAATTTACCAAACTTCAGCATTTCCATCGTGAAACTCCTAATGAACCCCAGTGTGTTAAGTAAAACGTGTAGCGCCCGCTCACTTCAGGTAAGGGAACCAGGACGGTTCTCTGACTTCGCCTTGAGCGGTAGGAAGCGGGAGCCTAACGCGTCCATTAATGGACACGAGCATCAAGACTCCCCGGCCCTGTTGGCGGGTGGCGTAGATTACCATGGTGCCGTTGGGCGCAACAGTAGGCGACTCGTCCAGAGTGCTATCAGTGAGGATCTTTACACTACCTCGCTGCAAATCCTGGGCTGCCACCTTGAAATTGGTGAAACCGTCCTGACGATGGATCATCACCAGGGTCTTTTCATCCGCCGACAATTTAGGGTTGGCGTTGTAGTTACCGATGAAGGTCACTCGCTCCGCACCGCCGCCACTGGCGCTGGTTTTGTAGATCTGTGGCTTGCCGCCGCGATCCGAGGTGAAGTAGATGGTCGAACCATCCTTGCCCCAGTAAGGTTCGGTGTTGATGCCCTGGACCTGCGGTCACGCGAGTGATCTGACGCGAAGCCAGGTTCATCACGTAAATGTCCGGGTTACCGTCTTTCGACAGGACGAACGCCAGACGATCACCATTCGGCGACCAGGCCGGTGCACCGTTCAAACCTTCGAAGTTGGTGATCTGCTCACGGCGACCGGTGTCGATGTTCTGCATGAAGATGCGCGGACGGCGCTGTTCAAACGAAACATAAGCGATGCGCTTACCATCCGGTGCGAAACGCGGCGACAGGATCGGCTCACGCGATTGCAGCAGAGTCACGGCGCGAGCACCGTCGTAGTCCGAACGCTGCAGGGTGTAGCGAGTGTTCTTCTCGGAGAAACGCTCGGCCGTTACGTACAGCAGGCGAGTCGAGAACGCACCCGGGATACCGGTGAGTTTTTCGAACGACTGGTCAGCAATGAAGTGCGCCATGTCGCGGATTTGATCCGTGGTACCGGAGACACTGCCGTCAGCCACTTTCTGCTCGGTGGCAACGTTGAACAGCGCCCATTGCACCTGCAGGCGACCGCCCGCTGGAGCAATGCTGCCGACCATCATGTATTGAGCACCCACCGCCTTCCAGTCACGGAAGATGATTTCGCTCGGCTGGCTTGGCTGGCTGATCATGTTTTGCTTCGGAATCGGCGAGTAGTAGCCCGAGTTACGCAAATCGTTACCAATGATTTCAGCCATGTCGTCCGGCAGGACGGCACCGCCCTGCATACCAAACGGTACAACCGCGATCGGAGTAGCCCGATCGCTGCCGCTGGTGACCAGAATGTTCTTTTCATCAGCCATCGCGATCCCTGCCATGCAGCAGATCACGACCAGCATTCCTCGAAGAAGGTTTCTCACAAGGCTAGATCCTCAGGTGTGAATGTCATCTTGAATGAACGATACGGAGCGAAATCGCTCGGCTTCATTCCCTGCATTTCTGTCAAACGTCCAATATTCTTCACTGCCGCCACTGCCGAAGCATCAAACGGACCATCGCCGCTGGACTTGGACACGCTGACCGAAGTCACCGTACCGTCCGGCAACATGCCGATTTGCAGCACGACCGTCATGCCTTTGCGTGCCGAAGGCGGTCGAGCCCAACCTTCTGCTGCTCGCGCACGAATCAGGTCATCGAAACTGCCCGCGACTTCGTCACCCTGCTCATCCGCCAAAGCCTGCTGGCGCTGCGGCGTGTCGGAAAGCAAATCGGCCAAGGCCTGAGCCTTTTTGTCTTCGGTCGATTTACGTGCCGCATCCTGCGCTTTCTTCTTCGCAGCATCGGCAGCAGCTTTCTTCTTCGCTTCGTCGGCGACTTTCTTCTTCGCCTCGTCAGCTTCAGCTTTCTTCTTGGCGTCGTCGGCGGCTTTCTTCTTCGCGTCTTCGACAATCTTCTTCTTGGCTTCTTCAGCGGCCGCTTTCTTGGCCTCTTCTTCAGCAGCCTTTTTGGCTTCGTCTTCGGCTTTCTTCTTGGCTATATCAGCCAATTGTTTCTCTTCTGCCTTTTTCGCCTCAGCCTTTTTCGCGTCGTCGGCTTTTTTGGCTTCATCAGCCTTTTTCGCTTCGTCCGCTTTTTTCGACTCGTCGGCCTTCTTGGCTTCCTCGGCTTTTTGAGCCGCTTCTTCTTTCTTTTGTTCCGCCGCAGCCTTGATCTCTTCCTGCTCGACCTTTTTCTGCTCCATCTGCTCGACTTCGGTCTGACGCGCGGCGGATTTCTTCGCCTCACCCGCAATCTTCTGATTGGTCTGGGTGGTTGCCTGACTTTTCGATTTCAGCTGGTACAGGGTCGCCTGGACAATCGGTTTGGCCGGCGGCAGCTCTGGTGTGAAGGCGAAACTGACGAACAGCATGCCGAACACCAGCACGTGCAGGACAATTGCCAGAACACTAGGCCAGAAGTAGCTTTCCGAGGCGGACGGCTCTCGCTGTTGCTGCATCAGGGGGCCTCGGTAATCAAACCAACATTACCGACCCCGGCTTTCTGCAACCCGCCCATGGCGCCCATGACGGAACCATAATCGACGGTCTTGTCACCGCGGATGAAGACTTGGGTACGCTTGCCGCCTTCGGTGCCGGCACGAATGATCTTGGTCACCGCGTCGGTCATTTGCGGCAGGGTCATGGCCCTGTCCTGTTGCTTCTCGGTATCGACTTCGCTGCCAAGGTTCCAGTAGTAGGTCTTGTCAGCCTTGATCGAAATGGTCAGGACTTGCGTGTTGTTGTCCTGCGGCAAGGCTTCGCTGGAAACCTTGGGCAGATCAACTTTCACGCCCTGATTGAGCATCGGCGCGGTCACCATGAAGATGACCAGCAGCACCAACATCACGTCGATGTAAGGCACCACGTTCATCTCGGCGACCGGCTTGCGCTTTTTGCGAGCTCGAGCGATTAAAGCCATTGGAAATTACCTGCTTATTCTTCGCTGGTGTGCACTTTGCGGTGCAGGATCGCCTGGAATTCATCGGCGAAGGTGTAGTAGCGGCCCAGCAAGGTTTCGCTGCGAGCGGCGAAACGGTTGTAAGCGATAACCGCAGGGATCGCGGCGAACAGACCGATCGCGGTGGCGATCAGGGCTTCTGCGATACCCGGGGCCACAGTGGCCAGGGTTGCTTGCTGGGCGCTGGCCAGACCGCGGAAGGAGTTCATGATGCCCCACACGGTACCGAACAGACCGATGTACGGGCTGACCGAACCAACGGTGGCGAGGAACGGCAGGCTCTGCTCGAGTTTCTCTTCTTCACGGGAGATGGCAACGCGCATGGCACGGGCCACACCTTCCATTACCGCTTCAGGGTCGACACCTGGCTGCTGACGCAGACGCGAGAACTCTTTGAAACCGGCGCGGAAGATTTGCTCGACGCCCGAATCCGGATCCGGGTTGCTGCCCGCCTGACGGTACAGTTTGGACAGATCGATACCCGACCAGAAGCGCTCTTCGAAGCTCTCCAGGGCGCGTCGACCGGCACGCAGCAGATTGCTGCGCTGAAAGATCATGATCCATGAGGTCACCGATGCGGCCACCAGGGTCAACATTACCAACTGCACCACGATGCTGGCATTGCTGACCAGGCTCCACATGGAGGAATGGTCGACGACGTTAGCTTCCACGCTTTATCTCCTGCTTTGAGTGTGTACCCGGGCCGACCGCGTCGGCAAAGGCCGCACGCAAGTCTTCGGGAAGGGCCCGGGGTTTCAAACTGTTAGTGCGCACACAGGCCACCAAAAACTGCCCTTCACAGAGCAGCACATTATCCGTAGCCCGCCTGACCTGCTGTTTAAAGCGCAGGCTGGCACGGTTCAATTCGATTACTTCAGCGCTTACCAGCAGTTCGTCATCCAGTCGCGCCGGCGCGTGGTAACGCGCTTCGCTGGAATGCACGACAAACAACAGATCCTCCCCTGCCAACTGCGATTGGGCAAAGCCCAGTTCACGCAGCCGCTCGGTTCGAGCCCGTTCCATAAACTTGAGGTAATTAACGTAATACACGATGCCGCCCGCATCGGTGTCCTCGTAATAAACGCGACAACGATGTGCGAACGGCCCAAGCCCGTTTTGCGCGCGCATACTCTAGTGCTTACTCCTCAGGTTGCCAATCCGGCCAGGCAACTGTTTTTCATGGTTTCAAAGCTTTAACGCAAAAGTACCGTCGTCTGACAGTACAAACCCTGAATAAATCGACAACAAATGTGTATTAATCGTCCACGGCATCGAGAAACTCGTCTGCCACGGGCATTTCGCCCATTCGTGACGGGATGTTTAAACCGAAATGCAGGTACGCATGCCGGGTCACCACCCTGCCCCGTGGTGTACGCATGATGTAGCCCTGTTGAATCAGGTACGGCTCCAGCACGTCTTCAATGGTGTGGCGCTCTTCGCTGATCGCCGCCGCCAGACTGTCGATACCGACCGGCCCGCCGTCGAACTTCTCGATCATGGTCAACAGTAGACGTCGATCCTGATGGTCGAAGCCATGTTCATCAACGTCCAGCAGGTTCAACGCCAAATCGGCGACCGACTTGGTGATGTGCCCTTTGGCGCGGACTTCAGCAAAATCACGCACGCGCCGCAACAAACGGTTGGCGATACGCGGCGTACCACGGGCACGGCGAGCGATTTCAAAGGCGCCTTCCGGATCCAGTGGCAAACCGAGAATAGCCGCCGAACGACTGACAATCGTCGACAGATCGGCAGTGCTGTAGAACTCAAGACGCTGGACGATACCGAAGCGGTCACGCAGCGGGTTGGTCAGCATACCGGCGCGCGTCGTGGCGCCAACCAGGGTAAACGGTGGCAGATCAAGCTTGATCGAGCGCGCCGCCGGCCCTTCGCCGATCATGATGTCGAGCTGGAAATCTTCCATCGCCGGGTACAGCACTTCTTCAACGATCGGCGACAGGCGATGGATTTCATCGATGAACAACACGTCGTGCGGTTCAAGGTTGGTCAGCAATGCCGCGAGATCACCCGGACGTTCAAGCACCGGGCCCGAGGTACTCTTGATCGACACGCCCATTTCCTGGGCAATGATGTTGGCCAGCGTGGTCTTACCCAAGCCCGGCGGGCCGAAGATCAGCGTGTGGTCGAGGGATTCACTGCGGCCACGCGCGGCCTGGATGAACAATTCCATCTGCTCGCGCACGGTCGGCTGGCCAATATAGTCGGCCAGACTGACCGGGCGAATGGCCCGATCCTGGACTTCTTCGCGCTCACGCGGGCTGTGCGCGGCGGCGATCAGACGATCAGCTTCAATCACTTAAATCATTCCCTTCAGGGCGCGGCGGATCATGTCTTCACTGCTCAAATTCTTGTCCTTGATCGCGGAAATCGCCTTGCTCGCTTCCTGCGGTTTGTAACCGAGGGAAATCAACGCACTGACGGCATCGTTCTCGGCGGTATTGACCGGCGCCGGGCCATCCGGCTGATTCGGCACCAGCGCAAACATCGCCGGCGAAGTTTCCCACGCCTTGAAGCGATCTTTCAGCTCGACCAGCAAACGCTCGGCCGTCTTCTTGCCAACGCCCGGCACCTTGGTCAGCGCCGAGGTGTCCTGGGATTGCACGCAGCGGATCAACTCGTCGACTTCCAGACTCGACATCAACGCCAGCGCCAGTTTTGGCCCGACACCATTGAGACGGATCAACTCGCGAAAAAAGTCTCGCTCACGTTTACCGGAAAAACCATAGAGCAGTTGCGCGTCTTCGCGTACGACCAAATGGGTGTGCAGGGTCAGCGGTTCACCGACCGACGGCAGACGATAAAGCGTGGTCATCGGTACTTCCAGCTCATACCCGAGGCCGTTTACATCCAGAATCAGGTGCGGCGGCTGTTTCTCAGCCAGGGTGCCGCGCAAGCGTCCAATCACGTTTCAGATCCTTGAGCGTTGGCCAACCGTGGGCTGGCGACTGTCGAAACGCGGATTTCGGGCCGACGACACAGGCGCAAGCATCCGCTTTCGGGAAATTTGATGCTGATGCTATCAGAGACGCAGGCGCCCGCCACGACTGCGTGCAGTGCCCAAGCCGTGCGGCAGCAGACTGGAGCGGGTGTGCGCGTGGCAAATGGCAATGGCCAGTGCGTCGGAGGCATCGATTTGCGGTTTGGCGGTCAGCTTGAGCATGTGCATGACCATCATCTGCACTTGTTCTTTATTGGCGGCGCCGGTGCCCACCACGGCCTGCTTGACCTGAGTCGCAGTGTACTCGGCGATCTCCAGGCTTTCTTCGGCGCCAGCGACAATCGCCGCGCCACGGGCCTGACCGAGCTTCAGTGCAGAGTCGGCGTTTTTCGCCATGAAGACTTTTTCGATGCCCATGGTGACCGGGCCGTAGGTCTGAATGATTTCACGCACGCCGCGATAAACGATTTGCAAACGTTCGTGCAGCTCGCCCGCACCGGTGCGGATGCAGCCGGAAGCCACATAGATACAGCCGCCGCGCCCGGTATCACGAACAATCCCGTAACCGGTGATGCGCGAACCGGGGTCGATACCAAGAATTAAAGTCATAACGCCTGCGGTTTTGAAAAAACACGATTTACATAACAACAAAAAACAACTGTGGGAGCGGGCTTGCTCGCGAAAGCGGTGTGTCATTCAGCATTGATGTTTGCTGATACGCCGCCTTCGCGAGCAAGCCCGCTCCCACATTGAAGACTAGTCGCTCTTATCCGAGCTGAGCAGCCACGTCTTCCGGAATGTCCGCGTTGGAGTAGACGTTCTGCACGTCGTCCAGATCCTCAAGCATGTCGATCAGCTTGAGCACCTTCTCCGCGCCTTCCAGATCCAGCTCGGCGCTGGTGGTCGGCTGCATGACGATTTCTGCGTCATCACCCTTGAAGCCGGCCGCTTCCAGCGCGTTACGCACCGCGTAGAAACTGGTAAACGAGGTGAACACGTCGATCGAACCGTCTTCGTGTGCAACCACGTCATCAGCATCGGCTTCCAGCGCTGCTTCGGTCAGTGCGTCTTCATCGACGCCCGGTGCAAAGCTGATCTGGCCTTTGCGCTCGAACAGGTACGCCACCGAGCCGTCGGTGCCAAGGTTGCCACCGCACTTGCTGAACGCATGGCGCACGGCTGCGGCGGTACGGTTGCGGTTGTCGGTCATGCACTCGACCAACACCGCTACGCCGCCCGGGCCGTAGCCTTCGTAGGTCAGCTCTTCAACGTTGTCCGCTTCGGTCGCACCGGCGCCACGTGCAACGGCACGGTCGATGATGTCGCGGCTCATGTTTGCGCTCAGCGCTTTATCCAGCGCCAGACGCAGACGCGGGTTGGAGCCCGGATCACCGCCGCCCTGACGGGCCGCAACGGTCAGTTCGCGGATCCACTTGGTGAAGATCTTGCCCCTTTTGGCATCCTGACGTTCTTTGCGGTGCTTGATGTTCGCCCACTTGGAATGACCAGCCATAACTCGCTCCGAATTCTCTTTGAAACGTTGCCCGCCCTGCTCATGCAGCGGCCAGCACACAAAAAATCTCGACCTGCTTTCTATAGATAGAAAAAAGGCGCATCCGAAGATGCGCCTTCAGGCCCGTGTTACTCAGCCTTTGGCGTTTCGCGCAAACGAATGTGCAGCTCGCGCAGTGCCTTGGCATCCACGACACCCGGCGCTTGCGTCATCACGTCAGCAGCACTCTGGGTTTTCGGGAAGGCAATCACTTCACGGATCGACTGGGCGCCGGTCATCAGCATCACCAGACGGTCGAGACCGAAGGCCAGACCACCGTGCGGCGGTGCACCGTACTTCAGGGCGTCGAGCAGGAAGCCGAATTTCTCTTCCTGTTCCGCTTCGTTGATACCCAACAGGCGGAATACCGCTTGCTGCATTTCCTTGCGGTGAATACGGATCGAACCGCCACCCAGTTCGGTGCCGTTCAGCACCATGTCGTACGCGCGGGACAGCGCGCCGGCCGGGTTGGCTTCCAGTTCTTCCGGGGAGCACTTCGGCGCGGTGAACGGGTGGTGCAGCGCGGAGAAGCTGCCGTCGTCGTTTTCTTCGAACATCGGGAAGTCGACAACCCACATCGGTGCCCACTTGCAGGTCAGCAGGTTGAGGTCGTGACCGAGCTTGATACGCAGTGCGCCCAAAGCTTCGCTGACGATCTTGGCCTTGTCGGCACCGAAGAACACGATGTCGCCGTCAACGGCGCCAACGCGATCGAGGATGGCGTTGAGGTTTTCCAGCGGGATGTTTTTCACGATCGGCGATTGCAGACCTTCAACACCGGCAGCGCGCTCGTTGACCTTGATGTACGCCAGGCCCTTGGCACCGTAGATGCCGACGAACTTGGTGTAATCGTCGATCTGCTTGCGTGGCATGCTTGCGCCGCCTGGTACGCGCAGAGCAGCGATACGGCATTTCGGATCGTTGGCCGGGCCGCTGAACACTTTGAAATCAACTTCTTTCAGTTGATCGGCGACGTCGACCAGTTCCAGCGGAATACGCAGGTCTGGCTTGTCGGAACCGTAGCGGCGCATGGCTTCTTCGAAGGTCATGTGCGGGAATTCGCCGAATTCCAGATCCAGCACTTCCTTGAACAGGTTGCGGATCATTTGCTCGGTCAGGCCCATGATCTCTTTTTCATCGAGGAAGCTGGTTTCGATGTCGATCTGGGTGAATTCTGGCTGACGGTCAGCGCGCAGGTCTTCGTCGCGGAAGCACTTGGCGATCTGGTAGTAACGGTCGAAACCGGCAACCATCAGCAGTTGTTTGAACAGTTGCGGCGATTGCGGCAGAGCGAAGAAAGAACCGGCGTGAGTACGGCTCGGCACCAGATAGTCACGCGCACCTTCAGGGGTGGCACGGGTCAGGATCGGTGTTTCAACGTCGAGGAAGCCGTTTTCGTCGAGGAAGCGACGGATGCTGGTGGTCATGCGCGAACGCAGACGCAGCTTCTCGGCCATTTCCGGACGACGCAGGTCGAGGAAGCGATAGCGCAGACGGGTTTCTTCGCCGACGTCGGAGAACTCGTTCAGCGGGAACGGCGGGGTTTCCGACTCGTTCAGCACTTCCAGCTCATAACCCAGCACTTCGATCATGCCCGACGCCATGTTGGCGTTGGTGGCACCGGCCGGACGCAGACGCACCTTACCGGTGATCTTCACCACGTATTCGCTGCGCACGCGATCGGCGGCGGCGAAGCTCTCGGCGCGATCCGGATCGAATACCACTTGGGCCAGACCATCACGATCACGGATATCGAGGAAAATCACCCCGCCGTGGTCGCGACGACGGTGAACCCATCCGCAAAGGGTAATTTCCTGACCTTCCAGGCTTTCGTTCAGTTGGCCGCAATAATGGCTGCGCATCATGGTAGTGGTTTCGCTTCTCGTAATTCGAAATTCGGTGGAGATCCCGCCGCACTCAAACTGTGTGCGCCATCGGGACACTCACGCGTGTCGTTCGACCTGGGCCTGAACCCTAGTCAGATTTGTCGCCACCGGCCAGGTTCTTCTTGGCGCCGGTCTTGAAATCGGTTTCGTACCAGCCGCTGCCGCTGAGGCGAAAACCTGGCATGGACATTAGTTTCTTGAGCTCTGGCGCCTGGCAGGCAGGGCAGTCGACCAGCGGTGCAGCGCTGATCTTTTGAATGGCTTCCAACTGATGACCACAGGAAGCACATTGGTAATCGTACATCGGCATGGAGGTGTCTCGGCGATCAGATTGCTTACCGCGCGCAGGGCTTTGCGGCGAAAGAGCGGGATTATATCCATTAAATGCGGCCTGTGCAGCCGTAAGACTGCACGGGCCGCGACCTCGCTTGCAACCGTCACTGTTCAGACCGCGATGGCCGGCGCCACCTCCCGGCCGCTGTTCATCACACAGACCACCCGCACCAGCGCACTGAAATTTTTCACTCCGCCGTGACGCAACTGCACCTCGCGGTCGACGTGGGACAACAGCGAACTGATCGAACAGCAATTATTGGCCGCCATATTGGCGAGGATGTTCCAGTACACCTGCTCCAGTCGCAGGCAGGTGGCGTAACCATTCAAACGCACGGATCGCGACAGCGGCCGGATCAATGCCATGTCGAACTCATTGACGAACGGATCGACGATCAGTTCATGGGGCGGCACGACAACCCTGTCGTTGCGCCTGTCTGCATCTTCCATATCGTTGACACTCCTTTGCCATCTCTGCGGATTTTCAAAGCCACTTCCTGTGACCTCCATAAAAACGCAGACGCAAAGTTATAGCCAGACGACTTGTTGACCTGCCACGTAGGATAAGCCAACGCAACAAGTAAGAGTCTGGACAGCGCGCCTGCAACCCAGCGATTGCAGGCGCACCGAGGTCAACCTTCGAGCAGGGCGCGGAGCATCCACGCGGTTTTTTCGTGCACCTGCATGCGCTGAGTCAGCAGGTCGGCGGTCGGCTCATCGCTGACTTTATCGAGCAACGGGAAAATGCCGCGTGCGGTGCGGGTCACGGCTTCCTGGCCAGCGACGAGTTGCTTGATCATGTCTTCGGCGCTCGGCACGCCCTCTTCTTCCTTAATAGAAGAAAGACGCGCGTACGTCGCGTAGGCGCCCGGAGCCGGAAAGCCCAGCGCGCGAATGCGCTCGGCGATCGAATCCACGGCCAGCGCCAGTTCGTTGTATTGCTCTTCGAACATCAGGTGCAGCGTACGGAACATCGGGCCGGTGACGTTCCAGTGGAAGTTGTGGGTCTTGAGATACAGCACGTAGGTGTCGGACAGCAGTCGCGACAGTCCTTCAACGATGGATTTGCGGTCTTCTTCACTGATACCGATATCGATTGCCATGTTTACCCCCTAACGGCGATTGAATTCATCCAACAGGTGCAGACCCACTCTAGCAAGGCTGACCATACCTCGCAGCCTTGATTGGCCACAGACGCTGCGACAAATCGACCGACGCTGTGCCGCTGGCCGGGCTGATTTGAGTAGCCGCAGGCTTTGCTGTTAAATAGGCAGTGTGTCGCCATGCCCCATTTTTCCGGGTGTTGCGCATAGGCTGATGTCACGTACGTGTTTACCGCCTCTTTATTTTGTTGTGAAGCGAACCGTGCGCCTTCAGCTCTTCCTTGTGAGCCGTCATAAACGTGAGCCAATCAAAATGTTGAAAATCGTCCACCTGCTAATGGGCGCAGCGGCTTTGCTGCTGTCGTTCATACCTAGCTTGAAATCCGAAGCCGTTCCCTACCTGCAACAACCCGATGCACTTTACCTGGCCTTTTTCGGCCTGCTGAACCTGATCATTGCCCCGGTGATACCTTACTGGAACAAAGGCTCGCGTCAGCATCTGCAAAACCTCGTCAGCGCGCTTCTGGTACTGACCGTTGTCCTGCAAACCCTGACCCTGATCGCGCCGATGCCTGTCATCGCCGGCCAGCCAGCCGTGCTGTTCACCCTGGTGATCGCTCTGGTTGCCGTGGTTCTGCACCTGGCCGTCAGCTTCTATCGTTCTTCACCTGCTGCTGCGCCAACCAGCTATGACATGACCAATCGTGATACCGGTACCGTCAAGTGGTTCAACACTTCCAAAGGCTTCGGCTTTATCTCCCGGGATTCCGGCGATGATATTTTCGTGCACTTCCGTGCAATCCGTGGCGAAGGCCACCGCGTTCTGGTCGAAGGCCAGCGCGTCGAGTTCTCGGTGATGAACCGGGACAAAGGCCTGCAAGCCGAGGACGTGATCGCTGCTCTGCCGCGTCGCTGATCCAAGGCAATAAAAAACCGCGAGCAGCCTGGCTGTTCGCGGTTTTTTTATGCCTTCAGAAAAACCTTAATAGTGCGGCGGTGGCGCCTCTTCTTCAAAAGACTCGAATTGCCCGACCATTTCTTCCTGACGCTTGAGCAGCGCCGCTATCTGCAATTGCAGACGATCGACTACGCGCTGCTGCGCGACCAGCACGTCGTTCAACGCCTGAATGGTGTCGTCCTGAAACGCCAGACGGCTTTCCAGATCGGTAACGCGTTGTTCCAGGCTCATGCTTCAGCCCTCCAGAAACGTGAAGTCTTCGGTCAACACCAGACGCAAGCGCTCGCGAATCGCGGCAACCTGCTCGGCACTGTATGGCTTGGCCGGGTGCTTGCCCCAGACCGGCGCCGGCCAGGCGGCGTCATCGCGTTTGCGCACAATCACATGCATGTGCAACTGGCTGACAACATTACCCAGTGTTGCCACGTTCATTTTGTCCGCGTCCAGCAAGTCCTTGAGCAACTCGGCCAGTGCGGTAGTTTCCAGCCACAACTGCTGCTGATCGGCGACATCCAATTGAAACAACTCGCTGATATCGTCGCGACGAGGCACCAGGATGAACCATGGATAGTTGCTGTCGTTGGATAGCAACAGTCGGCAGAGCGGGAAGTCACCGATGGTCAGCGTGTCCTGTTGAAGTCGTGAATCTAAAGCAAACACTGCGCGCACTCCCGGCTGATCGATACATTTAGCTTAGCGGCCAGCCCGATGGGCAGCGCACCAAGCGACAGACCGGAAGCATACCGCGAATACGCCAGTCTTCACGACAGCTGTGCCCTGCGGCGCTTTCGCCGAACGCCCCGACATGTGACATTTATTGGCGCCCTGCACCAGCACGGAACCGAGAGGGATAACGAATACGCGTAAATGACTGAAAACCATTGAGGCGTTCGAGATTACCCACATGCCGGACTGTGTGATTACAGGACAGGGTGTCATTTTTTTTGCACCAAAACCGCACAGTGCGTCTACGCTCAGGCGTCGAAGCATCCGCCGAATACTCACTGGCGGGGTGAACCGGTAACGTTTTTGGCTGTCGCACGCGGCCGATGCCTTGGCAACACGATAGCCGGAATGGCGTCAAGCCCTTGTAGAAAGGGGCTTGGCGCCCCGTATTTATAAGGTTTTTACAGGTAACACGCGCTGTTCAGAAAAATAACCGCACCGACATTGCGGTTTGTGCACGCTTGTTGCATTCGTACACATATGGACTATAAGCGCACCACACGATGTGGATGCCTCAAGCCCAACAAAAACAGTGGCAGGGTTGCCCGATGGAGATTCAAGTGTTTTGCCAGGGACTCTTTTTTAGCGATGCAAAAGGCTAGAAAAACAGCGAGAAAGTTGTAGACCCGATTGCATCGGTACTGTGAATTTGCGACCTCTACAAAGCCATCTGCGACAGCGTCGTAAAGAAGGTGAAACGTTAGATTCGCAAGTATCGCCAACATTGTCGGCGTGATATAAGTTTGCGCCGACACAAAAAGAAAGAGCCGCCCAGATAATAAAACAGGTGGGACGGCAGTACTCTTCTAAAAACCAAAGGAGCAAATCACGATGCGCGTGATGAAGTGGAGCATGATCGCACTGGCTGTTGCAGCAGGCACCTCGCAGTTCGCAGTGGCGTCTTCTCAGGATGATTCCAAAGGTTTCTTCGGCGACCAGAGTCTGAAACTGAAGACTCGTATGGAATACATGAACCGTGACTTTAAAAACGGTGCAGGCAACGGCTCTTCCGGTACTGCTGGCTATCGCCAGGACACCGGTGTCAGCCAACTGCTGACTTACGAGTCGGGCTTCACTCAAGGCACCATCGGCTTCGGTCTCGACGCCATGGCAATGGGTTCGGTCAAACTGGACGGCGGCTCGGGCCACCGCGGTAACGGCCTGTTCGCCAGCGACAGCGACGGCAACCCGGAAAAATCCCAGGGCAAAATCGGCGGCGCAGTTAAATTCCGTCTCTCCGACACCACCCTGAAATACGGCCAGCAATTTGTTGCCAGCCCAGTGTTCGCTACCGATGACAGCCGTCTGCTGCCAGAAGTCGCGACCGGTACCCTGATCACTTCCAAAGAGATCAAAGGTCTGGAACTGAGCGCAGGTCGCTTCACTTCCCTGAGCAAGCAAACCGGTATGGGCCGTGACAGCATCGGCGGTCTGCCTGATGAAAACGGTAATGGCGGCAAAGGCCTGACCAACATCAATATCTTTGGTGCCAGCTACGCCTTCACCGACAACTTCACCGGTGCACTGGCTGCTTCCGACGCCGATGACTACTTCAAGAAGTACTACATCAACCTGAACTACACCTTGCCGATCGACGACACTCAGTCGTTGAACTTCGACCTGAACGGTTACAAAACCAAGGGCGACAGCCGTGGTGACCTGGTCGACGCCATCGGTGACGGCACTCTGGGTGTGGACAACAACCTGCTGGTCCCTGGCCGCTGCTTACAGCCTGGGCGCGCACAAGTTCACCGTTGCCTACCAGCAGTCGAGCGGCGACAACGCTTACTACTATGGCGTTGACGGTAACAGCACAATCTTCGTAGCCAACTCCATCCAGATCTCCGACTTCGTGGGTCGCGAAGAGAAATCCTGGCAGGCTCGCTACGACATCAACATGAAAGACTACGGCGTTCCTGGCCTGAGCTTCATGACCCGTTACGTGATGGGTGACAACATCGAGACCAACGGTCTGGGTGAAGGTAAAGAGAACGAGTGGAACGCCGAGTCCAAGTACGTTCTGCAAGAAGGTCCAGCCAAAGACCTGTCGTTCCGTCTGCGTTATGCCATGTACCGTTCGAACGGTGCTTACAGCGGCTACTCGTCTGACAACAACGACGTGCGTCTGATCGTTGAGTACCCACTGAACATCCTCTAATAGGGATGCACAGCTGAAGTACTGTAGAGCTCTGCTCTAAACAAGAACCGCTCTCCTGATTCAGGTGGGCGGTTTTTTTATGCCTGGCTTAACTGCATTCGAATGACAAAGATTAGTCAGCTATCTATTAGCTGGCGAACTTTAATGGCGGCCATAAAAAACCCAAGAGTGCGAACAGCTCTTGGGTCTTTATTGATTAACTGACTGCAAAGCCAGGTATCAAGGTTGTTACTGCGCTGCTGTTTCCTGAACTACGCGAATGGTTCGCTGCGGAAAAGGAATATCAATACCAGCGGTTTTTAAACGATCACGCGACTGCTCGTTAAACATGAACATCACGTCCCAGTAGTCTGCAGTTTTAACCCACACACGCAGGGAAACGGTGATCGCGCTGTCACCCAGCGTCGAAATTACCGCCTGCGGCGCCGGGTCTTGCAGAATGCGCTCGTCGTTGGCCAGATCCAGCAGCACTTGACGGGCCTTTTGCAGATCGGCTTCGTAATCAACGCCCACATCGAACACCACCTTACGGGTCGGCTGACGATTGGTGTTGGTGATGATGCCGTTCGACAGGTTGCCGTTAGGCATGATGATGGTCTTGTTGTCGCCGGTACGCAGTACGGTGTGGAAGATCTGGATGCTGTCGACAGTACCCGCCACGCCCTGCGCTTCGATCCAGTCACCGATACGGAACGGACGGAACAGCAGAATCAGCACGCCACCGGCGAAGTTCGCCAGGCTGCCCTGCAACGCCAGACCGATGGCCAGACCGGCAGCACCGATTGCGGCAACGAACGAGGTGGTTTCCACGCCGATCATCGACGCGACGCTGACGATCAGCAGCACTTTGAGAATGATGTTGGCCAGGCTGCTGATAAAACCTTGCAGCGCCAGGTCAGCATTGCGCAGAGCCAGCAGACCGCCGAGTTTTTGCGTGACCTTGTTGATCAGCCACCAGCCGATGGCCAGGGTAATCACTGCCAGCAGCACGCGGCTGCCGTATTCCATGATCATCGGGATCCACGCCTGGGATGCCTTGACCAGTTGGTCTACCTCAGCATTCAAATCCATCTTCTATCTCCTGATTTCCGGCTTTCCGGGGTGTATTCAAAACAAATGTGGGAGCGAGCCTGCTCGCGAAAGCGCTGGGGCATTCAGCCAACGAGTTCACTGACACAACGCTTTCGCGAGCAGGCTCGCTCCCACAGGTCATCTGACCGGGCTTAGTCGCGGAAGTTGTTGAACTGCAGCGGCATGCCGAATTCCTTGGCACGCAGTGCAGCGATGGCTTCTTGCAGGTCATCACGCTTCTTGCCGGTCACGCGCACTTGCTCGCCCTGAATGGCGGCCTGCACTTTCAGCTTGGCATCCTTGATGTGGCCGACGATTTTCTTCGCCAGTTCTTTGTCGATGCCTTCCTTGAGGATGGCGTCCTGCTTCATCAGCTTGCCCGATGCATAAGCGTCCTTGACCTCAAGGCACTGCACATCGATCTTGCGCTTGACCAGCGCCAGCTTGAGGATTTCGATCATCGCTTCGAGCTGGAACCCGGCTTCAGCGGTCAGGCTCACGGTCAGGTCTTTTTCCTTGAACTCGAAGCTGCCTTTGCCTTTCAGGTCATAACGACGATCGAGTTCCTTCACGGCGTTCTCGACCGCGTTGGTGAGTTCGTGTTTGTCCAGTTCGGATACCACGTCGAACGACGGCATGTAATCTCTCCAATAAAAAGGCGCGCTCAATGAGGATGGAGCGCGCTTGGCTTGCGGTTAAAATCGGGCTCATTATAACGGGTCTTTTCCTACGAACACGGCGAGCCGCACATGCCTGTACGCAATCGAGCAAAAAACTGATGTCGACCACCTGGCACGTCCTCGGCGCCGGCAGCCTCGGCACACTGTGGGCCACGCGTCTGGCCCGGGCCGGTTTGCCGGTGAAATTGATCGTGCGCGATGCCGAACGCCTGCGCAGTTATGAAGCGGCCGGCGGGCTAACGCTCGTCGAACACGGCCAGGCCAGCACTTATGCGGTGCCGGGCGAAACCGCCGACAGCCCTGAGCCAATTCGCCGACTGCTGGTCGCCTGCAAAGCCTACGACGCCGAAAGTGCCATCGCCCGCCTCGCTCCGCGCCTGACAGCGGATGCCGAACTGATCCTGTTGCAGAACGGCCTCGGCAGTCAGGACGCCGTCGCCACGCGCGTTCCGCAAGCGCGCTGCATTAGCGCGTCCAGCACCGAAGGCGCGTTTCGCGATGGCGACTGGCGCGTGGTGTTCGCCGGTCACGGCTTCACCTGGCTGGGCGATGTCACTCAACCGGTTGCGCCGATCTGGCTGGACGATCTGCAAGCCGCGAACATTCCCCACGAGTGGAGTACCGATATCCTCACGCGGCTGTGGCGCAAACTGGCGCTCAACTGCGCGATCAATCCACTGACCGTGCTGCACCACTGCCGCAACGGTGGTTTGCAGGATCACCACTGCGAAGTCGCCACGCTGTGCGCCGAACTCGCCGAGTTGTTGCAGCACTGCGGCCAACCCGCTGCCGCTGAGAATCTGCAGCAAGAAGTCGAACGGGTGATTCAGGCGACGGCGGCCAATTACTCATCGATGTATCAGGACGTCGCCAACCAGCGCCGCACCGAAATCAGCTATCTATTGGGCCACGCCTGCAAAGTTGCCACGCGTCATCAATTGAATCTGCCGCACCTCAACCAGTTGCAACAGCGCCTCGTCGCGCATCTGCACAGCCTTGGATTGCCCAGCGACTGAGCAGCGGCTACGCTGGCCACTTGTTCCTTTGCTGCGATAAAACTGATGCCATTGCGCCAGCGCCTCGAAAACCTGCCGGTCGGCCAGAAACTGCTGGCCGCCCTGCTGGTGCTGTTGACCACTGTGTTGCTGGTCGCCAACCTGACCTTTATCAGCGCCGCCTACTACATTTCCCAGGAAAGCATGGCGCCGCAGGCGTTGCAGACCATCGGCCGACTGATCGCCAACCCGAGTCTGGTCAGCGAGTCCCTGCAATCGCCGGAGAGCGCCGAGCGTCTGCTCAAGGAGCTCGACAGCTACTCGCCATTACGCGCCGCTGCGATCTATGACGGCAAAGGCGAACGCCTCGCGCAGGTGCAGCGCGGCGACAAACTGAAATTGCCGGAGCGCTACCGGCACATCGAAGCCTGGCAACTCACCGAATTTCGCAGCAACCAGTTGATCACCCTGCCTCGCCCCGGCACCGCGCCCGGCCATCTGCTGTTGGTGGCGAGCAGCGAACTGCCGATGGCGTTCTACACCGGCACCCTGACCGCGAGTCTTGGGATTCTGATTTTCAGCGTGCTGTTGTGGCTGGTGATTGCCCGCCAGATCAAACGCCTGATCACCCGGCCGATCCATCAACTGGAAGAACTCTCGCGCCAGGTCACCCGTGAAGAGAACTACGCCCTGCGTGCCTCGCGCGGCAACCACGACGAAATCGGCAGCCTCGCCGAAGCGTTCAACACCATGCTGTCGCGCATCGAAGCCCGCGAGCAGCAGCTCAAACGCGCCCGTGACGACTCGCAAGCCGCCTACGATCAAGCTCAAGGTCTGGCCGAGGAAACCCGCCACACCAACCGCAAACTGGAACTGGAAGTTCAGGTACGCAGCAAAATCGAGAAGAAGCTCACCGGTTTCCAGAATTACCTCAACAGCATCATCGACTCGATGCCGTCGGCACTGATCGCCCTCGACGAACAGCTCTACGTCACCCAATGGAATCAGGAGGCCAGCGCCCTTTCCGGCACACGTCTGGACGAAGCGCTTAACCAGCCGATCTTCCTCGCCTTCGAACCATTGAAACCGTTTCTGCCGCAGCTCAAGCAAACCGTCGAACAACACACGGTGGCGAAAATCGAGCGAGTGACGTGGTTCAAGGACGACGAGCCGAAGCATTACGCGCTGACGTTTTATCCGCTGATGGGCGGCGCCGGCCGTGGCGTGGTGATCCGCATCGATGACATCACCCAGCGTTTGTCGCTGGAAGAAATGATGGTGCAGTCGGAGAAGATGCTTTCGGTCGGCGGCCTCGCGGCGGGCATGGCCCACGAGATCAATAACCCGCTGGGCGCGATCCTGCACAACGTGCAAAACATCCGTCGACGCCTTTCAGCAGATCTGCCGAAGAACATCGAAACCGCCGAACAACTGGGCATCGAACTCGATACCGTCAACCGTTACCTGCAAGGCCGCGAAGTGCCGAAACTCCTCGACGGCATTCAACAGGCCGGCGCCCGTGCGGCGAAAATCGTTACGCACATGCTCAGCTTCAGCCGCCGCAGCACTCGGGAAATGGCACCGTGCGACCTGCCGGCGCTGATCGATCAAGCGGTGGAAATTGCCGGCAACGACTTCGATCTGGCCATCGGTTTCGACTTCAAGGGTCAGGCCATTGTGCGCCAGTTCGACCCGGCGCTCGGCCCGGTGCCTGGCACTGCCAACGAACTGGAACAGGTGCTGCTCAATCTGCTGAAAAACGCCGCACAAGCGATTCACCAGCGAGAGGACGACAGCGAGCCAGGGCGGATTATTCTGCGCACCAAACTCAATCCGCCGTGGGCCGAGATTCAGGTCGAGGACAACGGCATCGGCATGAGCGAGAGTGTGCGCAAACGCACCTTCGAGCCGTTCTTCACCACCAAAGAAATCGGCCAGGGCACCGGGCTTGGCTTGTCGGTGTCGTACTTCATCATCACCAACAATCACAAAGGCCAGATGGAAGTGCAGTCGGCGCCCGGTCAGGGCACCTGCTTCACCCTGCGCCTGCCGCTGGCGCCACCACCGGCCATCGCGGCTGAAATTAATCAACTTCCGAGGTAACCCATGGGCTTTCGCTTGTCGAAGATTTACACGCGCACCGGCGACAAAGGCGAAACCGGCCTGGGCGACGGCCGCCGCGTACCGAAGGATCACCCGCGCATCGAAGCGATTGGTGAAGTCGATACGCTGAACAGTCAGGTCGGCGTGTTGCTCGCCGGGTTGCTTGCCGAGCGCGAGGCCACTCCGGGGCTGAATGAATTGATCGAGGTGTTGGCGCCTTGTCAGCATCGCTTGTTTGATTTGGGCGGCGAGTTGGCGATGCCGCAATATCAGGCGCTGAACGCGGCGGAAATCGAGCGGCTGGAAGCGGCGATCGATGTCTGGAATGAGGAGTTGGGGCCGCTGGAGAATTTCATTCTGCCGGGTGGTTCGATGTTGATTGCGCAGGCGCATGTGTGCCGCAGCCTGGCGCGGAGTGCCGAGCGGCGCTGTCAGCATCTGAATGCGATCGAGCCTTTGGCCGGGGTTGGCCTGGCGTATATCAATCGGTTGTCGGATGTGTTGTTTGTGGCGGCGCGGTTGATTGCGCGGCGACAGGGGATTGCGGAGATACTTTGGCAGCCAGCCGCCAAACCTTAGATTTGCAGTGTTTGGAAGGACGCCTTCGCGAGCAAGCCCGCTCCCACATTTGATTGCATTCCAAATGAAGGAACACGATCAACTGTGGGAGCGGGCTTGCTCGCGAAGAGGCCAGTAGCCTCAATACACAATCAGGCCTCAGGCCAGAACGCGCGAATCCCCGCCACACCCTGCGCCCCAACACCCCAAGCCTTCTCGCGCTCCGCCGGGCCAACCCCGCCCAACAGAAACACCGGTTTACTGAAGCCTTCGATCAACGCCGAAGCCTGCTCCCAACCCAACGGCTGCGCATCCGGATGCGTCAGCGTCGGCTGCACCGGCGACAGCGTCACAAAATCCACGCCCATCTGCTCTGCCAACGCCAATTCCTCAGCGTTGTGGCACGACGCCGCCAACCAGCGCTCAGCCGGCAACGGCCGCCCCGCCGCTGCGTATTTACGCAACTGCGCTGAAGTGATGTGCCAACCCGCCGACGGGAAATCACCGAGCCATTCAAATGGCCCTTTGATCATCAGTTGCGCCTTACCAGCACAGAGACCGGCGGCATCCACAGCCAGATCACGGTACTTCGGGTCGTAACCGTTCGGTGCGCGCAGCTGGATGAGCTTGATCCCGCCAGCAATCGCCTTCTGAATCCCGCGCAGCAAAGCCGGGGTTTCCAGATCTTCCGGGGTAATCAGGTATTCGCCCGGCAAACGCGCGGCGGCGACGATGGGCTGGTTGGCGGCCGGGAACTCGTAGTTCGGCAAGTCTTTCGCAGTCACCCAGGCCAATGGCTGGCCTTCGGCACCGTGCGGTTCGCCGGTGAATGCCGAGACTTCCCAGACATCCAGCAACACCTGCTTGTCCGGGTAATCGTGACGCACTTTGATCAGCGGTCGGGCAGCGCCAACGACGATGCCCAGCTCTTCTTTCAGCTCACGGGCCAGTGCGCTTTCGACGGTTTCGTCCGCCTCGACCTTGCCGCCGGGAAACTCCCACAGCCCACCCTGATGCTGGGAGTCGGCGCGGCGGGCAATGAGGATTTTGCCGCTGTCGTCACGGATGACGGCGGCGGCGACGTGTACACGTTTCACGGATTCAACTCCTCCAGTCCAGCCTGCTGCCACGCTTTGAAGGCGGGCCATTGGTAGACGGTTTCAACATAGGCTTCGTCGGCGGCCGGCAGCTTCACCTGATAGGTACGCAGGCGCACGGCGATCGGTGCGAAAAAAGCATCGGCCAGACTGACGCGACCGAACAGGTACGGCCCGCTCTCGGTGGCGGCGTCACGGCATTCGGCCCACAGCGCGAGCATGCGTTCGATATCGACCTTCACTTCTGGCGGCACCGGGTTGAGCGGCGCGTCATGACTGAGGT
The DNA here is from genome assembly GCF_979258075.1 of Pseudomonas sp. AC193. Classification (NCBI taxonomy): domain Bacteria; kingdom Pseudomonadati; phylum Pseudomonadota; class Gammaproteobacteria; order Pseudomonadales; family Pseudomonadaceae; genus Pseudomonas; species Pseudomonas sp. AC193. The sequence continues at coordinate 656,367 of NZ_OZ409832.1, read as the reverse complement.
TGAACGGCATGTGATTGCGCATGGCGAAGAAGCCGCTGTGCATTTGTGCGCAAGCGGATCGGGCCTGAGCGCGGGCGAAAATGTCGCTCGGCCAGAGTTGCTCGGACGGGAACTGTTCGGCCAGGTATTCGGCGATGGCCAGCGAATCGGCAACCGTGCCGCGTGAGGTTTGCAGCAGCGGCACTTTGGCGGTCGGCGAATGCTTGAGCAGCCGCTCGCGGGTGTCGGGCTTGCCGAGCTTGATCAGTTCTTCGGTGTAAGGAGCGCCGGTCAGTTCAAGCGCCAAGGCAGCGCGCAGAGACCAGGAGGAAAGCAGTTTGTCGCCGATGATCAGGTGCAAGGACATGGTGTGGCGCCTTTTCGTCAGTTGAAAGCTTCAAAACTTGCTGTGTCTGAACCATCGCTTTCGCGGGCAAGCCCGCTCCCACTGTGATTGAGCTCGTTCACAAACGTTGTGTACACCCCAAAACCTGTGGGAGCAGGCTTGCTCGCGTAGAGGTCGGCCCATTCAACATTGATTTTGCCTGACAGGTCGCCATCGCGAGCAGGCTCACTCCTACAGGGGATCTGTGGCGTTTACAAAACCACTGTAGGAGTGAGCCTGCTCGCGATGGCATCGACTCGGTCTCAGGTTAGATCAAGTGCGGTATTCAGCGTTGATCTTCACATACTCATGCGACAGGTCGGTGGTCCAGATGGTTTCGCTGCATTCGCCGCGACCCAGTTCGATGCGGATGGTGATTTCTTCCTGTTGCATCACTGCCGAGCCTTGCGCCTCAGTGTAGGTCGCCGCGCGCGCGCCACGGCTGGCGATGCACACGTCGCCGAGGAACACGTCGATTTTGCTCACGTCCAGATCCGGCACGCCGGCACGACCGACGGCCGCCAGAATACGGCCCCAGTTCGGGTCGGAGGCGAACAGTGCGGTCTTGATCAGCGGCGAGTGCGCCACGGTGTAGCCAACGTCCAGGCATTCCTGATGATTGCCGCCGCCATTCACTTCAACAGTGACAAACTTGGTCGCGCCTTCGCCGTCACGCACAATGGCTTGGGCCACGTCCATGCAAACCTCGAACACCGCTTGCTTCAACTTGGCGAACAGCTCGCCTTCGGCACGGGTGATTTCCGGCAGTGCAGCCTTGCCGGTAGCGATCAGCATGCAGCAGTCGTTGGTCGAGGTGTCGCCGTCGATGGTGATGCGGTTGAACGATTTGTTGGCGCCGTCGAGCATGAGGTTGTGCAGCACATCGCGGGAGACTTTGGCGTCAGTGGCGATGTAACCGAGCATGGTCGCCATGTTCGGACGGATCATGCCCGCGCCCTTGCTGATGCCGGTGACGGTGATGGTCACGCCGTCATGCTGGAACTGGCGGCTGGCACCTTTTGGCAAGGTGTCAGTGGTCATGATGCCGGTGGCAGCGGCTTCCCAGTTGTTTTCCGAGAGATCGTCCAGCGCAGCTTGCAGCGCGCCTTCGATCTTCTCGACCGGCAGAGGCTCGCCGATCACACCGGTGGAGTACGGCAGAATCTGGCTGGCATCGACGCCGGTCAGCTCAGCCAGTCTGGTGGTGGTGCGCTCGGCAGCGGCCAGGCCCGGCTCGCCGGTGCCCGCGTTGGCGTTGCCGGTGTTGGTCAGCAGATAACGCACGGCGTTCTGTACGCGTTGCTTCGCCAGAATCACCGGCGCGGCACAAAAGGCGTTCAACGTGAACACGCCGGCCACGGTCGAACCTTCGGCGCAGCGCATCACAACGACATCTTTGCGCCCAGGGCGCTTGATGCCGGCCGAGGCGATACCGAGTTCAAAACCGGCAACCGGGTGCAACGTTGGCAAAGGACAGAAGACCAACAGCCATGAATGCGCTCCTTACTCAATGATGTCAGCACCGCCACGCGCAGCGACGGTGGTTTAAATGGCAAAACGCCGCGACGGCATAAGCCGGTCGCGGCGCGGGTATTTCAGCAGTGATAACGGGTTTTACTGGATCTGCCCGTGGCAATGCTTGAATTTCTTGCCCGAACCGCAGTAGCACAGTTCGTTGCGGCCCAGCTTCTGTTCGTTGCGAACCGGGGCGGCGGCGAGGGCCACATCGACCTCTTCACCGAGCAGTTCCGGTTGCTCCAGACCTGGCGCTTCAGCGTGTTCGAACTGCATGCGGGCAGCCAGTGCTTCGGCTTCCTGACGCAGACGTTGCTCTTCGGCTTCCGGATCTTCGCGGCGAACCTGAACGTGCGAGAGCACACGGATCGAGTCGCGCTTGATCGAATCGAGCAGTTCGGAGAACAGCGTGAACGACTCGCGCTTGTACTCTTGCTTCGGGTTCTTCTGGGCGTAGCCACGCAGGTGGATACCGTGACGCAGGTGATCCATGGTCGACAGGTGGTCTTTCCACAGGTCATCCAGCACGCGCAGAACGATTTGCTTCTCGAAGGAGCGCAGTGCATCGGCACCGGCCTGATCTTCTTTCTCGTTGTACGCCGCCATCAGCTCGGTCATGAGCTTCTCGCGCAGGGTTTCTTCGTACAAGTGATCGTCTTCGTCGAGCCACTGCTGAATCGGCAGTGTCACGCCGAAATCGCTGGCAATCGACGCTTCCAGACCGGCAACGTCCCACTGTTCCGGCAGCGATTGCGGCGGAATGTGTGCGCTGACGGTGGCGTTAAGCACGTCCTGACGGAAGTCGGCGATGGTTTCACCGATGTTGTCAGCGGCCAGCAACGTGTTACGCATGTGATAAATCACTTTACGCTGTTCGTTGTTGACGTCGTCGAACTCGAGCAGTTGTTTACGAATGTCGAAGTTACGGCCTTCAACCTTGCGCTGCGCCTTCTCGATCGCGTTGGTCACCATGCGGTGCTCGATCGCTTCGCCCGGCTGCATGCCCAGGGCTTTCATGAAGTTCTTCACCCGGTCAGAGGCGAAAATGCGCATCAGGCTGTCTTCCAGCGACAGGTAGAAGCGGCTCGAACCGGCATCACCCTGACGACCGGCACGACCACGCAACTGGTTGTCGATACGGCGCGATTCGTGACGCTCGGACGCGATCACCTGCAAACCACCGGACTCCAGCACTTGCTGGTGACGCTTCTGCCAGTCGGCCTTGATCTGGGCAATTTGCTCAGGGGTCGGGTCTTCCAGCGAAGCGACTTCCACTTCCCAGTTGCCGCCCAACAGAATGTCGGTACCACGACCGGCCATGTTGGTGGCGATGGTCAGCGCGCCCGGACGACCGGCCTGCGCAATGATTTCAGCTTCTTTTTCGTGGAACTTGGCGTTGAGAACCTTGTGTTCGATGCCTTCCTTCTCGAGCAGTGCAGACATGTGCTCGGAGGTTTCGATGGTGGCAGTACCCACCAGCACCGGACGACCGGCAGCCATGCTTTCTTTGATGTCTGCAACGATTGCCGCGTACTTCTCTTCGGCCGTCAGGAACACCAGGTCGTTGTAGTCCTTACGCGCCAGCGGCTTGTTCGGCGGAATGACCATGACCGACAGACCGTAGATCTGATGGAATTCGAACGCTTCGGTGTCAGCGGTACCGGTCATGCCGGACAGCTTGGTGTACAGACGGAAGTAGTTCTGGAACGTGGTCGAGGCCAGGGTCTGGCTCTCGGCCTGAATGTTCAGACCTTCTTTGGCTTCGATGGCCTGGTGCAGACCTTCGGACAGACGGCGACCCGGCATGGTACGACCGGTGTGTTCGTCGACCAGTACGACCTGGCCGTCCTGCACGATGTATTCGATGTTGCGGTTGAACAGTTTGTGCGCACGCAGACCGGCATAGACGTGGGTCAGCAGGCCCAGGTTATGCGCCGAGTACAGGCTCTCGCCTTCAGCCAGCAGGCCGACGCCGGTGAGCATGTCTTCGATGTACTGGTGACCGGCTTCGTTGAGTTCGACCTGACGGGTCTTCTCGTCAACGGTGTAGTGGCCAGCCTTGGTGACTTCGCCTTCAACTTCTTCGACGTGCAGTTCCAGCTGCGGGATCAGTTTATTGATCTCCATGTACAGCTTGGAGCTGTCCTCGGCCTGACCGGAAATGATCAGCGGGGTACGCGCTTCGTCGATGAGGATGGAGTCGACTTCGTCGATCACGGCAAAATTGAGTTCGCGCTGGAATTTTTCTTCCATGCTGAACGCCATGTTGTCGCGCAGGTAGTCGAAACCGAATTCGTTGTTGGTGCCGTAGGTGATGTCGGCAGCGTAGGCGATGCGCTTCTCTTCCGGCGGCTGGAACGGCGTCACGACGCCGACGGTCAGGCCGAGGAATTCATACAGCGGACGCATCCAGTTGGCGTCACGGCGGGCCAGGTAGTCGTTCACCGTCACAACGTGCACGCCCTTGCCGGACAGTGCGTTGAGGTAAACGCCCAGTGTTGCCACCAGGGTCTTGCCTTCACCGGTACGCATTTCTGCGATCTGACCTTCATGCAAGGTCATGCCGCCGATCAGCTGGACATCGAAGTGACGCATACCCATGACACGCTTACCGGCTTCGCGGGCGACCGCAAAGGCTTCTGGCAGCAGTTTGTCGAGGGTTTCCCCTTTGGCGATGCGGGCCTTGAACTCGTCGGTCTTGGCGCGCAATTGATCGTCCGAAAGGGCCACCATTTGCTCTTCGAAGGCATTGACGAGCTGCACCGTCTTGAGCATGCGTTTGACTTCACGCTCGTTCTTGCTTCCAAAAAGTTTCTTTAACAAAGGCGCAAACATATCGGCAGGATCTTCCACACTAAAGGGATGGAGGGCGGCCCCGTGAGTCGCCCGAGCAGCCCTCATGGCCGCATGCGAACGAGCATTCTACCCGGAAACGGTGGTGAGGAAAGTGGCGATGTTCCACGATGCTGGCACTGCGCTTTGACGGGGCTCACTTAAAATAGGGGCGTTTTGCTCAACTTCAAGTCGTACGGAAAAGAAGTTAGTCGTTGATTTAATGGGTAAAGCAGGGGCAATTGCAATGGGCGAGTGAAAAGTCCGCTTTCTGCTACCATGGCGTTTCTGTTACTTCAGGTGTTCGATCATGGCATTTCGCCCTCTTACGGCCAGAGCACCCGCCGTTCTGCTTCGCGAAGCCAAACCGCTCAAGGCCATCCTCGGCCATGCCCAACGACTGGGGCATTTGCAACGCCTGCTCGAAAGCCAACTGCAACCCGCCGCCCGCGAGCATTGCCATGTGGCGTCGTGGCGTGAGGGCAGTCTGTTGCTGATTGTCACCGATGGTCATTGGGCCACGCGTCTGCGTTACCAGCAAAAGCGTTTGCAGCGCCAGTTGCAGATGTTCGATGAGTTCGCCAGTTTGACGCGGATTCTGTTCAAGGTGCAGCCGCCGACGATTCAGCGCGCGGTGGTGGGTAATACCATGGATTTGTCGACGGATGCCGCGGCGACGATTCAGGCGACGGCGGACGGGATCAGTGATCCGGGGTTGCGTGCGGCACTGGAGCGTTTGGCGGCGCACGCTAAAGACAAGTCCTGAAGCAAGATCAAAAGATCGCAGCCTGCGGCAGCTCCTACAATTGGAAATGCATCCATCTGTAGGAGCTGCCGAAGGCTGCGATCTTTGCTTTCAGCGGCGTTTGCTGCCGCCTAATAAAGAGCCCATCAGGCCGCGCACCAGTTGTTTGCCGAGGTTGTTCGCGGCTTGGCGCATGGCGGATTTCAGTGCTTGCCCGGCGGCGGTGCCGAGGAACTCTCCGGCTCTGTCAGCGAGGCTTGGCTCTTCAGCCGCAGGTTTTCCGGCAGGTGTCTCAGCCTCCGGCGCCAGGCCTTTGCGGCCCATGAGGATTTCATACGCCGACTCGCGATCAATCGGCTTGTCATACCGTCCCTTGAACGGCGAGCCGGCGATCAGCGTGGTGCGTTCGGTCTCAGTCAACGGCCCGATCCGCGATTGCGGCGGCGCTACCAGCACACGCTGCACCATCTCTGGCGTGCCCTTCTCCGCCAGCGTGCCGACCAGCGCCTCGCCGATCCCCAGCTCCGTCAGCACCGACAACGTATCGAACGCCGGATTCGGCCGGAAGCCGTCCGCCACCGCGCGCAGGGATTTCTGTTCCTTGGCGGTGAACGCGCGCAGACCGTGCTGGATGCGCAAACCGAGCTGCGCCAAGACGTCATCGGGCAAATCCGCCGGCGACTGCGTGACGAAATACACACCAACGCCTTTCGAACGGATCAAGCGCACCACCTGCTCCAGCCGCTCCTGCAAAGCCTTCGGCGTATCGCCAAACAACAAATGCGCCTCATCGAAAAACAGCGCCAGCAGCGGTTTGTCGGCATCACCGCGCTCTGGCAACTGCTCGAACAGTTCGGCCAACAGCCACAACAGGAACGTCGCATAAACCTTCGGCGCCTCATGCACCAGACGACTGGCGTCGAGCAAATGAATGCGCCCACGGCCATCAGCGGCCGGTTGCAGGATGTCTTCAAGTTGCAGCGCCGGCTCGCCGAACAAAGCTTCCGCGCCTTGCTGTTCCAGAGTCGCCAAACGGCGCAACAGCGCCTGACTGGAACCGGTGGTCATCAGCGCGGCGTCTTCGCCCAACAGCTGCGGATTTTCCTTGAGGTGATTGAGCAGCGCTTTCAGATCTTTCAGATCCAGCAACAACAACCCTTCGCGGTCAGCGACCTTGAACGCCGCGTACAGCGCCGACTGCTGACTGTCGGTGAGTTCCAGCAGGCTGCCGATCAGCAGCGGGCCCATTTCACTCAACGTGGTGCGCAGTGGATGACCGGACTCACCGTGGATATCCCACAAGGTCACCGGATAAGCCTGCGGCGTGTAGTTGAGCCACGGCATACCGGCGATGCGCTCGGCGATCTTGCCCTGCGGGTTGGCGGCGGCACCGAGGCCGCACAGGTCGCCCTTGATGTCGGCGGCGAACACCGCCACGCCGGCATCACTGAACGCTTCAGCCAGACGCTGCAAGGTCACGGTTTTACCGGTACCGGTCGCGCCGGCGATCAGCCCGTGACGGTTCGCCAGGCGCATGGCCTGGCCAATCGGTTGCCCCGTGAGATCGGCGCCGATTACGAGTTGCGATGAGTCAGGCATTTTGTCACCCATGGTTAATCTTTGATTCGCTTTGGCCGATAGATAAAACGTGAACCTGGCTGAAAAGTCGGTAGGACATTTCCCTAAGGAGAGACGGAAATATTCACGTGTACTCACCCTTGCCCATAGTGCGCGCCTTTATAAAAGCACGCCCAGGACATTAAGACCTTAGCGGAACCCCAAGCCATGAACAAAAATCTGCGCTTCAGCCATAAAATTTTGCTTGCCGCCGCCCTCATCGTCATCGCCGCTTTCGCCTCGTTTACGCTGTACAACGACTGGTTGCAGCGCAACGCGATCCGCGATGACCTGAACAACTATCTCAACGAGATGGGCGAAGTCACTGCCGGAAACATTCAAACCTGGCTCAACGGTCGCATTCTGCTGATCGAAAACGCCGCCCAGAACATCTCGATCAACCCCGAGCCCGCCAACGTGGCCGGCCTGCTGGAACAGAAAACCCTGACCTCGACGTTCATGGCCACCTACCTCGGCGACGCCACCGGCCACTTCACCATCCGCCCGGACACGAAGATGCCAGAGGGTTTCGATCCGCGCGTGCGCCCTTGGTATAAAGGTGCCGAAGGCAGCAGCACGTCGACCCTGACCGAACCGTACATCGATGCGGCCACCGGGCAGTTGATCATCTCCATCGCCACCGCCTCGAAAAAGGCCGGCCAAAGCGTCGGCGTGGTCGGCGGCGATCTGAGCCTGCAATCGCTCATCGACACCCTCGCCGCTCGAGATTTTGACGGCATGGGGTATGTGTTCCTGGTCAGCGCCGACGGCAAGATCCTCGTGCACCCGGACAAGGCCTTGGTGATGAAATCACTGAAAGACGCCTTCCCGCAGGACACCCCGCGCATCAGCGGCGACTTCAGCGAAGTCACCGTCGATGGCAAAACCCGCATCGTCACTTTCGCGCCGATCAAAGGTTTGCCGTCGGTGAACTGGTACATCGGTCTGTCGGTAGATAAAGATCAGGCGTTCGCCATGCTCAGCGAATTCCGCACCTCGGCGGTGATTGCGACGGTGATCGCGGTGGCCATCATCCTTGCCCTGCTCGGCATGCTCATCCGCATTCTGATCCAGCCCTTGCACGTGATGACCCGCGCCATGGAAGACATCGCCGACGGCGAAGGCGACCTGACCAAACGCCTGACCATCGTCAATAACGATGAGTTTGGTGTGTTGGGCACAGCGTTCAACCGTTTCGTCGAGCGCATTCATGGCTCGATCCGCGAAGTGTCGTCGGCCACCGGGCAAGTCAACGAAGTTGCGCTGCGCGTGGTCGCTGCGTCGAATTCGTCGATGTACAACTCCGATCAGCAAGCCTCGCGCACCAGCAGCGTCGCCGCAGCGATCAATCAACTGGGTGCCGCCGCTCAGGAAATCGCCCGCAACGCCGCGCAGGCATCGAATCAGGCCAGCGATGCGCGTGGCCTCGCCGAAGACGGCCAGCAGGTGGTGGATCGCAGCATCAAGGCGATGAATCAGCTGTCGAGCATGCTCAGTGCGTCGAGCAGCAATATCGAATCGCTGAACAGCAAAACCGTGAACATCGGCCAGATTCTTGAAGTGATCACCAGCATCTCCCAGCAAACCAACCTGCTGGCGCTCAACGCAGCGATCGAAGCGGCGCGTGCCGGTGAGGCCGGGCGCGGCTTTGCGGTGGTGGCGGATGAAGTGCGCAACCTCGCGCATCGCACGCAGGAATCGGCGCAGCAGGTGCAGACGATGATCGAGGAGCTGCAAGTCGGCGCCCGGGAGTCGGTGAGCACCATGAGTGAAAGTCAGCGTCACAGTCAGGACAGCGTCGAGATTGCCAACCTTGCCGGCGAGCGTTTGAACAGCGTGACCCTGCGGATTGGCGAGATTGACGGGATGAACCAGTCGGTGGCGACGGCGACGGAAGAGCAAACGGCGGTGGTTGAGTCGATCAACGTTGATATCACCGAGATCAATACGCTGAACCAGGAAGGGGTGGAAAACCTGCAGGCGACGTTGCGGGCGTGTTCGGATCTGGAACAGCAGGCTTCGCGGTTGAAGCAGTTGGTGGGTAGTTTCAGGATCTGAAGCGCGACTGCCGACCTCTTCGCGAGCAAGCCCGCTTGTGTCTTGCATAGGAGTTAGAATCGGGATGAGAGGGATGGTTGGCAAGCTGAATGCCCGGGGTGCTTAAAGCACGTGTGGGAGCCCAAGCTGCCAATCATCTCTCGCTCTGGTTATTGAGCCCGAACAGTTGAACGAGCCGACCTCGAACAGTACAAGCGTGGTGCCCAACCAGAGTGCTCTCACCTTTGAGTGTAAGAGGATTCCGCCATGTTTTCCTGCGCCGGTATCGATGTCGCCAAAGATACTCTTGAGATTCGGATTAACCCGCAAGACGTAGGTGCGAGTTTTTCCAATAGCATCAGTGACTTCCCCAAGCTTATTGATTGGTTTAATTGCTATAAGGTCAATCGCGTGTTGCTTGAAGCCACAGGTGGTTATGAGCGAGAGGTCATGAAAGCGCTTCAGGCCGGGGGGTTCGACGTTATACGAATCAATCCTCGCCGCGCCAAGAGCTTTGCCAGTGCAATGGGCCAACGCGCTAAAACCGACCCGATTGATGCACGACTTCTTGCGCAGTTTGCAGAAGTCATAAAGTCGCCAAACAGTCGAGTCTCTAGCCCTGAGCAGGATAATTTGCGTGCGCTCGTACAGCAGCGTGAAAACTTTGTTCAGCAACAAAGTGACGATTTGCGACGCATCAAAACGGCTTCAGCAGATTTGGTGAAACCCTTGTTGCAGAGCCATATCGATTATCTAACCCAGGCAATAAAGTCGATAGAAAAGCTGATCCGTCAAAGTGCGAAAAAACTGGACAGTGATAAAGCTGCACGCTTGTGCTCGGTCAAGGGTATCGGGCTCGTGACGGCTGCCAGTTTAATGGCCTATTTACCTGAGCTGGGTGAGATTGGACGCCACGAAATAGCAGCTTTGGCAGGTATAGCCCCTTACAACGACGACAGCGGGAAACACAAAGGACTTCGACACATTGAGGGGGGAAGATTTTCCGCTCGCCGCGCGCTGTACATGGCAAGTTGGGTCGTGATTATGCGCCAGCCCGAGTTTCAGGCTCGATATCAAACCCTACGCGACAAAGGAAAATGCGCAAAAGTAGCGCTGATCGCCTGCATGCGTGTGCTGTTGATAAGACTGAACGCAATGATCCGGGATCGAACGCCATGGAAGGAACAGTTGGCTTGAAATAGAGCGGTGTTTCTGGGAAAAAATGCACGGCTATGGGCTGTGGGAGATCAGCTGCCTATCACCCTGCATTCAAAATAAAGGGTATCAAGACAGTTGCTCCATTGGAATGCATTCTCCTGTGGGAGCGGGCTTGCTCGCGAAAGCGTCATTTCAAGCAACACAAAACCTCACTGACACCCTCCGCGCATTCCCGACCGAACCATCCATTCCAGACATAGGTCAACCAAGGGAGTACCACGCAGCGGAGGGTTGTTCACCGTGCACATCGCCGACATCACCATGTTTTACGCCCCGGCCAGCGGTGGCGTGCGCACGTATCTGGATGCCAAACATCGTCGTTTGGGCTTCAAACCCGGCATTCGCCACAGCCTGCTGATCCCCGGCGCCCGCTTCGGCGAACACGACGGCGTTTACACGGTTCCCGCCCCCGCCCTGCCCTTCGGCAAAGGCTATCGCTTCCCGCTGCGCCTCGCGCCGTGGCGAAACGTCCTGCAGGATTTGCAGCCCGATCTGATCGAAGTCGGCGACCCCTACCTCACCGCATGGGCGGCACTGGATGCCCGACGGCAACTGGATGTGCCGGTGATCGGCTTTTATCACTCGGATCTGCCGCTGCTGGTCGGCAATCGCATGGGTCATTGGGTCACGCCAAACATTGAGGCCTACGTCACCAAGCTGTACGGCAACTTCGACCGCGTGCTCGCGCCAAGTCAGGTAATGGCCGACAAGCTTATCGGCCTCGGCGTGCGCAATGTCTTCGTGCAACCGCTGGGCGTCGATCTGCAAACCTTTCACCCCGAGGCCCGCGACCCGAATCTGCGCGCAGAACTGGGCATCGCCGACGACACCCGCCTGCTGATCTACGCCGGGCGCGGTTCAAAAGAGAAAAACCTGCCAGTGCTGCTCAAATGCATGCAACGCCTCGGCCCGCGCTATCACTTGCTGCTGGTCGGCTCGTCGAGGCCCGCCGTGGTGCCGGACAATGTCAGCGTGATTGATCAATTCTGCCCGGCACCGCGCGTCGCGCAATTGATGGCCAGCGCCGATGCGCTGATCCATGCCGGCGATCAGGAAACCTTCGGCCTGGTGATTCTCGAAGCCATGGCCTGCGGCATTCCGGTGGTGGCGGTGGCGGCCGGGGCGTTTGAAGAAATCGTCAACGAATCCTGCGGTTTGCTCTGTGCACCGAATAATCCACAGGCGATGGCCAATGCCGTGCGCGAAGTGTTCAGTCGCGGCACTGTGAAACTGGGCGAGCAAGCGCGACAGCACGTTGAACAGCATTACGCGTGGGACACGGTGGTCGACAGTTTGCTCGGCCACTATCACGCCGTCCTCGGCCATGCGCTGCCCAAGGTGGCCAATGGCTGAGGCGCTGAATCGCCCCGCCGTGTTGTTGGTGCTGCATGACGTGGCACCGTCGACGTGGGCGGATTACCAACCGTTTGTCGAAGCCGTCGACGCACTGGGCAGCGTGCCGATGACCTGGCTGGTCGTCCCCGATTTCCATCGGCGCAACGCCCTCAACGAACATCCGGCGTTTTGCCGACTGCTCGATGAGCGTGTTGCCCGCGGCGATGAGTTGGCCTTGCACGGTTTTTTCCATGACGATCAGGAACCCGGCCCAACCAGTCCGCGCGACTGGTTCATGCGCCGTGTTTACACCCACGAAGGCGAGTTTTATCGTTTGTCCCGCGAAACCGCCCTCGCCCGTCTGCGCGATGGCATCGAAGTGTTCCAGCGCCACGACTGGCCGTTGCACGGTTTCGTCGCCCCGGCGTGGTTGATGAGCGACGGCACCCGCCAAGCCCTGCGTGAATTACCGCTGAGCTACACCAGTGATCCACAGCATCTTTATCGATTGCCGGATTTCACCGCCATCGACGCGCCGGGTCTGGTCTGGAGTGCCCGCAGCGCCTGGCGTCGCGGTTTATCGAGAATTGTCAGTGAGCAGCGGCAACAGCGTTGGCGCCAGGCGACGGTGATTCGGCTAGGCTTGCACCCAGTGGACATGCGCCACGGTTTTTCCCGCGATTACTGGCTGCACACCTTGCAGCGACTACTGAATGAAAGACGCGTACCGATGACCAAAATCCACTGGCTCGCCCAACAGCGCGGTCAATCGGGATCTGCTGCATGAGTCGCGGCATTCTGTTGTTGATCGGCCTGCTCGCGGCGGTGTTGATCCCGGTGGTGCTCGGTGGCGGCGAAACCTGGGCGCGCCTGCAAAGTTTTCCACTGTTATGGCTGTTGATCATGTTCGGCATGATCCTGCTCTGCTGGGGCATCAATACCCTGCGTCTGCGTTTGTTGCTCGGCGATCAGCGCGACCGCGTCACGCCGCTGAAAAGCCTCGGCGTGGTAATGGCCGCCGAGTTCGCTTATTGCGCCACGCCCGGAGGCAGCGGTGGGCCGTTGACCATCATGGCGTTGCTCGCCCGCTGCGGTGTGCGTCCGGCCCGTGGCAGCGCGGTGTTTGCCATGGATCAACTCAGCGATTTGCTGTTCTTTCTCTGTGCGCTTAGTGGGATTCTGATTTATGCGTTGTTTCAACATCTGAGCGATCGCTTGGAATGGCTGCTGACAGTCAGCGCGATTTCGTTGTTTGGCGGCTTGTTCAGTTGCGTGTTGATTGCGCGTTATCACCGCGCGTTGATTCGCTTGAGTGGCCGCTTATTGGTAAGGATGAACGTTAAACCGGGCACTCGCCGTCGCTGGGCGCGCAAGTTGCTGCACTTTCTCGCGGCGTTTACCGACACGTTGAAGTTGCCCTGGCCAACCCTGATCAAAGTGTTCGCGCTGACGTGTGTGCATTGGTTATTGCGTTACAGCGTGCTGTATCTGGCGTTGCGCGGCCTCGGCGCGGACTTGCAGTGGGCCTGGAGTTTTCTGGTGCAGATGCTGTCGCTGGGGGCCGGGCAATTCAGTTTATTGCCGGGTGGCGCGGGGGCGGCGGAATTGACTTCAGCGGCACTGTTGGCGCCGATGGTGGGGAAATCCACCGCAGCGGCGGCGATTCTGATTTGGCGGGTGGTGACGTATTACTTTTATCTGCTGGTGGGGGGGCCGGTGTTTTTGATGATGTTGGGGCGGCCGTTGTTGCGCAAATTGATGAAAGTGCCGCAGACGTAAAAGATCGTCCGATCGCGGCCCGAGCCTGCGGCAGCTCCTACAGGGATCGGATTTCAAACATCGTTTTGTTTATCGTCGGACTCTTGCAACTGTTCCCACAACTCGGCCGCACCGGGAAACTCGGTGCCATCCTCCGGGGTCATGTCCTCGGGGTCGTAGCGACTCAAACAACCTTCGCCCAATGTCGCCGGCGCTTTGGACGTGGCTTTGTCCAGTGGATCACTCATGTAAGTTTCCTCGGGGCTTAAACGACAAAGGGTCTGAGCGATTGAGCGCCCAGACCCTTGGTTTTTCAAGCCTGCGTGTGTTCGATCAGAACACCACAGTCTTGTTGCCGTGCACCAGCACGCGATCTTCGAGGTGATAACGCAGGCCGCGGGCCAGCACCATCTTCTCGACGTCACGGCCGAAACGCACCATGTCTTCGATGCTGTCGCTGTGGCTGACACGCACCACGTCCTGCTCGATGATCGGGCCGGCGTCCAGCTCTTCGGTCACGTAGTGGCAGGTCGCGCCAATCAGTTTCACGCCGCGCAGCGACGCCTGGTGGTACGGCTTGGCACCGACGAACGACGGCAGGAAGCTGTGGTGAATGTTGATCACCTTGTGCGCGTATTCGCGGCACATGTCCGGCGGCAGGATTTGCATGTAACGCGCCAGCACCACTACTTCAGCGTCGTGCTGTTTGACCAGACGCGACACTTCGTCGAACGCCGGTTGCTTGTCCTGCGGATTGACCGGGACGTGGTAATACGGGATGCCGTGCCACTCGACCATGCTGCGCAGGTCGTCGTGGTTGGAAATCACGCAGGAGATTTCGCAATCCAGCTCATCGCTGTGCCAGCGGTGCAACAAGTCCGCCAGGCAGTGCGATTCGCGGCTGGCCATCAGCACTACGCGCTTCTTCTGCTCAGTGTCGGTGATGCGCCAGTCCATCGAGAACTCTTCGGCGATCGGCGCAAACTTCTCGCGCAATACTTCAATACCGAATGGCAGCGAATCGGCACGAATTTCGTGACGCATGAAGAACCAACCCACCTGATTATCCGAGTGGTGGCTCGCTTCGGTGATCCAGCCATTGTGGGCTGCCAGAAAATTACTGACTTTGGCAACGATGCCAACGCGGTCCGGGCAAGAAATCACCAGACGAAAAGTGCGCATGAGGGGAAGACTCCAGAACTTCGCAAAGGCCGCCATTCTAGCGACTGCGCGGGAAAACTGCAGTATTGATGAGCGCTGGCGTGGCCGGCGGCGGATACCCACACTTTTTTGACGGAAACAAACGCCAGAGGGATGGCGCTTTGCTGGCATTGTTAAACAGACATTTGTGAATATCTGTGCTGACGGCTTCACACTATTTAACTGAACAATCAATTTGCGGCTATTTCTCGTAACTAATTTAAATAAAAACCCCGGTTAAATGTTTACTTGATGAAACAGCCTGACTATTATTGCGCCACTGTCCCCTGTCATTCAGCATTCTACTAAGGTAGTAATCATGTCCTTGATCAACGAATATCGCGCCACCGAAGAAGCTATCAAAGAGCTGCAAGCCCGTTTGAAGAACCTGTCGCAAGACGACAAACTGCAAACCGAGCTGGAATTCGAAGGCAAACTGCGCACCCTGATGGGCGAATACTCCAAGTCGCTGCGTGACATCATCGCGCTGCTGGACCCAGAGTCGAAAACCAAAGCACCACGCGGCGGCGCAGTAAAAACTACCGGCACCAAGCGTGCTCGCAAAGTTAAACAATACAAAAACCCGCACAACGGCGAAGTCATCGAAACCAAAGGTGGCAACCACAAAACTCTGAAAGAGTGGAAAGCCAAGTGGGGCGGCGACGTGGTTGAAGGCTGGGCTACCCTGCTGGGCTAAGCCGCAACGCCTTCGCAGAGCGATCCGCGAAAAAGAACGCCAGCGAATGCTGGCGTTTTTTATGCCTGACGTTTAGTAACAAACATGTTCGATTTCAAAGACCCAAACGTTTGCGCAATGCCTGGACATAACTCTGCCATTCATTGAGCACTGCGCTCTGCTCTGGCGTAGCACTAAGCAACCATTGCTCGGCCGCCTCGCTAAAAGATTTCAAGGTATTCGGCGCGCCGAATTCCGGGGCCGACAAACGTTGCTGACACAATAATTTCCAGCGTGCCTGTTCTTCAGAATTCAACGTATCGGGAAAGTTACGTGCGCGATATCGAAAGAGTAATTCAGGCAAACGTTCATCATCGAACGGCCATTGCTCTTGTGCCAAATGTGCCGGGTCAGCGTTTCTCACTTGCTCACACAGACGCCGATCACGATCACCGATAAATCCGTCGTACAACTGTTGTTCCGGATCTTCACTCGGGGTGAAATCTTCGCTGGCATAAATAGCCGCAATTTTATCTTTCCAAACTTGTTGTGCGTCAGTTAGCCGCAGCGCTCGTTCCTGATAAAGCGCCATGTCCAGACCCAATCGTTGCTGATCGTCGGCGCGCAGTACTGATAACGGCGCGACGACCGGGCAACGGTTGATGTGAATAATCTTCAACGGCACCGGCAATTCGCCCTTAAGCAAATCGTCACGGCGCGTGTACAGACGCTGGCGCAGGGTTTGTGCGTCGAGATCGAGCAAGCCCTGTGGATCGAGGTGCAAGTCGCAAACAATCAGCGCGTTGCGGTTTTTCGGGTGCCAGGCCAGCGGCATGACCACGCCGACATAACTGCGCGCCGCCGAGAAGCGTCCGGAGATGTGCACCAGCGGCTGCAACAGGCGAATCTGATCCATCACCTTCTGTTTGCTGCGCAACTGAAACAGCCAGTCATAGAGCTTGGGCTGTTTGTCGCGGATCAGTTTCGCCAGCGCAATGGTCGCGCGCACGTCCGACAACGCTTCGTGGGCATGGCCGTGATCGATGTTATTGGCGGCGGTCAGGCGTTCGAGCTTGAGGGTCACGCGGCCCTCGTCATCGGTCGGCCAGACCAGCCCGTCCGGGCGCAAGGCGTAAGCAGCGCGCACTACATCGATCAAATCCCAGCGACTGTTGCCGCCCTGCCATTCACGGGCGTAGGGATCGAAGAAATTGCGATACAGGCTGTAACGGGTCATCTCGTCGTCGAAACGCAAGGAGTTGTAACCCGCACCGCACGTACCGGGAGCGGCCAATTGCGCGTGAACCCGGGTCATGAAATCGGCTTCGCTCAAACCTTTTTCGGCGAGCTGACTGGGGGTGATGCCGGTGATCGCGCACGCCGCCGGGTGCGGCAGGATGTCTTCGCTGGGCTGGCAGTAAAGGTTGACCGGCTCGTCGATTTCGTTGAGCTCGTGGTCGGTGCGAATCCCGGCGACCTGCAGCGGGCGGTCGTTACGCGGATTGATGCCAGTGGTTTCGTAGTCGTACCAGAAGATTGAAGTCACGGGCGGATCCTGAACTGAAGATCGGCAAAGTCTAGGCGCTCAACCGCCGTCGCGGCCAGTCTTGAAACATTCAAACACCTGGCGACACATGCTGTGCAATACATAGTTATGTCGTTTCCCCCCGAGAGGCTGCTAGCATCGGACGCACTTGCACTCAGAACAGGCGACATCAGGTAGCCCATGCTCGAGCCCACAGCACCGCCAAGGAAAGCACCGCTGGCCCCGCCGCTGGATACGCGGCATCAGGTCGAAACGCCGGAAGGCATCGACCTGCCCCTGCGCCCTGCCGGGTTGATGGTGCGGGCCGTGGCGTTCGCCATCGATCTGGGCATTCGCGGTGTGATCATGGGCGTGCTGTTTATCGCGTTGGCGTTCCTCGGCAAGCTCGGCATGGGCCTCGGTTCGCTGCTGCTGTTTGCGATCAGTTGGTGGTACATGGTGCTGTTCGAAGTGCTGCGACAGGGACGCTCGCCGGGCAAACAGTGGATGGGCCTGCGCGTGGTACACGATGACGGCACGCCGGTTGGCTGGTCAGCCTCGTTGTTGCGCAATCTGCTGCGCTTCGTTGATCTGCTGCCGTTCGGCTACTTCCTCGGCAGCCTCAGTTGCCTGCAACACCCGACCTTCAAACGCCTCGGCGACATCGCTGCCGGCACGCTGGTGGTTTACAGCGAACGCCCGCTGACGCGCCCGCAATTGCCTGACGCCGAACCCCGGCGCTCGCCCGTGCCGCTGACGCTCAGCGAACAACGTGCAGTGCTCGGTTTTGCCGAACGCCAAGGCGAACTGTCACCGGCGCGGGTCAATGAACTGGCCGCCCTGCTCGCCCAGCCGCTGAATATCTCCGCGCCCAAAGCCGTTGCCGAACTCAATGGCATCGCGCGCGGCTTGTTGGGCCCGACATGAAGCAGAGCCTTTTCGAAAGTCGCCACATGGCCGAATGGGAGCGTTTTGCGCTGGCCCTCGAACGCCTTGAACGCGGCAAGGACACCTCGCAAATTGCCGGATTTCCGAGAACCTATCGCCGACTCTGCCAGCATCTGGCGTTGGCACAGGAACGCGGCTACAGCAGTTTCCTGATCGACTCGTTGCAGCAGCAAGTGCTGCGCGGCCATCAACAGTTGTACCGTCATCGCAGCCGCCTCGGCGCCAACCTGCTCAGTTTTATCCTTGCCGATTTCCCGCGATTGGTGCGCGCCGAATGGCCTTTTGTGCTGGTCGCCGCGCTGCTGTTTTTCGGCAGCCTGATCGGCGTCGGGGTGTTGGTGTATGTGTTTCCCGACCTCGTTTACAACCTGATTCCCGCCGATCAAGTGCGCGAGATGCAAGGCATGTACGACCCGGTCGCCGGCCACCTCGGGCGCCCCGCCGAACGCGCGGCCAGTGAAGACTGGGTGATGTTCGGCTACTACGTGATGCACAACATCGGCATCGCCTTTCAGACCTTCGCCAGCGGATTGTTGATGGGCGTGGGCAGCGCATTCTTTCTGTTCTACAACGGCCTGGTCATCGGCGCGGTGGCCGGGCATCTGACCGAGATCGGTTTCGGCCAGACCTTCTGGTCGTTCGTCATCGCCCATGGCGCTTTCGAACTGACGGCGATTGCTCTCGCCGGCGCGGCCGGTCTGGAACTCGGCTGGGCGTTGATCGCGCCCGGGCGCCTGACCCGCGCCGAAGCCCTGAAACGAGCAGCGCGCAAAAGCGTGTTGCTGGTCTGCGGGGTGATGTTGTTCCTGCTGATCGCGGCGTTTATCGAAGCCTATTGGTCATCGAAAACCAGTGTCGCGCCGCTGACCAAATACCTGGTCGGCGCCGGACTCTGGACGTTGGTCGCGTGCTATCTGCTGTTCGCCGGAAGGACACGCCATGCGCCTGAGTGACGCCACCGTGGTGATCCGCCCGCGTACGACCTGGGAAGCCATGGATCTGGGCGTGCTCATGTGTCAGCAACATCGACGCTTGCTGATGACCAGTTGGGCCATCGTCACCTTGCCGCTGTTCGCCCTGCTCAGCCTGGTGTTTTGGGATTCGCCGACGCTGGCCGTGTTTATATTCTGGTGGCTGAAACCGGCGTACGAACGCCTGCCGTTGTACATCCTGTCCAAAGCGCTGTTCGGCGAAACGCCCACCCTCAAACAAGCGCTGCGCGAATGGCCGCGTCTGCTCAAACCACAACTGCTGGCCAGCCTGACCTGGCGCCGCTTGAGCTTCAGCCGCAGCTTTCTGCTGCCGGTGGTGCAACTCGAAGGCCTCGACGGCAACGCTCGCCAACAACGCCTGCAAGTGCTGTTGCAGCGCAACGCAGGCGCGGCGCAATGGCTGACCATCATTGGCGTGCATCTGGAGACTGCGCTGTGGATCGGCTTGATGGTGCTGTTCTATCTGTTGCTGCCGCAGCAGGTCGAAACCGATTGGGACTGGCAGTCGCTGATTCTCTCGGCCGATCATGACTGGCGCTGGCTCGAACACCTGACCAACGCCTTTTACGCGCTGGTGCTGGTGGTCTGGGAACCGATCTACGTCGCCTGCGGATTCAGCCTCTATCTGAACCGCCGCACGCAACTGGAAGCGTGGGACATCGAACTGGTGTTCCGGCGTTTGCGCCAACGCCTGAACAACGGCGTGCTTGGTCTGCTGCTGGCGATCTGTCTGGTGCTGCCGAATGTGCCCTCGGTCTGGGCGGCTGAACCCGACACCCGTCCGGATGCACCGCGCTTGTTAAATCAGCCGCTGACCAGTCAGGCCTCCCACGACAGCATCAAGGCCTTGCTCGAACAACCACCGTTCAAGAACAAGGAATCGGTCACCCGCTACCGTTTTGGCGACGACCCGGCAACGCCGGCCAAAGACGCAAAACCCGGCGAAGCACCGCAGTGGCTTAAAACCTTGCTGGGCTGGCTCGACGGTCGACACTTCAATGGGCTGGCCAAGCTGATCGAGGTGCTGTTGTGGGGTGTGCTGATTGCCTTGATCGGTTGGCTGATCTGGCATTACCGCGAGTTTCTCCGGGCCTTCGTCAGTCGCCGGCCGAAACTGCCAGCGCTGCCAAAACGAGCGGTGCCGCAGCAAGCGTTCGGTCTGGATTTGAACCGCGACACCTTGCCCGACGACATCGCCGCCAGCGCCGAACAACTCTGGCTCAGCCAACCGCGAGCGGCGTTGAGCTTGCTCTATCGCGGTCTGCTCAGCCATCTGCTGCACGACTTCGATCTGACGCTGAAACCTGCCGACACCGAAAATCAGGTGCTGGCGCGCGTAGAACAACTGCAGCGACCGGAGTTGCTCGCCTTCAGTCGCAACCTCACTGTGCACTGGCAGAACATGGCCTACGGACATCGAGTCCCGGCAGCGCATCTGCAACAGGAATTGTGCGACGGCTGGCGCGCCTTGTTTGGCCACGGAGCTGCCCGTTGAATCGCCGTACCCTGTGGTGGGTCGGCGCAGTGCTCGTCGCACTGCTGATCGCATTGAGCGTGTTTCTGTTTCTCAAGGCCAAGCCGTATCAGGAAGAAGTCGATCACGGCCCGTCCCCTGCTGCCCAAGCCAATCCGTATCTGGCGGCGGAAATGTTTTTGCGTGAGCGCGGCCTCAAAGTCAGTCATGCCGAAAGCCTTTCCGTACTGCCGGATATCGACCCACGCCGACACACGCTGCTGCTGTTCAACGACCGTTCACGCATGACCCCACGTCAGGTCGAACAAGTGTTGAACTGGACGCGGGCCGGCGGGCGACTGGTGTTTGTCGCTGAATCGTTATGGGACGAACAGACCAAACAGAGCAACGACCTGCTGCTCGATCGCGTGCAACTGCATCAATCCCTGAGCAAGGATCTCAAGGATCCGCCCAAAGACCTTGAGCAAGACCCCTTCCCGAAATTGACCAAGCTGTATGTGGAGGATGAAGACGCGCCGGCCTATGCCGGGTTCGACACGGACTTCCACCTCGACGACCCGAAAAACCTCGCGCAAGCCTGGGCCAACAGCGGCAAAGCCACGCACATGATGCAACTGCCTTACAGCCTCGGCTCGATCACCGTGGTCACTGACGCCGAGCTGTGGAAAAGCCAGACCATCGCGCAATACGACAATGCCTGGCTGCTCTGGTACTTGAGCGCCGACACCGACGTCACGCTGATCTACAACAGCGAACACGACGGCTTGCTGACCTTGCTCTGGCGCTACTTCCCGCAGGCCATCGTCGCCCTGCTCGCCTTGATCGGCCTGTGGTTGTGGCATGTCGGTGTGCGCCACGGCCCGCTTCAGGCACCGGCGCCCATTGGCCGTCGACAGTTGCAGGAACACCTGCGTGCCAGCGCGGATTTCCTGCTGCGCCACAACGGTCAGCAAGCGCTGCTGCAAGCCTTGCAACAAGACGTGTTGCGTCGCGCGCGCCGTCGCCATCCCGGTTTTGATCGATTGAACGTTGCCGAACAATGGCTGGCACTGTCACGCCTGACCCGTCAGCCCACCCGCGCCATCAGCCAAGCCCTGAGCCCGGTTCCGAACCAGCGTTTGTCCAGCGCCGAGTTCTGCCGTCAGGTCGCCCACCTGCAAACCTTGAGGAACACGCTATGAGTGAACAGACCGAGCCCGGCAGCGCCAGCCACGCCGCCCAGCAACGCCAGCGCGCCAGCCAACTGGCGCAAGCGGTTCGCAGCGAATTGCAAAAAGCTTTGATTGGCCAGAATCAGGTAATCGACGACGTGCTGACCGCGCTGATCGCCGGTGGCCACGTGCTGCTTGAAGGTGTGCCGGGGCTGGGTAAAACCTTGCTGGTACGGGCATTGGCGCGCTGCTTCGGTGGCGAGTTCGCGCGTATCCAGTTCACCCCGGATCTGATGCCCAGCGACGTCACCGGTCATGCCGTCTATGACCTGCAAACCGAGCAGTTCAAATTGCGCAAAGGCCCGCTGTTCACCAATTTGCTCCTGGCCGACGAGATCAACCGCGCCCCGGCAAAAACCCAGGCGGCGCTGCTCGAAGCGATGCAAGAAAGGCAAGTCACCCTCGAAGGCCGCGCCCTGCCCATCGCTCAGCCGTTCATGGTGCTGGCCACGCAAAACCCGATTGAACAGGAAGGCACTTACCCGCTGCCCGAAGCCGAACTCGACCGCTTCATGCTCAAGGTGCGCATGGATTACCCCGACGCCGATCAGGAGTTGAACATGGTGCGTCAGGTCAGTCGCTCGACCCGCGCCGACATGCTTGATGTGCAACCGTTGCGCACCGTGCTGCAAGCCAAAGACGTGCAAGCGCTGCAACGTATTGCCAGTGATTTGCCGCTGGACGATCAAGTCCTCGATTACGCCGTACGACTGGCGCGCAGCACGCGCAGCTGGCCGGGGCTGACCCTCGGCGCCGGGCCTCGCGCCTCGATTGCCCTGGTGCGCTGCGCCCGCGCCCGCGCCCTGTTACGCGGCGGCGAATTCGTCATCCCCGACGACATCAAAGGCTGCGCGTTGGCCGTGCTGCGCCACCGCGTACGCATCGCCCCGGAACTGGACATCGAAGGCCTGCAAGTCGATCAGGTATTGCAGCAACTGCTCGACCAGATCCCGGCGCCGCGCCTGTGAAATCCGTTTTGGGCAGAAAAGATCGCAGCCTCCGGCAGCTCCTACACATCACTCATGCAGGAGCCGTCGAAGGCTGCGATTTTTGCAACAGACAGCCCGGTGCCAAGCCATGAAACCATCAAAACTCTTACTAATCTGGCTAACACTGCTCATGGCCATCGGCATCGCCCTGGGCACCTTGCAGGCACTGCAAATCGCCCTCCCGCCCAGCCTGCCGGCGATCACCTGGGGCTTACTCCTCGCCCTGCTGGCCCTGGCCGCCATCGATGCCCTGCGCCTCAAACGCCTGCCCGCCATCCGCGTCAAACGGCACATGCCCGGCAGCCTCGCACTTGGTCGCTGGAGCGAAATCCGCCTGGACGTTGAACACCCCTTCAGCGAGCCACTGCACCTGCACATCTTCGATCATGTCCCGGAAGGCCTGAGCTTCGAAAACCTGCCGCTCAGCGTCGAACTGCAGCCCGGCAAAATCAGCCAAGTCGGCTACCGCCTGCGCCCCCTCCAGCGCGGTCATTTCAGCTTTGAACGCTGCGAAATCAACCTGCCCAGCCCGCTGGGTTTATGGACAGGCAAACGCCTGCTCGACGTCACCGATCACACCCGCGTCTACCCGGACTTCGCCCGCCTCTACGGCGGTGAACTGCTGGCCGTGGACAACTGGCTCAGTCAGCTCGGCGTGCGGCAAAAGCAGCGCCGTGGTCAGGGTCTGGAATTTCATCAACTGCGCGAATTTCGCGAAGGCGACAGCCTGCGCCAGATCGACTGGAAAGCCACCGCCCGCCAGCGCACACCGATTGCCCGTGAATATCAGGACGAACGCGATCAGCAGATCATCTTCATGCTCGATTGTGGCCGCCGCATGCGTAGCCAGGACGACGAACTCTCGCACTTCGACCATGCGCTGAATGCTTGTTTACTGCTGAGCTACGTGGCCCTGCGTCAGGGCGATGCGGTGGGTTTGTGTACCTTGGCCAATGCCCACCCGCATTACCTCGCACCGGTTAAAGGTGCGGGTCAGCTCAATATCGTTCTCAACAGTGTCTACGACCTGCAAAGCACTCAGCGCACGGCGGACTTTCAAGCGGCCGTCAGCCAACTGCTGTCGCGGCAAAAGCGTCGGGCGCTGGTGATACTGGTCACCAACCTGCGCGATGACGACGACGAGGAACTGCTCACCGCCGTCAAACGCTTGAGCCAGCAGCATCGAGTGTTGGTGGCGAGCCTGCGTGAAGGCGTACTTGATCAAGTGCCGCAGAGCACCGTTCAGACACTGGATGAAGCGTTGACCTATTGCGGCACCGTGGACTATCTGAATGCGCGCAATGAATGCCATGAAAGGTTGACCGCACATGGCGTTCATACGCTGGATGTGCGGCCACAGTCGTTAGGGACTGAGTTGGTGACGCGTTACTTGAGCTGGAAGAAGGCTGGTACGTTTTGAAGGTGGTTTATTCCCACGCAGCATTTTCAACGGACTACTGATCCGATCTACAGCCTGTTCAATAGAAAGACGTAAACAATTTTCAAAGCGCTGCACCCGAAAACCGTTGCTATGCTTGTCTTTTCTCGAACGGAGTCGAACCAATGCCAGATGAATATTCGCTGTCTGATTTATTGGAAAGGATGTATCAGAATCAATTGGGTCTAGAGGCCGCCATCATGGAATTGACGCTGCACGCAGAGAAGGAGGGTTTAAATGAGGTTGGTGAAAACATCCGAGGTGCACTGAGTATAATTGGTGAAAATGCCGGCTACATTAAACAGGGCTTCGCCAAACTCAGAGTAAAAAAATGACAACGCTTATTGCAACAGAAGCATGAAAGGTTTTTAAAATCACTCAAGTCACACCCAAACAAGACCTGCCACTAATAATTTAATACCAAGTAGCTATACAGCTACTTGGCACCCTCCCTAAAACTTCCGAACTGATTTAAAAAAGCATAGCTCTCCATGATTCGGAGCATGTCTTGCCGGGGGATTCGGACTACAACGCTTGGCGCCGTTCCCTACACTCCCATCAGAACTGACTGACTTACACGCTAGGTGCCGCCCATTAAATTGATGCATGTCGCTGACGACCAGCGATCGGGTTTAGTCGCCCGGTGGATTAACAAGGTGCATCACATCATCTCGTAGGGTTTTCATACCCGCACTTGATGGTGGCTATGTGCAGGGCGCCCTAGGGCGCGCCGGAAAAGCCTTGTTTCCACCGGTCGACTAACCTGCGCATAGCCGCCACCCTTCCCTTAGTCGCGAAGCGTGTGGTGTCATCAAACAAGGAAACAAGGCAATGTTTAAAATTACACCAAATCCACCTGAAATAGATCCTACTGATACTTCCCCGTATGCTTCACAAGACTCAAGAAAACTCCACGAAGCAGCTGAACGCGCTTTAGACCACTATTTAAAACCTGATATACCTTCCCGTAACTCCGTAGACCGAGGTATGCAAATGTTTATGGTTTCTCCAGAAATCAATTCCGAAGCTATCGCTATCCAGACCTATGAAACGTTTTCGTCTGTGAGTATTCTTTTGCTGGATCTAGCGGACAGTTTGGAAGATAAGCCCCGCCATTTGGCAATGGCAATATATCAATTGAGCGAGATGGGATTGTTGCTAGCTGAAAAAACATTGGATAGTGAACGAGCGATTGCTAATAAAACTTAGAATTTGCAGTCTGCGGCAGCCACATTTATGCGCACTGCCCTGAGCTACCGCAGGCTGAATTTCCCCATTATCAGGCAGACGCCGGCAACGGCTGAAAACTGAAGTACTGCTTCAACGCTCGCACCAGTTGCCCATACTCGGCAGGCGGTCGGTGCAAACTGAAACCAGCATCGTAATGTTGCGGGGTTGCATCCTCGTGACACCACAAACAGCACGCCGAAAAGTCGATGACCTGGTGGCAACCATCACCCATGGGGATTTTCAGACGTAGCGCGAAATCAACTCCGATCATCATCGGTAACTGGCTGATAAGCATCAGCCCGTCTTCTGAAACGTTGCCGAGAAAGCCAATCGGTTTGTCGGTGACGCTGTTGAACACTCTCAAGAAGTACGGCAGTTGGTGCCGTTCAATCCGGCGGTCGGTAAACATGCGCAGTTCGCCATGCAGGGCTCCGTCACAGAGCCGCACCTTTGCTTCGGAACGAACCTGTTCGGCAGGCCCGCTCTCCCCGCTTCCGGTGTGACGGTCGCTACGTCGCCGTCACTTGACCACTTGCCAGTCGCAGGTGTTGCCCCGGATCAGAGACAGCGCTCTAAATCCGGATCATTCGACTATAGCTCAGCCTGTGCGCACGGCCAGATTTTGTATGACAACTGTCATCAGAAACGCGTTGGACGTACCACGGCTGCGGCGCTGCGCGTTGGGTAATGACCCAGGCTTTGTAGGGTCTCCAAACGGGCGCGGGCACGGTAGGCGTATTCGCTGTTGGGGTACGAGGCGATGATGAACTGATAGGTCTGCGCGGCATCGACAAACATACTTTGCCGTTCCAGGCACTGACCGCGCATCATCGACACTTCCGGCCACACGTACGGGCGGGCACGGCTGGCGCGTTCGACCTTGGACAGTTCGAGCATGACCTGCTCGCAATTGCCACGATCGTAGGCGCTGTAGGCGTTGTTTAAATGGTGGTTCATCGACCAACGGGTGCAGCCCGTGACGGCGAGGACGCTGAGGGCAAGGGCGGCAATGGGCAACAATCGCATGGGGGTTCTCCTGTCTTGTGCTCTGTATCGACCTTGCGTCGAAAATCTTCAGAACGGTTTGTGCCGATTGTCGCGTTCATGGCGTTCAATAAAGAAACTATTAACAAAGCCCTTCACAAAAAGTAGTGCATTCGAACAATGACTACACCCCAAGAGCATAGTAGCCTTCGCTTGCGCTTGAACTCAGGAGTCTTTGCATGTCCGTCCGTCGTACCAAAATCGTCGCTACCCTTGGCCCGGCCAGTAACTCGCCGGAAGTTCTCGAACAGCTGATTCTGGCTGGCCTGGACGTTGCCCGTCTGAACTTCTCCCACGGCACCCCCGACGAGCACAAGGCTCGCGCGAAACTGGTGCGTGACATTGCCGCCAAGCACGGCCGCTTCGTCGCCCTGCTGGGTGACCTGCAAGGCCCGAAAATCCGTATCGCCAAATTCGCCAACAAGAAGATCGAGCTGAAGATCGGTGACAAGTTCACTTTCTCCACCAGCCATCCTCTGACCGAAGGCAACCAGCAAGTGGTCGGCATCGACTACCCGGATCTGGTTAAAGACTGCGGCGTAGGCGACGAGCTGCTGCTCGACGACGGTCGTGTGGTCATGCGCGTTGATACCCAAACTGACGACGCATTGCATTGCACCGTGACCATCGGCGGCCCGCTGTCCGACCACAAAGGTATCAACCGTCGCGGTGGCGGCCTGACCGCTCCGGCCCTGACTGAAAAAGACAAGGCCGACATCAAGCTCGCCGCTGAAATGGAAGTCGACTACCTCGCGGTATCCTTCCCGCGTGACGCTGCCGACATGGAATACGCCCGTCAACTGCGCGACGAAGCCGGCGGCACCGCTTGGCTGGTGGCGAAGATCGAACGTGCTGAAGCCGTCGCAGACGACGAAACCCTCGACGGCCTGATCAAGGCTTCCGATGCGGTGATGGTTGCCCGCGGTGACCTCGGTGTGGAAATCGGCGACGCCGAGCTGGTGGGCATTCAGAAGAAAATCATTCTGCACGCACGCCGCCACAACAAGGCTGTGATCGTCGCGACCCAGATGATGGAGTCGATGATCCAGAACCCGATGCCGACTCGCGCCGAAGTGTCCGACGTGGCCAACGCCGTGCTCGACTACACCGACGCCGTGATGTTGTCTGCTGAATCCGCTGCAGGTCTGTATCCGCTGGAAGCGGTTCAAGCGATGGCGCGCATCTGCGTCGGCGCTGAAAAGCACCCGACCGGCAAGACTTCCAGCCACCGCATCGGCAAGGAATTCACCCGTTGCGACGAAAGCATCGCACTGGCGACCATGTACACCGCCAACCACTTCCCGGGCGTTAAAGCGATCATCGCGCTGACCGAAAGTGGCTACACCCCGCTGATCATGTCGCGCATCCGTTCCTCGGTGCCGATCTACGCGTTCTCGCCGCACCGCGAAACTCAGGCGCGCGCCGCCATGTTCCGTGGCGTGTACACCGTACCGTTCGATCCGGCTTCGCTGGAACCGCACGAAGTCAGCCAGAAGGCGATCGACGAGCTGGTTAAACGCGGCGTTGTGGAAAAAGGCGACTGGGTCATCCTGACCAAGGGCGACAGCTACCACACCACCGGCGGCACTAACGGCATGAAGATCCTGCACGTGGGCGACCCACAGGTCTGATTGACCGGTTGTTGAAAAACGAAAGCCCCGCCATGTGAATGGCGGGGCTTTTTGTTTTCTGGTCAATACGCGTCGGGCAAATTATATGACCTGTAATTTCTGACAGTAGGCACTGCTCGACTTCTCCGATTGAATGGCTTTCCTCGATCACCCGCCATGGGTACTCGATCAGAGTTGGAGCGACAGGATGTTGATCAATACGACGCAACCGGCCCGCCGTGCAGGCGATCTGGACAGGACTTTTGGTCTCGACGGCGTGACCGTGCTTGAAGGCAGCGAGGTGAAAGCCATCACCGTGCTGAAAAGTCCTGGCTTGCAACAGGGCAAGATTGTCGGCGTGCTGCGAGACGGCAGCGACTTCAAACTGTTTCGCTTGAACAAGAATGGCGCACTCGACACTTCCTTCGGGCTTGACGGTTACTCGCGCTGGGGATTTTTGGGAACCGCGGGCACTTCGATTCCCACCGGCATCCGTGAACTGAGTGCCGATAAACTCTTGGTGACTGGATACCTTCAGGATGGCAGCCCGGCGACCCAAAACTACCCGGCAGTCGCACGATTCAATGGCGAGGGAACCATCGATCTACTGTTTGGAAAAAACGGTGTATTTGTTTTCAGAGAGCCTTTACCGACCGGTCTTCACTCGTCCGATATCGACTCAGGGGACATCGGTGAAGCCGCCCTTGCTGGCGCGATTATTCCTGCCAGTCACAAGCTGTTGCTCGCCTTCAACAGCCGTGGCCTCTGGCCGTATAACAATCAAGGGTTATTGATTCAGCTGACGCCAAACGGCCATCTGGACACACTGTTCAATAACACCGGTTATGCCTTCTTTCAGATCGAACAGCAAAGTACCGCCTCCGTCGGATTGATCATCCGGGATAACGGCCATTTTCTGGTCGCCGGCAATTCCGGCAATCGAGGATTTGTGGCTGATTTCGATGCGACGGGAACGATCAATCCGTTGTATGGAACAAATGGTTTTACCCTGTTCAACCTGACTGGCGGGATCTTGAGACTCAATTCGCTGCTCCTGCAACCGGATGATAAACCTGCTGTAACCGGCTCGTTTACCACCACCGGGTCAACGGTAAAAGGCTATGTGAACAGGCTTTCACCGAACGGTCATCCCGACCCGGACTTCAATGCCGGTCAGGCGCTTATCATCGAGCGGCCATTTGTCAGCCTGCAGTTGAACAGTGCCGAACTCGACAGTGAACAGACCATCGTCGTCGCGGGTGAGTTGAATACTCGGGGTCTGGCGCTGGCGGGTCGTATCACCGCCCAAGGCAAAATGGATTCGACGTTCGGTATCGATGGGCTCACCGAGACACCGACTGAGGGTATTTTGAATTACACAAACAGCGTTACGACCGGGGATCTCCGGCAGGTTTTGATCGCTGGCAAAAAAGCCATGCGATCGGCTGTGAGTCGCTATGTGGGCTGATTGATGTGTTGACGGTGGCGACGCATTCGCGAGCAAGCCCGCTCCCACAGGGGAGCGCATCCCCACTGTAGGAGTGAGCCTGCTCGCGATGGGGCCAATCCGGCCACCCAAAAATCAATGCCGTTTGATAAACCCGGTCAACGCCGCCAATGCTTCCGGCGACTTCAGGCGCTGGGTAAATAACACGCCCTCCTCCTCGATCACTTTGCGGATCAACTCACGATCCGGCGCCTTCATCAGTTGCTTGCTGATGCGTACCGCTTCTGCCGGCAAATCATCGAAACGTAGCGCCATTTCCCGCGCTTTGCTCAACGCCGCATCGCCATTGTCCAAAGCTTCAGTGGCAATGCCCCATTGCGCCGCCTGTTCACCGGTGAAGCCTTCGCCCAGCAACAGCAACTCCGATGCTTTGGCTTGGCCGAGCAAGCGCGGGAGGATCAGGCTGGAACCGAACTCCGGACACAAACCGAGGTTGACGAATGGCATGCGCAACCGTGCATCGCGGGCCACGTAGACCAGATCGCAATGCAGCAATAGCGTGGTGCCGATGCCCACCGCCGCGCCGGCCACTGCGGCGATGACCGGTTTGCGGCATTCGAGCAGGTTTAGCATGAAGTGAAACACCGGGCTGTCGAGGTCGCTGGGTGGTTGCTGGATGAAGTCGGCGATGTCGTTGCCGGCGGTGAAGCACTCGGCGCTGCCGGTGATCAGCACGGCGTTGATTTCGGGGTCGCTGTCGGCACGCTTCAGGGCCTCGGCGAGGCGGCTGTACATCGCGCGAGTGAGGGCGTTTTTTTTGTCCGGGCGGTTGAGGCGCAGGGTGAGCAAACCGCGTTCACGTTCCAGCAGGATGGCTTCGGTCATGGTGGGTCTCGGCGATAGTCGGGCTCACGAAGTTCAAGCGGGATAGTGCCTTCTGTGGCTAGGGGGCTTTTGTGGCCAAGGGGGCTTTTGTGGTGAGGGGATTTTTGTGGCGAGGGGATTTATCCCCGTTTGAGTGCGCAGCGCTCACAAGATTTTGGGGCCGCTGCGCAGCCCAGCGGGGATAAATCCCCTCGCCACATAATCCCCAGGCCACAAAATCCCATTGCCACATAAATCCCCTCGCCACTTAAATCCCCTTGCCACAAAAAATCCTCTGACCATAAAGACTTGGCCACAAAGAACCTATGAAACCCGATAAGCATTAGCGCTCAACCGCGGGACAGGAACACATCGGCCAGCAGTTGATTGCGCGGCAGTCCGGCCAGGTACAGACGCCGGGCGAAGGCGTCGACACTGGCCGTCGAGCCGCAGACTAAAGCCAGGGTTTGTCTGGAGACAAGGCGCAGTTGCGCCAAAGCGGCGGCTGACTCGGCCGCCGTCCACAGTTCGACACTGAGGTTTTCACGCTGGGCAGCAAGCGCCGCAAGGGGTTTGGCCAGGTAGTGTTCGCGATCGTCATGGGCCAGGTGAATGACACGGATTGCGCCTTGGTGATCCTGGCGCAACGCTTCACGCAGCACGCCGAACAGCGGGCCTAAACCAGTGCCTGCCGCGAGCAGCCACAGTGGCCGGTCATGCCAGTCGGCGTCGTAATGCAAAGCGCCGCCGCGCAGTTCGCCGAGGCGGATCGCATCGCCAATCTGCAAACGCCGGGCTGCGTCGCTGAATTCGCCGGGCTGGCGGCAATCAAGGTGGAATTCGAGAAAACGATCTTCTTCCGGCAAGCTCGCCAGCGAATACGGTCGGGCGATGTGATTGATCCACAGCACCAGATGCTGCCCGGCGCTGTAGCGCAATGGACGTTGCGGAGTCAGGCGCAGACGCAGCACGCTGTCGCTGAGCCAGTCCAGCGCTTCGACCACGGCCGGGCGACCGTCGGCAATCGGGTCAAAGGTGTGCACCTGCAAGTCTTCGGTCACCTGACATTGGCAGGCCAGTCTCCAGCCTTCTTGCCGCTGTTCGGCACTCAAGGCATCCGGGCGACTGTCAGCAGGCAAGCCTTGCACGCATTGCACCAGACACGCATGGCAACTGCCGGCGCGGCAGCTGTACGGCACGGCAACGCCATTCTGGTTGAGGGCGTCGAGCAGATTAGTGCCCGGCGCCACCGACCACTGCCGTTCACCGACGCGAAGTTCAGGCATCGACGTTCTCCCACGCCGCCGCACAGCGATTACGCCCGTCGCGCTTGGCCCGATAGAGTGCCTGATCGGCGCGATGCAACGCGTCGTCCAGATCATCGCCCATTTCCAACAAAGTCATACCGACCGAAAGACTCAGGTTGCGCACATTCAGGCCCACCAGTTCGACATCGGCGAACGCAACGCGCAGACGTTCGCAGCACGCGGTCAACTGTTCGGCATCGCAGTTGGGCAGCAACACCACGAACTCTTCACCCCCGTAGCGCGCCAGCACATCACCGTCGCGCAAGCACGCTTGAGCAACGCCGGCGAACGCCTGCAACACTTGATCGCCGGCGGCATGGCCGTGCATGTCGTTGATACGTTTGAAGTGATCGAGGTCGATCAGCGCCAGGCCGTGCGCCACGTCTTCGTCCATTTCATTCAGCTCGCGCGAGGCCAGACGCAGGAAGTGACGGCGGTTGAACAACCCGGTCAGCTCATCGGTGGCGACCAGATCTTCCAGCTGCCGCATCATCCCGCGCAGGGTGTCTTGGTGCGCCTGCAAGGCAAACCGGCGCTGACGCTGGCGTTGTCGCGAGACCTGAACGAAGCGTGCGTAGAGCACCAGCCACGCCAGCACCATCGCCAGAATGCACACTTGCAACGCGGCCAATGCGGGCTCGGCCAAGCGGAAGTTGTAACCGTCCCACAAGGTGATGGCGCAGAAACTGAAGAACACCAGCAGCGCCGTTCGAATGAACGCGCGTCGACTGAGATGGAACAGCCCGAACAGCAGGATCAGCACGTAAAAAACCAGAAAGGCGCCACGCGCCTCATCCAGATGGGCGATCAGCCAGGTTTGCCAGCCGAGGCCGAGCAGCACCTGCACTTCGGTCATGCTCGGATCGTCGAAGCGCTGATTGCGCCCGGGCCCAGAACAACACGAACAGGGTTGCCTGACTGATCACCACGAGGGCGCTGCCGACGGCCACAGTATTGAGGGATTGTTGGTAATGCCCGGTAAAAAACGCCAGCCACAGTAGCAGCAGAGCCAATCCATAGGTGGCTGCAGCAAGGGCAAAACGTTTGAGCAAAAGACGTTGTATGGCGTTATGGGTCAATCGTTGACTCACCGTGCGATAGGAGGCTGACTGAGTGTCCTACTCTACAGACCGGCTGCCACTTTAGAGGCGTAGTCGATAAATGACCACCGATTTTCGGGCCCGAAAATTGACGTCAAATGGATGACCTGCCTGCCTCGTATCTACGTCCCGGCGAGGTCCCCTGTGGCGAGGGGATTTATCCCCGTTGGGTTGCGAAGCGGCCCCCTGCGGTGTTCCAGTTAAATCAAGTGTTCAGGTTTAGCGACTGCTGCGCAGCCCAACGGGGATAAATCCCCTCGCCACAGGGGTATGGTGGTGGCAGTCAGTGTGCGGTATGCGACCAACGAATGACTGCCGGCGCGTGTATGCCCCTTTGATGCGCGGTATACTGCCGCGCCTTTTTAGCGTCGCGCCAGCAGCCCCGGCGTGCCCGGCCCCAAGGGCCAGCTTCAAGTTGCAAGCTTCAAGCCGCAAGCTCAAGCAGTCCGCGTACTGCTCCAACTTGCCGCTGATAGCTTGAAGCTTGTAGCTGCCCCATAGAATGTTCCCGTCTTTTAGAGGAGCGCGACTCATGACCGTGATCAAGCAAGACGACCTGATTCAGAGCGTTGCCGACGCCCTGCAATTCATTTCCTACTACCACCCCGTGGATTTCATCCAGGCGATGCACGAAGCCTACCTGCGCGAAGAATCGCCAGCGGCGCGTGACTCGATGGCGCAGATCCTGATCAACTCGCGCATGTGCGCCACCGGCCATCGCCCGATCTGCCAGGACACCGGTATCGTCACCGTGTTCGTGCGCGTCGGCATGGACGTGCGTTGGGATGGCGCCACCATGGGCCTGGACGACATGATCAACGAAGGCGTACGTCGCGCCTACAACCTGCCGGAAAACGTCCTGCGTGCCTCGATCCTCGCCGACCCGGCGGGCGCTCGTAAAAACACCAAAGACAACACCCCGGCCGTGATTCACTACTCCATCGTCCCGGGCAACACCGTGGAAGTGGACGTGGCGGCCAAGGGCGGCGGTTCCGAGAACAAGTCGAAAATGGCCATGCTCAACCCGTCCGACTCGATCGTTGACTGGGTGCTCAAGACCGTTCCGACCATGGGCGCCGGCTGGTGCCCACCGGGCATGCTCGGTATTGGCATCGGCGGCACCGCCGAGAAAGCTGCGGTGATGGCCAAAGAAGTGTTGATGGAATCCATCGACATCCACGAGCTCAAAGCCCGTGGCCCGCAGAACCGCATCGAAGAAATGCGTCTGGAACTGTTCGAGAAGGTCAACCAGTTGGGCATCGGCGCCCAGGGCCTCGGTGGCCTGACCACCGTGCTCGACGTGAAAATCATGGACTACCCGACCCACGCAGCCTCGCTGCCGGTGTGCATGATCCCGAACTGCGCCGCCACCCGTCACGCACACTTCGTGCTCGACGGTACAGGCCCGGCCTCGCTGGAAGCGCCACCGCTGGACGCCTACCCGGAAATCGTCTGGGAAGCCGGCCCGTCGGCTCGTCGCGTCAACCTCGACACCCTGACCCCGGAAGACGTGCAGAGCTGGAAGCCGGGCGAAACCGTCCTGCTCAACGGCAAAATGCTCACCGGTCGCGACGCCGCGCACAAGCGCATGGTCGAGATGCTCAACAAGGGTGAAACCCTTCCGGTCGACCTCAAAGGTCGCTTCATCTACTACGTTGGCCCGGTTGATCCGGTCGGTGACGAAGTGGTTGGCCCGGCTGGCCCGACCACCGCGACGCGGATGGACAAGTTCACCCGTCAGATCCTTGAGCAAACCGGCCTGTTGGGCATGATCGGCAAATCCGAGCGCGGCCCGACCGCAATCGAAGCGATCAAGGACAACAAAGCCGTGTACCTGATGGCTGTCGGCGGCGCTGCTTACCTGGTGGCTCAGGCGATCAAGAAGTCGAAAGTGCTGGCATTCGCCGAACTGGGCATGGAAGCGATCTACGAGTTCGAAGTCAAAGACATGCCGGTCACCGTTGCGGTGGACAGCAAAGGTGAGTCGGTACACATCACCGGCCCAGCGATCTGGCAACAGAAGATCAGCGAAAGCCTGGCGGTAGAAGTGCAGTAAGTTTTTGCAGCACCGAAAAAGGCCGATTCATCTGCGAGGATGAACCGGCCTTTTTTGTGGGCGTGACCATCGCGATAAAAACCCCGGAAAAGCATACAAAATGATCTTGCGCACCTGTCAGATCTGACAGGTTACGCCGCCTGCACTTCTTGATAGCGTCACTCCACCTGCCCCGCATCCGCGCAGTGGATGGAACCATGGCCGATCAAGACCTCAGCATCGTCACCCCGTCAATCTCCAGAAGCGCGTCGATTGCCACCATTGGCAAGGACTGGGGCGTGGTCGGCCCGACGGGCGCAGCTTCTTTTGTGTTGCCGATCCCCTCTTCTGCCGGACGTGGCTGGGATCCTCAACTGTCACTGTCTTACAGCAGCCAGACCGGCAATGGTTCATTCGGGATTGGCTGGGGAGTGGGCCTGGCGCAGATCAGTCGCCGTACCCACAAAGGCGTGCCGCGCTACACCGATCTCGACGAAATCGTCGGCCATGACGGCGAGGTGTGCAGACCTGAGTTTGAGAGCGATGGATCGATCAAATCGCGCCAGGAAAGTCAGTACAACGGTGTGGACATCGGCCTGCATGAGGTGGTGCGCTATTGGCCTGAGGTCGAAAGCGATTTTACTCTCCGCGAATACTGGAAGCCTGTAGCAGACCAAACGCCTTTCTGGCTGATTCATGGCGCCGATGGCTCGCTGCAGGTGTACGGCAAGACCGCGTCTTCACGCATTGCAGATCCGGATGATCCACAGCGCGTGAGCGCGTGGCTAATTTGCGAAAGCCTGAATTCACGTGGCGAACACATCTGCTACGAATACAAGGCCGATGAAAAGATCCCCGGCAGCGACGATGACCCCAGCGCCCAGCGATACCTGCAACGCGTCTGGTATGGCAATGGCGAGGCCAACGCGGACTTGTACGCCTGGAGTAACGCCAACCCTGCGGACATGAGTTGGCATTTTCATCTGCTGTTCGACTATGGCGAGCGCAGCACGGCGTACCCGGACAAACCTGCCTACGTCGGCGACAAGCCCTGGCTGCTGCGCAAGGACACGTTTTCCACTTACGGCCAAGGCTTTGAGGTCGGCACTCAGCGGCTGTGTCAGCAGGTGTTGATGTTCCATCATTTTCCGCTGGAAACGGGGCCCGACCCGGTGCTGGTTCGGCGGCTGTTGCTGGAGTACTCCAACAACCCGCAAACCGGCGGCTACAGCCTGCTGTCGGCCGCGCACTACCAAGCGTATGACAGCAGCGCTTACGTGGAAAACACACCTCCGGTGGAGTTTGACTACTCACCGTTCGTCATCAACAAAAGCCCTTCGCGCCTGTTTGAATCCGAGGCCATGCCGGGGATCGATACCGGGACGTATCGCTGCGTGGATTTGTACGGTGAAGGCGCTGTCGGTTTTCTCTGCTCCTACAACAATGCCTGGTACTACCGTGAGCCTTTCCGAGAAAGCAGCGGCCCGGATGCGATTGGCTACACACCGTGGACACTGCTGGAAAAAATCCCCGTCGCCAACAGCCAGCCGAACGCGCGGCAGATCCTCACCGATCAGACCGGAGACGGCCGGCTCGACTGGATCACGGTTGAACAAGGCATCAGCGGTTACAACACGTTGAATGCCGATCGGCGCTGGACGGCGTTCACCGCGTTCCGCACCTTCCCGGCGGAGTATTTGCACACCCTCGCACAACTCGGTGATCTGTCCGGCGATGGCCTCAGCTCGATTGCCTTGATCGGGCCGCACTCGGTGCGTCTGTATGCCAATCGCCGCGAGGAAGGTTTCGCCAAAGCCGAGGAAGTGGATCACACGCCCGACCGGTTGCCGTTGTTCGGTCATTCGCGCAGCCAACTGGTGATGCTGGGCAACTTGCGCGGCACCGACATGCCGGAGTTGTTCAGCATCAGTCACGATCAAATCAAGTGCTGGCCCAATCTCGGGCACGGCACATTTGCCCATGGCCGCGTCATCTCCAGCCTGCCTTTCACGTACGAGCAGTTCGATAGCGATCGGGTGCGCATCGCCGATCTGGACGGTTCCGGCGCCCCCGCCCTGCTCTATCTGAACAGTGAAGGCTTCGACATTTACCTGAACCGCGCCGGCAACGGTTTCGAGCAAACGCCGATCCACGTGCCGTGGCCGCACGACGTGCGTTATGACCCCTTGTGCCAGGTCACCGTCGCCGATCTGCAAGGTCTTGGCTGCGAGAGCCTGATCCTCACCGTAGCGCACAGCAAACCGCAGCACTGGCGCTATGACTTTGTCTCGGCCAAACCTTATCTGCTGACAGCCAGCAATAACAATATGGGCTGTAGCGCAAGCGTAAGTTACCGCAGCAGCGCGCAGGAATGGCTGGACGAGAAAACCCGACGGCTTGCCGAGCAGCCGACACAGACGCCGGCTTGTTACCTGCCGTTCCCGATTCAGGTGGTCAGCCGGCAAAGCCAACTGGATGAAATCACCGGCAATTGCACCACCCAGTTGTTCCGGTACGCCGAAGGTTTTTACGATGGCAAGGAGCGCATGTTTCGCGGCTTCGGCTTCGTCGAACAAACCGACAGTGAGAGCGCCAGTCCGGCTGATGACGCCAGCTTCACTGCGCCAGTGCGGGTGTGCAGCTGGTTTCATACCGGACAATCAATGGATCGCTCACGCGAGGGCTATTTCAAGCGTGACGCCGATGCCGTTGCGCTGGGCCGCACCGTGTTCAGCCAGTATCACCCCAGCGATGAATGCGATGTCGTGGTGACGCCACCCGAAGATGCTCACGACGAAATAGCCAGAGCACTGGCCGGTTCCATTGCCCGCATCGAAACCTACGCTGCCGACGCTGATCCGGCTGTCGCTGCGCCCTTCTCGGTGCAGGAAACCCGCTATCTGATTCGCGAAGTTCGCCCCAAAGGTTCACACGATGCGGCGCGGGTATTGCTGCCGATGGCGCTGGAACAGATCAACTACGCCTACGACCGGTTTATCGACGACCCACTGTGCACTCACGACATTACGCTGTGCCGGAATGCGTACGGATTGCCAACCCATAACGTGACAGTCAGCTACGCCCGGCGCCTGACTGAAGCCTCGCCGCCGCCCTTTACCGATCCGGATCATCAGCAATGGTGGCGCGACGCTCATGATCCCGCGCAACAGTCTTACTACCTGAAAGAGAGCCGGGCGCGGTTTATCGACCTGAATCAGAATCCACAACAATGGCGGCTGGGCCTGACTTTTCAGCAGCGCGGCAATGCCTTGGTACTGCCTAAAGGTTCTCTGCCCGAAGGCCTGTCGCCCGCTCAAGTGTCGTACGAACACCTGATCGAACATCAGGGCTCACTGCATTGGCAGACCGAACGCGTGCTGACCACACAATCGGTGCAGCGTTATCTCAAGACCCTCGACCAGTCTCCCCTGCCGGACGGTGAAGCCGAATTTGCAGCGTTGCCGGGGCCTCTCGAACTGGCGCAAATGGACAAGACCGCGCTGGACGCCTACAGCGAATTGGCGAACTTCGATATTCGCGCGCAACTGACCCGCATCGGTTACACCCCGATGCCGTTTTTGTTCAAGCAAACGCCCGAGGACGACAGCGCTCGCAATCTCTGGTCGTCGCGCTACAACTTCGCCCGTTATGCCGGGCCGGAAGGTTTTTACAAAGTCCAGGCGTTCAACGAAACGCCCAGCCACGGCGTGACCACGGCCGAATACGACGCTTACCGTTTGGCGGTCACTCGGGTGGTGTTGCCTGATGGCTGCACGACCCACGCTCGATACGATTATTTGCATCAGCTCCCTGAGCAGATTACCGACGCCAACGACAACATCGAAGAAGTGATTTACCTGCCCTCGGGTCAACCGCTGGCGGTGAGTTTCTACGGCACTGAAAACAGTGTGCCGGCGGGATTCCAGCCGCTAAGCGAGTATCAGTTGCCGAAGGATCTAGACCCGGCAGCGGCCATCGAACATCCGGCCAAAGCGGTGCAAAAAGCCGCCAGTACATTGCGCAAGAATCTGTTCAGCTGGATGGGCAATGTCTTGCCTGATGTCAGCACCGAACAACTGCTCGAATGGACTGGCCAGCGCCATGTTTTGCCCAGCGGCCATATACGTGCCAGTGCGCGTCTGCAGCTTGCTCGCTCGCAGGTTCTGACACCCGCACAACAACTGTTGAGTGCCGCCGTTGCTGCGGCCGCGCGCGATCCGGTGCACAGCGTGATGCTCAGCGCCGACCGTTACCCCGATGATGCAACGGCGGCGCAGATCCATATCGTCAAAGCCTGTGTCGACGGCTTCGGGCGGCCCTTGCAGACTCAACATCGGGTCGATCCCGGTCTGGCGTATGTCGTGGCGGCTGACGGCTCGCTGGTCATCGAAAACGGTCAATTGGTTGAAGCGTTGGCTGATCCGCGCTGGCGCATCAGCGAACGCATCGACTACAACAACAAAGGGCTGCCGATCCGCCAATACCGCGCGTTTTTTGCCAACGTCCACGGTTACGTCAACGACCACTCCCTGCGCGAATACGGCTTTTACGATCAACTGTTTTATGACGAGCTTGGGCGGCTGATCAAAGTGATCAATGCCACCGGTGACTTCTCTCGCGAGACTTATCACCCTTGGTATAAAACCAGCGAAGACGCCAATGACACCGCAGAACCGGCGCCTGCAAAACCCTCGCGGACGCTGCACTGATGGACAGCGACGTCCATCTGCGCACACCGTCACTGACGGTGAACAATGGCTGTGGCTGGCCGGTTCGGCAGATCGCCTACCTGCGCACGGTTGCCGATGAAACGCCTGTCGCCCTGGTCAGCCGTCAGCAACACGACGTTGCCGGACGGATCATCAAGCAATGGGATGCGCGCCTGCCGCATCCCAATCTCACTAGTGTTTACGGGTTGGACGGTGCGCCACTGAAAGTCGATAGCGTCGACGCTGGCTGGCGCTTGAACCTGCCGGGGCTGGCCGGGGAAATCCTTGAACGCCGCGATGAACGCGGCAGTCTTTGGCGCACGACATACGATGAGCAGTTACGCGTTGTCGCTGTAGAAGAAAACGCCCAGCCGAATGTTGAAACCTTTAGTTATGCCGATGGCTTGGCCGATGCCGGTCAGAACTTGCGGGGCCGTCTTCTCAGCCACATGGATCAGTCCGGCGGTCTGGCGATGCACAGCTACGGACTGGCGGGCTCGACGCTGCACGATACGCGCACCTTTCACGATGCTCAGGCGTTTTCCAGCGCTCGCACGTTCGGCCCTCTAGGGCCTGTGCTGGAGCAAACCGATGCCGGTGGCCACCGGCAACAATCGCATTACGATCTGGCCGGCCAGCTCAGCCACGTAGCGTTAAAAATCGATGCTGCAACCGATTGGCTGCGTGTGCTGCTCGAGGCGCAGTACAACGCTGCCGGGCAAATCATCCTGCAGCAAACGGGCAACGGTGTAACCAGCCGCTGGCACTACGATTCGGCCAACGGACGCCTGCATCGGCAATCGGCGACATCGCAGCAGTCGGCAACGCTGCAAGACTTTGAGTATGCATACGATCGCGTCGGCAACCTCACCCGAATCCTCGACCACGTCTTTACGCCCAGTTACTTCGCCAACCAGCGGGTTGATGGCCACCGCGAGTTCAGTTACGACTCGCTGTACCGGTTGAGCAGTGCCAGTGGTTACGACGATGCCGCGCCCACTGATCATCCGGGCCGACCCGAACCGGGCAACCCTGCTGACCGGCGCAATTACTTGCAGACCTATGCGTACGACAGCGGCGGCAACCTGATCGAACTGCGCCATGTGCGCGCTGACGCCAACCTGACGCAACGGATGTCGATCGACCCGAACAGCAATCGCGCCGTACGTAGCAATGAACTCGATCCGCAGCCTGACTTTGACACACTGTTCGACCGCCACGGCAACCTGCTGACGCTGCAACCTGGTCATCCAATGACATGGAGCGCACGCGATCAACTGACCGACGTCACGCTGGTGAAGCGCGATAACGATCCCGATGATCAAGAGCACTATCGCTATAGCCAAGGGGGGCGCGTCTACAAGCGTCACGACTTCGATTCGAATAAACACTTCCACGAAGTGCGTTACCTGCCAGGGCTGGAAATCCGCCGCAAAGACAATGGCGAAGAGTTGCACGTGATCAGCGTCGGCAACGCACGGTGCCTGCATTGGGCAGCTTCACCGCCCTCCGGGATTCCTCAGAATCAACTGCGCTACACCCTCGAAGATCACTTGGGCTCGTGTCTGTTGGAGCTGGATCAACTGGGCCAGACCATCAGCCACGAAGGCTATTACCCGTTCGGTGCCACGGCCTGGATGACGGCACGCTCACTGATCGAAGTC
The DNA here is from genome assembly GCF_979258075.1 of Pseudomonas sp. AC193. Lineage (NCBI taxonomy): Bacteria > Pseudomonadati > Pseudomonadota > Gammaproteobacteria > Pseudomonadales > Pseudomonadaceae > Pseudomonas > Pseudomonas sp. AC193. Next base: position 615,483 of record NZ_OZ409832.1, on the reverse strand, counting down.
GCCTACAAATTCATTCGTTACTCGGGCAAGGAAATGGATGTCAGCGGTCTGTATTACTACGGTGCGCGCTACTACGCGCCGTGGGTACAGCGTTGGGTCAGCGCCGACCCGTTGGGCGCAGTGGACGGGCTGAATCTGTATGCGTTCGTGGGCAACAATCCGTTGCGCTATGTGGATGCAGGCGGGGGCAGTAAAGCGCAAGCGGATATCAGGCTGTCTTCGGCCTTCATCTCTGCTGTAGGCGAGTTTGCCGATCACACCAATCGCGTGATGCATAACGTTATCAACCAAAAGCACCTTGTCCGAAACTTGTTGGTCAACTCAGCAGTGGACGTGGGCAAAGGCATCGCGGGCAGTTTGCTCGGCGAGGCTCCGGCAGCGCTTGTCGACGGTCTGGTTCCCAGCGTGCCAGGCATCCCTTTTCTGGCAACCGGTGGATTGACCGCCGGCAATCTCGTCGGGGATGCGGTCGACGCTATCGTCAACCCGCTGGCAAACATGGCTGCGAGCAAAACGGGACTGGTATACGGTCCACTGATACCGCAGACCTCAACCATGTCAGTGACCAGAATCAACAGCAAACTGGGCATCAAGGAAGATACCAAAGACATCACAAGCGCCAGTGATTTTATGGATCAAGTGGTCAACCCGGCACTCGATGCCGTGCTCAACCCGGAATTTGTGATGAACCGGATCATCGGCTCTTTTCTGTCGGTTGTTCCCACTTCGCTCAGCCTGTTTTCGCGTGCCATTGAAGTCGAAGACATCAAGAACGGTCTGGATCCCGTGAAGGTGGGCAAGATCGAATCGATGTACACCGATTGGCAAGCCGCCGTCAGTGAGCACGCAGCCTCTTACGAAGCCGCGTTCAAGATACTCGGCACCGATGTCATCGCCTCCTCGGGGATAGGCAAAAGCGCTATCAGCCTGGCGTCCTTACGCCAGCAAACCCAAACCGTGCAGGCGGATATCAGCCTCGGCCTGGCGGGCATTGCTGCCTACAGGCAAATGAACACTACCGACAACCGCTATTTAAGAGCGCAAGCCCACCCGCAAAACAAGGCCCACTCGCGTCTGTACAACTGGTGGACGCATGAGAACAAAATGTAGCTCGATCCATTGGCAGACACCTGCTCTGAAGGTGCGGGACAGCCGTCAGTTGACGGTGCGCGAGGTGCGCTATTTGCGCAGCGCAGAGTCGGTTGAAGCGCAGCCGCTGGTGACTCGCCAGCAATATAATCCTGCCGGTCATCAGGTGGAACAACGAGATCCGCGCCTGCTCGACGCCAGCACGCCTGCCAATATCGCGACCGTTTACTCGCTGTCCGCTCACCCGCTGATGATCGACAGCGTCGACGCCGGTTGGCGACTGAACCTGCCGGGCATGGCCGGACAAGCGCTGGAGCGTTGGGACGGGCGCGGTAACCACTGGCAAACCTGCTTTGATGAGCAACTGCGCGTATTGAGTGAGGCAACCGCCGACTCTGGCCACCTGGAAACGCGCAACTACGCCGATGCCTCAGCCGACAGTGGCCACAATCTGTGCGGCCAGATGACCACATTGAAAGACACCTCAGGCTCGCTGACCTTCCAGAGCTTTGCCTTGCTCGGTCAGCCGCTTGAACAAACCCGCACCTTTGCAGATTCGCAATCTCACACCAGCCGGCAATCGTTCGGCTCGCTAAATCAGTTGCTGACGCAAACCGACGCGGGTGGTCATCGACAGACTTTTTCTTACGATGTGGCCGGCCAGGTCGCGCAGATTTCTTTACAGCGTCAGGGCAGTGAACCTCAAAGCATCTTGCAAGGTGCGCAATACAACGCTCACGGCCAGATCATCGAGCGGCTGGCGGCCAATAACGTCGTCAGCCAATGGCTTTACGATCCTGCCAATGATTGGCTGCTAAGCGCTCAAGCCGGCGTTGCCGGGCAACCGCTGCTGCAAAACTTTACATACGCCTACGATGCCGTCGGCAATGTACTGCGTATCGACGATTCCACATTTACACCGGTGTATTTCGCCAACCAGTACATTGATGGCCACCGAGCGTTCAGCTATGACTCGCTTGATCGGTTGCTCACGGCCAGCGGCCATGACGCCGCCCCGGCCTCTGAGATTCCGGGCAGACCCTCGCCCAGTGATCCGAACAACCTGCGCAATTACACGCAGCACTTTGAATACGATGTGGCCGGCAACCTGATCAAACAGGTGCACGAACGCGCCACGGGCGGCTACACGCGACAGATGCAAGTCGCGCCATCGAGCAACCGTGCGCTGCCTTGGCAAGCCGACGATCCGCCACCGGATTTCGCCACTGCTTTCGATGCCCATGGCAACCTGCTCAACTTGCGCCACGGCCCGCAACTGGCCTGGAACGCGCTGGACCAACTGCGCCAGATCACCCTGCTCAAGCGCAACAATTCTTTAGCAGATGATCAGGAAGCGTACCTCTACAGCCTGGGCGAACGCGTCTCCAAACGCCTTGAAACCCACAGCGTCGGCGCATCACATTTTCAACAGGTGCGTTACTTGCCGGGGCTGGAAATCCGCACCCGCGACAGCGGCGAAGAGCTGCACGTCATCATCCTGCCCGACAACGTGCGTTGCCTGCATTGGCGTAACGCGCCACCGCCGGACGTCGCCAACAATCAACTGCGTTACAGCCTCGGTGATCATCTGGGTTCGAGCGCGATGGAACTTGATCAACAGGGGCAAGTGCTCAGTCAGGAAACCTACTATCCGTTTGGTGGCACCGCGACCTGGCTGCCCCATTCCAAAAGCGCGGGGGATTACAAAACCATTCGTTATTCGGGCAAGGAGATGGATGTCAGCGGCCTGTATTACTACGGTGCGCGGTATTACGCACCCTGGTTGCAGCGCTGGGTGAGCGCGGATCCGGCGGGGGATGTGGATGGGCTGAATGTGTATGTGATGGTGGGGAATAATCCGCTGACCTACATCGATCCTGATGGACGCGCGCTGGACAAGTCCCCAGGTTGGATAGCGATCGCTGCCGGGTTTAAATCCGAGACGAATCGGTTCGTGGAAGAATTTGGAGATGACGACAATGCAATGACACCTGAGCAACGCAAAGCTACGACCTTCAAGCAGTTTCTGAGCAAAAAAAGTGGCATTGGCGCATTGACTAGAGGGGGCGTCCTCGGCGGGTCATTAGGAACTTCTATTGGTATAGCCGTGGGCGAAGCCGTGCCCTTTGAGAATATGTCCGCCTATATAGGGCCGGTTTTAGGCGCGCTCGGCACTTACGCAGGTGGTCATGCCTACGCTTATGTTCGATACATATTCTTCAAAAACAATGTTCTGAGTGCAGCGACTCAGTTCGCGCACAAACAGGCAGTTGAGGCAAGACGACTTGCAGAGAGGGCGCAAGGCACTATTCCAGTCGACGTACTAAATGAAATTGCCACTCTTGAGAAAAATGCCATGCACGAAATGACGACGGCTATGCAACGCTGGTCAGCGGTTGACCGACTACGATTCACCACCGGGACGCCGGCAGGTGAATCGGTGACAGCGTTTCTCGAACGGTTCGTAGACTTTGAAAAAACCATGCTCGGTGGAACTGCTGACGTGGTCGAACCTGTGGATACTGAAAGTCAGGGAGCCAGATCCTCGATCAGTGGCTCACTTGACGACCCCGCTTCTGCAGCCGGTGACATCGCTCAAGCTGATTATTCCTGGTGGGCACAATTCAAAGGTTTCTTCAAAATAGGCACACGCCAAAATTCAATCCCAATGGATTCCCTTGCGTAACTGAAGAAATCCCCAGGTCACGGCACGATTACCTGCGCTCTCATGGGCCGCCATGCCCGCCCATGCTATCGTGCCCGCCCGACCTGCCACCCATCTGCCCAGCATGCTGCCGACTTCCCGTACCTTGCGTCTGTCGTTGTATTCCCTGCTGATCGTCGCCGGTGCGGCCGTTGCCGCGACCCTTGCCATCCGCCACGCCGAACGTCAGGCGCTGGAGGAAGATGCGGCGCGTGCCAATCAGCAACTGGCGTTGTACGCCAACTCGTTGCACACCCTGATCGACCGTTATCGCGCCTTGCCCGCCGTGCTGGCGCTGGATCCGCAATTGCGCTCGGCGCTGGCAGGTTCAGTGGATGCCGAAGAGCAGGCGACGCTGAATCTGAAGCTGGAAAAAATCAACGGTGCGGCGCAGTCCTCGACCCTTGAATTGCTCGACCACACGGGCCTTGCCGTGGCGGCGAGCAACTGGCGCCTGCCGAGCAGTTACGTCGGCCACAACTACGGCTTCCGTCCGTATTTCAGTCAGACCCGCACGCAGGGCACCGGGCGTTTTTACGCGGTGGGCGTGACCAGCGGCATTCCCGGTTACTTCCTGTCCAGCGCGGTGTTGGGCGACAAGGATGAGTTTCTCGGGGCGATGGTGGTCAAGCTGGAATTCCCCGAACTGGAACGGGAATGGAGCCAGGGCAGCGACACGCTGCTGGTCAGCGATGCGCGCGGGATCATCTTCATCGCCAATCAGCCAGGCTGGCGCTATCGCGCGCTGCGACCGCTGAGTTCCAGCGACATGGCCGAGATCAAAGCCACCCGCCAATACGACAAGCAAGCGCTGGTGCCGCTGACGCATCTGGCACTGCGCAGTTTTGACGACAACAGCGATCTACGCCGCGTTGAAGGCCCGCAAGGCACGGCGGATTATCTGTGGGAATCGTTGCCGCTGGCCGCCGAAGGCTGGACGTTGCATCTGCTGCGTCACCCGCAGGTGGCCTTCGAAGATTTGCGCAACGCCGGGCTCGCCGCTGCCGGGGTGTGGCTGGCGCTGGTGTTTTTGCTGTTGTTCCTCAATCAGCGCTGGCGTCTGGCGAAGATGCGTCAGCGCAGCCGCGAAGAACTCGAACAATTGGTCGAAGAACGCACCCGCGATTTGCGTACCGCGCAGGACGGTCTGGTGCAATCGGCCAAACTCGCGGCGCTGGGGCAGATGTCGGCGGCGCTGGCCCACGAAATCAATCAACCGCTGACCGCTCAGCGCATGCAACTGGCGACTCTGCGGCTGCTGCTCGACCATGGCCGCGTCGACGATGCATACAAAGCGTTGAAACCGGTGGACGAGATGCTCACGCGCATGGCGGCGCTCACGGGCCATCTGAAGACGTTCGCACGCAAGAGCCCGAGCGGTTTGCGCGAGCGGCTGGATCTGGCCACGGTGGTCGATCAGGCGCTGCAATTGCTCGACGCGCGACTGCGTGATGAACAGGTCAGTCTGGTGCTGCACCTGACGCGGCCGGCGTGGGTGCGCGGCGATGCGATCCGTCTCGAACAAGTGCTGATCAATCTGCTGCGCAACGCCCTTGATGCAATGCAAGGCAAAACCTGCAAGCGTCTGGAGATTCGTCTGGAAGCCGACGAACAATTGTGGCGCCTGAGCGTCATCGACAATGGCGGCGGCATTGCCGAAGAGCATCTGAGTCAGGTGTTCGATCCGTTCTTCACCACCAAACCGGTAGGCGACGGTTTGGGTCTGGGGTTGGCGGTTTCCTTCGCCATCGTGCATGAATCCGGCGGTCGCCTGAGCGCCGACAATGGCGAGAGCGGCGCGGTGTTCAGCCTGACGCTGCCGATCGATCTGGAGGCGCATATCTAATGCTCAATTCGGTGATGGTGGTCGATGACGAAAGCAGTATTCGCAACGCGGTCGAGCAGTGGCTGAGCCTGTCGGGGTTCGAGGTGCAGTTGTTCAGCCGCGCCGAAGAATGCCTCGCCGCCCTGCCCGCGCATTTCCCCGGGGTGATCCTCAGCGACGTGCGCATGCCGGGCATCGGTGGCTTGGCGCTGTTGGCCGAAGTGCAAAAGCGCGATGCTGATTTGCCGGTAATTTTGCTCACCGGCCACGGCGATGTGCCGATGGCGGTCGAAGCGATGCGCGATGGTGCGTACGACTTTCTGGAAAAACCGTTCAGCCCGGAAACGCTGTTGGGCAGCTTGCGCCGGGCACTGGATAAACGCCGCCTGGTACTGGAAAACCGCGCGCTGCACGAGCAGGCCGACAACCGCGCCAAACTCGATACAACGTTGCTCGGGGTGTCGCGTGGTTTGCAGACACTGCGTCGGCAAGTGCTCGATCTGGCGGCGCTGCCGGTCAACGTGTTGATCCGCGGTGAAACCGGCAGTGGCAAGGAATTGGTTGCGCGCTGCCTGCATGATTTCGGCCCGCGTGCGGACAAGCCGTTTGTGGCGCTGAACTGCGCGGCGATCCCCGAGCAGTTGTTTGAGGCCGAGTTGTTCGGGCATGAGAGCGGCGCGTTTACCGGTGCTTCGGGCAAGCGTATCGGCAAGCTGGAATATGCGTCTGGCGGCACGTTGTTTCTCGATGAAATCGAAAGCATGCCGCTGGCGCAGCAGGTGAAATTGCTGCGGGTGTTGCAGGAACAGAAGCTCGAGCGCTTGGGTTCGAATCAGAGTATTCGCGTAGATCTGCGCATTGTTGCGGCGACCAAACCGGATTTGCTCGACGAGGCTCGCGCCGGGCGTTTTCGTGAGGATCTGGCGTATCGCTTGAACGTCGCAGAGTTGCGCTTGCCGCCGCTGCGTGATCGTCGTGAGGACATTCCTTTACTGTTTGAAACCTTCGCGCAGAGTGCGGCTGAACGCTTGGGGCGGACTTTTCCGCCGTTGAGCGGCGCGCAGTTGAGTCATCTGCTCAGCCACGACTGGCCGGGGAATGTGCGGGAACTGGCGAACGTCGCCGAGCGACAAGTGCTGGGGCTGGATGAACCGGCTCCGGGGATTGATCCGGGGCAATCGCTGGCGGCGCAGCAGGAAGCGTTTGAAGCGCAGTGTTTGCGCGCGGCGCTGACGCGGCACAAGGGTGATGTGAAAGCGGTGCTTGAAGAGCTGCAACTGCCGCGCCGTACGTTTAACGAAAAGATGCAGCGGCATGGGTTGAGTCGGGAGATGTTTCTGTAGCGCATGTACTGGCGCCTTCGCGAGCAAGCCCGCTCCCACAGTTGACCGTATTTCTCCTGATGAAATGCGGTCAACTGTGGGAGCGGGCTTGCTCGCGAAGAGGCCCGACCCGACACCACAAACCCCATCCTGCATAAGCGTTTTTCCGCTCATCCCATTCCAACAATAAGCGGATTTCCGCTCACCCGATCCCGTCACCCCCTCTAAACCGCCCCTCCCCCCGTTGGCACACCTCCTGCTATAGCCCACGCAGGCTGCGTTTTAACGCGCTCCACAAAAACAATTAAACGAAGGATCCTTCAATGGATAACTCCAACGCCCTGCCACTTGGGTCGGCTGCCGTGCCCGCCAAAGAAAGAACCACCGCCAGCCGGATCAAATCGATCTTCAGCGGTTCCGTCGGCAACATGGTCGAGTGGTACGACTGGTATGTGTATGCCGCCTTCTCGCTGTACTTCGCCAAATCCTTCTTCCCTGCCGGCTCCTCCACCGCACAACTGATGAACACCGCTGCGATCTTCGCCGTGGGCTTCCTCATGCGTCCGATCGGTGGCTGGTTGATGGGCCTCTACGCTGACAAAGTCGGGCGCAAGAAAGCGCTGATGGCCTCGGTCTATCTGATGTGCTTTGGCTCCCTGCTGATCGCGCTCAGCCCGAACTACGAAACCATCGGCATCGGCGCGCCGATCCTGCTGATCTTCGCCCGTCTGCTGCAAGGCCTGTCGGTCGGTGGCGAGTACGGCACCTCGGCGACCTACCTGTCCGAGATGGCGACCAAGCAACGTCGCGGCTTCTTCTCCAGCTTCCAGTACGTGACCCTGATCTCCGGCCAGCTCATCGCGCTCGGCGTGTTGATCGTCCTGCAAAACGTGCTGACCACTGAACAGCTGTACGCGTGGGGCTGGCGTATTCCGTTCGCCATCGGCGCACTGTGCGCAGTCGTTGCGCTGTACCTGCGTCGCGGCATGGAAGAAACCGAGTCGTTCACCAAAAAAGAGAAGTCCAAGGAAAGCGCAATGCGCACCTTGATGCGTCATCCAAAGGAGTTGATGACCGTGGTCGGCCTGACCATGGGCGGTACGCTGGCGTTCTACACCTACACCACCTACATGCAGAAATACCTGGTGAACACCGTCGGCATGAGCATCTCCGACTCGACCACTATTTCCGCAGCCACGCTGTTCCTGTTCATGTGCCTGCAACCGATCATCGGTGGCCTCTCGGACAAGATCGGCCGTCGTCCGATCCTGATCGCTTTCGGCGTGCTGGGCACGATCTTCACTGTGCCGATCCTGATGACCCTGCACACCATTCAAACCTGGTGGGGCGCATTCTTCCTGATCATGGCGGCGCTGATCATCGTCAGCGGCTACACCTCGATCAACGCGGTGGTGAAGGCCGAACTGTTCCCGACTGAAATCCGCGCGCTGGGCGTCGGCCTGCCGTACGCACTGACCGTGTCGATCTTCGGCGGCACCGCTGAATACATCGCGCTGTGGTTCAAGAGCATTGGTATGGAAACCGGTTACTACTGGTACGTGACGGCGTGCATTGCCGTGTCGCTGCTGGTGTACGTGACCATGAAAGACACCCAGAAGCATTCGCGTATCGTGACTGACTGATTGGGTTTTCACAGCCACTGCAATGGTGGCTGTGATGGCTCTATCGTGAGCAGGCTCGCTCCCACAGTGGTCGGTGGTGTTCACACATTCTGTGTTCACCACACTCCTCTGTGAGAGCGAGCTTGCTCGCGAATGAGGGCGACTCTGTATCAAGTCAACTCGGCAACCTGCGGCTTGCCATAGCGCTTCTGCGCGTACGAAGCGCCGACAATCATCACCAGCAGAATCCCCGCCAATACCGCCGACGAACCGATGGTGCCGAAATCCAGCCCGCCCTTCTCATGGGGTTTGGTCATCAAATCGCCCAGAGTCGCGCCAAACGGCCGGGTGAGCACGAACGCCACCCAGAACAACACCACAGTCGAAATCTTCGTGAAGTATTTCAACAGCACGACCACCGCAATCGTCGAGCCGATCAGCAACGCGCCACCGGCAAAACCCAGGCCCGAGTCATCGGCCAGATAATCGCCGAGCGCCGTGCCAAGGGTGTTGGAAAACAGAATGGCCATCCAATAGAACATCTCGCCGCGAAAGCTCTGCACTTTGTTGACGTTGAGCGAGTCACCACTCAGGCGCCACGCCGCGAAAATCGCCAGCAGAATCGCGATGAGGATCATCGAGCCGGTGGCGTAACCCAGACCGAGGGTGCGATCCATGAAATCGGACATGGTGGTGCCGGCGGTGCTGGTCGACAAAATCACGATCCAGTACAGCAGCGGCTTGTAGGTCTTGGCCATCAATTGGGTGATTAGCGTCAGCACAAATACGCTGATCAAAATCAGCGAGCTGATTGCATAGCCAACGTTGAGGGTCATCGACAGCAAATCGCCTGCGGTTTCCCCCAAGGTCGTCGCGCAGATTTTCATGACCCAAAAGGCCAGGGTGATTTGAGGAAGTTTATTCATCGCAGGTAACGCTCCAGTGTGTGACGGCCGGTTCTTGGTTTTAGGGCCGTGGGCAGACTGGCGTTGAGGCGGTGAAAAAGCGGTCGGCAAAGTATGAAAAATCTGTCATGTACGGATAAAAGCGATTAATCGCTAATTAATGCTGGCGCGACATCCTGCCCCTACCTGATCGATGACCTGCGCGACGTTCGCTTCGACGACGTAAGCGATTTAAATGCGCCGCTCTTAACATCAACTTAATCGATATTTTTTAGCATTATTTTGCGCTTTTTAATCGAATTGATCGGCGTAGCATTAAACCCAAGCAAGACACACCCCCAACGCATTCGGAGTACACGACCATGAAAACCAAACTGATCCTCGCTTTCGCCCTGTCCGTACTGGCTGCCAACACCTTCGCCGCCGACGGTTACGACCGCACGGGTTCTGCTGTTGCTGCTGATGGTTATGACCGCACGGGTTCTGCCGCTGTCGCTGCCGATGGTTACGACCGCACTGGTTCGGCGACTGTTGCTGAAGATGGCTACGACCGCACCGGCTCCGCGACTTTCGCAGCCGACGGTTATGACCGCACCCAATCCGCTGCCATCAGCTAATCGCTGCTGCACAGCGCACAGCCCGGCTTCGGCCGGGCTTAGTTATTTCTGGGGTAACACAAATTCCGAATGCACCCCGTTCCCCTGTAGGAGTGAGCCTGCTCGCGATAGCATTTCATCAGTCAACATTGATGTGACTGACACACCGCTATCGCGAGCAGGCTCACTCCTACAATGAATTTTTGTTTGGCTGGAAATATGTGGGGCTGCCTTGCACTATGGGCTCATTCAAAACCTAGCCTCAGGATCCCCCCGCCATGCCCGATGACATCCATTTCTACGAACCCGCCAACGGCCACGGCCTGCCGCACGATCCGTTCAACGCCATCGTCGGCCCGCGCCCGATCGGCTGGATTTCCTCGCAGGATGCCAACGGCCAACTCAATCTGGCGCCGTACAGCTTCTTCAACGCGTTCAACTACATTCCGCCGATCATTGGCTTCTCCAGCGTCGGGCGCAAAGACAGCCTGAACAACATCGAGCAGACCGGCGAATTCGTCTGGAACCTTGCCACGCGCCCATTGGCCGAGCAGATGAACCAGAGCTGCGCGATGGTCGCGCCTGAGGTCAACGAGTTTGAATTGGCGGGACTGACGACTGTTGCGTCGAAGGTTATTTCGGTGCCGCGCGTGGCCGAAAGCCCGGTGTCCTTTGAGTGCAAGGTCACGCAGATTATTCAGTTGCAGCGTGCTGATGGCGAGACGGTGCCGAGCTGGCTGATCCTCGGCGAAGTGGTCGCCGTGCATATCGCCAAATGGCTGTTGAAGGACGGCATCTACGACACCGCCGCGGCAGAACCGATTCTGCGCGGCGGCGGGCCGGCGGATTACTTCCAGTTGGGGCCTGAGGCCCTGTTCAAGATGTGGCGTCCGGGCGCAAACAAGTAACGCGTTACCAGATCAACTCGGCTTCTTCGGTGACGCCTTTGAGGTTATCCAGCTCATTGATGGCAGCCTCATCGGCGGCGATGGCGCCGGGGAAGACCTGGTCATTCAGCAGTTTGTGAAAGCGTGGTGCACCGCCATCGACCAAGGCCTTGACCGCGATTGCCGCGTAATAGCCCTTGTTGCCACCCAGTTCGACGGGGACGACTGCGGATACTGCTTCGAAGTGTTCGAACTCTTTACGTGCCATGTCGCAAGTCCTGGCTCAGTCAATTAAGCCGGACATTAAACCCTCAACCGACGAGTTTGTGTACCGCTGCCGGAGATTGGCCGAGCGCTTGTGCCGCCGAGACGTCTTTGAAGGTGTGGAAATCCAGACTGTTGACCACCAGTTCCTGCACCAGCTCGGCGAAGATACCCATCGACGGGCTGTTGAAATATGCGGTCATCATTTGCTGATTACTCCAGAACCCGGAGACCAGCCACAACTCGGGATCACACTGCGAATGCTGCAAGGCAAAGCTCAGGCAACCGGGGGCGGCGCGGGACGGTTCGATCAACGCGCTCAGGCGTACACCGAGTTCCGCCGAACGCCCGGCGCGCGCCCGGACGAAGGCCATATGACTGACGGGAATCTGCTTGGACATGTTCAACCCTCCCAGGGAGTCGCGTGGCAGCCGGGGGACGGGCTGCGACAGGATCAAAGGTTAAGGGCCAGGCGCTGAGTGCCGTTAGTCGATTCCTGCCGCCGCGTTGCACAATCCTGCGAGACTTGTCTGAACCTGAGTTCACACACATCCCCTGTAGGAGCTGCCGCAGGCTGCGATCTTTTGACCTTAAAGACAACAATCAAAAGATCGCAGCCTTCGGCAGCTCCTACAGTCCGGCGTCGCGTCGGTGTTGAGCAATAGCGCGGTGCAGAATCAGGCAAGCATTTCGCAGGATGTGTCTACCGCTCGCGCTTGCACAAACATATGCTCTGCTCCATTCCACCTCCCTTGCCGAGGATGCCGTGCATGACGTCATTCGATCGTTTTCAAGCCGAACCCAGCGCAGACATGGAAAAACAGCGCGCGGAACTGGCGGCGATCATCCGCCGCAACACCACGGACGATGGCAGCTACGAGACCGCCATCGGTTCGCTGTTTATGTCACGCCACACCAAATCCCACGACTTCGCCCCGGTGCTCGCGCAACCGGCGCTGTGCATCATGGCGCAGGGTCGCAAAGAGGTGCGGCTGGCCGACGAGTACTTCAATTACGACCCGTTGAATTATCTGGTGGTGTCGGTTTCGATGCCGCTGAGTGGGCGCGTGGTTAACGTGTCGCCGGAGGAACCGATCCTCGCTGTGCGCCTGGATATCGACCCGGCGGAAATCACCGCACTGATCGCCGACGCCGGGCCGATGGGCGTACCGACTCGACCGACCGGACGTGGCTTGTACGTGGAAAAAATCGACAGTTCGATGCTCGACGCGGTGCTGCGTCTGGCGCGTTTGCTCGACGCACCGAAAGACATCGCCATGCTCGCGCCGCTGATTCGCCGGGAGATTTTGTATCGCCTGCTGCGCAGTCCGCAGGGCCATCGTTTGTATGAGATCGCGATTGCCAACAGCCAGAGCCATCGCATCAGCCAGGCGATCAAATGGCTCAACGGCAATTTTGAGCAACCGTTGCGCATTGATGATCTGGCCAAAGAAGTGAACCTGAGCGTGTCGACCTTGCATCACCGGTTTAAGGCGATGACGGCGATGAGTCCGCTGCAGTATCAGAAGCAGCTGCGTTTGCAGGAGGCGCGGCGGTTGATGCTGGCGGAGGGGCTGGAAGCTTCGGCGGCGGGGTATCGGGTGGGGTATGAGAGTCCGTCGCAATTTAGCCGCGAGTACAGTCGGCTGTTTGGGGCGCCGCCGTTGCGGGATTTGGCGCGGTTGCGGTTGTCTGTTTGATCCGGAATGTCATTGGGCTTACAACCCTATCGCGAGCAGGCTCACTCCTACAGGGTCAGGTGTACACCCGCCCAATGTAGGAGTGAGCCTGCTCGCGATGAGGCCAGTTCAGACGAAAAAACCTCTGGATCAGATCGCGCGAATCACATGTTTGATCTCTTGAAACGCCGCCAATCCCCAAGGCCCTAACTCGCGGCCAATACTGCTCTGCTTGTACCCGCCCCACGCCGCCTGCGGGAAGATCACTTGCGGTGCATTGATCCACACCATCCCCGCCTGCAACGCATTGGCCACACGATCCGCCGCTACAGCATCCGCCGTCACCACACTCGCCACCAAGCCAAACGGCGTGTCATTGGCCAGCGCAATCGCTTCGGCTTCGCTGCTGAAGCTGCGCACGCAAACCACCGGCCCGAAAATCTCTTCACACCACAACGCACTGTCCAGCGGCACGTCGGTGAACACCGTCGGCTGCAAGAAATAGCCGCGCGGCAGATCCGCCGGACGATTACCGCCGCAGACCAATCGCGCACCCGCGCTCAGCCCACGATCGATGTGCCCGAGCACGCGCTGGTACTGCGCCTGATTGACCAGCGCGCCCATTTCCACCTCAGGATCAAATGGATCCGCCACACGAATCGCCTGCGCACGCTTCTGCAAACGAGCGAGAAATTCCTCTTCCAGCTCCTCAGCCACCAACACCCGACTGGTGGCCGAACACATCTGCCCGGCATTGAAAAACGCGCCGCCACAGGCCAGCTCAACCGCCAGATCGAGGTCAGCATCGGCCAACACCAGCAGCGAAGATTTGCCGCCCAATTCCAGGCTGACGCCCTTCACCGTTTCCGCCGCGCGCTGCATGACCTGCACGCCGACCGCGTTGCTGCCGGTAAAGGAAATCTTGGCGATACGCAGATCTGCCGACAACGGCGCACCGACCGCCAATCCAGTCCCGCAAACCAGATTGAACACGCCATTCGGCAGTCCCGATTCAGCAATGATCGCCGCCAATTCCAGCTCCGGCAGCGGTGTCACTTCCGACGGCTTGAGCACCACGCAGCAACCCGCCGCCAACGCCGGCGCAAGCTTCCACGCGGTAGTGACCATCGGAAAATTCCACGGCACGATCAGCCCGACCACACCGCACGGTTCGCGGCGCAAACGTGCACTGAAATCATCGCTCGGCAGCGGCACATTGCTGTCCTGTTTCGCGTCGAGGCCTTCAGCGAGTTCGGCGTAATACTCGAACGTGGCGATAACATCATCAACGTCGATGGCCGCTTCGAATTGCGGTTTGCCGTTGTTGCTCGACTGCAAATTCATCAAATGCTCGCGGCCGTTGCGCACGCCGTTGGCGATGTTGCGCAGAATCGCGCCGCGCTCGGCGCCAGTGGTTTGCGACCAACTCTTGAACGCTTCGCTGGCAGCGGCGACGGCTTGCTCGACCGCCTGCTCGTCACCGCCATTGACTGTGGTCAGCAGCGCTTCGGTGGCCGGGTTGATCACGCGCAGATGTTCGCCACCCGCCGACCATTGGCCGTTGATGTAGAGGCCATCGAGTGTGGTTGGGAAACTGATCATTGCGCCACCGCCTGCATCCATTGGGTCTGGTCGATTTCAATCAGGGTCGGGCCCTGACGATCGCTTGCACAACGCAACGCGCTGCGCAGTTGTTCGATGCTGCTGATCGCTTCGGCGGCGCAGCCGAGGCCTTTGGCGACCGCGACAAAATCCGGGGTGTAGATGTCCACGCCGACCGGTTCAATGGCGCGGTTGACCATGTATTTCTTGATCTCTTCGTAGCCCTGGTTATTCCACAACAGGACGATCACCGGCACCCGCGCTTCGACCGCGCTGGCCAGTTCCGGAAGGGTGAATTGCAGCCCGCCGTCGCCGATCAGGCACACCACGGGAGGGCGCGCACCTTTGTCGAGTTGACCACCGAGCCACGCACCAATCGCGGCCGGCAAGGCGTAGCCAAGAGTGCCGTAACCGGTCGAGGCGTTGAACCAGCGGCGCGGGTGATCCGGGTTGAACGTGAGGTTGCCGGTGTACACTGGTTGCGTCGAGTCGCCGACGAACACCGCGTTCGGCAATTCATCGAGCACGGTGTCGAGGAAACGGGTTTGTGCGAGGGTCGGCGCGTCCCAGCTCGCGGCCAGTTCAGCGCGCAGTTTGCCGGCCCGAGCCTGCCCCCAATCGCTGCTGCGCTCGGCGAGTTTTTCCTGCGACAGGGTGTTCAACAAAGCCTGTGCAGCATTGCGTGCGTCGGCCACCAGCGCCAGGTGCGGCGGGTAGTTGCGCACAGTCTGGTCGGCGTCGATATCGATGCGCAGCAGTTTGCCGGGAATCTCGAAACCGCCGGCGAAGGTCACGTCGTAATCGGTCTCGGCCAGTTCAGTGCCGATGGCCAACACCACATCAGCATCAGCGACCAGCGCGCGGGTGGCAGCCAGCGTCTGGGTCGAACCGATCAGCAGCGGATGGTTGCCCGGCAGCATGCCTTTGGCGTTGATGGTCAACGCCACCGGAGCGTCGAGCAACTCGGCAAGCTTGGTCAGTTCCGGCGCGGCGTCGATGGCCCCGCCACCGGCCAGAATCAGCGGACGTTTGGCACCGGCGAGCAATTCGCTCATGCGCTTGACTGCGCTTGGCGCAGCACCGGCGCGGTCGATATTGACCGGCACACTGGCGAGCAAGTCATCGGCGTTTTCGACCAGCACGTCCAACGGAATCTCGATGTGCACCGGACGTGGACGACCGGCCTGGAACAAGGCAAATGCACGCGCCAGCACCACCGGCAATTCAGCGGCGGACATCAAGGTGTGCGAGAACGCCGCGACACCGGAAACCAGTGCGCTCTGGTTCGGCAACTCATGCAGCTTGCCGCGCCCGCCGCCCAATTGGCTGCGCGATTGCACGCTGGAAATCACCAGCATCGGGATCGAATCGGCGTAGGCCTGACCCATGGCGGTGGTGATGTTGGTCATGCCCGGGCCGGTGATGATAAAGCAGACACCCGGTTTGCCAGCGGTGCGCGCGTAGCCGTCAGCCATGAAACCGGCGCCCTGCTCATGGCGAGGGGTGACGTGACGAATACTCGAACGCGCCAGCCCGCGATACAGCTCCACGGTGTGCACCCCGGGAATGCCGAACACCTGCTCGACCCCATAACCTTCGAGTAACTTGACCAGTACTTCGCCACACGTCGCCATGTCGATTGCCCTTCTTGTTCGCTGAAAACATAAGGCTTTTCTGTAGGAGTGAGCCTGCTCGCGATAGCGTCATCACATCCAACATCGCAGTGACTGATCTACCGCTATCGCGAGCAGGCTCACTCCTACATAAAAGCCCTTCATGGCTTCATTGAACGGTCGGCAGGTAGCCGCAACAATCGATTAAAAGTCATACTAGCCATGTCCTCACGTCATACCTTGGATCCACATGAAACGCATGCCTCCCCTGCCCGCCCTGCACACGTTTTTGATCACCGCGCAGTGCTGCAATTTCACCCGCGCCGCCGAGCAGTTGCACATCACCCAAGGCGCGGTGAGCCGGCAGATCGCCGGACTGGAAGAGCATCTCGGTTATCCGCTGTTCATCCGTCTGGCCCGAGGTTTGGCGCTGACCGTCGAGGGACGCGAATGGCTACCGCGCGTGGAAAAAGTCTTCGGTCTGATCAGCGAAGCGACCGAGCAGATCGGCCAGCAACGCGAAACCCTGCAACTCAAGGCGCCGAGTTGCGTGATGCGCTGGCTGCTGCCGCGTTTGCTGCAATGGCAGAAAGAACGCCCGGATGTGCCGGTGAAACTCACCGCGTCGTTGCAGCACGGGGTGGATTTTCAGCGTGAGCAATTTGATGCGGCGGTGATCTACGGGCCGCCACCGGATAACTCGCCGGGCGCTCTGCACCTGTTCGATGAGCAACTGACGCCGGTGTGTTCGCCGCTGCTGCTCAAGGGTTCACCGGCACTGAATGCTCCGGCGGATTTGCAACAGCATCTGCTGCTGCACCCGACGCACGATATTCAGGATTGGTCGGTCTGGTTGAACGCCGCGCAGCTGAATTTGAACAACGTCAGCAGCGGCCAGCATTTCGAAACGCTGGATCAGGCGATGTCGATGGCGTCGCACGGGACGGGGGTGGCGATTGGGGATTGGTCGTTGATCGGCGATGACTTGCGCGCGGGACGGCTGGTGATGCCGTTTGAGTTAAAGGTGAAGACGGGGTTGGCGTATTACGTGGTGTTGCCACCGGGAACCGAACCGTCGCCACCGCTCGAAGAACTGATGATCTGGCTGACAGAACAAGCCCACACCCGCTGAACACAAATCCCCCTGTAGGAGCTGCCGAAGGCTGCGATCTTTTGATCCTGGTTTTTTAAAATCAAAAACAAGATCAAAAGATCGCAGCCTTCGGCAGCTCCTACAGGGGGGTGTATTAGTAGCCGACGGTGTAGCGTTGGCGGGAGTGCTTTGGTGTTTCTACTTCGTCGATCAGTGCAATCGCATAGTCGGCAAAGGTGATCCAGCTACGGCCCTCGGCGCTCGCCAGCAAGTGATCCTGGCCAACACGAAATTTGCCACTGCGCTCACCTTCCACAAACTCCGCCGATGGCGACAGAAACGTCCAGTCCAGTTCCTTCTCCTGACGCAGCGCATCCAAAAACGCCGCCCCCGCACTGGCCTCGGTTTTGTATTCCGCCGGGAAACCCGCGCTGTCGATCACGCGTGTATCGTCCGGCAGCAACAGCGAACCGGCACCACCCACCACCAACAACCGCTTCACACCCGCCTGCTTAACCGGCCCGACAATCGCCGATGCCGGCACCGTGGCGAAATGTGCGGCGGTGATCACCACATCGTTGCCGGCCACCGCGTCTTGCAGCGCCGCCGAATCCAGCACATCGACATTCTTGCTGACGACACCGGCTCGCGCGCCGATCTTCGACGTATCGCGGGCGATGGCGGTGACGCTATGACCGCGACGCAGGGCTTCTTCCAGCAGTTGGCTACCGGCACGGCCGGTGGCACCAATGATTGCGATCTTGCTCATGACGTTCTCCAGTTGGCTTGAGTGTTTCAAATGAGGCACAAATCTATTGAGTGAAGATATTCCCTGTGCTGAGGAAACTTTGTGGCGAGGGGATTTATCCCCGCTCGGCTGCGCAGCAGTCGTAAATCCTGATAACTCGGTGTAACTGACAAAAATGCAGGGGAGCGCTTCGCACTCCAGCGGGGATAAATCCCCTCGCCACAAAAAGCAGTGCTAAATCCCTGAGACCTCAGTATTCAGATTGAATGAAGCGCATTACCACGTCATCTCGCCCTTCGCGACTTTCGCGCTCAGCTCCAGCGAGCTCTCTTCGCCCAGCGTCGGGTAGCGCTTTTTCATCGCGGCGATCAGCGCAGCAGAATCCTTGGCCTTCGCCGTTTCTTCATCGAAAGCTTTAATGTAGTCGGCAGTAAATTTCACGCTGGCCAGCGAGCGGCTGCTCTCACCCAAATAGTGACCCGGCACCACGGTTGTCGGCTTCAGCGTTTCAATCGACTGCAGCGTTTCCAGCCAATCCGCATGAGATTGCGCGGTCTGCGTATCGGCCATCCACACGTGAATGTTCTCGGCCACCACGACGCCACCGACCACTGCCTTGAGCGACGGAATCCACACGAAACTGCGATCCGGCTGCTTGCCGTCAAGCCCGACCACCTGCAACTTCTGCCCTTCAAGCATCAGGCTATCGCCCTTTAGCACGCTCGGCACGATGGTTTTCGCTGGCACGTCGGCGCCCATTTTCGGCCCCCAGAACGCGAGTTTGCCGACGACGGTTTTATTGATGTGATCGACGGTCGGTTGCGAGGCCAGCACCTTGGCATTCGGGAACGCCTTGGTCAGGGTGTCGAGGCCGAAGTAGTAATCCGGGTCGCCGTGGCTGATGTAGATGGTGGTCAGTTGTTTGCCGCTGGCGCGGATCTTTTCTACCACTTGTTCGGCCTGGGATTTGCCGAACTGTGCGTCGACGAGGATCGCGTCTTTCTCGCCGCTGACCAGCACCGAGGTCACCGGGAAAATCGCATTGGCGCCGGGGTTGTAAACATCCAGCGTCAGGTTGGCGGCCGCGGCATGCGCAGCGAAACCCAGCGAGGCGGTGGCGAGTAGAACGCGTTTGAGGGTGGTGAAGCCGATCATCTGTTGCTCCGGTGTTCGAATGCCTTGCTTGGCGATGGAACAGAGCTTAGTTGCCAGACTCAGTACAAAAAATGCGATGCTGGGACATAGTTTGTTTCTGAAAGCGGGCAAATCATGGATCGTCTCCAGGCAATGCGGGTGTTCGTCACGGTGGTGGATCTCGGTAGCCAGTCGGCCGCTGCGGATCATCTGGATCTCTCGCGGCCGGTGGTTTCACGCTACCTGGCGGAGCTCGAAGATTGGGTCGGCGCGCGCCTGATGCACCGCACTACGCGCAAGTTGAGTCTGACCGCGGCCGGCAGTGAAATCCTCCCGCGCTGCCGACAGATGATTGAGTTGTCGAGCGACATGCAGGCCGCCGTCAGCGAACCCCATGACGCGCCGCGCGGTTTGCTGCGAATCAGCGTCAGCACCTCGTTCGGTCAGGCGCAACTGGCCGATGCGATGGCCGCGTACGTCAAACGTTATCCGGGGGTGAGCATCGATTTGCAGATGCTTGATCGCACGGTGAACCTGGTGGATGAACGCATCGACCTGGCGATTCGCACCAGCAACGATCTCGATCCCAACCTGATCGCTCGACGCCTGACTGTGTGCCGTTCGGTGGTGTGCGCGGCGCCGGCTTATCTGCAAGAACAGCCGATGCCTTTACGGGTGGAAGACCTGAGCCGCCACAACTGCCTGACGCACTCGTATTTCGGCAAGAGCCTGTGGCATTTCGACGAGGATGGCGAACCGGTGTCGGTGCCGGTGCAGGGCAATATCAGCGCCAACGAGGCCAGCACGTTATTGCGCGCAACGCTGGCCGGCGCCGGGGTGGCGATGCTGCCGACGTATCAGGCCGGCGTGCATGTTCACAGCGGCGAACTGGTACGCCTGCTGCCCCACGCCGAACCACGCCAGATGAACATCTACGCGGTGTACGCCTCGCGCAAACACATGCCGGCGGCGCTGCGCAGCATGCTGGATTTCCTGGTGCAGCGATTCCCCGAGAACCCTGCTTGGGACGTGGGATTTTAAAAGTCAAAAGATCGCAGCCTGCGGCAGCTCCTACACGGATCCATGTAGGAGCTGCTGCAGGCTGCGATCTTTTGATCTTGTTCTATGCTGAAAGTAATACCGCAGGGTATTTCGTTCAGAGGTGAACGCCATGAACATCAAAACAAGAAGGTACGCCGCGATTTTCATCACCTGCGCTGCCACGCTGGCGCTGTACGGCACCGCGGCCTGGCGGGTCGAGCAGTTGCGACAGCTGCCGCGTGAATACGCGAGCTGCAATTTCGAGCGCTGCATTCCGCACAATGCGTCGCTGAACGCCTTGCGCTGACTTTGTAGGAGTGAGCCTGCTCGCGATAGCGGTGTGTCATTCAGATAAATTTTGACTGATACACCGCTATCGCGAGCAGGCTCACTCCCACAGGGGGTTGTGGTGATTTCGGTTTACTGTTCGGTCTTCAAGCGATCGCGGAAGGCCTTTGGCGATATGCCCACCCGGCGCCGGAACAGGCGCGTGAAGTTGGTTGGATCAGAGAACCCCAACAACTCCGACATCTCATAAATGGTCATGCTGGTGTACGTCAGCAAGCGCTTGGCTTCCAGCAATTGACGTTCGTGCATGATCTGCAACGCCGGTTGCCCCGCCAGTTCACGGCACGTGCCATTAAGGTGCGACACCGAGATCCCCAGCCGATGCGCCAGATCCTCGACCTTCACGTGCTGGCGGTAAGTCTCTTCCACCAACTGAATAAACCCGTTCAGGTATTCGCGTTGACGCTGCGGCCGTTGACTCGCGTTATGCCGCACGATTGCCTGGCGACTGACCCAGACCATGATCACGCTGACCAGCGAATGCATGAGCATTTCCCGCGCCGGTTGATGGCCGTTGTACTCGGCCTGCAATGCGGTGAACAAGCTGTTGAGGTAGTCGCCGTCCTTGCCCGCCGGATAATTCTCGGTCTGCGCCAATGCGTGCACCGAGTCGCCCAGTTGCGCCTGCAAATGGTTGATCAGCGGTGTGGCGAGGGTGACGATAAAGCCTTCAACGTCCTCGGAAAAACGAAAGCCATGCACCGATAACGGCGGCAGAACCTGGATTGCCGGGGTCTGCAACTGCGTGCGATGGCCTTCGATTTCAAGCTCTGCCTGACCTTTGAAAACGAAGAGTAACTGGCACAAATCGGCGTGGCGGTGGGGTTTGATTTCCCATTGATGTTCGCGACTGCGGGAGGAAATGGTTTCACAGTGCAGCAAGTCAGGGGTCGGCCAATCCAGGCTTTCACCGTAGAGCTTGAACACTGGAATCGAAGGCAGGTCAGGCTTGTTCATCACTTCAATCCAGGCCTCGAGGTTTGCGGGCGATAATCGCACCGATTGGCAGAATGTACAGGTATCGGCTCAGTTTTCACCTTCAATTGACAGACCCGCAAGGGAAAAATGCAAGCACTCGATCCATAAAAATAAATCAGCGGCGATTGTCGCGCGAAGCTTGCGAGTCATAAAAACAATGAAAACGCTGAAAACCCAAGTTGCCATCATCGGCGCCGGCCCGTCCGGTTTGCTCCTCGGCCAGTTGCTGCACAACGCCGGCATCGACACCCTCATCCTCGAACGCCAGACACCCGATTATGTGCTCGGCCGCATCCGCGCCGGCGTGCTTGAACAAGGCATGGTAGAGCTGTTGCGTCAGGCTGGGGTGAGTCAGCGCATGGACGCTGAAGGGCTGGTTCACGGCGGCTTCGAACTGGCGCTCGACGGGCGTCAGGTGCACATCGATCTGCACGCGTTGACCGGCGGCAAGACCGTAATGATCTACGGCCAGACCGAAGTCACTCGCGACCTGATGGCCGCTCGTCGGGAGGCTGGCGCGCAGACAATTTATTCAGCGAGCAATGTCGTTCCCCACGGCATGAAAAGCGACGAAGCTTTTGTCACCTTCGAAAAGGACGGAGAAACCTGGCGCGTCGATTGCGATTACATCGCCGGCTGCGATGGCTTCCATGGCGTGGCGCGGCAGTCGATTCCTGAGGATTGCCTGAAAGTGTTCGAGCGGGTTTATCCGTTTGGCTGGCTGGGCATTCTCGCCGACACGCCGCCGGTGCATGACGAGTTGGTCTACGCCCGCCACGAGCGCGGTTTTGCCTTGTGCAGCATGCGTTCGGCGACGCGCACGCGTTACTACTTGCAGGTGCCGGCAGAAGAAAACGTCGCTGACTGGAGCGACCAGCGCTTCTGGGATGAACTGAAAAACCGCCTGCCAGTTGCATTGGCCGAGAAACTGGTCACCGGCCCTTCGATCGAAAAAAGCATCGCGCCGCTGCGCAGTTTTGTCGTTGAACCAATGCAGTACGGGCGGATGTTCCTGGTCGGCGACGCCGCGCACATCGTCCCGCCCACCGGCGCCAAAGGTCTGAATCTGGCGGCGAGCGATGTCAGCACGCTGTTCAATATTCTGCTGAAGGTTTACCGCGAGGGGCGTAACGACCTGCTGGAGAAATACTCGGAGATCTGCCTGCGCCGCGTGTGGAAAGCCGAGCGGTTTTCCTGGTGGATGACTTCGATGCTGCACCGTTTTGATGATCACGATGCGTTCAGTCAGCGCATCAGTGCCTCCGAACTGGACTACTTTGTCAGTTCAGAAGCGGGCCGAAAAACTATTGCAGAAAATTACGTCGGACTTCCTTATGAGGCTATCGAATAGCTTCCTACCGACTTACACTGGCGAGCATCCCCGCTCGCCTGACGAACTGCGGGACTCTCACTGCCCGCAGGTTTTGCCCGTGACCAATCTTAATCACCCCGAAACGCCCAAACCGGCCATTCGCAGCGTGCTGGTGGCGCTGATGATGGCGATCTTTCTCGGTGCGCTGGATCAGACTATCGTCGCCGTGTCGATGCCGGCCATCTCCGCCCAATTCAAAGACGTCAGCCTGCTGGCCTGGGTGATTTCCGGGTACATGGTGGCGATGACTGTGGCGGTGCCGATCTACGGCAAGCTCGGCGATCTGTACGGGCGACGCAAACTGATGCTGTTCGGCATGGGCCTGTTCACCCTGGCCTCGCTGTTCTGCGGCATGGCGCAAAGCATGGAGCAACTGGTGCTGGCGCGGATCCTTCAGGGCATCGGCGCCGGCGGGATGATTTCGGTGAGTCAGGCGATCATCGGCGACATCGTCCCGCCGCGCGAACGCGGACGTTATCAGGGTTATTTCAGCAGCATGTACGCGGTGGCCAGCGTTGCCGGGCCGGTGCTTGGCGGCTACATGACCGAATACCTGTCGTGGCGTTGGGTGTTTCTGATCAACCTGCCGTTGGGGCTTGGCGCTTACTGGGTCGCGCACCGCAACTTGCGCGGGCTGCCGATTCCGCAACGCAAACCGATCATCGATTATGTCGGCACCGTGCTGATGATCATCGGCCTGACCGCGCTGCTGTTGGGCATCACTCAGGTGGGTCAGGGTCATGCGTGGCGCAGCGCTGAAGTGCTCGGGTTGTTTGCCTGCGCGGTAGTGGTGCTGGCGATTTTCGTCTGGCACGAACGTCGGGCACGAGAGCCGTTGCTGCCGATGCATCTGTTCGCCAACCGCAATGCGCTGCTGTGCTGGTGCACGATTTTCTTCACCAGTTTCCAGGCGATTTCCTTGATCGTGCTGATGCCGTTGCGCTTTCAAAGCGTCACCGGCGCCGGCGCGGACAGTGCCGCGTTGCACTTGCTGCCGCTGGCGATGGGTCTGCCGATCGGTGCGTATTTCGCCGGTCGCCGCACATCGGTGACCGGGCGCTACAAACCGCAAATTCTGACCGGCGCGATTCTGATGCCGATTGCCGTGCTGGGCATGGCCTTCAGTCCACCTGAAGCCACATTGATCAGTGGATTGTTCATGTTGCTCTGCGGGATCGCCAGCGGCATGCAGTTCCCGACCTCGCTGGTCGGCACGCAGAACTCGGTAGAACAACGCGACATCGGCGTGGCCACCAGCACCACCAACCTGTTCCGCTCGCTGGGCGGGGCGGTGGGTGTGGCGTTGATGTCGGCGCTGCTGTTGGCGTTGTTGCAGGATTCCAGTTTCGCTCATTTGGCGAGCAGTTCGTTGATGAGCGAGGGGCACTCCGGGAATGTCTTGCTGGACGGTCTCAACGCGGCACCGGGGGATGCGCAGAATGCCTTGCGCGCAGAGTTGCTGGTGACGTTCCGGCATTTGTTGTGGGTGAGTGCGGCGGTGTCGTTGCTTGGATTGGCGGCGGCGATTGCCATGCCGAACAACCTGCTGCGCGGGCGTGAGCACGGCGCAAAATAATTGCCGTGACACTGTCCCCTTGTGGGAGCGGGCTTGCTCGCGAAAGCGGTATGTCATTCAACGATGATGTTGTCTGACACGACGCCTTCGCGAGCAAGCCCGCTCCCACAGGTGAAGCAGCGCTCACTTAAGGGCTGTAGTAACCGACCGCGACGAGGAAATGCCCGACCTTTTTCAGGTAGGCATGCTTATCCTCGATCTTGCCGGTCACCGGGTTTTTCCAGCGGTACTCATACTCGCCTTCATCCTGCTTGCCGATCAGCGCCAGAATCGGCTCGCCCACCGGTTTGCCCTCCGGATCCTTGACCTTGCCGAAGTCGGTATTGATCAGCCGCAGATTGGTGCCGTGGGCAACGTAGCGCTGGGTATTCAGATCGACCACAAACACATACAAGTCATCCTGCAAATATCCGCCCTTGAGCGAGTTGATCGCCGTCAGCGTGCCCTTCTCGTCTTTGCTCAGATCCGTCGCGGCTTTATCCAGCAGGGCTTTGGCTTGTTCTGCGGAGGCGCGCGGCAGGTAATAACCGACCGCCAGAATCCGCTGACCGATGCGCTGATAGAACACGTGCTTGCGCTCGACCTTGCCGTCAGACCAATTCTGCCAGCGGTATTCGGCTTGCTGAATGCCATTGCCTTCCGGCACCAGCAACGCCTGTTTGAAAGCTTTCTGCAAATCCGGCCCGAGCACTTCGCTGACATCACGGCCAATCAGCGCTGACGACGGCCCACCGCTGGCGAGCATCACGCCTTTGGTGTCGACCACAAACACGTAGCGATCTTTGTCGACAAACTCGCCCTGACGACTGAAGGCCGCGAAGGCCTTGTCGCCGTTGTCGTGGTAGTAAGCGAGCGCTTTTTCCAGCAGGGCGATGGCCGCCTGACTGTCATCTTTTGCGGCGGTCGCGGCGCTGGCCTGACCGAACCCGGCCAATACCAGCAAACAGAGCCAGGCGAATTTTTGCACAAACCCCATGACGCATCCCTCGTTCTTGTTGGTGTTTCAAGAGCGTAGACGGGTTGGCGTTAGACGGAGGTTGAAGATGAATCGAGAGATTGCCGCATCTTCCTGTGACAAAGGAGATTTCTGTGGTGAGGGGATTCATCCCCTCACCACAAAGGCTCCCCGCATTAAGTGATCTGAGTTATGGCCGGGAATTGATCTGCTGCTGCAAGTTCTGGATCTGCGCCTGCAAGGTGTTGATGGTGCGGGTCATCTGCCCGCGGAACGCGTCGAACTCGGCGGTGTTGCCGCCGCCCTGTGGCGCTGCCGGGCGATTGTCCTGCTCGCTCTTCAGCACAACGATGTCCTGCTCCAGACGCTCGATCGCCGCGCTCGGATTGCCTTGCTTCTTCAACGCCGCGATATCAGCGCTGAAGCTCTTGAACTGCGCATCGAAGGCCTTCAACTGCGTATCGACCTTGCTGGTGTCCGCCGGGGTGCTTTTCAGCGTCGCCAGTTCTGCGCTCAAGGCTTTGACCTGCGCCTGCAACTGGGTATTGGCGTTCTGCTGTTCGGTGGTCTGCGCGGTCATCTGCGCCAGACGCTTGTCCAGATCACTGGCCTGCCCCGCGACGCCTTGCTGCTGTTTGTTCTGATCGAGCAGCTTTTCTTCGAGTTGCTTGATCTGCAACTTCAAGGCTTCGCTGTCGCTGGTGACGTTGCTCTGGCTGGCGACGACTTTGCCGGAAATATCCTGCAAGCGCCCCGCCGCTTCTTCACTGATCCGCGCGAAGCTTTCCTGAGTCGCGACCAGTTGCTGCTCCATCAAGGAAATCTGCTGAAAACTCCACCAGGCCAGACCGATGAAGGCAAAAAACAACGCGCCGACCAAAGCCCAGAGCGGCCCGGTGCTGGCGGCTTTGACCTTGACCACTGGCGCTGTGCGCGAATGCACGGTGGTGCGGGCGGTGGTCGGAATGTCATCGTCGTCGAAGGTGTCGGCACGCAGGCTCGGCACATCATCGAAATCGTCGTGGGCATCATTACGCATGGACATTGAGGCAACCTTTGTAAAACGCGGTGATGGCTAAATGCTGCGAAGTATAACCCGCTCAGCCGCAGGCATTGACCCTCGACCGAGGGCGCGGTTCAGTGCTGGCCGACCAAGTGAGCTCAACGAATGTCCTGGGCTTTCCACCAGCCGCAGAACTCATCGAGCGCCGTCCACAGGCTGACTTGCGGATCGTAGTCCAGATAATGCCGCGCGCGGCTGATGTCGAGGGTGAAATTTTTCTTCATCACCTGCATGCCCAACCGCGACAGCGTTGGCTCCGGACGCCCGGGCCAGAGTTTGCACGCGCCTTCATTCAGCGCCGCGACGCTGTAGGCCAGCCCGTAGGAACGGTACTTGCTGACCTGTGGGACTTCCATCTTGCGCATCACGTAATTGACCACATCCCACAACGGCACCGGCGCACCGTTACTGATGTTGTAGGCCTTGCCTAGCGCCGAACCGGCGGCGAGCAGACTGCTGAGCATCGCTTCGTTGAGGTTCTGCATACTGGTGAAATCGACTTTATTCAGGCCGTTGCCGATGATCGCCAGACGGCCCTTGCGCTGCATATTCAGCAGGCGCGGGAAGATGCTCATGTCGCCGGCGCCGGTGACGAAACGCGGGCGCAGGGCGATGGTTTCCAGCCCAAATTCCTGAGCGCCAAAAACCTTTTGTTCGGCCAGATACTTGGTCGCGGCGTAGTGATGTTTGAAGCGCTTGGGCACTTGCTCTTCGGTCAGGTTGAGGTGGTCGCGGCCGTCGAAATAGATCGACGGCGACGACAAGTGCACCAGCCGCCGGACGCGCTGCTTCAGGCAAGCTTCGACGATGTTTTCTGTGACCTGCACGTTGCCCTGATGAAAGTCCTGATAGCGCCCCCACAGCCCGACGGCCCCGGCGCAATGCACCACGGCTTCGACATCGCTGCAGAGTTCGCGCGCCAGCTCGGCATCGCTAAGATCGCCGGGCACAAACTCGGCGCCACGGCGTACCAGATGCTCGACGCTTTCGGCCCGGCGCCCGTTGACCCGTACGTCCAGGCCCTGCTCCAGAGCGAAACGCGCAAAGCGTCCGCCAATGAAGCCGCTTGCGCCGGTGACCAGAATTTTCATGCACAACTCCAACAGAAAAGCAGCTGCGAGCGTCAAGCTTCGCGCTACAAGTAAAAACGGTGCGCAAGCCCACAACTTGCCGCTTGCAGCTTGACGCTTACAGCTGTTTCCAAGGCACTAGCCATTGTGCTGAAGCGCGCACCAATTGCTCGGTCAGTAAGCCGAGCAACTGACCGCCATTGCGCCAATGATGCCAGTACAGCGGCACGTCGATCGGTTTATCTGGCAACAGTTCGCGCAATTCGCCGCGTTGCAGTTGCTCGCGCACTTGCAGTTCCGGCACCAGTCCCCAGCCCAAACCGGCTTCGGTCAGACGGATAAAACCTTCCGAAGACGGACACAAATGGTGCTCGAATCCGCCGTCGACACCCAGCGACGCCAAATAGCGATGCTGAAGAAAATCGTCCGGGCCGAACACCAGCGCCGGGGTGCGCGGCAGTTGCTCGGCGCGCACGCCATCGGGGAAATGCCGCTCGATAAACGCCGGGCTGGCCAGCGCGCGATAACGCATCGCGCCGAGCAACACGCTACGCGCACCCGCCACCGGTCGTTCGCTGGCGCACAAGCACGCGGCCACTTCACCGGCACGCATGCGTTTGAGGCCGACGGTCTGGTCTTCGACGATCAGATCCAGCAATAAATGTTGCTCGGCGCAGAAATCGCCGACTGCCTGCGCCCACCACGTCGCGAGGCTGTCGGCGTTCAGCGCAATGCGCAGGCGCTCCGGCAAGCCCTCTTCGTCCAAGGCCGGGACGAGGGTTTGCAGGTCGCGCTCAAGCAAACGCACCTGCTGCACATGGTTGAGCAAACGCCGGCCGATTTCCGTGGGCGACGGCGGCGTGCCGCGCACCAGCACCGGCTGGCCGACCCGCGCCTCCAGCAGTTTGATTCGTTGCGAGATCGCCGATTGCGACAACCCGAGAATCTGCGCGGCGCGTTCGAATCCGGCTTGCTCGACCACGGCGGCCAGAGCAGACAGCAATTTGTAGTCGAACATCAGTTTTCCTAATGAGCGATCAGCACTATTGGTTTTTCTTATACAGGTTTCGGCCGGAGAATAGCCAGCAAGCACTCTTTATCAAGGAACACTTCAATGGCTGGCGAAACCTCTCTCACAACCTTGTTGCGCAGCATGAGCCCGCAACTCAACGCCGGCGAATACGTGTTCTGCACCCTGCGCGACAACAAATTGCCGGAAGGTCTGGAGACCGTCGGCAGCTTCCGCGAGCAGGAAGGTCTGACGGTGATTCTCGAACGTTCCCACGCTGAACAGGCTGGTTTCAGCTTCGACTACGTCGCCGCGTGGATCACCCTCAACGTGCATTCAGCGCTGGAAGCCGTCGGACTCACCGCCGCGTTTGCCACGGCATTGGGCAAGGCCGGGATCAGTTGCAACGTGATCGCCGGCTACTACCACGATCATTTGTTTGTCGGTCAGGCCGACGCCGAACGCGCGATGCAGGTCCTGCGCGACTTGGCAGCCAACGCGGAGTAACTGTTATGTGGCAAAGCTATGTGAACGGCCTGCTGGTGGCGTTCGGGCTGATCATGGCGATCGGCACGCAGAACGCGTTTGTATTGGCGCAGAGCCTGCGTCGCGAGCATCACTTGCCAGTGGCGGCATTGTGCGTGGTGTGCGATGCGCTGCTGGTCGCCGCCGGGGTGTTCGGGCTGGCGACGATTCTGGCGCAGAACCCGACGCTGCTGGCGATCGCTCGCTGGGGCGGCGCGACGTTTCTGATCTGGTACGGCAGCCAGGCGCTGCGCCGGGCGTGCTCGAAACAGAGCCTGAATCAGGGCGAGAATCAGACCGTGCGTTCGCTGCGTGCGGTGATGCTCAGCGCGTTGGCGGTGACGTTGCTCAACCCGCACGTTTATCTGGATACGGTTTTACTGATCGGTTCGCTGGGCGCGCAGCAATCGGTGCCAGGCGCTTATGTGGTCGGTGCTGCGAGTGCTTCGCTGTTGTGGTTTTTCACCTTGGCG
This sequence comes from Pseudomonas sp. AC193, assembly GCF_979258075.1. Lineage (NCBI taxonomy): Bacteria > Pseudomonadati > Pseudomonadota > Gammaproteobacteria > Pseudomonadales > Pseudomonadaceae > Pseudomonas > Pseudomonas sp. AC193. Next base: position 585,990 of record NZ_OZ409832.1, on the reverse strand, counting down.
CTCGGCGCGGCCTGGCTGGCACCGTGGTTGGCACGGCCGAGCACGTGGCGAATTCTCGATCTGGTGGTGGCGTTGATGATGTTCACCGTGGCCGGGCAATTAATTATCGCCAGCTGATTTATTCCAAAAGGCTCTGGAACCTCTATCCCACACAGTTGTTGCGTGGTTATGGCGCAACCCCGGTGCTATGATCCAACCCCTGCGCCGCAAAGAGTAAAAACTCGCCGGTGCATTTCTGGCCGCCCGTGATCGGCCTTGCGCTCACCGCAACAGACCTGATTAGGAGAATCATCATGGCTTTCGAATTGCCGCCGCTGCCTTACGCACACGATGCCCTGCAGCCGCACATTTCCAAGGAAACCCTGGAATACCACCACGACAAGCACCACAACACCTACGTCGTGAACCTGAACAACCTGGTGCCAGGCACCGAGTTCGAAGGCAAGACCCTGGAAGAAATCGTCAAGACTTCCTCGGGCGGTATCTTCAACAACGCCGCTCAGGTCTGGAACCACACTTTCTACTGGAACTGCCTGGCGCCAAACGCCGGCGGTCAACCAACCGGCGCGCTGGCTGAAGCCATCAACGCTTCGTTCGGTTCGTTCGACAAGTTCAAAGAAGAGTTCAGCAAAACCTCGATCGGCACCTTCGGTTCCGGCTGGGGCTGGCTGGTGAAAAAGGCTGACGGTTCCCTGGCTCTGGCCAGCACCATCGGCGCCGGCAACCCGCTGACCAGCGGCGACACCCCGCTGCTGACCTGCGACGTGTGGGAACACGCTTACTACATCGACTACCGCAACGTTCGTCCTAAATATGTCGAAGCGTTCTGGAACCTGGTCAACTGGAAGTTCGTTGCTGAGCAGTTCGAAGGCAAAACCTTCACCGCTTAAGCTGCGCGCCAGTCAAAAAACCCGGCTTTTGCCGGGTTTTTTTATGCCTGTGATTTGCGGCAGCAGTATCAGGCAAATACTCCAAAAGTTTTCCCACCGAGGTGGATGACCAAAAATCCAAGAAAAGAATAAGCAATTATTTGCGCAGGAATAACAACCAGGCGTCGTAGATGCGAGGGGAAAGCAGCGATCTCATCCATCGCATAGGGATCACTTTTTGACAAAAAATCATCGTCGATTAAAAGCATCTGTGAAATGTGAGACAAACGACAGTAGCGACCGTAGACGCCGTTTCCCAACACTCGTTGATTGCGAGCGACGAAGTACGATGTTTTCAGGAGAGACTCAAGCTGCGCCAGTCTGAAAAAGCTGATCCATACTTTTGCAAATACAGCGATCAGGCCCAAGGAAAAACAGGCAATTAACCCGGCAACACCGATTAATTGCAGATCACTCGCTGGTCTGGAAAGAGTCACGCATATCCAACCAGTACTCAACCAAAGCAAGAGTAACCCGCCACCGATCACACTCAGCTGGAAGAGGTAGTCTGAATTCTCACCCACTTTTTCAGATGCTCCGGGATAAGTTCTGCTTCCATGACTGCATGCGGATCCAGCATTTGAATGGGTCAAACGGCCCGTCAATGCCCCTATTTCTCTGACTCGTCTCATTCGTCCAAATGGGCCGTTTCCCAATATTCTGCTATTAATGCCCACAACGTGGGAGGCAATGAAATGGTCTTCCATCTGATCAAGCCGGAAATAGGCGGCGAACAACACGAATGCCCCGCTGAGGAAGAAAAGCAGAAGTACCACGGCCCATGAATAGAGATAGACGAGATCAAAATGTGGGGCGATCAGCACTGCGCGCTCACAGATAACCTTTGATATTGACCCATACCAAAATCGCAAAAAACCATACAAGGCAGACTGCATTGATGTGGCCGGGAATGATCACCCAAGGTCGCAATTTCTTTGGAAAATTAATTACCTCCTCGATGGACTCAGGATCCATCTTTCGGAAAAATTTTAAAACCAAAAGGGCGTATACAACCTCAAGATTCCCCACCTTGAAGACCATCGGAGTGTTTTTTTGGCCCCGATGCGATGCGACGAAACGAGAGTTCGAGAAATGGCTCTGAATTTCTTCCAGCTTGTAGGTCGCCACATAAGCTGAAAAGCAATAGTTCAGAAGAAATAATACAAATAGGGGAACCCCAGATAAGCCAATAAATTGATCGAGGCTCATTATTGACTCACCTCATACAACTTTTCACCGACGAATTCACCAAACTGACCACCGCTATCCCCCATTTGCGCTGCAAGCATCCCACTTACAACCAACATGCAAACCAGCCCTCCTGCACCCGCTGTGCCCACTCCAAGAGCAATACATGTCATTGGTGCGATTGGCGCCAGTCTTGTTGCCATCATTCCCCCCACAACATTTCCTGACAGCTTAGAACCTTCGACGAACTTCGCCTGACGGCATTCCTCTTCGCGTCCGGTACGGCATGCTTCGTGTATCTTCATCGCCGCTGAGGTCGCACCCAATCCAATTGCCAAATAACCGCCTGCCTTTATGTACTTAGAGGATCGCGCCACGCCCTCAATATGCGTCGCATATCCCGGCAATTGATTCGGTGCGCCTGCCTTGTTCCAGTTGTGCACAATTCTTCGCGAAGATATCCCTAAAGCACGTTTAAGTTTGGGGTGATCCGGGATACCTGTCATCTTGCGAACCAACGGCCCCAAACCGGCATCAAGCTTCTTCATCAACCTTTTACGTTGTGCAAAAAACTCCGGGGAGTTGAGATTGCCATGCTGGCGGTATTGCTCGATGTGTAAGCGCTCCAGTTCTTTAAGCGTGTTATTGAGCGTTTCCATGTGCTGCCCCACCATGAACGATGCAACGCCCAATGCTCCGGAAGAAACACCCAAAAACGGCTCAATCACCTGATGATGCTCAACCATGAAAGAAGCTTCTTCATCCGTCAGATCCTTCAGCGCTTCATTCACCTTCTCCGCTGCCGCCATCATCTGCGCCTCTTCGCGTCGGCACATGTAGTTGCGCGAGTCACTGAAGATGACCATTTGCCCCGGTTTGACCTGTTCACTTAAATGACGGTTTAGCGAACGGAACTCGCGGCGCAATGCATCGCCAGGCGTCGTTTCATACAGCGCTCGCTCCAGCGCTTCGCGGCTCATGGGCTTCTGGACAATGTGAAAGCCCGACTCAGCCGGTGGCGGCAAGGTGTAGGCGTGGTCTTCCACCAGATGCTCGGCGGATGGTGGTTCTGATTTGGGTTTGAAGGCGTTCCAGGAAGCACCGCTGTTATTCGCGACAACACGTGGTTTCACCACAACCCACTCACCATTACTGACGGCTTCGCCGAGTTTTCTCTGGTTGGCGCCTTGCAGGTAATTGGAATGATTGAGATTCATTGCATTGAGCAGATTGTCGAAGCCCGGCAATTCATCTGGGCGGTTGAGTGCCTCTCGAAAGATGTCCATGGCTTGATGGGTGTCGAGTACCTGCTGGCCGTGGAGTTCGCGTTGAGGGATAAGTCTGGTCACGTCCGTGCACTGTTCTGCAAAACAGCGGACTTTGACGAGCGAACTCAAGCACGGATGCAGGCCGATTCCGCATTGTGCGTAGGGAAATTCCGACTTTTCCTTGGCGGGAGAGACTCGCTGAACTTTGGGGAAATCGAGCCCTTGATGACCGCGACTCATTGGCCGGATGGTATTTCAGATCAAAAGATCGCAGCCTTCGGCAGCTCCTACGTGAAAATGGCGTTTCTCCCACAGAAAATGCAGCCTCACGCCGCTTGCTGCCGTGGCGCAGAGGGCTAACATCAATCAAAGGAAAAATTGTCAGACAGCGCTCAAGTTGAGGGCCAATACAACCGACACAGTACTAATCGGGCGAAGACGCCACAGAGCAGCATTTCGGCCAACGCCACGGGTAATTCATTCGGGGCCTGATTGTCCCTTTGACTGCCAACACGGGATTGCCAATACTCATGGCAACTTGACGCTACCCGCACGGATTAAGGAATAACCCTTTGAAGCTGGAACTCAAGAACAGCTTGTCGGTGAAGTTGCTCCGGGTCGTGCTCCTGTCGGCATTGATCGTCGGCGTGGTCTTGAGCTGCGCGCAGATCGTTTTCGATGCCTATAAAACACGTCAAGCGGTTGCCGGCGACGCCGAACGCATCCTCGACATGTTCCGCGACCCCTCGACCCAGGCGGTTTACAGCCTCGATCGGGAGATGGGCATGCAGGTGATCGAGGGCCTGTTCCAGGACGACGCCGTGCGCCAGGCCTCCATCGGTCATCCCAACGAAGCCATGCTCGCGCAGAAATCCCGCGACTTGCAGCATTCCAACAGCCGTTGGCTGACCGACCTGATCCTCGGTCAGGAACGCACCTTCACCACGCAACTGGTGGGGCGCGGGCCCTATAGCGAGTATTACGGCGACTTGAGCATCACCCTCGACACCGCCACCTATGGCGAAGGTTTTATCGTCAGCTCGGTGATCATTTTCATCTCCGGCGTATTGCGCGCACTGGCCATGGGTCTGGTGCTGTATCTGGTCTATCACTGGCTGCTGACCAAACCGCTGTCGCGGATCATCGAGCACCTCACCGAGATCAACCCCGATCGCCCCAGCGAACACAAGATTCCGCAGCTCAAGGGCCACGAGAAAAACGAGCTGGGCCTCTGGATCAACACCGCTAACCAGTTACTTGAATCGATCGAACGCAACACCCATCTGCGCCACGAAGCGGAAAACAGCCTGCTGCGCATGGCCCAGTACGACTTCCTCACGGGTTTGCCGAACCGTCAGCAATTGCAGCAGCAACTGGACAAAATCCTGGTCGACGCCGGCAAGCTGCAACGCCGCGTTGCGGTGCTGTGTGTAGGACTGGACGATTTCAAAGGCATCAACGAACAATTCAGCTACCAGACCGGCGACCAACTGCTGCTGGCGCTGGCCGATCGCTTGCGCGCCCACAGCGGCCGCCTCGGCGCCCTCGCCCGTCTGGGTGGCGACCAGTTCGCACTGGTGCAGGCCGATATCGAACAGCCTTACGAAGCGGCGGAACTGGCGCAAAGCATTCTGGATGATCTGGAAGCGGCGTTTGCCCTCGATCATCAGGAAATCCGTCTGCGCGCGACCATCGGCATCACGCTGTTTCCGGAGGATGGCGACAGCACCGAAAAGCTGTTGCAGAAAGCCGAGCAGACCATGACCCTGGCCAAGACCCGCTCGCGCAACCGTTATCAGTTCTACATCGCCAGCGTCGACAGCGAGATGCGCCGTCGCCGCGAGCTGGAAAAAGACCTGCGCGATGCCTTGCTGCGCGATCAGTTCTACCTCGTCTATCAGCCGCAGATCAGCTACCGCGATCACCGCGTGGTCGGTGTCGAAGCGCTGATTCGCTGGCAACATCCGGAACACGGTCTGGTACCGCCGGATCTGTTTATTCCACTGGCGGAACAGAACGGCACGATCATCGCGATTGGCGAGTGGGTGCTGGATCAGGCCTGCAAGCAATTGCGCGACTGGCACGATCAGGGTTTCGCCGACCTGCGCATGGCGGTGAACCTGTCCACCGTGCAATTGCACCACGCCGAGCTGCCGCGCGTGGTCAACAACCTGCTGCAGATGTACCGCTTGCCGCCGCGCAGCCTGGAACTGGAAGTCACCGAAACTGGCCTGATGGAAGACATCAGCACTGCTGCGCAACACTTGTTGAGCCTGCGCCGTTCCGGTGCGCTGATCGCCATCGACGACTTCGGTACCGGTTATTCATCACTGAGTTATCTGAAAAGTCTGCCGCTGGACAAGATCAAGATCGACAAGAGCTTCGTCCAGGATCTGCTTGATGACGACGACGATGCGACCATCGTTCGCGCGATCATTCAACTGGGCAAAAGCCTTGGCATGCAGGTGATTGCCGAGGGCGTGGAAACCGCTGAACAGGAAAGCTACATCATTTCCGAAGGCTGCCACGAAGGTCAGGGTTACTTCTACAGCAAGCCGCTGCCGGCGCGTGAGTTGAGCGTTTACCTCAAACAGGCGCAGCGCAGTAACGCGGCCATTTTATAAAAGCAAAGATCGCAGCCTGCGGCAGCTCCTACATTTGCAATGCTTTCCCCTGTAGGAGCTGCCGCAGGCTGCGATCTTTTGATCTGCACCAATCCCAGCGTAAATAAGAAATATTTCCAGCCACAACCCTTTACACATAATGCGAAAGATTTGCATTATGTCGCAGTTTTGCGCACCCCCGCGCCTGTCCCATAAACCACCGAAGCAGGATGTTCGCCATGATTCGTATGCCTCTGGCTACCGCCAGTCTGCTGGCCATCGCTATTTCCCTCGCCGGTTGCGGCGAAGGTAAAGACAAAGCCGCCGCACCGGCCACGCCGACTCCAGCCGCCAGCACCACCGCACCTGCGGCTGCTCCTGCCGCTGCCGGTAAAGTCGACGAAGCCGCCGCCAAGGCTGTGGTCGCGCACTACGCCGACATGGTCTTCGCCGTTTACAGCGATGCCGAATCTACCGCGAAAACCCTGCAAACCGCCGTCGACGCTTTCCTCGCCAAGCCGAACGCCGACACGCTGAAAGCCGCTCGCGAAGCCTGGATCGCTGCTCGCGTTCCTTACCTGCAGAGCGAAGTGTTCCGCTTCGGCAACACCATCATTGACGATTGGGAAGGTCAGGTTAACGCCTGGCCACTGGACGAGGGTCTGATCGACTACGTCGACAAATCCTACGAGCACGCACTGGGTAACCCGGGCGCGACCGCCAACATCATCGCCAACACTGAAATCCAGGTCGGCGAAGACAAGGTCGATGTCAAAGACATCACCCCGGAAAAACTCGCCAGCCTCAATGAGCTGGGCGGTTCCGAAGCCAACGTTGCCACCGGCTACCATGCCATCGAATTCCTGCTGTGGGGCCAGGACTTGAACGGCACCGGCCCTGGCGCTGGTAACCGTCCTGCTTCCGACTACCTCGAGGGCGCTGGCGCCACTGGCGGTCACAACGATCGTCGTCGCGCTTACCTGAAAGCCGTGACCCAACTGCTGGTCAGCGATCTGGAAGAAATGGTCGGTAACTGGAAGCCGAACGTGGCTGACAACTACCGCGCCACGCTGGAAGCCGAGCCAGGCGAAAGCGGCCTGCGCAAAATGTTGTTCGGCATGGGCAGCCTGTCGCTGGGTGAACTGGCGGGCGAGCGCATGAAGGTTTCCCTGGAAGCCAACTCGCCGGAAGACGAACACGACTGCTTCAGCGATAACACGCACAACTCGCAGTTCTACGATGCCAAGGGCATTCGTAACGTCTACCTGGGCGAATACACCCGCGTTGACGGCACCAAGATGACCGGCGCCAGCCTGTCGTCGCTGGTGGTCAAAGCCGACCCGGCTGCCGACACCGCGCTGAAAGCCGACCTGGCTGCCACCGAAGCGAAGATGCAGGTCATCGTTGATCACGCCAACAAGGGTGAGCACTACGACCAGTTGATCGCGGCCGGTAACACCGCTGGCAACCAGATCGTTCGCGACGCCATTGCCTCCTTGGTCAAACAGACCGGTTCGATCGAAGCCGCTGCCGGCAAACTGGGCATCAGCGACCTGAACCCGGACAACGCTGATCACGAGTTCTGATCACAACGTCCGCTTCAAAAAAGGCGACCTTCGGGTCGCCTTTTTCATACCTGCTTCACACGATTCCTTGTGGGAGCGGGCTTGCTCGCGAAGGCGGTGGGTCAGATACAGATGGGTTGACTGACCCAGCGCCTTCGCGAGCAAGCCAACTCCCACCAGTACAGCGGCGTTCGCAATATCGGTACACACCACCAAACCCTGTAGGAGTGAGCCTGCTCGCGATAGCAAAGTGTCAGTTGACGAATTGGTGACTGATACACCGCTATCGCGAGCAGGCTCGCTCCTACAGGGGTTTTGCATAGGCCTTCAGGTTTGCGCTGTATCAAGCAAACGATAATTCCTCTTATTCAAACCCCCTCGCCCTGTTAGACTTTGCGCCTTTATTTTCGCTCGTCCGCAGGATGTCTGATGCCCTCGCTGCCTCTTCGCTTGTTCGCACTGTTCATGGCCCTGGGCCTGAGTGCCTGCGATGACGCCCCGCGTTTCACCAAGGCTGAGCCCGGTGAAGCGCGATCCGGCGGGGCGGCGACTGTGCGCAAGACTGATCAGAACGCGTTTTCCCTGCCGTCGGCCAATCTGCCGCCGTCGCGCCGGGTCGATTTCAGCGTCGGCAACAGCTTTTTCCGCAATCCGTGGGTGATCGCCCCGGCGACCACCACCGCCCGCGATGGCCTCGGCCCGCTGTTCAACACCAACGCCTGCCAGAACTGCCACATCAAGGACGGTCGCGGACATCCGCCGACGCCCGGTGCGTCGAATGCCGTGTCGATGCTGGTGCGCCTGTCGATTCCTGACACACCGGCCTACGCCAAACTCATCGAGCAGGTCGGCATCGTGCCGGAGCCGGTGTATGGCGGGCAGTTTCAGGACATGGCGATCCCCGGCGTCACCCCGGAAGGCAAGGTGCGCGTCGATTACACGCCAGTGCCGGTGCGCTTCAAGGACGGCACCGAAGTCGAACTGCGCAAACCGCTGTTGCAGATCACTCAACTCGGCTACGGCCCGATGCACCCGGACACGCGTTTTTCCGCACGCGTCGCCCCACCGATGATCGGCCTCGGCCTGCTCGAAGCGATCCCCGAAGAAGCCATCCTCGCCAACGCCGCCGCACAGGCCAAAGCGAAAAACGGCATCAATGGCCGGCCAAACCAGGTCTGGAATGACGAACTGCAAAAAACTGTCATGGGCCGATTTGGCTGGAAAGCCGGGCAGCCGAATCTCAATCAACAGAATGTTCACGCGTTTTCAGGTGATATGGGCCTGACGACCAGCCTGAGACCGTTCGATGATTGCACCGACGCGCAAACCGCCTGCAAACAGGCGCCGAGCGGCAATGGCCCGGACGGCGAACCGGAAGTCAGCGATAACATTTTGCGTCTGGTGCTGTTCTACAGCCGTAACCTCGCTGTGCCGGCACGCCGTGGCGTTAACGAGGCAGAGGTCATCGCCGGTAAAAACCTGTTTTTCCAGGCCGGTTGCGACTCGTGCCACACGCCGAAATACACCACCGCCGCCAACGCCGCCGAACCTGAACTGGCCAATCAAGTGATTCGCCCGTACAGCGATCTGCTGCTGCATGACATGGGCGACGGCTTGGCCGACAACCGCACGGAATTTAAGGCCTCCGGCCGCGATTGGCGCACGCCGCCGTTGTGGGGGATTGGCCTGACGCAAGCGGTCAGCGGCCACACACAATTTTTGCATGACGGTCGCGCGCGCAATCTGCTCGAAGCGGTGCTCTGGCACGGCGGCGAAGCGACGGCGGCGCAGCAACAGGTTTTATCTTTCAATGCCGAGCAGCGTGCCGCGCTGCTGGCGTTTTTGAACTCACTTTAAACACTGATAAAAGAATCGGGAGCCCGACATGTTCCGTCCCAAGCTACTGTTCACCAGCCTTGCCGCACTCGCCCTCGGCGCCTGCTCGCCGCAGGATCCGCAAGCGGTCACCTCGGCGGCCATCGCCAAATCGGTGATCCTGCCGACCTACACCCGCTGGGTCGAGGCCGACAAGCAACTGGCCGTCAGCGCCCTCGCCTACTGCCAGGGCAAAGAAACCCTGGAGACCGCCCGCGCCGACTTCCTGCACGCGCAGAAAGCCTGGGCCGAGTTGCAACCGCTGCTGATCGGGCCGCTGGCTGAAGGCAACCGCGCCTGGCAAGTCCAGTTCTGGCCGGACAAGAAGAATCTGGTCGGTCGTCAGGTCGAGCAACTGGTCGTCGCCCAGCCGCAGATCGATGCCGCCGCGCTGGCCAAATCGAGCGTAGTGGTTCAGGGTCTGTCGGCTTACGAATACATCCTGTTCGACGCCAAGCCTGATGTGGCCAACGACGAGCAGAAAGCCAAATATTGCCCACTGCTGATCGCCATCGGCGAGCGTCAGAAGCAACTGGCCGAAGAGATTTTGCAGAGTTGGAACAACACCGACGGCATGCTCGCGCAGATGTCCAAGTTCCCTAACCAGCGCTACGCCGACTCCCACGAAGCGATCGCCGATCTGCTGCGCGTACAAGTCACCGCGCTGGATACCCTGAAGAAAAAACTCGGCACGCCAATGGGCCGCCAGAGCAAAGGCGTGCCACAGCCGTTCCAGGCCGATGCATGGCGCAGCCAGTCTTCGTTGACCGCGCTGGAAGCCAGCCTCACCGCCGCGAAAACCGTGTGGGAAGGCGTCGACAACAAAGGCCTGCGCGGTCTGTTGCCGGCTGAGCAAAAGCCGTTGGCGGACAAGATCGATGCTGCCTATGCTGCCTCGCTGAAACTGTTCGACAGCACCCAGCGCTCGCTCGGCGAAATGCTCGAAGACGACGCCGGTCGTCAGCAACTCAACGACATCTACGACAGCCTCAACGTCGTCCATCGCCTGCACGAAGGCGAACTGGCTAAGGCGCTGGGCATCCAACTGGGCTTTAACGCCAACGACGGTGACTGATGAGGGCAAGTGCCATGCTGCGACGCCAGGCTCTGACTTTAGCTAGTACGCTGCTGGGAGCAGTGACACTGGGCGGCTGGACGCTGTTCAAACGCAAGGATCAGAGCCCGCTGCTGCTGTCGGCGCGCGACGATACCGACGGCAAGCATTACGCCGTCGGCTATCGGCTGGACGGCACGCGGGTGTTCGCTACCGAAGTTGGCCAGCGTTGCCACGACATCATCAACCATCCGACGCAGCCGATTGCGCTGTTCGTCGCGCGGCGTCCGGGCACCGAGAGTTACCTGATCGACCTGCGCGACGGCACGTTGTTGCAGACAGTGACCTCGCAGCCGAACCGGCACTTCTACGGCCACGCCGTGGTGCACAAGGACGGCGAGTACCTGTACGCCACCGAAAACGACACGACCGATCCTGGCCGTGGTTTGCTCGGTGTGTACAAGTTCGAAGGCGAGCGACTGGTGCACAGCGGCGAGATTTCCACCCACGGCCTCGGCCCGCATCAAGTGTCGTGGATGCCTGACGGCGAGACGCTGGTGGTGGCCAACGGCGGGATTCGTACCGAAGCGGAAAGCCGTGTCGACATGAACCTCAGCGCCATGGAGCCGAGCCTGGTATTGATGCAACGCGACGGCACGTTGCTGAGCAAGGAAACCCTCGCCCAGCAGATGAACAGCGTGCGCCATTTGGGTATTGCCAGTGACGGCACCATCGTTGCCGGTCAGCAGTTTATGGGCGCCTCTCACGAGCGTTCGGAGCTGCTGGCGATCAAGCGTCCGGGGCAGCCATTTGTGGCGTTCCCGGTGCCTGAGCATCAGTTGCAGTCGATGGGGCATTACACCGCCAGTGTTGCGGTGCACAGCGAGTTGCGTCTGGTCGCACTGACGGCGCCGCGTGGCAATCGCTTCTTTATCTGGGATCTGGACAGCGGCGAAGTGCGCCTCGATGCGCCGTTGCCGGATTGCGCGGGTGTCGGTGCGGTGCAGGATGGTTTTGTCGTGACGTCTGGTCAGGGCCGCTGCCGCTACTACGATTGCCGTCAGGATGAACTGCTGGCCAAGCCGCTGGAATTGCCGGCGGGGCTCTGGGACAACCATCTGCACCTGATGGCCTGATACCCATAGTTAAAGTTAACGCCGTACCTGTGGCGAGGGGATTTATCCCCGTTCGGCTGCGCAGCAGTCGCAAAACCATCCGACACGGTTTAACAGACAGACCGCGTTCGCAGGTTTTGGGGCGGCTTCGCCACCCAACGGGGATAAATCCCCTCGCCACAGGGGGTCATGTCGTCTGAAGTGTAAAAAGTGGCAGTTGGATTCCCTGCCGCTCTCGGAGTAATGTTCGGGCCTGTCTCACCTGATTTATCCAAGGAAATGGAAATATGCTGCGTCGCCGCATGCTGATCATGTTGGGTGTTGTCTTGTTGATCGTCCTGGTCTTGGGCGGCTACAAAGCCTTTTCGATCTACACAATGATCCAGGGCTTCTCCAAACCGAAACCGCCGATCAGCGTTGCCGTGGCCACTGCCGCCGAGCGCCCGTGGCAGATGCGCTTGCCCACCGTCGGCACGCTCAAGGCGCTGCAAGGCGTCGAGCTGAGCCTGGAAGTCGCCGGCACCGTCACCGAACTCAAATTCGAATCCGGGCAGAAGGTCAAAGCCGGGCAACCGTTGCTGCAACTCGACAGCGCCGTCGAAACTGCCCTGCTGGAAACCGCCAAGGCTGATCTGGGCCTCGCGCAACTGGACTTCGGCCGTGGCGCGCAACTGGTCGACAGCCGCGCCATCTCCAAAGGCGAGTACGACCGCCTCTCCGCCGTGCTGCAAAAGAACAAAGCCACGGTCAATCAGCTCAACGCCTCGCTGGCAAAAAAACGCATCCTCGCGCCGTTCAGCGGCACCATCGGCATCCGTCAGGTCGACATCGGCGACTACCTCGCCAGCGGCACCAAAATCGCCACGTTGCAGGATTTGAGCAGCCTCTACGCCGACTTCTACCTGCCCGAACAATCGGTGCCGAAACTGGCCATCGGCCAACCGGTGCAAATCTCGGTCTCGGCTTATCCGGGGCAAAACTTCGCCGGCAAGATCAGCGCGATCAACCCGATCGTCGAAAGCACCACGCGCAACATTCTGATCCGCGCCACCCTGGCCAACCCGGACGGCAAATTATTGCCGGGCATGTTCACCAGCCTTGAAGTGTTGCTGCCCGATCCGCAAAAACACATCGTCGTGCCGGAAAGCGCGATCACCTACACCCTCTACGGCAACTCGATCTATGTGGTCGGGCAGAAGAAAGCCGAGGACGGCACGGTCGAAAAGGATGACAAGGGCCAACCAGTACTGATCGCCGAGCGGCGTTTCATCGAAACCGGTGAGCGCCGTGATGGCCTGGTGATGATCAACAAGGGCGTGCAGAGCGGCGAAGAAGTAGTGACGGCTGGCCAGATCAAACTGGACAACGGTGCACGCATCGCCATCAGCGACGACAAGACCCTCGGCGAGCAGAACAGTCCGCCTCGCGCCGACTGATCAAGGAATCCCCATGGCTTTTACCGATCCGTTCATCCGCCGCCCGGTGCTCGCCACCGTGGTCAGCCTGTTGATTGTGTTGCTCGGCTTCCAGGCCTGGAGCAAGTTGCCGCTGCGCCAATACCCGCAAATGGAAAACGCCCTGATCACGGTGACCACCGCCTACCCCGGAGCCAACGCCGAAACCATTCAGGGCTACATCACCCAGCCGATGCAACAGAGCCTGGCCAGCGCCGAGGGCATCGATTACATGACCTCGGTCAGTCGGCAGAATTTCTCGGTGATCTCGATCTACGCGCGTATCGGCTCGAACACCGACCGCTTGTTCACCGAGTTGCTGGCCAAGGCCAACGAGGTGAAAAACAAGCTGCCGCAGGACGCCGAAGACCCGGTGCTGAGCAAAGAATCCGCCGACGCCTCGGCGCTGATGTACATCAGCTTCTTCAGCAAGGACTTGAGCAACCCGCAGATCACCGACTACCTGTCGCGGGTGATCCAGCCAAAACTGGCAACGCTGCCGGGCATGGCCGAAGCGGAGATTCTCGGCAATCAGGTGTTTGCCATGCGCCTGTGGCTCGACCCGGTGAAGCTCGCCGGTTTCGGCCTCAGCGCCGCCGACGTGACCAACGCCGTGCGCCAGTACAACTTCCTCTCCGCCGCCGGCGAAGTGAAAGGCGAGTACGTCGTCACCAGCATCAACGCCAACACCGAACTGAAATCCGCCGAAGCGTTCGCCGCCATTCCGCTCAAGGTCAGTGGCGACAGCCGCGTGCTGCTCAGCGATGTCGCGCGGGTGGAAATGGGCGCGGAAAACTACGACTCGATCAGCTCGTTCGGCGGCACGCCGTCGGTGTATATCGGCATCAAAGCCACGCCGGGGGCCAACCCGCTGGACGTGATCAAGGAAGTGCGCAAGCTGATGCCCGAGCTGGAAGCGCAGCTGCCGCCGAACCTGAAAAGCGAGATCGCCTACGACGCCACGCTGTTCATTCAGGCCTCCATCGACGAAGTGGTGAAAACCCTGTTCGAAGCGGTGTTGATCGTCATTGTGGTGGTGTTCCTGTTCCTTGGCGCATTGCGCTCGGTAGTGATCCCGGTGGTGACCATTCCGCTGTCGATGATCGGCGTGATGTTTTTCATGCAGATGATGGGTTACTCGATCAACCTGTTGACGCTGCTGGCGATGGTGCTGGCGATTGGTCTTGTGGTGGACGATGCAATTGTCGTGGTGGAGAACATCCACCGGCACATCGAGGAAGGCAAAACGCCGTTTGACGCGGCGCTTGAGGGCGCCCGGGAAATCGCCATGCCGGTGGTGTCGATGACCATCACCCTGGCGGCGGTGTATGCGCCGATCGGTTTTCTCACCGGCCTCACTGGCGCGTTGTTCAAGGAGTTCGCCCTGACGCTGGCCGGGGCGGTGGTGATTTCCGGGGTCGTCGCCCTGACCCTGTCGCCAATGATGTGCGCCTATCTGCTGCGCCACGAACAAAACCCCAGCGGCCTCGCCCATCGTCTCGACCGCATCTTCGACGGCCTCAAGCGCCGCTACCAGCGCACGCTGCACGGCACGCTGAACACGCGGCCGGTGGTGCTGGTGTTTGCGGTGATCGTGCTGTGCCTGATTCCGGTGTTCCTCAAGTTCACCAAATCGGAACTGGCGCCGGACGAAGACCAGGGCATCATTTTCATGATGGCCAACGCGCCGCAACCGACCAACCTCGATTACCTGAGCACTTACACCGACGAATTCATCAAGATCTTCAAGGAATTTCCGGAGTACTACTCTTCGTTCCAGATCAACGGCTACAACGGCGTGCAGGCGGGCATCGGCGGTTTCCTGCTGAAGCCGTGGAACGAGCGCAGCCGCACGCAGATGGAAATTCTTCCCGAAGTGCAGGGCAAACTCGAAGGCATTCCGGGCCTGCAGATTTTCGGCTTCAACCTGCCCTCCTTGCCTGGCACCGGCGAAGGCTTGCCGTTTGAATTCGTGATCAATACGGCCAACGATTACGAGCTACTGCTGCAGGTGGCTGACCGGATCAAGAAACGCGCAATGGAGTCGGGCAAGTTCGCCTTCGTCGACCTTGATCTGGCGTTCGACAAACCGGAAGTGGTGGTCGACATCGACCGCGCCAAAGCCGCGCAGATGGGCGTGTCGATGCTCGATTTGGGCAGCACGCTGGCGACGCTGCTGGGCGAGGCGGAAATCAATCGCTTCACCATTGAAGGGCGCAGCTACAAGGTCATCGCGCAGGTTGAACGGCCGTATCGCGATAACCCGGACTGGCTGAACAACTATTACGTGAAGAACACCCAGGGCGAGCTGTTGCCGCTGTCGACATTGATCAAAGTCACCGATCGTGCGCGACCGCGACAACTCAACCAGTTCCAGCAACTCAACGCGGCGAAGATTTCCGGTTTCCCGCTGGTCAGCATGGGCGAAGCCATCGACACCGTGCTGCAGATCGCCCGCGAAGAAGCGCCGGCCGGGTTTGCCTTTGACTATGGCGGCGCTTCGCGGCAGTTCGTGCAGGAAGGCAGCGCGTTGTGGGTGACGTTTGCCTTGGCACTGGCGATCATTTTTCTGGTGCTCGCGGCGCAGTTCGAGAGCTTCCGTGATCCGCTGGTGATTCTGGTGACGGTGCCGTTGTCGATCTGCGGGGCGCTGATTCCGCTGTTTCTTGGCTGGTCGAGCATGAATATCTACACGCAGGTTGGGTTGGTGACGTTGATCGGTTTGATCAGTAAACACGGGATCTTGATCGTCGAATTCGCCAACCAGTTACGCAAGGACAAAGGCCTGACCGCGCGTGAAGCGGTGGAGGAAGCGGCGGCGATTCGTTTGCGTCCGGTGCTGATGACCACGGCGGCGATGGTGTTTGGCATGGTGCCACTGATTCTGGCGACTGGTGCGGGTGCTGTGAGTCGATTCGATATCGGCATGGTGATCGCGACGGGGATGTCGATCGGCACGCTGTTCACCCTGTTTGTATTGCCGTGCATCTACACCCTGCTGGCAAAACCCGATCCCAAGTAACACCGATATCCCCTGTGGGAGCGGGCTTGCTCGCGAAGGCGGTGGGCCAATTAATGCATATGTCGACTGACACACCGCATTCGCGAGCAAGCCCGCTCCCACATTTTGACCTACGCACGCTGTTTGTATTGCGGTGCATTCCCACTCTGCTGGCAAAACCCGATCCCAAGTAACACCGATATCCCCCTGTGGGAGCGGGCTTGCTCGCGAAGGCGGTGGGCCAATTAATGCACATGTCGACTGACACACCGTCTTCGCGAGCAAGCCCGCTCCCACATTTTGGCCTGTGTGCGGCAATAAGATCGGGTTGCCGTGCATCTACACCCTGCTGGCAAAACCTGACAAAGCTTAAGATCAAAAGATCGCAGCCTTCGGCAGCTCCTACATTGGAATGCATCTCTGTAGGAGCTGCCGAAGGCTGCGATCTTTTGATTCTCAAAAAAAAGGCCTCGCATCTGCGAGGCCTTTTATTTTGGCTTCAATCGGTTCAACTTTGCGGCCTCATTCCCTGTGCCATCCCAAACATGAACAGCAATAAATCATGGTCGGGTTTGGTCGCCACGGCGGCTTTCGCCACCCGTGGTATTGCGCAGTGCTCGCCCTCTACGGACGCACCGATGACCTGCATACGTGGCTGCTCCCAGGCAGCCACCGCCAATGAAGCAACTGCCAAGGCCCCTACCAGGAACAAACCTCGTGCAATTTCTAGTTTCATCGCTATAAACCTTTGATAGCGCTGCCAAACGCCGTCTCGTAAAAGTAGACGAGTTTCTTCCAGTCAGCATCGCTGAACGACGAATGGCGGCGCATTTGTTTCATGTCATGGGAGGCGGCGCGATAGGCGGTCAGACGCTGACGGCACTTCTCCAGATCGATCAAGGCCACTTCAACCTTGGCCGAATCCCCTTCGCCGGTCACCCGTACAAAAACGTGTTTGATGTAGATGCAGCTGTGCTGCCAACGGCCCTTGTGCATGCGCGCCATGTTCTCGGCGAGGTCTTTGAGCACGCGCTCATACACCGCTTCGCCGTACTGCGCACGACCACCGGCGGCTTCCCACTTTTCCAGCTCGTCGAAGCCATCCAGCGACTTGGTGACCAGCAGTGCACGCCACTTGTATTGCGGATCAGGCTGGGCACCGCAGAACACAATCTCCGGCACACGTACACCGAGCTTGCTGACGCCGGTCAGGGCATCCAGTTCACGCAATACGGTCGGACGGCCAAACGGGTGCAGCCAGCTACGATAAATGTGGCCGGTCTGACGCTTGGCATACAGCAGTTGACCATCACGCCCCACGACTCGCTGAACACCACTTTGGCCACCACGGCGGACATTGGGTTCTTCTACCCATTCGCCTTGCTGGTTCCAGTAGTAGTCGAAACGATCCTGCGGAGCGACGTCCGTCTCAGCTGCAAATTGCACTGCAATCCTGCTACCTCTTGCGTAATACGTAGACCCGCCACATCGCGTATAGCGGGATAAAATCCAATTGTTCCTGAATGCGGAAACCGGCGGCTTCGAATTCTTTCTCGACCGTAGCGGCCGGTAACACAAAACGGTTCTGGTAACCTTCCTGCCCACGTTTTGCCTCGGAGCGCTTGCGCTTCCAGGACTTGAAATTGCCGTCCACCCACAGCGAAATAATCACGCTGTCACGGGTCACACGCTCGAATTCACGCAGGATCGCCATCCGATGCTCGGTTTCACCGATGTGGTGCAGCAGGCGCATGCAGAAAATGCTGTCAACGGCGTTGTCCGGCAAGGCGATGTCGAACGCTGATGTGTGCAAGGGTTGTACCCGTTTCACCACATCGGCCGGTTGCGCCTGCATCGCGGTCTTGATCATTGATTCGGAGTTGTCCGCACCGATAATCACCCGATTCGACTTTTCCGCCAGCATCGGCCAGAAACGGCCTGCACCGCAGGGCAAATCCAGCACCAGCCCCGGCTCGCCGGCCAGAGTCAGCGCCTTGCGAGCCAACTGAACATCGCGCCAATGAGACAAACGGCGCCCGAGATTGGCTTGATGCTTGTGCAGATATTTCTGCGCATGGTTGTCGTCGTACTTTTCGGAAAAATCGAGCTTGATCGGGCCGGCCATCACCAGGACTCCTGAATTACTGATGCCCCCACCTTAGGGATGGGGGTGTCAGTGTCAGGTCATCCAGTTGTGAAAATTTCGTTCGGTAAACCGACAAACTATTACAGAGTTATACAGGATTTAGACAGGTAAGCGGGAGTGGCGCCGAGCCACTAGCCGCCTCTAACTTTGCCCAGAACTACTTCGAAGCGGCAGCCATTGGGCTCCATCGTACTCAAGCTGACTGTCCAGCCTTGGTTTTCGCAGATGCGTTGCACCAAGGACAAACCAAGCCCCAAACCCTCACCGCGCTTTTCTGCGCCACGGACGAAAGGCTGGAACATGGCTTCGCGTTTTTCCTCCGGAATACCCACGCCCGAGTCCTCGACCACAAAGCCGTTGCCGTTCAGCGTCAGCTGGATAAAGCCCTGCTCGGTGTAGTGGCAGGCGTTGCGCAGAAGGTTGCCCATCACCGCCGTCAGCAACGTAGCGTTGTAACGGGTGTCCGGCGGGTTACCCGGTTCGAACTGCAGTTTCAGGCCTTTGCTTTCGATCGGCTCGCGCCATACGCAGAGCAGGCTGTCTGCCACTTGCGCAAGATTCTGTTGCGGCGCCGCGCCCGCGTCTTCGCGCTGGGCGCGGGCAAGCATGAGAAAGGTCTGTACCAGTTCACGCATCTCTTCACTGGCGCGGGCGATGCGCTCGACCTGCGAACGGCCGCGTGCGTCGATCGCCGGGTTTTCCAGCAGCAGCTCACAGGAGCTGGCCAGAACCATCAACGGTGTGCGCAGCTCATGGCTGACGTCGCTGGTGAACAATCGCTCACGCGTCAAAGCCTGACGCAAACGCCCCAGCGTGGCGTCGAACGCCACTGCCAGTTCACCGACTTCGTCAGCGGCATAATCCGGCGCCAACGGTGGCGCCAGCCCGAGCAACTGGTCACGATGGCGAACTTGCCGCGCCAAGCGCACCACCGGCGCCATCACCTTGCGCGCGAGCACCCAGCCAAGGAACACCGCCAGCGCCAGACTGAGCACAAAGCCCACCAGCACCACGGCGAACAGCACTCGCTCGCGCTCTTCGAAATCACTCTGATCCTGCAGCAGCACATAACGCCGACCGTCGACGATCTCGACCATCGCGTGATACGACAGCTGCTCGCGGAAAACTTCGTGGAAACCGGAATCAAGGTGACGCAGATCTTTCGGCAACTCGAAATCGCCCGGCCCGCCGCTGAAATAGAACAATTGATCCGGCTCAGGGCGATGGCTCCAGTCCGAAACGTTGTCCATCAACAGTAAGCGCTGCAAGTCGCCGCCCAGGCCCGCCGAAATCAGTTTCTCTTCGACCAGGTGCACAGTCGCAACGATGCCCATGGCAAAAGCGCCCGCCACCAGCGCGCTCATCAACGCAAAGGCGATGATGATCCGTTGAGAAAGGCTTTGCTTAAACTCCATCACGCCCCTCGGCCAGTCGATAACCCACGCCGTGCACGGTGTGCAGCAATGGCTTGTCGAAAGGTTTGTCGATCACCTGGCGCAATTGGTGGACATGACTGCGCAAGCTGTCGCTGTCCGGGCAATCGTCGCCCCACAGCGCTTCTTCAAGAATTTCGCGACGCAGTACGTGCGGGCTCTTTTGCATCAGCACCGCCAACAGCTTGAGGCCAACCGGGTTGAGCTTGAGAAACTTGCCATCGCGGGTCACTTCCAGCGTGTCGAGGTCGTAGCTCAGATCGCCGACCTGCAAGGCCCGGCGCCCGCCACCTTGGGTGCGGCGCATCACCGCTTCTACTCGCGCGGCCAGTTCGGACAACGCGAACGGTTTGATCAGGTAATCGTCGGCACCGGACTTGAAGCCCTGCAACCGGTCATCGAGTTGATCGCGGGCAGTGAGCATGATCACCGGTGTGTCGCGGCGGGCATCTTCACGCAGGCGCTTGCACAGGGTGTAGCCGTCGATCCCCGGCAGCATGATGTCGAGAATGATCAGGTCGTAATGTTCGGTTGCGGCCAGATGCAGGCCTGACAACCCGTCCTGCGCGCAATCGACGGTATAGCCTTTGAGGCCCAGATAATCGGCCAGATTGGCCAGGATGTCGCGGTTGTCTTCGACCACTAGAATTCGCATGGGCACCTCTTCCGTACACAGTAACGGCCGTCATGGCCCGGGCAGCTTAAGGCCAACGCGGGCTCAGGGCCAGCGCTGAACGCCACGTATATCGACGCGTTCAACCAAATTTAATCCTTAACAAGTTTTTCACTATCGGTTCACAACCTGACTACAGTGACAACGTGACACTCCCGCGCCATTAGATATAAGGAATGTAGACAATGGACTCTTTCAAGATGGCGCCCTTGCGCCTTCTGCTGCTGATCACTGGCGTTTGGCTGGTGATCTTTTCCGCGACCCGCGCCGTTCTGCTGCTGACTCATCTGGATGAGGCCGGAGGCGGGGCCTTTTCCGTATTCGGCATCGGCCTGCTGTATGACCTCGGTTTCCTCGCCTATGCGGCGTTGCCGATGGGCCTGTATTTGCTGCTGTGCCCGCCAGCCTTGTGGCGCCGTCGCGGCCATCGCTGGTTCCTGCAAGGGCTGTTCACCGTCAGCCTGTTCGCCATGCTTTTCGTTTCGGTGGCCGAGTGGCTGTTCTGGGACGAGTTTGGTGTGCGCTTCAACTTCATCGCCGTCGACTATCTGGTGTATTCCGATGAAGTGCTGAACAACGTGCTTGAGTCGTACCCGATCGGCACGCTGTTGAGCATCATCGCGTTGCTCGCCGTTGCCATCAGTTTTGCCCTGCGCAAGCCGTTCAATGCTGCGCTGGACGCACCGTTGCCGCCACTGCGCGGACGTCTGCTGAATGCCTTGGGCTTGCTGATTGTCGCGGGTCTGAGCCTGCAACTGCTCAGCCAGGACGCGCCGCGTGCAAACGGCGGCAACGCTTATCAGAACGAACTGGCGAGCAACGGCCCTTATCAATTCTTCGCCGCGTTCCGTAACAATGAACTGGACTACACCCAGTTCTACAAAAGCCACGCACCGGCTGTGGTGGCCCAGCAAATTCGCGCTGAGCTGAACGAACCCAATGCGCGCTTCATCGGCGAAGATCCGCAAGACATCCGCCGCATGATCGATAACCCCGGCACTGCGCGTACACCGAATATCGTCTTGGTGACCATTGAAAGCCTCAGCGCCAAGTACCTGGGCAGCAACGGTGACGAGCGTAATCTCACGCCAAATCTGGACGCCCTGCGCAAACACAGCCTGTACTTCAACAATTTCTACGCCACCGGCACCCGCACCGATCGCGGGCTGGAAGCCATCACTTTGGCCATTCCGCCAACGCCGGGCCGTTCGATCGTCAAGCGCATCGGTCGTGAAAGTGGTTTCGCCAGCCTTGGTCAGCAGTTGAGTGCGGTCGGCTACGACAGCGTCTTCGTCTACGGCGGCCGTGGTTACTTCGACAACATGAACGCGTTTTTCAGCGGGAACGGTTACCGCGTTGTCGATCAGAGCAGCGTCGATGAGGCGGACATTCACTTCAAGAACGCCTGGGGCATGGCCGACGAGGATCTGTACAAGCAGACGCTGAAACTGGCCGATGCTGACTACGCCAAGCAGCAACCGTTTTTGTTGCAGTTGATGACCACCTCCAACCACCGCCCGTACACGTACCCGGAAAACCGCATCGACATTAAATCCGGCAATGGTCGTGATGGCGCGGTGAAATACACCGATTACGCGATCGGTCAGTTCCTTGAGCAGGCGCGACAGAAACCGTGGTTCGACAACACGATCTTCATTTTCGTCGCCGACCACACCGCGGGCAGCGCCGGCAAGGAAGACCTGCCGATCGCCAACTACCAGATCCCGCTGTTCATCTACGCGCCGAAGCTGATCGAGCCTCGCGAAAATGCTCAACTGGCCAGCCAGATCGACCTTGCGCCGACGCTGCTGGGCTTGCTGAACATGGACTATCAGTCGACGTTCTTCGGTCGCAACTTGTTGCAGGACAATCCGCTGCCGCCGCGCGTAGTGGTTGGCAACTACCAGCATCTGGGTTTGTTCGACGGCAAGGATCTGGCGATCCTCAGTCCGCGTCAGGGCCTGCGTCGGCATGACGATGCGTTGAGCGAAAGCCGTGAATCCCGGGCAACCAGCGATGATCCGCTGATCAGCCGCGCAATCACCTATTACCAATCTGCCAGTTATGGCTACAAGCAACAGCTGCTTGGCTGGAAAGCACCCAAGGAGGGTGCTCCGCAAGTCAGCGAACGTTAATCGAAGCGCCCCGGGCTGATGCTCCGGGGCGTTTTCTTTTATTCAGGATCCAACATGTCATCAAACGTTGTACGTCCCACCCCTCGCCCGCTGAACTGGTGGATATGCCTGGGCATACCTGCCGTTGCGGCGATCGCTCTGGTGTTGCTGGAGCTGACCGATCTGGACATGAATCTGGCCCGGCTGTTTTATGACCCGGCGGCCGGCGACTTTATTGGCCGGCACAGCTACTTCCTCGAAAACATCCTTCACGATCGCGCCAAAGAGGTGGTGATCGCGTTTTCGGTGTTCGCCGTTATTGGCTTTATTGCCGCGTTTTTCGTTGAGCGACTGAAACCGTTCAAGCGTGAACTGGGCTGTCTGGTGCTGTCGCTGGGGCTGGCGACTTCGTTCGTTACGCCGATGAAAGCGGTGACGGCGGTGCAATGCCCGTGGAGCCTTGAGCAGTTTGGCGGCCATGAGACTTACAGCAAGCTGATGGAACATCGTCCGCAGACCGACAAGCCGGGGCGTTGCTGGCCGGGTGGGCATGCAGCGACAGGGTTCACGTTGTTTGCACTGTTTTTCGTACTGCGTGATCGCCGTCCGCGTCTGGCCAAACAGGCGTTTATCTTTGCCTTTGCCTTGGGTTCGGTGTTCTCGATCAGCCGGATGATGCAGGGCGCGCACTTCTTTTCGCACAACGTGTGGACGGCGATTTTCTGCTGGCTGATTTGTCTGGGGTCATATTACTGGGTGCTGTATCGCCCGGCGGTGAGGGCTGAGGCAGTCGTCAAAGCACAACCAATCAGCGCCTGAAATACAAACCAACTGTGGGAGCGGGCTTGCTCGCGAAGGCGTCGGTTCAGCCAACATAAATGTTGAATGACACACCGCTTTCGCGAGCAAGCCCGCTCCCACATGGGTTATGTGTGAAGCTGAAAATTGGACTGATTTGTCTGGGGTCGTATTACTGGGTGCTGTATCGCCCGGAGGTGAGGGCTGAGCACAACCAATCAGCGCCTGAATGGAGATCAAAAGATCGCAGCCTTCGGCAGCTCCTACAGATGTTCGCGATCCCCTGTAGGAGCTGCCGAAGGCTGCGATCTTTTGCCTGTGATCTTTTGAAGGACAATAAAAAACCCCGCTGACTTGCGTCAGCGGGGTTTTTCGTTTCGGGGGTAAGGCTGGCTTACATCATGCCGCCCATGCCACCCATGCCGCCCATGTCTGGCATGCCGCCGCCAGCGCCGCCGTCTTTCTTCGGCGCGTCAGCGACTGCAGCTTCGGTGGTCAGGATCAGACCGCCGATCGACGATGCAGCTTGCAGAGCGGAACGAGTCACCTTGGTCGGATCCAGGATGCCCATTTCGATCATGTCGCCGTATTCGCCAGTTGCAGCGTTGTAACCGAAGTTACCGGTGCCGTTCTTGACTTCGTTGACCACAACACTTGGCTCGTCGCCGCTGTTGGCAGCGATCTGACGCAGCGGTGCTTCAACAGCGCGACGCAGAACAGCGATACCGACGTCCTGATCAGCGTTGTCGCCTTTCAGGTCGTTCAGGGTTTGCAGAGCGCGGATCAGCGCAACGCCACCGCCAGGTACCACGCCTTCTTCAACGGCTGCACGGGTTGCGTGCAGGGCGTCTTCAACGCGGGCTTTCTTCTCTTTCATTTCTACTTCGGAACCAGCGCCAACCTTGATCACTGCAACGCCGCCGGACAGCTTGGCCAGACGCTCTTGCAGTTTTTCACGGTCGTAGTCCGAGGAAGTTTCAGCAGCCTGGGCACGGATCTGAGTGATGCGCGCCTGGATGTCTGCTTCAACGCCAGCACCGTCAACGATGATGGTGTTTTCCTTGGAGATGCTGACCTTTTTAGCGCTACCCAGGTTTTCCAGGGTTGCTGCTTCCAGGCTCAGGCCGATTTCTTCGGAGATAACGGTACCGCCGGTCAGAACAGCGATGTCCTGCAGCATGGCCTTGCGACGGTCGCCGAAGCCTGGAGCCTTGACGGCTGCGACTTTAACGATGCCACGCATGTTGTTCACAACCAGAGTCGCGAGGGCTTCGCCTTCAACGTCTTCGGAAACGATCAGCAGTGGACGGCCGGCTTTGGCAACGGCTTCCAGTACTGGCAGCATTTCGCGGATGTTCGAGATCTTTTTGTCGACCAGCAGGATCAGCGGGCTGTCCAGCTCGGCAACCATGGTTTCTGGCTTGTTGACGAAGTACGGGGACAGGTAGCCACGGTCGAACTGCATGCCTTCAACAACCGACAGTTCGTTTTCCAGGCCAGTGCCTTCTTCAACGGTGATCACGCCTTCTTTACCGACTTTTTCCATGGCTTCGGCAATGATGTCGCCGATGGAGCTATCGGAGTTGGCGGAGATGGTGCCGACCTGAGCGATTGCCTTGGTGTCAGCGCAAGGCTTGGACAGGTTCTTCAGCTCTTTGACGATAGCGATGGTCGCTTTGTCGATACCGCGCTTCAGATCCATCGGGTTCATGCCGGCAGCGACGGCTTTCAGGCCTTCGTTGACGATCGACTGAGCCAGAACGGTAGCGGTAGTAGTACCGTCACCAGCGTCATCGTTGGCACGGGAGGCAACGTCTTTGACCAGCTGCGCGCCCATGTTTTCGAAACGGTCTTCGAGTTCGATTTCTTTGGCGACGGAAACGCCGTCCTTGGTGATGGTCGGAGCGCCGAAGCTCTTCTCGATGATCACGTTACGGCCTTTCGGGCCCAGAGTCGCTTTTACTGCGTCAGCCAGGACGTTGACGCCCTTGAGCATTTTTTTACGGGCGGAATCGCCAAACAGAACTTCTTTAGCAGCCATGATCGATATTCCTTAAATACTTTGTAGTAGCGGGAAAATGAACGGGGGTATCAGCCTTCGATAACAGCGAGGATTTCGTTCTCGCTCATTACCAGCAGGTCTTCGCCGTCGACTTTCACTGTGTTGCTGCCGGAGTAAGGACCGAACACAACCTTGTCGCCTTCTTTAACGGACAGTGCGCGCACTTCGCCGTTTTCCAGAGCTTTGCCCGGGCCTACAGCGAGAATCACACCGTGGTTGGCTTTTTCAGCA
The DNA here is from genome assembly GCF_979258075.1 of Pseudomonas sp. AC193. Classification (NCBI taxonomy): domain Bacteria; kingdom Pseudomonadati; phylum Pseudomonadota; class Gammaproteobacteria; order Pseudomonadales; family Pseudomonadaceae; genus Pseudomonas; species Pseudomonas sp. AC193. The sequence goes on along the minus strand of NZ_OZ409832.1, from coordinate 560,481 downwards.
GCCGAACCTGGCAGGACGATACCGCCAGCGGTTTTCTTTTCTTCTTCGCTGCGACGGATTACGACGCGGTCATGCAGAGGACGAAGCTTCATTGTCGATCTCTCCTAATTGTGGTTTTCATCGGCCGGTGTAGTCCCGGCGGGTTTAACAAATCCGGCCTTCGCCGGTTGCGCCTCGTCGAGCGAGACGCGGAAGACTGACTGGCGCAAATGCCAGAAACCTTTCGGTGACCGATACATAAGGGCGCATAAGCTTATTACAAGGGCGAGGCGAAAAAAATTTCGCGGATTCTGCGGACAAAATCAGCCCCAAACGAACACGGCACCCGAAGGTGCCGTGTCGATACAGACGTTACTTGGGATCGCGGTGTTCGAACTCGCCTTCGATCACATCACCCTCGCGGCCCAGAGGCTGACGTGGCGCAGGGCCGCCACGCGGTTGCAGGTCGTCAGCAAAGGCGCGCTGGCGGATCGCCTGTTCTTCGGCGCGCTGGCGCATTTTGTTCGCCAGCAAACGACGCGTGAACGGCAGCAGCATGACCAGACCGACGACGTCGCTGATAAAGCCCGGCAGAATCAGCAGACCACCGGCCAGTGCCAGCATCAGGCCTTCGAGCATGGTTTGCGCAGGCAGTTCGCCGCGGTTCAGGCTTTCACGGGCACGCAGTGCCGTGGCCAGACCGGCGACGCGCAGCACGAACACACCGAACATCGAGCCGACAATGATCAGCAGCAGGGCCGGGAAAAACCCGATAGCCCCTGCCACTTTGACGAATACGAACAGCTCCAGCACCGGAAACAGCAGAAAGAGCAACAGAAAAGGGCGCATCAAAGTTTCCTCAACGCAAGAAATGCCTTGCAGTAAGCCTTAGATGACGTCGGCCTTTCGTGAATTCAAGCGTCGGCCACTTCATTTTTTGGCCAGACCTCGGCGTGAGCCAGAGAAACCAAGGCTTCGCGCACTTGTGTCGGCGTATTACAAGGTGCTGGGAACGGCAGCCAGTACAGCGCCTGACCGATGCGCAGGTGCATGCCCTCGGTGTCGATGCCCGCCAATTGCGCCGGCACGGTTTTCGGCAGACCGGCAAGGTCGACGTAGTGCGCGATGGCTTTGGCGTGGTCGCTGTTCATGTGCTCGACCATGCTGATCTCGCCCTTGCCGGCGAACGGGTTGGCCAGCGTCACTTGATCGATCCAGTGAATCGCGCCGAAACCGCCGATGTAACGATGGCGCACCGGGGTCAGCACCCAGAAATCGAAATCGTGGGCCTTGTGGTAGTTCTGCGAATCCGGGAAGTAGCGGTAGTAACGCTCGGCGGCGGCTTCAATCGCAGCGCTGTCCTCGAGCTTTTGCGCTTCGGCGAGATAGGTCAGGCGACCAACGGCTTGCACGTCGTCGGCTTCACGCTCACCCACCAACAGCGAGCATTTCGGGTCTTTCTGCAGGTTATGGGTGTGCTGGGCGATGCGGCTGATGAGGATCAGCGGGCGGCCCTGCTCGTCGAGGCAGTACGGCACCACGGAGCCAAACGGAAAACCGGGCATCGATTTGGAGTGCGTCGACAGCACTCCACGGTATTCCTTGAGAAGCAATTCTCGGGCATTCTTGGCCACTTCAACGCTCAATTTATGACTCCTTAAATAGAATCCGTCGAAAAAACGGACAGGCGCCCGGAAGAAAGTTTCGGTCACGCCATCGGGCAATTCTCATGTGCAAACCAGCCACGGCCGGTGCAGATCGGGAGTCGCTAACAATAAAAACTACTCAGACCTGCTATCGGGGCATGCGAATGCAACTCAACGACAAAGTAATCATTATCACTGGCGGTTGCCAGGGTTTGGGCCGCTCCATGGCCGAGTATTTCGCTGGCAAGGGCGCGAAGCTTGCGCTCGTCGACCTCAATCAGGAAAAACTCGACGACGCGGTCGCGGCGTGTAAAGCCAAGGGCGTCGAGGCGCGCAGCTATCTGTGCAATGTCGCCAATGAAGAACAGGTCGAGCACATGGTCGCTCAGGTGGCCGCCGACTTCGGTGCGATTCACGGCCTGATCAACAACGCCGGGATCCTCCGTGACGGCCTGCTGTTGAAGGTCAAGGACGGCGAGATGACCAAGATGAGCCTGGCACAGTGGCAGGCCGTGATCGACGTCAACCTGACCGGCGTGTTCCTGTGCACCCGTGAAGTGGCGGCGAAAATGGTCGAGCTGAAGAACAGCGGCGCGATCATCAACATCTCGTCGATCTCGCGGGCGGGCAACGTTGGCCAGACCAACTATTCCGCAGCCAAGGCTGGCGTGGCAGCGGCGACGGTGACTTGGGCTAAGGAATTGGCGCGTTACGGGATTCGCGTGGCGGGGATTGCGCCGGGCTTCATCGAAACCGAGATGACCTTGGGCATGAAGCCGGAAGCGCTGGAGAAGATGACCTCGGGGATTCCGCTCAAACGCATGGGCAAGCCGGAAGAGATCGCGCATTCGGCGGCGTATATCTTCGAGAACGACTACTACACCGGGCGGATTCTGGAGATGGATGGCGGGTTGCGTATATAACCCACACCGCAAAACCAACTGTAGGAGTGAGCCTGCTCGCGATTGCGGTCATTCATTCAACAAATCTGTTGAATGTTATTCCGCTATCGCGAGCAGGCTCACTCCTACAGGGTTATCAGTGTTGCGGATGTATCAATCGTCGCTGATGGTGATGTTCGGCATCGCCGGCGATGCCGCTTCCTGCAACACAATCCGCGCGCCAACGTGGCGGGCCAGTTCCTGGTAGACCATGGCAATCTGGCTGTCCGGCTCGGCGATCACCGTTGGCTTGCCGCCATCGGCCTGTTCGCGGATCAGCATCGACAACGGCAGCGAAGCCAGTAGCTCAACGCCGTACTGCGTCGCCAGTTTCTCACCGCCGCCCTCACCGAACAGATGCTCGGCATGCCCGCAGTTCGAGCAGATGTGCACGGCCATGTTTTCCACCACGCCCAGCACCGGAATGTTGACCTTGCGGAACATTTCCACGCCTTTGCGCGCGTCAAGCAGGGCCAGATCCTGCGGCGTAGTGACGATTACCGCCCCGGCCACCGGAACCTTCTGCGCCAGGGTCAGCTGGATATCGCCGGTGCCTGGCGGCATGTCGATGACCAGATAATCCAGATCGCCCCACGCGGTTTGCGTGACCAGTTGCAGCAATGCGCCGGAAACCATCGGGCCGCGCCAGACCATCGGCGTGTTGTCGTCGGTGAGGAACGCCATCGACATGACTTCAACACCGTGGGCCTTGAGCGGCACGAACCACTTCTGATCCTTGACCTCTGGGCGGGTGCGCTCGGGAATGCCAAACATGATGCCTTGGCTCGGGCCATAGATATCGGCGTCGAGAATGCCGACCTTGGCGCCTTCACGGGCCAGCGCCAGCGCGAGGTTGGCGGCGGTGGTCGACTTGCCCACACCGCCCTTGCCGGAGGCCACGGCGACCACGTTCTTGACGTTGGCCAAGCCCGGGATCTGCGCCTGCGCCTTGTGCGCGGCGATCACCGTGTTGACTTCAACCCTGGCAATCACCACGCCGTCGAGGTTTTCGATGGCCAGTTGCAGCAATTGCGCCCAGCCGCTCTTGAACAGACCGGCGGCGTATCCGATTTCCAGCTGCACATTGACGCGATCACCGACGATCTCGATGTTCTTCACGCAACCGGCGCTGACCGGATCCTGATTCAGGTAAGGGTCGGTGTATTGGCTGAGGACGGCTTCCACCGCTGCGCGAGTGACGGCGCTCATGGGCAACTCCGATAACAAGACTGGGAAAAGATGGTGGGTATCGTACCTGAAAAAGATCGCAGCCTTCGGCAGCTCCTGCAGGGGATTATGTGTAGGAGCTGCCGAAGGCTGCGATCTTTTGATCTTTGCTGTTTCTCATCCAATGAAACAGGTGCACAGGGTGAAAAATATGCGCCAGCGCTTTATAGTGGCCGACCTCCGTTTCATCAAGTAGCGAAGCCCCACATGTCCGAACCACGCAAGATCCTCGTCACCAGCGCCCTGCCCTACGCCAACGGTTCGATTCACCTTGGCCATATGCTGGAATACATCCAGACCGATATGTGGGTGCGCTTCCAGAAGCATCGCGGCAATCAATGCATCTACGTCTGCGCCGACGACGCCCACGGTTCGGCGATCATGCTGCGCGCGGAAAAGGAAGGCATCACCCCGGAACAACTGATCGCCAACGTGCAGGCTGAACACAGCGCCGACTTTGCCGAGTTCCTGGTTGATTTCGACAACTTCCACTCCACTCACGCTGAAGAAAACCGTGAGCTGTCGAGCCAGATCTACATCAAGCTGCGTGACGCCGGGCACATCGCCCAACGCTCGATCACCCAGTATTTCGACCCGGAAAAGAAAATGTTCCTGGCCGACCGCTTCATCAAGGGCACCTGCCCGAAATGCGGCACCGAAGACCAGTACGGCGACAACTGCGAAAAATGCGGCGCGACCTACGCACCGACTGACCTGAAGGATCCGAAGTCCGCGATCTCTGGCGCCACCCCGGTGCTCAAGGATTCCCAGCACTTCTTCTTCAAACTGCCGGACTTCCAGGAAATGCTGCAAACCTGGACCCGCAGCGGCACCCTGCAAGACGCCGTCGCCAACAAAATCGCCGAATGGCTGGACGCTGGCCTGCAACAGTGGGACATCTCCCGCGATGCGCCGTACTTCGGTTTCGAGATTCCGGGCGAGCCAGGCAAGTATTTCTACGTGTGGCTGGACGCGCCGATCGGCTATATGGCCAGCTTCAAGAACCTTTGCGACCGCACGCCGGAGCTGGATTTCGACGCGTTCTGGGCCAAGGACTCCAGCGCCGAGCTGTACCACTTCATCGGCAAGGACATCGTCAACTTCCACGCACTGTTCTGGCCAGCCATGCTTGAAGGCGCGGGCTACCGCAAGCCGACCGGCATCAACGTGCACGGCTACCTGACCGTCAACGGCCAGAAAATGTCCAAGTCGCGCGGCACCTTCATCAAGGCCCGCACTTATCTGGATCACCTGTCGCCGGAATACCTGCGCTATTACTACGCGGCCAAACTCGGTCGTGGCGTTGACGACCTCGACCTGAACCTCGAAGACTTCGTGCAGAAGGTCAATTCCGATCTGGTCGGCAAAGTCGTCAACATCGCCAGCCGTTGCGCCGGTTTCATTCAAAAAGGCAACGCCGGCCTGTTGGTCGACAACAACGCTGCGCCAGAGCTGACCGAGGCTTTCCTCGCCGCCGCGCCAAGCATTGCCGACGCCTATGAAGCCCGCGATTTCGCCCGCGCCATGCGTGAAATCATGGGTCTGGCCGACCGCGCCAACGCCTGGATTGCCGACAAGGCGCCGTGGTCGTTGAACAAGCAGGAAGGCAAACAGGATGAAGTCCAGGCGATCTGCGCCACCGCCATCAACCTGTTCCGCCAACTGGTGATCTTCCTCAAACCGGTGTTGCCGCTGCTGGCCGCCGATGCCGAGGCGTTCCTCAACGTCGCCCCGCTGACCTGGAACGACCACACCACCCTGCTGGCCAACCATCAGCTCAACGAATTTAAGCCGTTGATGACCCGCATTGACCCGGTAAAAGTGCAAGCCATGTCCGACGCCTCGAAAGAAGACCTGACCGCCAGCCAGACCGATACCGGTGCTGCTGCCCCGGCCGGCAATGGCGAACTGGCCAAGGATCCACTGTCGCCGGAAATCGACTTCGATGCATTCGCCGCGATCGACCTGCGCGTCGCGCTGATCGTTAAAGCCGAACACGTGGAAGGTGCCGACAAGCTGCTGCGCCTGACCCTCGATATCGGTGACGAGCAACGCAACGTGTTCTCGGGGATCAAGAGCGCTTACCCGGATCCGTCAAAGCTCGACGGCCGTCTGACCATGATGATCGCCAACCTCAAGCCACGGAAAATGAAGTTCGGTATCTCCGAAGGCATGGTCATGGCAGCCGGCCCTGGCGGTGAAGAAATCTACTTGCTGAGCCCTGACAGCGGCGCCAAGCCGGGTCAACGCATCAAGTAACACTCGGCGGTGAATCGATCCCACAGGCGTGCCCGGCATGCCTGTGGGATTTTTCATATCTGCCCGGATAATGCCTAACCTTAAGAGACAGCCGCCCGTTTCGCTGGCAGAACCATGACCGAACTTGTGCTTACGCTCATCAGTGCTGCGCTGCTCAACAACTTCGTGTTGCACTGGCCGCTGGGCGTCGATCCGCTGTTGGCGGGGAGTCGTCGGCAGGTGCATGCGCTGGGGCTGGCGACGTTGTGTCTGATGTTGATCGTCGGCGTCATCGGTTACGCGATCTGGCATTGGCTGCTGGTGCCGCTGCAACTTGAGGCGCTGCGCCTGTTGGTGTTTCTGCCGTTGAGCGTCTTGTTGATTGCGCCGCTGTTGAAACTGTTGGCGCGCGGGTTGCCGAATCTGCCTTTCGAAGGGTTATGGCCGCTGTTGTTGGGCAATGCCGGTGTGCTTGGACTGGCCTTGATCAACGCGCAAAACGATCAAGGCCTGCTCCACGCCACAGCGCTGAGCCTCGGCGCCGGGCTGGGTTTCTGGCTGGTGCTGAGCCTGTTCTGCGATTTGCGTGAGCGCACCGCCGACAACGACATTCCCCTGCCCTTTCGCGGCTTGCCGATCGACTTGATCGGCGCCGGACTGATCGCAGTGATTTTTCTCGGATTCAGTGGACTGATCAAAACATGAGTCTGATTCAACGCATCGATGCCCTCCTGCCGCAGACCCAATGCGGCAAGTGTGGCCATCCCGGATGCAAACCCTATGCGCAAGGCATCGTTGACGGCGAGCCGATCAACAAATGCCCGCCCGGTGGCGACGAAACCATCGCAGCGTTGGCCGAGCTGTTGAAGGTGCCGGTGCTGGAACTCGATATCAGTCGCGGTTCGGCGCCGCCGCAAGTCGCCTATATCCGCGAAGCCGAATGCATCGGCTGCACCAAATGCATTCAGGCCTGCCCGATCGATGCCATCGTCGGCGCGGCGAAATTGATGCACACGGTGATCATCGATGAATGCACCGGCTGCGACCTGTGCGTCGCGCCGTGCCCGGTGGATTGCATTGAAATGCATCCTTTGCCTTTGAGCACGTTGCCGGTGGTCGGCGGCTTGGCCTTCAGTCTTGAAGAGCAACGCGCGCGCGCCGCCAAACGCGATCACGCACGTCTGCGATTCGAACGACGCAATCGCCGGTTGCTGCGCGAAGAACAGCAAAAGCAGGCCGAACGTGAAGCCCGCGCCAAACGTGCTGCTCAGCCTGAGTCGACCGCGTCGGATCCAGTGCAGGCTGCGCTGGAGCGCGTGCGCGCCCAGAAAACCGCGACCGCCGATGCGGCACTGAAAAAAGCCAAGATCGATGTGGCGATGAGCCGTGCGCAACTGCACAAATCGCTGAAAGCTTTCGGCCATCCGCCGACCTTCGAGCAACAGTCGCAATTGATCGTGCTCCAGCAACAATTTGAAGCGGCAGAACAGGCCTTGGCGCAACTGGAAAGCAACGCCCCGGCAGTTGCGGCACCAGCCCCGCGAAAGATGCCGACCTGAAACGCGCGAAAATCCAGTTGGCGATGCGCCGCGCCGAGCTGAAAAAAGCGCAAACCGCCGAAGCAGCACCGGAGCAGATCGCCGCACTGGAACACGCACTGCGCGACGCCGAGCAGGCCTTGCACGACGCCGAAGCCACAAGCGATCAGCCTGCGCCTGACTTGGTGCGCGTCGAAAAACGCCCGATCGACAGCCAACTTCGCCAGCTAAAAACCGAATTGGCCTACGCCCGCGCCGATCTCAACAAACTCGAACGCCGCGCCGACACGCCCGACGACATCCTCGACAAGGCCCGCGCCCGCCTGCAAACCGCCGAGCGCCAGGTGCAAGACCATGTCGCCCCTTGAGGCACCGGACGAGCGCCTGCAGCAAGCGATGAAGCTTGTGCTGCTGGCCCTGTTGCCGGGGCTGCTGGCGTTGTTCTGGTTGTACGGTTGGGGCGTGTTGATCAACCTGATTCTGGCTGTTACCACGGCGTTGATCGTCGAGGCGATTGCCACTCGACTGCGCCGTCAGCCCTTACAGCCGACGCTGAGTGATGGCAGCGCGATCGTCAGTGCAACATTACTCGCCATCGCGCTGCCGCCCTATTGCCCGTGGTGGCTGACGGTGACGGCGGTGGCTGCGGGGCTGTTGTTCGGCAAGCATTTGTACGGCGGTGTCGGCAAAAATCCGTTCAACCCGGCGATGCTCGGTTTTGCTTTCGCGATGGTGATGTTTGCGCAGCCGATGACTCATTGGCCCGCCCACGGCCTGGATCTGACGACAAGCTTTCAACAGGTTTTCAATATCGGTCAGGCGCCGGATGCCTGGGTACAGGCCACCGCACTGGACAGTCTGCGCATCAACAAAAGCCTGACCATGGATGAGCTGTTCGCCAGTGATTCGGCGTTCGGGCGTTTCGGCGGTCGCGGCGTGGAATGGGTGAATCTGGCGTTTTTCGCCGGCGGGCTGTTTTTGCTGCAGCGGCGAGTGATCGCCTGGCACGCGCCGGTCGGCATGCTCGCCAGCCTTTTTGTGATCAGCCTGCTGTGCTGGAACGGATCGGGATCGGACTCCCATGGCTCGCCGCTATTTCACCTGCTCAGCGGCGCGACCATGCTCGGTGCGTTCTTCATCATCACCGAACCTGTCTCGGGTGCCAGAACGGCGCTTGCCAGACTGCTTTTTGGCGTCGGCGTCGGCCTGCTGACCTATCTGATTCGCACGTGGGGCGGTTACCCCGATGGCGTCGCGTTTGCGGTGCTGTTGATGAACCTTTGCGTGCCGGCGCTGGAACGGTTTGCCGCTAGCCGTCAGCCACAGGTGAGCCCATGAACCGCACGGGCAGCGCACTGACGCTATTGTTGTTGGCGATGGTCGGCATCGGCGCGACGTATTTGCTGCAACGTAACAGTGCGCCGCAGATCGCTGCCGAGCACCGTTTGGCCGACAGCCGCAAACTGCTCGACGTGCTGCCCGCCGACAGCTACGACAACCAACCGCTGGAACAGCCGCTGACACTGACCGATACGGGGCTGAGCCATAGCACGCTCACGGCGGCTTATCGCGCAACCAGGAATGGCCAGACCGTTGCAGTGTTACTGCGTAATCAAACCGAAGGTTACGCCGCTGCCATCGAATTGCTGATCGCCATCGATACCAACGGCAAATTGCTCGGCGTGAAACCCCTCAAGCAAAACGAAACCCCGGCACTCGGCGGGCCCATTGGCGACTGGCCGAACCACTGGCTTCAGACATTCACCGGCAAATCACGCGGCGAACCGAATGACGCTGGCTGGGCATTGAAAAAAGATCAGGGGCAATTCGACCAAATGGCCGGGGCGACCATTACTTCCCGCGCAGCCATCAACGCGATCCACGATGCATTGCGCTACTTTGACGAGCATCGAAGCGTATTGCTGGGGAGCGAACCATGAGCCTGTCCAACTCACTGATGCTGGTGCTATTGCTCGGCACCACCGTTTCTTTGGCCGGTGCGTTGGGCACGATGTTGATGTTCGTCGCAGTGGTCGGCATTTATGCTTTGGGCATGTCACCACTGCGTTCGCGCCTGACAGATGGAAGTGCCTTGCTGGCCGGTGTGTTGCTTGCTGCAACATTGGCCAGTTGTGCCGATCTGTTGGCGCAACGCTGGTTCCTGGCGTGGCATCAGTCGTTCGGCCTCTATGGCGGATTGATCGCCTTGCAGTGCGTGGTGCTTGAACACAACGGCTTCTTCCGCCAACCGCTGGCGCAGCGCTTCAAGCTTTGCGCATTGTTTGGCGGTTTGATGCTGGTGCTCGCCGCGCTGCGTGAACTCATCGGGCAGGGAAGCCTTGGCCGTGGGTTGTCCGCGCATGGCTCAGGCCCTGTTTTATTCGGCGAAGGGCTGCATCTGGCAACCCTGGTGCCTGGCGCCTTTATTGTATTGGGGCTGCTGCTCGCGGCCCGTCAGGCGTGGACGCGCCCGAACTCTATTTCCAAGGAAACGCATCGCCCATGAATGCTGCAAAACGTCTTGAGATCTTTCGCCGACTGCATGAAGACAATCCCGAGCCGAAGACAGAACTGGCCTACTCCTCGCCCTTCGAACTGCTGATAGCGGTGATTCTTTCGGCGCAGTCGACCGACGTCGGCGTCAACAAGGCCACGGCGAAACTGTTCCCGATCGCCAATACGCCCGCCGCCATTTACGCCTTGGGCGTCGAAGGCCTGTCCGAATACATCAAGACCATCGGCCTCTACAACAGCAAAGCGAAAAACGTCATCGAGACCTGCCGCATGCTGGTCGAACTCCATGGCAGTGAAGTCCCGCAGACCCGCGAAGAGCTTGAAGCCCTGCCTGGCGTTGGCCGCAAAACCGCCAACGTGGTACTCAACACCGCATTTCGCCAATTGACCATGGCCGTCGACACGCACATTTTCCGCGTCAGCAACCGCACCGGCATCGCCCCCGGCAAAAATGTGGTTGAGGTGGAAAACAATCTGATGAAGTTTGTGCCCAAGGAATTCCTGCTCGACTCCCATCACTGGCTGATTCTTCACGGACGCTATGTGTGTCTGGCCCGCAAGCCGCGCTGTGGCAGCTGTCGAATCGAAGATCTGTGCGAATACAAAGCCAAAACATCCGACGATTGACTGGCTATTAGGTTTATCGATTCGTCGATTGAAAAAATCTTTTTTACCCGCCGCTGGAATGTCGATATAAGGAGCGCCAAAGGCCCCTCTTAGCCTGGAGTTAACCTATGAGTACCAGCAAAGAGCAACTGGAAGAATCTGACGACGAATTTGTAGCCGCGGATGCTGATGATGCCGAACCGGTCGTCGAGGTCGCCAAGACCAATCTGAGTAAACGTCGCACCATCGATAACCTGCTGGAGGAGCGCCGACTGCAAAAGCAATTGGCCGAATACGATTTTGATGACTGACACTTGAAAGCCTCCCGAAACGGAGGCTTTTTACTTTCTACTGGTCGCTGAATTCGATCGCCCATGATTACGTCAGCGTTGGTCATGCTCAGACCAGTCCGTTGCGTTGCGCCAGCTCGATGAGGTCAACCAGTGAGCGGGCATTGAGTTTCAGCAATAAACGGGTCTTGTACGTACTGACCGTTTTATTGCTCAAAAACATGCCGTCGGCGATCTCCTTGTTGGTTTTGCCCCGCGCCAACTGTTGCAACACCATCATCTCTCGTCCTGAAAGGCGATCGACCATATCGGCTTCACTGGCATTGCCCAGACTGGTACGCACGGTATGCAGCGCTTGATTCGGAAAATAACTGTAACCGGAGAGTACGGCTTTGATGGCGCTGAGCAACTCCGTCAGATCCTGTTGTTTACACACATAACCCGCCGCGCCCGACTGCATGCAACGCATGGAGAAGTGTCCGGGGGCCTGTGAAGTCAGCACCAGAACTTTCATCGGCATGGCCACCGAACTCAAGCGCGCAATAACTTCCAGGCCGTCCAGTTTCGGTATTCCAATATCCAGAATCACGATATCCGGCATTTGTTCGCGCGCCAGTTGCAATGCATCGACACCATTATCGGTTTCAGCAATCACTTCGTAGCCATGACGCTCCATCAGCATACGTACCGCAAGACGAATGACGGGGTGATCATCCACGATCAGCACTTTATTCATGGGCAGGTTCAATTTCGCTGTTCGATTTTTAGAGCCCGCACAATAGCCTAGTCAATTCACTCGTGGCACAGCGCAGTTCTCTTGCACTTGCAGCGCAAGACATTCCCTACAACCAATGAGGATTATTCCTACAAGAAATACACTTGCTGCTATCGAATGGGCTGTACGTGCATTCCTCGCTTCATTCAGGCGCGTTTTAACCCGCTGATATTTTTAGTACAAAATTTTCATACAGATCCGTTGCCTGCCCGAAAAGTACGCCGCCGTCCAAGCCATTGGGCTTGCGGATACAGCTCTGAAAAGCTGCTTGCTCTCGCGCCTCAGAGAATATTGGCAACTAACTTCGCTTTGCAAAAAATCTGAAACAAGACACTTCTACCCACACAGCAATTTTTAATATAAACATTAAAGCCGCAAAACTTTAACCACACACTTAATCAAATCAGCGACCTCAAAAACAATAGAGCCAACACCATGCGGAACTTTAAAAAGAAAATCTCTAACCCCATGACAATTATCGCGATCTTCGCGTTTATTTCGGAAACTTCCGCAGCGGTATCACTACCCTTTCTGGATAACGACGAACGTGAAATTTACATATGGTTTTTAATCAGCTTTCCGTTTTATTTGTTGTTTTTGTTTTTTATCACCTTGAACTTCAACTACCGATCGCTTTATGCGCCGTCTGACTTCGACAAGGATGATAACTTTCTGAAAGCGTTTGAAGACCTTAGATCCGGCGACCATCAACACGATCCTCTTTCGAAAACGTCCGAGCGTACGGGTAACGTACCCGATCCACCCACTCCCAGCGATTGGGCGCCCCCCGTGGATCGAACATCACGTGCAGTTGCCCAAACCCATGAACGCGCTGCGGGTTATTGATGTACGACGGATGAACAGCAAGGCGCAATTCGATCAGTTGCAGGCCAGTCTGACAGTCACCAGTAGGCCATCGGTAAGGTTCATGGTGTTTCTGACTGATCCGGTGTCAGACGCATTACTCAAGCAAATAAGGCTCAGCCCCGGCAAACAGACAAAAAAAGGCACAGCGAGCACGCTCTACATCGCCTACAACGTCAGCCAGCAGATCACGACAATTTTGAGAGGACATTAAAAGGCGGGCGAATATCGTGAAGAACACAGATAACGCAAAAAGCAGGAAGGAGTTGAACAGTGGCAGCCTTGTCGCGATGACAAGGCTGCCCTTTCATTCCAGGCCCGAGGGGCTTAGAAAAGTTTGCGGCCCTTGTTGGCAGCAATACGCATGCGCAGCGCGTTGAGCTTGATGAAGCCCGCCGCGTCGGCCTGGTTGTAAGCACCGCCGTCTTCTTCGAAGGTTGCGATGTTGGCATCGAACAGCGAATCGTCGGACTTGCGGCCAGTGACGATCACGTTGCCTTTGTACAACTTCAGACGCACAACACCATTCACGTTGACCTGCGACGCGTCGATCATCTGTTGCAGCATCAGACGCTCAGGGCTCCACCAGTAACCGGTGTAGATCAGGCTGGCGTACTTCGGCATCAACTCGTCTTTGAGGTGAGCGACTTCGCGATCCAGGGTGATCGATTCGATGGCGCGGTGAGCGCGCAGCATGATGGTGCCGCCCGGGGTTTCGTAGCAGCCACGGGACTTCATGCCGACGTAACGGTTTTCAACGATGTCGAGACGACCGATGCCGTGCTCGCCGCCGATCTTGTTCAGCGTTGCCAGAACAGTGGCCGGGGTCATTTCGACGCCGTCCAGCGCAACGATGTCGCCGTTACGGTAAGTCAGTTCCAGGTACTGCGGTTTATCAGGAGCGTTCTCCGGGGAGACGAGTCAGATTTCCACATGTCTTCTTCGTGCTCGGCTCAGGTGTCTTCCAGCACGCCGCCTTCATAGGAGATGTGCAGCAGGTTGGCGTCCATCGAGTACGGGGATTTCTTCTTGCCGTGACGCTCGATCGGGATCGCGTGCTTCTCGGCATAGTCCATCAGCTTCTCGCGGGACAGCAGATCCCACTCACGCCAAGGGGCAATCACTTTTACGCCCGGCTTGAGTGCGTAGGCACCCAGTTCGAAACGCACCTGGTCGTTGCCCTTGCCGGTGGCGCCATGGGAAATGGCGTCAGCGCCGGTTTCGTTGGCAATTTCGATCAGACGTTTGGCGATCAGCGGACGTGCGATGGAGGTACCCAGCAGGTACTCACCTTCGTAAACGGTGTTGGCGCGGAACATCGGGAACACGAAATCACGCACGAATTCTTCGCGCAGATCGTCGATGTAGATTTCTTTGACGCCCATGGCCTGAGCCTTGGCGCGGGCCGGCTCGACCTCTTCGCCTTGACCGAGATCAGCGGTGAAAGTCACCACTTCACAGTTATAAGTATCCTGCAGCCACTTGAGGATCACCGAAGTGTCCAGGCCGCCGGAATACGCCAGAACGACCTTGTTTACGTCCGCCATGCCATCACTCCACGGGGTTCTACGGAAAGCCGAGGAGTCTACCGCCCAAACGCGATAATTTACAGAGGCGCGACAGCTTAAGACGACAAAGCGACAGAATCTGTCGAGAGCGCGACGATGACCGGCGGGTCAGGAAGTTGCTGCAGTGCTCGCGGGTGTACTCGCTTGCGGCGCCGGAGCCGCGACTGGCGTAACCCGCGCAAGGTGCACATTGACCCGACGATTCTTCGCCCGATTCGCCGCATTGGTGTTGGGTACGACCGGATACTGCTCACCGTGGAAACGCACGGTGATCTGCGATTCCTGAATGCCATTGGCCTTGAAGTAGTCGACCACCGCCAGCGCCCGGCGGCGCGACAGTTCACGGTTGGTCAGACGGTTGCCGCTGTTGTCCGAGTGGCCGTCGAGCTCGATGTGATTAACCGTCGGATCTGCCTTCATGTACTCCAGCATGACCGCGAGTTTGGCTTTGGCGGCGGCGTCGAGATCGGTGCCTTCGCCGGGAAAACCGATTTGCGACTGTTTAACCTGATCGAAATTCTGCGGCAACAATTTCGCCACGCAGGATTGATAGTCGTTAAACGCTTTGCTGAATTTGACTGGCAACAGGCGCACTTCCGAGACCCGACCATCACCCGACGCGCGGCGCACGACCGGACTGCGACCGTCCAGCAAACCGCTGATCAAACCGCCAGCCTGAGACTGCGAACTGTTGAACAAGACATTGCCGCTGCCGATTCTGACGCTGCCCAGATTAATGTCAGCGCGTCCCGGCTGCCATGGCGCCGCCGCTGCGAGCAACGTCGCCGAACCGCCGCCCAGCATGGCGTTGTAGGCGTTCAGACGGAATATCGCCTGCTCGCCGGCCTTGCGCACGAACTCACCCGAGCCGAAATCTGTAATCGGCTGTGTCAGGCGGCATTCGAACTTGTCGCCGGCGACCGTCCACTCAATGTTCTCCAGACGTGTCTGGTACGTGAGCGCCATCGCGGGGAGGCTGGCAAACACACTGAGCAAGGCTAAATAACGCTGGCGCACGGGAGGCTCCATTGGCTTCTGAAACACAAAGACCGATTCACACGATGTTTACGGCATACCTACGGGATATCGGAAGGTTCCCGCAAAACTTGATAGCGAGTGCCTGCAAGAGTCTTTTCCGGTAGCATTCGCCTCAGTTTGACCCGCCTGGAATCCCCTCATGTCCGACCGCCTGACCCTGCTGCGTCCCGACGACTGGCACATTCATCTTCGCGATGGTGCCGTGTTGACCAATACCGTTGCCGATGTTGCGCGCACTTTTGGCCGCGCGATCATCATGCCCAACCTGGTACCTCCGGTGCGCAACGCCGCTGAAGCCGACGGCTATCGCCAGCGGATTCTCGCTGCCCGCCCGGCCGGCAGTCGCTTTGAGCCGCTGATGGTGCTGTACCTCACCGACCGCACCCAGCCCGAAGAAATTCGTGAAGCCAAGGCCAGTGGTTTTGTCTACGCCGCCAAGCTGTACCCGGCCGGCGCGACCACCAACTCCGACTCCGGCGTGACCAGCATCGACAAGATTCTGCCGGCGATCGAAGCCATGGCCGAAGTCGGTATGCCGCTGCTGATCCACGGTGAAGTCACCCGTGGCGACGTCGATGTGTTCGATCGCGAAAAGATCTTCATCGATGAGCACATGCGCCGCGTGGTTGAGCGTTTCCCGACACTGAAAGTGGTGTTTGAACACATCACCACCGCCGACGCCGTGCAGTTCGTCAACGAGGCTTCGGCCAACGTTGGCGCGACCATCACCGCGCACCACCTGCTCTACAACCGCAACCACATGCTGGTGGGCGGGATTCGGCCGCACTTCTATTGCCTGCCGATCCTCAAGCGCAACACACACCAGGAAGCCCTGCTCGACGCCGCCACCAGCGGCAGCGCGAAGTTCTTCCTCGGCACCGATTCGGCACCGCACGCCCAGCACGCCAAAGAAGCCGCTTGCGGCTGCGCTGGCTGCTACACCGCGTACGCTGCCATCGAGATGTACGCCGAAGCCTTCGAACAGCGTAATGCGCTGGACAAACTCGAAGCCTTCGCCAGCCTCAACGGCCCGCGTTTCTACGGCCTGCCGGCAAACACCGATCGCATCACCCTGGTTCGTGAAGAATGAACCGCCCCGACCAGCCTGCCATTCGGCGAGCTGACCGTTATCCCGCTGCGCGCCGGTGAAAAACTGCGCTGGCGCCTGCTGGAGGAACACGCGTGAGTGAAGACCATTTCGACGACGAACTGGACGGTCAAAGTGGCGGCGGCGGTTCCCGTCACCCGATGGCAGCACGCTTTCGCGGCTACCTGCCGGTTGTCGTCGACGTAGAAACCGGTGGCTTCAACTCGGCCACCGACGCGTTGCTGGAGATTGCTGCGACCACCATCGCCATGGATGAAAAGGGTTTCGTATACCCCGACCACACCTACTTCTTCCGCGTTGAGCCGTTCGAAGGCGCCAACATTGAAGCAGCAGCGCTGGAGTTCACCGGGATCAAGCTCGATCACCCACTGCGCATGGCCGTCAGCGAAGAAACCGCGCTGACCGACATCTTCCGTGGCATTCGCAAAGCGCTTAAGGCCAACGGCTGCAAGCGCGCGATTCTGGTCGGCCACAACAGCAGCTTCGACCTCGGCTTCCTCAACGCTGCGGTCGCGCGTCTGGACATGAAGCGCAACCCATTCCACCCGTTCTCCAGTTTCGACACCGCGACGCTGGCCGGTCTGGCCTACGGTCAAACCGTACTGGCGAAAGCCTGTCAGGCAGCCGACATCGACTTCGACGGCCGTGAAGCGCACTCCGCGCGTTACGACACCGAGAAAACCGCAGAGCTGTTCTGCGGCATCGTCAACCGCTGGAAACAGATGGGCGGCTGGGAAGATTTCGACGACTGATCGTCGTTGAGTAAATCCCGCGCATAAAAAAACCGGCCACTTGGGCCGGTTTTTTGTACCTCGACGTTGCGCCTTACAGGGCAGCAGCGTTCTCGGTCAGGTATGCCGCAACGCCTTCTGGCGAAGCGTTCATGCCTTTGTCGCCTTTTTTCCAGTTGGCAGGGCAAACTTCGCCGTGCTCTTCGTGGAATTGCAGAGCGTCGACCAGACGGATCAGCTCTTCCATGTTACGGCCCAGCGGCAGGTCGTTGATGATCTGCGAGCGGACAACGCCTTTGTCGTCGATCAGGAACGCGCCACGGAACGCTACGCCGCCTTCGGATTCAACGTCGTAGGCTTTAGCGATGTCGTGCTTCATGTCGGCAGCCATGGTGTATTTCACCTGGCCGATGCCGCCATTGTTCACTGGAGTGTTGCGCCATGCGTTGTGAGTGAAGTGCGAGTCGATCGACACAGCGATCACTTCAACGTTGCGGGCCTTGAAGTCAGCCATGCGGTTGTCCAGAGCGATCAGCTCGGACGGGCAGACGAAGGTGAAGTCCAGTGGGTAGAAGAACACCAGGCCGTATTTGCCTTTGATGGCCGAGGACAGAGTGAAGCTGTCAACGATCTCGCCATTGCCGAGTACGGCCGGGACGGTGAAGTCAGGGGCTTGTTTGCCTACGAGTACGCTCATTGATATCTCCTGGTGTAGAAACTTGAAGTTCAGGGTTTGCGCCAGCCTGCCATCCTCAGACGACAGCCCTGTGACACGAACCCCCTTCGCAAGGGCCGACCATCATACACTGCGAATTTGGCCTGTCCTTAACGGTTTTTTAAAGCAGGCGCAGAACCGTGCTGCATTTGCAGGGCCAGGCAAATAGCCAGCAAATACCGTTCGTCAGTCGTAGCTGTTAATCCGCTGAAGCGGTCGGAAAGCACTTTGACAATCATTCTCGTTAACATTAAGATCCATCGCAATTGAGTCACAACCAGCGACGGTTCTCACTTATGTATGTTTGTCTCTGCACTGGCGTCACCGACGGACAGATCCGCGAAGCGATCTATGAAGGTTGCTGCAGCTATAAAGAAGTTCGTCAGGCCACCGGCGTCGCCAGCCAATGCGGCAAATGTGCCTGCCTTGCCAAGGAAGTCGTTCGCGAAACCCTGACCAAGCTGCAAACCGCTCAGGCTGCGATCCCCTATCCGGTGGAATTTACTGCCGCGTAATAACACCCCATTTCAAAGAACCGGACTTAGGTCCGGTTTTTTTATGCCTGTAAATCAATTGCTTAGGCTCCAGACGCGGAACACAAACATTCTTATTCCGATTAATTTTCATATATTATTCAATAACTTAGGTTTGACACTTATAAATACGAAGCTCAAACTCTGCCGTATATACAGCGAATACAGGGCAGGACTCCGATCATGAAAGGCGACATTACAGTCATCCAGCATCTCAACAAGATCCTTGCCAATGAGCTGGTCGCGATCAATCAGTACTTCCTGCATGCGCGCATGTACGAAGATTGGGGTCTGAACAAGCTCGGCAAGCACGAATACAAAGAATCCATCGACGAGATGAAACACGCAGACAAGCTGATCAAGCGCATCCTGTTCCTCGAAGGCCTGCCGAACGTGCAGGACTTGGGCAAACTGCACATTGGCGAGCACACCCAGGAAATGCTGGAGTGCGACCTGCGCATCGAGAAGACCGGCCACGCTGATCTGAAAGCTGCGATCGCACATTGCGAAACCGTCGGTGACTTCGGCAGCCGTGAACTGCTGGAAGACATTCTCGAATCCGAAGAAGAACACATCGACTGGCTGGAAACTCAACTGGGCCTTATCGGCAAAGTCGGTCTTGAGAACTACCTGCAATCGCAGATGGGCGAAGAGTAGAAGCTGCCGCAGGCTGCGATCTTTTTAGATTGCACCGGCAACTCGCAGTAACTTTTCGGACGCACTAAAAAGCCCCGCCCTCTTTCGAGGTGCGGGGCTTTTTATTGGCTGCAGATCAAAAGATCGCAGCCTCGTTTCACTCGACAGCTCCTACACAAGCAGCAGAAGTCGCATGAAACGAATGCGGGAGCGGGCTTGCTCGCGAAGACGTCGTGTCAGTCGACATCACAGCTAGCTGAAAGACTGCTTTCGCGAGCAAGCCCGCTCCCACAAAAGCCTTATCAGGCTTCGGACTTGTTCGCCGCTGCCGCTTCAACAGCCGACTTGATGGTGGTTTGCAGCGAACCGTCTGCAGCCATCTCGGTCATGATGTCGCTACCGCCGACCAGCTCACCGCCAACCCACAGTTGTGGGAAAGTCGGCCAGTTGGCGTACTTAGGCAGGTTAGCGCGGATTTCCGGGTTCTGCAGGATGTCCACGTACGCAAACTTTTCGCCACACGCCATGACAGCCTGCGCAGCTTTCGCGGAGAAGCCACACTGTGGGGCATTCGGCGAGCCTTTCATGTAAAGCAGAATGGTGTTGTTGGCAATCTGCTCTTTAATCGTTTCGATGATATCCATGGAGCACCTCGGCTGAACTTTCCGACTCACGGGTCGGCACGGTGACGCATTGTAACGGAATCCCGAGCGCCATGCTCGGTCTCCCCGACGGTCACGTTCAAGCCGCCGCCACGGTGACCGGCACGCCGTTCAACGCGGCATTCCCGGACAATTCGTCGAGCTGACACTCATCGGTCAGATCATTGGCGCTCGAACCTGGCTGGCCACTGGCAATCGCCATCTGCACACCCGGTCGCGTATGGCCCCAACCGTGCGGCAGGCTCACCACGCCTTTCATCATGTCGAGACTGCCGAGCACTTCCACTTCAATCTGCCCGACCCGCGAACTGACGCGCACCCACTGACCATCGTTGAGCCCACGACTGGCGAGATCGTCCGGATGCATCAGCAACTGATGGCGCGGCTTGCCTTTCACCAGCCGGTGATAGTTGTGCATCCACGAATTGTTGCTGCGCACATGTCGGCGGCCAATCATCAACAACTCGTCGGCGGCCGGAGCTTGCAGCGCGGCAAACCGTGCGAGGTCAGCGAGGATCTCTGGCGGCGCGGCCTGCACGTGCTGGTTCGGCGTTTTCAGGCGCGGCGCCAGATTGGCTTTCAACGCGCCCAGATCAATGCCGTGAGGATGATCGAACAGTGTCGCCAACGAGAGTTTCTGCTCGGAGGCGTCACCGTACATGCCCATCCGCAGGCCCATGTCGATCATCTTCGCCGGTGACATGGTCGGTTTCAGCTCCTTGCCGGTTTTCTCGGCGAATGCTTTGGCCAGACCGACAAAGATCTCCCAGTCATGCAGCGCGCCCTCAGGCTTGGCAAGGATCGCGCGGTTGAAGCGAGTGACATTGCGCACCGCGAACAAGTTGAACGTGGTGTCGTAGTGATCGTTCTCCAGTGCCGACGTCGACGGCAGGATCAGGTCGGCGTAACGCGTGGTTTCATTGATGTAGAGGTCAATGCTGACCATGAACTCCAGGCCATCCAGCGCCTGCTCCAGTTGTCGCCCGTTCGGCGTCGACAACACCGGGTTACCCGCCACGGTAATCAGCGCGCGGATCTGGCCTTCGCCTTCGGTGAGCATCTCTTCGGCCAGCGCCGAGACTGGCAGCTCGCCTCCGTATTCAGGACGCCCGGAAACACGGCTTTGCCACTTATTGAAATGCCCGCCCGACGTCGACGCCACCAAGTCCACGGCCGGCTCGGTGCACAGCGCACCACCCACCCGGTCGAGGTTACCGGTAACCAGATTGATCAGTTGCACCACCCAGTGGCACAGAGTGCCGAAGGCTTGAGTCGAAACGCCCATCCGGCCATAGCAAACCGCACTCGGCGCCGCAGCAAAATCACGCGCCAGTTGGCGGATCTGCTCGGCGGGAACGGCGCACAGCGGGCTCATGGCCTCGGCGGTGAACGTCTCCACCGCAGCGCGCACGTCGTCCAATCCATCGACCGGCAAATGACTGTCGCGTGTCAGGCCTTCACTGAACAATGTGTTGAGCACACCAAACAACAATGCGGCATCGCCACCCGGGCGCACGAACAAATGCTGATCGGCCATCGCCGCGGTTTCGCTGCGCCGTGGATCAACGACCACGACTTTACCACCGCGTGCCTGGATCGCTTTTAAACGTTTTTCAACATCTGGCACGGTCATGATGCTGCCGTTGGAGGCCAGTGGATTACCGCCGAGAATCAACATGAAATCGGTGTGATCGATGTCTGGAATCGGCAGCAGCAAGCCGTGGCCATACATCAGATAGCTGCTCAGGTGATGCGGCAACTGATCGACCGAGGTCGCCGAGTAGCGATTGCGCGTTTTCAGCAATCCAAGGAAATAATTGCTGTGGGTCATCAGCCCGTAGTTGTGCACGCTCGGGTTGCCTTGATAGACCGCCACCGCGTTCTGCCCATGACGCTCCTGAATCGCCGCCAGTTTCTCGGCCACCAGCGCAAACGCCTCGTCCCAGTTGATTGGCAACCATTCGCTGCCAACACGACGCATCGGCTGACGCAGGCGATCCGGATCATTCTGGATGTCTTGCAGCGCGACAGCTTTGGGACAGATATGGCCACGGCTGAAGGTGTCGAGCGCATCACCCTTGATCGAGGTGATCGCGACATCGCCATCGGTTTCAGTGGTCTCGATGGTCAGGCCGCAGATGGCTTCACACAGGTGGCAGGCACGGTGATGGAGAGTCTTGGTCATGGCCAGTCTCTGTCTTGTTCTGGGCGGGCAATGACGCCCGCGGGAACAAAACTATGGCCCCGTCGCGGGTCAGGCGCCAGCGACGTTCGTCTTGTGAATCGACGGCTATCAGGTGCGCCGATAGACCGCGTCACTCAACTGGAGGGCAGTTGCGGCGGCGCGGCCAGCTGGATTTCCTGGATGGTTTCGATCTGCTCGTGGGCGACGTGTACGCCAGTGAGCTCGCCGATCAATCGCCAATGCTCGTCGAGCCCGGCACTGATGGTCGCCATGCGGTCGATCATGTGGCGGCCGGCGGATTTGACCACGTCGTCTTCGCTGCGCAGCAGCTCGAAGGACATTGAGGTCATTGACGCGGTGAGATGGGTCAGAGAGCGAGCCGTGTGGCCCAGCAATTCCATTAACAATTTTTCTTTCGATTCCATGCGGAGGCTTCCTGCGTCGCTCGAAACTTATTTATAACCCAGCACTTTGCTTTAGCAAATGTTTCAACCTGAGCATCCGACCAAGTGATGGCATGCCGCCACGGTCGTAAACCGACTCAAGCGACCCGATCCCCGCCACGGCGGATTGCCAAGCCCCGCGAGGCCAGTGTACAAAGGGACTCGCTGCTGTCCTGAACCCGGCTTCAAATGCGCGACTGCAACATCCTGTCCGCTCTCCGAATCCCGCAAAACCGTAGCCTATTGGAAAAACGCGACATTTAATGTCAATATCGCGCCTCCCCCTATTTCGTCGCCCCGTGCGGCTTACGCCGCAGGTCTCGCCCGTTGTTCCGTTAAACAAGGCTTTGAGCATCTGCGGTTTGTAGCAAAAAAGGTAGTCAATGATGAGCGCAAGGCACTTTCTCTCCCTGATGGATTGCACGCCCGAAGAGCTGGTCAGCGTGATCCGTCGAGGCGTTGAGCTCAAGGACCTGCGTAACCGCGGCGTACTGTTCGAGCCTCTGAAAAACCGCGTGCTGGGCATGATCTTCGAGAAATCCTCGACCCGCACCCGGATCTCCTTCGAGGCCGGCATGATCCAGCTCGGCGGTCAGGCGATCTTCCTCTCGCCGCGCGACACCCAACTGGGCCGTGGCGAGCCGATCGGTGACTGCGCCATCGTCATGTCGAGCATGCTCGATGCGGTGATGATCCGTACTTTTGCCCACAGCACCCTGACCGAATTCGCCGCCAACTCGCGCGTGCCGGTGATCAACGGCCTGTCCGATGATCTGCACCCGTGTCAGCTGCTGGCCGACATGCAGACGTTCCTCGAACATCGCGGTTCGATCCAGGGCAAAACCGTGGCCTGGATCGGCGACGGCAACAACATGTGCAACAGCTATATAGAAGCGGCGATCCAGTTCGACTTCCAGTTGCGCATCGCGTGCCCGGAAGGTTACGAGCCGAACCCGGAATTCGTCGCCAAGGCCGGCGATCGCGTGACCATTGTCCGTGATCCGCAAGACGCCGTGCGCGGCGCGCATCTGGTGAGCACCGACGTCTGGACTTCGATGGGTCAGGAAGAGGAAACTGCCAAGCGCCTCAAGCTGTTCGCGCCGTTTCAGGTCAACCGTGCGCTGCTCGACCTCGCTGCCGAGGACGTGTTGTTCATGCATTGCCTGCCGGCGCACCGCGGCGAAGAAATCAGTCTCGACCTGCTTGATGACCCGCGCTCCGTCGCCTGGGATCAGGCAGAAAACCGTCTCCACGCACAGAAGGCCCTGCTCGAGTTCCTCGTTGAACCGGCATATCACCACGCATGAGCCATGAATTACTGCTGAACCTGCGCAACCTCGCTTGCGGCTATCAAGATCAACGCGTGGTGCAGAACCTCAATCTGCACCTCAACGCCGGTGACATCGGCTGCCTGCTCGGCTCGTCCGGCTGCGGCAAGACCACCACCCTGCGCGCCATCGCCGGTTTCGAGCCGGTGCACGAAGGTGAAATCACCCTTGGCGGCGAGACCATTTCCAGCGCCGGTTTCACCTTGGCGCCGGAGAAGCGCCGGATCGGCATGGTGTTCCAGGACTACGCGCTGTTCCCGCACCTGAGCGTCGCCGACAACATTGCCTTTGGTATCCGCAAGCATCCGAACAAGGAGCGCGTGACCGAAGAGCTGCTGGAACTGGTCAACCTGAAAAATCTCGGCAAGCGTTTCCCGCACGAGTTGTCCGGTGGTCAGCAACAGCGCGTCGCCCTCGCCCGTGCGTTGGCGCCGGAGCCGCAATTGCTGCTGCTCGATGAGCCGTTCTCCAACCTCGATGGCGAGCTGCGCCGCAAGCTCAGCCATGAGGTGCGCGACATTCTCAAGGCCCGTGGCACCAGCGCGATTCTGGTCACCCACGATCAGGAAGAAGCCTTTGCCGTCAGCGATCACGTTGGCGTGTTTAAAGAAGGTCGGCTGGAACAGTGGGACACGCCGTACAACCTGTATCACGAACCGGCGACGCCATTTGTGGCAAGTTTTATCGGTCAGGGTTACTTCATTCGCGGCCAGCTTGGTAGCCCGGAATCGGTGCAGACTGAATTGGGTGAATTGCGCGGCAATCGGGCTTATACCTGGCCGATTGGCGGGGCGGTGGATGTGTTGCTGCGTCCGGATGACATTGTTTATGCACAGGACAGTTCGTTGAAAGCGCGGATTGTCGGCAAGACGTTCCTCGGGGCCTCGACCCTATATCGCTTGCAACTGCCGACGGGGGCGCAGCTGGAATCGATTTTCCCGAGCCATGCTGATCATCAGGTCGGTGCAGAGGTGGGGATTCGGGTTGCGGCTGAACACTTGGTGCTTTTCCAGGCCTCCGGCAGCACCGCCGCGCAGATCCCGGCAGTTGAGAACGGCGTCCGCCGATACAACACCGCCCTCTGATCAGTCCTGGATCAAAACTGTGGGAGCGGGCTTGCTCGCGAAGGCGTTATGTCAGTCGACGATAATGGCGACTGACGCAACGCCTTCGCGAGCAAGCCCGCTCCCACATTTGGTTTTGGGTTTATCCCAATAACAGGGTGCCGCTCGCAACGAGCGTTGCATGCCCGCCAATCTTCACCCGTTCACCCTCCAGCCGACAAAACAACTCCCCGCCCCGCGCCGAGCGCTGGCACGCGGTCAGGCTCGATTTGCCCAGACGTTTTGACCAATACGGAATCAAGCTGCAGTGCGTCGACCCGGTCACCGGATCTTCATTGATGCCAATCGCCGGGGCGAAATAGCGCGAGACAAAATCATGCTGATTACCGCGCGCGGTGACGATTGCACCGAGCCACGGCAGTTTGGCCAGCGCGACCATGTCCGGCTTGCAATCGAGTACGGCCTGCTCCGACTCCAGCACCACAAACAGTTCGTTCGAGCCGAGCACATCAACCGCTTCAACGCCCAGCGCCCGCTCGACATCCAGGGTCACGCCAATCTCTGACGGCACGATCGAGGGGAAATCCAGCCACAAACGCCCGTCTGCCCGTGTCACGCTCAACGGCCCGGACTTGCAGGTGAAGTCGATACGCTCGGCCGTTTCCTTGTAGATCTCGAACAACACATAAGCGCTGGCCAGCGTCGCATGGCCGCACAACGGCACTTCAGTGGTCGGGGTGAACCAACGGATATGCCAGGCCGAACCTTCGCGCACCAGAAACGCGGTTTCCGCCAGGTTGTGTTCACCCGCGATCTTTTGCATCAAATCATCGGCGAGCCACGCATCCAGCCGATAAACCATCGCCGGGTTGCCACTGAACGGCCGCTCACTGAATGCGTCGACCTGATGAAACTCGAGCTGCATAACCTTCTCCTTAAGTCAGTCGGCAGATCATGCAGCGCATACCGGATCAGCGCCAGAGACAGAACCGGACAATTTTCTTCATACAGAATCAGCCAACATTACGCACGACCGATGTCGGCGAATTTGGCCTGGGTGTGTTCAGCGAGCACGGCGGGTGCCAATTCGACTTCCAGCCCACGCCGGCCGGCGCTGACATAAATAGTCGCAAAAGCCTGAGCCGACTTATCGATGAAGGTGCGCAGACGCTTTTTCTGCCCCAACGGACTGATACCGCCCAGCAGATAACCGGTGGATCGCTGCGCCGCTGCCGGGTCAGCCATCTCGACTTTTTTCACCCCCGCCGCCTGCGCCAGACCTTTGAGGTCGAGGCTTCCGACGACCGGCACTACGGCCACCAGCAGCTCACCTTTTTCACTCGCCGCCAGCAAGGTTTTGAACACCTGCGCTGGCTCAAGTGCCAGTTTTTCCGCAGCCTCCAGCCCGTAGGACGCGGCCTTCGGATCATGTTCGTAACTGTGCACGCGATGTTCGGCACGAACTTTTTTCAACAAGTCCAACGCAGGGGTCATGGCAGCTCCAGGCTCGGCAATGGCAGAAAATCCTGCGCCGGATTCTAGGACATCGAGCCGTAAAAGGCTCTATCCCGGCCCCGAATTACGCGGCTTTGCAGGTAATTCACAACGCTAAGAAAGCGGTCACCCGGTGAGTCATTCATGCGACTGATAGTTCTATTGTGACTGATGGTTCACTTTCGACCTTTGACAGGTTTGTTTCTTGTCTATATTTTTTCGAATCTGAATAATGTAAGAATTATCATCATTGCAGCACTCAGCAGTAAACCGGGAAACGAATGGGGATTCCGACCCGGTGAAAATCGCGCCTTGCCCTGTCGGCAATCGCGCCAGACAACAACAAAAATTGAGGTTTTCAATGACAACTGCTTTACAGCAACCATCGCTTTCGAGCCAATGCATGGCCGAGTTTCTGGGTACTGCACTTCTGATCTTTTTTGGCACTGGCTGTGTCGCCGCCCTCAAAGTCGCGGGCGCCAGCTTCGGCCTGTGGGAAATCAGCATCATTTGGGGTGTCGGCGTGAGCATGGCGATCTACCTCACCGCGGGCGTTTCCGGCGCGCACCTGAACCCGGCCGTGAGCATTGCGCTGGCAATCTTCGCCGACTTCGAAAAGCGCAAACTGCCCTTCTATATTCTTGCGCAGATCGCCGGCGCCTTCTGCGGCGCGCTGCTGGTTTACACGCTGTACAGCAATCTTTTCTTCGATTACGAACAAACTCACCAAATGGTTCGCGGCTCGGCCGCCAGCCTTGAGCTGGCCTCGGTGTTCTCAACGTTCCCGAACCCAGTGCTGTCCACCGCCCAGGCATTCCTGGTCGAGATGATCATCACCGCGATCCTGATGGGCGTGATCATGGCCCTGACCGACGACAACAATGGTCTGCCAAGAGGCCCGATGGCGCCGCTGCTGATCGGCTTGCTGATCGCGGTGATCGGCAGCTCGATGGGCCCGCTGACCGGTTTTGCGATGAACCCGGCGCGTGACTTCGGTCCGAAACTGATGACTTTCTTCGCTGGCTGGGGTGAAATTTCCTTCACTGGCGGCCGCGATATTCCGTACTTCCTGATTCCGATTTTTGCACCGATTGTCGGTGCCTGCCTCGGCGCTGCCGGGTATCGCGGGCTCATCGCCCGTCACCTGACCGGCGCCACACCTGCTACAAAGGATGCAGAACCGGCCATTGACGGCAAACCAAGAACTTCTTGAAACAGTCGGCGCAGGCTCCTGCCCTCTAGAGCCTGCGCCACGGCCCACTCTCCCTTATTTCGTCCAAGGCAATCGACATGACCGACATTCAGAATAAGAACTACATCATTGCCCTCGATCAGGGTACGACCAGCTCCCGCGCGATCATTTTTGACCGCGACGCGAACGTGGTCTGCACCGCGCAGCGCGAATTCGCTCAGCATTACCCGCAAGCCGGTTGGGTCGAACACGATCCGATGGAAATCTTCGCCACCCAAAGTGCGGTGATGGTTGAAGCGCTGGCACAGGCCGGTCTGCACCACGACCAGGTCGCAGCCATCGGCATCACCAACCAGCGTGAAACCACCGTGGTCTGGGACAAGACCACCGGTCGCCCGGTCTACAACGCCATCGTCTGGCAGTGCCGCCGCAGCACCGAGATTTGCCAGCAGCTCAAACGCGATGGCCACGAGCAATACATCAGCGACACCACCGGTCTGGTCACCGACCCGTACTTCTCGGGCACCAAACTGAAGTGGATCCTCGACAACGTCGAAGGCAGCCGCGAGCGTGCGCGCAACGGCGAACTGCTGTTCGGCACCGTCGATAGCTGGCTGATCTGGAAATTCACTGGCGGCAAGGTGCACGTCACCGACTACACCAACGCCTCGCGCACCATGCTCTTCAACATTCACTCGCTGGAGTGGGACGCGAAGATGCTGGAGATTCTCGACATCCCGCGCGAGATGCTTCCGGAAGTGAAGGCGTCGTCGGAAATCTACGGCCACACCAAGAGCGGCATCGCCATCGGCGGTATCGCCGGCGACCAGCAAGCGGCGCTGTTCGGTCAAATGTGCGTAGAACCAGGTCAGGCGAAAAACACCTACGGCACCGGCTGCTTCCTGCTGATGAACACTGGCGACAAAGCGGTGAAATCGCAGCACGGCATGCTCACCACCATCGCTTGCGGCCCGCGCGGCGAAGTCGCTTACGCCCTGGAAGGCGCGGTATTCAACGGCGGTTCGACCGTGCAATGGCTGCGTGACGAACTGAAAATCATCAACGACGCCCACGACACCGAATACTTCGCCAATAAAGTGAAGGACAGCAACGGCGTGTACCTGGTGCCAGCCTTCACCGGCCTGGGCGCTCCTTACTGGGATCCGTACGCCCGTGGCGCACTGTTCGGCCTGACGCGCGGCGTTCGCGTGGATCACATCATCCGCGCCGCGCTGGAATCGATCGCCTACCAGACCCGCGACGTGCTCGACGCCATGCAACAGGACTCCGGCGAACGCCTCAAAGCCCTGCGCGTGGACGGCGGTGCGGTGGCGAACAACTTCCTCATGCAGTTCCAGGCCGACATCCTCGGCACTCAGGTTGAGCGCCCGCAAATGCGCGAAACCACAGCGCTGGGCGCGGCATACCTGGCCGGTCTGGCGTGCGGTTTCTGGGGTAGCCTGGAAGAACTGCGCGGCAAAGCGGTGATCGAGCGTGAGTTCGAGCCGAGCCTGGACGAAGTCGAGAAAGAGAAGCTGTATAAAGGCTGGAAAAAAGCCGTTAGCCGCACCCGTGCCTGGGCGCGTGAAGACGCTGAATAAGCCAACCTTCAGAGACTGATAGGCAACTAACTGGTCGGGAGCGGATTCCTGCGGCATCATGGGCAAATTTTGCACGGCAGCCCAAAGGAAGCCCCATGAATCTGCCTCCCCGTCAGCAGCAAATCCTCGAACTGGTTCGCGAACGCGGCTATGTGAGCATCGAGGAAATGGCCACGCTGTTCGTTGTTACCCCGCAAACCATCCGCCGCGACATCAATCAGCTCGCGGAAGCCAATTTGCTCCGTCGCTACCATGGCGGCGCGGCTTATGATTCCAGCGTCGAAAACACGGCCTATGCGATGCGCGCCGATCAGATGCGCGATGAAAAACAACGCATCGGTGAAGCCATCGCCGCGCAGATCCCCGATCACGCCTCGCTGTTCATCAACATCGGTACCACCACCGAATCGATTGCCCGCGCCCTGCTCAATCACAACCATCTGAAGATCATCACCAATAACTTGCACGTGGCGTCGATGCTCAGTGCCAAGGATGATTTCGATGTACTGCTGACCGGTGGCAATGTCCGTCGGGACGGCGGTGTTGTGGGTCAGGCGAGTGTGGATTTCATCAATCAGTTCAAGGTTGATTTCGCGCTGGTCGGGATTAGCGGGATTGATGAAGACGGCAGCTTGCTGGATTTTGATTATCAGGAAGTGCGGGTTTCGCAGGCGATTATTGCCAATGCGCGGCAGGTGATTCTGGCGGCGGATTCGAGCAAGTTTGGGCGTAATGCGATGATTCGTCTTGGCCCGATCAGTCTGATTGATTGTTTGGTGACCGATCAACAGCCGGTGCCGGCGTTGGCGCAGTTGTTGAGTCAGCACAAGATTCGCCTGGAAGTCGTTTAATCCTTCTAATCTTCATTGGCTGTTCCGACGCTTTCGCGAGCAAGCCCGCTCCCACATTTGGAATGCATTCCCCTGTGGGAGCGGGCTTGCTCGCGAAGAGGCCCTCACAAACAGCACACCTCTAGCGCCGTCGGGCGCACTTGATGTTCGAAAATTTTCCTTTCTCCGCCCTTCGATGAGTTTTTTCAATCGAAGTCGACTGGCTGTGACCGTCTTTATCGGCTACCATTTTCGCAAATGAACATTCATGTTCGATTTCCAATATAGAAAATCAAAAGAGCCTGAGGCCAGCCGATGTCCACATCTACCTTGCGTACGCCCCCTATCTCCGAGATCTACGACCTCGCCGTTATCGGCGGCGGGATCAATGGGGTGGGGATCGCAGCGGATGCCGCCGGTCGCGGTCTCTCGGTGTTCCTTTGCGAAAAGGACGACCTCGCCAGCCACACCTCGTCGGCCAGCAGCAAGCTGATCCACGGTGGCCTGCGCTACCTCGAACATTACGAATTCCGTCTGGTGCGCGAAGCACTGGCCGAGCGCGAAGTGCTGCTGGCCAAGGCCCCGCACATCGTCAAGCCAATGCGCTTCGTGCTGCCGCATCGTCCGCACCTGCGTCCGGCGTGGATGATTCGTGCCGGCCTGTTCCTGTATGACAACCTCGGCAAGCGCGAAAAACTGCCAGGTTCGAAAAGCCTCAAGTTCGGCGCCGACAGCGCACTGAAAAGCGAAATCAAGAAAGGCTTCGAATACTCCGATTGCTGGGTCGACGACGCCCGTCTCGTGGTACTCAACGCCATGGCCGCCCGCGAAAAAGGTGCCCACGTACACACCCAGACCCGTTGCGTCAGCGCCCGTCGCGCCAAAGGTTTGTGGCACCTGAACCTGGAACGCGCCGACGGCAGCCTTTTTTCGATCACCGCCAAAGCGCTGGTGAACGCCGCCGGCCCGTGGGTCGCCAAGTTCATCCGTGACGATCTGAAGATGGAATCGCCGTACGGCATCCGTCTGATTCAAGGCAGCCATATCATCGTGCCGAAACTGTACGAAGGCGATCACGCGCACATTCTGCAAAACGAAGATCAGCGCATCGTTTTCACCATTCCGTACTTGAACAACCACTTCACCCTGATCGGCACCACCGACCGTGAATACACTGGCGATCCGGCGAAGGTCGCCATCACCGAAGGCGAAACCGATTACCTGCTGAAAGTGGTCAACGCACACTTCAAGAAACAAGTCAGCCGCGAAGACATTCAGCACAGCTACTCGGGTGTGCGCCCACTGTGTAACGACGAATCCGACAACCCGTCGGCGGTTACTCGCGATTACACCTTGGCGCTGTCCGGCAGCACTGAAGAAGCGCCGCTGCTGTCGGTGTTCGGCGGCAAGCTGACCACCTACCGCAAACTCGCCGAATCGGCGATGGCGCAACTGATGCCGTTCTTCACCCAGATGCGCCCGAGCTGGACGGCCACCGCCACCCTGCCCGGCGGCGAAGACATGACCACGCCGCAAGCCTTGAGCGCGCTGATTCGCGACAAGTACGACTTTGTGCCGAGCGAGATCGCGCGTCGCTGGTCGACCACGTACGGCAGCCGCACCTGGCGCATGCTTGAGGGCGTTGAAACCCTCGCCGACATGGGCGAACACATTGGCGGCGGGCTCTACACCCGTGAAGTCGATTACCTGTGCAGCGAAGAGTGGGCGACCTCGGCGCATGACATTCTGTGGCGTCGTAGCAAGCTGGGGTTGTTTACCACTCCGGCGGAGCAGGAGAAGCTTGCGGCGTATCTGGGTAAGGTTGAGCAGAACCGTAGCAAGATTGAAGCGGCGTGATTTGAACATTGGTTAAACAAAAAGCCCCTGAATCGTAAGGTTCAGGGGCTTTTTTTGTTTGCCTGACACACCGCCCCCCCCTGTAGGAGTGAGCCTGCTCGCGATGGCGGTGTGTCAATCAACATAGCTGGCGCCTGACATACCGCCATCGCGAGCAGGCTCACTCCTACAAAAACTCGTTCGGTTTTCCGAACGAGACTCCCCGGTCAATTCGGTAAACCGGATCACTCCTCACAAAAAAATCCGCCATAAAACTTTAATCTCCTTATAAATCATAATCTTAACCAATCCAGACTGGTCTGGCACGAGTCATGCTCTACACTCTCTCGACGAATGCCTGTTGTGCCAACACTTCAGGAGCCGTCAGGCATTCGAAGCACAAAAGGGCCGACGAACTGGCTCCATAAAAAAAACAATGTCGAGGAAAATTTGATGCGCATCGTTCCCCATATCCTGGGCGCAGCCATTGCTGCCGCTCTGATCAGCACGCCAGTTTTCGCCGCCGAACTCACCGGCACCCTGAAGAAAATCAACGATTCGGGCACCATCACGCTCGCTCACCGCGACAGCTCCATTCCGTTTTCCTACATTGCAGATGCTTCCGGCAAACCAGTGGGCTACTCCCACGACATTCAGGTGGCTATCGTTGAAGCCCTGAAAAAAGACCTGAACAAGCCCGATCTGCAGGTCAAATACAACCTGGTGACCTCGCAAACCCGTATCCCGCTGATCCAGAACGGCACCGCGGATATCGAGTGCGGCTCGACCACCAACAACGCCGAACGCGCTCAGCAAGTCGACTTCACCGTCAACATCTTCGAAATCGGCACCCGTCTGCTGGTCAAGAAAGACAAGGATGGCAAGCCGTCCTACGCTGACTTCGCCGACCTCAAAGGCAAGAACGTCGTGACCACCGCTGGCACCACGTCCGAGCGCATCATCAAAGCGATGAACGCCGACAAGCAAATGGGCATGAACATCATCTCCGCCAAAGACCACGGCGAATCCTTCAACATGCTGGAAAGCGGTCGCGCCGTTGCCTTCATGATGGACGACGCTCTGCTGGCCGGCGAAGAAGCCAAGGCCAAGAAGCCGAATGACTGGATCATCACCGGTACTCCACAGTCCTTCGAAGCCTATGCGTGCATGGTTCGTAAAGATGACCCGGCCTTCAAGAAAGCCGTCGATGACGCCATCGTTGCGCTGTACAAGTCTGGCGAGATCAACAAGATCTACAGCAAATGGTTCGAGAGCCCGATCCCACCGAAAGGCCTGAACCTGAACTTCCCGATGAGCGACAAGGTAAAAGATCTGATCGCCACCCCGAGCGACAAGCCGGCGCCTGACGTAAAAATCTGATTCCTGACTAACCTTATCTCCTGAGGGAGTCACCCTCCCTCAGGCGTCTGTTACTACCTGCTGGCTGTACTGTGGAACACTCGACCTGGCGGTTTTCGAGCCGATCGCGTGTGCCCGGCGTTCAACGTCGGACGGGAAAGGATTTTCCCCGAGCGGGTGCTTGTACATCGATCGATCTCGAGGGGAGACCCTAATGAATTACAACTGGGACTGGGGCGTGTTCTTCAAGTCCACCGGCGTCGGCAGCGAGACTTATCTCGACTGGTACGTCACCGGTTTGGGCTGGACCGATTGCCATTGCCATCGTGGCATGGATCATCGCCTTGCTGCTGGGCTCCATTCTGGGGGTCATGCGCACTGTGCCAAACCGCATCGTATCGGGCATCGCGACCTGCTACGTGGAACTGTTTCGTAATGTGCCGCTGCTGGTTCAGCTGTTCATCTGGTACTTCCTGGTGCCCGACCTGCTGCCGCAAAACCTGCAGGACTGGTACAAACAAGACCTCAACCCGACCACCTCGGCTTACCTGAGCGTTGTCGTGTGCCTGGGCTTGTTCACCGCTGCGCGTGTTTGCGAGCAAGTGCGTACCGGTATTCAGGCGCTGCCACGCGGCCAGGAATCGGCTGCGCGTGCCATGGGTTTCAAGCTGCCGCAGATCTACTGGAACGTGCTGCTGCCCCAGGCCTACCGCATCATTATTCCGCCGCTTACCTCGGAATTCCTCAACGTCTTCAAGAACTCCTCCGTGGCGTCCTTGATCGGTTTGATGGAATTGCTGGCACAAACCAAACAGACCGCCGAATTTTCGGCCAACCTGTTTGAAGCCTTCACCCTGGCCACGCTGATTTACTTCACCCTGAACATGAGCCTGATGCTGCTGATGCGCGTGGTCGAGAAGAAAGTCGCGGTGCCTGGCCTGATCTCCGTGGGGGGCAAATAATGGACTTCGATTTCAGCGGCATCATCCCCGCTATCCCGGGCCTGTGGAACGGCATGGTGATGACCTTGCAGTTGATGGTCATGGGCGTAGTCGGCGGCATCGTGCTCGGCACGATCCTGGCGCTGATGCGCCTGTCGTCGAGCAAACTGCTGTCACGCGTGGCCGGCGCTTATGTGAACTACTTCCGTTCGATCCCGCTGCTGCTGGTGATCACCTGGTTCTACCTGGCGGTGCCGTTCGTGCTGCGCTGGATTACCGGTGAAGACACGCCGATCGGCGCGTTCACCTCCTGCGTCGTGGCCTTCATGATGTTCGAAGCCGCGTACTTCTGCGAAATCGTCCGCGCCGGTGTGCAGTCGATCCCTAAAGGTCAGATGGCCGCTGCACAGGCGATGGGCATGACCTATGGCCAGACCATGCGTCTGATCATCCTGCCTCAGGCGTTCCGCAAGATGACGCCGTTGCTGCTGCAACAGTCGATAATCCTGTTCCAGGACACCTCGCTGGTTTACACCGTGGGTCTGGTGGACTTCCTCAACTCCGCCCGCTCCAGCGGCGACATCATTGGCCGTTCCAACGAGTTCCTGATCTTCGCCGGTGTCGTCTACTTCATCATCAGCTTTTCCGCCTCGCTGCTGGTCAAGCGTCTGCAAAAAAGGTTCGCCGTATGATCTCTATCAAGAACATCAACAAGTGGTATGGGGACTTCCAGGTACTGACGGATTGCAGCACCGAGGTCAAAAAAGGCGAAGTGATCGTGGTCTGCGGCCCGTCCGGTTCGGGTAAATCGACCCTGATCAAATGCGTCAACGCGCTGGAGCCGTTCCAGAAAGGCGACGTCGTGGTTGACGGTACGTCGATTGCCGATCCGAAGACCAACCTGCCGAAACTGCGTTCGCGCGTCGGCATGGTGTTCCAGCATTTCGAACTGTTTCCGCACCTGACCATCACCGAAAACCTGACCATCGCGCAGATCAAAGTGTTGGGCCGCAGCAAGGAAGAGGCGACCAAAAAAGGTCTGCAACTGCTCGATCGCGTGGGTTTGTCGGCGCACGCGCACAAGCATCCGGGGCAACTGTCCGGTGGTCAGCAACAGCGTGTGGCAATTGCCCGTGCGCTGGCGATGGATCCGATCGTCATGCTGTTCGACGAACCGACCTCGGCGCTCGACCCGGAGATGGTTAACGAAGTGCTCGACGTGATGGTGCAACTGGCCCACGAAGGCATGACCATGATGTGCGTAACCCACGAAATGGGTTTTGCGCGCAAAGTGGCCGACCGGGTGATTTTCATGGACGCCGGCAAGATCATCGAAGACTGCCCGAAAGAGGAGTTCTTCGGCGACATCAAAGCCCGCTCCGAACGCGCGCAGCACTTCCTCGAGAAAATCCTGCAGCACTAAAAGCAACACACCCGCACCCTGTCTGTGGGGTGCGGGCTGCCTGACAATGAGATCCCCTGTGGCGAGGGGATTTATCCCCGTCCGGCTGCGCAGCAGTCGTAAAACCTGTGCATGCGGTCTTTCAGTTAAACCGCATTGATGGTTTTGGGGCTGCTTCGCAACCCAACGGGGATAAATCCCCTCGCCACAGAGTCCACCTCCAAACCAGCGGTGATTCA
Source organism: Pseudomonas sp. AC193 (assembly GCF_979258075.1). Taxonomy (NCBI): domain Bacteria; kingdom Pseudomonadati; phylum Pseudomonadota; class Gammaproteobacteria; order Pseudomonadales; family Pseudomonadaceae; genus Pseudomonas; species Pseudomonas sp. AC193. The sequence continues at coordinate 524,958 of NZ_OZ409832.1, read as the reverse complement.
CAAACAAGTGTTGTGGTTGACCCAAGGCATCTGTGATGAAATGCGACCCCAATCTCTATCGCGCCGCGCCGCCATCACTTGCCGTGAAGCCCCGTCTGATTCGTCATTTGTTCCTGCCGCCGCTGATCATCATTTTGATGGTCGGGTTGGGTTACGCCGGGTTCTGGGTCAGTGAGCATTTTGGCATTCGCAACCTCAGCGAAAACGGCCAGCGCCAGCTCGAACTGAACGCCCGCGCGGTCGAAAGCGAGATCAGCAAATACACCTACCTGCCCAGCCTGCTGGAACTCGAAACCAGTGTGTCGCGGCTGCTGGCCGACCCGACCCCGGAACACCGGCAAACGGTCAATGCTTACCTTGAAGGCCTGAACCGACGCAGTCGCAGTCGGGCCATCTACGTCATGGACACCACCGGCCGCGTCATGGCCACCAGCAACTGGCGCGATGTCGACAGTTATCTCGGTGAAGACCTGTCCTTCCGTGCCTATTTCCAGAAAGCCGTGCGCGGTGAACCCGGGCGTTTCTACGGCATTGGCAGTACCAACGGCGAACCCGGTTACTACCTCGCCCACGGCCTTGAAGAGCACGGCAAGATCATCGGCGTCGCCGTGGTCAAAGTGCGTCTGGAAGCCATGGAAGAACGCTGGCAGCGCGCGCGTCTCGAAGCGTTTGTCAGCGATGAAAACGGCATCATCATTCTTTCCAGCGATCCGGCACGCCGGCTCAAATCAGTGATTCCGCTGAGCGAGGAAACCAAAGAAAAACTCGCCCGCAGCCTGCAGTACTACTGGTTCCCGCTCAACGAACTGCAACCGCTGGCCCGCGAAACATTGGCCGAAGGTGTGGAGAAACTCACCTTCCCGGCCAACAGCGAAGTGCAGTCAGGCGAGGACGACATCAGCTACTTGGCGCAGACCCGGCCATTGAGCGACACGCCGTGGAATTTCACCCTGCTCACGCCGCTGCAGGATTTGCGTCGCGAGGCGATTAACCAAGGCATTCTCGTTGCGGTGGCGTTTGCACTGGTCGCCTTCCTGTTGATCGCCTGGAACGAGCGACGCAAGGTCATCGCCACCCGCCTCGCCGCCCGCGAAGCCTTGCAGGAAGCCAACAATCAACTGGAGCGTCGGATTACCGAACGCACCACCGACCTGCGCGCCAGCAACGAGCGCTTGAAGAGTCAGATCCGCGAACGCCGTCAAGCCGAAGAGACCTTGCGCCGCGCGCAGGATGAACTGGTGCAAGCCGGCAAACTCGCCGCCATCGGTCAGATGTCGACCAGCATCGCCCACGAATTGAATCAGCCACTGGCCGCGATGCGCACGCTCTCGGGCAACACCGTACGTTTTCTGGAACGCGGTCAGCTCGACGTCGCCAGCACCAACCTCAAGACCATCAATGACCTGATCGACCGCATGGGCCGAATCACCGCGAGCCTGCGTTCGTTCGCCCGTCGGGGTGACAATCAGGGTCAGGCCAGTCTCGGCAAAGCCGTGGACGCCGCGCTGCAATTGCTCGGTGCGCGTGTTGAACATGCGGCGCTGCAAATCCATCGGCAGTTCATCGACGTGCAAGTGCAGATCGACCAGACTCGCCTCGAACAGATTCTGGTCAATCTGGTCGGCAACGCCCTCGATGCGATGCAGGCGCAACCGCAGCCCGAGCTGTGGCTGGAGGGCGAAGAATTCAACGGCAAATATCGCCTGCGCGTGCGCGACAACGGTCACGGCATCGACGCCGAAGCGCGCAAGCATCTGTTCGAACCGTTCTTCACCACCAAACCCGGCGAACAAGGCCTGGGTCTGGGCCTGACGCTTTCCGCCAGCCTCGCCGCTGCCACCGGCGGTCATCTGGGTGTCGAACACCCGGGCGGCGGCGGAACCACTTTCGTCCTCAGTTTACCGTTGGTAAGCCCTACTCCCGCCGAGCCAATATGAACCAAGAACTCAGTGTGCTGATCGTCGAAGACGACCCCCATGTGCTGCTCGGCTGCCAACAAGCGCTGACGCTGGAAGACATTCCCTGCGTCGGCGTCGGCAGTGCCGAAGAAGCGCTGGAGCGGGTCGGCGACAATTTTGCCGGCATCGTCATCAGCGACATTCGCCTGCCGGGCATCGATGGCCTCGAACTGCTCACGCGCCTCAAGCAGCGCGACCGTAGCCTGCCAGTGGTGTTGATCACCGGGCATGGCGATATTTCCATGGCCGTCGGCGCGATGCAGAAAGGCGCCTACGATTTCATGGAAAAACCGTTCTCGCCGGAACGTCTGGTCGATGTTGCGCGACGTGCGCTGGAACAACGCAGCCTCGCTCGCGAAGTGTCGTCGCTGCGTCGGCAACTGGCCGAACGTGATTCCCTCGAAGGACGCATCATCGGTCGTTCGCCGGCCATGCAGAATTTGCGCGAACTGATCGCCAACGTCGCCGACACCTCGGCCAACGTGTTGATCGAAGGCGAAACCGGCACCGGTAAAGAACTGGTCGCCCGTTGCCTGCACGATTTCAGTCGGCGCCACAGCAAACAGTTCGTCGCGCTGAACTGCGGTGGTCTGCCGGAAAATCTGTTCGAAAGCGAAATTTTCGGCCATGAAGCCAACGCCTTCACCGGCGCGGGCAAACGGCGCATCGGCAAAATCGAACACGCCGACGGCGGCACGCTGTTCCTCGATGAAGTGGAAAGCATGCCGCTGCCGTTGCAGATCAAACTGCTGCGCGTGTTGCAGGAACGCACCCTAGAACGCCTCGGCTCGAACCAGAGCGTGGCAGTAGATTGCCGAGTGATCGCAGCGACCAAATCCGACCTCGACGAGTCGAGCAAGGCTGGCGAATTCCGCAGCGATTTGTACTACCGACTCAACGTGGTGACGCTGGAATTGCCGCCCCTGCGCGAGCGCCGCGAAGACATTCTGCAACTGTTCGAACACTTCACCCAACAGTCGGCGCTGCGCTTCGACCGCGCGTTGCCGGAACTGGATAACCAGACCTTGTCGAACCTGATGAGCCACGACTGGCCGGGCAACGTGCGTGAATTGCGTAACGTTGCTGAGCGCTTTGCCCTCGGTTTGCCGGCGTTCAAAAAGTCCGGTGCCAACAGCGGCGGACAAGGCCTGGGCTTTGCCGAAGCGGTGGAAGCCTTCGAACGCAATCTGCTCAGCGATGCATTGCAGCGCAGCGGCGGCAACCTGACTCAGGCGAGTCTTGAGCTGGGCATGGCCAAGACCACACTGTTCGACAAAGTAAAAAAATACGGCCTGAGCCATTAAGCGAGAACGACGTGGATCTGTTTTTCAAAGCGCTGTTGGGCGCAGCGGTGGTGCTGATCATCGCGGCGCTGTCGAAGACCAAAAACTATTACATCGCCGGACTGGTGCCGCTGTTTCCGACGTTTGCGCTGATTGCGCATTACATCGTCGGCAAGGGGCGCTCGATTGAGGATTTGAAGACCACGATCGTGTTCGGGATGTGGTCGATCATTCCGTACTTCGTCTATCTGGCGACGTTGTATGTGATGGTAGACCGGATGCGGCTGGAGGCGTCGTTGGCGGTGGCGGCGGTGGCTTGGTTGATGGCGGCCACGGTGTTGGTGACGGTTTGGGTGCGCCTGCACAGCTGACGAACACCGATACACTGTAGGAGCTGCCGAAGGCTGCGATCTTTTGATCTTTTTAAGAGCAAGATCAAAAGATCGCAGCCTTCGGCAGCTCCTACAGGGGTAGGTGTTTAGCCGTTGACGGTGCCGCCTTTTGACTCGGCCATGATCTGGCGGATCGCCCCGACAAATGTTTCTACCGGCTGCCCACCCGTCACCGCGTACTGGCCGTTAAACACCACCGTCGGCACCGAACTCACTCCCCGCTGCAACCATACCTGCTCTTCTTCGCGCACTTCGTCGGCAAACTCGTCCGACGCCAGAATCGCCTCGGCCCGCTGGCGATCCAGCCCGACACTCTCAGCAATCTGCACCAGTTGGCCGTGATCAGACGGATTACCGCCATCGCTGAAATACGCCTTGAACAACGCTTCCTTCAACGGCAACTGCAAACCCTCAAGCCCCGCCCAATGCAGCAAACGGTGCGCATCGAAGGTGTTGTAAATGCGGCTGTTGGAATCGGTGCGAAAAGCAAACCCCAGTTCTGCACCACGAGCGCGGATCGCGTCGCGATTCTTCTGCGATTGCTCCGGTGTCGAGCCGTACTTTTCTTGAATGTGCTCGGCGATGTTCTGCCCGTCGGCGCCCATTTTCGGGTTCAGCTCGAACGGCTGGAAGCGGATCTCGGCCTGCACTTCGTTGCGCAGGATTTCCAGCGCTTCCAGCAAGCCATACAAACCAACGACGCACCACGGGCAGGACACGTCGCTGACAAAATCGATTTTCAAAGCGGAACTCATCACACACCTCGCGAGGGGAAATCGTGCGGGAAAGTTTGCACGATACACCCTGATCACCTTGCACCTGTAGGAGCTGCCGAAGGCTGCGATCTTTTGACGTTGTCCTTAAGATCAAAAGATCGCAGCCTTCGGCAGCTCCTACAGGGGAACGCACTCCAAATGCGGGAGCGGGCTTGCTCGCGAAGAGGCCCTGGCCAACCACGAATCTGATGGTTACAGCAGATTCCCGCCTACCACCGGCTCAATCTGCGCCCAATGCGAAGTGTCTTCCCGGTGCGCCTGCAAATACGGCAACACTGCCGCCAGCAACGGCTCCTTGAACGCCTCCTGGAACCGATGCGCCAATCCCGGAATCAGCTTCAACTGACTGCCACGAATATGCGCCGCCAGGTGCACGCCATGCATCACCGGCAACAACGGATCGGCCGTGCCATGCACCACCAGCGTCGGTACGCGCAACTGGTTGAGCAACGCAACGCGGCTAGGCTCGGCGAGGATCGCCATGATCTGCCGCTTCACACCCTCGGGATTAAACGCGCGGTCATAGGAAGCCGCTGCCTGTTGCAGCAAATTCTGCCGATCATCGGTCACCGCCGGGCTACCCAGCGCCGCCAGCAAATCCGCCTGCTGCTCCAGCGCCACCTGACGATTCGGTGCGCCGCGCCGCGACAACAACTGCACCAGCGCTGCACTCGGCGCCGGCAAGCCTTCCGCGCCAGAAGTGGTCATGATCAGCGTCAGGCTCTCGACCCGCTGCGGCGCCATCGCCGCCATGTGCTGTGCGATCATGCCGCCCATGCTCGCGCCCAGGACGTGGAATTGCTCAACATGCAGCGCGTCCATCAGCCCCAGCGCATCATCGGCCATGTCCGTCAGGCTGTACGGCGCCGACACCGGCAGCCCGAGTTTGTAGCGCAGCACTTCGAAGGTCAGGTTGGCCTCCTCCGGCGCCTGGCGCCAGGTCGACAGACCGACATCGCGGTTGTCGTAGCGGATCACCCGAAAACCCTGCTGACACAGCGCCACCACCACCTCATCCGGCCAGTGGATCAACTGCCCGCCCAGGCCCATCACCAGCAGCAACGCCGGATCCGACGCTCGACCAATGCTCTGATAAGCGATGCTGACTTGTTGCAAATCGACATGCTCGGTCGGCACGTTGACATCGCAACGCGCGGCCGCCATCGACGGCGCACCGAACAAAAGCGCGGCCAACATGGCCGCGACTGATAAAAACACCTTGTGCATGAAAAACACCGAAACGCAGAACCCCAGTAGAGCGCGAGTCTGATGAACTTTGTTCAAGCGCGCTGCCACAGTTGCGTGACAGTTTGATGAAGAGTGCCGAGCGGTCATTGCGCCTCTCGATCGGACGCGGTCGACAGCCCCGCCAACATGAGACAAACTCACCACCATCGCTGAATCAGCAAATTTTGTTCATGGAGCCATCGGTGCTTGAGATCCGCCACTTGAAAACCCTGCATGCCCTGCGCGAGGCTGACAGCCTTGTCGACGCGGCGGATCGTCTGCATCTGACGCAGTCGGCGCTGTCCCACCAGTTCAAGGAACTGGAAGAGCGTATGGGCATGCAATTGTTTGTGCGCAAGACCAAACCAGTGCGTTTCACCAGCGCCGGTTTGCGCCTGCTGCAACTGGCCGATGCGACCCTGCCGCTGCTGCGTGCCGCCGAGCGTGACATCAGCCGCTTGGCCGGTGGCACCGCCGGGCGTTTGCACATGGCGATCGAATGCCACAGCTGCTTTCAGTGGCTGATGCCGACCATCGACCAGTTCCGCGATGCGTGGCCAGAAGTCGAGCTCGACCTCGCGTCGGGTTTTTCCTTTGCACCGCTGCCGGCATTGGCGCGGGGCGATCTGGATCTGGTGGTGACATCCGATCCGTTGGAAATCGCTGGTATCACTTATGTACCGCTGTTCACTTATGAAGCGATGCTGGCGGTGGCCAATCAGCATGCGCTGGCGAGCAAACCGTACATCGTGCCTGAGGATTTGCTCACGGAAACATTGATCACTTATCCGGTGGAGCGTGATCGGCTGGACATCTTCACGCGCTTCCTAGAACCGGCGGATATTGAGCCGGCGCAGGTACGGACTTCAGAACTGACGGTAATGATGATGCAACTGGTCGCCAGTGGTCGTGGCGTGTGTGGCATGCCGCATTGGGCGCTGCACGAATACAGCTCGCGCGGTTACGTGAAGGCCAAGCGGCTGGGTGAGAAAGGCCTGTTCGCCACGCTGTACGCGGCGATCCGCGCGGACATGCTGGATGCGCCGTACATGCGCGATTTCTTGCTGACGGCGAAGGACACTTCGTTCTCTACCTTGGACGGTGTGAGCGCGGTTCGCTAAAACCCAAATCAAAAGATCGCAGCCTTCGGCAGCTCCTACACAAAACCCTGTAGGAGCTGCCGAAGGCTGCGATCTTTTGATCTTTATGCCTGAGGCAGTTCACGCCACATATGGATCTTGTCGAAGTAGTCTTCGCCAACCCGCACCGCCAATGGCTCCAGGCCAAACTGGATAAAGCCGCATCGCTCATAGAGTTTGAACGCCGCGTCATTGCCAGCAGTAACGGTCAATTGAACGACCTTCAACGCCGGATGATTCTGCGCTTCAGCCAACGCCGCCTGCACTAGTTCATAGCCCAAACCGTGCTGTCGAAAATCCGCCGACACATACATTCCGAACAACGTGGCTTTATGCCGAGCCTTCTCCCGAGGTTCAAACGCCAGCCCGACAATTCCGGCCAGCGTGCCACCCTCGAATGCCCCAAGCACCACATCGAGCTTGCTGGTCAGCCGCCCTTCCCACCAGCTCAACGGCATCACCGCGCGCTCACGCACGCTGGAGGTAAACGCCTGCGGATGGCGATCGTAAGCCTCCAGCATCAACTCCCGATAAGCCAGGGCATGACTGGCGTCCAGCCGTTCGATCCACATGCTCACGCCGCCCTTCGTTGCTCAAGCATCAATCGCACGGCCAACCCGGCCAACACAAAACCCATGAAATAACGCTGCATTGCCAGCCACGTCGGATTACGCACGAACCACGAAGCAATACCTGCCGCGAACAATGCGATCAGCAGATTGACGGTAAAACTCACGCTGATCTGCGTCAGCCCGAGGATGAGGCTTTGGGTGAACACCGAGCCGTGCTCAGGCGTGATGAACTGCGGAAACACCGATAGATAAAAAACCGCAATTTTCGGGTTCAGCGCGCTGGTGAGAAAACCCATGGTGATCAGTTTGCGCGACGAGTCTGGCGGCAATTGCTGTGCCTCGAACGGCGAACGCGCACCGGGCTTCACCGCTTGCCACGCCAGCCACAGCAGGTACAACGCACCCGCCCACTTCAACACTTCATAAGCCATCGGCACCGCGAGAAACACCGCAGTCAAACCAGCGGCTGCGGCAAACATATGCACAAAGAACCCCGCGACCACGCCCAGCAACGAGGTGACCCCGGCCTTACGCCCCTGACAGATCGAACGCGAGATCAGGTAGATCATGTTCGGCCCCGGCGTCAGTACCATCAGTAACGCGGCGGCGGCGAATATCAGCAGGTCTTGAAGCGGGATCATGGCAAAGTCCTTTGCGTGGATGATCAGGCGATGGCAGTCAGCGAGGCTCGATAAAACGGCAGGATCACATCGCGTGTCAATGGCGCCAAAACGACATCGCCGTCAGTGGCCGGGTCGATCCAGATCACTTCTTCGATTTCCGCTGCCGGGGAAACGTCGGCGTTGATTGTCAGTTGAAAGATATCGGCCTGTACGACACATCCCGGTTCGTTGGCAGCAGGTGCAGAAAACTGACCCAGGAAGATCGCTTGCGCCGGATCGATTTGCAGATCCAGTTCTTCTTCCAGCTCACGGGCCAGGGCATGCACCGGCAATTCATGCGCTTCGATCTTGCCGCCCGGTTGCATGAACGCCGTAGTGCCGCGTTTGCGTACCAGCAGGGTTTGGCCATTCGCGTTAAGCAACAGAGCGGCGGCGATGCGGATGATGGAAGTGGTAGCACCGGAAAGCGTCGACATAAAAACGATCCTTGTTTCGAAAAACGCAAAGGATCCCACGCAAACCCGCCTTACGCCATAGTCCGCTGTAGGAGCTGCCGAAGGCTGCGATCTTTTGATCTTGATCCTGGAAAAACCAAGATCAAAAGATCGCAGCCTTCGGCAGCTCCTACAGGGGATTTGTGGTGGCCCGGGATTTGTGTCCGGCCATCGAGTGGGCCAGTATGCGCAGCAGCATCCGGCCGGGCATTCAAGGTAAACCGATGACACTTTCCTTCGACGACATCACCTGGCACCGCGCCGTCGGGCAATTGATCGAGGCGCTGGACAAGCCGAATTTCTGGGCGCAACTGGTGCGTTTGCTTGATCAGTACATGCCGTTCGATAGCTGGGTGGCGCTGCTGTTCAGTTCAGACCAACACCCGCAAGTCTTCGCCGCCAGCCCCGGCGTGGAAGGTATCCCGGACGCCCTGTTCGAAGATTACCTGCGCGGCGTGTACCTGCTCGACCCGTTCTATATCGCCAGTCGCGAGCAATCGCGCTCGGGGTTGTATCGTCTGTGGGAAGTCGCGCCCGAGCATTTTGAGCAGACCGAGTATTACCAGCGATACTTTCGTCTGAATGTGGTCGCCGACGAAATCCAGTTCAATTGTCAGCTCGAAGGTGATCGCACGTTGTGTCTGTCGCTGGGCAGCAAACAGCGTTTCAGCAGCGAGCAGATTGCCTTGTTATCACTGATCCAGCCGTGGGTGCTCGCGCTGTTGCGCCAGCGTCTACCCTATGAAACCAACGAAACCGGCGCGCCTGCCTCTGCCGATTGGCGGGTGCAACTGGAAACTTCGGTGCAACAAATCAAGGGCGCGCAACTGACCGCCCGCGAACTGGATGTCGGGCGTTTGATGCTCAGCGGTTGCTCCAGTAAAGAAATCGCCCGTAAGCTGGAAATCTCCGTAGAAACCGTGAAAGTCCATAAGAAACACATGTACAGCAAGCTGGGGATCAAATCCCAGTCCGAGCTGTTTTCGATTTTTCTTCAGGCGCAAAACGCCTGAAACAGCTTTCCTGTGTCGATGAATCCCCTGTGGCGAGGGGATTTATCCCCGTCCGGCTGCGCAGCAGTCGTAAAACCTGTGCATGCGGTCTTTCAGTTAAACCGCAGTGATGGTTTTGGGGCTGCTTCGCAACCCAACGGGGATAAATCCCCTCGCCACAAAGGCCCATCCAATGGGTTTGCAATCCACTGAGTCCGAACCAAGGAAACCGTATGAGCCTGTCACTCCTGAGCCGCTACGCCTTCTTTGCCGTCTGCGTGATTTTCACCCTCGCCAGCCTGCCTTTTCTCGACCACGACTGGCTGTGGCCGATCACCGCCGTCACCGGCGTCCTCAGCCTGCTCGGTCTGTTCGACCTGCTGCAGACCCCGCACGCGGTGCGCCGCAACTACCCGATCCTCGGCAACATCCGCTACCTGGTTGAAGGCATCCGCCCGGAAATCCGCCAATACCTGTTGGAATCCGACAGCGACGCCCTGCCCTTCTCCCGCGCCCAGCGCTCGCTGGTTTATTCCCGAGCGAAGAACGAAACCGCCGACAAACCGTTCGGCACGCTGATCGACGTTTACCAGTCCGGCTTCGAGTTCATCGGCCACTCGATGCGTCCGGCGCCGTTGAGTGACCCGAACAGTTTCCGCGTCACCGTCGGCGGCCCGCAGTGCTCGCAGCCGTACTCGGCTTCGGTGTTCAACATCTCGGCGATGAGCTTCGGCTCGCTCAGCGCCAACGCCATTCGTGCGTTGAACCAAGGCGCGAAACTCGGCAACTTCGCCCACGACACCGGCGAAGGCAGCATCAGCCCGTATCACCGGGAAAACGGCGGCGACCTGACCTGGGAACTGGGCAGCGGCTACTTCGGCTGCCGCACCAGCGATGGGCGATTCGACCCGGAGCGCTTCGCCACCCAAGCGCAAAACCCGCAAGTACGCATGATCGAAATCAAGATGAGCCAAGGCGCCAAACCCGGCCACGGCGGCATCCTGCCCAAGCACAAAGTCACCAAAGAAATCGCTGAAACCCGTGGGATCATGATGGGCGAAGACTGCGTGTCGCCATCGCGTCACAGCGCGTTTTCCACGCCGATCGAAATGATGCATTTCATCCAGCAACTGCGTGAACTGTCGGGCGGAAAACCGGTGGGCTTCAAGTTCTGCCTCGGCCATCCGTGGGAGTTCATGGGCATCGCCAAAGCCATGCTGGAAACCGGCATCCTCCCAGACTTCATCGTCGTCGACGGTAAAGAAGGTGGCACCGGCGCGGCGCCCGTGGAATTCACCGACCACATCGGCGTCCCCATGCGCGAAGGTCTGCTGTTTGTGCACAACACCCTGGTCGGCCTCAACCTGCGCGACAAGATCAAACTCGGCGCCAGCGGCAAGATCGTCAGCGCCTTCGACATCGCCAGCGTGCTGGCCATCGGCGCCGACTGGGCCAACTCGGCGCGCGGCTTTATGTTCGCCATCGGCTGCATTCAGTCGCAAAGTTGCCACACCAATAAATGCCCGACCGGCGTCGCCACGCAGGACGCCTTACGCCAACGTGCGCTGGTGGTTCCGGACAAAGCGCAGCGGGTGTTCAACTTCCATCGCAGCACGCTGAAAGCGCTGGCGGAAATGCTCGCGGCGGCGGGGCTTGAGCATCCGTCGCAACTGTCGGCCAAGCATCTGGTGCGACGCATGTCGGCGACCGAGATCAAGCTGTTTTCCGAGCTGCACGTGTTCTTGAAACCCGGTGAATTGCTCACGGGCGAAGTGAGCGGCGCATTCTATTCGCGGATGTGGCAGATGGCGCGGGCGGACAGTTTTGAGCCGAATGAAATCGCGGCGGCATAACGTTGAATGCGCCAGTCTTAACCACAGGCTGGCGCCTCAAATTTCATACTCGCGAAACAATACAAAGCGGAAAAAACAGTACCCGAGCAATAGATTCAGCACGGTAAAGGACGCCACTGTGATCAGCCCGTGCAGCGCGTGAGCATCGCCAATCAAGCCGATGCCCACACTCACGCCAGCCATCACACAGATGAACAGCAGATAGCTGAGCAATGACGTTCCAGTCTCGAAGGTGTAAAGCATGTTCACGTACAGCGTGAACGCCGCCGCCACGCAAAACGCAGCGAAGTTACTGGCCGCCTGGGACAAGCCACCGGCACTGCACATGACGAAAAATACCTGCCAGTGGATCAACGCATCGGCCAGGCCGATGACCATCAATGCTGAAAATCCTTTCATTAGCGTTCCTTGCCATGATTTGACAGGTATTCACGCTAAGTCAGGAATCGAGCGCGGTCTACTGTCAGAAATTACAGGTAAGGCGCCTCTTTCGACGAGCGGTGCGGGCGCATTACTGCGGCAATCGGTCGTGCGGCTCGTTTATAGAAAGCAAAAGATCGCAGCCTCCGGCAGCTCCTACAGGAAACACGTTCCAAGGTAGGCGCTGCCGAAGGCTGCGATCTTTTGTTTCAGAGGCTATGAATCAGGAAGCCGAACGCGCCGCACCTTGTGTGACTTGCGTCGGCTGCAGCTTGAACACGTAGAACAACACCGTCAGCAGCACCAGGAACGCAGGCCCAACATACAGCGCCACGCGCGTATCCGGGAAGTACGCCATCAGGCCGACCACCAGCACCAGAAACGCCAGGGCAAAATACGAGCTGACCGGGTACAGCCACATCTTGTACTTGAGGCCGGCACGTTCGCTGGCGCTCAGGCCTTTGCGGAATTTCAGTTGCGCCAGCAGGATCATCACCCAGGTCCAGATCGCGCCGAAGGTCGCAATCGAGGTCACCCACACGAAGACTTTTTCCGGCACCAGATAGTTGAGCATTACGCCCAGGAGCAACACCGCAATCGACAGCAGCAATGCACGACGCGGCACACCGTTGTTCGACGTCTTGGCGAAACCGGCCGGGGCCTGACCGTTCTGCGCCAGGCTGTAGAGCATGCGCCCGGTGCTGAAGATGCCGCCGTTGCACGACGACAGCGCCGCGGTGATCACCACGAAGTTAATGATGCCGGCAGCGGTTTTGATGCCCAGACGTTCAAACGTCATCACAAACGGACTGCCCTGGGTGCCGATTTCATTCCACGGGTAGATCGACAGGATCACGAACAACGCGCCCACATAGAACAACAGAATCCGCCAGAACACCGAGCCGATCGCGTCGGGAATGGTCTTCTGCGGGTTCTTCGCTTCACCGGCGGTCAGGCCGATCATCTCGACACCGAGGTAGGCGAACATGACCATTTGCAGGGACATCAATACGCCGGTCACGCCGTTAGGCATGAAGCCGCCGTGGGCCCACAGATTGGAAATGCCCAGCGCCACGCCGTCATTGCCGAAACCGAAAGCGATGATGCCGACGCCGCCGATGACCATGGCAATGATGGTGACGATCTTGATCAGCGCGAACCAGAATTCGAATTCACCGAAGGCTTTTACCGCGATCAGGTTGATCGAGCCCATGCTGATCAACGCCGCGAGGGCCCAGATCCAGCGCGGTACATCGGGGAACCAGATGCCCATGTACACCGCCACCGCGGTGATCTCCGCGACGCAGGTTACCAGCCACAGGAACCAGTAATTCCAGCCGGTGAGGAAGCCCGCCAACGGGCCGAGGTAGTCTTGCGCATAACGGCTGAACGAGCCGGCAACCGGGTTGTGCACGGCCATTTCGCCGAGGGCACGCATGATCACCAGGATCGCCAGGCCGCCAAGAATGTAGGAAATCATGATCGCCGGGCCGGCCATTTCGATGGCCTTGGCCGAACCTAAAAACAGACCGACGCCGATACAGGCACCGAGCGCCATCAGGCGAATGTGCCGTTCGCCGAGTTCGCGTTTGAGCGGACCGCCCTGAGCGGTTTCGCCGTGAGGCAGGTGATTGCCGACTGGCATGGGTACAACCTCGTCTTGTTATTGGATATGACCACCGAGTGTCGCAACGTCGGCCGGTAAGCCTTGGCTGCCGTGAAACCGCGTCGACCTCGTGGGCAAACGCGTCTTGTAGGACAAAACCTGCAAGATCAGCGGGGCGTGCAGTATAAAAAGCCTTGGGCAGGGCTTTTCACTCTATAAACCACAACATTCAGCGACAACTCTCGGCAAAAGACCGGTTTGCGGAGAGGCATTCCCTGCTTCACGTAGGAATATTCGCCACCGAAAAAGGCGCCGAGTATTGCACAGCATTGGTGCATCGTCATGTCCCTGCTTTGGCAATATTGACGGATGGATAGCTCTATACCGGCCATTTCCAGCCTTCGTTCACTCTGTCAGCAGATGGGGTTTCTTGTGGCGAGGGGATTTATCCCCGTTCGGCTGCGCAGCAGTCGCAAAACCTGCAAATGCATTCTCACAGAAGGATTGAGGTGTCTGGATTTGGGGCTGCTTCGCAGCCCAACGGGGATAAATCCCCTCGCCACAGATCCTTCACTTATCTCAGACATTTCCTTCAGGGCTTGCAGATCCGAGTCGGACGACCGGGCACTAGTCTTGATGTGTGATCAATCAATGCAAGGAAGCAATATGACCGTCCAACCCAACTCACATCGCCTACGCCAAGGCCGATTCTCCGAACCCGGCCGCGCCTATTTCATCACCTCAGTCATTCACCAGCGCCAACCCGTCTTCGCCGATTGGCAAACAGGCCGATTGCTGGTGGCAGAGCTTCGCAAGGCACATGACCAAGGCTGCGTAGAGTCCATTGCTTGGGTGGTGATGCCTGACCATTTCCATTGGCTGGTGCAGTTGCAAAGCGGTTCGCTCGCGGAGGTCATTGGCGCAATAAAGGCCCGCTGTACTCAGGCCGTCAATCAGAAAACCGGGAAACAAGGGCCGTTGTGGCAAAGCAGTTTTCACGACCGTGCGATTCGTGATGATGAGGATTTGCTGCCGTTCGCCCGGTACATCGTGGCCAACCCGTTGCGGGCTGGTTTGGTAAACAAAATTGGCGACTATCCACTTTGGGATGCCTGCTGGCTGTAATTGGTTTAGATAACCTGTGGCGAGGGGATTTATCCCCGCTCGGCTGCGCAGCAGTCGCAAAACCAATCAATGCGGTGTGTCAGAAAAACTGCATTGGCTGGTTTTGGGGCGGCTTCGCCACCCAACGGGGATAAATCCCCTCGCCACAAAATCTCCAACCTCACAGCCATGTGCCGCTCTTCCAGATTTATTCAGCAACTCTCGCCACCCAACCCGTCACAATTTTTTCACCACTGCCAACCACCGTCTAAGCTTCAAACAAGTCCGATCAATCTGCGTGAATGGATCAATCGACTATGGGCGCTTTGTGGCAAACCGATTCGAGTAAATCTGTGGTTCCGACTGAGAGTGTGGATCAAGCGCCTGTCCCCGAAAAACCACGCCGTCCCCGGCATGGCTGGAAGGCTTTCTGGTTATTACTGCTGATTATTGCAATCGTGGTGGGAATGGCTGCGGCCAAGGAAATGCGTACCTCGCGTTTCCAGTCGAGTGAGCTGAGCAAATTCGCCGCCTCGCTGACCTACAAACTGGAACCGGGCCCCAGTGAAGCGATTCACTACCCCGGCAACGGCCCTTTCGATTTGCGCCTGGGTTACAGCGCCCTCGATGAATTCCTGCCGCGTCTGCTCAAGCGTAATTACGTGATCACCGAGCAGACCCGTTTCTCCCCCGCCCTGCTCAGCTACACCGGCAAGGGCCTGTTCGTGCCCTATTCGGAAAAGATTCAGGCCGGCCTGACCATCACCGATTGCCGCGCCGCGCCGCTGTACAAATACAACTATCCGCAACAGCTCTACTCGAACTTCGCGGCGATCCCGCCGGTGGTGGTCAGCAGTCTGTTGTTTATTGAAAACCGCTTTCTGCTCGACCCTAAACAACCCCGTGCCAACCCGGCGGTGGACTGGCCGCGCTTCGGCATGGCGGCGTGGTCGCAAGTGGCGAAGTTGCTGCACCTGCCCGGCCAGTCAGCCGGAGGCAGCACCTTGGCCACGCAATTGGAAAAATATCGCCACTCGCCGGATGGCCTGACCGTGTCGGGCGCCGAGAAGATCCGCCAGATGATTTCCGCCAGCGTGCGCGCCTATCAGGACGGCCCGGACACCCTGGGCTCTCGGCAAAACATCGTCCGCGATTACCTCAACAGCGTGCCTTTGTCGGCAGTGCCGGGGCACGGTGAAGTGCACGGCATGGCCGAAGGTTTGCGCGTCTGGTACGGCAGCGATTTCAACAAGGCCAACGAACAACTCAACAGCCCGGCCACCGACCCGAAAACCATGGCCGACAAAGGTCTGGCCCTGCGTGAAATGCTCTCGCTGATGATCGCCCAACGCCGTCCTTCGCACTACTTGACCAAGGGCCGCGAAGAACTCGCCGACCTCACTGACAGCCACCTGCGTCTGCTTAAACAGAACGGAGTGATCGACAACGCACTGGCCGATGCCGCACTCGCCAGCAAGGTCACGTATCGCGACTGGCAAACCCAGCCGACCATTCAGCCGATAGAAACCAACAAAGGCATCAGCGTCGCCCGCAGTCGCTTGGCGAGCATGCTCAACCGTCCGCT
This sequence comes from Pseudomonas sp. AC193, assembly GCF_979258075.1. NCBI lineage: Bacteria > Pseudomonadati > Pseudomonadota > Gammaproteobacteria > Pseudomonadales > Pseudomonadaceae > Pseudomonas > Pseudomonas sp. AC193. The sequence goes on along the minus strand of NZ_OZ409832.1, from coordinate 508,934 downwards.
GTACGACCTCGATCGTCTCGACCTGTCCGCGACCAGCACCTTGCAAGGCGACCTGCAAATGCAGGCCACCGAGTACCTGAAAAAACTCGCCGACCCGGCCTTCGCCGCCGAAATCGGCCTGATGGGTGAACGCCTGCTGACGCCCACCAGCACCACCCAGGTTCGCTACAGCTTCACCCTGTTCGAGCTGACCCCGGACGGCTCGCGCGTGCGCATCCAGACCGACAGCACCGATCAGCCCTTCGACATTAATGAAGGCAGCAAACTCGAACTCGGCTCGACGGCGAAAATGCGCGTACTGACCACTTACCTGCAAATCATCTCCGAGCTGCACGACAAATACGCCGGCATGTCTGTACCGGAACTGAAGAAAGTCGAGGTGCCGGATCAGGATCGCCTGAGCCGCTGGGTCATCGATTATCTGGTGCAGAACAAGGATCGCGATCTGTCGAAAATGCTCGGCGCCGCGCTCGATCGCAAATACTCGGCGAGCCCCGGGGAGGCGTTTTTTACCGGTGGCGGTCTGCATGTGTTCCATAACTTTCGCAAGGAAGACAACGGCCGCCTGCCGACCCTGCGCGATGCATTGCGCGAGTCGATCAACCTGCCGTTCATTCGCCTGATGCGCGATGTGGTGCGCTACGTCACCTACTCCGGCCCGAACAGCAGCGCCGAATTGCTCAAGGACGACCGCGACCCTCGGCGTCAGGAATACCTGGCCAATTTCGCCGACCGCGAAGGCACCGCGTTCCAGCTCAAGTTCTGGAAAAAGTACAAAAACAAAGACACTCAGGCGCGCCTCGAAACCTTCCTCGACAGCATGCGCCCGACCCCAATCCGCATGGCCGCCGTGCACCGTTATCTATTGCCGGATGCCAGTCAGGAAGACTTCAACACCTTCGTCCGCGCTCACCTCAAGGGCGCCAAGCTCAACGAAAAACTCACCGATGATCGCTTGATCCGCCTCTACGATTCCTACGGCCCGGGCAGCTATGATTTGCCCGATCAGGGCTTCATCGCCAAGGTGCACCCGCTGGATCTGTGGATGATGGGCTACCTGCTGCACAACCCGGACGCGACCTTCAGTCAGATCGTCAAAGCCAGTCATTTTGAGCGTCAGGAAGTCTATAGCTGGCTGTTCAAAAGCAAGCACAAAGGCGCGCGCGACAGCCGCATTCGCACCATGCTCGAAATCGAAGCGTTCCTTGAAATTCACCAGCGCTGGCAGAAAGTCGGCTACCCGTTCGACCACCTGGTGCCATCGCTGGCGACTGCGATCGGCAGCTCCGGCGACCGTCCTGCGGCGCTGGCCGAACTGATCGGCACCATCCTCAACGACGGCGTGCGCATGCCGACTTTGCGCATCGACAGCCTGCATTTCGCCGCCGGCACGCCGTACGAAACCCTCGTGACCAACGACCCTCACGTCGGCAAACGGGTGATGCCGTCCGAGGTCGCCACGGCCATGCGCGAGGCGCTCTCGCAAGTGGTCGACTCTGGCACCGCCAAGCGTGTTTCCGGCAGTTTCAAAACCGCCGACGGTACGCCGTTGGTCATGGGCGGCAAAACCGGCACCGGTGATAACCGCATCGAAGCCATCGGCTCGGGTGGGCGGATTCTCAGCTCGAAATCGATCAATCGCACCGCGACCTTCGTGTTCTACATTGGCGACCATCACTTCGGCACGCTGACGGCGTTTGTGCCGGGGCGTTCGGCGGAGAACTTCAAGTTCACCTCGGCGCTGCCCGTGCAGGTGCTCAAAGGCATGGCGCCAATTCTGTCGCCGTATCTGCAGCCTGACTCCCACACCCGCTGCGAGGTGCCCGTCGTCGCCCAGCGCAATTGAAATATTCGGTAAATCCCGCAAACACTGCGATACACAAACGATAACTATGTATCGCATGCACCGCTCAACAGCCGCGCAAACTGATGTCCTTTCTACGCCAAAAGGATTTTGCGCATGTCTGATTCCGGTGCCCGGGGCATTCACTTCGAGACCTTGAAAAAGGCCATTCCACACGTACTGATCAAGGCCTCGGCGAAACGCCGGGCGGAGCTGCGCGAGACCCGGGCCGTGTTGCCAAGCTGGTTTACCAAGGCCTCGAGCAATCAGAAACAGGAACTGAAAAACGCCACCGAAGCCCTGCACCTGCGGCAAAACCAGCGGGATGCTCTCTTCGACAAGATTCAGAGCATCGAAACTTTTGCCAAAAAACTGTTGGAACCGGAGCTGCACAAACTCGATGCAAGTTTTGACGCTGACAACACCTGGCTGCGTCTCTACGCGCCCAAAAGCCTGGGCATTTTTGGCCTGAAAAGTGGGGGGATGGCGGTCAAGACCCTTTCATTGCTGCAAGCGGCCCTGCACAACTTTGAATACGACGAGACCCGGCCAGGCTTCTACAAGGAGAACTCCTGCTTCATCAGCAGTCCGGATGCCAACGGTCATTTCGAAACGATCAACACAGCGGTCAGCGTCGACACCTTTGCCCGCCTGTGCCGGCGTCTGAACATCGGCGAACAGTATCAAAACTACCTGAAAGACTTCCTCCGCCCGCCCGGCAACCGTCTCGTCGAGAACCTGTTGCGCCAGATCAACGGTGCTTACTACAAGCAATCGTTGCACGCCGCAGCCCTACTGGCGCTGATCAAAAAAGACATCGGCAAGGCCGAATACGATCAACTGATGAAAGTCGTCAGAGGCGACAGCGTCATCATGGACGGCAACAAACAAGTGCGTATGCGCGGTTTAAGCATCATGGGGCTGCGGCTGACTGATTGCGTGTTGTTCATTCCCAGCGAGTTCCGTCGCTACAGCACCGGATCACTGATCGCCTGGATCCCGGACGATCCCGAACACCCGATTAAATGTTACGCCAGCTTTCAGGCGTTCGAGCAGGAGCTGACTCGCCAGCTGAGCGCTCGCCCCTCGGGTGATATCGGCCCTGACGCAAGCAAGCCGAGCGCTTATCAAATGTTCTTCAGCCGATTTGTTGCGCAGAAAGACAAGCCCTATTACTTCAAACGCTTTACCGAAACCGTCAGCGATGGCCCGCCAAAAACCTTTGTGGAGAAATGGCGCCATCATGAACTGGTACAGTTGGGCGAACGGTTGATGTTCCATCTCGACATTCCACCACCGCGTGAAGTCGGGACTCGTCAGGATCCGCTGAACGCACCCAACTTCGATGTCATCGACTGCAATTTGCCCGGAAAAGGTTTATGGGAAGACTTCGAACTGTGGCCAGTGCTTCACGAAGCCACACTGAACAAGTTGATCAACGACGCCCGAACCGTCGCCGTACCCAACGCCGATGAAGATGCCAAGGCCAGAGCCGAGCGCTGGGCCAATTACCTCAACATTGGCTTCATTGCCTTGGGTGCTTTCGCACTGGTCGTGCCCGGTTTGGGCGAACTGATGCTGGTCGCAACCGCCGGTCAAATGCTCTACGAAGTACTCGAAGGTGCTGTGGAGTTGAGTGAAGGGACCGCGAAGCGGGCTGGGCACACCTGACGGATGTCATCGAGAATCTCGCCACCAGCATCGCTCTGGCGCCGGTTTTTCACTTCACCGTTTCTCCCTTCATCGAGAATCTGAAAGCGATACGGTTGCCGAGCGGCAAAATAAAACTGTGGAAACCGGATCTCGAGCCTTACCGATTCAAAGGCAAGTTGGCGCAAGACATCCCGCGCGATAGCCAAGGCTTGTATCAGCATCAGGATAAAACCCTGCTGCGCGTCGATGAGCATCATTACGAACTTTCAAAACAATCCCCGACCGGGGAGTTGATAGTGCGGCATCCCTCACGGCCGGATGCTTTTGCAATACCGGTCAAACAAAACGGCGCCGGCAGTTTTGTGCTGGAAGGTGAAACGCCGCGAAATTGGGACAACGCGACCCTGATGCGCAGGTTAGGCCATACAGTTGAACCCTGGAGCGACCCGCAGCAACTGGAACTGATCCGAAAAACCAGTGGCACGTCGCCCGACGTTTTGCGTCGCATGTATCACGACAATGCCGGGCTACCGCCGCTGCTCGCGGACACGGTGCATCGGTTCAATATCGAACGCGATGTGCAGACCTTCATCGACAACGTCACCAGCGATGATCCGTTACCACAGGCGCAGGCTCGGCGAGACCCGGCCAGCCAACTGCAAATTATCGAGGCGCAAGGTCTATGGCCAGTCGAAGTGCCGTTACGCGTGATTGACGGGCGAGGCAACACGCTCTGGCAGTCAGCGGCGGCGAAAGTCGCTCGCGGTAAAAAACTGGTGGTGCAGTTGAGCGACCAGCAGATTGCCGGCGGTCAGGGTTTGCACAACGTCATGCAAACGCTGGAAGCCAACGGCACACCGATCACTGTCGAAAGTGAAGCGCAGTTGCAAGCGCACATCGCCAACACCGCGAAAGGCCTGCGCAACGAACTGTTCAATCAACGCTACGAATTCGACCAAACGCCCCTCAGTCCCACCCGACAACTGGTCAAGCAGACCTTCCCGCAATTGCCGGTGACGATGGTCGATACTCTGCTGGGCGACGCAACGCCAGCCGAACTGGACTTGATGAGTGAACATCAGCATCTGCCTCTGCGGCTGAAACATCTCGCCCGAGAACTGCAATTCGAAACCCGCACAACCCATGCCTGGCAGGGTTTCCATCACGACTGGCTGGCGACCGCCGATACCGAGCGTCTGGCGCTCAATGCCCTGCGCATCAACAGCGATGTACTGGCTGAACTGCGTATCGACGTTCGCCAACTGTCGCTGGATGGCAAGTTGAGTTGCAGCGCAGGGGCCGAAGACGCCACCACGGTTCGTACGCTGATCAAGGACGAAGACTTTCAGTACCGGGCCCATGACAATCAGGGGCAGCCTCTGCAAGAAAGCAGCACTGATCTGTTTGAGTCAATTCTCGCGGCCCTGCCCACGCAACAACGTCAGACTCTGGGTTATCGGCTCAACGATGCGGCAGGATTCAAACAGTGGGTCATGGCCAAAACCGAACCTGCCAACGTCCGTCGCACACTTCTGGTCGAGCCTCCTGTCAGCTCCGTTGTACCCAGAGAAACCCTGGTGCTGCTCGGTGGCCCTGGCTACTCCAGAGTCGGCGAAACCCTACAGCAACGCATTCAGGATATTTACCCACATTTAAATGAATCCGAGGTGCAAGGATTCGCCCAGTCACTGACGGCGCAGGGTGACGCCGAGGCTGGCATCCGTCGAATTGAACATGACCTCGACACATTACGGATCATCCTCGACACCTGGCGTTTTGAAGAAGTCGTCAACTTCAATGCCGGGAATGGCGGCACGCATAACCTGGCGTTCATGCTGGACGGTGGCGCGCATCTTTCCGAGCGACTGATCGCCTGCTTCGAGCGCAAATCCGTGGTATTTGGCGAGCGCAGTGTCGGCCCATCAGCCGGTTTCAGACTCGATCTTTCATCGGAGTTGCGCCGCTACAACCTTGAGCACTGGTGGAAAAAACTTCCCGACATCAAACCGTATCTCGAGCAGATCACCAGCCTCTCGCTCGATAACGTGCCGCTGGTCGAGGGGCCGACAGGGCTGCTCAAGGACTTCTCTCACCTGCGCGAACTCAGCGCGCGCAACTGTGAGCTGAAAAGCCTGCCGACCAGCATTGGCAAAATGCGCCAACTGGAGAATCTGCGCCTGTCCGGTAACCGCATCAAATTGACGCCCCAATCCGCGGAGCAACTGAGAAACCTCACCCGCCTGCATACCCTGCGTCTGGACGAAAATCCACTGGGCCTGATACCCGATGTCGGCCGGATGCCACGCCTGAGTGTTTTGTCGCTGAACGATACCGGCCTGACAACCTGGCCCAAGGGTCTCTTCGAAAAGCACCGGCCCCGACTATTTTTCCTCGACATGCTGAGAAACCCGATCGAGGACATTCCGCAAGTGGCGCCGGGTTCCAATAATGCCTACATCGTCGCGCGCACCCGTCTGATGGCCAACGAACTGTCTGACATCAATCGCTTGCTTTACGAACAGTACCGCACTTCGGTCGGGCTGATTCCCGAGCACATTGCGTCGGCGACCACCACCGACATGCTCAGGCGTTGGCCGCTAAAAACCGAAGCACTGTTTACCCGCATACCCGGGCGTGGCATTTACCGCCCCGAAGCCTGGCCGGATCTGGCCTCGGAACCCAACTCCAGAGGCTTCTTTAAAATCATTAACGACCTTACCCAATCGGCCGATTACCGGGCTGGCGGTTCAGCGCTGGAGCAATTAAGTGATCGTGTCTGGCGGATGATCCACGCTATCGACATCGACAAGGATCTGCGTCAGGACTTGTTCGACATGGCCACCTCACCGGTCAATTGTCGGGATGCCGGTGCGCAGGTATTCAATCAAATGGGCATCAAGGTGATGGCCGCCGAAGCCCGGCTTTTATCAACCTCCAGAGAGGTGCTTGAGCAAAAACTGGTGACATTGGCCCGAGGTGCGGCACGTCTGGAACAAGTTGACGACATAGCCCAGGCCGATATTCAGAGCCGGGGCGGTAATCCGGATGTGGTCGAGGTGTACCTGGCGTATCAAACCGGGCTGGCCCGGCGCCTCGACTTGCCTTGGCAATCGCAGAACATGCTGTTTCCCATCACTGCTGGCGTAGATCAGATAAAGATTGATTCGGCATTCGAGACGGTGATCGCAATGGAGGCTGGCGATGGTTTGATCAATCGCATGCTCGAGCAACCGTTCTGGACGAACTATTTGCGCGAAACCTACCCCGAAAGCTACTACGCCAACAAAACGCGCTTCGAGGAGAAAGCCTCGCAACTCGACGACCTGCGCACCGCGCAGGACGAATGGGCCAGTGCCAATTCGACCTACCTGGAAAAAGCCGCACTACGTGAAAAGATCAAGGAGCTGGCGAAAATTCTCAGGGTGCCCAAAGAGCAAGTGCCGACACGACAACCCATGGCCGATTCGATGTACGAACGACTGATCAATGACCTCGGTGATCAGGAACAGCAACTCAGCCGCCAGCAGACCCGCGATGCGTTGAAAACAGCCGGGCTCTGAACTCAAAGCGAACCGATTTCGAGCAAGGGCGCGCTCGCAATCGGTTACGCAAACTCAACCGACTTCTGAATCCCAGATAACCGTGACGGTGCCTTTGTAAGTCGAAGCCCCGCTGGACAACATGCGCTCGACATCAACCTGATCGACACCAAAGTGCAATACGCCCGGTTTGCGATCGATGTAGATACCCGGCTCAAACAGTCCGGTACCCTCACCGCTTACCCGCAACGGTTGTCGAACCACAGGGCGACCGCCGGCCGAGGTCAGGCCGGTGGGCAATGTCACCGCCACCTGCAATGGCACGACAACGCCACCCGACTCTCTTATTCCACAGGTATCACCGACGGTGTACTGACATTGCATCTGCATTTTGAATTGCGAGCTGGTCCACAGATTAAAGGTCTGATCGCGGAACAATCGTGTTGGCTTGCGTCCTTGATTGAGCCAGGCCTGCCAGCCACCTTCAGGCGTCAATTCAACTTTGTTGCCCCCCGGGGGAATTTCGACCTTGAGCATGTGCTCCACCGTCAGGGTGAAGTTCAACTGCAGCAGATTGTCATTCGGAATCATCAGATCGCCCATATCGAAATCCATTCCCGGCCCCACCGTGTATTCGATGCTGCCGTGATACCGACCGGACTTCATGGCCAACGGGTTAGGCGTACGCAGTTGATAGCCGTAAACGAAGTAGCGAAAATAAAATGCAGGGATCAGAAATCGCGCCTGTTTGGCGCACACTCCGGCGTTCACCGGAACCTTCCAGAAACTGTTGTAGCCGTACGGCCCCACCGTCGCACTGCCCACGCCTAAACATGGAGCCGGTGCTTCCCGCCAAGACCCGCCCGTCCACAGAATGCTCCATGCCAGCGAAAGGTCGTCACCCGCCTGCTTCTCCACAATTTCAGTGACAGGCGTGAACAGGCCTGATTCATGCCCAATGCCGGCAATGCGTACTTCAAGCACGTCCGTGTCCCCGGATTCATGGGTGACCACGATCCGCTGCCAATGGGAAGGTACCTTGGCCATCCCTCCTTGACGCGGATCAGTGTGAAACGCCTGGATGGGCTCACTGGCGTTAAAAACAATGGGCGCGATCAAGGTGAACAGGCCCTCCGGTTTGCACTGATGGGGCAACTGAAGACAAAAGCCCTCTGAAGGCGTCTGGTTGATGAACTCGTTGCTTTGCGGATTGGCCGAGTCAGGCCGAAACAACGCTTCAATTTCTTTGACGGCCGCGGATGCCGGCAAAGTCGCGAGACCCGCCATCAGCATGACGGTCAAACCTCGATATAGATTGATCATGATCCCTCACCCTTCATTCCCGCTAACCGGTCATCAAGCACCCGGCAACATCGCGTTGAACATCATGTTGACGTTGCCGAAGTATTTACCCGGTTTGTAGACGCCATCACCGGGGGGCTGCGGAGTGATTTCCAGCAACACCCGGCGACCCTGCCGACCGTCCGCCGCAGACACCACTTCAACCGCCTCGCCCACCTTCAATTCTCTGCCGTTGAACACCACCTGCAATTCGATCTCGTGGCCGGACTCGCCGCTGGACAGATACGCCAGACCGTCCAGACGTGCCTCGATCGCGCCCCCCTCGTTCTTCACATCAAAATCCTTGCGCAACCCACCGAGCGTCGAATTGAGCAGACTCCACGGTAACCGCTGCTCCCGGCTGATCCATCCGGGATCGACCGGCAGCACATGGAATCTGGAAGTGGGGATGCTCACCGATACATCAAACTCATACGCTTCGCGTGCTGCATGGGCGCAAGTGCACATCAGCCATAAGCCGCTCAGCGTCACCAGCGCAATCTTTCGCCTGTTCATGATTGATCCTCTGCCATTCGATTGGCCTTGTCCCTAACCCTTCACGTCGACTTTCTTTTTCGCCGCGCCTTCAATCACCGTGAAGCGGTAAGTGCGCCCGGCCTGCTTGTCGAAGCGGAATGTCCGGCCCGCCAGAATGTGGTGTTTGGTGGTCGGCTGACAGTCCTGGTCATTGCCCACGGCACAGTCCTTGAACTCGTCGATGACCACCACGCTATTGCCGTTATTGCGGATTTGATATTGGCCGCTGCCGTCATCAACCACGCTGTCGAACCGGGTGTTTTTAGGGCGGACAAAGAACACCGTGCCGTAACCGGCCAACACCGTAACGCCAGCGGCAAAGTCTTTTTTGTAGTCGGCCTGCTCTTCATCCGTGAGCGCAAACTCATCGGCCGCTTCAGGCACCACCGGCACAAAACGGACGCGGAAATAACGCTCCTGATCGCGCGCGCCCATGTACAACAAGCGCGTGCCTTGAGTGCCATTGGCGGGCACGATCAGCCGCGCCGGGCTGGCCATCAAGCCGTCGCGTGCCGTGGCACCGGCCTGGGATTGCAGTGGAATTTCACGGGCAGTGCCCTGCTCGTCGAAGATCATTTCAAGGATGTTGATCTTGATAAACGCGGTGCTGTCGCCGCCATTGAAGATGCGTTTCAGATAGGTGCTTTTGTCAGCATCCAGATAGTCGTAGACCACGCCGACGTTGATCTGCGGAGCGGCAAAAGCGAGGGGTGCAAACAACCAAAAACCAACGGCCAATAAACGTTTCATTCAGTTCTGCCTCTGTAGATGCAACACAGCCGCTGGCGGCTGTAACAGCGAGTAAATGGGTTAAACCTCTGAATCCCAGACCACCGTCACCTTGCCGGTGTAATCCCGCGCCTGATCCGTCTCAAGCATTTGCGCGACATGACTGGCTGCAATGTCGAAGTGCAAGGTGCCGGCCCGGCGATCCAGATAGAAACCCGGCTGAAAGATGTCGGCGTTACTGCCTTCAAGGTGCAAGGGACGCCGATTGACCGGGCGTTCAGCCTCATCCACCAGCCCGTACGGCAAACTCACGCTGACACTCACCGGCACTGAATGACCGGACACGGGATCGCGAATATGGCAGGCGTTATCACCGGAGTCAGGGCACTCAAGCCACATTCGGAAGCGCGATGACGTTGAAATATTGAAGGTCTGGTCACGAAACAAACGGGTCGGCTTACGGCCCTGGCTGAGCCATTGCTGCCAGCCACCTGCAGGCAGTAATTCAACTGTGTTGCCGCCCGGGGGAATTGTCACTTTGAGGGTGTGTTGCACATTCAGTTTCAGCTCCAGCGTCACTTCCGATTCCGTGCTTACCATGATGTCGCCCATGTCGAAATCCATGTTCGGGCCGATGCGGTAGGTGATCTGCCCTTCATAATCGCCATCGGACATACCCAACGGGTTGGGTGTGCGAAGTTCGTAGGCAAAATCGACATAGTCGTAACTGAAGGCAGGAATACGGAACCTGGCCTGCTTTGCACAAACGAAATCGCTGGGCACTGTCCAAAACGACGCGTAGTGCTTTGGCCCCCAATCGGCCGAGCCGCTATATCCGCAGCCAAGAGGCGGGTTTTGCCAACTACTCCCTGTCCACAACACTCGATGGCCTTGTGCCCAGTCACCATTCTCGATCCCGGTCAGGACATCCACGCGTTCATCAGTCATCCACAGCACGCCAATGCCGGAGATACGCACCTCGACCGTTTCGCGCTGATTGTTCTTTTTGTTGATCACCTCCACCGCACGCCAATCCGCAGGGACTTTAAACATCGCGCCTTGGCGCTGGTCGCTGTGATTGGCTTCTATGGCGGCAACGGAAGAAAACTTGATCGGCAATTGCAGACTGAACGTTTTGTTTGCGATGCAGTTGGTGGGATACCTGACGCAGTAGCCTTCCTGCGGTGTGGTATTGACGAAGATGTTCTGGTTAGGCTTGGCAGGGTCGACTTTAAAGTCTGCGGTGATGTTTTTGCTGATCGCCTCTGAGATTGGCGAAGTCGTCAGCAACATTCCAAGGCACATCAAATGGGCTGCCACGCGTTTGGCTTTCACAAGTATTCGCACGTTCAACACTCCCTGATCAACCTGCGGTTTCAAGAGCAATAGCGTTGTCCGCCAACGTATCCGGCGTGCAGCGCAGATCACCAATCATCAGCACGTTGTTTTCCACCCGAGCGGCATCGGTGTTCAAACGGAACCGGCAGAGCAATTGATCGCCCTGACGCACTTCCAGGGTCGGCGCACCGGCGTTCATTTCCATCGAGAAGAATCCGTCGACTTCACTCACGCCACGGCTGGCGTGGTTGATGATGTGGTGGCCCTTGAGCGGCTGGCCTTTGGGGTCGATCAAGCGGCCGAGCACCGTCAGGGTTTTCATCACGCGGATTTTTCGATAGTCCACGCCGCCCTTGTTCAAGTGGTAACTCGTGCGTGCCGGTTGAATCGCCGCGGCCGGGACGTCGTTGCCTTCGAAATCGAAGCTAACGGTGCCGTTTTTGTAAGCGGTGATCGGGATGAAGTTGCGCCCGGGCCGCAGGTTGGCGCTGCCGCCGCTCAAGTCATCGGCGCGCAGGGCGATGTCGTCCAGATCAGACTCGACATCAACGATCATCCCGGCGCCACCTCGGTCGTGTTGGCTGGTCATGGCGATGTATTGGCCACTCAGCGCTACGGTGCTGTCGAGGTTCAAACCGCCGGAAAAATTGTTGTTATACGAAGAGCGCTGAATGAAGCCGTCGCCGTTGACTGCGTCACTCTGGAAGCTGCCAGTCCCGGAAAGCCCCAAGCCGTAGGTGTCGGTGATCGCCGTGGCCGAGACGCTCTGCAACAAGTGATCCTGCAAGTCTTTGCGATAGGTGACGGAGGCATTGTTGTCACGCCCGCCATCGCGCGAAGTTCGCGAACCGAGGCTGCCGGAAATCTGCTCGCCCGGCCCGCCGAGCGCCAGGCTGACACTCAAATCGACCCCGCGATTGCGCGCATCGCCGCTGCTGAAACTGCCGGGGCGGTCGAACACCGAGAAGCGCCAGTTGGCATCGCTGCCAAACAATTCGCCGCGCTGCGTCCAGCCGAGATCGAGACCGACACCTTCGATATTGCCGTCGCTGTGCGAGACCCGCGCGTTGATCGAACTTTTGTTGCTGACCCGATGATTGACCGACAGCGCCGAGTTGCTGGTCTGGCCGATGAACACGTTGCGCTGCCGTACTCGCGTGCCGTCGGGCAGGGTTTCGTAGGTGTTGGTGGTGTCGAGCCAGCTGCGGTTGTGGGTCAGGAAAATACTGCCCGAGCCGTAGCTGTACATGCCTTGCAGATCGAGGCCGGTGCCGTGGTCTTCGGTTTGGTAAACATTGCCGAACACGCTGGTATTGTTGGCCAGCGTCCAGTCGATCGAGGTGCCGTACTGCAGTTTTTCGCTGATCTGCCGCCCGGAAAATCCGACGATGACCCGTGGATGCAGCAAGTAGTTGAACGCTGCGCCCGCCGTCATGCCGCCGGATGCCTGATCGTCCCAGTTGCTCCACAATTTGCTCTCGCGCCCGGCGAACACGTTGTAGCGCCAGCGCTCGTCATGATTGCGCCAGTTGTTCGGTTTGTAGATCAGCTCGGACGTGGTGGAGGTAATCTGACCGTCTTCGATCAGGCGCACTTCAACTTCATAAATGCCGCCGGGTAATGGTCGGGTGTCGAGAGTTTGCAGACCGGCGTCGACCGGTTGCGTGTTGATCAACATGCCGTTGCGATAAATCTCCACCGAAGCCTGGCGGTTCGCGGTGACGTAGAGCGGATAAACGCTGGGTTTCGGATTGTCGATGGCGAGGCTGTCGGAGCTGCCGTACATGGCGCCCACTGCCGTGTCCGGGCTGACACCGAACGATCGCGGCTGGCGGGTCAGGCCTTCGGAATCGGGCATGAAATAGCCCAGGCGAACAAAACTGCCCTGCAGCTCTTTCTGGCTGTAGAGCTCTTGCACGGCGTGATACATCTGCTCGTCCGAACCGCCCAGACGGGCCATTTGTACGTTAAGGCTTTGCGTCCAGTTACCGAGGCTGCTGCTGGTGACCAGACCGTAACGGCCACCAAGATCCTGATCCTGACCGCCGTTGAGGTTGAGCTGGTTACGCACGATCAACCCGGTGCTGCCGGACTTCGGTTGCAGGTAATAACGCGGGGCCTGGCTGTCGCGCTCGGCATTTTCGGTGACGATCGACACCAGCGAATTTTCCAGGTTGTAGTGCACCGCGAGCATTTGCTCCGGGCAACTTCCCTGACAGCTGCCCAAGGCAACGCCACGGCCTAAATAGTCGGCCCAGACATCGCGCTCGGTGGCGCTGAAGTTACTGTCGACACTCTCGGTGAATTCAAGCAGGGTGATGCGGTCATCGCGTGACAACACAATCATCGCCTCGCCCAGAAACTGTTGATCCAATTCCACACGCACCGCGAGTGGCACATCAAAGAAGTGCTCTTCGAATTCACTCGGCAACCCTTTGGCCTGCGCCAGCAAGTTACGCGGTGTATGACTGGCATCGGTAGACGCAGCCAAGGCATTGGCACATAAAAAAAGTGCAAGCGCTGCCGCGATGGGTGTCATCGGAAACATGAACTTAGTTACTCTTTTTGTTTGATTGGCCAAACGCCGGCCGAACGCTATTAACTAGCGGCCGGCCGGACGAACCCATTGCCAAAGACTGGCAGTGGTCGAAAACGCGTTACTGGGTAATGCGCGGAATGGCGTCAAACATCACCACCGGTGTGGCGGTGTACAGGCCGGACTGGCCATCGGCCGGTTTGGCGGCGGTGATCACCAGATCAGCACGCATACCGCCGTTGGATTCAGTGTCACCCACTACTTCTTGAGAGGCACCGGTCAGGGTTTTACCGTTGAAGGTGTAGGCCAGAGCGATGGTGTTGGCGCCGTTGAACAGCGGCTGCGGGCCACCTTCGACATAAGCGCCGACCGCGCCCTGGGTGTGTTGAATGTCATAGGTGCCGCGTACCGGGGAGAGTGTGCCGGCGCCAATGATGTAGCGCATTTCTTCGTTTTTACCGAAGTTGGGATCGACCGGTTGAGCATGGAAAATCTTGCTCGGAATGTCCGCGACGATATTGATCGCGGTACGCGATTCTTCAGCCGCAAAGGCAACCGAAGCACCCAGTGTCAGCATGGCCAGAGGAGTAGCGATTGCAAGTTGCTTGAACATGATTAACTTCCTGTTATTTCGTTGTGGGAGATGGCTGAAGTCCTGAACCGCTTACAAGGTCTGAAGAATGAAGCCAGCTGGCTCCAGACATGTAAGAAAGTGGACGTTCAACGCCGAGGAATATTCCGCTATTCCCAACACGAAATAAGCAGGCCGTTTCTGACGCACGCGTAGCCCAAGTGCTATTTGACTTGAAAGAAAAACAGCAACTTTCATAAAAAACACCTGAGCAACTGTAAGACCGGTACTACATCAGGACAAAATGACAAAGTTGCACGTTATGCGACTTCTGTAAGAACCAAACTACACGCGCAACAAAATAAGGACGATATCGATACTTTAGAGTAATTAATCAAACTAACTGAAAGTTGTATAGGCATTTATTGTTACCGGCGCCGCAAAAAAATCCTGCCCAATTGCCCCTTGCGCCATCTGCACGCGGGTGCAGACCTGCTCGACCGTTGGTCATTTCAGCTTGATCACGCCATAAGATATATCTTAAGTTGTATCTAAACACGACGAGAGAAGACTGAAATGAGAGACCATCATTCCCCCCACCGCGAACATGGCGACGGCCGTGACGGCTTCGAAAAACGTCCCGGTCGCGAACGCGGCGGTCGCGGCCCAAGGGTGTTCGCCCCCGGCGACTTGAAATTACTGTTGCTGGCACTGATCGCCGAACAGCCGTGCCACGGCTACGACCTGATCCGCCAGATCGAAGGCATGTTCGACGGCGCCTACAGCCCGAGCCCCGGTGTGATCTACCCGACCCTGACCTTTCTCGAAGAAAGCGACCTGATTGCCGATGACGCCGAGGGCGGCAAAAAACGCTACAGCGTTACCGACGCCGGTCGTTTGTCTTTAAGCGAACAAGCCGTGGCGCTCGATGGCGTACGCATGCGCATTGATGTGAGCAAACGCTCGCTGCGCGGCCATGACCGCCCTGCTGAAATCCATGAAGCCGTGCACAACTTGCGCCACGCCCTGCAAATGCACCACGGCCGCTGGAGCCCGGAAGAAATCCTGCGAGTGCGCGATCTGCTCAACGACACCGCCAAAGCCATCGTCGACGGCCCTGCCGTTCAACCTGCCTCGGAGAAAGCCGAATGACCGCAGTCGATACCCAAACCATCCACCGCGTGATGCACCAAATCAAACGCCGCAAACTGGAAGTGTTGCGCGTGGTCGACCTGACGCCGCGCATGCGCCGCATCACCCTCGGCGGGCCTGAGCTGGCAGGGTTTATCAGCCTGGGCACGGACGATCACGTCAAACTGCTGTTCCCGCAGAACGCCGAGCAGGCCGCCGCGCTGGAAACCATGGTGCTCGGCGCCGGCAAGGACGATGGGCCGAAGCCAGAGATGCGCGACTACACGCCGCGCCGTTACGACCTGGATGCACTGGAACTGGACATCGATTTTGTGCTGCACGGTGACGGCCCTGCGTCGACCTGGGCTGAGCAAGCTGCACCGGGACAATTCCTGCACATCGGTGGGCCGCGTGGCTCGATGATCGTGCCGGACATCTTCGACAGCTATTTGCTGATCGGCGACGAAACCGCCCTGCCCGCCATCGCCCGCCGCCTCGAAGGTCTGGCGGCGAATCGCAAAGCCTTGGTCGTGATCGAGGTGGAAAACGGTGCTGAACAGCAAGTGCTGGAGAGCGCGGCGCAGGTCAATGTGATCTGGGTGTTGCGTGAGGGCGGCCAGGATAACCTGCTGACCACCGTGAAGCAGTTGCAGGTGCCGAAGGGCAATCTGTACGCGTGGGTGGCGACGGAGACCAAGGTGTCACGGCAGATTCGCCGTGTCCTGATCGATGAGCACGGGCTGGATGAGCAACTGATCAAAGCCGTCGGCTACTGGCGCGCCGAAGGTTCCGAAGAAGAGTGATATCCCCTGTAGGAGCTGCCGCAGGCTGCGATCTTTTGACGTTGATTGTTCAAAAACAAGATCAATAGATCGCAGCGTGCCGCAGCTCCTACAAAAGTCCGCATTCCAATGTAGTAGCTGCCGAAGGCTGCGATCTTGTGAGGTTCATCGCCGAGATCGGTCGAGGCCGATCACCAGCAACCCAATCACCACGAACCCCAGCAATATCCCCCCGGCATTGACGAACACCTGTGGATAACCCAACACCGCCACATCAATGAACGGATACGCATACGCGCCGAGCAAATGCCCGCGCAGCAAGGCGTAGATGAAGTACACCAGCGGATAAATCAGCCACAACGGCAGATGCCACAGGCGCAACGTGCCCTTCGGTACGCACACCCACCAGTACCCCAAAAACAGCAGCGGCATCACGTCGTGCAGCAATTCATCGGCAACAAACTGCCAACCTTCCGGGTGCCACAAATGCCGCAGCAAAATGCTGTAGGCCAGGCCGACCACGACAATGCTCACGGCAATCCCACTGCTCATCCACGGCTGTAAAAACCAGCGACGTGCAGCGGACTCGCGCTCGGTCACGGCGCAGGTCAGCACCGTCGCCACCAGCGTATTCGTCCATATCGTGAAGTAACTGAAAAAGCTCACCAGCCCGCCCAACAGGCTGGCGCTGACGCTCAAGCGTGCGAAGAAAATCAGGTACAGCTGAATAGCCAACCCCGCCCAACCTAAAACGGCCGCGCAGGTCATAAGGCGATGGCGCCAGACGGCGTCCATCTCAGAGTGGTCGCTTGGTGCGCATCAGCTTCACGTACAGACGCTCGACCTTCTCCCGCGCCCACGGGGTTTTGCGCAGGAACGTCAGGCTCGACTTGATGCTCGGATCGCTTTTGAAGCAGCGAATATCGATGCGCTCGGCCAGCCCCGACCATTCGTAATGAGTCACCAAGGCGTTGAGGATCTGTTCGAGGGTGACGCCGTGCAGCGGATCGGGGGTTTGGTCGTTCATGCCAGGCCTTTGGGCGAAGTGAATATGCAGAAGCCGCGCACCTTAGCCGAGGGGGTGGTTGGGTGGAAGGGCTTCCTTTCAAATGTAGGTCAAGGTCAAAAGATCGCAGCCTTCGGCAGCTCCTACAGGGACTGTTACCGAATCCGAAACGCTGCATGTTCACAAAAGGCCTTTGTCTTTTTGTAACAGATCATTATCCTGCCGCCCTTCCGCTGAATCGCTTCACTGCCTGCGACATATTGAAGCGCTCAGTTTGCACCCCGAAAACACCAAAAAAAGACTTATTCATGCCCGATTTTTCCTTCTCCCGAGACAGCGCTATCTCTGCCCTGCGCACCCTTGGCGGCTGCACCGCACTAGGCCTTGCCACCTGCGCTCAGGCGGCGCCCGCGTTCGACAGTGAATCACCGTACATGCTCGGTGACTGGAACGGCACGCGCACCGAACTCTCGGAAAAAGGCTACGACTTCAAGCTCGATTACACCGGCGAAATGGGCAGCAACCTGCACGGCGGCTACGACCATGACCGCACTGCGCGCTATAGCGATCAGTTTGGCCTCGGCACCCACCTCGACCTGCAAAAGATCCTTGGCTGGGACGACGCCGAGTTTCAACTGACCATCACCAAGCGCAGCGGCAACAACATCAGCAACGACCGCATCAACGATCCGCGCGTTGGCGGTTTCACCTCGGCCCAGGAAGTCTGGGGCCGTGGCCAGACCACGCGCCTGACGCAGATGTGGTACCAGCAGAAATTCTTCGATCAGAAACTCGACATCAAGGTCGGTCGTTTCGGCGAAGGCGAAGACTTCAACAGCTTCCCGTGCGACTTCCAGAACCTCGCGTTCTGCGGCTCGCAGGTCGGCAACTGGGTCGGCGGCATCTGGTACAACTGGCCGGTCAGCCAATGGGCGCTGCGCGTCAAATATCACCTGACCCCAGAGCTGTACGCACAGGTCGGCGCATACGAGCAGAACCCGTCGAACCTCGATCGCGGCAACGGCTTCAAGCTCAGCGGCAGCGGCACCCAGGGCGCGATCCTGCCGATCGAATTGGTGTGGACGCCGAAACTCAACGGCCTGCCGGGCGAATACCGCGCCGGTTACTACTACAGCAACGCCAAAGCCACCGACGCTTATAAAGATCAGAACGGCCAACCGGCGGCCCTCAGTGGCGAAGCCTACCGCAGCGCGTCGAGCAAACACGGCGTCTGGCTGGGCATTCAGCAGCAAGTCACCAGCGTTGCCAGCGATAACAGTCGCGGTTTGAGCGTGTTCGCCAACGGCACGATGCACGATAAGAAAACCAACGCGATCGACAACTACGTGCAGGCCGGCATCACCTACAAAGGCCCGTTCGATGCACGCGCCAAGGATGACATCGGCTTCGCCCTCGCCCGCGTGCACGTCAACCCGGCCTACCGCAAAAACGCCGAAGCGACGAATCAGGCCAACGCCGTTTACGACTATGACGATCCGTCCTTCCTGCCACCGCAAGACACCGAATACAGCGCCGAGCTGTATTACGGCGTGCACGTGACCAACTGGCTGACCGTACGCCCGAACCTGCAATATATCCGCCACCCCGGTGGCGTGAACAACGTCGACGACGCCCTGATCGGCGGGATCAAGATCCAGTCCTCGTTCTAAAGGTTTACGCAAATCCCGCTCCCACAATGGGGATTTATGAAATTCGTTAGCTAGACAAGTTTTTATCTGAACCATGCCCGCGCTCAATCGTCATCTACAGTGACTACAGCGCGGGACTACATAAACGTCACGGAGAATCACACTATGAGCACCGAAAGTGCTTCGAGTCGGGGCCGTTTGCTACCGAGCCTGCTCGGCATTCTGCTTCTACTGATGGGCCTGGCCATGTTGGCCGGAGGGGTCAAGCTGAGCATGCTCGGCGGCTCGTTGTATTACCTGCTGGCCGGTATCGGCATTGCGCTGAGCGGCATCCTGTTGCTGCTGGGCCGTCGTGCGGCGCTGGGCCTGTACGCCATCGTCCTGTTTGCCAGCACCGTTTGGGCGCTGTGGGAAGTCGGTCTGGACTGGTGGCAACTGGTGCCACGTCTGGCCCTGTGGTTTGTCCTCGGCTTCGTGATGTTGCTGCCGTGGATCCGTCGTCCGCTGCTGCTTGACGGCCCGGCGCCGATGGGCACTCGCGGTCTGACTGTGGCCGTGGTTCTGGCCGGTCTCACCGCGCTGATCAGCCTGTTCACCCACCCGGGCGAAACCTTCGGTGAACTGGGCCGCGACACCGCCGACACCACCAGCACCGCACCAGCGATGCCGGATGGCGACTGGCAGGCCTACGGCCGCACCGAATTCGGTGACCGTTACTCGCCGCTGAAACAGATCACTCCGGCCAACGTCGGCAAGCTGCAAGAAGCCTGGCGCATCCAGACCGGCGACCTGCCGACCGCTGATGACCCGGTCGAGCTGACCAACGAAAACACCCCGCTGAAAGCCAACGGCATGGTCTACGCCTGCACCGCGCACAGCAAAGTGTTGGCCCTGGATCCGGACACCGGCAAAGAACTGTGGCGCTTCGACCCGCAGATCAAGAGCCCGGTCGGCTTCAAAGGCTTCGCCCACATGACTTGCCGTGGCGTGTCGTACTACGACGAAGCCGCGTACGCCAAAACTGAAAACGCAGCTTCCGCGGTGATTTCCGAAGCCGGCAAAGCTGTTGCTCAGGCCTGCCCGCGTCGTCTGTACCTGCCAACCGCTGATGCCCGCCTGATCGCCTTGAACGCCGACACCGGCAAAATCTGCGAAGGCTTCGGCACCAACGGTGTGGTTGACCTGACCCAAGGCATCGGCCCGTTCACCGCTGGTGGCTACTACTCCACCTCGCCGGCCGCGATTACTCGTGATCTGGTGATCATGGGCGGTCACGTCACCGACAACGAATCGACCAACGAGCCATCGGGTGTGATCCGCGCCTTCGACGTGCACGACGGTCACCTCGTATGGAACTGGGACAGCGACAAGCCAGACGCCACCGAGCCTTTGGCACCGGGTGAAACCTACAGCCGCAACTCGGCCAACATGTGGTCGCTGGCCAGCGTCGACGAAAAACTCGGCATGGTTTACCTGCCACTGGGCAACCAGACTCCAGACCAGTGGGGCGCTGACCGCACCCCGGGCGCCGAGAAATTCAGCGCCGGTATCGTTGCTCTGGACCTGGCCACCGGTAAAGTGCGCTGGAACTACCAGTTCACCCACCACGACCTGTGGGACATGGACGTTGGCAGCCAGCCAACCCTGCTCGACATGAAAACCGCCGACGGCGTGAAACCGGCGCTGATCGCCCCGACCAAACAGGGCAGCCTGTACGTCCTCGACCGTCGTGACGGCACGCCGATCATTCCGATCAAGGAAATCCCGGTACCGCAAGGCGCCGTGAAAGGCGACCACACCGCACCGACCCAGGCGCGTTCGGATCTCAACCTGCTGGCCCCGGAACTGACCGAAAAAGCCATGTGGGGCGCGAGCCCGTTCGACCAGATGCTGTGCCGCATCCAGTTCAAAGAACTGCGTTATGAAGGCCAGTACACCCCGCCGTCGGAACAGGGCAGCCTGATCTACCCGGGTAACGTCGGCGTGTTCAACTGGGGCGGCGTTTCGGTCGATCCGGTTCGCCAAATGTTGTTCACCAGCCCGAACTACATGGCCTTCGTTTCGAAAATGGTGCCACGCGAGCAAGTCGCCGCCGGCAGCAAACGCGAAAGCGAAACCGCTGGCGTGCAACCGAACACTGGCGCGCCATACGCCGTGATCATGCACCCGTTCATGTCGCCACTCGGCGTACCGTGCCAGGCCCCGGCCTGGGGCTACGTTGCCGGTATCGACCTGACCACCGGCAAAGTCGTGTGGAAACGCAAAAACGGCACCAGCCGCGACAGCTCGCCAATCCCGATCGGCTTCACCCTGGGCGTGCCTAGCATGGGCGGCTCGATGGTCACGGCTGGCGGCGTCGGCTTCCTCAGCGGCACCCTCGACCAGTACCTGCGCGCGTACGACGTCAACAGCGGTAAAGAGCTGTGGAAATCGCGTCTGCCGGCGGGTGGTCAAGCGACCCCGATGACCTACACCGGTAAGGACGGCAAGCAATACGTTCTGTTGGTTGTTGGTGGTCACGGTTCGCTGGGCACCAAAATGGGCGACTACATCATTGCCTACAAACTGCCGGAATAAGCTTTAACGGCGGTAAAACAAAGGCGATGCCCCGCAAGGGACATCGCCTTTTTTGTGCACCACATTTCAGAATTCACCACAAAACCTGTAGGAGTGAGCCTGCTCGCGATAGCGGTATGTCAGCCAACATCTTCGGTGACTGATTTACCGCTATCGCGAGCAGGCTCACTCCTACAAAGGACGGTATTCGTCCTACAGAAGCGCATTGTCAGCGAGAGTTTTCCGACAAGTCGCGTCGGTTGTGCCTCGGAAGTGGGGTGGATAGGCTCTGAGGGTCGCTGCAAATTCAGCGAACGGGCGTCGCGGCCCGAGCAGTTCATTCGATTTGATGCATAATCGCCGACCCAAACGGGAGCGCTCAGGTGCTTGTTGTTTGGTTTGATGGTGGCTGTGCGCGGGATACCTTCGGGTATGCCGAGATTGCCGAATGGCTCGGTTCGCGAACCTGCGTACAGCTGCCACCCTTTGTCGCGTCGCGGCGATTGAGAGTGACAGCCTCACTCATCATTCGGAGCTTCACCATGATCAAACCAACCCCCAATCCGCCCACAGCGGAAGACACCACCCCCTACGAATTCCCCGGCTCGAAGCGATTCCACGAAGCCGCCGAACGCGCCCTCGACCACTACCTCAAACCCAACGCCCTCACCCTGCGCTTCCACAAACCCAGCACCATGTTCCAGGTCGCCCCCGACCAAGACAACGAAAGCCTGCTGGTTCACGCCTGCGAATCCCTGGCCCAAGCCAGCCTCATGACAAGCGACATCGCCGCCTACATCGAGCTGCCGCAGCGACGCACGATTCTGGCGATCCAGCAAATCATCATGCTCGCCGAACTCGCGGTGAACCGCGCACTGGATAACCACGAACTCCCCACCCAAAACTGACACCGACCTGTAGGAGCTGCCGAAGGCTGCGATCTATTGATCTGGATTTTTAAAATCAAAAGATCGCAGCCTTCGGCAGCTCCTACATGTGAATCTAGTTCATCCGTCAGAACAGGTCGGCTGGCAGGCCGACATCGCGAGCAAGCTTTACTCCTACAAGATCAAAAGATCGCAGCCTTCGGCAGCTCCTACCGTTGAATCCAGTTCATCCGCCAGAACAGGTCGGCTGTCAGGCCGCCATCGCTGGCAAGCCAGCTCACAGGAATTGAGTTCACCCAATAAATTTTCGCATCGCGCCCGCTCCTCACCACTCAACACGATGAGCGCAAGCTCGGGTGAAGCTTTTGATCTTGATCCACGGGCGACGTCGGAAGGCTGAGTGGAGGGATTGATCCGGGGGTGGGAGCGCAGCGACCGTTTGGCGCAGCCAAACACATCGAGAGGAGGTGCAGCGAAGCAAACCGTAGGCGATGCCCCCCGGATCAATCCCGCAGCGAAGGAACCCCGAGCCCCAGCGAGCGGGCCGAACGCAGGAGCAAAGCCTTTTCGGTTACCTTTTCGGCGTCTGGAAAAGGTGACTCGCCGTAAGGGCGAAACCGCCAGCCGCAACACCCAAAAAAACGGATATACACACAAACCCCAAGAACATGGTCGGCCCAAAGGCCGCCAAGCCCAAAGCGTGACCCCTGTCAAAACCCTGAACACACAAGCAGAAACATCGCCCACCATTGAAACCACCGAAAGCCTGCCCCATCTAAGACCCATACCCCATTGCGCAGGTGCCCCATGAGCGACCAGCAAGAATTCCCCGATCACCCCGACGACTACACCGAAGACGACCACATCGAACACACCTCCTCCGGCAAAGGCCTCGCCCTGCCAGGCCAAAACCTGCCGGACAAGGTCTACATCATCCCGATCCACAACCGCCCGTTCTTCCCGGCCCAAGTCCTGCCGGTCATCGTCAACGAAGAACCCTGGGCCGAAACCCTTGACCTGGTCAGCAAATCCGACCACCACTCCCTGGCCCTGTTCTTCATGGACACGCCCCAGGAAGACCCGCGCCACTTCAACACCGGCGCCCTCCCCGAATACGGCACGCTGGTCAAGGTTCACCACGCCAGCCGCGAAAACGGCAAACTGCAATTCGTCGCCCAAGGCCTGAGCCGCGTACGCATCAAAACCTGGCTCAAACACCACCGCCCACCGTACCTGGTCGAAGTCGAATACCCGCACCAGCCGACCGAGCCGACCGACGAGGTCAAGGCCTACGGCATGGCGCTGATCAACGCGATCAAGGAACTGCTGCCGCTCAACCCGCTGTACAGCGAAGAGCTGAAAAACTACCTCAACCGCTTCAGCCCCAACGACCCGTCGCCGCTGACCGACTTCGCCGCCGCGCTGACCTCCGCCACCGGCCCCGAGCTGCAAGAAGTGCTCGACTGCGTGCCGATGCTCAAGCGCATGGAAAAAGTCCTGCCGATGCTGCGCAAGGAAGTCGAAGTCGCGCGCCTGCAAAAAGAAATTTCGGCAGAAGTTAACCGCAAGATCGGCGAGCATCAGCGCGAGTTCTTCCTCAAGGAACAACTCAAGGTCATCCAGCAGGAACTCGGCCTGACCAAAGACGACCGCAGCGCCGACCTCGAACAGTTCGAACAACGCCTCGAAGGCAAAGTCCTCCCCGCGCAGGTGCAGAAACGCCTCGAAGAGGAAATGAACAAACTGTCGATCCTCGAAACCGGCTCGCCGGAGTACGCAGTCACCCGCAACTACCTCGACTGGGCGACCTCGGTGCCGTGGGGCGTGTATGGCGAGGACAAACTCGACCTCAAGCACGCGCGTAAAGTGCTCGACAAACACCACGCAGGCCTCGACGACATCAAGGATCGCATCCTCGAATTCCTCGCCGTCGGTGCTTATAAAGGTGAAATCAGCGGCTCCATCGTGCTGCTGGTCGGCCCGCCGGGCGTGGGTAAAACCAGCGTCGGCAAATCCATCGCCGAATCCCTTGGCCGACCGTTCTACCGCTTCAGCCTCGGCGGCATGCGCGACGAAGCCGAGATCAAGGGCCACCGCCGCACCTACATCGGCGCGCAGCCGGGCAAACTGGTGCAGGCGTTGAAAGACGTCGAAGTGATGAACCCGGTGATCATGCTCGACGAGATCGACAAAATGGGCCAGAGCTACCAGGGCGACCCGGCCTCGGCGCTGCTGGAAACCCTCGACCCGGAACAGAACGTCGAATTCCTCGACCATTACCTCGACCTGCGCATGGACTTGTCGAAAGTCCTGTTCGTCTGCACCGCCAACACCCTCGATTCGATCCCAGGCCCGTTGCTCGACCGCATGGAAGTGATTCGCCTGTCGGGCTACATCACCGAAGAAAAAGTCGCCATCGCCAAGCGTCACCTGTGGCCAAAACTGCTGGAAAAGGCCGGCGTGTCCAAGGGCAGCCTGAGCATCAGCGACAGCGCGCTCAAGTCCCTGATCGACGGTTACGCCCGTGAAGCCGGCGTGCGTCAGCTGGAAAAACAGATGGGCAAACTGGTGCGCAAAGCGGTGATGAAGCTGATCGACGACCCGAAAGCGGTGATCAAACTCGGGCCGAAAGATTTGGAAGCGTCACTGGGTCATCCAGTGTTCCGCAACGAACAAGTGCTGTCCGGCACTGGCGTTATTACCGGTCTGGCGTGGACCAGCATGGGCGGCGCGACCTTGCCGATCGAAGCGACGCGCATTCATACGCTCAACCGTGGCTTCAAACTCACCGGGCAACTCGGTGATGTGATGAAGGAGTCGGCGGAGATCGCCTACAGCTACGTCAGCTCGCACTTGAAACAGTTCGGCGGCGATGCGAAGTTCTTCGACGAAGCCTTCGTCCACCTGCACGTACCCGAAGGCGCCACCCCGAAAGACGGCCCGAGCGCCGGTGTGACCATGGCCAGTGCGCTGCTCTCGCTCGCACGTAATCAGCCGCCGAAAAAAGGCGTAGCCATGACCGGCGAACTGACGTTGACCGGGCATGTACTGCCGATTGGCGGCGTGCGCGAGAAGGTGATTGCGGCGCGGCGGCAGAAGATTTTCGAGCTGATTTTGCCGGAGCCGAACCGGGGTAATTTCGAGGAATTGCCGGATTATCTGAAAGAAGGGATTACCGTGCATTTCGCGAAGAAATTTGCCGATGTGGCGAAGGTGTTGTTCTGATAAGAACTGACACCCTGCCTGCATCACCATCAATTTCAGGGGTGATGCAGGCAGGCCAGACATCTCATTAGAAACTAAAACTGCATTCGATATCGCTAACAAGCATTAATAACTGTCACAAATGACAGTTACCCGATTGCGTCAATCCTTTACCTTTCCCTTTCGAACTGACTTCAATTAGCAAGGGAATGACACCATGACGTCCACGCCATCGTCAGAAAATGTACGCACCGCCGACTATTTTACGATCAGCCAAAACGGCCAGGTGCTTTTTACAACCGACAGGATCAGAGTGGAACATCAGTCCGGTCACATCAGCATCGAGGGATCCCGACGCTTGGGTTTTGCTGATGAAGAACTCATTCACTTGGTGATTGACCCGGCGACTCCGTCGGGTGAGCAGCCGTTCAAACGTGGTGAACGACTCAAATCCGTTTTCCATCGCAATAGTAATGATGGGGAGCGGTACGCCTATGAAGGTAGGTTCGACGCCAACCTCGACAACGACAATAAAAAATATCGGCTGACTTTCGAGCTGAAATTTTATGGTCATACACACGCTATTAAATGTGAGATCGACGTTGCCGGTTAAACTTGTCACTGTTTTTTTATTGCGACGCAACTGTCCTGATAATTAGCAGCATCCAATCCGCCGTTATCGCGAGCAGGCTCACTCCTACAGTTTTCTGTGTTGAACACTTTATCGTGATCACCACAACCTACTGTAGGAGTGAGCCTGCTCGCGATGGCGTCAGCCCAAACACCAACACGCCCCGACTGTCACACTTTGTCTCATCTTCAGTTATGCTCGCCGTTCGTCGTGAACGCCCGGAGCCGCTGACCTTATGTCCCCCACTCGCCTGTTTGTCCCCCTCGCCCTCTCGTTGCTGGCCGCTTGCGCCAGCCAACCGAAACAGAACGTGACCGTGGAAAAACAAAGCGAATGCCCGGTGCAACTCACTAACGGGCAAAACCTGATCATCACCCTGCCAAGCAATCCAACCACCGGCTACCGCTGGGCCATTCAGGATTCCGCCGGTGGCGTGCTGCGCGCACTCAGCCCTGAGGTTTACAGCAATCCGGAAGATGCCGGCGTGGTCGGTGCCGCCGGAATTTCGACCTGGCGCTTCCAGGCGTTCGCGCCCGGCACCGGGCGTCTGCGTCTGACCTCGCAACAGCCGTGGGCGCCGGAAGTGCTGCCGGTGGAAACCTTTGATTGCGCGATTTCGGTGAACTGATCGTGGGTTGGTTGATTCTGGCGCTGATGGGCGCGGTGACGTTTCTTTATGGTTTGAGCACCCACGCGGCGCTCCTGTGTTTGTTGGTCAAACCACTGCCAGTGCTGGCGCTGCTCGGCTGGCTGCATGATGCGCCGCCCAGCGACTATCGGCGCTGGATCAGTCTGGGGCTGATTTTCTCGTTGCTCGGTGATGTGCTGCTGGCGTGGCCGGGGGATTTGTTCGTGTTCGGGCTTGGCGCGTTTCTGGTCGCGCATCTGGCGTATCTGAAGGCTTATCTGAGTGACTGCAAGCGTCTGGCGATGCTGCCGCTGGTGCTTGCCCTCGGTGTTGGCGCGGTGCTGTTGGGGATGCTGATTTCCAGCGGGCTCGGGCCGTTGCTGGTGCCGGTGATCGTCTATGGCACAGCAATCAGCGCGATGCTCTGGCGCGCACTTGCCCGGCTCGGCACCGATGTGCCGAAACGTTCGGCGTTGCTCGCGGCCGGCGGTGCGCTGGCGTTTGTATTCTCCGACAGCGTGATTGGCATCGATCGTTTCGTATCGCCATTTCACGCTGCGCCATACGTCATCATCCTCAGCTACTGGCTCGGCCAGTGGGGCATCGCCGCCTCGGCGTTCTCCCAGACCAAACGGATCTGATCATTCCCACGCTCCGCGTGGGAATGCATCCTGTGACGCTCTGCGTCACTTGCGCAGGGACGCAGAGCGTCCGGGGCGGCATTCCCACGCCGAGCGTGGGAACGATCAGCCGATCTCTGCAGGAGCTGCCGCAGGCTGCGATCTTTTGATTTACCGCTTTATCAGACAACCCAAGCATCCCCGCGCCCTTTTGGCTAAAATGCCGGCCTTTCCATTTACACCGCCGGAACCGCCGTGAGCAAAGAACCCGATCGCATTTTCGCCAAGCCTCTGGCCCAGGTACCCGACTTCGCCTTCAACGAAGACGTGGTGCGGGTGTTCCCGGACATGATCAAGCGCTCGGTGCCGGGTTACCCGACCATCGTCGAAAACCTCGGCGTACTCGCGGCGCAGTTCGCCCAGCCGAACAGCGTACTCTACGACCTCGGCTCCTCGTTGGGCGCTGTCACTCAAGCCCTGCGCCGTCACGTGCGCACCGACGGTTGCCGAGTGATTGCGGTGGATAACTCTGCCGCGATGGTCGAACGCTGCCGCGAATACCTCAACGGTCAGGACTCGATGTTCCAGGAGTTGCTGCCGGTCGAAGTGATCGAAGGCGACATCCTCGCCCTCGACTTCCAGCCCGCCTCGGTGGTGGCGCTGAACTTCACCCTGCAATTCATCGCCCCGGATCAGCGCACCGCGTTGCTTTCGCGCATCCGCCAATCGTTGCTGCCGGGCGGCGCGCTGATTCTCTCGGAGAAGCTGCGCTTCAACGATGCCGAAGAGCACGCGCTGCTCACCGATCTGCACGTCGCCTTCAAACGCGCCAACGGTTACAGCGAACTGGAAATCGCCCAGAAGCGCAGCGCCATCGAAAACGTCATGAAGCCCGACAGCCTCGAAGAACACCGCGAGCGCCTGTTGGCCGCCGGGTTCTCGAAAGTCGTGCCGTGGTTCCAGTGTCTTAACTTTGCCTCGTTGATTGCCTTGCCATGATTGATCTGTCCCCCCTCGCCCGCCGTCTGGCCGGCACGCCGCTGGCCGAATGGGCCAACACCCTGCAAGCTCAACTCGACAAGAAAATGGAGAAAGGCCACGGCGACCTGGAGCGCTGGCAAAGTGCGCTGGATGCCTTGCCGAAGATTCAGCCGAGCGAGATCGATTTGCTCAACGGCCTGAAACTCGACACCGATTGCGACGACGAAACCCGCGCGCAGATGCGTACTGCGTTGATGGGCTTGTCGCCGTGGCGCAAAGGGCCGTTCGATCTGTTCGGCGTGCACGTCGACACCGAATGGCGCTCGGACTGGAAGTGGTCGCGTGTCGCCCCGCATCTGGATCTGAAAGGCAAACGCATCCTCGATGTCGGTTGCGGCAACGGCTACTACATGTGGCGCATGCTCGGCGCCGGCGCCAACAGCGTGATTGGTGTCGATCCGAACTGGTTGTTCTTCTGCCAGTTCCAGGCGGTGCAACGCTATCTGTCCGAGCCGAATGCCTGGCACCTGCCGTTCCCGTTCGAAGACCTGCCGCCGAATCTGGAAGGCTTTGATACGGTGTTTTCGATGGGCGTGTTTTATCACCGTCGCTCGCCGATCGAGCACTTGCTGGCGCTGAAGGATTGCCTGGTGAAGGGTGGTGAACTGGTGCTGGAAACGCTGGTGGTTGAAGGCGACAAGCATCAGGTACTGGTGCCGGAAGACCGTTATGCGCAGATGCGTAACGTCTGGTTCCTGCCGTCGGTTCCGGCGCTGGAATTGTGGTTGCGTCGTGCGGGATTTACCGACATTCGTTGTGTGGATGTGAGCACCACGACTGTTGAAGAGCAGCGCGGTACCGAGTGGATGAAGTATCAGTCGCTGAGCGACTTCCTTGATCCCGAAGACCACAGCAAAACCATCGAAGGGTTGCCGGCACCGATGCGTGCCGTGATTGTCGCCAAAAAATAACTCCATCTCCTGCACAACGGAGATCCCCTGTGGGAGCGGGCTTGCTCGCGAAGGCGGAGTGTCAGGTAATAAATAGTTGCCTGACACTCCGCCTTCGCGAGCAAGCCCGCTCCCACATTGGGGTTGGTGTTTATTCAGCTGGTTTGGCTCGGCGGGCGCGGAAGAACTCCGTCAGCACCGCACCACACTCCTCCGCCAACACCCCGCCTTCATACAACACCCGGTGATTCAAAAAGCCCTGGGTAAAAAACTGCCCCTGACTCTGCACAATCCCGGCCTTCGGCTCCAACGCGCCATATACCACGCGCGCCACCCGCGAATGCACGATCAACCCCGCGCACATGCTGCACGGCTCGAGCGTCACATACAGCGTGCTGCCCGGCAGCCGATAGTTATCCACTGCCTGCGCCGCCGCACGAATCGCGACCATTTCGGCATGCGCACTCGGGTCGCTGGCACTGATCGGGCAATTAAACCCACGCCCGATAATCTCGCCATCCTGCACCAGCACCGCACCCACCGGCACTTCGCCCAGCGCTGCACCTTGCGCGGCGAGCGCCAAGGCTTCACGCATGAAATCGCGATCACGGCTGCGGTCGATAATCGCCGCGGGGCGAATCTGGCGCATCACTTCACCTCGATGGCGGCCATCAGGCCGGTTTCCATGTGGTCGATCACGTGGCAGTGGAACATCCACACCCCCGGATTATCGGCCACCAACGCCACTTGCGCGCGCTCGTTCTTGCCCAGCAGATAGGTGTCGGTGAAATACGGAATGACCTTGTGCCGGTTCGACGACAACACTTTAAAGCTCATGCCGTGCAGGTGAATCGGGTGCTGGTACTGGGTCATGTTTTTCAGTTCGAAAATATAGCTCTGCCCCAGCTTCAAACTGGCGATCGGCCGATCAGCGCAGGTCTTGTCGGTGATGTCCCAAGCCTTGCCGTTGATTTGCCACAGGCTCGGCGGCCGCCCGTTGTCGACGTCGACCGACACCGAACCGACCCATTCGAAATTGAAGTTGAGTTTCTCGGCATTCGCCAGATCTGGTTCGGCCACCGGGTTGGCCGGCAAGGTTTTCGGCCAGTCGGTCGGCGCGTCGGTATTGGCCACCGAACGCAATGTGCCCAAACGCACCGGGCCATTACGCAACGACAACTCTTCGCCCGCCGCCGGTGCCTTGATCGCCAGACAAATGCGCATGCCCGGGCCCAGCCAATATTCCTTGCCCAATGGCCGTGGCTCGACCGGGTTGCCGTCCAGCGCATAAATTTTCGCTTCGACGCCGGGAATATTGATGCGATACGTGAGGGTGTTATCCAGATTGAGCAGCCGCACCCGGGTGATCTGCCCCGCCGGCAATTCAATCACCGGGGTCGGCACACCATTGATCGTCGACAAACGCCCCGCCGTACCGCCCCGCGCCGCTTCGCGCGGAATGCTGAACTCGACGAAATTTCCTACGTCATCAATGTGCCAATTCTTCAGGCTCAGGGTCTTTTCGTAGACGAAACCGGTGGGCTCGCGCTCTTCGACGATCAGCGGCCCGACCAGCCCGCGCCCGAGTTCTTCGCTGCTGCTGACGTGCGGGTGATACCAATAGCTGCCGGCGTCCGGCACGCGGAATTTGTAATCAAAGTACTCGCCCGGCAACACCGGCAGTTGCGAGACGTACGGTACGCCATCCATTTCCAGCGGCAGGCGGATGCCGTGCCAGTGAATGGTGGTCGCCACCGGCAAATGGTTGATGAAGCGCACCCGCAGCCATTCACCCTGACGCACGCGTAATTCGGTACCCGGCGCCGACGGGCCGAACGCCCACGCCTCAGTCTTGTGCCCTGGCACCAGCTCAACGTCCAGTGGCGCGGCGATCAGCTCGTAATCGTGACCCGCCTCAGCGTCGGCCATCTTGCCCAGCCAGTAACGCGACGCGCCCCCTGCGCCAACGCCAACGACAACTAGACCGGCCAGGCCACCGAGGATTTGGCGACGGGTAAAGGACATGAACTCAACTACCTCACGTATCAGCGACAGGCCCGGGGGCCCGTTAAAAGGCGAATACGATACACCCGCAACTGAGAAACAGTAAGGCCGGCGTGGCAATGCGACACAGGTTCGCCATGTCTGCGGGACACTTTCGTACAGATCGCGTCCCTGCTTCCTTCACGCTCAGATGGCCTCAGCCCTACAGATTCGCGCCGCTGAAAAAGCCATAGTGTTGATCAGTTTTTTACCCCCCCCATTTCTCAAGGAGCGAGAAGTGAATATTCCTGTAACCCTGCCCCCATCTCTGCTTCCAAACCCTGCCGACGAACAGTCACTGCACGCGCTGGTGCTGCCGTTTACCGAGGCCTGCCCCGACCTGCACGACATGGCCCACGAAGCGGCCCAAGGCATTCTCGACAAATAC
The DNA here is from genome assembly GCF_979258075.1 of Pseudomonas sp. AC193. Taxonomy (NCBI): domain Bacteria; kingdom Pseudomonadati; phylum Pseudomonadota; class Gammaproteobacteria; order Pseudomonadales; family Pseudomonadaceae; genus Pseudomonas; species Pseudomonas sp. AC193. Next base: position 477,391 of record NZ_OZ409832.1, on the reverse strand, counting down.
GGTATCAAAGACATTGATCCCGAAAATGTCTGGTGGCACCGCTTCAACAACACCTCAGTCAGCAGCGACAAAGCCTTTCTGGGCTGGGAGCATTACCCGTCACCTTCGGAGTCACTGACGCTGGCGGAGCTAGTGGTCAAACGCTTTCACGCCCCCGATCAGGACAATGCCGACCTCCTCGACGGCTACGGCGGCTTTTACAGCGAAGGCGCAGACGCATCGGTCTTCAACGAGACCAACGAGGTTCGCCTGCGCCCCAGCGAAGTGCTGAAAGACCTTTGGGCGATCAACTTCAGCGAACTCTATCGAACGAAAATGCAGCAGTTCTGGACGCTGCACGCCGACGATTTCCGCACGTTGGCCAAACTGAATTTCCTCGCCAAAGCCCTCGATGAACACGACGGCGCGCGGCTGAATAATGAAAACCTCAAAACATTGCTCAAGGCTGTGGCGAGCGATATCACTTGGCCGGTTTCGCTGGTATTTCTGCAGCGTGAAACGCTCATCACTGACGGACTGCGAGTGAGCGCCCTGAACATCGGCGGCTACAGCGCCACGGATATCTTGTGCATCGCTGACAGCAATGGCGTGCAGATTATCTATACCCCCGGTGAACTCGACTGCTTCCATGTGTTCGCCACTGAGTCCGATCTGCATTGGTGGTTGTTGATGCAAAACAATCATGCGGAGAATCGCGCACGCTTCATGGCGCATTTCCCCTTGGCCGCCCAGCAACAGGACGATGGCAATATCGGTCTGAATGCCATGATCGACTTGCTGTACTCGACGTGGGGCAAAAGCGATCACCACCTGATCAATCAGAACACCACAGCGATCACAGGTGACGCGTTCAGTTGGCTACGCGACTCGGTCAAGGCGCGTATGCACGGTGACGCCGATCTCTCGCTGCATTCCAACGGCGAACTGCGCAAGAAGATGTGGATCGGTTACCTGAACGCCTTTCTCCGGGTGTTCGGCTCAATGGCCGCAATCGGCTGGCCGGCAGCGCTGGCGGTGGTCGGCGCGGGGCTTGCGGATATGGGCATGAACATCGATCAAGCGATCAACGGCACCAGCAAGGCAGATCGCAAGGCCGGGGTGATCGGAGCGATTGCCAGCGGCATCGATGTGCTGTTCAACCTGCCTTACCTGCGTGGCGCGGCAGAGCTTTCGGAAGTGGGCGAAGCGAGTGAAACGTTCAACACTCAGGATGAATTTACTGAAGCAGAGCCGCCGGAAGACTCTGCTGATATCCCGCTGATTGCCCGTTATGCACCTGGCCCCGCTTATGCGCAACAAGGCGCAGATCTGCTCGATACGTTCGAGACCAACGAAGTGTTGGACGGATTATCGCCGCTCGCGCAGGAAGGCCAGTTTCAGGGAATATTTCAACCGTCAGCCGGCGGGCATTACGTTCTGATTAACGACAACTACTACTTGGTGCGCTACATCAAAGAGTTGAAGAGCTGGGCGATCATCGACCCGACTAACCCCTACTCCTTCTATCGCAGCTTGCCGATTCGTCTGGACGAAGCCGGCGAATGGCAACCGATCAACCGCCCGGGTCTGATGGGGGGCGGCAAGTGCATCGGAATATGGCCATGGGGGCGCACTCGCACCCCGCTACCGGATGTAGACAGCCCACCAACGGCTTACGACATTCAACCCGCTTCGCGCGATGCGCTAAACGAGATTGCTCAGGGCGGTGGCACCAAGTACGACCTCAAGGACTACATGGCCACCCTGCCCAACGCTGACGGCACGAATCCACTTGCAGATTTCAAGGCGATGCGCCAAACGCTTTACCGCGATGCCACTGCATTTATGGAGTCACCTCAGCTACCAGCGCGTCCCGAGATCCCTATCCTGCCGGAAAAACTGGCACCGAAAGAGATCATCAAGAAGCTGTATAAATCGGCGTCCGGGCTGGTCATTGGCGAAAATCACTCCAGTGTCGGCAGCAAACAGTTTCTGATCGACAACATGGCGGCACTCAGTAAACAGAAGGTCAAAACCCTGTATCTGGAGCATGTGCTGACGGACTTCCATCAAGCCGATCTGGATGCTTTCAATCGCACCGGGAAGATGTCAGAGACGTTGGAAACCTACCTGAAGACCATGGACGGGGGATTCAAAACCGACACCAGCGGCCAGTACACCTTCCTCGAACTGGCCAAAGCGGCGCAAAAAAATCATATCCGCATCCAGTCGATCGATTGCCTGGCCAGCTATAGAAGCACCGGCATGAGCGGTGTCGACAAAAGCACGTTCCGCCAGAAGATGATGAATTACTTTTCGCATGAGGTGATCACCGCGGACCAGAACGCTCGTGGCGCCCATCGCTGGATCGCGCTGGTAGGCGACAGCCATGCCAATACCTGGGAAGGCGTACCGGGTTTAAGCGAACTGGAAGGCGGCATCGGCCTGCGTATAGAAAGCACCCCGGCCGGAACTGCCCGAGGCATAGAACCGGATCCCGGGCGCATTCCGACCGACGAGTTTGCCCGCCCGTTATCGCCCGTCAAAAGCGACCTGCGCCTGCAAATCGATACCCCCGCCAGCGTTGCCTTGGCCGACTCACTGGAAAAAACACTGATCAATCCCGGCGATTGCACGGTGATGAACATCGACGACGTCGCCACGCTGATTCATCGCAGCAGCGATGGCAACATCGTACGAACGCCGATCCTCAACAAGGGCGGGTTCTATTACGTTGAACGGCCGAACTGGCCCATCAGCGGCCGACGTTACCCCAACCTTGCCGAGCTCTCGGCTGCGTTGCGGATCATGGGGTTCAAACCAATAAAAATCAGCTGACGTAAAAAAGCCCCGTGAACTCGCGTTCACGGGGCTTTTCGGGGTTAACACCGATCAATCAGACCGGGATTATTCCCACTCAATCGTTGCAGGCGGCTTGCTCGACACGTCATAAGTAACGCGCGAAATGCCTTCGATTTCATTGATGATGCGGCCGGAGACGGTTTCCAGCAGTTCGTAAGGCAGGTGCGCCCAACGCGCGGTCATGAAGTCGATGGTTTCTACGGCGCGCAGGGCAACGACCCAGGCGTAACGACGGCCATCACCAACAACACCAACCGATTTCACTGGCTGGAACACCACGAAAGCCTGGCTGACTTTGTGGTACCAGTCGGCTTTGCGCAGTTCTTCGATGAAGATGTGGTCGGCACGACGCAGCAGGTCGGCGTATTCCTTTTTCACTTCACCAAGAATACGCACACCCAGGCCCGGGCCCGGGAATGGGTGACGGTAGACCATGTCGTACGGCAGGCCGAGTTCCAGGCCCAGACGACGGACTTCGTCCTTGAACAGTTCGCGCAGTGGCTCGACCAGTTTCAGGTTCATCTCTTCCGGCAGGCCGCCCACGTTGTGGTGCGACTTGATCACGTGGGCCTTGCCGCTTTTCGCGCCAGCCGACTCGATCACGTCCGGGTAGATGGTGCCCTGAGCGAGGTACTTGATGTTGTCCAGTTTGTTCGACTGGGCATCGAATACGTCGATGAAGGTGCGACCGATGATTTTGCGCTTCTTCTCTGGATCGGCTTCGCCGGCCAGGTTGTTCAGGAACTGCTCTTCAGCGTTGGCGCGGATCACCTTGACGCCCATGTTCTCGGCGAACATGGCCATCACTTGCTCGCCTTCGTGCAGACGCAGCAGGCCGTTGTCGACGAAAACGCAGGTCAGTTGGTCGCCGATGGCTTTGTGCAGCAGCGCGGCAACCACCGAGGAGTCAACGCCGCCGGACAGACCCAGCAGCACGTTGTCGGTGCCGACTTGTGCGCGGATGTTGGCGATGGCGTCTTCAGCGATCTTCGACGGCGTCCACAGGGCTTCACAGCCGCAGATGTCGAGCACGAAGCGCGACAGGATGCGACCGCCCTGCTTGGTGTGGGTCACTTCCGGGTGGAACTGCACGCCGTAGTAGCCACGGTCGTCGTTGAACATACCGGCGATCGGGCAGCTTGGGGTGCTGGCGAGGACGTGGAAGTCTTCCGGCATCTTGGTGACCTTGTCACCGTGGCTCATCCAGACGTCGAGGCCGAACAGGCCGTCAGCGTCGATGTGGTCTTCGATGCCGTCGAGCAGGCGGCTCTTGCCGACTACGTCAACGCGGGCGTAACCGAACTCACGCAGCTCGGAACCTTCAACCTTGCCGCCCAGTTGCTCGGCCATGGTCTGCATGCCGTAGCAGATACCGAAAACCGGTACGCCCAGATCGAACACTGCCTGTGGGCAGCGCGGGCTGTCGGCGACGTGTACGGACTCGGGGCCGCCGGCGAGGATGACGCCTTTAGGAGCGAATTCGCGGATCGCATCTTCGTCCATGTCGAACGGGTGCAGTTCGCAGTACACACCGATCTCGCGCACGCGGCGGGCGATCAGCTGGGTGTATTGCGAACCGAAGTCGAGGATCAGGATGCGGTGAGCGTGAATATCGAGGGCCATGATTCAGTCTCGTCTAAGTCATTCAGAAACAGTCGTGATACAGAAACAACTCGGGGCTGAATAAAACAGCCCCGGTTGTCTAACGATTTGCTTGAAGCATCAACCTACGCGGTAGTTTGGCGCTTCTTTGGTGATCTGCACGTCGTGAACGTGGGATTCGGCCATGCCGGCGCCGGTGATCCGCACGAACTCAGGCTTGGTGCGCATTTCTTCGATGTCGGCGCTGCCGGTGTAACCCATCGAGGAACGCAGACCGCCCATCAGTTGGTGAATGATCGCGCTCAGGGTGCCTTTGTACGGCACACGGCCTTCGATGCCTTCCGGAACGAGTTTCTCGGCGCCTGCCGAGGAGTCCTGGAAGTAACGGTCGGAGGAACCTTGAGCCTGGGACATGGCGCCCAGCGAACCCATGCCGCGATACGCCTTGTACGAACGGCCCTGGAACAGTTCGATTTCGCCCGGCGCTTCTTCAGTACCGGCGAACATCGAGCCCATCATCACGCAGGAAGCACCGGCAACGATGGCCTTGGACAGGTCACCGGAGAAACGGATGCCGCCGTCGGCGATCAACGGAACGCCAGTGCCTTCAAGGGCAGCGGCGACGTTGGCGATGGCACTGATTTGCGGGACGCCGACACCGGCGACGATACGGGTGGTGCAGATCGAGCCAGGGCCGATACCGACCTTGACTGCGTCAGCGCCTGCTTCGGCCAGAGCCTTGGCAGCGGCGCCCGTGGCGATGTTGCCGCCGATCACCTGCACTTCAGGGAAATTCTGTTTAACCCAGCGAACGCGGTCGATCACGCCTTTGGAGTGACCGTGAGCGGTATCGACTACCACCACGTCCACACCGGCATTGACCAGCGCAGCGACGCGGTCACCGGTGTCTTTACCGGTACCGACAGCAGCGCCAACGCGCAGACGACCTTGATCGTCCTTGCTGGCCAGCGGGTAGGCTTTGGCTTTTTCGATGTCGTTGACGGTCATCATGCCTTTGAGGGCAAATTTGTCGTCAACGATCAGAACGCGTTCGATGCGGTTTTTGTGCAGCAACTCACGAACGTCGTTCTTGTCCGCGCCTTCCTTGACCGTGACCAGACGCTCTTTAGGCGTCATCACTTCACGGACGGTGGCTTCCAGACGGTTTTCGAAACGCACGTCACGGGAAGTGACGATGCCGACCAGGTCGCCATCGTGCAGTACCGGAACGCCGGAAATGTTGTGCAGACGGGTCAGTTCGAACAGTTCACGCACCGTGGCATCAGCCTCGATGGTGATCGGATCCTTGACTACACCGGCTTCGTAACGCTTGACCTTGCGAACTTCGGCAGCTTGCTGCTCGATGGTCATGTTCTTGTGGATAATGCCGATGCCACCTTCCTGAGCCATGGCAATTGCCAGACGGGCTTCAGTAACGGTGTCCATTGCGGCAGAAACCAGAGGAATATTCAGCTCGATGCCACGGGTTAGGCGGGTCTTGAGACTGACTTCGTTAGGAAGCACCTCGGAATAACCGGGCACTAGGAGAATGTCGTCGAATGTCAGAGCTTCTTGGCTGATACGCAGCATCGCGGGGGCTCCCGAGCGGGAAAATGGAAGCGCGCCATTATAGTCAGACACCCCCTTCGGATCAACGTAAAACTCAGTCTAATTGATATACGGAAAACCCTGTTTTTTGTAGGAGCTGCCGGAGGCTGCGATCTTTTGACGTTGTCTGTTAATAACCCGATCAAAAGATCGCGGCCTTCGGCAGCTCCTACAGGGAATGTTTGAGGGTCAGAGTTCGACTTTTACCCAACTGACGGGGAGATCGAGCCAGTCGGCGAACTCGTCGAGGAAGCTTTGTTTGAAACCCGCTTCCAGCCAGTTGTTGAAGATGAAGCCGAGATTGGAGAACCCGCACTCTTGCAGGTACAGGAAGCCGTTGATGTCGTCTTCGTGCCCGCATTCCGGGCAAGTGAAGTTGTCGGTGCGCCCAGGCATCCAGTCTTCCAGGCTTTCGAACAGTGCCTCGCCGATCTCGCGACGGCATTCGGCACAACCGGCTTCTCCGAGAAACCCTTTGGCCGGGGTATAGATGCAGCGTTTGGTGACGATTTCCAGACCGTTGATGGGCTCACCGAACGGCAACGCCTGCGGGTGCAACACCACGGCACGCGCGCCATCGGCAATCGCGTAAGCCATGCGATTGCCAGTGCGGCCGCAGGTGCTCAGCTCTTCCTTGACGATGTTTTTGCGCACCAGCCAGCGCACGATCGCCCGAGCCCGGGGTTCGTGCACCGGCAGGGTGGAGATTTTCGGGACGATGATGCTTTGCGAATTCATGGAAAGTCCTGCGGTGTGGCTGCTGACGCCTTCGCGAGCAAGCCCGCTCCCACATTGGAATGCAGTTCCCTGTGGGGGCGGGCTTGCTCGCGAAGAGGCCCTAAAGGCCGGCAGCTTAATCCCTGACAAAATCCGGTCAAGTGCTGAGATAGCGCCCGATCAACGCCAGCCCGCTCGCGAGCACCAGCCACGTCACCAATCGCACAAACGCCTCGCGCGACAACCTCATGGTCAACCGTCGCCCGACCCACAACCCCAACGCCATGGCCGGCAACAGACACAGCGCCAACATCAACAAGGGTAGCTCGGCATACACCCCGGCGATGGCAAACAGGCTCAAACGCACCACCGTGCTGCAACTGATCAGCGCACTTTGCGTGGCTCGCGCCGCTTCCTTCGGCAATCGGCTGTTCAAATAAATCGCATATAAAAAGCCGCCACTGCCAAACAGCGCACCAAATAACCCACCCACCGTGCCCATCGGCACTGCCCAACCGGCCGACAATTGCGTCGGCCGCGCTTTCACCCACAGGCTGTAAATCGCGTAAGCGCTGATAAACAGCCCCATCAACAGCAACAGCAGGTCGGACTTGAGGTTGAGCAGGAATATCACCCCCAACGTACAACCGACCGCCATGCACGGCAGCAACCGCAACAGCTCCGGCTTGGCGACATCGCGCCGCGACGGCAGCAGATTGCCGAACGCCGCGACGAAATCCAGCAACACCAGCAGCGGCACGATCTTCGACAACGGCATGAACAGAATCAGAATCGGCCCCGCCACCAACGCCGTGCCGAACCCTGCGATACCGAAGACGATATAAGCCAGCACGATGCCCAAGCCAATAATCACCCAGCCTTGCGCGCCCCACGGCCACTCACTCAACAACCCCACCACGCTCATCGATGCGCTTCCTTAATAAGCCTGAGATGACTTTAGCCAGCGCCAACGCTTGCGACTAATATCTTCAAAGTCGCCAAGTCATCTCGAAAAGGCATACCTGATGCTTTCCACCCGTCAATTGCGTTACTTCGTTGAGATCGCTGAAAGCGGCAGTTTCAGTGCGGCGGCGGAGCGTTTGTTCATTGCCCAATCGGCGCTAAGCCGGCAGATCAAGACCATGGAGACGCACCTGCAAACGCCGCTGTTCGAGCGCACAGCACGTCAGCCGCGACTCACGGCGGCGGGCGAAGCGTTTTTACCGCGAGCGCGTAATCTGCTTATCGAACTGAACAAGGCCAGCGTCATGGCCACCGAAGTCGGTAACGGGCAACTCGGCACTCTACGTTTGAGCCATTCCAGCACCGTGTCGATCAGTGGCCGTTTGCTCAGCGATATCGGCGCTTATCTACAGCAACAACCGGGCGTGTCGCTGGATATCGGCAAGCTGTCTTCCGAGGCGCAACTGGAGGAATTGGCCGAAGGTCGCCTCGATGTCGGATTGCTGCGCTTGCCAGTGCTGCGCCAGCGCGAAGGCATTCAGATCGTGCCGCTGTTTAGTGAACGCCTGTTGCTGGCCGTGCCGGCGGATCATCGATTAGCCTCCTTGGATACGGTGGAACTGGCGCAGCTCAAGGACGAAGCCTTCATCTCCATTCCCCATCCACAGCGCGGCGGCCTGAGCTATTTGTGCGCCGATCTGTGCATGCGCCAAGGTTTCTTCCCGAAAGCGGCGCGGGTAATGTCGCGCAAAACCACGCAGCTCCAATTGATTCAGGGCGGATTCGGCATTGCCCTGCTGCCGGAATCAATGCAAGACATTGCACCGAGCGGCGTACGATTTCTGCCGCTGAGCGATCCCGACTGCCAAAGCACCGTCGCCCTCGCCTACCGCCAGAATCCCAGTCCCCTGATCCGCCACTTCCTCCAGACCTTCACCACTCCCCTGTAGGAGCTGCCGAAGGCTGCGATCTTTTGACCTTGATCTCAAAAACCAGATAAAAAGATCGCAGCCTCGTTTCACTCGACAGCTCCTACAGGGATCGTGCAATCAGCGGAACAATGCCTTTAAACTGCGCCCCATGATTAAAGATCCCTTTGCAAGACTTGGCCTGGACCGTGAAGTCCTGACCGTCAGCCAGCTCAACGGCCGCGCGCGGGTGTTGCTCGAAGACGTGTTCAGCAACATCTGGGTCGAAGGCGAAATCTCCAACCTCGCCCGACCGGCGTCCGGCCACATCTACTTCACGCTCAAGGACAGTGGCGCGCAGGTGCGCTGCGCGCTGTTCCGGCAGAACGCCGCGCGCGTGCGCCAGGCGCTGAAAGATGGTTTAGCGGTGAAGGTGCGCGGCAAGGTCTCGCTGTTCGAAGGCCGTGGCGACTATCAGTTGATCCTCGACACCGTGGAGCCTGCCGGTGACGGCGCGCTGCGTCTGGCCTTCGATGCGCTGAAAGAAAAGCTCAGCGCCGAAGGCCTGTTCAGTGCCGAACGCAAAGTGCCGCTGCCCGCGCATCCGCAGCGTATCGGCATTATCAGTTCGCCGACGGGTGCGGTGATTCGCGACATCATCAGTGTGTTCCGCCGTCGTGCGCCGCAGGTTCAGTTGACGCTGATTCCGACCGCCGTACAGGGCCGTGAAGCCACCGCACAAATTGTTCGTGCGCTAAAAATGGCCGATGCCCGTGGCTTCGATGCGCTGATCCTCGCCCGTGGCGGCGGCTCGCTGGAAGACCTTTGGTGCTTCAACGAAGAGGCCGTGGCTCGTGCGGTCGATGCTTGCGTGACGCCGATTGTCAGCGCTGTCGGTCATGAAACCGACGTGTCGATCAGTGACTTTGTCGCTGACGTTCGCGCACCGACGCCATCTGCGGCTGCCGAATTGCTCGCGCCTGATTCCAGCCATCTGATCCGCCAGGTCGAGAGCCTGCATCGCCGCTTGGTGATGCGCATGCGTGACCGTTTGATGCGTGATCGTCTGCGCCTCGAAGGCATGGCGCGTCGCCTGCGTCATCCCGGCGAACGTCTGCGCCAACAAGCGCAACGTCTGGATGATCTGGACATGCGCATGCGCCGGGCCTTCGAGCGCAGCCTGAATACCCGTCGCGAGCGACTGATCCGTCTGGAAACCCGCCTCGCCGGGCAACATCCTGGGCGGCAATTGGCGATGTTGCGCCAGCGCCTCGACAGCCTCGCCGAACGTCTGCCGCGTGCCATGCGTGAAGGCCTGAAAAACCGTCGTCTGCAACTGCACAGTCAGATGCAGACGCTGCATGTGGTCAGCCCGTTGGCGACCCTCGGTCGTGGTTACAGCATTCTGCTCGATGAGCGCGGCCATGCGATTCGTAACGCCGCGCAGACCCACACCGGCCAGCGCCTGAAAGCCAAACTCGGCGAAGGCGAACTGCAAGTGCGCGTCGAGGACAATCACCTGACGCCTGTCACCCTTTCTTTACTGGACTGATCCATGCCGCGTTTTCTGGCTCCACTGTTTTTGCTCTGCCTGACCTTCAACGCCCATGCCGACAGCTACATCACCCGCATGCTCAACAAACCGGTGCCGGGTGGCGTCGCCGTGGTTGATCTGGGCACGGCCGCGCAGGCACCGACCGCCACCTATCAAGGCAAACCGGTGCTGGTGGTCAAGGAACAGGACAACTGGCTGGCAATCGTCGGCGTGCCGTTGACGGTCAAACCGGGTGCGCAGCAGATCAGCAGTGGCGGCCGTAATCTGCCGTTTACTGTCGGTAACAAGAAATACCCGGAACAGCACATCACCCTGAAGAACAAGCAGCAGGTCAATCCGGATCAGTCGAACCTCAAGCGCATCGAGGGTGAGCTGGCCGTGCAGATCAAGGCCTATCGCAGCTTCAGCCCGAACACACCGAGCAATCTGTTGTTGGACAAGCCGGTCAACGGACCGCTGTCGAGCAAGTTTGGTGTACGTCGCTTCTTTAATGGTGAAGAACGCAATCCGCACGCGGGCCTCGACTTTGCGGTGCCGGCAGGTACGCCAATCAAGACCCCGGCGGCGGGAAAGGTAATTCTGATCGGCAACTACTTCTTTAATGGCAACACGGTGTTTGTCGATCACGGGCAGGGCTTTATCAGCATGTTCTGCCACATGTCGAAGATTGATGTGAAGGATGGCCAGCAACTGGCGCGTGGCGCGGTAGTGGGCAAGGTGGGCATGACCGGCCGCGCGACCGGGCCGCATATGCACTGGAATGTCAGCCTGAATGATGCGCGGGTGGATCCGGCGATTTTTATTGGCGCGTTTCAACCTTAAATATGTATTGAGGCGACTGGCCTCTTCGCGAGCAAGCCCGCTCCCACATTGGATTTGTGTTGTGAACACGATCCACTGTGGGAGCGGGCTTGCTCGCGAAGGCGGCCTGACCAACCCACAAATCACCCTGACACCCATCCAACCTCAATTGCGCCCCAATCTAACCTCACGCAAACTTCAACAAGATCCGCTGACTTACTCGCAATAAAATCCTGCAAAACCCCGCTTTCCGAGTATTCCTCTCAATTTTTTTCGACTGCTTGCCATCCTCTCCCCTCGCGGTTAGGGTTGAAGGCATGAAAACCTCTCACACCCTCATTCAGCTTCGCCAGCACCGCAGCCTGTGCCTCGTCAGCGCACGACTGCCAGGCTGAACGCTGCGCCTCGCCCAGAGCTTTTCCCAACATATTCGTAACACCGGCAGGCCGCCTTTTTTCGGCCCAGACAATAAGGAATTTCCCGATGAGCATGCTCAAAGACCCGTCTTCGAAATACCGCGCGTTTCCTGTCATCAACCTGCCGGATCGCACCTGGCCGTCGAAGACCATCGACACCGCGCCGATCTGGTGTAGCTCCGACCTGCGTGACGGCAACCAGTCGCTGATCGAGCCGATGGACGCGGTGAAGAAGCTGCGCTTCTGGAAAACCCTGGTGCAAGTCGGCGTGAAGGAAATCGAAGCCTCGTTCCCGGCCGCTTCGCAAACCGACTTCGACTTCGTGCGCACCCTCATCGAAGAAGGCCACATCCCGGACGACACCACCATTCAGGTGCTGACCCAGGGTCGTGAAGACCTGATCGAGCGCACGTTCGAATCCCTGCGCGGCGCGAAGAAAGCCATCGTTCACTTGTACAACGCCACCTCGCCGTCTTTCCGTCGCATCGTTTTCAACCAGGACAAGGACGGCATCAAGGCCATCGCCGTGAACGCCGCCAAGCTGTTCGTCAAATACGCCGCGATGCAGCCTGACACCGAGTGGACGTTCGAATACTCGCCGGAAACCTTCAGCGCCACCGAGCTGGAATTCGCCAAGGAAGTCTGTGACGCGGTGATCGAGGTGTGGAACCCGACGCTTGAGCACAAGATGATCCTCAACCTGCCCGCCACCGTTGAATGCGCAACGCCGAACATCTACGCCGATCAGATCGAGTGGTTCGGCCGCAACATCAACCGTCGAGACAGCGTGATCATCAGCCTACACACCCACAACGACCGTGGCACCGGCGTCGCCGCCACCGAGCTGGGCCTGATGGCGGGCGCCGATCGCGTCGAAGGCTGCCTGTTCGGCAACGGCGAGCGTACCGGTAACGTCGACCTCGTCACCGTCGCATTGAACATGTACACCCAGGGCCTCGACCCGCAGCTGGACTTCTCCGACATCGACGGCGTGCGCAAAGTCGTCGAAGAATGCAACCAGATTCAGGTTCACCCGCGTCACCCGTACGTTGGCGACCTGGTGCACACCGCGTTCTCCGGCTCGCACCAGGATGCGATCCGCAAAGGCTTCTCCCAGCAGAAACCGGACGCACTGTGGGAAGTGCCGTACTTGCCGATCGACCCGGCCGACATCGGCCGTAGCTACGAGGCGGTGATTCGCGTCAACAGCCAGTCGGGCAAGGGCGGCATCGCGTACTTGCTGGAGCAGGAATACGGCATCAGCCTGCCACGTCGCATGCAGATCGAATTCAGCCAGGTCGTGCAGCGTGAAACCGATCGTCTCGGTCTGGAGATGACCGCCAAGCAGATTCACTCGCTGTTGATCAGCGAATACCTGCAAGCCAACACCCCGTACGCGCTGGTCAGCCATCGCTTGCAGGAAGAAAACGGCAACAGCAATGTTGAAGTGGAAGTGGCGAGCAAAGGTCAGGGCGAAACCAACCTTCACTGGCGCGGCAAGGGCAACGGTGCGCTGGAAGCACTGGTCGCCGGCCTGCCGATTCCGGTGGAGATCATGGACTACAACGAACACGCAATCGGCGCCGGCACCAACGCCAAAGCGGCGGCCTATATCGAACTGCGTGTGAACGGTGAACGTGCGGTGCACGGCGTGGGTATCGATGAAAACATCACCACGGCCAGCTTCAAGGCCTTGTTCAGCGCGCTGAACCGCTCGCTGAGCCAGCCTGAGGCGAAAGCGGCGTAATCGACTGCTGAAATGCACAAGGCCCCGAAGTGAAAGCTTCGGGGCCTTTTTTTGTCTGCTGGTTTTGGGTTGCCTGTGCCGGCCCTTTCGCGAGCAAGCCCGCTCCCACATTTGGAATGCATTCCCCCTGTGGGAGCGGGCTTGCTCGCGAAGGCGTCCTGTCAGGCGCCGCAGGAATCAGGTGAATTCAAACGTGTCGGCATCCAGATTCGCCGGAAAGCGCTCGCGATACGCCGCCAATGGCGCCGCTTCCAGCACCACCTTGAACACACCGTCCGCCTCCCCCGCCGCCAGCAAGCTCTCGCCCTGGAAATCCAGCACCTGGCTGTCACCGGTATAAGCGAAACCCTTACCATCAGTGCCAACGCGATTCACCGCTGCCACATAACAAAGGTTTTCGATCGCCCGCGCCGGCAGCAAACGGTTCCAGTGCAAACGCCGCGCACCCGGCCAGTTCGCGGTGTACAACAGCAGATCAGTGTCCTGCGAATCACGGCTCCACACCGGGAAGCGCAGGTCGTAGCAAATCAGCGGACGCACGCGCCAGCCCTTCAGTTCGAATTGCACCTGCCGCTCGCCGGGGGTGTAGTGGTTGTGCTCACCGGCCATGCGGAACAGATGACGCTTGTCGTAATGCAGCACTCCGCCGTCCGGCCGCGCCCACAGCAGACGATTGCGATGGCTGCCGTCTGCCGCCTGAATAATCACGCTGCCGGTAATCACCGCATCGAGTTTCGCCGCCTGAACGCGCAGCCATTTGCTGGTCGGGCCGTTCTCGGCTTCGGCGAGCGTTTCTGACTCCATGGAGAAACCGGTGGTGAACATTTCCGGCAGGATAATCAAATCCGCACCACGCGCCTGCTCCAGCAATTGCTCGAAGTGCTCGAAGTTGGCCTGACGGTCGTGCCAGGCCAGGGTGGTCTGGATCAGCGCCAGATTGAGATCGGGTAATGCACTCAGATCACGCATAGTTTCGCCGCCGCTTCACGCAGCGTCTCCTCGCGCTTGGCAAAGCACAGACGCACCAGGCGCTGGCCTTGCGGTGGATTCTGGTAGAACACCGACACCGGAATACTTGCCACGCCGTGTTCGCGGGTCATCCACATGGCCATCTCGACGTCGTTCAAATCAGGACGGATCTGCGAGTAGTCGACCAGTTGGAAATAGGTGCCCGCGACACGGCTGAAGGTGAAGCGCGACGGGGCCAGCAGGTCGCAGAACAGGTCGCGTTTGGCCTGATAAAAACCCGGCAACTCTTCGACGTGCTCCGGGTGCTCGGCCATGTAATCGGCCAGCGCGTATTGCAGCGGTGTCACGCCGCAGAAGCTGACGTACTGATGGACTTTGCGCAGTTCGGCGGTCAGTGCCGGCGGCGCAACGACATAGCCGGTTTTCCAGCCCGTGACGTGATAGGTCTTGCCGAACGAGCTGACCACGAAGGCGCGCTGATACAGCTCTTCGTGCGCGAGCACGCTGACGTGGGGCACGCCGTCGAAGACCAGGTGTTCGTAGACTTCATCGCTGATCAGGTAGATGTCGCGATCGCGGATCAGCGCTGCCAGTTGATCCAGCTCCGCGCGGGTGATCAGGGCACCGCTCGGGTTGTGCGGGGTGTTGATGACGATCATTTTCGTGCGCGGGCTCAGGGCCGCCGCGAGCTGCTCGAAATCAATGGAAAAGTCATCCGGGTTCAGTTGCACATGCACGCAACGACCGCCCGCCAATTCCGTTGCCGGTGCATAGCTGTCGTAGCATGGATCGAACACGATGACTTCATCGCCGCTGTGGATAACTGCCTGAATCGCACAGAAGATGGCTTGAGTCGCACCGGGAGTGACGGTCACTTCGCTGTCGGCGTTGACCTGCACGCCGTAGCTGCGCGCGATTTTCAGCGCAATCTGTTCGCGCAGCGCCGGCAAACCTGTCATCGGCGAATACTGGTTGTGGCCACTGGCAATGTGCCGACCGACCGCATCGCGCAACGACTGCGGGCCGTCGAAATCAGGAAAACCCTGGGACAGGTTGATCGCGCCGGTTTGCGCCGCGAGCTGAGACATCTGCGTGAAAATAGTGATGCCGACATTCGGCAGCTTACTGGTGATCATCGGGGGTTCCCTGCTCAACACCCGGCTCTGACGACGGCGCGGGAGAGCCCGAGGATAGCCCATCCGGCGCCCATAAAAAAGGGCGCTCTGGTGAGCGCCCTTCTTATCGCCGAACCCTGTAGGAGCTGCCGAAGGCTGCGATCTTCTGATCTTGCCTTTAAAGCAAAATCAAAAGATCGCAGCCTGCGGCAGCTCCTACAGAAGCCATTGAGCATTCCCACACCAAGGCAGGAATGGCCACCTCAATTACTTCTTGTCGCGGCGCTTCTTGTCGGCTTTTTTGCTGTGCGACATCATCCGACGCTTCCTGTTGACCTGGCGGTCGGTCAGGGTGTTTTTGTTGCCTTCGTACGGGTTCTCGCCGCCCTTGAACTCGATGCGGATCGGCGTACCGACCAGCTTGAGCACACGACGGTAAGTGTTCTCCAGATAGCGCACATACGACTTCGGCACTTTCTCGATCTGGTTACCGTGGATCACGATGATCGGCGGGTTAGCACCACCCAAGTGGGCGTAACGCAGCTTGATCCGGCGGTTGTTGACCATCGGTGGTGCGTGCTCGCCCACCGCGTCTTCCAGAATCTGGGTCAGACGGTTGGTCGGCCAGCGGGTGACCGCGGACTTGAACGAGTTCTGTACGGATGCGTAGAGGTTGCCCACGCCAGTGCCGTGCAGTGCCGAAATGAAGTGAATGTCAGCGTAATCAACGAAGAACAGACGACGCTGCAGCTCGACCTTGACGAAGTCGCGCTCGCTCGGCGTCATGCCGTCCCACTTGTTGATCGCGATCACCAGCGCACGGCCCGACTCGATGGCGAAGCCGAGCAGGTTGAGGTCGTGGTCGACCACACCTTCACGGGCGTCCATCACAAAGATCACCACGTTGGCGTCTTTGATCGCTTGCAGGGTTTTGACCACGGAGAATTTTTCGACTTCTTCGTGGATCTTGCCGCGCTTGCGCACACCGGCGGTGTCGATCAGCGTGTACTTCTCTTCATTCCGCTCGAACGGGATGTAGATACTGTCGCGGGTGGTGCCGGGCTGGTCATAAACGATTACCCGGTCTTCACCGAGCATACGGTTGACCAGGGTCGATTTGCCGACGTTCGGACGACCGATGATGGCGATCTTGATGCCGTCTTTTTCACTCGGGCCAGGAATGCGCTTGGCTTCCTCACCTTCGGCAACGATTTCTTCTTCGCCGTCTTCCGGCTCTTCTTCATCACGCGGGAAATCACCCAGGGCGATTTCCAGCATCTGCGTGATGCCACGGCCGTGAGCACCAGCGATTGGAATCGCGTGGCCCATGCCCAGTGGTGCGAATTCAGCGCGGGCCATTTCCGGGTCGATGTTGTCGACCTTGTTGGCAACCACGTAGGAACGCTTGTTACGTTTGCGCAGGTGTTCGGCGATCATCTGGTCGGCGGCGGTGAAACCGGCCTTGGCATCTACCAGGAACAGCACAACATCTGCTTCTTCAATGGCCAGCAGCGACTGCTCGGCCATTTTTTCGTCCATACCGTGCTCGTCACCGGAGATACCACCGGTGTCGACCAGAATGTAGGAACGCCCTTGCCACTTGGCCTCACCGTACTGGCGATCACGGGTCAGACCGGACAAGTCGCCGACGATGGCGTCGCGAGTCCTGGTCAGGCGGTTGAACAAGGTGGACTTGCCGACGTTCGGTCGGCCCACCAGGGCGATTACGGGAACCATGCGGCTCTCCACTTCGTTATTTCAGAAAATACAAAAGCCGCTGCGAGGCAGCGGCTGGTGCTCGGGGCAACACTGTGGGAGTGAACAGGTTCACTTCCACTAGTGAAGCTGCCTGGGGTGTTATCCCCAAGCATAGTTGTTACTTGATGGTCAGGGCTTCCAGTTTGCCGCTGTTGCCATACACATAAATCGTGTCACCCACCACCAGCGGACGGGCACGCAGGCCGTCGCTGTCGATGCGCTCACGGCCGACGAAACGACCGTCAACCTGACTCAGCAGGTGCAGATAACCTTCCAGGTCACCCACTGCTACATAGCTGGAGAACACTTCCGGAGCCGACAGTTGACGGCGGGCCAGCGAATCGTTGCTCCACAATGCTGTGGTGGAACGCTCGTCGACGCCTTCAACAGTGCCCGAAGACAGGCTCACGTAAACGCTGCCGAAACCCTGAGCAATACCAGCGTAGCTCGACGCATCGCGCTGCCAGAGTTGACGACCGCTTTCCAGATCCAGTGCCGCGACGCGACCCTGATAGCTGGCAACGTACAGGGTGCCGCCGGACAACAGCAGACCGCCGTCGATGTCGACCACGCGCTCCAGTTCCGAGCGACCCTGTGGAATCGCGATCCGTTGTTCCCAGACCGGCACGCCGTTGGAAATGTTCAGAGCGACCACTTTACCGGTCGACAGGCCAGCCACCGCGAGGCGGTTGGTGACCAGCGGAGCACTGGTGCCACGCAGGGTCAGAACGGCCGGGGTGCTGTCATACACCCAGCGTTGCGTACCGGTGGTAGCATCCAGACCGATCAGACGATCGTCCTGAGTCTGCACAACCACCACGTCGCCGTTGTTGGCCGGCGGCGCGAGGACTTCGCTGTTGACGCGAGCACGCCACTTCTCTTCACCATTAATGGCGTCCAGAGCGACGACTTCGCCGCGCAGCGTACCAATCAGAACCAGACCGTAACCCACGCCAACGGCGCCGGAGACAGGCAGCTCAAGATCTTTTTTCCACTTCACATCGCCGTTGCTGCGATCCATGCCCATCACTACGCCGGTTACATCGGCGGCGTAGATGGTGTCACCGTCGATCGCCGGCACCAGCATGTTGTAGGTTTCGCCCTGACCGTCACCGATCGAACGACTCCACTGCTTTTGCAGAACCACTTCTTCTTTGAAGTCGGTCAGTTCAGCCGGTGGCAATTCTTTTTTGCTGTTGCTGCTGCAACCCGCGGCCAGAAGGGCCAGAGCCAGCAATGCTGCATGCTTCCAACGGATCACGTCACGCATCCCCTTTGGCCAGGTCGTCGAGCTTGATTTGAAGGCCACCGACCGCCGCTTCATCCGACAGTGCTGCCTTGGCTTTTTGATACGCCTTGTTCGCGTCATCGGTACGGCCCAGCTGCACCAGCAGGTCGCCCTTGAGTTCTTCGCGAGTGGCCAGGAACGCTTTGTCGGCGTCGCCGTCGAGCAGTTTCAGACCGTCTTCAGCCTTGTTCAGCGCACCCAAAACCTGTGCCAGACGCTGACGGGCGATTTCGCCCAGCGCCGGGTTGGCCGGTTTGTCGACGATGGCTTTCAGCTCGGTCGCGGCGTCGTCCAGCTTGCCGCTGTCGACCGCCACTTTGGCGACGAACAGGCTGCCGTACTGCGCGTAGGCAGTACCGCCGAATTCGCTGTTGAGCTTGCCGGCCAGATCCGCAACGCGGGCAGCATCAGGCTTGCCGTCAGGCGTCAGCGTGGTTTCCAGCAATTGCTGATAGAGCACCGAGGCGCCTTGCGACTGGTTGCCCTGATATTTGTGATAAGCCTGCCAGCCGAACACGATGACCAGCGCCAACAGGCCGCCGGTGACCAGAGGTTTGCCGTTGCGTGTCCACCAGTCCTTCAAATCCGCCAACTGTTCGTCTTCGGTACTCGACACCCCAATACTCCTTAATCGCTAAATCGGCTGTTTAGACAGCTTCAACCCTGCACGACGCAGGTGGCCAGGTGAGCGGCGAGCGCATCCCAGGCAATGCTTTGTTGTTCGCCCTGGCCACGCAGGGGTTTGAAACCTACCACTTGCTGGGCCATTTCGTCGTCACCGAGGATCAGTGCGTACAGCGCACCGCTCTTGTCGGCTTTCTTGAACTGGCTTTTGAAGCTGCCGGCGCCGGCATTGACTTGCAGGCGCAGGTTTGGAAGTTGATCGCGAACCCGTTCGGCCAGGGCCAGACCGGCCAGCTCGGCCTCTTCACCGAAGGCGCAGAGGTAGACATCGACCTGACGGGAGATTTCTTCCGGGATCTGCTCAAGGGTTTCGAGCATCAATACCAGACGCTCGATGCCCATGGCGAAACCAACGCCGGTGGTCGGCTTGCCGCCCATTTGCTCGACCAGACCGTCGTAACGACCGCCCGCGCAAACAGTGCCTTGGGCGCCGAGCTTGTCGGTGACCCATTCGAAAACGGTTTTGCTGTAGTAATCGAGGCCACGCACCAGCTTCGGATTGAGCACGTACGGAATGCCGACGGCATCCAGACGCGATTTCAGACCTTCGAAGTGTGCACGGGACTCTTCATCGAGGTAGTCGGCCATTTTCGGCGCATCGACCAGCACCGCTTGAGTGTCGGCATTTTTCGTGTCGAGCACGCGCAGCGGGTTGGTTTTCAGACGACGCTGGCTGTCTTCATCGAGCTTGTCGTGGTGCGCTGAGAGGTACTCGACCAGCGCTTCACGATAACGCCCACGGGACTCGCTGGTGCCGAGGCTATTGAGTTCAAGTTTGACCGCATCACGGATACCCAGCTCGCCCCACAGGCGCCAGGTCATGATGATCAGCTCGGCGTCGATGTCCGGACCGTCGAGGTTGAACACCTCCAGACCGATCTGGTGGAACTGGCGATAACGGCCTTTCTGCGGACGCTCGTGGCGGAACATCGGGCCGATGTACCAGAGTTTCTGCACCTGGCCACCGCCGGTGATGCCGTGCTCAAGCACCGCACGCACGCACGCCGCAGTGCCTTCCGGACGCAGGGTCAGGGAGTCGCCGTTGCGGTCTTCGAAGGTGTACATCTCTTTTTCGACGATGTCGGTCACTTCACCGATCGAGCGTTTGAACAGCTCGGTGAACTCGACGATCGGCATGCGGATCTGCTTGTAACCGTAGTTATCCAGCAGACGCGCAACGGTGCCCTCTAAATAACGCCACAGGGGAGTCTGTTCGGGCAGGATGTCGTTCATGCCACGAATGGCTTGCAATGACTTGCTCACTTTAAATCCTTAAATTCGTTCGGCTCTTCAGTCAGGGTCAGCCGCGCGCAATTACGGCAGCGTCAGCTTCGACCTTTTCGGCCGCTTTCTGGCGGATCAGCCTTTCCAGCTCGTCCACCAGATTGTCATTCGTCAGTTTCTGCGCCGGCTTGCCGTCGATGTAAATCAGGTTTGGCGTGCCGCCGGTCAAGCCGATATGGGCTTCCTTGGCTTCGCCGGGGCCGTTGACCACGCAACCGATCACCGCGACATCCAGCGGCACCAGCAGGTCTTCAAGGCGCCCTTCCAGCTCGTTCATGGTTTTCACCACATCGAAATTCTGCCGCGAGCAGCTCGGGCAGGCGATGAAGTTGATGCCACGGGAACGCAGATGCAAAGACTTGAGGATGTCGTAACCGACCTTCACTTCTTCGACCGGATCGGCCGCCAGCGAGATGCGGATAGTATCGCCAATCCCTTCGGCGAGCAGCATACCTAGGCCCACGGCGGATTTCACTGTGCCCGAACGCAATCCACCGGCTTCGGTGATGCCCAGGTGCAGCGGCTGGACGATTTCTTTCGCCAGCAAGCGGTAGGCTTCGACGGCCATGAACACGTCGGAGGCCTTCACGCTGACCTTGAAGTCCTGAAAATTCAGGCGTTCGAGGTGTTCAACGTGACGCAAAGCAGACTCAACCAGCGCGGCTGGGGTCGGCTCGCCGTATTTCTTTTGCAGGTCTTTTTCCAGCGAGCCGGCGTTGACGCCGATGCGGATCGGGATCCCGCGATCACGCGCGGCATCGACCACAGCACGAACACGGTCTTCGCGACCGATGTTGCCCGGGTTGATGCGCAGGCAGTCGACGCCCAGTTCGGCTACGCGCAGAGCGATCTTGTAGTCGAAGTGGATGTCGGCAACCAACGGCACTTTGACCAGTTGTTTGATCTTGCCGAACGCCTCGGCGGCGTCCATGTCCGGTACCGATACGCGGACGATGTCGACGCCGGCGGCTTCCAGACGATTGATTTGCGCGACAGTGGCGGCAACGTCATTGGTGTCGCTGTTGGTCATGCTTTGCACAGCGATCGGCGCATCGCCGCCCACCGGTACGTTGCCGACCCAGATCTTGCGCGAAACGCGACGTTTGATTGGAGATTCGCCGTGCATGACTTATTGACCCAACTTCAGGCGAGCAGTCTCGCCACTGGTGAACGGAGCGACATCGACCGGCTGGCCGTTGTAGCTGACCTGCGCGCCGCGAGCGTAGCCCAGGCGGACGGCAAACGGTGGCTTGCCGGCAACGGCGAGGCTGTCGCCCTTACGCTTGAGACCACTGAACAATACTTTGCCGCTGCCATCGGTGACTTGCGTCCAGCAATCGGCAACGAACTGCATTGAAACCTGACCTTCGCCAGCCACTGGTGCCACTGGAGCCACGGTTGGGGCGATCGGTGCAGTCGTGGTTGGTGCTGGTGTGGCAGGCACAGCCGGAGCAGGTGTTGCCGGAGTGGCAACCACTGGCGCTGGCGTGTGAACCGGCGCAGTCGGCGCAACCGCTGGAGCGGACGGCGTTGCTGGCGCAGTCGATGTTGCAGGAGCAGTAGCTTCGGCACCGGTGGATTCCGCGGTGGTTTCCGATTGTGGCAGCGCCAGAGCGGTCGCGCCCTCGGCCTGACCTTCGGCGACGGCCTGGTCTTCCGGCTCGTCGATCGGGTGAATCTGCGTGGTGCCGTCGGCGCCTTCGACTTCAACGTGTTCCGGCGTCAGGCTGGTGAAGTCCTTGGTACGCAGCGAGGTCTGATCCTGCCACCAGACGAAACCACCGCCGATGACCGCGATCAGCAACAACAGGCTGACGATACGCAAAATAGTGTGGGAAACCCGTACAGGCTCTTCGATACGGCCCAAGGCGTGAACGTTGCTGCCTTGGGAATCGGTGCCGGTGGACTGGTCGAACTGCTGAACCAGAACGGTCTGATCCATGCCGAGCAATTTGGCATACGCGCGAATATAACCGCGAGCAAAGGTATGCCCCGGCAGCTTGTCGAAAGCACCGGCTTCAAGATTGCCCAGAGACGTCACGGTGAGGTTGAGCTTGAGGGCCACTTCGGCCAGCGACCAGCCATTGCTTTCGCGGGCCTGGCGCAGGGTCTCACCGGGGTTAACGCGATTCGCTGCTACAACTTCGGGATGCGCCGCTTTCATCATTGCTCCGACAGGTATTGCTGATATTCCGGCGTACCGGGATAGAGTCGTTTTAATTGCAGGCCATAACTGGCGGCCTTGTCGCGATCTTCAAACACTTTTGCCAGCCGAACGCCGAGCAATAGACTACGTGCATTTTGTTCGGTCAGCAGGCTGAAACGGTCGTAATAGTCACGCGCGGGCACATAATGCCTGTCTTCGAAGGACAACTCAGCCATTTCCAGCAATGCGCGCGGTTGTTGACGGTTCAGCCGCAAGGCTTTTTCCAGTTGCTGCTGCGCGACATCACGCTGACCGAGTTTCGCCGCCGTCATGCCGAGGTTCTCGAACACACGCGAGCGCTCAGGATACAGGGTATCGGCGGCCGCCTGTTCAAAACGCTCGTAGGCTTCTTTATAACGCTGTTCTTCGTAGAGAAAACTGCCGTAGTTGTTGAGGATACGGGCATCGGCGGGACGCGAGGACAAGGCCTTGCGGAAATGCTCGTCGGCCAGTGCAGGCTCCATTTCGGCTTGAAACACCAAACCGAGCGCGGCATTGGCGTCTGGATCCGAACTGTCGAGTTCCAGCGCCTTCTTCAACGGCACCTTGGCCCGTTCGGTCATGCCTTGTTGCAAGTATCCCAGTCCCAACTGCACATAGGCAGCCCGCGCTTCATCGCGGCCCTTGCTGGTCTTCATCGGGTTGTAATCACCCGACAGGACACAACCAGCACACAGGCTGGCCAACAGCAACAGCAGCGCAAAGCGCAGGGACATAGAGATCCTCTCTTAGTTAGTGTTCGCGGCGTTCTGTGCCAGATCGCTGTCGGCGTTCAACTCACGCACGGCGATATAACGTTCGCTGCGACGGGTGCGATCCAGCACCTGCCCTACCAATTGACCACATGCGGCGTCGATGTCTTCACCACGGGTGGTGCGAACAGTGACGTTGAAACCGGCCTGATGCAACTGATCCTGGAAACGACGAATCGCGTTGTTGCTCGGACGCTCGTACCCGGAATGCGGGAACGGGTTGAACGGAATCAGGTTGATCTTGCACGGAATGTTTTTCAGCAGCTCGACCATTTCAACGGCATGTTCAACCTTGTCGTTGATGTCTTTGAGCAAGGTGTACTCGATGGTCAGCACACGTTTTTCGCCCAGGGACGACATGTAGCGCTGGCACGACTCGAGCAGCATCTTAAGCGGATATTTCTTGTTGATCGGCACCAATTGGTTACGCAATGCGTCATTCGGTGCGTGCAGGGACAACGCCAGGGAGACGTCGATGTGCTTGGCCAGCTCATCGATCATCGGCACCACGCCCGAGGTGGACAGGGTCACGCGGCGCTTGGAGATCCCGTAGCCGAGGTCATCCATCATCAGATGCATGGCGGCGACGACGTTGTCGAAGTTCAGCAGCGGCTCACCCATGCCCATCATCACCACGTTGGTGATGGCACGGTCGACGGTTGCCGGGACACTGCCGAAAGATTTGTTGGCAATCCACACCTGACCGATGACTTCGGCGGCGGTGAGGTTGCTATTGAAGCCTTGCTTGCCGGTGGAGCAGAAACTGCAATCCAGGGCACAGCCTGCCTGGGACGAAACGCACAAAGTGCCGCGTTTGCCCTGGGGAATGTACACGGTCTCGACGCAGCTGCCGGACGCCACGCGCACCACCCACTTACGGGTGCCGTCGGTGGAGATGTCCTCGCTGACCACTTCCGGACCACGGACTTCAGCAATAACCTTGAGCTTGTCGCGCAAGGCCTTGCTGACGTTCGTCATGGCGTCGAAATCATCGACACCAAAGTGGTGAATCCATTTCATTACCTGACCGGCACGGAAACGCTTCTCCCCGATTGAGTCGAAGAATTTTTCCATTTCCTGTTGAGTCAGACCCAGCAGGTTGGTTTTTACAGTCGATGTAGTCATGGATTCACCTTCACTCTTAAGCCAATGCTTAGCGAGTGGTTACTTCAGTAGCTGCGAAGAAGTACGAGATTTCACGAGCAGCTGCGGCTTCGGAGTCCGAACCGTGAACAGCGTTGGCGTCGATGGAATCAGCGAAGTCAGCGCGGATGGTGCCGGCAGCAGCTTCTTTAGGGTTGGTAGCGCCCATCAGTTCACGGTTCAGAGCGATAGCGTTTTCGCCTTCCAGAACCTGAACAACAACAGGACCGGAGATCATGAAAGCAACCAGGTCGCCGAAGAAACCACGAGCGCTGTGCTCAGCGTAGAAGCCTTCAGCTTCAGCTTTGGACAGTTGCTTCAGTTTCGAAGCTACAACGCGCAGGCCGGCTTTTTCGAAACGAGTGGTGATTTCGCCGATGACGTTTTTTGCAACAGCGTCAGGCTTGATGATGGAGAAAGTGCGTTGAACAGCCATGGTGTAACTCCAGAAACGGTAATTTGCGAAAAATTAAACCCGCGAATTATACGCGGGTTCTTGGGTATTGCCTAACCTGCGAGACGATCAGTCCAATTCTTTGGCCCAGAGCTCCTGAACCGCTTCCAGCACCTTCTCTCCGACACGGCCAGAAGTGCCATCGAAGTCAGGCAGATCAAGGATCATCTGCTGCAAACGGACAAAACCTACAGAATATGGATCGACGCCGGCATGGGCCTCGTCCAGTTCTTCTGCAATACGTTGAACATCATTCCAACCGTAGCTCATGACAGTCTTACCAGTCAGTGCGGCGCTTCAGCCGCATGGTTAAGCGAATATTTCGGAATTTCGACGGTGATGTCTTCTTCACCAACGATAGCCTGACAGGCCAGACGCGATTGCGCTTCCAGACCCCACGCACGATCGAGGAAGTCTTCTTCCAGCTCGTCAGCCTCTTCCATCGAGTCGAAACCCTCGCGGATGATGCAGTGGCAGGTGGTGCAAGCGCAGACGCCGCCGCAGGCGCTTTCCATCTCGATGTGGTGTTCGTGGGCCAGTTCGAGAATCGATGTGCCGGGCGCAGCCTCGACCACCATGCCTTCAGGGCAGAACTTCTCGTGGGGCAGAAAAATGACCTGCGGCATCAGATATCCTCGATTTCATTCAGATTGCGCCCCGACAGAGCGGCTTTCACCGTCAGATCCATGCGGCGGGCAGCAAAAGCATCGGTCACTTGCGACAGACGCTTGGTCTGCTGCTCAATGGCGTAACCATCGGTGCCTTTCATCAGTTCGGCCAGTTCCTGCAGCTGCAAGTCGATGACCATGCGCTCTTCGGCGTCGAGCAAGCGCTCGCCATCAACCTCCAGAGCCCCCTGCACCGCTTCGATCAGGCGCTGGGCATCGACTTGCTGCTCGCGCAGAACGCGGGCGACCTTGTCGTCATTGGCGTGCTGGAACGAATCCTTGAGCATTTTGGCGATTTCGCCGTCGGTCAGACCGTAAGACGGCTTGACCTGGATGCTCGCCTCAACGCCCGAACCCAACTCACGGGCAGACACGCTGAGCAGACCGTCGGCATCGACCTGGAAGGTCACGCGAATTTTCGCTGCGCCGGCCACCATCGCTGGAATGCCACGCAATTCGAAGCGCGCCAGCGAACGGCAGTCACTGATCAGCTCGCGCTCACCCTGCAGAACGTGGATCGCCATGGCCGACTGGCCATCTTTGTACGTAGTGAAATCTTGTGCGCGAGCGACAGGGATGGTGGTGTTGCGCGGAATCACCTTCTCCATCAAGCCGCCCATGGTTTCCAGCCCCAGGGACAGTGGAATCACGTCGAGCAGCAGCAGTTCGCCGCCATCGCGCTTGTTGCCAGCCAGGGTATCGGCCTGGATCGCGGCACCGATGGCCACCACTTGATCCGGGTCGATTTCGGTCAGAGGCTGACGACCAAAGGCTTCGGCAACGGCTTCGCGAACGCGAGGAACGCGAGTCGAACCGCCAACCATAACCACAGCGTGTACGTCGTCCAGCTCGATGCCGGAGTCGCGCACGGCGCGGCGGCAGGCTTTCAGGCTGCGCGCGACCATTGGCTCGATCAGCGCATCGAAGGCTTCGCGGGTCAGCGGTGCTTTCCAGTCGCCGTAGGCCACTTCAACACTGGCCGAATCGGTCAGGGCTTCTTTGGCCGCGCAAGCGGTTTGCAGCAGATTACGTTGTGCGCCCGGATCGAGATCGGCGGACAGCCCGGCGCTCTCGATGATCCAGCCGGCAATCGCGTGATCGAAGTCATCGCCGCCCAGCGCGCTGTCGCCGCCAGTGGCCAGCACTTCAAAAACACCGCCAGTCAGACGCAGAATCGAAATATCGAAGGTACCGCCGCCGAGGTCATAAATCGCGACCAGGCCTTCAGCATGTTGATCCAGACCGTACGCCACAGCGGCCGCAGTCGGCTCGTTGAGCAGACGCAGCACATTCAGACCGGCCAACTTGGCCGCATCTTTGGTGGCTTGACGCTGAGCATCATCGAAGTAAGCCGGAACGGTGATCACCGCGCCAACCAGCTCGCCACCCAAGGTCGCTTCAGCGCGCTGACGCAGCACCTTGAGGATATCGGCGGAGACTTCGACCGGGCTTTTCGGGCCTTGCACGGTGTCGATGAACGGCATGTGCGATTCGCCACCGACAAAGCGGTACGGCAACTGGTCGCCCAATTGCTTGACGTCGGACAGACCACGACCCATCAAGCGCTTGACCGACAGCACAGTATTCAAAGGATCGGACGCGGCGGCCAGCTTCGCCGACTCGCCGACTTCGACGTGATCGGCGTGGTAACGCACAGCGGACGGCAGGATGACCTGCCCGTTTGCGTCGGCCAACGGTTCGGAAAGACCACTGCGCAACGCAGCGACCAGCGAATTGGTAGTGCCCAAGTCGATCCCCACAGCCAGACGACGCTGGTGCGGTTGAGGACTTTGGCCGGGTTCGGCGATCTGCAGTAGGGCCATCGTGATCAGGACTTATCTGTATATCAGGCGTGCGACCGGAGCGGCACTGGGTTAATCGTCGAGGCGCTCTTCTAACTGGCGCACTTCGTAGGTGAGCTTGTCGAGGAACTGCATGCGCCGCATCAGGCGTTCGGCCTGTTCGCGTTGCGCCGCATCATCCCAACAGGCTGCGAAGCTTTCGTTGAGTTCTTCCTGAGCCACTTTCAAGCGACGCTTGAACACCGCGACACCGTCGAGGTCGGCACTGTCCTGGAGGTCTTCAAGCTCTTCGCGCCATTGCATCTGCTGCAGAAGAAACTCGGGATCATGGACAGTGACTTCCATCGGCACTTCATGCCCGCTGATGGTCAGCAGGTAGCGTGCGCGCTGGGCCGGACTCTTGAGCGTCTGATAGGCGTCGTTGAGCCGTGCAGACTGCTCGAGTGCGGTTCGCTGCTCACGCTCGGAAGCGTCGGCGAAGCGATCAGGATGAACGCCGCGCGCCAACTCTCGGTAGCGCGTGGCCAACTGCTCGAGATCCAGACGGAAGCTCGGTTGCAGCTCGAATAAAGCGAAATGACAAGGAATACCCACGACAAGCCTCAGATGTTGAAGCTTTCGCCGCAGCCACATTCACCGCGTACGTTGGGGTTGTTGAACTTGAAGCCTTCGTTCAACCCTTCCTTGACGAAATCGAGCTCGGTGCCGTCCAGGTAGGCGAGGCTTTTCGGGTCGATGATCACTTTTTCGCCGTGACTCTCGAACACCTGATCCTCTGCAACCACCTCGTCGACAAACTCCAGCACGTAGGCAAGGCCGGAACAGCCTGTGGTGCGAACACCCAGACGAATCCCTTCACCTTTGCCGCGCCCGTCGAGGGAGCGCCGCACGTGTCGAGCAGCCGCTTCTGTCATGCTGATAGCCATCGGTGACTCCTTACTCGTCGCCAAATCCAGAAAGTCAGATCAAGCCTTTCTTCTGCTTGTAATCGCGAACAGCCGCTTTGATAGCGTCTTCAGCCAGTACCGAGCAGTGAATTTTCACTGGCGGCAGGGCCAGTTCTTCGGCCAGCTGAGTGTTCTTGATGGTTTCTGCTTCGTCCAGGGTCTTGCCCTTCATCCACTCGGTGGCGAGGGAGCTGGAAGCGATAGCCGAACCGCAGCCGTAGGTCTTGAACTTGGCATCTTCGATGATGCCGGCGTCGTTGACCTTGATTTGCAGACGCATCACGTCGCCGCATGCCGGAGCGCCGACCATGCCGGTGCCGACATCAGGATCTTCCGCGTTCATCTTGCCGACGTTGCGCGGGTTTTCGTAGTGGTCGATGACCTTTTCGCTGTAAGCCATGATTCTCAATCCTCACTCATCAGGGCCGCTCTTGAGACCCTGCAACTGCGCTGCGTAAACCGCCGCGTCGCTACAGGATCTGTATCTGGCGGCTTCTATATTTAGTGTGCCGCCCACTCGATTTTCGAGATATCGACGCCGTCTTTGTACATGTCCCACAGCGGCGACAAAGCGCGCAGCTTGGTAACGGCCTCGCAGACTTTCTGCGCGGCGTAGTCGATTTCTTCTTCGGTGGTGAAGCGGCCGAAGGTGAAGCGGATCGAGCTGTGTGCCAGTTCGTCGTTGCGGCCCAGGGCGCGCAGTACGTACGAAGGCTCCAGCGACGCCGAGGTGCACGCCGAACCGGACGATACCGCCAGATCCTTGAGCGCCATGATCAGCGACTCGCCTTCAACGTAGTTGAAGCTCAGGTTCAGGTTGTGCGGAACGCGGGCGGTCAGGCTGCCGTTGACGTACAGCTCTTCCAGATGCTCGACCTGCTTGTAGAAGCGGTCGCTCAACGCTTTGATACGGACGTTTTCAGCAGCCATGTCATCTTTGGCCACACGGAACGCTTCGCCCATGCCGACGATCTGGTGAGTCGCCAGGGTGCCGGAACGCATGCCACGCTCGTGACCGCCACCGTGCATGGTCGCTTCGATGCGCACACGCGGCTTGCGGCTGACGTACAGCGCACCGATGCCTTTAGGGCCGTAGGTTTTGTGGGCGGAGAACGACATCATGTCGACTTTCAGCTTCTGCAGGTCGATCTCGACCTTGCCAGTGGACTGAGCGGCGTCGACGTGGAACAGAATGCCCTTGGCGCGGAGCATTTCGCCAATCGCGGCGATGTCGTTAACGGTGCCGATTTCGTTGTTCACGTGCATCACGGAGACCAGAATGGTGTCTTCGCGCAGTGCCGCTTCAATCATCGCCGGGGTGATCAGACCGTCTTCAGTTGGCTCGAGGTAGGTCACTTCGAAACCTTCACGCTCCAGTTGGCGCATGGTGTCGAGGACAGCCTTGTGCTCAATCTTCGAGGTGATCAGGTGTTTGCCCTTGGAGCCATAGAAATGTGCCGCACCCTTGATTGCCAGGTTGTCGGACTCAGTGGCACCGGAGGTCCAGACGATTTCGCGCGGATCGGCGTTGACCAGATCGGCCACCTGACGACGGGCGTTTTCGACGGACTCTTCAGCTTTCCAGCCGAATACGTGGGAACGGGACGCCGGGTTACCGAAGTTTCCGTCAACCAGCAGGCATTCACTCATTTTTTGCGCAACGCGCGGATCGACCGGGGTGGTCGCAGAGTAATCGAGGTAAATCGGCAATTTCATGGACTATCTCCTAAATCAGGGCTGGCGTACCGCTAGCTCTTCGGCTGTCATTCGACGGCGGACGCTTCAATCTTGTCCAGGCGTGGCGCCTTGCTGTTGCAACGACGCTGGTCCTGACGCTGGGCTACTTCTTGCACCTCACGGCGAGTTACAAGATCAGCCAAGCTGATACCACTTAGAAATTCGTGAATCTGCAGGCTCAAATCGCACCACAGATGGTGAGTCAGGCACGTATCGCCGGAATGGCAATCGCCCTGGCCCTGGCATTTGGTGGCATCAACCGATTCGTTTACCGCATCGATCACCTGGGCGACCTGGATGCCCTGCATGTCGCGGGACAACTGGTAGCCACCACCCGGGCCGCGAACACTGGAAACCAGGTTGCTGCGGCGCAGCTTGGCGAACAGCTGTTCGAGGTAGGACAGGGAGATGCCTTGGCGCTCGGAGATATCGGCCAGGGACACGGGCCCGTGCTGCGCGTGCAACGCCAGGTCAAGCATGGCGGTCACGGCGTATCGGCCTTTTGTAGTCAGTCGCATGGACAGTTACCACGGAGTTCAGAATGGGGCGAGTATGCAATTCCCGAGTATTTAAGTCAACTTTAAGACCTAGTACTTTAGTCAGGATTACCCGCAAAAGAGCGCGCGAATGATAGCAGGGTCTGCGGCGTAATGGCACACCGGTTGACGGATGCCTGTGTAGGAGCTGCCGAAGGCTGCGATCTTTTGATTTTATGAAAGGCAAGATCAAAAGATCGCAGCCTTCGGCAGCTCCTACAGGGGCGCTAGCCGGCTTTGGATTCGTCTTTGTCTTTGACGCAGGCGAAGTCTTCTTCGCGCAGCGAAGGCAGATCTTTCGCACAGTAATTGCTGCCCAGATCCTTCAGCGCGCCGCACATCCCTTCCAGCCGCCCGTCCACCGCTTGCAGGTGATCGAGCAACTGACCGATGGCGCGCGCCACCGGGTCGGGCATGTCTTCGCTGACGCCGTAGGCATCAAAACCGATCTTCTCGGCCATGGCCTTGCGCTTGGCGTCCTGCTCTTCGTCGGATTTGACGATGATCCGCCCCGGAATTCCCACTACCGTGGCGCCCGGCGGCACTTCTTTGGTCACGACCGCATTGGAGCCAACTTTGGCACCGGCGCCGACGGTGAACGGGCCAAGCACCTTGGCGCCCGCGCCCACGACAACTCCATCACCCAAGGTCGGGTGACGCTTGCCTTTGTTCCAACTGGTGCCGCCGAGGGTCACGCCCTGATAAATGGTCACGTCATCGCCAATTTCGGCGGTTTCGCCAATGACGATGCCCATGCCGTGGTCGATAAAGAAGCGTCGACCGACTTTGGCGCCCGGATGAATTTCGATCCCGGTCAGCCAGCGACCGAAGTTCGACACCAGCCGCGCCAGCCATTTCAGCTCGTTACGCCACAGCATGCCGGCCAGTCGATGGATCCAGATTGCATGCATGCCGGGGTAGCAGGTCAGGACTTCAAAAGCGTTACGCGCCGCCGGGTCTCGATGGAACACGCTCTGGATATCTTCACGCAAACGCTCAAACATCATTTAGTCCTTCCGCTTTAGAAGCTCACCACGGGCCGCTTTTTGGGTTTCCGTGAGGATGCCACGCAAAATATTCATTTCCGCCCGGCTGACCGAGCTGCGTCCGTACAACCGGCGCAGGCGCGCCATCAAGTGCCGTGGTTTTTCCGGATCGAGGAATTCGATAGCGACCAGCGTCTGCTCCAGATGCTCATAAAAGCGCTCCAGCTCATCCATCGTCGCCAGCTCGGCGCTTTTCACCGAGGCCACTTCTTCTTTCTCGATCTTGCTCGGCTGACCTTGCGCGGCCAGCCAGGCCATGCGCACTTCATAGCTCAACACCTGCACCGCCGCCCCGAGGTTCAGCGAACTGAACTCAGGATCGGAGGGGATGTGCACGTGAAAGTGACATCGCTGCAGCTCGTCATTGGTCAGGCCGGAATCTTCACGACCGAACACCAAAGCGATTTCTGCGCCCTGCCCGGCCTCCTCGACCACTTTGGTGCCGCATTCGCGCGGATCCAGCAGCGGCCAGGGAATACGGCGATCTCGGGCGCTGGTGCCGAGCACCAGATTGCAGCCGACCAACGCGTCTTCCAGGGTGGCGACGACTTGCGCATTTTCAAGGATGTCACCGGCACCGGAGGCGCGAGCATCGGCCTCGTGGTGCGGAAACAGGCGCGGTTCGACCAGCACCAGTCGCGACAGACCCATGTTTTTCATGGCGCGCGCGGCCCCGCCGATATTGCCGGGGTGGCTGGTATTGACCAGGACAACACGAATGTTCTGCAGCAAGGGAGGCGCTCTCGGACACAGGAAAGGGGTGCAAATCTTACAGAACAGCCTACCGTTAAGCTATGAAAGCGAACAGCGTCCTTCACCTGAAGAAAAGTTCTGATAGAATGCGCGGCTTTCTTTAACAACCTTAGGTGACACATCCATGCAGCCCATGCTGAATATCGCGCTGCGCGCCGCCCGCAGCGCCAGTGAACTGATCTTCCGCTCCATCGAGCGCCTGGATACCATCAAGGTCGACGAAAAAGACGCCAAGGATTATGTATCCGAGGTCGATCGCGCCGCTGAACAGAAAATCATCGACGCGCTGCGCAAGGCTTACCCGAACCACTCCATCCGCGGTGAAGAGACTGGCATGCACGCCGGTACCGGCATCGAAGGCGAAGAGTACCTGTGGATCATTGATCCGCTGGACGGCACCACCAACTTCCTGCGCGGCATTCCTCACTTCGCCGTCAGCATCGCCTGCAAATACCGCGGTCGCCTGGAACACGCTGTTGTTCTGGATCCGGTTCGTCAGGAAGAATTCACCGCCAGCCGTGGTCGCGGCGCTCAACTGAACGGTCGTCGTCTGCGCGTCAGCGGCCGTACCAGCCTCGACGGCGCACTGCTCGGCACGGGCTTCCCATTCCGTGACGATCAAATGGACAACCTGGAAAACTATCTGGGCATGTTCCGCGCTCTGGTTGGCCAGACTGCCGGCATCCGTCGCGCCGGTTCGGCGAGCCTGGATCTGGCTTACGTGGCTGCCGGTCGTTTCGATGCGTTCTGGGAATCGGGTCTGTCCGAGTGGGACATGGCTGCAGGCGCCCTGCTGATTCAAGAAGCTGGCGGCCTGGTGAGCGACTTCACCGGCGGTCACGATTTCCTTGAAAAAGGCCACATCGTTGCCGGCAACACCAAATGCTTCAAGGCAGTACTGACGGCGATCCAGCCGCACCTGCCGGCTTCGCTGAAGCGCTAAGCGTTACGCGAAACAAAAAAAGCGCCCTTCGGGGCGCTTTTTTATGCCTGCGATTTCAAACGCGCCTAAATCCACTGTGGGAGCGGGCTTGCTCGCGAATGCGGTTTATCATTGCGAATAGATGCCGGCTGATCCACCGCTTTCGCGAGCAAGCCCGCTCCCACAGGGGTCACGGCATAGCCAAAATCGCGGGCACAAAAAAAGCACCCCGCAGGGTGCTTCTTTCTAAACGATCGGCCTGTTACTGGCCCGGCTCGTTCTGCGACAGAATCAACTTACCTTCCTTGTCGACCGGAATCTGGTTGCCCGGATCACGATCCATGCGCACTTTGCCTTCCTTGCCATCCAGCGAATAACGCACGTCATAACCAACGACCTTGTCGCTGATGTCATTCACCGTGTTGCAGCGGGTTTGCGTGGTGGTGTAGGTATCGCGATTCTGCATACCTTCCTGCACCTTGTTACCGGCATAACCGCCACCGACTGCGCCAGCGACCGTGGCAATTTTCTTGCCGGTGCCGCCGCCGATCTGGTTACCCAACAGACCACCTGCCAGCGCACCGACTACCGTACCGGCAATCTGGTGCTGATCTTTTACAGGCGCCTGGCGAGTGACCGTTACATCCTTGCACACTTCACGTGGTGTCTTGATCTGTGTCTTGACCGGCTCAACGGCCAAAACCTGCGCATACTCAGGGCCGCTTTTAACCAGGCTGTAGGTGGCAACAGCACCCCCGGCAGTGACACCGACAGCACCCAATACCGCACCAACCAGCAACGACTTGTTCACATGAACCTCCTGACCATCACATGCGGGACGCGCCCGCGCTTCTCCCAGCCTTGGAGCATAAAAAAGGCGCGAGTTCAACTCGCGCCTTTTTTGGCTGACAACCGGGAAAACGCTACGCGTTATGGACGGTCGTCGACTTCCTTCTCAGTGTTTGCAGGAGGAATCAGGTCTTCTGTGCTCAGGTTCAGCCAGATCAGCACCACGTTGGCGATGTAGATCGACGAGTAAGTACCCGCCAATACACCAATGAACAGTGCGATGGAGAAACCGAACAGGTTATCGCCACCGAAGAACAGCAGTGCCGCGATCGCCAGCAACGTCGAGATCGAGGTCGCCATGGTGCGCAGCAGGGTTTGCGTGGTCGAGATGTTGATGTTCTCGATCAGCGTCGCCTTGCGCAGGACACGGAAGTTCTCACGCACCCGGTCGAATACGACGATGGTGTCGTTCAACGAGTAACCAATGATCGCCAGTACCGCCGCCAGCACCGTCAGGTCGAAAGTGATCTGGAAGAACGACAGGATACCGATGGTCACGATCACGTCGTGGATCAGCGAAACAATGGCGCCGACCGCGAATTTCCACTGAAAGCGGAAAGCCAGGTAGATCAGGATGCCGCCGAGCGCCAGCAGCATGCCGAGGCCGCCCTGGTCGCGCAGCTCTTCACCGACCTGCGGGCCAACGAACTCGACGCGCTTGACCGTCGCCGGGTTGTCACCGCCGAGCTTTTGCAGCGCTTCCGCGACCTGATGGCCCAGTTGCGGGTCTTCACCCGGCATGCGCACCAGCAGGTCGGTGGTAGCACCGAAGCTCTGCACGATGGCTTCGTGATAACCGGAAGTTACCAGCTCTTCACGCACTTTGGTCACGTCGGCTGGACGTTCGTAGGTCAGCTCGATGAGCGTACCGCCGGTGAAGTCCAGACCCCAGTTCATGCCCTTGGTAGCGACGCTGAAAATTGCCAGCAACGTGAGAAACACTGTGACGCCGAACGCGAAGTTGCGAACGCCCATGAAGTTGATTGTACGTAACATGGCAGCCCCTTAAATCCACAACTTCTTGAAGTCACGTCCGCCAAAGATCAGGTTGACCATTGCGCGGGTCACCATGATGGCCGTGAACATCGAGGTAAAGATCCCGAGGGACATGGTCACTGCGAAACCTTTGACCGGGCCGGTGCCCATGGCAAAGAGAATCCCGCCGACCAACAACGTAGTCAGGTTGGCGTCGAGAATCGCAGTGAATGCCCGGCCGAAGCCTTCGTTGATTGCACGCTGCACAGTCATGCCGGCGGCGATCTCTTCACGAATCCGCGAGAAGATCAGCACGTTGGCGTCGACCGCCATACCCATGGTCAGCACGATACCGGCGATACCTGGCAGGGTCAGTGTTGCCCCCAGCAGCGACATCAAGGCCAGCAGCAACACCATGTTCACTGCCAGTGCGACAGTAGCGATGATGCCGAAGAAGCGGTAGATGGCGATGATGAACAGCGACACGAACAGCATGCCCCACAGCGACGCATCGATACCTTTGGTGATGTTGTCAGCACCCAGGCTCGGGCCGATTGTGCGCTCTTCAGCGAAGTACATCGGTGCAGCCAGACCACCGGCACGCAGCAGCAGCGCCAGCTCGGACGACTCGCCCTGACCGTTCAGGCCAGTGATGCGGAACTGAGCACCCAGCGGCGACTGAATGGTCGCCAGGCTGATGATCTTCTTCTCTTCTTTAAACGTTTGCACCGCGACGTCTTTTTCGACGCCGTCGACCATCTGCTTGACGTAGGTGGTCACCGGACGCTGCTCGATGAAGATCACCGCCATGCTGCGACCGACGTTCGAACGGGTTGCGCGGCTCATCAGCTCGCCACCGTGACCATCCAGACGGATGTTCACTTCAGGCGTACCGTGCTCGCCGAAACCAGCTTTGGCGTCAGTGACCTGGTCACCGGTGATGATCAGACCACGTTCGATCTGCGCAGCGGGACGATTGCCTTCACGGAACTCGAAAGTCTCGGAAGTGGCTTTCGAAGCACCCGGCTCTGCAGCCAGACGGAACTCAAGGTTGGCCGTCTTGCCGAGAATACGCTTGGCTTCGGCAGTGTCCTGCACGCCTGGCAGCTCAACCACGATGCGGTTGGCGCCCTGACGCTGGACGATCGGTTCGGCAACACCCAGCTCGTTGACGCGGTTACGTACCGTGGTCAAGTTCTGCTTGATGGAGTATTCACGGATTTCCGCCAGCTTCGCCGGGGTCATCGCCAGACGCAGTACCGGTTGACCGTTGAGATCGGCCGGAACAATGTCGAAATCGTCGAAGTTCTTGCGGATCAGTGCACGGGCCTGTTCGCGGGAATCTTCATCGCTGAAGCCCAGCTGAATGGCACCGCCCAGTTGCGGCAGGCTGCGATAGCGCAGCTTCTCTTTGCGCAGCAGGCTCTTGACGTCGCCTTCGTAGACTTTCAGGCGTGCATCGAGGGCTTTGTCCATGTCCACTTCCAGCAGGAAGTGCACACCACCGGACAAGTCCAGACCCAGCTTCATCGGGTGCGCGCCCAGATTGCGCAGCCATTGCGGGGTGGTCTGTGCCAGGTTCAGCGCAACGACGTAGTCATCACCCAATGCCTTGCGCACAACGTCTTTGGCCGGCAGCTGATCTTCAGCTTTGGTCAGACGGATCAGACCGCCCTTGCCGTTGGCTGCCAGCGTGGCTGCCTTGACGTTGATCCCGGATTCCTTGAGCGCAGTGCTCACGCGATCCAGATCAGCCTGATTGACTTGCAGCGCAGTGCTTGCACCGCTGACCTGAATGGCCGGGTCATCAGGATAAAGATTGGGAGCGGAATAAATCAGACCGACCGCCAGCACCGCCAGGATCAGAATGTATTTCCACAGAGGGTATTTGTTCAGCATCACGCCGCCCGTTATGAACGCGGGGCGCCTTGCGCGCCCCGTCGATTGAGTAGAAGTTGTTACCTTTAGATCGCTTTCAGCGTGCCTTTTGGCAGCGTGGCGGCGATGGCGCCTTTCTGGAATTTCATTTCGACGGTGTCGGAAACTTCCAGAACCACGAAGTCATCGGCAACTTTGGTGATCTTGCCGGCGATGCCGCCAGTGGTCACAACTTCGTCGCCCTTCGCAAGGCTGCTCAGCAGGTTCTTCTGCTCTTTGGCGCGCTTGGCCTGTGGACGCCAGATCATCAGGTAGAAGATGACCAGGAAACCGACCAGGAAAATCCACTCGAAACCGCCGCCCATTGGGCCGGCAGCAGCCGGTGCAGCCGCGTCAGCCATGGCGTTAGAGATAAAAAAGCTCATTTAGCACTCCAGTTGCAAATGTTGAATCTTGGGGTCAGAAAACTCAGTCCAAAGGCGGAACGGGGAGCCCGCGTTTGGCGTAGAAGGCATCGACAAAGGCGGCCAATGTACCCTGTTGAATAGCCTCGCGCAAACCAGCCATCAGCACCTGATAATGGCGCAAGTTATGGATGGTATTGAGCATGCTTCCCAGCATTTCGCCGCACTTGTCCAGGTGATGCAGATAAGCGCGAGAGAAGTTCTGGCAGGTATAGCAATCGCAGGTCGGATCCAGCGGCGATTCATCATGGCGATGGAACGCGTTACGGATCTTCAGCACGCCGGTATCAATGAACAGATGCCCATTGCGGGCATTACGGGTTGGCATCACGCAATCGAACATGTCCACACCGCGGCGCACACCCTCAACCAGATCTTCCGGTTTGCCAACGCCCATAAGGTAACGAGGTTTGTCAGCCGGCATCATGCCCGGCAGATAATCCAATACTTTGATCATCTCGTGCTTCGGCTCGCCGACCGACAGACCGCCGATAGCCAGGCCATCAAAGCCGATCTTGTCGAGGCCTTCGAGCGAGCGCTTGCGCAGATCCTGGTGCATACCGCCCTGCACGATACCGAACAACGCTGCGGTGTTTTCACCATGGGCATTTTTCGAGCGCTGAGCCCAACGCAACGAAAGCTCCATCGATACGCGCGCGACATCTTCGTCAGCCGGGTACGGGGTGCATTCGTCAAAAATCATCACAACGTCCGAGCCCAGATCGCGCTGAACCTGCATCGACTCTTCCGGGCCCATGAACACTTTGGCGCCGTCCACCGGGGAGGCGAAGGTCACGCCCTCCTCTTTGATCTTGCGCATCGCGCCGAGGCTGAACACCTGGAAGCCGCCGGAGTCGGTGAGGATCGGGCCTTTCCACTGCATAAAATCGTGCAGGTCGCCGTGCTCCTTGATCACTTGGGTGCCAGGACGCAGCCACAGGTGGAAGGTGTTGCCCAGAATCATCTCTGCGCCCGTGGCGACGATGTCACGCGGCAACATGCCCTTGACCGTGCCGTACGTGCCCACTGGCATGAACGCCGGGGTCTCGACGGTGCCACGCGGGAAGGTCAGGCGACCACGACGGGCCTTGCCATCGGTGGCAAGGAGCTCAAAGGACATGCGACATTCGCGACTCATTCTGTTTCCTCTGGGCCGGTTTCTTTAGGGGCAGTAGGTGCGGGGTTACGCGTGATGAACATCGCATCACCGTAGCTGAAAAAGCGGTAACCGTTGTCGACGGCAGCCTTGTAGGCGGCCATGGTTTCGGGATAACCGGCAAATGCCGAAACCAGCATCAACAGCGTGGATTCCGGCAAATGGAAATTGGTCACCAGGGCATCGACCACATGGAAAGGCCGGCCCGGGAAGATAAAGATATCGGTGTCGCCGCTGAACGGCTTGAGCACGCCATCGCGCGCAGCACTTTCCAGCGAACGCACGCTGGTGGTGCCGACAGCAATCACCCGACCACCGCGCGCACGACAAGCAGCCACGGCATCAACCACGTCCTGGCCGACTTCCAGCCACTCGGTGTGCATGTGGTGATCTTCAAGCTTCTCTACGCGAACAGGCTGGAAGGTACCGGCGCCCACGTGCAGCGTGACGAACGTGGTCTCGACGCCTTTCGCAGCAATGGCCTCCATCAGCGACTGATCGAAATGCAGCCCCGCCGTCGGCGCTGCTACCGCGCCTAAGCGCTCGGCGTACACGGTCTGATAACGCTCGCGATCCGAACCTTCGTCCGGACGGTCTATATAAGGAGGCAGCGGCATGTGCCCGACGCGGTCGAGCAGCGGCAACACTTCTTCAGCGAAGGCCAACTCGAACAGCGCATCGTGACGCGCGATCATTTCAGCTTCGCCACCACCGTCGATGAGGATCTTCGAACCCGGCTTCGGCGACTTGCTGGAGCGCACATGGGCCAGCACGCGGTGCGTATCGAGCACGCGTTCGACGAGGATTTCCAGCTTGCCGCCGGACGCTTTCTGCCCGAACAGCCGCGCCGGAATCACGCGGGTATTGTTGAACACCATCAAATCGCCCGGGCGCAAATGCTCAAGCAAATCAGTGAATTGGCGGTGTGCGAGGGCGCCGCTCGGCCCATCAAGGGTCAGCAAGCGACTACCGCGACGCTCGGCCAAAGGGTGGCGAGCGATCAGCGAATCAGGGAGCTCGAAAGTAAAGTCAGCAACACGCATGATGGGGTTCGTCTAGCAGGGCCGGAAAGTTTAGCGGAAATATCGAAAATAGACCATGAAACGTGATTGACCAACGGTAATCTCATCTCTATACTTCGCCGCCATTGAGCCCTGATGGCGGAATTGGTAGACGCGGCGGATTCAAAATCCGTTTTCGAAAGGAGTGGGAGTTCGAGTCTCCCTCGGGGCACCAATCATATGTTTCAAGCTGTCTCAGACAGTTTACGAAACAGCCCGCAAAGCCCGCCTAGCGCGGGCTTTGTTGTTTCTGACTGTATCTCTCTATCTCACCTTATCTCTTCCCTCCGTGTATCCCTCCTTGTATCCTCAGAAAAAGCCCTAACTTTGGGATACAAATCATGAAGCGTTCCGATATCAAGCGCCGCCCGCTGGCTGATACCGTACTGAGTAGCCTTGAGCCAGACACTCAGGAATATCGAGAACTACATGAGCGCGGGCTTTACTTTCGCGTGAAGCCGAATGGCGGCAAATCGTGGCAGCTCCGATACAAGAATGCGTCAAGTAAATGGGCATGGATGGGGTTAGGCAGTTATCCCGAAGTGAGCGCTAGGCGTGCTGGCGAGGAAGCGGACAAGCTGAGGAAGCTAATCAGCGACGGAATTGACCCACAGGAACGAAAGCTCGCCGCCAAGACCGCCAGTGCAGCTGCCCAAACACGAACATTCCGCGTAGTGGCTGATGGCTGGCTCAAAGCCAAGGTAGACAAAGGGCTGGCCGACTCCACCCTGAGTAAAATCCGCACCTATCTTGAGAAGGACATACTCCCTGCTCTAGGTGACATGCAGTTGGACGAAATCACCCGCACCGACTGCGCCGCCCTGCAAGCTTCACTCGAAGCGCGCAACGCTCATAACGTTGCCGAGAAGTGTCGTAGTTGGATAAATCAGATTTTTGGCCGGGCCATCGGCCTGGGACTGACGGAGAACGATCCCGCCAGCAGGCTGCGCGATATCGCAGCGCCCGCCCCCAAGACCCAGCAACACCCGCACTTACTGGAACCCGAATTGCCGGAGTTCATTCGGGCATTGAAATCCACCACCAGCCGCCTACCATCCAAAACCGCCGCGTGGCTTTGCATCTGGACAGCATCCCGGCCCGGAATGGTGCGGCTGGCGGAGTGGGCGGAAATAGACTTCGACGCCGCCACTTGGACGACGCCCGCCGCCAAGATGAAGATGCGCCGAGATCATGTGGCTCCCCTCCCCAACCAAGCGATCGATGCCCTTCGCGAACTGCACAGGGTGACAGGCCGCAGCCGCTGGCTGTTCCCCGGCGTCGGGCCAAAAAACCCGACGATCAGTGAAAATACCATCAACAAGGTATTCGCCGGGATTGGGTACAAAGGTCGATTGGTCGGCCATGGCACCCGCCACACTGCCAGCACCCTGTTACGGGAAAACGGCTGGCAGAAAGACCACATCGAAGTGCAACTCGCGCACAGGGAACAGGGTATTTCCGGCATTTACAACAAGGCCCAGTATCTTGAGCAACGCATGACCATGATGCAGTGGTACGCCGACCACCTGGACACGCTAGCCGGGGGCAACGTGGTGCAAGGCCTATTCAACAAAAAGGCATAGCGCTTTCCCGTTGGCGCGTAGACAGATATAGACTGTGCACCGCCACCTGCGGATAACAGCACCCAAAAGGTCGATCCGGGTAACAGCGCTCAAATAGTGCAATTTCACGCCCATCCGGGGGGGGGCTGAAGCGTGAGAACTCAAGAGCACTTTCAGCCAAAACACGATGCATGCTGCGGGAATTGACAAGATTGAAAGACAAATATAACTACATACCGCCTACTTATAGGTCAGTCAAAGACAGCCATGATGCAGCCTCCGAACAGTTTGCGGAAATCCGAAGAAGAAACGGACGCATCGAAATTGAAGATTTAGTGGTTTTCGCAGAGAGCATGACCAATCACCTATCCGAGAAAGAGCGAAGAGTCATCGACCATTTGCATGAAAGCGCCATGCTGGATGTGATTTCGCTACTGAAAAAACACCCGGAAAGTGAAGAATTGATAATGGGGAGCGCTCTGTCATTGACTCTTGCGGGGGTCTTGTCTGTTGAAGACTTGATCTTCAAGTCAAGTAAATCCGAGCTGCAAAAAGCACGTCCGTTCTTGATAGCCAACAGACAGAAGACAATTGTTGTCGAACGTGCCAGAGCCATTGCTGGTGATGTATGGCAAGCCGATACAGCGCAGGAATATCGAGTATCTGAAGTGGCCGTGATGGTCATGGATACGTTGAAGCTGGAAGGGATTACTGATCTTCCAACCAAAGAACGCGTGAGGGAATGGATTCGTCCAATAGCACCGCCCCACGCCCGTCTAGGTGGGCGTCCAAGTAAAACCCTATAAGGGTATCGAAAACCCTCTTAAGCGTGACGGATACCTATATATCCGTCACGACCGGGGATTTTTATAGCCCGCTTGAACGGTCAATCTGCCCCCGTCTTAATCAATGACGGGATATATATATATGCGCAATATGCTCCCCCTCAATGCCGCCGGTTACGCGGCTGGCTCTCTGTTCGACCCCGACACCACCATCATCCGCATGCCAGATCTGGCAGCCATCACTGGCCTTGCTCGGCCGACCATCTACAAACGCCTGAAAGACGACCCTACCTTTCCTCGTCCCGTTCAACTGAGCGACAGTAAGTCTCGCGGCGCACCCGTGGGTTTCGTTCTGTCTGAAGTCCAGGATTGGGTTCGCAAACGCATTGAAATGCGTGAGGTAGTCGAAGTGAAAAAGGCTGCCAGCACCAATGAGTCCGCATATAACGCCCTGCAGCGCTCCGAGGAGTAATTGAATGAAGCCTGCAGACAAACTTTTGCCACTCCTCGACAAAGTTCGCCAAGTGAAATTGGGTGAGTGGACGGCTCGCTGCCCGGCACATGATGACAAGACTCCCAGCCTGCATATCACAGAGGTCGAGGACGGGAAGCTGTTGGTGAAGTGCTGGGGCGGCTGTTCGGTGACCGAGATCCTCGCCTCCGTCGAGCTGGAGTTGCGCGACCTGTTCCCTGATTGCGGCAGCAAGCCACGTCGACTGGGTCCGAGCCGAGCGGCCATCGAGCGTGAGCGCATGATCCACCTCATTGGCCAATCCCTAATCGCCCAAGGTGAAAAACTGTCCGAAGAGGATCACCATCGCTTCGAGCTGGCGCGTGATCGTTTGGCAGGCTTGGAGTTGAAAGCATGAATGCCAAAGCAAAAGATCCCTACCTCAACCAGTGGGCATCACAGCGCCAGCAGCAGATCAGCACTCCCGACTTCCGTTTTGTAGCGGCCTGCCATATGCCAATCAAGCCTGTTGCCTGGTTGGTTGAAAGCTATATCGAGGAAGACGCACTCACTGTGATGTACGGGCCTCCCGGTAAGGGGAAATCGTTCGTTGCTTTGGACTTGTCTTGCTGTATTGCTAGCGGCATGCCGTTCCACGGCCATTTGGTGAAACCGGGAATTGTAATTTACATCGCAGGGGAAGGTCACAACGGTATTGCTCGGCGCCTTCACGCATGGGCGCAGCATAACGACACTGCCTTGCCGGAACTGCTGTTCGTATCAGAGGCCCCTACGGATCTGTCCAGCGAAACAAATGCTAAAAAAGTGGCAGAAGCGGTTAAGCAGATTGCCGAAGCTACTGGCGAATCCCCGGTGCTGATTGTGATCGATACCATGGCCCGTAATTTCGGAGGTGACGAAAACAGCGCAACGGACGTGGGGCATTTCATCCGCAACGTTGACGCACTCCGTCGGCACTGGAAGGCCACTGTCTTGATCGTCCATCACAGCGGCAAGGATGGCGAGCGAGGCGCACGCGGATCGTCGGCACTGAAAGGTGCTGCAGATGCTGAATACGAAGTGAGCCGTAGCAATGAAGACAACCTGGTTCGACTGATCCCGCGCAAGATGAAGGATGCAGAAGAACCTTCCTCACTTGCCTTCGAACTGGTCGGAGTATCAGTGCGCGACGACAGTGGCAGCCTAATCAGCGGTGCCGCGCTGCGTCTGACTGGGTACACAGCACCAGCAGCGCCAGTGTTGGCAAAGTTGGGTAAGCAGCAAAAAGCTGCGCTGGAAACGCTCGAGCAAATGCACGCGGAGATCGCGCAACGGTTGAATAGCCAGGGCCGGGAGGATCACCCGGTATTCATCACACTTGACGCATGGAAAGCGAAGTGTGAAGAAGCCGGAATTTCTCGCCAGCGGTTTCACGATGTCAAAAACACGCTGACCGATCGTCAGCAAATCCGAATCGACGGTGCACATGTATTTCTTGTCCGTCCTGTCCTGCAGTC
The DNA here is from genome assembly GCF_979258075.1 of Pseudomonas sp. AC193. NCBI lineage: Bacteria > Pseudomonadati > Pseudomonadota > Gammaproteobacteria > Pseudomonadales > Pseudomonadaceae > Pseudomonas > Pseudomonas sp. AC193. Next base: position 433,471 of record NZ_OZ409832.1, on the reverse strand, counting down.
CTTAACGGAACCGGACCGGACGGACAGTCTGAAGATCGCTAATACCGGACAAACCGGACGGGAAGCGGACGAAAACCGGACACAGAACGGACAGCATGCCAAGTCGCATGCTGTCGACTTTGAGGAGTTTTGATCGTGGCCGCTTTGGACTACCTGCTCCGGGCCGGACTCACCGCCGAGCTCAACGGAGATAAACTTCGCCTCCGCCCCGCTGACCGCATCACGGATGCCGACCGACTCTATGTACGCAAGCACCGCGTCGAGCTCATTGCCGAACTGAATGCGGCTAATGATCCGACCCTTTGCTGGTTGCACCTGCTGGTGTTGGCCAACGGGTACGTGGTGCAAGCATGCGGCAATATCGACACCGCTATTACACAACAAAAGGCTCATCAGCAGCACGGCGATACCCTGTTGGCGGTAGTTGCAGTCCCAGGCTTCGAGCGTCCTCTCTCCGAGGCGGAGATCGTCAAGGCGCTAATCGGCACACTCGCCACGCCATCGCCTAAACCTACTCCGTCGAGCCTCTGGCTGCCTCGCGTCGCGCGCCTGCTCGGCACTCATCCTGCTGTACTGCTGGACGAGGGGCATTTGGAGCCGCACGACCTTGCCGAGCTGGCCGATGCGAACGTCGTGCTGGTGGCCGACACGATCCACGTTAGCCCGGCGTGGATCAATCGGCCGCAGCGGGTTGAGCAAACGGCCGAGATCCACACCGTGGAGGAAGTTAAGCCGCAGCACATCATCCACACCGCAACTACGGCGTCACAGGCATGGCGAGAGGCCGATGCGGTACACACCAATCACCTGATGAGCTGCGACAAATGTCATGCGGCATCGGGTCGTTACTGCGCGGCTGGTGCTGGTCTGCGCCAGCGTTATAACAACATCCCGATGGAGGTGAGCGAATGAGCGATTCGTCGCACGTGAATGTGGCCCAAGAGGAAACTGAGGAGCAGGTATTCGCCCGCAACTGCCTGACCCCTGAGAACCTGAGCGCAGCAATGCTTGTCAGCGGCGACCTGCTCGGCACGACGCCGGTTACCGATATTGTCTTTGAACTGAAGCGGCAGACGGCTGCAATTAACAGCGGTGACATGACCCGAGCAGAAGACATGCTGGTGGCGCAGGCACACTCTCTGGACACTCTTTTCGCGCAGCTCGCGAGTCGGGCACTGAGAGCCAAGCATATGGAGGGACTGGAGTCCTACATGCGTCTCGCACTCAAGGCCCAGAATCAGGCCAGGGCTACCTTGCAGACTTTGGGCGAACTCAAAAACCCCAAGCAGGTCGCTTTCGTGAAGCAGGCGAACATCGGCCATCAGGTTCAGGTCAACAACGGTACTCAAGAGAAGCCCGCGCGCATGCGGAAAACTAAAAAGGCGCAAATCGAACTATTGGAGGTTGAGCATGGCGAATGGCTGGACACCCGAGCGACGGGCGCGACAGGCGGAGCTGATCCGGCAATGGCGACCTTGGGAACAAAGCACCGGACCGCGAAGCGCCGAGGGTAAGGCCGCTGCATCGCGCAATGCCTGGACAGGTGGGATGAGGACGCTGCTGCGAGAGCTGGCCGAAGAGCTGCGAGAGCAGGACAAGATTCGTCGCGAGATCCTAGACTGAACGAAACGCCACGGATGGCGATTACCAAGTAGTTGTTGATTCCAGAGGTACGATCAATTGAGGGTTGAACGCCGTGGGCACAGGCGGTGTGATCATGGAAACCACCGCTCCAGCGAATGCCATAATCGTAGGGCCGTCAGCTCACAGTATCTGGTCGGCTGAGCACGAGTTCACCGTCATCTGGCGCAGGCTGGGCACGATAAGTTGTAATCGAGATTTTTCTCCATGCCGGTGACAATCGGAGTCGACCAGTGATGTAGCAACGCCCAACTGCTAAGCCTTCGTAAGTTATTCCCCAGGTACTGTACCCGCCCCGAACTTATTGGCGCGTATCACTTTGAGTTACCCCGACAAAGTGCAACGAAAAACACTTTTCCTAAGCCCTGAAATCAAGACTCGCCCGTTCCGGTTTGTCCGATTATGTGTTGCACCTGAGGTGCACATAAAAAACACACTGTGACGGGATATGACAACGCCCTTGATAGGGCACCCCAATGAATGAATACGCATCTAGCTTGACCAATACGGGACGGTTTGTGCAGGACGTACAACCGCACTCCCCTTGAGCATCCTGTATGACTTCACGCTTTCATCAAGGCAAACTGGACTTGAAGTGGTTCGATTTCAGAACCAATGAGGTGAATTCAGCAGTCGCGCCAAAAGGAAAATGATGACCTCCGAAAGCCTCAGGCAAGAATTTTGATGATTTTCGGAGCAGTACGCGCGCTTAGAACTACTAGGTAGTTTGTCTACTGAAATGCCCACGTGGACGTCCTATTTAGGTCGAATAAGCACTGCCGATATAACCCCTCGTGAGAGGCAGCAACCGGCCAATTGCTGCCTGTCGTCGCGTCCAGCAAGCATTTGGTAGGGGAGGCATTGGGCTCTACAACTGCATCTCAGCAAGAGCCCTTTCCAGCGGCAAGTCTGAAATCTGGATGATCCCGGAAAATGGAATGTCCATGTCGAGTACCAAATATACCGACGCGGCGATTAAAAGTGCAGAAACTGTAAACATGCCAATAACCATCGGGTTCCGGGGGGCTCTGTAACCGAAGCTTGCATAGATGAGCGTCATCCAGGCAATTAACATCCCTATCAAGGGGCCCGGAATTGTACCTTCAGCTTGTTCAACGATTTTCCAGCGTTGCTCAATAAGCGAGTGATATTGCTGACGTAAGCCCGAGAGCATGGTTTCGTGAAACCTATCTGGGGGCGCTACTGCAGCCAGTGCTGTCCCAATGTTGTCTAGCAGTCCAGCCGCGTTGCTTTTTCGATGTTGCATTGCCTCATCCCCTTTATAGGGATTGGCAACAGCCTGCTCTACATAAGCGATCAACTGTTTTTGAGTATTTTGTGAGTCTGCACCGTAGGTCTTAAGCGATCGATCAAAAATGATCAGACTGGTTGCATAGTCATGAAAATTTGCATCAATGCTTTCGAAGGTGTTTTTTGCGGAGTTGATCAACAGGCCGAATACAAGCGAGGTCATGACCACGAATATGTTCGCAACCAGACGAACTACAGTATTTGTTTCTTCGTCCCTGTGTCGCGCTGAAAGCCTCGGATATATCAGCATCATCATCAGTGCCGCTGATATCAGGCAGGCGAACGCTAACACTGAGATCCAGATAGATTCCAATTACCCCTCCACTCCATCGAATCAGTCAGTGGTTACGTGGAGCCACAGCTGATGTCGTCAACTCACCGTCCGAGAAGCATAGTATTTATCTGCATGGTTACCAGTCGTACATCAGTTTCGGGCCGGTACGGCGTGAATCGCCCCTGAATTTCTAGACGCCTCCAGAGGCCAGCTATTGGCTGATAGCGGCTTTTGATCGCCGGTACATTGAATTCCAGCTTATGTGCAATTGGCCCCACACCAAGCACCGGCGGTTTTTTGTAGCCGTGAAAGCCAGTCGCCCCTAGGCTGGTCTACCATTTCCTGACATTCTGGCCGGCTCCTACACCGCCACTGACACGAACAGGAACGCTACACATGTCGCACGTTTATGAGGGCCTGGCCACCGTTGTGGTGATTGCCCGCTACCTAGCGCAGGCTCCGATCGAGCTGACGACGCTTGAATGCCATGTGCGCTTGAGCGATGCCGGCGCCGGACACGCCCGGATAGAATTGCAGCAGTATCTACAAGGGCACGAAAGACGGCCAACCTGCTGCGGGTGATGCTGCCCGACGGGCGGATGGTCCAGGGGCAAATCCTCGATAGCTGCAACGAACCGGGCGGCGGCTGGCTGCTGATCAGGATCGAGCAGTTCGAACTGACACTTGAGCCGCCGGCGGACGCCAGTGGCTGGAAATGGGAATGAGCCAGTTTGAGGCGTTGAACGCACTGAACCTGCCGGCACCCGTCTACATGCAAACCGCGAATTTTTTGGCGCGCATGGAGACTTGCCTCACCCTCGTTGAGCTGCAGCGCGTGGCGGATCGCGCCGACGGTTTTGTCCTCGGCATTGAAACCGTGCGGGCCGTTAATTACGGCACCATCGAAGGTTTGCACGTACTGCTCAAGGACGCAGTTCAGATCCACCGTGAGGCGTTGCAGGCATGATCGGCGACGGCATTCACGAAGAGGTGTTGCGCGCCCTGGTCGAACAGCACGCGGTGCGCGAATGCCTGGTGGCCAGATCGACGGCGGCCCCGACTGGGGCCTGTCGATTCGCCTGGGTGGCAGCGGCGCGCGCTGGGTACCGGTGCGCTCGCGACGTGACCCGCTGCGCACCTGGGCCAGCCTGACGGCGGTGGGGCGCCTTACCGAGAGCGTGGGTTTTCGGGGGTTCATGTGGAACTCTGAACTGTTTCAACGCCTGCTGAAAGTCTGTGGCGAGTGGCTGCTTTTGGCTGAAAGAGGCCAGTCGCAGAGAGCTGCAACCGGTCAATGGCAACCGTCCCCTATGGCCTTTAGGTGGTGTCTAGGGCAAAGAGTATGGTTCAACCTTACCTTGCAGTGTGGTCTATCCTATCCATTTATCCTCATTCAAAGTGGCCGTCACGTGAAATGGATCTCAGCATCAATGCTCATTACCGCTGCATGGCTCCCTGTCACTGTGCTTGCGGACGGTCGTTCACTTCTTGAAGCCTGTCAGATTTCTTTGAGCCACCCTCAAGAATTCACAGGAGTAGACGCATCAAAAGCCGGTCATTGCCTCGGGACGATTGGAGGAGTTGTAGATACCCTGTCAATCATGCAGGCCAACGGATTAGTGTCCGCGAACGCGTTTTGTTTGCCTGAAAAAGCTATCCCCGCTTCGGAGCGAGTTCGGGAGGTCGTTGAGTTTTTGAACGCACATCCTGAAGACTTGGGCTCGATGGAAGCCAAGTTGATCATCACCGCTTTGATGAAAGCCTACCCATGCACCTCTGAGCGTTCGCTCACCCAACTGAATAACTAGCCGCTCATAGTCCTTCATATCCGTCTGGCTGATAAGGTCGACGCCCGCTTGTAGCTACCGGCAGAGGACGGTTAATAGCAGCTGAACAGACGTCAATAAACCCCGTGCTAAGCAACCAGCATTTACGAGCACCTAGCTCTGCCTTCGCCTCAGTTTTCATTTGTATATCGCCCTTCGGTAACCCACGCAGGTGCGAATCGTGACCTTCAGCACATGATGATTAATACTTTTGTGCGAAATACGAAACCCTGTTCTACGCTCGAATGTGCCTTCACCTCGATCAGAACCTTGGAACAGAGCATCGCCAAGCCTTAATGCTAAGGAGATTTCGTATGCAGGACTTGCAAAGAAGATGGACCGTGTTAGCGCTCACCTCTGTATTTTTAACCGGTAGCGCTTTCGCGGCCCCCAATCCGGCGACCGACGCAACCAAAAAAGCCAATCAGGCCATTGCGGACTACCTTCCATTCGCCAACAAGCAGGATTTCGAAGACGCGAAAAACGGCTTCATCGCCGACCTGCCGAGCCCCGTGATCAAGGGCGACGCAGGCAATACCGTTATTGACCTTTCGCAGTACGATTTTCTGAAAAAGGAGGGCCCGACTCCAGATACTGTTAACCCGAGTCTATGGCGCCAATCGCAGATCATGGCCGGTCGCGGTCTGTTCAAGGTGGTGGACGGCATTTACCAGGTTCGTAACATCGACTTGGCAAACGTCACCTTCGTGCGCGGGAAGACTGGCTGGATCGTCATCGATCCGCTGACATCTACGGAAACAGCGAAGGCTGCATTGGCGTTGGTCAACGACAAAGTTGAGAAGCTGCCCGTCACAGCGGTGATCTTTACGCATTCACATGTTGACCACTTTGCCGGCCTACGCGCCATCGTCGACGAGAAGGATGTGAAAGCCGGCAAGGTTCCGGTGATCGCTCCTGAAGGCTTTATGGAAGAAGCCGTCAGCGAAAACGTGTTCGCCGGCACTGCGATGAGCCGCCGTGCGTCTTACATGTATGGCAACCTGTTGCCGAAGAATCCTCAAGGTAACGTCGGCGGCGGGCTGGGCCTGACCACCGCCGCCGGGACAATCACACTGTTCGAACCGACCAAGCTGATCAGCAAGACTGGTGAGAAGCTCACAGTTGACGGTATCGACATTGAGTTCCAAATGGCACCCGGCACCGAAGCTCCCGCTGAAATGCTGTTCTACTTTCCACAATTCAAGGTGCTGGATCTGGCAGAGGATGGTAATCACACCCTGCACAACATCCTGACGCTGCGTGGCGCCAAGGTGCGTAGTGCGAAAAAATGGGCAGATACGTTGTCTGAAACCATCGCCATGTGGGGCGACAAAGCTGAAGTTTCTATGGGTAGCCACCACTGGCCGCAGTGGGGCAAGGAACGAGTTGTCGAACATCTGGGCAAACAACGCGACCTGTACAAATACATCAACGATCAGACCCTGCGCATGGCGAACGAAGGCATGACCATGCATGAGATCGCCGAGAAATTTGTATTGCCCGACAGTTTGGCCAAAGAGTTCTACAACCGAGGTTACTACGGCGACCTCAAGCATAACGTTCGCGCAACCTATCAGCTCTATCTGGGCTTCTGGGACGGTAATCCGGCGACATTCAACCCGCTTCCACCGGTGGACGAAGCGAAGAAATTCGTTGAAATGGTCGGTGCCGAAAAAATGCTCGAATCGGCCAAGCAAGCCTATGACAAAGGTGATTATCGCTGGTCAGCCACGGTCAGTAACAAGGTGGTCTTCGCCGATCCCGAGAACAAGAAGGCTCGCGAATTGGAAGCCGATGCCCTGGAGCAGATGGGCTATCAAGCCGAGTCCGGACCAGCGCGGAACTTCTACTTGTCAGGTGCTCAAGAACTGCGCGGCGGCGTGAAAAAAATGGCCACGCCGAATACCAGTTCGCCGGACATTATCCGTGGCATGACTACCCAGATGTTCCTCGACTTCCTGGCCATTCACCTGAACGGGCCAAACGTTGCCGACAAGAGCTTCTCGTACAACCTGGAGTTTCCCGATACCAAAGAGAAGTACCTGCTAACAGTGAAAAACGGCGTCATGAACTACGCGTTGAACCAGCATGACGACAAGGCCGATGGCAGTGTTTCGCTCAACCGGACGACCCTTGACGATATCGCCTTGGGCAAGCTGAAGCTAGGCAACCTCTCCGAAAGCGGCGAAGTGAAAATCGAAGGCGACAAGGAAAAGTTCAAGAGCCTGCTGGCTTACTTCGACAAGTTCGATTTCTGGTTCACTATCGCCGAGCCTTAGTCGTTTCGTTTCTCCCGTCAAGCGCAATGCCCCACTAGAGGGCATTGCGTGATGCACTAATTAGAATGACCATCAAGGAGCGGTACATGAAACTGACTAGCATTGTGGGTTCGCTGATGATTGCCTCCGTCGTTCTTGCGGGTTGCTCCAGCAAAACCGTTCAACCCGACGAGTACTCCGGATTTCTAAAAGATTACAGCCGCCTAAAAGAGGAAAAGACTTCTTCAGGGGCGCCAGTTATGCGCTGGATCGATCCCAAGCTGGACCTGAGTCAGTACACAAGCTTCTACATTGAACCGAGCCAGCTGTATCCAAAACCACAAGCCACTGAAAAGATCCCTCAGAGTACCTTGCAGGGAATCACCAACTACTACGACCAAGCCCTCAAACGCGAGTTTGGTAAGTCACTGCCGCTGGCTGCAGCACCAGGGCCTAAGACTATTGTTGTGCGTCCAGCCATTACGGCAGTTAGCAGCAAAACTGAAGGTTTGCACTTCTACGAGGTGATTCCGATCGCTCTGGTAGCAGCCGCTGTAAGCACCGCAACAGGTATTCGTGACCAGGAGACTACCCTGGCAACAGAGGCTGTTTTTCTCGATGGCTCTACCAATCAGTTGCTGTCCCAAGTAGTACGCAAAGGAACGGGAGAGTCGCTGGAAAACGACAGCCAAGTCATGAAAGCCACTGACGTCAAAAAAGTACTGGATGGGTGGGCATCCGATATGAATCAGGCGTATGTGATGCTCAAAAACAAATAGCATTAAAAAGGGTGACTATGCGTATTGCGTCATGGTCACCCTTTCATGGACTAGCAGAGGACGCGCGATGTTCAGTAAATACTACTTACCCACCCTCAGTTGCACGTTGGGGTTACTAACAAGTAACGCTTGGGCCGGCGGTATCTTCATCTACGAAGCTGGCCAAGAAGGAAATGGCTTGGCCAACGCCGGCGCTGCAGCACTCGCCCGCGATCCCAGCGTGTTGATGAGCAACCCTGCTGGAATTACCGAACTTCAGGGTACCCAGATCAGCGCCAACGCTCAGGTCATCCTCGGTGATATCAAATTTTCCCGTGACAGCAACAACCAATTCGATGGTAACGAAGGCGGTAATGCCCTGCAGTATCTACCTGGTGCCAGTATATTCATCAGTCATGAGCTAGACGAGCGATCAGCGATCGGCTTCGGTATGTACGGCAACTTTGGCTTGGCCCTCAATTACGACGACGATTGGGCCGGTCGGTATTTCACCCAGGAAGCAGCGATTATCGGTGTGTCATTCCAGCCGACGTATGCCTACAAGGTTACCGACGATCTGTCCTTGGGTATTGGTTCACGTTTGATGTACGCCTACTACCGCAACGAGATGGCAATCAATAACAACCCGCTTGGCCTGTTCGACAGCCCGGACGGCCAATTGGAATACAAGGACACCGACGTCGGTTACGGTGTCAACTTCGGTTTACTCTACCATCTGGATCAACGCACGCAGATCGGCCTGGCGTACACCAGCAAGATCGACTTAGAGTTCAAGGACAGCCCGCATGTGACCAACGTGACCAACCCAATCATCAATGCAGCGTTGAATCGGTTCGACGTCAACTCATTGGAGTTGGACATGACGGTTCCGCAAACCGTACAGGTCAGCGTCGCCCACGACCTTGATACGCAATGGAAATTGCTCGGTAGCCTTGGCTGGCAGGACTGGAGCGAGTTTGGAGACATCGGTGTAGAGGTCGATTCCAGTGCTGCTGACGTCAGTCGTAGTGCGAACCGTCAATACAAAGATACGTGGCACGCATCCATCGGTGCTCAATACCAGGCCACACCTCAATTGCGCTGGAGTTTTGGTGTCGGTTACGACAGCTCTGCCGTGGAAGACAAGGATCGTACCGTGGATAACCCCATGGGCGAGGCTTGGCGCTTCGCAACAGGTGTTAATTATGAATTGCAACAAGGTCTAGACTTGCATATGGCCTATACCTTGGTCTGGTTAGGTGATATGGACGATGAACAGACCAAATCGCTCTCTGGTACAACCGTATCCGGTACATACAAAAACGCCGCACTGCATATACTTGGCGGGGGGGCAACTTGGCGCTTTTGATTTTTATTTCTTGCGCCTGAACTCAAAGTGCAAAAACTGCTCCGGGCCTTCTTGCATGAAGTTAAATTTGCATTATCGGCAGATGGCAAGAAATTATTGTTCGAGGGGGGGCATAGAAAAATTATGAACCCCGAAAAAAACTAACAAAATCAAATCCATTTAAATAGGTTTATGAGAGGTCAACATGAATGCGGTGTTGCTAAAAATCAAACATGAATTTATGAAAGCTCTTCCACCCACCATATTCTTTTTTATTATTTTGCACATTGTCGCTCTCGTTCGCGGCCTCATGATCAAAGGTTCAGGGATTGATCTACCAGTTTCCGCCTCAGTACTTATCGCATCCCTCGTACTCGGCAAATCAGTATTAGTCGCGGACATGTTGCCGTTCATAAACCGATTCCCCGAAAAACCATTGATTTGGAATGTAACATGGAAGACCTTAATGTATGCGACAATTGCGCTCATCGTTCATTATCTTGAGCGACTATACGAATACTGGAAAGAGGCGCACAGTTTTACGGACGCAAATTCTTTATTGTGGAGTTCAATGAACTGGCCTAGATTTTGGGCGGTGCAAATACTTCTGATTACATTGATGTTCATGTATTGTGTAATTGCAGAGCTGGCGCGTGTCATTGGCCGTGATCGGCTAAAAATGATGTTCATTGGCCCGCTTCCAGTTGATGCACCGAAATCTAAATAGCTAGGATCTCCAGAAGATTTGTTGACTAATAATAGCCACTCAGTGCGGCACTCATAGCTTCTTACTACTGACTGATTCGGCTGCGAGCCCGCGACTTCAAGGGCTTATATATAAATTTTTAATTTTCGCCCTGCCCTAGATGAATGTATTGAGCCGGCACGATAGCCGGCGGGGATTTAGCAATGGACGAAAAAGCAAACTCTGCGTTATATGTCATTTTAACTATCATCTGGTTTGTGATTGTTATCGGTGTCGTGACTTGGCTCTGGTAATCTGAAATCTCCAATCAAACTTCTGAATTTTAATAATGGTCGGCGGCCACTTTCTCAACATCCTGCCTTTGGACGAAACGGGGAATTTCGACATGTCCGCGAAATTAGGATCTATTCAAATATCTACTATTGTTGCGTGCAGCCACCCTGACACAGTACTACCGCATGACGAGCAAAGATCATAATTTTTCGGTTTCGGAACTCATCGTCGCGCTTTTGCGAAATCAAAAAATCCACGCTGGATGGTGGGGACTGACTATGCACTTCAACGCCAAAGACGGAAGTGTTCTGTCGTCAGGTTCGAGTGGTTCGATGCTGCCTGGATTGACGATCGCCGTCTCAGGGGTGACGCTCGTTTCGGCCAAAGAGGGTGAGGAGGGTAGTGTAGACGCTTCTGTCGTCAATCCTGAGAAGCCCTCACGAACCAGAAAAGTTCTCCCCTCGAAGGCCTTGCATTAATTGTAGAGGCTCAAATACAAAGCCCGCACAAGGCGGGCTTTGTATTTTTACGCTAGCAGCTGACCCCTCAGCCAAAATCACTGTAGCAAACCTCCTGCATATCGCAAATTATAACGGAAACCCTAGCGTGTTTACGCGACCTCTAAACCCCAGCTTTTCTCTGCCTATTTCTGCCTGTCGCCGAGAGCAGACGTTCACGGGCAGTTGCTTACGGCCTATAGCTGACGACCAGCAATAATAATTAGAAGCTACAAGCCAGTCCTACTGAAACTCCGGAAACGTGATCACCTGTTACATGGCGCACGACCAAGCGTGTGCGAGTGATAAAGACATCATAGGCACTAGAATCCAACTCCAGGCCTATCCCCACAGTTGAAAGCCGATCAAATCCCAGGACTCCTCGCTGATCTCCTAGGTATTCCGAGTGTGAGCCCTCCAGTACATATCGCAGTGGACGGTGCAGTGCAGTCAGACCTGTAGGAGCTCGCCACCGAGTGTAGAGGTTGACGGAGTCAGCAATTGCCTGGCCGTCTATATCGTTTTTGCCGCCAACGTTCTGCAAATTCATATAACTGTAACGAAGCTCGATATCGAGCTCGTAATTGGGCCTGACGCGCTCTAGGTCTAACATCAGCGCGCCTCCCAGCCCGACTGCCGTCATGTGCCCGTTGTCGAGAAACTTGATGTCTTTATCGAAACGACGGTTGATGAACAGTCGAGCGGCGTTGATGTCGCTGGTCAGGTAGCCGGCGGCGAAATTGAAAATCGGGCGCAGGGCGAGTTCGTCTGTCAACGCAAAGTCCCAGCCGACACCACCTGTGGCGGAAACGGAGTTCCACTTCACCGGCAGGGTTTGGGTTTGCTCGCCATCGGTGGCAACGAAGCGCGGATCATAACGGCTGTAGGCGACTGCGCCCTCAAGGTACAGAGGGAGTTCCTTGCCAAGCGTTGATCCTCCGCCAGCCTGAGTCATGGTCAGGCTGGGGTTGCCGGCACTGTTGTCATTAATACTCAACGAACTGGAGGTGAGGTCTGGCGTCATGGCGTAGGACATCAAGGCGAGCATGCCATTAGCGCGCTCTTCCAGATCTATATCGCGCAAGCGTGAGATGTCGGCAGCGTCGGCACTCGCCGCCATTAACACACTGAGCAGTTGAACGGTGTAACTAGGTTTAAACATAGCGCCCCCAGTCAATGCGCTGCCCGATTACTGGACTATGAGCAGCGTCAGTACAGGGTAGTCATCTGAAAGGGTTGTGCCAGTGCGGTTGCCAAGTTTTTGCAGGCTTGAATGATTAAGTTGGCTACGCGAGCCGTATTCATTGAGGGTTCCACTAACCAAGGTTGGCCAAAGTGGTGCGCGAAGAACGGGTGGGTGACTAGAACGACTACCAGATGATGAAGGCGATGGACGTCGAAAGGTGCTCGACGGTTGGGCGAAAGCCATGGATCACGCGAGCCTGATGCTCAAAACGAATAGCGTCCTCGTACGCAACGAGATTAGGGTGCCCGGTTTAGTGGGCACCCTTTTTCTTGATATTGTGCAGTAGCAATGGGTAATCCTTCGCCGAAAGCGATCCATTTACTTGAAGCCTACAATAGCTTCAGTCCGCATAAATTACGCCATACGAACAGGCAGCTAGTTATTCCTTCGAGCCGTACGCCGCGCTACTCCGGCAACGCTTACAGGGGTGAGAGGACGCCCAACCACTGCTTCTGCTGGAGTAATCATGCTGTGTACCCCGGGGATCGACAACGTTTCCCCCAATTCAAGTGCACACATCAAAACCAGACCTACAACAAGCAGACCAGCCGATCTCATCATGAGGTTCATTTAGTTTTTCCTCGCACAAAATTGCCCGGCAAATCCTCTGCATTGGGAAGGTCTTTAAGATCGATTTTCTTGGCATTTGTCGAATTATTGAAAGCAAAATCATCGGACACAATCGCATCACTGCTTTTCCAGTCGCTGAACTGGATGCTGTACTGAGGGCCACCGGTGACTAATTTTGACGTGATGACATAACGGCAAGGGTATGGCTTATCGCCTTGGGCGATCCATATCTGCCAATCCACTTCCTTTTTCCGGAATGCCAAATGATCGCACTCCACTCCCCCGATCACCCCACTGCCCAGATCCTTGATGTCGTTCACGCCTGCCATGAGTTGTTCTTGGGGGTTTGACATGAAGAGGTCGGCACCGGGCATTGGCCGGTTGTACTTGTCTCTGAGCACATCGAGTAAATGATCGAGCGTGCCTGGTACTTCCAGTTGCGTGTAAATGTTTTGACCTTTGCCAATCAAGGTCAGCGTCTTGCCGTCAAATAGCATCTCAACGTCGGCAAACCCACTGGAACGCGTATTACGCAGCTTGTCAGGACGGTTCATCACAACCGAGCCGGAGCCCGCCAAGGCCAGTCGCTGCTGATCTTTGCTCACGACTTCGAGGATCGTGTCGTAATTGAACGACAGGCTTTTCTGGGCTGACATATAGTCGGACATCTTCTTGAGCAACGTTTTTGCGTATGCCTCATCGGCATTCGCTGCTATTGGCATGCTAAGCCCGATGAGTAGAACAAGTCCTGTTACGCCTGTTACTGCAGTGTTGATCAGCTTCATGTCGATCTTTTGCATGGTATGTCACCGCTATAGGAGTGCCGGGTTGGCAGTGCGGATTTACAACGCTAGTCCCAACACAGCCTACATGCGGTAATTTCGTTGACCATTCATCTGATGACCGATCAGTACCAGCAACAGCGAAGGTCATTGGTAAGCCGTTATCGTCTGCTTTTGGCCGAAAGAGGTCGGCAGCAAGCGGCCAAATGCGGGCATCTGACCAGAGGCGTTACCGGAAAAATTTGATCGAGCGTAGACGCTTGTATCGGTAAATAATCGGAAATCGCATCACTGCTTTATCTTTTTTTCATTACAAGTCGCGCTACTCATCTATCCTAAAAAGGCGGGAGAGCGGATGCACGCACGGAGTGTGGGCCTGCTAGCGGTTAAGCTGATAGCACGGATTACGGAGGTGTCGGGTGCCGACACAAGACAGGAAGTTTTTCATGCTGACCCTACTATATGCGGCTGGGGGCGCACTGATTATTTTTATACTGTTTTTCCGCGACCAACCTGAAGCTTTTGGTTATGAAGGCGCAGATGTTAAATCTATGCGAGGCACATTGGCACACGCAAGCCCTAAACGGGAAAGGCGAGGAGGATTTACGGAAGGGCAACTAATATTTCAGGATGCAAATAATGGAAAATTTGTAAAGTTACATGATTTGTTTACGCAAGCCTCCAGTCTATTGCATGTGGCGAGGGGGCACGAGATAGAGCTGTACTTTATCAAGGATCAATTACTCGACTGTTACGTTGATGACATCCAACGATGCATAGCGAAATGCTCGACCGCGTCAGAATGTGAAACCCTTAAAGTCGAAACGCAAAGGGCTAAAAATGCTCAGATCGACGTCATACTGATTTTGTTCGCTTTGGGTGCTTGTTTAGCTTATTGGTGCAATGTATGGAAAAAAAGACGATGACTGAAAACATCTATTTTTTTGGGGCTAACTGGTTTCCACTGTTATTCTGTAGACTATGCTCTTAATCTTTTGAGTAAATTTCCAAAAATTTCCTAGACAGGTCTGATCAACTGCTTGGGCCGAGGCAGCGTAACAAACTTTTAGAACGATTTTAGCAGTTTGGGCTGGAACAAAAATCTCGCTCCTACGCAAAATTTTGGTCTGCTGATTACACATGCACCAGCAGACTTTACGTAGCACCGCACACTCAAAAATGGCGGTCGCTTTTTTACAGACTCTGGGCCGTTGTCCGCAAGTCTTAACAGATGTCTATACTCGCCCAATCAGTACAGTGCTCCCGCGAGGCGAACGGATGGTAATCAGTCGTAGAGATGATCTGACGTATTCAATTCTGGTGACAGCGCCTCTCTTTCTCTATATGTCGGAAGGGGTCAGCTCACTAAACGTCGGCGTTTGGATCGTAATGGCTCTGCCTATCGCTGTGATTACTTTAGGTGTGTCTTTAAGAGTGCCAGCGTTATTTTTGACTGGAGCCTCTATCGCAGCAATGATAGCAGTAATGGTTTACCTAAGAATAACCTTCAACGCGGGCCGTGACGGTGGGCTTGTTTTCCTAGCGCTTTTTTTTCGTCACCAGGCATGTTGATTGGCGCTGGCGTGTCTGCATGGCTTCTGAAGTATAGAGTTAGGGCCACTTTGCCGTGGATTTTGGCATGTTTCGGTTTGCTCGGGGCAGGTTTGGGATTTCTATTTGCTCAGACAATTGTGTGCAATACACTCATGTACTGTGGTGTCCTGTCCTTGAAAGTATTGCTCTAAAGTTGATGGTCTGCCTCTGGCCGAAAGTGTCACCGGTGACCGCCCTGAAAAAGAGGCATCGCTGATCTAGTATGAGGTGACTTTGCATCGACCGTCAGGAGTTCACCTATGAAACGCTCCGTAGCTACCACGCTCTTCACGCTGCTATTTTTTGTTATTGCCCCTTACGCCTTAGCACAGCAGGAAGCTGCTCCTGTGACGGCAATCGATGTCTTGCTTGAGCCCGACGCGGCAATGCTTACACATGCAGAAGCCAACAATGCTCGACTACTCAAGGCTTTTCCGAAAGGTTTTGCTTTGGATGCAAGCCATCGTCCGCATATCACTCTGGTGCAGCGCTTTGTTCGTAGTAGTGAGCTGAATAATGTTTATGCCGCCGTCGGAAAGGTGCTGGAGAATGCCCGCTTGAGCGACATCAAGCTGACGGCATTCAAGTACTACTACATTCCAAGCAATGAAATTGGGCTTGCCGGGATCGTTGCCAAACCCACTCCAGAACTACTGACGCTCCAAGAAGCGGTGATTGCGGCAGTAAAGCCGTTCGCTGTGGAGAACGGCGATTCAACAGCGTTTGTCACCACGCCTGATGACCCTGTTATCGACCCCATGCTGATTCAGTACGTTTCGGCGTTTGTGCCAAAGGCGTCTGGCGAACATTTCAGCCCGCACGTCACTACCGGCGTTGCACCACGCAAGTACCTAGATGAAATGCTTGCTGAGCCATTCAAGCCATTCGAGTTTTCGTTCAAGAGTGCAGCGATCTATCAGTTGGGTCAGTTCGGCACTGCGGCTAAAAAGCTAAAGGGTTGGGACTAGGTCAGTACCCGCTGGCTCTCGACAGGCCGCTATTGGCCGGAAGCGGTAATTAAAGCCTAGACAACCACAGCCAGAGACAGCCATCGGTGCTCAAGATTTATAGACTTATCGTGCCAGAGCAAAGAGCCACGTAACTGCTATACCTTCATATGCTGCGTTCCTGCATAGTGAGAGATCGAATGACCACGGGCCTTCTTGGAGACACCTATCAGCAAATCATCACATGGCGCCGACTCAGCGAATCGGCGGCAATGAGATACGTCTGTTTTTTTAATTTTCAAACCTCTCTGTACACAGTCCAAAGCGCTGATTTTTTTAACCTGCCATTGGACGCCTCGAATCAAACCTTTCTTGATAGTCAGTTGATTGAGCTATTCATTGAGGTTTCGCCGCTTGATCGGAACGATGGGTATCGGAGCTTGACGGAAGCTATGGATGCTCACGATGCAGCGTTCTGAATACACTCGGCACGTCCCATTCTGTATTTCCTACTTACAATCGACCTTTTTTTTAACTAGCGAATAACCGATCTGGGTCGATTGCTACCTATCACGAATGGCAGCTAATGGCCGTTAGCTGCCGCTCATGACCGTCAACTTCCGGCCAGAAGCGGACACTCATCGAGCGCAAAAGACAGACCTTCAAACCTTCCTCGGTTAACTTGGTTCTGTAACTCGCAACAGATTACGCGGCCTATCATCTAACTTCTTCGAGCAATATCGAATACAAAAAAAAGGAATCATGATGACGCTGACCGAGCTACAACGATTATCTGCGTCCGATAAGGAGTTGGTTCTTTCCTATTCTGATGCGATCACAGCGCTTCAAATTTTTGAGTCCAATGGCACTACCCTGCTGGGTTGGGAGGGATGGATACGCTTTGCGGATGGCAGACTCGGCCATTCCAGCGCGCACCAAGGTCTCACCCATGATTCAGCATTCCCTACATCAGAAGCGTATCGCTTGGCAAAAGCCTCGATCTGCGAATCGCAAAAAATGCATGAAAGCCAAAAAACAGGGACGCATTCCGATTTGCTTTTCTGCATCACTGTCGCTGAATGAGCGCATAAGCTTGATGAAGATTCGGCTCACTATCTAACCCGCTTTGGGTCGTTTTCAGCCGGTCACGAAAGGCAAAAAACGACCCGTAATGGACATTCGGGTAATAGAAAACTCGCGGAATCAGCTTCTTATCCAGAGCATCGTCTGCACCGTAATATGCGGATGACTTTCTAACGGCTCCCATTCATCCATGAAAGCAAAATCCTGCTTGAGATAGAAGTTCGAGGCTCTGGCATTGTCGGGTGATACATCGAGAAAAACGCGATCAAATCCTTCCGCGATAGCGCGAGCTTTCACGACTTCTACCAGCTGAGTTGCCACACCAGAGCCCCGTGCAGCAGGTTCAACCCACATCCCGATCAAGTTAAAGCGGTGCGTGCTACTGACTGCGGCACCAATCATTCCGACAGGCCTGGCTTTCTCGAATGCCAGCCAAAATGCTGTTCCGGATGATGAGGCTCTTACTTTCCACTGCTCGTCAGTGTAAGCGGCGGCAGTTTGATAACTGACACCAAATGCCGTTGGCGTGTCCAAAAGTGCGGCGAGTCGGACTTTCCTCAATAGCATCCAGTCTTCTGTTTCCGTCGATCGAATGTCCATGATCTTCCTTGATGGATTAGCTTCACCTCAATTTCTCACAAGGAAGTGTAGGGGACAACCAGGCTCGCGTTGCATACGTCCGCTTCTGGCCGATTTCTGCCTCTCGCGATGGACAGAAAGCGGTTCTGTGCAGACGTTCCGTGATGACTGCTTACGCCCAGTTACTGGCTCACACGAAGGGTGGGCAGTCGTCACCAACTGCGCGGGGGAAGCTCTGTATTAGATTGCAAGAGCCATCCTTTTGCTCTCATTCAGTGACAATTGGGTAAAGAGTAGAGGCTTCGAAGTATGGCTTTACCATTAATTCCGATCATCTCCGCTCTGGCAGCAGGCGGCTCCCTTGTGCCCCATGCCGCTGGTGGCCTGATCGTCTCCAGCGCGGGCGGATATGTTGCTGGTACCTATCTGAGCTCCGCTGCTACCTCGTCATTGCTGCTCGGATCAGGAGCTCTTTTTGGCGTTGGCACCTTGTCTGCTTCTGGCATAGCGACAGCGATCATCGGTAGCGCTGGCTATTTCGGTACAACCGTAGGCGCTACTGGCATCACTGGTTGGTTGATGTCTGCAGGCATCATTTCTGCAACCCCGATTATGTACCCGGTTGGAGTCGGCTTGGCTGGCTTGGCTGGTGTTGTTCTAACCGGCCTTATCCTTCGTCTTCGCCGCAAGTTGAAGCGGGCCAGCAAGGGGCAAAAAGTGATCTTCAACGCCATTGAGGCGAAAATCATAGAAGTACTGCTGGTTTTCTTTGCTAAGAAAAGTGGCCTCAAACCTGAGCTTTAAATACCGGAAGCAAAGGCCTATAGCCCTGTCTGAAGGGCTATACCAATCAGTTCCTGCGCCCCACCCAATCGTTTTTCCTGTGTTCAGCTGCTGTTGGAGTCGCTGCATAACTCGCGTGCGACCGCCTATGGCCTTTCGAATCCATGACTCCCGTCAGCTTCAATAAACTGAGAAGCTGTGACCAAATCAGGAACTAAACATAGAAAACAAAAAAAGCCCACCTTTCGGTAAGCCTAAGTTGTTGATTCGTATGGTGCCGGCACTAGGAGTCGAACCCGGAATCTACTGATTACAAGTCAGGCGTTACAGAAGCGGCAGGATCGAAGGTTATGCTATGTTGCGAAGCGGATTTTTTGCTCACGTGAATTAGTGCCTGCGGACAGACCGACCGTCCATCGGACTGCACACTACCAGCATCGCGGCTGGATAGGACATAATCACCGTACGGATGCTACTTCACTGAAAGAGCCCAGTAGTGGGCACCGTGTATCCCAGCGTGTATCCCTGACTGCATAATCGAGCTGCAAGCCACGTAATATATGGAACCCGATAGTCTCCCTCGGGGCACCAAAATTAAGAAAGGTCTTGCTTAGCAAGGCCTTTTTTTTCGCCTGCAATAAAGCCCCTGCCCCTGCAGGAGCTGCCGCAGGCTGCGATCTTTTGACCTTCAGCTTCTCGACCGACGAAAACCCCAAGGATCATCACCATGGAAACGTCACTGGAAACAGTCGCCCTGTTCTCCCTGAAACTCGCGTACGAGGAAGAAGGCCTGAGCCCGATCCTGCGCGATGACATGGTCATGGGTGACTACCAGCGAGATATTTTCGAGTTGTTGGTGAAACGTGGCGATGTCGAGACTATTCAATTGAAGATGAATGAGTGCCTCGCCCTGGCGCTGGATGCATTGGGCGGCGTCGAGAAACCGTTGGGGCGCGAGCTGCACAAGTTGTCAGCCGATCTCAGGCAGGCGCAGTCGCTGGAGCAGCTTGATCCGCCGCTCCTCGCGCTGAAGGGTTATCTCAAAGACATTCTTTAGAACAGGTACTTGGAGATGTACTTCGAAATCTCCACCATCGAGGTCTTCCCGGTGAATTCGAATTTCACTTTCCCCAGCGACGAAAAGTAAATCTCCAGCTCCGAGTCCAGATCGAACGTTCCCGACGTTTCCACGGAATACGCGACGATGTTTTTATACGGCAGCGACGTGAAGTCTTTCTTGCTGCCGGTGATGCCTTGAACATTGACGGCGATGATGCGTTTGTTGGTAAACACCACGCCATCGCGCATCGACTTGTACGAATCGATGACCTCTTCCCCATCAAGCAATAGTTCGGTCACGCGTTGCGCGTACTCATCGTTTTGCTTGAGCTTGAAGAAGCCTTTGTTGTTGAAGTCGATCATCTGTCCATCCTTCTGTTCGAGAAAACATCCTGGTCGTGCTTCGTATCAGTGACGCGCTTCTAGTGCAAAAAATATCTTCCGGAAAGCCTTTACCAGGATGACCAGCGTGGCGCGACGCTACTATTTTGCTATCTTGCCGTCCACTGTCGGTTGGGGCATCGAGCGCTTCGACCCGCACTGATTTCAGGAGAGAAATTCGATGGATGTGTTGGTGTTCTTTGTGGTTTGGCCAGCGATGTGGGTGTGGGTGGTCAAAGTCCGTGGGACTTGGAATCTGTTGCTTGCCAATGTGTTGGGCGCTATCAGTGGGCTGATCGTTGGCCTGACCAGTGCGCAACTGTGTGCAGGACTGTTCGGTTCAGCGCGGCCACCGGTGCCCGGCGTCATCGGCACCCTGATGGAAATGATGGCGACTGCCGGTGCGCTCATCGGCGTATGGATGTGGGTCGCCCGCCGCTCGCAAGTTGAACCCCCAATCGCACGTCAGCTTTTGGCTGCCCTCTGCGGCACTGCGGCGGGCATCACTACACTGGCGTTTTTCGCCCTGACGTAGCGTTCGTTTGAGCAGTCGGTGAATGTGTTCGTGGCGCCAGACGTCGATTTTGATATCTTGCCGTCCATCTACAGCGCGCTGTCTCAACACGCGCTGATCCAAGCTTTTTGCAGGTTAAGGAAAGGATCGAATGGAGTTTCTGCGTTTTCTGGCGTTCATCGCCGCCTGGGGTTTCATGTGGCGCTGGGTGGTAAAGAACCGCGGCAGCTGGAATCTGTTCTACGGCAATATCGTCGGCGCTGCGGGCGGCTTCATTGTCGGCTTGGTGGTGCTGTCGATCACGCTGTCGCTGCTGCCATCCAGGCACAGCGCTGAACAGGCGCCGGTCGAAAACACCGTCGCGCAGAACGTCCAACCGACCTCTTTGCTGCCTGAATCCGAATCAGCGGCGGCACCTGCTCCGCTCGAAAACGCGCCGAACTTCGCCGCCATTGAACCGGACAACACGCCATCGCCGCCGGATTCTGCGCTGCTGCCGAACTACGCCAGCCGCGCGCCGACGTCGATCTCGGAAAAAACCGTACTGGATCAAAGTGACGAGCAGGGACGCAAAGCCCTGACCGCGCTGAGCAAAACACTCGGGCATGACGCTGACAGCGACAAGTCGATGCTCGCCTATGTCATGTGCAGTCCGCTGGTGACCAGCACCTTGCGCTTCCCGGCCTCGGCGCGTTTTGCCGACAGCAAAGCGATCACCACCCAGCGCTTCAAGAATCAGGTGTACACCTTCAGCAACAGCGTCACCGCGCGCAACATGAACGGCGACGATGTCACCTACCGTTTCGACTGCTCGGTGCAAGAACAGGCGTCGTCCGGCGAGTGGCAGCTGTTGGCGCTGAAGCTACAGAAAACCGACTCTTAAGCCTCACTTAAGGGTTCAAGGCGCCGGCTGCGCTATCATCGCCGACCTGTGCGCCTTGAGCTTTGTCCCCGGATGTCCGCAACCCTTGATGACCTGACCCCGCTGCCACCTGTTTTGGCCGGCCCGCTGCTGCGACGGCTGGAACCGACTCGGCTGGTGTTGTGGCTGGTCGGCACGCGCCAACTGTCTCTGACCTTGCGCCTGCAAGGTGTAGGAGAGATTCCTCTCGATGCGGCGAAATGCACCGTCATTCCCGTAGGCCGTCAGGCGTTTGTCCATCTCATCGATGTCACGCTGGAAAACGCCCTGCCCTGCGACACCCGCATTGACTACGACCTGCTGATTGACGACACCCACGGCATCGCCGATTGGGCGCCGCATCTGTTGTATGGCACTGCGACGAGCCCGAACCTTGTTGTGCGTTCGCGGATCGATCAGTTGCTGCATGGCTCCTGCCGCAAACCGCATCACCCGGCGGCGGATGGTTTGCTCTGCGTCGACAAACTGCTGGCCAGCGAAACCGACCCGCAACAACGCCCGGCGCTGTTGATGATGAGCGGCGATCAGGTCTACGCCGACGACGTCGCCGGGCCAATGCTGCGCGCGATTCATGCATTGATTACACGTCTCGGCCTGTTCGACGAGCACCTCGAAGGCGCCGTGGTCAGCGACAGTGCCAAGCTCTACGAACACCCGGCGAGCTACTACCACCGCGCGGATTTGTTACCGGCGCTGGAGAGCAACGAGACTTTGCGTGAGCGATTTTTCGGCGGCGCACGTAAGCCGATTTTCACCAGCAGTAGCGCTGACAATCACCTGGTGACGTTCGCCGAAGTCATGGCGATGTACTTGCTGGTGTGGTCACCAACCGCGTGGGCACTGGTTGATCCGCAAGCGCCAGCACTCACGCCCGAACGCCTCAAGCGCTATGCCCTCGAACAAACGCGGATCGATGCCTTCACAGCAGGTCTGGGCAACGTCGCCCGGGCGCTCGCGCATCTGCCGAGCCTGATGATTTTCGACGATCACGACATCACCGATGACTGGAATCTGTCCGCGCAATGGGAGGAAACGGCCTACGGCCATCCGTTCTCCAAACGCATCATCGGCAACGCTTTGATCGCTTATATGTTGTGCCAAGGCTGGGGCAATAACCCGGACGCCTTCAACGATCTGCTGAAGAAAACTCAAGGTTTGAGCGCCAGCGGCGACGATCAATACCTCGACAGCCCGATGCAGGACGCGCTGATCGATGATCTGCTGCGCTTTCAGCACTGGCATTTCGTGCTGCCGAGCAGTCCCGCGCTGGTGGTCATCGACACTCGCACCCGACGCTGGCGCAGCGAGATGGCGCTCAAGCAACCGTCGGGACTTCTCGACTGGGAGGCCTTGAGCGAACTGCAACAGGAACTGCTCGATCACCCGTCGGCGATCATCGTTTCACCGGCACCGATCTTCGGCGTCAAACTGATCGAAACCGTGCAAAAAGTCTTCAGTTGGTGCGGTTTTCCGCTGCTGGTCGACGCTGAAAACTGGATGGCCCATCGCGGCGCGGCACAGGTGATCCTCAACATTTTCCGACACTCGCGTACACCCGGTAACTACGTGGTGCTGTCCGGCGATGTGCATTATTCCTTCGTCTACGAAGTCCTTATCCGACACCGCAAGGCCGGCCCACGGATCTGGCAGATCACCAGCAGCGGGATCAAAAACGAGTTTCCGCCGACCTTGCTGGAATGGTTCGACCGCCTCAATCGCTGGCTCTACTCGCCGCGCTCACCGCTGAACTGGTTCACCAAACGCCGGCTGATGCGCATTGTTCCGTACACGCCTGAACATGCAGAGGCTGGGGAACGCTTGTGGAATTCGGCGGGAATCGGCCAGGTGTTTTTCAACGAACAGGGGCAACCGCGAGAGATTTTTCAGCACAACTCGAACGGAAAGGTGAAGACGCGGATGCTGGCGCCGGATATGACGGATTATCCGGACTGAGGCCCTACTGATTTCAAATGTGGGAGCGAGCCTGCTCGCGAAGGCGTCCGACCATTCAACATACATGTCGACTGAGATGACGCTTTCGCGAGCAGGCTCGCTCCCACAGTAATCAGTCGGCGGCCAATACCCGTCCAATCCCCCTGACAATCATCTCCACCTCCCGCTCATCAATCGTCAGCGGTGGCAGCAGTCGTATCGTCTTGCCACGCGTGACGTTGATCAGCAATCCATGATCCCGCGCCGCGATCAGCGTCAGATCACGCACCGGTTGCTTCAACTCGATACCGATCATCAATCCCAAGCCACGAATCGCCAGCACATTGGGATTGTCCGCCAGTTCAGCACGCAGCCGCGTCAGCAGACGTTCACCCTGCAACCGCGCGTTCTCCAGCAAGTCCTGTTCTTCGATGATATCCAGCACCGTGCAACCCACGCGGCAGGCCAGCGGATTACCGCCGAACGTGCTGCCATGGCTGCCCGGCGTGAACAGATCCGCCGCCCTGCCCCGTGCCAGACACGCGCCGATCGGCACGCCATTGCCCAGTCCTTTCGCCAGTGTCATCACGTCCGGAACGATGCCTTCGTGCTGGAACGCAAACCAGCGCCCGGTGCGACCGATGCCGGTCTGGATTTCATCGAGCATCAGCAACCACGCCTGACGATTGCACACCTCACGTAAAGCTTTCAGGTAACCGGGCGGTGCCAGTTGTACGCCGCTCTCGCCCTGAATCGGTTCGACCAGAATCGCAACGATGCGCTCGCCGTGCTTCTGCCGCACGTGCTCCAACGCGTCGAGATCGCCGAACGGCACTTTGACGAAATCCCCCGGCAGCTCATTGAAACCCAACCGTACCGCCGGGCCATCACTGGCTGACAACGTGCCAAGCGTGCGGCCATGAAAGGCGTTGGCCATCACCACCACCAACGGCTGTTCGATGCCTTTGCGCCAGCCATAAAGGCGCGCCAGTTTCAGCGCGGTTTCATTGGCTTCGGCGCCGGAGTTGTTGAAGAACGCGCGCTGCATTCCCGACAACTCAGTCAGCCGCTTTGCCAGTTGTTGCTGCCAGTCGATGCTGTAGAGATTGGAGGTGTGCAGCAGCAATCCCGCCTGCTCGCTGATCGCCGCAACGATCCGTGGATGCGAGTGACCGACATTGGTCACGGCCACCCCGGCAACCGCGTCCAGATACTCGCGCCCCGCCTGATCCCACAGTCGGGTACCCAAGCCTTTAATAAAACTCAGGGCCAGCGGTTGGTAAGTGTTCATCAGGGCGGCAGTCATGACTTTAAACTCCAGTGCAGGTCGGTGTGATGGGAGTATGGTTAGCCACTTGAACTGGATAAACTCGGAAAAACTTCGATCATTTAAAAGCAGGACTTGATAATGGATTTATTCCAGTCGATGAGCGTCTACGTCAAAGTCGTCGAAGCCGGGAGCATGACGGCGGCCGCATTGCAGTGCGACATGTCGACGACGATGGTCGGCAATCACCTGCGCGCGCTGGAGCAACGGCTGGGCGTGCAACTGCTGCAACGCACCACTCGCCGCCAGCGGCTGACCGAGTTTGGCAGCGTTTATTACCAGCGCTGCCTGGAAGTACTGGGACTGGTCGCCGATTCTGAAGCCCTGGCCGAACAAGCCCTCGATCAACCGCGTGGCATGTTGCGCATCACCGCGCCGCTGACTTTTGGTGTCGAACGTCTGGCGCCAGCGCTCAGCGAGTATTCGCTGCTGTACCCACAAGTAAAACTCGATGTGGTGCTGACCAATGGCCGCCCGGACTTGCTGGAAAGCGGTCTCGACGTGGCATTTCGACTGGGCAATTTCGAAGAGTCGAACCTGATCGCCCGGCCCTTGATCGATTACACCCTGACCGTGTGCGCATCCCCGCAATACGTGGCGCGACGCGGCATGCCGAAAACGCCTGAAGAGTTGCAGCAGCACGACTGCCTGTCGTTCGCCTATCCGGCCGGCGATGACTGGCAATCGGTGGAAAAACGCTGGCGCCTCAGCGGCCCGGACGGGGAAATCATGGTCGACGTCAGCGGGCCGATGCTGATCAACAGCTCCGCCGGTTTGCATCAGGCAGCGCGCAACGGCATGGGCATCGTCATGCTGCCGGATGCGCTGGTCGAGCAGGATCTGCGTGAAGGCAAACTGGTCAAGGTCATCCCTGATTACCATGCACCGAGCAGGCCGATGCATTTGCTGTATGCGCAGGATCGCTATCGACTGCCGAAGCTGCGCCGGTTCGTTGAATTTGCCATGCGCATGTGGGGGAAATCCTGACTCCGCGCGTGCTTCAACTACTCTCGAAACAACGACGAACAAGGACGTAATCTGAAATGGAAAACACATTGAACGTGCGCGATTTGCATCCCGGCGAAATCGAATCAGTGCGGCTGTTTCTGCAACAGCATGGCTGGGGACATCGCGTCGGCTCACCTGAATATTTTGCCCAACTGATCTGTAACTCACAGCGAACGGCAGTCGCACTGAAATATGCGCAAATTATTGGTTTCGCCCGGGGCATCACCGACGGTTTATCCAACGGCTACCTGTCGATGGTGGTCGTTGATGACCACCATCGGCGAGAAGGTGTGGGTCGAGCGCTGGTTGAACATGTGATGGGCGACAACCCCGACATCACCTGGGTACTGCGCGCCGGGCGTGACGGGGCTGAAGCGTTCTTTGCCAGTCTGGGGTTTGAAACGTCAGTGATTGCGATGGAGCGACCACGCATTCGTTACTGACTCGCGCGCTCTATCAAAGCGGTAAAATCACTTTCTCTCAGTATCCGGATGCTCTGACCACTCAAGATAAGCTGCTCCGCCTTTAGATGCTTGGCGCTTTTGTCTTTCCCGGCTAACCGGATCACATCCTGATCACCGACAACCAAGAGCGTTGTCTTCTGCGTTACACCGCTAGCAACTGCACACCCACAACTCAAAGCCATTGCTTCAGCTTCTTTCCTGACAAGGCTCATGCTTCCTGTAAAGCAGATCACCTCACCCAACAATAACCCGTCTGGATTCTGTACGGTCTCAGGCCCAATAAATAACGGCAGGCGAATTCGTTGCCCCCACTCAGAGACTTCTATCCCGGTAGCTTTCACAGCAGCCAGCAGAATATATCCGGCAGCTTTGGCATCCTCGAGTGCATCGTGGTGTTTAAAACTATAACCAATATGCGCTGCGACGTTTGCCAACCCGTAACCCTTGTTTGAAAACTGCGTCCAGCTTCTTCGGGCTACTCGCGCCGAATCCACCCAGTTGATATCGATCCGCGGTAAGGCGTGCTTACTGAAAGCCCTATCGAGTGAAATACGGTCAAAATGCGTATGACACACACAGATCCTGCCGCTGAGATAATTCCTCAGTTGTTCAAAGATCTCTACGAATGTTGGCGAATTCATCACATCGGACTCATCGATTCCATGAATCCCAATGTTGATATCACTGAAGTAATCCTCAGGATTGACAAGCGTTTGCCATTCTTCGGTAAGTACTCCGCCTTGAAAGCACGCGATACCTATTTGGCAAATCGAAGCCATGTCGGCGTTAGCTGTCTCAACGTCAATAGCCACAAAATCCATTTCAGCTCTCCCTGAACCACCGATGGCATCGAGCAGGTGATCGATACCGTGATGAGTTTCAATATGCCATCATCCTGTCTCGAATGTAAAAACACAGGGAGTGGCACATGAAGATCAATCAAGAAGAGCGAGCTGCGCGTGCTTGGCCAATTTTGATTCAGCACGCCGTGCAGGGTACGAATCTCACTTACGGACAATTGGGTGCGGAACTCGGTATCCACCATCGAGCATGTCGGTACGTTCTATTAGAGATTCAAGATTACTGCCTGGAGAACGACTTACCGCCACTAACCATGGTTGTGGTCAATAGCACTACCAAAACACCTGGACAAGGATGTGTTGCTCACGATCCTCGGTTGATCGCACAACAGCGAGCAGAAGTTCAGCGCTTTCAATGGTCGACACAAGAAAATCCGTTTGGATACGCAACATTAGGTGTTACAGGAGACCAATTGGCTGATGAGCTTTTACGAAAGCCCTCTAGTGCAGGTGAGATCTACTCGATGGTCAAGGTCAGAGGGAAAATTCAGCGCCTCTTCAGAACGACATTGCTCAAAGCCTATGGATATCAATGCGCATTGACTGACACGACGTTTACACAAGTGTTAGAAGCTTGTCACATCATGCCTTGGAACCAATGCACTGAAGAAGAAAGGCTTGATGTTCGGAACGGCGTTTTGTTGAACTCAAATCATCACAAGCTATTTGATCGAGGGATTATCACCTTTGGCCTGGATTTGAAGGTGATTTATACCGACATGGCAGAAGAAGATGGTCCTTACACCGAGAGCGACCACAACCTTTCAACTCGTCTTCACGGAAGATCGCTGAACATGCCTAACCCGCTCAACCTTGCTCCCGGTACTGAATACCTGAAAAGAAGCCACAAATGGTATGGGTGGGATTTGTAATCTGCCAAACGCCCCTGCGTCATCCGTGACGCAGACGCATCCATTCCCGCTAGTCACGACCCGCCCTTCACCAACACCGGTTTTTCCTGATAACGCTCCGCAAACATTTGCTTCAAATTCGCCACTTTCGGCATGTCGTTGATCGCGATGTACGGATAGCTCGGATGTTCGGTCAGGAAGTCCTGGTGATAGTCCTCTGCCGGGTAAAAGCCGTTGTAGCTTTCCAGTTTGGTGACGATCGGTTTGCTGAAGGCATGGGCCGCATCGAGTTGCGTGATGTAGGCCTGTGCGACCTTCTGCTGATCGGCATTGATCGGGAACAGCGCCGAGCGGTATTGCGTGCCGCTGTCCGGGCCCTGACGGTTGAGTTCGGTCGGGTTGTGGGCCACCGAGAAGTAGATCTGCAACAGGTCGCCGTAGCTGACCTGCGTCGGATCGAAGGTGACTTGCACCGATTCCGCGTGGCCGGTATCGCCGCCGCTGACCCGCTCATATTCAGCGGTGTTGGCCGCGCCACCGGCGTATCCCGAAACGGCTTTCTGCACGCCTTTGACGTGTTGAAAAACCCCCTGAACGCCCCAGAAACACCCGCCCGCAAACACGGCAGTTTCGCTGTGGGCCTGGGTGACTTCATCAAGTGTGGGTGGCGGGATGGCCACAGCGTCTTCGCCGCCAAAGG
Organism: Pseudomonas sp. AC193; assembly: GCF_979258075.1. Lineage (NCBI taxonomy): Bacteria > Pseudomonadati > Pseudomonadota > Gammaproteobacteria > Pseudomonadales > Pseudomonadaceae > Pseudomonas > Pseudomonas sp. AC193. The sequence continues at coordinate 404,978 of NZ_OZ409832.1, read as the reverse complement.
AGAACGCTGAGACCTGGCCGATCACGCCGACGACCGCAACGGCCAGCAACATACGACGCCATGTGAATTGGGTTTTCATGTCTGTCACTCCTGATCAACCGAAGGTAAACGCGTAGGCGGAAACACCGGGGTCGAGAAATTCGATGCTGAAGGTTCGATCCTTCACGCCGCCGGACTGCCGCACCAACTGATACAAACGCTGTTCGGTGACTTGGCCAGCGCCGTCGGGGGAAACATCGACGCCATGCGCATCGCCCGGGGCCTGACCATCAATCGACACTTTGAAGCGCACCGGTTTGCCATCCGCGCCCGGCCCGAGCACCAGATGCAGGTCGCGGGCATGGAAGCGGTAAACGATGCGGCTGGCCGTGGCACCGGCGGTGGCGCGTTCGGCGCCGACGTTCCATTGGCCGCCGAGGCTCCAGTCATTCAGGGCCAGATTGGCCGGCGGGACATAGACGGAAACTTTGTTGGGCAGCAGGCTAGTTTCGGGCACGAAATGTTCTGCGCGCTGGTAGCCCAAGTAGGTTTCCGGCGATTGCACTTCGTTCATGTCCGGGGCCAGTTGCACGCCCTTGGCGTCAGCATTGATCAAGCCATCGGTGACGGTTTTCGAACCGGCTTCACGCAACAGTTGTTGAATGACGCGTTCCGATTCGGCGTAGTCCCCTTCACCAAAGTGGTGGTAACGAATGCGTCCCTGGGCGTCGGCAAAGTAATGCGCCGGCCAGTATTCGTTGTTGAAAGCGCGCCAGATCTTGTAGTCGTTATCGATGGCCACCGGATAGTTGATGCCCAATTCCTTCATGGCTTTGGTGACATTGCCTACATCGCGTTCGAAAGCGAATTCCGGCGCGTGTACACCGATCACCACCAGCCCCTGATCGCGATACTTTTCCGCCCAGGCTTTGACGTAAGGCAGGGTGCGCAAACAGTTGATGCAGGTGTACGTCCAGAAATCCACCAGCACAACTTTGCCCTTCAACGCTTGCGCATCCAGCGGCGGCGAGTTGAGCCATTGCACGGCGCCATCGAGCGGCGGCAACTGGCCTTCAACCGGCAACGTGCCCGGTGCTTTCGCGGCCATTTTCATCGCGCCGCCGGCGGCCATCATGCTGCCGTTCGCCAACTCATCCGCCGGCGGAATTTGCGCCATCATCGTGCCGTTCGCATCAGGTTTTTTTGCTGAAAGCTTGCCAACCAATGCTTGCTCGAGCCCTCCGGTAGACGCGGTCGATATCCGCGCGAGAATGCCGGTATCAAGACCCAAAGCGATCGCTGCCACCCCGGCCAACATCAACGCGCCGAGGCCTCGACGTATCCACTCGCCGGTACCAATCGAACGCTTCATGAAGGCGAAAACCTTACCGCCCAGCAACAGCGCTGCGGCCAATGAGGTCGCGGCACCCGCCGCGTAAGCGAGCAACAACAGCGTGGTGGCGATGCTTGCCCCTTGCAGCGCGGCACCGGTCAGAATCAAGCCGAGGATTGGCCCCGCGCAAGGCGCCCAGAGCAGCCCCGTGGCGACCCCGATCAGAAACGAAGCGCCGGGACGCGGGCGATTGCCCTGCCCGGCGGCTTGCGACAAACGACTGCCGGCCGATACCAGGGGCCGGGTCAGGCGCTCGGCCACACGCGGCAGGAGCAAGGTCAGCCCGAACAGCGCAACGAACAGCAACGCGAGCCAGCGCCCGTACTGATTGACTTGCACCACCCAACCGCCGCCCACCGCCGCCAACGAGGCGACGAGCGCGAAGGTCAGCGCCATCCCCGCCAGCAGCGGCAAGCCACTCTTGATAAACGGCTGCCCGGTGCGAGCGAAGACAAAAGGCAGAACCGGCAGGATGCAGGGGCTGACGATCGTCAGCACACCACCGAGATAAGCGAGAACCAAGAGCCACATAGATTTGTCCTGTGTGAGGTGAAGATCGCCCGCGCTTCATGGCTTACGCCGCCACGGCTTTGAAGGTCATGGCCAGGCCATTCATGCAATAACGCAGACCGGTGGGTTTCGGGCCGTCATCGAAAACATGCCCCAAGTGACCGCCGCAACGCCGGCAGTGAACCTCTTCGCGCGACATGCCGAACGATCGATCCTGGCGCACCGCCACCGCACGCTCCAATGGCGCCCAGAAGCTCGGCCAACCGGTGCGGCTGTCGAATTTGGTCGCGGAGGAAAACAGCGCCAGATCACAACCGGCGCAGGCAAAAGTGCCGACCCGATGCTCGTTGTTCAGCGGGCTGGTGTAGGCGCGTTCGGTGCCTTCTTCGCGCAGGATCTGGTATTGCTCGTCGGAGAGGATCGAGTGCCATTCACTGTCGCTGTGCATCACTTCAAACATTTCATCTGCCTGCGCTGCGCTGACCACTGCAGCGCTGGTCGACAATTTTGGCAATACACCCGCGACCAGGGCTGCAACCCCTAGCCCGCCGCCCGCTAACAGAATCTGTCGCCGTGAAAACATGGCCGCCTCCGAAAATTCCAAGTGCTCTTCATGGAACACAGCCTAGGCTTGGATTGATCGCCAAATCCTCACAGGGAGTTAACGAATTCGTGATAACTCGCCACGGGAAAAAACCGCACAATGCGTCAATCGCGCCGAAGGATTGAGCTTCATGGAACAGACCAAACGCGTTCTCGTGGTCGAGGACGACCAGCACATTGCCGACCTGATTTGCCTGCATTTGCGGGATGAACAATTCGAGGTGACCCACAGCGCCGACGGCGACGAAGGTATGCGCCTGCTGCAACAAGGCCACTGGGACGCGCTGATCCTCGACCTGATGTTGCCGGGGGTCGACGGTCTGGAAATCTGCCGCCGCGCCCGGGCCATGGCGCGCTACACACCGATCATCATCACCAGCGCCCGCTCCAGCGAATTGCACCGGATTCTGGGTCTGGAGTTGGGCGCCGATGACTATCTGGCCAAACCGTTTTCGATGCTGGAACTGGTGGCGCGGGTCAAAGCGCTGTTGCGCCGGGTCGACGCGATGGCGCGCAATCTGAAGATGGATGCCGGCAGCCTCATTCTCGATGGGCTGAGCATCGACCCGATCACCCGCGACGTCAGCCTCGACGGTCAGCGCCTGGATCTCACGCCACGGGAGTTCGACCTGCTGTATTTCTTCGCCCGCCAACCGGGCAAAGTCTTCTCGCGCATGGATTTGCTTAACGCCGTTTGGGGTTACAGCCACGAGGGTTACGAACACACGGTCAATACCCATATCAATCGTCTGCGGGCAAAGATCGAGAAAGATCCGGCACAGCCGACGCGCATCCTCACCGTGTGGGGTCGCGGTTATAAATTCGGTGCCGAGCAGCCATGAAACTGACCCTGACGCAGCGCCTGTCCATCGTTTTCGCCGTGTTGCTGCTGGTGTGCTGCGGCACGTCGGCATGGCTGCAGGTGCGCTCCAGCAAAATGCATGAACTGGAAGTGGTGCAAGGGTTGTCGAGGGATCTGGCGCAACACATCGCCCACGACACCGTGCTGATGGACAGCAACGGCTTGATGCCCGGTGCCGTGCGCCAACTGTTCAGCCAATTGATGCTGGTTAATCCGAGTGTCGAAGTGTATTTGCTCGACGGTGAGGGGAAGGTTGTCGGCAGCGCCGCGCCTGAAGGCCGGATACTCCGGCAGCAGGTCGATCTGGCGCCGATTCGCCAATTGCTCAACGACCAGCCCTTGCCGATCCTCGGCGACGATCCGCGCAGCGTGGACGGACGCAAAGTCTTCAGCGCCGCACCGCTGAAGGTCAACGGCAAACCCGCCGGTTATCTGTACGTGGTGTTGCTCAGCGAAGAACATGATCGTTTCGCAGAGCGCGGGGCGACCAGCGCCGCGCTCAACACTGCTCTGTTGTCGATCGGACTGGTCGCGCTGCTGTGTTTGATCGCCGGTCTCACCGCATTCAATCTGATTACCCGACCGTTGCGGCGACTCACTGATACGGTCAGCCGTTTTGATATCGATGGAGCACCGCAACCGGTCACTGCGCCTGTGGATAAATCCGCCGACCCGGATGAAATTGCCGTTCTCGACGCGGCGTTCCGGCAGATGCAAAACCGCCTCGGCGAGCAGTGGCGCTCATTGACCCGTCAGGATCAGGAACGCCGCGAACTGGTGGCGAATATTTCCCACGACCTGCGCACGCCACTGGCCTCGCTGCACGGTTATCTGGAAACCCTGTCACTGAAGGACGCCACGCTGTCACCGGAAGAACGCCGGCGTTATCTGGGCATCGCGCTGGATCAGAGCCGCAAGGTCGGCGGGCTGGCGCAATCGCTGCTGGAACTGGTGCGGCTGGAACACGGGTTTGTGCAACCGGTGCTCGAACGCTTCTCTCTGACCGATCTGGTGCAGGATATCTTTCAGAAATTCGAACTGACGGCCGAGGCACGACAGGTCGAGCTCAAGGCGCAGTTCGTGCCAAACCTGCCAACGGTCTGCGCCGACCTTGGGCTGATCGAACGGGTGCTGACCAATCTGGTGGATAACGCGTTGCGGCACACGCCACAGGGCGGCGAAATCGAACTCGATCTGAAACCCCATGGCGCTTTGGTCGATGTTACGGTCAGCGACACCGGCCCAGGCATTGCGCCTGAATTGCGCGAAGGGCTGTTCCTGCGCCCGTTCAATATCGGTGGCGCGCGACGGGATGGCGGCTTGGGTCTGCGCATCGTGCACCGCATCTTGCAATTGCATGGACGTGACATTCAGTTGCTGGACGTTAATGGGCGCGGCGCGACGTTTCGCTTTTCGCTGCCAACGGATCAGCAAACTGCCGAGCAATGGATGGTACGTTCAATGAATCTGCACACCCCGGCCAAATAGTTGAGACCGCCGGCCCGTTGCTCCGTGACAACGCCGCCCCGCTCCCCTAAATTAGTCGACCTGAAAAAGCCCTCGGGCTTGCTCATCTCCACTCAAGTTAAAAAGTAGTGAAATTTCAATGTCCGATTTCAACACCGCTGAATCCGTAGTCACCGAATCGTCCAAAGCGGAATACGAAAACTCCATCAATCTTTCACAACACCTGCCACAAGCCAAAATCATCAGCGAGATGGTGCTGGACGCGTTCCAGTCGACCCGCGAAAGCGACCAGATCCGCGAACTGCGCGCCGCGATCCGTCACGCTCACGACAGCTTCGACGACGACAAGGCTTACGAGCTGATGGGCGAACTCAAGGCTCTGAAAGACGCCGAAGCCGCCGACCTCGCCGCCCTTGAAGACCTGAGCAGCAAGTTTTCGATTGGCCGCATCCTGTCCAGCTTCAAGGACGATCCGGCGTTCCAGGAAATCGTTTACGGCCTGGCCCTCAAAGTGCTGAATCAGACCCATCAGGCGATCAGCAACCCGAGCGGCGGCAAGAGCAAGGCTGCGAAGAAGAAAGAAGTCGAAATCTTCACCATCAGCAAAGACGGCATCAGCGTGACCCTGCCACTGCGCACACCGCGTTCGCGTCTGAATGTTGATCGTGAAGCGCTGGAGTTCCTCGGTTTCACCTTCGTCGGTGAAGGCGAAGAGGCGGAACTGGAAAGCGAAGTCTTCGTTGATAACGACGGCGCCGAGCAGGCCGTGAACCGCAAGAACATCATCACTGCACTGCAGAAGCAGACAGCGTTTGATGGGTACAGCATCGCTGCGCAGTAATTTTCAGCGCTGACGAAAAAGCCCCGCACTGGGATTCAGTGCGGGGCTTTTTGGTTTTCGGCTTGGGTTTAGTGGGATGGCCTACACCGAGGCCCCTCACCCCAGCCCTCTCCCGAGGGAGAGGGAGCCGATTGGGGGATATTGTAGAAGTACGCCGAAATGAACGTGCTGTGCCGAATCCACAATCGCCACGGTCTTGCAGGTCGATGAATAGCTCAAGACACCTCGGTCAGTCCCCTCTCCCTACGGGCGGTCCGACGTTTCGGGAGGGCTAGGGTGAGGGCAATTCGCGAGATCAGACTCAAACCGCAGGATGCAACGCCACAATCATGTCCACTTCAATCGCCGCATTCTTCGGCAACTGATACACCCCCACCGTCGTCCGCGTATGCCGCCCGGCATCACCCAGTACATGGCTGAACACATCCGAAGCACCATTGGCCACTTCACTCAAATCGACGAAATCCGGCGTCGACTTCACATACACCGTGACCCGCAACAACGCCTTGATCTTGTCCAGCGATCCCACCGCATCAACAATCAGCGCCAGACACCGCATCGCACTGATGCTCGCCGCCGCCTGCGCATCCTTGAGCGTCAGCTCCAGCCCAACGCGACCGGGATACTGAATCTTGCCGTGAGTGCGCGGCACCATCCCGCTGATGTACAACTCATCATGATGACGAATCAGCGGCGCGTAATTACCGCCAGCCGTGTTCTCGCCATAGATGTCGTAATTCAGCTCTTGTGCCAGGGCAATAAAGCGTTCGTCGCAGGTCATCCTCTCAGTCATGTCGCCCAGCCTTGTGATCAGTGCATGAAAAAACGCAGGTTACAACAGTTGAGCTTCAGTGAATAACGAAGGGTTGTCGATGGCTGGAGCCGAATCTGAAAATTTAACCAGCAGGCCGCAGTATGTACCTCCAGGGCAAAAAAGCTCCGCACTCTCTCGAGAAACGAAGCTTTTCAAAGGCACTTTTAAACATGAGTAGCTAACGATGAAATTTTTTGTCGGTACCGGCTATAAAGTCCGGATTACCCGCTGACGAATAGTCAGGAAAAATCTCAAATCCTTTTACAACCGTCCCATCTTCTTTCAACTTATCGACCCCCAAGAACACCTCCCAGAGCTTGGAATGTTCGAGCGTCAAATCCTTACCATATGCAGTCCAGAAAATCGTCACACTGGAATCAGTGGCGGCCTTGAATGTTCCCGAACTTTTAGCGTAGCTTTTTTCAACAAGTTGGATTTTCGTACCAACTGAGACATTTGCAAAAGAACACTTCGAAAAAGCCATGATGATTACTCCGCCTGTAGGTGAGCTATGAACTTAGACTCATAGAAAAAAGCGCACACCTGTAAAAAATGACAGTTATTCAGATGTATCTCTCATAACTATCAAGCTTCTAATTGCTAACCTTGCCGCAGTGAATCGACTTACCTTGGCCGGTCTCACACATCCAGTCTCCATAAGCCAACAAAAAACCCCGCACATTTCTCAATGTGCGGGGTTTTCTTGAAGCGTTCAAAACTCATGACTGTATGTCTGCAACAATCCATAACTGATGCTCCGAAAACAAAATGAGCTATTAGCTAAAACCTGAGCTTAGCGCGCTAGACAGCGCTCAACCGCTCAACCATGTCTGGAAATTTCTCAACCAAACGAATCAACAGGGCTGCTTGAGCATTGGGCTTCGACTTTTCCTGCTCCCAGTTTCTCAAGGTGCTGGGGCTTGTTCTGATTCGCTTGGCAAAAACCGCTTGGGACATATGTAACCTTTCCCGTAGCGCGACAATTTCCTGGGCGCCGACCTCGGGGACAGGTTTGTCCTCGACGATTGTATTACGCAACGTAATTTTGCCTTCGCGTTGAGCTGCCATCTCATCAACGCCCTGCATCAACTCTGCAAACAGGTCGCGTTTTTTCATGGGGTGCCTCGTGCTTTTAACTCTCTATCGCGGCATCACATAGCCAGCGAGCGGATTACCCTGCAGAAAGTCCTGCAGCTCTCGATACTCATCGTCCGTCAGTTAATGATCAACGTTCGCAGTAAAAATTGTGGTTTCAAAGAAGACAGTTCGCATGACCAAACTATAGGCAGATTGCCTATAGACAGACTATCAACAAATCACGTTTCCGTTAAACAAAAAAACCCCGCACATCTCTCAACGTGCGGGGTTTTTCATACAACCTTTAAACCTTACGGCGCATACGTCAGCAGCAGCTCCGCCGGCACCTTGAAGTCCAGGGACATCATGACGCTCAGCGCGGTGATGGTGAAGATCGAGAACACGAACAGCTTGCGTGCCCAGACCGTGTCATCCACCGCTTTGTAGCCGGTCCAGGCCATGTACAACCAGTACATGCCCATGGCCGCGGCGACAGCGAGGTAGCTCATGCCGGCGTAGCCGCTGAAGGTCAGCATCAAGGTCGCCACGAGGAACGCCAGGATGTAGAGCAGGATGTGCTTCTTGGCCACTTGAATGCCGCGCTTCACTGGCAGCACCGGAATCGATGCGGCCAGGTAATCGTTGAAGCGGAAGATTGCGATGGCGTAGGAATGCGGCATCTGCCACAGGCTGAACATCACCAGCAGCGTCAGCGCGGCCATGTCGAAGCTGTTGGTTACGGCAACGTAACCGATCACTGGCGGCATGGCGCCCGACAGACTGCCCACCAGCGTGCCGTGAACCGACTTGCGCTTGAGGTACAGGCTGTAGAAGCCGACGTAGATAACGAAGCCGATTACGGCGAACAGGGCAGCCAACGGGTTGGCCACCTTGTACAACAAGGCAACGCCGAGAACACCAAGGATGGTCGCGTAAACCAGTGCCAGTTTCAGGGAGATCAAGCCCTGCACCAGCACGCGGTTTTTGGTGCGTTCCATCTTCAGGTCGATGTCGCGGTCGATGCAATTGTTGAACACGCAACCGGAGGCGACAACCAGGGAGGTGCCGATCATGGCTGCCAGAAACACCGCCAGATCGACATGCCCTTTCGAGGCCAGGAAGAACCCGCCTGCCACAGAAAGCACGTTACCGAAAATGATCCCCGGTTTGGTGATTTGGATAAAGTGCTTAAGCGACATCGGGTCTACCTCACTTCGCCATCATGTACGTGTGGATGCTGAACATGATCCACAACGACAGACCAACCAGCAGCACGATCACAATCGCGGCGAACACGAAGGCGATCACATTGTTACGTTGCGCAGCCGAGCGGTCCAGGTGCAGGAAGTACACCAGGTGGACAACCACCTGGATCACGGCGAAGGCCAGAACGATCATCAGCGTGATCGACTTCGGCAACGACGGGTACATCACCAGAGCAAACGGGATCGCAGTCAGGATCACCGACAGGATGAAGCCGATCGCGTAGGACTTGACGCTGCCGTGGCCGGCGTCGTCGTGGCTGTCATGGGAGTGTGCGTTAGCCATTACAGGGTCCCCATCAGGTAAACAACGGTGAATACGCAGATCCACACCACGTCCAGGAAGTGCCAGAACAGGCTCAGGCAGCTCAGACGGGTCTTGTTGGTCGCCGTCAGGCCGTGCTTGTTGACCTGGTACATCATGATGCCCATCCAGATCAGACCCGCGGATACGTGCAGACCGTGGGTACCGACCAGGGTGAAGAACGCGGACAGGAAGCCCGAACGGCTAGGACCGAAGCCCTCGGAGATCAGCAGGTGGAACTCGTTGATCTCCATGGCGATGAAGCCTGCGCCCAGCAGGAAGGTCATGAACAACCAACCCAGAACCTGCTGCTTCTTACCTTTGTACAACGCCAGCATGGCGAAGCCGTAGGTGATCGAACTGAACAACAGCAGAGCGGTTTCGCCCAGCACGTATGGCAGTTCGAAGATGTCGTGGCCCGACGGGCCACCGGCGACGTTGTTTACCAGTACCGCGTATACCGCGAAGATCGACGCAAACAAAATGCAGTCGGTCATCAGGTAGAGCCAGAAACCGTATACGGTCATCTCGCCCGAATCGTGGTGATGGTCATCGTGCCCATGTTCACCATGGGCGTGTCCAGCATTGGTCACTAAATTCGACATGGTTTAAGCCTGTTCCAACGAGGTTTCAACACGGGTGGCATTGGCCGGGATTTTCCCTGCCGCGACCAGACGCTTGTGCTGCTCGGCTTCGATACGTTCGATCGTTTCAACCGGAACCATATAGCCCTGGTCGTCACGTGCAGCGTGGATCACGAAGTAGACAACAGTGCCTACCAGGCTCGCGATGGCCAGCCACCAGATGTGCCAGATCATGGCAAAACCGAAGACGGTCAACAGTGCGCCCATCACCACGCCAGTGGCGGTGTTGTTCGGCATGTGAATCGGCTCGTACTTGGCCGGACGCTGGTACGCAGTACCGTCTTCCTTGGCTTCAGTGAACGGGTCGATGCAGTCAGCTTTTGGCAGCACAGCGAAGTTGTAGAACGGCGGAGGCGACGAGGTCGACCATTCCAGAGTGTGTGCATTCCACGGGTCACCGTGATCGCAAATGTTCTCTGGCTTGTTGCGGTCACGCACACTGACGTACAGCTGAATCAGTTGGCAGGCGATACCGACAGCGATCATCACCGCACCGAACATGGCAACGTACAGGTACGGTACCCACTCAGGGTTGGTGGTGGCGTTCAGACGACGGGTCATGCCCATGAAGCCCAGTGCATAGAGCGGCATGAACGCGACGAAGAAGCCGGAGATCCAGAACCAGAACGCTGCTTTACCCCAGCCTTCGTGCAGCTTGAAGCCGAACGCTTTCGGGAAGTAGAACGCGAAACCTGCGATGTAACCGAATACCGCACCGCCGATGATCACGTTATGGAAGTGCGCGATCACGAACAGGCTGTTGTGCAGAACGAAGTCAGCACCCGGGATGGCCAGCAGTACGCCGGTCATGCCGCCGATAGCGAAGGTCACCATGAAACCCAAAGTCCACAGAACCTGGCTGGTGAAACGCAGACGGCCCTGGTAGATGGTGAACAGCCAGTTAAATAGCTTCACACCCGTCGGGATGGAAATCAGCATCGTCGCCAGACCGAAGAAGGCGTTGACGCTTGCACCCGAACCCATGGTGAAGAAGTGGTGCAGCCAAACCATGAAGCCCAGTACCGAGATCGCGCCCGAGGCGTAGATCATCGAGTGGTGGCCGAACAGTTTCTTGCCGGTGAACGCCGAGATCACTTCCGAGAAGATGCCGAATGCCGGCAGGATCAGGATGTAAACCTCAGGGTGGCCCCACGCCCAGAACAGGTTGACGTACATCATTGGATTGCCACCAAGTTCATTGGTGAAAATGTGGAAATCCATGTAACGGTCAAGGGTCAGCAGTGCCAGGGTAGCGGTCAGGATCGGGAACGAAGCCACGATCAGAACGTTTGCCCAGGTGCAGGTCCAGGTGAAGATCGGCATGTCCATCAGTTTCATGCCAGGGGTACGCATTTTCAGTACGGTCGCGAGGAAGTTAACCCCGGTTAACGTCGTACCTAACCCGGATAACTGTAGCGCCCAGATGTAGTAGTCCATGCCCACGCCAGGGCTGTACTGCAGACCCGACAGCGGTGGATAAGCAACCCAACCGGTCTTGGCGAATTCGCCAACGCCCAGGGACAGGTTGATCAGCACAACGCCGGACACCAGCAGCCAGAAGCTCAGGGAGTTCAGGAACGGGAACGCAACGTCACGCGCGCCGATCTGCAGCGGCACTGCAAGGTTCATCAGGCCGGTGAAGAATGGCATCGCCATGAAGATGATCATGATCACACCGTGAGCGGTGAAGATCTGGTCATAGTGTTCAGGTGGCAGGTAGCCAGGCGAACCCTCGGTGGCCATGGCCAACTGGGTACGCATCATGATGGCGTCGGCAAAACCGCGCAGCAGCATGACCATGGCGACGATGATGTACATCACGCCGATTTTCTTGTGGTCAACCGAAGTCAGCCACTCGGTCCACAAGTACGTCCACTTCTTGAAGTAGGTGATTGCAGCGAACAGCGCCAGACCACCGAGGGCGATCATGGCGATGGTCACCATCACGATCGGCTCGTGGAATGGGACTGCTTCCCAACTTAATTTACCAAACATCGTTTACTCCTCTGCCCCGGCAGCTGAATGCGAACTCGAGTCAATTTCCGTGGCCGCCACTTCTTTCTCTTTCTTCTCGTGCTTCAGCGGCTTGCCCGGCTTCATACCTTCGTACTTGTCGACGATGATCTGGAACTGGTTCGGCGTGACCGAGGAGTAGAGCTCGACTGGGTTGTTCTGGCTTGGCTTGGCAAGGGCTGCGTATTCAGCTTGATCAAGCTGTTTAGGTGACTTCTTGACTTCACTTACCCAGGCGTCGAAATCTTCCTGAGTGGTGGAAATAGCTTTGAACTTCATGCCGGTGAAACCCGCGCCGCTGTAGTTGGCGGAGATACCGTCCATTTCAGCGTTACGGTCAGCGATCAGGTGCAGCTTGGTCTGCATGCCCGCCATCGCGTAGATCTGGCCGCCCAGCCCCGGGATGAAGAACGAGTTCATCACAGCGTCAGAGGTGATCTTGAAGTTGATTGGCGTGTGCGCCGGGAACACGATCTTGTTGACCGTGGCGATGCCTTGTTCCGGGTAGATGAACAGCCACTTCCAGTCCAGCGCGACCACTTCGATGGTCACAGGCTTGACGTCGGATTCGATCGGACGATACGGATCCAGCTCGTGAGTCGAGATGTAAGTGATGTAACCCAGGGCAATGATGATCAGAACCGGGATGCTGCCACACCGCCACTTCGATTTTGGTCGAGTGCGACCATTTCGGGGTGTAGACGGCGTTCTTGTTCGACGCGCGGTATTTCCAGGCGAACAGGAAGGTCATGACGATAACCGGCACAACGACCAACAGCATCAGCAGGGTCGCGGTGATGATCAGGTTGCGCTGTTCCAGGCCGACCTGGCCCGTTGGATTGAGCAAGGTCATGTTGCAGCCTCCCAGCAACAACGTGCCGAGCAGCGGCACTAGGCCTAGTAATCTGGGGTACCTGTTTTTACTCATCTCACGACCTCTAAAGCAGCTTGCGCAATGCAGTTGGGTTTTGATCGCCAACACTTCACCCTGCCAAGGGTTGGCATTTTCTTTGGATTGAATAAGGGCCGCCCGTCTCGCGTCAGACGCTCGACAAATCCTGGGACAGCGGTGAGTTCTTATTCGAATTCGTGGTCAAAGGCCTAGTTACAGACCAATTCCATTTGGTGCGGAAAGTTGGAAGGCACCGACACCTGGGTGTCTTGGAAGCCTAACGACTCACTCGACACCCGACTTCCTGCTCGCCTCCTTAATAAAGGCTGAACAGTGCCGGGAATTCAGTGCGGGCGATTGTAGATAGGTAGCGCCCTATACACCATGTCTTATCCCGAAATAATTTTTATCCGTTCGAGCAACAATCCATCGCCATTTTTGCAAAAGTTCCGCATGTTATCGAAATCGATTCTCAACAAAAACACCAAAAATTGTAGGTCTACACGCCTCAGTTCAGACAGCTCTGATGGCTTTTTCCCACGTCGATATCAGCGTAAAGCCCGACAACACAAGGGCTCTGGCCATTTGCCAGAGCGTGTTAAAACTGCCTGTTCGAGCGTTTGTGCTTAAAAGCAGAAAATTGCCGAAACAGACCAATGTTTTTGTGTAACAGGAGGCCAATCCAGCCCCTCGCGAAGCCCTGCGACACACCGCGTGTGACAACATGTCGCACACCTGTCGCACCCTCCGTTGCCGTTCGTCACGGTGTTTTCACAAAGTCTCTGAAATGCAAAACGCCCCGATTTACTGATCCGCAAATCGAGGCGTTTTCTGTATCGGCTTACTTGCCGAATAGTTGACTCAGCGCAGTGCCTTGCGGTTACGCGAGGTCAGCAGCGGCACCAGAATCACCACCAGCACGAACGCCACCAGCGCCCATTGCGCCAGCGACAGGCCGAGGATCGGCGGGTACGGCGTCGAGCAGAAACCGTCGACCTGAAAGCCCAGCGGGAAGATCTTCGCCAGCGGCAGATCATCGACAATCGGCTGCAGCACATCGATGCCGCAGCTCACTGCCGGATAGAACTGCGTGTACACGTGGTGCCCGGCAACAGCCGCGCCGGCCAGTGCGCAAATCACCACCAGCACTTCGAACACGGTGATGCTGCGACGCGTGCGCATGGCCGCGCCGATGAACGCGAAGATCGCAATCAGCAGCAACGCATAACGCTGCAAGATGCACAGCGGGCATGGCGCTTCACCGAGCACGATCTGCATGTACAACGCCCCACCGATCAGCGCCAGGCAGATGATGCCCAACAGCACCAGAAAGCGCCGCTCACGTCCCAACCGCATTGTTTCCTCGCTCATCGCGTTTCCCTTGTATGTCCATGGTTCAGCCGGCGTGCGGCTGAAAGTTGTCGCAAGTCTACACCGGGGGAATAAACGATAAAGCGGTTAAGGAACCATTAACCTTTTAAACAGGGTGCACAAATACAGACCGCATAACGGCCTTCGCGAGCAAGCTCGCTCCCACAGTTTGAAATGCATTCCAAGTGTGGGAGCGGGCTTGCTCGCGAAGGGGACAACTCGGTCTCAGATCATTCCAAAGCCGAAGCCGGCCCGAAGAACTCGTAACGGCTCTGCTGCTCCGGCACACCCAGCGCTTTCAGGTGACGCTTGATCGCGCCCATGAACCCCTTCGGCCCAAGGAAGTAAGCATCGACATCACGCTGTTCCGGCAACCACTCGCCCAATTGCTCCAGGCTCAACATGCCGACCTTGTCCGCCGCCGGGCTAACGCCATCGTCTTCGGCGTAGCAGTAGAAACGCTTGAGCTGCGGATGACGCGCCGCCAAGCCATCGACCCAGTCGCGGAACGCATGCACGCCGCCATTGCGCGCGCAGTGGATAAAGTGCACCGGACGCTCGGTTTCCAGCGCCGCTTCGAGCATCGCCAATGTTGGCGTAATACCCACACCGCCACTGATCAGCACCAGCGGTTTATCGCTGGCCGTCAGGGTGAACTCGCCCGATGGCGGGAACAGCTGAATGCTCGCGCCGACGTGCAGTTGATCGTGCAAGTGATTCGACGCACGGCCACCCGGTTCACGTTTCACGCTGATGCGGTACTGACCTTTGTTGGCCAGCGCCGACAGCGAGTAGTTGCGGCGGATTTCTTCGCCATCGAGGATCAACTTCATGCCGATATACTGACCCGGCTCAGCCGCCAGAATCGCGCCTTTGTCGGCAGGTTCGAAGTAGAACGAGATAATTTCCGCGCTCTCTTCAACCTTGGCCGCGACGATGAAGTCGCGCGCCCCACGCCAGCCGCCTACTGCGTGTTCTTTCTCGTCGTAGATGGCTGTTTCTGCACCGATCAGAATGTCGGCCAGTTGACCGTACGCCGCGCCCCACGCGCTCATCACTTCCGGGGTGGCGATTTCGTCACCGAGCACTTCAGAGATCGCCCGCAGCAGGCAGGTACCGACAATCGGGTAGTGCTCCGGCAGAATCTGCAGGGCCACATGCTTGTTGATGATCTTCGCCACCAGATCGCCCAACTGATCAAGCTGATCAATGTGGCGGGCGTACATCAAAACCCCGTTGGCCAGAGCACGCGGTTGATCGCCGCTGGCTTGGTGCGCCTGATTAAACAGAGGGCGTACTTCCGGATATTCAGAGAGCATCATGCGATAGAAGTGCGTGATCAGCGCTTCCCCGCCACTTTCCAGCAGAGGCACGGTGGATTTGACGATGGCACGATCCTGGACGCTAAGCATAAGAGTGACTCCTGAGCTTCTTGAAAAAGTTATCTGAGTCATATCAGTTTCCGTGCCAACTTTTTAATCCCTATAAATCAATGGCTTGAGAAATACGTAGTCATAACGACTCAAAGGGTTTTATAGTCATCGCGACTACATCTTGTCTTTTTGACTACAAGACCATGACTGCCAAATCTCTGCTTACCGCTCTACTGCCATTAGTCTCCGACCTGTCTCGCGAACTGCCCGAGGGCGAGCGTTATCGACGCTTGCTCGAAGCCATGCGCGCCCTGCTGCCGTGCGATGCCGCCGCGTTGTTGCGCCTCGACGGTGAATCGCTGGTGCCGCTGGCAGTCGATGGTTTGAGTACCGACACCCTTGGCCGCCGTTTTAAGGTCAGCGAGCACCCGCGCTTCGAAATCCTTCTGGCCGGTGCCGGGCCAACGCGTTTCGCCGCCGACAGCGACTTGCCCGATCCTTATGACGGTTTGGTCGATGGGCTCGACGAACATCTGGAAGTCCACGACTGTCTCGGCTGCCCGCTGTTTGTCGATGAAAAACTCTGGGGGCTGATCACCCTCGACGCGCTCGATCCGGAGCGTTTCGAGCCGATTGAACTGGATGCTCTGCAAGCGTTTGCCAGTCTGGCCTCGGCCACGGTCAACGCGGCCGAGTGCATCGAACGACTGGCGATTCGCGCGGAGGACGAGCATCAGCGCGCCGAGGTGTACCGCCAAGCCAGCGGTCAGCAAAACCGCGAAATGATCGGCCAGAGCAAAGCGCTCAAACGCTTGGTGGAGGAGATCAACCTGGTCGGCGGCAGCGATCTGACTGTGCTGATCACTGGCGAAACCGGAGTCGGCAAAGAGCTGGTGGCGCAAGCGATCCACGCCGCCTCCCCGCGCGCCGAGAAACCGATCATCAGCCTCAACTGCGCCGCACTGCCGGACACCTTGGTGGAAAGCGAATTGTTCGGCCATGTCCGCGGCGCGTTCACCGGCGCCACCAGCGACCGTCGTGGCAAGTTTGAACTGGCCAATGGCGGCACGCTGTTTCTCGATGAAGTGGGTGAACTGTCGCTGACGGTGCAGGCCAAGTTGCTGCGGGTGTTGCAGAGCGGGCAGTTGCAGCGTTTGGGCTCGGATAAAGAGCATCAAGTCGACGTGCGTTTGATCGCCGCGACCAACCGCGATTTGGCCGAGGAAGTACGCAGCGGTCGCTATCGTGCCGACTTCTATCACCGTATGAGTGTGTACCCGCTGCGTGTGCCGGCGCTGCATGATCGTGGGCGGGATGTGTTGTTGCTCAGCGGTTTCTTTCTGGAGCAGAACCGTTCGCGCATGGGCCTTAATAGCCTGCGTCTGAACAGCGATGCGCAGGAAGCGCTGCTCGCTTATACCTGGCCCGGCAACGTGCGCGAGCTGGAGCATTTGATTGGGCGCAGTGCGTTGAAGGCGTTGGGTAACTGCAAGGTGCGGCCGAAGATTTTGAGTTTGAGTGCAGCGGATCTGGATTTGCCGCGTGAGGTTGTGGATAACTCTGCCGCCGCGGCTGCCGATGTTGTCGCGACGGCGCCGTTGATTAACGGTGATTTGCGCAGTGCGACTGAGGAGTATCAGCGGCGGTTGATCAGTGCGGCACTGGAGCGGAATCAGGATAACTGGGCGAGCGCGGCGCGGGAATTGGGGCTGGATCGGGCGAATCTTGGGCGGATGGCTAAGCGGTTGGGGATGAAGAGCTAAAGGCAGACCCTCACCCCAGCCCTCTCCCGGAGGGAGAGGGAGCCGACCGAGATGTCTTGCATCATCCATCGACCTGAAACATTGAGTCGATTGTGGATTCAGCAGAGCACGTTCAGGTCGGCGGAATTCTACAATATCCCCCAATCGGCCCCCTCTCCCTCTGGGAGAGGGCTGGGGTGAGGGGCTCTGATCTGACCGCAGACTCTGAATCCAACCCCCACCCGACAACTGACCTAAAGCCCCACCCCTTAACGCCGATAACCCGGCATCAATAGTTCTTGGCGATCCACCCTCGCCCACCACCTTTTTCCACAGAAGGTTTATATGTCTTCCACCAAAGCCCGCGCAGATTCACTTTCGCTTCTGCTGTTTACCTTGCGCAGCGGCAAGCTGATGGCGATCAACCTGCTGAAAGTCAGTGAAATCATCCCCTGCCCGCCACTGACCAAACTCCCGGAATCACATCCGCACGTCAAAGGCATCGCCACGCTGCGCGGTAATTCGCTGTCGGTGATCGACCTCAGCCGCGCGATCGGCGAACGACCGCTGGAAGACCCGGACGGCGGCTGCCTGATTGTCACCGACGTCAGCCGTTCCAAGCAGGGCCTGCACGTGCAAGCCGTGAGCAAAATCGTCCACTGCCTGACCACCGACATCAAACCCCCACCGTTCGGCTCCGGCGGCCCGCGCGCTTACATCACCGGCGTGACCTCGGTGGACGGCACGCTGGTGCAGGTGCTCGACATCGAAAAAGTCATCCACAGCATCGCCCCGGCGCAGATCGAAATGGCGCCGACCGACCTGACCATGGAAGACGCCGAAGTCCTCGGTAACGCACGGATTCTGGTGGTCGACGACAGCCAGGTCGCGCTGCAACAATCGGTGCACACCCTGCGTAACCTCGGCCTGCAATGCCACACCGCGCGCAGCGCCAAGGAAGCCATCGACTGCCTGCTCGACCTGCAAGGCACGGCGCAGCAGATCAACCTGATCGTCTCCGACATCGAAATGTCCGAAATGGACGGCTACGCCTTCACCCGCACCCTGCGCGAAACCCCGGACTTCGCCCACCTCTACGTGCTGCTGCACACCTCGCTCGACAGCGCGATGAACAGCGAAAAAGCGCGGCTGGCGGGTGCGAATGCGGTGTTGACCAAATTCTCCTCGCCGGAACTGACCCAGCGTTTGATCGAAGCGGCCAAGCACGTCGCTGCGCACGGGCAGTGAGTGTTGAGCGAGACGTATTGTTTTCTGATGCGGCGCGACTTGGCTGAAGTCGTGCCGGATGTGCAATGGCCCTCAGGCATCGACATTTCCGTATACCGCGCAGAACTGGCGCCAGCGGTGCATCACCTGATGCAACTCGGTTACCGCGAGGGCGGTGGCCGGGTGCCGATGCTCGATGAATGGCAGCAACGCTTTGAGCGCGATCCGGAATACGACCCGACCTTGTGCTTTATTGCCTGCGATGGCGAAGGGGTTGTCGGTGTGGCGCAGTGCTGGACGAGTGCCTATATCAAGAATCTGGTGGTGCACCCTCGGGCGCAGGGCCGAGGATTGGGCCGGGCGTTGCTGGTGAATGCGTTCAAGGTGTTTCAGCAACGGCGCGAAGGGTTTGTTGATTTGAAGGTGCTGGAAGACAACCTGCGGGCGCAGCGCTTGTATGAAAGTGTCGGGATGTATGTAGTCCGCCGGGAATTGGTGCCCGACCTGTAAAGTCAAAAGATCGCAGCCTTCGGCAGCTCCTACAGATGTTCGCGATCCCCTGTAGGAGCTGCCGAAGGCTGCGATCTTTTGACGATAACCTAAGCAACAAAACTGCAGAGGCAGACTCCAAGCTTGGCCACCCACACCAAGGACGCCCAATCATGAAAGCCCTCACCCTCAGCCTCCTCTGCCTCACCGCCCTAGCCTCCCAGGCCCAAGCCTCAAGCCCCGACGCCTGGGCCGCCTACGATAAAACCGTCCTCGCCAGCTGCACCAAAGCCAGCGGTCTCAAAACCCCAAAACCCGTGGGCAGCCCCGCGCAATTCGATGACCGCGTCGGCTACACCGCCGTGCTGCTGCAAGGCACCTACCCGCAAAAACACATGAAAGGCCAGCAAGGCACCGAGCTGTGCCTCTACAACAAACAGTCGAAAACCGCGTTCGTCACCGAGTGGGACTCGATCCGCCCGCCCGCCAAAACCCAGTGAGTGGCGCACAACTTGCTTCGATTCAGGTCAGCGCGGTGGTTTTCCGTCACCGTTTAATGCCCTGAATCGCGACTGGCCGTTCAATGAATACAACGTTTTCCTGCGTAGGCTGCGGCAAATGCTGCACCGACCACCACGTCCCCCTGACCCTGGCCGAAGCCCGCATGTGGGCGGCGGACGGTGGTCAAGTGATCGTGTTGGTCGAGGCCTTTCTCGGCAACGGACTCGGCTTGCCAACGCAGCAACGCGAGCACGCCGAACGTCGCTCGGCGGTGGTACGCAGCGGCGCGACCGCTGCGCACGTGGCAATCACCTTCGCCGCGTACAACGTCGGGCCTTGCCGGAATCTTGACGAAGACAAGCTCTGCCGCATCTACGAGCGCCGACCATTGGTGTGCCGCATTTATCCGGCGGAAATCAACCCGCATATCCCGCTCAATCCCTCCGCCAAAGATTGCCCGCCAGAGTCTTGGGAACAAGGGCCGGCGTTGATTGTTGGCGGTGAGTTGGTGGATCAGGAACTGGTCGAATTGATTCAGCGCTCACGCCAGGCGGATCGTGATGACATTCGGCTCAAGGATGCCATTTGCGCGACGTTGGGGATTCGTACCACGGCGTTGAAGGGCGACGGCTTTACCGCGTATCTGCCGAACATGAGCGCGTTCGCGTCGGTGATTGATCAAGTGATCGAACAACCGCTGAACAAGGCGCAGAGTGAATGGTTGTTTCATGTGTCCGGGGAGGACATTGCCGGGCAAGTGCTGGCGGCCGGGGCTCAGGTGGTGACAGAGCCGGCGCAGACGTATGCGTTTATTTCGTTGCGGGCGGCTTGATGCGGGAGTTGCGCTGGGGCTGATGGCGCCTTCGCGAGCAAGCCCGCTCCCACAGGGTTTTGTGCCGTACACAAATGATGTGAACACCCGAGAAACCTGTGGGAGCTGGCTTGCCAGCGAAGAGGCCCGCCCGATCAAGCAAATCTGACTCAGCGCTTACCCATCGACCGACGCGTACCCGGCGGGGCCATGCCCGGGGTTTTGGTGTGGCCGTTCTTGGCGCCGTTCTTGTACCACGGCTGATTCGAGTCCTTGCCAGCCGCCAATTCGCCGGGCTTGAACGGGAACTTGAACGCCGGGATCGCAGGCTTGGTTTCGCTGACGTCGGTCAGATCGGCCGGGACATCGCTGATAGCGTCGTCAACCGGCGGTTGGGTCGGGGAAGTCATGAAAGCTCCGGAAAGCAAAAAGTCGGGCCCGAACAGTGAGCCGCGAAGGCGCGCAGTATACCTGTGCGCCATGGCTCGGCACCTGAAGATTTGCAGTGCGCGCCGAACGGCTTGCAGAGCAGTCAGTCCCTTTTTGGGACTGATCGGTCCCTTTTGGGACTGCTTAACAACGCTGACCGGTAGAGATGTGTTGCCCGATCCGACGTCTTCGCGAGCAGGCTCGCTCCCACAGGTCGGACGCCTTTCAAGGTGGGAGCGAGCTTGCTCGCGAAGAACGATGACGCGGTATCAGGACGAGTTACATTTGCGGATCAACCCGATCCAGTGCCCGGTTTACCGCCAATTCGGCAAGCATGACGATCTGCTGGATAGCCAACGCCGTGCTGCGTTGCGGGCGGCTGAGCTGATCGGCGAAATCGCCGGCCATCACGTTGGCCGAGGCCAGGGATTCGCAGGCGTGAGCGAGCAGGCTTTCAGTGTCGATGTTCGGGTGGACGAGGAACATCGTGCTCGGCAGGCGCGGTTTTATCGGGTCGGGGCTGAGGTAGAAATCGAGGGCGCGTTTGATGGCTTCGCGGTTTTTGATCTGGTCGTCGGCGCGGATGGCGTCTTCGAGGGGGGTTGTTGTTTCGAAGGGGGGATCGGGTACGGGCTTAGTCATGGAATCGGTTCTCACTGATCGGAGCCAACCAATTGCCGTTTCTCACGCGACGTATTGGGTGGCAGCTATGTGCAGGGTGAGAAACCGGGTAAGAACCACCACTTCCGGCCGAACCGAAGTTCGCCCGCACACAGCCGCCATAGAAATGCAGGCAGCAATGAACTGGCGGCAATTATGACGATACTGCAGGTGGAATAATACTTAGCCCGGGTTCTCACACCCGATCGCCGAGTTTTCGGCGACAAGCCAAGACTAGAGAGCGCGCGTCCGACGGACAACCTGAAAACCTTGTGGGAAGGTTCCGTTGAAATTACACAAAACTAAACAGCCAAAAAGCAAACCCTCACCCTAGCCCTCTCCCAGAGGGAGAGGGGACTGATCGAGGTGTGTGGGCGAGGTACGCCGACGTGCAATACCGAGTCGAACACACATTCTGAAAAGCCCAAAAATCGGCCCCCTCTCCCTCGGGAGAGGGCTGGGGTGAGGGGCAGCAACAACACAAATCAAAAGCCAGCCACGCCCCGCTCTTCACCACTCAATAGGCCGAGTGTCAGCTCGCCTGCTCTTGATCTTGATCCACGGGCGACGTCGGAAGGCTGAGTGGAGGGATTGATCCGGGGGTGGGAGCGCAGCGACCGTTTGGCGCAGCCAAACACAGCGAGAGGAGGTGCAGCGAAGCAAACCGTAGGCGCTGCCCCCCGGATCGATCCCGGAGCGAAGGAACCCCGAGCCCCAGCGAGCGGGCCGCACGTAGGAGCAAGCGTTTTTGGTTACTTTTGAGGCGTTTGTCAAAAGTGACCCGCCGTAAGGGCGGAACCGTAATCAGCAACACCCGCAACAACGGATATGTACCCAACGAAACTGACAGCGCCGACAGCTAGCCGTCACCCTCCTGACCCCCAAACAAGTTTATAAAGACCCTAACCCTGCCCAAAATCCGTCCGGCGCCCGACCCGCATGCGAATCCAAAAGAACAAAGCCCTGCTCGCCACCCTATTGATCGTCCTCGCAGGCGCAGGTCTGTGGTACGCCCTGAAACCCGCCCCGACCAAACTCGCCACCCCCACAGCAATCCCCGTGCGAGTCATAGCGGTCAGCGAAAAAGACGTCCCCCGCTACACCAGCGGCATCGGCTCCGTCCTCTCCCTGCACAGCGTTGTAGTGCGCCCACAAATCGACGGCATCCTCACCAAAATCCTCGTCAAAGAAGGCCAACTCGTCAAAACAGGCGACCTCCTGGCCACCATCGACGACCGCTCCATCCGCGCCAGCCTCGACCAGGCCCGTGCTCAACTGGGCGAAAGCCAGGCACAACTGCAAGTCGCCCTGGTCAACCTCAAACGCTACAAACTGCTCACCGTCGACGACGGCATCTCGAAACAGACCTACGACCAACAACAAGCCCTGGTCAACCAATTGAAGGCCACCGCCCAAGGCAACCAGGCCTCCATCGATTCCGCACAAGTACAACTTTCCTACACGCAAATCCGCTCCCCGGTCACCGGCCGCGTCGGTATTCGTACAGTCGACGAAGGCAACTTCCTGCGCATGACCGACACCGCCGGCTTGTTCACCGTCACCCAGATCGACCCGATCGCCGTCGAATTCTCCCTGCCCCAGCAAATGCTGCCGACCCTGCAAGGCCTGATCAACGATCCACAGCGCGCACAGGTCAAGGCCTACATCGGCGCCGACACCGATGGTGAAACCGGCAACCTGCTCGGCGAAGGTCACCTGACCCTGATCGACAACCAGATCAACGCCAACACCGGCACCATCCGCGCCAAAGCCGAATTCGACAACGCCAGCCAGAAGCTCTGGCCCGGTCTGCTGGTCACGGTAAAAATTCAGACAGCCCTCGACAAAGATGCGCTGGTCGTGCCACCCACCGTCGTACAACGTGGTCTCGACCAACACTTCGTTTACCGCGTGAATGGCGACAAGGTTGAAGCCGTGCAGGTGCAGATGGTTTACCAAGGCAGCGGTCAGGACATCATCAAAGGCGTGAGGGCCGGTGACGTGCTGGTCACCGACGGCCAGTCGCGGCTCAAACCCGGTTCCACCGTGCAAGTCATGACTGAGCCTGCGCAGGTGGTGCAAACGGAGCCGAAACCATGAAGGCGCACAAGGGCGTCTCCACGTGGTGCATCGATCACCCGGTCGCCACAATCCTGCTGACCATCGCTCTGGTGCTGGTCGGTTTGATTGCCTTCCCGCGCCTGCCCATCGCCCCACTGCCGGAAGCGGAATTTCCTACAATTCAAGTCTCCGCGCAGTTGCCCGGCGCCAGCCCCGATACCATGGCTTCATCCGTGGCCACGCCGCTGGAGGTGCAATTCAGTGCCATCCCCGGCATGACCCAGATGACCTCGAGCAGTGCGCTGGGCTCAAGCCTGTTGACCCTGCAATTCACCCTCGACAAAAGCATCGACACTGCCGCGCAAGAAGTCCAAGCCGCGATCAACACCGCCGCCGGCAAACTGCCCAAGGACATGCCGACGCTGCCAACCTGGAAGAAGGTCAACCCGGCCGACAGCCCGGTGCTGATCCTCAGCGTCAGCTCGACACAAATGCCCGGCACTGAACTCAGCGATCTGGTGGAAACCCTGCTCTCGCGTCAGATCAGTCAGATCGACGGCGTAGGACAAATCAACATCACCGGCCAGCAACGTCCGGCGATCCGCGTACAAGCCTCGGCGGACAAACTGGCGGCGATTGGCCTGACCCTCGCCGACATTCGTCTGGCGATCCAGCAGACCAGCCTCAACCTCGCCAAAGGTGCGCTGTACGGCGAGTCGAGCATCTCGACGCTGTCGACCAACGACCAGTTGTTCCACCCCGAGGACTACAGCCAACTCATCGTTTCCTACAAGGATGGCGCCCCGGTTCACCTGCGCGATGTCGCCAAAGTCGTCAACGGTTCGGAAGATGCCTACGTGCAAGCGTGGGCCGGTGACCAACCCGGGGTGAACCTGGTGATCTCGCGCCAACCCGGCGCCAACATCGTTGAAACCGTCGACCGCATTCAAGCCGCCCTGCCCGGCCTCGAAGCGATGCTGCCGGCCTCGGTGCAAGTGAAAACCCTGATCGACCGCACCCAGACCATTCGCGCCTCACTGCATGAGGTCGAAATCACCCTGTTGATCGCGATCATGCTGGTGGTCGCGGTGATGGCGCTGTTCCTGCGCCAGCTGTCGGCGACCCTGATCGTGTCGGCAGTGCTCGGCGTGTCGCTGATCGCCAGTTTCGCCTTGATGTACATCCTCGGCTTCAGCCTGAACAACCTGACGCTGGTGGCGATCGTGGTGGCAGTGGGGTTTGTGGTCGACGATGCGATCGTGGTGGTGGAGAACATCCACCGCCATCTGGAGGCCGGCGATGACATGCGCGAAGCGGCGATCAAGGGCGCCGGCGAGATCGGCTTCACCGTGGTCTCGATCAGTTTCTCGCTGGTGGCGGCGTTTATTCCGCTGCTGTTCATGGGCGGTGTGGTCGGGCGACTGTTCAAGGAATTCGCCCTGACCGCAACCTCGACCATCATGATTTCCGTGGTGGTGTCGCTGACTTTGGCGCCAACGCTGGCCGCGCTGTTCATGCGCAAACCGGTGCACCACGCCCACGACAAACCGGGCTTCAGCGAACGTCTGCTCGGCTGGTACGAACGAGGCCTGCGCCGCGCCCTCGCCCATCAGAAATTGATGATCGGCGTGTTCGGTTTGTCGCTGGCGCTGGCCATCGGCGGTTACATCTTTATCCCGAAAGGTTTCTTCCCGGTGCAGGACACCGGTTTCGTCCTCGGCACCACCGAAGCTGCGGCGGATATTTCCTACGGCGACATGGTGAAAAAACACCTGGCGATGGCCGAAATCGTCGCCGCCGATCCGGCCGTGCAGGCGTTTTCCCATTCGGTCGGTGTCTCCGGCAGCAACCAGACCATCGCCAACGGCCGCTTCTGGATCGCCCTGAAAAAACGCGGCGACCGCGACGTCAGCGCCAGCCAGTTCATCGACCGTATCCGCCCGCAACTGATGAAAGTCCCCGGCATCGTCCTCTACCTGCGCGCAGGCCAGGACATCAACCTCAGCTCCGGCCCGAGCCGCGCGCAGTACCAATACGTGCTGAAGAGCAACGACGGCGCGACCCTCGCAACATGGACGCAGCGCCTGACTGAAAAACTGCGCAGCAACCCGGCGTTCCGCGACATTTCCAACGATCTGCAACTAGGCGGCAGCATCACCCACATCAGCATCGACCGCAGCGCCGCCGCGCGTTTCGGCCTGACCGCCAGCGACGTCGACGAGGCGCTGTACGACGCCTTCGGTCAACGTCAGATCAACGAATTCCAGACTCAGGTCAACCAGTACAACGTGATTCTGGAGCTGGACACCAAGCAGCGCGGCAAGGCCGAAAGCCTCAACTATTTCTATCTGCGCTCACCGCTGAGTGGCGAGATGGTGCCGCTGTCAGCGCTGGCCAAATTCGATGCGCCGACCATTGGCCCGTTGTCGATTGCCCACGACGGCATGTTCCCCGCCGCCAACCTGTCGTTCAATCTCGCGCCCGGCGTGGCCTTGGGTGATGCGGTGATTCTGCTCAATCAGGCCAAGGCCGAGATCGGTATGCCGACGGCGATCAGCGGCAATTTTCAGGGTGCGGCGCAGGCGTTCCAGAGTTCGCTGGCCAGTCAGCCGTGGCTGATTCTCGCGGCGCTGGTGGCGGTGTACATCATTCTCGGCGTGCTTTATGAAAGCTTCGTACACCCGCTGACGATCATTTCGACGCTGCCGGCGGCAGGTTTGGGCGCGGTGATCATGCTGTGGATCTGCGGCCAGGACTTTTCGATCATGGCCTTGATCGGGCTGGTGTTGCTGATCGGTATCGTCAAGAAGAACGGCATCCTGATGATCGACTTCGCGCTGGAGGCGCAGCGCCATCGAGGCCTGTCGCCGCAGGATGCAATTTTCGAGGCGTGCATCACGCGGTTCCGGCCGATCATCATGACCACCCTCGCCGCCCTCCTCGGCGCGCTGCCGCTGATGCTCGGTTACGGCACCGGCGCCGAACTGCGCCAGCCGCTGGGGATCGCGGTGGTGGGCGGTTTGCTGGTCAGCCAGATGCTGACGTTGTTTACCACTCCGGTCATATACTTGTGGCTCGAGCGACTTTTCCATAGACCCAAACCTGCGCCCCAGCCGGCGTTGGCG
Source organism: Pseudomonas sp. AC193 (assembly GCF_979258075.1). NCBI lineage: Bacteria > Pseudomonadati > Pseudomonadota > Gammaproteobacteria > Pseudomonadales > Pseudomonadaceae > Pseudomonas > Pseudomonas sp. AC193. The sequence continues at coordinate 378,528 of NZ_OZ409832.1, read as the reverse complement.
ACCACAGACTGAGGCAGGGTCATGCGCGTTCTGATTATCGAAGACGAGGAAAAAACCGCGGATTATCTGCACCGCGGTCTGACGGAACAGGGTTACACCGTGGATCTGGCCCGCGACGGCATCGAGGGTCTGCACCTGGCGCTGGAAAGCGACTACGCGGTGATCGTCCTCGACGTCATGTTGCCGGGCCTCGATGGCTTCGGCGTGCTGCGCGCATTGCGTGCGCGCAAGCAAACCCCGGTGATCATGCTCACCGCCCGCGAGCGCGTCGAAGATCGTATCCGAGGCTTGCGCGACGGTGCCGACGATTACCTCGGCAAACCGTTTTCCTTCCTCGAACTGGTCGCACGCTTGCAAGCGTTGACCCGACGCAGTGGCGGCCATGAACCGGTGCAGGTGAGCATTGCCGACCTGTGGATAGATTTGATCAGCCGCAAGGCGACCCGCGCCGGTACGCGACTGGATCTGACCGCCAAGGAATTTTCGCTGCTGAGCGTCCTCGCCCGCCGCCAAGGTGAAATCCTTTCGAAAACCGCCATCGCCGAAATGGTCTGGGACATCAATTTCGACAGCGACGCCAACGTCGTCGAAGTCGCAATCAAGCGCCTGCGCGCCAAGCTCGACGGGCCGTTCGACGAGAAACTGCTGCACACCATTCGCGGCATGGGTTATGTGCTGGAGAGCCGTGGTGTCCAGTAACTCGATTGCCCTGCGTCTGAGCGGGATGTTCACGCTGGTGGCGCTGCTGGTGTTTCTGTTGATCGGCGGCGCGCTGTATCAACAAGTCGATAAAGGCTTGGGGTTGCTCCCGGAAGCCGAACTCGATGCGCGTTACAGCGTGCTCGAATCCACGGTCGGCCGCTTCGGCACGCCCGAGCACTGGGTGAAGATCAACAACAAACTCAAGCTGCTCGGTGAAGAAGACAAGCGCATCAGTTTCTGGATCAGCAGCGGCGATCCGCAATACGAATACGGCAACCTCACGCCCCAAATCCGCGAGATCACCAATGGCCCTTTGGGCACGCGCGATCTGCAATTGCCGGGGCAGCCTTATCCACTGAAAGTGCTGGTAAGTGAGTTTCCGGCCAAAGATCAGCGCCCGCCGCTGCGCTTTATGATCGGCATCGACACCGATACGTTTCATGAGACTCAGCACAACCTGTTGATCGCGTTGATCGGGCTGGCGATTGTCGGTGTGTTGATGGCTTCGGCGCTGGGTTATTGGGTGGCGCGGATTGGTTTGAAGCCGTTGATCAAACTCTCCCACGAAGCACAGCGACTGGCACCGCCGCTGAGGGCTGGGCGCTTGCGTTTGTCGCCGCTGCCACCGGAACTGGAGCAGTTTGTCGACTCGTTCAACTCGACGCTGGAGCGGGTCGAACTGGCCTATTCGCGGCTGGAATCGTTCAACGCTGACGTCGCTCATGAGTTGCGTTCGCCGCTGACCAATCTCATCGGCCAGACCCAAGTGGCGCTGACCCGTGGGCGCTCTGCGGAACATTATTTCGAGGTGCTGCAATCCAATCTGGAAGAGCTGGAACGGCTGCGTTCGATCATTAACGACATGTTGTTTCTGGCCAGTGCGGATCAGGGTAATAAGGCGACCAAGCTCACCTCGACTTCGCTGGCGGATGAGGTGGCGACGACGCTGGAGTATCTGGATTTCATTCTTGAAGATGCGCAGGTTCAGGTGCAGGTCAGCGGTGATGCGCTGGTGCAGATTGAAGTCGCGCATTTGCGCCGGGCGTTGATCAATTTGCTGAGTAATGCGGTGCAGCATACCGAGGCGGGTCAGGTGATTGAGGTGCGGATTGAGGTTGAAGAACATCAGGTGAGTATAGGTGTGGCCAATCCGGGATCGCCGATTGCCAGTGAGCATTTGCCGCGGTTGTTCGAGCGCTTTTATCGGGTCGATGCGTCGCGCAGTAACAGCGGCAATAACCATGGGTTGGGGCTGGCGATCGTCAAGGCGATTGCGCTGATGCATGGTGGGGATGTGTTTGTGCGCAGTGATCGGGGGATGAATACTTTCGGGATTTATTTGCCGGTCTGAAAAGCCCCTCACCCTAACCCTCTCCCAGAGGGAGAGGGGACTGATTGGGGGATGCTGCAGATGTGCACCGACCTGATCTTGATTCACCGAATCCATAATCGACTCGATCTTTCAGGTCGATGTACAACGCCAGACACCTCGGTCAGCTCCCTCTCCCTCCGGGAGAGGGCTGGGGTGAGGGGCTTTTGACTGGCATTGAAATATCCAGTCGAACTCAGGCTTTGAAGAGCATGGAGATCTACTCCCTTCCCCCTCGCCCCCTTGGGGGAGAGGGCTGGGGTGAGGGGGTGATCTTTGCTTTTGCTGTAACAGTCATTTATGAAAATCGCGCTGTTTCCCATCGCTCGGCAACCTTATCTTTGCCCGCACCAAACAGCACACTCGCCAAGCGAGAAGGTTTTCAAGATGTCCAACAGTATGGGTATTGCCAGCGCTTTCGTTTTGTCCTCATTGATCCTGTCGCCGATGGCGATGGCTGAAGAATCCCACGCGTTCGTGGCGCAGAACTCTGCCCGCGCTCAAGCGTATGACCAGCATCAGGCAGAAATGATGGCCAAGGCCAAAGACGCCACGCAGGCCCCTCAGGCTGCAACTTCCCAGGCTCAATCGCTGGAAAAAGACAGCTGAGTCGCGCACCGCTCCGTTTCCCTCGACGCGGTTGTTTGGCTCTTCCCGTTCAACCGTCGTCATTCCAGGCCGCTGCCTTTCAGCGGCCTTTTTTCGTTGTGGTCTGAAAGCCGTTTGGTTCGTCTGTAACAACAAGAAACATCGAGCGCCTCAAAACATAGCGGCGCCAGTTGACCCAAGGAGCTCCATTGCACGTGCGTTACCCAGTCCGTTTCACTCCGTTGTTCATTGCAATTGCCGCAACGATTGCCCCCGCCGTTCACGCCGACGAGCCTGCGAAAGAAGGTTTCATCGAAGGCTCAAGCCTCAACCTCAACGCCCGCAACTACTACATGAATCGCAACCGCTTGCAGCAGGCGGACGACAACATTGAGTGGGGCCAAGGCTTTCTCGGGATCTTCCAGTCGGGTTACACCGAAGGCACGGTCGGTTTCGGCATCGATGCCCACGCCATGCTTGGCCTGAAACTCGACGGCGGTGGCGGCACGGACGGCTCGAGCATCCTGCCGATCAGCGATGGCAACGGCAAAGCGCCGGGCTCGTTCTCAACAGCGGGCGGTACGTTGAAAATGCGTGCGTTCGATACCGAGTTGAAGGCCGGTGATCTGTTCCTCAGCAACCCGGTGATCGCGGGCGGTGACACGCGCATGCTGCCGCAGACGTTTCGTGGTGTCAGTCTGAGCAACCACAGCTTCGACGGCTGGTTGATCGAGGGCGGTCAGGCGAGTTTCACCAAGCCGTACAACCAGAGTGGTCACACACGCATCGGCACCTCTTACGGGACGTTGGCCGAGGGCGACGAAAGCCAGCATCTGAACTGGGCTGGCGTGGCGTGGAGCGGTGTCGAGGGTTTGACCAGCAGCCTGTACGCGTCCGAACTCAAGGACATCTGGAACCAGTACTACTACGACCTGGATTACACCTGGCAGTTGAACGATCTGGTCAGCCTCAACCCGGGCCTGCACTTCTATCACACGCAAGACACCGGCGATGCGCTGCTCGGCGACATCGACAACAACACCTACAGCCTGCATTTCACCGTCGGTATTGGCAGCCACAGCGTTACGGCGGCGTATCAGCGGGTCAACGGCAATACGCCGTTCGACTACATCAGTCAGGGCGACAGCGTTTATCTGGATAACTCGCAGCAGTACTCGGACTTCAACGGCCCGAACGAACGCTCGTGGAAGCTCAAGTACGCCTATGATTTTGCCGGTGTGGGTTATCCGGGGCTGACGTCAGCGGTGTCGTACTCGCGCGGGACGGTGGATTTGACCAAGGTTGATCCGGATAGCCAGGGTTACTCGAACTGGTACAGCGCCGAGGGTCGCAATGCCAAGCATTGGGAACGTGATATCGATTTGAAGTACGTGGTGCAAAGTGGCCAGGCCAAAGACCTCGCGGTGCGCCTGCAATGGGCGACCAACCGTGGTGGCAATGGTTACGGCGCGATTGATACCGACACCGACGAATACCGCGTGATCATCGACTACCCGATCAACGTCTTCTAAGATCAGTTAACACTGAACCTGTAGGAGCTGCCGAAGGCTGCGATCTTTTGATCCTGATTTTTAAAAACAAGATCAAAAGATCGCAGCCTTCGGCAGCTCCTACGCTTAGAAGATCCCCTCAACCGATAATCCGATCATGATCGCGAGCCGTACCCCTCCCGTTTCGGGCAAGACCGGACGCCCCGAGCTGCTGCTGATCTGCGGCAGTTTGCTCAGCGTGATCGCGATTTTATCAATCGTCACTTTTCTGCTGATTCGCGAGCACGCCAACGCTCGGCAATCCGCCACCCGCAGTGCGACCACCATCGCCCAGTTGATCGACGCCGACGTGCTGCGTACCGTCGAACTCTACGACCTGTCCCTGCAAGGTTTGATCGCTGCCGCCCAGCGCGATGACCTGCAAAATGTTTCGCCCGAGATCCGCCATCTGGCGCTGTTCGACCGCTCCACCACTGCGCGCTTCAAGGGCGATATTCTGCTGCTCGACAAACACGGCGATGTCCTTGCTGACTCCTCAAGAGTCGAACCGAAACCGGGCAACTTCGCCGACCGCGATTACTTCCTCGCCCACGCTTTCAACCGCGATGTCGGCATGTTTATCAGCCGACCGTTCAAGACCCGTTGCGACTGCGACGAAGCCAATCAATGGCGAATCAGTTTCAGCCGACGCATTTCCTCGGACACCGGCGAATTTGTCGGGGTGGCGGTGGCGTCGATGAAGCTCGACTATTTCGATCAACTGTTCAAAAGCCTCGACATCGGCAAGGGCAGCACACTGAACATCATCGACGATGACGGTGTGCTGCTGGCGCAGAAGCCCTATCTGCAAAGCGACTCGATCGGTAAGAGCTTCGGCAACCGGCCCAATGTCATCCGGATTTTGCGCGACAAGGATGGCAAAGGCAGTTTCAGCAGCACGTCGAGCATGGATCATCAGCAGCGCCTCTACACCTATTCGCGGGTGGGCAATTTACCGCTGACGGTGATGGTCGCGCTGTCCAGCGATGAGGTGTTTGCGACGTGGCGGCGTACGGCGATGCTGATCAGTGGCGCCACTGGGGTGTTGTGTCTCGGTTTGTTGTGGCTGACCTGGCTGCTCGCCCGCGAACTGCGCCGACGTCAGCGCGCTGAACGTGAACTGGCGCAACTGGCCGCCACCGATGCGCTGACCGGTGTCGCCAATCGTCGGATGCTTGATCAATCACTGCGTCACGAGTGGTTCCGCGCGCAGCGTTCGGGCAAACCGATGTCGGTGATGATGATCGACGCCGACCATTTCAAGGCGTTCAACGACCAGCACGGGCATCAGGCCGGGGATCAAGCGTTGAAGGCGTTGGCCAAGGTGATTACGGACAATGTGCGGCGACCGGCGGATCTGGTGGCGCGGTATGGCGGCGAGGAGTTTTCGGTGATTCTGGCTGAGACCGATAGCCAGGGCGCGCAGCAGATTGCCGAGCATATTCGGCAGGCGGTGGAGCAGTTGCCGTGGGTTGCAGGGGCTGATCGGCCGATGACGGTGAGTATCGGCATTGCGACGTGGACGGCGGCGAGTGAGATGACGCTGGAGCAGTTGTTGTTTGTGGCGGACAAGGCGTTGTATCAGGCGAAGGAAGGTGGGCGCAATCGGGTGGTGGTGGCTGCCTGAAGATCAAAAGATCGCAGCCTTCGGCGGCTCCTACAGGTGATCGCATTCCAGTGTAGGAGCTGCCGAAGGCTGCGATCTTTGGCTTTTTAAAGAGAATAAAAAAAGGCCATCCGAGGATGGCCTTCAAAAAACTAGAGAGGTTTTTTACTTACACCGCCGCAACCGGGCGCATGTAAGAGATTGGTGCGGTGCTGGCGTCATCGAACGTCACCACTTCCCAAGCATCTGTTTGCTCAATCAACTTGCGCAACAGCTGGTTGTTCAGTGCATGACCGGACTTGAAGCCTTTGAACTCACCAATCAGGCTGTTACCCAAAAGGTACAGGTCGCCAATGGCATCGAGGATCTTGTGCTTCACGAATTCGTCTTCATAGCGAAGGCCGTCTTCGTTCAGTACGCCATCGGCATCGACCACGATTGCGTTTTCAACGCTGCCGCCGAGTGCGAGGTTGTGCTTGCGCAGGTACTCGATATCACTCATGAAACCAAAGGTACGGGCGCGGCTGACTTCTTTTACGAACGAAGTGCTGGAAAAATCCACGCTTGCACTTTGGGTGCGGTCACGGAAAACCGGGTGATCGAAATCGATCTCGAAGCTCACCTTGAACCCTTCGAAAGGGACGAAAGTGGCGCGCTTGTCGCCGTCTTCCACTGTCACTTCACGCAGGATGCGGATGAATTTCTTGGCGGCGTCCTGTTCTTCCAGGCCTGCCGATTGAATCAGGAATACGAAGGGTCCAGCGCTGCCATCCATGATCGGGACTTCGGACGCGGAGAGCTCGACGTAGGCGTTATCGATGCCCAGGCCAGCCATGGCCGAGAGCAAGTGCTCTACCGTGTCCACTTTGACGTCGCCATTGATCAGCGTCGTCGACATAGTGGTTTCACCGACGTTTTCCGCGCGGGCAGGGATCTGCACCACAGGGTCGAGGTCAGCGCGACAAAACACAATGCCAGTGTCGACAGGCGCAGGCTTGAGGGTCAGATAGACCTTCTCACCGGAGTGCAGGCCTACACCTGTGGCACGGATAATATTTTTCAGTGTGCGTTGTTTAATCATGGCTTGGGCCGCTTCAGCGCAAATTGCGAACTGGTATCAACAAAGGCTGGCGATAATAGCAGACCGAGCCTTTGCTGAACACCAATCACCTTCATAGCCCTGATACATTCCATCAATCGGCCTGACGACGCAGGAATGCCGGGATGTCCAGGTAGTCCAGGTCATCTTGCGGATTCATCTTCGCGGCAGCCGCAGCACCGGCCTGAGCCTGGTTGCGCATGACGGTCGGACGATCCAGATCACGGTAATTTACCGCTGGCGCTTCCTGACGGGTCGGAGCCGGTTGTTGTACCTGAGCGGTCGACATCGAGGTATGAACGGTATTGTCGATAACCTTCACAGGCTTCTCGATTTTTGCGCCCAGACCGGTAGCAACCACAGTCACGTGCAGCTCGTCGCGCATGTCCGGATCGATAACGGTACCGACTTTGACCATCGCGTGCTCGGAAGCGAAGGCTTCGATGATGCTACCCACGTCGGAGTACTCACCCAGAGACAGGTCAGGACCGGCGGTGATGTTCACCAGGATGCCGCGTGCGCCTTGCAGGTTCACGTCTTCCAGCAGCGGGTTGCGGATCGCCGCTTCAGTGGCTTCACGTGCACGGTTCGGACCGCTGGCGCAGCCAGTGCCCATCATCGCCATGCCCATTTCGCTCATCACGGTACGCACGTCGGCGAAGTCGACGTTGATCATGCCCGGACGCTTGATGATGTCGGAGATACCGCGAACGGCACCTGCCAGTACATCGTCAGCCTTGGCGAAAGCCGACAGCAGGCTGGCGTCTTTACCGAGGATGGTCAGCAGCTTCTCGTTAGGAATAGTGATCAACGAGTCGACGCTTTCGGACAGCATGCGGATGCCTTCATCGGCGATCTGCATACGCTTGCGGCCTTCAAACGGGAACGGACGAGTCACGACCGCAACGGTCAGAATGCCCATTTCCTTGGCCACTTCGGCGATGATCGGTGCAGCACCGGTACCGGTACCGCCGCCCATGCCAGTGGTGATGAACACCATGTTGGTGCCCTGCAGCACTTCGGCAATACGCTCGCGGTCTTCCAGAGCAGCCTGACGGCCGACTTCCGGGTTCGCGCCGGCGCCGAGGCCTTTGGTCACGCCAGTGCCCAGTTGCAGGATGGTACGTGCGCCGATGTTTTTCAGCGCTTGAGCATCGGTGTTGGCGCAGATGAATTCAACGCCTTCGATGTTGCTCTTGACCATGTGGTTGACAGCGTTGCCGCCGCCACCGCCGACACCGATAACTTTGATTACCGGGCTTGCGGGGATGTTGTCTACGAGTTCGAACATTTTCCCTCTCCTTACATTCTCTAGTTTTTTTCGCCTACTGCATGTTTGTTGCGGTGCATCTACTGCTACTGCTTGCCGCTCGAAGCTTGACGCTTCGAACTGCTCTTAAAAGTTGCCTTGAACCCACTTCTTCAATCGGCCCAGCAACGGCGCCTGTGGCTCTTCGTTGCTGTAGCTGTCGCGGCTGCCGATGCCCGAGAACGAGATCCCGTCGGACTGCTTTTGCAGGCCGTACATCAACAAGCCGACGCCAGTGGAATAAATCGGGTTGCGCACCACGTCATCCAGACCTTTGACGCCGTGCGGCACGCCCAGACGAACCGGCATATGGAAGATTTCTTCGGCCAGTTCAGTCGCACCTTCCATCTTCGAAGTACCGCCAGTCAGCACGATGCCGGCCGGGATCAGGTCTTCGTAGCCGCTGCGACGCAGCTCGGCCTGAATCAGCGTGAACAGTTCGTCGTAACGCGGCTCGACCACTTCGGCCAGGGCCTGACGCGACAGTTCGCGCGGTGGGCGGTCGCCGACGCTTGGCACCTTGATGGTTTCACCGGCACCGGCCAGTTTCGCCAGGGCGCAGGCGTAGCGGATTTTGATTTCTTCGGCGTACTGAGTCGGGGTGCGCAACGCCATGGCGATGTCGTTGGTCACCTGATCACCGGCAATCGGGATCACCGCGGTGTGACGGATCGCGCCTTCGGTGAAGATCGCGATGTCGGTAGTACCGCCGCCGATGTCGACCAGGCACACGCCCAGTTCTTTCTCGTCGTCGGTCAGTACCGAGTAGGCCGAGGCCAGTTGCTCGAGAATGATGTCGTCGATTTCCAGACCGCAGCGACGCACGCATTTTTCAATGTTCTGTGCAGCGTTGACGGCGCAGGTGACCACGTGAACCTTGGCTTCCAGACGCACGCCGGACATGCCCAGTGGCTCACGAACGCCTTCCTGATTATCAATCACGTAATCCTGCGGCAGGGTGTGCAGCACGCGCTGGTCAGCCGGGATCGCCACAGCCTGAGCAGCGTCGAGTACGCGCTCAAGGTCGGCCGAGCTGACTTCGCGATCACGGATCGCGACGATGCCGTGGGAGTTCAGGCTGCGGATGTGATTGCCCGCCACGCCGACGAACGCCGAGTGAATGCGGCAGCCCGCCATCAGTTGGGCTTCTTCGATCGCACGCTGGATCGATTGCACGGTGGACTCGATGTTCACCACCACGCCCTTCTTCAGGCCACGGGACGGATGGGTACCGATCCCGACGATTTCCAGCGTGCCGTCGTCGGAGACCTCGCCGACCAGCGCCACCACCTTGGAGGTGCCGATATCGAGACCGACGATCATTTTGCCGCTTTGCACGTTTGCCATGGGTCCTGCCTCTTCTTAATTCTTCGCGACAGCGGGTTGGGCTGTCGTCGGCGCTACAGGTTCCCGCCAGCCAACAGCAAGGCCGTTGGCGTAGCGCAGATCGATGCGCGCAATGTTCGTAATCTGGTCTTTAAGCGTCTTGTCATAGATGGCGATAAAGCGGCGCATCTTTTCCACCAAATTGCCGCGTCCCAGCAGCAGCTCGATGCCGGGGCCGGAACTGCCGGCACCGGTGGTCAGGAACCAGCTCCCGCGTTCACGCAATTCCAGGCGTGCAATCGAGAAGCCCAACGGCCGCAGCATCTGGCTCAGCACCTGATACTGCTGCATCACTTGCTGCTGGGCCCGTTGAGGGCCGAACAGCTGTGGCAGGTGTTCGTAGTTCGCCAGTTCCTTTGGCGTAAACGCCTGGCCCTGGTTGTTCAGCAACGACTCGTCACCCCAACGCGCCACCGGCAATTGCTCTTCGAGGCGGATCACCACTTGATCCGGCCACACCCGACGTACTTCGGCATGGGCGATCCAGGGCATCTGCTCAAGCTCGGTGCGCATCCCGGCCAGGTCGATGGTGAAGAAGCTCGACGCCACGTACGGGGCGATGCGCTGCTGCACTGCTTGCTGGCTGATATAGCTCAGGTCGCCCTGCACGGCGATCTTGGTGATCGGCCGGTCGGCGTACGGCAGCAAACGCGTTGCGCCTTCGTACGTACCAAAGCCCAGTACAACCAGCAGCACCGGCCAGAACAGGCTTTTCAGAAAACCAAAATTGGCTTTCGGCAGGCGCGCGGACATCGGCTCTTTCGCCACCATTCGGCTGGCACCCCGCGGCACCGGCTTGCGGCCGGGTGCGGGTGGCTGATGTCTGAGCTGAGCGCCTTGCATGGTCTTAACCTCGCGCCTCTTGGGTAACTGCGCCTTCAACACTGGCGGCCAGAATCGCCAGTACCAGTTGCTGGAAATCCAGACCGGCAGCACGGGCCGCCATCGGCACCAGACTGTGATCGGTCATGCCCGGTGCGGTGTTCACTTCCAGGAACCAGAACTGCCCGTCGGCGTCCTGCATCACGTCCGCCCTGCCCCAACCGGCAATCCCCAGCGCCTCACTGGCCTTGGCCGTGAGATCCATGAGTTCCTGTTCCTTGGCGGCATCCAGCCCGCACGGAATGCGGTACTGGGTATCGTTGGCGATGTACTTGGCGTCGTAGTCGTAAAACGTGTGCGGTGTACCCAGGGCGATTGGAGGCAACACCTGGTCACGCAGGGTGGCGATGGTGAACTCCGGACCTTGAATCCATTGCTCAACCAACACTTGCGAATCGTAGGTACTGGCCGCTTTCCATGCGTCGATCAACTCGGACGCAGAACTCACTTTGGCCATCCCGATACTTGAACCTTCATGGGCCGGTTTGACGATCAAAGGGAAGCCCAGTTCCGTCGCCGCAGAAATACAATCGGCTTCGCTGCACAGCACGGCGTGACGCGGTGTCGGAATCCCGAGGCTGTGCCAGACCTGCTTGGTGCGCAGTTTGTCCATCGCCAGTGCCGAGGCCAGAATGCCGCTGCCGGTGTAGGGAATGCCGGCCACTTCGAGCAGGCCCTGCATGGAGCCGTCTTCACCGCCACGGCCGTGAAGAATGATGAAGGCGCGGTCGATTTTTTCGCTGAGCAGGCGTTGCAGAATGTCGGCGCCAACGTCGATACCGAACGCGTCGACGCCAGCGCTCTGCAGCGCGTCGAGTACAGCGTTACCGGATTTCAGCGAAACCTCACGCTCGGCACTCAAGCCGCCGAAGAGCACGGCGACGCGGCCGAAGTCTTTCGGCGCGATGGTGGAGAACAGGTTGGCGTAGGCAGCAGTCATTTCAACTTCCCCTCGACCGACGCCGCCACGGCGCCAGCGAACAATTCACTTTTCAACAGCTTTGGCGCGAGACCGCCGATATCACCCGCGCCCTGGCACAGCAGGATGTCGCCGGCACGCAACAGCGGCTTGACCAGCGGTGCCAGATCAACGCCACGCTCGATGTAGATAGGGTCGAGCTGACCGCGCTGGCGGATGCTGTTGCACAGCTTGCGGCTGTCGGCACCCGGAATCGGCTCTTCGCCGGCCGGATAAACTTCCATCAGCAGCAGCACGTTGGCGTCGGCCAGTACATTGACGAAATCGTCGTACAGGTCGCGGGTGCGGCTGTAACGGTGCGGTTGATACACCATCACCAGACGGCGTTCCGGCCAGCCACCGCGTACGGCTTTGATCACGGCCGCGACTTCGGTCGGGTGGTGACCGTAGTCGTCGACCAGCATCACGTGGCCGCCGTCCACCGGCAGTTCGCCGTAGACCTGGAAGCGTCGACCGACACCCTGGAAACCCGACAGGCCCTGAACGATGGCTTCATCGCTGACGCCCTCATCGGACGCGATGCAGATGGTCGCCAGCGAGTTGAGCACGTTGTGGTTGCCCGGCATGTTCACGGAAACGTCCAGCGGCTCGCGGTCAGGGCGCAGCACGGTGAAGAAGGTCTGCATGCCTTGCTGACGCACATTGATCGCGCGGACGTCAGCGTCTTCGCTGAAGCCGTAGGTCACGGTCGGACGTTTCACCAGCGGCAGGATTTCGCGCACGACCGGGTCGTCCAGGCACATCACGGCCAAACCGTAGAACGGCAGGTTGTGCAGGAACTCGACGAAGGTTTTCTTCAGTTTGTTGAAGTCACCGTCGTAGGTCGCCATGTGGTCGGCGTCAATGTTGGTGACCACGGCCACCAGCGGTTGCAGGTGCAGGAAGCTCGCGTCGCTTTCATCGGCTTCGGCGATCAAGTAACGGCTGGTGCCGAGCTGGGCATTGGTGCCCGCAGCATTCAGACGACCACCGATGACGAAGGTCGGATCCAGACCACCGGCGGCAAACACCGAAGCGATCAGGCTGGTGGTGGTGGTTTTGCCGTGCGTACCGGCGACGGCGATGCCGTGGCGATAGCGCATCAGCTCAGCGAGCATTTCGGCCCGCGGCACCACTGGAATACGACGCTCAAGCGCAGTCGCGACTTCCGGGTTGGAGGTATTCACAGCGCTCGACACCACCAATACATCGGCGGTCGCGGCGTTCTCGGCACGGTGGCCGATGAAGATGTGCGCGCCGAACGATTCGAGACGCTCGGTGACCGGCGAAGCTTTCAGGTCGGAACCGGACACTTCGTAGCCCAGGTTCAACAACACTTCGGCAATACCGCACATGCCCACGCCGCCGATACCGACGAAGTGGATGCGACGGATGCGGCGCATTTCCGGTTGCGGCATGGCTTTCTGATTCTCAACCATGGGCCACCTCCAGACAGGTATCGACCACGCTACGGGTGGCATCGGGTTTCGCCAGACGGCGGGCCGCTTGGGCCATATCTTCGAGTCGTTGCGGTTGCATCAAGACCTCTGTCAGGCGCGCGGCAAGATCCGCGGCACCAGTCGTTCTTTGCGGCATCAGGAAGGCTGCGCCTTCACGGGCCAAATAATCGGCGTTGCGGGTCTGGTGATCGTCGATCGCGTGGGGCAAAGGCACCAGCATCGAAGGCAGACCGGCGGCAGCCAGCTCACTGATGGTCAACGCGCCTGCGCGGCACACCACCAGGTCGGCCCAGCCATAGGCTTGGGCCATGTCTTTGATGAACGGCTGCACCTGCGCATCGACGCCGGCGGCGCGGTAGCGCTCTGCAGTCACTTCATCGTGGTTTTTGCCGGCCTGATGAAACACTTCCGGGCGCAAATCGGCAGCGACTTGGGCCAGGGCTTCAGGCAGCAATTTATTCAACGGTTCTGCGCCAAGGCTTCCGCCAAGGATCAGCAAACGCGCTTTGCGACCAGCCAGAGCCGGGCGCGATGTTTCGAGGAACAGCTCGCTGCGCACCGGGTTTCCGGTGGTACGGCGGGTGTCCGACAGAGTAAAGGTGTCGGGGAACGCTTCACACACCCGGGCGGCGAACGGCACCAGCAACCGATTGGCGGTGCCGGCCACAGCGTTCTGCTCGTGAACGATCACCGGCACGCCGGCCAGTTTCGCGGCAAGCCCACCAGGGCCAGTCACATAACCACCGAAACCGACCACACACACTGGTTTCAACTGGCGAATGATCGCCCGCGCCTGCCACACCGATTTCAGCAGCATGAACGGCGCCTTGAGCAGCGACAGCTTGCCCTTGCCGCGCAAACCGCTGGCGTTGATGCGGTGCAGTTCCAGCCCTGCGCCCGGCACCAGTTCGTTTTCAATTCCGCGCGGCGTGCCGAGCCAGTGCACGGTATAGCCGCGCGCCTGAAACTCGCGGGCACAGGCCAGCGCCGGGAACACGTGGCCACCGGTTCCGCCGGCCATGATCAATACGTTAGCGCCCATGATTCGGCTCCTCAGCGAAGTCGCTCTCATGGAATTCCATTTCTTCACTGCCCAGGTGGGTTCGACTCTCCCACTCGATCCTCAATAACAAGCCGAGGCAGGCACAGCAGATCACCAACGAACTGCCGCCGTAACTAAGGAACGGCAAGGTCAGACCCTTGGTTGGCAGCAGGCCGACGTTCACCCCGATGTTGATCAGGAACTGACCAATCCACAGGAACGACAAGCCGTAGGCCACATAAGCTGCGAAATACTGTTTGGCTTTCTCCGCCCACAAGCCGATGTACATGCCGCGAATACACACGAACACGAACAGGGCCACGGTGCACAGCGAACCGACCGCGCCCAGCTCTTCAGCGAGAACCGAGAACACGAAGTCGGTGTGCGCTTCCGGCAGGTAGAACTGCTTCTGCACGCTGTTGCCCAGGCCCACGCCGAGCCATTCACCGCGACCGAAGGCGATCAACGCCTGCGACAGTTGATAACCGGCGCCGAACTGGTCAGCCCACGGGTCAGCGAAGTTGGTCAGACGCGCCATTCGATACGGCTGCATCTGAATCAGCAGCACCACCGCCCCGACCGCCAACACCACCATCAGCGAGAAGCGGAACAGCCCGACCCCGCCAAGGAATAGCATTGCCGCCGCAGCGCCCATCATCACGACGGTGGCACCGAAGTCCGGCTCCATCAGCAACAGACCGGCCATCGGCAGCAACACGATGAACGGCTTGAAGAAGCCCATCCAGCTCTCACGCACTTCTTTCTGACGCCGCACCAGATATCCGGCGAGGTAGATCACCACGAATACTTTGGCGATTTCGGACGGCTGCACGTTGAAGAAACTGAAACCGATCCAGCGCATCGAACCGTTCACTTCTCGGCCGATGCCGGGGACGATCACCATCACCAGCAAACCGAACGCACCCAGCAGCATCAACCAGCCGAGGCGCTGCCAGGTGGCAATTGGGATCATCATGGTAATGACACATGCGCCCAGGCCCAGCACCACATATATAAGGTGGCGAATCATGTAATACAGCGGACTGCCCGACTGCGCGGCCGCCACTTCAGTGGACGCCGAGGCGATCATGATCAAACCGAGACCGAGCAGCGCCAGGCAACCGGCGAGCATCGGGAAATCGAGGTCGATACCGCGCCCGGTGATGATCGGCGACGGATACGGTTTGATGATATTGCGCAGGCTCATGCCAATTCCTCCACAGCGCGGACGAACTGGTGACCACGGTCTTCATAATTCTTGAACATGTCGAAACTGGCGCAGGCCGGCGACAGCAGCACCACGTCACCCGGCTGGGCAGCGGCGCGGCATTGCGCGACGGCATCGACCAGCGAGGTCGCGCGGATCAGCGGCACGGCATCGCCGATGGCGGCGCCGATCTTGTCGGAGTCGCGGCCCATGAGGATCACGGCGCGGCAGTTGGCCGCCACCGGATCATGCAGATCGTTGAATTCGGCACCCTTGCCATCGCCACCGGCGATCAGGATGACCTTGCCATCGATGTCCGCGCCCAGGCCTTCGATGGCAGCCAGTGCGGCGCCGACGTTGGTGGCTTTGGAATCGTTGTAGTAAGCCACGCCGTCGAGATCACGCACCCACTGGCAACGGTGTTCGAGACCGGCAAAGTTGCGCAGCGCCGCGAGCATCGCATCGAACGGCAGGCCGACCGCATGACCGAGTGCCAGCGCCGCGAGGGCGTTGGACTGGTTATGCGCGCCACGAATCTTCAATTCGCGCACTGGCATCAGGTTGTGGAATTCGAAGGCCAGATACTTCTCGCCGTCTTCTTCGCGGATACCGAAGGCTTTGAAATCGGGTTTGGTCAGGCCGAACGTCCAGCATGGCTGGCCTTCGCCCATCAGCGGACGGCTCAGCGCATCCTGACGGTTGACCACGAACTGCTTCGCGCCACGGAAGATCCGGTGCTTGGCCAGGTGGTAAGCCGGCAGGCCGCTATAGCGATCCATGTGGTCTTCGCTGATGTTCAGCACGGTCGCCACTTCAGCGTTGAGCTGGTCAGTGGTTTCCAGCTGGAAGCTCGACAGCTCCATCACGTACAGCTCGATGTCGTCGCTGAGCAAGTCCAGCGCCGGAGTGCCGAGGTTGCCGCCGACGGCGACGCGTTTGCCCGCCGCAGCCGCCATCTCGCCGACCAGGGTGGTGACGGTGCTTTTCGCGTTGGAACCGCTGATGGCCACGATCGGCGCCTGCGCGTTACGCGCGAACAGCTCGATGTCGCCGGACAGTTTCACGCCACGGGCCGCAGCGGCTTGCAGGGCCGGGGTCGCCAGCGCCAGACCGGGGCTCACGTAGAGCTCGTCGGCACGGCAGAGGAATTCGACGTCCAGCTCGCCACAACGCACTTCCACGTGCGGATAGTCACGCTTGAGCGTGGCCAGTTCCGGTGGATTTTCCCGCGTGTCCGCCACGGCAAACGACGTGCCCCGGTTCGCCAGGAAGCGAACCAGGGACATGCCGCTCTTGCCGAGGCCGACAACGATGCGGAAGTGGTCAGAAGCGATCAGAGACACTCGTTCTACCTCAGCTTCAGGGTGGCAAGGCCGACAAGCACGAGAATCACGGTGATGATCCAGAAACGGACAATCACGCGCGGCTCGGGCCAGCCCTTGAGTTCAAAGTGGTGGTGTATCGGTGCCATGCGGAACACACGGCGACCGGTCAGCTTAAAGGACGCAACCTGAATGACGACTGACAGGGTTTCCATCACGAACACGCCGCCCATGATGAACAGGACGATTTCCTGACGGACGATCACCGCGATGGTGCCCAGTGCCGCGCCGAGTGCGAGGGCACCGACGTCGCCCATGAACACTTGCGCTGGATAGGTGTTGAACCAGAGGAAGCCCAGCCCGGCGCCAATCAGCGCGCCGCAGAACACGATCAGTTCGCCCGCGCCCGGCACATAAGGGATCAGCAGGTATTCAGCGAATTTCACGTTACCCGACAGGTAGCAGAAGATGCCGAGGCCACCGCCAACCATCACGGTTGGCATGATCGCCAGACCGTCGAGGCCGTCAGTCAGGTTGACCGCGTTGCTCGAACCGACGATCACAAAATAAGTCAGCACGATGAAACCGAGACCCAGCGGAATGCTGTAGTCCTTGAGCATCGGCAAGATCAGCGTGGTTTCCACCGGGGTGGACGCGGTCATATAAAGGAAGATCGCTGCGCCGAGGCCGAACACCGACTGCCAGAAATACTTCCAGCGGCTTGGCAAGCCACGGGAGTTCTTCTCGATGACTTTGCGGTAATCGTCGACCCAGCCGATGGCGCCGAACAGCAGGGTCACCAGCAACACAGTCCAGACGTAGCGGTTGCTCAGGTCAGCCCAAAGCAACGTGCTGACGCCGATCGAAGACAGAATCAGTGCGCCGCCCATGGTCGGGGTGCCCGACTTGGACAGGTGCGATTGCGGGCCGTCGTTACGCACGGATTGACCGATCTGACGGTTCTGCAGGGTGCGGATCATCCACGGGCCATAGCACAGCGACAAAACCAGCGCGGTCAGCACACCGAGAATCCCGCGCAGGGTCAGGTACTGAAAGACCGCGAAGCCTTTGTAGAACTGTTGCAGATACTCCGCTAGCAGCAGCAGCATTAATGTTTCTCCAGACTGGATCCGCACAGAGCCGCAACGATGTTTTCCATCGCTGCACTGCGCGAACCCTTGATCAAAATAGTGGTGTTTGTGTCCTGCTCGGCGTCGAGGGCCTGGATCAGCTCGGCTTGCGTGCCGAAGTGATGCGCCTGTTCACCGAATGCGTTGACGGCGTGAACCATGTTTGGCCCGACGGCGTAAAGCGCGGAAACCTTGCCCCGGGCGTACTCGCCCACGTCGCGGTGCCCCTGCTCCGCCCAATCGCCCAACTCGCCGATATCCCCGAGCACCAGGACGGTGCGGCCGGAAAAGCCGGCGAGTATATCAACGGCCGCGCACATCGAGGTGGGGTTTGCGTTGTAAGTGTCATCGATCACGCGCATGCCGTTTTTCGCCAGTTGCGCGACGGTGCGACCCTTGACCGGTTGCACCGCGCCAAGCCCGGTGGCGATGCCGAACAGCGACACGCCCAAGGCGTGCGCGGCAGCGGCGGCGGCCATGGAATTGGCGACGTTATGGGTGCCGAGCAGGTTCAGTTGAACGCGCTCGACACCTTCAGGTGTGTGCAGATTGAAGGCCGGGCAACCACGGGCATCGGTGGTCAGGTCGCTTGCGTAAAAGTCCGCCTGCGTGTTGCTCAGGGCAAAGGTCAACACCTTGCGACCGGCAGCGCGGGTCTTCCAGATACCGAAAGCCTTGTCATCGAGGTTGAGCACGGCGATGCCATCGGCCGCCAGCCCTTCGATGATTTCGCCTTTGGCTTCGACGATTTTTTCCGGGCCGCCGAACTCACCGACGTGAGCGGTGCCGGCATTGTTCAGAATCGCTACGTGCGGCTTGGTCAGCCCGACGGTGTAGGCGATTTCACCCAGACGCGAGGCGCCCAGTTCGATCACGGCCGAGGTGTGTTCCGCGGCCAGTTCGATCAGGGTCAGCGGTACGCCGAGGTCATTGTTCAGGTTGCCACGGGTCGCCAGCACCGGGCCGCGCGTGCGCAGGATGCTTGCGAGCATTTCCTTGACCGTGGTTTTGCCGCTGGAACCGGTCACCGCCGCTACAGGCTGAGAGAACGCGGCGCGATTCAAGGCGCCCAACTGGCCAAGGGCCTGACGGGTGTCCTTGACCAGCAATTGCGGCAAGGTGCTGTCGGCGACTTCACGCTCGACCAGCGCAGCCACCGCGCCTTTGGCGGCGACGTCATTCAAATAGTCATGACCGTCGAATCGCGGGCCGGTCAACGCAATAAACAGTTGGCCTGGCTGGATCGCACGGCTGTCGATGCTGACGCCGTCGAAGCTGGCATCGCCGGCGATCAAACGGGCATCGAGGGCGTTGGACAGTTCGCTGAGTTTCAGGGCCTTAAGCATGGGCCACCTCCCAAGCGGTCAGGGCATGATCAGCCTCGACCAGGTCGGAGAAAGCGTGGCGCTCGCCGTTGATTTCCTGATAGTCCTCGTGACCTTTACCGGCCAGGACGATCACGTCATCGGCCGACGCGCCGGCAATCAGTTGTGCAATCGCCTGACCACGGCCGGCGACGAAGGTGACTTTATCCACAGCCGTGAAACCGGCGCGGATGTCGTCGAAAATCACCGCTGGGTCTTCAGTGCGCGGGTTGTCGTCGGTGACCAACACTTGATCGGCCAGACGCTCAACCACTTCAGCCATCAACGGACGCTTGCCGCGATCACGATCACCGCCGCAGCCGAACAGGCACAGCAGGTGACCTTTGACGTGCGGGCGCAACGCGGTCAGTACTTTTTCCAGTGCGTCCGGGGTGTGGGCGTAATCGACCACCACCAACGGTTGCGTGCCACCGCCAAGACGCTGCATGCGTCCGGCCGGGCCTTCGAGTTTCGGCAGCACTTTGAGAATTTCGTCGAGCGCGTAATCCAGACCGAGCAATGCGCCGACCGCAGCAAGGACGTTGCTCAGGTTGAAGCGACCGAGCAGCGTGCTGCGCAGATGATGTTCGCCCTGCGGCGTGACCAATGTGGCGCGCACACCGTGGTCGTCGAACTGCGCTTCGCGGCAATACAGATAGGCGCTGCTGTCGAGCAGGCTGTAGGTGATCAAACGCGACTCACGTTTTTCAGCGGCCAGTTGCCGGCCAAAATCATCGTCGAGGTTGACCACGCGGCACTTCAAATCATTCCAGGCGAACAGCTTGGCCTTGGCCTCAGCGTACGCCTGCATGGTGCCGTGATAATCCAGATGATCACGGGACAGGTTGGTCATCACCGCGACGTCGAACGCCAGTGCAGTGACGCGGCCCTGATCCAGACCGTGGGACGAGACTTCCATGGCCACGGCTTTGGCGCCGGCCTTTTTCAGGTCGCCCAATGTCGCTTGTACGGCAATCGGATTCGGCGTGGTGTGCAGACCGCTTTGCAGTGCGCCATAGAAGCCGGAACCCAGCGTGCCGACGATGCCGCAATGTTGACCGAGCAGATCCAGCGCCTGCGCAACCAGTTGGGTCACGCTGGTTTTACCGTTGGTGCCGGTCACGCCCACCAGGTTCAGGTGATGACTTGGCTCACCGTAAAAACGCCCGGCGATGTCCGACAGTTGCGCAGCGAGGCCTTTGACCGGGATCAGCGGCACGTCGGTGATCGGCAGCACAGTGGCGCCTTCGACTTCATAAGCTACAGCGGCAGCACCGCGTTGCAGTGCATCAGCGATGTGCGCACGGCCATCGAATTTGCCGCCCGGCACGGCGAGGAACAGGTCACCCGCGCGTACGTTACGGCTGTCCAGCGCCAATTCACGGATCAACAGATCGTGGCCGGCGTGGGGGAATATCTTGTTCAGACTTAATGACATCAGCCGCGCCCTCCATTGGCTTTCAGCGGTATGACCGGGGTGGCGTTGGCCTGTTGTGTCGCCGGCAGATTGTCCGGGGTCACGTTCATCAGACGCAGGGTGCCGGACATCACACGGCTGAACACTGGCGCCGATACCAGACCACCGAAGTAGCCGGCCTTGCTTGGTTCGTCGATCACCACAACGATGGCGTAACGCGGATCGCTCATCGGACCGAAACCGGCGAACAGCGAGCGATAGGAGTTTTCGGCGTAGCCCTTGGTACCCACCGACGTTTTACGTGCGGTACCCGACTTGCCGGCCACGTGATACGCCGGCACCTGCGCACGGAATACGCCGCGCGGTGCTTCGATCACTTGGGTGAGCATGCCTTGCATGGTTTTCGCGACGGCTTCCGGCAGCACTTGCGTGGTCTGCGGCGGCTTGTCGGTTTTGATCAGGGTCAGCGGCGCGAGACGACCGTTGTTGGCCAGCGCAGAGAAGGCGTGCACCAGCTGAATCGCGGTCACGGAAATACCGTAGCCGTAAGACAGGGTCGCGGTTTCAGCCTTGCGCCACTCACGGTAGTTCGGCAGGTTGCCGACGCGCTCGCCCGGGAAGCCGAGGCCGGTGTCCTGGCCGAGGCCGACTTTCTGTGCGAGGCGATAAATGGTTTCGCCGCCGATATCGAACGCGACCTTACTCATGCCGACGTTACTGGAATTGATCAGGATGCCGGTCATGTCCAGCACCGGGCCTTCGGTTCTCGAAACGTCTTTGATGGTGTACTTGCCAATCTGCAAAGTACCCGGATACACCTCGACGGTGTCGGTCGGTTTCCAGCGGCCGGATTCGATCGCGGCGCTCATCGAGATGGCTTTCATGGTCGAACCCGGCTCGAACACGTCGATCATCGCGCGGTTACGCATCATTGCCGGTTGCAGGTTGCGACGGTTGTTCGGGTTGTAGGTCGGCTGGTTGACCATGGCGAGGATCTCGCCGGTCTTCACGTCCATGATCACCAGACTGCCGGCCTTGGCGCCGTTTTCGATGATTGCGTTACGCAACTCGCGGTTGGCCAGGTATTGCAGACGCAGGTCAATGGACAACGCCAAGGGCTTGCCGGCCTTGGCGTTTTTGGTGACCTGGACATCCTTGATCAGCCGACCGCGCCGATCCTTGATGACCTGCCGTTTGCCCGGCACACCGGCGAGCCACTCGTCGTAGGCGAGTTCGACGCCTTCACGACCGTGGTCGTCGATGTCGGTAAAGCCAACCATGTGCGCAGTGACTTCACCGGCCGGATAGAAGCGGCGGAATTCTTCGATGCCGTAAACGCCCGGCACTTTCAGATCGAGCACAGCCTGGCCCTGCTCGGGGGTCAGCCCGCGCACCAGATAAATGAATTCTTTGTTGGCCTGAGCTTCGAGACGCTCGGTCAGGGCTTTCGGATCCTGACCCAGAGCTGCCGCCAGTGCCGGCCATTTCTCTTTGGCCGACTGCATTTCCTTGGCGTTGGCCCACAGGGTGGTCACCGGCGTACTGACGGCCAAAGGCTCGCCGTTACGGTCGGTGATCAGACCACGGTGAGCTGGAATCGGGATGTGGCGAAGACTGCGTGCGTCGCCCTGACCTTTGAGGAAGTCACGGTCAACCACTTGCAGGTCGATGATGCGCCAGCAGATTGCTGCGACCATCACGCCGAGCAGTGCCACCATCAGGCGGAAGCGCCACGGGAAGAGTGCGCCTTCGAGTTTCATCATGGCGCCACCATCTTCACGTCAGCCGCGCCCGGAATGTGCATTTTCAATTGTTCGCTGGCCAGCACTTCGATGCGGCTGTGTGCGGGTCCAGGTGCTTTGTTCAAGAATCAAACGGCCCCACTCGGCCTGCGCCTTGTCGCGCACGCTGAGTTCGTTATAAAGATTGTTGAGCAACTGGCGGTTCCAGTGCGCGCTGTAAGACACGCCGATGGCCGACACGAGCACGCCGATAAACAGCAGCAGCATCAAAAAGCTGCCGCCGGGCAATGGCTTGGCGAAAAGCTTGCTCACCGCAACTTCTCCGCGACGCGCATGACGGCGCTACGGGAACGTGGGTTGGCTTTGAGTTCGGCGTCGGAGGCCGTCTGCGCTTTGCCATGGACTTTGATTTTCGGTTCAAACGCGACGTGACGAACCGGCAGGTTGCGCGGCAGGTTGTCGGCTTCGCCTTTCACCAGTTTGCGCATGAACAGTTTGACGATGCGGTCTTCCAGCGAGTGGAAGCTGATCACCACCAGACGACCACCGATTTCCAGTGCGTCCAGCGCGGCTTCGAGGCCGGCTTCCAGATCGCCCAGTTCGTTGTTGACGTGAATGCGCAAACCCTGGAACGCACGGGTGGCCGGGTTCTTGCCCTTTTCCCACGCCGGGTTGGCGACCTTGAGCACTTCGGCCAGATCGGCGGTGCGCTCGAACGGCGTGATATCGCGACGTTCGGCAACGGCACGAGCCATGCGACCGGAGAAACGTTCTTCGCCGTATTCCTTGAACACCCGGGCGATTTCTTCAGCCGGCGCGGTGTTGACGAATTCGGCAGCGCTGATGCCACGGGACGGATCCATGCGCATGTCCAGCGAACCGTCGTTGAGGAAACTGAAGCCGCGTTCAGCGTCGTCGAGCTGCGGCGAAGAGACGCCGAGGTCGAGCAGAATGCCGCTGACCTTGCCGCTCAGACCCTGTTCGGCAACCACCGAACCGAGCTCGGCAAAGCTGCGCTGCACAACGACAAAGCGGCCGTCTTCGGCCGCTAGCGTTTGCCCGGTGGCAATCGCTTGTGGATCTTTGTCGAATCCGATGAGACGACCATCTGTTCCGAGCTGGCTGAGGATCAGCCGGCTGTGTCCGCCGCGACCGAACGTACCGTCCAGATAGCATCCATCAGGACGTACGGCGAGAGCCTCCACGGCTTCGTCGAGCAGTACGGTGATGTGGTTAAAGCCGCTATCAATAGTCACAGGATCAAATCACGCAGTTCATCAGGCATGGCGCCCGGTTGTTGAATAGCAGCAAGGTCAGCGGCAGATACCGCGTCCCATGCATCCTCGTCCCACAATTGGAACTTGTTCAGTTGGCCTACCAGCATCGCGCGCTTATCGAGCTTGGCGTATTCGCGCAGACGCGGTGGAACCAGAAAACGACCACTGCCATCGAGTTCGAGATCGACGGCATTACCAATCAATAAACGTTGCAGGCGACGGTTCTCTTCGCGAAGCGAAGGAAGTGCGCGCAACTTGGTTTCAATAATTTCCCACTCATCGAGCGGATAGACACACAGGCATGGATCAACGGCATCAATGGTCACGATCAATTGGCCGGAACTACGCGAAACGAGCTCGTCGCGGTACCGGCTCGGCATAGCGAGACGGCCCTTTGCATCGAGACTGATAGCGTTAGCTCCGCGAAACACGTCAGCGCTTCTCCAATTTTTATCGTTTTGAGCTCAAAAAACCCACTTCATGCCACTTTCCGCCACTTGCGCACACTATAGGAATGCGCCCACCACACCGTCAAGGCGCGGAGTAAAGGAAAACCCTTACAGAACGGAGATTTAGGAACATAAAAGGAGGGGTAACGACAAATTGGCGGATAGTTTTGACCAATAACTTGATGCAGCACTGGAAGCTGCGCTCGGAAGTTAAAGTAATTTGTTAAGAGTAAGATTTTTTCGGTATTACAAAAGCGCTTCTGCTGTTGATTGAAGCACGGTGGGAAATGGCTATTACTGCGTTTGCCGCTGCCGGACTTTCACAGCAGGTCTGCTGATATTACACAGCCCTGTTGCTATTGATTCAAGCAGGGAAAGTAAAAGGTGGAGAGTCGATCTGTAAGCCGGGTTCTGTCTTGAACAGTCATTCGTCTACGATGGCCATCACTGGACATCTTTAGCAACCTACCCTGGTCCCAGCGCGGGCCACGCCTTGGGACCCTATTTGGTCTTGCTCCAAGTGGGGTTTACCTAGCCACGAACTGTTGCCAGACGTGCGGTGCGCTCTTACCGCACCTTTTCACCCTTACCGGCGCCGAAGCGCTTAGGCGGTTATTTTCTGTGGCACTTTCCGTAGGCTCACGCCTCCCAGGCATTACCTGGCACTTCGCCCTATGGAGCCCGGACTTTCCTCCCCCCCTAATTTTCATAGAGGGCAGCGACTGTCCGATCGACTCTCCGCCGCGAAGGTTAACGGCAGAGCGCCCGAAGAACAAGCGCTAATAGCCGCAAGACCTGTCTGCGCGACGGGTTACTCGCCCTTCTGTTTCTCCAGCGCGACCTGATACAGCACGTTTTTGCGCTCGCCGGTGATTTGCGCGGCGAGAGCGGCGGCACGCTTGAGTGGCATCTCTTCGAGCAGCAGATTCAGCACGCGCATCGCCTCGCTGCTGACCGCGTCTTCAGACTCCGGCGCCGTCCAGCCCGCCACTAGCACCACGCATTCGCCACGCTGCTGATTGCTGTCGGATTCAACAAACTCGCGCAGTTCAGAGAGCGGCAAGCCTTTAAGCGTCTCGAAGGTCTTGGTGATTTCGCGAGCCAACAGTGCCTGACGCTCACCACCGAACACTTCTTCCATATCCTGCAAACATTCAAGAATGCGGTGCGGAGCTTCGTAGAAGATCAGCGTGCGCGGCTCTTCTTTGACCGCTTGCAGTCGCGCCTTGCGCCCGACCGACTTGGCCGGCAAGAAACCTTCAAAGATAAAACGATCGGATGGCAGCCCCGCCGCCGACAATGCCGCGATCAACGCGCACGCACCCGGCACCGGCACCACCGCGATTCCGGCCGCACGGGCCTGACGCACCAGGTGATAACCCGGATCGGAAATCAGCGGCGTGCCCGCATCGGAAATCAGCGCAACGTTGTCGCCCGCCAGCAGACGGGTAATAAAGCGGCTACCTTCATCACGTTCGTTATGTTCGTGGCAGGCGGCCAGCGGCGTGGAAATACCGAAGTGCTGCATCAGGCGCGCCGAGTGGCGGGTGTCTTCGGCAGCGATCAACGCCACTTCGCGAAGTATTTTCAGTGCCCGGGCGCTGATGTCGTCCAGGTTGCCGATGGGCGTCGCCACCACATAAAGCGAGCCAGCAGCGGAATTCGGGGAACCTGGAGCAGTCAAAGCGCACACCTCATGATCGGTAAAAGCGGCCATTGTAGCGCGTCACGAGGCTTGCGTTGCGCTCTGCCCGAGCACGGTTTTGCACGCTGTAACGCAGCGCCGCAACATTTACTCCAGCTAAATTGACCGTTTCACGCCACTAACATCGCGCCCCGGCCAGTGCTTGGGTACAATTCCACGCTAATTTGATCGAGTATCAGGAACACTTACATGATCGCTTGTCTGCGGCTGTTCACTGCCCTCTGCCTCGCTGCCTTATTGGCGGCCTGCGCCAGCTCCCCTTCCTCCAGCCTTGGCGAACTTCCACGGACTCCGGACGCCAGCATCGAGCAACTGCTCGCGCAGGCCAGCCAGGCGAGTACCCCGGAAAAAGCTGCCCTGTTGCGCCTGAGCGCGGCAGATCTGGCTTACCACCAGGGCGATGCCGGACGCTCCGCGCAAATCCTGCAACAAGTGCCGATGGAGCAACTGAAGCCCGGCCAGCAGATTTTCGCCAGCACGCTGAACGCTGAACTGGCGATGACGCGCAACCAGCCGAAAGCCGCGCTGACCGCTCTGAGCCATCCAAGCCTGCAGCATCTGGGCGAAATGCCTGAAGAGCAGCAAGTGCGCACCGGCACCGTTCACGCCCGCGCGCTTGAAGCCGATGGTCAGACCCTGGCTGCCGCTCGCGAGCGCGTCTTTATCGCGCCGCTGCTGAAGGGCGAAGCCGCCAGCAAAAACCACGAAGCGATCTGGACACTGATTGCCTCGCTGCCGACCGATCAACTGCAAGCCAACACCACCGACGACCTCGGCGGCTGGATGGGCCTGGCACTGGCGGTGAAATCCGCCGGTACGCTGGAACAGCAACAAGCCGCGATCGACACCTGGCGCGCGCAGAATCCAAAGCACCCTGCTGCGATCAACCTGCCGCAGCCGCTGACCAAACTCAAGGAACTGGCCAGCCAGCCCCTGAGCAAAATCGCCCTGCTGCTGCCACAAGATGGCCAACTGGCTGCCGTCGGCAAAGCACTGCGTGAAGGTTTCATGGCGGCGCACTATCAGGCGCAACAGGCCGGGCAGAAGCCACCCGCTATCGAGTTCTACGACAGCTCGAAACTGACCTCGATGGACGAGTTCTACCGCAAGGCTCAGGCTGACGGCGTGCAACTGGTCGTCGGGCCGCTGGAAAAACCACTGGTCAAACAGCTGAGCACTCGCCCGCAATTGCCGATCACCACCCTCGCGCTGAACTACAGCGAAGGCGATCAAGGCCCGGCGCAACTGTTCCAGTTTGGTCTGGCGGCTGAAGACGAAGCCCGCGAAGTGTCGCGCCGCGCCCGTGCTGATGGCCTGCATCGCGCTGCAATCATGGTGCCGAAAGGTGAATGGGGCGACCGCGTCATGCGCGCGTTCAGCCAGGACTGGCAGGCTAACGGCGGCACCATCGTTGCCACCGAGCGCGTTGATCAGCCGGTGCAACTGGCTCAGCAGATCGCCGACATGTTCCAGCTGCGTCAGAGCGAAGCGCGCGCCAAGAGCCTGCAAAACGCTGCCGGCACCAACGTCGCCGCACAGCCTTCGCGTCGTCAGGACATCGAGTTCATCTTCCTCGCCGCCACGCCGCAACAGGCGCAGCAGATCAAGCCAACCCTGAACTTCCAGTACGCTGGTGATGTTCCGGTTTACGCCACCTCGCACGTTTACAGCGCCAGCGGCGACGTCAACCAGTACAACGACATGAACGGCATTCGCTTCTGCGAAACCCCATGGTTGCTGGACAACAGCGACCCACTGCGCCAGCAAGTGGTTGCACAGTGGCCGCAAGCTGCCGGCAGCCTCGGCCGCCTGTACGCGATGGGTGTTGACGCCTATCGCCTGGCCCCGCGTCTGGATCAGCTCAAGGCATTGCCGGACAGCCGCATCGATGGTGAGTCGGGCAGCCTCGGCATGACCCAGACCCAGCGTGTGGTGCGTCAGTTACCTTGGGCACAGTTCGTCAGCGGTCAGGTGCAGCGCCTGCCGGACACCCCGCGCTAATGCCCGACAGGTCACGCTCGCAAAGCGGTAAGGATGCCGAGCGCCAAGCGCTCGAGCATCTTCAACAACAAGGTCTGCGCCTGTTGGCGCAGAACTGGTTTTGTAAACGCGGCGAGCTTGATCTGGTCATGCTTGATGGCGATACAGTAGTATTCGTTGAAGTTCGCTACAGAAAAAACACTCAATGGGGTGGCGCGCTCGCTAGCATCGATGGGCGCAAGCAGCAGAAACTGATTTTTGCCGCACAGTATTTTCTTCAGCGCGAGTCGCGTTGGGCCAATTCCCCCTGCCGCTTCGACGTGGTGGCCATCGACAGCCATCCGAGTCAGCTGAACTGGTTGCAGAATGCTTTCGACAGTTGATCGTCGGCGCTGCAATCCGGACAATCCCACCGACAAATTTTGCTCTTTGCTTTGCGGGCTGCACTTTCATGTGCCGAATAGCCGCGCTACTTAAGGTCACACAGATGGACATGCAATCCCGAATTCGCCAGCTTTTCCAGGCCAGTATCGACACCAAGCAACAGGCGATGGACGTACTTGCACCGCACATCGAGCAAGCCAGCCAGATCATGGTCAACGCCCTGCTCAACGAAGGCAAAATGCTTTCGTGCGGCAACGGTGGCTCGGCCGGTGACGCCCAGCACTTCTCTTCGGAGCTGCTCAACCGCTTCGAGCGCGAGCGCCCAAGCCTGCCGGCCATTGCCCTGACCACTGACACGTCGACGATCACCTCGATCGCCAACGACTACAGCTACAACGAAGTGTTCTCCAAACAGATCCGTGCGCTCGGTCAGCCAGGCGATGTCCTGCTGGCGATTTCGACCAGCGGTAACTCGGCGAACATTATTCAAGCGATCCAGGCCGCACATGATCGCGAAATGATTGTCGTAGCTTTGACCGGACGCGATGGCGGCGGCATGGCCTCGCTGTTGCTGCCCGAGGACGTCGAGATTCGCGTTCCGGCCAATGTCACTGCACGTATTCAAGAAGTCCACTTGCTGGCGATCCATTGCCTCTGCGATCTGATCGACAGCCAACTGTTCGGGAGTGAAGAATGACCCCTAATCGCCTTGGCCTTCTGGCCTTGACCCTGTGCCTCGGCATCAGCGGCTGCACGTCGGTGGTGAACGCCAGCCGTGAAGCACCGATCGATGACGACCGTGGCACGCGCACCTTCGGCAGCAAGATCGACGACTCGTTGATCGAAACCAAAGTGGGTGTGAACGTGGCGAAGGCCGACCCGGCGCTGGACAACGATTCGCACATCGTCGTGACCAGTTTCAACGGCGTTGTTCTGCTCGCCGGCCAAACTCCTCGTGCCGACCTGAAAGCCAAGGCCGAACAGGCGGCAGCCGCCGTTCAACGGGTCAAAACCGTGCATAACGAGCTGCAGGTTATTCCGCCGTCCGGTTTCCTGGCTCGCCAGAACGACACCTGGCTGACCTCCAAGATCAAGACGCAGATGCTCACCGATGCGAGCATTCCCGGCTCGCGCATCAAGGTTGTGACCGAGAACGGTATCGTCTACCTGCTGGGTCTGCTGACCAAACAGGAAGCCACTCAGGCTACCAACCTGGTGCAGGGCGTTTCCGGCGTGCAGAAGATTGTGAAGCTGTTCGAATACATCGACTGATACACATCTCTATGTAGGAGCTGCCGAAGGCTGCGATCTTTTGATCTTGCTTTAAAGATCAGGATCAAAAGATCGCAGCCTTCGGCAGCTCCTACAGTTTTGAGATGTATATGAAGTTTTGAGATGCGCATGCAGTTTTGAGATGTGTATGCAGATTTGAGATGTATGTGAAGTTTTGAGATGCGCATGAAAAAGGCGATCCATCCGGATCGCCTTTTTTTATTTCACCACTTTCAAACTTGGCCGGCCTGTTGGGCGCGGCGGTTCGCTGTCCGGTGGTGGCAAGTCGTCATCCGACTCGATCTCTTCCTCGTCATCCATCGGCGACTCGAGATCAAACACCATGCCTTGACCGTTCTCCCGGGCGTAGATCCCCAGGATGGCGCCAATCGGCACGTACAGGCTGTGCGGGACGCCACCGAAGCGACCTTCAAAGGTCACCACGTCGTTGTCCATGTGCAAATGCCGTACGGCACTTGGCGAGATGTTCAGGACAATCTGCCCGTCACTGGCGAAACCCTGCGGCACTTGCACCGCCGGGTACTCGGAGTTGACCAGCATGTGCGGGGTGCAATCGTTATCCACAATCCACTCATAGAGCGCGCGAACCAAATAAGGTCGACTGGAGTTCATAGCGGCTCCTTAAGCCTTAGCGCATATCGCGTTCGACACCAGACAGACTCGCCTGGAAAGCCTCACGCGCAAACGAGCGCTCCATGTAATCAAGCAGCGGCTTGGCTGGCCGCGGCAGTTCAATACCCAAAATCGGCAAACGCCAGAGTATTGGCAATAGGCAGCAATCCACCAGACTTTGTTCCTCACTGAGGAAAAACGGCTTGTCGGCAAACAGCGGCGACACGCCCGTCAGGCTTTCACGCAATTCCTTGCGCGCCACGACACGCGCGGCCTCTTTGGACTTTGGATCAAGAATCAGATCCACCAGACCACACCAGTCGCGCTGAATACGATGAATCAGCAGTCGACTGTTGGCACGCGCCACTGGATAAACCGGCAACAACGGCGGGTGCGGGTAACGCTCATCCAGATATTCCATCACCACAGTCGACTCCCACAGCGCCAGGTCACGATCGACCAGCGTAGGCAGACTTCCGTAAGGGTTCACCTCAATCAGTTTAGGCGGCTGACGACCAGCTTCCACATAAATGATTTCGGCGCTGACACCCTTCTCTGCAAGCACGATGCGCACTCGGTGGGAATAGTGGTCGGCGGGGTCGGAGTACAGGCCAACCGATTGGTCACGCCCATGGCGATCCTCCTCGCTTGTTGAAATGATTGGAACCGGAAAAACGCGCGCGCCCAGAGGGCGCCTCCCGCAATGTCTGGCGAACCAGACGTTGCGTTATCGGAGGCGCCCTTGGGCGCGCGCGATTAACAGCAATGCTTTGAAGCGTATCAGTGCACGTCTTTCCAGTATTCACGCTTGAGCAGGTAGGCGAACACAAAGAAGAACGCCAGGTACAGCAAGACGTAGGTACCGATGCGCTGATGTTGCAGCTTAACCGGGTTAGCCGAGTAAGCCAGGAAGGTTACCAGATTCTTGACCTTCTCATCGAACTGCTCTTCGTTCAGAGCACCGGATTTCGGCACGATGGTCAATTGATCGCACGCTTCATGAGTCAGCGGCGTACCGGTCAACGGATCATATTGCTTCTTGCCGTCTTCGACGATCTGCACCTGTTTGCAGCCCACCACTTGGCGACCTTGCAGGCCGACCAGTACGTTAGGCATGCCGACGTTCGGGAAGACCTTGTTGTTCACACCCCATGGGCGTGCCGGATCTTCGTAGAACGACTTCAGGTAACCGTAGAGCCAGTCGGTGCCACGCACGCGAGCCACCAACGTCAGATCCGGTGGTGCTGCGCCGAACCAGGTTTTGGCGTCCGCCGGCTGCATGCCGATGGTCATGTGATCACCGATCTTGGCACCGGTGAACACCAGCTTCTCCAGCATCAGTTCGTGCGGCACGCCGAGGTCGTCGGCAACGCGCTCGTAACGCTGGAACTTGGCGCTGTGGCAACCCATGCAGTAGTTGGCGAAGGTGCGCGCACCGTCCTGCAAAGCAGCTTTATCGGCGACATCGATGTCGACTTTTTCCAGCTCCGCACCGTGTTCAGCAGCGAACGACAAGACAGGCAACGCAGCAAAAATCAGAGCAAAAAATAACTTTTTCATCAGCCAGTCACCCTTTCCGGAACCGGTTTGGTCTTCTCGAGCCTGGTGTAGAACGGCATCAGAATGAAGTAGGCGAAGTACAGGAAGGTGCAGACCTGCGACAGCAAGGTTCGCTCCGGCGTCGGCGCAAGCACACCGAGAATGCCGAGAATCACGAACGAAATGCAGAACACTACCAGCCAGATTTTGCTCATCCAGCCTTTATAGCGCATCGATTTGACCGGGCTTCGATCCAGCCACGGCAGCACGAACAGCACCGCAATCGCCGCGCCCATGGCGATAACGCCCATGAGCTTGTCCGGGATTGCCCGCAAGATTGCGTAGAACGGTGTGAAGTACCAAACCGGCGCAATGTGCTCTGGTGTCTTGAACGGGTTAGCTTGCTCGAAGTTTGGTTTTTCGAGGAAGTAGCCGCCCATTTCCGGGAAGAAGAACACAATAAAGCAGAAGATAAACAGGAACACAACGACACCGACAATGTCTTTCACGGTGTAGTACGGGTGGAAGGCGATGCCGTCCAGCGGGATGCCGTTTTCGTCTTTGTGCTTCTTGATGTCGACGCCGTCAGGGTTGTTCGAACCCACTTCGTGCAGCGCCAGAATGTGCAACACCACCAGACCGAGAATCACGATCGGCAGCGCAACAACGTGCAAGGCGAAGAAGCGGTTCAGGGTAATGCCGGAGATCAGGTAGTCACCACGAATCCACTGGGTCAGGTCGTTACCGATCACCGGTATCGCACCGAACAGCGAGATGATCACCTGGGCACCCCAGTAGGACATCTGACCCCATGGCAGCAGATAACCCATGAAGGCTTCGGCCATCAGCGCCAGGTAGATCAGCATGCCGAACACCCAGACCAGTTCACGCGGTTTCTGGTACGAACCGTAGAGCAGCCCACGGAACATGTGCAGATAAACCACGATGAAAAACGCCGAAGCGCCGGTCGAGTGCAACAGACGCAAAATCGAGCCGTACTCGACGTCGCGCATGATGTATTCAACGGAAGCGAACGCTTCTTCTGCCGACGGCGTGTAGCTCATCGTCAGCCAGACACCAGTGACGATCTGATTTACCAGAACCAGCAGTGCCAGAGAGCCGAAGAAATAGAAGAAGTTAAAGTTTTTTGGCGCGTAATACTTGCTGAGATGGTCTTCCCACATTTTTGTCGCGGGAAAGCGCGCATCAACCCAATCCATGAACTTGCTCATCACGCTTTCTCCGTATCGACGCCAATGACAATCAGGTCATCGGTCTCATAGGAATGCGGGGGAACTGGCAGGTTCAAAGGCGCAGGTTGCGACTTGTAGACGCGGCCAGCCAGATCGTAGTGGGAACCGTGGCAAGGGCAGAAATAACCGCCTACCCAGTCTTTACCCAGATCCGCAGGTGCCACTTCGGGACGGAAGGTCGGTGAGCAACCCAGGTGTGTGCAGATCCCGATCAGCAGCAGAATTTCCGGCTTGATCGATCGCACTTCAGGGTCGACATAGGTGGGTTGCGTGGAGTTTTTGGATTCAGGATCGGAGAGCTGGCCCTCGATCTTTTTCAGATTATCCAGGATTTCCTTGGTACGGCGGACAATGAACACCGGCTGGCCACGCCATTCAGCAATCATCTGCTGTCCTGGCTCGACTTTGCTGACATTCACTTTCACCGGTGCACCGGCGGCTTTCGCCTTGGCACTGGGAAACCATGACCCCACGAACGGGACCGCAGCCCCCACCGCTCCTGCAGCACCCACCACGGATGTGGCTGCTACCAAGAAGCGACGCCGGCCTGCATTCACGCCGTCATTGCTCATTCAGTCCTCTCCCATCAGCTTTTGTGGCCTGTTAAATCAGGCATCTACTAAATAAATCAATGTTACTTATAAAAATTTTGCCGAATGGTAATGAAAAGCCCCAATTCTGACAAGGGAATTACCCGGAGCTCTTACCCTCAAGCCTTGCAGTATAGGGGGTCTACGGAAGTGGCAAGTTGTCGCAGCGCAATTCTTTGATAAATCACAGGCATAAAAAAACGCCCGCTTCCGTGAGGAGGCGGGCGTTCTTTTTGAACGTGGAAGCGGAATTAACGCTTCGAGTACTGCGGACGCTTACGCGCTTTACGCAGACCAACTTTCTTACGTTCAACTTCACGGGCGTCGCGAGTAACGAAGCCAGCTTTGCGCAGAGCGCCACGCAGGGTTTCGTCGTAGTCCATCAGAGCGCGAGTGATACCGTGGCGGATTGCGCCAGCTTGACCACTTACACCACCGCCGATCACGGTGACGTAGATGTCGAACTTCTCGACAGTCTCAGTCAGCTCCAGCGGCTGACGAACTACCATGCGGGCAGTTTCGCGGCCGAAGAAGTTTTCCAGCGAACGGTTGTTGATGGAGATGTTACCAGTACCCGGACGCAGGAAAACGCGTGCGGTTGCGGTCTTGCGACGGCCAGTGCCGTAATTTTGAGTCGCCGACATAATGTACTATTCCGTTAAAACTTCAGTTCTTGGGGCTGCTGAGCAGTATGTGGGTGTGCAGCGCCCGCATAGACTTTCAGCTTACGGTACATGTCGCGACCCAGTGGGTTTTTAGGCAGCATGCCTTTAACCGCGGTCTCGATCACGCGCTCAGGGGCTTTAGCGATCAGCTTTTCAAAGTTGATCGACTTGATGCCGCCCGGGAAACCGGAGTGGGAGTAGTAGATTTTGTCAGTGGTTTTAGCACCGGTAACACGAATCTGCTCAGCGTTGATTACGACGATGTAGTCGCCGGTGTCAACGTGAGGAGTGTACTCAGGCTTGTGCTTGCCACGCAGACGGCTCGCGATTTCGGTGGCCAGACGACCCAGGGTCTGACCAGCAGCGTCGACGACAAACCAGTCGCGCTTTACTGTTTCTGGTTTAGCAGTAAAAGTTTTCATTCTTTATAGCCTCAGGGGCCGCCCTGTAAATTAGACGGCGGATCTTACTGAATAGTGCGTACTTTGACAAGTCAAAGGCAGCCGGATACAGACGCTTTCGGGGGCTCGGGTCGGCGCGTCCGTTCAACGGCAAGATTCTTCGGCGGCGGCGCATCACTTCCACTGCAGAAAGAGGTCGGCAATTATGCAGATTGCGAAAAATAATTCAACCTGCTTTTATGATTGTTTTGCCCAAGGAGTTCCCGATGGACTATCGCCAGCTAGGCCGTACCGACCTGAACGTGAGCGCAATCTGCCTCGGCACCATGACCTGGGGCGAGCAAAACACTGAAGCTGAAGCCTTCGCCCAGATCGAACGCGCCAAGGAAGCCGGGATCAATTTCATCGACACCGCCGAGATGTACCCGGTGCCACCGAAAGCCGAAACCTACGCCACCACCGAGCGTTACATCGGCAATTATTTCAAAAGTCGCGGCGATCGTGCCGACTGGATCCTAGCCAGCAAGATCGCCGGCCCGGGCAACACCATCGACTACATCCGCGATAAAAACCTGCGTCACAACCGCCAGCACATCACCGCCGCGGTGGATGCCAGCCTCGAGCGCCTGCAGACCGATTACATCGATCTGTACCAATTGCACTGGCCGGAGCGCAGCACCAACTTTTTCGGACAACTGGGCTACAAGCACAAGATCGAAGCCAATCTGACACCGCTGGAAGACACCCTCGAAGCGCTCGACGAGCAAGTGAAGGCCGGCAAGATTCGCCACATCGGTCTGTCCAACGAAACGCCGTGGGGCACCATGCGCTTTCTCGCACTCGCCGAAGCCCGTGGCTGGCCGCGTGCGGTGTCGATCCAGAACCCGTACAACCTGCTCAACCGCAGCTTCGAAGTCGGTCTGGCAGAAATCGCCATCCGCGAACAGTGCGGCCTGCTCGCCTATTCGCCGCTGGCGTTTGGTTTTCTGTCAGGCAAGTACGAAAGTGGCGCACGTCCGCCGAAAGGCCGTCTGAGCCTCTATAGCCGCTTCAGCCGCTATTTCAATGCGCAGTCGGAAGCAGCGTGCAGCCGTTACGTCGCCCTCGCCCGTGAGCACGGTCTGGATCCGGCACAGATGGCGCTGGCGTTCGTGACCCAGCAACCGTTCGTCACCAGCAACATCATTGGCGCGACGACGCTTGAACAACTGGACAGCAACATCGCCAGTTTTGATCTGAAGCTTTCCGATGAAGTGCTGGAAGGGATTGAGGCGATTCACAAGGATCATCCGAACCCCGCGCCTTGATCGGTAGATAAACCGCCTTCGCGAGCAAGCTCGCTCCCACAGGAGATCACCGTACCTGTGGGAGCGAGCTTGCTCGCGAAGAGGTCTATCAGATCACCTCCGAAGCGGAACGCAGAGCGTCCCCGGCGGCATTCCCACGCAGAGCGTGGGAACGATCAAAACCTAGAGCGACCGCGCAATGATCTCTTTCATGATTTCATTGGTACCGGCATAGATCCGCTGCACGCGCGCATCCGCCCACGCCCGGGCCACCGGGTATTCCCACATAAAGCCGTAGCCGCCATGCAGTTGCACGCATTCGTCGAGCACCTTGCATTGCAGGTCGGTGCCCCAGTATTTGGCCATCGCCGCCGTCGGCACATCCAGCTTGCCTTGCAGATGCAGTTCCAGACATTTGTCGACAAACACTCGGCCGATCTGAATTTCAGTGGCCATCTCGGCCAGTTTGAAGCGAGTGTTCTGGAAATCGGCAATCGCCTTGCCGAACGCCTTGCGATCACGGGTGTAATCCAGCGTCCATTGCAACGCTGCTTCGGCTGAGGCCAGACCGCCAATCGCCACCGTCAGGCGTTCCTGAGGCAACTCCTGCATCAGATAAGCAAACCCTGCCCCGGCCTGCCCCAGCAGATTTTCTTTCGGCACGCGTACGTCCTGGAAGAACAATTCCGACGTGTCCTGCGCCTTCATCCCTACCTTCTCGAGGCGTTTGCCCTTCTCGAAACCCGGCGTATTCGCTTCGACCAGAAACAGGCTGGTGCCCTTGGCGCCAGCCTTGGGATCGGTCTTTGCAACGACGATCACCAGATCCGCGAGGAAGCCGTTGGTGATGAAGGTTTTCGAGCCATTGATCACGTATTCATCGCCGTCGAGAACAGCGGTGGTTTTCACGCCTTGCAGGTCGGAGCCCGCGCCAGGTTCGGTCATCGCGATGGCGGTGACCATCTCACCGGAGACCAGTTTCGGCAGGTATTTGTGTTTCAGCGCTTCACTGCCGTAATGCAGGATGTACGGCGCGACAATGTCCGAATGCAGCGAGAAACCGATGCCGGTCAGGCCCAGCCGGCCGACCTCTTCGATCACCACGGTGCTGTAGAGAAAGTCCGCCCCCAGCCCGCCGTATTCTTCCGGCAAATGCGAGCAGAGCATCCCCGCCTCCCCGGCCTTGTTCCACAGCTTGCGGTCGATGTGGCCTTGTTTCTCCCACTGCGCATGGAACGGCACGGCCTCTTTTTCGAGGAAGGTTCGTACGCTGTCGCGGAATAATTCGTGCTCGGAGCTGAACAAGGCTCTGGGGATCATGCGGCACCTTTCTTTCTTGTTGGAGGGAGATGACCCTCAGAGACTAAGCCTCCCCTCCGACACAGGACACTGGACACATCCGACAAAAAATAAGACGATCCAGCCGTCTGGTGACCACTTTCCCTTATAAAAACAAAACAAAAGTTGAATTATGTCCAAGCAAGTCTCCACGCCCTTGCGGCGCGTCAGCATCCTGGCTATCGACCGGGTTTTCGCCTTCACCCTCATGCAAGCCAAGGATTTTTTCCATGTGGCGAGCCTGCGCTACGGCAAACAACTGGGCCACGGCCTGACACCGGCGTTTGAAACGCGCATCGTCAGCCCCGACGGCAAACCGGTAACAAGCTTCAGCGATGTGGTGATCCCCGTCGACGGTGGTCTGGAAAACACCGATATCATCATCCTCCCGGCGTTCTGGGACGACTTCGAAACCCTGTGCACCCGTTACCCGCAAATCATGCCGTGGCTGCGTGAGCAACATGCTCGCGGCGCTGTGCTCTGCGGCGAAGCCACCGGGGTGTTCTGGCTGGCCGAAGCCGGGCTGCTGAATGGCAAGGAGGCGACCACGTACTGGCGTTTTTTCAACGCCTTCACCGAACGCTTCCCCAAGGTGCACCTGAATCAGGACAAGCACCTGACCGACGCCGACAACCTGTATTGCGCCGGCGGCACCACGTCGGCCTGCGACCTTTACATCTACTTGATCGAGCGCTTCTGTGGAGCCAACGTGGCGCAGGCTGTGGCCCGCGACATTCTTTACGAAGTGCAGCGCAATTATTCGCCGGGGCGCATTGGTTTTGGCGGGCAGAAGCTGCATCAGGACGTGATCATCCTGCAGATTCAGCATTGGCTTGAAGAGCACTTCGCCGACAAATTCCGCTTCGAAGATGTGGCGCGCGAGCATGGCATGAGCATTCGCAATTTCATGCGCCGCTTCCAGACTGCGACTGGCGACAAGCCGCTGCATTACCTGCAGCGGCTGCGCATCGAGACGGCGAAGGGCTTGTTGTCCGGCAGCCGCAAGAGCATCAAGACCATCAGTTATGAGGTCGGTTACGACGACGCGAGCTTCTTTGCGCGGTTGTTCCGTCAGCACACCGAGCTGTCGCCGAACCAGTATCGGCAGCAGTTTCAGCAAGCTGCCTAACCCTCCCCCCCGATGATCGTTCCCACGCTCTGCGTGGGAATGCTGCCAATGGACGCTCTGCGTCCGCCCCGGAATGTGACGCAGAGCGTCACGGTATGCATTCCCACGCGGAGCGTGGGAACGATCAAGATCGCAGCCTGCGGCAGCTCCTACAGAATGGCGTATACCTGTAGGAGCTGGCGAAGCCTGCGATCTTTTGATCTTCAGCGCATAAAAAAGGGCCTGCAATTGCAGGCCCTTTTTATTTGCCGAAATCCGCTTAAGGCTTGTGCGCCCGCGACAGGAATTCGTGCGATTGCATTTCCAGCAGACGACTCAGCGTGCGCTGGAATTCGAAGTTCAGACGGCCGCCGGTGTACAGATCCTTCAGCTCGACTTCAGCGGAAATGATCAGCTTGACGTTACGGTCGTAGAACTCGTCGACCATGTTGATGAAGCGGCGAGCGATGTCGTCAGTGGTGACGCTCATCTGCTCGACACCGCTGAGCAGCACGGCGTGGAAGATCTTGCCCAGTTCGATGTAGTCGTTCTGGCTACGCGGGCCGTCGCACAGTTCGCGGAAGTCGAACCAGGCCACGTCGTCGCAAGTACGCAGGGCGCGGATCTCGCGGTTTTCGATCATCAACACGTCATTCTCGACCGCAGCGGTGCATTCCGGCGTCAGCGCGCGGAAGCTCTTGCGCAGGCTTTCGTGGGACGCTTCGTCGAGCGGGAAGTGGAACAGCTCCGCTTGTTCGAGGTGACGCAGGCGATAGTCGACGCCGCTGTCGACGTTGACGATCTCGGTGTTCTGCTTGATCAGCGCGATGGCTGGCAGGAAGCGAGCGCGTTGCAGACCGTCCTTGTACAGACCGTCCGGGACGATGTTCGACGTCGCGACCAGAGTCACGCCGTTCTTGAACAACTCTTCCATCAACGTGCCGAGGATCATCGCGTCGGTGATGTCGGAAACGAAGAATTCATCGAAGCAGATCACTCGCGACTCGTCGGAGAAACGCTTGGCAATGATGGTCAGCGGGTTTTTCTCGCCGCCGAGGGTTTTCATCTCTTCGTGCACGCGCTTCATGAAGCGGTGGAAGTGGGTGCGGGTCTTTTCCTTGAACGGCAGCGCTTCGAAGAAGGTGTCGACCAGGTAAGTTTTGCCGCGACCGACGCCGCCCCAGAAATACAGGCCCTTGACCGGCGTCTGATCCTTTTTGCCGAACAGCTTGCTCAGCAGACCCGGCTTGTTTTGATCGGCGGCGATCAGATCATCGTACAGACGCTGCAAATGACGCACAGCAGTTTCCTGCGCGGCATCATGGAAGAAGTCCGGGCGTTTCAGATCAGCTTGGTATCGTTCTAGGGGCGTCATAATTCGTTAGCAAGGCAACAAAAACGGGCCGTCACTGTAGCGATGGCCCGGAGGAATGGCAATCGGCCCTTGGTCGGGCCGTGCCGCCGATTAGTCTTGAACCGGGGTCAGCGCGACGCGTACAGCAGCGATTCCTGCATCCCGAGAGTCGTTGTCATTGAATGCTGGACCGTCCGCAACGTGCTCCCCACCAACCCAGACCGAGAACTTGGAGCGGAGCTCATTACGAATTTCGTACGCGTGGCCAGATTGCAACGACTTGACTACTGCTCCAGCGGCTTTTCCGTCTTCAAAGTCCAATGAGCGCAACATTTCTACCCCATCCGGAGAGAGAAGGCGGAAACGGAAGCGTCCATCCTCGTCGCGGAAGCTGACGAAACGCGCGGCTTTCGCGGCTTTCTTCTTGGTGGTTGCGGCAACCTGAACCTGATTGACGAACGAACGCAGGCCAACGGCTTCGCGCAGTTCGTTGAGGAACGGAGTAGCCACAGCACGGGCCTTTTTCGCACCGATCTGCAGGATATCTTCCAGATCCGCCGGACGTTCGATCAGTTGGTGATACTTGTCGCGCGCTTCGCCGAGATCGTTGTCGAGCAACTGGAACAAACGGCTCTTCGCCTCGCCCCAACCCAGACCGCCGAGCAGTTCGCTGCGGAATTCGTCAGCCTGTGCTGGCGTGGCGAAGGCCTGGAACAGGGTGAACAAATGCGAGTTGTCCGGATCTTTCGCTTCGCCTGGCGCTTTCGAGTCAGTAACGATCCGCGAAATCGCGTCCTTCATGTCTTTGGCGCTGGAGAACAACGGGATGGTGTTGTCGTAGCTCTTCGACATCTTGCGACCGTCGAGGCCCGGCAACGTCGCCACGCTTTCTTCGATCAGCGCTTCGGGCATGGTGAAGAATTCTTTGCCCTGACCGAACAAGTGGTTGAAACGCTGGCCGATGTCGCGGGCCATCTCAACGTGCTGGATCTGGTCACGACCGACCGGCACCTTGTGCGCGTTGAACATCAGGATGTCCGCGGCCATCAGCACCGGGTAGCTGTAAAGGCCCATGGTGATGCCGGCGTCCGGGTCTTCACCGGTTTCAACGTTCTTGTCCACCGAGGCCTTGTAGGCGTGCGCACGGTTGAGCAGGCCCTTGGCGGCGACGCAGGTCAGCAGCCAGGTCAGCTCAGGGATTTCCGGGATGTCGGACTGGCGGTAGAAGGTCACGCGGTCGACATCGAGGCCACCGGCCAGCCAGGTCGCGGCGATTTCCAGACGCGAGCGCTGGATGCGCAGCGGGTCATCGCATTTGATCAGGGCGTGGTAGTCGGCCAGGAAGTAGAACGAATCGGCATTGCTGTCGCGGCTGGCGAGGATCGCCGGGCGGATGGCGCCGGCGTAGTTGCCCAGGTGCGGCGTGCCGGTGGTG
The DNA here is from genome assembly GCF_979258075.1 of Pseudomonas sp. AC193. Classification (NCBI taxonomy): domain Bacteria; kingdom Pseudomonadati; phylum Pseudomonadota; class Gammaproteobacteria; order Pseudomonadales; family Pseudomonadaceae; genus Pseudomonas; species Pseudomonas sp. AC193. The sequence continues at coordinate 337,726 of NZ_OZ409832.1, read as the reverse complement.
GTGATGCCGGTGAGGATACGGGTACGGTTCGTCATGGGTAATCGCTTGTCAGACTGCAATCAATTCGAGAGACGCGGCAGGATCAGATCCTTGAGATCGGTCAGCTTGCCATGAAAAAAGTGTCCGCATTCTGCCACTTTCAGCAGCTCATGGGGGCGCTGGAGTTGTTCCGACCAGTCGTAAACCAATTGCGGATCGATGACTTCGTCGGTTTCCGGCTGGATCACGGTGAGTTCGCCCTGCTGCGGCAGTTGATCCTGCTCGCCAAGACGCATGACCGCCGGGGCGACCATGAACAGGTGCTTGAGCTGCACGCCTTGGGCTTCAAGACGACCGCCGAGACTTGCTGCAACAAATCCGCCGAAGGAGAAACCGAACAGGGTCAGCGGCAAGTTCGGATGTTTTTCGCGCAGCCATGCCGCAGCCGCCTGGGCATCATCGACTTCACCGGTGCCCATGTCGTGCGAACCTTCGCTGGCGCCGACGCCGCGATAGTTGAAGCGCAAGGTAATCAGGCCGGCGTCGCGCGCGGTGCGCTGCAGGGTCGAGACGACTTTGTTGAGCATGGTGCCGCCCTGCACCGGGTTCGGGTGGCAGATCAGCGCGATGCCGCGCGGCTGCTCGTTATCGAGGTACAAGGCTTCGATTTGGCCGACTGGGCCGGCAATCACTACAGGGGTTTCACGCATCAGCAAGGAAGGAACTCCGTGACCTCGAATCGGGTCGACTCGTCTAGCAAATTGTCTGTGCCAATCTATTGCGAGTGAATCGCGGTATACAGCGCAGGTTCGAGCCGTTAACGTAAAGCAAAGCCGTTTATAGAGGAAGGACTCGTGGAACACTCGCTCTTAGTTTGGTTGTTACCGACTCTTGCCCTGGTTGTGGGTGTCGCCATTGGATTCCTGATCGCGCGCGTTGCGCCGAACGCCGCGCCGAGCCGTACGCAGCGTCAACTGGATGATATCCAGGAGCGCTTCGACAGTTATCAAAACGAGGTGGTCACCCACTTCAACAGCACCGCGATGCTGGTCAAGAAACTGACCCAGAGCTATCAGGAAGTGCAGGATCACCTCGCCGAGGGCGCCAACCGTCTGGCCCTAGACGAGCAAACCCGCCAGCGCCTGATGGCCGCCCTGCACGCCGACGCGGCGCAGGCACCGCGCGAGCGCCTGACGCCACCGCACAACAATCAAGAACCGCCGCGTGACTACGCACCAAAAACCCCGAACGCGCCGGGCATGCTTGATGAGCACTATGGTTTGAAGAAGTAAGCAGTCTTCGCTGCAAACCAAAAGCCCCCGGACAGTGAAGTGTTCGGGGGCTTTTTTGTGTCTGGGGATGGGTATTGATTTTTAGATCCTCTTCGCGAGCAAGCCCGCTCCCACAGGGGAACGCATTTCCAATGTGGGAGCACCAGTCTTCGCTGAAACCCAAAAGCCTCCGGACAGTGATGTGTTCGGGGGCTTTTTTTGTGTCTGGGGATGTGTGTTGATTTTTAGGGCCTCTTCGCGAGCAAGCCCGCTCCCACATTTGGAATGCATTCCCCTGTGGGAGCGGGCTTGCTCGCGAAGGGGCAGGCACAGGTCACACAAAAAATGCCCGATCACCGGATCGGGCATTTCTTCATTCAGGCAATCGCTTACGGATACTGCTGAACCGTGCCCGGCTGCTGTTGCTGCGGCGCACCATACTGCTGACCCGGAATCGCCTTCAGGTTGACTTCAACCCGACGGTTCTGCGCACGGCCATTGACGTCACCGTTGCTGGCAATCGGATTATCCGGGCCGGCACCGCGCGCCGACAGGTTGGCACCGCTGACGCCTTGCGAGGTCAGGTAAGTCGCCACGCTCTGCGCACGACGCTGCGACAGATCCATGTTGTGCTGGCGGCTGCCGGTGCTGTCGGTGTAGCCGACGATCTCGATCTGGTTCTGGCTGAATTCCTTCAGCGAACTCGCGAGGTTGTTCAGTGGCTGATAGAAGCTAGAAGCGATGTTCGCCGAATCGGTGGCGAACGTGATGTTGCCCGGCATGATCAGTTTGATCTGATCGCCCTGACGCTGCACTTCAACGCCAGTGTTGGCCATGCTCGCGCGCAGCTTCTTCTCTTGCTGGTCAGCGTAGTAACCGTAACCGGCGGCAGAAGCACCGACCACGGCCGCGCCGATCAGCGCGCCTTTGCCACGGTTGTCGTGGCCGATGGCGGCACCGGCCAGTGCGCCGGCGAGTGCACCGAGGCCACCGTATTTGGCGGTTTTGCTCATTCCTTGGGAGCCACTGTCGGCCTGGCCCTGATTGTCATACGGGTTAGGCGAGGCGCAGCCGGACAGCAAGGCCACGGCAGTAGCGACAATAATCAAACGACGCGTGGTGAACATGAAGAGCTCCTACTTTTGCATTCTGTGGTGCAACGGCCATTGGCAATCGCCCGTGCGGGCGTTGGATCATGACAATGCACAAAAATTCCGCAGCAGACCCGTGACAAAATATTTAGGCTCGCACAAACGGGTTTTCGCGCATCTCATCCCCCAGACGCGTGTCCGGGCCATGCCCGGTCACGACAGTCGCGTCCTCGTCCAGCGTGTATAACCGCTGCTTGATCGACCGCACGATGGTCGCCTGATCGCCGCCCCACAAATCCGTGCGCCCTACGCCGCGACGAAACAGCGTGTCGCCGGCAATCAACAGCTTAGCCTCGGAAAACCAAAAGCTCATGGAACCGGGCGTATGCCCCGGCGTATGCAACGCCACGCCGCAGCCGCAGGCGAGTTCTTCGTCGTCGCTCAACCAGCGATCTGGCGACGGTACCGGCGTGTACGGCACGCCGAACATCTGGCATTGCATCTCGAGGTTGTCCCAGAGGAACTGATCTTCTTTGTGCAAATGCAGAGTCGCGCCGGTTTTCTCTTTCATCTGCCCCGAAGCGAGGAAGTGATCGAGATGCGCGTGGGTATGGATGATGCTGACCACTTTCAGCCCATGCGCATCGAGGCGCGCCATGATCAGATCGGGATTGCCGCCCGGGTCGACGACGATGGCTTTCTTGGTGATCGGGTCGCCGATGATAGTGCAGTTGCACTGCAAAGGGCCGACGGGGAAGGTTTCGCGGATTAGAAGAAAACTGCTCATCGCAATCCTTTATTATTTAATTAAAATTGATTCAAGTCAGCCTGAGCATTTTTTAGGGAACGCAGTACCAATCACGATCACGCGCAGAGCTATGCGAGCTCTGGCAGACTCACTTCATCCCTCGGCAACCAAGGCGAGAGGCAGATACTTCATCATCGTGCCTACATGAGTACTCAGAATCAACTCAAAGTCCCGTGTAACAATTTGCTTAGGAAGCTCGAACTGTGACTGCCCAAAACCTTATCTCAAATGGTATTGTGCATGCTATCCAGCAGCTAACGCCCAACCTAAACTTCGAGTATTGATATGACAGACTTTTTCGGGGAGCAAGGAATTCTCTTTTATGAAAACGTCCTTACATCAACCAAAACGTTAATTAGCTCAGGATTATGGAAAGATATAAATCTACGTTCCATTGAAAAATGGACGAAGTACTTCGAGAGCAGCGAAGAGAAAACCCTGTGTGGTCTCCTTCTGGACTCTCTCACATTCAGATCAAGGATACAGACCCAAGCGCTACTGTCTAACATCATTGAAAAATCAATCCCTCAAACAACTTTAATCTCCAACTTATCGAGCAAAACTCTTCAAAAGTCCCTTACAGCACAATACCCGGGAATACAAAAAGACATAATTAAAATAGTGCCAGTTATCAGCGACATGGACCCACCAACAAAAAGCGGCCCTCTAGTTGCACGCTTATACAAGAAAGAAATCGGAATAAACGAAAAATTCATGGAATGGCCTTGGAAACTCGAAGACCATGCCGACTCAGCAAAGCTAGTAATATTCATCGACGACTTCATTGGAACTGGCGATCAGTTCCTAGAATTCTTAGATCGTTTTTTTCCGAAAGGCAACTTCAAAGATGGAACTGATTATATATACGCACCACTGGGCGCATGCAAAAGCGGTGTAGATCACATTCTAAAAGAATCACCTAGAATAAAAATCTGCCATTCAGAATTAATACAGAAAGAAAACCATTTCTTCTCCGGCTTAAGCTCTCGATACAAAGAACTGGACGACGCGTTTGCGGACGAACTTCGCTTAGTTTATTTAGATTTTTTAAAAAAAGTCGGACTTAATGGTCTTAAAAACAAGTTTGGCTACGGCGATCTGGAACTGACATACGCTTACGCACATGGGACACCCAACGCGACGCTACCGATTTTTTGGGCAGCGAATGAAAATTACCAACCAGCTTTTTCGAGGTAATCATGGAGCTAAATTATAAAGACAGCCTAAGCGCAGTTCTCGCCAACAACCGAAGCGAGCACATTGGCATGGACGTATGGGAGGATTTTGTACTCCCCTATTTTTATAAAAAAATAGATTTCAATAGCAGTTTTCCTTTAAGAATTGAGGGGGGAGAGGTTGCGGAAAAACAATGCTTCTAAGATACCTGTCGTATCATAGTCGCTTCTCAGACAAAAGAACTAACATCCCTCTATCAGAACTAGAAGCTATTGGCCTTTACTTGCGAGCCGATACACAATTCCTAAGACAGCTACAGAAAAGAGGACTTGAAGAACATAAGTGGCAGTCAATCTTTTCACACTACATCAACATTTGCTTATTAATGGAGACGTCTAATGCCTTGATAAAAATATCGAGCGCTAGTTATTCAGAAGGCGAAAGCTTCGACGTCAGCAACTTAGAGTTGAGCTCGCTAAAAATATATGGCAGCAACTTCAGCGGTACAATTCTCGAGCTTTTTGAAGAATTTAGGAACCAAAGAAAACTTTGCGAACTTGCGGTCGCCAACCCTAGAATGATTGACGATCTTTTGATTCTTCCGGATTCAGCGTTGATCGACCTAATCAATGAAGTAAAAGAAAAAGTCGCCCCTAGAGAACTGAAATTCAAAGTCTACTTTGACGAGTACGAAAATTTACTTAAATACCAGCAACTCATCATTAACACTCGAATGAAACACTCAGAGCCACCTCTTATATTCAATATCGCGGCAAAGCTCAATGGTGTTCCTCACTCAGAAACAACTGGCAGTGAATCGCTCTCCTACAAACATGATTACACAATTGAAAACTTAGACACAAGACTTGCAGAAGAGTCATTCGAATGCTTTGCAGCCGAGATACTATTTTTAAGACTTTCCAAAAGCGACGCGAAATACAAAGACACATTTAGCGGCGTCCAGTTGAACTCGATTACGGATTTAGAGAAGCGACTGGAGCACGGCTATCAAGAACGTGTATTACAAGCTGCCAAAGGATTACTTCCTGGAAAAACTCACGAGGGCCTCGCCGAAGAAATTTTTTCAGAACCAAAGCTCTTAAAAAAACTAAAGAACGAAATAACCATAGGCTTAAAAAACAAGTCCTCACATTTGGATCCTGAATTATTTATAGACACAAATAACAAAAAAGCATCGATCGTTGCCTCTTCACTGATATTTAGGAAAAAGCTAAGCCCCGACGATATCGCACAACAGCTGAAAAGCCTAAGCGAGGGCAAAGATAACAAGTTCACTGGAACTACATCATGGATCCAGAATTTTTTCATCGGCAGCTATCTAAAACTTATAAGGTCTTTTAAAACTGAATCAACCTTTTACGCCGGCTTCGATGTATATGTTCTGCTATCGAATGCTAATATGCGCCACTTTCTTGAGCTATGCCGAACCGCATTTTCCAATTTCACACTGAAAAGTTCTGAAAATTTAAGCATCGACTGTCGAGCTCAACATATTTCAGCAATGCAAACAAGTGAAATTCTTTTTCGCGAAATATCTAGCTTTATGCCTCACGGTAAGAGGCTAAAAATATTCTGCGGTCGGCTTGGCGAAATTTTTAGTCTTTTTCAAGAGCGAAACTCCCAAAGCGAGCCTGAGATAACCCATTTCAGTATTAAAGGTGGATTCCTAACCATTACTACAGAAGAGCAAGACTTCCTTAAAGAAGCGGAAAAATGGGGAATTTTATACAGAACCGACTCAACCAAAGGCAAAAGCCTCGATGTGAAAGACGATAGTGACTGGGTTCTTAACCCTATTTATACTCCGTATTTCTTCATAAGCTATAGAAAGATTCGGAAAACCTACTTTGAACCGGAAGAAGTAAGTGCGATAATTAACGAATCAGAAACAGACTTCGATAGCATCCGCAATATTCGGAAGAAAAAGTTAGATCTGATAGAAGACACGGAAAGTCAAGATAGCTTCTACCAGAAGGGTCTTTTTTAATGGAAATTACTGAATACAACTCCTTGTCTGAAATTTCTGACAGCAGATGGAACGTTGCGATTCACGGGAAACATGCCGATGACAGAGACAAAGAAATACGAACATTCTTTAATGAGCATTGTGATTATGTCCACACATTCCGCTACGACCGCATAGAAATGCAAGCCCACCTTTCTATGGACGTACTTGAACTGCATGACATAGAAGACGCACTTAAAAAACTTAGTGGATTAAAAATCGTTATCGACGCAACGTCTTTTGATGTAGCAGAGCTCGCCATCATATGTAAAAGCTTAAAAACAGCTGGAATATCAAATTTCGACGTTATATACGCAGAGCCTTCAGAATACTCACACAACTCAACCAATGGTGAAAAAAACTTCAACCTTTCCGAAAGCCTACTTGGTTTTGAAGAGGCAGGTATCCCAGGAATATCCAAAGCGATTCCAACTACGGATCCGAAACTTTTCATTTTTTTCATGGGATATGAGGGGGATAGATTCAAGAACGCATTGGAGCTTTCTGAAATCTCAGGAAAAGAATGCAATTTGGTTTTCGGGGTTCCTGCATTTAAGTTTGGGTGGGATAAAAACTCTCTACTCAGCAGCGCAAGATCAATTTTAGAAAACAGCTTACAGGATTCATTTTTATTCTGTGGCGCGACAAACATCTATGGGGTTTCGAGATTACTTGAAGAATTACGCCATAAATATCAGAATGAAACCTTTTTCCTAGTACCACTTGGCCCAAAGCCTATGAGCATTGGCGCTATAAAATTTCTGTGTGATGATAAAAATGCTTCATTGCTGTATGATCACCCAGCTCGATCGGCGAATAGATCGAAAGGCATTGCAAGTATCCATTTAGTTCGAGGGTTCCTTTCTTGAGGAATTGTTTTTTTCCAACACCAGACGCTGTAGTTCAGACTATCATCAAATCTGAGGCATCAGGGAATTACCAGTGCGTTCTAGAGCCCGCAGTAGGAGATGGTGCGTTACTACGAGCACTAAACAAAAACTATCGAAAACTGGTTGCCTTTGATATAAACCAAGAAAACCTGGATAAAGTATATACATTCACAAACACAAAAAAAACCGAACTTTTTTGTACTGACTTTCTAAGTGCGACGCTAGACTCTCATTATGATCTAATATTATCAAACCCGCCATTTAACAACAACTTAGCCCATCACGTAACTTATAACGGAAAAAAAATTCCTGTTGAGGCAGCATTTGTTCTCAAGTGCTTAGAGCACTTAAGTTTGGGAGGCAAAGCTATATTCATACTTCCTCCTTCCATCATAACGGGGGATAAAATGAAATGGCTAAGATGCTACTTGGCCACCAACTATAAAATATCCTCAATTTATAAACTTCCAAAATTCTCCTTCAACAAGGTAGAAGGCGGATTTTATGTACTTTGCGTTCAAAGAGTCCGAGAGTTAAATTACACGATCTTATTGAGCTCCGAAACTTACCCCAATCATTTCATAAGCTCTACTCAGCTTCAAAACTACCACTATCACCTTGACCCCGACCACCTAAAGCGTCTCGCGACGTATAAAAAACACCTAGAAACTCTTGGCAGTGTTTCTCTTTCTAAGATGGGGAGTATTGTGCGAGGAAATGTAGGTGCTACGGAAAATAGGAAGTCCGTATACCACTCTACTGATTTTAAATCTCATACAGCCCCAGAAAAGCCACTCGACGGACTAGTTAATAGCTCCGCAACCTTGAGCAAATACGACATAGTTATCAAACGTGTTTGCAGATCTGCCAGTGCCAGCTTTTCTATTTACACTGGAAGTGCAATGGCCCCATGTAGCGACTGCCTTATCGTAATCACTCCATCTATAAAAAACAAAAACTCTTCAGTTCGTCTTCTTCTTGCGCTTAGAGTCTCTGTACTACTAGGAGCAGAAGCAAATTTCGAGAATTCTGGAAGTGGTGCAAATTACATTTCACTTGGTCGACTCAGAGAACTTAACATCCCATCACAACTATTAAACATTGATAAAAAAATTGTAGAAAAATATTCTAGGTATATTTTTTCAGGAAAGACTCAGGAAGCATTGGAAATTGAGAATAGTCTTTGCAAAGTATTTAGCGGCGAGCTGACTCACCATGACCTCACCGAAAACCAAAAGTGCACACTCGCAGCAAGTTAAGTAGAAAATTCAACCTAATAAAGTTAAATCATATTGTTTACATACAACTTCTAAATTCACCCCTTCTTGATTTTATTTCTTCATTGAAGAAATAGTTATTCATTTTAACGTTCGGTTACTATCAGCTCAAAACTCCCAGGTCTTTGGCCCGCGCCACCGCCTGCGTGCGCCGCTCAACCCCCAACTTGCTGTTGATATGGCTGGCGTGGGTTTTCACGGTGTGCAGGGAAATGAACAATTGCTCGCTGATCTCCTGATTAGAGCAGCCTTGAGCGATCAGGCGCAGAACGGCCAGTTCTCGACTGCTGAGCTGTTCAGCCACCGAAACCTCAGCGACCGGACGCGCAGCGGGAACAGGTAGGTATTCGAGCAATTGCTGACTGACGGCTGTCGACGCGCTCACTAACAATTGCCCGCGCAACCAGTCGCCATGCTCCTTCACTAGCAGATCGAAAGGCTGCGCCACGCCGCCGGTCGCCGCCTCCAGCGCCTGATTCAGTGCTTTTCTGGCCTCCGGCTCACGCCCCCCCACCAGCAGCAACGCCACTTTCTGTGTCAGCGCCATCACACTGAGCAACTGTCGCCCGGTTTGCTGACCGTTCTCGTGCAACACGTTCAAGCGCCCTTCGGCGAGCATCGGCTGGCCCTGAATCAGGTCGAGCAACGCCTGCTGCAATTCAACGTGTAACGGCAGTTGTGGATGAAACTCCGGTGGCGCGGCGGCACGCTCGCCGGTGTAGGTCTGGCCCAGGCGCGCCAGCCAGGCCTCGGCGAGATCGGTGCGGCCCTGCGCCAGCCACAGCTCGCATTTGACCAGGGTAATCATCGCCAGATAGTAGATCGGCGGCACGTCCCAGATGTGCATCAGCCGTTCGGCTTCAGAGAGTTCAGCGAAGGCTTTGGCGAATTCGCCGGTGGCACCGTCCAGCCGCGCTATCACGCAATGGCCGATCAACACGCTGATATCACGACAGGCGCGCGCCTCGCCGATGCCGGCCAACAACCGCGTGCGGGCGACTTGCGGCTGCAAGCGCATCGCTAACAGAAAACCTTCGTATAACGTCAGCCGTGCGCGCACCGCGTACAGACGTTGCGGCGACAGACCGCGCAAGCGCTCCAACCCTTGATGCACTTCATCCAGTGCCCGCAGAATTTCGCCACGCGCCTGCAACACGCGAGCGCGATCGTAATGCGCCAAGGCTTCGAACAACGGATTGCCGACACGCTGCGCCAGCTCCAGCGATTCACGGTTAAGTCCACGGGCGCGCCACAGATCACCGTCGGCAATCGCCAGATTGGACAGCGTCGACAGGCACATCAGACGCTGGCCATAACGCTTGGCCGGCAGGCTCTCCAGCGCTTCGCTGCAATATTTCAGGGTCAGTTCACGATGGCCGCGCCCGCGAGCGATGATCCCGCTCAGCGCCAGCCATTGCGCCAGCATCGACTTTTGCGCAGTGGCTGAGGGTGCCGGCAGGAAGCGGCTCAAATGGCTGGAAAGTTCTTCGGCAGCATCGAGCTGACAGGCCAGTCCCAACGCCCAGCTGTACAGCACGATCAGCCGTGGCGTACTGATCAGCAGACTGTCAGGCAAGTCCATTTTCCAGCGCAGCAGCATGCCGACGTTTTGCTCGGCCAGCAGTTGTTCTTCGGAAAGGTTCTGTACCAGATTCGCCGCGACATCGAGGTGGCCGGCGCGCAACGCCTGCTCCACCGCTTCATCGAGCAAGCCCTGAGCATTGAACCAGCGACAGGCGCGCAAGTGCAGCGTCGCGGTCGGCACCATGGCGTGTGCAATCGGGCGGCTGCGCAACAGATCGGAGAACAAATGGTGATAGCGATACCAGTGGCCGTGCTCGTCCAGCGGCACCAGAAACACCTGATGCGCCTGCAGAAAACGCAGAATCTCGGCGCTGTCATGGGCTTCGCGCACGGCGTCGCACAGTTCGCTGCAAAAACGTTCTTGCGGCGCGGTGTCGTAGAGAAAGGCCTGCACTTCGGCCGGCAGGCAATCGATGACTTCTTCGAGCAGATAATCGCGGATCAGCCCTTCCCCGCCGTTCAGCGCTTGCGGTAACGCGGCATCGTTGCCGGCTTCGGCCACCGCGAGCAACCAGAAACGCAACCCGGCAACCCAGCCTTCGCTGCGTTGAATCAGACTTTCCAGTGCTTCGCCGCGCAATGAGCTGCTGTGGCGATCGAGCAAAGTCAGGGCTTCGTCGTGGGTCAGGCGCAGATCCTGTTCATGCAGTTCAAGCAACTGACGCGACAGGCGCAAACGCGCCAGATGCCAGTCAGGACGCTGGCGACTGGTGACCATTACCAGCAAGCCGTCGGGCAAATGATTGAGGAAAAATTGCAGGCAACGGTCGAGCACCGGGCCTTGGGCGAGATGGTAATCGTCGAGCACCAGCAGCAACGGTGTCGCGGTATCGAGGTGCAGCGCCAACTCGTCAAGCAGGCCGTCGAGCCATTCTTCAAAGGCAAACGGCTGATGGCGCTGACGCATTTTCAGCAGCCCCAATGCGCGGCTGCCCACTTGGGGAAAGTAGTCCTGCAGGCCTTCGAGCAAACGTTCGAGAAAGCGTCCGGGGTCGCTGTCTCGCGGGCTCAGGCCCAGCCACAGACTTTGCCAGTGCGCCGGCAGGCTCTGACAGAACTCCACCGCCAGCGAACTCTTGCCGAACCCGGCCGGTGCGCTGACCAGCAACAATCGCCCGCCGAGCCCGGCTTGCAGGCGTTCGCACAGGCGTGGTCGCAAAACATAGCCGTCGGGCAACGGTGGACGGAAGAAACGCCCGTCCAGTGCCGCGACGGCAACGCTTGCAGGACCCGGAAGTGGGGACAGATCAGTCATGGCCGGCTCTTGTTTGAATGGCTATTGGCGGCGTTGCAGATGTCCGCAGACTAGCCTTAAACGTACCGGTAATGAAGGTTGCTGCTACAAATGGCTACAAAAGTCTTTCCAGAATGCGCCATTCGCCCTGCATTTCGGTCGCCGACGGGTTTGTGTAGGAGCTGCCGAAGGCTGCGATCTTTTGATTTTGTTGTTTGGGTTTTGGGGGCATATCCGTTGCTGCGGTTGGGGCTTCTGGCGGTTTCGCTCTTACAGCGACTCACTTTTCCAGACGCCGAAAAGTAAGCAAAAGGCTTTGCCCCCGGCGTACGGCACTTCGCTGAGGCTCAGTGTTCCCTCGCTACGGTGTCCATCCGGGGGCATCGCCTACGGTTTGCTTCGCTGCACCTCCTCTCGATGTATGCGGCTGCGCCGCACGGCGCTGCGCGCCTGCCCCGAATGAACACCTTCGCTCGGCCTGCCGATGGGGGCGAAGATCAAAAGCCAAAGCAAGATCAAAAGATCGCAGCCTTCGGCGGCTCCTACAAAAGCAATTCAGAGGCGCCGCGAAAAGCGCAAAAAAAAACGCCCCGAACCAGTCGGGGCGTTTTTACGAGGATGCGGCCTCGGGTTTACTGCGGTTTAGCGAACGCCATCCTGACGCAGAGCGGCCGGAGTGAAGTCGCTGGTAGTAGCGGTGAAGCCGAAGTCATACGCCTGCTTCTCTTCGTTCTTCATGCCCAGTGCCAGGTAACGGCCGGACTGCAGGTCGTAGAGAGTTTCCAGGGCGTACCACGGCACTTGCTTGTCGTAGTAGTCCTCGGCATGCGCCTCGGCTACGCGCCACAGTTGACCACGACCGTCGTAATGGTCGATAACCGCTGCTTGCCAGGTATCCTCGTCGATGTAGAAGTCACGTTTGGCGTAGATATGGCGCTGACCTTCCTTCAGGGTCGCCACCACGTGCCAGACGCGACGCAGCTCGTAACGCGCCAGATCCTGGTTGATGTGACCAGCCTTGATGATGTCGGAGTACTTCAGCTTCGGATCGTCGAGCTTGTAGCTGTCGGAAGCGATGTACATCTCTTTCTTGCCTTCGAGTTTCCAGTCGTAACGATCCGGCGCACCGTTGAACATGTCGAGGTTGTCGGAGGTACGCAGGCCATCTGCCGCAGTACCCGGGCCGTCATAGGACACTTGTGGCGCACGGCGCACACGACGTTGACCGGCGTTGTAGACCCACGCCGAACGTGGCTCTTTAACCTGATCGAGGGTTTCGTGCACCAACAGCACACCACCGGCCAGACGCGCTGGCGCGGTCACTTTCTGCTTGAAGTAGAACAGGATGTTGCCCGGGTTTTTCGGGTCGTAGTCCTTCATCTTGTCGCGGAACACGAACTGATCCTGGAAGTACACCAGGCTGTACGAGCCGTTCGGTTGCGGCGTGGCCTGGGTTACCAGACGGGTCACGCTGCCGCCGCGATAGCGGGTGATGTGGTTCCAGATGACTTCCACACCGCTTTTCGGAATCGGGAACGGTACTGCGGTTTCGAAGTTTTCCAGACCGTTGCCGCCGGACACCAGATTGGTGTTGGTGGCGTTTTTCTTGATGGCGGCGAACACGTCATCCGGCACAGTCGCGCCACGGTGGGACGGGTACACCGGCATCTTGAAGGTGTCCGGGTAGCGCTTGAACATCGCGTACTGCCCCGGCGCCAGTTTGTCCTTGTACTTGTCGACATCCTTGGCGGTGATGGTGAACAACGGTTGCTCACTGGCATAAGGATTGGACAGGAAACCGCGCGCATCGACGCTGCCGGCATTCTTCGGCAGTGGCTTCCACGCCGGGATCGAACCGTCAGCATTACCGGCCATTTCCGCGCCCATCGGCGTCAGGCTCTTGCCCAGTTTGTCGGCTTCGGCAGCCGGGACGGCCGCCATTACACCGGTCGCCAGCAACGACAGACCCAGAACACCCGCGTGGAACAGACTCTTTGTTATTTTCATAAATTCGTTCGTCCTGAAAATGCAGTGCTTAGAAGTTCACGCCGAAGCTGAGCGCAACGAAGTCGCGGTCGTCCACAGTGGTGTACTTGCCGTCAAAGAAGTTGGTGTAAGCCAGACTGGCGGTGTAGGTGTTCTGGTATTCAGCGTCGACGCCGAGGCTGACCGCTTTGCGACCTTCCTCGAAGTTGCCGCCAGGGCCTGGCGAGTAGCCGCTGACGTCGTGCTGCCAAGCCACGTTCGGCTTGAGGTTCACACCGGCGAACACGTCGTTGTATTCCCAGATGGCACGGCCGCGATAGCCCCACGACGTCGCAGTGGTGAAGCCTTCATTGGTGCAGTTGCGGCTGCGGTTGTTCTGCGGCGAACCCGGGCCGGCACCGTTGATGGTGCTGGCGTTGAGGATGTTGGCGCAGGTGTCGATGCCGCCAGTCGCTGGCAGCTCACCCGGGCCGTAGACCGGATCACGGCCATAACGAACATCAGAAGTGCTTTCCAGACCGCCAACGTGAGTCACGCCGACTTCACCCACGACGGTCAGACGGCTGGCGCCCATGACCTGATCGAAGAAGTGCGTCAGGGTGGTCTGGAACTGCGTCACTTCCTTGCGACGGTAGCCATGCAGATCCTGACCCGGAACGCCGTTGAGCAGCGAAGCGTTGGTCAGTGCGCCGCCCAGCGGACGTACACCGGCGAACAGAATGTCGGTGGAGTTCAGTTGTACCGGTGCATTCGGACGGTAGCTGATCTCACCGCTCCACGCGGTACCGGTAGGCAGAGTGGTGGAGAAGCTCAGGCCATAAAGACGGATGTCTTCCGGATACTCAACGAAATACTCCGAGTTACCCGCGACCAACAGCGGCGCAAGTGCCGCGAATGGGCCTGGCAGTGCACGTGCGGTGTTGTATACCGATTGTGGCGCACCGGTGGCACTGAAGATCGGCGCACGGCTGTGGTAGTTCATGAAGTAGGCGCCGAACTCGGTATCGATCGGGTCGTACATGTACTTGAAGGACGCGCCCCACTGGCCGCTGTCACGGGCATCACGGTCGCCGCCACGGCGTACCAGCACGCCCTCTTCGTCGACGTTGACGCCGTTGGCCGCCAAAGGCCCCAGCGCAACCGCCGGAATCTGCGAACGCTTGTTCAGTACGCGCAGGTTGTTGTCGCAGCCATCGGCAATGATGTCGGGTTGCGAGAAGAACGTGCCGCAGTTGTCGACAACGGTCTGATCCCATTCCAGCTGATAGAACGCTTCAGCCGAGAGATTTTCGGTCAGACTCTGCGAAACGTAGAACATGTTGACCGGAATCAGGCCTTCCTTGATCTCGGCACCCGGACGGCGGAACGCAGACACGTCGATCGGGTTGATCGAGTTGATGCCGCCGCCGATGAAGGTACTTTCACCCCAGCTCACCACCTGCTTGCCCAGACGCACGGAGCCCGGCTGATCGGCGATCGAGTAGTTGTGGTAGACGAAGGCGTCGAGGATCTGCCCGCCGGAGGACTTCGCGCCTTCCTTGCGGTTGTTGTCGCTGATGTCCTTGAACTCACGGCTTTCGTCTTTGAGTTCGAAGTCGTACCAGTATTTGCCACGGACGAACACGCCGGTGTCGCCGTACTTCAGTTCAAGGTCATGGATGCCCTTGAAGATTTTCGAGAAGGTTTCGCCGCTTTTGAAGTTGGCGTGACCGTCATCGGAAGTCTGCGACAGGCCATGGCCACCGTTGTTGACGCCGATGAGGTTCTTGTTCGGGCTCTGAGTAGACCAACTGGCACCGAGCGACAGGGACGAGTCGAACTGCCCCTCGATTTCACCGACGTTGAAACTGACGCCGAATGCGGGCCCGGCGAGCGAAGAGGCAAGACTGACCGCCAGAGGCAGTTTTGCCCGGCGCCAGAACTGGTTTACTGAGGTCATCGACGCTACTCCATGTGCATTATTGTTATGGCAGTGAGTACTTTTAAAAACGCTGTGGATGAGCGGGCGCCAGGGCTGCCCGAATTCATTCCAGAGTTACTCGCCCCAATCAGTGCGTGTGCTCCGTTCTTAAAAATCCTTGAATGGACTATATCCAGCAGGGGGTACTGCTTGATCCCTCTAAAGTGTGATTTGCAGTGGCCAACCACTCTGGAACAGTCCTTTCGCCAGTCCGACAGTCGTCGGCACGGCAAGGATGGCTGATTTTTTTGATTTCACAAGCCAAGCGCTTGCTTGGTGGGGCTGGCGCGCCGTTTTCGGCGCGCCAGAAGACACTCAAAGTGTCGAGAGGAAGGTGCTGTTATTGGCCTGCCATTCGGTGATGTCGAGGCGGATGCGCTTCTTGTCGAGCTTGCCGACACTGGTCTTGGGAATTTCGGTAACAAGGGCGATCTGACTCGGGATCGCCCACTTGCTCAGGTGGCCCAATTCCACGAACGGCTTGAGGTGTTCCTTGAGCTCACGGGCCCCGATCACGTGCCCTTCGCGGATCACCAGCAGTGCAAACGGGCGCTCGCCCCACTGCGGATCAGCGATGCCGACCACTGCTACTTCGCGTACCGCGACGTGACGGCTGATCAGATCTTCGAGGTCCAGCGAGGAAATCCATTCGCCACCGGTCTTGATCACGTCCTTGATGCGGTCGCGGATGTCGATCACGCCCATGCTGTCGAGCGTGGCGACGTCGCCGGTGTGCAGCCAGCCGCCGGCCCAGAGCTCTGCACCTTTTTGTGGCTCGTTGAAATAACCTTCGGTGAGCCATGGCGCGCGCAGCACCAGTTCGCCTTGGGTCTCGCCGTCCGCCGGGAGGAAATTGCCCTCGGCATCGACGATCGCCGCTTCCACCAGTGGCCCCGGCACACCGGCCTTGATCCGGTAAGTGGTGCGCTCGTCTTCGCTGCCGGCCATCAATTCATCATTGAGGTGTGCGCAGGAAACCAGCGGACCGGTTTCCGACATGCCGTACGCGGCCGTCAGTTGAATGCCGCGCGTCTTGGCGGTTTCGTACAGCGAGCGATTGAGCGCACTGCCGCCGATGACGATCTTCCAGCCGCCAAAATCGGTGCCCTGCGCGCCTTTGGCGTTGAGCAGCATTTGCAAAATGGTCGGCACGCAATGGGAGAACGTGACCTTCTCCTTGCGCCACAACTCCACGAGATATTCCGGATCGTAGCGCCCCGGATAAACCTGTTTCAGCCCGAGCATGGTCGCCACATAAGGCAGGCCCCAGGCGTGGACGTGGAACATCGGCGTGATCGGCATGTACACATCGTTGGTGCCGAGCAGGCGCACGCTGTCGATGGAACCCATGATCGTCGACACGCCCATGGTGTGCAGCACCAATTGCCGATGGGTGAAGTACACGCCTTTCGGGTTGCCGGTGGTGCCGGTGGTGTAGAACGTGGTCGCGACGGAGTTTTCGTCGAAATCCTGGAAATCGTACTGCGGGCTCGCAGCCGCCAGCAGTTGCTCGTATTCGCCGACCAGATTCGGCAAGTCGGCGGTTTTTTCCGGCAGATCGGTCAGCAGCAGGGTCTTCTCGACCGTGGTCAGGTGCGGCGCGATTGCTTGATAAAGGCCGACGAACTCGCTGTTGACGAGCACAAAGCGGTCTTCGGCGTGGTTCATGGTGTAGAGGATCTGTTCCGGCGACAGGCGCACGTTGATCGTGTGGATCACCGCGCCGATCATCGGAATCGCAAACATGCATTCCAGGTAACGATGGCTGTCCCAATCCATCACCGCAACAGTGTCACCGGCCTTCACACCGGCCGCTGTCAGCACGTTGGCCAGCCGCGCAACTCGCTCGATCAGGGTCGGGTAGCTGTAGCGGATCTGGTCACGGTAAATGATCTCGCGGGTTTTCTCGTAACGGGCGCCGGACATCAGCAGCCGTTTGATCAGCAATGGATACTGGTAGGCCCCATCGGCCGGGGGAATGACGCGAGTCTGCAACATATGAATCCCTTTTCTGGCTGCACGGTGTTGGCATAGAGATTTGTACTCTAGAACCCTTATACGCCAGCCAAATCAGCCAAAGGAATGATTTGCAGAGCCGTACAAATGCTAGCTTTGCGCCAGCACTTGCCATCGCAGGACGAGCTTCAACACATGTAGGAGCTGCCGAAGGCTGCGATCTTTTGACTTTGTTTTTTAACAATCAAGATCAAAAGATCGCAGCCTTCGGCAGCTCCTACAGTGGGTGGTTTTGGTGGGATCAATGCATCTCGGTAAACGCGATTTTCACGCCGAGAGCAATCAGCACCGCGCCCATGGTGCGGTCAAACCAGTGGCCCATGCGGGCAAAACCGGCGCGTACACGTTGTTGGCTGAACAGCATCGCCACCAGGCAAAACCACACGGCCGTCGCGACCGCCAGATAAATCCCGTAACCGGCTTGCACCGACAGCGGCGTGTGCGGGTTGATTACCACGGTGAACAGCGACAGGAAGAACAGCGTGGCTTTCGGGTTGAGGCCATTGGTCACGAAGCCCGAAGTGAACGCGCCGCGAGCCGTGCGTACGCCGGCTTCTTTGTGCAGATCGTCGGTGACGGTTTTCGCCGGTTGCGCGCGCAAGGCCTTGAAGCCGATGTACAGCAGATAAGCCGCCGCCGCCCATTTCAACGCGTTGAACAGCACGATCGATTGCGACACGATCAGGCCGATGCCCAGCAGCGAATAACCAACGTGGAGGAAAATCGCCGTACCGACACCGAGTGCCGTCCAGGTACCGGCGCGACGCCCGTGGGTCACGCTTTCGCGCACCACCACGGCAAAGTCCGGGCCGGGGCTGGCGACGGCCAGCAGGTGGATCAGTGCAACGGTCAAGAACTCGGTCCAGTACATGGGGGCTCCTCTGAAATTGATCAGGAAAATTGGATTCACTGTATAGATGCGGCTCCTTGTGGGAGCGGGCTTGCTCGCGAATGCGGTGTGTCAGGCAACCTCTATTCGCCTGACTCGCCCCCTTCGCGAGCAAGCCCGCTCCCACAGGTATTGCGAGTACCTATGGCACTGAGTAACCAATTGTTTCATCTGGTAGGCTCGGCAGATTACGCCCAACGCTCAAAGCCTAAAAGGTACAGTTGATGACGAACACGCGCCGCGCCGTATTCCTTGATCACCCGTCGCTCGATCTTGGCGACCTCGACCTCAGTCCGTTGCGCGAGTGTTTCAGCGATCTGCAACTCTTCGCCCAGACCCTGCCCGAGCAAGTCAGCGAACGCCTGCAAGGCGCCACCGTGGCCATTTCCAACAAGATCCTGATCGACGCCGCCGCGATGGCTGCCAACCCTGATTTGAAGCTGATCCTGATCACCGCCACCGGCACCAACAACGTCGACCTCGCCGCCGCCCGCGCTCACGGCATCACCGTGTGCAACTGTCAGGGTTACGGCACGCCGTCGGTGGCGCAACACACGATCATGCTGCTGCTCAACCTCGCCACGCGTCTGGCCGATTATCAGAAAGCCGTCGGCGAAGGTCGCTGGCAGCAGGCGAAACAGTTCTGCCTGCTCGACTATCCGATTGTTGAACTGGAAGGCAAAACCCTGGGTTTGCTCGGTCACGGCGAACTCGGTGGCGCGGTGGCGCGACTGGCCGAAGCCTTCGGCATGCGCGTTTTGCTCGGACAGATCCCCGGGCGCCCTGCCCGCTCGGATCGTCTGCCGCTGGAGGAACTGCTGCCGCAAATCGACGCCCTCACCCTGCACTGCCCGCTCAACGAGCACACCCGCCACTTCATTGGTGCCCGCGAACTGGCGTCGATGAAACCCGGCGCCTTCGTGGTCAACACCGCGCGTGGCGGTTTGATCGATGAACAGGCGTTGGCCGATGCGCTGCGTAATGGTCACCTCGGCGGCGCGGCGACGGATGTGTTGAGCGTCGAGCCGCCGACCCAGGGCAATCCGTTGCTCGCGGCGGACATTCCACGGTTGATCGTTACGCCGCACAACGCTTGGGGCAGTGTTGAAGCGCGCCAGCGCATCGTCGGTCAATTGACCGAAAACGCTCAGGCGTTCTTCAGCGGTAAGGCGCTGCGGGTCGTCAGTTGATAAACTGCGGCACTTTTTTTTGAGGAGCAGTTATGGATCCGCGCAGTGAAGTACTGCTTCGTCAGCCCGAGTTGTTTCAAGGTTCGTTGTTGTTGGCCGGTTTGCCCGCCGACGATCTGCTCGGGCGCTTGCCCAACGCGTTCGGCTGGTGCTGGCATGCCGGCGATCAAGCGGCGCTGGACGCTCGCTTCGAAGGTCGCAGCCATTTCGGCGTGAATGTTCCGGAGCGTGAGTTTGATAGCGCTGTGGTGTTCTTGCCCAAGTCCAAGGATCTGACCGATTACATCCTCAACGCCGTGGCCTCGCGTCTGGCCGGTCGAGAAGTTTTTCTGGTCGGGGAAAAACGCAGCGGCATCGAAGGCGCGTCGAAACAGCTCAATCCGTTCGGCAAGCCGCGCAAACTCGACAGCGCGCGTCACTGCCAGCTCTGGCAAGTCACCGTGGCCAACGCGCCAGAAACGAAATCGCTGGAAAGCCTCGCGCAGACTTATGAATTGCCGCTGGCCGAAGGCCCGTTGAAAGTGATCAGCCTGCCGGGCGTGTTCAGCCACGGTCGTCTTGATCGCGGCAGCGCCCTGCTGCTGGAACATCTGGACAAATTGCCGAGTGGCCATCTGCTCGACTTCGGTTGCGGCGCGGGTGTGTTGGGCGCGGCGGTGAAGCGTCGCTATCCGCATAATCAGGTGACGCTGCTTGATGTCGACGCGTTTGCCGCTGCCAGCAGTCGTCTGACATTGGCCGCTAACGGTCTGGAGGCCGAGGTGCTGACAGGCGATGGCATCGATGCGGCGCCGATGGGTTTGAGCGCAATTTTGAGCAATCCGCCGTTCCATGTCGGCGTACACACTGATTACTTCGCCACCGAGAACTTGCTGCGAAAAGCGGCCAAACATCTGAAAAACGGTGGCGAACTGCGCTTGGTCGCCAACAGTTTCCTCAAGTACCAACCGCTGATCGAAGAGCATCTAGGCGTGTGCGCGATCAAGGCCGAAGGCAATGGCTTCCGGATTTACCGGGCCAAGCGCGGCTAGAACTTCTTTCAAAAAAGAGGCTTGCTCAATCGGATTTGCCTAGGCAGAATCCGCTCCGTCCTAGGGGAGTAGTCTCCCACGAGCGCCAAGCTCGTCCGGCATACGTCAACATACTTGATCCTCAGATCATGGCGTATGCGACCCAAGCGTCCGCATCAGACGGATCGCAGGGTTTGACAAGACCTATGACACGCACACCTTACCCGGGGCGGGAAGGCTGTACGTGTCATAGCCGTGTCGACCCGCCCCTTAGGAAAATCCTGATGCTGGACTCGTTACTCGTTCCCACCGCAATCGTTGCCTTGGCCGAAATCGGCGACAAGACGCAACTGCTCGCGCTGATTCTCGCCGCTCGCTTCCGCAAACCCTGGCCGATCATTGCCGGTATTGTCGCCGCGACCCTGGCCAACCACGCAGCAGCCGGTGCGGTAGGCGCCTGGTTCGGCAGTTTCTTCTCGAATGCGACGCTGCACTGGATCCTCGCCGCGAGCTTCACGGCCACGGCGCTGTGGACGTTGGTGCCAGACAAAATGGACGACGATGAAAGCAGCACGGCACGTAAGTTCGGGCCGTTCCTGACCACGCTGATTGCGTTCTTCCTGGCTGAAATGGGTGACAAGACTCAGGTCGCGACGGTGATGCTGGCCGCGCAATACCCTGACTTGTGGCTGGTGATTATCGGGACGACGGCGGGCATGTTGATTGCCAACGTGCCGGTGGTATTGGCCGGTAACTTTGCCGCCGACAAATTGCCGCTGACCCTGATCCGTCGCCTCGCGGCGTCGGCGTTCATGATTCTGGCAATTGTCGCGGTGTACAAAGCGATGCAGAGCAGTGGTTGGGTTTAACAACGCACGTCGATAAACCGCGTGATCGTTCTTCGCGAGCAAGCCCGCTCCCACATTAGATGGCAGTGGACACAGATTATGTGCTCAAGCACATCCAGTGTGGGAGCGGGCTTGCTCGCGAAGGGGCCATCAGCCTCACTGCAAATTCATCAGGATTTCGGGGCTTGTTCGTAAAGCGGCATGACCTTTGGAATCGCTGCCTGCAACGAAGCAATCCGGCTAGCCGATGCCGGGTGAGTGCTCATGAACTCCGGTGGTGAACCTTCCGAGGCCTTGCTCATCTTGTCCCACAGGGTGATCGCGGCATTCGGGTTGTAGCCGGCGCGGGCGGCCAGTTCCAGACCAATCAGGTCGGCTTCGTTTTCGTTCGCGCGGCTGTTCGGCAGCGTCATGCCGTAGTTGGCCACGGTGTCGGCCAGCGCCAGGCTGTCTTGGCCCAGACCGAGCAACGCACCCGCGCCCTGCTTGGCCATTTCAATCCCGTAGGCCTTGGACATCGCCTCACGGCCGTGCTCGCGCAAGGCGTGGGCGATTTCATGGCCCATGACCGCGGCGATTTCATCGTCGGTGAGTTTCAGGCTGTCGATCAGCCCGGTGTAGAAAATGATCTTGCCGCCGGGGCCACAGTTGGCGTTGAGCTCGTCACTCTTGATCAGATTGACTTCCCATTTCCATTGCGCCGCATCGGGGCGGAAGTTCGGCGCCTGAGCGATCAAACGGTCGGCGATCGCCTGAACGCGTTTGGCGTCGCTGCTGGTCTTGTCCAGCACACCTTTGGTGGACGCTTCGCCGACGGTCTTCTGATACGACTGGGCATACATCTGGTCGACCTCTTGCGAGGACAGCATGCTGAACATGTACTGCTTGCGCTCCACACCCACGGCGCCGCCGCTGGTGGTGTTGACCGACTGACAACCGGCCAGCAACAACGCTGCGCTCAGTGCACTTACAACCAATGTCTTGTTCATTCAAAAGCTCCCTGAAAACCTGCCGGGTATCCTAGGCGGGTAATTGTATCGACGCCAGATACAACGGACGTGTTGCAGTGACTTTCAGACATGTCCCACAGTTCAAAAGCCCCTCACCCTAGCCCTCTCCCGGAGGGAGAGGGGACTGACCGAGTTGTCTTGCGCCATACATCGACCTGAGAAAGCGTGGCGATTATGGATTCAAAACAGAAGGTTCAGGTCGGTGCATCGCGTCAATATCCCCCGATCAGTCCCCTCTCCCTCTGGGAGAGGGTTAGGGTGAGGGGCTCTTGATAGACCAGACAACTCAACCCGGCGTCAAACACTCCGGCCCATTGAGCTTCGGATCATTGATCAGATTCGCCAACACCCGCTCCCGCAACACCGCCGGCTCACTCGCCAGCAACGCCTGCAACACATGCAACGGCGTCTCGGGATCCAGCCACGCCGCCTGCCCCGCCTCATCCAGAATCAACGGTCGGCGCTGACCCGACGCCGACTGCGTAATCACCGCCGTACTCAACCAGACCTGTTCCTGCACCGGATACGCTTCCCAGATCGCCGCGAAAAACAGCGACGCGCCCTCCCCCGGCGTCAGCCAGTACGGGCGTTTGCGCTGAGTGCCGCGCCATTCGTAAAAACCATTCGCCGGCAGCAGGCAGCGACGCTGACGCAGCGCCTCACGGAACATCGGCTGTTCGGCCACGGTTTCCGCGCGGGCATGCGCCGGTGTTTTCGACAGATCGGTCAGCCACGGCGGCGTCAGCCCCCAGCGGGCGTGGGCCAGCGTGCGTTCGCCGGCGTCACCGGCACGCAGCATCAACACCGAATCGTTGGGGGAAATGTTCCACTGCGCCTGTTGATCGGCGGGAAAACCTGGCAGGGCCGCGAAATCGCGGTTCCAGCGAAACAGGGCATAACGTCCACACATGGGGCAACAAGACTCTAAATAAAACGATCGTCAGCCTAACAGACCAGCGTCCCGGGGAAGCTCTCCGGTTCGTCGCCGGGCAGCGGCAGCGCGGCATTGTACGCGGTGATCAGCTCGCGGGCGTATTCGGCCTGGTCGTTGTCGACCGACAGCCCGAGCAAGCCGAAGATCGGCAGCTCACCGGTGCCGCCGAGCAAATCGCGGCCAACCAGGTGCGCCTCAATGCCTTCGCTGGCGAGCATGCCCTTGAGCATTTCGCCTTCCATCAGGTTTTCCGGCTCGTAGATTCGCTGCATGGGCGCGCCTCACTCGTTTTCGCTGAAGACTTCCAGAAACCAATCCTCTCCGTGTACCTGCAAGACGAACGTGATCGGCCGGCAACACACCTGACAGTCCTCAATGTAGGTCTGATCACCGCCGGACAGATCCACCGTCGTTTCAACTTGCTCACCACAATACGGACATTCGTACAGTGCGCTCTCCAGCATCGCGGTCTCCCAAGTGACTTGTGCGTATAATCGCCGGTCTATTTGCAGGGCTATTTTTGTCTGGCTGACTTTTCAGACCGTGCCCCGTTGGTTTTCGATCAAAACCTTTACTTACCCTAGCCGTTTCTAACAAGAGAGCATGATGGGCGAATTCGATGCCATCCGACCTTACGACGACAGCGAAGTACCTGTGGTACTGGCAAGACTGCTCGGCGACAAGGCGTTTCTAGATATCCTCACCCACTTCCGCTTCCCGCGTTTTGCCGGTGCTTTCGGCTGGATGCTCAAACCACTTATAGCCCATCGGCTGCGTCGTGAGTTCGCCGACGTGACCTCGGTGGCGACGTTGCAGGACAAGGTCGAGTCCTACGTCGACCACACCATCGAGCGCGCCACCGACGGCGTGACCTACACCGGTGTCGAGCAATTCAAGTCCGGCAGCGCCTATCTGTTCATCGCCAACCACCGCGACATCGTGATGGATCCGGCCTTCGTCAACTACGCCGTGTACCACGCTGGCCTGCCGACGCCGCGCATCGCCATCGGTGACAACCTGCTGCAAAAGCCGTTTGTCAGCGACCTGATGCGCTTGAACAAGAGTTTTATCGTTCACCGTTCGATCACCGGCCGTCGCGAGAAAATGGCTGCGTATCAGCTGTTGTCGGCGTACATCAACCACTCGATCCGCAACGATTGCGCGTCGATCTGGATCGCGCAGGCTGAAGGTCGGGCGAAGGATGGCGATGATCGCACCGAGTCGGCGATCCTCAAGATGTTCCACATGAGCCGCAAGGATGAGCCGTTCGGCGAAGTCATTCGCTCACTGAACGTCACCCCGGTGTCGATCAGTTACGAATACGACCCGTGCGACCAGGCCAAGGCCCGCGAGCTGTACATTCGCGCCACCACCGGCACCTACGCGAAAGCGCCGGGCGAGGACGACGTGAGCATTGCCAAGGGCATCACCGGCTACAAGGGCCGCGTGCACGTGAACTTTGCTGCGCCGATCACCGAGCTGTTCGAAGACACCAAGCAATTGGCGGTCGAGATGGACAAGCAGATTCTCGGCGGCTACCGGTTATTCCCGGTGCATTACCTGGCGTACGCGCAGTGGGCTGATGCGGATCCGCAGTTGAATGTGCCGAAAGCTGCCGAGGTGTTTGCGGCGGATGAATTGGCCAAGGCGCAGGAAGAATGGCAGAGCCGACTGGATGCTTGCCCTGCAGAGCATCGTCCGTATCTGGTGCTGCAATATGCGACGCCGGTGCGTAACCAATACCGCGTTAAGGCCGGGTTGCCGCTTTAAATTTTCAGAGCAAGATCAAAAGATCGCAGCCTTCGGCAGCTCCTACAGTGGATTCATGTAGGAGTTGCCGAAGGCTGCGATCTTTTGCTTTTAGTAACGCGTGCTGATCCACGAGACGATCAGTGCCAGCCCCAGGCAAGCAAAACCAAATCGATAGAAAAACCGGTTCATGCGCAAGGTCGCCCAATCAAGAATGGGCTCGGCATTCGGCTGCGCGTTGCGCTGAGCGGCGATGCTGGCCATTGCGCGTTGTTCGCGGCGGCGCGTTGCGTGCAGCAGCCAACTGCCGGGGAACGCCAACAGCAGCGCCAGCAGGTTGATCAATTTGGCGGGATGGGCGGTAAACAGCGTCATCAAGTGCAGCGACATCACAGACCTCTATCTAAACCGGTGTGGCAGGCGCCAGACCGACGACCGCGGCGCGAATTCTACCGAAACACGCCTGCCCTGCCCCAGCCTTTACGACAAATAACGTAACAATCGACCGATGGCTGTCCTGTGTCACGGCATCGTCATCTGGATAAACCAAGATGCGCGCCTCGAAACCGACAGGGAACGCGTCATGCTCCACGCCGAAAACCAGGATCGCCTCTACCTCATCACCCCGACCGACGAACAACAAAGCCTCGTCGGCAGCCTTGCCTTCAATGTTCAGGATCGCCACTGGCTGGTGTATTGCGCGCTGGGCGGGCATCAGCATGCGGACTTGCCGGAGACGGATTTGTTGACGGGGGTTAGCGTGCTCGACTTTTACTCGCAGGCTGCCTGAAAGCAAAAGCCCCTCACCCTAACCCTCTCCCGGAGGGAGAGGGGACTGACCGGGTTGTTTGGTCGAGGTACATCGACCTGAAAAACTCGAGTTGAACTCCGGTTCTGAAAAGCCCCCGATCGGCTCCCTTTCCCCCTCGCCCCCCCTGGGGGAGAGGGCTGGGGTGAGGGGGTACGATTTCATGCCCCACAAAAAAGCCCGGGGTCATCACTGGCCCCGGGCTTTTTCACATCCGCTGAAAGCTTACTCAGCGAGCACCTGACCCACGGTCGGATCCTTGAACAGACGCGTCAGCGCATCGCTCAACACGTCGCTGACCAGTTTGGTGTTGGTTTCCTGGTTCGGCGCCATGCCGAAACGCTGATCCAGCGACGCGCCGTAACGGCCGCTGTAACGGCGGTTGGCGTTCTGCACGTCGGAGCGGAAGGTCGCGCCGATGGTCGCTTCCGTCACGTACATGCCTTCTTTCGGCGACTGGTATTTCAGCTCGGCCAGGGTCACGGTCAACTGAGGCGCGTTCGGTGCATTGTTGGTCGGGGTGAAACCGAGCAGACGCACGGCGGCTTCAGCCTGAGCTTGCAGCTTCGGCAGGATCTGCTCGCGCTGCACGGTGATGGCGCTGGTTTCCGGGTACAGGCCGCCACGGGTGCCGAGGGTTGGCGACGGACGCCCGTCAACCACACGCACGATAACGGGTTGACCACGGCCGACCGCAGGCAACTGCGTGGTCAGCTTCGGCTCCGGATTCAGTTGTTGCGGGCTGTGGGCGCAGCCGGCCAGGGTCAAACCGGCCACAGTGATCAAACCGAACAACAGGCGTTGCAACATGCTCTTCTCTCCAGAATCAGGCACAAACAGGCCGGCAGTATAGCGGTGGGCCACTGCGGGTCACCAGCGTCACACGGTGAATACTGAAATGTCTGACACAGCCGTGGCAGGCCGGTTCCTGTCACGCCGCTGTCATCTGCCGTACATGTTGACGTCACGCCCTGCTGGCAACCTTCAAACAAGTCCTCCAGCAAGGTAATCGGCCATGCGTTATTTGATCTCGTTGTTTGCGCCACGCCCGTTGCACCGCAGCTTTGCCCTGCTCGACCGCAACGGCCATTGTCAGGCATTCAAGCAGTGCAGCCTGCAACCGATGGGTGACGGTTGGGTGGAAATCGAAGAAATTCGTCTCAACTGGTTGCACCACCCATTGCCCGCCAGCGCCCGCGTCATAGCGCCGCAGCCTCGTGCACGCGCTCAGGCGATGTTGAGCATCTGACCGGATGCCTAATAAAAGTCATTAAACACGACCAACTCCCCGCATTTCTTCGATACAATCTCCCCCCGATTATAAGGACGTCTCCTGATCGGGCCCCGCAACAGCGTCAATGCGCATCGCATCGACATCAAAATCGCCCACAGAGAGCCGCCCACACAGATCGAGTGAAGTTGGCGCGCTTGCCTGTTCTTCCGGCAAAAACCCCGCTTTTCGCGAATCTGCAGAGCTGTCAAGACGCTCGGCCACCGCGTTGTTTTTGCCCTCGGGCACGGTGCCAAGCCAAGACAGCCCTTTTTTGAGGTTCACGTCTTCAAAAGAGCGTGAAAAAAACGGGTTTTCACAACTTCACAAGAGTGTGGCGAGCAAATGAATAGTTTTGCGTCTGAACATGCACCATTAGCGTCTGGAACAGCCCAACGACACAGGACCGGGTATACCTCGAATATCGGAGCCTGAAGCCTGTCCGCTACGGATTTGGTTGCACAAAAACGGATGTCTCGACCATAAGTCGAATTGCCAGCTGCGTGCTGAAATGAGTTCATGGAGCTCTTGAAGCCAGGCCGCATGCATCCGTCGAAGTTGCGAAAAATTGCGAAGATTCGGACATGGCGAACCTGACCACGGATAGCCTGGACACAATTGATCTGTCCCGGAACGCCTGGCAGCCATGCCGACAATTTGGTGCTGCAGATTTTGGAGACGCGTTAAATGGCGCATAACGAAGCAGTCGACGTAGTACTGGTTGGGGCCGGCATCATGAGTGCCACCCTCGCCGTACTGCTCAAAGAGCTCGACCCCGCGATCAAGCTGGAAGTCGTCGAGCTGATGGATTCCGGTGCTGCGGAGAGTTCCAACCCGTGGAACAACGCCGGTACCGGTCACGCTGGTCTTTGCGAGCTGAATTACACGCCGCAGGCCGCCGATGGCACCGTCGACATCAAGAAAGCCGTGCACATCAACACCCAGTTCGAGGTGTCGAAGCAGTTCTGGTCGTACCTGACCAAGAAAGGCACCTTCGGCTCGTGCAAATCGTTCATCAGCCCGGTACCGCACCTGAGCTTCGTGCAGGGTGATTCCGGCGTGTCGTTCCTCAAAGAACGCTTTGACGTGCTGCACAAGCACCACGCCTTCGCCGACATGGAATACACCGAAGACAAGGCGAAAATGGCCGAGTGGATGCCGCTGATGATGCCGGGCCGCTCGCCGGACGAAGTCCTCGCTGCCACCCGCGTGATGAACGGCACCGACGTCAACTTCGGCGCGCTGACCAATCAGTTGCTCAAGCACCTGACCAGCGCTCCGGACGCGCAAGTCAAATACTGCAAGCGCGTGACTGGTCTCAAGCGTAACGGCAGCGGCTGAACCGTCAGCATCAAAGACGTCAACAACGGCAACACCCGTGAAGTCGACGCCAAGTTCGTTTTCCTCGGTGCAGGTGGCGCGGCGTTGCCGTTGCTGCAGGCTTCGGGCATCGAAGAAAGCAAAGGCTTCGGCGGCTTCCCGATCAGCGGCCAGTGGCTGCGTTGCGACAACCCGGAAGTGGTCAAACAGCACCAGGCCAAGGTTTACAGCCAGGCCGCTGTGGGTTCGCCACCGATGTCGGTGCCGCACCTGGACACCCGCGTGGTCGACGGCAAGAAATCCCTGCTGTTCGGGCCATACGCCGGTTTCACCACCAAGTTCCTCAAGCACGGCTCCTTCATGGACCTGCCGCTGTCGGTTCGCGCCGGCAACATCGGGCCGATGCTGGCCGTGGCGAAAAACAACATGGATCTGACCAAGTACCTGGTCAGCGAAGTGATGCAATCGATGGAACAGCGTCTGGATTCCCTGCGCCGTTTCTACCCGGAAGCGAAAGCCGAAGACTGGCGTCTGGAAGTGGCTGGCCAACGGGTGCAGATCATCAAGAAAGACCCGAAAAAGGGCGGCATCCTGCAATTCGGTACCGAACTGGTGTCGGCCAAGGACGGTTCGCTGGCCGCGCTGCTCGGCGCTTCGCCAGGCGCTTCGGTGACCGTTTCGATCATGCTGGAACTGATCGAGAAGTGCTTCCCGAATCAGGCCAAGGGTGAGTGGGCGGCGAAACTGGCCGAGATCTTCCCGGCCCGTGAAAAGGTGCTGGAAACCGATGCTGCGCTGTATCGCAAGATCAACACGCAGAACAACATCGCGCTGGAACTGGTTGAAGAAAGCAGCGAGACACCAAGCTACGCTTGATCTTGCGGCATAAAAAACGCCCCGGACTCAGAGAGTGCGGGGCGTTTTTTTATGCGGATAAACAGTCAGCCACAAAATCTATGGTGTGAGTGACATCGCTTTCGCGAGCAAGCCCGCTCCCACAGTGAATCTCCTGTGCACACAAGATGTGTGGCAACAGAGATCAATGTGGGAGCGGGCTTGCTCGCGAAAGGGCCAGAGCCAACACCACCCATCTGGCAAGAATGTGTTTTTGCCAAATGTCAGGTACGGGACTTTTCGATCAGTTCGATGTAGTCCGGGGCATTACGCTGATCGGCGATCAGCTCAACAAAGGTCTTGCCCTGTTCGTCCTTGCCATCAACGTCATAACCGGCCTCAACGAAGAAACCCAGGAAGCGTTCGAAGTCGTCGATACGCAGACCACGGTAGGCCTTGATCAGTTTGTGCAGCGACGGCGAAGTGGCGTCGACCGGTTCAAAATCGAGGAACAGCTTGATCTGCTCATCGCCGATCTCGTCACCAATCACTTGTTTCTTATCTTTACGCATTGCCGACTCCAGCTCGCAGACATTACACGGGGCGGGCAGTTTACCCCTGCCCTGCCGCCGGGCTCAACGCGAACGCGTGCTGCCGGTGTGCAAATCAGCCCAGATATGGCCGTTGGCGTAACTGAGGAACTGCACATACACGGTATCATTGCGCAGCAGATCGATGATCACGCGGTATTGGGCCAGCGGATAAAACAACGTCAGGGTTTTGCTTTTGTCGTCGTAAATCGGCTTTTTCAGGCTTTTGCTTTCGCCGTCAAAATTGACCAGCACCTGCGTGATCGTCGCACCCTTGTTCAGGGATTTGCCCTTGAGGCGGATCAGCAGCGGAGACGTGACCGGAATCGGTTGTTGATTGGATTGACGTTGCGCGCCCACCACCACGGAATAATCGGTGACCTGCATGAGTTGCTGTTGCTCGGGCTCGGCATCGCGCACGGTCAGATCGTCCGGCGGCAGGAATTGACTGTGCATCGGCGCGGCGGACAGAGGCAGGCTGAAGATCAGGAAAAGCGCGGCGAGGCTGCGGATCAAGAGGCTCATGACAGGCTCCGGAGGGCGGGGCCGAGCACTCTAGCATGGGTATCACGAATGGATCAGCACGCACAAAACTACTGTGGGAGCGGGCTTGCTCGCGAAGGCGACCTGACATTCAAAACAAATGTCGACTGATACACCGCTTTCGCGAGCAAGCCCGCTCCCACATTGGATCGGGGCTTAAATTACATGCCTTTAACGGCAAAAATCCCGTTGGCGTTGCGCCAGTAGCCTTTGTAGTCCATGCCGTAACCGAAGATATAACGGTCGATGCACGGCAGGCCGACGAAATCGGCTTTGAGGTCAGGACGCGCTTTGCGGTCGTGATCCTTGTCGATCAGCACGGCGGTGTGCACTTTGCGCGCGCCGGCGTGTTTGCAGAAGTCGATGATCGCGCCGAGGGTGTGACCTTCGTCGAGGATGTCGTCGATGATCAGCACGTCGCGGTCGATGAACGAGACCTCCGGCTTGGCTTTCCAGAACAGGTCGCCGCCGCTGGTTTCGTTGCGATAACGGGTTGCGTGCAGGTAGGACGCTTCCAGCGGGAAGTGCAGATGCGTCAGCAATTTGCCGGAAAAGATCAGGCCGCCGTTCATCACGCAGAACACCACAGGGTTGCTGTCAGCCAGTTGTTCGTTGATTTGTGCACCGACACGGGCGATGGCCGCCTCGACTTCAGCTTCGGTGTACAGGCAGTCAGCCTCTCGCATGACTTGACGGATATGCTCGAGATCAGCGGACATGGCGCTCTCCAGGGGGTTCGATTTCGGAAAAGCGGGCAAAGGTACGCATCCCGCGAGGTCGAATCAAGCATTTGTGGACTAACGTACTGTATGTCCTATAGGACATCACCCTCGGATAGATTAATCTAGGCCGGTTTTTTTGCCCGCCGCCGGAGTTTTTCCATGCCCATCCTCGAGATCCGCCATCCGCTGATCCGTCATAAACTCGGCCTGATGCGCCGCGCCGATATCAGCACCAAGAACTTCCGTGAGCTCGCTCAGGAAGTCGGCGCCCTGTTGACCTATGAAGCTACAAAAGATTTGCCGCTGGAGTCCTACGATATTGCAGGCTGGTGCGGCACCGTGTCGGTCGAGAAGATCGCCGGCAAGAAGATCACCGTCGTGCCGATCCTGCGCGCCGGCATCGGCATGCTGGAAGGCGTGCTGAGCCTGATCCCGGGTGCCAAGGTTTCCGCTGTGGGTGTCGCCCGCAACGAAGAAACCCTGCAAGCGCACACCTATCTGGAAAAACTGGTTCCGGAAATCGACGAACGGTTGGCGATGATCATCGACCCGATGCTCGCCACTGGCAGTTCGATGGTTGCGACCATTGACCTGCTGAAAAAGGCTGGCTGCAAAGACATCCGCGCGATGGTGCTGGTTGCCGCGCCGGAAGGCATTGCTGCCGTCGAGAAGGCTCACCCGGACGTGACCATCTACACCGCGTCCATCGATGAGCGTTTGAACGAACACGGTTACATCATCCCTGGGCTTGGCGACGCCGGTGACAAGATCTTCGGCACCAAGCAGAAGGACGCGTAACCATGCAGCAAGAGTTCAACGATCCGCTCTGGCGCACGGTGCTGTCCGGCGCCCAGATGCTGTTCGTGGCTTTCGGCGCTTTGGTGCTGATGCCGCTGATCACGGGCCTCGACCCGAACGTGGCACTGTTTACCGCAGGTCTGGGGACGATCCTGTTCCAGATCGTCACCGGGCGTCAGGTGCCGGTGTTTCTGGCGTCGAGCTTCGCTTTCATTACTCCGATCATTCTCGCCAAGGGCCAGTTCGGCCTCGCCGCGACCATGGGCGGTGTGATGGCGGCCGGTTTCGTCTACACCTTCCTGGGCCTGGCCGTGAAGATCAAAGGCACCGGTTTCATTGACCGTTTGCTGCCGCCGGTAGTGATTGGCCCGGTGATCATCTCCATCGGCCTGGCCATGGCGCCGATTGCCGCGAACATGGCGATGGGCAAGGCTGGCGACGGTTCTGAACTGATCCACTACCAGACCGCGATGCTGATCTCGATGCCAGCGCTGCTGACCACGTTGATCGTGGCGGTGTTCGGTAAAGGCATCTTCCGCCTGGTGCCGATCATTTCCGGTGTGCTGGTCGGTTTTGCCATGTCGTTCTATTTCGGCGTGGTCGACACCGCAAAGATTGCCGCCGCGCCATGGTTTGCGATTCCGCACTTCACCGCGCCGGAGTTCAACTGGCAGGCGATTCTGTTCATCGTTCCGGTGGCCTTGGCCCCGGCCATTGAACACATCGGCGGCGTGATTGCTGTGGGTAGCGTGACCGGTCGCGACTATCTGAAGAAGCCGGGCCTGCATCGCACCTTGCTCGGTGACGGCATTGCCACCACCGCTGCCGGCCTGTTCGGCGGTTCGCCGAATACTACCTACGCCGAAGTGACTGGCGCGGTGATGCTGACCAAGAACTACAACCCGAAAATCATGACTTGGGCGGCGGTTTTCGCCATCACCCTGGCGTTCATCGGCAAGTTCGGCGCGCTGCTGCAAAGCATTCCGGTGCCGGTAATGGGCGGGATTCTGTGCCTGTTGTTCGGTTCGATCGCGGCGGTGGGCATGAACACCCTGATCCGTCACAAGATCGATTTGGGCGAAGCACGCAATCTGGTGATTGTCTCGGTGACGTTGGTGTTCGGGATTGGCGGTGTGCTGGTCGGTACTGGCACTGGCCCGGACGACTTCGGCCTCAAAGGCATCGCGCTGTGCGCGGTGGTGGCGATTGCGCTGAACCTGATCCTGCCGGGCAATGATGGCTGGAAGAACAAGAAGGCGGATGAGCCGCTGATCTAAACTTTTAGATCCTTGTTGTCTGATAGAGAGCTTTCGCGAGCAAGCCCGCTCCCACATTGGAATGCGTTCAAATGTGGGAGCGGGCTTGCTCGCGAAGCTGTTGGCTTTTAAAGGGCCAACGGTGCTCTTTCACAGAGGGTCGCCAACGCCTTCGCCCATTGCGGGTCGTCGTTCAGGCACGGCACAAGAATCAACTCCTCGCCTCCCGCTTCGCGGAACTGTTCCTTGCCGCGATCGCCAATCTCTTCCAGCGTTTCGATGCAGTCGGCGACAAACGCCGGGCACATCACCAGCAACTTCTTCACCCCGCTTTTACCCAATTCATCCAGCCGCGCTTCGGTGTACGGCTCGATCCACTTTGCCTTGCCCAACCGCGACTGAAACGACACCGACCACTTGCCGTCCGCCAATCCCATGCGCTCGGCAAACAGCGCGGCGGTGCGCAGGCATTGCGCGCGATAACAGGTGGCCAATACCGCCGGCGAAGCGTTCTTGCAGCAATCTTCGTTCTTGAAACAATGACTGCCCGTCGGGTCGAGCTTGGTCAGGTGCCGCTCCGGCAAGCCATGAAAGCTCAGCAACAAGTGATCGTAATCCTGCAGCAGATGCGGCTTGGCACTTTCAACCAGCGCGTCGAGGTATTCCGGCTGATCGTAGAACGGTTGCAGCACCGACAATTGCACATTCAACTTCTTCTCACGAATCACCCGTTTGGCTTCTTCGATCACCGTGGTTGTGGTGCTGTCGGCGAACTGCGGATACAGCGGCGCCAGCGTGATGCGTTTGTGCCCCGCCGCGACCAGCTTCAGCAAGCAGGTTTCAATCGACGGCTCGCCGTAGCGC
This sequence comes from Pseudomonas sp. AC193, assembly GCF_979258075.1. NCBI lineage: Bacteria > Pseudomonadati > Pseudomonadota > Gammaproteobacteria > Pseudomonadales > Pseudomonadaceae > Pseudomonas > Pseudomonas sp. AC193. Next base: position 303,793 of record NZ_OZ409832.1, on the reverse strand, counting down.
ATCGCCAGTTCGACCGGCCCTTGCGTCCACTGCGCCTTCATCTGCTGTTGCAGGCGTTGGCTGAGCACTACCAGCGGCGAGCCCTCCTCCCACCAGATCGACGCGTAGGCATGGGCTGATTGCTCCGGGCGTTTGATCAGGATCAGCGACACCAGCAACCGCCGCAGCGGCCATGGCAGGTCGATCACGTACGGATCCATCAAAAACTGATTGAGGTAACTGCGCACATCGGCCACCGAAGTGGAGGCCGGGGAGCCCAGGTTGACCAGAAGCAAGGCGTGATCGGTCATGCAACGTCCTATTTCAGAGGCGGCTGGAGAGATCATCCAAAGCCGCACGTAATTCCGTGAACTGGAAAGTGAAACCCGCTTCCAGCAAGCGTGCCGGCGTAGCCTTTTGGCCGCCGAGCAACAACAAAGACATCTCGCCGAGACCGACCTTCAGTGCCAGGGTCGGCATCGGCATAAACGCCGGGCGGTGCAATACGCTGCCCAGGGTTTTGGCAAATTCGCGATTGCGCACAGGTTGCGGCGCGCACGCATTATAAGGACCACTGGCCTGCTCGCGGTGCAGAAGAAAATCAATCAGGGCGATTTGATCATCGATATGAATCCACGGCATCCATTGCCGACCGTTGCCCAAAGGCCCGCCCAGCCCAAGCTTGAACGGAAACAGCAGCCGCGACAAAAAGCCGCCCTCGGCCGACAGCACCAGACCGGTTCGCACCAGCACCACGCGAATACCCAGCGCTTCAGCACGTTGCGCGGTTTCTTCCCAGGCGATGCACAGCTGACTGGCGAAATCATCGATCACCGGCGGCGATTCTTCCGTCAGCTCACGTTCGCCACCATCGCCGTACCAGCCGATCGCCGAGCCGGAAATCAACAGCGCCGGTTTCTGCGCGCGGGTTTCGAGCCACGCCAGCAAGGTTTCCGTCAGCGTGATGCGACTGCTCCACAGCAACGCCTTGCGCCGATGCGTCCACGGCCGATCGGCAATCGGCGCGCCAGCGAGGTTGATGATCGCGTCTAACGGCTCATCACCCAGGTCTTCGAGACGAGCGATGCCACGCACCTGTGCGCCGCAAATTTTCGCGACTTTTTCCGGCGTGCGGCTCCAGACCGTCAGACGATGACCCTGCGCGAGCCAGTGTCGGCAGAGTTGTCGGCCGATCAAACCAGTACCGCCGGTCAGCAATATGTGCATGACATCTTCCTCGCGTGGCGTTTAACCCGGATCACTAGTCTATTTTTAAAAGCAGGGATCTTTTCTATCGGGCAGGCTCTATTGTTTAACCATAGGCCAAGCTGTCAGAACGAGAACGCTAGAAGTTATACCAGAAAACAAAATTGTACAGGTTTCAATCACGGCGTAGTCTGTACAGAAAGGTAAACGAGGCCCCTATGACTGTACCTATCGCAATCATCGGCACCGGCATCGCCGGGCTCTCCGCCGCCCAGGCTCTGACAGAGACCGGGCATACCGTGCAACTGTTCGATAAAAGCCGCGGCAGTGGCGGGCGCATGTCGAGCAAGCGCAGCGACGCCGGTTCGCTGGACATGGGCGCGCAATATTTCACCGCCCGCGACCGTCGCTTCGTCACCGAAGTACAGCGTTGGCAAAGCCAGGGCTGGGTCGCCGAGTGGACGCCGCAGCTCTACACCTATCAGGGCGGGCAACTGAACCTGTCGCCGGACGAGCAGACACGCTGGGTCGGCGCGCCGCGCATGAGCGCCATCACCCGTGGTTTGCTCGACGGTCTGGAAGTGCATTTCGCCTGCCGCATCACCGAAGTTTTTCGCGGTGAAGAGCACTGGCATTTGCAGGACGCCGAAGGCTTCACCCACGGCCCCTTCAGCCACGTAGTGATCGCCACGCCGGCGCCGCAAGCCACGGCATTATTGGCCGCGGCACCGAAACTCGCCGGCGCCGCTGCGGGGGTGAAGATGGATCCGACATGGGCCGTTGCCCTCGCCTTCGACACGCCTTTGGATACGCCAATCGAAGGCTGCTTCGTGCAGGACAGCCCACTCGACTGGCTGGCGCGCAACCGCAGCAAACCCGGCCGCGACAACACCCTCGACACCTGGGTGCTGCACGCGACCAGCGCATGGAGTCGGCAACACATCGACTTGTCCAAGGAAGCGGTGATCGAACATCTGCACGGTGCATTCGCTGAATTGCTGCACAGCGCGATGCCAGCGCCGAGCTTCAGCCTCGCCCATCGCTGGCTCTATGCACGCCCGGCAACGGGGCATGAATGGGGCACGCTGGCCGATGCCGATCTGGGCTTGTATGCCTGCGGCGACTGGTGCCTGTCCGGGCGTGTGGAGGGTGCATGGTTGAGTGGTCAGGAGGCTGCGCGCCGCTTGCACGAACACCTGCAATGAACCGCATCAATCCGCGCAAATTGCTGCTGTCGAAATGGACAGCAGCCCACCCGCAGAATCGCGAAAAGCATTTTCTGGTGACCGAATTGTTCCGCGATGAGGAAGGCACGGTGCTGGAAGTTGAGTTGCAGGCGGTGCTGACCAAACGCGCCGAACGGCTTGATTGGCAGACGCTCCAAAACCACGCTGAATGGCTGCAAGGCTGGAAATAAACACCGGCCCCTGTGGGAGCGGGCTTGCTCGTGAAAGCGGTGTATCAGCTAATACAGGTGTTGAATGTTAAGCCGCATTCGCGAGCAAGCCCGTTCCCACAGGGGATTGTGTTCGGCCAGCAAAAAGTTATACAAACAATTTGACTTGTACACCTTTGAATCTATGCTAACGCAATGTTGTACAGAGATTGCACTCTGTACAGGTTTAGATTCGAGGTGCCTATGCTTGCCCTGCCCGCCGCCAAACCGAAAATCGCCATCAGTGCCTGCCTGTTGGGTGCCGAGGTGCGCTACAACGGTGGCCACAAGGAATCGCGCCTGTGCAGCCGCACCCTCACTGAATATTTCGAATTCGCCCCGGTTTGCCCGGAAGTCGCTATCGGCCTCGGCATTCCCCGCGAGCCGATTCGCCTCGTCGGTGATCCAGAGAATCCTGAAGCCATCGGCACAGTCAATCCGGCGATCAACGTCACCCAGCCACTGGCCGAATACGGCGAGAAAATGGCCGCTGAACTTGATGACATCTGCGGCTACATCTTTATGCAGCAATCGCCGTCCTGCGGGCTGGAGCGGGTCAAGGTTTATCACGCCAACGGCGCTCCGGTGAATGGCGGCGGGCGTGGCATTTACGCCCAAGCCTTCTGCGCGCAACACCCGGATTTGCCCGTGGAAGAAGCCGGGCGTCTCAACGATCCGGTGCTGCGGGAAAACTTCATCACCCGCGTGTTTGCCTACAGCGCCTGGCAGCAGGTACTCGCCGATGGCCTGAGCCGCCGCGCCCTCACCGAATTTCACTCGCGCTACAAATACCTGCTGATGGCCCACAACCCGCTGCAATACAAAGCGTTGGGCAAACTGCTGGGCAACATGGCGCACACCGATCCCGCCGAACTCGGCCCGCGCTACTTCAGCGAACTGATGGCCGCGCTGAAAAAATGCGCCACGCGCGGCACGCACTGCAACGTGCTGCTGCACATCAGCGGTTATCTGAAACAAGTAATCAGCGCCGAAGACAAACAGGAAATGGTGCACGTCATCGACCAATACCGCCTCGGCATCGTGCCGCTGGTGGTGCCGTTGACGCTGCTCAAGCATCACTTTCGCCAACACCCCGATCCGTACATCGCGCAACAGGTTTACCTGCAACCGCACCCGGAAAACCTCAGCCTGCGAAACGCCATCTGATGAACGACAAACTCGACTCCAGCGCCCAGGAAGACCTCGGCGCCGATTTCAAGAAAGCTCTTGATGAAGGCTGGTTGCCGATCCGCGAAGTCGCGCGGCAAACCGGCGTCAACGCGATCACTTTGCGCGCTTGGGAACGTCGCTACGGGCTGATCGTGCCGCAACGCACGCCCAAGGGCCATCGACTGTATTCGGCTGAGCATGTGCAACGAATTCTGGCGATCCTGACCTGGCTCAATCGTGGCGTTGCAGTCAGCCAGGTCAAGCCGCTGCTCGACACCCCGCAAGCCTTCAGCGAACCGGTGGAAAACGATTGGCAACGCCTGCGTCAAACATTGCTCGCCGCCGTCACCCAGCTCAACGAGCGCAACCTCGACGACAGCGTCAACCAAGCGATGGCGCTGTACCCGCCGCGCACCTTGTGCGAGCAGTTGTTGATGCCGCTGCTGGCTGAGCTCGAACAACGCTGGCAGGGCCAATTCGGTGCGCAGATGGAGCGCACGTTCTTTTTTTCCTGGCTGCGCAGCAAATTCGGTGCGCGCATCTACCATAACAATCGTCAGCTGCACGCCGCACCGCTGCTGTTGATTAACCACTCCGACCTGCCACTGGAACCGCATCTGTGGCTATGCGCGTGGCTGATCAGCAGCGCCGATTGCCCGGTGCAAGTGTTTGACTGGCCGTTACCGGCCGGCGAACTGGCGCTGGCCGTCGAACACCTGCAAGCCCGTGGCGCGCTGCTCTATTCGAGCAAGGCCATGAACCTTGCCCACCTGCCCAAGCTACTGAACGGAGTCAGTTGCCCGAAAATGATTGTCGGACCAACGGTATGCATCCACCACGCCGAGTTGTCCGTAAGAACTTCCGAGATCGCTGATGTGTACCTGGCTGAAGATGCGCTGTCAGCGCACCAGGTACTCGTTCAGCGTGGACTGATTTAATGATGGGCTTAATGTCATGCAATTGATCTGGCTGCGCAGCGACTTGCGCCAACACGACAACACCGCCCTCGCGGCCGCCGCAGCCCGCGGCCCGACCGTGGCCGTGTACCTGTTGAGCCCGCAGCAGTGGCTGGAACACGACGATGCCGCGTGCAAGGTCGACTTCTGGTTACGCAATCTCAAAGAACTGAGCAACAGCCTCGGCGAGCTGAACATCCCCTTGTTGATCCGCACTGCCAATCATTGGGATCAGGCTCCAGCGGAGCTGCTCAAGCTGTGCCGCGAACTGAAGGTCGAAGCGGTTCACGTCAACGAAGAATACGGCGTCCACGAAAGTCGTCGCGATGCCGCCGTGGCGGAAAGCCTGCAGGCCGAAGGCATCGAGTTTCACAGCTACCTCGATCAACTGCTGTTCAAACCCGGCACCGTGCTGACCAAAACCGACACCTATTTCAAGGTGTTCAGCCAGTTCAGAAAGGTCTGCTACGAACGCCTGCACCGCTCCATGCCGGCGCTGGTCAAGGCGCCCGGCAAACAGGCAACACTCAAGGTCGACAGCGACCCGATTCCTGACTCGGTCAAAGGCTTCGCCACCCCGAGCGAATCCTTGCAAGCCCTGTGGCCGGCTGGTGAAGAAGAAGCGCGCCGACGCCTCGACACCTTCACCGACGCGCAGATCGAATACTACAAAAGCGAACGCGACTTCCCGGCCAAACCCGGCACCAGTCAGCTCTCGGCGTACCTAGCCGCCGGCGTGATCTCGCCGCGCCAATGCCTGCACGCCGCGCTGCAAAGCAATCAGGGCGAATTCGAAAGCGGCAACGTCGGTGCCGTCACCTGGATCAACGAACTGCTGTGGCGCGAGTTCTATAAACACATTCTGGTTGGCTATCCACGGGTCTCGCGTCACCGTGCCTTTCGCCCGGAAACCGAGGAATTGGCCTGGCGTGATGCACCGGAGGAACTCAAGGCCTGGCAAGAGGCGCGCACGGGTCTGCCGATCATCGACGCGGCGATGCGCCAATTGCTCGAAACCGGCTGGATGCACAACCGTCTGCGCATGGTCGTGGCGATGTTCCTGACCAAAAACCTGTTGATCGATTGGCGTGAAGGCGAGCGCTTTTTCATGCGTCATCTGATCGACGGCGATCTGGCGGCGAACAACGGTGGCTGGCAATGGAGCTCCTCGACCGGCACCGACTCCGCGCCGTACTTCCGCATTTTCAATCCGTTGAGCCAGTCGGAAAAATTCGACAGCGAAGGCCTGTTCATCAAGCACTGGCTGCCCGAACTCGCCGGGCTGAACAAAAAGGAAATCCACAACCCGGCCAACCTAGGCGGGCTGTTCGGCGTTGCCGATTATCCGTCGCCAATCGTCAATCTCAGCGCCTCCCGTGAGCGCGCACTGGCCGCGTTCAAGCGCCTGCCATCGCGCACGGCAATGGAGGGCAGTGATGAGTGAATTCCTGCGCCGCTTCGCCCAACAATTCTGCGAGTTGAACAAAGACAACCTGCACCGGCTGGGCGAGCTGTACAGCGATGACATTCACTTCACCGACCCGTTGCACGAAGTGCAGGGGCTCAAGCAACTGCACGATTATTTCAGCGAGCTGTACGCCAACGTCAGCGAGCTGCGGTTTGATTTTCATGGCTTCGATCAGATCAGCGACGGCGAAGGCTATCTGCGCTGGGTCATGAGTTACCGCCATCCGCGCCTGGCGAGTGGTCAGGTGATTCGCGTCAGCGGCTGCTCGCATCTGCTCTGGCGCGACAAGGTTTATCGCCACCGGGATTACTTCGATGCCGGGGCGCTGTTGTATGAACATTTACCCGTATTGGGCCGGGTCATCGCCTGGCTAAAAAGGAGAATGGGATGAGTCGTACACCTCCACGACGCTATTGGTTGACCGGGGCCAGCAGTGGCATCGGCGCGGCGCTCGCTGAAGAGATTCTGAAAAGCGGCGCGCACCTGGCGGTCAGCTCGCGCTCGGTCGCGGCACTGAAAGTCTTGTCGCAACGCTATTCGGGCCAGGTTTTAGTGGTGCCGGGGGATTTGACCAACAGTCAGACCGTGCGCGAAATCGGTGAGCAGATCGCTGAAGTTTGGGGTTCGCTGGATTCGGTGATTCTCAACGCCGGCACCTGTGAATATGTCGACGCCAAGCAGTTCGATGCGTCGATCATCGAGCACGTGGTGCGCACCAATCTGCTCGCCAGCAGCTACTGCATCGAAGCCGCCCTGCCGCTGTTGCGCAAAGGCACCGCGCCGCATCTGATCGGCGTCGCCAGTTCGGTGACGTACCTGCCACTGCCTCGGGCCGAAGCCTATGGCGCGTCGAAGGCCGGACTGCGTTATCTGTTCGAATCGCTGCGCATTGATCTGGCGGATGAAGGCATCGAAGTCACCATCGTCAGCCCCGGTTTCGTCGAAACGCCGCTGACCGCGAAGAACGATTTCCCGATGCCGCTCAGTTGGCCTGTGGATAAAGCCGCGCGGCACATCTTCGCCAAGCTCAAGGATCGGCCACTGGAAATCGCCTTTCCGGCGCTGTTCATGGCGGCGCTGTGGCCGCTGTCGAAATTGCCCGCCAGCCTGCAACTGGCGATCGGCAAGCGCATGGTGCGTAAATCGCCGCCGCTGCGAGATCCAGCATGAAAATCGCCATCGTCGGCAGCGGGATCGCCGGGCTCACCTGCGCCCACTTGCTCAATCGCCGACATGACGTGCACGTGTTCGAGGCCAGCGACTGGGTCGGTGGCCACACGCACACGGTCGAAGTGACGGTCGACGGCCAGCAGTACGCGGTGGACACCGGGTTTATCGTGTTCAACGATTGGACGTACCCGAATTTCATCCGCTTGCTCGGCCAGCTCGGCGTGCCGTTCAAAGCCACCGAAATGAGTTTTTCGGTGAGCGACCCGGACACCGGTCTGGAATACAACGGCAACAATCTCAACAGCCTGTTCGCCCAGCGCAGCAATCTGTTGTCGCCGGGGTTCTGGGGCATGTTGCGCGACATTCTGCGCTTCAATAAAGAAGCCCAGCGCGACCTCGCCGAACTGCGCATTTCCAGCGACATGACCCTCGACGATTACCTGAAAGCAGGCAACTACGGCGAGCGTTTTATCCTGCATTACATCGTGCCGATGGGCGCGGCGATCTGGTCGATGCCGATGGCCGAGATGCTCAATTTTCCGCTGCAATTTTTTGTGCGTTTCTTCAAGAACCATGGACTGTTGTCGGTGAGCAATCGTCCGCAATGGCGGGTGATCGAGGGCGGTTCCAGCGCTTACATTGCGCCGCTGACCGCCGCGTTCAAAGACAAGATCCGCCTCAATTGCCCGGTAACGCGGGTCGATCGTGACGAGCACGGCGTAGTTATCCACAGCGCGGAGGGCAGCGAGCAGTTCGACAAAGTGGTGTTCGCCTGCCACAGCGATCAGGCCCTGAAATTGCTCGCCGAGCCGAGCGATGCCGAACGCGAGATCCTCGGCGCCCTGCCCTACGCCGACAACGAAGTGGTGCTGCACACCGACACGCGTTTGCTGCCGACTCGCAAACTGGCTTGGGCCAGCTGGAACTATCGGCTCAGCGGCGCCGGCCACACTCACGCCGCCGTCACTTACGACATGAACATTCTGCAAGGCATTCAGAGCGACACCACGTTCTGCGTCAGCCTCAATCAGAGCGCCGGCATCAGCCCGTTCAAAGTGCTCGCCAGATACACCTACGCTCATCCGCAATACAGCCTAGCGGCGGTAGCGGCGCAGAATCGCTGGGCGGAATTGGACGGCGCGCAACATACGCATTATTGCGGCGCTTACTGGGCCAATGGTTTCCATGAAGACGGCGTGGTCAGTGCGTTGCGCGTGGCTTCGGCGTTCGGGGAAACCTTATGAACAGCGCCCTTTACAGCGGCTGGATCGGCCATCGGCGCTTCTCGCCGCGCAAGCATCAATTCCGCTACAAGATCGGTTTGCTCTATCTCGATCTCAGCGAGCAGGACGCCGTGCTCGCGCTGTCGCCGCTGGCAGGTCGCAGCCGATTTGCACCGTTCTCCTTTCGCGAGACCGACTACCTCAAATCCTTCACCAGTCGCGGCGTGCGTTTGATTGATGCGGTGCGCCAACAGGTCGGCGCCGCCATCGGTCACGAACCGCAAGGCGCGATCTGCCTGCTGACCCAGGCGCGCAGTTGGGGTTTGTCGTTCAATCCGGTGAGCTTCTTTTATTGCCACGAGGCCGATGGGCAACTGGCAGCGATCGTCTGCGAAGTCACCAACACGCCGTGGCGCGAGCGTTATCACTATGTGTTGCCGGCCCGTGCGCCAAGCAATCTGCAGGATTTTCACCAGCATTTTGCCGTGGCCAAGGCCTTTCACGTTTCGCCGTTTCTGCCGCGCGACCTCGAATACCGCATGAGCTTCAGCCCCGCCGCGAAAAATCTCGGCGTGCACATGGCCGACTGGCAGGGCGAAGAAAAACTGTTCGACGCGACGCTCAATCTGCAACGCGAAGCCCTCGACCGTCGCAGCCTGCATCGCTACCTGAAACGCTTTCCGTGGATGACCGCGAAAACCGCGTTGGCCATTTACTGGCAAGCGCTGCGGCTGTTGCTTAAACGCGTACCGATCTTTGCTCATCAGGCTGCTGACGGCAGCTTTCAAACCGCCACTGTGCCTCCCAAGGAGCACCGCCATGAAATCCTCTAGCCTGTCGGTCAGTCGGCTCAGCACTAACGGTTTGACCGGTTCGTTGCTGCGCCGCGGCGTATTGCGCCAATTGGGTCAGCTCAAACACGGGCAACTGCTGGTGGTCGAGGATGGCGAACGCTTGATGTTTGGCACGCCGGGCAGTGCGTTGCTCGGGGAAATCCATGTGCTGGATTCGGCCCTGTGGGGCATGGTTGCCAGCAACGGTTCGATCGGCGCGGGCGAGGCGTTTATCCACGGTTACTGGAGTTCGCCGGATCTGACGGCGGTAGTGCGCGTGTTCGTCAGCAACCTTGAAGTGCTCGATGCGATGGAAGGCGGACTGGCCCGCATCAGTCGGCCGTTGGTGCAAGGTCTGCACTGGCTCAATCGCAATACACGCAAGGGTTCGCAGAAGAACATCGCGGCGCATTACGACCTCGGCAATGACCTGTTCGAACAGTTTCTCGACCCGACCATGATGTATTCGGCGGCGCAATTTCTTACTCCCGAAGACACGCTGGAGCAGGCGCAACTGAACAAACTGGAGCGCATCTGCCAGAAGCTCGCGCTCAAGCCCAGCGACCATTTGCTCGAGATTGGCACTGGTTGGGGCAGCATGGCGCTTTACGCCGCACAGAATTACGGTTGCCGCGTCACCACCACGACGCTGTCGAAAGAGCAGTACGCCTTCACCGCCCAACGCATCGAACAACTCGGTTTGCAGGATCAAGTGACGCTACTGCTGGAGGACTACCGCGACCTCACGGGCGAGTACGACAAACTGGTGTCGATCGAGATGATCGAAGCGGTCGGCCATCGCTTCCTGCCGACCTATTTCAAACAGTGCGCGCACTTGCTCAAGAGCAACGGTTTGATGCTGATCCAGGCGATCACCATTCGTGAGCAACGCTACGAGCAGGCCAAACGCGGCGTCGACTTCATTCAGCGCTACATCTTCCCCGGTGGCGCCCTGCCCTGTGTGCAGAAGATGCTCGAAGTGGTCAGCCGCGACACCGACATGAACCTGCTGCACATGGAAGATTTCGGCCTGCATTACGCCAAGACCCTGCGCCTGTGGCACGAGAACTTCCGCCGCGCCCATGGCCGTTTGACCGAGCTGGGTTACGACGATTATTTCCTGCGGCTGTGGGAGTTTTACCTGTGCTACTGCGAAGGTGGTTTCCTCGAACGCACCATCGGCACCGCGCAATTGCTGCTGGCCAAACCCGCGGCGATGACTGCGCCATTGCTTGGCCGCTTCGATGCTTGAGCGTGTCGCCAATGCCGTGCTGTTCCAGATCGGCTGGCTGACCTGTGTAATCGGCGGCAACAGTCTGTGGTTGTTGCTGGCATTGGCAGTGCTGGTGATTCATCTGCGCTGGATCAGCAGTTGGGCGGCTGAGGGACGTTTGATTCTCAGCGTGGTGATTGTCGGTACAGCGGTGGACAGCGTTTTGCGCGGCGCCGGCGTGTTTGAATTTCAGGATCAATCGCCGCTGATTCCGCTGTGGCTGATGCTGCTGTGGGCGTTGCTTGCGACCACGTTGCGGCACTGTCTGCAATGGAGTGGTCGGCCCTGGTGGCTAGCGAGTGGATTGGGCGCGGTGGGTGGCGCGTTGTCGTATTACGGCGGTGGACGACTGGCCGGTGTGCAATTTCCCTACGGCGAATTACCGACGCTGATTGGCATCGGCCTGCTCTGGGCACTGCTGTTTCCGCTTTTGCACACCATGGCGCGGCGGTTGGCGGGCTGAGCGTCTGTCAGACCATTCACACGCACCGCAGCGACTGCCTTACACTGGCGCCATGAAAACCATTCCCCACCAGCAAATCACCGAGCCTGCAGTCACCTGCTCGACCTGCGCGGCGTGCTGCTGCCAGCTCGAAGTGATGCTGATCACCGACACCGGCGTGCCTGATCGTTTTATCGATACCGATGAGTGGGGCGGCGAAGTGATGCTGCGTCTGGACGACGGCTGGTGCGCGGCGCTGGATCGCGACACGATGATGTGCACGATCTACGAAAAACGCCCGCTGATCTGCCGCGAATTCGAGATGGGCGCCCCCGAGTGCCTCGAAGAACGCCAAGGCATCACCACCGCGTACCGCTAACTTCGCCAACACCGCAAGACACATGCGGGCTTGCTCGCGAAAGCGGTGGGTCAGCCAACTCCATATCAACTGATACACCGCATTCGCGAGCAAGCCCGCTCCCACAGGGGTGATGCGTACAGCCGCCGAATCGCCTCGAGTCCAAAGGCTTTTTAGAGCCTGGCGTTAATTCCACCAACACCGCAAAAACAAATGTGGGAGCGGGCTTGCTCGCGAAAGCGGTGGGTCAGCCAATTCACCTATCGATTGATACAACGCTTTCGCGAGCAAGCCCGCTCCCACAGGGGTGATGCGTACAGCCGCAGAATCTGCGCAAATCCAAAGGCCTTTTAGAGCCTGGCGTTAATTCCACCTACACCGCAAAAACAAATGTGGGAGCGGGCTTGCTCGCGAAGGCGGTGGGTCAGCCAATTCCATATCGACTGATACACCGCATTCGCGAGCAAGCCCGCTCCCACAGGGGTGATGCGTACAGCCGCCGAATCTGCGCAAATCCAAAGGCCTTTTAGAGCCTGGCGTTAATTCCACCTACACCGCAAAAACAAATGTGGGAGCGGGCTTGCTCGTGAAGGCGGTGGGTCAGCCAATTCCATATCGACTGATACACCGCATTCGCGAGCAAGCCCGCTCCCACAGGGTTATCGCGAGCAGTTAAATCCGGGGTTACAACGGCATTGTGTAGTGCAGCGCGTAGCTTTCTACGCCGTCGTTACTGCTGGCCAGGCCCGCGTTGGAATAGTGCGTCGCACGGATTCCGACTTCATGCCCGCCATTGAAACGCAGACCAAATCCGAGGCGGTCTTCGAACTGGAAGGCGCCACCGATGTTGTTGTCTTCGTACTCAGTATTGGAGAACAACGCGACACCGATGCCCGCCTCTACATACGGTTTGACCGACTGGCCGGCAAACTCGTAAACAAATACCGGCGAGAACGACAAGCTGTTGTTGCTGGAGGTTTTGTCACCTTCCCAATAGGTGTAGGCGCCGCTCCAGTAACCGGTCAGGCGACCGACGTCGCTCTGCAGCCAGCTCTGATCCCAATCAAAATTCATCCCCAGGCGGTAGGTCATGGTCGAATCGCTGGTGGCCCCCACCGCAAATTCAACACCTGCCGCTTGTGCAGTAATGCTTTGCCCCATTAGTGCGGCCGCAATCGCGGCCAAGCAGAATAGTCGCTTCACTTTGAAACTTCCTTTTCCGGAACGATCGTTTGGTTTTCTGGTTAACTCAACGCTATAGAAGTCTGCGCCTGAACAGAAGTTCAGACGAATTTCAGCTTATTTCACGTTTTTTTCACAAACCGAAGTTTTGCACATCATTTGCGGTTTGCCCCAGCAACGGCAGGACATTTTTGAAGGACTGCAGATCCGCGCTCGTCCAGAATCTGACCGATCGGTTCGGCCCCTCAGCCAGCAGATCGCGCTCGGCCAGCAGCCGTTGAAGTTGCCGCGCCACAGCGGCGCCGGTGTCGATCAAACTGATGTCCGCCGGGATCATCGATTTGAGCATCGGCTTGAGGAAGGGATAGTGCGTGCAACCAAGAATGATCGTGTCGCAACCGTTGGCCAGCAACGGATCGACATAACTTTTCAACAACGCGCGCAATGTGTCGCTGTGCAGGTCTCCGCTTTCAATCAGCTCGACCAGTCCGGGACAAGGCTGGGTAATCACCCGCACATCGGTGGCGAAACGATCGAGTAATGCCGCGAACTTGGCACTCTGCAAAGTGCCCGTAGTGGCGAGCACGCCGACCACACCGCTACGGGTCGCAGCCGCCGCCGGTTTCACCGCAGGTTCCATGCCGACAATCGGCCAGTCCGGGTAATCACGGCGCAAATCGGCAACCCCGGCGACGGTCGCCGTGTTGCAAGCCAACACCAACGCCTTGGCGCCCTGCTCGCGGAAAAACCCGGCCATCACGCTGCAACGCTGGCGGATAAATTCCGGGGTTTTCTCGCCGTAGGGAATTTGCCCGCAATCGGCGACATAGAGCAGCGATTCGCTGGGCAACAATTGCTGGATTTCTGCCAGTACCGACAGACCGCCGACACCGGAATCGAACACGCCGATCGGCGCTTCACGCATGGCGCGAGCCACAGACACTGCAACCCGGATCACGCTTGACGCGCAGCTCACGGAAACGCGAGCCCAGCGCATCGATCAGCAACAAACGGCCCACCAGCGGCTCGCCGAAACCGACCAGCACCTTCAACGCTTCAAGCGCTTGCAGACTGCCAACCAGCCCCACCAACGGCCCGACAACACCCGCTTCGCTGCAGGTCAATTCGGCTTCGCTGCCGTGGCCGTACAAGCAGTGGTAGCACGGGCTCTCATCGCGGCGCGGGTCGAACACCGACAATTGCCCTTCAAGGCGAATCGCCGCGCCGCTGACCAGCGGTTTGCGCGCCGCCACACACGCGGCGTTGACCGCCTCGCGCGTAGAAAAATTATCGGAACAGTCGAGCACCAGATCCACCGCTGTCACGGCGGCGGCGAGAGAATCCTCGTCCAGCGCCTGCCGGTGGGCGATCAACTGGATCTCCGGATTGATCGCGCTCAGACGCTTGAGCGCCGAATCGACCTTGCTCATGCCGACGCTGTCGGTGTCATGAATGATCTGGCGTTGCAGGTTGGTCAGATCGACCGTGTCGAAATCCGCCAGATGCAATTCACCGACACCCGCCGCCGCCAGATACAAGGCGACCGGCGCGCCGAGACCACCGAGGCCGACGATCAGCACGCGACTGTCCTTGAGCTTCAACTGGCCATCGATGTCGATGTGTTGCAGCAGAATCTGCCGGCTGTAGCGCAGCAACTCCTGATCATTCAGCACGGCAGGCGTCCCAGACTGATGCGTTGATGGCCGCCCAGATCGGTGCGGCTGTGGACTTCTTCAAAACCGCGCGTCAGCAACAAATCGCGCACGGCTTCGGCTTGATCATAGCCATGTTCGAGCATCAGCCAGCCACCGGCCTCGAGATACTCCGGGGCCTGTTCGACGATCAAGCGCAGATCATCGAGGCCGTCTTCACCGGCGACCAAGGCGCTGGCCGGCTCGAAGCGCACATCGCCTTCGACCAGATGCGGATCGGCCGCCGCAATATACGGCGGGTTGCTGATGATCAACTGAAAACGCTGACCAGCCAGCGAGCTGAACCAATGGCTGCTCAGCACCGTGGCATTGTTCAAATGCAGGCGCTGACGATTGCGTTCGGCCAGTGCCACGGCTTCGAGTACGCGATCCACCGCCGTGACTTTCCACGCCGGACGTTCACTGGCCAGAGCCAAGGCGATCGCGCCGCTGCCAGTGCCGAGGTCGAGCACTTTGGCCGGGGTCGCGGACAGCAATTCCAGCGCCGCTTCTACCAGCAACTCAGTGTCCGGACGCGGGATCAGCGTGTGCGGCGCGACTTCCAGATCGAGTTTCCAGAAACCCTGCTGACCAAGAATGTAGGCCACCGGCTCACCGCCACGGCGACGTTGCAGGTATTCGGCAAAGGTCAGCGCCGCGTCACTCGGCACGATGCGCTCGGGCCAGGTGTGCAGAAAACTGCGCGACTTGCCCAGTGCAGCGGCCAGAAGCAATTCGGCGTCCAGACGCGCAGTGGGCGAGTCCGGCAGTTCGGCGGCGCGCAACAGGCTGGCAATGATGGTCATTTATTCACCTATCGCTGCGAGTTGATCAGCCTGGTATTCGGCCAGCAACGGCTCGATCACCGCATCAACGCCACCGGCGAGAATTTCATCAAGGGAATACAAGGTCAGGTTGACGCGATGGTCGGTGACCCGGCCCTGAGCAAAGTTGTACGTGCGAATGCGCTCGGAGCGATCGCCGGAACCGACCAGCAATTTACGCTCGCTGGCGATGGCATTCGCCGCCGCTGCGGTTTGCTGATCGTTGAGTTTCGCCGACAGCCAGGCCATCGCCCGGGCACGGTTCTTGTGCTGGGAACGCTCTTCCTGACACTCGACGACGGTGCCGGTCGGGATGTGCGTAATGCGGATCGCCGAGTCGGTGGTGTTGACGTGCTGACCGCCGGCCCCGGAGGAGCGGAACGTATCAACACGCAAATCCGCCGGGTTGATCTCGATGGCTTCGCGCTCATCCGGCTCGGGCAATACCGCCACGGTGCAGGCCGAGGTGTGGATACGGCCCTGAGATTCGGTGGCGGGTACACGCTGAACGCGGTGCGCGCCGGATTCGAATTTCAGCTTGCCGTAAACATTGTCGCCTTCGATGCGCGCGATGACTTCTTTATAGCCGCCGTGTTCGCCTTCGTTTTCCGAGAGGATCTCCACGCGCCAGCCGCGACGCTCGGCGTAACGCGAGTACATGCGGAACAGGTCGCCGGAGAAGATCGCCGCCTCGTCGCCACCGGTGCCGGCGCGAATTTCGAGGAAGACGTTGCGCCCGTCATTCGGATCCTTGGGCAACAGCATGCGTTGCAGGTCGGCTTCCAGGGTGATCAGCGATTCTTTGGCTTCGCGGACTTCTTCCACGGCCATTTCACGCATGTCCGGGTCGTTGTCCTTGAGCAGCGCCTGCGCGCTTTCAAGATCGCTTTGTACGCTGAGGAGCTTTTTATAGCCTTGTACGACCGGCTCGATTTCGGCGTATTCCTTGGAATAGGCGCGGAATTTACTCTGATCGGCAATGACTTCGCCGTCGCCGAGCAGCGCGGTCAGTTCCTCGAAACGATCCTGGAGGATGTCCAGCTTATTGTGCAGTGACGCTTTCATTGCGGTTTTTTATCCGAAAAGCTATCCGGTGAGCCCTCGAGGGCAAAGAGTTCCTGGGCCATGGCCAGCGCATCGAGGCGGCCTTCGGCAGAAAGCTTTTTCAGTTGCACGCTGGGCGCATGCAACAGTTTATTGGTCAGGCCACGGGCCAGTTGCCCGAGCACGTCTTCGGCGTTGCCGCCATTGGCCAGCAGACGCAGGGCTTTTTGCAGCTCTTCGTCACGCAGACGTTCGCTCTGTTGACGATAGGCCTTGAGCACATCAACCGCCGCGAGTTCGCGCAGGCGCACCATGAAATCGTCGGCGCCGACCGAAACCATCTCTTCGGCGGCTTGCGCTGCGCCCTGGCGGCTCTTGAGGTTTTCGGCGACCACTTCGTGGAGATCGTCGACGCTGTACAGGTAAACGTCGTCCAGTTCGCCGACTTCCGGTTCGATATCCCGGGGAACCGCGATGTCGACCATGAAGATCGGTTTGTGCTTGCGCAGCTTCAGAGCGCTTTCCACCGCGCCTTTGCCGAGAATCGGCAACTGACTGGCGGTCGAACTGATCACGATGTCGCTGCGCACCAGTTCTGCCGGGATGTCCGAGAGCAGCACTGCATGGGCGCCGAATTGTTCGGCGAGCAGACTGGCACGTTCGAGCGTGCGATTGGCGACGACGATGCGCTTGACGCCCAGCTCGTGCAAATGGCGGGCGACCAGCGTGATGGTCTCGCCGGCGCCGATCAGCAAAGCCTGGCTGCGTTGCAAATCACTGAAAATCTGTTTGGCCAGACTGACGGCGGCAAATGCCACCGATACCGGGTTTTCGCCGATGGCGGTGTCGGTGCGCACCTGCTTGGCGGCATTGAACGTCGCCTGAAACAATCGCCCCAGCAGCGGGCCGATGGTGCCAGCCTCACGGGCCACGGCGTAGGCCGATTTCATTTGGCCGAGAATCTGCGGTTCGCCCAACACCAGCGAGTCGAGCCCGGAGGCGACGCGCATCATGTGACGAACTGCCGCATCATCTTCATGCACATAAGCACTCGCGCGCAGTTCATCGAGGCTTAAATGATGGTAATCAGCCAGCCAGCGCAGTACGACATCGGCAGAAAGCTGATCCTGTTCTATATAAAGCTCACTGCGATTGCAGGTGGAGAGGATCGCGGCTTCGCGGCTGTCGGTCAGTCGGCAAAGCTGCTGCAAGGCCTCCACCAGTTGCTCAGGCGTAAAAGCCACGCGCTCGCGGACGTCTACTGAAGCAGTCTTGTGGTTGATACCGAGTGCAAGGAAGGCCATTCAAAGTCGCTGGTGGTGACGTGAAGCCGGCAATTGTCCTACTTCGTCAGATTCAGAACAACTACCGCTGACTATTGTCCCAATGGTCAGTCCCTATAATGGGCACAATTTGGCTCCTTGTAGGAGCTGCCGCAGGCTGCGATCTTTTGATTGATCGTTCCCACGCTCGGCGTGGGAATGCAGCCCGGGACGCTCCGCGTCTCAAACAACGTCAAAAGATCGCAGCCTGCAGCAGCTCGTACAGGCGATAAGCCGTAAATTGCCTGAGCGGTTATGTTTGGCCGAAGGCTTGTGTCATGATGATCCGACCGCAGGTTAGTCGTCCTCTTCCTATATGAATAGATCTTCCGCGTTGCTCCTCGCTTTTGTCTTCCTCAGCGGCTGCCAGGCCTTGGCACCCGTGTCGCCGGACGGTACGCCGCCGGTCGAAGACACCACGCCCGCGCCTGAAAAGCCCAAGGTTTACAGCTCGTTCAGCGAGGAAACCGTCTTCAGCCTGTTGAGCGCCGAACTCGCCGGCCAGCGCAATCGCTTCGATATTGCGCTGGATAACTACGTGACCCAGGCGATCAATACGCAAGATCCGGGCGTTTCCGAGCGTGCGTTTCGCATCGCCGAATATCTGGGCGCCGATCAACCGGCCCTCGATACCGCGCTGATCTGGGCAAAAAACGCTCCGGAAGACCTCGAAGCGCAACGCGCCGCCGCCGTGCAACTGGCGCGCGCCGGGCGCTACGACGACTCTATGGTCTATATGGAGAAAGTCCTGCAGGGCAAGGGCGACACCCACTTCGACTTCCTCGCCCTGTCGGCGGCTGACACTGATCAAGAAACCCGCAACGGTCTGATGAAAAGTTTTGACCGTTTATTGCAACGCCACCCGAACAACAGTCAGCTGATTTTCGGCAAAGCCCTGCTGTTGCAACAGGACGGCGATAATAAAGCGGCCCTGACCCTGCTCGAAGACCATCCGCCGGAAGAAGGCGAGATCGCCCCGATTCTGTTGCGCGCACGCCTGCTGCAAGTGATGAACCGTGGCGACGAAGCGCTGCCGCTGCTGCGAAAAAACATCAAGAAATACCCGGACGACAAACGCCTGCGCCTGACTTACGCGCGCATGCTGGTTGAGCAAGACCGGATGGACGACGCCAAAGTCGAATTCTCCAGCCTCGTTCAGCAATACCCGGAAGACGACGAACTGCGTTACTCGCTGGCGCTGGTGTGCCTCGAAGCCAAGGCCTGGGACGAGGCCAAGGGCTATCTGGAAGACTTGATCGCCCGTGAAAGCCACGTCGATTCAGCCCACCTGAACCTCGGTCGCATCGCTGAAGAGCGTAACGATCCGCAAGGCGCGCTCATCGAGTACGCCCAGGTCGGCCCGGGCAACGACTATCTGCCGGCGCAATTGCGTCAGGCCGATATTCTGATGAACAACGGCAAAACCGCTGAAGCGCAAAGCAAACTGGCGGCGCAGCGTGACGAAGAACCGGATTACGCGATCCAGTTGTACCTGATTGAAGCGGAAACCCTGTCGGCCAATAAACAGGACGACAAGGCCTGGAAAGTCTTGCAGCAAGCGTTGCTGCAATACCCGGACGACCTGAATTTGCTCTACACCCGCGCGATGCTCGCGGAAAAACGCAATGATCTCGGGCAGATGGAAAAAGACCTGCGCCTGATCATCAAGCGTGATCCGGACAACGCCATGGCGCTGAATGCGCTGGGTTACACCCTCTCCGACCGCACGACCCGCTACGCTGAAGCGAAGACGCTGATCGAGCAGGCGCACCAGATCAATCCGGAAGACCCGGCCGTACTCGACAGCCTCGGCTGGGTGAATTACCGCTTGGGCAATCTGGACGACGCCGAGAAATATCTGCGTCAGGCGCTGGAGCGTTTCCCTGATCACGAAGTCGCCGCGCATCTGGGCGAAGTGTTGTGGGCCAAGGGCAATCAGCGTGAAGCCAAACAAATCTGGGGCAAATTCCTCAAGGATCAGCCCGACAGCACCATTCTGCGCAGCACCATCAAGCGCCTGACCGGATCCGAGACTCTTTAACTCATGTTTTTGCGCCACGTTATTGTTTTCAGCTTCATCGCCCTCCTCGCTGGTTGCTCGGGTTTTGGTACTCGCGAATCGGTCGAGGGCCACGGCAGTCCGGCTCAATGGGCGGCGAACAAACAGCAGCTGACCGGCCTCGACGGCTGGCAGATCGACGGCAAGATCGGCATCCGCGCACCGAAAGATTCCGGTAGCGGCACGTTGTTCTGGCTGCAACGTCAGGATTACTACGACATTCGTCTGTCCGGCCCGTTGGGTCGTGGCGCTGCACGCCTGACCGGTCGTCCGGGCAAGGTGTCGCTGGAAGTCGCCAATCAGGGTCGCTACGAATCGCAATCGCCGGAAGCCCTGCTCGAAGAGCAACTGGGCTGGAAGTTGCCGGTGTCGAATCTGGCCTGGTGGGTGCGTGGCCTGCCGGCTCCGGACACTAAAAGTCGCCTGAACCTGGACGCCGACAGCCGTCTGGCCAGCCTGGAACAGGACGGCTGGAAAGTTGAGTACACCGCGTACACCGAACAAAACGGTTACTGGTTGCCCGAGCGCATCAAGCTGCACGGCACCGACCTCGACGTCACGCTGGTGATCAAGACCTGGCAACCGCGCAAGTTGGGGCAATAACGCATGACCGCTGCACGTCTGACCCTGCCCTCGCCGGCCAAACTCAATCTGATGCTGCACATTCTTGGTCGCCGTGAAGACGGTTATCACGAGTTGCAGACGCTGTTTCAGTTTGTCGACTACGGCGATGAAATCACTTTTGCCGTGCGCGATGACGGCGTGATTCAGTTGCACACCGAATTTGCCGGCGTGCCGCATGACAGCAATCTGATCGTGCGCGCAGCAAAAATGCTTCAGCAACAATCGGGTTGTACGCTGGGTATCGACATCTGGATCGACAAAATTCTGCCCATGGGCGGCGGCATTGGTGGCGGCAGCTCGAACGCGGCGACCACCTTGCTCGGTCTGAATCACTTGTGGCAGCTGGGCTGGGATGAAGATCGCCTGGCGGCACTGGGTCTGACGCTTGGCGCCGACGTGCCGGTTTTCGTCCGTGGTCACGCGGCTTTTGCCGAGGGCGTGGGCGAGAAACTCACCCCGGTCGATCCCGAAGAACCGTGGTATCTGGTGCTCGTACCGCAAGTCTCTGTAAGTACGGCAGAAATTTTTTCCGATCCTTTGTTGACACGTAACACGCCGCCCATTAAAGTGCGCCCCGTTCCCGAGGGAAACAGTCGAAATGACTGCTTGCCGGTGGTTGCAAGGCGTTATCCAGAGGTACGTAACGCATTGGATTTGTTAGGTAAATTTACCGAAGCAAAGCTCACCGGAACTGGAAGTTGTGTGTTTGGGGGCTTCCCAAGCAAAGCTGAAGCTGATAAAGTCTCGGCCCTTCTGACAGAGACCCTTACAGGGTTTGTAGCGAAAGGAAGCAACGTTTCGATGTTGCATCGCAAGCTGCAAAGTCTGCTCTAAAGGAACCAAGTGCACGGCACTTGATGCAACAGATACAGGGGCGTCGCCAAGCGGTAAGGCAGCAGGTTTTGATCCTGCCATGCGTTGGTTCGAATCCAGCCGCCCCTGCCATTTTCTATACTCATCCAGGTTACCCTCAGCCTCTAGGTACTGCGCGTGTCCAAGATGATGGTCTTTACGGGGAACGCTAACCCCGATCTGGCTCGGCGTGTTGTACGTCAGCTGCATATCCCTCTCGGTGACATCTCTGTCGGTAAGTTTTCCGACGGCGAAATTACAGCCGAGATCAATGAAAACGTTCGCGGTAAAGACGTTTTCATTATTCAGCCGACTTGCGCTCCGACCAACGATAACCTGATGGAACTGGTAGTGATGGCTGACGCCTTCCGCCGCTCCTCGGCTACTCGTATCACTGCTGTTATTCCTTATTTTGGTTATGCCCGTCAGGATCGCCGTCCGCGTTCCGCACGTGTGGCTATCAGCGCGAAAGTCGTTGCTGACATGCTTACCGTAGTCGGCATCGACCGTGTTCTCACGGTTGATCTGCATGCTGACCAGATTCAGGGTTTCTTCGATATTCCGGTAGATAACATCTACGGCTCCCCGGTATTGGTGGATGACATTGAAGATCAGCGCTTCGAAAACCTGATGATTGTGTCCCCGGACATTGGTGGCGTCGTGCGTGCACGTGCTGTTGCCAAATCCCTGGGCGTGGATCTCGGGATCATCGACAAACGCCGTGAGAAAGCCAATCACTCTGAAGTGATGCATATCATCGGTGATGTCGAAGGGCGTACCTGTATTCTGGTCGATGACATGGTCGATACCGCCGGCACTTTGTGCCACGCGGCCAAGGCCCTGAAAGAGCATGGCGCAGCCAAGGTCTTTGCCTACTGCACACACCCTGTGCTGTCGGGTCGGGCCATCGAGAATATCGAAAATTCCGTGCTGGACGAGCTGGTGGTGACTAACACCATCCCGCTGTCCGCTGCAGCACAAGCCTGTGCACGTATCCGTCAACTGGATATCGCACCGGTTGTTGCCGAAGCGGTTCGCCGCATCAGCAATGAAGAATCGATCAGCGCGATGTTCCGTTAAGGGCCCTGCCCTTCTCGAAATGTCTCGTTGACGAAAAGCGCCCCGCCCCGGCATTCCTGCCGGGGCGGGGCTTTTTTGCCCATACCGTGTTTGGCGCTGGTCGCAAACGTCAACCCGGTCATGGCTATTTTGGAGATACACAATGAACGATTTTACTCTGAATGCTGAACTGCGTTCCGACCTGGGGAAAGGTGCGAGCCGCCGCCTGCGTCGTCTCGCCGCTCTGGTTCCAGCTGTTGTTTACGGTGGCGAAAAAGCCCCTGAATCCATCAGCATGCTGGCCAAAGAAGTTGCCAAACTGCTCGAAAACGATGCTGCCTACAGCCACGTTATCGAACTGAACGTTGGCGGCAAAAAGCAGAACGTCATCATCAAGGCTCTGCAACGTCACCCGTCCAAGGGTCACGTTCTGCACGCTGACTTCGTACGCGTCGTAGCTGGCCAGAAACTGACCGCTATCGTGCCTGTGCACTTTGTTGGTGAAGAAGCTCCGACCAAGAAAGGCGGCGAGATCTCGCACGTCCTGAACGAAATCGAAGTTTCCTGCCTGCCGAAAGATCTGCCTGAGTTCATCGAAGTCGACCTGTCGGCTCTGGAAATCGGCGCAATCGTTCACCTGTCCGACCTCAAAGCCCCTAAAGGCGTTGAGTTCGTTGCACTGGCTCACGGCGACGACAAAGCTGTTGCAAACGTACACGCTCCACGCGTTGCTCCAGAAGCTGAAGAAGGCGCAGCAGAGTAATTCACTCTGTCATGCCTGAGTGAGCAAGTAACATCGCGGACTGGAACGTAGCGAGAAAGCGGGCGAGAACGCGGAGTTTACATCCATGGTAAATGAGCATTTTTCGTCCACTTTCGCCGCTTTCCCTGATCGCGGCGATGTTACTCACCACTCAAAGGAAGGGCCCCTATCGTGACTGCCATCAAACTGATCGTTGGCCTGGGAAATCCAGGCGCCGAATACGACCAGACCCGGCATAACGCAGGGGCCCTTTTTGTTGAGCGCATCGCCCACGCACAGAATGTGAATCTTGTGGCCGATCGCAAATATTTCGGCCTGACCGGGCGCTATTCGCATCAGGGTCAGGATGTTCGTCTGCTGATTCCCACCACCTACATGAACCGCAGCGGCCAGGCCGTCGCGGCACTCGCCGGTTTCTTCCGCATCAAGCCTGAAGAAATTTTGGTGGCGCATGACGAACTCGACTTGCCTCCGGGCGTTGCCAAGCTCAAGCAGGGCGGCGGCCATGGCGGTCACAACGGGTTGCGCGACATCATTGCGCAACTGGGTAATCAGAATACGTTCTACCGCCTGCGGCTTGGCATTGGCCACCCGGGCGTCGCCAGTATGGTTTCAAATTTCGTCCTGGGTCGTGCGCCACGCGCCGAACAGGAAAAACTCGATGCCAGCATCGACTTTGCCCTCGGCGTGCTGCCGGATATCCTCGCCGGTGAATGGAACCGTGCGATGAAAAACCTGCACAGCCAGAAGGCCTGACTCTTATCCGAGGGGAAACACCATGGGATTCAATTGCGGCATCGTCGGCCTGCCTAACGTCGGCAAGTCCACCCTGTTCAACGCCCTGACCAAATCCGGTATCGCGGCCGAAAACTTCCCCTTCTGCACCATCGAGCCGAACAGCGGCATCGTGCCGATGCCGGATCCGCGTCTGGACGCTCTGGCGGCCATCGTCAATCCAAAGCGCATCCTGCCGACCACCATGGAATTCGTCGACATCGCTGGCCTGGTTGCCGGCGCCTCGAAAGGTGAAGGCCTGGGCAACAAGTTCCTCGCCAACATCCGCGAAACCGACGCGATCGCTCACGTCGTGCGCTGCTTCGAAGACGAGAACGTGATCCACGTTTCCAACAGCGTCGACCCGAAGCGCGACATCGAAATCATCGACCTGGAACTGATCTTCGCCGACCTCGACAGCTGCGAGAAGCAACTGCAGAAAGTCGCGCGTAACGCCAAGGGTGGTGACAAGGACGCCGTGGTTCAGAAAGCTCTGCTGGAGCAACTGATCGCGCACTTCACCGAAGCCAAGCCGGCACGCAGCCTGATGAAGAACATGAGCGCGGACGAAAAAGCCGTGATCAAGGGCTTCCACCTGCTGACCACCAAACCGGTCATGTACATCGCCAACGTCGCTGAAGACGGTTTCGAGAACAACCCGCACCTGGACGTGGTTCGCGCCATCGCCGAAGAAGAAGGCGCAATGGTCGTTCCGGTCTGCAACAAGATCGAAGCAGAAATCGCCGAGCTCGATGACGGCGAAGAGAAGGACATGTTCCTCGAGGCCCTGGGTCTGGAAGAGCCTGGCCTGAACCGCGTGATCCGCGCCGGCTACGAAATGCTGCACCTGCAGACCTACTTCACCGCCGGTGTTGAAGAAGTCCGCGCCTGGACCGTCAAAGTCGGTGCCACCGCACCTCAGGCTGCCGGCGTGATCCACACCGACTTCGAGAAAGGCTTCATCCGCGCCGAAGTGATCGCCTACAACGACTTCATCCAGTACAAGGGCGAAGCCGGTACCAAAGAAGCCGGTAAATGGCGTCTGGAAGGCAAGGATTACATCGTCAAAGACGGCGACGTGATGCACTTCCGCTTTAACGTGTAAGCGTTACGCCCAAGAAAAAGCCGCGTTTGATACGCGGCTTTTTTGTGCCTGAAATTTATCGCTGTACGCAATTCCCCTGTGGGAGCGGGCTTGCTCGCGAAGGCGTCGTGTCAGCCAGTACATGTGTAGCTGATACCCCGCATTCGCGAGCAAGCCCGCTCCCACATTGGATTTGTGTGGGATCAGGCCTTTTTGGTACGCGGCAAGAAGATCGCCAACACGCCAAACAGCGGCAGGAACGAGCACAGGTAATACACGTACTCAATACCGTGAATATCCGCCAGATGCCCGAGCAGCGCCGCGCCGATCCCGCCGAAACCAAACATCAAACCGAAGAACACCCCGGCAATCATCCCGACGTTGCCCGGCACCAGTTCCTGCGCGTACACCACAATCGCCGAGAACGCCGAGGCCAGAATGAAGCCGATCACCACGCTAAGGACAGTCGTCCAGAACAGATCAACGTGGGGCATCAGCAGCGTGAACGGTGCCACGCCGAGGATCGAGAACCAGATCACCGCCTTACGGCCGATCTTGTCGCCAATCGGCCCGCCGAAGAAGGTGCCCGCCGCTACCGCACCGAGAAACAGGAACAGGTGCAACTGCGAGCTCGCCACCGACAGGTCAAACTTCTCGATCAAGTAAAAGGTGAAGTAGCTGGTGAGGCTGGCCATGTAGAAATACTTGGAGAACACCAACAGCCCCAATACCACCAGCGCACTGGTCACCCGGCCCTTCGACAGTCCGTGAGTCGCTGCCTGACCGGCCTTGAGCTTGAACAGGTTCAAGTGGTGCGCGTACCAGCGGCTGATGCGGTACAGCACGAACAGCGCAAACACCGCGAACAAACCGAACCACGCCACGTTGGCCTGACCGAACGGAATGATGATCGCCGCCGCCAGCAACGGGCCGAATGCGGAACCGGCGTTACCACCGACCTGAAAGGTCGATTGCGCCAGACCAAAGCGTCCACCGGAAGCCAGCCGCGCAATCCGCGAGGCCTCGGGGTGGAACGTCGAGGAGCCGATGCCGATTAGCGCCGCCGCCAGCAGAATCATCGGAAAACTGCCGACCATCGACATCATCACGATGCCGATCAATGTGCAGATCGAACCGGCCGGCAACAGCCACGGTTTCGGATGCCGATCGGTGTGGTAACCGACCCACGGCTGCAACAGCGACGCGGTCAGTTGGAAGGTCAGGGTGATCAGGCCGACCTGGGTAAAGGTCAGGCCGTAATTGGCCTTGAGCATCGGGTAGATCGACGGCAAGACCGACTGAATCAGGTCGTTGATCAGATGCGCCAGCGCCACCGCGCCGATGATACGCATCACCAATGGACTGCTTTGGGGAGCAGCGGGCGCCGAGGCAGCGGCGGTCTGAACGTTGCTGATAGCCATGGAAGTTTCCGGACAGCAGATGGGTGCACGCAGGCAGGTGCGTCAATGTGCCATTTTTCAGTGCGTGAGCGCCATCCCCTTAGCCAGCTAACTAACCACCCTGCCCTGAATCACCCAATCATGTAGGAGCTGCCGAAGGCTGCGATCTTTTGATCTTTTAAAAAACAACATCAAAAGATCGCAGCCTTCGGCAGCTCCTACAGGGAACGGGATTTAGGTGATAGCTCAACGCCATGGTCTGAATCTTGCCTTGCTACTGCCCCTGAACGCGGTCGCCTTACAAAGGTGATCGACAATGGGAAGTTTCGCTACAGAACCTGCCTACAGAGCGGGTGAGAGTGAACTTTCGAGGCCTTTTAGCAGGGCACAACATCAACGTCGAACGACCGCGATGCACGCCGATGGTGCGTGGTGTCCAGAGGAGTCATGGGGCATGCAGGCTTTCCTTTCACCGGGGATCAAATTGCTGGGGCGGTTTGGCTTCGCGGGTAAATTCCAGTTGTTGTTTCTGCTGTTCATTTTGCCGTTGGCCGGCAGCCTGTTGATGATCGGCCAGGACTATCGCGACAAGCTCAATCTGATTGCCGGCGAACGTGCCGGCGTGCGCCAGTTGCTCGCGCTGGATGCGCTGGACAACCTGCTCGCCGCCCAACGCGACCGCGCCGCCCGTTGGCGCGCCACCGAAACCAATCGCCAGCCGACACCGGCCACCCTCGCCGCCATGGGCGCGTTCGCCGCGGTGCAACCGGCGGTTGTGCAAGCCACCACGGATCTGGGCAATGCCCTGCAAAACGAAGGCGCGGAAGGTGAAACCCTCAGCCGCTATCAAACGCTGCAAACCGCACTCAATGGACTGGATTCGAAAAGCCTCAGCGGCGTCGGTTGGTGGCCGGACGGTTATGACCGTTTCACCAACGCCCTGAGCGCCCTGCAAGCGTTGCGCGAGCAGATCGTCATGGACAATCGCCTGACCCTCGCGCCGTGGCTGGAAACCTATCTGCTGACGCAAATCTCCACGCAACATGCGCCGGACTTGATTGAACGCGTTGGTCGCCTCGCCGCTGTCGGCCAGGCCTCAGTAGTTTCGGGCCAGTTCACCCTGCAAAGCCGTTTGCAGTTGCGCGATCTGCGCAGCCGTATCGGTGATGCTCGCGAGCAACTGGTGAAAACCGCCACGCTGCTCGAAGCACGCCTGCCGAAAGATCAGCAGAGCTGGGCCAACCAATACCACGAGAGCCTCAAACACCTCGACAGCGGCCTGAAGGTGCTGGACGACGGCGTGTTTGGCGGCAGCATCAATCTCAAACCGGAAGACTTCGAACGCAGCCTCGATGCGCTGTTGACGGATCTAGCCGCCCTGCGCCAGCAATCGTTGGTCTCGCTGGATCAACGACTCGACGCCTATCACGGTTCGGCGATTCGTCAGTTCATCATCGTCGCCGCCGTATTCGGTTGCCTGCTGCTCGCGGCGCTGTACCTGTTCATCTGCTTGCAAGCCTCGATTCGTCGCAGCGCCAGCGGCATCACCCTGCTCGCGGAAGCCCTGCGCGACGGCAACCTCAGCCTGCAAGTGCCGGTGGAGGGTCGCGATGAACTGGCGGCGATCAGCACCGCGCTCAACGTCGCCGTGGTGCAACTGCGCAGCAGCATGCTCGGAGTCGATCACGAGACTTCGCAACTGAGCGACGCGGTGCGCAGCCTCAACGATCACTCCAGCGGTGCCCTCGGCGAAGTCGAAGCGCAGCAGTTGCAGATCAGCCAGATCGCCGCTGCGGCCACGCAATTGGCCGCGACCTCGCAAGGCGTGGCGCAGAGTTGCGAACAGGCTTCCGGCAGCGCTCAGCTCACCCAGCGTATCGCTGCCGACAGCAGCCGCGACAGTCAGCGCACCACAGCGAGCATTCAACAGCTCAATCAGCGTTTGAACGACACCGCTGCGGCGCTCGGTCGGGTCAGCGAGCAAGGCCAGCAGATTCAATTGGTGGTCGACACCATTCGCGGGGTGGCCGAACAGACCAACCTGTTGGCGCTCAATGCGGCGATTGAAGCCGCGCGCGCCGGTGAACAGGGACGCGGCTTTGCCGTCGTGGCGGACGAGGTGCGCAGCCTGTCGCAACGCACGCAATCATCCACCGCGCAGATCGCTGGAACGGTCGACAGCCTGCGCGCAACGGTCAACGAAGCCGTGAGTTTGATGGAAGCTGCCTGCGGCCAGGCGCAAACCGATGCCGAGTCAGTCACCGGGCTTGGCGAACGGTTGGGCGAAATCGCCAATGCCGTGCAGAGCGTCACCGACACCCTCGCGCAAATCGCCACGGCGGTGGAGGAACAGGCGTGCACCGCCGATGAAGTCAGCGGCAATATCCAGCAGGTCGATCAAGCGGCGGTGCGTTTGCTCGAAGGCGCGCGAGCGGTAAATCTGGCGGCAGACACCCTGCGCCTCGGCAGCCAGGCACTGAGCGAGAACACGGCGCGCTTTCGCCTCAACTGATCACCGCTTGCGGGAAATCCTTTTCCAGCTCGGTTTTCAGCCACTGGATAAACCACACGGCGTCCGCCGAGAGTTCGGCGGACGCGGTCAGCACCCGGTAACTTTCCAGCTTCACCTCATCATCAATCGCGCGCACCAGTTTGCCGCTGGCCAGCTCATGGCGCACCAGCACTTCGTTGGCCAGCGCAATGCCCTGCCCGCTCTCGGCCACCGACAAGGCGTGATCGTTATTGACGTACAGCAGGTCGGATTTCAGGTGAATATCGAGGTCATGGGCGGCGAACCACAGGTTCCACCACTCACCGTCATCGACGTGAATCAGCTCGTGCTTGATCAGATCTCTCGGGCTGTCGATAGGATCGATGCTTGCCAGATACTCCGGCGTGCAAATCGGAAACACCCGAGGGCAAATCAGCGCTTCCCGCGAATCGGCGTACTCCCCGTCGAGGCCGTAGACGATGCCCAGATCGGCACTTTTGCCATCCACTTCGGTGAAGGTCGAGTTGGGTTCGATGGCAAATTTCAGCCCCGGCCGCAGGTGCCGCATCGCTTCGATCCGTGGCATCAACCAGCGCTTGGCGAACCCCGGCACCACCATGATCCGCAGCCAGCGTTCGGCGTCTTTGGGTTGCGCTTCCTTGCCGGCCTCGATGATCAACTGCAACGCGGCGCTGATCTTGCGGTGGTATTTCTCGCCCGCCGGGGTCAGGTTGACCCCGCGCGAGGTGCGTTCGAACAATTGAATGCCCAACCAGTCTTCGAGCAATTTCACATGCCGGCCTATCGCAGGCTGGGTCACGTGCAGCGCTTTCGAGGCTTCGACGTAGCTGCCCAATCGCGCGGCGGCATCAAAGGCACGCACCGCATTCAGCGGCGGCAATCGGTGGTCGGGCATGATTCCTGGCACCTTAGGCTATTAAATTAACTAACAGCTGCCATGTTTAAATTGAAGTGTCGCCCCGCGCAACCCCTGGCTGATAATCGAGCCACAGCAGAACAAAAAAACAGCTGGTTATTACACCCCGAACGCAATCTCGATCCTGCCCAAAAAAATAATATCCATGGCCCGACGGCAACGCTTTTCAGAGCGAACCGCAGGCGATGGGGGAATCGGAGGTAACGCATGAATGCCCTGCATTCGCTGCAAACACTGGCGGTATCAATCCGTTCGGTGCGCAAGGTTTACGGTGATCCGCAAACCGGTCCAGTGGCGCTGAAAAGCATTGATCTGGATATCCGCGACAACGAATTCTTCACCCTTCTCGGCCCTTCCGGCTGCGGCAAAACCACGCTGCTGCGGATGATCGCCGGTTTCGAATTTCCCACCGAAGGCGAGATTCTTCTCTACGGCGAAAACATCGCCGATCGCCCACCCTTCGAGCGGCCGGTCAACACGGTGTTTCAGCATTACGCGCTGTTCCCGCACATGACCATCGCTGAAAACCTGGCCTTCGGCCTCGAATCGCACCCGATGGGCAAAGTCCTCACCAAGGCGCAAATCAGCGAACGTGTCCGCGAGATGCTCGCGCTGGTGCAGATGGAGCGCTTCGCCAATCGCAAACCGGCGCAACTGTCCGGCGGCCAGCAACAACGTGTCGCCCTCGCCCGCGCTTTGGCGCCGCATCCAAAAGTGTTGCTGCTTGATGAGCCGCTGTCGGCACTCGATCTCAAGCTGCGTCAGGCCATGCGCGAAGAGCTGAAAACCATTCAGGCGAAAACCGGCATCACCTTCATCTTCGTCACCCACGACCAGGAAGAAGCGCTGACCATGTCCGACCGCATCGCCGTGCTCTCTGAAGGCGAAGTGCAACAGGTCGGGCGGCCGGAAGAAATCTACGAACGTCCGCGCAATCGCTTCGTCGCTGACTTCATCGGCGAAACCAATTTCATCGAAGGCACCGTGACTCGTGTGGAAGACGGTCAGGCGTGGTTCGCTGGGCCGGCCGGGCATCCGCTGCCGGCGCAAGCGTGCGATGACGTGCAGGTCGGCGCCAGCGTATCGCTGTCGGTACGCCCCGAGCGCCTGCATCTGGTGCCGGCCGCTACCGAGGCTGCCTTGCCGTGCCGGATCGACGCGCAGATCTACCTCGGCACCGACCTGCAATATCAGGTCAGCCTCAGCGACGGTTCGCGTCTCACCGTGCGCACGCCCAATTGCGTCGACCAGAGCCTGCGCTTTGCCGTCGGCTCCCAGGCCGGTCTGCTGTTTGACCGTGGTAGCGCCAGCGTCCTGCACGATTGAGCCGGAGAAATTGTCATGCACGCCTTACCGATTGCCAACACGCTGGAACGTCGCAAGGCCTTCCAGAGTTTCCTCGGTGTCAGCCCGGCGCTGACCGCCATCTGCCTGTTTCTGGTGGTGCCGATCCTGATTGTCATCGGCTATTCGCTGATGGAAGCCAACCCCTACGGCGGGGTCAATAAAGTCTTCAGCAGTGAGGCTTACACCTCGTTGCTGTTCGAGCGGCAAATGGATGACAGCCTGGCGTTTACCGACTCCTATCTGCTCATCGCCCTGCGCTCGATCGGCATCGCCGGGCTGACCACGATCATCACCCTGCTGATCGGTTTTCCGGTCGCCGTGTGGCTGGCGATGCAACCGGCGCATCGGCGCGGCTTGCTGATTTTTCTGATCACCGTGCCGTTCTGGGCCAACCTGCTGATCCGCACCTACGCGTGGATTTTGCTGCTGCGTAACACCGGCGTAATCAACAACAGCCTGATGGGCATGGGCGTGATCCATGAACCGTTGCAGTTGTTGTACACCGACGGCGCGGTGCTGCTGGGGCTGGTTTACACCTACGCGCCATTCGTGGTTTTGCCGATCTACGCCACGCTGGAAAAAATGGACATTCGCCTGCTCGAAGCTGCGCAGGATCTCTACGCCGGCCGCGTGCGCACCTTGCGCAAAGTGGTGTTGCCGATCGCCAAACCGGGGATTCTCGCCGGCGCCATCCTCACCTTCGTACCGTGCCTGGGCGCGATGATTGCCCCGGAACTGCTCGGCGGCGGCACGCGAATGATGCTCGGCAACCTGATCTTCCGCCAGTTCAGTGACTCGCGTAACTGGCCATTCGGCGCGGCGCTGTCGCTGGTGCTGATGGCCGCAGTGATGTTGGTGCTGACTGTGTATGCCTTGCGCGCCGAGCGTCAGCGCATCGCCAAAGGAGGTGCGTGATGCTGGCTTTATTCAAACGCAAAGGGCTGGGCGTGCAGGACTTTCCAGGGTTCGGCGGCTTCAGTTTTCTGTTCTATCTGTACCTCTATGCGCCGATCGTGGTGCTGGTGGTGTTCTCGTTCAACGCCAATCAGTCGGCGACGGTGTGGACTGGTTTCAGCCTCGACTGGTACCGCGCCGCGTTCGCCAATCAGGCCTTGCGCCAGGCCGCCAGCAACAGCCTGATGATCGCGGTGTGCGCCAGCATGATCGCCACAGCGATCGCCACCCTCGCCGCGCTCGGTACCTCGCGCGGGGCCAAGTTCAAAGGCCTGCAACTGTCGATGGGCGCGATCATGTTGCCACTGGTATTGCCGGAAATTGTCGTCGGCGTGGCAACGCTCGCGCTGTTCTCGACCATCGGCCTGTCGCTGGGTTACGGCAACCTGATCATCGCGCACACGGTGTTCTGCATCCCTTTCGCCTACCTGCCGATTCGTGCACGTCTGAACGATATGGATCTGTCGCTGGAGCAAGCCTCGGCCGATCTCTACGCCGGCCCGTGGCGCACCTTTCGCAAGGTCACGCTGCCGCTGCTGATGCCGGGGATTTTCTCCGGGTTGATGCTGGCCTTCATCGTCTCGCTGGATAACTTCGTGATCTCGATGATGGTCTCGCAGGCCGGCACCACCACCCTGCCGATCTTCATCTTCGGCCTGCTGCGCATGGGTGTGACACCCGACGTCAACGCCGTCTCGACGCTGATTTTGGGCGTCTCGGTGCTGTTCGTCAGCCTCTCTTATCTGTTGGGCAAAAAGAACGCCTGAACCTTCTACCTACCGTGGGGAAATGACATGAGCAAGTGGATAAAAAGCGTCGGCACTTCGTTGTTCCTGACTGTGCCGCTGACCATGGCCGTCAGTGTTCAGGCCGCCGAGAAACTCAACGTGGTGAGCTGGAGCGGCTACTTTTCGCCGGAGATTCTCGCCAAGTTCCAGAAGCAGACCGGCATCGAAGTCACCGTCGATTCCTATGACTCAAACGAGACGCTGCTGGCGAAACTGAAACAGGGCGGCGCCGGTTATGACGTGGCGATTCCGTCGCATCAATTCGTGCCGATCCTGATTCAGGAAAAACTGCTGGAGCGCTTCGACCCGGTCAAAGAAGCGTATTACGCCAACGTTGCCGACAACCTGAAAAAACCAAGCTGGGATCCCGAGGGCGCGTATTCGGTGCCGTTCATTTGGGGTACCACCAGCGTGGTGCTCGACACCGCACGCTACAGCGGCCCGGTCGACAGCTACAAAGTCTTGTACGAGCCGCCGGCCGAACTGCAAGGCCGGATCAACATGTTCGACGCGGTCAGCGATGCGGTAGACATGGCCAGCCTCTACCTCGACATCCCGTTGTGCACCGAAGATCCGAAGCAGATGCAGCAGATTCTGACGTTGCTCAAGGCGCAGAAGCCGTACGTGAAAACCTACAGCTCGAAGGCCGGTTCGATCCGCGAAAACCTCGCTTCGGGTGAAATCGACATGTCGATGTTCTGGGGCGGCTCGTCGATGCGCGCTCGCGAAATGAAACCGACGCTGAAATATCTGTACCCGAAAGAAGGCGTGCTGGCGTGGGTCGACAACATGGTCATTCCGACCGGCAGCAAGAATCCAGCGAATGCCAAGGCGTTCATTGCGTTCCTCAGCCAGCCTGAAAATGCGGCGATGACGCAGAACTTCCTCAAGCATCAGAGCCCGATCAAAGGCGTCGAACCGTTCCTCGATGCCTCGCTCAAGGACGCACCGGAGCTGCACATTCCGCAAGGCACCAAAGTGGTGTTCAGCAAGACCTGCGGCGAAGGCTCGATCCGTCTGGCCGACCGCCTCTGGACCAACCTGATGCGTTGATCCCTGCCGCCCCGGTGCGAGGCCGGGGCGTTTTTCCAGTCGTCTTGAAGGCTGCTTGCAATGAATTCTAATAACATCAGCGAACTGGTCCTGTTGCAGGCCCATGAGCTCGCCGAGCGCATTCGCCTGCGCCAGGTTTCCTGCCGCGAAGTGATGCAGACCTATCTCGCGCACATCGAACGCTTCAACCCCAAGGTCAATGCGTTGATCAGCCTGCAGGCGCCTGAAGATCTGCTGGCTCAGGCCGATCAGCGCGACGCTGAACTGCTGCGCGGCGAATACCATGGCTGGATGCACGGCCTCCCGCACGCGATCAAGGATCTGTCGCTGACCCGTGGCATTCGCACCACCATGGGTTCGCCGCTGTACAAGGATTTTGTGCCCGAGCGTGACGGCATCATGGTCGAGCGGATCAAGAACGCCGGCGCGATCATCATCGGCAAGACCAACACCCCGGAATTCGGCCTCGGCTCGCAAAGCTACAACCCATTGTTCGGCGCCACCGGTTGCGCGTATGACCCGAGCAAAACCGCCGGCGGCAGCAGCGGTGGCGCAGGCGCGGCGCTGGCGATGCATCTGGTGCCGGTGGCCGATGGCAGCGACATGATGGGCTCGCTGCGCAACCCGGCGGCGTTCAACAACATCTTCGGCTTCCGCCCGTCGCAGGGTCGCGTACCGTTTGATGACAGTGCCGATCTGTTTATCGATCAACTCGGTTATGAAGGCCCGATGGCGCGCAGCGTGCGTGACGCGGCGTTGCTGCTGTCAGTGCAGGCCGGCGCCGATGCGCGAGCGCCGCTGTCCATCGCCGAATCCGGTGAGGCGTTTGCCGCGCCGCTGAAACGTGATTTCAAAGGCACACGTCTGGGCTGGCTGGGTGACTTCAATGGTTATCTGCCGATGGAGAACGGCGTGCTGTCGCTGTGCGAGAAGACCTTCGCCGACTTCGAAAGCATTGGCTGCCACGTCGAGGCAGCGGATACGGGTTTCGCGCCTGAGCGCTTGTGGAGCAGTTGGCGCACGTTGCGGCACTGGATGGTCGCCGGTTCGTTGGGCGCGACTTACGCCGATCCGCAAAAGCGTGCGCTGTTGAAACCGGAAGCGATCTGGGAAGTGGAAAACGGTTTGCAGCTTTCCGCCAGCGAAGTGTTTACCGCGTCGGCGGTGCGCAGCGATTGGTATCGGGCGATCTCGAAGTTATTCGAAAAATACGACTACCTGTTGTTGCCGAGCGCTCAGGTGTTTCCGTTCGATAAAACCCAGCCGTGGCCGACGTCGATCGATGGCGTGAGCATGGACACTTATCATCGCTGGATGGAAGTGGTCATCCCCGGCACGTTATCGGGTTGCCCGGTGGCGAGCGTTCAGGCTGGATTCAATGCGCAGGGTTTGCCGATGGGGCTGCAGATCATCGGCAAGCACCAGGCAGACTTCGCTGTTCTGCAATTGGCGCACGCTTATGAACAGGCCAGCCGCTGGTTCCAACGCTGCCCTTCGCCGCTGCTGAGCCAGTGATTTTGATAAACGGTTGAAAGCGTAGAAAAAATTTTTAAATTTACGCTTGACGCTTTTCCATTTCAGGGGAATAATGCGCGCCACTTGGCTACATAGCTCAGTTGGTTAGAGCATAGCATTCATAATGCTGGGGTCCGGGGTTCAAGTCCCTGTGTAGCCACCAAGTACTAAAAACGGCTTACCGAAAGGTAGGCCGTTTTTTTATGCCTCGAGAAAAGCGCCGGTTTTATGGTGAGGGGATTTCTCCCCTCATCCAGCGTTTCAGCCTGCCAGTGCCGCCAATCCTTTCGCCCAGATTTGCCGGGTACGCAAACCCACCATCGCCCGCCAGTCGGGATCGGCCGGGTAAAACTGCTCCAGCAGATTCAGTTTGATCACCCTTCCCGTCGCATCCAGCGGATCGCCGTGAAGATGCAACCAATGGTCGTCACGTAAATACCGATGCACATCCGCGCCGGGATAGGTGCCGCACTCGATCACGAACGGCATCAATTGCACGTCCGGCAAGGCATCGAGCAATGCTTGAGAGGTGTAACCGGTGGCGGTCGCGGCGACGCCGGTTTCGCTCAGGGTGTCGGCGCCGGTGTGCAGCGTGTAAAGCCATGGCCCGTAAATCGACTGCGCCTTGGGGAGTGCCGGGTACGGTGTTTGGGTGATGGTCAGCAACATCGGATGACCGTATTCGCCAGCGCCGGTGTGCAGGTCGAAACACATCACGGTGTCCGCGCCGGCCAGGTGCGCTTCGATGATTTGATGCAACGTGCGATTCGACCAGCTCGGCGCGCGACCGCCGTAGAACAATCCATCCGGATGACTGTGTTGACCACCCTCGACAATCGACATCACCGCCGGCCAGCCGTGTTCGTTGATCTGCGCATCGAGCAAGGCATCGGCGCGTTGACGCTCAGGGCCATTCAGGTCGGTGCAGGCGTAGATATCGTGTAATGACGCGTAAGCTCGGTTATCCGGCAACGCTTCGGTGAAATCCAGATGATTGCGGTTGAGGTCGATGTTGTCTTCGTTGACTCGACGCAGCCACACCGTGCCCCACGGGTTGATCAGGTGAACCATGATCACCGCGACATCCTTGGGCAGCGAGCCGGGTGCGAATGCTTTCAGCCAATCGATTTGGCAGTCGGAACCGTAATAGCCCTCCACGCCGTGGGTACCGCTGAGCGCCACCAGACGTTTTTTGGCCTGCGGGTCACCGAGCACGGCGACGTCGGTGCTTAACGGCTCGCCAAACGGGCCACAGCGCGGATGTGCGTAGGAGGTGATTGTCGCCCCGGCGGCATTGGCGGCGGCGAGAAACTGTTCGCGTTGATTGCGGTAACTGGACTCGGTGGGAAACTCGCTGTGCATGCCTGGCCTCTTGTGATTTTTATGCCTTTCAACTGTAGGAGTGAGCCTGCTCGCGATAGCGCTGGATCAGTCAGCAATGATGTTGAATGTGATGACGCTATCGCGAGCAGGCTCACTCCTACAGGGAGTCGTTATGGTCTATCAGTTGAGGTCGACCCTAGCGAACATCCGCCCTGAAAAGAAAGACAAAAATGCCCATCGGTTTGCGTCTCGACCGACCGGTCGATAGAGTCCCTCAGACTTTTAATCCACGGACGGAGAGCCCGCGTGTTTTCAGCCTTGCCCTTGAGCCGCTTTCGCCTGCCTGCCCTGACGCTGATCATCAGCGCCCTGACCCTCGCCGCGTGCAACGCCCCGCCCTCCTCGGTCATGCCTTTGGCACCGGAAGCCGCGTCGGGTTTCCGCACCGATCTGCAAACCCGTCACGCCAGCAAACACATGGCCGCCGCTGCCAATCCACTGGCTGCCGAGGCCGGTCGCGAGATGTTGCGTCAGGGCGGTTCGGCGATTGATGCAGCGATTGCGATGCAGGCCGTGCTGACGCTGGTTGAGCCGCAATCTTCCGGGATCGGTGGCGGTGCGATGATCGTGCTGTGGGACGGCAAACAGGTGCGCACCTATGACGGTCGCGAAACCGCGCCGGCCGGCGCAACCGAGAAACTCTTTCTGCGCCCTGACGGCAAACCGATGTCGTTCCCGCAGGCGCAAATTGGCGGCCGCTCCGTTGGCACTCCTGGCGTTTTGCGCGCACTGGAAATGGCGCATAAACAACACGGTCGCCTGCCATGGGCCAAGCTGTTTGAACCGGCGATAAAACTCGCTGAACAAGGTTTCGCGATTTCCCCGCGCCTGCATTCGCTGCTGGAATCTGATCCGGTGATCCGCAACTCGCCGGACATGGCCGCGTACTTCCTCAATGCCGATGGCAGCGTCAAAGCGGTCGGCACGCGCTTGCAGAATCCAGCGTTGGCCGCCGTGCTCAAACGCATCGCCAACGAAGGCGCCGATGCGCTGTACAAAGGCCCGATCGCCGAAGAAATCGTCGCCAAGGTACAGGGCCACGCCAACCCGGGCAGCCTGTCGCTGAACGATCTTCAGCACTATCAAGCCAAAGAACGCGCGCCGCTGTGCACCGACTACAAGCGCTGGCAAGTCTGCGGCATGCCGCCACCGTCGTCGGGCGGCATCGCCGTGGCGCAGATTCTCGGCACCTTGCAGGCGCTGGAAACCCGCGATCCGCGCTTGTCGCTCACCCCGCTGAAACCAGTGAAAACCGACAAACCCGCCGGCATCGAACCCGCGCCACAAGCGGTGCACCTGATCGCCGAAGCTGAACGTCTGGCCTACGCCGATCGTGCGCAATATGTCGCCGATACCGACTTCGTTCCGGTGCCAGTGAAAGGCCTGGTCGACCCGGGTTATCTGGCCAATCGCGCCAGCCTGATCGGCGAGCGCAGCATGGGCACCGCCAAACCCGGCACACCGCCGGGCGTGCAGGTGGCCTACGCACCGGATCGTTCGCCACTGCGCATCTCAACCTCGCAAGTGGTCGCGGTGGATGACCTCGGCGGCGCCGTATCGATGACCACCACCATCGAAGCGGCGTTCGGTTCGCACCTGATGGTTCAGGGTTTTCTGCTTAACAACCAGATGACCGACTTCTCCTTTATCCCTGAAGAGAACGGCCAAAAAGTCGCCAACCGCGTCGAACCCGGTAAACGTCCACGCTCGTCGATGGCCCCGACTCTGATCTTCGATCGCAACAGCGGCGAATTCCTCGCCAGCGTCGGTTCACCGGGCGGCTCGCAGATCATCGAATACGTGGCAAAAACTACCATCGGTCTGCTCGACTGGAACCTCGACCCACAAAGCGCTATCAGCCTGCCCAACTTCGGCAGCCGCAACGGCCCGACCGAACTGGAACAAGGCCAATTCAGCCCGACGCTGATTCAGGCGTTGAAGGACAAAGGGCATGCAGTGAATGAAATCGACATGACCAGCGGCACCCAAGCGATTGTTCGGGTCAAGGATGCGCAGCGCAATGCAACGCTGGAAGGTGGAGCGGATCCACGGCGTGAAGGGGAAGCGTTGGGGGATTGAGGCTTACATGCAAGACGGAAAAGGCTTACCGGGAGGTAGGCCTTTTTTATGCGGGAACGGAAGCTTCGGCCATGTCATGTCGCCTTTTCCTACCCCTGAAAATTGTACGCAGAGGTAGAGTGAGTCCGTTCGTTGAAATGGAGTTTTCCCCATGAACATCCGTCCGATCCACACCGAAGAAGACTACCGTGCGGCGCTCAAAAACGTTTCCGCACTTTTCGACAATGAACCTGAACCTGGTACGCCTGAAGGGGATTACTTCGAGGTAATGATCACCTTGATCGAAGCCTACGAAGAGAAGCATTTTCCTCTCGACTTGCCCTGAGACAGATACACCCAATGCGCTCAACGACTCGCCACCAGATGTGCGCCAAACAGCAAGTAGCAACCACCGGCCAGTCGATCCAGCCACTTACGCGAGCGTTCGTAAACACTCGCCACCCGGCGGCTGGCGAAAAACAGTGCGACGCTGCAATACCAACTGAATGACAGCGTGGCCATGGTCAGTACCGCCAGCGCCAGCAATAACGGCGGTATGTGTGCCGGCATTGCGGTAGCGAAGATGGTGGCGACGAACAGTGCCGATTTTGGATTGGTCATGTTGCCGAGAAAGCCTCGGGCATAGGCGCCGCGCAGTGTTTGCTGCGACGCGTCCACGGTGCCCGGCGCGATGGCAGCCTTGCGTTTGAATTGCTTGAGGCCGAGGTAGATCAGGTAGCAGCCCCCGGCGATCTTGAAACTGAGATACAGCGTCGGTGCGGCGCTGAACAATGACTGGATGCCCAAGCCGCCGGCCAGTCCCCACAGTACCGTGCCGCTGGCCACACCCAGTGCGGCAACGACGCCATGGCGTCGCGAACGGCTGACGGCCAGTTGCGCGATGTTGAAGAAGTTCGGCCCCGGCGTGACCACGGCGACTGTCCACAACAGCGCCAGCGACAGCAGTGGAGCGAGGTAGCTCACGGCAGAGATATCCATGGGGCATGTGCCTGATTGATTCGACAATGCCCACACCTTGCAACATCCCGCCGCGTTTTGCCATGGGTTGGGCAGTGCTTTTAAACAGCCGGTTCGCTCTCCGGCACGCGGATCAGCAAGTCGCCGGGTTGGCAGTTGAGGTATTCACAAATGGCGTCCAGGGTCGCCAGACGCAAACCTTTGACCTTGCCCTGTTTGAGCAGGGAAAGATTGGCTTCGGTGATGCCAATGGCGGCGGCCAGATCCTTGGATTTGACTTTGCGCAGGGCGAGCATCACGTCCAGTTGAATCACGATAGACATAGCGATCTCAAATAAAAGTACGGTTTTCGGAATCCACTTCGCTGGCCTGCGACAGGATACGCGCAATGATCGAAATGCAGCCGGCCATGAACAACGCGACGAAGGTGGACGCTGTGACGCTTAAGGTCACCATTCGCTCGCCGACCGGCGCATTTTGAGTAATCCACAGGCTGAGCATCGGTTCGCATAGAAAATCCAGCAGCACCCAGAGCGCCACGGCGCGCCCGACTTTGCCCAGATGACCGGCGGCTTCGGCGGAAAAATACTCACCCGTGGCGTAGCACTGGAACAGACGACGCAGCGCCCTCAAACCATAGGCCAGTGCGATCAGGGGAATACTTGACAGTACGATGGCGCCCAATGTTTGCCACCATGGAAACACTGCGGCGGCACTGGTCATGTCCGAGAGCTGGCGATCGCTCAGTGCGAACCCCAGGCCCAAACCATCCTTGCTGGCCAACGTCGGGAACAGCCAGACCGCAGCGTTGAGCACCAGCATCAGGATGATCAGCAGCAATGTAATCGTGGCCATACGGCGGCTGAATTGCGCGAGAGAAACGGAAGTCATGGGAAGCCTCACAGATTGAATGTGAGACAAACCATAGACGATTAAATTATCGCAAAACAATAATTAATTGCTGCAAAACGTTAATTTATGTTTCATTTCGATGGATTGGCCTCCAGCACTTTGCCATCCAAAGCGTCGCCAATGGTGAGGAAATGCCCGCCCGCCACATGGTGCAGCGTGCGCAACGAATCGTGGCCGTCGAAATGCCAACGCCCTTCGCTAAACACGCGCGCATCGGCGTGCGCGGCAATCACTTCGGCGAGGAAAAGATCGTACTGCTGGTGATTGTGCGGCTCCGGCAACAAACGACATTCAAGCCAGGCGACGCAGCCGTCGAGCAGCGGCGCCTCAACAAGATCTCCGGCGAAGGTTTGCAGGCCATACGCTTCGAATTTGTCGCGGCTTTGACTGCCAACGATGTCCAGACCGGAAGTGTTACCGACGGTTTGCACGATATCGGCCTGTTGCGCACACGGAACGTTGAGGACGAAGGTGCCCGAGGCTTCGAGCAACTGGCGCGTCCAGGTTGATTTATCGAGTACGACGGCGACTTTCGGTGGTTCGAAATCCAGCGGCATTGCCCAGGCGGCAGCCATGATATTGCGCTGGCCGTTGTGCGCGGCGCTGACCAATACGGTCGGCCCATGGTTGAGCAAACGGTAGGCTTTGTTGAGGGGAACCGGGCGGCGATGGTCGGCGCTCATGGGGATCTGCTCCGGGGAGAAAAGGAGCCGATTGTAGCGCTGCCACTGAAATATCTGCTGGTGAAAAACCTGTAGGAGCTGCGGAACGCTGCGATCTTTTGATGTTGGCCCTCAACATCAAGATCAAAAGATCGCAGCCTCGTTTTACTCGACAGCTCCTACAGGGATTGGGTGGATGTTCAGTTGGAAAGTTGATTGGCGAACTGGCCGACGGCATTCACCACTTTCTGCGCACCATCCTGAATCTCGACAATCACCGTGCCCGCCTCTGCCGCCAGCGCCAGCCCCTGTTCGGCCTGCAGCTTGCCGTCAGTCATAAGGGCCACAGCATTGCGCGCCATTTCCTGGTTCTGCCGCACCACGCCGACAATTTCGTCCGTCGCCTGACTGGTGCGCGAAGCCAGTTGCCGCACTTCATCGGCCACCACGGCAAAACCGCGCCCCTGTTCACCGGCACGCGCCGCTTCGATCGCCGCGTTGAGCGCCAGCAGGTTGGTCTGTTCAGCAATGCCGCTGATGGTTTTGACGATGGTACCGATCACCAGCGACTGCTCGTTCAGCGCTTCAATGCCCTCACCCGCCGTCTGCATGTGCCGCGACAAATCGCGCATCACATTGACCGCCTCGGTCACCACCGTGGTGCCGCGCTGCGCCGTGCTGTCGGTTTGCTGCGAGGTGCTGTAGGCAATGTTGGCGGCTTCGGCAACGGCCTTTTCGCGGTTGACCTGATCGGTGATCACCGTGGCGAACTTCACCACTTTGTACAGTTTGTTGTTGGCATCGACCACAGGGTTGTAGGACGCTTCCAGCCAGACTGTACGACCATGGCTGTCGACCCGTTTGAAACGGTCGGCGACGAACTCACCGTTGTTCAAACGACGCCAAAAGTTTGCGTACTCGGCGCTGTTGTACTCCTGCGGCTCGCAAAACATCCGGTGATGTTTGCCCTTGATCTGCGCCAGGCTGTAACCCATGCCGCTAAGGAAACGATCATTGGCGGCCAGTACATTACCGTTGAGATCGAACTCGATCACGGCGGTGGAACGCACCAATGCGCCGATCAGGTTTTCGTGTTCGCGGGAGGCTTCGATTGTGCGCGTCAGGTCGCTGGCATAGATCGAGATGTTTTTGATCCGCCCATCCGACGTGCGCACCGGCTGCACAATCGAACGCAGCCACGCCTCTTCACCATTGCCGCGCAGCAAACGAATCGCGCCAGCGAAATGCTCGCCACGGTTCATGGCGTTTTTGAAGCGGTGATGAAACTCATCGGACTTCACGTGGGCCGGAACGATGTCTTCGATCGCGCGGCCAATCAGATCGTGGCTCTTGTAGAGCATCTCGGTGAGGAAGTTCTGATTGACCGACTGCACCCGGCCGTCGGGCTCGAGGGTCAGCACCAGCATCTCGCTTTCCAGGCTTTCCTTCACTTGCACAAGGCTGGAGAGTTCTTCACGAAGAGCGGCCAGCTCTTGC
The DNA here is from genome assembly GCF_979258075.1 of Pseudomonas sp. AC193. NCBI lineage: Bacteria > Pseudomonadati > Pseudomonadota > Gammaproteobacteria > Pseudomonadales > Pseudomonadaceae > Pseudomonas > Pseudomonas sp. AC193. Next base: position 261,027 of record NZ_OZ409832.1, on the reverse strand, counting down.
TTCAAGCGTTTGTTGAACATGGGAAAGTACCGATGGACAGGTTAGAGAGCGGGATGCAGCCTAACCATCGGCCTTGCGCAGCGTTTCTGAAGAGCGCTTGAGACTCCTCAGTCAAAAATAGTTCGGACGTACGTTGTCAGGCAGTTCCGGCTACCTGACATTGTCCCGTGCGCGGCATGCGCGCACCGAAATACGCCGCGCTGACGATACCGACCGCGCCCATCACCGCGCAGAACATCACGCATATCCACGGACTCCACGGCATCAGACCGATCAGCAACAGCGGTGTGATACTTGCCCACGCGGCGTAGGCAATGTTGTAGGTGAAGGAAATGCCTGACACGCGAATACGCGCCGGGAACAACCCGACCATCACCGACGGCACCGCACCCACCACGCCGCAGGCGAGACCCGCGATGGCGTAGGCGATGCCAATCCAGTCGCCGCCGCTGATCAGGCAGCCGTAGAGCACGGCAATGCCCAGCGGCAGCAGCAGGCTATAGAGCATGACCGTGCGCCAGGCGCCGATGCGGTCGACCAGCAACCCGGCGATCACGCAGCCGATATTGAGGAAAACGATGCCCAATGCGCTGAGGGCGAAGGTGTGGCTGGCGCTCATGCCGAAGGTTTTCTGCATCATCGTCGGCGTGATGACGACGAACACCACCACCGCCGAGGTCAGCACGCAGGTCAGCAGCATCGCCGGTAGCATCGCCAGTCGGTGTTCGCGCAACACCGTGCGCAACGGCAGTTCGACGCGCGCCTCACGCTGCGCTTCCATGGCCATGAACACCGGGGTTTCGCTCAGCCAGCGGCGCAGATAAACGCCGATCACGCCGAACACACCGCCAAGCAGGAACGGATAGCGCCAGGCGTAATCGAGGATTTCCGCCGGGGTGAACACTTGCGCCAGAAACGTCGCGGTCAACGCGCCGATCAGGTAACCGAAGGTCAGCCCGGCCTGCAAGAAGCCCAACGCATAACCGCGATGGCCAGCAGGTGCATGTTCAGCGACGAACACCCAGGCACTCGGCACTTCGCCGCCGACCGCCGCGCCTTGCAGGATGCGCAGCGCCAGCAGCAACAGCGGCGCGAAATAACCGATCTGCGCGTACGTCGGCATGATCCCGATCAGCAGGCACGGCAGCGCCATCATCAGGATGCTCAGGCTGAAGACTTTCTTGCGACCCATGCGGTCGGCGAAATGCGCCATCAAAATACCGCCCAGCGGCCGCGCCAGGTAACCGGTGACAAAGATCCCGAAGCTTTGCAGCAGGCGCAGCCATTCGGGCATTTCCGGCGGGAAAAACAGCTGACTGAGGGTCAGGGCGAAGAACACGAAAATGATGAAATCATAGATTTCCAGCGCGCCACCGAGGGCTGCAAGGCCGAGGGTCTTGTAGTCGGAGCGGCTGAACGGCGCGGGTTGCGCAGCGGAATTGGCAGTCATGACAAAGAACTCTGGCACAGGCAAAAAACCAAGGCGCACATGGTCTACGCAAATGGACGGATGGACAACCCGTTAGACCATAGTCCTGATTTGGAAAAACCTGCTCACAAAACGCCTCGGCTTGATTTACTGTTGGGGCCTGTCCGCAGCCTAGTGAAAAACCTGTGGGAGCGGGCTTGCTCGCGAATGCGGTGGGTCAGCCAGAAAAGTGCCGACTGCCCCACCGCATTCGCGAGCAAGCCCGCTCCCACCCAAAGCACTGATCGCTCTGCAGACCCAAAATAACCATAAAAAAATCCGAGGTACTTCTGTGGCCGCTGATATCGAAGATAGCCGCTCCGCGCGCTTCGCCTTGCGCTGTTCCAACTTCGCCGAACGCTGGTTTCCCGATTCCTGGGTGTTCGCCGCACTGGCCGTGATCATCGTCGCGCTGGCGACAATGGCCATGGGCGCCAAACCCACCGACGCCGCGATGGCTTTCGGTGACGGCTTCTGGAGCCTGATCCCGTTCACCATGCAAATGGCCTTCGTGGTGATCGGCGGCTACGTCGTCGCCAGCTCGCCGCCCGCCGTGAAACTGATCGATCGTCTGGCGCGCATCCCGAAAAACGGCCGCTCCGCCGTGGCCTGGGTCGCACTGATTTCGATGGTTGCGTCGCTGCTCAACTGGGGCCTGTCGCTGGTGTTCGGCGGTTTGCTGGTACGCGCCCTCGCCCGCCGCACCGATCTGAAAATGGATTACCGCGCTGCCGGGGCCGCTGCCTATCTGGGGCTTGGCGCCGTGTGGGCCTTGGGCCTGTCGTCGTCGGCCGCACAGTTGCAGGCCAACCCGGGCAGCCTGCCGCCGTCGATCCTGTCGATCACCGGAGTGATTCCGTTCACCGAAACGATTTTCCTCTGGCAGTCCGGCGTGATGCTGCTGGCGCTGATCGTGATCTCGATCATCATCGCTTACGCCACCGCGCCCGGCCCGAACTCAGCACGGGACGCCAAGGCCTGCGGCATCGACCCGGCGTTCAACCTGCCACCGCTGCAACCGCGCACTCGTCCGGGCGAATGGCTGGAACACAGTCCGCTGCTGATCATCGTGCTGGTGCTGCTGGCGGCGGGATGGTTGTTCCACGAGTTCTCGACGAAACCGGCGATCACCGCGATTTCCGGGCTGAACACCTACAACTTCCTGTTCATCATGCTCGGCGCGCTGCTGCACTGGCGCCCGCGCAGCTTCCTCGATGCGGTGTCGCGCGCGGTACCGACCACCACCGGCGTGCTGATCCAGTTCCCGCTGTACGGCTCGATTGCCGCACTGATGACCACGGTCAAAGGCGCCGACGCGCAAACGCTGGCGCACCACATCTCGACGTTCTTCGTCAGCATCGCCTCCCACGACACCTATGCCCTGCTGATGGGCGTGTACTCGGCGATTCTCGGCTTCTTCATTCCGTCGGGTGGCGGCAAGTGGATCATCGAAGCGCCGTACGTGATGCAGGTCGCCAACGATCTGCAATACCACCTCGGCTGGGCGGTGCAGATCTACAACGCGGCCGAAGCGCTGCCGAACCTGATCAACCCGTTCTACATGCTGCCGCTGCTGGGCGTGCTCGGACTGAAGGCGCGGGATCTGATCGGCTTCTCGTTCGTGCAACTGCTGGTGCACACGCCGCTGGTGCTGTTTTTGCTGTGGGCGCTGGGGACGACATTGGCGTATACGCCGCCGGTGATGCCGTAACTTGATGGGGTTGCACCTGCTTCAGTGCAGGTGCAATCAATTTTGCTGAGTGGGAAGCACCTTCAAGAGTTCGGGCAATGCGACCTGAACCGTGTCCCACACTACATCCAGATTGATATCGAAATAACCGTGGGCAATTCGATTGCGCATTCCGCGCATGCTGCGCCAGGGAACTGGGGTGTTCTGTGCAGTGAACTCAGGAAACCGATCCATCACTTTGGTAGCCGCTTCGCCAATGATGACCAGACTCATGATGACCGCTTGCTGCGTACGCTTGTCGTCGACGAATTCATCCTTGCTCAGTCCCTCGATAAAAATCAACGCGTCGCTAGCGGCTTGACGCATATGCTCAAGGTAATCGCCGAGCCGATTTTCGATCATACGGGACGGGCCTGATCCAGAACTTGCTGACGAAACTTCAGCGGCAAATCTCCCGGTGTCAGCAGATCAACGGTCACACCCAGCAAATCCTCAAGCTCCACCTGAAGTCCGCCGAGATCAAACAACGTGGCGCCCGGAAGTGGATCAACCAACAGATCAAGGTCGCTGCCTTCAAGATCAGTTCCCAGTGCTACGGAACCAAATACACGCGGATTAGCCACACGAAATCTTCCGACAACCTCACGGATGGCAGTTCGTTGCAAATCAAGAGCAGTGGAAGGTTTCATGAATCACCGTAGCCGGAATCATTAACGCAGCAGTCTAGCAGTGCCGAAGCGTGCTAGACACCACACCATTTGTAACCCAACCGTCACATCCCCCCAATGGGAAAAGCTCGACGGCCTCAAGCAGCGCGATGACGCGATGACTGCGCGCGGGCAACAACCCATGGGCGATCTGAGCAGCGCCCTGCACTTTCCGGCCGGATAAACCCGCCTGCGACTTGCGCACAAAAAACCGTGTTGTCCGGCTTTTCCGGGCAACACGGCTGATCCACTATGAGGCGCCCCCGAACGAGGGGGACTCACGCTGAAAAGGATCTGAGCATGTTGAAAATCGCAGGACTCACCCTCGCCGCGCTCACGCTGAGCGCCGCCGCCCACGCCGATGTCGACCTGAAACTCGGCAGCAGCGAACGCGTTACCCGTCTCTTCGCCTACCCCAACAACTGCAGCGTCATCTGCTTTCGCAACTGGACGCTGGAGCAGACCGTCGCCCACTACCTGAACCAGAGCGTACAACGCGACGGTTACGCCAATGCGAAGGTGTTGGTGAGGACTGATAACGGTCAGCTCTACGCCGAGATAACCGGCGTGCCGAAGGGTTATGACAAACCGTTGTCGGCGCTGCTCGATGCTGGCGATCTGGCTTACAAAGGCGCCAGCCAACTCAACGCCGACGACAAATGGGCGTACAGCTGGTATCTGTTCCTGCCGCTGGGCATGGCCTTGGAAAACCGTAAAAGCATCGAACTGCTGCACTTCCCGCCGGATTATTCGCTGACCCAAGCGCAGGATTACCTGCGCTCGAACACCACCGATCGCTGGGCAACGTTGCTGACCGCAAACGGTATTCCTGCGGCGCAAACACCGGCGTTTCAAACCATCATCGACATCGCCCCGATCGCCGCGCCCGCCAGCGCCGGCAGTGATCTGGAAGGCGTCTACGGTTACTTCAAGGACTACCAGACCACGCTGGTCAAACAGTTCAGCCAGAGCGCCAGCGGTAGCGTGCTGCCGATGGTCGCTTTCGGGGCGCCAGTGCGAAACTGGATCAAAGACCAATACGGGCCGACTGTGGGCGTGCTGGGCCTCGCCACCATCACGCCGAGCAAGGGGGTGAACGTGCCGGTATTGGGCTCCAATCACCCGAGTTACATCTGGTACGCCGCCGACCCGAAAAGCTACACCGGTGATGACGCACAAGCCAAAGCCGATGCCGCCGGCCTGAAAGTGATGGGACAGGATTTGAGCGCCGCTTGCTGGCAGGCCGGAATGGGCAGCAAACCGGGCAGCGACCCGAAGCCCATGCTCAACCGTTGCACGCAAACCTGGCAGGTGACGCAGAAGGTCAAAACCTGCGAGCTGTTCTACACCTCGATTCGCAATCTGAGCGCAGAACAAGCCGCCGCGAAATGCACCACCACGCCGATCAAGGCTGAACTGCAGAAATTGCAGGCACCGCTGCCTGCCGCTGCCGTCCCGGCCCCACACTTATAGAAGTGTTGCGCGTCAGTTTTGGCTGACGCGCAAAAGCGCGAATCGCGCCTGTCAGATCTGACAGTAGACCGGTTCTGTCATATATCGCAGGATTGGATCCATAAATCGTGTTGCAGGACTGACAGGACGTCAGCCTACGGAAGTCGCAGCACCCGTTGGACAAGGATTGTTATGAACAGTCATGCCGTTCACGCCCGTCATGCGGGTGATACGCCGGGCATTTATCCGTTTGCCGGCCTCCCCGTGCGTCTCGGGTTTCCAGCCAGCGATGACTTCGAAATCATTCATGATGACGATGGCGCCGATGCCGTGATCGCACATCGGGAGTTTCTGCGCATCACTCGCATGTGTCGCGTATCGGGACAAGTGTTGCCCTATCGATGTCGGCAGACCCGGCAACTGCAAACCGGCCTGCATCTTTACGACCCACGCTTCTGCGGATTGCTGGAACATTCCTGCAACCCCAACGTGTTTCTCGACATGAGCGAATTGTGGCTGTGGGCGCTGAAAGATATCCACAGGGGCGAACGGCTGACCATGGATTTCGCGGCCACTGAAGACAAGCTCTTGCGCCAGTTCGCTTGCCATTGCGGATCGTCGCAATGTCGTGGGTGGATCACCGGTTACGACGAACCACCCAACCGCGAAGGCCAACAGTTTTTACAGCGCAGGCGCCACGCGGGCCTGCGCTGAAACGCTGATTACGGCGCGCCGACCGGACGCAAACGATACTGCGGCGGCAATTGCTCGAAACCACTGATGGTGGTGTCGAGACTTTTCCAGCGGCCATCCTTGATGCCATAGATGCAGCCGTGGATCGACAGGCTCTGCCCACGATGCCAAGCGTTCTGGATGATGCTGGTGTGGGCGACGTTGGCCACTTGCTGGATTACGTTGAGTTCGCATAGGCGATCGACCTGTTCTTCTTCGGTCGGCAACTTGGCCAGTTCTTCACGCTTTTCGTAATACAGATCGCGAATCGAACGCAGCCAGCCGTCGATCAGGCCGAACTGGCGATCCTGCATCGAGGCGCGCACACCGCCGCAACCATAGTGACCGGTAACGAGAATGTGCTTAACCTTGAGCACATCAACCGCGTACTGAATCACCGACAGGCAATTGAGGTCGGTGTGCAGCACCACGTTGGCGACGTTGCGGTGAACGAACAGATCGCCCGGCAACATGCCGACGATTTCGTTGGCCGGTACGCGCGCGTCGGAACAGCCGATCCACAGATACTCCGGCGTTTGCTGGCGGGCCAGTTTGGCGAAGAAATCCGGGTCTTCCTTGGTGATCGCGTCAGCCCAACGCTCGTTGTTATCAATCAGGTCTTGTAAGTCATGCATGCTGTAAGGCCTCAAGAAAGATGCGCTGGTATGACAGTCGACCGCCCGTCGGGGTCACGCTTGAGCCGAAAGTGATTTCGTTGGAATTCTCGTGTGCCCGGTGAGTCCACCTTAGTAAGGCCCACAGTATGAGGAATTGCCATGACTGATTCACGACGCCCCTACGATGCGGTACAGCCGGAGCCCATCGATGATAACGAAGACCGCATGGGTTCGGTGCATGAGCTGGATTTCGATGAAGACGAGCCCAGCGCGAAGATCGGTGATGAGATCCCAGAGCGGGAACGCGAGCAGTTGATGCCCAATGAACGCGTGCGTGAGGCGGGGATGACTGGCGCCTCGGTTGCCGACCATGAGCCGACTGACGATGACATGAGCCCGGAAACGCTGATTCATGAAGACGGCGCGCGGGATGCCGAAGAGGCTGGTGAAGGCAATCAGGCGGATTGGGATTTGAGCATTGTCGATGAGGATGACATTGGCGGTGGAAATGGGCTGGATGAGGCGGAGCTGGCGCAGCGCGATCCGATGGATGGCAAGCGCTGATAATCGTTGCCTGACCGGACACTTTCGCGAGCAAGCCCGCTCCCACATGGGTTTTGTGTTGATCACAATGTTTGTGAACGGCTCAATTCCAATGTGGGAGCGGGCTTGCTCGCGAAGCTTTTAAAGGGGTTCAGTCAACCAAAGTGCAGGCCATGACCACCGCATCTTCACGCCCGCCCACCGCCGGATAATAATCCCGACGCCGGCCAATCTCGTTAAAGCCATAACGCTCATACAACCGGAACGCCGCCGTATTACTGTCGCGCACTTCGAGAAAACACTCCCGAGCCGCAGCCGCATACGCACGCGACATCAGATGCTCCAGCAATGTCAGCCCCAACCCTCGCCCCTGACTCTCCGGTTTCACCGTGATATTGAGCAGATGCGCCTCATCGAGAATGATCTGCACCACACCATGCCCAACCTGTTGCTCACCTTCGAACATCAGCCAGATCTGGTATTTGCCCAAGCCGTCGAGAAAAATCCCGCGCGTCCACGGATGGCTGTACGCGGCGAATTCAATCTTCAGCACAGCGTCCAGATCCGCCTCGATCATCGGGCGGAACGATACAGCGTCACTCATTCGATTCTTTCCATCGCGCCATCAGCCGACGCATGGCTTGCCACACAGCGGCTTTGCGCTGTGGCTCTTCCATTAACAATTCCAGACCGGGAATGGCCCAGGCTGAGCCCAGACCTTCGATCTGCAATTCACGATTGAATGCTTCAGCGTCCGCTTCACCGGCGAAACGCACTGCCGGCAGACCGATCAGCCACAGGCAGGCGCAGGGTGCGGATTCCATTTGTACCGAAAGGAAACCCTGCACAAAGTCGCGCGCCGCATCCGGGCCCTGATCCATGGTGCCGCGATTGAGCCACGGCCAACGCACTGGCTCGCCGACAATTTGCGGCGCATCCGGCAGACCGGCGGCACGCAGCATGTCTTTGAGCAATAAATAAGCAGGATCACGGCTCTGGAACGGTTCGCCTGTGGGTAACTCGACCAGCAGCAAGCAACGCCCGGCCCGCAATAATTGCAGGGCGAAACGCGGCGGCGGCACCGGTGCGGGCTTGGCGACGACAGGCGTGTCGTCGGCCTCTTCCACCGGTTTGGCGTTGGTTCGCGTGCTCGCCAGCGACGGGCGTGGCACTTCGATCTTCGGCCGCTCGCTCGTTCGCGCAACAGGCTGCACCGGCGCTTCGGCCTGAGGCGCGGGCACCAGCGGCGCTTCTACCTCGGGCTCGGGCATGTCCAGCAGCTCGGGGCGCGAGGGCGCGGCGAAAGGCAATTCGGTGCGCGGCAGCCAATTGACCACCTGCATGGCGTTCAAATAGGCGCGGCGGCGGGACTCGATAAGCAAAGGGTCGGCCACTTGTGGATAACTGAAGTGGGCTGATTCTACCGCCCTTCGTCCAAGATCGCCCGTTGTTGATCAATCACTTGACCGAAAGAAAAACAACAGCCTGTCCCTGGATTGAATCGTATCGGCTGCGATGCAGTACAATCGCCGCTTTTCATTGCCAACCAGCCGGGCATTCCGATGATCGAACCCAAGCGCGTCTTGCGCGCCCTCGCTGAACACTGGGCGCTTCTGGAGCCTTTGTGTGAGCACTTCGACCAAGGCACATTGAGCCTCAACGAACTGCGCACGCAACTGGCCGCCCAACAACTGGACAGCACGCCGCAGGACATTACCAGCCTGCTCGACGTGTGGATTCGCCTCGATATTCTGGTGCCTGTGGCGAAAAGCCCGAACCGGTTCGAGCTCAATGCGCAGATTCACGACTTCCTCGCTTACCTGCGTCGTGAACACCGTTTGGGCCTGTGCCTGGAAATCGAAGCCTATTTGCGTCACCTCGAACGCCTGGCCGGTTACATCCAGGATGCGTTCGACGTTCGCGACGGTCACGACCTCGCCCGTCAGCTGCGTTTGCTCGACATGCGCGTGCGCGATGTTTTGAAGAAACTCGACAACGACGAACAAGCGCTGGTTGCAGTAGCCGAACGCGCCAAAACCAGTGACCGGCAGATTCCCTTGCGTCAGCGTTACGCCGAAGTACTGGCGACGTGGGACGAATACGTCGAGCCGATGATCGATCTGGTGAACGCCGACGGCGCCTTCGAACAAGGCGTGCGCAAGGTCGAAACCGTGTTGCTGAAAATGCTCAGCGAGCAACAGCGCCTCGGCCATCTGGTTGACGATGACATGCTGCTGCGCACCCACGCGCGCATCCTCGAAATGCAGACCAGCGCCCAGTTGACCTTGCGCCATGCCCGCGAACTGTTGCTGCCGCTGCGTGAAGAAGCGCGCCGGCACAACGCCGTGACCCGTGGCGCCGCGCTCGCACTGGCGGCGATCCGCCGCAAAGGCATCGACGCCGTGCCGCAAGCCGTGATGCCGATGTTCACCCGCCCGCAAAGCACCTTCCTCGGCAGCGCCAGTCAGGTCGAAGCCTACGTGTACGCGTTGGCGCGTTTCGAGCCGAAACCGGCACGCTTCCCGAAAGCGCACAAAACCCAGAAAGGCGAAGCCCCACGCGCACCCCGCACCGTGCGCGAGATGGTCGACCGTTGCGAAGAATCCCTGCCAATGCCGGATCTGATGACCTGGCTGCTCGAGCAGGAACCGGACGGCGCCACCGACGAATTGCTCTATTGGTTCTCGCGCCTGTCGCGGGAAAAACGCTTCACCCGCGAGCGTCTGGAACGCCGCGACTACCACACTCATGAGCACCAGGTCAGCCTGCGCTCCTTCGCCCTGCTCTCGGCCCGCGACAGTGCCGCCGAGGATTCTGCGAGCATCCCCAATGCATCTTGATCTCTCCGAACTGTCCCAACTGGCACCGATCTTCCGCGAGCTGTTCAAGGGTTACCACGTCAGCCGCCGCGACCCGGAACTGTACGCGCAACTGTCGAACTTCCAGGATCAATACCGCACGCTGTTTAAGGCGCTGGGTTTTGAACTGGTCTGCGACACCCGTGGTTTCTACTACTTTGTGCCGGACATGGCCGCTGCGGCGGTGAACAAGACGGCGCAGCGTCTGGCGCTGTTCACCTTCATCCTCGTCGAGCATCTGGCCGATCAGGGCCGCGACCCGATCGCCGTGCTCGATGGCGGCAGCCTCGGCCGCGAAGAGTTGCCGTCGCTGCTGGAGAAGTACCGCGACCTGTTTATTCAAGCCGAAGTGCAGACCGTCGAAGAGCTCGAAGAAAAGATCATGCGCCGCATGACTCAACTCGGTTTCGCCGGTGAAGAAAACGGTGTGTACCGCTTCCTGCCACCGATGCACCGTTTCCTCGACGTGTGCCTGTCGGTGCAGCAAGACCGCGATCTGGCGGCCAGCGTGCACAGCGTATTGCCGCTGCCAGCGCCGGTGCTGATCGACGAAGCGGCGGAAGCCAAATTCCTCGAAACCGACGATCCGCTCGATCTCAGCGAATTTGATGAAGAGAGCGAAGAAGACGCACTGGCCCGCGCCATTGCCGAAGAACAGGAGTCCGACGCATGAGCCAGGAACGCTACGGCATCCGCCGCTTTGCCCTATTGAACACTGCCGGTTACAGCCTCGGCCTGTTCCCGCTGGAAGAACCGTTGTCGGTTTACGGCGCGAACAACCTCGGTAAATCGGCGTCGATCAACGCCTTGCAGTTCCCGATTCTGGCGCGCATGTCGGACATGAGTTTCGGCAAGTACAGCCTCGAACAATCGCGGCGCTTCTACTTCGCTTCCGACACCAGTTACATCCTTGTCGAAGTGAACCTGCCACACGGCCCGCACGTGATCGGCGTGGTCGGTCGTGGCCCGGGCGGTGGTTTCGGTCACCAGTTCTTCGCCTACGCCGGCAAACTCGATCTGGCGCATTACCAGAAAAACGACACCTGCCTGCGTCAAAAAGAGCTGTTCAACAACCTTGAGAAAGAAGGCCTGAAAGCCTACGAACTCAAGCCGGATGAGCTGCGTCGTTTGCTGGTGGGCGGTCACACTTCGATCCCGCTGGATCTGACCCTGATCCCGCTGCGCTCCACCAGCGAACAGAGCCTGAAGACTTTCCGCGCGCTGTTCATCAACCTGCTGCACATGCGCGAAATTACTGCGGCGAAGTTGAAGCAGTTGTTCCTCGATGCCTTCGAACACAGCCTGCGTTCCGGCAGTGTCGATTACATCGCCGCGTGCGAAGAAGCCTTCCGCGACGTGCGTCGTATGGAACAGGACTACAACTCGCTGGTCGCTGCCGGCCCGTTGGTTGAAGCCTTGGCCAACGGCGTGAAACAGCGCGACGTGCTGCGCGGCAAGTTACATCGGCTGTCGCCGCTGCTCGATTCGTTGCTCGGTACTTGGTCGGATTACGCCAGTGCGCGCAAGGAAGAGCTGACCATTCAGGCCGACCACTACCGTGGCGAGCAGGACAGTCTGCAAAACAATCAGCGCGGCGGTACTCAGGAGCTGATGCGTCTGGAGCGGGAAATTTCCGGCATCCAGCGCTGGCTCGGCGAGCTGTCGGTACTGAAGAATCGCTTTGCTTTGGTCGATGACGTCAAAGTGTTGGAGCAACAATTGCTCGCGGCCAAAGACGCCCACGACGAACTCGCCGGCGCCTTGGCGCAATCGCGTCAGTTCAGTGCAGAAGATCTCGAAGAGCGTTTGCGCGATCTGGAAAAACGCCTGAAGTCGGTGAAGCAGCAACTCGATCACGCCGACAACAACAGCTACGCGCGACTGCGCGAAGAATTTTCGCAACCCGACGTCGAACGGTTGATGCGTCTGTTCAACAGCGCACTGTTCAGCCTGCCGCTGGGCGAACACGGCATTACCCTCGACGAGGGTGGCGAATGGGTCAAATCGGTTGAGCTGATCCTTGATGGCTTCAAGGGTGAACGCTTCGAAGTGCCGGGCCTGTCGATAGACCTCTCGCACATTGAGCCACCGGCGCTGCAAGCACTGGCCGACCGTGCCGCGTTGCGCGACCAGAAAGAACGTCTGGACAAAGAGCTGAAACAGCTCAAGACCCAGCAGGCCGTTGCCGCTGACCGCTCGGCGAGCAAGACCCAGACCGAAGCGCTGTACCAGCAAGTGCTGGACGCGCAAAAGGCGCTGGAAGATTTCCGTCGCACGCAAACGTTGAGCGCTGAAGAAGGCGACAAGCTCGAGCAACTGGCGCAGATGGAAGGCGCGCAGGACGAACTCAAGCGTTCCAGCGATGCCTTTACCGAGCGCGTCCAGCAACTGTCGGCCAAGCTGCAACTGGTCGGCCGCCAGATCGCCGATATGGAAGCCAAGCAACGCACGCTCGACGATGCATTGCGCCGTCGTCAGTTGCTGCCGGCGGATCTGCCGTTCGGTACGCCGTTCATGGATCCGGTCGACGATTCGATGGACAACCTCCTGCCACTGCTCAACGACTACCAGGACAGCTGGCAAGGCTTGCTCCGTGCTGACGGTCAGATCGAAGCGCTGTACGCGCAAGTGCGCCTCAAAGGTGTGGCCAAGTTCGACAGCGAAGACGACATGGAGCGCCGTCTGTCGCTGCTGATCAACGCTTACGCGCACCGTACCGATGAAGCGCTGACGCTGGGCAAGGCCCGTCGTGCAGCGGTCACCGACATCGCCCGTACTCTGCGCAATATTCGCAGCGACTACGACAGCCTTGAGCATCAACTGGCGCTGTTCAACCGCGAGATCAACAAGCGTCAGGTCTCCAACCTGCAGAGCTTCCGCATCGTCCTCGCGCCGAACAAGGAAGCCCTCAAGCACATCGATCAGATCATCCACAGCGCCGGTCAGTACGAAGAAGGCGAAACCCTGTCGGTGTTCGACCTCAGCCAAAGCGCCGAGCAAGACAACAAGAACGAAGAGGCCAAGGAATACCTTGCGCGGTTGGTGGCGGCAAACCACAACCAGCTCGGCCTCAAGGACTTGTTCGAACTGGCGTTCGAGATTACCAAGGTCAACGGCCAGCCGGTGATCCACACCGACATCGACGGCGCGGCGTCCAACGGCACGACCATGACCATCAAGGCGCTGACCAACATGTACTTGTTGCTGCACTTGATGGATCGCGATCAGGCCGGCCGTGTGCGTCTGCCGTACTACCTCGACGAGGCGGCGGATATCGATGAGAAGAACCAGGCCGCACTGCTGGAAACCAGCCTGCAACTGGGCTTCGTGCCGATTCTGGCGAGCGTGAAGCCGCAGGTCTGCGCGAGTGTCGCGATCGACCTGGAAGGCGGCAGCGGCCCGGCGGGGATCTACATTGATGAGGCGGACTGGAAGTACATCCGTCGCCATGATGTGGTGAAGGCCACGGTGAATGTTGAAGCGGATGAACCGGAGCTGGATGCGGTTTGATCGGCGTTAACTGAAGACAAAAAAAGGGCCGCGATCTGCTGGGATCGCGGCCCTTTTTTATGGCTTGGGGTTTGTGCTGAATTGGCTGGCCCTATCGCGAGCAGGCTCACTCCTACAGTTGGAATGCGTTCCCCTGTAGGAGTGAGCCTGCTCGCGATGGCCCCACTTCAAACACCGCAGAATTTATTTACCGAGCGAAATCTTCGGCGCCCACGTCAGCCACTCATCCTCAAACTTGTCGAACAACGGGAACGTCTGCTCCGCCCGAGCCTGACCGCCCATCCGCTCACCCTCCGGCGTAGCGAATGCGATGCCGCCCTGAATCGCTGTCTCCAGCGATTCGGTGCGCACCGTCAGCCCGTTGAACAAACCGATATCAAACCCGACACCGCTGGTGTTCCAGAAGCGGCTGCCGCTGCGTACGAGCGGCGCGTATTTCGGCTCGATCAGAATGTGCACCAATACGCGATCAGCGGTCTGGCCCAGTTCATAACCCGTAACTTTACCCACGGTAATTTCACGGTAAGTCACCGGCACACCCGGCTTCAACGAACCACGGCGAGCGGCGCTCAACACCAGACTCAGACCCGCCTCTTGTTTGGTGACTTCCGGCGCTGTGGCCAGTGCAACGAAGTTCTTCTGCGGGCCAAGGTTCTTCGCCGCTGGCTGCACTTCGATGTACTTGCCGGTCACCAGGGTTTCCAGATTTTCTGTCTTGATCAGGCCGAGCTCAGGCTTGACCACCCAGAACTGACTGCCAACCCGGGCAATCTTCTCCGGCACTTCCGTGATGCGCGCGGTGAGGATGACCGATTGCAAGTCGTCAGTCAGATCGACGCTTTCAATCTTGCCGACATCCAGCCCTTTGAAACGAACCGGCGTGCCGCTGCTGAGACCGTCGGCGCGATCGACTTTGATCGTTACTACGCTGCCTTTTTTACTGGCGTCGTCATGATTGGCAAACAGACGGAAACGCGGAATGCGTTTCTGCAGCGGCGCCTTGGCCTGCGGTGTTTCGAAGGCGATACCGCCGGCCATCAGGGTTTGCAGGGATTCACTCTTGACCTGAATGCCGCCGGTCAACCCACCAGTCAACGTCACACCGCTGACATTCCAGAACCGCGTCGAAGCGTTGACCAGGTTTTCGTATTCCTTCTCGATGTGCACGCCGACGATGATTTGTTTGCGCGTCTTGGAGAATTGGTAGCTCTGTACCGAACCGACCTTGACCTGCTTGTACAAGATCGGACTGCCGACATCGATCGAACCCAGCGTGTCGGTGAACAGCACCAGGTGCAGACCCGGCGAACGCAGATCCAGCGGCGGCGCTTTCGGACGTGCTTCGAACTCACGTTTCGGGGCGGCACCTTTGTCACCCGGACGCACGGCGATGTAGTTACCTTTCACCAGCGCTTCGAGACCCGTGATGCCGGCCAGCGAGATCGACGGTTTGACCACCCAGAACTGAGTGCCCTCCACCAGATAATCTTCGGCCAACGGATCGAGAGTCAGCTCGGCGGTGGCGCTGTTCAGATCGGCATCGACTTTCAATGCTTTCAGGTTGCCGACCTGAATGCCTTTGTACATCACTGGCGTACGGCCAGCCTGCAGGCCTTCGAAGTCGCTGAGTTTGACCTTCACACGAATACCGGCAGCGGCGGCGTCGAAGTCCTCGTAGAGACGGAATGGCAGGCTCGGATCGGTTGGCGGACTGTCCTTGCGATTCTCCGGCGTGGCGAAGGCGATACCGCCAGCGACGATGCTGGCCAGCGATTCGCTGCGCACTTTGACCCCGGACAGGTTGGCGTCGATGCTGATGCCGCTGGCGTTCCAGAAACGTGTATGTTTGCGCACCAGTTTGGCGTAGGTCGGTTCGATGAACACTTTGAGCTCAACGGTGCTTTGGTCTTCCGACAGCACATAGCTTTTGACCTGACCGACTTTGATTTGCTTGTAGAACACCGGGCTGCCACGGCTCAGCGAACCGAGACGATCAGCCTTGATGGTCAAGTGCAGACCAGGTTTGGCGTCGGACAGCGGCGGCTCTTCGGCCAGCGCCTTGAACTTGCGCGCGGGCTCGCCTTCGCCGGGACTGATAGCGACGTAGTTACCTGAGACCAGCGTCTCCAGACCAGTGATGCCGGCCAGAGTTACGCTCGGTTTGACCAGCCAGAAACGCGTGCTGGTTTTGAGGTATTGCTCGACGTCCTTGTTCATCTCGACGGTGGCAATGACGCCTTTGGAGTTGCCCTCGTCGTCGAGCTTCAGCGTTTTGACCTTACCGACCGACATGCCCTTGTACATGATCTCGGTTTTATTGGCCTGGATGCCTTCGCCGCTTTCAAAGCGAATCTGGATCTCGATGCCGGTTTCGGAATAGGCACGCCAGCCGAGCCAGCCACCGATGATCAACGCGATCAGAGGCAGTACCCAAATGGCAGACCAGTTCGAGGCCGGTCGGGTTTTCGCTACGGGCAAATCAGTCATGGTCGTCGTCCGACTCCGTGTTATCCCAAATCAGTCGGGGATCAAAAGTTACTGCAGCAAGCATCGTCAGAATCACCACACTGGCGAAGGCGATGGCGCCAAGATTGGCTTCGACACTGGCTAAGCGGCCGAAATTGACGACCGCCACCAGAATGGCGATCACAAAAATATCGAGCATCGACCAGCGGCCAATGAACTCGATGAAGCGGTACATCCAGATGCGCTGCCGCGCCGACAACGGTTGTTTGCGTTGTACTGAAAACAACAGCAGTGCGATGCCCACCAGTTTGAAAGTCGGCACCAGAATACTGGCGATGAACACTACGGCAGCAATCGGGATCATGCCGTGCTGCACCAACTGGATCACGCCGGACATGATCGTGCTTGGGTCACCTTGACCCAAAGAACTGACAGTCATGATCGGCAACACGTTGGCCGGTATGTAGATAATCGCCGCCGTGATCAGCAGGGCCCAGGTACGGGTGAGGCTGTTCGGCCGGCGCGCGTGAACCAATGCACCACAGCGGGTGCAGGTTTGCTCGTCGTTGTCCGCCTCCTGCCGGTTCAACTCATGGCATTCGGTGCACGTCAGAATGCCTGCATCAATCGCCCGCATGAGCATCTTCCCCTGATAACGCCTGCCAGATCTGGTGCGGCGACATCACCACTTCCAGCCAGACCTGAACCAGCAACAAGCCGATAAAACACGCCAGACCAAGGCCGACGGTGATGGCGGCCATGTCCGCCAGTTTGACGATCGCCACCAGTACGCCCATGAGGTAAACCTCGAGCATTCCCCAGTCTTTGAGGTGGTGGTAAATGCGGTAGAGCAACAAGCCATAGCTGCGACCGATATCGAAACGGATCGTCAGCAGCACAAACAATTGGCACAGCAACTTGAGCAGCGGAATGGCCATGCTGCACAGGAACACAACAATCGATACGCCTTGCATGCCGGTATTGAACAGACCGAGCACGCCGCTCCAGACCGTATCATCCGAAGACTGCCCGAGTAGATTGAGCTGCATGATCGGCAAAAAGTTCGCTGGTATGTACAGCAGCAGTGCCGCAATCACCAGAGCAAGGCTGCGCTGCACCACGTTATGGCGATGGGCGTACAACTCGTATCCGCAGCGGGGGCAGAGGGCTTTCTCGCCGTGGGCAAGTGTTGGCTTGCGCATCAGCAGGTCACACTCGTGACAGGCCACCAAGTCTTCCAGCGGTAGATCTGACAGCCCGGGGGCGTCAACCGACTCTGACATAAAGGCTCTGGCTCCAAAAAAGGTGGGGCTATTCTAGTGTTCTGGTTCGAAAATAACTGTGCAAATTTGTTCGATGAACCGTGCAAAAACTTTCCTGCGGGCAAAACAAAACCCCAACTGCTTTCGCAATTGGGGTTTCGGAATTTAATCTTGACGATGACCTACTCTCACATGGGGAAACCCCACACTACCATCGGCGATGCATCGTTTCACTGCTGAGTTCGGGATGGGATCAGGTGGTTCCAACGCTCTATGGTCGTCAAGAAATTCGGGTACTGAGTCGTGACCAGATGGCCTCGCTTCAGCAAATTGGGTATGTGACAGCTAGGTGTTTTGTGAGCGTTTCGAACTTTCGGTTCGTTTCGTCTTCACACACCGCAATCTGGTGCTCTTTCGCTTTTCAGCTTCGAAGCAAGCAAATTGCTTGGGTGTTATATGGTCAAGCCTCACGGGCAATTAGTATTGGTTAGCTCAACGCCTCACAGCGCTTACACACCCAACCTATCAACGTCGTAGTCTTCGACGGCCCTTCAGGGAACTCAAGGTTCCAGTGAGATCTCATCTTGAGGCTAGTTTCCCGCTTAGATGCTTTCAGCGGTTATCTATTCCGAACATAGCTACCCGGCAATGCCACTGGCGTGACAACCGGAACACCAGAGGTTCGTCCACTCCGGTCCTCTCGTACTAGGAGCAGCCCCTCTCAAATCTCAAACGTCCACGGCAGATAGGGACCGAACTGTCTCACGACGTTCTAAACCCAGCTCGCGTACCACTTTAAATGGCGAACAGCCATACCCTTGGGACCGGCTTCAGCCCCAGGATGTGATGAGCCGACATCGAGGTGCCAAACACCGCCGTCGATATGAACTCTTGGGCGGTATCAGCCTGTTATCCCCGGAGTACCTTTTATCCGTTGAGCGATGGCCCTTCCATACAGAACCACCGGATCACTAAGACCTACTTTCGTACCTGCTCGACGTGTCTGTCTCGCAGTCAAGCGCGCTTTTGCCTTTATACTCTACGACCGATTTCCGACCGGTCTGAGCGCACCTTCGTACTCCTCCGTTACTCTTTAGGAGGAGACCGCCCCAGTCAAACTACCCACCATACACTGTCCTCGATCCGGATAACGGACCTGAGTTAGAACCTCAAAGTTGCCAGGGTGGTATTTCAAGGTTGGCTCCACGCGAACTGGCGTCCACGCTTCAAAGCCTCCCACCTATCCTACACAAGCAAATTCAAAGTCCAGTGCAAAGCTATAGTAAAGGTTCACGGGGTCTTTCCGTCTAGCCGCGGATACACTGCATCTTCACAGCGATTTCAATTTCACTGAGTCTCGGGTGGAGACAGCGCCGCCATCGTTACGCCATTCGTGCAGGTCGGAACTTACCCGACAAGGAATTTCGCTACCTTAGGACCGTTATAGTTACGGCCGCCGTTTACCGGGGCTTCGATCAAGAGCTTCGCGTTAGCTAACCCCATCAATTAACCTTCCGGCACCGGGCAGGCGTCACACCCTATACGTCCACTTTCGTGTTTGCAGAGTGCTGTGTTTTTAATAAACAGTCGCAGCGGCCTGGTATCTTCGACCGGCATGAGCTTACGGAGCAAGTCCTTCACCCTCACCGGCGCACCTTCTCCCGAAGTTACGGTGCCATTTTGCCTAGTTCCTTCACCCGAGTTCTCTCAAGCGCCTTGGTATTCTCTACCCAACCACCTGTGTCGGTTTGGGGTACGGTTCCTGGTTACCTGAAGCTTAGAAGCTTTTCTTGGAAGCATGGCATCAACCACTTCGTGTTCTAAAAGAACACTCGTCATCAGCTCTCGGCCTTAAGATCCCGGATTTACCTAAGATCTCAGCCTACCACCTTAAACTTGGACAACCAACGCCAAGCTGGCCTAGCCTTCTCCGTCCCTCCATCGCAATAACCAGAAGTACAGGAATATTAACCTGTTTTCCATCGACTACGCTTTTCAGCCTCGCCTTAGGGACCGACTAACCCTGCGTCGATTAACGTTGCGCAGGAAACCTTGGTCTTTCGGCGTGGGTGTTTTTCACACCCATTGTCGTTACTCATGTCAGCATTCGCACTTCTGATACCTCCAGCAAGCTTCTCAACTCACCTTCACAGGCTTACAGAACGCTCCTCTACCGCATCACCCGAAGGTGATACCCGTAGCTTCGGTGTATGGTTTGAGCCCCGTTACATCTTCCGCGCAGGCCGACTCGACTAGTGAGCTATTACGCTTTCTTTAAAGGGTGGCTGCTTCTAAGCCAACCTCCTAGCTGTCTAAGCCTTCCCACATCGTTTCCCACTTAACCATAACTTTGGGACCTTAGCTGACGGTCTGGGTTGTTTCCCTTTTCACGACGGACGTTAGCACCCGCCGTGTGTCTCCCATGCTCGGCACTTGTAGGTATTCGGAGTTTGCATCGGTTTGGTAAGTCGGGATGACCCCCTAGCCGAAACAGTGCTCTACCCCCTACAGTGATACATGAGGCGCTACCTAAATAGCTTTCGAGGAGAACCAGCTATCTCCGAGCTTGATTAGCCTTTCACTCCGATCCACAGGTCATCCGCTAACTTTTCAACGGTAGTCGGTTCGGTTCTTCCAGTTAGTGTTACCCAACCTTCAACCTGCCCATGGATAGATCGCCCGGTTTCGGGTCTATTCCCAGCGACTAGACGCCCTATTAAGACTCGCTTTCGCTACGCCTCCCCTATTCGGTTAAGCTCGCCACTGAAAATAAGTCGCTGACCCATTATACAAAAGGTACGCAGTCACAGAACAAAGTCTGCTCCCACTGCTTGTACGCATACGGTTTCAGGATCTATTTCACTCCCCTCTCCGGGGTTCTTTTCGCCTTTCCCTCACGGTACTAGTTCACTATCGGTCAGTCAGTAGTATTTAGCCTTGGAGGATCTGCCCCCCCATATTCAGACAAAGTTTCTCGTGCTCCGTCCTACTCGATTTCATGACTAAGAGATTTTCGCGTACAGGGCTATCACCCACTATGGCCGCACTTTCCAGAGCGTTCCGCTAATCTCAAAGCCACTTAAGGGCTAGTCCCCGTTCGCTCGCCACTACTAAGGGAATCTCGGTTGATTTCTTTTCCTCAGGGTACTTAGATGTTTCAGTTCCCCTGGTTCGCCTCTTGCACCTATGTATTCAGTACAAGATAACCATCTTATGATGGCTGGGTTCCCCCATTCAGACATCTCCGGATCAAAGTCTGTTTGCCGACTCCCCGAAGCTTTTCGCAGGCTACCACGTCTTTCATCGCCTCTGACTGCCAAGGCATCCACCGTATGCGCTTCTTCACTTGACCATATAACCCCAAGCAATCTGGTTATACTGTGAAGACGACATTCGCCGAAAATTCGAATTTCTCAACTAAGAGAACTCACAAATTTTACCTTAGCCTGATCCGTTACCAGTGAAAGTAACGTTCAGTCTATCTTTCTATCACATACCCAAATTTTTAAAGAACGAACTAGTCAAAGACTAGAAATCAACATTCATCATCACAACGATGGAATGCTCATTTCTAAGCTTTCAAACTTCAGAAGCAGTAGTGGTGGAGCCAAACGGGATCGAACCGTTGACCTCCTGCGTGCAAGGCAGGCGCTCTCCCAGCTGAGCTATGGCCCCGTATTTCTACAGGCGTTTCCCACACAAAATTGGTGGGTCTGGGCAGA
>NZ_OZ409832.1:2500-237500 GCF_979258075.1 Pseudomonas sp. AC193 | reverse complement strand
CCAGGATAAACGCCATATAACTGCACAGGTGCAACACCACATAGGCGAAACACCAAAGCCCCAACTGCCGGCGAACCGCAATCCACCCCGCCCAACCGGTGAGTTTCTGCATCGGCGTCATGCTCAGGGTGATCAGCAACAACACCAAGGTTCCCAACCCCAGCCGATCGACCAACACTTTGCCGGGATCAGGGCCGAGCAAATCCTCAAGCGCTTGATACAACCAGAGCATCGGCCAGATCGCTGCCGCAATGAAAACGCCTATACGCCAGAACGGAAAGCGCATCAGTAGTTCTTCCGCAGATCGAGCCCTGTATATAAAGAAGCGACTTCATCCGAGTAGCCGTTGAACATCTGCGTATCGCGTACGTTCGGTTTGAACAAGCTATTCGGCAACCGTCGCTCGCGCGCCTGCGTCCAGCGTGGGTGATCAACCGTTGGATTCACGTTCGCGTAGAACCCATACTCATCCGCCGCAATGCTTTGCCAAGTGGTTTTCGGTTGCTCGCTGACCAGACTGATACGCACGATGGATTTGACGCTCTTGAAGCCATACTTCCACGGCACCACCAAACGCAGCGGCGCGCCGTTCTGATTTGGTAACTCGCGGCCATACATGCCCACCGCCAGAATCGCTAAAGGATTCATCGCCTCATCCAGACGCAAGCCTTCAACATACGGCCAGTCGATCAAGGCAAAACCGGAGCGCTGCCCCGGCATGGTTTTGGGATCCTGCAGCGTTTCAAAGCGGATGTACTTGGCATTAGCGTTTGGCTCGACTTGCTTGAGCAACGCCGAGATTGGAAAACCGATCCACGGAATCACCATCGACCACGCCTCTACACAGCGCAACCGATAGATACGTTCTTCCAGTTGATACGGTTTCATGAAGTCTTCCAGCGCATATCGCCCCGGCTTACCCACCTCGCCGTCTATCACCACACTCCACGGTTCGGTTTTCAGTGAGCCGGCATTCGCCGCCGGATCCCCCTTGTCGGTGCCGAACTCATAGAAGTTGTTGTAGTGAGTGGCGTCTTTAAAAGGTGTGATCGCCTCATCCTTGACGTTGACTGCTCCCCATTTAGTAGAGGACAGCTTATCGCTAAACCAGGCAGGCGCTTTACCGGCTTCGACATCGGCGTAGCGAGCGGCATCTTCGGCACTGGCCCAGCGTGGCAGGCTACTGACGGCGATGCCGGCAGCAGTGGCCCCGAGCAATTGGCGGCGCGAGAGATAAATGGATTCAGGTGTGACATCCGACTCGTTGCAGTCAGACGCTTTGGGGATTTTGATCAGCATGACAACTCCGCAGCTTTGGAGGACAGATGCACCCATAGACTGCGGAGTATGCGTGAAATTACATCACTCGGCTTTTTTGTGCCGACGAAGGTGCAACAAGTATTGCACCGGGCCGGATGCTGCATAGGCGAGGAACACCAACAGCAGAATGCGCGGCGGATCGCTGAACACAACGGCAAACACCAGCACCACGGCAAGAATCGCCACGAATGGCACGCGCCCTTTCAAGTCCAGCTCTTTAAAGCTGTTGTACTTGATGTTGCTGACCATCAGCATGCCGGCCGCCGCGACCATCAGCGCAACGAGGAACGACATCTTCGACCCCTGAATGCCGTAATCGCTGAACGCCCAGACAATACCCGCCACCACACCCGCCGCTGCCGGACTGGCCAGGCCGATGAAATAGCGTTTGTCTGCCGTGCCGACCTGGGTGTTGAAGCGCGCCAGACGCAATGCCGCGCCCGCGACATAGATGAAGGCGACCATCCAGCCGACCTTGCCCATATCACCCAACGCCCAACCGAACGCCAGCAGCGCCGGTGCGACACCGAACGCGACCATGTCCGACAGCGAGTCGTACTCGGCGCCGAAGGCACTTTGCGTATTGGTCATGCGCGCCACACGACCGTCGAGGCCGTCGAGCACCATGGCGACGAAAATCGCGATTGCGGCAAAGGCGAAATACTTGCTCGCGTTGACGGAATCCCCAGCACTCAATGCCGCCTGCGCGCTCATCGAGTTGATGATGGAGTAAAACCCTGCGAACAGGTTCGCAGTGGTGAATAGATTCGGCAGCAGATAGATACCACGATGCCGGACTTTACGACCTTCTGCGTCGTGCCCTTCTTCGATATGTTCATCGATGGGCAGCAGGCTTTCGGCGTCAGAAGCCTTGTTCGGCTCTTCGGGACGTTCGCTCATGGACATTACCTTGCAACGGTTTGGAGAAATTTCGACAGGTGCTTGAGGACGACAGTTCGGCCACAAACGCTGCAGCTTTATACCAGAACCACCGGCTCAAACGAAAAAACGCGGCCGAGGCCGCGTTTTCCGTACAAGAAGGACGACTTAGTTTTTGGCTTTGTCGACGATCTTGTTGGCACCGATCCACGGCATCATGGAGCGCAGTTGCTCGCCGATGATTTCGATACCGTGAGCGGCGTTGTTACGACGCTTGGCGGTCATCGAAGGGTAGCCGGTTGCGCCTTCGCTGATGAACATTTTGGCATATTCGCCGTCCTGAATACGTTTCAGGGCGTTGCGCATGGCCTGACGGGACTCGGCGTTGATCACTTCCGGGCCAGTCACGTACTCGCCGTATTCGGCGTTGTTGGAGATCGAGTAGTTCATGTTGGCGATGCCGCCTTCGTACATGAGGTCAACGATCAGCTTCAGTTCGTGCAGGCACTCGAAGTAGGCCATTTCCGGCGCGTAGCCAGCTTCAACCAGGGTTTCGAAACCGGCTTTAACCAGCTCAACGGTACCGCCGCACAGAACGGCTTGTTCGCCGAACAGGTCGGTTTCAGTCTCGTCCTTGAAGGTGGTTTCGATGATGCCGGTACGACCGCCACCAACGCCAGCAGCGTAGGACAGTGCAACGTTTTTAGCGTTGCCCGAGGCGTCCTGGTAGATCGCGATCAGGTCAGGGATACCGCCGCCTTTCACGAACTCGGAACGTACGGTGTGGCCTGGTGCTTTCGGCGCGATCATGATCACGTCGAGGTCGGCACGCGGAACAACCTGGTTGTAGTGAATCGCGAAGCCGTGGGAGAAGGCCAGGGTGGCGCCTTTCTTGATGTTCGGCTCGATTTCATTCTTGTACAGCGACGACTGGAACTCGTCCGGGGTCAGGATCATGACCAGGTCGGCAGCCGCAACAGCGGAAGCAACGTCAGTCACTTTCAGGCCGTGAGCTTCAGCTTTGGCAACGGTGGCCGAACCTTTACGCAGACCAACAGTAACGTCAACGCCGGAGTCTTTCAGGTTGCACGCTTGAGCGTGGCCTTGGGAACCGTAACCGATGATGGCAACTTTCTTGCCCTGGATGATCGACAGGTCGCAGTCTTTTTCGTAATAAACTTTCATGAAATTCCCCTATATATCC
The DNA here is from genome assembly GCF_979258075.1 of Pseudomonas sp. AC193. Taxonomy (NCBI): domain Bacteria; kingdom Pseudomonadati; phylum Pseudomonadota; class Gammaproteobacteria; order Pseudomonadales; family Pseudomonadaceae; genus Pseudomonas; species Pseudomonas sp. AC193. The sequence goes on along the minus strand of NZ_OZ409832.1, from coordinate 234,097 downwards.
AGGCCGTTCAGGCCATTCGCTAATTTGGTTTAGATGCTGAGTACTTTGTCGCCGCGGGCAATGCCGGTCACGCCGCTACGGACGGTTTCCAGAATCGATGCGGTGCCGATGGACTGAATGAAGCTGTCGAGCTTGTCGCTGGTACCGGTCAGTTGAACGGTATACACGCTGGCGCTGACGTCGACGATCTGTCCACGGTAAATATCGGTGGTGCGTTTGATCTCGGCGCGCTGGGCGCCAGTGGCCTTGACCTTGACCAGCATCAGTTCGCGCTCGATGTGAGCACTTTCCGACAGGTCTCACCAGCTTGACCACTTCGATCAGCTTGTTCAGGTTTTTGGTGATCTGCTCGATGACTTCATCGTGGCCAACGGTGGTCAGCGTCAGACGCGACAGGGTCGGGTCTTCGGTCGGGGCCACGGTCAGGCTTTCGATGTTGTAGTTGCGCTGCGAGAACAGGCCGACTACGCGAGACAAAGCGCCGGGTTCGTTTTCCAGAAGCAAGGAAATAATGTGCCGCATGATTAAGTACGCTCCGTCTTGCTCAGCCACATATCGCGCATGGAGCCGTCTTTGATCTGCATCGGATAGACGTGCTCGCTGGTGTCGACCGAAACATCGATGATCACCAGGCGATCCTTCATGGCGAACGCTTCTGCCATCTTCGACTTCAAATCTTTCGATTCGGTGATGCGTACGCCGACGTGGCCGTAGGCTTCAGCCAGCTTGACGAAGTCAGGCAGCGATTCCATGTAGGAGTGCGAGTGACGGCTGCCGTAGCTCATGTCCTGCCACTGACGAACCATCCCCAGAACACCGTTGTTCAGGATGACGATTTTCACTGGCAAGCCGTATTGCAGGCAGGTCGACAGTTCCTGGATGTTCATCTGGATGCTGCCTTCGCCGGTCACGCAGGCAACGTCGTCATCCGGGAAGCTCAACTTGATGCCCATGGCCGCCGGGAAACCGAAGCCCATGGTGCCCAGACCACCGGAGTTGATCCAGCGATTCGGCTTGTTGAACGTGTAGTACTGCGCCGCGAACATCTGGTGCTGGCCCACGTCGGAAGTGATAAAGGCATCGCCCTTGGTCACTTCGCAGAGGGTTTCGATCACGGTTTGTGGCTTGATCAGGCTGCCGTCGCCCTTTTCATAAGGGAACAGGCCGCGATCACCGCGCCATTCATCAACCTGCTTCCACCAACTGGCCACGGACTCCTTGTTCGGGGTCTCGCCGATTTCCTTGAGGATCGCGACCATTTCGGTCAGGACGCTCTCAACCGGACCAACGATAGGCACGTCGGCCTTGATGGTCTTGGAAATCGAAGCCGGGTCGATGTCGATATGGATGATCTTGGCGTTCGGGCAGAACTTCGCCGGGCCGTTGATCACGCGATCGTCGAAACGCGCGCCGACCGCGAGGATCACGTCAGCATGGTGCATCGCCAGGTTGGCGGTGTAGCTGCCGTGCATGCCGAGCATGCCGATGAACTGACGATCAGTCCCCGGGAAACCACCCAGGCCCATCAAAGTGTTGGTCACGGGCAGGTTAAGCATTTTTGCCAGTTCGGTCAGCGGTGCGGAACCGTTGCCGAGAATCACGCCGCCACCGGAATAGAGCACTGGGCGCTTGGCCGCCAGAAGCATTTCTGCTGCCTTGCGGATTTGCCCGGAGTGACCGCGAACGGCCGGGCTGTAGGAACGCAGCTTGGCTTTCTTCGGGAAGATGTATTCGAATTTCTCGGCCGGGTTGGTCATGTCTTTCGGGATATCGACCACGACCGGGCCCGGACGACCGGATTGCGCCAGGTAGAAGGCCTTCTTCATGACTTCCGGGATTTCCGAAGCGTGCTTGATCATGAAGCTGTGCTTCACGATCGGCCGGGAGATACCGATCATGTCGGTTTCCTGGAACGCGTCGGTGCCGACCATGGTGCTTGGCACCTGACCGGAAATGATCACCATTGGAATCGAGTCCATATAGGCCGTGGCGATACCGGTGATGGCGTTTGTGGCGCCTGAACCGGAAGTCACCAATACCACGCCGGCTTTACCGGTGGCACGGGCGTAGCCGTCAGCCATATGGGTTGCCGCTTGTTCGTGACGAACCAGGATGTGATTCACTTCCGGTTCTTTGAACAGGGCATCGTAAACATGCAGGAGAGCACCACCCGGGTACCCGTAGATATATTTGACGCCTTCGTCACGCAAAAAGCGGACGAGCATCTCACCGCCAGATAAAAGCTCCACGTTGTTCACCTCTAAAACGCCAGAATACCGTCCACAAAAAAGGGGCGGGTCTTAATAGGTTTACTTCTCGGCAGAGCATGAGCGACGGTGGTCGCCGACTACGTCAGCACTGACTGAGCAAGTATTGGGATCGTCCCAGTGTTGCGGGCCTTTCCCACCCAGCGCGAGGTAACGCGTTGCGGGTGTAACAGGTCGGCGCGGATGTGCGCCTCATGATCTACCGAGTGGGTCTGCTTCTGGCAGTCCCTCTACAGCGGACTTTGGATTCTTCTGTTTCGCCCTCTCCAAGTCAAGCTGTCTATGTCACTAATTGTGGGTAAGCACATGAGAACGCAAGAAAAAACCTGAAAACCGCTACTCTGTTAGAGTCAATTGCGCAATTTTGCCAAGGATTCAGCATGCGAACGCTCCTCCTCACCCTGCTGATCGGCCTCAGCCCCTGGTGCATGGCCGCTCAGATCTACAAATGGGTCGACGCCCAAGGTGTCACGCATTTCGATGCGCAGCCGCCAGCGGGTCAGCCATCCACCACGCTACAGACACCCTCCTCGCCCCCGCCCAAAGCTGCGCCAATGCCTGGCAGCGGCGTGCTCGGCGACCAGAAGGCGATTGATGACCAGGTGAAGAAACAGGTCGCGGATCAGCAGGCGCAGCTCAAGCAGTTTTGTCAGCAGGCACGGACTAACCTTGCGCAGTTGCAGAACAATCCGCGTTTGAGGGAGGAAGTGCAGGGACAGATGCGACGGCTGGATGATGCGCAGCGTCAGGAGCGGATTGTTGAGGCGCAGAAACAGATTGCACAGAATTGTGAATAGATATGTGTTGGAGCTGCCGAAGGCTGCGATCTTTTGATGTTGTTTTTAAAACAGGATCAAAAGATCGCAGCCTTCGGCAGCTCCTACAGTTTCCGGTGTACACGCCGACAGGGTCGGGGTTACCGGGCCCCGAAAAGGATCGGGGGTTAACGTGAGGCGGTGATCAGCAGGTCGAACTCTTTGAGCAGCACCTGCAACTGACGATCCTTGCCACCCAGGTTGCGCTGGGCGAAGACCATTTCGGCCATTTCCTGAATGCCCGAGGCATTCGGCAGTGGCAGATCCTGCTCAAGGATCATTTTCATGCGCGGCAGGAAGATCCATTGCAGCCATTGTTCGAAGTCCAGCGTATCGACCGAAAACGGTTCGACACTGCTCAAGGCTTCTGCCGACGGCTGCACCTCATCCCACCAGCCCTGTGTGCGCAGTTCGCGCTCGATCAGCAGTAACTGATCGGCGATTTTCGGGAAACGTGCATCCATCACAGCGAAACCTTGGCCTTCTGACGGGCCTGAGCGGCGCCGGCGGAATCGCCTTGTTTCTCACGGGACTGCGCGATCAGTTCCCACAGACTGGCCTGCAGATCCGGACGACCGTTGGCCATGGTCAACGCGCGACGGGCGAACTGCTCGGCTTGCGGTGCATCGCCTTGAGCCATGCGTACCTGCGCGAGGCGATAAAGCACTTGCGGCTCACGCGGCGCGACACGTTGCGCACGCTCGAGGCTGGAGGACGCACCGTTGAGGTCGCCACCGGCCTGTTGCTGTTGCGCAGTGGTCAGCAAGGCGAGCACCGGACCGTCCAGTTGCTCGTCAGCCGACAAACCGCCGCCGCTGCTGGCCGAAGGAATCCCGCTCGGCGTCGACGGCATGTTGTAGGTGCCGGTATTGACCGGCGCCGACTCGACTGGCGCAGGGTTGTAAGGCCCCGCCGTGATACCGCCGGACGCCGGGCCCGGCACGATCGGCGAAGAGCTGATCGGCGTCGACACGGCAGCGCCGCCACCCGGCACCATCACCACCACGCCGGTATCACCCTGCGGAATGGCCTGAGTCTGGCCCTGCGCAGGACGCTTCACCGTGGTTTGACGGAAACCGCCATTGGCCGAAATGCGTTCGCTGTTGGACACCGCAGTCCCGGAATCAACCACCGGAATCGAACCACGCTGTACGGTAGAGCAGCCGCTGAGCAAAGCCACGGCGGTCACCGCTGGAATCAACCACTTGTTCACTTGAAACCCTCTTTGCTTAATTCATCCAGCCCTTGACCCAATCCATCACCGACTCGCCGGAAGCAGGCGTTTCGCTTGCGCACGCGGCGCCGGGTGGTGGTTCGCTGCCGCGAATATACGGCATCTGCACCGCGCCCGGGCAGTTGGCATCGGAGCCTTGTCCGGTGCGCGAATCCACCCATGCCTGAACGATGTTGTCCGGTTGCGGCATGTCCAGCGGCAGCGGGTCGGCCTTGCGCATGAAACTGGTCCAGACCTGCAACGCACCGGTAGCACCGGTGAACGGCGTCTTGCCGTTATCGTCGCGACCCAGCCAGACCACGGCCAGCAAGTCTTGGCTGAAGCCGGCGAACCAGCTGTCCCGCGAATCGTTACTGGTACCGGTCTTGCCCGCCAGCGTCAGGGTTTTCGGCAAGACGTTGTAAACCGAGCTACCGGTACCTTCACGCATCACGCGCTGCATGGCGTTCTGGATCAGGTAGATCGACGCCGGATCGAAACGCTGCTCGATCTGGAACGGATAACGCTTGAGCGGTTCGCCCTCGGCGGTCAATACGCTGCGAATCCCGCGCATCGGCGTGTTGAAACCGCCGTTGGCGAGGGTCTGGTACATGGTTGCCACTTCGATCGGGGTCATGCCGCCGGCACCCAGCAACATTGACGGGAACGCCGGGAACTCACGGGTTACGCCGAGGCGCCCGAGGGTTTTCAGCACGTTCGGCACACCAACTTCCAGACCCAGACGCGAGGTCGACAGGTTGTAGGAATGCGCCAGACCTTGATAGAGGAACACCGTGCCGTGGGAGCGACGATCGTAGTTCTGCGGTTTCCACACCTGACCGTCCGCGCCTTTGACCGACAACGGGTCATCCGACAGCCAACTGGTCAGCGTGTACTTGCTCGGTTTTTCCAGCGCGGTCAGGTACACCGCCGGTTTGATCAACGAACCCACCGGCCGCACGGCATCGAGCGCGCGGTTGAAGCCTGCGTAACTGGCCTGACGGCTGCCGATCATCGCCTGCACTTCGCCGGTTTCCGGGTTGGTCACGACCATCGCCGCTTCGACATCGTCGGAGCCTTTGCGCCCGGACAGACGTTTGAAAGTGTCGTTGACCGAGGCTTCCGCCTTCATCTGCAGAATCGGGTCGAAACTGGTGAAGATGCGCAGGCCTTCTTCGGTCAAGTCTTCGTCGCGATAGTCTTCACGCAACTGACGTTTGACCAGATCGATAAAGCCCGGGAAGGAACTGTCGGCCAGTTTGCCGCGGGTGGTTACACCCAGCGGCATTTTCTTCGCCGCCGCGACTTGCTCGGCGGTCGCCACACCTTGTTGCTCAAGCACGTCGAGCACCAGGTTACGACGCTCCAGCGCACGCTCCGGGTTACGACGCGGGTTGTAGTAGGACGGGCCTTTGACCATGCCGACCAGCAGCGCAACCTGATGCAGCTTCAGCTCGGACAATGGCTGGCCGAAGAAGAACTGGCTGGCCAGACCGAAACCGTGCACCGCACGCTGACCGTCCTGACCGACAAAGACTTCGTTGAGGTAGGCCTCAAGAATTTCTTTTTTGTCGTAATGCAGCTCCAGCAGCATCGCCATCATCGCTTCGGTGAGCTTGCGGGTCAGACTGCGTTCGCTGGTCAGGTAGAAGTTTTTCACCAACTGCTGGGTCAGCGTACTGCCGCCCTGAGTCATTTTGCCGCCCGAGGTGTTGACCCAGACAGCGCGGGCAATCGACTTCGGCGACACGCCCCAGTGGCTATAGAAATCGCGGTCTTCGACAGCCACCAGGGTTTCGAGCAGGTACGGCGGCACTTGATCAAGTTTGATCAGAATGCGGTCTTCAAGATTTTTCGGATAAATGCCGCCGATCATCAGCGGTTCAAGACGCACCACCGACAGCTTGGAACCGTTGGTCGCCGACAACTCGGCGACGTAATCGCCGGAGAAGCGCACGCGCACCGGTTGCGGTTTTTCCAGGCCTTCATAGAACTGGAAGCCACGGGTGTTCAGATCAACCGTGTTGCCGTTGACCGCAGCAGCACCGGGGCCGTTGCTCACGGCTTCGCGGCGATAGCCGAGGGCATCGAGTTCAGTGAGGAAATCGTCCTTGCTGAGCTTCTGTCCGACGAACAGCTCAAGCGGGCGCGCGTAAACCTTGGCCGGGATGGTCCAGCGCTTGCCGGAGAACTTCTCCTGCACCACGGCATCGAGGTAAACGGCGAAGCCGGCCAGCACGACAAGGCCGACCAGACTGAGTTTAATGGCCCAGCTCAACCACGGGCTAAGGCCCTTGGAAGGTGGTTTTTTCTTGGTACGGGGAGATCGAGTTCGAGTCATGGCGGCGGATTATACGCACTTTATTCATCCTCAACAGGAGCGCTCCGAGGTTTGCGTCAGGCTGGCGAGCGGCCATAATAGCCGCCTCGAATTTCCCCCCTCTCTGAAGGATCGCCCGTGAGCCAGTCACTGATCGCTGCCCTGCAAAACCCGGCCCTCTACCCGCACCCTGTCGAAGGGTTTCAGGTCATCGAAACGCACATCTCGTGGGTAATCCTCACCGGTCCGTTTGCTTATAAAGTGAAGAAGCCAGTGAATTTCGGCTTCCTCGACTTCACCGGCCTCGAATCGCGCGCGCACTTTTGCGCCGAAGAACTGCGTCTGAACCAGCGCCTGACCGATGATTTGTATCTGGAAGTGTTGCCAGTCACCGGTAGCGTCGAAGCACCGCAACTGGGCGGTGACGGCCCGGCCATCGAATACCTGCTGAAAATGCGCCAGTTCCCGCAGACCGGTATGCTCAGCACCCTGCAAGCGAATGGCGAGCTGACCACCCAGCACATTGATGAGATGGCGCAGCAGATCGCGCACTTCCACCTCACCGCGCCAAAAGTCCCGGCCGAACACGATGCTGGCACCCCGGAAAGCGTGATGGCGCCGGTGTCGCAAAACTTCGAACAAATCCTGCCGTTCCTCAGCGACAAAAATGACCTGCTGCAACTCGACGCACTGAAAGCCTGGGCCGAAAGCAGCTTCGAGCGCCTCAAGCCGCTGTTCACCCAGCGCAAGGCCGACGGTTTCACCCGTGAATGTCACGGTGACATCCACCTCGGCAACGCTACCGTCATCGACGGCAAAGTGGTGATCTTCGACTGCATCGAATTCAACGAGCCTTTCCGTTTCACTGACGTCTGGGCCGACACCGGTTTCCTCGCGATGGACCTGGAAGACCGTGGCCTGAAATCCCTCGCGCGCCGCTTCATCAGCCAGTACCTGGAGTTGACCGGCGATTACCAGGGTCTGGAAGTGCTGAACTTCTATAAAGCCTACCGTGCAATGGTTCGCGCAAAAGTGGCGCTGTTCAGCATGCCGGCCGACGCGACTCCGGTGCAGCGCGCGACCACCCTGCGTCAGTACCGCAACTACGCCAACCTGGCGGAAAGTTACAGCACCATTCCTTCGCGTTTCATGGCCATCACTCACGGCGTTTCCGCTGTCGGCAAGAGCCACGTGGCCATGCGTCTGGTTGAAGCACTGGGTGCCATTCGCCTGCGTTCCGACGTTGAGCGCAAGCGTCTGTTCGGCGAGCAAACCGTTGCCAATGATGTACAGGCCGGCATTTATAGCGCCGACGCCAGCACCGCGACTTACGCGCGCCTGCATGAAATCGCTGAAGTGATCCTGCACGCCGGTTTCCCGGTGGTTATCGACGCGACTTACCTCAAGCGCGAACAACGCGACAACGCGGCAAAAATTGCTGAAGCCACTGGCACGCCGTTCCTGATCCTCGACTGCAACGCGCCGCAAGCGGTGATCGAGAGCTGGCTGGCGATTCGTCAGGCCGACAAACAGGATCCGTCCGACGCCACGCTGGCTGTGATTGAAGCGCAACAAGCCAATCGTGAAGCGCTGACGCCGGAAGAAATTCTGCGCAGCAAACGCGTGCAAACCAACGAATCCGGCACCCTCGACACCGTGGTCGCACAGATCCGTCAACGCCTGCCGGGCCTGTAAGAAACTATTTCGGCCGTGAAGCCCTCGCTTGCTTCACGGCCGTCAAATAGTGGCACTATACTGGCGTCATAAAACCAACAGGTGATGTGACATGAGCCAGCCGAAACTTCTCGACACCCCGCTGTATGCCTTGCTGCATAAAGACGACATCACTGGTTTCAACAAGGAACGCCCGCAGGACGGCCCGATCGACATGGTCGGCGGCGATTTTCGTGGTCTCGATCTGCGCGAGCTGAATGCTGATGGCGTGGACTTCCGTGATGCGTATTTCCGTTCTGCTGATTTGCGCGGGATTGATTTCCGTAATGCATCGCTTGAAGGGGCGAGCCTCGCTCATGCGCAGATTTCCGGGGCGTATTTCCCGGCGGAGTTGAGTGCGGACGAGATTTTGATGTCGATGAATTTTGGTACGCGTTTGCGTTATCGCACTCGCTGACATACTCATCAGTCCCTGACACAGCACATTTCCTGTAGGAGTGAGCCTGCTCGCGATAGCGGTTCAACATTCAACAAATGTGCTGTCTGGATGTCCGTCATCGCGAGCAGGCTCACTCCTACACTGATATGTGTTTATCCCTCCTTTCTGCGTTCGCAGCCCTTTCAAGCGCCCTTTCTTAGAAGCTTTTGCGTCGAATCCGACCAAACAACCACGCTTTTCCTACTGATGGCTACACTCCTGAGAAGCTCGCCCACGCACCGTTCGGCCGTCGCAAGGAGGCTTGATGAATGATGAACTGCAACACCTGAAGAATCTTGGCAAGACGTCGGCGCAATGGCTGCATGCTGTGGGCATCCACAGCGCCTCGGACTTGCGTCGCCTGGGCGCGGTGGACGCCTACCGGGCCGTGCGTACCCGCGGGTTTCGCGCATCGAAGGTGTTGTTGTATGCGATCGAAGGCGCGCTGATGGACGTGCACTGGAACGACATTCCCGCCGAGCGCAAAGACGCGTTGAACAAGCAGCTCGACGCCATCTCCGCGCGTCACAAGAACTGACCGCTATGTATTTGCTGGGGGAACAATCGGCGCCAGTGGATGCGCTGATCAATCGCTTGCAGAATCTGCCCGCGCAATGGCTGCAAGGCCTTGAGCCGTGCAGTTTGGAGATCGAAGTCGAGGCGACTGAGGATTTGCTGGGGCAACTGCCGAGTGATCAGCTGTTTCTGCTCAGCGAGGGCGTGATCAGCGGCAGCATCGCTGGTCGAGCCCTGTTCTATTGGCAGGAAGGCGACTTGATCGGTCTGCAACGTGGCGAAGCCTGGATGGATTGCCGCTTGAGCAGTGACGGCGCACTGCGTCTTCTGCCTTATCGGCGCCGTGATCTGTTTCAGCATTTGTATGCAGAGCCCGCTCGGGCCGAGCAATTTCTCGAATACCTGCTGGGGCACACCGCGATACTGGCCCACGCCGTAGCAGAACTGAAGCCGCGCGAGTTTCGTAGTACCAATGGTTTCAAACGGGTCGAGGCCGGCGAAATCCTGATTCAACAAGGTGACGCCGCTGATCATGTTTTCGTGATCATCGACGGGCACGCCGAAGCGTTTGTTGATGGGCAGAAAGTCGGCGAAGTGCCCAAGGATGAAATTTTCGGCGCGATGGCGGTGTTCACCCGCGAGCCGCGCAACGCCACGGTGATCGCCCGTGAACCGAGTACCATCATGCTGATCCCCGGTGATCAATTTTTGAGCATGACCCGCAGCAATCCAAAGATCGCCCACAGCCTGATCGAGAGCATGGCGCGGCGCATCGGCCAGTTGAACCGGCAGATCACCCAGTTGATGTCGACTAACGGTTAACGCTCAAGTCCCTTGTTTACGGGGCGTTCTGGCCATTTCTCAGACTAAATCAAATAAATCCAGAATCAGGTGTTGACTCGGTAATGAGAATCGCTATGATTATCACAACTGGTCGCGAGATCAGTCGATATTCTGAAAAGCCCTTGGTTCGGACTCTCAGATTATCTCCTCATCAGGCTAATCACGGTTATTTGACCCGGTTTTTACCGGGTCTTTTTTTGCCCGTGGAAAAGTCATTTGCCGAACTGTTTGCGCATTTGCTCGCAGTAATCCTGCTTCGGCGTGACAGGAGTGAACCAGACGTAATCGGCCATTGCCGCAGTCATCTCACTGCCCTGCTCTGCCAACATCAAAACCGTCGGTGCTGCAGTGGCACCCAAATCCTCGACATGCACCGGCACACCGACATCCTTGCGCGCATGCCAGGCACCGGCGAGCAACAGCGAAGGCGTCGGTGCCGCGAACAAACGCTCAGCCATACGCCGATCACGCTGTTGCTGCACCGCCAGCATCGCCGGCATTTGAGATTCCGGAAGCAGGCCACAGTGCGAATCACTGATCTGCTCAAGCAACGTGCTTTTTACCGAGGCGGCACTGCTACGCTCCCCCTTCAAAACCGGCGGGTTGCGGTAGAAGGTGTGGATTTCGGCGGTGTCCAGATTTGCCGCCAGCAGCGGATACGGTTGCGTGAGCGCGAAACGAACGATCGGCCCGTAGAGATTCCAGTCCCAACCGTCCTGCCAGGCCAATGCAGCAGGAAGATCAGCAGGAGGCGTAGCGGCATGGCGCACTTGATCAACTTTCGATTGCTGCTCCGGCGTGAGCATTTCCAGCAACAGACTGCCCTGCGGCCGTTGCTCGCCGAGTGCCTGCAATAACCACAACTGCACCGCGTGATGATCGGCATTGTCATGTTGCTCGCCGACGATCACACGCTCAGGCTCGGCCAGTCGCATCAGCAATTGCTGCGCTGTCAGCACCTGACCGTTGCGCAGATCAAGAATTTCTCCAGCGGGCGGCGGCGCCACAGCCACATGCTGACACCCCGCCAACCACAACACCGCCAACAACCAGAATGCGCGCATGCACTCACCTCGATGAAAAACTCAGCGGGCGATGATCAGCGGATGCCCACGCTCCGGGTGCGGTTGCACCAATACTTCGAGACCGAACACGGCTTTGAGTGCGTCCGGGCGCAGCACTTGCTCCGGCGTATCCAGCGCGACCGGGCGCCCACCTTCAAGCAGCAACACCCGATCACAATAGCGCGCCGCCAGATTCAGATCATGCAGGATGACCAACACGGCGGCGCCGCGATCAGCGAACTCGCGCACGGCTTGCAACGTGGTGTGTTGATGCAGCGGATCGAGCATCGAAGTCGGCTCATCCAGTAACAACGTTTGCCCGGCTTGCCCCGGCCACAGTTGCGCCAACACCCGAGCCAGATGCACGCGCTGACGTTCGCCGCCGGACAACGCCAGATAACTGCGTCCGCTCAAATGCCCGGCATCGGCGGCTGCCAGCGCGGCAGCAATAATCTCGTCATCGCGCACTCGACCGCTTTGATAAGGCAAGCGGCCCATGCCGACCACTTCTTCAACGCGAAACGCAAAATCCAGCGTCGACACTTGCGGCAGTACGGCCAGACGTTGCGCCCGTTGCGTGCCCGTCCAATGCGTCAGCGCCTGGCCGTCGAGTGACACCTCGCCCTCGCTCGGTTTCAATTCACCGCACAAGGCGCCGAGCAACGTACTTTTGCCGGCACCATTGGGCCCGAGCACGCCAAGCACTTCACCCGGTTCGAGTTGCAGCGAAACTTCGCTGAGCACCGTTTTGCGGCCGCGATGGATGTGCAGATCGTGCGCTCGCAGCATCAGGCACGTCCTCGCAACAGCAGGTAAAGAAAGAACGGCGCACCGATAAACGCGGTGACGATACCGATCGGCAATTCCGCCGGCGCCAGCGCCAGCCGCGCCACCAGATCGGCGAGCAACAACAGGCTCGCCCCCGCCAGCACCGACGCCGGCAACAACACCCGATGATCCGGCCCCGCCAGCAAGCGCACCAGATGCGGCACTACCAGGCCAACAAAACCGATCATCCCGGCCGCCGCCACCGCCGCGCCAACACCCAGCGCCGTGCAGAACACCAACTCACGCTTGAGCTTCTCGACATCGATACCCAAATGCCCGGCTTCCGACTCGCCGAGCAATAACGCATTCAACGCCCGCGCCCGACGCGGCAGCCACAAGGCGACAGCGGCGCTGATGATCAGCAACGGCCACAACCGCGCGTAACTCGCACCATTGAGGCTGCCCAGATTCCAGAATGTCAGCGTGCGCAGAGTCGCGTCGTCCGCCAGATAAGTGAACAGTCCCACCGCCGAACTGGCCAGTGCCGTCAGGGCAATACCCGCCAGCAGCATGGTGGCGACATTGGTCTGGCCATTACGGCGACCGAGTCGGTACACCAGCGCCGTCACACCGAGGCCGCCGAGAAACGCGCACACCGACAACAGGTAAGGCCCGAACCACTCCGGCATGCCACCAAAAAACGAGCCGCCGACAATCGCGATCGCCGCGCCCAACGCCGCGCCACTGGAAACGCCGACCAGGCCCGGATCCGCCAGCGGATTGCGAAACAGCCCCTGCATCGCCACGCCGGACAACGCCAACACACCGCCGACCGCCAGGCCAAGCAAGGTTCGCGGCAGACGAATCTGCCCGAGAATCAGCTCAGCCTGTTCCAGCCCGTCCGGCGCCAGCGGCACACCGATCAGGCGCAACGCCGCCCGCAGCGTATCGAACAGCGGCAGGCTGACCGGCCCCAATGCCAACGACAACCAAATCGCCAGCAAACAAAGGAGGGTCAGGCCGATGAACAAGCCGCGGGGTTTGACCAGTGTGGTCATTGGCCGCTCTTGGCCGGGTAGAAACCGTCAGACAGGGTTTTCAACGCCGCCGGCAAACGTGGGCCGAGGCCGCCGACCAACAGCGTCGGATCCAACTCCAGCACCCGCCCGGTTTTGGCCGCGCGGCTTGAATTGAGAATCGGGTTTTCCTTGAACAACGCCGCTTTCGCCGCGTCACCGGTCAAGGCACGGTCGGCGAATACCAGGACTTCCGGATCAAGACTGGCAAGGGATTCCACCGAGAACGGTTTGTAACCGGTGTGCGTCGCCAGGTTATGCCCGCCCGCCTGTTGCAGCAGCCAGTCGGCGGCGGTGTCCTTGCCGGCGATCAACGGTTTACCACCGGCATGCCCGAGCAAGAGCAGCACGCCCGGGGCTTTCTGTTTCGAATGCGCGCCGGCAACCCGCACTTTTTGTGCGTCGAGTTGCTGTTGATAACTTGCCAGCAGTTGTTTGGCCTGAGCTTCAGCGCCGAGCAATTGACCGAGACGGGTCACGTTTATCTCAACCGTCGGCAGATCGGGCTGCGCCGAGAACAATTCCACCTGCACCTTGGCCGCTTTGACTTGCGACAGTACCGGCGGCGGGCCCATTTCTTCGGTGCCGATCAGAATGTCCGGGCGCAAACTGAGAATGCCCTCGGCGGAAAGGCTGCGCTGATAGCCGATGCTCGGCAGCGCTTTCAAAGATTCCGGATGCTGACTGGTGGTGTCGACGCCGACCAGTTTCGCCTCGCCGCCCAAGGCCGAAACCCACTCCGACAGCGCGCCGCCGGCACTCACCCAACGTTGCGGCAACTCAGCCGCTGCAGCCTGGTGGCTGACGAAAAGTCCGACACACAGCACAGCAACGCGGGTACTCAGGCGCATACACAGCTTCCTTGAACGTGGTTTTCCCGGGCATCGGGACGACAGGCCAAGTATCCTCGGCATCTGCCAGCCGCCCTGCGGACGAAGGCCGTCATTTGATAATTGTTTGCATTTAAACGTCAAGCTCGGACATATCCGGACACGAGCGGACACTAGAGGATAGTCATGAAGTTTCTCTGCGCAGGCGCCGATCTGGCCGAAGCGAAAAGCCGTGGTTTCGAGATCGATGGCAACAAGCTGTTCGCCGTGCGCCGCAGCGGCCAGGCCTACGTCTACCTTAATCGCTGCCCGCACCGGGGCGTGGGGCTGGAATGGCAACCCGACCAGTTTCTCGATTCGAGCAACAGCCTGATTCAGTGCGCCACCCACGGCGCACTGTTTCTGATCGAGGACGGTGAATGCGTGGCCGGGCCTTGCGCCGGGCAATCACTCACCGCCATCCCTTGCCGCGAGGACGCGCAAGGCCTGTGGATCGATGTTTAGCCGTTGAGCAGCACATCGAGGCGCCGATCGATGACCATCTCTTCATGGCTCAAGCGCACACCGTACGCCAGCACCTCGACGCCACACGCGACCGCTTCATGCAGTGCTTCGGCATACGCTGAATCAATTTCCCTGGCCGGGCGCACCGCCTCGATCCCGCTGAGATTGACGCAATACAACTGCACCGCTCGAATTCCGTCCCGCGCCAGATGCGCCAGCTCCCGCAGATGCTTGGCGCCGCGCTGGGTCACCGCATCCGGAAACGCTGCCACCGGCGTACCGTCGAAACCCAGCGTGACACTTTTCACTTCCACGTAAGCTGGGCCGCTCGGGTATTCGAGGCGAAAATCGATGCGACTTTTTTCCTGACCATAAGCGACTTCACGCTTCAACGCGGTAAAGCCGTTTAGCTCGGTGATGACACCAGTCTGCAAGGCTTCCTCGACCAAACCATTGGCCCGCGCGGTATTCACGCAAAACAGCCGGCCCTGCGGGGTTTCGCCGATTTCCCAGGTGCCGGGCAACTTGCGTTTGGGGTCATTAGAGCGGCTGAACCAGACCTGCCCGCCCTCGACCTGACAATTGAGCATCGAACCGGTGTTCGGGCAGTGAATGGTCAGTAACTCACCGTTAACCGTTTCGATATCGGCGAGGAAACGTTTGTAACGACGGATCAGTCGCGCTTCTTCAAGCTCTGGATAAAAGCGCATCAGCCTTGCCAACTCTTCAAGCCACGCGCGATGCGTTCCACCGCTTCTTGTAGGCGAGGGAGGTTTTGCGTGTAGGCAAAACGCACATGATGACTGGCCTGATAGCGACCGAAATCCAGCCCAGGCGTAAAAGCGACGTGCTCGGTTTCGAGGAAATGTCGGCAGAACGCGAAGGCATCACCGCCGAACTGGCTGATATCGGCGTACAAATAGAACGCGCCTTCAGGCTCCACGGCAATGTTGAAACCCAACTCGCGCAAGGCCGGCAACAGGAAGTCGCGACGACGGCCGAACTCGGCGCGACGTTCTTCGAGAATGGCGATGGTGTCCGGTTCGAAACAGGCCAGCGCGGCGTACTGGGCCATGCTCGGGGCGCTGATGTAGAGGTTCTGCGCGAGTTTTTCCAACTCGCTGACCGCTGCGTCCGGTGCCACCAGCCAGCCGAGTCGCCAGCCGGTCATGCCGAAATATTTGGAGAAACTGTTCAGCACGAAAGCACTGTCATCGACCTCCAGAACACTCGCCGCATCGGTGCCGTAGGTCAGGCCGTGATAGATCTCGTCCACCACCAGATGCCCGTGTCTGGCCTTGATGGCTGTGGATAACCCGGCGAGTTCATCGCGGGTCAGGATGGTGCCAGTCGGATTGGCCGGTGAGGCGACCAGTGCGCCGACGCTGTCGTGATCCCAATGACGCTCGACCAGATCCGGGGTCAGTTGATAACGCACGTCAGGCCCGACCGGCACCAACTGCGCCGCGCCCTCGACCAGACGCAGAAAGTGGCGGTTGCACGGGTAACCCGGATCCGCCAACAGCCAGTGTTTCCCGGGATCGACCAGCAACGCACTGGCGAGCAGTAACGCCCCGGAACCGCCCGGCGTGATCAGAATCCGCCGTGGATCGATGTTCAAACCATAACGCGATTGATAGAACCCGGCGATCGCCTCGCGCAGCTCAGGAATGCCGCGCGCGGCGGTGTAACGGGTTTTCCCGGCAGTTAGCGCCGCCTGCCCTGCGCGAATGATCGGCTCGGCCGTGGTGAAGTCCGGTTCGCCGATCTCCAGATGGATCACGTCGTGGCCTTCCGCCTGCAACTCATTGGCCCGCGCCAGCAACGCCATGACATGAAACGGTTCGATCGCACGACTGCGCGCACTGTAGGGCTGAGCCATTGGGTCTTTCCTTCAACGGAAAAAAGAGACGATTCTACCCATCTGCCGGAACGAGCGAGAACCCGCAGCGGTCACAGCCTCAAGAACGCTGGACTGTAACGATACGAGCGTACGCTCCAGGATTGACTAAAATCAGTGATTGAACAGGTCTCCACCACCGCCAGACACAGCTTGCCTGACTTTTACAAGCGCCACCCGCCGGGGCCTCGACATCCGGGAGTAGCGCGGGCCGAATTGATCTGGTAAGTTCGCCCGCTTGCAGCCGCAGGGCCGGCAGGTGTCGGTGATGGAGCAATCCTGCGCAATGGATTACAAGAGTAGAGGCGGTCGATTTCATGCCCACCCAAGCAAAGCAACAGCAGCAAACCACGATCAGCGGTTTCGAACCTTACGTTCCGGCGAAAGGTGAAGAGTACATGGGCGCCCCGATGCGCGCGCACTTCACCAAGGTTCTGAACAAGTGGAAACAGGAGTTGATGCAGGAAGTCGACCGCACTGTTGACCACATGAAAGACGAAGCTGCGAATTTCCCGGATCCGGCCGACCGTGCCAGCCAGGAAGAAGAGTTCGCTCTTGAGCTGCGCGCCCGCGACCGCGAGCGCAAGTTGATCAAGAAGATCGACAAGACGCTGCAACTGATCGAAGACGAAGAGTACGGCTGGTGTGATTCGTGCGGCGTCGAGATTGGTGTGAAGCGCCTCGAAGCACGCCCTACAGCCGACATGTGTGTCGACTGCAAGACCCTGGCGGAAATCAAGGAAAAGCAGGTCGGCAAGTAATCTCGACCTGAACGAAGAACGGAGCGTGCGAACGCTCCGTTTTTGTTTCTGCCTTTTGTCTTTGCCTTTGCCTTTGCCTTTGCCTTTTGTAGGAGTGAGCCTGCTCGCGATAGCGGTGGGTCAGTCAATATCGGTGTTGAATGTCACACCGCTATCGCGAGCAGGCTCACTCCTACAGGTTGACCTGCGTATAGCCTGAAAAGTAGCTTCGTTTCCATGACTGCCAAAAAATCCCCCGCCTATATAGGCCGCTTCGCCCCGACCCCCAGTGGCCATCTGCATTTCGGCTCGCTGGTCGCCGCCCTCGCCTCTTACCTCGACGCCCGTTCAGTCGGCGGTCGCTGGCTGGTGCGCATGGAAGATCTCGATCCGCCGCGTGAAGAACCCGGTGCGCAGACCGCGATTCTCAAGGCGCTGGAAAGCTACGGGTTCGAGTGGGACGGCGACATGGTGCGCCAGAGTGATCGGCACGACGCCTACGCCGACGTGCTCAACAGCCTGTTCAATCACGGTCTGGCCTACGCCTGCACCTGTTCGCGCAAACAGCTCGAAGCGTACAACGGCATTTATCCGGGCCTGTGCCGCAACGCCGGCCATGATCAACAAGACGCGGCGATCCGCCTGCGCGTGCCGGAACTGGAATACCATTTCATCGACCGCGTGCAGGGCGAGTACCGCCAGCACCTAGGCCGCGACGTCGGCGATTTTGTCATCCGCCGTCGCGACGGCCTCTACGCCTATCAACTGGCCGTGGTGCTCGATGATGCGTGGCAAGGCATCACCCACATCGTCCGTGGTGCCGATCTGCTCGACTCGACACCGCGCCAGCTCTACCTGCAAGAACTGTTGGGGCTGCGCCAACCGCGCTACCTGCACCTGCCGCTGATTACCCAACCGGACGGCAACAAGCTCGGCAAGTCCTACCGTTCGCCGCCGCTTGAAGCAGATCAAGCCACGCCATTGCTGCTGCGGGCCCTGCGTGCTTTGGGGCAAAATCCCGGCGCCGAACTGGCCCACGCCTCGCCGCAAGAATTGCTCAGTTGGGGCAGCAAGCATTGGGATGCGACGAAGATCCCGCGCACACTGACCCTGCCCGAAGCGCAACTGCTATGACGACACTTGCAGTCGCGCGCCCATCCGTTACCATCGCCGCACGTTTTCGGGCACGCGCATAAAAAAGAGAGGCCGGGATGTACATCTATCGCTTGGTCCTGCTTTTAGTCGTGGGGATCTACCTGTTTTCCCCCGCCATCATGGATTGGTGGATCGACGCTACGGGCGCCTGGTATCGCCCCTATCTGCTTTGGCTGATCCTGATTGTTGTGACCTTCATCCTGCAGAGCCAAAAAGATGCCGATGAGCTTTAGCCTGACCCAGATGATCCTGATCAGCGCCGCGTACCTGGCGGTGCTGTTCGGCGTTGCCTGGGTCAGCGAACGGGGCATGATCCCGCGCGCGATCATTCGCCACCCGCTGACGTACACCTTGTCGCTGGGGGTTTACGCCAGTGCGTGGGCGTTCTACGGCACGGTCGGCCTCGCGTATCAGTACGGCTACGGCTTTCTGTCCAGTTACCTCGGCGTGTCCGGCGCGTTTCTGCTGGCGCCGGTGTTGCTCTATCCGATCCTGAAAATCACCCGCACCTATCAACTGTCGTCGCTGGCGGATCTGTTTGCCTTTCGCTTTCGCAGCACCTGGGCCGGTGCGCTGACCACGATCTTCATGCTGATTGGCGTGTTGCCGTTGCTGGCGTTGCAGATTCAAGCGGTCGCCGATTCCATTGGTATCCTCACTGGCGAGCCGGTGCAGAGCCGCGTAGCGCTGGCGTTTTGTGCGCTGATCATCCTGTTCACGATTTTCTTCGGCTCCCGCCACATCGCCACCCGCGAGAAACACGAAGGGCTGGTGTTCGCGATTGCCTTTGAATCGGTGATCAAACTGGTTGCCCTCGGCGGCGTCGGTTTGTATGCGCTGTACGGCGTGTTCGACGGCCCGCAACAACTTGAGGTGTGGCTGCTGCAAAACCAGACCGCCCTCGCCGCGCTGCACACGCCATTGCAGGAGGGCCCGTGGCGCACGCTGTTGCTGGTGTTCTTCGCTTCGGCGATCGTGATGCCGCACATGTATCACATGACGTTTACCGAAAACCTCAATCCACGCTCGTTGGTCAGTGCGAGCTGGGGTTTGCCGCTGTTCCTGCTGTTGATGAGCCTGGCGGTACCGCTGATTTTGTGGGCCGGTCTGAAACTGGGCGCGACGACCAATCCGGAATATTTCACCCTCGGCATCGGCATCGCCGCCAACAGCAAACCGCTGGCGTTGCTCGCTTACGTCGGTGGTTTATCAGCGGCCAGCGGCCTAATCATCGTCACCACGCTCGCGCTGTCGGGCATGGCGCTGAACCACCTGGTGCTGCCGCTTTATCAGCCGCCGGCCGAAGGCAATATCTACCGTTGGTTGAAATGGACGCGCCGCGCGCTGATCGTCGCGATCATCATGGCTGGTTTCGGTTTCTACCTGATGCTTGGCGCCGAGCAGGATCTGGCCAACCTTGGCATTGTTGCGTTTGTCGCGACCCTGCAATTCCTCCCGGGCGTGCTGTCTGTGTTGTATTGGCCGACCGCCAATCGCCGTGGCTTTATTGCCGGCCTGTTGGTGGGGATTCTGGTCTGGGTCGTGACCATGCTGTTGCCGCTGGTCGGCAATCTGCAGGGTTTCTACATCCCGCTGCTGAACATGATTTACGTGCTCGACGACACCAGTTGGCACATGGCCGCGATTGCCTCGCTGGCGGCCAACGTGTTGATGTTTACGCTGATCTCGCTGTTCACCAACGCCAGCCCCGAAGAAGCCAGCGCCGCCGAAGCCTGCGCTGTGGATAACGTGCGTCGCCCGCAACGCCGCGAATTGCATGCCGCATCGCCGCAAGAATTCGCCACGCAATTGGCGAAACCGCTGGGCGCCAAGGCTGCGCAGAAAGAAGTCGAACAAGCGTTGCGTGACCTTTATCTGCCGTTCGATGAACGTCGTCCGTACGCGTTGCGCCGTTTGCGCGACCGCATCGAGGCCAACCTTTCCGGCCTGATGGGCCCGAGCGTGGCGCAGGACATGGTCGAAACCTTCCTGCCTTATAAGGCGGGCGGCGAAAACTATGTCACCGAAGACATCCACTTTATTGAAAGCCGTCTAGAGGATTACCACTCGCGCCTCACAGGTTTAGCCGCCGAACTCGATGCCTTGCGCCGTTACCACCGGCAGACCCTGCAGGAACTGCCGATGGGCGTCTGCTCGCTGGCCAAGGATCAAGAGATCCTGATGTGGAACAAGGCCATGGAAGAACTCACCGGGATCGCCGCGCAGCGCGTGGTCGGTTCGCGCCTGAGCACCATCGGCGAGCCATGGAAAGAATTGTTGCAAGGCTTCATCAATCTGCCCGACGAGCATTTGCACAAACAGCATCTGGCCCTCGACGGCCAGACCCGCTGGCTGAACCTGCACAAAGCGGCCATCGATGAGCCGCTCGCACCGGGTAACAGTGGTCTGGTGTTACTGGTTGAAGACTTGACCGAAACACAGATGCTCGAAGACAAACTGGTGCACTCCGAACGTCTGGCGAGCATCGGGCGCCTCGCAGCGGGTGTGGCCCACGAAATCGGCAACCCGGTCACCGGCATCGCCTGTCTGGCGCAAAACCTGCGCGAAGAGCGCGAAGAAGACGACGAACTGACGGAAATCAGCGGGCAGATTCTCGAACAGACCAAACGCATATCGCGCATCGTCCAGTCGCTGATGAGTTTCGCCCACGCTGGCAGCCATCAACACAGTGACGAGCCGGTTTGTCTGGCGGAAGTGGCGCAGGACGCGATTGGCCTGCTGGCGCTGAACCGACGAAATTTCGAAGTGCAGTTCTACAACCTGTGCGATCCCGATCACTGGGTCGAAGGCGATCCGCAGCGGCTCGCGCAGGTGTTGATCAATCTGCTTTCAAACGCCCGCGACGCCTCGCCGCCGCACAGTGCGGTACGGGTGAAAAGCGAAGCCGGCGAACACACGGTCGATCTGATCGTCGAAGACGAAGGCAGCGGTATTCCGAAGAACATCATGGACAGATTGTTCGAACCCTTCTTCACCACCAAGGATCCTGGCGAAGGCACCGGTCTGGGCCTTGCACTGGTCTATTCCATCGTTGAAGAGCATTATGGACAAATCACCATCGACAGCCCGGCTGATGTACAAAGCCAACGCGGCACCCGTATTCGGGTGACATTGCCGCGTCATGTCGAAGCGACGTCCGCTGTGAACTGAGACCGTCGAGAGTATCGAATCAATGCCGCACATTTTGATCGTCGAAGACGAAACAATTATCCGCTCCGCCTTGCGTCGCCTGCTGGAACGTAACCAGTACCAGGTCAGCGAAGCCGGTTCAGTGCAGGAAGCACAAGAACGCTTCACCATTCCTACGTTCGACCTGATCGTCAGCGATCTGCGTTTGCCGGGCGCGCCGGGCACCGAGCTGATCAAGCTCGGCCAGGGCACGCCGGTGCTGATCATGACCAGTTACGCCAGCCTGCGCTCGGCGGTCGACTCGATGAAGATGGGCGCGGTGGATTACATCGCCAAGCCTTTCGACCACGATGAAATGCTCCAGGCCGTCGCGCGAATCCTGCGTGATCGCCAATCGGCCCCGGCTGCCGGCGAAGCGCTTGCCAGCAAACCGGCCAATGGCAGCGGCAAACCCGCCACTGACAACAGCAACGGCGAAATCGGCATTATTGGCTCGTGTCCGCCGATGCAGGATCTGTACAGCAAGATCCGCAAGGTCGCGCCGACCGATTCCAATGTGTTGATTCAGGGCGAGTCCGGCACCGGTAAAGAACTGGTGGCGCGCGCCCTGCACAACCTGTCGAAACGCGCCAAGGCACCGATGATCTCGGTTAACTGCGCCGCCATTCCGGAAAGCCTGATCGAGTCCGAACTGTTCGGCCACGAAAAAGGCGCGTTTACCGGCGCCAGCGCCGGGCGTGCCGGTCTGGTCGAAGCAGCGGACGGCGGCACGTTGTTCCTCGACGAAATCGGCGAACTGCCACTGGAAGCTCAGGCCCGTCTGCTGCGCGTGTTGCAGGAAGGCGAAATTCGCCGCGTTGGCTCCGTGCAGTCGCAGAAAGTCGATGTGCGCCTGATCGCCGCAACGCACCGGGATCTGAAGAGCCTGGCGAAAATCGGCCAGTTCCGTGAAGACCTTTATTACCGTCTGCACGTGATTGCCCTGAAATTGCCAGCGCTGCGCGAACGCGGTGCCGACGTCAACGAAATCGCCACAGCCTTCCTCGCTCGCCAGAGCGCGCGCATCAACCGTACCGACCTGAAATTTGCTGCCGATGCCGAACAGGCCATTCGTCACTATTCCTGGCCGGGTAACGTGCGCGAGCTGGAAAACGCAGTCGAGCGCGCGGTGATTCTCAGCGAAAGCCCGGAAATCTCTGCCGAACTGCTGGGCATCGACATTGAACTGAGCGATCTGGACGACGACGAGTTCATCGGCCTGCCACCGCAAACCGGTGGTAACGCCAGCAACAGCAGCCATGAGCCGACCGAAGACTTGTCGCTGGAGGACTACTTCCAGCACTTCGTCCTTGAGCATCAGGATCACATGACCGAGACCGAACTGGCGCGCAAACTGGGCGTCAGCCGTAAATGTCTGTGGGAACGCCGTCAGCGTCTGGGCATTCCACGGCGCAAGACCGGGGTCGCCAGCGAGAGCTGAACGTTACCTGTCGAGTGTGCGGGTAACGCTTGAAGAGGTGAAAAAACTGTTACCTCAGTCTTTTCACGTAACAGAAGCCGGGGTTATCGGTAACGAAACCCCGGCTTTTTTTCGCCCCGAGAAAACGGTTATATCGACCTAACCCTTTGTTTTACGGGGTTTCGCAAAAGTTGGCACGACCCCTGCTATATGTTTGGTACAAGAACAATAACAAGCAATGCACAAGACAATAAAAATAAGACGAATCGACTCACGCACAATAAAAACAAGACGGCGAGAGGCGCAGCTAACTGATTCTTTTGGAGAGGCGTTGTATTTGGGGCTTGCCCCACGACCAGGCCGAGAACAACAAAAACTGTCCTAAGACAGAGCCTGTACTGGTTGGATCGTAAGATCACTGCAATTCAGCGACCAAAGCAATCCGTTTGCTCTTGGCTCCCGATTGGGAGGGTCACGAAGGAAAAGCTTCGTGGCGAGGGCACTCAACAAAAACAAGAAGCCCGAATCAATAATAAAAAGAGCACGCAACTACTTCTTGGGGAGCTTCGGCTCCCCTTGTAGTTTCTCCCTTCTGTAAAAAACTCCCTGTTTTACCCCCGTTTCACCCTTGTAGCTTGCGGCTTTCAGCTCGAAGCTGCTGTCTCCTACACCATCCCCCGACTAAATGCTAGAATCTGCGCCCATCATGCGGTCATTCTTTGGTATGGCCGAACATTCCTTCAAACAGTGCATCCCATGCTGAAGAAGTTGTTCCAGTCATTCCGAACTCCCGTGCGTCGTACGCAACACATCCGTAGCACCCCTGAAGTGCTCAACAGCGGTCAACATTCGCTGCAGAAAACGCAGTTCAGCCGCTATGCGGTGAATATTGTCGAACGCCTGCAAGGTGCCGGTTACCAGGCTTATCTGGTCGGTGGTTGCGTGCGTGACATGCTGCTGGGCATCACGCCCAAGGATTTCGACGTCGCCACCAGCGCCACGCCTGAGCAAGTCCGTGCCGAATTTCGCAATGCGCGGATCATTGGCCGTCGCTTCAAACTGGTGCATATCCATTTCGGTCGCGAAATCATCGAAGTCGCGACCTTCCGCGCCAATCACCCGGTCAATGAAGACGACGAAGACAGCAATCAGTCTTCGCGTAACGAAAGCGGGCGGATTCTGCGCGACAACGTTTACGGCACGCTGGAAGAAGACGCGCAACGCCGCGACTTCACCATCAACGCCCTGTATTACGATCCGGTCAGCGAGCGCATTCTCGATTACGCCAATGGCGTACACGACATCCGCAATCACCTGATCCGTCTGATCGGCGATCCGAAGCAGCGCTACCAGGAAGACCCGGTGCGCATGCTGCGGGCCGTGCGTTTCGCCGCCAAGCTCAACTTCGGCATCGAGAAGCACACCGTGCAGCCGATCCGCGAACTGGCACCGATGCTGCGCGAGATCCCGTCGGCGCGTCTGTTCGAAGAAGTGCTCAAGCTGTTCCTCTCGGGACACGGCGCGATCACCTTCGAAATGCTGGTCGATCTGCAACTGTTCGCCCCGCTGTTCCCGGCCAGTGCCGATGCACTGGAACACAACCCGGAATACACCCACACGCTGATCAGCGAAGCGCTGACCAACACCGACCTGCGCATCAAGCAGAACAAACCGGTGACCCCGGCGTTCCTGTTCGCCGCGCTGCTGTGGCCAGCTCTGCCGGCCCGCGTGTTGCGCTTGCAAGAACGTGGCATGCCGCCGATCCCTGCGATGCAGGAAGGCGCCCACGAGCTGATCGCCGAACAGTGCCAGCGCATCGCGATTCCGAAACGTTTCACCATGCCGATCCGCGAGATCTGGGACATGCAGGAACGCTTGCCACGCCGCAGCGGCAAACGCGCCGACCTGTTGCTGGACAATCCGCGTTTCCGCGCCGGTTACGATTTCCTGCTGTTGCGTGAAAGCGCCGGCGAAGAGACTGACGGCCTCGGCGAATGGTGGACGGATTATCAGGACGCCAACGAAAGCGAACGTCGCGACATGATTCGCGACCTCAGCGGCAAAGGTGATGACGCCAGCGGCGCACCACGCAAACGTCGCCGCAGCGGCGGTTCCAAGCGCAAACGCGCCGGCGCCCCGAGCGCTTCGACCGGCGAGTAAAAGCATGGAACGCATCTACATCGGCATGGGCAGCAACCTCGCTGACCCCGCCGAACAATTGCGCAGCGCCGTCGAGGCGCTGGGGCAATTGCCGCAAACCCTGGTCGCTGGCGTTTCTGCCTTTTATCAAAGCGATTCATTGCTGCCGGGCCAACCGCGATATACCAACGCGGTTGCAGCGCTCGACAGCTCGCTCTCCCCGATTCAGTTGCTCGATGCCTTGCAAGCGATCGAGAATGATCAGGGCCGCGAACGTCTGGAACGCTGGGGCCCGCGTACGCTGGATCTGGATATTCTGCTGTTCGGTGATCGTTTGATCGACGAGCCACGGCTGAAAGTCCCGCATTACCAGATTCAGGAACGCGCGTTCGTCTTGTATCCGCTTGCCGAACTGGCGCCGGCGGATCTTCATCTGCCCGACGGCCGCACCCTGGCCGACCTGCTCGCCGCCTGCCCGTTCATCGGCCTCGAACGCCTGCCCCAAGCTTAAGCAATCCCTTGTAGGAGCTGCGGAACGCTGCGATCTTTTGATCTTCAAAAGCAACATCAAAAGATCGCAGCGTTCCGCAGCTCCTACAGGGAATGGCCTTCTATATTCAGATTTATTGTCGGACAAAAACTCCTCGAATCAGGCCCGCCGCGCCGCTGAATCGCATCAGTAACGCCGGTAACACTCGCCTCGTAACAATGCGGTAACACACGCAATTGACTTCCTCGGTTCTCCTCACGACTATAGGCGTCCCGCTGCCGCCAACCCGGCACATACGGGCGCAATCCAGGCCTTATAAGCACGACAAAAGAGCGTGCGCCTGAGTAAATGAAGAATCACGCGCGTTACTCGCAGTAGTTTCCAGAGCGCCTGAACGAGGATTTTTTACATGCCAGCCATCACCCTGACCACGCTCCAGAGCCTCAAGCAGAAAGGTGAAAAAATCACCATGCTGACCTGCTATGACGCGACCTTCGCCCACGCCTGCAACGAAGCCGGTGTCGAAGTGCTGCTGGTGGGCGACTCCCTCGGCATGGTGCTGCAAGGTCACGACAGCACCTTGCCGGTGACCACCGCAGAAATGGCCTACCACACCGCGTGCGTAAAACGCGGTAACACCGACGCCCTGATCCTGGCTGACTTGCCGTTCATGGCCAACGCCACCCTCGAACAAACCATGATGAACAGCGCCATGCTGATGCAGGCCGGTGCGCACATGGTCAAGGTCGAAGGTCAGCTGTGGCTGGCGGAGTCGATTCGTCTGCTCGCCGAACGCGGTGTGCCGGTGTGCGCGCACATGGGCCTGACCCCGCAAGCGGTGAACATCCTTGGTGGCTATAAAGTGCAGGGCCGCAACGAAAACCAGGCGCGGCAGATGCGTGCCGATGCGATCTCGCTGGAGCAGGCCGGCGCGTCCATGCTGCTGCTCGAATGCGTGCCAAGCGAACTGGCTGCGGAAATCACCCAGGCGGTGAAAATTCCGGTTATCGGCATTGGCGCCGGCGCGGATACCGACGGTCAGGTGTTGGTGCTGCACGACATGCTCGGTCTGTCGATCACCGGTCGCGTACCGAAATTCGTCAAAAACTTCATGCACGACCAGGACAACATCCAGTCCGCATTGAAGGCTTACGTCAGTGAAGTCAAAGCCGCCACGTTCCCTGGCATCGAACACGGATTCTCTGCATGAACACCGTAAAAACCGTACGCGAACTGCGCGCCGCCGTCGCCCGCGCGCGCAGTGAAGGCAAGCGCATCGGCTTCGTGCCGACCATGGGCAACCTGCACAGCGGCCACGTCGCCCTGGTGACCAAAGCCACGCAACGCGTGGACTTCGTGGTGGCGAGCATCTTCGTCAACCCGCTGCAATTCGGCGCCGGTGAAGACCTCGACAAGTACCCCCGCACCCTCGCGGCGGATCAGGAAAAACTGCTTGAAGCCGGTTGCTCCCTGCTGTTCGCGCCGACCGTTGAGGAAATGTACCCCGACGGCATGGCCGGACAGACCCGGGTCAGCGTGCCGCAACTGTCCGAAGGCCTGTGCGGCGCCAGCCGTCCGGGACACTTTGAAGGTGTGGCGACCGTGGTCAGCAAGCTGTTCAACATGGTGCAGCCGGATCTGGCGATTTTCGGTCAGAAGGACTTCCAGCAACTGGCGGTGATCCGCGCGCTGGTGCATGACCTGAACATGCCGATCCAGATCATCGGCGAACCGACCGTACGCGCTGCGGACGGTCTGGCGCTGTCATCGCGCAACGGCTTCCTTAATGAGGAACAACGCGCGGTAGCCCCAGTGGTTTATCGCACGCTGAGCAATATTGCCGAGTCGATCAAGCAAGGCGAGCGTGATTTCCCGGCGCTGATCAGTGCCCAGCTGCAACAGCTGGAAGCGGCGGGCCTGCGTCCGGATTACCTGGAAATCCGCCATGCGCTGACGTTGCGTCCGGCGACGGCTGAAGACCGTGATCTGGTGATTCTGCTGGCCGCGTTCCTCGGTACTACGCGATTGATCGACAACCTGCACCTGAATCTCGACACCCCCTCTTAAAAACACCGCAATCCCCCTTGTGGGAGCGGGCTTGCTCGCGAATGCAATCTGTCAGTTGACCAACATGTCGACTGATACGACGCCTTCGCGAGCAAGCCCGCTCCCACAGTGGTTTTCGGCGCATGAACGATTGCATATCAGCTGTATTGCCGCCCCCAGAGCCTTCGGGCACACTGCCCGCCGTCCGATTCCAACCCGGGAGGTTCAGCTTGCCCGACCTCGCCCTCCCCCTCCGTTTGTCGGCCACTCCCTGTATTGAATGTTAAAAAAGTACAGGGATCAGGTCAGAAGAAGTCAAGACAGATCGCAGCGCGAGGTTTACTGTATTCGCCCTGCGTCGATAAATCGTGTAGACGCAGTTGACCGCGCCCCCAAACATGGCGCGCCGGTCTGATCCGTGTTCAGAAGCCGTTCAAGTAAAAAGGAAAACCGCAGCGATGGCGTATTACCTCACTCCTCAAGACGTTACCGCTCTGCCCGCCTGGCAAGCGTTGAAAGATCACCGCCAAGCCATGCAGGATTTCAGCATGCGCGAGGCCTTCAACGCCGATCCGCAGCGCTTCAATCAGTTCACCCTCAGCAGCTGCGGCCTGTTTCTCGATTATTCGAAGAATTTGATCAACGCCGAGACCCGCAATCTGCTCGTGGGTCTGGCCAATGAAGTCGATCTGAAGGGCGCGATCAAAGCGCTGTTCGAAGGCGAAATCGTCAACACCTCCGAAGGCCGCCCGGCGCTGCACACCGCCCTGCGCCGCCCGGTGGGCGACAAGCTGTCGGTCAACGGCGTCAACGTGATGCCGGAAGTCCACAAAGTACTGAACCAGATCACCGACCTCGTGGGCCGCATCCACGACGGTCTGTGGCGCGGTTACACCGAGAAGCCGATCACTGACGTGGTCAACATCGGCATCGGTGGCTCGTTCCTCGGCCCTGAGCTGGTTTCCGAAGCACTGCTGTCGTACGCGCAGAAAGGCGTACGTTGCCACTATCTGGCAAACATCGACGGCAGCGAATTCCACGAGCTGACGCAGAAACTGCGCGCCGAGACCACGCTGTTCATCGTTTCGTCGAAATCCTTCAACACCCTCGAAACCCTGAAGAACGCTCAGGCCGCACGTGCCTGGTATCTGGCGCAGGGCGGTTCGGAAGCCGAGCTGTATCGCCACTTCATCGCCGTCTCGAGCAACAACGCCGCGGCTGTGGCGTTCGGTATTCGTGAAGAAAACATCTTCCCGATGTGGGACTGGGTTGGCGGTCGTTACTCGCTGTGGTCGGCGATCGGTTTGCCGATTGCGCTGGCGATCGGCATGTCCAACTTCAAGGAATTGCTGTCCGGTGCCTACACCATGGATCAGCATTTCCAGACCGCGCCGTTCGAGCAGAACATGCCGGTGCTGTTGGGCTTGCTGGGTGTGTGGTACGGCAACTTCTGGGGCGCGCAAAGCCACGCGATCCTGCCGTACGACCACTACCTGCGCAACATCACCAAGCACTTGCAACAACTGGACATGGAATCCAACGGCAAGAGCGTGCGTCAGGACGGCACCCCGGTGTCGACCGATACTGGCCCGGTGATCTGGGGCGGCGTCGGCTGCAACGGCCAGCACGCTTACCACCAGTTGCTGCACCAAGGTTCGCAACTGATCCCGGCCGATTTCATCGTGCCGATCGTCAGCTTCAACCCGGTCGCCGATCACCATCAGTGGCTGTACGCGAACTGCCTGTCGCAAAGCCAGGCGCTGATGCTCGGCAAGACTTTGCCGGAAGCAGAAGCCGAGTTGCGCGAAAAAGGCATGAGCGAAGAGCAAGTGCACAAACTCGCACCGCACAAGGTGATCCCGGGCAACCGTCCGAGCAACACCCTCGTCGTTGAACGCATCAGCCCGCGTCGTCTCGGCGCGTTGGTGGCGATGTATGAACACAAAGTGTTCGTGCAGAGCGTGGTCTGGGGCATCAATGCCTTCGATCAGTGGGGCGTGGAGTTGGGCAAGGAACTGGGCAAAGGCGTTTACAATCGTCTGGTGGGCAGCGATGAAACCACCGCTGACGACCCGTCCACCCAAGGCCTGATCAACTACTTCCGCGGTCGTCACCGCGGGTGATAGTGGCCTAAGGGCCAACGCTGTTCCCCTGTGGGAGCGGGCTTGCTCGCGAATGCGCTGTGTCATTCAGCACTTTGTTGACTGATACGCCGCATTCGCGAGCAAGCCCGCTCCCACAGTTGTTTTGCGCATGACTTGAACCTCCGCATCGCTCGGCGCATCTTTATTCTTCGCACAACAAGAATAAGGAACCGTCATGTTCGATATCAGCACGTTCCCCAAAGCCGATGCCGTCCGCCGGGCTGCGCAATTGAGTCAGGATGACTATCGGCGCCTGTACCGCGAATCCATTGGACACCCCGACACCTTCTGGGCCGAGCAAGCCACGCGCTTCCTCGACTGGAGCACCCCGTGGCAGACCGTTCAGCGCTGTGACCTGAAAACCGGTGAAGCCGCCTGGTTTGCCGGGGGCCAACTGAACGTCAGCTACAACTGCATCGACCGCCATCTCGAACAACGCGGCGATCAAACCGCCCTGCTCTGGGAAGGTGACGACCCCGCCGAATCGGCACAAATCACTTACAAAAAACTTCACCACCATGTCTGCCGCCTGGCCAACGTGCTGAAAAGCCGTGGCGTAAAAAAAGGCGACCGGGTGTGCATTTACATGCCGATGATCCCCGAAGCTGCTTACGCGATGCTCGCCTGCACGAGGATTGGCGCGGTGCACTCGGTAGTGTTTGGCGGCTTCTCCCCCGATTCCCTGCGTGATCGCATTCTCGATGCCGACTGCCGCACCGTGATCACCGCCGACGAAGGTGTGCGCGGTGGCAAGTTTGTGCCGCTGAAGCAGAACGTCGACAAAGCCCTGCAAAGTTGCCCGGACGTCAGCACCGTCGTGGTGGTTGAACGCTCTCAAGGCAAGGTCGACTGGGTCGAAGGTCGCGATCTCTGGTATCACCAGGCCGTGCGCGACGTCAGCGACGATTGCCCGCCGGAACCGATGGACGCCGAAGATCCGCTGTTCATCCTCTACACCTCCGGCAGCACCGGCAAACCCAAAGGCGTGCTGCACACCACCGGTGGCTACTTGCTGCAAGCGGCGATGACCTTCAAATACGTGCTCGATTACCGTGACGGCGAAGTGTTCTGGTGCACCGCCGACGTCGGCTGGGTCACCGGCCACAGCTACATCGTCTACGCTCCGCTGGCCAATGGCGCGACCACGCTGATGTTCGAAGGCGTGCCGAGCTATCCGAGCAGTTCACGCTTCTGGCAAGTGATCGATAAACACAAGGTCAACATTTTCTACACCGCGCCCACCGCCCTGCGCGCATTGATGCGCGAAGGCGCCGAACCGTTGCAGGAAACGTCGCGCGCCAGCCTCAGATTACTCGGCAGCGTCGGTGAGCCGATTAACCCGGAAGCGTGGGAATGGTATTTCAACGTGGTCGGCGAACAGCGCTGCCCGATTGTCGATACCTGGTGGCAGACCGAAACTGGCGGCATCATGCTCAGCCCGCTGGTCAGTGCGCAGCGGATCAAACCGGGCTGTGCCACACAGCCGATGTTCGGCGTGCAACCGGTGTTGCTCGACGAGCAAGGCAAGGAAATCCAAGGCGCCGGCAGCGGCGTGCTGGCGATCAAATCCAGTTGGCCGGCGCAGATTCGCAGCGTCTATGGCGACCCGCAACGGATGGTCGACACCTATTTCAAACCCTACCCCGGCTACTATTTCACCGGCGACGGCGCGCGGCGCGATGAGGACGGCGATTACTGGATCACCGGCCGCATCGATGACGTGATCAATGTGTCCGGCCACCGCATTGGCACCGCTGAAGTGGAAAGTGCCTTGGTGTTGCACGACAGCATCGCCGAGGCCGCCGTGGTC
Organism: Pseudomonas sp. AC193; assembly: GCF_979258075.1. Classification (NCBI taxonomy): domain Bacteria; kingdom Pseudomonadati; phylum Pseudomonadota; class Gammaproteobacteria; order Pseudomonadales; family Pseudomonadaceae; genus Pseudomonas; species Pseudomonas sp. AC193. The sequence goes on along the minus strand of NZ_OZ409832.1, from coordinate 202,696 downwards.
GGTTACCCGCACGACGTCAAAGGTCAGGGCATCTATGCCTTCGTCACGCCCATGAACGGCACCGTGCCCAACGACGAACTGAAGAAAGAATTGCTCGCCCACGTCAGCAAGGAAATCGGCAGCTTCGCCAAACCGGATCTGATCCAGTGGGCGCCGGCCTTGCCGAAAACCCGCTCAGGCAAGATCATGCGCCGCATCCTGCGCAAGATCGCCTGCAACGAACTCGACAGCCTCGGCGACACTTCGACCCTGGCCGACCCGAGCGTGGTGCAAGGCCTGATCGACAAGCGCCTCAATCAGTAACACGTCGGGCGCGGTCAACCGGCCGCGCCCGCCCTTCTTCACTGAGTGGTCATGGAATTCATCCGCAGTCGCATCGAAAACCAACTCATGAGCCTGACCGGGTTGTCCCTCGGCCAGCTCGATCTGGAAAACCCCAAGGGCGATCCCGGCCTGTTCGGCCCCGACTCGGTCAGTTGGCAGGTGCACGGCGATTTCAGCAGCATGTTGATCGGCGGTATCAGCGCGTTGTTGCTGCAAGCCCTGCATCCGCTGGCGCTCGCCGGGGTTTGGGATCATTCGAATTTTCGTCAGGACATGCTTGGGCGCTTGCGGCGTACCAGCCAGTTTGTCTCCGGCACCACGTTTGGCTCGCGGCGGGATGCCGAGTGGTTGATCGAGAAAGTCCGCACCATTCACCTGCAAGTGGTGGGCACCGCACCGGACGGCCGGCCTTATGCGGCCAGTGATCCGGACTTGCTGACGTGGGTGCATGTGGCCGAGGTCAGCAACTTTCTGGCGGCGCATTTGCGCTATCGCAACCCGCAGTTGTCGCTGGCTGATCAGGATCGTTATTACGCCGAGATCGCGGTGATTGCCGAGCGACTCGGCGCACGCGATGTGCCCCAGTCGCGGCAGGCCGTGGCCGATTATCTGCAACGCCTGCGCCCGCAATTGCTGTGCGATGAACGCAGCCGCGAGGTTTTGCGTTTACTGCTGGCCGCACCGGCGCCGAGTGTTCTGGCGCGACCGTTTGGCGATTTGATGATGAAGGCTGGCATTGATCTACTGCCGAACTGGGCCAGCGACATGCTCGAGGTGCGGCAGAGTTCGCTGCAACGCCAGTTGATTCGCGCCAGCGTCAAACGCAGCGCACCGATGCTGCGCTGGGCGATGCGCAATGGTTCGGTGCAGAGAGCCAAACGTCGTATGGGCCTGCCGACCTGAAAAGCTTCGCGAGCAAGCCCGCTCCCACATTTGGAATGCGTTCCCATGTGGGAGCGGGCTTGCTCGCGAAGGGCTTAACTCGGTTACTCGCCAAGCTGTTAAACTCCCGCGCCCCAATTCTCTCCAGCAAGGCGCATGCATGTCTTCCTTGAATCAGGCGCTGCGCGCCGCCCTCGATCAACGCCAGGACTTGCTCGCTGTGTTGCACAGCCAAGGCACCGATTGCTATCGGCTGTTCCACGGCAGCCAGGAAGGCGCCGGCGGTCTGACCATCGACCGCTACGGCCCGCAACTGCTGGTGCAGAGTTTTCACCAGACGCTGGAACGCGATGACCTGCTGCAACTGCACGCGATGGTCAATCAAACCCTGGGCCTGGAAACCTTGCTGGTCTACAACGGCCGCTCCCGTGGCAACTCGCGCATCGACCGTGAAGACAGCGTCTACAAAGCCGAAGACGCCGCACTGGTTGATCTGGTCGGTCACGAATGGGGCCTCAATTACCGCGTGCGCGGGCGCCACGCCGGGCAGGATCCGCTGCTGTTCCTCGACCTGCGCAACACGCGTGGCTGGGTCAAGGAGCACGCCAAAGGCAAATCCGTGCTCAACCTGTTCGCCTACACCTGCGGCGTCGGCCTCAGTGCCGCAGCCGGTGGCGCCCGTGAAGTGTGCAATCTGGATTTCGCCGAAGGTAACTTGGCGGTCGGTCGCGAAAACGGTCTGCTCAACCCGCAATTGCCCGAGATGCAATTCATACAGTCCGACTACTTCCCGGCCATCCGCCAACTCGCCGGCCTGCCGATCAGCCAGCGTCGCGGGCAGAAACTGCCAAGCTACCAGCGCCTCGAACAGCGGCAGTACGATCTGGTGCTGCTCGATCCGCCGGCCTGGGCCAAGAGCGCGTTCGGCACCGTTGACCTGCTGCGCGATTATCAAAGCCTGCTCAAACCCGCGCTGCTGACCACCGCCGACAACGGCGTACTCATTTGCTGCAACAATCTGGCGAAAGTCAGCATGGACGACTGGCGCGAACAAGTCCTGCGCTGCGCCGAAAAGGCCGGCCGCCCGGTGCGTGAGTGGAGCGTGATGACCCCGGGGGCAGACTTTCCGTCCATGGATCAGCAACCGCCACTGAAAACCCTGATCCTGCAGCTATAAGAAGATCCCTGTAGGAGCTGCCGAAGGCGGCGATCTTTTGATTTTGTCTTTTTTTAAAACAAGATCAAAAGATCGCAGCCTTCGGCAGCTCCTACACAGTCGTGCATATTTCCAGACAAATCTGAACAATCCTGACCCATGCGATGTACTTCGGAACCAGATTCGCGTGCCATACTCCAAGGCACTTCGATTCAGACAGATGAAGCCGCACATGACCAAAGGATTGATTCGCGCGATTGGCGCCTTGTTGACTGCGCTGGCCCTCTACAGCCTGCTGGGGTTTCTGATTTTGCCGGGCATTGCCCTGCGAGTGGCCAACCAGCAACTGGCCAATTACGCCACGGTGCCGGCGCATATCCAGCGCATCGAACTCAACCCGTTCAGCCTTGAGGTCACCTTATGGGGCCTGGTTATTGGTGAACCGGGCAAAGAGCAGGTGGGCTTCGAACGCCTGTACGCCGACCTGCAAATCGACAGTCTGTGGACCAAAGCCCTGCATCTGGCGAACATCGAACTGGACAAGCCGAAGACCGAAATCCTCTTCGCCAAAGACGGCAAGCTCAATCTGCTCGGCCTGTTCAACGTGCCGGCCAGCGAACCGGTTCCGGCCGATCCCGACGCCAAACCGTTCCCGCTGCGCATCGACAACATCAAACTGGCCAGCGGCATCGTGCACTTTCAGGACGTGCGCCCAAGCGAGCCGATTGAATTCCTTTACGACGACCTCAGCTTCGAACTGAAAAACCTCAGCACCCTGCCCGAAGACAGCGCCGACATGACCCTCGTCGCGATCGGCCCGGCCGGCGGACGAATCGACTGGAGCGGCAATTTCAGCCTGATCCCGTTCACTTCCGAAGGCACCCTGAAAGTCACCGACGGCAAGATGAAAGCCTTCTGGCCTTACGTGCGTGACTCGGTGCCTTTGGTACTCAACGACGGCGTGGTCAGCCTCAGCACCGAATACAAACTCAACCTGTCGAAAGAAACCGAACTGCTGCTGAACAACGTCAACGTCAGCATCGCGCCGTTCGCGATCAGCGCTCCGGATGGCCGCCCGCTGGCCAAGCTTGAGCGCCTCGACGTCAGCGACACCAGCATCGATCTGGCCAAGCAACACGTGGTGGTCGGCAAGATCCGCAGCCAGAAACTGGAAACCTGGGCCGCTCTCGAAGCTGACGGCCAGCTCGACTGGCAAAAACTGTTCGCCAGCCAACCGTCAAAACCCGCCGCCAAAGCCGCCGCCGAACCGGCCAGCACACCGGCCGCTGCCGATTCGCCGAAAGCTGAACCGACGGCGCCAAGCAAGCCATGGCAAGTGCTGCTCAAAGACGTGCAACTGCGCGACTACACCGTTCACCTCGCCGACCGTTCCGCCACGCCTGCGGTGGCGCTGGATATCACGCCGCTGAACATTGATCTGCAGGATTTCGACAGCCTCAACGGCTCGCCCTTCAAGGTCAAACTCGACAGCGGCGTGGGCAAATCAGGCAAGCTCAGCGCCGACGGCACGGTCAATCTGGCGCCGGTCAACGCCCAGCTCAATGTGAAAACCCAGGACATCGACCTGCGTGTCGCACAGTCCTACATCAACCCGTTTATTCGTCTGGAACTGCGCAGCGGCATGCTCGGCAGTGACCTCAAGGTCAACCTCAAGAGCACCGAGCCGCTGGCCCTCAGCGTGACCGGCCGCGCGCAGATCGATCAACTGCACACCCTCGACACCCTGAAAACCCGCGACTTTCTCAAGTGGCAGCAAGTGGTGGTCGAAGGCCTGAATTATCAGCACGGTGACAGCCTGTCGATCGACAAGGTCAACCTGTTCCAGCCGTATGCGCGCTTCATGATCAACGATGATCGCACCACCAACATCGACGATCTGCTGATCCCGCAACCGGCCGACAGCAGCGCGAAATCCGCTGCGGCGAAACCGGCCAGCAAGGACAAGCCGCTGGGCATTCATATCGGCGGCATTGCGATCAATGACGGCTCGGCCAACTTCGCCGACTTCAGCCTGACGCCAAACTTCGCCACTGCGATCCAACAACTGAACGGTCAGATCGGCACCATCGACAGCCGTCAGGCGAAACCGGCCAGCGTCGACATCAAGGGCAAGGTCGACCGCTATGCACCGGTGACCATCAAGGGTGCGGTCAACCCGTTCGACCCGATGGCCAGCCTCGACATCGCCACCAGTTTCAAACGCGTCGAGCTGACCACGCTGACGCCGTATTCCGGCAAGTTCGCCGGTTACCGGATCCGCAAGGGCCGGCTCAATCTCGACCTGCATTACTTGATCACCAAAGGCCAGCTGAAAGCCGAGAACAAAGTGGTGGTCGAACAGTTGCAGCTCGGTGAGAAGGTCGACAGCCCGGACGCCGTGAGCCTGCCGTTGAAACTGGCGATTGCGCTGCTCAAGGACGTCGACGGCAAAATTTCCATCGAATTGCCGGTGACCGGCGACCTCAACAACCCGCAGTTCAGCGTGATGCCGATTGTCTGGCAGACCCTGCGCAACCTGATCGTCAAAGCCGCAGCGGCGCCGTTCAAGCTGATTGGCGGTTTGGTCAGCGGTGGCGGTTCCGAAGACCTCGGCACCGTGTCGTTCGCGCCGGGCTCCAGTGAGTTGAGCAAAGACGCCGAAGGCGCGCTGGTGAAGCTGTCGCAAGCGCTGAAAGAACGCCCTGCCCTGCGTCTGGAAATCGAAGGCACCGCCGCGCAAAGCAGCGATGGTCCGTTGATCGCCGAGCAGCGTCTGGAACGTGAATATCAGTACAACTACTACAAAATGCTCCAGCGCCGTGGCGATAAAGTCCCGGCTCAAGCATCTTTGATCGAAGTGCCGGAAGGCGAAAAAGGCCCGCTGCTCGAAGGCATTTATCGCACCCGTCTGAAAACCCAGCCGCCGGCTGAATGGAAGGATCTGGGCAAGGAAGAACGCACGGCGAAAATGCGCGAAGGCGTGATCAAGTTCTGGAGTGGCAGCGACGTGTTGCTGCGTCAGTTGGGTCAGGATCGCGCCAGCAGCATCAAGGATTATCTGGTCGACAAAGGCCAACTGGCCGATGACCGCGTGTACTTCATCGACGCCAATCTCGGTCAGGCTGAAAGCGATGGTCGGGTGATCACGCCGCTGCATCTGGACGCCGAGTAATGACAGGCAAGTGGCTGGCGGCGATCGCCCTGACGCTGGCTGCCAGCCACGTCTGGGCGTCGGATACGTTGCGCTGCGGCAGTCAACTGGTCAGCCTCGGCGACCGCGCCAGCGAAGTGCTGCAGAAGTGCGGCGAACCGGTTGGTCGCGATCCGCTGGGTTACAAGCGCAGCGCCAATCGGCGTGAAGAGTTTCAGGTCGAGGAATGGACGTACGGGCCGAACAACGGCATGTACCAATACCTGCGCTTTGAAGGCAACCGCCTGCGGCAGATCACCAGCAAACGCGGTAACTAACCGCTAACACAGATCCCATGTGGGAGCGGGCTTGCTCGCGAAAGCGGTGTATCAGTCAATACATATTTGGCTGACACACCGCCTTCGCGAGCAAGCCCGCTCCCACATTTTGTTTTGTATTGGCCTGTAAATTTTTGCGCCTGAAATAGAACGGGCCCCGACACAAGTGTCGGGGCCCGTAATGACCACATCCGTGTGGCCGTTCGCATGAACTCTAAAGGTGCGGCAGACGTATTGCTCGGCCCGCCTGTCGCGTCTTCTCCCGGTTCAGGCGAGAAGCCTTAGCCTTACTCGGCTTTCAGGCCGTCAGCGGAGACCGCTTTGACGCCTTTGATTTTCTTGGTGATGTTAACGGCGGTGGTTTTCTGAGCTTCGGTGACAGCTACAGTCGACGACAGCGAAACAACGCCTTTGTTGGTTTCTACTTTGATGTCAGTGCCTGGGATGCCTTTTTCGGTAACCAGGTCGCTTTTGACTTTTGTGGTGATCCAGGTATCGGAAGTAGCTTCGGAAGCTTTGGTCATTTCACCGGCGGCCAGAGTCATAGGAGCCTGGGAGGTCTGAGTGGTTTGGGCGAATGCGCCGGAAGCCATGGTCAGGGTCAGCGCGGTAGCAGCAGCGGCAGTGATAGCGAACTTCTTCATACGAGTAACTCCTGTTTTTCTGGAAAGTCTGCTGCGTGTCTTGTCAGCAGGGTTGCCATATACATTGCGAACGCTGTGCCAACTTTTTCGACGACATATAAACCTTATAAATCAATAGCTTAGCAAAAATGTAAATTTCCGGATTCATGCAATTTGCATGACTTGCAGATTAATCGCATGCAAGTTGCGGTTTTTTGGAAAGTTCCTAAGACGCTGAAATTATTGAAGCTTTTATTTATCGCCGGGCAAAGAAAATGCCCCGTAAACGGGGCATGTTTCAGTCGAAGGTCAATGTAGGATCTCTATTAAGTGCCGCTACCTGGGCAGCCTTTAGGCGCGTAGTCGGCGTTGACCGTCGATGCGCAACTCCAGACGCCCGCTGCCGAGCCAGTTCCGGACGAGCGAGTCAGCGTGATCGTTTTGCCCAGCACTGGAGCTGGTGCGTTAGCGAGTGTGCAAACGATACTGCCTGCCCCGGAAGACGCAGTACCCGACGCCGCTACCGTGCCGCAGTTGGTGGTGGTGAAAGTGGCGCTACCGGTGACGTTCGTCAGGCTAGGGTCAGTCCCTTGGTTAATCGTGTCTTCAAACGGAATCTTCAGCGCGCTGATTTCCGCCAGACCCGCCGTGACCTTCGCCCGCGCTTGATACTTGGTGTACTGCGGCAGGGCAATGGTCGCCAGAATCCCGATGATCGCCACTACGATCAGCAGTTCGATCAGCGTAAAACCTTGTTGTTTTTTCATAGACACGCTCCATGCATGAGTCGAAATCTCATGATCTGCAAGGGACGCAGCATAGCCCATGCCAACGCCCGCCAGACCCCGCACGCTGGGCGCACAGCGCTTGCGACGCCGTTTCCTACAACCTCTGACCGCACTATCTGACACTTTTTGTCACCTGCGCCCGGCATGTTTGGCGCTGCCGGTTGACTAGGCTATAAGTCATGAACGGCAAGCGTGCGGAATCCCCATGAATGACATCGCTCTGAGCGGTCTGGCCAAGCAATTGGTGCAGGCCGAACTGCTCACGGAAAAAAGCGCCCAACAAGCCTGGCAACAGGCCCAGCGCAATCGGCTATCGCTGGTCAGCTACCTGGTGCAGAACAAACTGGTAAAGAGCTGGCAGGTGGCCGAGATCGCTTCGGAACACTTCGGCATGGCGTTCCTCGACCTCAATTGTCTGGACAAGGAAACCCAGCCCAAAGGCCTGGTCAGCGAAAAACTGGTGCGCCAGCATCACGCCCTGCCCTTGTGGCGGCGTGGCAACAAACTGTTCGTGGGCATTTCCGACCCGAGCAATCATCAGGCGATCAACGACATTCAGTTCAGCACCGGGCTGAACACCGAAGCCATTCTGGTGGAGGACGACAAGCTCACCGATGCCATCGAAAAATTCTTCGACACCCATGCCTCGGGGCTCGAAGACATGGCCGACGTCGACCTCGACGGCCTCGATGTCGAGGCCATCGACGATGCTAAACAGGAGAGCATGGGCCCGGATGCCGACGATGCGCCGGTCGTGCGTTTCGTGCACAAGATGCTGCTCGACGCGATCAAAAGCGGCTCGTCCGACCTGCACTTCGAACCCTATGAAAAAAACTACCGCGTGCGTGTGCGCACCGACGGCATTCTGCGCGAAGTGGCGAAACCACCGATCCAGTTGGCCGGGCGCATCGCCGCGCGCCTGAAAGTCATGGCCAGCCTCGACATCTCCGAGCGGCGCAAACCGCAGGACGGGCGGATCAAGATGCGCCTGTCGAAGAGCAAGTCGATCGACTTCCGCGTCAACACGCTGCCGACCCTGTGGGGTGAAAAAGTGGTGATCCGGATTCTCGACCCGTCCAGCGCACAGATCGGTATCGACGCGCTCGGCTACGAGCCAGCGCAAAAAGACTTGTACATGGCCGCACTCAAGCAGCCACAGGGGATGATTCTGGTCACCGGCCCTACCGGTTCGGGGAAAACCGTGTCGCTGTATACCGGGCTGAATATTCTCAACACCGTCGATATCAATATCTCCACCGCTGAAGACCCGGTGGAGATCAACATGGAAGGCATCAATCAGGTCAACGTCAATCCGCGCCAAGGCCTCGACTTCGCTCAGGCATTGCGCTCGTTTCTGCGCCAGGATCCGGACGTGATCATGGTCGGTGAGATCCGCGATCTGGAAACCGCCGAGATCGCGATCAAGGCCGCGCAGACCGGTCACCTCGTACTTTCGACCCTGCACACCAACAGCGCCGCGGAAACCCTCACGCGCCTGCACAACATGGGCATTCCCGGCTTCAACATCGCCACGTCCGTCAGCTTGATCATCGCTCAGCGCTTGGCGCGCAAATTGTGCAGCCACTGCAAGAAACCCATCGAGATTCCCCGCGAAACCCTGATCAAGGAAGGTTTCCCCGAGGAACGCATCGGTCATTTCACGATCTACGAGCCGGTCGGTTGCGATCATTGCAACGGCGGGTATAAAGGCCGTGTGGGGATTTATGAAGTGGTGAAAAACACACCCGAGCTGCAACGGTTGATCATGGCCGAAGGCAACTCGCTGGAAATCGATAGTCAAATGCGCCGCGACGGCTTCGATGACCTGCGCACCTCGGGTCTGCACAAGGCCATGCAAGGCATCACCAGCCTTGAAGAAATCAATCGGGTCACCAAGGACTGAACATGGCGGTCAAGGCAGCGAAAATCAGCATCTATGCCTGGGAAGGCACGGATCGCAAAGGCAGCAGAGTTACCGGCGAGCTGAGCGGGCAGAATCCGGCGCTGGTCAAGGCGCAGCTGCGCAAACAAGGGATCAACCCGGGCAAGGTGCGCAAAAAATCCGTGTCGTGGCTGAGTCTGGGCAAACGCATCAAGGCGCAGGACATCGCCCTGTTCACCCGGCAAATGGCAACGATGATGAAGGCCGGCGTGCCGCTGTTGCAGTCGTTCGACATCATTGGCGAAGGCTTCGATAACCCGGCCATGCGCAAACTGGTCGACGAGGTGAAGCAGGAAGTTGCTGCCGGTAACAGCTTCGCCGCCGCGCTCCGCAAAAAGCCGCAGTATTTCGACGAGTTGTATTGCAACCTGGTCGACGCCGGCGAGCAGTCCGGTGCGCTCGACACCTTGCTGGAGCGCGTCGCGACCTATAAAGAAAAAAGCGAAGCGCTTAAAGCCAAGATCAAGAAAGCCATGACCTACCCGACCGCCGTGGTGCTGGTCGCTGCGGTGGTCACCGGGATTCTGCTGGTGAAAGTGGTGCCGCAATTTCAGTCAGTGTTCTCCGGTTTCGGTGCTGAGCTGCCGCCTTTCACCCTGATGGTGATCAGCCTTTCAGAATTCATGCAGCAATGGTGGTGGGCGATTCTCGGCTTACTGATCGCGGCGTTTTTCGGCACCCGTCATGCGCTGAAAAAATCTCAGGCGTTGCGTGATCGGCGCGACACCTGGCTGCTGAAACTGCCACTGGTGGGTGCGATGATGTACAAGTCCGCCGTCGCGCGTTTCGCCCGAACGCTGTCGACAACATTTGCCGCCGGCGTGCCACTGGTTGAAGCGCTGGACTCGGTGGCTGGCGCCGCGGGCAACGTGGTGTTCAAGCGCGCGATTCTGCGTATTCGTCAGGATGTTTCCACCGGCATGCAGCTGAATTTTTCGATGCGCACCACAGGCATTTTTCCCAACATGGCCGTACAGATGACTGCGATCGGTGAAGAGTCCGGTGCACTCGACGAGATGCTCGACAAGGTTGCGGGTTTCTATGAAGAGGAAGTCGACAACATGGTCGACAACCTCACCAGCCTGATGGAGCCGTTCATCATGGTGGTACTCGGGGTGATTGTTGGCGGTCTGGTGGTGGCGATGTACTTGCCGATCTTTCAACTCGGCTCAGCGATCTGATATGCCCATCGACGAACTGTTTGCCCTGTATCCGCTGGCCTTTGTCATCACCGCGCTGTTGCTCGGGCTGGTGGTCGGCAGCTTCCTTAACGTGCTGATCTGGCGTCTGCCGAAGATGCTTGAACGCGATTGGCGCCAGCAGGCCCAGGACGTCCTCGGCCTGCCCGGCGAAACGCCGCTGCCCACTTACAACCTGATGCTGCCGCACTCGCAATGCCCGCATTGCGCGCATCGAATTCGGGCGTGGGAAAATATTCCGCTGCTCAGTTACCTGTGGCTGCGCGGCCGCTGTTCCGCGTGTGCAGCGCCGATCAGCAAACGTTACCCGTTGACCGAACTGGCCTGCGGCCTCCTCTCGGCATTTATCGCCTGGCACTTCGGCTTTGGCTGGCAGGCGTGTCTGCTGATCTTCCTGACCTGGGGTCTGTTGGCGATGAGCCTGATCGACACCGAACATCAATTGCTGCCCGATGTGTTGGTGCTGCCCTTGTTGTGGCTGGGGTTGATCGTCAACAGTTTCGGCTTGTTCGTGCCATTGCACGCTGCGCTGTGGGGCGCGGTGGCTGGTTATCTGCTGCTGTGGTCAGTGTTCTGGCTGTTCAAATTGCTCACCGGCAAGGACGGCATCGGCCACGGTGATTTCAAGTTGTTGGCGCTGCTCGGCGCGTGGGGCGGCTGGCAGATTCTGCCGCTGACCATTCTGTTGTCATCGCTGGTCGGCGCGATCATCGGCGTGATTTTGCTGCGCCTGCGCCAGCAGGAAACCTCGACGCCGATCCCCTTCGGCCCCTATCTGGCAATTGCCGGCTGGATTGCCTTGCTCTGGGGTGGTCAAATAACCGACTTCTATTGGCAGTTTGTCGGTTTGAAATGAATACCCCTGTGGAAAAACCCTGGATTCTCGGCCTGACCGGCGGCATCGGCAGCGGCAAAAGTGCCGCTGCCCAGCACTTTATCGACCTCGGCATTCATGTCGTCGACGCGGATCACGCCGCGCGCTGGGTGGTCGAACCGGGCCGGCCGGCGCTGGCCAAGATTGCCGAGCATTTCGGCTCCGGCGTGCTACAAGCGGACGGCACACTGGATCGTGCGGCCCTGCGCAAACTGATCTTCGAGATTCCAGAACAGCGGCGCTGGCTCGAAGCCTTGCTGCATCCGTTGATCGGCGAAGAAATCGCTCATCATCTGGCGCTGGCAAAATCGCCTTACGCGATTCTGGTGTCGCCGCTGTTGATCGAATCCGGGCAATACGCGATGACCCAGCGAATCCTGGTGATCGACGCCCCGCAACAACTGCAGATCGAACGCACCTTGCAGCGTGACCAGACCAGCGAACAGCAGGTTCAGGCGATCCTCAAGGCCCAGTCGAGCCGTGAAGACCGCGTGAGCCGCGCCGACGACGTGGTGGTCAACGACCGCGACCTCGCCTGGCTGCACAGCGAAGTCGAGCGTCTGCATCACTTTTACCTGACTTTATCCGGAGGCCAAGCATGAGCCAGATTCCTACCGTTGAATGCCCAACCTGCGGCGCCCCCGTCGAATTCACCCCTGAAAACAAGTTTCGCCCGTTCTGTTCCGATCGCTGCAAACTGATCGACCTCGGCGCCTGGGCGTCCGAAGAACACAAGATTCCGGTCGCACCGGACGCTGAAGACGAACTGTTTTCCGGCGATTTCGATCCTCGTCACTGATCCCGCTTAGGGCCGCATAAAGCTGTAGTCCTGATCGTCTTCGAGGTTTTCCGCGAGAAAACGCAACTCGTCGGCCAGGTCTTCGGCGTTGCGCACAGCCTTGCTCTGTTGCACCACCGCACTGAGCAAGGCACGCAAACTCAGGCCCGGGTCGAAGCCCACCTCTTGCGCCATTTCCAGACTCTGCCGGGTTTCCTGCCTCGCCCATTCGTACACACTCATACCGCCGCTCCTGTTGGGATTTGCGCGAGCATGAGATTTTGTGTGGGTGGTCGGTTTGATGTGGATCAACGCTTGGGATCGTCGTCCTTCCACGGCGCCGAAAGATAGCGTGTGCGGTTGAAGGTCTCCAGCCATTCCGGGCTGAAGACCACCAGCGCGCTGATGACCATGCCGTTGATAAACGCCTCGGGGAAAATGATCAGCCACAGGTAACCGATGAAATCTTCCAGCCATTCCGGCATGGCGAAGACGCCGTCGTACCACAGCAGCGTCAGACTCAGCAGCAGGCAAAACAATGCCGACAGCGCGGCAGCCAAAAACCCCGAACAGAAGATATACACGAAGGGATTACGCGGTTGTGCACGCTCGACGAGAATTGCCACGCACTCGGTGATCAGCACCGGCAGCAGAATAAACAGCGAGCCGTTGACCCCCATCGCCGCGAGATCCTGACGCCCGAGCAACACCAGACCGATCTGCGCCACCAGTCCGCCGACAATCGCCAGCGGCCAGTCCAGCAGCAAAGTCACTGCGGTCATGCCAATAAAGTGATACGACACGCCGGTATCGAAATCCCTGCGCACCAGCCACAGCAGAAATAACGCGAACACCGTGCCGAACAACAGATGCTGACGGCGGCTGTCACTGAACAACTCGACCCACGGCGCACGCACGATCGCCCAGAGCAACACCGGCAGGTAAATCAGCCAGCCGAGCGTCAGGCTTGCCGTCGACAGCAGTTCAGCTCCAATCATGACTCCCTCACCCTCCATCGACATTCCCACTGTAGGAGCTGCCGAAGGCTGCGATCTTTTGATTTTTTATTTAACAGCAAGATCAAAAGATCGCAGCCTTCGGCAGCTCCTACAAGGGCGAGGTGAACCGGCGGTTCAAGCAAAGCTTTCTGCTTGTCGCATTTGAACGCTAAGCTTGGGCCTATGGATGACTCAGATTATTTACGCCTGCTGACCATCGCGGCCGAGCAAGCCAACGCGTTCCTGTCCAATGCCCGCAAATGGGAGCGTGAGCGTTGGGTCTGCCAGCGCCTGCTGCAAGGCTTGAATATCCCCTATCGCGCCGACGAGTTCGCCCCGGCCGGTGAGCCGCCGGACGTATTGTTTCGTGATGCCAATTTCGAAGTGTTCTTCGTCCTTGATGAAGGCCGTCGCCTCAACGATGAGTGGCGCGACGAACTGCAGCGTCGGCGCAGCGCTTTTTCGCTCAGCCAACTGGTGCGCCGCGAGGCCAAGCCCAAGCGCATCCCGGCCAATGAATTCCTTATGCGACTGGCGCCGACCTTGCGTAAAAAAGCCCACAACTACAAAGAACGCGGCATGGATCTGGGTGAGCTGGACATCATCGCCTTCGCCAGCCTCAAGCGCGAAGTGCTCGACTTGAACAGCCACTTCCCGCCGCCCACCGAGTATCTGCGTCAGGGCTGGCGCTCGCTGTCCCTGGTCGGCCCGACCTTCGCCCGCGTACTGTTCGCCCATCCGGATGCGCCGGATTTTCTGCGCAGCAACCTTGGTCGCAGTATTGTTTTTGATGTGGGGATCAGCCTGTGACGCCGCTTCAGCAGTTGATCGCCGATGTGCCGCAAACCGGACGTGTGCGCTGGATCGGCGTGCGCCCCGAATCCCGTGGGCCGATGATTGAGCTGGATGCAGTGGAGGCACGGCTCGAGGCCGGGCTGACTGGCGATCACGCACGCCCCGGTGTACGCAATGCGCGGCAGGTGACGCTGATTCAGTGGGAGCATCTGGCGGTGATCAATGCATTGATGGGCCGCCCCGACGATCAACCGGTCAAGCCTGAAGATCTGCGGCGCAATCTCGTTATCAGCGGTATCAATTTGTTTAGCCTGAAAGGTCGGCGCTTTCGCATCGGTCAGGCCATCTTCGAAACCACCGGTTGGTGTCAGCCTTGTGCACGCCTGCAAAACAACCTCGGCCCCGGCACCTTTCAAGCCGTGCGCGGGCATGGCGGAATTACCGCGCGGGTGTTACAAAGCGGGATCATTCGCCTCGATGATGGCGTGTCTGTCGAGCCGGTTCCGGACAGCGGCTATGCTGCGTTCAACCCCGGATAAAAACCGCTGTAGCTTCTGCCCATTCAGCAACGTCTACCTGACGAGACATTTATGACCAGCCGCCTGAACCCCGAAGACCAGAAACATGTCGAAGAGTACCTGCAACTGTCCCAACACCGAGTCGAGCGCCGGCCTTTCCGGCCGTGGATGCTCCTCGTGCTGGTGCTGGCAGTGACCATTGGTCTGGGCCTGTTGAGCCGATTTATCAGTTACCTGACGCTATGAGCTGCTTCGCGCTCGCTTGGGTAACCGCACCGATTTCCTTTAAAAACCTTGCGAGTTATCCCTATGTCCCATCGTATTGTTATTGTCGGCGGCGGCGCCGGCGGTCTGGAGTTGGCTACCCGTCTGGGTAAGACTCTGGGCAAACGCGGCACCGCCAGCGTGATGCTGGTCGACGCCAACCTGACGCACATCTGGAAGCCGTTGCTGCACGAAGTGGCCGCCGGATCGCTGAACTCCTCCGAAGACGAACTCAACTACGTTGCCCAGGCCAAATGGAACCACTTCGAGTTCCAGCTGGGGCGCATGAGCGGGCTCGATCGCGCTCAGAAGAAAATCCAGCTGGCCGCGACTTACGACGAAAACGGCGTCGAACTGGTGCCGGCGCGAGAAGTGCAGTACGACTCGCTGGTGATCAGCGTCGGCAGCACCACCAACGATTTCGGCACTCAGGGCGCGGCGCAGCACTGTCTGTTCCTCGATACCCGCAAACAGGCCGAGCGTTTTCATCAGCAATTGCTTAATCACTATCTGCGCGCACATGCCGGGCAAACCGATGTGGTCGAGCAGATCAGCGTGGCGATCGTGGGTGCTGGCGCAACTGGCGTTGAGCTGGCGGCAGAGCTGCACAACGCGGCGCATGAACTGGCGGCGTATGGGCTGGATCGGATCAAACCGGAAAACATGCACATCACCCTGATCGAAGCCGGGCCACGGGTGCTGCCTGCCCTGCCGGAGCGCATCAGCGGGCCGGTGCACAAGACCCTGGAGAAACTCGGGGTCAATGTGATGACCAACGCCTCGGTCAGCGAAGTGACGGCGGACAGCCTGATCACTGCCGACGGCAACGAGATCAAGGCCAGTCTGAAGGTCTGGGCCGCCGGGATTCGCGCGCCGGGTTTCCTCAAGGACATCGATGGTCTGGAAACCAATCGCATCAATCAGCTGCAAGTGCTGCCGACGCTGCAAACCACCCGCGATGAAAACATCTTCGCCTTCGGTGACTGCGCGGCCTGCCCACAACCGGGATCGGATCGCAACGTACCGCCGCGTGCTCAAGCGGCGCACCAACAGGCGTCGTTGCTGGCCAAATCGCTGAAGCTGCGCATCGAAGGCAAAACCCTGCCGGAGTACAAGTACACCGACTACGGCTCGCTGATCTCGCTGTCGCGTTTCTCGGCTGTGGGTAACTTGATGGGCAACCTGACAGGCAGCGTGATGCTCGAAGGCTGGCTGGCGCGGATGTTTTACGTCTCGCTCTACCGCATGCACCAGATGGCGCTGTACGGGCCGTTCCGCACGGCGATGCTGATGCTCGGCAGCAAGATTGGTCGCGGCACGGAGCCACGCCTGAAGCTGCATTGATGATCTAAAAACAGAGGGAGCTGGTTAGCTCCCTCTTTTTTTGCGCCATCCACAAATCCGCAGTCAACCACGGTCCATGTGGGAGCGGGCTTGCTCGCGAAGAAGTCGTGTCATTCAACATTTATGTGGACTGATACATCGCTTTCGCGAGCAAGCCCGCTCCCACAGGTTCCAGCGCCGAACACAAACCCCGAGCACACCCAAATCATTGTAGGAGCGAGCTTGCTCGCGAAAGCGGTGTGTCAGTCGGTATTGATTTCGACTGTGCTGCCGCCATCGCCAGCAGGCTGGCTCCCACAGGTTCCACCGTCGAACACAAATCCCCAAACATACCCAAATCATTGTAGGAGCCGAGCCTGCTCGCGAAAGCGATGTGTCAGTCGACATTGATTTCGACTGTGCTACCGCCATCGCCAGCAGGCTGGCTCCCACAGGTTCCACCGTCGAACACAAATCCCCAAACATACCCAAATCATTGTAGGAGCCGAGCCTGCTCGCGAAAGCGGTGTGTCAGTCGACATTGATTTCGACTGTGCTACCGCCATCGCCAGCAGGCTGGCTCCCACAGGTTCCACCGTCGAACACAAATCCCCAAACATACCCAAATCATTGTAGGAGCCGAGCCTGCTCGCGAAAGCGGTGTGTCAGTCGACATTGATTTCGACTGTGCTGCCGCCATCGCCAGCAGGCTGGCTCCCACAGGTTCCAGCGTCGAACACAAATCCCCGGACATACCCAAAACATTGTAGGAGCCGAGCTTGCTCGCGAAAGCGGTGTGTCAGTCGACATCATTTTGAATGACACACCGCTTTCGCGAGCAAGCCCGCTCCCACATTTTTTTTGCGGCGTTCTCGGGTTTTTCGCGGACAAAAAAAATCCCCGTATCTTTCGATACGAGGATTTTTAATATGGTCGGGGTAAGGGGATTCGAACTCCTGACATCCTGCTCCCAAAGCAGGCGCGCTACCGGACTGCGCTATACCCCGGTAAAAAAAAGGCGACCTTTCAGTCGCCTTCTTCGATCAGCGCTTTTGGCCTCTGATCTTAAGATTCGATTCCAGCGTTAACTGGTTTCAAAAATGGTGGGTCGTGTGGGATTCGAACCTACGACCAATTGGTTAAAAGCCAACTGCTCTACCAACTGAGCTAACGACCCAAAAATGGTCGGGGTAAGGGGATTCGAACTCCTGACATCCTGCTCCCAAAGCAGGCGCGCTACCGGACTGCGCTATACCCCGGCTTGAAATTGGCTCCGTGACCAGGACTCGAACCTGGGACCCAATGATTAACAGTCATTTGCTCTACCGACTGAGCTATCACGGAACTACATATTTCAATTTACAACGGTGAAACTTACTGCTTCCAGTCACTCGTTCGCATCGCTGCGTTCGTGTGTCTGAGGCGCGCTATTCTACAACCTAGAACACCTCTGTCAACCCCCTAAATTGCTTTCAAGTTAATGATTTGCAACTTATTTCAGATTTCAGCTCAGTGAGTTGAAACCGTCTTGGCGACTGACTGCGGGGCGCACTTTACAAGCCTTTTCCTTTGAGTTCAACAGCCTAACGAAAAAAAAGGCCCCACAATGTGGGGCCTGCCAATTTTCATTGGCGTTTGGACTTAGTTGAAAACGATTTCGTCGCTCTCAACCACGCCGGTTGCCGTGTCACCTGGCAGGAAATGCCCCGACAGGATCAGCTGCGCCAACGGGTTTTCGATCCAGCGCTGAATCGCACGTTTCAACGGACGTGCGCCATAGACCGGGTCGTAGCCCACCGCAATCAGCTTATCCATCGCTTCCGGGCTCAGTTCCAGCTTCAGCTCACGCTCAGCCAGACGCGTACGCAGGCGACCCAACTGGATCTCGGTGATGCCCGCGATCTGATCCCGTGCCAGAGGCTCGAAGATCACTACTTCGTCGACCCGGTTGATGAACTCCGGACGGAAGTGTGACGTCAGCGCGTCCATCACTGCTGCACGCTGTGCCTCACGATCACCGACCAGTTCCTGGATCTGACCGACCCCAGGTTCGAGGTCATCACGATCACCGTGTTGCGGAAGTCAACGGTACGGCCGTGGCTGTCGGTCAGGCGACCATCCTCAAGCACTTGCAGGAGGATGTTGAACACATCCGGGTGCGCCTTCTCGACTTCGTCCAGCAAGATCACCGAATAAGGCTTGCGACGCACAGCCTCGGTCAGGTAACCGCCCTCTTCGTAGCCGACATATCCTGGTGGCGCACCGATCAAGCGAGCCACGGAATGTTTCTCCATGAACTCGGACATGTCGATCCGCACCATCGCCTCTTCAGTATCAAAGAGGAATTCGGCCAGCGCCTTGCACAGCTCGGTTTTACCGACACCGGTCGGGCCGAGGAACATGAACGAGCCGCTTGGACGATTCGGGTCAGACAACCCGGCTCGCGAACGCCGCACGGCGTTGGCCACGGCGACCACAGCTTCTTCCTGACCAATCACACGTTTGTGCAACAGGCTTTCCATCTTCATCAACTTGTCGCGCTCGCCTTCGAGCATTTTCGACACGGGGATGCCGGTCGATTTCGACACAACCTCAGCGATCTCTTCCTCAGTCACCTTGCTGCGCAGCAACTGATTTTCGCTCTTGCCGTGCTGATCGACCATTTGCAGGCTGCGTTCCAGATCCGGGATCACCCCGTACTGCAACTCGGCCATGCGGTTCAGGTCGCCTTTACGGCGTGCCGCTTCCAGTTCCTGACGCGACTGTTCGATCTTCTGCTGAATCTGTGCAGAACCCTGCACCTCGGCTTTCTCCGAGTTCCAGATTTCTTCCAGATCGGAATACTCGCGTTCGAGGCGGACGATTTCTTCCTGGAGTTTCTCCAGACGTTTCATCGCCGCTTCGTCGCTTTCTTTCTTCAGCGCCTGCGATTCCACCTTCAACTGAATCAGGCGACGTTCCAGACGATCGAGCACTTCCGGCTTGGAATCGATTTCCATGCGGATACGGCTCGCGGCCTCGTCGATCAGGTCGATGGCCTTGTCCGGCAACTGCCGGTCAGTGATGTAGCGATGGCTGAGCTTCGCCGCCGCAATGATCGCGCCGTCGGTGATCGCCACTTTATGGTGAACCTCGTAACGCTCTTTAAGCCCGCGCAGGATCGCGATGGTGTCTTCTTCGCTCGGCTCATCCACCAGGACTTTCTGGAAGCGTCGCTCAAGCGCCGCGTCCTTCTCTATATATTGGCGGTACTCGTTAAGCGTGGTCGCGCCAACGCAGTGCAACTCACCGCGAGCCAGTGCAGGCTTGAGCATGTTGCCGGCGTCCATCGAACCTTCGCCCTTACCGGCGCCGACCATGGTGTGCAGTTCGTCGATAAACAGAATGATCTGCCCTTCCTGCTTCGACAGCTCGTTGAGCAGCGATTTCAGGCGTTCTTCGAACTCACCGCGATACTTGGCACCGGCGATCAGCGCGCCCATGTCCAGCGAAAGCAGACGCTTGCCTTTAAGGCCGTCCGGCACTTCGCCGTTGATAATGCGCTGGGCCAGACCTTCGGCGATTGCGGTTTTACCCACGCCAGGTTCACCGATCAGCACCGGGTTGTTCTTGGTGCGGCGTTGCAGAACCTGAATGGTGCGACGAATTTCGTCATCACGGCCAATCACCGGATCGAGCTTGCCGTCTTCGGCGCGCTTGGTCAGGTCGACGGTGTATTTATCCAGCGCCTGACGCGACTCCTCGTGGTTGGCGTCATTCACCGCTTCACCACCACGCAGGTTAGTGATGGCGTTTTCCAGAGCTTTTTTGCTCACGCCCTGGCCGAGCAACAACTTGCCGAGCTTGCTGTTCTCGTCCATTGCCGCGAGCAGTACCAGTTCGCTGGAAATGAACTGGTCGCCCTTCTGCTGCGCCAGACGATCAGCCTGATTGAGCAGGCGTGCCAGATCCTGCGACATGTTGACGTCGCCAGTCGGGTTCTGGATTTTCGGCAATTGGTCGAGCTCTTTGGTCAGCTCTTTGCGCAAGCTGTTGACGTCGAAGCCCACCTGCATCAGCAGAGGTTTGATCGAACCACCCTGCTGTTCAAGCATGGCTTGCATCAAATGCGCCGGCTCAATCGCCGGATGATCGTGGCCGACTGCCAACGACTGGGCGTCGGACAAAGCCAACTGTAATTTACTGGTTAAACGGTCTATTCGCATAAGTCACCTTCCTTTTGAGCAGGCCGGGCCTAAGAAACCATCCTGAATAAAGAAACCTGCCAGATACCCCTATAGATGCGGTCGATTCTGGAAGATTCAAGCGTCAGAGAGTTGATGCAGATCAGACAGTCTAGCGGGTGAGCCAAACTAAGGAGGCGAAGCGTCCGGTGCGCGAAGCACGGCGATAGGAGAAGAAGCGCGGATCGGTCACGGTGCAGAAACCGCCACCATAAACAGCAGTGACACCACGGGCTGCCAGACGCAGGCGCGCCAGCAGATAGATGTCCGCCATGAACTTGCCGGCATTGGCGCTCGGCACGAAGGCGTTTGCCGCTTCCGGCAACTGACTTATGAAGACTTCACGAACTTCCGGGCCGACTTCAAAGGCTTTCGTGCCAATCGCCGGGCCGAGCCAGACCAAAACGTCATTAGCCGGAATATCGAGGCTATCGAGCGTCGCTTCAAGGACACCCGCCGCCAGACCACGCCAACCGGCATGGGCCGCCGCCACGCGAGTGCCAGCGCGATTGCAGAACAATGCCGGCAAGCAATCCGCCGTCATCGCCGCGCAGGCAATACCGGGCGTTGTCGTCCAGCTGGCGTCTGCGGTCGCAACAATGCCCGGATCAGCATGTGCCACGGTAATCCCGTGAACTTGCTGCAACCAGGCAGGCTGTATAGAGAAGTGTTCGGTGAGACGGCGACGGTTTTCGGCAACGGCCTCAGGACGATCATCGACATGATCGCCCAGATTGAGGCTGTCGAACGGCGCCTCGCTGACACCGCCCTCGCGGGTGGTGACGCAGGCTTTGACGCTGGCCGGCGCGGGCCAATCCGGCGTCAGCCAGTTCATCCGATGAACGCCTCGCGATCCTGCTTGAGCAGGGTCAGCAGCCAGACGAAATCTTCTGGCAGCGGCGATTCCCAGCTCATGCGTTCACCGGTCGTCGGATGATCCAGCTCAAGGAAGCGCGCGTGCAGGGCCTGACGCGGGAAATGCTTGAGCGATTCCACCATCGTCGGGTTGGCCGCTGGCGGAATGCGGAAACGACCGCCGTACGCCGGATCGCCGACCAACGGGAAGTTGATGTGCGACATATGTACGCGAATCTGGTGAGTACGACCGGTTTCCAGTTTCACCCGTACATGGGTATGGGAACGGAAGCGCTCCAGCACGCGGTAGTGGCTGACGGCAGGCTTGCCGCCTTCCATCACCGCCATGCGCTGGCGCTGCTGGCCGTGGCGACCGATCGGGGCGTTGATCTTGCCACCGGCCGTTACCACGCCAATCACGATGCACTCATAGATGCGGCTGACGCTGCGACTCTGCAATTGAGTAACAAGCTTTGTCTGCGCCTGAATGGTCTTGGCCACCACCATCAAACCGGTGGTGTCCTTGTCCAGACGATGCACGATACCGGCGCGCGGGACATTGATGATGTCCGGCACGTGGTGCAGCAAGGCGTTGAGCAGCGTGCCATCGGCGTGACCGGCAGCCGGGTGTACCACCAGGCCCGCAGGCTTGTTGATCACCAGAATGTCGTCGTCTTCATAGACGATGTCGAGCTCGATGTCCTGGGCGATCCACTCGCCCTGGGCTTCCTGCTCGGCAGTCAGCTCAAGGATGGCACCGCCGTGCACGATGTCGCGAGGGCGGATGACCGCCCCGTCCACAGTCAGGCGACCTTCTTTGATCCAGGCGGAAAGGCGCGAGCGAGAGTGCTCAGCGAAGAGTTGGGCAGCGACTTGATCGAGGCGTTGGCCGCCCAATTCGGACGGCACCTCTGCGCGAAGTTCAATTTTATCGGACATGCTCTGACTGTGCGTCGGCACAGCTTTTGGTTTCGGCTGCGCGCTTGTGGTTAAATACGGCGTCTTTTGCCCCGAGGCTTTTCAACGGGGCGCTCATCATAACAGGACGGCCCCGCCCAAGACAGCGGCCGTCATAGGGACGCAAGCCGCCATGCAAGTGAAACACCTGCTGCTGATCGCCATCCTCGCATTGACCGCTGCTTGCTCATCGAAGGAAGTCGTAGACGAAAACCTCAGCGAAGCCGAGCTGTATCAGCAGGCTCAGACTGACCTGGACAACAACAGCTACACCAGCGCCACAGCCAAGCTGAAGGCTCTGGAGTCGCGTTATCCGTTCGGTCGCTACGCCGATCAGGCACAGCTGGAGCTGATCTACGCCAACTATAAGAACGCCGAGCCGGAAGCTGCAAAATCCGCCGCCGAGCGTTTTATTCGTTTGCATCCGCAGCACCCGAACGTGGATTACGCGTACTACTTGAAAGGTCTGACTTCTTTCGACCAGGACGTCGGCCTGCTGGCGCGCTTCCTGCCGCTGGACATGACCAAGCGTGACCCGGGCGCTGCCCGCGACTCGTACAACGAGTTCGCCCAGCTGACCAGCCGCTACCCGAACAGCCGCTACGCGCCGGACGCCAAGCAGCGCATGATTTATCTGCGCAACCTGCTGGCAGCCTACGAAATCCACGTGGCCGACTACTACCTGACCCGTCAGGCTTATGTAGCCGCTGCCAACCGTGGTCGTTACGTGGTGGAAAACTTCCAGGAAACTCCATCGGTCGGTGACGGCCTGGCGGTGATGACCGAGGCTTACCAGCGTCTGCACCTGGACGAACTGGCCAACACCAGCCTGGAAACCCTGAAGCTCAACTACCCGAACCACCCTAGCCTGCAAGACGGCCAGTTCGTGCCTTCGGTGGCTGAAGCGGACAACCGTTCGTTCCTGAGCAAGGCGACCCTCGGTCTGATCGAGTCGCGTCCACCGCTGCCGCCGGGCGAAACCCGCGCCAACCAGGACGTGCAGAAGCAGTACCAGGACGCGAAAGATGCGATCCCGAACGAGCTGAAGCCTAAAGACGAAAACGGCGACGTGATCGAAGAGCCGGAGCCAGAGTCGAGCGACACTGACCGTTCGTGGTTCAGCTACATGACCTTCGGCGTGTTCGACTGATCACACCGGATGGACAAAAAAGGGAGATCTCAGGATCTCCCTTTTTTATTGCCGCGCGTTAATAGGCTGTGCGCTTGTCGGGAGCTTGGCTAAACTGCCGGATCATTAGTCGGAAAGCCGCTCATCATGCTTCGTTTATTGTTCTGGATCGTCCTGATTTTCGCCGCTGTCTGGCTGTGGCGTAAATTCAAGGCGCCCGCCGCCAATCAATCCAATCGCGCCCCTCGCGAACAGGACGCCGCGCCGATGGTGCGTTGCGCCCACTGCGGCGTGCACCTGCCGCGCGACCGTGCATTGAGCGTTCAACAACAGTGGTATTGCAGCCAGGCTCACCTTGAGCAAGGCCCGGGCCCCCGTGATCGCTGAGGCCAACGCCGACAGCAAACAGGCTCAGCGTCTGCTGCGCCTTTATCACCTCTACCGTTTAAGCGTCGGCATCATGCTGGTGCTGCTGATCTCCAGCAATATGGACAACCGCCTGCTGACGTCGATTGACGACGATTTGCTGCGCAGCGGCAGTTGGCTGTACTTGGTGCTGAATATCCTGCTGGTGGTGTTCCTAGAGAGCACCCGGCGCCCGGCGCAGTTGTTCAGCCTGGCGCTGGTCGACGTGTTGCTGCTGTGCGGTTTGTTCTACGCCGCCGGCGGGGTTGCCAGCGCCATCGGCAACTTGCTGATCGTTTCCGTGGCGATCTGCAACACCTTGCTGCGCCGGCGCATCGGTTTGCTGATTGCTGCCATAGGCGCGCTCGGCATCGTCGGCTCGAGCTTTTTGCTGAGTTTCAGCCATCCCCTCACGGCCAACGATTATCTGCAGGCCGGCACCCTCGGCGCGCTGTGCTTTGCCGCCGCTTTGCTGGTGCAAGGGTTGATTCGTCGGCTTGAAGTCAGCGAGACCCTGGCCGAACAACGCGCCAGTGAAGTCGTCGGGCTTGAGGCGCTCAATGCGCTGATCCTGCAACGCATGCGCACCGGCATTCTGGTACTCGACGAGCAACGCCGCGTGCAACTGGCCAATCACAGCGCGCAGACCTTGCTGGCGCGCACACACCTTCAGGGCCATTTGATCGACGACTATTCGCCCGCCCTCGTCGATCGCCTGCAACTGTGGCTGAACAACCCGACCTTGCGCCCACAAAGTCTGAAGATTCCCGGCAACGGTCTGGAATTGCAGCCGAGCTTTATCGCCCTCGAACAAAGCCCAAACCAGCAAACCCTGGTGTTTCTCGAAGACCTCGCGCAAATCGCTCAACAAGCGCAGCAACTCAAACTCGCCGCGCTTGGACGACTGACCGCCGGCATCTCCCACGAAATCCGCAATCCATTGGGCGCCATCAGTCATGCCGCGCAGCTATTGGGTGAATCCGAGGAACTCGATGGCGCCGACCGGCGTCTGACGCAGATCATTCAAGATCACTCCAAACGCATGAATCGAGTCATCGAAAACGTCCTGCAACTGTCCCGCCGCCAGCAAAGCGCACCGCAACGGCTGGATCTCAAGCCGTGGCTGGAAAACTTCGTCAACGAAAGCCGCGAGCAGGCCAATGAACAGCAACAGATTCATCTGCGGATCAACTCTGGGGATTTCACCACGCTGATGGATCCTGCGCAGCTCACACAAATTCTCGACAATCTGCTGCGTAATGGCTGGCGCCACAGCGCCCTGCTGCACGAGCAGGCCGAGGTCTGGCTGGCGTTGTTTGTCGACACCGAAAGCCAACTGGCAGTGCTCGAAGTGCAGGACAACGGCCCCGGCGTGCCCGTCGATGAGCAGGCGCATCTGTTCGAACCGTTCTTCACCACCAGCAGCCAGGGCACCGGCCTTGGGCTTTATCTGTCCCGTGAGCTGTGCGAAAGCAACCAAGCGCGCCTAGACTTCAAACCACGCCAAGGCGGCGGCTGCTTTCGCATCACCTTTGCTCACGGACGGAAACAAAGTTGAACACGAGCCCACGGCAAAAAATTCTCATCGTCGACGACGAACCGGATATCCGCGAACTCCTGGAAATCACCCTGGGACGGATGAAACTCGACACCTTCAGCGCGCGTAATCTGGCTGAAGCCCAAGCGCTGTTGCAGCGCGAGCAATTCGATCTGTGCCTGACCGACATGCGCCTGCCCGACGGCACGGGGCTGGATCTGGTGCAGCACATTCAACAACGTTATCCACAACTGCCGGTGGCGATGATCACCGCTTACGGCAGCCTCGAAACGGCGATCAATGCGCTGAAGGCCGGGGCGTTCGACTTCCTCACCAAACCGGTGGATCTCACCCGCTTGCGCGAACTGGTCGCCACCGCGCTGCGCATGCCGGTGGCGGGCGCCGTGTGCACGTCGATTGATCGACGTTTGCTCGGTGACTCCCTGCCGATGCGTAGCTTGCGCAAGCAAATCGACAAACTCGCCCGCAGTCAGGCGCCGGTGTACATCAGCGGTGAGTCCGGAAGCGGTAAAGAACTGGTCGCACGACTGATCCACGAACAAGGGCCACGCGCGAGCCAGCCGTTTGTACCGGTGAACTGCGGGGCGATTCCGTCGGAACTGATGGAAAGCGAGTTTTTCGGCCATCGCAAAGGCAGTTTTACTGGCGCAGTTGAAGACAAGCCGGGACTGTTTCAGGCGGCAAATGGCGGCACCTTGTTTCTCGATGAAGTGGCGGACTTGCCGCTGTCGATGCAGGTGAAACTGCTGCGCGCCATTCAGGAAAAAGCCGTGCGTAGCGTCGGTGGGCAGCAGGAAACCGTGGTCGATGTGCGGATTCTTTGCGCGACGCACAAGGATCTTGATGCGGAAGTGGCTGCCGAGCGGTTTCGGCAGGATCTGTATTACCGGCTCAATGTCATTGAATTGCGTGTGCCGTCTCTGCGTGAACGGCGCGATGACATTGAAGTGTTGGCGGCGCACATGCTCAAGCGTCTGGCCAAGGACACCGGGCAACCGGCGGCACGCTTGCATGAACAAGCGCTGGAGACGCTGAAGAATTATCGTTTTCCGGGGAATGTGCGCGAGCTGGAAAACGTGCTCGAACGCGCGCACACCTTGTGCGAGAACCGCACGATCGAGGCTGGGGATTTACGCCTGAGCGAGGGTAATTGCGCGGCGGAAGGCGGGATTGCGGATCTGACGCAGATCGACAATCTTGAAGATTATCTGGAGAACGTTGAGCGGAAGCTGATTTTGCAGGCGCTGGAGGAAACGCGCTGGAATCGCACGGCGGCGGCGCAGCGCTTGAGTCTTTCGTTTCGGTCGATGCGGTACAGACTGAAAAAACTTGGTCTGGATTAGATCGCAAAAGATCGCAGCCTGCGGCAGCTCCTACAGGAAACGCATTCCAAGGTAGGAGCTGCCGAAGGCTGCGATCTTTTGATCTTGCTTTAAATGCGGCCCGCAGGCGCATAAGGCGCCAGCACCAATCCGATTGAATCTTTCGTTTTGGTCGATGCGCTATCGGCTGAAGAAATTGGGTCTGGATTAGATCGCAAAAGATCGCAGCCTTCGGCAGCTCCTACAGGAAACGCATTCCAAGGTAGGAGCTGCCGAAGGCTGCGATCTTTTGATCTTGCTTTAGATGCGGCCCGCAGGCGCATAAGGCGCCGGATCAATAATCGGCGCACGACCCAACATCACATCTGCAAACAACTGACACGACGCCGGCGCCAGCACCAATCCGTTACGGTAATGCCCGCAGTTCAGCCACAACCCTTCATACCCCGGCACCCGGCCAATGTACGGAATCCCTTCCGGCGAACCCGGGCGCAGCCCCGCCCAATGCCCGACCACTTCGGCATCCGCCAGCGCCGGAATCAGCTCGACCGCTGAAGCCTTGAGGCTCTCCAGCGCCACATCGGTCGGCGTTTTGTCGTAGCCTTCATGCTCCAGCGTGCTGCCAATCAGAATATGCCCGTCACGCCGCGGAATCGCGTACCGCCCCTTGGCCAGCACCATGCTCGGCAAGAAATCCGCCGCGCACTTGTAGAGAATCATCTGCCCTTTCACCGGTTCGACCGGCAGTGTCAGATCCAGCGTCTTGAGCAGATCACCGCTCCATGCACCCGCCGTCAGCACGACCTGATCACCCTTGATCACGCCGCCGGAGGTTTCGACGCCGATGACCTGCCCACCTTCACGAACAAACCCGCTGACTTCGCACTGCTCATGAATCGTCACGTTCGGCATCGCTTGCAGCGCCGCTTTCAACGACTTCACCAAGCGCGGATTACGCACGTTGGCGACGTCAGCCATGTAGATCGCGCGGGAAAATCCACCGCCGAGTACCGGCACCGCGTCGTGCGCTGCCGAGATATCCACAGCCCGCAGCGGCCGGTTTTCACGCTTCGCCCAGGCCAGCGCTTCGGCTTCATCGTCAAGATCCAGCCAGTACAGGCCGGTGGTGTGGACTTCAGGATCAACCCCGGTATCAGCAAACAGACGCTCGCCAAGCTGTGGATAAAAATCCTGCGACCAGTGCGCCAGCGCGGTGACTGCCGGGCTGTAGCGCCACGGGTACAACGGCGAAACGATACCGCCGCCCGCCCAGGACGATTCCTGGCCGAGGTTCGAACGATCGAGCAGCACCACGCTGCGCACTTCGGAGGCGAGGTTGTAGGCGGTCAGCAGGCCAATCACCCCGCCGCCGACTATCACCACTTGTTGTTGCCTGGTCATGTTTGATCCAACCGTAAAAAAGACAGTGGGCGCAAAAGGCGCCCGAAAGAAAGCGCCTCAGCGGCCCCAGCAATCCTTGGTGGTCAACCCGGTGGTCGCGTTGTTCATGCTTCTGACACCGGTGTTGGTCAGGGTGAAATCCCCGCACTTGTCGGTGGCCATGGTCGTACCGGTTTTACGGGTCGCGGTCAGCAGGAAAGTCTGATCAGCGATGGTCGGGGTGATGGTGTAGAAATCATTGCCCGTGCTGAGCCCGGTGATGCCGGTGTAGACATTGTTCTTGGTGTAGAAGCGTTCGAGGGACTGCGCCTGCTCCGAGAGTAACGACACCACTTCAGCGCGGCGGCCCTTTTTCAGGTACTCGGTGTAGCTCGGTGCGGCGATGGTGATGACGATCCCGATAATCGCAATCACGATCATGATTTCGATCAGGGTGAATCCGCGGTTGGATCTGCGCATGCCTCAAACTCTCACTTACTGTATTTGTCGCCACATGATACGACGGCTGCCGCCGCCGGGTTTTTCCACCAGTGTGGTGATGCCGCCACTGGAGTCGTTCACGATCTTGCGGGTTGCGCCGTTGACGATGGCGTTCAGGGTCGGAATACCGCCGGTGAACACCACGCCACTGGAAATCGTGTCGTTGCTGTCGACCACGCCATCGGCGTTGGTATCGAGCACCGCGTAGTTGAGCATCTTACCGCTGAACGCATCGAGTTCGACCAGTTTGCCGGTGCCGAAACTAGAGCAGGGATCAGTGGTATCGATGCTGGCGGTGGTAAAAATGATTCGCCCCAGCACCAGACTGGCCTGATTGATCACCCGCTCGCCGGTCAGCGCGTTGTTATACACCAAGGGCAAATACCAGCCCTTCTCCGCCGGGTACGTCGTGTCATTCTGCGAGGTGGTCACGAATTGCCCGGTACTGCCCGAGAACACGCCCGTGACTGCCTGCGCCTGCAAACTGCTGACGGTCAATTGCCCGGAACCGCCATCGGCATCCCACACCGAGTAGAACGCCTGCAAATCCTTGTTGGTTTTGTCGGCCGTTTCGTTGAATTTTCCGGTGCCGAAGAAAATCTGTTTGCCGCCGACTGAGTTGTCCGCCAGTAACGGTTGCGCGGTGATCGGCTGAGTCGCGCCGCCCGCCGTGGTGAACAACGGTTTGCCGGAAAACGCCACGCCCCAACTGTCGGTCGACGTCGCACTCAGGTCGAATTTCCACAGACGCCCTTTCAAGTCACCGCCGTACGCGGCCTGCACGACATTGGAAGAGTTGACCTTGAGCTTCACCGAGGACAAACCGTTGGTGGTTTCCGTGCTGTCGATGACGATTTTCTTGATCAGCGAGCCGTCGCGTACATCCAGCACATACAGCGCGGCCACACCAGAATTGCTGCCGTAACCGTTGGAAATAAACGCCGCCCAGCGCCCGTCGGCCAAGCGTGCCACTTCTGGTCGGGCGTAGGCGTAACCCAGATCATTAAAAGCGTTGGCGCTGTTGGCGGTGGTCGGCGCACTGACCTCCCATAACGCCTTGATCACATTCCCCGCAGAAGCATCAAATAGTTGCAGCCCGTAAAACGTTTTTCCCCCGGCACCGGTGCCTCCAATGGCCAGGGTTTTCCATGAGGTGCCGGACTGCGCGTCGAACACTCCGACTTGCCCGTCGACGAGAAACTTGTGGCTGACGCCATTGATGTAGGTCGGATCAGCAATCAGCCGTAGCGACGGCAACACACTGGATGGCATGTAGGCGTAGCGCCGGGTGCCATTGGCCGAGTTGATGATGTTGACGAATCCGTCGTTGGCATTCACCACCAGATTGGCGTTCATGTTCGCGGCTTTGGTCGTCAGATAAGCGCTATAAGTGCTATCGCCGGACAAGTCGGCAGCGGTCTTGTCCGTGGGGGCCGCCAGCACCAATGGCGAATTGATGATGTCGCCGAGTAATACGTTGCGAACCTTGAGCCCGGTTTTGTTGGTGCCTTTGCTCCACTCCACCAGATCATTGCCGGTGATTCCGGTGGGCAGACTCTGACTGAGCGGGTTTTGTTGCGCTGGGGAAAAGTTGCCGTAAGCCAGTGTTACGGCGGCATTGCTTGCGGTGTTCCAGGATTGGTAAGTCGGCGCAGTCGTTCCGGGCACGATGGTCGTATCAGTCGTCCAAAGCGTGGTCGACGTATTCACCGCCCCGGAAGACGTGAAGCCGAAAGACTTGATGGTGCCGCGCC
Source organism: Pseudomonas sp. AC193 (assembly GCF_979258075.1). Lineage (NCBI taxonomy): Bacteria > Pseudomonadati > Pseudomonadota > Gammaproteobacteria > Pseudomonadales > Pseudomonadaceae > Pseudomonas > Pseudomonas sp. AC193. The sequence continues at coordinate 172,680 of NZ_OZ409832.1, read as the reverse complement.
AATCCTTGGGGTCGTAACTGGTCTGGAAATAGCTGGTGCCGCTCGCCAGCGTGGTGCCGCTGGCGACGCCGCTGCCGCCGGAGCCCGCCTTGGAAGTGATATCACTCAACGCCGACGACAGCGCCGCATTCAGCCCCGTGCTGTCCGTCGCCTGATAATACTTGCCCTGCCCATAACTGGCCGCATCCGACAACATGTCGTTGGCCGCTGTGAAACCGACTGTGTAGGTGTTCATGTTCTGCTTGGGAAAATCCACCGCGTTCCAGCTCTTGCCCGCCGCGTCGGTGCCGGTCGAACGCATGTCGATGTCGAAGGCGAATTTGGCGATGTCGTCCAGATACAGCGTGTCGCCCTCATTGTCGCCATTGAGGTTATTGCCGTCATTATTGACGCCATCCCAGTTCGGCAATCGGCTGCCGCCCAGCGGGTCGTTGGTCGGGAAGGTTCGGTCAAACGTCGGCAAACCATCGGTGATCACCACGCCGTAGTTTTTCTGGCAGCGATACTGAATCGGGCTGGTGTAGGTCGTTGGCGTGCTGTTGTAGTACGGCGCCATGCCGCGCATATAGCGGGTGATCTCGTAATAGGTTTCCGCCAAGGGCGTGTTGGCCACGGCGCTCAAAGCGTTGATCGATGAGATGAGCGCGTTGTAGTTGGTATCCGCCTGGGCCTGAGTCACGCTGCCGGAGACCGGTGCCAGATCGCTGATCGATCGCGCGATGTACCCGCCATTGCCGGAGTTGTTGCTGGTGGCCGGATTGAAGGTCGACAGACCCATTCGCAAGGTGCGGTTGCTGGTCACCAGTGCCGTCGACACGTTGCGCGCCACGTTGATCCGGTAATCGTTGGGAATCGCCCCGGTGGTGAAATCGCGGGTGCCGTTGTTGATGGCCAGACTGACCACGTAAGAAATGTAATCGCCCGAATAACGCGTGTTGCCGCTGCCCACGGGATCCGGCAGTTTCAGGCACAGCGGCGCGATGCTGTTGTTGTAGAACGCATAGGCGCCACCGGAACAGCCGGATGTCGGCAGGCTCGACAGAAAGATCGTGTCACCGGTGATCGCTGTCGAACTCAGACACAAGCCGAGCAAGGCGTTGCATTGTCGTGCGGGTGTGGGATTGTCGGCGGGGTTGAAACCGGACGCATAAATGATGCTGTTCATGCTCCCCGAATCATCGATCAACAGCATCACGTTTGGCGGAACCGCTGCAGCGCTCAACAACGGCGAATCCGACGGCGTGAACGCATACGCCGGTGCCGTCAGATAAAAGCTCAGCAACAGGCCGAGCAGCAGCGATCCATAGCGCTCAATACTTCGCATAAACACTCTCCACCACGCTGCGCGAAGTGCCGGCGATGCCGACCGCAGTAACCCGATACAACGTTGCCGAGGTATTGCTCGGCACGTTCACCGCCGTGAGTGTGGTGCCAATGTTTTGCACACCATAGAAACCATTTCCGGTCGCGATCCACGTCACGCCCGAGGTGGAATTGAGCCCTGCCGCACTGACCACCGAAGATTCCGCCGGCGGCGCGCATTGCGTCGTGCCGCTGCACACCGCCAAGGTGTAAGTATCGAGCTGCACCGCGCTTTCCCCCACCCGCAACGCCGCTTCCGCAGTCTGAAACGACTGATTACGCAAACTCACACTACCGGCCATTTTTTCCTGCAGGTTGGCGCTCTGCATCGACGACAAACCAATCAGCGTCAGCAGCAACAAAAACACCAGACTGACCAGCAACGCCATGCCGCGCTGGGCCTTCCTGTTGTGCAGAGAAATCCGCATTACCCTGGCCCTCACTGCAAGCGGTTGCGCAAAGCGGCAACCACGTTGAAGGTTTGTGGGGCGACCCGGCTGTTGGGGTCGAGCAGGGTCAGGCTCAGGCGCACACTGCGGATGCGTGCCGGATCGCTAGGGTTGGCGCTGTAAGTTGAAGCGGCCACATCGGTCGCAGAACTCGCCAGGCCGAAGGTAACGGTGAAAGCACTGACGTTGTTCACCAGCACCTGCTGGGTCGGCGTGCCGCTGCCGGTGCCCATGAGTATCTGGTTGTTGCTGAAGCTGTAGATCAATCGGCGAATCGGAAAGGCAATCTGTCCGGTCGCCGCCGCTCGTAAACCGGTATACGCCGTGGCGCTGTTGCGGCAATCGGAGAGCACCGTCCAGGTCGGCGTGCCACCACCGCTGCCGATATCGGCGGTCACCAGCGTCAGTTTGAGGTTGGCGTTATCCCAGCCGATCGGAGCGATCTGCGCGGCATTGAAATCCCCGGCCGTGCTCGAATCGGTAATCGTGCCGAGGCAACCGAACATGCCCACCATGCGGATTTCCTGAATCATTTTGCTCAGCACAAAACGCGCGTCCTCCTGTATCGCGGCGGCGCTGTTCTGACTGACATAGGTATTTTTCGCCGCGATGAAAATCTGCACGACACCCAGCACGATGATCAGACCCAGCGCGAGGGCGACAAGCAATTCGATCAGGCCGAAACCCCGATTATCGCGCCTCATGGCGTGGCCACCGGATCAACCGCCGCACGGCTGCTGAGGACGAAACTGCGCGGCGCGCTGGCGGTGTTGGCGGCCCGCGCGTCACTCCAGTTGATGGTGATGGTGTACACCCGCTGATTGAGCGTGATGCTGCCGGTAGCGGTGGGCCCGCCGAAAGCAATGATGTTGGTGGTGAAATCGTAGAGATCCTGATCGCGAGCGACGCTGAGATTGCCCGAGGTCGGCGGCGTCACGGTGTAGTCGGCGCCGGAGTTGGCGCGAATGCGATCCATCATGTCATAGGCGATAAAACTGGCCTGACTGGTCATCCGCGAGCTGTCGGTGTACTTCAGCGCATTCAGTTGCACCGCCGCCGCGCCCAACAACCCGACGGTCAGAATCAGCAACGCGACCAGCACTTCGATCAGCGTCATGCCCTCCTGTGCGTGTTGACTCCCTGCCCTCATCCGCAAATTCCACCCAATTGAATTCGTCCGTTCAAACACACGTTCAGCGTCCTGCTTTGCGTGCCCAGCGTGTAACTGATGACCACCGCCGTGGACGGTGCCGCCAGACCGCCGAGATTGTTGAAATCCAGCGCGGTCAATCCAGAGGGTAGCGCCAGAGTGGCGCCGCTGCTCATCGCTGGAACAACCCGCAATACATTCGCCGGCGTGCCAGTACTGTCGTAAACCGCCAATTCACCCATCCAGACGCTGCCGCCGGCGCTCGGGCGCAAGCGAGTGGTCACGCCACGATCAATCGCTTCAAGCCGGGCAAAATTGATTGCCCGTTGCAGATCGCCCATTTCGGTATCGGCCTTGCTGCTCTGGATCGACTTGGTGAACGCCGGCACGGCAAGTGTGATGAGCAACACGAAGATCGCCATCGCCACCAGCAACTCGATCAGCGTGAAACCTTTTGTACGAAGATCCATCGATGCCCTCCGTTGCCGTCGGCTATACCTGCTTCTACACGCTAGAACATTCAACCGACCCGCGTCGGTTGATTTGCCCTGCGCGGCGTAAGGATCGCGCCGCTCATCACACTCCACGGAGGGAGTTTTCATGACGCAACACGGTTTCAGCCTGATAGAACTGCTTATGGGACTGGCGATCGGCGCAATTGTTCTGCTGTTGGTCAATCCGGCGTTCGCAACGCTGCGCGAATCGAACCAGCGGGATCTGGCCGCGCAGTCGCTGCTCGACGGTATTCGCAACGCACGCAGCCTGGCCATCACGCGCAATCAGAGCGTGGTGATTCATGGCATCAACGGTGACTGGAGTCAGGGCTGGCGGATCATTGTGGATATCAGCGGCAGAGGATCTGCGGACAGCAGCAATCCCTTGTTGGCAGAACGTGCGAGTGACGCGAGGGTGCCGATTGTCGGTAATCGATCAGTGAGTCGATACGTGCGCTTCAGCAGTCTGGGACAACCGCTGATGCCCGGGCGGGCGTTTCAGGCAGGGACATTACATATTTGCTCGGCTCACGAGCCGGTCAGCCAGCGCCAAGTGGTACTGGCGGCGACCGGTCGCGTGCGCCTGAGCAGCAAAAGCGCTGAACAGGCGTTGTGTCAGAAACCCAAAAACGTCAGATCGAACGAACGCGCAGCTCTTTCGGCATCGAGAACGTGATGTTCTCTTCGCGCCCGGCCAGCTCATCGGCGCCGGTCGCGCCCCAGGCTTGCAGTTGCTGAATCACGCCACGCACCAGCACTTCCGGTGCTGAGGCACCAGCGGTGATGCCGATACGCTCGACACCGTCGAACCAGCTCTCTTGCAGATCTTCGGCGCCGTCGATCAGGTAGGCCGGGGTGGCCATGCGCTCGGCCAGTTCGCGCAAGCGGTTGGAGTTGGAACTGTTCGGGCTGCCGACTACCAGAACCACGTCGCACTCGTCGGCCAGTTGCTTGACCGCGTCCTGACGGTTTTGCGTGGCGTAACAGATGTCGTCCTTGCGCGGGCCGCCGATAGCCGGGAAGCGTGTGCGCAAGGCATCAATGACGCGACTGGTGTCGTCCATCGACAGCGTGGTCTGGGTGACGAAAGCCAGTTTTTCCGGGTTATGCACCTGCAATTCGACGACGTCTTTTTCGTCTTCAACGAGGTAGATCGCGCCGCCATTGCTGGCGTCGTACTGGCCCATTGTGCCTTCGACTTCCGGGTGACCGGCGTGGCCGATCAGGATGCACTCACGACCATCGCGGCTGTATTTCGCGACTTCGATGTGCACCTTGGTCACCAGCGGACACGTGGCGTCGAAGACTTTCAGGCCACGGCCAGCGGCTTCGGTACGCACGGCCTGGGAAACACCGTGGGCACTGAAAATGACGATGACGTCGTCCGGCACCTGATCCAGTTCTTCGACGAAAATCGCGCCACGACTGCGCAGGTCTTCAACGACGAACTTGTTGTGCACCACTTCATGGCGCACGTAGATCGGTGGCCCGAAGACTTCCAGGGCGCGGTTGACGATTTCGATCGCCCGGTCCACACCGGCGCAGAAGCCACGGGGATTGGCGAGTTTGATTTGCATGCTGTGCCTCGTGTCTTGCGCGCGAAATATAGGTACGTCCTGCTGATCGAGCACAGAGCTCAAAAACAGCAAAAATCTAATGTGGGAGCGGGCTTGCTCGCGAAAGCGGTGTGTCAGACAACATCCAGGTTGAATGTCAGTCAGCATTCGCGAGCAAGCCCGCTCCCACATTTTTGACCGCGTGCGGTCAGTTATAGCGCTTTAACGGAAATGATTTCCACGTCAAAGGTCAGCGTCTTGCCTGCAAGCGGGTGGTTGAAGTCGATGGTCACTTGCGTGTCGTCGAATTCTTTCACCACGCCCGGCAGCTCAGTATTGGCCGCATCGTTGAAGATCACCAGCAAACCCGGTGACAGCTCCATGTCGACGAACTGCGAACGCGGGATGATCTGCACGTTCTGCGGGTTCGGCTGGCCGAAAGCGTTTTCCGGCTCGACGGTCAGCGTGCGCTTGTCGCCGGCCTTGAAGCCGAACAGCGCCGCTTCGAAACCCGGCAGCAGGTTGCCGTCGCCGACCTTGAAGGTCGCCGGGGCTTTGTCGAACGTGCTGTCGACGGTGTCGCCGTTCTCCAGGCGCAATGCAAAGTGCAAAGTGACTTCCGTGTTCTGGCCGATGCGTTGCTCAGCCAATACCTGTTCAGTCATGAACGGCCTCTTCGGTTTTCTTGGTTTTGAACATGTCCAGTGCCAGCATCACCGCGCCAACGGTAATCGCGCTGTCGGCGAAGTTGAACGCCGGGAAGTACCAGCGGTTCTGCCAGTGCACCAGAATGAAATCGATCACATGGCCCAAGGCAATGCGGTCGTACAGATTGCCCAGCGCGCCACCCAGCACCAGCGCCAAAGCGACGGCCAGCCAGGTTTCATTGCGGCCCAGGCGCTTGAGCCAGACCACCAGCACCGCACTGACCACAATGGCGATCAGGGCAAACAGCCAGCGCTGCCAGCCGGAGCTGTCCGCGAGGAAGCTGAAGGCAGCGCCGGTGTTGTACGCCAGCGTCCAGCTGAAGTAATCAGGAATGATCACGATCTGCTGGAACATTTCGAGCTTGCCTTCGAAGTAAAACTTGCTGGCCTGGTCAATGACCAGAACCAGCAAACTCAACCAGAGCCAGCTCAACCGTCCGAAACGGCCAACGGCATTAGGCATAGTGACGAACCTCGCCAGCGCCGCTGATGTTGTCGACGCAACGACCGCAAATTTCCGGATGCTCCGGGTTCACGCCAACGTCTTCACGGCAGTGCCAGCAACGGGCGCACTTCGGGAAGGCCGATTTGACGATCTTCAGCTTAAGGCCGCTGACTTCAGTCACGACCGCGTCTTCAGGTGCGCTGACAAAAGGCGCAACACTGGCGGTCGAAGTGATCAGGACAAAGCGCAGTTCGTTGCTCAGCTTGGCCAGATCGGCGCTCAGGGCGTCTTCGGCGTACAGCGTCACTTCGGCTTGCAGGTTGCCACCGACGGCTTTCGCTGCGCGCTGGATTTCCATTTCTTTGTTGACCGCTACTTTGACCGCCATCACGCGTTCCCAGTAGTCGCGGCCCAGTTCAACGTCAGCTGGCAGTTCGGTCAGGCCTTCGTACCAGGTGTTGAGCATGACCGATTCGTTACGCTCGCCCGGCAGGTATTCCCACAGTTCGTCGGCGGTGAAAGCGAGGATCGGCGCGATCCAGCGCACCAGCGCTTCGGAGATGTGGAACAGCGCGGTTTGCGCCGAACGGCGAGCCTTGCTGTTGGCGCCAGTGGTGTACTGACGGTCCTTGATGATGTCGAGGTAGAAACCGCCCAGCTCCTGCACGCAGAAGTTGTGGATCTTCGAGTAGACGTTCCAGAAACGGTATTCGCCGTAGTGCTCTTGCAGCTCGCGTTGCAGCAGCAAGGTGCGGTCGACCGCCCAACGATCCAGCGCGAGCATTTCTTCAGCCGGCAGGATGTCGGTGGCCGGGTTGAAACCGCTCAGGTTCGAGAGCAGGAAGCGCGCGGTGTTACGGATACGACGATAGGCGTCCGCACTGCGTTGCAGGATCTGATCGGAAACCGCCATCTCGCCGGAGTAGTCAGTCGAAGCCACCCACAGACGCATGATGTCGGCGCCCAGGGTGTCGTTGACTTTCTGCGGCGCAATCACGTTGCCCAGCGATTTGGACATTTTGCGGCCGGCTTCATCGACGGTGAAACCGTGAGTCAGCAGTTCGCGGTACGGCGCGTGATTGTCGATGGCGCAACCGGTCAGCAGCGACGAGTGGAACCAGCCACGGTGTTGGTCAGAACCTTCCAGGTACAGATCGGCGCGCGGGCCGCTCTCGTGACCCATCGGGTGCGAACCGCGCAGGACGTGCCAGTGCGTGGTGCCCGAATCGAACCAGACGTCGAGGGTGTCGCTGATCTTGTCGTACAGCGGCGCTTCGTCGCCGAGCAGCTCGGCAGCGTCCATCTTGAACCAGGCTTCGATGCCTTCGACTTCAACGCGTTTGGCGACTTCTTCCATCAGCTCAACGGTACGTGGGTGCAGTTCGCCGCTTTCCTTGTTCAGGAAGAACGGGATCGGCACGCCCCAGTTACGTTGACGCGAGATGCACCAGTCAGGACGGTTGGCGATCATCGAGTGCAGACGCGCCTGGCCCCAGGCCGGCACGAACTTGGTGTTTTCGATGGCTTTGAGCGAACGTACACGCAGGGTGTCGCCGCTGGTTGGCTCTTTGTCCATGCCGATGAACCACTGCGCGGTGGCGCGGTAGATCAGCGGAGTCTTGTGGCGCCAGCAGTGCATGTAGCTGTGTTCGATGACGGTGGTGTGCATCAGCGCACCGACTTCGGTCAGCTTGTCGACGATGGCCGGGTTGGCCTTCCAGATGAACTGGCCGCCGAAGAATTCCAGCGACGGCACGTAAACGCCGTTGCTTTGCACTGGATTGAGGATGTCGTCGTTGACCATGCCGTATTTTTTGCAGGTCACGAAGTCGTCTACGCCGTAAGCCGGAGCGGAGTGAACCACGCCGGTGCCAGCGCCCAGTTCAACGTAGTCAGCCAGGTACACCGGCGACAGACGGTCGTAGAACGGGTGACGGAAGTTGATCAGCTCCAGCTCTTTACCGGTGGTGGTCGCGATGACCGAACCTTCGATGCCGTAGCGCGCCAGGCAGGCTTCAACCAGCTCTTCAGCCAGCACCAGCAGCTTGTCGCCGACATCCACCAGTGCGTAGTTGAATTCCGGGTGAACGTTCAGTGCCTGGTTGGCCGGGATGGTTTCATGGGGTGGTGGTCCAGATCACGATCGAGGCAGGTTTGCTCAACGATGGCAGACCGAACGCGGCAGCCAGTTTGGCTTCGTCAGCGATCGGGAACGCAACGTCGATGGTCGAGGACTTTTTGTTCTCGTACTCGACTTCCGCTTCGGCCAAGGCCGAACCGCAGTCGAAGCACCAGTTCACAGGCTTGAGGCCCTTGAACACGAAACCGCCCTTGACGATTTCCGCGAGGGCACGGATTTCACCGGCCTCGTTCTTGAAATCCATGGTCTTGTACGGGTTGGCCCAGTCGCCCAGCACGCCGAGACGGATGAATTCGGACTTCTGCCCTTCGATCTGCTCGGTGGCGTAGGCACGGCACAGTTCGCGGGTCTTGTCCGCGCCCAGATTTTTGCCGTGGGTCACTTCAACCTTGTGCTCGATCGGCAGGCCATGGCAGTCCCAACCCGGAACATACGGCGCGTCGAAGCCCGACAGGGTCTTCGAGCGGATGATCATGTCCTTGAGAATCTTGTTCAGTGCGTGACCGATGTGGATCGTGCCGTTGGCATACGGAGGGCCGTCATGCAGAACGAACTTCGGACGATCCTTGCCAATCTCGCGCAACTTTCCGTACAGGCCAATACTGTCCCAGCGCTGCAGAATCTGCGGTTCGCGCTGTGGCAGGCCGGCCTTCATTGGGAAGGCGGTGTCCGGAAGGTTAAGCGTGGCTTTATAGTCGGTCATTTAAGGCTCTTCATTAGCGATGGGCGCTAGGTGCGGCTAGTGCACGGGCGGTGGCGACATCCGCATTGATCGCCGTTTTCAATGCCTCCAGGGAGGCGAAGCGCTGCTCTTCACGCAGCTTTTGGTGGAAAACCACCGTCAAACGCCGGTCATACAGATCGCCGGCAAAATCTAAAAGATGGACTTCAAGGTGGGCCTTGCCATCACCTTGTACCGTAGGCCGCACGCCGATATTGGCGACGCCGGGCCAGGTCTTGCCGTCGATATCGACATCCACCAGATAGACCCCGGTGAACGGCACGCGACGACGCTTGAGTTGAATGTTGGCAGTGGGCGTGCCCAATTGCCGGGCCAGTTTTTGGCCATGCAGCACGCGACCGGCGATCCGGTACGGGCGACCGAGCAAACGTTCGGCCAAGGCAAAATCGGCGGCGGCCAAGGCATTGCGCACTTGCGTGCTGCTGACGCGAATGCCGTCCAGCTCGACGGTTTGCGCCGCTTCGACGGTAAAACCGTGAACCTGCCCGGCCTGCATCAGGAAATCGAAATCACCGAGGCGGTCGCAGCCAAAGCGGAAATCGTCACCGACTTCCAGATGCTGCACGCCGAGGCCATCCACAAGGATGGTGTCGACGAACTCACTGGCGCTGAGTTTGCTCAAGCGCTGATTGAACGCCAGGCACAACACCCGGTCGACGCCTTCGGCGGCCAGCAGTTGCAGCTTGTCGCGCAACCGGGCCAGACGTGCCGGCGCGGTCTCGGGGGCAAAGAATTCCCGTGGCTGCGGCTCGAAAATCACCACGCAGCTGGGTACGCCCAACTCGAGCGCACGCTCACGCAGTCGGGCCAGGATAGCCTGGTGACCACGGTGAACACCGTCAAAGTTGCCAATAGTGGCGACGCAGCCCCGATGCTGGGGGCGCAAGTTGTGGAGGCCTCGAACCAGCTGCATAACGCGCTTCTTGCTCATAAAGTGGTCGATTATAACCACACCCGACGGCCGACGACAGGCAACACCGTAACGCAAAGTGAACGAGCCGACAAAACTGCCGGCCCGCGCCCATCCATAAAGAGAAAAACCTTAGCTCAAGGCCTTGCGATTGAAGTCGCGCAGGCGGAAACCGAGCAGCAGCAACATACCGAAATAGGACACCACGCCCGCCGCGACCAAGGCGCCCAGACGCAGGAAGCGCTCAAGCATGTGCCCTTGATCCCATGGCGGCATGAAATGCATGCCGATCAACAGCACCACGGACATCACCGCCACCGCCACCACCAGTTTGAAACCGAACTTGGCCCAACCTGGCTGCGGCTGATACATCTGCTGCTTGCGCAGTTGATAGAACAGCAGCCCGGCGTTGAGGCAGGCACCCGCACTGATGGCCAAGGCCAGACCGGCGTGAGCCAGCGGGCCGATCAATACCAGGTTGAACAGCTGGGTAACCACCAAAGTGAAAATTGCGATTTTCACCGGGGTCCGGATGTTCTGTTGCGCATAAAAGCCCGGCGCCAGCACTTTGATCACGATAATCCCGAGCAGGCCGACAGAATAAGCAATCAGCGCACGTTGAGTCATTTCTGCGTCGAAGCCACTGAACTGACCGTACTGGAACAGCGACACGGTCAGCGGCTCGGCGAGAATCCCCAACGCCAGCGAGCACGGCAGCACCAGCACAAAGCACAGACGCAGGCCCCAATCGAGAATCCGCGAATACTCGTGACGATCCTTGCTCGCATAGGTTTTTGCCAATGTCGGCAGCAAAATCGTGCCCAACGCCACGCCAAGTACGCCGGATGGCAACTCCATCAAACGGTCGGCGTAGTACATCCACGACACCGAACCTGCGACCAGAAACGAGGCGAAGATAGTGTTGATGATCAGCGAAATCTGGCTGACCGAGACGCCAAGGATGGCCGGCAGCATCTGCTTCATCACCCGCCACACGCCGGTATCGCGCAGGTTCAGACGCGGCAGCACCAGCATGCCGATCTTTTTCAGGTGCGGCAGTTGATAGAGCAGCTGCGCCAGACCACCAACCAACACCGCCCAGCCAAGGGCCATGACCGGCGGATCGAAGTACGGCGTGAGGAACAGCGAGAACACGATCATGCTGACGTTAAGCAAGGTCGGCACAAATGCGGGCACCGAGAAACGGTTCCAGGTATTGAGGATCGCGCCGGCCAGCGATGACAGCGAGATCAGCAATATATAGGGGAACGTCACCCGCAACAGATCAGAGGTGAGCTGGAATTTTTCCGGCGTATCGGTGAAACCGGGCGCCGTGGCCCAGATCACCCAAGGCGCCGCGATCATGCCCAGCGCCGTGACGATCGCCAGTACCAGCGTCAGCAGGCCCGACACATAAGCAATGAAGGTACGGGTCGCCTCTTCGCCCTGCTGACTTTTGTATTCGGCCAGAATTGGCACAAATGCCTGGGAGAAAGCGCCCTCGGCAAAAATTCTTCGCAGCAGATTGGGCAGTTTGAAGGCGATAAAGAAGGCGTCTGTCGCCATCCCGGCGCCGAATGTGCGGGCGATGAGCGTGTCACGAACAAAACCCAGAATCCGGGAAAGCATCGTGATAGAGCTAACGGCGGCCAACGATTTGAGCAGATTCATTGAGGGAATTTGTGCCTGTCGATAAACAGCAGGCGAATTAAGCGCCTACTTATGCGATACTCCGCGCCGCAGCAGCACAGAGCCAAAGCTCGCGAGTTTACAGGTCAAGCGCCGGAAATAAATATCCCGCCTCTTTATACCTACCACTTAGCGGAACGATTCAAGTGCCCTTGACAAGACTTCTCTTCATCGGCATGATTCGCGGCCTATTTTGTTTGCTATTTCCTAAAAAGTCTTTCGAGGAGCTCGACGGTGGCCAACTCACCTTCCGCCAAAAAACGTGCAAAACAGGCTGAGAAGCGTCGCAGCCACAACGCCAGCCTGCGTTCCATGGTTCGCACCTACATCAAGAATGTAGTTAAAGCCATTGACGCAAAAGACGCTGAAAAAGCTCAAGCTGCATACGTTCTGGCTGTGCCAGTTATCGACCGTATGGCCGATAAAGGCATCATCCACAAGAACAAGGCTGCTCGTCATAAGAGCCGTCTGAATGGCCACGTTAAAGCGCTGAAAGAAGCTGCTTAATCGACGTAGTCATTAAAAAACCGGCCTTAGGGTCGGTTTTTTATTGCCTGTGATTTAACAAATCCAGCGCAAAAAAAAGTGGGAGCGAGCCTGCTCGCGAATGCGATCTGCCAGTTGATAGCTCTATCGACTGACACGACCTCTTCGCGAGCAGGCTCGCTCCCACATTGGTATCTGCGGGGTTATTGCTGGACGGGCACCCATGGCAGGATCGGGATCGCTGTAACAGCATTCTGCGGGCTGCCTTCGATCAGGCGATCGCTATAGACCAGGTACACCAGCGTATTGCGCTTCTTGTCGAGGAAACGCACCACCTGCATGGTCTTGAACACCAGCGACGTGCGCTCCTTGAACACCTCATCGCCATCCTTCAGATCGCCATTGAACTTGATCGGCCCGACCTGACGACAGGCGATCGATGCTTCCGCGCGATCTTCAGCCAGACCCAAACCACCCTTCACCCCGCCAGTCTTGGCGCGCGACAGGTAGCAGGTCACGCCTTCGACCTTCGGATCATCAAACGCTTCGACCACGATCCGGTCGTTCGGGCCGACGAATTTGAACACTGTCGACACCTGACCGATTTCTTCGGCCGAGGCCAGCAATGGCATCGCCATCAGCAGGCCCAACAATCCTTTTGCTAAACGCATCGAGTTTTCCTTACACCAGGATCAGGTTGTCACGGTGAACCAGTTCTGGCTCCGCCATGTAACCGAGCAAACCGACAATCGCATCCGACGACTGACCGATGATTTTTTGTGCTTCCAGCGCGCTGTAGTTGGCCAGGCCACGAGCGATCTCACGACCGTCCGGCGCCACGCACACCACCATCTCACCGCGACGGAAGCTACCCTGCACCAGTTTCACGCCGACTGGCAGCAGGCTTTTGTTGCCTTTGGACAACGCCGACACCGCACCATCGTCCAGCACCAGCGTGCCGCGCGTTTGCAGATGCCCAGCCAGCCACTGTTTACGCGCCGCGAGCATGCCGCGCTCAGGCGACAGCAAGGTGCCGATGCGCTCGCCCGCTTTCAGGCGATCAAGCACGCGCTCGAGACGCCCGCCAACGATGATGGTGTGCGCACCGGAACGCGCCGCCAGACGCGCCGCGCGCAGCTTGGTCTGCATGCCGCCACGCCCCAACGCACCGCCGGTACCGCCGGCGACCGCATCGAGACTCGGATCATCGGCGCGCGCTTCGTAGATCAGCTGCGCATCCGGATTGTTGCGCGGATCGGCGTCGAACATGCCGTCGCGATCGGTAAGGATCACCAGCAGATCCGCTTCGACCAGGTTGGCCACCAGCGCCGCCAGCGTGTCGTTGTCGCCAAAACGGATTTCGTCAGTCACCACGGTGTCGTTTTCGTTGATCACCGGAATGACTTTCAGCTCGACCAGCGCACGCAAGGTGCTACGGGCATTGAGGTAGCGCTTGCGGTCGGACAAGTCGTCGTGAGTCAGGAGAATTTGCGCCGTGTGCCGGCCATGCTCGGCGAAGCTTGATTCCCATGCCTGCACTAAACCCATCTGACCGATAGCGGCGGCCGCCTGGAGCTCGTGCATCGCGCTGGGTCGCGCGGTCCAGCCCAAACGGCTCATACCGGCCGCCACTGCCCCGGAGGACACCAACACCAGCTCGACGCCCGCTTCATGCAGCGCCACCATTTGCTCAACCCAGACACTCATAGCCGCGCGATCCAGCCCTTTGCCATCTGCTGTCAGCAAAGCGCTGCCGATCTTCACGACCCAACGCTGCGCACCTGTCACCTTGCTCCGCATCATCTTCAACCTTAGCTTGAGGGCAGCGCGACCCAGCGCCGCCCGTGACGTTATTCGTGGCTATGCCTTACCAACGATCGATTTCCAGATACTAAAACGCCGCTCGATTGAGCGGCGTTCAAGTTTATCGCAACGGATCAGTCACGCACGTAAATGATTTCCGGACCGTCTTCGTCATCTACATCTTCTTCGTCCCAATCATCGTCGCCGATGTCGTGAACCGACTTCACGCCGCTGCGGCGCAGGGCACGCTTGTCGTCCAGCGCCTGCAACTGGGCGCGAGCTTCGTCTTCGATGCGTTGATCGAGGTCGGCCAGCTCTTCCTTGTATGCCGGATCGGCAGCAAGGCGATCGGCACGATCTTCCATGTAACGCATGATGTCGTGGCACAGACGCTCGGTACCGATCTTGGCGATAGCCGAAATCACGTAAACCGGGCCAGTCCATTCCAGACGATCAACGATTTCCTTGACGCGCTCTTCGTGCTCTTCTTCAAGGATCTGGTCGCACTTGTTCAGCACCAGCCAGCGATCACGCTCGGCCAGGGACGGGCTGAACTTGACCAGCTCGTTGACGATCACTTCTGCCGCGTCAGGAGCGCTGGCGTCATCCAGCGGTGCCATGTCGACGAGGTGCAGCAGCAGACGCGTACGCGCCAGGTGCTTGAGGAAGCGAATACCCAGACCGGCACCGTCAGAAGCGCCTTCGATCAGACCCGGAATGTCCGCAACAACGAAGCTCTTCCAACGATCGACGCTGACCACACCGAGGTTTGGTACCAGCGTGGTGAACGGGTAGTCGGCGACTTTCGGCTTGGCCGCCGATACCGAACGGATAAAAGTACTCTTACCGGCGTTCGGCAAGCCCAGCAGGCCTACGTCAGCCAGCACTTTCATTTCCAGTTTCAGGTCGCGCTGCTCACCCGGCTTACCCGGCGTGGTTTGACGCGGCGCACGGTTGGTACTGGATTTGAAACGAGTGTTGCCCAGACCGTGCCAGCCGCCCTGCACAACCATCAACTTCTGACCAGCCTTGGTCAGGTCGCCGATGACTTCCTGAGTGGCGGAGTCGATCACTGTGGTGCCAACCGGCACACGCAGGATCAGGTCTTCGCCCTTCTTGCCGGTGCAGTCAGTGCTGCCACCGTTGGAACCGCGCTCGGCATCGAAGTGCCGGGTGTAACGGTAGTCGACCAGGGTGTTGAGGTTTTCGTCAGCCATCATGTAGATGGAACCGCCGTCACCGCCATCACCACCGTTCGGGCCACCGTTTTCGATGAATTTTTCCCGACGGAAACTCATGGCACCGTTGCCACCGTCACCAGCCTTTACGCGAATCGATACTTCATCAACAAACTTCATAACCAACGCCTCTCGCCGTACGGACGAGCCGAAAAACAATCAAGACATAAGACTCTTGCAAAAATGAGCGCAGCGACCCCAAAACACGACCTGCATCGCACGCCGACAGCCCATACAAACAGTTTTGCAAGAGACTCACCCCACAAACGAAAAAGCCCCGTCGCGAGACAGGGCTTTTCCAGCGATTGCGCAATTAAGCTGCGACAACGCTCACGTAACGGCGGTTGAACGCGCCCTTTACTTCAAACTTGATCACGCCTTCGATTTTCGCGAAGAGGGTGTGATCTTTACCCATGCCAACGCCGTAGCCAGCGTGGAATTGGGTGCCGCGCTGACGCACGATGATGTTGCCCGGAATGATTTTCTGGCCGCCATACATCTTAACGCCAAGGCGTTTGGCTTCTGAGTCGCGACCGTTACGGGTACTACCACCAGCTTTTTTGTGTGCCATGAGTCAATTCTCCTAGTGAGGAATTAGGCTGAAATTAAGCCTGAATACCGGTGATTTTGATCTCGGTGTACCACTGGCGGTGGCCCATACGCTTCATGTGGTGCTTACGACGACGGAACTTGATGATGCGGACTTTATCGTGACGACCTTGGGAGATCACTTCAGCCACAACGGTAGCGCCAGCAACAACTGGAGCGCCGATGTTCACGTCATCGCCATTGGCGACCAACAGAACGCGATCAAAAGTAACGGATTCGCCGGTAGCGATTTCCAGTTTTTCGATCTTCAGGTATTCACCTGGGGCGACTTTGTATTGCTTGCCACCAGTAACAATTACTGCGTACGACATGGTATTTCTCCGATAATCCTGCTCACCCAGCTCTTTATAAGAAGAGGTATTGGCTGGCATGGCTGCATAAGGCTGGAAGGCCTGATTGCAATTGCGTAAGGCAGGTGCTGCCCAGGAAGTTCAGGGTGCGCGATTGTACGCAAGCTGTTGAAGTGTTGCAAGAGGCCGTCCATCGCGCCTTGACAGGTCCGGGTGGTGGTCGTAGCATGCCGCGCAACCCTTCTGGAGCAACTGTCTCTGATGCAACCCCAAGCTTTCTACCGCGCGGTGGCGGACGATTTTAACGCCGTCGACGGCATCATCAAGAAGCAGCTGACTTCCCGAGTACCGCTGGTATCGAAAATCGGCGATTACATCACGTCGGCCGGCGGTAAACGCCTGCGTCCTTTATTAGTGTTGCTGTGTGGCAAGGCATTGGGTCGCGAAGGCGACGACATGCGTCTGCTCGCCGCCACCATCGAATTCCTGCACACCGCGACTCTGCTGCATGACGACGTTGTCGACATGTCCGGCATGCGCCGTGGCCGCTCGACCGCCAACGCCATGTGGGGCAACGCCCCGAGCGTGCTGGTCGGCGACTTTCTGTACTCGCGCTCGTTCGAAATGATGGTCGAACTGGGTTCGATGCCGGTGATGAAGATCCTGTCCCAGGCCACGCGCATCATCGCTGAAGGCGAAGTGTTGCAACTGTCCAAGGTGCGCGACGCCAGCACCACCGAAGAAACCTACATGGAAGTCATCCGCGGCAAAACCGCGATGCTTTTCGAGGCTTCGACCCACAGCGCTGCGGCGCTGGCCGGTGCCACAGCTGAGCAGAGCGAAGCCCTGCGCACATTCGGCGATCACCTCGGTGTGGCGTTCCAACTGGTCGACGACCTGCTCGACTACAAGGGCGACGCGGAAACTCTTGGCAAGAACGTCGGAGACGATCTGGCCGAAGGCAAGCCGACCCTGCCGCTGATCTACACCATGCGCGAAGGCACGCCGGAACAGGCTGCACTGGTGCGTCAGGCGATTCAGAAAGGCGGGATCGAAGACCTGGAAAGCATCCGCATTGCCGTGGAAGCCTCCGGTTCGCTGGAGTACACCGCGCAACTGGCCCGCGATTACGTGGCCCGTGCGATCAAGTGCCTCGAAGCGCTGCCGGCCAGCGAGTATCGCGATGCACTGGTTGAATTGAGTGAGTTTGCGGTCGCCCGCACGCACTGAGATCGCTGTAGCAAGATCAAAAGATCGCAGCCTTCGGCAGCTCCTACAGGGGTTGTCGGGGCTGCGATTTTTGCTTTTGACTGCCTGAATAGCTAAAACCCTATACAATGTGCGACTTTTAGCGATCCCTCCCAAGGAGCCTTAGTGAGCACGTTGCCACCCTGCCCGAAATGCAATTCCGAATACACCTACGAAGACGGTACCCAACTGGTGTGCCCGGAGTGCGCCCACGAGTGGTCTGCCAGCGGCGAAGCCGAAGCAGCCTCCGATGACACCGTGAAGAAAGATTCGGTCGGCAACGTCCTGCAGGACGGCGACACCATCACCGTGATCAAGGATCTGAAGGTCAAGGGCACCTCGCTGGTGGTCAAGGTCGGCACCAAGGTCAAGAACATCCGTCTGTGCGATGGCGACCACGACATCGACTGCAAGATCGACGGCATCGGCCCGATGAAACTCAAATCCGAGTTCGTCAGAAAAGTCTGATTGCGCTGTCATCCATCCCGCGCCAGCCGTGGGATGGAGCTTCACCCTCCCCCGCCGTACCTCAATAAATCCACGCAATAGCCAAACGCCAGCCGTTTTGACCTTACGCAATCTTTACCCGGAAAAAATCAGAATCCGCCAATAGGCGCTTGCTATTTCGATAATAAGAATTATTCTCATCAAACACCTTCAATGGAGATGAGAACCATGACTTATTTAATCGACGCTTGGCTGGATCGCCCACACCCTTACCTCAGAATCCTCCATCGGGAAACCGGCGAGGTCTGTGCGGTGCTTGAAGAGGAAGCCTTGCATGAGCTGCAGGATCAAGGGGATCTGGATGTCAGCAGCCTGAGTTCCAGCGAGCCGATGGTGCTCAAGGAACTGGTGCGCAATCTGTTCCTGTTCTGCTATGCCCGGGCGTTGCGCCCGACCCATGAACTGCATCACAAGATCGAAATATGAAACACGGTAAAACTGTAGGAGTGAGCCTGCTCGCGATGGCGGTGTGTCAGACAACAAATCAGTCGACTGAAAAAACGCTATCGCGAGCAGGCTCACTCCTACATTAGCCCGCCATCAAGACAGGCTTGGGATTACAGAACGTCCAGCAGCTCGACGTCGAATACCAGAACGCTGTGCGGCGGGATGCTACCAACGCCTTGCGCGCCGTAAGCCAGTTCGCTCGGCACGTACAGACGCCATTTGCTGCCGGCATTCATCAGTTGCAGGGCTTCGGTCCAGCCGGCGATCACGCCGCCAACCGGGAATTCTGCTGGCTGGCCGCGCTCGTAGGAGCTGTCGAACACAGTGCCGTCGATCAGCGTGCCGTGGTAGTGAGTACGCACCTGGTCTTCACGGGTTGGCTTGGCGCCTTCGCCCTGAGTCAGCACTTCGAATTGCAGGCCGGAAGCCAGAGTGGTGATGCCGTCACGCTTGGCGTTTTCAGCCAGGAATGCCAGACCTTCGCCAGCAGCGGCTTCAGCTTTGGCAGCCGCTTCGGCTTGCATGATTTCGCGGATAACCTTGAAGCTGGCGGACATTTCTTCCTGACCAACACGGCTTTCCTTACCGGCGAAAGCGTCGGTCAGACCGGCCAGGATTGCGTCCAGGCTAACGCCCGGTGGCGGGTTGTCGCGCAGCTGGTCACCCAGCTGACGGCCAATGCCGTAGCTGACGCGGGTTTCGTCGGTGGACAGATTTACTTCGGACATGACACTGCTCCGCTGTGCGGACGGCCACAAGACTTGCCGTGCGTGCACAGCGCGTCCCGGCGCGCCCGGAACCAAAAGGGCGAGCAGACTAGCACAGATGCTTCGGCGATGGGACGCAGCGCCTACAGGGCGGAACGCCAGGCCAGCGGTACCTTCAGACTTTCCTCGCCACTGGCGCCCAGGCCACACATTTCATCATGTACCGAGGTGTGTACGAGGTTGAAGGGCAGCACCGGAAAGGCATGCAGCAAATCTCGCGCATGCTCCACCGAACGCAGCGTCAGCATGTTGCCCTTGGGATCACTCAGCGGATACGCCGCGCCATGCATCCGCGCTTCGAGCAGATAAATCCCGCCCTCCATCGAGATCAGATTCAGCTCATCGACCTTCCTGGCAATGGCAAACGCATTCAACTCTTGCAGGTTCATGTGCGCACCTCTCGCGGTGGCGAATCAGGACATCTACAGGGATATGCCCGCGCGCCCCAAAGCACAAGCCACAAACGACACCGCCCGTCTGTTTCGCAACAGACGGGCGGTGTTTTGCAGCGTTCAACAAACGATCAGTGCTTGGTGAGCTTGTCCAGGTAACCCATGGCGAAGGCCGAGATCACGAAGGTCATGTGAATGATCACGTACCACATCAGGTGCTCGGGATCGACGTTCTTGGCGTCCATGAAAATGCGCAGCAAGTGGATCGAAGAGATCGCCACGATCGACGCCGCGACTTTCATCTTCAGCGAAGACGAGTCCATGGTGCCCAGCCAGCTGAGCTTCTCCTTGCCCTCGTCGATGTCCAGTTGCGAGACGAAGTTCTCGTACCCGGAAATCATCACCATCACCAACAGGCCGCCGACCAGCGCCATGTCGATCAGCGACAGCAGTACCAGAATCAGATCCGACTCGGCCATCGCAAACACGTTGGGCAGGATATGGACGATTTCCTGGAAGAATTTCAGTGCCAACGCGAGCAGACCGAGGGACAAGCCGATGTAGATCGGCGCCAGCAGCCAGCGCGTGGCGTACATTGCGTTTTCGATAAAGCGTTCCATTGAATCTCACACTGGGGGCTGGAAATGGCGGCGAGTATACCAGCCCGCCATGACCGCCAGAAACCGTCCTGAATCCGCCGTTTGCGCACGTATGACAAAGAATTTCTGCTAGTGTCCAAACCTATGAAAGCCCAGTGACGTTGGACAGGATGCGTGGAAATGGATGTGCGATTGCCGATAACAACTGCCGGAATTTGCTTCGCGCTGCTGATGAGCGGTTGCTCGCCCGGCGATGAGAAGCACGCGACAAGTCTTGAAGAGAAAACCGCCAAGTTCGAACAATCCCTGGACACCATCACCGATCCGAAACTCAAGGACGCCGTCAGCGAACTCGGCGGCTCATTGCTGTTGCTCCAGCGCGCAAAACAGAAACTCGACAGCAACCCGGCGAAAACCGAATACGGCGAAGACGCCCTCGGCGTGCTCAAGCATTACCCAAGCCCGC
Source organism: Pseudomonas sp. AC193 (assembly GCF_979258075.1). NCBI lineage: Bacteria > Pseudomonadati > Pseudomonadota > Gammaproteobacteria > Pseudomonadales > Pseudomonadaceae > Pseudomonas > Pseudomonas sp. AC193. Next base: position 152,184 of record NZ_OZ409832.1, on the reverse strand, counting down.
AGGCATTGGTCGACACTTTTATCAACGGTCTGTTTGTGTTGCACAAGGATTCCAGCTCCGACTACCTCACCGACCTGCAACCGGTGTTCCCTTTCAACCTCAATATTCCCGGCGGCTTCCTCTTTCCTCACGGCGTCGAATGGCAGTCGGTCACGCTGAGTAACAAACGCGTCATTGGCTACCAGCCGGAATGGTCGGAAACCGATCCGGGCATTCAGCTCAGCCCTTCCAGCTCCAACGTCACCAACCCCGATGACCTGACCGTGACCTACCCGTTCATCGACGGTCTGAACGTCGACAAGAAGAGCCTGCCGCAACCGGTCAGCCTACAAGGCAAGCTCGAAGTCATCGCGCCGCGTCGCCTGTACAGCTTCGACCTGACGCAGAAAGACGTTGGCCAGACCCGCACCAACGACAACCTCAGCGTGAAACTGCTGAAGCTTGAAAAGAATTCCGCCGAAGTCGAATTCAGTAACAGTCAGCCATTGGCCCCGGAAGTGGCTGAGGCGCAGCTCAATCCGATGATCGTTCAGGCCCGCGATGCCAGCGGGCAATACCTGGTGCGTGCCGGCTCGATCAACGAAAGCCCGGAGCAAGTGGCGTTCTACGAAAAACAACTGACGAACCTGCAACAACAGAAAGCCTGGAGCGATGCGCTGGACAAGCAGCTCACTGCCGAGCAACAGGCGTTCGAAGAAAAACATCCAAAGCGCTACAACAAGGTCTACTTCAACGGCCCGATCGAAACCCTGGAAGTCAGTGTGCTGGATTTCTCTTCGGTGACCGTATCGCGTAAAGCGCTGGACTTGCCGATCCGCGCCTTCAAACAGCACACCACGGAAAAAGCCATCCAGCCGCTGGATCTGCCGGTGACGGTTTACGACGATCAGACAGTGAACTGGCTCAAGGGCGAGAGCCTGACCGAGGAGCAATTGAAGGCCGGTGTGCGCATCCATCAATCCGTCGAAGAACCGAGCGCCGCACGCATCGAGTTCTCCCACCGCCGCACGTTCAACGATGAATTGCTCGGTGACGATTTCAACCCCGGCGAAAGCCCGGTGACGTTCTTTACCGAGAAGCACAACGGCAAACTCAACGAGCCGATCGAACTGCCGCCCGAGGCGTACCAGGTCGATCCGTTGCGCGCGACGATTACTTACGATTTGAATCTGTTCCCGGAAACCCCGGCGATTGCCGTCGGTTCGATGCCGTTGTTTCTGGCGACCGTGGCCAAGCAGGCCTACGACGAAAAATCGTTGCCCAAAGGTCTGGAGATCAAGAACAACACGCTGCTGGTGGATCTGAAATTGTTTCCGGCCAACGAATATCGCTACTTCGTCAAAGACGACAGCGGTAATTATTTGAAGGAAATTCTTTCGGTCAGTCACGACGCCAGTGCAGAGGGCCCGGCGTTAGTCGGCGTGCATTATTTTTATGGTCGCCCGACTCACGTGGAAACCTATCAGCGCACCGACCTCGCCACCGTGCAATATGGTTTTGAGGTCAAACTCGACAAGGCGCAGGTGTCTGATACTGCTCCTTGAAGAGAAAGATCAAAAGATCGCAGCCTGCGGCAGCTCCTACAAGGCGCGGCTGCGGCCTCCGTTGATTTGGCGCAGCTGGGCTTGCAGGTGCAGGCTCCAGATTTGCGGATCGTCGGCCAGTTCGTAGCCGTGCAAAGTCAGGCTTTCAACGATGGTGTCGAGAATCGACTCCGCCGCTACGGGGCCGTGGAACGGGCCTTGGGCTTTGATCGCGGAAGGTTGTTCGCCGGCCATGCCGGCGGCGAAGAGCAGCGTCCACATGCCGTTATCGCCAGCCAACGGCTTGATGGCGCATTCGATACGGGTCACCAGACCCAGGCACTGACGGGTGAGACAGAGGTTGCGCGACATGGCGGCGACCCTCGGTGAAGCCGGTATTCAGCCCCCACGGGAGGACTGGCTCGATCCAGTGATACTGTCGATATCCTTGAGCTGAGAATAGAAGAAAAGTCCGCTGCGCAAGCCAGATAGAACCAGCAGGCGCCGAATGGTCATTGTGTGAAGTTTGACGTCAGAGTAGTGGCGAATTTTGATGTCGTTACACCAAACAAATGTGGGAGCGGGCTTGCTCGCGAAAGCGGTGGGTCAGTCAACCAATGTGTCGACTGATACACCGCATTCGCGAGCAAGCCCGCTCCCACAGTTTTGGATCGCGTAAGGCTTTAGGCCGGTTTTGCTTCGGCTAACGCCTCTTGGGCCAGTTCTTTTTCCGCTTCCTTGAGGTCTTCTTCGCTGATCATTTCAGCGATGTCGCGCAAGCGCTCGACCACCCGTGCATTGATGCTGCCTTCCGGAAATTCGCCGTCGGCGTTCGGCTCACCGGCTGGTTCGCCGACCAGCAGGCTCAACGCTTCATCCGCCTGACGCACCGCGTAAACGTGGAACTGCCCGGCACGCACCGCCGCCAGCACTTTCTCATCGAGCATCAGCGTGGCCACGTTGGCCTGCGGAATGATCGCGCCCTGCTCGCCCGTCAGCCCGCGTGCTTCGCAGAGACGGAAGAAGCCTTCGATCTTCTCGTTGACCCCACCGACCGCCTGCACTTCACCGAACTGGTTGATCGAGCCGGTGATCGCGAAGCACTGCTTGAGCGGGGTTTTCGACAGCGCCGAAATCAGCGTGCACGCCTCGCCCAGCGATGCACTGTCGCCATCGACGTATCCGTAGGATTGCTCCAAGGCGATGCTCGCGGAAATCGCCAGCGGGAATTCCTGCGCGTAACGGCTGCCCAGATACCCGGTGAGGATCATCACGCCTTTGGAATGGATCGGCTGGCCAAGGTTAACCTCGCGCTCGATGTCGACGATGCCACTGCCGCCCGGATACACCGTGGCGGAAATCCGCGCCGGCACACCGAACGCCGAGTCGCCGACTTCGAGCACGGTCAGCCCGTTGCACTTGCCGACTGCCGCACCATCGGTGTCGATGAGGATGATCCCGGCGAGCATGTCGTCGAGAATCCGCGCCGACACACGTCCGGTGCGCGTGGCTTTGGCTTTCAAGGCGCGCTCGATGTGCCCGGCATCGGTCATTTCATCGCCAGCCAGATGGCGGATGAAATCCGCTTCGCTGACCAGTTGGAACAGGTCGCCGATACGCGCCGACAAACGCCCTTGGTGCTCGGCCAGCCGTGCGCTGTACGTCGCCAGACGCGCCACCGCATCGGCAGTCAGTGGCGCCATGCCTTCTTCCGACGTGCGGGTTTTCAACAGCTGGGCGAATTGCTCCAGGCTCTCGTCGACCATCGGGATGTCTTCGTCGAAGTCGACCAGAACGCGGAACATCTCCTGGAAGTCCGGATCGAGGTCTTGCAGCGTGTAATACAGCGACCGCGCACCGATGATGATGACTTTGACCTGCAACGGAATGTGCTGCGGGTTGAGCGTGACCGTGGCGAAACGGCCCATCTCGCCCAGCGGCGATTCCATTTTCAGCTTGCGCGATTGCAGGGCGCGTTTCAGCGCATCCCACACGAACGGCTCGCTGAGCATTTTTTCCGCTTCAAGAATCAGGAAACCGCCATTGGCACGGTGCAAGGCACCCGGGCGCAACTGACGATAAGTGGTGTAGAGCGCGCCCTGATCGGTGGTGTATTCGATACGACCGAAGAGGTTTTCATACGTCGGGTGCGGTTCGAATACCACCGGCGCACCACCGCTGACTGGATGACCGACGACCAGACTCGGCGCGTATTGCTCTTCGAGCAGCTTGCGCGCCACGGCGTCAGTCTTGCTGTCGTCGACCAGTTGCTCGACCACGGTTTTCAGCAGGTACACCTGCATCGCTTGCAGGTAACCGCAGACCGCCGCGTTCTCGGCGTACTTCTCCGACAGCGGCGACAGCAACGGCTGCAGCGCCAACGTGATGGTTTCTTCGTTGAGCGAACGCAGTTGATTGTTCGACTCGCGCTTCCATTGCGGCAGGCTGGCGAGTTCTTCGTTCAGGCGTTCTTCGAGGCCGGAAATATCATCGTGAAAGCGCTCGCGATCAGCTTCTGGCAATTGGGCGAATTCAGCTTCGTCCAAGGCTTTGCCGTCGAGCATCGGCGTGAAGGCGATGTTGCTGCTGTCGCGATAGAGGGCGACGTCTTTTTCCAGGGCCAGGCGCTCGATGATGTCGAGGGCCTTGTCGTAGCGCTGGTTGAAGGCGCGGTCGATGGCGCTTTTCTTTTGCTGGTAGGACGGATGCTCGAAGACTGCCGGAAACGTCGCCAGCAGGTTGTCGATCAAACCGTTGATGTCACCGATGAACGAAGCGGCGGTGCCGGATGGCAACTCCAGTGCGCGGGGCTCGCGCGGCTCATCGAAATTGTTCACATAGACCCAGTCCGCCGGGGTCTGCAGGCGTTTGCCTTCGGCCTTCAGGTAGCGTTTGACGAACGAGAAACGGCCGGTGCCGGGCTCGCCCATGACAAACACGTTGTAACCGGGGCGTGGCATGGCCACACCGAACTGCAAGGCTTCGACCGCGCGTTCCTGGCCGAGCACACCGCGAAAGGGCTCCAGATCATTGGTGGTAGTGAAGCTGAACTGTTCAGCGGAAAACGGACGGGTCAGCGCTTCGGGCGCAAGACGCAAGCTGGCAGCAACAGGATCAGGCATCGGGCTTCCTTAACAATCAGGCGGGGCAGATAGCCGCATTCTGGCGCTGCCCGTGCCCCACTGGCAAGGCGCGCCATGTGACAAAGCATAGACAACCGGATCTCTGCGCACCGGCTCCCCTGAAACCGGGGTTATTACCGAATCTTTTGTAAAAAATCACGGAACCGCAGGAACGTGCCTAAACTCCAAACTGCGCGGCTGGAACTAATACCGGCCCACTGGCTTCGTTTGGGTCTGTCTTGTACAGAGCTTGGGGGCCAGAACCCTGTCCATTGGTATGCACACAAAGAGAACAAAGCTATGAAACGGATTCTTCTCGGTACTCTCTTCACCGCTGTATCCATCAACGCAATGGCGCAAGCTCCAGGCGGCCCGGATTGCGGTTGGGGCAACATGCTGTTCGAAGGTCAGCGTGGCACCCCTGCTCACTTCCTCGCTTCCACCACTAACGGCACTTCCGGTAACGCTACGTTTGGTATGACTTCCGGCACCAACGGTTGCTCGACCAATGCGTCGCTGACCTACGGCGGCAAATCCTGGTTTGCCATGAATGGCATGATGAACGAGCTGTCCGAAGACATGGCCAAAGGCAACGGCGAAGCGCTGACGACTTATGCTGTGGTACTGGGCGTGGCGCCGGAAGATCGTGCGCACTTCGCTGCTGTGACTCACGAGCACTTCCAGCAGATCTTCAGCAAAGCTGACGTGACCGCTGAAGACGTGCATACCAACACCCTGGCTGTGCTGAAATCGGATCCTCGTCTGGCCAAGTACGCAACGCAGGCTTAAGCTCGACCCCTGCCCGCTTCCTTCGGGGAGCGGGTTTTGTTTTTTCGGCTGCCGCTCCCTGGGCAATGCCAAATGCATGACTGCATGACTGTAGGAGCTGTCGAGTGCAACGAGGCTGCGATCTTTTGATCTTTTTTGATCGTTGAAAAACAAAGATCGCAGCCTCGTTGCACTCGACAGCTCCTACAGTTTTAGTGTCCGTCAGGGCATGGCATTCTGCGCAGGATCTTTATTTTCTTTCGACTTAAGTTGCCACTTATGCTCAAACGCCTTGCCTGGCTGGCGCTCTGTGTCTGCGCCCCGCTGTCCGCCGCGCCCCATGTCGACCCTCAACGTTTGCAGCAACTGGCCAACGACCGCTTCTGGATTTCCCTCGGTCACTATGAAACCGCCAAACTCGGCGGCTGGCGCAGCTATGTCAGCGACAAGAAATTCTTTCTCGCGCCTGATGGCAATGAACATCCCGATCACGAATTGGCGGCGACCGTGCAAGCGCTGTACGCCCCGGCCAGTCTCGGTGAAAAGCACGCGCAGTGCGTTTACCCGGCGCGCACGCGCTGGTTGAAAGCGCAACTCAATCTGAAAGATCTGCCGACACCTGATTGCGCCGAGTACAAAAAATGGATGAAGGACGTCTCGCCGCACAGCGCGGTGATGATCTTCCCGGCGGCGTATTTGAACAGTCCGTCGTCGATGTTCGGCCACACCCTGCTGCGCATCGACCAAGCTGACGTGCAGGCCGACAAGACCTCGCTGCTCAGCTACGCGATCAACTTCGGCGCCTACATCGAAGGTTCCGACAACAGCATTCTCTACGCCTGGAAAGGTTTGATGGGCGGTTATCCGGGCCTGTTCGCGCTGGTGCCGTATCAGGAAAAACTCTCCGAATACCGCAGCCTGGAAAACCGTGATCTGTGGGAATACCGACTCAATCTGACGCAAGAAGAAACCGCACGCATGGTCGAACATGTGTGGGAGTTGAAGCAGATCCAGTTCGACTATTTCTTCTTCGATGAAAACTGCTCGTACCGCTTGCTGGAGCTGCTGCAAGTGGCCCGCCCAAGTCTGCGCCTGACCGAACAATTCCCGCTGACGGCGATTCCGACCGACACCGTGAAAGCGGTGAAAGAAGCCGGGCTGGTGGAAAGTATTGAATATCGTCCGTCGCGTGAGCGCGAGTTGCTGAGCCGCGCTGAGCCGTTGACGGGTGAAGAACAGGATTGGGTGCTGAAAGTCAGCGCCGATCAACAAGTGCTGCAAGAGCCGACCTTCAAAGCCCTGCCCCGCGATCGTCAGGCGTTGATCATCGACGCGGCGTATCGCCTCGAACGCTACCGCGCCAATGGTCAGGAACGCGATCCGCAACGGGCGCAACGCAGTTTCGAACTGCTGCGAGCGATCAATAAAAACCCGGCACCCGATCTGCAGATTCCGCAACCGGGCTTGCCGGAAGACGGCCACGAATCGCGCACCTGGCAGGCCGGCCTCGGCACGCGCGGCGATCGTGCGTTCGGCGAGTACGGTTTGCGCATGGCCTATCACGATCTCAACGACAACGCCGAAAGCTTCCCGCTCGGCGCGCAGATTGAAATCCTGCAGATGAAGCTGCGTCAGTACGAAGGCAATCAGTGGCAGTTCCAGCAACTGGATCTGGCGACGATTCGCTCGCTGACACCACGCAACGAGTTGTTGCAGCCGTTGTCGTGGCAAGTCACCGGTGGTCTTGAGCGCGTGCCGGGCAAGCATGATGACGAAACGCTGGTCAGCCATGTGAATGGTGGCGGCGGCGGCACGTGGGCGCTGGGTGATGATGTGCTGGGGTTTGCGCTGGGCACCGTGCGGGTTGAGCACAACAATGACTTTGCTGAATTTGTTTCGCCGGCGGGTGGTTTCAATACCGGCGTGCTGTGGCGCAATCCTCTGGGAAATATGAGCCTGGAGGCCAAGGGTGATTACTTCACCAATGGCGAAGTGCGGCGCAGTTTGAGTCTGAATCAGCAGTGGGAACTGTCGCGCAATCTTGGTTTGCGCTTGAGTGCGCAGCGCGAGTTCAGCCACATCGCCACGCCTGAAACGGAAGTCATGCTCGAAGTGAAGTGGTATCACTACTGATCCCGAACCCAACACAAATCCCCTGTGGGAGCGAGCCTGCTCGCGAATGCGGTGTGCCAGTCAGCACCAATGCTAAATGACACACCGCATTCGCGAGCAGGCTCGCTCCCACATTCGGATTTGTGGTGTTGATGGATTTTTCACAGGGCTTCGACAGCCGCCTCATGAATCTGCTTCTAGACTCTCCTTATAAGCCGGACAACCGGCCCGGGAGAGTGCGATGTGGCGGTGTGCGGGTTTGCTGGGGGTTTTGCTGTTCGTTAGCGGTTGCCAGACCACCCACGATGATTTGATCGCCAAAGGCTACCCACCGGCCTTTGCCGACGGTTTCGATGACGGTTGCGTCAGTGGTCGCCAGGCTGCCGGTTCGATCAGCGGCGAATTCCGCAAAAACGTCCCGCGCTATCTCAAAGACAAGCAATACGCCGAGGGCTGGACTGACGGCTTCCGCCAATGTCAGGCGATGCTCGAAAACAAGGATCGCGACGAGTACCGCAACGAGCATTGGGACGAACGCGAGCGCGCCTGGCAGCAGCAAAAAGATCAGGACGCCGCGCGAGCCTATCGCTCGCCCTAGGTCGCTCCCAGACATCCAGTGAAACCAAATGCCTGCGAGCATGGCCCAAACCTCATACGAGGAGGAACCCATGAGCCGTGCTTTCGTCAACGAAGACAACGCCGCCGCACAAGCTGATCAACCGGTTGAACGGCAGGTCAGCGAGCAGCCCAATTACGTCACGTCACAAGGCTTGGCGCAGTTGCAGGCGAGAGTCGCCGAACTGCAAACCCAGCACGCCGAGCAATCGGCCAAAGGTGAGCAGGCCGACAAACAACGGCTGGCCGACCTGCAAAGGGATTTGCGTTATTTCAATCAGCGCTTGAGCAGTGCGCAAGTGGCTGTGCCGGCAACGTCCAGAGACAAAGTGCAGATCGGCAGTTGGGTCACCTACGCGGATGAGCACGACACAGAACGCCGCGTGCAATTGGTCGGTGAAGATCAGGCCGATGCCGCCAAAGGCCTGATCAACTGGGGCTCACCGCTGGGCCGGGCGCTGCTCGGTGCCCGGCTGAACGACGAGGTGCTGTGGCAGCGCCCCGCCGGCGATCAAGTGATCGAAGTGATCCGCATCGAACCGGCTTAAACCACGCCCTGCGCCAGCATCGCGTCGGCAACTTTGACGAAACCGGCGATGTTCGCGCCTTTGACGTAATTGATCCGGCCGTTCTCTTCGCCGTAGTGCACGCAGGCGTGGTGGATCGATTGCATGATGTTGTGCAGCTTGCTGTCCACCTCACCCGCCGTCCACAGCAGACGCATGGCGTTCTGCGACATCTCCAGACCACTCACCGCGACACCGCCGGCATTGGACGCCTTGCCCGGCGCGAAGAGAATGCCAGCCTCCATAAAGATATCCACAGCCTCCAGCGTGGTTGGCATGTTAGCGCCCTCAGCGACGCATACGCAGCCATGGCGCAGCAGCGTGCGCGCGGCTTCGGCGTCGAGTTCGTTCTGCGTGGCGCACGGCAATGCGATATCGCATGGCAGCGACCATGGCAACTGACCGGCGCGGAATTCCAGGCCGAACGCTGAGGCCAATTCGCTGATACGTCCGCGTTTGACGTTTTTCAGTTGCAGCAGCGCCGACCACTGTTCTTCGCTCAGGCCCGCCTCGCAATACAGCGTGCCTTCGGAGTCGGACAGCGAAATCACCTTGCCGCCCAGATCCATCACTTTGCGTGCGGCGTATTGCGCGACGTTGCCGGAACCGGAGATCGCCACGCGTTTGCCTTCAACGGTCTGCCCGCGACGCTTGAGCATTTCTTCCGCGAAGTACACACAACCGAAACCGGTGGCTTCCGGACGAATCAGGCTGCCGCCGTAGGTCATGCCTTTGCCGGTGAGGACGCTGGTGAACTGGTTGCTCAGGCGTTTGTACTGGCCGAAGAGGAAACCGATCTCGCGCGCCCCGACACCGATGTCACCGGCCGGCACGTCAACGTCGGCGCCGATGTGACGATACAACTCGCTCATGAACGCCTGGCAGAAACGCATGACTTCGGCGTCGCTCTTGCCCTTCGGATCGAAGTCGGCACCGCCCTTGCCGCCGCCCATGGGCAACGAGGTCAGAGAGTTTTTGAAGGTCTGTTCGAAAGCGAGGAATTTCAGCACGCCCATGTTCACCGACGGATGGAAACGCAAACCGCCCTTGTACGGGCCGATGGCGCTGTTCATCTGGATGCGGAAACCGCGATTGACCTGAACCTTGCCCTGATCGTCGACCCACGACACGCGGAACACCACGGCACGCTCCGGCTCGCAGATGCGTTCCAGAATTCCCGAGGTCAGGTAATGCGGATTGGCTTCGAGAAATGGCCACAGGCTGCGCAGTACTTCTTCGACGGCCTGGTGGAATTCGGGCTGATCAGGGTCGCGTTTTTTCAGACGGGCGAGGAAGGATTCGACGGATTCGATCATGGGGAAAGTCTCGGCAAATTTATTATCGTTGGAAGAGATTGGGCCGGACTGTAACAAACGAATTGCGCACAGGAATAGAGAGAAATGTCGCGGATATGAAATTAAATGGTGCACAGGATATAAATCAGGCAGATTTTTGGCTCTGATTTGCACCTGAATGGGGAGATAAAATTAGATTGATGCACCAACAGCTATACCGCTATCGCGAGCAGGCTCACTCCTACAAGGGGAATGCATTTCAAATGTAGGAGTGAGCCTGCTCGCGATGGCCACACCTCGGTTCCCCTGAAAAAACCCGGGCAAAAAAAAACGGAGCCCGAAGGCTCCGCTTTTTATGCAACCAACCCGAATCAGGCCAGTTTCTTGTGACGTACCCGGTGTGGCTGGGCAGCCGCTTCGCCGAGGCGTTTCTTGCGATCCGCTTCGTACTCGGTGTAGTTGCCTTCGAAGAAGATCGCTTGCGAGTCGTCTTCGTACGCGAGGATGTGTGTCGCCACGCGGTCAAGGAACCACCGATCGTGAGAGATCACAATTGCAGCGCCCGGGAAGTCCAGCAGGGCTTCTTCCAGGGAACGCAGGGTTTCAACGTCGAGGTCGTTGGACGGTTCGTCGAGCAGCAGGACGTTACCGCCCTCCTTCAGGGTCAGCGCGAGGTGCAGACGACCGCGCTCACCACCGGACAGATCCTTGACGAACTTCTGCTGATCGCCGCCCTTGAAGTTGAAGCGACCGACGTAAGTGCGCGACGGGATCTCGTAGTTGCCGATGCGGATCTGGTCGGAACCGTCGGAAATCTGCTGGAACACAGTCTTGCTGCCGTCGAGGTCATCGCGGCTCTGATCGACGCAAGCCAGTTGCACGGTTTCGCCGACTTCGATGCTGCCCGAATCCGGTTGTTCCTTGCCCATCAGCATGCGGAACAGGGTCGATTTACCGGCACCGTTACCGCCGATCACACCGACGATCGCGCCCTTCGGCATCGAGAACGACAGGTTGTCGATCAGCACGCGATCGCCGTAACCCTTGGTGACGTTCTTGAATTCGATGACCTTGTCACCCAGACGCGGGCCGGCCGGGATGTAGATCTCGTTGGTCTCGCTACGCTTCTGGAATTCCTGCGATTGCATTTCTTCGAAGCGTTGCAGACGTGCCTTGGATTTCGACTGGCGGGCTTTCGCGCCTTTGCGCACCCACTCCAGTTCTTCCTTCATGGCTTTTTCGTGCGCCGACTGCTGCTTGGATTCAGCGGCCAGACGATCGGACTTGGCTTCAAGCCAACCCGAGTAGTTGCCTTCGTACGGAATGCCCGCGCCGCGGTCGAGTTCCAGAATCCAGCCAGCGACGTTGTCGAGGAAATAACGGTCGTGCGTGATCGCTACCACGGTGCCCGGGAAGTCGTGGAGGAAATGCTCCAGCCACGCAACGGAATCGGCGTCCAAGTGGTTGGTTGGTTCGTCGAGGAGCAGCATGTCAGGGGCGGACAGCAGCAGGCGGCACAGGGCCACACGACGCTTTTCACCACCGGAGAGGAATTCGACCTTGGCGTCCCACGCCGGCAGACGCAGTGCGTCGGCAGCGACTTCCAGTTGGCGATCAAGATTGTGACCGTCGCTGGCTTGCAGGATCGCTTCGAGCTTGGCCTGTTCAGCTGCCAGTTTGTCGAAGTCGGCATCTTCTTCAGCGTAAGCCGCGTAGACCTCGTCCAGGCGGGCCTGGGCGTTCTTGATCACGCTGACCGCTTCCTCGACCACTTCACGCACGGTCTTGGTGGGGTCAAGTTGCGGCTCTTGCGGCAGATAACCGATGTTCAGTTCCGGCATCGGGCGCGCTTCGCCTTCGAACTCGGTGTCGACGCCAGCCATGATTTTCAGCAGCGTGGACTTACCCGAACCGTTGAGGCCGAGCACGCCGATCTTGGCGCCGGGGAAGAAGGACAGCGAAATGTTTTTGAGGATTTCCCGCTTCGGCGGAACAACTTTGCCCAGCCGATGCATGGTGAAGACGTATTGAGCCATGGAGAACCTTGGGTCAGTGACAGATGAATGATTGCAGCGCGGGCGATGCCCGGCCAGACCATGCGCGTCGTTCACTTGATGGTTATCAATGCGTGCGCGCTGAAAAAGTCTGAGTCTAGGAGCTGGAACGCTCCCGCGTAACCGGCAAAGCTACCTTAATGACCGGTGGCAGTCCAGCCGAGCGGGGCTGGCACTTCGCCACAACTCAAGGCATGCTAGCCGCCCCTTGGGCGTCCGGCTTATAGTGCACGTCGCGCCAGTCCAGCCAGACCGCAGGATTACAGCTTGTCCAATGTCACTCCGCCAGCCTCTGTGAGCAGCACCCCTCCGGCGCCCGGCTCACCCCTGCGCGGGACATTAAAGGGTGCGCTGGCGACTTTGGTGCTGTTGCTGCTGGCGTTGCTGTTCTGGCAACTGCTCGATCAACTGCGCGAGACCCAGAAAAACCAGCGCCAGTACACCATCGATTACACCGCCGACCTCGCTTCACAAGTCAGCCTGAACATGGCGCTGAATGCGCAAATCGCTCTCAACCTGCTACCGATCGTCGAGCAACCGCAAACCGCCGACGAACAGCAGGCGCTGCTGCGCAAACTTCAGCAATCGCTGCCGGATCTGCGCAGCATGGCGTTGCTCAGTCCTTCCGGGCGAATCCTCAGCGACAGCGCCGCCGACAGTCACGACGCCGATTACCTCACCGAACTGGTTCGGCGCAGTCGTGCTCAGGCGCATTACTTCAGTAACGCCGATGACGGCTCGGTGGTGCATCTGTTGCTGCATCAGGCCAGCGGCAGTTCGCGCGGTTATTGGGCGCTGCGCCTGACGCCGACGTTTTTCGATTCGCTGACCAAACAGGGCGAAACCGGCCTGCGCCCTTTGTGGCTGGTGGAAAACCGCATCAACCATCAGATCGTCAGTCGCGATAAAGCGTTGCCCTCGGCCAAGCCCAGCGTGCTTTCCCCTGACGATCTGGCCGACACGGTGCTGACTGTGCCGCTGAGCAGCAGCGACTGGCAGTTGCGCGGTCTGTTCGACCGTCAGCGCGTGCTGGAAGAATTGCTCCCGGCGTTTATCGGCAAATGCCTGCTCGGTCTGGCTTTCTCGCTGCTGCCGGTGATCGCGCTGTTGAACATGCGCCGCCGTCAGCGCCAGTTGCATGAAGGTCGCCGGCGCTATCAGGATATTTTCGAAGGCACCGGCGTTGCGTTGTGTGTGCTCGATCTGTCTGGCCTGAAACAGGTTTTCGAGAAAGCGCAGATCCAGACCAGCGACCAGCTCAAGGCCTGGCTCGACCAACCTGCTCAACGCCAGCAATTGCTGCAAGAGTTGCGTGTCACCGAGGTCAACCAGGTCGCGTTGCAACTGCTCAATGTCAATTCCTGCGAACAAGCGTGGCAACTGTTGATCGACGGTCATCCGCACCGTCAGTGCGCGATCGGCAATCAAATCCTCGACGCCGTGCTGCAACAGCAAAAGCAGCTGGAACTGGAAATCAAACTGGCGGACATCAATGGCCGCGATCAACACCTGTGGATGGTCTTGCGCCTGCCGACCGAGCAGCACGATTACACGGCGGTGATCCTCAGCATCAACGACATCACCAGCCGCAAACTGGTCGAGCTGTCGTTGCTGGAGCGCGAAGGGTTCTGGTCGGACGTGGTGCGCACCGTGCCGGATCATCTGTATGTGCAGGACGTGATCAGCCAGCGGATGATTTTCAGTAACCACCACCTCGGGCAGACCCTCGGCTACAACCGCACCGAGCTGCACCAGATGGGCGAGTATTTCTGGGAAATCCTTCTGCACCCGGAAGACGCCGATTACTACCACCGCTCGCGCCAATCCCAGCGCCATGCCGGTTACAGTCAATTACTGCAATGCCAACTGCGCTTCCGCCATCGCGACGGCAACTGGCGGCGCTTTGATATTCGCGAACAGGCACTGGCGCGCGACAAGCACGATCAGGTCACGCGGATCATCGGCGTGGCCAAGGACATCACCGAGCAGATTGAGGCCAGTGAGTCCCTGCGCGACAGTGAGCAGCGTTATCGCATGCTCGCCGAAAGCATCAGCGACGTGATTTTCTCCACCGACAGCAAGCTCTCGCTGAACTACGTCAGCCCGTCGGTGCAGGCTGTGCTGGGCTTTGATGCCGAGTGGATTTTCCAGAATGGCTGGCAATCGATCATTGCCAACCCGCAGCAATTGAGCGGCATCTACACGCTGATGGATCGGGTCAGCAAGTCGCTGAATAAACCCGAGCAACTGGCGCTGTTGCGCGGTCAGGTGCAGACGCAATTGTTCCTGTTCGACTGTCTGCGCGCCGATGGCCGCAAGATTCCAATCGAACTGCGTCTGGTCTTGGTGTGGGATGAGCATGGCGGTTTTGAAGGTGTGCTCGGGGTCGGTCGCGACATCAGCCAGCAGCGCCGCGCCGAAAAAGACCTGCGCATGGCTGCCACCGTATTCGAACACTCGACCTCGGCGATCCTGATCACCGATCCGGCCGGTTACATCGTTCAGGCCAACGAAGCGTTCAGTCGCGTCAGCGGTTACGCGGTGAGCGAAGTGCTCGACCAGTTGCCGAACATGCTCACGGTCGACGAACAGCAGGACGCGCATCTGCGTTACGTGCTCAAGCAATTGCATCAGCACAGCACCTGGGAAGGCGAAGTCTGGATGAAGCGCCGTAACGGCGAGCATTATCCGGCGTGGGTCGGCATCACCGCGGTGCTCGACGACGAAGGCGATCTGGCCAGTTACGTGTGTTTCTTCAGCGACATCAGCGAGCGCAAGGCCAGCGAACAGCGCATTCACCGCCTCGCTTATTACGACGCCCTGACCCACTTGCCGAACCGCACGCTGTTCCAGGATCGCTTGCACACGGCGCTGCAATCGGCCGAACGACAGAAGTCGTGGGTGGTGCTGATGTTCCTCGACCTCGACCGTTTCAAACCGATCAACGACTCCCTCGGTCACGCCGCCGGTGACCGCATGTTGAAAGACATGGCCACGCGTCTGTTGGCCTGCGTCGACAACGACGACACCGTGGCGCGCATGGGCGGCGATGAATTCACCTTGCTGCTGCAACACCGTTCCAGCCGCGAACTGGCACTGAACCGGGCAATTCATGTGGCGGAGCAGATCCTTGCCAGCCTGGTGCGACCGTTTGTGCTGGAAGGCCGCGAGTTTTTTGTCACCGCAAGTATCGGCATCGCCCTGAGTCCGCAGGATGGCAACGAACTCAGCCAGTTGATGAAGAACGCCGACACCGCGATGTACCACGCCAAGGAACGCGGCAAGAACAACTTCCAGTTCTATCAGGCCGACATGAACGCCAGTGCGCTCGAACGTCTGGAGCTAGAAAGCGATTTGCGCCACGCCTTGGAACAAGACGAATTCGTCCTGTATTACCAGCCGCAATTCAGCGGCGACGGCAAACGCCTGACCGGCGCTGAAGCCCTGCTGCGCTGGCGTCACCCGCGTCGAGGACTGGTGCCGCCGGGGGATTTCATTCCGGTGCTGGAAGAGCTCGGCCTGGTGGTCGACGTTGGCGATTGGGTGATCAGCGAGGCCTGCCGCCAACTGAAAACCTGGCACCAGAACCGTGTGCGCGTGCCGAAGGTGTCGGTGAACATTTCCGCGCGGCAGTTCTCCGACGGCCAACTCGGCACGCGGATCGCCACGATCCTGCGCGAAACCGGCCTGCCGCCGGCGTGCCTGGAACTGGAGTTGACCGAAAGTATTCTGATGCGCGAAGTCAGCGAGGCGATGCAGATTCTTGCCGGGCTGAAAAATCTCGGCCTGAGCATTGCGGTCGATGACTTCGGCACCGGTTATTCATCGCTGAACTACCTCAAGCAGTTCCCGATCGACGTGCTGAAGATCGACCGCACGTTTGTCGACGGTTTGCCGTCCGGCGAGCAGGACGCGCAGATTGCCCGGGCGATCATCGCGATGGCGCACAGCCTGAATCTGGCGGTAATTGCAGAGGGTGTGGAAACCCATGAGCAACTGGATTTCCTGCGTGAACATGGTTGCGATGAGGTTCAGGGCTATCTGTTCGGGCGGCCGATGCCGGCGAGCCGGTTTGAGGCGCAGTTCAGCAATGACGCCCTGTTCATGTTCGACTGAAGAAAAGATCGCAGCCTGCGGCAGCTCCTACAGGGATTGATGTCGGTCACGGTATTTGTGTGCGCCTCGGATAATGTAGGAGCTGCCGAAGGCTGCGATCTTTTCAGGCTGGCACAATCACCATCTATCCGCGCATGAACGCCACTTGTCTGCGACATGATGCCGTTTCATATGCCATCCAAAAGCCGTTGGGTTAGAATGCCTCCCTTTTCTGCCCCCCGATCCTTGAGGACCGCCATGTTCAGCCGTGATTTGACTATTGCCAAGTACGACGCCGACCTTTTTGCCGCCATGGAGCAAGAAGCTCAGCGCCAGGAAGAACACATCGAGCTGATCGCTTCGGAAAACTACACCAGCCCAGCGGTGATGGAAGCTCAAGGCTCGGTGCTGACCAACAAGTACGCTGAAGGCTACCCAGGCAAGCGTTACTACGGTGGTTGCGAGTACGTCGACATCGTTGAGCAACTGGCCATCGACCGCGCCAAAGAGCTGTTCGGCGCCGATTACGCCAACGTTCAACCGCACGCCGGTTCGCAAGCCAACGCGGCTGTTTACCTGGCTCTGCTGCAAGGTGGCGACACCATTCTGGGCATGAGCCTGGCCCACGGCGGTCACCTGACCCACGGCGCCAGCGTGTCCTCCTCCGGCAAGCTGTACAACGCGGTTCAATACGGCATCGACGCCAACGGCCTGATCGACTACGACGAAGTCGAGCGTCTGGCGGTTGAGCACAAGCCAAAAATGATCGTGGCCGGTTTCTCTGCCTACTCGCAGATTCTGGATTTCCCACGCTTCCGCGCCATCGCTGACAAAGTCGGCGCTTACCTGTTCGTCGACATGGCTCACGTGGCCGGTCTGGTCGCCGCGGGCGTCTACCCGAACCCGGTGCCTTTCGCTGACGTCGTGACCACCACCACGCACAAAACCCTGCGCGGCCCACGTGGCGGCCTGATCCTGGCGCGCGCCAACGCCGACATCGAGAAGAAGCTCAACTCCGCGGTATTCCCGGGCGCCCAGGGTGGCCCGCTGGAGCACGTGATCGCCGCTAAAGCGATCTGCTTCAAGGAAGCGCTGCAGCCTGAGTTCAAGACTTACCAGGAACAAGTGGTGAAGAACGCCCAGGCCATGGCCGAAGTGTTCATCGAGCGCGGTTTCGACGTGGTTTCGGGCGGTACCAAGAACCACCTGTTCCTGCTGTCGCTGATCAAGCAGGACATCTCCGGTAAAGATGCTGACGCCGCTCTGGGCAAAGCCTTCATCACCGTGAACAAGAACTCCGTGCCAAACGATCCACGCTCGCCGTTCGTTACTTCCGGCCTGCGCTTCGGTACTCCGGCTGTGACCACTCGCGGCTTCAAGCAAGCCGAGTGCAAAGAGCTGGCCGGCTGGATCTGCGACATCCTGGCTGACCTGAACAACGAAGCGGTGATCGACGCCGTTCGTGAGAAAGTCAAAGCCATCTGCAAGAAACTGCCGGTATACGGCGCTTAATTGCGACGTTAAATCCGCAGCATGAAAAACCGGCCAAGTGATTGGCCGGTTTTTTTTCGCCTGAAAAAAGATCAAAAGATCGCAGCCTTCGGCAGCTCCTACAGGTGAACGCATTCCAAATGTAGGAGCTGCCGAAGGCTGCGATCTTTTGATCTTAACCACCGGTCAGACCGGTCATGCCAATTTCGCGCTCCCCCCTTGTATTCAAGAAAAACCCCAGCGTAGACTGCGCCTGCACTGGACATACCGGTAAGACCACAATAATTAAGTCCTGAATCTGATGCGTTTAAGCGCACGGCAGCCAGGACACCGACCAGGATTCCTCCCATGCTCAGATGGTGCTCGCGTTCAATCTTCCTCCAAGTGGTTCTCGGACTGGTGCTCGGCATCGTCTGCGGGCTGACCCTTCCTGAATATTCGGCCCAGCTCAAACCGCTCGGCGACGGTTTCATCAAACTGATCAAGATGCTCATCGGCCTGATCGTGTTCTGCGTAGTGGTCAGCGGCATCAGCGGCGCGGGCGATCTGAAGAAGGTCGGGCGCATCGGCCTCAAATCGGTCATCTACTTTGAAATCCTCACCACCATCGCCTTGGTGATCGGTCTGGTCTTCGCCTTCAGCACCGGCATCGGCAGCGGCGCGAATATCCATTTGGAGCAGTTGTCCGCCGCCGACATGGGCGACATCGCCCAGCGCGGCCAGCACATGCACACCACCACGCAGTTCCTGATGGATCTGATTCCGACTTCGGTGATCGGCGCCTTCGCCGACAACAACATTCTGCAGGTGCTGCTGTTCTCAGTGCTGTTCGGCAGCGCGTTGAATCTGGTCGGCGAAGCGGCGTCCGGGATCTCGCGACTGATCAACGAATTGAGCCATGTGATCTTCCGCATCATGGGCATGATCGTGCGTCTGGCGCCGATCGGCGTGTTTGGCGCCATCGCCTTCACCACCAGCAAATATGGCCTCGATTCGCTGCAGCATCTGGGCAGCCTGGTCGGTTTGTTTTACCTGACCTGCATGGCTTTCGTCGCGCTGATCCTTGGCACTGTCATGCGCTTGTCCGGCCTGCGCATGTGGCCGCTGCTCAAATACCTGCGTGAAGAATTGCTGATCGTCATGGGCACCGCGTCATCCGACGCCGTGTTGCCGCAGATCATGCGCAAACTCGAACACTTGGGCATTGGCAGTTCGACGGTCGGGCTGGTGATTCCAACCGGCTACTCGTTCAACCTCGATGGTTTTTCGATCTACCTGACGCTGGCCATCGTGTTCATCGCCAACGCCACCGGTACGCCGCTAGCGATGACCGATTTGCTGACGATTCTGCTGGTGTCGCTGATCACCTCGAAAGGCGCCCACGGCATTCCCGGTTCGGCACTGGTGATTCTGGCGGCGACACTGACCGCGATTCCGGCGATCCCGGTGGTCGGCCTGGTATTGGTGTTGGCCGTGGACTGGTTCATGGGCATCGGCCGCGCGCTGACCAACCTGATCGGCAACTGCGTCGCCACGGTTGCGATCGCCCGTTGGGAAAAAGACATCGACGTGCAGCGGGCAAACAAGGTGCTCAACGGCGAACAGGGCTATAACTTTCAGCCGAGAAAAACAGCGGCACCCGCCCACCAACAGGAATTCTGACCTGTAGGAGCTGCCGCAGGCTGCGATCTTTTGATCTTGCCTGCGGCTCGCACGAAGGTTCACGGAGCAAAACAAGTGATAACCACATCAACCGTAGTCAACTCAGTCGTCGAAAAACTCCGCGCCGCCCTCGCCCGCGGCCAATGGCGCTCGGGCGACATGCTGCCGGGCCAGCGCGAACTCGCCGAACAACTGGGCATCAGCCGCCCAAGCCTGCGCGAAGCAGTGATCGTCCTGGAAACGCTCGGCCTCGTACGCTCGATGCCGGGCAAAGGCGTGGTCGTCCTCGATGCACAACTCAGCGACAGCCAAAGCCACGACCGCGCGGTCGCCGGGGCGAGCCTCGAAGATGTGCTGCAACTGCGCTACACCCTTGAGCCATTCATAGTCGGTCTGGTGGCGCAGTCGATCAGCAGCAAGGAAGTCGGCCAATTGCGCCTGACTTTGATGGACATGCGCGAAGCCCTTGAGGCCGGCGACAGTGAAGCCGGCGTCAGCGCTTACATCGCCTTCCACGAAGAGCTGTTCACCCTGACGTCAAACCCGATTTTCCAGAGCGTGGTGCAGCAAACCAGCAATGCCCTCAAGCAAAGCGCCGAAGTGTTGCGCAACTCCCCGGAACATCTGGCCGAACGCCTCGAAGAAAACGAAGCCGTGGTACGCGCGATCCGCAGCAAGAACAGCGCGCAGGCCAGCGCGGAAATGCGTCGGCACATTCTGCAAGAAGGTCAGCGCATGGGTATCGAGCTGAATATTCCGGATGACAACCTGAGTCGCTGATTCCTACAGGAGACAGGCCATGAACAGTTTCGCTTCAGCGTCGCCCACTCGCGAGAGCACGACGCCCCTGCCCTTCTCTCGCCTGCGCGCGCCGGCGGAGGATCTTTACCCGCGACTGTTCGATGCGATTCTGGAACAGCGCCTTGATGCGGACAGCCGTTTCACCGAAGACAGTTTGAAAGACATGTTCGGCGTGACTCGCGCGGACGTGCGGCGGGTGCTGACGCAACTGAGCCATGAGCAAGTCGTTGTACTGCGCGCCAATCATCGTCCGCGTGTGGCGGCGCCGGATCGGGAGCAAACGCGGCAGACCTTGCATGCGCGGCGATTGGCCGAGAACACGTTGGTGCGGTTGGCGTGTCAGCGTCCGCAGGCTGACGATTTGAAACGCTTGCGTGGGTTGATCGAGCGTGAGCGGCTGGCGGTTGAGCAGGATCGGCGTGGGGCGGCGATTCGCTTGTCGGGGGAGTTTCATCTGACGTTGGCGAGGATGGCGGGGAATGTGCCGTTGGCGCATTTTTTGGGCAGTCTGGTACCGCTTACTTCGTTGGCGATTGCGCGGTGTGAGGGTTCTGCGCACAGTTGTTGCGCTTGGCGGGAGCATTTGGCGTTGGTTGAGGCGGTTGAATGTGGGGATGCTTCCACGGCCGGGATGTTGATGAATCGGCATTTGGATCATCTTGAGCAGACATTGCTGGGTTCAGACCTTGAGCCTGGTGTTGCTGGTTAGATGGCTATCGCGAGCAGGCTCACTCCTACAGGGGAACGCATTGCAACTGTAGGAGTGAGCCTGCTCGCGAAGAGGCCATCACTGACAACCAGGAATCATCAGCCCGCCACTACTTTGGCAAACCCCGTCCGAATCTTCTCTTCCGGCAAATCATCAGCAATAAACACGATCACACTGTCCCGCGCCTCACCCTCGGCCCATTCGGTGTCCCAGTCGAAACCATAGAGTTTCAGCACGCCCTGAAACACCAAGCGACGATCCTCGCCAGCAATGCTCAGCACACCTTTGTAACGCAGCAATTGCTTGCCGTGCTCTTCCAGCAATTCATTCATGAACTCGCTGAGCTGATCGATATCCAGCGGTTGATCGGTGCGCAGCACCAGGCTGGAAATACGATCGATCGACGGCGCCTTACTCACCGGACGCAAACTCAAGCCGCCGCCCAGATCGGCGTTGAGATTGAAGCCGCGTACATCGAGCAGCTCAGCCAGATCGATGTTGCCGTGATCAACCACACGAATCGGCGCGCGACGGTTGATTCGCGTCAGGCGTTCGCTCAGTGCATTGAAGGTGGCTTCGTCGACCAGATCGGTCTTGCTCACCAGCAATCGGTCGGCGAAACCGATCTGCGCCTGGGCGATGGTCTGGCTCAGATGCACGTCCGCGTGTGCGGCATCGACCAGGGTGATGATGCCGTCGAGCAGGTAACGCTCGCGCAATTCCTCGTCGATGAAAAAGGTCTGGGCGACTGGCGCTGGATCGGCCAGGCCGGTGCATTCGATGACCAGACGATCGAAGGCAATTTCGCCGCTGTCCAGACGCTCGAGCAGCAGGTACAGCGCTTTGGTCAGGTCGGTGTGAATGGTGCAGCAGACGCAGCCGTTGGCCAGGGTCATGACTTGCACCGGTTCGTCGCCGAGCAACTGCGTGTCGATGCCGGCGTCGCTGAATTCGTTTTCGATCACGGCGATTTTCAGGCCGTGCTCGGCTTTCAGAATGTGGCGCAGCAAGGTGGTCTTGCCGGCGCCGAGGAAACCGCTGAGTACCGTGACCGGGATGGGAGAGGACAAAACTCGATCTCCTGAAAAGAAACATAAAACAAATGTGGGAGCGGGCTTGCTCGCGAAGGGGTCGTGTCAGTCGACATCATTGCTCGATGATACACCGCTTTCGCGAGCAAGCCCGCTCCCACAGGGGGATTACCTCAACCGCAGGCTGTCAGCTCAACAGCACTTCGGCCCACCCTTGCCACCGTAACGGGCTTCCTGGCGTTCGCGGAAGAACATCTCGTAGCTCATCACCGGTTTGTCCGGATGTTTGGTTTGCATATGCTCGACGTAGGTGTCGTAGTCGGGCATGCCGACCATCAGGCGCGCGGCCTGACCGAGGTATTTACCGAGGCGACTCAGGTCATTGAACATGCTGCAATCCTCTGGTTACGCATCCGGCAGAGCCTGGAATGGCGATTCTTTATCCGTACGCTCTTTTTTGCCCCAGGCGGCGATGCCGACTTTGAGCGCATAGAACAGGATGCTGAAGACCACGAACAGGAACAGCGCGGTGAGCGTTGCGTTGGTGTAAGCGTTGAAGATCACGTGCTGCATCTGCTCGATGCTCTTCGCCGGGGCCAGAATCTGACCACTGGTCAACGCATCGCTGTACTTCTTGGCCAGCGACAGGAAGCCAATTGCCGGGTTGGCATCGAACAGTTTGATGAAGCCCGCCGTCGTGGTGCAGATCAACAGCCAGGTGGCTGGCAGCAAGGTGACCCAAATGTAGCGCTGACGCTTCATTTTGATCAGAACCACGGTGCCGAGCATCAGCGCGATACCGGCCAGCATCTGGTTGGAGATACCGAACAGTGGCCACAAGGTGTTGATGCCACCCAGTGGATCGACCACGCCCTGATACAGCAACCAGCCCCACATCGCCACACAACCGGCGGTGGCGATCAGGTTGGCCGTCCACGATTCAGTACGTTTCAGCGCTGGCACGAAGGAGCCGAGCAAATCCTGCAGCATGAAACGTCCGGCACGGGTACCGGCGTCGACTGCGGTCAGGATGAACAGCGCTTCGAACAGGATCGCGAAGTGGTACCAGAACGCCATGGTGTTTTCACCCGGCAGGACACTGTGCAGGATCTGCGCGATACCGACCGCCAGGGTCGGCGCACCACCGGCACGGGCCAGAATGGTGGTTTCGCCAATGTCATGCGCCACGGCTTGCAGCGCTTCCGGCGTGATCGCAAAGCCCCAGCTGGAGACCACTTGCGCAACCGATGCGACATCACTGCCGACCACGGCGGCCGGGCTGTTCATGGCGAAGTACACGCCAGGCTCGATCACCGAAGCGGCAACCATGGCCATGATCGCGACGAACGATTCCATCAGCATGCCGCCGTAACCGATGTAACGGGCGTTGGTTTCGTTATCCAGCAGCTTCGGCGTGGTGCCGGAAGAAATCAATGCATGGAAACCGGATACCGCACCGCAAGCGATGGTGATGAACAGGAACGGGAACAGACCGCCCTTCCACACCGAACCGGTGCCGTCGACGAACTGGGTCAGCGCCGGCATTTTCAGCTCGGGCATGGTCACCAGAATGCCGATCGCCAGGGCGATGATGGTACCGATTTTGAGGAACGTGGAGAGGTAGTCACGCGGTGCCAGAATCAGCCACACCGGCAGCGATGCTGCGACGAAACCGTAACCGACCAGCATCCAGGTAATCTGCACGCCGGTGAAGGTGAAGGCCTTGGCCCATACCGGATCAGCAGCAATCTGCCCGCCCAGCCAGATCGAACCGAGCAGCAGCAACACGCCGACCACGGAGATTTCGCCGATGCGGCCCGGGCGGATGTAGCGCATATAAATGCCCATGAACATCGCGATCGGGATGGTCGCCATCACGGTGAAGATGCCCCACGGGCTCTCGGCCAGTGCTTTCACCACGATCAGCGCCAGCACCGCGAGGATGATGATCATGATCAGGAAGCAGCCGAACAGTGCGATGGTGCCGGGAATCCGGCCCATTTCTTCACGCACCATGTCGCCCAGGGAACGGCCGTTGCGACGGGTCGACATGAACAGAACCATAAAGTCCTGCACCGCACCCGCCAGCACCACACCGGCAATCAGCCACAGCGTGCCGGGCAGATAACCCATCTGCGCCGCCAATACCGGGCCGACCAAAGGTCCATGCGCCAGCGATCGCTGCGAAGTGGTGACCGAAAAGAATGTGTTTGTTGGTCGGCACGAAGTCCAGACCATCATTGTTGAGCACGGCGGGGGTGGCCCGACGCGGGTCAAGTTGCATCACATTGTTTGCGATGAACAGACTGTAGTAACGGTACGCAACCAGATAAATGGCCACAGCGGCGACCACAATCCACAAGGCATTGATCGCCTCGCCTCGGCGCAATGCCACTACGCCCAGGGCGCACGCTCCTACGATTGCCAGCAATAGCCAGGGTAAGTGGCGTAGCAGGCTATTATTATTTTTCATTTTATTATTCCAGCCAGGGTGGACAAGAAAGACAGCCACCCCGAGTTTAGCGCTTACGGCGCCAAAGGCCATACCCCGACGTTGGTCTGAGTGGCCCGTCTGCGCTGGTACGCTTAGACAATGCGGGTCTATAGTCAGCGAACTTCCGGAGGATTGCGCCATGAGCGAGCACCCAGCCAATCGTCGTCGCTTCAAACGTATTGCGTTCGATGCCAGAACCGAGCTGAGTCAGGGCGAGTACATCTGGCCGGTCAAGCTGATAGACCTGTCGCTCAAAGGCCTGCTGATCGAGCGGCCAGAGCCTTGGCTGGGGGATGCCGAGAAGGATTTCTTCGTCGACATTCATCTGAGCGATGAGATTGATATCGAGATGGACGTGCAGTTGGCGCACGAAGAGAACGGCCAGCTGGGGTTTGTTTGCCGGCATATCAGTCTGGAGTCGATCCAGCGGTTGCGGCGCTTGATCGAGCTGAACCTGGCGGATCCGCAGGAGCTGGAGCGCGAGTTGGGTGCGTTGATCGAGATCTGATGGTTGCCCCTGTAGGAGCTGCCGGAGGCTGCGATCTTTTGATCTTGAAAACCAAAATCAAAAGATCGCAGCCTCCGGCAGCTCCTACAGGGGATCTCTGGTTATTCGAAGAGAGCGTCGAGGGCCTGTTCGAGGCGCGTTACGGCGATGATCTGCAAACCCGGCGGGGACTCTTTTGGCGCATTGCCTTTGGGCACGATCGCGCGTTTGAAGCCATGCTTCGCGGCTTCCTTCAGGCGCTCCTGGCCACTGGGTACAGGACGCACTTCGCCAGACAACCCAACCTCTCCAAACACCAACAAATCATGCGGCAACGGCCGATTGCGCAAACTCGACATCACCGCCGCCATCAACGCCAAGTCAGACGCCGTCTCCAACACCTTCACCCCGCCAACGACGTTGAGAAACACGTCCTGATCGTGCGTCGGAATCCCGCCATGGCGATGCAACACCGCGAGCAACATCGCCAAGCGGTTCTGATCCAGCCCCAACGTTACCCGTCGCGGGTTGGCCAGATGACTGTCATCGACCAGCGCCTGCACTTCCACCAGCATCGGCCGGGTGCCTTCCCACGTTGCCATCACCACACTGCCCGGGACTTCTTCCTGCGCCCGTGTGAGAAAAATCGCCGAAGGGTTGGAGACTTCTTTTAAACCCTTGTCCGTCATGCCGAACACGCCCAGTTCGTTGACGGCACCGAAACGGTTTTTCACCGCGCGCAGCAAACGTAGACGCCCATCCGATTCACCCTCGAAATACAAAACGGTGTCGACCATGTGCTCGAGAACCCTAGGGCCGGCGAGCGCGCCTTCCTTGGTGACGTGGCCGACAAGGAAAATCGCCGTGCCGCTCTGTTTGGCATAACGCACCAGCAGTGCCGCACTCTCACGCACCTGGGACACGCCACCGGGCGCCGATTGCAGTTGTTCGGTGAAGATCGTCTGGATCGAATCGATCACCATCACCTTGGGCTTTTCCTGGCGGGCGGTGGCGATGATGGTTTCGATGCAGGTTTCGGTCATCACCCGCAGTTGATCCTGCGGCAAGCCGAGACGCCGCGCGCGCATGGCCACCTGCTGCTGGGATTCTTCGCCGGTGACGTACAGCGCCGGCATGCTCTTGGCGAGGTTGCACAAGGTCTGCAAAAGAATCGTCGATTTGCCGATGCCCGGATCGCCGCCGATCAACACCACCGAGCCGTCGACCAGACCGCCCCCGAGCACGCGATCCAGTTCACTGGATGCCGTGGAAAAACGCGGAATCTCTTCGACGCTGACTTCGGCCAGGGTTTTGATCTGCGCCTGCTGGCCGGTTCGAACCGGTGCGACCGCTTGGCGCCGTGGCACCGCCGCTTTCGATCATGGTTTCGGTGAGGGTGTTCCAGGCACCGCATTCGCCACACTGCCCGGCCCACTTGGGAAAGGTTGCGCCGCACTCGGTGCAGCCGTACATGCGCTTGGCCTTGGCCATCAGAACCCCCGGGGCAAAAACAGCGATGATAACGCATACATCGGCATTGTCTTTGACCAAGGCATTTCGCTTGCCTGCGACTGTATCAATATTAAACCTGTACAGAAGTTGTGGACTTTGCACTTGCACGTACAAGTTTCGAGGGCAATTCAATGGCACTTTTCAAACTATTCGGCAAAGAGCGTGTCGATAAAAAATGTGCATTGTAAGAAGGTGTTTCGCGCAGGACGCGTTTTGCTGATTTACACTGCGTACACCAATCTCATCTGTAACAAGGAAATAACCTATGGGCGTGCTAAGTGAGTTCAAGGCCTTCGCGGTCAAAGGCAATGTGGTCGACATGGCCGTCGGTATCATTATCGGCGCCGCTTTCGGCAAGATTGTCTCGTCATTCGTCGGTGACGTGATCATGCCGCCGATCGGCCTGCTGATCGGAGGCGTGGACTTCAGTGATTTAGCCATCACACTCAAAGCCGCTGACGGCGCTGCCCCTGCGGTGGTCATGGCCTACGGCAAATTCCTGCAGACGATTCTGGACTTCGTGATCGTTGCTTTCGCGATCTTCATGGGTGTTAAAGCCATCAACCGCCTGAAGCGTGAAGAGGCTGTAGCCCCTACGCTGCCACCGGTTCCGACCAAAGAAGAAGAGTTGCTGGGCGAAATCCGCGACTTGCTCAAGGCGCAGAACAGCCGGCCGGAGTAATCCTGCTGGAACAAAAAACGGCGCCTTCGGGGCGCCGTTTTTTTACCAGTAGTTTTCCACCGCAACCTGACCAGGCCTGCGCGTCAGGCTCAGGCTCATTTGCCGCTGTTTGAGCAACGCGCGGGTGTCGTCGATCATCTGCGGATTGCCGCACAACATGACGCGCGAGTGCTCAGCCGTCAGCTCAACGCCCGCCGCCCGCTCCAGCTCACCGTTTTCGATCAGCGTCGTGATACGCCCATTCAGTGCGCCGGGATGAGATTCACGGGTCACGGTGGGGATAAATTGCAGCTTGTGGGCATGCTCGGCCAGATAGTCACGCTGCGCCAACTCCGCAATCAACTGTTGATACGCCAGTTCGCGGGCCTCGCGCACGCTGTAGACCAGAATGATCCGCTCGAATTTCTCCCAGACTTCGAAGTCCTGCAGGATCGACAAGAACGGCGCCACGCCGGTGCCTGTGGATAACAGCCAGAGGTCGCGACCGTCGACAAAACGATCCAGCGTCAGATAACCAAAGGCCTGACGGTCGACCAGCAAGGTATCGCCCGCTTCAAGCCGGCTCAGTTCACTGGTGAATTCGCCGCCGGGCACCACGATCGAAAAGAATTCGAGAAAATCGTCAAACGGTGAGGACACCATCGAATAAGCACGCCAAACCGTACTGCCGTCAGCCTTGGTGACGCCGAGTCTGGCAAATTGCCCTGCACGAAACCTGAAGCCTGCATCACGAGTGGTACGCAAGGTGAACAGATTCGCGGTCAGCGGCTGCACATCAAGCAGAGTCTGGCGGGTGAATTTTTCTGCGCTGGCGGTCATGTGGCGCTCCATTCGACGATGTTCGTAGTCTCTCGCAAAGCGCCGTACGTTAAAACCGCCAATTTGTAGTGGTATTACGCATCGACTGCCTTACCCACAACAAGTTGTACTAACAGCGACATTAACTGAATAGAACATTAAGTTAACTAACATGTCGACCTTCATATTAAATTAACAACTTACTAATAACGTTTTATACAAATAAGCATCAGCACAAAGAGCAAAAAAATCGCAGCGCAACGTAGGAAACGTCCTACACTCGGTTTCGTGCGCATTGGATCCAACGCACCCTCAAGTAACAAGTACACGGAGCGTTTGTAATGGAAAAGTGGAAGGAGTCGCAGTTAAGGCAACTGACGTTCGCAAAAAACATAGATAGCGCTTACCCGATTCTGCTGAGCTTCGCGGAAAACATCGGCTTCGATTTTTGCGCGATCAACGTGGCCTCTACTTATCGTGAGGCGCACTTCAATACGCTGGAGATCAATAACTTTTCCGACGACTGGAAACAACGCCATGAACAGGAGCCGAGCGATGAGATTGATCCCGTCATCACGCACTGCCACGGTTCAATGTTGCCCTTCGTATGGAGCAAGACTGCCTATGACAAAGCCCCAAAGCGCTGGCGCGCCCTGCAACACGAAGGACTGCGGCACGGCTGGTCGCAATCATTTCATCGCGAAGAGTTCGGTGTCTGTAGCACCCTCAGCCTGGCCAGAAGCGATGGGCCGGTCAATTCGATTGAGCTTTACGAGCATTTTGGCTGCCTGTTTTACATCACCAGTCACATGACGGATTTGTTCGCTCAATCGTTGCCCAAGCCCGCGCTGGCCCGACAACCGCATTTGTCGCCGCGCGAACTGGAAGTGGTGCAATTGTCCGCCCAAGGCAAAACGGCGTATGAAATCTCGAAGATTCTCAGCCTCAGCGAGCGAACCGTGAATTATCACGTCCAGCACCTGATCGAGAAATTCAAGGTGTGCAACAAGATCTCTGCGGTCATTGCCGCCGCCCGGGCCGGGTATATCTAAACGGCCGGCCTCGCGCAAACAGAAAACGTGCGGGTAATTGAATAGAAAAAAACGTACCATTTGTGGCCTTCCTGAGTGTTAACGCCATCCATCCGCGTTGCAGTCCACTCGGTCGGTTCCGCCGCACAATGCCAGGGCTGCGGGACATCCCTCGATTACCCTGAGTCCCCGCCCCATGCCTTTGCTCGATACACCGTTCGCCCAACTCGACTTGATTCGCCAGCCCGAACAGCAGAACGAACCGCTGCAAGCTTTCGATGCGGCCGACGAATACCTGCTCAATCATCTGGCCGCGCAACAGCCTGCGGCGAGCACGCGGGTGCTGGTGCTCAATGACAGCTTCGGCGCGTTAGCAGCCAGTTTGCTGGGCAAGGTTGAAGTGAGCAGCAGCGGCGACTCGTTTCTGGGTTTTCAGGGACTGGAAAAGAATTTGCTGCGCAACGGTCAGGCCTTCGATGCCATTCGGCCGATTCCGGCGAGTGAGGCTTTGGTTGGGCCTTTCGATCGCGTGTTGATCCGCGTACCGAAAACCCTCGCGCTGCTCGAAGAACAATTGATCCGTCTGCAAGGCCAACTCGCTCCCGGCGCTGAAGTGATTGCCGCGGCGATGGTCAAGCATTTGCCGCGCGCTGCCGGTGATCTGCTGGAACGCTACATCGGCCCAGTGCAAGCATCGCTCGCCGTGAAAAAGGCGCGACTGTTGATCGCCACGCCGGAAGCGAAAGCCCCGGCTATTTCGCCCTACCCGAGCCGTTACAGCCTCGACGAACCGGCCATCGAACTGCTCAACCACGCCAACGTGTTCTGCCGTGAAGGCCTGGACATCGGCACTCGCGCTTTTCTTCCGCATCTGCCGAAAAACCTCGGCAGCGCACGTGTTGCCGATCTCGGTTGTGGCAACGGCGTGTTGGCGATTGCCAGTGCGCTGCAAAACCCTGACGCGCAGTACACGCTGGTCGATGAATCGTTCATGGCGGTGCAGTCCGCCGCTGAAAACTGGCGCGCGGCGCTGGGTGATCGTGAAGTGATTGTTCGCGCTGGCGACGGTCTGGCTGGGCAAGAGCCGCAATCACTGGACGTGGTGCTGTGCAATCCGCCATTCCATCAGCAGCAAGTGGTCGGCGACTTCCTCGCCTGGCGCATGTTTCAGCAGGCGCGTGAGGCACTGGTGGTGGGCGGCGCGCTGTATATCGTCGGCAACCGTCATCTGGGTTATCACAGCAAACTGGCGCGGCTGTTCCGGGGTGTCGAGCAAGTCGCGGCGACGCCGAAATTCGTGATCCTCAAAGCCCGAAAATAATCTTCAGGGCAAAAAAACCCTCCATGCGGAGGGTTACAAAACCGTACCCGAAGGCGCCGGGACGGGGATGATTCAGACTCAGTGCGTGGTCAGGCCTGCCGCGTTCATGAACATGCGCATCAGGCTGGCGGCGATAAACAACACGCCAACACTGCCGGCCCAGATCAGGGCCAGCCAGCCGAGCCGCTGCCACAGCGGTTTTTTTTCGGCTTGTTCAATGTCGTGCAGGGAATGTTTGCCGGGCATTGTTTCGATCCTCAGTTAGATCGATGGCGTCGCTGCCGACGCCATCGCGAGCTAGCTCTCTTCCACAGGATTAGTGGTAGCCGTCTTCGTGGGTGACCTTGCCGCGGAACACGTAGTAGCTCCAGAAGGTGTAACCCAGAATGAACGGGATGATGAACAGCGTCCCCACCAGCATGAAGCCCTGACTCTGCGGCGGCGATGCGGCGTCCCAGATCGAGATCGACGGCGGCACAATGTTTGGCCACAGGCTGATGCCCAAGCCGCTGTAGCCGAGGAAGATCAGCACCAGTGTCAGCAGAAACGGCGTGTAGTGAGCGTTACGCGCCACCGCCCGAATCAACCCGTACAGGGTGACCAATACCAGAATCGGCACCGGCATGAACCAGACCAGATTCGGCATGCTGAACCAGCGCGTGGCGATTTCCGGGTGGGCCAGCGGTGTCCACAGGCTGACGACACCGATCACCGCCAGCAGCACGAATGCCAGTGGCCGCGCCAGATTGTGCATCTGCTCTTGCAGCTTGCCTTCGGTCTTCATGATCAGCCAGGTGCAGCCGAGCAAGGCATAGGCGACGACCAATGCAGCGCCGCAGAACAGGGTGAACGGTGTCAGCCAGTCCAGTGAACCGCCGGCGTATTGCCGATTGACCACCGGCAAGCCGTCAATGAACGCACCGAGCGCCACGCCCTGAAAGAACGTCGCCGCCACCGAACCGCCGATGAACGCCTTGTCCCACAAGTGACGCTTGTCGTCCTTGGCTTTGAAGCGGAACTCGAACGCCACACCGCGAAAGATCAAGCCGATCAGCATGAAGATCAGCGGCAGATACAGCGCCGACAACACCACCGAATACGCCAGCGGGAACGCGCCAAACAACGCCGCGCCACCCAATACCAACCAGGTTTCATTGCCGTCCCAGACCGGGGCGACGGTGTTCATCATTACGTCACGGTCGACTTTGCCGGGGATGAACGGGAAGAGAATCCCGATGCCCAGGTCGAAGCCGTCCATGACCACGTACATCATGATGCCGAAGATGATGATCACGGCCCAGATCAGCGGAAGATCAATACCCATGAGTCAAATCTCCTTGGTCAGGCGAACGTCGTCGCCGTGATCGGCATCGGACGAATCGTCGGCAGCGGACAACGGACGCGCCGGTGTACGTTTTTTGCCAGGGCCACCGTCCGGCGTCTCTGTGCCTTCGCTGATCTTCGGCCCTTTGCGCACCAGGCGCATCATGTAGCCGAGACCGGCACCGAACAGCGCGAAATACACCACGACAAACATGATCAGCGTGATGCTCATCTGCATAAAGCTGTGGTTGGAAGACGCGTCCGCCGTGCGCATCAGCCCGTAGACCACCCACGGCTGACGGCCGATTTCCGTGGTGAACCAGCCCGCCAGAATCGCGATCAGACCAGACGGCCCCATCCACAACGCCAGGTACAAGAACGGACGCGAGGTGTAGAGCGTGTCGCGTTTACGCAGCCACAGACTCCACAGACCGGTGAAGATCATCAGGAAACCGAGGCCGACCATGATCCGGAACGACCAGAACACGATGGTCGAATTCGGCCGGTCTTCCGGTGGGAATTCCTTGAGCGCCGGCACCTGTTTGTCCAGCGAGTGCGTGAGGATCAGGCTGCCGAGGTACGGGATCTCTACGGCGAACTTGGTGCGCTCTTCTTTCATGTCCGGCCAGCCGAACAGGATCAGCGGCGTGGCTTCGTCGCCCTTGTTTTCCCAGTGACCTTCGATCGCGGCGATTTTCGCCGGCTGATGCTTGAGGGTATTGAGGCCATGGAAGTCGCCGATGACTGCCTGGATCGGCGCGACGATCAGCGCCATCCACATTGCCATCGAGAGCATGGTGCGGATCGCCGGGTTGTCCTTGCCGCGCAGCAAATGCCAGGCCGCCGAGGAACCGACGAAAAACGCTGTGGCCACAAACGCCGCAGTCGCCATGTGCATCAAGCGGTACGGGAACGACGGGTTGAAAATGATCGCAAACCAATCGGTCGGAATCACCTGACCGTTGATGATCTCGAAGCCTTGCGGGGTCTGCATCCAGCTGTTGGAGGCGAGAATCCAGAAGGTCGAAATCAGCGTGCCGATGGCCACCATCACCGTGGAGAAGAAGTGCAATCCGCGCCCGACCTTGTTCCAGCCGAACAGCATGACCCCGAGGAAACCGGCCTCAAGGAAGAATGCCGTGAGCACTTCATAGGTCAGCAACGGCCCGGTGACGGCACCGGCGAAGTCCGAGAAACGGCTCCAGTTGGTGCCGAACTGGTAGGCCATGACCAATCCCGAGACCACGCCCATGCCGAAGTTGACGGCAAAGATCTTCGACCAGAAATGGTAGAGGTCACGGTAAGTGTCGTTATGGGTTTTCAGCCACAGGCCTTCGAGAACGGCGAGGTAACTCGCCAGACCGATGGTGATGGCCGGGAACAGGATGTGGAACGAGATGGTGAACGCGAATTGAATTCGGGCGAGATCTAGTGCCTCTAAACCGAACATATGGCTTCCTCTGTCAGGTAATACCGGCGGCGGGGCTTGTGGCCCCTTGCACTACTGCCCCCACGGATATGGAGTGCGGCGAATTCGGATTCGTTCTTTTTGAAACCATCGCAACGCAGGGAGTCTGGCCAACTGGCCGTCTGATCAATTCCGTTTGGGGTCTTGATCTGGATCAAGCAACGTTGAAAGAGTAGTCCCATTTTTGCCGATGAACCGCGTGGTCGTTTGCCGCGTGACAAGTTGCCTCATAACCGCGGCAAAACTTTGCAACAAATCCACAGAACCATATGATGGTGAGGCAACAACACAGAAACCCTGTGGCGAGGGGATTTATCCCCGTTGGGCTGCGAAGCGGCCCCCAATCCATTCAACGCGTTTTTTCAAATCAATCGAGTCGCCCAATTTGCGACTGCTGCGCAGCCGAACGGGGATAAATCCCCTCGCCACAGGGTTAATTTGTGATGGCGAGAATATCGATGTCTGGCTAACTAAATTTTTTGTCATAGCAACTTCCTGTTACAGACTGGTGATAACCTCGCGGTTCCCCTCGAACCAGACCTGCCCTCAGATGCCCAGCCAAGAGCCGTTGCTGTTACGCCACCATCGTCCCTTTCTCGCGTTCTGGATGGCGCGGATTTTCACTGCCAGCGGTTTTCAGATGCTCACCGTGGCGATCGGCTGGAACCTCTATCAACTGACCGGCAACGTCCTCGACCTGGGTTTGGTCGGTCTGGTCGAATTCGCCCCGCGCGTGCTGTTCATGCTGCACACCGGGCATGTCGCCGACCGCTATGACCGACGCAAAGTCGCAGCGATCTGCCAGTCGTTGCAGGCCATGATCGCCCTCGCGCTGGCCATCGGCAGCGCTACTGATCACGTCACCCGCGAGATGATCTTCATCCTCGCCTTCCTGCTCGGTGCGGCGCGCTCCTTCGAGATGCCGACCACTCAGGCATTGCTGCCGAGCATCGTGCCCAGCGCCCTGTTCCCCCGAGCCGTCGCGGCAGCGCAATCGGCGCAACAGTCAGCGACCATCGTCGCCCCGGCCCTTGGCGGTTTGCTCTACGCGTTCGGCAGCGTCTGGGTGTATGGCCCGACCGTGCTGCTCTACGTGATCGCCTGCACGCTGATGCTCAACCTGCCCGCACGGCAAACACCGTTGAATAAAGGCAAAGCCACACTGGATTCGTTGCTGGCGGGGATCCGCTTCATTCGCAGCCGCCCGGATATTCTCGGCGCGATTTCGCTGGATCTGTTTGCGGTACTGCTCGGCGGTGCGACGGCGCTGCTGCCGGTGTTCGCCAAGGACATTCTGCTGACCGGCCCGTGGGGTCTGGGCCTGCTGCGCTCGGCGCCAGCGGTGGGTGCGCTGGGGATGTCACTGTTCCTCGCACGATTTGCTGTGGAACGTAACGTTGGTCGGGTGATGTTCACTGCGGTCGGCATCTTCGGCGTCGCGACCATCGCCTTCGGTCTGTCGACCTCGTTCTGGTTCTCGCTGGCGGTGCTGGTGGTGCTTGGCGCGGCAGACATGATCAGCATGGTCATCCGCGCCTCCTTCGTGCAACTGGAAACCCCGGACGAAATGCGCGGCCGCGTCAGCGCGGTCAACGGCCTGTTCATCGGCGCTTCCAATCAGCTGGGCGAATTCGAATCCGGCGTCACCGCCCACTGGTTCGGCACCGTGCCTGCCGTGGTCATGGGCGGGATCGGCACGCTGGTGGTGACGGGGACGTGGATCAAGTTGTTTCCGACGCTGGCGAATCGGGCCCGGATGCATGTGCCGGTGGAAGAGACGAAGGTTTGAGTTCATCGGCAAAATCGGCAGGCCAAACACACATCAGATGAAAATGTGCGGTACATAGATACCGCACTGAGTGTAATGTATCGCCTTACACTCGCCCCATGATCAAATCCTTTCAGCACAAAGGCCTTCGCGGCTTCTATGAAACAGGTTCGACTCGCGGGATTCGTGCCGACCACGCAAAACGGCTATCGCGCATGCTGCAGTTCATGGATCGCGCTACGCTTCCCGGGGATCTGGATCTTCCGGGATGGCGTTTGCATTCATTGAAAGGTGAGCTGAACGAATACTGGTCGCTGAGCGTTTCAGGCAACTGGCGAGTGATCTTTCGTTTTGTCGGCTCGGATATCGAATTGGTCGATTATCTGGACTACCACTGACAGGAGGCAGGCTCATGCCCATGCACAACCCGCCACACCCCGGCGAAACACTGTTGATGGATGTTCTGCCCGATTTGGGCATCAGTGTTACCGAACTGGCACGGCATCTGGGTTTTGCGCGCCCACATCTTTCCCGTGTATTGCACGGTCATGCGCCGATCAGCCCGGATCTGGCTGTACGCCTGGAGCGTGCGGGCATTGGTAAGGCTCGCGTTTGGCTGGGTGTTCAAACTGATTACGATCTGTGGCAAGCAGAACATCGCGAGCAGCCGCCAATTCAACCGATCGCTGCACACGCCTGATCGACTCAGACCAACAACTCCCCCGCCACTTTCGCCCTGAGTGCCTTGCCCCCCAGTTGTTCAACCAGCGCCAAGGCGAATTCCAGCACCGCGCCAGAACCTTGCCCGGTGATGCAGTTGCCGTCGACCACTACCGGTTGATCAACAAACGTACAGCCCGACAGTTGATGACTGGCGCTGGGCAGACAGGTCATGCGGCGTTGGCGCAGCACGCCAGCAGCTTGCAGGGCGACGGACGGGGATTCGGCGATGGCGGCGAACAGGCGTCCGGCGCTGGATTGATCCTTAAGTATTTGTTGCAGAGGTTGGTGTGCGGCCAAGTGTTGGGCACCGACGGCGCCGCCGGGTAAAGCGATCAGGTCGAAGGTTTGCGCCAGTACATCGACGAGCATCCCGTCGGCGGTCAGGCGGGTGCCGCGCGCGCAGGTGAGCATGCGCCGGCCTTCGATGCTGGCCGCGACGACTTCGATGCCGGCACGGCGTAGCACGTCGATGAGGGTCACGCTTTGCAGATCATCGATGCCCTCGGCGAGGGTAATCAGGGCTCTAAAGGTCATAGGCTGTGTCCGCTGGGTGATCCTTTAAGCGTAGTCAGCTTCGCCTGGATCGCGCAGCGCCAGCCGTTACTTGATGTAAAGCTGCGTTGAAACCTTGTTGCCCGGCGCGTTAATAGACGTGTTGCTGTAGGTGAACGTGCCTTCCTGCTTGCCATCCAGATCAAAGATGTACAGCGTGCCGACGATCTTCGACGCGGCGCCGGTGCATTGCGTGAGGTTGCCGTTGCCGTAGGCGCAGACCTGGGTTTTCATTCCGTCCAGTTCGAAACCGTCCAGCGCGGCATTGGGAACGCGGCCGTAACCCATTTCCAGCACATACACCTTGATGTTGGCACCGCCGTGGTCGCAGGCCGTCTTGTCCTGCCCATCAGAAATATTTTCGATGCCGCAGGCCGCCGACTGCACCTTGAGCACCTGGACACTGGTCAACGGTGGCGCCGATGCCGCCATAACGGCTGGCACACTGGCCATAAACGTGCAAAACAACCCCAACGATCGAACGAAATTGCGCTTGACGCCCATCATGCCCCTCCCCCCAAAACAGGCGCGCAGTATGGCTCACTTCGCCTGACTGCAAAACATCGCCGACGATCGCAGCCAATCCCCCATGCTGCTGGTATGATGCGCGGCTTTTTCCGGCCCATCACAATTTCTCAGGCGCTTGCGACGGTCTGTGCTTTGCTGTTGAGGTCGATACATTCACGGCGCTACGCGCGCCACGGGGAGCAGACATGCTGGAAAGGCTGTTTCAACTCAAGGCACACAACACCAACGTGCGCACCGAGATTCTGGCGGGCATCACGACTTTCTTGGCCATGGCCTACATTCTGTTCGTCAACCCGAGCATTCTCGGCGAGACCGGCATGGACAAGGGTGCGGTGTTCGTCGCCACCTGTCTGGCCGCCGCGATCGGTTCGACGGTCATGGGCCTGATCGCCAACTACCCGATCGCCCTCGCACCGGGCATGGGCCTGAACGCTTTCTTCACCTACACCGTTGTTCTGCACATGGGCCACACGTGGCAAGTGGCGCTGGGCGCGGTGTTCATTTCGGCGGTGCTGTTCTTCCTGCTGTCGATCTTCCGCATCCGTGAATGGATCATCAACAGCATCCCGCTGCCGCTGCGCTCGGCGATTGCCGCCGGCATCGGCCTGTTCCTGGCGCTGATCGCCCTGCACAACGCCGGCATCGTGGTCAGCAACCCGGCGACCATGGTCGGCCTCGGTGACCTGAAACAACCGGCACCGATTCTCGCGACCCTCGGCTTCGCCCTGATCGTTGCCCTCGAAGCGCTGAAAGTGCGCGGTGCGGTGCTGATCGGCATTCTCGCGGTGACCATCACCTCCATCGTGATGGGCTTCACCCCGTTCGGCGGCGTGACGTCGATGCCACCTTCGCTGGCGCCGACCTTCCTGCAACTGGACATCAAAGGCGCACTGGACATCGGTCTGGTCAGCGTGATTTTCGCCTTCCTGTTCGTCGACCTGTTCGACAACTCCGGCACCCTGATCGGCGTCGCCAAGCGCGCCGGCCTGATGGGCAAGGACGGCCACATGCCGAAAATGGGTCGCGCACTGATCGCCGACAGCACCGCGGCCATGGCCGGTTCGCTGCTGGGTACGTCGACCACCACCAGCTACATCGAATCCGCCGCCGGCGTCAGTGCTGGCGGCCGTACCGGTTTGACCGCCATCGTTGTGGCGATTCTGTTCCTGCTGGCGCTGTTCTTTTCGCCTCTGGCAGCCAGCGTTCCGGCGTTCGCCACTGCACCAGCACTGCTGTTCGTCGCCGTGTTGATGACTTCGGGCCTGGCGGAAATAGACTGGGACGACATCACCGTCGCCGCGCCGGTTGTGGTGACCGCGCTGGCCATGCCGTTCACTTACTCGATCGCCAACGGCATCGCCTTCGGTTTCATCTCCTGGACGGTGATCAAGTTGCTGTCCGGTCGCGCCCGTGAGCTGAACCCGGCGCTGGTGATTCTGTCGATTCTGTTCGTGATCAAGTTGGGTTGGTTCAACGCATGACATTTGATTCCCAGGCTTACGCCGAGCAACTCGAAGCCAAGGTCACGCGCTTGCGTGACCTGCTGGCGCCGTTCGATGCCCCCGAGCCGACCGTGTTTGACTCGCCGCTGCAGAACTTCCGTCTGCGCGCCGAATTCCGCCTGTGGCGCGAGGGCGGCGATCGGCATTACGCAATGTTCGCTCAGGACGACAAACGCACGCCGATCC
Source organism: Pseudomonas sp. AC193 (assembly GCF_979258075.1). NCBI lineage: Bacteria > Pseudomonadati > Pseudomonadota > Gammaproteobacteria > Pseudomonadales > Pseudomonadaceae > Pseudomonas > Pseudomonas sp. AC193. Next base: position 113,965 of record NZ_OZ409832.1, on the reverse strand, counting down.
TGATCGAAGAATTCCCGATCGCCAGCCTGCGCATCAATCAGTTGATGCCGCAGCTGAAAGCGGCGTGGCAGGCCAGTTCGGCGCTGAGCCACAAGTTGTTTCAGGTCGAGTTTCTGACCACGCTGTCCGGCGATGCGATGATCACCCTGTGCTATCACCGTCCGCTGGACGAGCACTGGCACGCGGCGGCGACCAAACTGGCGGCGGATCTCGGCGTCAGCATCATCGGTCGCTCGAAAGGCAAACGCGAAGTGCTCGGCCTCGATTACGTGGTCGAGAAACTCGAAGTCGGCGGTCGCACCTTCAGCTATCGCCAACCGGAAGGCGCGTTCACCCAGCCGAACGGCACCGTGAACCAGAAGATGCTCAACTGGGCATACGAAGCGCTCGGTGATCGCACTGACGACTTGCTGGAGTTGTACTGCGGCAACGGCAACTTCACCCTGCCGCTCGCCACCCGCGTGCGCAAAGTGCTGGCCACCGAAATCAGCAAGACCTCGGTCAACGCGGCACTGAGCAACCTCAGCGAAAACGCTGTGGATAACGTCACCCTCGTGCGTTTGTCCGCCGAAGAACTGACCGAAGCGCTCAACGAAGTGCGCCCGTTCCGTCGCCTGCAGGGCATCGAGCTGAAGAGCTACGAGTTCGGCAGTGTCTTCGTCGACCCGCCACGCGCCGGCATGGATCCGGACACCTGCGAACTGACCCGGCGTTTCGACAACATCCTCTACATCTCCTGCAACCCGGAAACCCTGGCGGCGAACATCGCCCAGTTGCACGACACGCACCGCATCACCCAGTGCGCGTTGTTCGACCAGTTCCCGTGGACGCACCACATGGAATCGGGTGTGTTACTGACCCGGCGCTGAGTGCGAATGCCAGATACAAAAAAGCCGTCGTGATTGACGGCTTTTTTGTGGGTGTTTACAACGCGGGATCGGCCTTGCGTGGTCGCCCGCCCTTTTTGCCATTCGCTCGAGCAGCTTCGGACTTTGCAGCACTGCTTTGACGACCGTTACGCGATGCAACCACCGACGCAGCCATCTTCATGAGTGACGGGCTCGCTGAAATCATCCCGGCAATGGAAACGTCAAGGTCTTTGCCCTCATGGCAAAGCGCAGTGCCTGCGAACCCGACTGTCAGCCCCTCGTAATCGCCTGCATCAAACCCGTCAAACTCTGGATACTGGTTCACCGGAAGCAACACACCACTGCCATCCTCAAAACGGATGACCAGAGATGATTCTTCAAAGGTTACGGAGACCGCCTGCAAGCTACTCGCCCGGCGTGCCTCCCCTTGCAGGATGGCGGCGTCGATCATCTCCTCCGTCAGGGGGCGACGTGTGGATGGCTTAGCTTTGACGACTTTCATAGATCGATTTCCACTCCTTCCAATGCGCCTATCAATGTCAGAAGAGTTTTGCCCTCGTCTGGCAGATAACGCGCTGATCCCACTCTGTATGTCGCGTCAGTGACGAGTTTCATCCCCAGCACTTCGTTTGAATGGCTGTCCCACAATTGATTGTCGAGACAGACAGTTTGCAATCTTGACCACCAGATCCCGCGTGCTCGTCGCAGATGAGCAGGCTGCTCAAGAGATCGACACAAGCCTTCCAGCACGGTTAACGGTGGTCGACGAGAAAGCGGAACGACGTCCCAAAGCTCAATATCGTTGTGCCAGAAACTGAACTGGAATCGGGCACTCCAACTGCCCGCATTCACATGAACGTGCGGTGGGCAATGCTCATCTCGCAGCATGATGACAATCGACAATCCTTTGTAGCTGCACACCTTCATGCTAACCCATCCGTTAGGTTAATAAGTTTCAGGATTCGAGATTCCTTTCAAATCCGACGACTGGTGATCGGCACATGACGTTTCACCTCTTTTCAGGCTAGCGTCGGAACGGGTCATGAGCCGGTCAATCTCCGGTAAAAAACGTAAGCAAAGCTGTCGTCATATCTCGATCAATATTGCTTCTGTGCGATCACCGAACATAAAACGCCACGTGCATTTTTGTTCAATTGACCATGGTAACCATCTAGTACATTTTATCTCCACAGGCCGAATCCTATGGCCAAAGCCAAAAACAATAAGTGGAGTTACCCCTCATGCCCCCTATCGTTCTGGTGCTCAACGGCCCGAACCTGAACCTGCTTGGCACCCGCGAGCCGGCGACTTATGGTCACGAAACCCTGGCGGATATTTCGGCACTGTGCGGTCGTGCGGCTGAAGAATTCGGCCTGGCCGTGGAGTTTCGCCAGACCAATCACGAAGGCGAATTGCTCGACTGGATTCACGCGGCGCGCGGTCGTTGCGCCGGGATCGTGATCAACCCGGCAGCGTGGACGCACACGTCGGTGGCGATTCGTGATGCGCTGGTGGCCAGTGAATTGCCGGTGATCGAAGTGCATCTGTCCAACGTCCACGCCCGCGAACCGTTTCGTCATCACTCGTTTGTCTCGGCGATTGCCACGGCGGTGATGGCCGGGTTCGGCAGTCATGGCTATCGCCTGGCGCTGGAACATTTCAGTCAGCGGCTGAAGGGGTGAATCGCATGTCGCACTCCAACGTAATTCTCGCCGGGTTGATCGGTGCCGGTATTCAGGCTTCGCGCACACCGGCGCTGCATGAGCACGAAGGCGATGCGCAGGGCATGCGTTATCTGTATCGATTGATCGATCTCGATCAATTGCAAATGGACAGCACCGCCCTGCCCGATCTGCTGCTGGCAGCTGAGCGGATGAACTACACCGGGCTGAACATTACTTTTCCGTGCAAGCAGGCGATTATTCCGCTGCTCGATGAGTTGTCGCCGGAAGCGCGAGGCATTGGTGCGGTGAATACCGTGGTGCTGAGGGACGGCAAGCGCGTCGGTCACAACACCGATTGTCTGGGTTTCGCCGAGGGTTTTCGCCGTGGTTTGCAGGACGCTGCCCGCGAACGTGTCGTCCAGATGGGCGCAGGTGGTGCGGGCGCGGCAGTGGCCCACGCGTTATTGAGCGAAGGCGTGCAGCAACTGAGTATTTTCGACGTCGACAGTGAGCGTGCGGAAAGTCTGGCGAACAATCTGAATCAGCATTTCGGCTTCGGTCGTGCGGTGGCGGGTCGAGATTTGCCGAGTACGCTGAATCTGGCTGATGGTCTGGTCAACACCACGCCGATGGGCATGGCTAAACTGCCGGGCATGCCAGTGCCAGTCGAGTTGCTGCGCAAGGAATTGTGGGTGGCGGAGATTGTGTATTTCCCGCTGGAAACCGAGCTGCTGCGCAATGCTCGCGCATTGGGTTGCCGCACGTTGGATGGCGGCAACATGGCGGTGTTTCAGGCAGTGAAGGCGTTTGAATTGTTCAGCGGCGTGGTGCCGGATGCGCAGCGGATGCTGGCGCATTTTCAAAGCATGAATGGTTGAACTCTTTCCCCTGTGGGAGCGGGCTTGCTCGCGAAAGCGGTGTATCAGTCAGCAGATGTATGACTGACCGGACGCTTTCGCGAGCAAGCCCGCTCCCACAAGGGAACTGCGTCAGGCTTGCAGGTAGCGCAGCACCGATTCGCAAATCATCTCGCGATGACGCTGCTTGATGCTTTCATCCGGCAGGTCGATCTGGAAGATCTCGCCAAACGTGTGCCGGTTCGAGACGCGATAGAAGCAGAACGAACTGATCAACAAATGCACATCCAGCGCATCCAGCCCCGCACGGAACACACCTTCATCAGCACCGCGACGCAGAATCTCGCCGAGCGAATCGAGGATGGTGTTGTTCATCGCCTTGATCGCATCGGAACGCTTCACGAATTCAGCGTTGTGGATATTTTCGATGCTGACGATGCGCACGAAATCGACGTTGCGATCGTGGTGATCGAAGGTGAATTCGACCAATCGTCGAATCGCCACCTCTGGCGGCAACTCGGCCAGATGCAGGCGGTTTTCGGTGTTGCGAATATCGCCGTAAAGCTTCTCCAGCACCTCGACGTACAACTGCTCCTTACTGCCGAAGTAGTAATAGATCATGCGTTTGGAGGTGTGGATGCGCTCGGCGATCGCGTCGACGCGAGCACCGGACAAACCTTGCTGGACGAACTCGACGATCGCCTCCTGCAGGATGTTCTCGCGGGTCTTTTCCGGGTTGTTTTTGCGACTCTTGCGCGGCTCTACGACGGGCACGACAGTAGCTGCGGAAAGTTCTGAATTTATCGTCATTGCGGGCTCACGGCCATCACTGCACAGGCGGCGATTATGGGCCGCGCCGCACAGTGAAGGAAGCCGCGCGAGCCGTGTTTAATCCCGCGTTTACGAATTTCCTACAACTTCGCCTGGCGAACGGCGCCGCTGCGTGATTTGGCCATCGCCGCCAAACGCACCGCGACATTCGCTGCGCCGTAACCGGCATAACCGTTTTTGCGCTGGATGATCTCGAAAAAGAAGCGCCCTTCGAACGGCTCGGTGTAGACGTGAAACAGCTCGCCGCCCTGCGCGTCACGGTCATAAAGCACGTTGTAATACGCCAGCTCGCTGAGGAATTCATCGTCAAAATCGAAGCGTGCGGCGAGGTCGTCGTAATAGTTGAGCGGAATATCCAACAGCGGCACACCGGCCTCTTTGGCGCGACTGACTTCGGCGAAGATGTCGTCACAATCGAAGGCGATGTGATGCACACCGGAACCGCGATAACTCGACAGCGCATGAGAGATCGCGGTGTTGCGGTTCTCTGAAATATTCAGCGGCAAGCGGATCGAGCTGTCGCGACTGCGCAGTGCGCGGCTCTTCACCAGCCCGTACGGGTCGGGCAGCACCACTTCATCGTCCGCTTCGAAATCCAGCAGGCTCTTGTAGAACAGCACCCAACTGTCGAGGCTGTCGGCCGGCAGCGCCATGGCCATGTGGTCGATGCGCTTGAGGCCGCCACGGGCCGGCGCGTCGGCCAGCAGATTGAAATCGGTGCCGTAGACATCGGCCTGTTCATCGACCAGATAAATCAGGCTGCCATCCGGCGCGCGCACAGCCGCCAGTTCCAGTTCGTTGGGGCCGACCAGTCCGCGATAGGGCTGACCTTTGTAAGCCACGGCACGGGCCAAAGCACTGGCGCTATCCTTGACCCGCACGGCGGTGGCACACAGCGACGGGCCGTGGGCCTCGAAAAAACTGTGGGCGAAAGAGTAAGGCTCGGAGTTGAGAATCAGGTTGATATCGCCCTGACGCAGCAGGCTCACGCTCTTGGAGCGGTGCTGCCCGGCCTTGACGAAACCCAAGCGCTCCAGCCAGTTCGACAGCTTGGCACCGAGGCTTTCATCGACGGCAAACTCGAGAAACTCGATGCCGTTGTACTCGCTGGCCTGCGGCGTTTCAAAGAGGATTTCGCGGTTGGCCACAGGCGTCGCTTCCTGCTCCAGACGCTGGCGAGTCTTCTCCTCCAGGTACAGCAGCGAACGCAAACCGTCAGCGGCATTGGCCCGTGGCGGCGCGGCGCGGAAGCCGTCGTTGAAAATTTCCAGCGACAGCGGCCCGGTGTAACCGCTCTGGATGATCGGCGCGAGGAAGCCCGGTAGATCAAATTCGCCCTGCCCCGGGAAGCAGCGGAAATGCCGGCTCCACTCCAGCACATCCATCTGCAGAATCGGCGCGTCGGCCATTTGCACGAAGAAGATTTTGTCGCCGGGGATGTCAGCGATGGCGCGCGGATCGCCCTTCAGCGACAAGGTGTGAAAGCTGTCGAGCAGCACGCCGAGGCTCGGATGATCGGCCTGACGCACGATGTCCCAGACCTGTTGATAAGTATTGACGTGACGGCCCCAGGCCAGCGCTTCGTAACCAATGCGCAAGCCGCGCGCGCCGGCGTGTTCCGCCAGCAAGCGCAGGTCATCGACTAGAATTTGTTGATCGCCGACGCTGTCCGCCGAGGCGTTGCTGCAGACCAGCACCAGGTCGGTGCCGAGTTCCTGCATCAGGTCGAACTTGCGTTCGGCGCGCTCAAGATTGCGCGCCAGGCGATCGCGGCGGCAGCCTTCGAAATCGCGGAACGGCTGAAACAGGGTGATGGCGATGCCGAGATCGGCGCACATCTGTTTAATTTCGCGCGGACTGCCGTCGTAGTACAGGAGGTCGTTTTCGAAGATCTCCACCCCGTCGAACCCGGCGGCGGCAATGGCTTCGAGTTTTTCCGGCAGGGTGCCGCTCAAGGAAACGGTGGCAATGGAACGCTGCATGTTTCAACTCCCGGACTGCGCCGCTTGATCTTTACTGTAGGAGCTGCCGAAGGCTGCGATCGTTTGATCTTTATTCGTGGAAAGCAAAATCAACAGATCGCAGCCTTCGGCAGCTCCTACATGGGATGGGTTTTTATAGTGGGGAAATTATTGGCTGCATTGAACGCGGCAGCAATTTAAAGTGTACTACCCGGTTAGTTTTGCGTGCGATTATCGAACACAATGGCGGTTTGGCGAATTGACGATTTTTCGTCCACTGCCCACCATCGACCGCACATTGAGTCCGGATATGAACCACCGGTCGCAGCGTGCAAAGAAAAAAAGCACACCAAATAAAAAATCCAAAAACGGGTGGAACACATGATTCCTTCACAGACTTCCCGCATGGCTCCGGCCATGAGCACTGCCTCAGGTGGCATCGGCGACAAGATCCGCGGCGCCATGGCGGTCGGCAAAACCCGCTGGGGCATGCTGGCGCTGGTGTTTTTCGCCACCACCCTGAACTACATCGACCGCGCCGCCCTCGGCGTCATGCAGCCAATCCTCGCCAAGGAAATGAGCTGGACGGCGATGGATTACGCCAACATCAACTTCTGGTTTCAGGTCGGCTACGCGATCGGTTTCGTCCTGCAAGGTCGACTGATCGACCGGGTCGGCGTCAAACGCGTGTTCTTCTGCGCCGTGCTGCTCTGGAGCCTGGCCACCGGCGCCCACGGTCTGGCGACATCGGCGGTCGGTTTCATGGTCTGCCGATTTATCCTCGGCCTCACCGAAGCAGCTAACTACCCCGCCTGTGTGAAAACCACACGCCTGTGGTTCCCCGCTGGCGAACGTGCAGTCGCCACTGGCATCTTCAACGCCGGCACCAACGTCGGCGCGATGTTCACGCCAATGTTGCTGCCGCTGGTTCTCCACGTCTGGGGCTGGCAAGCCGCGTTCCTGTGCATGTCGGCGCTGGGCGGCATCTGGTTGCTGTTCTGGGGTTTGAAGTATTTCAACCCGGAAGATCACCCGAGCGTTAAGCAATCCGAACTGGACTACATCCAGCAGGAAGTCGAACCGGAACAGGCCCGCGTACCGTTCTCGAGAATCCTGCGGATGCGCGGCACCTGGGCGTTCGCCATTGCTTATGCGCTGACCGCGCCGGTGTTCTGGTTCTACCTGTACTGGCTGCCGCCGTTTCTCAATCAGCAATACAACCTGGGCATCAATGTCACCCAGATGGGGATTCCGCTGATCATCATCTACGTGACCGCTGACTTCGGCAGCGTCGGTGGCGGGATTCTGTCTTCGTTCCTGATCGGTCGCGGGATGAACTCGATCAAGGCGCGGCTGCTGTCGATGTTGCTGTTCGCCTGCTGCATCATCGGCGTGGTCATGGCGGCTGGCTCGGCCAATCTGTGGGTCGCGGTGGCGGCGATTTCTCTGGCGATCGGTGCGCATCAGGCGTGGACGGCGAACATCTGGAGCCTGGTGATGGACTACACGCCCAAGCACATGATGAGCACGGTGTTCGGTTTCGGCGGCATGTGCGCGGCGATCGGCGGGATGTTCATGACCCAGATCGTCGGCCACATCCTGACCGTGACCAACAACAACTACACCGTGTTGTTTACCCTGATTCCGGCGATGTATTTCCTTGCGCTGACGTGGATGTACTTCATGGCCCCGCGCAAGATCCCGACCGTCACCGAATAAATTCCTGTAGGAGCTGCGGCACGCTGCGATCTTTTGATCTTGATGTTGAAGATCAAAAGATCGCAGCCTCGTTTCACTCGTCAGCTCCTACAGGGGTTTGTGTTTCCGGCTTTGTTGCCACGCTGCTGCCAGTCCGCTGCAGCAGATCACCGCGATACCGATGATCGTCAATACACTCGGCGTGTGATTGAACAGCAGCCAGCCCAACAACCCCGCAAACACGATCTGGCAATACCCGAACGGCGCCAGCAGCGCCGGCGCGGCATGGCGGAACGCCTGGGTCAGGAACAAATGCGCGGTCATCCCGCAACTGCCCAGCGCCAGCATCAACCCGGCGTGGGTCAGCGTCGGCACCTGCCAGAAGAACGGCACCAGCGCACTCATCACCAACGTGTTGCACAACCCGGCGAAGAAGTTGCTGGTGGTCGGACTGTCGATCTCCGCGAGCTTGCGGGTGAGTAATTGATAGAAGCAGAAAAACAGCGCCGAGCAGAACGGCAACAGCACCGCCGGCGTGAACAGTTCACCGCCCGGGTGGACGATGATCAGCACGCCGATAAAGCCGCAAATGACGGCGATCCATTGGCCGCGTGTCACTCGTTCTTTGAGCAGCGGCACCGACAACGCCGTGACCAACACCGGTGCAAGAAAGTTGACCGCCGTGGCTTCCGCCAATGGGATGTACAGCAGCGCCGTGGTGAAAAACAGGCTAGTGCCGAGTAGGCAAAGTGCTCGAACCAACTGCCATAACGGCTTCTTGGTACGTAGGACGCGCAGCCCGGACTGCGGCAGAAAAATTCCCGCCATCAGTAAGGTGTGCACCAAATAACGCGCCCACACCACCATCACGATCGGATAGAAACCGGAGAGGTATTTCGACAGCGCGTCGTGGCTGGAGAACAGGAAAGTCGCCACGACAATCAGCAAGATCCCTTTGAAGGGTTGGTTGACACCGGAGAGCGGGGTGCTGACGGTCATTGGGTTTCCTTGTGTTGCCAAAAAAGATCAAAAGCTTCGCGGGCAAGCCTTGCTCCCACACGGTTTGCGTAAACCCCGTAGGAGCAAAGCTTGCTCGCGAACAGGTGCGCAGCACCGCTTACAGCCGCGCCAACAATTCCCGAGTCTTGTTGATCGCCATCTTCGCCCGATCCAATCCACTCACGCCCTGCTCCAGCAGTTTAACCGTAGGAATTTCCAGGCTCAGTGGGATATTAGCCGGCAGCGCTTTCAGCAACCCGAGCAAATCGCAATCACCCTCGCCGGGAAACCGTCGCTCGTTGCGCGCCTGACGCAAGATCTCGGCCATGTCTGACGGCCTCGGCCCTGCGACATCACATAACTGCGCATAACGCAGTCGCGACGATGGCACCTTCGCAAGATCCTCAAGCTTTGACGCCGAACGATCAAAGTGGAAGGCATCGACCAACACCGCAGCATTTTCCCGACTAGCGTTTTCCACAATCCGCAGCGCTTGCTCAAGGTTGCGCGCATCCGTCCAAGGCATGAACTCCAGATGCGGATGCAACCCGAGCGGCGCCGCCAAATCGCACAACGCGGCAAAGTTATCCGTGAGTCGCTGCTCGTCAGGATCGTTACCGGCGACGAGCAATTCAGTCGCACCAAACTCCGCGCCGACCGTAAGAAGCTTCTCGAAATCGGCAACAACGGTCTGCGGTTTCAGACGGAGGATTTCCACGTCGAGCACGCGGATGCCAGTGTCGCGCAATCGCTCCATCGTCCTACGCCGCAAATCGTTATCGGCTACCAGTGGGAAGTGATATTCCTCGGGCGTTGCCGGTTCCAGACGCAATCCGACATGGCTGTATCCGGCGCGAGCAGCGACTTCGACCATTTGCGGTGGCGACAACTCCAGCACGGTCAGGCTGGCCAGGGAGAGAATACGTTCGCTCATGTTCACGCCTCGATCAGTGCAGGGGCGCAAGCCCGGCCAGTGGCGGCGGCTTCGCGAATGGCTTCGATCAGCGCGAGGGTGCGTGCGGCATCAGCAGCACTGACCAACGGCTCGACTTCGCGCCGAGCCACGCGGACGAAATGCTCTAACTGCAAGCGTAAAGCTTCCTCACCGCTGTAGGACTCTTCCACACTCAACAACGGTTCATGCCAACCGGCATCCACCTGATCGGCGGCGTAATGCCAACGTTTGAGCTGCGGAATGCTCAACGCCCCGGCGGTACCCGCCAGCAGATAACACGGTTGATCCGCCTGACGCGGATACGCCGGGTTTTCACCGGAGGCCAGCTCCCAACTCCACGGTGCCGCCACCGCATCGGAGCCGCTCAACGTGCCCAGTGTGCCGGCGGCAAACTGCAGCAACACCGCCGCGCTGTCCTCGTTGGCGAAACCGCGCACCGAGTTGTCGGTGAACGCTTGCACCGAACGCACTTCACCGCACAGGTGACGCAACAAATCGAGGTCGTGAATCAGGTTGGTCAGCAACATCCCCGCCCCCGCCTCACGGCGCCACGGGATCTCGAAATAGCTGTCCGGTTTACGTACCTGAAACAGCGCAGTGACCGTGGTCAAACGCCCGAGCGCACCGCTTTGCACCAGCTCATGAGCGCGGACGATCAGCGGATTGTGGCGTCGATGATGGCCGACCAACACCGGCACGCCGCTGCGTTTAACCGCCGCGACCAGATCGCGCACTTCATCCAGATGCACGCCGACAGGCTTTTCCAGCAGCACCGGCACACCCGTCGCCAGACAATCGAGCGCCGTGCTGACATGTTGGTTGTTCGGATTGGCGACGATGACTGCGTCTGGCTTGATCTGATCAAGCATCTGACGGTGATCGGCGAAATGTCTGACACCCCACTCAGCCGCAAGAGTGGCGGCTTGCGGCCCGGGATCAGCCACTGCACACAGGCAGGCTTCGCTGAGGGTTTGCAGGTGCCGGTAATGTTGCTGACCCATATTGCCAGCGCCGATCAGAGCGATTCGAAGGGACGAATTCAAGGCGCGATCCTTTTGTGATTGTTGTCGGAAAAAACACTCCAGCAACAATTTAGAACCAAGTTCCAGAATCAAACACCCATCAACCTCAAAACCGTGCGAACACCGCACCCTTTCTGAATCACCAAAATCCAAATGTGGGAGCGGGCTTGCTCGCGAAAGCGGAGGGTCAGCCAACATCTATTTAGACTGACGCACCGCCTTCGCGAGCAAGCCCGCTCCACAGGGGATCTGTGTGTATTCCGATTACATGAACAATTCAGAGGCTAGGCTTGCCGCTGATAATTCTTCAGCAAACTTCAACAACAACGGCGCCAACTCATGCAACCGCGCCCCCGGCATCCGCGCACTCGGCCCGGCAATACTGAGCACGCCAATCACCCGACCATCCGCCGGATGTTTCACCACCGCCGCAATTGCCGACGTACCGACCGCCGAGCTTTCCTCGACCCACGCATACCCTTGCTCACGCGCCAGACGCAGGCGCTCCAACAACTCAATATTAGAGCGCGGCGCATTCGGCCCGATACCCACCGGCACCTCCGCCGCTTGCCGCTCAACCAGTGACAACGCCTCGGCATCGCTCATGCACGCCAGCCACGCATGCCCGGAAGCGGTGTAAAACAACGGCGCATCGCGGCCCATGTCCGGGTCATAACGCAGACCGGTACGCGCACCCTGCGCCTTGGCAATCCAGGTTTGCCGCTCGCCATCGATCACACCGAGACGCACCAGTTCGCCGGTTTCCTGCGCCAGCCGATCCAGCACGGGCTGAACAATATCGGCGCCACTGCTCGACAGGTATTGAAAGCCCATCGCGACCAGTTTGGTCGACAGGTGATAGCGCAAGGTCTCAGGATTCTGCCGCACGTAACCAAGACGAATCAGCTCGGCGAGCAAGCGGTGAGTCGCGCTTTTCGGGATGTCCAATTGCTCGGCAAGCGTCTGCATCGGCAGCCCGCGCGGATCACTGGTGAGGCTTTCCAGCACGCTGAAAACCCGTTCAATCTGACTGCCGGCCATAGGGAAATCCAAATGAAATTTCGCCGATTCTAGAAGACAACAGCGGTAAAGCGAAATCTGGAACCGGCTGTTCGATAACCGCCCGATTTGTCGTATCGAGGCTTGTAGGCCGACGGCAGCAATGGTTATTTTCTGGAATCGAATTCCAAAAACAATTCTGCGCTGGAGCCTTGTTTGATGCCTGCCGAACTTCCCGCTATCGACTGCGACGTTTTGATCGTCGGCTCCGGCGCCGCCGGATTGTCGGCAGCCGTCACTGCTGCGTGGCATGGCCTGAAGGTCATCGTCGTCGAAAAGGATTCGGTATTCGGCGGCGCCACCGCATGGTCGGGTGGCTGGGCGTGGGTGCCGTGCAATCCGCTGGCCCGACGCGCCGGCATCATCGAAGACGTCGAACAACCGCGCACCTATTTGCGCCATGAACTGGGCGAGCATTTTGACCCGGCGATGATCGATGCCTTCCTCGAAGCCGGGCCAAATATGGTCGCGTTTTTCGAGCAACACACCGCGCTGCAATTCGCCGACGGCAACGCGATTGCCGACATCCATGGCGACACCCCGGGCGCGGGCACCGGCGGGCGCTCAGTGATTGCCGCGCCCTACAACGGGCGCAAGGTCGGACGCTTGCTCAAGCGACTTCGTACGACCATGCGCGAAACGTCCTTCATGGGCATGCCGATCATGGCGGGCGCGGATCTCTCGGCATTCCTCAATCTGACCCGCTCATTGAAAGCCGCATGGCACGTGACGCGACGTTTCACCCGGCACCTGTTTGACCTCGCGACGCATGGCCGCGCGCTGCAACTGGTCAATGGCGTGGCACTGGTCGCGCGACTGGCGAAATCGGCCGAAGACCTTGGCGTGTTGCTGTGGGAATCGGCGCCGGTGACTGAGTTGCTGCGTGACGAAAACCGCGTTTGCGGTGCAGTGATCAACAGCAGCAAAGGCCCGATCCGCATCCACGCACGCAAAGCCGTGGTACTCGCAGCAGGTGGTTTCGCCAACGACATCGAACGGCGCAAAGCCCTGTTCCCGCGCACTCCCACCGGCCACGAACATTGGGCGTTGCCGCCGCTAGCCGTGAATGGTGATGGCTTGCGGCTGGGCGAAAGCGTCGGCGCGCGGGTCAACACCGACGTTGCGTCCCCCGTCGCGTGGGCACCCGTCTCGCAAGTGCCTCATTCCGACGGCAGCATCGGCCATTTCCCACACATCATCGAGCGCGGCAAACCCGGCATCATCGGCGTACTCAGCAACGGCCAGCGTTTCGTCAATGAAGCGAATGGTTACTTCGACTACGTCAGCGCCATGGTTAACGCGGCGCCACCAGGTGAAGAAGTCGCCTCATGGCTGATCTGCACCCACGCCTTTCAGCGCCGCTATGGCCTCGGCATGTCACGGCCGTTTCCGGTCCCGTTGTCAGAATTTATCCGCAGTGGTTATCTGAAAACCGGTAACACCGTTGAGGAATTAGCCAACGCTTGCGCCATCGACTCGAGCGGTTTGCGCCAAACCCTCGACGACTACAACCGCCATGCCCACAACGGCGAAGACCCGCAATTCGGGCGCGGCGCAACGCCCTACAACCGCAAACAGGGCGATCCGGCGAACCTTCCTAACCCCTGCGTTGCCCCAATAGAAACCGGCCCGTTCTACGCCGTGAAAGTACAACCGGGATGCTTCGGCACTTTTGCCGGGCTCAAGGTCAACCCACACGCGCAAGTGCTCGACGCCAACCAACACCCTATCGCCGGGCTCTACGCAGCGGGCGGCGACATGGCCAGCATCATGGGCGGCCACTACCCGGCGGGCGGAATCAACCTCGGCCCGGCGCTGACGTTCGGCTACATCGCCGCTCGCCACATCGCCGGCATCACTGCTTTCGAACAGGAGATCGACCATGCAGCACATCGTTAATGCCCAGGGTTTGAACATGCCGAAACTCGGTCTCGGCACGTGGCCGATGCTCGGCGACGAATGCACCCAGGCCGTGGAGCAAGCGCTGGAACTCGGTTATCGACACATCGACACGGCTGCGGCCTACAACAATGAGGACGCGGTCGGACAAGCCTTGTCGAATACGCCGACACCGCGCGAGCAGATTCACGTCACCACCAAGGTCTGGTGGGATCAGCTGCAACCCGACGCCATGCGCCACTCCCTGGATCGCAGCCTCAAGGCCTTGCGCAGCGACTACGTCGACCTGTTCATGCTGCACTGGCCCACCACCGATTGGGACTTGCCGCGCACCCTCGAGACGTTGGCCTCGTTCAAGGAACAAGGGCTGGCGCGCAATATCGGTGTGGCGAATTTTCCGCTGCCGCTGCTGCGCACAGTGGTCGAGGAATACGGCATCGATCTGTCAGCCATTCAGGTCGAGTACCACGTCCTGCTCGGACAAAACGCCCTGCTCGACTACGCTCGCCAACACAATCTGGCGCTGACAGCCTACACACCGCTGGCGCGTAACAAGGTTTCACACATTGCCGAGATCCAGCAGATCGCCGCCAAGCATGGCGTGCTGCCGACGCAGGTCGCGCTGAAATGGCTGCTCGATCAAGTCAACGTTGCAGCGATTCCCAAGGCGAGCAGCAAAGCCAATCAACTGGCCAATCTCGCGGCACTTGAGGTCAATCTCGACGATGAAGACCGGGCGCTGATTGCCAGTCTGTCGAAGCGCGAACGTCAGGTCAGTCCGGACTTCGCGCCGGTGTGGGACGCGTTTGATCAGTGAGTAGGAAAACAGCGTTTGCCCGGTTCGAGACGCCAGTTGCAGGATCGGTCTTACGCGCTCTTACACATCTGCCCTGCACAACCTGAGCTGTGCGGTTATTCATAGGCGAGGCGAAAACGCCCCATCAACCTATGAGAGACCGCACCATGCTATGGAACAAGGCAAGACGCAGCGACAACGTCAACGACACGCGAGAGGGCAAGGACGCCCGCACACTGACAGGGAAAAAACTCGGCGCCGGGCTGGCCGCCGCCGCACTGACAGGCGTGGCGCTCTATTCGAGCTACAACACCGCGCCGCAGACGCCTGCTTCAGAGGTTTCCATCAGTCAGGAGATCGCGCCGGTCGACGACCCCCAACTCAAATTCATCGAATCGATACTCGGCGACACCGAAGACACCTGGAAACAGGTATTTGCCAATACCGGGCAACACTACCCGGCGCCCACATTGACCCTGTTCAGCGATGGCATCGCGTCGGGCTGCGGCTTTGCCAGTGCGTCAAGCGGCCCCTTTTATTGCCCCACCAACCAAAACATCTACATGGATCCGGCGTTCTTCGAACAAATGGCCGAGCGCTTTTCGGTGGTCGGTGACTTCGCTCAGGCTTACATCCTCGCCCACGAAGTCGGCCACCACGTGCAAATTGCCCTGGGTATGTCCGCACCGTTTGAAAGCGCGTTGTCCGCCAGTCAGCCTGTGACCGGCGACTCAGGACTGGAGGTGCGCGCCGAACTGCAGGCCGATTGTCTGGCCGGGGTCTGGGCTCACCATGCGCAACAACGCCATGCGTGGCTGGAACCGGGCGATATTGACGAAGCACTGAATGCTGCCAGCGTGCTCGGCGATGATGCGCTGCAACGTGCGCGAAACCAGACAGTACGTCCCGAGACCTTCAGCCACGGCACATCACAACAGCGCAGTGCCTGGTTCAGCGCAGGATTCGATAGCGGCCGCGTCGAAGCGTGCGATACCTTCAACGCCGCGCAGTTGTAAGCTTGGCGATATCGGCATCTGCTTTAGAACCGGCGTCGATCACGATGGTCTGACGACCGGACTGGCGCCACCGTCGTGCACCAGCAACACTCATCACCACGTACAACAGAGGATTCCCACATGCTATGGAAAAAAGGCCGACGCAGTGACAACGTCGTCGACGCCCGGGGTGATGATGCAGGCGGTGGCGGTGGCGGCATGCGCTTTGGTGGCGGCAAAGGTCTGAGCCTGGGGGCGATTCTGCTGATCGTCGGGATCGGCTGGATCACCGGGCAGGATCCGATGCAGATCCTCGGCCAGCTCGCCGGGCAATCGAGCCCGCAGACCGCACCGACTTCGCAGACCCGTCAGGCGCCGCCGGCCAACGATGAGCAGGCTGAATTCGTCCGCTCGATCCTCGGTGATACCGAAGACACCTGGGGTTCGATTTTCCAGCAGGCCGGTCGCCAATATAAGGATCCGACCCTGGTGCTGTTCAGCAACCGGGTCAATTCGGCGTGCGGTCTGGCCACCTCCGCCACCGGCCCGTTCTATTGCCCGGCCGACCAGAAGGTCTATCTGGACATGGCGTTCTTCCAGGAAATGTCGCAACGCTTCAAGGCGGCCGGCGATTTCGCTCAGGCCTACGTGATTGCGCACGAAGTCGGACACCATGTGCAGACGCTTCTCGGCGTCTCGGCGAAAATTCAGACAGCGCGCCAGCAAGGTCGGCAGATGGAAGGCGACGGCGGTTTGCTGGTGCGTCAGGAATTGCAGGCCGATTGCCTCGCCGGTGTCTGGGCTTACAACGCGCAAAAACGTCTGAACTGGCTGGAACCGGGCGACATCGAAGAAGCCTTGAACGCGGCTAACGCCATCGGTGATGATCGCCTGCAACAACAGGGTCAGGGCCGTGTGGTGCCGGACTCGTTTACCCACGGCACGTCGGCGCAAAGGGTGCGCTGGTTTAAAACCGGATTCGCGCAGGGCCAGGTCGGCCAGTGCGACACCTTCGCGGCGAAAAACCTGTAAATGCATAAATGGCTTTTGGCGTTACTGATCGTTGGCAGCACCGCGCACGCCGCAGGTGTCGATGCGATCAGCCCCGGTCGCTTGCAACTCAAGGCCGGGGAAATGGCGGTGGGCATTGGCCCGGCGCCGGAAAAAATCGAGCGTGTGCTGATCGTCATTCATGGCCGTTTGCGCAACGCCGAGACCTATCGCAAAAGTGCCGAAAGCGCCGCCGAACTGGCCGGACAGACCGCACACACGCTGGTGATCGCCCCGCAGTTTCTCAATGAAAGCGATGTCGCCCTGTACTCGTTGCCCGCCACGCTGCTGCGTTGGCAAGGCAATGAATGGATGGGCGGCGGCTTATCCACAGGGCCGAATCCGTTGAGTTCCTACGCGGCACTGGATGAAATCGTCGCGCGTATCACCGATCGCAAACAGTTTCCCGACGTGAAGCAGATCGTGATTTTCGGCCACTCCGGCGGCGGCCAGGTGGTGCAGCGCTATGCCCTTCTGGCCAAGGATCAACCGGCGCTGAAGGCCAACGGCATTCGTCTGCGTTATGTGGTGGCGAATCCGTCGTCGTATGCGTATTTCAATGAACAGCGGCCGGCGGCGTTCGATCACGCCAAGTGCCCGGGTTTCAATCGCTGGAAATATGGGCTGGCAGACATGCCGGTGTACGCCGGTGGGCAAACGCCGCTGCAGCTTGAAAGCAGTTACGTCAAACGCGAGGTGATTTATATGCTGGGCCAGCAGGATATTGATCCGCAGCACCCGGCGCTGGACAAGAGTTGCGCGGCGGAAGCGCAGGGTGCGTACCGTCTTGAGCGTGGGAAATCTTACTTCGGCTATTTGCTACGCCGACACCCGGAAGGGATCAATCAGCGGCTGGTTGAAGTGCCGGGGGTTGGGCATAACGGCGATGGGATGCTGACGTCGCCGGAGGGGCAGAAAGCCCTGTTTGAGCCGTGAGTTTTGGGGTGGCGGGTCTGGCCTCTTCGCGAGCAAGCCCGCTCCCACACTAGATCTTCAGTGCACAGAGATTTTGTGCATTACACAGATCCAATGTGGGAGCGAGCTTGCTCGCGAAAGCGTCCTTTCAGACAGCAAAAATCTCAGACCAAAAGCATCCGCCGCAACTCAACACAATCGCGCGCATGCCAATCCGCCAACTCCGGCCACGGGTTATCCGGCAAATTCACCAACACCGTCCGCGCCCCTGCTGCTCTCCCGCAATCCAGATCAAACCGGTAATCACCGACCATCACCATCTCGCTGGCCGGCACGTCCCAGGCGTCTGCCAGTTTCAGCAACCCACCCGGGTGCGGCTTAGGCGGCGCTTCGTCGCGGCCCAAAACGTCTTCGACAGCAAAGCAGTCAGCCAGGCCAATCGCTTCCAGCGTCACATGCGCCAGCTCCCGCGCATTGCGGGTCAGAATGCCGAGGCGATAACCGCGCGCATGCAGATCACGCACCAGCTCAACC
The DNA here is from genome assembly GCF_979258075.1 of Pseudomonas sp. AC193. Taxonomy (NCBI): domain Bacteria; kingdom Pseudomonadati; phylum Pseudomonadota; class Gammaproteobacteria; order Pseudomonadales; family Pseudomonadaceae; genus Pseudomonas; species Pseudomonas sp. AC193. The sequence goes on along the minus strand of NZ_OZ409832.1, from coordinate 95,861 downwards.
GCGCCGGTGGCCGGGGTCGAACCCAGCGCCAGATCGCGTTCATGCTCCAACAACCACGCGTGTTTCGCCGCCGCTTCATCCGCCGGTAGCGCCGCAAGATGCGTGAGGATGTCGTCCTCCGGCGGAATCGCCAGCGCCACGCGAATCGCCGCAAAATCATGCACGGCCACGGTCAGCGTGCCGTCCATGTCGAACACCCAGTGCTTCACCTCTTTCAGGCTCATGCCCAATCCTTGCGATGACGAATCAAGCCTTCCTGCGTCACCGAAGCGACCAGTTGGCCGGCGCGGTTGTACACGCTGCCACGGGAGAAACCACGGGAATTGCCGGCCCACGGGCTGTCCATCGCGTAGAGCAGCCAGTCATCGGCACGCAGATCATTGTGGAACCACAACGCGTGATCGAGGCTGGCGACCTGCATGTCTTTCTGCCAGACCGATTTGCCGTGGGGCAGCATCGAAGTGGTCAGCAGACCGAAGTCGGACGCGTAGGCCAGCAAATATTTGTGCAGCGCCGGAATATCGGCCAACGCACCGTCAGCACGGAACCACACGTACTTCACCGGATCGGCCGGTTGCGGGTTGTACGGGTCTTTTTCGGTGACCGGGCGCACTTCGATCGGTTTCGGGCACAGCAGCTTTTCACGCATGTGCTCGGGGATCAGTTGCGCACGTTGCTGGAACAATTCCAGTTCCGACGGCAAATTTTCCGGGCCGACCACAACCGGCATCTGGCTCTGGTGTTGAAAACCTTCTTCGTCGTACTGAAACGACGCGCTGCAGGTGAAAATCGGATGGCCCTTCTGGATCGCGGTCACCCGGCGCGTACTGAAACTGCCGCCGTCACGCACGCGATCAACCGAATACACCACCGGCAACTTGGCGTCGCCCGGACGCAGGAAATAACCGTGCATCGAATGCACGTGACGCGCTTCTTCAACCGTCTGACTGGCCGCCGACAACGACTGACCGAGCACCTGACCACCGAACAACTGACGGAAACCCAAGTCCTGGCTGCGGCCACGGAAGAGGTTTTCTTCGATCGGTTCCAGGGTCAGCAGGTCGACCAGATCTTCCAACACTTGGCTCATTCAGACTCTCCTCACACAAAGCAATGCCGTGCAGTCTTGGCTGCGACGGTCGATTCAGGTTCTGGCGCGAGCCACTATCGCGCCATTGTAAACGTCTGTGTCTGCTTATCCATGCAAGGTTTCCAGCCACTGCTCCCGCGTGATGCGGTACAGCACGTGGCGGCGCAGCGGATGATCGACGGCGAGCTTGGGGTGATCGAAATCATCGTCAGGGGCGTGATGCATGCCAATCGCCTGCATGACTTTCTCCGACGGCAGATTGATTTGCGCGGTGAACGAGACGATTTCTTTCAGGGCCATCCGGTCAAAGCCGCAGCGCAGAGCCGTCCACGCCGCTTCGCTGGCATAGCCCAGCCCCCAATGTTCCTTGGCCAGACGCCAGCCGATTTCCACCGCCGGAGTAAACGGCGCGTCGAAACCGACCACGCCGAGCCCGGTGAAACCGATAAATTCGCCACTGTCCTTGCGCTCTAGCGCCCACAAGCCGAAACCGTGTTCGGCAAAATGCCCGCGAATCCGCCCGATCAGCGAGGCGCTTTCCAGTCGGCTCAACGCTGCCGGAAAATAACGCATGACTTGAGGATCGGCACACATCGCCGCAAATGCCGGCAAATCTTCGTCCTGCCACTGGCGCATCAACAAGCGTGCGCTTTGCAGTTCCAGTATCGGCTCCATCGTGCCCCTCCGTTTCCATGCCGCAAGTCTACATCGCTGGTAGGATCCTTCACTCTTTCCGACATTTCCTACATGAATACGCCATGCCACTGCCGCTGATCTACCACGAAGACTACAGCCCCGAGTTTCCGGCGGATCACCGCTTTCCGATGGACAAGTTTCGTTTGCTGCGCGATCACCTGGTCGACAGCGGGCTGACCCGCGATGCCGATCTGCTGCGCCCGGACATCTGCCCCAACGATATCCTCGCCCTCGCCCATGACCGTGCGTATATCGAACGCTACATGAGCGGCGAGTTGTCCCGCGAAGACCAACGGCGTCTCGGCCTGCCGTGGAACGACGCCTTGGCGCGACGCACGGTGCGCGCGGTTGGCGGTTCGATTCTGGCGGCGGAAAAGGCCTTGGAGCATGGTTTGGCTTGTCATCTGGCTGGCGGCACGCATCACGCGCACTACGATTACCCGGCGGGTTTCTGCATCTTCAATGACCTGGCGATCATCAGCCATTACCTGCTGCAAAGTGGCCGGGTGAATCGCGTGCTGATCTTCGATTGCGACGTGCATCAGGGCGACGGCACGGCACGGATTCTTCACGACACGCCGGAGGCGATTACCGTTTCCCTGCACTGCGAGAAGAATTTTCCTGCACGCAAAGCGGAAAGTGACTGGGACATACCGCTGCCGAAAGGCATGGGCGATGCCGACTATTTGAAAGTGGTCGATGACACGCTCAACTATTTGCTGCCGCTGTATCAACCGGATCTGGTGCTGTACGACGCCGGTGTCGATGTGCACAAGGACGACGCCCTCGGTTATTTGCAACTGACCGACGCAGGCGTCGCCGCCCGTGATGAAAGTGTGATGCGCCATTGCCTGGGTCGCGACATTCCGGTGATGGGCGTGATTGGTGGCGGCTACAGCAAGGATCGCCACGCCCTCGCCCGCCGCCACGGCATCCTCCATCACAGCGCGCAACGAGTCTGGCAGTCACACGGTTGTCATTGAGCTGTGCTGCGTTACCCACAATCGCTGTGGAACTGCCTGTGGATAACCTGCGTGAAAGGGCCTACAGGCCATACCGCCCAAGGCCTACAGCGCACTGATCATTTTTCAACCAACATTCTGAGCCAACACTATCCTGTAGGAGTGAGCCTGCTCGCGATAGCGTCAGCACCTTCAACATTAACTTGGCTGACACACCGCTATCGCGAGCAGGCTCACTCCTACAAAAGAGCTGCGCTGTTAGAATGCGCGCCTTATCCCGCCATACCGCAGCGCACGCCATGACCCAGAATTCCGCCTCCTCCCCCGCTCACGTCGCCATCATCGGCGGTGGCCCCGCCGGCCTGATGGCCGCCGAAGTGCTGAGCCAGGCCGGAATCCGCGTCGATCTTTACGACGGCATGCCCTCGGTGGGCCGCAAATTCCTGCTCGCCGGCGTCGGCGGCATGAACATTACCCACTCCGAAGCCTACCCGGCGTTCCTCTCGCGCTACGCCGAACGCGCACCGCAAATCGCCCCGCTGCTGCGCAACTTCGACGCCGACGCGTTGTGCACATGGATTCACGATCTGGGCATCGAAACCTTTATCGGCAGTTCCGGCCGCGTGTTCCCCACCGACATGAAAGCCGCGCCACTACTTCGCGCCTGGCTCAAACGCCTGCGCGACAGCGGCGTGGTTATCCACACCCGCCATCGCTGGCTCGGTTGGGATGAACACGGCGCACTGCGCATCGACAGCCCCGAAGGCGAAATCACCGTCAACCCCGACGCTACCCTGCTCGCCCTCGGCGGCGGCAGCTGGTCGCGCCTCGGTTCCGACGGTGCATGGATGCTGGCGCTGGAGCAACGCGGTGTAGGACTTGCGCCGTTGCAGCCGAGTAATTGTGGCTTTGAGGTGCAGGCCTGGAGCGAATTGATGGTCAGCAAATTCGCCGGCGCGCCGTTGAAAAATATCGCCATTGGTTTGAACGACGACATTCCGCGCTTGGGCGAATGCGTGATCACTGCGACCGGGATTGAGGGCAGTTTGATTTACGCGCTGTCGGCGCCGATTCGTGAGGCGATCAATCAATACGGCGCGGCGGTTATCCACATCGATCTGCTGCCCGGCCGGCCTGTGGATAAATTGCAGGCGGCGTTGAGCAAACCACGCGGTTCGCGCTCGATGGCCAAGCATCTGCACAGTCAGGTCGGAATTGATGGGGTGAAAGCGGCGTTGCTGCGGGAGCTGACGGATGCGGCGACTTTCGCTGATCCGGCGTTGTTGGCGCGGGCGATCAAGGCGTTGCCGCTGACGCTGGTGAAAACGCGGCCGTTGGACGAAGCGATCAGCAGTGCGGGCGGCGTGACGTTTGAGGCGATGGATGAGCGTTTGATGCTCAAGGCGTTGCCGGGGGTTTTCTGCGCGGGGGAGATGCTCGATTGGGAAGCGCCAACGGGTGGGTATTTGCTGACAGGGTGTTTTGCCAGCGGGCGAGCGGCAGGGTTGGGGATACTGCAATGGCTCAAACACCCCCTACCTCTGTAGGAGCTGACGAGTGAAACGAGGCTGCGATCTTTTGATCTTCAAAAGCAAGATCAAAAGATCGCAGCGTGCCGCAGCTCCTACAGGAGCTACGGTTTACGCTTACGCGGCCCAGTGTTAAACACCGGCACCTTACGCACAGGCTTGACCGAAGGCTCCGGCGCCTGCGTCTCGCCGCTGTCCACCCACTTGCCCAGATTACGCTTGCCGCCACCGCCAGAAGCTTTCGGCTTCTTCGGTTTTTTCGGCTTCTTGATCACCTGACCGCTGGCATCGGTGTCCGGCACGCGGTGCTCAGGTTCGAAATCCGGCTCGTTCTGACGCTTCAAGGTCTGGCGCGTGAGCATTTCAATCGCCGACAACATGTTCACTTCATCCGCGCACACCAGCGAGATCGCCTCACCGGTCGCACCTGCACGGCCAGTCCGGCCAATACGGTGGATGTAATCCTCAGCCACAATTGGCAGATCGAAATTGATCACCAATGGCAAATCTTCAATATCCAGACCCCGCGCAGCAACGTCGGTCGCGACCAGAATCTGCACTTCACTGAGCTTGAACCGATCCAGTGCACGCTGACGGGTCGCCTGCGGCTTGTCGCCGTGGATACCGTCGGCGTTCACACCGAGGCCCTGAAGTTTTTCCACCAGCGCATCAACGCCGTTGCGGGTCTTGGCGAACACCAGCACCTGCTTCCACTTGTTCTTGCGCATCAGGTGCACGAACAGTTCGGCCTTGCGCTTCTTGTCGACCGTGACGATCCACTGCTTGACGGTGTTGGCGGCGACATTGCGCGGGCTGACTTCAACGGTCAGCGGATCGTCGAGCATCTGCCCGGCGAGCAGGCGGATGTCGTCGGAGAAGGTCGCGGAGAACAGCAGCGTCTGACGCTTCTTCGGCAGTGCGCGGTAGATGTTCGACAGTTCTTCGGAGAAGCCTAGGTCGAGCATGCGATCGGCTTCGTCGAGCACCAGGGTTTGCAGCTGATTGAATTTCAGCGCCTTCTGACGGAACAGGTCGAGCAGACGGCCCGGCGTCGCCACCAGCAGGTCAACACCGCCGCGCAGCTTCATCATTTGCGGATTGATGCTGACGCCGCCGTACACCGCGTACGTGCGCAGCGGCAGGTTTTCGGCGTACTGGCGCACGGCTTCGTGAACCTGCTCGGCCAGCTCGCGGGTCGGCACCAGAATCAGTGCGCGCACCGAGTTGGCGGCGACTTTCGGCCCTTCCATGGCCAGCAACTGCAGCAGTGGCAAGGCGAAACCGGCGGTTTTGCCGGTGCCGGTCTGGGCCGCTGCCATCAGGTCACGACCGGCCAGCACGGCCGGAATGGCTTGCGCCTGAACCGGCGTCGGGGTCTGGTAGCCGAGCTTCTCGAGGGAGCGCAGCAAGGGTTCGATCAGGCCAAGGGTGGCGAAAGTCATGGAAGTACCGTAGGAAAAAATAACGCAGGCATGCAATGCCGCGCAGTTTACCCTAATTCGTACGCGTTTCTGTGGGAACGGCTGTCGGCGCCACGACTGGCGGCTGCACCGGACGACGCCACTGCGGCAGACCAATCAGCACCACGGCGCTGATGATCACCAGCATCGCCAGCGCTTCTTCGATGCCGATGGTCTCGCCGACAAACACGATCCCGAGCAACACCGCCACCGCAGGGTTGACGTAGGCATAACTGGTCGCCGCCGCCGGACGCACGTGCTTGAGCAGGTACATATAAGAATTGAAGGCGATGATCGAGCCGAAGAAAATCAAGTACGCCAGCGCCAGCCAGCCTTCCATCGGCGGCACGGCTTGCAGGCGTTCACCGGTCATCGCGCTACCGATCAGCAGCACCACGCCGCCGACCAACATCTCCACTGCACTGGCCATCGCGCCCTGCGGCAACGGCAAATGTCTGCTCCACACCGAACCGAACGCCCAGGTCGCCGCCGCAAAAATCAGCAACGCCGCGCCCAGCGGACTCGATTGCAGGTTGGAGCCCATGTTGAGCATGGCGATGCCGATAATCCCCAACGCGACCCCGGCCCATTCCAGACGCGTATTGCGTGCGCCCCAGAAATAACCAAACAGCAACGTGAACAACGGCACCGTCGCCACCGCCAATGCCGCCACGCCCGAAGCCACACCGGTGTGTTCGGCCACACTCACCGCGCCGTTACCAAAACTGAGCAACAAAATCCCGATGATCCCCGCCGCTTTCCACTGCGCCCACGTCGGCGCCGGCGCCCCACGCCAACGCAGGAACGCGTACATCAACGTGCCCGCAATCACGAAGCGCACACCACCGAGCATCAACGGCGGCCAGTATTCAACGCCGATGCGGATCACCAGATAGGTCGATCCCCAAATCACGTACAGCGCAAAAAAAGCGGCGATCAACGGTAGGGAAAAACGGCGCAGGGCGGACATGAGCAGCTCGACAGTCAGAGTCTTGGGATTGGATATTCTAGAAAGGCTGGCGGGCAAAAATAAGTTACAAAACCAGCGAAACACGCCAGTACACTTTTCAGAAGCCGACACCGAATAAATGTGGGAGCGGGCTTGCTCGCGAATGCGGTGGGTCAGTCACAAAAAAGTTAATGACACACCGCATTCGCGAGCAAGCCCGCTCCCACAGGGGTTGCGTGTTGGGCTGGGGGTTAGCGATAGCGCAGCAGGTGTTCGCTGACTTTCGCGGCGGGGACTTTCTGCAGTTTGCACAGTAGGTCGTGCGATAGCTCGCGCACGCCATGCTTGCCGCGCAATTCTTCAGCCAGATGGGCCATCAGGTTGGCCGCCATCTCGGCATCGGCCATGGCCCGGTGAGCCTGGCCCGTGTGCGGCAGGCGCGCGAAGGTGGTGAGCGTGCCGAGCTTGTGATTCGGCGCTGCCGGCATCAAGCGTCGGGCCAGCAGTAACGAGCAGGCAAAATTCTGCAACCGCGTGCGCTTGATTCGCCCCAGTTCGAAGTCCCAGAACTTCTGGTCAAACGAGGCGTTGTGCGCCACCAGCGGCGTGCAGCCGACAAACTCGTTGACCTCGTTCATCACCTGCTCAGCCGGCGGTGCGGTGCGCAGCATGGCGTTGCTGATGCCGGTCAGTTGTTCGATAAACGCGGGGACGCGTACTCCGGCGTTCATCAGGCTCTGGTAACGCTCGACGATGCGGCCGTTTTCCAGCATGACCACGGCGATTTCCGTGGCGCGACAGCTGCTGTTCGGCGAGAGGCCGGTGGTTTCAAAGTCGATGACTGCAATGCGTTCCAAACCGGGTTCAACTCCGTTCAAATCAATTCTTGAGCAACAGTGCGCCTTCGATCGGCACGTAACGGCTGGCGGCGCGGATCAGCGAATTGGCGGTCAGGCCGGGCACACCATAGGCGACCGCTTGCACGCCGTGTTTGCTGATGATGCGTTCGAGCAGCATGTCGAAATCGCCGTCACCCGAGGCCAGGACGATTTCGTCGACGTGGTCGGCGGCGTCCATGATGTCGAGGGTGATGCCGACGTCCCAGTCGCCTTTGGCCGAGCCGTCGCTGCGCTGGATGTAAGGCTTGAGCTTCACGGTGAAGCCGAGGTTGCGCAGGATCTGCTGGAACTGCTGTTGTTTGCTGTCGCCACGGTCGATCGCGTAGGCATAGGCCTCGACGATCTGCCCGTCCTTGCTGATATCGGCCCACAGCGCGGCATAGTTGAAATGGCAACCATAGGCCTGACGCACGGTGTAGTAGAGGTTCTGCACGTCGGCGAACACTGCGATTTTTTTCACCGGAGTTCCTGTGGGCGCGCAAGCGCACGAAGCGGGATCAGGCGCGGGGCCCGAAAAAGGCGCTCAGTATGCCAGCCAAGAGGAAGGTTCAGCGAATAATCACCGGCAGGCGCCGAGGTGCTACTGACGAGTGGTGAATGTGGTGAGGGGATTTTTCCCCGATGGGCTGTGGAGCAGTCCCAAAAACTGGGGCCGCTCCGCTGCCCAACGGGGCGGTGCGACGTTTCGCTAAATCCCCTCGCCACAGAGTTAGCGTGAAGTTTAGAGATGGGTCAGACGAAGGAATCGTCATCATCGAAGAACGATGAGCTGTCGTCGTTGCTGTAGTCGGTGTCGGTGAATCCGCCCTGATCGTTGCCGGCCATGCGCTGATCATCGCCCCAGCCGTTGTTGCTCTGGTCGGCCACCTGCGCCGGCTCTTCCTTGATCACTTCAACGATTTCTTCCGGCTGCTGGTTGTGATGGAACAAGCTGCTGATGCCTTGCGCCAGCATCACGCCACCCGCCACACCGGCGGCGGTTTTCATGGCGCCGCCGAGGAAGCTGCTGCCGGCCGCCGGCGCCGCTTGTTGCGCGTAGTTTGGTGGTGGTGCACCGACATTCTGTTGTGGCGCGGGCGCCGCATAATTCTGCTGCGGTGCCGGTTCGCGCCAGCCGCCAGTCGACGATGGGGCTGCACTCTGGGTCGGCGCCGGACGCGGGCTGCCACCAAAGATACTCGACAGAAAACCACCGCCACCGCTCGAAGCAGGCGCAGCACTCTGCGCCTTGGCCGATTGCAATTCAGCCTGCAAACGCTGGACTTGCTGGGTCAGTTGCTTGTTCTGCTCATCAAGGCTCTTCAGCGCAGCCTCTTGCACCAGAATCGCCTGGGTCATGAAATAACCTGCCGCCGGTTGGCGTGTCAGGTGATCCTTGATCCGCGTCTCGGCCTGGGCGTCGCGCGGGGCTGCCTCCGTTTCGGCCTGTTGCAGCCGGGAAAACAGTCCATCGATCAGGGTTTGCTCTTCGCTGTTCATGGCGACCTCGTAGATTGCCGGGGATAACGTTGCCCTCGTCCACGGTGGACAAGGTGCTCTCCTGTAATGGAGACAGTGACAGGATGTTTCAACGACCTTTACCGAATGTTTACGTTTGTGTCGCCCCGCGCCGCATCGGTTAAAGTGAGCCACTGTTTTCGACCTGCGATACCGACTGATGAATGCCTTCGAAGTGCTGCGCGACTCCCTGTATTTCTTCAAACGCCATTTGGCCAGCATCGTGCAGCTGTGCCTGCCGTTGGTGATCTTCGAAGCGCTGCTGCAACAAGTGGTCGATCACAACACCGACCCGGACAGTTTCTCCTCGGTCAGCGTGGTCGTCGGCCTGCTGGTGTATCCGCTGTACACCGCAGCCCTGATTTTGTTTCTCGATGCGCGCACCCGTGGCGAGTCGCCGCGCACCCTGGATCTGCTAGCGATGTCGGCGCGTCTGTGGCCGCGTTTCGCCCTGCTCACGGCACTCAACACCTTGCTGATCCTGCTCGGCCTGTCGCTGTATTTCCTGCCGGGCCTGATGTTGATGGTGATGCTCGCGTTCGGCGAGTACCTGCTGGTGCTGCGCGGCCTCGGCCCGTTGCAGGCGATGAAGGAAAGTCTGCGCCTGACCCGTGGGCATTTCTGGCGGATTCTGTTGTGCATTCTCTGTGTCATGACACCGCTGTGGCTGCTCAAAGGCGCGACGCTGGCGGTGTATCCGGAGCCGCAGAACCCGGCGATCGCCGTGTTGATCGACAGCGCTCACAGCTTCCTGCAACTGTTCACCAGTGTGGTCTTGTTCCGGCTTTTCATGCTGATCAGCGAATCGCCTGACAAAAGTGACAGAGCGGTCTGACACGGCAGCCCTTGGGCTTCGCGCCTGCCGTCAGGTATGCTCGGGGCCACTTTCTGTAACGCTATAAGCCGAGCCATGACCCGCCTACTGCGCTACACCGTTGCGCTTGCCCTGCTCGCCCTCGTCCTTGTCGGCGGGCTGATCTACAGCTTGACCTGGCGCCCCGACGCCCGCGAAACCTTGCCGGTCAGTTGCACCGGAACGCCGCCGACGCTGGTGCCGGGCCAGGCCCTGAAAGTCATGACCTGGAATGTGCAATACCTGGCCGGCAAGCGTTACGTGTTCTGGAATGATCTGGCGCAAGGCAACGATGAAGCGCCGACCACGGAAGACATGGCCTTCAGCCTCGACGAAGTGGCGCGGGTGATCCGCGACGAACAGCCCGATGTGGTGCTGTTGCAGGAACTCGATGACGGCGCCAAGGCCAGCGACTACCAGAACCAGCTCAAGCTGTTGCAGGAGCGCGTTTCCGATCTGTACCCGTGCAGCGCCCATGCCTTTGACTGGAAGGCCGATTTCGTCCCCGATCCGCACATCTTTGGCAGCGTTGGCCGGCAACTGGCAACCCTCAGCCGCTACCGCATCGAACACGCCGAACGCCTGCAACTGCCGGTGGCCCCGGCCAATTTCATCAGCCGTCAGTTTCAACCGAAAGATGCCTTGCTCGCGACCAAACTGCCGCTCAGCGATGGCGGGCAACTGACGGTGTTCAACACCCATCTGGAACGCGCCAGCCAACCGGACGACACCTTGCAGGCGCAGGTGACAGCGATGACCAAGGTGCTCGACAAGTACGAAAGTCAGGGTTTGCCGTGGGTCATCGGCGGCGACTTCAATCTGTTGCCGCTCGGACAATACCGGCGCCTGCCCGCCGAACAACGCACGCCCTACTCCGCCGACAGCGAACTGCATCTGCTGTGGGACAAGTACCCGATGATCCCGAATAACAATGAAGCCAGCGGCATCGACCGCGCGCAGTGGCTGACCCACTACCCCAACGACCCCGGCCTGAGTGGCCCGGATCGCACGGTCGATTACCTGTTCTACAGCCCGAAAATCAAACGGGTGGAAGCGACGGTGCGGCAGGACGATACGTTGCGCATCTCCGACCACCTGCCAGTAATCGCCCGCTTCCTGCTCCCTGCCACTCCATAAATCATTGGCACACTACAGATCCCTGTGGGAGCGGGCTTGCTCGCGAAGACGGTGGATCAGTCACACAAAAGTTGAATGACACACCGCATTCGCGAGCAAGCCCGCTCCCACAGGGGGACGTGTTGAATTGGTGATCAATGCACTTCTTCGAGGTCGTCATGCAGCAACCCGAAGATCTGCCGTTTCATGTCGATAAACGAGCGCTCCATCACCATGTCCAGTGAACGCGGGCGTTCGATCGGCACGTCGAGAATCTGTTTGATCCGCCCCGGTTTCGCGCCCATCACATAGACCCGGTCGCCGAGCAAAATCGCCTCATCGATGTCATGGGTGACGAACAACACAGTCTTCTTCGTGTTGCCCCAGACCCGCAGCAACAACTGCTGCATCTGCAAGCGCGTCTGGCTGTCCAGCGCACCAAACGGTTCATCCATCAACAGAATCTGCGGATCATTGGCCAGTGCACGGGCAATCGCCACGCGCTGCATCATCCCGCCTGACAGCTGTTTGGCGTAGTTGTCGGCGAACCCGGCGAGACCGACTTCGTTGACGTAGTAATCAACAATCTCCTTGCGCCGCGCCGCCGGCATGCCGCGACGTTTCAACCCGAACTCGACGTTCTGCCGCACCGTCAGCCACGGGAACAGCGTGTAACTCTGAAAGACCATCCCACGATCGGCGCCTGGCCCCTGCACTTGCTGGCCGCCAACATAGATTTCGCCGGAGGTCGGTTCGGCCAGGCCTGCGGTCAAATACAGCAGGCTGGATTTACCGCAACCCGATGGCCCGACCAGCACCGCAAACTGCTGATCCGGCACTTCGAACGAGACCTCTTCCAGCGCGCTAAATGTGCCGCCGTCGGGCTTCTTGTAACGCAGGCTGACCTTGTCCACCTGCAAACGCGGCGCGGCTTGCGCAGGGGTGGCAACGGGTTCGATAAAACGATGATTGGCAGCAGTCACTGAGCCCATGCGGCAACCCTCAGTCGGAGAAAACGGAACAGTTGATCGGTGACCAGACCGAGCAGGCCGATGATCGCGATGGCGAGGAAAATCACGTCCACCTGAAAACCGCGCATGGCTTTCAGGCTCAAGTAACCCAAACCGCTGGACGCAGCGACCAGTTCAGCCACCACCAGATACGTCCAGGCCCAACCCATGGTCACGCGCAAAGTGTCGAGCACACCCGGCACCGAGGCCGGGGCGATCACATGCAACACCGCATCGCGGCGGCTGGAGCCCAAGGTGTAGGACGCGTTGATCAGATCCTTGGAAATGCCCTTCGACACATCAGCGATCATCACCAGTTGCTGAAAGAACACGCCGAAAATAATCACCGAAACCCGCTGCTCCAGACCGATGCCGATCCACAAAATAAACAGCGGCACAAACGAGGTCACCGGCAGGTAACGAATGAAGTTCACCAGCGGCTCAAGGAATGCCTGAACGATACGGAAGCTGCCCATCAGCAACCCCAACGGCACCGCCACCAACGACGACACGATGAAGCCGACCATCACCACTTCGACACTCGCCCACACATGTGTGCCGAGCGTGCCGTCGCGGCTCAGGCGCACGGCGGCTTCAACCACCGCGCCCGGTGTCGGCAAAAACATTCCCGGCACGATGCCGCCATAAGAAAGTCCGGCCCATAGACCGACCAACAACACCCAGGCCAGAGCGCTGGCGCTCCACACCACTTGCACCGGCAATGCGGTTTTCGGCGTGAGGCTGCGGCTCAGCCACGAATTGCGCTTGAACATTGCAGGCCTCCTAGAGCGGGGTGACGAAGCGGTTGTCGACCAGCTCGTCGTTGCTGACGTTGTACGGTTTGCCCTGCAATTCGCTGGCGGTTTCGTTGGCCAGTTTGATCAGCGGCGCGCTGTCGCCCGGTTTGCCCGGTGAGCCGAGCAGTTTCTCGCTCATCGCCTGATCGTAGAAACGCACGCCTTGCGCAGCGGCGGCCAGTTCCTTCGGATCGGAGAGGTAGCCGCCGACGCCTTTGGCCATGATTTTGTAGGCGTCCTCCGGATGATCCTTGGTGTATTGCACGGCTTTGTACAAACCGGCGACCAGCGCCTTGACGTCTTCCGGTTGCTTGTCGATCACGCTGCAATTGAGCGCGACCACATCGACGATCACGCCGGGGGTGCTGCTGCTGTCGATCAGCACCTTGCCCTGCTGCTTGTCGCGCACCATCGACAGGTGCGGTTCCCAGGTCACGGCGGCGGGCACGCGACCGGCGATGAACGCGGTGGCGGCATCGTCAGCGGTCATGTTCTGCACGGTGATGTCGCTCATGCTCATGCCGTTCTTTTTCAGCAGGTACGAGAGCCAGAACTGCGAGGTCGAACCTTCGTTGACCGCCACGGATTTGCCCTTGAGTTCTTGCAGGCTCTTCACGTCTTTGCCGACCAGCACGCCGTCGCCGCCATGGCTGTCATCCAGTGCCGCGACCGCTTTGAAGCAAAACTGCGGACGGTACTTGAGCACTTCATCGATGGTCGACGCCGAACCGGACAATTGCCCGGACGCTTGCGCGGCCATGTACATCGACGCCTCTTCGACCACTGGCAATTCGACGGTCAACCCGTTCTCCTTGAAGTAGCCCAGATCCTGAGCCAGATAAAGCGTGCCGTAACCGACCCACGTGGTATGGCCGATGGACAGGGTGCCGGCCTGCGCACTGGTTGCGACCGTAGCGGCAAGGGCGGTGATTGCCAGAGGGTGAGTGAGACGGAGACACAAGGACTTGATCATGGAGCACTCCCGACGCTGTTGATTTAGTTTTGTCATGGGCAGTACGGTCGCCGGCCGTTGTGCAGTTGCCACCGTTGGTCTCTCGCGGACGCTTGGGCAGACAACATTCGGCTGGCGGGCAAGATCGATGGTGGCCCATGTGCGCGGTGAGGAAAATCAGGAAATTGTTGGCTGCAAATGATGAAAAAACTGGGTAGTGCGCACTGCCAAGGGGCGGTGTTGGCGGGGATGCTCAAAGGGGGTGCAGATCGGGGATTTTCGGTGGCTGACCCACCGCATTCGCGAGCAGACTCGCTCCCACAATGATCTCGAGCGAACCCTGGATTTGTAGACGCCACTGAACCTGTAGGAGTGAGCCTGCTCGCGATGGCGGGGTGTCAGACACAGATGTATTAACTGAAAGACAGCTATCGCGAGCAGGCTCACTCCTACAGGGGATCTTCGGTGTGACATAGATCCCGTGTGGGAGCGAGCCTGCTCGCGAAGGGGTCGACTCGGTATCAGCGCAACTGAAACCAGGTGGTTTTCAGTTGGGTGTACTTATCGAAGGAATGCGGCGACAAATCGCGACCAAACCCCGACTGTTTACCGCCGCCAAACGGCACCGTCACATCCAGCGCATCAACGGTATTCACCGACACCGTGCCCGCGCGCAACTGCCGCGCCACGCGATGTGCGCGGTTGAGGTCATCCGTCCACAACGAAGCAGCCAATCCGTAAACACTGTCATTGGCCAAGCGCAGCGCCTCTTCCTCAGTGTCAAACGGCACCACCGCCAACACCGGGCCAAACACCTCTTCACGAAACAGCGGCATATCCGCCGTCACACCGGTAAAAATCGTCGGCTCAATAAAATTGTCCGACCCGTTAAACCGCCGCTGCTGCCCGCCACAAATCCGCGTCGCCCCAGACTGCTCGGCACTGCGAATAAAACCCATAATGCTCGCCGTCTGCTTGCTATCGACAATCGCCCCCGCGCTGCTCTGCGGATCCAGCGGATCGCCCGGCAACCAACGTTCAGCCTGCGCTTTCAGCCGTTCAACAAACTCATCATGAATCGAACGCTCCACCAGCAACCGCGAGTTGGCCGAGCAGACTTCGCCCTGATTGAAGAAGATCCCGAACGCGGCTTTTTCCGCCGCCAGATCGAGATCCTGGCAATCGGCGAACACCAGATTGGCGCTCTTGCCGCCGCACTCCAGCCACACCTGCTTGAGGTTCGACTGCGCGGAATATTCCATGAAATATTTGCCGACCTGGGTCGAGCCGGTGAACACCAGACAATCGACGTCCGCGTGCAAACCCAACGCCCTGCCAGTCTGCTCGCCAAGACCCGGCAACACGTTGAGCACACCCGCCGGCAACCCTGCTTCCAGCGCCAGCTCACCCAGACGCAACGCCGAAAACGGCGACTGCTCCGCCGGTTTTAAGATCACCGAATTACCCGCCGCCAACGCCGGGGCGAGTTTCCACGCGGCCATGTCCAACGGGAAATTCCACGGCACTACCGCCGCAACCACACCGAGCGCCTCGCGAGTAATCGTTGCCAATACATTCGGCCCACTGGGCGCGACTTGGTCGTAGAGCTTGTCGATGGCTTCGGCGTACCAACGGAACACCCCGGCGGCGCCCGGCACGTCGATGTTGTAGGCGTCCATCACCGGTTTGCCCATGTTCAGCGAGTCGAGCAAGGCCAGTTCTTCGCGATGGGTCATCAGCAAATCCGCCAAGCGCAGCAACACTTGCTTGCGCTCGGCAGGCGGGCGTTGCGACCAGGTGCCCGCCTCAAACACTTGCCGCGCATTGCGCACGGCTGCGTCGACATCCTCCTCGCCACACGCAGCAACATTCGCCAGGCACTGCCCGGTCGCCGGATTGATTGCGGCGAAGGTCTGCCCCGACTGCGCGGCGCAATGTTGGCCGTCGATCACGGCTTGATCGGGAAAATTCAACGCAACGGCACGGCGCTGCCACTCTGCAAGCTCGAACACGACGGATGCTCCTGAGACGTTATTGTGAATCGATGGTCGCTCAGGCCCGTGCGGGCTAAAAATAGTAAAAATATCTTCGCAGGCAATAAAAACACTGGGCAATGACTTCCCCCAATCGCTGCGCAGGTGGCTATGGTTGAAGGATAAAAACATCGTCGCGCCATGGACGTGGCGGCGCACAAATTGCTTTGAAGTCGAGTCCGCTCGTCCTGAGGTTTGCCGTGGCCGCCTACAATTTGCGTCAGTTGAAATACTTCATCACCACCGTCGAATGCGGCAGCGTTGCCGAAGCCTCGCGCAAGCTGTACATCGCGCAACCGGCGATTTCCACCGCGATCAAAGGTCTGGAAGACAGCTTCGGCGTGCAACTGCTGATCCGTCATCACGCCCAAGGCGTGTCACTGACGCCCAGCGGCGCGCGGTTTTTCCGCAAGGCACAAGAACTGCTGCGCATGGCCAAGGAGTTCGAACAGAACGCACTGGCCGACAACGACATTGTCGCGGGACAAATCGATATCGGCTGCTTCGAAACCGTCGCGCCGCTGTACCTGCCGCAATTGATCGCCGGGTTTTCCGCACTGTATCCGGGAGTGAAAATCCGCATTCGTGATGGTGAGCAGCAAGAGCTGGTGCAAGGTCTGACCGCCGGTGCGTTTGATCTGGCCATCCTCTACGAACACGACCTCGATGCGACTATTCAGACCGAGCCGTTGATGCCGGCGCAACGGCCTTACGCGCTGCTGCCCGCCGACCACCGCTTCGCCGAATACAAACAGGTTTCGCTGAGGGATTTATGCCTGGAACCGATGATTTTACTGGATGTACAACCGAGTCGAACCTACTTCGTCAGCCTGTTTGAAGAGTTGGGTCTGACGCCGCGCATCGAATTCAGCTCGCCGTCGATCGAGATGGTGCGCGGGATGGTCGGTCAGGGGTTTGGTTTTTCGATTCTGGTGACCAAACCTCACTCCGAATGCACCTACGATGGCAAGAAAGTGGTGTGCGTGGAGATTGCCGAGGACGTCACCGGGTCGGGTCTGGTGGCCGCGTGGCTCAAGCGTGGGCAACTGACTAAACCGGCGCAGTTGTTTGCCGATTATTGCCGCGAACACCTGACGGCCAAAGCCGCGGGCTGAAGCCCCAAGCCCGCGCGGACTTCAAGTGCGGCGCTTGACTACGCGACGGTGGCAATCCGCCGGGCTCAGCACCTTGCCCGCCCTGGAACGCACAGCAATGGTCTCGACCGGCTCCGCGTGATCATTGTCCAGAAGCACTGAATAGCTCTCGCCCTTGCTGAACAAGTAACGCTCCCCCCACTGACGCATGCTGATCACGATGGGAAACACCGCACGCCCCATCTCGGTCAGCACGTATTCCTTGTAGGCCGTGCCGTCGGAAGCGGGCTGGATGTCGAACACACCCAGCTCGACCAGCCTCTTGAGTTTCACCGTGAGGATGTTCTTCGCCAGGCCCAGACGCTTCTGGAATTCACTGAAGCGACGCACATCATCAAACGCGTCACGGATGATCATCAACACCCAGCGATCGCCGATAGCCTCAAGCGTGCGGGCCACAGGACATTCGCTTTGTGCCAGTAGCTGCTGTCTGGCCATGTTTCTCCAATTTAAGGGAAGTGCGTTGCAAAAGAGTTCTAACGTCAGACAAAAATATTTTGAAAAACTAGTTGTAGATTAAAACCAGTTTTGCTAAAAATCAACGCATCGGTTTCGTTTAGAAACCAGTTATTCCCAAGGATGGAATGATGTCGCTGAACCCTCAAAAGCCTTCGAAGATGGACGTCGAAGCCGAAAACACGGGCGCCGGAGCCGCCGCTTGCGCGCCTTTACAGAGTCCAGATCGTGCCGGTTTAAGTCGTTACCAGACATTTCTCTTCGCCATTACCTGCGCCATGGCCGTGGCCAACGTCTACTTCGCTCAACCGTTGCTGGAGTCGATGGCTGCCAGCCTTTCGGTCGCTCCGAGCACGATTGGTATCGTGGTCACAGCGACACAGGCTGGTTACGCAGTGGGTCTGTTGTTCATCGTGCCGCTGGGCGACTTGCTCAACCGAAAAGGCCTGATCCTCACGCAGATGTTGCTGAGTGCCGTGGCGCTGTGTGCGGTCGGGCTGGCTCAGGACTGGGGCATGCTGCTCGGCGCGATGGTGCTGGTCGGTTTGATGGCGGTTGTGGTGCAAGTGGTGGTCGCCTACACCGCGACTCTCGCCAGCCCGGATCAACGTGGTCAGGCCATCGGCACCGTGACCAGCGGTGTGGTGCTGGGCATTCTGCTCGCGCGCTTCGTTTCTGGCGCAGTAGCTGACCTCGCCGGCTGGCGCGGCGTCTACTTCGTGTCGGCGGCCTTGATGGTCGGCATGGCGCTGGTGCTGTATCGAACGATGCCGGCCTCGACCACGCCGCCCACCAAAGGCAGCTACTGGCGCCTGCTCGGCTCGGTGTTCCAGTTATATCTCAGCGAACCCACGCTGCGCGTCCGCGGCACGTTTGCTCTGCTGATCTTCGCCGCCTTCAGCGTGTTGTGACCGCCATGGTCTTGCCACTGAGCGCGCCGCCATTGTCACTTTCACACACGCAGATCGGTCTGTTCGGTCTGGCCGGCGTGGCGGGTGCGCTGGCGGCGGCACGCGCCGGACGTCTGGCCGACCAGGGTCTGGGCAATCGCACCACCGGCATTGCCCTGGCACTGTTGACGCTGTCCTGGTTGCCGACTGCATTTGTTGAAAGCTCGTTGCTCGCCATGGTGGTCGGTGTGGTGCTGCTGGACTTCGCCGTGCAAGCGGTACACGTGACCAACCAGAGCCTGATTTTTGCCGCACGGCCCGACGCGCAAAGCCGTCTGGTGGGCGCCTATATGTGTTTCTACTCGGTGGGCAGTGGTGCCGGTGCAATTGCAGCCACTTACACCTATGCGCATTGGGGCTGGGTGGCTGTTTGTATATTAGGTGCAACTTTCAGCGGCATTGCTTTGCTCTACTGGATGTACCTGACGCTGAGCTCTCGATAACCATTCCATCGTCACCAGCAAGAGTTGGCCATCAGCCGACATCGCCCAATCTGCTGACCCGCTGTTCACCCACCACTATCAAGGCAGATCATTCATGAGACCACTGCACGTCGTATTGGCTGTACTGATTACGGCAATCTGGGGCGTCAATTTCTCGGTGATCAAGCTGGGACTGACCACCGTAGATCCCTTCACCCTCGCGGGGATTCGCTTCAGCCTTTGTGCGTTACCGGCGATCTTTTTCATCCGCAAACCGAATGTGCCGTGGCGCTACATCATCGGTTACGGACTGGTGTTCGGCATCGGCCTGTGGGGCATCGTCAACCTCGGTATCAAGGCCGGGCTGTCGGCGGGGATTGCTTCGCTGATCCTGCAATTCAGCGCCTTCTTCACTCTCCTCCTCGGTGGTTGGGTGTTCAAGGAAGCGCTGACGCGTTTTCAGGTGCTGGGCATGCTGATCGCGCTCGGCGGTTTGCTGTGCATCATCCTGATCAGCGACGGCTCGGTGAGTCTGCCCGGCGTGCTGCTAGTACTGCTGGGTGCCGTGTCGTGGAGCATCGCCAATATCATCAACAAAAAGGCCAGCACCAAGGAGGTTTTTGCTTTCCTCGTCTGGTTCAGCGCCTTCGCGCCGATTCCGTTATTCGCCCTCGACTACGCGGTTAACGGCAGCGCCGGCTACACCACGTTCGTCAGTCAGGTTGATACGACCGCTGTGCTGTCGATCCTGTTTCAGGTTTACCCCAACACGCTATTCGCCTACTGGATCTGGAACTCGTTGCTCAAGACTTATCCGGTATCGACCGTCGCGCCGCTGTCGTTGCTGGTACCCATCTTCGGCATGCTCGGTTCGGTGGCGATCTTTCACGAAAGCGTGCCGGCGAGCAAAGTCCTCGCAGTGGTTCTGATCGTGCTCGGCCTGGCCGTCGGCCTCTATGGGCAGCGTATTTTCAATGCCATACGGACTAAGTACCGCGCGGCTTCGCCCGCGCAGTAGCCTCCGCCACCAACGGATCATCCGGCCAGTAATGCTTCGGATACCGCCCCTTCAAATCCTTCTTCACCTCGGCATAAGTGCTGCGCCAGAAGTTGGCGAGATCCTGCGTCACCTGCACCGGACGTCTTGCTGGCGACAGCAGATGCAACTTGACCACCTGGCGCCCGCCGGCGATCCGTGGCGTATCGGCGAGCCCGAACAACTCCTGCAAACGCACCGCAAGAATTGGCGGAGACTCGCTGTAGTCCAGCCGAATCGACGACCCCGACGGCACGCTCAGATGATGCGGCGCCAGCTCGTCAAGCTTCTGCGGCAGCGGCCACGGCAGCAGATTACGCACGATGCTCGACAGATCCAGATTGGCAAAATGGCTGAGCCGCGAGACCTTGCCCAGATAAGGCATCAGCCAATCTTCGAGGGTGTTGAGCAAGGTTGCATCGCTGACGTCCGGCCACTGACTGTCGTTCTGATTAGTCAGATCAAGTTGCCGCAACAGCGCCACTCGCGCCTGCCACTGACGCAGCTCCGGCGTCCACGGCAGCAGCTCCAGACCTTTGCGTCGCACCAGATTCACCAGCGCCTGACTGCGCGCATTTTCGTCGAGACCGGTCAGCGGTTCACGGCTGAGAATCAGCTCGCCGACCTTGCGCTGACGCTCGGCGCGCAGCACGCCTTCGCGCTCGTCCCAGTCGAGTTGATCGACGTTGCGCACTTGTTCGGCGAGCACGGAATCGAACAGCGCCGGATCAAAATCCGCTGCCAGATAAATACGTTCTTCACGCTGGCCCTGCCGGCTGCCGAGGTCGGCGATGACGATCCACGGTTCTTTCATCAGGCTGTCGGCTTCCGCAAACAGCGCCGCACGACCATTGGCCAGACGATATTCGGCGCCACCGGCACGCCGTTGTTGCGCGACGCGATCGGGATAGGCCAGCGCCAGCAACGCACCGAGCCAGCGTGGATGATCGGGATCGCTGACCGGCTCACTCGCCTTGCCACGCAGATATCCACGATATTGCCGCGCCAGTTGCCGGGCACGCTGCACACCGCCCTGCGCACCACGCGCAGCGCGTTCTTCGCCGGACAGCAACACCAGACGACTGTGCAAATCCGCGCCGGCACCGCGCAAGATATCGCGCTCGCCGAGCAACGCGGCGACATCGCACGCCATGTTCGCCAGCCCCAATGCCTGACCGCGCAACAACAAATGACCGATGCGCGGATGCGCCGGTAACTCAGCCATGGCCTGACCGTGGGTCGTCAGCGCCTCGCCTTCCAGCGCGCCGAGCCGCTGCAACAAATCCTGCGCCTGTGCATAAGCTGCCGCTGGCGGAACGTCGAGCCACACCAGTTCGCCCGGCGTCACGCCCCAACGTCCCAGTTGCAGCGCGAGGCTGGCGAGATCCGCCGAAAGAATTTCCGCACTGCCATAAGCGGCGAACTGTTCGTGCTGATCCTGCGACCACAAGCGATAACAAACGCCCGGTTCCAGACGCCCTGCCCGGCCCGCACGCTGAGTGGCGCTGGCCTTGGAAATCCGCTGAGTGTCGAGCCGGGTCATGCCGCTGCCCGGATCGAAACGCGGCACCCGCGCCAGCCCGGCATCGATCACCACGCGCACGCCGTTGATGGTCAGACTCGTTTCGGCAATGTTGGTCGCCAGCACCACTTTGCGCTGACCGGGCGGCGCCGGATCGATCGCCGCGCGTTGCGCATTGAGGTCGAGTTCGCCATGCAACGGGCAGAGCAACACATCGCTGCGCTCACCCATCGCGTCGACCAATTGTTGATGCACGCGACGGATTTCCGCCTGCCCTGGCAGGAACACCAAGACACTGCCGGTTTCATCGTGCAGCGCTTCGAGCACGGTTTGCGTAACGCGCTGATCAATGTATTCGCCGGGCTGAAACGGCCGGCCCCAGCGCATCGTCACCGGGTACATGCGGCCTTCGCTGCGCAGGATCGGCGCGTCATCGAGCAACCCGGCCAGGCGCTCGCCTTCGAGGGTGGCCGACATCAGCAGAATCTTCAGCGGCTGTTCAGCTCGAAATAGCTCGCGACCGTTCAGACTCAAGGCCAGCGCCAGGTCGGCATCAAGACTGCGTTCGTGGAATTCGTCGAAGATCAGCAGGCCGACGCCTTCCAGCGCAGGATCATCTTGCAAACGCCGGGTGAGAATGCCTTCGGTGACCACTTCGATACGCGTATTGGGGCCAACCTTGCTGTCGAGACGAATGCGATAACCGACGGTTTCCCCGACCTTCTCGCCCAACTCGCTGGCCAGCCGTTCTGCGGCTGCACGCGCGGCGAGGCGGCGCGGTTCGAGCATCAGAATGGTCTGCCCGGCCAGCCACGCTTCATTGAGCAACGCCAACGGCACGCGGGTGGTTTTACCGGCGCCGGGCGGTGCTTGGAGCACGGCTTCATGGCGAGTCGCCAAGGCTTCACGCAGGGCGGGTAAAACTTCATCAATCGGCAAAGAATTCATGCTGGCTCACCAGGGCGTGCCCACAGTAAATTGCGAGTCGCGTTAAAGCTGTGAGCGTGCCAGGCAAGGCGCGGGACGCAGGTAAGGGTCGTTTCCTTGCCAAGTCTCGCAACGCAGCATGGCGCGCTCACAGCTTTAGCCCGGAGGGCCGAACCCCGACAGGATTCATTAGCCTTCACGCGGTGTCGATCTGGAGAAAACAACTTCAATCCTCAACGTATTTCGGTAGGGGTGAGACGAGGCCGCAATTTACTGTGGGCACGCCCTGCCAGGCCGAGTATAACGGCGAACTGCAAGGCGTTCGTCAGGGTCTTAACTTCACTCGACGACTCTTCGTTCTTAGATCAATCAGGAGATTTCCCATGCGCTTACCTTTTCGCCTGATCGGCGGTGTACTGGTCGCCACCCTGCTCACGCAAATCACGGCGTGCGGTTCGATTTTCTACCCGGATCGTCGCGGTCAGATTGACGGCAAAGTCGACCCGGCGATTGCCGTGCTCGATGCCGTGGGCCTGCTCTTCTACATCATCCCGGGCCTGATCGCGTTTGCCGTCGACTTCGCCACTGGCGCGATTTATTTCGAACCGGGCCACACCGCGCAGATCGATCCGGCCAAACTCAAACAAGCCATCGGCCCGGACGGTCAGGTCGATAACCACAAGTTGCAGGCTATTCTCGAAAGCGAGCTGGGCAAGGACTTCCCTCTGGATGACCCGCGCCTGATTCAACACAAGGGCAGCACGCAGCAACTGGCGATGTTCGGCCTGCAACCTGCCGCTTAAAAAGGAAACGCAATGACCTCCAGCCCCGAACACGCTCGCCTGCTACGGCTGGCGACCCGCGCCTCGGTGGCGGTCGCCTGCATGCTGATCGTCGCCAAAGCCATCGCCTGGTGGCTAAGCGGTTCGGTGGCCATGCTCGCCGGGCTCACCGACTCGGCGCTGGATGGCATCACCTCGATGCTCAACCTGCTGGCGGTGCATTACGCACTGCGTCCGGCGGATGACGATCACCGTTATGGCCACGGCAAGGCAGAGTCGCTGGCGGGCATGGCGCAGGCGCTGTTCATCGGTGGCAGTGCGGTGTTGATTGCGTTTCAGGCGTACGAACGACTGCACGATCCGCAGCCGCTTGGCGCGCCATGGCTGAGCATCGGCGTGATTGTGTTTTCGCTGCTGCTGACGGCGGCGCTGCTGGTGTTGCAGCATCGGGTGATCAAGCAGACTGGCTCTAATGCCGTGCGCGCGGATTCGCTGCACTATCGTTCGGACATGTTGCTCAACGGCAGCATTCTGATTGCGCTGATTTTGGCCGGGTTTGGTTTTGATCAACTGGATGCGTGGTTCGGTCTGGGGATCGCTGCGTACATTCTGTGGAGCGCGATCCAGATCGCCCGGGAAAGTTTTTCGGTGTTGATGGATGAAGAGCTGCCGGCGGACGTCAGTCAGCACATGCTCGAACTGGCGTGCAGCGTGCCGGGGGTATTGGGTGCGCATGACTTGCGCACGCGGATCTCCGGCAACCATTGGTTTGTGCAGTTGCACCTGGAATTGCCGGGAGAGTTGACGCTGTCAGTGGCACACGGCATCAGCGATCAAGCCGCCGATGCCATCCACCAAGCCTACCCGCGCGCCGAAGTGCTGGTGCACGCCGATCCGATAAAAGCAGCGACAAGTCGCGAGCCGCAAGCTTCAAGCTTGTAGCTCGAAACGTGCAGCTCGCAGCTGCTTTTACTGAACCTGATAACCGCGACTGCTCAGGCAATTGCCCTGAGCTTGTCGGTACGCCTGAACCACTTCGGGCGCCGGTTGATAGGTCGCGGTGCGCGGGTCGAAACCGCTTTGCTGCACTGCGTACTGATAGCACTGATAACCGTCCTGCTGCACTTGCTCCGGCGACTGACCGTTGGCCGGATAGGCTTCGACGTCATAGCCTTGGGATTGCGGTTGCGGCTGTTGCTGCACGGGCGGCTCGACCACCACGTAATCCTGCGTCGCTTCTTGATAGGCGTAGTAGGAACCGGCGGCGAGAAACAGTAGCGAACCACCGATCCACACTTCTCGCGAATAGTCCGGCAAGTACTGAATGCGGATCCCGCGCGGTGGTTGCACGACGATGTAGCGCGGGCCTTGCGGGCGGTACCAGTAGCCACCGGAATAGAAATAATCCTGCCCGCGATACGGCACGCGATAGTCGCGATCCGGGAAGCGGTCGATCACATGCCCCGGCCGATATTGCGGGCCCGGCCCCCAACCGTTGCCATGCCCGTCCGGACGTCCCGGCCAGCGATTGTCGTTGGGCCGGTAGTCATTGGGCCGGTTGTTGGTCTGCCAATGTTGGTTGTTATTGTTGTAACCATTTTGCGAACGCTCGTCGCGGTAGTAACCCTGACGCGGTTCCTGAGTCTGGCGCACGGTGTCGGGCCGCGACTGGATCGGCAAACTGTTGGCCGGCATTTGTGGCGGCGGTGGCGGCTGACGCACCGGGTTGGGGTTATAGCCAGGCCGATTCTGGTCATGGTTTTGCCATTGGCCATTGTTATTGTGCGGCTGGCCGTTGTGTTCGAACTGACGGCTGTTGTCGCCACGAATGACTTCGTTGTTCTGCGGGCGCGGTTGATTCTGCGGCGGCTGATTTTGCGGACGCGCCTGGTTTTGCTGCGGATTGTTTTGTGGACGCGGCTGATTTTCGCCGCCATGCCCTTGGTTATTGCCTTGATGCCCCTGCCCGTGCTGCCCGCCATTCGGGCTGCGGCTCTCTGGATCATCGGCCAGCGCTTGCACACTGACACTCACACACAACACACCAACACCGGCCAGACGCCAGATGCGCGACTTCATGCTTTTCCTCACTGAGGCCTGTAATTAAGGGCGGCCTGTAACTAAGACCGGGTCGGGAACATCCGGTTCTGCAACAGGTTATCAGTCGCGCAACTTATTTATTGAGCGCCGCAAGATGAAATCGCAGGCAAGAAAAAAGGGAGACCCGTCGGCCTCCCTTTAGAGAACTTCGTCCTGGCTCGACGCTTATGACGTCGGCTCACCTCACGCCGTCTTCTGGACAGTGTGCAGCTCGGGGGCCGGCACAACCCCGGTGGGGGTGGCGGCCGCGGCAGGCCTTATAGGGCGGGCCGCGTGGACTGTGTTACCGAGCAGTGATTCTGGTGATAAGAATAGGCCTGAGGCCGCGACAGAGGATTGCGAAGATTGCTGAAATAAACACCACTTGCGCAATTTTTAACCCTGGATAGATAATCCGCCGCAATAGTTACAACCAAGGACAGATTGATGAGCAAACTCGACCGTTACGACCTGAGCATTTTGGCGGAATTGCAGCGCGACGCCCGCATCTCCAACCAGGAGTTGGCCGAGCGCATCGGTCTGTCGCCCTCGCCTTGCTCGCGCCGGGTCAAGCAACTGGAAGACGACGGCTATATCTCGCGTCAGGTCGCGTTGCTGGATCGCAAGATGCTTGGGCTGAGTTTGACTGCCTATGTGCTGATCGGCATGGATCGGCATACGCCGGAGCGCTTCGAGAATTTCGAAGCGGCGATTCGCACGTTACCGCAGGTGTTGGAGTGCAGCCTGGTCACGGGTGTGGATGCCGATTACCAGTTG
Source organism: Pseudomonas sp. AC193 (assembly GCF_979258075.1). NCBI lineage: Bacteria > Pseudomonadati > Pseudomonadota > Gammaproteobacteria > Pseudomonadales > Pseudomonadaceae > Pseudomonas > Pseudomonas sp. AC193. Next base: position 69,913 of record NZ_OZ409832.1, on the reverse strand, counting down.
AAAGTGGTAGTGCCGGATATGGATCACTATCAGAAGTTGTTGCTCGGCCACCTCACACGCATTGAAGGCGTGACCAGCGTGCGCTCGAGTTTTGTGCTGAATCAGGTGCTCAACAGCACTGAATTGCCGTTGACTCATTTGCGTAGCTGAGGACGCCTTCGCGAGCAAGCCCGCTCCCACATTTGGAATGCATTCCCCTGTGGGAGCGGGCTTGCTCGCGAAGAGTCCAGCACAGGCGACAAATGACTGCGGCACACCGACGCAGGTCAATGCCCCGCCATCCGCCCTTGGCGTATACTCGCCGCGCCCTTTTAGCCGCGCCCATGCCGGAGAACCCCAATGGATCCAGCCGTATTTGAAGAGTGGATGATGACCGGTCTGGTCAGCATCCTGATCATTTTCATGGGTTTTATCGTCTGGGATCTGGCGAAGAAGTCCAAGGCCGGGCGCTTTGGTTCGTTCATTTTGTTCTTCGTGCTGGGCTTGGGCGTGGCCGCGTTCATCATCAAAAGTGTGGTGATCGGCCTGATCGAATCCGGCGCTCTATAAGCGCGCCGGCACTTCCTTCCACTGGCCCTGATCGAGCCCTTCGATCGTCCAGTCACCAATCTTCACCCGCACCAGCCGCAACGTCGGCAACCCGACCGCCGCGGTCATGCGTCGTACCTGACGGTTGCGCCCTTCCCGAATCACCAACTCCAGCCACGACGTCGGTATGGACGCGCGAAAACGCACCGGCGGGTTGCGCGGCCACAGCTCAGGCTCGTCCAGCTGCCGCGCTTCAGCGGGCAAGGTCATGCCGTCGTTCAACTCAACGCCATCACGCAGACGCTGTAACTGCTCATCCGTCGGCACGCCCTCAACCTGTACCCAATAGGTCTTCGCCAGTTTGTGTTTCGGATCAGCGATGCGCGCCTGCAACTGCCCGTCGTTGGTCAGCAACAGCAATCCCTCACTGTCGCGATCCAGACGTCCGGCCGGGTAAATGCCGGGCACATCAATGTAATCCTTGAGCGTCGCCCGCCCTTCGCCATCGCTGAATTGCGTCAGCACATCGAATGGTTTGTTGAACAGGATCAGTTTCGGCTCGGCCGGAGGTGCCTTGGCAACACGGCGTGGCGAAGACGACTGAGGCTTCGCGCCAGGGCGGCGGGAAGGTGGACGCGGGGGACGAGACATAGGGAGGGCAAACATTTAGCGATCAGGGCTGACAATGCTAGTGCCCCGACCGCCAAATGACCACGACTAACCGTTAACGGAACGGCGGTTCGTCGAAGCTACGCAGTTTGCGCGAGTGCAGCGAGTTGAGTTCGGTGCGCAGCAGATCGACCGCTTCGATGCCGATCTTCAAGTGCTGGCTGACCGCGCGCTCATAGAACGCGTTGGCCGAACCCGGCAGCTTGATTTCACTGTGCAGCGGTTTGTCCGAAACACACAACAACGTGCCGTACGGCACCCGCAAGCGGTAACCCTGCGCGGCAATCGTGCCGCTTTCCATGTCCACCGCGACGGCGCGGGACAGGTTGATCAACGGTCGTTCCTGCGCCCAACGCAATTCCCAGTTACGGTCGTCGTAGGTCAGCACGGTGCCGGTACGCAGGCGTTTTTTCAGATCGTCGCCCTTCTCGCCGGTGACGTTGGCCGCTGCCTGTTGCAGCGCCATTTGCACTTCGGCCAGTGCCGGGATCGGAATGTTCGGCGGTACAACGCGGTCAAGAATGCCGTCGCGACGCATGTAAGCGTGGGCCAGCACGTAGTCGCCAATGGTCTGCGACTGACGCAGGCCACCGCAGTGACCGATCATCAGCCAGCAGTGCGGACGCAGCACGGCCAAGTGGTCGGTGATGTTCTTGGCGTTAGACGGGCCGACGCCGATGTTGACCAGCGTCACGCCGTGGCCATCGTTGGCGATCAGGTGATAGGCCGGCATCTGATAACGGTGCCAAACCACACCGGCAGCGATTGCCGAGGCTTCGCCGTGATCCATGCTCTTTTCGATGATCACGTTACCCGGCAAGACCATGCGCACGAAACGCGGATCGCTGCGCAACTGCTCCAGACCATGAACGATGAACTGGTCGACGTAGCGGTGATAGTTGGTCAGCAGAATCCACGGTTGCACATGACGCCAGTCGCTGCCGGTGTAATGCACCAGACGACGCAGGGAGAAATCCACGCGCGCCGCATCGAACAAGGCCAGCGGCAGCGGATCGGTGTTTTCCCAATCGTAGAGACCGTCGGCGATGCCATCGGTGGCGGCGGACAGGTCGGTACTCGGGAACACCCGCGCCAGCACGGCAGCGGTAACGCCGGAACCGGCCAGTTCATCGCCCTGCTCGACCACGTACGGATACGGAATGTTTTGCTGGCTGACGCCGACTTCCACGGTCACCGTGAAATCGTGCATCAACGGTACAAGCTGTTCGAGCAGATATTTGCGGAACGCCGCCGGGTGGGTGACGGTGACGCTGTAAGTGCCCGGCAATTGCACCTTGGCGTACGCGCGGGTGGTCTGCGGCACTTCGCCCTGGCAATGGTAGGTCAGACGCAGTTCGGGATAACGAAACAGAGCACGCTGCGCAGCGTCGGGTTCGACGCGATCTTTCAGGTAACGCTTGAGCGCCGAGTTCAGCGCAGTGGTGGCCCGCTCATGCAGCTCGGCGAGACGATCCACGGCTTGTTCGGCGGTTTGAACAACAATAAACGCTTCGGTCACGATCAGCTTCCTGTGTTCTGACTTGCAGAGCTTCATCTTGCCTGCATCGTGGCGTCACGGGAACAGTGGCATGTTGGCAACCGCACAATATAAGCGCCACCCCAATCCCTGTAGGAGCTGCCGAAGGCTGCGATCTTTTGATCTTGCTGTTTATAAGATCAAAAGATCGCAGCCTTCGGCAGCTCCTACAGGGGATTTGTGGGGGGTCAGAGGATTTGTGGGGTTGAGCGGGCGACGAGGGCTTCGATGTCGAGGCCGCGTGGCAAGGCGCCGTAGGCGCGGCCACCACCGCTCAGCCGGCTGGCGATGAAGGCATCGCTGACGGCTGAGTTCCCGGCCTCCAGCAATAGCTTGGCCTGCAAACCGAGCGCGATGTCCTCAGTCAACTGCCGCGCCCGATACTGAATGTCGCTCGTATCCTTGAACTGCGCCTGCAACTGTTGAATATGCGCGGCCAGGCGTTTGTCGCCGTGGCCATCACCGAGCTCGCTGAACAACACATCCAGCACACCCGGCTCTTTCGACAACGCGCGCAGCACGTCGAGGCATTGCACATTCCCCGAACCTTCCCACGTCGAGTTCACCGGCGCCTCGCGGTACAAACGCGGCAGGATGCTCTCTTCAACATACCCGGCGCCGCCCATGCATTCCGCCGCTTCGTTGATCATCCCCGGCGCGCGTTTACAGATCCAATACTTGCCCACCGCTGTCACCAGCCGCGCAAACTGCGCTTCGTGGCGATCGTCGAGATGATCCAGCGCCTTGCCCATGCGCAAGCTCAGGGCCAGCGCGGCTTCGCTTTCCAGGGCCAGATCGGCCAGCACGTTTTGCATCAATGGCTGTTCGCTGAGCAGTTTTCCGCCGACCTTGCGGTGCGCGCAGTGATGGCTGGCCTGGGTCAGCGCCTGACGCATCAGCGAGCTGGAACCGACCATGCAATCGAAACGGGTCATCGCGACCATCTCGATAATGGTCGGTACGCCGCGCCCTTCTTCGCCGACCATCCACGCCAGCGCGCCACGGAATTCCACTTCGCTGGAAGCGTTGGACTGGTTGCCGAGTTTGTTTTTCAGGCGCTGGATATAGAACTGATTGCGCGTGTCGTCCGGGCGATGGCGCGGCAGCAGGAAGCAGCTCAAACCCTTGTCGGTCTGCGCCAAGGTCAGGAACGCGTCGCACATCGGTGCCGAGCAAAACCATTTGTGTCCGACCAACTCATACGCCTCGCCCGGGCCACTCGCGCCGACCGGATACGCCTTGGTGGTGTTGGCGCGCACGTCGGTGCCGCCCTGTTTCTCGGTCATGGCCATGCCGATGGTCACGCCAGCCTTGTGCGCCATGCCGACGTTGCGTGGGTCGTATTCCGTGGCGAGGACTTTTGGCAGCCATTGCTCGGCGAGATTCGGTTGCAGACGCAGGGCCGGCACGCTGGCGAAAGTCATGGTCAGCGGGCAACCGCTGCCGGCCTCGGCCTGGCTGTGCAGATAACTCATCGCGGCGCGGGCGACGTGGGCGCCGTCCTGTGGATGCGTCCACGGCATCGAGTGCAAACCATGCTCGATCGCCGTGCGCATCAGCTCGTGATAAGCCGGATGAAATTCCACCAGATCGATACGATGGCCGTAGCGATCATGGCTGACAAATATGGGTTTGTTTTGGTTAGCGAGGAACCCGGCTTCCATCAACGGCCCGCCGGCCAGCGCGCCGTAGGCATCGATCCGCGACTCGGCCCAACCGGCGCCGAACCTGCGCGACCACTCCTGCAACGGCAGGTCGATGCGGTACAGGTTGGTGCCGTCCAGCGACGGCGGCTGGTTGGTGACTTCGTGGGTTTCGGCGAACTGATGCAGGTTCATGACGGGCTCCTTGGCTCTCCAGAAAGCTCAGTTAAGCACCGGCTCCCTGTCGATCAAAGTGTCATAGGCGCCGAATTCGCGGCGCTTTTACCCTGTCAGCAGCTCAACACTCGACGCTCCAGCGCCGACTGCAAATCCTCGAATTTCACTGGTTTGTTCAGGTAATCGACCGCGACGCCCGTGGCGCATAGCTCTCGATCTGCGTTCAACGCCAACATGAACACCGGCAAGTTCGCACAACCCGGCAGCGCGTGAATCTGGCAGCACAATGACGCGCCTTCGTGGCTGGGCAACTGACAATCGATCAGCACCGCGTCGAAGGTTTCTCGCCGCAGGCAGTCCAGCGCCGTCGCGCCGCTGTCGGCGGTGCGCACGCGGAAACCGAGCTTGAGCAGCATGCCGCGCATCACCAGTTGGTTGACGCTGTTGTCGTCGACCAGCAACACCGTGCAGTCCTGCGGCGCGCGAATGCAATCACCGCCAGGCGCAGGATTCGGCGCGGCCTCAACCACCGGCAATTCAAACTCGACATCCAGCTGAAAGCGACTGCCGCTGCCAGGTTCGGAACGGTGCGTGAGTTTGCCGCCGAGCAGTTCCACCAATTGTCGGCAGATCGCCAGACCGACGCCGAGGCCACCGTATTCGCGGGTCATCGAACCGTCGAGCTGGAAGAAGCGCTGGTACATCGTCGCCTCGCCCAGATCGGTGAAACCGATACCGGTGTCGATCACCGCAAACGACAGCGCCAGACGATTGCCCGTCGACGGTTTGCCGGTGACCCGCAACGCCAGCCCGCCCACGCGGGTGAACTTGATCGCGTTATCCAGCAGGCATTCGAGGCATTGCGCGAGTTTGGCGCTGTCGCCGTGCAGACGATCAGGCAGGGTTGGCAGCACGTCGACCTTGAAGTCCAGCGACTTGCTCGCCGCGTTGCCGTCGAACTGCGCGCGCAACGATTCGACCACGCCACGCAAACTGAAACTGCCCGGCGAGGCCTTGAGCTTGCCGGCCTGCAATTCGGTGAGGGTGAGGATGCCGTTGACCATGCGCATCATGTCACGCGCGGAACCGGCGGCGGTTTGCTGATATTGCTCCAGCTCCGGATCCATCTCGACGGTCTGCATCAATTCCAGCGAACCGATCACACCGTTCATCGGCGTGCGCAGTTCGTGGGTCAGAGTCGCCAGAAATTCATCTTTGAGCTTGTTGCTGTGGGCCAGTTGCTGGTTGAGCACTTCGAGTTTCTGCCCGGCGTCGTACAGGGTCTGCGCCTGTTGCTCGCGCATCGCGTTGATGCGGTCGGCCAGCGCCAGCGACAGCAGCGCCACTTCGATGGCCGAACCGATCTGGCTGGCGTACATGGTCAGGAACACGTTTGGCAGAAGGCCCAGCACCATCAGCGTGTTGACGATACCGCCGAGCAAAAACGCCGACCAGGCAATGATGAAGTACCGCGCCACCCGCAAACCGCGCCACCAGGCCAGAATCCCTGCGGCAAAAATCACCACGGTGAAGGTCAGTGCCAGCGTCGTCGCCAGGCGCAGGGCCAGCGCGTAACTGGTCATCAAGGACAGACCGATGACCAGCGCACCGAACGCGATCAGGCCGATCAAGACGCGATCGAGCCCACGGCTATGGGTTTTGGTCTGCAGGAAACTGCGCGCGAACTGGCTGCCGAACAGGCCGGCGCAACCGATGAAGAACGGGGTCGCGGCGTTGGCCCACCACGGATTGTTCGGCCAGAAGTACTCGACCGCCGCGCCGTTGACCGACAGTTGATAGAGGCCAAACGAGGCGATGTAGAAGATGTAATAGAGGTAGCTGGTGTCGCGCACGCTGAGGTAGATGAACAGGTTGTAAACCACCATCCCCAGCAGCACGCCATAAATAATACCGAGCACATACAGGCGCACGGGTTGGTCTTCGAGATACGCAGTGCTCGACCACAACGTTACCGGTGCCTGGATCGAGCCTTCGCTGGCCAGTCGCAGGTACACGGTTTGTTGTTGGTCGGGTTCGAAGACGAGGTCGAACAGGTAGTTGTTCTGGCGGATTTCGCGGCTGGCAAACGGCAAAGCGTCGCCGGTCTGACGGATCAGTTGATAATCGCCATTGGCGTCGGGCAAGTACAGATCAAGATGATCGAGCGGCGGATAAGCCAGCTCGAGCAACCAGGTGCGCTGGGCGGCGGGGTTGCTCGGGCGGTAATGCAGATCGATTTTCAGCCAGAACGCCGAACGCGAATAACCGGCGTTGAGCGTGGCTTTGTCATGGGCTTTGAAATTGCCGGCAGCGGCCTGCGCGCGGACGTCGGCAATGCTCGCCTGACCACTTGGGTCTTCGAACACTTGCAGCGACCGGCCCAAAGGCAGGTTCTGGGTGAATTCGTCGAATTCGACGGCGCTCGCCATGAGGGGCAAGCAAAACAGCAACATCAGCAAATAGCGCATTGAAGCCCCAGCGTGGCTCGTCCGGTTATGTCAGGAAGCCCCCCCATTCCTTGAGTAGACGTAAAACCGGTATTACCTGTTATTGGTTTGGATCCAGACTAGCATAGCCGCTGCTGGCCATTGAGCACCATCGAAATTTTTCCTACAAAGGCTCTAGAACGGGCGTTTCAGAGCAAAGCAGCGGACTAGAGCTGTTGGGTTGGTCAGGTAGATCAAAAGATCGCAGCCTGCGGCAGCTCCTACATTGATCTGGATTTTCCTGTAGGAGCTGCCGAAGGCTGCGATCTTTTGATCTTGCTCCGCCAGCCACACCCGTAAATCAGCTTTGGTGGTAAGCTCGCGCACCATGAATATCTACAGCTCCCGCCCCGTTGTCCTCTGTCTCTCCGGCCACGACCCAAGTGGTGGCGCCGGCTTGCAGGCAGATATCGAAGCCCTGCTCGCGCAGGGTTGCCATGCGGCTCCGGCCGTCACCGCCCTGACCGTGCAAGACACCGTCAACGTCACTGACTTCCGCGTCCTCGACCGTGAGTGGGTACTGGCTCAAGCCAATGCCGTGCTCAACGATTCCGAAGTCGCTGCAGTGAAACTGGGCATGCTCGGTTCGCTGGAGATGGTCGACACCGTTGTCGAACTGCTCTCGGCGCACCCGCACTTGCCGGTGGTCTGCGACCCGGTGCTGCGCGCCGGCGGCGGCGGTCGCCTGGGCAAGGACGAGGTCGGCTATGCGATGCGCGAGCGTCTGCTGCCGCTGTCGATCATTGCCACCCCTAACCTCCCTGAAGCGCGCATCCTCGCCGAACTGCCCGAAGGCACCGCCGACGAGTGCGCTGAAAAACTCCTGCCGTTCGTCAAAAACCTGCTGATCACCGGCGGCCACGGCGACGAAACTGAAATCCACAACCGCGTGTACAGCCGCGACGGTCTGCGTGAAACCTTTATCTGCCAGCGCCTGCCGGGCAGCTATCACGGTTCCGGTTGCACACTGGCCAGTGCTTTGGCCGGTCGACTGGCGCAAGGCGAACACCTGGCCAGCGCCGTGCGCAGTGCACTCGATTACACCTGGCGCACCCTGCGCGATGCCGAACAACTGGGCAAAGGCCAGTTCGTCCCGCGTCGCCTGCCGCTGGATTTCTGCTCGTAACGTCGTGAGGTCTGCCCGATGAAACTACGTGGCCTGTATGCCATTACCGACAGCGAATTGCTGGCCGGCAAGTTTCTGTCTTATGTGGAGGCGGCGCTGGAAGGTGGCGTCACCCTGCTGCAATACCGCGACAAGAGCAACGACGAGGCCCGCCGTCTGCGCGAGGCCGAAGCGTTGCGCGATCTGTGCGAGCGCTACAAAACGCAACTGATCATCAACGATGACGCCGAACTGGCCGCGCGCCTCAACGTCGGCGTGCACCTCGGCCAGACCGACGGCCCGCTGTCGCCGACCCGCGCCCTGCTCGGTTCAAAAGCCATCATCGGCTCGACCTGCCATGCGCAAATCGCCTTGGCCGAACAAGCCGCCAAAGAAGGCGCGAGTTACGTCGCCTTCGGCCGCTTCTTCAATTCCAACACCAAGCCTGGCGCGCCGACCTGCAGCCTCGACCTGCTCGACGAAGCCAAACGCACGCTGCACCTGCCGATCTGCGCGATTGGCGGCATCAGCCTCGACAACGCTGCGCCGCTGGTGGCCCACGGCGTCGACCTGCTTGCCGTGGTTCACGGTTTGTTCGGTGCCGAGAGCACCGCCGAAGTGACCCGCCGCGCCCGCGCGTTCAACGAATTGTTCAAATCCTGAAGATTGAGAGCCCGATCATGTCTCGTTCCGAAACCCTGTTTGCCAACGCCCAGAAACACATTCCCGGTGGCGTGAACTCGCCAGTCCGCGCATTCAAGAGCGTGGGCGGCACGCCGCTGTTCTTCAAGCACGCTGAAGGCGCTTACGTCACTGATGAAGACGACAAGCGTTATGTCGATTACGTCGGTTCGTGGGGCCCGATGATCCTCGGCCACAGCCACCCGGACGTGCTCGACGCGGTGCGCAATCAGCTGCAACACGGCTTGTCGTACGGCGCGCCGACCGCGATGGAAACCGAGATGGCCGACCTGGTCTGCTCGCTGGTGCCTTCGATGGACATGGTGCGCATGGTCAGCTCCGGTACTGAAGCGACCATGAGCGCAATCCGTCTGGCCCGTGGTTACACCGGCCGCGACAGCATCATCAAGTTCGAAGGCTGCTACCACGGCCACTCCGACAGCCTGCTGGTCAAGGCCGGTTCCGGCGCGCTGACCCAAGGCGTACCGAGCTCGGCCGGCGTGCCGGCGGCGTTCGCCAAACACACCCTGACCCTGCCGTTCAACGACATCGACGCCGTTGAAAAGATGTTGGCGGAAGTGGGCGACGAAGTGGCATGCATCATCGTTGAGCCGGTAGCCGGCAACATGAACTGCGTGCCGCCAGCGCCGGGCTTCCTCGAAGGCTTGCGTTCGCTGTGCGACAAACATGGCGTGGTGCTGATTTTCGACGAAGTGATGACCGGTTTCCGCGTTGCCCTCGGCGGTGCTCAGGCTTACTACGGCGTAAACCCTGACCTGACTACTTTCGGCAAGATCATCGGTGGCGGCATGCCGGTTGGCTGCTTCGGCGGCAAGCGTGAAATCATGGAACGCATCGCGCCGCTGGGCCCGGTGTATCAGGCCGGTACGCTGTCGGGTAACCCGCTGGCCATGGCCGCCGGTTTGACCACCCTGCGTTTGATCAGCCGTCCGGGTTTCCACGCCGAGCTGACCGACTACACCACGCGTCTGCTCGACGGTCTGCAACAACGCGCCGATGCCGCTGGCATTCCGTTCGTGACCACCCAGGCCGGCGGCATGTTCGGTCTGTACTTCAGCGGCGCCGACGACATCGTCACTTTTGAAGACGTGATGGCCAGCGACGCGGCTCTGTTCGGTCGCTTCTTCCACCTGATGCTGGAAGGTGGCGTGTACCTGGCACCGAGTGCCTTCGAAGCCGGTTTCACCTCGATCGCTCACGGCGAAGCCGAGTTGCAACTGACGCTGGAAGCTGCCGAACACGCCTTCGCTGCACTGAAGTAATTGCCGTACCGCTGACGTTGGCTATCGCCAGCGTCAGCATTCACCTACATCCGCGCTGTTTTTCCGATGCTCCTGCTAAAAATCTTCCCTAAAGTGGGCGATATATTCCCCGCGCAGCAGAAAAACGAGTAAAGACTTTGTAAGGTTGGCCCTGCTTATTTCATAATGCGCGCTTATTGGATCCCTCGATGGGTCCGCGTGCCCTTCAGAGGTAAGTCGATTCCCATGAACCGCACCGGCCGCACCCTTGCCTTGGGCTGCCTGTTGCTCCTTCAGCCCCTGCTCGCGCATGCACAAGCAGGCGGCAACTCGTTGTTGATCCCGGCGATGGGTCGTTGCACCCTCAATACTCAGCCGCAAGACGTCACGCAGGCACTGGCCGCCTGCCAGAAAGCGGCGGACGAAGGGGATGCGCAAGCGCAATACGAGTTGGGTGAGTTCTACTACGACGGCAAAAATGCGCCGCGCGACCTCAATCAAGCCCTGAGCTACTTCGAAAAAGCCTCGTTGCAAGGCCACGCTCAGGCGCAATTCAAACTCGGCACGATGTTCTTCCACGGTGAAGGCGTGCAGGCCAACAACATTCAGGCGTATATCGTTCTGAAGATGGCTGCGGTCAACGGCGCGGAAGATGCGCTGGATACGGCCGACGAAGTGTCCGAAAAAATGTCCCGCGAAGACCTTGAGACTGCCACGCAGGTGCTTGGGCAAATTTTCCGTAAATACCTGATGGAATTGCAGAGCGCCGATGGGCGTACGCCGTTCTCGCCCCTTCCCTGATTTTTGCATCGACCTTTCTGACCTCTTCGCGAGCAAGCCCGCTCCCACATTGGAATGCATTCCCCTGTGGGAGCGGGCTTGCTCGCGAATGAGGCGACTCGGTCTTACGGCTTACTTCTCAGGCATCGGCATCGGGAACGGCATCACATTGCCGACCGCGCCGCGGGCTTCGCTGATTTTCGGGGTGCCCAGACGTTCCACTTCGTCGATGCGCACAATCGAATGCATCGGCACAAAGCTGCGTACCACGCCTTCAAACTGCGCCTTGAGCTTTTCTTCGCTCGGGTCGACGACCACTTGCGTGCGCTCGCCAAAGACGAACTCTTCCACTTCCAGAAAACCCCACAGATCACTTTGATAGATCTGCTTGGCGTACATTTCGAACACCTGGCCCTGGTTGAGGAAAATCACCTTATAGATTGGAGCTTCGCGTTTGGTCATGGCGGGGGGATAACATCGGGGATAAAAATGAGGGCGCAAACTATAGCATAGCCTCCGGACGCACAGCGGTAGGAACCTGAGGGCTTGTTCCCTATAATGCCGGGTTCTTTGAATCACGTGACGACACTAATCCATGGCCAAGAAGCTTTACATCGAAACCCACGGTTGCCAGATGAACGAGTACGACAGCTCGCGCATGGTCGATCTGCTGGGTGAACATCAGGCCCTGGAAGTCACCGCGCGCGCGGAAGACGCCGACGTGATTCTGCTCAACACCTGCTCGATCCGCGAGCGCGCACAAGATCGCGTGTACTCGCAGCTCGGCCGCTGGCGCGAACTGAAACTCGCCAACCCGGACATGGTGATCGCCGTCGGCGGTTGCGTGGCCAGCCAGGAAGGCGCGGCGATCCGTGATCGCGCGCCGTACGTTGATGTGGTGTTCGGCCCGCAGACCCTGCACCGCCTGCCGGAAATGATCGACGCAGCACGCATCACCAAGCTGCCGCAGGTCGACGTGTCGTTCCCTGAAATCGAAAAATTCGACCACTTGCCCGAGCCACGCATCGATGGCCCGAGCGCTTATGTGTCGGTGATGGAAGGCTGCAGCAAGTACTGCACGTTCTGCGTGGTGCCGTACACCCGTGGCGAAGAAGTCAGCCGGCCGTTCGATGACGTGATCGCCGAAGTGATTCACCTCGCTGAAAACGGCGTGCGCGAAGTGACGCTGCTGGGGCAGAACGTTAACGGTTATCGCGGCACGACCCATGATGGTCGTCTGGCTGATCTGGCTGAACTGATCCGCGTCGTCGCCGCGATTGATGGCATCGATCGCATTCGCTACACCACTTCGCACCCGCTGGAATTCTCCGACAGCCTGATCCAGGCCCACGCCGATGTGCCGGAATTGGTGAAGCATCTGCACTTGCCGGTGCAATCGGGCTCCGACCGGATTCTCGCGGCGATGAAGCGCAACCACACCGCGCTGGAGTACAAATCCAAGCTGCGCAAATTGCGTGCGGCGGTGCCGGGGATCTGCATCAGCTCGGACTTCATCGTCGGTTTCCCCGGCGAGACCGAGAAAGATTTCGAACAGACCATGAAGCTGATTGCCGACGTCGGTTTCGACTTTTCCTACTCGTTCGTTTACAGCCAACGCCCGGGCACCCCGGCTGCCGATCTGGCTGACGAGACCCCGGAAGAGTTGAAAAAGGAGCGCCTGAACGCGCTGCAACATCGCCTGAATCAGCAAGGTTTCGAGATCAGCCGACAAATGGTCGGTTCCGTTCAGCGCATTTTGGTGACCGATTACTCGAAGAAAGACCCGGGCGAGCTGCAAGGGCGCACCGAGAATAATCGTATCGTCAACTTCCGCTGCGACAATCCAACCCTGATCGGCCAGTTTGCTGATGTGCACATCGATGCCGCACAGCCGCACTCGCTGCGCGGCTCGTTGATTCAGTAACACCACATTTCCCTTGTGGGAGCGGGCTTGCTCGCGAAAGCGGTGTATCAGCAACGTTTATGGTGGCTGACACGACGCTTTCGCGAGCAAGCCCGCTCCCACAGGTACAGCGTCAGAGTCTGAAACCGGGCAACCTTATTTAAGAGCTTTCGCACCCAAGCCTCTGGCGTTATCCTTGATTTCATCTTAATTGCCCCAGGGCGGCTAAATACGACCTTGAACGCACCCATAGAACCACATCGTTTTATCCTCGAGCCCTTTGAGGCTCGCCGCTTCGCCAATCTGTGCGGGCAATTCGACGAGCATTTGCGCTTGATCGAACAGCGCCTGACGATCGAGATCCGCAACCGCGGAAACCAGTTCGAGCTGATCGGCGACCCCAAACACACCACGTCTGCGGAAAATCTGATTCGTCGCCTGTACCGGGAAACCAAAGGTTCAGAGCTGTCGCCAGATACGGTGCACCTGTTCCTGCAGGAATCGGCCGTCGTCGAGCTGGACAATCACGCCCCCGCCGAAGCCTCCGTCGCCCTGCGCACCAAGAAAGGCATGATTCGCCCGCGCGGCTTGAATCAGTTGCGCTACGTGAAGGAAATCCTCGGTAACGACATCAACTTCGGCATTGGCCCGGCCGGTACCGGCAAGACCTATCTGGCCGTGGCTTGCGCTGTCGATGCACTGGAGCGTGAGCAGATCCGCCGCATCCTGCTGGTGCGTCCGGCGGTTGAAGCGGGTGAGAAACTCGGCTTCCTGCCCGGCGATCTGTCGCAGAAGATCGACCCGTATCTGCGCCCGCTCTACGACGCGCTCTACGAGATGCTCGGCTTCGAATACGTCGCCAAGCTGATCGAACGCCAGGTGATCGAAGTTGCGCCGCTGGCCTACATGCGCGGTCGCACGCTGAACAACAGCTTCATCATTCTCGACGAGAGCCAGAACACCACCGTTGAACAGATGAAAATGTTCCTCACGCGGATTGGCTTTGGTTCTACAGCGGTCATCACCGGTGACATCACCCAGGTCGACCTGCCGAAAGGCACCAAATCGGGGCTGCACCATGTGATCGAAGTGCTCAAAGACGTGCCAGGCATCAGTTTCACGCACTTCCAGCCGAAAGACGTCGTGCGCCATCCTTTGGTACAGCGGATTGTCGAAGCCTACGAGCGCTTCGAAAACCGTGACGAAGCACCCAAGGACACCTCGCGAAATGCTTGAGCTAGACCTGCAAATCGCGACTGAAGCGAACGCGCCGAGTGAAGCCGACTTCCGTCTGTGGTGCGAACTGGCCCTGCGCCAGCGCACCGCTGACTCGGAAATGACCATTCGTCTGGTCGACGAGGAAGAAGGCCGCGAGCTCAACCACACCTGGCGCCAAAAGGATTACGCGACCAACGTCCTGTCGTTCCCTGCTGACGTGCCCGACGAGTTTCTCGACATCCCGTTGCTCGGCGATCTGGTGATCTGCGTGGCGGTGGTTGAGCGCGAAGCCGCCGAGCAAGGCAAGGAACTAAAGGCCCACTGGGCGCATCTGGTCATTCACGGCTGCTTGCATCTGCTTGGTTACGACCATATAGATGACGACGAAGCCGAAGAAATGGAAGCACTGGAACGCGAGTTGCTTGCCGAATTGGGCTATCCCGATCCGTACGCGGACGACGAAACCGAAACATCCCCTATCGTTACAACAAAGGATTCAGAGTAATCGCTATGAGCGAAGATCGATCGAGCAACGGGCAGAAGTCATGGCTGGGTAAACTCACCCAGGCTTTTGCCCACGAGCCGAAGAACCGTCAGGAGCTCCTCGAGCTGCTGCGTGATGCACATCAGAACAAACTGCTGGACAGCGAAGCGCTGGCCATCGTCGAAGGCGCCATTCAGGTGGCTGACCTGCAAGTACGCGACATCATGGTGCCGCGCTCGCAGATGATCAGCATCAAGGCGACCCAGACACCCCGTGAATTCCTCCCGGCCGTGGTCGACTCGGCCCACTCGCGCTACCCGGTCATCGGCGAAAGCCATGACGACGTGATGGGCGTGCTGCTGGCCAAGGATCTGCTGCCGCTGATCCTCAAGGAAAACGGCGACAGCTTCAACATCAAGGATCTGCTGCGCCCGGCCACGTTCGTGCCGGAGTCCAAGCGTCTGAACGTGTTGCTGCGTGAATTCCGCGCCAACCACAACCACATGGCCATCGTCATCGACGAATACGGCGGCGTGGCCGGTCTGGTAACCATCGAAGACGTGCTGGAACAGATCGTCGGCGACATCGAAGACGAGCACGACGTCGAAGAAGACAGCTACATCAAGCCGCTGCCCAGTGGTGATTTCCTGATCAAGGCCCTGACGCCGATCGAGAACTTCAACGAGTTCTTCGACAGCGAGTTCTCCGACGACGAGTTCGACACCGTCGGCGGTCTGGTGATGAGCGCGTTCGGGCACTTGCCAAAACGCAACGAAATCACTGAAATCGGCGCCTATCGTTTCCGCATCCTGAACGCCGACAGCCGTCGGATTCATTTGCTGCGACTCACGCCAATCGCCCGGTAATACCTCTAAGGATTGAAATGCGCTGGACAACCCGCCCCGGCTGGCCCGGTAACCTGCTGGCCGTGGCGGCCGGTGCAATCACCACCTTCGCTCTTGCGCCTTTCAACATCTGGCCGCTGGCACTGCTCGCAGTCGGCTTGTTCTACGCCGGACTGCGCGAGCTGAGCCCGCGCCAGGCGCTGGGCCGTGGCTGGTGCTTCGGTTTCGGCCTGTTCGGCGCCGGCACCAGTTGGATCTATTACAGCATCCACCATTTCGGCGGCGCTTCGGTGCTGCTGGCCGGGTTCCTGATGCTGCTGTTTACCGCCGCGATTGCCTGGTTCTTCGCACTGCCCGCCTGGATTTGGGCGCGCTGGTTGCGTCGCAACGAAGCGCCGCTGGCCGATGCCCTCGCGTTTGCTGCGCTGTGGGTTGGTCAGGAAATGTTTCGTGGCTGGTTCCTGACTGGTTTCCCGTGGTTGTACTCGGGTTACAGCCAGCTCGACGGCCCGCTAGCGGGGCTCGCGCCGGTCGGTGGCATGTGGCTGGTGGGGTTCGTGCTGGCACTGACCGCTGCGCTGATCTACAACGCGCCGCGTTTGCTGCAAAGCCGCCGTAAAGCTTTTGTTGTCGCCGGTCTGGTGCTGTTGGTCGGGCCTTGGGTGGCGGGTTTCGCGCTTAAGGGTCACGCCTGGACGAGTCCGTCGGGCGCGCCTTTGAGCGTTGCTGCGATTCAGGGCAACGTCGCGCAAAGCATGAAATGGGATCCGGCTGAACTCAATGCACAACTGGCGTTGTACCGCGATCTGAGCTTTCGTTCGAAACCGGTTGATCTGCTGATCTGGCCGGAAACCGCTGTGCCGGTGCTCAAGGAATCTGCCGAAGGCTACCTGAGCATGATGGGCAACTTCGCCGCCGAGCGTAAATCCGCATTGATTACCGGCGTGCCGATCCGCGAAATGGTTCGTCACGAAAAACGCTTCTTCAACGGCATCACCGTGGTCGGCGAAGGCGATGGCACTTACCTGAAGCAGAAACTGGTGCCGTTCGGCGAGTACGTGCCGTTGCAGGACGTCCTGCGTGGGTTGATCGCGTTCTTTGATTTGCCGATGTCTGACTTCGCCCGTGGCCCGGCCGACCAGGCGTTGCTGCAAGCCAAGGGTTATCAGATCGCGCCGTTCATCTGCTACGAAGTGGTGTACCCGGACTTCGCTGCCGGCCTGTCGGCGCGCAGTGATTTGCTGCTGACGATCAGCAACGACACTTGGTTCGGCACCTCGATCGGCCCGCTGCAACATTTGCAGATGGCGCAGATGCGCGCACTGGAAGCGGGTCGCTGGATGATCCGCGCGACCAACAACGGCGTGACCGGTTTGATCAACCCGTTCGGGCAGATCACCGAGCAGATTCCGCAGTTTGAACAGGGTGTGCTGTACGGCGAAGTGGTGCCGATGCACAACCTGACGCCGTATCTGCAATACCGCTCGTGGCCGCTGATGATTTTGTGTTTGCTGCTGTTTGGCTGGGCACTGATGGCTAGCCGGATCTCAAAAACCCTTTAAAGCAAAAGATCGCAGCCTTCGGCAGCTCCTACAGGGAAAAACACAAATCCCTTGTAGGAGCTGCCGCAGGCTGCGATCTTTTGATCTTCAGCGGTAAAACAGTGAATACCCCACCTGCCCCACCGCTTCATTCAGCAACTGCCCGCTTTGCCAGATCGATTTGAATTCCGGCAACCAGCCACCAAACGGTCTCGCGTTATCAGTGCCCAAAAAGCCCACCGGCGCCGGCACCACTTCAAATCCTGCCTGTTCAAAACTCCATACCGAGCGCGGCATGTGCCACGCCTGCGTCACTACAACCACGCGCTTGATCCCCTGTGGCAACAGAATGTCAGCACTTAGTTTTGCGTTCTCCCACGTCGTACGGCTTTCCCCTTCCTGCCAACGCACGGTCACGCCGAAATCATCACGCAGCGAATCGGCCATCAACTTCGCCTCGGTCGGCGGAGTGCCGTAATGCAGGCCGCCCGAAGTCAAAATCGGCAAGCCCGAGGCCTTGGCCAGGCGCGCCGCATAACGCTGACGTTCAAGCCCGACGCCGGTCGGCTGGTCTTCGCCCCAGGCCAGATCGCCACGCTCACGTCCGGAGCCCAACACCACAATCGCGTCAGCCCGTTGCGCCAGTGTCGCCCATTCCTCACGCGCCAGCGGCGGCTCCCGCTCCAGCGCCTTCGCGCCCCATTGCACAACCACCGGCAGGCTCATCAGCCAGAACCCGCCAAAACCAATGGCAAAACACAATCCAGCCAATCTCGGTCGCGAGCGGCGCAGCCACCACGCAGCCAGCAACAGCAGCAAAAGAATGCCGGGCGGCAATAGAAGTTGTTTGATGAAATAGCGAAAGGGCATCGGGCATCTCCAAAGATGCCCGAAGCCTAAGAGTGTTAATAACGCGTTACAACCAGTAGGTGGGATCCCGTTGAAAAAGATCCGTTTCTTGACCTGCCATGCGCTTACTTGGCCTGCATAGCCCGTACTTTGACGGTGTCTCTGCCGGGCGCCTTGTCCTTGAGCCAGATGACCTTGGCCGAATGTGCTGCATCGAGCTGCTTCACTGCTTGTGACAGGCAGCCGTGCGTTTCACGCTCACTGCGATCCAGATAGGCCTTGACCAGTTTGAACTCAGCGGGGCTCAAGCCACGCAATTCCAGTTCCAGGGGGCGCTCGTCGCGCAGCCGGTCAGCGGTTTTTACTGCGTCCAGGGCCATACCCAGACGGTCGATCAACCTCTCGTACAACTCGGGTTTATTCACGTTTTTTTGCCGTTGCTCCACCATCCCTCACCTCATTGAAGATAAGACTCACTCCCCAGTTAGAGCTTAGCTTCGCTGCACAAACCGGCTGTACGCCGCGACCAACGGCCCCAACGCAAGTATTGCGGGACATGTAGCTGTAATCAGGGTTTCCCTAGGCCAAGCGCGGTCATGTATGCTACGGCGCTTCCTGTAATTCCACTTCCAGCTCGTCCGGGCCAACCCCGGAACCTGCGTTGAAGAGGATTAGGCCACCCCTATCCAGTACAAAAGTAGCCATGCACGAACAATATCAGCCCCGTGAAATTGAAGCCGCCGCCCAGTCGTTCTGGGATGAGCAAAAGTCCTTTGAAGTCAGTGAACAGCCAGGCAAGGAGACTTTCTACTGCCTGTCGATGTTCCCTTACCCCAGCGGCAAGCTACACATGGGGCACGTGCGCAACTACACCATCGGCGACGTGATCTCACGCTACCAGCGCATGCTCGGCAAGAACGTTCTGCAACCGATGGGTTGGGACGCTTTCGGCATGCCGGCAGAAAACGCCGCAATGAAGAACAACGTAGCCCCGGCCAAGTGGACCTACGAAAACATCGCCTACATGAAAACCCAGCTGCGCAGCCTGGGTCTGGCGGTCGACTGGTCGCGCGAAGTCACCACCTGCAAGCCGGATTACTACCGTTGGGAACAATGGCTGTTCACTCGCCTGTTCGAAAAAGGTGTGATCTACCGTAAAAACGGCACCGTGAACTGGGATCCGATCGACCAGACCGTTCTCGCTAACGAACAGGTGATCGACGGTCGCGGCTGGCGTTCCGGCGCGCTGATCGAAAAGCGCGAAATCCCGATGTACTACTTCAAGATCACCGCTTATGCGGATGAGCTGCTGGAGAGCCTCGACGAACTGACTGGCTGGCCTGAACAGGTCAAGACCATGCAGCGCAACTGGATCGGCAAATCCCGCGGCATGGAAGTGCAGTTCCCGTACAACGTCGATTCGATCGGCGAAGCCGGCACCCTCAAAGTCTTCACTACCCGTCCGGACACCCTGATGGGCGCGACCTATGTCGCCGTGGCCGCAGAGCACCCGCTGGCCACCCTGGCCGCGAAAAACAACCCTGAGCTGCAAGCGTTCATCGCTGAATGCAAGGGCGGCAGCGTCGCTGAAGCCGACGTCGCCACGCAGGAAAAGAAAGGCCTGCCGACCGGCCTGTTCGTCGAGCACCCGCTGACTGGCGAAAAACTGCCGGTGTGGGTCGCCAACTATGTGCTGATGCACTACGGCGACGGCGCTGTGATGGCGGTACCAGCGCACGACGAGCGCGATTTCGAATTCGCCCACAAGTACAACCTGCCGGTGAAATCGGTCGTGCGTACCAGCTCTGGCGACAGCAACCCTGCGCCGTGGCAAGACGCCTACGGCGAGCACGGCACACTGATCAACTCCGGCGAGTTCGACGGTCTCGACTTCGCTGGCGCGTTCGACGCCATGGAAGTCGCCCTGATCAAGAAAGAACTGGGCGCCTCGCGCACTCAGTTCCGCCTGCGCGACTGGGGCATCAGCCGTCAGCGCTACTGGGGCTGCCCGATCCCGATCATCCACTGCGATGCGTGCGGTGACGTGCCGGTGCCGGAAGATCAACTGCCGGTAGTTCTGCCGGAAGACGTGGTGCCGGACGGCGCTGGTTCGCCGCTGGCGCGCATGCCAGAATTTTACGAATGCAGCTGCCCGAAATGCGGCCAGCCTGCCAAGCGTGAAACCGACACCATGGACACCTTCGTCGAGTCGTCGTGGTACTACGCCCGTTACGCCTCGCCGCACTTTGAAGGCGGTCTGGTGGAAAAATCCGCAGCTGATCACTGGCTGCCGGTCGATCAGTACATCGGCGGTATCGAACACGCGATTCTGCACCTGCTGTACGCGCGCTTCTTCCACAAGCTGATGCGCGATGAAGGTCTGGTGAGCTCCAACGAGCCGTTCAAGAACCTGCTGACCCAAGGCATGGTGATCGCCGAAACCTACTATCGTCGCGAAGCCAACGGTGCTTACACCTGGTTCAACCCGGCGGACGTAGAACTCGAGCGTGACAGCAAAGCCAAGGTCATCAGCGCCAAGCTGAAATCCGACGGTCTGCCGGTGGAAATCGGTGGCACCGAGAAAATGGCCAAGTCGAAAAACAACGGCGTCGACCCTCAGTCGATGATCGATCAATTCGGCGCTGACACTTGCCGTCTGTTCATGATGTTCGCCTCGCCGCCTGACATGAGCGCCGAATGGTCGGACTCCGGCGTTGAAGGTTCGCACCGTTTCCTCAAGCGCGTCTGGCGTCTGGCGCAAGCCCACGTTGGTCAGGGCTTGCCGGGCAAACTCGACATCGCGAGCCTGAACGACGAGCAGAAAGCCGTTCGCCGTTCGATCCATGTGGCCATCAAGCAAGCCAGCCACGACGTCGGCCAGAACCACAAATTCAACACCGCCATCGCTCAGGTGATGACGCTGATGAACGTGCTGGAAAAAGCCGCCCAAGGCACCGAACAGGATCGCGCGCTGGTTCACGAAGGTCTGGAAGCCGTAACGCTGTTGCTGGCACCGATCACCCCGCACATCAGCCACGAGCTGTGGAATCAACTGGGTCACGCCGATGCAGTGATCGACGCCGGTTGGCCAGCCGTGGACGAAAGCGCGCTGGTGCAGGACAGCCTGACCCTGGTGATCCAGGTCAACGGCAAGCTGCGCGGCCAGATCGAAATGCCGGCCAGCGCCACCCGTGAAGAAGTTGAAGCGGCAGCCCGTGGCAACGAAAACGTTCTGCGTTTCGTCGACGGTCTGACTATTCGTAAAGTGATCGTTGTGCCGGGGAAACTGGTCAACATCGTCGCCAGCTAATTGGATCGGGCGTCAGGTTCGCCTGACGCCGAGTAAAACCTTTCGGGCCGCACGGTCGGCC
The DNA here is from genome assembly GCF_979258075.1 of Pseudomonas sp. AC193. Lineage (NCBI taxonomy): Bacteria > Pseudomonadati > Pseudomonadota > Gammaproteobacteria > Pseudomonadales > Pseudomonadaceae > Pseudomonas > Pseudomonas sp. AC193. Next base: position 48,834 of record NZ_OZ409832.1, on the reverse strand, counting down.
CACCTGGTTTCAAGGGGAGCAACACAATGATCAAACGCAATCTGCTGGTGATGGGCCTCGCCGTTCTGTTGAGCGCCTGCGGTTTCCAGCTGCGCGGCACCGGCACCAACGAACTGGCGATCAAGGAACTCGATCTGAGCGCCCGTAACGCTTACGGCGAGACCGTGACGCAACTGCGCCAAGTGCTGGAATCCAGCGGCGTGAAGGTTGTTTCCGGCGCGCCGTACAAGCTGTTCCTGTCCAACGAGCAGGAAAACCAGCGCATCCTCAGCTACTCGGGTAACGGCACCACCGGCGAATATCAGGTGAGCACCGTGCTCAGCTACGACATTCTCGGCGCCAACAACCTGAACCTGCTGAGCGACAAGCTTGAAGTGCAGAAGGTGTTCATTCACGACGGTAACAACCTCGTCGGTTCCGATCAGGAAGCCAACGACGCCCGTCGCGAAACCCGTCGCGAACTGGTACAGCGCATGATGCTGCGTCTGCAACAGCTGACTCCGGCGCAACTGGATCAACTGCAAGCGACCGCCGATGCCCGCGCCAAGGCAGAAGCCCAGGCCCTGGAAGCGGCGCAGAAAGCTGAAGCGGAAACCCCGCGTCAGTCGCCGCTCGAAGTACCGCAGCAGTAAGATGTTCGGGGCGCTCAGGCGCCCCGTTCGACCTTTCTTATGAAGCTCGCCCCCGCCCAACTCGGTAAACACCTGCAAGGCGCCCTCGCGCCGGTCTACATCATCAGCGGCGATGACCCGCTGCTGTGTCAGGAAGCTGCCGACGCCATCCGCCGTGCTGCCCGCGAGCAAGGTTTCGACGAACGCCAGGTCTTTGCCGCCGACGCCAATTTCGATTGGGGTACGTTGTTGCAGGCCGGTGCCAGCATGTCGTTGTTTGCGGAAAAACGCCTGCTGGAACTGCGTCTGCCCTCAGGAAAACCCGGTGACAAAGGCGCTGCCGCTTTCATCGAATATTGCTCGCGCCCCGCTGAAGACACGGTGCTGCTGATCAGCTTGCCCAAGCTCGATGGCAGTGCGCAGAAAACCAAGTGGGGCAAGGCGCTGGTCGAAGGCCAGCAGACCCAGTTCATTCAGATCTGGCCGGTGGATGCCAATCAGTTGCCGAGCTGGATTCGTCAGCGTCTGTCACAGGCCGGGTTGTCGGCCAGTCAGGACGCGGTCGAATTGATTGCCGCGCGTGTCGAGGGCAACTTGCTCGCCGCCGCGCAGGAAATCGAAAAGCTCAAGCTGATGGCGGAAGGCGGACAGATCACCGTTGAAACCGTGCAGGCCGCCGTGGCCGACAGCGCACGGTTTGACGTATTCGGCCTGACCGACGCTGTGCTCAACGGCGAACCGGCGCATGCTCTGCGCATGCTCGAAGGCTTGCGCGGTGAAGGTGTCGAGCCGCCGGTGATTCTCTGGGCACTGGCGCGGGAGTTGCGCCTGCTGGCCAATATCTCGCTGCAGTACAGTCAGGGCACGCCGCTGGACAAGTGCTTCAGTCAGGCGAAACCGCCGGTCTGGGACAAGCGCAAACCGCTGATGAGCAAAGCCCTGCAACGCTACACGGCGCAACGCTGGGCGCAGTTGCTGCTGGAAGCTCAGCGCATTGATGCGCAGATCAAGGGCCAGGCGGCGGGTTCGCCGTGGATGAGCCTGAGCCGATTGGCATTGTTGATGGCTGGCCAGCGTCTGACACTGCCTGCTGAATAAGAGCAAAAGATCGCAGCCTTCGGCAGCTCCTACACCGATCCTTGTAGGAACTGCGGCACGCTGCGATCTTTTGCTCTTGTTTCCTACAATGCGCGCCCACATTTGCCCTATAGACAGACGCCCAACATCGGCAGATTATTTCCCCCGCAAACCCCACCCCAATGAGAGAATCCTCATGAGCAAAAAGCCAGCAAAGCATGGCCCCAACAAGGCCAAATCCATCGTCGCCCAGCCCCTGTTCCGCAGTCGCCAGGAACGACCAACCAAGGGTAAAGGCAGCTACCGCCGCGAAGCCTTCCAGTCTGACAGCTGGGAGGCTTCTTACTTTCTGGCTGCTTAAAGCGCAGTACCCCCTGCTCATGTTAAGGTCTGCACTTGACTCGTTTCCCCTGGAACTGTGCATGCCCCTAAGTCTTTCCCATCGTTGGCCTGTTCGCCAATTGATCGCTGCCTCCAGCTTCATCCTGCTTGTCGCCTGCGCGGAAAAACCCACCGCCGCCGATGCGCAACCTCTTCAAGCTGCCCCTGTCGCCACGGCCCCAGCGATCATCCCGCCGGTAGTGCCGTCCGCCGACCCTCTCGATCTTCAGCCGACCCAGACCTTTGCCGAATGGCAAGCAGGCTTCCGTAAGGATGCCTTGGCCGCCGGCATCAGCCCTGAGCTGTTTGATCGCGCATTTGCCAACGTCAGCTTCGACGCAAGCATCATCCGCGCTGACCGCAGCCAGCCTGAGTTCTCCCGCCCGGTGTGGGAATACCTCGATGGCGCGCTGTCGCCGTTGCGCGTACGCAAAGGTCAGGCGCTGATCAATCAGTACGCCGACATTCTGCAAAGCATCGAACAGCGTTACGGCGTCGACCGTCAGGCGCTGGTGTCGGTGTGGGGCATGGAAAGTAACTTCGGCCAGTTCCAGGGCACAAAGTCAGTGATCAATTCGCTGGCCACCCTCGCCTACGAAGGTCGCCGTCCTGGCTTTGCCCATGCGCAATTGATTGCCGCGCTGCAGATCCTGCAACAGGGCGATATCACGCCGGAGAAGATGCTTGGCTCCTGGGCTGGCGCGATGGGTCAGACCCAGTTCATTCCGACCACCTACAACACGCACGCCGTGGATTTTGACGGTGATGGTCGCCGCGACATCTGGGGCAGCCCGGCCGATGCGCTGGCCTCGACCGCGCACTACCTGCAAAGCTCCGGCTGGCAGCGGGGTCAGCCGTGGGGCTTCGAGGTGCAACTGCCGAGCGGTTTCAACTACACACTGGCTGACGGTGTGATGCGCAAAAGCGTTGCTGAATGGCGCCAACTGGGTGTGATTCTGCCGAATGGCGGTCAGGCTCCGGCGGGCTCCGAGCAATTGTCCGCCGCACTGCTGCTGCCGGCCGGTTATCGTGGCCCGGCGTTTCTGGTGCTGGATAACTTCCGCGCGATCCTCAAATACAACAATTCTTCGTCGTATGCGTTGGCGGTTGGTTTGTTGTCTGAGCGCTTCAGTGGCGGTGGTCTGATTAACGGCACCTGGCCGAAAGATGACATGCCGCTGAGCCGCAGCGAGCGCATTGAACTGCAGAACCTGTTGAGCGCGCGCAACTTTGATGCGGGCACGGCGGACGGGATTATCGGCGCTAACACGCGCAAGGCGATCCGCAGTGCGCAGCAGTCGTTTGGCTGGCCGGCGGATGGGTATCCGACGCATAAGCTGCTTGAGAGCTTGCGTACCCGGTAGTGGCTCGGTTGTATGGCGACTGACGCCTTCGCGAGCAAGCCCGCTCCCACAGTTGATCGAGTTTCAGCATAAGAACACGGTCGAATGTGGGAGGGGGCTTGCTCCCGAAGACTGACTGTCAGGCGACTTATTTCTAAGCCTTGATCACTACATCCTGCTCCAGCATCAATTCCTTCTTCCCGGCATCCAGCCGCACCAGCGCGCCCATCGGCAGCGTCAGGTTCGGATCACAATGCCCGCTGCGCCACCCCGACAACACCGGAATCCGTAACGGCTCGAACGTCTGCTTGAGCAAACGGTTCAACGCATCCATATCCACCCCCGCCACATCGCCAACCAACACCCCGCGCAACCTCGCCAGCTTCCCGGCCAGGCGCATCTGCGTCAGCAGCCGATCGATGCGATACAGCGGCTCGTTGATGTCTTCGATCAGCAGAATCACCCCTTCGACATCAATTTCGTAAGGCGTGCCCAACGTCGCCGCGATCATCGCCAGATTGCCACCGAGCAAACGCCCATGGGCAATGCCGGGCTCAACCGTGGTCAACGGATATGCCACCGGGTGGCTGAGCACACTCCCCGCTTTCAACTGACCGCGCAGCATGGCGAAGAATGACGTCACGGTCGGTGGCTCTTTGTCACCAAGCAGGTCAGCGTTGAGCAGCGGCCCGTGAAAGGTCACAAACCCGGCGTAACGGCTGATCGCGAGGTGCAGCGCGGTAATGTCGCTGTAACCGACAAAGGGTTTGGCGTTTCGGCTGAGCAGGTCGTAGTCGATCCGATCCAGCAGGCGCGGCGTACCGTAGCCGCCGCGCAGGCAAATGATTGCATCGACCTCGGCATCGGCGAACGCTGCGTGCAGATCGTTGAGCCGCACCTCATCGCTGCCAGCCAGATAGCCATCCTTTTCATAGACGCCGGGAAACACCTTCAGCGCATAACCGCGAGCGCGCATCCACTGCACAGCCTTGTCGGTGTCCAGCGCACCCGGCCCGGCAGGCGCGATAACGCCGATCACGCCCTCTGACGGCAGTGCCGGCACGGGTTTATGCGGAAAAAGGCTGTGGGTCGGTCGAACGGTCATCCATGGGGCTCCCAGTGTGAAGTCATGCGCACACAGTAGTCAGGAAAGCAGGCAAAAAAAAGCCCGCCGGACTTAAAGCCACGGCGGGCATTTTATTCAGTGCTGAATCAGGAACCCATCAACTCAGCCTTGACCAGCTTCGCTTGCTCGTCAGCGTGATACGAAGAACGCACCAGCGGGCCCGAGGCGACGTTTTTGAAGCCCATCTTGTAACCTTCTTCGGCGAACCAGGCGAAGGTGTCCGGGTGCACGAAACGCTGCACCGGCAGGTGGCTGCGCGACGGTTGCAGGTACTGGCCGAGGGTCAGCATGTCGATGTCGTGTTCGCGCATGCGCTTCATGACTTCGATGACTTCTTCGTCGGTCTCGCCCAGACCCAGCATCAGGCCGGATTTGGTTGGAATGTGCGGCATCATCTGCTTGAAGCGTTGCAGCAGGGTCAGCGACCACTGGTAATCCGAACCCGGACGCGCAGCCTTGTACAGGCGCGGCACGGTTTCCAGGTTGTGGTTGAACACATCTGGCGGCTCGGCGGCGGTGATTTCCAGCGCGACGTCCATGCGGCCACGATAATCCGGCACGAGGGTTTCCAGTTGCACGTTCGGCGACAGCTTGCGGATTTCGCGGATGCAGTCGGCAAAGTGCTGGGCACCGCCGTCACGCAGGTCGTCGCGGTCAACCGAGGTGATCACCACGTACTTGAGCTTGAGGTCGGCGATGGCGATGGCCAGGCTTTCCGGCTCGTTGACGTCCAGTGGCTTCGGACGACCGTGGCCGACGTCGCAGAACGGGCAGCGACGGGTGCAGATGTCGCCCATGATCATGAAGGTCGCGGTGCCGCCGGAGAAACACTCGCCGAGGTTCGGGCAGGACGCTTCTTCGCAAACGCTGTGCAGCTTGTGTTTGCGCAGCAGGCTCTTGATCCGGTCGACTTCCGGCGAAACCGGGATGCGCACACGAATCCAGTCAGGTTTCTTCGGCAGTTCGGTGGTCGGAATGATCTTTACCGGGATGCGTGCAACCTTCTCGGCGCCGCGCAGCTTGACGCCCGCTTCTACCTTGGGACGCGGGGCCGGGCGCTCGGTCACGTCGAGCGTCGGGATCATGGTTTGCACTGCATCAGTAGTCATATCAGTCGATTCCGCCCGTCAGGGTCGTCTGCTCAGCATAGTCGAGGTGTTTGACGAGCTGCGCGCGCAGCCGGGCACTTACCTCGGCAAATTCAATCGATCCTGCGTGGTCGCTCAGCTGGGTCATCGCCAGCCCGGCATAGCCGCAGGGATTAATCCGTCGAAACGGTTCCAGGTTCATATCCACGTTCAGGGCCAGGCCATGAAAGGAACAACCGTGGCGAATCCGCAAACCCAGAGAAGCGATTTTCGCTCCGTCGACGTAGACGCCGGGAGCATCTGGCTTGGCCGCTGCGGTTACCCCGTAGCTGGCCAGCAGTTCGATCAGGCAAAGCTCCATGCGGCTGACCAGATCACGCACGCCGAAACCCAGCTTGCGTACATCCAGCAACAGATAAGCGACCAATTGGCCGGGGCCATGATAAGTCACTTGCCCGCCGCGATCGACCTGCACCACCGGGATATCACCCGGCAGCAACAAGTGTTCGGCCTTGCCGGCCTGGCCCTGAGTGAACACCGGCGGGTGTTCGACGAGCCAGATTTCGTCGGCGGCATCGCTGCCGCGTTCGTTGGTAAAGCGTTGCATGGCATGCCAGACCGGCTCGTACGCCATCTGGCCGAGCTCACGAAAGCCCAGCGTGCCGGACATCACAGCACCATGTGCACGAAACCGGTTGCCCGCAGTTCGCTGTTGATGTTGTACAGCTGATCCTGATCGGTCGCCACGATGTGCAACTGGATGGTGGTGTATTTGCCGTTGGTGCTTTGACGCTCGTCGATGCGCTCATCATTGATGGTCGCGTGTTTTTTGACGATGTCGATGATCTTGTCTTTGTTGCCCACACCGGTATCGCTGATCACCTTAACGGGATAATCCGTTACAGGGAATTCGATCTTTGGCGCCTTTACTTCGGTATCGGTCATGGCGTAACGGCCTCTAGAGCGCAAGCCGTGTTAACGCGCATGGCCCCGCACCGGATCGGGGCGGGGCCATGCAGGTCAACACAAATCAGTTGAACAAGCCGAAGAAGAATAGACGGATGCTATCCCACATGCGGCGGAAGATACCACCCTCCTCGACGCCATCCAGAGCGATCAGGTCAGCGCTGTGCACCACCTTGTCTTCCAGTTTGACTTCGACTTTACCGATCACGTCGCCCTTGGCGATTGGCGCGATCAGTTGCGGGTTCATGGTCATGCTCGCAGCGAGCTTCTTCAGCTGGCCTTTTGGCAGGGTCATGGTCAGGTCTTCAGCCAGGCCGGCCTTGACTTGATTGGTGGTGCCTTTCCACACCGGGGCTTGAGCCAGTTCGGTGCCCTTCTGATAGAAGGTCTGGGTTTCGAAGAAGCGGAAACCGTAAGTCAGCAGCTTCTGGGTTTCAGCGGCGCGGGCCACTTCGCTGTTGGTGCCGAACACCACGGCGATCAGACGCTGGCCGTCACGTACAGCCGAGGACACCATGCAGTAGCCGGCTTCGTCGGTGTGACCGGTTTTCAGACCGTCAACGGTCTTGTCGCGCCACAGCAGCAGGTTGCGGTTAGGCTGCTTGATGCCGTTCCAGAAGAACTCTTTCTGCGAGTAGATCGCATAGTGAGCCGGGTCTTCGTGGATGATCGCGCGGGCCAGAATCGCCATGTCGTGAGCCGACGAGTAGTGCTCAGGGTTTGGCAGACCGGTCGGGTTCATGAAGTGGGTATTGGTCATGCCCAGATCGGTGACCGTCTTGTTCATCAGGTCGGCGAACGCATCTTCGCTGCCGGCGATGTGCTCGGACAACGCGACGCTAGCGTCGTTGCCGGACTGGATGATGATGCCGTGCAGCAGGTCGCTGACAGTCACCTGCGAGCCAACCTTGATGAACATCCGCGAACCGCCGGTGCGCCAGGCGTTTTCGCTGACGGTCACCGGATCGTTTTCACCGATCTGGCCGCGACGGATTTCCAGGGTCGCGATGTACGCGGTCATCAGTTTGGTCAGGCTGGCCGGTGGCAGACGCTGGTCACCATTGTTCTCTACCAGCACGTTGCCGCTGCTGGCGTCCATCAGAACGTAGGCTTTGGCGGCCAGTTGTGGTGGCGACGGCATCATCTCGGCCGCGAAGGCGGCTGGCGAGAGGAGCAGCGGGACTAGCAGACACAGGCGTTTGGCAAAGGTGGTGATGTTCATCCGTCTCTCGAAATCGCTAATGGAAACTGCCCTTGCGGACAAAATTTAATCAGATGGCTTTCTAACGGGCCATCGCGGGTTCAGTTGCTCACTCCAGTCACCCTTGCCGGGCTTTTGTTCTTCGACGAGCCAACAACCTGGTTCACCCCCCAATCGCTGGTGAACCGTCAATCAAGTTCTACGTTGCTACTTATTCAGTGACCACACTTGGCGAACCAAGGTTGGCCAGGCGCACGCTGTTCTGCACCTGGGCAATTTCACCCGGCGAGCCGATCGGCCCCAGACGTACCCGATGCAGGGTCTGCTGATTGCGCACGATCGAGCTGATAAACACCGGAGCGCTCACCATCCCGCTGAGCTTCGACCTCAGGAGTTCTGCAGCGTCCGGGTTGGCGAACGCGCCCACCTGCAGATACTGGCCAGTTGCTGTTGCAGAAGCGTTTTTTTTTGCACTCATCGGCACAGGGACGGTGTCGGAGGCATGTTGCTGCGGTGGCGGCGTCCATTGCTCGACGGTGCCGGCCGAGGCCGTGATCACCGGCGCGCTGTTCTGCGCGACCTGCGGCTCGTTGAGCATAAGCGGTGCCGGACGGCCCTTGGCGGCCCAGTATTGCTGCGGATCGATGCCTTCGACCTTGACGCGCGCAGTGCCGGTTTCGGCGTAACCGAGTTTTTTCGCGGCGGCGTAGGACAAGTCGATGATGCGATCGGAATAGAACGGCCCACGGTCATTGACGCGCAGAATCACCGTGCGGTTATTGTCCAGGTTGGTCACCCGAACGTAACTTGGCAGTGGCAATGTCTTGTGGGCGGCACTCATGCCGTACAGGTCGTAGACCTCGCCGTTGGCGGTGTTCTGACCGTGAAACTTGGTGCCGTACCAGGACGCCGTGCCAGACGCGACGTAGGTCTTGGATTCCTGCAACGGGAAGTAGGTTTTGCCCAGTACGGTGTACGGGTTGGCCTTGTACGGGCCGGTGTGCAGGGTCGGCGTGGCATCGGGAATACGCGAGACATCGACGTCCCACCACGGTGCGCCGTCTTTGTGCGCACGGTTGATGTCCAGACCCGGCTGCGCACGCACAGCAGTGGATGAGGTTGTTTTCGGCGTCGGCGAACGGCTGGTCGTGCAACTGGCGACCAGTACTGCCAACGCAGCGAAGGCCACCAGCTTCAGGGGTTTATTGTTAGGCAATGCCTGCATTACTTGACGCCCCGTGCTTGTACCAGCTGTTCAGACAGTTGATGTACGGCCATGGCGTACATCACGCTGCGGTTATAACGCGTGATCGCGTAGAAATTCTTCAGGCCCATCCAGTATTCAGGGCCGTTCTCGCCTTCGAGGCGAAATGCAGTAACCGGCATATCATCGCGCAGCGCATCATGACTTGACCAGCCCAGCGCCCGCAACTCTCCGACCGTTTTTGTCGGCTCGATGCCGGTGGTCAGGCCTTCATCGACCTGCTCGCCACGGACATCGGCGCGGCTGACCACCGGCTCACCCGCAACCCAGCCGTGACGCTTGAAATAGCTGGCAACGCTGCCGATCGCATCGTCCGGGTTGTTCCAGATATTGATGTGGCCGTCACCGTCAAAATCCACCGCGTAGGCGCGGAAGCTGCTCGGCATGAACTGCGGCAGGCCCATTGCCCCGGCGTACGAGCCTTTGAGGGTCAATGGATCGACCTGTTCTTCACGCGCCAGCAGCAGGAACTCACGCAGTTCCTTGCGGAAAAATTCGGCACGGGGAGGATAGTCGAAACCGAGCGTCGACAAGGCATCGATCACCCGGAAATTACCGGTATTACGTCCGAAAAAGGTCTCGACGCCGATGATCGACACGATGACTTGTGCCGGTACGCCGTATTCCTGCTCGGCACGGGCCAGCGTAGCCTCGTGCTGCCGCCAGAAGTCCACACCACGGGCGATGCGCGCGTCGGTGATGAACATCGGGCGATATTCTTTCCACTGCTTGACCCGCTCGGCAGGTCGGGAGATGGCGTCGAGAATCGACTGTTTGCGCTGCGCCTCGCGGAACACACCCATCAGTTGTTCACCGGCGAAACCATAATCGCGGGTCATTTCACCGACGAACTCGGCCACCTGAGGTGAGCCTTCGTATTCGCCGGCCAGCGCTTCCTGCACGCTCCCAAGGAGGCCAACCAGGCCAACCCACGGCGCGCATCGAGTCGCCCAGCCACGCATTACTTGCATTGAACTCTTCACCTTATTCAAACCTGTGCGATCCACTTGCGATGGGTATGGATCGACATCAAAACCCCAAACGCTGACAGCAGCGTCACCAGCGAAGTTCCTCCGTAGCTAATGAACGGCAACGGCACCCCTACAACCGGCAACAGGCCACTGACCATACCGATGTTGACGAAAACGTAAACAAAAAACGTCATGGTCAACGAACCGGCAAGCAATTTACCGAACAGCGTTTGCGCCTGAGCGGTGATCACCAGCCCCCGGCCAATCAGCAATAAATAGATCAGCAACAACGCGCAGATGCCCACCAGGCCGAACTCTTCGCCCAGTACGGCAATGATGAAGTCGGTGTGGCTTTCCGGCAGAAAATCCAAGTGAGACTGGGTGCCGAGCAGCCAGCCTTTGCCGAACACGCCGCCGGAACCGATCGCCGCTTTCGACTGAATGATGTTCCAGCCGGTGCCTAACGGATCGCTTTCCGGGTCGAGGAACGTCAGGATCCGTTGCTTCTGGTAGTCGTGCATGATGAAAAACCACATCGCCACCGACACCGGAATCGCCGCCGCCAGCACGCTGAGAATCCAGCGCCAGCGCAAGCCACCCATGAACAATACGAAAGCGCCGCCAGCAAGAATCAGCAGCGAAGTCCCCAGGTCAGGCTGGCGGACGATCAGCACAAACGGCACACCGATCAGCATCAAACTGATACCGACGTGCTTGAGTTGCGGCGGCAAGGTGCGTTTGGACAGATACCAGGCAATAGTTGCCGGCATCAAAATCTTCATGAACTCCGAGGGCTGGAAGCGGATCACCCCGGGAATGTTGATCCAGCGCGTTGCGCCCATGGCGTTGTGGCCCATGATGTCCACGACCATCAGCAGCACCACCCCGACCACATAACCGAGCGGCACCCAACGCGCCATGAACCGCGGTTCGAGCTGGGCGATGACGATCATCGAGACCAGACCGATACCGAACGACGTGGCTTGTTTGGCCAGCAGATCCCAGCTCTTGCCACTCGCTGAATACAGCACGAACAGGCTGCCGGCGGCGAGGATCAGCAACAGAATCAACAACGGGCCATCGATGTGCAGACGTTGCAGCAACGTCGCACGACGACGCATCACATCCTCGCTAGAGAGCATGCGATCAAAATTATTCATCACGGGCCGTAGCCTCCGCACTGATTGGGCTGGCGTATTCGGCCTTCAATCGACCTTCGGGATCGAGCAGCCAGGCGTCCATGACCTGACGCACCACGGGCGCGGCAACGCCGGAACCGGACTCACCGTTCTCGACCATCACCGAAACAACGATTCGCGGATCGTCAGCCGGGGCGAAACCGACGAACAAGGCGTGGTCGCGGTGGCGCTCCTGAACCTTGGAGCGGTCGTATTTTTCACCCTGCTTGATCGCCACAACTTGCGCGGTACCGGACTTGCCGGCAATGCGGTATTGCGCGCCGATCGCAGCTTTACGCGCAGTCCCCCGCGCGCCGTGCATCACTTGCTGCATGCCGTGGTTGACCTTGTTCCAGTCCGACGGATCGCGCAGAACAATGTCCGGCATCGGGTTTTCGTCCACCGGTTTCTGCCCTTCGAGGGATTTGGCCAGGTGCGGGCGGTTCCAGATGCCTTTATTGGCGACCAGCGCGGTGGCTTGCGCCAGTTGCAGCGGGGTCGATTGCATGTAGCCCTGGCCGATCCCGAGGATCAGGGTTTCGCCCGGGAACCAGGCCTGCTTGCGCGTCGCTCGCTTCCATTCGCGCGATGGCATCAGGCCAGGGGATTCTTCGAACATGTCCAGCGAGACCTTCTGGCCAATGCCGAACTTGTTCATGTAAGCCGACAACCGATCGATGCCGAGCTTGTGCGCCAGGTCATAGAAGTAGGTGTCGTTGGAACGCATGATCGCCGTGTCGAGGTCGACGAAGCCGTCACCGGTGCGGTTCCAGTTACGGTATTTGTGATCGTAGTTGGGCAGCATGTAATAACCCGGGTCGAACACTCGGCTCGACGCCGTAATCACACCGGAATCGAGGCCGGCAATCGCCACCGCCGGTTTGATCGTCGAGCCCGGCGGGTACAGACCACGCAGTACGCGGTTGAACAGCGGCCGGTCGATGGAATCGCGCAACTCGGCGTAAGCCTTGAAGCTGATGCCGGTGACGAACAGGTTCGGGTCGAAGCTCGGCTGACTGACCATCGCCAGCACTTCGCCGGTCTTCGGATCGAGCGCCACCACCGCGCCACGACGACCGCCCAGTGCAGCTTCGGCGGCTTCCTGCAATTTGATGTCCAGGCTCAGAACGATGTCTTTGCCGGGAATCGGATCGGTACGCTTGAGCACGCGCAACACGCGGCCACGGGCGTTGGTTTCCACTTCTTCGTAACCGACCTGACCGTGCAATTCCGGCTCGTAGAAACGCTCGATGCCGGTTTTGCCGATGTGGTGGGTGCCGCTGTAGTTGACCGGATCGAGGCTCTTCAGCTCTTTCTCGTTGATCCGCCCCATGTAACCCACCGAGTGCGCAAAATGCGCGCCCTGCGGGTAGTGACGAACCAGTTGCGCCACCACTTCGACGCCCGGCAGACGGAACTGATTCACCGCGATGCGGGCGATCTGTTCTTCGCTCAGCTCGAACAGAATCGGCACTGGCTCGAACGGCCGGCGCCCCTGACGCATGCGCTTCTCGAAAATCACCCGGTCTTCCGGCGTCAGCTCAAGCACTTCGACGATGACGTCGAGCACCTGCTGCCAGTCGCCGGAACGCTCGCGGGTCATGCTCAGGCTGAAGCTCGGACGGTTGTCCGCCACCACCACGCCGTTGCGGTCGAAAATCAACCCGCGCGTAGGCGGAATGGGCTGCACATGGACGCGGTTGTTCTCCGAGAGCGTCGAGTGATAGTCGTACTGGATCACCTGCAAGTAATACAGCCGCGCGATCAACACGCCAATCAACAGCACAATCGCCACGGCCCCGAACACGACGCGGCTACGCACCAGGCGTGCGTCCTTTTCGTGGTCCTTGATGCGGATCGGCTGAGACATGAGGGCAGGATTACTTGTGGTAAGGGTGGCCGGACAGCACGGTCCAGGCACGGTACAACTGTTCGCCGATCAGAATCCGCACCAGCGGGTGCGGCAACGTCAGCGGCGACAACGACCAGCGTTGATCAGCGCGGGCACAAACTTCCGGCGCCAGCCCTTCCGGGCCACCGACCATGAAATTGACCGTGCGCGAATCCAGCCGCCAACGGTCGAGTTCAACCGCAAGCTGCTCGGTGCTCCAGGGCTTGCCATGGACTTCGAGGGTCACAATTCGCTCATTCGGCCCGACCTTGGCCAGCATGGCTTCGCCTTCCTGACGGATGAAGCGGGCCACGTCGGCATTCTTGCCACGGGTGTTGAGCGGAATTTCCACCAGTTCCAGCGCCAGCTCGGAAGGAAGACGCTTGGCATATTCATGCCAGCCTTCTTCCACCCATTTGGGCATGCGTGAACCGACGGCGATCAGGCGCAGTCGCACAGCAATCCCTTACAGCTGGTCTTTGTTGAGCTTGGTGAAATGCTCGTGGGTGTTTTCCGGGCTGTGATGCTTGGCATCGGCCGCACGGCTTTGTTCGGCACCGGCCCACAGACGCTCCAGGTCGTAGAACTGACGCGCCGAGGCGGTCATCATGTGCACGATCACGTCGTCCATATCCAGCAGAACCCAGTCGCTGTCGCCCTTGCCTTCTTCACCCAATGGCTTGACGCCCTGGGCTTTGACCGCTTCGCGAACCTTGTCCAGCATCGCGCCGATCTGGCGGTTGGAGGTACCGGTGGCGATGATCATGAAGTCGGTGATGCTTTGCTTGTCGCGAACATCCAGGATCTGGATGTCTTGCGCCTTGACGTCTTCAAGGGCAGCGACAGCGACTTTGACCAGCTCTTCGCCAGCCAGCTCTGGGCCGGTTTTTACTTCGACCGGCAGCGGTGCGCTCTTGAACGTGCCTTTGCGCTTAACTTTGCTTACGTCTTTGTCAGTCATATAAAACTCGTTTTGCTCGTGTATTCGGCGGCTTGGGGACACGGTGATTCGTATCAGTGAAGCACGCCTTGTTCAGTTCGACGCACGGTATAGACCGTGCGCATCGATGTAGGCCAGGACCGCGTCGGGCACCAGGAAACGTACCGACTTACCGCTGGCCAGCAGTTGACGGATCTGGGTGGCGGAAACCGCGAGCGGTGTCTGCCAGACGAATGCAATCTGTCCGCTCGGCCCTTTCAGGGCCAGCGGGTCGCTCACCGAACGCGCTGCCAGCAGGTTGCGCAAGGCATCCGGCGGTTCGCTGTCGGCGTCCGGGCGCTGTAGCACCAGGATGTGGCAATGCTGGAGCAACTCTTCCCAGCGATGCCAAGTGGGCAGGCCGCAAAATGCGTCCCAGCCCAAAAGCAGAAAAACCTGGGTCTCGGCGGGCATTTCGGCGCGCATCAACTCCAGGGTATCAATAGTCCAGGACGGCTTGTCCCGCTGTAACTCACGGGCGTCCACCACCAGTGGCGGCACGCCGGCCACTGCGCATTCAACCATCGCCAGCCGATCCTGCGCCGACACCTGCGGCATGCCGCGATGCGGTGGCCGCGCGTTCGGCATCAAGCGCAACTCGTCGAGCGCCAGCGCTTCGGCAACTTCCAGCCCACCGCGCAAATGGCCGATGTGCACCGGGTCGAACGTACCGCCCAGAACGCCAATGCGTTGAGGTCGAACGTCGCTGCCGGCGGGCACCGTGGTCAGGTCGAGGTCGGTCAAGTCAGACCGTCGCCTGGCCGCGCAACTGGCCATCACCGACCACGATGTACTTCTCGCAGGTCAGTCCTTCGAGGCCCACCGGGCCGCGGGCGTGCAGCTTATCAGTAGAAATGCCGATCTCGGCACCCAATCCGTATTCAAATCCATCGGCGAAGCACGTCGGGGTGTTGATCATCACCGACGCCGAGTCGACTTCCGCCACAAACCGGCGGGTGTCGGCGAGGTTTTCGCTGACGATCGAGTCGGTGTGATGCGAGCCGTAATGGTTGATGTGTTCAATTGCCTGATCCAGCCCGTCGACCACGCGGATCGACAAAATCGGCGCCAGATATTCGGTATTCCAGTCTTCTTCGCTGGCCGCGACCGCTTCGATGATTGCCCGGGTGCGCTCGCAGCCACGCAGCTCGACGCCTTTTTCGCGGAACTGGGCGGCCATCGCCGGCAGGAAATCCTTCGCAACTGTTTGATCGACCAGCAACGTCTCCATCGCACCGCAAATACCGTAACGATAAGTCTTGGCGTTGAAGGCAATGCGCTGGGCTTTCGCCAGATCGGCGTGGGCACTCACGTAAACATGGCAGATGCCGTCCAGGTGTTTGATCACCGGCACACGGGCATCGCGGCTGATGCGTTCGATCAGGCCACGGCCACCGCGCGGCACGATCACGTCGACGTACTCGGGCATGGTGATCATCGCGCCAACGGCGGCACGGTCGGTGGTTTCGACCACTTGCACCACGGCGGCGGGCAGTTCGGCCTCGGCCAGACCGCGCTGAATGCACGCAGCAATTGCGCGATTGGAGTGAATCGCTTCGGAGCCACCACGCAGAATCGTCGCGTTGCCGGACTTCAGGCACAGACTGGCGGCATCAATGGTCACGTTGGGCCGGGACTCGTAGATGATCCCGATCACGCCCAGCGGCACGCGCATCTTGCCGACTTGAATGCCCGACGGACGGAAACTCATGTCACGGATCGCGCCGACCGGATCCGGCAGCGCAGCCACCTGACGCAGACCGACGATCATGCCGTCGATGCGCGCCGGGGTCAGTTCCAGACGCTCCAGCAGTGCCGGTTCCAGACCATTGGCGCGACCGGCGGCCAAATCCTGCTCATTGGCTGCAGCAAGCTCGGCGCGAGCGGCGTCCAAGGCATTGGCAGCAGCCTGCAGGGCGCGGTTTTTCTGCGCGGTGCTGGCACGGCCGATGACCCGGGAAGCTTCGCGGGCGGCGCGACCCAATCGGGTCATGTAGTCAAGAACGGACTCAGTCATGGTCTGCTGGGGTCTTGGCAAAGAGGAAAGCGGCAGATTATAGCTGTCGCGTCCCGGGACTAACAGCGGTGACAGGCGGATGGTCGAAATGGACTGCAATTTGCCGACGTTCAGCCGTAATTAAGCATTGAATTGTTATCATCACGACCTCATCAGCCCGGATAAACATCGCTTGCCATGTCCAACCTGACTGTTCGCGCCAGCGCCGAGCGCCAGCCTGCGGGGCTTGCCGACGCTTTTTTCGACCGTGACGCACAAGTCCTCGCCAAGGATCTGCTCGGCAAAGTCATTCGCCATCGCGTTGGCGGTCTGTGGCTGAGCGCGCGGATCATCGAAACCGAAGCCTATTACTGCGCGGAAAAAGGCAGCCATGCCTCGCTCGGCTACACGGAAAAGCGTAAGGCTTTGTTTCTGGATGGCGGACACATCTATATGTATTACGCCCGTGGCGGTGATTCGCTGAACTTCAGTGCGCAAGGGCCGGGCAATGCCGTACTGATCAAATCGGCCTATCCGTGGGTCGATGAAGTCAGCGGGCCGGCGAGTCTGGCGCAGATGCTGCTGAACAATCCTGACGCTCAAGGGCGTGCGCGACCGTCGCAGAAACTCTGTGCCGGGCAGACGCTGCTGTGCAAGGCGCTTGGGTTGAAGGTGCCGATGTGGGACGCCAAGCGTTTCGATCATGAACTGATTCTGGTCGAGGATACCGGCCCGGCGCCCTCACAGATTATTCAAACCACGCGACTGGGCATCCCCCATGGCCGTGACGAACACTTGATGTACCGCTTTGTCGACGCCGCTTATGCGCAATGGTGCACGCGGAACCCGCTGCGCCGCGGTCAGGTCGAAGGCCGGGATTATTTTTTGCTGCCGTGAAATGACACAAATTTTGAAATAAATGAATCCCCATGTGGGAGCGGGCTTGCTCGCGAAGGGGCCGTGTCAGAAACGCATAAGTTGAATGACCCAGCGCCTTCGCGAGCAAGCCCGCTCCCACAGGGGAACTGAGTGCTGTTGAAGATTGCCTGCATCCTTTGGGATCAATTGAAGTTTTGATGGAGTGGTTTTATGGGCCCATGGCTCGATAGCGTGACCGGTTGGCTGGCGGCCAATCCGCAGTGGCTGGCCGTAGCGGTGTTCATTGTTGCCTGCGTGGAATGCCTGGCGATTGCCGGATTGATCGTGCCCGGCACGGTGTTGTTGTTTGCCGTGGCCGTACTGGCCGGCAGCGGTGCGCTGTCGTTGAGCGAAACCCTGTTGCTGGGTTTCCTCGGCGGGATTCTCGGCGATGCGATTTCGTATTTCCTCGGTCGCCACTTCCACCAGAACATCCGCCGTCTGCCGGGCTTGCGCCATCACCCGGAATGGATGGCCGGCGCAGAAAGCTATTTCCAGCGTTATGGCATCGCCAGTTTGCTGGTCGGTCGCTTTATCGGCCCGTTGCGACCAATGCTGCCAATGGTCGCCGGCATGTGCGACATGCCGTTCCCGCGTTTTGCCGCTGTCAGCCTGTTGGCCGCCGCCGGCTGGAGCGTCGCCTATCTGCTGCCAGGCTGGGCCACTGGCGCGGCGATTCGTCTGCCGCTGCCGGAAGGTTTCTGGCTACAGGCCGGGATTGTCGCCGCGAGCATTGCGGTCATGGTCGGCCTCAGCGTCAACAGCAGCCTGCGCCGCCATCGCCGCGCGACGATCTGGATCAGCAGCATGAGCCTGTTGATTCTGATTGGCCTGTTCATTGGTTACCCGTACCTGACGGCGCTCGACCAAGGCGTGATGACGCTGGTGCAGGAACACCGCCAGCCGCTGCTCGATGAGATCGCGGTGACGTTCACCCTGATCGGCGAATTCCGCAACATGCTGATGTTCAGCGCCCTGCTCACCGGTCTGTTGCTGCTGTGCCGGCAATGGCGCCAGGCAATCTTTGCCGGCGGCGTGTTGCTCTGCACAGCGATGCTCAATACCGGCACCAAGATGTTTTTTGCCCGGGTGCGTCCGGAAGTACTGAGTGATCCGCTGACCAGTTACAGCATGCCGAGCGGCCACGCGTCGGGGTCGTTCGCGCTGTTTCTGGTGCTCGCGGTGTTGGCTGGTCGCGGCCAACCGCCACGCATGCGCCTGACCTGGCTCTTTGTCGGTTGCATTCCGGCTCTGTCGATTGCCTTGTCGCGGGTGTATCTAGGGGCGCATTGGCCGACGGACATTCTCGCCGGCGCGATGCTCGCGGCGTGCGTGTGTGCGGCGGGGTTGTGGTTGAGCCAGCGCAAAGAGCCGCTGAATGCCATGCCGTTCAAGGTCTGGTGGCTGGTTCTGCCGGCGATGCTCGCTTTGTTCGGTTTCTTTGTATTGCGGCATTTGCCACATACATTGCTGCGTTATTCGTACTAAATGGCAGAAGACGTCAACAACAGCCAAGTACCAGAAACAAACGACACGGGCACAGGTTTGCAAGCATAGTGCCCGGCGTCGTTTGATCGCAGCTTAAAAGACAGGGTTATCTATCATTAAAATACATCAGGCATGCAACTTTCCCCCCGTGTAATCCGCCGTCAAATCAAGACTCACACATCGCCATCAAACTTTTTGCAATACAACTACAAGATACCTTCTCATTGTTATAAAACATCAACTTACTTTCACCACCGATAAAACCTCGCGCCGCGCAAGCCAAACTTCACCCTAATTGAAAAACACTACACAAACCACTTCAGACACAATACAAAATTCAACCATACAACCAGAAAAACAATAACCAATGAAGCCTGCCGCTCTTCGTGTCAGATTCCATCGACACATCACAACAGAGTATCAATTTTGGCCGAACCCATTACAACCCGCGCTGAAACTATTCATGCAGCGCCAATAACCATTTCCGACATCGACACTGAAGCGACGCCATCGACTGCGCAAGCGGGTGCCTATCCTGCCAATCAACCCAGCCTGAGAGATCTGGATCAATTGTTCGGAGCGCTTCGATTTGGTGAGTTGACCGTCAGCCGCCAGGAACTTCAGGCGCTTGGAGCACGAGTCAGCGGCGAGTTCATTACAGCGGCTGACACCTATTTTTCCGAGCCCTCCCAGACTTTTACCGACGCTCTGGAACTCGACTCGGTTCAGATCGAGCAACGAATCAAATCCGTCGATGCGCAAGACCGCCAGCGAATACCGCAATTGCTTTATGAAATCGTCACGCAGCGCTCCACAGATGCGGCGCCACTGCTGAGAGATCTTCCCTCGAGCACCGCTACCGACCCCCTCCGCAAAATCAGCAATCTGTTAACCGCGACCCAACGCCTGGATATCCATCGCAGCCCGTTACCCGAGCACTTGCCAACCTGGGTCAACAAAACCAAAAGTCGCGGCATGACCAGCATGGGCGCGGGCCTGCAAGCCTATGGCCTGTACAGTGCCTACATTGGCAGCATCGACGCTCTGAAGAGGGGTGATACCGCTGAGGTGCTGATCAATACCGGCGGCGGCGTTGCGGAGATAGGCTCACTGGGCCTGGAATATGCCCTGACCAAAACCGGCGACAAGATGCTGCGCCAAGGCGCCCTGGCCTTTGAACAGTTCGGCAAGACCAGCATGGGCAAATGGCTGTGTCGCGGCGCGGGGCTGATCGCCAGTGTGCTGACGCTGCCTTTTGACCTGTATACGGCCATCAAGTCTTTCAGCGATGCAGCCAAAGCCGAGGGCAAAGAAGCTCAGGATTTGTACGTCACCGGTGGCTTGAGTGTATTCAGTGCCGGGCTCTCACTCATGCTCGGCGCCGCTGCGCTGATGGGTTTTCAAAGCGCTGGCCCGGTCGGCCTTGCCGCTGCCGCGATCCTGATTGTCGGCGCGCGTATCTACGGCGCGGCCCGAGTGGTCGATGACATGGACGACTACATCGAGTTGACGATCAATGAACGCTGGCGCGCCGGCTGGTTCGCCTTTACCGGGCAAGAACAGGACGCAGATGTCATGGATCGTTTTACCGCGGCCAAGACTTACAGCGACTACGAAAAGGCACTCAAGAGCAGCAGCCTCAGCTGGCTCAAAAACGAACTGAAAGAAAGTGTCGATTCAGTGGTGATTGGCCGGTTCGAAGTTCATCTGCAGCCGACCCGTGTCTATAAACACCAGTGGGACGAGGACAGCGGTGAATCGGCCTACCTGACCGTCAATACGCCGGTCATACATGAAATCGACGATGTCTACGATGCCCGGGAAGGTCTGCCATCCGCCGACGCCAACATTATCAGTGTGCAGAGCGACCCGGCCAAAGGCGTGCTGTGGAACCTGGGGGGAGGTGACGACCGGGTTTACGGCGTGCGAAACAAGTCCAATCACTTTAACTTTGGCGCCGGTGAAAAACGCCTCAGCGGCGGTGACAAAGATGATTCATTTCTCTTTCAGGCGGGTTCTGCAGGACTGACCTCGGCCCCGAAACGGGTCAATCACTTGAGCGGCGGCGACGGCACTGATCTTCTGTGGCTACAAGGCAAACACATCCACCAGGAGCCCAAACCTGGTGCCCCGGACTACATCGGTTACGACTTCGACCTGAAGAACGGCAAACTCGGCTTGCGCTCATCCGACAAGGCAGCCGAATCCGTTCCACACTCGACTTTCGACTCCATAGAAAGAGTCGAAACCCTGGCCGGCGCAGCCAACCGGGTAACCGGCTCGGACAAACCAGACATCATTACTGCCAACGGTGCAGACCATATCGATGCTGGTGCCGGCGATGATCAGATTTCAATCCGGGGCACCCACGCCCGTGTCAACGGCGGTAGCGGAGCCGACATCTATCACATCGACCCGATGAGCCTCGATGTGTCGATCACCGATGACGATCAGGAACAAAGCACTGTGTACCTCGGCGTGCAACTGGAGGCCATCCAGCGCTGGTACGTCCGTGGCAATTCGCTGGTGATCGAGAGCCTGCGTGACGAAGACCCGCAAGTGTCGCAGCGCACTCTGACGATCGAAGCGGTGTTCCAGACGATCAATGGCAAGCGCAGGCTGCTCAACGACAAATGGCTTTTCGTCACACAGGACGGCTACCACCTGCAACCGGACTGGCCAGTTGAAACCGAGGATCTGACGGAGCACACGCTCGACGCCGTCGTCATTAACGCAGGTGTCAGCAAAACATCGCCATTCCTGTTACACGACCGCCCACAGACTGTCTCGAACAGTCCGCATTCTTACTACTACGTTTCACGCGATACCCGTCACACCACCCTGCGGGCAAGCAAACGCCCCGCAGTTGCTCACAGCACGCTGTATGTCGACTACGACAGTACGGAAATAGATGAAGTCAGGGCCAATTACATCGTGGAGACAACGAAGCGAGGCGCCTACACAGTACTGAGTTATGAAAGCCTGCACTTCACTCTTACCTTTACTCAAGGAGGCGGGCTGCTCTCGTTGTTCGGCGCGATGAGTGAACAGACCAACAAGACAGTCGACATGGGTGCCGGCATTCTGGCCTCGCCTTGGCAGCTTGATCACACGTTCATTTTGGTCATGCGCGACGGCGTTTCCTACCACCTCGATTACCCTCATAACAATTATCGGGAAGATGCAAAAAAAGCCGGTTACCACACGATTCAAACACGCGAATCGCTGCGTAAGCGTGCCGGGAAATACACCTTCGTCCAACCAGCACTCGACCAGCGAACGCTGAAGAACAGCGCGCAACGTATCGACTTCAGATCCGCACCGCACACCGCCGTTTATGCACTGGAAGGCAGGTCAGCGCACTACGCAATCTACCCGGCGAGCAACATGTCCATTCGGTTATCGACCAAGGCGGGCGATGCCAGGCTGACGGGGTCTTCGACCTGGGAGATCCACACACAGCAATTGCCAGAAAAGATCACCCGCGGCCAACTGAGCATCAACAACAACCTGTTGAAGATCGGCAGTATCCATATTCATCTGCCAGACAGCAGCGACCCGGCACTACCCCTGGAGAGTGTTGATGTGTTCGTTTCTGCCGGACATCGTTATCGGATCAACGCCTTGTTTGAAGTCATCGGTCTGCACACCATCAATGCATTGGCTTGTGTATCGCCTCAGGCAATTGTTGCGCTGATCGAAGAGCACAAAAAGCAGGATGATCTCGAGAGTGATGAAGTGCACATTGAGAACATTCGACTGACGGATTCCACACCAGGACAGATTTTTTACAACGCTGACACTCGCCACTGGCAGATCAGCAGCGACCCGGCACGTCGTATCACCGCTGAACACCTGATCATTCAGGATTTGTCGTTAGCCGAAAAGCAATCACGCGCCTGAGCGCTATTCAATTGTCAAGGAATGACCCCATGCGACCGAAACCCCCTGCGCGCGCCAACAGCCCGAAACCAAGAGTGCCGACGCAATCTGATCCGGGATCAAACCGAGTCCGCGCGGACGCCAGTCCGCCTTTGCTCCATCAGCCCCAATTGACCGGCACCCGTAGACCCGATGGCGACCGTCAGCCTCAGATGAGTGCTGGAAATGGCCCAGGCCCATCGAGTGTTGAAATCACCGATATTCACAGCGCTCAACCCGCACTCTCCCATGAACTGCACCGTTACCTGCTGAACCCGGCTTTGCTGCGCAACATGGGCGCTGCCGATGACCAGGGTATTCACTATTTGGTCGGGCGTGGATTCGCCGACATCGAGGGCATAGGCACCGTGCACGTGACGCTTGATAGCGCCACGGGTGAATATCGGGTAATGGATCTCTACAAGAAGCTGCCACCCGGCCCGGTACTGGTCAAAAATAGCGGCGAAGCCACCTGGCGACTGGCCGCACCCGTTGAGTCATCAAAGCCACCGAAACGTCCAGCTCCCGTTGTCGACGACAGCGATTCAACAGTACCGAATAAAAAACTACGCGACTCGCCGGTGTCGGTAAATGAGGCAACCTCCCGACTGACAGGCAACTTTCTGGTTGGCTTGTACCCGCACATGACTCACGGCCAGCGCGTCGAACATCTGCGCTCTTACAATCTTTCGCCCGGACAACATGTGCAGTTACACGACGACTTGAACCTCAATCCCGGTGAGATGCCAAGTTGGGCCAACCAGCACCAGTTGCGCTCGATGGATACAACTGCTCCGAACCGGTTCGACCCGTTGTATGCAGAAATCGAACCCCTGCTTCTGTCCGTGAGAAACGGAGCATCGCATAGCCATCTGGTGGACTTTGATAAAAGTGTCAGCCCTGCGTTTCTCGACGCCTTTCTCGCCAAAACCGGCTATTTGCGCAATGCAAACGACTGCCTCGCGCAGCCAAGGTAGACGACGTGGCTGCCGAAGCCCAGAGCAGCGATTGGGGCAGCGAGATTGAAGCGCGTACCCACAGCGGGGTTAACAACCAGCGCGAATACGATGCACTGATTGACGCCGTTGCGAAGGCTGGTAAGCCCGTGCTGACCTTGTCTGCCGGGAAAGACTGGTTCGCCAACGATATTGTCTGGCCGGAATAATCGAACGTCAGGCAAACAACTCACCCTGCAATTCATCAAGCAGCGCCTGGATCGCATCCAGTCGCTGCTGCGGATCATCGAGTTGCAGCAGATCGATCTTGTCTTCTTCAGCGAACGGCAGCAGATACGCCAACTGATTGGCCAACGACTGCTGACCGAGCGCGTCAGTGCCCATGTTCAGCGCTTCAACCATCGGGTGTTCGGCCAGCGCTTTGAGCAGCGCGACCAGATCGGCATCCTCGTCCTGCAGCGGTTGCTCGGGTTCATCGTCGAGCCATTCGACGTCGGCAAGAATCAACTGATCGCGCTGCACTTCAGTGCGCAACACGTTGAAACGCCGCCCGCCCTGCACGCGAATCCCCAGCAAGCCGTTGTCCTGTTGCTGGAAATCGGTGATGCGCGCCTCGCAACCGACCAGCGCATAGCCCTCCGGCGCCAACCCGACTTCGCTGCCCTGCAGAATGCACACCACGCCGAAACCGCCGCCCTGCTTCATGCAGCGGCCGATCATATCGAGGTAGCGCGCCTCGAAGATCTGCAAGTCGAGGTTGCAGCCGGGAAACAGCACTGTGTTCAGCGGAAAAAGCGGCAGACTCATAGACATTTCCTTACACCACCATCGACACCGCCAACGGCAGGAACACCGCCGTGGCCACGCCCATCAGACTCATCGCCAGCGCCGCAAACGCGCCGC
This sequence comes from Pseudomonas sp. AC193, assembly GCF_979258075.1. Lineage (NCBI taxonomy): Bacteria > Pseudomonadati > Pseudomonadota > Gammaproteobacteria > Pseudomonadales > Pseudomonadaceae > Pseudomonas > Pseudomonas sp. AC193. The sequence continues at coordinate 24,576 of NZ_OZ409832.1, read as the reverse complement.
ACTCATCACTTTCCTGCAACGCCACCGAGGTGCCGACCGCGTGGGCGGTCATGCCCAGCGCCATGCCGCGCGCTTCGGGGCTGTGTACACCCAGACGGGTCAACAGCGCCGGGCCGAAAATCGCGCCGATCACCCCGGTGATCAACACAAACACCGCCGCCAGCGCCGCGACGCCACCGATCTGTTCGGCCACCAGCATCGCAATCGGCGAGGTTACCGACTTCGGCGCCATGGTCATCAGAATCATGTGCTCGGCGCCAAACCACCAACCCAGCAGCACGCCCATCCCCGTCGCCACTACCCCGCCTATCACCAGCGTAGTAAAAATCGGCCAGAACAATTGGCGGATGCGTTTGAGGTTGAGATACAGCGGCACTGCCAGCGCCACCGTGGCCGGGCCGAGCAGAATACTGAGGATCTCGGTGCTCTTGCGGTACTCGGCGTAGGTCAGGCCGCAGCCGAGCAATACGCCGATCACCAACAGCATGGAGACCAGCACTGGTTGCAGAAAGATCCAGCGGGTTTTCTCGAACGCCGCCAGCACCAGTTGATAGGCACCGAGAGTGATGCCGATGCCGAACAATGGATGATGGATTACCGAGGCCCAGGCACCTTGCCAATCGAAGAGCATCAGGACTCCTCCGACGGCGGCGCGTGACGCTTGACCATGCGCTGCATCAGCACACCGGCGAAGGCCATCGACAAGACCAGCGACAACACCAGCGCACCGGCGATTGCCCAAAAATCAGCGGCAATGTCGCTCGCATACACCATCACGCCCACCGCCGGCGGCACCAGCAGCAATGGCAGATAACGCAGCAGACTGCCGGCCGCGAGGTTCAGCGGCTCGCCGACTTCACCACGAACGATCAGGAAGATCAGTAATAACAGCAGGCCGATGATCGGCCCCGGCAGCACCGGCAACAGCAAATGATTGAGTGCCGTGCCGAGCAATTGAAACAGCACCAGCATGGTCAGGCCACGTAACAACATCCGACTTCTCTCCCCGTCTCTCTCCCGTTCATCGCCGGCATTATAAGCACGCCTGCGCTATGGATCGGCATTCGCCAAAAGCATGGTCAGTTGACCGGAGCAAATTGCCATGTTGATCTACAGTGGTTCGCAGGGCGGTCAAATCCCCCACCTGAAAAACTATAAAACGATGAACCCAAGGAGAGTCTCAATGCCCTACGTTCCAGTTGCAGAGCTCAAAGATTATGTCGGCAAGGAACTCGGACGTTCCGAATGGCTCACCATCGATCAGGAGCGCATCAACCTGTTCGCCGAAGCCACCGGGGATTTTCAGTTCATTCACGTCGACCCGGTCAAAGCCGCGCAAACGCCATTTGGCAGCACCATTGCCCACGGTTTCCTGTCGTTGTCGCTGATCCCGAAATTGATGGAAGACATCCTCGTCCTGCCGCAAGGCGTGAAGATGGTCGTCAACTACGGTCTGGACAGCGTGCGTTTCATCCAGCCAGTGAAGGTCAATTCGAAAGTTCGTCTCAAGGTCGATCTGGGCGAAGTGACCGAGAAAAAACCCGGCCAATGGCTGCTCAAAGCCACCGCAACACTGGAGATAGAAGGCTCGGACAAACCGGCCTATATCGCTGAGCCACTGTCGCTCTGCTTCGTCTAAGCGTTCCGGATGCGAAGCAGCGCACGCTGTTTCGCGTCACGTCTCTATATATGCGACGCATAGCTGCGGCATACTCGGTCGCCTAATTGCCCGGATCCCGCTATGCGCTCACTCGCTTCCCTCGCACCCATTGCCTTGACCCTGATGCTCACCGCGTGCGGCGACGGCGAATCGCTGTTGCCCCCGGATGCGCGCCTGCCGGACGGCGGACGCTATCGTGGCGAACTGGTCGATGGCTTGCTGCAAGGTCAGGGGCGCGTCGATTATCCCAATGGCAGTTGGTACGCCGGGCAATTCGACAAAGGTCAGTGGCATGGTCAGGGCGAATGGCACGGCAGCAATGGCGAGGTCTACCGCGGCCAGTTTCAGCAAGGGCTGTTCGACGGTCAGGGCAGCCTGACCACCAACGCCAGCAGTTACACCGGCGGTTTCAAACAAGGCCGACGCGATGGCGAAGGCACGCTGAAAGAAAACGCCATGACCTACCGTGGCGAATTCAAGGCTGACCAGTATTCCGGGCTCGGTCGTCTGGAAATGGACGACGGCAGCTCCTATCAAGGCCAGTTCGCCCACGGCAAACCCAACGGCGAAGGCCAGCGCGGCGACTCCAGCGGCAACACGTTCAGCGGGCATTTCGTCAACGGTCAGCTGGAAGGCAACGGCACGTTCAACAGCGCTGACGGTGACATCTACGTCGGCGGCTTCAAGAACAATCAATTGCACGGCAAGGGCCGCTACGAAAACGCTGACGGCGATGTCTGGCTCGGCCAGTTCAAAGAAGGCGCGCTGACCGGCAAGGGCGAACTGATCGGCGCCGACGGCAGCCATTACATCGGCTCGTTCAGCGATTGGCGCTTCAGCGGGCCGGGCCGTTTGAATCTGTCTGATGGCAGTTTCTACATCGGCGGTTTCGACAACGACAGCTACGCAGGGCGCGGCACGTTGGTGCTGACCGATGGCAGCGTCATGAGCGGCACCTGGATCAACGGCCAGCGCGTGCGTGACGCCGATGGCAAGTTGCTGCCCGACACCCTCGAACTCGGTTTGCTCGCTCAGGGCCGTTTGCTCGATGAAGCGTTGGCCGCCATCCCGGCGTCAACGCCAGCGGTCGAGTTGTACACGCTGACTCTCGGCGGCGACGGCAAGCAAAGCGTGTTCCTGCGCGAATCGGACTTCGTCGCCAATATGCTCCGCACGCGCTTCGGTGCTTATGGCCAGATCCGTCTGGTCAACCATCGCGACCACCTCGCCGACCGACCGATGGCCACCCGCGAAAACCTGCGTCGTGCCGCGCAAACCCTCGCCGAACGTACTGGCCCGGAAGATCTGCTGTTTATCTACCTGACCAGCCACGGCACCGCCGAACATGAACTGGTGCTCGACCAACCGCGCATGGAACTGGCCGACCTGCCCGCTGACGAACTCGCCGCCGTGCTCGCGCCGCTGAAAAATCGCGACAAGATCATTGTGATTTCCTCGTGCTACTCCGGCGGTTTCATCCCGGCGCTGAAAGACGAACGCACGCTGATCATGACCGCCTCGCGCGCCGATCGGGTGTCCTTCGGTTGCTCGGAAGAGGCCAACTTCACCTACTTCGGTGATGCGCTGTTCGCCCAGGCGCTGAACCAGACCGATGATCTGGAGCAAGCCTTCAAACTGGCCAAGGCCACCGTCGCCGAGCGTGAACTGGCGGACAATTTCGAAGCCTCGGAGCCGCAGATCTGGGCGCCGAAAACCGTGCTGTCGCACTGGCAACTGCTGCGTAAACAACAAGCAAGAAAAGCTTTGCAAAGTGCTGCGTTGAACGACGGAGCGACAAAGAGCAACTAAGCTGAACAGTATCAAGGGAGAGACACTATGTACTTGACGCCTCAGCACGTATTGCTTGCCGGAGCCACCGGTTTGACCGGTGAACATCTACTCGACCGTTTGCTCAACGAGCCAACGATTTCACGCGTGCTCGCCCCTTCGCGTCGGCCATTGGCGGAACATCCGCACCTGGAAAACCCGGTCGGCGATCCACAGGCGTTTCTGCCGCAGCTCAGCGGCCGCGTCGATATCGCCTATTGCTGCCTCGGCACCACGATCAAACAGGCAGGCTCCGAAGCGGCGTTTCGCGCGGTCGATCTGGACATGGTCGTGGCGTTTGCCAAGCGCGCGCGGGAGATGGGCGCGCGGCATCTGATCGTGATCAGCGCGATCGGCGCGGATCCGAAGTCATCGGTGTTCTATAACCGCGTCAAAGGCGAAATGGAGCAGGCACTGCGCGCGCAGGACTGGCCGCAGCTGACCATTTGCCGGCCTTCGCTGTTGTTGGGCGAACGCACTGAACCGCGTCTGGCCGAGCAGTTGGCCGGACCGTTGTCGAAGCTGATTCCCGGCAAATATCGCGGCATCGAGGCGTGCCAACTGGCGCGGGCGATGTGGCGATTGGCGCTGGAAGAACAGGATGGGGTTCGGGTGATTGAGTCGGATGATTTGCGCAAGCTAGGCAAATAAAGCAAAAAATCGCAGCCTTCGGCAGCTCCTACAAGTTCAAGTCGAACCCCCTGTAGGAGCTGCCGAAGGCTGCGATCTTTTGATGTTTACAATCCGCCAGTCGCCTGAAAACTCACGCCGATCACCGTCAGCAATGACAACGGCAACAACAGCGTATCGAGCAACGCACTCCCCGGCAGATCCACTCCCGGATAGCTCGGCGCCTCAGCCCCGAACCGATCCATCGCGCAGCATCCGCCATTCATCGCGTACAAATCCAGCCGCGTCCCGGAGTACACCACCGGCGCGCCCGGTTTCGCCGCATCCAAGGTGCGCGCCGTGGCGCACCCGGTCAGCAACACCACCAGCCCGATGACCAGCAGCTTATTCATCGCTGCTCAAATGATGCTCACCCCAACGCGGCAGCATGTCCTGCGGGATCCCCAGCAGATTGAGAATCCGCGCGACGACGAAATCGATCAAATCATCAATCGTCTGCGGCTGGTGATAAAAACCCGGTGACGCCGGCAGAATGGTCACGCCCATGTTCGACAGTTTGAGCATGTGCTCCAGATGAATGCTCGAATACGGCGCTTCACGCGGCACCAGAATCAACTGGCGACGCTCCTTCAACGTCACATCCGCAGCGCGCTCGATCAAATTGTTGCAGGCGCCCGTGGCAATCGCCGACAACGTGCCCGTCGAGCACGGCACCACGACCATCGCCGCCGGTGCGCCAGAGCCCGAAGCCACCGGCGACATCCAGTCTTCCTTACCATACACACGGATCTGCCCGGCCGCCGCCCCGGTGTATTCGGTGAGGAACGCCTGCATCATCTGCGGTTTCGGCGGCAGCGTGACATCAGTCTCGGTTGCCATCACCAACTGCGCAGCCTTGGAGATCAAAAAGTGCACTTCGCGATCTTCGCGCACCAGACAATCGAGCAGACGCAAACCGTACTGCGCGCCCGAGGCGCCGGTCATCGCCAGCGTGATGCGCTCCGGGCCGTTGCCCTGCGAAAAAGTGTTCATTGCAGCGCCTCGGCGAGTTTGCCGTGCAGGCCGCCGAAGCCGCCGTTGCTCATGATCACCACGTGAGTGCCGGGCTGGGCCTGGCTCTTCACGCGTTCGATGATGCCTTCCAGCGAATCGCTGACAATCGACGGCACGGTGCACAACGCGGCGGTGCCAGCCAGATCCCAGCCGAGGTTGGCCGGGGCGTACCAGATCACTTGGTCGGCATCGACCACGCTGGCCGGCAAGCCGTCACGATGCGCGCCGAGCTTCATCGAGTTGGAGCGCGGTTCGATGATCGCGATCAGTGGAGCATCGCCGATGCGTTTGCGCAGGCCGTCGAGGGTCGTGGCGATGGCCGTCGGGTGGTGGGCGAAGTCGTCGTAAATAGTGATGCCGCGCACTTCGGCGACTTTCTCCATACGACGCTTAACGTTCTTGAACGCGCTCAAACCGGCGATGCCCATCGATGGCACCACGCCAACATGCCGCGCCGCTGCCAAAGCCGCCAAGGCGTTGGCAACGTTGTGCTGGCCGGTCAGCTCCCATTCGACAGTGCCTTGCGACACGCCTTCAAACATCACCTCAAATGCCGAACCGTCTTCGCTCAACAGTTTGACCTGCCACTGGCCGCCAGCACCGGTGGTCTGCACCGGTGTCCAGCAACCCATTTCGATCACCCGCTGCAAGGCAGGCTCGGTGGTCGGATGGATGACCAGGCCTTCACTCGGAATGGTGCGCACCAAGTGATGGAATTGCCGCTCGATCGCCGGCAGATCCGGGAAGATGTCGGCGTGATCGAACTCAAGGTTATTGAGGATCGCGGTGCGCGGACGGTAGTGAACGAACTTCGAGCGTTTGTCGAAGAACGCGCTGTCGTACTCGTCGGCTTCGATCACGAAGAACGGCGTGCCGCCCAGTCGCGCCGATACCGAGAAATTCTGCGGCACGCCACCGATGAGGAAACCCGGGCTCATGCCGGCGTGTTCTAGCACCCAGGCGAGCATGCTGCTGGTGGTGGTTTTGCCGTGCGTGCCGGCAACCGCCAGCACCCAGCGACCTTGCAGCACGTGATCAGCCAGCCACTGCGGGCCGGAAACGTACGGCAGGCCTTTGTTCAGCACATATTCCACCGCCGGATTGCCGCGCGACATGGCATTGCCGATAACCACCAGATCCGGTGCCGGATTGAGTTGCGCCGGGTCGTAACCTTGCGTCAGTTGAATGCCTTGGGCTTCAAGCTGCGTGCTCATCGGCGGATAGACGTTGGCGTCGGAGCCGGTCACGTGATGGCCCAGCTCTTTGGCCAGAACCGCCATCGAGCCCATGAAAGTCCCGCAGATACCCAGAATATGAATGTGCATAGTCGACCTCGTAAAACATGGCCGCAGGTTAGCGTAGGGAGGGGGAAATCGCACTCTTTAGGTGATCACCGCCCCCATCTCCTCCACCTGTAGGACTGTAGGAGCTGACGAGTGCAACGAGGCTGCGATCTTTTGATCTTAAAAATAACAAGATCAAAAGATCGCAGCCTTCGGCAGCTCCTACAGGGGGATTTATGCAGTTCGGACGATGCCGTGTTTGCGCAGCTTTCTGTAGAGGGTGTTGCGACTCACGCCGAGTTGCTCGGCGGTGTGGGTCATATGCCAGCGCGTGCGCTCCAGTGTACTGAGCAATGCCAATCGTTCGGCATCTTCAAGTGGTTGCTCGGACAGAGCGGACTCCACCACTGGTGGGCGCACCTGCCGAATCATCACCGGCAAATCGTCCAGCCCGATCCGCCCCTCATCACACAACGCCGCCAACGTGCGCAACACATTACGCAACTGCCGCACATTCCCCGGCCAGTTGAACGCCAGTAACGCCTGCCGCGCCGGCTCTTCGATCAGGATCGTTTCGCCGCCCGCCTCTTCGGCCAGCAGAAAATCCAGCAGCTGCGATTTATCACTGCGTTCACGCAGCGCCGGCAGCGCCACTTCCAGCCCGTTCAAGCGGTAATACAAATCCTCGCGAAAGCTGCCGTCCTCAACCCGCGCCAACAGATTGCGGTGCGTCGCGCTGATGATGCGCACGTTGACCGATTCCGGTTCGCCACCGATCGGCACCACCTGCCGATCCTCCAGCACCCGCAACAAACGCGTCTGCAAGGCCAACGGCATATCGCCAATCTCATCGAGGAACAACGTGCCGCCATCGGCCTGCTGCAACTTGCCGCGCATGCCATCCTTTCTTGCGCCGGTAAAGCTGCCGCCGCGATAACCGAACAGCTCGCTTTCAATCAGGCTTTCAGGGATCGCCGCACAGTTGAGCGCGACAAAAGCTTTGTCCGAGCGCTGACTGGCTTGATGTACAGCTTTGGCAAAGGCTTCTTTACCCGAGCCGGTTTCGCCATTGATCAGCAGCGGCACATCCCGCTCGAACACGCGCAGTGCTTTGCGAAAATCCGCTTGCAGCGCGGCGTCACCCAGACAAATCCCGGACAGGCGCGGCGCTTCGATAATTTTTGCCAGCGGCATGAGCGGCGCGGGTTTACGCGATTCACCGCGCAACACAGCAAACAGATGGCGCCCGTCACGGGTGCGCAGCGGCCAACTGGCGCTGGCATTCGCGCTGGCGCGGCCAAGCAACTCATCCAGCGAACAATCGAAAAACGCCTCGACCGGTTTCCCCAATAGCCCGCCGCGAATATGCCCGAGCAGGTTCAGCGCACTCTGATTAACCGCGCTGATCCGTCCTTCGCCGTCAAACGCCAGCAAGCCTTCGCTGAACAGCCCGACGGACTCGGCCTGCAAGTGGAAACGCAGCAACCATTGGTTATCGAAGCAACGCAGGAAGTAGCAGCTCTCGATCATCTTCGCCGACAGACTGACCAGCGCCATGGTGTGGAACTGGCTCTGCCGCGAGACATCGTGACGGGCCGAGGACACGTCGAGCACCGCCAGCAGTTCGCCATGCGGATCAAACACCGGGCTCGCCGAACAGGTCAGGCCGGTGTGGCGACCGCGAAAGTGTTCGTCCTGATGAATGGTCAGCGCCTGACGTTCGACCAGGCAGGTGCCGATGCCATTGGTGCCTTCGCAGGCTTCGCTCCAGTCGGCACCGAGCCAGAGGCCGGCGCATTCGAAAATTTTCCGTTCAGCGGGTGCGGTGACGCAATTGAGGATCACCCCGCGCGCGTCGGTCAGCAGCACCGCATGGCCGGCACCGGACAGTTGTTGATGGAGGCTGCTCATTTCATTGCCGGCGATCTGCAGGACTTGTTGCAAACGCTCACGGCTTTCGAGGACGCGCCCGTGTTCAAGCACGGTCGGCGCGATGCTTAGCGCCGGGTCGAGGTGATAGTCCTCAAGACAGCGCAGCCACGAGCGGGCAATCGACGGATCAGCTCCAGGCCCGTGCAGGTGCGGTTTGCCCTGACTGACGGTGAGAACCTGCTGGGCATGGCGACTCAAATGGTTGTCGTGCATTTCTTATTGTTCTCCCCGAAAGGTCGACGCAAACCTCATGTAGGATCTGCCGAAGGCTCGGGCCGCGTTCGGACGATCTTTTGATCTTGATCTGCAAAAAAGCAAAATCAAAAGATCGCAGCCTTCGGCAGCTCCTACGGGGTTGCTGTGGGTTGAGCATCCTCTAGCTCAAGCACCATTGCAATGCTGGCAAGACTGCCCGGTCACAGGCTGTGCCAAAAGCGGTACAAACTGTCACCCCACCTGTACCGATAGCGTCACAGCGCCATTCCGCTCGTCCGACAAAAACCTGCCAACCCCTTGATTTCACGGCTCCTCACGGCGGTGGCCCGACCCTTGCTCTACGCTTATAGCAAGCGCACTTGCGCGTTTCTCTAATAAGTACAAAGCCAAGGAGAACATCATCATGCGTTACGCTCACCCCGGTACTGAAGGCGCCAAAGTCTCGTTCAAGAGCAAGTACGGTAACTACATCGGCGGCGAGTTCGTCGCGCCTGTCAAAGGTCAGTACTTCACCAACACCTCGCCAGTGAATGGCCAACCGATTGCCGAATTCCCGCGCTCCACTGCCGAAGACATCGACAAGGCACTGGACGCCGCTCACGCCGCTGCCGATGCGTGGGGCTCCACTTCCGTGCAGGCACGCTCGCTGATCCTGCTGAAAATCGCCGACCGCATCGAACAGAACCTCGAGCTGCTGGCGATCACTGAAACCTGGGACAACGGCAAAGCCATCCGCGAAACCCTCAACGCCGACATCCCGCTGGCCGCCGACCATTTCCGCTACTTCGCTGGCTGCCTGCGCGCCCAAGAAGGCAGCGCTGCCGAAATCGACGGCAACACCGTGGCTTATCACATTCATGAACCGCTGGGCGTGGTCGGCCAGATCATCCCGTGGAACTTCCCGATCCTGATGGCCGCGTGGAAACTCGCACCAGCGCTGGCCGCCGGTAACTGCGTGGTGCTCAAGCCTGCCGAACAAACCCCGCTGGGCATTACCGTGTTGCTGGAACTGATCGGCGACCTGCTGCCGCCGGGCGTGCTGAACATTGTTCAGGGCTATGGCAAAGAGGCCGGCGAAGCACTAGCCACCAGCAAACGCATCGCCAAGATTGCCTTCACCGGCTCGACCCCGGTTGGCTCGCACATCATGAAATGCGCGGCAGAGAACATCATTCCGTCGACCGTGGAACTCGGTGGCAAGTCGCCGAACATCTTCTTCGAAGACATCATGCAGGCCGAGCCGACGTTCATTGAGAAAGCCGCTGAAGGTCTGGTGCTGGCGTTCTTCAACCAAGGCGAAGTCTGCACCTGCCCATCGCGCGCACTGGTACAGGAATCGATCTACGACGAGTTCATGGCCGTGGTGATGAAGAAAGTCCTGCAAATCAAACGTGGCGATCCGCTGGACACCGACACCATGGTTGGCGCGCAGGCCTCCGAGCAACAATTCGACAAGATTCTTTCGTACCTGGAAATCGCCAAGGGCGAAGGCGCCGAGCTGTTGACCGGCGGCAAGGTGGAAAAACTCGAGGGCAATCTGTCGACCGGCTATTACATCCAGCCGACCCTGCTCAAGGGCACCAACAAGATGCGCGTGTTCCAGGAAGAAATCTTCGGGCCAGTGGTGAGCATCACCACGTTCAAGGACGAAGCCGAAGCGCTGGCGATCGCCAACGACACCGAGTTCGGCCTCGGCGCCGGTCTGTGGACTCGCGACATCAACCGCGCCTACCGCATGGGCCGCGCGATCAAGGCCGGTCGTGTGTCGAGCCAACTGCTACCACCTGTATCCGGCGCATGCCGCGTTTGGCGGGTACAAGAAGTCCGGCGTGGGGCGTGAGACGCACAAGATGATGCTCGATCACTATCAGCAAACGAAAAACCTGCTGGTGAGCTACGACATCAATCCGTTGGGTTTCTTCTAAACCTTCGGGCGACACAGATATTTCTGTGTCGCCCTCTCAATTGCTATCGCGAGCAGGCTCACTCCTACATTTGCACCGCATTCCTACTGTAGGAGTGAGCCTGCTCGCGATCAGCATCCTGAATGACACAACACAAAAGGGCTGGCCGCTCTGGCACGGCCCTTGCGTACCCGTCATTCAGGATTTGCAGAAAAACTGCCGCTGCGTGAACAGCCCCATCCACCCCAACCGCATCACCCGAAAGTCCAAAAAATCGAACAATAAAAAGACAGCGAGGACTTATGACTTCAACCACACAGCTCAAACCCACACTCGGCACCCTGCACCTCTGGGGCATTGCCGTCGGCCTGGTGATTTCCGGCGAGTACTTCGGCTGGAGTTACGGCTGGGGCACCGCCGGCACCCTGGGTTTTCTGGTCACGGCGTTGATGGTCGCGACCATGTACACCTGCTTCATCTTCAGCTTCACCGAATTGACCACCGCTATTCCACACGCCGGCGGGCCGTTTGCCTACAGCCGTCGGGCGTTCGGCGAGAAAGGCGGATTGATCGCTGGCATCGCCACGCTGATCGAGTTTGTCTTTGCGCCCCCCGCCATTGCCATGGCCATCGGCGCCTATCTAAATGTGCAATACCCGGAGCTTGATCCGAAGATCGCGGCGGTCGGCGCGTATTTCGTGTTCATGACCCTGAATATACTCGGCGTCAGCATCGCCGCGACCTTCGAACTGGTGGTCACAGTGCTGGCCGTTGCCGAGCTTTTAGTATTCATGGGCGTGGTGGCGCCGGGCTTCAGCTTCAGTAATTTTGTATTGAATGGCTGGTCGGGCTCCAACGAATTCACCATGGCCTCGATCCCCGGGATCTTCGCGGCGATACCGTTCGCGATCTGGTTCTTCCTCGCCATCGAGGGCGCGGCGATGGCCGCCGAAGAGGCCAAAGACCCGAAACGGACGATTCCCAAGGCTTACGTCAGCGGCATTCTGACCCTGGTATTTCTGGCCATCGGCGTGATGGTCATGGCTGGCGGCGTTGGCGACTGGCGTCAGCTGTCGAACATCAACGATCCGCTGCCGCAGGCGATGAAAGCCGTGGTCGGCAATAACTCGACGTGGATGCACATGCTGGTGTGGATCGGCCTGTTCGGGCTGGTGGCGAGTTTCCACGGGATCATCCTCGGTTACTCGCGACAGTTCTTCGCTCTTGCCCGCGCCGGTTATCTGCCTAAAGGGCTGGCCAAACTCTCGCGCTTCCAGACCCCGCACCGGGCGATTCTGGCCGGTGGCGTGATCGGCATTGCGGCAATCTACAGCGATGGTTTGGTTAACCTGCAAGGCATGACCCTGACCGCCGCGATGATCACCATGTCGGTGTTCGGCGCGATCGTGATGTACATCATCAGCATGCTCAGCCTGTTCAAATTGCGCAAAACCGAGCCGAACCTGGAGCGCACCTTCCGTGCGCCGGGTTATCCGGTGGTGCCGGCGATTGCACTGTTTCTGGCGGTGGTGTGTCTGGTGGCGATGGCGTGGTTCAACACGCTGATCGGCTGTGTGTTCCTTGGTTTCATGGCCGCTGGCTATCTGTATTTCCAGCTGACCGCCAAGCAACGCGCCGATGCACCGACAGACGCTATGCTCGAAGGTATCTAGCTGACATATAAAAGTGCACAGCGCCCATTCAGGCACTGTGCTGGAACCCTGTAGGAGCTGCCGCAGGCTGCGATCTTTTGATCTTTTAAAAGCCAGATCAAAAGATCGCAGCCTTCGGCAGCTCCTACAGGGATTATCGATTACAGGAGGATATCGTGGCCGCATTCGCCCATTCCGTCGGCGCCCAGACCTATCGCTTCGACAACCTCAAGGACGTCATGGCCAAGGCCAGCCCGGCGCGCTCCGGAGATTTCCTCGCCGGTGTCGCCGCGCTCAATGATGGCGAACGCGTAGCAGCACAAATGGCGCTGGCCGACATCCCGCTCACGCATTTCCTGCAAGAAGCGCTGATCCCCTACGAATCCGATGAAGTCACCCGACTGATCATCGACACCCACGACAAACAGGCTTTCGCCGTGGTCAGCCACCTTACCGTGGGCGGTTTCCGCGATTGGTTGCTCAGTGACGCCGCCGATGAAACCAGCCTGCGCGACCTCGCCCCCGGCCTGACGCCGGAAATGGTCGCCGCCGTGTCGAAAATCATGCGCGTGCAGGATTTGGTATTGGTCGCGCAGAAGATCCGCGTGGTGACGAAATTTCGCGGCACTCTCGGCCTGCGCGGGCGCCTGTCCACGCGTCTGCAACCGAACCACCCGACCGACGAACCGTCCGGCATCGCCGCGAGCATTCTCGACGGTCTGCTCTACGGCAATGGCGATGCGATGATCGGCATCAACCCGGCCACCGACAGCATTGCCTCGATTTGCGCGATGCTGGAAATGCTCGACGCGATCATCCAGCGCTACGACATTCCGACTCAAGCCTGCGTGCTCACCCACGTCACCACCTCAATCGAGGCGATCAACCGGGGCGTGCCGCTGGATCTGGTGTTCCAGTCGATTGCCGGCACCGAAGCGGCCAACGCCAGTTTCGGTATCAATCTGAATGTCTTGCAGGAGGGTTATGACGCGGGACTGAGCCTTAATCGCGGCACCCTCGGGCAAAACCTGATGTATTTCGAAACCGGTCAGGGCAGCGCGCTGTCGGCCAACGCTCATCACGGTGTCGATCAACAGACCTGCGAGACCCGAGCCTATGCCGTGGCACGGCATTTCAAACCGTTTCTGGTGAACACCGTCGTAGGATTTATCGGCCCGGAATACCTCTACAACGGCAAACAGATCATCCGCGCCGGCCTTGAAGACCACTTCTGCGGCAAGCTCCTCGGCGTGCCGATGGGTTGCGACATCTGCTACACCAACCACGCCGAAGCCGATCAGGACGACATGGACACCCTGCTGACTCTGCTCGGTGTCGCCGGGATCAACTTCATCATGGGCATCCCCGGCTCCGACGACATCATGCTCAATTACCAGACCACTTCGTTTCATGACGCGCTCTACGCTCGCCATACACTGGGCCTGAAACCGGCGCCGGAATTTGAACAATGGTTGGCCAATATGGGCATCTTCACGCAGGCGGACGGCAAGGTTCGCTTCGGTAACAACCTGCCGCCGGCCTTCCGCCAAGCGCTGGCGCAACTGGGATGAGTCGCATGGATAAACCGCCCGTCGATCCGCAAAACCCTTGGCTGGAACTGCGCCGCCTGACCCCGGCGCGGATTGCCCTTGGCCGCACCGGCACCAGTCTGCCGACCAGCGCGCAACTGGATTTCCAGTTCGCTCACGCTCAGGCGCGGGATGCGGTGCATTTGCCGTTTGATCACGCGGGGCTCAGTGCGCAATTAAGTGAACGAGGGCGTGAGAGTTTGCTGCTTCACAGTGCGGCGCTGGATCGCAACAGCTACCTGCAACGCCCGGATCTGGGACGCAAACTCAGCGATGACTCGGCGCAAAGTCTTCGCGACTACTTGGCCGCGCACCCCGGCGGGGTCGATCTGGTGATTGTCGTCGCGGATGGCTTGTCGGCACTGGCAGTGCATCGCCACACGCTGCCGTTTATCACCCGGCTGGAAGAACAAATGAGCGGCGATGGCTGGTCAATCGCCCCGGTGGTCTTGGTGGAACAGGGTCGCGTCGCCATCGGCGATGAAATCGGGCAATTGCTCGGCGCGAAAATGGTGGTGATGCTGATTGGTGAGCGCCCGGGGCTCAGTTCGCCGGACAGCTTGGGGCTGTATTTCACCTACAACCCAAAAGTCGGTCTGACCGATGCCTATCGCAACTGCATTTCCAATGTCCGGCTGGAGGGTTTGAGCTATGGCATGGCGGCGCATCGCTTGCTGTACCTGATGCGCGAAGCGTGCCGGCGGCAGCTGTCGGGGGTCAACCTGAAGGATGAAGCGCAAGTTCAGACGCTGGAGTCGGACGCTGATAAGGACATGAAAGGAAACTTCCTACTGGATCCGCCGCCAAACTGAACCGTTTCTGCATTGCGTTTCTGATCCTGTTTGAGGCAGGATCGATGCACGGCCGCCAGGGTTTACCGTCGCCGTCACAACACGTGAAGACAGCCACTTGAAGGACGAGACCTGACATGCGGATTATCCAAGCGACTCTTGAACACCTCGATTTGCTCACGCCGTTGTTCGTCAAATACCGCGAGTTTTATGGCTCCCTGCCTTATCCCGACTCGTCCCGCGCCTTCCTCGAAAAACGCCTGCGCCGCAAGGAATCGGTGATTTATCTGGCGCTGGCGGATGATGACGACAAAAAGCTCATGGGTTTCTGTCAGCTCTATCCGAGCTTTTCATCGCTGTCACTCAAGCGTGTGTGGATCCTCAACGACATCTACGTCGCCGAAGACGCCCGCCGCCAACTGGTCGCCGACAACCTGATCCGCACTGCGAAGAAGATGGCCAAGGAAACCCAGGCTGTGCGCATGCGCGTCTCGACCAGCAGCAACAACGAAGTGGCGCAGAAAACCTACGAATCGATTGGGTTCAAGGAAGACACCGAGTTCAAGAACTACGTGTTGCCGATCAGCGACGAGCTCTGAAGTCAAAAGATCGCAGCCTTCGGCAGCTCCTACGGGGCTGCGATCAACTGCCTGACAATTACTCACACACCGACATCCCTCGCTACAAAACCAACGCGCTTTTGATGTTTCAGGCCGTATAATCTCGAGCTTCCCAGCTTGTAAGAAAAACTACACCTCGCTGTAGGCTTACACGAAGTTATCCGCACAGGCCTGCCGAGTCGGGCCGCCATACAGGTGCCTCCATGGATTTCAACCCGCTCGACCTGATCCTGCATCTCGACGTTTATCTCGATTTGCTGGTTAACAACTACGGGCCGTGGATCTACGCCATCCTGTTTCTGGTGATTTTCTGCGAAACCGGTCTGGTGGTGATGCCATTCCTGCCGGGTGATTCACTGCTATTCATCGCCGGCGCTGTAGCGGCCGGCGGCGGCATGGATCCAGTACTGCTGGGGGGTTTGCTGATGCTCGCGGCGATTCTCGGCGACAGTACCAATTACGTGATCGGACGAACGGCCGGCGAGAAGCTGTTCAGCAATCCGAACTCGAAAATCTTTCGTCGTGACTATTTGCAAAAGACCCATGATTTCTACGACAAGCACGGCGGCAAAACCGTAACGCTGGCGCGCTTTCTGCCGATCATCCGTACCTTCGCTCCGTTCGTGGCGGGCGTTGCGCGTATGCCGTATCCACGTTTCTTCGGTTTCAGTGTTCTGGGTACGATCCTCTGGGTGGGCGGCCTCGTGACGCTGGGCTACTTCTTCGGCAACGTTCCGTTCATCAAGAAGAACCTGTCGTTGCTGGTTGTTGCGATCATCTTGCTGTCTCTCATTCCGATGATCATCGGCGTGGTGCGCAGCCGTTTTGGCGGCACTAAAGCCCAATCGCACTAAGCGATGTGGTCGCTAAGCGCCTGGCGGCGTCGACGCATCCTCGCCAAGCACCCGATTGCCGACGATATGTGGCAACGGGTGCGGCATCACTTGAGTTTTCTTGACGGCATCACTGCTGCCGAAGATCAGTGGCTGCGCGAAGCCTGCGTCCTGTTCCTCGAAGAAAAACACCTGACCGCCCTGCCCGGCGTCGAACTGCATCAGGAACAACGCCTGCTGCTTGCCGCGCAGGCGCAATTGCCGCTGCTGAATCTTGGCGATCTGAACTGGTATCAAGGCTTCCACGAAATCGTCCTTTATCCCGATGACTTTGTCAGCCCGCAACGACACCGCGATGCCAGCGGCGTCGAGCACGAATGGGACGGCGAACACAGCGGCGAAGCCTGGCAGCAGGGGCCGATTATTCTCGCCTGGCCTGGGGTGATGGCCAGTGGTGGCTGGGAAGGTTACAACCTGGTGATCCACGAGCTGGCGCACAAACTCGACATGCTCAATGGCGATGCCAATGGCCTGCCACCGCTGCACGCGGACATGCGCGTCAGCGACTGGGCCGCGGTGATGCAGGCCGCTTACGATGATCTTGACGGTCAACTGGAGCGCGATCCTGACGCCGAGACCGCGATCGATCCTTACGCGGCTGAGAATCCGGCAGAGTTCTTTGCCGTCACCAGTGAGTACTTCTTCAGCGCACCCGATCTGCTCCATGAGACTTATCCACAGGTCTATGAGCAGTTGCGACTTTTCTATCGTCAGGATCCATTGAGCAGGTTGCGGCAACTTCAGGCCAGCGACCCGGTCTATCAGGCTCACGACTAAGGTCTGCACGACCTTCAGGACTTTCGGTGAATGGCGTCGTCGGCAGAATATGCCTATAATCGCCGCCACTTTTTGGCAATCCGGCCAAGTGTTTTTGGTCAACTACGGGGGCAACGCCCAATGAGCTACAGCAAGATTCCGGCTGGCAAAGACCTGCCGAACGACATCTACGTCGCGATCGAGATTCCGGCCAACCACGCGCCGATCAAATACGAAATCGACAAAGACAGCGATTGCCTGTTCGTTGACCGTTTCATGGCCACCCCAATGTTCTACCCGGCCAACTACGGTTACATCCCGAACACCCTGGCTGACGACGGTGATCCCCTCGACGTGCTGGTTGTAACCCCTTACCCGGTTGCGCCAGGCTCGGTTATCCGTGCACGTCCGGTTGGCATCCTGAACATGACCGACGACGGCGGCGGCGATGCCAAAGTCATCGCAGTGCCACACGACAAGCTGTCCCAGCTGTACGTGGACGTTAAGGAATACACCGACCTGCCGCCTCTGCTGATCCAGCAGATCGAGCACTTCTTCGCGAACTACAAAGATCTCGAAAAAGGCAAATGGGTCAAGATCGAAGGCTGGGCTGGTGCAGACGCCGCCCGCGAAGCAATCACCAAGTCGGTTGCAGCCTACAAAGGCTAAGACGCTTCGACTCGGGTGATGCTTGAAGAAAACCCCGGATATCCGGGGTTTTTTTATCGACGTGAACCAGCCGCTTAAACAGGCTGTTTATCGCTCTCTTGATATTGTTGTGACCTGTTTAATTTCCCACAAGAACGTCTTACATCCCGTCGTAAAATTCAGCCTGCTTTTGAACGCCCGGTTTATTCAAACCGCTCTGGCACGGCCGTAGACTCCGTGTTTATGAGAAAGAACACGAGCGGTCCAAGATTCAAGGCACTCCTGGAAGCAGCGAACATCTCCACCACGGGATTCGCAAAGTTCTGGGGCACGGAAGCCCAAAATGTCCACAACTGGTACACCCGGGGCGTCCCGGCGTATCGCATGGAAGAGGTCTCACGCCTGCTGTCCGTGAACAGCGAATGGCTGAAAACTGGGGAGGGCCACAAGGAGTCGCCACGTCTCCATGCCCCTGCCAGCAATGGCGACACCTTCGACGCCCAATCTGTGCGCGGCGTCTATACGGTCATTGATCCCAACGACATTGACCTGGTGTTTTTCAATGAGAAACCTCTCACCGATACCGGCAAAACACACGTCATCGAAGATACGGATCAATCCATCCGCCTGCTTCGCGCACAGCTGGATCAACTTGAAATAAAACACTCTGACGCTATCTGTGCACGCATGATCGGCAACAGCATGGCCGAGCGAATCGAAGACGGATCCATCGTTGCCATTGATCGAGGACTGACTCAGGTCGTCGATGGCGAGATCTATGCGATCGAACACGACGGGATGTTGCGCATCAAGTATCTGCATCGCATGCCGGGCAATGGCTTGCGCCTGCGTAGCCACAACAGTGCCGAGTACCCGGACGAGATCTTCCGTGCAGCGCAACTGGACGAGCAGCGGATTCATATTCTGGGCTGGGTGTTCTGGTGGTCGACACTGAGCAAGCGTCGGCCTGTGGTGCCGTTTCTCTAATGATCGTCAGTGCACAACGCTATTTCTGATGCTTTGACAGCTCTAATCCGCACTTCGGCCTGGGAATCTGCGGTAAAAATCAGTATCCTTCGCCCCACATTTGCGCATCGACCCGCCCTACGGTTCTGATAGCGCCCGACGCGGCAGACCAACCTCTGACCAAGTCCCACAGCCGGACGCAAGATCCGGGTGTACGTTTTGAAGGCTGGCGCGGTTTACCAAAAATGAACCAAGCCAGTCCCCGAGAAGCCGGCCACAAGCCGGCTTTTTAATGCCTGCCAGAAAGACACTCACCTGTTAATTCGCTCGCTGCTAGCTCACTTCGGCCTGTCAGGTTGCGGCGCGCTGGGTGGCGCCTGTCCATTGTCTTGTTAAAAACTCTTTCGGTGACTTTCCTGCGGGCAAAACAAAACCCCAACTGCTTTCGCAATTGGGGTTTCGGAATTCAATCTTGACGATGACCTACTCTCACATGGGGAAACCCCACACTACCATCGGCGATGCATCGTTTCACTGCTGAGTTCGGGATGGGATCAGGTGGTTCCAACGCTCTATGGTCGTCAAGAAATTCGGGTACTGAATCGTGACCAGATGGCCTCGCTTCAGCAAATTGGGTATGTGATAGCTTTCGGTGTTTTGTGAACATCGAACTTTCGGTTCGTTTCGTCTTCACACACCGCAATCTGATGCTCTTTCGAGTAGTCAAATTGCTTGGGTGTTATATGGTCAAGCCTCACGGGCAATTAGTATTGGTTAGCTCAACGCCTCACAGCGCTTACACACCCAACCTATCAACGTCGTAGTCTTCGACGGCCCTTCAGGGAACTCAAGGTTCCAGTGAGATCTCATCTTGAGGCTAGTTTCCCGCTTAGATGCTTTCAGCGGTTATCTATTCCGAACATAGCTACCCGGCAATGCCACTGGCGTGACAACCGGAACACCAGAGGTTCGTCCACTCCGGTCCTCTCGTACTAGGAGCAGCCCCTCTCAAATCTCAAACGTCCACGGCAGATAGGGACCGAACTGTCTCACGACGTTCTAAACCCAGCTCGCGTACCACTTTAAATGGCGAACAGCCATACCCTTGGGACCGGCTTCAGCCCCAGGATGTGATGAGCCGACATCGAGGTGCCAAACACCGCCGTCGATATGAACTCTTGGGCGGTATCAGCCTGTTATCCCCGGAGTACCTTTTATCCGTTGAGCGATGGCCCTTCCATACAGAACCACCGGATCACTAAGACCTACTTTCGTACCTGCTCGACGTGTCTGTCTCGCAGTCAAGCGCGCTTTTGCCTTTATACTCTACGACCGATTTCCGACCGGTCTGAGCGCACCTTCGTACTCCTCCGTTACTCTTTAGGAGGAGACCGCCCCAGTCAAACTACCCACCATACACTGTCCTCGATCCGGATAACGGACCTGAGTTAGAACCTCAAAGTTGCCAGGGTGGTATTTCAAGGTTGGCTCCACGCGAACTGGCGTCCACGCTTCAAAGCCTCCCACCTATCCTACACAAGCAAATTCAAAGTCCAGTGCAAAGCTATAGTAAAGGTTCACGGGGTCTTTCCGTCTAGCCGCGGATACACTGCATCTTCACAGCGATTTCAATTTCACTGAGTCTCGGGTGGAGACAGCGCCGCCATCGTTACGCCATTCGTGCAGGTCGGAACTTACCCGACAAGGAATTTCGCTACCTTAGGACCGTTATAGTTACGGCCGCCGTTTACCGGGGCTTCGATCAAGAGCTTCGCGTTAGCTAACCCCATCAATTAACCTTCCGGCACCGGGCAGGCGTCACACCCTATACGTCCACTTTCGTGTTTGCAGAGTGCTGTGTTTTTAATAAACAGTCGCAGCGGCCTGGTATCTTCGACCGGCATGAGCTTACGGAGCAAGTCCTTCACCCTCACCGGCGCACCTTCTCCCGAAGTTACGGTGCCATTTTGCCTAGTTCCTTCACCCGAGTTCTCTCAAGCGCCTTGGTATTCTCTACCCAACCACCTGTGTCGGTTTGGGGTACGGTTCCTGGTTACCTGAAGCTTAGAAGCTTTTCTTGGAAGCATGGCATCAACCACTTCGTGTTCTAAAAGAACACTCGTCATCAGCTCTCGGCCTTAAGATCCCGGATTTACCTAAGATCTCAGCCTACCACCTTAAACTTGGACAACCAACGCCAAGCTGGCCTAGCCTTCTCCGTCCCTCCATCGCAATAACCAGAAGTACAGGAATATTAACCTGTTTTCCATCGACTACGCTTTTCAGCCTCGCCTTAGGGACCGACTAACCCTGCGTCGATTAACGTTGCGCAGGAAACCTTGGTCTTTCGGCGTGGGTGTTTTTCACACCCATTGTCGTTACTCATGTCAGCATTCGCACTTCTGATACCTCCAGCAAGCTTCTCAACTCACCTTCACAGGCTTACAGAACGCTCCTCTACCGCATCACCCGAAGGTGATACCCGTAGCTTCGGTGTATGGTTTGAGCCCCGTTACATCTTCCGCGCAGGCCGACTCGACTAGTGAGCTATTACGCTTTCTTTAAAGGGTGGCTGCTTCTAAGCCAACCTCCTAGCTGTCTAAGCCTTCCCACATCGTTTCCCACTTAACCATAACTTTGGGACCTTAGCTGACGGTCTGGGTTGTTTCCCTTTTCACGACGGACGTTAGCACCCGCCGTGTGTCTCCCATGCTCGGCACTTGTAGGTATTCGGAGTTTGCATCGGTTTGGTAAGTCGGGATGACCCCCTAGCCGAAACAGTGCTCTACCCCCTACAGTGATACATGAGGCGCTACCTAAATAGCTTTCGAGGAGAACCAGCTATCTCCGAGCTTGATTAGCCTTTCACTCCGATCCACAGGTCATCCGCTAACTTTTCAACGGTAGTCGGTTCGGTCATCCAGTTAGTGTTACCCAACCTTCAACCTGCCCATGGATAGATCGCCCGGTTTCGGGTCTATTCCCAGCGACTAGACGCCCTATTAAGACTCGCTTTCGCTACGCCTCCCCTATTCGGTTAAGCTCGCCACTGAAAATAAGTCGCTGACCCATTATACAAAAGGTACGCAGTCACAGAACAAAGTCTGCTCCCACTGCTTGTACGCATACGGTTTCAGGATCTATTTCACTCCCCTCTCCGGGGTTCTTTTCGCCTTTCCCTCACGGTACTAGTTCACTATCGGTCAGTCAGTAGTATTTAGCCTTGGAGGATGGTCCCCCCATATTCAGACAAAGTTTCTCGTGCTCCGTCCTACTCGATTTCATGACTAAGAGATTTTCGCGTACAGGGCTATCACCCACTATGGCCGCACTTTCCAGAGCGTTCCGCTAATCTCAAAGCCACTTAAGGGCTAGTCCCCGTTCGCTCGCCACTACTAAGGGAATCTCGGTTGATTTCTTTTCCTCAGGGTACTTAGATGTTTCAGTTCCCCTGGTTCGCCTCTTGCACCTATGTATTCAGTACAAGATAACCATCTTATGATGGCTGGGTTCCCCCATTCAGACATCTCCGGATCAAAGTCTGTTTGCCGACTCCCCGAAGCTTTTCGCAGGCTACCACGTCTTTCATCGCCTCTGACTGCCAAGGCATCCACCGTATGCGCTTCTTCACTTGACCATATAACCCCAAGCAATCT